>NZ_JAKRFZ010000009.1 GCF_022347765.1 Pseudoalteromonas sp. OOF1S-7 | reverse complement strand
TACTCACCCGTCCGCCGCTCGTCATCTTCTAGCAAGCTAGAAATGTTACCGCTCGACTTGCATGTGTTAGGCCTGCCGCCAGCGTTCAATCTGAGCCATGATCAAACTCTTCAATTAAAAGTTTTTTTGAAACCGAAGTTTCGTGCTCAATGAATTCTGTATAAATTGACTATGTTAGTCACTCATAAGAAATTGAGACTCTAATTTTTGTGCGTCATCTAGCGAACTAGAATCTGCTGTTAGAACTCAATCTGTACGAGTGCCCACACAGATGATTGCTTCATATTTTTAAAGAACAAAGTAACTAACCCTGGTTAGTTACCGCAGCCTTGCTGCGAAGTGGAGCGCCATATTAACCGCTTCACTTTTAAAGTCAACTAGAAAATTTAATTTTTCTTAATTAAGCTTTCCGTTTGGCTTTCCCGTCACTTGGCGCGTTGCTTTTCAGCGTTGCTCCCCGTGTCGGTGGATGCGCATTATAGGGAAATCGAAACCCAGTGCAACCCCTTTTTTGAAGAAAAGTGAGAAAAACGGCGCGTTCGAATGAAAATCATACCAAACAGTGCAAAAACGCATGTAAAACATGCAATATTGCGCTTTATGCGGGGCTGGAGATCTATTGAGCAAAGCTCTACACTGAACTCAGTACCAAGAATAGCGGTAACAGCAGGTAATAAAGGGATACTAAAATGACAAACAAATACAAAGGCAGAAGTTATAATGGCAAAACCCCAAAATTAGCGGCCGGCGTGTATGTAGATGAAAGCGCCGTTTTGGTTGGCGATATAGAAGTGGGAGAAGACAGCAGTGTCTGGCCTTTAGTCGCAGCGCGAGGAGACGTGAACTTTATCAAGATTGGCAAACGTACCAATGTTCAGGATGGCAGCGTATTACATCTTACTCGCTCAAGTGCTTCAAACCCGGATGGTTACCCTCTGATCATTGGAGATGATGTGACCGTTGGCCACAAAGTGATGTTGCATGGCTGCCAGCTGGGCAATCGCATACTGGTCGGCATGGGAGCAATTGTTATGGACAATGTCGTGGTAGAGGACGACGTGATCATAGGTGGTGGTGCTTTAGTGCCTCCTAATAAACGCCTGGAGTCGGGCTACCTGTATGTTGGCAGCCCGGTTAAGCAAGCTCGGCCACTCAATGAGCAGGAGATCGCCTTTTTAAAAACATCGGCGCAGAACTACGTCGAACTCAAAGATGACTACCTGTCAGAGCTGGATTAGTTCAATTTCCCCCTGGGCCGAGTACGCCTCTTCTTCTATTTGCTGCTCGGCCTGCATCTCATAATCAAACTGGTGTGCTTTAAAGTGTGCGAGCGCCTGCTCTTTTGGCAGCGTAGTCGCAATCACACAAGAAACCAGCATACCCGATACCATCGCGGTGAATATCAGACACTGGCGTTTATCATCGTAGTGAATATCATCATTGATCAGGATCTGCTGATTCATAGTCTGCCCTCTTTCATCGCACTCAGCACAGGGGCTACCTCCGGGGTTTGACCTCGCCACAGGGCAAACGCTTCAGCTGCCTGCCCCACCAGCATACCCATACCATCGACACAGTGCGCTTTCGCATTATACTCGGCGACCCAAGCCAAAAAGGCTGTTTGCTGATCGCTATAAAACATGTCATACGCCAGTGCGCAGTTGCTGACATGCAGAGGGTCGACGTCTGGCACCTGCCCTGTGACACTCGATGACGTCGAGTTAATCACCAGATCATAGTGCTTATCGGGAATGTCACTTAGTGCAACGCCCTGCACCTCGCCATATTCAGCAAACAACTGGGCAAGTTGCTGTGCTTTTTCTGCGGTGCGATTGGCAATCACCACACTCGCAGCCCCGGCCTGCAAAAGTGGATAAACACAGCCACGCGCTGCACCTCCCGCACCAATCAGCAGGATTCTGGCACCTGATAAGGTCTCGATATGGCGCAGTAAGTCAGCAACCAGCCCTGCGCCATCTGTATTGTCGCCCAGTATTGAACCATCTGGTTGTGGCATCAAAGTATTGACTGCTCCAGCTAACCTGGCTCTCTCCGTCAACTGGCCAGACAATTGATACGCGCGCTCTTTGAAGGGTAAAGTGACATTGGCACCCAGACCACCCTGGGCAAAGAACGCCATTATCGTCGATTCGAATTCAGACAATTCAGCCAGTATGGCCCGGTACTCAATGACCGAATTAAACTGACCAGCAAATTGCGTATGAATGGCAGGAGATTTAGAATGCTTAATCGGGTTTCCAAAAACCGCGTATTTATCCATTGAACGGCCTAACGATATAGTGATGTTATATGAAGCAGTTAATTAAACGCATCTTTAATCAAGATGCAAGTGACAATCCATCCTCAGATGCAACCCATCAGGCTCCGACGCCCGAGAAAACACCTTATGAGATCATCGGTGGCGAAGCTGGCACCCGAGCGCTGGCCAACCGCTTCTATGACATTATGGAAAGTGACCCCTACGCTAAACCTTTATACGATATGCACCCGTTACCACTGGATCGCATCCGTCAGGTATTTTTCGAGTTTCTCTCCGGCTGGCTGGGCGGTCCGGACTTGTTTGCAGAACAATATGGTCACCCCAGGCTCAGAATGCGCCATATGCCATTTACGATAAATAAAGAGCTGCGTGATCAGTGGATGTACTGCATGGACAAAGCCCTTGATCAGGAAGTCGACAACCCTTTGTTACGAGAAGGATTGCGAAAATCGCTGGCTCAATTAGCCACACACATGATAAATCACGACTAAAGTATTAATTTCATATTAAATTAGCGCAATAATTTTTTGCGCTAAGTCAAACTGCCCTGATTACTAAACACGCATAATAACGGCTCTGCTTTTTTAAGGTGCGATGCGTGTGAAATCCATTCAACATAAAATTTATGCGTTACTTGCCATTACCGGCGTACTGGTGCTGATCGCCAGTATATTAAGTAACTCCAGTCAGCAAAAACAACTGGCCGAAGAAACCGTCGAGACCAATATTCGTTTGTTGGCAGACAATTATTTCGATTCTATCAACACCATGATGCTTACCGGCACAATGGCCAATCGCGAGATCCTCAGCGACAAAATGCGTAATCACGATAACATTGAAGACGCACATATTATTCGTGGTGACAAAATCAATAAGCTGTATGGTATGGGTAACCCCAATCAGCAACCCACCAGCGAGGTCGAGCGGGCAGCATTACGGGGTCAGGAAACCCTGGTCATTGAACAGCGCGACGGTAAGCGTATCATGACCTACCTTAAACCGATGGTCGCAAAGGAAGACTATAAAGGAACTAACTGCCTGGGTTGCCATCAGGCACAAGAAGGCGATGTGCTTGGTGCAGTGCGGATCAGTTACTCTCTTGAAGATATTGATGACACGGTACACAGCAACACCTGGCTGAGCACAGGCTTACTGACGGGCATTTTTGCCACGACGTTTGTCATTCTGGGTATTCTTTTTCGCAAGCTCTTTATTGTGCGCCTGAAAACACTGGGCCGTACGATGCGCCTGGCAACCCAGAACAAGGACCTGTCGCTACGTATCGACGATACCATAGACGATGAACTGGGTCGGCTGGCCATCAACTTTAATAAGATGATGGCGTCGTTTAAAGACAACATTGCTCAGGTGTCGGCCTCATCGCATGTGCTGATCCAGTCTGCCGAGCAGATCTACAATGCCGCCGATACGACCGAGCGGGCTATTCAGGAGCAAAAGCAAGGCACGGATTCAGTCGCTGCGGCTATCAATGAGCTGGAAAGCTCATCCAGTGAAGTGAAAAACACCACCCACTTTGCGTCTGAAAAATCTGACAGCAGCAACCACCTTGCCGAGCAAAGCATGGCTGTGGCAGAACGTACAGAGCAAAGCATTAATCAGCTGGCACGCGATGTGCGCCAGGCGGCAGAGCAGGTTAGCCAGCTTCAGACACAAACCCTGGAAGTGGGTAAAGTACTGGAAGTGATCAGCAGCATTGCCGAGCAAACAAACTTACTGGCACTGAATGCCGCCATCGAAGCGGCCCGCGCCGGTGAAGCAGGCCGCGGGTTTGCCGTGGTTGCCGACGAAGTACGCACCCTGGCCACCCGAACGCATGATTCAACCGACGAAATAAAACGCACCATAGACAAGCTGCAAAACGAAGCCGCACAAACGGTTAGTGCAATGAGCGCATCTTGTGAGGAAGCGGATGATCGCGCCATGCAGGTCAAGCAGGTGGCACAGGCACTCAAGGATATTTCGAATCAGATGCATGAGATCAATGCACTGAATGTACAAATTGCCGATGCAACGGAGCAGCAGAATCTGGCCGCCGAGGAGATCAATCAAAGTGTGGTGGCAATTCGCGACAACGCTGAGCAATCTCTGATTGATGCCCATGGCAGCAAACAGATCAGTGAAAACCTCCTCGACCTGGCTCGCTCTTTAGATGAGCAGGTGCGTAGTTTCCGATTGGAGTAACACTACCCTGATAATAAAAAAGGCGCCACCGGCGCCTTTTTTATTACGTGACCAAACTAGTCATCTAGCGTAGACATCGCCAGCCAGTCTCTTGGGCGCAAAAAGTGCTTATACAATAATGCTTCAGGCGCGTCTTCGGCCGGCGTAAAGTCATATTCCCAGCGTGCCAGCGGTGGCATCGACATCAGAATAGACTCTGTCCGTCCACCCGTTTGCAGACCAAACAAAGTACCACGGTCCCAGACCAGATTAAACTCCACATACCGGCCGCGACGATATAACTGGAACTGACGCTGTGCCGCGCTGAACGGCGTATCTTTACGCTTTTCCATGATGGGCACATAAGCATCCAGGAAACCTTTGCCTACGGCTTGCATAAAGGCAAAGCTGGTGTCGAAACCCCACTGGTTCAGATCGTCAAAGAACAAACCACCCACACCCCGGGTTTCTTTGCGATGCTTGAGATAGAAGTAATCGTCACACCACTTTTTATAGTCATCGTAAACCTGCTCACCAAACGGCTCACATACCGCTTTGGCAACACTGTGCCAGTGCTTGACATCTTCGAGCACCGGATAGAAAGGCGTGAGATCAAAGCCACCACCAAACCACCAGATAGGATCTTCACCTTCTTTCTCGGCGATGAAAAAACGCACATTTGCGTGACTGGTAGGGATATGCGGGTTTTTAGGGTGGATCACCAAAGATACACCACAGGCATGGAAGCTGCGCCCTGCCAGTTCAGGCCGGTGGGCCGTGGCGGAAGCTGGCATAGAGGCACCATACACATGGGAGAAGTTCACGCCCCCTTGCTCTATTACGGCACCGTCGCGCATGACACGCGTACGACCACCACCGCCCTCTTCACGCTGCCATGCATCTTCAACAAATTTGCCGCTGCCATCCGCCTGCTCCAGACCCTGACAGATTTCGTCCTGCAGGGCGAGTAAGAAGGCTTTAACGGATTCTAGATTTACCTGACTCAACGTCATTAACTCCTTATGATCTTGCCACTTAAGGCATCACGGATCTGACTTGGACTGGTTTGCTTACCCAGCTCACCCGCCTGATAAAATGCCACCCGATCACCAAATGCCGCCTGAGCTTCTGCCAAGGTCTTAGCCGGCTCTTCGCCACTGAAGTTGGCACTGGTAGACACAATCGGTTTACCAAATGCCTGACACAATTCTTTCACGACAGGGTGATCGGTCACGCGAATTGCAATCCTCGGGTTGCCGCCCGTCACCCACACTGGTGCGCTCGCTTTTACTGGTAGCAACCAGGTCACCGGGCCGGGCCAGGATGAAAATATTTCTGTGCGTTTGTCCTGCGGGATTTTACTGTCATCGACGTACGGCAGGCACTGAGCAAAATTATCGGCAATGAGGATCAACCCTTTTTCTACCGGGCGGTCTTTCAGTGCCAACAGCGCATGGACGGCTTGTTCGTTATCGGGATCACAGCCCAGACCAAAAATGGCTTCGGTCGGGTAACAGATCAGCTCCCCTTGTTGTAATGCTTCGACGGCATTTTGGGGTAACTGACGTTGCGTATCTTGTTCGCTCACTGAGGCTCCTCAATTGTATGCTGACAAACTTTCTGCGGGCATTGTAGCACAGCTTTTCCACCCCGGTGTTTTTGCACCATGACGGGCCAGCCACAGGCCTCACAAGGGTGTGCAACCGGCGGGTGATTCACACTGTACTTGCACTGAGGGTATGCATCGCAGGCATAAAAAAACTTACCATACTTATTCTTGCGTTTGTGTAAGGTGCCTTTTTGGCACTTGGGACAGGACGGACCCGACGCTTCTTCTGGCTCATCATCGTGGGCAATATAGTGACACTGAGGATAGCCGGTACACCCGATAAACATGCCATAGCGACCATTGCGCACAACCAGTGGCTCGCTACACAAAGGACAGGCGCTGTCTTCCAGCACCTTAATATCGTGGTTATCATGATGCGCGATGGCGCGGATGTAATCGCACGCGGGATAACTGGCGCAGCCAAGGAAAGGACCCGACTTACTGTGCTTGATCACCAGCTCAGAGCCACATTCAGGGCAAACCTCATACTCCCGCTCCAGGGCATGCTGGTCTGCATTAAACAACGAATGATCTATTTTACTCATAACAAGTCCCGTCTACTTCACCCCTATGGCTGTGCGTTCGTAATAGTATCAAGGGAAAGAGATATAAGGAACAAAGAAGCGTCAGCCAGGCAATTCGCCTGACCTAACAAAACCGTGCCCCTCAGTGAGTGTAAGGAGGGTTAATGCAGCGGACCTGTGGGTTCTTCGAAGATCAGATCCTCCATCTGGGCATAGGCATGCTCTTTGCCTGGGACATTGAATAACACCATCAGGATCACCCATTTTAAATCGTCCAGACAGATGGCCGGTTTATCCAGCGCACATAAGCGGTCGATGACCATTTCACGGGTAGTACAATCTATCACACCTATTTGCTCAACAAACATCAAAAAGCCCCGACATTCGATGTCCAGCATGGCACACTCTTGCTCAGTGTAGATCCGGATCGCGCTATCCGGGCGGGCGTTTAAATAAGGAATTTCATCAGACTGCTGTAAATCGGCCAATTGCTCCAGCCAGTCCAGTGCTTTGTAAATCTCGTCTTGATTGAAACCGGCCCCGACCAGTTCATCAGTGAGTTCGTTTTGTTCGACGAAGATATCCGCTTCGCTGTGAATATAGTTTTCGAATAAATACATTAGGATATCAAACATAATTAACCCCTCGCTAATTTGATGTAGCCGTCTAGTACGCGTTCTACTTTGTCTTCAAGCTCAAGGTCCAGTAGTCTGGCAAGCACCTTCTCTACTGGCCACTGGGTCCTCTGCGATAAGGTATCTACACTGGTTACCTCAAAGCCGAGATGCTGCAATACGGGGCAGTGCTCCTGTTTTTGGTCACTTTCTACTATATATAGACCGTTTTCGGAGAAAAATCTTACCTCTTCGAGAATATCCTCTATCCGCTCTGTTAATTTTGCACCGTCTTTGAGCAAATAATGGCACCCCTGAGACAAAGGGTTACGGATTGAACCTGGCACTGCAAACACCTCTTTGTTTTGCTCCAGGGCGTAACGTGCGGTGATCAATGACCCACTTTTTATTTCGGCTTCGACCACCAGCACACCCAGTGAGAGGCCTGAAATAATTCGATTGCGACGCGGAAAGTGCTCGGCTTTAGGCTGACTGCCAGGTAAAAACTCGCTCACCAGTAGCCCCTGCTCGGCGACCTGCTGATATAAAGTATTGTGACGGCGTGGATAGACCACATCGACCCCGGTCCCCAGTACAGCCAGGGTAGCGCCCCCCTGGCTCAGCGCGCCCTGATGGGCTGCACCATCCACGCCTCTGGCCAGCCCCGAAGTTACCGTCATACCCGCCCCACTGAGCGACCGGCCAAACTCCCTGGCAATCTCCAGCCCGGTAGCGGTTGCATTACGACTACCCACGATGGCAATTTGTGGCTCAGATAACAAAGACAACCGGCCTTTGCAAAAGAGCATCAAAGGTGCACTGCTGATCTGTTTTAATAATGGCGGGTAAGCGGCGTCAAAGTAACCAACCAGCTGAATGTGCTTCGCGATGCATCGCTGGATCTGGGTATCGATAAAGTGCCAGTCTGGCGCTTGCAGGTAGTGGATTGCATCCTGAGGCAGCCCCACTTCATGCAATCTGAGAGGCGAAACAGTGAAAAGTTCGGCGGGCGTGATGTGCTGAATCGCCCGCTCCAGTGTATTGCTGCCCAGCCCGGGACATATCCTCAGTGCCAGACTGTGCCGTAAATCCAGTGTTGCCATGCGCCCTCCCTGAGCAAAGTGCACTCCTGTGCTGAAACTATGAAATCATACTAAGGCAAGTTGCGGGATTAACGACTGCTGACAGAATCCCCCACTCTGACGGGCTGACGTGTTTTGGTCACCATGGCATAACTGATGTTGTCATACACTTTGAACAACATCAGCTCACCAACCTGTTCTTTTGGCATATGCCAGACGACGCTGTCTTCGTCGTTCTCTTCACCAAACCATTCGCTCACTTGCGTGATCACTTTGTCCAGGCTGCTGGCATCTTCGATATAACTCGGACCCGACTCCTTCTCAATCACTGTAGGAGACTGGCGATGGATTGCAAGTACATTCCCTTCATGCAGGTCATCTTTACGACCTAAGTCGATAACCACAACCGCCATGGTGCTGAACTCACGCAACTTATTGCTGCTCGCAATGATGTTGCCTGAAATGGCCTGCACCGGCTGGGTCATTTTGAAGTTAGCCGAATAACTTTGTCCGCTGGAGATAGGCATCAGCACGTCACTGGGTTTTACTTCACGACGAACCGATTCAATCTTCACCGTGCTCGGTTTGCCAGCTTCAATATTACCGGTTCTGACCACCCGGCCGGTCCCGACCAGAATAGACTCATAGGCTAATATCGCGCCGTTATCAGGATCCCGGTAAGCATCTCCCTTACGATAAATGCCATAGTTACCACCACGAGGCAGATCCCCTTTGACATACAAAAGGTGGCCTTCAATGTTCATTTTGTAGTTGAAGTTTGATCCCAGCACCATAGGTAGCTGCGCGAAGTCCCCGGCTCCCAGCGCTTGTTCGAAACGCATAAAGGGTTCCATCACCGCCAAAGGTAAAGTGGGTATGGCCTGGTTTTTATCGCTCACCACACGAACCTGAGGAGAAAGTCGGCGCACCCCTTTTGCCAGACTCAGCCGTGGGTTCCCCTCGCTATCGTAGTGCAGCGATAAAACGTCTCCCGGATAGATCAGGTGCGGATTGTTAATCTGGGGGTTCCACTGCCATAAAGCAGGCCACTTCCAGGGACTGTTCAAATACAGACTAGAAATATCCCAAAGGGTATCCCCTTTTTTAACAACATAACGCTCGGGCGCACTGGTTTTTACCGCCAGCGTTTGTGCTAAGGCAGGAAAAACAGCACTCGTTGCCAGCAAAAGGGCGGCAATATGAGATTTCATGCAGGCTTCCTTGAGTTATTTTTCGATATTATCCACCAAAACCTGTTAAAGGGGAACGTGAATGGCTAAAATAAGAGCATACATTACCCCATTTAATTCAAGTGTAAAAGGTATCTATGGCTAAGTTAGCAGTACTGAGTTTTCCAGATGAGCGTTTGCGCACGGTTGCAAAACCGGTTGCCGAAGTAAATGACGAGATCCGCCTGATTGTCGCGGACATGCTGGAAACCATGTATGAAGAAAATGGTATTGGCCTTGCCGCCACGCAGGTAGATATTCACCAGCGCATTGTGGTGATCGATGTATCAGAAGAGCGCAACGAGCCACGGGTTTTGATCAACCCTGAAATCACAGCCAAAGATGGTTCAACCGTCAGCGAAGAAGGTTGTTTGTCTGTGCCTTATTCCTACGCCAAAGTTGATCGCGCAGAAACCGTCACTGTTAAAGCACTTAACGAGCACGGCGAAAGCTACGAATTTGACGCTGATGGTTTGTTAGCTGTGTGCGTACAGCACGAACTCGACCACCTGCTGGGCAAGTTGTTCATCGATTACTTGTCGCCGCTGAAACGTCAGCGGATCCGTAAAAAAATCGAAAAAGAAGCCAAACTGGCGGCACGCGCGTAAGCGTGTCGTTACCGACTATTAATTACTACCTAAACTGGGATCTTAAGTGAGCAAATCTCTGCGTATTGTCTTTGCGGGCACCCCGGATTTTGCTGCCAAGCACTTGGCAGCGCTGATCGCATCACACCATGACGTTGTCGCTGTATACAGCCAGCCCGACCGCCCTGCCGGCCGAGGTAAAAAACTCAAAGCCAGCGAAGTAAAAACCCTGGCACTGGAACATAACCTGCCGGTCTATCAGCCTCAGTCTCTCAAGTCTGACGATGCGCAGGCGGAACTTGCTGCGCTGGAAGCCGACGTGATGGTTGTGGTGGCTTATGGCCTGTTATTACCAAAAGCCATTTTAGATACGCCAAGGCTTGGCTGTCTCAACGTACATGGTTCAATCTTGCCACGCTGGCGTGGTGCGGCGCCAATCCAGCGTGCTATCTGGGCTGGCGATAAAGAGACAGGCGTCACCATTATGCAAATGGATGAGGGCCTGGATACCGGCGACATGCTGCACATTGCAACCTGCCCAATTGACCAGGACGAAACCAGCGCCAGCCTGTATAACAAACTGGCCGAGCTGGGACCCGATGCATTAGTGGAGACTCTGGACAAACTGGCCGAAGACAAGCTGAGTGCCGAGCCGCAGGATGATGCACTGGCTAATTACGCCAAAAAGCTTTCTAAAGAAGAAGCCAATATAGACTGGTCAATGGATGCGGCACAAATTGAGCGTAACATCCGGGCCTTTAATCCCTGGCCGGTCTGCTACACCCAGATGCAGGGGCAAACAGTTAAGATTTGGCAGGCTGATATCGTATCGCAGCAAGGCACGCCCGGACAGGTACTCAGTGCCGATAAAACCGGCATCACCATTGCCTGCGGTGAGCAAGCACTGACTATCACGCAACTTCAGCCTCAAGGTAAAAAGCCCATGTCTGCGCAAGACTTTTTAAATGGTCGCAGCGACTGGGTCACGCCTGATAGCCAGGTGGGTGCCTGATGGCCAATGTACGCGCGCTTGCCGCGCAAACCCTGTTTCAGGTTGTTGATAAAGGCCAGTCACTGACGACCCAGTTGCCCTATGCCAGCCGCCAGTTGCCAGTAAAAGACCGCGCCCTGTTACAACAGATCTGCTATGGCGTTTTGCGCTATCTGCCCAGTCTGGAGCACTATTGCCAGCAGCTGCTGGAGCAACCGCTCAAAGGCAAGAACCGGGTCTTTCAGTTCTTACTGTATGTGGGTATTTACCAGTTGCAACACATGCGAGTGCCTGCTCATGCAGCCGTCGCCGAAACCGTTAATGCGGCCAATAAGCTTCAGGCGCCTGGACTGAAGGGGCTGATCAACGCGGTGTTACGTAACTTTCAGCGTGCTCAGGACACGTTAGAAGCCAGCGCCGATGCCATCCCGGTATGCAAATACAACCATCCGGGCTGGTTTATCAAAAAGCTGCAGGCGGCTTACCCACAGCAATGGCAAGATATTTTGCACGACAACCAGCAACAAGCGCCGATGTGGTTACGCGTCAACCAACGCCAGTCGAGCACCACAGACTATGCCGCGCGCCTCGATGGTGAAGGCATTGCGCATACGCTGGACCCGGACTTTGTGGATGGCATTTTGCTGACCAAACCTGTGGATGTGCAGCAGTTACCAGACTTTGCTCAGGGTGCCAGTTCAGTGCAGGATGCCGCGGCGCAAATGGCAGCCCGGTTACTGGACCCGCAAGATGGCGAGCATATTCTGGATGCCTGTGCCGCCCCCGGTGGCAAAACCTGCCATATTCTGGAACTGGCCGATGCTCATGTCATCGCACTGGATGCCGATGGTGAGCGCCTCAAACGCGTCGATGAAAACCTTAAACGTCTGCACCTCAGTGCCCAGTGTCTTGAAGCCAATGCTGCAACACCAGATACCTGGTGGCAGGGCGAGCAGTTTGATCGCATTTTACTAGATGTGCCCTGCTCGGCAACCGGCGTTATCCGTCGACACCCGGACATCAAGTGGTTGCGTCGTGCCACCGACATTGATGAACTGGCGGCCTTACAGGCCAGCATTTTGGATGCCATCTGGCCACTGCTCAAGCCTGGCGGTACGTTAGTGTACGCAACCTGCTCTGTGCTGCCTCAGGAAAATACCGAGCAAGTAACGGCGTTTTTAGCACGCACGGCGGATGCTCAGCTCACCCCGCTGCACGCACAGGACACGCCGGATAAACCCGGATTGCAATTGCTGCCAGGCCATACCGATGGCTTTTATTACGCGCGGCTGAAAAAACAATAATAGCGCTAAACTAGCTTATGAAAATCATCATCTTAGGCGCCGGACAAGTCGGCGGTACACTGGCCGAAAACCTGGTCGGTGAACAGAACGAAATCACTGTGGTAGACATTGACGGCGAACGACTGCGGGAATTGCAGGATAAGTACGACCTGCAAGGCGTAACAGGACACAGTGCACACCCGGATGTGCTCAGGCAAGCCGGTGCCGAAGATGCCGATATGGTCATTGCGGTGACCAGCTCGGACGAGGTCAATATGATCGCCTGTCAGGTGGCCTACAGTATTTTTAATACGCCCACCAAAATTGCCCGGATCCGCTCCGAGCAATACCTGAAATATCGGGAAAAGCTCTTCCATAATGACGATCTGCCAGTTGACCACTATATCGCGCCGGAGCAACTGGTGACCCGCTATATTCGCCGCCTTATCGATTATCCCGGAGCACTACAGGTACTGCAATTTGCCGATGGCATGTTATCTCTGGTGGCCGTAAAAGCCTATTATGGTGGTATGCTGGTTGGTTATGCATTGTCTGCACTGAAAGAGCATATTCCCAATGTCGACACCCGCGTTGCGGCCATTTATCGTCAGGGTAAAGCCATTAAACCGCTTGGTACCACAGTCATAGAGGCCGACGACGAGGTCTTCTTTATCGCAGCGACCAAACATATCCGTGCGGTAATGAACGAGTTGCAAAAACTCGAACGTTCGTACCGTAAAATTATGATTGCCGGTGGCGGTAATATCGGTGCAGGCCTTGCTCGATCACTCGAAAAAAACCACAGCGTTAAATTGATTGAACGAAATCATGCACGAGCTTCTTCCTTGTCAGAAATGCTCGACAATACCGTGGTCTTTTGTGGTGATGCTTCTGATCAGGAGTTGTTGTCAGAAGAGCATATTGAACAGGTTGATGTGTTTATTGCGGTCACCAACGACGATGAAGCCAATATCATGGCGGCCATGCTGGCCAAACGTATGGGCGCACAAAAGACCATGGTACTGATCCAACGGGGCGCCTATGTCGATCTGGTACAGGGTGGCGAAATCGACATTGCTATATCACCTCAGCAAGCGACCATTTCTGCCCTACTCACTCACGTGAGGCGCGGTGATATCGTAAATGTTTACTCGCTGCGTAAGGGGGCTGCCGAAGCTATTGAAGCGGTTGCGCATGGTGATGAAAACACCTCGAAAGTGGTTGGCCGCGCAATCCGGGATATCAAGCTGCCAGCAGGCACCACCATTGGCGCCATCGTCCGGGACGACGAAGTGTTAATTGCACACGATGACACCATTATCCTTTCAGGAGATCATGTCATCATGTTCCTGATTGATAAAAAACAGATTGGCGTGGTTGAAAAGCTCTTCCAGGTCAGTGCACTATTTGTGTAATATGCAGAGCACTTCTGGCTGACCAATACCTGGGTCAGCTAATGCTCCTCTTCTTCAGACAAAATAGACAAGTCAATCAGGTAGTCTTTTAATACCGCTTTAATGGTAGTATCCGGACCCACCACCTGGATCCCCAAAGAGACATTGCCCTCTGCACTTTCAATAATACGGCACACCTTACCTTTGATGGCTGACGCATTGTCGTCTTTGCCTTCAATCAGCACCTCACAGTTTTCTGATTCCAGGTCGTCCGGCAGGTGCTCTTTTTGAATATCGAACATCATGCCAGACAGTGAAATGTCTTTGATGACGCCAACTTCATTGTAGTCGGGTAATTGCAAAATGGCCGGGATCAGGGCTGGCACGCGAGTTTGGGCTCGCAGTTGATAGGTTTGTACTTCGCGAGGGTAAAACAGAAAAATAAGCCGCGCGGGGTGATTACTAATGGCTTTAATGTTCTCTTTGAAGGCAATGATCTGACCATTGCTGTCTTCAGGCAGGGCCCGGACAATGATCTCCGTGCCTGTCTTCACATAATCTGCCGCCGCGCCGAGTCGCTTAGGGTTGGGATAGTTTAAAATAATATATTGATCTTCAAGCACCCCGATAAACTCTGTACGAACGCGTTTCCGGCTGGCCGGCATGACGATTTCAATATCGATTAAGCTGCCCGCTGGAATTTGCGATAAGTGCTTCCTGCTCCGCTGCGTTTTACGCCTCAACATCTTGTAACCCTGCTAACTACTCTGCAAATAGTGTAGCAGCAAAATCTAATTAATATAATGCTAAAACCCTATTAAAGGAACGGAATTAACCTTGTTGCAAATACCCTTTCAACAGAATTGCCGCATCCCTGAGAGTCATCATACGGCTTTGTACTTCCAGCGTGCTAAGTGCGAGGTGTTGCTCGTAGTGTTCAGTAAAGAACAACATAGGTTCACCATTGCGCTTTGTAATAAAGGTAATACCCAGCGTATGTTCATGGCTATTGTGTGTCAGCTGACCCGTGTGCTCTTTCATTACCAGGGGCGGTAAACTACGCGTTTGCCATAATGCGTTTTCTGAAATAATGCCAATCATGCACTCACTGACTTCGACGCCGTCATAACGCAGCAGTGATACACTGCCATGTGCAGATGGTAAACAACTATCGTACTGTAAGCTCCCGGCCCCGCTCATATACTGGTTGAGTTGAGCCACACATTCAGTTAAATCACTGGCGCCGCCAGCCAGATTCACCTGGCTTACTATCCCTGTTGCTACTGCTTTGTGTTTATTTTGCTGTGACATGGCAAACATCCCGGCCATTCCTCATAGTTTCATTTTCTGGCAACACCCACTTTCCTGTATGGGCAACTTAAAAGGTTGGGTATTAACCCTGACGATACAAATATGACACCATCACTAATGAAAAAATGCATTTTTTGCGCTTTTTGATATATTTTTTTAACCGCAGTTAACTTTAACACATTTCAACTTTACACAAAAAACACTAACACCCTGATTTAAAAGGAATGTAATTCATAAACGAGTTGAATTTACAGTTATATGCAATATATTTAATTTACAATTATACCTTTATCAGGTCTGTTTGTTCAGAAAGTTCCACTAAGGAATAAGGCAGGTAAATAGATCAAAGATCGGTGCGGCAGGTCTCGCGGTCTCTTTAGATAAGTGCCCAAAAACCATCCACAGCTCGGCACCCCCGGTCTCGCGTTCGGCACTCTCCGAGTGACGTTAAGTCACTCGTCGTCGCGTAGCGACCGTGCCTCACCCACGCCAGAACGTGGGGGTAAACAGGACCAGCAAAGTGAAGATTTCGAGGCGGCCGAAGACCATCGCCAGCGTTAAGATCCATTTTGCGGAATCAGGAATGTCACCATAGTGAGCGGCGACATCGCCCAGGCCCGGACCCAGATTATTCAGGCACGCAGCAGTGGCTGAGAAAGCGGTAATGTTATCCAGCCCGGTGCCCAATAGCGCAATCATGATGATCACAAATACCAGTGCATAAGCTGAGAAAAAGCCCCACACAGCTTCGACTACTTTGTCGGGCAATGCCTTACGACCTAACTTAATAGAATAGATGGCACGCGGGTGAACCAGGCGATTAAGCTCCCGGATCCCTTGCAGGTAAAGTAAAAACACCCGCACCACTTTCATACCGCCGCCCGTTGAACCCGCACAGCCACCAATAAAACTGGAAAAAATCAGCAAAATAGGCAGAAATAGAGGCCAGGCTGCAAAGCTGTCGGTGGCGAAACCTGCGGTGGTGCTGATAGAAACCGCCTGAAATAAAGCATGATCCAGGGTTTCATCCCCGTTGCTGTATACCTGCTTGGAGGAAAGTACCGCAAAACACAACACCACCAGCGCGAGCTGAATAAACAAAAAGACTTTGAGCTCAGGATCTCTGAAGTATACTTTCAGGCTGCGACCCGCCACGGCCGCATAATGCAGTGAAAAGTTGGCCGCCGCAATAAGCAAAAAGAACACACAAATGGCGTTGATCATTGGGCTATCGAAATAGCCTATCGAGGCGTCATAGGTCGAGAACCCTCCAATGGCGATGGTCGCAAAGGCATGACAAATGGCATCAAACCAGCTCATGCCTGCCCAGGCATACGCCAGCGTACAGGCCAGTGTCAGCGTCACATAGATATACCATAAGTGCTTAGCCGTATCGGCAATGCGGGGCGTCATCTTGGAGTCTTTAACTGGGCCTGGCGTTTCAGCCCGATACAGCTGCATGCCACCGACGCCGAGCATAGGCAGTACAGCGACAGCCAGTACAATGATCCCCATACCACCGAGCCACTGCAGCTGCTGGCGATAGAACAGCACGGACTTAGGTAAGTACTCGATACCGGTCAGCACCGTTGCACCTGTGGTTGTCAGACCGGAAAATGCCTCAAAGACGGCATCGGCAAACGACAGATTAGGCTCACTTAAGAAGATCAGCGGCACAGCCGCGAAGGCACCCAGTACCAGCCAGAACAAAACCACAATCAAAAAGCCCTCTCTGGCTTTCAGATCGCCCTGCTCTTTACGGTTCGGGTAGTAGGCCATCAGGCCAATCAGAACACTAAAGATAAATGCCAGAACAAACGGCACCCCGCCGCCGTCCTTATAGATCAAAGACACCAGCGCCGGTGGCACCATAGTCAGACTAAAGAGCGCAACAAGCTGTCCGAGTATCTTTATAATGGTACGAAATTGCATAGCGCGATTCGCGAGTTATTGTAATTACACCCGATTGTCTACTACATCACTCTGTTAGTAAACCGCGAAACCCGTTCAGGGCTGTTTGAGCGTCAGCGAGACTGCACCGTGAGTGAGATCGAATACAGACTCAATCGCCGTTGTAACCTCTCTGCTGTCGAGTTCAATTTCCCAGCGAATAGTCGCGCCATACTGCTTATCGATATTAAGCACGGTGAACTGGCTACTGAGGTGCTGCTCTATGCTCCCCTGCAGTGCATAGTCCGACTCGCCTGTCAGCGTACTCGCCGGGATCCTAATTTGCGTTGGCAGTAAGGACAGCGCATTGTTCAGCGTCCCACCGTAAGCGCGAACCAGGCCGCCCGTGCCCAGCTTAATGCCACCAAAGTAACGGGTTGTGACCGCGGTGATCTCCCCCAGCCCGGAGCCAAGTAGTACGTTCAGCATCGGCTTACCTGCCGTCCCATTGGGTTCCCCGTCATCCGAAAAGCCCAGTACATGGCTGCCGCCCGGCGCACCGGCGATATGGGCCCAGCAGTTGTGTCGCGCATCCGGATACTGCTCGTTAATAGCCCGAATAAACGCCTTGGCATCAGCGATTGTCGGCGTATGGGCAATATGCACAATAAAGGTGCTTTTTTTGATTTCTTCGTGATGGGAAATAGAACTGCTGGGAATGGCGTATTCAGACATGGGTATTCTACAAACAACACAGGGAGCACTTGGCTCCCAGTTTAACATAGTTCAGTTTGGTGCGGGGCAAAGCTTAATCCAGCGCCAGATCCCGAGTCATATTTTCCAGATGGTCGTCATGAACAATAATATTGTCCTCAATGCGAATGCCGCCATACGGCTTAAACGCGTCAACCTTGTCCCAGTTTACATACTGTTTGTTGTCGGTTTGTGCCAGGTCGCCCAGCAGTGAATCAATAAAATACAGACCAGGCTCAATCGTGAACACCTGATTGGCTTCAATCCTACGCGTGCAACGCAGGAACGGGTGCCCTTGAGGCGGGGCCTGGTGTGTACCCAACTCATCTGCCATAAAGCCTCCCATATCATGAACCTGTAAGCCAAGATGATGGCCCAGACCATGCGGGAAGAAGGTCGAGGTAATCCCCTGTTCCAGGATCCCTTCCACACTCAAACCACGAACAATATCGAAATCTATCAGCACCTGAGCAACACGCTTGTGACAATCCAGATGTAGCTCGCCATATAGTTTGCCCGGCTGCAATGCCTGCCCCAGTTCAATCTGATGGGCGTTCATCACCTTGATCAGATCGGCAAACTCCCCCTTACGCGCGAAGTCATAGGTGCGCGTAATATCAGACGCATAACCATTGAAGTTGGCACCCGCATCGATCAGAAATGACACATGCTGCTGCGGAGCACGACGCTCAAAATGGGTGTAATGCAAAATGGCACAGTTCTCATTCAATGCCACTATGTTGCCATAAGGCGTGTCGTTTTCCATATGCTCAGTGGCCTGCAAGTAAGCCTGCTGAATGCCGTACTCAGACTCTTTGCCATAGAAAGCGTCACGTGCAGCCTTGTGGCCCAGCACGGCAAGGCGGTTCGCTTCACGTAAACAAGTAAGTTCATAACTGGTCTTGTAAGCACGGTGAAAGTGTAAATAATTCATCACCGACTCAGGGTTCATCTGCGTAAAGCCCAATGCCTGTGCCACTTCCAAATACTCGCCAATATACGCCAGGCTGGCTTTGTCATACGGTAAGAATTGCTCAACCTGATCGGGCTGAAGCAGCAGCTGAATATCAAAGTAGTCGGCCCAGAAGTCATTCGGCTCATCCGGTACTTTGTGCCAGAAATCCACCGGACGGTAGAAGATCAGCTTAGGCTTATCTGTGCCATTGACCACCAGCCAGCAGTGCGGATTATCGATGACCGGCAACCACGCTTTGAATTGTGGGTTCACCTTGAACGGATAATACATATCATCCAGAAACTGGCGTTTGGCTTGTCCTGAGTGGATCACGAGTCCATCGAGGTTCTCACGTTCAATAATGGTCTTCGTACGCTGTTGCAGCGTTGCAATGTGCTCGGCATACAAGTTTGCTAGTTGTTCCATTGGTGTACCCATCTATTATTTAATTCGCTTGTGACTGAGTCTAACATAGCGCTACCGGTTTGAAGAAGTAAAGCCGCCCACGGCCAGCCTCGCTATCGCGAGACAGACCAACAAATCGCCCTCTTATTTACCCCCGATCTGCATATCCAGGATCCCCGCAAGGATATTGCCATCGCGCCCTAGTTTAGTGTGGTAGACCTGGCGATACGCCATCACATTTTTCACGTAATCGCGGGTTTCCCGGTAGGGGATCAATTCTATCCACAATTCCGCTGGCATGGCCTCTTGTGGGATCCAACGCTTTACCCGATGAAAGCCGGCATTATACGACGCCGTGGCGAGGATCTCATTGCCCTTGTTCTTACCTTTAAGGTAATCGAGATAATCGGTACCCAGGCGAATATTCGTCGCCGGCTTCATCAACTGGCGCTTAGAAACCCTGGATTTAGCCACATACTTAGCGGTACTAGGCAGGAGCTGCATCAACCCGTAAGCATCCGCATGCGAGCGGGCATCCGGGGCGAACGAACTTTCTCTGCGGGCGATCGCAAAGCTCCACGCCAGATCCACGTCATTACGCTCACTGTAGCGCACAAACAGGTCATCGAATGCCATCGGAAAACGCAGATCAACGTAATTCCAGGCTTTGATTTGTGCCAGGGTATAAATGGTGCTGTCATACCAGTCGAGATCTGCGGCCAGCACAGAGGCCGCCAGCTTTTCCGCAGTACTGGAAGTATTAGTCAGATAGTTCCACTCACGCCGCGCAGCGGTAAAGCGCTCCAGCTCATATAAAGCTTTAGCGCGCTTAAATCCCGGCGCTTCAGAAACCTTAGCCACGATACTGGGTGGCACATTGAGTGGCTCAGCATTGAGTTGCGCTGGTAACCCCAGCCGCGCAGCCGCCAGAAAGCCATAGTAGTCGCGCTCCGGCGCAATCTGGCGCCACAGCGCCTGCGCTTTGTCCATCTGATCACGTTTGGCATAGCTGTAACCCAGCCAGTATTTTTGACCATGACTGAGGTTGTCCATGCCGGTGAACAGCACCGCGATGCCTTCCCAGTCCTGCTCTTTGAGCATATTGCTCATCAGCCACTGACGCAGCTTTTTATCCTGTAACTCCTGAGGCACTTTATTCAGCCAGAACTTGGCCTGCTCATGGCCCTTGGAGGCCAGCGCCAGGGCAAAACGATAGGCCACGCTATCTTGTTGCGCCTGACTAAAGGTGAACATTGCCTGCAACTTGTCCCAGGCCCGCAACGCCAGTTTAGGATCGCGCCAGATCAACCGCCGTACGCCATATACGGCAATTTCCGCCTCTTTGGCAGTACGCTTCTTATATCGGTATAACCCGGCTGCGGCGCTGGGATCGCGACGCACCTTAAGATACAGATCGGCCAGATAGGCTTCGTTACGCGGTAACAGGGTTTTTAAATACTTCAGCAACGAGGCCTGGCCGCCCTGCGCGGCATGGGTGATCCTTTGCCACACCAGCGCTTGTGTCCGATACCCGGCTTTTTGCCACTGGCTAAACAACTTGTCGCAGGCTTTTGGCTGTGACTTGCCGACCACCCACAACGACTCCACCTGATCCAGAATGGCTTTTTCCGGCGCGCCCAGGTCCAGCTGGAACTGCAAATAGGTGCACTTCAGCTGTGCATTACTGGTGTCCTGATAGTGCTCAATAAACAAAGCTTTTTTATTGCGCCGCTTGAGGTAATCCAGCCAGCTTTTACGTACCATCCAGTCCAGCGGCGTATGATCGTATACAGACAAAAAGCGCCCTATCTCGTCCTGATATTTAAGTTTGGGGTGGCGTTTATAAAAAGTCGCCTCGACATAAGGCTTGAGCGGGTGATCGAGCTCGGCAAGCGAGCGCTTAAAGGCCTGATGGTTGCCACTCCAGGCCACCCGCTCTGCATCTTTAAACGCCTGATGTGGGTCAGCGGCCTGACCCAGGTGACTCCAGGCACCACTGCACACCGCAAGGCAGGTGGCAGCAATACGACTAAACCATAATTTCATAGTGCTTTAACTTTCATTCTCTTGATTGGCAGTCAATGTTCCGGGGTGTTTAAAATGCGTGAAAATAAGGCCCACTCCAAAACACCTTCCTTTCTCTGAGTTCCCTGCCCGGGCGCACTGTGTGCACACTGAACAGCCCTGTGTTTCACACCAGACTATTGTGTGGCAACTTGCCCGAGGCTTAACGCCCGGATGAACCTGTCATCCGGAAAATATTCAGCCAAACCACCTTAGCATTGTGCCTGACCCTTTGCAGTAAACCTGCGGTAAATTTTTCATTGCAATTTTCTTTTAAAGACGCCACACTGGATGAAATGACAACTCATCGTACCAGTGTAAAAACACGGGAGAACATGTATGTTAATGAAACGCGAGTCCTTTGTTGTGGATTTCTGCAAAGGCAAAATCGCTGAGTTTAAATTTTGTATGCCAGGTTCGGTCAACAAATTATCTCAGCAAACCCTGCAAGATTGTCATGCGGCGCTCAAAGAGTTGGCGCAACGCGATGACATCGACGGCCTGATCTTTAGCTCCGACAAAGACCACTTTATTGTGGGTGCCGATATCTTCGAATTTCTGCCTACCTTTGACCGCCCGGAAGCCGAGCTGGTTGAGTGGATCAAAGCGGCCACTGACGTATTTGACGCGTTAGAAGATTTACCTTTCCCTACCTTGTCTGCGGTCAATGGCCTGGCACTGGGTGGCGGCTGTGAGTGGGTACTTGCTACCGATTATCGTATTGCCTCTGACAGCGCTAAGATTGGCTTGCCAGAAGTAAAGCTGGGCATTATGCCGGGCTTTGGTGGTACCGTGCGTCTGCCGCGCCTGATTGGTGCAGACAACGCGATGACCTGGATCACCACAGGTAAAGAAAATCGCGCAGCCGATGCCCTCAAAGTAGGCGCAGTGGATGCGGTGGTTGCTCAGGATAAGCTGATGGACGCGGCACTGCGTACCATGGAGCAAGCAGCGGCAGGCAAGCTGGATTGGCGCGCCAAACGTCAGGTGAAGCTTGACCCGCTGAAAATGAACCGCGTTGAGCAAGGCATGAGCTTTGCAATGGCAGAAGGCATGGTGATGGCCAAAACCAAAGGTCACTACCCGGCACCTGTGATGGCGGTTAAAACCATCAAGACTGCTGCCAATATGGGTCGCGATGAAGCCATGGCCGTTGAGAACGCGAGCTTCGCCAAGCTAGCCAAAACCGCTGAAGCGGCGGCACAAACCGGGATCTTCCTGGCCGATCAGTACATTAAAGGCGTTGCCAAGAAACAAGCTAAGCAAAGCCAGACTGACATCAAACAAGCTGCCGTTCTGGGCGCAGGCATCATGGGTGGCGGTATCGCTTACCAGTCAGCGTACAAAGGCACGCCGATTGTCATGAAAGACATCAGCCAGGGCGCACTGGACTTAGGTATGGGCGAAGCGGCCAAGCTGCTTGGCAAAAAAGTCGAGCGCGGCCACATGAAGCTGGACAAAATGGTTGGCACACTGGCGCAGATCAAACCAACGCTTAATGATCGCGACCTGGAAGGCAGTGACATCATCGTTGAAGCGGTTGTCGAGAACCCACAGATCAAGAAAACCGTCCTGGCGGGTCTTGAGAAACAATTGCCACAGGGCACTATTCTGACCTCAAATACCTCAACCATTCGCATTGATGAACTGGCTGAAGGTCTGGAGCGTCCTGAGCACTTCTGTGGTATGCACTTCTTTAATCCGGTGCCTAAGATGCCACTGGTTGAAATTATTCGTGGCGCGAAAACCTCGGATGAAACCGTTGCCGCTGTTGTCGACTACGCACTGAAACTGGGCAAATCGCCAATCGTTGTGAATGACTGTCCAGGCTTCTTCGTGAACCGCGTACTGTTCCCTTACTTTGCCGGTTTCAGCCAGCTCGTCGTGGAAGGTGCCGACTTCACACAAGTCGATAAAGTGATGGAAAATGTCTTTGGCTGGCCGATGGGTCCGGCTTACCTGCTGGATGTGGTGGGTATCGACACAGCCAATCACTGTACTGGCGTGATGGCGGATGGTTTCCCAACCCGCATGGCACGTCAGGAAAAAGATCCAGTTGCTCACCTGGCCAACGCGAATCGCTATGGACAGAAAAACCAGAAAGGCTTCTACCAGTATGCACCGGATCGCAAAGGTCGCCTGAAGAAGAGCAAAGACGCTGACGCCGTTGCCCTGCTGAACGAGATTTGTGATGCACCGGCACAGTTTGACAAACAAACCATCATCGAGCGCTGTATGGTACCGATGATCAATGAAGTTCTGCTGTGTCTGCAAGAAGGCATTGTAGCCTCACCACAAGAAGCCGATATGGCACTGATCTACGGCATTGGCTTCCCGCCGTTCCGTGGTGGTGCATTCCGTTATCTGGATCAACTGGGTCTGGCAGAGTTCGTGAAAATCGCCGATAAGTACGCACACTTAGGCGAAATCTATCAGGTGTCGGAGCAAACCCGTGAGTGGGCAGCTGCCGGTAAAGTATTCTACAAAGTGGAGGGTCAGTAACATGGAACAGGCAGTAATCGTAGATTGTATTCGTACGCCGATGGGCCGCTCCAAGGGCGGTGTGTTCAAACACAAACGTGCTGAAGACCTCAGTGCCCACCTGATGAAAGGCCTGCTGGATCGCAATCCGGCAGTAGCACCGGATTCTATCGATGACATTTACTGGGGCTGTGTACAACAAACCCTGGAGCAAGGCTTTAACGTGGGCCGTAATGCCGCCCTGCTGGCAGGCATTCCACACACAGTACCGGCAGTTACGGTCAACCGCTTATGTGGTTCATCCATGCAGGCACTGCATGATGCGGCACGTGCGATTATGACTGGCGCTGGCGATACCTACTTAATCGGCGGTGTTGAGCACATGGGCCACGTCCCAATGACGCACGGTAACGACTTCCACCCGGGTCTGTCGACATCGGTTGCTCAAGCGGCCGGTGTAATGGGTCTGACTGCGGAATACCTGGCCACCCTGCACGGCATTAACCGTGAACAACAGGATGCCTTTGCAGTGCGCTCACATCAGCGCGCTCACGCTGCCACGGTTGAAGGCCGTTTTGCGCGTGAAATTTTACCAATGGAAGGCCATGATGCCGATGGTGCACCTGTGCTGGTTGAACACGACGAAGTGATCCGTCCGGAAACCACCATGGAAGGCCTGAGCCAGTTACGCCCTGTATTCAACCCGGCTTCTGGCACAGTGACCGCAGGTACGTCATCGGCTCTGTCGGATGGTGCTTCAGCCATGCTGGTCATGAGTGAATCGAAAGCCAAAGAACTGGGCCTGCCAATTCGTGCACGCGTTAAGTCGATGGCGGTTGCAGGTTGCGATCCGTCTATCATGGGTTACGGCCCGGTTCCTGCCAGCCAGAAGGCACTGAAGCAAGCTGGCCTGAGCATAGAAGACATTGATGTGGCAGAGCTCAATGAAGCCTTTGCCGCGCAGTCTTTACCGGTACTGAAAGACCTCGGTTTGCTGGACGTAGCTGATGAGAAAGTGAACCTCAACGGTGGCGCGATCGCGCTGGGTCACCCGCTGGGCTGTTCAGGCTCACGGATCAGCACCTCTTTGATCCACATTATGGAAGACAAAGGCGCTAAGTATGGCCTGGCGACCATGTGTATTGGCCTGGGCCAGGGTATCGCAACTGTTTTCGAACGTGTTGAAGACTAACCCGCACCTGATTCCCTAACCGTTTTAACTTGGTGACCAAGGCAAGCTGCTTCGTGCAGCTTGCCTTTTTTCGTGATCGGGTATCTGAACTTGCATATTTATTTGTCACTTCAGGCGCGCTAGAATAGGCGCTTTATTTTTAAAGGGTACCGCCATGAACTTTGACAACACTGACCACACTCTCGATGCGATTGGCTTGCGTTGTCCTGAACCCGTGATGATGATCCGTGGTAAGGTAAGAAAAATGCAGGACGGTGAAACCCTGTTGATCCTGGCAGACGACCCGTCTACCACCCGGGATATTCCCAGTTTCTGTGAGTTTATGGATCACACTCTGGTGGCGAAAGAAGTGGATAGCGTCCCTTATCGCTATCTGGTGAAAAAAGGCAAATAACTGCAAAGCTGGTGCAACAGCCCCACCAGCTCTATCAATTTACGGACTACATAGGATCGGGCATTCGAATGCAGGCATCTAAATGCGAAGGGTTGCGCTTAATCGCGCTGCACAATCAGCTGGGGGACATCGCTTCTTAAGTCCAGTGCAATCCGGTACCAGCCTTTTCTGTCCGGCATAAAGCCAAAATAGTTGTACACCGTATCACAGTCTGCTGCCAGCGGTTTACCCAGGCTGACCTTGCCATCATAACGAAAACCACAGTTGTAACCTGGTGTCCACTTTGCGTCGGCAATTTTAAATTCATAGACTTTACCCGGACTCATAAAACGCACCCGGACACCGTACAACCCTGTCTGAGTTTGCTTTAACCGATAGACTTCATCGGCATCCCATAAAGTAAAATCGCCGCGTAAATACATGGGTCTGTCCAGCGAGTTTACCGCTGCATGACCATTTTGTACCTGCTGCTCAATCTCGCCGTTAGTGGGCTTACCCGGTGCAGTGGTACAGGCGCTCAAACCCAGTGCTGCTATCAAAGCAAAGATGTGCTGTTTCATTGTTAATCCCGATCACAAAAATAAAAGCCAGCACGAATGCTGGCTTGTTTTAAGATTGGCTGTCTTAGTTTTGTAAGACAGAGATGTCCGCTGTGTTGAGGAACAAACGGCTCAGCTGGCTAAGCAGTGCGAGGCGGTTTTGCTTAACCGCTTCGTCATCTGCCATGACCATGACGTTATCAAAGAAGTTGTCTACTGCTTCACGCAGGCTTGCCAGACGCGTCAGTGCTTGCTGGTAATCCCCTTGCGCATAAACCGGTGCAAGCTCAACTGTCAGTGCTGCTACTTCCTGGGCCAGCTGCTGTTCCGCCATTTCAGACAACAAGGCCGTATTTACTTCAGCGTCGCTGGTGACGTTATTCTTCGCCAGAATGTTGTTAACGCGCTTATTTGCCGCAGCCAGTGCGTCTGCCTGCTCCAGCGTTCTGAAGTGACTCACGGCTTTCACGCGACGGTCGAAGTCTACCGGCTGAGAAGGACGACGCGCCAGTACGGCCTGGATCACATCCACAGCAATGCCTTCATCCTGATACCAGGCACGGAAACGACCCAGCATAAACTCAAACACCTCTTCGGCCACATTGTCGTTAGTGAGCTTATCACCGAACAGTGTGCGCGATTTCTCGACCAGCGCATGAATGTCCAGCTCGAGCTCTTTCTCAACCATGATACGCAATGCGCCAATGGCAGCACGACGCAGGGCAAACGGATCTTTATCGCCTTTTGGCGTCTGACCAATACCAAAAATACCCACCAGAGTATCAAACTTATCCGCCAGTGCGACCGCACAACTGATTGGGTTTGACGGCAAAGCATCACCCGCAAAACGCGGCATATATTGTTCATTCTGCGCGACAGCAACCTCTTCAGCTTCACCGTCAATACGTGCATAGTGCATGCCCATCACGCCCTGTACATCGGTGAACTCCATAACCATTTCGGTCATCAGATCGGTTTTACTCAACAAACCGGCACGCTCAGCCAGCGCTTTGTCGGCACCCAATTGCTCAGCAATAAAACCAGCCAAAGCAGCAATACGCTCAGACTTGTCTTTTAACGTACCCAGCTGTTTTTGGAACAATACCGTGCCCAGTGACTCCAGGCGGCTCTCCAGGGTTTTCTTCTTATCGGTTTCAAAGAAGAACTGCGCATCCGCCAGACGCGGACGAACCACCTTCTCGTTACCTGAGATCACCACGCTCGGATCTTTACTTTCGATGTTAGATACGAACAGGAATTTGTTGATTAACTTGCCCGACTGATCCAGCAGCGGGAAGTATTTCTGATCGTCTTTCATGGTGTAGATCAGCGCTTCAGCAGGGACTGACAGGAATTCTTCCTCAAACGAGGCCACCAAAGTTACCGGCCACTCAACCAATGCCGTCACTTCTTCCAGCAGGTCTTCATCCATCGCCACAACCGCGCCCAGCTTGTCAGCCTCTGCGTTGATCTGCTCACGAATGAGTGCCTTACGGGCTTCGTAGTCGGCTATAACATACGCCCCTTTGAGGGTCTCAAATGCGTCATCAGCGTGGTTAATGCTGACCCGTTCAGGATGGTGAAAACGGTGACCCTGAAGCTGGTTTGAAATGGTTTTACCTAATACTTCGCCTGCAACAACGTCACTGCCGAGTAACGCAGCCACGGTGTGTACCGGACGGATAAATTGCGTTTTGTTGGCACCCCAGCGCATGGGTTTTGGGATAGGCAGTTTAGCCAGTGACTTAGCAATGGCATCAGACAACAAAGCACTCGCCTGCTGACCGGCTACGGTTGCGCGGTGTAGCAACCAGGCTCCTTTGTCCGTTTCCAGAGTTTCAGCTTCTGATACTTCAATACCACAGCCACGCGCCCAGCCCATTGCTGCTTTAGTCGGATTACCATCCGCATCGAATGCGGCTTTGGTTGCCGGGCCACGCTTCTCAACCACTTTGTCCTGTTGCTGGGTTTGCAAGTTCGCTACTTTTAGACCCAGGCGACGTGGTGACGCGTACCAGCTAATGTCTTCAAATGCCAGCTCAAGGCCGGTCAGTTCCGCCTGCATATTCTCGGCAAATGATTCTGCCAGCTTACGTAAGGCTTTTGGTGGTAACTCTTCAGTACCAATTTCAACTAATAGATTTTCTGTGGTCATGATTAATCCTTACAAAGCGGGAATCCGAGTGCCTCACGGGCCTCATAATAAGCCTGGGCACACGCCTTAGACAGCGCACGCACGCGTAAAATATAACGCTGACGTTCTGTAACAGAAATCGCATGACGCGCATCCAACAGGTTGAAGGCATGCGATGCTTTCATCACCTGCTCGTAAGCTGGTAAAGGTAATCCCGCTTCGATCAGCTTCTGGCTTTCCAGTTCACACTGATCGAACTGCCTGAACAACGCATCCACATCCGCATGTTCAAAGTTGTAAGTCGACTGCTCTACTTCGTTTTGGTGGAACACGTCACCATAAGTCACACGACCCATAGGACCGTCGGTCCAGATCAAATCATAGATGCTATCAACACCTTGTATATACATGGCCAGTCGCTCTAAACCATAGGTGATCTCACCCGTAACCGGCGAGCATTCCAGGCCACCAACCTGCTGGAAGTAAGTGAACTGAGTCACTTCCATCCCGTTAAGCCAGACCTCCCAGCCCAGACCCCAGGCACCCAGCGTAGGTGATTCCCAGTTGTCTTCAACGAAACGCACTTCATGAGTCAGGGTGTCGATACCTAGTGCTTCCAGTGAGCCAAGGTACAGCTCCTGAATGTTTTCAGGCGATGGCTTCAGTACCACCTGGAACTGATAATAGTGTTGCAGACGGTTTGGGTTTTCACCGTAACGACCATCGGTCGGACGGCGACAAGGTTGTACATACGCGCTCGACATTGGCTCCGGGCCAATTGACTTTAGGAAAGTCAGAGGATGAAACGTCCCCGCACCCACTTCCATATCCAGTGGCTGCGCGATCACACAGCCTTGCTGCGCCCAATAGTCCTGTAAAGCCAGGATCAACCCTTGGAAGGTTTTGATATCGTATTTTTGCATAGTTGGCTTATTTTTGTATGGTACATGGAACCCAGTTTGGCCGAATCACTGCGGGCCAGTTTGGGCTAATAATGTCTGAAAATTATGCTCAGTATACCGCGAGCGCCGCGCTGTTTTAAGCGTTATCACTAAAAAAGCGCGTAAAAATGCACTCACCGGTGAGTTGCTCAGCCCCTTAATTTTGTGCCATTTCCTTAGCAACTCAAACCCTACTCAGTGACAGAGCGTATAACGTAAAAAGCCACTCGCAGTGGAGTGGCTTTTTGTGGATTAGTGACAAGTCGTAACTTGTTTATACATCCAGATTCACAACGCGCAGTGCGTTTTGCTCGATGAAGTCGCGACGAGGTTCTACCTGATCACCCATCAAGGTGGCGAATAACTGATCGGCCGCAATCGCATCTTCAATGGTTACGCGGAGCATACGACGTGCCGCCGGGTCCATAGTGGTTTCCCATAACTGATCCGGGTTCATCTCACCCAATCCTTTATAGCGTTGTGTATACAAGCCACGTTTGGATTCGGCAATCAGCCAGTCCAGTGACTCAGCGAACGTTTCAACCGGATGCGTCTTTTCACCCCGCTGTACATAGCCGCCTTCACTGATCAGGTGCGCTATCGCCTTACCCGTGTTTACGATACGAACATAGTCTTTTGAAGTGATAAAGTCATAGTTCAGCGTATAGGCCTTATCTACACCGTGCTGGCGAATGTTGACCACCGGGTAATACATGTGACGCTCGTCATCGAAGCTGACTTCGGCACTGTAGATAGTGGCATCTTCGTCATACTTGTCCAAGTCAGCAACAAACGTTTGTATCCACTGCGTCACCTTAGTTTCATCACTCAGATCTGCTTCACTCAGCTCATTCTGATATAAGAGACGAGACATCATCGCGCGCGGATATTTACGCGTCAGGCGGTCGATAACATTCAGCGTTTTCTGATAATCATGCACCATGTTTTCCAAGCGGTTACCTGAAATGGCTTCTGCGCCTTCGCTTGCATAGATGCTTGCGCCATCCAGTGCCAGAGTGGTTAAGTAATCTGTCAGTGCATGGTCATCTTTAATGTAGCGTTCTTGCTTACCTTTTTTCACTTTATACAGTGGCGGCTGTGCAATGTAGACATAACCACGCTCAATGATCTCAGGCATTTGACGATAGAAGAAGGTCAACAGCAGCGTACGAATGTGCGAGCCGTCGACGTCCGCATCGGTCATGATAATAATACGGTGATAACGCAGTTTTTCCGGATCGTATTCGTCACGGCCAATACCACAACCCAGTGCCGTGATTAGCGTGGCAACTTCCTGCGAAGACAGCATCTTATCAAAACGCGCCTTTTCAACGTTCAGGATTTTACCTTTCAGCGGCAAAATGGCCTGATTTTTCCGGTTACGGCCCTGTTTGGCCGATCCGCCCGCTGAGTCACCCTCCACAATGTAGAGTTCAGATTCAGCCGGGTCACGTTCCTGACAGTCAGCAAGTTTGCCAGGCAGACCAGCTAGGTCCATAGCGCCTTTACGACGTGTCATTTCACGGGCTTTACGCGCCGCTTCACGGGCACGTGCCGCATCAATGATCTTGCTTACAACTGTTTTAGCATCACCAGGGTTTTCTAGTAGATACTCTGTTAGTTTTTCAGCCATTGCTTGTTCAACGGCACCCTTCACCTCACTTGAAACAAGCTTGTCTTTGGTCTGTGAAGAGAACTTAGGATCAGGCACTTTAACACTCACTACAGCCGTCAAGCCTTCACGCGCATCATCACCTGTGGCGTTGCTTGCTGTTTTAGCTTTCTTGTTAAAGCCTTCTTTTTCCATGTAGTTGTTTAGCGTGCGCGTCAGGGCACTACGGAAACCCGCTAAGTGTGTACCGCCATCGCGCTGAGGAATGTTGTTGGTAAAACAGTAAATATTTTCCTGGAAGCCATCATTCCACTGCATAGAAACTTCAACGCTAATGCCGTCTTCTCGCTCTGAAGTGAAGTTGAATACATTTTGATGAACAGGCGTTTTTTTACGGTTCAGGTATTCAACGAAAGCCTGAATGCCCCCTTCATATTTAAAGTGGTCTTGCTTGTTCTCTTCACGCTCATCGCTCAGGATAATGCTCACGCCAGAGTTCAGGAAAGACAGCTCGCGAAGGCGTTTTGCAAGAATATCGTAGTGGAAGTTGGTATCTGAGAAAGTCTCGGCGCTTGGCCAGAATCGTAATTCTGTGCCCGTGCTTTCAGCTTCACCAATAACACCCAGTGGCGCATCTGGTACACCCATAGTGTATTTCTGCTGATGCACTTTGCCATCACGGCGAATTGTTAGTTGTAGTTTTTCTGAAAGTGCATTTACAACAGAAACACCTACGCCGTGTAGGCCACCTGATACTTTATATGAGTTGTCATCGAATTTACCGCCGGCGTGTAGCACGGTCATGATGACTTCTGCCGCAGAGACCCCTTCTTCCGGGTGCAGTTCCGTTGGGATACCACGGCCATTATCGCGTACTGACACAGAACCATCGGTATGGATGGTAACGAAGATATCGTCACAGTGCCCTGCTAACGCTTCGTCGATTGAGTTATCAACGACTTCGAAGACCATGTGATGTAGTCCAGTACCATCATCAGTGTCCCCGATATACATTCCCGGACGCTTCCTTACCGCATCCAATCCCTTCAGTACTTTAATACTCGATGAATCGTAATTATCAGACATGGTGTATTCCAATTATTTTGTTATTAAGCGGCCATGTTCCACGTGGAACATCTCAACATTTCGTTTCATGGGTTCCACAATGGCCTGGATACTTTCGGAGTTTATTGCAGTAATAAACAGCTGTGACTGACATTCTGCAAGTAAGTGCGCGATGCTGAGCATCGTATCCTGGCTTAACTCCGAAGGTAAATCATCGATCAGCAATATGGATTGCTTCTCGGTCTCGGCCTCAATCAAATTATTCTGTGCGATTTTTAACGCATAGAGGGTTAACTTTAACTGACCCCGAGACAGTATATTTTCAACGCCGTGACCATTTGCATAAAAATTAAAGTCGGCTTTATGCGGTCCCTTAGTTGTATAGCCAAGCTTGCTATCCCGCTCTAGCTGGGCATTTAGCACCTCGGCCAAGTCCCCTTTCCAGCCTGCGTCATAGCGCATTTCAAGGCCTTTAAAGATGGGGCTTATGACCCCTATCTTATCAAAAAAATGCCGCTCAAACCTACTTATATACGCCTTTCTGAACATATTTATTTGTTCCGCTAGGCGGACAAATTCTCGGTCCCAGGTGCGTATCTGAAGCTGGTACTGAACGGGCTTACTCTTGAGCAATGCGTTGCGCTGTTTGAGTACTTTATTGAAGTCTTTCCAGACACTATAAAACTGATGTTCCACGTGGAACACACCCAAATCGAGAAACTTTCTTCGCTCTTTTGGCCCGCCAAAAAACAACTCATAACTCTCTGGTGTGATCACTTGCGTCGGCAGGATTTGTGCAAGTTCGGCAATTTTACGACTAGACTGACCCTGGATCCTGAGCTGAGTCTCACCTTGCAAATCTTTGCTGATGCCGATGGGGATCGACAAACTGTGCAGTTGCTTTTTACCATGCACAACGCACTTGGTCTGCTCATGACGGATCATGAGCTTATGTTTGTTGGTTCGGAATGAGCGCCCGTTAGACAGGAAATAGATGGCTTCGAGCAGGCTGGTTTTTCCGCTGCCATTTTCACCGAGAATGATATTGATCTGATCGCTTGGTGAAAAAGAAAGAGCCTCAATATTGCGAAAGTTATTGAGGCTAATTTGATTTAAACTCATTTAAGAGCACACACCTAAAACTACAGGCGCATCGGCATAACAACGTACATCGCAGAATCGTCGCTCGCCCCTTCAATCAGGGCACTGCTGTTGGTGTCTGCCAATGTAAATTGCACGTCTTCGGTTTTCAGGGTGTTTAATACATCCAGTAAATAAGACACGTTAAACCCGATTTCCAGGTCATCGCCCTGGTACTCAACTTCAACGGTTTCTTCCGCTTGTTCCTGCTCCGGATTGTTCGCACTGATCTTCAACATGCCATTCGACAAGTTAAGGCGCACACCACGAAACTTTTCATTCGACAGAATAGACACTCGCTGAAATGCACTGCGTAGCCATTCGCGATTCGCAGTCACCAGCTTATCGCCACCACGAGGCAACACCCGTCGGTAATCAGGGAAACGTCCGTCCACCAGCTTACTGGTCAATGTGAACTCAGGGTCCAGAATACGGATGTGATTACTACCAAACTGAATGGTCAACGGCTCATCGTCTGCTGGCAACAAGCGCATGATTTCTTGCACGCCCTTGCGTGGGATGATCAGCTGACGTTGCGTGTTCAACGATGCCGCTAACTGGTGCTGCGCTATCGCGAGACGGTGTCCATCGGTCGCAACCGTTTTAATTTCGCTGTTATCAACCTCAAAAGACATCCCGTTCAGGTAATACCGGACATCCTGGTTGGCCATCGAAAAGTGGGTGGCTTCCAACAGCTGGCGTAACTCAAGTCGGGTGATCTGAAACTCGACTTCGCCATCCCATTGCTCAAGATTCGGAAAATCTTCTGCTGCCAGGGTGGTCAAAGAAAAGCGGCTTTGCCCGCTCGTCAGTAATAACTGATGTTCCTGACTGCTCAATTGCAGCAAAGAACCATCCGGAAGACTTTTACATATATCGAGTAATTTTTTTGCTGGTAGCGTAATACTGGCGTCTGCAACTTGTTCTTCCAGTGTCACATTCGCAACCAACTCAATCTCTAAGTCGGTACCCGTCATCGATAGCACACCATTTTTCACTTCGACCAATACATTGGACAAAATAGGCAGTGTGTGTTTTCGTTCAATGGCACCCGAGACCTGCATCAAGGGTTTTAAAAACTGTTCTCTTGAAATCGTAATTTGCATACTAGGCCCTTAAGACGACAATGTTCGGATCAGGTTTTGATAATCTTCTTTTACTTCATGACTTTCATCACGCAGCGCTTTGACTTTACGGCATGCATGCAACACGGTAGTGTGGTCACGCCCGCCAAAAGCATCACCAATCTCAGGTAAGCTGTGGTTAGTCAGCTCTTTGGACAACGCCATTGCAACCTGTCTTGGACGGGCTACCGAACGGCTACGGCGTTTTGATAGTAAATCTGAAACACGAATACGGTAGTATTCAGCCACGGTGCGCTGAATATTGTCGATGGTAACTAACTTATCCTGCAATGCCAGCAGGTCGCGCAGTGCTTCTTTTACGAACTCGATAGATATCGGACGTCCTGTAAAATTGGCATTGGCGATCACCCGGTTTAATGCCCCTTCCAGCTCACGCACATTGGAGCGCAGTTTTTTAGCAATGAAAAAGGCCACTTCATGCGGCAAGTTAATATTACTCTGCTGTGCCTTTTTCATCAGAATCGCAACACGGGTTTCCAGTTCAGGCGGCTCAATGGCAATCGTCAGGCCCCAGCCAAAACGAGACTTAAGTCGATCTTCAACCCCTTCAATTTCTTTTGGATATCTGTCCGATGTCAGAATGATCTGCTGATTCCCCTCTAATAAAGCATTAAAGGTGTGAAAAAACTCTTCCTGGGATCGCTCTTTGTTGGCAAAAAACTGAATGTCATCGATCATCAAGGCATCGACACTGCGATAGTAACGCTTAAATTCTTCAATGGCGTTATTTTGTAATGCCTTAACCATGTCCTGAACAAACCGCTCGGAATGCATATAAACAATTTTTGCGTCCGGCTTTTTATCTATGATGCCGTTACCAACGGCATGCAACAGGTGAGTTTTACCCAGCCCGGTGCCACCATATATAAAGACAGGGTTAAACGCCGACCCCGGATTATCAGCAACCTGGGTCGCAGCCGCCTTGGCTAACTGGTTAGACTTACCCTCAACAAAGTTATCAAAGGTATAGTTTTCTTTGATGTTGGATTTCACCCCGGATTTAGGGGCTGGTTCAACTTTAGCCGTACTTGGGGCACCCGCCGGTGATGCAGCCGGCTTGGCAACGCTTCCGGCCTGGGCGCTTTGGCCACTCTCACCAGAAGCGGGAGCATTATTGATTGCACCAATGGGTTTACTGCCTACATCAAACCGCAGTTCTGGCGCTTCATCACCGCATATCTCCGTCAGCAGCTCGCTGATGCGGTTTAAATACTTTTCTCTCACCCAGTCCAAAACAAATCGATTTGGCGCATAGATGGTCAAGGTATCTTCGGTACTTTCTGCTTGTAGTGGTCGCACCCACATATTGAACTGCTGTGAAGGCAGCTCATCCTGCAAAACATATAAACAACTTTGCCAAACCGACAGATACACGTCGCACTCCGAAATAGTTAATATTCCCGTACATAAAAACTCAGGATATCGCCAGAATTACCAACAAGGTTATACACAGCTAATCCAAAGGATCGACGGAAATGCTTGTTTATTATCATAAATACATAGGTGGAAGCCGGGTATTATGAGGGGATCTTATCCACAACATCAATATTGACTTTTTTAAAATTCAGGATCTTTCCTAGAAACAAATGTATCCACTTGTTTTTGTTGATATTTTATTTTTCACCTTGTTTACTGATCTTAGCAAAAATACGCCAGGATCTCATCTAAAAAACACGATCATTTTAAGTTTTCCAGAGGATGTTGCCACTTTTCACCCAGGCCATGTGGAAAACCCTCATTTAGCCTGATCTGAGTTGATCACATTCACATACACAGATCGGATCCGATCTCATCGCACAATCTGGATCGTAAATTCACGGATTTTGATCCCACTATTGTCACTATAAAGGTATAATGCAATGCGTTTACCTCAAGGGATAACAGCCACAATGACCGTTTTTTGTTATTTCTGGCTAAAATCTATGCTTGATGGCGCGATTATGATTGACTTTCCTACGCCGCGGCATTAATATCTCGCGCTCGCAATGGCACCTGTGCCAGGATCGCGACCTGCATAGGATGTTTTAAACTTTAACCGATCGGATGGATTAGTTATGAAAAGAACTTTTCAACCTAGCGTTCTAAAACGCAAGCGTACTCACGGTTTCCGTGCACGTATGGCAACGAAGAATGGCCGTAAAGTACTAGCGCGTCGTCGTGCTAGAGGCCGTAAAGTACTTTCTGCTTAATATATAAGTGGAAGACTTTAGCTTCAGCAGGGAGTTACGTCTGTTAACTCCCTCGCATTACTCCCGAGTATTTAACGAACCCGCTCGCGCAGCAACGCCTTATTTTACACTCTTAGCTAAACCCAATGATGTTGGACATCCACGTCTGGGACTGACCGTGGCTAAAAAACGCTGTAAAAAAGCCTGCCAACGCAATCGCATTAAACGTCTTGCCCGTGAAAGCTTTCGCCTAAACCGTCATAAACTGGACAATATTGATATTGTACTGATGGTCAAAACCGGCGTAGACGAGCAAACCAATGAAGAGCTCAGCAAACAACTGGCAAAATTATGGCGTAAAGTGAATGAGCGCTGTAAACCAGGTGCTCCTAAGCCACCACCACATAAACGCCAGGGTAAAAAGCGCCCAGCGTCTAAGCAACGAAATCCCAAACCGACTAAACAGAACGATAAATAAAAGCAAGTGTCGCGACTTATCCCGTCCCGCATCGGCCATGCTCGCTACAATTTATTCAGTTCCATCATACGCGGCAGTGACTCAACGATTAATCGAGTTCAACTTATTGTGATTTCGCTAAAATCGCATGGTGCTCAATGGCTATTTTGACCCCGATAAGGTAAAGTTAGCTCACCTTTTAATCGCCAATTTTCCGCAGTTTTTTGGGAATTGGTTATCAGTTCTGACGGCATCATCATGAATCACTCCCCTTCCACACTATCATCGCGCCTGAGGCAGCAATGTAGAACGTGGATCCGGTGGCCATTTAAGGTATGCCAGAGGCTGATCAAAACACTGCTATTAGGTGTGATCCGTATTTATCAGCAATTTATCAGTCCGCTGTTGGGACCACACTGTCGCTTTACACCCACCTGCTCTCATTACGCAATTCAGGCAATTAATTTACATGGAATTGCAAAAGGGAGTTGGTTAGCGCTTAAACGCATATTAAAATGTCACCCTTTAAGTGCAGGCGGGTCTGATCCCGTGCCTGCTAAATCAACGCAAGATAAACAACACGAGAAATAAGAGCTGTTATGGAATCGCAACGCACGTTTTTATTTATCGGCTTGCTGCTGGTTACCTTTTTACTCTTCACTGAGTGGTCAAAGGAACAAACCGCAGCCAATGCTGATACCAGTGCCGTCACACAACAAGTGGCCGGCCCCGCAAACAATGACCAGGCCGACGTACCGGCTTCCAGTCAGGCTGATGTGCCAATGCAGGCCACTGTGGCTACTCGCTCAGTCATTTCGGTAACCACCGATGTACTGGCAGTGAAAATCGACACCCGTGGGGGTGACATTGTTGAGGCGAAATTACTACAACACGCCGAAACCCATGGCAGCGACCAGCCTTACCTGTTATTGGGTGAGTTTGAAGGTAAACAGTACTTCGCTCAAAGTGGTTTGATTGGCCTGAATGGCCCGGATGCTTCAAGCCAGGGTCGTCCGGTCTATCAAAGCGCTCAGACCAGTTACACGCTGAACGGTGATGAGCTGCGCGTACCGCTGACCTATGTCGACAGCAAAGGGGTACAGTTCAGTAAAACCTTCGTATTCAAACCGGGTCAGTATGATGTGGCACTACAATACGATGTGACCAACCCAACTGCGGATCCAGTTCAGGTGCAGCTGTACACTCAAATCAAGCGCACAGTACAAGAAAAAGGCAGCATGGTTGACCAGACTTATCTGGGCGCAGCTTATGGCACCAGCGACGAACCTTACGAGAAATACTCGTTTTCGGATATGGCTGATGCCAACCTGAACAAGAACACCCAGGGTGGTTACATCGCCTTTATCCAGCATTACTTTGTCAGTGCCTGGGTACCAGGTCAGGAAACAAACAACACCATTTACAGCTCGCTGCGTAATAACAACAGCATCATAGGAGCGAAAGGCGAAGCAACCAATATTCAGGGGAACGGTACGGCACAGCTGACCGCGACCTACTACATGGGTCCAAAAGATATGGATGCATTAGAAGCAATACATAGCGATCTGGACCTCACGGTCGACTATGGTTGGCTATGGTTTATCTCACAGCCGCTGCTAAACCTGCTGAAGTTCTTGTATAGCATTATCGGTAACTGGGGTCTGGCTATCATTGCGATTACCCTAATCGTCAAGACGTTGCTTTACCCACTGACCAAAGCGCAATACACCTCTATGGCAAAAATGCGTATGCTGCAGCCAAAAATGCAGGCACTGAAAGAGCGCTATGGTGATGACCGCCAGAAGTTTGGCCAAGCTACGATGGAGATGTACCGTAAAGAAAAAGTAAACCCTATGGGTGGCTGCTTCCCGCTGTTACTGCAAATGCCTATCTTCCTGGCGCTGTTCTATGTATTCCTGGAATCAACTGAGCTACGCCATGCCGAGTTTATACTGTGGCTGACAGACTTGTCTTCAAAAGACCCTTACTATGTACTGCCTGTTCTGTTTGGTGCCAGTATGTTTCTAACTCAGAAGCTGCAACCTATGACAGTGACTGATCCAATGCAACAAAAGATGATGACCTGGATGCCGGTTATCTTCTCTGTGTTCTTTATCTGGTTCCCGTCTGGTCTGGTGCTGTACTGGCTGGTCTCTAACCTGATCTCAATTGCCCAGATGCTTTACATCTATCGTGGTATGGAGAAAAAGGGCATGAAGGTCCGCGGGTAATACCGGATATAGATAAACAAGAAACGGTCCATCGCGGGCCGTTTTTTTATGCTCGTGATAACACCAAACGGCATATCGGTCTCACAGTCTCACAGTCTCACAGTCTCACAGTCTCACAGTCTCACAGTCTCACAGTCTCACAGTCTCACAGTCTCACAGTCTCACAGTCTCACAGTCTCACAGTCTCACAGTCTCACAGTCTCACAGTCTCATTAAATTTAATTATTTAAATCAATATTTTGATATAATTTGAGATCGGTTTTAGGCCACTTTGATAGGAAAACTTAGGCCCATATTGCACGCTACTTGCCATCTTAACAAGTCAGCGAAACAGTATGTTTGAAGTCCCCCTGTTAGACGCATTAAGCACACCGCATCTCAGCTGGTGGCTACTTCCTCTGGCATTATTAAGCGGTGTACTCACCAGCTTTACGCCCTGCGTTTATCCGTTGCTACCCATTACGCTGGCAACCATGACCAAGTACCGCGCTCAGCTGGCACCACTTCAGTACTGTCTTGGTTTTGCCGCAATCTATGCTCTGCTGGGTGGCATTGCGGCCTGGAGTGGTAGCTTGTTTGGCGTGGTTGCATCTAACCCCTGGATACAGGTTGCTTTTGCCAACCTGCTTATTTATCTGGCTCTGGTGAACAAGGGCTGGCTCGCTTTTCCGCGCCTGCCAGGGCTCAGCTTTCAGGCCACACTGAGCCCTCTTTGGATGGGCATGGCCAGTGCACTGGTCGCAGCACCGTGCACTTCACCGGTACTCGGTGGCTTATTACTGTTTGTGGCCTCCAGCCAGCATCTTGTTTTCGGTGCCCTTTTACTATTCAGTTTTGCAGTGGGCATGAGCACCTTGCTGCTAGTGGCCGGTCTGAGCAGCCAATTACTAAATCGATTGCCCCGTGCAGGCTCATGGCTCAACCACATATCCACTGTCAGCGCACTGTTACTGCTTATTATGGCGCAATATTTTCTCATTCAGGCCGGTAAAAGCTGGCTATAACGCAAGGACTACATTATGAATAAATTCATCACTGGTGCAATATTGCTGGCGCTGTCAGCAACGGCCACGGCTAAATCCTACCCCCCTTTACAGGCAGCAACAGTGGAGGGCCAGGCCGTATCCAGCACCAATAAAGTGACGTATCTAAAATTCTGGGCTACCTGGTGCGCTTACTGTGTCGAAGAAATGCCATTGCTTCAGCAAACGTATGAAAATAGCCAGGGTCGTTACCAGGTTATCACCGTGAATGTGGGCTTTAACCAGACCGTCGAGGGGGTGAAAACCTATTTAAACCGATATGGCTATCAGTTTCCCACTGTATTTGATAGCACCGGCGCGATTACTCGCCAGTACCAGGTAACCGGCACACCTCAGCATATTCTGCTCGATGCCAATGGTACAGAGATCTACCGTAGTGCGTTGATGACCGATGAGCTCAAACAACACCTGGCTCCACAACAACAAGGAACACAGCCATGAAATTGCTAAACCCGATCACCCTATTGCTCAACCTCGCCATATTGATGCTCAGTCTGTGTGCAACGGCCGCACCGACCGAATATATTTTTATCAACATCTGGGATGAATACGCGCAGCTAACCGCCCTGCCCAAGCCGCATCCCAAAATCGAACGCCAGTTTATTCACCCGGACATCAACATAGATAAACCCAGTGTAGATCAGTTTATTGCACAGTTTCCGGCCTATAATGGCCTGAAAATAGATAAGCTCAACCAGCTGGCGATCCGCTATGGTGTAAGACAAACCCCCTACCGACTGGTGGTCGAGGACGGAAAAGTACAGCAGCGAGAAGTGTTGGGCACTATGCCAGCAGATGCACACGTTGCCACCTCTACGGAAGGTAAAGCACTTCATACCTTGTCCGGACAGCAGTTTGACCCTGCCAGACCCGAGACTGGCTTGCGGGTACTATTTTTTAGTGACAGCTTGTGTCCATTTCAGCACATACCAGACTGTACACAACGCATCACGCAAAATAATCGCCTGGCTGCAACGATCGACCATCCGGTGGTAACCGTGATCAAACCTTTTTATGTCGATCAAGCTCAGGCCAAAGCCTATCAAGAGCGCTTTAAAGTCAATCATGAAGTCGTCTTTGATAGCCACAACCAGCTATTTAGTCGCTTTGAAGTGACTGAGTTGCCATACTGGTTAGTGCAAGACAGCCAGGGCAAAGTGATCTACCGGGCAAATCAGGTACCTCCTTTTCCATTATAGCGCCCAGCTGCTCTGACAATATACGCTGTAAGGTTTGTCAAGCATAACACTGGCCAGATCAAATGACGGCTTAGGCGCCGCCCTGATCCCGGTCAACTGGTTAAGCAAAGCTTCGCTGTTAGGGCGGATAGCGAGTTGCTCACTCAACTGCTCTGACAGCACATGATCCTGAACCAGCCAGGCCGCTGCCGCACCATACAGTAATTCCAGATGACTGGCTTGCTCGGGGACGGGCAGTAGTGCCAGTGCCCGCCGGGCCTCGCCACGCTGCAGGTGAATATACATGCGAGTGTAGCGGGCATAGCTCAGGGTATCGACCAGGCCCAGTTGCTGGTATACCCCCTGTGCACGCATCACATACTCTTCAGCCCGTGCCAATTCACCTTGTTTGATCAAACTCCATCCCAGCATCAAATTTGCGTGTGCCGCGGTGATTGTGGATACCTTTTCCCAGCCCAGCAACTCTTCAAAAGTCTTTATGGCTGTGGTTAACCCCGGCGCACCATCACGATTAAGTGCACCATCCATAATGGCCATGCCACGTAACAGCCAGTGTAGCTCATACTGAGGAACAAACTGGGGGTCTGGGTCAGCCTGTACCAGGTAAGCCAGTGCCTTTTCTCCCTGATGAAGCTGAATATAGTAAAACCCTAGGTAAGTAAGTATTTGCTTTCTTAAATAATCATCACCCAGATCTGATGCAATCTCCAGCGCCTCCAGCAGACTTGGTTCACTCTCAGTCACCGGCACCAGATAGTTCTGTCCATAGGCAAATAAGGTCCGTGCCAGTAAATTGCGCTGAGGCGATTGCCGGTAAATTCTCACCGTGCGTTGCAGCACTTGCTGACTGCGCGAGAGATCTAGCAGGCGCTTTGCTTCGGGCCCGGCGGCGGGCGGGTTAGCCAGATAAAAAGCACGCTGCGCATCCCGGTAACCCAGAGTATGACTGCCGATCAGCACATCAGCCGAATTCAGCGCCTTGCTGTATGCTTCCCACTGCTGGGAAAGCCAGGACAGATCGGCCTGTAATTGATACGCCGTTGCCAGCTGCTCCAGTAGCTGATGACGTTGCGCCAGGTTAAGGCCCTGCTGCACCGCTAGCTGTGCCTGCTCATAATGGCCCAGCGCCTTGTTAAACTCTGCCAGATATAAATGGTAACGTACCTGTATCGCAGGCTCTGCAGCAGTGAGATCCATGTCAGCAAAAAACCTTCGGGCCTGACCTAACTCCCCCTGCTGCCAGGCAATACGTGCCAGTTCGAGTTGGGCAGCCAAATGCTGTGGATGCTGGATCAGCGCCGCCTCAAAATAAGCTCTCGCCAGCTTATTCCCCTGCTCATCCAGTGCCTGTAATCCTCGATAGTAGTCCTGTGATGCAATCAGATCTGACTGCATCACTGCACTACTCTGCCCGTCGGGCAAGAGCATCAGTGCCGCAATGACCTGCTCGGCCACTTCTTCAAATCCCATATCGAGCTGCTCAACCACAATTTTTCGCTGCTGCTGCGCCGTACTGACTGTCAGCACATAGCGTTGTTGCTGGCGGGATAAGATGAGCTCAATCTGTTTGCTGTTCTGCCCTTTGATCAACTGAGCAGCTGGGATCAGCTGGTAATCGGATTGCAAGCGCGTCGTCAACGCCGAATTCAATGCATAACCCCACCAGGCATTGGCAGCCACACCGGTATCGTTAGTTAGTGGCAAAATAGTCAAAGCAGGGAGTATCACCTGCTCTGTGACAGGCTTCGAAACTGGCTGACTGATATGACCAAATACAACCCCCCCCGCCAGAATAATGGCACTCAGTAGTGCGAGGAATAATGCTCTGTGTCTGTTGCGTTGCGGTTGTACGAGTGGACAAACCCATTGATAGCCTTGTTGGGGTATGGTGCGGATGAACTTGGGTTGCTGCGCGTCATCACCCAACGCCTGGCGCAGCTCAGCCATACTCTGAGTCAACGCGGTATCACGAAACTCACCGTGCTGCCACAATGCATCCAGTAAAGCTTCGCGCGTGACTACCTGGTGAGGCCGGGCCAATAAAAAATGCAATAACTGGCCGACTTTAGGACGCAGCGGCACGACTTGTTGATCTTTGTTTAATACCAGTCTGTCGGTATCAAAAGTAAACTGAGCGAATACAACCACAGTAGATATCCTTATGTCTGAACCGCCTCTACTATACCTCACTGCGCGCGTTTGCTGTACACTTAGCGCTAATTAGAGTTTGCTTTCAAGGGTCACAATGATCGCACAAGACACCATCGCAGCACAGGCAACCGCACCGGGCCGGGGCGGCGTCGGCATAATTCGAATTTCAGGGACTCTGGCTGAGCAGGTCGCACACAAAATACTCGGAAAATGCCCAAAAACCCGCTATGCGGAATACCTGCCATTCCAGACGCTTCAGGGAGAGCAGTTGGATCAGGGCATTGCGCTGTTCTTTAAAGGCCCGAACTCCTTTACCGGCGAAGATGTGCTTGAGCTTCAGGGCCATGGTGGTCCGGTGGTGCTGGACATGCTGCTTAAAGAGATCAGCCAGGTCGACGGCGTGCGACTCGCCAAACCCGGTGAATTCTCTGAACGCGCGTTTATGAATGATAAGCTGGATCTGACTCAGGCCGAAGCCATTGCCGATCTAATCAATGCAACCAGCGAGCAAGCAGCGAAAAGTGCCCTGCACTCACTGCAAGGTGATTTTTCCAAACATATCAATGCGCTGGTGGAACAAGTGATCCATTTACGCATGTATGTTGAGGCAGCAATCGACTTTCCAGATGAAGAAATCGACTTTCTTTCCGATGGTAAAGTGGCCGGCGACTTGAGCGCCATCATAGAGCAGCTGGGCGTGGTGCGTCAGCAAGCTAAACAAGGCAGCATCATGCGTGAAGGCATGAAAGTGGTGATCGCGGGTCGCCCGAATGCAGGCAAATCCTCATTGCTTAATGCGCTGGCAGGCCGTGAAGCTGCTATTGTCACCGATATCGCTGGTACCACCCGGGACGTACTAAGAGAACATATCCATATTGATGGCATGCCGCTGCACATCATTGACACCGCCGGCCTGCGCGACAGTCCGGACAAAGTGGAACAAATCGGAATTGAGCGTGCCTGGGATGAGATCCGCGCCGCCGATCACGTGCTATTTATGGTTGACGGCACCGAAACCAATGAAACCGATCCAGCCCGGATCTGGCCGGAGTTCATTGAGCAACTGCCTGCGGGCATGGACATCACAGTGATCCGCAATAAAGTTGACCTCAGTGGTGAACAGACCGGTACCAGTCACGATCATGGTCATGCCCTGATCCGCCTCAGTGCCAAAGACAGCACTGGGATTGATCTGTTGCGTGAACACCTTAAGGCCTGTATCGGCTTTACCGGCGCAACAGAAGGTGGCTTTATGGCGCGTCGCCGTCACCTCGACGCACTGGAGCGTGCCGCAGAGCATCTGGAGATTGGCCAGACTCAGCTGGAAATGCACATTGCCGGCGAGATCCTGGCTGAAGAACTGCGACTCACGCAACAATACCTGAATGAAATCACGGGTGAATTTACCTCCGATGACCTGCTGGGTAAGATCTTCAGCTCTTTCTGTATCGGCAAGTAATACAGTACTGAGACGCACCGCTCAGGTGCGTCTCACTCTTCCGTCACTGAGTCTCTTTAGTGAGCGGCGCCACCCCTTTTAAGCCCAGTTCGTGAAATAACGCAATGGCAGCTTGCTCGAATTCATAAAAACTATCCGTAGACACCTGATGACTGGCTGTAACCATGCGGATCGCCAGAGGCTCAACAAATGTTGCGTTAGTGCCCCAGAACCCGGAATGTCCGGTTGTGGAATAACCCTCAAAATCAAACCGCTCCTGCGCCAGACCATAATGCTCCTGAACCCCCTCTTCAGGCACTTCGCTCAGCCAATGCTCGGCAATTTCCATTTGTAACTGAGGATCTTCAACCAACTGCCCCTGATGAAGAGCCGTCATGAACACATTAAGATCATCCAGTGTGGAGACCATCCCGCCGCCAGCCCAGGCAAAAGAGGTATTCACCTGCCGTGCAACCACATTGTGATTGCCGCTCAATTCAGGGGGGATCTCCTCATGCTCAGGAATATAAAAGTAGTGATGCGCTATCTGCTCAGCTCCACGCATCGGTTCATGCCTGTCCATATAAGTGTTGTCCATACCGAGCGGCTGCAACACACGCTCATATAACAACTGCTCAAAGCGCTTTTTGGTGTGTTTTTCCAGTGCCCAGGCGAGTAAGTCGGTATTGCTATTGCCATACAGGTGTTTTTCTCCCGGCATAGTCTCCAAGTTTTGTGTTAATCCACGACCAAGCAGATCGGCAATGAGCAGATCCGAGTGCCAAAGCGCTGGAATATCGTCTTCACCGCCTTGCAGTGCCGCAATAAATGAACGCGTGTCAGGCGCTAACGGGTCATGCAAATAGGAAATAAAATCGCGGATCCCGGTACTTTGATCTAATAGTTGCCGGATTGTAAGTGATCCCCCGCGTTTAACGCCCTCAGCAACATGCAAATCCTCGATGCTATAACCCGGTGGCATATCCTCTGGCGAGATCAACGCAGTGATCGGCGTATCCAGCGTGAATTGCCCTTCGTCAATCATGGAAAAGGTCACTGCCGCGCTTAGTAACTTAGAAATACTGGCAATGCGAAACGGTGTATCCGTCTCTAATACCTGAGTCTGCTGCGCATCCCGATAGCCAGCAGCGCCTCGCCAGACGACTCCATCCTGATTGAAATCTATGAGGGCCTGGATGCCTGGGATCAAGGCTTTATCCGCTTCGTAAATCTGCAATAACAAATCATCAAGTTGCACAAAGACGGTTTCTTGCAGCGACTTTGCGACCACAGTGAAACGTTTACTCTGCGAGACATCAAGATCATCCGTGGCAGTGATCTCAAAGGTATAGTCGCCAGCGGCAGTGGGAAGGTGGACATCGATACTTTGTGCCTGATTGCCCGAGACATGCAGCACAGCATCATCCGGCCCGGAGACCTGACGCCACGCGATTGATTTCAGGTTATCATCCTTATCTGTGACCCTGGCTGCCAGTGTCACCTGAGTCATCGCAATGGCCGTCAATTCAGGTTGTTCAATTGTAATAGTCGGTCGTTCATTGCGGCTAACACATGCGCTCAGCACACCAATACAGATCAGCGCAGCGCCCAAGTTGAGTGATTTCATCCGTTTGCTCCTTTGAAAACTGCGCCTAGGTTATGCTCAGATCACACTGCAAACTGTGAGAAATTGATGAAAAACTGCACATATCTGTCAACATATGTATTTCATAAAGGAACATTGGTGTGACAATCCGTGCTCTGGCGAGCAAACTTACTCACATCACATCATCATCTGAAGGTGGCCGTACAGCATAAACAGCTATGCCACGCACCCAATCCTGTCAGCTATGTGAAAAAGATCGCCATTTTTTAGATTATTTCATTATATAGATCAAACTTTATAGATCCTCTTTTTTATCATGGAAAGACGATCAGATCGTCTTATGCACCAGAATCTATCCACAAGCTAAAAATCGTCCTGATTATGACCCTTTACAGCCATTTCTGTAAGGCCTGATAACCCTAAAAAGCATCAGGATATTCGCGGTTTATCCACAACAAGCACACCGGATTAGCATTTGGAATATTTTATTAAGCCATTGATTAATAGTCGCTTATTATGAAATCACGCGTTTTGACTACTAATTGCGCTAGATTTTTTTATCCCAAACTTAGATCAAGGCTTTACTTCTCTGCGAAGGTCATTAAGATGTCGCGAATACGCCCAGAGTCAGTAATCAGGATCTAACGCCTCATGCGCAATATTGAGATCATCATAGGTAGCCAAATGGGCTCCGCAGAGTACGTTGCAGAACAGCTTGCCGAGCAGCTTAATGCCAGTGAATTCAACACACAACTGCATGAACAACCGGACTTGAGCGCCTGTCAGCATTCTCTGTGGCTGGTGGTCACATCCACTTATGGGGCTGGCGACTATCCGGATAACCTGCTGCCTTTTATAGAGCAACTGTCTGATCATGAAGATCTGAGCCATGTGCAATTTGCCGTAGTGGGTATTGGCGACTCAAGTTATGACACCTTTAATCTGGCCGCCAGTAACTGTGCGCAGCTACTGTCAGATAAAGGCGCACAGCAGCTTTTACCGGTATTAAAGATCGATGTACAAGATGAAGCGCTGCCGGAAGATGCTGCCATCGCCTGGTTGCCCGCACTAAAACAGCAACTGGATCAGGCGTGTTAATCCGATATGCGGATCAGTGATGAGATCTTTTACACAGAAGTTATTCACAAAATGACTCTTTCTTAGATCGCATTGTGGATAACCTTTGATCTAACTGCGGATCTAAGCATACTTATCCATTGGATAGTTTTCATCGGATCTAGGGCTGTGAATAAATAGCCACTTTGATCAAAGCTTTTCATCGTGATGATCCGATCTAATTCACATCATATGATCTGATCTAACTCTTTGGATCAAATAAGGAATACACTGTTATTCACAGATCCGGGCTGATCTAATAGTAAGATCTAATAAAAGATCTTTAAAAAGATCCTTATATATTATTAAGTGATCCTTTTGCTCTGATTAAAATTTAAACGTTTCACTTCTGCGTTTTTCTGGGTAGAATACGCACCCTTTCGAAATTTGCTGGTTGTTTTTAAGTAGGATCCCGTAAATGATTTATCACGAACATTTTGACGTTATCGTTGTTGGTGGTGGTCATGCTGGTACTGAGGCAGCGTTGGCTGCAGCACGTATGGGCATGAATACCTTATTGTTAACACACAATATGGACACCCTGGGACAGATGTCCTGTAACCCAGCGATCGGCGGGATCGGAAAAGGTCATCTGGTTAAAGAGATCGATGCCCTGGGTGGCGCAATGGCCAAAGCGATCGACAAAGGCGGGATCCAGTTTCGTACTTTGAACTCGTCTAAAGGCCCTGCTGTGCGGGCAACCCGAGCTCAGGCAGATCGCGCTCTGTATAAAGCGGCGATCCAGGAGATCTTGCAAAACCAGGACAATCTGAAGATCTTCCAGCAATCGTGTGATGATCTGATCGTTGAACAGGATCAGGTTAAAGGTGTCGTAACCCAGATGGGATTGCGCTTTAGTGCACAAACAGTGGTACTGACAGTGGGTACTTTCCTGGGCGGTCAGATCCACATTGGTCTGGAGAATTTTAAAGGCGGTCGTGCAGGCGATCCCCCCTCGATTGCCCTGGCACAGCGTTTACGTGAACTCCCATTCCGCGTTGATCGACTGAAAACCGGTACACCACCCCGCATTGATGCGCGCACCGTAGACTTTTCAGTGATGCAGGCGCAGCCTGGTGATACGCCAACGCCGGTATTCTCATTTATGGGTAAAGCGTCGGATCATCCGCAACAGATCCCCTGCTATATCACCTATACCAATGAAAAAACCCATGATGTGATCCGCGATAACCTGCACCGCTCGCCTATGTATGCTGGTGTGATTGAAGGGATCGGGCCACGTTACTGCCCGTCTATTGAAGATAAAATAGTCCGCTTTGCCGACAAAGAGAAACATCAGATCTTTGTGGAGCCGGAAGGACTAACTTCTTATGAGTTGTATCCGAACGGCATTTCCACCAGCCTGCCATTTGATATTCAGCTGGAGATCGTGCGTTCAATTCAGGGCTTTGAAAATGCGCACATTTGTCGTCCTGGCTATGCCATTGAATATGACTTCTTCGATCCGCGCGATTTGAAACAATCTCTGGAAACCAAATTTATCAATGGCCTGTTCTTTGCCGGCCAGATAAATGGCACTACCGGCTACGAAGAAGCGGGGGCACAGGGCTTGATAGCCGGTATGAATGCGGCCTTGCAAGTAAAAGGTCTACAAGCCTGGACACCGCGTCGCGATCAGGCCTATACCGGTGTCTTGATCGACGACCTGGCTACTCTGGGAACCAAAGAACCCTATCGTATGTTTACCAGCCGTGCTGAATACCGTTTGCTGTTGCGTGAAGACAACGCGGATCTGCGCCTGACCGAAAAAGGTCGTGAGCTGGGTCTGGTGGATGATGAACGCTGGGCGGCTTACAACAATAAGCTGGAAGTGATGGAACAGGAAACCCAGCGACTGCGTAATACCTGGATCCACAAAGATCATCCGGCGCTGGCGCAAGTGAACGAGCTGCTGAAATCGCCATTGACCCGGGAGGCCAGTTTAGAAGATCTGATCCGTCGTCCGGAAGTCAGCTACAAAGATCTGATGCAAATTGAAGGTCTGGCCAGTGAGCAGGACAATATCCAGGCACTGGAGCAGGTTGAGATCCAGACTAAGTACGCAGGCTACATTGCACGTCAGCAGGATGAGATCAACAAACAGCTACGCCATGAAGAAACGCTGTTACCGGCTGAGTTCGATTATGCTCAGGTCAGCGGTCTTTCTAACGAGGTGGTGGCTAAATTGACAGAAGCCAGACCGCAAACAATCGGCCAGGCGTCTCGTATTTCTGGTATCACCCCTGCTGCGATTTCGCTATTATTAGTGTATCTGAAAAAGCAAGGGTTGTTACGCAAGTCTGCGTAACAACAAATGGAAGACTGTGTTATTAGAACAACTTACAGCCCTGTTAGCCCGCACGGATATCACGCTAACTGAACAACAGAAGCAGCAGCTCGTCGATTATGTCGGGCTGCTCGACAAATGGAACAAAGCCTACAACCTGACTTCAGTGCGCGATCCACAAGAAATGATGGTCAAACACATCATGGATTCACTGGTGGTTGCGCCTCACCTGAGTGGCAAAAACTACATTGATGTAGGCACCGGACCGGGGTTACCCGGGATAGTACTGGCCATTGCCCTGCCCGATACTCAGTTTGTCCTGCTCGACAGTCTTGGCAAACGTGTACGTTTTTTAACCCAGGTAAAACATGCGCTTGGACTGGAAAACGTCACACCGGTTCAGTCTCGTGTTGAAGAATATCAGCCAAGTGTTAAATTAGACGGTGTACTGAGTCGTGCCTTTGCGTCATTGCAGGACATGGTTCAGTGGTGTGGACATCTGGTCGACGGTGAAAGCCGTTTTCTGGCATTAAAAGGTCAGTTTCCGCAGCAGGAACTGGATAGCCTGCCCGCCGGTGTGACTCTGGAACGTGATATTAGTTTACAGGTCCCCGAGCTGGATGGTGAACGTCATTTAATCATTCTGAAAAAAGACTAGTATTCGAGGACATAGTGGCTAGAGTCATTGCGATTGCAAACCAAAAAGGCGGTGTGGGAAAAACCACCACTGCAGTCAACCTGGCAGCTTCCATGGCTGCGACCAAACGCAAGGTCCTGCTCATTGACCTGGATCCACAAGGCAATGCGACCATGGGCAGTGGTGTTGACAAATATGGCGAAGTGGCAACCATTTACGATCTTTTGATCGAAGAGACCCCGATCCAGGACGTGATCAGCAAAGAAACCTCCGGCGAGTACCATCTGATTGCTGCCAACGGTGATGTCACGGCGGCCGAAGTGAAGCTGATGGAATTGTTTGCCCGCGAAGTGCGTTTGCGTAATGCACTGGAATCGGTGCTGGATCAGTACGACTTTATTTTTATTGATTGTCCACCTTCATTAAACATGTTGACGGTCAATGCGATGGCGGCGGCAGATTCTGTGATGGTGCCGATGCAGTGTGAATACTATGCACTGGAAGGACTGACGGCACTGATGGATACCATAACGCAGCTGTCTAAGCTGGTGAATCCAAATTTACAGATCGAAGGGATCCTGCGTACTATGTACGATCCGCGCAACCGCCTGGCGAACGATGTATCTGAGCAGCTAAAACAGCATTTTGGTGAAAAAGTCTACCGCACCGTGATCCCACGTAATGTGCGTCTGGCGGAAGCGCCGAGTTTTGGTGCACCGGCTATGTACTATGACAGAGCCTCCAGTGGTGCCAAAGCGTATCTGGCACTGGCCGGAGAAATGCTCCGCCGTCAGGAAAAACAAGCAGCAGCTGTTGCCTAAGAGGAAGAAAAAACAATGTCGGTGAAAAAACGCGGTTTGGGTCGAGGTCTGGATGCCTTGTTGAGTTCAGCAAAACCTGCTGCTTTGCAATCAGCTCAGCCTGAAGTCACGCAAACCCAGGGCACCGAGCGTGCCGTTGAACCCGAACAGACAACGCAAAGTCATGAGGTGACCGATCAGGAATTACAGCGGTTGCCCATCGAGTATTTGCAGCGTGGTAAATATCAGCCGCGCAAAGATATGTCTGAGCAGGCACTTGAAGAGCTGGCCAGCTCTATTCGGGCCCAGGGGGTATTACAACCAATCGTGGTGCGCCCCATCGCTGAAAATCAGTTTGAGATCATTGCCGGTGAACGACGCTGGCGTGCGGCCCAACTGGCCGAGCTGGACGTGGTACCCTGTATCATCAAAGATGTTGCCGATGAAGCGGCGGTGGCCATTGCCCTGATTGAAAACATTCAGCGTGAAGATCTCAATGCCATGGAAGAAGCAGTCGCGCTCGACAGATTACTGAACGAGTTTGAACTGACCCATCAGCAGGTCGCTGACGCCGTTGGTAAGTCACGCACTACTGTGACCAATTTACTTCGTCTCAATAATCTCAATGATGATGTAAAAATCTTGTTGGAACATGGTGATATTGAGATGGGTCACGCCCGTTGTCTGCTGGCACTGACCGGTGAACAGCAGTCTGAAGCGGCCAGAACCGCCGTCGCTAAAGGGCTAACGGTGCGCGAAACTGAGAAACTGGTGCGTGCGATGCTGGAGCCTGTGGAGCAAAAACCAGCAAAAGAGAAAGATCCGGACGTAAAACTGCTTGAGCAACAACTGGCAGAGAACCTGGGCGCCAAAGTGGAGATAAATTATAACCAAAAAGGCAAAGGTAAGCTGGTGATTTCTTATGCAAATTTAGACGAATTAGACGGAATTTTAGGGCGTATCCAGCCTGATTTTCAACAACCCTCCTAATCTTACCTTCTGAGGCGAAATGGGCGCTCGAAAAGCGTTACATTTCGTCTCGTCAAGTTGCAAATTGAGCAGAAATAAGTATAATTTCGCCAGTTTTCTAGCCCTGATAAAATTTAGCGTCATTAAGGTTAAATATAAGTGACTCATTCGTTAGCAAGCCCATATCGGCGTGCCGCATTAAAAGGTGTTTTATATCAGGGTCTCGTAGCTATCATTGCTGCAGTAATAGTTTTTATTGGTTGGGGAGTGGAAGCAGGCCTGTCGGCGTTGGCTGGCGGTGCGGTGCTGGTACTCCCTAATTTTGTATTTGCCGCTTATGCATTCCGATTTATGGGTGCCAGCAAGGCAAATCAAGTGTATTCCTCACTGAAGCGAGGAAACGGATTAAAATTTTTGCTAACTGTTGTGCTTTTTGCGCTCATTTTTAAGCATTTTTCAGTCGTCATGCTGCCGTTTTTCGGCACTTACATGCTGGTGATGCTGACACAATGGTTGGTTCTGATTTTTTTTAATCATTAACTTTTAGGATAAAACAATGGCTGCAGAAGAAGTGACTCTATCGAGCCATATTCAGCACCACTTGACCAATGCCAAGATGTGTTCGACCGATGCCGGTCTGGCCTTCAATAAAGCATGTGCGGACAGTGGTTTCTGGACATGGCATATAGATACCCTCGCATGGTCCATCGGTTTAGGTCTTATATTCTTATGGATCTTCCGAAGTGCCGCTAAAAAATCCACCACAGGCGTTCCTGGTAAATTCCAGTGCTTTATTGAAATGATTGTTGAGCTCGTTGGTGATAACGTGCGAGACACTTACCATGGCAATAGCAAGCTGATCGCGCCTTTGGCCCTGACGATTTTCGTCTGGGTGTTCTTAATGAACTTGATGGATTTGGTTCCTGTTGACTTCCTACCTGCTTTCGCCGGCTTTGTTGGTGAACAAGCATTTGGTATGGACCCACACGATGTTTACATGAAAATTGTACCGACCACAGACGTGAATATGACTGCTGCACTGGCACTGGGCGTATTTATTCTGATGATCGGGTATTCAATTCGTATCAAAGGCCTGGGCGGCTTCATTGGTGAGCTTACGCTGCACCCGTTCAGCTCTAAGAACAAACTGGTGATGGCTATCCTGATCCCTTGTAACTTGCTACTTGAAACAATCGCGCTGGTTGCTAAGCCTTTCTCGCTGGCACTGCGTTTGTTCGGTAACTTGTATGCAGGTGAGATGATCTTCATCCTGATCGGTGCAATCGGCCTGATGCAGCTTCCACTGCACTTTGTATGGGCTGTATTCCACATCATGGTAATCGTACTGCAAGCATTCGTATTTATGATGCTGACGATCGTTTACCTCAGCATGGCTAGCACAAAAAGCCACTAATTAGCTGAAAGAAAAGAATTTTTTAAACTTTAACTTTAATTTACTATTGAAACTTTGGAGATAAAAATGGAAATCGCAGTTGCTATTAAACTTATCGCTGTTGCTCTACTAATCGGTTTTGGTGCAATCGGTACTGCACTAGGCTTCGGTAACATGGGTGGTAAGTTCCTAGAAGCATGTGCTCGTCAGCCTGAGCTTGCGCCTCAACTACAGGTTAAAATGTTCATCCTAGCTGGTCTTATCGATGCCGTAGCAATGATCGGTGTAGGTATCGCTATGTACATGTTGTTCGCTCTTTAATATTGCAAAATACCTGAAACGAACAACTGTCAAGTAAGGAGGAGCGGTCGTGAACTTAAACGCCACTCTAATAGGTGAATTAATCGCATTTGTGGTCTTCGTATGGTTCTGTATGAAGTTCGTATGGCCACCACTAAATGGTGCGATTGAAGCTCGCCAGAAGAAAATCGAAGATGGATTAGCTGCCTCTGACAAAGCTGAAAAAGATCTTGAGCTAGCGCGCGAAAAAGCGGCTGAAGAACTTAAAGAAGCGAAAACTCAGGCTAGCGAAATCATCGAACAAGCTAAAAAGCGTGCAACGCTGATTGTTGACGAAGAGACAACTCGTGGTCAGCAAGAGCGTGAGAAAATCATTGCTCAGGGACACTCTGAGATCGAATCTGAGCGCAACCGCGTGAAAGAAGAGCTACGTCAACAAGTAGCGACTCTGGCTGTGGTTGGTGCAGAGAAGATTTTAGAGCGTGAAATCGATCAAGCCGCACACAGTGACATCGTTGAAAAACTTGTCGCTGAGCTTTAAGTAGAGGGTATGAGCATGTCTGAATTGACTACTATCGCTCGCCCATACGCTAAAGCGGCTTTTGAACTTGCCGTTGAGAAAGGCACAGTTGAAGCTTGGAATGAAATGCTGTTCTTCGCAGGCCAAGTGGCCCGCGATGAACAGGTTCAGGCACTGTTAGGTGGCATTGCCACCGAAGCAGAGCAGTCTGATGTATTCATCAAGCTATGCGCTGAGCAACTCAACGAACAAGGCCAAAACCTTATCAAGCTGATGGCCGAAAATGAGCGTTTAGCCGCCATGCCAGCTGTTGCAGACTTGTTTGCTGAATTAAAAGCAGACTATGACAAAGAAATTGACGTTAACGTCGTTTCAGCAGCAGCGCTTGCCGAAGATGCGCAAGCAAAATTGGTCGCGGCACTTGAAAAACGTTTCGCACGCAAAGTTAAGCTGAATTGTAGCATCGACGAAACCATCGTAAGTGGTCTGGTCATTAAAGCCGGCGACACCGTTATCGACGGGTCTATTCGCGGCAAGTTAGATCGTCTTGTGACGACGCTACAATCGTAATTGGGAAAAAGAGCATGCAACTTAATTCCACAGAAATTTCTGCACTGATCAAGCAACGCATTGAGCAGTTTGAAGTTGTAAGTGAAGCGCGTAACGAAGGTACTATCGTATCTGTTACCGACGGTATCATCCGCATCCACGGTCTTGCTGACTGTATGCAGGGTGAGATGATCGAGCTTCCTGGCAACCGTTATGCTATCGCATTGAACCTTGAGCGCGACTCAGTAGGTGCGGTAGTAATGGGTCCATACGCTGACCTTAAAGAAGGCGTAAAAGTTAAATCAACAGGTCGTATCCTTGAAGTACCAGTAGGCCGTGGCCTGCTAGGTCGTGTTGTAAACACACTAGGTGAGCCGATTGACGGTAAAGGCGCGGTAGACAACGATGGTTTTGAGCCAGTTGAAAAAATCGCACCGGGCGTAATCGAGCGTCAATCAGTAGACGAGCCAGTACAAACTGGTTATAAGTCTATCGACTCTATGATCCCAGTTGGTCGTGGTCAGCGTGAGCTAGTGATCGGTGACCGTCAGACTGGTAAAACAGCACTGGCTATCGATGCTATCATCAACCAAAAAGACACAGGCGTTAAGTGTGTGTACGTTGCGGTTGGTCAAAAAGCCTCTACCATTGCTAACGTAGTACGTAAACTAGAAGAGCACGGCGCTCTTGAGAACACCATTGTTGTTGTTGCTTCAGCCTCTGAGTCTGCTGCACTACAATTCCTGGCGCCGTTCTCTGGTTGTACTATGGGCGAATACTTCCGTGACCGTGGTGAAGACGCACTAATCGTCTATGATGACCTGTCTAAGCAAGCTGTTGCTTACCGTCAGATCTCACTACTACTTAAGCGTCCGCCGGGCCGTGAAGCTTACCCAGGTGACGTATTCTACCTTCACTCACGTCTGCTAGAGCGTGCATCACGTGTTAACGCTGATTACGTTGAGAAATACACCAACGGTGAAGTGAAAGGTCAAACAGGTTCATTGACGGCATTGCCAATCATTGAAACTCAAGGTGGTGACGTTTCTGCATTCGTACCTACCAACGTTATCTCAATCACCGACGGTCAGATCTTCTTAGAAACTGACTTGTTCAACGCAGGTATCCGTCCAGCGGTTAACGCTGGTATCTCGGTATCTCGTGTAGGTGGTGCAGCGCAAACTAAAATCGTTAAGAAACTAGGTGGTGGTATCCGTCTAGCGCTAGCTCAGTACCGTGAACTAGCGGCGTTCTCTCAGTTCGCTTCTGACCTTGACGATGCAACGCGTGCCCAGCTTGAGCACGGTGAGCGCGTAACAGAGCTAATGAAGCAGAAACAGTACGCACCAATGTCTGTTGCTGACATGTCTCTGTCTCTATTCGCTGTTGAGAAAGGCTACCTGAAAGACATCGAAATCAACAAAGTACTTGATTTTGAAGCAAGCCTTATCGCATTCGCGAAAAGCGAATACGCAGCGCTAATGACTCAAATCAATGAAACTGGTAACTACAACGCCGAGATCGAAGCGCAGCTGAAAGAACTTCTTGAGAAGTTCAAGTCTACGCAAACTTGGTAATGTGTTATGTAGGTGAGTAGTTAGCTGCTCACCCAGATTCGGAGAAAGAGTCATGGCCAGCGGAAAAGAGATAAAAAGCAAGATCGGGAGTATCAAGAATACTCAGAAGATCACCAGCGCAATGGAGATGGTTGCCGCTTCTAAAATGAAGAAGGCACAGGAACGCGTCGCGTCCAGCCGCCCATACGCTGAAAACTTACGCAAAGTGATCGGTCGTATTGCTCAGGCTAACCTTGACTTCCAACACCCGTTCTTAATCGAACGTGAGGTGAAGCGAGTAGGTTACATTGTTATCTCTACTGACCGTGGTCTTTGTGGCGGCTTGAACTCGAACGAGTTTAAGCGTGTAGCGAAAGACGTTAAAGCGTGGAAAGAAAAGGGTGTTGATGCAACATTTGCCACCCTGGGTGGCAAAGCTGCCGGTTTCTTTAAACGTTTTGGCGGTGAGCTAGAAGCCAAAAAAGCCGGGTTAGGAGATGCGCCTTCGGTTCAGGACGTAATCGGTCCTGTCACTGTGATGCTTAAAGCATACGAAGAAGGCAAAATTGATCGCTTATTCGTTGTGTACAACAACTTTGTCAACACAATGAAGCAAGAGCCTGTTATCGATCAGTTATTACCTTTGCCAAAAGCTGAAGAAGAAGTATCAGCTCACGCTTGGGATTACTTATATGAGCCAAACCCAGAGGCGATTCTAGAGACACTACTAGTGCGCTTTATTGAGTCTCAGGTTTACCAAGGTGTAGTTGAGAATGCTGCCTCTGAGCAAGCTGCCCGTATGGTTGCGATGAAAGCCGCAACAGATAACGCAGGTGGCCTGATTGATGAGTTACAGCTGGTATACAACAAGGCGCGTCAGGCTGCAATCACACAAGAGATCAGTGAGATTGTATCTGGTTCAGCTGCCGTGTAACGCTTCGGCAAAGTTTAACGAGAGGAATAGACATGAGTTTAGGTAAGGTCGTCCAAATTATCGGCGCCGTTGTGGACATCGAGTTCCCACAAGACAACGTGCCAGCCGTATATGACGCACTAAAAGTTACAGAAGGCGACCTGGCTGGTTTGACACTAGAAGTGCAACAGCAGCTAGGTGGCGGTGTGGTACGTGGTATCGCACTAGGTAGTACTGACGGTCTGCGCCGTGGTACTTCAGTAGAAGGTACAGCTGAGCCAATCAAGGTGCCAGTTGGTACAGCAACACTTGGTCGTATCATGAACGTACTGGGTGACGCAATTGATGAAGCCGGCCCAATCGGTGAAGAAGAGCGTTGGTCAATCCACCGCGCTGCGCCTTCATACGAAGAGCAAAGCAGCTCAGTTGAGCTACTTGAAACAGGTATCAAGGTAATCGACCTTGTATGTCCGTTCGCTAAGGGTGGTAAAGTTGGTCTGTTCGGTGGTGCCGGTGTAGGTAAAACCGTAAACATGATGGAACTTATCCGTAACATCGCAATCGAGCACAGCGGTTACTCAGTATTCGCCGGTGTTGGTGAGCGTACGCGTGAGGGTAATGACTTCTACCATGAGATGAACGACTCAAACGTACTAGACAAAGTATCGCTAGTATACGGTCAGATGAACGAGCCACCGGGTAACCGTCTGCGTGTTGCTCTGACTGGTCTGACTATGGCTGAGAAGTTCCGTGACGAAGGTCGTGACGTACTGTTCTTCGTAGATAACATCTACCGTTACACGCTGGCGGGTACTGAGGTATCTGCACTACTAGGCCGTATGCCTTCAGCGGTAGGTTACCAGCCAACTCTTGCAGAAGAGATGGGTGTACTACAGGAGCGTATCGCGTCAACTAAGACTGGTTCAATCACGTCAATCCAGGCTGTATACGTACCTGCGGATGACTTGACTGACCCGTCGCCAGCAACCACGTTCGCGCACCTTGACGCAACCGTTGTACTTTCACGTGACATCGCATCTCTTGGTATCTACCCTGCGGTAGACCCACTGGATTCAACTTCTCGTCAGCTTGACCCGCTAGTAATCGGTAACGAGCACTACGAGACTGCACGTGGCGTTCAGACTGTACTTCAGCGTTATAAAGAGCTGAAAGACATCATCGCGATTCTAGGAATGGACGAGCTGTCTGACGAAGACAAGCAAGTTGTATCTCGTGCACGTAAAATCCAGCGTTTCCTGTCTCAGCCGTTCTTCGTTGCTGAGGTATTCACAGGTGCACCTGGTAAATACGTTTCACTGAAAGACACTATCTCTGGCTTCAAAGGCATCTTAAACGGTGAATACGATGACATGCCAGAGCAGGCTTTCTACATGGTTGGCTCAATCGACGAAGCGATCGAAAAAGCCAAAAACATGTAATTAGGGGGTTGTTATGGCAATGACAGTACGCCTTGACGTAGTAAGCGCTGAAAAGAGTTTGTACTCTGGTGACGTGACTGCGATCCAAGTGACAGGTAGTGAAGGTGAGCTGGGTATTCACCCGGGTCACGCGCCACTACTGACTGGCCTAAAACCTGGTATGGTACGTTTAGTAACAGAAGATAAAACAGAAGAGTTTATCTATGTTGCAGGTGGTACGCTGGAAGTTCAACCACAGACCGTAACTGTCCTTGCTGACGTTGCGATCCGTGCGGAAGAGCTTGACGAGCAAGCTGCTGAAGAAGCTAAACGTGAAGCGCAGGCGCAACTGGCTTCAGGCACCGCAGGCGAGCTGGATTACCAGCGCGCTGCAATGCAGCTTGAAGAAGCCCTTGCTCAGCTGCGTCTTCTACGCCAGCTGCGCAAATAAGCAGCCACCTATCTGGTTTAAAAAACCCACGCACTGCGTGGGTTTTTTTATGCCTCTCATTCGATACAAGCAATACATGTTGTTATATACAGCACCAGCCCACAATACATAACCTTATTTTCATTTTCCTGTCTCGCAGCCCGTATTTAACTGTCTGAGGTGAAATGGCAGCAGAGCACGACAAAGGGCGGAAGCGGCATGATGATTGAGTCGTATCTGTTTTGATGATAAAAGTAACATTAGTGTTGCACCTTGTTGCAAATTTCTATCGACAATTCGGAAATCACCCAGTATGGAACCCAACGCTAACGAAACACAGAGTAGATATATCAGCATTAATTCGTGGCAATTAGATATTGATTATCGCTTGCTAAGTAGCGGTGAGGTCAAGCGTGAGCTGGAACCGCTTATCTATGAACTGCTGATGTATTTTATCAAACACAATGCGCAACTGGTTAGCAGAAGGGAGTTAGTTGATGCCATATGGGGCGGTCGTTTTGTGGATGATAATACCATTAACCGGGCTATTTTTGAGTTGAGAAAAGCGCTTAAACTGCCGCACGATGATGTTCAATACATTAAGACCTTTTATAAAAAGGGCTATAGTTTTTTGGCCAATATCGAGCATCTTACACCTTCTCAGAGTGATACAAGTGAAACGGATGAAGACATGCTGGAAATTGCCGGTGGGCAGGCCTCTGCGCCACGCTTGCACGCAGATACAGCCGTCATGACCACCAGCAAAGGAGTCATGCACTGGGTGAGCCTATTGGTCGCGCTTGGGGTTATCTCAGTGGTTATTTTGTTTCTGGCCTCGACCCTGAAAACAGAGCTGATACGACCCCAGCTCTTGCAGCACGAAACGCTGTTTTGGGAAAAGGGGACCGTTATTCTGCCTTCGGTGTCTTTTGATAAGCAATGGCTGGCTTTTTCCGCTGACCAAACCGGTGATGGTCATTTCACTTTGAAATTACAGAAACTGGGTAATTTAAATGTCTATAGTGTAAACAGTGATAAATCGGCAGATGCCTACGCGGTTGGCTGGGCTACGCATAGCCCCGTATTGTACTTTCAGCAGCTGTTTCATTCACAGGAGCGTTCAGGAGACTGTGAGTTGTGGTCCGCAGATTTTAGTGAAGGGATTGAGCAGGTCCACTATCAAAAGCTCTTAGACTGCGATACGTCGTATCTGATGAGTGTAGGCAGTGTGGATCCCGCTCATTCGATTGTCTACACAAAGTATCACTACCGAGGTGAACCGGGTCTGTCGGCACTGGTGCAGCGAAATTTGCTCACTGGTACGGAGTTTCAGATCACGTCACCCGATGCAAGTGGGAAAGGAGATTACTTTTTTCACTTTTCGCACAGCGGTACTAAGCTTGCTTTTCTTAGAGAGAAAGAAGAAAAGTCACAGCTATTTTTTGCCAATATCGATGGAAGTAAACAGCATAAATTATTAGATATAAATGACTTTATTAGTCGTGTGGAGTGGTCAGATAGCGATCAACACATTACCTGGTTTGACGCACTAAGCGGATCGTTGTCACAGTTTTCGCTGGCAAATAATGAATTGGCACTGCAGCCGATGCGCACCAGCCACCCGTTACAAAGCGTTATTCGTGGTAATCATGATAGCTATATCGCAGTCTCTAAATACAGAGACTTTGACGTTCAGCGTTTGCAATATACTGATCGGGAGGTCAAAGTTGCTGCCTATTCGGATTCTATGCTGGATGAGAAGCTGGTTGCGCCTTTTTATACTAAACGTGGCAGTATTTACTTAACAGAAGGTCACGATGGTACAACGATATGGCAAAAATCACAGGCGGGGAGAGAAAAGTTATTTTCCACGGCGCCAAAACAAATGAAAGAGCTGCTGCTCTCACAAGATGACCGCTATCTGGTGATGGCGGATAATCATACGCTCTATATATACTCACTCACAGAGTTATCCCTGGCGTTCACATTGCCTGTTACCGGCGTACTTAATAGCGCGGTATGGCATGATCAGCGCGTCTATTTTACCACACTCAGTGAAGGCCAGTCGCAGTCCTGGTATTTTGATTTGGCCGACAAACAAGTCGTGCCATTTTCATCTATTCCTATGCAGTCCATTCTGTCAATCGATCACCAACACGTCTTGTTTTTGTCCCCGCAAAGGCATTTGATGCAAATGAACAGGGCTGGTGGTCAGCCTCACCTGTTGAAAGATTTTAGCCAGTATTCCTATTTACGCTGGGCCATCAGTGGTGAGCAGGTGTTTATGAGTGATGGCTCCGCCGTTTTTAGTTTTCCAGTCAAGGAACCAGACAGCTTCAAAAAGGTTTATCAATCCGACGGTGGCTTTATATTACGACTGAAAGCCAGTTACCCGCCTAATCCCGAAGTGTTTATCAGTACTGTACAATGGCGAGACAATCTGATGCTGCGCCTGTATGAGCAATGAGAGATGACGTCGTTTGGATGAAAGTGATTTTTTTATATCATTTAAATTCAGTATCTTATGTTTTTTAATTTATTTTTTCCTTAGAAATTCCTGAGTTACTTTTTCCTTCATCGTGCTAATTTAATTACATGGTTTAGCGAGGGTTTTGTCCATCGTTAAGCCATAAGTCATTCAAATTTAACCATGTAAAGTGTAGCGAGAAGAGCAATGAACAAGTACCCGAAACTAAAAAAAATGCCCCTTAAACAGCTGTCAAAAAATGACAAAATGTTACCTGGCTTTGTCACGCCAATGGTAGCCGGTGGTGCCGCACAAGCAGATGCGCTTCCTGATCCTGGTACGGATACCCCGTCTATACACCGGACAACAAAAGGTTAAGCCTTTTAACCTGGAGAGGGGCGAACAAGATGTTACATATCACTGTGTTTTCACCTGACCAGTGTGCTTGCTTTGATTTGGGGTGTCTCAATGAAGTGCTCGGGGATACGTCGCTTCAGGGCCGTTTTTTCAAAACCAAAAGTAAACCTGTTTGTGTGGTGGATACCGTCGACATCAGTGACAGTTTAGTGGCGCTGAGACAAGGCGATGTGGTGATCCTCTGTGGCTGGAATAGCACAGACAGTCACCTATGTCGCCAGTCTGTAAGCTCTGTCGAGGCATTTTTGCGCCGTGGTGGCAAGGTTGTGGTTGTCGGACAATTGCCATTACCAGAACACCAGCGGCTGGTTGCAAGGTATCGCACTCAGATCACTGTGCTGGAGTCGGGTCTGCCTGTGTTGGAATGGGCAATCGGGTTTGTGCAGCGCAATGCGGAGGCTGGCATAGCGAACAGGATTGTTGATCGGCTTAAGCTGTGTCCGATTAAAATTGCTGCCTTAAACGGCCTACAGGCACCGCGTGTGATGGAAGGCTCTGCGAGAATAAAAGAAGTGATTGAGTGGGCTGAATCGCACCCCGAGAAGGTAAAGTCTGTGGATACATTAGCAGAAAAAGCCTTTATGTCGCGGCGAAACTTTGACCGGCATTTTAAAGAGGTGCTAGGTCAGAGCCCGAAAGACTGGTTGATGGAAAAACGCTTTAAACTTGCCAAGTCTTATTTGAAATATAGTGATTTTGGTATGGAAGAGATTGCTTGTTTAAGTGGGTTTGGTAATTACCCCAATCTCAGAAACTGCTTTAGTAAAAAACTCGGTCAATCCCCTAATTCATATCGTATTGTCAGTCGAGCTGTTTAAAATACCTTGCTACTACAGTGATAGCATTTGTTAAATATGCTATCACTGTAGTAGCAAGGTAGATTTAATAAATAAAGTTAGGTCTTTGGTATTTCACAGCCAACATTTGGGTTTGTTCCGCCTCCCAGCTCAAATAGAGCCAGTTCCTCCAGCGCTTCCTGTTCTATATCTTGTTCGAGATCTTCTTTTAAAATCTCAAGTTCCTTTTCTTCTGTTTTATTTAATGTCATTTTTTCACCATGGTTGATTTTAACAGTGATAAATTTAGTTTCAAATATCTGGTGAAGCTAGTTAATGTCTTGAACTTTAGTATGTTGTCTTAATTTTTTTGTTTATTAAAAAATGACTTTGCCATTAAATAATGAGCCTAAAATGGTTTTTTTGTTTTTTTATTGTGGTGTATTCGCTAAATTTTAAACATCAAGTTTAGGAGGGCGTATGGACAATAATATTATTCAAATGTTTAAGGCTGAAAGTGGTGAGGTCAATCGCTTTGATCCGCAGTGGTCTCCAAGCGTAGATCCTTTTCCAAGCAGTTTTGAGTCTAGCACGCCCACTCTGACTAAGCCGCGTACCAGTGGTTACACTATTTATGTCGATCTACCCGATACAGAAGAAGAAATGTTACTGGTACACGGCTATCTGGGTCACCGGGTTAAGGTGACCCGGGATGTCGGGCTGTATTTGCGCTCGCAAGAGGATAAACGTCCGCCACGCCCGCTGTATGGTGAGTGGAGCGATCCGGATTACCGCTATGCGGACATTCCTGCCCCGGATAGCGAAACGCTGGCACTGCTCAAAAGCCAGGGGTTTTTAACTCGCCGGACGCAGGCACAGGAGCTGAGCTTTTTTCGTCAGTTTGCCACTCAGAAGGCCAAAAGGCAGGTAAACACACTGCCATTTTACCTGATTATGCCGACTTATTCGTGCAATTTACGCTGCCCCTACTGTTTTCAGGATCATATGCGGACAGATCCGGCTTATAAGCATCTGCTGACTACCATGTCTGAAGAAACGGTCGATTTGATTTTTGAGCAGCTGCCTGTACTGGAGCAGCGCCACCAGGTGGACGAAAGCCAGGAGCTGACCAGAACGTACAAGTTCTTTGGGGGTGAGCCCTTGCTCAAAGAAACGCGTCCGATTGTTGAGTACTTTATGGCCAAAGCGAAAAGTCATAGCAAAGCCCGGTTTGTGGCCATCAGTAATGGCACCGAGTTACACCACTACCGGGATTTGCTGGGAGAAGATGGGATCAGTGAGGTCCAGATCACCCTGGATGGTAAGCCAGAAGAGCACGACAAGAGAAGAATCTACCCAGACGGGACTGGCAGCTTTTCGTTGATTGCTGAAAACATCACCATGGCTTTGCAGGCCGGCGTTAAGATTATGGCGAGGGTGAATGTTGACAAAAGTAACTTAGCTGATCTGCCCGCGTTAGCAAGCGTTATAAAACAATATGGCTGGCATAGGCATAAAAATTTCGGGTCATATCTGGCCGTGATCGTTGCGCATAACGATCAGACGGAAGACGAAGAGTGTTTTGGCACCCGGGAACTCAACCATGCGTTTAATAAACTAAAGCAAAAATACCCCGACTGTGATGTGTTTCAGGCTGATGGTGATGCCATGAAGAAGAAAGCGCGTCAGGCATTCGATACTGGCACAGGCAACAACATGGTGTCGCAGTTCTGTGGTGCTCATTCCAATATGTATGTGATCGATGCTTTCGCCGACATCTATGCGTGTTACGAAAAAACCGGTGATAAGAAAATTCGTATTGGCCATTTTGACAAGGCGTCCGGGCTGAATATTAACCAAAAAAACGAATGTAACTGGCGCTCACGGACCGTGGCATCTAATCCGATCTGCGCTCAGTGTCGCTATGCGCTTTACTGTGGTGGTGGTTGTGCCATTAATGCGGAGGTTCGAACCGGCAAGCTGCATGCCAATTTTTGTGATTCATTTGGCAAGCGATTCCGTGAAAGTATCGCTGAAGTTTACTGTGAGCGAAATGCATTATGAAAATTCTGATTTGCACGCTGGGATCCGCCGGGTTTTATAACCCAATGATTGGACTTGCTAAAGCGCTAGAGACGCAAGGCCATAAGGTCGCGTTTGTAGCGCATCACCGTAAGGCATTGTATTTACGGCTTGCGGGAGTGATGAGGTTATCTGTGCCCTGTGAGGGAGAAGGGTTCACGATTTCTCAATGGATAAACCCAGAGTTTGGCGCTCTGCAATTTAAGGATGTTATGAGTGCAATTCGTGATTTTACACCGGATCTGATTGTAACGCAGCCCATGGTTTTAGGCTGTATTGCCGCTGCTCGCTACACTTCGACCCCATTTGTGACCGTTGGCCAGTTTACCCCTCTATGGCAGGAGTACTCGTGGCAAGACCCAGGGGTACCCAAGGCTTTATCTAAGCTTCGAAACTGGCGGGCCAGGGAGCTATGTGAGTTTTATTTGAGCTTGTGTCGTCATTTGAACTTGACTGACCAGGTTCGGGATAGCAGAGATCTTCTCGGAGTGCTGCATTTGATCCGCAGTGTGGAGCCCTGGTTGCAGGAGCGTTTGCCACAAGGGCTTGCCTATGCGGGGAGCATGTTATGGGAAGCCGGCCCCAGTCGCGAGGTGCGTGACTGGTTGGCCAGGATGCAGCAACAGCAAAGAAAAATCATCTATGTTCAGCATGGCAAGAGGTTCTTTCTGGATACCTTCTGGGAAAAGTTGCCTGTCTGGTCACGCAGTGATGAGTTTGCTTTTGCGTTGAGTACAGGACAAGTGTGCCCCAGCCCGGTTGAGTGGCCAGAGAATGTCTTATGTCTTCCTTATATCCCACAGTCTCTGATGTTCACCCAGTGTTCACATGCAGTGCTGCACGGACATACTACGTCTGTCTTGGGAGCACTTTTACAGAATGAAAAGACAATAGTATTACCCGCCGGCGGAGAGACGGTGGATAACGCAATAGTTTGCCGTTCACTGGGCAGCATCAAGGTGATCGATGATTGGTCAGCATTGTCATTCGATGAGGTGATAAACCACCACTTTACACCTCACGAAGTTAATATCCCGGAAACAGCAAGGGGGTTCGACTTAGCCTCCGGGCTTATTTGTAATGTTATTAAATCCAGCCAGTTAATGGCGTTTAACTAAGAAGGTAATTAAAAATGAGTGATAAAAAATTAGAAGATGTAACGACAGACGAACAAGAACTGGACATTGATGAAGTGTCTGCTGAAGAGTTGGAGGATCAGGCTGGTGGTATGCATCAGGTAGCACCCTGTGGCACCTATAACGGAGATTGTGGGGTTTACGGCTCGTAACGTGCGGCTTGGGAAAGCTGAATGCAATTCAGCTTTCCAGGTTTTCCGTAACCATACGATTGCAGCTTACTGACAGGCGGCAGCCGTATGGTGATTGACGCAAGAAAAGGAGCCGGGTATGAAAGACGATGAGCAGCATTGGGCAAGCCAAGCACACATATCGGAACATCAGACGGCATATCAGGCTTTAAAACGCGCCAGTCTCGCCAATCAGGCTGTGTCTATCAGTGTGCGTGAGCATGCCCTGTATCGTTCAAACAAGTATCTTTATCTGACCATCTTACTGACTGAGCAGTGTAATTTTCGCTGTACTTATTGTTATCAGACTTTCCGTGATACTAAATTGTTACCGGCGATTGAGGCTGCGCTGAAGGCGTTTATTCACACTGAATATCTGCAGGGGTTAAAACATCTGGAAATATGCTGGTTTGGTGGTGAGCCCACACTGCATACGGAGCCGGTATTGCGGCTGGGTCACTGGATCCGGGCACACTGCCCGCAACTGGTATATCACGCCAGTATGAGCACCAATGGTTACCTTTTGAATGCACGGCTGTTTGGGTCGTTGCTGGCAGCAGGAGTCAGGCACTATCAGATCTCCCTGGATGGTGATGAACAAACGCATAACACCACCAGAAAGCGCCGTACGGGGGCCGGGAGTTTTGTGCGTATCTGGCAAAATCTGACAGCGATAAAGCGACTACCAGGTCAATTTGGCATAGATCTGAGGCTGCACCACCACAAGCTGAACGCGCAGGACTTTGAGCAGTTCAGCGCTTTGGTTGAGCAGGAGTTCGGTTCAGATAGCCGTTTTAATTTGGTGGTCGAGGCCATCAAGAACCTTGGCGGTGCAAATCATAAACAGGCACAGGCACTGAATGTGATGCATGACACCTCGGGCCGTCGTGGGAATAACATTTGTTATGCGGCCATGCCCAGGCACCTATTGATTTACCCGGATGGTCGGCTTGGTAAATGTACCGTCAAGCTGGATACCCCGGAAAATCTCATCGGTCAGTTACATGAGGATGGCAGTATCACGTTGGATAAGGCGCGATTTCGTAGCTGGACCCGTGGATTTAGTACACTCGATGCCGTTGAACTGTCTTGTCCGGCTAACCAGCTTAAGCGTGTCAGTCGCCATCCTGACTCAGTAAAACCAGGGGGAAATTCGATCCCCGTTGTTAATGTTGTAGGGTAATCATGGTTGTTCGAAAGAAGCGTTCTATTATCAGGCCGGAAGTGATCGAGGCGAGAATTGGCATTCAGGGTGACGTGCTCATGATCAGGCCGTTGTCTTTTCGCTATTTGTGCCTCTTTTTTATTTTGGTGCTGCTGCTGGTGTGTGGCTTTATGGTCTATGCCGAGTTTACCAAAAGCACCCGGGTGCGCGGGATCATCAAAAGCCCATTGGGAGTAACGAAGGTTTTACCCAGACAATCCGGGGTGATTGATACGCTCTTTGTGCAGGAGGGGGAAAGCGTGCAAAAGGGGCAGCCATTGTATCAGATCCGCACTGAGCAAAATGGCGTCAGCGGCTCAGTATCCAAAGAGGTGACTCAAAGCCTGATCGAGAGCCTCAAACTGGTCGAAGAAAAGTTGCAGTTTCAGGTCCGGTTGAATGATTTAGAGCTTCAGGAAGCGGAGCGCAAAATCGCGCAAATCAAGAGGGATGCAGCGCATACACAGGAGCAATTGGCGCTTGAACGAGAATACCAACAGCTGTTAGGGAAAGAGCTATCAGAAATTGAAACGCTGTATAAAAACCAGCAAGTGTCTAAGGTCGAGTACAACGGCAAATATGCGCAGTACCTGGAGAAGCGGATTGCGGTTAAGGCGCTGGTCAAACAGCACGACGATTTAATTGCCACAGCGGAAGATGAAACGTTAAAGCGCCAGAATATAGGCGTGAACGGGCACGCTATGGTGCTGGAATATCGGCAAAAAATAAATGCATTGAAACGTGAAATTACCAATGCAGGCGCACAGGAAGCGTATCGAATACTGGCACCCCACGATGGCGTGATTGCCAATATTTATTATCAAAATGGCCATTTTGCGCAGCAAGGGCAGGTGCTAATGAACTTACTGCCAGATGAGAGTGAACTGGTTGCCGAAATCTATATCCCAACGAGTGCAATTGGCCTGGTCAATGAGGGGCAGGCGATCAATTTACGCTATCACGCATTCCCGTATCAGGAGTTTGGCTTGTTTAAAGGTCATATCTACAACATCTCGCAAACGTTGATTGAACCGCATCAGGCGGAAGCGTCAAATCTGGTGGAAGGGCCGGTTTATCGTGCTCAGGTCACCTTGCAGCAGCAATCTTTGTATGCCAAAGGAAAGGAAGTGGGCCTGCAAGCCGGGATGACACTGGATGCCGATGTCTTAGGTGAAACACGAACCATTCTGGCCTGGGTATTTGAACCACTCGCAGAAAAAGTGTCAGGAGCACAGCCATGATTGATCTCATTAATAAACTCAATTTTAGTTTGCGAGCAAAATTACCTGTGGTGCTGCAAAGCGAGGGGGCAGAGTGTGGTTTAGCTTGTTTGTGTATGATCGGGAGCTATTATGGCCATAAACTCGATCTGATCTCATTGCGACGCAAATTCTCGATTAGTCTCAAAGGTGCCACAGTTAAACAGTTAATTAGTATTGCTAATCAACTGGCGCTGATAGGCAGACCGGTGCGGCTGGAGTTAGAGCAATTAAAGCAATGTAAATTGCCGATGATCTTACACTGGGACATGTGCCACTTTGTGGTGCTCAAGTCGGTTGGGAAAGACGGCGTGTGGATCCATGATCCGGCCCGTGGCGCTATCAAATGTAGTTGGGAGCAGGTGTCGCGCTCATTTACCGGGGTGGCTATTGAGCTGCGTCCGTCCGAAAGCTTTGAGCCGGTTGAAGCCGAACTCTCACTGGGTTTTTCTTTGTTGTGGCGAAAAATTACGGGTCTGAAACGCAGCCTGGGGCAGGTCATGTTGCTCTCCCTGGTGATGCAGTGTTTTTTACTGATTGCCCCTTACTTCGTGCAGCTGGTGGTTGACAACGTGATTGTCACCAACGATTTCGAATTTCTGTGGATGCTGGGCGTTGGGTTTAGCCTGCTGTTATTATTGCAGGTGGCCACAAAAGGGGTCAGAGCCTGGGTTATTCTGTATATGCGTTCAATTATGGGGATCCAGCTTGTCGCTAATATGATGCGCCATTTGCTCAGGCTACCAATGAACTGGTTCGATAAACGCTTTGTGGGTGACGTGTTGTCGCGCTTTCAGTCGCTGGATTATATTAAGCGGTTGCTCAGTGATGGGTTTGTCGAAGGCATGTTAGATGGCCTCATGGCAGTGTTAACCTTGTCCATCATGTTCTTTTTGAGCCCCTGGCTGGCGGTGATTACCTTAGTCAGCGTGAGTCTGTTTACCTTTATCCGTACGGTGTTATTTGCTCCTTTGCGCAACAACACCAAAGAATCACTGCAACTCAAAGCGGCCTGCGATAGCTTGTTTTATGAATCGGTGCGATCGGTGCAGCCAGTCAAGGTCTTTAACGGTGAAGCGTCGCGTCAGGCTAAGCTGGAAAATGCCCAGGCCAACTGGATCAATGCTGATGTAAAAGTGGGCAGGCTGAACATCATGCAGCTGACCGCCAAGGACTTTGTTTATGGTTTCGAATACATTCTGTTGATTTGGGTTGGGGCGCTGTTTGTGTTGCAAGACAGTATGACAGTGGGCCTGCTATTTGCTTTTCTGGCCTATCGACAGCAATTTGCCAGCAGCTCGCAACTGTTTCTGGACAAGCTGTTTGAATGGCGCATGATGGGGCTGCATTTGTCACGGATTGCCGACATCGCTTTGTCCGAGCCGGAAGAAGCGCTGGACAGCGACTATCCAATGCTGGGTGAGGTGAAAGGCCGCTTAGAATTAAACCAGATTGCCTTTCAGTATGACAAAAATGAGCCCTTTTTATTCAAGAATTTAAATCTGACTATTGAAGCTGGTGAATGTGTTGTGCTGACGGCACCGTCTGGCTTTGGAAAAACCTCTCTGATCAAACTCATGATGGGCTTATCTGCGCCCACACAAGGCAAAGTGTTACTCGATGGTATTGATATTCGGAAAATGGGATTAGTCAACTATCGCAGTGAGATTGCTGCTGTGATGCAGGGAGACACCTTACTGTCAGGCTCCATTGCGGATAACATTTGCTTTTTTGCCAACGAACAGGACCCAGAACTGATGGAATCGGTGTGTCAGCAGGCGCAGATACTGGATGATATTAAAGCCATGCCTATGGGCTTTAATTCGCTGGCGGGTGACATGGGCAGTACATTATCCGGTGGCCAGGTGCAGCGGGTCTTAATTGCACGCGCTTTGTATAAGCGGCCAAAAATACTGTTTCTGGATGAAGCCAGTAGTGCTTTGGATAAGCAAACGGAGAAAAAAATTAATCAGGTGCTCAAGCAGCTTGGGATCACCCGGATCATGATTGCGCACCGCCAGGAAACAATAGACATGGCAGACAGAATAATCAATCTGCCTGAACTGATCTCTGACTCAGTGCCACCTGAACAAGCCCCGCCCCGTACTCTGGTGGCAGTAAAATAAAGACGCGAAAGGAGTGTTGAAAGTGTTTATTCGTATTTGCCTATGCTTAATGGTGCTACTCAGTAGCGGTGTTCAGGCCCAGTCGCGCATATCCGCAGAAGAGCGTTTGTTTGGTCTGGCCATGCTGTGGAAAGAGGCCAGTTACAATTTTGCCTACTTTGATCAGGTGCCAGATTTGGATTGGGACGCAACCTACCAGGCGTTTATTCCTAAGGTACTGGCGGCTAAATCAGACTATCAATATTACAAAGTGCTAAAACAATTTTTAGCCACCTTAAATGATGGGATGAGTTATGTTCAAATGAGTCATGAACTGAGAAACATACACAATGCATTGCCACCCATTAAGCTGGCCGAGGCTGAGCAACAAGCTGTTGTGGTGGGGATCAGCGAGACGCTGGCTTCCCAATTGCCGTTAGGGTCCATTATTACGCATGTTGATGGCGTCGAGGTTAAAGACAAGCTACAACAAGATGTGTTTCCGTTTATCAGTAGTTCAACAGAGCATATTCGATGGCATGAGGGCATCAAAGGCAATCAGGGTCTGGGTTATGGATTATTGATGGGGCAAGCAGGGACTGTGGTGAAGGTGCGTTTTACGACACCTGCAAATCGCGTTGGCCACCTGTCGATAACAAGAGAAGCTGATTTATCAGGGGTTGCCTGGCAATTAGCCAGCGGTGTGATGGCCAATACACACTCGGTGGCGCATAAGGTCCTGGCTGACAATATCCATTACCTGGCTCTGAATGATTTCTCTCAGGACAGTGTGACCGAACAATTCATTAAGTTGCTACCACAACTGCAAACAGCCAATGGGCTGGTTATAGATTTAAGACAAAATCGGGGCGGGAATACCTTTGTTGCCGAGTCAATTCTCAAGTACCTGACTTTTCATGATTTGCTGGGTGTCAGCAGTAAGATGCGGATCCATAACTCAACCTATAAAGCCTGGGGCAAATATGCGGATCAGTTCAGTTGGGCAAAAAAGTACCAGGATTACTCCCGTGGCAATGCCTGGCTAAAAAATGCGCCGGATACATTAAAGGCAGATGACATAGACAACCGCCATAAAGTGGTGGTGCCGACGGCTATTTTAACCAGCAGGGAGACCTCCTCTGCGGCTGAGAGCTTTTTAGTCTATGCATCAAGTGCACGGCACATTGCCTTGATTGGGGAGCCGACATTTGGCAGCACAGGTCAACCATTGGAGATTGACTTACCTGGCGGTGGGAGAGCGACTATTTGCAGCAAAAGAGAGATGTTTGCAGATGGCCGCGATTTTGTGGGTATAGGCATTCAGCCTGATGTGTATGTGCCAAGAGACATCGAGTACTATTTTTCGCAACGTGATAAAACCTTAATCAGTGCCACTGATTGGTTGATGAAGCAGGGAAATTTGGCGCAGGCAACGGCAAGTAACGCTCACTGAAGCCCTGGCTGGGTAAGAAAAATTAGCCTGACGACATGAGTGGCGCTGATTTTCACCAGCGTTGACTGCCAGCTGTTTTCCCGATGGCCACTGTCGGCCAGGCGCTCTGCCTGATTTTTCTCAGCTCAGAGGGGTTGCAATTTATCTTTGACGTGTGGCTAGCACAATCGACAACCTTGACTCATCTTCAGTATTTGTCGCGCTTCGCGACGGTAGGCACTGATTACGACAAATGCTCCGGCAATTGTCATCATAAGCCGTGATGTATTAAGGCACCTGCCTATCCTGTCTGTACACTCATATCTGACATGCGGAACCTTTGCATGCTGCCCGCAGCTTCCTTTGTGACAACCTCGTTTATTTCTCGACTGGCCCAGATCTGCGCGGGCACTGAACACAGTCTTAATCAGAAAAGGCTTTGCGGTTATGGCGGCCGCCTTACTGGTTGGCGGTAGTGTGCTGGGTCTTTCATTTTCGTCATTTGAGTCAGCTGAGTCAGCAGTCACAGTGTAGGACATGCACTACAATGAGCAGCTTTTATCCTGGATACCCGGCCGATCTATGCGGGCTAAAGTATCACCAAATAATGAGTATGTTGCATTTTCCTTTCTGCCAGAAGGTAGTGAGTCCCAAAGCTTGATCATTAAGGAGCTTAAAACTGGACTGGAGAAAAAAATCAGCGAACTGGGGATTAATTTTTATCCTCTGGGTTGGTCTGCAGATTCGAGCAAGCTGTTTTATCGTTTGGACGAGGCGGACCACTGTGAGGTTTGGCAGGCACAGAGAAACCTGGCTGGCAGCAGTCGCTTTCTATTTGAATGTGATGACTTTATAGAACGTGGTGCCGGTGTTGGCGGTAACGCTTTTGTGTACTCCAAGGCCAATTATCGTGGCCGAGAGCAGTTGTCTGTTTTGATGAATTACGATTTCGAAACCGGCGAAGAGTTCCAGTTAACCTCCCCGAACCTGAACTCGTTTGGTGATATGTTTTTGCTATACGAATCTTCGCTCGACACGGTGTTTTTTACGCGCCGTCAGTACGACTCGTATGAGCTTTATATGACGGATATGGAAGGGAGAACACAGACTAAGCTATACGAATCTAAAACGCCCATCTGGGAGCTTAGTTATAACAGCGAGTCGAATACACTCATGTGGTTTTGCAATGCGACAAACCGGATGTTTGAGTTCTCTATGGATGCAAGAGTGTTGAAAAGCAAGACACAGCTTAGCAATGATGGTAACTATGCCAATGCCTACCCCGTATCCAAAGAGCAAGTGATCGCCGTGAAGTATCCGTATAAGCATGAGATTTATGAATTTAGCCTGGCACAGGGGACTTTGTCGCCGCTCCTGATGAATGACGAGATTAAGCAAGACTTGCAGCCCTAATCTGTGACTGCAAGCGATGCCTCTGCGAGGCCTGAGGTCGCCTCAGTCAGGCGATTCAGGCACGCTGTCGCGTCTTTGCATTTAAACACTGTCTATCAAAGGTGAAATATGTATTTATCGAATGAACAAGCACGCAGTGTCGCAGGTGGCACGAATACTGATAAGAAAGACTATTCAAAAATTGAGTGCGATCTTTAACTAACAAAGGAAAATAAAATGAAAATTATTGAAAATAAAGAACTACTCTCACTGGTTTCTGGTGGTATTGATGAAGGCGGTTGTATTTTGTTCCCGCCTCATGGCCTTAAATAGCACTAAGATCCTTGCAGGTGTGAGCTGTCTGCTCTAATCCACTGCAAAGCAAGCCACACAGCAATCTGTGTGGCTTGCTTATAGGTGCTTTCAGGGGTTGGTTTGAAACATAAACCGCTCGCGCAGTGTATCCAGATGGTGCGTAAAATCAGCTAAAACCGTGCAATGTGCCGTGATTGGCGCGGTTGATATATGACACGCGGCCAGCAAAAAGTGAGCAAAGTCGGTAAGAAGCCAGCAAAAATTTGAATGACTGGTAATTTTCTTGTTATTGCGGTTTGGTTCTTATATTAGCGCTAAAAGGTGGTTACAATTGGCGATAGTAAAAAGTCTCGATCGCATAACTCCGTACCCAGGGTCGGATTAGTGGTAATAAAAAATTAAGGATTCTGTTCAATGGCACTGACAACAGTAATATTAGCCGCGGGCAAAGGCACTCGCATGCGTTCCAAGTTACCCAAAGTACTTCATCCTGTCGCAGGCAGGCCGATGGTACAACATGTAATTGATAATGCTATCGCTTTAGGTGCCAGTACCACAAATCTTGTTTATGGTCATGGTGCACAGCAGTTACAGGAAGCGTTAAAGCACAACGAGGTAAACTGGGTACACCAGGCAGAACAACTGGGTACAGGTCATGCGGTTGCGGTGGCCAAAGAGCACATTGCTGACGATGACACTGTACTGATTTTATATGGTGATGTGCCATTAACGCGCTTGTCCACACTACAACGTTTGCTGGATGTGACACCAGACAGAGGACTGGCTGTGCTGACCGTGAACCTCGAGAATCCAATGGGATATGGCCGTATGTTGCGTGACAATGGCAAGCTGGTAGGGATTGTTGAACAAAAAGATGCCACACCAGAGCAACTGGCCATTCAGGAGATCAACACCGGTATAATGGCGGCCAACGGGGGGTTATTGAAAAAGTGGCTGGGTCAGCTGTCCAATAATAACGCCCAGGGTGAATATTACCTGACCGATATCGTTGCCATGGCACATCAGGATGGTGTTGAGATTACCTCGGCGCAACCGGATGATGCGATGGAAGTCGAAGGCGCCAACAACCGCGTTCAGCTTGCGGGACTGGAGCGCGCTTATCAAAAATGGCAAGCCGAAACCCTGATGCTCAATGGCGCCAGCCTGGCTGATCCGCAGCGCATCGATGTGCGTGGCGAGGTGATCACCGGTGAGGACGTCCAGATTGACGTGAATGTTATTTTTGAAGGCCAGGTTGAACTGGGTGATGATGTTGTCATTGGTCCTAACTGTGTCCTGAAGAACTGCAAAATTGGTCGGGGCGTGGTGATCAAAGCGAATACTCTGATTGAAGAAGCTACGGTGGGCGATCTCTGTACGCTGGGCCCGTTTGCCAGACTGCGTCCTGGCTCTGTAATGGAGACGGATTCGCACGTCGGTAATTTTGTTGAGATGAAAAAATCGCGTCTGGGCAGAGGCTCCAAAGCGAACCACTTAACGTACCTGGGCGACACACTGGTTGGTGAAAAGGTTAACATCGGTGCGGGTACGATTACCTGTAATTATGATGGCGTCAATAAGTCTAAAACCATCATTGGGGATGGTGCATTCATTGGTTCAAACTCTTCACTGGTTGCACCGGTCGAAATTGGTAAGGCTGCCACTGTGGGAGCCGGCTCCGTGATCACCACAAAAGTGGCCGACGAAGAACTGGCGGTTGCCAGAGGCAAGCAACGCAACATTGTAAACTGGCAAAGGCCAGTAAAGAAAGGTTAGTAAAAACGGGAGCTTATGCTCCCGTTTCTGATTCTGACACGGGCATTATATGAGACTCTGCGTAGTGAGTTCCTTTCTGCAGGCCAAAGTGATACATTACGGAGGGTTAATTAAAATTTAACAATAAAAACTCAACCAATCGGGTGTTAGTTAATTATGGAAAATCTCTTTAGAAAAGAAGTATTAGAGAGTAAAAGACACCGGCTAGAAGGAGCTGTAAGTTTAGTTCAACCACCCGTGTTCAAGACACTGGCTTTACTTATCCTGATCGTCGTTGTTATCAGTATCATCTTTCTTGCAAGTGGCAGTTATGCGCGCAAAGAGCGCGTCTCTGGTGTGATAGAACCTAATACCGGGGTGCTGAAGCTGGTCGCGCCACAAACCGGGATCATTGCCGAGGTATTGGTGTCTGAAGGAGACTATGTCGAGGCCGATCAGCCCTTATTACGGGTCGCATCCGCCAAGCACAGTACTCAATCACTGGAACTGAACCAGGCATTACTCAATCAATATGGCTTTCAGCTGCGTAATTTGCAGCAACAAATCAGCCAGCAAAAACGCCAACATATCCTTGAGTTAACGGAGCTTAGGCGGCAAAAAGCCACGTCGCAAGCGCGCCTGAAAGAATTAGACAATCAGGCCAGCACGTTTGAAAAACGGCTCCAGTTAAACCAGCAGATGGTGGGACAGATCAGCACGCTTAAAGGCACCGGCTATATTTCTGAGCTGGAATTGCAGCGGCAAAAAGATACCCTATTGTCTTTACAACAACAGGCATCCAGCATTCAGTCAGAGCGACTGACACTGGCCTCGCAAATTCAGCAGTACGACACTGAGCTGGAAAAGCTACCGTTGCAACACGACGAACGCCTCAGCCAGCTGGAATCCCAGCAGGCAGATCTACAGATCCAATTGTCTTCTGTTGAACAGCAACGCCTTGGGGAGTTGCGTGCGCCAAAAGCGGGTGTGGTGACCGGGTTACTGGGCAAGGTCGGCAAAAGCGTCAATGCCGGGCAGAACCTGCTGAGTATTTTGCCGCAGGGCAGTCAGATGCAGGCGATTATCTATGTACCAACTTCTTCTTTTGGTTTCATCAATCTCGGTCAGGAAGCTAAGTTGCGCTACCACGCCTTCCCCTATGAGAAATTTGGTATTTACAACGGCACCATAGAGCAGGTCAGTAACAGTGTGATCCTGCCGGAAGAAACCAGCACACCCGGTGTGATACAACAGCCCGCTTATCGGGTGGTGGTGTCACTGCAGGAGCAGCAGATCTCTGCCTATGGTAAAGCGACGCCGCTACGCGCCGGGATGATGCTGGATGCCGACATCATTGTTGAAGAACGCTCTTTATTGCGTTGGTTATTTGATCCCGTGTTTAGTATTAAAGGACAGCTGTAGGCTGTAACTACAAGAATAAAAAGGCTTTTTATGCACGTTGAAGACGAATCACCGGTACAGCAGTTACAGTTCTGGTCAAGCAAGTCACTGCCTGTTATTTTGCAATCTGAGGCCGCCGAATGTGGCCTTGCCAGCCTCGCCATGGTGGCGGCTTATCATGGTTATCACAGTGATCTCACTACGCTGAGGCAAAAGTTCAGTATTTCCATCGAAGGGGCAACCCTGCTGGACATTATGCACTTTGCTGAGAAGCTGGAAATGAGTTCGCGACCGCTGCGCATTGAATTGGAAGATCTCGATGCCCTGCAAACGCCCTGTATTTTGCATTGGGATATGAATCACTTTGTGGTGCTGAAAAAGGCCAATGAAAAACGTATTGTGATCCACGATCCGGCGTCGGGCGAGAAAACCTTCACGATGGCGGAGGCATCCAAGCACTTTACCGGGGTCGCGCTTGAGCTGACCCCAACCAAGAGCTTTGAAAAGAAAGAAAAGAAACCCAGCTTGCAGTTCTCGGATTTCTGGAGCCGCATTACCGGGCTGAAACGCTCGCTGACGCTGATTTTCCTGTTGTCTATTTTATTGCAGGTGTTTACCCTCGCCGCCCCCTATTATATTCAGCTGGTGATCGACGACGTGGTACTGACCGGAGACACGAATCTGCTCACGGTGCTTGCTACCGGCTTTTTCCTGGTACTGGTGTTTGAAATAGCCACCAATGCGCTGCGGGGCTTTACCTTACTGCACTTTGGTAACCAGATGAACATTCAGCTCGGTGCCAACTTGTTTCATCACCTGGTGCGCCTGCCCATTTCTTACTTTGAAAAACGTCATATGGGTGATGTGGTATCCCGCTTTGGCTCGTTGCAGCAGGTGAAGCAAATCCTCACTACCGGGGTGATCGAAGCCATAATTGACGGGCTGATGGCCATCATCACACTGGCCATGATCTTTTTTTATAGTCCCACTTTATCGGCCGTGGTCTTAGCAGCGGTAGTGGCCTATGCCATTGTGCGCATTGCAATGTACCGACCGTTTCGCAATATCAGCGAGCAGGAGATCATGGCGCGTGCGGAAGAAAACTCCAACTTTATGGAAACCGTGCGGGGCATTCAGACGATTAAACTGTTTGGCTCAGAGGTGAAACGCGAAGGCCAGTGGCAAAACCGCTATGCTAACGCCATCAATCAGAGCATCCGTCTCGGTAATTTTCAGATTGGCTATGATGCCATCAACCGGGCACTGTTTGGTATTGAAAATATTCTGGTGGTGTATCTGGCGGCGCACTTAGTGCTGGACGGAGGGTTCAGTACCGGAATGCTGTTTGCCTTCATGTCGTATAAGCGCCAGTTTATGGACAAAACGGCCAACCTGATCGAAAAGCTCATTGAATTTAAAATGGTGGGGCTGCACTTTGATCGTATCGCCGATATCGCATTGACCGACAAAGAGATCCTTCAGCCGGATCAGGTTAAGCAGCATCAGGTGAAAGGTCAGATTGAGCTGCGCAATATTTGCTTTGCTTATTCAGATGCCACACCCAACGTACTTAATGACCTTAACCTGACGATTGAAGCGGGCGAGTCTGTGGCCATTACCGGGCCTTCTGGCTGTGGTAAGTCGACCTTGCTGAAAATCATGCTGGGTCTCAATCAGCCAAAAAGTGGTGAGGTCCTGATTGATGGCACCCCTATGGAGCAGATCGGCGCACGTCAGTACCGTCAGCAAATTGCTGCTGTAATGCAGGATGATGAGCTATTGTCAGGCTCCGTGGCTGACAACATTGCCTTCTTTGACACCCCGATCGATATGGAGCGGGTTGTTTATTGCGCCGAGCTGGCGGCGATCCATGACGATATCAGTCAGATGCCAATGAACTACGACAGTCTGATCGGCGACATGGGGTCGAGCCTGTCCGGTGGTCAGAAGCAGCGTATTATCCTGGCCCGTGCATTGTATAAACAGCCCAAAATTCTGTTTATGGATGAGGCAACCAGCCATCTGGACACCAATTTGGAGTCAGATATCAATGAAGCCGTGTCGCGCCTGGATATCACCCGGGTGATCATTGCACACCGAAAAGAAACCATTGCCTCGGCGGATCGGGAAGTGCGCCTGAAAAGAGCTGAGGTGCCTGACCCTTATGCCCAGGAGGAAGAATCGGTGTGCGAATAAGGCCTCACCGAATTGTTTTAATTTTGTAATTCTTGTGTGTTTTTGAGGTTGAGCAAGTGAGTTTTTTAGGTTAACGTCAATTGAGGTAACACAGGTACAAACGAGGTTGTGCGCATCATTGATGCGTATGTACCGCCGGCATCACGATAACAATAACGAAAGACGATTAGATTAAGGATGAACATGCCAGAGCAATTTTCATTGTCGACGCAGCAGCGCGATACCATCAACACCCTACTGACTATCATCACTGACAAAGTCAGCAGCAACGTCAAAGACGTCGACTTACCCCATGGTCTACTGAGTGGGTTAGCGGGGCAGCTGCTGTTTCTATACAAGGCTTATGAATACGACGCGAGCCTGGTCGACGAAGCGCTGTTTACAGATAAACTGGAAGCACTTCAGGAGGAGTTGGATCAACAGAGTTTTGAGCTGAGTAATGGCCTGGCCGGACAAGCCTGGTTACTGGAGTACCTGAATCAGGCCGATCCCGAAGACTATGATCCGGAACTACTCGAAGAAGTCGATCAGCTATTCTGCGCGTCACTGGATCATCAGCCCTGGCAGGGTGAAATAGAAATGGTACTGGGACTTTCCGGATTTGCACCCTATGCCTCTCGCCGTGCCAAGCAGTCAGATCAGACGGCGCTGTATGACGTGATTGTCAGCGGCCTGGAAAGTACTGCAACCCGGTTTGACAATGGCCATATCACCTGGTCGCAACCGCAAACGTCTGTTTATCGCTTTAATAAAGATGCGCCCGAAGAGCCCGAGTATAATCTGGGTCTGGCGCATGGTGTACCCGGTATCATCGCAGCCCTGTTACCTGCGGTAGAAATTCCTACGCTGAGAGAGCGTGTGACAGCCCTGCTTCTGGGGGCCTGTGATTGGTTATTGGAGCAGCAAAGCCCGGACAGCGCATCACCTTCATGTTTTGGCTCTTGCGCCGGAGGAGAGCACCTGTCTCGTCTGGGGTGGTGTTACGGTGACCTGACCATCGCTATGACGCTGGCACGTGTCGGCCAGCAGCTTGATCGCCCGAGTTATATCGAGCGGGCATTAGAAATTGGCCTGCATGCAGCCGAGCGTGATGAGCAGTCTGGTCATATTGTTGATGCCGGTCTGTGCCACGGTTTTTATGGTATGGCATTGATTTACCAGATCCTTAACCAGTTAATGCCTGATCCTCGCTTTCTCCAGGCCATGCAGTACTGGCTTGATCATGCTTTACAACAGTACACCGAGCGGGGCATCGAATCATTATACGCGTATAACGGGTTAGACAAAGATTACTATGAGGACTTTGGTTTTCTGATGGGGTATGCCGGGGTAGGCCTAGCTCTGGTCTCGTTGTTGGATGATGATACAAGCTGGGTCGATTGTTTGTTAATGGCATAGGGAGTGAGTGATGTCTAAGCAGTTAAAAAGTGAAGATTTCTTTGTGATTCGTACGCCTCGTCTGGGGCTTGAGCAACTGGCACAGTTTGGCGAGGATCGTGCCGACACCAATGTGTTGCTGGCTGCCTGGCTGGCCACACCGGGTGTGGAAGAGGCCATTTATCTTGCCAGCCCGTCTTTACTGGAGCGGATCGAACAGTGGCGTACTAAGCCTGAGTCAAAGCAAGGCAAAAAGGTGGCTCATGCGCTGATCAAATATATGGTTCGGATGTGCTCCAGACCCACGCCATTTGGCCTGTTTTCCGGGATCCATCAGGGTAGCATCACCCAACAAACTGAACTGAATGTGGCTGAGTTAACGCAGGACAGCCGTAAAACCCGACTCGACATGTTTTACCTGAATGCGCTAAAAGAGCATTTTATTAAGCATGCCTCACGTTCAGATACCCTGACTTACAAACCGAATTCTTCTCATTATTTTATCGCCGAGCAGTGCCGCTACATAGAAACTTACTTGTCTGAAGAGACTATGCAGTATCGCCTCAGCGCCGTGGAGAGTGACGAGTATTTCCGTTTTGTGCTGGATGTTGCTCGTGACGGAAAAAGCTTTAATGCGCTGGTCGCTCAGTTCTGTGCTCAGTATGACGAAGCGGACCAGGAAGAGGTGGAAGCCTATATTCAGGATCTGATTGATGAAGGTGTACTGCTGGCAGATATTCCCTTGCCACTGACTGGCGAGTCGCCGGATCGGGCACTACTGAAATCCATCACTGCTATCGGAGAGCTCGATACCGCCGATAAATTGGCCACGGCACTGGCGCAAATTGACCAGCTGGACGCACAAAAAACGGGTGACATAGCGCCCTATAAAAAGCTGCTGGCGCACCTGCAAAGTTTGCCGGTGAAGGTGCAAGAGAACAAGTTATTCCAGAGTGATATTTATCGCCACTTTAACGACTGTCAGCTCTCTGGGCAGGAAGTATTACGCTTGCAAAAGCAACTGGAATTGATTGCCGGACTGAGCGTCTCTGAACAGGGGAGCACACTCAGTCAGTTTATGACCAAGTTTAATACCCGCTTTGAAGGCCAGTTTGTGCCGCTCGATAAGGTCCTCGACGATGAGTCCGGGATCGGCATTTCCACTGAAACCGGATATGAGGCCCCGCTGGTGGCCGGGCTGAATCTGGCTCGCAGTGGTGCCGCTCAGCAGAACGTGCCGGAAATCAGTGTACTGGATGGCATTGTAGAAGATGCGCTGAGTCAGCCACAGAATCGCGGCAAAGACTGTGTGGTGCTGCGCGCTAAAACGCTCAGGCAAAAAGTGACAAACAAAGAGGCAGTGGCTAAGTTCCCATACTCGTTTGCCACTATGGTGAGCCTGTATCAGGATGACAGGGGCAATCCTGTTTATAAATTCAATGGCTGCTATGGCCCGTCTGCGGCTAACCTGCTGGGACGTTTTTGTCACCTTGATGAAGGACTGAAAGACGATGTGACGGCACATCTGGCCTGCGAGCAGTCGCACAGTGACGAGGTGATTTTTGCCGAAGTGGTACACATGCCGGAAGGGCGTCCGGGGAATGTGATTGCGCGTCCACATTTACGTCAGTACGAAATTGTCTTCCTGGCTGACAGTGCACTGGATGATGAGTACCAGATCCCATTAAGTGATTTGTATGTCTGGGTGGAAGGGCGCAAAGTTAAGTTATGGAGTAAGCGCCTCAATAAGCAGGTGGTGCCACGCTTGTCGAGTGCTCACAACTACTCTGCGCGCAGTCTCAGTGCCTATAAATTCTTGTGTATGCTGCAACATCAGGATGGCAGACCCCCTCAGTTTAAGTTGCCAGCTAGCCTGGATCGCGCCACATTCGTGCCCCGTCTGATGCTGGACAATCTGATCCTGAGTGAAAAAACCTGGCGCATTGAGAGAACTGAACTGGAAGCCGTCAGCAAAAAAGACCAGTTTGATCGGACTAAACTGGATGCCTTGCTGGCAACCTATCAGCTCGATCCACAGGTGAGCTTTGCCATGGCCGACAATGTGTTACAGCTGGATTTACGTAATCCGGACATGTTTGCCATTTTACTGGCAGAAACCAAAGGTCATCGTCGGGTTGAGCTCAAAGAAGTAATCAGTCAGCACTACCCTTCCAGAGTAGTGGATGCGCAGGGCAACCACTACAGTAATGAAGTCATTATCCCATTCATCAATGAGCATGCCCCGGTGCATCATCATTACAGCGATGATCCACTGGGTAACATTACCGCAGCACCACTGAAACGTCGCTTTAGTGCCGGATCGGAGTGGTTAAGCCTGAAGATCTACTCAGGTAACTCACTGGTTGAGCAGTTGCTGACCGAAGAGCTGCTGCCGCTGATTGAACAAAGTGGCGACCTGTACGACAAGTGGTTCTTTATCCGCTATGGTGATCCGGATTGGCATATACGCTTGCGTTTTCATGGTGATCCCGGGTTGCTATGCGGCCAGCTGCTGCCTAAACTGAATGCCTTACTGGATCCCAAGGTGGAAAGCGGTGAGCTGCATAAAGTCGAACTGATGACCTATGAACGTGAAGTTGAACGTTATGGGGGTCCTGAGTCGATGGCGCTGGTGGAGTCGCTGTTCATGTATGACAGTGAGCTGATAGCCAGAACATGTGCGTTGATCGAGGAATACGGCGAGGATGTGCGCTGGCGCATGGCGCTGGCACAGACCCATAAGCTACTGGATCTGTTCGAATATGATGCTGCCACACGCTTTGCTCTGATCAGCCAGTTACGTGACGGATTTGGCAGAGAGTTTAATGAAACCAGTATGTTACGCAAACAGCTGGGCAACCGTTATCGTGATTATGAAGCACAACTGGATAAAGACTTTGCGATGCTAACCAGGCAGGGGGATGCCGAGGCGGATGAAGCGCAGCAGGCATTGTTTGAGATCCTGTCTCAGTGGTATCTGGCGGCTGAGCCAGTGGTCACTGTACTCAATCGTATGATTGATGAGGGCAAGCTCAACTGTAGTAAAGATACGTTACTGAGTTCATTACTGCACATGCACAATAACCGTATGTTTAAGGCCTATGGTCGTGAGCAGGAGCTGGTGATCCACGATATGCTCCGTCGTAAGTACTTTTCTGCAGATAAAAAAGCCGACTAAGTGACTAAGCCACAAAAAGCGCACTGCCAAGTGCGCTTTTTGTGTTTATGGGGCCCATTGACTACCCTAGAATAACAACTGATTAAAGGATGGTTTTATGAACCTTACAATAACGCACTGGCTCAGTATTGTGGCCCTGCTTGTGTGTAGCACACAGCTGTTGGCAGATGACAACAAACCCGCTTCGCTCGCCAAGGAACTCGCTGTATTTCAACCTTTTTTGGGCACCTGGCAGGCGGATTTTTCAGTCCCGGCAGACCAACCGCCGATGCGCGACATCAGTCGCTGGGAGCGGGCGCTGAATGGCACCGCAGTGCGCACTTTACACTCGATCAATGCCGGTATGTATGGTGGAGAGTCACTGATGTTCTGGGATAAGAGCAAAAATGCCCTGGTGTTTTATTACTTCACCACCGCCGGATTTTATACCCAAGGCACCATAGAAGTACTCAGTCCCACTGAGTTTGTCGCTTTTGAGGACGTAACCGGTAATCAGGACGGCATTACTCAGGTGAAATCCATCAGCCGTTTTACGGACGGCCACTTTACGGTATCGACACAGTACCTTAAGCAAGGAAAATGGACCACGCCAGAGCAACGTACCTATGTGCGCAGTAATGAGACGGTACAATTTAAGTAACCGCTGCGGTCAATTCTAACAATAATAAAGAGTTAAACGTGTTCACCTCGCTCAGTATTTCAGGGCTGACAGTGTTTCAGCTGATCTTTGCCTGGCAGATGTGCTTTGCCGCGATACTCGTATGGCAAAATCCACACAGCCGTTGCCTGGTACTATTTTTTGTTTTCCAGACCTTACTGTGCCTTGCCAACGTGCTTGAAAGCGCCGGCTTTACGCTGGCAGGTTACGTTATTACGCCGGCTTTCACTGTGGCCATGGGGCCAGTCTGGTATCTCAGTGTACGCTACCTGGTGGGTGCCTCAGCAGGTGGCTTACTGTCTGCCGGTCATGTGCTGTTGCCCCTGGTGTCGCTGGGCCTGACCGACTATGTTCAGCCGCTTATTGCGCTGGGCAGCATTATGCTGCTGGGTTATCTGGTGGCGTCTTTAAAGCTGCTGCGTGATTATCGCGATACGGTGTGTCAGGTACATGCCGATGCGGCGACGATGGACCTCACCTGGCTGACCAGATTGCTCGGCGTGTATGCCGTGCTGAGTGTGACGGATTTTGTGCGCATGAATGTGCAGCCCTTGACGCCCATGCCCTGGAAAGCCTACTGGTATTTAGCCCATGAAGTGGGCTTCTTTGCTATTCTGTCGGTGTTGCTGATTGGCGTGATAAAGCAGCCGCAGTTGTTTAATCGCCTGGCCCAATATCAAACCCTCAGTCAGCGTGATGATGCTGGACAGGACACGCAGCTGGCGCAGTCGATATTTGCATCGGTAGACGCACAGGTTCGGGAGCTGGGGCTGTTTTGTCAGCCCCGACTGAGTATTCAACATATCGCGGATCAGCTGTCACTGGGGGTGAAGCAGGTTTCTTGGGCCATTAATTCGGTGTCTGGAAATAACTTCTCTAACTATATCAATGAAGTAAGGCTTGAGCAGATTGAAAAACAGTTGGCTGATCCGGCCCACGCTGGGGCGTCGGTGCTCGATATTGCGATGAACAATGGCTTTAATGCTAAGTCGACCTTCAATCAGGCCTTTAAAGCCCGCACGGGAATGACGCCGACGCGTTTTCGACATGGCGCGCTGAAAAACTAACCAAACGCCACTTTTATTCGTTCAGGATCCGGGATCTGGACGAATAAAAGTAGTTTATTCAATACATTGGTTCTTAACTTAAGAGGAGAACCAAATGTATAAAGCCGTTTTTGGACTACTCGGACTCATCGTTTTGAGTTGTCAGCAGTCACATGCAACCCCGTCGCGTGGTACACCCGGGTATCATAACGATGCATATCAAATCCCCGTGTTGCCTGATCAGGTGCGCGATCCGCTTGCCTATTACCACAGCAAAGAGCAGCTGTTTACCCTGGTTGAACGCGAAGACTGGCCTGCGGTCGTTAAACTGGCCACCGGACTGATCCGAGACTATCAAAACGATGGTGTAACCTGGTATTTGCTGAGCCTGGGGTATCGCCAGCAACAGCAGTGGCAGGCAGCCATTGCACCCCTTAAACGGGCGTTGCAGTTGGGCGTGCGGTTACAGCATTTGCCGAAATGGCATGACAATCCCAACGACATGATGGTGACATTAGCTGAGTTGTATGGGGCGCTCAAAGACAAGGCCAATGCTATGTTGTGGCTGGAGCGTGCGCTTGAGGCGCGCTGGGATGACAAGCCCTCGCTGACGGGTCGTAGCCTGTTTAGTCGCAAGCCGAATCCGCATTTTGCTGCGTTTGCACAGGATGCTGATTATCGCCTCTTAGTGGGCGCAGAGTCCGCCTCTGAGCCGGACAGAGATGCACGCTGGCGCTATGATCTGCATTATCTGGCAGATGAGATAAGGCGTTTACATGTGTCGGCCTTTCATCGTATGAGCGAACAGGACTTTGAGCGCAAGCTCGCACAGATTGATAAGCGCATTCCTGCCCTGAGCGATCAGCAGGTCGTGTTTGAGTTGATGCAGCTGCTCGGCATGCTGGAAAATGGCCACAATTTTATTATTCCGGCCTGGGGTAAGGCGGGCAACACGCAGCAGTTACCCGTTCAGTTTTATCTGTTTAAGGAAGGGCTGTTTATTGTGGCGGCCGACTCAGACTATCAACACCTTATTGGCAAACAGGTTTTGATGATAGGAAATACCCCGGCATTGCAGGCACTGGAAAAAACCGGGGCGGTCAACCCGCGCGATAATAATATGCAGCAAGCATGGCTGGGGCCTTACTATTTGAGTCTGACTCTGGTTTTGCAGGGACTCGGGGTGGTCGAAGATGCCAGTGAAGTTGCAGTGACGATCCGTGGTGATGATCGGCAAACACAGCAGCTGACGCTGACGCCGCGGGCTATGCAGTTCCATGGTTTTCCAAAACTGCCGCGCCAGCACCCGCACTCAGAGCCTTACTGGTCAAAGTTACTGCCTGAACACAAGGCGCTCTATGTCAACTTTAATGCCGTGCATGAACGTCAGGATGTGTCGCTGGATGCCTTTAATCAGCAGCTGCGCGACATCCTGCTGGCCGGACAGGCCGAACACTTTATATTGGATCTGCGCGACAACAGCGGCGGAAATGGTTTTTTGTTGCCCAGCACCATTGCCACCGCGGTGCTGTTCGAGGAGAGGGCAAGTTGCTCATTCTGATTGGACGCAATACCTTCTCGGCCGGTCACGATCTGCTGATGGGGATCAGCAGGCTGACCAGCCCTGTTCTGATCGGCGAGCCTTCGGGGACCCGGCCCAACGCCATCGGTGAGGCGGGCTGGTTTAATTTGCCCTACAGTGGCCAGACAGGGGTGATCTCATCCCAGTTTCATCAGCAGGGTGCGGCAGAAGACAGCCGGGTGTGGCTGGCGCCGGACCTGCCCGTTGCCCTGACGGCAAAGGATTACTTTGCCAGTAAAGACGCTGTGCTGGATGCGGCGCTGACATTGGTATCGGGTAAATCACGCTGAGCCTGATCGAGTTGTTGTATATAAGCATGCGCCAGCGTCAGTGCGGCCTGGCCAAAGGTCCTGAAGGGCTTAGTTTTACTGTTGATATTCACCGCCACGCTGAGCTGATGGCGGGGCACCACGATTAACATACTCTGTGATCCTCGCGATACGCCGCCGTGGTGATAGTAAGTAAACGCGGGCTGGTCGTTGTGCTGGTACTCATGACGGCGCCATCCCAGCGCATAGTTTTGCGGGTTGACCTCGCCATGATTCAGGCGCTGTGGTGTCCAGATCTGTTCGCGCACATCAGCATGCAGATAAGCGGTGTCCAGGTAACCACTGCCGAGTCGCACCAGATCGCCGGGTGTGCTGACTAGACCACCGCCCGCCAGGCGGTGGCTGAGGTTGACAGGGCGCCAGGGAATGTACTGAGCGTCCTGCCCCTGACGATTGAAGTAAAAGGTGACCAGCTTATTGGCTTGTGACTCTGCCCCACTGCGCGTCATCCCCAGTGGTGTCAGCACATGCTGTTGCAGTAACTCGAGATAGGGACGCTGGCCATGCTGAGCCAGTACCGCACTTAGCAAGACGGTGCCATAGCTGGAATAATAAAATGCGTCGCCCGGCCTGGTGCGCAGCGGGCCTTCATCAAACTGTGCAACGGCATCTATGACCCGATCAAACTGAGTATTCAGACTGAGTGAGTGGTATAGCCCAATTGGATCCTGGTTGCCTTTGTAATGGGGTAAGCCGGCGCTGTGTGATGCCAGCTGGCGCGGTGTAATATCCCGCCACGCCGGGTTGGGCAGGGGGACCAGACTGTCTTTTAGCGGCGTATCCAGATTAAAGTGGTGCGCCTGTATCAGCTTGGCCATCAACGTAGCGGTCACGGCTTTGGAGGTGCTGCCAATACGAAACTGATGCTCGGGTGTCAGTGCGGTTTTGGTTGCGATATCGGCATAACCGAGTGTGCCCTGCCAGACGAGTTGACCGCGATGTGCGATAGCGGCGGAAATACCGGGCGCGTTGCTGGCAGCTCTGGTGGTGCGGAGAATGTCAGAGGCCCGGATGTTAAATGCACTGAGTGCCGGTGAGTGACGTTGCTGCCGCGGCAAAGGGCCCGTCGGGAGCGGCTCTGCGCTGGCCAGCACCGGCACTTTTTCCAGATTGAAGGCAAAAAACTGATAGACGGGCCAGCCAAAATAGACCAGCGCGGTGACGAGCAGTAATGTCAGCAGACTGAGTAAGTGTTTCATTGTCGATCCTTAATTTACGATAAACTTTCCTAACTATCTGAGAGTTAAGCTTTTAAATCTTGTCTAAAGTGAAAAATGCTGGCCGATTCTGAAAAAGGGGTTAAATAAGCGGGCCTGATCAACCTATGTGTGTGGCAAAAACCACCGGTTTTGCAGAAGGTTAGCCTTGTCTGAGGCTGGTATGACGCCGTATTCCTGCGTATGCTTGGATATTCATCTTGTTATTAATCCATGACTTACCAAGACTGGCCACAATACTAACAACACAAGGACCCGGTCATGACACTCGGACAATACATCAAACAACTCAGACAACAGCAGGCATTGAGTCAGCCCCAACTGGCAACCCGGATGACGGTTGAGCAGAGTTATCTTTCTAAACTGGAGAACGACCACTCCATTCCTTCGAATGACGTTTTCCGAAAACTGCTGGTGGCATTGCAACTGGATCTCGACAGCTTTATGACGGGTATTGGCGATCAGGGAGACAGACATCATTTAACTCAGATCCCGGATATTGAGGCCTGGTATCAGAACCTCGACAAGCACAGGCTGGCGCGGCGACGCAGTTGGTTAGTGATGGCGCTGATGTGTATCGCTCTGGGCTGTGCGCTATTTTACAGTGGCTATCGCACGATATTTCTGCCCGAGTACCAGTATGAGTATTTTTCCTACGGGGAATTACGAGACGAAGAGCCACTGGATTTGTACACTCGCTGGCATCGCTACGTGAGTGAAGCAGACAAACAGAACCGGGCCGACTATGATGCATTGCGGCTGATGTACCAAAAACGCCAGGCGCCGGAGCTGCTTTTCAGTTATGACTATCGTGGCAGTGCCTTTGTGCAGCCGGTGGAAAATGGGCGCCGGTACTATGAGGTGAAGGCTGAACAAGGGCGCATTGTGCCGCGCCCGGGGAATGCCTGGATGCAGTTTATCGGCATTGTCTTATTCGTCGCTGGCCTGCTTGGTTTGTTTATTGAACGTCGCTATGCCCGGGTGCAGTGAACGCTAAGCTGACCCCAGTGTCAGGCAAAAACCCGTATTGAGCGATATACTCAGGGAAAACAGGTCGGGGGTAAGGTATGGCAAAGCGCTTATTTTTTGGCATTGGGCTGGATGAGCACAGCCAGGCACATATTGATGCCTGGTTACAGGCTCAGATCCGCGCCCGCAAAGCCCCGACCAGGCGGCAAAACTGGCACCTGACCCTGGCTTTTCTTGGTCAGGTTGAGGCACCACAGGAGGCCGAGCTGGTGACATTTGCCCGTCAGTTGCAGGTGCCAGCCTTTTCGCTGAACTTTGCCCACACAGGCTACTGGGCGGGCAATGGAATTTTTTATTTACGTCCCGAACCGGTACCGTTGGCGTTGCGCGGGCTGGCTGAGCCGTTACGTGCGCTGGGGGCTAAGCTGGGTTTGCACTGTGATAGGCAGCCCTTTGCTCCTCACATTACGCTGTTTCGCGGTCATAAAGGTGAGCCCGAAGTGCATGCGCCGGTGGCGCCGTTTACCCTTCAGGTCAAAGCTTTTCATCTCTATCATTCGTATCGCTGTGCAGCACAGGGACTGATTTACCGGCCACTTCAGTCCTTTCACCTACCGGCCGGTGATTAAGTGCTTGTCTGCGGTATTCGCCTGGCGTGAGGTGATAGACCTGCTTAAAGGCGCGGTTAAACGGACCAATCGAGTTAAAGCCCGCCTCATAGGCGATGCTCAGAATCGCCGTTCGTGCCTGCGCTACATCCCGCAGCTGCTCGGCGGCATAAGTCAGCCGATGCTGATTGACGAACTGCGAGAAGTTAGTGAATCCCAGTTGCTGATTGATCAGCATGCGCAGCTGATGAGGTGGAATTGTGAGGCGCTCGGCCAGGGTACCTATGGTCAGTTCCGGCTCACGGTAAATGCCTTGCTCAAGCAAAGTTTGCAATGCCTGATAAGTGCTTTGCCACTTTGCAGGGACGGCCGGTGACGCTGTCTGAGTGGTGTCAGTGGCATACCTGTCGTTGGAGCTGGACAGATAAGTGATGAATAACAACAAGATAAAAATAAAGCCCGCATTGGCCAGCAAGAAGGCCGGGTCGCGCCGGATCAGACTGGCACTGAGCTCAAACCCGATCAGCAACAGGCAATGTAACAGCGCAAAGGCGGCCAGCAGCAACCTTAGCTGACGGCGGCGATTGACCAGATCATCGTTAAAATTGGCCAGGCAGTAGAATAAAGTGGCGCCCATCGCCAGAGCGCAAATTACGTGCATAACGGAATGCCAGTGTGTATTGCTCCCGTAGAGCAAAAACACGCTGCTACTGGCCAGTACGCACCCGCCAAGAAGCCAGCGTCCCCAATGCCTGTTCAGCCAGCGCGGCACCCGCTGGTTGAGCAGATACCAGGCAGAGGCGCAGAGCGTGAGCGGCAGCAACTCTGTCCCTGCCAAAAACAGATTTCGCAGCGGGTTAAATCGCCATTCGGGCAGCGGCTGAGTGAGCAACAAAAACAGGCCCAGAGAGATGGCCAGCGCACTACTGAGGAGGCGTTCAACCGAGGTGAAACGGGGCCAGTTAAACAGCACCAGGGCAACGAGTAACCCCATGGCACTGAAGCGAAAAAACAGATCGGCCAGTGTGACTAGCGACACAGTTTGCGCCACAGTCTGCGTAGCAGCCGGATGAGCATACTATCGCGATTAGCTGCCTGCATGAATAACTGTCGGGTTGCCTGGTTGCGAGCTTTGCTGACATGTTTACGTGCGCACTCATGGGCAGCCTGTTGCCAGTCTTCCCGTTTCAGGGCGGTTAAGAGCCTGGGCCAGCGGCTACTGAGGTTAGTCGTGCCCAGGTTGTATGCCAGATCTAACATGGCCAGCCGAACACTGTCTGGCAGCTGTTGATAGGCCCGGGTGTAGCCATTCTCGGGGCTGATCAGGCGGGTCAGCTCCAGCTCAAATGTGCCGATCTGCAGTTCAAGCAGGCGCATGCTTTCGCTGTGCGGCAGGTGTAGGGTGCAGTGCTGGGCATACCAGCGGGCCGTTTTTCCTGCCGGCAGCCGCGTAAACGCAGAGTACTCCTGTCGCTTTTGCGCCCGGCTGGCAGGCCTGTTGGTGTGCTTGTTGCGCAGACTCAGGCGGGTAAAGGCATCCTGACTGGCAACATGAAAGCCCACGCCTATGGTAGGGTTGCCCCGGGTATCCAGATATAAGTGATCGATCACACCTTCAAAGTGACAGATATGACGAACGGCGGGTGACGATGTACGATGTTTAGATAATAGACGCTTCAGCAAACCGGTTAATGCTCCACTGTGGCCGTGTCATCTTGCTGTGCCAGCATTTGTTTGCCCTCGGTGCAATCAGCGACAGGCGACACATGTGAGTCGACAGTAGAAATATAGCACTGTTTGAGCAACGAGCAGTAACAGGTAAAGACCTCTACCTGCTCCGATATATCATCAATTTTATCCCATAAACGATTGTTAAAATTGCTTTTTTGCATGGTGAAAAGGGGCAACGTGGCGCCGTCGGCGAGCAATGAATGTTCGGCCCGGCTGGTAATATACCAGCCAAACTTGGCCAGCACGTTGACCTCGTTGTCGTCCTGCTGCGCAGTATCAAGGGCTTCACGATATGCGCTGATGTTACAGCAGGCATCGAACAGGGCTGTGAGCGAGTCATAGGCCTGGCCGCGATAGTGGTATTGCACCCATTCAATCAGGGCGGGGCCGGTGCCCGAGTTCAGAATGCCAATGGTGATCCTGGGTCTTTCTGCTTCAAGGTCAAAGTTACTGTAGCTAAATTGCAGCCAGGGCCAGGTTTCGGCTTCCAGCTGACGTTCTGCTGCGGCCACTTGCTCCTGCGCGGCTTTGGCCTGCATATAGGTGGCATAGAAAGACGCGGCCGAGATCAGCATAGCGCACAAAGCCAGCACGGTGTTCATTTTGGAGCGTGACAGCCGCAATTGTTTGCCGCGGAAAAACCGTTTTGGCTTGGCATGATGAGGTGCATTGGGGGTGTCGCCCGGAGGCGTAATGTCCGGGCTGTCATCCACGGTGGGAGAGACGATTTCCTGTTGTGTCATACTGCGAGTCCTGTCGAAATGCGGTTTACGGGGCCGAGAGGTGAATGGCCAGGGTTTCTCCCAGTCGCAGACGATTCGAGTTGCGCTGGTTCCAGCGTTTCAGGTCTTTGACCGAGACGCCAAACTGTCTGGCAATACGCCACAAACTGTCGCCACGTTTCACGACGTAATCCAGGGTTTCTGAGCGTGATGGCAGCAACAAAGTCTGGCCAATCCGGATCATATCGCTGCTCAGCTGATTGAACTGACGCAGCTCACCGACCGTGACGCCATGTTGTTTTGCGATCCGGCTCAGGCTGTCGCCACGGCGCACAACCACCTGCTGCCAGCGTGTATCCGGCAGTGCCTGAAATTTCATGGCTGCCAGTTGCCATTCCTGCGCCCGGGTAGTTGGCACCAGCACATGACCGGGGCCGTTGAGCAGCACGGGGAAGCGGCGAAAGCCCGGGTTGAGGACTTCCAGCTCTGCCCAGTTATGTTGGTCGGGCAGGATCACCGCCTTACCCAGTGCCAGCTGCGTAAAAGCCGGCTGATTGTCAATGGCCGGAAAGTGCATGCGCTGCTGTTTCAGCAGGGCGGCGGCGGCTAGCAGCTTGGGTACATAATGCCGGGTTTGTTTCGGCAATGTGAGCGCAAAAAAGTCAGTCGGCTTACCTGCTTTGTGGTTTCGGGCGATGGCAGTGGCAACCCGGCCTTCACCGGTATTATAAGCAGCAATGGCATGGTACCAGTCACCGTCAAAACGCTTGTGTAAATAGACCAAAAAATCCAGTGCTGCCTGAGTGGACTGGATCAGATCCTGTCGTCCGTCAAACCAGGGGTTGATTGTGACACCATAATGCTTTGCGATTAACGGGGTTAACTGCCACAGCCCAGATGCATGCTTTGCTGAGTAGGCCTGAGCGTTAAAATCGCTCTCTATCAGCGGCATCAATGCCAGCTCAATGGGCAGACCCCGGCGCTCCACCTCAGTCACCAGATAATACAGGTAGGGTTGGGCCCGCTCGCTGATGGTGTGCATATAATTCGGGTGTTGCAGATACCAGTTAACCCGCGCCAGTACTCTGGGATGAGTGGACGTGGCAAAGCTCAGCTGCATGCGAATACGCTGCCAGACGTCATCGCTGGTGTGCGGGGTTGGCAGTGCGGGTAAAGGTCTGTCCGGTACGACTGCTGCGGCCGATGTACTGTGATTGGTCGCCAGGTGGTCATCTGAGCGGGTATCTGGGCGGGTAGACTGACACCCGTTGAGTAACATCAGGGTCATCAGCAGGACAAGGATTCTGACTGGCATGTGGTTATTTGGCGTTATTATTGTTTGTTCTGATTGTATATAAGTTGGGGATTTTTGCCACTCTTGTTAGAAGGAGCTGATCGTTCTGACTGAACTGTACGTAAATTGAGCTACACTCAAGTCAGAGGGTCGATCCCTTCAGGCCTGAATTGTTTGCACCGTCAGGGGGTAGTTATGTTACGTTCCGAACTAAAAAGTGAACTGGATCAGAATCATATGGATGCGGTGATCCTCAGTTACGCTGATTCCAACCATTATCTCGCCGGCGGGCTGGATGCGCTGGGCAATTATCATCTGCTGACCGATCGGCAGGGAAAAACACTGACTTATAATTCTCTGCGCGAAGCCGAGCTGGTGCTAAGCGAACTGGGTGCCACTCAGGCTACTTTTGATATGGAAACGGCGTACGACGAAATGATAGGCAATGTCAGCGATGGTCATTGTCGCTTTGTTATGCCGCTAAATAAAAGCACGCTTTAGCCGCGCCTTGTCCGGGTGATGTGGCGCACGCTAGTGGCGCACGCCAGACGCACTTGCCGGGTACCCGCTAATGAAAAGTCTCGTGGCTGAAGCGCAAATGTTTGGCATCTTCCATCAGCTGGCGAAAATCAGCCTGGGCCAGCTGTAGCAGGTGCCTGTGATCGCCTGACTCTATATACACATGAGGCTGAATGAGCAGCAGATCGTCATAGACAATATCCAGGTGATAGGCTTCGGCTATCGGTGGCACGGCACCGGGGCTGCAGTCTGCAAACAGGCGATACACCTGGCGCTCTTTCATCAGGTGAAACCGTCTTTTGAGGGCGTCGTTCAGGCTGCTGAGGCTGATCTTATAATTGGCAGGCAAGACCGCCATCAGGCGTTTACTTTCGTGATCTTCCAGCATCACCGCTTTTGCCAGTTGTGGTAACGGGATCTGGCTGAGATAAGCCGACCCAAAGGATGACTGACTCTCCACGTGTTCGATAACGCGATAAGGAATGAGGTGTGTGTCTAAGTAGGCACTGATACGATGAGTCATGGGACCTCCTCGTGTTGACTTACTGTGACGTTAAGTATAGACGAGCAGGCCCGGTTCGGAAGGAAAATTCGGCTCAGTGTTTTTCTGGTACGCTGATGTGCATATGACCGCGCGCATAATCCAGGGTTACCAGAAAATGTTTAAGCACGTCATAGCCTACTATCCCTCTGACTTTCCTGCCTTTAATCATACTGGATGTATGGGCATATTGCTTAAGCTGAGAGAATTTATGGCCTTTTTCAGGGTAAGCGAGTCGTACATTCGACAACACAAACGGGCCGAAGGTAAACTCTGCTAACCGGGTGGCGCGCATCTCGCTCAGTGCATTGACCCCTCGCGATGTAATCTGTTCGTCATCCGGGTGAATTAAATCCAGTCCTTCAGCCAGGCGGCGGCCAATTAGCACGCCACTGTTGCTGCCGGTATCGAGCAATAACCAGACTTTTTTGCCTGCCATCTCGGCCTGCACAATGGGCAGCCCTGATCCTTTATGTGTTTGGGTCTTAATGTTTTCGTGCTCCGCCACGTTGATCACGTCACGGGTCACCATGCGTATACGATTATTTGGGTAGTCAATCTGAACAACAAATTGACTAAAAAAGCCAGCGCCAATTAGCAGACTGTTCTGCGAGCTGCCCATATTGATCCCAGCTAATTGATTCAGTTTGGTTTTGATACCAAACAAGTCGACATCAACATTGCTATACAGCTTTCTGCGCTCTGTATCGTGCACACCCTGCACTTTAATGTTGCCACGATGTGCGAGGTCGAGTTTGTGCCGGTTAATAAAGTTCTGATTGATGGCGTTACTCTGCGCGCCCGTATCGAGGATCGCCATGCTGTCTACACCTGCCACAGTGACCGGCACTTTAATATGGCCATTTTCCAGTTCGAATGGGATCCAGGGGGTAACGCCGGCATGGGCAATACCAGATACCATCACCGCTATTAAAAAACAGATGAGTCTTGTCATATTAGAGCGCCTTCCTTGTGTTCAGCGATAAGCAAAAACGCATTATCGCTGAATTTTTCCGCAACGGATAGTTTTGGCGCAAATTTAAAGCTGGCCACTGAGTGTCAGGCTCAGTTGAGGCTGTATTGATTCCTCCAGCACTTCTCTGTGCGCCGGGGCGTGGCTGCGATCAGGGTCGTACAGCACTCTGGTATAGCGGTATTGTGCTTTATTGAGCGTGTTCATTTCGGCTCTGAGTGACAATCCATCGCCAATCTGAGTCTGGATAAATGCACTGAGCTCTGCGCCAGAGCGCTCGGTCAACACCTCATCGTGGTAGTACTCCCGCAGGCGGGTAGGTAAAAAGGCCTCAACCCCCCAGGATAAGGTGGCCTGATCACGGCGAAACCCGATAATGAATTCGTGTGGCGTCAGATCTGTAATGGGACGTACACCGCTGAGCGGATCTTTATATCGCGCGTCCCGCCAGGTGTAGCTGAGCTCAATGCGACTGGCGCTGAGCAGGTGCTCGGTGTTAATGCTCCACTCGCTGTCCAGACCAAAGTAGTGGGCCCGTCCGGCGTTGGTGATGGCACCATTGCCATTGGATTGTACCTGATATTCGTGGACCTCCTGTTGCCACTGATAAAGCGGGCTCAGCGTAAATTCAAACAGATCGGCCCGGGCATATTGCCAGGTGAGCATCAGCTCAGTGTACTGCATGGGCTTGAGCTGTTCGCTGCCATTTTGCGTTCGCTCAAAGCCACTGCTCTGGGAGGTCTGAAACAGGGCAAAGTCGAGCTGTTCAGCCTGGTGCTGGGCACTGAAAGTCAGTTGCGAGGCCTCACTGAAGTCGTAACCCAGCTTGAGCTGGGGCTTAAGCAGGCGATGTTTTAAGGGCGGTTCACCATTGTTGCCGGATGTCAGGGTTGCCTGCTCCAGCGCGAGTTTGCCCGAGAACTGCCACTGCGGCGTTATGTGCCAGCTGGCAGCCAGAAAAGGCTCATAACGCGTTTCTGTAACCTTGCTGGATAACGTGTTGCCATCGTCCCGCGTGTCGGCAGTGACCGAGTTGTAACTGCCTTCTATGCCGAGGCTGGGCTGCAGCAGGTGCGCAGGATTGCTGTAGGCCAGCCTGAGCACCTGTTCGCGGGCTCGTTCGCGCTGGGCAAAGGTCGTGAATGCCGGTTGCTGGTTAAACCATTCTTGTATAGACAAGTCTGATTGCTCACGTCTGGCAAGGCCTGTGAGTTGCCACTGCCAGTCTTCAGGCATGTCTCTGAGCCAGTCAAAGCCCAGCTCATATTCGTTCACCTGTTCGTTATCTGTTGTGCCATTCACGGGGGCTGGCGCAGCCGGTGTCCAGCGATAGCGGGTGAGCCAGTCGGTTTGCTGAGCGGATGCACTGAGTTGCAGGCTGCCATTGCTCAGTGGTGCTCGGCTTACCAGAGCCAGCTGCACGCCTTGCTCGCGCTCCGCAAAATGCTCCCGCTGTATCTCGGATGCCTGTTGCTGCTGCAAAGCCGAAAACAGTGCCAGATCACCAGACGAGTAGGCATGGTTATTGACCCATTTTGCACTCACCGTGTGGTGCCACAGAGCGCGGCGGGTTTGCATGCTCAATATCGCCTCGCTCAATGCATGATCACTGTGCTGAGACTGCACAGTGGCCCGCCAGTCAATGGTGGCCCCCTGATCTTTTTTAATGATGTTCACGACCTGGGTGTATTCACTGAGCTGGCTGAACGGGTGCTGGCCGGTATATAACTCCAGGCCTGCTATCTGATTCATTGGCAGCTGACGCAGCAGGGTTTCGATGGAATCGGATTTGGATAAGGGCACTGCGCCGTCGATCAATACATTGCTGCTGGCTCCACTGAGACCGCGTTCGTTGTTGCCTTCACTCAGCACAAAGGTTGGCAACTGGTTGAGCAGATCCAGAGCATGCTGGGCATTAAACTTGGCCAGCGCAGTTTGATCAAACACCTTGTCGGCTTGCTGCTGACCATACACAGGCGTCAACAGGGTACACAACAGCATCGAAGAGAGCAGAGCAGGTTTAAATAGGTTCATACAACACTCCTTGAAAGTTGGCGCTATATTAAGAGATTCAAACCAAAGGAAACAAAAGCTTAGGGGCCAGTCAGAGCTAGCTGGGATGAATGGACGAGGTCGGTGTATTAATCCCGGTGGGTGTGGGACGAATGGTGTGTTTGCTTTTTAGGCATTTTGAGTAAAGCGGGCTTTTACTGCCTGCTTATAGCCTTTACTGAGGGCCACCTGAGTGCCACTGCGTAGCTGAATCATGGCACTGCCAGAAGGCTTGTTCTGGATCCGCTCTATGGCAGACAGGTTAACGACGTGGGAGCGATGTGTGCGGACAAACTGTGCGGGCAGTTTCGCCATTAACTCTTTCAGAGTGCCGCGTTTCAGATATTGCTGCGTGAGCGTGTGGATCTCCATATAGTTGCTGGCCGCACTAATGTGGGTGATATCGTCAAAAGCCACCAGGACCTTATCCCTGCCCTGATCAACCCACAGCGCCTGCTGATGCTGCCGGGGATCGGCAATGGTGCGCAGTTGGGTGTGCCATAAAATGGTGATGACAAACAGCACCAGCAGGTGGGAGGGCGCAAAGTAGTAAAGTGTATAGGCAATGGGGTCGTCCAGTGCTATCAAGTCGAACAATGCCTGAAACAGCATAGCTATGAAGTAGGCCGCTGTCATGATTTTCAAAAAGGCGGTGGTATCTACCCGTGGCGCTGGTTCAAGCCGGGCCAGAGCGCGAAATATCACAGGAGATATCAGATACCATAATCCCCACTCCTGCACAGCCCACCACAGCGGGTTATTGAGTCGCTTGTCTTCGGGCACCGACCAGTCGTGCAGCAAGTCGATAAAGGTCAAAAAGCCAATCACCAGCGTCCAGCCACACAGCGACAGTAACCATTCTTGTCTGATCCGAGCCGACACCATAATTTCCTATATTTGATACACCCGCGTATTTTAGCATTCTGCAAACGGATGTGAAGCCAAACAAAGTGCCTGCTACTCAAGCGTCATAAACATACACCCCGATATCCCGCCTCCACCTCTGTCCTTCGTCATCTCGCCTTTCTCCTTCCATCACCCAGCTCCTTCCTCCGTCACCCAGCTTCTCCTTCCGTCATCCAGCTTCTTCCTCCGTCATCCAGCTTCTCCCTCCGTCACCCAGCTTCTCCTTCCGTTACCCAGCTTCCCCCCTCCGTCATCCCGGCCCCCGAGCCGGGAACCATAAAAGCGCCGTCAGGTGCCAAAAACAGTCACGAAGCCGAAGGCGAGTAGATCTCGCCCCCCGATCTTTTTGCTGTCATCCAGCCCGTTTCCTCCACTCTCCCCGTCTTTAACAACCCAACTAAAAAAGGGCACTTCCACAATAAAAAAGCCATGCTCAAAATTTAACTTGTTTCGAACCGTAAGTTTCGACTATAATTTCGCAACGTTCGAAACGAAACTTATAACTAAATATAAAACCACGATGACTAAACGCAATACACAGCAACGCAGACACACAATTCTTGCCATGGTAAACGAGCAAGGCGAAGTGAGCGTGGAAACTTTAGCCAGTGAATTTGCTACATCAGAAGTTACGATTCGAAAGGATTTAACCGCATTGGAAAAAAGCGGCCTGTTATTGCGCCGCTACGGGGGCGCAGTTGCGCTGCCCCAGGAAATCGTCGCCAAAGGTAACGATGCGCGCGATACGCTACGTAAAGTGGCAATCGCCAGAGCGGCGGCTACATTGATTAAAGATCACCACCGCATCATTATCGACAGCGGCCGTACTACCGCTGCCATGATCCCGGAGCTGGCGCAAAAGCGCGGGCTGGTGGTGATGACCAATGCCATTAATATTGCTAACCGCTTGTTGGCACTGGAAAACGAGCCGACCTTATTGATGACCGGTGGCACCTGGGACCCCCATTCGGAGTCGTTTCAGGGGCAGGTTGCCGAGCAGGTTTTACGCTCTTACGATTTTGATACCTTGTTCATCGGTGCCGACGGCATTGATGTGGCAAGGGGCACCACCACGTTTAACGAGCTGGTGGGCTTAAGCCAGGTCATGGCTGAAGCCGCCCGTGATGTGGTTGTGCTGGTCGAATCTGAAAAGATCGGCCGCAGAATACCGAATTTAGAATTGCCCTGGGATCAGGTCACGACCTTGATCACCGACAACAACCTGGCCGCCGACTTGCGCCAGGCGATCGAGGCCCGTGGCGTGCAGCTGATCTGCGCAGAGGTAGAATAACAACACACAACGTGCAAATAATGGAGAGTTTATGTGTGGTATAGTTGGTGCGGTAGCAGAACGTCCTGTTAACCGTATTTTGATCGAAGGTTTAAAACGTCTTGAGTACCGTGGATACGATTCAGCGGGTGTGGCATTAAGCAATGCAGGCACGCTGAATACGGTCAAGGCCGTGGGTAAAGTGGCCAACCTGGAAGCGGCCGTGGCCGAAGCCGGTGTCAGCGGACACACAGGTATTGCCCACACGCGTTGGGCTACACACGGTAGTGTAACCGAAGTGAATGCTCACCCTCATATTTCAAACAGCGAAATCGCACTGGTTCACAATGGCATCATCGAGAACCACGAGTCACTGCGTTCAGTATTGAAAGACGACGGCTATACCTTCCTGTCTGATACCGACACCGAAGTGATGGTCCACCTGATCCACCAACTGCGTCAGCAGCACGACTCTCTGCTGGACTCGGTTAAAGCCGCGGTTAAGCAGCTTGAAGGCGCTTACGGCACTGTGGTATTCGACAAAGCCAACGACAACGAAATCATCGTGGCCCGTTCAGGCAGCCCGCTGGTTATCGGCTTAGGTCTGGGCGAAAACTTTATCGCGTCTGATCAGCTGGCACTGCTTGCGGTAACGCGCAACTTTATCTTCTTAGAAGAAGGCGATGTAGCACGCATCACCCGCGATACGGTTGAAATTTACGACATCAACGGCGAGCCGGTTGAGCGTGAAGTGGTTGAATCGAACATTTCTCAGGATGTCTCGGGCAAAGGCGAATACCGTCACTACATGCTTAAAGAGATCTACGAGCAGCCAATGGCCGTGCGTAACACGCTTGAAGGTCGTTTAGATGGCGACAAAGTATCGGTAGATGCATTTGGCGACCAGGCAAACCGGATCTTCAAAGACGTTAAACACGTTCAGATCATCGCCTGTGGTACCTCTTACCATTCAGGCATGGTGGCGCGCTACTGGCTAGAGCAATACGCAGGCGTAAGCTGTAATGTCGAAATTGCCTCTGAGTTCCGTTACCGTGAGTCGTTCGTACACGAAAACAGCTTACTTGTAACCATTTCTCAGTCTGGCGAAACCGCCGATACCCTGGCTGCACTGCGTCTGGCTAAAGAGCAGGGTTACATGGCCTCTATGACCATTTGTAACGTGCCGGGCTCGTCACTGGTGCGTGAATCCGATCTGGCCTTTATGACCAAAGCCGGTGCCGAGATTGGTGTGGCATCAACTAAAGCGTTTACTACGCAATTAGTGGGTTTATTGATGCTAACTGCGTCAATCGCACAGGAAAAAGGCCGCGACCAGAGCGTGATCGTGAACGCCATCAAGACCCTGCCAAACAAACTGGAAGAGTCACTGAACATGGCTGACGGCATCGAAGCGCTGGCAGAAGAATTCGCTGACAAGCACCATTCATTGTTCCTGGGTCGTGGTTCACAGTACCCAATCGCAATGGAAGGCGCACTTAAGCTTAAAGAAATCTCGTATATTCACGCCGAAGCCTACGCCGCAGGCGAGTTAAAGCACGGCCCACTGGCCCTGATAGACGCCGACATGCCAATCATCGTCGTAGCGCCAAACAACGAGCTGCTTGAAAAGCTGAAGTCAAACGTTGAAGAAGTCCGCGCCCGCGGCGGTATCATCTACGTCTTCGCCGACAAAGACTCCAACTTTGCATCAGACGACACCATGCGTGTAATGAACGTGAATCACGTTGAAGACATCATCGCACCCGTTGTCTATACAATCCCGCTACAGCTGCTGTCGTACTACGTTGCCGTGATCAAAGGCACCGACGTCGACCAGCCACGTAACCTGGCTAAGTCAGTGACGGTAGAGTAAGTTGGGTTAGGTTGATTGAACCGGTGTCACATCCAAACTAGGTTGGAAAGTTATAAACAAGGATGGAAAGTGACAAACAAAGTTGGAAAGTAAAAGGGCTCAATGAGCCCTTTTACTTTGTATTGTCGTGTAAATAATATTAAATCTCACCCCCAACGCCTTTAAACTTATCAACAAAAGCAGCAATTTTCTGGAAAACGAGTTGCTTAAGAGTGCGATATTTTGGATTTAAAGGACTCAATTTTGGTAATGCATCAGTGAGTGCGGTGCCATTTTCTGACGCAAATTCTCGTTTTAGAGAAAAAGAAATATATCGCTTTGCAGCTTCTTCATTTAAAGACTCTGATTCAATAATCTCTTTTGCTTCTTTGACCTGCTCCGCCTGGGCGAACTTGAAGAAAGCGTCGATAATGCTGGCTTTGTCATTGATCTCATCTAGATTTGTCTGATTAATAAAATCAACCACCAAGCTCTCTTTCGCTCTATTGCCAAGGCTACCGCGGATCATACGGCGGACTTCTTCAATCAAGCCTTCTTTGCTCTTGTTCTTCTTATTGTGATCAAAAATCAGTTCAAGAATGTAATCGAGGTTTATTTCTTGGGATTTAAGCAAGTCCACTTCAAAGACCACATCGTCCCAATCAACGGTGGAGTTATCCTTTTCTTCCCCTTGTTTCTGGCGGCGCAACCAGTCACGAGTATCGTTATAAGTAGAGCGATAATCTTGGATAGCACGCTCGCTCGGCATATTGATGGTTTGCATTGACTCCAATTCAGCATCGTCTAAATAGTACTTAGCTTTAAACTCTGCAACAGCGAGTTCATCACTGGTGTCTAAGCTTTGCAATGCCTTTAAAGCAGCAAATTCATCGTAGTTTTGTAATATATTTTCTGCTTTTAGGTATTCACCAAACAGCTTGGCAAATTCTTTTTTATCTTGTTCTTTTTCAATATTTTCTGGGTTTGGAAAACGCTCTTGCAGCTCTTTAACGATCTCAACAAAACCTCTACGAGCTAGACCGCTTGCAATATCGTTAAAACCTTCCATGTATTCTTTGTAGCTCTTTTCGAGTACCACGTTTTTGGTGTTTTTGTCGCCAAACAAGGTAATGGCATCAATGGTTGCCTGCTCTAAGTCCCGGAAGGTGACAATATTGCCAAAGGTCTTCGTCGCATCATAAATACGGTTAGTGCGAGAAAACGCCTGCATTAAGCCATGATAGCGCAAATTTTTGTCAACAAACAAGGTATTGAGCGTAGGCGCATCAAAGCCCGTTAAAAACATACCGACCACGATGAGCAGATCGATTTCTTGATTCTTCACGCGCTGGGCAAGGTCACGGTAGTAGTTCTGAAAGCCATTACTGTCCACGCCATAGTTAGATTTAAACATGGCGTTGTAATCGTTAATCGCGACGCTCAAAAACTCTTTCGCACTGCTGTTCATGGCACTGACTTCAAAGCTCTCATCTAAGATATCACCAATGGCGTCCTGCTCTTCATTGGCTGTAAATGAGAAGATAGTCGCTACGCGCAAGGGTTTACTTGTGGGTCCTTTCTCAGCCTCGGCCTGCAATGTTTTAAAGGTTTCATAGTATGCTTTCGCTGCATCAACACTGCTTACCGCAAACATGGCGTTAAACCCTTTGGCACCAGAATAGGCTCGATGCGTTTTCTGGTTAAAATGGCTCAGAATATACTGCGAGATTTCACGAATGCGCACCGGGTGTAAGAACGCTTTCTTGTTCTCCGCGGCACTGAGTTTCTTCTCATCCTGCTCAGTCTCAATGCTCTTAAATTGCGGACGAACATCGTTGTAGTCCACTTTGAACTTGAGGACTTTCTCATCACGAATGGCATCGGTGATCACATATGTGTGCAACTGCTGGCCAAACACGCTGCCTGTGGTTTCAGCACCCAAAGCGTTTTCAGGGAAAATTGGCGTACCGGTAAAGCCAAACTGGTAGTACTTTTTAAATTTCTTCTTCAGGTTTTTCTGCGCTTCACCGAACTGGCTTCGATGACACTCATCAAAAATAAAGACAACTTGCTTGTTGTATATAGCTAAATCGCTTTCACTTTTGATTAAGTTGTTGAGCTTTTGGATAGTGGTAACGACAATCTTGTTATCATCTTTATCCAGGTTGATTTTAAGCCCTGCGGTACTGTCCGAACCGTTCACACTATCAGGCGAGAACCGCTGATACTCTTTCATCGTCTGATAGTCGAGGTCTTTTCTGTCCACCACAAAAAAGACTTTATCGATACAGTCTAAATCGGTGGCTAAACGTGCCGCTTTAAAGCTGGTGAGTGTTTTTCCTGAGCCCGTGGTGTGCCAAATGTATCCACCGCCCTCGGCGTTGCTCCAGTTTTTAGCATTAAACGCGCTCTTTATCTTCCATAAAATACGCTCTGTAGCGGCAATCTGGTAGGGTCGCATTACCAGCAAAGTATTGCTTACGTCAAACACCGAGTAACGCAAGATCACTTCAAGTAGTGTCTCTTTCTGGAAAAAAGTGGCGGTAAAGTCTTTTAAATCTTTGATCAGCGTATTGTCTGACTTCGCCCAGTTCATCGTAAAGTCGAAGCTGTTTTTGTCGCGCTTGGTGGTATTGGCAAAATAGCGCGTGTCGGTGCCATTAGAGATTACAAACAGCTGCAAGAATTTGTACAAGGAGTTTTCGGCATTAAAGCTTTCTTTGCTATAGCGATGTATTTGGTTGAATGCTTCGCGAATGGCCACACCACGCTTTTTCAGCTCGATTTGCACCAAAGGCAAACCATTGACCAAAATCGTCACATCGTAACGGTTGGCATGGCTTCCCGTTTGCTCAAACTGTTTAATCACCTGCACTTTGTTACGAGCAATGGTTTTCTTGTTGAACAGGTAGATGTTTTCGATATGGCCATCATCAAAGACAAAATCGAAGATATAGTCGCTGTGTACCTTTCGGGTTTTATCAAGAATATTGTCGCTGGGTGTGTTCAGGTATTGCTCGCAAAAGCGCGCCCACTCGGCATCGGTAAACTCGACCTTATTGAGGGCTTGTAGCTGCTTGCGCACATTCGCCATCATGGCATCAGGCGTGGTTAGCGCAGGTAAATACTCATATCCCTGACTAGCTAAGTCTTGGATCAGCTCACGCTCTAAATCACCTTCGCTCTGGTAGCTCTCAGCAATTTGATCTTGTCGTGTATATTTATCTAACACAATAAAGTTATTCGACTCTGCAACGGTTTTATACGTCGTCATTCGTTTACATCCTTTTTTTGGCCGTGGTGTTTTCCAAAATGGAAATAGCCACAGCTTCGTATTATTCAGTTACTTGCCAATGGCCGGTTTTCTTGGCACCAACCCGTTTTAATAGTGAATGTTGTTTGAGTTTTCTGATCCGGCGTTCAATGGTACTGAGCGCTTTTCCGGTCTGCTCGGCCAGCATGGCGTTGGTGATATAGCAGTCTGCTTTGATCAAATCGAGAATAGCGTGGTCTAACGCCGACAACTTTAAACCCGCATTTATACCTGCATTTAACCCCTCATTTTTAAGCTGGCGGTAAGTACTGCCCTCAATGGCATCGAGTATCATCTGCAACATAAATAGAATAAACGGCGCACAGTCTGTTTGCGCAGTGCTGTTGCGGATGGCAAGGTAGTACGCTTCCTGGTGCTGATGCACCAAACTCTCCACCGGAATGTTAATAAAGATGGGCTGCCACTTCGACAGAATCAATGTTTGCCACAAACGCCCCATACGGCCATTACCATCCGAAAAGGGGTGAATAAACTCAAATTCGTAATGAAAAATACAACTTGCCATCAGTGGGTGTACATCGGTTGTGCCCAGCCAAGCCAACAACTCGCCCATCAGATTGGGAACTCGGTCCGCCTGTGGCGCCATATGTACTACCTGCTCACCCGACATGACACCAACCCCTTGGCTGCGGTATCTGCCAGCTTCTGCAACCAAGCCTGTCATCAACACCCGATGGGCAGCCAGTAAATCCTCACTACTGCTGGGCTGCCAGCTGCCGATTGCCTCATAGGCCGCAATGGCGTTGTGTGCCTCCTGCACCTCTTTTGGCGGTGCAATCACCCGTTTACCCTCAAGGATCGCCGTAATTTGCGCCTCTGACAGCGTGTTGCCCTCAATCGCCAACGACCCCTGAACTGTTCGCATGCGGTTAACTTTTCGCAGGCGCAGCAGTTTTTGCTGTTCAAACTCAACGCTTAAACGGCCAATAGCTTCACTAATGTTGGCGACTAAATTGAGGATCTCACTGGTGATGGTAAAAGGCGGTTGGTAGGCCATTAAGCTGAACCCTTATTTTTGTTACCTTGGCCTAGCAACTTATTCACGCTTTGGGCAAAAGCTTCCATAGTAAAGGTATTTAGGCGCTCTAAAATACCTTCGATATAATCAACAAAGGCCGAAACAGCGCGCTCTAGCTTTTTAATTTCTTCTTCTGACAAACAGTTTTTCGCAATGGCGGTGTCTAATTTAAGCACTTGTCCTTTAGGAGAACTTTTATACGTTGTTATACCCATAAATGGCTGGCTGGCATCGGCTTTAAGGACAATAATTTCAGTGGTTTGATCTTGTATGGTCAAATTCTTATTGGTCATTTTCTGCCTCTTGCTTCCAGTAGCTGTAATTATTAACTAGGTGGGTTAATAGAAAGTTAACTATTTGCTTTTCTTCAGGCTTAAGCATAGCCGGACGTAAGTTTGCTAAAGAGTCATGGCTTGAAAACTGAATAATACGATTGAGATAGGCCTCCCTATTTTCATCGCTATTGCCTGGCAATAGCTTTGACCATTTGGGGTAACCTAGAAAACTAGCCGTTTTTTCGTATAGGTTGCGGATGAATATAAAATGTTGCCTCTCAATAGTCTCATTCTTAATGGCCTGTTCAAGCTGCCTTTTAAGATCTAGGTGATAAAAAAAGCTAGTATTTGAATCACCATTTTTTTTAACTAATGAAACACTTTGATCTTCTGTTGCTTCTAATAAAAAGCATTCCTTTGAATTTAGTTCATTATGAAGAAAGTTATAGAACGTAGTGTCGTGTGTTGAAATAATAAATTTAATTGGTGAAGTGCTCTTTTTTATCAAAGAAGCCAAATCAACAGCAAGTTGCATTAAATGGTTTTCATCCAATGAACTAACTGGGTCGTCAATGTAGATATATTTTAAGTTATTAAACTGAGCCGTTTCTCTTTCTTCCACTTGAGTTATATTAAGAACCTCAACAACTTGCTCAATCAGACTATAAAACACACTCCAGATAAAATTACTTTCTTCACCTTTAGATATTTTTATATTGGGCTCAGATTCATTATTACCTCGCTCAAAAGAAAACTGAACCTCAGAGAACGCAGGAACCGTTATTGCATCATTGTTAGAATTAACAAAGGTATACTCATCATTAAATAATGGTGTAAGTTTAGGGTTGGAGTATCGTTGAAAGTGGCCAACAACATTTCGGTCTTGCCCTTGCTCTTTAAATACCCAATCAGTAAAAACGTTTGGATGAATCTTTAAAATACGACGCTCGTCCTGCGCTAAGTCGTTATCCCAATAAAAAAGGTCCTCAGTGAAAGCGTTATAATAAAGGATATTCTTTTGAGCTAATTCAGAACCTATTTCGTCATTCTTGTCTCGCGCTACCTCAGATTCTAACAACTCTTTAAAAGCCCTAGATAAACGAGTTTTTCCAGTTCCATTAAAGGCGTAAATCAGCTGTGCTTTTTTAGTATTTCTACGAAGTGTTCTCGCTGCTTCTTTTAATGATTCACTCATTAAGCTGCCTCATCTGAATGAGATTTAGGGAAGCTCAACAACAAGTCGCGATAGTATTCGTATTGTTTTTGACGTAACTCGATTTCGCGAGGGAGGCCTTCTTGGATTGAAGTGGTTAAAGTGTCGAATTTATCCAATATAGCTACAATTCGTGCCTGCTCCAACAGTGATTTCTCTGGATCGTTTGCGTAAGGAACAGGTAATCTAAAGTTCTTAATGATTGTCGAATTTAAATCTCCTCTTGCACCTTGTCCTAGAGCTTTTATGTTTTCGTAATTTAAGCTAACCCAATGAAATACGTATCGGTATAGGGCTTTTTTATCGTCGATTTCCAAACATCCACAGTGTTGATTTGTTGTTAGTGGAATCTTATTAATTGCTGATCTTCCAGCGGTTGCTCCAGAAATTGCAATAATCACGCAATTTTCTGGAATCCATTTGGCTGATGAATTTTTCAACGCAGCTGGCGTTATAAATACCTCAGTCTCAGATACATCAGTAAACTTCACTTCCTGAGTTCTCAACCATGGAATATTGCCCCCTTCGTAGAATTCAAGCTTTCCAGCAGTAGGTGTACCACCTGAGTACCATTTTTTCGTGACATCACCTAGGGTCATCCATTCAAAATCACCTTCTTCAAAGCTTAGCAACTGGTCACGGTAGTAGTTGTATTGTTTTTTCCGCATGTTTAGCTCGGCGGTCAGCTCGGCGGTCATGGCGGTAAATGCATCTAGAATACGCACAATTTCAGCTTGTATTGCTAGCGATTTTTCTGGGTTACCTGGGCATGGGATGGGAATGAGTATTTTTGCTAGGTTATCTTTTGACACTCTTCGAACTTTTGCGCCTGTTATAAACTTTCGTTTTTGCTCTTGAAAAGAATCGGATGTAAAAAAATAAGCTAGGTATTTAACGTTATTTCTATGCCTGTAAAGCATCATGTCACCTGAAATTGCAACGTCTTCACCTAACCACGCAAGCGGCTTAACTACATCTACATCATTCTCTGATGTTGTTGCTAACAAAAGATCATTTTTTTTTGCTTTTTTTAGTTTTTTTGCTAATTCATGATTTACATGAACAAAAGTACTCTTTGCTTCTAGTCCGTACCGTGTATAAATTTGGCCATAATGGATTGCTGGAAAGCCCGTGTCTGTAAAGTCTTTTTTTTGCAATCCACTTCCTCTAATAAACTCACCTATTTCACCCAATGGTTTCCACTCAACCTCATAGCCATCAAGTAACTTATTCATAAAATTTAGTATGCTCATGCTTCAACCTCCGCAACAATGGCATCAATCTCACTGCGAAGCGCATCAATTTTAGCAACGGTGGTTTTAAGTTCGGCATTAAGCTCGGTAATGTCGATTACTTCGCGAGTATCTTCGGCTTCCACATAACTGCTCACCGAAAGGTTATAGCTGTTGCCTGCGATAACATCTAAATCAACGCATTTAGCAAAATGCTCAACGTTTTCCTTGCTGGCAAACACCTTCATGATTTGCTGAATATGACCCGGATTTTTTTCGTCGTCGTTGTCCGTCAGTACGTTGTTATTGGTTTCTTTTTTAAACAAACCGCTGGCATCGATAAACTGGGTGGTGGTGTCGGCTTTATGTTTAGATAGCACTAAAATATTCACGGCAATGGTGGTGCCAAAAAACAAGTTAGGTGCTAGTGAAATTACGGTTTCAACATAGTTGTTATCAACCAAGTACTGGCGAATTTTTTGCTCAGCGCCGCCACGGTAAAAAATACCGGGGAAGCACACAATAGCCGCTCGGCCTTTGCTTGATAGGTAACTCAGCGCATGCAGCACAAAGGCAAAGTCAGCTTTTGATTTTGGTGCAAGTACACCTGCGGGCGCAAAGCGGTCGTCGTTAATTAGGGTTGGATCGTCGCTACCAATCCATTTCACCGAATAAGGCGGGTTAGAGACAATGGCATCAAACGGCTTGTCGTCTAAAAAGTGCGGTTCGGTTAATGTATCGCCCAACTGAATATTAAACTTGTCGTAGTTAATGTTATGCAAAAACATATTCATACGCGCCAAGTTGTAGGTAGTGTGATTGAGCTCTTGACCAAAAAAACCATCTTCAATGATATGCGCATCAAAGTGCTTTTTGGCTCGTAATAGCAATGAGCCCGAGCCCGCCGCAGGGTCATAGATTTTATTGACACTGGTTTGGCCGTGCATGGCCAGCTGCGCGATCAATTTTGAAACGTGCTGAGGGGTGAAAAATTCACCACCGGATTTACCTGCATTTGCCGCGTAGTTAGAGATAAGGAACTCGTAAGCATCTCCAAACAAGTCGTTTTCGTTATTTTCAAACTGATTGATTTTTAAATCTGCCACGCCTTTTAACACAGCAGCAAGGCGTTTGTTTTTTGCCTCTACCGTATTACCTAAACGATTACTGGTGGTATCAAAATCCGCAAACAAGCCTTTGATGTCTTTTTCTGAATCATAGCCATTGGCTGAGTTTTCGATTGCAGCAAAAATTGCTGCCAAATCCGTATTTAAATTTTCGTTTTTGTGTGCATTAGCCGCCACATTGCTAAACAACTGGCTAGGGTAAAGAAAATAGCCTTTGGTTTTAATGGCATCTTCTTTAGCAAGCTTGATGTTTTCGTCATCGTCAGGCATGGCCGCATAATTCACGCTCTCATCACCGCCTGTGATGTAATTGACAAAGTTTTCACTGATAAAACGGTAAAACAGCGTACCCAGTACATACTGCTTAAAATCCCAGCCATCCACTGAGCCTCGAACATCGTTGGCAATCGCCCATATTTGGCGTTGAAGTTCGGCACGTTGTTGTAAACTTGTCATTTATAGTTCCCATTCAATTGCTACTTGTGCGTGTAGCCAAGATATATCAAAAATTCTAACCTCATAAAAACTTGGGCGTTTCATCTAGATTTTATGGGCATTCAAGCCTGCCGCTTTTAACCTAGTTGTTAAATTACGCATCTTGCTGAACTCAGTTCCCAAACTTTGTTTAAGCCCTACACCTTCACAGAATTCTTTTGACGTGATGTGCTGGAGTTCATCCGCGTATTTGATCATTTGCAGGTGTAATTCAGCCATATAATGATTACGAGGTGCTGCATTGAGCGCTAATTTAATTTGTTCAAAAATTAGTTGTTCAGACATAAGCAGCTCTGTGATTTCATCATTTAGCTAGATTAGCTAATTTAGCAAAGACCTGCAAAGATTATCCTTTATTGAGAGGTTGATTTTTCTACTTAAACTAGAGTTGCTGTTGTTTTTCAAGCCTAGAGCAATTAATGCTGACTTATTCGCTGCTAATGTTATAGCAAGCTATAAGTTACATATGAATTAAACTATGTCTTTTGTCGATTGTGAATGCCGTCGGAGCTGTGTTACAAATTAAAAATGCTAATTACTCGTTGGTGTTGGGAATCTTCAAGTTGGGAACTTTTGTTAAGGAAAAGAAAGATTGTAACCTTCAGGGAATGGATTGGTGTTTCTATGCTACGGATCAGAATCGCGCTATGCTCCAGGCAAAATACCGGACAGGCCAGTCCATTAGGGTCAAAGCTCAGAAAAATCGCCCTGATAGGGGTAATGTCTACGCCGATGGTAATGCGCTTATTGGGTTTCTCTGTGAAGAAGATTTCAGTTGGGTCAGCGTGCAGCGTGAACAAGGAAACAAGATTTATGGTCAGATCCACAAAGTTGAATGTCTCGAAGACTTTCCTAAACATGTTGTTATTGTTCGTCTACAAACCTCTCCTTTTAAGAAACTGAGCAAAGCATCATCGGTGTCGCCAGGTGCTTCAATCAGTAATCCTGTTTTGATTAGAAAGCCACGTAGTGCATCTATAGAACACCCCATCACACAGAAAGCTTTTAGAGCACAAAAAGATCTTAGTAGTGTGTGTAGAAACTTGAGCGGGCGAACAGGAATCTATTGCATCTATGCTAAGTCGTTTGCGACGTACATTGGTCAATCAAAAGACATTGGCTCAAGAATGAGAAGGCACATTGCAGACTTAAGGGCTGGCAGGCACCATAATTCGCTATTGCAGTCAGATTGGAATCAGTACGGAGAAAGCTATTTTGCATTTCATCAAGTGGAGTTATGCACTGACAGTGAACTTGATAAGCGAGAGCACTTCTATATTCGCGCGTTTAAGACTTTTGAATATGGTTACAATGCTACCGAAAATGGCCAGCCACCGGTAATGCTAGTAGACCAAGAAATAACTACTTCTGAAGAAGTAAGTGGTGCGAACGAAGAGGTGATTGAAAATAAATCAGAAAGTAACTCTGCACTTCAAGAAGAAGGCCCCTGTGCTGAAAAGAGCGAAAATACTAGTACCATCGCAGAGGTTTTATTAAAGCGCTTAGAGGGACCCGAATCATTGTTTGCGGCAAGCAGTGATATTCCGCAAAATCAAAATGGTACAAACACTGGACGAAAGAATGTAGTTAAAACACAAGTTCAACTTAGTGCTACCAGTCGCAAGACGCAAGGTGCTTCATTCTTTTCTGAAAGCAAGAAAAAAGCGGATAGCTCAACTCCAGTCTCTGATAGAGCTAGTGTTAGGGAGTTTGGTATAGAAGTAAGCCCCGGATTGTATGCTGACCTTGAAACGTCTGTTAGTGAATTATATTCTGAGTTTCACAGTTTTAGGCTCAAGCTATCAGTTTATATAGAAAGATACTTTAAACGACCCAGTGAGCGCAGACTAAATCTGTTAAAACGGATGAATAAATTAGAGTTGAGAGTTGCACTTAACAAAAGGCATCTTACCGAAGAGCAGTTTTTGACCCTGAATGAACGGCTTACAAAAATAGAAATCGAACGATAGTGGTTTGTTTGCATTTCACTCATCCCGCCCCAAAATAAAATCAATACAGGGGCAGTTAAAGTCGTCGCCGAACATCAGGTGAAGATGATAAACCTGCTCTATGGTCATGACCGATCTGCCGGATTCGAAGTTGCTGATGGTGGATTGATCCACATTCAGTTTGGCGGCCAGCTGGGCCTGGGAGAGTTTGTGATCACGCCTTAAGTTGCGCAGGTTTGCCTGTAGCGCTCTTAGCATGCGGTTGACCTTCTGGTTCCTGATATGGTTGTTGTTTTTCATTGTTTCCTTTTCCTTTTGAATCAACCGGTTTAATAAAATAGTGGGCGCTTTATGGTTTAAAGGTATGCTACCGGAATGTGAGTCCAATAGGTTTGACAATATACTTTTAATTTACTTATCATTATCATTTGTAGTTATTTAGATTGGGCACCTTTGTGCTGCGCGTAAGCGAGGTAAAAAACCAAGGATAGAAAATTGACTCTCGATTCAAAACATCTGGTTCAGCAGCTAAGGCTCTCTGGGCCTTACAGTGTGGTACAGTTTGCAAAAAAATTGGGTGTATCAAAGCAGACCGTGTATAACTGGGAGAGCGGGAAAACAGCACCAGACCTGCCTCAGCTCATCAGAATGTATGTGGTTTGTGGGCTAAATCCTCGGTCGCTATTGCCCCAGAAGAAGCCGCAAGAGGGGGAAGGAGTGAGTAAAGATTTAGGCATTTCTGAATGAGGCACTTCTTTCACTGATATTCACTTGTTACACTCAACACGTAAATTCACTCTACAATTAAGGAATAATATGAAGACCATAAACAAAAGAAATCACTTAATTACACTTGATGCTCTGAGTTTAAAAGCCGTAACAGGCGCAGGTGGCGTTGCCGGAGGCGGTGGTCAGGTAGACCCTAGAGTAGCACCTATCGACCCTGCTTTCCTGAAAGGGCAAAAAAAGTCTAACTAATTTCCTGGATTTATATGGACGTTTTATCTCAAATAGCTGTAGACCATAATCATTTGATGAATATTTTCATATGGTTTTCGCTCGTTATTGCCGTTTTTGCCAGTCGTAATAGCCCAAATGTCAGGTGGGTAGCGTGCAGTATTCTTATCGCCAGAACTGTTAGCATATTAATATATGGCTGGGCACTGACGACCGAGGGGTGGTTCTACCTGATTATGAGTGTGCAGGATGCGGCGCTTATCCTGTTGATTATAAAACGTCACGCTTTGGCTTCGGCCATAGCTGGGCTCAGGCTGGGCATGTTGAGCCAGTTTGCCAAAGACTGCCTGTCTAACTTTAAGATGACCTCGAACGAGCTGATGTATGTGCTGATTTTATCTGTGTCTGTTGTGGTTAATATGGCGGCACTGATAGAGCGTGAAATCAGGTTATTCACCGAGTTCAACCCCATGTTTATTTACAACGCCTACGAACCCATCAAGCTGGTGCTTACGCTATTAGCTGTTCTGACTATTCTGTCTTTAACGATAGATGCGGTACGCGGGTTTTATTCACAAGATAAGATGGAAGACGGTCAGCGACAGTAGCTAAATTCAGCTTAGTTAATTACATAGTAAAAACCGCTCTGTCATTTAGAGCGGTTTTTTTGTGATCTTTGGCTGCGTTATGCCTTTTGGTGAAGGCTGTAATTGAGCGCTTGCAGCAAAAGCATTTTGGCTGAACTCTCCGCACGAAAGAAATGTCGTGCTATTACGCATAGGGTACTTCTATGGCTAGCACCATATTGGCCTTTCTTGCCAGTTATCAGGAAAACCCATTTTGGCTGTATCAATGTTATGCTTGCTTATTAAATGTTTCAGCCTGAGTTTCCACTGGTTGCCTGGCGCTATTATATCCATCAAGTTTGCGGTCATTGTGAGAGTGTTGTAGAGCTTGCGAAGGCGTCTATCGCTATCTGGAAGAAGATGCAACGATTGCCGTAATACATCGGGCCCTTTTTTAGGGAGCATCATGGTTTTGGTAAAATCTCGGTTCCAGAGCCTGGCATGATGTGCTGAGTGTCTTCAACGTTTAACCCTCGGGCCTGGAGTTGCCTAATCTGGGCGTGGTAAGTAGTTGGAGGCTTGCTATACCGGACCTTAGGGCTGTTGCGCATTTCTATACCCCATAAACGAGTAACCCCTCGCGGTGCGCTGTTCCAATGAGAAGCGGGAGGGGTATTGTTACGATGGATTGTAGCGTCTAAATCATTAGATTCAAGGCCAAATACTGTCCTAATTTGACTCGATATTGCAGTTGAGCCGTGTCATTTCACTCTGAATGTTAAAGTTGGCAAAAGACGACTGTGCTCACTCCACACTCACCACTTCAAAACACGCCATTATCATTTTGAATATCGCCACCGCTGAAAAGTGAGTACAGGCGCATCGACAGGTCCAGGGCCTGGATTGAGTCCCAGTGTTCTACAATGCGGCCGTCTTCGATGCGCCAGGTGTCGATGATGTTCATGCCTTTTTGGTCATTGCCGCGGTGATCTTTATCCAGCGTGGCGTGAGAGTGAAAAATCACGAAGTCGCCGTCGGCGTAGATGTGTTTTACGTCATAGCTGTAGTCTGGGTAATCCTCTACAAACTCTTGTAAAAAGCCGACCAGACCGGGAATTTTATCCGGTAAGTTTCGGTTGTGCTGCACGTAGGCGCTGTCGTTGTAGTGTTTTAGCACATAGTCAAAGTTGTGGTTGTTCATCAGGTTTTGCACAAAGTCGGTGACCAGGCGTGCATTGCTTAATTCCTGCTCGCTCCAGCTTGGTTTTTTTAATTGATCAAAGTGGATTTTAGGGGCGTCTTTGCCAGCGGCAAATGTCACGGTACTGACCAGTAAAAGTAATGCTGCGCTTAGGGTTTTCAACATGGGGTGCTCCTTAGTTGTAAATTCAGGTTTAAGTCTCATCTGGTAACCATGGTAATTATTAGTAACTACCTTTGCAAGAAGGCACCAATTACTTACCAGGGCACTTTTTGGTAACCCATGTCGCACATAGGCTGTGACAATCAGGGTGGGAAAGCGTGCGTTATGGCGCATCGTATTGCGCCCTGACAAGCACCGCAGAAAAGCCCCAGAGATAAAAGAGGATGAAGAAAGTGGTGTAACGTCATGAAAATATTTAAAATAAAAAGTTCGAACGGGCCCATTCAAACGACATAAGCACATTTTATCTGCATTGTTTACCCTCACCAGTTCATGGACCTAATACGAGGAAAACAATGAAAAACACTGACCACACAACTAAACAATGGGATGCCCGATTTTTTCTGATGGCAGGAGGTTGCATGCTGATCAACACCCTGTGTTTATGGGCACGCCACTTTTCCGGATACCAGCTTTCTATTTTGTGGCCCGCAATTCCGGCGATCATTGGCTTGGGCGCGAGTGTGCTGGGCTTATATGCACTGTATCCGCGTATTGTGTTGCATACACCCAGACTGGCTAAGTGGGGCGCCGGGTTTGCTCTGTCGTCATTGGTCGCGCTGAGCATTGGCGCCTGCTGGGTGATCGCCAGTGCGCTGCTGGGCGATGCCACCAGAGGTGTTGGCATGCAGGCGCTGATAGGCGTATTTATGATTGCGATGGTCGGTGCCTTTATTTGCAATGCGATTGCCTGCCTGCGGGATCCTGCCTCGCGTGCTCTGGGCCTGGCTTTGTCTATCCCCGTTGTATGCTGGAGCCTGATGCTACTGGTGGGCATGCTGTATGGGGCAGAAATGGGGTTATCGCTGGACTTTTATACCAATGGGTTACTTGCGCTGGCGTTTGTGTGGGCCAGCCGGGTAATTCGCTCTGATACGGTGGTCGGATCTCAGGTGGCGTGAATAGACGCCGTGGGGCGCTTTAACCAAGACGAAAGTGTAGAAATTTAGGTACATATTACGCTACTGTGGTTGTATGTTTTTAAATCTGAAAGGAGAAACAGATGAGCATACACAAATCGGTATTTGTGACTGGCGGAACCGGCAATATAGGCAGTGCCATAGTGCGGGAACTGGTCACACATGGTTATCAGGTCAAGGTGTTATGCAGAAATGCAAAAAGTGCCGACAAAGCCGGGCAACTGGGCGCAACGGCAGTAACCGGATCACTGACCGAGCCGCAATCTTGGCTCAGCGAGCTTACAAGCTGCGATGCGTTTATCCATACCGCCTGTACCTTTGATGACAATATGGGCGAGGTGGATGCGACGCTGATGCAGGCTGTGGCTGAGTATGCCTTAACACGTACTGCGCCACTTATACTTGTATATACCGCTGGGTGCTGGGCCTATGGCAGCCATGATGCGGTGATCACCGAAACCACACCAAAGCACTCAGTGGCCGATTTTCAGTGGATGCTGGATAATATCGCCTGGTTATCGGACAAAGAAAACATCGACTTACGCGTTGTCAGCCCGGTCAATGTAGTGTGTGAGGAAGAACACTATTTGCCGCCCATCCTGAGCTGGGAAATAGAGCGCTGTGGCCACCCCGTGTTACCGGCGGACGAAACGCAAACCTGGCCACTGGTTGAGCGCACTAACCTGGCCGAGCTGTATCGCCTGGTACTTGAGCGCGGCAAGCAAGGTGAAGAGTACATAGGATCGGCAGAGCCAAGCGCTCCGCTGGCAAGCTTATTACAGACATTGTCTGAGCGACCGATTGTGTGCAGACAAGCGGCGCAGTGGGCGCAAATATATGGCACCTGGACCGAAGGCTATGCACTGCGGCAGGTGTTCTCAAGCGACAAAGCCATCTGCGAGCTAGGCTGGCAACCCAGACCTTTTTTAAACCTGGGTTAAGAGACGCTATCAGTCCCTGCAAGTTCAGTGAGGCGTAAAAATGGCCTCACGTCGTTAATTGTCTTTTATCGGGCGTCGTGTGGGCGCGCTTCTTTTTGGCCATCATCGCCCCCGGTTGGGCAATCTGGCAGTGTTTCCTCGAAGGGTACCTCATCCGCTTCATGGTCCTGAGGATCATAATCCCGGGGTTGGGTGTCGCCAACCTCATCTTCATCCACAACCAGCATTTGCTCGTGGGCTGTGGTTTCTTCAATCCGCGGATCCATGGTGGCGGCCAGCGGCGAATTAGTCACATCGGACGTACCCACCACGTAATCACTGGGTTCAGGCTGTTCGGCTTTTTGTCGTGAGTTGATGTAAGTGAGCAGGGTAAACATCAGCACAGTGAGCAGGGCTATGGAGGCATACAGGGCCTGGTGTCCAAACTGCGCCATCAACTGAGCATTCATGGCCGACCCCAACGCGGCGCCGCCGCCAAATGCAACCAGCAGGGCCGAGGAAACGCCCACCCGATCTTCATCTTCCACCCGGGAATTAGCCAGTGCAGACGACAGCGGATATAAAGTGAAAGCAAATAAGCCAAAGATAAAACTCAGTACATAGGCGGTTTGCTGAGCCGCAGGCAGCAGACACAGCAACAGGCTGACCACGCCAATGGCCACGGCATTGCTGCGCAGCAGGACACTACGGCGAATTTTGTCGGAGATCACCCCCATTGGCCACTGTGCCAGCAACCCGGCAAAAATAGTGATCGACATAAACAGCGCGATCTCTTCTGCATTGAAGCCCGATGAATGTGCGAAGGTCGGCGCAAGGCCATAAAAGCTGCCATTAATGATCCCGGCAAACAGCACGGCGGTCAGTGACTGAGGAATTTTCTTCATGTATCCGAACAGGCTGACCTGAATGGGTTTGAGCGGTTTGGGGTGGATCCGGCGGGTGGTTGAAATCGGGATGATCCCGACCGACAGCGCCATACAGACCAAAAACAAAGGTGCGTAGCCCAGATCCGGAAAGTGCGACAGTGCATATTGCCCTGCCACCATGCCCAGATAAGAGGTGATCATATAAAATGAGAACACCCGGCCACGGGATTCAGGAGCAGCCTGTTCATTCAGCCAGCTTTCCAGCACCATGTAATTACACATCATCCCGAGCCCGACAAATAAGCGCAGTGCCAGCCACAGATAAATATTATCGCTCACCCCGTGGGCAGCCACACAGGCGGTGACCGCCGCGGTGCTGGCTGCAAAGGTCCGGATGTGCCCCACCGATTTGATCAGGTGATAACCCAGCTTGGAGCCCAGTAACAGGCCCAGGTAATAAAATGAGGTCAGCAAACCTATCCAGAAGGTGGAGACCCCTTGTTTGCCCAGGTACAGTGCCAGGTAGGTGGTCAATAAACCGGTGCCACCGATCAAAAACAGGTTGGTAAAATAGAGCGACGGGAATGATTTCATTTGATTATTATTTATGCGTCAATACAGTCACATAGTAGATGAAGAATGGCGCTTTGACTAGCAAACTTTGGGGCTGGCAGTGGGAGTGTGTACGCTTTATTTCAAGGTCAGCGGGGGCACGGACCCCCGACACACCGGCGGTATTACAGCGCCCGGGCAAACATCGCCCAAAACATCACACGCACGTGCGATTTGGCCACAATATCAAACTCTTCTTCTCTGCCTTTACGGTATTTTTCTGCCATTTTGGCATGGGCAAAGTCAATGATTTCATTGGTGTAGCCAGCGTACCAGCTAAATGGTGATTCGCCCTTAAAGTGCTCGGCGAACTGGGCTTTGGCCAGGCCCGCATGAATAAAGGTTTGCACATCCCGGATATAGTCCTGCACAAATTGTACATCGGCTTTGTAGCCCAGATTACTGTGACCGGTGACCATCACGTCCCAGTCCAGAGTCATCAGGGTATCTATGTCGTTTTTGTAGGCAATGGCGTCTTCAACATTCGAAAAGCTGCGAAATTCCAGCTGATCCGGGTGGACCAGATCGATGGCATGAATGATGGTGCGTCCCTGATCCTGAATTAATAACGCGGTGTTGTCCTGAGTATGGCCGTTAAAGTTGCTAAATGTTTTAAATGTGTGGCCTTCAAACTTAAACGTATCGCCAATGAGCTGAGTGACCGGCGCAGGCGCAGTCACCTTATGGGAATACAGCGCATCGCGTACCTCTGCAGTGGCGTAAATCTCAATGGGGGTATCAGCCAGTGCTTTTTGGATAAGCCGTGAGTCGCCCGCATGATCAGCATGGGCATGGGAATAGACGATGCCACTGAGCGGTTTATCTGTGAACGATTTAATGGCGGCGAGTAATTGCTTGCCTGTGCCGTGCGGGGCATCGATCAGCAGCACACTGTGCTGGCCTACCACTGCCGTGACATTGTAGTTGGCTACGGATATCCAGTACACATTCTGGCTTAGCCGCTGCACTTCATAAGGCTTCACAAAACGTTCGCGGTGACTGCCAGCCACTTTCTGATGGTGCACTGCTATTTCAGTGGCAGAGGCGGGTTTGTAAATAAAATCGGCGGCCTGTGCGGTGGTGGTTAAAAGCATCGCCAGTGCGCCGAATAAAGCATATTTTGATGTGGTCATGAGTGTTTCCTGATCCAGTCGTGTTACGTTTCTCAGGGCCAGTCAGCATAATATGTGCCTTTAAAACTAATAAAAGTATCAAAATGGCCCTTGGTATCTTTTTGAAACTATAGAGTTCAGATATACTCAGTTCAAGTAAGCACCAATTTGTAAGCTAGTATGGCCGGGGTAACCAATGACAAAAAACAACGCGTTACGCACAGAAGAAAATGACATTAATTTAGGTGGCTGTCCGATGACCTCGGTCATGAACGTGATCGGCGGCAAGTGGAAGGTGATCATTCTGTTTCACCTGCGTGACAACACGCTGCGTTTTGGTGAGCTGAAAAAGCGTATTCCCAGGATCACCCAAAAGATGCTGACACAACAGTTGAGAGAGCTGGAAGCCGACGGGTTGGTCTCCCGACAGGTGTATGCAGAAGTACCACCGAGAGTGGAATACACAAGTACCGGGCTATCTGATGAGCTCAGGCCTATCTTGGATATGTTATGTGAATGGGGCCAGCGGCAGCAGCGGCAGAAGCCTTAAAAAAGGCGACACCTCAGTGTCGCCTTTTTGTTTACTCTCAATAAGTTGTCGGAGACGGCTTAATTACAAGCGCCTAAATCAGTCCAGACTTTCCAGGCATTACCCACGTTGGAGTTTTGTGCCGGATTTTTGCCACGGTTCCACCAGTTGCTGTGATATTTGTGGCCATTGTAGGCAACTTCATCACCTGAACGGTATGTTTTGCTGGCCGACCAGGTTTCCAGGCCGCTGCAACCGGTATGGTTGTTGCCATCTGTGACAGAGACTGACTGGGTGACAGTGTGCGTAGCACCGTTATCGTCCGTTACCGTCAGTGAGACCTGATAGCTGCCCGCGTTGGCAAAAGCGTGGGTCACGTTTACACCTGTGGTTGCAAAGCCGTCGATATTCCAGTCATAGGCAACAACCTGGCCATCCGGATCGCGGCTGGCTGTGGCATCAAAACGACAGGCCAGATCGGTGCAGCTAGCTGTAAAGCTGGCTACCGGCTGCTGATTTTCCTGTGTGCCGCTACAACCGTTGGCTGCAATATAATCCGATGCCGCTTTGGCCTGTACTAAGCCATGGCCGTATTCGTGGTCACGACCTGCTGTACCTAAGTCGATGGCAGTGGCATTCAGGGCGTTACGGATATCGACATTGCTACAGCTCGGGTGCTGGCTCCAGACCAGTGCGGCAACTCCGGCTACGTGCGGGCTGGCCATTGATGTGCCTGACTTTTCATCGTAATCCAGAATGGCTTCAAGCTGCACTTCTACCGTGCTGCCAACGGATGACTTAAGGGCAGTTCCGTCCTCCTGAGACAGTGAAATTACCGGAATGGTTACGCCGTGCGCGCCATCACCTAAAGTGCCCCCAAAGGCACCCGGGGCATTGTTAAAGATGATAGCTGCCACACCCCCACCGGCCTGACAATTGGCGGCCTTGTCTTTAAAGGACGCCCCTCCGCGCTCAATTAAACAGATGCTTTGCGTGGCGGCGCAGGTGCTCAGGCCCTGGCCACAATCAACCAGCTCGGCGCTGACTTTGCCTTCAACTGAGTTGGTCATGCCGCGGCCTTTGACAAAGACCCCATTGGCTGTCACGCCAGCTGCAACACCGGTACTGCGCGGTACCGTTGACAACACGTTGGTACCAGGTGCGGCCATCTCGACCTGCGCGTTATACTGAGATGAGCTGTTTTTAACGCGGTTTTCGTCAATATTGGCAACCGATACCACAGTATCATAGCTGGCCGGGTAGCTCAGAGTAGCGTCGCCACCGTTACCGGCTGCCGCTATCAGTAATACGCCTTTGTCATAGGCTGCCTGCAGGCGTTCCTGGAAATACTGACTGGGGCTACCTCCACCCAAACTCATATTGATGACTTTAGCGCCATGTTCAACACAGTTATCGACCGCACGGGCAATACGCGAAGTTAGACCTTGCTTGCCGTCATTATCGAACACCCGCACGTTATGTACGCCAATTTTATCATTCGGCAGCACACCCACTACACCCTGGCCGTTTTTCAATGCCACTATGGTGCCCGCAACATGGGTACCGTGGCCGGAGCCATCCTGATACCAGGTCAGACCGCCCGGCAGATCGGTAAAGCCGGTGGCGTTTTGTGGCAGGTCCGGGTGACCCAGATCATAGCCTGAATCAATCACACAGACCTTAAACAGATCAGCATTGGTGTCTTGCAGAAGCGGTGCCTGAACTTCAGCAAGGCCATACGGTGAGACTTCCGCGCTGATGGTCGATGTGAAAGGCACGTATTCATAGTCTTCTTCAATGTAGGCGTACTGACCAGAGGCTTTGAGCTGAGCAACCTGCTCTGCGGTCAGCTCCATGGTAACCACAGTGCCATTATCGTCGTTTGACAGTACTTCTGCAGCAGGCTCAGCGGCAAAATCCTGCGCAATAGCTGCGCGGGCAAAACGGCTTGTTTGTGGTGCGAAAATGGCTAAATCGCTTTGCTTAAGAATGTACTGTTTGGTTTCCTGTGCGTTGACCGCGGTTGATGACAGTGCTGATAGCGCAATGGCTAACGAGGTAAGCCTGAATGTTTTGTTCATGTTACTTCCTACTGATTATGATGTTGTTAGTTATTGTTTTTGCTGCATCCGCTGCAATGGTGTCCTACTTGTTGTTTATTTTGTACCCCAATGAGGATCAACCTACCGTTTGAATGTGTTGTTTGCAACCTATTGTTAATGTAAGTGACACAAATACGTAAAAATGATGAATAATTCGGGTACAAGCTCATGCTGAGGTGCTTTTATGACGAAATGATTTGGCGTAGTATCAATACATCACACTGAAAGGAATGAATAATAACAATGGCTTATAAATCAGGCGCGGCATCTTTTGTGCTATTGATGGTGCTGTTTGCGCATTCTGTACTGGCTGCAGACTATCGTATCGCAAAGGCACTGTTAGTCTCTCAACAGCAGATAACACTCACCATTACACCGGGCGAGCGCACCTTTAGCGGAGAAACAAAACTAACGTATCAGCTTTCTCAACCTGTTGATTATATTGCTTATCATTCCCTTGGGTTAACGCTTGAACAGGTTGAGCTGGCGTATCAGGACAAACAGGTTTTACTCCCTGTGATCGCCGCGGATGAGTTTGATATTGTGCGCCATGATCTACCTTTTAAGCTCGAAGAAAGCGCTGAGCTGACCATACGCTTCACCGGCTTGGTTGGGAAGCAGGACAGTGTACAGGGGTTATATGAAGTCGGTGGGGGCGATGGTCCACCCACTTTGTTTACCCAGTTTCAGGAGATGGAGGCACGCAGAGTGTTTCCGGCTGTAGACGATCCGGGTATCAAAACTGAGTTCACCCTGACTGTAGATATCCCGGCCGGATTGCAGGCATTGCACAATACGCGCCCGATTGAAACGCTGCAACAGGGCAGCAGGCAGCTGATCCGGTTTGCGCCAACGCCGAAAATCAACACCGATGTGCTGGCACTGGCGGTTGGGGAATTTACTGCCACTAAGCTTGCGGGAGCTGGCGTGCCTGCGACGGCGTATATGCCAAAAAATGTGCGTCAGAGCGTGCCGGCTGAGCTGGGTACCCTGATCCACCAGTCAATCAGTTACCTGTCTGAGCACCTGGATTCATCGTTTCCCTATGACAGGCTCGATTTTTTTATCGCGCCCATAGGCACGCTGGCGGGGATGGAAAATGTCAGCCTGATCGCGCTGAATACCAATCAGCTGCCCGGTACAGATGCCAGCCCAGAGGCGTTATGTCGTTTTCGTAAGTTGATTGCCCATGAAGTGGCACATACCTGGTTTGGCCATAATGTCACCATGCAGTGGTACGACGATTACTGGCTGAATGAATCGTTCAGTGAGTTCTTTGCTGCCAAAGTGGTGATGCATTATTACCCGGACAACGATGCCTGTACCTATACACCTCAGATCAGCGCATTTGACGGTGATAACCACAGTGCCCCGGCTTTGCAGCGAATCGTCAGAGACCGGGCAGATAATGAAGGCATTGGTGGATTGTATTACACCAAAGGCCGGGCGCTGCTGAACATGCTGGAGGCGCATGTAGGTGACGCCACGCTCAAACAGGTGATGCGTCAGTATATCGATGCGCATCAGGGCGGTCATGCAACGACGGCCGACTTTACCGGATTGTTTCCCAAAGCGCTGCGAGTGGATGAGATAGTTGGCTCTTATCTGACTCAGCCGGGCTATCCGCTGATCACGCTAAGCAAACAAAATGACAAGTTAGTGCTGTCACAGCAAAGCTTTCATGGCGATGCAGACAGACGCTGGACGATCCCCTTGCAGCTTAAGCTCTGGGATGGTCATAAAGTCAGGACCCAGCGACTTATCTTGTCCGAAGCGTCGCAGCTATTGCCACAGCCGGGCGCCCAGGATGCTGTGCTGATCGACCCGGCAGGCGTGGGATATTTTCGTCATATCGACCGCTCCGGTCATCCCCGTTTTCCCATAGAGCGGCGCACAATGGCCGACAGACTCGCTGATATGGACAACCAGGAAGCGCTGACCAAAATGGGTCTGCTGGGCTATACCCGGTATATTCAGGGGCTGACCGAGCTGTTGCGCACTCAGCCAGCCGACAGCCTGGAGGCCAGTAAAGCGCTGGATATACTCAAAGATGCGTTTGTGGCACAGATCCCCGCGCATTTGCAGCTTCAGTTTGCGGGTTTTCTGGCGCAGCATTTGCCAATACAGCGCCCGTGGCAGGCGCTGATCACGCAAAGCACAGGTAGCAGCTGGCTTGAGCTCTATGGGATGTATCTTGCAGCACCCGAGGCGATCCGGTTTGCCCGTGAGTATGCAGCCAGCAGACCGCTTGCTCAGCTCCGGCATCGCGCCAGTGTGTTACGGGTCCTGGCCAGAAACAGCACCTACGACGAATATCAGGCCTTATTAAAGTTGTTCAACACAGATAACCGCCCGATACAGGAAGATCTGCTGGATTCGCTGGGATATGTAGCCAATGCACAGCAAGTGTCGCTGTTTTATGACTTTTTGCTCAGTGAGGCCACTCGCAGCTTTGTGATCGATTATCGCTTTCAGTTTCCGGCATTTCAGAGCGCACTGAGGCCGGTTGCAGCCCGGTATATGCAACAGCACAAGGCACAGATCCAGGCGCGGATCCCCGATGACCAGCTACAGTGGTTCCCGTATAACTTTATCACGGGGTGCTCAGAACAAGACCATGCCCTGCTCAAGCGCACGTTTGCCGACTGGCTGACAGTACCCGGGCTGGAAAAGAAACTGGCGATAGTAGGGGCGCATATCCGCGATTGTCACCATGATACCCGCAAAGCCCGAGAAGAGATTGCCGTTATGTCGGACGGCTGAAGCCGGAGCAAGCGCGGAGGTGCATTGGTGGCCTGTGCTTGTTCCGGAGCGCCGGAGGTCAGCGCCCTTGGCCTCTTTTGAATAGCTATTGAAGTCCGGGATGTAATTAGGGTCTTTTTCTGACACAACCCCGAACACGTCCTCGATGGCGTTATGGAATCCCCAGATATCTATGTACTCAGGCTTACCCCCGGCGAGGTAATAGAGCGCTTTTTCGTACCTGAATCTACACCAAAGACTGAGAAAAACTGCACGATAGGGTCATACTTTGTCGCAAAAGTCAGCGAACCATGATGGATCTTACGGTGGTCGGCCTTATAGGTTTCATAATCCTGAGTCGCATGAGCAGCGTCACAAAGTCGCCTGGTAATTTATTAAACAGGCCGTTATCACTGAGTTTCTTGTGAACGCTCTGGTGGAGAATAACCGCCGCGATTCTGCGTGCAGAAAATACCAGCCCAGCACAGCAACATGATGCCAATGCTCTGATCGGCAACCTGATTGTAAAAGCTACCCATATAGGAAAGAAAACAGCAAGCACAAACGCAACGTGCAGTGTTCAGTGCAATTGAAATTGATTTCATTGGAGCGCAAGATGGTATCCAGGATGGTCTTACATTCCTTTCCTTGCACCTGTGAGTTGTTCACTTTTATGGTGAACTTTTTGGCTTCTTTTAAAAAACATATTATCTCCTTTAACTTAATGCTGTGTTTTAAAGTTGCTTCAATAAGTTGTTGTCAGAGCATGGTTTTTAGAGAAAAGAACACCCCCATACTGGCCAGTACAACGAATAGGGTATTTTTTACCAGCAGGCTTAACACGACAGCGATAATACCGGCCAGTAAAAAGGGGTTAGTGATGTCCTCGCTCGACAAAGCCACCTCGCCAAACACAATGGGTGCTGCCATGGCGGTTAAAATGCAGGGTGCTGTAAAACTCAAAAAGCGTTGCAATCTCAGGTTGAGCTTGATGGGCAGCTTTTCCATAAAAAAGGCGTAACGCATGAAAAAGGTGATCAAAGCCATTAACAGGATCAGGTCATAACTCATTGTTGCGCTCCTACAGTGCTTCTTTGTCCAGGCTGTATCCCACAACCATACCGATCAGTGCAGAGAGCAGCAGGGCATTGGGCACATCGAGTTTGTGAAACAGCACCGCACAAAACGCCGATACCAGGACTGCGACTAACACTGGAGATGAGTTGATACTGGGAACTACCATGGCGATAAAGGTTGCGGCAATGGCAAATTCCAGTCCCAGACTTTCGAGGTTGGGAATGCTGGTGCCGGCCACAATGCCCGCCAGCGTAGACAGATTCCAGATGACATAGAAGGTGGCTCCTGAAATCAGCGCATAATCCAGCGGAAAGCGCCCTAGCTCTTTGCGTTTGTTTTCCGTGACCGCAAACATTTCGTCGGTGAGTAAAAAGGCCATAAGCACCTTGTGATGCAGTGGTAGCGCAATGGCGCTGTTACGAAAGGTGGCGGAATACAGCAGGTGGCGTGAACTGATCACTGCTGTACTGCCCAAAATAGTGGCGATCCCACCGCTGGCACCGACTATGGTCAGAGAAGAAAGTTGTGCCGCACCGGCAAACACCAGCAGTGACATTAATTGGGATTGTAAAGGACTTAGCCCCACTTGTATTGCCAGTGAGCCACATAAAATGCCCCAGGGGATCACGGCAATAGACAGGGGGAGAATATCAAAAAATGCGGCCAGCCTGAGTGATCTGGCTGGCTGTGTACTCATCGTTCGCTCCGTGCTCATGGTGTCTACCTAACTTGCTTATGAATGCAACAACCTAAGCGGACCACGATCATGACTGAACGGCTTTATTTCGCTGAGATTGATGATCTTTGCTGTTGTTTTGCGGGAAAATGTACCCTGAGTAGAACCTGGGTGCAACAATCGTTACCCATAAATAAAACGAAATATTTTCAATGTTGCAGTATTTGGATTGTTGTGTTTTTAGAAGTGTGAGCGACTTCGTGTTGGTTTCACTGTGGCACTCTATCGTGCCCTTGAGCTTTTGTGTCACAATATTAAAAACAATGTGCATACCCAGTCCGGTGCCTCCATTGCTGCGCCGGGTAGTATAAAAAGGCTCGAAGACATTGCTGAGGGTGTCTTCACTCATGCCTGCGTGGAGCTAGGGCCAATATACAACACCAATAATGCAACACCCGCAAGCCTGATGAGCTGGTCACGTGTGCTCTGCCAGGTTCAGTGCGCTGAGGGAATACCAGTACGTCCATACTGAGTATGGATAAACCGGCATGCTATGCGCTCTGTTCATTCCGGTTTATTTTGTTTAATGGCTTCAAGGTAGCGGCTTTCCACAAAGTTTTTCTCTTTATTCAAGTGTATTAGTTTTTTTCGGGTCTGCTCCAGTTCCGCTTTCAGAGCGGCGACTTCTGCACCATTGCCGTCGCCCTCGTGTTCCACCGAGAGTTGATCTATCAGCTGATTTTGCTCCTCGATTTGGCGTTTATACTGGTTGAGTAATGTCTGGGTTTGCTGGTCGCTCATGGTATTTGAGGACACATCGGCTTTGTCCTGCCTGAGTTGTTCGAGCTCTTCTTGTAACTGCGTATTGGCCTGACGCAGTGTGTCGGCAGACTGGAACTGATGTTCCAGCTTGGAGCTGACATGACGCAATTTTTTGCCGCTATTGTCGAGTTCTCCTTTGAGGCGCTTGATGAGCTTGTGAGAGCGGATCAGCTTTTTGTTGAGTTCATTAATGGAGCCCTGTTCTTCTTTGGTAATGTGGTCTGCGGTGGACGCCCGGATCTGTGAGAGCTGGTTTTCAAGGGTCAATTGCACTTGCAAGAGTTCTGCAATGGTCTGGCTGTGTTGCTGGGTAAACTGGCTGGCCCGGGCCACCGACTCCCGGCACTGAGCAAGCAGGGGATCGGTGTCTGGTGCACTTTGTTTGTGGTTTAAAAAAGTGCCGGCAAATTGGCGAAACTCTCTTAAAATCAATAATAAAATATAAAACCAGGCCGCCAGGATCAGCAGCCCCACATTCAGTGCCACATATTGGTAAACTTCGAGAGGAAGCATGAGCTGAGATACACCGCTTTGGTTTATCAATGAGATAAGTTTAGTTTTCGTTCAAAATTCTGCCTATACTGAAAAAGAATAATTGCGTTAGGGTAAAGAGTGAAAGTTCTGATCGTTGATGACAGCCATGCGACCTGTGAAATCATCCGGCGGGCCCTGCAACAGTTTGAGTATCGCAAGCTGTTTCTGCGCTGTGCCAGCCGTGTTGATGATGCATTGGCACAGGTAGCCAGCTGGCAGCCACACATCATTCTGACCGACTGGCATATGCCGGATAAAACCGGTATTGAGCTGTTGGAAACACTTCACGTCAGTCACCCGGATCTGCCTGTGGCCATGATCTCAACGGTGGATGATGCAACGCAGATTGATTACGCCACGTCTTTGGGTTGTGCCTTTTTTCTGTCTAAACCTTTCAGTGATGATGCTTTGCGCAGCGCCATTATGCCTTTGGTGTTGGAGCAAGAAGCCAATGAAGTCATCGCTGAAGACGAAGCGGTGCCGCTCAGAGAAGAGCTGGCTTTGCCGAAAACGGATATGCTTGAACGCCTGATGCAGAAAAATATCAGCGATTCACTCGTGTTAAAACCCATCAGAGCGCAGCAACTGGATGAAAGCAAAGTGCCTTGTGTCATGGTCGTCTATGCAGAACGGGGCAGCCAGAGACCGCGGGTCATTGGCGTGTTAGATGTGTACGCGGCTTGTGTGCTGGCCAGTAGCCTGCAAGTGATCCCCGAAGAAGAAGCCCACAAAGCCATTCATTTCAATCAGATTAACCCGGAGATTATGGCGGCGTGCAAAGAGGCGCTGGCTAAAACGGCGTATGCATTTTTGGATAAACAAAGCAAAATGAGCTTATTTGTCAGGAGCTGTACCTTCTTGTATAAAAGTCACCCCAAACTGGAACGTTTATACCAGTACCCCATCGATAGCCGGCTTGATTTAAGCTGCGAGAGAGAGGGGATGGCGCAGGGTAAGATGTTGATTGTGGGAGTGTGATGCCCGTTCTGCTATTTGTATCGCTACATTGACTCTGCGACTCGATCCGATATGATGGACTCAGAATTGACGGAAAAACACCCTGGAGGACATTGATGATAGTAACTAAACCGACCGGGCAGCCTGGCCTTAACTAACCGATTTTGGTCTAGCCAGCACTCCTTTTCGCCCGGTATCTACCGGGGCACTCAGCCCCTTTCTCAGTTATTAACATCATTGTTAAGGGGTCGTCATGACCAATTTTCAGAATCTGGCCAGATTAGGCTGGACACCCTTTTTTCAGCAACAACTCACACTTGAAGAGTGGAGCAACGCAGGTCCTGCACGGGTACTTTCGGTACACCGCTCCTGTATCTCGGTACAAAGCGAAGCGGGGAGCTATTCCCTGGCACTAACACCAGCCATGGACGCACTCACAGTTGGTGACTGGATACTTATGGACAGTCAGCAGCGATATATCCGCTTGCTGGAGCGGCAAAGTTGTTTCAGGCGCAAGGCGCCCGGTACGCACATGGAGTGGCAGTTAATCTCGGCAAATGTCGATACCGCCTTTATTTTGTGCTCACTGAATGAAGACTTTAACCTCAGCAGACTGGAGCGTTACCTGGCTCTGGTAAACAGTTCGAGTGCACAAGCCGTCATCCTGTTGACCAAATCCGATCAGGTTGAATCTGCTGATCAGACGCTCGATGCAGTAAGGCAGCTTGATACCAGTCTGGATGTGCTGGCACTGAACGCGCAAGCGCCGGAGTGTGCTGAACGTCTGTCTCCCTGGCTCACTGAAGGCCAGACCGTGGTACTGCTTGGCTCATCTGGGGTAGGAAAGTCGACACTGACCAATACGCTGATGAAGGCGCAGCATCAGCGGACGGGCAGGATCCGGGAAGATGACGGAAAAGGGCGACATACCACTACGCATCGAACACTGGTGACGCTGCCATCGGGTGGGCTGCTGCTGGATACACCGGGGATGCGGGAATTGCAACTCGGTGGGTGTGATACAGGGATCAGCGCGGCGTTTTCAGATATTGAATTGCTTGCTACGCAATGCCGGTTTAGTGATTGTCAGCACAATCAGGAACCGGAGTGTGCTGTACATCGTGCCATCGCATCCGGCGCACTGACGCAAAGACGGCTTAACAACTATCTTAAATTGAACAGAGAAAATGCGTTTAATACGTCAACCATGGCGCAAAGGCGCGCCAAGGAGAAGTCGTTTGGTAAAATGGTTAAGCAGACAGTGAAGGACAAAGCGCGATTCAAAGACCGCTAGTCTATGTGTCAGGCCATGCCTTTGGCATGGCCTTATATTGATTTAACCTTATATAATCACCTCAACATCAGCCCTGGAAGGAGCACTATGTTATTTGGGATGAGTAATCTAAGGCTTTGCTTTTCAAACTTTTTTATTGTTTGTGGCATAAGCGGCTTTAGTACCGGGTGCGCAATGTTTGATGAGCAAGCGCCGGGCGTTGCTTTGCAACATCGCTATGTAGATAACCAAAACGGCATAGACGGGCTGGATAATGTTCGGCGCCTGCTCTTTGATAATACCCGTCAGGTGCTGTACGCGGTCAGTGCGGATGACGATGCGCTGACCGCTTACCATGTTGCTGATGACCTATCACTGACGATGCTGGACATGATGTCGGGTAATGAAGCGCGTGGAACCCTGGTAGGCGCGTCAGATATGACATTTTCAGGTGCCAATCAGGATATCCAGGTTATCAGTTTCTACAGCGGTGCGGTGGCACAGTTTCGCTTGCAGGAGAATGATTCATTGCGTTTATTGTCTTATTTGACCGATAGCCTAGATATCCAGCGGGTGTTCAGACAAAGCAACCCCATTTCTGCTGAAGAAGACACTCTGGGGCTCTTAGGCCCCTACGCCATTGTGGGAAGTGACACCGGAGCCAGTTACGTGGCCGCCAATGTGTCGCAGGCCCTGGTCAAAGTGACATCAACAAAGGGACGGCTGGACGCAGGCCAAATACTCCGTGCCAGTCAGGTAAAGGCGCTGGCCGGGGCTGTGTCGGTCGCGCTGTCGGAAGACGGAGAGCTGCTCGCCGTTGCTGGCATGCAAGCCAGTCAGATTGCCGTATTTAAAATGAGTGAATCGCAGTCACTCACTGTGCAGCAAATTTTACCTGATGAGAAACACCAGACACAGACAGCGCCGCTGTTTGTGACCTTTGTACCAGGTGCTGAGGATTTGATGGTGGCGACTCAGTCAGGCGTATTCAGGTATGTTCCGGATCCTGCTGGGCGCTTTAAGCTGGCTGCTCAGCTCAACGTTGCGGGCTCCCTGCCACTGGCTGCGGTGACGCGTATGGCATTTTCGCCCGACGGGCAGTGCATGCTGGCACTGTCTGAGTCGACCGATCAAGTCAATATTTTTGCCCGCCAGTCAGGGGGAGACTGGCAATTTGCTGACATAATCGATGTCGAGGGGGGGCAGTCACCAACTTCCGCTGTGTTTTTGACACCTGCTCAGGTGGCAATCAGTTTTGCAAAGAGTGATGCTGTGCATATTTATGCAAATGTTTGTGCTTACTCACATACTAAGAAATAAGTCACAGAGCGTGAGTGCTTGCTATGGAAGCTGGACATAAATAAATAGCTTATTGCGCCTAAAAGCATAAAATTTCTATTTTTGAAATAGTTTGTCATGTTTGTAACAGGTTTTAACGCTTAGAGGGCCGATATTGTTCGGTTTTAGTTGAACTTCGTTTCTTTTCCCTGTTAGTCTAATGCACTGTGACGATTTGACATTGTAAAATATTCTTTTTTTTTGAAATAATACCCCGCCTGAGGTGGTTGTGTTGGCCCTGAGTATATTGCTTATAAACTGGGCCTGGTTGTCTAATCGTCCATCAATGACTGGAAAGTTTGACCACTTTGATTGGATGCCATGCCTTCGTTAAAAGATATTAAACTGACAAAACTCGGAGCATTTGTTCTGGATCTGAGCGATCAGGTTTTATATCGCGATGCCGACGAGGTTGCCATTGAACCTAAGGTGATGGCGTTATTACTGTATCTGTATGAAAATCGCGACAGATACGTGAATATTGAAGAGTTGCACCAGCAGGTCTGGTCAGATCGCATCGTGTCTGACACGGCGGTTCGCAGTGCGGTCAAGAAGCTCAGGCTGATCTTAGATGATAATGATATCGCGAATGCCCGTTATGTGAAGTCGGCTTCCAAGCGTGGTTATAAGTTAGTGTGTGATATTGAGCCCGTTGAATCTGTGCACTCAAAGAGTGTGTCTGCCAGTCCTGCTCCTGTGGCAGATACTCCATCAGAGCCCTTTCCAACGCAAGTGTCGGAACCATCCCCTTCCTCACAACACGTTCTGTCCGAACAGCCATTGGCGGCCCGTCAGCCGCACAGACTGGCATTTAAAGTATTTGTTCTGCTGGCGACATTGATTGCTGTTGTCACAGGCTGGACTAAATATGACGCCATCATCAAGTATGTTTTGGATAGTCAGGTGGCAAACGTCAGCGAGCTCGAACAACTGACGGGGTTCAATGGCGAAAAACATGATTTATCGGTGTCTCAGGATGGTCGATATGTCGCTTTTTCCGGCCGCACGTCTATTGATGAAGACAGGCAAGTTTACTTGCTTGACAGGCAAAACAACAAAGTTCGCCAGCTCACTTATCACGCGAATAATGCGGCGTATGTGCAGTTTGTTCAGAATGATAAGGTCTTAATATACAGTGATTTAAATGGTGGCAAAACGTCTGTGCAGTTATTGCCATTGACCCTGTCCGAGCCCGAATCTGGTCGAATAACTCTCATAGATGGTGTGGTTGCGGTTGGAGATCCTTCCCGTGGTCGACATGCTTCAGAGCTGTTACTACCTATGCTGATTGACCTGGAAAGTGAGATGACACTTTACGCGCTTGACCTGCATACGCGTGAGTACTTACGCATGCTCGCGCCCAGTGATGCAAGTGAAATATTGTTTGATGTAAGTTTGTCACCGGACAAACAAAAGCTGGCACTGATAAAAAAAATCAAAGGCCAGTTCCACATTTTGTTATTTGATTTAACAACAAAAGAAGAAACCTTAATGTACAGCAGTAAGCATACGTTGTACGCCGTTGAATGGAAAGACAATACATCTCTCATGATCATGGCCAAAGGGACGCTTTTCGAGATTGATAGCGTGACCGGGGCACATGTCAGGTTGATCGAAGACAGTGACGTATTATTGCGTGGCTTTGATACTCACGATGGTGTCGATATTGTATTGCTACAAAAAGAATTCAGCCGGGCGAAGCGCCTCTATATTGAACACTTGCTTACGCCTCAGATGGAAGTTCAGCAGATTATCAACACCGCTCCTCAGGTTGTCGCTATGCTGTATGACGCACAATCAGATAAGCACCGGTGGGCGATGAACCTGAAAGATGAGGTCACGACCATAGGGCGGATGGCGATGAGCACCCGAGAGATGGAACCCTACTATAGTACTGATGAGAATGTCGAGCTGCTGGATGTATCCTATCAGGCTGGTGGGGTGTTGTTTAAGGAAGGCCCCAAACTGGCATTTTACTCGTTTAAACACAGCCAGGTTGATTATATTACTTCATCCATGGAGATCAGCAGCGATGCTGCTTTCAGCGCCGACGGACGTGCTATCTATTACGGTGTCAATGTTGCCGGTGAGTGGGAAATACAAAGCTATAATATTGACACCAAAATCAGTAGTCTGCTGATACCCGGGTATCGCTCAATCCGCCCAGCGGGTGCAGGCTATATTGTGGCCGAGCCAATTGATGCACAGCTATTCTATTTGTCTGATCTTGCAGGCCCGGCAAGGGCATTGAATCATCCTATTGATTTCAGATACATCTGTCGCTGGTATGTGCGGGGCGATCATATTATCTGGACTGCATTTGATGATCGTAATACGTACCTGCACAAACTAAACTGGCGGACTGGCTCGCATCACGTTTCTGAAGATCGCTTGTTTGCCCTTTATCCTACTATTGCGACAGATACGAGCGGAGATAAGGTCCTTTCGCTGTCGGTTCAATTAAACGACACCTCTATTGCAACAATCAAAATAGACCACTAAGATGATACCTGAAAGGGGGCCGAATGTTTGGGTCACTTGCTCTTGCTCTGGCCTCTTTATTCGCTCTACTTAATAAAAACAAAAGGATCATTCGTGTGAACAAATTAATCTGTATAACCATCCTGTCTTTTTTCTCAGTTGCCGGGTCTTTTTCTGCGCATGCAGGCGATGGTGGTAGTACCCCAACTAAGCCTATCTGGGTTTGTGGTATTCTGAACTGTGATAAACCGCATGACAAAAATCTACGCTAATCATGTAGACAATTAATTTTGCGATTTCTATTAAAATAAGTCTTTGATATAAAGGCTTATTTTTTTGGTTATAAAAAAGAGATGTCACAGTTGTTTAGAAATTTGAGATAAATTTCTATATTTGCAACCGAGTTAACAACAACCGGACAGGGACTGATGAAAGGTTGTAACGGGGTCTGCACTCTGGCGCCGTGTGCCAGTACTATCAGGGAAGAGGGGTGCCGTGCGACAACGCTTCTTGCAAGGAAAGGAAGAAGTGAGTACCAAACACCAGGGAATGAAAATGCAGTGTTTGGTGTTAGCTCAGTATGTACCCCAGAATTGTTTAGTTGTCTTTCTGGGTGTATGTGTTGCTCTCGATGCAACATGCAGGTGAAACAATAACAATAATAAAAATATCCGGGCCAACACAGGGAGAGCAACAGGAACAGTGTTGGAAGCGCTGAGTGGGTACCTGCCACACGCAGTATCAGTGTCCTGGATTGTTACAAGGAAAGGTCGATGAGCGTCAGGGATTGATTGCCGGCGATGCAGTGGTCCTACTGCCACTGTGTCGCTGGTCCGATTCATCAATAGTATTAACAGGCTAGGTTTGCTGTATAGGGAAGATTGTCTTCCGAACTAAAATAATAACAATAATAATGTCACCATTAAATATAGGGTTGTCAAACAACAAGTCGTCACAGCTACTTGTCAATACTCCGTCATTGGCGTTTGTTTGTCAGCCCTGTTTTTTCTCATAGCCGGGGATTTTTTCGTGGCTCACCTCATCAATTTGGTCAGGTTTTAGGAACTGATTGGCGTACTTCAAATACACTTTTGAATCGACAAAGACATCAAATAAATCCGGATCTATGTGGTCACCGAGCTTCATTTTTCCCATGATGAATAGGCATTCACTGAGCTTTTTAGCCTCTTTATAGGGGCGATCAGCTGCTGTCAGCGCTTCAAAAATATCTGCAATGGCCATGATCCTGGCGGGGATGGACATCTGATCGCGTGTTAGCCCTCTGGGATAACCTGTGCCATCCATTTTTTCATGATGCCCACCAGCAAACTCAGGCACACGACGTAAGTGTTTTGGAAAAGGAAGTGCTTCGAGCATTTCCAGCGTGATGTCCATGTGGCGGTTAATGATCTGACGTTCTTCTGAGGTTAACGTGCCTCGTGCAATATTGAGGTTGTACACTTCGTTGTCGGTCAGTAAGGGGTGTTCTTCTGTGCCGATCCGGACTGAAGTGAGTTCGGCGATACGTTTCACGCGCTGCTGGTCTTCTTCGCGCATAAATTCCCCGCCTACGTTGGCATGACGCAAAAATTGCCGATCTAGCTCTAATTGGGTGAGTTTTTCCTCTAACTCTGCACTAAGCAGGTTAATTTGAGCTTGCTCGCCATCTCGTTCAAAACGGAGTATACGCTTGGTATAGTCGAGCTCGAGATCCCGCTTCGCCAGCTCTATTCTGGCATCTATCAGGGCGATTCTATCATTGACGGACTCTAGTTTAGTCGCTTTATCCATCACATATTCTGGAATGGCTATCTTGCCGCAATCGTGCAGCCAGCCTGCCAGGGACAATTCGGCTCGATCGGCTTCTGTCATTGAAAAGTCGGCCATGGGACCCGAATGTGCATCGTGTACCGCTTCGGCAATCATCATGGTGAGCTCAGGCACCCGACGACAGTGGCCGCCGGTATAGGGTGATTTTTCGTCAATGGCTTTTGCTATCAGCCGGGTGAAGGCTTGGAATAGCGTTTCCATGCCATCAATGAGCTGGCGGTTTGTCAGTGCCACAGCGGCCAGTGCACCAATAGAACAAATCATTTCGGTTTGATGCCCAGAGAACGGGACTATTTCACCCTTACTGTGGGGGTTGATCAACTGCAGCACGCCGTTGAGTTCCTGCTCATGATTGAGTAACGGAATAGTCAGCACGGATTGGGTGTGATAACCGGTTTTTGCATCCATCGCGCGCGCGGCGGACAGGTCGTACTCCCCACATTGATAGACGTCGTCTATCTTGATCACCTCTCGTTTTGCAGCCGCCAGTGCGACCAGGGCACTTTCATTACACTGGCCATTTTCCAGATAGATAGGGATAGGAGGAAAGGGAATTGGCTGATTTGAAGTACCACCCATATGGAGGTCCAAAGGGCCGTTTATCAATGTTGCAAACTGTAATTGCATGTCGTCTGACACTGAGTATATGGTGCCGCCATCAGTGGCGCTGAGTTCCATGGCAGAGAGCAGGATGTTTTCCAGCAATCGGTTGGTGTCATGTTCTGATGCCAGTTCAATGGCCAGCTTGAGCAGATGTTGCAGCGCTACCTGTGAGCCTGCCTGCTCAAACTTATTTGCGATGTTTCGAATATGCTGTTCCATAACTCACCTGCTATTTCGATGTATGGGTGTAGCTGCCATCCCACTGCTCACCGGGCGGATTAGCCTGTAATACAATGATACGCTCGCTCAGAAGCGTGTAAATTTTTCGCTCTGGTGAGTGCTCTTTAAGTTTAGTAAAAGCTGTCAGAGCCTGCTGCCATTGTTGTGATAAATAAAGTGACCAGGCCTGCTTATGAGCTGCCAGTTCATCGTGTAAGTCAGGGGTTAATGCATCCTGACTACAAATTGGCTCATACACAGTCACGGCCTGGTTTTTGCCTTTGACTTTTACCTTGTCAATGGGGCGACATACCAGACCCGGGCACTGAGCATGGGTTGTTTCATTGATCAGGATACCGACACCATAGTATTTGGTCAGACCTTCCAGACGGGATCCCAGATTGACGGCATCGCCGAGCACGGTGTAAGCACGACGGTATTCGGAGCCCATATCACCCACATTCATATCACCGGTATTAAGCCCAATACCAATTTTAAAAGGCGGCAATGACTGCTGACGCATCGGCTCCTGCAGTGCCTCAACCTGGTCCTGCATGGCCATGGCGCAGCGCACCGCCAGTTCCGGGTGGCGTTCAACAGGCAGGGGGGCATTCCAAAATGCCATCACCATGTCACCTACATATTTGTCTATCGTGCCCTGATGCTCAAAGATGATCCGCGTAATGGGTGAAAAGTACTGGTTGAGATAAGACTTGAGCCGGCCCGCGTCGAGGGATTCTGAAATGGTAGTAAATGAGCGAATATCGGCAAATAGCACGGTAATGTCGCGCTTTTCTCCTTCCATAGATACGCTGTCAGGGTTATCCAGCATGGCCTGAATATGAGCAGGCGGGACATACTGATCGAAAATCGACTTGATCTGGAGTCGTTCTTTGTGCTCCCGGACAAATCCCAGGCTACCCAGGATCATGGCCTGGCTGATCAACATAGCCAGAACGGCCACCTGAGGTAAGTCTAGTCTGAGCACTACCCATAAAAAGGCGCTCAACGAGACAAATAACCCGCTCAGGCAGAGTGTAAAAATCGCGATACCGAGTACTTCGAGTGTTGGCAAGATCAGGACACACAGAATTCCCAGTAGCAATAACAGCATAATGACAGCGCCATCCATCCAGTTTGGCCTGCTCGGTAACAACTCAGGAAAAACCAGACCTTCAAGTACGTTTGCATGGACCTCCACACCCGGGTATTGCACTCCGACCGGTGTGGTCCGCAAATCTGCATGACCAACTGCAGACGTTCCAACAAATACGATGGCCTGATCAAACAGTGCTTTATCTATTTTACCACTCAGGACGTCGGCAGCAGAGACATAGGGAAAACTGAAAGCTGGGCCGCGATAAGGTACGGTGACCCGGCCATAGTCATCCGTCGGAATAAGTGCAGTGCCCAGGCGGATCCCCTCCACGCTATGTCCCGTTCCAAAGGGTTTAGCGACCACTTCCACTTGCTCTGCCATGGTGTAGAGCCGCGCGGCTTCCAATGCCAGAGCCGGATAGAGCTGATCCCGGTGCTTGGCCAGCAGCATGGAGTTACGAATAAAGCCATCACTGTCGGGGGCGCTGTTTATAAAGCCACTCCCCGGACTGTTTTGCTGTAATTCGGTTACATTGGCAACATGTCCGGCAAAGGCCGGAACGGGTAAAGCTGATGAAGGAACAGAGCTGAAAAAAATGGTGTCGGGTAAAGTGCCCACCTGGATCTCTGGCTGATGTTCAAACAACAGACCAAGCACGGTATCGGTATCCTGTAAGCGGCTGGCAAATGCCTTGTCGGCATCAATGCTCGGAGCCAGGGTGTGCAATGTACGTGAAACATTTGGTGAGCTCTCAGCATTGAGGTGACTCAGCACCTGATGTGCCGGGTTCAGTTCGGGTTCTGAAAATAAGATATCGTAGGCAATCACAGCCACACCTGCGTTGGCCAGTTGAGACTGCAAGCGTGCCATCACGTGACGGCTCCAGGGAAAACGACCGATTTGCTTCAGACTGGGCTCATCAATATCGACAATTACGATCGGTAAAAAGGAGCGAGACTGCAGGGACAGCGTTGATTTCAGACGCAGATCATAGCCCAGTCCTTCAAGGCGTTTCAGCGCATCACCATAAGGTGAAGCGGGAGATAATGTAAGCAGTTGCACGACAATAAACAGGGCGATAAGGCAGAGGCCGCAAAGCCATTGCTGATAGTACTTACGCCACAGTCGCGGGAGGCTCATGGCAGTGTCAGTCCCTCGCGGGCCAAAATGGTAGTAAATGGCCTGTTCTGGCGCTTAATTTCCGTCGCTATTTGATCCAGTGCAGTGTCACTGCGGTCCGGATCATGGCTGATCAGAACAAGATGCTTAACTGTCCCCTGTTCAGCCAGTAGCAGGGCATCTTTGATCAGCGAATGCCCCCAGCCGTGTTTGAGTGGGTAATCTTCAGGCACAAACTGACCATCGTGGATCAAATAGTCAGCGTCTTTGACAAAATCAACCCACTGCTGGAACGAAGTGACGGGCAAGCCAGGTGGATTAAGTTCATTGTCGGTGGCATACACCACATCCATGCCGTCTGCGGTTATCCGATAGGCACTGCCACCACCGGGGTGGTTCATTGCGCAGCGCTGAATATCAAATTCCCCATAGCGCCAGTGATCCTGCGTCTGCGGCACGACCTGAATGTCCGCTGCTAAGGTGGTGTGCGGTACCGGAAAATAGCTTCCCAACATTTGTTTTAAGATGGCGTCGGGGGCATGCTCTTCCGTGACGCCGGGCACGATAGTGATCTGGCGTTTTGCAATGTATGCAGGAATGAAAAAGGGGAAGCCCTGAATATGATCCCAGTGATTGTGGCTCAGTAAAATGTAAAAAGGCTGGCGGGCGTGCATTAATTCCTGACCCAGCACCCTGAGCCCGGTGCCTGCATCCAGAATGATGCGCTTGCCAGCGTCGCTCTCAAGGGTGACACACACCGTGTTACCACCATAGTAAACGGTTGTTGGACCAGGCGTGGGGGTTGACCCCCGCACACCGTAAAACTTTATTTTCATACCTAACCCTTTGGTGACGAAAAACTTATTTCGTCACTGTTGAACGATCTGGCCGGCTTGCAAACTCACCCTGGCGGGAGAGGACTGCTGTATTACAAAGACAAAGTCAGTACTGCTGCTTTGCTGAAGCACCGTTTTCAGTTCGCCACTGACTGCGCTACTGAACAGTTGTGAGCCATCCTCATCGAAACTGGTGTCCCAGCTGCCCGGCGATTCGCTCAGTAGTAACTGACCAACATACAAAGATTTAGAGCCGCTGGCCTGCGCAAACAGCAATAATTTTCCCTGGCTGTCGATCCAGGCCTGGTGCAATAGCACGGCTTCACCTGATAGTTGTTCAAACTTGAGCACGCCGCCATCGGCAAAGCTGGTATCGAGTGCCCCCGAACTGGTCACCCGCACCACAAAGTTGGTACTACCCGCGTAGCCAAAGACAATAAAGCCCTGGCTGGCATCAACCACCGATCCTTTCAGAGTAATGTCATCACCCACGCTCAGGCCAATATCCAGCAAGGCCAGGCCATCTGTGCCAAAGCTGGTATCGGGTATGCCTGTCGCGCTGGCTTTGGCAAGCAGCAACACAGGAGGGGTCGGCCCGGGCTGACTCTGACCAACGCCGACCAGAGCGCTTCCTGCAGTATGGATCATAGACACCTTGTGCGCATTGGGGCTACAACTAGGCGCACCAGGAATGGTGTATTCGAAGAAGCTCGACAAGGTGCCCGAGCTGGAAATCACAAAGGCCATGCTGTGTGTATAACAGTCGGTCATGGCCTGGCCAAGGGCCAGCAGGTCTCCGCTCACAAGGGGAGTAAGTTGGGTTATGTCCAGCGATGAAGCATCACTTTTGTATTCGCTGGCAGGCAAAGTTAATACGCCATTATTAGCAAAGCTGGTGTCTAACGTGCCAAGATTACTGAACTTGTTCACCGTTGCCATGGCTTGTTCATCACCGGCGGAAATAGACACATTGCCGGATGCACTCAGTATGACGGCACCTGAGCTGTCTTCATTAACTGCGCCGACTGTGGCACTGGACATGGGGCCCATACTGGTTGAGGGCAAAGTGGATGTCAGACCCAGATTACCAAATGTACTGGTTCGTTGAGCTGTGGTGTCCAGTTTCAGTACGTAGGGGATGGTTTGTGGTGCAGTGTGCCAGGTTGTTGCCTGCCCCCCAAGCAATAGGTGCCCCATTGACGCACTGAAGTGAGACGTGGCGCCGGTACTAAATGCCTCATCACGACGGCCTACACTGACCAAGCGTTGACCAAATGACGCAAAGCTTTGGTTAAATTCGGCACTCGTCGCGACTTCTGCAAGCCACTGGTGCGTTACAGTGTCAGTACTTAATAGCTTGCTCTTTTGTCCGCTGAGTAACAACCCGCTTTGGGTCTGCAACATATGAGTGAGTTTCAGCCCGGCAGCATGGTAGATGCTAAAGCCATTACTGCCTGGCAGCCAGTCGGTGTCAATTGCACCGCTCAGATCGACTTTGATGATTTGTACCACTTGTTCGTCGGTACCATCAGTCCGGTTCAGCGCAACATAATAGCTATCACCGTCGGCGACCAGTGACTGACCAGAGGCACTGTGAAAGGTCAGGTCCACTGCCGAATCTGACGGCAACTCACTCACCGGATAGGTACGCAAGCCACTGCCAGCAAAGGCGGTATCGAGTACGCCATCCGTTGTTAATTGCAAAACGTAGACAGAGCGCAGCTCTTCTATTGGGTCATAAGTTGTCAGGCCTGTCACCAGTAGTGTGTTACTGTCTTTGAGGACAACCTGCCGAGCCGTATCATTGTATAACGTACCCGGTAGCTCACTATCAACAGGCGTGATGTTGAGTTGTAACAGACCATTATTCTGGAAGCTGCTATCAGGTGTTAGCGTGCTTTGTGTGAGGCGCACTAACATGACATCCTGGCCTGTTTCGGTCGCGGTGATCTCGCCATATACCAGGTAGTCACCTGAGGGCAGTGTGATCATTCCTCTGGCATTTTTACTGGGGGTTTGTGCCAGAGTTTGGGTGACGGAGACTTCGCCTTGCGCTGTGATCCTGGACAGAGTGACCGTGCCTGTGGTTGCGCCGCTTGTGGCTCTGATATTACTCAGAACAGTGATGGTTTCATTGTCTTCCAGCGCAATGGCAACGGGAGTAACAAAGACATTGCTGCCTAGTGGTAACGTCATATACCCATTGCCGTTGGCGTAACTGGTATCCAGTGAGCCATCACCCAGCAGACGGAATACGAGTAACTGTTGTGAACTGGAAAAGTTAACGTAGCCAGCCACATAGATACGCCCTTGCTCATCAATAGCGGCCGTGGTTGCCCAGACATCCTGAACGATGGCTTCGATTTCGATATCAAAGTTACTCTGGAAGTTGCCATAATCCGCAAAGCTGCGATCCGGGTGGCCATTGCTGAGCTGCCTGCTCACATAAACGCGATGAATATTGCGATCAGCCGATACATTAAAGTGCCCCACTGAACCGACACTGATAATTTTGCCATCGGCCTGCAGCAGAGTTTGTCCGGGTGTATGGAATTCCTGGCTGGCATTGAGCACGACCATCAGGCTCCCGTCGTCGCCAAATTCACTGCGTTTTGTCGCAACATAGCTTGGCTCGGCCTGGGTTACAAAAATACTGATCTCGCTTTCAGCACAAAGCTGGGGTGTGCCAGAGTCACACACTGTGACCGTCAGCACATAGGTTTGCTCCCCATTGCTGGCAAGCTGATCGGCATCGGCAACAGTGACTGCACCTGCACTATCAACCGAAAACAGCGCCGCGTTGGTACCAGACAGCTGATAGGCGAGGGTATCGCCATCCGGATCTGAGGCGCTGATCAGCAACACCTGTTCCCCATTGCTGATACTGGTATCTATCTCTGCCGAACCGGGCTCCACAGAAGGTGCGTAGTTTTTGTCGTTGACGGTAATGGTGACCGTCGCAATGTTGGAAGTTTCGGCCAGGTCGTTGCTCACCACATAACCAAAACTATCACTACCGACGAAGTTAAACTGGGGAATGTAAAGGGCTGTGCCATTAGCTGAATCTATTGAGACACTGCCATGGGACGGTTCAATCACAACCATTATGCTATTGATCAACAGATCGCGTCCTTTGGCCTGATCATTGTTCAGGATGGAGATGCCCACAGCCACATTTTTGTCGGTTTGCGCACTGTCATCGACGGCCACAGGGGTCGTATCCGGTGCTGTGATCGTAACGGTCACAGTGGCAGTATTAGAATGCGCCCCCAGGTTGTCTTGCACTCGATAGGTGAAACTATCTTCGCCTTCAGAGGTGCCGGTATGAGTATAAATGATGGTCCCGCTGCTGCTTATTTCTGCGGTGCCCATTTGTGGGCTCTGAACTATCTCAACGGTGTCGGCCTGTACAGAGCCATCAGCATCACTGTCATTGTCTAAAACCGTGATAGTGACAGATTGAGCGATTTCGACAGAGGCGCTGTCATTACCAGCTACCGGCGCCTGATTCAGTCGTTCAACCGTAACGGTGACGGTCGCAGTATTGGAAAGACCTCCTTCATTGTCTTGCACCTGGTACGTAAAAAAATCACTGCCTGAGAAGCCGCTTTGCGGGGTATAAATAAATCCGCTTTGCTCCGCTGTATCCAATGTCACGTTGCCGTTAGTCGGGGCGGTGATCACTGTGAGGCTGCTGTAGTTCAGGCTGCCGTCACTGTCGCTGTCATTGGCCAGTACGTCTATGGTAACCGGTACCTCTTGGGTAGTTGTGGCGCTGTCATTGACTGCAACCGGTGGCTGATTAAGTTGTTCAACCGTAATCGTGACTGTCGCGGTATTGGAAAGACCCCCTTCATTGTCTTGCACTTGGTATGTAAAAGAGTCACTGCCTGAGAAGCCGCTTTGCGGGGTATAGATAAATCCGCTCAGTTCCACTGTATCCAATGCCACGTTGCCATTAGTCGGGGCGGTGATCACCGTCAGGCTGTTGTAATTGAGGCTGCCATCGCTGTCGCTGTCGTTAGCCAGTACATCTATGGTCACCGACATGTCTTGTTGCGTTACTGCACTGTCGTCTGTGGCGACAGGGGCATTATTGTCTCCTGTCACTTCAATAAAGACATTGGCAATGTTAGAAGTTGCACCTTGGTCGTCTTCTATTTGGTAAGTAAAGCTGTCACTGCCCCGATAGTCGGCTTCACTCTGATAGATAAAATGGCTGTTATCACTACTCAGGCTGACGCTGCCGTGGCTGGGGCCTTCGACCAGAGTCAGGCTGGCCAGATCCAGGCTGCCATCAATATCCAGGTCATTGGCTGCGACTAAAATACTGATTGTCTGACCTTGAGCAACTTCAATACTATCGTCATTGGCCACTGGCGCGTCGTTCACTTCAATAACCTCAATTAAAGCAAAGGCTTGAACGCTGGCCGAGCCATCGTCAATCTGATAAACAAAATAGTCCTGGCCATGGCTGTTTTGTTGTGGGGTATATCGAAAGCTGCCTGTTTCGCTGAGTTCCAGCGTACCCATGGTAGGTTGTTCTATGATCGATAAAATGAGGGGGTCCTCATCGGCATCACTGTCATTCTCCAGCACACCGGGGATCTCAACAAACAGCTGTTCGTCTTCATTAGTCTGGTAGTTGTCATTCACGGCGACGGGTGGAAAGTTACTCACTTCGGTTTCGATAAGCAGTGTGATGGTGGCTGTATTCGAGCCGCCATTGCCATCCTCTACCCGGTACTCAAAGCTATCTGTACCGATGAAATCTGGATCGGGTTGATAGTTAAAGCTGCCATCCGAATTGAGTGTGAGTGTACCATGTTGCACATCCGTTACGGGAGTTGTGTTCACGGTAAGTGTGTCACCATCGAAGTCAATGTCATTGACCAGCAATCCAGCGCCGCTGACGGTTAATACGCTGTTTTGTGCCAGCGCATAGCGATTGTCAAAGGCAATGGGATCCTGATTGACGCGTTCAATCAGCAAATTTACCTCGGCTTCAGCGGTGACGCCCTGACTGTTCACGATGCGATAGCGGAAACTGTCTGTGCCAAAAAAGTTTTCGCGTGGCACATAGGTAAAGCGGCCATCGGAAAACAGCGTCAGCGTACCATTTTGCGGATCCCGGACCGCAGTGGTGATCAGCGTTAGCGGCGTCAGGCCATTGGCGTCATCATTGCTAAGCAGATTGCCAGACACCGATTCAAATTGTACGCCACTAAAACGGTCAGCAACGGCGATTGGGGTGATCAGGTTTGTGGCTGCCAGCATGCGGGATTCACTGAAGGCACTTTCGCCACTGCCATCAATGCCGGTGATGCGGGTGTAATAGTGCTTCTGAGGATCTAACCCGCTGAAAGTATGTGTAGAATCAGTCAGAGCGATAACCCGTTGACCTCCGGGCAAAGTGGTGATGGTGCGTACATCATCAATAGGTGACTCTGCCAGATACGCGTTATAGCGCAAGAAACTGGGCAACGGCTGCCAGTCAAGCGCCGCAGTGCCGTCACTGCGTGGGGTGCTATTAAACGCGATACTGCGTGGTAACCAGGTAATTTGTTGGGTGGCCACGGTGCTCAGATTGCCGCCATTGTCTTCTACCCAGACCTGTAATTGCAGGCTACCGGGCTGCTGAGAGAAGTTGGCCGGGTTTACGCCTGTTTCGGTAAATGCGAACGGGTCGTTACAGTTACCATCGCATAAAACCTGGGCCTGTTGTGCATTTTCAAAGCCAAGCAGCACCCGGCTGACGCCATCAGGATCGGTGATGGCGTCCAGAGAAACCGTTAAGTTACCCCGGTAAGTACGTTGGTCATCGGGAAAAAGAACAGTCCCGGTGCCGTTCACGAATTGCGTATTGACCACCTGACGGGCGGCGAGGTGGCGGTTCGCAAACCTGGCCTGATAGTCAAAAGGGATCAGGTTAGGCTGGCCTGATGGACCATTGGGCTGTTCGCCGCTGTGATCCTGGGCGGGTGGTGTCGCGGTGATATCAGGGCTTGGTGCTGTGCTGGTTGCCTGGTCCCCCTCGCCCGAGCAACCTGTTAACAGCCCGATGCAAAATAGTGTCAGAATGCCCAGTTGGTGTAAGTGCGAGCGCTTCATCCCCCATCCCCCCTAAGGTTGACTCAAAATAAATAAGCCCGAAGCGGTAACACTCGGCTCATCAATTTCATTCAAATTAAAATTGCCACGTAATTTATTCAGTTCATCGCTAAACTGAGTGTCTATCGTGCCTTCAGCCAGGTTCTGACCGTGCGATGCAAAGTTTACCCCTAAGGTCATGCCGCTGGCGTCTATCAGACCATTAAAGGCGGCAAACCACTCGCCCTGCTGATCATTAAACGACAAGACACCTTGGGGCACGGTGCCACTGTCAAAGTCGATGCTGATCTGCATCTGAATATTGCTGACTGCGCCTTCGGAAGAGCTAAACTCGGCGCGCTCCAGCTCAGAGTAAAGTGCTGTTCCAGTGCGCTCGGCCAGCAGCTCTTCGAGTGGGTCAATCCCCACGGTGTCGAGGTTTTCCTCGGTAATAAAGCTGTTTTCTGAGATATCGCGGCCAATATCAGGCAAGGCTGCTTCAAAAGCTGCCTCAGTGGCGGGGGCCGTGGCTACCGGGGCTTGTGCTATGGCAAGTGTGGTTGTCTCGGCAGGGGAGTCAGGCAGCTCACTGGTGTCTGAGGTATTAGCAGCGTCGTCTTGCGTATCCGGGTCGGCGCCGCCGGTAGCTGCCTGACTGCTTGGTGTCAGTCGTGACAGCTGCTGCGGCGGCGCAAGCAGGGGCGTGACTTCGCCACTTTGGCTGACACTGGCAAAGGAAAAGTTACCTTCCTGACCCAGTAGCAGAGGTTGGTCATTGATATCAACCTCAATGGTGCCATCCCAGACGGCAAGCAGCAGTGTATCCCCCTGCCATTCTACTTCATAGTGGGTTCCCCGGATCCCAATACTGCCTACCGGGGTACGTAGCTGGTAATTGTCTTTATTACCTTTTATTTTGCCTGTAATCGTGCGCAACCCACCGGTCACCAATTCCATGACTACTGAGCCGTCTTCCTCAGACGCGCCGGTATACTCATTGATGATTAGTTGGGTGTTTTCCTTTAGGGCGATCAAGGCGCCATCTTGCATACGCAGCTGCGCATTGCTTTGTTGACCTGTATTCACGACATCGACGTCAAACACCGGGCTGCGACGCTTGAGTGTACGCTGAGCAGCACTGTCACTTGCGGTGGCGACCACTTGCCCCCGAGACATCAGTGTTTTGCCTGCCGGGGCTGCGAAACTGGTGTGGATGAATAGCAAACTGGACAGCAGTAAAGTTAGGTGCGTACCGTATCTGAGTGACTGCCAGCGGGTGCGAGAATTAGAAATCATAATGTACTCCTAAAGACCATTCAGTACGATCATAACTGTACAGTTGCAGTGAGCTGTCTTTGTCATAGTAAGCCAGCTTGGTTTCCAGACCCCAGGCCGGGGTGATCTGGTACACCCAGCCCAGGTGAGCGATGTGGAGCGTTTCGTCCCGCACCTGCAAAAAGAAGGGGTGTGCAGCGCGATGTTCTATATCACGGTACTGCACCCTGGCATTGAGGCGGTGTGCATCATTGAGTCGATATACCAAAGCGGCGCTAATGTGACTGTAATCGCGTGCATAGTGTTCTCCCGCCGGGTCTCTTGCTGGTTGCCAGGTATACCCTGCACTCAGGCGTATTAACCAGTTGCGGGCCGCGCGGCTGAGGGCCAATCCGGAGGTGTATAAACGACTGTCTAGCTCACTGTCCCTGACATTATTGAGATTAAAGGCACTGATATTGATCGTCGCTGTCCAGTGTTCATCAATGGTGTACCTGAGTGCGCCAAACACGCCAGCGTCTTGCTGATAGGTCGATGAGTCGAGTGACATGACGCCCAGCTGCGCACCGGCATGAAGTTGCACGGCATCGATATCCTGAACATAGCTCAGATTGGCGCTTAGCTGGGTCCTGTCGAATTCATCACTATCCTGATGGCGCTGGTCTGATAGCTGAAGATTGGCCCGCCATGCCTGGTGCTGGGTTTGTTGCCAGCGACCATCAAAGCGGTAGCTGGCACGGGCAAAGGCATCGGAGACCTCTCGGCTGCTTTCATCCAGCAAAATCGGCAGGCCGCCAATCACGATACGGTCATCCGTGGTGCCGCTGTTTACATTACTGTCGTGGCCCAGAGCCAGTGAAATCCGGTGTTTGAGCTGTTGTGCCATACTTGCCTGATTGTCTTCAACGGCAGTCAGTGCCCGCTCTACTCTTTGTCTGAACGCATCGCTGAGCTGTGTTGCCAGCAAGCTATTAAACGTACTGGCGGCTTGTGGGTAGTTCTTTTGTTTGTTGTAGGTCAGGCCGAGTAAATACAGGCTCGGTTGGTGATTGGGCTGTGCCGCAAGCACTCGTTCAAGTGCAAAGACCGCCTCGTTATAATGGCCTGTTTCGAGCGCAGCTCTGGCATACAAAAAGTCGAATTCAGCATCGCCTGCAGCGGTATCGAACTGTGACTGTGCCAGTGAATAAGCCTGCTCAAACTGGCCCTGATCCAGTGCTGATTTGAGTTGTGTGAGCGGCGTCGTTGCGGCCAGAGCGGCACTATGGTGCAGTCCAACCAACAAAACGACCGGAATAAACGCGCGATGAAGTAATAGCTGCATAACAGATCACCCAAGGTTCGATTATTCTCTGGTACTGCCGGTCAACTTTGTTTGTAAGCATTATTTCTCCCGTGTAATGGCGTGCCTGTGCGCCTAAAGTGGCGAATAATTAACGGCAGCAGCACTACGCAGCAGTATGACTGATAACGACCTAACAGCTTAATCTCTATCAGCTTTAAGTTAACGGACCAAGAGAGTGTGATTAAATTATAGACAGTGCTTTCAATAATTCACTTCAAGTTACGGGTACAAATCAGGTTTGTATGTATTGAGGTGCTTATTGAGGTGGCGGATTAACCTCTTGGCTGCGCTCAATCAGGGGATATTGCGACAGCAGGTGCTGGTATGTGCCGTCCTTGATGATGTCGCTGAGACCTTGATTGAACTGGGCAATAAGCTGGTGGGCCCGGGGGTGGGTTTTGACAATGCCAATATGCAGTGGCCAGGACGCCACCACCTGAGTATGTAAAGTGAAGGTCTCGCGCTGAAACTGATGACTGATAGCATAAGCGGCAGCAAAGCGATCGGCGAGTAAACCGTCGACCCGGCCTCGGGCCAGCTGGCGCAGACATTCACTTAAATGCAGTTGCGTGATAACGCGGATGTCGGGGTGTCCGCTGAGCAAGTTTTGGTAAGCAAAGCCACGGATCATACATACACCTTTGCCGGCCAGTGAATCCAGCCCTGAAAAAGACAGGGACTGATCGGTGCGGGAGATAAAAATAAGCTCATTGTGTAAGTAGGCCAAGCTGAACAGGAACTGCTGTGCCCGCGTTCGGGTGTACCACAGTGCCGGGATCAGGTCGACCTTACCACTTTGCGCCAGGCGCATTGCCCTGCTGAATGGGGCAACTTCGAGGGCAAAGGATTCGCCGCTGCGCGCAAAGGCTGCGGCTACAATATCATAGCTGAGGCCGCTATCATCGTCCTGCACATAGGGTGGCCAGACGCTGTGACTGCCCAGCAGCATAGGTTTTGCCATCAGAGTGAAGGAGGCAATCAGGCACCCAAATAGGGCTATGGACACATACTTGCGCAAAACAATTCCTCTCTACCACCGACTGATCTGAGTGTAGTTGAATTCGTCCCAATTGGTATGTTGAGGCGAGTGCACAGGGGGAAAGTGTGAACTTCTGTTTGTGACTGGCTAAACAATGCAGATTTCATCCTGCCTGTCATGCCGATGTCACAATGTACGTTTTATAGTGGCTTACGGCCAAAAAACATAAACAATACATTATGACAACAAAGCAGCGTATATACTGGGTATCTGTGGTAGCCGGGGTGGGTTTGTGCCTGGATCAGCTCGGTAAGTGGTTTGCCAGTTACTATCTGAATGGTTGGCAGATGACCAGTTACGGGTTTGATTTGGTGCGTTTGGGCTACCGGGAAAACAGCGGTGTATTTTTGAGCTTGGGCAGTGAGTTACCGACACCACTTCGCAGTGTGTTGTTTATCGCAGTGGTCGGCTTGCTGCTGGTGGCGATATTATTGTACACACTGAAAAGCGAGGATTTAAACTGCAATCAAATCACTGGATTGGCTCTCGTGCTGTCGGGGGGCGTTAGCAACTTGATTGATCGGGTACTGAACAATGGTATTGTGATCGACTTTATCAACCTCGGTTTTGGTGAACTCAGAACGGGGATATTTAATATTGCTGATGTTGCGATTCTGTGTGGTGCCATGATGTTGATCCTCTATACCACTCATAATCAAAACATAGCGGTACAGAAAACCTGATGGCAGTTATGTGCGCCACTAGCAATGGAGTTAGCTGACGGGTAACTCGGAGGGCTTACTGAGCAGATAGGCCATGACCAGCAGTTCGGTCAGTGCGACACCCGCCAGTACATACCAGGGGGCTGCGGTCATACATAAGATTACAAATCCCACTAACATGCCCAGGCCAGCGCCCCACTTGCCTTTGACCGGTACCACCTGATGGGTGTGCCAGGCATGCAGGGTGGGGCCAAATTTGGGGTGAGCCAGCAACCAGTGGGCTAACTTAGGGTTCGAGCGGGTAAAGCAGGCCAATGCCAGGATGAAAAAAATGGTGGTGGGCATAACCGGCAGAGCCATGCCAATAAAGCCCAGTGCCACACATAAGATCCCGGCAAGATGCAACCAGAAGCAACGGTTAAAGAGTTTTTGAGCGTGTTTTTTCATCGCTGTCCATCCTGGTATTATCCCGCATGTTTATCATCGGTGTGGTTTGTTTTTTCATTATAGCCAAAAACACACAGACGAATAGCCACTGTAATATTTTTGCGTTGCACGTAATATTTGTCCGATCTAGCGATGGGCCGGTATGTTTAGCCTCACGGCTGCGCTAAAGCCATCCTCCCAGCTGCTGTTGCTAACACCTGAGACCCTGAAGGTTAAGCAGCGACTGGAGAATCGCTGCTATGCAAATGGTTAGAAATAGTAGCCAATATTGATATTAAAGCGGCGTTCTGTGTCGTCGCTGTTACCCGCAATGGAGCCACCTACAAACGGCTGGTTCTTCGCGAGTACATAATCTATATAGGTAAAGAAGGCCCCCGCGGAAAGTGAAACGCCGGTAACATTCATCCAGGTGTCTTCGCTGTCGTCCGATTTATCGTAAATAATGCCGTAGTCATTGTAGAACTGTAAGCCTGTAATAGGGCCAAACTCTACGGGCAAGCTATAAGCGATATTGGCATTGCTCATGGTTGCCTCAGCCGCAATGGAGTCGAAAAATGCATACGCGCCGACGGCCATTCGTGTGGCAGGCGTATCGACATCATACTCGTATTCGCCATGCTGCAATTGTAAGTTCCAGGGGCCATAGTTGCCGTTCAGGTGAATGGCCCAGGCCATATAATCCCCCGCACTGTCAGTCCCGTCATGCAGGCCACCACTCAAGCCCGATACTCCCACTTCTGTTGTGCCACCTTTGTGTTTGAAGTGGTAGGCATACCGGCCCGCAAAAGTGTTATATTCGCCTAAAGGCTGAGTGGGGTCGTCGTATACGCCATCCCCCGCTTTGCGAAAGCCAACAATGTCATAGGAGTAGCGATCGCTGCGATCTTCGACGTAGCCATCAACACCACCGAGTTCATCATTCTTAAAAAAGCCCAGATCTAACTGCCAGTTGTCGGCAATCTTGCGTTTAAACAGGACACCCATATCGTGGTCGTCTTCTAAGCCAATATAATAAGTGGTGTTGAAAAAGTAGTTGTGGGAGTTGTAGGGCCAGTTACCAAAGGGGACTTTGGTCATGCCTACTTGAGCCTGCCAGTCTTTGGCAAAATCATAGTGTAAGTAGGCATACTTGACGGCGGTCATGTAGTCGAAAAAGCGGATCTCGGCATTGAGGCCAAAACCACCCACATTGCCAGAAAAGTTAAGCCGAAAAATATCGAAGTCAAAGTCGCCGCCACGATTTTTGTTATCGTCATCGTACGAGGTGTGGCTGAGGTTGGTTCGTACTGCACCACCTACTTTGATACTGGGTTTGGTCTGTTCGGCCCTTTTCTCTGCCTTTTTATCAGCTTTGGCCTGTGCTTTTTCGCGTGCCTGTTCACGCTCCATTTTATGTACTTTCTGTTGTAACAGTTCAAGTTGCTTTTTCAGCTGTGCCAGTTCATCTTCACTGGCCATGGTGGGGGAAGAAGACAACATCATAGCGCCGCACAGAGCCGTCATGAGTCGAGAGAGTTTTAGCATGGGAGCGCACCCGTTTGTTTGAGTTAGTGAGAATAAATTATCTCTAAATAGCCTAGACCATTCGTTCCCGGGTTCCAAGTCATCAGACATGAACAACGGTAATTTCTCCTGATCCTTTGGATAGTTGCGCAACTATCAACTATATTTTTTGCAGTATTGTGCAATTTAATTAGATACGCGTTGAAGCGTATTGGCGCAGTCAATCAGTCCAGTGAGGAATCCACACTATGACCATTTCGCAAAAGCTCAGGCTGGCTTTTATTGTCGCTATCGTCTCGCCTATTTTGATCATTGCCGTTCTGATTGTGTCCCAGACACGGCAGCTGGCGCTCGACAAGTTTGTCGAAATGAGCAGCCGGGAAGCGCTTCAGGTTGATAACGGGATTGGCATGTTTTTCGATGAAATTGCCAAAAATGTCGAATTTCTGGCCACGAACCCCAAGCTCACCCGGGCACAAAGCGAGGTGCAGGTTTACACCGATAAAAGCACTGCCAGCCAGCTTAACTCACGTGCAGGAAGTGAGACAGAGCAGGCGGTGTACGACTTATTTGAACGCTTTGGCGATACCCACCCTGGCATTGCATATATCTATTTCGGCAATACTGAGGGAGGGTACATTCAGTGGCCGCAAGGTGAAGTGAGTGCAAACTATGATCCGCGCCCCCGGCCCTGGTACCGGAGCGGACAGGCTGCCAATGGAAGAACTACAATGACCGATGCATATTACTGGGCACCGGATGATATGGCCATTGTGTCGACGGTACGTTCGGTCAAGTCTGACGGCAGGGAGATTGGCGTGACGGGCATGGATGTGTCGCTGCAGGGCCTGACCAAGATCATTCGAGAGGTCAAACTGGGCGAAACGGGTTATCTGATGCTGGTGGAAGACACTGGAAAAATTTTGGTGGACGCTAAACACAGCGATTATCGGTTCAAAGATGTTAAGCAGGTCGAAAATGGCCTGTATCGAACACTCGCCAGTAATCCATCCGGTTTGTATGAAATTCAAATAGACGCTACCGACTACTTTGCCAGCATTTATACCTCTAAGAAACTGGGCTGGAAGTTCATTGCCTTTGTCGAGCAGGGCGAAGTGATGGCAGCGGCCAATGCCATGACCTGGACCCTGGTGATCCTCAGTGTGGTACTGGTGGCGCTGTTTGTGGTGCTGGCGAATTACATTGCCAATGTGTTGTCAGGTCCCATCGTGGAAGTCAGTGATGGGCTGACCGTTATCTCTCAGGGAGGAGGAGATCTGACTCAGCGCCTGCAGGTCGACAGCAAAGATGAAACCGGTAAGCTGGCAGATAGCTTTAACAGTTTTCTTAATCTGATTGCACAGCTCGTGACAGACATCAATGCGTGTGCGCAGCAGCTCAATCAGACAGCGCGTGCAACCGCGACGGAGTCGGAAGAGCTGACCAGCTCAACCGCGCAGCAGCAACAGGCACTTGAGATGGCAGCAACGGCTATCAATCAGATGGCAGCCACAGCCAATGAAGTGGCGTCCAGCTGCGCCAATGCTGCTGACCTGGCGACTCAAACCCAGCAAGCTTCGGAGCTTGGCCAATCTGTTATGTCTGAAGCCGTTAGCAGTGTGGCGGCGTTGTCGGATGTGATCAAACGGGCAACGTCAGACATTAACCAGTTAGACAGTGAAAGTGAAAACATCATGTCGATCCTGAGTGTGATCAGGGGAATTGCCGAGCAAACTAACTTACTGGCGTTGAATGCTGCCATTGAGGCTGCGAGAGCGGGCGAACATGGTCGGGGGTTTGCGGTGGTTGCTGACGAAGTCAGGGCACTGTCGCAGCGTACTTCAGAGTCAACCGAAGAAATTGCCTCGCAGCTCGACAAGTTGAGAAAAATGACAGAAGGGGTATCGCAGGATATGCGTAGCAGCTTGACTCGCACTGATAAAACGGTCGAGCTGACCGGATCTGCGCAAAGTCAGTTCAGCGAAATCACCCAGTCTATTCAGACTATTAGTGATCTGAATACTCAGATAGCCACGGCGGCTGAGGAGCAACAGCACGTGGCAGAAGATATCAATCGGAATGTGATTGAAATAAAAAATGCCGCTGACAGTGTCAGTGATGTCGCGAATAATACCAGCGAAAATGGGGATAAAATGCAGCGATTATCTGAGCAATTGACCCAGTTAGTGGGCCAGTTCAAAGTGTGATGGAGACACGCTGTGATGAATATCACTCATATTCGATGGGTGGCCCTTACACCGCCCAAGCAATTTAGGTAAGGTAGTGCCAGTTTAGTTTAAAAATAGGTGTTATATGGAACTTTCTGCCTCAGTAAAATTGGCACGTACCGAGTCCGGCCTGGAGTATTTTGACGTTAACGGACCGCTGTGTCAGGCTAAGATTTATCTTCAGGGTGCACAGATCACCGAATTTATTCCTGCGGGACAGAAAAACCTGCTGTGGGTATCTCAGGACGAAACCTACCTCGAAGGTCAGTCAATCCGCGGTGGCATCCCGATTTGTTGGCCCTGGTTTGGGGTGCATGCCGAGCCAGACTGGCCGGCACATGGGTTTGCACGTAAGCAGGTTTGGCGTGCAGAACGTATCGAGGAGGACGACGCGGTTATCCGCATTGTGCTGTCTTTGCCAATGAGCAGCATAGATCGTACTTTCTGGCCCCATGAGTCCAGTCTGACGGTTGAGTTTGTGCTCAGCGAGCAGCTCGAAGTCAAACTCAGCAATACCAATACCGGCAGCGAGACGTTTTCCCTGACTCAGGCGCTGCACACTTATTTTCCAACACCAGCAATAGAGCAAACCCGTGTGGATGGCCTGCAAGGGGCGAAGTATATAGAGTTTGGTGAAGGCCCTTTTACTCAGGATGAGGTGGTCACTTTTGCCCGCGAAACCGATATGGTCTATACCCAGGCTCCTGAAGTACAAATCATTGAGACTCCGGATGGCAAAATTGCAGTCGGCCGTGAGCACTCAAGTTCTTGTGTCTTATGGAACCCCTGGATAGACAAGTCCAAACGTCTGAGCAATTTCCGTGATGACGAATATCACACTATGTTGTGCCTCGAAGCGGCCAATGTGATGGACGACGCAGTCACTTTAGCCCCGGGCGAATCCCACACCCTAATCACCAAAATCGGTTGGGTTCAGTAAGACCGAAGCAACGCTTCGCAGCTATCGTGCAAAGTCGTGCTTTAGCGCGGCCTTTGCGCAAGGTGAAATGAGCCATTTTAGCGAACGCTGCGCAAACCTTAGGGCCCGAACCGGATGCCCTCCACATGGAAGTGTGTCCACTCGTACTCTAGCAAAGACCGAAGCAACGCTTCGCAGTTATCGTGCAAAGTCGTGCTTTAGCGCGGCCTTTGCGCAAGGTGAAATGAGCCATTTTAGCGAACGCTGCGCAAACCTTAGGGCCCGAACCGGATGCCCTCCACATGGAAGTGTGCCCACTCGTACTCTAGCAAAGACCGAAGCAACGCTTCGCAGTTATCGTGCAAAGTCGTGCTTTAGCGCGGCCTTTGCGCAAAATGAAACCCACACGGCCATCTTACGCTCGGTACTCTGTCAACGATCACCGAAAACTGATCCACTTTTAACCTGAATTCGATCATTCAAAATTGATCCACTTGTTTACTCAGGTATTGCGCCCGCTCGGCGCTTGTCTTTCAGTCTGTAGCTTTCTCCACTCAACTGTAATACATGCGAATGGTGAAGTAAGCGGTCTAACATTGCAGCTGTTAATGTAGCGTCATCGGCAAACGCGCTGGGCCATTGCCCAAACGATAAGTTGCTCGTTAAGATGACGCTGCCATGTTCATATCGCTTGGCGCCCCGCACTCGAATGGACACCACAGGTAAGGTGGCTGGCGCTTTTCGTCTTTGCCAATTTCCCGTATTCTGAATGCAGTGATAAACGAACAGGGAACACGATGGCGGTACTCATTGTTGATGACAACCCAGAGGTGCGACTAAGCGCCGCATTTTTGCTTGAAGATCATGGTTTTGAAGTATTTGAAGCTGAGCATCCGGAGGTCGCCAAGCAATTTCTGAGCTGTAAACAAATAGAGCTGATCTTGCTGGACATGAATTTTACCCGGGACACCACATCCGGCAATGAAGGGCTGGCCTTTCTGAGTTGGCTACAGACTCAACCCCAGCCACCGGCGGTGATCTGCCTGACCGGCTGGGGCAGTGTGACACTGGCCGTTGAGGCAATGCGCCTGGGTGCCGCAGACTTTATTGAAAAACCCTGGCAAAACCCGCAACTACTGGATGCCATTCGCAAGCAGAGCAAACTCAATGCATTACAGGCAAAGCGGGGCACGACGCCAGACCCTGAAGTCGCGGTGCCGATTTATTCATGGCGCTCCGGGGCAATGCAATCGCTACTTCGCAAGCTGGCGCGAATCGCCGCCACGGACGCCAGCGTACTGCTGTGTGGCGAAAGTGGTAGTGGTAAAAGCTATCTGGTGGATGCTCTTCACCGTCAGTCTGCGCGCGGTGACGGGCCTCTGATCAGCGTAAACATGGGGGCGATCCCCGAGAGTCTATTTGAAAGTGAAATGTTTGGGCACACCAAAGGGGCGTTTACTGATGCCAAGTCACAGCGTAACGGGCGTTTTGAGCTGGCCAGGGGCGGAACACTGTTCCTTGATGAAGTGGCGACTATTCCTCTGACTCAGCAAGCGAAATTGTTGCGGGTACTGGAAAATGGCGAGTATGAACGAGTTGGAAGTAGTCGTACGGAGCGGGCCGACATTCGTCTGATCTGTGCCACAAATAGTGACTTAGAAAAGGATGTGGCGGACGGGCACTTTCGCAGCGATCTGTTTTATCGTATTAATACTTTTACCTTTGAGCTCCCGCCCCTGCGTGCACGGCTGGATGACATTGTGCCGCTGGCAAATCACCTGCTCGCGCGCCATGCGGCGCGTTATAAGCTTGAGACCAAGCCTCTGCACAGCGAGGCACAGGCCGCGTTACTGGCCTACCGCTGGCCCGGTAATATTCGTGAACTTAGCCATGTGATGGAGCGGGCCTTATTGCTCAGCGAAGGCGCCCAGATCAGCGCAGCGGATTGTCAGCTACGCCTGATCAGCCCAGAGCCTGAGTCATTGCATAAGCCAGTGCCTGGCACCACACTGGCTGAGGTCGAAAAAGCGCTGATTGAGCAAACGCTGGTATTGCACCAGGGCCAGGTCAGCGAAACGGCTAAAGCACTTGGGCTGACGAAGTCCTCTTTATATCGCCGTCTGGATAAATACGGATTACGCAGTGAAAGCTAACTTTGAGCATAACCTGCACTGGCATCTGGCTTTACTGGGCTTTGTCGTGGTTGCTTTGCTGATATTATTGTTGTGGCAGCAGGCGTTGCCCTGGTGGCAGGTTGCACTGATCGCCGGTGGTACAAGCGGATTACTCTGGCGCCTGCAAAAGCGATGTCTGAAACAGCTGACGCGTATTTTTTCCCGTGCACACTGGCAGCTCGAAGCTATGTTACAGGCGGATTTTAGCCAGCAGATCCGGCCACACTTTTCATCCGGCCAGGTGGCGGCATTTGAACAGCAGTTGATTACTTTGGGCGAGCAACTGCATCAGCAGAAATCGCGTTATAACTCGCAGATATTTGTCATTTATCAGCTTATCGACAAGCTCAATACTCCGATCCTGGTTTTTACTGAAGATTCTTGTTTAAGCTATGCAAATCAGGCGTTTGAAAGCTTGTATAGACAACACTGGCGGCATTATAAAGGTGCAACAGCCCTGTCGCTGGGGCTTAAAGAAGTGCATCAGGGCTGGCAGTTTATCAGCCACGCACAGGCGGCCCGCTGGCAGCTCCACAGCAGCTATTTTTACGAGCAGGGCGCACGCCACAGTCTGCTGGTAGCGCTCGATATCACCAAAGCATTACGGCAGAAAGAGCTGGCGGCCTGGCAACAGTTGATCCGGGTGATCAGTCACGAAATCCGCAATTCACTGACGCCGGTCAGTTCACTGGCGCAAAGTCTGGCTGAGCGTGCAACGTCCGCCAGAGAGCAGCAGGCGTTGAGTGTGATTGAGCAGCGCTGTCAGCATTTGCAGCACTTTGTTGCGCGTTACGGCGAGATCAGTAAAGCCATCGAGCCACAGATCCAAAAGACACCACTGGGACCCTTATGCACGTCGGTCCGTGATCTGTTTACATCACAGTACCCCACGCAACACATTGAACTGGACTGCCAGGCTCGTCAGTGCGACAGCGATCCTCACTTGCTTGAGCAGGTGCTGATCAACCTGGTTAAAAATGCCATTGAGGCCAATCAGACAGCCAGTCCGGCGGGTCACCGGGTGAGTATTCGTAGCTACTACCTCAGTCCGCAAGTGGTGATTGAAGTGGCTGATGAGGGAGGCGGATTTGCCAATCTCGACAATGTACTGACGCCGTTTTATTCCACCAAGGCCGATGGCCAGGGCATTGGCCTGACCTTCAGCCAACATGTGATTGAATGCCATGATGGCCAGTTTGAAGTAGCCAATGTGAACGATGGTGAGCGATCCGGGGCTGTGATCAAGCTTATTTTACCCAGTTGATAATAATTATCATTTGCGTATAATGGTTAATCAAAGTGATCCTAATCGGTGTTGTCGTCGTATTGCGTGTTCGACAACCCTTGACCCGGGAGTGGACTATGTTGGTTTTAATCCCTTTAATCCTGTTTGTTATCGCGGCTGCGTTTGTCAGTCAACTCAGACTGGCTAGCCTGATGACGGCAAGACTCCGTACAGGGCTGGCCTGGGCGAGTGCGGGTATTCTGGCGCTGGCGAAGGCATACGCCGGTCTCAGTCTGGCAGCGGCATTGGCGGTATTTGTGGTGGCGGGCGGTATACTGCACATGGTCAGCTCACTGAACCAACATACTGATGCCTGATTGTTTAAAAGTGTTTCAAAAGATAAATACCCACTGATTTTCAAGCACATTGTTTGCCATACTAACGTCTGTTTCGGATCACTTCATCGAGGATGAGTATGGCTGTGCGATTGACGACTACCCATTTTACGGCATTGTGCGCTGCATTGTGGCTACTGATTTTTACCACCCAGCTACGTGCCAGTGACTGGCAAACGCTCCATACCGAACATTTCAGAGTACACTATACACCTGCTCAGCAGGCCTGGGCGCGCTCTGCAGCCATAGAGCTGGAACTGGTCAGAAATCGCGTGCTACAGCAGCAGGGGCGGGCGCTGAACAGCATTGCCGATGTGGTGGTGTTTGACCCCATCAATGGCGCCAATGGGTTTGCTTTGCCAAGTACCGACTCGCCTTTGATGGCACTGTTTACCACGCCGCCCCAGTCGAACTCAGTGATTGCGAATAGTCCGGGCTGGCAGCAGTTGCTGATTTTGCATGAGTATATTCACCTGGTGCATCTGTCTCAGCCCAGTCGCAGTGGCTGGCGTCAGCACTTGCGTGACTGGTTCGACATTTATGATCTGGCCAGCGCCGTGCTACCTCGTTGGGTGGCTGAAGGATATGCCACTTTGCTGGAATCCCGGCTGACGGGACGAGGCCGCCTTTACGATAACTACAGCGAGGCGCTATTGCGTAATTTTGCTCGTCAGGGGGCTTTGTTGTCTTATGGCGCGCTGAGCGATGGAGATGGCAGTTATCGATCCAGTGCCATGGCTTACTTATTGGGCGTGCGATTTCTGGCCTGGCTGGAGGATAATCACGGCAAGGAGAGACTGGATGCTGTCTGGACGCGTGTGCATGGGGTGCGTAAGCGCAGTTTTGAAGGTGCTTTCAAAGGCGTATACGGGCAAAGTGCAGCGCAGCTGTATCGTCGTTTTATTGCTGAATATACTTATCAGGCGATGGCCCGGGAGCGTGATTTGGATACGCTAAACAGCCCCTTGTGGCTCGAGTTTGACTATGCAGCGAGCGACCCCGTGATGTCTCCTGATGGCACGCAACTTGTGGTCACTGAGCGTAATCAGGAGGGAGAGCACTGGCTCAGAGTCTATAAAACTGAAGACAATACAGAGGCGCAAAAAGCGTTCGACGCCGCGCAGCAGGCCATTCTGGCGGCCGATCCGGCAGACATTGCGGATAAGCCTCCGGCAGTGTTTAAGCGTGAACTCGTAGCCGAGCTGGACGCGATTGATTTTGCCGGAATGCAGTATCCGCAGTGGCAGAGTCAGGAGACGATCTACTTTGTAGCCCGAGCGCGGGTGGACGAAACACGGGACAATCGGGTCAACGATCTGTATCGCTGGCACATCCCAAGCAATGAGGTCACCCGATTAACCAGAGCGCTTGGGATCCGCCGCTTTACTTTGCATGATCAGGATACGCTGTATGCTGAGCAGGTGCGTGATGGCTTCTCCGAACTGGTGCGCCTTGAGGTAGGCAGCAATACAGTGACGCCCCTGTCTGAGCGCAGCCTGGGTACTGTGTATGATTATCCACAACTTGCGCCTGATGGACGTCAGCTGGCCTATTTAAAAACCACGCTTAACGGCAACTGGCAGTTGTATATACAAGACTTGCAATCGGCAGTAACGCGCCGTGTGCCGATGCCACAGGGATATCAGTATCTGACGGCACCAGCCTGGCAACATGACGGGCTGGGACTCTACTTTATCGCTGGTCTGGATGGTCAGCTGGGTATCTATCGTTACGACTTAACACACAACCGCCTCTATCAGGTGACCTTCGGGCAAGCCGTTTTTGAGCAGCTCGTAGTGCGTGCCGCGCAGCCGCTGCTTTATGCCCATTCTACGCCTTTGGGTACCCGATTACATGCACTGGATAGCCAAGTCAGTGAGCAGCGAGTGACCGCGCTCAGCGAGGATTTTGCGGTGCCGCTGGGTAAGACCGATCCGGTGGTGCTACCCGATGCGCAGATCTATGACCCCGATGATACGGCTGTGACGCACAGTGATTACCAGTGGCTGGCGCAAAACGCGTCGGCAGCCATATCAGCCCAGGCCAGTACGGCCAGCAGTGAGCTGCTGAGTGTGGGTCTTAAAGGCAGCGATCTGCTGCAACAATTGTCCTGGCAGTTGGGGCTGGCCCAGAGCAGCGATAATGTGCTTACTGGCAGCTTTGCGGCCCTGCGCTACCGTTCGGGAGACTGGCGTTTTGATGCCCATCTGAGCGACTATCGTTTTGATGGTCGCCGTCAGCATGGTGATGCAGAGCAGATCAGGCTGGATGGCATGGGGCTGAGTACCAGTTTAAGCTATGAATGGCGCTTTGATACCCTGACCCTCGCTCCCTTTGCAGCCATAACGCATTACGATGATGAAGGTCATCAAGCCATCACTACGCAGTGGGCTGGGTTAGAACACGGGTGGCATAAATACCATCAGGATTTTGCACTGGGGTATCGTGTTAAGGCTGCATTCCTCAGTGGCAATGCCACAGGACATGGTTATGACTGGCAGGGGTTTAGCAAGGTCTGGAACTGGCCCTGGTTTGCCGGTGTGCAGTCTCAGTATCGTACGTCACAGGCTGTACGCCTGGGTGGGTTCGATAACAATCTTCTGAGCGGGCGTACACGCAGCGATCTGGTACTGAGTCCTGAGTTGCCTTTTCAGTTTGCGACGGGCCGGCACTATTATGGCTATGAGCTGGCGTCCAGCTGGGCACTGGGGCAGCCCAGAATATTTATCAAACACCACCGTCTTGACGGCCAGCGTATCGCAAAAAGTTACGGCGTGAAGTGGCGGCTAGATTTGAGTCAGCAGGCGCTGGGGTGGGCAAACTGGTTTGCACCTGCCGGGGTGACCGATCTGCGCTTTGACCTGGGTATTGCCCGGGTAGAAAGCGATCTGGCACAGGATACGCTGCGTGCCTGGCTGGGGCTGTGGTATGCCTTGTGAGTTGTCAGGTTGCTTTATGTAATTGGCTGTTAACCCGTTGATTTAAATTGACACTTTTAAATTAAAACTGTATTTATATACAGTTTTAATGTGTGCAGTACAGCGGGAGTACGTCTATGACCAGTTTGACTCTGGAACCGGGTATCAAAAAGATCGTCAGTGAATTTATTAGCGCGGGCTGCCCATCGGTCCGGTCGTTATCAATTGCCGAGCGACGCCAGGGTTACCTGGACAGCGTAGAGCTGGCCGGAGCGTGTGAACCTGTTTGTCAGTGCACGGATATAGAGATACATGGTTTGATGCTCCGTATATACCGACCGTCTGCACAGGGCATACTACCGGTTGCTATATATTTTCATGGCGGGTGCTTTGTCAGTGGCGGGTTTGAGACCCATGAACAACAACTGAGCAAACTGGCTAATCTCTCAGGGGCGATGGTGATCGCCATCAGGTATCGGCTTGCTCCTGAGCATGTCTATCCGGCTGCACATGATGATGCATTTAATGCGGCGCAGCTGATCCGTCAGCACTGTGCACAATGGGATGGTGACCCCGACAATATCAGTCTGATCGGCGACAGTGCGGGCGGTCATTTGAGCTTAGTAACGGCCTTACGGTTAAAAGAAAAAGCAGACTGGCTGCCTGCCAGGCAGATACTGATTTATCCGATGCTGGATGCCACAACCTCAAGTCGAAGTTATCAGGAGTACGGTACGCATTACGTTATTACCAAAGAGGCGCTCGAATCGGGTTACGAGCTGTATTTTAAACAGGTATCTCGTACACATCCAGAAGCAAGCCCATTATTCAGATCTGACCTGGCTGGACTGCCGGAAACACATATCATTACAGCCCAGTTTGATCCCCTGGTAGATGAGGGAGAGCAGCTCTACCGCACCTTACTGGAAGCCGGTGTACCTGTACAGTGTCGGCGCTACCTGGGTGTGATCCATGGCTTTTTTCAACTGTCAGCGATTAGCAGGGCAGCCAGAGAGTCGATTGCACAGGTGGCCGGTTTGATCCGAGTTCAGTCTTAAATTGCGTGCTAAGGAGATAGCGTGACAGAACGAAAAAGGCAGCGGATGCTGCCTTTTAGGGAGAAAAGTTTAAAACCGGATTACTGGTAATCTGCAACCAGACTCAGACCTGAGTATGCGTTGTAGGCACGAATACCCACCCAGTAGCGACCTGCACCATCGTTTTGCGTACAGTTCTCAGTGTTACCCCAGCGATATGGACGGCAGTCATAAGTCGTCGTTGTTGGTTGCTCACCTTTACGTACATATAAATCCGCATCACCGCTGCCACCTGAGATATCAAAGGTGATATTCGTCGCGCCAGCAGGTACGTCGAAGTAGAAGTAAGTCATCTCACCACGTGCTGCCGACAGATCTGTTTTGGCAACACCTTTTTGCAGCTGATCTTCACCACCCGGGCCATATACAGGCACTTCTTTAGTTGTGGTTGCGGTTGCGCCGGTGTTGTCTGTGATGGTCAGTGATACTGTGTAGTTGCCCGCTGCGGCATAAGTGTGGTTGACCGTTGCACCGAACCCAGTGCCGCTGTCACCATAGCTCCACTCATACTGAGAGATAGCACCATTTGGTGAGCTGGATGCGCTGCCGTCAAAGCTACACGCCAGTTCAGTACAGCTGGCCGTGAAGTCTGCTGTTGGCGTTGGCTCATTGTTATTGTCGCCATCCGGAATGCCATTGAAGTGGCTTGATACTTGTGGCCAGATCTTGCTGATCTTAACGCCCTGGTTCGTACAGCCACCGAAGTGGTGCAGTGCAATCACTTTGTTGCTTGCTGCCGCCAGTACCGGCGAACCAGAAGAACCACCTATGGTATCGCAGTAGTAGCCCATGTCTGTGCCAGTGCCACGACCATTTGCTGTGACCACGTCAGCCTGACACAGGCCATTGCTGTTCTGATCGGATTCAATCGCCAGCTCTTTCGGGTTACCTGAACCGTGCTGAGGAATGTAGATACGCTCGCCCTGAGTTGCATCGCGAACATCCAGGCCAAAGTAACCAAACGGCTGTGCTTTGTTGAACTCGTTGATGGTGAACAGGGTGTAGTCGAGCGTGTAGTCAGAAGACAGGAAGTCTTTACCTGTTACTTTAACGACAGTCTCAAGGTTTGAGCCATTACAACTGGTGTGCTGATAGTTGAACCACACCTCAGTATTCGCCAGCTCAGACGCCGAACCCACGCAGTGTTCGTTGGTGAACATGCGGTTGTCCGGGCCAACACGCCAGCCGGTACACAGGCCGCTGCCGTTCATCAATAGGCGGGCAACCGGGCGTGTACGCTCAAATTCAGTTGGGTTTGAACCTGCCCAGCACTGCACGTCACGGCGTTCATTCACACCACATGTCGACTCAATGCCCACGTCAGTTGACGCGTTCATGGCTTCCATCATCGGCGTGTTTTCTGTGCCGTGGTCGTAGAAATCGATCACTGCTGGCATGATGGCCTGCGTCGAAATTTGCGCTGCGTCAGACGCTGTACCTGGGGTGTATTCAACCACTGCGGTGTCGGCAGAGATAGACATGGCAGAGAAGCTGCTCACGCCGTCATCGCCCAGCTTGCTGTTAACCGTTGCGGCACGCATATTCGCTTCGGTGTACTCGTAACGCTCGCTGCCATCAGCGGAGCGGACAACCAGTTTTCCGCCATTGGCCAGATTAACATTTTTGAAGTGTAGTTTGATGTAGCTGGCATCAGGGTGGCTGATAGTACGGGTGATAACCGTGCTGCCTGTGCTGCTTAGCGTGGCAAATTCCTGACCGAGCGAAATATTAGCATCGGCACGGGCACCAATGATGGCCTTGCTGGCCTTACTGGTGTATTGCATCATTTGTGCTTCTGTCAGTGGCGCGGTGTTTTGAGCCAGTGCTGCGGTGGAGAGCAAGCCTAGCGCAGAGACAAGATAGGTTAGTTTCATTGTTGTTCCTTTTCACTTGTTGTTGAATGATTTTTTTAGAATAAAAAGTTATTGAATATATTTCGCACAGGTACAAAGGTAATCACAAAATTCGTCGTTGTAAAGAAAGTGATAACAAAAAATTAATTAAGTAAATCATCACTCCCTTTTTAGACGCTGTATAGTCACACAATTGGGGCCGAAATTTTTATTCCGTGCGGGAATATGCTGATATTTATTCTCAAATCATGAAAGAAAAGCGGATAAGTTTAGCAAAATGCTTTAACTTAACTGAATTTCACGGAATTTTCTTGATCATGTCGACAGCTGGGATCATGCCTCAAATTGCCGATTTAAAATTAACAAAGACATTACATGTTCACCGGCATCGGGCCAATAGCATGTAATAGTGAAGTAATAACAGGGGGAGGGTGAGGCGCTGGCACTCAATAAAAGTCACGTGAGCTCAGATAGTCACAGGGTGGCAGTGCTTACCGCTCGGCCAGTGACTGTAACATGGCGTGTTTGGCGGTGAATACCCGGCTTTTTTCCGGATCTGACGTTTTTTCTATCGCCAGCTCCAGGAGCTGACGGGCTGTGTCAAGGTCACCTTGCAGATAACTGATCTTGGCCAGTTCAAAATAAGGTTCGGGCAGGTAAGGGGTTTGCTTCACCACCTTAGCCAGGATGCGGGAGGCCTTATTCAGGTGGCCTTTGGCAATGGCGCTGCGGGCATTCATCAGAAAGTCGAATGGGGTTTTCGCCTCTGTGAGGAGCTGCTGTTCAAGCTGGTCGATGAGGGCCGTGGCCTGCTGTTCTCTGGCCAGCACCAGATAGTTCGACAGCAAGTTGTGGCTGATCAGGCGATGTTCCAGCGCATACTGGTAAATGATTTCTGCACTTTGCCTGTCACCCGCCCTGCGGTGCAAAACCGCTGCGATATTGATCAGTTCGGGGTCATCCGGTGCATAGCTTCGGGCACGTAAAATACGCGCGGCACCCAGATCAAAGTCCTCTGCCAGCATGGCCTTCACCGCCAGGTTGGCGTAGAACTTCGCCACCAGATCTCTGTACTGGGCTGAGGCAACAAAAATGGCATCCTGAGCGGGGAAATAATCAATAACAGTGCCGGGTCGCACCAGGGTGATCCAGTCTTCGTTTTCCGGCTCCTCAGGCGCCAGCAGCTTGGTTTTAAAGTGTGAGGAGATCAGTATGGTGTCGGCCACCTGCTGATACACAGGTGCCGAGGCCACTTTGCGATAGCGAGTATCTATACCGGCCACAAAAGCATAGGCCTGAGTGAGCACAGCCAGCGAAATACAATTGCCGCCGCCGTGTTGTAACGACTCGGTAGCGCTGTAGGTTTCGCCGCGATAGTGAAACTCATCAAGCTGGTCGTGCAGGTAGTCATAAATGGCTCGGTCGCCGCGTGTCCCGGCGGCAACCTGTTGCTGGTAAAAGTTCAGAAAGGCCTGCTGTTCTTGCGCTGGCAAGGCAAAAATCGACTGCTCATCAATCACCGCAACGGGGTTAAACAGGGCGTGATTAAAGGGCATATCAGGACGAGGCGACGGTGTAACCGGGCGATTTTCAGTGCTGGCACAGGCGCTGAGCAGCACAGAAAACAAGCAAAGCAGCCACAGGCGAACGGGCATAAAGACTCCTTAAAACACGCGTTCAGCGTGTCCGTGTGGTCGTGGTTCTTGTTATTATTTTTACCCGACTTTACACTTATCCCGGCGATCTGCCAACGGGTTTATGGGTAGCTGGATAAGATGCGCAGGCACTGGCTGCTTTAAGCCGCTATCCCGTATTTGAAAAGGGCGCCGTTCAGTGGCCACCGCAAATAGTCGCCCGTAATGAATACGGGCGCAGCGTGACGACAAGCCTTAAAATGCTGCTCTGTCATTGCGACAGAGAGTTGATATTGGCGTGACTTACAGCCACGCCGGGCTGTCTGCGATGAATAAATTAATAATCTGCTTGTTTAGTCTTTATCGGGTTTTTTGTCTTTTCCCCAAAAAAGGTGGGGCGGTGCTACTCTGGGTAGGGTCGCTCTATCTGCATCTCCAAAGCCTCCACCCATAATTTGAACCAATGAAACACGTTCAATGACTCTCATCGTCTGCTCCCTTCTTTTTGCCTTTGGCTAGCAAATTCTTAGTTAGGTCTATGAATTAATTAATAAAGCAATTCAAATTAACCAGGCAAGGTAGTTTTTTTCTTTTTATCTTCAAGCACTAAATTAACTGATCGAGGTAATTGGGGTTTGCCTTCTCCTCCAGGGACTATTCCACCTTTGATAGTATTAAGAATGTTATTTTTAATTTCTTTCATATACGAGCTCTCCTTTTGAGCGCATTGATCTAATCATAAAAGTAAACAGCGCTAGTGTATCTAAAATATGAAACGTATATTGAGCAGGGGACCACAAATGATGATATATAAATGGATAGTTGAGCACTTCATAATAATACAACTGGATTTCTATCCATATTGAAGCGTTCAAGAGCATAGAACAGAAAATAATAATGCAAACTGCACATTCGGGTATCGTAAGGCAATAGCGCTCTCTAGCCTTTTTGAAAAAAGTAAGCTTTGTTGTTCTGTACACTAAACCAGCGAGCACCCCTCGCGTCAATATTAGAAATAAAAAGAATGTATTCAATGCAAGACACCACAAGTAATAATGTCTAGTCCATTGTATAGCTATAGGGTTGAACGTAACATCAACAAGCTGGAAAAAGCTAAGTAGTAAAAACATCCACCTAGCGTTGTAGTCTCTCCATGTAAGTACTAACCCTATAAAAACAGCAGAGGAAAGTATCATATCAACAATATGCATCAGTCTTCTCCCTTGTCTTCTGCGTTTGGTTCCATAGGTGGCTCTTTCTGTAGCGGTTTTTTCGTTGTTCTTCTTTCTGCGTTATCGGCCAGCAGACCAAAAAAGCTTTTCCAGTCTTTCCCGAAGATCATCAGGATATCCAGCAGCTGTTCCAGATCCATAATGGTTTTACCACTTTCCCAGTTTGAGATAGTGGACTGATCAACCGGGACGGACATTTTTTTGGCCAGCTCTGCTTGCGACATTTTTTGCTGTATTCGCAGAGTGCGCATTGACGCCTGAATGTCCCGTCGGGCGCTGTTTAGCCAGTTCAATCTTTGACGTGTATTCATTGTACATCCGTATATGAATATTAAAACAGTGAGGTTACATTTTGTTTCTTATTATTTTACCGGGTGTAATTTAACAGCTGTTTAAAAAATGTAAAGTGTCAATGTGTTGATTTGTACCCGAAAAATTTTTGGCTGCTGGCCTAAATGTTTGCTTTGTTTACATGTGCTTAGGTATAAATGATGGGTTATTTAGGGTTTTTTCTTCAGCCTGACAGCTTAATTGCTTGACGGTATTTACGTACTTTATGAATCGGTTCATAAAGCGCTTATTCAGTTATGTAAACAAATAAACGCCTGGGTGGTGGTTTTTTTGATCTGTGAAGCTTTTTTCAACTCTCCATATGCCATGGTGAAAGTGTGAATAACATGGCGTGATTTGCATGGTGTTGTTGTCCGTGCGCTTACCCGTTGACAGTAAAACTCATCCTTATTACCCAGTCTGAGTCCATAGTGATTGCACAATTGTGGCTTATAACTTCCCTCATCCAGATTTCTTTGCGCATATCTTTACTTAACTCATGGAGACTAACATGGTGGTTTATCAAAAGGCACTACTGGCAGCGGCACTGTCGCTGACCCTGTTGCCAAACAACGCGCTTGCCACGCGGCTGGCTGCGCCAGGCGCCTACTGTAATGGCCTGGATCGGACCCAGATAGACATTGGCGAGCATGTTGAAAATCAATATATGATTTACCTGGCACTGAGCCCCAAGCTGGCTGACACCGCATTGACCGTGAGGGGAACTCAGACTTCTATTGTGGTTTCGTACAATGGCCGCTGTGAAGTGCTCAACGGCACTAGCTATAACGGGCTGCACGTGAACCTGCCGGACAGTGGTGAATATTACAATGGTGCGAACCTGGACTTTCATCAGCAGGTGTTTGGTGGTGAAGGGAACGACACCATTCTCACCGGCAATAAAGTCGATTACGTGTATGGCAATGGCGGTAATGATCAGATCCATACTTTTAGGGATTATGAGCGCGTGGATGGCGGTGCCGGTGCTGACTGTGTTGAAGAAGGGGATGAAGGCACTATTTCGAGTCGCTTCGAAAACGTGGAATCCACCAGTTGTGCTAACTATGCACCGGCCAGTTGTGAAGGCCTGGACCGTGCAAAAATTGCCGTTGCCGATGATAACTCCTTAAACCCGTATATGAACTACCTGTCGGTGTCACCGAATGTAAGTGGTGAGAAGCTGACCGCCGAAGGCGATGATGCGCTGGTAACTGTGTATTACGCTGGCAGCTGTGAAACCTTTGATGTGAGCAGTCACAATGGTTTTCAGGTCAACCTGGCCGACAGTGGTGAAGAATACGACGGCACGGCGCTGAACTGGCACCAGCTGGTATACGGTGGTGATGGCAATGACACCATTTTAACCGGCAATAAAGTGGATTATGTGTATGCCGGCAAAGGCGATGACATCATTTACACTTATGGTGACTTCGAAAAAGTAGATGGTGGCACAGGTATGGACTGTCTGACCGAAGGGTCAAACGGCAGTATCCAGAGTAATATCAGTGGTATTGAGCAATATTCCTGTACGCCGGTGGGCAATGTACCGGACAGCCTGACTGCCGCATACGAGCGTTGTCATACTCAGACTGGTAGCTTTGACAGTGAGCTGAACAATGGGGTGTGGAAACTGCGTGCGCTCGACAACAATCTTACCCTGTTTGTGGAAGAGCACGATGAGTATGTGTTTGCTTACTCAGCAGGCTACCAGCACTGCGCATTCAGTAATGCCGTAGAAGAAGTAGAGGTGCAGTTGTCAAACGGCAACGATACCCTGTCGGCAACTGGTGTGGGTCGCGATATGACAGTGTATGGCCTCAATGGGAATGACACCATCCAGACGGGTCGGGGCAATGACCTGATCTTTGGCGGTGACGGCAAAGATCAGATCCGCGCAGGCGATGGTAACGACTGGGTTGCCGGTGGTTCTGAGATTGAGACTGATCACGATGGTGTGGTACATCGGGTTCGTATCAGCGGTTACAACAATGATGGCGCCGACGATATCAAAGGTGAAAACGGCGATGATGTGCTATTCGGTAACCGGGATGGCGACAATATCTCGGGTGGTGACGGGGAAGACATCATCTTTGGTAATGATGGTAACAAAGACCGCCTGTCTGGTAATTCAGGGGCCGATATCATTGTTGACTCCGGCGGTGGTTCATGGGGCAACCGGGCTAAATCCTGGGGTGGCAGTGGTCAGGATATTCTGGTGTGTGAACGCGGCCATTGTGAGCTCAGTGGCGGCGGCAGCAAAGACTTTTTAGCAGCAATTTCGACCTATTCAGATATTGGTCTGTATGGCGGCGGTGGCGGCGATATTCTCTTCGTACGCGGTGATGAGATCCCATCCGGCACCGGTGGCAGTGGTAACGACGTCATCTATAACGAGTGGAATGATCGTGACATCAGTGGCTACGTGAGCAGTGCCAAGCATAGATCAGGCTACTTTGACCGTGCGGTACGTAAAGCCGGCAGTGGCATGTCATCACGTCATGAAGAAGTGCTCAGACTGAAGCAATTCTACAATGAGAAAGGCTACAGTGAGTTTAAAGGTCGCATTGCTGATCTGGTTGACGAAGACACCTTTGCAGCCTGGCTGAACAACCGCAGTAAGAGTGTATACGACTTACAATAGGTTTCATAAATCGCATTTCAATTACTTAGGGCCTGTAAAAGGACCCGTCCCGAGCAAAGGGGAAGTCTGTGACTTCCCCTTTTTTCTTGTCTTGGCGGTGAACTGCAAACCCACACAACCCAGCTCAGTTATCGGGCTCAGTAAGCAACCACAATGCCCGTTCCAATTCCGGACCAATTGTCCGATCCTGCCGAAACTTGTCGTAGAAAAATATTAACTTTTTGATTTTATGGGGATAAAAATTTGGCACGAAACTGGCTCCAGGCGTTACTGAGTGAACATATACGGAGCTGAGAATGGATTTAATCAAACCGCCAGAACCCACCAGTTACTGGCGACGCTGGCAATGGGGGGGCGTGCCAGTCATTTTGCTGATCGGATCCTGGCTACTGGGAACCGGTGAGCCGATCACCCGGCTGGCCCGCCAGGATGTGTTGATCGCAACCGTGGAATACGGACCGCTGGCCATAGGTGTGGACAGTTTTGGGGTGCTTCGTAGTGCTGAGCAGCACCTGCTCAGTGTAGAGAGCGATGCCGTGGTGAAACACATTCACCTTAAAGCCGGGGCTGCAGTTAAGGTGGGAGACGTGATTGCCACACTCGACAATCCGGATCTGTCACTGGCCGTGGCGCAGGCACAACAGGCCCGGCAAGACAGCGATATGGCATTGCAGCAGCTGACGCTCAATCAGCAGCGAGAATTTTTGAGTGAACAAACCTTGCTGGACAAACTGACAGGTGATCTGGCAACGGCACGGTTGAGAGAGCAGGCAGAACAGGGGCTGGCAGAAAAAGGGATTATTTCACAGCTGGCCTTTGCTCAGACTCGCTCGCGGGTGGCCAACTTAGCTCGCCAACGGGACAGCGCACAGCAGCGCCTGGCGCAGTTAAAAAAGCTCCATGCCAGTGCGCAGCAGCTGGCATCACAACGCATTGCGATTCGGCGTCAGGAGTTGGCGCGCAGCCGTGCCAGGCTGGCTGCGCTGACCGTCACTGCACCGGTTTCCGGTATTCTGGAGCGTATGCCACTGGCTGTTGGCCAGCGCCTTAAGGTGGGTGATGAAGCCGCGTTGATAGGCAGCCAGACTCGCCTGCTGGCTGAACTGCGGGTCGCGCAATCTCAGGTGCAAAAAGTGCAGCCCGGGCAGGCGGTAACGGTGCGGATCCGCGATCAGCAGGTGCCAGGCACTGTGAAGCGGATTGATCCTGTGGTGGTTGAAAACAGTGTGAAGGTTGAAGTGGCATTGCCCCGGACATTACCCAAAGCCGCCCGACCTATGCTCAGCATTGATGCCAGCATCACAGTGGCTGAGCTGGAACAGGCGTTGTATATCCGTCGTCCGGCCAATGTGCGCGAGCAGCAGAGCGCACAGCTGTACCGGCTTGCAGAGGATGGCTCTACTGAGCTGAAAACAGTGCACTTTGGAGCACTGGCTGGTCGTTACGTGGTGATTGAACAGGGTGCAAAACACAATCAGCGCTGGATTATTTCCGATTTGAGTAGCCTGGCACAACAGGGCGTGCAGGTCGCACTGAATTAAAGCTTTAAGGGTCAACTATGGCACAATGGGGTGCCGGTTTGTCAGCGGGGAAAGTATGACACAGATAATAGAAATGAAGCACATCAGTAAAGTGTTCGAAACCGAAGAACTACAGACACATGCGCTGCGACAGGTGAGTTTGAGTATCGAACAGGGAGAATTTGTATCCATCTCTGGCCCATCCGGGTGTGGTAAATCCACTTTGCTGTCCATCATGGGTTTACTGGATGAAGCAAGCAACGGGCAATATCTTATCCAGGGAACCGAGGTGGGGACATTGACCGCGGATCAGCGCGCGGAGTTAAGGAATCGCCATATTGGGTTTATTTTCCAGTCTTTTAATCTGATCGACGAATTGTCGGTGTTTAATAATGTGGCGCTGCCGCTGCGCTATAGCACCACCCGGTTGTCGCGTGATGAAGTGCAAAGTCGTGTGCAAAATTGTCTGGATAAGGTGGGCTTGTCGCATCGCGCTGCGCATAAGCCCGATCAACTCTCTGGTGGGCAGCAGCAGCGGGTCGCTATTGCCCGGGCACTGGTTGCCAACCCCAGTATTTTACTGGTGGATGAGCCAACCGGAAACCTGGATTCGAAAAGCGGTGATGCGGTGATGCAGTTGATCGCACAGCTGCATCAGCAGGGCACCACCATTTGTATGGTGACACATGACCCCAGATATGCCGACATGGCTTCTCGGCAGATCCGCCTGCTGGATGGTGAGATAGTGGGCAGCAGCCACATGCGTGATAGTGCACGCAGTGCAATTGCCTGAGGGAGTGCACCAAGATGTGGTTAGATATTCAGGATGCTCTAAGGGCGCTCTACAGCCGTTGGCGAATGACGGCATGTTTTACTCTGTTGCTGTCCAGCGCCATGGCAGCGTTACTGGTGGCTGGCGTACTTGCTTTGCAGGCGCATGGTGCGCTGCCATATGAACAGGCAGCGCGGCTGGTCTGGGTCGATGGCGAGCTGCGAAATGCGCAGGGCGAAACCACCCTCAGTGAATCGCTCTCAGCGCCCGCTGCCTGGCGTTTGCATGAGACTCCGGGGTTATTCGACCTGGCCACGCCCGTGTATTACACCGATATGCTCTATGTGAACCATCCGCAGCAACCCCGAATTGCAGCGGCCCTGGTCGAGCCAGGCTATTTTTCACTGTTTAATATGTCACTGCAAAGTGGTCATTATTTCTCTGCTTCATCATTACAGGGTCAGCAGGCGCAAAGCGCGGCACAGGCCGTTGTTAGCGCGCGTTTTGCCCGTCGTTATTTGCCGGATCAAGAAGCAACAGGTCAGGTGATCCAGCTGGACGACCGGCGCTTTCAGGTTGTGGGTATTCTTGCACAGAACAGTCACGAACCTGAGTTATTTCGGGCGGCACAGCAAAGTGATGTGTTTTTACCTTTCTTCAGCCATACTGCGACCGATATTACCCCATTTGCTGATATGGCGATCCGCAATAACCTGATGCTGGTAGGTCGAACCCTGCCTCAGGCCAACACGGTCTTGCAAACACAGGCCTTGCAACTGAGTGCGGATATTAAAGCGTTATCCAGGCAGTATGGCTTTGGTGATACCACGCTCAAACTGACCCTGCGTCCGCTCGACAGCAAGCTTAAGGGGGCACTGCAGGAAATGGGCACATGGTTGTTGGGGGCGGCGCTGGGCGTGGTCACAGTGACCCTGTGTAATTTGTTTGCATTATATCTGCTGGATTTTAAAAGCCGCCAGTCGCAGTTGGCACTGCATCTGGCTCTGGGGGCCCGTCCATCCCATCTGTTCCGCCAGCTGCTGTGCCATGCGGTGGCCCTGTTTGCGTTATCGGCTTTAGCCGCGACGGCACTGGCACCGGGGTTGCTGGCGTTAGTGCAATATTGGGGTGAGGAGGTGCTGGGCAGTATTACCTGGTTGCACTTGTCCTGGTCTGCCTATCTGGGCATGTGGCTGGTGGCGTTACTACTGGCCTGGGGGTTTGCCCGTAGTGTGTTTGCCTTTGTTGAGCTGCGTAGTTTGAGGCAGCAATTGAGTGGCTCAGGCAAAGGTCAGGTAAAGCAGTTACCAGGCTGGCTGAGCCAGTTGCTTATTAATGCACAGCTGGCGACAGGCATGGTGGTTCTGTGTTTCAGCCTCTGGTTGTTAAGCTATTACGGCGCCCAGATGAGCAAAGCGCAGGGGTTTGATGACACGGGATTAATACAGGTACAAATGCAACAGCTGGACTTTGAACGTAGTGAACAAAAAGCACGGGCCAGACGCCTGCTCAGTGAGGCCAATATTGACACGCTGCTGGCCCAACCCCAGATAGCTGCGGTGAGCTTGTCTGCTAACCATCCGCTGGAAATGTCCTGGGTGGAGCCTATCAGTGCGGTGCCAGATAGTGCGCGGCAGTTGACAGCCTTTGGGCAATGGAGTGGTGTGGGCTATTTTGCCACTGTCGGGCAACGGGTGCTGGCAGGGACGGAATTTAGTGCTGAGCAGCTGACGCTGGATGCCCCTGCTGAAGTGGTGATCATTAACCAAGGCCTGGCAGGCAAGCTCGGACTGACGCTGCAAGACGTCGGAGTCACGTTGTACTCGCGCAATCAGCGTCCGGTTAGGTTGCAGGCCATCGTAGAAGATGTGTACTCCCCCGCGCTGGGGACCCCGGACATTGTTTATCTGCCGCATAACTTTTTTATCAATAACCTGATGATCAGGCTGGCACCGGGGCAGTCACTGCTAAAATCTGATCTGAATGCGCTGCTGCGCGTACAAGATACCAGGCAAAGTGTATTTCAGTTGAGTGACATGACAGCGCGCTCAGCAGCCATGAGTAAATCGGCCAGACTCAGTGCATACACAGGTATTGCGCTGAGTAGTTTGATGGTGATACTGGTTGGGACTGGCTTGTACGGCGTACTGGGATATCTGGCATTGTTGTCGGCACCAGTATGGCGAATAAAGTGGCAACTTGGTGCTAAGACGGGCACGCTGATAAGAGAACACCTGATTGGTCGGGTTTGCAAGGTCTTACCAGTTGCCTTTGTGTCATTATTGTTACTCTTCGGGGTGTGCTGGGTGTTTAAAATGGCGTTTACTGGTCTGCTAAGCAGCTTTGTGGTGGCCGTTACTCTCATGTTTTTAATGGCTTTATTGCTGGATTACTACCACACCATCAGACAGCTGAAAGATTTTTGCTAAATCAGTAACAGATTCTTACAAATGTCACGTTATTGAACGTCTCTATATTGGTAAGATAGGCGGTAGGAAAATTTCAATAGGTAAAGTCATGAAAGCACAAGCACTAAAATGGATCTTTCCCTTTGTGGCGTTGGGCCTTGGGGTGGCAGGCTTTGCAGCCGTCAACGCGGTCGCAAAAAGCGAGGAAGAAAAACAGGTTGTTGATACACGTCCTGTTGTACAGGTCGAATCCGTTCAGGCACAGGATCATCAGGTTTTAATCCAGAGCTACGGCGAGGTGATGCCGCTTGAAACAACCCAGTTATCTGTTCAGGTTGCCGGAGAAGTGGTCTACTGGCATCCCAGCTTTGTTGCAGGGGGCGTGGTCGCTAAAGGTGACACATTACTCAGTATTGAAAAGGACAATTATGAAGCGGCCGTATTACAGGCTGAAGCTCAGCTGGCAAGTGCTGAAGCAGCACTGATCGAAGAGCAGGCACAGGCGGACGTGGCGGCAGATGAAGCTAAGCGCTTCCCAAACAAAAAACATACCGACTTGTTTTTACGTAAACCACAAGTGATGAGCGCAAAAGCGGCCGTTAAGTCGGCCAAGGCGGCATTAATGCGCGCCCGGCGCGATCTGGAAAACTGTGATGTGGTTGCGCCGTTCAATGGTTTGATTGTCTCTCGTGACGTCGGCCTGGGCCAGTTTGTTTCAACAGGTAGCGTGGTTGCAAGGTTGAACAATATTGAGCAGGCTGAAGTGGTGATCCCCATTGCCGGCTTTGACTCTGTGTTTTTGCCTGAAACCGTGGGGGGAACTAAAGCAACTGTGTTCAATAAAGGGGTTAATGGCTTTACCCGCGAAGCACAGATCCACCGTGATCTGGGCACCGTTGATACCCAAACACGGATGAGCAATCTGGTGGTCCGTATTGATGATCCCTATGCGCTGAACAGCGACCAGCCCAAAGTGAAGTTTGGCACTTATGTACAGGTGAGCTTTTTAGGTAAAACGCTCAAACAAATTTATCGCCTGCCTCAGGAGTTGATCAATAACCAAACAGTATGGTTGCTCAATGACAACGCCGAACTTGAGCCTCGTCAGGTGCAGGTGGTCCGTGAGGAAGGTGAATACTTCCTGGTTGGCGCTGGGCTAAGCAACAGTGACAAAGTGGTTGTCACCTTACCTGAATATCCACAACGCGGTATGGCGGTGAAAGTAGCAGGTGCTGACGAGTCAACAGAGCAGGGCGCTGGCCTGGAAAAGCTGTAACGGCAGGGATGGATTATGAGTGAACAACACACACCTAAGCAAACGGGGCTGATAGCGTACTTTGCACATAACTCAGTCGCTGCAAACCTGATGATGGGGTTTATCCTGATCATGGGGATTATCAGCTACTTTACTATCCAACGGCAGATGTTTCCGAGCATTGAGCTCAATCTAATCTCGGTGAATGCAACTTATCCGGGGGCATCTCCTCAGGAAATTGAAGAGAGTATCCTGATAAAAGTAGAAGAAGCGCTCAAGGACGTGACAGAGATTGATAAGGCTGTTTATCGCGCTTATCGCAACGGTGGCAGTGTTCAACTGGAAATAGACACCAGTGCCGAGCTGGCAGACGTTGCCGATAAAGTACGCTCTCGGGTCGATGGTATTGCCACTTTCCCTGCATCGATGGAACCTATTCGCGTACAACAAATTGAGTTTACTCAGGATGTTGTGCAGATGGCATTGGTGGCTGATCTGCCGCTAACACAGCTGAAACCTCTGGCCAAAGAAATCGAAGACGAGTTGTTGCAATTATCTAATATCTCTCTGGTCGACCGTAATATGCCAGAATACGAAATTGCCATAGAAGTTGACCCGGATGCGCTGCGCCGTTACAACATGTCGATGTCAGATGTCGCGGCTGCCATTAGCCGTTACTCAACCAATGTGTCAGCTGGTCAGATCCGGACCAATGCGGGCCTGATCTCTGTGCGGGTCGAAAATCAGAAATATCGGGGTAATGAGTTCCGCCGTATTCCAGTTAAAGTGGGGGCGAACGGCGCTAAGGTGCTCTTGCAGGATGTCGCAGACATTAAAGATGCGTTTATAGAAGGTGAATTTTACTTCAAACTCAACGGCGTGAATGCCGCTTATCTGTCGGTGAAAGCCACCAATGATCAAAATATGGTGCCCATTGCCAAAACCATTCACTCCTACATTGATGCGAAAAATAAAACGCTGCCTGAAGGGGTAGAATTAACCGCTTTCGTGGACATGACATATTATCTGGAAGCACGTCTGGCAATGATGAAGAAGAACATGTTTCAGGGGGCGGTTCTGGTTGCCATCATGCTGAGCATCTTCTTGCGCTTTAAGCTCGCGTTTTGGGTGATGGTCGGCCTGCCTGTGTGTTTCCTGGGTGCCATTATGCTGATGCCGGTATTTGGCATCAGCATGAATATCGTCTCTTTGTTTGCCTTTATTATGGTGCTGGGGATCGTGGTGGACGATGCCATTGTTATCGGAGAGGCAGCCTATACTGAAATTGAGCGCAAAGGGCCCGGCGTGAATAACGTGGTTATAGGTGCCAAACGGGTGGCGACCCCGGCCACATTCGGAGTTCTGACGACCATGGCCGTATTTGCGCCTATGGTGATGTCCAGTGGCCCGGAGGCGGCCTTCTTTAAGTCGATTGCGGTTGTGGTGATGCTGTGTCTGGCCTTCAGCCTGATTGAATCCAAGTGGATCCTGCCTGCGCACATTGGCCATACTAAGTTTTCGCCAATGCGTGAAGGGAGCTGGCGCGCAAAGTTCAATAAGCGTTTCTTTGCCTTTGTGAACGGGCCTTACCGCAACCTGGTCGAAACCTGTGTGCAGTGGCGCTGGACGGTACTGTGTGGCTTTGTAGGTATGCTGATACTAAGTGTTTCGCTGATCACTTCTAATCAGGTTCGATTCGTCGCGATGCCTAAGGTACCGCACGATTATCCGATGGTGAAACTGACACTGAACGATAACGCCTCGGACTCGCAGACACTTGAAGCTCTGAGCACCATAGAAAACATGATGTTGAAAGTGGAAGCCGAGATTGAGCAGGAATACGGTCAGGGCATGATCAAGGACATCATGGTCTGGAATGAAGGCCGTACCGAAGGAAATGTACTCGCCGTGTTGGTAGAAGAGGATATCCGCCCGTTTGATGCGTTTGAGTTGTCGCGTCGCTGGCGTGAAAACATGCCGGATATTGCGGGTGTGAAATCTTTACTCGTGATTGATGATGTAAATGACGAAGGTCAGGGGCAAGGGGAATTTGGTTACCTGCTGTATGGCCCGGACATCGATACTCTGAATGCCGCTGGTCGCCAGTTTATTGCCATGTTGCAACAAGAAAAGGGATTGTTCGATGTGAGTTCGAGCATTGACCCGGAAAGTAAAGAAGTGCAGCTGGTGCTCAAGCAGGTGGCCTATGATCTGAATCTGAGCCTGTCGGACATTGCCAATCAGGTCGGTATGAGCTTTTACGGCGGTGAAGCACAGCGCGTGATCCGCGATGGTGAAGAAATCAAAGTGATGGTGCGTTACCCGCGCCTGGATCGGGAGGCTTTCTCGTCACTGAAACATACGGTGATCACAACCCCTGAGGGCAAAGACGTGATGCTGGGTGATGTGGTGGAGTTTGTGGAACGTCCGGGTGTAAGCTACATTCGTCGCGAAAACGGCTATCGCACTGTGTATATTTACGGCAATATTGATGAGCAGGTAATTGAACCAAACCAGGTGGTCGAAAACATCAAAGACAACCTGTTGCCTAAACTGATGGAGCAGTTCCCAGAGGTGAAGACCGAACTGGGTGGTGACATCGAAGAAGATCAGGCTCAGGCCAACGAGCAAATGATGTTCTTTATTGCTGGTATGTTCATTGTGTACATCCTGCTGGCGGTGCCGCTTAAGAGCTATGGTCAGCCATTAATCATTATGTCGGTGATCCCGTTCAGCCTGGTCGGTGCCATCTGGGGCCACTGGTTCTTTGGTCTGGATATGAGCATGATGTCGACTTACGGCCTGATTGCCGCAGCCGGTGTTGTAATTAACGATTCACTGGTGATGACTGACTATGTGAACCAGGTAAGAAAAGAGGGCGTGAAGCTTAAAGATGCCGTGGTCGAAGCAGGATGTGCGCGCTTCAGAGCCATTACTCTGACGTCTATCACAACGTTTGCCGGGGTCATGCCAATCATCTTTGAGACCAGCCTGCAGGCCAAGTTTGTGATCCCCATGGCGGTGTCGCTGGGCTTCGCGGTGCTGTTTGCTACCCTGATCACCCTGGTGCTGGTGCCATGTCTGTATATCATTTTGATTGATGTGCGAGCCTTGCTTGTTAAGGTGTTTGCTTTCATCTCAGCGGTGCTTATGGCAATGTTGAACAAGCTGAAGCGATTAATTAACCTTAACGTGGATCAGCGTCCGGGCTAAATACGCATGTTATAAAAAACTGTTCAGAGGCCAGCAATTGCTGGCCTTTTTTATGCGTGCATATTGGCCTATAGATTAAGTGGCTCTCCATAAATTTGTTTCTATTTTGGTTAATTATTATTGAGCAGCTGTTTTTTTTGGTGTTACATTTGCGTTGATTTTAAATAAGGAGATAGTTATGAAATCAACGCTTTTCAAGTCTGGCCTGGCATTGCTGGCAGTGTTCTCATCTTTGTCGGCACTGGCATCACAGCCTTCTATGCCCATGGAGCACGAATATAGAGGGTACTTTTTTGAATCTCAGAATGTTCAGATTAAGGTGGATTTACAGCGGCGAGATAAGTATTCCCCTGTTGAGCGTATCGTGTTTTCCGCAGAGTGTGGCCGTAATCCCGCCCGCTGTACGTCAGATTCGTTTCAGGCACGTATGATGGATGATTTTGTCGCTGCGCTGAAGTACAGAAAATTCTATAAATATGTATTCAGGCCATTTGATCCCTGTGAGCAGCCTGGTTCGGGTTGTACTCCTATGGGTGTCGAGCCATCGGAAGAGGTATCAGAAGCGGGTAATGTGGATATTCAGCGCCGAGGAAGCGGGTACCGCCCAGAGCCACAACCCACTCACCCGGGTATTTTCCAGACGCTTTGGACTAGTATGGCGCAGGCAGCTGGTACTACCGTCGTTTCTGGGGCTGCCGATTACTTAAAGCAGCAAAGCGCTGAAAGGAACGGCAAAAACAAATCCTATTTCATTCCGACGTATCGCAAGGGGTCTCAGAAAATTCCCAGTCTGGTGTGTAAAATTGTGTCAGACGGCTGTGATACGCAAACGGATATTACGATCCGAGATTTAAATAATGGCAAACTCGCCGTGTCGGTGCCAGTTGGTGATGGCTCCGGTCATGGAGACAATCGAGAATACTGGGAAAGAGAGCAAAGTGTCCGGGAGTGGCTAGGTGACATTGAATATAAATGTATTCCTGCCTATACCAATACAGGCGGTGGTCTGGTGCTGCAAATGGTTTGCAGTTATATGAAATAAAACCGCTTTCACTATTTTGAGGCCAGCATTTGCTGGCCTTTTTCTTTTACCGATAGAATCTCTGCGGCTCACAGTGAATTAAATGACATCTCAGGGGTTTATTTGCTATGTTAGGGTCACAATGGTTTTAACAAATTAGGAACACGTGAGTGACCAAAACGCTGACCCCGCCAGTGGCTGAGAAAGTGCCACACACCATGACACACCACCAACATCAAAGGACAGACAACTATTACTGGATGCGTGACGATAAGCGTCAGAATGCCCGGGTATTAGACCATTTACACGCGGAGAACGCCTACTGTGAGGCAATGATGTCGGCGCATAAAGGGCTACAGGCGCAGTTGTTTGAAGAAATGAAGGGTCGCATTGTCAAAGATGACAGCACGGTGCCGGTAAAGGACGGGCGTTTTTGGTATATGAGTGAAGTCCGTGGCGATGATGAGTATTCGCGTCACTTTCGGGGCTGCGACGAAGCTATGAGTGACAAGCAGTTGCTGCTGGATGTTAACCAGCTGGCTCAGGCTTATGAATTCTTTGAACTAGGCGATATAGCCATCAGCCCCAATGACAATCTGCTGGCTTATAGCGAAGATACGGACGGCCGACGTATTTATACGGTGCGCTTTAAAGACTTGCAAAGTGGCGAGATGTTGGCAGATGTACTGACTGAAACCGAAGGAGAAGTGGTCTGGGCCAACGACAATAAAACCGTGTTCTATGTGCGCAAAGACTTGCAGACTCTGCTGGGTTATCAGGTCTATCGTCATATTTTGGGTACGCCACAAAGTGACGACCAGCTGGTGTACGAGGAGCAGGATCGCCAGTTTTATATGGGTCTGGGTAAGAGTCGCGATGAAAGCGAGATTTATATTCATCTGGCTGCGACCGAAACCACCGACATTCTGGCGCTGTCGGCCGATGCACCTCTGGGTGAATTTGCCCCTTTGCTGGCACGTACACCAGGTCATGAATACGGGCTGGATAAGCTGGGTGAGTATTACTATCTGGTGTCAAACCGGGAAGCGAAAAACTTCCGCTTATTGCGTGCCACCAGAGACACGCTGGCTGAGCCACAGCAATGGGAAGAGCTCATTGCACACCGTGAACACATACTGCTTGAAGGCATAGAGTTGTTCCACAGCCACTATGTGGTCACGGAACGTGTGCGCGGCCAGATCCGGTTTGTGGTGCACGACTATGTCGGGAACAGCTATCAGCTGAAATTTGATGACGCCTGTTTTTATGCCGGGCTGGGCTATAACCCTGAGCCCGAAGCCCAGTCTGTGCGAATTTACTATTCAAGTCTGACGACACCAACCAGTATATATGACTTTACACTGGCCGAGGGCAAAAAGACGCTGAAGAAGCAACAGCGCGTGCTGGGCGAGTTTAATTCGGAGCACTATCGCTCTGAGCGTTTGCATATTCGTGTGCGAGATGGCGTTGAAGTGCCTGTGTCACTGGTTTATCGCAAAGACAAATTCAATAAAGATGGCACCAATCCCCTCCTGCAATATGGCTATGGTGCATATGGGATTACCATAGATCCGAACTTCTCCAGCAACACGCTGAGCTTGCTTGACCGGGGTTTTGTCTATGTCATTGCCCATATCCGGGGCTCTGAAATGCTCGGACGTCACTGGTATGAGCACGGCAAAAAAGCACACAAGCAAAACAGCTTTAACGACTTTGAAGACGTCACCCGTGCTTTGGTTGAGCAAGGCTATGGTGCAGCGGATAAGATCTTCGCATCTGGTGGCAGTGCCGGTGGTCTGCTGATGGGAGCCGTTGTGAATCAGGCACCCGAACTATATCGTGGCATTGGTTGCCATGTGCCTTTTTTGGATGTGCTCACGACTATGCTGGATGAGAGTATCCCGCTGACCACCAATGAATACGACGAGTGGGGAAACCCCAATAAAGAGGCGGATTATCACACCATATTGGCGTATTCTCCCTATGACAATCTGCGTGCGGGAGACTATCCTCATATTCTGGTAACAACCGGATTGCATGATTCTCAGGTGCAGTATTGGGAGCCCATGAAGTGGGTGGCCAAACTGCGTGAGTTAAAAACAGACAACAACTTGTTGTTGTTTAAAACCGATATGGACGCCGGGCACGGAGGCGCGTCGGGCCGCTTTAAGAGCCTGCATGAAAAGGCACTGGAAATGGCCTTTTTCATTGGCTTGCTTGAGCCTTGATATACGCGTAATAGCCTGTTGAACGCGATCAACCGATGTGCCAGGGCCTGATGACTCAGGTGACATAACAGGTGGGAGAGCAGACATGTTTGCTGCACATGGAAAATGGCAAATCGACATTGTGCCGCCCGTGATTTTTGTCAACTTGATTGGCGCATTTAATCGTGAAGGGGTTCAGGCATTTGAGCAACAGGCGCTGAGTGAGATCGCGCCTCATCCTGCCGGGGCACTGCAGCGCGTAGTGATTAATCTGACTCAGTGTGAACTGGTAACTGCAGACAGTCTGGCTGCATTGCAGGCGTACTTTGCAGATGTGGCCCAGCGGGGTTATCAGGAAATTGATTTTATTGGTGTGAATACGCTGTCTCGCCAGCTTTTGACGCAGTTGTGGCAGATGCAACCAGTGAAAGTGCTGTTTTATCTTGATGCCGATGCATATCTGGTTCAGCATCCCCATTATCGAGATGCTACTTCGTGGCTCAGCTGATCAGCATCTTTGAGGTGGAGGAAGTGCCCTCCACCTGAGGTGACTATGCCAGGTAAGCTTTAAGCATCCACACCAGCTTTTCCTGCTCTTTGATGTAGTCGCTCATCATGGCTGCCGTTCCTTCATCGCTGGCATCGCCGGCTTGTTCCAGAATGTCGCGCTGCATTTTGATTAACGTGGTAAAGCCATCCAGTAAGCTCTTTACGGCTTCCTGACCATCACTGATCCCTTTCGCTTCATTGATTTTACTGTGCGCCAGATAATCGCTGAAGGCATGTAAAGGGATACCTTCAATGGTCAAAATACGCTCTGCGATTTCATCGACCTGAAGTAATAGCTGGTTGTATATTTCTTCAAATTTAACGTGTAACTCGAAGAAGTTACGGCCTTTGATGTTCCAGTGAACACTGCGGGCGTTCATGTATTGGATTTGGTAACTACTTAACAGGGTATTGAGGTTGCTTACCAATGCCTGACTTTTCTGACTGTCTAATCCAATGCTGTTGCTCATCGTTTACTCCTGTACTGTGGTTAAAAAGAAGACGCGTCTGCGGTGCGTCTGATTGATTATTAGTGTGACTAAAAAGGCGGCAGATGCCAAATGGGAAAAGTCGATTGCAGGTATCGACAGAATTGAAGGCGCTGCTTTACTGACCGCGACACACTATGAGAAAAAATCTTACACAACAGCGGCTTAATCCCCACTTAATAATGCTTAAAGTTTGCCACTTTGACGAACACAGCGATAACAACGCACACGAAGTTGATCTACCTCAAATGGCAAATGGGTTGCTTTTTCGCTGCTCTGGCTCTTTGATTTAGGTCAAAATTTCCGCGATTTAGACGCGCATAATGAGTCTAACAGGCACAGAGAGCTGGTTTCATTTGAGGTTCGCTGAAGCAGACATCTGAGCCATTTAGTTAGGTTTTTATTTAGGCGTGTCAGAGCACAAAAACGGTGCAGCACCCAAGGAGCGTATCATGCAAGGTAAAACCCCTTCTCAACATAAATCTGAAATCGCCGTTGTCGTGATTGCATTATTGACCTTTGTCGTTGGTCTGGTTGGTCATCTGGCAGGGGCCAGTTATGCGAACTCAGATGCATTTGGTTATATTGCTGCACCGATTCCGCTGATTGTGGGCATCATCGCGGTGGTTGCGTATAAAATAGCAGCGAAAGGCGATCACTGATCGCGTTTGAGCACCTCGACGATGTAATCGAGTACAGCACGAGAATAAATTAAGGTCGTATGGCTGAGGCGAAAGATCTTGTGCTCGGCCATACCCTGTAGTGTGGTTTCATCCAGCAGCACAGTACCATCCGAGCGGCTACCCTTTTTTAATAGTGGCATCAGACCAATCGGCAGATCTCCGGCAATGCTATACAGCTTGGCTTTAAACGGCCAGTTTTGCCGCTGGCTGAGCAGATACTCCACACTGTTTTTGAGCAGCATATCGAAGCCATGCTCATGCATATGTTTGGCAATGTAGCTGCCTTTATGTGGTGTGCCCAGGGTGATCACTTTGTGGATGGCAGTGCTGGCCTCTGAATTGTGAGTAAGGTAATCCCGGGCCACCAGACCGCCCATGGAGTGACAGACCAGCGCGGCATCCTGGCCCGCAACAAACGCATCAATCTGCTCAAAGATAGCTTGCCTGTCGGGTGTTAGCGTGTTGTAGCTGAGATTGAGGATCTCAAAGCCGAGTTTTTCCAGACGCTCGCACAGCGGGCGCATGACAAACCCTGACATATATAATCCATGTAATACGACGATTCTGGTTACTGCCATTGTGTTTACCTCTTGTGCATCCGGGTGAGCTTACCCCTGCAGTCTTTCTGGGATCAGATGCACGCTGTGTTGTTCATCACTGAACCAAATTTCGCCGTCCTGTACTGTGACTGTCAGTGCCATGGTACGGGTCAACATCTCAGCCATTACGCTGGTGGCGCTATAAGGCAGGCTGATGATCCTGAGGTTACTATACTGGCGCAGTGTATTTTGGTGCTTTTGCCACCAGGGGCCCTGATTGTTCTCACCATAGGTATAAAGTACCACTTGTTTGGCCCGATTGCTGGCTTTTTTCAGCCATTTTTCTTCTGGTAAGCCAACACTGAGCCACAGCTCGATTTCGTCACTGTAATTTTTCAGCCAGATATCCGGCTCATCTTCGACGCACAACCCTTTACTGAAACTGAGCCCATCCTGGTATTCCAGCGCAAACGCCAGTAGCCGCACCATCACGCGTTGGGCATTTTCTGACGGGTGTTGTGCCAGTGTGACACTGATGTCCTGATATACATGACGGTCCATATCGCTGAGCGAGAGGTTGGCCTTTAAAATAGTTGATTTGAGTGCCATTGCCTGTCCAATTAAGCAAAAATGTCATTATATCGGTAAATGCATAGTTTGTGCGGGGAAAGTGAGGCTGTATCTTTGATCCCTCAATATCCACGTTTATAGTACACTATGCGTTATTCATGTGTCGTATGGCCGGGTAAAGTAGATAGTGTGTGCCCTGGTCGATGAATCAGACACAGCCAGATTTAATAAGGTAGAAAACGATGAGCAGAACAGGTATCCAGTGGTTTCCCGGACATATGAACAAGGCGCGCAATGAGATCAAAGAGATCATGCCGCAGATGGATGTGATTATTGAAGTACTGGACGCCCGTATTCCTTATAGCAGTGAAAACCCCATGGTGGCACAGCTGCGCGGTGATAAGCCGGTCATCAAAATTCTCAACAAAGCCGATCTGGCCGACCCCGAACTGACCCAGGCCTGGATGGCGTATTTTGAGCGTGAAGACGGGGTGAAAACTCTGGCGTTTGGTCATGACAAAGGCAATGAAGTACAACGGATCAATGCGTTGTGTAAAAAGCTGGCACCGCAAAAGGTCGGTCAGGATAAGCAGCTTAAAGCCATGATCATGGGCATTCCCAATGTTGGCAAATCGACACTGATCAATATTCTGGCCGGGCGTATCGTCGCGAAAACGGGCAATGAACCGGCGGTGACTAAGGCCCAGCAGCGCATTAAGCTCGAAGACGGCATAATGCTGTACGATACACCGGGCATGTTATGGCCCAAAGTAGAAAACGAAAATTCGGGCTATCGTTTGGCCGCGACGGGTGCTATTCGTGATACCGCTATCAATTATGAAGAGGTGGCCAGTTACACCGCCGAGTACCTGTTGCAGGCGTATCCTAAGCTGTTACAGGCACGCTATAAAATTGATGAGCTGCCCGACTGTGACTGGACCTTTATTGAAATGGCCGGGCGTAAGCGTGGCTGTATTCGCGGCGGTAATCAGGTAGATACCCATAAAATGTCGGAGATCCTGATCAATGAGCTACGCGATGCCGTGATTGGTCGTATTACCATGGAAACACCGCAGATGCGCGATGAGGAAGAGGAAATGGTGGCTCAGCTGCGCCTGGCGGCAGAAGCGAAGAAAGCGGCCAAGGAAGAAGAAAAACGTCAGCGCCGTGCCCGAGCGCGTAAAAATCGTCGTTAAGTTTTGTTGGGTTTAAAAATCAGACATAAAAAAAGCCCGGGGCAGGGCTTTTTGATTTCATATCTACCGTCACCGATATGAGCAATGTAGCAAGTAAAATGTGAGTTGGTTGCCTGTGAGCCACATTAAGGGGCGTTAATGTTTTTCACCTGCAACCAGAGCTTTGTGCGTAAGCAACACGTACTTCTGAGTCGAGAAACAAATTAAGTACTAAAACAAAGTGAGCCGTCAATCCCGCTTTGTTGATAATGATTATCAGTTAGATTTCATTATGTGTCAACACCAATTTGAAATTAATTCTCATTTACATTTTTGTATGGATCGATTGTTTGGCGGTTATGCCAATTTGCTCCTTCAAATTGAGCAGGTGTTAAGTGAAACTGGTATTGAATTTCAGGCATAAAAAAAGCCCCGAGCAGGGCTTTTTGTGTTCATATCTACCGTCACCGATATGAGCAATGTAGCAAGTAAAATAGTAAGTTGGTTGCCTGTATTGTGTACTAAGGGGCGTTAGTGCTGAACACCTGCAACCAGAGCTGTTTACGTGCGCATCACGTGTTTCAGGGTCGAGAAACAAATTACGTACTGCCACAAAGTGAGCCGTCAATCTCGCTTTGTTGAGATTGATTATCAATTAGATCTGTGTTCCTGTCAAATTATTTTTGAAAACAATTCTCATTTAGTTTTCTCCTCATCTTGCAAATCGGATGATGTGGCGTAGTGAGTTGAGTTGCTGTTGCGGTTTATATACACGTTCTGGGTGATGGTGTAACTGCATCGCAGCCGCCAGGGCCAGTCTGGAGGGAGTTCATCCCGGTGCAGAAATGAAAAAAGCCCTGAGGAGGGCTTTTTGGGATCATATCTACCGTCACCGATATGAGCAATGTAGCAAGTAAAATACAAAGCGGTTGTTGAGTTACACCAAGGGGCGTCAATGTAACTCATTAACAACCAGTGCTGTTATCGTGCGCAACACGCGTTTCAGGGTCGAGAAACAATTAGAGTAACAAAATGAACCGTCACGTCACTTTGTTGAGATTGATTATCAATTAGATCTGGGTGCCTGTCAATAGGTTTTTGAAAATAGTTCTCATTTATATTTTAGGGAGCTTGTGTATAGTATCGCGGTATTATTTTATGAATATATACATGGAGTGTATCTATACTGTAAACAGGCGGGTGTTAATCTGGCTTTGCCTGAATTGCTAAAAGGAATTTATGATGACCCCCTGTTTTTTGCCGGTTGCAGCCGTAGCCGCGCTTAGCCTGCCTGTGTATGCTCTGGGCTCTTTCGATTTAGACGCCCAGTTACTTTCATTCGACTCTCAGGGTCACACAATTTATCTGGAGGCATCGCCTGTACCACGTTCAGGGCAAGCTGTACGTTTGCGCTTATGGACACAATGCAAGGAGCAGCAATGCGATGACTCACGTTTTCAAAGGCAAGTGGTCCGTGATCTGGAGCGGGCGATGCCACGAGATGCGGTCGGCGTTTCAGACAAAGCGGATGTTCTACCCTGTCAAAATGTGCCTCAATGTGTCTGTAGCCAGTAATAGTAGTCGGTGGCATCGTGAATATCGACGCGCTGCTGCGCGGCTTCCAGCTCATCAATGACCTGGTGTAAATGTGTCGGGTTTTCCCAGGTTTCACTGACGTCCACGCCCAGTCTTACCGAAAATGTGGGTGAGGCCAGTGCACGCTCAGTAACGGTCGCATTTAATATAGAAGCACTGTTATCCCGCTCGTAGGCCATAATTGAAATACCATCTAACACCTCACTCAGCGCCGCAAAAAAGGCGGTGCCCTGATCTGGCCAGTCAATTTTGGCTGAGCTGTCATACCAGGTGGGCATATCGGCGTACAGCTTTAACTGTGTCATCCCTTGATTATCCAGCTGCGCTCTGATTGCTTTAAGTGTATCAATAAGCTGCCACAACAATGCCTGACGAGACTGGGGCGTGCCTTGCTTCCATTCAGTCAGAGCATGGGGCTCAATATCCAGGTGAAGCGCCGTAAATTCTGCATCTGGCGCAGCATTGTGCTGATAGTCAATAAAACGTGCCTGTAACTTACTCAGCATTTTGCCGTGGTTGTGCGGGAAAACCCAGGTGTTTTGTGCCATCAGATAGTGTGACTGAATCCCCTGTGTTGCAAGTGTTTGATTCCACTGTGCGACGGCCTGAGACTGCGTTTGTGTATACTGTCCGTAGGAGCCATAGACAACAGAGATACTCTGCTGCTGCAGTAAATCAATCAAGGTCTGCTGTTCAGGTTGTGTGGTGATCATAGAGGAAGCTCCCAGCGGGTCGCCCCCTTTTTTCCACAGCCAGGTTGCGCGTTCAGATGCCTGAATGGAAACGCTGGTCGTGAGTGCCAATATCGTACCGAGAAAGATGTGGCGCTTAGACATTGTTAAACTCCTTATTGATTATTTTACCGCCGACAGGGTGTGTCAGATGTATTCCATGATGGGTGCTCGATCCCAGTGCCAAATTGCCGTATAACTAACCTTAAATAACAAAAAATAAACAGGATATTTATGTTAAGTCTGCTTGGCTTAATCGGTGCGTTGGCACTGCTGATTGGCCTGACCCTGCGCGGGGTCAACTTGTTTATCGCAGCGCCCCTGTGCGCATTAATCGTCGCCCTGACCAGCGATATTGCTATTTTTAACGCCGCCACAGGCCAACCCTTTGTGTCTCTTTATATGGCCGGATTTGCGGGATTTTTGCAAGCCTGGTTTTTAATGTTTCTGTTGGGCTCCCTGTTTGGCAAATTTATGGAAGACAGCGGAGCGGCGGATGCCATTGCCCACTATGTCATTGGCAAAATCGGCATGAAATACGCCGTGTTAGCCGTGGTGTTGGCCTGCGCTTTACTGACCTATGGTGGCGTCAGTGTGTTTATTGTCGCTTTTTCTGTTTACCCGATGGCACTGAGCTTATTTAAGGACGCCAATTTACCCCGGCGTTTTATTCCGGCCGTACTGGCATTTGGCTCTGTGACCTTTACTATGACTTCTGCGGGGTCACCTGAAATTCAGAATTGGATCCCGATCAAGTACCTCGGTACCTCGCCGTACGCTGCCTGGCAGGAAAGTCTGGTGGTGGCTGTTTTTATGGCGGGATTAGGCTATCTGTTATTGAGCGCGATGATCCGTCGGGCCGTGGCCAATGGGGAGTGTTTTGTGGCGCGCGATAATGACCCTGAGCAAGTCCAGCGTAACCTGCCACACCCTATCACCGGCTTGCTGCCCTTGCTGGTGGTCCTGATTTTGTCGTTTACCTTGCACAGCACACTACAGCAAAATGCCTTGATCGTTGCCTTGCTGGGTGGGGTACTGACGATTTTAGTGATTAATTTTAAGCACTTTCATAATTTATCTCAGGCAGTCAATTTAGGCACCACAGGGGCACTGGTGGCGATTGGCAATACGGCTGCGGTGGTTGGCTTTGGTGCGGTCGCCAAAGGCACACCGGCATTTAATGAAGCCGTTGCTTTGATGACCAGTATTCCCGGCAACGAACTGCTTGGTGCTGCGATTGCGGTGAGTGTGATTGCGGCACTGACGGGGTCGGCGTCGGGCGGGCAGGCCATCGCATTACCCCTGGTTGCACCGCATTATCTGGATTTGGGTGTGGACGCCAGCCAGCTTCACCGGGTTGTGGCGATCAGCTCCGGCGCGCTGGATACTTTGCCGCACAATGGCTATGTCGTGACCACAGTGCGGGCAATCTGTGGAGAGAAACATCAGGACGCGTACTGGCCACTGGCGGTGCTCACTGTGTGTGTGCCTTTATTGGGGGTTGCGCTGATCCTCGGATTATTTATCTGGTTTTAATCGGCCCGAAGAGCCTGTCTCGGCGTATGGGGGGCTAAGCCATAAGTTCGCCCCTTTTTTGGTGTTCAGGCCTGCTGAATTTGCTAACTAGCAGGCCGGGGAGCGGGCTTTCATGGCCTGCAAAAAGAGGGACAACCTTTATCTGACGGCGTTTTACGCCCCCTAAAGTTGGCATAAGCAAAATACATTCCACTATAAACCATTTTTTTCTCAAATTGATTGCATTTTAGACGACGTGAAGGATGATGTTCGCCTAAAGAGGTGATATACTCCCGCCGAATAATTTTTCTACTTTAAATAGAGTAAAACAATGGCAGATTTATCGAAATACAGAAACATTGGTATTTTCGCGCACGTTGATGCGGGTAAAACTACCACCACTGAGCGTATTCTAAAGCTTACTGGTAAAATCCACAAAACGGGTGAAGTACATGACGGTGAGTCTACTACTGACTTCATGGAGCAGGAAGCTGAGCGTGGTATTACAATCCAATCAGCAGCGGTAACGTGTGAGTGGAAAGGCCACCGTTTAAACGTTATCGATACTCCTGGACACGTTGACTTCACAGTCGAAGTATATCGTTCACTGAAAGTACTAGACGGTGGTATCGGTGTATTCTGTGGATCTGGCGGTGTTGAGCCTCAGTCAGAAACTAACTGGCGTTACGCGAACGAGTCAGAAGTTGCTCGTGTTATCTTCGTGAACAAGCTGGACCGTATGGGTGCAGACTTCTACCGCGTAGTTGGTCAGGTTGAGAAAGTACTTGCTGCTAACCCGCTGGTTATGACTCTGCCTATCGGTATCGAAGACGAGTTCTGCGGTGTAGTAGATGTGCTTGAGAAGAAAGCGTACGTTTGGGACGAGACTGGTCTTCCTGAAAACTACGAAGTCCAAGACGTGCCAGCAGACATGGTTGATAAAGTTGAAGAATACCATGAAATGTTGATCGAAACTGCGGTTGAGCAAGACGACGACCTGATGGAAGCGTACATGGAAGGTGAAATGCCTTCTCTTGAGCAGATCAAAGCATGTATCCGTAAAGGTACTCGTGATCTGGCGTTTTTCCCAACTTACTGTGGTTCTGCGTTCAAAAACAAAGGTATGCAGCTGGTACTAGACGCGGTTGTAGATTACCTGCCTGCGCCTACAGAAGTTGATCCTCAGCCTCTGACTGACAAAGACACTGGTGAGCCTACTGGTGAAGTAGCGACTGTAGATGCTGATGCGCCGCTTAAAGCGCTTGCGTTTAAGATCATGGATGACCGTTTCGGCGCCCTGACCTTTATCCGTATCTACTCTGGTCGCATGAAAAAAGGTGACACAGTACTTAACTCTGCAACTGGTAAAACAGAGCGTATAGGCCGTATGGTTGAGATGCAGGCAGACGAGCGTAACGAACTGACTGAAGCACAAGCGGGTGACATCATCGCGGTTGTGGGCATGAAGAACGTTCAAACTGGTCACACTCTATGTGATCCTAAGCACGAATGTACTCTTGAAGCGATGATCTTCCCTGATCCGGTAATCTCTATCGCGGTTGCACCTAAAGATAAAGGTGGTAACGAGAAGATGGGTATCGCGATCGGTAAGATGGTTGCAGAAGATCCGTCATTCCAGGTTGAAACTGACGAAGATTCAGGCGAAACCATCCTGAAAGGTATGGGTGAGCTTCACCTTGACATCAAAGTTGACATCCTTAAGCGTACTTACGGTGTTGAACTAATCGTTGGTCAGCCTCAGGTTGCTTACCGTGAAACTATCACGCAAGAAGTTGAAGACAGCTACACGCACAAGAAGCAGTCTGGTGGTTCTGGTCAGTTCGGTAAGATCGACTACCGCATCAAGCCTGGTGAGCCTAACTCTGGCTACACTTTCTCTTCTTCAGTTGTTGGTGGTAACGTTCCTAAGGAATTCTGGCCAGCAGTTGAGAAAGGCTTCAAGATGATGATGGACGAAGGTGTTCTGGCTGGCTTCCCGGTACTAGACGTTGAAGTTGAGCTGTTCGACGGTGGTTTCCACGCAGTTGACTCATCTGCAATCGCGTTCGAAATCGCAGCGAAAGGTGCATTCCGTCAGTCAATCCCTAAAGCGGGTCCTCAGCTTCTTGAGCCTGTGATGAAGGTTGACGTGTTCACACCAGAAGACAACGTTGGTGACGTAATCGGTGACCTTAACCGTCGTCGTGGTATGATCAAAGACCAGGAAGCTGGCGCAACTGGCGTACGTATCAAGGGTGAAGTACCGCTATCTGAAATGTTTGGATACATTGGTCACCTGCGTACTATCACGTCTGGTCGTGGTCAGTTCTCAATGGAATTCTCTCACTATGCTCCTTGCCCGGCAAACGTTGCTGATGCAGTGATCGCAGCTGAGAAAGAGAAAAAAGCAGCTAAGTAATTAGTTGACCGATTTCTGAAAAAAGGCCGCATTTGCGGCCTTTTTTAATGGCTGGAATTCCTCGGTCAGATTGTACAGCCATACAGTTTATCGGTGCCATTTGAGGTAAAAATATAAATAAAATCATGTCGTCATTTTTCCTCTGCCAGTATGCGAAACTATTGCTAAAAATTACATAAACGGACTTGATTTAGGGACTTTGCAACTTTATCATTAGAGCCCGGAGTCAGTCGATTCCGCTAAACATTGAGTAAAATTGGGAGGTACTCATGAGAACCATAGATTTGGATATCAGCTGGTTTGCCGTCTTGGCCACAGTGTGTGGTATTTCGTTGTGTTATGTGATGATGAACTTAGTGGCCCTGAATAGTGTTGCCTCATCACTGATGGTTCTGTCGCTGGCGAGTGTTGGCTTGATTGTGCTAATGACACTCACTGACAAGCGGTTTGTACATATTGATAAAGCAGGAATTTGTTACCGCACATGGGTGAAAACACAGTATGTGCATGCAGACGAAATAGCGTCACTGGAACTACAAAAGCTGGGTCCATTGCAATGTTTGAAAGTTGTTCTTAAGAATAACCGAAGATTGTCCTTTCCGTATTGGTCTATTGATGATGCTGAGTTAAGCAGAGCCGCACAGGTGTTATCGGTGCCAATATCAGAAAAAAGCCATCACGCAAAAGCCTGATGGCATATCCATTCACCTGGTGAACGGATATAAAACTGAGAGCAAACAAAAATGCGCCGTAAGGCGCATTTTTTTATTTTATTTAAAGCGGCTATGGCTTAAGCACTTATACATACTTAAGCCATCACATTCACACTTATTTTGTGCGACGACGCAGCAGTGCCAGTGGCGCTGCAAACAGGGCTAACCAGCCAAAGCTGCCTGAGTCATCATCGTCACCATCGTTGTCATCGCCTTGTTTGACGTCCTTCACGTTGACGATCACCTGAACTTGTTCTGACAGGTTACCTGCACTGTCTTGTGCCTGAACCATAAACTCGATTCGGTTATCGAACTCGTAATCCAATTCACTGGCGACCACAACCTGACCCACTTCATTGATGGTGATGGCACGGGTGCCAGTCACAATGAAACGCTCAACCGGTGTGACATCTGCATCGGCATCTGAGAATTTTAGTGTGCCAATTGCGGTGTTGATCGGGGTATTTTCTTCTACCTCAAAGTGCTGACCGGCTTCAATCACTGGGCGTGGATCAACGGGCGGTTCGGCAGCAACTGTTTTGATTTCTACAATCACAGGGTCGTGATCTGAGGCACGATAGGCGTGGTTTGCATAGAGCTCTGCAATTTGTGCGTCAGTGCGGTACTCTGTGTTGTAATCCAACATACGCGGCTCATCCGCGTTGATGTGCCAGTCTGTTGCATCGGTCACTTTCGCAAGCAACGGAGCAGAGGCTACAGCATGGTCCAGGCTACCCAGGCGACCAGAAAAGTTGTAAGAATAACTTTTCGTATTGCCATCCAGGTGCGTCATCACATTGCTCAGACCTTTATCTGCAAAGGCACGCATTGGATCTTCCATTGCATAGGCGTTCATATCACCAACCAGGATCACGTCTTCATCTTCGTTGCCCGTTGGGTTGGTTGCCAGCCACTGCGCAAATGCAGTTGCTCCTTGAGTACGAATAACATTCCAGCAGCCCTGACCATCGCCCTGATCTGCATTATCGCCGTCTGCACTGCCACAGCCTTTCGATTTCAGGTGTGCAACGGCAACGGTAAACTCTTCGTTGTTGTCCAGCTTTCGGAAGCTCTGAGCTGTTGGAGGGCGGTTGCTGTAGTCAAATGGCGCAACGGTCGTAAAGCTGGCCGTACCGGCCTCTTCCACTGTGTCAGTACGATAGATAATGCCTGTAGTGATATCGTCAGTACCGATTTTGTCGGCATTGAAGTCGACGTAAGCATAGGTGTACTCAGATTCTGCATTGATGGCGTTGACCAGATCGGCAATCGCGCTGTGTTCACCAAATCCGTCATTCTCAAGCTCCATGAGGCCTATCACGTCGGCATCCAGTGCTGTGATGGCAGACACAAGCTTCGCTTCCTGGCGCTCCAGTTCTTCTGCAGTGTCTGCACCACGAGGGGTTGGGAAGCCGTTGCCCTGACCATCGCCATTGAAGTAGTTAAGTACGTTGAAGCTGGCGATGCGCAGATCACCTTCACCTTTGAGCTCAGGCGCTTCTGTACGCTCATTGGTGTTATTGAAAGTGGGTGCTGTAGTTGGGTTCAGGCGGTACTTGCCAAAGCTATATGCAATGACCCCTTCCAGGTTGGTGACTGTGTCGCCCAGGCGGATGGTTTTATAGGCATCCAGACCTGTGCTTGGATAAGGGATGACGTCCGGGTTCTGAACAGTTGAACCATCATCCATTAGCAGGAATTTTTTCTCGTTTTCTGCTTCCAGTTCATTGGCTTTATCGCCTGGCATCGCCAGTTGCGTGCCCTGATACAGGCGCTCGGTTGCCAGGCCTACTTCACCATAGCGACCCAGGTTGTAGGTGTCTGCGACCACCATTTCATTTGACAGGCTAACCAGCATGCCTTCTACGGCCTCCAGATCGCTGACTTCACTGACTGGCAGAGTCAGCATTTGCGCCTGAACATCGGCAGTGCCACAAATTTCAAGCTGAGTGACATTACCTAATTGAGTCGCGTTGTAGAATTCCTGAACAGTACCCTGAACGCGAACCTGATCACCGACTTTTACATCGACATCTTGGTAGTATACAAACAGACCTTCTGAAGTCATGCTGTCTGCGTCCATATCCGCTGTCAGCGACTGAACAAAAAAGCCCTTAAGCTGGTCGTCAGCTTGCAGGTCCGCAGTGACAACCGCTTCAATCGTCACGAGTTGGTCTTTCAGCGGGCTCTCATCGGTGCTGCCCTGAATTGCGTTGATGGCTGTCGCTGCTTCACCACACACGAGAGGTTCTGGCTTGTCGCCATCATCACCGCCATCGTCACCACCACCGGTGTCGCCACTGTGGCTGCCCAGGCCTGAGAAATCGTCTTTGTCGAATTGGGTCCACTCAGCGCTCGGGTCAAAGGCTGCGTCAAAGGCTGTACGGCCGCTCGTGACGTCCAGGTTGCGACGCAGTGTTTTGTCTTTTGTTGCAACGCCATTGTTTTCCCAGCTGCTGCCCGGGTCAAAACCAACCTGACCAAAGCTGTCCAGTACCGTATCGCCATTACGCAGTACAATTGCATCGTCACCATTGTACCAGCTGCCGCCTGTCGCCAGTTGCGCGGCGCTTAATACGGTATCAACTGCGCTGCTGTTTGCGATGACATACGTACCGCCTGCTGCGATTTCACCGCTTAGCTCTATGGTATTGGATGGATCGGTGCCACCATTGGAGTAGTAGCTTAGCGTGTAGCCATCCAGCGATATTGCGTTTTCCGAAGTATTGAAGAGCTCGACGGCTTTGTTATTTGAGCTACCTTCAATGTACTCAGACATGATGACCTGCGCCTGCACAGGCGCGGTTGCGGCGGCCACAAGGAGCGCCAGTGGAGTGAATTTTGTTTTTATCATGGTTTTTCCCGTGTGTAGTTTAAACCCAAATGGGTACATAAGCTTACGGGGGGTATGTTACACAAAAATGACACAATGTTAATCAGAAAAATGTAAAAAAGGAGCAATTTATTGCTCCTTTTTTAATAATTGCCAATTATTTATTTATCATTCAACCAGATAGCGGCTTGCTTCGCAAAGTAGGTCAAAATGCCATCGGCGCCAGCACGTTTAAAAGCGAGTAATGACTCCATAATGGTCGGCTGTTCTGCTAGCCAGCCATTGTCAATGGCGGCTTTATGCATGGCGTATTCACCACTAACCTGATAGGCAAAAGTTGGTACACCGAACTCATCTTTGACGCGGCGTACCACATCCAGGTAGGGCATCCCGGGTTTAACCATCACCATATCAGCGCCTTCTTGCAAGTCCAGTGCGACTTCGCGTAAGGCCTCATCTGAATTGGCCGGATCCATCTGGTAAGTTTTCTTATCTGCGCCTTTGAGGTTCCCCGCTGAACCGACCGCATCACGGAATGGGCCATAGTAGCTGGAGGCATATTTGGCAGAATAGGCCATGATACGAGTATGAATGTGTCCGGCTTCTTCAAGTGCATCACGGATAGCACCAATACGCCCATCCATCATATCTGAGGGGGCAACGATATCGGCACCTGCGTCGGCGTGCGACAAGGCCTGCTTCATCAGCACCTCAGTGGTGATATCGTTGATGACGTAGCCAGCTTCATCTATGATGCCATCCTGACCATGGGTGGTGAACGGGTCCAGTGCGACGTCTGTGATCACGCCCAGCTCCGGGCATTCACTTTTCAGGGCGCGTACTGTGCGTTGAGCCAGCCCTTCCGGGTTATAGGCTTCTTCAGCGTGCAAGGATTTTTTGTCGGCCGGAGTAACCGGAAAAATGGCTATGGCGGGTACGCCCAGTGCCACCAGTTCTTTGGCTTCTTCTACCAGTAGATCGATGGACAAACGTTCAATGCCTGGCATGGAAGGAATGGCTTCTTTGCGGTTCTTGCCCTCCAGCACAAATACCGGATAGATCAGATCGTTCACCGTCAGTGTGTTCTCACACATCATACGGCGGGAAAAGTCGTCTTTGCGCATACGGCGCATACGCGTATAAGGAAAAAGATCCAGTCCTGACTGAGCCACGTTAAGTCTCCTGCTTAGGTTGGTAAATACAGATGCGATTACGGCCTTGTTGTTTGGCCATGTACAAGCCTTTATCAGCCAAATCGGTAAATAGAGTGGGATTGCTGGTGTCCTGGGCGATGGCACTATAAACCCCCGCGCTGGTCGTAAATTTAATGTGATGACCGGCTACTTTCAGTTTATGTGCTTCGGTCGCCTGGCGGATCTGCTCGGCCAGCTCCAGCGCGCCTTCCTCTGAGGTATTTGGAAGCAGGATCACAAACTCTTCGCCACCATAACGAAATACTTCATCATGGGGTCTTTTCAGGTGTTGCTCTATCAGCCGAGCGAAGGCACAAATGGTGTGATCTCCGGCCAAATGGCCATAGTTATCGTTTACTTTTTTGAAGAAGTCGATGTCCAGCATGATCAGACTCAGGGTGGTTTGCTCCCTGCGTGAGCGGCGTACTTCCATCATCAGACGTTTATCAAAGTACCGGCGATTTTTCACTTTGGTCATCGGGTCTTCCATGTTGAGTTTTTCCAGCTCATGGTTTTTCTCTTCAAGCTCCCTGAGCGTGACCTGAAGTTCAAAGGTCCGCTCATCAATGCTGTTCTCAAGCTCCTGCTGCGCCTGTTCCTGAAGCTTGAGCTTTTCTTTCAGCAGGGCGTCTTCCGCCTGGGTCCGCGCGAGCTTATGCTGTTGTGTTTTAATGTGCTTTTCGCGCTCAAGGATGAACTGTCGGGTCAATACAAAACTGAGATAGAGGCTCAGGATCAGATAGCAGACGTAAGTCACCGGACGGTCCAGTTGAGCACCCCCAAATATGCCCAGTTCAAAGCCAAACTGATAGCTGAGCGTCACCAGCATGATGATATAGATCAGCAGAGCGGTGATCTTAGTTGTGCGGCGATAGCGACTACGTAGTGTGCAGACGATGTAACCCAGCACCAGGGTTATTGCCATGCTGTAGGCCGCAAAGGTTGCCTGCGTTAACGGCAACAGCGGACTGAGTAGGGTCAGAGTCAGGCCCAGCATCAGCAGCTGCGTGAGCTTACGGTTATATTTTGCTGGCAGCAGATTGGGCAGCGCTTTACTGCGTTGAATGGGGATCAGGGCCAGCGTTGAACTCATCACCAGCAGGCTTTGTCCATATTGTTGTAACCACACGCTTCCACCATACAGATAACGATAACCAAAGCCGTACAGATGCACTATAAGCAGCCAGAAGAGGCTAATAATGAGCGTGCCATGTAAAAAGTACCGTCGGCGGGTAAAACTGTACAAGGTAAAATTAATGGCGATCATGGCCAGAATAAACCCGGCCAGAATCCCATAGATCAGATTAAATTTACTCTTATATTTGAGGTACTCGATTGGGTGCCAGAGACTCAATGGTGCGTTCAGCGTGCCGTGATGGCTCAGTTGCAAATAGACCTGACTGTGGCTGTGGGCTGGCAGTTCCAGTGGGATCAGCTGAGCTTCATGCTTTATCGGACGCTGCATCAGCGGCAACGCGTCACCCAGTGCGAGGGTCAAAAAGGAGGCGTCATCATGGCGAATATAGGCGGTGATCTTGTCCAGCAAGTTGTTATCAATACTGAGTAGCAGTGGTACCTCAATCGGTCCCGGGTTATGCAGTGAAACGCGGATCCAGGCTTGGGTATTTGCGGGCGGCTTTAACGCCTGACGCTGGCCTGATTGCCACTGCGGGTTACCTGCCAGCAACGCCTGGATGGTGTCAGCCTGGCTGAAAGTGTATTGGTAATACAATGACTGATGCTGCTTAAATTCAGCGGATACCTCCAGTGCCTGAGCAGCACCGGATAAGCACAGCAATAGCAGCATCCAGCGCCACAGCATTAGCCTATTTTCCCTGAGGCTAAGAATAGTGCGCTGAAGTTCTCGCTGGTTTGTTGGGCCAGCTGTGTCAGGGAAAGGCCTTTAAGCGCAGCGACATGATGCGCTATTTCTGGCAAATAAGCAGGTTCATTACGACGAGACTTAGGCTTGGGCGTGAGTGTTCTGGGCAGCAAAAAGGGCGCATCGGTTTCCAGCAGGATCCGATCCTGGGGAATATAGCGTACCAGCTCCCGTAAGGTTTCACCCCGACGCTCATCGCACAACCAGCCCGTCAGGCCAATCATAAGGCCATAATCCAGATAGTGACGTAGAGCGCGCCTATCACCAGTAAAGCAATGTAAAACACCACGCAGGGAAAATTCATCCAGCATGGCACTGAGCGTATCAAAGGCCTCACGTTCATGTAGATACACTGGCATATCGAGTGTTTGCGCCAGCTCCAGCTGAACGCCACAGATCAGTTGCTGTACCGGGCGTGGTGAATAGTCACGATTAAAGTCAAGCCCGCATTCACCAATGGCAACCACATGGTCCTGGGTCGCCAGGCTGCGCAGCTGAGCGATGAAATCATCCGGCACGTCTTTTGCGTCATGAGGGTGAACGCCTGCGGTGGCATGCAAGTCATATTGTTGTGCCAGCGCCAGGCTCTGTTCACTGGTGAGTAAGTCACAACCAATCAGCAGCATAGACTCAACGCCCTGGTCAGTAGCACGTGCCAGGACAGCTGCGCGGTCGGTGTCAAATTGGGTACTGGTCAGGTTGACTCCGGCATCAATAAAAGTCGTCATCTAGTCCACCCTGCGCACTTTAACAGAGCGGTTTGAGCCCTCTTTTAGCATGATGAAAGAGTTGAATGAACCACGGCGAATGATCACTGTGTCCCCTTTTTTAGCAAAAAAAGCGTGGGTGCCTATCTGTTGCCAGCGCTGTTGATTATCGAGTGTAAAGCGGCGCTGTCCGTTGGCGGATTTACTGACTTCGGACACGGTCGCGCTAATGACCTGATCTTGCTCTTTTTTGTGCTCCAGGCCAAACGACTCCGGGGGAGATATGGGGGCCTGAGAACGCGTCCTGTGCTGCTTACTGGCATAGTCAGCTGCCAGCGTGTCGTAGCAACTCAGGCGTTGGGCGTCGTTTTGTTGCTGGCTGCACATCTGTAACTTGTGGACAAGTTTACTTTTTGCCTGGGCCGGCTGTGCGCCAAATATCGAGCTCAAAACAAGCGTGCCGATCAGCACGAGTAAAGGGTTATTCATGGGGCTCTTCCTCAGCAACTGGCTTTTTGCTGTACAGTCTGGCTAACAGTAAGCCCACTTCAAACAGCAGTGCCATGGGTACCGCCAGCAGAGTTTGTGATAACACATCCGGTGGGGTTAAAAACATGGCGACCACAAACACACCGACTATGATGTAGGGGCGTTTTTGTGCCAGGCTTTCGGTGGTGGTGACACCACTCCAGCACAGCAACATAATGGCAACCGGTATTTCAAACGCGACACCAAAGGCAAAAAACAACTTTAAAATAAAGCCCAGATAACTGCTGATATCCGGCGAAAGGGTCATCATATCTGGGCCCACGGCAGTGAAAAAGCCGAGTATGATGGGCATGACGACAAAATAACAAAAGGCAATTCCGGCGTAAAACAGCAGTATACTGGACAGCAGAATGGGCATCAGCATGCGTTTTTCGTGCTGATACAAACCCGGTGCCAGGAATCCCCAGATTTGATGCAGGATCATCGGCACCGCCAAAAACAGTGCCACAAAAAGAGTCAGCTTAAACGGGGCAAAGAAGGGGGCCGTGACATCCGTGGCTATCATAGTGCTGTTTGCCGGCAGGCTCTCAACCAGCGGGGCTGCCACAAACGCGTAGATATCATTGGCAAAATAGACCAAAGAAACAAAGATGATCAGAATACTTAGCAGCGCCTTGATCAGACGGTTTCTAAGCTCAATAAGGTGGCCAATGAAGCCACTGTTTGTCATATCTGACATGCAATAACTCGTAAACGGTTAGTTTTGAGAGGACGGATCTTTGTCGTTTTTCGACGTATCTGGGGACTTACTGTAGCTATGGCGCACCGATTCTGCCGCGCGCTGCAACTCTTCTACCGATTGCTTAAGTGCCGGAGAAATATTATCCAGACCTTGTTCTTCGGCTTTTTTCAGGTTGCTATGCAACTCGTGTACTCTCAGCTCTTCACTGACTTCCGCTTTGACGGAGTTAGCAACAGATTTGACCGTGTTGATCCAACGGCTGACCGTTCTGATAGCAACTGGCAGGCGTTCCGGCCCGAGCACAACTAACCCCACGATCAACACCACGACGAGTTCCCACATCCCCATGTCAGATCACACCTTGTCTTTTTCTTTTTCGCCAGCTGTTTTAGCTTGTGCAGCCTGATCGGTCAGCTGCTCTTTGCTATCCGCTTTGTCCGACTTTTTTTCTTCTTCGTCTTCAGACACTGCGTTTTTAAAGCCCTTTACCGCATTGCCTAAATCACTGCCAATGCCGCGTAGCTTTTTTGTTCCGAACAACAGCACGATAATGGCCAGAATGATAAGCAACTGCCAAATACTGATACCACCAAAACCCATGTCGACTCCACTTTATGTGTTATTGAATTAAGAAAGATTATACGCCGAGTGTGTAAAATATCACCCTGTTTTACGCCATGCTTTGATAAATATTGCAATTGCCAGTGCCGCGCAGACGCTGCTGGCCAGCTGGCGCTCGTCAATAAAGCATAACCCGGCCACAATTGTGAACGCAGCTGAGGCAATACCAAGTAGCAGGGCACGTGTGTCTGCAGGACTTTGTTGCGTAACGGATATGGTCTGGCGTTGGCTGCGTTTCAAATTCTGATAGATAAGATCGGGTAGCTCAGGCATTTTCTCAGCCCAAAAAGGCAAATTGGTATAGAGTTTCTTTGCCACAGCCAGCGGCCCTACCTGATCCTGTACCCACTTTTCTAAAAAAGGCTTAGCGGTTTTCCAGAGATCTAACTGCGGGTATAGCTGTCGGCCCAGGCCTTCTACATATAACAGGGTTTTTTGCAGTAATACCAACTGTGGCTGCACTTCCATATTGAAGCGTCGTGCGGTGTTGAATAGATTGACCAGTACATGGCCGAACGAAATTTCGGCCAGTGGCTTGTTAAAAATTGGTTCGCAAACCGTACGAATGGCAAACTCGAATTCCTCAACACAAGTATCTGCTGGCACCCAGCCAGAGTCGACGTGCAACTGGGCGACCTGGCGATAGTCACGGTTGAAAAAGGCAATGAAGTTTTCCGCCAGGTAGCGTTTGTCTTCACGATTCAAAGTGCCAACAATACCGCAGTCAATACCAATATACTGGGGGTTGTGAGGGTTTTCACGTGACACAAAAATATTGCCCGGATGCATGTCGGCATGGAAAAAACTGTCGCGAAAAACCTGGGTAAAAAACACTTCGACACCGCGTTCAGCCAGCACTTTCATATTGGTGCCCTGCGCCAGGAGAGCTTCCGTATCCGATACGGGGATACCGTAAATACGCTCCATGACCAGTACATTGCGTCTCGAATAATCACTGTAAACTTCTGGGATATAGAGAGACGCCGAGCCCTCAAAGTTGCGTCTGAGCTGGATGGCATTGGCCGCTTCACGCATCAGGTCGAGTTCATCAAGCAGGGTTTTACGATATTCCCTGACCACTTCGACCGGGCGCAGGCGACGTCCGGCGCTTATCAGGCTGGCCAGCAGGTGGGCAAAGCGTTCCATCAAAGACAAATCGGCCAGGATTTGTTTTTCGATATTGGGTCGAATGACTTTGACCACCACCTCTTTGAGTTGGTCGTCGACAAGCAGTTTGGCGCAATGGACCTGGGCAATAGAGGCTGAGGCCAATGGTGTTTGTTCAAATTCGACAAAACTATCGTCTATGCTGTCCAGTCCCAGTGCCTTTTCTATTAGTGCCTGCGCTTGGTCGCCGGGAAATGGCGCGACTTTGTCCTGCAACAGGGCCAGCTCTTCGGCAATATCGGGTGGAAGCAAGTCGCGGCGTGTAGAGAGCATCTGGCCAAATTTGACCCACACCGGTCCCAATGTTTGCAGCGCCAGTCTGAGGCGCGCACCGAGCGGTTTGTCGCGATGTTGATTGGGTAGCCAGAATAAACTACGTCTTACCGCCCGGGCATACCAGGGTTGCTTTTGCCTGGGTAGCAGGTCGTCCAGGCCATAATTAAGAAACGTTTTACCGATTTGATACAGACGAGCGATGGACAAATCCAGCTCCTTATAATTCGCTTAACGCGTTGATACGTTGTTCCAGTGCCGCCAGTTGTTGTGCCAGCTGTCGCGTATGGATTTTAAATTGGCGGACTTCCAGAGGGTGAACGGCGACTTTTAGTTCGTCCTGGCACAATTGTGTGACGGTCCGTTGCAGTGTGTTGAGTTGGCCGGCACCACGTTGAGTGGCCTTTTTGCATTGCCCGACCAGCAGCTGGGCCGGGGCGTCGCCAAGGTGGGTCGAGAGGTGCTCTGCCCAGTCGATATCCAGGCCAGCAAAGGCTTTACTGTAACTTTGCGCCAGCTGCAAATCACCTTCCAGATCCAGCTTTTCCTCTCGAATAAGGCGTGTTAACTGACTGGGATCGGAGATTTCCCCGAGCGTTGACAGAGTTGTAGTGATGTGGCAGTCGGCCTGGTCCTGATAGTTACCGTACACGAAACAGCGCGCTTTACCTTGCTGTTCACCGACATAGTGCAGTGCACAGCATAAACTCAGGTCGGTTAAGGTGATCGCCAACGTCTTATGCTGCGTGGGGGCCAGCTGAACGGCCAGGGTTGGTTCTTTGTTCAGCAGCTGTGTCAGTGCACTTTCAGCAACGGCTGTGAGCAGCGTGATCCACATACAGTTTCCTTTGTTCCCGGAGTTAGAATTTAAAGCCTCGGTGAAGTGCTACGATACCGCCAGTAAGATTCTGGTAGCTTGCCTGCTCAAAACCGGCTTCTTCCATCATCAACTTAAGCGTTTCCTGATCCGGGTGCATACGAATTGACTCCGCCAGGTAACGATAGGATTCACTGTCGTTAGCAACCAGTTTGCCCATGGTTGGTAGTATGTTAAACGAGTAAAAGTCATAGAGTTTAGACAGCGCCTCGTTGTCTGTTTTTGAAAACTCCAGGACCAGTAAACGGCCGCCTGGCTTCAACACCCGGTACATAGAACGGAGTGCTTTGTCTTTATCTGTGACGTTACGCAAGCCAAAGGCGATGGTGATCACGTCCAGACTGTTGTCCGGGAAAGGCAGCGCTTCAGCGTTCATCTGGACATACTCAATATTGCCAACCCGACCCAAATCGCGCAGCTTGTCACGGCCAACCCGCAGCATAGAGTCGTTGATATCGCCCAGGATCACCTGGCCAGATTCACCCACCAACTCGCTGAATTTGGCGGTCAGATCACCGGTCCCACCGGCCAGATCCAGTACTTTGTGACCCTGTCGAACACCGGAGCATGCGATGGTCTGGCGTTTCCAGAGGCGATGGATCCCAAATGACATCAAGTCATTCATCACATCATACTTTGCAGCCACGGAGTGGAAAACGTCAGCCACCATAGAGGCCTTTTCCTGCGTCGCTACTGTTTGATAACCAAAGTGTGTGGTGTCGCGATTTGCTTCTTTCATGTGTGTTGTTTGTGCCGGATCTGGGTGTCAATAGTGTACTTGATAGCACTGAGTGAGCGCAATCGGTGTCGGCAATTTAAGCTGATTAATCAACATGGCGCTGAATGCAAAGCAGACGTCAGGGGCGCTGAAGCGGGATCTTAATTGGGGGCAGAAATATAATAGTTCTGACCCAGCGACTGGGCTTTTTTGGCTGCAAAAGCGGCGCGCTGTGCCAGAGTATTGAAGTCGTGCTCTGGTTGATGCTGGGCAATGCCAATGGCCAGGTCGATATCTGGAAAGGATATATCGCCTTTGGCGCTGACAAACTTCAGGCGGCTAACACCACGACGGATTTTCTCAGCAACGACCTGGGCCGTGTCGGCCTCACAATCAGCCAGCACAATCGTAAATTCTTGTCTGCCCGTTCGTCCCGGCAGCCCACTGTGCAGCACATATTTCTTTATTCTCTTTGCTACCCGTTGCAATACGGTTTCACCGACCAGCTCGCCAAAGTCCTGGCTAAAGGCATCAAGGTTTTCAACCAATACGGAAATGGCGCAGATGGATTTATCCTGAGTCAGCCACAGCTGGGTTTTGTGACCCAGATAATGACGTTTATAGAGGCCGGTTTGCGGGTCTAAAATACGTTGCTTGCGTAGTTTCAGTAATTGTTGCTGTTGTTTTTCGTGGAGCTCACGGGCCTTACGCAGAGCATTTTTAAATTGTTGATGCTGTTTAAGCAGCTGTTCCGTGTGTGCACTAAAATCGCTCAGAGCAGCCCGGGTTTTGACCACATTATGTTCATCCAGATTATGAATACAGTGGCTGATCTGCTTGGCAAAGCCGACCAGGTGTTGCTGGGATTGCTGTGCGGAGTCGTTGAGGTGATCTATCATGCCGCCCACTTGCTGGATAAGGGCTGCTTCTGTTTGGTGTTCTTTTTGCAAATACTCGTAGTAGAGCTGCTCGATATAAATACTGTCGATACTGGTGCGATTACGGATATCACGCTCCAGGCGTTCATTCAGATCACGGTGGGTCTGGCTGATATAGACGTAACCGATATGATAGTTCAGGGGCGTAGGGGGCAGCTTATTCTGTTCCAGAAACTGACAAACTTTAGTCATTTTTTCTTGTGCTATTGCCATGGGATCATGGAACATCATTCTATTTACCACAATAATCAGTTGCTGTTGTACATCTAGCCGAAGCGTTCAAAATGACACTCAATGAGCTGTCAGCTTCGCTGCGGTTACATTAATCGCTCTCCTGAGTTTTGCAAAGTAAAATTCAGCGCAATGAGTCAAATTTATCGCTTTTTTTACGGTGCTGCTGAATTAGTAATCACTTTTTTCGCCATCTCCCGGCTAGTGCAGTGTGCCCACACTTCGGGCGCTGATCAACCACTGGTCGTATTAAGTTGCAAGCCCTTGAGGAGCATGATTAGGTGTTGCGTAAATTTCACAAGATTGTTAAAGGAACACCCTCGTGAGCACCTCACTGAAAACGACTTTATCCCGCTCTCTGTGCGCAGTGACACTGGCACTGGGTCTGGCAGGATGTGAACTGACCCAAGTCAGTGCCGACCAGCAATTCACTGCTGTGGCCCAGCAAGTGATGGCCTTTCGCGGCGATAATGAAGCGCGCAGACTGGCCCAGTTGCCGGATCTGAGCGCGACTCACCTGGCTGCGAAAAACGCAGAGCGCGTTGCATTAATACACCGCTTAGACGCGCTGGATGGGGCAAAATTGAGTGAAGAAAATCGTATTAACCTGACGATCCTTCGTGCTCAGGTGCAGGATCAGATCGATCGCTACCGCTTCAAAGCCCATTATATGCCACTCAAGTCTGAAAGCGGCTTTCACAGTAGCCTGCCCTGGTTATTCAACGATGTGGACCTGAGCACCCCTGCAGGTTATACCGTATATCTGAAAAAACTTGCTCAGGTGCCGCGATATTTTGCGCAAAATATTGCCTGGATGCGTGAAGGGTTGGCCATTGGGCTAACTCAGCCAAAAGCCGTACTGGCGGGATACGAAGAGTCGATCAAGGCATTTATTGTTGATGATGTGACGCAATCGCAGTTTTTCCAACCTTTTGCGGTGAATCGGCACAAGCTGCCCGAGTCAGAGTTCAAGGCTATTCAGGCTGAGGCTAAAGCTGTACTGGCAAATCAGGTGATCCCGGCATATCGCGACTACCTGACGTTTTTCGTCGAGCAGTATCGCCCCGGTGCCCGTGATGACATTGGTATTTCCAGCACGCCGGATGGGGTTGAGTTTTACCGCAACCGCACGGCGCATTTCACCACGACTCAGATGACCCCGAAAGAGATCCATGAGCTGGGGCTGAAAGAGGTTGCCAGGATCAAGAGCGAGATGATGGAGATCATCGAGCAAACCGAATTTGACGGTAGTTTTGCTGAGTTTGTACAATTTTTGAGAACTGATCCACAATTTTATGCCAACAGCGCAGAAGAATTGCTGAAAGAAGCCGCTTATATCGCGAAAAAAATGGATGCACAGTTGCCTAAGCTGTTTCACACTTTGCCTCGTCGCCCTTATGGCGTTGCGCCGGTGCCAGATGCGATTGCACCTAAATACACCACAGGCCGATATCTGGGTGCAGACAAGGACACCGATGCAGGCTTCTACTGGGTCAATACCTATGCTCTGGATAAGCGTCCTCTGTATGTACTTGAAGCGTTGACACTGCACGAAGCGGTGCCGGGTCACCATCTGCAAATTTCACTGAACCAGGAATTAGACTATCTGCCAGATTATCGCCGTGACTCTTATATTTCGGCATTTGGTGAGGGCTGGGGACTGTACGCTGAATATCTGGGTCTGGAAGCCGGGTTTTATCAGGATCCGTACAGCAATTTTGGCCGTCTGACCTATGAAATGTGGCGGGCGGCCCGTTTGGTTGTAGATACCGGTATGCACATGTTTGGCTGGAGCCGTGAGCGGGCGATGAACTTTATGCGCGACAACACGGCCTTGTCACTACACAATGTGAAGACAGAAACGGACCGTTATATCTCCTGGCCTGGTCAGGCGTTGTCTTATAAAGTGGGTGAACTGACCATCAAACGCTTGCGTGCAAAAGCCGAAGCTGCATTAGGGTCTGATTTTGATATTCGTGAGTTCCATCACCAGATCCTGCGCCACGGCTCGGTGCCTTTGAGTGTACTGGAAACACAGATCGATAAGTATATTGAGTCGGTGCAACGCGCCAGTCAGACGCATTAAAAGCGGTGGATCCAACCCTGAGCAGCAGATCTGGGTTGGATCTTATTGCAGTACGCTAATGATCAGCTGATAGCAGGCGTTTTTGCTTTGACAGCTGCGGGCGTGCAGGATCAGTTGCTGCCCGACTTCTAGCGCCAGCCGCTGAGCGCGCAAACGTGCCTGGTCATCTTCAATCTCATCCAGATCACTGACATGGGCCAGTCCTATGGTACGGCGGATCATTTCGCTGCCACCGTAGCCAACGGCATCCTGCAAGACTGCACGCAGAAAGTGTTCTGCATAGCCTGCGACCTGCAGTGTGCTGTCTGTGCCATGTTGTGCACACAAAGTGAGCCATTGATGCTCAAATTCACTCAAACAGATATCTATCGTACGCAGCAGATAGGTATGCATATCACGACGTTTTGACGCTTCACTGATGCGGCCGTGTTGGGCACAGAAGTTGAGCAACAAATTACCAATGAAAGATCCTAAATCGAAGCCGATGGGCCCGAAAAAGGCAAACTCCGGGTCGATGAACTTAGTGGTTGTGTCATCAACAAACAGGCTGCCACTGTGTGCATCGCCATGTAACAGCGTCTGTGGTGACGACAGAAAACCTTGCTTGAGCCGGGCAACGGCCAGCTTTAGCGCAGCATTCTGGCGCAGTTTACTGACCTCATTGTGCAGTGCGTCGGGATATTGGTTACGCGTTGAGCCCTGATACGGGTCATCAAAAAACAGCGCTTCGGTGATGGCGCACAACTGTGGATTGGTAAAACACTGGACCAGTGCTTTTTTGTCCCCCGGGGTGAGGTAAAAATCGCTGTGATAAAAACTGCTAATCGCCAGGTAGTGGGCTACATCCCGGCCCAGATTGGCAAAAGTACGCCCTGCGTTAAGCTCTGCGCGCAAGATGTTCAGGTGACCGAGGTCTTCGAGTATGGTAACTGCCTGTTCACTGTCATGGTGCAGCACCTTAACGGTATGGTCCGGACACACCTCGCCATGGCGACGTAAGGCACTGGCTTCAATACGTGCCCGGTCCAGCGTCAGTGGCCAGCTTTCTCCTACGCAGCGGGCGTATGGCAGGGCCTGCTTGAGGATCACACTATGATGATGTTGATCGATGATCCGAAAAACGAGGTTCAGGTTGCCATCGCCAAATTCATAGCAGCTTAGTTTTGCATCCGGTGGGAACATACCCCTCAGATTATTGATGTATTCAATGGCTTTTTGATTGTCAAACGCCTGATAAGCACTCATCCGGATCATCCACTTAGAACAAAATAGATCAGCATTCTATACCTGCAAACGTTTAGAAGTCTATACATCTTTAGATCTTGATGTAGAATGGCCGAGTCTGATCAGTTAACCGGGCAAAGCACAAACTAAGTACGCTGGTCGGTAGCGTGCGGCACAAGGGGTTGTGTGTGCCAGGCATGATTATGGATGCGAATGGGCAACAGCCAGGATCAAAGCGGAGTAAGCAACATTGAAAGAATTAGTCGCACGAAGTCTGAAGTATCAAGCGGGCAGGGTTCAGGTATTGGACCAGTATTTACTGCCACATGAAGAGATATGGCATCATTGTGAGAGCGTCGCACAGATGAAGTTGCTGATCCTGACATTGAAAGTACGTGGGGCACCTTTGATTGGGTTGGCTGCCAGCCTGCTGGTTGCTTATCTGGCGGAGCAGGGTAGCAACAAAGCGCAGTTAAGTGAGGCGATTGATGAGCTGCAAGCCACTCGTCCAACGGCGGTGAATCTGATGCACTGTATGACCAGACTGCGCAAGGCGTTGCAGCAACACGAGTATGTTCATGCGGTGGTTGCCGAAGCTGAGCGTTTGTTCGAGGAAGATTGCGTGTTATGTGACCGGATGGCTACATTCGGTGCCAAATTGGTTGCGCCTGAAGATAATATCCTGACTCACTGCAATACCGGTTCTTTGGCAACCGCCGGGGTGGGTACTGCGCTGGGTGTGATCCACCATGCTGCCAGACAGCATGCTGATATTCATATCTGGGTGGACGAGACCCGCCCGTTGTTGCAGGGCGGTCGCTTGACGGCGTATGAGCTGGCACAGTGGCAGATCCCCTATACACTGATCTGCGACAACATGGCGGCCAGCCTGATGGCGGCGGGCCAGGTGGATAAGGTTTTCGTGGGGGCTGATCGCATTGCGGCAAACGGCGACTTTGCTAATAAGGTTGGTACTTATAATCTGGCTGTGCTGGCGCACCATCACAAAATTCCTTTCTATGTGGTTGCGCCGGTCACGACCCTGGATATGAGCTGTGCCTCTGGCGCAGAGATTCCGATTGAGCAACGCGCAGAGGACGAGGTAACCGGGGTGAGTGGCAGCTTCGGCAGCTGCCAGTGGGCACCGCAGGGGGCTAAGGTGTACAACCCGGCTTTTGATGTCACACCGGCTGCACTGATCACGGCCTGGGTGCTGGACACGGGCATCTATTATCCGCAGGAGGTTGCGGCAGGGGAGTTAGGCACGGTATGAGCGATGCTTTAACCCAATAACGGGAAACGCTCGGCGATTGGATTGTCGGTACTTTGTGCCACCCAACCCTGCGCATTGTTGAACAGGCGGATCGCGGTAAACTGGGGGTCGCTGCCCATATCAAACCAGTGCGGTGTCATGGCGGGCACGGAGATTAGATCGCCCTGCTGACACAGGACCTGATAAACCTGCTCGCCGATGTGCAGGCAAAACAGTCCCTGACCCTCAACAAAGAAACGCACCTCATCTTCACTGTGGGTATGCTCAAAGAGAAACTTCTGGCGCATTGATGCTGCGTCCGGGTGCCCTTTTGATAATGAGATCACATCCACGGTCAGGTACCCTCCCTGTGCTTTCAGGCGAGTAATATCCCGCTGATAGGCATCAAGAATGTCTTCATGAGAGGTGGTTTTGGTAATCGCAAAAGCGGCCTCCCATTGCTCAAAGCGAACGCCCACTTGCGCAAGCTGAGAGGCTATCTGGTTATGTACTGTACTCTGGAACTCTATGCTATCCGGGTGCTTATCATGAAAAATGGTCAACTGGCTCATTGTGATTCCTTTGCTTTGTATTGGCTAAAGTTTTCAATAAAGGGATGTGCCTGCGCGCGCGTCTGTCCGTCACGCCACAATTGCAGGGTCTGCATGCCTGCGGCTTGAGCTGCATCCAGTTCGGCTACCACATCGCTCAGAAAGAGGACTTCGTGTGGTGCGAAGGATATCTGACTGAGAATAGTCTGATAGGCTTCGGGTTGCTGCTTAGCACCCACCCGGGTATCGAAATAACCGCTGAACATGGGCCTGATATCACCATAATCTGAATGAGCAAACAGCAATTGCTGAGCCTGTACTGAGCCGGAAGAATAGACATAGAGTGCTTTGCCCGCAGCATGCTCGGTACATAAAAACTGGTGGGCATCTGGATAAATATGGCCTGTAAAATCACCGTTCTGATAGCCATATTGCCATATCATGCCTTGCAATTGCTTAAGCGGGGTGATTTTCTTATCTTCGGCTATCCAGTTGAGCAGTGATCCTATCACGCGTTCCAGCGTGGCCTGCGGCTCACCCAGTTCAGCGCGCACGGCATCCAGTTGTGCACTGACCTCTGGGGTGCGAGCGTGCTGGATCACGAAGTCGGGTAGTTTGTCCGCAGCATACGGGAACAGGATCTCTTTGACGAAAGAAATGCGCGTTATGGTGCCTTCTATGTCGGTCAGAATTGCTTTGATCATCCGTTTTTTTCCAGTTGTCGGCGCGTCAGTTCGCAGTTGAACAAAAACTCCAGTGCCTCGATATGGCGGCGAGTTTCGCTGATGTCTGCCCCCATGGCGTAGAGCCCGTGACCTCGGATCAGCACCCCGTTTTGGAGCGGTGTGTGGGCATGATAATCAGCCACCCGGCGCGCCAGAGCGGGTATATCCTGATCGTTATCGAAAACCGGGATTGCCAGTGTTTCCAGGTGACTGGTGAAGCCATACAGGGCCTTTTGCATTTCATAGCCGGTGATCTCGAGCTGGGGTTGTTCCGTCAAACGTGACAACACGGTTGCGGCTACAGAATGAGTATGCAAGATGCAGTGTGTGCGAGCACTGAGTGCGTACAGGGCCAGGTGCAGATCGGTCTCAGCTGAGGGCTTACCAGTTCCGGCAATGTGTGTGCCCTGGACATCAAATTCCAGAAAGTGCTCAGGCTGCAACGCACCTTTGTCGTGACCACTGGCCGTGACAACAAAGCCCAGCTCTGTTTTAATGGAAAAATTGCCTCCGGTGGCCGGTACCCAGCCTTGTGCGCTGAGCCAACGTCCGGCGTCTATCAGGGCATGTTTCGCTTGTGCTAATTGCATACGCTTACCTCTCACGAATAATATCGTGGATAATTTTAGACGGCTATACTTCTATTTGCAGCAATGATAGCATCGCTTGGGCCGTTACACCACATACAAACGAGGACTTGGTCGTGGAAAGCAAATTACCTCATGTAGGCACCAGTATTTTTACCAAAATGACCGCGCTGGCTAATCAGCATGGCGCACTTAATTTGTCTCAGGGTTTTCCCGAATTTGATGCGCCGGAACGCCTTAAGTTGAGACTGACACAGCATGTTCAGGCGGGTATGAACCAGTATGCGCCTTCGCCTGGGGTGCCGGCTTTGCAGCAGCAGATTGCGGCGCTGATAGAGCGAAAGTATGGTGCTCAGATCCAGGCTGATGCCCAGGTCACTGTCACTGCCGGGGCTACAGAAGCCTTGTTTGTGGCTATTCAGGCTCTGGTACGCCCGGGTGATGAAGTGATTGTGTTCGATCCGGCGTATGATTCTTACCATCCCGCCATTGAACTGGCTGGTGGCACCAGTGTGCATATCGCATTGCAGGCACCGGACTATCTGATTGACTGGCAGCGGGTTGCGGCGGCGATCACGCCGAGAACTCGCGCGATTATTGTTAATACACCCCATAATCCCAGTGCCAAAACATTGAAAGCAGCGGATATAGCGGCACTAAAAGCGCTGGTGATTGATCATGATCTATACGTGATCAGTGACGAAGTGTACGAGCATATTACGTTTGACGCCCAGCCACATTTGAGTGCATTACTTGACCCTGAACTGGCAGAACGGGCAATGGTGATAGCCAGCTTCGGTAAAACTTTTCATTGTACTGGCTGGAAGATGGGGTATTGCATTGCGCCCCAGACACTGAGCAAGGAGTTTCGTAAGGTCCACCAGTATGTGACCTTCTCATGTTTTACACCAGCGCAACTGGCACTGGCAGACATGCTTAATGAGGAGCCGGAGCATGTAGATGCGCTGGCTGAGTTTTATCAGCAGAAACGCGATTTGCTGATTGAGGCACTGCAGGACAGCCGGTTTACCATTTTGCCCAGCGAGGGCAGCTACTTCCTGTTGCTGGATTACAGTGCTATTTCGTCACTGGATGATGTCGGCTTTTGTGATTATCTGGTCGAAGCCATCGGCGTTGCCGCTATTCCGCTCAGTGTGTTTTATGCACACGGTAGCTCAGATAAAGTGATCCGTTTGTGTTTTGCCAAAGAAGATAACACTTTGCTGGAGGCTGCGAAGCGATTATGTCAGCTTTAACTGTCGCCCTGGTCCAGCAGTCCATTGACTGGCTGGCACCTCAGCAGAATTTTGCTCAACTGGATATCCAGCTGAGTGCTCAGCAGGTGCAGCTCAGCGGCTGCGATCTAATCATTCTGCCGGAAACCTTTGCAACGGGTTTTGCCCTGGCCGAGCCCTGTGCAGAGTCGCCGGTAGGTGGTGAGGCATTGACTTTTTTACAGCGTCAGGCACAGCGCTGGCAGGCCGTTGTTGCGGGTAGCGTGCTGGTGACACAGGGCGAGAAAAAAGCCAATCGTTTTTACTGGTGCTGGCCGGATGGTACGGTGCGCCATTACGATAAACGGCATTTGTTTTGTCTGGGCAAAGAAGGCGACCATGTGATTGCCGGGAGAGAACGGGAGGTATTCGAGGTAAACGGCTTTCGGATCTTGCCACAAGTGTGTTACGACCTGCGTTTTCCGGTATTCCAGCGTAATCGCAATGACTATGATGTCATGATCAATGTAGCCAACTGGCCTGCTGCACGACGTCGCATCTGGGATACCCTGTTGCAGGCCAGAGCAATTGAAAATCAGTGCTACGTACTGGGCTGTAACCGGGTTGGTGAGGATGGTTTTGGCACGGCACATAACGGCGGCACGGCAGCCTATGATTTTACAGGCGCTTTACTGGCGAGCGCCCCGGACGACCAAGCCGATGTGCTGGTGGTGAGCCTGGAAAAGGGGCCACTGGAAGCGTTTAAACAGGGCTTTCCTGCTCATCTGGATGCCGATTCATTTTCTCTGCAATAAGTTTTTATGTACAGTGCGGTGGAAACTATGACGCACTGTACATAACACTGACCCTGACAGAGGCTTAAGAGGCATTATAGCTGTGGATCAGCAGCGCCTGCTCGGGTTGCGCCAATGCATCCGTATTCTGCTGACGTGAAGCAATTTCAAAATAGCCCAGCAGCTCACGCATTGCATTGGCTTGTTCCGCCATTTGTCTTGCCGCAGCCATAGTTTCTTCAGTGATAGCTGAGTTTTCCTGAATTAAATCGGTCAGACGCTGTACCACGATATCCACTTCCTTGATCGACTGTTGCTGTGTGGTGGTCGACATATTGATTTTCACTATGTTCTGACTGACATCGGCAACGGCTTCGACTATCTGATTGAGCTTATCACCCGAATTGTTTGCCAGTTGGGTGCCTTGTTCCACTTTCTCATTGCTGTTGGCAATGATCTCTTTAATCTGCTTGGCAGAAGCGGCACTGCGGCCCGCCAGTTCACGCACTTCGTTTGCGACTACAGCAAAGCCACGACCATTTTCACCGGCTCTGGCCGCTTCTACGGCGGCATTGAGTGCCAACAGATTAGTTTGAAATGCCAGTGCATCAATCACTGACACAATTTCATTGATGTCTTTGCTGGCCCGGTTGACTTCTCCTATGGCTGCGACCGTATCCTGAGACAGCGATCCCCCTTCTTTGGCGATGGTCTCGGCATTGCTGGCCAGCTCTACCGCGGTACCAGACTGTTTGGCAACCTGAGTCAGCTCTTCCAGCATGTGGCCGGTGCTGGCACTGGCTTCTTCCAGGTTCGCTGCCTGCTCTTCGGTGCGCTGGCTGATCTCGGTGTTGCTGGCAGCAATCTCACCGGCACTTTGTGTGACCTGGCCCGCCGCATACTGGATCCCTTCAATCACTTCGGTCAGTTTGGCGATAGTGGCGTTGACATCACGCTGCAGGGTTTCGAAGACACCTTCATAATGGCCATTGATCTGCTCATTGAGCTGCCCTTTGGCCAGCGCACCCAGTACTCGGGTGACTTCATTGATGGCGTCGGAAACCGTCGTGGTCGACGTATTCACGTCTTGCTTGAGCTGTAACAGCTGACCCTGCAGATCGGATTCAATTTGAATGGTAAAATCTCCCTGGCTCATGGCTGACATGACGCTGGCCAGCTCTTCAATCACACGGCTGAGGTTGTTCACCGAATGATTGATATCGGTTTTGAGGGTGTCCAGCTGGCCCAGCATAGGCGAATTGATGGTTCTATCGAAGCGCCCATGACTGATTGCCATCATCACTGAAGAAATCTCGCTGATCGCTTCGTCAACACTGCGTACTGACACATTAATGTGTTCTTTCAATTCACCGAGCTGACCCTGCGCGGGAGTTGACACGACGTGTTTAAAGTCTCCCTCACTGACCGCTGCCATGGTGTGACCGATGTCTTCAATAATGGCTGCAAGATTTTGCACGCTGGAGTTGGTGTCCTCTTTGAGTTCCTCCAGCTGGCCGCGCAGCGGTAGCTCAAGGCGCTGACTAAAGTCACCCTGACGCAGTGCACTCATCATGGCCGCCAGGCCATCAATGGCCCCGGCTACGCTGCTCACAGAATTATTCACGCTCACTTTGAGCTGTTGCAGGCTGCCCTGTGCTTCAACCTGAACTTGCCCCTGAAAATGACCTTGTTCCATATCCGACATCACATCGACAATTTCGGTCATGGTGGTGTTGATAGAGAGCATCGAGCTGTTGATATGCGCTTTCAGGGTTGCCAGGTCGCCACACATCTCGGATTGCAGCTGTTTATCGAACTGGCCTTGTGACATGGCATGGATCACCTGACCTATGTCGCTCAATGCACTTTGCAGGCTCTGGGCACAATCATTGGTGGCGCGTTTCAGGCTATCCAGCTCGCCTTTACATGGTACGCTGATCCTGTCATCAAAGCGGCCGGCGGCCATGCGGTTCATCACCCGATTGGTTTCTGAAATAGACGACTGTAGTGCATCCAGTAGCGAGTTGAACGCCTGACCACAGCGGCCAATTTCATCCAGGGTATTTATCTCGGTACGCAAAGCGAAGTCGCCTTCCTGTTCTACTTTGCGTATGGTGTTCACCAGTGCGTGAACCGGACGAGTCAGGGTGCGTGCAAACCAGAATGCGGCCACGATGATCATTAGCACACAGGCGGCCAGTACGATGAGTAACTGAGTACGTAACGTATTGATGGGCGCGAAGGCCTCTGCTTCATCGATTTCGGCCAGTAATGCCCAGCGCACATTAAATACGTCCACCGACGTGTAAGCCGACAGTACCGGGTTGCCGTTGTAGTCCAGCACCACCTTTTGCCCTTGCTGCCCCTGCATGGCCAGCTGGAAGGCTTCGGTATTCACTGTGCCTTTGTCTGGGTGGCGGAAGGAGGCGATCACTGAGTGATGAACCGGGTCCAGATAAGAATCTGAGCGCATCAATCCTTCCGGCCCAACCAGATAAGTCTCGCCGCTTTCTCCCAATCCCTGGCGCTCTGTCATAATGGCGTTCAGTGCATCAATTGAGAGTTGGAAGATGAGCGTGGCTGAGACCTGGCCATCAATCACCAGTGGGGCGGCCACAAAACTGGCCGGAGCATTATATGAAGGCAGATACTGCTGGTAGTCAACAAACGCCATATCGCCTTCTCGGGTTAACTCACGAGCGGTGAGAAACGCTTTGGCAATATTACTTTGTGCGTAAGGGCCATAGAGCAAGGAGGTGGCAAAATCGCTCTCTTTATACACGGAATAGATGACATTGCCGCTCAGGTTATCAACGATAAAGATATCGTAAAATTCGTATACGTCGGCAATTTTCGTGAAAAACGCGTGGTATTGTCTATGTACTTGATCATATGTGTCATTAACGGGGCTGCTGGTCAGATTAAGCTTTTCCCCCAGAGGATGAGGGTTCTCCGCCAGGTAGCGGGTTTGCAAAGTGATCCCTTGAGGGGATAAGTCGTCTAAGAGTATCGCCGGTGGCGCGGCCTGCTCGTTAAGTGATTTAAATCGTGGGGCAAACTGTTCGCGATAAAAGCCTTCCAGGCTGGCAGGAACGGCAACGGTATCATCGACTTCGGCATAAGCCCGGATAAAATCGGTGGCTGCTTGTTTTACATAGGGGTTCACCGCGAGGGAAACCAGTTTGTCCTGCACGCCGCTGAAATGACGTTCTATGGCGCTCTCTTTAATTTCGCCGACTGCACCCAGTTGAGCGTACACCTGACGGGTCATAGCATCGGATGACTGCATCAGGGTCATGGCGATGATGATGGCGGTCGGGATCAGGGCAACCAGTAAAAAGGCCGAGATCAATTTTTGTGTCAGGTTAAGTGACTTAAAGAAGTGGCTGAGATCAGACATGCTCCCTGCTCCTTGTATTAGCTTGATATACCCGTGAGGCTGTACTGGTAACTTGTGAACACGCGGCCTCGCTGCGTCGCCATCATAGCATGCGCCAGACGAAAGAGTATCCTATTCAGTGACACAGTTTAGAACAGTTCTCGACATTATCCAGCGTGCGGATCGGGACAAGCCGATATGTGTAAGGCACTGCCGCCAGAAGATAAATGCGTTGATGGGGAGTTTGGCGAAAAAAAAGCAGCCTTTCGGCTGCTTTATGAATGGAATGACCTGGAATTAGTGTTTCCAGTGATATTTATGTGCTTTTTCTTCCATGTAAGCTTCTGTCGCCGGGTGCATGGGCGTTTTGCTGCCATTTTCGAAGAACAGCGGCTGTCGCTGCACATTGTAGTTACCGGTTTCGTTCATGGTTGCGGCATCATAGATGCGACCATTCAGGACAGTGTAGGCGACTTTTTCAGACGCGCGGATGTCGCTGAGCACATCACCGTCGATGATCACTAAGTCGGCCAGTTTGCCTTTCTCGATGGTGCCGATATCGTGATCCATGGCCAGGTACTTCGCACCGTCAATGGTGCCGCTACGCAGTGCTTCCCAAGGCGTAAAGCCACCTTGTGCCATTGACCACAACTCCCAGTGGGCGCCCAGGCCTTCACGCTGACCGTGCGCACCAATGTGCACGGTAACGCCTTTATCACGCAGCTGCTTGGCAGATTTCGCTGCATTGATATGGTTGTAGTGGTGCTCAGGTGCTTTTTCACGGCGCACAGAGCGTGGGTTCAGAATGTAGTCCGGAACAAAGCTTGCCAGGCGCTCATTCTTCCACACGTCAGTGGTGTCATAGAAGTAGTCTTCCCCTTTAATACCGCCATAGGCTACGTTAAAGGTTGGCGTAAAGCCGGCTTTGGTCTGGCTCCACATCTGGGTGACGTCTGAATAAATATTCGGGATCGGCAGGGCGTGCTCAAGACCCGTGTGCCCATCGATGATCATATTCATGTTCTGCTGGAACTTAGAACCGCCTTCCGGCACCACCATGATCTCCATCTGTTTTGCTGCTTCCAGCACCTGCTGGCGGGTATCACGACGTGGGTGGTTGTAGCTCTTAACCGTAATCGCACCGGCATCTTTCAGACGCTTAACGTGGAATTGAGCATCTTCCAGGTTGCTGATCGGGGTTTTGTATCCTGGTGCATTACCGGCATAGAGGATCCGGCCTACGGAGTAAATACGGGGTGCAACACTCAGGCCGGCACGTTGCATTTCTGCCATTGAGAAGATTTCGTTGGAGTCATTCGACGGATCGTGAATGGTGGTCACACCAAAGCTCACATTCGACAGCTGATTCCAGTTTTGCTCTGGTTGCAGGTTGTAGCTGCCATAGCTGCCGTGGGCGTGCGCATCAACCAGGCCCGGGATCACGGTTTTACCTGTGATATCCATGACCTTAGCTTTGTTCGGGATCTCGACTTCACTGCGGGTGCCCACTGCGATAATGCGGTTTTCTTCAATCAACACGACACCATCTTCGATGACCTCTTGTTGCTCGTCGGCATTGCGCATAGTCACGACTTTACCGCCAACCAGGGCCAGAATGCCTTCAGGTTTGTCGGCCTTTTTCTCAAAGCTCAGATCGATGCCTTCGGCAGTCAAAGGTTCAGCCTCGGCTGCGGCACCTTGCAGGAATGCAAAAGTGTCGCTCAGCTTACGCTGGTATAAAGTCGGACCAAAGGCCCAGGTCAGGGTGCTGCTGTCTGCCTTCCAGTTCAGGAAATCACCTGAGTATTTAGAGACTTGCTGCACCGGGAACGATTTAGAACCTTTGTTGATAGACAGGGTTTTACCTGTGCTGGTGAACGGGGCAACAAAGGTATTGAAGTTCTCGATGAAGGCCACATAGTTACCATCTGGCGAGACGCGGTAATCAAAAATGTAGTCGCCTTTGAAGTGTGAACGCTCTTTTTCACCACTGAGGTCAACGGATTTCAGTTCACGGTGTGTCTCATCGCTCATTACGCTGAAATAGATGCGGTCTTTTTCTGCCCCAAAGTGCGGGTTGTCACCACGTTTGATGATGCGTTTGGCTTCGCCGCCTTTGGCACTGGTCAGATAGATGCCCGGTTCCATTGACCAGTCACCACTGAGCAGGTAACCACCGGTCACTTTGCGATACAGCACGTGCTTGCCATCCGGTGAGAAGCTGGGGTTGATGTAATGGCCCGGGTCCTGGGTGATCACCCGGCCTTTACCGCCACTGGCCGAGACAATGCGCACGGCGCCTAAGTCCTGGTCGTCCCAGCTGGTGTATACGATGTACTTGCCATCGCGTGAGAAGCTTGGGTAGAACTCAAAGTGGTCGTTTTGTGTTGTTACACGGCGCACTTTACCGGAGGCAATGTCTTTGGTGTACAAATGGCCCAGCGCCTGGAACAGGGCAGTTTTACCGTCCGGAGAGATCTGCGACCAACGCGCCAGTTTGACCTTGAAGGTGTCCGGTGCTACATCCACGGCAAATTTCAGTGCCGGGGTAATTTCTTTTTCAGCCACCACGCGGGTTGGGATCACCTTCGCCTGTTTGCTGGCGATATCCACTTTGTGGAAGACACCACCGGCCCAGAAAACCAGTGCTTTGCCATCCGGCGTGTAAGCGAATGCCGGGGTGTTACCCTGTGCGCCATTGGCTTCTTGCAGGTCACGGTCCAGACCGGCAAAGATCTCGGTTTCGATGCCAGACTTCAGATCTTTGATGTACAAGGCACTTTGCATGACCTGACCATTTTCAATGCGCTTTACGAATGCCAGTGATTTACCGTCCGGGCTTGGGGTCGGGCGAATTGCGCCGCCGGAGCCTCGGATCACAGTTTCTTCATCACCGGTAGCCAGATCCCAGGAGCGGATCTCAAATACGGAGCCCAGTGCATTTTTGTTGTATTCCCAGGTTACGCCAGGGGTGGCATCCACTGAGTAGTAGAGCTTCTTACCATCGGTAGAAAAGGCGGGCTCGGCGATGTTCTTCTGTGATTTTGCACCGTGCAAACGATCTCTGACAACCACGCCTTTACCACCTGAAATGTGGTACATACGGATTGAACCACCCGGAATTGTTCGACCGGTTACCTGACCTTGCTTTACTGCGATGTACTGGCCATCTGGTGACCAGGCTGGGTTGTGCAGCAGGTTGTGAGACTCATCTGACACCTGGCGCATGTTGCTGCCATCAATGTCCATCACCCATAGGTTTTCAGCGCCTTCACGGTCTGAAATGAAAGCGATTTTAGTGCCATCCGGGGAGAACTTAGGCTGGAAGTTCCAGGCTCTGTCACTGGTGATCGCCGTGGCTTTGCCACCGCTCATTGGCATGACGTAAATGTCGCCCAGCATATCGAAGATAATGGATTTGCCATCAGGGCTGACATCCAGGTTACTCCAGGTGGTCTCATTGGTGTCTATGGTAATGGTTTGCTTGTCACCCGGCGGGTTCAGCACGTTCCACTCTTTAGTACTGGCAGCTTCAGCTTTATCTGTGGTGGCTGCCACGCTGGGCGTGCTGAGGCCAATCATGGCGGCACCGATGGCAATGGCCAGCGGTGATTTAAGTAGTGTCATAATGAAATTTCCTTCAGATTTCTTGTTATCTGGGTAGTCAGGTACCCTGTGTCAGCTAGGATGAACAAATTTTCCCGTAAAGTCGACTTTGTGGCGATAAAAGTACCGCTTTGTGCGTTTGCTTTGCAGTGCATTGTTTCAGCCGATGGTCTGGTGGCGCACATACTGTAAATAGGCTTCCAGGCTCTGTTGCCACAAGATCATGGCATCGGCCAGCTCCTCGTCACAGCGTTTCTTGTCCAGCAGCCGGCGTTCAATTTTCTTCAGGGTCAGGCCATAACGATTAAAACCAAGCTGCAATGCCGTGCTGGCCTGGCGGTGCAGGAGCTTGATGCACTGCTGAGTGTCCTCATCCAGTAATTGCTGAATGTGACGCAATTTAGTTCGCGCAGATAAAACAAATTCGTTGTAGATGGATGAGACTTCATCTTCGCTAAAACCGCTCAGTGATGTGACCGCGCTTTCATCATACAGGGTGTCACTGAGTTCAACGCTGATGTCCGGTGTTTGCGCTTTTTGTGAGTTACTGATGGCCTGACGCAGCTTATCTTGTTTAATTGGTTTACCCACGACATCGCGGATCCCCAACGCCAGATACTCCTTAATTTCTTCCGGACTGAGGCTGGCCGTAAAGGCCAAAAACGGCGTGCGTCGATTCTTGTGTTCTATGTTTTTGAGTCGCTTCAGTACTTCCTGGCCGGTTAAGTCTGGCAGATTCATATCCAGCAGCACCACATCGAAGGCATGCTCAGTGAGCTGCTCAATGGCACTTTGACCGTCGTTGGCTAATTTGATCCTGTGCTCATCAATAGCCATAAATTCAATGGCAATCTTACGATTGAGGTCGAGATCTTCAACCAACAAAACGTCCAGGCCGGTGGCATAATCCACATTATGATGGCGCTTTTCAACCAGGCTGAGTTCTCCGACGGTCAAGGTTAAATCAAAACTGAAGGAGCTGCCTTTATCCAGTTCGCTGATGATTTCCAGCTGGCTGCCCATTTTATCCAGCAGACGTGCTGTGATAGCCAGGCCCAGACCGGTGCCGCCTTTGGTTTTACCGGCACTGCTTTGGACATAAGGCTCGGTGAGTTTTTCTATGTCTTCTTCTTCAATACCGGGGCCGGTGTCAATCACGCTAAAACGCACCCGGTGTTCCATATTTCCTTCTTTGATCAGTGTCACGCAGATTTTTACCTCGCCCTGATCGGTAAACTTGATGGCATTGCCCACCAGGTTTAGCAGGATCTGACGCAGCTTTTGCTGGTCGCAGTAGTAGCAAATCTGCTCGGGCATGTCGTACACCAGGGTAAAAGTGAGTCCACGCTGCTCTGCCATTGGTGTCATGAGCAGACAAAGGTTATTCAGCCAGCTCTTAAATTCAATGTCTTCGGCGGCCAGCACCTCATCACTCTGTTCCAGGCTGGCATAGTCGAGTACTTTGTCGATAAGCAAATTGAGGGACTCGGCCGAATTAATAATGGCTTCACAGTAGGCTTTACTGGCCTGATCCCCAATACGGTTAAGCACCAGTTGTGCACTGCCCAGTATGCCGTTGAGCGGGGTGCGGATCTCATGGCTGACGGTGGAGAGAAACAAACCGCGGATCTCCAGATCCTGTTGCGCTTTTTCTGTCAGGCGATTGAGGTTATGTTCACGCCGCTCGTTACATAAAATGGCCATGCCGGTGGCGTAAAAAATGGGCGCCAGCACACCATTGAAAAACAGTGTGATGGTGAACCAGGGGCTGTCGAGCAGATTACCGTGATGGATTTCACCCATTAATAAGGTACGACCGGTAAATACACACAGAATAAAGCTCAGCACAATGAGATAAACGATGCTGCCATTAGGGTACAAAGGGTGAGCATAGCGGATAAAATAATACAGCAGCAGCAGTGCTTCGGCGATATGCTGGAGATCGGAGATCAAAATACGCTGCCTGAGACCGGGGTGGATGGCACTGAAATAGACCAGTGCACAAAACAATACACCTGTGACAATCAGATAGAGCCTGAAAGCTCTGTCCCGGACGCCTAGAAACTGGCTAATTGCCCAACAATGGAGCATGGATGCCGCAAACAGCAGGCCGTTAGCGACTCCTATGCTCTGCCACTGCTGGAAGTGACTGTGCAGCGCAAATCCAATAATGCCGGTAAATAACACCAGAGGGTAAAAAATGTACAATACCGTGCCTGGGGTGTCTTTATTGGCCCGCCATGTCAGATAATTAAGCAGGGTCATCATCGCCGTCATAACGACGCTGGTGACATACAAAGTTTTGGGATCCAGCATGGTGTACCCTAGCAAAAAATAGACTTTGCTAGCATAAAAGGAAGTATGGGATCAGTAAAGTGGTGCAAAGCAGTAAACAGTGCCGTGAATGACCCGGCACTGTTGTCATTGAGAAGTTAGCTAGCGGATCTCGTCGGGGATATTTTGTTGCGCCCATGACAATAATTCAATCCGGTTACGGCATTTTGTTTTTCTGAATGCACTGTAAAGGTGCGTTTTCACCGTATGTGGGCTGATGTTCAGATCTTCGGCAATCTCTTTGTTCTTCGACCCTTTACTCATCAGAGTAATAATGGCCTTTTCACGTTTGGTGAGTTTCACCGGCTCAATATCACCTTCAGTCAGTTTATGTAATGCGTCTTTATTGAACTGCAACATGCGGTTCAGTGCATTGCACATAATCTCACGTCGGTACCAGAGCTGATCTTCCATCAACAGACGGATCCCCTTCATCAGCACATCCGCATTGTCTGTGGTGTAGAAGACGCCGCGGATACCGCTGAGCAAGGCGCGGTTAGCCAGCTCGGGGTTTTCATCGAGGTTAAACAGAACAATGTCACAGCTGACTTTCAGGTTGACGAGCTGTTCTTTTAACTGACCCCAGGCATCGCTGGCGGCTGTTTCGATGAAGAGCAAACGAGTGTTCTCTGGTACTTCTGAAATATCGGTCCCAGTGATTACGTCCAACCCCTGAGTTTTCAGTAAAGGTTGTAATACATTGACGCCTATGGTGTTAATAGGTTCTTTGTCTAGCAATAAAAATGCAGTACTGCTCATGTGGAAAACACTCTCATTCTGTCTGATTACGCAATGCTATCACGTGACTCAGGCCTTTTGTATTAGAAATCACATCAATAAATAGATTGTTCTGCTATATATTGTGGCATTTCTGATCTTGTTGTTGAATTAAAGCCTTAGGTTGTTATGTAAGGCTTTGATTAATATGATTTTAATTTTTATTTTGCTAATATGTTAGTAAATTACATTCTTTAACAAAGAATAATTTAGCTTAGTACTTTCTTCCTATCCTGGTACGGTGGCCAGCCCATTTCTTTGCCGGCGAGCACATGTAAATGAATATGGTAGACGGTCTGGCCGCCATCGTTATTACAGTTCATAACTGCGCGATAGCCGTTGTCAGCAAAACCATGCTCTTTAGCAAGTTTAGCTGCTACGAGATACAAATGCCCAACCAGGTGTGCATTTTCTTCATTAATGTCATTCATGGTGGCAATCGGGGTTTTTGGGATCACCAGCACGTGAAAAGGGGCTTGCGGATTGATGTCCTTAAATGCCAGGGCCAGATCATCTTCATACAGGATATCGGCGGGAATTTCCCGATTAATTATCTTGGTAAAAATTGTTTCTTGGCTCATTATTTTTCCTTGTAGACGATAGTTTAGCTGATCAGCATAGCGTGCAGAGAGTAAGATACAAGCGAAAACTGTTGTTCAGAGTTTAGTCATCTGACAACCGCACTCTGTGCAGGGGTAAGGCCTGAACGGAGCGCTTGAATACTCTGTGGCTATTTTAGGTTCAAAGCTAAGTGTCAGCCACATTAACAACAAAATAAAGAGGAATTATGAAGAAAACACGCATTTTTTACTTTCTGCTGGTCAGTTTGCTCAGTGGGCAAGTTGTGGCGGCACAATTGTTTTTCCCCGAAGAGCTACTGCCGTTACAGGTAGGGCAGCAGGAAATAGAGCACTCGTTTTTTAATAAAGTGCGGGATCTGTCACTGGCAGCAGGCAGGCATCAGCTGCGCGTTAAATACACAGACTTGTACGAGGTAGGGTACGACGATCATGAAGTGATTGAGTCAAAACCGTTCTGGGTCACCATTGAAGTGGCAGAGCGGGGGGATTACCATGTTGAGTTTGAACGGGCCGATACACTCAAAGCGGCCAGGCAATTTGCAAAGCAGCCACAGCTGTGGCTCAAGGCGCCAGACGGGACACGCACGCCAGTCAAAACACTGACCCAACAGTTGCGGATCCGCTCTGTACCAGAAGCGGTGGAAATGCCTAAAACTCCTGTGACTAAGCCAGACTATGCTGACTCTTTACCCGTCGAGCCGCCTGTGGCACCTCAGGCTGGCAAATCAGCTGTACCCGTGGAGTCTGCTGTTGCGCCTCAGGCAGGCAAGCCTGACGCAGCGGCAATGCTGGAGTTCTGGTGGCAGCAAGCGAGCCCGGCTCAGCGCGCGGCGTTTTTAGAAAAAGTACAGCCGCAGTGAGGCTGTACTGTTGTCGGTATCAATTAGTTAGCAAAGATAGCATCAATAGTGCCTTGTGCTAACGGGTGATAACCCGGACGGGCTTTTTGGTAGACTTCATAAGCCCAGTCGCGTTTGCCATTGGCAACCAGTGACTTGTACAAGCGCACGATGAGCTTACGGCGGCCAATGCCACTGAGGTGCTTGTCGAGGGCCGGGTAAATGGCGTCATAGCCATTGCCAACGGCCAGCATAAACCAGGCAAAGGCCAGCTCGGCATTGGTTGAGTTGGTCAGCCCAAACGCCTGATCGAGCGCTGCCATTTTATCCTGTGCCAGGTCGCGCGGCAGGTTATTAATAAAGTGCAGCCACTCGTGCACCGTCCAGCTGGTGGTGGGAATGGCATTAAGCGTGCTGTTTCCTGCTAACCAGGCCTTTGTCGCGGCATCTACTTTGTCAAATGCATCTGAGGTCGGGTTCGGTGCATCGGCCGGTAATCCCGGTTGGTGGATCCACTCATTGACTTTGTCCATGCTGACTATGCCAGGGTGTTTGTTGATGAGGTGTTGCTCTATATATTGAACAAACTCGGCGGTGGTCAGTGATTTAAACGCGTAGGCGTCAAAGTAGCCTTTCACAAAGGCGTCAAACACTTTACGGCCAAACTTTTCTTCCAGGTAGATCAGGAACAGCTGACCTTTAGTGTAAGGAACCGTGCTGAATGCATCGTCCGGATCGCGGCCATTGAGGCGCAGATTCAGGCGCGTATCCGGTGCCGGCAACTCCTCAACAACGGTCCGCAATCTGGCGGAATCCAATGCTTGCTCCATGACCGCGCGCTCACGACCAAACACTTCTTCCATAATGCGGTTTTCGACATAAGAGGTAAAACCCTCATTCAGCCACAGGTCTTCCCAGGTGGCATTGGTGACCAGGTTGCCCGACCAGGAATGTGCCAGCTCGTGGGCTATCAGGTTAACCAGGCTTTTGTCACCCGCAACGACGGTTGGGGTGATAAAGGATAAGCGTGGGTTTTCCATGCCACCAAACGGAAAGCTCGGCGGCAGCATCAGTAAGTCATAGCGTCCCCAGGCATATTCGCCGTACATAGCATTGGTCTTATCTATCATTGCCTGGGTATCATTAAACTCAGCAACAGAGGCATCTAATATCTGTGGCTCAGCAAAGATGGCGGTTTGGTGCGACATCTTTTTATATTCGAGGTTACCAGCACCGATGGCGATAAGATAAGGCGGGATGGCCTGCGGCATATCAAACCAATAGTCGCCATCTTTGATTAACGCGCCACTGTTGTCGGCACTCATGACTGCACGCACATCTTTGGGTGTATTAACACGGGCGGAATAGGTAACACGCATCGCTGGAGTATCCTGGACGGGGATCCAGCTGCGGGCATGGATAGCCTGAGACTGGCTGTACATAAATGGATGCGACTTACTGGCGGTTTGCTCTGGTGTCAGCCATTGCAGGCCGGATGCCTGTGGCAAGCTGTTGTAGTAAATACGGGCTTTTTTCGCTTGTTGTTTAAAGCGGATTGTCAGTTTGGCGCCTTTCACATCATCGCGTTTAGCAAGGGTGAAAGAGGCTGGGTACCATTTGCCGTTGCTGCCCTGATACATCACCTTGTCTATTTCAAGGTCTCGGGTATCCAGCACCAGGGTTCTGGCTTGTGTGTTTCGCCATGCCAGCGTGTGTTCCACAAAACCTTCCAGCTGTTTGTCTGCAAAGTCGACATCCAGATCCAGGTGAAGGTGCGTACTGATCACGTCGTTGAGGTTGGCATAGGTATGTTCGTCCACCGCCTGAGCACTCAGCGCGGTATGTGACAGGCCTGCCAAGGCAAGACCAAAGGTTAGGGCAGAAAGTTTCATTATTATCCTTGCTCATGATGTGAGTAGAGCCGTTGTTATACCACTTAAGTGCCAAAATGACACCTTGATGCGCCAAAGCCAAGGATAGGCTACACTAGCGGCAATTTTGCATTTGTTACAGGGTTCGGGTGTGCATTCTTTGCAGTCATTACACACATTCTCGCTACCGGCGTCATGCCGCACTTTGCTGCGTATAACGGATCCGGCGCAGCTTTACGACCATGATTTTAGTACGCCGTTTTATATTCTGGGTGAAGGCAGTAACAGTGTGTTCCTGAGCGATTATGCGGGCACAGTGATCCAAATGGCCAATCGTGGCGTGGCAATCGAAGAGCAAGCCAGTCACTACGTTGTGCGCGCAGCAGCCGGTGAATCCTGGCATGCACTGGTGATGCATCTGCTGGCACAAGGGATTGGCGGGCTCGAGAACTTAGTCTTGATCCCGGGCACCCTGGGTGCAGCCCCGATCCAGAATATCGGCGCTTATGGCGTGGAGCTGGCCGATGTGTTGTATCAGGTGCAGGGCTTTGATATTGCCAGCCGCACCATGCAAACCTTAGATAAAGCGGCCTGTGAGCTTGGCTATCGCGACTCTGTCTTTAAACATGTGCTGAAAGATCGCTTTATTATTACCGAAGTGACTCTGCATCTACCCAAACAGTGGCAACCTGTGCTGAGCTATGGCCCCTTAAAAGCATTGTGCTGCGATACGGTGACCCCTCAGGCGGTCGCTGAACACGTGATGGCAACCCGACGCAGTAAACTGCCCGACCCTCAGGTGCTGGCAAATGCCGGAAGCTTTTTTAAAAATCCGGTGGTCGACAAAGCGCAAGCCGACGCCTTGGCCAGTCGTTATCCCGACATGCCCAGTTACCCGGTCGATGCGCAGCATTGCAAGCTGGCCGCGGGCTGGCTCATTGAACGCGCCGGGCTTAAAGGCTATCAGCAGGGTGGGATCAGAGTGTATGAGCGCCAGGCCCTGGTGCTGGTCAATGAAGGCAACAGCAGAGGTGAGGACCTTAAGGCGGTGATCAGCCATATTCAGCACACCATACTTACCCAGTTTGACATAGTGCTGGAGCATGAGGTCAGGCTGATAGGCCCGCAGGGTGAAATTACAATACAGGAAGCGCACTATGGTTAAAGCACCCGATGGCAACAAGCTGGCCATTTTACATGCCCTGAAGTGCGGTGAATTTGTCTCCGGACAGGCACTGGGCGAACAGTTGGGGATCAGCCGGGCGGCGGTGTCTAAGCACATTAAGTCTTTACAGCAAATGGGCATCGATATTTTTAAGGTAACGGGCAAGGGCTATCGCCTTAATAACAGCCTGCCTTTATTAGCAGAAAACGAGATCCGTCAGAGCTGGGCGCAGCTCAGTGACACGCCGTGTCAGATAGAAGTGCATTCTATTATTGATTCGACCAATAGCGAGCTGATGCGTCGCATTCAGGCCCACCAGTATATTCCCAAGGGACAAGTGCTGGTTGCAGAAATGCAGCAGGCTGGGCGAGGCCGGCGTGGTCGTCAGTGGCAGTCTCCGTTTGGTGCCAACTTATATTACAGCTGTTACTGGCAGCTGGATGAAGGCATGCAGGCTGCCATGGGGTTGTCGATTGCCGTCGGGCTGGCGGTGCATGATGCGCTTAAAGCCTTGTTTGATTTGGATGTGCAACTTAAGTGGCCAAACGATGTGTATCTGAATGAACGAAAGCTGGCGGGCATTTTAGTTGAGCTGGACGGCCAGGTTGAAGGCCCCTGCCATCTGGTGATTGGCATCGGCCTGAATGTGGCGATGCCAGATAGTGCTGCAGGGCAAATTGATCAGGCCTGGACGGATCTGAGCCAGCACGTTAATGCGGTAAATAAAAATCAGCTGGTAGCCGTGCTGACTTTATGTCTGCAAAAGCGCTTAGAGATTTATCAGCGGCATGGGTTAAGTGTGATGACAGAGCAGTGGAATGCACTGAATGTGCATCGTCAGCAGGCCGTGACGCTGACCACAGGGCAAAAACAGTGGCGGGGCATTTGCGAGGGCATAGACTCACAAGGTGGGCTAGTGCTGCGTCAGGATGGTGAGCTCAAAACTTATTATGGTGGTGAAATCTCAGTACGTAAGGAAGCATCATGAAACTGCTCGTAGATGTGGGTAACACGGCACTGAAAACGGCAACGCTGGCAGGGGACGTTATCACCTTAGTGACTGAGGCAGATATTCCCTGGTCAGAGATAGAAGAAGTGCTGATTGCGCAGGTGGGTAAGGAAGAGCTGGTGGCGCCGCTAATTGCACGTGCGCAGCAACTGGCGATTCCACATTATCAGGCGAAGACCAGTGCAACATTGGGTGGGCTAACTTGCGCTTATCCGCAATTTGAGAACCTAGGAGTCGATCGCTGGCTGACGGTGGTGGCCTGTTATCATCTTTATCCACAGCAAAGCTGCGTGATACTCGATTGTGGCACCGCCAGTAAAATTGATGTGCTGAATAAAGCAGGCCAACACCTGGGCGGTTGGATCTTGCCGGGACTGGACCTGATGATCGGCAGTCTGGTGAGCAACACCCAGAAAGTCTTCAGTGATGATACCAGCCCCTTTTTGCCGGAGCTGGGTACTAACACACCCAACGCGGTCAAAAATGGTGCTCTGGCCGCAACTCTGGGGGCACTGGAGTATTATTTGAGCCAGTCTGATGACATTCCCGTGATTGTTTGTGCAGGTGGGTATGGCGAATTAATGCAACAACACTTGGCCCGTCCCAGTACATATAACGATATTTTGGTGCTACAAGGCCTGATGTACTGGCGTAAATATCAGCAGTTTGCATAATAATTTGCCTGCAATACAGGTTTTTGCTGTAAATGTGACCATTTAAACAATTATCTGTGATTTTTTTTAATTTGGGTGTTGCATAGTCCCGGTCATTCCTCTAATATCTCGCCCCGTACTAAAGCAGTGCCGACTTAGCTCAGTTGGTAGAGCAACTGACTTGTAATCAGTAGGTCATCCGTTCGACTCGGATAGTCGGCACCAGTTTTTAAACAGCAACGCTTTAGACAAGAATTTTTTGACGTGGAGGGGTTCCCGAGCGGCCAAAGGGATCAGACTGTAAATCTGACGGCACTGCCTTCGCTGGTTCGAATCCAGCCCCCTCCACCACTTTATTCTTGACGGTTAGAGGTAGTTAAGAACAGGTTCCTAAAGCGGGCATCGTATAATGGCTATTACCTCAGCCTTCCAAGCTGATGATGCGGGTTCGATTCCCGCTGCCCGCTCCAGTTTTCTGGTGTGCTGATATAGCTCAGTTGGTAGAGCGCACCCTTGGTAAGGGTGAGGTCGGCAGTTCAAATCTGCCTATCAGCACCAGTCTTCGGATCTTCCTAAATACTTCCTTTGATTTGTCATAAAAACATTTATAATTGTACAGAATAATTCTAATCTGCCGCCGTTGTGGCGTGTGGATTATTTTTATATGTAATCTAGATACACAAAACTTATAGGTTCCGTCATGGCAAAAGAAAAGTTTGAACGTTCGAAACCGCACGTTAACGTTGGTACTATCGGCCACGTTGACCACGGTAAAACTACCCTAACTGCAGCAATCACTAACGTACTTGCAAAAGTATACGGTGGTG
>NZ_JAKRFZ010000008.1 GCF_022347765.1 Pseudoalteromonas sp. OOF1S-7 | reverse complement strand
GGGTTGAAGATAAACTGCTCCTGCTGGCCACCATTTTCTGCATTGATATCTGCGCTTACGCTGTAATGAGCAATCACACTCACATCGTTTTGTATGTTGATGACAAAAAAGCCAACCGATTGTCTGACAAGGCTATCGTTATCCGCTGGCATAAGCTATTTAAGGGAAACTGGCTAACACACAAGTTCATTGAAGGTAACGAGCTTAATCTGTCCGAGCGTATTGTGCTTGGCGATATTATCGACAAATACCGGGAAAGACTGGCGAGCATCAGCTGGTTTATGCGTGTACTGAATGAAGACATTGCGCGCCGTGCAAATAAAGAAGATGACTGTAAAGGCCGGTTCTGGGAGGGCAGGTTTAAATCCCAGGCGCTACTTGATGAAGCGGCGCTTGCCGCCTGTATGGCCTACGTTGACCTCAACCCTATCCGGGCCAAAATGGCCAGCACACCTGAAACCTCTGACCATACCAGTATCAAAAAACGCATTGAACACGCCAAGCATGGCAAACAACCAAAGAACCTTCTGCGCTTTGCTGGCAACCCAAGGCAAAACATGCCCAAAGGGCTGCCCTTTGAACTCAAATACTACATTGAGCTAATTGAACTAACAGGTCGATCTATCCGTGCAGACAAGCGAGGCCACATCAGCGATACCCTGCCTATTCTCGCCAGATTGCAAATAGAGCCCGAAAACTGGCTCAAACTCACCACGCGATTTACCAAAGTCTTCCACGGTGCAGTCGGCAGGCAAAAAGCCATGACCAAATACTGTGAGCACCTGCAAAAAAGGCGACGCCCTAACCTAACTAATTGTGAGCGCTTATTGGGGTAGAATTGCCATTACCCCATCTTCAAATGATGACTGTTGTTCTGGCGGAGCCTGGCCGTGCCAAAAAACTCCATACAACTAATGTTTCAGCTGATCAACTCACCCAAGGGACCATCATTCTGCAATGGGCGTTAGGATGGCAGCGATATTGACGTATCGTTGAACCACGAGCCCAGATTGAAGACAGGTGTCACAACGGAACAAGTAAGGCAGGCGATGTTAACCTTCTAGGCTAATAAACCAAGAATATCAGCATGATAACCGACGAATTTACTTGCTTCATCTAGGGCATTAACTCGCTTAACGAGTAAAACTAATGATGGCTCTGAATCTATGAGCAGGGATCTGCATATTTTTACTTGACGTGGGGAGTCATATCAACGCCCAATTATTGGGCTAAAAATTGTGGGCTAAAATGGAACAAAACGAACAGCCCACCGTTTTTAGTCCGGTTGAATTGCTTATTATATTCAGCGAAGGAGCAAATAGCCAACTATCACTCATCACCTTTTGACTTTGACTGCAAGCTTTTTAACCATTTCAAACTGTGTGCCGCCACCAGAGGGGACGAATCGCTATGTCCATAGGACTCAACAACAATGTTCGTTATTGAAGCTAACCCCTTATATTTTTTATTTCTTAGTTTGCTAACAAAATCTTCGACATATGGCCCTAGCTCTTTCTCTAATTCACCATAAGAAGTAAAGACATTAATCGCAGACTGTGTATTTTTTAAAGCGGGGTGTTCTTGAGCAAAGAGTGTAGGAACTTCCTCGTCCAATGCACTACCAAGAATGTAATTTTTAAATGTGTCGGGTTGTACCATTAGTGCGTAAACACCAAATGTTCCACCCGCGGAAAAACCGAAATAGGTTCGATTGTTCGGTTCGGTTCGGTAATTGCTTTCTACAAACTCAAAAACATCTTTGCGAATAAAAGCCAGGTGACTATCAGCTTGGCCAAATTTTATTTTTGGATGTCTTGGGTTAATGGTCTTCTTAAATGTGTAATCCATATAACGGCTGACATGAACCCCATATTGTTGCTTTAAATCCTCTGGAATATCCTTCTGCCAGGAGATACCTATTAAAATTACATCTTTCATAATCATATATGAGGCAGATGATAATAATGCGATGTGCTCGACGGCATCTGTAAAGTAAACGGCAGGGTAATTTTTATCCTTATTTTTCGCGTAATCATCAGGTAGTTTGATGAGTAGCTCGTATTGTTTATTCGATATAGTATCTTTAATCGGAATAACTTGCGTCCCGGGCATAGAGTATGATTTGTGCTCACTTGCTCCAACATTGAAGAAAGGCAACAAAAGCAAAAAAACTAAAATATTTTTCATATAAATTCACTCACTTGTAAATTTCAAAGTTGCTTGGCTGGTTCTTGCTATAAATCAACAAGGGTTTAAATGTATAGAATTAGAATACAAAATACCTGACGTCCTTATGACGTTTAACTGATTTTTACTGACGGCGATAAGAAAATGATAAAGTACATATAACAGTTTATTAGCGTGAATACCGGTTAAGCTCCACTCGCAAAGCCCAACCAACCGACCACCAAAAACACTTATTAACAATAAAAACAATAACCTAGCACCATCACCCTTGTAGCTCAAGCCAAAATTGCTCTGTTAAAACCGAGTCTTGTTCATAGCGAGACTTGGGGTCTCGTTATGTAAAACTACTAGCCTGTTGAAATTGAGAGACTTTAAAAAATAAGCGACATAAACGAGACTTAAAAGTTCAGAGATAACGAGAGTTTTGACTTGATAGGAAACCACTTTTACCTGTACCTATTCAAGCAAACTGTACTTAAAGATGATATGCCCCACTCCACAATTCTTGGAGTCTGTATACGTCAAAATCAGCACCCGCCATTCATTTATAATAACAAAGAAAGCTTCGGTACTAGCGTCCAAACCAGCCAACAAACTTATTTCCACCCAACAAAAAAATAAGTTGCAGCCATTGCTCCGCGATTTTGTGTTTAGGCATGTTCAGCTCCGAATTGAGATCAGAGCTGTACTTTATAAGTCGAGCGTATTCAGTAGCTAGGTGGGGTTTAGGCGACGCTTACAGTTAGGTTTTGAGGGCATCTAACTTGACACTGTCATCTTATTTTTCTGGTTGGGTATTTTCAAGAAGCTCACTGCTTGTCTCTGCAATTATTAAAGAGACAGCATGTGACTAGTAAGTTCAATGATCAAGTGCACAATGCAAGACCTGACCCCGATGTTCCCCCTACAATGCAAGACCTGACCCCGATGTTCCCCTCGCTATGTTCTAAATTGAAGTGCACCACTATAGTTTAAGTTAGCTATGTTGGAGGTGCAAAATGGGTCAAAAATATTGTCATTTGAGTCATCAAGAGCGGAAGAGTATGTTCAATGATCAAGTGCACAATGCAAGACCTGACCCCTATGTTCTTTAGACAACACTTACAAATGGTAGATGCTTTTTAATGCTTTTTTTGCATCCCCTTCATAATGAGGGCTATTTTTCTTCCGCATAAAAAATTGCAGAATAGGGTCATCTTCCACTTTAGGGAACAACACCTTTTCAAGACCTTCAGGTAAGTTATCTAAATAGGATTCTGTCAGTTTAAAAGCGCAAACCAGATAACCACCTAATTGATTAGTAGCTTCACCCCAACCTACATGTCCAAACCAAGCGTTTTGAGCATCCGGTCTGCTATTTGGGAAAACTTTTGGTTTTGCTACTTTATAGTCGAAAACTGTATTTTTAGGACAACGGAAAATATAAATCATCGATGTGATATGAGATGATGAATCTACTTTAGTGGTAGTTGTTAAACCGTCATCTCCTATATTCATATGATTAGACGCAAACCAGTTGGCAACTACAAGGTTATCGGTCAAGTCTAACCCAACACTAGGCATCCCATAATGTTGAGCAATACCTAAAGAAAAAGGTGTAACTAAATGAGTATGTCTAATATAGTTCGTATCTTTGATGTAAAGTTGCAGCTCTTGTTGTGACAACTCACTTTGATACTGATAACCCATGTCATTAAACAGCATTGACACTTGGCTATGCCACATAGACTCCAAAAATACTTCATCGAAATTGTGTCTTAAATGACTAGGCATAAAAGATGGCTCTTTTATGCCACATTCACCGTAGAATAATTCCTGTTCTTCTGGCTCTCTATCAATAAAATATGGCTTATTCTGACCTCTTAATAAAATTTCATAACCTTCATTTTCGAGCCTAACTTTTTCAATGACAGAGTGTACCTGATCAATATTGGAAACCGAAAATACTGGCACCTTTCGAAATGGAACCCTAAACTCATCAACTATATCTAGATCAATAGAGTTGACATAATAATTCATATTTTCACTTTTACCATATATTGCCACACTGCTATAGTAAGAGGCGTCGTAAACACGACCATAATATGAATCAATAAAATAATCTTCACCTAACTCTCTGTTTACAGACAAAACATCACAGGTAGAGTGTACTTCATTATACATTACATTTAGATTATAAAATGCAGGATATCTGTTCCATTTATGACTCTTAGATATTTTGTTTATTTTCATAGCAACACCGCATTTTGGTATACAGGTCGATCTGGCATTCCTAACTCATCCGCCACAAACATTTGTACGAATTGAGAAACAGCATTATACCCTTTGGCATTAAGGAACAGTGAGCTTGAATTTCCACCTACAGCTTCAATATAGCTAGAAAACTCACCAAACGTATACGTAACTTCAGAATGAAGTCTACTCAACACTGGCATAATTAGATCTGAAATCATAATTGGGCAATGAACTATATAACCTTTTTCATGCTCTTCAACAGTTACGCCCTGTGTTAAATATTTAAGAGAAACTAAAAAAATCATAACTAGCTCGTCATCAAATTCAGATCTAAATATATCAACACAAGACTCTGGAATTTGTATTCTTTTTATTAACTCACATACCAACTGTTTATAACTAGATCGGTAAATAATTTCTTTAAGTGGCTCATCGATAGGTAAGAAAAACGGATCATCGGATTTAAAGTTAAATGATGGACTTGCTGATTCATCGTTCTTTCGATCAAAATCTGCAACTGACAAAAGCGAGTTAAGATGCTCACTAAGCTGCTGTATAATATCACTATCTTCAATTAATTTCATTTAAGTACCTCATATCACCAATTAAGCATATGATACAGGATTAGTACGGAGTATTCAGACATTGATGGTTGCCTAACGCCCGCAGCAGTTGAAGCGCTGCGGAAACTTTGTCCCAGTGGCTGCGCTTGTTAGGTGATTTACAGTAATTCACCAAGATATACTTCCTGAATTGGTAAATGGCTATCAGGCTTGGCAATAATCAAAACTTCAGGGTCTAGGACTATCCATTCGTCTTGAGATCTTGTGATGTGCTGCAGTATGCGACCTAGATCGACATTAATACAATGAAATATAACTAAACCATACCTATAGCTACTCCTTAGTTCGGATAGCTTTTCAATATCAGCTACAAAATCTGCATAACTCAAATCTGGATTGGTCTTAACTTCCATAGCCGCAATCTGATGGTCAGTAGTATTTGGTTCATGGAGTATAAAATCTGGAGAGCGACGATTTCCTAATGGATAAACCCCGAACCTTCTTGCCTCCTCATCACTAATGGCAACTTTTACAAATTCCGAATGAAGATACACATTTTGGATGGGGCCGTGTGAACATTCATACCCATACATTGCCACTCTTAAGAAGTGGTAGAGTTCATAGCAATAGACTCGCTCTACAAAGCCGAAATAACCTGGACCAACTCTCCCAATAGCATAACGAGGCCATTCTAGAAAAATCTCTGGAGTAATCATTATTCACCTAACGCCTCAATCAGCCGCCGAAGGCGGTCGGCTGGATTGACTTGTTACATGCCAGTTTGATAAATAACTTGCAGCCTTTTATAAAGCTCACGACTCAAATCTTTGAAGCCTTGCTCATTTGGCAGATATTTTAGAGCACGATGATGACCTAAATCTGAAGGTATATCGTCAAGGGACTGCGTGATAGGGATTACTGTTTTTCCTAAAGTATGCGCTATACCTGTTTCGTACATGACATTCGGATTTCTGTTTGTGAAATCTACGACTACAACCTTTGCACAAAATATTAAATCAAATATGTCCTGAATAAATGTAGAGTTGTCCCAAATATCGTCAGCTCTGAGGCATTCAAGATTCATATAATCTGTAACTTGTTTTATTGCGTCATAGGTTCCAGAGAAAGCTGCATTAAAAGGCATCATAACAGATACCAACCTGTCATTTTGCGGTTTACTAGGAACCTGAAATACACTTGGCTTGAATGTGATTATCTTCTCTGTAGGTGTCGTTTCGAAAGATGTTGAAACGAACTCACCATGAGAAGGGCAAACCTTAGCCAGTCCATTGGTGTGTGTTGCAATTGTTAAATCATATGTTTTCAAGCAAGTGGTTACAGCCTCTACTGCCTTTTCTCGGTCTACATTTTCATTAAACAAGAAATGATCTGTATGCAAAAGATACTCAATGACCTTAACCATTTCTGGAGAAGGCATGTTTGGCTGAGGTGCTTGTTTGGCATTCAACTCTTTTAATACATCGTGAACCCAATCTCTGCGGGTTGAACCATCATGAACATAATCCAAATCGAGATCAACAAAGAAGCGAGTAAGATAAGAAGAGCTTCTATAGGGAAAGAAATTGAATGGATCATCTCCACAAATCATTTCTGCAAGTTTCATTAACCCTGCAGCACCAATATTCATTTAATTTAACTCCATTATTGATTGAGGCATGTAACGCTTGCCTAACCGGCGCAAAATAGCAGGCTAAAATTAGCGACGAAGGAGCGCAAGCCTGCTGTTTTGCGTCCCTTGGTTTAGGCACTTGTTATGAGCACATTACACCAACACTTCTCTTTTCGCATTTGCCAAAAAAGCAAGTTTTGAATTTTTGCTTGCAGGTTGAAAAGTATTAGTAGCTTTAGATTGCACTTTAATTGTTGAGATTAAAGCACCTGCTATAGTAGCAATTGGCAATGTCATACCTGTTGCAAAAAAATCTATTAATGCTCCTGATGCTGCACCAACAGAAATATCTTTACCACTTAAATTTAGTTCTGCTGATAAATCAAATTTTCCAGTTTTATCAAAGCGCTCATTAGTTACACAATCCAAATCAGCTATTGCTTTAGCTAAATCTGAAATTGCTCTTTTAGATGCTAAATCTTGATCAGCCGAACTTAAAACTTGCTCATATAAATCATCTAAGTGTGCATGAAGAGAATAAAGCTCATCTTTACGTTTTTCTTTAAACTCTAAAAGTTCATATATATTTACATCACCAGTTGGAACAGGTAATGAAGAAGCAAGATCCACACGAATAATATTTCTTCTTTGATTGAATCCATTAGGGAATTGGCATTCTCCCCCTAGCTGGTGAATAACCCAGTCAGTAGTTTTATCTTTGACTAATTCTTGTGCTACAACACTTTGGCAAGACAAAATGGCGTTTGTAACTTGGTCGCCTTCAAATCGACCTGTAAATCCAACACTAGGTCGCTCAACAGCACCCGATTTAATTAACTGTTCTTCTTCAGGCAAACCAATATAAACAAGATTATTTCCGGGAATGACAACTTTATCCCAATAAAGAATATAATAACGTAGTTCATCAATTGAAAGACTACGTTCCATTTGAAAACCTTTAGGTAACCTATTTATGATGCCTGGAGACGCTATTACACCTCTTTCCATCTTGCACACTCCTTGCTCAGTGCTCATAACGCCCACACCTAAGGGGCTGATAATGCTTGGCTATAATGTGCAGCGAAGCGAAACTGAGCCAAGCTTTAGCAGTCCCGCTTTAGTTGCTTGTTAGCTGTACTACCAGCCAAATAGTGTCTTTGAACAAATACTAAATGCAGTGTTACGAATAATGGAGCAATAATAAAAGGCAATAAATACAGGTTTATTCCACCAACAGAGTAACTTGCTACAGTCGAAGATAAAACACCTAGCACTAAGTATATTTTTAACCTTTTAGGTTTCGTATTTTCCTGCTCAGGGTGCAAAGTTAATACAAGTAAACTTATTGCTCCCCAGAAGCCTAGTAAACCACCCGTAACTAAGAATGCAAACAATATAGATGACGAATGCCCTGAAAATAAACCTATTAGAATCGCAGGACTAAAAATCACACCTAAAGTGAGAATGAGCAAAGATGGCGCAAAGCCAATCATAAACTCCAAAATATATAGCGTTCTCTTAAGTTTCGTCATGTACAGCTAACAGTGTATTAGTGTGAATGCCGGTTAAACCCAGTTCCTAAAACCTTACCACCCACAGAAAAATTAATTTATTCATAACAAGAACAATAACCTACCACTATTGTACTAGTTACTCAAGCCAAAATGGCTCTGTTGAAACCGAGCCTTGTGCATAGCGAGACTTGGAGTCTCGTTATATAAAACTACTAACCTTTTGAAACTATAAAACTTAAGTCGGTCTTTCACTTAAACGAGACTTTCAAGCGCGGAAAAAACGAGAAATTTGACATGGAAACTGACTAGATTCATTTACACCTGTATAGGTAAACAGCATTTAGAGTAACAATGCCCTAGTCTCTTTTTTGGTATCTGTACACACGGAACTCAGCATTTTCCTTTGCAGTTAAAAAAACAAAGAAAGCTTCTAAACTGGCTACCAATATCGCCAATCCCACCAGACCCCCAATCTCCACCCAACAAAAAAGCGCGTAAAAACGCGCTTTTTTTAGTCTTTTAATCTTTGAAGATTAAAGAACTTTAACAGGTACCGCTTGCTCTGAACCGAACTTAGTTGTCAGTTCTTCTTCAAGTGGGGTGAACGCAGTCAGGTCGATGCCTTCAACAGCGGCCTGGTACTCGTCCATCGTTGGGAAACGACCCAGAACAGTTGCCAGTACTACCAGTGGCGTAGAGCCAAGTAGTGATTCACCCTTCTTCTCGGCTGAGTCCGCTACAACACGGCCCTGGAACAGGCGCGTAGAAGTTGCGATTACGGTGTCACCCGGTTCTGCTTTTTCCTGGTTACCCATACACAGGTTACATCCAGGGCGCTCAAGATACAGGATGTTTTCGTACTTAGTACGCGCTGCTGTCTTCGGATTTTCATCGTCAAACTCAAAGCCTGCGTACTTAGCCAGTACTTCCCAGTCGCCTTCTGCTTTTAGCTCATCAACAATATTGTATGTTGGTGGCGCAACAACTAGCGGTGCTTTGAACTCGATTGAACCGTTTTGCTTCTCAAGGTTACGTAGCATCTGTGCGATGATCTGCATGTCGCCTTTGTGAACCATACAAGAACCAACAAAGCCCAGATCAACTGGCTTACCGTCGTAGAAAGACACTGGACGGATCACGTCGTGCGTGTAACGTCTTGATACGTCTTCGTTGTTTACATCCGGGTCGGCAATCATTGGCTCAACGATTTCGTCCAGGTTAACCACAACTTCAGCGTAGTACTTAGCGTTGTCATCTGGTGCCAGTGCTGGCTCTTTACCAGATTTAATACCTTCGATACGCTTGTCTGCAAGGTCAATCAGACCCTGAAGCGTTTTCGCTTCGTTGTCCATGCCCTTGTTGATCATGATCTGGATACGGCTCTTCGCCAGCTCGATTGACTTGATCAGCGTTTCGTCGTTAGAGATACAGATTGACGCTTTCGCTTTCATCTCTGCAGTCCAGTCAGTGAAAGTGAACGCCTGGTCAGCCATCAGTGTACCAATGTGTACTTCGATGATACGGCCCTGGAATACGTTTTCACCGCCGAATTGCTTCAGCATTTGTGCCTGAGTAGCGTGTACCACATCACGGAAGTCCATGTGCTTCGCCATTGCGCCTTTGAAGGTTACCTTCACAGACTCTGGAATTGGCATTGCAGATTCACCGGTCGCCAGTGCCAGCGCAACAGTACCTGAGTCGGCACCGAATGCCACACCTTTAGACATACGCGTGTGCGAGTCACCACCGATGATGATTGCACGGTCGTCCACAGTAATGTCGTTCAGTACTTTGTGGATTACGTCGGTCATTGAGTGGTAAATGCCTTTCGGATCACGTGCTGTGATCAGGCCGAACTTGTTCATGAACGCCATCAGCTTAGGAATGTTTGCCTGTGCTTTTGCATCCCAAACAGACGCAGTGTGACAGCCAGACTGATACGCACCGTCAACCAGCGGAGAAATCGTAGAAGCAGCCATGGCTTCCAGTTCCTGCGCAGTCATAGGGCCCGTTGTATCCTGAGAACCAACGATGTTCACTTTAACACGAACGTTTGAACCTGCGTGCAGCGGCGTCTCAGACGCAACACCGATTGCGTTACGGTTAAAGATTTTTTCAACCGCAGTCAGGCCCTGGCCTTCATGCGATACTTCTTTAGATGGCGCATATACTTCTGGTGCTTCAACACCCAGCGTTTGTGCTGCAAACGTCTGTAGTTTCTTACCGAATACTACCGCGTAAGAACCACCCGCCTTCATGAACTCCACTTTTTGTGGTGTGAATGAAGATGATACGTCAACCAACTCTTTGTCGCCGTTGTATAGTTTCTTCGCTTTGGTGTCGATTGTCAGCAGTGTGCCAGTCGCAACAGAGTATGCTTCTTCCAGTACCGGATCGCCATTTGCGTCAGTAACCACTTTGCCGTTTTCGTCGGTTTTCTTCACCCAGTTTTTCAGGTCAAGACCAATACCACCGGTTACATCAACAGTCGTCAGGAAGATAGGCGCGATACCGTTAGTACCCGCTACAACTGGTGCAATGTTGATGAAAGGCACGTAAGGGCTTGCCTGGGTACCTGCCCAAAGTGCCACGTTGTTCACACCAGACATACGTGAAGAACCTACACCCATAGTGCCTTTTTCAGCAATCAGCATCACTTTTGCATTTGGGTGCTTCTTCTGTAGCTCAACAATCTCTTGCTGTGCTTCAGGCGTGATCATGCATTTACCGTGTAGTTCACGGTCGGCACGTGAGTGTGCCTGGTTACCCGGAGAAAGCAGGTCAGTTGAAATATCACCTTCACCGGCAATATAAGTCACAACTTCAATTTTTTCTTCAATATCAGGCAGCTTAGTAAAGAATTCCGCATTCGCGTAGCTTTCTAAGATGTCTTTTGCAACGGCATTGCCCGCTTTGAATGCGTCTTCCAGACGTGACGTGTCTTCATCGTACAGGAAAACCTGGGTTTTCAATACGTCGGCAGCTTGCTTAGCAATGGCTTCGTCGTTGCCCAGCGCAAGGTCAAGTAGTACCGCGATAGAAGGACCGCCTTTCATGTGCGAAAGCAGTTCAAATGCAAAGTCAGCCGTGATTTCAGCTACAGACTCTTCGCCCAGGATAATTTCTTTTAGGAATTGTGCTTTCACACCAGCAGCGCTGGTTGTGCCCGGAAGCGTGTTGTAGATGAAGAAGTTCAGTGAATCTTCACGGTGCTCATGCCCTGTGTCTTTGATTTGGGCAATAATTTCAGATAGCAAGTCAGCGCTATCGATTGGTTTTGGACTCAATCCAAGTTCCGTTTTACGGGTTTGGATTTCTTCCATGTACTCATTATACAAACTCATATAAACCTCGTCAGGCAGTAATACGTGTAGATAGAACCGACCCATTCTACCCTACTTTGCCCTTGCACGTAATCTTTTAACGAAAAAAGCCTGTTTTCGCTCAATTTTTACGCCAATTTAACTACATAGAGCAGCATTAGAATGAGGGGAAATTCCGGTTTAACATAGCGTCTGGGGAAAGGCTTTAAACTCAGGTTGAAAGTGTTAACTTTTGAGAAAAAACATGAATAAAATACAGCCAGCTAGGCAGCCTGCTTGCTCCAGGAAGTACAAACAGCTGGCCCGGCGCTATGAAAGCGCCCGAGACCCGCTGCGATGGATCAGTTGTTGAGTTCGGTGTCGACCGGCTGCTCTTCTAAATCCAGCTCGTCGATGAACTCACCCAGCTGTTGCTCCACTATGGTGTTGGCATGGGCAAAGTAGGCAATATGAAACACCGCATCGCCTTCGTTGACCAAAGGTAAAGACTGCTGACCGATAATAATGCCACTGCGTGGTGCCTGGATAGCCACTTCATTGCCACCCAGTGGGTTACTGATATAGCCCAGCACCTGCTCTTTATTGACCCGCTCTCCCAGACCCACCATAGCGCGAACAATACCGTCTGTATGGGCACGCACCCAGCTGGTGGAATCCGCAATCACAGGTTCTGGCAGCTTTTTCGAGCGCCGACCTTTAAGTACCTTAAGCCGTCTGAGCACGTTTTCAACGCCCTTTAAGCCCGCCGCAATTGCCAGTGGGTCAAAGCGCAGTGCCTCACCCGCTTCGTAGGTGATAACGGGGATCCCGAGGTTACTGGCTTCACTGCGTAAAGAACCGTTGCGCAGTGTTGCGTCAATCACCACAGGTGTGCCAAAGGCTTTGGCAATATCTGCGGTTGCTTCACAATCCAGATTTGCCCGGATCTGGGGCAAATTTGAGCGGTGAATTGCCCCCGTATGTAAATCAATAATATGCGTACATTTGCTGGCAACCCGTTTAAAGAACACATTGGCAACACGCGCTGCCAGTGAGCCCCGCTCTGAACCCGGAAAACAGCGGTTCAGGTCTCGCCGGTCAGGCAAATAGCGTGACTTATGAATAAAACCAAATACGTTCACTACCGGCACAGCTATCAGGGTTCCCCGCAGCGCTTTTGGGTCAACTTTCGCTAAAAGCTGGCGCACTATCTCTACGCCGTTAAGCTCATCGCCATGAATGGCGGCACAAACCATCACCACAGGTCCCGCCTCTGCACCATTGACCACTTCAATGGGAATGGTTAAAGGAGAATGGGTATAGAGCTTGGCCACTTCCAGCGACAGGGTTTTGCGCTCAGCCACCTCAATGGGTGTATTGAGTAGTGTAAATACCTGGTTTTTTTTAGCCTTTGCCACGCGTTGCGGTCCTCTTACTGGCTGCATTCTTTTCCATAAACTCAATGATCATACCGGCAATGTCCTTTCCGGTCGCTTTTTCTATGCCTTCAAGGCCTGGCGACGAGTTTACTTCCATCACCAGTGGCCCACGCTCTGAGCGCAGCAGGTCGACACCGGCAACATTCAGGCCCATTGCCTTAGCCGCTGCAACAGCGGTTTTGCGCTCTTCCGGGGTAATGCGGATCAGGCTGGCACTGCCGCCGCGGTGCAGGTTAGAGCGAAACTCGCCTTCCTGTGCCTGCCGCTTCATGGCCGCGATCACCTTATCCCCAATTACAAAGCAGCGAATATCCGCGCCGCCGGCTTCTTTAATGTATTCCTGCACCATGATGTTGGCTTTCAGGCCCATAAAAGCCTCAATCACACTTTCTGCTGCTTTGCGTGTTTCTGCCAGCACCACGCCAATGCCCTGCGTGCCTTCGAGCAATTTGATCACCACAGGCGCACCGCCGACCATTTCCAGCAAGTCTTTTACATCATCGGGCTTATTGGCAAACCCGGTGATGGGCATGCCAACGCCTTTGCGGGATAACAGCTGTAATGAGCGCAGCTTATCGCGCGAACGGGTAATGGCCACCGATTCGTTTAACGGATAAATGCCCATCATTTCAAACTGGCGTAACACGGCACAGCCATAAAACGTGACCGAGGCACCAATGCGCGGCACCACAGCGTCTACATCGACCACCTTTTCGCCTTTGAAATGAATTTCTGGCTCATTGGAGTTAATGTTCATGTAGCAGCGCAACACATCCAGCACCACAGGCTCATGGCCCCGGTCCTTTGCCGCTTCTATCAAACGACGGGTCGAGTAAAGATTTTTATTCCGGGATAGAATGGCGATTTTCATGTTAATTCCTTGCTTCAATTCTTTTTTTAGTCAAATAAGAGGCTGCGGGGTCTACACAGATCCGCCCCTCCATTGCTGTACGCCCCAGTAACATTCTAAATTTCATGTTATCCCGGTTGGTCAGCGTGATTTCAATGGGCCAGCGCTCGGCACCAATGTGCAATGTCGATTGGATCACATAACGAGACTCCTGATGGCCGCCCGAGTCTGTTACCGTGCGCACGTCCAGCACCGGCGCTTCGCAGACCACTTCGTAGTCGGTATTTTTTTGTTTGGGATGCATCCAAAAACGGACCCAGGATGCGCCCTCTTTTTCAAACTCTTCTACTTTGAAGGCATGCAGACAAGAAGTTCGGGCGCCGGTATCAACCTTAGCTTTGATCCTGTCTATACCCAGCTCAGGCAAAGACAGCCATTCGCGCCATCCAACCTGTATTAAAGTCGACATTTTTGTGCTCCTTAAAAAAGCGCTTTATACCTTGCTCTTAAACAATAGACTAACAAAAATTATTTATCCAAAGTAGCAAAGCAATTGATTGAGCAATAAAATTTTGATCCACAGTAACAAAGGCATGGTGACTAAGCCAGCAAGCCTGACTCTGATTGATACTTTGTAATCTTTTGACTGGCATTTAATACAATGTTACTAAATAAACATAAAAACTTGAGCTGTTATAATTTATAACGAATTCGAATTTCCCATAGAATTATCCACCTTTAGTATTGCCGTCCTTTTCGTGGGCAGACTAAAAAAGCCCGTACAGAAATCAACATACAATCAGGAATGACCATGTTAAGACCGAGTACTCTGGCAGCCAGCATCAGCTTGGTGCTGGGCGCCGCCGCTTCGTTTCACACTAGTGCAGAAGAAAGCCAGGCACCTGAGGCCAGTAACACCACAGAAGTGATTGAAATCACAGGTACCCGACGCAGCCTGCGCAGCGTTGCCGAAAGCACAGTACCGGTCGATGTTATCAGCCTGGATGAAATCACCAGCTCAGGTCAGCTTGAACTCAGCCAAGTTTTGACAACGCTGGTACCGAGCTTCAATTTTCCGAACTCGCAGCTGGCCGACGGCACCGATCACGCACGCCCGGCAGTATTGCGCGGACTGGCGCCCGATCATACTTTAGTGCTTATCAATGGTAAGCGCCGCCATGCCAGTGCCCTGCTGAACCTGAATGGCACGGTTGGTCGTGGCTCCACAGCCGTTGACTTGAACACCATTCCGACCGCTGCTATCAAACGCATCGAAGTATTGCGTGACGGCGCTGCGGCGCAATACGGCTCAGACGCCATTGCTGGTGTGATCAACATTGTGCTGAACGATGCCGATGAAGGTGGCAACCTGTCGGTCACTTATGGCGAGTACGACACGCAAATGGCCGGCTCTGCACAACTGCTGCGCACCTATGAAGATGCCGAGGGCAACCTGGCGTTTGACAAAGGCGCAGATCGCGAACTCAATGATGGCGGCACCACCACAGTCAGCGGCAATATCGGTTTTGAGCTTGGCGACAAAGGCTTTATCAATGTAGCTGCCGAGCTGCGTAACAAGCAACCGACCAACCGCTCAGGCATCGATGAGCGCGAGCAGTATGCCCGTGATGAAAACGGCAAGCTGGATCCTCGCGAGTTTACCGCAGAGCGTTATAATCACAGATTTGGTAAGGCCGACATTGAAGACTTTGCGCTGTTTTACAACGCAGGTTACGCACTGGCCTCAGATTTGGACTTGTACTCATTCGGTAGTTTTTCGAGCCGCGACGGCAACTCGGGCGGTTTCTTCCGTCGTCCTCAGGATGGCCGTAATATCTCCGAAGTTTATCCGGATGGCTTTTTACCGCAAATAGATACCGAAGTGCGCGACTACAGCTTTGCTGTGGGTGCCAAAGGGGATGCCGGTGACTGGCAGTACGATGTCAGCACTAATTATGGCCTGAACGACTTTGGCTTTGGCGTATCGAATAGCCTGAATACCTCTATGGGCGCTAGCAGCCCGACTGAGTTCGACAATGGCGCCCTGGTTTACAGTCAGTTGCTGGTCAATGCAGAAGCCAAAACAGAGCTGGACTTAGGACTGTACGACAGCGTGTTTGTTACGCTGGGCAGTGAATACCGCCGCGAGACTTATGAGATTCAGGCGGGCGAACTGGCGTCTTATCAGACTGTATTAGATGCAAACGGTCAGCCGGTTGCTGCAGGTGGCGCACAGGTTCTGGCTGGGTTCTCGCCGGAAAGTGCGGTGGATGAGTCGCGCCATAATGTCGCGTTGTTTGCTGAGTTTGATACTTACCTGACCACCGACTGGAACCTGGTATTGGCGGCCCGCTATGAAGATTACAGCGATTTTGGTTCAACCCTGACCGGTAAGCTTGCAACCCGCTATGTAGTGAACGATCAGCTGTCGCTGCGTGGTGCGCTCAGCACAGGATTCCGCGCGCCTTCGCTGGCCCAGACTTCATATAAGTCCATTGCCACCGTATTTGAAGACGGCGTACCGAATGAAGTTGGTCTGTATCCGGTCGACACCCCTGCGGCTGCGGCGCTGGGTGCCAAGCCACTGGAAGCCGAAGAGTCTGTTAACCTGACAGCCGGCTTCATTTATACACAAGATGCTTTCAGCCTGACACTGGATGCATACCGCATTGATATTGACGACCGCATTGTGATGTCTGAAAACCTCAGCGGCGACGCGGTTGAGCAAATCCTACAACAGGCAGGCGAATTTAACGTACAACGTGTACGTTACTTTACCAATGCGATTGACTCGCGCACTCAGGGTGTAGACATTGTTGCAACCTATCGTTTTGATTTGGCGGACTATGGCGACCTAAACCTCAGTGCTGCCCTGAACCTCAACGATACTGAGGTGACCAATGTCAAAGCCAATCCGGCCGAGCTGGCTGCGCTTGGCGAAAGCTACCAGTACTTTGCTCGTCGTGAAATTGAACGCTTTGAGTCAGGTACACCAGATAACAAATGGAACCTGGTGGCAAACTGGCAACGTGAACAATGGCAGGTTATGGTCAAAGCCACCCGCTACGGTGAAGTAACCGATCCTTCCAGCACGGCAGAGAAAGACGAAGTACTGGCAGCCAAATGGATCACCGATCTGGAAGTGGCTTACAAGGTGAACGCGCAATGGCGTGTTGCCCTTGGCGCGAATAACCTGTTTGATCAGTATCCTCAGGATACCGTCAGCAACATTGGGTTCAGCAACTTTAACCAGATCTTCCCTTACTCAGCGTTCTCTGCTTACAGCACAGATGGTCGCTTTGTGTACGGTAAGGTGTCGTTTAACTTCTAATTTTGCACAGACCCCCCCTGCAGCTGCGAGCCCAGCTGTGGGGGTATACGCTTTTCAATTTAGACCCTCATTTCCCTGCTCAGCACTTTTTATCCTGAGATTCTAACAGCTCATACCTGCGTTAGAATTCACTCAAGAAGCTGTTTTGTAACTTGAAGATTACTTAATTGACATAACAAAGAAAAAACAAAACACTAACACCTTTACAACAAAAGGAGTTAGTACATGTTTACAAAAAAACACATCTATTCATTGTGCCTGGTCTCTGCGTCCGTCTTATGGACGAGTGCTTCGGCAGCCAATACTCAACCTGATGATCTGCTATATCCTGCCATCTCAGTGTCTACCGAAGAAATTTCACCTAACAATGTTGAGGGCCCGATTACTATAAATGGCGGTGCCTGGGCCAGTAGTGGTTATGGACCAACATTAAGAAATACGGGCCTTTATTACACGCTGGACCTGCCCGTTGTTGGTTCCGTGCCTTTTGGCTCAAAGATTACTTCTGTTCATTACTCGTGGAGTTATTCATATGTACCTCCAGGCATGTTGGTATACCTTTGCCTTAACTCAACGAATAATTGTGTCAATGTCAGTGCCAGCAAATCTGGCCGACTCACTAACTTCAATGATCAGGCTGCCAACAAGAAATTTATCTTCGCATTTGGTGTCCGAGGCAATGGCAGCGTACTGTCACCCGCAGCTTACGGGCAGCGTAGTCAGGTTATCGTCAATTATAATTAGAAGTAAACTATAGGCCTTCAAAAGAAGGCCTATAAGCATCACGCATACTCGTTAACACTTAACATGCCCGCTTTTGCCTGATAGTCCATTGGCAGCGTTTTATTAAACGCAATCATTTCGTTATAAATATCAGCATCAGAGGCTCCCTCACCTTTCATCCGATTGAACAATGCAATACGTTGCTCAGTGACTTGCTCGGCAATTCGGTCAAACTCGACGGACTGATCGGCCCACTTTTTATGTGCAACGGGATCAGTCAGTGGTGGCGCCTCGTTGAGGTTAACAGTCATTTTGTTAGGGATAAAAGTGATTGCTTCTGCCATTTCTCTCGCAAATACAGGATCTGATTCAACATCATCCCGAAAAGAATCCCATGTATGCTTCACGGCCGTGGCGCTGGCTTGTGTAGATTGGTTACTGACATCAGCTACCGTGTTGGTATTTTTTACGGAAGCATACTGCGAGACTGGGCTCACTGCGCCCTGAATAGAAGTGTTTAAAATCATAATTCGTCTCCTTGTGAATGTTTTGTTACTAAAGCAAAACCTACGCCACTTTTAAATACCCTTTAAATTTAGAGAATTACAAATACACCTTGCCCATAGTTGCAATAAGGTGCCGCATTATGGCGCCAAATTGCCGCACCAGACATACCACTGATTGCCATTATTAAAGTGTACATACACTCATATTCACTCCGATAAAACAAAGCCCGCAGCAGCGGGCTTTGTTTGCTTACTCACGTTCTATCGGACAACGTGCCATTGTGTCTGACGCCCTGCCAGATACCAGACGTGCTTACCATCAAATACCGCATCTTGTTCCAGTTTAATTTGGATCCACTGATTGTCCCACTCCGGTAGCTGCGTTTTAATGTTTCCTTCAATGGCATAAACCGTGTTTGGATGCAGTTTCCAGTCTCCCTGTACCGGTGTCGGCCCCTGATTGTCCCACATGCCAATGGTTGGGCCAGGCGCATGACCAACAAAGCCGAGCGGATGGGTATAAGTACTGCTGACAATCCCTGCTGCTTTACTTTGTTTAATGGTATTGGCCAGGATCTCATTGCCCGTTAACCCTGACTTGAAGTTACTGGTTAAGATATCCTGCCAGCGATTGCCTGTCGCCATAGCCTGTTTCAGGCCCGCTGGTACATCGGTTTCATGTAGCCTGAGCACATAGCCCATTTCCTGTGTATCCGTGCACTGATTCAGATAACAGATGCCCACATCGGTGTGGATAATGTCTCCGGGTAAAATAGTCCGGTTGTATTCACCAATAAACACATCGTCTTTACTGGTTTTGTCGCCCTGACGTTGAATATTCACATACGGCTGGAACCAGGGTCTGAGCTGTAATTCTTCAAAGCGTTCGCGTAAGTACCATTCAACGTCTTTGGTGGTGGTCACGCCAGGTGTGATCACCTTATTGGAGAATGCTTCAGTAATTACCCGACGCGCCAGTGTCACCGCCTGCGGGTAAACATTAAGTTCTTTTTGGCTGCGCGTTTCCAGCCAACGGATCACTAGTTTTTCGGCGCTCACCAGGCGCTCCTGATATTTGCCCGGCAATACATTCAACAGCTGCTTGTGTAATCCAACACTGAGTCCATCGGCCAGTGCCCAGTCTTCACTCACATTAATCCCAATGCGTTTCGGGTCACGCTCGGCAATCACCTCAGCCAGACGCTGCCACTGTTGTGCCTTTGTGCCCCCTTCCCATACTGTCGGATACAATTCGCCAATGGGGTAACGGCTCACGCTAAAACGCTCAACGCTGCCATCCGCTTGTTTTGAAAACACCAGTAAAGTGGTACGGCGCGCTGCAAACGTGGGCTGCGGCACCAGGGTATAAAACAGCTTGTCTTCGCCATATTCGCGGTTGATGACCAGCCACATATCCAGGTCCGCCTCGCGCATCAGCTCGGGAAGTAAGTTATCCAAGCGATCTGTCACCATATTATTGATGGGCTGAACGCGCTCCCTGAATGACAATACATCCGGCAACGCCGATATCTGACGGCCCTGTGCATATTCCTCGGCCATAGAGGGAGTGCTTATCGTGCACAAGCTTAAAAATAATCCCAAAATTCTCTGCATAATCGTCCTGCTCGTTATTTATACCAATTTGCTTAATTAAGTGTTCTATTTTGAGGCGAGAAAATATGTTCGATAACAAGGCAAAAATTTTGATATTTAGTTGTTCTAAATGAGAAATTTTTAACACAGTTAGCGTCATATTTGCTCCGTCAAATTGAACAGGTATTAAGTGAAATTGGTATTATGTTGTTGTAAGCCGCAGCCTGCAACAGGCTGGGTATTCTAGCTAAACGGTTTTCAATCTTATTGCAGAGTTTGCGGGCCAGCAAACGATTAGGATGAAATACACAGGAGGTGGAGCGGCACTATGGCTGATATAGTGCCGGCAGAAAAGGTTTAGAAGATCAGAGGTCTGAACGCCTGTAAGGTGATTTGCAACTCTCCCAATATCTCAAATTACTTTGTTTCGCTTAATATTTGCAAATTGTCAGTAACACCTTTGGCCATTGGAACCAGGAAAATTTGTGCTTCTTTTAGACGCTTAGTTGGCACACCAAGAATGTATTGATCACCAAACTTATACATAACTTCCGACTCATAACGGCTTGTCTGACGCCAGAAGAGGTCACCTTTTTCGTTATAACCATCAATTTGCAGGATAATTTCCGGTCTTAGTTCAATAAAACTGGCATTGAACTCTTGTGCGCCAACCGCCAGGTCAGAGCGCTCGGTATAATAGATGGTCACAAACAAATTGAGGTATGCGCCATCAACCAGCGGGTAGTCATATTCAACACTGACCAGCTCGTTATTGTCGCCATACTGCATGCTCACTTCAGACTCTGTCACAGGATTCAGTGGCAGCCCTGCTCGCTGGCGAATACCATCCACTAAGGTGGTCTCAAAGGTATGTAGCTGCTCTGTCAGTTGGTTTCTCTGTACCGGATCAAATACATCCAGGATTTCCTGAACGCCTTTAATGGCTTTAGTTAACTCTGCGTAATCACCCGACAAGTTTTGCTCCGGATCTCTGATGGGTGCAAATTCTACCTGCAAGGTACGTATATTGATTTTGCCCTGATAGTCATGCGTCAGCGGTTTGCTGGCACAACCTGCAATCAAAATCACGAAACCCAGTAAGAGGAAGTGTGTTATTGCTTTCATATTGCTCTCTGTATTTGTTGCGCACCGTACTCTGTACGCTTTATCTTATTCGGCAGCCTGTCAATCGAGATACCGCCCACCTATTTATTCTGGCTTAAAACAAGCCGGAACACTCAAGAACGAGCAATAATAACCTGAACACGACATGCAACACTAGCACCTCAATTGATTACCTAAAAGATACAGGGCGTTACCCAACCCTAACTGGACTGAGACCATATCAATAACGGGCTAAACACACTCTGTGATTAACAAAACATGGAAAAGGCCTGTTTCTGCCAGTGTTGCTTAAGCACAGCAATAAGCCCGACCATTGTCGGGCTTGCTAATATCACGCAGCTAAATGCACCAGCTCGTTACTATTAACTCACCAGTAGTTCATCACTTTGTTGGTACAAAGTAGATGCCTCAAGCTGCTGACCCTTAACAATGCTAAAGTGCCTGCCGCCAAAACGCACCCTGCCCCGTTTACGTTCGATGAGAGATTCAGCCATTGATTTGTCTTTCATCCGATCAACAAACTGTTTACGCGCCCGATGGATCTGGATATTAATGTGGCTCTCTGTCAGCCCCAAATCACGCGACAACTGCTTCACCGACACCCAGCCTTGTGACGCATCATCCACCTGATGCTGCATATCTTTCACCTTATATCTGGCCAGTAGTGCAGTCAGGTAATGATGTGTCCGGGTTTCAAAATCTACTTTTTCCTGCGCCTGCTTCACCTGTAGTTCAGCATATTCTTCATCCTGACTCAGCGTAAACACATACTCAAGATCACTCGGGTCGGTTTCGGTCACTTCAGCGGTGCACTCTTGCTGGCTGGCACGGGTTTGGATCAAACTCCAGACTTGTTGGGCAAAACGCAGTTGCTCACCATCAGTGATACTCACCGGGTGTTCCGAGCCAACTTCTTCATAGCACCAGGTTTGTTCAGCATTATTAAAATAGACGATCAGCTCAGGGTCTGATTCGCTCGGCAATAAATGGTAGTTTTCTAACTGGATCACCGGTGTCTTACCATCAACGAGTTCATCATGACTGTAGGGTACCAGTAAATCCTCTGGTGGTGCCAAATCAGTCACACTGAAACTATGACAACTTGAATCGGAAAATCGAATTTCGTCATTGACGTTTAATGCAACGTCCTGGTTATAAGGCACTCTTGCATCATTTAACCAGGTGCCATTGCGACTCAAATCGCGCAAATACCAGTAACCTTGTTGCCACTCAACCACGGCATGGATCCGAGAAATAGCCAACTCGTCAAAGCAACTATCCACAGAGTGCTTGAGTCGCCCGAAACGGTGAAAGGATTTTAAATATAAATACTTAGATTGCTGATTATGTTTTAGCGTGGCCATAGTCGCTCCTCGATAACGGCTCAGGTTGGCTGGATATAACGTCATTCTGCCGGACCTTGAGAACAGTTCCTTTATAATCCTAACACCATTTCTTAAAAACACCGATTTCACCACATTACACCAAACTGTTGTCATATTAAAAACAATTACCTCCGGCCACATAACTTGATAAGCTGGTATTTGATTTACGTAAGCGTTACTATTGTAATTCGGTACATGTGGTTCTTTTTTAAGGTCAATTTTCCGACGCACAGACACGCTTAAAGCGTTACATACGTAAGGTATAAAACAATAAGTAACATGGATAAACCACACTCCCCCTCAAATGCAAAGCAGCCTGTGTCACAGACGCCCACCACACGGCAGGCTGACATACCCGAACACTACCATGTTAAAAAAGTGTTAGGTGAGGGAGGTATGGGTGAAGTATTGCTCGCGCAAGACACCCGATTAAACCGCCTGGTCGCTATCAAACGCCTTAAGACGCAAGACGCGGAAAAAGATATCTCTGTTGCAACCGCGGAAGCACAGATCCTGGCCAGGCTGAATCATACTCATATCGTTCAGCTTTACGATATAATCACGACGCCTTCACAAGTCTACCTGATCATGGAATACGTTGATGGCAGTACGCTGTTTTATCACCAAAAAACTCAGTTACTCAGTCTTGAGCAAAAGCTCGCGCTGCTGATCCAGGTGGCCAATGGTGTGGCTGCCGCTCACCAGTGTGGCGTTATTCACTGCGATCTCAAGCCCGCCAATATCCTGCTTGATGCAAGTCTTCAGGTTAAAATCACCGACTTTGGCATTGCACGAATTAACCAGGCGATAGACGGAACGCACACCCAGACGCTGAATCAAAGTCGCGGAAGCATAAGTGCCACCTCGCCCGAACAATTGCGAGGTGAAACGCTCACCCCGCAATCAGATCTGTTTGCGTTCGGTATTCTGGCCTATGAGCTGATCAGCGGGCGTCACCCTTTTGGTAAGGCTCAATTGCGTGAGCGTATATTAAATGGCGAGTATGACGATGCCAGCGAAATATTGCCAGTGCTGCCTGAGCCACTTTGTGTACTACTGAATCAACTATTATCAGCAAACGCCCATGAGCGCCCAGCAGATGCAAGGCAAGTTGCCAGACGTTTGGAGCAAATCCTGATTGCGCTTACACAAAATGCGATTATGGAACAGGAGACCGTGCCATTTGAGCCTCCCTCCCCCACACCCGAAGTCTCAGAAAAGCCCCTCTTGCACAGCAACCGCTATGGCACCTACTTTGGCGTGACACTTGCCTGTTTGCTGGCATTGATGATCATCGTTGCCTGGCTTCTTGATTCGGAACAGATACAAAAACGTTACGTGCTGGTGCTTAAACCTCAACTGGCCTTCACTCAGCCAATCAGTGACGAACGTAAAAAAAGTACGCTAGCTTCCGTTGATCACGCACTGCGCCAGCTGATTATAGAGGGGCAGCACACAGAGCTGATCGCACAAAGGACTCAATCCGATGCCACTTTGCAGCAACTTGCGGTCACAACTGGCGCAACCGACATACTCAGTACAGAGTTAACCTGCAGCGAGCATAGCTGTGAAACCGTGTTAACCCGCCTCGGTGGAGAGCGGTGGACAGTCCAGCAACAGATAAGCTGGCCAATGGCACTGACCAGTGAAATCGAGAATTTCTACTCCACACAGGCCCATGCGGTAAAGCTCTTTAACGATCTGACACCGAGCAGTTTGCCCGTTAAAGCCATCAGGCAACAAGATTATTTACGTTATCTGCAGATTAATCAGGATGTATCGAATAATGGGGCTTACAACCTGAGCAATCTGGCAGCATTACAGCAGCTTATGGTAACGTCGCCTTACCTGTTTGCCGCCTACGGACTGTACAGCGATATCAGCTTGACATTACATCATCAAACTAAAGATGAACAGCTACTGAGGCAATTGAACGCTGTGCTGACTAAGGCCCCATCAAGCTATCAACAAACAGCAATCTTTAACAAAGAAATGATGCTACTCGCACTGGCAAGCGATGATGATGTGCTGTTTGAAAAACATCTCTCCAGTGCCCGGGCACGCCATTTTAGTAACTATGATCTGGCCGTGATCCTGTCAAAACGAGCCAAGCAGCAAGGCGATTATAAAGCAGCCATTGAACACTTGCATACCGCCATGTCGCTCAGAAATAACACATCCATCATGTTCAATCTGGCTAATACGTATTATCAGAATAGTCAGTTTGAGCGGGCTAAGCACTATCTGAATGAAGTACTCCGGCTCACGCCCGATGACTACCTAACCAATCAGCTACTTGCAGATATTCATCTAGCACAGGGCAATATTGAGCAGGCCATAGAACGTTATACAAAGGTGGTATCGGTAGACCCTCAGCCCTTTGATATTAACGTATTAGCATTGTGCTATATGCTCAATGGCCAATTTTCCAAGGCGCTGGAAACCGCCAGCCCACTGAGTGAAATAGAAAACAACTCGCTCTTTTTGCTCAACCTGGCAGATATAGAAAAACTAAATGGCAATATGCAGCAAGCAACGCACTACTATCAGCAGGTTATCGAGCGCAACAGTACATCTGAGAATTTCTATGACTTACTGGACGCCGCCCAGGCTCATGCACAGATTGGAAACCATGAACCCGCTGTAACCTTACTCAACCAGGCAATCAAACTATCACCAGACAACAGTGAATATGCGTTCACGGCTGCGCTCGTTTATGCCCAGGTCGGCGAGCTGACGTCGGCATTAGTCAATGTTAAAGCCGCCATGTCTGTCGGTTATGGCGCGGTTTGGTTTAATCTGCCGTGGTTTAAAAACCTCTGCCAAAGAGACGAATTTGTTAAGATTGCTTCAGGTTTTCCTGGTTCCACTTTGTGCACAAAACGTCAACCCTAGGGTTGACGCTTCTGAAGGACGGTTATGCCGGCTTATCGCGGCGCACACCGATGCGAGGATCCTGAGAGTAGAATATCTCATTTAGCTTGCCTGCTGATTCATTCAATTTCACTGCAACAAACCTAAAGTCTATCCGGTCAAACTCTCCTTCACTTAAGGCTGCGTTACTTAGTACATTGTTGATAGTCAGCACCAGTGTTTTACCCTGGTTTTGAACTTGTGCATCAAGTGTGTAATCTTGCGCATCCTGCTCACTCGTCAGGGAAATGCCATTTTGCCAAAAGCGCCAGTCTGCATGTTTCTTATCTTTCATCTCAACGATAATGACAGCCTGTTGTCTGGAGATCAGCGCACGATGCGCTTTGTCAGAGATCCCCTCAAGCTTTTCCAGCACAAACGGAATATCAAGCGGCTCATCACTTGCCACCTTTTTGTACTTTCCACAGTCAGCATCAAAGTACTTCAGTTCCCATTTTTCTTCATCGCTCTTTGGGTTAAGTTCAAATAAAAAGTTCTTAGTGTTTAGCTCAACACTCATATCTTTGTTTTTCATTTTCAGTCATTCCTTATCGGTCATTGCGCACCATGAGCTTACCCGGTGTTTTTAAAAAACACCAATAAAATCCGCTAATTATTATTACTTTTACCACAACAAAAGCCTCATCACCAGTGCGTGTAATAGAGTGTAATACTGGTGTAATGGTCTGCGTGAACAATTCTAGCCATAGTATTGTCCCAGATAAGTTAATGATTAAGTTATTGCCATGACTTTTAGACACAATACATGCCTAACAGAGACCGACAAGAAACATGGAAGCTGTGAAAAAGCAATCTACATCAGTGGGGTGCAAGTCAGGCCAGCAGGTCTGGATGGCGCCCGTCTTGTTGCGGTTGGGGGTATTGCTGCCTTTGCGGCGCACCTGGATGCGACACGCACCAGTTACCCCGACACCCGGTTGTTACTCAGCCTTTCACCAGATGATAACGGCTGGCGCTATCTGAGCCAGGACATCAATGGTTGTCAGGTCTTCTGTCAGAGTGTGGTCGACTTTTTACGCCAGTATAAGCTGGATGGACTGAATCTAGATGCCGCGTTTTACTATGCTCAGCTGGAAACACAGGCCGTCAGCGGCAGTGCACATTTTCAGAACCTGGCAACCATTTCTCCCCATGACTTTGATGCACTCCTTATGGGGTTAAAGTATCAGTTTAGTCAGGCTACGCAGCAGACCGGACACAGCTACTTGCTGACGCAAATAGCCAACAGCACCGGGCCACTACTGAACCACAGCTACCCTGCTGACCTCGCACCAAATAGCCATATCACTGGAAAAATGCACACCCGGCCAAGCGCAGATCGAGGAATTGATCTGAATGATAAAAAAGCGGCCGCTCTGCGTGGGGGGAGCGGCCATTATGGTGTAAACGGCGTTGTAAAATACGATGAAAGACCGCTTAACAGTACACAAGAGCGAGATTATTTTAGATATAGTCGCTTTACAGACCAAAAGTTATTTGATTAAGCCTGCAGAGACAATTAACTTGACGCGGCCAGGTTAGTCAGTGCATTTAAGGCAGCCTGCGCATGACTGGTCTGAACAAAAATATGATCGTGATAGAAAGCCGCAACTACATTCGCACTGATCCCCTGCTCTGTCAGGCAACGGGCAACTGCGGCGGTCAGGCCAACAGCATCAAGGCTGGAATGCACACTGAGGGTTATCTGATGAAATGGTCCTTCATATTCAAGGCCATATTGCTCAGCAGCCGCTTGTTCAACGATCAGTGTAAGCCCTTCTCGCTCTTGAAAAGTAGCAATGGGATTAAGTGGTATGTACTCCTCCATACGTCCCGTAACGGTACAAAAAACGTACTCCTGTTCGTGCAATACAGGCTCCATGGTTTGAATTAACGCGGCCAAGTCGATTATACCTGCCATTCTAGCTGTTCCTTTTTAAGTTACACTGTCTCTCGACACTCTAACAAACCCTCCTCACCATGCCAAGTCTGCTAACATGCCAGTAAAGCCAGGTTAGACAAGTGCAAGAACAATAAATTCAACATATAAACGACATCAAGTTCAGCACAAATTAACCACAACGTAATAATACGTAACTAATACTTCGAAGTTTATCCCGATTGAGCCCTTGATAAATTCCTTAACTTGTATTCATCAACCAACTAAAAGACCGTGTTTGCTGCCATAACATCTCCTCCTGGCCTACCAGTTAAACTCGTGCTGATTCTGGTCATCAAGTAAACGGGCTTTCCCCCTAATACCGCCACAATGCGTGATGGCTGTTAAAGCTGAACCCTCCGGTTTGTGGACTGTGAAAGTTGGCACAGACCCAGACCATGCCCTGAGGACGCAACACAGCACCAGAGTGAAACTCAAAATGCTGCGATATAGCACCTTTGATACACCAGCCACTCAGATCAATCCAGGCCGAGCCCGGATTGGCCATTTCTACATATTCATCACAGTGATTCATCTGCTGCGCTCTGATGTAATGAACCTGACTGATTGCCACCTCAGAATGCGCAGCAGTGCCATATTTCCAGTTACAGATCTCTGCCCAGCTAGTCTCCAACAGGGTTGCGCAGTCTCCCAGGTTATTCCGGACAGGCCGACACTGACAAATTTGGCCGTGGAACTGCCCGCACGGATTGCAATCATCAGCTTTTCCTGAGGATATATCAGCGTTCGATGCCCAAAAATAATTGACTGACCCTGATCACCCGCGCACAGTTTCCAGCCATGCAAGTCAATGATGGCTGGTCCACGGTTGAATCGTGACAGGTATTCATCCTGACAGATTTGTACTTGATGGGTATGAAACAGCTAACGGACTGGTATAAGCAAATTTGCCGGGTTTAATCGTCGGTCTGGCTCAGTTCAGTAAGGCGTGTCTGATAATATTGTGCTCGCTCTGCATCTGCGGCCGTACTATAGTACTGCACGGCAACTTTGAAGCATGCTACCAGCCAATTGGTCAGTTCCAGCGACGCAAAGTGCGCAATTGCTGCATCCAGCGCCGGCTCCACACCGCTTTGCCCGGTTGCTGTGCGCCACAATGCATTGTGGTAGAGCACAAAAGATTGAATTTCTACGTTGCTCAGAGACTTATCAGCTTTTAGTTTGGCCAGCTGCACAATATCCTGCTCCGCCTGCGCCCAGTTAAGCGATGCAGGCGCATACTGCCAGCCAACCCAGCGATAATAGATGTGCTTTTCTGTCTGCCCGCTAAACTGGGTTTGTAGTTTGGCCACCAGCGCTAACGCCTGCGCCTGCTCACCACGCTTAAATGCCAGTTTGCTGCGCATAAAGTCAATAGCAGGCGCAAGCTCAGTCTGCTCGAACCTCGCAAACACCTCAGCCTGCACGATGCGCTGCTCGGCTCGTTCAAGCTGACCTTGTCTGATATTTACCGCCGCCTGCTTGAGCCGTGCCAGGCCCATTTGCTCTGCATCATGCCTTTTGCTGGCATAACGATAGGCTTTGTCGTAATACTCTAAAGCCTGCTGATAGGCTCCCTGCTGGCGTTTACGATCTCCCTGAGCGAGCCAGGCGGCGGCCTGGCGCTGATACGTTGTAATCTGATAGTCACGCTCCGGGGCCGATGAGCAACCCAATAGCCACAATGCACACAACAGTGCCAGCCCACTTGCCTTAGTCATGCATTTCTATCCCCTCATTATCGACTGGCGCACTGATCCCATCTCTGAATACCGGGTGATTATTCAGCGCCTCCAGGGTTTTTTCCATTTGTAGCAGAACCTGTTGCACACTATGCACCGTCAGGACAAACTGCTCCCGTTCACCATGCACATCTTTAAGCATTTGCTGCATCACCGAGAGGTTGGCATTGAGGTTTTGCAGCACCAGAGGTAGCTGACTATCGGTGATTTCTTTCACCAGCTCAGTAGGCTGACCATACGTCACCAGCGTAGTTTGTGCCTGAGTGAGCATACTGTCTGTCTTGCGTAACGTTTGATTAAGCTGACTCAGCAATTGCGGCATTTGGGCCAGCCATACCTGACTTTGCTTCAGCGTTTTTTCGGCCTCCGGGAGCAGTTCACTCTCGCGTAATTCTTCGCTGACAATCATGATGTGATCACTTATCTTGGCAACTCTGTCGAGTGCTCTGAACAAAGAACCGGCCTCTGGGTTATCCTCCTTTTGCAAATTCTGTAGTAAGTCCTGAATACTGGCGAGGATAGACTCCACATCATCTTTGGAGCGAGAAACATAGCCAGCTGCCAGATACTGCTGGCCAAGTGCACTGTTAATATGCGGCACCAGTGCCCCTGAAGGCAAAGCCACAAATGACCCGACTTTATCTGCCTCAGGCAAAATCAAATCTAACGTCGTTACCTCATCAAAAATAGGGTGCTGTTCCCCTGTCAGTAACGCATATTTAACTACTTTCCCGCTGTACTCCTGAAATACCCAAAACTCAACTTCAATGTCGTTACTCTCTAAATTGAGCTGATAGCTGTCAATTCGGCCTATCTCCATCCCTTTGAAGTACACAGCAGGCAGAGCACTCAAACCACGCGCATTGTCCAGTATCGTTTTGTAGTAAACCTTGTCTGCAAATGTGTGATTGTTCACCAGGATCATGATACAAAACGCGGCCAGCAATAATACCCCGGTGAGACTGAACGCAATCACAATTCTATTGGCATTTTTGGGCTTGTGCTGCATGCTCACTCCCCAGGGTTAGTTCATCCGGTAAGCCCAAATGCAGCTGCTGATCGGTCAGGCTTGTCATGAGTTCCTGACGATTTGAGCAAAGGACTAAGGTGGTGCCTTTTTCTTTGAGATGCCTGAGTAAATCAAGCTCATGTCGGCACCAGGCGCGGTCAACCTGCGCCATTGGCGCGTCCCAGATCAACGCTTTAGGCTCCATGATCAAAGCCCGGGCTAGCCCGGCGAGTGACGCCAGCCCCGAGGATAAACGGTCGGTACGCTGATCCAGATACTGAGTCAGTCCGAACTGCTGGCAAATCTGTTGCACTTTTTGCAGTTTCTCCCCCTGACTCAGCCGACTATGATGGCGGTTTAACGGCAGCAACAGGTTTTCTTCGAGTGTCAGATTGGAGATTAATGCCGAGACCTGAAATATCACCCCGAGGTCGCGACGAAAACGGGCATATTGCAACGCCGTCATTGCTGAAATTTCAACGTCATCGATCAGTACGCTGCCGTGCTGAGGCCGGGTAATATCACAAATAATACTAAACAGCACAGATTTACCACTCCCCGAACGCCCGGTGATAAGCAAACACTGACCAGATTCAACGGTGACATTGATATTGGCAAGTATTGGTTGATCCGCCACGCAGTGGCTTATGTTCTTAAGCGCTATCTTCATTACCAGCCACCCATCAGCGCGAAGTACAATAAGGTAAAGAACACGTGGATCACGCACAGTGCTATCAGCCCCCGACCCACCGCTTTGATATTGCGTTGCGGCACTTCGGTAATCGCACTTTTTACGGTCAAACCGTGATAGCTGGCTATCAGGCTGATCATCAGACCAGAAAACGCGACTTTAGCCAGCATGATCACCATATCGAGCCAATGTAGCTGGGCAACCAGCTTGGCAAAAAAGGTGCTGACAGGAATAGAGGCAAATGCGTTGCTCACCAGATAGCCGCCAAAAATGCCACACGCAACAAAGTAACTCATTAACAGGATCAGTGACGCCACCATACCCAAAACACGTGGTGCCACCAGGTAGGAGATGGGCGAGACCCCCATCGCTATCAGTGCGTCAATTTCCTTGCGTACCACCATGTTGCCGAGTTCTGTCGTAATGGCGGTTCCCGAACGGGCAAGTACTACGAAACACACTATAAATGGACCAAGATCTCTGACTATGGTAGAAATTAAAATCGCATAGATCCACTTGACCTGACCGATAGAAGATAACAGCGGATACCCCTGAACAATGATCAACGCCCCGATCAACAAAGCGATTAACATGACCAAACCCAAAGCTTCCACACCGGTAAATCGGATCTGGCGTAGCAAGATCTCCAGACTAATAGAGCGGTGACGATGAAACACTATAAAGTCTGAAACCACATACGCGGAAAAAGGCAAAAATCCGTAATTAATCATGACTGCTCCCTATTGCTTGATACAACAGACACAGCATCGCAAAACCCTTATCGATTCAGTTAACTTTAAGCGTAGCAGTAATTTGCTGTAATACAGTGAACAAAAAGTGATTACTTAGTGAAATGCACAAATCTGACAGAACAGCTTTTCTCACAGGTATATCACAGGCGCTTTTCCATCAAAAAATTGCTCAGTACAATGCCCTGTCGTTCGATGTGATTTTGCTTTATCTGGATGAAACCACGCGCTGCAAAAAAGCGGCGGGCAGGTTTTGAGGCTTCCACATAAAGACGTGATAGCCCTCGAGTGATTGCCTGTGTTTCTACTTGGTCGTATAGTGCACCAGCCACGCCCATACCCTGATAATCCGGATGCACGTACGTGCAATCTATGTACCCGTCATGGTCCAATTCAATAAAGCCCACCACCTGGCCATTACTCAGTGCCACCCAGGGTTGTTTCTGCTCCAGCCGCCGCGACCAAAATGCATAGTCTGGTGGGCTGGGCGCCCACAGCGCTTTTTGCTGCTGGTCATATACCTCATCGGCAATAGCATGAACCGCAGCATGAAACAGATCAGTAATGTCTCTGGCCCAGCAGGCCTGATAGTGTTGAATCTCCATCTTAGTACTCTCTTGTCTGGGTATTGCCTAACTGGCAAGAAAATTATACCGCCAAATTAAATGTAGCAAACGACCACGGGGCGGGTACTTTGATGCCGGTCAAGGTTAACAAATTACACTGTGCTAGGATATTAACTCTAATCGTGCTATTCAGTCAGGGATACTATTATGACAGACATCCAATCGACCCATGAACCTGCCAGTTTACTGCAAAAAAAACGGCTCTGGTTACAAATTGTTATTGCCCTGGTATTGGGTATTACCATAGGCTTGCTGCTCTCCCCCCAAGGCGCGGCTTTGGTCAGCAACCAGGCAGCCATAGACATTGCCCAGTGGGTCGCTCTGCCAGGCCAGGTTTTTCTCGCCCTGATCCAGATGGTTGTGATCCCTCTGGTGCTTTCCTCCATCATTCTGGGGATTGCGGGCAACAAAGACACCGGATTTCTGAAAAAGGTCGGGATCCGTATCTTACCGTATTTTGTCACAACTACGTTTGTCGCGGTGGTTCTTGGTCTGGCAGTGGTCTATCTGATTAAGCCTGGCAATTACGTCGACAGCGCATTGTTCAGCGCTATTCAGGCGCAGCCCACTCAGATTGTTGCAACGCAAGTAGTCCAAACTTCTATCCCCGATAAAGTCGCGGCCATTATTCCCGCCAACCCGACGCAATCCACGCTTGATAAAGATATGTTTGCGATCGTTGTCTACGCCAGTTTTATTGGTATGGCCCTGACGACTTTAGCTCAGCGCCGCAAAGCATTGCTGGTCGATTTTATGGATGGGATCCAGTCTGTTTCTTTGCAGATTGTTAGCTGGGCCATGTTGCTGGCGCCCCTCGCCGTGTTTGGTCTCTTATGTGACATTACCATTCGCATTGGCGTGGATGCCCTGTTCGGTGTCTCAGCGTACGTTGCCACTGTACTGCTGGGCTTGGCCGGTTTATTACTGATCTATACCTTGGTAGCCTCCGTGGTTGGCAAATTACACCCAGTGGCTTTTTTACGAGCGATCCGCAGTGCCCAGCTGTTAGCCTTCTCTACCTCAAGCTCAGCAGCAGTGATGCCACTTTCAATGCGTACCGCTCAAAAACAGTTGGGTATTAAAAAACCGATAGTCCAATTTATTATCCCGCTTGGCGCGACCATTAACATGGATGGTACTGCACTCTACCAGGTCGTGGCCGCGATTTTTCTTACTCAGGTATTTGGCATTGACCTGTCAATGAACCAGGTCATTCTACTGATCATGACCACAGTTGGTGCATCAATCGGCTCACCCAGTACACCCGGAGTCGGTATCGTGATCCTGGCGTCCGTGCTGGCCAGCTTCGGCATCCCGGCAACTGGCATTGCCCTGATCCTGGGTGTCGACCGGATTTTGGATATGTGTCGCACCGTTATTAATGTTAGTGGCGATTTGACAGCCTGTGTGGTTATGAATCGCTGGTTGAAAGACGAAACGGCGCTGACTGAACGGGAACCGGTTAGTGCAGATGAAGTAGTAACGGGCTAGCGTCGCGTGCTGCAATCAATAAATGAACCACAGTATGCGCTTAGTCTTTACTGTTGATATGTCCGTCGGCGCTTTCGTAATAGGAATGCATAGCTATCAGATCTGACTAAATGAGCGAATCGCTACTTTTCTTCAAAATGCGCAATTTGTTGTCAAAGTGGCTCAGCCTCGGCTGTGAGCATCGCATATCCCCGAATATCGCCATTACGTTGCGCATGCGTTGCCTGCGCTAATTTGGTGTTGTAAGCATTACGTAGTTTTTTAACCGGATCACGTCTTAAGAACTGGAACATGAATAGAAACTCCTGAAAGCAAATGTGATCCGATAAACGTCTCTGGCCCCGCTTAGGAGCAGTTTCTCACGTTACACTCTGTAAACCATTTTCCTGTGTTACAATCACCATCGCAAAGGCAAATGGCATGACCACTGCCAGCCCTGTCCCCATACATTTAGTTATGTGTAATCTGCTGTAATTGCACTGTATTCAGTCCTGACCTATACCCTCATCTGTGTGCGCTTGAGCACATCTCCAAACGGACACCAAACCTGAGCATCTGCTTTAACACTACAGGACCAGCACCATGACTGATATTTCAACTATTCCTTTGCCCGACCCTATTAACTGGGAAGAAAAATGTGCTATTGCAGAGCTTCATATTTTAGGGCTGGATGGCGTTTTTCTGGAAAATCAGCTTAACCTGCTGTGGTACCTTGAGGCGCTCGCCGAAGTATGCTCAGAAACGCATATTGCAAGACGCAAAAAAATAGCCTCTTTCTGGCAACCTTATTTGTATCGCGAGCCAGGCTATACTTTACAGAACTTCTTTACTGAGTGGTTAACTTATACACCAACACCTGACAACCCTGGTTTATACATAGAATATTGGGACTATTTGGTTAATACCGAGTCCGGTTTAAAACTGGCCAACGATGGTTATTTCAGAGGCTGGTTCAGACAATTCCTAAACTTTCATGGTGACTGGATCAACAGCACCTCGTCCACTAACACATTAAGCGCATGGATGGCGTACACCGGAACAGATGGGCACCCATTCAATATTGACCACTATGAACGCCCGGACCCACACAGCCCGGAAGGCGGGTTTCGGTCTTTTAATCAATTTTTTCTGCGTAACCTCAAACCAGAAGAACGCCCATTGTGCCATCGTGTCGAAGATGAGGGCGTGATTGTTTCACCCTGCGATGGTGGCGTATTTTTCCTGGACAAGGGGGGCTATGAGGTTAATGAAAGTCATGCTAATAACCGCTACCTGCTGCCTGGTAAGTCGGGCGATCACTTTAATCTGATTGAAGCCATTCCGGGATATGGCCGTTGTTTTGTCGGTGGGCCCTTGCTTGATATTTTGCTGTGGTTTACCGATTACCACCACTTTCACGCCCCCGTAACTGGAACTGTGATAGATCAGGGTCTGTATGAAGGGTCATATAATTACGACTTTGATAATTTCAATCCAAAACACCCTTACGACCCACTGCCACCACATAGCAGCGACCAGGTTGGCTGGTATCAAAGGCTCGGCAAACACCAGCGTTATGTCTGGGTGATTAAAACCCCAGATCTGGGGCTGGTCGCTATGGTTGCCATCGGTTTTTGGGGAGTAGGTAGTATAGTGAATGCTATAGAAACCGGCGCTCATGTTAAACGAGGTCAGTATATGGGCCACTTCGGTTATGGAGGATCGTCGATTGTGCTGGCATTTGAACCAGACAGAGCGTATCAGTTTAAGGTGGGCGAACACCCCGTGAGTGGACCAAATAACCCGACACAAATGAAAGTCAGAGCGTGTCTTGGTCGGGCCTTGCCACCACTGGAATGGTAAAAAGACATACAAATCGACAAACTGTTGCCACTTTGTTATGTACCTTGGCAAAGTGGTATGTTATACCAATTTTACTTAATACCGGTTCAATTTGAAGGAGTAAATCTGCCGCTAACTACGTTAAAAATTTATCATTTAGAACCTTTTGCCTAAGGTATTCGTTCGCAAATTTTTGCCTCGCCTATATGGATGTAGGTGCCTCAACGGTAGCAGGACGCGGGAGCGGTGTTATCGACCCTATTTTCTCACCTCAAAATAGAACACTTAATTAAACAACTTGGTATTATCCGGCAATATGAGCGACACAAGCGGTGCAGCCCGCCCCCTTACTGAAGGAGGAATTCGGGCCGCTGACTTGTTTGATGCACGATTGATTATTAGCTTTGCTTTACTCTGAACATGGCGTCCATACCATAGGCCGCGTAAATATGTTGCATGGCTTTTTCTCTGGCTTCATTCACCGCTTCAATTACCGGATTCAGGCCGCTGCCATCCACGGTGGTTCTGAAAGGGCGTGCTGATACTTCAGTATGTAACAATTTCAGCACAGCATCTGCGACCATTTGCGGGCTGGGTGCATCTTCGGCATCATGACCTTGCTCTGTGCCGGCCCACATTTGTTCCGGCGCATCTGCCTGTTCTCCATAGCTCTCAGTCACAGCCTGGTCACTCGCTCTCAGTAAATTTGCACCAAAATCAGTACCAAAACCACCCGGCTGTACGAGTAAAGACTGAATACCAAACTGAGACAATTCGACCCGATAGTTTTCTGCCAGACCTTCAACCGCGTGCTTAGTCGCGTTATATGACCCCATAAAGGGCAGGACAAACTGACCCAAAATACTGGAAACCTGCAGCAAAGTGCCTTGTCCACGCTGTTTCATATGCGGTAACAAGGCCCGTGCCATACGCTGGACACCAAAGACGTTAATATCAAATACCCGCTTGAAGTCTTCCATGTCAAAGCTTTCCTGCCAGCCAAGCGTCCCAACGCCTGCATTATTAATCAGTACATCAATATGCCCCACCCGCTCAAGTGCAGTCTTCACTCCCTGTGCAACGCTTTTGTCATCCGTCACATCGATTTCAATGACGTGGACTCCCTTTCCTTTAAGCTCATTGGCAACTGAGGCATTTCGACCTTGCGGGTCACGCATGGTGCCAACAACCACAAAGCCATTGTCTGCCAGTGTATTCGCAATAAGGTAGCCAAACCCACTGTTTGATCCGGTCACTAAAACTGATTGTGTCATGGTATTCTCCAGAATTCATAAAATCTTGTCTACTCGCGCACAGCATGGACTGTAACTGTGCGCATACTTTTCTGCCGCATTGCTCTGCAGCGGGTGATTAATCCAGTTGCTTAAGTAATGCTAAAGCCACACCGGTTGACGACTTGTTGTTCTGACCTGTGACTAGTTCACGGTCCACAACAATATGCGGATGCCAATCTTTTTCGCCGCGAGAGTAATCTCCTCCGGCTTTGGTCAGCGCGTCCTGTGGCCAGTAGTGAAGTTCATCGCCACCCAGATAATATTGAGTTGCAATCGCTTCTTCAGAATTGCTGAAGGTAGTCATGCGATACCCTTCATATATCCAGCCCTGTGCAGGTTTAGCGTTTTTGCCTGACTTCATCGCCACTTCAAACTCAGTTGCGTTAGGCAACGCAGAGAGTAACGCCACCGGGCCGTGACAGACCAAGCCGGTTGGTTTTTTCTGAGCATTGAAGTGACGTAAAAACTCACCTAATTGCGGGTTAGCAACCAGGTCCCCCAATGGCGCATGTCCACCCGGTACAAATACAGCGTCAAACTTGTCAATTCCAATTTGCTCAATGCGGGCAAAGCTGACGACCGGGCTGTGCGTCTTGTCATCAATATTTAGGCTATTAAACAGGGCCTTGTGAGTTTCATAATTGGCTTTGCTGACGTCCAGAAAATGGTCTGGTGTGTCTGACACCGGGTCGAGTCTTGGTGCCATGCCTTTTGGTGAGGCAAAAGTCAGGGTATGCCCAGCATCCAGGAACAGCTTAACCGGTTCCATCAGTTCGTTCAGGTATACACCCGTTTTATAGTCATAACCGTTTTTCAGAGTCATTTGCGCGGTATCCGACATAACCACCAGGATCTCATCGGCTAAGGTCAGTGGGCTTGCTACCAATGCAGCCAATGCTGCAAGTGTTTTTAATTTCATGGTCATCTCCTGAAGTGTGCTGACGCGTGTTCTTAACTTGGGTCTAGAATAAGCTTCACCATTTCATTAATGAAATTAATTACTATAATATAACCATGAATAAGATTAATGGCGCTGAGGTGAACGTGAGTAATATTTCAGATATCGAACTGAACCAGCTGCGGCTACTGCAACTGATATTTGAGACCAAAAACCTGACACGGGCCGGAGAGCGAGCAGGATTGACACAATCGGCTGTCAGCCACACGCTGAAAAAACTGCGCCATAGTTTTAATGATTCATTGGTCATTCGTCAGGGCAACAAGCTGATCCTGACACCACGTGCAGAATACCTTCAGGCTCAGCTCAGTCGCTGGCTGAATGATTTTGAGCGTCATATCCTGACTCAGGAGCAGTTTGAACCCGCTCAATCCAGTCGCACCTTTTACATCGCCACCAGCGATCTGGTTGAGCAGTCACTGGCTCCGGCCCTCATCCAGCATCTGAGCAACGTGTCACCAAATATACAGGTGGTATTTGCCAAGCTTGATAAGCGTGGTTTTGCCAGCCAAATAGAAAGTGGTGAAGTGGACTTTTCAATCAGCGTAATTGAGTCGAGCCATCCAGCTCTGATGGTCACCACCTTGTATAAAGACGACTATGTGTCCGTTGTCAGGCAAGGCCACCCTTATCTGAACTCAGAAAACGATCTGGCAAGCTATTGCCGATATCCACATATTCTGGCGGGGACGGGGAAAGATATCAGAGGCACCGTGGATGATGCACTGGACCAGTTAGGACGAACCCGCAAGGTACAATATAAAGTCGCTAACTTTTCCAGCGCGCCATACATTGTTGAAACCAGCGATGCCATATTTACTGCACCACGCACCTTTGTGGAAGCCATTCGCGCTAAGTTCAGCATCGCAGTATTTGAACCGCCGCTGTCTGTTGCCCCCTTCTCAATGAAAATGTACTGGGATATCCGTAATAAAGACGACCAGGCCAGTCGGTGGTTCAGGCAGCAAATCACCTCGGTCGCCAGGCAAGCCGCGGCAAAGGCAATGTGACTGTGGATTGAGTTTCATGACAACATTGCTCGTTTTGTTTTTTAAAGTTTATGACGACTCTTGATATGTTTTCCACAGCTTATATGCCGATCCAGTTCAGAAGATCCCAAAGTGTGTTGCCGGCACACTGCCTGTGCTGCTTCTGCCACACATGGCTAACTGATTGACTGGACTGCTCAACAAGATCTCCGGCTGAGAACTCATACACCGTAGCTTCATAAACAAACCCCGTTTGCAGCTGTTCACCTTCACTGGTCTGACAATATGTGGGCGCAATATCGCCCAACCGCACTTCAATGCTCTCATTAAACCAGCTTGCCTTAACAGGATAAGTTTCCTGACCAAAAAACGCCACGGGGTCAATCAGAGGTGGGTTTTGAGCGCATGAGTCCATTACCAACGAAGTCAGCCATAACTCGCCGCCCTTTAATTCCCAGGTTCCCTTGTACCCTCGCCAGTTGGCGCTGCACCAGCCTCTGCCACCCAGTTTAGACTGGATGCCATCATAGTCGTACAGCGATTCTAGGGGAAACACATCGATGCCATACGATTTACCTCCAACAATATAGATTTCTCTGACCTGATCGGTTGCAAAACCTGCTCCGCTGAACAACAGCACGGGTAAAAAAAAATATTTATACATAGCGCCTCACTATTGCCGCACCGGGAACACCTCTGCCGGAAGCCCGCTATTTAAACCACTTATACAAGCATTTTCGGGTTCATATGCCCGTGTCACGTAATTTATCAGGACAACGAGATGAATCGGGATAAGAACAATATCCCGCAAAATTAAAAATAAGAACATTTTATGAGCACACCTGGAAAAACAAATAATAAAAGATTAATTTGGCACACATACTGCTTAAAAATAGCGACTGCTAAATCAGGCAGTAAAAAGCCAAGGTGCTCAGTCAAAGGCATCACGGCACATTCATTTTTTACTAAGGAGTAGAGTAAAATGAAACAACTTTTAATTTCCACCGCCCTTCTGGTTTCTGGTACTTTTTGTTTTTCATCTCAGGCCGGGGAATTAGACCCTCAACTGCAATCCAAACTTGATCAGGCATACTTTCTGTACGACCACGGTCACTATCAGGAGTCACTAGAACATATTCAGTGGCTATTTAACAACGGTATTGCGACAGATTATGACTTCACGCCACACCAGATCGGTATAATCACACGGTGGGGTGCGATGAGAGATCTCTATGAACCTGCCAGAGTCAGCTATGATAGCGCATTAAAAGACGCCATTACTAAGCTCAAACGTGCGCCTCACAACTGTGCTGCATTTGATGATGTCGAAGTGATGATGGAGAATAAAAATGCACTCGAAGACTTCGTGAGCGTATTGGAAAACGACACTGCTGAGCATCCTGAAATTTGGCAGCGCTGCTGGGACTACAGTACCTCTTTAATAGCTGTTGAACAAACATCCAAGCCTCTGATAGATGCTTACCTGGTCGACTTGTCTGATCACTTCAAAACCGTATTTATCCCGGTTATTGATGGGTTATACTCGCAATGCTATGACGATTATGACTATCGGGAGCTCTGTCAGGATAGTGTCAAAGAGTACCTCACAGGTGTCTCAGCCTCTTTCAGACACGCAGCCATGACCCATTATGGCCTGAACGAAGCGGGTCAGATCGGCGGTTTAACTCTGCAACTGTTATTAAAGTGGCAGACGCAAGATAACTAAGCAGGCAACCTTACGTAGAGGCAATCTGTTGCCTCTACTGTGAAAGCGGCAAGTATTTTCCCAGTTTCATACCTTCTTCAGCCTGTTAAACCTGCCCGTTGTTAGATACACCACATCAAATTTTCTCTAATACAGCTATCATGGCCTGAGCAACCGCCACGGAAGACAGATAGTTTTGTCCGGTGATCAATCTGCCATCGACTTCGACAAAAGAGGTATTGCGTTCACCATGCGAAAACACTCCGCCATGAGCTTTAACTTGCTGACCAATTAAAAACGGAAACTCTTTGAAATAAGCAGCATCCTGGCGTTCAAAAGACTCGGGATAACCACTCACCCGCTTGTTGGCCACCAGATATTCCCCAGAGTTGAGTTTCAAATTAACAATACCAGCAGTCCCATGGCACACCGCAGAAATAATCCCGTTATTTTGCTCGTATACTTGCATGGCAATCGACTGGATCTGCGGATGCTCTGCCACTTCGTACATGGCATTGCTTCCTCCAACGTAATGCACAGCAAGGTACTGTGAGGCGTCCACTTGCTCTGGCGTCAGGCTATGGCCAATTGCGTACATAAACTCTGGATCGTACAGGTAGTGTTTATGAATTGGCATAGAGGTATTGATATAAGACAGGCTCAGCGGACCTCCTCGGGTACTCATAAAGTCGACCTCATAGCCGGCTTTGATAAAGGTGTCATAAGCATAGACGAGTTCAGAAAAGCTGGTACCTGCCGGCAAGTCGCTGTCACCATGAAAGCTGGCACTGGAGGCAATAAACAAGATTTTTTTATCTTTATACTGCGTGCTCTGCTGTGTCGCCGTTTTGCTGACGATTTGCCATATGCCAGCAATACGTTTAAGCAAAACGTGATCGATGAATGCCTGATAAGGCGGGGACACGGCAATTTTTAGCCGCGCTGTGGCAATGTCGCCGTCTATTTTTAGGGAAAGGATCTTCCCCCGTCTTTGTTTATCAGTCTGGCGACCAAACCAGCTACTATATTGACTGGCCGTGACTGTCCAGAATGGCTTTTTATCGTGAGAGAGCAGCAACTGAGCTTGCGGGTGAAACGCATTTTGAATGCGTGCAGGGTCACCCATTTGCGTCCCCTGCAGATAGTCATTTAAGGCACGTATAACCCCAGTCTCGTTTGCCTGACTGTCCCCCCAGTGCATCAAACAAAGTAAAATTAATATCGCCTTCAGATAAGTTTTCATGGTGTATCTCCGATTAACTTAAAGTCACCTCACCATAAAACATAACCTTAAAAATCAATTTCCTGGATTATAATTTACGTGTTCAGGATGATAATTCAGGGGTATTTTTAGCCCGGAACTGACTGGGAGTCTGGCCACTGTATTTCTTAAAAGCCGTGTAGAATGTTGAGCTGGCATTGAATCCACATAGCTCTGCGACGTGATCTATTGTCAGGCTCTGTTGCTGGCATAACAGTACCTGGGCATATTCCACTCTGTAGCGGTTAAGATATTGATTGAAGTTGCAGCCATAATGCTGATTTAAAAACTGGGACAACTTGGTATGACTCACTCCCAGGCGCCGGGCCAGTCTGGGTAGAGACATGCCAGGGTCGGTAAACAGCTGCTCCTCATCCAGTAATTGCGCTAATTTTGCAGATAGCTCACGGCTCTGCTGCACTGAAATACGCTGCGCTGCGTATTTTACTGTTGTTCGGTCTGCACCTGAGTAAACCACAATACTCAGGTAGAGCACCATAGAAAAAGACAAGGCACCCATAATGTAGGAGGTATAGGCTGCGGTATAATAGGCAAGCCAGATTAACCAGCCGCCACCCAGCACCACCAATGGCATATCACGCCAGGTTAACCGGCTTGGGGTGGACCATAGTGCGACCAGTTTACCCCGGTACAACCAGCTTGCTGCTAACAAATAACCAAGCCAGACATAACTAGATCCCCGGTATATCCAGTTTTGCCAAAGTTCCAGGTGGCTGTGATAGGGATACAGTCCCCCCAGCAGCAAAACCGCAGATACCCAGGCAGCAAAATGCCAGCGTAATAGCACACGATATTTTTCCGGGTTAATTGCACGAAAGCAAAAGGAAAAAAGGCTCGGCCCAATCAAACAACAGGCACTTAGCCCCAGCTGTAAAATGTCTTTACTCAGTTCCGGACTGAAATAAAATGCGACTGATTTGCCAATGCGAACACTCAACATCAATAGCAATAAAGACAGCCAGGGAGCCCCTGCTAGTTCCTGACGTTTGTGATAGATCCAGGCTGTGAGCAAAAGCCCGTTAAACGCCCCGAGAGAGGCAAAAAAGAACAAAAAGTAGCGCGAGAATTCCATAGTTTTATTGATTGGATACTGACTCTGTCACTATCGCACATCGACCCAGTAACGCCAAGAGTATGGCGTGTACCGGTTGTGAGATACCCTTTTTTATTGCTTATGCAGGATCATGCTCGTGTTCGATAACCTGGATAGTCCTCTCTACAAAGCGTTTGTATGCTTTGCGAGGTAAAAAGGGTGATTTATCCTGCGAATTAAAGCGCGCGACCAGGTCAATGACCGTTTTATCTGTCATTATTTGCTCAACACTTAACCCTTGTGTACTAAGTGTTCGGACTCTGCTTACCCAGTCAAGGGTATTTTTTCTAAACATACGTAACGCAGCTTTGCCAGCAGCCGCGCCATGGCCCGGCACCACCAGGCTCTGTTCATCCCCTAAGCTTAATATCGTCTCTATTGCCTTGTTAAACCCTGCAACCCCGCCAGCATAAAAAGTTGGATGCCAGCTGGTGTCAAACACATCTCCAGCGAAAATGACATTGCCCGGCTTGTAATAGTAGATGTTGTCGGTGCCGGTATGAGACTTCACCACCCGGTGAGCAATATCAAACCGGTTTATTGCGCTCGTCACAAGTTGCGCACCTTGGCTTACAAAAAATGCATTGCCACCAGTATGATCTGCATGAGCATGCGTATTTATAATATGCGTAACGGGTTTGTGGTAAATTGCCTGAATGGTTTTTTCCAGTTCAGCCAGATATGCCTCACCTGGCATCGGGTCGATTAATACCAAGCCATCGGGCGTGTCGAGCAGCCCAATATTAGTACCGTAGTCCTTCCCGGTTAAAATATGTACTTGCTGCGACACGGTCTGTACCTGGATATTGGCACTGAACGCCACGCAGCTCAACAAAAGTAGCGCAGTGGCAGCTAGCGTTTTAAACAATTTCATGAGCAATCCCTGTTGTATTTTGATAAACAGCATACGTTGTGCTGAAAATTAATCAACGGTTCTCCCACCTTGATGATTTTGGGCTGAATGTAACGTCACTAACAAGCCTGAACCATACTTTCCTATGCGCAAACTGAAAACAGGGTTAACATTTGTTTTTTATTCAGACAAAGGAAAGCCCTGATGACCCGATTACTCTTAATATTAATTGGTTTTATGATCTGCTCAGCTGCGCTTGCAAAAGGTAAGGTACATTCAAAGCCGATGGAGTTTGCCAGCACCTTGACGTTTAAATCTCAAATACTGCAACAAAACCGCACGGTAAACGTATATTTACCTGCAGGATATCACGAGAACACACAACAAAAGTACCCGGTTATATACCTGCTGGACGGCTCAAAAGATGAAGACTTTATCCACATTGCCGGGCTGGTTCAGTTTGCCAATTTTCCGTGGCTGAATGTTCTGCCACCCAGTATTGTTATTGGTATCGGCAATCAGGACAGAAAACACGACTTTACAACTTTGAGCAACAACGCACTCGATAAACGCGACCTGCCAACACAAGGCGGCGCCAAATCATTTATTGCTTTTATAGAAAAAGAATTGCGCCCGCTGGTCGAGCAACGCTATCGAACCAGCCAGTCAAATACGCTGATTGGCCAGTCTCTGGGTGGGCTACTTGCCTGCGAAATTCTTTTTCACCATACATCCCTGTTTGAACACTATGTGATTATCAGTCCCAGTTTATGGTGGGACAACGAGTCACTGCTCGCCACACCATTCAGTCCCGTCAGCCTGCCTAAATCTGTCTACATTGCCGTCGGTAAAGAAGGTAAGGTCATGGAACGCGTTGCAAAGCAGCTACATGACAAAATTGCCACCAGACTTGAAAATAAAGCACAGTTGCATTTTCGCTATTTCGAGGAACTCGACCACGGCGATACTTTGCACCTGGCTGTGTATGATGCGTTTAAACAGATCCAGTACAAGTAAAGTCGGTCAATCGCAGCGCTGAAAAACACCGCTGGTGCCCCTTAAAACCACAAATACCAGAACAGAGCTATACGCTCTGCCTGACTTTGCCGTTTGTGAACGGTAACGTGTTTTATCGACTTTGTGATGCAAACTTCATATTACCTGCGTATATTGGTCTGTCCTGAATTTTTGAAGTAAAGATCTTTATGCGCAGTTGTTTATTCCTAACCTTACTGGCCCCTTTTTTCGCAAACTCAGCCGCTATGCAGCTTGAGTTTTTAGATGAATTTATTGTTCCTCCTGACTTGCGCGTTGATGGAGATAAAGTCGGTGGATTGTCCAGCATTGAATACACCCGCGGCCGCTATTTATTGATCGCCGATGACTCTAAAAAGCCACGATACTTTGAAGCCAATATTGCAATTAAAGGTCAGAAAATTGAACAGGTTCAATTCACTAAGTCTCTGCCGCTGGTAGACCAAAAAACCAACTCAGGTGTGGTTGATCCCGAGAGCCTTCGGGTGGCTCCGAATGGTAAAGACATTATATGGACCAGCGAAGGCAGTATTAAATATCACCATGCGCCTGCCATTTTCATGCAAACCGAACAAGGTGTGGTGAACTTTACACTGCCTGAGATGTTCAATATCAGTAAAGCGTCCGGACCCAGACACAATGCCGTCTTCGAAGGGCTCACCGTAGCCCATTGCGGCCAAGGCATTTGGGTGTCTGCCGAAGGCGCACTCAAACAAGATGGTGAGGAGTCCAGTACAGAGCATGGCAGCATAGTGCGTATCTCTTATTTTGATTTTGCCTCGAAAAGCATGCAAAAGCAGTTTGCCTATTACCTGGAGCCCATGGTCAACCGCCCAGAAGCAAAACCTGATGCGTTTCGCACGACCGGTCTGGTTGAGATATTACAGCTAAATGCGCACCAGTTTCTTACCATGGAACGTTCATACACCTCAGGCATCGCAGACGGTGGCAATGATGTCAGCATTTACCTTATTGATATCAAAGAGGCAACCGACACCAGTCTACTGGCTTCGCTAGAACAGCAGCATGTTCGCCCTGCCCGCAAAACTCTGCTGTTAGATATGGCCGCGGTGAAACAGCAACTGGGCTCAAAACACATTGATAACCTGGAGGGCATGACCTTTGGTCCTAAACTTGCCAATGGCAATCCGAGTCTGCTGATGGTGTCGGATGATAATTTCAACGTGCACGGCAAACAACTGAGTCAGATCCTGCTGTTCGAGGTGAAAACACCCACGCCCGCCCAATAGCCCCCTCACAGAAAAAAGCCCCGACAGTCAATACGGGGCTTAAATATGAATGCTGACGGAGCCTGGTTACAGGCCCACCCTGCTCAGGGTTAGGTACCCCTGCAACCTATGCCATTACTGCGTTACCGATCCATAGCTTGGCGGTCGATTTTCCATCGCACTGCCAAATGCTTTGTTTGGCGTTTCACTTAAGCTGAAGTCCAGCGTAACCGGTTCATTGATGTAGATTTCATCAATCCAGCTCTTCAAAGTGGCTTGACCGTTTACCTTCAGCGCATCGATATAAATGTGCTCATCAGAAGCCTGCGGCGCGTTCAGGGTTAAGTTACCTATGCTCGCGCGTTTAAACTGAGGGCTGGACAGCACCAAATCTGCACGACCCGGATATTTAGGGTAAAGCCCCAGACTACTGAATACATACCAGGAAGACATCTGGCCCAAATCATCCTGCCCCGGGATCCCATCCGGCGTATCCAGCCACAGCTGCTTCATTGTCTCACGCACCGTTTGCGGTGTTTTATATGCTTCTGCGGTATGCAGATACATCCATGGAGACAAAATAGACGGCTGGTTAGATACATCGGCAAATTCAGCCGAGTCGCGATACAACACCCAGCTGCCATCTGGTTTACGGAAATGGCTATCCAGCCTTCGGCTCATTGCCTTTTCACCCCCCAGGACTTGTGCCAGGCCCGCACCATCATGGGGGATCATCCATAAATACTGCGCCGGGCTGCCCTCAACAAACAGGTGACCTGAAAAGGGATCAAACTCGCCCTTCCAGCTGCCATCTTTGCTGCGCCCCTGGATATAGCCCAACGACTCGGTGGCAGTGGGATTATAGATATTGCGCCAATACCCGGCTTCAGTTGTAAAGCGAGAAGCATCAGCCTGCTTGCCCAGGCGCGCTGCCAGCTGAGCCAATGAAAAGTAACTGGATGCCTGCTCAAGCGTTTCTGATGCGCCTTCCCAGCTGTTCGACTGTTCTGAGATATACCCGAGCTGCTGCCATTGATCTAACGACGGCTTTTGCCCGCGACAAAACACCGGACAGCCAGTTGCAGACAAGTCAAACTCAGTGGGCTCAGTCGCAGCTTTACGCAAAGACTGATACGCCCCGCTCACATCAAAGTCATCCGCACCAAATGCTACAAAGTTCGCAATCGCTATTGTTGCAGGGTCGCCACTCATCACGCCTGTAGCCCCTGCATTGTGCGTCCAGCGGTCCCATACACCGTTATACTGGCTCGCCTGATTAAATAAGGACTGGGCAATGTCACTGCCACGCTTTTTATCCATCAGGGTGACCAATTGCAGCTGTGAGCGGTATACGTCCCAGCCTGAGAAGTTGGCATATTGGTGTGTTTGGGTGCCTTTTATGGTATGAACTCGCTGATCGAACCCAGCATACTGTCCATTCACGTCTGAAAAGACATTGGGATGATACAGACTATGGTACAAGGCGGTGTAGAAAACTCTGAGCTTACGGGTGTCGTCTGACTCCACTTTTACCTTAGACAGCTCGTTTTCCCAGGCCACCTGCGCGCCCTTGCGCACCTGGGCAAAGCTCTGCCCGCTCTGCTCTTTTTTGAGGTTCTCTCTGGCATTATCCAGGCTCACATAGGAAATACCAACGCGCATTTGCACGGTTTCGCCCGAATCCAGATCCAGGTCTACCCATACACCTGAGCCTTTACCAATATCAGGCCAGCCGTTATCACCATACCCCATACCACCTTTTGCCGAAGCTTGCCCTTTGAACACATTGCCGTCTTTCCAGGCACCTGAGCCTGAAATGGGCTTATCGAGCTTAGCGACAAAATGCAGCGTGTAGTAGTCTCTTTGGTTGTGCTCGCCAAGGTAACCGCAAAAATTTCCTGACGTCACATAGCCTGTTACCTCGCCCTGTTGCGCATCGACCTTAACATACGCGTCACCACTTCCTAATTGTGAGTAGGATGTTCTGAACAGTAACTTGGCGTTGTCTGCCTGCTCATAAGTAAAATTAGCAATCCCCGTGCGGGTGGTTGCCGCAAGCTCAACGTTAACCCCGTTGTCTAACCCAACCTGATAATAGCCAGGAACAGCGGTTTCGTTATCATGGCTAAACCCGGCACTGAAATACGCATTAATGGGATCGGTTGCGGGAGAAAAGGCCACGTCTTTGGTAAACGGCATCACCGGAATATCGCCAGATGCCCCCAGACACCCGGTTCCGGATAAACGCGTAAAAGAGAAGCCCTTCACACGGCTGGCCTGGTAATTATAGCCACCCGGAGAAACAGGTACGCGTTTTTTCTCTTGCAGAATTTTTTTCGAGATCCCCTCAGACTCTGCCAGCAGATCTTCTGTATACGCATGCTCAGGACCAAAGTTAAACATACCAAATGGCACCAGCGCCCCCGGTGTTACATTACCGGCTTGCCTGTGATTAAACGGCCCCTGAGTACCAATTAAAGGATCGACATAAGACACAACATCAGTGACATAGTTAGATGATGCAGATATTGGCGCATCAGCATGTTGATTTAGCGCATTCGGCGCCTGTCCACAGGCAGTCAAAATGGCTGACGACAGAGAAACGACTGCCAGATGCCTGGCAACTTTATTTTGATTCATTATTGATTCCCACCCAAATGGATCGTTCCAATTTTAATATAAAAGTGTTCTGGATCGCCGGTCACAGTGCCACTCTTTTTGGTACTTGTACAATTTTAATGCGCTGACTTAAAGGTTATAAGCGATAATTTGCATTAAAAGCACTTATTTTTCAGGCATCACAATCGCTGCTCACATCTGTAACGCAGATACTAATCCAGTAGCTGTACCTTGAAAATTTTGTTGGTACGTCCTTTTGTAAAGTAAGATACTCTCAGGCACCTGCCTTCGTGAATTACACCATCTTCGAACTGCCTATTGGCAAAGAAAAGCTGGCCGGTGCCTACGGCACTGTAGCTAAACGTCACATTATTTAACGTAAAAGACTCTGTCCGGCTCCTGGTTTCTGTAACACTGAAATTGTAAATACACCCTTCTGTGGTTCTAAACTTACTGCGCTCTACCTTGCTTTTATAACCTGCAACTTCCAGGTAATTTGTCAACTGAAGCAAAAATATCAATAACATAAAAATGGCATATGAAATCAAAAGCTGTCTACTGGATACACTCAGTAAGTCACTAAAAATACTTAATAAGAAGGGGACTTTGTAAAAAATAAAAAGCACCAGGATATAAGGTATAAACCACACAAATAGGTCGATGTTTGGATCGAAATTACTTTCAAAATAAATAGGCATGTTTTACTCAGGAATACATTTCTAATTTAACTGGCCATAACTGGTTTCGACAAACTAAGCTATTTGTGGTTACGAATTCACCCAAACTGGCACAACGTTAGCCGGGTAATTACCGAGTTTCCGTCGAGCACTAATCCATTCAGTGGGTGACACCGTAAGGTAAGATGTCATTTTCAAGCATAATATCAAACAGTTCAAGCCCCGATATATATCAATGACTGGCATGAACAACTATGCTAATTACCTGCCTGAACACCACCAAATCACACAAGACTACTCACAGCACACCAGAGCTATCCCGTTTACTCTCATCCCATCACTATGAGACAATAGCGTAACGACTTAGATTTCCAGACTTTTGAGTTTGTACAAGCCTAAGCAGTATGCGCATTTATATACACACTGATTGAGTTCGGTACACGCAGTGATACACACACTTAGGTTTCAAAACCGCAAACTCAAAATCATAGCCTGCTGCACTGTATAAGAATAACAGGTTGATTGAAATAGGATTTATAGCCTAATGGCGACACAAGAACTAACTGATAATATCCCGACAATTTACTGGCACGATTATGAGACCTGGGGGGCCAGCCCGCAGAAGGATCGGCCGAGTCAGTTTGCCGGGATCCGTACCGACCTGGACCTGAATATTATAGGCGAGCCACTGATTGAGTATTGTCGTCCGGCGGCGGATTATTTGCCTCAGCCGGAGGCCTGCCTAGTGACCGGGATCACGCCGCAACATGCGCTGAAACATGGACTGCCGGAAAGTGAGTTTATGGCCAGGATCTATCGCGAATTCAGTAAACCCAATACCTGTGTGGCCGGTTATAACAGCATTCGTTTTGATGATGAGGTGACGCGCTACAGCCTGTATCGCAACTTTTATGACCCCTATGAGCGCGAATGGCAAAATGGCAACAGCCGCTGGGATATCATTGATTTAGTGCGTGCCTGTTATGCGCTGCGCCCCGAAGGCATTGTATGGCCAGAAAAAGAAGATGGCACGCCGAGCTTTCGCCTGGAAGATTTAACCAAGGCCAATGGCATTGAACACGCCGATGCCCACGATGCATTGAGTGATGTCACCGCAACCATTGCGCTGGCAAAACTGATCAAAGAAAAACAACCGAAACTGTATCAGTTTTTCTTCTCACTGCGCGGTAAAAAAGCACTGGCAGAGCTGATTGATGTGTTTAATATGCAGCCGCTGGTGCATACCTCTTCGCGTATTCCGGCCTCTCAGGGGTGTACCAGCTGGATTGCGCCGATGAGTTTTCATCCGGTGAACAAAAATGCCGTGGTGTGTTTTAACCTGACCAATGACCCGCAGGTACTGCTGGATCTGTCGGTGGAAGAACTGCGTGCGCGCTTATACACTAAACACAGCGATTTGGGTGACGACGAACTGCCGGTTGGCCTGAAACTGGTTCACCTGAACAAATGTCCGATATTAGCGCCTGCAAAAACTTTGTTACCAGAGAACGCTGCCCGTCTGGGGATTGATCGTGAACAGTGTCTGGCACATCTTAAAATTCTGAAATCGCACCCGGAACTGCGCGACAAGGTAGCTGAGGTGTTTAACGATCAGGGCGATTTCAGTGACACCACTAACCCGGACTATCAGCTTTATAATGGTTTTATTAGTAAAGCCGACAAAGCTAAGCTGGCCATTGTACGCGAAGCGCCGCCGCACGAACTAGGCTCGCTAAACCTGGAGTTTGAAGATCCTAAGTTCCACACCCTGCTGTTTCGCTATCGTGCCAGAAACTGGCCGGAAAGCCTCTCTGCCAGCGAACTGGAACAGTGGCGTAAATACTGTCAGAATAAACTGATGCATGGCGAAGACAATCCGTCGATTAATGCCCAGGACTTTATGATCACGCTGGAGAATCTGGTGTATGAACATGAAGGGAATGAAAAGAATCTGGCGGTACTCAAAGCGTTATATCATTACGCCCAGAGCCTCTAATTTGGCATCAAAAAAGGCGGTGACTGCTCACCGCCCTATTATTACAAACTCTCCTGATAAACCTTGAGCGCCTGCTCCAGATCGGCAATCAAATCTTCCACATCTTCCAGGCCTATGTGCAAACGGATCACCGGACCGTACTGCCAGCCAGTCGTGCTCCGCAACGGTGCCATACTCGCATTGGCCGTGACCAGGCTTTCAAAGCCGCCCCAGGAAAAGCCCATTTTAAAGTGGTGCAGGCTGTCGAGGAAGCGGTTAATGGCCCTGCGATGGCCCTCTTTCATCACCACAGAAAACAAACCATTACTGCCGCTAAAGTCGCGCTTGAAGAATTCATGACCAGGGCAGCTTTTTAGTGCCGGATGACGTACGTGGTCAACCAGCGGGTGGCCCGCCAGCCAGTTAGCTACTTGCAGTGCCGATTTCTCGTGTTGTTGCAATCGCACTGGCATGGTGCGCAGCCCGCGCAATGCCAGATAAGCATCGTCCGCCGAAGTACACTGGCCAAGCAGGTAAGAGTTTTCGCGCAGCGTTGGCCACAGGGTTTCGTTTGCTACAGCCACACCCATCATCACATCAGAATGACCAACTATGTACTTGGTCGCAGCCTGAATGCTGATGTCTACCCCATGTTCCAGCGGACGATAATGCCAGCCGTTGCCATAGGTGTTATCCAGCATAGTGATAACGCCCTTCGCTTTGGCAGCTTTGACCAGGCTGGGCACGTCCTGTACTTCCATGGTGATGGAGCCCGGAGACTCAAGAAACAGAACTTTGGTGTTATCCTGAATGAGCGACTCGATATCAGCGCCAATCAGCGGGTCATAATAGGTGGTAGTGATCCCCAGCCCTGCCAGGATCTTGTCACAGAAATCTCGTGTTGGCTCGTAGGCGGTATCCACCATGAGCAGGTGATCACCGGTTTTCAAAAAAGACAACAGCGCCTGCGAAATAGCGGCTGCGCCGCACGGATACAGCGCACAACCTGCGCCACTTTCCAGTTCCATGATGGCGTCTTGCAGCGCGAAGTGTGTGTTGGTGCCACGACGACCGTAAAATAAGGTGCGTTTGCCGCGTTCGGAAATGGCTTCCTGCATATCGGCAACGGAATCAAAAACAACGGTCGATGCGCGCTGCACCACCGGATTAACAACGCCCTTGGTGTACTGGGTTTTGCGGCCAGCGGCCACCAGTTTGGTATTCTTCTTCATAGTGTGCTCAATTTTGGACTAAGTGCATCATTGCTGACGCCAGTATTCAACCAGATATCGGGAGATAGAATCTGGACGGGTGAGTTTGTATCCCGGTACATCGTCTCCCCATTGGGCAAATCCGTCGAGGTCTTCACGAGAGAACCACTCGGCCTGCTCCAGTTCATCCTGCTCAACAAAGATGTCAGTGCTTTTTGCTGTTGCAATAAAGCCTAGCATAATCGATGACGGAAAGGGCCAGGGTTGAGAGGCCAGGTAGCGTACTTCGTCAACCTCGACCCCTGCTTCTTCTTTCACTTCACGGATCACCGCGCGCTCCAGAGTTTCACCCGGATCCACAAAGCCCGCCAGCGTCGAAAAAACGCCTTCGGGCCATTGCGCCTGACGACCGAGCAGACAGCGTTCAACCCCATCTGGAAAGGTGTGTGTGACCAGCATGATCACGGCCGGATCGGTACGGGGAAATGTCATATGACGACATGCTTTATCGTTACACAAACGTGCATGCCCGGCTTCCACGGGACGATTTGCACTGCCACAACGGCCACAAAAACGGTGTGTGTTATGCCAGTAACAGAGCCCGCGAGCCAGCACGCCTACCGAGGCCAGCTCGGTGTCCAGCTTTGGACCTATGGTACGCATGTCTTCGAAATGGAATGTCTGATCAAAGATTTGCTCTTCAAAACTCACATCAATACAGCCCTGAAGCAGCTCTTGTTCGACTTCGCTGACGTCGAGCGCAAAATAGCTGTGTGTGTCGTCGATGCCCAGAAACACGGCTTCGGCACGATCAAGTGTATCTACCTGAGACTGAGACAACAGGGCAAGCTCACGCTTATCGCTTACAATCAGGTTTTTATTATTCCATACCAGCAACCAGCGGCTCTTGTCACCATACTGGCCAAGCAACCAGTTGGGATCTTTTCGCTCAGCCGAAGCCCTGTTCAGGTTCATTTGCGTGTAATGCAGCACGACGTTCATCCTTTTCTTGTTCTTTGACGACACGCTAACATAGCTGGCCCGAATGCCAATAGCTTTGCGGCAAAAAAAAAGCCCTTACGGGCTTGAACTACAGTGTGAAATCACACTACAGAGAGGCAAGATATTCCTGAAGCTTTTGGTTCTCAGCTTCAATGTGCTTGTAGAATTCAATGTCTTTCAGCTTGCTGGCTGCGCCTTCATCGAGCACAATCACAGCGTGGCGGTGCATTTGCAGTGCAGATGCAGGACAAGCGGCGGTCAGCGGTCCTTCAATCATGGCGTGTACAGCATCGGCTTTATTTTCACCGGTTGCGAGTAAAACCACTTTTCGGGCATCCAGAATCGTGCCGATCCCCATGGTGATTGACAAGTGAGGCTGGTATTCATCGGCCGCAAAAAAGCGTGCATTATCGTCGATGGTGGCTTTGGTCAGGGTTTTAACCCGAGTACGGGATGTCAGACCTGATGATGGCTCATTAAAGCCAATATGACCATTACGACCAATACCCAGTAGCTGAACATCGATGCCACCGGCAGCAACTATCTGCGCTTCATATTCTTTGCAAGCTTCAATTGGGTTTTTAGCATCACCCGGCGGAACATGGGTATTGTCTTTGTTGATATCGATGTGGTTGAACAGCTGCTCGTTCATAAAATAACGATAACTTTGTGGGTGTTCGCCATTCAGACCCAGGTATTCGTCCAGGTTAAACGTTTTGGCTTTGCTGAAACTGATGGTGCCTGCCTGGTTACGGTTTATTAGTTCCTGATACAAAGCAACTGGCGTTGATCCTGTCGCCAGTCCTAGTACAGAGCCTGCGTTACGTGCTAACTGCTGAGTGAAAATATCGGCACCATATGCCGCAACTTCTGCTGCGCTTTTTAGAATGACTATTTGCATAATGTAAGGCTCAAGATTGTGAACAAACAGAAAAATGGGATCTGAACCTTGCTCTGCGTGCAATCAAAACAAGGTCAGATCAAAACCTAACTGGGATACACTGTTTAGGTTATTACCATTATGACAACGCTGTCATTATTAGAGAAAAAAACGTGCTTGTAAAGTAAAAGTGATAAAAAAATGTACTTTTTTTATAGCCAAATAAAAATGGCCTGTTGAACAGGCCATTTTCAAAGTCTCAAAAAGCAAAGGCACCAAGTATCACTTTGCTATACACTCACAATAATCTTACGTTTGTACATCCAGTGTAATACCAGCAGCTGAACCGCCAGCAAAGCACACACACTGGCCAGTGCCTGCCAGTGCTCAGGTGCCGCATTGATGATGCCACCAAACACACTGCGACTTATAAAAGCCCAGTCGACCAGGCTCGATGCCAGATAAATGATAATGGAATTGGCACCGATGATCACAAATGGATAAGCCAGTTTCTGACCATTGAGTATATCGACCAGCACAAAGAAAATGGCAAGGAAAATAGCACTCCAGCCGACTGTCACCAGTACAAAGGAGCTGGTCCACAACTCTTTATTTACCGGGAACTGCAGGTCCCATAACCAGCCTAGCGCCAGACTAATGATACCGGCAAAAAACAAGCGTCCTGCAACCTGCCACTGACCAAGCTTATCCGCCTGAGCAATCAACTGACCGGCAAACACGCCTGCAATGGCGTTAACTATGGCCGGAAAGCTCGACAAAATCCCTTCCGGATCAACCGGGCGGTTTTGATAGGTAATACCGGGTAACAATGCCTGATCTGCCCAGGCGTTCCAGCTGCCCGCCGGCGTAAGCTCACCCGCACTGCCGCCGGGCACAGGAATAAAGCAAAGTAAGACCCAGTACGCCAGCAAAATCCCAACACCGGTGAGTGCCGTTGTCTTCAGGCTACAATGCCATACCAGCATGGCGCAAAAGAACCAGGCGATGGCAATACGCCCTAACACACTGGCGTAGCGGATCTCACCCAGGTCGGCCGGTATACCTGTGCCCCAACCATGATTGTATAAAACTCCAAACAGGCACAACAGACCCAGGCGCTTAAGCGCTTTTATGTAAATAGGCTTGCGCTCTGCCATGGGCAAATGATCTATGCGCTTGGGCCTGAGCCCCATTGCAACACCAGATAAAAAAATGAATAAGGGGAAAATCAAGTCATAAAAGGTAAAACCATGCCAGGCACTGTGCAGCGTCTGTGCTTCGAATATCTTCCAGCCCTGCCAGCCGGTCAATATAAATAACGCCGCAAATATGGACTGGCCACCGAGGATCCAGAACATATCCATGCCGCGCAAAGCATCAAGTGATGCCAGTCTTTTCTTATTATTTGCCATATACTACCTACATAAACAAAAAATCCCCGCTAAACTGCAGCGGGGTTTTTTACCCAGGGAAATTATACGCGTTGCCCGTTAATAAAGGTCTGCAACACATGAAGACTGTCATCGAGCACAATAAAGTCGGCATCCGCGCCATCTATCAGACGCCCTTTCTTCGCCAAACCTAAATACTGTGCCGGGTATAAGGAGGCCATACGCAATGCTTCTGATAAGGTCACATCCAGCGTATTGACGCTGTTACGTACCGCGCTGGCCATATCCAGCACACTACCCGCCAGCTCGCCTGTGGTTGAGTTCAGCCTGTCACCGGTGCGGATCACCTTACGACCATCAAAGAAGTCGAACTCCTGATCATCGGTGCCGACCGGCGGCATGGCATCGGTTACCAGCATGATTTTGCCACGCTGTTTGCTGCGAATTGCCAGTCTGGCCGACGCCGGGTGAACATGGTGACCATCGACAATCAAACCGCACCAGGCGTTATCGTCCCACAGTGCAGCGCCCACCACACCCGGCTCACGGGAGGTATACGCCGACATGGCATTAAACAGATGAGTAAAGCCATCGGCCCCCACTTCCAGTGCGGCCATGGTGGTTTCAAAGTCAGCATTTGAGTGACCAATGGATACTTTCACACCCAGCTCGACCAGGCGCTTGATGTCGTTCAGTGGTACGGTTTCCGGTGCCAGCGTCACCATTTTGATGCCCAGATCTTGACGGGCATAAATTGCAAACTCGCGCTCTGAGATCGGGCGAATAAACTGCTCGCTGTGTGTGCCTTTCTTAGGATGAGACAGGTGCGGGCCTTCAAAATGGATCCCCGCTACACCGGGCTCGTTGCCCGCAATCGCCTCGGCAACCGCGTCTGCCGCCTGCTCCATAATGGTTATCTGATCCGTGATCAGGGTTGGCATCAGGGCGGTTGAGCCAAATTTTGCATGGGCTGTGACAATAGTCGTCAAACAGGATAAAGACGGCTCTGCATTCAAAAAGCCACCGCCACCGCCATTTACCTGGACGTCAATAAACCCAGGCGCCGTAATGCCTTCAAGTCGCGTTACGTCACTACCTGACGGATGTGATTCAAAGCGAAGCTGGCCATTATCAACAACAAACTCTACTTCGTTGTTAAACTGTGTGCCGTCAAACAAACGGCGGGCTATATATCTGATCATGTATTACACCAAATGCTCTGATTGACGTTGAATACTCTGCATTGCAAAGTAGATAGCACCCATTTCAGGTGGCTGTTTTGGCAGCTCGACGTGCTTTGCCACCTGTGGATCTAACCATTGGTTTAACGGCTCAGACAAGCCGCCAATCATGGATAATCTGGGCGGTTTATTCTCAAGTAGTTTACGTGCAAGCCGACTAATGTAATCGGCACCAGTTTGAACAATCTCCAGTGCAAGTGCATCATCGGCTTTTGCTGCATCCAGCACATAACGCGCCAGCTTGGCATAGCTGCTCGAAGGCTGTCCCGCCATTTGCTCGGCAATGCCCATCGCCGTTTTGGTGTTAAAGTGCTGCAGAAAAATCTGTGACAACGCCGTATTTGGCCCAAGACCATCTAAGTCTAACAATACCGCTTTCACCGCTTCCAGGCCCATCCATGAACCACTGCCAATGTCGCCCTGAGCAAAACCATGGCCGCCATAATTGGCACTTTTACCATCTACCAAGACAAACCCACAGGAACCAGTTCCGGTGATGATCACTGCGCCGTCTTCCCCTTCATGTGCACCAATGCATGCCGTATGCAAGTCAGTAGTCAGAAACATCTGTTTAAATGGGTGATCCCAGCGCATAATTTTGTCATATAAACTCGGTAAGTTTACGCCTGCGAGGCCTAAGCCGGCATTGAGTTCGTGCACCTGCTCTACTCTGAGTCCAGCATCCTGCAATGCTAGCTGAGTCGAAACCATGATAGACTCTAAGGTTCTTTCAAATCCGTGTAGCGGGTTCGCTGGACCGCCAAGACCAGTGCCTAGTATGCCATGTATTGCAGAGTATATGGTGGCACGACATTTCGTTCCTCCACCATCAATACCTATATATAACTGGTCATGTTCAACCTGTTTAGCCATCATGTAGCGACCCCTAAAAGTTGTGATTGGTGCCTCCTCATTCAAAGGCAACCGGTATTCAGTCATGTTGATTTGATGTTACACAACAAATGACAGCGTTGTCATTAAGTTTTTTATTATTTTTTCGCAGTGTGAAAAATTTTAATATTGCATACTTTTGCTTAATTGTCAGAAAAATTTTTGCAAGGAACTGAATATTGTCCTTTTTCTGTCACAGACTTCTGTCTATTCAGACACCAAACATCAACCCTTGTCACGTCATATTGCTGCAATTAGACAGCACGAATAAGTCACTCACAGCGTTAAAAATTTCTCATTTAGTGCCTATATCTTAGCTATAAGTTCACAAACTTCGCACCGCCTACATATATGAGGTGTCTCAGCGGTGGCATGACAGTGAGCGGTGTGACCAACACGATTTTATTGCCTAAAAGTGGAGCGCTTAATTAAACAAATTGACAAAAACGCAAAGTAAGCCTCTTTTATCAACAAAAACGGCGCTTTTGCGCCGTTTTTGTTGCTCTTTCGCTGACTTGATGCCAATCAGCAGCCAATGACCCCTGCTAACTGGTAATGCGCCAGCGCAATAAGAAAGCGATGGTTATTTTACACCCAGCTCTCTCAGGCGCTCTTGCAGGTAGCTATCAGCGGTATAACGCTCAGACAAAACCACATCCGGGCGAGGGTGCAGGAACAGAGGCAGTGAAATACGCGATTTATCACTGGCTTTACCGGTTGGATTAATTACACGATGGATGGTTGACGGGAAATAGCCGCCAGAGGCTTCTTGTAGCATATCACCAATGTTAATGATCAGATTACCGAAATCACAAGGCACATCTAGCCAGCTGCCGTCTTGTCTTTGTACTTGCAAGCCTGGTTCATTTGCCGCTGGCAGGACTGTTAACAGGTTGATGTCGCCATGTGCTGCCGCACGGATAGCACCCGGTTCCTCGTCACCCGTCATTGGTGGGTAGTGCAAAATACGCAGTAGCGTCTGCTCAGAGTCTTTGATCATATCTTTCAGATCAATAGAGAACTTGGCTCGCACATCTTCCGGCGCTTCAGCCTGCACCCAGCTTAACAACTGCGCTGCAAACTCGTTGGCAAGACGATAGTATTCACGAATTTCTGCATCAAGCTGCGCGGGCACGCGACCTTGTGGATAGACGTGGAAGTACTCTTTAATATCTTTAACGGTGAAGCCTTTTGCAACTTCAGAGACATCGGGCGGAAAGTAGCCGTCTTGTGTTTCTTTATTAAATAAAAACGCATGCTTTTCTTCTGAGTTAAAGAATGCTTGCCAGTTTTTATAGATAGACTCGACCAGTTCCTGAGGAATTGGGTGGTTTTTTAGTACACCAAAGCCCGTTGAGCGCAGAGATTCAACAAATTGTTTCGCCGCGTCAGGCGCTTGATAGTCAACTGTAGGTAGCTGTTGCATAATGGTTCCACCGATATATTAACGTGACTTAAATTCAAGAAATTAACTGCAACTCGAACATTGAAAATTAACTTTTTGAATTAAGATAAAATCTTGCTCGCGAGCTTAGAGAAATCCACCGCTTCAGATAAGGACTTATGTCCGCCCACACTATCAATTATCCCATGGCTTGACCCAGATCAAACGGCCTCTACGGGTACTGAAATCTGCCATTGAAGACCCTCCTGATGATTCTGTACGCAGTAGCTGCCCTTCAATGCACTCACAATTAAATTTGCCGCCACCGATGCACTGAGTCCGACATGCCCGGTATTGCCTCTTTTTGTCGTGACAAATGGCTTCAGCATGTCCTCTTGTGAAATTCCGTCCAGCCCTAGCCCATTATCCAGATAACTGACAATGAGTTTTCCCTCTTCTATATGAAGGTTGATCGTGACTTGTAAGGTTCCTTGCTGTCGGCCATGAGACAACGAGTTAGTGATCAGCGTGTCTATCACGGATGCCAGCAACCCTCCATCAAACAAGGCCACAAGGTCCTGATACACCACGATATTCAACTCAAGTGGTTTATCCGCCCAGGCACATTGTACTTTTTCGGCAAATTCAAGCAGGCTCACCCGGGTTGGCGACACCGGACACTCAACTCGGGCAATTTGCTTCACCATAGATACGAACTTGGCCACCCGGGTCAGGTTCCTCTGACTTAGTTCAAGGCTGATATCACATTCTTTTAGTTTGTCTGTGAACATTGCGGCGTCCGCCCTGCCCGCTTTCAAAGTATTTGCCAGCTTATTCACCGTATCTGCACAATGACTGACTGCCGTGATGGCGGTACCCAGCGGGGTATTAATTTCGTGAGCAACGCCAATGACCATTTCGTTCATTACCTGAGAGAGCTGTTGTTTTACCGCGCTTTTTTGTGCATCCAATAGTTTGATCTGAGTATCCACTCTGGCGAGTATCTCGGCTGGAATGAAAGGCTTAGTAATATAGTCATTGCCACCGGCATGCAATGCTTCAACAATCCAGTCGGTGTCGCTATGAGCGCTGACAAAAATAACCGGAATATGACTGGTGTGTTTATCAGCCTTCAACAACTTACACAGCTCAATGCCTGAAGTACCGGGCATTTTTATATCTGTGATCACAAGTTCGGGCGGTTTACGCTGGATAATGTTCAACGCAATCTCAGCATTAATCGCGGCAAGTACTGTATGTCCTTGCTGACGCAGGATCAATTGCAGCATATGCAGATTTTCAGCAACATCATCAACCACCAAAATGTCTGCCATTCCTTTCTCCTCTATATCACTTTGCGTACTTTCAGTAAGCATAGCTTGAGAAATGACCGCACGCGACTATGGTTACTATGTTAGTAAACTCAACAGTGTGGCGTGTATATGGGTGTAAAATTTAGAGTGAATGTCGTGTTTGCAGTGATACTGTCGGTTTTATTTATTGCAGCGTTATTACTTTATCTCAGTTTTACTAATCTTGAATCCATAAACAAGAAATTAGACAACCTAAAAACCCTGACCACACTCTCTGCGAGCATAAAAGAACGTGCACAGAGCCATGCAATGCACCTCGCTTTGTACCTGAACGATCCTCAACCGGGCCAGCTAGAAAAGCTGGCGGGGTTCAGCGCATCGGAACTGACCGTGAGTATACCCGAGCAAAACACTGAACCTGGTAAAGAGCCTGCTGAATTGCTCCATGTCATCGCCACACTGCCTGTTGAGTCATCAGCAACTCAGCTGGCAGCAATCCATGGTGAGCTCAGTCAGCTTTTCGTACAAACCTACGTTGAGCTGACACAACCGCAGTCGGCTATTCCCGTGACATCGCGTTTTGATCTGGCAAGTTATCACGGTGCCCTACAACAAATTACCACCGAGCTCGCCCAACTTGAGGCGATACTCTCTGTGCAAGGCCGCCAGTTATTTGCAGCAAAGGACCAGCAATTTTTACAATTGAGCAAACTCATTCTGGGAGCGATTGGACTACTCAGCTTAGCCACACTACTGGCTGCCTGGTGGTGTAATTTTCGGCTCTTCGAGCCATTGAAACGCCTGTATCAGGCGCTGCATGATGCCAATCAAACCGGCAACACCCAGTTGCAGCTGCCCGAGCAGTTGGGCGCAGAACTCAGCGGACTGGCAAATGTGGTTGGCCAAATCTATGACAAACTTCACAATCGGGTCGAAATCGCCAAATTACGGGAAATGTTTAATCAAGGGATCCGACACAGTCGCGACCCTGATGAGTTGCGCCGCTTTGCTCTGGAGTTTTTCGCTACCTATTATGCTGCTCCCAGTGTGGCTATTTGCAACACAGATGATGATGCGCTGACCCCAATACAGACCATTGGCTGCCCGCCCTGTCTGGACAGTTTGAGTATTCAGTACACGCAATTGCGCCGTACCCTGACGCGCCAATGCTTGGTGTCCAGAGGTTCTACCTTTGAGTTAAAAGCCGGCGCCGTGGCCATTTCGATCAAAAGCGCGGCCTTGTATCCACTGATAGTTAATAACCAGCTCAAAGGCGCACTGTATATTGCCAGTGTGGATCGCTTCGACAGTGAGCAGCAAACAAGTATCCAACAATTATGTGAAGATCTCGCTATCCAGATCCAGTTGTGTGAAAACGCCCAACAGCAGCTTGCAGCGGAAAGCGCGCTTTCTCAGCACCTGGAGATGACGCTGCATATATTAAACGCCATTCCTAACCCCACTTATTACCGGGACACCCGGGGCACCTTTTTAGGCGTTAATCGCGCTTTTTTAGACTTTTTGGATTTGTTTGAAGCCGAAGTGACCGGTATGCGCATTCAGGATGTATTCGATGTATACACGACAAACTACCTGGAGCAAAAGTCTAACTATACAATAGAACGTCAGGCGCAACATCAGTTCGAACTCACTCTGAAAAATGGCCTTCAGGAATCCAGAGAGCTGATAGTGCATGAGGCGCCATTCTTTGACGGATTTAAAGAGGTCGGCGGTGTTGTTGGGACCTTTTTAGACATGACAGAGCGCAATGAGCTAGAACGCAACATGCTTGCAGCCAAAGAGCTTGCCGATAAAAATGCCAAAGTAAAAAGTGAATTTCTCGCTAACATGAGCCATGAAATACGCTCACCGATGAACGCTATTATCGGTATGGCTCATCTGGCACTCAATACACAACTCACTGCCAAACAGCGCAACTATGTTGAAAAAATAGATAACGCCGCCAAGCAGCTACTCAAGCTGCTGAATGATATCCTGGATTTCTCGAAAATCGAGGCAGGTAAAGTTGAAATTGAGTCCACCCACTTTCGGCTTGATAAGGTGCTGGACAATGTCGCGACCATAGTTGGGCTCAGGGCAGAAGAAAAACAATTAGAGCTGATCTTCGATATCCATCCGGATGTCACCAATGACTATATTGGCGATCCTCTGCGCATCAGTCAGGTTCTCATCAACCTGGCTGGTAACGCCGTTAAATTCACAGAACAAGGCCATGTGACAATCAATATCAGCTACCAGAGTGAAGACGAGCAAGGTGCCCGACTACTCTTTAGTGTAATAGATACTGGCATAGGGTTAAGCAGTGAACAGCAAACCCGGCTGTTCCAGTCCTTTTCTCAGGCCGATACCTCTATTACGCGTAAGTATGGCGGCACTGGACTGGGCTTGACCATTTCACAGCACCTGGTGAAGCTTATGGGGGGCGAAATTTTTGTTGAGAGTGAGTTGGGTAAAGGATCAACTTTCTATTTCACTCTGCCTCTGCCCTTTGCCACGACTACCCGCCTCGTCAGTCAGCCGACTGATCATTTTAAAGACAAAATGGCTCTGATCGTGGATGACAATGCGTTGGCCCGAGAAGTCATGGCCGCTATGCTGAAAAAATTTGGCATCGCCTCTAAATTGTTTTCATCCGGCGATGCCTGTATCGAATATGTCTGTAATCAGCAGCCTCACTTTGATATTGCTTTTGTTGACTGGCACATGCCTCAAAAAGATGGCATAGACACTATCATGGATCTTCACGCCCACTCGCCTGCCAGCCAGTTTGCGCTAGTTACGGCATATGGCCGCGAATTGGGGCTCAAAGATGACCAAAAGCACATCATCTCAAGCGTTTTATTAAAGCCTATCAACCCTTCAAGTGTGTTTGACTGCTTACAGGCTTGTCTGGCACCACAGCCACAGCAACTCACTACCACCAACCCGACCAAGGATAATAGGCTGTCCGGGCTGACTATATTGGTGGCCGAAGACCAACCCGTTAACCAGGAAATTGCCGTTGAAATTTTGTCTTTCCATGGTGCGACGGTTGCGGTTGCAAATAATGGCCAGGAGGCGCTTGAAGCAGTGCAAACCTGCGCATTTGATACCGTGTTAATGGACATGCAAATGCCCGTTATGGATGGACTTAAAGCGACACGTGCGATCCGTAAACTAGCCGACATTGCCCAGCCCCCGATCCTGGCCATGACTGCCAACGCCATGCAGGCTGATATACAAGCTTGTCTCAGTGCTGGCATGGTTGGCCACATTGCCAAACCCATCGATGTAGAGAGTATGGTTGAAACCATTTTGGCCCATACTCAGCAGCAATCAGATGATGCTCGCCCGGCGTCTGTACCAGCTGAACGCCAGGAAACAGCCGAATCCAGTGCAGATGTTGAGAATTTTAGCTTTGAAGGCATTGATATTGACGCAGGTATCAACCGGGCAGCTGGCAACAAAGAGATGTACTTTTCATTGCTTGAGCAGTTTGTAAAACAGCAGATTGAAGAATTGATCAACCTGAAGCAAGCTATCACGATAGGTAACACGGAGCTGGCAGAACACATACTGCATGCTCTGAAAGGTGCCAGTGCCAATTTGTCTATGACATATCTAACCGACCAGTGTACCGCACTGGAATCTCAACTTAAAGATGACTGTATAGATACAAAACAGATCGATGGGTTGCTGGACTATATCAGGCAAAGTCATGCACACATTGGCCACTACCTTGATGCCAACACGATGCAATCAGGAGCAAAGACAGGCCTTACAAGTAGGAACTCAGATTCCCCATCACAGCAATCTGACGATGTTTTGATAACACTGGCGAAGGCATTGCAAGATTATGATGCCAGTGCCACTGAGCTGGTTGCTTCACTGCAAGCTGGCGCACCATTGCCAGGCGCAGTATTGGATGAGCTTACTACTCTAATTACGCAGTTCGAGTTTGAAAAAGCACACACATTGTTGGTGTCATATATCCCTCAGCACGCCTGAAAAACTAACCCTGTAGGATATGTCCCCGTATAGCCCTTCGTCAGCGGGCTATACGGTACAAAAGAAGGACGTCAGTCTTATAACCCGAGATCGGCCATAAAGTCGTCGTCTGCAACATCTTCTGCTGATGCTTCAGTTTTCTTAGCCGCCTCCGCTTTTTTGGTTCTCTGGCTGGCAATAATGTCGTCCGGATCAACGGCTTCAGTGATGTCGTAATCGTGCAGCTTAATGAACTCGGTCTTGTCCATGGCCAGCTCCAGATAGAAAATATTTTGGCCCTGAGTGGTAAAGGTCACGCGGCGCGCCTGCGGTCTGTCCATTGTGGTATCCACCGAGATCTGCACCTGTTTATTAATGGCCATCATTTTGGGCTGGTTCTGCGTGATTGAGGTATGAAGCTGCTCACGCACTTTGCTGGTAAAGTCGCCGACAATCTGGTTCATCAGTTCACCCATCACGTTGGATACGTCATCCGACAGGTGGCTTTGCGCAATTTCGTTTTCCGGCATGCCCATGGAACGCATATAATCCTGATAAACCTCCATTGCAGCCTGCGCGGTAAAGTTGGTGACAACCAGACCGGTAAAGCCCCCATCAAACAGGACAAAACAACCAATATCTGGACGCATACAGGTACGGGTGATCTTCTGTACCATGGCCGAGTAGGCAATCTGGTTGCCACTGGCCGAGGATAAAACCTCAGTCACTGAGTGACATAATGTGGATAGGATATCTTCTGTGCTGATCACTTTATTTTTCGCCATGTTGGTTCTCTAACTTACTTCTTATTGTTAATACTAGCCAAGCTACTCAATTTATCACTGACTATCTAGTATAAAATGCTAAAATAGCATGATTATTTTTTTGTAAGACAATTTGGACTAGCAGTGTGACGGGCAAAGACAGTATATATGCCACAGAGCAAGAAGTCAGAGACTTCACCTTCGACGCAAACGTTGTAGAAGTATTTCCGGACATGATCCAGCGCTCAGTGCCGGGTTATGCCACCATCGTTAGTACCATGGGTAAACTGGCAGGACAGTACGCTCAGAGCAATTCAAACCTTTACGATTTAGGTTGCTCACTGGGCGCAGTCACCCTGAGTATGCGCCGCAATATCGATAAAGAAAATTGCCGCATTATTGCCGTAGACAACTCCCAGCCTATGGTTGAGCGATGTCAGATACACCTGAAAGGCTTCAAATCAGACGTCCCGGTAGATGTACAGCTGGGTGATATTAACGAATTAGAGATCAGCAACGCCAGTGTGGTTGCCATGAACTTTACGTTGCAGTTTATCCCTCAGGCAAAAAGAGCCACTGTGCTTGAAAAAATTTATCAGGGGCTGAAGCCCGGCGGCGTATTACTGCTTTCGGAGAAGATCAAAGGTGAAAACGACATCAAAGATAATTTGTTGATTGACCTGCACCACGATTTCAAGCGACACAATGGCTATTCGGAACTGGAGATCAGCCAAAAGCGCACCGCCATTGAAAACGTAATGCGTACCGACAGCCTCAGCACCCACAAAACCCGCCTGGAACAGATCGGATTTGCCCACACTCAGGTGTGGTATCAGTGCTTTAACTTCTGCTCCCTGGTAGCGATTAAATAAGAGAACGACTATGAATTCCTGGTTTACCGATTTTTATGCCGCTATTGCGAAAAGCCCTCTTAGCCATTGGCTGGAAACGCTGCCGGCACAACTGTCTCACTGGCAAAAAGAAGCCCAGCACGGCGACTGGTCACAATGGGAGAAGGTACTTAAAAACCTCCCTGATTTACCTGCTGATCAGGTCGATATTGAGAACACAGTGTCCTTTACCCGTCAGGCGCCGCTCTCTGAGGGGCATCAGAAGCAACTGACACATCTGTTCAAACGCATGATGCCCTGGCGCAAAGGCCCGTTCCATATTCATGGTATCGACATTGACACCGAATGGCGCAGTGACTGGAAATGGGATCGTTTGTTGCCGTATATCAGCGATTTACATGGCCGCAGTGTACTGGATATCGGCTGTGGCTCTGGCTATCACCTGTGGCGCATGCGTGGCGCAGGGGCTGAATTTGTCGTGGGGATCGACCCCTCAGACTTATTTTTGAGCCAGTTCCAGGCCATTAAACACTTTAATCCGGACCCTAATGTCCATCTGCTTCCTTTGGGGGTAGAACAACTTCCCGATTTGAAAGCCTTTGATACGGTTTTCTCTATGGGGGTTCTGTATCATCGTCGCTCCCCCATCGACTTCCTGGCTCAGCTAAAAGCTCAGTTGCGCCCGGGCGGTGAGCTCGTGCTCGAAACTCTGGTCATTGAAGGTGATGTAAACACCGTTCTTGTGCCAACAGATCGCTATGCCAAAATGCGTAACGTCTGGTTTATTCCCAGTTGCGATGCGCTAGCGCTGTGGCTACAACGCGTGGGCTTTAAAGACATCAAGGTGGTGGATAAAGACATCACTTCTTTGGATGAACAAAGACGCACCGAGTGGATGCAGACCGAATCTCTGGCCGACTTCCTGGATCCGAACGATCCCAGTAAGACAATTGAGGGTTACCCCGCTCCGCTTAGAGCAATTATTGTCGCAAAAGCCTAATAATACCAATTTCACTTAATACATGCTCAATTTGAAGGAGCAAATAGAACGCTAACTGTGTTAAAAATTTTTCATTTAGAGCAACTAAATAGCAAAATTTTTGCCTCGTTATCGACCCTATTTTCTCGCCTCAAAATAGAGCTCTTAATTAAGCAAATTGGTATGCTCAAACACAAAAAAGCCAGCATCTACGCTGGCTTTTTCAATTTATGTGAGCTGTAAATTAGCCCAGCAGCTCAGCCAGTTGCTGGCTTACTGCTTCAACAGCCTGAGTACCATCCAGTTTGTGGTACTGAGTGTTGCCTGCATCTGCTTCCGACTGGTAGTAGCTTACCAGTGGCTTAGTCTGGTCGTGATAGATACCCAGACGCTTACGTACTGTCTCTTCGGTATCATCGGCACGAATGATCAAGTCTTCACCGGTCTGGTCGTCTTTGCCTTCTACTTTAGGCGGGTTGTACACAACGTGATAAACACGGCCAGAAGCCGGGTGTACGCGACGGCCGCTCATACGCTCAACGATGATTTCGTCAGCAACGTCGAACTCGATAACGTGATCAACCGCAATGCCGTTTTCTTTCATTGCATCTGCCTGAGGAATAGTACGCGGGAAACCGTCTAACAGGAAACCATTCGCACAGTCTTCTTTTGCAACGCGCTCTTTTACCAGACCAATGATGATGTCATCAGATACAAGCTGTCCTGCATCCATCACTTTTTTGGCTTCCAGACCCAGTGGCGTACCTTCGCTGATCGCAGCGCGTAACATATCACCCGTTGAAATTTGTGGAATACCGTACTTTTCCATTAGAAATTGAGCTTGAGTGCCTTTACCTGCACCCGGCGCGCCTAGCAAAATAATGCGCATAGTGTGTTCCTCGTATGTGAGTTATACCAATTTCACTTAATACCTGTTCAATTTGAAGAAGCAAATATGACGCTAACTGTGTTAAAGATTTCTCATTTAGAACAACTAAATAGCAAAACCTTTGCCTTGTTATCGACCATATTTTCTCGCCTCAAAAATAGAACACTTAATTAAGCAAATTGGTATTAACTGGATTTTAATTGTGTCGAATTTTTTCACATTGGGCAGGGATACTCAAGGGACTTAGACCAATTGTCTAGCGCTGATTGCAACAAGGCGAACAAAATTCGCACACCTTGTCATAATATTTGAATTGGCGCGGCAAATTGCTCAATTTACCCCCACCTTTGCCCAGGTCTCATTATCAGCTGGCTTTTCGCTTTAACCCAGTTCTGGCAGAGAAAAACAAACACAACCGCTCGCCCAGAACCGAAAATGTCAGGCCACTGAGGATCACGGCACCGCCAACCAGCTCGAACAGGCTTATCTGTTCATCCAGGATCACGCTGGCCCCTATCATACCCACCAAAGGGATCAACAAAGCGAACGGCGTCACTGCCGCAGCGCGATGTTTGCCAAGTAACCAGCCCCACAAAGCAAACGCCAGCAAGGTAGAAACAGGCCCTACATAGAGTAACGCTAGCCAGGTTTGCGCACTGGTATTTTGGATAAGTACAACCGGTGCATTACTTTCAAGATTATAAGACAAAACGAACAAAGGCAGCGGTGCGACAGCGCTGACCCAGACCATAAAATGCAGTAAGTTAACTTGCTTCAGCTGCTTCATAATGAGATTAGACACGGCCCAACTCAAAGCCGCACACAGGATCAACGCCACGCCATACAAAGTGACACTGCCCGTCTCGCTCAAAAAGAACATACCAAACCCACTGCACGCAATGGCCGCACCGGTAACCTGAAAACGACTTGCCTGTTCTTTCAACACCAGTGCACTGAGCACAATCGTAAACACCACCTGAGCCTGCAGTAATAACGATGCAATGCCCGCTGAGGCATCTTTTTCCATTGCCACAAACAGCAGGCCAAACTTAATCACACCTAGAAACAAGCCAACACCCAGTACATGCCACACCGGCGTCTTGGGAAAGGGAATAAAAAATATGGCGGGCAGTGCCACAATTAAAAAGCGTAAGCCAGAGAATAAAATAGGCGGTAACTCGGCAAGGCCCAGTTTGATCACTGAAAAGTTAATCCCCCACACCGCCACGACCAGCAGTGCACACAGAGTGCTTTTAAAATCCATATTCCCTTCCTGACCTAACGACTTTTTCACCCTAATTCGGGTCCAATGCAAAGCATCACGCTAACATAAACTTCACCGCAAGAGCAAAACGGGTCACGCCATTTATTTCTAATTTTGAAATAATCATTTTAATTACTGCCATTTTTAACTAAAAAGGTACATTCATGTAAATTTACCTGATTAGTAGACAAAGCAATGCAGTAATTCGCCAAAATAAAAAAATTAAACCATTTTTCATTGCAAAATTATTTCATTTCATTGTAGAATGCACGCCCAACCGAATAGCAGCTTTTGCTGACCTTTCATTGTTAAAATTCTTGTTAATAAAAGTCATGCAGTCCCCTTATGGTGATTGCTTTTTTGTGCGCGTCAATTTTATAAATGTCAAAAGTCAGCTCAGTGATAGCCATTCAACCAGGTTGGCGACTTCCCTCGCAGAAACCACCACACACGAGATTTAAAATTAACCGTTTCTAACTTGAGGAACATACATGAGCACCACAGCACGCAATCTAACTCCGATCGCAACCGCCATGGCCCTGGCAATGGCCGGCTTATCTTCAGCCCCTGTTCTGGCTGAAGAGGCACAAGCTGAGAAATCAAAAATCGAAGCCATCACGGTAACCGCGACCAAGCGTTCACAGGTTATTTATGAAGTACCGATCGCTATGAGTGCATTCTCAGGGGATGATCTGGATGCACAAGGTATCTCTGACATCACTGATGTGGGCAAATTTGTTCCAAACCTGAATATCACCGGCTTCTCAGCAGGTCACAACTCCTCTGCCAACCCGTTTATTCGCGGCATTGGTTTACAGGACCACCTGATCACCACAGATCCTGGCGTAAGCGTATATGTTGATGGTGTGTATCTGGGTCGCCAGGTTGGCCAAAACTGGAACCTGGCGAACATCGAGCGTATTGAAGTACTGCGTGGTCCGCAGGGTACGCTGTATGGCCGTAACTCAATCGGTGGCGCCATTAACATCATCACTAAGCAACCAGATCAGGAAGCAGTGACTAAGGTGAGCGCGGAGACAGGCACGCGTGGACGTGTTAAAGCCAGCATGTTTACCAACCAGGCCGTAACGGATGAACTGGCGTTTAACTTTAATATGGGCTTTAACCGCCGCGGTGGTTTAGGTGAATTCACTAACCTGCCCAATGCTGAGTACGATGTGGGTGAGAACCAGGAATTCCACGGCCGTGTATCTGTTAAATACACCCCTACTGATGACCTGCGCCTGGTACTGACGGCTGACGCCAACGATGGTGAAGGTGGTACTCGTCCGTTTACTGTGTTAATCGACGAGATGCCGGAAGGCCGTCTGTATAAAGCCGGCTTACGCAATGCGATGGTTGCCGCCGATCCATACGACAATGCGACCAGCAGTATCAACACTGCAACCGTTTCAAACAAAGCAAACGGACTCTCACTGACCGCTGAATACGACATCAACGCCGATTATGGTACTAAGTTCATCTTCAGTAAGCGCTCATCAGAATATAAAGCCGGTCTGGATGACGACGGCACCGCAGTAGCGCTTGATCACTATCCTGAGCGAGGCGAAGCAGATCAAACCTCTGTTGAGTTGCAACTGACAGGCTACCTGGGCCGCGCTGACTTTGTTACCGGTATTTACTGGTTTAACGAAGAAGGCAGCAACCGTCAGAGCCCGGACGAAGCCAGCTTTGATGGGGGTCCAACTAAACTGGAGCTGGATCAGGAAACGACCAGTCGCGCCGTATTCTTTAACCTGGGCTATGACCTGACAGATGACTTGCGCCTGAGTGGTGGTGTGCGTTACACAGAAGATGAAAAAACCGCATCGACGAATGTATTCGACCCTGTTGGTACCATTTATTCAAGCAAAGAATGGGATGAGATCTCATGGGAAGTAGCTGCCAATTATACCTTTGAGAATGGCCTTAACTGGTACGGTACGGTTCAGACTGGTTATCAGTCAGGTCAATACCCTGCCCGTCCTTACTTCCTGATCGGTCAGTTCTTTGGTGAAGGTGGTTTTGATAACCCTAATGCCGCAGCAGCTGTACGCGCAAATAATGCCTTCATGGCAAGCGAAAACATCAGTGCAATCAACTATGAAACGGGTTTCAAAGGCCAGCTGACTAACGACTTCAGCATGAGCGTGGCATTTTTCAATACTGAATATGAAGACTTGCCGTATCAGGTTAACGTAGTGACCGACTCTGGATTCGACACCAACAACCTGATCGTTGAACAAACGTCACGCGGTATCGAGTTTGAAAGCACCTACTACGTAACTGACCACTTTACTCTGCATTCAAGCTTCGGCTTTATGGATGTAGATGTGGAAGAGCAAAATGGCATCAAGCCGGTTGCACCTCTTACACCAGAGTGGACGGCCTCAATCAGCCCGTCTTATGAGTTTGAACTGGACAACAATGCAACGGTAAACACCCGTTTTGATATTTCATACCGTGACAGCATGTATGGTGAGCCAAGCTCAGATCCACGCAGAATGACGCAGATCGATGACCGTACTACAGTGAACTTTGATATTTCATACGCGCCGGCCAATGCAAACTGGGATATCTCATTGTATGGTCGCAACATCTTTGATGAGCGCTACGACGATGCACGTCTGAATACCGGTGACTATATCCTGGTAATCAAGAGCAATGATGCCAGCGAATTCGGTGTCCGCTATCGCGCAACATTCTAGGCTCGATAAGCCCTAAGATAACGGCTCAAAAAAGCAGCGCCTCACTTTGGTGAGCGCTGCTTTTTGTTTTTAAGCTATTTAAGTAATTTGATATCCTGTGCCAAATCTAAAGCGCTTTTTTCTTTGTGACTTTGTTCTTATGGCCCAGAATTCGGATAGACCAGCTTTGTAGCACACCCGCCTCACGGTTATTTTCAAGCTGATAGGCTTGGCCACCCACGTCTAAGTCGTATATTCCGAGCGCACGCGTTTCATTGCTCATATCTGTGATATGCAGCTTCCACTGCCCGATCCCGGCATTGGCTTTCTCGTCCCAGAATTTATAACTTAGCATCAGATGATCAGTGAAACCATTTTGACTTCCGGCAGCCTGTTCTGGCAAACCCAGATGCTGCCCAACCAGGTTATTAAACGGCGACATCAGAATGCTGCGAGTGCCACTGGGTGATTCCAGCTCGACTTTGAGGTCTGAAATGCGTGCGTGTCGTGCGTTTAAGCGGATCTGAACGCCTTCAATGAACAGATCATCCGTCACATTAATCGTGGCAGTTGTTGTCTGGCTGGCGTCATCAGCAATGGTCGCATTCACGGCTTCATTCAAGCCATACCAAGACGTTTTCACCAGCTCAGAGGGTAATTGCTCAATGGCATAGCGACGCACCAGCTCTGTCGCTTTGTCCACATCAATCAGACCAAAACCATAGTAAGGTGAGAAAGTGTGGCCTGCTGCATTGGTGCTCCAGCCTTCCAGGGCTGTAATGCCATTCACGTCAATATCGGCACGTGTTGGGTCCACTTTTGTCGCCGTACGCGCCAACAGGTGGCGAATGTCGCGGGGCGTCAGATCATGCTTTTGCTGCTGCGCAGCGGACAGTAGCAGCGCAATGGCACCTGATGTATTCGGTGCCGCAGAAGACGTACCATTCATACGCACGGTAAAATCATCCTGTCCACTGCAGTCATAATTTTCATCGATATTTTCCAGATACCAGGCACACGAAATACGCGTAGTTGCGTGGCCGGGCGTACCTCTGTCCAGCCCACCTGGTGCAGTCAAAAAGACGTTACTACCAACCGTTGAATAGCTTGACAACACACCATCCGCACTGAGCGCGCTCACTGTCAGGTTCCAGAAATTGGCCGGAGTATACAGCGAGTTGCCATTTGTCCAGGGCAAACCATAATTGTCATCAACCGGAAAACTATAACCAAAGAAAGCGAGCCCATTGTCTGTAAAATAGTGAACGCGCGAAACCTGATACGAGTTTCCGGCAGCTTGCACATAAACGGCTGTACGAGGATCCTGTTCTGTAGACAATGACACCGCTTCGTAAATCTTTTCCTGTTCCGGCTGACTAAACATCAGCACGTCTTTGCCCTGACTGTCTTTGATAGTTTTAGAAAAAGTATAAGGAAGGCTGACCGCCGGACTCATTCCATAACTTTTGTTAAAAATACGGATCCGATCTGTGGTTGAATTGTCCGAGACATCACCATCATCGCCATGACTTACTTTCCACTGCTCATGGCTTTCAAATGTCCCGCCAAAGTTAGTAAACGCGGTAACCTGAGCCATAGGTGCGACTCCGCGTACACCGATATTGTTTTGTACCGCAGCGATAATACCGGCTACCATAGTGCCGTGATCACCGCCAACACTGGGTTGTGGATCAATCAACGGATCATCAATGGTATTGGTGTCCAGATCCGCGTGTGCCATATCAACGCCCGAGTCCACAACGGCAACCAGCACATCCTGCCCTTTATGGCCCCAGATATGAGTTTGCCATAAATTTAAATCTATCCCAGATTGGGTATTATCCAGCGCACCGGAATTAAGTAAATTCCACTGCAACGCCAGCATGGGATCACCATTTGGGTCAAGCCAGCGATGCTGATAATCACGGTCTGTTGTTGCAGATGCACTCACACTGAGCAGTGCAGCGATAAGGCCAGCAAGGGGCTGTTTCTTTATTTTCATTATAAGTTCCTTTTTTGGGTTCAAACTATTTCTAGCATTCCGACTTTTCCATTGTCAAGAAAATAATTACCAAAAATTATCTGGAGATTAACATATAAAAGTAATTTTCAACCTGATACGCCAGATTGAAGCGATAAGATGCTACAGGAATCAAACGTATTGTTTAGCTTTGCAGAGAGTGTGGAGTGATGGCGGGGTCATCGAGTTCCCGAAAACCGAGAACGCTCGCAGAGCTGCGGCTCTGCGAGCTGAGTTATTTTAATTATGACTGGATGTGCGCAGTCGCCTCTACTTTTGGCTGGACATCTTCCCCGTAACCAAAAGTAACAGCCAGTACCAGTACCACAGATGCCGCCAGCATAAGTTTGCCGAACAACGGCAGACAGAACCTGAACCACAAGTGATAAGGCACACCTGCCATACCTATGATCCCCATCAGAACTGCATTGGTTGGAATGATCATATTCGAGAAACCATCACCAAACTGATAGGCAAGGACTGCAACCTGACGATACACACCAATGATGTCACCTACCGGGGCCATCAGCGGCATCGTGACATAAGCCTGACCACTGCCAGACGGAATAAACAGGTTGAGTAAGGTTTGCATAATGAACATGCCAACTGCTGCCAGTTCTGCGCCTAAATGCGACAAAGGTGATGACATCGCATAAACCAGCGTATGCAGTATTTGACCGTCTTCCATGATCAGTGCAATCCCTCTTGCCACACCAATCAAAATCGCGGTACTTGCGAGGTCTTTCACGCCTTCTATGAACTCATTAGCTGCGCGATCTGCGCCGATTTGGCCGACTAATGTCGTGAATATACCCCAGGAAATAAAGACCGCACCCAATTCATATAGATACCAGCCCTTTTGAGAAATGCCCCAGACCGCCGTTACAATTGCCGCGACCAGACCAAACAAGATCATTTGATGGCGCTTATTAAGCGCAGGGTAATTGGCCTCAGCTTCGCCTGCCAGCGGGCAAGGCAGGCCTTTGGTCAGGGATAACTCAGGGTTAGCCTGTACTTTTTTGGCGTAGCTCCATACATGATGAAAACCGATTAATACAAACGGAAGAAAGATTGCCAGACGTAATTCAATGCCTGAGTAAACCGGAATATCCGCGACCTTTTGTGCCACCATCACAGTGAAAGGGTTAAATGCCGATACGCCATAACCAATACCATATCCCGCAACAACCATGCCCACGGCAGTCATTGCATCCAGACGCATTGCTTTACACAGGCCCACCAGGATTAGAACAAAAGGAATATACTCGCCCGCTGTACCAATCGCGCCTGATGCCAGCGCAAAACAAAATACCACCATAAAAATCAGAATATTTGGCTTATGACCAAAACGCTCAAGTAAGCGGCCGATCAAGGCATCAATTGTGCCCGTGGCACGCGCAATGGCCAGTACACCACCGACAATAAAAACAAAGAAGATCACATCTTGTGCAGCAGCAAACGCACGCGGAATAGCAACCAGGAAGTCCATGGGCGTCAAGTGAGTTTGTGCCTCGGCAAGCGCATAGGTGCCGGGCACCACGGCCTGACGACCATTGTCGAGCGTTACCGTGTCGAAGAAACCTTGCGGGACCAGCCAGGTCGCAAGATAGGCCACCAGCATCATAGACAGTAGCAGGATGAGCGTATGGGGAACTTTAAACCCTTCTTTCATGTTATTTCTTTATCGTTAACTAAAATTGTGCGCAGTGTAATAAAAATTGACCCTATGGTGCAAACACCACGCGGCTAATAGCCGAACTTTGGCGTTAAAAAAGGTAAACACTCCAGTTTGTATGTAAGCAGTTTTAACAGGCATAAAAAAGCCCTGCTCAATGCAGGGCTAGTATGGCGCAAGAATACGTTGCTTACGAATTAAGCCTACAGAAAGCTACCTAGTACTTTTACCTGATCGAGCATGCGATTTGAGAAACCCCACTCGTTGTCGTACCAGGCCATGACTTTAACCAGTTTGCCATCCACTTTCGTCTGAGTGGCATCGAAGACAGACGATGCAGGGTGGTGATTAAAATCCACAGAAACCAGCGGCAAGGTGTTATATTCAAGAATACCCGCCATTGCGCCTTCTGCCGCACCTTTTAGGATCTCGTTTACTTCATCAGCAGACGTTTCACGCTTGGCAATAAAAGTCAGGTCAACCAACGAGACGTTTACCGTTGGTACACGGACCGCCATGCCATCCAATTTACCCGCAAGCTCTGGCAGTACCAGGCCCACAGCTTTCGCTGCGCCTGTTTTGGTTGGGATCATAGATTGTGTGGCACTGCGTGCACGATACAAGTCTTTGTGGTAAACATCACACAAGTTCTGGTCATTGGTATAGGCGTGAATGGTTGTCATACTGCCCTGCGCTATGCCGATGGTATCGTTCAGTGCTTTTGCAACAGGCGCCAAACAATTCGTTGTACAAGATGCGTTTGAAATAATATTGCAGTCCGCATTGAGCACTTCGCTGTTTACACCATGTACCACTGTGGCATCCATATCTGTACCAGGCGCAGATACGATGACTTTTTTCGCACCTGCTGTAATGTGTTTGCCCGCTGTTTCGCGTGATGTAAACAGGCCGGTACATTCAAGCACGATGTCTACATTCAGGTCACGCCAGGGTAATTGGGCAGGATCACGTTCCTGAGTAAGTGTGATCTCGTCTTCCCCGACAATCAGGGTATTGTCTTTTAGTTCAACTGGGAAATTAAAGCGTCCATGTACAGAGTCAAACTGTGTCAGGTGTGCGTTGGTTTGTGCAGGTGCCAAATCATTAATCGCAACAATCTTAATTTGGTCATTCTGACCTGATTCATACAATGCTCTGAGTACGTTTCGACCGATGCGGCCATAGCCATTAATTGCAATATTAATCATAACCCTATTCCCCTAAATTAGTTTACTTCACTTGCTTGTCGAGCAAGCGCTTCAATGGCTTGCCAGTCTTTGTTTGCGATAAGTGTTTTATCCAGCATCCAGGTTCCACCGACACAGATCACATTTTTAAGTGACAGATAATTCGGTGCTGTCGCGAGGCTTATCCCACCGGTTGGACAAAATGTTACTTGCGGTAAAGGACCCCCAATTGATTTCAGCATGGCCGTTCCACCCGCGGCTTCTGCCGGGAAAAACTTCAAAAACTTAAAGCCCTGTGCGGCCAGTTCCATCGCTTCACTCGGCGTTGCAGCCCCTGGTAAAAATGGAATGTCTGAACCTTTTGCCAGCGCCAATAATTCCGAACTCACCCCTGGGCTGACCATAAAGTCAGCGCCAGCTTCAACAGAAGCGTCGAATGAGGCTTTGTCAACGACGGTTCCGGTGCCTACATAGGCCTCAGGTACAGCTTCTTTCATCGCTTTCACCGCTTGTGCAGCAACCGGTGTGCGCAATGTCACTTCCAGTGCTCGCAGACCACCGCGGTAAAGCGCCTGTGCCAGTGGCACGGCATCTTCTAAGTCATCAATGACAATGACGGGTACTACCGGCGCCGCTGATAAAATTTCTTTAATGCTCATAATGTCCCCATTCCCAGTTGCTGTTATTCTTCTATGCCGAATGCGCTTGCACCTAAATCGGCGCTGCTGACAAGATTTCTGAAGCCGCTAAATAACTCACGGCCCGTACCAAAAGTTGGACCCACTTCAGTTAATTCGATTTCACGCTGTGCCAGTTCTTCATCGCTCACATGCAGAACCAATTCACCTTTGGGTGCATCAAGCGTGATCAGGTCACCCTCTCTCACTTTCGCTATCGGCCCGCCTTCAACGGCTTCTGGCGCTAGGTGGATAGCTGCTGGCACTTTACCCGACGCACCTGACATCCGGCCGTCGGTGACAATGGCCACTTTGAAGCCTTCGTCCTGCAAGCTCGCCATCACCGGTGTCAGTTTGTGTAGCTCAGGCATCCCTTTTGCCTTCGGACCTTGCTCTTTAAGTACGGCAATAAAGTCCTGGTTCAACTCGCCACGGGTATACGCTTCTTGCAATGCGGTTTGTGAACTGAACACTTTGGCAGGCGCCGATACCACTTGATGTTGCTCTGCAACCGCCGAAACCTTGATCACCGATTTACCCAAGTTACCGCTTAACAACTGCAAACCGCCCTGCTTGTTAAATGGATTGGATACCGGCCTGAGCACCTCATCGTCCAAAGAGTCTGCCGGGCAATCTACCCACTTCACTTTGCCAGGACCCGTACTGTCAGTCATGATAAGTGTCGGGTCTATATCCAGTACCGGCTCTTGGGTATACGCATCTAAGCCTTCACCGACAATGGTTTTGACATCATTGTGCAGGTAACCGGCATCACGCAGCTCTCGCATCAAGAAGCCCATACCGCCGGCGGCCTGGAAGTGGTTCACATCCGCTGAACCATTGGGATAAATACGTGTAAGTAATGGCACGACTTCAGACAAGTCTGCCATGTCTTTCCAGGTGATTTGAACACCAGCGGCCTTGGCCATCGCTACCAGATGGATGGCATGGTTAGTAGAGCCACCAGTTGCCAGCAAGCCAACCAAGCCGTTAATGACGGTTTTTTCGCTGACGACATCCGCCAGACTGTTGACCGGACCATCGCCCAACAGCTGCTTCAGCATGGTCTCAACCGCACTGGCTGTAAGGCCTTCACGTAATTCTGTGTATGGGTTGATAAATGAACTGCCCGGCAAATGCAGGCCCATGATTTCCATCAGCATCTGGTTTGAGTTGGCGGTACCATAGAAAGTACAGGTACCCGCACTGTGGTAAGACGCACTTTCTGCTTCCAGTAACTCTTCACGACTGACCAGCCCTTGTGCAAACTTCTGTCTGACACGTGCCTTTTCTTTGTTCGGAATGCCTGACTGCATAGGTCCGGCAGGCAGGAAGTAAATAGGAAGATGACCAAATGACAGCGCACCAATCAGTAATCCCGGGACGATTTTGTCGCATACGCCCAGACAGAACACACCATCAAACACATCGTGAGAGAGTGCAACCGCCGTCGACATTGCGATGACATCACGAGAAAACAAAGATAACTCCATACCATCTCGCCCTTGTGTGACACCGTCACACATAGCGGGTACGCCACCGGCCACCTGAGCGGTAGCATCGAACTTCTCAGCAATGGCTTTGATTTGATCTGGGTATTCTTTATAAGGCACATGGGCAGACAACATATCGTTGTAAGCATTGATGATAGCCAGATTAGGCTGTTCATCGGCTTTTAATCTGGCTTTGTCACTGCTCGAACAAGCCGCCATCACGTGTGCCAGGTTACCACAGCCTAGTCCGGCTCTGACGCGAGTTTGTTTTTTTGCTTGTTCTATGCGCTCAAGATAGGCCTGACGAGATTGCTGACTGCGGGTGATAACGCGTTGAGTGACTTCATGAATTCGAGGATGCAACATAATTCAACTCTCTGTTGTTAGAGGAAAAGGCTCAGTACAGCTCTCCCTGTACTGAGCAGCTTTGATTTACCCGTTCAAAGGTACGCTGTCAGGTTGTCTCTCACCCCAACCTGACACCGGTGTCACTATATTTACTCATGTTTCTGACACCGGTGTCAACCCTTACTTCAAATTTAGTCTAAATTTCATCAATGACCAAATAATGAACAAAAAAGCCCGACCAATAATGGCCGGGCTTTGGGCAAGTATAAAAATGGGATTTAGTGGTTTGCGGCTGTTGACTCACGGGTGATCAATCGTGCTTCAAGCACACGCTGAAAGACCTTTTCCTGCGGCTCTGAGATTTGTAAAATCAGCTGTTCTACCGCCTGACGGGTCATCTCTTCCACTGGCTGCGCAATGGTTGTCAGACCCGGCCAGATATGTCTGGCGATCGGTGCATTATCAAATCCAGCAATTGAAAGGTCCTGGGGTACTCGCAACTGGCGTTGTGTCGCCAGTTTCAGCACGGCCGCCGCCATGTAGTCATTTGATGCAAACACAGCAGACGGCCTCGGGGTCAAGTCTAATATCGCCCTGGCGCTATCTGCACCTGAGTGATAACTGAAATTACCCTCGGCAACGAGTCGATCTTGCAAAGGTATTTTATGCTGTTCAAGCGCCCGTTTATAGCCGTTGAAGCGGTTTTCAGTGGCACTGTGATCCGGGTGACCTTTGATAAATGCGATATCCGTATGTCCCAGTGTTATCAGGTGTTCCGTCAGTTCATAGGCGCCCTGTTCGTCGTTACTGCACACAGAAATAGACTCATCATCCTGAATAGCAGAAGCTACTAGAGCATAATTGATATTCTTCTTTTTAAGAAACTCAATTAATTCCCGTGAATCTGAAAAAGGTGGTGTCAGTACCAGGCCATCAAGGCGAGACGTTGTTAGTAATTGATCTATGTTGTCGATCAATGCTTCGCCTCTGAGTTCACAGGGGTGGATCAGTAAGTTGTAATTGTATTTATGACACGCTTCTAACGCACCGCTTTGCACCCGGGTGATATAGCTTTTACTCGGATTATCATATAGGCAGCCAATAATAAAGCTCTTATTTCGCGCCAGTCCCCTGGCAATCGGGTTTGGCCGATAATCGAGTTCTTTGAATACCTTGAGTACTTTCTCGCGGGTGGCCGGGCTGACATTAGGCTCATTATTTAAAACACGGGAAACCGTCTTTTTCGACACGCCCGCATACTGTGCGACGCTGTTAATGGTCACTTTCTTCATTACACTTGTCCTGACTATCGGGTACTCGCGCGCTCATGCAAGCACGCAGCCGCACCAATCAAAGGAATATTTTCCTGCACCACTAAGGTGACTGGGATCTGGCCTGCGTACTGGCTCATCGGGCCTTTGGTAACAAAACGTTCGGCAAACTGACTCGACTTGAGGCGTTCTGCCATTCGCGGCAATATACCACCACCGATAAACACACCACCTAAGGCACCAAATGATAAGGACAGATCGCCCGCCACGCTACCAATCCAGTCGCAAAAGTGATTTAAGGTAGCGTCACAAATGTCACACTCAGAAGCACGTTCACTGATCTGTGCCGCATTCAATCTTTCTGCTGTATGACCTTTTACTTTCGCCATAGCCTGGTACAAATGGGCCAAACCCCGGCCTGAAAACACTTCTTCAACAGAGACATGTGCTATGTCTTGCTTGAGTGCAGTCAGTAATTGCTGATCCAGCTCGGTGACTGCTGCCAGACTGATATGGCCGGCTTCACAGCTCATCACTGCACTGCCATTAATGTCTCTGGCCAGACAGGCTGCACCAAATCCTGTACCCGGCCCCATCACAGCAATATTGGCACCCGCCTGGGCCTGACCTGATTTAATTTCTATGTTTTGTTTTGGATCCAGGTAAGGTGCAGCATACGCAAAAGCAGCAAAATCATTGATTACGGCCAGTTCATTAAAACCGAATTGTTGTTTAATATCCTGACTATTGAACTGCCAGCCAAGATTAGTCAGATATACTTGCTGTGCTTTTACCGGGCCTGCAACGGCCAAACATGCCCTTGTTGGCTTGGCTATCGGGAGTTCGTTCAGGTAACGGCTGATGGCAGTTTCAAAAGAGGGGAATTCGGCGCTGGGATACGTAGACTGATGGCTAATAATAAACTGATTAGTGCTCGAATCGTAATGGGTTACGACAGCAAAGCGGGCGTTGGTGCCGCCAATATCGGCTACGACAATGGGCTCAAAAGCCTGGTTTTTGTCATACGAGCTATGAGGTGTTGTCTGGCTCATGTTGTTTTTCTCTTTTATCCGGGTGCACTGAGTGCACAACTTCCAAGGTAACTGGCTTGGGTGATGATGCCAAGGTTCAGCAATATAACTTTGCACGTGTTAGCTGAAAAAATGCTGTCCCCGGGGGGACAGCCAATACGTTTTGACAACAAAATGATAAAACAGTGACATTATGACACCGGTGTCAGATGGAGGCAATAAAAATTTTCTTTAGATCTTCACAGCATCTCCTAACTGCGCATTTTCGCAGCAACTCTTTTGGGTATCTGCCATATTTTAACTGTGAGGTCCGTCATGTATGTTGTCAGGGCAGCAACATACATATTGGACTTGCAAATTTTATTCATTCGCTGACAATAATCAGGTTATTACTCAGAACAAATACACTATGAAACCTAAAGGTAAAGCCACTTCTTTTGATATCGCCCACTTTGCGGGGGTGTCTCAGTCTACTGTGTCGCGTGCGTTGAGAAACAGCCCGCTGGTTAATGAAGAGACCCGTCGTCGAGTCTGGGAAGTGGCAAAGCAGCTTAATTATAAAGTCGATAAAAATGCCAGTAACCTGCGTACCCAGCAAAGTAGTACACTGGCGCTGCTACTGTTTGAAGACCCGACCGGGGACGAGTCTCAAATCAACCCCTTCTTCCTTAACATGCTGGGAAGCATCACCCGTGCCTGTGCAAAGCAAGGCTATGATCTGTTGGTTTCCTTTCAGTCGACCAGTCAGGACTGGCGCGCAGATTATGAAGACAGCCACCGCGCAGATGGCATTATTTTGCTTGGTTATGGTGATTACATGGACTATCAGTCTCGTCTTCAGCAACTACTCGCACAGGACACTAAGTTTGTTTGCTGGGGAGCAACAGTGGACGGACGCGAAGACCTGACGGTTAGCTGTGATAACTACGGCGGCGGCAAGCTGGCTGCTGAACACCTGTTACAGCAAAACCGCTCGCAGTATGTCTTTATCGGCGATGCATCGGATCACAGCCCGGAGTTCTTCGCACGCTTCAAAGGTTTTCGGGATACGCTGACGGCGCATGGCTGTGGCCTATCTGAGCGCCAAATCGCCAATGCGATATCAACAGAAGAATCGGGTTATCATGCCACTCGCTCTTTACTTGCAAACAATATTCAATTTGATGCGCTATTTGCCGCCAGTGATCTGATTGCCATTGGGGCCCTGAAGGCGCTTAAAGAGGCCGGTAAAGAAGTTCCCGGAGACGTTGCCGTTATTGGCTTCGACAATATCGCCGCTGCGAGCTTTATTTCCCCGGCACTGACCACGGTACAACAAAATACCACGCTGGCAGGCCAGATGCTGGTCAACAACCTGCTAAGTTTAATTAGAGGCGAAGCGGTAACAGATACCTTGTTACCGCCTAAACTGATTATGCGCAGATCCGCGTGACGGCCTAAGTTATAAAAGAAATTTACTGATCTGCTGCTTGAGCAGGTGCGCATCCTCATCCGCAGCAGACGCCATTGCGTTAACCTCTGTAATAATGGCGCAATTTGCCTGCGCCAGAGTAGTGATGTCTGATATTTGTTGGGTAACGTCTTTGGCCACTGCACTTTGCTCAGTAGCTGCTGTAGCCATTTGTTCATTGAAGGCCTCGATTTTGCAAATTTGCTCATTAATATGCTGTAAAGAGTCCCGCGTAGAATCCGTCGAGGATAGGTTGTTTTCTGTTAATGCATGCGCTTCCTGGATCGCTGACATCGCGTTTGCTGAGCCACTTTGCAGGCCTTGTATCATACGATTGATCTCTTCTGTCGATTGCTGTGTTCGCTGTGCCAAAGACCTGACTTCATCTGCCACAACCGAAAAACCTCTGCCCTGTTCACCTGCACGTGCGGCTTCAATCGCAGCATTCAATGCCAGTAAATTCGTTTGCTCCGCAATTGTCTGGATCACCTCCAGTACCTGACTGATATTATTAGATTGCTCCTGCAAAGTTGTCATTTGTTGCATTGTCAAATCCATCGCCTGCTCAAGGCTTCGGGACGACTGCATATTCTTGGCCACATTATTTTTACCTTGCTCTGATGCACTCACTGCATCATGACTCGCCTCACTGGTGTATTGCGCATTTTTCGCTACATCCTCTGAGGTAGCGGCCATTTGCTCCATTGCAGCAGCAATGTGTACAGTTAAATCCGTTTGTGTGTCACTTTTGTTCGTCAGCTCAGTGAAATTTGCTTGTAACTGTGCCATTTGACAGGACAATTTTTCAGCACTGCTGTTAACCTGATTTAAGGTATCGGCAAAAGTTTCGAACATCGAGTTCAATGCCCGTTCTACCTGCCCCATTTCGTCCTGGCTATTCGATTCATTAAACCGTTGGGTTAAATCCAATGAGGTGGCAACCTGGTTGATAAAGCGACTCATCTTTTGGATAGGCGTCGCGATAATATTACCCAGCATCCACGCGCAGAACAGCGCAATGACTATCAGTATGACTGTAATGATAGTTGCCATGGTTGTGATCTGGTTGGTAATTTCTTCCACATCCGCAAAGGCTTCAGACTGGTCCAGCTCGCTCAATAGCGCCCAGGTTTTGCCATTAATCTCAACTGATGTGTAAGCAGATGCCACGGCAACATCGCGATAGTCTTCAATGATAGCAAACCCGGACTGCCCGGACAGTGCAGCTTCTACTGCCTGAGTACGAACACTTTGCAAACCAACTGACGTATCAAACCTGTCTATCGCAGCAATAACCTCAGGATCAACCTTAGCTTTTGCCAGTACCTGTAGATAACCTGCTTTATCTTCCAGTAAAAAGCGACTCATGCTGCGCATTTTAAAATCACTGCCTACTAAATATGTTTCGCCCGACTCTCCGAGGCCTCGTGATTGCCAGTTTTGTTGATAAGTCAGAATATCATTGAGCCTGTCTATTGGCATTTGAAAGACCAGCACAGCAAGGGTATTTCCCTCATTAACTATCGGCGTCGCGACAAATGACGCAGCTGCATTGTATGAAGGCAAGTAAGGGGCGAAATCAACAAAAGCCACTTGTCCTGAAGAGAGCGTTCTGGCGGCCCTGAATACTTCTCCGAGTCCACTTTGTGCATATGGGCCTCGCAGCAGAGACGTTGCAAAGTCCAGTTCCTTGAATACGGAATACACAATATGGCCGCTTTGAGCGTCAACTATAAAAATATCGTAATAGCCGAATTGCTCTAAAAAAGCGTTGAAAAAGGGATGATGAAGACGATGAGCACTGTCATAGCGGCTACCATCTTGCAAACTGCGCAGGGCATTTTTGCTGCCCAATGGGTGAGTATTTTGCGCTATGTACTTGTCCTGCCAATATCTGGCTGGCGCATCCAATGCCCCCAACAGGTTCCGAGTGTCGGTCGGACTACCATTTCTTTGCGTAAATACCCGCCCAAACTCATCACGATAATAGCGGCTCAGCGCAGCCTCTTCCGGCATCGCGCCTGCTTGTTTAAAGCTATCGGTAAATTGGACTGCTGCATCACGGGTCGCCTCACTTTTTGCCAACGTCAGTAGCTGACCATTGATGAAGTCAAAATACGCCGTCAGTTGCTCTTTCTTTGCGTCTCTGAGCCCCACCAGGCGATGCTGGATCTGCATGGTCAGGGTACTGACCACGTCTTTTTGCGTTACAATGCCCACACTAAAGGACAAAATAATCAGCGCAATAGTTACCAGAGTAGAGACGCTAACAATAAGTTTTAATTTGATGCTCACAGCACCTCCAGCGTCATCCTGACTTATAAAATTGGCAGGTACTCAAAGCTTAGCTCAAGCTCAGCAATCATGTTGTTTTTTTTACTTATGCAGGGTTATTAAATGCAACTAACAAACCACTTTCGCCAATGCGTCTGATTATTTTCCAGCCAGTGCTTGGCCACCAGTGCCGGCGTGAAATTTTCCAAATTAACCATGGCCGCCAACTGTTCTAGTGTTGCACTGTCGACATCAAACTGGCGCAGGCCCTGGGCCAGACAAGCGTGCTGTTCAAAAAACTCAGTGCTGACGACTTTCTTTAACCAGCCTGATTTGGGGTTACCGCAATCAAACAGAAACTTGGGATTGACGCCCCAGCCGGGATCCGTTTCGCACTTTACATCAAAGTCTGGAAACTCAACAAATTCACCTGGGTACACTGCTCCAACCCAATTGGGTGTCCAGTTAAACATCAGGATCGGTTGCTTGATTTTGTGTGCTATCGCCAGCTTTTTCCATAACGCCTCCCCGCTTTCAACCTGCTCAACAACAAAGGGCAGCTGCAACGCTCTGATCCTGGCACGATCAGGCTTTTCCCAGGGGCCTGCTATATACACCCCTTTCCCTTGTGAACCCGGTCTTGAAAAGACACTGGCACACTGGAGCAATGCCTGCCAGTGAGGTAGCCCAGGGCAATGTTGTTTAACATACAGCGGATACCACCAATCTTCGCGGGTTTTCAATCCGTAATCACCAAGGTCAACAATCACCTGACTTTGCATCAGTTGCGTGTACTTGTCTGCCATGGTGCCTTCCCAGACTTCTACTTGCACATCTGCCATGCCAGCTTTGAGTAAAAACCACTGGCCGTCTGTTTTGGCCTCGATAAACTCGGTCTGATAACCCAGCTCTGTAAAGATATTCGCAACTATGTGGGAAAGCACTTGCTGACTGGTCCAGTCGTTGTAAAGGATTTGAATAGGCTGCATAGCTCGCAGTGGCTGTGACAGCAATAAGATCCAAACACAGAGTACGCGAAAGACCATAATGAGCACCTGCCAGAGGGTGAATATCTATCAGTATAGGTGCAATTTTTCACTCTCGTCAGTCTGTAACACAATATTTTGTGACACATTTGTTTACAACAAATGACACGTAAACAATTTTACAACAATTCACTCAATACACTAAAGTGTAACTGTTCATAATATGAACATGACAAACTCAACAAAGGAATATCAAAATGAAACTTAACCTGAACAAAAAGAACATCAAAAAACTGAGCACAGACAACGCAACCCTGGCATTGCACGCAACGCCGCAAGTCGCTGGTGGGCGTCCAAAAAGCTACTTCAACAACTGTGCACCAACAGAAAACCGCATCTGCTGGGAAGATTCTATTGGTAACTGCCCTATGACCATGGAAATTGGGTGCTAATCCTTTAGCAAACTCCCAATGTTAACGACAGGGTTTCTACTGACTTACCTGATAGCCCTGCCTGGGTTTAAACTCCAATACGGTCGCATTGATGCAGTAGCGATCGCTTCCACCCGGCCCTTCATTAACAAACACATGACCAAGATGAATTCCGGATGAGCTAGAGCGAATTTCCGTACGTTTCATCCCGTGGCTATTATCTTCATGATATGTAACACTGCCCGCTACCGGGTGTTTGAAAGACAGCCAGCCGGTACCCGAATTAAATCGGTCTTTGGTATCAAACAAAGCCTGCCCGCTAAGCTTATCTATAAATACGCCATCTCCGGTTTGTTTAAACAAGTCATATTGTTTACAAAACGGCCGATCTGTACCCTGTTCAAACGCGGTGGTATACGCATCACTGTCACCTAACTTGAATGCCCCCAGGGCCCGGTAAAACGCTTCACGATCCATGTATCCCTGAAAGCCGGCAACTTCCTGCCCGTTTTCCATGAATAAAATGGTCGGCGTCGCCCAGGTAGCAGACATAATGCCCAGTCCCTGTAACTGACTGGCACGGCGATAATGCAGCGGAATGCTGCCCTGATAGTCATTTACCACGTGTTGCTTAAACTTTTCACAGTAGGGACAGTACGGCGCATCAATCACAACCACGTGTTTGCCCGTTAACAACGCTTTATTATCAACCGGATGCTCTACCACATCAGCAAAAGTCACGCCGGTACTGTGATCCGGGCAATACCCGTTGGGGTTTTTTACCAAATAATTCTGGTGATATTCTTCTGCCCGTACAAAAGCAGTCAGTGGCTTAAGCACCGTTTGGATCTGGCCATAACCGGCTTGCGTCAGCAGCGTCTGATACTGTTCTTTTAATGCAACCGCCGTTGTTTCTTGCGTACCATCGGTAAACAGAATAATAGATCGATATTGCGTACCGACATCATTGCCCTGACGGTTTTTCTGAGTCGGATCATGACTTTCAAAATACGTTTTTAACAAAGACTCTGTCGACAGGCGGCTGGCATTGTAAGTTACGCGTACTACCTCTGCGTAGTTATTGGGATCGAAACGTCTGTTTGGTGCTGTAATCGCTTTATAACTGGCCTTAAACCCTCGGCCATCGGCGTAACCGGATTCAGCATCTATTACCCCGGGTAAAGCTTCGTAGCGTTTTTCCGCGCCCCAAAAACACCCAGATCCCAGTACCAGTGTTTTGATATGCGAACTGGCTTTGTCAGGTGCATTATTGGGCACAGCGGCATGGCTGGCGCTAGCAATTCCCAATATGCCTGTCAGCATTATCTTCAAAATGAGTCGTTTGTTCACTCCAGTTTCCTTTAATTTGAATGCTCTTGACTACAAAGACCGCACAAGCGCCGCCACACTTTCGCCGCTCAGTGAAAAATCCAGTCTGCCAGCACTTCAACTAGGATTCTGTGTCATTCAACGACATTTAATTAATTAATCTGCACGATTAAGGTAAAACGAAGCCCAAATTAGTTATTGAGGGTTTAATCAATGCCATTATCTACTCGCCTTTGCGCACTCAGCGTCGCTCTTTTCGGCTCAGCTTCAGCGCTGGCAGCCGACATCCAGTTCACCAGTAAATTAAACGAAAAAGCCGATGCTCTGGTTGTGTTTCAGGACAGTGAGCAAAGCAATGCATTTAAATTCCTTGACAGAGATACCCGTAAACAACTGACTAAGGCACTGGAAACTGAAAAATTTTCTGGTGATTACGGCAAGGTTGTCGAAGTACTGGCACCGGTCGATTCAAAACATCAGCGCATTCTTATCGTTGGTCTGGGCGAACGCGAAGAGCTGGACAGCGCCAAAATGGCTAAACTCGGTGGTAACCTGCACGCCAAATTGGAGAAAAAAGAAGCAGCGACAGTCAGTATTGCATTCCAAGGTGTAAATGGTCAGCTCAGCAACCACGAGCTTGCAGCTCACTATGCGCATGGTGCCAATCTGCGCGACCACACGTTTGAACTATATAAAAAAGAGCCTAACACACATAGTATGACGTACATGGTGAGTGTTGATGAGCAGCGTCAAACACAAGCCGAATACACTACTTTAAGCCACATTGAGCAGGGTGTATTCCTGGCTCGAGACTTGACCTCTGAAGTCCCGACGGAAATGACTCCCGTTGATTTTGCCAATGCTGCTAAACAACTAGAACAATACGGCGTTGAAGTCAAAATTCTAGAACCAGAACAACTTAAGTCACTTGGTATGAATGCGCTGGAAGGCGTCGGCCGTGGCAGTAAAGAAGGTGCACGTCTGGTTGTTGCACATTACAAAGGAAACAACGACACCCCTGTCGCACTGGTGGGTAAAGGGATCACCTTTGATTCTGGTGGTTATAGCATTAAAACTGGTAAGTCTATTGCCCGTATGAAATCAGATATGGCGGGTGCAGCTGCTGTGCTGGGCACGGTGAAAGCCATGGCTCTGGCTAAAGCGGATGTTAACGTTGTTGCAGTAATGGGTATGGCTGCCAATATGGTTTCTGAAAACTCGATTGCACCGGGTGATGTGCTGCGCACAGCAGAGGGCCTGAGTATTGAAATCCTCAATACAGATGCTGAAGGCCGCTTAGTGTTGAGTGACGCTATGTGGTACGCCCGCACCTATTATAAGCCAGAGGTGATGGTTGACTTGGCAACACTGACAGGTTCTAAGATCCGCGCAGTCGGCAATCGCTACGCTGCGGTATTCTCAGATGACGAACACCTGATCTCAGAATTTACGGTTGCCGGCAAAGCCGTAAACGAACCACTTTGGCGCCTGCCTTTGGGCTACGAAGATATGCTGAAATCTGACATCGCTGATCTTGCCAATGTGGGTTCTGGCGGTCCAGGCGCAACCACTGCTGCAACATTCCTGCAGCACTTTGCCGGTGAAACTCGCTGGGTTCATATTGATATTGCCGGTAACGCATTGGCTTCAAAAGGAAAAGGCGAAGTTTCTCCGGGCGGTACCGGATTCGGCGTGCGCCTGCTGAGTGAATGGTTGTTGAGCAACTAGTAACATCCCAACCAAACTGAGCCATGCAGCCATTGCATGGCTTTTTTTAAGCACTGTTGTTTGACAGCTGACAAGTTTGCCAAGACAGTTGATAATAAGCTTGCTATGCTTTGCCCGGGCGCACCCCTGTGCAAACAGACCCTGACTGGCCGCCTCATGTGATGACAATAAAATGAAAATAAGAAACCATGACTCAAGAACAGACTTATCTGCTTAGCGAGCAAGCGGTCGTACTCGATCTAAACTGCGCCCGACTCGATAACGTGCAACAGAATCGCCTGTTTGCCTTACATCGCCACCTCCAAAAACAGGCCGAATATATTGATATCGTGGTCGGAAAGACTTCCCTGACCCTGGTATTAAAGAACCCGGCACAATGCACCAGATGGCAGGACCAGCTTCTGCAGCTTTGGGACGAGCTCAGCGCTGAAGACTTTCATCCTGCTACTCACAGTATCCCTGTTATATACGGAAAAGAAGCGGGCCCGGATCTGGCACCATTGGCAGCGCAACTGGGCTTATCGCAACAAGACATCATTGAACTACATAGTTCGCCGACTTATCAGGTCAAGTTTCTGGGTTTCTTACCTGGTTTTGCCTACCTGGGTTGCGTGCCGGAGCAGCTTCAGGTTGCCCGTCTTGATTCGCCCAGAACCGTAGTACCGGCTGGCTCTGTGGCTATTGCTGAAGATTTAAGTGCGATTTATCCCAGTGCGTCTCCTGGAGGTTGGCGACTGCTGGGTAACACCACAACACAATTGTTCACCCCCCATAGCCAACCACCTTGCCTGCTTCAGCCTGGCGATAACGTCAAATTTGTACCGCAAAAGGAGGGCCTGTGCTAGAAGTCATTAAACCTGGCGTTCAGCTGTGTATTCAGGATTTGGGTCGGCACGGCCATCGTCATCTGGGCGTGTCTCAAAGTGGCGCGTTGGATCCCCTGGCAGTCAAAATTGCCAATACCCTGTTAAATAATGCGCTCGACACCGCGGTGCTTGAAATAACGGTCGGGCTCACTCAACTGCGATTTACCACCGCCACCAACTTTGCTTTAGCCGGGGGAGATCTCAACGCTCACCTTGACGATACCCCGCTGACACCGGGGTGGCGCTACTTCAGCGAACCGGGTCAGATACTCACCTTTGCCTCAAGTGCTGATGCATTGCGTGCCTATGTGAGTGTTGAAGGTGGCTTTGACCTGCAAAGCGTAATGGGCTCCTGCGCGACCGATCTTCAGGCAGGGTTTGGCGGTATCAATGGCTCAGCACTGGCCGCAGGGGATCTGCTGCACTACGCCAGCAGTCCTGAACGAAGCAGTGTGGGTGCCTTGCAACCAGGTTACCACAAACAGATGCGTATCCTGAGTGGCCCACATTGTACGCAATTGGGTAGTTCAGCAGCACATTTATTGTGTGCTCAACCGTGGCAGGTTTTGCCGGAAAGTAATCGAATGGGGGTACGATTAACAGGCCCGGACCTTTTCACCCATCAGCTTTCAATCAACTCTCAGGCCGTCTTGCCTGGAACCATTCAGCTGCCCCCAATTGGCTCGCCGATTGTTTTACTGAATGATTGTCAGACCACGGGGGGTTATCCGATAGTCGCTCAGGTCATCAAGGCAGATTTGCGCCATTTTGCTCAATTGAGTGCCGGTGATCAGATAAGCTTTATACAGACCACACCAGCCCAGGCACACCAGGAAACACAACAACAAAATTATCATATTAACCAATTGCGCATTGCGCTGGCACATCACGACAGGAGTATTTCGTGAGCGAACTTAATTTTTTACCCCTCAGTGGCATTCTGGTAGTGATCCTCGGATTTGCCTTGCGGTTTAATCCCCTACTGGTTGTCACCTGCGCAGGTATCGTAACTGGGTGGGCAGTCGATTTGAACTACCTTACTTTGCTGGAAACCTTTGGTGAAAAGTTTCTCAACTCCCGCCAGCTGGCCAGTTTTTTGTTACTCTTGCCCGTCATCGCTATTTTAGAGCGATATGGTTTGCAGCAACATGCCAAAAACTGGATAGCCAGTATCAAAGGCGCAACCACAGCAAGGATCCTGAGTGTCTATTTTGTGGTACGTGAATGCAGCGCAGCACTGGGGCTGATTAACCTGGCAGGCCAGGCGCAAACGGTGCGCCCTTTGCTGGCACCTATGGCACTCGGTGCAGCGAGCAACATACATGGCGACCTGCCCAAACCAGTTCAGGATATGATCAATGCACATGCCGCAGCGTGTGACAACATCGCCGTTTTCTTTGGTGAAGATATTTTCATTGCCTTTGGTGCGGTCCTGTTGATGGATGCCTTTTTAAGAGAAAACGGCATTGCCGGCATTGAGCCGCTTCATATTGGTCTGTGGGCGATCCCGACGGCCATTGCAGCGCTTCTTGTTCATCTGTTTCGGCTGGCCAGGCTGGAAGCCAAAATACGTGAACAGATTGCCCGACACGCTGAGCAACAAGACTCAAACACAGACAGCTCAGTTACCAGGGAGGAGCTGGCATGAGTGCGATTACAACGTCTGCTGCTGCGCAGCCTGCTCTTCTTTCGATAGGCAATATCTATTTGTTGATCGGCTTCGTGGTGTTATTTCTGGTCATTAAAACATTGCAGGACACACACCACCCTAAGCGCCTGACCACCGCCTTGTTTTGGGGCTTGTTTGGGTGCGTGTTTCTGTTTGGCGATTTATCTGTTTCTTATTTGGGAGAAAGCCTGACCTATCGCTGGGTGGGTGTCTGTGTCATCGCCATTGCCTTACTGGCCGGCATGGGCAAGGTCTCTATGGGCAGCTACGATGTGCCCAGTGATGAGGTGCAAACTGAGAGTGCCCGCAGGATCGGCAACAAGTTATTTATTCCCGCGGTGCTGATCCCAATAGTCACTGTGGTGTGCACTATCTTACTTAAAGATATTCAGCTTGGTGGCATGTTTGTGTTCGATCAAAGCCATGTAACTCTCGCTGCGCTGACACTGGCCTGTACTATCGCTTTGTTAGTCAGCTGGAAATTCACCGGTGGCAGCCCATTTCAGGCGCTGGGTGAATCACGCCGGCTGGTCGACTCTATGGGCTGGGCCGCAATCCTGCCACAAATGCTTGCAATGCTGGGCGGTGTTTTCATTGTATCCAATACTGGTACTGCCATTCAGGATCTTGTGACTTTATTTGTATCGCCCGACAATCGCTTTATGCTGGTTGTCATCTACTGTGTCGGTATGGCCTTGTTTACTATGGTCATGGGCAATGCTTTTGCTGCATTTCCTGTAATGACGGCAGGTATTGCAGTACCATTTCTGATTCAGGGTCACGGAGCGAGCCCTGCCCCCCTGGTAGCAATCGGTATGTATTCAGGGTATTGCGGCACATTAATGACCCCCATGGCCGCCAATTTCAATATAGTTCCCGCAGCCCTGTTAGATCTGAAAGACAAATATCAGGTTATCAGAGTGCAAATTCCGACAGCTTTATCGTTGTTGTTCATCAATATATTGCTCATGTATGGAGTCATCTTTAATGACTAAAGGAACACATAAAACCGTGTTGTTGACCGGCTTTGAGCCTTTCGGCGGCGAATCGATTAACCCTTCATGGCAGGCTGTCCATCAGCTCGACGGGTATCACATTGCAGGGCATACAATTCGGACCAAAGAACTCCCCTGTGAGTTTGACCACGCTTTGACACAACTTAACCGGGCCATCGACAAATATGCGCCGGCACTGGTTTTGTGCATAGGTCAGGCCGGGGGCCGTGCTGATATTTCTATCGAACGTGTTGCTATCAATATTAACGACGCCCGTATCCCGGACAATGCCGGTACCCAGCCGATAGATACACCGGTATTGGCCGGCGGCCCAGCAGCCTATTTTGCTGCACTACCCGTAAAACACATGCTGAATGACCTGCGTCAGGCCCAGATCCCGGCCAGCATTTCGAATACAGCCGGCACCTATGTTTGTAACCATGTAATGTACGGGCTACTTCATTATATCAGCGAAAATCAGCTCACTTGCCGTGGCGGCTTTATCCATATCCCCTACTTACCCGAGCAAGCTATGCACCATAGCGGTGCACCGAGTATGAGCGCCCTTCAGGTGATTGATGCACTTAAAGTGATGATTTCCTCTGCACTGACCCATGATACTGATCTACAGATCACCGCGGGCGCCACACACTAATCTTTTCGCCCTGTTTTGGTTCATTTATGCACCAAAACAGGGCGATAATTACTCAGTAAAATCACGGTTTTTTATGTGACTTGCCCTCTCATTTCTGATAGTACTAACAGCACGAGCCAGTGCCACTGCGCATGCTCGACAATAATAGTTAACAGGAATGAGGTGATTATGTGTTCAATTTTTGGTGTGCTGGAGATTAAATCCGATCCGGCCATCCTGCGCGAGCAGGCAATAGAAATGTCTAAGCGATTACGCCACCGTGGACCCGACTGGTCCGGCGTATATGCCAGTGATAACGCTATTCTGGTGCATGAGCGACTCGCCATTGTTGGTGTGTCCAGTGGTGCGCAGCCCTTGTACAACCCTGAGCGGACGCATATTTTGGCAGTCAACGGGGAAATCTATAATCACAAAGACCTGGCTCAGCTGCTGACCGTTCCCTTCACCTTCCAGACACAGTCAGACTGTGAAGTATTGCTGGCTTTGTACAAGCAAAAAGGTCCGGAGTTTCTGGACGATCTGAACGGTATTTTTGCCTTTTGCCTGTATGATGAACAGGAGGATGCCTATCTCATCGGTCGCGATCATATCGGTATTATTCCGCTTTACACCGGCCGTGATCAGCATGGTAATTTCTATGTTGCCAGCGAAATGAAAGCGCTCACTCCCATCTGTAATCAGATTGAAGAGTTTCCACCGGGGCATTATCTGTATTCAAAAGAAGGAACCCTGCGCCCCTATTACCAGCGTGACTGGCAGCAATTCGACGCGGTGAAGGACAACGACGCCTCTGCAGACACGGTTAAAGCCGCTTTAGAAGCCGCCGTCAAACGTCAGCTCATGTGCGATGTGCCATACGGTGTGCTGCTCTCCGGAGGCCTGGACTCGTCGGTTATTTCCGCCATCACCCAGCAATTTGCAGCGCGGCGAATTGAAGATGACGACACCACCGAAGCCTGGTGGCCCAAATTACACTCCTTTTCTATCGGTCTGGAGGGCTCCCCCGATCTGGCTGCGGCGCAGAAAGTCGCCGATCAGATTGGCACAGTGCATCACCCTATCCACTTTACTGTACAACAAGGTATCGATGCCCTTAAGGAAGTCATTTACCACCTCGAAACCTATGACGTCACCACTATCCGGGCGTCTACTCCTATGTATCTGATGGCGCGTTACATCAAAGCCATGGGGATAAAAATGGTGCTTTCAGGGGAAGGAGCCGATGAGTTATTTGGGGGTTATCTGTATTTCCACAAAGCTCCCAACAGCCAGGAGTTTCATGAAGAGCTCAATCGTAAAGTATCTAAGCTGCATATGTTTGACTGCCTGCGTGCCAACAAGTCGATGGCAGCCTGGGGCGTAGAGGCCCGCGTACCCTTTCTGGATAAAGAGTTTGTGGATGTCGCTATGCGAACTAACCCAGAATACAAGATGTGTAAAAAGGGCCGCATTGAAAAGCACATTATACGGGAAGCATTTGACGGTTATCTGCCTGACGACGTCTTGTGGCGTCAAAAAGAGCAATTTTCTGATGGGGTGGGTTATTCCTGGATTGACTCACTGAAAGAGTATGTCGACGAAAAGGTCAGCGACCAGGAGCTCGCCAGCGCCGGGTATCGCTTCCCTATCAACACACCCGACAGCAAAGAGGCCTACTACTACCGCTGTATCTTTGAGTCTCACTTTCCCGGTGATGCGGCGGCCAAATGCGTACCTCATGGTAAATCGGTTGCCTGCTCCACACCTGAGGCGCTGGCCTGGGACGCATCGTTCGAGCAAAATGCCGATCCATCAGGGCGCGCAGCCAACGTACACAGCCACGCTTATGACAATATAAACTGATCTCTACAGAAAAGTAAAAAGGGCCAGAAGCCCTTTTTACTTAAATGAATTTTTTGATGATAAAATCCACTTTTACCCGCTTTGCCTGGCCAAGGATTTTCTTAACCGGTGGTGGGTAGTCATCGACGGTTTCCAGGTCCTTCGCCCCGGTGAGCTTAGTACAATTGGCCAGAATGGCTTGACGCTCTTCATTGACAGCCTGCTCCAGTTTCTGTTCAGGATCTTCTATCAAAATACCATTTTCAATATCCAGTCCCCAGGCACGGGGGTTGAGGTTATGTCCGGTCATCAGGTGTACCTGATTGTCACGGTTGATCCCCTTGAGGTGAAATGAATTGTTACCATCACGCCACAGATAAACATTGAGATGCCCGGAGTCGATATAGCGTTTTTGCGCCTTCAAAAACTTGTACAGAATGGTTTCGTACAAATAAGGTAAGGCACCAATGCGGCTAAACGGCTGATCGGGTGCAATGTAAAAGTCATTTGCGGTTTTGTCACCGATCACAATTGTGACCGTTTTGCCCTCTTTGAGTAAACGACGCAATGATCGTAACAAGGGGGCCGGAAAGTTAAAATATGGGGTGTACAACAGCAATTCGCGCTCAGTGGTATCAAATAGTGCCTTGATCAGACGGTTTAGTTTATTGGTTCTGCGTCCAAACCCAAGAAACGCGCGTACGTTTAAACCACCCGTTGCCGTTGCAGCGCTCATATCGTAATGTGCTTTTTTAAGCTGTTTCATTAACTGCTTTTGCGCCACTTTTAGATTAGAAAAGGGCTTAAGCGGACGCAAGTCCAGCCGAGGTACCGCTTCGCTGGACAACAAATAAGTATCCAGGAAGTGACAAAAGCTGGCCGCCAGCGCTTGGTTTTGGATCACAAAGTAACGGTCAAGGCGGTATTTATCGCCATGCTGTAAGTACACATTGTTTATACTGGCACCACTGTACAACACGGTGTCATCAATCACGAACCCTTTAAGGTGCAATACTCCAAACAGCTCTTTTGCCTTAACCGGCACACCATACACTTTCACATTTGAGCCAAACTCAGCTTGCATATCGCAATACAGTTTCGCATTACCCTCGGATTTGGCCTCGCCGATCAACCCACGCTGGGCGCGATGAAAATCAACCAGTACGTGGATCTGTAGGTGTGGACGTGCTGATGCTACGTCATGTAATGCCGCGAGAATTTCACGACCGGCCTCATCGTCCTGTAAGTACAGCGCGGTTAAATAGATGCGTTGCTGCGCACCACGAATGAGTGATAAAAGCTGCGTGCGATATTGCTTCGCATCAGTAAGAATTGCGCAACTTTGTGCTTCCAGTGCAAACCCAGGTTTATCCTGCCAAAATGCCATAACTACCTTTAAAAACAGACTAACGTCAAATAGACAGAGAAAAATTCCCTAGAACATAGCAAAAAAAAACTCTCAGGTCATGAAATACCGTTCATTTACACGTTTGTGGCACAAATTGTCAGCAAGTACAGTATATTTGACAGCTTCCGAATTTATACAAAATCGATTTTTGTAATTTATTTTACTTCTGGCTTGAAATTCATAGAATCGGCAGCACTAACTAGAAAAGATAGAAGTTTACTTTTAGGAATTATTTACATGAGTGATGCAAAACACTGCAAACTGTTGATCCTTGGCTCCGGCCCTGCTGGCTATACCGCCGCTGTTTACGCCGCCCGCGCTAACCTCAATCCTGTACTGATCACGGGAATGCAGCAAGGTGGTCAGCTGACTACAACAACCGAAGTGGAAAACTGGCCAGGAGATGCCCATGGCCTGACCGGCCCTGCATTGATGGACCGTATGAAAGAGCACGCCGAGCGCTTCGAGACTGAGATAATTTTTGATCACATCAATAAAGTTGATGTTACTAAGCGTCCTTTCACTCTAACGGGTGATCAGGGTACTTATACCTGTGATGCGTTGATCATTGCGACAGGCGCTTCTGCTAAGTACCTGGGCCTGGAATCTGAAACCAACTTCCAGGGTCGTGGTGTTTCGGCTTGTGCAACCTGTGATGGATTCTTCTATCGCGGACAAAAAGTGGCCGTTGTTGGCGGTGGTAACACAGCGGTTGAAGAAGCGCTTTACCTGTCGAACATAGCCGAAGAAGTCCACGTGATCCACAGACGAGATACGTTCCGCAGCGAAAAGATTCTGTCTGACCGCCTGATGGAAAAAGCAAACAATGGTAACGTGGTTCTGCACCTGAACAAAACCCTGGACGAAGTACTGGGCGACGACATGGGCGTAACTGGCATTCGTATTAAAGATACAGACTCAGATGCGACCGAGCAGCTTGATCTTGCTGGTGTCTTTATTGCCATTGGTCATAAACCAAATACAGACATGTTTGCAGGCCAGCTGGAAATGAAAGACGGCTACCTGGTTGTGCAATCGGGCCTGAATGGCAATGCCACACAAACCAGCGTAGAAGGCGTATTCGCCGCTGGTGACGTATCTGACCACATCTATCGTCAGGCGATTACCTCAGCGGGCACTGGCTGTATGGCCGCACTGGATGCCGAGCGTTACTTAGATAATCTGAAGTAACCTGAATACATCAAGACGTGCAACAACTTGCACGTCTTCAAACATAAAGTCCCCACGCCGAGCTAAAAATAGGTTAGACTGACTCCATCCCTGAGGTTTTTTAGTTTGTAATTAGAACCGCGAATATGACTCAGCAATTGTTTCATCTGTCTGCCACCGATTTTATTTTTCCCCCCTGTCACTTTGCACTGAAAGATCCCGATGGCTTACTGGCCATTGGCGGATGCCTGAGCACGTTAAGACTGCGTCGAGCCTATCAACAGGGTATCTTTCCATGGTTCAATGAACGAGAGCCAATTATGTGGTGGACGCCAAGCGAACGAGGTATTTTAGAGCTGGATGAGTTTCATATCAGCCGCACACTGAAAAAAACAGCGCGCAAGCTTGCCCCCAAAATCACCATTAACACGGCTTTTGAACAAGTCATTACAGCTTGCCGGGAGCAGCGGCTGGATAAAGAAGGCACCTGGATCAACAGCGCCATGCTTGGAGCCTACCTGAGAGGACATCAAGAAGGGTTCGTCCACAGCGTCGAAGTATGGCATCAGGAGGCCTTGATTGGCGGCTTGTACGGTGTCATGTTAAATGGCGTTTTTTGCGGTGAGTCAATGTTTTATCATGTGCCAGATGCCTCTAAGCTGGCAATGTGGGCACTGGTTAACTGGCTAAAACGACACAATGCTCACTTTATAGACTGTCAGCTGGAGAACCCTTATTTGCTGTCTTTAGGTGCAAAAGTCATTTCAAGAAAAGAATTTTTAGCTAAACTTAAATCAGCAAGCCATTATCAAGTGCCTGAAACGATGTGGCATCCGCAACCATTGAGGGCGATTTATGACTGAGCATTTCCCTTCAAAAATTGGCCTGAGCCAGCAGTTTGACTGCAGCTACCTGGCTGACAAGAAAGAACAACTATTAGTGATCCTGGATAGCAACTGCTACACACCAGCTCGTTTTGAGACTTTACTCTCATTTGGCTTTCGTCGTAGTGGAGATCAGATATACCGTCCCCACTGCCCAGCTTGCCATGCCTGTCAGTCGGTGCGGGTACTGGCCGATGCCTATATGCCCTCACGCTCACAAAAACGCAAATGGAATAAGATAAACTCAGGGTTTCACTTTAAATACAGCACTCAGGAGCAACCTGATTATTATCAGCTATATGAAAAATACATCACGATGCGACATAGCGATGGCTCCATGTACCCACCCAACAGGTTGCAGTACGAGAGCTTCTTATTCTGTCGCTGGCTGCCCATCACCTTTATAGAACTCTGGCACAAAGAACAATTAATCGCTGTTGCAGTTACAGACACTATGCCTACCGCACTGTCAGCCATTTATACTTTTTTTGATCCCGACTATGCAGATTTAAGCTTAGGTACCATAATGATCATGGCCCAGCTGGACTTTGCACGACAGCAATCTAAAGCCTACCTTTATCTTGGTTACCAGATTGATGCCTGCGCCAAAATGCGCTACAAGCAACAATATTTACCTGCTCAACAGTTCAAAAACGACGTCTGGGTCAACATTTAGATTACAAAAATAGCGCTCCTGCCTTTACTTATCGCGCGCTTTTCGGCAAAATCTGCACCGTTAAACTTATCAAAGAGGTGATACGCTCCCCATGGCGAAAGAAGACGTTATTGAAATGCAAGGCACGGTCCTTGACACTTTACCAAATACTATGTTCCGTGTTGAATTGGAAAATGGTCACGTAGTTGTGGCACATATCTCTGGCAAAATGCGTAAAAACTATATCCGTATTTTGACCGGTGACAAGGTGACAGTTGAAATGACACCTTATGATCTGAGCAAAGGACGTATCGTCTTCCGCGCGCGTTAATTCGCCCAGCTCAGATACGCTTACCGCTCAGGTAGCTGTACATAAGAGACGATTAAAACAAAAAGCCCGACTATCGCCGGGCTTTTTGTCGATTCAGACTAATTATTAAGCGGGTTCAACCACGTTAGACTCAAACTTAAATGCCAGCTTTTTGTCTTTAACCGAAATCGTAACTGTTCCCCCATCTACCAACTCACCAAACAGAATCTCATTTGCAAGTGGCTTTTTAAGGTTATCCTGTATTACTCTGGCCATAGGGCGAGCCCCCATTGACTTGTCGTAACCAATGTCTGCTAACCAGTCTCTGGCTTCATTGGTCAAGTCAAGACAGACTGACTTCTTATCCAATTGTGCTTGCAACTCAACAATGAACTTATCAACCACTTGCAAAATAACGTCTTTTTCAAGGTGGTTGAACCAAATAATGTTGTCGAGGCGGTTTCTGAACTCAGGAGTAAACACCTTATTGATCTCAACCAGTGCATCGTGTGAATGGTCCTGTTCCTGGAAACCAATTGACTGACGTACCGTCTCCTGTACACCCGCATTGGTTGTCATCACCACAATCACATTACGGAAATCAGCTTTACGCCCGTTATTGTCGGTCAATGTACCATGGTCCATCACCTGCAACAGAATGTTATAAATATCAGGATGTGCTTTTTCAATCTCATCCAGCAGTACCACTGAATGCGGGTGTTTGATCACCGCATCCGTCAGCAACCCACCTTGTTCAAAACCAACATAGCCTGGGGGTGCACCTATCAGTCGACTTACCGCATGGCGCTCTGAGTACTCAGACATATCAAAACGCACGAACTCGATGCCCATACACTTAGCCAGCTGCTTGGTCACCTCAGTCTTACCTACGCCGGTGGGTCCAGCAAACAAGAATGAACCAATCGGTTTATCTTCACTGCCAAGGCCTGAACGTGACAAGCGAATGGCAGAGGTCAGCGCATCGATTGATTCGTCCTGGCCAAAGACCAGCATCTTCAAGTTGCGATCCAGGTTTTTGAGCACCTCTTTATCACTTGAAGATACATTCTGCTGCGGAATACGCGCAATCTTAGACACGATTTGCTCAATATCTGCCACACCAATGGTCTTCTTGCGTCGTGATGCCGGTAACAAGCGCTGGTTAGCCCCTGCCTCGTCTATCACATCAATGGCTTTGTCGGGCAAATGCCGTTCATTAATGTACTTTGCACTCAACTCCGCAGCAGCCTTTAACGCTTTCTGTGTATAGCGAATACCATGATGTTCTTCATAGCGCTCTTTCAGACCGCTAAGAATTTTAGCAGTATCCGCAACGCTCGGCTCGACAATGTCAATTTTCTGGAAGCGACGAACCAAAGCCCGGTCTTTTTCGAAAATATTCTTGAATTCGGAATAAGTCGTAGAACCCAGACAACGAAGCTGACCGCTCGACAGCAACGGCTTAATCAGGTTCGAGGCGTCCATAACGCCACCCGATGCGGCACCCGCACCGATAATGGTGTGTATTTCATCAATGAATAAAATGGCATTGGGTTTTGCCTGCAACTCTTTCAACAATGCTTTGAAACGTTTTTCAAAGTCACCTCGATATTTAGTACCGGCAAGTAAAGCCCCCATATCCAGGGAATATACTACGGCATCGGCAATCACATCCGGTACCAGCTCGTTCACTATACGATACGCCAGGCCCTCTGCAATGGCGGTTTTGCCCACACCGGCCTCACCAACCAACAGTGGGTTATTTTTCTTTCTGCGACATAGGACCTGAATGGTCCGTTCCACTTCCTGGTCGCGCCCGACCAGAGGGTCAATTTGTCCAGCTTTTGCCAGCACATTCAGATTGGCTGTGAAGTTTTCCAGTTTAGTTTTTTCTTCAGACGCAGCTTCGTGACTTTCTTCATGAATTTCTTCATTGTCTTCCGGCTCGGCATCGTCATCTGATTTTGATATGCCATGACTGATATAATTAACAATATCCAGACGGCTTACATCTGCTTTTTTAAGCAAATAAACAGCCTGACTTTCCTGCTCTGAGAAAATAGCCACCAGCACATTTACACCCGTCACTTCATTGCGACCAGATGATTGCACATGAAAGACCGCACGCTGTAAAACACGCTGAAAACCCAATGTAGGCTGTGTTTCACGATCTTCTTCCAAGTCTGGAATTACCGGAGTAGTCTCATCAATGAACTCCGACAGTTCCCGTTTTAGCCCTTCTGTGTCAACGCCACACGCGTTTAATGCTTCACTGGCAGACGGGTTATCAATCAATGCGAGCAGTAAATGTTCTACCGTCATAAATTCGTGACGACGATTTCTTGCCTCACGAAACGCGGTATTCAGAGTAATTTCTAAGTCTTTATTTAGCATTGGCAACCCCCAACGAGAATATATAAGGTCATTCCTGCTCACAACTACAGAGCAGCGGGTGCTCGTGATCCCGAGCATATCGATTTACCTGCTCAGCCTTTGTATGGGCAATGTCGGCAGGGTACAGTCCACATACCGCTTTTCCCTCGTGATGTACTTTCAACATCACATCAGTTGCTCTTTCGCTATCCATATTGAAAAATGTCATTAAAACTTCAATGACAAAGTCCATAGGTGTGTAATCGTCATTGTTTAAAATCACTTTGTACTTGCGCGGCGGTTGCAACTTTTGTTTCTGTTCCTCTCGGACCGCGTCAACCACACCAGATTCGTTTGTCCCACTCATAATAAAATATAGTCTTGTCTTATCAACTCAAGCAACTTGAATTGAAAAATAAATAAATTGTTAAAAAATCGCTTTAAAAACTTGACTGTCTGGCCAAATAAACTACAGTCTTTACCTAGCTGGACATATTCATCATATGGGCAGCTTAGCAAATTTCAAAGGTTAGATTAACTTAATTTAGTCAACTTATAGAAGGATGTAGAAGTATGGCTTGCGGAAAAGTCAAATGGTTTAACAATGCCAAAGGGTTTGGTTTCATCGTAGAAGACGGCAGCGAGGAAGATATCTTTGCCCATTACTCCACGATTGTAATGGATGGATACAAAACGCTTAAAGCTGGTCAGGATGTAACATTCGATCTGCAAGAAGGTCCCAAAGGCCTGCACGCTACCAACATCGCACCGCTTGCGGACGAAGTTGTGTAGGATTGCAATATTTTGGCACACTCAAAGCGGGTTACGTTTGTTGCTCGCTTAATCCCTTTCATCAATTAGTCTCATTTCTTCCACCTTAGTTCATAAAATTTTATATCTTTATTAAATTGCATTAGCGACTTAGTCATTTGGTTGATACAATCCCCGCCGATGTCAAATATGCCAACTGATCTGAGATGCCTCTAGGCGCGTCAGGTGTGTTAGATATTTTTATTGTACCTGCGAGTAACAATACCTAACAAACTTGCTATATGCCGAACTTAACCATCAGTTTGATGATCCATTTTGTGGTCAGCAAACTGATGGTTGAATAAAGATCGTGTATGCGGATACGTCCTTGAATAGCAAGCTTTTGCTTTGTTGAACGGCTATCTAGCCCTAAACTATCTAGGAATGATGATGACATCAAAAATTATTTACACTAAAACAGATGAAGCGCCGGCTCTGGCAACTTATTCTCTATTGCCAGTTATCCAGGCTTACACCAAAGCGGCTGGTGTTGAAGTTGAAACCCGTGATATTTCACTGGCGGGCCGTGTCATTGCGAACTTCCCAGAATTTCTGAGCGAAGAGCAACGAATTGGTGACGCCCTGGCAGAGCTGGGCGAGCTGGCTAAAACGCCAGAAGCCAATATCATCAAACTCCCTAATATCAGTGCGTCTATTCCTCAGTTAAAAGCCACAATTAAAGAGCTGCAGGAAAAAGGCTATGCGCTGCCAAACTACCCTGAAGAACCAAAAGACGATAAAGAAGCTGCAATTAAAGCAACTTACGACAAGATCAAAGGTAGTGCGGTAAACCCGGTACTGCGTGAAGGTAACTCAGACCGTCGTGCTCCTGCCTCTGTTAAAGCGTACGCGCGTAAAAACCCACACTCAATGGGTGCTTGGTCGAAAGACTCACAATCTTATGTTGCCAGCATGAGCGAAGGTGATTTCTTTGGTTCAGAGCAGTCAACAACCATCGCTGAAGCCACCGACGTTCGCATCGAGCACGTTGCTGCTGACGGCACGGTTTCTGTCCTTAAGCAAAGCACACCTTTGCTTGCTGGTGAAATCATTGATGCGTCACGCATGAGCGTTAAAGCACTACGCAGCTTCCTCGAAGCGGAAGTAGAAGCCGCTAAAGAAAAAGGCGTATTGTTCTCACTGCACATGAAAGCCACAATGATGAAGGTCTCTGATCCAATCATCTTCGGCCACGCTGTAAAAGTCTTCTATAAAGAAGTATTTGCCAAGCACAGCGAAACTTTCGAAAAGCTGGGTGTAGACGTTAACAATGGTATCGGCGATGTGTATAACAAGCTGGCTAATCTGGACGACGCTAAGCGTACAGAAATCGAAGCCGATCTTGCTGCGGTTTATGATGTACGCCCAAGCATCGCTATGGTTGATTCTGATCGTGGTATCACTAACTTGCACGTACCAAGCGATGTGATCATCGATGCATCAATGCCAGCGGCTATCCGTACTAGCGGCCAAATGTGGAATGCTGAAGGCAAGCAACAAGACACTAGTTTTGTGATCCCGGACCGTTGCTACTCTGGCGTTTACCAGGCAACAATCGAGTTCTGCAAAGAGCACGGTGCATTTGACCCACGTACCATGGGCACTATCCCTAACGTTGGTCTGATGGCACAAAAAGCCGAAGAATACGGTTCACATGACAAAACATTCGAAGCACCTGCAGCGGGTCAAATCCGCGTTGTTGACCAGGCAGGTAACGTATTGCTGCAACACGACGTTGAGCAAGGCGATATCTGGCGTATGTGTCAGGTAAAAGATGCGCCTATCAGAGACTGGGTTAAGCTGGCGGTTAACCGTTCACGCGCTTCTAATACCCCTGCGGTATTCTGGTTGAACGAAAACCGTGCGCACGATGCAGAACTCATCAAGAAAGTAAATGCCTACCTGCCAGAGCATGACACTGACGGCCTTGAAATTCACATTCTGGCACCGGTTGAAGCAACCAAGTTCTCACTGGCACGTATGAAAGACGGCAAAGACACTATCTCTGTAACGGGTAACGTATTACGTGACTACCTGACTGACCTGTTCCCAATTCTTGAGCTGGGTACCAGTGCAAAAATGCTGTCGATCGTACCGCTGATGAACGGTGGTGGCTTGTTCGAAACAGGCGCGGGCGGTTCTGCACCTAAACACGTTCAGCAGTTCGAAAAAGAAAACCATCTGCGCTGGGATTCACTGGGTGAATTCCTGGCACTGGCAGCCTCTCTTGAACACCTGAGTCAGGCAAGCGGTAACAGCAAGGCACAAGTACTGGCTGATACGCTGGATGCGGCAACAGGGAAATTCCTGGACGAAAACAAATCACCGTCACGCAGAGTGAAGGAGCTGGACAACCGTGGTAGCCACTTCTACCTTGCTATGTACTGGGCACAGGCACTGGCAGAGCAAACACAAGATGCGGAGCTACAGGCTAAGTTCACCGACGTTGCTAAAGGTTTAACGGACAACGAAACGGCTATCGTCAGTGAGCTGAACGACGTTCAGGGCCAGGCGATGAAAATCGGTGGCTACTTCCAGCCTAACGATGCACTGGCAGCAGATGCCATGCGCCCGAGCAAAACATTTAACGACGTATTAGCCAGCATGGCCTAATTCGTTACTTGTTTAAAAGGTGGCTCAACGGCCACCTTTTTTATTTGCTGCCAATTTTTGCTACACTCCCGCCATTGCACTATTAGCTAAACTCTGAATTATGCCCGCTCCACGCCCGAAAACCCGAACACACACAACAAACCCAAATCACGCTAAGCGCTCTGCCAATAAGCGGCCCGGCACTAAACGAACTATCAAACCAAGACTCTCGCCAGATCAGGTCAAGGTAGTACTATTCAATAAACCGTTTGATGTCCTATGTCAGTTTACTGACGATCAAAACCGCCAAACACTCGCCGATTTTATTGACATAAAAGAAGTCTACGCCGCTGGGCGACTTGATCGCGATAGTGAGGGCCTGCTGTTACTGACCAACTGCGGACGCTTACAGCACAAGCTCACTGAGCCAGGTAAAAAAACCGATAAAACTTACTGGGTCCAGGTTGAGGGCAAACCGGATAACAATGCACTTCAGGCTCTGCGTGATGGCATAACACTCAAAGACGGTCCAACCCGACCCGCCAAGGTTAGCCTGATCTCTGCGCCAATCGTGTGGCCTCGTAACCCGCCAATTCGTGAACGGAAAAGCATTCCGACCAGCTGGCTCGAAATCACCATCTCCGAGGGTCGCAACCGTCAGGTAAGACGGATGACCGCCCATGTTGGCCACCCGACGCTGCGTCTTATTCGCTACCGGATCGGACCCTACACACTGGACGGAATTGAAAATGGCCAATACAAGGTGGTGAAAGCCTCCTGATCTCACCACGAAAAACTCGGGATTAATCAGCCCGCGACTTCCGGGCACCTTGATTTACATGCTATAATGCAGCTCACTTTTTTGTAATTAAAATACACAGCGAGTTTATGAGCGATAACAGTCAAATTAAAGTCATCGTCGGTATGTCCGGCGGCGTAGATTCCTCCGTTTCAGCCTACCTGCTTAAACAGCAAGGTTATCAGGTTGAAGGCCTGTTCATGAAGAACTGGGAAGAAGACGACAATGACGAATACTGTGCCGCTGCTGAAGATTTAAAAGATGCTCAGGCTGTGTGCGACAAGCTGGGTATTGAGCTACATACCGTCAACTTTGCCGCAGAATACTGGGACAATGTATTCGAGTACTTTCTTGCCGAATACAAAGCCGGCCGTACGCCAAATCCGGACATTATGTGCAACAAAGAGATCAAATTTAAGGCATTTCTTGAGTTTGCGGCCCAGGCACTGGGCGCCGATTATATAGCGACGGGTCACTATGTGCGTCGTGAAGAACGCGATGGCAAGTTTGCCATGTTACGCGGACTGGATAACAACAAAGATCAAAGTTACTTCCTGTACACGCTTAGTCATGAGCACGTAGCACAAACCCTGTTCCCGGTAGGCAATATTGAAAAACCTGAAGTGCGTCGTATTGCAGAAGAGCAAGATCTGATCACTCACGATAAGAAAGACAGTACCGGCATTTGTTTTATCGGTGAACGCAAGTTCAAAGACTTCCTGCAAAAATTCCTGCCAGCTCAACCTGGCAACATTGAAGACAGCGAAGGCAACCATGTCGGTGAACATGAAGGTCTGATGTATCATACTTTAGGCCAGCGTAAAGGCCTGCTGATCGGGGGTATGAAAGAGGGCTCCGGAGAACCCTGGTACGTCGTCGACAAAGACGTTGAGCGCAATGTACTGGTCGTTGGACAAGGCAAAAACCACCCTCGCCTGTTCAGCAATGGGCTAAACGCCAACCAGTTGCACTGGGTTGATCGAGTGGGCCCGCAAGGCACCACACGTTGTACGGTTAAAACCCGTTACCGCCAGGAAGACATCCCTTGTACGCTACTCGTTGGCCAGGATGGTATGGCGCGCGTATTGTTTGATGAACCACAAAAAGCCGTAACACCAGGACAATCTGCAGTCTTTTATCAGGATGAGGTCTGCCTTGGTGGCGGTATTATTGAATCGGTGATCAAGTAATGCAGCATGAAGTCGTGATCCCGCTGGCAGCAATGTGCCAGATTGCTAAGCTGGTACAGAAATGTGCCCGCTATGGTACTTTTAATCGCCACGAAACGAACAGCCTGCTAAAAAGTATTACCATTACCTCGCCAAAAAATCCACAAGATGTCTATGAAGATCCCAGTGCAGTGAAGCAAGGCTGTCGCGCGCTGGCAGATCAGCTGAGTGCACAAGGCGAAAAAGACGTCGAAATGGTCAAATATGTAGGCAGCCTGATGCAATTAGAGCGAGCATTGTCATCCAACAACCAGGCCATGTCAGAGCTTGGAAAACGCATTGAACAGCTTGACAGACAATTGCAACATTTCGATATTGGCGATGAGCAAATCGTTGCCGCGCTGGCTGATATCTACAGCCAGGTCGTAAGCCCGGTTGGACCAAAAATACAGATTTTTGGTAAACCCGAGTTACTTAAACAATCCCATATACAACATCAGATCCGGGCCCTGCTGCTGGCCGGGATCCGCAGTGCGGTGCTGTGGCGTCAGCTTGGTGGTAAGCGTCGTCAGTTCTTCTTCGCAAAGAAGAAAATCATTGCTGCTGCACAGAGTTATATTTAAATATCGTTCAAAAAACCAATTAGTTAGGAGAAGTTATGGAGCTTTCAGCGTTAACCGCTATCTCTCCAGTGGATGGCCGCTACGGTAGTAAAACCAGTGAGCTGAGAAGTATTTTCAGTGAATTCGGCCTGATCAAGTACCGCGTGACAGTTGAAGTACGTTGGCTACAAGCCCTGGCCAGGGCTGCTGCAATCAACGAAGTTCCAGCTTTCAGTGAGCAGGCAAATGCCCTGCTCGACAGCATTGTTGATAACTTCAGCGAAGCCGATGCACAGCGAGTTAAAGAGATTGAGCGCACCACCAACCATGACGTTAAAGCCGTTGAGTATCTGTTAAAAGAGAAAGTGGCCGACAACGCTGAGCTTCAGGCTGTTAATGAGTTCATTCACTTTGCCTGTACATCAGAAGACATCAACAACCTGTCGCATGGCCTGATGCTCAGTGAAGCACGCGACCAGGTACTACTGCCCTACTGCGACAAGTTGCTTGCTGCCATTAAAGAAAAAGCAATTGAATACAAATCCGTCGCTATGATGACCCGCACCCACGGTCAGCCGGCTTCTCCATCCACTATGGGTAAAGAATTCGCCAACGTCTATGTTCGCCTGCAACGTCAGCGCGAGCAAATCGCCAACGTTCAGATCCTGGGCAAAATCAATGGTGCTGTTGGTAACTACAATGCTCACCTGAGCGCTTACCCAGACTATGACTGGCACACGCATGCGGAGCAGTTTGTCACCAGCCTGGGCCTGACCTGGAATGCGTTTACCACGCAAATTGAGCCGCACGATTATATTGCAGAGCTGTTCGATGCAGTTGCACGCTTCAACACCATTTTGCTCGACTTTGACCGTGACGTGTGGGGCTACATTGCACTGAGCCACTTCAAGCAAAAAACCATTGCAGGTGAAATCGGCTCTTCGACCATGCCGCATAAAGTAAACCCAATTGACTTCGAAAACTCAGAAGGCAACCTGGGCATTGCGAATGCTATCTTCACTCACCTTGCACAAAAGCTACCAGTATCTCGCTGGCAGCGTGACCTGACTGATTCAACCGTACTGCGTAATCTGGGTGTTGGTATGGGTTATACCCTGATCGCCTACCAGGCAACGCTTAAAGGGATCAGCAAACTGGAAGTCAATGCCGATCGTCTGCTGGCTGAGCTGGATGACAACTGGGAGCTGCTTGCAGAGCCAATCCAGACAGTCATGCGTAAATATGGTATCGAAAAACCATATGAAAAGCTCAAAGAGCTGACTCGTGGTAAGCGCGTTAATCAGGAGATTATGGCTGAGTTTATCGACGGCTTAAACCTGCCAGAGCAAGTAAAAGCTGACATGAAGTTAATGACGCCTGCCAATTATATTGGCCGCGCTGAAGCCTTCATCGATGAGCTAAACTAAACTGAGTTAATCTCACCTAAGTCTGAGAAGCGAAAGTTGCGGCGCAGCGCCGGACTTTCGCTTTTTTATTGGAGCCCTTTATGTATCAGCTATCTCTCAATGCCCTCACCCAGGCAGCTTTCCTTACTCAGTATTGGCAAAAAAAACCGCTACTTATCAAACAAGGCTTTAAGGACTTCAGCGATCCGCTATCGCCGGAAGAGCTGGCCGGTCTGGCAATGGAAGAAAACATCGAGTCGCGCATTGTCACTAATCATGACAATCACTGGGATGCACATCATGGTCCGTTTGAAGATTTCTCTCTTCTTACAGAACAACATAGTACGTTACTGGTGCAAGCGGTTGACCATTGGCACCCTCAGGCGGCGACTTTACTTGAGCCCTTTCGGTTTATTCCAAACTGGCGAATTGATGACTTAATGATCAGTTTTTCCACGCCCGGAGGCGGTGTTGGTCCGCACCTTGACCAGTACGATGTGTTTATTATTCAGGGCCAGGGCAAACGGCGCTGGCGTGTCGGTATGCCCGATGCAAGCCTGAAGCAGTTTGCTCAAAACAAGAGTTTGTTGCAGGTAGAACAGTTTGAAGCCATCATAGATGCTGAGCTGGAACCCGGAGACATCTTATATATTCCGCCTGGTTGTCCCCATGAAGGTTATGCGGTTGAGAATGCGATGAACTATTCTGTCGGGTTCAGAGCGCCGGACCAAAAGGACTTGTTTTCCAGCCTCGCCGATCACTTAATTGATTCAGAGCTGGGGACACAACGTTACAACGACCCTGATCTGACAGTGCGTGATTCTCTGGGTGAGATTAGCAGTCAGGATAAAGGAAAGATCCGCACCATGTTAGAGGCTGTACTACACGACAGTGAAATATTCGATGAGTGGCTTGGACGAACACTGAGTGAGCCCAAACATGAGATGGACTTAGCACCATTAGATCCGCCACTCTCAGCGGAGTCCTTGCTGGACGACATTACACCCGATGATATTTTGGTGCGCTCTGGCGGTGTCAGGGCCTTGTACCAGGTTACGACACAGGCCGTGCTTCTGAGCGTGAACGGGCAAAATTATGCCCTTCCTCTGGAGGTCTTACCAGCAGTTAAAAAGCTGACAGATCAGAGTAATACAGCTATCTCTTCATTATTAAATTGTATTGACTGTTTGGAATTTAAGCAAACCTTAACTACGCTTATAAACGATGGGTCCTTTTACATTGAGGACTGGGTGTAATTACCTGAATCTAAGGGTTAGTCACACAATAATAGGCATCGGCAAGCTCGGTGCCTTAATAATAAAGAATACAGGCTGGTCCCTTGGTCAGGCGTGATTATGATGTTTGATGCGAGGCAATCATGAATTACCACGTCGATAGAGTGAGTTGGCAAAAAACTCAGGGACAACTGCGCCAAATCCGTGAACGAGTCTTTGTTTACGAGCTTCACCTCCCAAAAGAAGTCGAGTTTGACCAGCACGATAAAACCGCAGAGCATGTGCTGGTTCGGGATGAAAATCAGTGCCCGATTGGTACTGGCAGGTTATGTTGTGATGGCTTGATAAGCCGGATTGCGATCGTCCGGGCGCACAGAAATCGGGAAGCCTATCAGTCGTTGATCAGCTTTCTCAGTGTGCTGGCAGAGCAAAAAGGTTATGAAAATGTCTTCGTACAATGCATTCTGGACGAAGTGCCTGCGTTCCTGAAATCCGGTTTTTCCAAACAGGGAAGCGTGTTTATGGAAGCAGGCATTCCAAGACAAAGGATGAAATGCCCGGTAAAAGAGATGAACTATGAGCCTTTTACGATGCTGCATTAGCCCATAGCTGGTCTTTGTTTGCGAGATCATACAAACCATGAGCGTGGTGGATCAAAATACTGGCATATTCGCTCTGCGTCTTGTCAATGTGTTCAGCGCTCAGTATTTTATCCGCTTTAATTTGCCACTGATAGGAAAAATGCTTAAGTGCTGCACGGGCATCTGCCGCGCCGCTAACAGGCATAGCATCAGTAGGGACTTTGCCTGATATAACCCAGTAGCCTTTACCTTTATTGTCTTTTATTTTCCATATACCACATACTGGTGGCAAAATTCGCGAGTCTTTGGCCAGGATGTTCATACCGAGTATGCCTTTTTCTGCAAGGTGCTTCTGAGCGGCCTGCAACGACGTATGTTGCCACTGAGCAACCAGATGTTGCTGCTCTTCTTTACTCAATTGTGTGTCTTTTTTCGTCATTCTGGGTACTTCTTAGTTATTTTTCCACTACTTTAGGGATTATGTCAGCCGGATGCAAGCGCCAACCACATTCAATTCTGCGTATAAATCGAGATAAGCATGCGTTGATTATTTGCATTTGCACAATAAAAAGACTGGACTAGGATTATAAGACAATTTCAGTGGCCTGGGTGGCACCGATATGCTCCCACTTTCCATCGCAATTCAGTTGGTGATTTTTGCCATCACCTGGTATGTCGCGGGCTGGATGTTCGCTTTCGTTATAACAGGTCTGTCTGGCGCGGGCTTGTTTATCGCCTGCCGCAACCCTGAAAAAGAACCTATCATGGATACCACTGTTGTCTCGGCTAACGCTGATGGGCAACGCTCAGACTTCGCCTGTCTTGAGCAACTTAGCCACACTATTACTCCTCAGCTAAGAGATCAGATTAACAGTGCCCGGCAGCAAACCAAGCAAGCCGTAAATAATATGTCGGAAGAATTTTCCCAGCTCGTCAGCAACATAAGCTCTACGCTCAGCAGTCTGGACGACAGCAGTGCCAATAGCCTGCAGCAAACAGCTCAGCACAGCCGTGATCAGCTAACCCAAATCCTCACGTACCTTGAACAGTCCAATGTAAACCAGCAACAGCGGACAGAGACTTTCAAGACACTGGTAGAGCAAAGCAAGGAGTTACAGGCAATGTCAATTGACGTCGCCAAAATTGCTGAGCAAACAAATCTACTCGCGCTCAATGCCTCTATTGAAGCCGCCCGCGCTGGAGACAATGGCCGTGGCTTTGCAGTTGTTGCCGATGAAGTGCGTGCGCTTGCTAATTCAAGCGGCGAGACAGGAGTTAAGATAAACAAAATGGTCGAGACTATCGCCCAGGCAATGCAAAGCTCTATGACCATGATGGAAAGCGAACTGGCAGAGCGCCAGGCCCTGACCGACAAATATCAGCAGCAAATTAATGAAGTGATTGATACCTGGCTCACCCTGTCACAAAACGTAGAGCAACAAGCGCAGGTACTGCAAACCTCAAATGAGGACAATCGGCAGAAAATCTCGGAAATACTGGTTGATTTGCAATTTCAGGACCGCGTCGATCAGATCCAGGACAGCGTTACGATTGCCCTGGACATTATGACTCAAGAGCTGGATGAGTTTATTGTGCAGCGTCGCAGCAGCGCCAACGCTCGATTCAATCACGAACGGATCAGTGAAGCATTATCGCGTACCGCAGCAACACGAGAGCAAAGGCATATTCTGGCGACAAAAAGTGGCAAAGCCAAGAATGATAGGGACGATGATACAGTCGACGATCTCACTTTTTTTTGACATACAGTATGAGGGTAAGTTATGAGCAAAACCATACTAGTGGTGGATGATTCCGATTCATTAAGACAAGTTGTCAATATTGCGCTGACCGGTGCTGGCTATCAGGTCATTGAAGCGTGTGATGGCAAAGACGCACTGAGCAAGCTTAACGGCAACAAGGTGCACCTCATCATCAGCGACGTCAACATGCCCAATATGAATGGCATTGAATTCGTCAAAAATGTAAAACAACTCCCACAGTACAAGTTCACCCCTGTGATTATGCTGACCACAGAGAACCAGCAGAGCATGATGGAAGAAGGTAAGAAAGCCGGGGCGAAGGCCTGGATGGTCAAACCCTTCAAGCCTGCACAAATGCTCCAGGCAGTATCTAAATTACTGATGATGTGACCATTATGTCTGAGAGCTTTAAGTTTCCAGCGGAGCTGACCATCTACGAAGTACAGGATGTACATACAGAGCTCATCGCTTTTTTAGCTGGCAAACAAGAGGTTGCGCTGGATTTAAGCCAGGTTGATGAGCTCGACAGTGCCGGGATCCAGTTGGCTATCTGGCTGGTTAACTATTGCCGTAACACAGGTGTTCAAATAAACCCCCTTACCCTATCTGAGCTGCTCACTGCCAGACTGTCATTGTTAAATGTTCCCCTGACCGACCTTAGTGCAGGCGAGCCTTAGTTATGTCTGTGGATTTAAGTGCCGCCATTACCACCTTTGTTAGCGAGTCAAAAGAGCTGCTGGCAGAGATGGAAAACAGCTTGCTTGATCTCGAAAGTAGTGAAGCAAGTAGGGATCAGGAAGAGACCATCAATGCGATCTTCCGCGCCATTCACACCATTAAAGGCAGTGCCGGACTATTCGGCTTTGACTATGTCGTGAGCCTGACACACATTGCTGAAACCGTACTCGATGACGTCCGAGGAGGTAACAGAGAAATGAGCAAAACCCTGCTCTCTTTGTATCTCGAAACCGGTGATTTATGTGATGAATTGATCCTGCTCGCCGCATCCCAAAATGAGCCCAGTGCGCAACAACTGACCCAGCTTGCAAGGCTGACCGAGCAATTCAGTGCAATTACCAACATCGTCGGCGCACCACAAAACACAGACACTGATAGCGAAACACAACCGCAAGATGGAACCTGGTTTATATGTTTTGTCCCTAACGAAAATGTGCTGCGCAACGGCCTGGATCCTTACCCTTTTATTCACTTCCTGAATAATGAAGTAGCGTCCCTTGAAGTTGCCACCAATTTTACTGCACTCACTGCCGATACACCCTATGACCCTGAGTCCTGTTACCTGGCATTTTTGATGTTGTTTCATACCAGTCAGAGCAAAGACGTGATAGAAGAGGTGTTCGAATTTATAAAAAATGATGCGGTGGTTGAGATTTTACCGCCAGATCGGTGCCAATACAGCGCCATTGAAGATTGCGCAAAATACTTTCCAGACCCAGCCCAGTTTCAAGCCACTCTGGCAAAACTAACACAATCACGCCTGCCGGCTCGGCTTTTGGAGCCAGCATCCATACCAGATGATGCTGAGCCGCCAGCCAAGGCAACAGGCAAGAAGAAAAATAAGCTCCACACGAGCAAAACCCTTCGGGTTGAAGCCATGAAGCTTGATAGATTGATCGATCAGGTTGGGGAAATGGTGATCACGGGTGCCCGAACCAACTTACTGGCACACGAAACGGGTAACGAAACACTGATTGAAGCCATGGCCCTGCTGGAACGCTTAGTTGAGAACATTCGTGACAGCTCGTTAAAACTGCGCATGGTCCAGATTGGTGAAACCTTCAATAAATTCAAACGCGTTGTTCGCGATGTGGCCGATGAGCTGGGCAAAGAGGTGGAGCTCAATATTGTCGGCGCCGATACTGAACTGGACAAAACCTTTGTCGAGAAGGTCAGTGATCCGCTGATGCACATAATTCGCAATGCCATTGATCATGGCATTGAGTCACCCGAGCAGCGACAGGCCGCGGGCAAACCGACATGTGGCCAGCTGACACTCAAGGCCTACCATGACTCAGGGTCAATTGTCATCGAAATTCAGGATGACGGTCAGGGGCTGGATCAAAGCAAGATCCTGGCCCGGGCCATAGAGAACGGCCTGGTCAATCAAGATCACTCATTACAGGATAAAGAGATCAACCTGTTGATTTTTGAACCAGGGTTTTCTACCGCCACTGCCGTGACCAGTATTTCGGGTCGTGGCGTTGGCATGGACGTGGTAAAACGTAATGTCGAGAGCCTGCGAGGCAGTGTAGAAGTCGACAGTACCAAAGGGCTGGGCTCTAAAATTATTATTCGCCTGCCGCTGACCTTATCTATCATAGATGGGTTTATGTTTACCGTTGGTGATGAGGACTATGTGATCCCCCTGGATACCGTAGTCGAATGCCTGGAACTGCACGAAGTGGTCTCTGAGTCTGATATTCAGGATAAAAACTACATCAACCTCAGAACTGAGGTCCTGCCCTTTATTCGTCTGCGCACCCTGTTTGGGATCGAGCAGCAAATAGAGCACACGAAGGAATCACTGGTCATCGTCCAGTTTGGCACGCTCAGAGCCGGCCTGGTCGTAGACTCATTGCAAGGAGAGTTTCAGACCGTCGTCAAACCCTTGGGGAGGCTGTTCGAAGGCCTCAAATGCATCAGCGGCGCAACTATACTCGGCAGTGGCAAAGTGGCCATTATTCTGGATGTATCTGCCCTGATCCGCACCGCAATTACTATGTACGAGTCCTTAGAGCTCAAGCATTAGTCAGATAAACCGGAGCATAAAGATGTTTAAGAATCTGACCATCAAAAACAAAATCATTCTGGCCATGTTTACCATGGGGCTGCTGCTGCTGGTGATTGCCGTGTCTGTGCAAATGAAAAATGGCCGCATAGAAGGATTTGCCACCGATGTGGGTCAAACCGACATCCCCGAAGCCATCTATGCGCTGAATATGCTCGATGAGCTTGGCGACATGAACAGCAATGTGCTGGAATACATTGCCGGTGAAGCCGATGAAAAAGCAGACTTTTTGTCTAATTACAGTGAATTTACTAACTATCTGGAAGACCTTAAACGTCTCAACTCTGTTGATACCAGCTACATTCGTCAGCTGGAAGACTTGGTACGCCGATATGCAAGCGAAAACCAGGAACTGATCTTTGACCGCTTTGATCCCCTTCAGGAGGAAAAAGCGGTCGAAAAATATGAGTACCTCAACCGCGAATTCGCAGAGCCACTGGAAAGCCTGCTCGACTCACAAAAAGAGGCAGAAGTGGCCGATGCCGGTAGCAGTGGTGACTTTGCTGAAGTGGTTAACGATGATTTACCTGGCGTACGCTACTATCTGGAGCTGATCGACGAGCAAGGCGACATGATGAATTCACTGAATGCCTATATGCGGGGTCGGGTCGGTGCTACTGCCGCGTTCGAAAAAGACGCGCGGACTTTTTCAAACTTTCTGGCCGAACTCAAACCGCTCGAGAGAAAGCCTGATGAAATTAAAGCCATTGGTGATATCGAACGCATGTATCTGGGGCTCTATAACGGCGGTAAAGAAATATTCGCTATGTACGACCCCAGACAGAAGATCCAAGCGTCTAAAGATGTTGACCGGCTTGAGCATGATATTTTTAGTAAAATAGAGGAAATACTGGAAAAGATCTCCAACGAAGCCATTGCAGAAAGCACCACCTCACTCAACGATCTGATGTCTGCCGCTCGCGACAGTATCCAGCTGGTCTGGGGCTTGCTGGTCGTTGCCATTGTGCTTGCCATCGCCACCGCCGCCTTTTTGATCCGCGGCATAGTGCTCCCCATTAATGCACTGGCGGATGCCGCAGAAGACTTGCGCTCGGGTGAAGGCGACCTGACCCGGCGTATTCCGGATTTTGGCAATGACGAAATCGGCCAAACGGCGCAGAGTTTTAACGGCTTTATTGAGCGGCTGCAAAACATTCTGCTGGATATTCAGGAGTCCGTTGAGTCCATCGCCCACAGCACCAATGAAGTCAGCACCACCTCTCGCATGCTCAGCTCCACCTCGAACCAGCTTGCCGCCAGTGTGGAGGAAACCTCCGCATCACTGGAGCAAATGAGCTCCTCAATCTCGATGAATACCGAGAACTCGAAAATGACCAATGACATCGCCAAGCAGTCCAGCAGTGAAGCTAACGATGGTGGCCAGGCGGTAAAAGACACGGTTCAGGCCATGACTCAGATAGCCGAAAAAATTGGCATTATCGAAGACATTGCCTACAAAACCAACCTGCTGGCACTGAATGCCGCGATTGAAGCTGCCAGAGCCGGTGAACATGGCAAAGGCTTTGCGGTGGTCGCAGATGAAGTGCGTAAACTGGCAGAACGCTCTCAGGTTGCCGCACAGGACATCAGTACACTTGCCGACAACAGTGTAAAAATCGCCCAACACGCCGGTGCTATGCTCGACAGAATGGTGCCTAACATCGGTAAAACCGCCGACCTGGTGCAAGAAATCACCGCCGCATCAACAGAGCAAAGTACCAGTGTTGCTGAAATCAATCGCACCGTTGCTCAGCTTGATGAAATTGCCCAGCAAAATGCTTCTGCCTCGGAGGAGCTCGCCTCAACCGCTAAGATGGTTCAGGACCAGACCGGGGATATTCGCTCCACCGTGAGTTACTTCAAATTGAGTAATAACGGCCGTGGCAGCAAAGGACGCCCCACTCATATGATCCACGACAACAGCCATAGCCGGGAAGACGGTTATACCCCGTTTGATGAGTAATACACTATGAATGACGCAATTCACAGCCCGGCTACTACAGCATACGACCACGATAAGTATCTGGCGTTTGAACTTAATGGCTCGCCCTATTCAATCAGTATTGCCATTGTCAGGGAGATAATGGAATACATTGAGGTAGACAAGATCCCCATGGCGCCTGATTTTATTATTGGTGCCATCAACCTCAGGGGACTGGTTATCCCTGTTTTTGACTTATCCGTCAGGCTTAACAAGCCGGTACAAGCCATCACCAACCGTACCTGTATCATTGTGGCTGAATGCAACTATAAAGCACAAAATATTACCGTTGGTCTGAAAGTCGACATGGTCACTAAAGTGTTGGATATCCCGGCTCACGAGATTGATCAGGTGCCCAGCATTGCGGGCCAGTTTCATAGCCGCTTCGTCTATGGCCTGGCCAAATTACCGGATAACCTGATGACCATACTGGATATCACCAAGATACTCACCCTGGATGACGTGCAATTGTTTGACGACTTGCAGCAACAACACACACAGCTGTCTTTTGAGCTACCTCTCAACGCTGACTCCAAAGCGCAGTTCAAGGAGACCTGAGATGAATTCAGAGTCCACACGAACAGACAACAATACCAACAGCGAAGAGCTCCATTCTCTGTTGGTGTCTATCGGATACGACACCTTTGGCATCCCCATAGAGTCGGTCAAAGAAGTGATAGAGCTAACCGATACGACTATGGTGCCTATGTGCAACCAGGTGATCCGGGGCGTGATCAACGTCCGGGGCAGTGTGATCCCTGTACTGGACCTGCAACACCGCCTGATGCTGAAAAACCCTCAGCCCTATAACAAATACAGCTGCATCGTACTATATGACTTCTACGATCCCAGCCTGGACGAAATCATGACGCTCGGTATGCTGGTTAGCAGCGTAATGTCCATCCAGTTTATTAACTGTGCTCAGCTGGAAGACTCGCCCTCCTTTGGTGCCAATATTCCCCGTCATTTCGTCTGGAAAATGGCCAAGATTAATAATCAGCTCACCATTTTGCTGGATATGAAAAGCGTGCTCAATATCAGTGAAATCAATACACAGCTGAAGTCCTCGCAGGCCGAGTTTTTTACCCGGTTTTGTCAGCGCTAGGTCACTATGGCGATCTCGGCGTTGGAATTTCAACAACTCAATCGACTGTTTGAACAACATACCGGGATAAGTCTGGGCAAAGGCAAAGCCGATATCGTGGCCAGTCGCCTTGCCAGCCGGTTGCGGGCCAGTCGCAGTCCGTCTTTTAGTAAATACTATCGTTTATTGCTGACGCCTGAGGGCAAAGATGAACTACAAATTTTCATCGACAAGCTCACCACACATGAGACCTATTTTTTTCGCGAGCAGGCCCAGTTTGAATTTCTTTATCACTACTATCAACACAATCGTCCAAGGCATTCACCTATCCGGGCCTGGAGTGCTGCCTGCTCCAGCGGCGAAGAAGCCTACTCGCTCGCCATGATCCTGGACGATCTGTTTTACAATCGCCCCTGGCATGTTATCGGCACGGATATTTCTGAAATGTCGGTGCTGATGGCCAGAGATGCCCGCTATGCGATTTCCACCGTGGGGAAAATTCCGAAACGTTACCGGATCCGCTACTGCATGAAAGGTACTGGTAAGAATGCCGATAATTTTACGCTGATCTCAACATTGAAAAAGCAATGCCGCTTTCAGGAAGACAACTTGTTAAATCTGACCACAGTGGATTTCTCGTTTGACGTCATCTTTTTGCGCAATGTGCTTATCTACTTTGACAAACCCAAACAACAAGCCATCCTGAATAATATTATCAAGCGCTTAAACCACGGCGGTTTACTGTTTTTAGGGCACTCGGAAGCCATGCGCGACAAACCCGCCTGCCTGCAAACCCTGAGCCCATGCATCTACAAGAAGGTGGCCTTATGACCAGTGTCTTTATCATCGATGATTCCGCCCTGATGCGCCAGATCATGAGTGAGGTCATCGCCCACGAGCGCACCTTAAATGTCAGTGGCACCGCACCGGACCCCATCATTGCCGAGCGAAAAATGAAGCTCAACTGGCCGGACGTTATCTTGCTGGATATCGAGATGCCAAAAATGGATGGCCTGACTTTCCTAAAAAAAATCATGCAGGAACGCCCTACGCCGGTGATCATCTGCTCGGCACTGGCGCAGGAAAAAACCACTACCGCCATCGAGGCACTGGCCTGTGGCGCGGTCGATGTTATTGCCAAACCCACCCAGGGGCTGGGCGACTTTCTGCACAGCGACTCCGTGTCGCAGATCATTGATGCCATCAAAGCCGCGACTAAAGCCAAAGTGCGCCAGCTTAAATATCTCGATGAAGGCACGTTTCGGGAATTGCATACAACGGAAGAAGTACTGCCAGCACACAACACCACGCAACCACCCGACAGCGCCGGGAAAGTCATTGCTATTGGCGCCTCTACCGGTGGCACAGAGGCAATCGCCCGGCTGCTAAAGCTGCTGCCCGTTCATTGCCCTCCAATTGTGATTGTGCAACATATGCCGGGGAAGTTCACCGCGGCGTTTGCACAACGCCTCAATGACATCACCCCGCATACTGTATCGGAAGGACAGACCGCTGTAAGGATCCGCCCGGGCCATGTGTATATAGCGCCAGGTGGCCAGCATATGTTGGTAAAACGTCAGGGCACGGACTACTATTTAGAAATACGCGACGGACCGCTTGTCAGTCGCCATAAGCCTTCGGTCGATGTGCTGTTTCGATCTGTTGCACAATCGGTAGGCAACCATGCCATTGGCGTGATCTTAACTGGCATGGGCAACGACGGGGCGAGTGGTATGCTGGAAATGAAGCAAAAAGGTGCCATCACTTTTGCAGAAAGTGAAGCCAGCTGTGTGGTATTTGGCATGCCAAAAGAAGCCATCGCGAGGGGGGCCGTCGACAAGATCTACGCGCTAAGTAACCTCCCTTACCAGATCCAAAAAGCGCTTGGGTGATCTGTATGAAAAAGCAACTGACTCAACTTCTGGACATTGCCTATCTCAGCTATGATGAGCAGGGCCAGATCATCACCCTCTCTGAAGCGGCTGAACGCATGCTGGACTTAAAGCCCGGTGATATCCTGTCACAAAAATTGGTGTTTATTGATGAAGACTTTAAAGAGCTCAGTATTTCTGAGATCTTGTTCGACCCTATCTTTGACCAGATAGAGCTGGGCATCAGCATAGATAACAGCAGCGTTACCTGGGTGAGGTTATACAGCTTCAGACAGGAAGACCTCCATTATGTCCGGCTGGAACCCATGGAAGAGCTCATTTCCGTCAGACGTCTTAATAAACAGCTGGCTATTCGCGACCCCCATACAGGATTACTCTATCGGGATGCCTTTATCAGTAAAATCAAAGAGCAATCGCATCAGGGCACCATATGCTGTGTTCGCATCTGTAATTTTCAACGTATTTCCGAGGTGTGGAATATTGGCGTGGCCAATCTGGTCTTTATGGAAATCCTGGCACGATTTCAGGGCGAATTCGACAAGGGTATTTTTTCTAAACACTCTTCCGATTGTTATTGTGTGTTTATCCCGCATTTTGTGCCCATCAATATAGAAACGCTATACAAACAGCTGAATGAACCCTTCAATTTTAATGGTAACAGTTTCTACAGTAATGTCTCACTTGGCTATTATAAAGAGCAGCCTGATGACGACCATGAGCTAAGCCTCAACAAAGCAGAAATGGCCACCTTTGATTCACTCTCTGATCATAATCGTCTGGTCGAATTCAAAGAGACGCTGGCAAAGCAGATTGAGCGGCAAAATAAAATCGAGACTGGTTTGCGTAGTGCCCTGTATAAGGGCAACCTCGCGGACTGCTTTGAGGTCGTCTTTCAGCCAATACATGACACCAAAACTGAGCGCTTGATTGGCGCTGAATGCCTGATGCGCTGGGAGCTTGATGGTCAGCCGATTCCGCCTACTGAGTTCATTCCTGTCATAGAAAGTACCGGGGAAATCAACAAACTCACGCACTTTACACTCAGCCAAATTAACGTGTTAAAGGCCCTGCTCACAGAGGAGCAAGTTGAAGCCAGCCTGTTTCGTTTTGCCATCAATATCAGCGTTGTGGAAATCCTCGACGTCAACTTTACTACCCGGCTGCTACAGGCGCTGGACCGGCTGTCGCTCAATCCGGCTAAGATAAAACTGGAACTCACCGAGTCAGCTTTGATTGACAATTTTAATTATATCAATGAGATTTTACAAAAGCTGCAAAGCGCGGGACTGATGATATCGATTGATGACTTTGGCACCGGCTACTCCAGCTTGAGTTACTTGTGCAAGTTGCATTTCGATGAAATTAAAATTGACCGGGCCTTTGTGACCCATGTCGTCAGTGACGGAAAAATGCAGTCTCTGTTTAATTCCATAGTGTCGCTGGCAAAAAACCTCGATAAGCCTCTGGTTGCAGAAGGCATAGAGCAACTGGATCAGATGATATACGCTAAGGCTAAGGGCGTTGAATATGTGCAAGGCTATTATTACAGCAAGCCACTGAGCATCACTGATTTTGTTGAGTATGTGGTAGCCGATAAGTCCAGCTATCTGCATTTTGAAGAGTAACGCCCGCTCTGAGAAGGCGTTACTCGCATTTAGCCCCCGAGGACTCTGGCCGGATCGACTTTCACGGCCTGCCAGGCAGGGTAAAGACAGGACAATACGGCAATCACCAGGGTAATTGACAATACAGCCGCTACGTCCACCCAATGCAGCTGACTGGGCAAGAACTCGATAAAGTAGACGCCCTGCAACGGATTGTCTCCTTCCAGCTCAACCCAGGCGCGAAATAAATCCGAGATATTCAGCGCCAGCAAAATGCCAATAAACAGGCCCGCCAGGGCACCAATGAGTGCATAGCTCACACCCTGGATAGCAAAAGTGGCAAAAATGGTACTGTCTTTTGCACCCATGGTCTTTAAAATCGCAATATCAGCCTGCTTTTCTTTTACTTCCATCACCATGGACGACACGATATTAAAGCTGGCCACGGCAATGATCAAAAATACCACCAGATAGACAATGGTTCTGACCATCTGTATATCCTGATAGAGACTACCCTGGGTGCGAAACCAGCTGCTGACATAGACCAGATCAGGTAACGCCCTGCCCGCAGACATCGCAATCTGATGCGCGGCAAACACATCCTCAACTTTTGCGCGCAATCCGGTTACTTCATCCTCCGCCAGTCCCATCGCCTGCTGCAATCTATTCACCGACACCAGGGCCAAAGAGCGATCGATGGGCCCACCCATGTCAATAACGCCCGCCAATACAAAATTCAGTCGTTTGGGTGCCGCCAGTGGAGAGTCAGCCTGCGGGTTTGCCACTAACAGCGTGAGTTTATCACCGCGCGTTAACCCCAACTCAGCCGCAATATGGCGACCCAATACAATATCGTCGCCAGATAACGAGGCCAGTGCAACATCGTTTATAAACTGGCCCACATCCGACACTTTGTGATGGGAAAGGAAATCAACACCTTTCACTTGTGCAGCTTTGAGCTCTCCACGAAACTGGACCATGGCTGTTACCGATATTTCCGGCGCTGCTGCCACTATGCCTGGCTGCGCCTCTAGCAGAGCAACTTTGTCGGGCCAGCTAGAGATAGGCTCATAAGGCGCCTGATAGGCAACATGCGGGACCACAGACAATAAGCGGGATTTCAGCTGCTGTTCAAATCCGTTTATCACAGACAAAGCAACAATTAACACCGCGACCCCCAGCATCACGCCCAGCGTTGACGATTTACTCAAAAACCCAATCAAACCTGCCTGATGCTTGGACGCGCGTAACCGGTTACTGATAAACACACTCAGCATTGCATTAAGCCTCGCTATGTAACGCTTGTTCGACCAACACACCGTCGTCCAATGCAACGGCTCGGCCCAGTTTTGCGGCTAATTCTAAGTCGTGTGTTACCACCACAAAGCTGGTTTTTAAATCCCGATTCAGCTCCTTAAGCAGCGCATAAATTTTCAGGGCATTTTGCTTATCCAGGTTACCGGTTGGTTCATCGGCCAGGACCAGTGACGGACGCGTGACCAGTGCGCGTGCTATCGCCACTCGCTGGCGCTCCCCCCCGGACAGCTCTGACGGACGATGGCCACCACGATGAGCCAGACCGACTTTACCCAACATGTCTTCAGCCTGTGCATGTGCCGCTTTGGGTGGCTGACCCGATATCAACAATGGCATCGCGACATTTTCAAGCGCCGTAAAATCCATCAGCAGGTGATGGAACTGATAAATGAAACCCAGGTTTTGATTACGAAAGTCGGCCTGTTTGCGACGCGACAAGCTGGCCACATCCGTGCCTTTAATGTGCACCGAGCCACTGCTTGCTGTATCCAGCGTGCCAAGAATATGTAGCAAAGTACTTTTACCCGAACCTGAGCTCCCCACAATCGCCAACATGTCTCCCTGAGCCAGTGTCAGGTCAACCCCTTTCAGCACTTCAACCTGCTGGCCCGCTTCATCATAGGCCTTATTCAGACCCTGACATTCAATCACTAAATCACTCATATCTTAACACCTCAGCAGGTAGCACTTTTGCGGCCTTAAACGCCGGATATAATGTTGCCAGAAAACTCAACACCAGACTGGTTGCAACAATCAGACTCATACTTAGCCAGTCGAATCTGACTGGCAGCTCTGCCCCACCGAGCAGAGATAGCCCACTCAGTGCCAGCACCTGATTGATATTACTTGCCAGCAGGTAACCACATACTGTGCCGATAAGTGTACCCACTACGCCGTTGTACAAGCCCTGAACCATAAAGACGCGCGCAATGGCACCCGGAGCCAGCCCGAGAGTTTGCAAAATAGCTACTTCACCTTGCTTCTCACTGACCATCATCGACAACGCCGAAACAATGTTAAACACAGCCACAATCACTATCAGCCCCAACAGCAAAGACATAATGCGCTTTTCCATTGCCACCGCAGCAAATAATGCGCCTTGCTGCACATGCCAGTCTGAATATTTCAGCCCGGACAACAGCGGTGCTTGTGCAGTTTTGAATGCATTGACCGCGAAGGCATCTTTTAACGTAATACTGACGTCAAAATCGGTCGGTTTGCGCTTGAGCAAACGCTGTAAGCTTTTCCCATCCGCAAATGCGAGATTCACATCAGCTTCGCTGTGAGTGTTGTAGATCAGCGCAACGGTAAACAATCGCTGCTTGGGCACCCGTCCCATCGGCGTATAACTGCTGATATCCGGCATGATCACCCGGACTTTTTGCCCCAAACGAACATCCAATTGATTGGCCAGGTAGCGACTTAATGCCAGTTGATATTTCTGTTCACTGAATTGCGTAATGCTGCCAGCTTCAATATGGGGTTCAAGTGCCGACGGGTAATCGGAGAAAGCCCCCTGCAAGCGCACGCCAACTAGATCTTTATTCGTTTGTAAGATTACGTCACTGGTCACATAAGGTGTCACCCGCCTGACCTCAGGCAACACGCTCAGCTGAGCTAACAACTTGGATGCATCTCCCGCTTGTTCGTCCGACGACTTGTGCAACTGCACGTGGGGGATCAAATCGAGCATGGCATTTTTAAGGCTTTGCTCAAATCCGTTCATCACAGAGCTGACCGTAATGAGCGCCATTAGGCCGAGCGCTATTCCGGCGATGGAAAAAAACGAAATAAAAGACACAAACCCATTACCCTTGGTAGCACGGCTGTATCTGAGCCCTATATAAAGGCTAACAGGCTGAAACATAATAGTTTATTTTTCTACATATAAGTTCAGTGCACGATACTAGCACAATCAAGAAAGCCGGGTCATACCCTTACCCCCAAAAAAAAGTGTAAAAATTTTTTATTGTGGCTCTAAATTACACTCGCTTTTAGTGTAGAATGCGGCAAATCTCGCGGTATGGACCTTCAATGTTTTCGTTATCAAGATTTAAACATATGAATTTAAAGGGAGATTTGTTCGGTGGTGTGACCACTGCAATCATTTCCCTACCACTCGCCCTCGCCTTTGGCGTGGCATCCGGCGCCGGAGCTGAAGCCGGCATGTGGGGCGCAATTCTTGTTGGCCTCTTTGCTGCCTTGTTTGGCGGTTCAACCTCCCTGATCTCAGAGCCAACTGGCCCGATGACGGTCATAATGACAGCAGTGCTGACCACCATGGTGTCAAAATACCCTGAAGCAGGACCGGCAATGGCCTTCACGGTCGTGATGATGGCTGGGGCGTTCCAGATATTACTGGGTACGCTCAAACTCGGGAAATATGTAACCCTGATGCCTTATAGTGTGGTTTCCGGGTTTATGTCTGGCATTGGTGTCATACTCATCATCCTGCAGCTGGCACCGCTACTGGGCCATCAGGCCCCTCCAGGTGGCGTCCCTGGTACCTTATCCGCCTTCCCCGAATTGTTTCTCAATCTGCATTTCTCCGAACTCTTTTTAGGCATTCTGACATTGGCCGTGTTGTTCTACATGCCGAAGAAATATCGTCAGTACGTGCCCGCTCAGCTGGTTGCCCTGGTGGTGGTTACGCTGATCTCAATCATGCTTTTCGATACCGACAGCATTCGCCGCATTGGTGAGATCCCGAGCGGCTTGCCTGAGATTGTCTGGCCGACTTTTACGCCAGAGCTCTTTACCGAAATGGTCATCGACGCGCTGGTACTCGGTACATTAGGGTGTATCGATACCTTACTCACTGCCGTCATTGGCGACAGTTTGACCCGCACCGAACACGACTCTGACAAAGAGCTACGAGGCCAGGGTGTGGCCAATATGATCGCCGGCTTCTTCGGTGCTCTGCCAGGTGCCGGTGCCACCATGGGCACAGTTGTCAACATTCAGGTGGGCGCTCGCTCTCCGTTGGCTGGCATTTTCCGGGCGCTGATCCTGATGGCTGTGGTCTTTGTCGCAGGTAGCCTGACAGAGCCAATCCCCATGGCCGTGCTAGCCGGTATCGCGGTCTATGTCGGGATCAATATTCTGGACTGGAGCTTTATTCAACGCGCGCACAAACTCAGCATCAGTCAGATGGCTATTATGTATGGCGTGATGTTGCTGACCGTGTTCGTTGATCTCATGGTTGCGGTGGGCCTGGGTGTATTTATTTCCAATATCATGGTGATTGAACGTCTGAGCCGCGTTCAGGAGCAGCATGTAAAAGCCATCAGTGACGGCGATGCCGATGAAGACGTGCCGTTATCTACACACGAGCGCACCCTGCTGGAACAAGCGAAAGGCCAGTTGCTGTTCTTTTACTTGTCCGGTCCGATGATCTTCAGTGTATCAAAGGCCATTACCCGCCAGCACCGCCATATTGGCGAGTACAAGAGTATGGTACTGGATTTAAGCGATGTGGCTATGCTTGATGTGACCGTCAGCCTCGCTATTGAAAATGCCATCAGCGACGCACTGGATGCTAACTGTCAGGTGTTTATTTACTCACCAAACAAAGACACCAGTGAACAACTTCAGAAGTTTGATATCCGCAGCAAGCTTGGCGAGCATGCATTTTGTAAAAGCCGCGAGCAGGCACTGACCAGAGCGCTGGAAGCAATGGAGGAAAATAGCATCCAGGCTTAAAGCGATTCTGCGAGAAAATCTATCAGCGCACGGATGGCGGTAGACAAATACTTTCTGGGTGGGTATACCGCCCAGATCCCCTCCTCTTCGGGTGTGAAATCATCCAGTACGGTAACTAGTTCACCCCGCTCAATCGCATCTTGCAGGTAATAGTGTGGCAACTGCACCACGCCCAGACCCTGCTTCGCAGCATCCAATAATGCCCAGCCGCTGTTACACCGCAGTGTGCCTGTCACTTTGACATGCCGCTCTACGCCGTGGTCCATAAAACGCCAGTATTGCGCATTGCCAAGCAAACAGTTCTGTCGGGCCAGATCTCTGATGGATGTGACAGGACCATGTTGCTGCAAATACTCTGGTGAAACACAGACCAGAGTGCGCCGCTGTGACAGGCGTTTTGCATGTAGCGAGGAATCTTTGAGCTGACCGATGCGGATAGCCAGATCGACCCCTTGCTCCACGAGATCCAATTGAGCATTCGTCAGTTCCATATCGACAGTGACGGAAGGAAAACGGCACATAAACTGATGTACCAGCGGCATAATGTATTGCTCGCCATACATCACAGGTGCCGTCAGCCTGATTTTGCCCGTGGGCTCACTGTCTCGTTGTCTCAGCGCTGCCGTCGCGTCCTCATAGGCATGTTGCAGCAACCGGGCATGACCGAGGAATATCTGGCCTTCGGGTGTCAGTGCCAGATTGCGGGTGGTCCGGGTCAGTAGCTGATAACCAAGCTCTGATTCTAAGGTTTTAACCCGGCGGCTAACCTGCGCCACGGAAGTATCTAACTGTTGCGCCGCACCGGTGAAGGAACCACAGGTCGCCACCGCGACAAACTCATCTAAACCTGACCATCTGTCCATTATTACAAATACGTAAAAGTCTTTCTTATTTTTTAAGATTATCAAACTCTCATAGCAAGTTATACTTTTGTTTTCACACTACAAAACTGGAGTAATGATGGCTGAGTTTATTAAATCACGGGCGGCAATTGCCTGGGGACCAGGACAACCACTGAGCATTGAGGAAGTGGATGTCATGATGCCTAAAGCAGGCGAAGTATTGGTTAAGATCGTTGCCACCGGTGTGTGTCATACAGACGCATTCACCTTGTCTGGCGATGACCCTGAGGGTGTTTTCCCTGCTATTTTGGGCCACGAAGGCGGCGGTATCGTTGAAGCGGTGGGCGAAGGTGTCACCAGTGTTGCCGTCGGCGACCATGTGATCCCTTTATATACGCCTGAATGTGGTGAGTGCAAATTCTGTACCTCTGGCAAAACAAACTTATGCCAGAAGATCCGTACCACTCAGGGTAAAGGGGTTATGCCGGACGGTACCACCCGTTTTTATAAAGACGGCGAACCCATTTATCACTACATGGGCACGTCGACTTTCTCTGAGTATACCGTACTGCCTGACATTTCTCTGGCCAAAGTCAATAAAGAGGCACCGCTTGAAGAGATCTGTCTGCTGGGTTGTGGTGTTACCACCGGTATGGGTGCGGTAATGAATACTGCCAAGGTGCAACCCGGTGATACCGTTGCTATCTTCGGTTTGGGCGGCATTGGCTTGTCTGCTGTGATCGGTGCAGTGATGGCGGGTGCCAGCCGGATCATCGGCGTGGATATCAACACAGACAAATACCCGCTGGCACAAAAGCTTGGCGCAACCGATGTCATCAACCCAAATGACTACGACAAGCCCATTCAGGAAGTGATTGTCGAGATGACCGACGGTGGCGTGGACTTTTCATTTGAATGTATTGGTAACGTCAATGTGATGCGCAGTGCCTTAGAATGTTGTCACAAGGGCTGGGGCGAGTCCGTGATCATCGGAGTTGCCGGTGCCGGTCAGGAAATTTCTACCCGTCCTTTCCAACTGGTAACTGGACGCGTCTGGCGTGGTAGTGCATTTGGCGGAGTTAAAGGTCGCTCTGAGCTGCCAGAGATCGTTGAGCGTTATCTGGCGGGTGAGTTTAAGCTGGATGACTTCATTACCCATACGATGTCGCTGGATGATATCAACGAAGCGTTTGAGCTGATGCATCAGGGTAAGAGCATACGTTCAGTGATCCATTTCTGAGGAAGCCATATGGAATTAGTGAGCGAAAATAAAGCTGCAGGAGGCTGGCATCAACGTTACCGTCATCGAAGTCAGCATACTCACTGTGACATGACCTTTGCCATCTTCTTGCCTGAGCAGGCGAATAGCGGCCAGCCAGTACCTGTGCTGTACTGGCTGTCGGGGCTGACCTGTACTGATGAAAACTTTATGCAAAAGGCGGGCGCGTTTAAACGGGCTAACGAGTTGGGCATCGCCATTGTGGCACCGGATACGTCGCCGCGTGGTAAAGACGTGGCCGATGATCCAGACAAAAGCTATGACTTTGGTCTGGGTGCAGGCTTCTATGTCAATGCCACGCAGCCACCGTATGATAAACACTATCAGATGTACAGCTATGTCAGCGAAGAGCTGCCGGCCTTGATCGAGCAGCATTTCCCGGTATCCGAAAAGCGTGCCATTGCCGGACATTCTATGGGTGGCCATGGTGCGCTGGTGATCGGGCTGAAGAACCCAACGCGTTATCACAGTATCTCGGCATTCAGTCCCATTGCTAACCCTATTGATTGCTCCTGGGGTAAAAAGGCTTTTACGGGCTATCTGGGGGAAGATCAAGCACTCTGGCACGCTTACGACGCCTGCCATCTGCTGAGACAAAGTCAGGAAGGTCTGAGAGTACCCATTCGGGTTGATCAGGGCGAAGCCGATCAGTTTCTTGTCGAACAGCTCAAGCCAGAGACCTTAGTTCAGGCAGCTCAGGCTGTGGACTACCCGCTTGCACTGACTTTGCACCCGGGGTATGACCATAGTTACTTCTTTATTTCCTCGTTTATTGACACGCACCTGGATTTCCACGCGCAGCACCTGAAATGAACCACAAAAAAAGGCGCTAACGCGCCTTTTGTTTGCTTAACATAGTAGTCTAATCGGCCAGATCGCCATAAAGGTTATTGACTGTCAGCTTGACGGCCTTGTCGAAGCCCGGGATACTCAATGATTCCTTGCTTAACTGCAAATCGGCCTCATCAATCATGCCATGGCCAAAACGATAAATAAGTTCGTACTGACCCAGATCGGCCGCTTGTTGATAGCTGGCTTGCTGTTGTTTGGTTTCAACAAGCTTAGCGCTGTGTTTTGCTAATTCAGCTTCATCATAACGCCTGGATAGCATCTTCAAAGTCATAGCCGGTGACAGTACCGTTGCGGTTGCATTGTTGCCACCAAACCCTTTGGAGTTAATGAAAGCAATATCCATTTCGCCGCAGTGATAATGATGTGTACGAATATCCAAATGCTGGTCATATACATCTTCTGCAACGGCATCTATGGTCGTCACACCCGGCATGATTTGATGACTAAATATGCCCAGCGCCATTGCCAATTGGTCACCGGAAGCCGGACCAATTGTGTGGCCAACAAACGCCTTTGGCGCAGCCACTTTCCAGCCTTCAATCGTAAATGTCTCTGCAATGCGATGATATATAAACGACTCTGTCACCCTGTTTTGCGGTGTACTTGAACCATGTGCCAGAATAAAACTGCGTTGTTGCAGTGCCTCTGTACCCGCGATCTGTTCAGCCAGAGCCACAGACTTGGCCATGGTAATATAGTTACCCGGACCCGGTGCTGTGATGGATTTTTTAACCCCATCTGCATTGACATACACATCCGCAACTGAGCCCATAATATCTGCACCCAGCTCCAGCGCTAACTGATCATCCATCAGGATAGTCACCTGTGCGCCCTCGCCTATGGTAAAGCCACAGTTCTCGCCAAATGGACGGCTGGTACGACGGTAGTCAACCTCATCAGTGTTGTCCAGCTTGCGTAAACCGTCTTCATTAGCCAGAGCCCCCATATTGCCAAAGCCTTCTATAATCTCTGGCGTTAGCGCACATTCCACACTGGCAACAATAGCAACACGGGTACGACCAGCCTGAATATCATTAACCGCGGCACGCAGGTTATACAAAAAAGTCGCACAGGCACCTGAAGTGGAAAATGTCGTGCCCACACTGCCGGTTACGTAAGCATTAATAAAGTCTGTTGACATGGTATTAAGGCCCAGTGCTAATTGTTTGGTGCTTACCCGTTCACCTTTCATACGGCTGCGGATAAGGCCCCCAAACCCTTCGTCATTAACCTGGCCTGCCACGGACGCTGAATATGTCCCTATCTGATCGGGTTCAACGCTGTTCATCACGCTTTGCCAGTCAAGGCCGGTTGAGCGGATAGCATCGGTCGCCGCAAAAATCGTCGCCTGCAGGCCTCGCGGCTGATAACGACTATTGTACATGACAGATGGATCAAACCCGGTTGGCAGCTGACCCGCCGCCTTAATTGGGTTGTCTCTGTAGCTATCAACTTTTACTTCGAGTTGTTCAGGGATCAGTACCTGCGCCGTTTTTTCATCCAGCATTTCAATCTGCCAGCTTGATGGTACAGGTGTTGGCAGGTCACGCTTACGGCAGGTAAATGTTAATCCAGCGCCGTCGTTGGCCTGCATCGTCAGCTTCTGCTGCCAGTGAGTTGCATCAACGTCAAAATGTGTTTTCTCGATTTTGCGGATCAAAGTACCGTCAATGATCTGCTTACCAAAGCGCGCTTCGATTTGATCCGGCAGAACAACTTCTCCCTGTGCAGTAACCAAATCTGACCCCTGCAATGAAACGAGGTTCATCAAAGTCGCGAGGCCCAGAAAGGTTTCCTGTCTTGCAGCATCATCCAGGCTGTCTATTACAATGCGACGATAGCCCTGGTGGAACGAGGTTCTGCCGGCTGCATTCACGCCGCCCATACCTACGATAATTGGTAATGCTGTCATATCAATCTCTGTCTACTAAAACGAATGAACCGATTCTAGAACGAAGGAAAATATGATACTTTACATTTTTCGCCACATAACATGCAAAATACGCCACCGTAATGAGGTCGGATGAGATGAACACCTACAACCACCGTATTGCCTTTACACTTTATGAGCAGATGCTCATTACCAGTGTGACATTACCCATAGAAATGCTGCGCGCCGGTGAAGCATTTGCCAGACGTCACCTTGGCAATGAGTTTATACCACTGGAGATTGCCTGGCTGAGCGAAACAGGAGAAACTGTTCACTCATCGATGGGTGTGCCATTTACCGCACACACCAGCTTCAGTGCACTGAGTGACTTCGATTATATCGTTATCCCCAGTATCTGGCGCAACCCTCGGCCGGTATTGAGAAAAAATACCTCACTGGTTGCAAATCTGGCCCAAGCACGGCGTACAGGCGCGACACTCATCGGGGTAGGAACTGGCGTGTGTTTTTTGGCGGAATCCGGGATCCTGAACGGCCACTCAGCCACGACGCATTGGCATTATGCGGAGCAGTTTAAGCGCAGCTACCCGCTCGTTGCTTTGCGCCCTGACTACTTTATTACGCAGTCAGATCGTTTGTATACAGTAGCAAGTCTAAACGCGCTGGCTGATATAATAGTTCACTTTATAGACCAATTTTATGGTCAGGAGGCCGCAAACCATGTGCAACAAAATTTTTCTCATGAAGTGCGTAAACCTTATGAAGAACAGCGATACCTTGAGGGTGCGGTTGATAGACACAGCGATGAGCAGATAGCCTCTATCCAATTTTGGTTACGTAATAATAGCGCCGATGAGATCACCTTTCCCGATGTCGCAGCACAGTTTGGTATGAGTTACCGAACCTTCAATCGCCGCTTCAAAGCAGCAACAGGCCAGACAGCCGCGAACTATTTGCAAACAGTTCGGGTTCGTCAGGTGACTGAACTATTGGCCTCAACGAACCTCAGTATTCAGGAAATAGCACTAGCTTGCGGCTTTAACTCTCAGGGGCAGCTCACCAGGGTATTCAAAAGCACTATGAATCAAACTCCGAGCCAGTACAGACAGGTAGTCAGGAAAAAGTTGTTCTCCTGATCACTGCAAATCTCGCACTTCAAGCCATTGGGTTAGGCCATTAAAGTGAAACTCCACCTCTTCACCAATGTGACGGCCACTTAATACCTGCCCTATGGGAGACACCAGAGTAATTACCCTCACATCTATATTGTCCAGTGTCACCTTTAATCCCCCTTCACACGGGCCAATATAAAACCAATGACGCGCATCTTGCTCATCGGCCAGCTCAGCCAATGCACCAATCACGATACCAGCTGGCCGACTGGCGGTAAACACCTGCTCAAATGCGTGAATAGCTCTGTGTGCTGCGTCTACTCTCTCACTTTGTCCTTCTGCAAGGTAACCAGACTCAATGCTCAGTGAGTCATATTGCGTTTCTGCGGCACTTTGCTCATGAATCGCGTCAGCTCGCGCACTCTCTGCAGCCTCTTGTGCTTCCTGAAGCTTGCGCTCCAGAGCAAATCTTAAATGTTCAATAACATGGAGTTTGTTCAAGCTAATCCTCTGCCATACGTCAAAAGGGCCCGCAGGCCCTTTTATTAAAAACAAAGATTCTAACAGTAAACCCTGATCTCAGAACAGTGATTCAAAGCTGCCGTCAGGAAATAGCACACCGGGGATCCCACGTACGGTCTTCACGTCCCCTATTTGTTGGTCGCCATAGTAATACCCCCCGGTGAAATTGCGCCCTTTTTGCTTTACATCCAGCCAATAGCCGTCCTTTCCTTGCGCCACAATACTGTTGTTTTTGCCAGAGCGACGTACGTCCAATTGCATTACCCTGCCACCAAGCAGATAAGCAATTTCAGTTGAGTTTAGATTTGTAATACTTGTTGGGTCTGCTGCCAGTTGTAGCTGAAAGTCAGGTGCACCATTGAGATCAAAATCAATATGTACTCCAAATACCAGATCCAGGCGCGTATCGAATTCAAAAGGTGACTGTTCTGCTGCATACAAGGTCACAGGCGTCACCTGATTCACGGTTTCGAAATCACCACGCAGTCGCAAATTCGCGATGATGCTTTCAATCGTATTACGGGGAGACAAAACCCGATTCAGGCGCATTCTGATATCCGCTTTGGTCGTCGAGTATGCAGTTTGCAAAGTAACCTCACCAGCAAAGCGAGAGGTGCCTGTCGCAACTTCCAGGTTATCTTCATCAATTGAGCCATCAAACAACAGGAAAATATCACTCAGATCAGCTTCCAAAGAAACAGGTCCTTTTCGAACTGATACCTTACCCCTGCCAGCAATACGGTCACCCAGTGTTGGGCTTTTACGCCACTCTGGCATAGTCACATCCATGCTAATATCAAAATCACTGTTGGAACCCGTGACTCGCCAACTAAATGACGGATTTGTCGAATACTCGACATCCAAACCTCCAATCTGATAATTACCAGGTTCTGAATTCCGCGCCGGAGACACGCTGTTCACAACATCATATATTGCTTCCGACAAGACCAAAAATGACTCTTGCGCAACATCATTTGAGATCAGTCTCTCCACCTCGCTTAATTTACTTTCCAGCTCTTCACTGTATTTTTCTTCCTGCAGACGAACTACCCCAAGGGAGTCCCTAAAGTGATTAAGCAAGTTATTATTAAACACGGTCTGAGAATCTGTTAATGCCTCCATTTCCTGTAACTGCAAAGCCTCATTGGCAATGAGCAAAACCTGATCTGCAACACCAGCAAACAAGGCACTGCCTCTTTCATCGAGTAGCACTTCCATAAAATACTGATTTACTTCGTTAATATAACTTTGCCAAGGCGCGTAGTCGCTACCTGTATAGGCCAGGTCAAATGCATCTGTCAGAGGCAGAGCCACGTCATCTTCACGTCCCTGGATATTAAGCTGTGTCATAATATCAGCGTAGGTGTAGGCTTTAGCAGCATATTCGGCTTGTAATGACCGGTTTATACGGCTGTGGCTCAAATGATAAATCGGTGTATTTGTCAAAGACAGCACGGTACTGTCTAACAGTGAGTCACTGAGCAAGGTCGCATAAGAAGAAAAATAAAGCTGGTTTTGGCCTGCAATAGGCTTTGCGGCCAGCGCGTATGACACACTGGCAGTAACTGGCTCACCAAAATCAATTACATCATTATCATTCAGATCGTTAGGGTCGTCGCGCAAAGCTCGGCCACAGCCAAGCTTCCTGGGGCATAATGATTGAGTAGTATCTGGGCTAAATTCAAATTGATATAATAATCCGGCATCCAGATTAATCGTCATTTGATTCAACTCTTCGACGGAATACTGCTGTATTTCATTAGTACTGACCTTAGTCACAACCAATGTGCCGGATGTATCGACAAACTTTGGTATATAAAAAGACACTGACGCTGAAGGTAACTGAGTGATGTCATGGCCTAATCCTGGCTCAACATCGTTTACGGTCGGGGCTGGATCACTATTTCCACCACAAGCTGTTAGACTGCCAGCCAACACAAAAGGTATTAAACTATTAATTTTAAGCACCTTGCACCTCCCTAAAATGCCAGATTCAGAAACCAGTTCAGATTCACGTAATGAGCTTCTTCAATATCGGGATTATCCATTTTCACAGAGATTCCGGCGTAGCGAGCTTTAATGCCCAATTCAAATGCATCGCTATGTGTTTCATACCCACCAAACAGTTCCCAACTCTCTCCAAAATGATAAGATACCGTTGCCTGAACGAATGCATCATCAATGTATTTGCGCGCTTTTAATGTACTCGAAAATCGACGGTTAATTCGATAATTAATACCCAGGTAATACCTTGCGTCACGCTCAAAAGTGTATTCTATTTCCTGATCATAGGCAGACGTGCGGAGTCTGACAGAAGGCGTTGTGTCTATCCCGTCTTCTCTTTCAGTAAACGGAATATCTGTGGTGAATCCATTAACAAACCCGACGCCCTCGTACTTTGTCTCATACATCAGGTCTTTACCTGCTGCCCAAATCTTTAGCTCAGGAGTAACCTGCCAGTTCAAGGCCAGATCGAAACTATAACCATCTCCTTCTGGATTTTCCGTTGGCGTAAATGATTTAAACAGGATGTCTTTAGAAAAGTAATATTCTGCTTGTAGCTTTCCTTCAACCTCATCACCGAAAATTGTGCCATCTACCCTTGCATCCTGAAAATGCGTACTCTTGAAATAAGTCAGTTTCGGTGTAACAACCAAGGTTTTATCCAGTAGGTCAAAATCATAGCTCAGGAAGATCCCATTGGTTGTTGCTTGTCTGCCCCATAGATAATAACGATAGTTACGGTTTTCAAAAGGCAGATCATTCTTCTCTGTGTGCGTATACCGTGCTGTGTCCGGGTCAAAAGCCAGCAGATAATCAAAACGGCTTTGTGCACCTATCCCTATACCTTTAAACTTCATCCCCAGTTCGAATATATTGTAGGTAAAGGCACTATCACCGTGTGCCAGTGGCTTGTCAAAGTCTTCAACAAACGCTTTAACGGGTTGTGCCTCTGTATATATCTCACTGTGAAATTGGTGAATTAACTCGATATCGTTGGAGGTTGCGTAAGTTACATTAGCTATGGAGAGACCACAAAGCACAACCAGCGGAGAGATTTTTTTTAATTTCATAAACTTCACTTTTAACAAAAAAAAGGGGAAAGGTTGCCCTTCCCCCTCTTACCTAAGCTTGCTTTAGTTATTGGACTGACCTAAGAAGTCGATATCTGTATACACTATCGATTCTCCATTTATATAATCGATGCGGAAGCCATTGGTCACCTCCTCTACATCGCCCACTTTAATAGGCTGGTTTGTGTCATTATTGATTGATACATCACCCAGTAATGGGCCTGACTCATCAATTAAGCTAACCTTAAATACATATCCATTAAAGTTATCTAACATGATATTGGCTAGCCCTAAATCATTGCTGCCACTTTCATTACGCAAGTCAAAATGAGCTGTGAAGTCAGTATCTTCACTTCTGCCCGACAATGTAACATCTGCAAGCTCAATAGCACCATCCGTGAATAGCGCAACAGGGTTACCCTGAGCATCGACTGCAGTCGCCTCAGACGAGAAAGAACCATCAAATCCGTATTGACCATCAACAAACTCTACAACGTTAAAGGTCTTGCCTCGGGAGATATCAAAATCACGGGCATCTTCAACTTTCTGAATGCTGCCATCGACATAAAGGATGGTACAAGAGGCATTTGGCATTACGATGGCATCGAGTGCCCAACGCTCACATTCAGCCAAATCAGCACTTTGAATTTCAATTTTCTGACCTGAATCAGCTTTCAATAAACCAGACCAGGTAAACAAGATCTTACTCTGAGCGCCTGAATTTACTTGTCCTGTTGCATCGATCTGCTCATCGCCCTGAGTATTTTTCAAGCTAAGCTTATACTCATCCGTGTCATAACTGTAAGTCCAGTCAGGGAAGTTTGGCGCCACACCCGAATGATCACCGCTATCTAAACCGGAATCCCAAATATCTTTCACAACATCGTATATAATTTCGCCGGCATTAAAGACCGCATCAGCCCCCTCTTTAGTAACAAAGCTGATGTTTACCAGTTTATCTGTACCCTGCTTACCAATTTCGGTATTGCCATTGTCAGCCACATATTGATCTCGCTTTTCTTCAGAGCGCGTCTTCAGTTCAGCAGCTTCCGCAGGACGCGAATCCTGTTCAAACTCTGTATTTGCAGCAACTGCTTTCACTTGTAGTTCAGTAGCCAGTGCCAGTAGCTCTGTAGGGTCCTCGCTATCTGTTTGAATCGTTACTAATGATGCAGTCTCACGACTGTCAACCAAGTTTTTATAGCTCTGTGCTGCAATAACAGCAGTATTAGATAACTCAACATAATTCGCTACAGCTTGCTTATATGCGTCGCCCGCTGTGACGGCCGCGTTGGCAGCATCTAGTGCCAGCTGGGCTGTCACCGCATTTTCTATATTATTAAACGCAGCCTGTGCTGCAGTATAAGCAGCTTCAAACTCAGCTTGCTTGGTAGCTACCTCAGCCTCCGCATTTTGCGTTTCAATTATAGTATCCTGTGTAAGCTTCAATGCCGCCGCAATTTGTTGCTCTAAGGTCAGTTTAGTAGCTGCATTGTTGACTTCAGCGTCAATGCCAGACACCAAAGTGGTTACTTTGCTTTGTGTTTGTACCGTTGAGGCTAACAGCGCATCTGCATTATCTTTGGTAGATATATACTCACTATTTCTGTTCGCCAACGCGGTCGCTGAGCTGACAATTTCCTGGGCTTTATCGGAAACACCAGACAAAGTCATGTTCCAGTCATTTTGCTTATCAGCTGACACTGTCGTCTGAAGACTTAAAGCGGCCAGATAGTACTCTGTCGCACCATCTAACGTATTGGCATTAGCACCCTTTTCTTTTACCTGTACCAACTCGCTCTCAAAGCCCGTAATCTCGCCCTGAGGTACGCTTAAGACCTGAAATTGTTCACTTATCTGACCAATAAGCGCTTCATTGAGCTCCCGATCTTCTTCAAGTTGTTGCTCAAAGGCAAGCTTGCGTTCCTGAGCCGTTTCCTCAGCAGTACTTAACTCACTGGTATAAGAAGTGACACTGGATACGGCGGTGTCAGCTTCAGCTTTAATTTGTTGTGCGTTTTGTAGCGCTTCGGTTGCTTGTTCTACCTGTTCGCCCTGCGCATCCGCTTCCGCTTTATAGTCTGTAGCCGTCGTAACAGCCACAGTTGCCTTAGTTGCAAAATCCTGCGACAGAGAGGTAACGCTGCTCAACGAAGTCTGGGCTGACGCCACCGCGTCAAGTGCCGCAACTGCGGTGTTAAGATCAACGATTTGTTCAACCAGACTTGTCGCTGCTGCAATTTGCGCTTTTAATGGTGTCTCAAGCTCAGTAAAAGCGGCCTTAGCAGTTGTCGCGGACTCGAGTGCAGACGTAGCCGCTTGTGCCGATGCCTCGAGTTTTACGTCAAAGTCATCCACTACCTTTGTGGCATTGCTAAACTGTTCCGCAACTTGTGTCGCAATACTGGTGTTGAACTCTGCAAGACTTGTCAGCTTTTCTTTAAGAGTGACGGCCAGGTCTAAAGTTGGCTGATATTTAACGTCTATATCCACAAGTGCCTGAGCTGCCGTGACATGAGCGTCAATATTCGTGGTCTCAGAGCTAAGAATGTCAGCGATTGCGTCTTTTTGCGCTTCAAAACTTGCGTTAAGTTCACTGGCAGCGGCAAAATAGGCTGTTGCTTGCTCTTTAGTGTCCAGCGTTTCAGACAGGACTTTAACTTCCGTCAGGGTTGTGTTGAGCTCAGAGAGATCGGTATCCGCTGAATCTAGCTGTGAAGCGCTCGTGTTGATGGCGGTCAATAACGCGGTGTTTGCCACATCGTTCTCGTCATTTTCATCAGGTATGACAACATCTTCGTTTCCTAAGTCTTCAAGCTGGTCTTTAACCTGCTCAACGTCTTTACTTAAGTCCTCGTCTGTTGTTGCACCATTTTCAACTGCTTTTTTCTTCGCTTCGTTGACTTTTTCAGCAATAGAAGCCGCATCTTCCGAAGGAACACCTGCATCAATCAAAGCTTGTTCAAGTGCGGCTAAATCGTTACTCACCATAGCAACCAAAATCTTGGCTGCTTTCGAGGTTTCATCTCTGACTTTTTTAAATGTGTCACTTTGAGTCAGGTCCCCGCCGCCAACGTCATTTGCCAAGTCGTTAAGCACTTCGTTGGTACTCTTGCCTTCTTTACCTGCTATCGTTTGGAGGGATGCAGCGACCTGAATAAGCGCAAGCACGCCTTCGTCAATAGACTCTCCCTGACCTACATCAGTGAAATCAACGGCGCCACCAAGAGATAAATCTCCAGTCAGGGAGGCAACTAGCTTAGTGTTGCCTATCAAAGCCTTAAGTACCTTGGTACTGGCTTCGCCTATTTTTGCTGAATCGATGCCCTGCTCTGCTGCTGCATCCAACAACATTTTAACTGCTGTCGAAGTGAAGATAGTTGCATTAGCTGTATATTGGTTATTATCCCCATCTGCAAAGCTTGGTTGATTCTTACCTGACGCAGGTCGCGCTGCTGTATTTGCCGCAATGACTTTCACAACCGACAACTCAATGTCATCTTTGTACCATTCGCCAAAGTCAATTTTACCATTGTCTTTTACGATCCCGTCGCCATTATCAATGGCTACACCTTCACCACAACCAACGAACGCATCACATTTCACTAATGCGTCACCATCTTTGGTTGTCTTCACTGTAATATAAATTGGTCCGCTGAAATCTTCATCGACAAACAGCTGGAAGAAACCACGGGGATCAGTTTTAAAGTCTGCCGGGTTGGAAGCGACTAGCTTTTCTTCAGCTTTCTTTTTCGCGTCTTCAGCATTGAGTGATTTTTCAGTGGCCGATTCTTCGCCTACCTGAGTACGATATGCAAGGTCAACTATGTTTCCCTGAGCATCAAGCGTTTTCACACTCACTTGTGCTCCACTAAGCGTGCCCTTCACAGCCTTACCTGATACAGACACCGAAAAGTTTGCCGTTACTGTACTTTCCACTTCCTGAGGAGTCGTCACAGGAACATTATTGTCATCATCATCGAAAAGGCTACAGCCCGAGAGTCCCAGACTTAAGGCAATGGTGGATGCCACTGGAGTAAATTTATTTATGCGCTTTGCCACTAGAGGTCTCCTTAAATAGCTTGCGTGTTTTTCTTTATTTATCTGCCTATGCGAATGTTTTTGTCAAACAAGACTCTAAGCTAATTTGGGTACTTTGAATTCCCAATATACCCAATACCCGTAACAAAGTCATTGCAAACAGCGCCTCTTTGTAAACAAATATAAAACACAAAGATGAGATTTTACGACATAGAATTCATTCCTGAGTAGTATAGAGGATAAATGTGACATTTCTGACATATTCGTGCTCATTAATCAGGTTTACGGTTTCCAGTGTCAATCGCCATTCCATTACAGGCTCACTACATGCACCAACCATCACCTCTGCAGACCAAAGTGAACTGTCTTGTTGCTCGAAGAAAACGGGGATTTTACCCATGTACATTGTTACGCCTTCTAACCAAGCTACTTTTAGCTTCGCACCTCGAGCCTGAGTGTTGACAAACAGCTCAAAAGGCGTTTCTGGCCGTATTTGCTCCGTTGCACTCCAGAGTAACATTTCGCCATCGATACAAGGCGAAACAGCAATACAATTCAAGGAAGTTTGCGAACTTTCACTTTTTTCTGAACTTTCATGTATAATAGTGTTCGGGTCTGAACAGGCCGTCAGGAAAGTGACTAATAAAACACCGGGTAATGTGCAATTTTTCTGCATAATGCGTAGTATGTGACATCTTGAAAAGACATCCAGTTTATGTGGATTCGCTCTTTTCGACCAGCCTTTGGCGTTAAGTTTTGCAAATTGTTTTGATATTGCGCAATTCGCGTACTCATTGAACAAGTGACTCGTACAAAGTTTGATTGATGTCATTATTTTAGGTGTTTGTAGTATCTTTTCGTTTGCAAAAAAATTATTATTTCCTTGCAAAAATAAGGGTTTCTCAAGCTGGTGAGAGTTTTGTTCCACGGGATGTAACTCAAGCGGGTTTGTTGAAATAAAAAACAGGGCCTGTATTACAGGTTAATCATTTCTAATCGCATTAATTGCAGCGGAATCCAGAAAATGAGCCAAACAGTAGCATCACAAACTGAGTACAATTATAAGGTTGTACGCCAATTCGCTATAATGACAGTGATTTGGGGCATCGTTGGCATGGGTGTAGGTGTCTTTATCGCGGCGCAACTTGCGTGGCCTGCGTTAAACTTCGACATTCCATGGTTAACTTACTCTCGACTTCGTCCGTTACACACGAACGCAGTAATCTTCGCATTTGGTACTAGTGCACTTTTCGCAACATCTTACTATGTTGTACAGCGTACGTGTCAGACGCGTTTATTCTCCGACAAGCTAGCCGCTTTCACTTTCTGGGGCTGGCAGGCAATCATTCTTTCAGCAGCCATCACGCTGCCACTGGGTATCACATCTTCTAAAGAATATGCTGAACTTGAATGGCCAATCGATATCGCTATTGCTGTTGTTTGGGTCACGTATGCCGTTGTTTTCTTCGGTACGCTAATCAAACGTAAGGTGTCTCATATCTACGTTGCGAACTGGTTCTATGCGGGCTTCATTATCACCGTTGCAGTACTCCACATCGTAAACAGCATGGCTGTACCTGTATCTCTCACCAAATCATATTCTATCTATGCAGGTGCGGTTGATGCGATGGTTCAGTGGTGGTATGGCCACAACGCGGTTGGTTTCCTACTGACTGCTGGCTTCCTGGGTATGATGTATTACTTCGTGCCTAAGCAAGCAGGTCGCCCTGTTTACTCTTACCGTTTATCGGTTGTTCACTTCTGGGCACTGGTTTCTCTATATATCTGGGCAGGTCCTCACCACCTACACTATACGGCACTACCTGACTGGACACAGTCTTTAGGTATGGTGATGTCTGTGATCCTGTTCGTGCCTTCTTGGGGTGGTATGATCAATGGCATCATGACACTGTCTGGTGCATGGCACAAACTACGTACTGACCCTGTACTGCGTTTCCTGGTTGTTTCTCTGTCTTTCTACGGTATGTCTACGTTCGAAGGTCCAATGATGGCAATCAAATCTGTAAACGCATTGTCACACTACACTGACTGGACTGTTGGCCACGTACACTCAGGCGCTCTGGGTTGGGTTGCAATGATCTCTATCGGTGCTATCTACCACCTGATCCCTGCACTATTTGGTCACGCAAACATGTACAGCGTTAAACTGGTTAACACCCACTTCTGGCTACACACGGTTGGTGTTGTTCTGTATATCGTTGCAATGTGGATCTCTGGCGTAATGCAAGGTCTGATGTGGCGCGCAGTTAACTCTGACGGTACTTTGATGTACAGCTTCGTACAATCTCTTGAAGCGTCTAAGCCTTTCTATATCATGCGATTCCTGGGCGGTGTATTCATCGTGGTTGGTATGCTCGTGATGGCTTACAACGTGTACCGTACTGTGGCAGCTAAGAGTGGTTCTTTGACCACTGAAGCTAACACGCAAATGGCTTAAGGGGTGTCGAGTATGAGCAATAATAACTCTACAAATAAACATGAAATCGTCGAAAAGAACGTCGGCCTGATGGCTATCCTGACGGTTTTTGCCATCAGTTTTGGTGCACTCGTTGAAATCACACCACTGATGTTCCAAAAAGACACCACTCAGCCTGTTGACGGCCTACGCCCTCTTACAGCGCTGGAAATGGAAGGTCGTGATATCTATGTTCGTGAAGGTTGCTACAACTGTCACTCACAGATGATCCGTCCTTTCCGTGACGAAGTTGAGCGTTATGGCCACTACTCTGTAGCTGGTGAATCTGTTTGGGATCACCCGTTCCAGTGGGGCTCTAAGCGTACAGGTCCTGATTTGGCACGTGTTGGTCAGCGTTATTCTGATGACTGGCATTTTGCACACCTGATGGACCCACGCTCTGTAGTACCTGAGTCAAATATGCCTGGCTACCCTTGGCTCAATGAGAATGTATTGGACGGTCAATTAACCGCTAAGAAACTTGAAGTGTTCCGTAACTTTGGTGTGCCTTACACCGATGAGGACATTCAGGGTGCTGAAGCAGCAGTAAAGGGCAAAACCGAAATGGAAGCTCTGATTGCCTACCTTCAGCAACTTGGCACACATTTGAAGTAATTTGTTATGGATTACGGCACATACAGAGGCATTTTGACTCTGGTAATTTTAGTACTGTTCATAGTGATTGTTGTGTGGGCATACAGCAAGCGTAGCAAACGTCGTTTTGATGACGCAGCCAATGCCATCTTTGAAGATGAAAAGAAACACAACAACACAATCTCAAACGAGGAAAAGGAGTCTGAAAAATGACTAGCTTTTGGAGTATTTGGGTCATCGTATTGACCTTGGCGTGTCTGGCTCTGATCTTTGGCCTGCTGCTTTGGAACCTGAAAAACTACACAGGTGTTGAAGAAGGCGAAAGTTGTGGTCACGAGTTTGACGGAATCGAAGAACTGAACAATCCGCTTCCTAAGTGGTGGACATACATGTTCTTCGCAACATTTATCTGGTCCGTTTATTATCTTGCAGCTTATCCAGGTCTGGGTAACTTCGCGGGCTTTTTGAACTGGACAAGCTCAAATCAGGGCGTAACGTCTCTTGATGAGTCTAAGCAAGCAACTGAAGAAGCCAAAGCGAATGGTCACTGGGTTCAGCTCGATAAAGAGTTTGAAGCTGCGGACGAGCGCTTTGGTCCTATCTTCAAAGCATTAGCTGAGCAGGACATTGAAACACTGGCGAAGGATCAAAAAGCACTTGAAATTGGTCAACGCTTGTTCGCTCAAAACTGTGCACAGTGTCACGGTTCCGATGCACGTGGCGCAATGGGCTTCCCTAACCTGGCAGATAATGACTGGTTATATGGCGGTACACCTGACAAGATCAAAGAAACACTACTGCAAGGTCGTGTAGCTGCGATGCCAGGCTGGCAGGATGCACTGGGTGACCAAGGCATCAAAGAAATGACAGCTTATGTACTGAGCTTGTCTGGCCGTAAGGTAAACCAAAAAGATGCCGATGCGGGTCAAGCGAAATTTGCAATGTGTGCAGCCTGTCACGGTATGGATGGTAAAGGCTCTGTCGCCCATAACCTGCCATTCGGTGCGCCTGACCTGACTGACAACATCTGGTTGTATGGTGGTTCACAGCGTGCTGTTGAAGAAACACTGCGTCATGGTCGTGCCGGTGTGATGCCAGCATGGAAAGACATCCTGGGTGAAGACAAAGTACACTTGCTTACAGCCTACGTGTACAGCCTCTCCCAGGAGAAATAATCGAATAGATTATAAGTTTATTTAAGATCAAAAAAGCCTCCAATCGGAGGCTTTTTTTTAGGTATTTATCCCTAAATAAGATAGAATATTGCCACTTAAATTAAGCTGTTGAGTCGTTATGAACCCTACTCCCTGGTATAAGAATTTTTGGCCTTGGTTTTTAATGTTTTTTCCGCTGGTTACCATTATTGCCTGCGTTTTTTTGGTGATATTTGCCGTCGGCAATGGTCCAGATATGGTCGTCGACGACTACTACAAAAAAGGCAAAGCCATTAACCTTGAACTCAGCAAGTTCGATAAAGCTAAAGCTTTGTATTTACACGGTGATCTTGATGTCAGTGAAGACAGAGTCAGTTTTACCTTCACCAAAGGTGACCACAGTAAAGTAAATGCTCTAAAAGCATCTTTTTATCACCGTACAATTAAAAAGTACGATTTTGAAGTGACCCTGCTGGCCAATGCTGCAGGCGAGTTTACCGCCATTCTGGATGAACCACATCGTGGTGCGTTTACCGTGTTTCTCGAGCCTATGGACCAGAGCTGGAAGCTTAAAGAAAAGCTACAATTGCCCACTGCACAGAAAGTCGCTATTTCTCCAGAATATAAGTAGACATTATGACAAACAGTTGTTTTCATTGTCTGGAGCCCGTGCCGCCGGGGTTTTCTGCTCATATACAATTTGAAGGTCAGCCACAGCCGGTATGCTGCACAGGCTGTCAGGCGGTTGCCGAAACTATTCTAGCTCAGGGTATGAGCGACTATTATAAATTTCGCACTGACAGTGCGGGCAAAGTTGAAGAGCTGATTCCCGAGCAATTAAAAGAGCTGCTGAGTTATGACAATGCCGACATTCAGCAGGATTTTGTCAGTCAACAGGGGGAGCTGCAGGAAGTCCTGCTCAGCGTCGAAGGGATCAGCTGTGCAGCGTGTGCCTGGTTAATTGAGAAGCAATTACTCGGGCTTAAAGGCGTCGCCCGTGTTGATGTCAATACCTCAACACACAGAGCCATGATCCTGTGGCATCCGCAACAATGTAAGCTCAGTGATATCATTAAATCGCTGCATCAAATTGGCTACAAGGCCTACCCTTTCCAGGCGGATGACGAAGCTGCACAAAAACAAACTGTCGCAAAAGCCTATTTGCGCCGATTAGGTGTCGCAGGCCTCATGACCATGCAGGTTATGATGTTTGCTTTTGCTATGTATTTTGGCATGTTTTCCGGGATGGAGGACAACTTCGAACAATACTTCCGTTGGATCAGCTTGATATTAGCCTCGCCGGTGATCCTCTACTCGGCCATGCCATTTCTGACCAATGCCATCAAAGGCCTTAGAGCCAGGCAACTCAATATGGACCTGCCCGTCTCTCTGGCCATCTTTGGCGCTTATGCGGCAAGTTGTTACGCCACAGTGATGTCGGTGGGCGAAGTTTACTTTGAATCTATTTGTATGTTCACTTTTTTGCTTTTGCTCGGCAAGTATCTGGAATTCCGGGCTCGACTGAAAGCCAGTGAATTTACTGCCAATTTGCAAAAACTGCTGCCACTGACCGCGCGTAAACTGCTCCCCGATGGCGAACAGAAAATCGTTGCAGCGAAAAGCCTGCAACTGAACGATCAGATTATGATAAAACCCGGTGAAACTATCCCGGCAGATGGCGTGTTGATCTCGGGCTCTACCACCGTTGATGAGTCTATGATGACGGGTGAGCACCTCCCGGTGAAAAAATATCAGACCCATCAGGTCTATGCCGGCACCATCAATCATGATGGGGTGATCACCATTGAAATCAACAAAGTGGGGCAAAACACCCTACTAAATCAAATCATCAAACTGCAACACAATGCCCTGACAAAGCGTCCTAAAATCGTTGAAGTCACAGACAAAGTGGCACAATGGTTTGTTGCCTGCTTATTGATTTTCGCCTCTATTACTGCCGTTGCCTGGTATCAGATAGATCCACCTCACGCGTTTTGGGTGACTATCTCCGTACTGGTTGCTACTTGCCCATGTGCATTAAGTTTGGCGATCCCCACAGCATTGACGTGCGCAGTGGCAACATTGACCCGTAAAGGGATCCTGATTAAAGAAAGTCATGTTCTGGAAACTGTACCCAAGCTGACCAGAATGGCGTTTGATAAAACCGGAACCCTTACCGAAGGACGGTTTTCTATTGAGTCTGTCAGCATCCTAGACAAAAGCTGGCAGAAGTCCGATGTTATGGCGCTGGCCGTCGCACTCGAGCGCTATTCGGAGCATCCGATTGCCAAGGCCTTCACCGAACAGGTTGTGGCGCCCAGGCAGCTGAGTGATGTTGAAGTAATAACAGGCAGCGGTGTGAAAGCCCACTTTGGTCAGCACCAAATCGCCATTGGTAAATCAGCCTGGCTTGGTAATCACAGCTCTTTTGCGCAGGCAACACTGTTTGTAGATGATCAGCCTGTCGCCGATTTCTATCTGGCAGATAAAGTCAGAAGCAGCGCACCTGAGATAATTAGTTATGCACAGGGTCAGGGCCTGAGTTGCCATTTGCTCAGTGGCGACAGCTCAAATGCCGTAAAAAATCTGGCCTTAGAGCTGGGACTGGATACCTACAAAAATGCCTGTACCCCTCAGGACAAGCAACATCAGGTTGAGGCCTGGTCTGCACAGCAGCACATTGTCGGTATGGTTGGTGATGGGGTCAATGACAGCCCGGTATTTAACAGTGCACACCTATCCATTGCAATGGAGACCGGTGCTGATATTTCGAAAAATACGGCCGATGTAGTATTGCTCAACAGTGACCTTAAATCATTACAAACACTGCATCAGGTCGCAAAGAAAACCACAATCGTGATAAAACAGAACCTCACTTTGTCACTTTGTTATAATGGTTCAATCTTACCGCTCGCGGCGATGGGATTAGTGCCCCCCTGGGTGGCGGTCATTGGTATGTCCGCGAGCTCAATTCTGGTGATCACTAACTCTTTGAGGTTACTGAAGCTATGAGTATTATTTACATCCTTATTCCCATCGCGATATTGTTCGTCATCATCGCAATCGGGGTCTTTTTTTGGGCAGTCAAAAGCGAACAGTTTTCAGATTTAAATAAGCAAGGACACAGTATTTTGTTCGAAGATGACAAAGAGCAACACAACAAAAGTAATGACAGAGATAAGTCTATTTAGCGCCTTTGTGATGGGCTTAATCGGTAGCGGCCATTGTCTGGTCATGTGTGGCGGCATCGCATCCAGCTTACAACTCGCTCAGACCAAGCAGCCCCCCCTTGTGACTGCTTTACTATACAACCTGGGCAGATTAGGCAGTTACATGATGGCAGGTGCGCTGGTTGCCGGGCTCGGAGCGGCATTTGCCAAGCAAAGCACATTATTTGCTAACACACTGAATATACTGAGCGGCGTATTTATGCTGCTGGTTGGTGTCTATGTGATGCGCCTGGCAGCCACACTAAACTGGTTGGAAAAAGCGGGAAAATGGTTGCTCTGGCAGCGCCTGGTGCAACTCAACAAGTATTTGCTGCCCATTGACAGCAAAACTAAGGCGCTGGCATATGGCGCCTTATGGGGCTGGCTACCCTGTGGGCTGGTGTATTCTGCACTAACCTGGAGTCTGCAAGCAAACAACAGTCTGAGCGGTGCGCTCACGATGGCCGCTTTTGCACTAGGTACTTTCCCGGCGATGTTAGCGGTAGGACAGACAGCCCAGCTACTCAATACATTTTTAAATCACAAAGCAACACGCATTGCGTTAGGCAATATTTTTATTTGGTATGGCTTTTATCTACTAATCATTGCAACGGACAAACTAGTACATTAATCTAGACGCAGTAATACTATTAGATGAGAGTCGTTCTGGTTAAAGAATGGGAGTTTTTTAACCTGAGATGATCGATACGCGGGTAGGTGCTGTGGTTTGCAGTATCAAAACCCGACTAGTAGGTGGTATACCTGAGCATCAGGTATCGCAAAGTTCAAGTATTAAAATATGACCGCATCTAATAGAATGTCATTAACGTGCGTCATAGATAACGGATTTGTTATGGATTTAAGTAATCGTTCAAAAAGTCAATGTACTATTAGCTGCAATAACTGCAGTATCAGCCAATTATGCCTGCCCTTTTCTTTAAACGGCAGTGAAATGGATAAGCTGGATGAAATCATCGAGCGTAAAAAGCCGCTTCATAAAGGGGACTTTTTGTTCGAATCGGGAAGCGAGCTCAACTCAATTTTTGCTGTACGTTCCGGTTCTTTTAAATCCTATACACTTTCTGAACAGGGCGATGAACAGATCACCGGATTTCACCTTGCCGGAGATTTAGTTGGATTTGATGCCATCAATAAAATGCAACATCAGAGTTTTGCTCAGGCACTCGAAACATCCATGGTCTGTGAAATCCCATTTGATACCTTAGATGAACTGGCTGGTAAACTGCCAAAACTCAGGCAACAAATCATGCGTCTGATGAGCAGCGAGATAAATTACGATCAAGAAATGCTACTGTTACTCAATAAGAAAACCGCAGAAGAGCGTCTGGCAACTTTTATCTACAACCTGTCTAACCGCTTTGGTGAGCGTGGATTCTCACGCAAAGAGTTCCGCTTTACCATGACCAGGGGCGAAATAGGCAATTACCTGGGGTTAACCGTTGAAACAATAAGTCGTCTGCTGAGCCGTTTCCAAAAAGCGGAAATCATCAAAGTAGAGGGTAAATTCATTACCATTTTGAATATTGAAGAGCTGGCCAAAGCAGCTGCAATTTCTCTTTGATCTAAGGCAATTAACGGCTCACTTTTCCTTTATACCGTGGCGATTTCGATTACACTGTAAACAGAGTTGAAATCGTCCGTGCAAGATTTAGGAGCCCATTATGGAACAAATCAAACGCATTCTCACCATCATAGATCCGACCAAACAGCAACAGAACAGCCTGGATCGTTCTATCAGTCTGGCGCAAAAAACAGGCGCGAAGATCACAGCCTTTTTATCCATTTATGATTTTTCTTACGAGATGACGACTATGTTATCGCGAGAAGAACGTGAGGCGATGAGAGAAGCGGTGATTAAGGACCGTGAAGCCTGGATTTCAGAACTCACCAGTGGCTATCAAGACATTGAAATCGAAACCAAAGTGGTGTGGCATAACCGACCTTACGAGGCGATTATCAAAACCGTGCTTGAACATGAATTTGATCTCGTCATCAAAGCCACTCATCAGCATGATACACTTAAATCCGTAATTTTTACTCCGACAGACTGGCACCTGATCAGAAAGTGCCCAGCCCCTGTATTATTGGTCAAAGATCATGCCTGGCCAGAAGCTGGCGAAATACTGGCGGCGGTCAATGCGGTCAGTGATGATGAGCAGCACCAGGCGCTGAATCATCGTATTATCCAAGATGCTCAATTCTTATGTGAGCTTGCCAATGCCTCCTTAAGCCTGGTTAATACTTATCCGGCAACCCCAGTGAACATCGCTATTGAGATACCAGAGTTCAACCCGTCTCAATACAATGAAGCGGTGAAGAAGCACCACGAAGAAGAAACCTGGGCACTGGCGCAGCGATTTGGCCTGAGCGACAACCAATGTGTGATTAAGGAAGGCCTGCCTGAGGATGTGATCCCGCATATTGCAAAACAAAAAAATGCCGAGCTGGTTGTGATTGGTACCGTCGGACGTACAGGTCTCAGTGCAGCACTGGTTGGTAACACGGCAGAGCACGTCATCGACAGCCTGGACTGCGACGTACTGGCCCTTAAACCTGACGGTTACAAAAGCCCGTTAGCACAATAAGCCCAATATCATTATCGGCACCGAACAGGTGCCGATCCTTTCCTATTTTTGCCTGTTCATAATCACACCGCTAATATTGCAGTTTACTGGTCTGGCGGTATAATGCGCCCTTATTTATTTTTGCCGTCATTTTTATATAGGGGGGCGAGTGTCTCACTCACAAGAAGCAAAGCAAGCATATAGCCTAAATAAGTTGCAAAAACGCTTAAGAAGGCTGGCCGGTCAGGCTGTAGGCGATTTTAATATGATCGAAGAAGGCGACCGCGTAATGGTTTGCCTGTCTGGCGGTAAAGACAGTTATACTTTGCTGGATGTGCTGCAACATCTACAGCGCGTTGCCCCCATTAAGTTCGACGTGTTCGCCATCAATCTCGATCAGAAGCAACCGGGTTTTCCAGAGCATATTCTGCCCGAGTATCTTGATACCCTTGGCATAGAATACAAAATCGTCGAGGAAGATACCTATTCAATCGTAAAAGATAAGATCCCCGAAGGCAAAACCACCTGCTCTCTTTGCTCTCGTTTGCGTCGCGGTATTTTGTACCGTACAGCCAAAGAAATGGGCGCAACCAAAATTGCGCTGGGTCACCACAGAGACGACATGATTGAGACCATGTTTTTGAACATGTTTTACGGCGGAAAATTAAAAGGTATGCCACCTAAGCTGATGAGCGATGATGGTCAGCATATGGTGATACGTCCCCTTGCCTACTGTAAAGAAGCTGATATCGCGCAATATGCCCAAAGCCAGGCTTTCCCCATCATTCCCTGTAACCTATGTGGTTCTCAAGAAAATCTGCAACGTAAACATGTTAAAGCCATGCTCAATGAATGGAATAAAACTCATCCGGGCAGAATTGAGAGTATTTTTACTGCTATGCAAAATGTAGTGCCATCACACCTTGCTGATCACGCTTTGTTTGATTTCCAGGGACTGCAAAAAGACAATGTGATTGATGGTGGCGATATTGCGCTCGATAAGCCAGAGTTTCCAAGTGTCCCTGCTAATGCAGAACAAGAGGAAGACGAGCAAACCGTTCAAATTCAGGCAATTGAGCTCAGTTAATTTATATGCCGGGTGCGCCAGCACCCGGTTTCTGCCACCACAGACCCCTGCCATATAGCATCACATTACTGACTGTAAGCAAGCTGGAACAAAAACAAAAATAAGAATTTAGTTTCTTTTTTTTAACTTTTAAAATGACAGAGTTCCCACTAGAGGGATTTTTGTTTACAATATGTGATGATAATCATTTTTAATTGCATTTAGCAAAATAACCTTAAGTCAGGTACCCCATGTCTACCAAACTACGTTTGTTGATCTCCTTTTTACTGGTTGGCTTATTGCCTGCCACATTTATGGCAATCACATCCCTTATTACCGCATCCGATGCGCTGGAACGTCAAGCCTATAATCAGCTGACTTCAATCAAACATATTAAACATCGCCAGATTAACGATTACTTTAGCGCGCGGCAGGCTGATTTAAGCCTGATAGCCAAACAATGGCAACAGCTGGTCAGTGCCAATTCAGATTTGGATACGGGGCAACTGGCACACAGTCATCATGCTTTATTTAAACACTTTATTGAACAAAAAGGATTTTATGACTTATTCATCATAGATACAGACGGCTACATTGGTTACACAGTTGCACAGGAAAGCGATTATCAGACTAATCTGAGAACAGGGCCGTACCGCGATTCAGGGCTTGCCCAGCTGTTTCGTAATGCACTCAATGGCAAGCAATTCTCAATCACCGATTACCAGCAGTATGCTCCCAGCAACAACGAACCTGCTGCGTTTATTGGTGTACCTGTTCAAGTCAATGGACAAACTCACTCCGTCATAGCATTACAGATAGCCATTGATACAATCAATGATATTATGCAACAGCGTGATGGCATGGGAAAAACCGGTGAATCTTACCTGGTTGGCTCAGACCTGAGAATGCGCTCAGATTCCTTTTTGGATCCCGCTGCACACAGTGTTACAGCCAGCTTTGCCGGGTCAGTTGCACAAAATGGTGTCGATACGCTCGCGGTCAGGCGAGGCTTGCAGGGCTTCACTGATACGGAGTTAATCATTGATTACAACGGCAACCCCGTATTGTCCGCTTACATGCCGTTCCAGTTCACAAACTTAAACTGGGTATTGTTGAGTGAAATTGATAAAGCAGAAGCATTCGCGCCCATTTATAAATTGTATTGGTTTATTGCGCTGATTGGCGGAGTTGCCACTTTTACAATAATATTAACCACCTGGCTAATCGCTAATTCAGTGTTGCGCCCTCTCGGCGGAGAACCCAGCATGATGCGTGATATCAGCGAACGTATCGCTTCAGGTGACTTGCGCCAGGACTTCAGTCAGGATACTAATGTCACCGGTGTTTACGGTGCAATGAGACAAATGACCAGCTACCTCACAGGGGTGATTGGGACAATCAGCGAAACCACCTCCCAGCTTGCTGTCACAGCCAGCCAGACCAGTGCCGCCAGTGAGCAGGCCAACACCAGTTTGCAAGAACAACACGCGAACATAGAGCAAGTTGCGCTTGCTATTAATGCGACCGCTCAGTCAATCGAAAGTGTTGCCAGTAGCGCCAACCAGGTTGCCGTGCTCAGTGTTGATACCGAAGCAAGCACCCAAGCTGCCAGCAAGACGCTGGCACAATGTGTTTCGAAAATGATTACACTTGATCAGGTGATAAGCGACTCGGAATGTGCCATCAAGGATGTGGAGTCCGGCGCCCAGAATATAGGTAAAGTGATTGAGGTGATCCAGGCGATTACCGAACAGACCAACCTGCTGGCACTGAATGCCGCTATTGAAGCAGCCCGGGCTGGTGAACACGGGCGCGGTTTTGCTGTGGTCGCTGACGAAGTGCGCCAACTGGCCTACAAAACTCAGCAATCTACGGGTGATATTGAATCGATGATCCTGGAACTACAAGGCGCAACGACACAGGCCGTTGATAAAATGCATCAGTCAGCCGAAGTCGCTCAGGCCTCGATTTCAGCTACCAATGAAAGTGCTGCCAGCCTGCAAAAAAGCGTTGCGCAGATCCAGGAGATCTCTGCAAGTGCCCGGCGCATTGCCCAGGAGGCGTTGCAACAAACCGAAACCACAGAAGAAATCAGTTACAATATCGGAGCGATTAAGCAAGCGGCTCTGGATAACGCGGCGGGTGCCGATCAGGTAGCCAGCGCCAGCTTAGATCTGGACAAGCAATCGAGAAAGCTTAAGCAAATTACTGCCAGCTTTAAGCTGCCAGAAACAGTTAGTTGAATAACAGGCAAGCCATCTGGTTAACCGGCTGACTTGCCTGGCCTCGAGTTCAACTTACCTGGTATGACGTTGCAATCCAAAAGTGAGCAACGTCGCAAGTATGAGTAAAGCACTGGAGATCAATAGGCAGCTAATCAGACCGCCATACTGATACGCCAGACCAGATAAAATAGTGCCAGCAAGGCGCCCCATGGCATTTGCCATGTAGTAAAATCCCACATCCATTGATACCCCATCTGCATCAGCAAAGTGAACTATCAAAAAGCTGTGCAGTGAAGAGTTGACGGCAAATACTGCCCCAAAGAGCAGTAGGCCCGCAATTATAGAAACCTGGATGTACCACTGTGACCACAATGCCAGCGCAATCGCGGCAGGAAGCAAGGTAAGCGCTGCGACCCAGATAAATGCTTGCTGGCTACTTGAGCGCTGCTTGCCCAGCAATTTGGGTGCGTTGGCCTGAACCAGTCCGTAAGCAATCACCCAACAGGCCATAAATCCGCCAACCCACCAGTGATCCCAACCAAATACACTGGCCAGATAAACAGGCAGCGCCACCACAAACCAGACATCACGAGAGGCAAACAAGAATAACCTTGCAGCCGACAACCAGTTAACCTGTTTACTGGTCGAAAACATCTCTGAAAATTTCGGCTTGTGTTTTTTCTTGCCCAGATCCTGCTTCAGCAGCAGTAAACTAAGCACCCAGGTTAGCAGTAACATTATGCTCATAAACCACAATGCCCCCTGAAAACCCAGCTGTGTCAGCAGCACCCCTCCCAAAAAGAACCCAACTCCTTTGAGAGCGTTCTTAGAGCCAGTCAGTATCGCAACCCACTTAAACAAGACGCCGTCCTGCTCTTTGGGCACCAACAATTTTATCGCGCTTTTTGCACTCATCTTATTAAGGTCTTTGGCAATGCCAGATAGGGCCTGTGCGACCATTACGTAAGCAACACTTAACCATTGCGGTTCTACAGCTAACATTAGCAGCGCGACAATTTGCAAAAACAAGCCAACATTCATGGTCTTGTTCAGACCCATTCTGGCACCCAGCCAGCCGCCTACCAAATTGGTTACCACACCAAATACTTCATAGAGTAAAAACAATGACGCGATGGCGATAGGGCTATAACCCAGCTGGTGGAAATACAGCACCACCAGCATTCTCAGTGCACCATCAGTCAGTGTAAACGACCAATAGTTACCAGTAATTACCAGATACTGCTTGATGGGCGCGGATAACTGCTGAAACACGCCTTATCCCCAGCGCTGCGCAATGACGTAACGAACCAGATCGGCAGTACGGTTTGCGTAGCCCCATTCGTTGTCGTACCAAACATAGAGTTTCACTTGAGTGCCATTCACAACCATAGTCGATAAAGCATCAACGATGGCACTGCGCGGATCGGTTTTATAATCAACAGACACTAAAGGGCGAGTTTCGTAGCCCAAAATACCGGCCAACTCCCCTTGTGCGGCCTGCTCCATCCAGCTGTTTATCTCTTCCACCGTGGTTTCTCGGTTGACTTCAAACACACAGTCTGTAATCGAGGCATTGGTCAGTGGCACACGCACAGCGTGACCATTTAGCTTGCCTTTCAGTTCGGGAAAAATATGAGTAATGGCAGTCGCCGACCCGGTTGTCGTCGGAATTAAACTGGTGCCACAAGAACGTGCTCTGCGTAGATCTTTATGGGGCGCATCAATGATAGTCTGCGTGTTGGTGATGTCATGAATTGTGGTCATCGACCCATGCTTGATACCAATGTTGTCCTGCAGTACTTTGACAACCGGTGCCAGACAATTCGTTGTACACGAGGCGGCTGTCACAATTGGGTGAGATTCAGCTTCAAATAGCTGCTGGTTTACGCCCATTACAACATTCAATACCCCTTCTTCTTTCACCGGTGCAGTGACCACCACCTGTTTGACACCCTGCTCAAAGTAACCCGCCAGCTTGTCCTTACTTTTTAGTTTGCCACTGGCTTCCACTATCAAATCGCAGCCCGACCAGTCTATCGCCTCGGTGCGTGTTTGTTGCGTCACCACAACACGTTTGTCCGCAATCACCATCGTCTTTTCATCGCTGGCTTCGGCTTCCCATTCCCACTTTCCATGCACTGAATCAAAGTTCATCAGATGGGCCAGTGTATATGCATCACCGCCCGGATCGTTGATTTGTACAATTTCTATGTCTGCCGTTTGCCACAATGCCCGCATGGTCAGCCTGCCCATGCGCCCGAATCCATTGATACCTACTTTGATTGTCATATGAGTTACCTTATTTTAATTACACCAGTCTGTTCTGACTGCACTCAGGATGACCCCGCCACCACTGATTCAAATATGTGAAATATGTTATATATGTTTTTTCGTATATTCAAGATAAAATAAGCAAGTACCATCTTGCTAAAAGGAATATAGCCTGTCGGGGAGAGTCTATCCCCGAGCGATGTCAATTAGTGGTAAACTAGCCACATAAAAAGCAAGAGATAATGACTTTGGACAACAAAACTTATATTCCCGATGAGTTCATTGCCGATGTCGCCAGCTACATTCCGGCGCACCTGACGATGGACGATTTTATTGCCAGCTGCCGCAAGGGCCTGAGACGCGCAGTGCGCGTCAATACTCTTAAGATGTCGCAACAAGCGTTTGAACGCGAGGCAGCGAAACTGAACTGGCAAATTGAGCCGATCCCCTGGTGCGCGCAAGGCTACTGGTTAAGCCGGCCGGCCGACGAAGAAGCCACGTTGCCTATTGGTAACACGGCGCTGCACCTGAGCGGTTGTATCTATGTGCAGGAAGCCAGCTCCATGCTGCCTCCCATTGCGCTGGCTACTTCGCTAAACCCGGGAGATCGGGTGCTGGATATGGCCGCTGCGCCAGGCTCAAAAACGTCTCAGCTGGCCGCTTTAATGGAGAATCAGGGCATCCTGGTTGCCAACGAGCTATCCTCTTCCCGATTAAAGACACTGGCCGCTAACCTCAAGCGCATGGGCGTTGCCAACTGTGCCCTTTCTCATTTTGATGGTCAGGTATTCGGCGATTATATGTATGAGAGCTTTGACCATATCTTACTGGATGCCCCTTGTTCTGGCGAAGGGACAGTCCGTAAAGACCCTGACGCACTCAAAAACTGGTCGCTGGCATCCAATCAGGACATTGCAGAAGTGCAAAAAACGCTGATCCACAGTGCTTTTATGGCCCTCAAACCCGGCGGCACTTTGGTATACTCTACCTGTACCCTGACCCCACTGGAAAACCAACAGATCTGCGATCATCTGCTCGACGCCTTCCCGGGAGATGTCGAGATCATTTCACTCCACGATCTGTTCCCCGAGGCAGATAGAGCCGTGACAGACCAAGGCTACCTGCATGTCTGGCCACAAATCTACGACAGCGAAGGCTTTTTCATCGCCAAGTTCAAAAAAACCGGTCGCGCTCAAAACCCGCAACAAAAGACTAAGAAAGGACAATTCCCATTTTCTCCCTGCTCCAAAAAAGAATTACAAACGTTTGAGACCAGTATCCGTCAACAATTTGGGGTAGCATCACTGCCTGGTCAACTGATGAGCCGGGATAAGGAGTTGTGGCTCTTCCCGCAAAACATGGATACGTTACAGGAAAAAATTAAATACTCTCGCATTGGTATCAAAGTCGCGACCACACACAAAAATGGTGTCAAACTTGAACATGAATTTGCTACCTGCCTGGGCCAGCTGGCCACAAACAATGTCTTTGCACTGGATCCCACTCAGGCAAAAGCTTACTTTCAGGGACAGGATATTCGTCTAGACTCCCCTGGTCCTGCACAAGGTGAGGTTATACTTACGCTATGTGGCGCACCGGTCGGCCTTGGCAAGTGGCAGAAAGCCAAAATCAAAAACAAACTACCACGCGACTTAGTCCTGAATGGTCAGTTGATAACTTGGGTATAACCTGAATAAAAGGTTTTGATAATTTTAAGACGATTCATTCATATAAAGGTAAGTAACTGTTTTAAAATGAATAATTATTATTTCAAATGTTTGTAAATTTTATGAAGCCTTAGCTACACTTAAATGACTTTCTACTTCTCCCTTGTAATTAGAAGGTGTTTTTAAGTTAGCGCACGGCTCCCAAATTTGAGCCTTTCCCTAAGCCCGACTCTCACCGAGTCGGGCGTTTTTTATCTGCCCTAGATAGCTTACATACAGTTACTGACGAGGTTATACCAATTTGCTTAATTAAGTAAAGTTGGTATTACTGCAGCATTCCGCGCCCTGCTCTCTTAAGCCACAATACGCCTCCTTAAATTCACAGTGTTGATCATCTTTGCATATCAATATATGATTCATATACGAAATATATATATGACGCATATTCATGGGCATAGTTAAAATCTCTGAGGAATTACACGAAGAGCTACGACAGGCAAGCCAGGTTATGTCGCGCTCTATCAATGCACAGGCTGAATTTTGGATCAAGATGGGCCGGCTGGCTGAGCTGAATCCAGATATGACCTTTGCTCAATTGATCAGACAACAACTTAATCACACAAGGAGTGACTCCATTGACTCAGGTCACATTGAAAAATAAAGCGGCTATTGCGCTTATGCAGGACTCTGGCGCACTGCTTGCCCAGGTTTTTAAGGCTCTTGATGAGCACGTAAAACCTGGTGTAACCACATTACAACTGGATGAGTTTGTTGAGCATTATATTGTGGAAGTACTGGGTGCCATTCCCGCCAGCAAAGGCCAGTATGGATATCCGTACTCCATCAACACATCCGTCAATGAAGTCGTTTGCCATGGTATGCCCAGTGCCAGGCAGGTTATCGCTAAAGAGGATATTCTGAATATTGATATCACCCTGAAGCATCAGGGTTATATTGCTGATTCAAGTAAAATGTACATTATGCCTCAAGCCAATGCTACCGCCCGTTCACTGGTTGATGACACCATCACCGCATTGTGGCGTGGGATTGAGCAGGTCAAGCCCGGCGCAACACTGGGAGATATTGGCCATGCTATTGGTGATTTTGCCCGGTTAAAGGGGCTCAGCGTTGTCAGGGAGTATTGTGGCCACGGCATTGGCACCCAAATGCATGAAGCACCCGAGGTATTACATTTCGGTCGTCCGGGGACTGGGCTAAAACTTGAACCAGGCATGACCTTTACCATCGAACCTATGCTCAATCGGGGCAGTCACAGGGTTAAAACACTCAAAGATGGCTGGACAGTGGTTACCCGGGATCGCGCTCTATCCGCTCAGGCGGAACATACTATCCTGGTCACTCCAACCGGGTTTGAAGTTCTAACGTTACGAGAAGAAGAAAAAGCAGCTGGGTTATTGGCTACTGAGTTGCCGACTAAGTACAGTGCTCAAGCTCAGTGATCAACCACATGGCATGTTCATTGTCTGTACCGCACACATCCTCGCAGGGCACAAAGTCACCACATACTTTGGGCCGGCGGGGATCTCCAAACAATTTACACAGATTGTCGTCATCCAGCTGAACACAGCGCTCCCCCGCGGGCTTTCCCTGAGGCATTCCCGGAATTGACGAACTGATACTTGGTGCTATACAGCATGCACCGCAGCCTAAACGACACTCCATCTAACCCTTCATAATTTGGTTTAAGTAAATAAAGCGGAGCAGTATACGTCATTCCGCTTTTGAAAACACTAGACTCCGGGTATAGAAGTAAGCATTCAGACATCATTGCAATGCCTTGTTACATAATTTGAAATGATTAAAACACCTAGACACATCTGTTCGCGTATCCTTAACCAGGTTAGAGAAATTGATTCAACCGTTATTGATGGAAGGAATAACTTGTGGCTAGTAAAAAACAAATTCTATTACCCGTTGCGGTGCTACTCGGTGGCCTGGCCACCGCTTTTGCATTTTCGGCAATGAAGCAACCGCCCGAAGAAAAACCTGAAAAAGTCATTCATCCCTTGGTTGAAGTTCAGCCGATAGATATGGCCCCTATGCAACTTATGGTCGATTCTTACGGGCTCGTCACCCCTAAGTACAGCACTGAATTGGTCGCCCAGGTCAGCGGCCAGTTGATCGCGCTGTCAGATAAGTTTGTTAAAGGTGGATTTGTTCGTCAGGGCGAAACCCTGGCCCGGATTGACCCCAATGATTATGAAGCGGCATTAATTGAAGCCGAAGCCAGCCTGGCTCAGGCACATTCTGCACTGGAAATTGAACAGGCACAGGCCCATGTTGCAAAGACCGAATGGCAACGCATCAAAGACAATGCCCAATCGACCATTCCCTCTGAACTTTATTTGCGCAAGCCTCAGCTTGCGGAAAAACTGGCGCGCTTCAAAGCCGCACAAGCCAGCGTAAAGCGTGCCAAACGTAATCTGGAACGCACCTATATCAAGGCCCCCTACGACGCTATCATCACCAGCCGCTCGTTAAGTCTCAGCAGTGTCGTAAACCCGGGCAGTACGCTGGGTGTGATCAACGCAACGTCGGTTGCCGAGATCCGCCTGCCCGTTGCGGACCACGAACTCAGATATTTGCGTAACAACGGCCTGCAAGCCAGTGTATCTTTATCAGCCAAGGTTGCAGGACAAGCGGTGACCTGGCAGGGCAAGATTGTGCGTAGTGAAGGAATTGTCGACAACAAAAGCCGTATGACCTACCTGGTTGCTCAGGTCGATACACCTTATGCGGATCAAACGCAGCCCTTGCGCTTTGGTACGTATCTGACTGCGCAAATCGAAGGTATCTCTGTTAGCAATGCAATGCGTATTCCTCGCCACCTGATCCGCGACGGTCAGGTCGCACTGCTCGACCAAAATCAAAAACTAACCTTTAAGCCTGTCACCGTGATCCGCGAAGTAGACGGATATGCAGTGGCAACAGAGGGTCTGATTGATGGGCAGCAGCTCATTACTTCTGCCCTGGAATATCCAACACAAGGTATGCAGTTACGGCTGGATAGTGCGCCTGCACTGGCCACAGACACCCAGCTGGCTTTGAAGGAGGAGTAACCTATGGATGGCACACGTGAAAAAGGCTTAATCGCCTGGTTTGCCCGCAACCCGGTTGCGGCCAATCTGCTGATGATTTTTATTCTGGTGGGCGGTTTGCTTAGCGCCTTTACCATTCGCAAACAAATGTTTCCACAGTTTGAGAACAACTGGCTGAGCGTCCAGGCGGTATATCCTGGCGCTGCGCCGCAGGAGGTCGAAGAAGGGATCACGATTAAAGTGGAAGAGTCGATGGAAGGACTGGAAGGGATCAAACGTCTGATCACCTACTCCAACCGCGGCTTCTCTCAAACCTGGATTGAAGTGGAAGAAAAGTACGACCCACAGGAAGTGCTGGACGAAGTCAAAATGCAGGTTGACTCCATTTCAACCTTCCCGGCTGGTATGGAGCGCCCGATCGTCCGCCGCGATAAGTTTGAGCAGGAAGTCATGTGGCTGTCACTCAACGGCGACATGAACTTCCACCAGCTCAAGCAACTGGGTAACGAGATACACGATGAGATGCTCGCCCTGCCCGGCGTCAATCTGGTGGACTTCAACGGCGGCCTGAATTACGAGATCAGTATTGAGATAAGCCCTGACAGGCTGCGCGAATATGGCCTGACATTCAGAGATATATCAGAAGCAGTTAAAAATTTCTCTGCCAATATGTCGGCAGGCCAGATCCGCTCAGATAATGGTTATATCTCAATGCGGGTCGAAAACCAAGCCTATCGGGGCCATGAGTTTGAGCAGCTTCCCCTGTTAACACTGGCCGATGGTGCTCAAATTAAACTGCGCGATGTTGCGACCATCACCGATGGATTTGAAGAAGGCCTGTTGTACTCTCGCTACAACGGCCGTAACTCCCTGGTATTCGAAGTACGCGCATCCAAAGACCAGGACATTACTAAAGTCGCCCAAGTGATGAAAACTTACCTAGCTGAGAAAGCAACGCGGCTGCCTCAGGGTGTCGAACTTGAGCCCTTTATTGATCTGACCTATTACCTTGAAGGCCGTCTAAACATGATGATAGAAAACATGGCCTGGGGTGGCGTTCTGGTGATGCTGATGCTGGCGTTGTTCTTACGAGTGCGTTTGGCTTTTTGGGTCATGATGGGTCTGCCAGTTTCGTTTCTTGGCGCTTTCTTGTTTATGCCGATGGGCATGCTGGATGTCACCATTAATCTGGCCTCTCTGTTTGCGTTTATTCTGGTGCTCGGCATTGTGGTCGACGATGCCATAGTGGTTGGCGAATCCGCCCACGCGGAAATAGAAAAACACGGTCACAGCCTGGACAACGTTGTACGCGGGGTGAAGCGTGTTGCCATTCCGGCCACCTTTGGAGTGCTCACCACTGTGGCCGCGTTTTTGCCTCAAACGTTTGCAACCGGTCCTGCCGCCGCATTCTCCAAAGCCATTGGTGGGGTCATTATCCTGTGCCTGCTATTCTCTTTGGTCGAATCTAAGCTGATCCTGCCTGCCCACCTTGCAGCAATGAAAGACCGCCCGGATAACCCTAAAAACCCACTACACCGTGCCCGAGCGCTAATTGATGGCGCGCTGAAGAACTTTATTGAGAATCTGTATCGCCCCTTTATTGAGCGCTGCATTCACTATCGTTACACTGTAATCGTAGGCTTCCTGTCTATTATCATAATCAGCGCCGGTATGTTTGCCGGAGGTCTGGTCAAGTTTGTGGCAAATCCAAAAATCCCTCATGATTTCCCGCGCATCACCATAGATATGAACTTGTCATCTTCCGAGTCTGCAACTCTGGCTACAGCTAAAAAAGTTGAGCAGGTTATTCTGGATGTTGAAAAGCAAATTGAAGCGCAATATGGCACAAAGATGATCAAAGACTTGTCCGTCAATTTACGAGGCAGAACCACAGCGTCAATCATGGCCATTCTGGTTGAACCCCATAAGCGCCCGATAGACACCTTTGCATTGAGTGCACTATGGCGGGAAAACATGCCGCCCCTGCCTGGCGTAAAATCCTTGAATATTCAGGACAGCATCATGAATGGCGGCCGGGATGATGGTGATATTAGCTTCCGCCTTGAGGGCAAAGATAAAAAAGTACTGCAAGAGGTCGCAGGCAAACTCAAAGAAAAGCTGCGTACCATTGCCGGTGTGGGCGATGTCAATGATTCCATGCAATCCAGCACCGAAGAAGTACAGCTAGAGCTTAAACCTCTGGCATACAGCATGGGCCTGACCCTGGCCGATGTCGCTTCTCAGGTCAACTTTAGCTACTATGGCCTGGAAGCACAGCGGATCCTGCGCCGCGGCGAAGAGATCAAAGTGATGATCCGCTATCCACAAGAGCAGCGCAATACCATCAGTGACATTCAGGCAGTTCGGATCATCACGTCCAGTGGAGCAGAAGTTCCGCTCGGAGAAATCGCCGATATTAACCTGGTCGAAGGGGTTAATCGCATCCGCCGTGAAAACGCCAAGCGGACTATCAATGTGTGGGCCTCTGTAGACACAGATCAAGCTGAACCGTTTAAAATTGCCGAAGAGATCCGCGATGAATACTTGCCTTCTTTGCTACAAAGCTACCCTGGCGTAAGCAGCAGTGTTGCTGGTCGTATTCAGGAAGAAATGGACAGCGTAGCTGAACAAATTCGTGACTTTGCTTTGTCTTTGATGATTATCTTTGCACTACTGGCGATCCCATTGCGTTCATACTCTCAGCCAATACTGATCATGTCCGTGATCCCATTTGGTGTAGTAGGCGCCGTGTTTGGTCACATGGTCCTGGGCATGACTATGAGCAGCCTGTCATTCTTTGGCATCATTGCCGTCGCAGGCGTGGTCGTCAATGACTCGCTGGTTATGGTAGATTTTGTCAACAAAGCGCGTGAACAAGGCATGAGCATTAAAGAAGCCGTTGTGGAAGCTGGCTGCAAACGCTTCCGAGCTATTCTGTTGACCTCACTGACGACCTTTATCGGCCTGGTACCCATTCTGCTGGAAACCAGCCTGCAGGCACAAATTGTCATTCCTATGGCCGTGTCACTGGCTTTTGGTGTGCTATTTGCGACCGTGATCACGCTGATCTTAATCCCTTGCCAATACGTGGCACTGGAAGATCTTAAACGCATTGTAAAACGCATTAAGAAGTCAGACCCTGATCCAGAACCATTGCAACAAAGCTAACAATTTTTATTCATAGTTCTACCCAACCAACTAAGCCCGGCATTGCTCCGGGCTTTTATTTGGGCCTTTGTTAGCCACCGGTTGTTTAATCTTGTTGATTGTTATGAATACACAATCTCACAAATAAACGTTTCCAAAATCGAGCCTTTCTGTTGTACTCTTCTTTTGAAGTGAAAACGCAATAAAAGGAATGAATAATGCGAAATTATTTGCTGCTATCTACTTTTGGGATCCTCGCTGCCTGCGGCGGTTCTTCTAATAATGAAAATAAACCACCGTCAACGGACAGTACTCAACCAGTCGTAAATCAGGCACCCAACATCAGCCTGGAAGGCAACTCTTTGGTTAACGCCGGAGATGTGTTGTCTCTGACTACCACAGTATCAGACCCAGAAAATGATTCGGTGACAGGTAAATGGACCAGCTCCCTGCCAGGAGTTCAGTTTCTCGAAGCAACGGGTAATGCACATCATGTGATTTTTCCGGACGTCGACAAACAGACACAAGTTACACTGACCTACACTGTAACGGACAGTCACAACAATCAGGCAAGTAAAACCTGGCAGGTAACCGTGATGCCCAAGTCCACTGCCGGCCACATTGAGCTTGTCGACGCCCTGACACTGGCAGGTGGGGGACATGCATCCATTACCGCCACCTTTGCGATGACATCAAAGATAGAGAAAATTGACTGGCGTACCGACGGCTTTGAACTGACCAATACGAATACCCAGTCGAGTCATGACACGCGCGCAGGACAAAGTACGTTCAGTGTAAAATTACCTGAGGTCACGCAAACCCAACTCTTTGATATTATATTTGAAATCACCACCAATGACGAAGTCGTCACGAGAACAATCAAAGCGACTTTAGCACCGGAATCTGAGCCATCGCTCAGTGTCAGCCTGCCTGAGCAGTTTGTTATCAATGAAAAAAGTACCCAGACCATCCAACCTGACATTATTCGTACCAATGAGATCATCAGCTATGATTGGCAGTGGCAAGGTACGCCAGCTCCTGCACAGCAGACGCAGGGAAAGTCTTTTTATACCTTTAAGGCCCCTGAGCTCAGTGAGACCCAAACCTTTAAGCTTCTGCTCACCGTAACGATGCAAGGCAATATCCAAAAAACGGCGGAAACATCCGTTGTGGTGCAGAATGTAACCGACCTCAATGCCATTGAACTCTCTTTAGACCGACTTTATGCGGTGCCTGGACAGACGATCACCGTGACGTCAAATCTGACAAATTTCGAAGATGTCGAAAGCGCTTCATGGCTGGTTCACGACTTTAATGAAGAGTTACTCCAGAAGTCGAACGAGAAACTGGTGATCACTATTCCTGATGAAGACACATACCAGACTTCTCCATTGGTGGAGTACAAAGTAAAGCTCAAAAATGGTGCTGAGAAATCGGCTTTTGCTAATTTCAGCTATGTAAGCAAGTCAGTAGCCAAAGATCTGTTGGAGGTAAAAGATCCAGGGGAATTTTCGGTTTATCCGGATTACCCCACCACTTTAGGGCTGGAATTTCGTGGTGACCTTGATATCGAAGAAGTGACAGTTTCAAGCACTGATTATGAGCCTTACGATAGTCTTGAATGGACCCTCGAAGGCCATCATTTAACGCTGAACCTACACAAGAGAACAATTTCTCGCAAAGGTCTCACTGCAATCAAGATCACGGCTAAAGCCGGTGATGTTGTGCGCGAAAGTTTGATTATGGGAACAGCTCATCAAGCCCTGGTCGTCCCCTACGCTGGCGTAACCGAGACCTATATAATGGGCAGTGAAGCACAAGTCTTTGGCCAAGTTTTCCATCTGAATGACAAGAAGGATTTGCCGAGTCACTGGCAGGCCGAAAGCACCAGCGACGACGTAACCATTAAACAGGTATCGGATACCAGTGCATCTATCAAGTATAATGGTGACTTTGAGCGCTACGTGACACTTGAATTTCACGCCACAGATGAGTTTGACCAGACCGATCACAGCGAAGTCAAACTGAGATATGAGAGCAGCCACACCTTCCGAGGTGATGACTATGTTTGTAAGGTGACGGATGGTCAATTTGAATCTTGCCGTGAAGGCGGCTTTGGTCAGCCACTTGATCTGACCGCACCTGCCGAACTCAAACAAGTGATCACCCGGGGCGACTATGCCTGCTTACTTGGCAATTATGGTACTGTGGTTTGTAATGCCAAGGGTGATAATCCAGTGAAAAACGTACCTGCACAATTGCTGGTGACAAAACTTAACGCCGTCGACGCAACCAATGTATGTGCTCAGTTGAATGATGCCAGCTGGCAATGCTGGGGCAGTCGAGGCACTGAGCTGACAGAACTACTGGAGGCAAATGCAACAGTGCATAAAGTGCTGGCAAATGGCGCTCTCACCTGCCTGGTAAGTAACAAAGACATAAAATGTTATGACGGTGACACGCAAACCAAATTGCTCGAAGACATACTGCCACAAGACTTATTAATATATACCAGAGAGATTTGTTACCGCAATGGTAGCGGTACTCTAAAATGCGATATTGAATAAGTTAACTTTCAAACAGTTGCAGTAAGACGCTGCAACTGTTTGCGACCTGTCGCCTCATCAGTCGTGATTCCTCGTTATATACCCCGTATTTTACCAGCCTATACTTTACAAAAGCCCGATTAGAAGACAAACTAAAGTCATAACCCCCTGAATTAATACTAATATGAAATTACTACTTACTTTTTCAACTGTAATCCTATTGATGCTATCTGGTTGTGGTGATGATGATGCAGCGCGTGGGGACAAAAATACTCCAGGATATGCAGCGACAGTGTTTTTTGACGCACTTTATAATAAGAAAGACATGGAGCTGGCACTTAGCCGCTCCACACCGCGCATGGGCAGAATTATGCGCTCTTACGGCACGCCATCTCAATTCGCCAGAAACCTGGTTAACATGCAGTATGATCAGGTAACCATTGAAGTGGACATGACAAACCAGAGCTTAAGAGAGCAATACGGTAACGAAGCCCGGATCAACTTGATCTTTACCGGTATGCTGCATGGAGAGCAGGTCGATGATATGCGAAGTGTTCAGCTTATCAGGCGCAAAGGCGAGTGGTATGTGGACAAAATTAACGCCGACCCTTTTGCTCGATAAACTTATATTTAACCAAAGTGCGATTTCAAGTCATCGCCTCCTGGCTGGTGTGAGTCAGCACAGCTGACCCACACTATCAGCTCAAATACTTGGTTTCAGCTGTGATCAGACGCTTTCATCCACACTCAGAGCTGCACGGCTCGAACGGAACCATTCAGTGAGCAACTCTCGTTCCTCTTCATCAAGAATACATTCAGCAACCGCCATCGCTAATTGCTCATCAGTGTTTAATACCAGCAATTTGATCTGATGGGCTTTTTGCCAGCGCTCAAACTTATGCAGCCCTTGCTCGCATTTAAGATACAACTGAAATGCCTGCTCTAACACCTCCAAACCAGTATGACCTGAGATCTCGCATAAATTACTCACACGTGCCAGCGTCAGTTTATTGCGATACAGACTGTGACATAGTTCCGTAATCAGCCGATCCAACGGCCCGCCCGTCTCAGGACCAAAAGGCATAAACCAGCGTTTTACGATGGTTTTCAATCCGGCAGGTGCAAAGTTATCAATAAATCCGGCATATGCCTGCTCAAACGCATTGAGATGAAACCCCATGGCATAGTGTAGCAATGGTAGGTCGCTACACTGGCGACCATCATCCTCATACTTTTTCAAAACACATGATGCCAGATAAAGCTGGCTTAACATGTCACCTAATCTGGCTGAGCGCATTTCCTGAAGCTTAAGTTTCCCTCCGAGTATCAGCATCGCCAGGTCGCTTAATACGGCTAATATCTGGCTGTATCTGGTTAGGATTTTATAATAGCGAGCCACCTCACCCGCAACAGGCGAAGATGAAAAAACATCGCAGGTTAGCCCGCTAAATGTGGCTTTGAGAAAGGTTTTACAACTGTGGGCCAGATGTTGAATGAATACCTTATCAAACTGTTGCAGAGCTAAATCCGCGTCTTGCTCCTGGGCAGCTGCCATTTCCTTTAATATGTAGGGATGACAGCGTGTCGCTCCCTGGCCGAAAATCATCAGATTACGCGTGAGAATATTTGCTCCCTCCACCGTAATGCTAATGGGCATCCCCTGATAATGGAGTGCGAGATAATTCAGTGGACCACGCTGGATAGCTTTTCCGCCATGTAAATCCATCGCATCATTAATGGTGATCCGAGCCATCTCCGTAAGGTGGTATTTGGCAATTGCCGTGATCACTGCTGGGCTCTTATTGAGATCGATGGCCAGGGCGGTATTTTGCCTTGTCGCCTCTATACTGTAACTCAGCCCTGCTACCCTGGCCAACACGGCCTGAACGCCTTCAAAGCGCCATAAAGGCTGCTTAAACTGCCGTCTGACGCAGCAATAAGCCGTTGCTGACCTGGCACTTAATTGTGCCGTACCGGCACTTAAGGCAGGCAAAGAGATACCGCGTCCAGCACTCAGACAAGAGACCAGCATACGCCAGCCTTTACCAATTCCGCCGACATCGCCAATTACCCAGTCCATTGGAATAAAAACCCCCTGCCCTTGAGTCGTACCGTTCATAAATGCCAGCCCCATAGGGTCATGCCTCGGACCGACTTCAACTCCATCATGGTCAGTGGGGATCAAGGCACAGGTAATGCCTAATTCCGTTGTATCGGATAGCAACTGATCGGGGTCATACACTTTGAAGGCAAGCCCCAGCACCGAGGCCACCGGCGCCAGAGTGATATAACGCTTTTGCCAGGTAACTTTCAGTCCCAAAGTCAATTCCCCCTCAAACTCTTGTTTACACACAACAGCAAAGTCGGTAATACCACCGGCATCCGAGCCCGCTTCTAAAGAAGTTAATGCGAAACAAGGCAGCGCAGAGCCATCAGCCAGCTTGGGCAACCAGATTTGTTGCTGTTGTGGTGTGCCAAAGTGAAGCAACAGCTCGGCCGGGCCAAGGCTGTTAGGTACCATCACGGTCACTGCTGTCGACAAGCTGCGAGTAGCTATTTGCGCCACGATGGCGGAGTTTGCCTGCGCACTGAAGGCTCTGCCACCAAATTTCTCAGGAATAATAAAGGCAAAAAACCCCTTTTCTTTCAGATACTGCCATACCTCAGGCGGCAAGTCGCCAGTCGCGCAAATCTGGCTTTCATCCAGCATCGTCATCAGCTCAGCCAGCTCATGCTCAATAAAATCGATTTCCCGCTCGCTCAGTGCAGGCTTACCCGTTTGCAACCACTGTGACCAATTCGGCTGCCCGCTAAATAAGCTGGCATCCCACCAGGTATCACCGGCTTCCATGGCTTCACGTTCAGTCTGAGACAACTGGGGTAAAGCGCGTTTAAAATAAGCCAAAGCCGGACTTGAAACAATTTTTAGCCTGACTTCCTTTACGTAGAAAATCAAACACACAGCAATAATGAGCAGTATCAGTAACCACATAATATCGGCACCTCCCGGTTGATGGCGCTTTAAGTATGGAACAAATGTCACTTATCTCAATATTTTTGCCCTGCTCGTGCGACGCGAATTGTCGCAGCCATTCGACGCTGGTATGATCGAGTTTCTAATAACGATAATTGGAACAATGATGGCACTACAATTCAAACTCAGCCTGGGCGCCCTGGTGGTTGCCGGGGCACTCTCTCTGAGTGGATGTAACTCTACCAACACGTCAACCCTGACTGAAAAAGACGCTGAAGCATTTCTAACCAAAGCAGAAAAAGAACTGCAAGACCTCAGTTATCGCAGTGCACGTTCAGCCTGGATTTATGCCAACTTCATTACAGAAGACACGGCTTCACTGGCCGCTGACGTTAGCCAGGAATACACTGAAAAAGTAGTCGCATTGGCAAATGAAGCAGCCAAGTTTGATGAACTGGAACTCAGTTACGACAATCGCCGTAAATTGGATAAGCTAAAGTTAAACCTGACGTTGCCTGCGCCAAAAGACGCCGAAAAAACAGCGGAACTGGCTAAGCTATCAGCCGAACTGGATGGCATGTACGGCAAAGGTAAGTACTGCAAAGACGGCAACTGCATGAGCCTGGGTGAAATGACAGCCAAGATGGCCAACAGCCGAGACTATGAAGAGCTGCTAGATATATGGCAAGGCTGGCGTCAGGTTTCCCCACAGATGCGTCCTTTGTATAAAGATCTGGTTTCTTTAGCAAATGAAGGTTCACAAGAACTGGGGTATCGTGACACTGGTGCGATGTGGCGCAGTAAATACGACATGCCTGCCGATGACTTTGCAAAAGAACTTGACCGCATCTGGGGCCAGGTAAAGCCTTTATATGACTCACTCCACTGTCACGTTCGTGCCAAACTGGGCGAAAAATATGGCGAAGATAAAGTACCACAGGATCAGCCAATACCGGCGCATCTGTTAGGTAATATGTGGGCACAGCAATGGGGCAACATCTACGACCTGGTTGCGCCGGAAAATGCTGATCCGGGCTATAACGTGACCGAGTTACTTGAAAAGCATAACTACGACGAAATCAAAATGGTCAAAGGCGCCGAGAAGTTCTTCACTTCAATGGGCTTTGAACCACTGCCAGAAACATTCTGGACTCGCTCACTCTTCACTAAGCCACAGGACCGTGACGTACAGTGTCATGCATCAGCGTGGAACCTGGATAACAAAGACGACCTTCGCATCAAAATGTGTATACAGCGCACCGGTGAAGAGTTCTCAGTCATTCACCACGAGTTAGGCCACAACTTCTATCAGCGTGCCTACAACAAGCTACCGCTGTATTATCAGGAAAGTGCCAACGATGGTTTCCACGAAGCAATCGGTGACACCATAGCGCTGTCGGTAACGCCTGGTTACCTCAAAGAGATTGGCTTGCTAGATCAGGTGCCTGACGAGTCAAAAGACATTGGCCTGCTGATGAAAATGGCACTGGACAAAATTGCCTTCATTCCTTTTGGTCTGTTAGTTGACCAATGGCGCTGGAAAGTATATTCCGGCGAGATAAGCCCGGCTGAATACAACAAAGCCTGGTGGGAATTACGCGAGAAGTATCAGGGCCTTCAGGCGCCTGTTACACGTACTGAAAATGACTTTGACCCAGGTGCAAAATACCATGTGCCAGGCAATGTTCCTTATACGCGTTACTTCCTGGCGCATATTCTACAATTTGAATTCCACAAAGCCCTGTGTGAAATCTCAGGTAATAAAGAAGCCATTCACCGCTGCTCTGTGTACAATTCAAAAGAAGCCGGTGAGCGCTTAAATGCCATGCTAGAAATGGGTAGCAGCCGCCCATGGCAAGAAGCACTGGAAAGCGTTACAGGCAGCCAGCAAATGGATGCCACCGCTATTCTGGATTACTTTGCCCCACTTCAGAGCTATCTGGACGAGCAAAATAAAAACCGCCAGTGCGGTTGGTAATCAACTCCTATAACAAAGGAGCCTGCGGGCTCCTTTGTTATTCGCCACACTCTGAAACAATTCTCCGCTTTTCCCCGCTCTGACTTTTGCGTTAAGGTAGGCGCAAAAGGAGTGCACTATGTCACTAAAAAGAATCATATTACTAAGTCAGTTTGAACTGACGCGCTTGTTTGCCACTAAACGAGGCTGGCTTGCCCTGGCAGCCTTTACTATGGTTTGGCTAATCATCTTACGCTACCCCATCTATCACGCTGTGTCCGTGCTCAGAAGTCCTGAATTCTCCGATATTGCCATTCAAATCGCGGGGTCTATTGGACTCTACCAGCTGGTGCGTTGGCCTGAGGCTGAGTTATCGGTCTACTGGATCATCGCCCTATTCACTTTCCCATTGTTCACCTTGTTCGTCAGTGCCGATCAGACAGTCGAAGACGCTAAAAGGGGGACGCTCAGGTTCCTGACATTACGTGCCAGCCGCAGTGAGATCTTACTAGGGCGTTTCTCCGGCCAAGTACTTGTGTTATTCGCATTGATATCGGTCTCCGCTTTGGCTGCCTGGCTGTTAATGCTGACTCGTGATACTTCTTTGCTGTTTAGCGGATTAGGTAAGGTGGTCGCAGTCATTGTACTACTTGCTCTGACTACCTTGCCCTTTATTGCATTGATGGCATTACTCAACCTTCTCGCCAGTTCAGCCCGCCTGAGTATCATTTATGCCAGCTTGCTGTTCACTGTTGGTAACCTGCTGATAGGCTATCTGGCAAGCTATATAGAGCTTGCACATTGGTTGTATTATGCCCTGCCAGGTGTACACATCAGCCACATAGCACCTTGGTACAACATTAATTGGCAGTCAATCGCAACACCAATACTGCAATCAGTAGCACTTTTGAGCCTCGCTAACTGGCTAATCAAGAGGAAAGACCTATGAGTCCAACGACATCAACCGCCATTGAGGTCCTGAACCTGACTAAACGATTTGCCCAGAAGCGCGCACTGGATGACGTCAGCTTTCGCGTAGATACTGGCAGCACCATTGCCCTGGTCGGTCCCAATGGGGCAGGAAAAACCACATTATTCAGTATCTTGTGTGGCTTTTTGCGAGCTGATTCAGGCAATGTTCGGGTCTTTGGTCACACACCGGGCGAAAGTTCACTGTTCAGTATCCTCAGTGCTTTGCCACAGGATGCCCAGCTAGATCCGCGTTTTTCTGTGGGCAAACAGCTGACCTTTTACGGCCAACTTCGGGGGTTAAATCGCCGCGAAGCGCAACAGGAAACAGCTCGTGTTCTTGAGCTAGTCGACCTCAGCGACCAGCTCAAAGCCAAAGCCTCTGAGTTGTCACATGGGATGAGAAAACGCATTTGCATTGCACAAGCTTTGATTGGACAACCCAAAATTGTGCTGCTGGATGAGGCAACGGCCGGGCTAGACCCCATTAATGCAAAGGCAATCCGCTCTTTGATTGCCGATTTAAGTAAAGACATCACCTTTATGCTGAGCTCGCATGACTTGAGTGAGCTGGAGCGCTTATGCGACACCGTACTCTACCTAGAGCAAGGCAAGCTCTCCAGTCATCAACGCTATGCGCAGAATGAGTCGGATACGGCGTTTCTGACTCTTCAGGTACAACAGTTATCTGACGTGATGAAAGAGCAGATAGCACACCTCAGTGGGGTTAAAAATGTCAAACAATCTCAACCCGATGAACTTGTCATTGAGTATGATGTCAGTCACAAGGCGCTGGATATTGCCTTGCTGGAGTTATGTCATCATCATGGCTGGCGATATAAGCAGCTAGTTAACGGCAACACACTTGAAAACCAGCTGTTCGCTACACCTTAAGCTACAATAATATGGTACTTACGCGCAGCCAGGTAGACAATGAATAAAACACTCAGACTTATTCGCCATGCGAAATCAAGCTGGCAGGACACTCAGCTGCACGATATCGACCGACCACTTAAGCCGAAAGGTGTGCGTCGCACACTGGCACTGGCCGCGCAACTTGGGTTGCTTCCACTAACACACATATTTACCAGCCCGGCACGTCGGGCGCAGGATACCGGACATATTCTCCATGCAGAGTGTCAGGTGAGCAAGGCTGTTGAAGTGATCCCGGCACTTTATACCTTTGATGCAACGGATCTGATGGATTGTTTGCACCTGCTACCAGATGAGTGCTCTGATGTTACTGTGGTGGGCCATAACCCGGCAATGACAATATTGATAAATCACCTGAGCACTCTTAAGCTTGATAACCTGGTGACTGCCGGTTATGTGGAGCTGAGTATACAAACCGCACAATGGCACAAAGTGACGGCGGACACAGTCACATTAACGCGCTGTATTTTCAGGCCTGAAAAGGCTGGCTAGCCAGGTTGGGCACTACGCAAGCCGCACTGCCCAGATATATGAGCTGCGCCTTAGAAGGTAGATTTTTGCCACTTGGAAAACAAGCGCATTGCGCCTTTTTCCAGGCTAAGGCTAACACCAATCCCCAACTTTTCTGCCATCGATTTTTTCAGCTTGAAACGAACCCGATAAAGCTGATGAGCCTGATTTAACTCTATCAGCAAGTCATCACTGGTGCGAAGCTCATCGACCAATGCAAACTCATGGGCATGCGTTGCCAGCCAGTGCTCTCCCGTTGCCACTTTATCTATATCCATATCTGGTCGATTATCACTGACAAAACGCTTAAACAAACCATGTGTATGTTCAACTTCTTCACGGAACTTTTCGCGCCCTTTGTCGGTGTTTTCACCAAACAGCGTCAGCGTACGCTTAAACTCACCGGCGGTAATTTGTTCATAATCAATGTCGTTCTTTTTTAGCAGTTTGTTGAAGTTTGGCATCTGCGCAATTACCCCAATCGAGCCGACAATGGCAAACGGCGCAGCCACTATTTTATCCGCTACGCAGGCCATCATATATCCACCACTGGCTGCGATTTTATCAACACACACCGTCAGTGGCAGTCCGGCATCTTTAAAACGTTGCAGTTGCGAGGCCGCCAGCCCGTAGCCATGCACAACCCCTCCCCCACTTTCCAAATTTACCACGACCTGATCCTGCTGAGCATCCGCAATCGTCAGGATAGCCGTCACTTCTTCTCTGAGGTTTTCCACCTCATGGGCATCCATGCTGCCACAAAACTCTACGACAAACACTCGCTTTTTTGCCTCATCGGCTTGTTCTGATTGCGCCTTTTTCAGCTTCTTTTGATGAGATTTAAGCGCTTTTTTGTCCAATGTCTGCGCCAGAAACTGCTCCTTCGTCTCATCCAGACGTTTAGAAACATCGGTCAGCTCTATTTCACCGGACTGCGCATTCGGCTTGTGACTAGCAGCAACAATCATCGCAATGATCGCGCCAAGCGCAGCGACCAAGGTCACGGCTTTGGCCAAAAATAATCCGTACTCGTATAAAAATGCCAACTTTCTACTCCTGAAATTTAAGTAAAAAAAAGCCGCTAAAACAGCGGCTTTTTCATAATCTCTCAATTGCGACTATTTTGCAATAACAGCATCATTGGTAATTGGCAGCATCAGGCCTTTTGATGCCAGGAAAGTGGCCAGCTGCTTCTGGATTTCCATTGTAGCGGCTGCATGTCCTTCAGCTGTGCCACCAGAACGTGCATCGAAGCTGGTGGTCAGTAGAGAGCTGTGATGGCCCTGGCTAAAGCTAACAACATAGCGACCAGGTATACCATCCGTAGAGGTCTGAGTTTCACTCACCGGCGTCAGTCCCATCAGTGCTGCCATTGGCAGGCTGCCAGACAGCGGGTTGCTTTGCGTTGATGGCGGAATAACCTGATCTTCTTTATTACCGTTCTCACCACCCACAACCACACCCATATACATAGGCGTACCCAGCGCATTCACGGCGCCAGCATAATTGATAGGGTCGGCACTGCCCAACACGCTTTGTGCTGCATAGGCAAACTGTGTCACGGTTGCATCGATCGCACCAAGCGAAACTGTGTCACCATTTGCCTCTAACTGTGCCGTGAAGGTTGTGTACGCACAGTTTGCAAATGCGCCTGCATCCGTCGCGAACTGGCCACAGTCTGTAATTGCGCCGTCTGCCAGATAAGCATTAAACTGCTTGGATACAGCCAGATCTGTCGCGGCTGACAGTACAGCGCTTTTCACCACAGGCCCAAATGAAGCTGACTCCACCAGAAAGTTAGCAATACCCGAACCACCGCTCGATAGTGCGCCAGCTTTGACGTTAAACAAGGCGTCAACCTGTTCATCAAGTGGTGTGTTCGCCAAAGCAATAAAGCTTGGTCCGACAACCGAGCCCAAAGAGTGGCCGATAAAACTTACATCCTGCGTGTTGAACAGCAAAGGGACAGCCGTTGCCTGATTGATAAAGTTCAAACCCAGACGCAGACCCAGCAGGTCGGATGTTGACTGGCGCAGATTGTCACGCGCAACTAATAACGATTGCAGATTCATGTAATGTAGTACGCTCTTGGTTGACGCATTGAAATCGTCTTCACCGTCGCCATCTACATCGATACCACGCTCACCATGCAGTGGGTGATCAATCGCAACCGTTGCAAAGCCTGCCTGGGTTAATGCCAGTGTCAGACCTAACATATCTTCTTTTTTACTGGTAATACCGTGTTGCATAATAACGACTGGCCAGCCCGTTTCAGGGCGGTTTGTCTCATCTGCTGGCATAGTGATCTGCACCGGGATGTTATTCGCACCCGCAGATTTTGGAATTGGGTTGTACTTGCTAACAAACTTGTGCTGATCCAGACCCAAGTCTCTCAAACGACCACCAGAGAGCGCATCACACAGGGTGTCGTTGCCTTCTTTGAGTTCAGGTGTACCACCCGTTGCCTGAATATAGCCGGCAACCGCTGCGGCATTATCACATTGTGCCTGCCAATAGGTATCTGCCAGCGCGGCGTCCTCTTTTGCTTGCGGTTCGCCAAGGTAACGTGGCAAAACGATGTTGCCTTGCAAGTATCTTACAGAGCGGAACAAAGGACGAACTTCATCAGATAAAGGAATACCCGGCAAGTCAGCAACCGTCAACCCATCAGCAGGCTGTTGACCTACACTCAAAACCGGTCTTTGCTCGGTGGTCAAAGAGGCAGCCAGTAGCTGCTTCACCGCCCCCATCACTTCAAAGGTAGAATGCGTTGTCATTGCCGCAGAGAAGATAATTTCCTCACTGGTTACGGTGCCAAGAGAGGTGACTGCACTCTCATAGCTTTTCACTACCGCTTGCAGACCTTTTTGCGCTGGCGTTACTAAAGGCGCTTCCTGTTTAAGCAAGGTATAGGTTGAAGAGGGCGCAACGCTGCCTGAACTGTCTTTCAGACCTGTTGTCAAAACTGTAATATAAGTCGTGGCCGATTTTAGCGGCTTCATCGGAATGACATTGATACTTTTACCGTCAGCGCCTAACTTAGCGATAAAATCACCTGTCGGGCCATTGGTTAACTCAGCAACACCTTTACAGGCGATCCCTGCTGGCACCGTTGCGCAATCCTGATCTGTCAGGCTGGCGCCCATCACCACTTCAAAAATTCTAACCGCGCCAGGCGTTGACACACTGGCTGCATCGATTTCAACCCCAGCGGGTACAGTCAAATCGATTGCAAATGGCATTTGCGTTGACCAACCATCCAATGCCCCTAGGGCCAGTGAAGGGTCGGCATAGTGAGCACGCTGAACTTTGACTGAACCGTCATCATTCAACTCACCTGGGATATTAAGCGTGCCATCTTTAGTACCGTTAAACAACAGGTCATTTGGCACTGAAATCACCCCATTTGAAGGGTCGAATTTAATCGAGGCGCTGGGTTTTACAGCTGTGCTTTCTTGTTTTACATCTTCAAGGGTTTCACCGCCACCACAACCAGTTAAGGCTGCAGAAACCGCGAGTGAGAGTAGCATTTTTTTCATTTATTTGGCTCCGACATAATCTTATTATTATTCTTAGCCCTGAATTCAACTTAACCGCTTAGTTTAGCTTATAAATTGACCAATCAGAGAATATTTAGTTAAAACCTTTGCAAAAAGGTACTTAAAGGTAAATCTGCTTTTAATAAGACATTAGACCAGTTTAAGTTAACGCAAAGTGTAGCGTTTCGCCAGCCATATTTACAATAAATTCGATAACTTGGCTGTGGTATGTGGTAAAATATGCTGAAAATTTAGCTCAGAGGTTCAAAATGCAAACTTATCAAGCAGCTGAGAATGCTTTAAAAAACAAAGTAATTTTGGTCACGGGTGCAGGCGATGGCATTGGCCGGGTTGCAGCACTGACCTATGCAAGACATGGCGCGACAGTGATTTTGTTGGGTAAAACCACCAACAAACTGGAATGTGTCTATGACGAGATCGTCGCCGCTGGTTACCCACAGCCAGCCATTGTCCCTTTAGACCTGAAAGGCGCCACAAAACAACATTATCGTGACCTGGCCGCTACTATCGAACAACAATTTGGCAAGCTTGACGGGTTACTGAATAACGCCTCTATTTTAGGTGCATTGGGACCGCTGGAGCACTTTTGTGTGTCCACATTTGAAAATATTATGAAAGTGAACGTCACTGCTCAGGCGATGCTCACTAAATATCTGTTCCCCGTGATGCGTAAAGCTCCCAGTGCTTCTATTATCTTTACGTCTTCCGGAGTGGGCCGCCAGGGTCGTGAGTTTTGGGGGGCGTATGCCATTTCTAAATTCGCCACCGAAGGCATGATGCAAACCTGGGCCGCGGAAGTTGGCAAAACCAATATCCGCATTAACTGTATTAACCCGGGTGCTACTCGCACGAGTATGCGTGCATCGGCCTATCCGGGTGAAGATAAAGATAAGCTGAAAACACCAGAAGATCTGATGCCGACGTACCTTTATCTGATGTCCGATGATTCGGCCGAGATAAATGGTCAATCGCTGGATGCTCAGCCTAAGTAATCACCAATAAAAAAGCCGCTTACGCGGCTTTTTTTATCGACGTTTACTTTGCTTGAGACGCTGGTTGTGCTTATTCACCGCCTTACGAATACGATTGATCTTAGCACGCTTATCTTTGCGCTTCTCTGGCATCACTGACAGCTTTGTCTGTGTTTCGGGCCGTAAGCTTACCGATTTACGAAGGTAATTCACATCTTCCAGTTTCAGCTCTTCCCAGCCGCCCTGAGGCAGACGTTTTCCTAACTCCAGTTTACCATAGCGGATCCGGATAAGACGCGAAACTTCAAGCTCCTGAGACTGCCATAAACGACGTACTTCGCGGTTACGACCTTCGGTTAAAGTGACGTTAAACCACTTGTTCAGACCTTCACCACCGCGTGGTACCAGCTTCAGGAATTTCGCCGGACCGTCTTCCAGTTCAACCCCTTTTTTCAGGTTGCGCAAGTGCTCATTGGTTACATCACCAAATACCCGTACCGAATATTCCCGCTCTACTTCATATTTAGGGTGCATCAGGCGATTGGCCAGTTCACCATCATTAGTGAATAGCAACAGACCTGACGTATTAACATCCAGTCGACCGATAGCTATCCAGCGATCACCTTCAATACGCGGGAGGCGGTCGAACACGGTACGGCGGCCTTCCGGATCTTTACGCGTACACAGCTCACCCTCAGGTTTATGGTACATCAGGACACGGCAGATCCGCTCTTCCTGTTGCTCCACTTTAACGATATGACCATCGACGCGAATGACGGCGTTTTCTTCTACGCGATCACCCAGCTTAGCAACCTTACCGTCAACACTGACACGGTTGCTTTCGATGTATTTTTCCATTTCACGACGCGAGCCAACGCCGGCGCGTGCTAAAACTTTTTGTAACTTCTCACTCATTCTGATGGTTCTCTCACAGAAGGATCATCTAACATCTGATCTAGCTTCTCGCCCTGCTGGGGTGGCAGCTCAGGGAGCATATCCAACCCGTTGAGCGAAAAGTAGTCTAAAAATTGTCTGGTTGTTGCATACAATGCCGGTTTGCCTGGCACTTCTTTATACCCCACCACCTTTATCCACTGCCGCTCCAGCAAGCTTTTGATGATGTTGGAGCTCACCGTCACGCCACGCACTTGCTCAATCTCGCCTCTTGTTATAGGCTGGCGATAAGCGATCAGTGCCAGCGTTTCGAGCGTCGCACGGGAGTATTTGGGTGCTTTTTCCTGCCACAGGTTGCTAAGCCAGGGGCTTAAACTGGCACAAGCCTGAAAACGATAGCCCGTACCAACTTCAACCAGTTTGACGCCCCGAGTCTGATAGTGCTCACTCAAAGTTGCCAGTGCCTGCCTGAGGCGGGCATCCGATACATTAATATCCAGTAAAACGGTTTCTTTCAGCTGCTTTCGAGATAAAGGCTTATCGGCAACGAATATGGCTGCTTCAACCAGTTCAACCAATTGTTCATCACTGATACGGCGTTTCATGCAAGTAGGATAAGGCTAGTCTAAAGCCGCGTATTATGACAGAGCCGGCGTCACTCTTGTAGCTTTAATGACAAATAAATTAGGCTGGCCGGTGCGACTGCGGGTGCAACCTGCACACAGTCGATCAACTGCTCTTTCAATAACTCAAGCATTGCGATAAATGTAACGACCACCCCACTGCGCCCCTCTGACAAGGTAAACAAGCGGGAAAACTCAACCGGCTCGGGATGCGTCGACAAAAACTGCAAAATAGCCGCCATACGCTCGCGAGTCGATAATACTTCGGCGCTGATCTGGTGGTGTTCAAATGTTTTTGCCCGTGCCATCACATCGCTCAGCGCCAGCAGCAGCTCAGCCATATCTATATCCGGAAGTTGTGCCTGTGGCGCTTCTGTTTCTTCCATCAGCGCACGGGCGACAAAAATCTCCCTATCTACACGAGGCAGCTGATCCAGATTCTCCGCCGCTTTTTTGAATTGCTCATATTCCTGAAGCCGTCTGACCAATTCTGCACGGGGATCTTCCTCGTCTTCCAGCTCTTCATGAACTGGTAACAATAAGCGAGATTTTATCTGTGCCAGAAGGGCCGCCATCACCAGGTATTCACCGGCCAGCTCAAGCTGCATGTCCTGCATCATCTCCACATACTTTACGTACTGCTGCGTGATGCTCAGTATCGGTAACTCTAGGATATCCAGCTTATGCCGCTTGATGAGATACAACAGCAGGTCAAGCGGGCCTTCAAACGTCTCAAGTATGACTTCCATCGCATCCGGAGGAATATAGAGATCCTCCGGTTTTTCGAGCACCGCTTCTCCGTGTAAAAACGCCAGTGGCAGCTTTTGCTGTACGCTCTGATCACGCATAGTTATTCAAACGGAGTGGTATCACCACAGCCACGACGCAGGATCACTAGTTCATCGTCAGACATATCAATCACTGTCGTCGCCTGCTCTATCAAAAATCCACCGTGAATGATGAGGTCTACATGTTTCTCAAGACGCTGTCGAATATCATCCGGGTCCGACTCAGTAAATTGCTCATCCGGTAATATCAGAGAACACGACATCAAAGGTTCGCCCAGCTCCGTCAATAATGCCGCCGTGATTGGATGTTCTGTCACCCGGATGCCGATGGTTTTTTTCTTCTCATTGAGCAAGCGCCTTGGCACCTCTTTAGTGCCCTTAAGTATAAAAGTATAGGGGCCTGGCGTATTGTTTTTTATCATCCGGAACATTTGGTTATCGACTCGGGCATAAGTTGAAAGCTCAGATAAATCCCGACACATCAGGGTAAAATTATGGTGCTTCTCGATACCGCGAATACGCTCAATGCGCTCCTTTGCCTGTTTATTGCCGAGACTGCACCCGATGGCATAACCGGAATCAGTTGGATATACAATCACCCCACCTTGCTGAATAATATCGACGGCCTGACGGATCAGGCGACCCTGTGGGTTATCAGGGTGAATATGGAAAAATTGGCTCACGCTGTCACTCCTCTGTCGCGCCCCAGAACTGCCAAACACCTTGGCAATCTTTTGGTAAGTATAGGTTTTTTCCAAGATCCAACCAGTTTGTTGGATAATGAAAGTCAGATCCCTGACTGGCCAGTAAGTTGAATTCACGGCTCAGTTGCCCCAGAAATTGCCGTTCCGACGGGGCCTGCTGCGGCTGTGCTACCTCCATTGCCTTGCCTCCGGCTGCGCTAAATTCGCTGAGTAACTTTCTGAGCCACTTGTTCGACATCTGATAACGCCCGGGGTGAGCCAGTACACTTACACCACCGGCATTGTGAATCGCCTCAATGGCCTCTCCCATGGTGCACCAACTACTCGGCACATAGCCGACTTTGTTGCGTCCCAGAAATTTTTTAAACACGCCCTGGATGTTCTTTGCCACTCCTCTGTCTACCAACGCTTTGGCAAAATGCGCGCGTGTAATTTCAGCATCCTCAGCCAACAGTTGAGCCTGTTCATAAATGCCTTCATAACCTTGCTTGGCCAGCCGTACACCAATTTCTTTGGCACGTTCGCGCCGTTTCTGCTGTTGACTGGTCAGTAATGTCTTTAGTGAGTTGTTGGCTTCATCTATGTGCAAACCCACAATATGTATTTCAAAACTCTCCCATTTAGTCGAAATTTCAACTCCAGAGATAAGCGACAAAGGTAACTGTTTATCAGTGATATAGGCACGCGCAGGGGCAAGTGCTGCGGTGGTATCATGATCTGTGATTGCCAGGACGCCCACACCTCTTTCGGTTGCTCGTTCAAGCAGGGCATTGACCGCCAAACGACCATCCGAAAAAGTACTGTGACTGTGTAAGTCGTATTTTATCAAACTCTCATAACCTTATAAAAAAATGCGAATTTTAGTATACCATGTTGTTTACTTTTACGGGCATTTATCTAACCCACCTTCACAGTGATAAACCAGCGCACTACTAGTTCGAAATAATCATTTTTGGAAACTGACTGTTTTTTTTCCAATTTGACCTTGACACTTTGTCCCATAGTGCGGTTTACTGTGGTCATTGAATTTATATAACGACGACTTAACAAATGAACACACAAACAACTTCAAAAATTTGGTGGTGGCACTCGTAATGAGCGGGTGAGTCGTTGTGCATGCAAGATTTTCGAAACCCGCGCTAAACACGCGGGTTTTTTGTAACTTAATTTCCTAAAAGATATTGTATAGTGATCAATAATATAACAAACTTTTTACCAGAAATGTCTTGGTGGTGGTGCCTGAATTAGCGGGACGGCATCTTTGTACCTAATACACAGACCCCCGCAAGCAACTCGCTTACGGGGGTTTTTTTTGATTAATTTATAAAAATTACGAGGAATGAGGTGTGATTTTTAGTCATATAACGACACAGCCCGGAGAAGTAACCAGTATTCGGTTAAGGCGAGAGTATATCGCCAGTTCTTTGTCTTTGTTTGCAGCGCTGGACAAGCCCAACTCATTGTTGCTGGAATCTGCAGAGGTAGATTCTAAAGATAATGTGAAAAGTATTATCCTGGTTGATACAGCACTGCGATTTGAGTGCCGGGGCAAGCATGTCATAGTCCGGGCGTTGTCCAATAACGGTGAACAACTTCTGCCCTACCTGGCGCAGGAAGTCGAAAACTGTGACGTGACGCGCGATAACTCAGTGCTCACCATAACTTATCGGGACACAGCGGCCGATCTCGACGAGTATGCAAAGCTCAAAGCTGATAACGCTTTCAGTGCACTTAGAACCTGCATCAACCGTATCAAGTGTAACACAGACACACCATTTTCGTTGTTCTTAGGTGGCGTGTTTGCTTATGATATGGTGGCCAATTTTGAACAACTTCCTGAGGTACCGAATGGTGCCAATAGCTGCCCGGACTATGTATTCTATTTGGCCGAAACCATGCTTATCATAGATCATCAGGCACAAACAACTGAGTTGATAGGCAATGTGTTCAACGGCCCAGATGTTCATGCCAACTGTTTTGAAGTGGGCCGTCAGCTTGAAGTACTTAATCATCAGTGTGACATCTTACAATCCTTCTCTCCAAGCCAAATTGCTGGGAGCTGTGACGTCAGTGTCGATATCAGTGATGAGGCCTATATAGACCAAGTAATAAAGCTCAAGCAGCATATAGTGGATGGTGACATCTTTCAGGTTGTCCCCTCCCGGACCTTCTCTTTGCCCTGTGCCGAACCGTTGGCAGCCTACAAAGCACTTAAACAACAAAACCCGAGTCCGTATATGTTTTACATGCGCGATGAAGATTTTGTCTTATTTGGCGCCTCTCCAGAGTCGGCATTGAAATATTGCGAGCAAAGCAACCAGGTTGAAGTATATCCAATCGCAGGAACCCGGCCGAGAGGCAAATTTTCCGATGGTAGCATTAACCTGGATCTAGACAGTCGCATCGAGCTCGAACTCAGAGACGACCAAAAAGAGCGTGCTGAACACTTGATGCTGGTCGATCTGGCCCGTAACGATGTCGCACGGATCAGCGTACCCGGAACGCGTCATGCAAAAGAGTTGCTTAAAGTAGACCGCTACTCCCAGGTTATGCACCTGGTGTCACGCGTAGTCGGTCAGCTGAAACCGGACCTCGATGCCCTGCATGCCTATCAGGCCAGTATGAATATGGGCACCCTTGTCGGCGCTCCTAAGGTCAGAGCGGCTGAACTGGTTAGACAGACAGAGAAGCAACGTCGTGGCAGTTACGGAGGTGCCGTTGGTTATTTGACAGGTGACGGTGCAATGGACTCCTGTATCGTGATCCGCTCCGCGTTTGTCAAAGACGGCCTGGCCCTTGTACAAGCCGGTGCAGGTGTCGTCTATGATTCCGATCCGCAAGCTGAAGCAGATGAAACCCGCGCCAAAGCGAGTGCTGTCATCAAGGCCATTCAATCGACTTATACAGGAGAGCAGGCATGACCCCTAAGATATACTTTCTTGATAATTTTGACTCTTTCTCCTACAACCTGGTCGACGAGCTATCGCGCCTCAGTGCTGAACTGGTGGTCTATCGTAATCATCTGGATGCCAATACAATTTTTGCAAAAATGCAGCAAGAAACCAGCCCCATACTTCTGGTTTTGTCACCGGGTCCCGGCGCACCAAAAGACGCTGGCTGTCTGCTTGATTTGATTGCCCTGTGCAAAGGTCAATATCCCATGCTGGGGATCTGCCTGGGCCAGCAGGCACTGACGCAAAGCTACGGTGGCACGATAGGTCATGCCGGTGAAACCGTTCACGGTAAATCGTCCCATATCACGGTCAAACCACACCCGGTTTTTGACGGGCTGGGCAAGTCATTTCCAGTAGCGCGCTATCACTCATTGATGGCAACCCAGATCCCAGAATGTCTCGAAGTGATTGCAAACTATGAAGAAATCCCAATGGCGATTTACCACCCAGATGATAAGGTGATCGGATATCAATTTCACCCTGAGTCAATTTTGACCCCATGCGGTGCTCAGCTTCTCCAGCAAAGCATCGCCTATCTCACTTGTGAGGCGTAAAAATGGAAAGTTTAAACTTATTACTTGAGCAGCAATCTCTGGACTTTGACACTGCCACAGAACTATTTAGTGCAGCGATGCGGGGCCAACTGGACGAAGTACAGCTAACTGCCGCCCTGATCGCCCTGAAATTCAAAGGTGAGACCGCCGAAGAAATCGCGGGAGCGGCTAAAGCTATGCGCGATCATGCCACTGCATTTGACTCTCATGGCCTGCTTTGCGCCGACAGTTGCGGCACAGGTGGAGACGGCACCAACACCATCAATGTGAGCACTACGGCGGCAATTGTCGCAGCCACCTGCGGCATCCATATGGTGAAGCATGGCAACCGAAGTGTATCCAGTAAATCCGGTTCTGCCGATCTGTTGAAAACACTGGGTATCAACCTGGATATGGATCCGATATTAGGCGCGCACTGTTTACAACAGACCAACTTTACCTTTTTGTTTGCCCCGCATTATCATGCTGGTGTAAAACATGCGATGCCAGTGCGTACCAGACTCAAAACCCGTACTCTGTTCAATATACTCGGTCCACTCGCTAACCCAGCCAGACCTCAGGTGCAATTACTGGGTGTATATGATCCCAAGCTGTGCCGTCCAATGGCTGAAACGTTGCAAAAACTCGGCACACAACGCGCAATGGTAGTTCATGGCTCAGGTTGCGATGAAATAGCATTACATGGCGAAACTCAGGTCACAGAACTGAATCAGGGCGTGCTTACAGACTACACATTGACACCTGAAGACTTTGGACTGGCACGCTACCCACTTGAAGCCATTTTTGGCGACACGCCCGAATTTAATGCGCAGGCAACCCGGGATATTCTTGATGGCAAAGGCAAAGAAGCACACAATGCGGCCATCATAGCCAATGTTGCAGCCTTGCTGGTTATGACAGACAAAGCAGCCGACCTGAAATCAGCCAGTGCCCAGGTTGCCCAAGTGCTGGCATCCGGACGTTGCGCCGAAAAACTTGCCGAAATTGTGGGAGTTAGTCATGGCTAACGTATTAGAGAACATTGTCGCGGACAAAGAAATTGAAGTGGCGCAGAGAAAGAAAGCCCGCCCGCTGGACAGTTTTATTGCTCAAATCACGCCCAGTGAGAGAGATTTTCATGCCGCTCTGAGCAACCCCGGCACTCAGTTCATTCTGGAGTGCAAAAAAGCATCGCCATCAAAAGGTCTGATCCGTCAGCATTTCGATCTTGATGAGATCACCGCAGTATATGGTCGTTACGCCAGCTGTATCAGTGTGCTGACTGACGAAAAGTATTTTCAGGGTAGCTTCGAGTATCTCCAATATGTACGAACTCAGGTTTCTCAACCTCTTATCTGTAAAGACTTTTTCATTGACGAATATCAGGTATACCTTGCCCGCTTGAGTGGTGGCGACGCTATCTTGTTAATGCTGTCTGTACTTTGTAATGAGCGCTACCAGGCCCTGGCTGACTTAGCGCGCAGCCTGAATATGGCGGTGCTAACCGAAGTCAGCAATGAAGAAGAAGTACATCGAGCACTCGCTCTGGATGCCAACCTCATTGGTATCAACAACCGCAACCTCAGAGACTTAAGTACAGATCTTGCGACGAGTGAGCGGTTACGTAAATTGATCCCTGACGATAGAACCGTGATCTCCGAGTCTGGTATCTATACCCATTCAGACGTGAATCGTCTTGCCCCTATCTGCAATGGTTTCCTGGTTGGCAGTTCACTGATGGCCGAGCCAGATCTGGAAACCGCCTGTCGCAAGCTGATCCTTGGAGAAAATAAGGTCTGTGGACTGACTCGGGGCCAGGATGCAATTGCGGCTTATAAAGCCGGTGCAGTGTACGGCGGACTGATTTTTTACCCTAAATCTCCCCGTTTCGTAGACATTGACTGTGCCAAAGCCGTCGTAGACAGTGCGCCTCTTAATTATGTGGGCGTATTTGTTGATGCACCGCTTGACCTGGTAGTCGAAAACGTCCGTATTCTGAAACTCAGTGCAGTACAGCTGCATGGCAATGAGTCGCAAGACTATGTCGATGAATTGCGTAAGCAATTACCTGTCAACTGTCAGATCTGGAAGGCTCAGGGGATTAGCGACCATTTACCCGAACCTTTGTTGCGCGTCGACAAGCATTTGTACGACACCCAAATCAAAGGTCAGATCGGTGGCACGGGACAGGCATTTGACTGGCAGTTGCTCAGCCAGGCGCCTGGCAGCTTTATGCTGGCAGGCGGCCTGAACGCAGACAACCTGACACAAGCCTCTTTCCTGGGTGCAGCCGGATTCGATCTGAACTCTGGTGTCGAAACCAGCCCAGGTAAAAAGTGCGCCAATAAACTTAATACAGCTTTTAACACAATTCGTAAATACTGAGGTGGAAAGAATGAATACAGGCTACTACGGTGATTTTGGTGGCATGTTTGTCCCTGAATTACTGGTTCCGGCACTCAAGCAGCTTGAACAGGAATTTAACAAAGCACAAAATGATCCCGCATTTCAGCAGGAATTCTACCTGTTACTGAACGAGTTTGCAGGGCGTCCGACCCCACTCACACTCACCAGAAATCTGGTTAAAAACCCAAAAGTGAAGCTCTATCTGAAGCGAGAAGACTTACTGCACGGCGGCGCGCACAAAACTAACCAGGTGCTCGGTCAGGCACTACTCACCAAGCGTATGGGTAAATCAGAAGTCATCGCAGAGACCGGCGCCGGACAACACGGTGTTGCAACAGCACTGGCCTGTGCTCTGCTGGGTCTGAAATGTCGCGTTTACATGGGTGCCAAAGATGTTGAGCGTCAACAACCTAATGTATTTCGTATGCGCCTGATGGGTGCCGAGGTGATCCCGGTCACCGCGGGCTCTGGCACGCTAAAAGATGCGGTCAATGAAGCAATGCGTGACTGGTCAGCCAATTATAAAACCGCCCACTATTTACTGGGAACAGCTGCTGGCCCTCACCCCTTCCCGACTTTGGTGCGCGAATTTCAGAAAATGATCGGGGAAGAAGCCAAGCAACAGGTGCTTGAAGCGGAAGGCAAACTGCCGGATGTGGTCATGGCTTGTGTCGGTGGTGGCTCCAATGCAATTGGCATGTTCGCCGATTTTATTGACGAAAAAGACGTGAAATTGATAGGTGTAGAGCCCGCAGGCAAAGGTCTGGAAACCGAAGAACACGGTGCGGCATTATGCAAGGGCACTAAAGGTATTTTGCATGGTGCTTATACCTATATCATGCAAAACCCGGATGGTCAGATTGAGGAGTCCTATTCTGTTTCAGCGGGTCTGGATTACCCGGCAGTCGGGCCACAACACGCCTATCTGCACGAAACCGGACGTGCGCAATATGTTGCCGTGACCGACGATGAAGCGCTGGCTGCGTTCCAGTCTCTGGCAAAGCATGAAGGGATTATTCCGGCACTGGAGTCAAGTCATGCGCTGGCCTATGCACTGAAATACGCAGAAGCACAGGAGCAAGACACTGTGATCGTGGTAAATTTAAGTGGCCGTGGCGACAAAGACTTAGCCCACGTCCATCAGGTATTAGCAGCGCGAGGTGAGCTATGAGCCGTTACAATGAGATGTTTAAGCAGCTAAAGGAAAATCAACAAGGTGCGTTTGTGCCATTTGTGACGATTGGCGACCCGGACAAAGAAACCAGCCTGGCAATCATCAAAAGCTTGATTGAGGGCGGCGCAGATGCACTGGAGTTGGGGATCCCATTCTCTGACCCGATTGCAGACGGTCCGGTGATCCAGGCTGCAAACATACGTGCACTGGAGCAGAACATAAATACGGAAGACTGCTTTGATGTGATAAGCACTGTAAGATCGCAATACCCTGATATACCAATCGGACTGCTGCTGTATTCCAACCTGATCTTCGCCCGTGGCCTGGATGCCTTTTATCAGCAAGCCAAAGCGGCAGGTGTCGACTCAGTCTTAGTTGCCGATGTTCCTCTGCATGAGTCAAAAATGTTCCGCAGAGCTGCGGCAGATGCGGGTATTGAATCAATTTTCATCGCAACGCCTAACGCCAGTGATGATACCTTGCGAGAATGTGCCAGTTACGGCAGAGGTTATACCTATTTGCTTTCGCGCGCGGGCGTAACCGGCACAGAGAGCCAGGTACAAATGCCAACCGATGAGATCATCACTAAGCTCACCGAATATCATGCAGCTCCCGCCTTACTCGGCTTTGGTATCTCAACACCAGAACAGGTAAAAGCAGCACTGGATTCAGGCGCTGCTGGAGCTATCTCAGGCTCTGCCGTGGTCAAAATCATCGAGCAGCACCTGGATGACAAGCCAGCTATGTATCAGGCCCTGAGCGCCTTTGTACGCGATATGAAAGCGGCAACTGCCCGCTAGCAACTCATATCTTACTGGTCAGCCAAAGCATCCTTAAAGGCTTTGGCTGGCTTAAACAATACCTTATTTTGCCCTTCAATCAGGATCTCTTCACCGGTTCTGGGGTTTCTCCCAGGCTTTGCCGGATGATAACTCAGCGTAAACGTGCCCATACCATTAAGCTGGACCTGATCTCCATCAGAGAGACGTTTGGTGATAAGTTTTAAAAGACTACCCAGCGCAGCCTGCGTGTCTTTCTTAGTCAATTCGCTGTGGGCCGCCATGGCCGAAACCAGTTCACTTTTATTCATCATGCATCCGTCTTTATACAACAAAGCCCGGCAGGCTAAGGAGTTCTGTCGCAAAAGTCAATCAAACAAAGTTTTCCGCGCCCTGCCATACCCGAGTTGAACAGCCTTGACTATAGTTAGGCTAACGTTGTCAGACATACCAGAGGCTACATTGAACGCAAACCAATATCGCTGGTGCGAACTATTCCTGGTGTTTTTTCTGTTACCTGTTATTGCCTATGCATTTCGTCATCAACTCGCCAATTGGTTATTTCCGGCACTGATTATACTCACAGCTGTGTGTACATATTTGTTACTGACCGATCCACACTTCAAACGTTTTCGCCTCACCAGCCTGGGGACCTTCTCAACCGTGAAGCGGCGGCTATTTTCAACCTTTTTTATTGGTGCACTGTTCTCTGCGATGTTTTATGGATTGGTTAATCAGGAAAGTTGGTTTGATATGCCGCTCAATTCCACCCGTGACTGGTTGATTCTTATGATAGCCTACCCGATTTTATCGGTACTACCGCAAGAGCTGGTTTTTCGCAGCTACTTTTTCCATCGTTACAAGCGGATCCTGCCGAAGAAAACCATCCGAGTTGTACTGAGTGCCGCCGTATTCGCACTAGCTCACTGTGTGTATGATAATTGGGTGGCAATTGCGCTTTCCTTTGCAGGAGGGTTGCTATTTGCTTATACCTACGCACACAGTCGTTCTTTGGCGGTCTGTGTGCTTGAGCATAGCCTGTGGGGGTTGTGGGTCTTCACCCTTGGGCTGGGTCAGTACCTGGATTCAGGCATTACTTTTTAATGCCCGGGCGTCACAAGAATGCGACGCCCGGGTAAGGTTTTTTAGTGCAGTTAAAAGCCAAACAGACTAAAAGAAAAGAACTTAGTCGTCACTGTATTAACAAAAATCACGGCCAAAATTACAGGAATAAAGGTTGATAATGAAAAGTTCACGTACTTTTCCATTAAGCTGCCCTTATAGTTTGGCGAACCCTGTGCCAGTTCTTCTGACAGATTGTGCTTTTTCCAACGGTACATAACGAATAAGCAAACCAATAATCCATTGAAAGGCAATATGGTCTCATAGAAAACATCCGAAACAAGCGCAAACATACTCTGGCTGGCGCCACCGTAGTTTACAAAATCAGTCAACCAGCCGACCATGCCAAACGACATGGTGCACAGTACCGTTAGTCCACCCGTTGTCAGTGCAAGCAAGCCCAACGCCTTTTTGCGGCTAATGCACTTTTCTTCCATCAGCGCAGCGGTAGGTACTTCAATAATCGATACCAAAGAGGTAATTGCAGCAAAAAACACCAACAGGAAAAACAACGCAGCAACCGCTGAAGCACCAAAATAGCCAATGTCTGATTGCAGTGCCAGTAACAATTTTGGCAGATACACAAATATCATAGACACGGACGAATCACTCAACTTGGCAGGATCTGTGTCCGGGTTGAAGCTAAAGATAGCAGGTAACACCATCAGACCGGCAATGAAGGCTACCAGAGAGTCTGTGATAGCAACCATTTTTGAACTACCTACAATGTCGTCTTTCTTAGAGATATATGAAGCATAGGTGATCAGAATACCCATCCCCAGCGACAGAGAAAAGAACGACTGGGACAAAGCACCATTGAGCACACTGGCATTCATCTTAGAGAAATCCGGCACCAGGTAATAACGTACTCCGGCCATAGCATTATCCAGCGTCAGCACGTAGGCAACCAGGCCAAGCAACAGTATAAACAGTGCCGGCATCATAAATTTAGCGGCTTTCTCAATCCCCTCTTTTACGCCACCAATCAGGATCAGGTTGACGATCAGACCAACAAACACCATGTAAATGAACATAGAATACTGGTTTACAAATGCATCAAAGTGGCCGGGATTTGCGAGCATGTCCAGATTTCCAACCACCGTTTGCACCAGGTAACCAAAAATCCACACCGTAATAACCATGTAGAACACCGCAATCATAAACGGCGTTAATACGGCGATCGCCCCCGCCAGGGACCACTTTTTATCTCCCTGCGTTAACGATTTGTAGGAACCGTAAGGATCTTTTTGTGCTTTTCGCCCCATCGCCATCTCTGCCATCATGACAGGCAGACAGATAAAGATGACAAACAGGGCATAAGTCAGCAGAAATGCACCGCCCCCATTTTTTGTTGCAGACACGGGAAACCCAACCAGGTTACCAATCCCGACTGCGGAACCCGCTGCGGCGAGGATGAATCCCAGCCGCGAGCTAAAGTGCTCACGATTTGCGCTCACAAGAACAACCTTATTATTATTTTGTAAGAATAGTCGAAGGACTCTACCAGCCATCAGCACGGCATTTCAAGTATAAACGTCTAATCCAACACCCATTGACGTAAACCTCACACCTTTGCATGCTTACACAATGCACCAATCACAAGTACATACACGACCCAGCCTCATCTCATTCATCAGTAGCGGCAGCATTTACACACGGGGCCAGTTCAGTCTATGATAGGCACAAACAACACAATAATTTTTGCACTCTATGCTTTATATGATCTATTCAACAGATGTTGAAAACTCTTTACAGAAGCGCTTAGCCGCACGTCCTGCGCACTTGGCCAGACTGAATGAACTTGCACAACAACAGCGTCTATTTGCCGCCGGTCCCCTTCCCGCTATCGACAGTCCAGAACCAGGTGACGCAGGGTTTACAGGGTCGCTGGTGATCGCCCAGTTTGATTCCCTGGCGCAAGCCGAGGCTTGGGCTGCGCAAGATCCTTATATCGCCGCAGGTGTATATGCCAATAGCATCGTCAAGCCATACAAGAAAGTGCTACCTTAGCAAGTTCAGCATGGGTTAAGTCGTTTTCCAGTAGCCTGTGCAACAAGATGTTAAGCAACCCTAACCGTGGAGCTTATAAATGCAGTTGCCAAGATGTCTTGCTTCTACGTTAATCTGCTGTTTGCTGGTTTTTCAAACCGCACAGGCCACTGAGAAGCAAGATACGATAAGCAAAAAGCAAGCAGTTAAACTTGCAACCGACCTGTACTCAGGCAAAACCCTCAAGATCTCCAAGCAAGGAGATTATTATGTGGTCAGGATTTTGCTCGATGACGGCCGGATCATAGATTTAAAAGTTCACCAGGTTACGGGCGAAGTGAAGAAGGACTAAACAATGCGAATTCTTGTAATTGAAGATGATATACAACTAGCAGAAAACCTGCGCACTGCGTTGGAAAAAGAAAAATACAGTGTTGATCTGTGCCACGATGGAGAAAATGGTCTTTTTCACTTAACTGAATATCCACTAGACTTGGCGGTCGTTGACCTTGGTCTGCCTAAACTTGATGGTATCGAACTGATCCGCCAGGCACGGGCAAAGGACATTAAATTACCTATCTTGATCCTGACTGCTCGAGACCGTTGGCAGGAAAAAGTTGAAGGACTGGATGCCGGTGCCGATGACTACCTGACTAAGCCATTTCATACCGAAGAATTAATCGCACGCTGTAATGCGCTGATCCGCAGAAGTGCAGGACAAGCCAACCCGGAGATCTGTATCGGGCCGGTTAAAATCCACACGCGCTCTCAGCAAGTATGGGTAGAAGACCGGGAACTCACCCTGACAGCTTACGAGTACAAAGTGCTCGAGTACCTAATGGTCAACCCGCATAAAGTGATCTCTAAGTCCGAATTGACGGAGCATATTTATGATCAGGACTTTGACTTGGATTCGAATGTGATTGAAGTATTCGTTCTCAGGCTCAGAAAAAAACTGGATCCAGACGGTACACTTAACCCCGTTGAAACGCTCAGAGGCAGAGGCTATAGGTTTAAAAACCAGTGGTAAATCGCGCTCAAATTTCGCTTAAGATAAGACAAGGATTTATCCTTGTCTTTGTTTTAATTGTTGCCCTGCCAGCGCTGTTTTTCTCAATTGGCCGCGCCTACTACGCCACTTTGGTAGACGCCACTGAAAAAACACTGGAAGCCCACCTTTACTCTCTCATCTCTGAAGTAGATTTTGTCACTATGGAGATGCCCAACAGTATACTGGCGCCTGAACTAAACCGCCTTAATTCCGACACCTACGCACTTATTTACCAACAAAATACCCTGGTGTGGCATTCTGAGTCCGCAATGAATCTGACCGTTACACCAGATATCTCACAAAGCAAAGCCGGTGCCGCAGAATTCGAGCGGGTTGAATACAATCAGGAACTATTCTGGCAGCTCAGCATGACCGTTATTCTTGGTAATGCCAGTCACTCACAACAGGCCAAGTTTATCTTGCTGAAGAAAAACTCTGCGTTGGTTGCACAAATGGCGCAATTTCGTAATACCCTGGTCAACTGGATGCTGGTGATGGGTGTGATGATAGCTGCGCTCATGGCGTTTGGCTTTATCTGGAGCGCCCGCCCACTACAGAGGCTGGATAAAGAAATCAAAGCGGTAGAAGCAGGCGAAATCGACAAGATCAGCGGCCTCTATCCGGTCGAACTGAATACCATCAAGGCCGACCTAAACCTACTTTTGGATTCGCAAAGGCGACAAAAAGAACGCTATCGTGCTTCACTAAGTGATCTTGCTCATGCACTGAAAACTCCGCTGGCAGTATTAAAATCCAGCCCGCTGGCAGAGAATGCCGACGCTCAGGAGCAACTTGACCGCATCAACGCCATGATCGAACATCAGTTAAAACGCGCCGCATCTGGTGCCTCGGATACCTGGAAAAAACAAACTCAGGTGCAACCTGTGGTTGACTCAATCCTCAATGCCATGACCAAGGTCTATCATGACAAACAGATCAATTTTACCGCCAGGTGTCCGGAAGAAGCTGCTTTTCTGGGGGATAAAACCGACCTAATGGAAATTTTGGGTAATTTGATCGACAATGCCTGTAAAGCCTGTAATTCACAAGTCGATATTGAAGTGAAATACAATCACAGCAAGGGCGTGCGATTTATCATCAGCGATGATGGTCCGGGGATCCCGGAACAAAACAGAAGTACCCTGCTGCAACGCGGCACGCGCCTGGACACCTATGAAAGCGGTCATGGCGTCGGCATGGCCATTGTGTCCGACCTCGTCTCTTCCTACCACGGAAGCATAGACATAGAGTACAGCCAGCTGGGTGGTGCCCAGTTTACAATAGAATTTAGTTATGAACAGAATCAATAAAACACTGTGTTTCTTATCACTGTTAACACTCAGCCTATCAGCTCAAGCTGCCAGACTGGGCTTACAACAGTGCGACCATCTCAACTCAGATCACCCCGAAAAAGCCAAACGTTACCTGATGTGTCTGGACGGTAATATTGAGTTACTTGAGCGTGAAAGAAAGACCTGGATAACGAAATTGGTTATGGATACCGAAAACCTGCAGAAAGAAACAGGCAACTCGCAGTTACTGCCTATAATTCAACGCAGCTTTATTAATCAGGAAAGATACATGGAAGATGCCTGCCGCTGGCGCTACCTCAGGCAGATGCCTAACGCTACTATGGCAGCTAAGGTATACAAGCGCTGCAAAATTGAGTTCATTAAGCAACATACTCTGGAGCTGCAAGCCGACTTCCTGGTTCAGTAAAACCACAAACGACCAAGCGGTATGAGCCAGATGAGCTATCATCTGGCGTTTTGCTGCTCTTCTCCACTTAACATCGTAGCCAGCCAGCGTCCATCTTCACTGTTCTCCAATGCAATCTTAACCACCATGGTCAGCGGCACAGATAACAGCATACCCACAGTACCCAACAACCAACCCCAGAAGATTAAGGACAGGAATACCACCAGTGTGCTAAGGCCCAAACCTCTGCCCATAAAGCGTGGTTCAATGATATTCCCCATAATGGTATTGATGCTGATGTACCCCGCTGCCACAATGGCACTGACCATAGGACTGTGTGTAACCAGTGCCAACAGTACCGGCGGCACGGCCGCAATAATTGAGCCTATGTTGGGAATATAATTAAGCAAAAAAGCAAACACGCCCCACAGCACAAAGTAATCGACTTCCAGCACCCACAAAAAGCCTGCGGCAAGTACACCCGTCGCCAGTGAGACCAGGGTTTTTATCGCCAGATAGCTATTGATCGAATCCAAAAAGCGGTCAATCTGCTTCATTTTCATATCCGGGTCATCCAGCGCAAGATGCACTTTGGTGCTAATCATCGGTGCTTCAAAGAGCATAAAGACCACAGTCAACAAGATCAAAAAGATATTCGCCATCACACCGCCAAAGCCTGCAAGCATATTGGTTGCCACATCAATCATCTTACCCGGGTCAAACAACGCGATGAGTTGCTGTTTGTCGATTAAAATATTGTACTGGGCCGCCATATCGACAAACCAGATAAACTTGCTACGCAACGCTTCTCGGTATTGAGGTAGCTGACTGGAGAAATCGTTTAATGACTGTCCAACCAGCCCTGTTAAACTCATGCCCATGAGCATAACCAACATAATGATCAGTACAATTGCCAGTCCTTTTGGGATGCGATAATTTGCAAAAAACTTTAAAAGTGGATTACAAATAATAGCGATAAAGGCTGCTAAAACAAAAGGGACAACTATTTCGTTGGCCAGTTTTATTCCGGCTAAAACAATGAACAATGACGCAATAACGACTAGACTTTTAGTGATCCCAGACAATGAAGACACAACTTTTCCTTACAATAACTTTGCGAAACCGGTCAGAATACCGGGGTATGGCATCGGGCAGCCACCATCAGCGCATCTACTGAATACATGCCCATCGGCTTCATTGTAACGGAAATTTGCATCAAAGCACGCAGAACGAACAAATTGATCGACAATACAATACGCTGAGTATAAACACTAAATTATTTAAAATGGATTATACATGAAGGTATTAATTACAGGTGCAACCGGACTCATCGGGTCAGAGTTGTGTAAGTTTCTTATCAATAAGCACAAAATTGTTGCGTTAACACGCAACATTTCAAAAGCCGGACGTCTGTTGGACAGCAAAATTGAAGCCATAGATACTCTGGAACAGGTCAACTTCAATGACCTGGATGTGATTATAAATCTGGCGGGCGAGCCCATTGCAGACAAACGCTGGACCGAGAAACAAAAGGCACGCATTATGGATAGCCGCATTGCACTAACAGAAGCATTAAGTGCACGAATCCGTGACTGCGATACACCGCCGCACACCTTCATTTCAGGCAGTGCCATTGGTTACTATGGCCGACAGCCCGCAACCGTTAAAGTCGGAGAAGATTTTAACGACCCTTATCCGGAGTTTAGTCACCATCTGTGTAAAGACTGGGAAGCGAAAGCAAATTCAGCCCGCAGTGAACAAACCCGGGTATGTATCGTTAGAACTGGCGTGGTGTTATCCAGACAAGGAGGCGCACTGAAAAAAATGCTGCCAGCCTTTCAGTTCGGCATGGGTGGCCCGATGGCCAGTGGTAAACAAATGATGTCGTGGATCCACATCGACGATATGGTGCAGCTACTGCTGTTTCTGATCAAGCATCAGGACTTATCCGGCGTGTTTAACGCCACCGCACCGGCCCCTGTGTCTAACAAGGAATTTGCCGAGCGGCTGGCGCTGACGTTGAGGCGTCCCGCCATGTTGACGATGCCAGAGTTTGTCCTGAAGGCCCTGTTCGGCGAGATGTCAGAGTTACTTATTTATGGTCAGCGCGTACTACCCCGGCGTGCACTCAAAGCGAACTATCGATTTCGTTATCCTAATCTCGACGAAGCGCTTCAGCAGTTATTTCACTAGTGGGAACATTAAAAAAGCGCCTTGCGGCGCTTTTTCTGACTTATACAGTTACGCGGTTAACACCTTAATCAGGCGCTCCTGGTCAACCTGATCGTTGTCATTAACCACTTGCGACAGATAACAATTCAGATAGTACTCCAGCGTTTGCGCGCCGCCCTGAAGTTTCGCTTCAAGCAGGGCCACTTGCTGTGCCATTCTTTCCTGCTGCAAGGCTTGCGGAGAGTCATTGTTCGTCATCACTTCAAGACGTAATAACAACTGCTCAGCAGCAAGTCCTGAGCCATTACCGGTTAGCCAGCAACCCGGTGGTGTATCACCTGCACGCACCGCCTCTACCAGCTCATTAAACTTTTCGCGACTCTGGGCTGAAAAAAGCTCATTAAGCTTCGCTTCAACTTGCTCCAGTAATTGCTGTTTGGTCTTTTTCAGTGTACCGAGCACATCCGTAGCAAGCACCGCCTCTTTCACGGTTAACAGCTCTGACTGCGTTTTCGCATCGATCATTTGGCTGTCCAGCTCAGCTAACAACTGACGCTGCTGTGTCTCTTGCGCCTGGGCCTGCTCACGCTCGGCGTTTTGTTGTTCCTGACGCTTACCAAACACCGCGTCATTGTGCTTTCTGAACTCCTGCCACAGTGTGTGTTCCTGCTTGGTGCCGGCAAAGCCAATTTCCTGCCAACGCTTTTGCAGATTTTTCAGCGTGTCACAAGCTTGTACAACGTCTTCAAGTTCTAGTTGAGCCTGCGCTTCATGCACCAGTTTCTGCTTCAATTGTGCATTGGCCTGGTGGCGAGATTTCACCTGCTCATTGACCTGCGTGTAGGCAGTACGATAACGAGCGTTAAGTGCCTGATAAGTCGCAGCATCCAGGCTGCCGGCACCACGCCATTGCTTATTAATACGGTTGAACGTCCCCTCTACCTGACGCCATTGAGGCTCAGCAACTTGTGTCTGGTTCATCAGCTCAGTCATTTGTTCAACCAGTGCCTCGCGCTGCTCAATGATTTTCTTACGCTGTGCATCTTGCTCTGCAAAGTACGCACGGCAGGGCGCAAATAATAGCTCGATTTTCTCATCAAACTGCGTTGCCTGTGCTTTTTCTTCTTCGCTTTCAACACGCCCCAGCTCGTTCCAGCGTACGCGTAATAGCTTTACCTGCGCCGCACGGGCTTTAGGGTCGACCTCTTGCTCTGTCAGCATCTCATCAAGCTGTTGCATCAATTCAGCGCGTTTTGGCTGAGAGGCATATTTTTGCCAGTCTTTTAATTCCTTGAGTGCCTCACTCAAAGCGCTGTGCTGTTTTGCCAGATGCTGTTTGTACCCTTCGCTCAGCAGCTCATAACTTTCGATAAAGCCATTGAACACACCAAAAGCCACATTAAACCGCCCCTGATCCAGCAATCGCTGCACATCTCTTGCTTTTTTACGCGCTTCTTTGAGGTGCTTTTCCTGCCCATCAACCAGTGGCTTCATGGTTTGATTAAACTCGTTGCTGGCTTCTTTAAGCAGCTCCGAAGCCTGCTTTTTCAGCGCAACAGGTAATCGACGCTGTTGCATGTGAGCATGCTGATAGGCCTGTTTTTGCTGCGCCATAACGGTATCGAACTGCTCCAAGTCTTCGCTAGGTGCAACTTCAGAAAGTGCTTTTAGCGCCGAATCAAACTGCTCTTTTGCACTGACCAGTTCGGGCAGGCTTTCAAGCGCGTTGGCACTGTCACGTAATTTGCTCAACAAGGCTTTCAGCGCAGGCTCTGCCTGATACTGCGAGGCCTCAATTCGGCTCTGCAGCTCAGACAGCTGTGCGTGTAAAGCCTCCTGAGCCGACAGATTTAAGGCCTCAACTGCACTCGACAGCGCCTGTTCCAGCGCTTCACATCCGGCCTCAAACTCACTGATCGCGGTCGCTTTGGCCGCAGCCTGCTCGGCCTGTTGTTGTGCCTGCTCAAACGCCTGCTGCAACGTATCACGATGCTTGTTCAGTTTTGTCGTGATGGTCGCAAATTTTTCCTGGTTGATTTGCTGCGCTTCTTCACTCAGCCACTGCACTTCCAGCGCCTGCCATTGCGCCACCAAGGCATCAGACTGACTAGCAACTAGCAGATAATCCTGTTTGTCACGCAGTGCATTGAGTTTGGCCAAAATCAGTTTGGCCTCCTGAGTGACCTGTGCCGGCATAACCTGGCTAAGACGCTGCTGCTCCAGCGTTTGCTCAAGCATTGTACGCGCTTCACCAGAAGCGGCTTTAAGCACTGCCTTTTCCAACTGATACTGTGCGATCAGGGGCAATAACGCGACTTGTAATGGCTCGTCACCCTCTTTAAACGCCTTCTCGATCAGTTTGGCATTGGCAAGACGCTTTAATAATTTGACCTTTTGCTCGTTGGTAACATCGCTAAACGCAACTTTTTCAAGGGTCTTGGCCGGTGCGTAACGGTCAATATATTCATCGCGGATCGCCTGGCTCAGCGATCCTGAACCCGATAATACCGCCTGAGAGATGTGCTGCTCGGCCAGTTCTTTGAGTTCCTGATCCTGTTTATATACCTTCCACCACACACTCAGGTCATTAATTTTATCCAGTACTTTCTTCCTGATCTGACTTGAGTCGTCTTCCAATGCCAGGGTCAGTAATACTTCGGCATCTTTGCTTGTGTCCAGCTTGTCTACAGCGGCTAATCGCACCTGCGTTTTAGGGTGCTTCCATTTAGGGGTAAAAAGGTTTTTAAAGATCATTTTCACTAAACCTGGCTATTTCATTTTCTGCTTTAAATTCTTGTTGCAATTCACGCTTTGATTTTTGCACCATTTCGCCCTGCTCATTAATGGTGAACTGCTCTGTACTTTTGGCGACTTTTGCTTGGTATAACATCACCAGCTGAACGGTTTGCTCTTTTTGTGTGGTGCTCAACTCGGTACCATCCGGCCAGCGTCCAGTCGCTGCGCCATACTGTAATCGCTCATAAAGTTCCGGCGTTATATTTTTAACTAAACTGTCTATATTCATGTTCACTTTTTCTTTTTCAGTACCACTAAAATCACTCGGTTGACCAGATACCAGACCAGGCCGACACCAATTGCGCCTTTGGCAGCCAACATTTCCCATGTTCCTTCTACCGGCTGCTGCCAGTAGAGGTATAAGAACCCACCCAGAAACAAGATCAGCGCCAAAAATGAATAGTTCATAATCGTTTGCTGTTTCTTTATTCGTCTGCGAACGGTTTCTCTGTGTAGCGATTCCTCATCCATATTCGCAACGTCAAAATGACAATGTGGGCAGGTTTTGTGCTTAGAAGAAATGGGCTTGTTACAACTAGGGCATTGGGCAATTGCCATACTCGAGTGACTCCTAACGAAAAACTAGCATTTACACGCCGGCCATCTTTAGAGTGTTAATACCTGTGTGCTTATTATCACTTTCATTACGCATAAGCCAATTGACTATGCAAGTGAAAATAAGCCCCTGCGGTAAGACTGCTTCTTAAAGAGTAAGACCAAAAAATAAGGCGCCATGTGGCGCCCTATTCTACTTGGTTTATTAAGGTTTGTCTTTTTGGAAATGCATTGAATTGTCTTTTTGTACCTCAGTACTTCCTTCAGACTGCTTCTGCTCTTTATCGAACTTGTCCCAATACTCGTCAACTGAGTCTTTCATTTCTTTACGCAGCAACATGATCCCGAACAGATTTGGTAATGTCATGACTACGATACCTACCGCTGCCAGTTTCCAAATCAGAGTTGTGTCTGCAAACGAAGCCCAGAAGAAGCCCGCCACATAAAACACCCGATAAGGCATAACTGAACGAGAACCAAGCAAATAGGTCATAGCACGGTCACCGTAATATGACCAGGCAATCGCAGTAGAGAATGCAAACAGAAGCAGACCAATCGACACGATATACTGGCCATTTTCCCCAAAGAACCCGCGAGTAAATGCTTTGGTTGTCAGCTCGGCAGAGTGCACCAGAGACTTGCCTTTGATGCTGATACTGTTATCGACCAGCATGCCCTTATCAACTTCAACAGTCCCGGTATAACGATGTTTTGCCGTGATACCAAAACGGATATCTTCACCAATTGAGCGCGAGTGGATCACCGTAAAGTCTTTATTGACCGCAACGCCCTCAACAACGCGGATGTTGCCACTGTATGCCTCAACGCTATGCCCATCGATGCCATTGAGGTATTTGTATAACTCTTCGCGATCACTGTCACTCGATTCAACATAATTGCCATGCACTATCGTCATTGACGAGCGCTCAAAAGTTGTTTCGAATTTTTCAGTCCAGACACCCGATGACAAGATAACCAAGCCTGTCAGTGTACAGATCACTATGGTATCGATGAAAGGTTCCAGAATAGATACCATCCCTTCAGACACAGGTTCATCCGCTTTGGCTGACGCGTGTGCAATCGGTGCAGACCCCTGACCTGCTTCATTCGAGAACAAGCCACGGTTTACACCCCGGTTGAAGGCATAGGCAAACGACGCCCCAAGGAAGCCACCGACCGCTGCAGAGCCACTGAATGCATTTGTAAACACAGCTGCAAAAGACGGAATAATGTTTTCAGCGTTATACAAAATAACCGCCAAAGCACCAATGATATAAATGGCTGCCATCAGAGGCACAACCCGGGATGTAATCGCTGCAATACGCTTGATACCACCAAGAATAACCAAGGCAAGTAGAATAGACAGTACAGCGCCGGTAACCATAGGCTCAATGTTGAAAGTGGCTTCCATCCCCTGCGCAATGTTGTTTATCTGCGGCAGGCTACCAGTACCGAATGAGCTGATCACAGTTGCTATCGCAAACAATACTGCAAGCCATTTCATGTTAAGACGACGATCCATATAGTACATAGGGCCACCCGCCATTGTGCCGTCTTCCGCTTTAGTACGGTACTTGTGAGATAAGGTTACCTCTACGAACTTAGTGGTCATACCAAAAAATGCGGTCATCCACATCCAGAACAAGGCTGCCGGACCACCAATTGAAATGGCTAAAGCAACACCACCAATATTACCTGTCCCGACTGTCCCTGACAGTGCAGTCGACAGTGCCTGGAAATGTGTGGTATCCCCCTCGTGGCTTTTTTTGTCGTATTTACCGGTGACAATTTTGCAGGCATGCTTGAAATACCGGATCTGTGGGAATTTTAAATACAGTGTAAAAAACAGGCCCACTCCAAGTAATACATAAGGGAACCACCAGGAGCCCCCTAACAAGGCATCCAGACTATCCAGAAAACTTCCTAACGCGTCCACGACTCTTCCTCTTTTTCGTTGTTATTATATGCGACAGGCAACCGAAGAGGTTGCCTGTGACGATGATTATCTCAGATTGTCCACCACGTTCACGATGGCGGCTAAAGTATCCTGACCAAACTGATATGAACGTCGGTCAGACCAGCCATAATACGGATCAGGTAAATTTGCATTGTCTTTAAATGGCATCTCGATGGTGTATGCCAGTGCTTTGAAGGCTTCGCCCACTGCACAAGATGCCACAGTCAGGTTCGCCTGACCCGGCGCGTCTTTAGGATAACCAAACTCGTCCTGAAACTCCGGCGTGATGGTCAACAAGGCCTGTTTAAATTGCTCTTCCAGCGAGGCCAGACGTTCATCATAGCTGGGAATACCTTCACTGCCAGCAACGAAGTTATATGGCAATGCCTCATCACCATGGATATCAAGATACAAGTCTAAGCCAGTCTCATGCATTTTCTTCAATACATGATAGACTTCTGGCGAGTTTTCAAGCGAAGGGGTTTGCCATTCACGATTCAGGTTCACACCTTTTGCGTTAGTACGCAGGTGACCGCGTACACTGCCATCCGGGTTCATATTAGGTACAATATAGAATACAGCTTTTGACAACAGAGCGGCAGCATGCGGATCTTCATCGTCCAGCAGTTTGTGTAACAGGCCTTCTACAAACCACTCTGCCATCGTCTCACCAGGGTGTTGACGCGCGGTGATCCAGATCTTTTTCTTTTCATCGCCCGGCTCGCCGACACACAACAAGCTGATATCGCGGCCATCTAAGGTTTCACCCAGGGTCTCAACCCGGCATGCATCATGGCTTTGTGCCCGATATACCAGATCCAAATGACGCTCGTAGCTGTACGGTGCAAAGTAGGCAAAATAGGTGTGGTGGCACTCAGGTTCAAAATCGATCACTAACTGACCATCCTGATAAGTACTGGGTACCCGGAACCAGGTTTGTCTGTCATAAGATGCAACCGCCTGGTAATCATCCCACCCTTCTGGATAGGCCGAGTTTTGCAGGTTATTAATATGAAGTTTATGTTCTACAAATGGCGTCGATTCAAGGCGAAAGTGAAACCATTGAAAAAATTCGGAGCCGTTGTCGCGGTTAATTTCCAGCTGAATGTCTAGTGGATTCTCAGCGGACATTACTTTGATATTGCCGCTGTCAAAATTACTGGTGATCTTCATCATATACCCTAAATAAAAAAACCATCTCACTGCGCCAGATGTAATGTGCAAAACGCTTAGCAGCGCAGCACACAGTCAAGGAATTTTGTTTTAACCTTGATGTTTTTTGTTAGTGATTTGTAGCAATAAATCAGCTGCAAGCCTAACACACCTGGTGCGAGACAAAAACAAAAAAAGCCAGCAATCGCTGGCTTTTTTAGACAAACCGTGAATTAACGCGGCAGGCTTGGGAATTGTACCTCAGCCATGTCACGCATTACGCGAACAACCTGACAGCTGTAACCAAATTCATTATCGTACCATACATAAAGTACAACACGATCACCGTCAACGATGGTTGCTTGCGAGTCAACCACACCGGCATAGCGGCTGCCAACCAGGTCGGTTGATACAATTTCAGTCGACGCAGTGTAGTCAATTTGATCGCGAAGCTCTGAATGCAGTGACGTTTCGCGCAGGAATTCGTTTAATTCTTCTGCCGTTGTTTCTGCCTTCAGGTTCAGATTCAAAATAGCCATAGATACGTTTGGCGTAGGAACACGGATAGCGTTGCCCGTTAATTTACCCGCCAACTCTGGCAATGCTTTTGCAACGGCTTTGGCTGCACCCGTAGAGGTAATAACCATGTTCAGAGCCGCACTGCGACCACGACGCTCTGCTTTGTGGTAGTTGTCGATCAGGTTCTGGTCATTGGTGTATGAGTGAACCGTTTCAACGTGACCGTTTTTGATGCCGAACTTGTCGTTCAGCGCTTTCAGTACAGGTGTTATAGCGTTAGTAGTACAGCTTGCTGCAGACACAATTTTATCTTCAGACAGAATGTCTGCGTTGTTAACACCGTATACCACGTTCTTGATATCACCTTTTGCAGGTGCAGTCAGAAGTACTTTCGACGCACCTTTAGATTGCAGGTGTTTACCCAGACCGTCTTCGTCTTTCCACACGCCCGTGTTATCAACAACCAGTGCATTTTCAATACCGTACTGAGTGTAATCCACTTCTTCCGGAGAATTTGCATAGATAATCTGAATGTAGTTACCGTTTGCTTTAATGGCACCTTTTTCGTGATCAACGGTGATAGAGCCGTTGAAAGGACCATGAATTGAGTCGCGACGTAGCAAGCTTGCGCGCTTCTCAAGGTCACCATCGCGACCACCACGCACAACAATCGCACGCAGACGCAAATCGGCATGAGAACCACCACGCTCTATCAACAAGCGCGCCAGTAAACGGCCAATACGACCAAAACCATACAGTACTACATCACGAGGGGCCGGACGATTACCTGTATTCAGTAGCTCAGCAAGTTCAGCATTGAGGTACTCCTCGATTGAACGGCCTTCACCTGCGTTTTTATAAATGTAGGCATACGCCAGTTTACCTAAGTCAACACGGCCCGGAGCCAGTTCCATTTTGCTGATAACTTCTAAGAAAGGGAAGCTCTCGCGCAGACGCAGTTTCGTGTCTTCAAATCGTGCGACTGTTTTATGGGCTTTAATAACATCGATAGTGCTGGTGTTTACAAGAGGGCGGCCATAAACCGCAATTTCTACACCCAGGTTACGATACAGACGACCAATGATAGGTTGCATGCTTTCTGCGTAATCTTGACGTTCTTGCCAGCTGTTTTGATATTCTTGCTCGTGAGATAAGGTCATTTTTTCTGCCTAATAAACAATTTTTGAACGGATAGCCTATCCGGGCCTGATGTATTGCATAATTTGAGAGTCAACAGGCCCCAAGGCAGCGACATTTTAATTTAAATAGCCATGATTCTCCACCATTTACTGACAATTGTTGCTGTAAAATTAACTGCACAGTAAAACTCAAGTCAGATCCACCCATTTTCGACCCGATCAGAGAATAAATTCAGTGCGAACCTGTCAGGCTTGTGATCCCTTGCTACACTTGACGTAAATAAGGGGTGTCCAGAATTGTCGAAATTGGTACTATTACGCAAGCGACAACAAAGACTTGGAGTATAGATAACAATGAGGTGGTGGCTAATATCAAGCCTGTGTATTACATCAGTGCTGCTCAGTGGCTGTGATGACACAGTCACACTGAGCAAGATCTGCGCAGATACCCCTGGGTTTTGTGAAGATCTCAACAAAGACAGTCATTGTAAGGAGGAGCGTGCAGCCGTTATTTTTTCACGTTTTAGCGAATACAAAACGCCCACCGATGACAACAAGTACACACTATTGAAAAACTTTGAACAATATAACCAGTGTGTGTCACTGGCTGCACAAATTGAACATATCAAACTAAAAGAAAAAACCACGTCTCGGGTTGAAGGTCATCTTACCAGCCTGAAAGAAATGACTCGCATCTATCAGGACACGATTAATACCGAGCATCCGGGCTTACTCTACTATCACTGGTCCAGACGCAACAATCGTATGGCTCTCAATAAATTACTCAATATGCAGGATCAGGAAAATGTCAAAAGTGACAGCGAGATCCAGCTGTTTCTGGCAACCTTTTATGCGAAAATTGATGACGACAAAACCATAGATATTCTGTACCGTGTTTTGGAGCTCAATAAGGCAGATGAAATCCCAGATCCAGAGGTATTTGCCAGCCTGGTCAGCATATTTTATAAACAGCAAAAATATAAGCACGCCTATATATTTGCCAAAGTAGCACAGCTATCAGGCTTTGAGGATATTGATATTCTGCCGGTTGAGCATAAACTTTCAGCCAGCGGCAAAGATCTGGACTCTCTGGATACCCTGGCTGCAAAAACCTGGGAAGAAATTAACAATGGTGAATTTCTTTCCCCGAGAAACTTCTGACGACGGGCCTACTTGTCAACACAAGGCAGCCTTTGCAAGCTGCCTTGTTTAGCTCTTGGCTTTTAGCTCAGCAGTCACCTGCGTCAACCCGACTTCAGAGATCCGCACCGAAATTTCTTTTTGCTTGGCACTGAGCAATGAAATGCCCTCGGCAACCAAGTCGTAAACCCGCCACTGTCCTTTGGTACTTTTACGAAATTTAAAATGAATGTCGATATCCGGACCCGAAGGCTGCTTAACTACAGCCTTCACCGTGGCATATTTGCTATTTTTGTCTGTGGGTAAAGCTTCAAAAGTCACTTGCTGACCTTTATATTGCATCAACGCACTGGCATAACTGACTTCCAGGTAATGTTCAACAGCCGAGATAAACGCCAAGGCCTGCGGCTTAGTCAGCCCCTTTATGTGTTTGCCCAATAGCTTATAAGATACAAATCGTATATCAATATGCGACATCAGATGTGTCTTGACTAACTTGCGCATTTCTACAGGGCTGGCATTACCGTCCTGATTGATTTGCCTGATATCCGCAAATAACGTTTCGCCAACCTCATTAGCGAGTTCCAGTGGAGGCTTAGAAGCCAAGGTCAGTGATGAAAACAGCAGTAGAAAAAGTCCGACAAATAATTTGTTCACGCTCGTTCCTCGATACTTGGATAAATTGACGTCCTGGTCCTGCAGTGGCGAAATGCTCAGAGTTGCAGGTGTGTGACGCATAATATAGCGCCAAAGTCATCGCGAGTGTGTGAAAAAGTGTATGAAAATATAACAAGTTCAGCGGCACGTCAGTTTAGCTAAAATTGGCATTATGGGTGCATTCACTTTTCCGGCAGGAAAACATGCCTGATCAACGCTTGAGTACTTTTTTGACCATTCTGTGGGAATCCATCCATTGCTTGGCACTGTCACGCTCCAGTGCTTCACTGATGTAATACCCTTGCAAGTAATGGCACCCCTTTGCATTGAGGTAAGCGGCTGTTTTGCTATCCTCCACCCCTTCTGCAACCACAGAACACCCCAGCCTGTTAGCCAAATAGATGGTCGTTTCGACGATTGCCTGATCTTTCTCACTATCCAGACAGGCTGTAATAAATGAACGGTCAATTTTAATCTGAGAAATAGGCAACTCTCTGAGCATTGAAAATGACGAAAACCCGGTCCCAAAGTCATCTATGCTGACAGCGAACCCCATGTCAATTAAAACACCTATCATATATCTGGCCTGGGCAACATCAAGCATGACCATACTCTCTGTTAATTCAAACACAATTCGACTCGGCTGGATATTGTATTTAGTCTGAAGCTCGACAAGTTGATTAACCAAATAGCGGCCCTGAAAGTCCTGACTCGACAAGTTAATATGTACCGTTACGCCAGGCTCGATGGCCAAAAAGTCATGCAGGTCTGCAAATACCTGCTCTATGACAAAAGCGCTAACCTGTTTGATATAGTTGTTTTTTTCTGCAATGGGAATGAATGTCATGGGGCTGATAAATGCACCTGTCATATCGCGCCACCGCAGTAAGGCCTCCAGCCCGTGTACTTCGTTGTTATGGCCACATACCAGAGGCTGGTAAAATACCTTCAACTGATTAGCATTCAGTGCCCTTTTCAGAGCAGAGAACAGTGCAAATTCAGCTTCCACGCCATCATGTAAGGCCTGATCAAAGATCACCAAGCTCTGCCTGCTGTGCTTAGCCGCATACATTGCAATGTCTGCGTGTTTTAGCAACTCAGTAACTGAGGGGGGGTCTTCAGGAAAAAAGACACGTGCTCCCGCACTATAGTACACATCAACATGAATGTCTTCGATCACCAGTCCATCGTTAAAAGTTTTAAGCAAGCCATTGTTGAGCGCAAACAACTCAGTTTCACTGGCCGCGTCGGTCACCACCACAAACTCATCACCACCCATTCGATATACCCGACCGCCGCGAGCAATGAATGAACGCATTTTGGCTGCAAAAGCAATCAGTACTTTATCGCCAAAGAAATGACCGAGTGCATCATTAACTTGCTTGAAATTATTGATATCCATGAGTAAAACACTAAATACCTGGCCCCGTGAAATACAGTGTTCAATATGATTGATACACTCCTGTCGATTTTCAAGCTGGGTTAGAGAATCGTGACGCGCCTGATGGCGTTCACTCTGCGCAACATCCTTTAACAACTGCAAACTAGAACGACTGAGTTTAACGACCACAATCACAAACACGGCCCCCAGCATCAGTATCACTGACAGCCCCAGCACCAAAGGAGCGCTGTTTGCAGTGCGATAAACCTGATAGGCAAAAGCCAGGTAACCACAGATAAAAAATAAGATCAGCGCCAATAGCACATGCCAGCCTCGGTTCTGTGCAATTCGGCAGATCTGCAACGCAGGTCTTAATGCCAGTAGCAGCAGCAAGAACCCAATCATGATGAAGCTTAAACTCAGGCTTTCCACATGTATCACATTCAGACATACTAAAATGTAATCAGTATAGTGAAGAAATCCCCTTCATGCGTTGCTCATAGCAGGTACAGCTAAGCACTGAGAGTTCATTTTGTGTCGTTACCCTGCACGCGATATCTATGTGTGTGCGGACCAAATCGACTAGCCGCACTCGCGCATTTGATGTAAAATACGCGCGTTTCTAAGCAAATCCATTCTGTTATTTTTGAGGAAAACCTGTGAGCGAACAAAAACAGTCTCTGAGCTATAAAGACGCAGGCGTTGATATCGATGCGGGCAATGCATTGGTTGAGCGCATTAAAGGGGTAGTTAAAAAGACGCGTCGCCCTGAAGTGATGGGCGGTATTGGCGGCTTTGGCGCATTATGCGAACTACCAACCGGATATAAAGAGCCTGTCTTAGTTGCTGGCACAGATGGTGTGGGTACTAAACTACGTCTTGCCATCGATCTTAAAAAGCACGATACCGTGGGTATCGACCTGGTTGCCATGTGTGTAAACGATTTGATAGTTCAAGGTGCTGAACCCCTATTTTTCCTTGACTATTACGCAACAGGTAAGCTGGATGTAGATACTGCTGCCGACGTTGTCACAGGCATCGGTACGGGTTGTGAACTGGCAGGCTGTGCCCTGATCGGCGGTGAAACGGCTGAAATGCCTGGCATGTACGAAGGCGAAGACTACGACATGGCCGGTTTTTGTACCGGTGTGGTTGAAAAGTCTAAAATCATTGATGGCACTAAAGTCGCCGAAGGTGATCAGCTGATCGCACTGGCTTCAAGCGGTCCACATTCAAACGGTTACTCGCTGATCCGCAAAGTACTGGAAGTATCTGGTGCAGATACCAACGAAGAGTTTGCAGGCAAACCCCTGTCTGAACACCTGCTTGAGCCAACGCGTATCTACGTTAAGCCGATTCTGGAACTGCTGAAAGAAGTAGACGTACATGCCCTGTCGCACATCACAGGTGGTGGTTTCTGGGAAAACATCCCGCGCGTATTGCCAGAATCCGCCAAAGCCGTTGTAAAAGGCGACAGCTGGGAATGGCCTGCTGTATTTAACTGGCTACAGGAAAACGGCAACATCAGTACCCATGAAATGTACCGCACCTTTAACTGTGGTGTAGGCATGATCCTGGTAGTACCAGCCGACAAGCTAGCGCAGAGCCTGGAGATCCTAAAAGCACAGGGCGAAAACGCCTGGCACATTGGTGAGATTCAGGCTGCAAATGCAGGCGAAGAGCAAGTTGAAATCCTGGGTGGTGCCGAGTAATGGCACCCAAGCGATCTCCAATTCGTATTGTTGTGCTGATCTCTGGTAGTGGCTCTAATTTGCAGGCCATTATGGACAGTTGTCAGCGCAACGACATCAATGGCGAGATCTGTGCCGTCATCAGTAATAAAGCTAACGCGTACGGGCTGCAAAGAGCCCAGCACGCGGACATTGACACGCAAGTATTAAGTCATAAAGACTTTGACAGCCGCGAAGCCTATGACCAACGTTTAGCACAATTAATTGACTCTTATAATCCAGATTTAGTTGTATTAGCTGGATTTATGCGTATTCTAACCGCAGACTTAGTGCAAAAATTTAAAGGAAAAATGTTGAACATTCATCCTTCTTTGTTGCCTAAGTACCAAGGGCTGAATACCCACCAAAGAGCGATTGATGCAAAAGAAACGTTTCATGGCGCCAGTGTTCACTTCGTGACAGAAGAACTAGATGGTGGACCGGTCATCGTACAAGCTAAGGTACCAATCCTGGCTGATGATACTGCGCACACGCTGTCACAGCGGGTTCATGAACAAGAACATATAATCTATCCTTTGGTGGTCAAGTGGTTCAGCGAACACAGACTAACAATGGAAGCAGACTATGCCGTTTTTGACAATCACCCCCTTCCAGCTCAAGGCGCAACCTACCCAGAAGAATAAAAAATACAGCGCTTTACTATTAGGTTTAAGCGCTGTTTTCTCTTCTTCCCTGTTCGCCAGTGATCTTGTCCCATACCGGGCAGAATATGACGTACTACGCAAGGGCGAAGTACATGGCAATGCCATCAGAGAGCTGTCAAAAGTCTCAAACGACACCTACTCATTGAATTACGAAAGTAACATCAAATGGATGATTTTTTCCGATGAGCGAATGGAAAACTCGCTGTTTACGTACCATGATAAGATGCCAAAACCACTGCTGTACACGCTGAAGCGTGAAGGCACCGGGCCAGACAAGAATTATAAGATCCGTTTCGACAGAGAAAATAAGCAACTCTTTAAGGACGACGAAAAATACCCCATCAATGCCGACTGGAGCGAAAAACGCCACGATGTTTTATCGTACCAGATCCAACTGCGTAATGACGTAAAAGCCGGTAAAACTAAAATGAGCTATCCCATTGTCGATAAAAATGGCAATGTGCGCAGCTATGACTTTGAAGTCGTGGGACCGGAGACTATCACCTTACCCGTCGGCAATGTCGAAACCATTAAGGTAAAGCGCCTGTACGACAACGACAAGCGCCAGGCAATGGCCTGGCTGGCACCCGCCTACCACTACTCAGTGGTACAAATGTTTAAAGGCAAAGATGGCGTGGAGCAGTTTATGATCCAGCTAAAAAGCTTTGATGCAGAAAAGCCAAAGCAATAAAAAGCATTAAAAAAGCCCTGATTTTCAGGGCTTTTTTAATATCGTTAACTCAGAGAATGAGCTTCACTGGTAGGCGCTATATTTTTTCTCCAAGCTTAAAGAGCACATACTCGCCCGGTTCCATTTTGGTCCACTCCTCGTCATTGGTCAGCGGCCGGGTTGCAATCACAGTCACCACGTCATCCGGGGTAGTTTCTTTTTGAAAATCCACCACCATATCCGCATCAATTAAGGTTGCCTTACCAAACGGTGCACGGCGGGTGATCCAGTGCAAATTGTTAGAGCAGTACGCCAGCACAAATACGCCATCGGTCAGCAGCATATTAAAAACCCCTTTGTCCATCAGGGTTTTCGCCAGCTTGGCAACATAGCGAAACACGGTCGCCATGTTTTTTGGCCGTTTCGGGTATTTTTCACGGATCTTGTCCAAAATCCAGCAAAATGCCAGCTCGCTGTCGGTATTACCCACCGGCTTATAAAACTCAGTAGTCAGATCTTTGTAGTTAGACAATTGGCCGTTGTGAGCATAGGTGATCTCCCTGCCCCACAGCTCACGGGTAAACGGATGGGTATTCTCAAGACAGGTTCTGCCCCGGTTGCCCTGGCGGATATGGCTGATCACCGACACACTTTTAATCGGATACGCTTTTACCAGCTTGGCAATTTCCGACTGGCAGCTCGGCTCAGGATCCTTAAACGTCCGACATCCCTTGCCCTCATAAAAAGTGATCCCCCAGCCGTCCTTATGCGGCCCGGTATTCCCCCCACGCTCCAGCAACCCGGAAAAACTAAAACAAATATCCGTGGGTACATTGGCAGACATGCCCAAAAGTTCACACATAGAATAAAAAGCCTTTAAATTTCAAATGGTTTTTCTGAGACATTCTCTTTTTTACTTTCTGGTCTCAGTGTTGGTCACAGTTTGGATTTGACGAGACCACAATGCTTGTAAGCCAAATTTTATCACCAAGTGGCAGAGGGTACCAATGCGTAATTGCGCGTTGTCAAGCAGCTTCGACTTGGAGTGATGTTTGCATTTTCTGTGCTATGCACTCAGACCTTTAAGGCACTGCTTAGATTCAGGCATTATGATAAGTCTATCCTAGCTCGGTTTAATGTATTCTATGATTAAAAGCTACTAATTCTTACTAATCCGGCACTCCCGTCATAATCATAGCCATTTAGCCCAACACCATATTCTTTTTTTGCATTTTCAATAAAGCTCTTCCCATCCGAGCATTCAACGATCAATGGGTCAATCGAAATCCATGGCAAAAACAGTAGGCCTTTGGTTGTTCCTGCTGAGTAAAAGCCTGTCGCTCTTAAATATTCACTTTTAATACAACAACCAGCAAATTGAATGACGGTGCCTGTTCCTTCTTCAACAGTTCCAAATGGTACAATTACTTTAGCGCCTTGCACAGGAATATCTATTGTTACCTCTCGCTCCCTTCCGACTACGGCGCACTCAGAATATTGAAATCCATATGCCTCTTTGTTCGTAACTAAAGTTTCATAGCCTCCGACACTTTCCACAGCAGTATTGTCGATGACAGACTTCATTGAATCCATCATTCGTGTGTTAAGATTATTATCACGGCTTGTTACAAACTGTTCTTGGTACTTTTCAAAGCCCAAGTGATCTCCTATATATCGGCCATTCCGATTTAGTTTTCCATCTTTAATCTGTAAGATCTCACTATTAACCCCGTCACATATTAGAAAATCTGTACCTTCATTGCTATCTTTGTGACTGCACAGCAAAACATCGCAAACTCTACTGATATGTATACTTCCCATTCGGAACAAGTCTTTGAAAAGCTGTTGGATTGCTTCTTCTGCTGGCGCTACTTTATTGGCATAAGAAAATGCGATTTTTGGATGAAGAATAATTGCTTTAATCTTGCTTTTATAAATGTTGTTTCTAGAATCAGCAAAAGCTCTTTCATCATTAATCCTCATATCAGCAATCAGTCGTAAAATTGCACCCTCTTGATGTGCCACAGCTAAAGTCATTTTTCGCTCCTTGCTCACTTGCTTCTTTATGTCAATTTCGAGGAAATTAATCATTCCCGTTATCTTGAAAAAAACTACTTGGCTATATAGTTAAATACCATAACTAATATATTTACTTGTATGAGGGCAACCTAAATATTTGGATAATTAAAGTCAGACTCTACACCCTGCAGCTTCCAAACCACTCACATCAACATTAAACTCTGACTGATATAGGCGGACAGCCGTCTGCCATGCTTCTTGATTGTCCTCATCGGGAATATGATGCAAGTACTCGCCAAACAAGGCATTACAATCGTTATGATACGAAACCGTATCCGTAAGATGTTCATGCCACACATCATCGGCAACTTGTGGCGGGGCTATCTGAGTATTGGGGTACCTAGCTTTCTGGGTGAGAAATTGTCTGTACAGTGTTTCGGCCAACTCACACTGGTCATTTGTTGCACCTGTTGTGGCTTTTAATCTGTGTATTACTTTGCTGAGATCCAGCTCATTGAGGCGTTTATTGAAGTTCGTCATCTTGCTGTTCCTTACTGAGTCTGATTGAGTACGGCCAAAATTAAACTTAGTGCCCTTTTGGCTTAGCTGCAACTGAGCACCAAATAAAGCTAATTCAAATCACACTCAAGCGTTCCAACATAAACATCCGCTTACTTCCCACCCCGCTCTGCCACAATCCGCATATCAACATACCACTTCTCGCTACCTTCAAGTTGCTTGCTGCTCTCCCAGACAAACCCCTTGTCGCTTACCTGACTAAAACGAAAGCGCGCAGGTTGTAGTTCACCATTTGGCAAACGCTGTTCCACTTCAAGATGAACGCCCTCGTTATCTCTGTGTGCGGTAAATGGGTTCAGGGTAGCGTTCATTTGCACGGGTAAGAACACCTGATGCCAGCGATTGTCCTGAAGTGAAAAGGTTCTCAGTGTTCTGCCGGCGTAGGTTATCTTGCCCTGAGCATCGAGCAGACTGAAATCGTCGACCACCATTTTATTGTCAAAGGCGTATTGGGCTTGCCAGCGACATGGGGCTGAAAAAAGTGTTTTGCCTTGCGGGTCCAGCTGCTCATACCGGCACTGCCAGTTTCCAATCAAAAACCCGTAGTCGCTGGCTGCTGCTGGCGCTCCCGGGTAAACCTCAGTGCTGTCAGCCGCCGACACATAACAACTTAAGCTAAGCAAAAATATAAAGAAAAGGCGCATTTGGAATATCACAAATATTTAACTGTGACTCAGTATGACCTAAATCAAAGGCGCGTCAAAGTGCATTCCGTTAGTACTTTATTCCTTTATTAACAGCAAAACCCCAGATATTATGACCAGAGCAACCTTTATGTTGCACCCACAGTACAATACATATAGCTTTCAAGTGTACATGGTTAAATAATAAATTACATTGCTACGGCATTCACTGCCGGGTATTGCACAACATACCCAATATCTCATTAAAAAGGAAAAACATGTTTAAAAAACTTGCTTTAGTTGCTGCCTTGTCGTTTGCATCGCAGGCCGCGGCTGATCATAGCACTGGCGCCTTGCTGCTAAATCATCTACCAACCACTTTGGATATGAGTGCGTTTAATCAACCCGTTTTAATAACTGGGGTGCCGTCTTTTAAAGACGCAGAACCAGGCGTTGTGAGTGTTACCAGCCTGACCGCCAATACTGCCTCACTCGCATTTAAGGAGTGGGACAATTACGACGGGGTCCATGGCGAAGAACAGGTACCGTATCTGATTTTTGAAAAAGGGCGCTATGAATACGCTGACGGTACCATTATTGAAGCGGGTCAAATTGATTTAAGCAGTAATAATCAATTTGTGTTATTCCAGGAAGCCTTCCCTGAGGTACCTAAACTGTATCTAACAGCAGGCACCAATAACGCCAACCGGGCATTTAATGTTCGCTCATCCAGCCTGACCCGACACAGCTTCAAAACTCAGCTCAATTATGCTGAGAGTGTTAACAGTAATTCGGTCAATGAGATAGTAAATTATGTTGCCATTTATGCACCGAATAAAACCGTGGACATGACCAATGGCGATACCTTTGTGCTCAACAGTGAGCTGTTAAACCATATGGGGATCCAGGTTGGCAGCAAGCAACTGTTCATTCAGGAAGAACAAAGTAAAGATCAGGAAACCGTTCATGTCCGTGAATCAGTCAGTATATTGCGCATTGGGGAGTACGTTTTTGCTACCGATAACAGCTCATATGGCGGTGATACCTATAGCTTGCGCGCTGTACCTTTAGATACCGAGCTCACGTTTACACCGGGAGAGCAGACTGGCGAGCAGGGTAATATCGCACTCAATGGCACAAATGGGTTAACCACAAGTAACTTTACCGCCAGCACAACCTATAGTACATACATTCCAGCAGCCGCATTTGATGGCTACAATGGTGGCACACTCGTCAACGCCGATACACGCGGCAAAACAAATTCAGGTGCCTGGTTAGGCTATCAAAATAATGCACCTCAGTGGTTACAGGTTTCATTTGCAAAAACCGCCTACATCTCAGGTTTCAAAACCTTTGTCTACACTGGTGCTGTAACCCCAGGCATGAGCCCCAGACGCGTTACGCTTCAGGTGTCTGACGATAATATCAATTTCCATGATCATGAGACCTTTACTCTGGATAAAGTCAACGAAAACCAGTTCACTTTATTATCCCCCGCCACGGGCAAGCATATTCGTCTGGTTGTGCATGCAACTCATGGTCACAATGCCATCGTCATTGGTGAGCTCGAGTATTATGGCCAGTTTATTGAAAACGATACAACTCAGTTGCCACCCACAGAGCCAAGCCCAGACGCCATTACTTGTGCATCAATAAAGAAAGAGACCTCCAACACGGTGAATGGCACCTATTATGTTGAGCCATCCAGCCAGTATAAAGGCAATGGATTTCAGGCCTATTGTAATATGACAGAGCTTGACGGCGGGTGGACGTTGGTTGCTAACCATAAGGATGGGCTGGATGCTCTTACGACAAAAACACAGGTGCGGCCAGCAGATCCGGGTGTCTTGACCGATGAGCAATGGCGCAGCATCATCAGCTCGATGCAAGTTGGGATCATGACCATAGACGAACATGGGAAAGTCGCGTTTATCAGCAAAGATAAACTACTAGCCGGAAATTGTGTTGCAACCAATGAGGTGGCCAGTCTCACATTTCCGCCGGTGCCGTTTGATGTAGCCCTGCTGTGGCATGATGAAGTCAGTGGTTGTAGCAGTACCGGGCTCGATTACTCTTACATCGCATTGAGCACAAAACATACCTCACGTTCTGACAGTCATTTGACCGTTGGCGCATCACTGTATCAACACGGGACCAAGTTTGATATTTGGCCCTATACGCACGCGAAGTACAGCGGTGCAGAGCAAAATCAATTGTTGATCTATGTAAAATAACCGCCAGATTTGCAGCAAGTGTTGATTGCCGGTTGACACTTGCTGTAGTGCTTCTCTGATTTGTCTGTTGCGATATTTCTGATGTATCAATCACCCGCCTCCGACTAATCAAGCCCGGGAATGCTTATCACCCCCTCAGCTGCCCCTGATTTTGCAAACCTATTCATTGACGGTTGCTCGGCCGGGCAATCCACCAGCATATTTATTCACCTTTTAACCAATACTAACCACCTTTTGACTTATCGCAGTTTGCGGCGCATTAGTACACATCGCAAAGCCCCAAAGGATCTGCAAGGTATTGGGCAGCTTCCCACCATTTTGCATACTATTTTGCTGACCAAATTATCCTAAGTAAAATCAGAAACAGAATAACCGCATACTTAATTCAAAAGAACGCATAAAAACCCCTGTACAGAGATAAAAAAACCAACAAAATTACAAATTATCGAGAATTTTTTTTACTGCAATTTCATGCACAAATTCGACTAAAAAGTCATTGATAGTGAATATATTTGCAAATATAATAAATAATTATTTTAGTACCTTTTTTGATGATCTTGTTACGAGATTCACTTTATGCTTTCTTAGTTTGCATAAAAACAACAACCAGAACACTCCGGGATGTAATACAATGCTAAAACCAAAACTCATAGCCCTGGCCATTGCTACGGCTTTGCCAGGCTCAATAATGTTCAGTGCATCTGCACAAGCCGATGAAGCTGGCGTCAAAGAAAAATCACTTGAAGTTATCCAGATCACGGCTACTCGTCGCAGCGGCTCGGTACAGGAAGCGCCCTTAAACATCACCGCACTCGATGCCGATGTAATGAAAGACCAAAACATTGGTGAGCTGGCTGATGTGGCACGTTGGGTGCCCGGCCTGACCGTGACCGATCAGGGGGGACGTTCTGGGTCTCCTATCATAGTGCGAGGACTTAACACCAACTCGTCTGGCCCCGGCTCTGATGGCGGCACAGTCGCAACCTATATCAACGAAATTCCTGTTTCGCTGGATATGCGCCTGACCGACGTGGAGCGCGTTGAAGTCTTGATTGGCCCGCAAGGTACACTTTACGGTGCCGGCACACTGGGCGGTGCTATCCGCTATATGCTTAAAGCGCCCGAGCTAGACATCACCACAGTCCAGCTGTATGGCGACTTATTTCAAAACTCAGAGAGTGATTCGGTTGGTGGTGAAGGCGGTTTTGTGTTCAACACCCCCATCATTGAAGATGAACTGGCGCTGCGTGCCAGCCTGAATCAGTATGAAGATCCCGGGTTTATTGATTACAACTATGTGGTCCGCGAGGGCGGAGCGTCTTTGGCAGATCCGGACTGGAGCAATCAAAGTGCCGTTGATAACAACCTTAAACGCGTAGACGATGCCAATGGCGAAACCACTACCACGGGCCGCATTTCTGTGCGCTGGAAGCCGAACGACTGGTTTGATGGCACACTAAATTACTTTTACCAAAAACAAGAAAGTGAAGGCCGCTCTATTGTGCACTATCAGGCACTTAACCCGGCAAATGGTTTGAACGATCGTATTGGTAAGTATGAATCTGCATATCGTTACGAGGAGCCCAGAGACAAAGAAGATGATCTGCTGAGTCTGGAATTAAAAGCCGACCTGGGCTTTGCTGAGCTGGTTTCTGCATCCGGCTGGTCCAGCTTTGAGGCCGACGGCCAGCGCGACCAAACCGACTTGCTGATCCGTCTCGACTACGGCTACGAGGAATTTCCGTCCTTCTCAGCGTTTACCCGTGAAGAGGAAGAAGAAGACACCTTCACTCAGGAGATCCGTTTGGTATCGCAGAGTGACTCCGACTGGAACTGGATTGTTGGCGGCTTTTACAACAAGTTTGAAAGTGATGCCAGCAGTAAAGAGTTTACGCCAGGCTTTGGTGAATTTGCCGTGGCCAATTTTGGTGGCGAGCAAACCCGCCCGGATAACTTAGAATATTTCTCGGTCGACCGCAGTGAAATCACAGAGCAGGCCCTGTTCGGTGAGGTCGGTTATCAGGTCAATGACAAGCTAACCATCACCGTCGGTGCACGTTTTTATGAGTACGAAGTAAAAGCCGAATCTGCCGTTGACTTCCCGCTGGCCAATACCCTCTTCAGCGGCGCAGGTCCGAGCGATATTACCCTGGACTTTGAGCAAAACAATGCTGAAGACGATGGCAACCTGTTCAAGTTTAACGCAAACTATCAGTTTACCGACTCAGTTATGGCGTATATCACGGCCAGTGAAGGATTCCGTATTGGTGGCTCCAACGGTCTGGCGCCCTGCCCGGATCCCCTGCCCGACAAACAAATAGGTTGTGGTATGCCCGACGAAATGCTGTATACCGCAGACACCACCACCAACTATGAACTGGGTCTGAAAAGCACCTGGCTGAAAAACCGCCTGCACTTCAATGCGGCTATTTTCAACGTAGACTGGGAGGATGCACAAATTGCCGGTGCAACGGTCGTGGGTCAAATTCCTTATACGTCTAACGCCGGGACGGCCAACGCCAAAGGGGTTGAGATATCAACCCGTGCTATTCTCAGCGACTCTATCAGCGCTTATGCAACCTATGCCTATACAAAAGCCGAGTTAACTTCAGATGCGCCTTACCTGTTTAATGCCGATGGCACCGATGGCGGTAAGGATGGCGACCGACTGCCAGGTTCACCGGAACATCAGTTCTCTTTGGGCGTGAATTATGAAATGGAAGTGCTGGGCGATAAAACGCTGGACATCAACTACGGCTTGACGGCACAGAGCGATATCATTTCCAAAGTAGGCTTGCGCGATAGCGGCGAAACCCTGTCCGGCTATGGGATCAGTAACCTGTCAGCCAAGCTGACCGGCGATATGTGGTCTGCCACCTTGTACGTCAATAACCTGTTCAATAAGTACGCGTTTACGTCAGTACGGCGCGATGTACGGGATATCACCACCGCCAACGGGGCTGAGATCCAGCGTAATTATGGCCACTATCTAAACAAACCACTGACAGTGGGTATTAAGTTCGACTATCAGTTCGAACTTTAGTAAATTGAACTCTCCCGCTCAGGCCCATCCATAGTGATGGGCCTTTATATAATACCAATTTCACTTAATACATATTCAATTTGAAGGAGCAAATATGACGCTAACGGTGTTAAAAATTTCTCATTTAGAACAACTAAATAGCAAAATTTTTGCCTTGCCTACATGGACGTAGGTACCTCAGCGGTAGCAGGACGCGAGAGCGGTGTTATCGACCATATTTTCTCGCCTCAAAGTAGAGCACTTAATTAAGCAAATTGGTATAATGTGAAGCGATAATCCACTATGACGTCTATCCAGCAATTACACAGAAGCGCCATTAGCGCACTCAATCAGGGCCAGCTCGAAACCGCCCATCAGTACCTTGTCAAACTACTCAATGTTTCGCCTGATTATGCCGACGGCTACTTTCTGCTTGGTGTGATTAATCTTCAGGTTGGCCAGTTGAAAAAAGCAGTCCGGTTGCTCGAAAAGGCCCTGGGACTGCACAGCAGCGACGAATATCGCGCTCAGCTGACAAAATGCTATGCATTACAGGGTGAACTGGCACAGGCCAGGCAAACTGCGGAAAAAACTGACCCGGACATGCTGACACGCGCGCTGGACGCCGACACCTTTGGCGTGGCACTCAGTCACGTTGGACTGCACCAGGATGCGCTGGCATTTTTCCGCCAGGCACTCATACTCACGCAAAATAATGCGCAGTATTACTACAACTTTGGGGTCAGTGCTAAATTCGTCGGCTTATTTGATGAGGCCGAGCAGGCCTTTGAGCAGGCGCTGGCACTGGATAAAGATCACCACAGAGCGCACTTTGCGTTGTCTGATCTGAAAAAAGCCAGCTCAGAGGACAACCACCTCACACGTTTACAAAGCGCCTTTGAGCGCGCACGCTCCGCTGAGTCCCAGCTGCATCTGGGCCATGCTTTAGCAAAAGAATATCAGGACCTTGGCGAATTTGATTCGGCTTATCATGCACTCACACAGGGTAAAGCAGCCATGCATGCAGCCCGGCCATTTGATCATGCTGGCAGTGAGGCCTTGTTCGAGCAGATCCGGGCACTCAGTGATGAACATGTATTTGACCCAGCCGCAGGCCACAGCAGCCGGGAGCCCATTTTTGTACTTGGGATGCCGCGCTCCGGCACCACTCTGGTAGAGCGGATCTTATCCAGCCACAGTGAGGTGATGTCTGCCGGGGAATTACAGGACTTTGGGATCAGCGTAAAACGCCTGGCACAAACCACCAGCCAGACCGTGCTCGACCCGCTTACGCTTGAGCAGGCTTATCAATGCAACCCGCAACAACTTGGACAAACGTATCTGGATGCAACCCGAGTGGTCACCGGCAGCCATGCACATTTTGTCGACAAACTGCCATTTAACTTTTTCTACGTTGACCTGATCCGCCGGGCCCTGCCGAATGCCAAAATCATTTGCCTGATGCGCGACCCTATGGATACGTGTATTGGTAACTTCCGCCAGCTGTTTACCATCAACAACCCTTATTACGCCTATTCGCTAGACTTGATGGATACCGCGCGTTTTTACAACCGCTTTTATACACTGATGCAACACTGGAAACAGCTGCACGGTGAGCAGTTTTATATGATGCAGTACGAATCCCTGGTCGACAACCCGGAGCAACAAATAGCCAAGCTGCTGGCGTATTGTGAATTGCCCTGGCAGGACGGCTGTATGCGTTTTCATCTCAACGACGCACCAGTGTCAACGGCCAGTAAAGTGCAGGTGCGTGAGCCGCTTAACCGCCGCGCTATCGGACGCTGGAAGCGCTTTGCACCGCATACCGATGCTGCGCAGCAGTATTTGCAGCAACACAAGGTCATCGAAGGCGAATAGAATTAATAAACGCGCTGAGATAAGACTGTTAGAAGTGTCAGGGCTGAATTCACAGCCCTGTAATTACTTCGCTTCCTGCTCAAGACGCAGCAGCAGGTCTTTGATGTCGTCTTTAGCACCTGTGATATGCTTTTTCAAAAACTCGCAGGCACCTGCGGTGTCTTTTTCATAACACAGTTTAAGCAAGGTGCGATGCTCTTCAGGTGCCGTTTTCAAACCACCAGCCAGCAGAATATGCATACGCACGTATCGCTCTGAGTTTTTGCTGTAGACTTCTACCAGTTCACGCGTCTGGGGACGCTCTGCACGACTATATAATTTGTTGTGGAATTCTGCATTCAGCTTACCGGTTGCCAGTTGCGCATCACCCGCTTCGGTGGCTTCTTCCAGATCCGATAAAATCGCTTCGGCTTCAAGCAAGTCACGCTTAGTCAGGCTCTCTATCGAGTGGCTCAGTAATTCTGCTTCTAAAATGGCACGCAAATCGAATATCTCGTCAATTTGCTCAGCACTGAGGCGGGTAACCGTGGCCCCTTTATGGGCCTCAAAGTTGACCAGACCTTCCGCTTCAAGCTGTAACAATGCTTCTCTGACCGGGATCCGGCTGACATTCAGTTCATCCGCGAGCGCTGCCTGACGCAAGGGCTCACCGGCTTTAATTTCACCACTGAGAATTTTTTCTCGGATCGCTTCCGCAACCAGCTGAGTTCGGGTTTTATGTACAATCGCCATAGGGTTAATTAATTATTATCATTGGGATACATTATACGTGCATTGCCATAAATTGCACGTTGTGAAGGACATAGTTCACACGCTATGAACGCAGTTTATGATCAAATAGGCGGCTGCACAGGCTAAGGAACAAGCCCATACAACCGCACTCCACGGGGTTACAGAAATTTTATCTGCTCTGACTGCCTAACACTGTATACATAACGGCCGTAAAAAGCGTGTCATGGCTTGCAGCCCGACCGATGTTGAGCGCACATCCGTTGATGATGGATAAGGACCGCCATGATTCATAGAACCGCACACCTCAACACCTGTCGGCATCTGACCAAAGATAAGGCGGCCTACCTTAAAACTCAGTTCATCAATTAGGGTTTCTTGCGCGGCAATTTCTGCTTTGGTGCCGTGCACGCTGGCCGTTAACTGACCCTCTAACTGGGTTATCACACGCAACAGTTGCGCCTCATCACGGTAGCGCACAATCAGCGCACTGGGACCAAACACTTCTTCATGCAAACTCGCATCATTGATAAAGTCCTCCGCATCACAGGCATATAAATGTGCATTGGCATGAAACGGCTGACTTTGCGCCCCTTGCGCCAGCAAAGTCACACGTGAATTGCCACGTAGCGCACTCATGGCCCCCTCAAAACTGCTCAAAATTCTTGGCGTTAACAAGGTATCTGAAGGTGCCGCTTCTATTGCCTTGCGGGCAGCAACTTCAAATTCATCCTCGCCCGATGGCACCAGCCATAAGCCGGGACTGGTACAAAACTGTCCGTTGCCCATTGAGAGTGACTGAACCAGCGTATGTGCTAGATTGCCTCCCTGCTCCTTAGCAAAATCTGACAGCACCACTTGCGGGTTTACACTGCCCAGTTCACCATACAGCGGGATCACTTCTTCGCGCTGGTGAATGGTCTCAAGCAGGGCTTTAGCCACAGTAAGTGAACCCGTGAACCCCACCGCCTTAATATCGGCAGCGCCAACCAGCTGATGCGACAAAGCATAATCGGTGCCCTGGATCATAGAAAATACGCCGTCCGGCACGTCGCTACGTTGAATGGCGCGCGCCATGGCACGCGTCATTAACTCACTGGTCCCCGGATGTGCGGTATGACTTTTCACTATCACGGGGCAACCTGCTGCCAGTGCTGCTGCGCTATCTCCCCCTAACGTTGAAAACGCGTATGGAAAGTTAGATGCGCCAAATACAGCGACCACGCCAACAGGCAGGTAACGTAACTGCGTTGCGGGCTTGGGCAACGGGGCCCGATCCGGATCTGCGGCATCCTGACGCGCCAGCGCCAGTGGTGCCAAATCCTGCTCAAGCGCCTCGGCAAAGGCATTCAGCTGGTTCACCGTGCGCATGCGTTCGCCTTCCAGGCGTGCTCTGGGCAGACCAGTTTCCAGCATGGTGGTTTCTATCAGGCTATCGCCCAGGGCAAGGATCTCCTCGCCAACATTGCGCAGAAATACCGCACGTTGCGAATATGAAAGTCGCCGGTAGATTTTAAAAGCCGTTTGCGCCTGTGCAATTGCGTCTTTCAGCTGGGCCTGAGTTGCGTTAAAAAATGGTTGGTGATGTCGTTCATTGGTTTGCGGACAAAACGCAAAAAACTGCCCATTGTCTGCATTGCCGCACCACTGCCCGGCAATAAAACTCTGTCCTGTCAAAGTCATGGTTGTCTCCTTAAGACAAGTCGGGTGATGAAGCGGTCCGCCTCATCTTAGTTAAAGTACCTGGAAGCCGAATGCGTATGGGTCGTCGTCATCCACAGTAATACAGTTGTGGCCTGTCACTCTGGCCCAACCCTGAATGCTGGGCAGGATGGCACTGTGACCGGCAATTTCTGTGGTGCCCTCAATTCGGCCAATAAACTGACTGCCGATGTAGCTTTCGTGGACAAAATCCTCACCACTTTGCAATGCACCTTTGGCAAACAGCTGTGCCATTCGTGCGCTGGTGCCGGTGCCACAGGGCGAACGATCTATCGCTTTATCGCCGTAAAACACCGCATTGGCTGCGCTGGAATCGGTGTGTTTTGGGTCGCCGGTCCACAGCACATGAGAAGCACCGCATACGGTCGGATCTACCGGGTGTACACAGGCAATCTGCGCGTTTACGGCATCGCGCACCTTTGGACTCATTGCCAGAAGTTCAGCTGCGCAGGTCACATGAGTGCCTTTAAAATTGCCCTGAGGTTCAACAACAATGTAAAAATTCCCTCCATAAGCAATATCGACCTGCAGCTCCCCAATGCCGGGCACGGAGATCACCTCATTCCGGTGCGCCAAAAATGCAGGAACATTAAATAGCTTGACCCACTCCACCCGGCCATCGCGCATTGAGTAATAGGCATCCACGCGCCCGGCGGGTGTGTCTAACTTGAGTCGCCCAGGCTCTTTTGGCGTAAGCAGACCTTGTTGCAAGGCAAATGTCACTGTGCCTATCGTGCCGTGACCACACATGGGCAAACAGCCAGACGTCTCAATAAACAGAATGGCCACATCGCCGTCTTCTGTGGTTGGCGGATATAAAAAGGAGCCAGACATCATGTCATGACCGCGCGGCTCAAACATCAGCGCGCGGCGAACCCAGTCAAACTCGGCCAAAAAGTGCTGGCGCTTTTCGCTCATGGTCGCGCCTTCAAGCGGTGGGTGACCACTTGTCACCAGTCTGACCGGGTTGCCACAGGTATGCCCGTCAATGCAAAAAAATGTTCCCTTATTCATAGGCTTAATCCAGATTAAATTTGCTTAGGTCAATCCGGTTGGTAACAGCCTCATCATACAAGCGGCGTACGTAAGCTTTTTCGTCTTCAGTCAATGGCAAGCGCGGTGAACGTGTCACTTCACTGCCACGGCCAGCCAGTTGCTCAGCGTACTTGATGCACTGTACCAGAGTAGGAATAGTGTCCAGGCGAAGCAAAGGCAGGAACCAGCGCCACAGCTCACGGGCTTCTTCATAACGGCCCTGCTGCGCCAGCTTATAAATAGCCACGGATTCGCGCGGGAATACATTGGTCAGGCCAGAGATCCAGCCGGTGGCACCCAGCATTAAGCTTTCGAGCGCAATATCATCCACGCCACCGAACACCACATAACGATCACCAAAAGCTGAGAATAGTTCGCTGATCCGGCGCGTATCTTCCGTTGCTTCTTTGACCGATACGATATTGGCTTCCTCTGCCAGCACTTTCATACCATCAATAGACACATCCACGCCATAGGTCACCGGGTTGTTGTAGATCATGATTGGCAAGTTGGTATTGCGTGCAACCTGCTGATAATGATGGATGGCTTCGCGCTCTGTTGAGCGGTACACCATGCCCGGTAGTACCATATACCCATCTACCCCGATGTCTTGTGCGTCGCGAACAAATTCGACAGCCAATGCGGTGGTGGTTTCTGCCACACCTGAGATCAGCGGCACACGCCCGGCAACCACGTCTTTTGCTGCACGTAATACATCACGTTTTTCCTCAGCACGGAGCGAGCAGTTTTCACCCACTGTGCCTAATACAATGATGCCGTGGACACCCTCTTCAATCAGGGTGTTGATCATGCTTTTAGTGGTCTCAAAGTTAATGCTTTCGTCGTCATTAAACTGGGTTGTTACTGCGGGATAAACACCCTGCCAATTTACTTTCATGGTAAGTCCTCTACTTAGTTTGTGCTTGCCATCATAGGTATATTGTATACAATAATCAATATCCAAGTTTAATAAATTTGCCAGAACGTCGAAGATTGGGAAAAACAAATTAATAAACCTATGTAAATTATAAAGTTTATTTTTTAGTAAGCTTTCCCATGGCATCTGGTTGGTAAAATGCAATCTGACAAACGAGAATAAAAATGACACATTCACTTCAAATTGCAGTTGTAGGAGCCGGTGTGGTAGGCCTGTGCAGTGCCTTGCAACTCAGCCGCCAGGGACATCAGGTCACATTGTATGACCCGGCAGGCATTGGCGAACAATGCTCACGTGGCAATGCCGGCCACTTTGCAACAGAGCAGGTATTCCCGCTTGCCGATAAGACCTTGCTTCCCCGCATACCTGCTATGCTGCTGGATAAACTCAGCCCGCTCAGAGTTGATCATCGGTACTTTATCAGGGCACTGCCGTGGCTTAGTCGTTTTTGTCTGAATATGCTGCCGAGGCGTTTTAAACATCATACCCGGGCACTGCGAGCACTCAACGAAGCCGCTCTCCCTGCATTCAGGCGGCTACTGCAGGATGAGTTTGAGCGCAATATTCAGCTGCGTGGTAGCTTGCTGACTTTTGAGCACAAGAGACTTGATGAGATCCGTGGCATACAACGCAAGTATCAGCAGCAAGGCGTAGCCACTGAGCTACTGGACAGCGCACAGTTACATACCCTTGAACCTGAGCTGAGCTCACGTATTCAATATGCGCTTTACTTTAGTGAGGTCGGCCATACCCCCGATCCGTATCAGCTGAGCCAGACTTTATATCAGGCGTTTATCGCCCTGGGTGGTCTGTTTGTCAAAGCCGCTGTGACGAAAATAACCCCCTGTGATAGTGCCACAGGGCACACCAGTCTGCCCAGAGTACAAGTGACAACTCAAACACACGGTAGCCACGGCTTCGACAAATTGGTTTTGGCAACCGGTGCCTGGAGCAAAACACTGTGTAAACAGCTGGGCTACAAACTGCCCATTGAAGCAGAGCGCGGCTATCACAATATGTTGCCTGCCATAAACAATCTCAGCCGGCCCGTGGCCTCGGCAGATCGCCAATTTATTATGACCCCAATGCAACATGGCCTGCGCCTGGCTGGCACGGTGGAATTTGCAGGGCTGGACGGCCCACCTAATTATGAGCGAGCCGAAATCTTGCTGACACATGCTAAAGCACTATTACAGGGTGGTGAGCGGCTAACTCAGGGCGAGTACTGGATGGGACCGCGCCCTTCCCTGCCCGATTCTTTACCTGTGATTGGACCGGCACCGGCACACCCAAATATTTACTTTGCACTGGGACATCAGCATCTGGGCCTGACCCAGGCCGCAATCACCAGTGAGCTCATCGCACAATGCATTGCAAATCAAACCACAACGCTGGATATTGGCCCCTACAATATTGCGCGTTTTCAATAACGAATCATGAACAGGAATCTCTATGAAAGGCATAGGTTATCAAAACCGGGAAGCGGCACTGGCTGCACTCACAGACATGACGCAAGACGTTGTCGCCATTAAACCCGAGGAGTATCAACGGCGTATAGAAACAGCGCAAACGTATATGCAGCAACACAGTATCGCTGCCATTTATCTCAATGCTGGTACCAGCCTGAAGTATTTTACCGGCTTACAATGGTATCCGAGTGAGCGCATGGTGGGTGCTATTTTGCCAGCGCAAGGAGACGTGCAGTTTATCGTGCCCTTTTTTGAAGTCGGCTCAATCAAGGATTATCAGGTCATTGAGGGGCCAATGCATACCTGGCAGGAGGAACAATCGCCTTACAATTTGCTCGTCAATGTACTCAACGAGTTGAACATTGCACCCGATGCCACTTTGGGCATTGATGAAAGCGCCGCTTTTTTCATCGCTGATGGCATCCGCCAGGCAGGGCCTGCACTTACGCTTATCAACGCCAAATGCGTTACGGCTCATTGCCGGATGCATAAATCTGCCTCTGAACTCGCGCTGATCCAACGGGCAATGGACATGACCCTTGAAGTGCATAAAGCGGCGGCCTCAATACTCCATGAAGGGATCACCACCACTGAAGTAGAAGCCTTTATCAATGAAGCGCATCGCAAGGTCGGTGCCACAGGTAACTACTTTTGTATCGTACTGTTTGGTACCGCCACCTCTTTCCCCCATGGCGTAAAAGATCCGCAAACGCTGAAACAAGGGGACGTTGTACTGATAGACACCGGCTGTAAACTGCATGGTTACCTGAGTGATATCACCCGCACTTATGTATTCGGCGAGCCAACGGCGCGTCAGCGTACCATGTGGCAACACGAAAAAAATGCCCAGCTGGCGGCATTTGAAGCGGCCCAAATAAGCACACCCTGTGGAGATGTGGATTTTGCTGCACGCAGCTATCTGGCCAGCCACGGACTGGGCCCTGATTATCAGTTGCCAGGCTGCCCGCACCGGACCGGACACGGTATCGGCCTGGACATTCATGAGTGGCCATACTTAGTTAAGGACAATCCGCAGCCACTGGCAGCTGGCATGTGCTTCTCCAATGAGCCAATGCTGGTATTACCCGGCGAATTTGGGATAAGGCTGGAAGATCATTTCTATATGACACCGGACGGACCAAAGTGGTTTACCGAGCCCGCACACGCGATTGATGATCCGTTCGGTCTGGAAAACTAATCAACACCCGGCGCCATGTTATTCATGGCGTCAGCTGGCCTCCAGGCTTTGGACACCTTAACGTCAACTACTTTGCACCCAGGTCAAAACAGCGACCACCTAAACCTGAGTAATGATTTACCCAATCTAGTTCAACGCCTCCATGCAAGATCAAATTACCCGATTAAAAATCCATCTAATTCTTTGTAGTTATTCGATATATTTTTATTTAGTAAAAACATTTGACCAAATAAAAATGATGCGATTAAATGAATTGGGCTGCACATTACAGCAATCAAAAAGCTGCAGCCCGAAGCAAATAAATGCCCAATTCAACAAGGAAAAAACAATGAAATTAACCGTTAAAAAATCACAACTAAAACGTTTGTCGGACAAGCATAATACACTCGCACAGCGCGCCACGCCTCAGGTTGCAGCCGGTCAGCAAACTGCCTCTATCTCGGCTGGCGACTTATGTGTGATTGTGTCGCTGGTAAACTGCACGCAAGAGTGTTCAAGACTGGCCTGCTCACAGGCATATTGTAAGCTGTAAGGCCATCGCTAAAACAACACCTCTGTGCCAAAAATGCAGAGGTGTCTGCGATATCAGAGGTTAAAAATAGTAACCGATGTTGACGTTAAAACGACGTTCAAAATTATCACTGTCACCGACAAACGTGCCGCCCACAAAGGGCTGGTTCTTGGCGTGTACCAGGTCAATGTAAGCAAACACAGGACCGGCTGCCACAGACATACCCGTGATATTCATCCAGGTATTCGCACTGTCATCTGATTTATCGTGCATCACACCAAAGTCGTTATACAGCGTTAGCTGTGATATTGGACCTAGGGTCACCTGCATGTCGTATGAGATACCCAGCGTCGTTGATGTAGCTTTTGTTGCTATGGTGTCGTACATGGCGTTCGCAGCAACCACTATCTGGGTCGACTCGTCTACCTGATAGTCGTACTGAGTATGCTGAAGGTGGAAATACCATTGTTCGTAACGGTTAGAAGCATGCACCGCCCAGGCCTGATAATCACCGGCACGGTTAATACCATTATCCAGGCCACCATGCAGCGCTGACAGGCCGAATTGAGTTTCACCCAGTGCATGTTCAATCTGATAAGCAAAGCGTCCGACCAGGGTGTTGTACTCAGCCAGCTTTTGGCCTGGTGCGTCATAGACGCCTTCACCGACACCACGCAGCCCGACAATATCCACGGAGTAACGATCTGTGCGATCTTCTGCCGAGCCATCTATCCCACCATGGTCATCGTTTTTAAAAAATGCCAGATCAAGCTGCCAGTTATCCTTCATTGCACGCTTGAATACCAAACCTAAATCGTAGTCCTCTTCGAGACCCACAAAATAGTTTGGCGTCATAAAATAGCTGTGCGACGCAACCGACGTATTGCCAAATGGGACTGGTGCCAAACCCAGCTGAGCCTGCCACTGCGGGGCAATATCATAGTCCAGGTAGGCAAACTTTACGACACGCATGTAATCGTGAAAACGTACTTCTGCATTAATCCCAATATCGGCCACCTCGCCGGATAAATTGATACGCACAAGATCAAAATCAATATCGCCAACGCGGCGCTCACTGTCCTGATCATAAGAGTTCATACCATAGTTAAAACGGATCGCTCCGCCGACCTGAACGCCCTTTTTCGGTGTCTCTTTGGATGTATCTGCACTGCTTCTAGATGACTTGAGCTGAGCCACTTTATGTTCCAGGCTGGCCAATTCACGCTTATGTGTATCCAGCTCTGTGGTACTGGCGTAAACATGCGAAGCGCCAATCAGTAAAGCGCTTGAGAACAAAACAGTATGTCGGGCACTAAATGACATAGGTATAAATTCCGGGGTAAAGCTAAAAAATTCGCGCAAGCCTATATGACAACGCTGACACGTTCAAATTAAAGAAATTCGAACGAATGTAAGGGGTGTAAAGCACATTGAAACGGGCGTTTCAGTTTGTAAAATATGTAGTGAAAATGCAGTCAGGCTGTTTTATTCACTGTACCAGCATACTCCTAAGCATATAATAAATAGCATTATAAATTATAGACTTAACTTTATTATTTCGCTATCACTTGGTGATAAAGTTAGAGAAAGGTTAGTCTTATTGGGGCAATTGCTTTGTCTGATGACATTTCATCTTCAGCTACCCGTTTGCACAATAATCAAACACATCATCACATCACAGCCAACCTGTCACTTACCGCACTCAGCGGCATTTATTGCCAAAACGCGCTAACCTTTGGCTACCTATCTGTCGACTTTAGTTGAGTATGTATGAAGAAAACACTAAACAAGATTGCATTGAGCTTAATTTTTATATCTGCCCAGGCCGCTGTGGCAGTGGAACCACAAACCATCCCAGTTGCAAAAAGTGCTGATGATTATCAACTGGAACTGGTAGCCCAAGGCATCCAGATCCCCTGGGGTATGGTGTGGCTAAATGACAAAGAATTACTGGTGACCGACAGATCAGGACAGTTACGTTTGCTCAAAGAGGGAAAATTGCTCGACAAGCCAATTGAGGGCGTTCCTGAGGTGCATGCAGAGCGCCAGGGTGGCCTGCTGGATATCGAGATTGACCCAAATTACGCAAAGAATGGCTGGATCTACTTTTCTTATTCCGGCTTTGAAGGCAAAGAGAAAGGTAGCAACACCTCTATTATGCGCGCCCGCCTGAAAGACATGAAGCTAGTTGATAACCAGCTGATATTTGACGGTTTCCCGAATACCAAGCCCTCATTTCACTTCGGCTCGCGTATCGAGTTTGATAAAGACGGCTACCTGTATTTTTCAATCGGCGACCGGGGAAATCGCGATGTACATCCTCAGCGCCTGGACCACGATGCAGGTAAGATTCATCGTATCAACGCCGATGGCACCATCCCCGAGTCTAACCCCTTTGCAAAGCAAAAAGATGCGCGTAAGAGTATCTATTCCTATGGGCATAGAAACCCACAGGGCATGGCCATGCACCCGCAAACCGGCGAGATCTGGACCCATGAACATGGCCCACGTGGCGGTGATGAAATCAATATCATTAAGCCCGGGCTCAATTATGGCTGGCCGGTGATCACTTATGGGATCAACTACAACGGCACCAAGATCACCGATGAGACCACGCGTGCCGGTATGCAACAACCTGACTGGGTGTGGGTCCCTTCTATCGCCCCATCCGGGATGGAATTCATAACCAGCGACAAATACCCTCAATGGCAAGGTCACCTGGTTGTAGGCGCAATGAAATTCGCCCACTTAGTGTTGGTTGAGCTTGATGGCAATAAAGTTATTGGCCACAGCAAACTCTTCGAAGGCGCCGGACGCGTGCGCAGCATGGCTACTCACCCCAGCGGCGATTTATATCTTGGAATCGATGGCAGTGGGATCTATAAAGTAGTGCCTAAAGCAAAGTAGCTTCTTTATCATTGCCAAGTCGAGCTTGTCTTGTTTGGAGCCTGATAATGATTGTCGAGTCTCAGTGCAGCTCATGCTTACGGTGTGGCCTGTTAGAAGATCCCACATCAAGTGCGGGATGACGCTAGTGTGGGCTGTAAGGATCGACATATAAGCGAATTCTTCAAAACGAACGGCTGCAGTTGGGCTGGCTATCCTGAAGAAATATCAGCGTTATCAACTGAAAAACTGTGATTAACCCAAACGCAAAAAAGCCCGACTCTCTCGAATCGGGCTTTTGTCGTGCAAAGTCGAGCTTTAGCTCGGCCTTTGCGCAAGGTGAAATGAACCATTTTAGAGAACGCAGACCTATTCCACCATCCAACCCAGCTTCATGGATGAATAGGCGATGCTATTCTGTCTACAGCTTCATCGACACTTTTTAAATCACACATAACAAAAAACCCGCTGCATTGCTGCAACGGGTTTGACGTACATGGAAGTACTAATGTCGATGATATTCATGGATGAATTAAGTGCAAAGTACAATGACTGCGAGCAACGCGAGTACATTTACTTTGCGCAAGGTGAAATAAGCCTTTTTAGAGAATACAGACCTATTCCACCATCCAACCCAGCTTCATGGATGAATAGGCGACGCTATTCTATCTACAACTTCTTTAAATGACTCCAAACGCAAAAAAGCCCGACTCTCTCGAATCGGGCTTTCTTTTATTAGGCGCTTGGCAATGTCCTACTTTCACATGGGAAACCCCACACTATCATCGGCGCTATTTCGTTTCACTACTGAGTTCGGCATGGAGTCAGGTGGTTCCAAAATGCTATGGTTACCAAGCAAATTCTGTAA
>NZ_JAKRFZ010000007.1 GCF_022347765.1 Pseudoalteromonas sp. OOF1S-7 | reverse complement strand
CCACCTGACTCCATGCCGAACTCAGTAGTGAAACGAAATAGCGCCGATGATAGTGTGGGGTTTCCCATGTGAAAGTAGGACATTGCCAAGCACCTATTTAAAGAAAGCCCGATTCGAGAGAGTCGGGCTTTTTTGCTTTTGGAGTAATTTACAAAAGTTGTAGACAGAGCGGTGTTGTCTATTCATCCATGAAGCCGGGTCCCATCGCGCATCCTTGCGCTCATCTCAATGAGCTGCGAAGCGTTGCTTCGGTCTCATTTCGTCCATGTGAAAGTAGGACATTGCCAAGCGCCTAATTAGAGGTCGACGAAAGACATTCATCCATGAATATCATCGACATTCGTACCTCCTGTACATCAAAGCCCGATTCGAAAGAGTCGGGCTTTTTTGCGTTTGGGTTAATCATATCATCGCTAACTGAACAACCTTTGGACACACTTCCCTGTGGAGGGCTCCCGGCTCGGCGTCCATGCCTCGCGTTCATTGCGCTGCGAAGCGGTGCTTCGGTCGCAATTCACCCTTACGCAAAGTAAATGTACTCGCGATGCTCGCTGTCATTGTATTTTGCACTACTATTTTATTAGCCGAAACTGAGCTAGTATCCAAACATCTAAAGAAATAACTCTAAAACAATGTCTGAGCTATATCACTGGTTTGATTTATTAGGCGTCATGGTATTTGCCATATCAGGTACTTTGATTGCGTATAGTAAACATATGGATGGGTTTGGTGTCGTGGTGCTCGCAACCGTCACTGGTATTGGAGGAGGAACCATACGCGATGTGATCCTCGATGTGCCCGTATTCTGGTTACACGATTCAAGCTACTTTATCGCCATTTTTTCTGCCGTTGCGGTGAGCATATGGACACTTAACAGGCAAAAGCAGATCCCTACTCAATACCTGCAAATAGCGGATGCATTCGGGCTGGCGTTCTTTGCTGTAATGGGGGTCCAGAAAGCTTTGAATATTGGTATGCCGGACACAACGGCTGTGATCATGGGCGTTTTGACTGGCTGTTTTGGTGGCGTGATCAGAGATGTACTGGCGAGAGAAATTCCGCTCTTGCTCAAGGGAGAGCTGTACGCCATCACCTGTATTTTAGGTGGGATCGTTTATACTCAGTTAATCGACTTTAATTTATCGACAGAAGTCGTCATGTTGCTGGCAATGGCCACGACTCTGTTTGCCCGACTGGCAGCTATGCGTTGGCATATTGTATTGCATGTTTTTAATTACAAAGACTAACCAAAGGACAAGGAATGTCACTAGCAAGAATACTCACACGTGCCCAGGTTGGCATTGAATCTCCCGTCGTCATGGTAGAAGTGCACCTGAGCAATGGACTGCCAAGCTTCAATATAGTGGGCCTGCCGGAAACATCAGTGAAAGAGTCTAAGGAGCGAGTGCGTTCTGCGCTGCACAATTCCAACTTTGTATTTCCCGAGCAGCGTATTACGGTGAACCTCGCTCCGGCAGATCTGCCAAAGCAGGGTGGGCGCTATGATCTGGCAATTGCCATTGGTATTCTGGTGGCCTCGGGCCAGCTTAATGAGCAGGCAACACAAGGGTGTGAATTTTATGGCGAACTTGCGCTCAATGGCGAGATAAGGGGGGTTACCGCGATTATCCCGGTGGTCATGGCCGCTAAAAATGAGCAGCATAAATGCTATATTCCCGAACAAAATGCAGGTATGGCCCAGCTGGTTGAATATCCGCAATGCATTGCAGCAAATACGCTGCATGCCCTGTGGTTGGATTTGAGCGGTCAGACATCGTTACCTTTGATTGACAACGTCTGCATGCAGCCGTCAGACACATCCAACCGTCTTTTCATGGATATGAGTGATGTAAAAGGTCAGCCAATGGCCAAGCGGGCACTCGAAATCGCGGCGGCCGGTGGTCACAATATTTTGTTTCTTGGTCCTCCAGGCACAGGTAAGTCGATGCTGGCGCAGCGAATGCCGGGAATTATGCCAAAGATGAGCATTGAGCAGGCGCTGCAGACAGCGGCAGTCTACTCGTTGACGGGAAAGCAGCTGGGTCTCGATACCTGGCGTAGCAGGCCATTCAGGGCGCCTCATCATACCTGCTCTGCCGTTGCGTTAGTAGGTGGTTCATCCAACCCCAGACCGGGTGAGATTTCCCTCGCACATAATGGCATACTGTTCCTGGACGAGTTACCAGAGTATGTAAGAAATCACTTTGAATGATAATGAGTCACTTAACTTGATAATCAATTTAACTTAGAGATTTTATAATTTTCTTCAGAAACCTATCACCTTTGACAAAACGGTTTGGTGGGCATATTTATCGTAGCTATGGAGAAGCAGTCTTGTCTTTATATCAGTTCGATTCACTACAACAAGTACGTGAAATCATAGGTGAGTGGCTAGAAACTTACAATTATGAAAGGCTCCCACTATGTGCTGGAAGATAATACTCCCACTGATTACCTTGGGGTGGCATAACTCTACCAATGGGCTGTACTAAGTTGGGTTGACATACTAATAAAGGGCTACGAGCGTGATAGCCCTTATAGTGTATGGGAAGTAAGTATTTAGAGGTTGAAAATTTTTTGTAGCCCACAGAAAGACGACACTTCAAACATGGGAGTTTCTTTTGAGTACATTGCTTTCAAATCTTCTTCAATTTTCACGTCTTCATCTGTCCAGTGAGTGATGCTAACCAATAATTTCCAGTTTGCGCTTTGGAAGTCCTTTCCGTATTTTGCCCAAACTGAGTTAACACCCGCTGCATTAGCCATAGACATGTCTTTTACTATTGAATCCCCAATGTAGTATGCGTTACTTGGAGGTACTCCTTCTCTCCCGCATATGTCTAGCACAAGTTGGGGGTTGGGCTTCCTTTCTTCTTCAGGTAACTTTACAACCCACTCTGCATCACGAGGGTCAATTATTGGTTTGCTTTGATCTGGATGAGAAGAAGAGTTTGAACCAATTGTGTAAAGGTGATTTAGATACTTATCTAGACCTAACTTTTTAGCTCTGTAGACAGCATTGACTTCATACGACTCAGTATGCCCAACAACTATTACCCCTTGTTCTCGGAGCTTTGCTAAAGTTTCAGTAACACCATTATACAGCTTCAGAGTTTCGTTCCTCTTTTCAGAAAAACAGCTGAAGGCTGGGGCTAGCTCCCTTTTTAGAACGTCTTTGTCAGTAGTACCAAAGTGGTCTGTGATTGATCTAACCTCCAACGCAGCAAAGGGTCTCTCTGAACTATTGTACTTTTGATGGGTTTCCTTGAAGTCTCGAAGCAACACGTTTTTTTCTATGCCTGTCAATTCAACAATAGAGTCAACCATGGCTTCAAATGATTGTGAAAAAAAGGATACCCAGTCATAAAGCGTATTGTCTAAATCAGTTATTAGTAATCTAGGCATTGTAGTCGAACTCCAGTTTATATTCTTCTGTTAAAGTAGCATCTTGTGGACTGATTTTACCGTAATAGAAGGTAATTTTTTCGTGCCCGAACTCTATTCTACATGTCCAATTACCTTTTGATTCACCAGTATGATCCTCGCAAACACCACTGCTGCCTAGTGAGAGTATATGAAGTTTGTTGGTTGGGTTACTTGCTTGTTCCGCGGGTTTGTGGGTGTGTAAAGCTCGCTCAATTGTGCAGAAAAAATTCTGGTGCATATGGCCATGAAGCAAAAAATCAAATTTGTGCTTAGTGAGCCAGCGTGAGAGTCTCTCAGCATCTAAGACCGTAGAGTATTTGGCGTTATGATAGGCTCTTTGCGATAGTGATACGGGCATTAAGTGGTGGTGCATCACGCAAATGCGAGTTACATTTCTTGATTTACCTTTGGCAAACTCCATTTCTTGTTCGACTGTTTCTAGTTGTTCTTGGCCTATGTAGCCATGTCCTTGAAAAGAATCTCTAGTTTGCTGGAGAGTAACACTATTTAGCAAAATGATTTCGACAGGAATGGAGTTGTTAAGTAGCAGTTTCCTACCAGAGCTCATGGATTCATTTGGCTTTATATCAAAGTACTTTGCGTAAAAATCACTGTATGCGGCACGAGACGCTTGATAGTTCTTCTTAATTGTATCTTCATCTTTCTTATTACCATTATTTTCTTCTTCATAAAATGATAAATCGTGGTTCCCTGGACAAATCGAGAACCAGGATTTATCTAAATTGTTTACACTGGTTAGATGATCGATAAAGTCACCTACAAGTTCGAACTCTTCTTGAGCTCCTGTCCAAGTTAGATCCCCTGAGATTAGCAACGAAGCAATGTTTTTTTTCCGTTCAAAATATGCAGATTGTATTGTTTGCGCAAGGGTCTTTTCTGCAGCATTGTTATCTTTCAGAGGATATGCGTGAAATTTACTATTTGTGAAATGTGGATCTGAAAGCCATAATAAACTGTCTCTACTAGTTACTTTGTATGACTTGTCAAAGTGTCTTGGTTGAAGTTCTGTCATACTTTTTAGGCGGATTTCGTTGGTCCTATCATCATGCTGCCTGTCTCTGATTCTCCATATGGTACGGTTTTGTTCTGCTAGTTCTTCTGAAGATGCAATGATTTTATTGTCATAGATTTCGTAATGGGATTCTTCTATGAACAGGTCACACATAGATTCGTAGGATTTGCTCTGAATTATCTCAGAAGACTCAACTTCTACAATATCATTAAATTTAAACCAAATAAGGTGCTGGTTTTCCACGTAGTAACTGGGGGTGTGATCTGCGTCTGGAGTTGATACTTCATTACCCACTTGAGCATGAATGTCTGCCAAGCTGGCTTTGTAGAATGTCTGTTGTGCGCTATCAAAAAGATAAACGTGCTTATTTTCACCATCATCTTTGAGGCCTAAGTCAGTTATAGTATCAAAGGGTAATTTCTCGTGGCCTTTGTTCCACCACCCCCACCATGCGTATCCTTTTTCTTTAATAAGTTCTGAGTGCCTGTTGATTGTTTCGCCTTTCGGGCAAGACAGATCACGAAAGCGTAATAGAAGAGTAGAGTTCATTCGTGTTCACTTTGGTTGTTGGATTTTTAATTAGGCTCGCGTGGAGCAGTATGTGTATGATTCTATATGAATTTAATCAAATATACATACGTACTCTTCACTATAGATAGGCTATATAGTCTTAATCTGTAGTGAAGGAAAAGCTTTTGCTAAGCAAACCAGAAATTTTTAATACCTGAGCAAATCCACGAAATGCTAATTGAGATAATTCCGTATGATACTCTGCTAAAGAGTGATTCAGACTAATTAGTTTGAATTACTATTTTGGTTGGTTAAAACAACTATGATTGCCAGGAGTCTGGTTAACAAAGTTGAACTATTGATGTGATTAGTGCAGTAATAACTTGGTTTGGCCCGTTTTACCTGGTAGCCAAAGGTGAGAAAAGCTTACTGTTGGTTGATTTCTTTGAGGGCCTTTAGAACATGGGGGTTCTTAGTGAGTCTATGTTAACTGTTAAGTGAAATCGCTAGTTTTCAAGATAGTCTATAAATTCACTTTAAAAATTGAAAAAATTTTAAAAAAAGTCAAAACGCCGCAAATCATCACAAATTGTAGTATTTTACCAAATCCTCGGTTGACCCTTAGGAAGGTCACAAAAGGGCCTTGTGAGTCCATATGAGTCACATTTGACATGTTTCTATGGTGTTTTGTTAGTGTCTTGCAAGAGAATATAGTGGTATACCTGAGTACATAGTGGAACTAAGTTCTACCCTTGACGCATAATACAAATTTGAATACTATCCCTATGAATCTCACTTGGCAGTCAGATTCAAAAGTGTTTCTTCGTTGCATATATGTCAACGGTCAGCGCAGAGGCTTGATAACCCTCTGCGCTTGAAATTATAAAAATTCAATATTTTCATTACCCTACTATTTTAAAATGGTGGGGTTTTTGTGTTTGACTTTTTTGTTTTGACGTTCTAACATGGGTTGTCTTCCTGAAAACCTCAGGTTAGATCTATGTTCGGGTCTTATCAGCTTTGAACATAGTGTTACTTTATCAGTTATGAATTTATTCATATAAGGAACATTGCATTTATGCAAGAACAAGAAAATCACTTTATCGTGACTGCCAATCTTACCTCTGACGTAAAACTATCTAGTGTCGCAAGACTTTCAGAAAGTGAATTGAACAAAGTTCTTATTGGTTTTGGAAAAACCAAGATGAGAAGAGCCATCGAATATGTGGCTATGCATCCAGGAGAGCTTACACATATCGTTCGAAGTCAATCAGGGTGTAGTAACATTTCTGAGGCTTTTCGCAATGCCAACAAGCGCTTGCTTAATGTCGGGCTAATGGTTGTATGTCAGCCTCAGAAGGGTAAAGGTAGAACTCAAGATGTGCACCACTGGTATTTAATCCATGCTCCTCTGGTTAAAGTCAAGGTACAGCACGCTAGTAACGACCCTCGTTAGTAGTTGAGAGCTATAAAGCGCTCGTTTGGGCGCTTTTTCATCCCCAGAATTATCCAAGTGCTTTTTTAAGGACTATGTGAATCGCTTTAAGGCCAGATGCTTTAAGCGCGCTGCTAGATTGCAGTTAAAAATTGGAGTAGTTTATCCACTTCGTCTTTAGTTAACATGCCTGTATGTGACAGCAAAGGACTACGGGTACTAAGCAGTCTGCCGTAGTTATACTTTTCGTTGTCAGCCCACTGATATCCACTGAGAAATATTATTGGGTTAAGGTGAAACTCTACTATTTCGGAGAGGGTTTGAAAAACCCCATTGTGACCATAAGGCGCAGTCTCAGAAACCTTAAGTAATGAAGGGGTCTTAAATTTGTATCGATCAGAGACATTTAACGATATTTCTGATCGCCCCAAGTCCTGGCCTAACATACTGACCCCAACTGTACCTTGAGGAACAGCCAGTGAGTGAAAAGAAAAATCAGAGAATAAGTCTCCTGAATGGCAGGTTGCGCAGCGCCCTTTTCCATAGAACAGAAACGCACCTTCCTTCTCTTGCGAAGTGAGAGTCGATTTGTCACCTTTGATGTAATTTGACCACCTGGTACTGACGCAGTTTTCGTTTCTTATGATAAATGCGGCAATAGCATTGCCTAAGTCAGATAATTGAAACGTACTTTCAGTTATTTTATTTTGTGCGAGAAGAGCTTTGAATTTTTGCCATTCTCCACTAGGTCTTGATACTAGCTTTTCTCGGATCGCATATGTTGCAGCGTGGAATCTCTCACCATGATACTTTGAGTCGATTTGAGAAACATACGATTTAGAGTCCTTATCGTGTTTTAAGCCAAGGAACTCATCCCGAGCCAGGAGTGGTAAAGTCGCAGATACCGCCAGAAGAGAATGGTAGCCTAGTTTTTTGCCATCGCCTACGGGCGTTACCCAATCTTGACCCTGGCTTTGAACTTTACCATCCCAAAAATATGCTTGATAATCTGCGAAACCTCTTCCCATTAAAGTAAACGAGTTTCTGGGGACTAAGATCCCGTGCCCATGCTTGAACCGTTCCATACCTTCGCCACTACCACCAACGCCAACAGACACTGACAGGCCATCAGTTCGAGCTTTTGACTCAATATGACATGTAGAACACGATGTATCGTTATTTCCGCTCAATAAGGTACTTTCAAAAACAAACTTACCTAACTCTGAGAGTGATGGCTCATGACTTTGCACGTTGGAGCAGTCCAAGCCTCGCAGATTGTATGCCTCAATAACCTTTGCAAGTTTAAAATCAATATCAGTAGCTGCTTTAGGTGCACTGCTCAACATGACAAGCAGAAAGTAGGGTAATAACTTCATACTATCTCTCCGTAAACTTGTGCTGCTCTGCAATTTCGGACGCTGGCCTCTGGTGTAATTCCAGAGCTTTTAAACCAAGCTCCGATAATGCATATTCTGACACACCGTACTTGAGCATGTGTTTCTGGAGCAGGTCATATTCGTGGCAGTCCAAAAGTTGAATGTTTGATGATGCTGACAAGCGAGTGTTACCCGTTTGCTCTATATACCAGTTACTGTCCATTGCCTGGGCGCAAGCTTTTGAGTAGGACATGAAGTCATTCTTGTTCATTTGAAGAACGACAGTTGGAACGAGTAACTCTTTGAAAATGTATGCGAGTACACCGACTACGACAGACAGTTTGAAAGTGATATCAAGCCACTTCATCGAATAAGTATCCCCAATGCGTTCAAGGTTGCCACGTCCAGGGTCTCACTCTGCTTCAGTCCATTTACACGTCTATAGGAGTTAAGAGCCTCACGGGTTTGAGGACCCATAATTCCGTCTAGTTCACCTTTATAATAGCCGAGTGCGTTCAATGTTAACTGGACTCTCAGAATGATATTTTGAAGCTTTTCTTTATCCTGTTTTACACGCTCCAAGCGAATAGCATCTTGCGATTTTGGAATTGTAGACTCAGGCCTGGTGGGTTGGCTTAGCGGCTCTGATTGTTGATTTGATCTGCTAGGAGGGGGTGATGATTTCTTTGGCACTGAATACCCCCCACCTGCTGAAGAGCGGTGTGAAGAGTGGCTCCTATGTGATGAGTGACTTCTGTGGCTTCTATGGCTTGCGATGAAGTCTGGCAGTTCGAAGTCGTTTAGTGGTGCCGTAACTATGTCATCCAGAAACTTAAAGTTCGCAGGTAAGCTGATATTTAGGCCTGCGTTGCCGCTATCAGCTTGAGTGGTTAGTGCGGTAAATCCAGCGAACATACTGACAATATTTTTTAGCTTTTTCATATTATCCTCATAGTTGGGTTAGTCCATTTGTGTTTCTGTGACACAAAGAAGCCTCCACAATCACTCTTTAGGCTGCAACTTAGACATTCCTCTTCATAGATGGCTTTCCAGTCACTTATAGACTTGCAAGCATATTGCCTGAGGTGTTGTGGTAGGTGACAAAGCGGGTAGTTGAACAGCCTTATAGGGATTTTATAGCGGTGTTGTAACTTGAGTGTTTGTTCCAACATTTTAACGTATTGATATGGTGGTATATAAAGTTCGTCCCAGTGCCTTTTTGCCCACCCCTCCTGCTCTAGGTTCATAATTGATATACTTGAAATACTGCTTATGCTTTCAAGGGCAAGCTTGACGATACTTGAGAGCTGCTCAACATTCCTCTTCGTTGGGATAACCCTTATTTCTATCGGCAGGCCATGGTTGCCTGCATTTATAAGCCCGTCGATTGTTTCTGACCAAGCACCAGGCTCCCCGACAAGATCATCATGAATTGCGCTATTGGTGCCGTACAATGGGATCCCACAAATCAAATCACGATTATGAAGTGCGTCCTTAAACTCTTTTACAAACGAAAGATCATGAAATGCTCTTCCATTAGTAAGTAGGTGTAACGGCGTATGACAATCTGCTCGTTTCAATGTATCTAAAAATTGAAGAAATAGCGCTCTATTTAACAGAGGCTCGCCACCAGTAATGCCGACAAAGTCTTGGCTGTTGAAAGCAATTAGTGCTTGGGCTGCAAAAGCAAACAGAATGCTGTCATCTCTGGTTTTCGGCGGCTGAGAGCAGAACTTACACAAATTGTCACATTGCTCTGTTACCAGGACTGTGTTTGAGTTAGCGGTTTGGCTTAGAATAACTCGACCGTTACCCTTACCATCAAGTAATAGTATGTCGCCATGAGCGGTATACCGGTCGGCTGTATTCGATTCAATGACAGGTGCTTTCTTTGGAATCTCGGTGGTACCATAGGGTACGACATGCACTCTAGGTAAAAAGCTCTTGCCTGCACTTGCTTCGTGGCTTTTTACAATCTGTGCTGGTCCGAAAAGTCCAACTAGTGATTCATTGAAAAATGAATCAGTCCGGAGTACTTCACTCATATTCAAGCCACTTCTCAAATACTGAATTGTTGATAGGGTTGTCCATCAGCTCAATCACCAGATCGAACACTCTTTTATGAAGGTCACAAAATGCCGATTCAGATTTATTGCCAATAGGCTCACCTTGTTCTTGCAAATGGTATATAGGATCCGAACCGCACGCTGTTTGGTAGACACATTCATTGCAGCCTGGTATGTCGAAATTGAAGGAGCTCGACAGTAAGTCATGTGAAAAGTGAGTATCAAGTGTCGCTGATGGCTGTTTTACGTTTCCTAAAATGAGTTGATTGCCGCCATGACGTCTAAATATCATACGAGCTTCATCACTACCGAATATATTGCCAGTGTAGTCGATAATTAGACTCTGTTTGGCATAGCCTGCTGGAGACATCAGATCTACATAACCGCCTTGAGCAGCATTGATAAGCCTCTTGTAGTGAATAAAAAAGAAATGCTCAATTATCACGCTTCCAGAGTGATATTCATCAACTAGGCGTAGAATGAGGCTCCTTAGAAAGTCTACAAACTCTTTATTTGATAGCACACTCGTAGCTCTGTTAGCAGCAAAGCCAAATGGACTTACTGGCCGAACAAATAAGTCTTGTAACCCCAAGTTAAGGTGAACATCAACTAAATCATTGTGATAGTCTTTCCCCTCCTTAGTAATAGTGGTTACACTCCCTACACGGCCACCCCCAAGTACTTGTGAGATTTTGTTTACACTATCTCTCATCAACTCGAAAGAATTTTTGGTGATCAGTTTTCGGTGTTTGTTATGTGCATAGTGACCTGCATCTATAGATGTTGAGAATCCGATTTTCCTATTTTTAGCAAAATCCAGGAAATCGTCATTGAGTAACGACAAGCTACTTGCAATGATTATACTGAAATTTTGACTACCTACAGCCTTCTCAAATTGTGTGTAAAACTCTTTGATGAAGTTCTCTGCTAGTAATGGTTCCCCTCCCTGAAATTCAATTTTGTACGGAGGTTTTTCTACCCGTTTAATAAATTCAATGATCTGCGGAATAGTGGTGGAAGGTAAGTCAAAGCCTGTTTCGTTTTGATTTGCACGACTTACTTGGCAATATGTACAGCTATGGTCACAGCGAAGCGTCGGTACAATCATTATTAGTCTTTGCCCTAAAAGGTCTTTTCTCAAAAGTTGGGCATATGCAGCAGTGGTTAATTTAACTTTCGACTCGAAATCGCGCTCACTTGCAATAAAAGACCCCTCTTCTAAGTGGTGCCGTAGTGCGGCTGGAGCATACCCGTCGACTACCTGATTTAATACTTCTTTTGATTCGAGTAGCATGTAGTTGTTTGTCAAATTGGATATAACAACTTGCTTATTGTCGAGCTCTCGAAAATTTAGGGGAAGTAAGCGGTATTCTTGCATACTAATCAACCAACCCAGAAAGAGCTTTTGCAATAATTGCTGACTTTAAACCGTGTAAATTTAGGTCAAGCTTTTCCCTTAAAATATAATCATTTAAGTGTCTCTCGAACAAAGGAACAAACTGGGAAGTGTCACTATTGCCGTTTGAATCAAAATGAATGTGCCAATTATTTTCATCTTGGGTGAGGTAACTCTTTGCTTCTTCAGGCATCCAGTAGAGTGCTTGTCTTAGCGGGAGTTCGTTAACTTCTGTTTTTAGGTAGCTTAATTTTGGCATTTATGACCCCAAATGCTTTGAGCCCATGAAGGATTATCAATAAAGGGATTTCTGTTTCCCTGCACGGCCATTACTTTGTCATTTCTAAGCTCTTCAAACCGACTGACAGGGAACTCATTGTTCCATGAAATTAATGTGCATAGATCACCTATCCAGGGAGACGACTCTTTAGCATTTTTATCTTTAAGAGTAAGGTCTGGCATATTTTCATCTTCGTTTGAATCGACAGATTCGTAACGGACTGCCATATAAAACAACATACGAGCTACCTGTCCTTTAGCTCTATCTGAAGGTTCAAACGATTGATTAGCACGGTCGATTTTTATTGATGTTTTGGAGGTACTCCCGTTCGCTAATTTATCTAAGACGTAGGTACCGCCAAGGTCATAGCCATAATTATTATGGGCTCCATTGATATTTCTATCTGCTGGTCTGAGGTGATGTAAATCTGTGTAACCGATTTGAGATTTCTTAGAAAAGCCTCTGGACTTTGGCCACACATGCTCTCTATCCCATGAATCATGCTTGCCTTTCCCTCTATTTGCTTGCAAATAGCTTCGAGTCTCATCCAGGTACAGTAGCTGCACTTCACCACACTTAGAGTCAGTAATTGGGCAAGCACTGTCTGTAATCAGCAGAGCTTCCCACACATCCATATTTTCACCATCAAACCAATTGTCATTTTGTCTGTGTGTGTAAGGTAAAACTCGGTGGTTATCAATGATGTCGTGTAGCGCTTTTTTCAGTGCTAATCCATCGAGCCCGTTTGCCTCGTCGTAGTACCCCTGTGGGACATGGGCGTGACTCATAAAACTAAGTATTAAAGCAAAGTGTATATAGCACTTAAGTGCAACGGTCCGCATCTTACTATCCTTAGAGTTTGGTATAACAAAGAGGTTATATTTTATTCCATTTCAATTCAACTTCTAGAATTTGTTTTACTCAATAAATGATAGTGATAGGTTCACTATCATATAACGTCATTTATTCTTGATCATTTCATGAGTTTCTGTCTAAATACTCATACAAATGGTTTTGCAAGCCGTGTTCCTCACAATAAAAATTGCTACTTTAATACTGCTTTCTATTTTGTTTGTTTGATTTCAGCGGTGAGGGCTGAGAAAGGAAAGGACAACGTATGAAGATAGAAGCCTTGAGACTTGCATCTAACATGGCGCTCACGCGCTTAGATAATCGATGGTCATTGAAAGATCGAATTAAGCTTGTAGCTAAGCAATTAAAGGAAGCTCATACCCGAGCACATAAGCCTGAAAGGGGACATCGGTTTTATCTACACTCTGCTGCAGAAGCCTTGGGTTTCAAGGACTGGAGAGAAGTAGACAGGATCGTTGCAAATAATCCTTCCAGTATCTCTGATCCACACAGCTTGACTAAAATCAGCCACCTATATCGAGATTCAAAATACTACTTTTTCAGTTTTAAGAGTGATTGTGAACTTTATTTCTTTTCCCATTGGCATGATTGGGATAAAGATGGCTTTGAGCTACGGAAGCCAGTACCGGTTAATGAAGCTCTTGTCATGAATATTATGAAAACTGAATTTAAAACAAAGGTTTATGTTATAAATAGCTTTCATGACTTGTTTCATTGGCGATATGAGTGGCGAGGAAGTGCTTTGATAAATGAGCACCTTCTAGCACATTTTTGTGATGAAGTGCTACACCCGCAAGTTGCGCAAAATTTTGGTCAAGTAAAAACAAATGCTAACTGGAGGTACCTTGGTCATTAGGTGCAATCGAACAAAATTATTTGAGTTCCAGCATGGAGAGGTGCCTGATTCATTGATCAAGCACTCAACTATACTAGGGTTCAGCCGCCTTGACATTACAGGGCTATCAAATGAAAGAATTGATGTAAGTGCCCTGATATGCCCAGTTATAGATAACCAACGGCGTATAGATCTAACGCACCGAGTTAATCTCAATATAAATAATTTAGGTTTTCTTTCTTCAAGAATGCAAATACGTAATGGCGTTTTGATCGGCAGAAGAATCATGAATCAGCATAAGCTACGGATCAACTTACCTGAGAACTATAGGCCTGATATTTTAAGTCTAAAGGAATTGCCTTTAGATACATCAGCCTACCCTGAACTGTTCGAAAAAAAGTTTCCTGATTTTTTTGATATGCCATTTGTTGTCACAAAGGGTATTAGTTTAGAAACAGGGCAGAGTGTCAAAATTGCAATATCATGTGCTGAGTTATTAAGGTTTTACTACCCTCATACAGCATTGGTTGAGGCTGCTTTTTCTGGCAATTCAGCTTCTAAAGTTTTGTACAACCCCGACGTTCTGTTGCATAAGAATTACCGCCCTTTTGTTCAGTTAAGAAAGAAAATCCCAGATATATGCGCACCTTTTGTTGCCCGAGTCCGACATTCTCGGCATGCAGAAGATGTGTTTGACCGAATATTCACCGACTCAATTTATAGTGTCCCACTGAATTCAAGCAAGGAAAGGCACTTAAAAGTTTACCCTCCAGTTGCTGGGACAATGGACTGGAATGCTGAGGTGGCTCAAGTCGCACCAAATTTCTATATAATTAATAGTCTTTTACAATGTGGGGGGGACTTCCCATTTACAGATTTGCTTTTTGGTCGGGATAATGATGGCCGGACGGTTAAGGGGAGGCCAACACCAAAGAAAATTAATTACATACCGAGATTTACTCCTAGATTAGAGCATAATGAAGGAAGTGATGAGCAGGTCAAGAAGTTGATTACTTCATTGACGCGCGGGTATGAGGCGCAAATTGAAACTTTGACAGTAGAGTTCGATTTTGAGGGCGATACTCCACAACATAATATGCTGAAAAATAAAAGCCTTAAGAAAATCGAAAAAGTTTCTCTACAAGACCCTGAAACGATGAATGTTCAGGTGTTCTCTGGGGAAGTCGCCATTAAGGGGATCGCTGGTGCTGGCTTTATAAATAATGAAAACCGTGAGAGGTTTGCAAAAGCTGAAATATCGACAGGTACTATTCGAAAAAGCAATGTTGATAATGAAAAGCGCAGTGTTAGCTTTCAAGATGGGTTCGACGTTTTTCAGGATGCTGCAAACGAATTATCGAGCATCTATAACCTTAACTGGAGAAAGGCATCGGAATGGAACCTTCCTACCAAAAGCAGTTTCTATCTAAATGCATTTCTTCCGGCTGAAGTTAGCGATAGAGAGTTTCTGATTCTAAGCAAAAAAGGTTTTTCTTCCAAAGATCATGATAAAAAATTCCTAAACTCCAGAAAGTTTGTCATTGCAGAGCTTTCCTTTGAGGGGAGGTATATTTATTTAGTTGATTTTGAAAAGAGGTTGATTAAGAAGAGAAATGAAGACTTATATCGATATGAAAACACTTCTGTTTTACTGTTTTTTAGCTCAGATGGAAAAGTACTAAGCGATGATCAGATTAAGTTAACGATTCTCGACTTTGCTGATTCCAGGTCCAGTTGGGCTGATAAAAGGACGAAATTTAGGCTTAATCATGAAAATGATGCTGTTCAGTTTGCAGATAAGCTTGAGCGAAAAGCTGGAAGTGCTTTTAGAAAACTAGAATATGAAACTACTTTGGCCAATGAAAAACAGAGTGCTCGTAGTCAGACGTGTATAGAGACATGATTATTCTATCTCTGTTTGAGGTGCGGTGACAGGACCGATCAAGCCCAAGAACCTCAGCAATATTTGAATAACTTACTAAATAGCTAAACTTTTTCAAAAAGCTGGCTGCTGAGAAAAACTCTTCGTCACTGGTCCAAGCTTTGAATCGTTTAACCTTCATATCAAGTGTATTGTACAACCAAAAAGGTACGTATGGTTCATTGATTTTAAAGGTAGATTGATTCAAATTTAGAGCGCTGCATATCTCTATAAATCGATCTGGCCAGTGTTTCAGCAGTTGCGATGTGGCTGAAAGTACTTCGATTCTCGTTGCTATTGGTAAGTGCACAAATGCTATTTTATTGTCATTTCCTATAGGCCCTTCAATCCCAAAATATTCTCTTGCTTTGTTGGCCGTTTTACTTCGAAAAAACAGCTTCATTATTAGCCGTACACCCGCTACAAATAAAGGCATCATCACCTTGTTATTTTTAGAAAGCTTGACCCAGCCATTTGAGATCCCTGATTCGACCAAGTGGGCCAGATATAGCGTGTCACCACATGGCTGGCAGAAGTTTTGGTACTGGCTAGAAAGAGAATGCAGGCAGTTGTGGCATATAGATAAACTTTGTTCATGATAGGGAAGTTGATGGAAGTTTATAGGAGAACTGCAATATGGACAGCGGTCCATCATATTGAGGTTATGCCTAGTACATACAGGCAGCAGGCTTACTCTCCAGTGATTTCTGAAATAGGCTACTCTATCTTCACTAAGACAAGCTGGGCAGAATTGGATCCAGTTGTGGCGGAATATTCTTGATACACAGATAGCCGGTAAGAAATAGCTTCTCGCGTATAGTGAGTTCAGCTCAAGATAATGGCGCCTGGCAAAGTTAACAGAATACAACCTGGAGATACTTGCAACAGAGATGTTTGTTTTTTCCGCAAGTATTACTTCGGGGCGTAATGTTGATGCTCCATTGACACATCCCCCCCAAATATCCATACCTCCTAAAACAACTTGAGTAAAGTGGGTCGCCTCGCACAAATTAGCAAATGCCAAGCGAGTTACCCAAGACAGGAAGTGCTCATCACCAAAAGGACGTGGCCGAGCGGGGAGTTGCCTATCTGTTGTTACCACCGGTAAGTCGCCTTCTTTCCGGGGTGACCCAATCGATACTGCGGAGTGTATCCAAAGTTATTTCTTCTTTGCCACTTGTTATGGCCGCTATGGCTGCACGGTTTAGAATTTCGTTTATTTCACCAATCCACCCTGAGCTCATAGAATATATTTCAGTGGCTAGCTGCTGGGACTGCAGATCGGAAGGTTTCTTAAGTGGGATAACTTGCTCGAATGTCGCAAGCAATCGTCTGAACTCAGTGTTTAATTTCCACTGTGGTAAAACGTAAGGTTCAAACCGATTTGCCAGCTGACCATCGGAAACAATTGCAGTGTGAGCTTCCATCGTGCCAGCTCCTACGATTACAACTTCTGTTTTGTTACCGATATACTTTAATGTATCTAGCAATTGAGCTTTCTTGAGTTTTGTTGTGTTCATCAGCACATGGAGTTCATCGATTATTAGCATTCTGACGCCAAAGCGTTCAAATGCATCAAATACTTTCCGGGCTTTAATTTCTTTTTTATAGCTCTCTCTGTAAGGAATATGGATTGCCTGTAGAATCAGGGAATAGATAACATCGGGGCTCGGGTCCGATGGTATTTCTATACAGACAACTGGTATTAGAAAGCGCTCTGATGTTCGTTGCTCATAAGGAGGGTGTGACTTCATGAAACGCTTGAGTAAAAATGATTTCCCGTTGTTTGTATCTGATTTAATCAGTAGGTTGGGCATCCTATGTGTTTTTGGGTGGTTCAAAAGATCTTCCATCTTATCCAAGATGTCATTTGCTGCTGTGTAGCCAATCCATTTTTTCTTTTGTAGTGCTGTAATACGGTCTTTATCTGATAATTTCAGATATTGTGCGGTGATATGTTCCAAATGATTCATAATTCTGTATCCAAGTCTATGTATTTAAAAGGGGTGACAGGTTCCCAACTTTCATGGTCTTCACCCTTGGTATGAATCGAGGTGTCATTTTGACTTGGGGGGAGGTGCTCGATTGCTTTTGGGGCTTGAACTTTCCTTTGTCTTAAGCGGCGAGCAGAAGTCGTTTCTTTGGAGGCTGATTCTTCAATAGCTTTCAATTCTCTTTGTGCCTCTATAAGTGCTTGCTCATCAATTGACTCTTTTCCTTTTTTCTTTAAGTGAGCAGTTAACTTTGCTAGTTCAAATCGAGTCATATTGGGAGCGTCACGGTGAATTCGTGGTATCTCTAAGTACTCATGTGTATCTGGATCCAAAAAGTATACATACTGAATTTGATGGAGCTCGTATTTAACAAAAAACTTATTGTCATCGGTAGGCGCGTCAACACCTATCCAGCGCGCAATAGATGGGTGGTAATAGTGAATATTATCAATAGCAATGCCATATCGTTGCACAGTACGCTTTTTGAATGGCAAAAAGTCCAGATATAGCCTTCGCTCATCTTCAATAACATCAGGTAGACCATGCATAGGCATTTCGTCACCAAAGAAAAGCCCTTCTTCCCATTTTGCCATGGGTGACATGTTCAAGTCTGAATGAAGTCGCATGTGGTAGTATTTCGTTATGTACACTGTCAGCCAGCGATGGAATTCATCAAAAGTGAAAACAGCACGCCCTTCGGAATCATATTCACCTCTGTCTTCTGGGTTAGTGAAGGTCGTGCCCTTGAGGTTCGAAAGATCTGTTTTTACAGTTCTCATTAGGCGCTCTACATGACCGCCAAAGTCAGGACGTCCCAGCGGCCTCCAGTTGAGAGCAATAGAATATTCTTTGCAGGCTCGATCAAGGGATTTACTCCTAAAGTCAGGGCCATTGTCGGCATGAACCGTTCGCATTAAACCCCAGCAGGGCCAGCTTGCTTCTACTCCAATGTTCATTAACCACTTTTCTTTGCGGCAAATGCTTTGGGTGAGGCAGAGCCCTACTGAGGTAGCACTGGGAGCCTCAAGTGAAAGGTAAAAGCCAGTAATCATTCGACTAAAAATATCGATTGCAAAAGTAACCCAGGGGCGTCCTATGGGTTGACGGTCTCTGTCATCAACAAGTATTACATTTGGCTTTGTGTGATCTATCTGTGTACAGTCTAAGGGAAATTTGCCCGCGGGGAATGTACCCGTAGCTGATGTGTGTTTCTCTCTATGTGTTTGCTTACCATATCTTTTTAACGCAATTGCAGGAGGCGCAATTTTGTTAATCCTTCTTGTAAATGAGGCTTTGGAGCATGGGGTGATACCTGCTTTCTTACAGTCATAAACAAAGTCGTCGTATGCTTGCCTAATATTTGGTCGTTCCGGCTGCAAAAAGTCTCGGTGGATACACATGTCAATGATGAGATCCAGTTCTTTGGATAGCTTGGAGCTGCCTTTATCCTGTCGACGTTTGTTTATTAAAGAGGAAAGCTGGCCAGACTCTCTATATTTTCTTAACCATCGATATAAGGTTGCCTGAGAAGTGTTTGATGTTTTTGCGACTTTCTGGACATCACTTTCGCTACATTCAGGTCCCAGATCTAGTAAAGGTTGAATTATATTTAGCCTGGCAGTTGCACAATCCCATTCTTTATCAGTTAGCTCCGACAGATCAATTTTGGGTTCAGGATTTGTATTTTCATTGGTAGCCAGTGATATTTCAGCGACAGGTATTTTGTCAAGCTCACCAGTGCTCGTATTCAGACCGAGAATGTATTCCAAGTTTATTAACCGGGTTATGCGATGTGATTGCCCGCGCCAAATAACATTGGAGCCTACTTTGATAGGAATGGTATTCAAAATATATCTCCTAAACTTGGGTCTACATTTAATTGAGAATACATGGACAATGGTAAATCTAGATTTGTTAGAATATTTTTGTTGAAGATCAGCCTCCATAACACAGGGGCTGCTTCAGCCTGTTGCATTTTGTTGCTAAAACAAGCTACCAAGAGCTCTCGGGGCGTTGATGTTCCAAGTAAGCCTAATGTAGAAAGAAGAGTTTCACTCATACTGCTTTCAACTGGAGACACTGTACGATTAAAGTGTGAGAGAAACTCAAGGTTTTTTAGATATGGCGTTCTAATTTCAACATCGGTCATTATCTTGAACTTGATGCCATTTTGTTTACCGTACTTAATTGCGGCTTTGAATTTGGGTTTGAGTTTTTCCCAATTTTTTTCTAGTTCATTTCGGTACTTTATTTCAAAGAGAACTCTAGAGCCATCGGAGTATTGGACCAAAACATCAGGAGTGTATTTGAGGGCGCCATACTTAATAGTAAGTGGCTGTTCTTCATAAGTAACTACGTCACCATTATGTTCAAGTAACAGTATGAAATCTCTTTCTAATGAGGATTCTGCATCAGCCATACGGCTGAGCTTCTCACTTGGAACCCTTGCTGTTAAGTTGCTGTATCCTGCTTTAACCTTTCTGACTGGCATAATCCATTCTCATCAAACGTGATTAAAAGTGAGTTGCTATCAATTATTTTGAGTGAAATTATCAATTTAACTGAATCAAGCTGGCTCGCACTAGTTGATAACTATAATCACACTATCAAATAAAATGATGCTTGTCAGAGTACGAACGTAAGGTATTAGACTCACTGAGAGAGCCGATGGAGACGGGACTGGTGACTATTTCTCGCGCCGCGCAGCAGGTTGACTTTCCAGCTTGCTTTCAGCTTATAGCTGCACTGAACCCGAGTCCTACAGGCTGTCATACTGATAAACGGGCTTCGCCAGATCAGGTACTGAGATATTTAAGTAAAATATCAGGGCCTTTTGTCGACAGGATAGATTTACAGATTGAGTTGCCCAGGTTAAGTACGCAGGAATTACAATCAACCAGACAGGAAGTGACCAGTGAGGAGATCCGCAACCGAGTTGAGGCTGCCTTTGAGGTCGCTCTAAAGCGTCAGAGAAAGGCGAATGCCAGATTGACCACCCGAGAAATAGAAACGTATTGTGTCCTTACCTCCGATGTGGCACAGCTACTTGCCAGAGCAACGGAGAAGCTCAACCTGTCTCCGCGCTCTTATCATCGCATTATTAAGGTCGCCAGAACCATTGCTGATTTAGCTCATCGTCCGGATATTACGGTACCTGATCTGAAAGAAGCGCTGAGTTATCGGGCCTTCGAGCGCTTGCTGGGGCAACTGACTTATAGCTAGGTCTTTGATTAGGTAGATAGCATATAGCCTTTGCCACGGACTGTGACGATGCGCTTTTGCTCCTTTTCGTCTCCAAGCTTTTTACGCAGCCTGCCGATAAGCACATCAACGGTTCTGTCGCTGGGACTCCAGTCGGGTTGACCGATCTCTTCCGAAATTTTGGCCCGAGAAGTCGCTTTACCTGCGTTTGCAATGAGACAGATAAGCACTTTGTGCTCGGCTTCAGTGAGCCTGGCTTCGTCGCCATGCGGATTAATCAGTGTGCGGTTATCCGGGTGCAGTTTAAAGTCTGCGTACTCGATAAACTCTTCGGATTCATCTTCGCCTTTAGTGCCTGCGATGCGCTTATACAGGGCTCGCATCCGTAGTTCCAGTTCAAGTAAATCTACAGGTTTGCAGACATAGTCGTCGGCGCCTTGTGCTAAACCGGCGATCCGATCTGCTTGTGTATCTCGGCTGGAGAGCATAATTACGCCGATGTCTGTGAGGGTATTGAGCTCTTTGGCTAAATTAAGACCATCTGTTGCGGGTAGCACTACATCTACGATGGCCATATCGAAGGGGATACCCTCATTCATTTTGTTATGAACGAGCTGCAATGCCTGTGCACCGGTGTTATCCAGCGTGAGCTGAAATTCAGTATCAGCAAAATGGTTTGCGATCCTTTTTGCCAGTAGGTCGTCATCTTCCACCAGAAGCACGTTAATGTTCATAGCACCGTAACTTTATCAATAAATCACTTATATATTAGCACTGAGAAAACTGGGCTGAGAAGGGTAAGTTGATTATTTTCAAATAAAAAACAATGCAAATAAACCTTTAGTATGAGGTCAGTAAGTGAATAAAAATGTGGTAATTCTGAAATATCATACAGTTGAATGGTTTTTTAAAAAAAAGGCAGCACCTAAGTGCTGCCAACGATATTACTTACCGTACAGGTGCTGCCACCACTGCGGTTGATCTTTCAAGTGCTTATCAAAGTAGGCAAGCATGGTATCCCACCACTGGAAGCGTCGGTCGCGGGCAAATATCTGATGATCCGCATCCTTAATTTCAATCAATTCAACATCCTGACCCAGCAGTTTCAGTGCCGTATACATAGTATGGCTTTCCCCTACCGGCACGTTGACATCGGCATCGCCGTGTAACAACAGGAGTGGAGTCGTGACCTTGTCGGCATGGAACACGGGGCTATGTTGTGAATATAGCTTGGGGTTATTCCAGGGGAAACTGTTTTTTGAGGCTTCACCTGAGTACAAGTAACCCCACCACCCCTGTCCCCAGTACGAGGTAATATTAGAGATACCAGCATGGGAAATAGAGGCACTGAAGATGTCTGTTTTTGTCGTCAGTAACATGGTCATAAAGCCTCCGTAGGATGCACCAAGATTACCGAGACGACCCTTATCGACAAACGGATATTCAGCCAAAAAAGCTTTGGTCCCTTTGATAATGTCATCGGCCGTTTGTTCGCCCCAGGCATTCACATGCTGAGCTGAGAATCGTTGACCAAAGCCAGTTGCGCCTGTGGGTTGCAACACATAAACAACATAGCCGTTTGCGGCCCACAGATTAAACGGATAACGCCCCGTAAAAGCTCTTGAAACCGGTGATGTACCGCCGTAATAATAGATCAATGCCGGGTACTGTTTGGATCTATCCAGGTTGTGAGGCAGGTATACGCGGCCCTTGATTTCTGTGCCCTGATTGTTGGTAAAGTTAAACTCCTCGAGCTTCGCAATCTCACTGTTGGCATATACAAGCGGCGCTGAATCCCACACCGTGCGAGCGTGGTTCTTACTTATACTGACCTGCTTGAGTTGCTGTGGTGCAGAGACTTGGGTGCCCGCCACTATCAGTTTAGGTCTACGGTTATCGGCAATGCTGAAGTGCTCAACCACATCCAAACCCACGCTCAAACGCGTGTAACGATCTTTGCTCAGATCATAGAGATACAGCGGCTGGCGGTCTTCCTCTTTCACTTTGGCAATCACATCTCCGTTACTGAGCACGTCGATACTGCCAATAGCAGGATCAAATTGCTTGCTCAGTGCTTTAGCGTTTGCGCCTTGGCTATCTAACCAATATAACTGACCGTCATAGTTGTTTGACAACTGATCTTTCTCAACCGCTCTGCCAAGGCCATTGTTAAAGTCCGGCCCTGCCAGTACATATACGCCCTGAGCGCCATATTTAGCTTCATTAAAAGTGCGGTATTGACCGATGACGTTATGAGAGCCATGTGTCAGGTTTAACTCAACCAACTCTGTGAGCATATGTGGTGGCGCAGCATAATCTTGCACTGTACGGCTGGTCAGAATGCGGTTGCTTTTAGCATCGTGGTCTTCGAGTGTGTGGCTTTGCTTACCTTCGGTAAGTGCCTGGATCAGGCCGGTTTTGATATCCAGCAGGTAGATCTGTGTGTTGGTCCGTGCGTATGACCAGCGATCTTCAAGGCCCTGGTAGTGTTTCACCAAAGATTTGTCTGCTGAGGGGGATTTAGACCAGCTAAATATCAGGCTGGTATCGTTAAAGTAGGCAAAGTCGCTTGCGCCTGCCAAATCTTCAGCGATAACCCGAGACCTGAGGTTATCAAGATCGAGTGTTTTGAGTTGGCCGTCTTGACTATAGACCAGCTGTGCCCCATCCTTGCGCCATGCCAGCGAGCCGGCGTTAACACCATCAAGGGTGAAAATAACCTTGTCATCCTCATTGTAAAGCGTGGTACTGGTCAGCGCCTGATTACCTCGGTTTGGCTGGTAGTGTTTTTGCGTGACAACATAGTGTTCAGCATCAGGAGAGTAAGAAATTGCGCTGATCACCGGCGCATCAAATAACTGCTTGGCAGATAAAGCGCGGGTAGACTTGCCAGTAAATAGCAGGCGGTCATGATCTGTTTTACCATTGAATGCCACCGAGACTTTTTTCCAGTTGGCAACTTGCTCAGCGACTATGATGACCTGATGATCGCCCGTGGGTAAATTCAGTGTTGAGGTCATTTTGTCAGAATGGCGTTCACCATTGACGAAAATATGCGCCTTTTCTATGCCATCCAGTACCAGCTCACCCTGAACGAAGCGGCTGACCGAGAACTCCATTTTCAGTGCCTGCAGTCCGCCCATGGTCAGTGCGTTTAGCTGCGACAGGGGCTGCCATTTGGCATCAACACCCAGCATAGACACGGTTTTCTCTGCACCGGATAAACTTGGGAGCAGATTGGCAATAATGGTTTGTTGATGTGCCGTATTATTGGGCTTAATTGTGCTGGCCTGGCCCAGTGGGCCAATAAACTGGATATCTTGCTTGTCTATTGGAGCGGCATTGAGTGAGGTGCTCAGGGCAGACAACAGCAGCAAAGCAGCCGATCTTAACTTCATAGTTTGCGCCTATTGTGGGTAAATTAGACGTATACTATAACATAGACTTTGTGCTTCTCACTTAAGCGTGAGACTAACACCGGAGCCCCTTATGGGTTTGAATTGATCATTCTCTGCCATGAATGGATCCAGCGAATAAACTCGGGCAGGGCTTTGGGCCGGCTGATCAGGTAACCCTGCATCAGCAAGCTGTACTTGTATTTCTCCAGGTATTGTAATTCTTCGATGCGCTCAATGCCTTCGGCGACAATATCCATTTGCTGGTTTTGCGCGATATCAATCAGGCTATCGACTAGCACCTGAGAAAAGCGATCAGACTCTATATAGGTGATCAGGGAGCGATCCAGTTTGATCTCGGTAAAGGGCAGGTTTTTAAGTTGCTGTAGGTTAGTAAATCCAGTGCCGAAGTCATCCAAAGACAAATCAAACCCCCGTAATCTCAGCCTGTTGATGGTTTCCAGTTGCAAACTGCTGACAATCGGCTGGTTTTCGGTGATCTCTATGATCACTTCTTTGGGTTCGAGGCGATTGAGTTCGAGGATCAGTGCCAGCTTATCGGGGCAGCCGCTGTCATTGAGCTGCACCGGTGACAGATTAAACGCGAGCTTAAATGGATAATTGAGTTCTGCTCTGAGTTTTTGAAACTCTTTGGTGGCTTTCTCAAACAACTGGAAGGTCACCAGATTGATTAAATCCAAGTCCTGAGCCACACCTATAAATCGGTGGGGTAGCAAGGTTTCGCCATGTTGATGAGAAACGATGCGCGCAAGCACCTCCACACTTTTGATCTTTTTACTGCCACGATGCACTTTAGGTTGATAAAAGGGCGTGATTTCACTGTTACTGATGGCATACAGCAATTGATCTTCCGTGACACAGGGCTCTTCCGTATCATCGTTACCAATAAAGCTGTCCAGTTTCTTCAGCAGCCTGTCTACATCATTGAGCTGCACTGGCTTAGCGATGTTGCCAATCAAGTGGGTATTATGTTGTCTTGCCAGGTTCGCAGCCAGGTCCATGACTCTGGCTTCCATCTCGGAAATAATAATGATTCCGCCAGGGTAGCGCAGCTCTCCCAGCTTGCGGATCAGCTCCATGCCATCCATGTCTGGCATGTTGAGGTCGGTAAAAACCGCGTCATATTGCAAGGGAGTTTGCCTGACCAGCTCCAGCGCCTGAGGCGCGCTGGCAACGGTGGTAACGTAGTCAACCTCCAGCTCTGCCAGTATGGCCTTCATCACCACCAGAATGGCTTGAGAGTCGTCAACCACGAGAATGTGTTTAGCCTGATGCTGCATAACGCTATCCTTAGTACGGAACCTATTTTCAAGTTTAGTACATAGGGTGTAGAACGCACATGACAGTGAGGTGGCTGGGCAAAATAATCACCACAGACATGAATAACAGGCTAGGTACTTGCCAATCAAAAGTGCGTATAATGGGCACACTGTATAGTTAACGACGAGTCAGTATGACCCGCATTGAATTTCCCTTAGCAGGCCATCAGGTGTCTGTGTTAGTGAACCGCCAGGAGATCCTTGAGGTTTATCAGGACCAGCAGCGGCTGGCACATGAGCCCATAGACGCACAGCAAGTTGCAGTGACGGTCGCCGGACAGCAGCTCCGGCTGGACCGCAGTCGGCTCGCGGAGGGGTTATTAGCCGTCGCGGTAAACGAAGAGCCGTGGCAATGGCTCGAAGTGCCGGTTGCACATAATGATAACAAGGGCAGCTGGTTCGGGCTTGCCGCTTTGGGCTTCAAGTTACTGAAAAGTGCGAATGTGGTTAAAGCGGCGCTGGCCGGCGCGTCACTGGCCGGTTATGCCTGGCTGTTTTCCTGGCAGTTTGCGGTCATGCTGCTGGCATGCCTGGTGATCCATGAATATGGCCATATCCGGGCAATGCGCTATTTTGGGTTAAAAACCAAAGGGATTTATCTTATTCCATTTGTCGGTGGCTTAGCGGTCAGTGAGGGCAAACTCACAACGCGTTGGCAAAATGTCATTATTTCTTTGATGGGACCGGCCTTTGGCTTGCTGGCCTCTGTGGCTGCGGTGGTCTTATATTATGCCTCCGGGCTGGAGATATTCGCAGGCGTGGCAGTGCTAAGCGCCTTGCTTAACCTGTTTAATATGTTGCCGATTTTACCCCTGGATGGGGGTCATGTACTCAAGAGTATCAGCTTTTCCATGCGCTCCTGGGTCGGTTTGCTGATCTGCCTGGCGGGGATCCTGCTGGGTGTACTGATCAGTTATATCTTCGGTCTGATGCTGCTGGTGTTTTTCCTGGTAATAGGCACGATAGACATTTTACTGGAATGGCGAGGTCGTCATCAGGCGCACCTGATCCCGCTGGATCGCTATGGACAAGTTGTCTCAACGGCACTTTATGTCGGTGTATGCGCGGGTTTGATTGGCGTTATGTGGCACTTCGCAGATGCTGATAGCGTATTGCTGAGTTTGCCCATTAAGGTGTTATCAAACTAGCCTTCGGCCGGTCAGCGTACTGACCGGCACGTTTGAGGTCTAAGCCAGAGTCAGCAACAGTGCAATCACAACGCCGCTGACGAGCAACTGAAGCAGGCAAAATCCCATGATGTCTTTTGCTTTTAAGCCGGCAATCGCCAGCACCGGCAGTGCCCAGAAAGGTTGAATAAGATTGGTCCAGGCGTCTCCCCAGGCCACAGCCATCGCAACACGTGCAATGTCGGCGCCCAGCTCCTGGGCCGCCGGGATCACAATCGGTGCTTGTACAGCCCATTGTCCGCCGCCAGAGGGGACAAAAATATTGACCAGGCCGGCGCTGAGAAAGCTCCATAATGGCAAGGTGGTGCTGCTACTTACCTCAACAAAACCGCTGGAGATCTGCTGCGCCAGTCCGGTTTTGACCATCACGGCCATGATCCCGGCATAAAAAGGAAACTGGATAGCAATACCTGCTCCTCCTTTTATCGCCTCCTGCAGGCTATGCAAAACGTTAGCAGGCGTGCGGTGTAACAGAATAGCCAAAAACAGAAACAGCGCGATGACGCTATTGAGATTAAGTGTGCCGTTGGCTGCCACAAAATAATAAAGCAGATAGCCACATCCGAGCAGGCCTACGGCGATACCAAGCAAAGCACTGTGCTCAAGTCGTTCTGCCGGGGTCAGTATCGCAGGACGACAGTGTGGCTCAGCGTGCGCCAGTTTGGCCGGATCAACCACGACCTGCGACTCGGTAGGTGGCAGCATAAAGCGGTTGAGCAGGGGCATGATCACCAGCAGCGCTCCCAAAATAAGCAGGTTAAAAGGGGCAAACAAGGTCTGGCTGGTGCTCAGAACGCCTATCTGAGCTTCAGCAAAATGTCCCGGGGTGGCAATGGTCAGGGGCACTGAACCGGCCAGTCCGCCATGCCAGACAATAAATCCCGAATAAGCACTGGCAACCAGCAGGCGATAATCCACCACAATCTGGCGAGCGAGTGCTTTGGCAAATAAAGCACCCACCACCAGGCCAAACCCCCAGTTCAACCAGCTGGCCAGCATTGCAACCAGGGTGACCAGTATGATCGCCTGAGCGGGTGTGCGCGCCAGGGTTGCCAGTTTATTCAGCGCCATTACACAGGGGCGTGTACTGGCTAACATATAGCCACAGACTAAGATTAATAGCATCTGCATGGCAAATTGCAGCAGGTTCCAGAACCCGTGTCCCCAGGCGGTGATGGCTTCAAGTGGCGATGCAGGTGTAAGCACGCTGGCCAGGGTAAGCACCAGCAGGGTCAGCAAACAGACAAAAACATAAGGGTCGGGTAAATAGCGTTCGACCAGTCGGCTGAGTGGCTGTGTGAGACGATTTAACATGACAAGTTCCCATTGAATGTGCGCGACAGTTCAGCCTCCAGCTTAGTGATTTAATTCGCTAAAAGTTAGTCAATTAAGCTATATTAACCGCTGAATGAACCGCGTGTATTTTATATTTTATTGATTTTAAAGTGTTTATAAATTTGGCACAAAACGTGTAATAGATAAATCATACGATTGAATTGACTGCGCGTCACTAGTCAAATGCGCAGTAGAAACTAAAAAAGAGAGGTCTTTATGGCAGGACAGGGTTCAGGAGGCAATGTAATTGCCGCGATATGTAATGTCTTTTTTCCGGGCTTAGGCCAATTAGTGCAGGGACGTTTACTTGCTGCACTTATCTTTGCGATCATCTGTGTTGGCGGATATGCACTATGGTGGCTGGTGGTACCAGCGATTCTGGCGGCGATCGTGCAATTGTGGTCGATCATTGATGCGGCCAAATACCGCTCATCAGACTGATAAAATAGCCAGCCACAAACTGAAAGAGATCACACTCAGCAGTGTGGATAATACCACACTGCCGGCGCTGATAGCCTGTTGTACCGCTAGCTGGCGTGCGACCAGGTAGGCATTGACCCCCAGCGGGGCTGCGCTCATCAGGGTCACGACCTGGCGTTGCAGCGGCTCAAGTGCCAACAGGGTTGCTGTCAGGTAAACGGACAAAGGTAATATCATCAGCTTCACTAAGCTTATCATCAATGCCGGAAACCACACCGGCCTAAATCCGTACTGCACGAGGCTGGCACCGAGCACAAACAGTGCGCCTGGAATAGCAGGCTGGGCAAACCAGTCCATACCTGACAGCAGTAACCTAGGTAGGCTCAGTGACATCAGGTTGGCGATCAGCCCCAGGCTGATGCTGAGCACGACCGGGTTCAGAAACAGCGGTTTGAGCCATTCAACTCCGCCATTTGCTTTTCGGGCCAACACAAAAGTCAGTGAAAACAATACTGCACTGTGCAGCGGGATGATCATAAACACCATAGCCGCAGCCTGCTCACCGAATGCGGCCAGAATGACCGGCAAACCCACCACCACGGTATTCGAGTAGGTGCTATTCAGTGCGCTAAGTGCTGCGTCGCCCATAGTAAGGTTAAAGCGAATTCGCATTAAGACGAGTACCATCAGGTACAGCACTACCACCGGCAGATAAAAGGCCAGCAGCAGAGAGGCTGATGCTACCTGCGACAGATCGGCACGCAACATACTTAAAAAAAGCAGTACGGGAATGGCGAGGTTAAAAATGTAAACCCGGATCCCATCCAGTTGTGCGGCGGAGATAAAACGGATCCGCGCAGCCACAAAGCCACAGGTGACGACGAAAATCAGTGGAAACAGGATATCAATGAATGTCACGGCTTACTCGTTGGTTGCGAAGGAAACGTTGTCAATGCCGGGCGTTATTATACGGGTTTATCTCGACTAAACAATGCAGTGCAGCGTGGTTAAGGTATACTTACAGGGTTGTATTAAATGAACTTGAAGTGACTATGGAGTATCAGTTTATTCGCGATCCTATCAGTGGATTTCGCGTCAAAATGTCAGCTGAACATGAGCTGGTGGGTCGTTGGTTGAATGATGAACTTGAGCATGCGGCATTGCCGGGATTACTGGCGCGGCTGAAGGAGATCAAAGCGAACCGGGATGAGTTTTGTCTGGAAGGGCGCGAGGTGCGCCTGATTGTGTCACACCAGGAAGCCCTGTTTGAAGCCCACGATTTATTTCATGAGCAAACGGAGGCGTTGTCTGCTTTTAGCGATGACGCGCTTGCCCTGGAAGAACATGGCCTGAGCGCTGGTTGTGGCTTCGAAGACTTCGAAGCCTTGTTGCTCGACTGGCAGGACTTTATCCGCCGTCGTCGTTAGCTGGTGGCCTGCTGAGGCGGGACACCATACAATTGCTCTGCCCGATTGAACAACACCCAGGATGTGAGGATATACTTGTCATTAGAACGAGGCATGTTGCCCCGGTGCGTGTGTGTAAAGTAGGCCGGCGCAATGACCATCGAGCCTTGTTTTGGCTTGATACGCTTGTCCTGATAATGAAACTCGGTTTCCCCGCCTTCCTCTACATCGTTGAGATAAAACATAAACAAGAGTACGCGGTGCAACGCTTCGTTGTGCTGTAGTTGCGGGTAAACCTCGCTGTGCCAGTACGGGTATCCGCCTTCGTTGGTTGGATAGCGCTGAGCCTGAATAGAGCCTAACCGGAATAATTGCTGGGTCAAAATAGGTAATTGTGGTTTACCCACTTCTTCAAAGTTATCAACGGTTAAATTAACTGGCTGGCCAGTTTTCGGGTGGAATACACTCAGCCCGAAGGCCCCAATCATCATGAAAAAGTGCTCTTCAATATAATCGAACAGGTATTTCGACGTGGTTTGTTGAATGTGTGTTAATTGCTGCGCATAATCCGGGTATTGATTTAAATAGAGATCCTGACTGACTTTCTTACTGAGGTCGACACCACCTGAGGTGGTTCCCTGAGCCAGGTGGGGGCTGTTATCAAAGGTCTGAATAAACTGCTGGCAAAACTCAGGACTCAGTGCATTTTCATAAATGCGAATAAAATCAGTCATGTTGATATCCAAAATTGGTTAGAATTATTATGTTGTCAGAAACTCTTATGCCGCGTTTCAGTGAAACGGATGTCCTCGGACACATCAACAATACCGCACTCCCGGTATGGTTTGAAGCGGCGCGCACGCCTATTTTCAAAATTTTTACACCGGATCTTAATCCACATCAATGGAAGCTGATTGTGGCCAAAGTGGAAGTGACTTTTAAAGGCGAGCTGTTTTACGGACAAGCGGTTGAGGTTAAAACAGCCATTGAAAAAATTGGCAACAGCTCTTTTGTGATCTTACAGCAAGCCTGGCAGCATGGGGAATGCTGCGCAGAAGGCCGCACTGTGATGGTGCGATATGACTTTGCAGCCAAAGCGCCACAGGTGCTGAGTGATGACGAAAAGCGTGCGCTCGCTGAGTACGCGCTAAACCAGTAAACATGCAATGATCACTGAGTTGCGGCAACGGGAGTGCGAAACTGATGTCCAATAGCCGCCGAAATACAGGGTTTAACAACAAATTCGTAGCGGGTCGGCTCGCCATCAATCTTAGTGATCTCTAACAGTTCGTAGTCGTTTAACTCGATGATCCGGGTACCCGGCGTTATTTCACAACGCGAGCGACTGTCCGATTCATACTCATAGATGAAATAAGTGAGTACATTTTGCAGGTGGCGCTCGTAGTTGTCGGCATTTTTTTCAAATGTGGATAGCTGCACCTTGATTTCATCAAGCTCAGCTTGTTTTTCTGCCAGTTTTGCTTGTGCCACATCATCAAGCCCTGAACCTGCAATGGCGTCAACATTCGCGCGCGCGATGACATTCTGAGATTCTTCTGGTACCGCAACATTGACCTTTATTGACTGACCGGTGAAGCCTTCGAAGATATGCTGTAAAAAGCTATTTACGCCTCGTGACATACCGGTTGAGGATATAAACACCGCCATTTGATAGAGCAAAAACAAGCCAAAGAAAAAGCGCACCAAGCCTGTGGTGACAGGATACTGGTAATCCGGGCTGTGCCACCATTTGTGCAAGCCAAAGGGCCTTAACAGCATCAGCACGAACAAATAAGCTGGCTGGATGAGCTGCAACAGGATCAGCAAAAGAATGCTGGTGGTGACAAACCAGGTCGGCACGGACAGCAGCATACTAAAGTTGTGGGAATAGGGCAGGTGATCGGCATTAACTCCGGTAATGTCATTGACCATGCCAGCCGCCTGGGCCAGTGCATAGTTGGCAATAAAGGCATAAAACAATAAGATCACGGCTTTGCCGGGCAAGCTTTCCCAGAGATGAATAAACCTGGGCCAGAACTCCCGGGTCATGGCTATCAGTGCCAGAAGTGATGCACCCAGGTAAAGAGGGCTGTCTTCAGGCGCCTCATTAAAAATGCCAAGCAGGCACAGTATGGTGGCCGAGCAATAACAGCGCTGTGCGACATTGAGTGCCTGCCAAAATGCCTGCCATTTTTTTTGCACCACGATCAGGGGGGTTAGTGCACTTTGCATACCCCCGGGTATTGCCAGTTTCATTATTATTATTCCGTTCTCTGACGTATTTAGAGAGAGTGGGGGAGTGGCTCCCCCTTTTGGTTGCTCCGTTATAGCATAGGCTTGAGGTATCGGCCAGTGTGAGACGCAGCGCAGTCTGCAACCTCTTCCGGTGTACCAGCGATCAGGATCTGGCCTCCGCCAGCGCCGCCTTCCGGACCCAGATCGACTATCCAGTCAGCGGTTTTGATGACATCCAGGTTGTGCTCTATCACCACCACCGTATTGCCATGGTCACGCAGGCGGTGCAGCACCACCAGAAGCTGTTGAATATCATGAAAGTGCAGGCCTGTGGTTGGCTCATCCAGAATGTACAGAGTTTTCCCCGTGTCTCGTTTGGACAGTTCGCGGGCAAGTTTGACCCGTTGCGCCTCACCCCCTGACAAGGTTGTGGCAGCCTGGCCCAGTCGAATGTACGACAGACCCACGTCCATCAGAGTTTGCAGTTTGCGTTTGATGGCCGGGATCTTATCAAAGAACTCGCGGGCATCTTCTACGGTCATTTCCAATACTTCGTGGATGTTTTTGCCTTTGTAAAGGACTTCAAGGGTTTCCCGGTTATAGCGCTTACCGGTACACACATCACAAGGTACATAGACATCGGGCAGGAAGTGCATTTCGACCTTGATCACCCCGTCGCCCTGACAGGCTTCACAGCGACCGCCTTTGACATTGAAACTAAAGCGACCAACTTTGTAACCCCGCGAGCGTGCTTCCTGAGTACCAGCGAACAATTCCCGGATCGCCGTGAAGATCCCGGTGTAGGTGGCTGGGTTAGAGCGCGGTGTGCGACCGATCGGGCTTTGGTCTATGTCGATCACTTTGTCGAAATGTTCCAGGCCCTCAATAGACTGATAAGGTGAGGGTTCAGCAACCGTTGCCCCATTGAGCTCTCTGTGCGCCAGCTTAAACAGCGTGTCGTTGATGAGTGTGGACTTGCCAGAGCCGGATACGCCGGTGACACAAGTCATCAGGCCAAATGGGATCCTGAGATTGACGTTTTTGAGATTGTTCCCGCTTGCACCATTCAGTGCCAGCCAATGTTCACCAGTCTGATGACGCTGTGCTGGGATGGCAATGGCTTGTTTACCACTGAGATACTGACCGGTCAGTGACTCCGGGTTGGCCATGATGTCTTCGCGACAGCCTTCGGCGACCACATGACCACCATGCACGCCGGCCCCGGGGCCGATATCGATAATGTGGTCCGCGGCGCGGATGGCATCTTCGTCATGCTCAACCACGATGACGGTATTACCGAGATCGCGCAGATGGGTGAGCGTACTGAGCAGGCGATCGTTATCCCTTTGATGCAGACCGATGGAGGGTTCGTCCAGCACGTACATCACCCCAACCAGGCCGGCACCAATCTGGCTGGCCAGCCGGATCCTTTGTGCTTCACCACCGGAAAGCGTATCGGCACTGCGCTCCAGTGACAGGTAATTTAGGCCAACATTGATCAAGAAGGACAGGCGATCGCGGATCTCTTTCAGTACTTTTTCTGCGATCTTGGCCTTCTGGCCACTGAGGGTCAGCGCACCGAAAAAGTCACAGGCTTCGCCGATACTCATGGTGGTGACAGATGGCAGGTTGGTAGTGCCGATAAAGACGTGACGCGCCTCTTCTCTCAGCCGGGAGCCTGCACATTTAGGACACGCCTGACTGGTCTGGTACTTGGCCAGCTCTTCACGCACGGAGGCCGACTCGGTTTCGCGATAACGGCGGTTCATGTTGTTCAGTACGCCTTCGAATTCATGATTACGGGTGATCAGATCGCCGCGATCATTGCGATAATTGAAGGCAATTTTGGTGCGCCCCGAGCCTTCCAGGACCACCTTTTGCGCATCCCTTGGCAGGTCTTTAAACGGTACTTCTAAATCAAAGCCATAATGTTCAGCCACCGAGCTGAGCATCTGATAATAATAAAAACTGCGTTTGTCCCAGCCCTTAATGGCACCACCGGACAGGCTTAGCTCTGGATTTTGCACAACCCGGCTGGGATCAAAGAACTGCCGTACGCCCAGGCCGTCACAACTCTGACAGGCACCGGCGGGGTTGTTGAAAGAGAACAGCCGAGGTTCCAGTTCAGTCATGGCATAGCCACAGGTCGGGCAGGCAAAGTTGGCGGAAAACACCAGCTCCTCATCCAGACTGTCGTCCATGGCGGCCACCACAGCGATACCATCGGCCAGTTCCAGCGCGGTCTCAAAAGACTCGGCCAGTCTTTGTTCCAGACCCTCTTTCACTTTAAACCGATCAACAACCACTTCTATCGTGTGCTTTTTGTGTAGTTCCAGCGTAGGAGGATCGGATAAATCGCATACCTCACCATCAATACGGGCGCGAATAAAACCCTGGCTGGCGAGCTGCTCCAGAAGCTTAACGTGCTCTCCTTTGCGGTTTTTCACCACCGGAGCCAGCAGCATCAGCTTACTGCCTTCGGGATGGGCCAGTACCGTATCGACCATCTGACTGATGGTTTGTGCTTTGAGGGGCAGATCATGCGTTGGGCAGCGCGGCTCACCAACACGGGCAAACAGTAAGCGCAGATAATCATAAATCTCGGTGATGGTCCCGACCGTTGAGCGCGGATTGTGAGAAGTCGACTTCTGCTCAATGGAAATCGCCGGCGAGAGCCCTTCGATGTGATCAACGTCAGGTTTTTCCATCAGCGACAGGAATTGTCTGGCATACGCCGAGAGCGATTCGACATAGCGGCGCTGTCCTTCGGCATATAAGGTATCGAATGCCAGCGATGATTTCCCCGACCCCGACAGACCGGTGATCACAATGAGCTTGTCGCGCGGTATTGTCAGAGAGATGTCTTTGAGGTTGTGCGTGCGTGCACCTCTAACTTCTATTTTATCCATGGTGGCCTTATTTGCTGTACAAACTTACAGTGTTTTTCTCAGACTCCAAGAGTACCCTATCCTGTCTGTAAAATTAAGTTATCTTAGCTAAACTTACGAGAAACCTTGAAACCGGGGATCACATTTGTACTGGTTTGCTTTTATTTGCGCGCTGTTTACGCCTCTCACCGCTGGGTGTGAGCTCGTAGTCCGGTTTGAAAATTACGCGGCGCAATCGCGTATGGACACTACATTAAAGTGGCATGGTCTGGATGTCGACTTTGCCAGAGCCCTGCTCGATGAAGCCGACTGTGGTTATCAGTTTATCAATGTGCCCTGGGGGCGTGCCTTGAAAATGCTGGCTGAAGGTGAACTTGATATGGTACTCAGTGTCACCCGTACACCCGAGCGGGAGCAGTTTGCCTACTTCATCGGGCCACAAAGAATGGAAACCATTGTATTTGCGATGAATCAGCTGCGCCCTTACCCGGTGCAAACCCTGGCTGATCTGTTTAAACTCCCGGTACCTGTTGCTATTCAGAAAGGGGCATTTTATGGCCAGGTATTTAATGAGTTATTGTTACGAGAGCAGACCAAAGCCGAGTCGCAACGTTTTATCTATGTGGCGGATAACCAACGTAAGTTGAGTTTGTTAAAGCATGGCAGGATCGCCGGTTTTCTGGAAGAAAAGTTTAATGTGCTGTATCAGTCGCAGCATAACCCTGACTTTGCTCAGATCACTATGAGTCCGTTGCTGGTGAATCGTGAGCCGGTTTATTATGCCGTGAGTAAACAGTCTGTGTCGGCAAAGGATATGCGGCAGCTGGTGGCGGCGTTTGAACGGTTACAGCATTCAGGCCGATTAAAGCTGATCCTGGCAAAGTATGGATTAGAGTAAACCCCGGTTTTTCTCACTAAAATCCGATCTGGTCGTCAACACCGGGTTACTTTTTTGCTAGACTAGCGCCTGTTTTTGTCTTAGCCAAATAAGTGTCATGTCGAAACAATCACTTAACTCTCTAGAAAAACGTGCAGCCATTTCACTGGCAAGTGTCTTTGCCTTTCGGATGCTGGGGCTGTTTATGCTGATGCCGGTGCTGGCAATCTACGGCCAGTCACTCCGGGATGTGTCGCCGCTGTGGATTGGTCTGGCAATCGGTGCTTACGGGCTGACACAGGCGCTGCTGCAAATACCCATGGGCTGGCTGTCTGATAAATTTGGTCGCAAACCCGTTATTGTTGCCGGATTAATTATGTTTGCAGTTGGCTCTGTGATAGCGGCACTGGCTGAATCGATTTATTGGGTCACGGCCGGACGTGCCCTGCAGGGGATGGGGGCGATTGCCAGCGCTTTGCTGGCGCTGGCTTCCGATCTGAGTCGGGATGAGCAAAGACCCAAAGTAATGGCGGTCATTGGCATGTGTATTGGTCTGAGCTTTGCTGTTGCTATGTTGTTGGGCCCTATGGTTGCCGCGGCGTTTGGCATTGCGGGTATCTTCTGGCTGACGGCAGCACTGGCGATAGTGGGGATTGGGATAGTGATGTTTATCGTCCCCAGTGCTGTAAACCGGGCGCCCAAAGGAGACACGGTGGCCAGCATGGCTGACATTCGTAAATTGGTGCGTCATCCGCAGCTGGTAAGACTGGATCTTGGGGTGTTGCTGCTACACTTAACATTGACGACGTTATTTGTTGCGCTACCGGGCCAGCTCATTGCTGACGGCCTGGCGGCACAGGACCACTGGCAATTGTATATTCCCGTTTTATTGCTCGCGTTTGTACTGATGGCGCCGCTGATGATAGTGGCTATTCGCAAACAAAAAGAGAAGCAGGTATTTCTGGCGTCTATTGCCCTGCTGGTGCTGAGCACCCTGGCCTTGATCCCTGCTGCAAATTCGCTGGTCGGCATCGCGGTGGCGATGACCGTATATTTTATTGCGTTTAATTTTTTGGAAGCCACGATGCCTGCTTTGGTATCGCGCATCGCACCTGCGACCCAAAAGGGGTCGGCGATGGGGGTCTTCTCTTCCTCTCAGTTTTTTGGGGCTTTTGCCGGTGGTGTGACGGGGGGTTATCTTGCCCAGCATTTTAATCCTCAAACTGTGTTTGCTGCGGCCGCGGCAATTGGGGTAATATGGCTATTTATTGCATGGCGTATGCAAATCCCGGTGCGAAGTAAAACCCTCAGTTTTGTGACTGAGGTTGATGAGCCTGAAAAAGCCGATGAATTGGCAGATCAGCTGGTCGCATTACCCGGGGTGATCGAAGCGACCGTTGTCAGTGAAGAAAATCGTACCTACTTGAAAGTAAACGATAAAGAATTTGATTTAAACCAAGCAAAGCAAGCCCTGGGCTTGCGCTAGCTTGCAATAGTGTGAGGAGAGGGTGCCATGGCACGCGGTGTAAACAAAGTTATTTTGGTTGGTAATTTAGGCCAAGATCCTGAAGTACGTTATATGCCTAACGGAAACGGCGTAGCGAACATCAGTATTGCAACGACCGACAGTTGGAAAGATAAAAACACAGGTCAGTTGCAGGAGCGCACTGAATGGCACCGTGTAGTGCTATTCGGTAAGCTGGCAGAAGTCGCAGGCGAGTACCTGCGTAAAGGATCACAAGTCTATATCGAAGGTCGCTTGCAGACACGTAAGTGGACAGATCAAGGTGGACAGGAGCGTTATACCACAGAGATCGTTGTAGACATGGGTGGCCAGATGCAAATGCTGGGCGGCCGTGGTGAACAAGGTGGCGGCCAGTACCAGGGTGGACAGCAGGGTGGTCAAAACTATGGCCAGTCTAACCAGTCTAATTATGGCAACCAGGGTGGTCAGTCTCAGTATGGACAACAGCAGCAGGGCGGTTTTGCACCTCAGCAAGCACAACAGCCTCAGCAAAACCAACAACAAGGCGGCGGTTTTGGTGGTGGTCAGTCTATGGGTCAGCAACCACAGCATAGCGCACCTTCGCAAGGTGGCTTCGCGCCTCAGCAAGGCAATGCTGGTGGCAATGCGAACAATAATGCAAGCGGCAGTGCCAGTAACCCGATGGAAGCCCCCATCGACTTTGATGATGATATTCCGTTCTAATCAAAGATAAAAATATAAGTGTTGAAAAACAGCCTAAAAAGCCGCTATTTAGCGGCTTTTTAGGCTAATAGAAAATGAACGGTAAGAATAGCGCGCATAAGTGTGCATTTTAATTTGAAGTTGTCTTCTGATCGCTAACAGTCCCAAATTTTCTTGAAAAATGGGCTGCCATTTGTGACGCTAGTTGACAAATGCAGGCAAAATCCGCTCAGCTACAATTTGCTGTGTTGCATGGTCAACGTGATGCGCTGTTATTGCAATAATTAAGTCTAATTCTTCAATCAAAATGATGTATATTCCACCCCCGCCTTGCGCAGAGACACTCGAATATTTTTGATCCTTGTATTGAAGGTCTGAACTCCACCAATAGTAACCATAACCCTGATTAGAGACGTCTTTGCCATCACCGAAAATTTCATCATCTCCTGTGGTGATAAGTTTACTTGTGGATCGGGTCATAAAATCACGGTTAATTATTTGCTTGTCTTTCCATTTGCCTTTGTTTGCCGCGAGTATGCCCATTTTGATCATATCCCTCGATGTTAAGCTCGACCTCCATATCGACTCGGGTAATCCACTCGGTGCCGTTTTCCAGTGAAAATTGGTAATGTCTAATTGTCCCAATAGCTCTTTCTCAATGAATTTTTCAATATTGCCGGGTATAACCGCCTCGATTACCTGCATAATCAGCTGAGGACCAATATCGTAATAAAAGCTTTTCGATTCGGGCGTTATGGCTGCACTGTTTTCAAAAAGAAATTGAATTTCTTTTTGCCCTTTGACTAATGGAGGATTCTCCATCATAGACTTGCGGGTTGCATCGCTGATACGAAGACCGGTTGTCATGGTTAAAGCCTGGTGTAAGGTAATCTGGCTTGCACCATCAACAAACTTTGAAGCGTCCAGCTTGTTCAGAAAGCCTGCCACGGGCTTATCTAAATCATCCATGCTGAGGTAACCCAACTGAATGGCACGACCAAGCAACATGCCTGTATAAGCTTTAGTAACGGATGATTGGGGGTGTGATAAATCTACGCGGCCTCTGAGGTAATATGACTCAAACAACAGCTTGCCCTTATGGTGAATTAGAAGGCTGTCAAAATTACCGTGCTGTTTTTTGGCAAGTTCGTCAGCCAGTGCAAGGATATTGGCTTTTTTACCGCCGTCAATGCCCAACTCACCAACCGCTAAGCCATCGCTTCTTGGAGCTGGCTTAACATCAATGAAAGCTTGTGGTAGTACCGAGATATCCCAAAACTCACGATTTATTTCAGGTTGCCTCCAGTGTCGTATTATTGCTTCCTCATCGCTGGCCGTTGGTGCCGTTTTATTTACTGGCTTTAAATGTACTTCATTACCCATGCTTGCAAAGCTACAGACAATAAAAGGCAGTAGCAGTTTGTATTTCACGCGCGGCATAACTTCTCCATATAGTTCTATTTTATTGATGAATTTCAAGATGAACTGCTTTTAACTGCATTAATTTGCGATGGATAATGTAACTTACTGGGGGCAGCTGATATAGCAGGCAAAGAATCCCGGTCGCAACAATGGGCCCTATTTGCCTTGCTTCAAAGCTATGATTTGCAATATGCATGATGCTCCATATGTAAGGAATGAAAGCAAGTGAATAACCACATACAGCGAGTTTTGTTATGGAAGCTTGCTGTTCTTTATATAAATAGAGGAGCATTGCGATACTGAAGAATGAGATGAGTAAAGACTCGAAATGGATAAACATCCCCCATTCAGCCAGCGCTAATATGTCCCAGAAGTTGTGCCAAAAATGTGTACTAAATAGTGCCGTATGAATTTTCCCTTGTAACAGTTCATCCCAAAACGTGTCAGAAATAGAGGTTGGGTCGCTCAATATGGACAGCAACACAATTAAACCTGCGGTCATAATGAACATGATAAGTGGTAAGTAAAAATTCAATCGCCCCAACATTTCAACAGAAACCAACTTCTTCTGCAGATAAATTCTGCTTGTTTCAAGAGCCTGTTGCCAATACCACAGATTTGCGCGTTTAATATTTTGCTTTGCCAGTAAATTAAACTCTTCTTCGAGGTCACCCAGAACGCTTTCTGCCAGTCGATTAGGGAGCAATATAGAGAGAACTTTATTCGCCAAAGCTGGCGGTTTGATATCGGGTTCCTTGTCAGAGTAGAGGCTCATAGCTACCCCTTCTGGCATAAAGAATGTCGAATAGAGAGCCCTTGCCACAACGTGTCCATGGCCTGTCTGGCACGATTAAGGGCACTGTGGCCTTTTGCAGTCACTTTGAAATAGCGTTTTGCTCGCCCGCCTCGCTGAGCCGTGGCTTCACCCAGCCGAGATTCCACCATTCCCTTACGTTCTAATCGCTCAAGTGTTGAATAAAGCGCGCCAATGGCAACATCGCGATTCACTTGTTCTGCCAATAGTTGCCTAATCGCTGCACCATAAGCTGCATTTTCAAGGTGAAGTAATGCAAGCATCGTCATTTGTTCGAATTCACCTAAGAATTTATCTTTTTCAGACATAGCATTAAGCCTTTAAAGTTTTTTTCTTTTTTACTACAAAATAGGAATTTAATGCAAGGTATTATTACTACAATGTAGTTTTATTTTGAGTTGCATGGTCTACTGAAGCGATAACTTAGGTTTGTGTGAAAGACAGAGAAATAGCACGAATAGGATATATGAGAGTTAGTAAGCGCTCAGATTGATGGATTAAAATGTCATCGTTATAACGCTGGTGGTGATGCGTCTATGAGCCTGCAGAGGAATCTGCGTCTACAACTTGAGTTTTAGCGGGACTTGAACAAAACTTGAAACAGGATTCCAAGGCTTGTGTAGTGGTATGCGTCGATTTTTTAGGTCAGGCAATGAAGTTTATTCCGGGTGGGGGGCGCGCGCGGTGGGCTTGATTGTCTGGCTATTAGTCAACGGTGCACTGTGGCAGTTTACGCATGCACAGATCGTACAACAAGCGGGTCAGTTACAAAATCATTTCAGCCAGTTAGGTACATCGGTGAGCGCCGAACGCTCAGGAGAATTTACGACGCTGATCCAGCACTATGGTTTTGCAGACGAAGTGCAGACAGCCAACGCCTGGCTCTGGTTGATAGACAGCGTCCCCTTTCAGTTTTCCAATGTTGAACTGTATTTGTCACCAGCTCCAATTCTACAAGATTGTTTACCTGTTGTGTTATTTATAAACTTATTGGTCCTCGCGGCAGGCTATTTACTTTTCAGATGGATGAGAAACCTATCTCGTACTGGGCTTTCTGTTGCTCAAGCTCAGGCTGTTACTTCGGCGCTGGCAACTGATACGCAAGCTAAAGCCCACGCTGTAGAAGCAAACCGTAAAGTGTCTGTGTTTGCGATGCTCAAGTGGCGCCAGGCACTGCCCGAGGAGCTGGATCCACAAAGTCACTTTAGTGTTACACTGGCGCGATGTTTTTCAAAGTATGAACGGTGTTCTTGCAAATATTTGTCGTCTGGTGCACTGGTGATGACGCTGGCACCGGTTGATAAAGTGGATGTTGATGCACTGGCACGTCGGATCCATGAGGTGGTTTATCAGGCTTTGTTGTCTTTTCGTCCGGATCTGTCACGCAGTGCGGTGAAGTGTGGTGTATGTTTTTATGCCAAGGGGGCGGATCAGGCCATGGTGTATCAGGTGGTGCGTTCGGCACTGAGTATAGCGCAAAGTAACGTCTGGCAACATGTACATATTATGCCGCTGAATCATACCTTGAGCACGAGCTTGCGGCGGGCTGAAAGTGAGATTATTGATGATATAAAGGCTGGGCGCTTTATGTTGTTCTTTCAGCCGCTCTTTGGTTTTGCGCAACAGGATGTTATCCAAAGTGAAGCGCTGTTACGGGTGCGTCATCGATCTTTGGGATTAATGTCTGCCGGACAGTTTATTCACAAAATTCATCAGGCTGAACATCTCATGCTGTTGGATAAAACCATGGTACGCCACGCGCTTAATGCCCTAGCGAAAGAACCGGCCGGTTTTTCTGTCAGTGTTAATTTACATGTGCTCAATTGGAGCAATGTGGACTTCATTGATTGGCTGCGTGAACAGGTCCGGGCATCGGGTCGTGCGGGCGATATTGCGTTTGAACTGACGTTAGGGGATTTCTATCAGCATGAAGTATATGCAGGTCAGGTACTGACGACTTTATCTGAGTTAGGTTGTCGGTTTGTCTTGGACCATGTTAATGCGTCTGTAAATCTAGAGGCGTTACGAGGCTTTGGTAAAGTAACTGCGCTTAAACTAGCATTTGAGCTTATCCATGAAGTGCATCATTCGGCCAAGCGGCGCAGTGTGGTACGTCAGGTTGTGGCGCAGGCCAAAGAGCTGGGCGTACCTGTTTACGCCGTGGGTGTAGAAACCAAAGAAGAATTTGAATGTATCACTAAATTGGGTGTTGATGGTGCACAGGGATACTATTTCAGCGCGCCTCTACTTCAGTTGGAACAGAGCCTGTAACACCGTGCGTATCTTATGTCGGTCAAATGAGCTGACGATAACGCAGTCCATCTAAGCCCTGTAATCCGCCACTGTGGATCGCAATGATCTGGCTTCCGCGTGGAAAATACCCCTGCACAATTAATTGCCAGATGGCGAACATCAGCTTACCTGTGTAAATGGGCTCTAAGGGCAAGGCATGCTCCTGGCGCATGCGTTGGCAAAATTGCCACAGTGGCGCGGAGAATTTGCCATATCCGCCATCGTGATAGTCATGTAAGAGCTGCCAGTTAGAGCGCGTTGCTGCGCGTGGGTTTAACCTTAATACCTCATCGTGCAGATATTGCGCGCCTTTTAGTACCGTAACCCCCAATAACTGGCACTCGTCGTCTAAGCCTTCAATCATACCGGCCAGCGTACCGCCGCTGCCCACAGCGCAGCAGACATAATCACTCGATGGCAGGCTCTGAGCCAATTCTTTGCATCCGCCAAGGGCGTGTTGATTGCTGCCGCCCTCGGGAATAATAAAAGTATCAGGAAAGCGCGTTTGTAACTGTTGCAGGTAATCCGTTTCATTGCGCTGCCGATACTCCAGGCGAGAGACTGGGTGCAATGTCATACCGCAGGCTTTAGCGAAGCGGATTGTGGGACTGTTTAAATCCAGTTGTGGCCCACGGATAATGGCGTTTCCCTGAATACCAAACTGTTTACAGGCCATCGCTGTGGCATAGAGGTGATTGGAAAAGGGTCCTGCAAATGTGAGTAAAGCCGATTTATTTTCTTGTGCCATTGCTGTGAGGTTGTATTTCAGCTTGCGCCACTTATTGCCCTGAATTGTCGGATGGAGCAGATCGTCGCGTTTAACGTGCAGTGAAACGCCCGCGGCGTCGAGTTCCGGCGCGCGGATCTTGTGTAACGGAGACTCAGGAAAATCAAGCTTGTCCATCTTAGGTTCAGTCTGTGTAGTTTAGTGTCTCATACCCGCTATTATTTCATGAAAATCTTGGTAGAACACTGGTAAGGAAGTGGCTAATAGTTGTAAACTCAGATATTAATTGTGCTAGGCTTGTGTTTTGCTTCTTAAGTACATAGCATTAAGCGCTAAATTATAAAAAATAACAAAGACCAAACAACTGCCGCTGTTGGGAATGGAATTTATGCAAATTGCTCCTTTATCTCTTTTTGTCTCTGCGACCCTTTTAACTTTAAGTGTGTCGGCGCAAGATACTGCAACTGTGACTGCCATTGAATCTGAGCGCACTGAAAAGCAAGCTGAATTAGATAACTACACTCAGGTACTCGACAAACACCTGAGTGAAGAAACACGCTTACAGGCGCAGCTAGATCTGCTGCGACAGCGTTCTGCGGAGCTGGATAAAGAAAAAAACCAGGCGCTTGATGCAATGAATGATATCTACCGGCGTTTGATTGATGATCCCTCTTTGGATATCTCAGCGGCACAAAGCAGATATCAGCAGGCAGTTGCGGAGCATAAGCAGAATAAAGAAGACATTGTGATGCAGTTGGCGGCGATCGCATCACACCGTAAAGACATTGAACAAATCCGCGTCACCAAACATACCTTAGTTAATACCATTGCCAGTCTGAATGACCAACTTGGCACCGCCCGGATAGAGCGTTTGCGTAATGAGTTCAGCCGTGAAGGTACGCTTGAGGTGGATCACACCATTAATTGTAAGCGCACAGAAACGCTGGCTGCATGTGAGCAGCGTGGTCAGCAGCTGGGTCTGCAAAAGGCCACCAAACATTTCATCGACCAAATTTTTGCCAATCTGACAGAGCAGCGTGTGGTGGAGCCAAAGCGCCATCTTGCGGGCGCGCAGGTGCAGGTTGTCAGCAGCCATGTGGTGGGGAGCGCGTTTAGCGGACAGGGTAACTATAGCGTCAACCTGAGTGTGACGATGCGCGGCGATGTGAATAACAGTCGTTTATGTAGTTTGCTTAATCTGGATAATCGTTACTGTAGTGAGTACGGATCACCGTTGGCACTGGGTTATCAGGCCAGCTACCCGACTACATTCAGTGATGAGCAACTAACATTTTCAAATGAATTGTCAAAAAGTGCTCCTGTGGTCAGTGTGGCAAGAATGTCTGCGGCCCCGGATATCTCGACAGAAGTTGCACCTCAGCCGCCAAAAAATCGTGAAATCGAACTGACATTGCGTTCTAACGTGTATGACGACGAAGTATTTATTAATGGTGTCAGTTATGGCTCGACTAAGCTGGTGGTGAACCTGCCGACTGGTATGCATGACATTGAGGTACGTAAACTCGGGTATGAGCCATATAAGGCCAGTCTAAATTTGCGACGAGCACGGACTCTAAACGCCCGGTTGGTAAAAAAGCCTGAGTCGATTGCTGCACCGACACCAAAAAGCGAGCAAACTCAACCTACACAACAAGCCAGCGCTTCGCAGCCCGTTAAAGTGGTGAGCCCTGATCGGTTCGTCAATGAAACGGTGATCATTCCTGCTGGTAGCTTTAAGATGGGCGATCTGACGGGAAATGGTCTGGCTAATGAGCGGCCTGTGGTAGAAAAAGTACTCAGTCATTCCTATGTGATGCAAAGTAAAGAAGTGACGGTTGCCGAGTTTCGTCGTTTTATCGATAGTTCTCAATACGTGACCGAAGCCGAGAAAGGTAAAGGCTGCGCGCATTACAAAAACGGTGAACCCGTCTGGGAGATGGATTATAACTGGCGCTCACCTGGCTATGAGCAGGGTGAAGATTTTCCGGTTGTCTGTGTGTCATATGAAGATGCCAAAGCCTATTCGAACTGGTTGTCTGGCGATCAGGGGATGCAGTATCGCCTGCCTAATGAAGTCGAGTGGGAGTATGCTGCTCGTGGTGATACTACCTCAGAATACCCCTGGGGCAACGAAATTGGTCGCAATCAGGCAAACTGTGGCTGGTGTGGCAGTGAGTGGTCAAATAAAAGCCCGGCTCCAGTCGGGCAATTCTCAGCCAATGCTTATGGACTATACGACACCGTTGGAAACGTCTGGGAATGGACGCAAAAGCGCGCTTCACAGGATGATGTAACCGTGCGTGGTGGCGCCTGGAACTTTGCCCCGAGCCTGGCGCGCGTTTCTACGCGGTTGGCTCTGGCACCAGATTTCCGGGCCAATTACATTGGTTTTAGATTAGTAAGAGAACGCTAAGGCTGTCTAAGCATGCCGGTGAGGCAGTGTTATTCATGCTTATGTAGCTGTGTCACAGACACAGAGTGAAAAATTTCAACGCAGTGGCTTGGTCCACTGTATGGTTTGCAAAAAGAATTCTTAAAGGTTACCCAGCCTCATGTTTAAAAAACTACGTGGACTATTTTCAAACGACCTGTCGATCGACTTAGGTACGGCCAACACCCTGATTTATGTAAAAGAAGAAGGGATCGTGTTGAACGAGCCTTCCGTTGTAGCGATCCGTCAGGAGCGCGCGGGTGGACCAAAGAGCGTTGCTTCTGTGGGCACAGCTGCAAAGCAAATGCTTGGCCGGACACCAGGCAATATTAAAGCCATCAGGCCAATGAAAGACGGTGTAATAGCTGACTTTTATGTGACCGAAAAAATGTTGCAGCATTTTATAAAGCAGGTTCACAATAATAACTTTATGCGCCCGAGCCCGCGTGTGCTGATCTGCGTGCCGTGTGGTGCAACTCAAGTAGAAAAGCGTGCTATTCGCGAATCTGCGATGGGGGCAGGTGCCCGGGAAGTGTACCTGATTGAAGAACCAATGGCGGCGGCTATTGGTGCTGGCTTGCCTGTGTCTGAAGCAACCGGTTCTATGGTGGTGGACATCGGTGGCGGGACCACAGAAGTGGCTATTATCTCACTGAACGGTGTGGTGTACTCGTCATCTGTACGGATTGGTGGTGACAAATTTGATGAAGCCATTATCAATTATGTGCGTCGTAACTTTGGCAGCCTGATTGGTGAAGCGACGGCTGAGCACATCAAACACGAAATTGGCTCTGCCTTTAAGAGCGAAACACCGGTTGAGATTGAAGTGCGTGGTCGTAACCTGGCTGAAGGGGTGCCGCGTTCATTTACCCTGAATTCCCACGAAATTCTCGAAGCCCTACAAGAGCCGCTGATGGGTATTGTCAGTGCAGTGATGGTCGCGCTGGAACAGTCTCCGCCTGAGCTGGCATCAGATATTTCAGCGCATGGTATGGTGCTGACTGGTGGTGGCGCATTACTTAAAGACCTTGACCGCCTGTTAATGGAAGAAACCGGGATCCCGGTGGTGGTTGCGGAAGATCCACTAACTTGTGTAGCCCGTGGTGGCGGTAAGGCCCTGGAAATGATAGATATGCACGGTGGTGACGTATTTAGTTACGACTGATGAACCTGCTATTCGGACGTACCATTTCTCTACAACTGCGACTTACGGTCGCAGTTGTGCTTAGCGTACTGCTGATCCTGGGTGATCGCTACACCTCTGGCGGTACGCTGGTGCGGACCAGCCTCAATACCTTAGTGAGTCCGCTGCTCTATGTGGCGAATGTGCCCTATGAAGTGTTTTCCTTGGGTGCCAAAAGCCTGGATACCCGCGACAGGCTGTTCCAGGAAAACGAAGCATTACGAAAAAAGCAACTGCTGCAAAGCGAACAGCTTCAGCAGTACCAATTCCTGCTGCGTGAAAACCAACAATTGCGCGCATTGCTTGGTGCCTCTTCTCGGCAGCAAAGAGCTCGCCTGATTGCCGAAGTCTTGTCGGTGCGTTCCAGCCGTTACAGTCACCAGGTGGTGGTTAACCGCGGTGCCATTGATGGGGTGCTGGAAGGGCAGCCGGTTATCGATGAAATGGGTATTGTCGGGCAGCTTACTCAGGTGGGCAGTACCACATCCCGGGTACTTTTAATGACCGACACCACGCATGCCACACCGGTACGTATTCTGAGAAATGATGTACGTACTGTGGTGGAAGGGACAGGCAAAATTAACCTGGTACAACTACAGCATGTGCCCCATAGTCTGGATATTCGTCTCGGTGATATTCTCGTCACCTCAGGTCTGGGTGGAACTTTTCCTGAAGGGTATCCGGTTGCCGTGGTGACAGAAATCGACCGTGATGAGGGGCTGCCTTTCTCTAAGGTGTATGCCGAGCCGGTCGCTCAATTGGATCGTATTCGATTACTCGTGATCCTGGGCAAGGTCGCCAGTAAGGAGCCTGATGCATGAACCGAAGTTATGCGCTGGTCGCCCTGAGTTTGTTTATTGCGTTAATTATGGCGCTGATGCCGCTGCCTTTTTCCATTGAACCATTTCGTCCTGACTGGGTCCTACTGGTATTAATGTACTGGTCCATTGCCTTGCCTCACAGGGTGAATATTGGTTGGGCATGGTGCACGGGACTAATTATGGATCTGGCAACGGGCTCTCCGTTGGGCGTGAATTCACTGACCTATTCTATCTGTTTATACATTACGACGAGTAATTTTCAGAAGATCAGAAATTTTTCAATCTGGCAGCAGGCGGTCCTCATTGGCTTGTTTTTAGCTTTGTACCATCTACTGCAGTTTTGGCTGAATCATTTCCTGCTAGACATTTATTTTAACCCCAGATATTTATGGCCAGCCTTGGTGGGTATGCTTTGCTGGCCCTGGGTTTTCCTGTTATTACGTAAGTATCGCAGGCATTTTAGGATCCGCTAATGACATCAACACTCTATTTAGCTTCAGCATCACCACGCAGGCGTGAGCTGCTGGCTCAACTCGGCTATACCTATTCGCAATTTTCGGTGGATGCAGATGAAAGCCAACTGCCCGACGAGGTACCACTGGCCTATGTAGAGCGTCTGGCGCGTCTGAAAGCGACCAGCGGCGTGGCGATGGGCTACCAGGATGCCCCGGTGCTGGGCAGTGATACAATCGTGGTTCTTGAGCAGCAGGCACTGGGTAAGCCCAAGGATAAACAAGATTTTGTCACTATGATGCAGGCCTTGTCAGGTAAAACACATCAGGTGATGACAGCGATTGCCGTGGCAGATACAAAGCGTGTACTGAGCCAGACTGTGATAACAGATGTTACATTTAAACCCTTGAGTGATCAGGAAATTGAGCAATACTGGCACAGTGGCGAGCCGCAAGACAAGGCGGGAGGCTATGGTATTCAGGGACTGGGAGGGCGGTTTGTTACTCAGTTAAAGGGTAGCTATTTTGCCGTCGTCGGCTTACCTTTATACGAGACGGATGAACTGATTAAAGCATTTATGGCGGGTGTAGATGAGTAGTGAGTTATTGATCAATGTGACCCCCAGCGAAAGCCGGGTTGCACTCATTGAAAACGGTGTTCTGCAAGAAGTGCAGGTAGAGCGGGTCGGCAATTTGGGGATTGTCGGCAATATATATCTGGGTAAGATAAGCCGGGTTCTGCCGGGCATGCAGGCTGCCTTCGTTGACATAGGACTTGAAAAAGCCGCATTTTTGCATGCTTCAGACATAGTCAATAGCGCGTCTATTGAAGAAGGTGTTGACGATCAGCCCATCAAGAAGGTGCAGGATATTCGCGAGCTGGTTAAACAGGGCCAGTTTATTATGGTGCAGGTGGTGAAAGATCCGATCGGTACCAAAGGGGCACGACTGACAACAGATATCACCATTCCGTCACGTTATCTGGTGTTTATGCCGGACGCCACCCATGTGGGTGTCAGTCAGCGAATTGAAACCGAAGAAGAGCGTAGTCGGTTGAAAAAAATTGTAGCTCAATACAACGATGAAAATGGCGGTTTTATTGTGCGCACAGCGGCTGAGGGGGCGGCAGAAGCAGAACTGCAGCACGATGCCGAGTTCCTCAAGAAGCTGTGGCAAAAAATCATCAAGCGCCGTCAGAAAACCAGCAAAGCCAGCATCCTCCACGAAGACTTGACCCTGGCATTTCGTACTCTCAGAGATTATGTCGGTGAAGACATGGAGCGTATCCGGGTTGATTCCAAATTGACTTATCAGCAACTCAAGGACTTTACTGAGGAGTTTGTGCCCCAGTTGTCGCAAACGCTTGAGTACTATCCCGGGGAACGGCCAATCTTCGATCTGTTTGATGTCGAAATCGAGATTCAAAAAGCACTACATCGTAAGGTAGAACTGAAATCTGGTGGCTATCTTATCTTTGATCAGACCGAAGCCATGACCACCGTGGATGTTAACACCGGTGCTTTTGTTGGCCATCGTAATCTGGAAGAGACGATTTTTAATACCAATGTGGAGGCCACATCGGCCATTGCACGACAGCTCAGGCTGCGGAATCTCGGCGGGATCATCATCATCGACTTTATCGATATGATCTCGGATGAACACAAGCGTCGGGTGCTACATTCACTTGAGACGGCACTGGCGAAAGATCGCGCTAAGGCCAATATCAATGGTTTGTCGGCGCTTGGCTTGGTTGAAATGACCCGCAAGCGGACCCGCGAGAGCCTCGAACATATTTTGTGTGATGTTTGTCCTGCCTGCTCTGGCCGTGGTTCACTCAAAACGGTTGAAACCGTATGCTACGAGATTTTACGCGAAATTGTGCGCGTAAATCGTGCTTATGATGCGGATAAATTCATGGTTTACGCGTCGCCGGCGGTCAGCGAAGCGCTGGTGAACGACGAGTATCATAACCTGGCAGAGCTGGAACTGTTTATTGGTAAACAGGTCAGTATTCAGACTGAGAGCCTGTACAGCCAGGAGCAGTTTGATGTTGTCATGATGTAGTGACATGATGCAGGTTAAGGCGGTTTGCTTTTTTTGTGTGCGAAAAATGTGGCAGGTTTTTGCTGTCACACTGGTGTTGCTTGCCGTGTTGGTATCCCTGGTCAAGTACAGCCTGCCTTATGCTAATGAGTATAAACAAGATATAGAAGCGCTGGTTTTACAGCAGCTGGGCGTAGAGCTAAACATTGGCAGCATTAGTGCCAGCTGGCAGGGAAATGGCCCGGCTTTGGTGCTACGTGATGTCAATTTTGAAGACAACGTGCGCTCACCGATTTCTCTGCACATCGCACAAACCAGTCTGCAGCTAAACCTTGTCGAATCTGTCCGACAATGGCGACTGGTGTCTAACTATTTTGTGTTAGATGGGTTCGATGCCACCATAGATGTCAAAGCCATGGCGCAAAGCATGGAAGGAGGCAGTGGCGAGTTTGAGCAACAAGCGCTGATCGAAGAGCTGTTTCTCGGCGATACCGGGCATTTTGCTGTGCAAAATAGTCAGGTTACTTTACTGATTGCAGATGATAAGTCACACACCTTGCTGGTGCCAGATTTGATTTGGCAAAACAGTGCCGATATGCATCATGGCGAGGGGCAGATTTCTTTCCCCGGGTTGTCAGAAGGGCAGCTGAATGCACGTTTTCGTTTTCATGGTCAGCAACTCAATGCCATGGCTGGCGACATCTTCATAGATGCGCAGCAGGTTGAGGTAATGAGCTGGCTACAGGCTTATCTTGACCCTCAATACACGGATGTCAGCGCCAGTGTTAATTTGCAGCTCTGGGCGCGGCTGGAACAGGGTAAGCTGGGAGATGTTGTGCTCGACTGGCTACCCAGTGATATCAGCTGGCAACAGGCACAAACGAGCAAAAAACTGGCTGTGCAGAGTGGCACTTTGCATTTGCAGCCAGCACAAAGCGGCTGGGCGCTGGGTAGCTCCGAGTTGCAGCTATCCCAAAATGGACAACCCCTTGCTCCTCTGAGCCTCCAGGGGCAATTTAGTGAGACTGAGCGTACTGTGTGGATGCAAGGCCTGGACCTTGCGTATGTGACTCAATTGCTCTCACTCACGCACTTCGACTGGGCAAAGCATGTTAAGGCCTTATCTCCAGGTGGTCAGGTAACGGCGGCCAGAGTGTCAATGGGAAGCGATACCCCGATGTCTCTGTGGCTTGCAATACAGGACGCCGACTGGCGTCAGCGTGGTGGCATTCCGGGCTTCTCCGGGCTCAATGCTGAATTAACACTGACATCAGAGCGTGGTGTGCTGAGTCTCAGTGCGCAAGACCAGATGCTGCAGGTAGAAGAGCAGTTTATCGCCCCGATTGCCGTCAATGAACTGAACGGAGACATTCACTTTTATCGTGATGAAGCGCATACGTGGCATATGTTGTCAGACAATCTGTGGCTCAGTAATGAGGATTTAAGTGTTGCACTGGAAATGCACTTACACTTACTTGAAGAGCCGGTGCTGGATTTATATGCCGATGTATTTGGTGGCGATGCCAATATCGCCGGGCGTTACTTTCCGCTGCAGTTGATGAATAAAAATCTGGTCAGTTACTTGAGTAATGGCATCCAGGGTGGCCGGCTCCGGCATACTCAGGTGCTGTTGTCCGGACCGTTGGCAGAATTCCCTTTCCGAGCGCAGCATGGCCGGTTTGAAGTGCTGGCCCGGATCGATCAGGCTCAGTTTGCTTTTGCGCCGGACTGGGCGGCCCTGCATAACGGCGATGTGACATTACATTTTGCCGATGAGCGTATGGACATCACAGTCAATGGCGGCGAGCTGCTCAATCAAACGTTAAGCCGCGGTGTTGTGGTGAGTCTGGCTGATCTTGAGCAAACCGATCTGTTGACCGTCAACATAGCGCACACCACAGAGGCCAGTACGCTAGCTCCTTTTTTCAGCGCCACCCCGATTGCCGATCCATTGGCGGATATTTTACAGGTGGCGCAAGTACAGGGGGATGTCACAGGCAATGTGGACTTGTTGATCGATTTGACTTCGCTGGATGTCAACGTCATGGGGGCGGTTGAGTTCAATGACAATGCGCTTTATCTGGAACAGCCGGGGATGGCACTCGATAAACTCAGCGGCACGCTTAAATTTATCGATGATAACATTGAGCTGGATAATACCCGGGCACTGTGGCGTGGGATGCCCTTGCTGTTTAGTTTATCTGGGCAGGGAGACAGTGCGCGCTATCAGCTTGAGATAGATACACGTCTCAGTGCAGCCAGTGACAAACTTATGCCACTGACCCTGGGGCTGATGGATGGCTTTATCGAGGGCAAAGCCCTGCTGGCAGGGCATTTAACGCTCGACTTTACGGCGCAAGGGTTCAGTTATGATGCGAACTTTACATCGGACTTGCTTGGCACCCGCGTTGACCTGCCAGCGCCAGTTGGCAAGCTTGCTGACGAGCGTGTGCAGTTAACAGCACAGGTACGTGGCGATGATATTTCCAATTTGATCAGTGTGGCACTCGGTGAGCAGCTTTATTTCGATGGCATTCTGGACAATAACAGTGGTTTGATTGAACGTGCACAGCTTATCTTTGCAGAGCATAACCGCGCATTAAGCCAGCCTGGGTTTAACATTGTTATCTCTCAGCCTCAACTTACTCTGGCCCCCTGGTTACCTTTTATTGACCGCATTATAGAGCAGGTAGCGCAGCCCTCAGAACAGCCAGCTATATTGCCTGCCTTTGGCGAATTGAGCGCTCAGGTCGCCCAATTCAATGCACTTGATATGGGGTTTAATGACTTTGAACTGAGCCTGCGACCTTATGCTGGCGGATTGTTGGCGCGTCTGAACGCGAAAGAGTTAAGAGCGCAAGTACAGTTCCCAGAAAGCAAAGCAGGGCAACCGATCCAGATCCAGGCTGACTACCTGAGACTCAATTTGCTTGAGCCGGCTGGCGATGACGCTGTGGACGAAGCCGCTGAAACTGCAAAAACGACAGCCGAGCCAGACGCCTCTGAGCAATGGCTGACGACGGTTCCGGCCATTGAATTTAACTGTGATGATTGCCGCATTGCCCAGTACCAGCTCGACAGGGTTAATCTGGCTTTGCAGGGGGATGGTGAAGCCTTACAAGTACCCAGACTACGAGTGGACAAAGGTGACCATGTGCTAAAAGGCAGTGGCCGCTGGCACGAAGGTCGCTCGCAGTTTAACGGCACGCTAGAGAGTCGCGACTTTGGTCAGCTCATGGAAGAATTTGATATTACCTCCAGTGTTCAGGATTCAAACGCAGATATTGAATTTGCGCTGAGCTGGGCCAAGGCGCCTTACGAGTTTGATGTTGCCAGCCTGGATGGCTCGGTGAAGTGGCAACTGGGTGAGGGGCACCTGGCGGAGATCAGCGATCAGGGGGCCAGGGTGTTTTCTCTGCTGAGTCTGGATTCGCTGGTTCGTAAGCTCAAACTGGATTTCCGCGATGTATTTGCCAAAGGTTTTTTCTACAACCGAATCGAAGGCACCTTTGTACTCAACAAAGGGGTTGTGTATACCCAGGACACGCAGCTGGATGGTGTACCAGCCGATTTATCGGTCAAAGGATATGCTGATCTCAACAGTAAAGCCATTGATTACGAGTTGTCGGTGGCGCCGCAGGTCACGTCGAGTCTGCCCGTGATTGTCGGCTGGATGGTCAACCCGGTGACCGGGTTGGCAGCTCTGGCGCTGGATAAGGTGATCCACTCCGCGCGGGTCATTTCTGAGATTAAATTCAAAGTGACCGGCACCATGGATGAGCCGGTGGTGACCGAGCTGGATCGTAAGAGCCGTGAAGTGGAGTTACCCAAACCGCCGCAAGCACAACCGACTGAGCCTGGACTGCCAGCAGATCCGCAGGGCAATGAGCACGTACAACCACAATCGGGTGTAGCATTACCAGATTCAGAGAATCAAGAGCAAGGTACAGCGTCGCCCCAAGCGGACAAGCAGCCTGAGTCTGAACAAGCTGAGGGGCCACTTGACCCGGCTTCCGAGTCAAAATCAGAGGAAAAGCCATGAAAAACGGCCATATCTACGCTGTGCAAATGTGTTCAGGAACACAGCCTGAGGAAAACTTTGCACGGTTAAGCGCGTTACTCCGTGCACAGACGTTTACGTTGCCTGCTCTGGTATGCCTGCCCGAGTCATGGCTGGCCTTTTGTGAAACCCCGCAACAGACGCTGGCATATGCTGAACACAGTCAGCACTGGGTAGCACAGCTTCAACAGCTTTGCCGGGAGCTTGATATTTGGCTGGCAGCGGGCACCATCGCCATCAAAGAAGGTGAAAGCCGCTATTATGCAGCCAGTCTGCTGTTTAACAATGAAGGGGTTGAAGTTGCACGCTATAATAAGATCCATCTGTTTGATGCGGATGTGGCAGATAATGCCGGGCAATATCGGGAATCAACCCTGACCTGCGCTGGTGAGGACGTGGTCACCGTAGCCAGCCCTTTTGGTCGTCTTGGCATGAGTGTGTGTTATGACATACGTTTTCCCGGGCTTTATCAGGCGATGCGTGAGCAGGGCGCTGAGGTTTTACTGGTACCCAGTGCCTTCACGACTGTGACCGGAGAAGCACACTGGCAGCCCTTGTTACAGGCGCGGGCGATAGAGACACAATGCTATGTTGTGGCTGCGGCGCAGGTGGGACATCATGAGAATGGCCGACAAACTTATGGCCACAGCCTGATAGTGTCTCCGTGGGGCGCTTGTTTAGCAGAAGCCCCTGAGGGGGTTGGCGTGATCCATGCGCAACCAGACCTGACTGAGCTGCACGCCATCCGGCAGAAAATGCCTGTAGCGGCACATAACCGATTTAAGAGCGATTTTTATGAGTAATTTTGGTAGCGAGCACGTTGAACAACATTTACTGACCGACAGTGAGTTATCCCGGGAGCAGTTACAACGGACGCTGGCGTACATTCATCAGCACAAAGTGGATTATGCCGATTTGTATTTTCAGTCCAGCTATCATGAGACCTGGGTACTGGAAGACGGCTCTGTGAAAGAGGGCAGTTATAACATTGAACGCGGTGTTGGAGTGCGTGCTGTCAGTGGTGAGAAAACCGGTTTTAGTTACTCAGATGCCATTAACATTGAAGCGCTGAACCAGGCTGCGATGGCGGCCAGAAGCATTGCGCAGCAAGGCGAAGACAAACAGGTACAGGTGTTCAGCGATGTTAAAGCAGCTACTCAGTTCGAGGCAACCCAGCCATTACTGAGTATGAGCGACACTGAAAAAGTGGCGTTGTTACGGGAAGTCGAGGCTGCGATCCGGGAGCTGGCACCGGAAGCGGAGCAAGTTGTTAGTTCGATGTCTGCGGTATACGAGGAAGTCTTAGTTGCCGCCAGTGATGGCACCTTTGCAACCGATATCCGCCCCTTAGTGCGCTTGAACTGCTCCGTGTTACTGGCGAAAAATGGTCGCCGTGAGCGAGGCAGTGCCGGTGGTGGCGCGCGACTGGATTACCACTATTTCCGTGAGCTGGTCGATGGCAAACCGCGCTGGCAGCATTATGTTAGCAAAGCAGTTCATCAGGCCAAAGTGAACCTGGAAGCCGTAGATGCGCCGGCGGGTACTATGCCCGTGGTACTAGGCGCAGGCTGGCCGGGTGTTTTACTGCACGAAGCAGTCGGTCATGGTCTGGAAGGCGACTTTAACCGCAAAGGCGCTTCGGCATTTAGCGGGCGGGTTGGCGAGCAAGTCGCCTCCAGTCTGTGTACTGTGGTAGATGATGGCACTATGAGCAACCGCCGTGGCTCGCTGAATATTGACGATGAAGGCACACCAGCAGGTTATAACGTGCTGATCGAAAACGGCGTGCTAAAGGGCTATATGCAGGACAAGCTCAATGCCCGATTGATGGGGGTTGCACCAACCGGTAATGCCAGGCGGGAGTCCTATGCACACCTGCCGATGCCGAGAATGACCAACACTTACATGCTGCCGGGTGAACATAGTCAAAGTGAGATTATTGCGTCGGTCAAAAAAGGGATCTTTGCGCCTAACTTTGGTGGTGGTCAGGTGGATATTACGTCGGGTAAATTTGTATTCTCTGCTTCTGAGGCCTATCTCATTGAGGATGGTAAAGTGACGCAGCCGATCAAAGGCGCCACGCTGATTGGCAATGGCCCGGATGTGATGCAGAAAATCTCTATGGTTGGTAAAGATCTGGAACTGGATACCGGCGTTGGAGTATGTGGCAAAAATGGCCAGAGTGTGCCCGTTGGAGTCGGTCAGCCAAGCCTGAAAATAGATGAACTCACTGTAGGTGGGACCGCCTAGGCGGGACAGCTTAACCCGGTAACCCGCAGTATTGCACGACAAGCGTGCCATACTGCGGTACGGCTTACCTTTATGGCTATGGCAGGATCAGTTCCTTAAGTAACTGAAACAGCTCTTTGTAGCCTTTTCCTGGCTTCTCTGCCTGATGCTCTTTCTTAGCCTGGCGCACCAGTTGCCTGAGCTTCTGACGCTCCAGTGTCGGGTGTGCTTCAAGTAGGGCATTGATCTTCTCATCACCCTTGGCGATGAGTTCATCCCTTAGTTTTTCAACCTGATTGAGCAGTACTTCCGCCTGGTTATTTCTGTTCAGTAACAGATCCAGGCCTTGTTGCAACTCTGCCACATTACTTGTGGTACGCAATTGTTTGGCGACAAAGTTCAGGTGACGGCGATACGCATCGTGCTTACCGCGTAGCTTGTCTGCCAGTTCCATAGCGGCAACCAGCTCAGGGCTGAGAGGCAGCTTTTCTCTTTGCTTTTTGCCCAATTGCGCGATATCAACGCCCAGTTGGTGATATTGCTGTGCATCGCGTTTTAATTCGCTTTTGGAGACGTAGATGATCTCTTCTTCTGGCTCTTGGGTAGGTTTTTTAGCCATATTTAGTGCACTTACTTCAGTTACTCGTGTACAGATTATACCAGAAGTCAGAAAAAGCAGTCACGTATACATTAATACATAAAGACATAAGGCAGGCAGCTGTTGCCCGGCAGAATCTTTGCCTGAGTCACAGCGCATCGGCGCAGGCTGTGTTAGGATTATAGCAGTACTATGATTTGTGGAATAAAAACATGAGCCAGCAACAAGATCCCATCTGGACGCAGATTGATGAAGTAAAACAGGCAGTGTCTGATGTTCTGGACTATGCAAAGCAACTGGGGGCAACGTCAGCGGAAGCGTCGATGAGTCGTACCTCTGGTTTGTCTGTCAGCACCCGCATGGGGGAAGTTGAAACGATTGAATTTAATCAGGACGGTGGACTGGGTCTGAGCGTCTATGTAGGCCAACACAAGGGCTCTGCGTCGACGGCGGACTTGGGTCCACAGGCCTTACGCTCTGTGGTAGAAAAGGCGGTTGAAATTGCCAAGTTCACATCAGATGACCCCTGTAATGGGGTGGCTGACGCAGACTTAATGCCAACCGACGTGCCGGATTTAGATCTTTTTCATCCCTGGGCACTGACCCCGGAAGAAGGTGTAAAGCGCTGTTTAGAGGCGGAGCAGGCGGCATTAAATTTCGATCCACGCATCGTGAACTCGGATGGCGCCAGTGTGGCCAGCCACCAGGGTCTGCGCGTTTATGGCAACAGCCATGGTTTTCTGGCCGGATTTCCACGCACCCGACATACTTTGAGTACTATGGTCATTGGCGAAGAAAATGGGGTGATGCAGCGCGACAATGCCTACTCAATTACGCGTGTGCATACGCAGCTGAGAGATGCCGCCTTGGTGGGGATCGAGGCCGCGGAGTCGACGCTTGCCAAGCTCAACAGCCGTAAGCTGAATACTATGCGGGTGCCTGTGGTGTTCCGTGCAGATATTGCCAATAGCCTGTTCGGTCATCTGGTGTCTGCGATTGGCGGTGGTGCCTTGTATCGCAAGTCGAGCTTTTTGCTCGATAGTCTGGGCACTGGTGTATTTGACCCTTGTGTGTCTATCAAGGAGCAACCGCACCTGAGCCAGGCGCTGGCTTCTAGCCCGTTTGATGCGGAAGGTGTACGTACGGTTGAGCGCGATATCATCAAAGACGGTACGCTGGAAACTTATTTGTTACCCAGCTATGCAGCGAGACGTCTTGGTATGCGCAGCACAGGACATGCCGGTGGGATCCATAACTGGCTGGTGCAGGCCACAGAGCCGGATCTGGCGGCGCTGTTACGTACTATGGACCGTGGCTTACTGGTTACTGAACTGATGGGGCAGGGGGTGAATACAGTAACCGGTGATTATTCTCGTGGTGCGGCTGGTTTCTGGGTTGAAAACGGCGAGATCCAATATCCGGTCAGTGAGATCACCATTGCCGGTAACCTCAAAGAGATGTTCAGGTCAATCAAAGCCATCGGTGGAGATATCGAAACCCGTGGTGCTGTGCAAACTGGCTCGGTACTGATAGACAGTATGCAAATTGCCGGTCAGTAATCTACAGCACTGAGTGTCTGGCTGCTTAAACAAGCAGCCAGGTTGCGGTGCCCAGGAAGGCAAAAATACCGACAATGTCGGTGACTGTTGTCAGGACAACACTGCCAGCCAGTGCCGGATCTATGTTCATTTTTTTCAACATTAGCGGAATACTGGCTCCGGCGATCCCCGCGGCGACCAGGTTCATAAACATAGCAAAGGCAATCACACCACCCAGTACAAAATCCCACTGCCATAAAGCAATCACACCGGCAATCAGCAAGGACCATAACAGGCCATTCAAAGCGCCAATGGCCAGCTCTTTACCCAATAAGAAGCGCTGGTTGGTGGCGTTAACATGACCCAGGGCAATACCACGGATCACCAGTGTCAGGGTCTGACTCCCCGCAACCCCCCCCATGCTGGGCACTATGCCATTTAAGACCGCCAGGATTGGCAGAATATCTAAGGTCCCTTCAAAAAAGCTGGCAACAAATGCGGCCATCAGTGCCGTGAGCAGGTTGATCCCCAGCCAGATTGAGCGACGCCGGCTACTTTTCCACACCGGTGCGAAAGTATCTTCTTCATCATCAAGACCAGCCATACTCATCAGGCTATGCTCGGCATCTTCACGAATAACATCAACGATGTCATCGATGGTGATACGGCCCAGCAAGTGTGCGTTATCGTCGACCACAGGGGCCGAGATCCAGTTGTGCCGCTCAAACAGCTGAGCAACATCGCTTTCGTCCATCGAGATAGGAATGGTCTCTCGCTCTTCATTCATCAGTTCATGAACCAGCTTATCTGGCTGGCTGGTAAGGAGCATGCTGATGGAGAGCGCTCCCAAAAAGCAGTTGTCTTTATCTACGACATAGAGATCATCGGTGCCATCCGGCAGATCGCCCTTCAGGCGTAAGTAACGTAACACGACATCCAGTGATACATCCGGGCGAATGGTCACTGTATCCGTGTTCATCAGTGCACCGGCGGAGTGCTCCACATAAGACAGGGCTTGTGTGGCCCGGGCTCGGTCTTGAGAGTCCATAGCACCGATTACGTCCTGATAAACGGGATCCGGCAGACTCCTCAGGACCTCACCGAGATCATCGTCGTCCATGTCCTCTGTTGCAGCCGCAATGAGCTCAGGTTCCATCTTGGCAATGATGCTGAGCCTGACATCTTCAGACAGCTCTTCCAGTACATCACCCTGTATATCCGGGTCTACCAATTGCCAAAGCTGTGTTCTGACCTTGTGCGGGGAGGATTCAAGCAGCAGTGCGGTGTCGCAGGGCGGAATTTCGGCTAATGTGCGCCTGACTTGAACAAACTGACCACTGTTGAGGGCATTAGTAACTTGCTGCAATAGTTCCAGTGTGTAGTCTTGTTCAAAAACTTCAGGCATAGGCGTCCCAGATTGGATAGTCGACAATTAGCTTTATCATGCATGTATAGCGCATTGATTATAGGCGTATGATAATTATAGCTGTTTGAATATCAATTGGTATAACTAAAAAAGGGGAGATAATCGCAAGAGCGTGACAGTCTAATATTGCCGGGTTATAGGCCTTGTGTGGTAACGACTATTCGGATTCGTTAAATTTATCGGCTATCAGGTTACCTATGGCGTTCAGGGCACGTCTGGCGTCTGGCCCTTCGCAAACCACTTTCACCTCTTTACCCTGACTACTTTCAAGCAGTAGTAACGCCAGCACACTGTCTCCTTCGGCTTCTTTACTACCCTGGAACAAGGTGATATTGGCGTCAAACTGGGCTGAAAGCTCAGCCAGTACACTGGCTGCGCGGGCATGCAGTCCCAGTTTATTTTGGATTAGAAAAGTATCTTCAAAGCGTTGGGTCATTTTTCTTGTTCGCGGTGATGGATCTTCACATTGCTATGAGTACGGGCAAAGCGCTCACCCAAAGTCTGAGCGAGATAGACAGAGCGGTGTTGTCCGCCAGTGCAGCCAATCGAAATCGTCAGGTAACTGCGGTTGTTTCGCTCAAGGTGCGGTAGCCACGTTTGTACAAAGGTTTGTATTTGCCAGGTGAACTTTTGCACCAGGCTGTGGCTGGCCAGATAATCGATAACGGGTTTATCTAAACCTGTTAACGGTTTAAGTTCAGGCTCCCAGTGTGGATTGGGTAAAAAGCGGGCGTCAAAGACATAGTCCGCTTCTTTTGGAATGCCATGTTTGAAGCCAAAAGATTCAAAGGTAATGATTAACTGCTTATCTTTTTTACCCAGGATTTTCTCCCGGATGCGCTCAGCCAGTTGGTGGATACTCATATCTGTGGTATCTATGGTGATATTGGCGCGACGGATAAGCGGATCAAGCAGCTCTTTTTCTTTCTTAATCGCTTTGTCCAGCGACAGATCGGCTAATGACAGCGGGTGCAGACGGCGGGTTTCAGAAAAACGACGGATCAGAATTTGGTCTTCGCTATCCAGGTAGAAAATATTGGGCTCGGCAAATCCCGGCAGGTATTCCAGAATATCGTCGAGCTCTTGTTGATCTTTTGGCAGGTTGCGTACGTCGACGCTCACAGCAATTTTATCATAACTGTCCGACACACTGCGCACCAAGGCGGGCAACAGGTTGACCGGGATATTATCGGCGCAGTAGTAACCCAGGTCTTCCAGTACGCGAAGGGCGACTGATTTTCCTGAACCGGAACGGCCACTGACAATAATTAGCTGCACTGAAACTCTCCGTTAGTTGTCAAACTCTTCAATTATCGAAAATAACTCCTGATCATTGTGAGCTTGTCTAATACGTTTACAAAACACCTTGTTTTTAAGTTTATCAGCGATTGTTGCCAAGGTCTGCAAATGTTGTTGATTTTCTCCCTCGGGTACGATGAGTGCCACAAAAATGTCGACGGGTTGATTGTCGATGGCGTCAAAGGCAATGCCCTGTTGGTTTACAAGAAGCATAGCGACTACTTTATCTATGCCGGGAAGACGACCGTGTGGCAGTGCAATTCCCTTACCTATGCCGGTGCTGCCGAGTTTTTCTCGGCTTAGCAAAGCATCAAGGATATCATGGGGATTGCTGTCAGGAAGTTGGCTCTGAGCCAACTCACTGATGTATTCTAAAATGCGTTTTTTGCTATTAAAAAGGACCGCAGCTTTGCTGCAGTCCTGTGAAATCAATGAGCTTAGTTTCATGATTAGTGTCGAGTTAGCTTCTCTTTGTGCTTGATCACCTGACGATCAAGCTTGTCGATAAGTCCGTCTATTGCGGCATACATATCCCGGTGTTCGGTTGAGGCAAAGATCTCTCCCCCGTTCACATGTAATGTGGCTTCTGCTTTTTGGATCAGCTTTTCGACATCTAGGATAACATGCACATTATTGATGTGATCAAAGTGCCTTTCTAGCTTCGCAAACTTGTTTGTTACATAGTCTCTTAACGAATCGGTGATTTCTACATGTCGACCAGTTAAATTTAGTTGCATAAGCATTTTCCTTCTGTAGTTACGTCTAAATCAAGCTTTTACGCTGATTCGACGGTGGGATGGCCAAAGACTCTCGGTATTTGGCAATTGTACGTCTAGCCACTTTGATCCCTTGATCTGCCAATACATCCGCTATCTTGCTGTCACTCAATGGTTTCGCTGTGTTCTCTGCGGCAATTAGCTTTTTGATCAATGCTCTGATTGCAGTCGAAGAGCATTCTCCTCCGTTTTCAGTGCTGACATGGCTTGAGAAGAAATACTTCAACTCATAGATACCGCGTGGCGTGTGCATATACTTTTGCGTTGTTACACGAGAAATCGTGGATTCATGCATGTCGACCATTTCGGCTACATCATTCAGTACCATCGGTTTCATCGCCTCGGGGCCATGTTCAAAGAATGCCTGTTGTTGCTGCACAATGCAATTAGTAACTTTTAATAAAGTTTCGTTACGGCTTTCCAGGCTCTTGATGAACCATTTTGCCTCTTGCAGGTGCGAACGAATAAACTGACTGTCTGTACTCGACTTGACTGAGCGAGACATTGCGGCGTAGTGATCGTTCACTCTGATCTTTGGCATTGAATCCGGGTTTAGTTCAACAACCCAGCGGCCTTTTACTTTTTTCACTGACACATCCGGGATCACATAGTCAGCTTCTTCTTGCACTATACTGGCGGCAGGCTTCGGATTAAGGCTGTGGATCAGGGTCATCACCTCTTTCAGATCCGCTTCCTTGAGCTTGGTCTTTTTCATCAAAGTGCGATAATCCCGGCTGGCCAGTAAATCAATATGTTCGGTCAGGATCTCTTTGGTTTGAGCGAGCCAGGGCGTGTTGGGTTCAAATTGGTTGAGCTGGATACACAAGCATTCTTGCAGGCTGCGTGCCGCAATACCAACCGGGTCAAATAATTGCACGCGTTTCAGTACGGCTTCTACTTCATCCAGTTCGATATGCTCGTCATCGTTGTCCAGGTTCATGCTCTCGACAATGTCTTCGCAGCTGATAGTCAGCAGGCCGGCATCGTCAACGGCTTCTACAATCGCTAAAGCGATGGCTCTGTCGGTTGGGCTGAAGGGAGTGAGTTCCAGCTGCCAGATCAGATACTCTTGCAGTGTCTCAGTGGTTTTGCCCTGATAAATGGTTTCATCTTCCGGCATAGGACCTGAGCTACTTGCCGGTGCGGCACTGATGTACTCGTCCCAGGTAACATCCATAGCCAGATCATCGCTGACGGTATCTTTATTTAGCGCAGCATCGCTGTCTTGCTCATAATCGCTGACAGCCGAGTCTTCATAGCTGTCATTGTCATTCGATGCATGTTGTTCTAACTCGGAATCCGATTTGGACTGTGTTTCATTATCATGTGATTCAGACTCACCTTCTTCCACTTCCAACAAAGGGTTGCTATCAAGCGCTTCCTGGATTTCTTGTTGGAGATCTAGCGTACTCAACTGTAACAGGCGAATGGCCTGTTGCAGCTGTGGTGTCATTGTCAGTTGCTGCCCCATGCGCAGCTGTAGCGATTGCCTCATGTATCTCTAACAATCCTTTTTGTTATTTACTTCTAATCTTATAACTATAGCCTGAATTGCTCACCTAGGTAGACATCCCGTACGGTTTGATCGGCCAGAACATGCTCCGGGGTGCCTGCTGCTATCAGTTCACCATGTGACACTATATAAGCTTTCTCACAGACGTCCAGCGTTTCACGTACATTGTGGTCGGTGATCAGCACGCCTATGCCGCGGTTTTTTAAGTGTTCGATAATTTTCTTTATATCTAACACCGAAATGGGATCAACGCCAGCGAAAGGCTCATCCAATAAGATAAATTTTGGATCTGCCGCAAGGGCGCGTGCAATTTCTACCCGACGTCGCTCACCACCCGACAAAGCCATGCCCTGGCTCTCCCGGATATGTTGGATATTAAATTCATCTAACAACTCGTTAAGAATAACTTCTCGCTGTGCTTTATTGAGCTCCTTACGGGTTTCTAAAATGGCCATTAGGTTCTGGTAGACGGTCAGCTTACGAAAGATCGAAGACTCCTGTGGCAGGTAACCAATCCCCAGTCTGGCCCGGCTATGCATTGGCAGTAAGGTAATGTCTTGTTCGTCAATATGAATACTGCCCTTGTCACTGGGCACCAGGCCAACAATCATGTAAAAGGTGGTGGTTTTTCCCGCGCCATTGGGGCCGAGCAATCCAACAATGCTGCCAGCTTCAACGCTCAGTTCAACGTTCTTAACAACTTGCCTGCCTTTGTAGCTTTTGGCCAGTGCAGTGGCGGTTAATTTACTCACGGGTTACCCTTCTCTTGTGGTTGCTTGGTATTGTCTTTTTCGGGTAAAAGAATGGTTCTTACACGATTTTGTTCCTGTTCACCACGTTGTGCGCTGATCAACTTTTTTTCCATGTCGTAGACAATGGTCTGGGCGCTTATTTTTTGTCCTGCCTGACTGATTTCGGCACCGCCTTTAATCGTCAACATGCGGTTTGCGACGTCATAACGGACTTCTTTCGCCGTCGCTTTCAGCAGTGAGCCATCGGCCTGACGCTCCTGAAACACCGCCGGGCTGCCGGTGGCGACCAACAGTTGTTTATTTTTACCTAACTCCTCGCGGCGGTGTACTTCAAGACGGTCTGCCAGAATTTTACGATCGCCGTGTATGATTTCGACATTCTCTTCGAACACCCCAATGTTGGTTTGCAACTGGGCCAGCTGTGTCCCCGAACTGATAATGACCTGATCGGCAGGCGAGTTATCTGCATAAGTTGCAGGGTGAAACGCACTTAAGGTGCATAGTAAGATCAGGGAACAGGTTAATTTATTGCTCATAATAAATTGTTTCAGTGTGGTTGATGAGTTCAATGATTTCGGTATTTAGATCAGCAATTAAGCCTTTACCTGAAATCGTTAAGTTGGGTCCGGTAATTTCCACCGGGTGTTCAGAGCGCATGTGCTTTTCGTTGATGTCGACCTGCACATGATCGGCGTTGATGTGCATTATCATGGCATCGGCAGTCAGATTTGTAGCCTGCACCTGGCCTTCCAGGATCAATGTGTTATTTCCATACAGGGTGGCTTCATTAGCCTTCAGCTGCCAGTTTTGCTGATCGTTATGCAGCGTAAAGATGGGGGCGGTAAAATGGCTGAAACCAAGCTCCTGGTAAAGCTCCATTCTGTCAGCGGTGATTTGGTAGCTGAGTTGCCCATTTTCTGCATAACTGGTTTGTTTCAGGTCGATGGCAACATAATCGGGTTTAGCCAGCACCTCTTCTGAGCGCGAAGTGGCCTGCCCCGATTGCGTTAAATAAGGGTACCACAGCCACAACATGGTGAGGCTGAATACAACCAGCAATAAGACGCGAAGCACGGTCATACGCTGCTACCTTCATAGCCCAGCGATTTGCCCTGGCACAGAAGTAGTAAATCAGTGAGCTCACGCACAGCACCATAGCCACCTGGTAACAGGGTTCTGTAATCTGCCTCACGGATCACCATTGGATGAGCGTCTTGTACGGCAACAGACAGGCCGACCTTGAGCATGACTGGCAGGTCAGGTGCATCATCACCAATATAAGCAATTTCGTGATCTTTCAGTTGCAATGTGTCCTTCAACTGTGCATAGCCTTGCAACTTATCTTCCATCCCCTGATAGATATGTTTGACGTTGAGGCTAGTCATACGCTGCTGAACAATTTGTGAATGGCGCCCTGTGATCACTGCGACTTCAACGCCGCCATTGATCAGTGCTTTGATGCCAAAGCCGTCTTTGGTATTAAATGCCTTTAGCTCTTCTCCCTGATTGCCCAAATAGATGCGGCCATCGGAAAAAACACCATCGATATCGCAGATCAGCAGTTTAATCGCCTGTGCTTTACGGACAATGGCGTCGTCGATGGGCTGATAAAGGTCACAAAACAGCATTTATAATACTCCTGCTCGCAGTAAATCCTGCATATTTAACGCGCCGACTGGACAACCTTGCTCATCAATCACAATGAGTCCGTTGATGCGTTTTTTCTCCATGATATGCAACGCTTCAGCGGCTAACATATCTTGTGTTACGGTTGTGCAGTGCTTTGTCATAACAGATTCAATCGGGGTGCTATGTAGATCAAGCCGTTGTTCAATAATACGGCGTAAATCCCCGTCTGTGAACAAACCCTTTAGCTGCCCCCGAGCATCGACAATCGTAGTCATCCCCAGACCTTTGCCTGACATCTCAAACAAAGCGTCTGTAATGGTACAGCCCTGTGTTACAACAGGAACGGCTGAGCCTGTATGCATGACGTCTGCCAGCGTTAGCAGCAAGCGTTTACCTAAGCTGCCGCCCGGATGTGACAGGGCAAAATCGTCTGCTGTAAAGCCGCGGGCTTCGAGTAGGGCGACTGCCAGCGCGTCACCCATGACCAGGGTCGCTGTGGTGCTCGCTGTGGGTGCAAGCCCTAAAGGGCAGGCTTCTTTGGACACTTTGATACACAAGTGAATATCTGCCAGTTTTGCCATATTCGACTCGGGGTTGCCCGTCATGCTGATGATCTGTGCACCAATACGCTTTATTACCGGCACAATAGCCAGTACTTCGTGAGTTTCACCTGAGTTTGAGATGAGCAGAACCACGTCATCGGCGGTGATCATACCCAAATCGCCATGGCTGGCCTCTCCCGGATGAACAAAAAATGCAGGCGTCCCGGTACTGGCCAGTGTGGCTGCTATTTTATTGCCAATATGGCCGGATTTGCCCATCCCGATCACTATAATACGACCACGACACTGCAACATGAGTTCACAGGCTGCGGCAAATTTTGCATCTACATACTGGGCAATTTCGACAATGGCCTGTTGTTCGATTTCTAATACCTGCCTGGCAGAGCCAATAAAATTGTGCGTGCTCATGCTGAATCCTTAAATAATGAAGTACATATAACCGCAAAATGTGCCAAGAAGCAGTCCGCCTTCAACACGGTTGATCTGGCGACGGCCTTTCAGGCTGACACTCATCAGTACCAGGGCGGCAGTTGCGCCCAACATGACATAGATGTCCCGGCTTGCGATATTAGTGTCCAGCGTTGCTGGATTGAGGATCCCGGCAATAGACAAAACTGCCAGAATATTAAAAATGTTTGAGCCGATGATATTACCCAGTACCAGGTCGTCTTCATTTTTAAGAACGCCAGCCACACACGCGGCGAGTTCGGGTAAACTTGTCCCGATAGCGATAATTGTCAGGCCGATGAGCAGATCACTCATGCCAAAATACTTTGCAATGTCTACCGCTGACTCGACCAGATAGTCAGCACTGACTGGCAGCAGGATCATCCCGACGATTAACCAGAATATGGCCTTGCTCATCGGGACATCACTCGGTACTTCGTCGCAGGCTTCCGAAATCAGTGGGTCGTCCTGGTCGGTTTTGCCGGTTTTAGATATATAGATAAGGCCGCCGATAAAAACCATAAAGCCAATCAGCAATAACCAGCCTTCGAGTGCACTAAAGTGATTGTCGCTGATGATCAACCAGGCAGCCAGTGACACAACAACCAGCAGAGGCATTTCGCGTTTTAAAATGCCAGAGCCAACGCTAAGTGGGCGCAATAGCGCTGTGATGCCAAGTACCATCAGGATATTGGCAATGTTTGAGCCCACGGCATTGCCAACGGCAGTGTCTGTTTTGTCAACCAGTGCAGCCTGCGCAGCGACCATCATTTCAGGTGCTGAGGAGCCCATTGCAACGATAGTCAAACCCACAATTAACGTTGGTACCCCAAGGTTTTTGGCCAGCGCTGCTGCGCCATAGACGAAGCGATCGGCACTCCAAACCAGGGCAATGAATCCAAGAATGAGTATGACAAACGATAAAACCATGAAGTCTAAGCCAAGTTACTAAATTCAATGGCGCAGATAGTAACAAATAGCTTATCAAAAGTATAAATAAAGTCATCGCTTTTGGGTGAGTAAGATGGGCAGGCGGGCGTGCATTTCGCACAACAAATAGGGCGAATGAATTACAAAATTTTACCATTAAGGGTTTTCCATCTCACAGCAAAACAACGTATTATTCCACAATTGAAAAAGTATGATGTGGAGAGCGACTTGACGCAGTCAATAGTTGAAGTCAGGGAATTGACCTTTTCTCGTGGTGAAAGGACAATCTACAAAAACATGAGTTTCTCCGTTCCCAAAGGGAAAATTACGGCCATCATGGGGCCCAGTGGCATTGGTAAAACCACCATGTTGCGGCTGATCGGCGGTCAGCTCAAGCCCGATAGTGGTGAGATTCTCTTCTCTGGTGACAGTATTCCTTCTATGTCCCGCCAGGCATTGTATCAGGCACGTAAGCGCATGAGCATGTTGTTCCAAAGTGGGGCCCTATTTACGGATATGTCGGTGTTTGACAACATTGCTTTCCCGTTGCGCGAGCACACTAAGCTCAGTGAAGAATTGATTCGTCTGGTGGTGTTGATGAAGCTGCAAGCCGTTGGCTTACGTGGCGCCCGGGATTTGATGCCGTCTGAATTGTCGGGCGGGATGGCACGCCGTGCAGCGCTGGCCAGAGCCATTGCGCTTGACCCGGAACTGATTATGTATGATGAGCCGTTTGCAGGACAAGACCCTATCTCTATGGGGGTACTGGTGCGTTTGATTAAATCACTCAATGAAGTACTGGGGTTATCTTCATTGATTGTGACGCACGATGTCACTGAAGTGCTCAGTATTGCCGATCATGTGGTGATCATCGCCGAACAAGGGGTTATTGGCAGTGGCACACCGGAGCAAATGCTGGCTCACGAATCGCCATTGGTACAGCAGTTTTTGCAAGGCCATTCAGATGGACCCGTGCCATTTCATTTTGATGCTGCACCCTATGAAGATGAGCTATTGGCAGGAGGGAACCATTGATGGATTTTTTACAGCAAATAGGTCATAAGACGCTAAGCCGTTTTGCGTCGCTGGGCCGGGCAACCCGGATGTTACTGGGGGCGCTGTGCAGCATGCCCAATTTCAGAAAAGGCGGCCCTTTATTAATCAGGCAACTGTATATGGTTGGCCATCAGTCCTTGCTCATAATTATGGTATCAGGCCTGTTTATCGGCATGGTATTAGCTTTGCAGGGCTACACCGTACTGGTCGATTATGGCGCAGAAGACAGTCTGGGGCCGCTGGTTGCGCTGAGTTTGTTACGCGAGCTTGGGCCTGTAGTAACCGCCTTGTTGTTTGCTGGTCGGGCTGGTAGTGCACTGACAGCGGAAATAGGTCTGATGAAAGCCACAGAACAACTATCCAGCCTTGAAATGATGGCGATAGACCCATTAAAGCGCGTAATTTCACCACGTTTCTGGGCTGGGTTTATCAGTATGCCGTTGCTGGCGCTGATTTTCTCTGCCATTGCGATTCTCGGTGCACATCTGGTCGGCGTTGACTGGCTGGGGGTCGATTCGGGTAGCTTCTGGTCCATTATGCAATCTCAGGTGTCCTTTGAGCAGGATATTGTTAATGGTCTGATTAAAAGTTTTGTATTTGCGCTCATCGTGACCTGGATTGCGCTATACAAAGGATATGATTGTATCCCTACCTCTGAGGGGATCAGTAAAGCCACCACAGAAACGGTGGTTCATTCTTCTCTTGCTGTGCTGGGCTTCGATTTTGTTCTGACAGCAGTGATGTTTTCAAGTTAAGGGTTTGTAGAAACATGAATACACGGAAAATAGAAATACTTGTCGGCCTGTTCGTAGCCTTAGGTGTGGCCGCCTTTGTAATGCTTGCACTTAAAGTGGCCAATGCAGGGATCAGCGGAAATGGCGAAACCTACACCTTAGAAGCAAAGTTTGACAATATCGGGTCACTGAAAACCCGAGCTCCGATCAAAGTGGGCGGTGTGGTGATCGGTCGTGTCGAGGGGATCCGCATTCATCCACAAGAGTTCGTGCCGGTCGTCAGTATGAGCATTGACAGACATTATGAGTGTCAGTTCTCGGATACCACCTCTGTTTCTATCCTGACGTCAGGCATTCTGGGCGAGCAATATCTGGGTATTTCCCCGGTGATAGCCTCGAAATCTGCGAAACAGACCTGTCTGGGTGAAGAAGTGGTGAGTAATGATGAACTCGATCTGGGCGAATTATTTGGCGTTGAAAGCGCCGCACTGAAAGATGGTGACATGATCACAGATACTAAATCGGCGCTGGTTCTGGAAGAACTGATAGGCCAATTCCTGTTTAACCAAAGTAGCGAGTAATAATCATATGATGGCGAAAGTTTTGGGTTTATTCGCAAGTGTTTTTCTGATTGCACTGGCCAGCACAGTGTCGGCCAGTGAAGTGGACATGACCAACCCTTACACTATGGTGCAACAAGTTGCAGACAATACCTTTAAACGTGTGACCAAAGATCAGAAAAAAATTGAGCAGGACAAAGAGCATCTGCGGGTGATCGTTGAAGAAGAGTTATTGCCATATATCGACTACAAATACGCAGCTTATCGTGTGTTGGGTAGTCATATCCAGAAAGTCCGTAACATTGAAGACAAAGAAGAAAAACGCCAGGCAATAGAGCACATCCGCACTTTTATTGACGTCTTTAAGTCTTACCTGGTTGCGACCTATGCCGGTGTGTTCACGCAGTACACCGATCAGAAAGTCGAGTTTGAACCGGCGCGTGATGCCGAAGATGATAAAATTGCGATAGTCAAAACCAAGATCGTCGAAGCGGGTAAACCGGATATTAAGATCGATTTTAAAGTACGTCGTGACAGTAATGGCGAGTGGCGGGCCTTTGATATGATGGCAGAAGGAATTAGCCTGCTTGATGCGAAACAATCTGAGTTGCACGGTATTTTGCGTCAGCAGGGCATTGAGCGCGTGATCGAATTACTGGACAAGAAAAGCAAACTGCCAGTACAGTTTCGAGGTGATGACGGCAATGCCTAATCTGCAATTTACTAAACCCCAGGCCGACACGATAGCGGTCAGCGGCGAGCTGACGCGAGATAGCCTGACAAATGAATCGCTTCTTAACCAGTTGCTAGAAAATGCGCAGTCAGTCCTGTATTTTGACCTTTCTGAGGTATCCAGGGTTGACACCGCGGGCTTAGCTTGGTTAATTCACTCTTTAGGCAAATTAAAGCAGCAAGACGTACGTCTTGAGTTAAAAAACGTGCCTGACCAGCTACAAAATTTGATGGCGCTGGGTCAGGTCAGCAACCTATTTGAGTGAGTCCAATGGAAACAAACCAAGTCGAAGCTTTACTACAAAAAGCGCTGGAACTTGACGAAGTCAAAGTTAAATCAGAAGGCAGTCATTACGAAGTAATCGCAGTAGGCAGCTGCTTTGAAGACTTGCGCCGGGTTAAGCGCGAGCAAATGGTCTATGCCCCGCTGATGGAAGTGATTAAAGATGGCACTATCCACGCCGTCAGCATTAAAGCCTTTACGCCAACCGAGTGGCAACGCGAGCGCAAATTTATCTTACCTCAATAATCTGGAGCCACAATGGATCAGTTTGTTATCCAAGGTGGCACCACTTTAAACGGTGAAGTCACTATTTCCGGGGCTAAAAACGCAGCCCTGCCAATTCTGTTTGCGGCGATTCTGGCCGATGGAAAAAGCACATTCAGTAATGTACCCAGACTCAGGGATATAGGGACTACAGAAGCCTTACTGCGCACTTTAGGCGCTGAGGTAAGCTGGCGTGGTCAGTTGTTAGAGATTGACGGGGCCAAGGTTGATAAAGTGCTGGCGCCCTATGAGCTGGTTAAGCAAATGCGTGCGTCAGTGCTTGCTTTAGGTCCGCTGGTTGCACGCTTTGGTAAAGCGCAGGTGTCTTTACCGGGTGGCTGTGCCATCGGTGCGCGGCCCGTTGACTTGCACATCGCCGGACTTGAGAAGATGGGCGCGACCATCCGCGTTGAAAACGGCTATATCAATGCCCATGTCGAACGAGGAAAGCGGCTTCACGGGGCCGAAATTTTTATGGAGACCGTGTCTGTTGGTGCGACCGAAAACTTGTTAATGGCTGCGACCCTGGCGGAAGGTAAAACGGTGCTGGAAAACGCAGCGCGTGAGCCAGAAATCGTCAATCTCGCAGAGTGCCTGATTGCGATGGGGGCGAAGATTTCTGGTGCAGGCAGCAGCCGTATCGAAGTAGAAGGGGTCGAAGCTCTACATGGGTGTGAACACAAGATCCTGCCGGACAGAATTGAGACGGGTACCTTTTTGGTGGCAGCGGCAATGAGCCAGGGGGAAGTACTGTGTAAAAACACCGACTACCATAGCCTTGAGCCGGTACTGGATAAGCTGCGCGATGCCAATGCTTTGGTCGAAGTTTCACAGGACAGCATTTTTGTCAGCATGCGTGGCCGCGAGCTGCAGGGCGTTAATATTAAAACGATGCCACATCCTGGTTTTCCAACGGATATGCAGGCGCAGTTTACAGCACTGAATGTGGTGGCGAATGGCAGTGCGACCATTACCGAAACGATTTTTGAGAATCGCTTTATGCACGTACCTGAGCTGCAGCGTATGGGAGCCAATATTCGTCTTGAGGGAAATACCGCTTATTGTGGCGAGACTGAGTTTCTGTCTGGAGCCCAGGTGATGGCAACTGACTTACGGGCATCGGCCAGTCTGATCTTAACCGGCATTGTTGCCAGTGGTGAGACGGTGGTGGACCGCATTTACCATGTTGACCGGGGTTATCAGCGTATTGAGGATAAGCTCAGTAAGCTGGGCGCGAAGATCAAGCGCCGCCACAACTAAAAAAATCGACAATGAATAAAAAAGCGAGCTGAGCTCGCTTTTTTATTGCTTTAATCTCCTTGCCGGATTAGTAAATCGGCGTTTCCAGCTCGGCCACTTCCACCATAAAGGTCAGATGGCGGTCTCCCCGATACACCTCGAATTCGAGTTGAGTACCTGGTGCTGTGTTGCCTATCTTACGCAGGGTCTGCTGCGGGTTTTTCACGGGTTCACCGGCTACTTTGGTGACAATGTCATTTTCCTTCATGCCAGCTTGCCAGGCCGGACCCAGTGGGTCGAGGTCGCTGATCCGTAAGCCGACTATGGTGGTGTAAACATTGGTGACTTCCTGCCCGGTATTGTCGACCGGTGTGCCTCTGAATCCCAGATAGCCGCGGATCACCCGGCCATCTTTGATCAGTTTAGCCATCACGTCTTTGGCCAGGGAGTAGGGCACAGCAAACGAAATACCCTGGATATCAATATTGTATCGGGCTCTGAATTGGGCCGATGTAATCCCCACCAGATCGCCATTGGAGTTCACCAGTGCGCCGCCTGAGTTACCCATGTTCACGGCAGCATCCATTTGCAGCAGGCTATTATACTGGCTGTCTGTCAGGGTTTGCTTGCCTGTGGCACTAATGATCCCCTGCGTGATGGTTTGCCCCAGGTTCAGCGGGTTACCGATGGCCAGCACCACATCGCCCACCTGTGGGTTAAAGGCATCGTCTACTGGGATCACGGGGAGGTGTTCTGCCTTGATTTTTAACAGTGCCAGATCGGTGATGGTGTCATATCCCACCAACTGCACTTCGTTAAATAACCGACCATCCGGTAGCAGCACAATGATCTGATCGGCATTATTGACGACATGATAGTTCGTCAGGATATAGCCTTCACGGCTCATGATCACACCTGAGCCCAGCTCCTGAACCGTATTTTGTCGTTTGAATCTCGGTTGATTGCTAAAGCTTTCTGAAAAAATCGACACTACAGCCGGGGCCGCGCGGTTAACACCAGACGCAAAGCTCATATGCTGAGCGGTGTAATGGCTTTTCAGTTCGAGACGCAGGGCATTTTGACGCAACTCGGGTGTGAACCAGATAATAATCAATGCCAGGCCTAAGCCAATAAAGACGGGCGGGATAATGAGCTTGAGTAATTTAAACACGGTTATTTTTGTCTAGTTATCGGTGTAGAGTGTAATGATGGCATAATTGATACCAATCTGCATTAATGTGTGACTCATTGGTGTGATTAGATATAAAAACACAGCGACCATGGCCGCTGTGTTTTCGCTTGCTCAAATTAAATAATGTACCTGTTGCGGGTTACTGGATGAGGTAGAACACTGAGTCACGTCCGCGTTTGATACCCAGTACAATGTTGCCCTGAATGTCGTCAATCAGGCGCTTCATATCCCGCACCGAGGCAACACGCTGACGGTTGACCTGCATAATGACATCCCCTTCTTGCAGGCCGACCCGGGCGGCAGGTGAGCGCTCTTCAACAGAGACAACCACAATACCCTGGTTGCCATTACGTTCGCCGCTTTCAAGTACCGCACCTTGCAGACTGGGGTGAATACGATCGGCTTCAGCGCGCTGTTCGCTTTGGCCTTTTAGCTCGACACTAAGCGTACGGGTGTCTCCATCTCGATAGATCTCGATTTTAACTTTTTTCCCTTCGCCCAGCGTTGCAATCTTACCGCGCAGTTCCTCAAAGCTCTCGATCTTGTCGCCATTGAGCGCAATGATCACGTCATTGGCTTTTATGCCTGCTTCATCCGCCGCTGAGTCTTTCACCACTTCCTGCACAAAGGCACCCTGCTTGACATCGAAGCCCTGTGCTTTGGCCAGGCCAGCGTCCAGGGTACGGCCCCGGATCCCCAGTGAACCGCGGCGCACCTGGCCATATTCAATGATCTGGTCGACCAGGTTTTTCATCATGTTGGAGGGAATGGCAAATCCAATCCCGACGTTACCGCCCGAGGCGCCGAGGATAGCGGTGTTGATCCCGATAAGCTCCCCACGGAGGTTCACCAGTGCGCCACCTGAGTTACCCTGGTTTATGGCGGCATCAGTCTGGATAAAGTCCTCATAACCTTCGATGTTCAGGCCACTGCGGCCCAATGCGCTGACGATACCTGAGGTGACAGTGTGACTCAGACCAAACGGATTACCGATGGCGACTGAAAAGTCACCCACTCTGAGCTTGTCAGAGTCTGCGAGTTTTACTTCGGTGAGCGCTTCACCCTCAATTTGTAGTAGTGCAATATCAGATTCTTTGTCTGCACCAACCAGATCAGCTTTAAACTCCCGGCCATCTTTGAGGGTGACCACGATATTGTCTGCTTCGTCGATGACATGGTTATTGGTAACCACATACCCTTCGTCCGCATTAATGATGACGCCGGAGCCTAAGCCACTGAAAGGCCGTTTCTGAGAGCGTGGGGCTGGGTTACCAAAGAAGAAATCAAATGGATCAACGCGTCGGCGTACTTCTTTAGCACCAGAGACCTGAATACTGACCACCCCGGGGGTGACTTTTTCTAACATCGGAGCCAGGGTAGGCAGCTGCTGACCATCGACGGCAACAGGCAGACGTGCATGACTGGTTTCAGGTAATAAAAATAAGCTCGAAGAAAGTAGCGCTGCGGTAAGTAATGATAATTTCAGTTTCATAGTCGTGGAATTCTCCTGGAAACAGCGTTAGTCCGTTGGGCAAAGCGCAACCGCGCATCGCCCATTATTCAATTGCTATTTCTACAGACTATGGGGTCAAAAAAAAGTTCATCAAGAGGCTTTTAATTGCTCACTTTGTGACCCTTCTCCTTTAAACAGGCCGCTTTCTCCCTCAACATAATCACTCGGTGGTGCGTCATGGGTATGTTCGCTGGCGCGGCGCTTTTCATCACGCATGTGCAGTGAAGCATGCAGCTGTTCTGTGGTTTCTTTAGAAAAGAAAGGTTCACTTGGCAAAGGTTTTTCCTGACTAAGGAGTTGCTTACCTTCTTCAAAGTGGCGATTTAGCAGGGTGTAATTTTCCTCCAGCTTGGCCATCAGTTTTTTGCTGTCGGCCAGATGATCGCTGACATCCTGGCGATACTGCTCTAATGCATGTTGTGCTTCCTGCGCTTGTTGTTCCAGTTCATCATGCTTAAAGCGTTTTTTTGTCAGTAACGTGCCCGCGAAAAAGGCAGCGATTGCGACTATTACAAGGATCCCGAACCAGGCGATTGTCGTCATAAAGTACTCCTGTTGATGGTGCACCGGCGCACCAAATGCAAAAAAATAATCGACTTAGATAGCTTAAATATACGCTGAGTTTCGATGCGTGTTAATATAGCGGGTAAATAAAACTGCTCTTCGACAATAAAAAAGATGATGACGCCCTGGGAAAAGTACCAACAAGACTTACAGCGTGATGATTTTCACTATGACAGCGCACAGGAAAATGCCGTCAGGCACCTGCAAAGATTGTATGACGACCTGGTCAATCAGGTACCGGTCAAAAAAAGCCTGCTGGGTAGCCTGTTTGGCCTGAAGAAAACGCCTCAGCCCAAAGTCAAAGGTCTTTATTTCTGGGGGGGGGTAGGGCGTGGCAAAACCTATCTGGTTGATACATTTTATGAGGCTTTGCCCACGGAGCGTAAAATGCGGGTGCATTTCCACCGTTTTATGCATCGTGTGCACGATGAGCTGAAAAAACTCAAAGAAGTGAAAAATCCGCTGGAAGTTGTTGCGGATATTTTTAAGGCGGAAACCGACATCATCTGTTTCGATGAGTTCTTTGTCCAGGACATTACCGACGCCATGTTGCTAGGTGGTTTGATGGAAGCCTTATTTGAGCGCGGCATTGTGCTGGTCGCGACATCCAATATCATCCCGGATGAGCTCTATCGTAATGGTTTGCAGCGCGCGCGATTTTTACCTGCCATTGCACTGGTAAATGAAAACACGGATGTGGTCAATGTCGATTCGGGGATCGACTATCGTCTGCGTACCTTAGAGCAGGCCGAGATATTTCACAGCCCACTGGGTAAAGAAGCTGACGACAACCTGTTTGAATACTTCGACAAGCTCTCACCCGAGCCGGGTAAACTGGACGAACCAATTGAGATTGAAGGGCGCCTGATCCAGACCCGTAAAGTCTCTGACTGCATTGTGATGTTTGACTTTAGCGCGCTGTGCGAAACCGCCCGCTCTCAGGTCGATTACATGGAGATCAGTCGCTTGTATAACACGGTGATCTTATCTGATGTCAAGCAAATGGGGCAGAACAATGACGATGCGGCAAGGCGTTTTATTGCCCTGGTAGATGAATTCTACGAGCGTAATGTGACGCTTATCATCTCCGCAGAGGCACCGATCACCGAGCTGTATACCAATGGTACATTGAACTTTGAGTTTAAACGCTGTATCAGTCGTTTGCAGGAAATGCAGTCGCTGGAATACCTCGCCCGGGAGCACCTGGCATAACGCCTTAAAACTGGCGTTTCACACACATTTCAGAGAATGGCATGTTTTTTGTGGAAAAAACAGCCATCCCCTAGCATCGTGGCAAAACCCTTGCTATAATCCGCGGCCTGCCACGTTGCGTTACTATTGCCCTCGTCGGCTTAGCCACTGACTTGAGCGGCAAAAAAGTCTTAAACTCGAAGGGGTTAAAGCACCAAAAAGTAGAGCGGTAGTCATTCGGACTACCTGTGGTTTTAACTGAAAACTTTGGATTTTTATAATGAAAACGTTTGTTGCTAAACCAGAAACTGTAAAACGTGACTGGTACGTAGTTGACGCTGAAGGTAAAACTTTAGGTCGCATTGCTACTGAAATCGCTTCTCGCCTACGCGGTAAGCATAAAGCTGAGTACACTCCACATGTTGACACTGGTGATTACATCATCGTTATCAACGCTGAGAAAGTTACTGTAACTGGTAACAAAGCTCAGGACAAAATGTACTATGCACACTCTGGTTACCCAGGTGGCCTTAAATCTGTAAACTTCGAGAAGCTTCAAGCTAAAAAGCCTGAAATGATCATCGAAAAAGCAGTTAAAGGCATGTTACCTCGCGGTCCTCTGGGTCGTGAAATGTTCCGTAAACTGAAAGTTTACGCTGGTAACGAGCATAACCACGCGGCTCAACAGCCTCAGGTTCTAGACATTTAAGGAGCACTACTCATGGCAAATCAATACTACGGTACAGGTCGTCGTAAAAGTTCAAGTGCTCGCGTATTCCTACGCCCAGGCACTGGCAACATCGTAATTAATCAGCGTTCTATCGAAGAGTACTTCGGTCGTGAAACTTCTCGCATGGTTGTTCGTCAGCCACTAGAGCTAGTTGAAATGACAGAAAAGTTTGACCTATACATCACTGTTGCAGGTGGTGGTATGACTGGTCAAGCTGGTGCTATCCGTCACGGTATCACTCGTGCGCTAATGGAGTTTGACGAATCACTACGTCCAACTCTGCGTAAAGCTGGCTTTGTTACTCGCGATGCTCGTCAAGTTGAGCGTAAGAAAGTTGGTCTTAAGAAAGCACGTAAGAAGACTCAGTTCTCAAAACGTTAATTTATTACGTTTCAGAATTGCAAAAACCCAGCCTTGTGCTGGGTTTTTTGTTTCTTGCTCATTCAAAGCCCCCTGATTCTACGTGTCTACTTTCCTTCTTATTGCAATAAACAATCATCTGAACAGATTTATGGTCAAAAAAGTTCAGTAATTATAATAATTAGTTGAGTTTGGACGATATCTCAGCGCATTTTTTTGCTACAATTGCCGAGCAAGTAATGAGTCGCGAAAACACTGATTGAATTTTGATAGCCAGCCTTATCGGTTTGTCTGAGTCAGTGAAAGGCATCCTGTGACGTTTTACCAAAATAAATCGGTTTCATGCTCGAAGTAACCAATTCCTACTTTTCGATGGTTTATTCGGGCATGGCACTGTAATAACCTTGTTTTAATCAAGGGATTTATTTATGATCGCGTTTATTTTGTAGTTTCTTAAAATTAACCTGCTGTAACTAATGTTCTCAATATAGCAAGTGTTGGGAATCATATTGGAGATAAGTGGATGAGCAATGCGCCTGTAGACAACAGCCGACGTCGCTTTTTAACTATCGCTACCTCTGTTGTAGGTGGCGTTGGTGCGGCTGGAGCTGCTGTTCCTTTTATTGCGTCTTGGAACCCAAGTGAGCGAGCTAAATCTGCAGGTGCGCCTGTAGAAGTAGATATCAGCAAACTTGAGCCTGGACAATTAGTTCGTGTTGAGTGGCGAGGCAAACCTGTATGGGTTGTATATCGTACTCCTGCGATGTTGGATGAAATGAAAAAGCACGAAGGTAACCTTCGTGACCCTAACTCAGACGAGCCACAACAGCTTGACTTTGCAAAAAATTATCACCGCTCTACGCGTCCTGAGATTTTTATTGCGGTCGGAATTTGTACTCACCTGGGTTGTTCACCGTCATTCTTCAATGGTGGCTTCGGTGAAAAGATTGAAGGTACCGAACATGGTTTCTTCTGTCCTTGTCATGGTTCTAAGTTCGATATGGCTGGCCGAGTATTCCAGGGTGTACCAGCTCCACTGAACCTTGAAGTCCCACCTTATACCTTTATTGACGACACTACTATCCTAATCGGTGAAGTAGGAGGAGTTGCATAATGACTGCGAAGGTTGATAAGCCGGGCGCATTTGGCGCTGTGCTGAACTGGATTGACGATCGTATTCCAATGACGCGTGTCTGGAATATGCACATCGCGCAATACCCAGCACCTAAAAACTTTAACTTCTGGTACCTGTTTGGCTCACTGGCTATTCTGGTATTGGTTAACCAGATCCTGACGGGTATCTGGTTGACAATGAACTATGTTCCTTCAGGAGAAGGCGCATTTGCTTCAATTGAATACATCATGCGTGATGTAGAGTACGGTTGGTTGCTTCGTTACTTGCATTCGACGGGTGCGTCGGCGTTCTTCATCGTGGTTTATTTACACATGTTCCGTGGCATGATCTATGGCTCCTATCAGAAGCCGCGTGAACTGCTGTGGGTCTTCGGTATGCTGATTTTCCTGGCTCTGATGGCTGAAGCATTCATGGGCTACCTACTGCCTTGGGGTCAAATGTCATTCTGGGGTGCACAGGTAATCATTTCACTGTTTGGTGCCATTCCGGTCATTGGTGATGATCTGACACTGTGGATCCGTGGTGACTACGTAATCTCAGGTGCAACCCTGAACCGTTTCTTTGCATTGCACGTAATTGCATTGCCACTGGTGCTGGTTATTTTGGTATTCCTGCACATTGTTGCGCTACACGAAGTGGGTTCAAACAACCCAGACGGTATCGATATCAAGCGTAAGAAAGGCAGTGTAGCTGAAGAAGATAAGTCTAAATTTAAGTTCCATGAGTACTATACAAGTAAGAAAGATATCGTAGATGCGATCCCTTTCCACCCGTACTACACTGTTAAAGATATTCTGGGTGTTGTTGGTTTCTTAATCCTGTTCTGCTGGGTAGTATTCTTTGTACCTGAGATGAATGGTTTCTTCTTGGAAGCGCCTAACTTCGAGGCGGCGAATCCGCTGAAAACACCAGAACATATTTTCCCGGTTTGGTACTTTACTCCTTATTACGCCATTTTGCGTGCAATTCCTGACAAGCTGTTAGGGGTTATCGCGATGGGTGTTTCTATCGCAGTATTAGCACTACTGCCTTGGTTAGACCGTTGTAAGGTTCGTTCAATCCGTTATCGTAGTGGTATCCACAAGCTGAACATTGCTCAGTTCGTCGTTACCTTCTTCATCCTAGGTTGGGCTGGTGCAACGCCACAAACTGTGACTTCAACGATTCTGTCACAGATTTGTACCGTAACGTACTTCATGTTCTTTGTACTGCTGTTTGTGTACTCGAAGAATGAAAATACTAAGCCACTGCCTACGAGGTTGACTAAATGATGAAAAAGCTACTAATTGGTTTATTCGCATTGCTGCCTACCTTTGCAATGGCAGCGGGTCCTTCGGTTCCTTTACTTGAAGCGAACCATGATCTGACTGACAATGCGTCCTTGCAGCGTGGTGCTAAGTTGTTCATGAACTACTGCTTGGGTTGTCACCAGATGCAGTATCAGCGTTATGAGACTACTTTCCGTGACATCGGTATTCCGGTTGAGATTGGTAAAGACACTCTGATTTTTGATGATTCAAAAGTGGGTGGTCACATTCGCAATGCGATGGACATTGATGACGCAGCAAAATGGTTTGGTGCTGCGCCGCCAGACCTGACTTTGGTTGCCCGTGTGCGTGGCGCTGACTGGGTATATACTTACCTAAAGTCGTTCTACGTTGACGAAAGCCGTCCGTTTGGTGTTAACAACTCAGTGTTTCCGCTGGTTGGTATGCCACACGCATTGCAGGAGTTACAAGGCGTGCCGACTGCTGAGTTTGAAGAAGTGGAAGAGCATGGCGTAAAAGTTCAGAAAGTGAAAAGCATCACAACAGACGGCTCAGGTGAGCTGAGCGCGGATGAATATGATCAGGCCGTTCGTGACCTGACTAACTTCCTGGCTTATGTTGGTGAACCTTCACGCCTTCAATCAGAAGCTATGGGTATTAAAGTACTGGGCTTCCTGATTATCTTCTTCATTCTGGCATTCTTGCTGAAGAAAGAATACTGGAGAGATGTCCATTAATCTGGACACTTTCCAGCAATTGATGCAATAGGGGCTTTGGCCCCTATTGCTGTTTTTATCGATTTTATTACATAAAATTGGTATGAAAGTGATGTTATTACTTTGTCATTAATTTATGGAGGTAGGCATGGCCGTTGCTGCCAATAAGCGCCCTGTTATGACTCTTTTCTCCGGTGCAAACTGTATGTACAGCCATCAGGTTCGTATCGTATTGGCCGAGAAAGGGGTAAGTGTCGATATTCATCTGGCCGAAAAGGACAACTTGCCAGAGGCACTGCATGAGATTAACCCTTATGGTACAGTTCCCACTCTGATAGACAGAGAGCTCGGTTTGTATCAGGCAAATATCATAATGGAATACCTAGATGAGCGTTTCCCTCATCCTCCATTAATGCCAGTCTACCCTGTTATGCGTGGTCGCAGCCGTCTGATGATGCACCGTATCGAAACTGACTGGTACAGCCTGGCAGAAAAAGTTGCGCAGGGCGGAGCAGATGCCGATCAGGCACGCAAAGAGCTGACAGAAGCGTTACTTGCGATTGCGCCAATTTTCAGTGAAGCGCCTTACTTCATGAGTGAAGAGTTTAGCCTGGTTGATTGTTATCTGGCACCACTGCTGTGGCGTTTACCACAACTTGGTATTGACTTATCAGGTGCGGGTGCAAAAGAGCTGAAAGAATACATGCTGCGTTTATTTGAGCGTGATTCATTCCAGGCTTCACTGACTGAAGCTGAGCGTGAGATCCGCAGCTAATGACTTCGAATCGCCCCTACCTATTACGTGCTTTCTACGACTGGATTGTCGATAATCAGTGCACACCACATATTGTGGTCGATGCTGAGTATCCGGCAGTTGAAGTACCACGTCAGTTTGTTCAGCAGGGGCAGATAGTGCTGAATGTTAGCCCCTCAGCAGCAGCTAACTTTTTAATGGACAATGACGCACTGAGCTTCAATGCGCGTTTTTCTGGTCAGCCAATGCAGGTGTATGTCCCCATTGGTGCAGTGCTGGCGATTTATGCGCGTGAAAATGGCGAAGGTACAATCTTCTCTGAGCCGGATCACCCACAGGACGATGAGCACTTAGAAGAGCCAGCTCAAACCGAGGTGATTGAGGAGCCTGCTGAAACCCCTTCAGCAGACAAAGAAACGCCTGAAAAAGCGAAGAAAGCCTCTCACCTGAGAGTGATAAAGTAGCACGTCAGACAACAAAAAAACCTGCCCACTGGCAGGTTTTTTATCTCTCTTTATTAACTTTAACTATTACAAGATTTCAAAAGCTTTAACGACTTTCAGCACACCGTGTACATTACGGGCGATATCAACCGCTCGTTCGGCTTCATCCTGATTGACCAGGCCCATCAGAAAGACTTCACTGTTCTCTGTTACCACTTTAATATTGCCACCATCAATGTGGTCATCGGCAATCAACTTAGTTTTAACTTTGGTGGTTAGCCAGCTGTCGTTGGTCTGTGTGGTAATGCCAATGTTGCTGCCGATCCGCAACTGGTTATAAATACGTTTAATGCCCTGAACGCCCTTGAGGGTGTTGTGAGCTTGCTGTTTCATTTCGACAGTACTGACCTGGCCGACCATCAGTAGGTGGCCGTTGACACTGACCAGACTGATATTGGCGTGATTAGCCAGCGCAGGAATACGCTTGAGTGCCAGTGTGCCTTTGATTTCGATATTGTTATCGTCAATTTGTGAGCCCAAAGTCCGTCTGTCATTGGCCGATGTGACGGCACCAGCGGTACCGGCCACCACCGCGGCAGCACAGCCCTGGATCAGTAATACGGAGCAAAGTATCAGTGCAGGTCGTTTTAACATCTTTTATGCGTCCTGTGGAAAGAGAATATTGTCAATGAGCTGGCTCAGGCAGTGGACAGTAAACAGGTGGGTTTCCAGAATGCGACTGGCCCGTTTGCTGGGCACGCGTATCTCTACGTCATTCGGGCCTAATAACCCTGTCAGTTCGCCACCATCATCACCAATCAATGCAATGACATTGAGATCACTGGTCAGCGCCGCTTCAACCGCACTGATCACACTCTTTTCGTGTCCGTCGATGGCCACAACAAAGAGCAAGTCATTTTGATTGGAAATCGCGCGTACCTGGCGGGCGAAGTAATCTGCACCCTGGCTCTCGTCGCCATTGCTGAGGTTGATTTGCGTCTGACTCAGGGTGAGTGCAGGCAGGCAAGGGCGCTCTGTTTCAAAGTAGTTCACCAGCAGGTTACTGAAATGCTCTGCAATCATGTGACAGCTAGGCACACCGCAGCAGATCAGTTTATTGCCGTTGATCAGACATTGCGCAATGGCATAAGCCGTCGATTCTAGGACTTCAGGCAGTGCTTCACCTGCGGCAATTTGTGCTTGAATACTTTCGGTAAAGATCTCTTTTATTGATTCTTGCATACTAAGTAATATTTCTAATCCATTGGATATCTGGGTTTTTATCGCCTTGAATTGCCACAAAGTCGATCCGTACAGGGACATTGTGCAATGCAGATTGTTGCAGATAATTATATATACTGCGACGCAATTTTTGTAACTTACTTTGACTCAATGCCTGTATTGCGCCACCGAAGCCTCCGCCACGACGAAATTTTACCTCGACAAACACCCAGGTTTCACCTTCTTTCATGATCAAGTCTATTTCACCATAGCGACAAAGATAGTTGCGAGTGATGGCTTTAAGACCTTGTTTCTTGAGATAAGTTTCAGCAAGCTCCTCATAGTGCTGACCTTTTTCCCTGCTGTGATTGAACAGTTTGCTGAACATCGTCTACTGCTGTGCCTGATAATCTTCATACAGCTGTTTCATAAACAGCGGCGTAGGCGGGCGCTGATCCAGACTGACCAGGCGGATCTGATTTTTGTGATACTGCGCCCAGCTCAGTTGGCGGTTAATACGATTGGCGTCTTTGATGGTGAGTGCGCCAGTCAGGCCATCAAACTCCTTACCCGGTATTTTACTTAGCTGTTTTATTTCCGGGATCAGATTCAGCGCATCATAAGCCATGGCAAACAGGCGCTGTTCAATGTCTGACTGCTCAGGCCAAAGCTGGCTGTGTTGCTCGCGCAAGCTTTGCGATTTGACTGCGCCCGGCAGCATCCAGGGTACCTCGGTGAAAAACAGCCCCTCAAGATCCCCTTTGTCTGTTTTATCTATCTGTTTGCTGTAACTGCGTGAGCTGGCATAGAGCGGTATACGATCGGCAAAGGTGCTGACATTGACATCTAAATACGGTTTGAGTAGGCGGGTTTCAATGGCATCACCTAAAATATAGATGGCATCTATATCGCGGCGTGAGCGCGTTTCACTTTCCAGTTCGCGTCTGAACATGCGTTTTATGGTCGCGATCCGTTGTTTTGAGCTGTCTACTTCAAGCAGCTGGCCAACCACTTCGGCCATGTTTTCACTGTCAGAGTAAAAGCCCACTTCAGGCCGGGTTTCGCTGTAACGCTGCCACTGGGTCTCAAAGTGGTTGATAAGGCGTTTACCGGAAGCCGTATCTGGGGCCAGCAGCATAGGTTTTTGATACCCCTTCGCCAGGAAATGCACCATTGCCTGCTCAACTTCATGCTCGGGGTCTAACGCAAAGTAATAGTGGTTTGGATTACCCAGTGCAGCGGGCGTATCCAGGGTATTTAAAAACAGCGTCGGCGCGGTCGTTAAATATGTACTGGCAGTGAGTTTTTCTACATTGCTTTTAAGTAGCGGGCCAATCACAAACTCGGCCTGGCTTTGCTGAAGTTCTCGGTCTATTTGTGCTACATCCAGGGTTTCGTCGATGAAAAAGATCTCTTCAACCCGATTGGCGTCCATTGCCGCCAGAAAGCCGTTTTTAAGGGCTCTGCCCAGGCGCTCACTGCTGCCAGAGGTGGGCAACAGCACAGCAATACGGGTCACATCATACGGCGCGAGATCCAGTGTGGTTTTCACTTCCGTCGGGATAATTTTACTGCCCGGGTGACTGGTATAGCGGCGCTGCCAGTTATTCAGCGCCTGATGAAGCTGCACCGTCGAGCCTAAGTAAATCTGATGGTATTTGGCCAGTTTAACCCAGCCTTGCTGGATCACTGTGCCGCGATCAAAGCGTTCCAGTGCATATGAAGACAATTGTTGTAGTGCCTGCCAGATATCCTGATTCAAACCGGCAATAAGTAATTGGTGTTTGTTGGCCAGATCCGCACTTTTAAAGTAATGTACCAGGGCTTTTTTTGGTAGCTGCTGGGCGGCATACACACTGCCCATCAGATACTGATGCCAGGCCTGATGTTCTGGCAGTTTTAATTTGCTTTCTAAGGTTTGCAGTAAGGCCAGTGCGCTACTAAATTTCTGCTGTTGTTGTCGGGCCAATGCGGTATACAGTTTGTTTTGTACGTGATCGACACTGGCCTTGCTTTCAAGTTCGCTACAGACCTGCTCCAGAATGGGCCAGTTTTGCTCGTCAATGGCGGCTTGTCTTGCCAGATACAGCAACTGAATTTTACTCGCGCCCTGTTTGCTACCAGCCTTATTGAACAGACCTTGCGCATCCAGTTGTTCAGCCGGTGCGGTTGAGGCTGTGGCCAATGTCTGTTTGTCTTGCGTTGAAGCGGTTTTAGGGGTTGTGCCACAGGCCGATAACCCTGACAATACCGCAATCACTAGACTTATATTTTTCAGTCGCACTCGCAAACCTTTACTCATACCTTATGTTTGTGGATATCTTACTGACTGACCCTGGAGAGCTCAATGACAAATGCCGAAATCTCAGACAAAATTGGCACCCTGTATATCGTTGCCACACCCATAGGCAATTTAGAAGACATCAGTGAACGTGCGCTGAAAGTACTGGCAGAGGTCGATTTAGTGGCTGCCGAGGACACCCGTCACACAGGTAAATTATTGAGCCACTTCAGCATAAAAGCAAAAACCTTTGCGTTGCACGACCACAACGAAAAACAAAAGGCGCAGCAGATCCTGGACTGGCTGAAGCAGGGCATGGACATCGCGCTGGTATCCGACGCTGGCACGCCGCTGATCAGCGACCCAGGCTACGCGGTGGTGAACTTATGTCGTGAAGCGGGCGCTCAGGTAACCCCTGTGCCAGGTGCGTGTGCCGCAATTGCGGCGGTAAGCTGCTCAGGTTTGCCAACCGACCGCTTTCAGTTTGTGGGTTTTACACCGGCTAAAAGTCAGGCTCGCCAGAGCTTCTTTAAAGAGGCACATGAGTCTGGCATCACCAGTATTATGTACGAAAGCACGCACCGTATCATGGCCAGTCTGGCTGACTTGCAAACGGCACTGGGCGAGCAACAGCGCGTAGTGTTCGCCAAAGAGCTGACCAAAACCTATGAAACCTTTTTCAGCGGACCTGTCTGTGAGCTGATCGCGTTTCTTGAAAACGAACCCGAACGCCAGCGGGGTGAGCTGGTGCTGATGCTGCCCGGTAAAACCCAGGTTAGCAGCGAAATGACGCCAGAGGCCAAACAGCTGATCGGTTTGCTGGAAGGTGAAATGCCGTTGAAAAAAGCCTGTGGCATTGCTGCCGAGTACTTCGGATTGAAGAAAAACGCCCTGTATAAAGCGATTATTGCTGAGCGTGAAGGGGAATAATCTTAAGTAACGCAAATTAATGCTGCGTTTTACACTAAAGGTGCGTATAATCCCCCGCCTGAGTCAGCCGGATAATCGCTGCCTGTGACGAAAATGATCAGGGGGAGGAAAGTCCGGGCTCCATTGGGCAGGGTGCCAGCTAACGGCTGGGGGGCGTGAGCCTACGACAAGTGCAGCAGAGAGAAGACCGCCTAAGTTCTTCGGAACCGGTAAGGGTGAAAGGGTGCGGTAAGAGCGCACCGGGCCACTGGTAACAGTTGGTTGCAAGGTAAACTCCACCCGGAGCAAGACCAAATAGGGTTCCTTATGGTGTGGCCCGCATCGGAACCGGGTAGGTTGCTCGAGCTTGGGAGCGATCCCAAGCCTAGACGAATGATTATCGATCTCCCTCGGGAGAGAACAGAACCCGGCTTACAGGCTGACTCACCCTCTTTAAGTAACCACTTGATTTACTTTGTAAATCAAGTGGTTTTCTATAACTCTTACCCATCACACCGTAAAACACGAGCCTTTGCTCAGTCGGTTATTTTACTGACAGTGTTACGATATCTTTTTCACTTTCGAATGTGTTAAATACCATCAGGCCTTGCCTGAAGTCAGAAATATCCATTTCTTTATCAGTTAACTCAGTGATCAAGTTTGCCGTTTGCGTATTGAAGGCAAAATACCATATGTCTCTGCCGTTGCTCTTCGTGTTGCCATTCACAACGAGATACAGGCCTGCATCGGTAGAAAAGTGTTGAGTTATGTGTCTGTCGTCAGGGGCCTGCCATAATACCTGCCCTTCACCATTGTATAATCGCCCCTGATAAATGGACATCGATTGGCCTAAACTAGTTAATACGCCAACGTGTTTATCAGGGAAATATTGAGGGGTCTGCGTTTTATTCTTCACATCATAGGTGAACCATTTGGGAGATTTACCATTGTTATCCCTGATAAATAGGGTATGGCGATCTTGATGCCAGGCTTCTGGTTGGCCGACTAACGTATCTAAATGGTTTATTTTATTTGTCTCTAAATTGACAATAAAGACCCGATCATTTCGAGCGCTTGCCAGCTTATCACCCTTTGGACTCCACACCGGTTTTGATAACGCCAGATATTGCTCCTGATTAGCATATATAAGATGGTCGCCCCCCGTATCTAAGTGCTTAACAAACATCTGGCTGTGGCCATTTTTATTGGAAATATAGGCAAGCTTGTTACCATCTGGCGATAAAACGCCTTGCCAGCTATGTGCACTAGTATCTGTCCAAAAAGCAGACTCTGCGTTTCGCAGGTCGCGCCAGCCAATGTTGCCTGTGAGTGTTGCCTGTGTGTAGATCAGTTTCTGTCCATCAGGACTAAAACCGGGAAAATGTAAAAATGCATAGTTTTCAAAGGTAATCGGCAACAGGTGTGCTGAAGCATCTAATTGAAATAAGGATTTTCCGTCACTTAATAGATGGGCACTGACGTTCGGGTTGGTATCAATGAAATACCAGTTTTGGTCTAATGAGGCGAATAAAGTGAAACTGCGATCAGGTAGTGAAAGGTTCCAGATTTGTGAGGTGTGTTGCGCATTAAAGCCTAAAACTGCGATGCCCTTTTTATCCAGTGAACGAGAAATGCGATAAGGGGTAAAGTTGTCATGGCTAGTCAGTAATTGCTCAACTGTACCGTTTTGTATGGTGCCTGAATAGAGGCTAGTTTTTCCCGCAACTTTTCCTAAAAAATATATATTTTTTGTATCTGAATAAAATGCTGAGATGCTGGTGACTTCAGGGACACTAAAAAGCGTTTCGCTTTGGTTTAGCTCATATTTTTTGTTAAAAATTAAATCTCTAAACTCAACTCCCTTGCTTGTTTTAATAGCAATAAGTATCTCGGTTTGGTTGTTTGGCTTGGCTTCTATCCCGGTTTTAGGCTTTACCTCAAAAAATAAAATACTGTCCTTGCTTGATAACAACAATTGTTCTGCATTTGTTTGCAACGATTTTAACCACAACTGACTAGGGCCATTGTCAGAATGACGAATAAACACGATTTGTTGATTACCATCTATGTATCTGGCGTAGGTTTCGTTGTCATTGCTGGCTGTTAGCGGCCGGAAATGGCTCACTTGCCATACTTTAGGTGAGTCAAAAGGTGTCTTTGTTGGGGTCTGAGAAAATAGACCCAGTGCAACTGCCGAAAGTAACAGTAACGATAGAGCGCTAACAAGCATGGTTCGGCCAGTTTTGCTTGTAGTCGAAATAAGCGGCAAAACATCAGGATGAGTCGGTGTTGCTTCAGCTGATGATGGGGTTGTAGTCATCTGGGCTTGCAAAATATAACCGCGCTTAGGATGGGTTTTTATCAGCGATTTAGAGTCATCTTGTAAGCACTTTCTCAGTATCGCGATACAACGCCGGATAGAGCTGGGGTTATAAATTGACCGTGGCCACACTTGTTCAAAGATCTGCTCAGGGGTTACCACGTTATTAATCTGACGGCACAAAACCAGTAATACTTCCATGACCTTAGGTTCAACTGAATAAAGCTGGCCTCCGAGATTGATTTCACCTTTTTGAGGGCAAATTTGCGCATCATTGATGAAGAATATCTCGTTGCTTGAATGTTGATGAGCTGAAATTTCCGTGATTCTACCCTCTGTGGTTTTTTCTAGTAATTTGATATTCATTAATAAATTCAACCCTTAAGCTTTTCTTAATGCAATCCGAACGGTTTTTCCATCGCCATTTAAGCACTGCCCGGTAATGCTGGGGCTCAGATAAATCAATTAACCCACTGTTAAAAGGATAAAAATGTGAACCTACATCCTACCAAAAAACAAATTTTGTTCGCAGAAACTGTTCGCTCTTTTTTGTGTCACTACATAAACAGTTCGAGTGTAATTAGGCATTTGTTAACATCATGCGTACTGCTTTCCACGGTCTTATTTTACAGCCAACCAAGTCTCGCCAAGCCGGCAGAAAATACAGAGGAATTGATCCATGAATTTATTCGAGTGATGAATGACAAGCAACAGACATCCGTTGTTAAATTTGTTGATCATCATCTGGCACAATCGAGTATTGAGGCATTTGGTGGAGAAGGCCGAACGCGTTACATAGGTTATATTACCGGTGAACGGCAATTTCATGGGTTTCTCGAGCTCGATACCATTAAACAGTTATCTCCGCGCAATGGTACTGAGCGATTTCGGATAAGAGTTAAGTCGAGAAACACCGAGTTGTGGTACAACTTAACCATGACAATGCCACAACAATCACCAAACAAACTGGCCAATTTTTATCTGCAACCCACGTCACACCCTAGTGAAGAAAATAGCAAAATATCGAAAACGGAACTGATTAGCCAGGTACGTCACTATATTAATCGTCTTACTGCTCAGGGGTTGTTTTCAGGGGCAATACTTATCGCTGATACTGATACCGTGCTCTACCAAGACGCAAAAGGCTTTACCAATCTCGAACGGACAGCCAAAAACAATGTAGACACTAAGTTTAACCTGGCATCAATGAATAAAATGTTTACCGCGGTGGGGATATTACAGCTGGTTGAGCAGCAGAAAATGAGCTTGGATGATAAGTTAATCAAGTTTATTGACCGGGCAATGTTCCCTGCTGGAGAGTTTGATCAAATAACCGTACGCCAACTGTTAAGCCATACCGCCGGATTAGGTTGGTCACAAGCACCAGATACAGAGCCAAGCTCAGGCAGTGCCGAAAGGAAAGTTACAAAAAACTTTAAACACCTGACCTTAGCTGCAACACCTGGCAGTCAATTCAGGTACAGTAACGATGGCATGGTTTTGTTGGGAGAAATCATGGAAAAGGTCAGTGGTAAAAGTTATTACCGCTATATTCGAGAGCACATCTATCAACCTGCTGGTATGAGTCACTCTGATAGTTACGATCCCAAGCAGGCAATAGAAAATAGGGCCATTGGTTATTATTACGATGCAGAGCAACAAAAAAACCTAAGCAATCTCGAATTTATGGGGACTCGTGGCGGCGCAGCTGGCGGCGGGTTTTCAACGGTTGTTGACTTACATAAATTTTCGCAAGCGCTGACGCAATATAAGCTTCTGTCTAAAGCCTTGACCCAGACGGCATACAGCGCGAAGCCTGAATTACATTCACCGGGCTATGGCTATGGTTTTTCAACTCAAGGTGAACAAGGGAATAGAATTATCGGCCACTCGGGAGATTCGATAGGCGTAAGCTCTCGATTGAGTATTTATTTAGACCAAGGTATTACACTGGCTATTTTGTGTAATAAAAACTTTGTTAGTGAGCCTGTGGTTTGGAAAGTGAATCAACTGGTAAAGCGTTTAAATAAGTGACGAATAACAGATTCTGTGCAACTGCTATTCAGTTCCAGCGTTTAGCAGGTCAAGCACTGGAACTTATTCCTTTATCCCATATCTATTCATATCGCTTTGCAGGTAAGCAAACTATTTAGCTTTGCTGCTATTGAAAAACCGTTTGCTGTTTGTATCTTCACGACATGAATTGTGAGGCGTACGCCAAAGTGCTGCGGTGCCACTTTACCGCAGTGGCTGGGACCGAGTCATCGTAATGATCAGCGTTCGCTGAGCGAACAGGAACAGCTGGCAGAGCCTTAAAAAGCGTGTTGTTTAAAGGGCAGATGGCGGACTGCCCTTTTGAATTGCTGCTCAGTCCCCCAGCAGCAATTCCACCACTTCTTTTCGGGATGTAAGCTGCTTGATCAACAAGATCTGCTCATCATTGACGGCCGAAATACGGACAATATCATTTGCCACTGTAGTTAATATCTCAAAATCACCACTGTGCAGATCGTAAGACCACAATTGTGCGCTTTCATTGATCCCGTACAGGATATTGCCAAAGGCCGTAAAGCGCCGCTCGCTGCCCTGATCCAGAAGTGGCTCAATCAGCTCGTCTTCAACTGGGCCGGAGCGCCAGAAGCGATCCATATGATCAGTATATATCAAAGTGCCATTGGAGGTTTTCAGGGCCCAGGTTACCTCATGGTCGTTCAGAACACGTATGGCTGAGTTTGTCAGGTCCAGCTCAGCAAACGTGAGCACACCATTTATTTTGAGCTGGGCAAGTGCCGTCTGAGCGCGGCTGTCCCAGTAAAACAATTGCTCTATCGGGTGCGCCAGAGTAATGGCGTGTGCAGTGCCATCCAGCGAGAACTTCACCAGCGCTTTGTCGGCATTGGTTAACAGCTCAGTGCCATCGGCTGACCAGTGGGTTTCGTATAAGAAGGTATCCATCGGGAAGTTGCTGAGCTGGCGGGGCACTTGCCCGTCACTGAGCCAGATCTGCATTTGTCCGGAACGTGCCGAGTTAAAGGCGAGCAGGTCACCGCCCGGCTGAAATATTGCATTACTTTCTTCTTTGGTGGAGCGTTCAAAGATCATCGCCTGCGACGTTTGCAGTGAGGCATCATGTCCAAAGGGGAGTGAGAGGATGTCACTGTCATATTGCCCCTTGATCACCAGCATACGGTTACCGTCGGGATGAAACACCGGAGAGCCCATGGGTTCGTCAACCGGCAGGGTCACCGGGCTGACTTGCCCCTGATAGGTGAGGGTATATAACTGGCGTCCGGTACTGAAGGCCAGCTGGTTTTCATAGGGTGAAAAGTTGGGATAGATGGGCCTGAACCGGGCTATGGTATTGGGGTAGTGAATGCGGTGACTGGATACCTGTGTGCCATCGGGCCTGAGCATATCAAGATAGTAGTGCTCACCCTCACCAAGGCGCACAACCGCCAGCAGGCCGTCTTTACGGGAATAATCATAGCTGATGATATCGCCGTCGCTGACCTCATACAGGGGGGCACTGGTGTTATCCGTCATTGAGTAGCGGATCAGTTTCCAGCGCTCGTTTGTTTTTTGTAGCAGTGCGATATGCTCGCTGTCCAGCCACTGTGGCTCTCTGATCTGTGAGTTCTTGCACTCCAGTACACGGGCAGGTGTTTGCGGAGTTTGCAGCGCTTTATTGAAATCCAGTGTCATCAGGTGATAACAGAGTTTCTGGGTGACGGGTTGCACACAAGTTGAGGTCTGTACGAATGCCAGCATTTTGCCATCGGGCGAAAACTGGTGTTGTCCGTTAATATCCAGATTGTTCGTCAGGCGAAACTCCTGCTGGGTGTCGATGCGTTTTGCCCAGATATTATTGCGGCACAGTTCAGTAGAATAACGGTGGAAAACGATATATTCGCCGTCGGGAGAGTAAACCCCGGCCACTTCGAGGTTATCGGTGGCCGTCAGAGGGCGAAATTCGCTGATTGTCAACTGTTCGCTTGAACTTGGCTCAAATAACACCGAAGCTGCAAGGCCAACAATAAAAAAGGCGGCCGCAAACAGGGCAAACCCAAATTGCGCGCGGGAGCGTATCTGAGTTGGTGCTGGTGCGTGGCCTGGTTCTGGCTGCGTGGCTGCTTTGTGCTGTGCAGGTGTCGCGCTTTGCGGCTGGGTCTGCCAGCGTACTTCACATTCCAGGCTGTAGCCCTGCTTGGCATGGGTCTTGATAATGTGCTGTTCTTTGCCATCATCACCCAGTGCTTTTCTTAGCTGAGCAATGCAGCGCTGCAAAGTATTAGGCGAGACGATGGTATCGGGCCAAACCTTGTCGAGCAAAGTGTCCTGACTAATGACATGCCCTTGTTGTTGTGCCAGCGCAGTCAGTACCGACAATGCTTTGGGCGCTAGAGTGATAACCTCATTTCCATCGGTGATTTGGTTACGTGATAAGTCTACGTAAAACTCACCTATCCAGTATTGCTGTGTCATAGTGTTCCTAATGCGCCATGCGCTCCCCGCACCTGTATCAAAATCACACGCTAATTTCAATTTAACTATTTGATAGTAATGCTTTTTGTAATTTTCAGAATAAAGTCAGCGAGAAGTCATCGTCAGGCCCGGATTTTTTACTCTACACCGGTATTTTGATGGCTCTGCTTACTCGCTTATTGGGAGAATAATATGATGAAGCCTGAATTACCAAAGTTACTTTTGTCTGTTGTGGGTCTGTTTGTATGTAGCAATGGCAACACTCAGCCTGTGTTGGCTGAGTTAAACGGCCCTTACCTGGGCCAGGAGCCGCCCGGATTAACTCCAAAAGTGTTTGCTCCGGGACTCGTGTCTACGCCCGACTGGGGAGATGCGATGCATTTCGCGCCAGATAAAGAAGTGCTCTATGTGTCCCGGTGGCGGGTGAACAACGGACAGCGCGAAACAGCGTCTGTGACATTTAAAAGAATCGCTGAGGGTTGGCAGAAAATCGTGACTGATCAAACTGGTCGTGCTGCTTATTACAGCCCGGATGGTCAAGCGGTGTTTTACGGTAAGCAATACAAAACGCGCACCCCGAGCGGGTGGTCTGACATGAAAAAGCTCGGCTCTGCATTTGATGATATTCCTATGATGGGCCTTAAAATGTCGCTCAGGGGCACCCTGGTGTTGGATGAATTTACCCGCGACGGTAGTGGCGTACTGAGGTACTCGAAATGGGCCAAAGGTGAATGGCAGGCGCCACAGGCATTCAGCAAGGCAATCAATACCGGCAAGTGGAATGCCCATCCCTTTATTGCACCTGATGAGTCTTATGTTATGTGGGATGGGGAGCGGGAGCAGGGGTTTGGCAGTTCAGATCTGTATATCAGCTTTCGTCAGCGTGATGGCTCCTGGGGCGAGGCGATCAATCTGGGTGAGCGGATCAACACGGCCGCCGAGGAAGGAGGACCCCAGGTGACGCCAGATGGGAAATATCTGTTTTTCAACAGAATGGTCAAGTCAGAAGGGGAAGCAAGCAAAGCTCAGTCAGACTTGTTCTGGGTCGATGCAAAAATAATCGACGATCTCAGACCCGTTTACTGAGTGTTAAGCTGTCATGTATTTACGACTTGAAGTAAAAGATGTTTGACATTGGTTAGAATTTCAACCAGTATAAAGTAAAATATTTTTTACTTTAAGTTAAGGAAGGTATTCATGACAGGTAATGAAAAACTGAAAGCGTTAAAGGCATTGCTCGACTCGCTGAGTTTTCGGGATCTGACTTTGACCTTAGATCTGTTGGTGACCGGTGCTGTGGTCTATTTCTACGCCTCCAGCCTGATGATGGCCGGTGCGCAGCAGCTCGCCAGTGGTGTCTGGATATCTCAATTGCTCATCAAAGTTGTGGGTGTCTCGATTGCTTTGTCAATTGTCAGTCAGCTACTGCTGGAGCTGGTCAGTGATGGTGATGTGGATAAGCCCATGGATGAAAGAGAAAAACAGGTATCGCTGGTGGGCAATAAATATGCGTTATGGACGCTTCAGGCGGGGATCTGTTTTGCGATCGGCCAGTATGCACTGGAGCAAAATGGTCTGGGTGTCGCTGAGCGTACGGCATTGCCGTTTTTCACGTTGCATATCATGGTTGGCGCCTTTTTATTAGCGGAATTGGTTAATTACGCAACTCAGCTGATCAGAAACCGCATGGTGACACGTTATGGCTGAGTGCACTATCAAAAATCAAATCAGAACACTGAGATTTATGGCGGGTGAGATGACCCAAAAGGAATTGGCAGAGCGCGTTGGCGTGACCCGGCAAACCATCATGGCAATTGAGGCGGCAAAATACTCACCGTCACTGGAGGTGGCATTTAAGATTGCCCGGGTATTTGGTGAGCCCCTGGAAGCGGTCTTTCAGTATACGGGAAATGATACTGGAATATGAGTCTGGCACTTTATTTGCTTTTAATTGTTGAAACATAAAGACCATTGGCGGGCCTGCTGGGTTTGTCGCAGAGTAACCCGTGCTGATCTTAGTGAATGGAAGGACATCATCAATGCACGCAATTAATGCAAATACAGGCGCCAGTGCTGCCAGCCAGGTCTACGCAACGCGTACTGGCTACAATCATGAAAAGCAAACCGCTAATACAGCAACAGCCAGCTCAGCAAGTGATAGCGTCACACTCAGTGACAAAGCCCGGCAAGCAGAAAACCAGTGGCAAGTACTTGCAGCCAAGTATGACGTACACAATATATCGGCAGGTGAAATGCGCAGCTTGTCCAGAGAGCTATTCGAGGGTGGGTTTATTGGCACAGGTGAAATGATGGTAATAGGGGCACCTACTTCAATGAATGAACAATCGCTCAAAAAACACGATTTGCTGAGTGATATGCGTCATACCTACCAGTTGTCGTCTGCCATGGGTGGTCATAGTAGAGAGTCTGGCGAGCTGTATCTGAAATCTATCGACGTGCTCGAAAGACTGAGTAAAACCAGAGTTGCGCCCGTTGCTTGACTCAATGTTTTTTTAACAGTGTACAGTCCACCTTTTCACGTGCCAGTTGATACGCCAACAATCAAACACAGAGTTTGAAAACTTATTTCTTCAGCCTTTTACGTTGCCTCTTCTGTGAAAGGGGGCGGGCCTCAGGTAGCTGCGATAGTTGCACTGGGGTACAAAAGTATAAACGCACAGTTTAACGCATATACAGCGCTATTTAGTATCTGATAAGGTGACTAATGACCTGCTGAGCAGGTCGTCACAACAGGATAGAAAATAACTTAAAAGGAGTGTATATGAGTGAAAAAACAACAGTGCGTTGGCTGGGCGGCGCCGCTTTATCGGTCATAGCTGTCGCCGTGGTATATAACGGTGATCAGCCATCTATCAACGATATAACCCCAAAGATACAAGTCCATGATAAAAACATGCGTGAACCCGATAAGTCGATGCAAAGCCTGATCCGCGTAAATCCTGTGCATCAGGTCGACATACAGGCGCAATATGACAAGGCGTTTCGACAAGTCCAGGCACATAGAGCACAGGAGCAGTCGGACACTCAATGGCAAAACCTGGGCCCTGACATGGTCGGTGGTCGCACCCGGACCCTGGTATTTCATCCGCAGAACCCCGATGTCTTATTTACAGCCGGGATTTCCGGGGGAATATGGAAATCTGTGGATGCGGGTGAAAACTGGCTGCCGGTTGCCAGTGACCTGCCCAGTATGGCGATAGGTACATTAGTCTTTGACCCCACCGACAGTAACCGCCTGTTTGCAGGCAGTGGTGAAGGAGTCTACGTTGGTCGCGGTTTTACAAACAGCATTGGGTTTGCCGGTGACGGGATCATGACATCTGAAGACGGGGGAGAGACCTGGTATCAGCTGGAAAGCACCAACAACAATGTCAATTTCCAGTATGTGAACAAGCTACATTTTGGGGCAAAAGGTCGTTTGTATGCGGTGACGAACACCGGAATTTGGCTGTCTGATGACAAAGGTGAGCGCTGGCAACTGGCACTGGATCAAAGCGAGGTAGTGGGTGGCTGTCTGGAGCTGGCGGTTAGTCCATTAAGTGACGAGCAGGATCACGTCCTGGTCAGCTGTGGCAACTTTGACGAGGGCGGTGCAGTCTATTTGAGTCAGGATTCAGGGCAGAGCTGGCAGGCGGTGATTGCTGAGCCTAATCAGGGACGGACGACGCTGGCCTTTGCACCATCAGATCCAAACACGGTCTATGCACTGGCTGCTTTCAATGCGCGAGGAGAGATACCCCATGCGCTGCAGGGCCTGTATAAATCAGTCGATGGGGGTAAAAACTGGGCGCTGGTTACTGGTCCGCAACACGAAGATATTCTGGGCCGGTATGTGCTTTCTAATCCGAATACACTGAATTGCGACGACCCACAACGGAGTTTCATTTATGGTCAGGGCTGGTTTGACAATACGCTGACCATAGATCCCACCGATGCAGACGTGATCTGGGTTGGTGCGGTTGAGTTGATGCGATCCGAAGATGGGGGTCAGAACTGGCAACAGGTGTCGTTTTATTATCGTGACGCGGATGTTCCTCATGTGGATCACCATGGGCTTTATTTTCACCCCAATTATGATGGTATCAATGAAACCCGGTTATATAACGTTAACGACGGTGGTATTGCTCAGACCAGCAACCCCTCTGCGCCGGGTCTGAGTGCTTGTGCTGAACAGGCCGCTGAGATCTCCTGGCGCTCTTTGAACTCAGGTTACAACGTAACCCAGTTTTATCACGGCGATGTGTCGGAGGATGGCAGTCGGTTAGTCGGTGGCGCTCAGGACAACGGTAGCTGGATATATACGCCAGATATGGGGTGGCAGGACGTTGGACCAGGTGATGGCGGTTATGCGTTTTTTATTGATGAAGCGCGCACGCTGATGTCCAGTCAGAATGGCACCGTATTCCTGCGTGAGAACGGTGAAAACCGGTATTTACAAAAAGCAGACTATGAAAGTGGACTGTTCATCGCGCCGTATGTGGTCGATCCGAATTATCCTCAGCGTGTCTGGCTGGGCGGGCAAAGTTTATGGCGTCTGAATGAGCTATCCGATGGCCTGTTTGAACGTGCATCAGAACGATTTACCGAGGAATATCGCAGGGGCATAACCGCGCTGGCGGTTAAACCGGGGGACAGCAATACGGTCGTTTATGCACAGACGGACGGAGCATTGAAGCGCCTGACGAATGCGTTGAGCGCAGACAGCACGACCATAGGGCAAGATATCAGTTTCTCTGACACCGCCTATGTGCGCGAATTGCACTATAGCATACACAATCAGACGCATATGTATGCAGTTGCCTCGACGTTCGGTGAAAAGCACATCTGGAAAAGTGAGGATGAAGGAAGCAGCTGGCGTGCACTCGATGGCGAAGGGGAGGGGGCGTTCCCGGATTTACCGGTACATACTCTGGTAGAGCTCAAGGAAGATCCGGATGCTTTGTTTATCGGCACCGATTATGGCGTGTATTACACGGGGAATGGCGGCGAACGCTGGCAGCCCTTCATTCATGGCCTGCCCAATGTGGCGGTATACCGCATGGTGTTAAGGCGTATTGAGCACATCAACTATCTCTATGCATTCACATATGGTCGCGGTGTATATCGTATCGCGCTGGACGTGCCAAACTTGGCGCCCCAATGGCGTCACCAGCCCGAAGCGCTCAGTGTCATGCAGGACGAGTCCATAACGATAGAGCTGACCGAGCTGGTGGTTGACTTGAATGGGGATGACTATCAATTTAGTGCCGCAGCGTTACCCCAAGGCTTCGAACTGACGCCATGGGGTACTCTGAGCGGGCAGTTTTCGCAACCGGGCGAGTTCAAGATGAATATTGAAGTCAGTGATGGTCAGCTAAATCAACTGCTTGAGTTGGAATTTGATGTTGAAGCATCCGACGATGGCTCAGGTGATGGCTCAGGTGATGGCTCAGGTGATGGCTCAGGTGATGGCTCAGGTGATGGCTCAGGTGATGGCTCAGGCGATGGCTCAGGCGATGGCTCAGGTGATGATGCGAATGCCGCCAAACCGGGTGGCAGTAGTGGTATGCTTAGCACGCTGCTGGCCATGATTGGAGGCGCACTCTGGTTGCGCAGAAGAAAAACGGTTCACGTATCCTAATCTGATAGTCCGCTGCTATTGGCACATTAAGTGTTTAGCATGAATTGAGATCAAGCCACCTCTGGCGGGTGGCTTTTATCTGAGTCTCCTCAATAAATAAGTTGGTATCAGTCTGATTTTTATGCTTTTTAATAATTCATAAAGATATCAGTCAAACATCATGTAATGTCCGGCCCGTTCGTTAAGCTTGTTGTATTCCAGTTCCAAAATAACATAACGGTTTAGTCCGGGAGTGTAACAATGAAACCTATATTAATGTGCTTTATGACGTGCTTTATCTTAATGGTGAGTCCAGTCAGTCAGGCCAGCCGGATCTCCGATACGTTAATCGGCCCTTATCTGGGGCAAAAAAAACCGGGTGTTGTTCCACAGGTATTTGCTCCGGGGGTCGTTTCTACCAGGCACAGAGATTACAATGCCTTCTTTTCGCCCGACATGACGGAGTTTTATTTTACTCGCAGAGATAACGATACGGGTCACTGGACCTTAATGTCATACATCCAGCAAAACAACCAATGGCATGAACAGGTGGTTGGCCCACGGGTAGGACGTCCGTTTCTGGCTCCGGACGGAAAAACCATGCATCTTGGAAAATATTATATGACACGCACAGCCTGTGGCTGGGGGTCATTGCAGGTGTTAGGCCCGATGTTTGATCGTGATGATTGGGGGATTATGCGTCTGACTTCATCCCGCAAAGGCACTTATATTCTGGACGATTACAAAAGTGGGGATGTCATCCGTGTCTCAGAAATGGTCAATGGCCAGCGGCAGCCTCCAGTCGCGCTGGGTCCCGAGGTGAATACCGGCAAGTACAATGCACATCCGTTTATAGCCTCTGATGATTCTTACATTATTTGGGACGGTCAGCGCGAAGAGGGGTATGGAGACAGTGATCTGTACATTAGTTTTCGACAAAAAGACGGCCGCTGGGGCGAGGCCATCAACCTGGGAGACACCGTGAATACGTCAGGCCGGGAAGCCTCTGCGAGTGTTACGCCTGATGGTAAGTATCTATTCTTTAACCGCGATGCCGAATCCGCAGAAGGGGATATCTATTGGGTAGACGCACAGGTGATTGAGCGACTGAGGCCAGTTCAAGAATAGGCTGTGCGCGTATGGCGTATCTTGTTGTACTTTTTTTGTACCAATCAGAGGTGTTCTGTGTTAAACCTAATTGGCCACTTTAGGCATTCATATTTCGATTAAGGAAAGATTATGAAACTGAAATTAAATAAAAAAGCAGTAAAAACACTTCAGGACCATGGTTTAAACAAAGATCAGACCAAAGCAATTGCAGGAGCAGGTAATCAGGCAAGTGTCGATATTTGCTGGACACACCCGGCCTATGCGGCCTGTAGAATGCATTAAGCGCTCATTGTGTGTTAATTCAATAAACTGAGATAGATGCCCACATTTTGCGGGCATTTTCGTGTATCTTAAACGTCGATCTGAGTCATGAAGTGGATTTCAACGGGCGTTGCCAGTGCCTGTTCATAAAGTTGATATACTTTTTGGGTATATGGCTGAACATGGTGGAAATCAAAGTCATCGCGTCGTGAAAACCTTTCTATGAGTATAAGCTGCGATTGCGCTTGGTTTTCGTAGAGCTCAAAACGCTGGCAGCCTGGTTCACGTCGGGTCACTTCGATAATCGCCTCAATTGCAGTTTTACAATCTTGGTAGTAATCGGTCTTTGGATTAATATAGGCGACCAGATTGACGGCGTCATTGTGTAAGGGCGAGTCGTTACATGTGTTGTCATTTGTCATTAAAGACCTCCATAATACAGCGTGTGAGTGTTTGAATAGGGCTGCTTAGCAAGTACGCCGTTATCAGTGCCACAGGCCAGGCGTGTATAAATGCGCTTAACCAGTTCGGCACAAACCCAGCGTCAATTCCCAGATTTAAGTACGTGACCCAGCCTGATACCAATGCAGACAGGCACAATGAAAAGAGGGTCGTAAATATTAATTTTTGCATCTTGGCTCCTTGGTTACCCACCCATCATATCTGCCGCCGCAAAAAGCGGAATATCAGAAACCGAAAGTTAAGATTAAGGAAATCCCTATGCTTGATGATCTCTTACTCTTTGTTGAAGTTGCTCGGCGAGGTAGTTTTGCCAAAGCGGCAGAGGCGTTAGCACTCAGTGCCCCTACGTTGTCGAAACGCCTCGCCGCCTTAGAGGCCAGGCTTGGTTACAGCCTGATGATCCGCTCTGCGCGGGGCGTGTTGCTGACATCTCACGGGCATGCGGTTTATGATAAGGTCGCGGCGCAACTGTTAGCACTGGACGCTGAATGCACTGAATTGCTCAACCCGCAGATTAGAGTGTTTCACTTATTATGTCCGCAGAATTTGATCAATGGCCCTCTGTATTCTGTGGTTGAGTCTTTTCAGCGGACTTACCCAGATCTGACCCTTCATATTGAGCCAGATAACAGCAATGTGTTGCTGAGCCAGAAGCGATTTGACGTGATCATCCGAGTCGGTACTCTGCAAGACTCCAGCTGTTTTCATTCCCGGGTTGGCCAGATTGGGGTCAAATGTGTGGTATCAGCTCAGGCCGGCGAGGTCAGCACTTTGTTTATGCCATTTAAAGCGGAGCAAATACCAGACTCAGCATCCTGGCAAGCACTGTTGGCGCATTTTGATCAGGCTTCATACGTGGGAGACATTACCCTGGCAAGGCAAATGGTCTCATCCGGGTTAGGAGCGGCGATATTACCTATGACTGAGGTAGCTGAGCTGAATACATCGTTTTGCTATGTGGGAGAGTGGCAGCATATGCGCCCGGTTTACGCTTTATGGGCAAATGACCAGAAACCACCAGCCATGGCACAGGCTTTCATCGATTTGCTGCGCCAGGCGTGTCAAAGTTCGAGTGTACTTCAGGGGAACCTGGCTGATGTGGTAAGCGAGTAGGTTTTATATTGCCCTGCAAAAAGAGAAAACGCGCACTTAGAGTGCGCGTTTATCAGTGCCGTCGCGAAGGGGATTGTTTGGTGCACTGTACTGCGACCCTTCATTCAGTAAAACGATTGGTCTGGTTATTCGGATCACTCGTTTTTCATTTTTTATCAAATTTACAGATAAAGTCCAAAGCGGGCATCCCCCTTTTCGCGGTAGGTAATTTGGCTATCTGTCTCACCTTGCACCGCCAGATAGCAGCGACCATAAGCCTCTGGTACCTGATAATTTAGCACTGGCAATTTGTTGAAGTGCTGATAACCATTTTGGCAGTATAAAGCCACGGTGTTCAGGTTGCCGTTTTCCGCGCTTAGTGAAAATATGTTACGGTTAAGAGTATGACGCCAGGTGCGTAACTCTGTTAACTTGGCGGTCACAGTGATGACCGGGTTTTCGTCGATCTGCGCAAGCAATTGCGTCTTAAATTCAGTGACGGTTTGTTTAGACAACTGCTTGTTTTTTATGTACCGCATCTGGAGCAGGGTATTCAATGCATTACCATATTGCTTTTGATAGACCTCCAGGTTCATCAGGCTTTGCATCGACATCAATGCCATATCTGGTGTCAGTAAATGGTGCAGCTGCACCGCTTCCCTGAGATGATATTCATAATGGTGCCAGTCCCCGACATTGTAATAGTACGCGCTCAGTAACCAGGCTGTGTATGCTTGCTCAGTGAGGTTTTTGGTGTGGTCCTCCACCAGACTATCCAGCGCGGGTTTGGCCTTGGCCATTTGATTACTGACCACCAGGCGTTTTGCTTCATCAAAGTACTTGCTATATACCGTGGAGACATTGTTGTTGGTATACTGCCTGAACAGCTTATTAAACCTCAGTGGAAGTTGTCTGGCTGAGGCAATTGCATTTTCACCCAGACGCGCCGGTTGGTAGGTATGCATTTTGAGGATTGATTTAGCTCTGTGGACGGGCCTGGGTGCTGAGGCTTCAACCAGCACATGTGTGGCTTTTCCGTTCGGGTCTACCATGTAGTCGGCAAAAGCCCAGTGTTCCCGTCGACTGCCCTCTATAGCCTCTGATGGGTGTATTGAATTGTCGTTCGCAATGAGTTTGGTTGGCACAAATTGCGCCTCAGCGAATACGGGCGAGGAGAGTAGGCCTGTGATCAGGCAAAGTAGTGCTTTTTTCATTGTGAGTATTCCCGTTTCTGGCTCCGACAACCATATCAGAGCATTGCGCCTAACTAAGTAGGTCAGGCGGAGTGCAAATTATACATTGCTCATCCGTATGAGATAAGGGTAGTTCACGCATGAATCCCTATTAGAGTTCCAGCGTGAGCGGGTTTTTGTGCGTATTTGCACACAGCAACCAACTGTTTTATCAATCATGGTGATTCGTTTTATCTACTTTACAGCTTGCTATCCTGCGACTAACTTTGAACTTTCAGTATGTTGCTATCATGGAGGCACGCTATGGTGCAGTGGTTAATGGGGTTAACGGTTAAAAGCCGATTGGTGGTCGGGTTTGGTATTGCGCTGGCATTATTGGTCGTGATGACCATTATTGGCAGTAATCGGGTGACCTTTATTGATCAGACATTAACCGAGATCACCGACGTTAACTCGGTCAAGCAACGTTATGCCATTAATTTTCGGGGTAGTGTACATGACAGAGCGATAGCTATTCGAGATGTCGCGATTGCCAGAAGCCCGTCCGAAATTGCTGAATATGAACGTGAAATAGAGCAACTTGCACGTTTCTATCAGGACTCCGATGCTAAAATGACGCAAATGATCAACTCAGGTGGTCATTTTAGCGCTCAGGAGCGTGAGATACTCACCCGGATTAAACGGATAGAAGCGAAAACACTGCCCCTGATCCGCACCATACTGAGTAATAAAAAATCAGCTCAGAGCGTTGATGCTCTGGTACTGGATGAAGCGCGTCCGGCCTTTATCAGCTGGCTTAACGTGATCAATGAATTTATTGACTATCAGGAACAGCAAAACCAAACACTGACCCCGGCTGCGCGCGATGCCGCAGGTGGGTTTTCTCAGCTGATGCTGTGGTTTACCTTTATTGCCGTGGCAATCAGTGTACTGGTGGGCTGGGCCATAGAGCGTAGTTTCCAGCGCTCACTGGGGGGCGAACCTCAGGATGCCGCGGCGGCTGTAACGCGGATTGCGGGGGGCGACCTCACCGTTCAGGTTGACACCAACTATCCGGATAGCATGCTGGATTCCGTATGCAGGATGTCTGGTGAATTAACCCGGATCGTCACCAGTATCAAAGAGGTGTCTGAGCAGCTATCTGTGCAGGCCAGTACCGTGACGGGAGCGTCCGGTGAGATATATGATGCTGCACAACATCAGGCTGAGGCCACCAGTAATACCGCCAGAATGCTCGACTCATTACGAGAAAATATGATGCGGGTGAGTGATATCGCCAGGCAAACGGAAGAAAACTCAACGCAAACTGTCAGCTTTGCTGATCAGGGACGCCAGGCAATTCGTAATACCGCAGAGGCGATGGATACCATAGCGCAAACGGTGGATGGCACGGTGTCGCAAATTCAAAAACTGGCGGAGCAGACTAAGCAGATCGGCGGCATCGCCAACGTGATCAGCGGGATCTCAGAACAGACCAACCTGCTGGCGCTGAATGCGGCTATTGAAGCCGCACGGGCCGGAGAGTCCGGGCGCGGCTTTGCAGTGGTGGCAGACGAAGTGCGGCAACTGGCACGCAGAACTTTTGAAGCCACAGATCAGATTGAAACCATGATCCGGGAAGTACAAAGTGAAACCTCTGCAACCGTGGCGGCCATGGAAAAAACCCAGCCCCAGGTTGAACATGGCCGGACGCTGACATTTGAAGCCACTGAGCTGCTGGAGCAAATAGATACCCAGGCACAAAACTCCCTGTCTCAGGTGGGAGAAGTCGTTAACGTAGCGCAGCAGCAGGCGTCGGCCATCAATGAGGTGGCCTCGAACATGGAAGAGATCACCGAAGCCGCTCAGGATGCCATGAGTGCGCTGAATGACAACAAGCAGGCCACCAGGAAACTGTCGGAAATGTCCGGCGTATTGAGTAAAAATATTGGCTTCTTTCGCATCTGAGTGTACTTAACACCCAGTGCGGGATATGATTTATGCCTCATTAACCCGCTGTATTACGGGTAAACAAGCACTGGAGCAGTTATGCGTTTGAGCCGTAAGGCCTGGAACAATGTAGTGATCTTCTCTATGTTGATCATGATCTTTTTTCTTAACGGTATTCATCAGAAAATCAATCCGCCGACAGAAGAGCTGGGCAGTATGCCGCTTTTTGAGCAACAAAGTTTTGTGCTGGCACTGGGGTTTCCCGGTTATAAGATTGAGCGCATTGGCACCTCCTGGCGGCTCAGTGCCGATAAGGATGCCGCCTGGCAGGCGCAACCCGCTGAATTGGAAGCGTTGATCACCCGGTGGCAGGAAAGTGAGCTGACCCTGACTGAAAACCCCGGCTTGCCGGGCAGTGCTGCGCTGAGTGTTGCCCAGTTCTGGCTGGCAGGCAGTGAACTGCCGGTGAGTTTTCAGCTGTATCAGCAACAGCAAAGCTATTATCTTTTTGCCAGACAATCACAGCGTTGGTTTAGTGTGGACAAAACACAGGCACAACAGTTATTTGCCCCTATTGAGTTGAAATAATGCCAGAATTACCCGAAGTAGAAGTGAGCCGTTTAGGCATCGAACCCCATATCAAGCATCAAAATGTCAGCAAAGTGATTGTGCATCAGCGTCAGTTACGCTGGCCGGTCCCAGAGCAGATCAGCCTGTTAGAAGGGCAGGTTATCAGTGCCGTGAAACGGCGGGCAAAATATTTGCTGCTGGAAAGTCCGCAGGGTACGGCCATCTTACACCTGGGCATGTCGGGCAACCTGCGCGTTGTGGCGCAGGATACGCCACTCAAAAAGCATGACCACATAGAATTTCATTTTGCCAACGGGCTGGCATTGCGTCTCAACGATCCCCGCCGTTTTGGTGCCTGCCTGTGGCAAGGGGTCACTGAGGAGCACAGCGTATTTGCAAAACTGGGGCCGGAGCCGCTCACGGAGGCGTTTACCGCCGAGCACTTATATGCAGCCAGTCGCGGTAAAAAGGTGGCAATCAAACAGTTTATTATGGACAATCAGGTGGTTGTCGGGGTCGGTAATATCTATGCTAATGAGTCCTTGTTTAAAGCCGGGATCCACCCCAAACGGGAAGCGGGGAAAGTCTCGTTACAGCGTTATCAGCGCCTGACGCCAATCATCAAAGAGACGCTGGCAAGTGCCATTAAACAGGGGGGGACTACCCTCAAAGACTTTGCACAAAGTGACGGTAAGCCGGGCTACTTTGCCCAGGAGCTGCTGGTCTATGGGCGTAAAGGCGAACCCTGTGTCAGCTGTGAGACCACGCTGAAAGAGATCCGCCTGGGTCAGCGCAGCACCGTCTACTGTCCTCAGTGTCAGCGTTAGTCGCTGCCGCTAAGTGCAGGCAGGGGCTCGGCCTGATAGCACAGACTAGCCAGGATCTGGGTGACCTGAGCAATGCGCAGTGCAAAACTGGACTTGAGTGCCCGCTCGTGAATGGTGTGGTCCCCGTCACCATAGGGGCCAAAGCCATCTAACGTTGGTGTACCGGTGGCAGCGGCCGTGTTGGCATCGGATACCCCACCGCGATGTTCCACTGGCAGCTCATAGCCCAGGATCTCATTGATCTCACTCAGTAAAGCCGATTGTTTGTCTGTCGGGGCCATAACGCCACGTTGCAGACCCCCTTCTAATTTGACCGACACCCCAGTCACTTCAATGGCCAGACAGATGTTCTCTATACCTTCGAGTAAACGCTGCTGCTCAGAGGCTTTGGTAAAGCGTGCTTCTACTACCATAGTGGCCGAAGGGGAAATGGTGTTGGCACCAATGCCGCCCTGGATTTTGCCCACATTGACGGTGCTGCCCCGTTTCAGGTCGGTCAGGGCCGACATTTCCATCAGCATGTTTGCCAGTGCAAAGTTCGCATCAATCCCATCCCGGTAATGGTTGCCGGCATGGGCCGCTTTACCTGTGATAGTAATGGTATAGGTAGCAATGCCTTTGCGGGCCACCACCAGTTCGTGATTTTTACCGGCGGCTTCAAACACCAGGCAGGCATCATACTGTTTGGCGATTTTAGTGGTCAGTGCTTTGCTGTCGTCGCTGCCAATTTCTTCATCGCTGACCAGCAGCCAGTCAATGTTATGGAGCTTGCCATAGGTGCGCTTGAGCTGACGCAATGCATTCAGTGCAACCCAGTTGCCGCCTTTCATATCGCACACGCCAGGACCATAAACGCACTCTTCATCCTGACTGAATTCGACAAAGGTGTCGGGGGGATAGACGGTATCCAGATGGCCCAGTAAAAGGATCTGTTTACCAGCCCCTCTGGGCGCACGCAGCAGCAAATGATCGCCAATATGTTCTCTTTGATAACGGGTGAGCGTATAGCCCAGCGGCGCTGCCAGTTCAATCATCTGTTCGCCGTGCTCATCCACACCAGCTTTATGTTTACTGTAAGAATTACAACGAATTAAAGACGCGAGTTCATTAAAGTCCAGACTATCCATAACAGGTCCCTGCGGTAATTTTGGCCCATCGTGGCGATTTTCGATGACAGTGGGGTGACGGAATTATGAACAGTTTTTGGATCCTGATAGGTACAGAAAAACGATCAAAAATCTGTCACACAGTGCCCTGTAAAATAGCCTTCCTGACCAAATCTTATGCACCTGTTCAAGGACCAAGGAGACACTTTATGACACGCTCAGTCACGGCACCGCACGTTGGCATCTGGATGTACGAAAATGGGGGAGGGCGCGAGATAGAGCAGCGCCTGGTTCATGCGCTGGCAGAGCGCGGGATCCAGACCAGTACCGGGCTCAACTTGCGCGATGCCCGGGCAAAGGACGGCCAGATCAGCTGTAACGGCGTGGTGATGGAGCAGCTGGATGCGTTTTTAAGTTACAACGCGGGTCAGCAAACTCAGTTTCAGGTGTATCTCTATCAGGCGCTGAGCCAGGCCATTCCAACGCTGAATAATTACGACGCGTTTGCACTGGCGGAAGATAAATTTCGCACGTCGCATTTGTTGAACAGCCAGGGGATCTGCACGGCGGATTATCGTTTGTGCCACAAAAACGACATGGACGGGTTAAAGCAGGCACTGCGGGATTTTGGTGGCAAGCTGATCTACAAACCCACCGATGGCTGGGGTGGTGTTGGCATTGTCAAAATCGACAGTGAACAGGCGCTGGACATGCTGCTGCCGTTTTTGAGCCGCACCGACTTGCGTTATTTCTACGTTGAGCGCTTTATTGACTACGACAACACCGATTACCGCATTGATGTGGTGGATGGCAAGTTTGTTGGTTGCTATGGCCGCAAGGCCCCGAAGGATGACTGGAAAACCAATATCACCAGTGGCGGTTCGGTGTTTGTTCGCGAGCCCGACAACGAAGTGGTTGAGCTGGCGCTGCGCGCTGCCAGTACCTTAGGTCTGGAAATTGCGGGTGTGGATCTGATCTATGACCGCGAGCGTGAGGAGTATGTGGTGCTGGAAGTCAACACCATTCCGGCCTTTGCCACGCCAGAACAAGAAGCGCTGGGGATCAATTTTAACCAGGCCAAGATCGATGCCATGGTGGAGCTGATCGAGCGCACTGCAACGCAACACAATGCGCTGCACACGCACAAAGTGGCCTGATGGCCAGAGCACAGAGTTATTTTACCAACCCATTAATTTTGCCAAGGTGGCCCGAGCAATGACTGCAAAACCCAAACTCCCAAAGATTGGACTTCTCTATCTGGATTACGTCTTACGCTTTTTTGACAAATCCAACTTCAAAGGTTGGCCAGACAAAATCGAAACTGTGGTATATCACTGGGGCAATGACAAAGCGCGTTTTATTGCCGAAGTGAAGCGCAAGCAAATCGATGTGCTGATCGGTAATATTCCCGCGACGGCCTACGAAACGTTTCGTGAAATCGCGCGTGCCTTGCCGCATGTGCGTTTTTTGCCCTCGCTGGACAGCCAGTTCTCTAACAAGTCAAAAGAGAACGTGACCCATTTTTGCCGCAAATACAAACTGCCGGCACCACATACCGAAATCTTCTATGTCCCGGAAAAAGCCAAACGCTACCTCAGTCAGGCCAGTTATCCGAAGATCATTAAGCGCTCTTATGGCCCGTCCAACTATGGCGGCTACTTTGTCCACAAAGTGGACAATTACGACGAAGCGATGGCGCTGCTGGCGGAGAAAAAATACTACCCGGCCTATGTACAAGATTTTGTGCCTATGGAAGCAGACATTCGTGTCATGCTGGTGGGTCATAAGCCAGTGTGTGCGTTCTGGCGTCGTCCCCCGGAAGGGGAGTGGCTGACCAACACCAGCCAGGGGGGCAGTATGGACTATCAGGCGGTACCTAAGTCGGTCCTGAAGCTGGCGACTGCCGCGTCGAAAGCGGCCAATGCAGAATACTGGGCCTGCGACATTGCACTGGGCAAAGATGGCAAGCTCAGGATCCTGGAATGTGCCACCGCCTTTGCGGCGTTTCCGTATATTCGTGACTGGATCGGTCAGTATCTGATGTGGTTACTGTCGGACGGCCATTTCCGTAAGCCGAGCATCCCGCTGTATAACTGGGAAGAGCTGGGCAAAATCGATTCACGCTTGCTGCGCACTATGCGCCACATTGGTTTTTCCAGTTACACACCGAGTCAGGACTGCGGCGAGACTTTCCACGGCATGGATGAACAACAGTTTCCAATTCTCGATACCCAGCATCAACGCATCGAAGAGTGGCCAAGCGAGATCTGGAACCTGCAGGATAACTTCGTGCTGCAGGCTAAATCGGCACAGGCCAAAGCCCTGCAACCCATTCCGGGCAGCGATGAGCAGGCGGGCATGGAGCTAAACAGCTATCCGGCTCCGATGTTTGATGAGGCGCAGATCCGGGAGATCCTGGCTCAGGTGAAAGGCATTGGCGACAAGATGATCGATGAGATCATGTCGACGTTTGGTGCACACGGCGTCGTTGAAGCCCTGAATACTGAGCCGCAGCAACTGTGTGTGGTGAAAAACCTGAAGGACAAGAAACTGGAAAAGATTGTGGCACACTGGCAACAAGTGATGCCGCCTGGAATGACTACACATTAGTGTTTCTTGCTGTACCGGATCAGGCCATCTGATCCGGGTTATAGCTTATCGTTTTCTGCAACTGAGCAACCGCTATGAAAATCCAATATGCGTCCTATCAGGACACCATAGAGTTCCTGCAAAGCGCCATGAGCGCGCATCCCCATTTGATCCGTTTACAAAGTATTGGTGAGACCTGGGAAGGCCGACCAATCATGCTGGTGACCATTTCCCTGGATGTGACCTACGCTGATGATAAACCAGCGCTACTGTATACCGGCTCGATTCATGCCAGAGAGTGGATAGGCAATGAACTGGCAGTGAAGTTTGTTCAGTATGTGATTGATAATTATCGCTTTAACCCTAAGCTGCAACATGCGTTGACCCGCAATACTCTGTATATGGTGCCGTGTCTGAACCCTGATGGCTTTGAGTACTCTCGTAACCACTTTTCATTTTGGCGCAAGAACCGACGCAACAACGGCGATGGTACTTTTGGGGTGGACCTGAACCGTAACTTTGATGCCAAGTTTATGCGCAATCAGAATACCGGCTCGAATACCTATGGCGGTCCTCATGCCTTTTCTGAACCGGAAACCTGTGCCATTCGCGATTTTGTGGAAAGTCACGAGAATATTCGCATTGCACTGGATTATCACTCCCAGGGTAACGTCTTTTTCCCTGCTCATAAGTTTAATCATGAAGTGGAGATCGAAGGCACCGATCTGAATGTGTTATGCGCTAACATGAACCACGAGATTAAAAAGGTCACGGGTCGTCAGTATGGGATCCACCGTGGCAAGCCGCCCGCTCAGCTGATCCACGGCAGTGGCCGCGAGTATTATTATCGTAAAGGGATCATCGCCACTGTGGTGGAGGTGGGCACGCGTAACATTCCGGATTATATGAAAAATATGTCCGAGAGTGTGGCCGAGAATATACCGGCCGTGCAATATGCGCTGAGTGAGGCGATCAATTACTCACCATTGGCACCTAAGCGGGTTGAAGGCTTCACCATTAAATCCGTGTCCCATGACAGTGTAGAGCTGGAGTGGCAGTATGAGGACAGGGACGACATTTATTTTGAAGTCTATCGCAGTCAGCACAACAAAAATCCGTGCGGTGAAGAAACCCTGGTGGCTATCACTAAAACTTTAGGGTTTACAGATAGTCAGCTACGTAGCGGGCACAGTTATTTTTACAACATTCGTGCTGTCGATAAGGTCACTAAAATTAAATCGTCATTCAGTCCCGAGCTGAGGCTAAAAACCCGCCTGGGCCGGACTGAAAGCGCCCGCACTTTGTTTCCTTCGCGCGAGTCTGTGGGCTATTTATCGCAGAACAATCAGGCTAAAAACAAAGAGCACTTTGGTTATAATTCCATGTTTATTGGCGTCGATAAAAAGCGTGGGATCAGCATGGGCGTGGTGCAGTTTGATCTCAGTAGTATCGTGGAGGGCTCGCAGATCTTAAGCGCCCAGTTTTTTATTTATCCGATGAACCGGGTAGCCGCCAAAATTGAAAAGTATGGCGAGTGGTCTGTGGCTATTCTCGATGCAGATCAGCTTGAGGACATCTATGACTACAATACCATTGCTGATGCTAAGCCTTTGCATACGTTGGGACAAACCATAGAGTCCGATAAACTGACTCAGGGGATCTGGCTGAAATGGCTGTTTAATGGCGTTGAGCGCAGCTTACTGGCCAAACTGTTAAAGCAAAAGCGTTTGCTGCTACGTTTACAGGGACCAAAGAAATTACCTTTGGGCAAAGACTCTCAGGTGATGCAATTCGATATAGGCTACGGTTCATTTGGCAGTGGTCTGCATTACCGGCCTAACCTGGAGCTGGTTTATCAGTTACCTGAACAGCAGCTCGCCCTGAGCCCGCTGTCCTGTAATACCATATACAAAGATAAGGTAGTGGCCGATAAGCTGGCGTCGGGATTCGATGCTGAAGGCGACATAGTATACGGCCAGATGTCGTTTGATCTGAATGTGGACTTGCCGGTGGATCGTACGGTCTTCACCAATGCCTGCCTCACCGTACGCTGTTGTAATTCCATAGCCTCGGCACGGGATGTGCGCTTTACTATTGAGCTGGTGGAACTCAGGGATGTGGATTATCAGCATGTTAAACAGCGTCAGAAGATAGAGTATATCGGCTATGAGGTGAGTAATGAGCAACTCAGGGAGCGCGCCGAGCATCACTTTATCTTTGACAGCTACAGCTTGCAGGAACTGGAGCGTTTGCATCAGGCACAGACCCCATTCTACTTTATCATCCGAGCCACGGCGGAGTCGCAGGCCACAGATGCACTGGTGAACTGGACCAACTGTCAGGATCAGCAGCCAGCACAGCTGAAGATTGATTATATCGAGCGCCGCAAACATCCGGTGGCGGCACCCCATAATCTGCAAACCCAGGTCGAAAACGGCGTGGTCAAGCTGACCTGGGAAAATGAAGAAGACGAAGATCTGGTAGGCTTTTTTGTGGTGCGCAACCGTTTCCATCCGCCGCGCTCGCCCTTTGATGGGGTGAAGCTTTACGGGGGACGGGATAACTATACGTTGGACAACTTCGGCACGCCGGATATTGCTAAGTATTACGCGGTGTTTAGCTATGATGATGTGCCGAATTACTCGCAGCCGGTAACCATATATTATCCGGGCAAAGCCGAGCGCTGAGTTTTTTATCCATAAACTAACAGGGCCAGCCTGGTTGAACTAAGCTTACTCCATTGTGAGCGCGGCGATTAAGGTGGCTGGTATGCAGTTTGAATCTGGCATTCTGGTCCTGGTATTTTTGATCCTGGCCCTGTTTATTGGTGCACTGACCCGTCATGCCCTGAAAAATACCCAGATCCCTTACACTGTGGCATTGCTGGTGATAGGGATCTGCATTGGCCTGGCGCAGCGGGGTGAGGTTTTTGGCGGCGACATACAGGTGGTGGGCGATACCCTGACGCTGGTGGCCGACATCGATCCACACCTGTTCCTCTTCCTGTTTTTACCGACCCTGATCTTTGAAAGTGCCTTTGCTATGGAAGTGCATTTATTCCGGCGCATGTTTACTCAAATCGCCATTCTGGCGGTGCCAGGTCTGATGCTGGCCATCTGGCTGACGGCCGAGTTACTGCATTTGAGCGTACCTGAACACTGGCAGTGGAGCTGGGCCATGTGCCTGATGTTTGGTGCCCTGATCAGTGCCACCGATCCGGTGGCCGTGGTGGCCTTGCTGAAGGAAGTCAGTTCGCGTAAGCGCCTCGAAACCCTGATTGAGGGCGAGTCTTTGCTTAACGATGGTACCGCCATTGTGTTTTTCAGTTTGTTTTATGTCTGGGTACTGGCCAGCAGTGCAGGGGAAGGAGCCATGATGGCCTCACCTGTACAGGCGGTTGGCCAGTTTGCCGGGGTCGTGCTGGTGGGGCTGGCGATAGGCCTGGTACTGGGTGGGTTGTGTATTATGTGGATCGATCGGGTATTTAACGATCCCATGATAGAGATCACCCTCACCATTGCGGCGGCGTATTCGGCTTTTTTCATTTCCGAGTCGTTTCATGTGTCCGGGGTGGTAGCTGTGGTGACCCTGGCGCTGGTGCTGGCGAGTGTCGGGCGCACTCGCATAAGCCCGGAGGTCGCCGGGTTTTTACACCACTTCTGGGAAATGATGGCGCATATTGCCAATACTTGTATTTTCCTGTTAGTGGGGATCCTGGTGGCCATTCGGGTGCCACTGGACGATCTTCAGGCGTGGCAGACGCTGGGCATTCTGTATGTGGGGATCATGCTGATCCGGGCCACTTCTATCACTGTATTTACCCCGCTGCTGAGCCGCATAGGCGTTGGCATTACATTTGAGAAAGCCAGCGTGTTGTGCTGGGGCGGCCTGCGCGGGGCGGTCTCGTTGGCGCTGGCATTGACGGTGGCTGCAAGCGAGGCGATCCCCAAGGAGATCAGCGATCGCATGCTGTTTTTGTGTGCCGGCATTGTGGTACTAACGATATTAATTAACGGGGGCACCATGGGCATGTTGCTGAAGTTTCTGCGTCTAGATAGCCTGCCCCCGGCCAAACAGGCTACCGTCGACAAAGCCAATCAGCAGGTGGCCAATACCCTGCAAACCCTGTTGCCAACCATGATGGACAGCCCGTTTTTACGCGGTGCTGACTGGCAGCAGGTGAAAGCCCAGGTCAAACTGGGAGCAATGGCACAGTCAGACACGGCAACACCGATAGACAAAGATGACCTCAATACCGCTTTTTTACGCCGCCTGCTTGAAACCGAGCGCAAACATTACTGGACGCAGTTTGAACAAGGCACGCTGGGTAAACGGGCAACCAACTTGCTGGTTGAAGCTGTGGAGCAGGCACTGGATGGCAGCCCCTGTATCGGGCAGCGTGATACCCTGTTTGCGACCTGGCAGGTGCCCGGCTGGCTGGAGCGACTGCGCGGTATCGCCTGGCTGGAGCGGGCACTGCTGAGGTTGTATTTTGAACGTCTGGTCGTGGGTTACGATGTGGCACGGGGGTTTATTCAGGCTCAGGAGGCACTGGAAAGTCATATCGATACGTTGTCGCCAAACGCGCAGATAGCAGGCCAGGTTCGTCAGCAGGTGCAGGACAACATCACTCAGACCATAGCGCGCATCAATGAACTTCAGGAGACGTTTCCGGATATCGTTCAGGCATTGCAATCACAGGCGGCTACCCGATTGCTGCTAAACCGTGAGCGTGCGGTGATCAACGAGCAACTGAAGCTGGCGGTGCTCGATAAACCCGAAGCCGGCCGCTTACTGGAAGATGTTGAAAAGCGCATGGCCGCATTACAAAAAGCCTCGATTTTTCGTCAGACGGAAGCGGCACAGCTGGACCAGCAGATACCCTGGTTACATGGCGCCACACAATCAACCCGAGAACAAATCAGTGCCTGTCAGGAGCGCGGTATATATGATGCGGGACAGGTGTTGATCCGCCAGGGTAAGTCGCTGAATAAATTGGGGGTGGTGTACCGGGGCAGTGTGCGGGAAGTGGCTGCAGGCGCGCATGGCCACAGCCAGGTTGTCGTCAGGGGGCCGGGCGAGGCACTGGGAATAACCGCCTTACTGACAGGCATTTCGGCGCTGGATTATCTGGCCGAAACCCCCTGCGAAGTCATGTGGATCCCGGCCGAAAAACTGAAAACACTGATGCAGGAAGACCCGGCCTTGATGCGCATTTTTTGCCAGCAGCTGGCCGATGTGTAGCTTTGCATTTGGTCGAAATGTATGCAACTGTAGTGAGGTGCTAAAGGCACATATTTCAAACAACAATAAGGAAATAAACCATGAAACTACAGTTAAATAAAAAATCGATAAAGCAGTTAGATTGCCAGTCTCGTGCTCTGGACGGGGCGCAGACGCCACAGGTTGCGGGTGGCGTGCGCTATACCGAACGGGATGCCTGTAATACAGCAGCCGTTTTCTGTGATACTTACCATTTCAGAAGCTGCCTGTGCTAAGGCCTGTCGTATAAGTGCCATGTGGCTCACCCCTGAGCCACATTCAGATAAATCACCCGGTGTTTATAATTCAAACGGTGCGACGCCAACCGCGTCCATTTGATAACCGGTTTGTGCGAGGTCACCTTTCCAGGTTGCAACTTTCATAGTCCCCGTGACAGTAATGGCATCATACAGGCTGTCGATGGGCACACCGTTCTTGATTTTAACATGGACAATTTGATTGGGTGGTGGGGGGGGCACGTGAATACAGGCACCAAAGTAAGGGACCAGCAGAAATTCCGTGATCACTTCGCTGTCGCCTTCCAGTGGTACCACAAATCCGGGTAAACTCACTTGCTTACCATCCAGGCTTTTGACCACCGGTGCATCCAAGTCCGGCTGCACCCAGTTTTGCTGGTCGCCATCATGACTGGCTGCGGCGTCCTGATTGCTGAGCTGAACATGGCCCTGAGGGATCAGATCTTCCCAGAAAATCTCTTTAGGGGGCTCAGCCTGCACTTGTACTGAAAAGAGCAATAGCGCAGTACATAGCCAGAAAAAAGTGCGTAATGGTGTCATTCAAAACCTCTTATAGCTTAATGCTCATGCCATCGCTGAGCGAATAGAAATAGGCCCGGGTTGCAGGCAATATGCCCATCAAAGTACCGGCCGCCATGATAACGCCGATCAACATCAGTTCATAGTGACTGAGCAGTGAAATGCTCAGGCTGATCCCAAACTGACTTTGCAGTGTGCCCTGCGCTAGAGCGATAAGCGCGTAAAACAGGGCAATACCCAGTGCGCAACCCGCAGCTGTAATTAAAATGGCTTCACTGCTCATCAGGGTAAAAATATGCCGTGGTCGCGCGCCCACAGAGCGCAGAATGGCCAACTCACGGCGGCGCTGATTGAGCGTGGCCAGTAAGGTTGTGAGCATACCCAAAAGACTGATCAGCACCACAACGCCTGAGAACAGCAACAGGATTTTTTCTACCAGGCCCAGCATGCGCCACAGCTCACGCAGCGTGACACCGGGCATAATCGCAAGTAGTGGCTCGGCTTTGTAATGGTTGATATTACGGCGGATCTGCAAGGTGTACAGTGGCGAGTCCAGCCCCATTAAAAATGCCGTGATCTGTTTTGGCTCGCCAATCAAGTCACCATGCAGGTCTGCGGGTGCCGGCACAGCAACTGCGATGGTGTCGGGCTTGTCATGACCGTGGTCATGCTCATCTGCATGGTCGTGGTCATGGCTGTCATTGTGCTTGTGCTCATCAGCATGGCCGTGGTCATGACTGTGATTGTGTTCATGCGCATCATCTTGCTCAGCTGACAGTTTTGGTTTACCTATCATGCGCGGCGCTGATTTAGGCTGGTTATGCATGGCCTCGATGGCTGCCAGTGGCACATGCACGGTTTTATCCACCGGCGTGCCGGTTGGCGCCAGGATCCCCACTATGGTCATCGGGTTTTCGTCATGATGGTGGAAGCTGGTATTGCCCATACCGTGTGAGATCACGATTTGCTGGCCAAGCTGGTAATGCATTGTTTGGGCGACCTCGCTGCCCAGTACGACTTCCTGTGCATTGACAAACGCGCGACCCGCGGCAAAGGCCAGTGGTTGCTTTTTGCCATAGCGAAAGTGTGCAAAGTAGGTGCTGTCGGTACCCAGCACCGCATGGCCCTTGTGGCTGTCGCCTAAGCTGATGGGGATGGCCCAGTTTACACCGCGTTGCGCCTTGATATCCTGATAGCTGTCCCAGCTGACGCTGTTGTTGGCATGACCGATGCGAAATACGCTGGAAAGCAAAAGCTGAATATCACCGCTGCGTGCGCCGACGATCAGATCGGTGCCCGACACGGTATTGCTGAAACTGCTTTTGGCTTCCTGGCGTACCCGCTCAATGGTCAGCAGTAGCATCACACTGATGGCTATGGTAAACAAGGTCAGCAGCACACTGGCCTTGCGATTGAACATACTTTTGGTTGCTAACGTGATCAACTGCATTGAGCTACCTCGTTAATGTCGGTCAGGCTCAGATGTTTATCAAACATAGCGGCCAGGCTACTGTCATGGCTGACGAATAAAATGGTTGCGCCATATTGGCTGGCTTCTTTGAACAACAGTTCGATAAAGGCGTTACGGTTATCAGCATCCAGTGCAGAGGTCGGCTCATCGGCAATGATCAACTCCGGCTGACCAATAAAGGCCCGGGCTGCGGCAACCCGCTGTTGCTGACCAATACTCAGCTGAGCTACAGAACGCGCCATAATGCTGGTATCCAGGCCAAGCTCCTGTAACAGCTGTTCGGCCTGCTGGATCAGTGTTTTACCTGATGCTTTAATGCGTTCACTGCGACTGCGGGAGAAGTGACAACCCAGCATGACGTTTTCTACCGGGCTTAGATAGGGCAGCAAGTTAAAGTTCTGGAATATAGTACCAATGTGATCGGCCCGGAATTTGTCTCTGGCGGCATCGCTAAGCTGTGCCAGATCGCTGTCAAGCAGGCGGATGCAGCCAGACTCGGGTTTGTTTACGCCGCTCAAAAGCCCCAACAGGGTTGATTTACCGCTGCCGCTTGGGCCATGTAAAAATACCCGCTCACCGGGAGCAACTTCCAGTTTGGGTATGTTGAGTGTGGCATCTGTCTGGCCGGGCCAGCGAAATATCAGGTCGTTAATTTCTAGCATAGTCTCACATCAATGGCGGATCACGCCCGCATCATAAAATACTTGTGCCCCAAGCTAAACCTGCCTGCGGCATATCGCCGATCAGTGCGGTAAAGCAATTGTGATTTAGCGGCTGCTCGACTATCATACACCGCTCTAACCCCCTCTGTATTTTGCGTCCTTTAGCAAGACGCAGCCGTTCTCTATGGAGATACAATGAGTAGCTACAAAGTTCTAGACGTCAATGACGATCTACCCATTCGCACCAAAGGTGCTGTGCACAGTGGTAAAGTACGTTCAGTTTATTGGTTAACCGACCAGGACAGCGCCCGCTTGATCGAAGAAAAAGGCTATGACGTCCCGGTCGGGACTGAGCTGGCGATCATGGTGATCTCGGATCGCATCTCCGCATTTGATTGCATCTGGCAGGGCGAAAATGGCCTCAATGGTGTGCCGGGTAAAGGTATCGCACTGAACAGTGTGGCCGCCCATTGGTTTAAATTGTTCGATGAAGCCGGCCTGGCCGGCAACCACATCGTGGATATTCCACATCCTTACGTGTGGATTGTACGTAAAGCCAGTACTGTGCGGGTGGAAGCCATTGCCCGTCAGTACATTACTGGCAGCATGTGGCGCGATTACAGCAAAGGCGTGCGCGAGTTCTGTGGGATCAATCTGCCCGAAGGCCTCAACGCGCATCAGAAGCTGGATGAAGTATTGATCACCCCGTCAACCAAAGGGATCATTCGTGGTTTAGCAGATGTGCCTGAAGTGGATGATGTGAACATCACCCGCCGCAATATCACGGATAATCTGGATGCATTTAACTTTAAATCCGAAGCCGATGTAGCACGTTATGAGCAGCTACTGAGCGAAGGCTTTGCTTTGATCTCTCAGGAGCTGGCTCAGCTGGACCAGATCTTTGTTGATACCAAATTTGAATTTGGTTATGTCGAAGACAAAGATGGCACAGAGCGCCTGATCTATATTGATGAAGTGGGCACGCCTGATTCATCGCGGATCTGGGATGGCCCGGCCTACCGGGACGGCAAAATCGTGGAGAACTCGAAAGAAGGTTTCCGCCAGCTGTTGATCAACAATGTGCCCGACAGCGACGTCTTGCTGAACAAAGATCGCATGAATGAGCGTGAGCAGCTGGCAACCAGCTACAAATTACCAGAGCAGGTGATGATGTCGGTGTCTGATACTTATGTGGGCATTGCCAGTAAAATCGTCGGTAAGCAGTTAGCCATTCCTCAAAATCCGCGTGACGAAGTGATTGCCGTGCTGGATAAAGAGTATGGCCTGATCAACGCCTGAGTGGCACTGGCTGAGTAATAAAAAAGCGGCGGACTGCCGCTTTTTTATGGTCTTGAGTTTTATCCCGACGCTGTCATTTTCGGTTAGTCCTTGCTTTTCTTTTCAGGGTCACTTTTACTTAAGGGTATGCATGAAACTCAGGCACACAACCATGGCGCTCTGCGGGCATAACCCGGTAAGGATCACACTTTGCCGTCTGACTCAGTTCAGACGTGCTGTCAGCTATTTCTGTGTGATATTGCTCTGGGGGTTTGTAAGTTCTTCGTACGGGTCCGGTAACGGTTACCCCCTTCAGTTTGTGGATCAACACGGCACCCCATTGGCTGATGTCGTTGTGGAAGTGACTGTGCCAGTGCATGTGCAGCCGACGTCCGGCATCGCCATTATGGATCAGGTTAATAAACAGTTTCAGCCCAGATTACTCGCCATTACGCAGGGCCAGGCGGTGAGCTTTCCTAACAGCGATGATATTCGTCATCATGTTTATTCCTTCTCCGATACAAAGCGTTTCGAGCTAAAATTGTATGCAGGTACACCCATTCAACCGATACGATTTGAACAACCCGGCGTCGTTGTTCTAGGATGTAATATTCATGATTCGATGGTGGGTTATATCTATGTTTCTCAATCAAAAGATGTGCTTATCAGTAATCAGCAGGGCATTGTAGAGATACCCGCTTACGCAAAGCAAGTGGCAATCTGGCATGCCCTACAAAGTCAGGAAATCGACACGCGCAGGATAGTGACGGTGACACAATTACAACAATCCGGGTCTGCTACTATAGAAATACAGGCACCGGCACCCAGAAACACATTCTCGGAGATGTTTAAGGAGCATCATGGGCACTAGTTTTAAAAATCGCATTATTGCATTGTGCGTCGGGTTAGTGCTGCTAACAGCCGTAGCCAGTTTGGCCAGCTTTTGGTGGTCTACCAGCCAGTTTAATGAGCGCAAGGTACAGCAGGATATTCAGACGGCACAAAATGTCTATCAGCAATATCTCAGTGCCAAAGAACGCTTGCTGGTCACTGCAGCCACGGTACTGACACAGGATTTTGGGTTTAAACAGGCCGTTGCAACCCGGGATGCCCCCACCATTGAAAGTGTGTTGTTTAATCACAGCCAACGCATCGATGCCGATCTGATGTTGTTGCTCGACGTGCGCGGTCAGCTGATCTCCGCCAATCAGGCCGAAATTGAGCTGGCCGAAGACTTACGCCCGCTGCTCAGAGAGCTATTAAACCACACCGAACAATCGGCTTTTGTCAGCCTCGACAAGCAACTCTATCAGGCCATTATTTTGCCCGTGAAGGCACCACGTACCATTGCCTTTGCAATTGTCGGTTTTGCCGTTGATAAAGAAGTTGCCGGCCAGCTACGTGAACTGACCGGCATGGAAATGAGCTTTATCGGTCATGGTGAACAGATTAAGGCCAGCTCTTTGCGTCTGCCCGAGTCTCATGACCTGTTTGCTTATCTGCACGAACAAAAAATAACGCGCTGGCTGAGTGAGTTCCCGGTATATATCAATGCAGAAGTTGCATTGCCTGCGCTCAGTTCTTCGCCAGTCAGCCTGGTGTTGAGTGCCGATATGACCAAAGACTATCAAGCATTTGATCAGCTGGTGCTGAGCATTATTTTGTCGTCGTGCCTGACCATGTTGTTTGGATTTGTTGCCAGTGGCTTTTTGGCCCGCAACCTGGCCACCCCTTTGCAACAGCTGACGGTGATGGCACGCCGTTTTGCACTGGGTGATTATGAGGCAACCGTACACGAGTCTCGACCTACCAAAGAGATCTGCCAGCTGGTAGATGCCTTTCATGAAATGGGTGACGATATCCAGGCACGGGAAAAGCAAATTCGCTATCAGGCCAGCCACGATGGTCTGACCCGCTTTTATAACCGGGCAGCGGCGATGGAGAAACTCACTCGCTTGTTGCAAGATGGCCGGGTGTATTACCTGCTGGTGGTCGATATTAAAGGCCTCAGACACATTAACGATAAACTGGGACCTCGCGTAGGAGACAGTTGTATTCAGGCCGTCGCACAGCGCATCGAACAGATAGGTGCCAGTTTTGAAGGGCTGAATGCCCGCCTGGGTGGCGATGAGTTTTTAACGGTGCTGGCAGCCAAAGAAGACAGCTCCATGGAGGGCTGTGTCTCTGGATTTCTGAGTGCGCTTAACCAGCCTTATCAGGTGCAAAAACTGGAGATCAATCTGCGTTTTAGCGTTGGGGTGGTGCACTACCCTGAGCAGGCCGACGATCCGGAAGATCTCGTGAGGCGGGCACTGATCGCGGCCGATAATGCTGCACAGCAGGGCAATAACTCAGTTTACTTCTATCAGACTGGTGAAGATGAAGCGTATCTGGAGCGTTTGCTGATCATTGATGAACTCAAGGCCGCGTTGCAAAGTGATGATGGCCAGCTGTTTATGACTTATCAGCCTAAACTGAACATGCACAGCCAACAGGTCGATAAGGTTGAGTCGCTGATCCGCTGGCAGCGGCGTAGCGGAGAATGGGTGTCGCCCGAATTTTTTATTGATCTGGCGGAGCAGTCTGGCCTGATTGTCGAACTGACTCAATGGGTACTCAAAACCGTGGTGGCACAGGTAGCCAACTGGGTAGAGCAGGGGATCACCATGAAAGCGGCTATCAATGTGTCGGCCCAGGATATTGCCGATCCCGACTTTGTGCCGCATCTGGAGGCTATGTTAGACCGCTACCAGATTTCCCCTTCGCTGATCACCATAGAGCTGACAGAGCGGGACATGATCGAAAATGAAGAAAAAGGCATCGCCGCGCTAAAAGTGCTCAAAGAAATTGGGGTACATATATCTCTGGACGATTACGGGGTAGGACAAACTTCACTGGGGCGGTTAAAAATGCTGCCCATAGATGAGCTTAAGCTGGATAAAGTGTTTATTCTCAAACTCGCTGAAACTCATCAGGATCAATGCATTGTACGCTCCACCATCAGTCTGGGCCATCAGCTCGGTTTCTCTGTAGTGGCCGAAGGCGTTGAAGATAAAGCCTCACTGGAACTGCTCAAAGAAATGGGTTGCGATTACGCCCAGGGTTATTACCTGAGTAAGCCGTTGAAGGCGGAATTACTGACTCAATGGCTTGGCCAGTACCATGAAGCGGGCTAACATGTGGCGACTCGCTTTAACCTGCTGTGCCTTGTGTATCAGTACATCAGGCATAGCCGGATCAGGTAAGTTACTCGCCACTCCCGGCGTGTCTCAGGTTGAAGGGAGTGCGGGTGGGGGCATCGTGCCCTGGGCGCAACTGGCGGGCTATGCCAGCGAAGCGCAGTGGAGTCTTGGTGGCTTTTGTAGTCGCGCCAGCGTCGATGATTATCGCCTCGATGTGTGTGGTATTCAGGCCAACCTGTTTGACCGTGTTGAGCTGAGTTATGCCGAACAAACCTTTGCCGTACCGGCACTCAATACCGATATTGAACAGTCGGTAAGCGGCGTTAAAGTGCGCCTTTATGGGGATATTGTTTACAGTGTCTGGCCACAGCTGAGTTTTGGCTTACAGCATAAGTCACTCAAGGACGATGCCGTTGCCAATTTACTGGGCGCTGAAGATGGCAGCGGCACCGATATCTACTTTGCTGCCAGCAAGTTGCATCTGGGGGCCCTTGGCGGCTTCAATGCATTTTGGAATATCACGGCGCGCCATACCGAGGCCAATCAGTTAGGTCTGCTGGGCTATGGGGGTCAGCAGGGTAGCGAACGCATTTATCTTGAAGCCAGTACGGCCATTTTTCTTAGTCAGAGCCTGGCTTTGGGCTACGAATATCGTGAAAAGCCCGACAATCTTGGATTGGGCGAACAACCGTGGCAGGATGTATTTGTGGCCTGGTTTATCAATAAGCAGGTCAATATCACTGCAGCCTGGCTGGATCTGGGCAGTATTGCCGGTCAGCCGGATCAAACAGGCTGGTATGTGTCTGTTACAGGTTATTTTTAAGGGAGCGCGGGGGTGAAGAGACTAACACGCAATGCCAGTCGCCCGTTATATGGCCTGATTTTATTGTTGGCCAGCATAGGATTCAGTGGCTGTCAGTCCGCCAGCCAGCCCACTTTGTATCAACAGATAGGCGGCCAGGCCGGACTGGAACGTCTGGTGGATTTGTTTATTAATCAGATAGGCCGTGATAAAGCCATTTTACCTTATTTTGCCAAAGCCAATGTGAGTCACTTCCGTCAGGGCTTTATCACCCACCTGTGCGATACCCTCGACGGACCCTGCGACTATCAGGGTGACTCTATGGTACAGATCCACACTGGCATGCAGATCACTGAAGCCGACTTTAACCGTGTGGTTGAGTTGTTGATCAACGCTATGACCGAAGCGGGCATTGCCCACACCACGCAAAACCAGATCCTGGCCAGGCTAGCGCCACTGCGTGGTGAGGTGATTAAGATCTGAGTGTACCTCTCTTTGTGCTTACCAGAATCTGGGGTATCCGTAAAATAGCGCTAAAAGTGCTATGCCAAACCCTGTCTTACTTCGTTGTTACAACGCGCACAGCGTAGATAAAAGGTGTTCATCATCCACTTAAGAACTGTATGCCATGAGTGTGTTGTGGATTTTAGTTTTTACACTGAATCTTTCTCCATCTTTGTTTCGACGTTTAAACTGACTTTTAAATTTTGTTTGAAGCAATGAATTAAGCCGAAAATGACGGTTTTTGGAATAATAGAGGGGAGCTTGTTTCTGATTTTTACTCTTTTATTTTTATTATTTTATTTTGGTTATTATTTCAATTTTCATTGTTTTTTTATTTGTTTTTATATGTTTTATTTTTGTTTTAAAATTGCCTTTACTTTGTAAATTTTGATTTGTAGAGTTGGCCTGCACTATTTAGTGCCTTAACGAAATAAAAGGATATTAATATGAATCTTAAAAAAGTAGCTGTGTCTTTGTTGATTGGATGTGGATTTGCAATGACTGCCACAGCACAACCTGCTGAAGAATTTGTGACTGTAAGCAACGGCTCAAAATATAATTTTAGAATTGGTTTACAGGCATTGGATGACGCTGGCAGAGATCCGGGCAGGGTTGAATATACTAAATACTTATCTGCTGGTTCAAATGTACAATCTGAGTGGGCAGTTGACAGAGACGCCTATGATCCTGATGCGTTAAAACTTCACCTTTCCATACTGAATCATCTTCCCTCGGATCGAGATTTCCGTATTGCTATTCAGGCTGCAGACCGCGGTGGCCGTGGAGATTTTGGTTACTGGCAATATACGCCCTGGGCGAGTGAAGGTGGCGGTTGGTCAGGCATGGCATTTGATACTGACCGGTTTGACCCGGATGCATTCCGTATTCGAATCGAAACGCGTACCTGGAGTGGTAGCCACTCATTCAGTGATTTTCGTATCGGTCTGAGAGTATCTGACCGTGGAGGTCGTGAAGTGGGTAATGCGACTTACACACCTTGGGCTTCGTATGGTGGTGGCTGGACTGGCCTGGCTACGGACAACGATGCATATGATTTTGATGGTTTTGAAGTAAATTTGGAAGTGCGCTAAACCTGAGTACTTCAAAGTAGATAATATTAGCTCAACAATAATATTATAAGTTATTGTTGAGCTTTTTGATTTTTTATTCAAAGGCAATATTATAATCCGGTTTTTTCGGGTTGTTTGGGAAGTCCAGCCCCTCTACCGGGTAGCTGTGTTGAGAAGGCGCTGGATCTGACATCAGACTTTTATTGATAAAGGTGATTTCCACCGTCTCAGGAAAATCAATCGCATCGATGTATTTGCCGTAGTTGTTACCATGAATATGTACGACATGGAAATACTCAGACATCGCTGTAATAAAATCATTGAACTGCGTCGTTTTTGTATCCAGATGATGAAACTCGGCAGCAACCACATTGATCCGGTCGGCATGCTTACACAGGTCATCAATCACCTGATACTCAGCCCCTTCAATATCCATCTTCAGGAAAACGGTGTCTTTTGTATCTCCACAGTGCTTCATGATTAACTCATCCAGGCTGATATCCAGCTGGCCTGAAGTCTTGCTGACACGGCGTTGTAAATGGCTGTTTTTGCCACGGAAGAAACTGTAAAAGAACACGCAGTTTAATAAACGTGTCCAGTATTTTTGGCGCTTATCATGGCGAAACAGCAGGGTATTGAGCAGAGATTTGATGCTATTTTGCAGGGTTTTTCGAACAATAAAGTTAAGCCCGACGGTATAATCCACGCCGACGACCCGACAGTCTGGGTTGAGTGCCTGGAACTCCTTGTCAAACCGCCAGTCATCATTGATTCCTAATGAGAGCAAGACGTCAGTGTCTCTAATATAGGTTTTAGGGACAATATAGCCCCCGTCGAATTGGTTTCCCATTCGGATAAGGTTCGGACAATGCTTTGGGAGCAGCGCGCGCTTATTAATTGACATGTGTCTATTCCAGTTATTTCCTTTTCTACAAACAGGATAGTAGCGGCTATCTATCTGGCAGACAAGCACAAAGACAGTAGTGAGAAAAGTACTGTCTGATTAAGTGCTACAAATTGAGTGAGGGATATCTGGTGTCATGGGGGTCACTTGAGTAACAGGTTGTATTGCTCCGCAAGATATTGTGGCTCAATGGCACAAATAATTTCAGATTCCCTCAGACTCTTTGACTGGCTTGTGATGTTGTGGCACAGCGGTGTTAAAGGCGCGACCAGTGAAAAGGGCGACGTGCCCAGACCAGACAATGCCAGCGTTGGCACCTGGCATGCAGCTGCGATATGCATCGGGCCGGAATCTATGGTGATCATGACATCCATGGCGGCAATGGTGTCGACTAATTCACCCAAAGATGTTTTGCCTGCCAGGTTGGTGGCCTGAACCCCCTCAGCATCCAACAGTTGTTTGAGTTCTTCCATATCTTGCTGCTCGGATGGATCCCCAAGCAAATAAAACAGGGTGCTGCTTTGCTGATGTATTTTTAATAGTGCCTGCGCCGCCAACTTGGCAGGGTAATGGCGGGAGCCTTTGTTTTTACCACCAATATAAACACCGGTCGTGCGTGACTTAGTCTGTGTGAGCGAACGTGTGTTTGCTTTGAGTCGGGGTAAGGCAAACTGAGCGAACGGCTTGCCATGAACGTCGTTCACCAGACGGCAATAGCGAAAAATATAGTGGTGGCATTGATTAACCTTGAGCGGATGTGACAACAGCGGGGTGCGGCCGTTCTGGGCATATCCGGCTACGTAGCGGATCCTGGCCAGTTTACAGAGGACGGCATCGGTGAGTGAGCCGCGAAACAGTACTGCCATGGAGCAGCGAAAAGCCCTGAGCGTTCTGGCAAAGCCAAACAGGCTGACTCGCTTATCTGCTTGGTGCCTTGTATCATCAAGCAATTCAAAGTCATATCCGTGCGCTCTTTCGAGTACTTCGCGCATATAAGGGCGCACCAGCAGATAGATCTTTTTTCCCGGATACAATTCATTGAGCAGCGCGATGGCTGGCAAGGTATTGATGGCATCGCCAATATAGCGGGGCAGAACCACTAAGATGGGGCCACTCACTTGGTGAGGATCTATGGCTGTTACGGACATGGATTTTCTTGTTTTGGGCACTAAAGCATCCTAGTATAACCAAAGCTTATGAACAAAATCATCTCTGTACCTCAATTTCAGCAAAAGTTAATATTATGAAAAACATTAAAAGTTGTCACTGGTTACTGAGCAACCTCAATCACGCAGTGGTGCTGGATTGCGGCATGCTTAAAGTCGGCACGCAGGGCGTCTATCATCCACCGGGGATCATTGCTGGCGCAAAACGATTTAATATTGGTCAGACGTTTAGTGATCCTGATGGCAGATTTCCCAGCACGATGTGCAGTGCCGAACAATTTCAGCAAGCGGCAAGACGACTGGGGATCAACCAGCGGGATACCGTGATTGTTTATGATAACTTTGGCTTGTTCAGCGCGGCCCGTGCCTGGTGGATGTTTAAGGCCATGGGGTTTGAGCAGGTTTACGTGTTGGATGGGGGGCTGGTCAAATGGCTGGAGCTGGGCTTGCCACTTGCACCTGAGTATACGCATACGAGTGAGTCCGGCGATTTTGTTGCCCAACCTCAGTATGGCTATTTTATCGATAAAGCGGCGGTGTTAGCAGCAATAGACGACCCCAGGGTTTTATTACTGGATGCCCGCAGCCCGGCAAGATTTAGCGGTCAGGAAAGTGAGCCCAGAGCGGGGATGCGTAGCGGGCATATTCCAGGCAGTGCCAATGTCCATTATGCCAGTGTACTGGATAGCAGTGGGTTGCTAAAGCCTAAGGCGCAGTTGCGGGCACTACTGAGCGAAGCGGGTGTCACCAGTCAGGCCTTGCAGTTTAGTTGTGGGTCCGGGATCACCGCCTGTATTCTGGCCATGATTGCCGATGAATGCGGGTATTCCCCTCTATCTGTTTATGATGCTTCCTGGAGCGAATGGGGGCAAGACCCGGACGTGCCGATTGCGACACTTGCCCCACAAAGTTAATAAACCAGTTCCTGAAGCTCACTGGGCTGGTTAAGGGCCGGTAAGTATAAGGTCTGCATGTTCTTTGCACTGAGTGCACTGTGCAGTGGCAAGGTTGCAATGCCCTTGAGGGCGATATTGGCAACGTCGGGGGTTTTGACCAGCCGCACGACCTGGCGCTCGCCAAACTGGGCTATTGATGGAATAAATGGACGTAGTTCAGAGGTCAGCTTATCCAGCAGCCAGTCATTAATATCTCCCCCTAAAATGATGGTCTGGGTATTCAGCAGGGACTCGATGCTATGAATGGCGATCCGCATCGGCTCGGCAGCCTGCTCAAGCCAGCGCGCGATCACCGGGTGCTCCTGCAACTGGTGATGCAGCTCTTCTGTGCTGCAACCCGGGCGCCCCAGACTGTGTTTAAGTACACTGAGCGATGCAAAGTCGTTGAGTCGTCCCAGCTCTGCGGTGTCATCGTCGGTTTCGGGGGTAACGAATAGCTCGCCCAGAGCTCCGGTCAGACCATTCTGACCGAGCAAGATCCGTCGGTCATATACCACCGCCGATTCCACCTGATTTCCCAGGTGCACATAGACAAAGCTGTCCAGCAGCCGCGCTTCACCAAACAGCATTTGATAACTGGCGCAGGCGGATGCCGTGGTTTCCAGTGCAACGGGCACGCCCAGAGTATCTGCCAGTTGTTGCTGCAGCTGACGGTTATGGGCAAAAATCTCGACCCCTTTGAGGTGGCTCAATTGGACTGACAAGCCGCAACCCAGCACCTGAGAGACACTCAGGTTAGCGACGGTTAGCAAGGTGTCTATCAGGTATTGGGTTTTATCGAGTAAAACATCACTGGTATCTAGCCGGGTATGCAAGCGGTTGAGCAGTTCGCCATTGAGGTAAAATAAGCCAACCTCCAGCTCATGGTCGACAATACGCACTGCCAGCGTATAGGCGGCCTTTTTATTTAGCACCAGCATTTTTGACGGTTTGCCCGCACCTTCGGATTTCTTGATACCCGTTTCTTCCACCAGCTGAACGCTCAGCAGTTCTTCGACCATATTGGTAATGGTCTGTTTGGTCAGCTGGGTATTGCGGGCAATCTCAACACGGGAGATTGGCCCCTGCGTGACAATCTGAGAGAGTACAAGACGCAAATTTATTGATTTATTCTGTTTTGCGTTGGAGCCTTTCAATGTGTTCGCCTTACTATTTGAATCTGAATTGGGGGCTTTATGATGATATCACCCCAGTCAATGTGCCGTATGTACCTGCTTACACAACACATTATCCCTGAACTAAGCCGATCATCTTACTCGATCATGAGACTAAACCGAATAAAAAATAATTAGTCAAACTAATTGACATAAATCCTTTGTTGGCTGAATATGACTATAAATACAACAAAACTGATCCTAAATGCCAGTATAAAAGTGGCGGCTAGGGTACTCGCAAGTGCGAATTTTAATAAATCAACAGCAGGATCTACCTATGTCTACAGGAACTCAGATGAAGGGTCATCGCCGTCGGGCGTGGCTGAGCGGGATATTTGCCGCTGCTGCGCTCTGTGCAACGTCGATGAGCTGGGCGGCACAAAGTATCGACTGGAGCAAAGCCGCAAAATCCAGTGATATCCACCTGACCAAGCAGCAAAGTGAGGCGATTAAATCAAAAGGTTTGACTGCTGCGCTGGTCTGGCACGGCGCCAGTCCCTGGGTTGCTGCGGTATCACGTGGGGCACGTGACGAATTTGAAAAGTTAGGCATTAAAGTGGTGGCAGCAACCGACGCTCAGTTCGATCCCGCTAAACAAGTGGCGGATCTGGAGAACATTGCGGCATTGAACCCCGATATCATTTTGTCGCTGAGTGTTGACGGTGTCAGCACCAGGCAAAGTTATGCCAAAGCAATAGAACGGGGCGCTAAACTGGTGTTGCTCAGTAACCCCATTCCCGGCTTTGAACAGGGTAAAGACTTTGTTGGTATTGTGACCGATGACATGTTTGGCATGGGTAAGGCGGCGGCCGATCTGACAGCGAAGGCGCTGGATAACACAGGTAAGGTTGGCATGATCTACCATGACGCCAGCTATTTTATCACCAATAATCGTGACAATGCTTACCGCAAAGGGCTAAAAGCCTATCCTGAACTCAACGTCATTATCGAAAAGGGTTTTATCAAAGAGCACGAGACCAGCAATGTGGCAGCAGCCATGGTATTACAGCACCCCGAGCTGGAGGCCATTTATGTTTCCTGGGATGCTGCGGCAGAAGGCGTGGTTGAAGCGCTACGCTCATTGGGTCGGCGTGATATTAAAGTGATCACCCATGATCTGGGTGTCAACAATCTACTGGATATGGCGATGGGTGGCAACGTCTATGGCACGATTTCAGACAGACCTTTTGATATTGGGCAAACCATGGCCCGGCTGGGCGCAGCCTCAACGCTGGGCTTGCCGGCACCACATTTTACCCTGGTGCCGTTTGATACTGTTAAACGAGACAATATTGCTGAGATCTGGCAGCGCGCGTTCCAGTCGCCCTTGCCCAGACTCCTGAATTTAGCGTTAAAACAATAAGGAATACCATGAGCGTTAATCAACTACCTTTGCAGCAACTCAAGTTGCTGGCAGTGAAACGAGAGTTTTTTATCTACTATATATTCCTTGCAGTGATGCTGATTTTTGCAGTCGCACTGCATGATACGGGCTTTTTTAGCCTGACCAATTTTATGAATATTGTGCGCCAGACTGCGCCCATTACCGTCATGGCGGTAGGACTGACTTTTGCGCTGGCAGTGGGCCACATCGATCTGTCGATTGGCTCTGTGGTGGCATTATCGGCGCTGGTCGGGGCATTATTGCTGCAACATGTGGGGATCCCGCTGGCGGTATTAGGTGCACTCAGTGTGGGTCTGATAGTTGGCCTGATCAATGGCCTGCTGATCGAACGGTTACAGGTGTCCTCATTATTGATCACATTAGGAACTATGGGTGTGATCACCGGCTTATCGCGCCAGCTGACTAATCTGGAGTCTGTGCCAATCATAGATCAAACCTTTACCGCGTTTTTTGGCGCTGGTGAGCTACTGGGCATTCCTTCTTTATTTATCTGGACTCTGGTGATTGCTGCGCTGGGCTACGTGGTCCTGACTAAGCTCGCATTTGGTAAGCACTTACTTGCAGTCGGCGGCAGTCCGAAAGCGGCTCTGGCTATGGGCATTAAAGTTACTCAGATCCGTATTTATGCGCTGGTTATCTCCTCCATGGCTGCGGCACTGGCGGGACTGTTGTATGCCGGCCGTCTGCACGGGGCGCGTTATACCCTGGGCGAGGCCGACCTGCTGACGGTTATCGCAGCCGTGGCGATTGGCGGCACCAGCCTGTTTGGTGGCCGCGCCTGTATCATCGGTGCCATTCTGGGTTCCTGGTTAATGGGCATGATCAACAACGGCCTGATTTTGTCTGGCTTTTCCACAAATGAACAAATGATAGCCCGCGGCGCGATCCTGATTGTGGCAGTGGCAATTGGTGTCAAGGAGTTGAAAAATGGTTAGAAGTGCATTAGATCAAATCGCCCTCGAAGTCAGGGATGTACATAAGCGTTTTGGTGGTGTTCATGCCCTTAAAGGGGTCAGTTTCACCATTAATAAAGGCGAAGTTGTGGGATTACTGGGCGACAATGGCGCCGGTAAATCAACACTGGTTCGTTGTATCTCAGGGATCCACCCGCCCGATGAAGGTGCAGTGCTGGTTAATGGTCAGCCGGTGCATATCGACTCCCCGCTGGCGGCGCGCGAGGCCGGCATAGAAACCGTGTTTCAGGACTTAGCCATGGTGCCCGAGTTCGATATCACAGAAAACCTCTTTCTTAACCGGGAGATCCTGCATAAGAACCCAGTCTTGCGCCGACTCGGCTGGCTGGATAAAAAAGCCATGGAGAAACGGGCGAAGAAAGCGCTGAACCGGCTGAACAGTCGTATCCCGAGCTATCAGGAACAGATCCATCGTTTGTCTGGTGGTCAGCGTCAGGCGGTGGCCATTGCCCGCGCAGTGAACTGGGGTGCCGATATTGTGATTATGGATGAGCCGACGGCGGCCCTGGGGGTCGAGCAAAGTGCCCAGGTCAATGAATTGATCAATGTGATCAGCTCGCAGGGCGTTGCGGTGCTGCTGATCAGCCACAATATGCAGCATGTGGTCGAAACCTGCGACCGTGCTGTGGTGTTATATCAGGGCCAATCAGTAGCAGATGTGTCGGTCAGCGATGTGACTAAAGAAGATCTGGTTGGATTGATCACCGGGGCGAAATCCGCTGCATAACGGATTTAGTCCTGCTCCTTAGATAGTCAGTAAGCTGGCTATCTCAGGCTCAGTTTCACCCGAGGGGGCCGAACAGGCACCTCATTACCTGAACGAATTATAAATCGGCGCCATGGCGCCGAGGGCTTAGTTTTGCCAAAAATCAGAGGGCAGTATGGATATTGAAAAGAAAGTAGCACAGCTTATCGACACACTCTCAGTCGAAGAAAAAGTCGGACAGCTGTTTGTCTTGGCATTTGCAGGAGAAGATCGTGACTACGCAAAGGCCTTGGTCAAGGAGCGCTATATTGGTGGGTTTTATATTACCGATGATAATGCCGCGAATCCAACCAGTGCGGCGCAATTAGCCCGCGAGTTACAACATGAAGCTTCGCTCAGAGCCTGTGATGCCCCATTATTGCTGGCCGTTGATCAGGAAGGTGCCTGGGGGATCCTGACCCGGTATACCGATCTGGGACCCGGCAACCTGGGTCTGGGCAAAGCCGACAACACGGCGCTCACCGCAGACATGTATCAGGTTTTTGCAGAGCAGATGCAGGAAGTCGGCTACAATACCTTGCTGTCGCCCTGTGCCGATGTTAATGCCAATCCGGATAATCCCATCATTGGCTTACGGGCCTTTGGTGAGCAGAGTCATCACGTTGCCCGGCATGTTGCAGCGGCGGTACGTGGTGTGCAGCGCAATGGCAGCCTGAGCTGCGCAAAACACTTCCCGGGCCATGGCGACACCCACAGCGATTCCCACCAGACTTTGCCGGTAGTCGACAAATCATTACAGCAATTAATGCGTGAAGATCTGCTGCCTTTCAGAGCCGCGATTGAATCAGGTGTTCCCTTGATCATGACCAGCCATATTTGCTACCCGCAGATCGACCCCGATTATCCGGCAACTTTATCTGCGACCATTTTGCAGGGCGTACTGCGTCAACAGCTGGGATTTGAGGGACTGATAATCACCGACAGCATGAATATGTGGTCAATGCGCAAGAACTACGCGCCCGCAGAGGCGGCCATTCTGGCACTACAGGCGGGGGCCAATCTGGTGATGCTCAGTGAAGAACACTACGAAAACAGTACGACACCCTATAAGGCCATTCAGGCACAAACCATAGAGGGGGTGATTGAAGCCGTCAGGCTTGGCAACCTGAGTGAATCCGTGATTGACGCCCGATTACAACAGGTACTGGCATTTAAATATCAACATTTTGCCGCATTGCCACAAACCGCGCCCAGTGTGTTGGAAAGCGCCAATGAACTGGCGCGTGAGGCGGCAGTGGCGGCCATTCGGGTAGTGCGTAACGAGCGCCAGCAATGGCCACTCGAAGGCCGTGCATTTACGCTGGCATTTGCCGCAGATCCCAAAGGGTACGACAGCATAGTCAACAGCCGGGGAATAGGTCCGAACGATCCCAACTCGGCGCGGGATGTGATCCTTGAGACACTGGCTGAGCGCGGACGGGAATATCGGCTGTGGCAGCATGAGCAGCTGATGGCAGCGTTACAGGCACCCACCGAACCGCTGGCTGAGCCTTTAGTGTTGATCACTGAAGATTATCCCTTACCTGGCGAAAGCTTCGATGTGGTGGCGCAGCAGCAACGTGTCCAGCAGGCACTCCAAAAGTGGCCTGACAAGGTCATTGTCATTGCTATGCGCTCCGACTACGAAATATCGCAATATACTGATTTATTGACTTATGTTTGTGCTTACTCAAGCAGAGCCGTGAGTGCCCGGGCGATTGCGGAACAACTTTAAAAAGATCAGATAAACGAAATAATAAGTGCTTGACAATTAGTCAAAATGATTTAATAAATACTTAGTACATCAATTTTACTAATAAAAAATGACAGTTTGATAATAACACAAGCCAGTCGACTCACTGGGAATGAACGGCTTGGGAAACGGCAAAGGGGAGAAGAGCATGAAAAATCAGGGCTCAAAGGTAAAAACCAGGTATCTGAACAGTTATCTGAAGTCCAGTTATATAGCGGCCTGCGTGGCAACGGCGTTGTCGGGTATGTCATTTGGTGCTGCGGCTGAAGAACAGGATGGTGCGAATCAGGCAATCGAAACCATTGAAGTCAGAGGGATCCGACGCAGCCTCACTGAGGCACTTAACACGAAACGCTTCGCGAATTCCGTTGTCGACTCTATCTCGGCGGAAGATATAGGTAAGTTCCCGGATAAAAACATCGGTGATGCGATGCAGCGTATTCCGGGGGTGACTGTGGTCAGAACCTTTGGTGAGGTAAGTGGTGTTACCGTACGTGGTACTGCCCCGGAGCATAGTATGGTGCTGCTAAATGGCCAGAACGTCGCCAGTGTTGGCTGGTTTGATCTGGGGGGTATGAACCGAAGCTTTAACTTTGAGATGCTCGCATCAGAGCAAATCTCCGGGATGGATGTTTATAAATCGGTTGAATCAGACATCAACGAAGGCGCCATGGGTGGCACGGTTAACCTCAAGACCCGTAAGCCGCTCGATATGGATTCAGGCACTGTGTTTGCGTCGGTGGAAAATGCCTATCACAGCAACGCCGAAGACTGGTCACCGGCATACTCAGGTTTGGCAAGCTGGAAAAATGACCAGGAAAACTTTGGTATCCTTGTCGCATACTCCAATGAAGAGTCGAAAGTATATCGTGAAACCTTATCCACCTTCGGGCCACCTGGCGCATCTGAGCTGGAAGACAGCGCAGGTATTTTAAGAAAGACCTCGTGCTGTGCTTCATCGATTATATTCGACGAAGACAGAGAGCGCAGCAGTAGTCAGATAAGTGTTCAGTATGCACCCAGCGATGCCCTAACCTTAAGCCTGGACTACAATCTGTTTGAACTGGAAAATGACCATGTTAACTCGGCGATGTTTGCCATCATGAGTTCAGGTACGCTCCAGAGCGACACGGTCACCGTTAATGAACAAGGCATAGTGACCGGTGCGACTGTGACGGCCTCAGGCCCGGGTGGTGCGCCATTGTTTAATAACAGCGTATTGCGCACGCCCAATATGCAGTCGGATGTGCTTAACTTTACGGCTAATTATCAGGCCGACACCTGGTCGGCAGACTTTGTCCTGGGTCAGTCGACCGCTGAGGGTCGCATTGGCCAGACGAGTACCTGGTGGGGTGACATTACCGAGCGTGCTAACTCAGGTTTTTCTTACAGTGTCGATGGTCCGCTGGAGCTACAACCGGTGAATTCTGATTACCTGAGCAGCCACGATAATTTAGAGTTATTCCACGAATTTACTTATATCAATTATGAACGCGACAATGAAATAGACTATATTCAGGCCGACTTTACTTTTGAACTGGACTCGCCGGTGATCACTTCTATCCAGACGGGTATCAAGTTCCAGGAGCAAGTCTTTTCTTACCACGAAAATAACCAGGATCTGAGTGTGGATGCTATCCGTGAAGGCGGTGAGCGATTGACGCTGGGCAATTTCAATGGCGGATTTGTGTCAGGTCTGCACAGTGCAGAAGGGCGCGCCGGTAGCCTCTCTACTTTCCCGATTGCGACACGTGGCTTGTGGGATTATGCGCGTAGTAATGCGCCAGGTACCATTACCGTCAAAGATGCATTTTCAATTGAAGAAGACATTGCGGCGGCCTATGTGAAAGCCAATTTCTCGGGTGAAGGATTCCGCGGTAATTTAGGTCTGCGGGTGGTGGAAACCGACATTCTCTCTAAAGGTGAAATCAATGGAGTGAAAGGAGAGGTGGATAAAACCTACACCAATTATCTGCCAAGCCTGAATTTAGCCATCGACCTGAGTGAGGACATGATCTTCCGTTTTGCCGCCGGTTCAACCGTATCACGTCCAGATTATGACGATATGAAAGTCGCGGATATCATTTCAGAGAGCTTTAAAACGGCGAACGTCGGCAGCCCGGATCTGGACCCTTATAAGTCAGATCAATACGACATGGGGGTTGAGTGGTACTTTAACCCGTCGTCCGTGCTAGGTGCGACCTTGTTTGTGAAAAACATCAGTGACTACATCGAGCAAACGACCGCTGCTGAGTTTTATCCAGGGTGTGGTGAAGGGTGTCTGGTAACGCGTTCACGTAACGTGGGCACGGCCGATGTACGCGGTATTGAATTGCAATATCAGCATGCATTCGAAAATGGGTTTGGGGTGCAGGCAAACTACACCTATACCGACAGCAGCCGCACTGACTCGACCGGTAAGGAAATGCCGATAGAGGAAGTATCGCAAAACTCCTACAACCTGTCGGGTTACTACGAAAATGACCTGTTCAGCGTGCGTCTGGCGTACAACTACCGTGACAACTGGGTCAGGCAGCTCAACGGCAGTGGCCTGGATAGCCTGAACGATGCCTATGATCAGGTAGATGCCTCTGTGGTTTGGCACGTGACAGACAACATTGATGTGTCACTGGAAGCGGTGAACCTGCTCAATGAAGCCCTGGTACTGAGACAACCAACAGCGGGCAATATTGTCCATGCTGTGGATGAGTTTGGTACCCGTTACTTTGTCGGTGCCAGCATTCGCTTCTAGTACTGACAGCCTGCACGGTCGCCCGTACCGTGTGATGACAGAATAAAGGAAGTACCCGCTTCCTTTAGGCCGGTTTGGTTTTAACTGGTCAATCCGCGCGTGACCTGGCAAGGAAGGTTGCCCAGGTGCGCGGATAAGGGTGCTAGCATGAGTTGCCCTGGCAAACATTGTTTGGGTCAGTGCTGTGCACTCACACTTCTACTCGATTAAGGCAGGTTTGCCCGGCTTGCCTTATTTCTATGCTTTCTTGTACTCACTTTATCGTGAAAACTTATTGCAATAAATTTTGTAAAAACATTTGACTTATTATTTTGTGAGCGCTAGCTTGTATGTTAGTTGAGCAAATAGAAATGCCTGTTTTGTGTGTGATGCAAGATAGGTTAGCTCACTACCTCAGTGATATGAACCCGGTATGGATAATTAATGCGGGTTTATTGGTAGGTGGCTTCGGGTTGGGCTGCGGTTGTTCATTAAAATTGTTGCTCTGATCGGGTTGGTATTGCTGGGTTTGTTTCGATTAAAAAAATAATGAGGAAACACCTAATGAAATTAAAAATGACAGGATGTGCAGTGGCCGTAATATTAAGTTGTTCTGCGTCGGCGGGAACCGGCGTACAGGACTTTCTGGACAGCTTAAGAAACTTCGAATCGGGGATTAACCCTGCGCTTGCAGATTTTTACCTGGAGAACCTCGATAACCCGGTTTATAAGTATGCCAAAGTGTCGGCACCGGGACGCATGATCCGGGATTGTTCAACAGGCAGCATGATCCCGGAACCTACCACCATTAATCAGTTCTTCACTAAGCTGGGCATTGATGGCTTTTACAATGCGCAGACTCCGAATGATCCCGAAATGTTTAAGAAGATGCAGTATAACTCCATGAACGCCTGGGGGTTTGTGGGATATCAGCTGGGTGAAGCCGTGCTGATCGATGCGGGCTACTATAGTCCGAAAGTGGTGACGGTTGATGGCACTGAGTACGACAGCTTTTATGTGTTTGTGGAAGACAGCACCTGGATCGGCTGTAAAACCGAGGCGCTGGTGGAAATTGTCGGCTCTGGTGGTAACAAAATTCAGGCCACCGACGTTAACCGCTGGGAAGGTACCTTTGTGGGCAAAAACGGCGTGAACTCATTTGCCGACCTGCTGATCCCGGATAATCAGGAACTGGTGATGCGTGATGCCATGCGCTTTAACTATGGCGTGATGACCCAGCTACTGACAGCGGCCAACATGACCTGGGAGCAGGCGCTGGCTAAGAGTTGGCCGGACAAAGATGATAACGGCAATCCAATCACGGTACAGGCAACCATGTCGGGCCTGCTGGCTGCGGCGCACCTGCGTGGTGCATGGGGAACAGCGCGCCTGCTGACCAAAGATGAGATCACCTGTGATGAACTGGGCACCTGTATCACTAAGTACGTTCATAAATTTGGTGGTTACAATACTATCTTCGACACCCCGGCGGACGATGTGATTGAGGGCTCAAAATACGATGAAAAACTCTCGGCAGGCTGGGGTAACGATTTAGTACTGCCAGGTGGCGGCGTGGATGTTATCGAGCTGCATGAGCAAAGTGGCTCTGTGACCACAGTACGCGACTTCACTGTAGGTGAAGATCGCATTATTCTGCGTGACTGGCAGGCGAGCGCTCCGCTGAGTAACCTGACTGTGTCGGATGTCCCAGCGGGTGCTGAACTGGCATTTGCCGGTCAGCGTGTGGTACTCGAAGGGGTATCGGCTGCGGCTGTGAACGTGAACACTGAAGCGGTGATTGCCCAGTCGGATATTTATGAAATTGCCTGGTCAGGTAAGCAAACAGTGAATGGCTTTAACCCTTCGCTTGATAAAATTCGTGGTACAGCCGGGATTGGTTTTAAACACCTCAAAGCCTACGAGACAGACACCGCTTTAGTCGTGGGTGTTCAGGCCAAAGATGGCGGCATCTACAGCTCGATTGAGCTGGTGGGCCTGACGATTGCCGATCTGACACCTGAGATGTTCGATAACGTAACTGGTGGCTACGATCGCCTGGGCTTTATCGTGCCGCTGAACAGCCAGAACTGGGGCTGGAATATGACACTGACAGTGAACAGTTTTGATCCGGCCAAAACCGTGATCAGCATGCCACTGTTCAACTACAGCTTCTCCATGCTGATCCTGACGCAGGAAGGGGCAGATACGGTGATCACACTGGATGAGACGGCATCAAAAGGCGATCAGAAGCGTCTGGTACTGAAGAACACCGATGTGAACAGCCTCAGTGCGGCCAACTTCGATTACGTATCGGGTAACTTTGTCGATGTGGTCATTGATGTACCGGTATTCTATGACATCACAGCCACGGTTGTGGGCACGGGCGGCAGCATTTCACCAGCCCCGGATGCAAGCGGTGTGATCAGCGCCAAAGGCAACACCGACTTCACACTGACGTTTGTGCCAGACAGCGGTTACCGTGTGGCGACATTGAAAGTCGATGGGGTGAGCGTGACAGCGCAGTCAAGTTACACCTTCACGGCACTGTCTGCTGCACACAGCGTGCAGGTCACCTTTGAACCAGGCAATTCTTGCCCGGCTCCCTGGAATGAAACTCAGGTGTACACCGGCGGGGATCAGGTTACCTTTGGTGGTAAAACCTATGAAGCGAAGTGGTGGACGCAGGGCAATAACCCCGCCTCACTGGGTCCGTGGAAAGAAATTGCCAATTGTCAGTAACAGCATGCTGATAAAATGACACTCACTAAAAAGCCATGGCCGTTTGCGCGTGCCATGGCTTTTTGTTGTACAAAAGGTTTGGCCTGAAAACGGGGAAGGGATTCGTGTGGTCAGATGCTACCCAATTGAGCGCAAGGAAATGATGAACTTTGAGGTTTGGATCGGTTTTTTAGCGGTCGTCTGCTAATGTCGGCGGCGGGCGTCATGGCGATGCTAAAGCGGGTGTAGTCGCCGCTATGAATGACAGGGAGATAAAAACGCCATGGTGAAATCACCATGGCGCTCAAAGTCTCAACTAAGTGAAAAGCTTACTTATGATACCCAAGACACGCTTCGACTTCGTTTTTCGAGCCTAAGATCACCGCCACGCGCTGGTGGATATGCTCAGGGTCGATATCCAGAATACGTTGCTCGCCGGTGTGGGCCAGACCGCCGGCTTGCTCTACCAGCATCGCCATTGGGTTGGCTTCGTACATCAGGCGCAGCTTGTATGGCTTTTCCGGGTTTTTGGTGTCGGCCGGGTAAGTAAACAGGCCACCGCGACATAGCACGCGGTGTACATCACCTACCATGGCAGCAATCCAGCGCATGTTGAAGTTTTTACCGCGCGGGCCGGTGTCACCTGCCAGCAGGTCGTTGATATAGTTTTGCATGGCCGGTTGCCAGTGACGCTGGTTTGAGGCGTTGATGGCAAACTCTTTGGTGTCGGCCGGGATTTTGGCAAATTCTTCAGTCAGCAGGAAACTGCCGTGGGTTTTATCCAGCGTGAAGATGCGGGTGCCTTTACCTGTGGTCAGCGCCAGCGTGGTGCACGGTCCGTACAGCACGTAGCCTGCGGCAATTTGCTTGTGACCGGGCTGCATAAAGATAGCTGGATCGGCCGGATCGGCGTCTTCTGGTGCTTCCATGATAGAGAAGATGGTGCCAACCAGCGAGTTGATATCGGTATTCGATGAGCCATCCAGCGGGTCGAATGCGACAATAAATTTGGCATCCGGGTTACCTGCTACCGTGCCTTCCTCTTCTTCCGAGGCAATGGCTTTCACATAGCCAGACTCCAGCAGAATGTCTTTAAGTAGTTGGTTAGACAGTACGTCGAGTTTCTTCTGAGTTTCGCCCTGAATGTTTTCATCCAGCGTTGAGCCCAGCACGCCTGACAGCGCGCCCTGACCGACGCGGAAAGAGATTTCTTTACAGGCAGCCAGAATGGTTCGGATCAGTGAAACCAGTTCACGGGAACAGCCGTCTTCAATTAACACCGGTGGAAGTCTACGCATAAATATTTGTCCTGATAACGGTTATGTTGCAGCCCTGATAAAGTGAGAGCGCAGGCCACAAACAGCGCTGAATTTTGTCCTAAATAACTGTATTTTGTATACGATTTAATATACAAAAGGGGGACCAGTCATCTAACCTCAAACAACAAAGATAAGAAAATGCGAAAAACACGCTTTGCTCCTCACATGTTCTCGGCTTTGCTATTGGCTATGATACCCCAAGCGCACGCCGCAATTAAGTCTATTGATGAATTTACTGACAAACTCAACCATTTTCCCGGGTTCTATGCGTTCTACAGCGACCCCTCCAGCGGTAAGATCTATCTGGATGTCGACAAGCTCTCACAGCCGTTTTTGTTGCAGCACAGCCTGCCGTATGGCGTCGGCTCTAACGACATTGGTCTGGACCGTGGTCAGCTGGGCAGCACGTATCTGGCGCAGTTCGAGCGCTTTGGTGACAAGGTGATGCTGCGCGCACTGAATACCTATTTTCGTGCCAGTGCCGATAACCCGGCGGAGCAGCAAAGCGTGAAAGAGGCCTTTGCCTCAAGCATTTTAAACGGCTTTAAGGTGGTGGCCGAAGATGACGACAGCGTACTGATTGACTACACACCTTACCTGTTATCGGATGTGCATGGCGTATCTCGCACGCTGGCGGCGCGCAAGCAGGGCAGTTACAGCCTGGACGCCAGCCGCAGCGCGACCTACATGCCGCGCTCTAAAGCCTTTATGAAAAATACCGAGCTGGAAGCGGTGCTGACTTTTAAGGGCAGCAAGCCCGGTGAGTATGTAAAACAGGCGACGGCGAACCCCTATGCAGTGACGGTCCACCAGCACCATTCGCTGATAGAGCTGCCGGATGATAACTATCAGCCCCGCGCATTTCATCCGCAGTCGGGCTACTGGAACATAGAGCATAAAGATTACTCGGCGCCGCTGAGCGAGTCTATGTACGTGCGCTATATCCCGCGTCATCGTTTAAATAAAAAGGACCCGACGGCAAAAGTGTCAGAGCCGGTTGAGCCGATTGTGTATTATCTGGATCCGGGTGTACCTGAGCCGGTGAAAACGGCTTTACTGGATGGCGCGCGCTGGTGGGATCAGGCCTTTGAGGCCGCCGGCTATAAAAATGCCTTCCAGGTCAAAGTGCTGCCGGAAAACGCCGATCCTATGGATATTCGCTACAATGTGATCCAGTGGGTACACCGTGCTACCCGCGGCTGGTCGTATGGTGCATCGGTGATTGATCCGCGCAGCGGCGAGATCATCAAAGGTCATGTGACGCTGGGCTCGTTGCGGGTGCGCCAGGATATTCTGATAGCCGAAGCCTTAGCCGCGCCATTTGTTAAAGGCGATGAAGTGACGGAGCGTCTGCATGCCATGGCGCTGGACCGTATTCGTCAGCTCAGTGCCCACGAAATTGGCCACACGCTGGGGATTGCCCATAACTTCTCGGCGTCGGTAAAAGACCGCGCCTCAGTGATGGATTATCCGCACCCGCTGGTGGGCATGAACGATCAGGGCGAACTGGATATCAGCAAAGGCTATGCTAGCGGCATGGGCGAATGGGATACCCAAGTGATCAAATACGGTTACAGCGATTTCACTGCGGTAGATGAGGCCCAGGCACTGGCCGAGATTCTTGCTGAGAACAAGCGCAAGGGGCTGGAGTTCATCTCGGATGCCGATGCCCGCCCGAAAGGTGGCGCCCACCCGACTGCCCACCTGTGGGATAACGGTGGCGATCCGGCTGCGGAGCTGATCCGGGTGCTGGATATTCGTCAAAAGGCGCTGGCCCGCTTTGGCCTGAATAACATCAAAACCGGAGAAGCTTTATCTCAGCTGGAAGAAAAGCTGGTGCCGCTGTATTTGTTCCACCGTTATCAGGTGGAATCGGCGGTGAAACTGATTGGCGGCGTAGACTATGACTACGAAGTGCGGGGCGAGCAGACACCAAAAGGGGCACAGGTAGTTGGTAAAGTTAAGCAGCAGGCGGCACTGTCGGCCCTGTTGGAGACCTTATCGCCTGAGCAACTGATGATCCCAGAGTCGGTCCTGGCACTGATCCCGCCCAAAGCGTATGGCGAGTATAAGACCCGGGAGAGCGTGAAAGGTCGCACGGGTCTGACGCTGGATGCCATGGCGCTGCCGGAAGTGGCGGCGCAGCATACTCTGAGCTTGTTGCTTAACCCTGAGCGATTAAATCGTCTGGCACAGCAGCAGGCCCGCAATCGCGCGCACCTGAGCAGTGACGAGATATTGAATACCCTCTATCAGCATGTGTTCCAGCCCAACGCACAGCCGGGCATGGCGACTAAGCTTGCGCAGCGGGTGCAGTTTTTAACGGCTTTCCGTCTGGCAACGCTTAGCAGCAGCGACAAGCTGGCACCGGAAGTGCAGGCGCAGTTGCGTTATTACCTCAACCAGCTGGTGGAGCAGTACAGCGACGATTCTTTGTTTGGTGGCAGCAGTAAAGCGGATGTGTTCGAAACCTACCTGGCAGCGCAGGTGGCACAGTATCTGAAAAGCGGGAAGTGGCCCGAGGGCTTTAAAGTTTTATCGATGCCGCCGGGCTCACCCATCTAATCTCGTGTATGCGAAAAACCGGACACATGATAGTCCGGTTTTTTTATGCCCGCTTAGTTTAGACTTTTTTGACTAAGGTGTTGGTGGTGATATGCGGGAAGGTGACGGACTGGCCCTGAATGGGGATCTCCATGGTGATATTTTGCGAGTACTGCAATTGGGTAAAGTTGTCACTGCCATCGAGTGATTCCAGCCAGTAACTGATGGCGTAACGGCTGACGTTGGCGTGTTGTTGCTCAAAACCAATGTTGGTGACCGGAATACCTGAGTGGGCGGTATCCACTTCCAGCAAAATAAATTTCTTGGGCGGCGATACTTCCAGCGCATTGGTCAGTGGCTGATTGGGGTTCAGGGTAAAGTCCGGATTCAGGTTACCGACACTTTGGGTGCTGTACTGATCGGTGCTGACATCATGAGGCAGACCCATGGGCAAGACATCGCTCTTGCTTAGCATCGGAATGGTTGGCACGCCCGTGCCCGGCTGGAAATGGCCACTGGCGAGGATCGAGTTACCATGTGGCACCGACATTTGCTTGATAAAGTTATAGGTTTGTGTAGGTGGTACACTGTTGGGCACGGTTTCGGTACCCAGGCCAGGTTCTTCTCCATTGCCATAGGGGCCAAGCAGCTGCTTCTGATCGCTCAGAAACAGTAATGAGCCATTTTCGGCATGCACCAGCTGATCTTTGGCCGGACCATCGGCAAAGTACACGCGCTGCTCATAAAACAGGGTATTGGCAACCTGAGTGCCTAAACCACCGCGGTTGGGTGCTGTGCCATGAATGGCTGAAAAGGTCAACTCCTCATAATAGGCAAAGTTTTTCAGAATATAGCTGGCTTCCTGGGGCAATGGCATCAGGCAGTACGAAAACGGTTTGTCTGTGCCACCCATACCAGAATTACCCAGTGGCTGATTAGTCCAGGTGCCTATCAGGTATTGCAGCGGACCAAGCTCAGTGGTCGGGGCGGGTGGATTATCCTGTGCCGGATCGATCAGCAGGGGCTGAGAAAGATCGGGGGGCGTTACATCAGTCATGGTGGTGTCCTCATTAATTGCTACTGGCACTTTGGGGCTTATCCCGCATGCCATAGGCTGATCCCTTCAGTGACTGCACGAAGGCAACGGGATCCCTGGCTGCCTTCGTCTGGGTGTTATGCCGGATTATTTATTGCGGTGATAGTCATCCCGATCGTAGTGTGTGGCGTTGTACTCGCTGTAATAGCGATGATAGCGCTCGCGCGCGTAGCGCTTGGCGTCCTCGCGGTTGTTGAAGTGCGGTGTCTCACGGTTGTGGTAATCGCCATCCAGCGGCAACATGGCCACCAGCTCTGCTTCGACTTTTTGCAGATGATCGGCCTGCGGTTGCCAGTCGCTGCCCTGCTGGTGTTGTGTCTGGCCCTCCAGCGGTGGCTGACTTTCACTGTGTGGTGCGCTGATCCCTTCGAGCGGATCGTCACTGCGTGGGGTGCTCAGGCTCAATACATTGCCAATATCCGGTGCGGCCGCATCCCGATCCGTTAACGGGGACAGACCAAAGCGCTGTTCCAGCGTTGCAAGGATCGAGGTGTGATCCAGCGCTGTGGGCGCTGGGCTATTGGCGTTTAAATCTGTGTCAGGTTCGCTGATCCTAAATACCGTGCCGGCGGGAATTCTCGGCGAGACCAGTACGGTAGGCACCCGGACGCCAAAGCGCTGGAAATTAAAGCCATCGTTGTCCGGGCAGTCCTTGGGCTGCGCGGCGTTTTCCGGTGGCGGCACATGATCATAGCAACCCCCATGTTCATCATATGTGATGATCAGCAGTGTCTTGTCCCAGCCGGGTGACTGGCGTAGTGCCTCATAAATGGCCTGTAAATATTGTTCGCCTTTTGCAACATCGTAATTGGGGTGCTGGCTGTTGCCATCCGAGCCCCACTCCGGCGCTAAAAAACTATAGTGTGGCAAAGTGCCACTGGTGGCGGCCTGGGTGAAATCCTGGAAATTGCCAAACTGACCATGCTCTGGCGACTTGGGGAGGGCTGCCAGAGACTGACGGGTCAGAATGGCATCATTCTCATAACCAAACAGCCCCCAACTGAGCCCGGCGTCTTCAAAGCGATTGTAAATACTGGTGGCATTGTAGACCTTATCGTGATCATTGAGTCGCCCCAGGCTGGTGGCCATTTGCACAAAGGCCCGGTTGGGCAGTGTCTCGGTGGGCACCGAGCAGTACCAGTGATCGCACACGGCATAGCCTTTGGCGAGGCCACTGAGCACGGGCAGCAGTTCGGGTGTGTACATGCCCATGATGTCGGCGGCTTTGGTGCCCTCGACAATCTGCCAGCTGCCTGGTTTCTGCGCATTGTCTTTGCGCTGCCAGCTCAGAGTATAGGCAAAGTCTTTCACGAAGCCCTGATTGCTGGCGACTGTTCCTGCAGGCGGCGTGTGGTGATCGCCAAATAACTGACTGTTGGTGTTGTAATAACCTTCGCCCGGATCGGTGCCGGGCCAGAAGTAAGGGTGTTGATCAGCGGGGATCTTAAATACGCTGATCAGATCGCCGTTTTCATCCGGGTTGGTTTCTGTGCCGGTCAGGCCCTCAAAAGCATGGCCCAGAGGTGAGCGGTTACCTTCGTCTGTGTATAAAAATCCCAGCATATGGTCGAAAGAGCGGTTTTCCAGCATCACCACCACAAAATGGTCGATTTTATTGAGTTGATTGTCGCTTGATTGCATAAGTGTCATTCCCAGGTTGTGTGACGGGCTGTTGATTTATAGGAGGCACAATGAGCACGTAATTGTTGCTCGTGGCTGTGCAGATAGAAGCACCAAAGCTGATCGCGGTACCGCGTGGCGCATAGCGGGCTGGTGGGATCCCGGTGGGCATTGTTAAGTGGCAGCTGTTCACTCCAGCCGGCCTCGGCCATGGTGCCATAGCCATTGCTGGTGGTATCAGCTTTACCCGGATCGTAAGACACGGCCAGCTGACTGGTGAGCACGCCGGGAATTGAGAAACAGGCACTCAGGAGTTGCTGACTGTTAGGGGCATTGTGGAACAAATGCAATACGCCATCGAATATGGCGGCGGCCAGCTGACCCTCACTTTGGTAACTGTGCTCTTGTGGCTCCGGCTCGTCGGGCGTGAGTTTACTCGGTGCCTGAGAAAAATGGCCAATGCCAAAGCCGTTAGCCGACCACTGATGGCTCACGGCATTGTCCTGAGGACCAGCATAGGCGCTGTTGCTGACATCGGTGACATTAAACTCGGCACTGTTGTAGCTCAGGCAGGCCAGTGCATTGGTGCTGCCTTCACGGTAAATCAACAAGGTATTGCTGCCCAGTGAGGCCAGCGTAAACGCCCCTTGTGGCTTGCACACCAATGTTTGTGGCTGACTTTGCCACTGTTGCCGGGCATAACGCTGAGCCTGCATAGTGCCTTGCTGGTCGCGATACACCAACAGCAGCTCGTGACTTTGCGGCAACACCGTCAGTGCAAGGGCCGATACACAGTCATCGCTGGGCGCCGCCAGGGATTGCCAGCCCTGATTAGCCGTCAGCGTTTGCAACGTGACTCGCAGGTCCAGGTCGCGATAGCCCAGCACCAGGGTAGTGTCCTGCGCGCTCAGTTGCAGCTGATCTTTACAGTCTTCGTGCATCAGTAAGGGCTCAGACCAGGCATGGCCATCAAAGCTGGTGCAATACAGGTGGCCGGGTCTGTCATCCCGGATATAAAACAGGTAGAGCAACTTACCGAGGCTGGCGGTTTGCAGCTCACTGGCATGCTCAATGTGGGGCACACAGGCTGCGGGTTGCCAGTGCAGTGTCTCATCCCACAAAAAGCGGAAATAGTTGGCATGCTCGTCGTTTTTACCCAGCGTGCCGAGCGAGAAATTTTCCTCTATGGTGCGCAGCAAGGAATAATGATTGTAACCTTCATGCTGCTGCGACGGCGTCAGGGTATCACCCAGTAATACCGTATAAATCTGATTGGGCCCGTCGTAGTAATACTTGTACTTCTGGCTGGTGTCGTAATCTGATTCAAAATCGGCTTCGTCATAGGTGACGACCACCAGCGTATTATCGGGCAGCTTGCTGTCTGGGCCGGGGAAGTTAATCGTTGCAAAAAACGCCTTCAGCCAGTCGGCCTGCTGATCCACCAATACCGGTGCGCGCTCACCCTTGAGGTCATTGTCTTTGCTGCCAAGCAAATAATGCCCGTCGTGCCACATATTGGGGGTAAACCAGGCAAACTCGGGCAGGGTATCGTTGAGCAGGTCCTGATAAAACTGTGTTTCGTTACCAATTTTTTGCCAGCGAGTTTCGCTGTCGAGAATGCGGGAAAAGGATGAAAAAGGGTCGTGCTTGAGCACATAGGGGTAGCTGTTTACGGGCGTGAAATTGGTTGCTTTCCAGGGCGTCCAGCCCGCTACATAGCTTTCCATGTAGGCGCGCCAGTCCAGGTTTTGAGCTGAGTCTTCAATCAGGTCAACCAGGGTGCGCTGGGGCAAACGCGGCGGTACTTCATCGTCGGTCACATTGCACAGCTCACCTGCCAGAGATGCAATATAGTTGGTCTGCGACGGGTGCATCACGCCAAAACTATTGGTCAGCTCAATGCCCCGTGCGGCCAGGTTGCGCATGTACGGATTATTCATCACGTAGCCGCGATACTGGTTTTCAAACATGATCACAATAATATGATCGAAGCGTCTTGTGGCCATATCAGCATCCTCCCGGGCGGTCTTTGGCGGCAATATAGCGCCAGGTGGGTGTGGCATGTCGCCCGCTGTGATCGGGCAGTGGCACCCGCATCATGCTTTGGGCTTTTTCCTTGAGCCCGAACATAGTACCAACGGCGGCAACCAGTAAGTCTGGCTGGCCATTAAAGGCCAGGTGAAGCTGGTCCAGCAGCAGGCTCAGGGTCAGATTAAACTCAGCGTCGAGCCGGGCAATGGCTGGGTAAGGCTGATAGTGTTCTGGTTGTGGGTTTTTCACCACGTTATAAACCTGATGATAATCAATCGGAATAGCCGGACCGGTCGGCCCTGAGTTGGGGGTGTCGCCCTGGACATAGCGATACCCCAGCAGCAGTTCATTAAAGCGGTAGTAATGGGACAACTCTCTGGGTTGCATAAATAACTGGTGGTCGCCGCTGCCTATGCCCGTGGTGTCACCCAGCGGAAAGGGCTGATCCGGATCCCAACATTCATCTGGTACCCCTTCGCCCTGCGCTATGATGGCATTGAGGGCAAAGTTGGCGGAGGCCAGGTCCGTCACTGGGGTGATCTCTCCGCCGCCGCCATAGTAATACTTATGCGCGATTTGCTTGTCGTGGCAGTCGGCGGGGAACAGCTCCGGACCGTAGCGTTCGTGCAGCGTCTGCAAGCCGTTTTCAATACCGGCATAGAATTCGCCTATGGTGATATCCCCCTCTTTTGCCAACGCGGCGGGCATTTCAATGTTGAGGAAATTTTGCAGTGCCTCAGGGCTGAACTTTTGCAGATCTGCCTCAAACCAGGTTTCTCCGTCAGGTAGCTTAGTCGGAAAGGTAGGTAGAAACTCCGGACTGTTAATGGCCGGACTGCCTCCGGTGGCGATCAGCAGGTTCGCAGCATTGGTCAGATGGAACATCTCCTCCATCACAACCGAGCGGATCACTGTATAGGCACACTGGTTGGTCCCTTCCTCAATGGAATACAAGGCGGTGAGGTAGACTGGCAAGGTGGAGAATTCCAGTTCAATGGCCAGTTGCAGGTCGTAGTGCAGCTGTTCGAGCGTTTCTATCGGACGTTTTTGCAGTTTATGATACATGGCAGATCCCTCATTAATACTGGTCGAGTGCGTTTAACACGTTGTCAGCGGCCCAGAAGGTCAGTGCTGCCATGGTTAAAGTCGGATTACTGGTCGCAATGGTGGGCATATTGCCGCAGCCAACCAGGTAGAGATTGGGGTGATCCCAGCTGCGTTGTTCGCGGTTTACCACTGAGGTGTTCGGATCGTCGCCCATCAGATGCGTGCCAACCAGGTGCCCGGCACCGTTGTAGACATACCCTTTGCCCTGATACTGCACATAGCCCGGATCGCTGGTTTTATATTTGGTAAAAGGTTCGACGCCAAGGCGCTGGAAAATGGCATCTGAGACTTCTTTGGCCTGTGCCATACCGGCACGGGTGTAGTCGGTGACCTTGTAATGGATCACCGGTCGGTAGTTGCCCAGCTGGTCCCGGTATTGATCGTCTATAGTGACGCGATTATCGGGGTCGGGGAGTTGCTCTACCAAAAAGCCAAAGCGGAACATGCGCGGGTACTCTTCGGCGATTTTGTGACGCAGGGCCGGGCCAAATAAGTTTTGCTCATCGATGAGCTCAGGCACAGTGGCAATCGGCGCGCCTTCTGGCCAGCTCCAGCCCCAGTTACCTATCTCAATACGAAAAGCGGCTTGTTCGGCACGAAATGCCCCGCCGCGTAGTGAGGGGATCCCGGACGTTGAGCCCGGGCCCCGGAATGCGCCGATTTTGCAGGGCATCAGGCCCCAGGTCAGCATAGTTGGGTGGTCCATCAGGTTGCGACCGACCTGATCGCTGGAATTCGCCACATCGGAGGCCAGCAATAGCTTGGCATTTTCGACGGCGTGGGCGGCCAGCACCACCACTTTGCCTTTGACCGCTTTATCGTCATAAGCCGCGGATTTAGTAGAGTGATAGCGTTTGTAATGGACCTTGGAGATGTGCTGTGTTTTGTGGTCCACCTCCAGGTTGTAGGCGACCGCCTGGGTTTCTATGGTTACATTGCCGGTGTTTTTGGCTTGCTCCAGCGTTTTCAGGGCTGAGTACTTGGCCTGAATAGGACAGATTGGCACACAGTTAGAGTTGCCCGCGCAGCGCTGACCCAGATCCGGGTTACCCACTGCCCCCACAGGGCGATAATCACCCCGCGGCATGCCGTTGCGCCCTTGTGGGGTTGCCACCACATCAATGGGGTAGGGCTGGTTGTCAATTTCAACTTGCATGCCCTGAAGTCCTTTGGCCAGATACTGATCTAAAAAGCTCTGCGGAATTTGCTCCATCGGGTAATCGTAAGTTGCTTCAAACGGCAGTTGTACGCTGGGGTTATCAATCTGCTGATAGGTCTGCACATCGGCATTGGCCGAGACCCCAATATGTTGTTCCGCTATTTCGTACCAGGGCTGTAATTCCTGATAGCTGATTGGCCAGTCACGGCCACGGCCAAAGCGCGTTTTCAGCTCAAAGTCTTCGGGCAGCATGCGCAGGCAGGTGCCCAGCCAGTGCAAAGTGGTGCCGCCTTCACTGCGGGTGTAGGTACTGGCAAACGGGTCCGGACCATACTGGACAAAATATCCATGATCACTGACGGGCTTATCAAGCGGTGGTTTTTGAATGTCTGTCACCAAAGGTTGCGGGGCGTTGGGGTTGTTGGGGTAGGGGGCGTTGGGGATCTTGGCCATGGCAGTGAAAAAACGCTGCATATAAGATTCATAGCCTTTTTCTTTGCCCTGATCGAAAAAACGCCCGTCAGTCCCCGTGCCAGCTTCCAGGATCAGCACTTTTTTGCCTTGCTCACCCAGCTGCTTGGCCATAATGGCGCCTGCAATGCCGGCCCCGACGATGACCACGTCGTACTCTTTATCATGATGTGTCATGTTGATTTCCTAATCCAGGTTGAGAGGTTTGGCTGACTGGCCGGGCAAGGCCCAGGTGCCATAGCCGGGTTGTTTGGCCCCCATAGGGTGACTGCCCAGGGCATTCCACACCAGGCCCTGAATATAGGCATTGCTGGAAATGACATAGTCTTCAACGGGCTTTTTGTCAGCGCTGAAATCGTCAACCCCATACAGGGCATTCCAGTCGGCAGGCAGTTGATACCAGATAGAGAGGTACCACATCTTGGTGATGTTTCTGGCAACCGGTCCAAGTTTGGCGCAGTTCCAGATACGGTCGTAAAATTGTGCCTGATTAGATTCACATTCGAGCGAACCAATCTCCTCAGCCCGGTGATAGAGCTCCTGTATCACGTCCTGACGAACCCATTGGCTGAGTGTCTTGCAGTAAGTAGGACCTACGCCCGTGCCCTGCAACTCGACCTCGTCGTAGCCGGTCAGTGTGGCACTGAGGCGATAAAAATCGGTCAGTCTGTACATAAGTTTGCCCCTGATAAAGTGATGAGAAAAATTTTCGAGCGGCACACATCAGCGGAAGGCGAGAAACAAGGTGGATAGTCGGTTGTTTTCCGGGCAAGTAACGGCGCATGGTACTGCGGATACCATGACAACAGATATGAGAAAGTGGTTCGCACATTTTTTGCCCCTTCCTTGTCAGTAGAGCGATACTGCGGCATCCATGCTGACAATCGATGGCCCGAACGGCCCTGATGTGCCTGTTGGGCACATCAATCACGATAAAAGCGAGCTAAAACGCGCTTGACGGGGCGCGCTCAGGCTGACTTTCACCGATCATGTATTACATCTGTTCAGGTATAGCGGCTGGTTGCGATTTGTGCAAATTACACGCAATTACATCAGGCGCGGGTAACTTATACAAAGCACTGTTGCTTGATCAGCTCCGTCAGGATCTGCTGACTGGGTTTGATCTTTTCCATCGCCAAATATTCATCGGGCTGGTGTGCCTGGGCAATTGAGCCGGGTCCCATTACGATGGTCTCGCAACCGAGCTGCTGTAAAAAGGGTGCCTCTGTACAATAATTTACGGCCACGGCTTTTTGACCTGAAATTTTTTCAGCCAGCGTCACCAGTGCGCAATCCCGGGTGCCATGAAAATCGGGAATGGGGTCATGCAAGTCAAGCACCGACACGCTGTCGGGATAACGCGCATTGATCGGGGCAACGGCCTGCAGCAACAAGGCTTGTAGCTCAGCAATGCTGAGCCCAGGCAGGGGGCGCAGATCAATATGCAACTCACAGCAGCCACAAATTCGGTTGGCGTTATCACCGCCGTGAATATGACCTAAATTCAAGGTCGGGTACGGAATTGCAAAATCCTCAAGTGAATATTTATTCTTTAAATCTTCTTTTAACTGTAACAGATTAGTAATCACCTGCTGCATGATCTCGATGGCATTTAGGCCGCGGTCCGGATCGGAGCTGTGCCCGGAGCGCCCTGTTATCCGAATCGCCGAAGACATATGCCCTTTGTGGGTGTAAACCGGCACCATATCGGTGGGCTCACCTATGATACAGCGCTCTGGCTTGAGGTTACTGTGGCGTGCAATTTCCTGTGCACCGGCCATGGTTATCTCTTCATCTGCGGTGGCCAGGATCATGATTGGGGCGCTCTGTTTAAGGTCTTCCAGCTCCTCCAGTGCTTTCAATACAAAGGCAAAAAAACCTTTCATATCAATACTTCCCAAGCCATATAAGCGGTTGTCTTGTTCGCTGAGGGTAAAGGGGTCAAAGTTCCAGCGGCTGTCATCAAAGGGCACGGTGTCTGTGTGTCCGGCCAGCATCAGGCCACCGCTGTGCTCTGCCATGCCCGGTGGGCACCGTCTGGCGAGTAAGTTGAACTTGCCCGGCGCGGCATGCAGTTCGGTGATTTCGGTACTAAAGCCCAGCTGCTCACACCACTGTGCAAGCAGTTCAATGACCGCCCGGTTGCTTTGATTGAGACTGGCATCGAGTGCGCTGACAGAAGGGCGCGCTATCAGTTCGCGGTACATGGTTTTAAAGTCGGGTAGAGTCATGACGTTTATCCTAAAAATATTTATTCAAACCTGTTGCATAAAAATCTATATGTATGTAAGGTGAATATCAATTCATTTTTTTAGCATAAATATAGAGGGTGCAACAATGCGACGATAAGCTCATCAATAGCAAATATAAGGTCTTTGTGTTCACTTTAGTTTAAAGAGTTATCGATGTTTAACGTAGCAATTGTTGGCGCCAGCGGATATAGCGGCGCAGAGCTGGCCAGCTTAGTGGCCCGTCACCCGGGTTTGAATCTCAGTGGCTGTTATGTGTCAGCGCACAGCCTGGATAAAGGGAAGTGTCTGAGCGAGTTATATCCTGAACATACAGGTTTACTTGATGTCTCCCTGCTTCCTTTGACGAATGAGGCGTTTGCAGACATAGCCGACAGCGATGTCGACTATGTCTGCCTTTGTACCGACCATAAGGTAAGCGTAGAGCTGGCCCAAACCTTTCTGAACATGGGCAAAAAAGTTTTCGACTTGTCCGGGGCCTACCGGCTTAAAAACAGCGCAGATTACGAACAATACTATGGCTTTAGCCACCCTTACTCGCAGTGGCTCGATAAGGCGCAGTATGGCTTGGTCGAGTGGTACGGCGATTCCCTGAGCGAAGCTCAGCTGGTGGCGGTGCCCGGGTGCTATCCAACCGCTGCGCTAAATGCGCTTAAGCCGCTAAAACAGGCCGACTTACTTAGTGACAGCACCATTATTATCAATGCCGTGTCGGGTGTCACCGGTGCGGGCCGCAAAGCCAGCCTGAACACCCACTTTTGCGAAGTGTCTCTGGCGCCTTATGGGCTGTTTAATCATCGTCATACCCCGGAAATTGAACGCTACCTCGCGCACCCTGTGCTGTTTACGCCACATCTGGGTAATTTCCCGCGGGGAATTCTGGAAACCATTTATGTCTCACTCAAACCGGATGTCTCTGAGCACCAGGTTGCAGAGGCCTATCAGGTGCTGGCAGACGAACCGCTGATCCGCCTCAAAGGGGCCAGCATGCCGTCAATAAAAGGAGTGGCAAACCGTGCCTTTGTCGATATTGGCTGGCAGCAACAGGGGCAGCAACTGATTGTCACAGTGGCGATAGACAATTTACTCAAAGGGGCGGCAGGGCAGGCGCTGCAGTGCATGAATCTGGCCAGTCGGTATCCCCATGAGCAAGGGTTAGTGGGGTAAACCATGACAGATAAAAAAATCTGGGTGATCAAACTTGGTGGTGCGGTGCTTAATTCAGAGCAGGCCGCCCATGACTTATTCAGTGCACTGAATGCGCGTGCACAACAAGGCCATACACAAGGTTTTGTGGTGGTACATGGCGGAGGCGCGCTCGTGGATAGCTGGCTTAATGACGCCGGGTTTGCCACTGCTAAACACCAGGGGTTGCGGATCAGCCCTAAAGCGCAAATGCCTTATATTGTGGGCGCACTGGCCGGGTGTGCCAACAAGCAATTAATGGCCCAGGCTATCACGGCGGGGTTAAGACCGGTTGGGCTCAGTTTGTATGAAGCGGGCCTGATGACCAGGCAAAAACTCAAGGCCCTGGGGCAGGTTGGCACCTGTGAGCCGCAGGGCGACAGTTTGCTACCCGGGCTGCTGGCAGACGGACGAACCCCATTGGTGAGCTCGATTGGCATAAGCGCAGATGGCGCACTGTTTAACGTCAATGCCGACGAAGCGGCCGCAGCGCTGGCACATCAGCTGGGCGCTGAACTGATTTTTATGACCGATGTAGAGGCGGTATTAGATGGCGCAGGTCAGCCGCTGGCGCAATTAGATAGCGCCCAGATAGAACAACTGATAGCACAAAAGGTGATTGTGGGCGGGATGGAGGTCAAAGTTAAGACCAGTCTTCACGCTGCCCGACATTTACGACGCGGGGTGTATATCTCGAGCTGGCAAAAGCCAGCTAACCTGCTTGCCCTGCTAGAGGGGCAACATGTCGGAACCCAAATTTTACCTTAGGAAGCTTTATGTCGAGTCATTTTATTACTGGTCTGGAATTTAATAAAAGCCAGGCACTTAAACTGCTTGCCCTTGCAAGCGATATGAAACAACAGCCGCAGGAATTTGCCCACGCACTGGCGGGAAAATCTGTGGTCACGCTATTCGAAAAACCCAGCCTCAGAACCCGTTTGTCGTTTGATATTGGCATTAACAAGCTGGGCGGTCATGCGGTCTATCTGGACCAGCAAAACGGTGCCATGGGCAGTCGTGAATCTGTACAGGACTTTGCGCTCAATATTGCCACCTGGGCCGATGCGTTGGTGGCGCGGGTTTCTTCTCACCACACCCTGGAGGTGCTGGCTGAGCACTCATCAATTCCGGTGGTGAACAGCTTGTGCGATCTCTATCACCCCTGTCAGGCATTGGCCGATTTTCTGACCCTGCAGGAGGTGTTTGGCGACGTCAGCCAGATCAAACTGGCTTATCTGGGTGAGGGCAACAATGTCTGTCAGTCTTTATTGCTGCTGGCGGCAACACTGGGGGCCGACTTTGTGGCTGTGTGCCCGAAAGGCCATTCGCCCGATGCACAGATCGTTAAGCAGGCGGAGCAAATCGCGGCGGTTAATGGGGCATCTGTGCTGATCAGCGACCGCATTGAAGCCGCGGCCGGTGCCAACGCCCTGTACACAGATACCTGGGTCTCAATGGGCAGCGACACGTCACTGGAGCAGGCAAAAACCACCTTTATGCCCTATCAGCTCAATCAGGCATTACTCGAACAAACCGGGGCCAGCACCGTGCTGCATTGCCAGCCTGCGCACCGGGGCTATGAGATCACCTCAGAGGTGATGGACGGCCCTAAAGCGCGGATCCTGCAACAGGCAGAAAACCGTATGCATGCGCAAAACGCCCTGTTACTGGCGCTTATGAATAAACAAATCGTCTGAGCCAATAGAATTAAGTATTAAGGTAAACATCATGAAAAAGATTAAAAAAGTTGTTCTGGCATACTCAGGTGGTCTGGATACGTCGGCCATTGTGCCCTGGTTAAAAGAAAATTACGGCTGTGAAGTGGTCGCCTTTGTTGCCGATGTCGGTCAGGGTGAAGAAGAGCTTCAGGGCGTCGAAGAAAAAGCCCTGGCGTCAGGTGCCAGCGAATGTCATATCGTCGATTTAAAGGCCGAGCTGGTGAGTGATTACATTTATCCAACCTTGCAAAGTGGCGCGATCTACGAAGGCACTTATCTGTTGGGGACTTCCATGGCGCGGCCAATTATCGCCAAAGCGCAGGTTGAGATAGCGCGCAAAGTAGGCGCGGATGCGCTATCCCATGGCTGTACCGGCAAAGGAAATGATCAGGTGCGTTTCGAATCTTGCTTTGCCGCGCTGGCGCCGGACCTTGAGGTCATCGCGCCATGGCGGGAGTGGTCGCTGTCGAGCCGGGAATCCTTGCTGGATTATCTGGCCGAGCGCAACATTCCTTGCGCCGCCTCTGCTACCAAAATCTACAGCCGTGATGCCAATGCGTGGCATATTTCTCACGAAGGCGGCGAGCTGGAAGATCCCTGGAATCAGCCCAGCGAGCAGGTCTGGACCTGGACGGTTTCACCTGAGCAGGCGCCCGATGAAGCCGAACTGGTCAGTGTACAGATTGAGGCCGGTCAGGTGGTGGCAGTGAATGGTCAAAACCTCAGTCCTTATCACTGCCTGCTGACGCTCAATGAAATTGCCGCTAAACATGGTGTGGGCCGCATTGATATCGTTGAAAACCGTTTGGTGGGTATGAAGTCGCGCGGCTGTTACGAAACCCCGGGGGGCACTGTGATGGTGGCAGCACTTCAGGCCATTGATGAGCTGGTACTGGACAAGGCCAGCCGTAAATGGAAAGAAACCGTGGCCAATGAGTTTGCGCACCTGGTGTACGACGGACGCTGGTTCACCCCGTTAAAAGATTCTTTGCTGGCGGCCGCCCAGTCACTGGCGCAGGTGGCCAGCGGTGAGGTGGTGCTGAAACTGTATAAAGGTCAGGTCAGTGCGGTACAAAAGCGCTCGGTGAACAGCTTATATAGCGAAGCGTTTGCGACGTTCGGTGAGGACGATGTGTACGATCAGTCTCATGCCGAAGGCTTTATCCGCCTGTTCTCTTTGTCCAGTCGTATTGCGGCATTGAACAAGCAAAAGTCGGTTAAATAACGGTGATCAGAGGAGTAAAGTAACATGGCACTGTGGGGTGGACGCTTTTCGTCTGGGCCGGATGCGGCCTTTAAACAATTTAATGATTCCTTGCCGTTTGACTATCAGCTGGCTGAGCAGGATATTGTTGGCTCGATAGCCTGGGCGGGTGCGCTCAAACAAGTGCAGGTCTTGAGCGCTGATGAACATGCCGAGCTGGTGGCAGCTTTGCAGGCGTTACTGGACGAGGCCAGTGCTGATCCGCATGCCATTGCGACGGCAGGGTATGAAGACATTCACTCCTATGTGGAAGCCCGTCTTATCGACAAAGTGGGCGATCTGGGCAAAAAGCTCCACACCGGACGCAGCCGTAACGATCAGGTGGCCACCGATTTTCGGTTATGGTGCCGTGACACGGCTGGCACCCTGCTCGAAGCGCTTGGGGCGCTTAAAGCGGCTTTTGTTGCGCTGGCAGAGCGTGAGCTGGGCACCATTTTGCCGGGCTATACCCACCTGCAACGGGCACAGCCTGTGTTGTTCAGCCACTGGTGCATGGCCTATGTGGAGATGCTGGAACGTGACACCTCGCGCCTGCAGGATGCCGTGACACGCTTGAATGAATGCCCGCTTGGCAGTGGCGCACTGGCGGGGACTGCCTACAATATCGACAGAGAGCAGCTGGCTGCGGAACTGAACTTTCGCTGCGCCACCCGCAATAGCCTGGATGCCGTGTCGGACCGGGATTTTGTGCTGGAATTACTGAGCTGTGCGTCTATTTCCATGTTGCATTTGTCGCGCCTTGCCGAGGACATGATTTTTTATAACTCCGGAGAGGCGGGCTTTATTGAGCTGGGCGACAATGTCACATCCGGCTCGTCTTTAATGCCACAAAAGAAAAACCCCGATGCGCTGGAGCTGATCCGGGGTAAAACCGGCCGTGTGTTTGGGGCTTTCAGCGCCATGATGATGACGTTAAAAGCACTGCCGCTGGCCTACAACAAAGACATGCAAGAAGACAAAGAAGGCGTATTTGACGCCATGCCAACCTGGCTGGCGGCGCTGCATATGGCTCAGTCCTGCATTGAAAGTGTGAGAGTAAATGGCGATAAAACCAAGCATGCGGCGCAGGGCGGGCATGCCAATGCCACTGAGCTGGCCGATTACCTGGTTGCTAAAGGCATCCCGTTTCGTGAAGGGCATCACATCGTCGGTCAGCTGGTACAGCTGGCCCTGAGTGAGCAAAAAAATCTGGAAGATCTCAGCCTGGCGCAATTTCAGTCGGTCTGTGCACAGATAGAGCAGGATGTTTACCCGGTATTACAACTGGATGCCTGCATTGCAGCACGCAGTGCGAAAGGCGGCACTTCAGTGGCGCAGGTGTCAGCGGCCATAGGAGCGGCGAAAAAAAAACAGCAAATCACGGTACGTGACGCCACCTTAAACGATGTTGAAGCCATTGCTGGGTTGATCCAGTACTGGGCCAAAGTTGGAGAAAACCTGCCGCGGGCCAAAAGCGATATGATCCACAGTATCAATGAGTTTGCTGTGACTGAGGTTGATGGCAAGGTCACCGGCTGTGCGTCGCTGTATATTTATGACACGGGGCTGGCCGAGATCCGCTCACTCGGGGTCGATCCGTCGGTGCAGGTGAAAGGCCAGGGGCAGTTGCTGGTCTCGCATTTGCTGGATAAAGCCAGGCGACTGGCGTTAAAGCGGGTGATCGTGCTGACCCGGGTGCCCGGCTTTTTCGACAAACAAGGCTTTAGCGGCTGCAACAAGGACAGCTTGCCGGAAAAAGTCATGAAAGATTGTGAATTGTGCCTGCGTAAAAATAACTGTGATGAAGTGGCGATGGAGTTTATGTTGCAGGCTGCTGAGCCCGCACGTATTCCCTGTCAGTTTGTGGCCTGAATCCACAGTGATAAGCTAAAGCGCCAACTAAGGCGCTTTAGCTTATTTAGAAGCGGTATTCCCAGCTAACTGAGGCGGATGTTTCGTTATTTGAGTCAGTCGCGCCTTTATCACGCCAGTATGCCAGATCCAGTTTGAGCAAGCCGTTAAACAAGCCCTGCTGATAACCCACCTGCAGTAAATCCCGGTCGATATCCAGGGTGCTAAACTCAAGCCGTTTTAGTTTGGCGTAACCCCCGTAACCCCCCATACCGTAGTAGTTGGCGCCCAAGCTCAGCGACTTTGCCTGTGGGCCCATATGGGCACCCAGCCAGCGTCCTCGCTCAAGATAGTCTGCACCTTTGCCTGTGGTCTCAAAATGGCACTGGAAACTGGCCTGTTGTGCCTGACAGTCGGCTTCTGTATCACTGTACTCAAGATAAGATTTGATACGATACTCCATCGTGCCCCAGAAGGCCTCTGCACCTAAGGTGAAACCACTGTTTTCTGGCAATGCCCCCTGGTCGTTCTCACCACTGAGCTCGCCATAAAAGGCAACAGGGATCCCCGCAATGCGCGAGGCGTACTTGACATCCACGCTGCTAAGACGCTGTTGTGCCCGGGTTTCATCCTGTTGATCAGTGTGATAAACAAAATCACTGGCAGTGGTGGCATACGCCAGCTCCAGCCCGGCTAGCGGGGAGGCCGATACTCTGATCCCCCAGAAGTCTTTTTCGTTGTCGACGGCCAAGTGCGGGCGCTGTTTTGCCGCGATGGCGGTGACCTGCCAGGGGCCGATAAAAGACAAAAAGCTGGGACCACTGTAATTGGTATTGGCCCGGCTGATGCGCAGCGCCTTCATGGGGGCCGCGTGATTGGAGAGCATGAGGGCATTCTCGTTGCCCGGACCCCACCAGTAATCAAGCCGCTCTGCGCTAAACGCCCAGTCACCCAGCAACACCGCCAGGTGGCTACCGTGGTGATTGACATATTTTCCGTCCTGCGAGTTGTCCGTATAGTTGACCTGCACTCGGGCACTGACATGGCTGCCGGTGATCTGCCCATAGCTGCGAATACCGCTGCGAGAGCGGGTTTGCTGACCAAATCCAGCGGGTGTGGTCTGCTCATCACTGTAATGTGCCTCTATGCCAGAGCGCACGTTCTGCCTGGCCTGATCCAAAGCATGGTTGACATGTCGCAGGGCAAACTGCACATCGTCGGGCAGCGCGCTGGCGTCTGCTTTGGCCAGATCACCCACCAGACCATTCCACATCAGGGGGTATTGATTAACCGGACGCTGGATAACGCCGGCACTGACCAGCAGGTCGATGGAGTGTTTAAGATTGCTCTGCTGAGCATCAACCCAGGGAGAGGCAAATGCTTGGGCCGATGCCAGCACCAGGCTGCCGAACATAAAAAATGGGGTCTTCATCCGTGTAATTTTTCCTCTAGGGCTTTGGCTACCAATGGGCTGACAAATTCACTGACATTACCGTGATGCAAGGCTACTTCTTTGACCAAAGTAGAAGAAATGAAAGAGTTTTTCTCGGACGGGGTCAGAAATACGCTTTCCAGCTCTGGAAACAGGCGGCGATTCATGTTGGCCAGCTGAAATTCATAATCGAAATCGGAAACCGCCCGGATCCCGCGGATCAGCACATTGGCTTGTTGTTGCTTAGCCAAGTCGACCAACAGCCCGGTGAAACCAATCACTTTGACATTGCTATGTGCCGCCAGTACTTCTTTAGCCAGAGCAACACGTTCATCCAAAGTAAAGCAGGGCTTTTTGTTAGGGTTATGCGCGATGGCTAGAATGACAGTATCGAACATCTTGGCCGCGCGTTTGATTAAATCGGCATGCCCGTTGGTGAGCGGGTCAAAGGTACCCGGATATAAAGCGGTTACTTGCATGTTGAGATCAGAACAATTCAAATTTGCCCTATATTATCAAGCTTGCGGCACAATATCACTGGTCTGATTTCAAAATGAAAATTTAATGTTATTCCCATTTAGTGCTATTTTCACTGTGCGTTATAACCGAAAGGTCAATATTGCCTCATTAATTACGTGTTATCAGAGAACCGAATATGAACACCAAGGAAAAAATTATTCGTACCAGCATTGCTTTGTTTAACTTACATGGCGAGCGAACAATCACCACCAATCACATTGCGTCCAACATGGGGATCAGTCCAGGTAACCTGTATTACCACTTTAAAAATAAAGAAGACATCATCCGCAATATTTTTGCTCTGTACAGCGAGCACCTCAGCACTCACTTTAAACCGTTAGCCGCTCATGACGAGCCGGTTGAGCAGCTTACTCAGTACCTTGATTCGTTATTTGAGTTGATGTGGCGATACCATTTTTTCTACGACAATCTGAATGATATTCTGGCGCGTGACGATGTCCTTAAAAAAGATTACATTGCGTTTCAGGCACGACTGTTTGACCAGGTAAAAGCCGTTGTTATCGGGTTACGTGAGGCTGAAGTGATTGCTATCAGTAATGACGACGCCAATGAGCTGGCGCATATGCTGAAAATGGTGGTGAGCTTTTGGACACCGTATGTTAAAGCGCGCAGAATGACAGGCGTACTTGAACAACAAGATATCTATAATGGTATTGTAAAGGTATTAATGTTGTTCAAACCCTATGCTACCTCACTCAGCCGGGACAAAATTGAACAATTACAGCAGCACTATCAGGCCATGGCAGATGCCGCATTGCCCAGCATAGCCTGACCCCGCACACCAGAAAAAGCTGGTTATCCTCTGTATATTTCCTAGTCTTTAATAAGTCTGCTATAATCGCGCGCCCGTTACCGGCGCGCCAATTGCGCATTCATGTCCAAACCAAGAGTGACTTCTATGTTTAAATTTATCGTCAAATTGCACCCCGAAATCGTGATCAAAAGTAAATCGGTTCGCAAACGTTTTACTATGGTACTCGAGCGAAACATTAAACTGGTGCTGAGCCGCTTTGATGAAAAAGTGACGGTAAAGAACAACTGGGACAACATCACTGTGGTGACGCAAAGCGAAGATCCGAAGATCCGTAAAGCATTTATCAGTGGTCTGGGTCGTATTCCGGGTATAGTTCAGTTTCTGGAAGTACAGGAAACCACGTTTGAAACCCTGGACGACATTTATCAAAAAGCCCTGCCGCTGGTGGGCCCGCAAATCGAAAACAAAACGTTCTGCGTGCGCGTTAAACGCCAGGGTGATCATGATTTTACCTCCAGTGATGTGGAAAGGTATGTCGGCGGTGGTCTGAATCAGCATGTGCCGGGAGCCCGGGTACAGTTACGCAAGCCAGATGTCACGGTCAAGATTGAAGTAAAAGGTGACCGCGCTTATATCGTCACAACCAAGCACTTAGGTATGGGTGGCTTCCCACTGCCAACTCAAGAAGATGTGCTGTCCTTAATGTCGGGCGGGTTTGACTCGGGCGTGGCCAGCTACCAGATGATCCGCAAAGGCGCGAGAACACACTTCCTGTTCTTCAACCTGGGGGGAGCAGCGCACGAGATTGGGGTTAAACAGGTGAGCCATTATATTTGGAAGCAATACAGCTCAACCCACAAAGTGCGGTTTATCACGGTTGATTTCGAGCCTGTGGTTGCTGAGATTCTGGAAAACATCGAAAGTAGTCAGATGGGCGTCGTGCTTAAGCGAATGATGATGCGAGCCGGGTCGGCCGTTGCTGAGCGTTTTGGTATTCAGGCTCTGGTAACCGGTGAGTGTATTGGTCAGGTGTCCAGTCAGACGCTGGCGAACCTCAATGTGATTGACCGTGTGACGGAAACGCTGATCCTGCGCCCTCTGATCCAATATGATAAAGAAGAGATCATTCGTATTGCACGCCAGATTGGCACCTGTGAAATGGCGGAGTCGATGCCAGAATACTGCGGTGTGATCTCGAAAAAACCGACGGTCAAAGCTAAGCTGGAAAAAATCGAAGCGGAAGAAAGTAAGTTCGACTTTGATGTACTGGATACTGTGGTTGAAAATGCCGTTGTCAAAGACATCCGCGAGATAGAAGCCGAGGCAAAAGAAGAAGTCAAAGAAGCAGAAAATGTCAGCGACCTGCCAGCGGGTGCCGTGGTAGTCGATATTCGCTCCCCGGAAGAAGAAGATGCTGAGCCGCTTGAGCTGGATGGGATTGAAGTGATCCATTTGCCGTTTTTCCGCCTGGCCACTAAGTTTGGTGACTTGCCACAGGACAAAGACTACTACCTGTTCTGCAATAAAGGTGTGATGAGCCAGTTACAGGCATTGATCCTGCACGAAAACGGCTTTGCGAACGTCAGAGTATATCGTCCATAGCACAACCCTCACTTCTAACCGTGGCTGAGCAAAGCGTTGATGCTCAGCCCAATTCTGCTTTGTTCTCTGCCGGGTGCAACGCTCGTATACTGGTTAATAATTTCATATTGTGCGGCACGGATAGTCCATATTGCTTTGCCTGCTCAACAATATAGCCACACATCGCGTCTACCTCAGTACGTCTTTGATGTTTCACATCCTGTGCCATAGACGAAAAGTTGTCAGCGGTAAGCGTCATAACCTGATACGCCCGTTGCAGCTCTTCATGTAGTTTCAGAGGCACACCCATGTGGTTGGCAACGGTACACGCTTCACTGAGTACTCCCAAAATTTCCGACGCATAACAGGGGGCGCGCAGGCGACCATTTTTCTGTCCGGCCAGGGCACTGAGTGGATTAATGGCCAGGTTAACGCACAGCTTTTGCCAGCGTAGTAGCTGAATATCGTCGGACAACTGTGCGGGGGTAAAGTGAGGCTTAATCAGCGTATCAAACAATGATGACACTCGCTGTTGAGCGATTGAATTACAGGGGCCAAAGACGCTTAAACCCGGGCCGGTGAATGCGACGGTGTGAGCGTTAGGTTTCCAGCCTCCCATACTGGTGGACAGAAAAAAGAGTCCCTGCTGAGCAGATAATTCAGCCCTAACTGGCTCAAGTGCCTGTATCCCGTTATGGCTGAAAATAACGTTGGCATCCGGACTAAGGTGTGGTTTGAGCGTCGCAAATGCGGCACTGAGTTGATACGATTTGACGGGCACGATGCACAAAGCAATGCGGGTGTTCCGTTTTGCCAGCTCCTGCCAGCTCAGGCATTTGACCGCGAGAGGACGAGTACATTCGGCATGTTGAGCAAAAACGGTCTGTGTTGGCGACCTAGTGATCAGGGTAACGGAATGGGTTTTTGCCAGTCGCTCGGCCAGTAATAAACCGACGGCCCCTTTGCCGACAATGAATACTTCAGGCATAGGGCTTTCCGGTTTTACGGCAGTAAACCCAGTAGAGCAAAAAATAGCTGACGGCGCCCGCAAGATCCGCAACAAAGTCTCCCCAGGATGCCTGACGATAGGGAAGTGTGTCTTGCATCCACTCAATACCGGCACCGTAGAGTGTCAGTAGTAGCAGGTGAAACCAAACCTTAAATCGAAATGCATGGTGAGAGAAAAACGCCAGCACGAAAAATACCCCAAAATGGGCGATCTTGTCGGCGTGTTCAAATCTAACAACTTGATTGGTTTGGATCTCTTTGGCAAACAAAAAAGTGCAAACGGCCAGAGAGAGTAATAACAGGCATTGATAAAGTCGGCGTGCCACAAATACTTCCAAATCACTAGGGTTGAGAGGGCCAGTATATCATCGAAATCTGAAAATGGGATGAAGCAGAGTCATTCTGTTCCGGATCTATAAACGATTGCACAGAGGAGAGTCGCGCCACAGCTTTTGGATTGCTATAATCCGGAAAAACATTATCCAGGAGCTAGATATGCCTTCTTTTGACATTGTGTCTGAAATTGATATGACTGAGGCGAGAAACACCGTCGATAACGCTGATCGTGAGCTGAGCACGCGTTTTGACTTCCGTGGCGTAGAGGCGTCATTTGAGCTGAAAGATGAAGCGATCACACTGAAAAGTGAATCTGAGCAGCAAGTGATGCAATTGTTCGACATGCTGGTAGGTAAGGCGGCCAAGCGTGGTCTGGACGTTGCCAGCTTTGAGCTAAAAGATGTTGAAAAGTCGGGTAAGTACGTATCACGTAAAGTGATGCTGAAACAAGGGATCGACAAAGACATGGCAAAGAAAGTGGTTAAGGCTATTAAAGACTCTAAGATCAAGGTACAAGCGTCTATTCAGGGCGATACTGTTCGTGTGACAGGGAAGAAACGTGATGATCTACAGGAAGCCATGCAGCTGATCCGCGGCGCTGAGCTGGGTCAGCCTTTCCAGTTTAAAAACTTCCGGGATTAAATCCTGCCGAAGTAACCCCCTTCTTTTATTTAGCATGCTGAGGCCCAATATGGTTTTTAGCATGCTAGACGTCCGTTGCTTTTTGTCCTCAGATCCCCGACAATAACGCCAACTTTTCAGGGTGTCAGATCAGGAGCCTGGAGTCTCCTAAAGATTTGAATAATCGGGAAGCTGGTGCATGTCACAGGAACAGGCATTAATCCGGCACTGCCCCCGCAACGGTGAGCCTGCCACAACCTACTGGTTGTGGCAGGTAAGTCCGGAAACCGGCCCTGAAGCACACTCAATAGTTGTAATTCACGCGGTGGGCGTGGATCAGGGGAACTCATGTTTAAAAAATCTACCTTAACCATGGCCATGCTGGCTGTGTTGCCTTTCTCTGTGCTGTCTGCGCAAGATATTGAACATATTACGATTACAGCGAACAAGTTTGAACAAGCCAGTATTGATACATTGACCTCTGTGGCAGTGGTTGAGCGTGCTGAAATTGAACGGGCTAATGTAAGGGACGTGCCGACTCTGCTCAATAACCTGGCTGGCATAGATGTGGTGCGCAGTGGCGGTTATGGTCAAAAAGCCAGCGTTTTTGTGCGTGGTGCTGCCACTAAGTATACCTTAGTACTGGTTGACGGCGTGCGGATCAGTGATGCCAATTCAGGTGATGTGTCTTTTACTAACTTACCGGTCAACAGCATCGAGCGCATTGAAGTACTCAAAGGTGCACGCGCAGCCATATACGGCTCAGACGCGGTGGCCGGGGTGATCAACATTATTACCCGTGAACAGAAGGGCCATCAACTGGCACTGACTTCGGGCAGCCGCAACTATGGTGGTGCTCAGTTGGCTGGCCAATTTGAGGCAGATAAGCTGACAGTGAATTATCATTTTGGTTATGAAACCACAGATGGTTATGACGTGACGGCCAAAGATCCAGCAGCGCCAAGCACCAAAGAGCACGACAGTGATGCTTACGACAACACCAATATGGGCGTAAAACTGGGTTACGACCTGGCGCAGTACGGGCAACTTGCTCTATACGCACAGCGCAGTGAAGGAGAAGCGGATTACGACTCTTCATATGGCAATGATGCCTACAAGTTTGATAATTACACCACTAAGCTGGCCTGGCAGAAGCAATCGGATGTATTGATCCAGGAAGCTTCAATCAGCCTTGCGCAGGAGGAGAATACGCAGTTCCTGTCTGTTAAGCCTGAAAACGGAGCTCCACCGCCCGAGGATGTTTACAGTACTAAACGGGATGAGTTTGAGTATCGCGCTCGTTACAAAATGACACCATCACTGCAACTGATGGGCGGCGTGAGTCGCTTAAATGAAGACTTGTCTTCATCAAGTGCACAGTTCTCGATTGCTGAACGTGATAACACCGCCTTATTTGCCGCAGCTTTTTATGATCACAAGCGCTGGTTGCTGAATACGGTTGTACGCAGCGATGATTATGAGCATCATGGTCGCGCGAATACATACACCGCAGATGTGGGTTTCAGAGCTTCCGATATCGTGACTTTCCGGGTCAACCATGGGACTGCATTTCGCGCGCCCAGCCTGACCAATGCCTTTGTCAAAGACAGTCCCTGGTATCTGCCTAATACAGAGATAAAACCAGAAGAGGGCACTTATAATGAAGTGGGTGTCACGGTGGAGAGCACGAATGTACGTTATGATGTGGCCATTTTTGACAATCGTATCGACAACCTGATCAGCAATGAGTTTGACGCGCAAACTAATAAATACATTCCCGCCAATGTGGGGCGTGCGCACATGAAAGGGATTGAGCTCAGTGCGCAATTCTCGGCGCTGGGTCTGGAGCATGCAGCCAACCTAACATTACTGGACGCCAGAGACAAAGAAAAGCGGGAAGATTTGCCTCGTCGTCCGGGTACTGCCTTTAACTATGTACTGTCTAAGCAGTGGGACAAGTTGGATGTGAGACTGGCGATGCAATATCGAGATAAGCGTCCGTCGATCAGTTACTTTGATACCGACTTACCGTCTTATACCGTCTTTAATCTGAGTGCTAATTATCAGTTACTTGAGCCGATTGCGCTGACTCTGAGACTGGAAAATCTCACCGATAAAGAATACTTCAATTCGGTTGCCAGTAAAACGCTCGACGGCACTTTGTTACCTTATGAGCCGCCAGGCCGACAAATCTATGTGGGTAGTCGCATTACCTTCTAGATTGCAGGGGATATAAAAGGAGGCTGAGCCTCCTTTTTTATCTTAAGCGCTGAATTCATGTGTCGAGATGATCGGCAAACTTCTCAGCGAATGCGGCTAATTTGGGCGCTATCATCACGCTGCAGTAGCCTTGATTGGGGTTGCTGGTGTAGTAATCCTGATGATACTGTTCAGCAGGGTAAAAGTGCGTATGAGCCGTCACTTCGGTCACTATCGGTGCACTCAGGGTGGGGGCTAACGCATCAATATGTTGGTGCGTCAATGAGCGTTGTTCATCGCCATGGTAAAACACTACGCTGCGATACTGAGTACCAATGTCGTTGCCCTGACGGTTCAGCTGGGTGGGATCATGCAGCGCAAAAAACATCTCGAGTAGCATTGAGAAGTCGACCTGTTGGCTGTCAAAGGTAAGCTGAACCACTTCGGCATGGCCACTTTGACCGGTACAGATCTGCTCATAAGTCGGGTTATCAGTGTGGCCGCCGGCATAACCAGAGGCCACTTGCGTGACGCCTTTGACTCTGCGAAAGGCGGCGTCGATACACCAAAAACAGCCGCCACCAAAAGTGGCAATTTGCTGGCTCATTATTAAATCTCCCGTTCCTGTTGTGTTTGCGGGTGGGCATCGTGCTGCTCAAGCAACTTGTCGCTGGTTGCCTGAGGTGACTGCGTACGCTTTGCGAGCATGGCGTAGGCGCAGGGGATTACAAACAGCGTCAAAATGGTTGCGACACTGACCCCGGCAAACACCACCACCCCTATTACCATACGGCTCTCTGAGCCTGGACCCGAGGCCAGAACCAGAGGAATGGCACTCATTACCGTCGTCAGCGAGGTCATGATAATGGGTCTGAGTCGCTGTACCGCAGCATCGATAATGGCCTGCTCAAATGCCACGCCCTTGTCCCTGAGCTGGTTAGCAAACTCAACGATCAAGATGCCGTTTTTGGCACTGAGGCCGATCAACATGACTATTCCGATCTGACTGTAGATATTCAGCGAGCTGTCGGTGGCATACAGGCCAAACATGGCGCCGACCAGGCCAAGTGGCACGGTCAGCATGATCACCAGTGGGTGAACAAAGCTCTCAAATTGGGCCGCCAATACCAAAAATGTTACTGTCAGGGCCAGAATAAACACATAGGTCATGGCCGACGCGCCTTCGTAAAATAGCTGAGATTCGCCTTTATAGTCGATGGCACCGTCAATGTCATTTTCTTCCGCTGCAACCTGGTTAAGGAAATCCAGCGCCTGTTCCAGCGTATAGCCCGGCGCCAGGTTGGCTGTGATGGTGATCGCCCGCATTCGATTGTAGCGATTTAAACGCGACGCAGTGGCTTCTTCGCGAATGGTGATAAGGCTGTCCAGCGGCACCAATTGATCACTGCGTGAGGTGACATAAATATCGGCGATGTCGTGTGGTGCACTGAAATCGGCTTTGGTGCCTTTGAGGATCACATCATACTCTTCACCGCGATCAATGAAGGTCGTCACACGGCGCTGGCCCAGCATGGTTTCTAGGGTGCGGCCAATGTCGCTGACAGACACACCGAGATCGGCGGCCTTGAGCTTATCTATGCTGATCAAAAATTGCGGGAAGGTTTCTTTATAATCATGGTCGAGCCTGACCAGTCCCTGATTGGCGCGGGCACGGGTTAAAATGCGATCCCGCCAGTCGACTAATTCGTCGTAGTCATTACCTTGCAGAACGAATTCGATAGGACGGGACTGGCCGCCTCCGCCGATTCCACGGCGCATGATGGCAAAGGCACGTACATCGGTCACTTCTCGCATTTGACCACTGATCTCGCCCATGACTTCCCAGGTTGAACGTTTACGTTCATCCCAGTCCGGCATACCTATAATGGCGACACCACCCCGACCACCCCAGCCAGGTACCCGCACCAGCACCCGGCTCAGTTCTTCTTTTTCGACGTAAGGTAGCAGACGTTGCTCAATCTCAGCCATATTAGCCGCGTTATTTTCATAGCTGGCTCCCTCTGGGCCATTCATCATAATAAAGAAGGTGCCCCGGTCTTCTTTGGGGGTCAGCTCTGAGGGAATTTGCTGGAACAGCGCGTAGCTGGCGAAGCCAGCCAGCAAGAGGGTTAGCAGCAAGCTGTAGCGTCGAGTGATGTTGTCGCTAATCACATTACGATAGGCAGATTCCAGACGACCAAACTGACGCTCCATCCACTGAGAAAATTGACTCTCTTTGTTGCTGGCTTTCAGCACTTTAGAGCACAGTGCAGGTGACAGGGTCAGTGCTGTAATGCTGGAGAAGATCACCGCTGCACTGACGGCCAGTGCAAACTCAGTAAACAAAGCGCCAATGCGGCCTTCCATAAACACCAGAGGCACAAAAACGGCAACCAGTACTAATGTGGTGGCGATGATGGCAAAGCCGACCTCGCGTGCGCCCCGATAGGCGGCGAGCAGACGCGGTTCCCCCAGTTCGATGCGGCGATGAATGTTTTCAAGCATGACAATGGCATCATCCACGACCAGACCGATAGCAAGGACCAGTGCCAGCAGGGTAAGCAAGTTAATGGAATACCCCATGGCGAATAAAAAGGTAAAAGTGGCAATCAGCGCAATCGGCACGGTGATGGCCGGGATCAGAGTGGCACGGATGTTACCGAGGAACAAGAAAATCACCAGTACCACCAGCCCCATGGCAATACCCAGGGTGCGGTACACTTCTACGATCGACTCGCGAATAAATATGGATGAATCATAGCTATCCTGAATGGTGGTGCCATCTGGCAGATTACGCTTGATTTTTTCCAGCTCTTTGCGTGCATTGTCGACCACATCCAGGGTGTTGGCTTTAGCTTGCTTAACAATACCCAGGCCTATCATGTTTTTGCCATTGCCGCGGAAGGTACTTTCCACATCGGCCGCTTCCAGACGTACATCGGCAACCTCGCCCAGGCGCACCAGATAACCCTGTGCACCGCGCTTGATAACCAGGTTATTGAAATCTTGCTGGGTTTTGTAGCTGCGTGCAATACGCACGGCAAAGTCCCGATCTAATGATTCAATTTCACCGGCCGGCAGCTCGACATTTTCGTTACGCAGTACCTGCTCAATGTCGCTGGCAGTAATGTCACGCGCAGCCATAGCGCGGCGATCCAGCCAGATCTTCATGGCATATTTGCGCTCGCCACCGATACGAACGTTTGATACACCATCAACCACTGCCAGTCTGTCGACGATAAAGCGCTGGGCGTAATCCGATAGTTGCAGGGTGTCCATGGTTTCACTGTTCAATACAAACCAGGCTATCGGGCTTTCATCACTGTTTGATTTAGACACCTCAGGTGGGCGAACTTGTTCTGGAAGTCGGTCCAGTGCCCGCGATACCCGCTCTCGCACGTCGTTGGCAGCGGCGTCGATATTACGATCAATGTTGAATTCTATGGTGATGTTAGAACGCCCGTTACGACTTGATGAGGTGATACTTTTGATCCCTTCAATGCCCGAAATACGATTTTCCAGCACCTGCGTGATTTTGGTCTCAACCACTTCGGCAGACGCACCAGTGTAATCGGTACTGACGCTGACGATTGGGGTTTCAATGTCGGGATATTCACGCAGCGGTAGCATGGTAAACGCAACCAAACCAAAGGTTAGTAGCAAGAGATTGATAACAATAGCAAAAACGGGCCGCTTTACGGCTGTATCGGTGATCCGCACAATCTACCCCTTAACCACAACGGCACTGCCGTTACGAATTTTGGTGGTGCCTTCGGTGATCACTTGCTGACCCACAGACAGTCCATCGACGGCAACCCAGCCCTGGAAGCGAGACAATACGTTCACCTGCTGTTGTTTTGCCTTACCTTCATTGATGGTGTAGATGAAATGTTTATCCTGTCTTGGGATCAGGCTTTTCTCCGGCACCATGAGGGCATTTAGCTCACCCAAAAAGAGTGAAACGTGCAAAAGCATACCGGGTCTGAGCAGGTCTTGTGGGTTGTCGAAGCTTGCTGTGACACGAACGCTGCGGGTGGCGTCATCAATACGTGGATCGATATGGGTGATGATGCCATCAAACGTTTGATCCGGATACGCATCGCTGGAGACCGAGGCACGCATTTTGAGCTGAAGTTGTGCGAGGTACTTTTCAGGCACCTGAAAGTCTACCTTGATGATACTGATGTCATCCAGCGTGGCCAATACACTGTTATTATCAACAAAGCTGCCAACTGACACCAGGCGCTGACCGAGTATGCCATCGAACGGCGCGTAAATGGCCATTTCGGCAAGTTTGGTGCGTGCCGTTTGCAACTGGATCTCCAGCGCATCAACAACAGCGTGCTGGCTATCCAGCTGAGAGCGTGCGGCAGATTGGGTTTTGGCCAGTTCTGTCAGGCGTTTAAGCTGGCGTTGTTGTTCTTTGAGATTGACTTCTAATTCTTGTACCGCCAGCTGCTCTTTAAGATCTTGTAGCTGGGCGAGTTTATCACCCCGTTTGACTCTGTCACCATCATCAAAGTACAAGCTGCTCACATAGTCACTTTGTGCACTGGTGATATTCAGGGCATGATTGGCACGGGCTGATCCTATCGCGTTAATGGTGATAGCTCGGCTTTGTTTTTCTATGGTGACCGCAGCGACTTGGGTCGGCGCGCCGGAAAATGTCTTACTGTTACCATTGCTGGCAGGTAAATAGAGATAGCCGCAAAGTGCAATAAGCACTAAAATTATAAAAGGAAAGAGGGCTTTACCCGATTGACTGGCGCGCATAATTGATTCTCGTTGACTGCGGGGCTTTAGTGTACAAAAATTCCAAATAGAGCAAATCGTCGAACGTCCTGTATATTTGTGCGTTAACCGAAAAGTGAGTAAACAGGTGCATTAAATGTTGAAGTTTGTACCCAAAAATTAAGGCATTATGAAAAAGCTTAAGCCATGCCCAAGATGTTTGAAAATACGTAAAATGGTGTTCTGGGGGATCATTATGTACGGTTTTTATTTGTGGTTTTATAGTTATGCTTGAACCGGTCAGACTGCGTGCGTCAGCCAATCGCCACAGCATAGAGTTTATGCTGGTTGGTGCAATAGCGCTGATGGTCATCATGGTGTTTGTCACCTTACGGGCAACGCCCATTTCGTTACTTGAAATTGCACTGGCGAGTGCCGCGATTGTTGCGATTATGCTGGGCTTTCTGAAAAGCCAGCAACCTTATTATAGTATTGAAATGACCCCCGAGCAGCTGGTTTACCATCACCAGTTTGGTGAATTGCTCTTAGAGCATGACAATTTTCACTCCAGTGGGGTGCCAAGTGTCACTCAAGGAGTTGAAACGCTTGAGTTAAATGTTGTAGGTATTAAACTAAAGGATATTGATGTATTTTTATCCCATCTGACTCCCAGGTTAGCTGGAAAATTACTGATAGAACAGCGGAATATTTTTTTACAAGCTGTTAAAATACATTGTAGTAGTGGCAATTGCCCATCAGAATGGTTGATAGAAGAGGCGAGTTACACCTCACCGAATGGTCAGCCTTACTCTGGATTAATGGCGATGTTCGCAAATCGGATGCAGAACTTTAAGACATTGACAGGCTACGACTTAATGTTGCCTGCCAATGTACTCGACAGGGATATCTGGCAATTTGCCACTGTCATGAATCGTTGGAAGTTAACACCCGAAGAGGTGGTCAAAAACTTGCATAGTGAGTTGGCTGCCTCAGCAATGAAGTAACAGGATAAATACATGAGCTTTGATAAAGCTTTTATTAAAAGTGGTCGTAACACCATTATCCATAAAGAAAAAAAGCTCGATTTAGTGATCGTGAATGGAGAAAATCACCCAAAAATCAAGGTGACTCCTACGGGGTTGGTACCGTTTAAAGAGGAACTGCCAAGAAACCGTCGCGAAGCAAAAGAGCGTTACTTAGAGGTAGTTCACGTGGCCAGCGTGGATGTGTTCGGTGAAGTAAAGAGGCTGTTGTTTATTCAGGCGCTTGATGGGCGCGAATACAAGGTAGATTACAGTAAAGTAGGCACAAAGTTATTTGTTCGGATCCACCAGGATAGTTACCTCTAAACTTTTCACAATTCATCACACCCGCACGCCGGACAGGGATAAGCCTTGTCTGCCGTGCTCAATCCCCTGGCAAAATCACAACTAGTTTGTTGGCAGTCAATACTGTACTGCACAACGAATAAGTAACTTTTTAGGAGTTACCATGCTGAAGAAATCAGTACTGGCTCTGGGCCTTGCGAGTGTGTTGAGTGCTTGTGGCGGCGGCTCTGATGGTGATGAGAGCCCGACTATCAGTGTTAGTGTTAATGCCGGCCCGGACATCCGGGTGAATGAAAAAAGCGAATTTACGCTTAAACCCCTGGGCTCGCCATCTGGTGGGGTTTTTAGCTGGCAAGTGATATCGGGACCTGAGGTTGAGGGCTTTCCGCAAGAAGGCGAGGAGCTGGCAGTAACGGCACCGGATGTTAAGGGTGACAGCAAGATTGAACTTAAGGTTAGCTATACGGCGCCTGATGGTTCGTCGGCCAGTGATACGCTGATCGTCAATGTAATTTCTGTTAACTTGTTACCCAGTGCCAAAATATCGCAAATAGCACCTGAAGAAGGGACCGCCAAATATGCAGATACCATCACTCTGTCTGCGGCCGAGTCCAGTGATAACGATGAGAATGGCAGTATCGTTGCCTACCAGTGGAAGATGCTAGATGGACCAGCCACGGTAACGGCGCAGCGCACCGATCAGGTGACACTGAGCTTTGTGCACCCTTTATTGGAATCCGCCGATACAATCGAGTGGCAGCTGACGGTCACTGATGATGAAGGTGCCAGCGCAACGTCAACAAAACAACTCTCTTTGGTTGCCAATGATCAACTGGTGCTGGCCAATGCCGGCACCGATCAGCAAGTTCAGGAGCTGGACACGGTTACCCTTGATGCCAGCAGCAGTGTGACCGTTGATGGTCAGTTTGCCTGCCTGTGGGAACAGGTGAGCAATGGCAGTGCCGTTACACTGGCAGATGAACAGGCGTGTAAAACCACCTTTATGGCGCCGTTAAAAAGTGGCAATCAAGCCACTTCAATCGACTTTAAAGTGACAGTGACCGACAGTGCACAGCGTACCGGTTCGGACTCGGTGAATATCGAAATTTTGCCCAAACCGCTTGGCAAGCTGAATGATACTGGCACTACTAAATGCTACAACAACAGCTCGGAGATAAGCTGTGGTAATAGCGATTTTCCCGGGCAAGACGCGGAACTGGGGCGGGATGCGGTTGTACAATTTTTACCCAAAAGTGGTCAGGGTAATCAAGCGTTTGACTTTACTAAGTTCAGTGAGGAATTTGAACCGCTGACGGTGGATGCGACAGACTTTAGCTGTGTACTGGATAACGTGACCGGCCTGATCTGGGAAGTCAAAGAAGCGACGGCGGGAGTATTACCTAATACCAGCACACGCAATGCGCAAAATCATTACACCTGGTATCTTATAGAAGGCGCGAATGTCGATCCGGGAGCGCCCAACTCGACCTGTCCGCAGAATACCCATTGTGGCGTGCAAGCATTAATCGACGCGGTCAATGCGGCCAGTTTCTGTGGCGGCAATAACTGGCGCTTACCAACCTATATGGAGCTGGCTAACTTGCTGGATCATAACAGCAATGGAGACTATTTACTCGACCCTGATTATTTTCCTAATGTACCGGCAGAGGCATTGCTGGGACATCAGTATTACTGGACCACGCAAACCAGTGTTGACGGAACCGATGGTAAAGACGCGAATTTGGTCAGGGCGCTGGTCATTGATATGAAAACGGGCAATGACGTCACACGCAACAAATCGCAGACTGCCTATGTCAGGCTGGTCCGCCGTTATGGGGAGGATGACTAATGAACACTGTGACTCTATTCATCGTTGCACTGGGTGCTTTGAGTGTTAGCGCTGTGGTCAATGCGTCGCAAATTTGTGCTTCATCGGGGCCGGTGCCCGATACGACGCCCGAGGATCAGTTTGTCGTTAACTCAGATGGCACTGTCTGCGACAAGCAAACCAACCTGATGTGGCAGCGCTGCACATTTGGTCAGGTATACAATAGCGACAAGGACAGCTGCGACAACGTAGCGCAGGAACTGAGCTGGCAACAGGCACTGCAAACTGCCAATGCTCAGGAGTTTGCCGGCTACAGTGACTGGCATTTGCCCAATGTAAAGGAGTTGGCCAGTATCGTTGAGCACCGCTGTGTGAAACCATCCATCAATGAGACTATCTTTTTTGCTACGCTGGAAAAAAACTACTGGTCCAGCACCACGGTAGAAGGGACGCCATCGAATGCCTGGCTGTTTTCTTTTGGCGATGGCAAAGTCAGTAATGTATTTAACAAAAGTTCCCAGGCGTATGTCAGACTCGCACGCTATGCGTTCTGTGAATAACATTAACGTATGAACTGATCAGGTTTACTGCTGTTAGGCGCAAAAATTGGCCAGTCCCGCCGCAAACGGGTGGGTTGGCCTCATTAAATTTGCTACGCTCACTCTATCTTAAGGTGGAGGTAGCACGTGTTCTGTGTACGCATAATACAATTCCTTTTACTATCCGTGTTGTGGCTGATGGCAGCCCCCCTTCAGGCTGCCGGAAAATGTGATGTTGAGCTGGGCCATGGCCTGATCATCACAGACTCGGTGATCCGGATTGTCGACAAGAACCAGACCCGGGTTCAGATTAACAATGATAATCAACTATTGATAAAGGGTAAGTGGATCCAGTTGAGTGATCAGGATACCCAATTATTGAATGAGTATGCACTTGGGATCCGTGATACGGTTCCTGAGTTGGTTAACCTGGCAACGGATGGCGTGAACCTGGGGTTGAGTGCCATAGAGCAGGTGGTTGAGGGAATGTCAGATAACGACCCAGAGGTGCTAAAAACTCAGTTGCAATATGTAGAACGGGCTTTGATGGACAAGTTTAAGCGCGGTGAAGACTTCTATTTCATTGCCCCGCAGTCACTGTCAAAAATAGATGACTTTTTTACTAAGGAGATCAGTGAGCGGATCCATTCTGCGGTGCACGGCTCTCTGGGTGCCATTCTGGTGTCGGTGGGTGATGCATTTAAAGCCCGGGAAGGTAATATCGAAGACCGTTTCAGCGATATGGGTCAGCGCATGGAGATCATCTCTCGTGAAATAGATAAATCGCTGAAAAAGAAGGCCTATCAGCTGGAAGAAAAAGCCGATGAATACTGCGAGTGTCTCAATGCGCTGGATAAAACCGAAACCCGACTGCAAAGCATTGTGCCTAGTCTGGCGGCATACGACTTGGTTCAGATCCGTTAAACCCATACCAGTCTTTGGCATTGGCATAACTGAGCCGGTGCCACAGTGGTGCATCTTCGCGGCACAGTGACAGATATTGCTGCCATATTGCTTCATAGCTATGCTGGATCAGGCATACCGGGTGGTTGGAGGCAAACATCACTCGCTTACGACCAAATAAGGCCAGCAGGCGATTGAGCTGTGTCTGCAAGGGCTGCGGGTGGTCCAGCAACTCATGCCCAGAAAATTTGATGGCGCAATTTGGTTGTGCTGCCAGCATGGCCGCATTGTCCTGCCAGTCATCATGCTGACCTACCAGACCGCTATGGTTGAGCATAATTCGCAACTGCGGCAGCTGCTGCGTGATGTGACACAGGTGCTTCACAATATTATGCTGCGACAGCTCAAATTGGGCTTCAAAATGTAAGCCACACTCACTGAGGTAAGCCAAGTTCTCGGTGACCTGAGGGCTTTGCAGGCGAGTGGCATCCTGACCTTCGGTAATGTCGCGAATGGCAACCAGGCTGGGATGGCGCAGTGCATCTAACTGAGCGCGGAATTGTGCAGCCGGCGCATCAATTTGGGCGTAGCTCACTGCTTTGTAACGCGAAGCTGGTAATATCTCTGCCAGCCATGTCAGTTCACGTCGGGGCTGGTCATTATCAAATCCCGCTTCAATATGTACGCACCCTTCAAGGGTAAAGCCGCTCTGATCCAGCAGCGCATCGGGCAAATGGTCCTGACGGATCTGCTCGAGATTAGGCCAGGCTGGCGGGTTGTGCTTCAGCCAGTGATATTGACCCTTTTGCAGCGAAAAAAAATGAAGGTGAGGGTCGATAATCTTGTTCATCGTGCTGTATACCCGCCATCTATGGTTTGCAAACTGCCGGTAATAAAGCTGGCGTCGGGACCCAGTAAAAATGTGACCAGAGCGGCCACTTCATCTGCCCGGCCGAGCCGACCCAAAGGTTGTAATGCTGCTTCTTCAGTGACAATGGCATGTTTATCTGCACCGCTTTTTTCACAGTAGCGGTCGATAGCCTGATGAAACAGGGGGGTTTCTATGGTCCCTGGACATACAGCGTTGGCGCGAATGTTGTAACTGGCATAATCCAAAGCGGTGGTTTTGGCCATTGATGCGAGCGCGGTTTTTGTCAGGTTATAGGCAAAGGAGTTGGGTTTACCAACCAGCGCCTGATCGGATGAAATCAAGACAATACTGCCATCGCGTTGTGTTTTCATCGTTGGTAATACTGCCTGGATGGCACTGTATGCGCCTTTGACGTTCAGGGCAAAAAGCTGGTCCAGGGTGTCTTCATCGGTGTCCTCTATGGTGGCACTGAGGTGCTTTCCTGCATTGGACACCAGCGCATCAATACGCCCTGTGGTGGCAAGGATGTCAGCGATGGTGCTGCGCACTGCATCGACGTCGCTGACATCACAGTGACGATACTCACCCTGTGGTGCGTTTTGAAGGTCCAGATTAAAAACCTGATAATCCTGATTGAGCAGACGTTCGACAATGGCTTTACCAATGCCGACGCTGCCACCGGTTACAATGGCAACTTTTTGCATGTGTATTCCTTAATGGTTGTGACCGCAACCGCCTTCAGCATGAACGTGGCCGTGTGCCACTTCATCCGCCGTCGCTTCGCGTACAGACAGGATCTCGATGTCGAAGGTCAGTGTTTTACCTGCAAATGGATGATTTAAATCGCAATCGGCATTGAAACGGCCCACTTTGATAATTTGCACCTGATGACGGCCCTGGTTAGATTCAACGATGGCGGTCATACCCGGTTTCCAGACCTTGTTGTTGCCCAATCCTTGCAGGTGTTTGATTGGGATACGCTGAGTCAGTCCTTCCTGGTATTCGCCGTAGGCGTCTTTTGGCTCCAGAGTCAGGGAGATTTTATCGCCTGTTGTTTTGCCTTCTAGTCCGGCTTCCAGTCCAGGTAACATGCCTTCGGCGCCGTGCAGGTAGATCAGTGCATCTTGTCCGGTGCTGGTTTCCAGCTGTTCACCCGCTTCACTCAGGGTGTAGTGGAATTCAACCACAGTGTTTTTTGCGATCTGCATAGTAATCTCTTTATTTTCGTAGTGTTGTCGTGACAGGCATTCTACGGATCGCTTTTCGGCTTGACCAGTGTTTTTAATTCATTGAGGTAATCTTTAGCGGCTCCCGCTGCGGCCCCAGCAGGCGGTGTCGGAGGTGCCTCTACCGGCAAATGAAGGAGCAGTGTATCGCCGGGAGAGAGCAGGCTTTGCGTGGTCAGCTGATTCCAGTCGAGCAGGTCCTTCATAGGTACTTGATATTGGCGGCTGATTGCCCATAGAGAATCGCCATCTTGGATCACATGATGTTTTTCATAGGTGGCAACTTTAGCCGGACGCTGTTGTTGCAGGTAGGGGCTGATCTCATAGTCGACAGTGAGGTCATCTTTAGCATGTGCTCTGTGGATCAGCAGAGTCTCGCCAACCCGGATCAAGTCGCGGGTTTTGTTATTCAGCTGTTTTAATTGCGCCACGCTGGTGTTGTGGCGTCTGGCGATACCATACAAGGTGTCATTGAGCTTAACCTGGTAGTGGGTACTAAACTGACGACGGTAGAAGTCGGTGGCAAATAATTGCTGCTGATCCATAGGTAACAGGGCCTTGAACGGTCCATTGGACGGGCTTTGATGGCGTAAGTAACCAGGATTAAGCTGGTGCAGCCGCTGCTTATCAATGTTGAGCAGCGCGGCCAGAATACCGAAATTAAAAGGCTGTCCTACATCCAGTACCGTCGTTTGCGCTTCGTTCGCTAAACTGGGGCGTTGCAGGCCGGTCTGGGGATGCTGCAGCAGGTAGCTTAATGCTAGTAGTTTGGGTACATAATCGGCGGTTTCTCTGGGCAGCTTCAGATGCCAGAAGTGGCTACTGAGGCTGTGCTTTTGGTTGTACCTAATAGCGGCTTTGACTCGTCCCTCACCGCTGTTATAGGCTGCCAGTGCGTGCAACCAGTTACCCTTAAATCTTTGTCGCAGATATTGCAGGTAGTCGAGTGCCGCGTCGGTCGCTGCCAGTACATCCTGACGACCATCATACCAGTCATTGCTCTTCAATCCGAAGTGATAAGCGGTCGCATCGACCAGTTGCCAGACCCCTACAGCGCCCTGGGAAGAGCGGGCGGTGGGGCGAAAATCACTTTCCACAAAGGGCAGTAAAACCAGCTCCATGGGCAGTTTACGTTGTTCTACTTTTTTGACTATGTGGTAGAGGTAGGGGGCTGCCCGTTCATTCACGCTTAACAGGTAGTTGGGTTGCGACAGATACCACGCCACGCGCTTTTGCAACCGGGCATTAGGCGTGATGTCAAAGCTCAGGTTAGCCGCAATATATTGCCACAGATCCTGATATTGTTGTGGCTGCTCGGTGATTGCCGGTAAGGGGGCTGAGACTGCTGATGGTACAGGTGTCGCAGGCGGTGATTCTTCGACTTGCAGATTTAAGGCCGCTGTTATCTCCACTGGGGTTGCATGCCTGGGCGTAGCGCTGATACATGCGCTCAGTACCACTGAACACAACACGATGACACCGCAGCGTAACGAACTCAATACGCGCCACCAAGACATAAAAAACCGACCAGAGACTCTCATACGTTTCACTATACTGGTTGACGATTATTTATTCAAAGCCTTCTTGTGGCGAAGGACTTTGATGGCCTGATCAAAATGTTGGTTCAATTGTCCCTGTGTGTATGGCTGACTCTGATACAGGGCGGTAATACTGTGCGGCATATGGGTATTACCGTTTGCAAGTTGCTGGTGTGCCAATGTCATGAACGCAACCGGGAGATGCAGTTGCGCCGCTTTATAGGGTTTGCCAAATGCAGGCATCACCCAGTCGAGCTCAGGTGTGTTCTGAATCAATTGTAAACTGCTTTGCCAGGTTGTATGGCGCACATAGGGCAGTAAATTAACGCTGTGTCCTGCGAACAGGGCGCCGTGTTGTACACTGAAGACACTTAAATCATATCCGCTTTGGCCATGAAACTGCGTGAGCTGGAGTGTTAATCCGCCCAATTCAAGCTGTGCCGGTAGCGCTGCTTGTTGCCTGAGTGCGATACTTTGCAGCGTTTGCCAGCGGGCCAGGCGTTGCTTAGCCAGTGCAATGCGCGTTTGCCAGGGGCCTTGCTGTTGCGTGGTCAGCTGACTGAGCCGTTGCTCACTGAGCTCAATGCTTTTCGCAAAATTACTAAGCTGGCTGTCGAGTGCCGCACGCATCGTATGTTCATTCAGCTGCGGCGCTGTGGGCAGATGCACACTGGCATCCGGAAAAGCCTGTTTAAGCAGCGCCAGTCCGGTGAGCTGGTGGGCCGAGCTGGAGGTCGCGATAAGATGACACAGCGGCGTCTTGAGGCGCGCTTTGAGTTGATTGATCAGTTGTTCAAGTGCGACAAAATCCCCATGGCTGTCGATCAAAGCGCTACAGGCATTGCCCTGAATCAAGGCCATGTTGGGTAAAATATTGCGGGCTTTGGGTTCGGGCGCAATGAGTGTGATTTGGGGCGATACGATATGCCAGCTGGTGGCGGTGGCTGGCGGTGTCAGTGCCAGCAAGAGCATGAAAACAGAGAGCAGGCGCAGCACCTATTTGCTCTCTATATGTGTACTAATACGTTGCGTGAGTTGCTGCAGCGTGTGCTGAGTGTCTTGGGTATCACTTTGCAGCGCCAGCAACTCATGGCACAGGTGCAAGGCTGCGAGCAACAGGGCGCTGTGGTCACTGCGCACAGTGTCGCGTTGACGCATTTCGTCGACCCGGCCATTGAGCAGGTCAACGGCGTCAATCAGCGCTTGCTGTTGTCCTGGCGTACAGGAAAACTGATGGCTTTTTCCCAGCAGGGTGACGGTGACCTGTTCGGGCAATTCTGACATTAGCCTGCCTGACTAGCGCTCTGTAATTTTTCCAGCAATCCGCTCAGCGTTGAACTGGTTTCTTTTTGCTTTTCTTCACTTTCCAACACTTCCAGCTGCAGTGTCTCATTTTCATCAATGAGTTTGCTATTTTGTTCTTTGAGGGTGTTTACCTGCTCGGTCAGTGTATTGTTTTGTGCAATAAGTTGATCAATCAGTTGCTCGAGTTGAGGGAGAATTTCTTTCATATTAAAGGCGCTCATTATCACTGTGATTATGTCATGCAAATGTAAAGCAAAGTGCGCTGCAAAGCTAGTGATTCGGGCAGGTTATGCTGATTTTTGTCTCGTTTTGAGCGATAATGACAAATACTAACTATTTTGTTCATTTATGGTTCAGCTGCAGAGATGAAAAAGCGCCTCTTTACCTGCCAATGCGATGAACAATACCCACCTAAATTAGGAACGGATAATGCTCAGTTATCGACATTCATTTCACGCAGGTAACCCTGCTGATGTCATTAAACACCTGGTGCTGGCACAAGTGCTGGAATACATGACGCGCAAAGACAAGCCCTTTGATTATATTGATACCCACTCCGGTGCCGGACTGTTTGAACTGGCGGCCAAAGATGCACAAAAAACCCAGGAGTATCTGCAGGGGATTGCGAAATTGTGGTCGTATGCTGGTGAAGCAGAAGCTATCCGCGACTATGTTGAGCTGGTTAAGTCACTGAATCGTGACACACTGGCCTATTACCCAGGTTCGCCGAAAGTGGCTGAGCAGTTTTTGCGTAAGCAGGACAAGGGCTGGTTCTTTGAGTTGCACCCTCAGGACCTTAAGCTGCTGGAGAAAAACACCGCGCATAAGCGTTCTTTGCGTGTCAAAGGCGAAGACGGCTTTAAGGGCTTGATGGGACTGGTGCCACCTCAGTCCCGGCGTGCCTGTGTCCTGATGGACCCGCCGTACGAAATCAAATCCGATTACGACGTTGCAGTACACTCAATTGTCAAGGCATACAAGCGCTTTGCATCGGGCACTTATATGATCTGGTATCCGGTCGTCGATAGGGCGCGGATCGACCAGATGGAACAAACCCTGATTGAATCGGATGTGCGAAATATTCAGTTGTTCGAACTGGCAACCGAAGCAGACACCGACGCGCGCGGTATGACGGCATCGGGCATGATAGTGATCAACCCACCCTGGACGCTTAAAGCCACGATGGACGAGGTACTCCCTGAACTGGTGCAACTGTTATCGTCCGAGACGGGTTTTTTCCGCAGTGAGCAGCTGGTTGCCGAATAACGTGCGTTATTCGCCCGGCGCCTGCAAAGTGAATGTATGCTGGAGATAATAGGCTTCTATCAGTGCGATTTGTCCCGTTTCCCGTAGCGCCTGAATAGCCCGGTTAAGCTCAGGTAACAGGTGGGCATGTTCAGCACGAAGGCGAATATGTAAAGTGCCGTGCGAGTGCAGGTGGTTAAAGTGTAGTGCCACGTTATCCTGTGCAGACCAATATCGGGCGGGCAGATCGCCTATGATGATTATATCAACCCGGTCTTTACTCAGCGCCTGTAACAGGGCGCGTTCCGATTCGAAATCAACCCGAGTAAAGACATTATCGTCATGGTAATAATAGCCTCTGACTGTCCCCACAGTCAGGCCTGACAGGCTACTGAGTGATTGAGTGGGAACCCTGGTGACCACATACTCCCGAATGGGCAGTATCGCCTCTGAAAAAACAAAGCGCGGATCACTGCGCTGCGCTGTTTTTAGCCAAGCCGGGCTGATCAGATCGAAATCAATTTTCCCTGTGGCCAGATAGCGGTTTGTGCGTTTTGCAGGTAGCACGATGTTTTCGCCCTGTAATGCAGATTGCGCAAGGATCCGCGTGACGAGATCGGGCAATATCCCTGGATGCTGGGGGTCGTTGGTAAAGTAAGGATAAAAGGCGCCTGAACCGCTGATGCTGTACTTTAAAGTCAAGGTATTGTGACTGGCGTGCGTGTTTTTGTTTTGCTGAACGGGTGATGCGACAGCATCCTGGCTATTCAAAAGCCACGAAGTGAGAAAAAGCAGGATGCAAAAAGGCGAAATAAGTGTAAAACTCATAAGACCTATAATAGTAAAAGAGGGGCTGTTCCGGCAACCTCCTTGTGCATGCTATATTGCCACCTCTTGGGGTGAGGAAATAGATTGCTCAAGGGCGCGAGTTTTCATATGCTGGGACAACGGAAGCCTTTAGAGTACAAGAGTTAAGGATGTTAATGAGCGGTCATATTGCCAAGTCAAAAAAAGACGCGGTGCAATATATAGCACGCCAGGCCATATTCAATCGTGAACAGAGCGTGGCTGCCTATGAATTGTTGTATCGGGACTCACATAATAACGCCTTTCCTATCGGGGTCAGTGATGGCCAGGCGACGGGCAGGCTGTTTTTTAATTCTCTGCTCTTTATTGGTGTAGAACGGCTGGCTGCGGGTGCACCCGCATTTATTAATCTGTCAGATGAAACCTTACTGCAAGAGCTTCCTAAATTACTCCGACCACAGGGGCTGGTGATTGAAATTGTTGAGCGTTCAACAAATTTGCCAGAGCTGGTCACCACGGTGGCCAAGCTAAAAAAATTGGGATATCGCTTTGCACTCGACGATTACGATGGCGACGAACGCTGGGAAGCTTTGCTGCCACTGATGGATTACATCAAAATAGAAGTGCTTGAGCCGGTGATTAAAACCACCATGATGCTGAAAAAGCTCAAACGCCGCTTTCCCGAGACAAAAATCATCGTGGAACGGATTGAAACCATGGAGCACTACAGCTTTATCAAGAGTGCCGGGGCTGACTATTTCCAGGGCTTTTTCTTTGCTGTGCCTGAAATGCTGAATCATGGCAATGTCGAGCCGTCGAAACTGGTGGTCCTGGACTTACTGCGTTGCACGGCCAAGCAGTCTCTGTGTTTTAAAGAAATTCAACAAAGGATCGCCAAAGACCTGAGCCTGACGGCACGGGTGCTCAAGCTGGCCAATGCCAAGGCGGGTGAAGATAAAATCGAGATCCGCTCCATTGCTCAGGCGGTGGTGTACTTAGGCGAAGATGCTATTCGCCAGTTTGTAAAAGTACTGGCGTTAAGTGAGCTGGGCGCAGACAAACCCAGCGAGCTGACAAAACTGGGCCTGGCACGGGCGAAGTTTCTGGAGCAGTTCTTGCTCCCGGGTGGCGATGAAATGGCACAGCAGGGTTATCTGATTGGCCTGATGTCGGTACTTGATGCCGTTTTGGATGTAGAGCTCTCTGTTATTGTCGATGAGTTTTCACTCGACCCGGACCTTAGCAGCGCGCTATTAAGCTACAAGGGCTTGATTGGTGGGGCGCTGCGGCTGGCAATTGAAGTTGAACGTAATAATATTCAGGAAGCTGAGCTGATCCTCAATGCGATCCGCCCTGCATCCAGTATTGAATTACTCTTCTCACTGGCACTGGACAGCCGGGTGTATGCCGATGAAATCTATGCTGTTGTAAAAGAAAAAGTGGCCTAGGCCCGTTTACGGGCCCGAGTACTCGTGTGCCGGCAGAGAAATCTTTAACATTGTTAGCGTCATATTCATCTTCTGCAAGTCGAACAAGTTTTAAATGAAATGGATATTAATTCATTGCCGGGAACATAAGCGTCATGTTCAGGGTTTTCCAGTATGCTTGTTCCTGCTGCAGGTCGGCCACAAACAGGGAGTGCTGTGCCAGCCAGTCGGGCTCGAATGTGAGCAGCAGACTGTTATCCAGCGCTTCGAGTGTGAACTTTGCAACCTGGTCGATTTGTCGCTTTTGATGCACCAGAATGGCCAGGCGTAATAAGGTGAGCAGACGGGAAAAGTGCGCCAGATCGGCTTCCACCATAGTGGACAACTCTGCGCGTTTGATTTTCTTGCGATGAAAGCGGATCAATGTGCCCAGTAGTTGTTGCTGCTCCTGTGTAAAACCTGGCAACTGGGCATTTAACACTATATAAGCACTGTGTTTATGGATCCCCGACGAGTTAATTGCCAGCCCCACTTCATGTAAACGCGCGGCCCAGCGCAGCATCTGTAGATCGACTTCATTGAGTGCCCAGTGCTCGCGCACCATGTCATACATCTGATCCAGGGTATTGCAGATATGCTCCGCATGTTGCTTATCAACGGCATAATGTTCACCCACCGCGCTGATGGTGCGGGCACGGATGTCAAACTCGTCATTTTGCGCCATTTCCTGCAACAGGCCTTCGCGTAATGAGTTATCGCAATAACTCAGCTCGTCGATGTTGAGTTGCCTGAATACCCCGATCAGAATAGCCAGACCGCCCGCAATACTGGCATAGCGCTCTTCGGGCAGGGCTTTAAGATTAAGCGCGCTCAGGGAGTCGGCGTCAATCAGGTGTTGCCTGATTTGCTCCAGCACTGCGAGGGTCAGGGTATCCTGGTTAAGTAGTTCCTGAGCGATAGCACACAAGGTTTTAATGGTGCCCGACGTGCCGATGCAGGTTTGCCAACCGGTTTTGCGGTAACTGGCGGAAATGGCCTCGATGTTCTGCTCCGCCTTTATTTCGGCTTTGGTAAAGCGTTTGGCCGTCAGTTTAAGATCCCTGAAATGACTGTTACTGAGCGTCACGCAGCCAATATTGCGGCTGGTGAGTAATTTGTGATCCAGATGTTTGCCAATGATCAGTTCGGTACTGCCACCACCGATGTCGATCACCAGCCGGTTATCGTCGCTATGAATGTGATTTGCCACACCCTGGTAGATAAGGCGAGCCTCTTCCTGTCCGGAAATCACATTAATTTTAAAAGGAAAAACGTGTTTTGCTCTGGCCAGAAAATAGCGAATATTGCGGCAGTTACGCAGCGTGTAAGTAGCCACAACCTGCACGCTGTGCTTGTCAAAATCCTGCAACGTTGCGGCAAATTGTTGCAGTACATGCAGTGCCCGTTCTATGGCCTCTTCGCTGAGATTGAACTGCTCGTCCAGACCGGCTGCAAGAAACACTCGTTGCTTTTCTTTGTGCAACAATTGCAGACGACCATCGACCTCCCGCGCGACGACTAAATGAAAACTGTTCGAGCCTAAATCAACGGCCGCGATGGAAGGGTATGTGGTCATAGAGCTGCCCTTATGTATTGGATTGATTGCTTTCCCACTTTTTCAGATGGTCATAGATGGCTATCTGGGAGCGGATCTTCTTCTTATTGCCGCGACGAACATAGAGATTCTTCTGTTCACTGTCAATGATCCGTGCTTTTGACCTGTCTTTGAATTGCAGTTCAAGAATATCAATGATCAATTGTTTGAGTGATGCGTCGTAAATTGGGGCACCGACTTCAACTCGGTGATCCAGGTTGCGGGTCATCCAGTCTGCAGAGGAAATGTACACCTGAGGGTCGCCATCATTCTCAAAAACCATGACCCTGGGGTGTTCCAAAAAGCGGTCGACGATACTGATCACTTTGATGTTCTCACTAAAGCGTTGCAAGCCTGGCACCAGGGCACACATACCACGGATGATCAAGCGGATCTTCACACCCGCCATAGAGGCATTGTACAAGGCGTCGATCAGCTCTTTGTCTACCAGGTTGTTGACTTTGACGGTGATCTTGGCCGATTTACCTGCCTGGGCATTTTTACTTTCCTTGTCGATCAGTGCGAGGATTTTTTCCCGTGCGTTGAGGGGAGAAATCATCAGGTGCTTAAAGTTAAACGGTCTGTAGCTGCTCTCAATAAATTTGAATACATCATCACACTCGTCACAGATCTCAGGGTGCTTAGTGAATAAGCTGAAATCGGTATAAATACGCGCCGTTTTTTCATGGAAGTTACCGGTGCCAATGTGAGCATACTTCACGATTTGGCCTTTTTCTCTGCGGTGTACCACGCACAGTTTGCTGTGTACTTTTAACGCCGGGATCCCAACCATGACCTTGATGCCATAGTCGCTGAGCATTTTTGCCCACTCAATGTTGTTTTGCTCATCAAACCTGGCTTTGAGTTCTACCATCACCGTGACTTTCTTGCCATTCTTAGCGGCATTGATCAGCGAGGCCATCAATCGGGAGCGTGATGCAACGCGATAAATATTCACCTTGATCTGGGTAACCCTGGGATCAAATGCGGCCTGGCGGACATATTCAAGCATGTGATTGAAGGTGTGATAGGGGTAATAAAGCAGGATGTCCTGTTTAGAAATGGCCCTGAAAATACTGCGATGGGCATTAAATGCCTCGCTTTGCAGCGGTGGCAGGGGTTTGTTTTCCAGATAGCCGCGACCCACATTCGGAAAGCCAATAAAATCGCGAAAATTACGGTACGGACCACCCGGTATTAAGGCATCCTGACTGGTTACACCCAGGCGTTTTTTCATCACCTTGAGGATTTCTTCCGGCATGGCTTCGTCGTATGTCAGCCGCACTGGCTCGGCATATAAGCGCTGCTTAAGCCCTTTTGACATTTTGTCCAGCAGGCCTTCTTCAATTTCGTCATCCAGATTGTACTCGGCATCCCGGGTCAGTTTAATTTCATATCCTTCAATGTTGTCAAAACTCAGGAAGTTTCTGAACACCTCGTGCAGATAAAAGCGCACCACCTCATCCAGCATGACAATGGTTTTGTGACGCCGGGTTTTTTCCGGTGGCAACAAAATAAAGCGCTCAAGACGGTCGGTTGGCAGTTCCAGTAATGCGTGATGTTGCTTGTCGCCACGCATTTCGACAAACAGGTAGGTCAGGGCATCGTTAATGTGATCTGAGTAATCTTTGCTCTCGCTCAGCAAAATAGGACACATGTGCTGCAGCACCTGATCCTGAAAGTACTTGGCCAGCCACTGCTGGTGAAAATCAGACAGTTCCGCAGGCTTTTTAATATGGATATTGTGCTCATTCAGATCCAGCAGGATCTGATCATAAATATGCGAGAACTTTTTGCCCAGCTCCAGTACTTTCTTGTTCATCTGGTTAAGCAGTGCTTCGTCTTCGTCGAAGTCTGCTTCAGGTAAGTTGCTTAATAAGATACGACGTTTTACATCGGCAACACGAACCCGGAAAAACTCATCTAAATTATTGGAAAATATGCCTAAAAATCGGATCCGCTCAATAATAGGATTGCTTTTGTCTTTGGCTTCCTGAAGGACACGCTCGTTAAAGGACAGCCAGCTCAGCTCTTTGGCAAAGTAGCTGATGGTAATGGGATCGTTAGATAATGCTTGCATCTTTCTTTCCATGGTAATTAAAGCTGCGGGTAGAATATGGCTGTATTGTGACACTTATATGACATGCGCTGTCATGTCACCGAATTATCAACAAAGTGTAGACCAATCTCCCTGATCTGCCTTGTTTGATATCAAAGCGCCTGCGCACAGACACTATGTTAGTGGGATACCCGGTAAGGTGGTGCACCCACCTCACCGGAAGGTGCGATCAGGACTGTTCGACATCCACGATCAGATCGCTGGTGATCGACTCAAGCGCTTCGACAACGTTGTCTTTAATCATGCCCGCAGGCAGGCTGACGGTGGCAAATGCGCTAAATATCGGTACGCCCCAGTTTGGTGCGCTCTGTTGTTTAGAGTTTAGGTGGGTAATGTTGGCACCTTTGTGACGGATCACGGCCGCCAGCTCCTGCACAATACCAGGTCTGTCATTGCCCGTGATCACTAAGTTTAAAGTTTCCGGTTCTGTGCTGTCGGTTTGCTCACCAGTGGCAATCCGCACTTCAAGTTCCGGGATATTAAGTACGGCGTCTTGCAGTTCTTGTAAGTGCTCCTCTGCCACCTCGACCTGCACTATCCCTGCAAATTGTCCGGCAAGATGACTTAAATTACTGGTTAGCCAGTTGCCATGGTGGTTAAGTATGGTTGAGGAAACCCGTTCAACGAGACCTGGTTGGTCCTTGCCTATAAGTGTTAGTACTAACTGCTTCATATCACATGTCTCTTATTATTGGTGGCTCAGTATCTAAGCCCTGAATGAAAGCGAATAATCGCTTTATAAGCCTAGTAAATGATACTTATTTGTCTACTTCCGATAATGGATACAATGTAAAAAAATGCAAAAATCACATCGCTGACTGTAATTCGAACCTTACTTTGGGTGTTAAGTTCCTTTGACAACGAGAAATTTTGCTTTGCCTGGATCTGCCTTACGTATTCAGATATTGCAATGTCAGGGGGATATTTTACAAGGCAAACTCAGCGCTATGGTGTAAAGTTGGGGACGGCTCTGTCCGCACCGATTACCTGTAAGCGAGAGAAACAGGCCTGTCACAGTATTACGACAACAACGAGTCCATAAAAGCGGGCAGACTTGAAGCAGGGTGTAACACAACTGTCATCTTGATGAAATATAATGCGCCGCAGTTTGATTATGAAAGGGTATTTTGATGACTTCCAATCCGCAAAAACCATCCTTTAAAACGGATAGAAGCCGTCTCTTTAAGGACCGCTTTGCCCAGTTTGGCATTACCTCAGGTGGGGTAATGGTATTGGTCGCTTTGCTATTGATATTCTTCTATTTGCTTTACGTTGTACAGCCCATTTTCGAATCTGCCAAGGTCGAAAAGCGGGTTGATATTGCGTTGTCTGCCGAGAAACGTTACTTCGCGCTCGGGGTGGAAGAGCAAACAGAGATTGCGTACTTGCTGGATAATACCGGCCAGGTTGATTTTTATCAGGTAAAGGGCGAGGGTGCAGGTAAACTTGTTAGCACCTTACAAACCAAGCTGGATGGTCAGATCACCAGCTTCGCGAAAAGCGCGCCATTTTTAGGCCAGTATGCGTACGGTCTTGATAATGGCCAGGTGCAGATCCTCAAGCCCAACTTTGTGGTCACCTTTCCGGGTAACCAGCGTGTGATGAAACCTCGCCTGGGTTATCCGCTTGCGGGTCAGCAGTTGCTGGTTGATGAGCAGCAGCAGGCACTGAAAAAGTTTGCCTTCAGCCATTACGAAGATAAAACGGCGGTGGTTGCTTTGACTGCCGACAAACGGGTGATCTTCGCGTCATACGTAGCCGAAGAAAACATGTTTACCGGTGAGCTGGAGTGGCAGGTAACACGCACTGAGCTGCCCATTGACGGTCGCATTGATGACTTACTGATTTCACCGGATACCACCCGTACTTTTGTACGCTCTGCAAATCAGATTTATATTTTTGATACTCGTTTTGCCGATGATGTTACTCAGTTTCAGCTGCTAGCGGCCAACGAAGAAAATGCCAATCTGGTCAGCATGGCCTTACTGGCCGGAGCCAACTCACTGATGCTGGCCAATGACAATGGTGAAGTGTCACAGTGGTTTGAAGTAAACACGGACGATGGCCGTGAGTTTGCCAAAATTCGTGCTTTTGAAAGCGATAAGAGTAAGCACATGAAAGTGCACAGTGAGTTCTATCGTCGTACTTTCTTTACCACCACAGAAAAGGGTGAACTGGGCGTGTACTACACCACCAGTGAAGCCGAATTATGGCGCGGCCAAGTGGCTGAGCAGGCAATTGATGCCTTCGCTATCTCGCCTCGTGCCAATGCGGCCTTGCTGCTTACAGGCAATCAGGTGAGCGTGTTTGAACTGCACAATGAGCACCCGGAAGTAACCTGGTCTGCGTTGTGGCAGGAAGTGTGGTATGAAGGCTATCCAGAGCCGGCATACACCTGGCAGTCAACGTCAGCCAGTGATGACTTCGAATCTAAATTCTCATTGGTGCCCATTTCATTTGGTACGATTAAAGCCGCTTTCTATGCCATGTTGTTTGCGGTACCGATTGCGCTTTCAGCGGCCATTTACACCGCTTACTTTATGTCGAGTGAGCTGCGCCGCGTGGTGAAGCCGACGGTTGAAATTATGGAAGCGTTACCCACCGTTATCCTGGGTTTCCTCGCAGGTCTGTGGTTAGCGCCTTTGATTGAAAGCCACCTACCGGCAATCGTTGCGCTGTTGCTGTTGTTGCCGCTGGCCATTTTGGCAACGGCACTGGGCTGGACCAAACTGCCCAAAGTGGTCCGTCATTTTGTGCCTGATGGCTGGCATTCCATCTTGCTGATCCCTGTGGTTCTGCTGGTTGGCTGGGTGTCTTTTGCCATGAGTGATGTGATTGAAGGTTGGATGTTTGGCGGTAACGTGCGCCAGTATCTGACCAACGAACTGGGCCTGACGTTCGACCAGCGTAACTCTTTGGTTGTCGGTATTGCGATGGGCTTTGCGGTTATCCCAACGATTTTCTCGATTGCTGAAGACGCGGTATTCAGTGTACCTAAGCACCTGTCAAACGGGTCACTGGCACTGGGTGCAACACAATGGCAAACCCTGGTGCGTGTTGTGCTACTGACAGCCAGCCCGGGGATCTTCTCGGCGGTGATGATGGGCCTCGGACGTGCCGTGGGTGAAACCATGATTGTACTGATGGCGACGGGTAACACACCGATTATGGACTGGAGTATCTTCCAGGGGATGCGTACCTTGGCGGCGAACATTGCGGTAGAAATGCCAGAATCTGAAGTGGGCAGCTCGCACTATCGGATCCTGTTCCTTGCGGCCTTTGTATTGTTTATTTTTACTTTCGTATTTAACACGATGGCTGAGTTTGTACGTCAGCAGCTGCGTGAAAAATACAGCTCAATGTAACTGGAGTGAGATGACATGGTAAGACAGTGGTTTAAGTCAGGATCTCCGTGGATCTGGATGACAGGCGGTGCGGTCAGCATCAGTTTGATCTCAGTACTGGGTCTGCTTGCAATGATAGCGTGGAAAGGCCTGAGCTTTTTCTGGCCTTCTGAAGTGGTTGAGATGCACTTGCAAGGTTCTGTTCAAAAGCAAACCGTGATTGGTGAAATCTACGACCGTGAGCTGGTGCCTAAGTCGCGACTGGAAGCAACTGGCCTGGATTTTTCTAACCATCCTGGCGAGTACATAGAGCGCTTGCTGGTAAAAACCGGTAACCGTGAGTATGTTGAACTGGATTTTCGCTGGATTTTATCCACCGACATCCAGAGCCAGTCAATGCCTGCGCAGATAGCGGTTTTTGAACGGACTAAAAATGGTAACTTCTATGGCTATGTTGAGCGTGTTATTCGCGACGGCCAGGTGGTGACAGAGAATCCGGTAGAAGCGCTGGAAGAGATGGTTGAGCGTGCCGTAGATCTGAATGAAGAAGCGTTGGATCTGCAAAACGGCGAGATTGGCCACATTAACTATGAGCTGGAGCGTTTGCGCCTTAAAGAGCGCGCTTATCAGCTGGATAATGAATTGACGGCTGAAATCATCGCTGACCTGGAAGCACAGCGCGCCGCGCTGCGTGATGAATATAAGGTGCTAGAGAAAACCCTGTTTGAACTGCGTAATGGTGCCAAACGCGACGAAGTGGTTGTGCGCGACATGCGCGGTGAAGAAGTAACACTGCCTTTATACCAGGTCTTAGATTTCTGGTTCCCGAACGACATGGGCTTCTTTGCAAAAGTGGGCCATTATATGTCGCAGATTGGCAAGTTCATCAGCGATGATCCGCGTGAAGCAAATACTGAGGGGGGGGTATTCCCGGCCATCTTTGGTACTGTGTTTATGGTGATGCTGATGGCGGTGATTGTGACACCATTTGGCGTAGTCGCGGCCATTTATTTGCACGAGTATGCGGCTAAAAACGCTGTGACTAAGATGATCCGCATCGCGGTAATTAACCTGGCGGGTGTCCCTTCTATCGTATACGGCGTATTCGGCTTAGGTTTCTTTGTCTACATGCTGGGTGGCTCAATCGATGCGTTGTTTTACCCGGAAGCGTCACCGAGTCCGGTGTTTGGTACGCCAGGTGTGATCTGGTCGGCACTGACGCTGGCAATCCTGACGCTGCCAGTGGTGATTGTTTCGACTGAAGAAGGCTTATCGCGTATTCCAAGCACAGTGCGTCATGGTTCACTGGCACTGGGCGCAACCAAAGCTGAGACCTTATGGCGGATTATCATCCCAATGGCCAGTCCGGCAATTATGACGGGTCTGATCCTGGCGGTTGCCCGTGCTGCGGGTGAGGTCGCACCGCTGATGCTGGTGGGGGTGGTGAAAATGGCACCAACCTTGCCGCTGGATGGTAACTTCCCGTATATTCACCTTGACCGGAAGTTTATGCACCTGGGTTTCCATATATATGATGTGGGCTTCCAGAGCCCGAACGTAGAAGCGGCACGTCCTTTGGTTTACGCGACCGCCTTCTTACTGGTGACCGTGATCATTGCACTGAACATCACTGCAATCGGGATCCGTAACCACCTACGTGAAAAATTCAGAGCTTTAGAGCACTAATAGTAAAGTATTTAAATAGGTAAACATTTATGATTACAGTAGCGCCACAGGTAAATAATGCAGATACCAGCAAGAAGTTGGATCTGGAAAACTTGAGCCCGGAACTAACCGCGTTAGAGATCAAAAACCTTGACCTTTACTATGGTGACAAGCAGGCTCTGAGCAACATCAACATGTTGATCCCACGCGGTCAGGTAACGGCGTTTATTGGTCCGTCTGGTTGTGGTAAATCGACGCTATTGCGTTGTATCAACCGTATGAACGACCTGGTCGATACCTGTCGTATTGAAGGTGAGATAAACCTAAACGGCACCAACATTTATGATAAAAGCGTTGATGTAGCGGCTCTGCGTCGTAATGTTGGCATGGTATTCCAGCGCCCAAACCCATTCCCTAAGTCTATTTACGAGAACGTGGTTTACGGTCTACGCTTACAGGGTGTAAAAGACAAACGTAAGCTGGATGAAGTGGTGGAGCACTCACTGCGTGGTGCCGCTTTATGGGATGAAGTGAAAGACCGCTTGCACGACAGTGCGTTTGGTCTGTCGGGTGGTCAGCAGCAGCGTCTGGTCATTGCACGCTCGATTGCGATTGAGCCAGAGGTGTTGTTGCTGGATGAGCCAACCTCGGCACTGGACCCTATCTCGACTCTGGTGATTGAAGAGCTGATCAACGACCTGAAAGAAAAGTACACCGTGGTGATCGTAACCCACAACATGCAGCAGGCGGCGCGGGTATCCGATCAGACAGCCTTTATGTACATGGGTGAGCTGATCGAATATTCAGATACTAATACTCTGTTTACAACACCGACCAAGAAGAAAACCGAAGACTATATTACTGGTCGTTACGGTTAATTCATTGGGCTCAGCAAAGCGCTGAGCCAGCGCCTCCACAAGGAGGCGCCGATGCCGTGTTGAAACAAATTAGGAACTGACTATGGAACATAATATTAATAAGCATATCTCTGGCCGCTTTAACGAAGAGCTGGAAAACGTTCGTAACCATGTATTAAGTATGGGCGGACTGGTTGAGCAACAACTCAACCTGGCGCTGGATGCCGTGAGCAACTGCGATGAAAGCAAGGCCCGCAAAGTCAGCGAGAACGACTATCAGGTTAATGCCATGGAAGTGAGCATTGACGAAGAATGTACCCGCATTATTGCTAAGCGTCAGCCGGCAGCCAGTGACTTACGTCTGGTGGTTGCCATTGCTAAAACCATTGCCGACCTGGAACGCATTGGTGATGAAGCGGAACGCATTGCAAAAGTCGCGCTGGATTCTTTCACCAAAGATCAACAGGACTTACTGGTCAATGTTGAAAACATGGGTCGTCTGGTTTCTCAGATGCTACATGATGTGTTGGATGCCTTTGCCCGAATGGACGCCCAGCGTGCATTTGAAGTGCACAAAGAAGATGCCAAAGTTGACCGTGAATATGAAGCACTGACGCGTCAGATCATGACCTATATGATGGAAGACCCGCGTTCTATTCCAAAGATTATGGATCTGATCTGGTCGGTACGTTCGCTGGAGCGCATCGGGGACCGCTGTCAGAATATTGCGGAATATGTGATTTATTTCGTTAATGGCAAAGATATTCGCCATACTTCTCAGGAAGATATCGAAAAATCACTGTGATCTGTAACAAATAACGGTGCCTTTTCGGTACCGTTAATCAGAACTTCACACGAAAAAGCGTTCACAATCTGGCTCAATGCTGTAAAATTGCGCCCTGCACATGCATATTAATATGATTTAAGGGTCAGTTATGCCTAGTAATGCATTTTTAGGAGTATTCGCAAAGTCTCCTATTAAGCCAATTGAAGAGCACATTAAGATCGTCCATCAAGCCAGTGAAACCTTGATCCCGTTCTTTAACCATGCCTTCAAAGGGGAGTGGACCGAGGCCGATGCGCTTCGTGTGCAGATCCGTAACCTGGAAAGAGAAGCAGATACATTAAAGCGTGAAGTGCGCCTGCACTTACCACGTGGTCTGTTTATGCCAGTAGAACGTACCGACTTACTGGAACTCATTACCCACCAAGATAAGATCGCCAATAAAGCCAAAGACATCGCGGGACGCGTGATTGGTCGTGAACTGGAGATCCCTGAATCAATTCAAACCGACTTTTTGGCGTATCTGACACGCTGTGTTGATGCGACCAAACAAGCCTCAGAAGCCATTAACGAATTCGACGAACTACTGGAAACCGGTTTCCGTGGTCGCGAAGTTGTCCTGGTCGAAAAAATGCTCGTTGAACTGGATGCCATCGAGGAAGACACCGATGAGATGCAGATCCGTATTCGTAGAGGTTTACGCAGCATTGAAAGTGAACTGAATCCGATTGATGTGATGTTTTTGTACAAAATCATTGAATGGGTCGGCGAGCTGGCAGACATTGCTGAGCGTGTAGGTTCACGACTGGAGCTGATGCTGGCGCGCTAAGCGTACACCATCTGCCTTCACACAATTAGTTAAGAATTAAAGGTTTTACAATGGATATCATTGCATCCTATGGCTCGCTATTGATTATTATTGCGGCCGCAGTTGGTTTCTTTATGGCCTATGGCATTGGCGCGAACGACGTAGCCAATGCGATGGGTACATCGGTTGGCTCAAAAGCGCTGACCATCAAACAGGCAATCATCATCGCGATGATTTTTGAATTTGCCGGTGCTTACCTGGCCGGTGGTGAGGTAACATCAACGATCCGTAAAGGGATCATCGATGCCACGCCATTTATGGACATCCCGGAACTCATGGTTTTGGGCATGATTTCGGCCCTGTTTGCCGCAGGTACCTGGTTGTTGTTAGCGTCCATGCTTGGCTGGCCTGTGTCTACTACGCACTCTATCATTGGTGCCATCATAGGTTTTGCGTTAGTGGCCGTGGGCAGCGAAGCGATTCAGTGGGGCAAGGTTGCCGGTATCGTCGGTAGCTGGATCGTGACCCCTGCGATTTCGGGCTTCATTGCTTACCTTATCTTTATGAGTGCGCAAAAGCTGATCTTTGACACCGACAAGCCATTAGAAAACGCCAAACGATTCGTTCCTGTATACATGGGTCTGGCTGGATTTGTGATGTCTCTGGTGACGATTAAAAAAGGCCTCAAGCACATTGGTGTTAACCTGGGCACTGTCGAAGGTTATGCGCTGGCTATTGGTATTGCTGTATTGGTTGGCTTGGTTGGTAAAATGGCCATCAACCGCCTGAAGATAGACCCGAATGCAGATAAGCAAATGCACTTTAATAACGTTGAGAAAGTGTTTGCGATTTTGATGGTACTGACAGCCTGCTGTATGGCGTTCGCGCACGGTTCGAACGATGTGGCTAACGCGATTGGTCCTCTGGCCGCGGTTGTGAACATTGTTGAACACAATGGCGAAATTGCCAAGAAAGCGGCGCTGGCGTGGTGGATCCTGCCACTGGGTGGCTTAGGTATCGTCGTCGGTCTGGCAGTGCTGGGTAAAAAAGTAATCAAAACTATCGGTGAAGGCATTACTCACCTGACACCAAGCCGTGGTTTTGCCGCTGAGCTTGCAGCCGCGTCTACGGTTGTTATTGCATCAGGCACAGGCCTGCCAATCTCAACCACACAAACGTTAGTGGGTGCGGTATTGGGTGTCGGTATGGCACGCGGTATTGCTGCGCTGAACATGGGGGTGATCAGAAACATTGTGGTTTCGTGGGTGATCACATTGCCAGTTGGCGCTGCCCTTGCTATTGTTATATTCTACATTCTGAGAAGCGCATTCGGCGTTTAACAGAAAGGACAGACTTTTAGCTTGAAAAGATCTCAATGCCTTTGGTGTTGGGGTCTTTTTATTTGTGGGTATAAAAAGTGAATAACTTACCAAGCATTAAACAGTTACAGTATTTAATTGCGGTGCATCAGCACCAGCATTTTGGCCGCGCTGCGGAAGCTTGTTTTATTGGTCAGTCAACGCTGAGCAGTGCCATCCAGAATCTGGAAGAAACGCTGGGATGCCAACTGATAGAGCGTGAAAACCGCAGTTTAATGTTCACGGATGTGGGCGAAGAAGTCGTGGTGCGTGCCAAGCGTATTATTGGTGACACCATCAGCGTGGTAGAGCTCACCAAGAGCTTTAAACACCCTTTATCAGGTAAGTTGGTTTTAGGGATCATTCCTACCATCGCCAGCTTTATTGCAGCGCCTTTATATCGCTTTTGCAAAGAGGCCTTCCCTGAGCTGCAACTGGTGCTGGTGGAAGATACCAGTGATCGCTTGCTCGATAAGCTGGAGCAGGGCCACATTGATATGGGCATGCTGGCGTTGCCCTACAGAACCGAAAAGTTTCACACTCAGGTGATTGCCCGGGATCATTTTTCCTTGGTCCGCCATCAGGCGTATCAGGTACCCGAGCAGCTGGATGACTTTAATGTGCTACCGGAGCAAAGCGTGTTTTTGCTGGAGCGGGAACACTGCATGACAGATCATGCGCTCAGTGCCTGCCACCTTAACCGTAGCGCCTGTATCAACCCCTTTGAGGCCGCTAACCTGCATACCTTGCTCAGCATGGTGGAATACCAAAACGGGGTGACTTTCTTGCCTCAGATGGCACTGAACGCCGGTATCCTTGATGGCAAACCTATGGTCGCCACCGCACCGCAACCCGATGCATATCGTGAAATTGGCCTACTGTGGCGTAAAACCACGGGCCGGATCAGAGATTTCCGCTTGTTCAGCGACAAAGCGGGTGAATTTGTCGCTCAGCATTGCAGCGAAGCTCCACGCCTGTAGCTAAAGAAACATAAAGGGCACCGGCCCTTTATGTCAGACAAGCAAACTATTTGGCTGTGCGCGCTGTGTGCATTTAAGACTCCAGAGAGCTCATCTGGCGACTTGATTTCAGATCGGGTAAGAACAACAGATATACCCACACTACCAGATTAAAATAAGGCACTAAGCCGAGTAGGGTAAAAAACAGTTTAGGGTAGCCTTTGTGGCTTGCGCTGCGGTAACATTGTACGGCGATAACAACGTATATGAGCAACAATATGATAGACAGCTGTACCATTGCAATTCCTCCATTTCCATAGCCAGACGTGTCCAAATCCATTGAATGTCTTGTAAATACCTGTGTTTCATGTATTTAAAGTGACACGTCAAAATGTACGCTTAATTATAGATGAGAATTCCCCAAGAGGCAGCTAATTTTTAGTCGATTTTTATTCAAAAATACTAGCAGGCTGTTTTCTCAGACAAAATAGTTTTCAGCACGGCACCGAGCTGTTCAACTGGCAATGGACGCGAAATATAGTAGCCCTGTCCGTAATCAATACCGATTTCTTTGAGTGCATCAAAGATCTCTTTGCTCTCCACATATTCAGCCACAGAGCGCTTATCCAGTGAGTGACTGATGTCGTTGACAGCTTTTACCAGCGCCAGATCTATGGGGTCGTTTAGCATGTCGCGCACGAACGAACCATCAATCTTAACATGTTGTGCAGGCAGCTGTTTTAAGTAGCTGAAGGTGCTGAAACCGGTGCCAAAATCATCGATTGAGAAGTGACAACCAAGCTCGTTGAGCTTGGCTATCATGGCTTGCGTGGCACTGAGGTTATTGATACTGGCTGACTCGGTGATCTCAAAAATAATGGCACTCGCCGCTACCTGAAACTCCGCCAGGCAGGACTGAATATGAGGCAGCAAACGTTCGTCAAGGAACGACTGAGCCGAGAGGTTAACTGAGACCTGATGTAGCTCAGGGTGTGCGGCAATGGCGCGAATACATTCCCGGATCACGCACTGATCCATCAGGTAGGTGTCATTCAGTAACTCCAGTGCCGGGATAAATTGATTCGGATATACCAGATTGCTTTCGATACGCAGCCGCAATAAAGCTTCGAAATAGGCCACCTGGTTGCGCTTGAAATCCCAGATAGGCTGATAGTGCAGCTCAATATGGTTATTTTGCAATGCCTGACGGACATTATGTCCCCATTCCAGCCCGGTTTGCAGGGTACTGTTCTGGGCATCTTCTTTGCTATAACAGTGCACCAGGTTGCGGCCCAGGTTTTTGGCAATATACAGGGCGATGTCAGCCTGTTTGAGGCATTCGCTGGGGTCGCTGTTCTGGTGGGTGATCTGTGTTAAACCAATGGAACAGCTGATGGTATAGCTGGCTTCCTCGGAATGAAATTGATGGTGTTCAATGGCACTACAGACACTTTCGGCCAGCATATGGGCATCCAGCAGTGGCGTGTGCTTTAGTAAAATCGCAAACTCATCGCCACCGATGCGGAAGATCAGGTGCTCATCGGCAATGTGTTCACCAAACAGTTGCGCCACTTCTTTCAGCACAATGTCGCCTTGCTGGTGACCTTTGCTGTCATTGATGATCTTAAAGTGATCCAGGTCGATATAGATCAGCGCATGTTCAAGCTGTGTATCATGCTTAGCCTGCTCACATAGGAGATTCAATTGCTGATCGAAGTAATAGCGGTTATGCAGGCCGGTCAGGGTATCATGCAATGCCAGGTGGCGCAGCTGCAACTCGGCTTGTTTACGTTCATGGATATTGTCTATGGTTGCCGTAATTGTGGCGGTACTGGTGACATTTTTAATCAGCTGAAAGCGGCATTCAACCCAGATAGGGCATTGGTTGCTCTGCATCACCTGTAGCTCTAACAGCGCTGATTGCTGCTCGCCTTGCTGTACTTTGGTCAGCACCGAGGCCAGTTTGTCGCGGTGCTCCGCCAGCACATAGTCAAACATGCTGGTGTGCAGGCTGGCTTTTAGCTTGTGCCCTACCAGCTGCTCCCAGGCCGGATTTAAAAAGCGGATCACCCCGGCGGTATCCAGTTCCATCACAACGGTATTGAGGTGCAGCAAAATACGCTGGTGTGCCGAGAACAGGTCTTTATAGCGTCGCTCGCTGCGGCTGAGCTGTTCGACCTTTTCAGCAAACTCGGCATAGCTGACCATAAAGTCTTCACGCCGCGCCGCGTGGTCACACACTTTACTCAATAAAGACAGATCATAGGGCGCACGGACAAAGTCAGTGACTCCCAGCAACAGCAGCTGTTCGGCATAATCCGCATCGCGGTTATCTATAATAGTTACAATGGCCTGGCTGGGTTTATGTTGCAGAATGTTCGCCACCAGCTCTTTACCGGCGTCACTGTGTGTTGCCGTTGCATCCAGCAGCACAATGGCAAACTGACTTTGCAGAAACTGTGACAGCGCCCCATTGGTGGTGGTGACGTGCGTGGTGGTAAAGTTCAGTGACAAATGCTGGCAGATCTCATCGGCACGGGTTTGGTCCGGCTCAAGTAATAACAGGTTTAAGCGACTGCTTTTTTCCAGATGGGTTGATAACACATTCGCCAATACCTGCGGTAGTACATCCTGACGCTCCAGTGGTAACACGGCATCTATGCTATAACTGCGTGCCGTGGTTTCGGCAATACGTTCGCAATAGGTGGGCGGTGTGAGTACAATCGGCGTATTTTTCGGTGTTTTTAGCAGTCCGGAGCGCACCATACGGGAGAAGCGCCAGCCATCTATTTTGCCGACATTAAGTCCGGTAATGATTAAATCGACGGCTTGTTGCTTTAATACGCCTAGCGCTGCCTGCGTATCACTGTGTTCAACGATGCGAAATACGTTCAGTGAAGACAAGGTTTTGACGATCAGCTGGCGTTCCTGTTGATCCGCATTCACCAGCAATAATGTGAGTTGCTTTGCCATGGTGTTACAGCCTTAAACCCATGAAATAAGTAAACAAGTTTTTGCCCTTTCTGTCAGTGATATGTCTTGCGCTGTGTACCTTAGAGGGTCCCGTGAGCGGGAGGTCGCTGTGTGGCACCGTTTTAGCTGCGAAATTTCGTACAATAGCAACTAGATTAAAGCTATTTTGGGGCACTGACAAGCGTTACATAGTTTTACCTCAGCACTTGATTTAGCGTAGGTGGATCACTAGACTTGGCGCCTATTTGCATTAATTTGAGGTCTTCTATGCGCGTTGCTGACTTTAGTTTTGAACTCCCTGATGAGCTGATCGCTCGCCACCCCAAAAAAGAACGCTCCAGCAGTCGTTTGCTGACACTGGATGGCAACACTGGTGAATTGCAGCACAAAGTGTTCAAGGATATTGTCGATTTGATCAATCCGGAAGATCTCATAATTTTCAATAATACTAAAGTGATCCCGGCCCGTATGTTTGGTCAAAAAGCCACCGGCGGTAAGCTGGAAGTGCTGGTTGAGCGGGTACTGGATGAGCACAGTGTGTTGGCCCATGTGCGTGCCAGTAAATCGCCAAAAGAGGGGACCGAGATCTTACTCGAAGGCAAAGCAACAGCCACTATGGTGGCTCGTCATGGTGAGCTGTTCGAGCTGAGGTTTCACGGTGATGCGTCGGTGTTGTCAATTCTGGATGAAATCGGTCACATGCCGTTACCACCTTATATTGATCGCCCGGATGAGGAAGAAGATAAAGAGCGCTACCAGACTGTGTATGGTGAAAAGCCTGGTGCGGTTGCAGCGCCGACTGCGGGCCTGCATTTTGATGATGTGCTGATGGCCCAGTTAAAAGACAAAGGCGTTGAAATGGCGTTTGTCACGCTGCACGTTGGTGCAGGGACCTTCCAGCCCGTGCGGGTTGAGAACGTCAACGACCACCATATGCACTCAGAGTATATCGAAGTGCCGCAGGAAGTGGTGGATGCGATTGCCGCTGCGCGCCAGCGTGGTGGCCGAGTTATCGCAATTGGTACAACGTCGGTACGTTCGCTGGAGTCGGCAGCCAAAGCGCATCCGGATGAGCTGAGGCCGTTTTACGGTGATACCGATATCTTTATCTATCCGGGCTATCAGTTCCAGCTGGTTGATGCCATGGTCACCAACTTTCACCTGCCCGAATCAACCCTGATCATGCTGGTCAGCGCCTTCGCGGGTCAGGCGCATATTATGCGTGCCTATGAGACGGCGATTGCCCAGCAGTATCGCTTTTTTAGTTATGGTGATGCCATGTTCCTGACCAGGCAGAATAAGGCGTAAATGATAAAAACCCAGCATTAAGGCTGGGTTTTTCAGTTTTAGCCCCTGAATTCTGTGACCCGGCGCTTTAAAGTGCTATTTTCGCCCCAATATTATTGCCATTATGGTAGAATCGGGCGGTTTTCAGTATCTCCGGGTTTGACGCCCGGTTAAGAGTAAGTTGGACTGTTTTTCCGACCAGAGGTAAGTATGAAATTTGAATTAGATTGTACGCAGGGCAAGGCGCGTCGTGGCCGCCTGATCTTCGACCGGGGCGTGGTTGAAACACCCGCATTTATGCCTGTAGGTACCTATGGCACCGTCAAAGGCATGACGCCGGACGAGCTAAAAGACACAGGTGCGCACATCTGTCTGGGTAACACCTTCCATTTAATGTTGCGTCCGGGCACCGAGATCATCAAACAGCATGGTGATCTGCACGATTTTATGAACTGGGATAAACCGATTTTGACCGATTCTGGCGGCTTCCAGGTATTCAGTCTTGGCGCAATGCGCAAGATCAGCGAAGAAGGCGTGCTGTTCCAGTCTCCGGTCAATGGTGAACGGATCATGCTGTCTCCGGAAAAAGCGATGGAAGTACAGCGTGATCTGGGCTCTGACATCGTGATGATTTTTGATGAATGTACGCCTTATCCTGCGACTGAAAAAGAAGCACGCGATTCTATGGAGCTGTCTTTGCGCTGGGCAAAGCGTTCTAAAGAAGCCCATGGCGATAACCCGTCAGCACTATTTGGCATTATTCAGGGCGGTATGTACCCTGAGTTACGCGCCGAATCTCAGGCAGGACTGGAAGACATTGGTTTCGATGGGTATGCCCTGGGCGGCCTGTCAGTAGGTGAGCCAAAAGAAGACATGATCAACATTCTGGATCACTGTGCTTATAAGATGCCGGAGCAAAAACCGCGTTACCTGATGGGCGTGGGCAAGCCGGAAGATTTAGTAGAAGCTGTGCGCCGTGGCATCGATATGTTTGACTGTGTGATGCCAACCCGTAACGCGCGAAATGGCCACCTGTTTATTACCGGTGGTGTGATTAAGATCCGCAACGCGGTGCATAAAACGGATACAGGTCCGCTGGACCCGGAGTGTGATTGCCACACTTGTAAAAATTACTCACGTGCTTATTTGCATCATCTGGATAAGTGTAACGAGATTTTAGGTGCGCGCCTTAATACCATCCATAACCTGCGTTATTATCAGCGCCTGATGGAAGGAATGCGTGAGGCCATAGCAGCCGGTACGTTTGATCAGTTTGTGGCCGATTTTTATGCCCGACGTGACAGACCGGTTCCGCCGTTGGCCGACACCGAATAATAGTTTGCAATAAAAATTAAATGAGGAAGAGCTATGAGCTTATTTATGTCTAGCGCGCATGCCAGCACGGCAGCCGCAGCACCAGCCGGTGGCGAGTGGAGCATGTTGATCATGCTGGGTATTTTTGGTCTGGTATTTTATTTCCTGATCTACCGCCCACAAGCAAAACGTGTCAAAGAGCACAAAGATCTGATGGGTGCGCTGACCAAAGGTGATGAAGTGCTCACTCAGGGTGGCCTGGTTGGTAAAATCACTAAGGTTGCAGAAGACAAAGATTTCATCGTTATTGCCCTGAATGATCAGGCCGAAGTAACGGTACAAAAATCAGCGATTTCAGCGGTGTTACCGAAAGGCACAATGAAATCGCTATAAACCAGCAATAAGGATGATCCAGTGTTAAACAAGTATCCAATGTGGAAATATTTACTTGTGCTCGCTGTATTGGCCGTAGGTATTTTATACGCTACACCTAACCTGTATGGTCGTGATCCGGCCATACAGGTTTCTGGTACTAAAGGTACCAATGCCGATCTCAGTGTGCTCGACCAGGTAAATAAAACACTTAAAGACAACAACCTCACCGTTAAATCAACGGCCCTTGAAGATGGCCAGGTATTGGTCCGCTTCACCAACGTTGAAGATCAGCTTAAAGCGCAAGACCTGCTGCGCAATACCCTGAGTGAAGATTATATCTCTGCCATTAACATGTCCCCGGCACAGCCTGAGTGGTTAAAGAATTTGGGTGCTAACCCAATGAAACTGGGCCTGGATTTGAGCGGTGGTGTTCACTTCACGATGGAAGTTGATATGGCAACGGCCATGGACAAAGCATTTGAGCAGATGGAGCAGGACTATAAGAGCGATCTAAGAGAAGAAAAACTACGTTATCGTTCTATTCGTCGTGTTGCCAACAGCGATCGTATTCAGGTGGTCATGCGCTCTGATGAAGACCGCGATGCAGCTGAGCGCTTTTTGAAAAACCGCTACCCGGGTAACCTGTTTATCAACGACAGCAGCAATGGTCTGGCATTTTTCTCGACGCTGAGCGAGCCAAAAATCAAAGAGCTGCGTGACTACGCTATCAAGCAAAACGAAACCATCATTCGTAACCGGATTAACCAGCTGGGTGTTGCAGAGCCTAACGTACAACGTCAGGGCGCTGAGCGCATTATCGTTCAGTTACCGGGTGTACAGGACACTGCTCGTGCCAAAGAAATCTTAGGTGCGACGGCAACACTGGAATTCCGTGAAGTGGATCAAAATGCTGATGCACGTGCCGCGGCGCAAGGTCGCGTACCACCTGGTTCAGAAGTGATTATGCATCAGGCTGGTTACCCGGTCGTGGTGAAAAAACGTGTGGTACTAGAAGGCTCACACATTACAGGTGCACAGTCTGGCCTGGATGAGTATCAGCGTCCAAAAGTAAGCATCAACCTGGACAGCAAAGGTGGTGCGAAAATGAGTGCCTTTACCAAGCGCGCGATTGGTAAGCCTATGGCAACCGTATTCATCGAATACAAGCCGTCGGGTAAAGTCGACAAAAATGGTAAGGCCCTGCCGCCAATTAAAGTGGAAGAAGTGATCAACGTGGCCACCATTCAGGCTCGTCTGAACAGCTCATTCCAGATCACCGGCATTAACACGCCAGCAGAAGCCCATAACCTGAGCTTGTTGCTGCGTGCAGGTGCGCTGGTTGCGCCTATCCAAATCGTTGAAGAACGTACGGTGGGTCCAAGCCTGGGTCAGGAAAACATTCAGGCAGGTATGACAGCCGTTGTGCTGGGCTTTGCTTTCGTACTGGCATTTATGCTGATGTACTACAAAGGCTTTGGTCTGGTTGCCAACCTGGCGCTGGCTGCCAACCTGGTGATGATTGTGGGCGTTATGTCGATGATCCCGGGTGCCACACTGACCTTACCGGGTATCGCCGGTATCGTACTGACCGTCGGTATGGCGGTAGATGCTAACGTGCTTATTTTTGAGCGTATTCGTGAAGAGCTGGCAGAAGGGCGCAGTCCTCAGCAAGCGGTTCACCATGGCTATGACAGTGCCTTCAGCACCATTTTCGACGCCAACATTACCACGCTGATCGCGGCCGTGATCCTGTTCTCTGTAGGTACAGGTCCGATAGCAGGCTTCGCTGTAACGCTGGCGATTGGTATTTTAACGTCGATGTTTACGGCTATCGTCGGTACCCGTGCGGTGATCAATGCGGTCATCGGTGGCAAGCGTATTAACTCGCTTTCAATCTAGGAGACGGACATGCAGTTATTAAGAATCAAAGACACTATCCGTTTTATGGCGGTACGTAAGGTGTCGATGGCGTTTTCTGCGCTACTGATCCTGGCGTCTGTTTTCAGCCTGGCGTACAAAGGCATGAACATGGGTCTGGATTTCACCGGTGGTACGGCGGTTGAAGTGGGTTTTTCTCAGCCTGCCGACTTACCGAAAGTGCGTAGCACGCTGGCTGAAAATGGCTTCCCGGATGCATCGGTGACGCTGTTTGGTTCAAGCCAGGATGTACTGGTACGTCTGGCGCCGCGCGATGACGTGAAAGCCGAGATCCTGGGTAACCAGCTGGTGGACGCACTGAAACAGGTCGACAGCAATGTTGAGATGCGCCGCATCGAGTTTGTTGGTCCCAGTGTGGGTGAGGATCTTAAAGAGCAGGGTGGTCTGGCAATGCTGACTGCACTGTTGTGTATCCTTATCTATGTTGCGTTTCGTTTCGAATGGCGCTTTGCTGTGGGCGCGGTTGCTGCTTTGTTCCACGATGTGATCCTGACCATGGGTCTGTTTTCACTGCTGGGACTGGAGTTTGACCTGACCATTTTGGCCGCGATTCTGGCCGTGATAGGTTACTCGCTCAACGATACCATTGTAGTATCAGACCGGATCCGTGAAAACTTCCGTAAGGTGCGCATTGACGATACGCTGGAGATCATTGATATCTCACTGACTCAGACGCTAAACCGTACCTTAGTGACCTCAATCACGACCATTCTGGTACTGGTTGCCTTGTTTGTCTGGGGTGGTCAGACTATTCATGGTTTTGCCACAGCGCTGCTGTTCGGTGTATTCATCGGTACTTACTCGTCGGTCTATGTGGCCAGCTCTGTGGCGGTGGCCATGGGCGTGAGTAAAGAAGATTTGATCCCGGTTGAAGTGGAAAAAGAAGGCGCCGATCTGGATGCCATGCCATAATCAACCTGCAATGTAATAGAAAGCCGCGATTGTATCGCGGCTTTTTTGTCACCACAGGAGCACAGCGAATGCGAAAGGAATTAACAGCACTGATCGGCCTGGCGTTACTTGGCTGCTCGGAGCAAGCCGAGCAGGCAAATGCGAGTACAGCAACACCCATCCAGCCTCAGGATACACTGCACCGCTACCGGCTGATCGCCAGCGATCTGCTTACCAATATTCGGATCCAGACGCCGGCTGAGGCCATAGCACAACAGGCTGAGGATTTGATGCACGAAGCAGGCCCCGTGTTGGCACACTTTAACCAGGCCTATCCACAATGCGGGGCTTACCTGGATGCCGTGCTTGGTGCAGCCCAAACGCTACCGACGCTGACTTTGCAGCAGCTTGAGCTGGACTATCATGATGCACAAGCGCTGCCGACTCTGGTTGATCCCGTGTGTTATCACCCTAAGGAATTACTGGTCCACCCCGCCAAAGTGGCAGTGATGTCCAAGGCCGGGTTGAGCGATGATGAGGCATACCTGGATGCTGAACTGGAGCTGGTTGAATTGATGGCCCATGTTGAGCAAGTCAGGCTGGCATTTAAACGTGCAGAAGCAGCGACTGAGTCATCGGAAGTTGCAAATGATTCAACATCAATTTAGGTACAATTGTCTTTTTGACATATAATTGTCATGTAAAATTGATAATTTGCTCGATTATCAATCACCCCTCATCTTGGTCATCGAGCAGTGGACTCTACGCAGATCCTTTTGGATGAAATCATCGCAAACCAGGCCGTATATACGGCATTCCAGCCAATTTATGATTTGGCAAAGGAGCAAGTGCTCGGCTTCGAGGCGCTAAGCCGTGGTAAGCGGGGCTCTGTGCTGGAGCAACCAGACAGCCTGTTTGCGGCTGCCAGTCGCTACGATAGGCTGTCTGAGCTGGAGTTATTATGCCGCCAAAGAGCCATCACTCAGTTTGTGGCGCAACAACTACCCGGTAAGTTGTTTCTTAATGTCAGTCCAAAAGCATTGCTGGATCCGCGTCATCCCAAAGGCGAGACCTTACATTTGGTTGAACAGGCTGGGCTGGCAGCCAGCCGCATTGTGATTGAGGTGACAGAGCAGGATAAAGTGGATGACGGCTTCTTATTGCTAAAAACCATCGCACATTACCGCCAGCGGGGTTTTACGATTGCCATTGACGATCTCGGAGCTGGCTACTCTGGGCTTAAGCAGTGGTCTGAATTATGCCCTGATTTTGTTAAAGTGGATCGCTACTTCATTGACTATTGCGACCAGAGCATCGTCAAGCGGGAGTTCCTGAAGTCGATCATTGAACTGGCTAAGGCAACCAACACTGCAGTCATTGCGGAAGGGATCGAGCGTATGGAAGAGCTCGCTTTGCTGGAACAGCTGGGGATTGTAAATGCGCAAGGGTATTTGCTGGCCAAGCCCAGTGAGCGCCCCGACTGCGAGATGATCAATCTGGCACAGCATCGCCACAGTAACAATAAAGATAATCCGTTTGAGCAATCCATCGCCATTGGCTGGCTGGCTAAGGACGTGGCGGCTATTCACACCTGTACTCAGTGTCTTGATGCGCACCGGCATTTTGAAAGAGATAAACGGCTGATGAGTCTGACGGTTGTGAATGATGCCAGAGAGCCGGTTGGCTTACTACATCGGGATCAGCTTACCGAAGTGTTTGCAGCGCCTTACGGACATGCCTTATTCGATAAAAAGCCAGTGACCGAGTTAATGGATAAACAGCCGTTAATTGTGGATGAGCAGGAGCAACTGGATAGTGTCAGCCAGCTGATCACTGAGCATGAGTTCGACATTCGGCGGCATATTATCATTACCCGGGAAGGATGCTATCTGGGCCTGGCACCGCTGCGGGATATTCTTAAGCATATTACGGACGAAAAAATTCGCCATGCGCAACATGCCAACCCCCTGACCATGCTACCGGGTAATGTGGCTATCAATGAAGCCATAGAACAGCGTTTGCGTGCCATGCACGGGTTTTCACTGGCCTATATCGATCTCAACCATTTTAAGCAGTTTAATGACCTGTATGGTTACGCCAGTGGCGACAGTGTGATTAAATTGCTGGCCGAAGTCACCGTGGCTGTGTGTAAGCACAGTCATTGCTTTGTGGGTCATATTGGTGGTGATGACTTTATGGTCGTGTTTGACAATGACGACGCCGAGACCTTATGCCATGAGATAATCCAACGGTTTGAAGCCCAATCCAAAGCCTTTTTCACCCCGGAACATGTGGCCGCTGGCGGTTACTGGGCCAGTAACCGGGAAGGCCAAAAACAATTTGTTCCATTGCTGACGTTATCGATCGGACTGGTCTCTCCGGACGTAGAATCTTGCAGTAACAGTCACCAGGTTGCAGCCCTGGCGACGGACGCAAAAAAAGAGGCCAAGCGATATCGTAATAGTTATCTGTTTGTCTGTAATCGCCGTAAACCCAGTGCCCCGGTTGTACGTCTGGATGCCGTGAGCAGCGTTTAGCACAGCATTGTTGCAGTTAGGTACTGTTAGGTGTAGCTTGGGAGTCAACAGCGTGAGGTCCTGAGGTGCTCAGTGCAGGGCTGACAATTCAATGTGAGCTAGGTGGGGTATGGTAAAACGGGTTATCTATCTGATACTGGTACTGCTTGGTGTGGCCGCTGAAGCAAGGCCAACCATTTATGTTGCGAAGGAGATGCGTCCCCTCTATGACCGCGATTTATTTCTCTACGAACTCCTTGATCTGTCATTGAAAGCAGCCGAATACCCGGTTGATATCCAGCATGTTAAAGTTCATCCTCATCAGCAACGCACCCTGTTAGCGCTGAGTAAAGGTGAAGTCGACCTGCACTGGAGTATGTCTAGCCCAGCACGAGAAAAGCTGGCTATCGCGGTTAAATTTCCCCTTTTTAATGGCTTGATTGGCAAGCGCGCTTTGCTGGTACATCGTGCGCAACTCGGGCGTTTTGAAGCGGTTGAGGGGAAAGCTGAGCTGGCAAAGCTGGTCGCTGTACAGGGGCATGACTGGCCTGATACGAAAATATTGGCCGCCAATGGCTTAAAAGTCAGACCGATAGTGAATTATCAGGCGATGTTTGATTTGGTTCTGACGCAAAAAGCGGACTATTTTCCACGTTCAGTCATAGAAGTGGACTCGGAGCTCGCTGCACAGTCAGCCGCTGACTTAGTCAAATTCCCCGGTATTTATCTGTCGTATCCAGCACATTTCTACTTTTTTGTGAGTAAACAAAAACCACAACTGGCAGAAAAGCTGTCACTGGGGTTATTACGTTTGAAAGAAAGTGGACAGTACCAGCAACTGCTGGCGCGTTATTTTGAGCTTTCTTTTTTGACCACGGCAAAGCCTATTTATCTCGATAACCCGTTTTTTCTTACGGAATGAGTAAGTGCTGACAGGTGAGCACCTTTGTGTCAACTCAGGAAGTGGGATGCCAAGACAACCCTGCTGCTGGGCTCAGGCGTTGTCTTGACTGGCTTGTCTGCTAATCTTAACCCCGTTTTTTAATGGTCGGTACCTTCAGTTCATAGGCTTCTTTGTAAGAGATCACCGTGAGTGCAACCAGCATGGCACAGATGGTGGAAAAGATCAGGTAGCCTGTAATTTCAAAGGCGTAAAAGAAGAAGGTGATATCGTAGCCCTTACCATTGCGAAAGTAGTTTTCTATCAGGGCAAAAAAGCTGATGGCTGCACCTATCAGGTAAAGCCAGGGCATCATACTGTCAGCAAATGTGGCACGGATCTGGTGCTTTGGAAAGAGCTTCTTGGTGATTTCTACGCGATAGGTGAGGAGTACTAATATCAATAGCTCTCTGGCCATGGAGAGGCCGAATATCACACTGTTTTGCAGCAGACGATTCTCTTCATCGGAATAGAGACTGATTAAGCCTGTAGAAAACAGCAGGTTTTCTATCAAAATGGACGATAAGTTCATCATTGCGAGCACGCAAATATTAATGTCCTTAATGCGCAGTCCAATCAGGAATACCAAAGAAATGATTGCAATACAGGAAAGGATGAACACATAGGTTGCATCCTGCATAATAAAAATGACTACTACCATCACGACGTATGGTAGTAGTAGGTCTTTAATCGATAAATCCTTTGTCATGTCGAAGTACGTTTTGTCTCAATTTTTTGGGAAGTTTGTTGGGCATTGGGTCGAACAGGGTGTAAAACACTGGAACCGGCAGCGACTTTTTGGCAATCAGTTAATGAAAGAGTTTTCATATTGATATTCCTTATGTCATTGTTGTTTGCCTAACCAAAACGACTACAAAAACTGGCTAGTCAGCTTACAGAGTATAGGCACAGCTTCCGCCTTTGCTCATTCATCACAGAATTACGTGCGAGTAACGACAACGTAATGCTGATGAATCGGGAGTGCTTTCAGACCTATCATATATGATTTATTTCATATAGCACAACATAAGGTCTATTAAGCTCTGGTTAATAAATTTACCACCTAGACCAGAAAAGTGAAATGATATTTTTCATATAACTTTAATTATTTGTTAATTTTTTTGTTTGTTTCACTTTTTCTTCTTGAAAATCTGAATATTAACCGAATTTCTAAACTTTAAATTTTGCCATTTCTTTTTCCAGCTGATGGGTCAATGCTGTAATACTGTCGGTTGCCTGATGTGCATGATGCGAGACCTGCGCGGTTTGGCTGGCAGTATCTGATATTGTGACCACGCGATGCGCGGTATCTTCTCCGGCAGCTAGCTGTTCCTTCGCAGCCTGTGCTATCTGGTCGCTCATTTGCGATATTGCACTCAGCGACTCAGCCACCCGTTTCAGTGCGTCGCTGGCCTCGTTAGACATTGTCACGGTTTTTTCACTGGTGGCAATGCTGAGTGTCACCGATGTCTTGGCTTCCTGAGTTGCGGATTGGAGATTGCCAATCATGGTGTGAATTTCTTCTGTACTGCTTTGTGTGCGTTGCGCCAGTTGTCTGACTTCGTCGGCCACTACGGCGAACCCGCGCCCTTGTTCACCTGCACGGGCAGCTTCAATTGCGGCATTCAGCGCTAACAGGTTGGTTTGCTCTGCAATACTCTGGATCACACTCAGTACATTGGCAATGTTCTTCACTTCTTCATCCAATACCTGGATATTATTGCCGGCGCTGTCAATTTGCTGTTCCAGCAGGGCAATGGCTTCAGAGGCCTTAGTGGTCAGCTTATCAGCGCTTTGCCCCTGGCCTTCTGCCTGCTGCACTGACTCGGCAGCCTGCTCCGCATGTTCTACAACGGTCTGAGCGGAGGCCGTGAGCTCGGTAATGGCCGAGGCCACCATTTGGGTTTCTTCGCTCAGGCTGCGGGTGAGTGACTCCAGTTCATTTGAGCGAGCTTCACCATTGTGGCTTTGTTCGTTGAGCGAATCACTGACCGACTTCAGCCCGCCAACCACACCTTTGAGCCCCTCCTGCATATATTCCATTCCTGCCAGAATACTGTCTGGTTTGGCGTTATCACTGTGGATCTGAGATGTCAGATTACCGCGGGAAACTTCCTGAACGATATGGAGTACGTCATCCAGTTCTGCGCCCAGTTTGTTAGACAGTGATAATCCAAATCGGGTTAGTGCAAAGGTCAGTGCGACGGCGATGAGGAAGGATAAAGAAGCCAGCCAGCTTGCGGTATCCCAATACCGTTCGTCGACTTCCTGATAACTGATCCCGGTACCAACATACCAGCCGAACAGTGGCGTTTTTTGCACTACTGAAGTCATAGCAGCGACAGCGCCGTTGCGCTCCGACGTCCAGTTATAGGTAATAATGCGATTCGTTTGTGAACCAACCAGACGCTCCACCATACGGCCAATACTATTACCATTGGCATCTTTGAAGTCGTTAAAGCTGGTGTTATGAAGGTGGGGGTCATGCGGCGCTGCAATAAAATTAAGGTTACTGTCTACCACATACACATATTCAGAGTCGTGGTATTTGTTTTCCCTTAAGATTTTTGAAGCCAGGGCCTTGGCTTGCATTTCAGTCAGCTCACCGCTGCGCACAAACCCTTCGAACTGTTGCACAATGTTGGCTGTGCTCTTCATTAGCTGGTTGATACGTGCGATGTTATCTGTTTCGCTTGCATGTCTTAGGGATTGCAGCCCGACGATCGCGACCAGGATGAGTGCGATAAAAATGGAGGCTGCAAATAGAATGATTTTTGTTCTTAAAGTTAGTGATGAAAACACGTGATGCCCCTGTAGCAGAACCTGACTTAATGATTTAACACGAATTCCTTATTGTGGAAAGCTGAAAAGCATCATTAAGACCGGAATTTTAGATGATTTTTCCTCACTATAGGGGGTGACAGCGCTTTACCTTGCATTAATTATGTTAACTTCATCTTCACTAAGTAAGCGGTACTCTCCGACTGCCAGCTGTGCATCGAGTTCGATGCCCGCGACATTCTCTCTGTGCAGTTCCACAACCTTGTTACCCACTGCGGCCAGCATCCGTTTAACCTGATGATACTTGCCTTCACAGATCGATAAGCGCAGCGAATACTTATCCAGCTGCTCTGCAATGGCGGGCTGAGTGAGGTTTTTCTCATTGTGCAGGGCAACCCCCCGACGCAATTGTTCAAGGGCCTCTTCGGTGAGCGCTTCTTGTGTTTCAACCAGGTATGTTTTGTATTTTTGCTTCTTTGGCGAGGTAATTTGATGAGACCAGTCACCATCATTAGTGATTAAAACGAGTCCGGTCGTATCCAGGTCTAATCGCCCTGCAACATGAAAATCTTTTAAGTTGGGCTCATCAAGTAGCTCAAAAACGGTGGGGTGCAGGTCGTCCTGATTGGCGCACACGTAACCTGTGGGTTTGTTCAGCATATAGTAACGTTTACCCAGGTAAACCAGCTGTGACCCCTCCCACTCAACCAGATCATCCTGTTGCACAGTATGATCCGCTTTATTAATCTTGTCGCCGTTGACGACGGCGAGGCCTTTTTTGATCCCAATTTTGACTTTACTGCGTGGCAGCTCACTGACATGGCTGACAAACTTATCTAAACGACAGGGGAATTTCATAGTAGTTGCTCTGTTAATTTGGATGCGACCCGCGTGTTGCTGCGGGTGAGCTGAACCAGCTCTGGAACGCTACATTATATGCTAGTTCTTGCGGTAGATCTCGGGATCCAGATCATAGGGGTGCACGCTGAGATTGAGCGGTTCGTCACCGCATACACTGTACAGCGCATTCAACAGAGTTTCGCTCAGCAGTTGCTTTTGTGCCAGATTACGTCCGGCAATGATATGAGCCTGAACGTGGATAAAACCCAGGTGTTCACCACCTAAATGGTAGTCAGCATAGGCAATTGCCCGAGTTTTTATGGATGCAGGGTCAAACAGTTGAGTGCGCTCAGCGCCCTGATGGACGGCCTGGACGAGTTCGGAAACAGAAATATTCAGGTGTTCAGAATGTTCAATGATCAGATGAGGCATGGTATCACAGGATAATTATCGCTAATATGGCAATATGATATGAATCTTCTCTTGCACTGCCAAGTAATTAGTTGGGCGATCGGGTGCCCCTTATCTGGTATGCAGTTCTATGGATAACAGGATAGTATGCTGGCGATATTTAAATCTAAACCACTACTGGAAGACGCTCAGGCCCAGCAGTTAATCGTTTTATTTGGCTGGGCAGTTGAACACTTTGATGTCGATTTCTTTCTTCGATACACACGCATTGTTGAGCCCACTGTGCAGGACTTTCCGGATCAGGTCCGCAGTGTAGAGCAGATGGCACAAACAGTATTTGATCGGGTTCGTGAATATGCCGGAATGCAACACTGGCCAATTTCACTGTTGCCGCCGCAACAAATGCCAATGCAGCAGACTTTTCCCCGCTTTACTCTGACTGGCGGGTTGCGCGGTGATTCGGTATCAGTGGCTGAGGAGCCTGCTCTGCCAGTTGCTTTGTCCTATAACCCCAGCCAGATTAATCAACCGCAGGATATGGTGGCGAGTCTGGCGGGATCCCTGGCAATGATATTAATTCATCAGGTAGGTAAGTTACCACCAGGTGGTCAGGAACACCTGCCTGTTGCAGCCGATGTATTGGCGGTGTTTATGGGCTTTGGCGTGATGTTAAGCAACAGCGCTTATCACTTTAGAGGCGGGTGTGGGTCCTGTTATAACGCCTACGCTAACCGACAAGCCGCGCTCAGTGAAGCCGAAACGGTATTTGTACATGCCCTGGTGTGCTATTTCAAGCCACAATATCAAGGTGCGAAACACCTGAAACCACACCTTAAAAGTTTGTATAAAAAAGCGCAAAAGCAGTTGCGGGGGATCATTAAATCGTCTCCTGACCCGGTTTTACTGGCACTAGAGGAGCGTAGTCGTGTCACCTTACCTGGATGAGTTTATTCTGATAGCACTGGCACACTTTTTCGCTGTCGCGAGTCCCGGGCCCGATTTTGCCATTGTTCTGAAGCAAAGCATTAGCCATGGCCGACGCAATGCGCTGATGACAAGCGCCGGGGTTGGCCTGGGGATTTTAGTGCACGTTACCTATTGTCTGCTCGGTGTCGCGCTGTTGTTATCACAATCGCCAGAACTCTTTAATGCCTTTAAGTATCTGGCGGGCGCCTACCTGACATATATGGGGATTCAGGCACTACGCGCGAGCGCCACTCCTGCTTCAGCGCAGCCAGGAGAAGCACAGCCGCTCACTCAGGAGAGCGGAATCAAGGCACTGCGCCGTGGCTTTTTGGTTAATGCACTGAATCCAAAAGCGACCTTGTTTTTCCTCTCGCTGTTTACTTTGGTGATTGATCCCGGCACGCCGCAGTCCGTACAACTTTTCTACGGATTGTATATGGCGCTGGCTACCTGGATATGGTTTTCATCTCTGTCGCTGGTGTTGAGCAAAGCCGCAGTTCGAGGTTTTTTTCAACGTGCCGGACACTGGTTTGATCGCGGTATTGGCGTGATTCTGCTTCTGCTGGCACTCAGGCTGGTTCTGTAACGTCAGGAGAAAATATGGCATCAAGAGACATCCTGAATTTTGCCTTCGGCTCAAATTTAACCCCAGCGCGCCTTGAGGCACGCTTACCGCATGCCCAATTGCTTGGTACGGCGCAGTTGCCCGGTTACACACTGGGTTTTCGCCATCTTGGTCAGGATGGCTCGGCTAAGTGTTCCATTGAACCTGATAGCAGCGCAGAGGCCCATGTGCATGGTGTGCTGTATGCGTTAACCGAACAGGAAATGACGCAATTGGATGACATTGAAGGCGAAGGCTATCAGCGTCAACGTGTCGAGGTGGTGCGCGCTTGTGGCACTTTAACTGTGGCACACTGCTATATCACTCAACAACTTCATAACGACCTGCTGCCGTTTTCCTGGTACCTGGAGCATGTGCTGCGGGGCGTTCAACATCATCAGTTTCCCGCGGCGTATCAGCAGCTGCTTGCAAAGCAGCCGTGTATCCTGGACTTGGATTACCTCAGGGCCCGGCGGGAGTTGTCTATATATCAATAAGGAAGAGCATTACACATGAAGTACCAATTTGGCAAAGGCCTGATCGCCGCCGCACTCTTGTCTGTGAGTAGTACCCCGGCATTGGCACAGCAGCAGGCTCCAGGCGTGAATGTTGCAGATGTAGAGCAGGCGGTTGCCGAGGCCATGGAGACATTCCATATACCCGGCATTGCGGTTGCCGTTGTTGAGCGCGGTCAGGTCGTGCTAAGCAGGGGATTTGGCGTACGCCATATTGCACAACGGGATAAGGTCGATGCGGATACCCTGTTTGGTATTGCCTCCAATAGTAAGGCATTTACGGCAACTGCACTGGCCATGCTGGTGGATGAGGGTAAGCTGAGCTGGGATGATCAAGTGATTAAACACATCCCGGAGTTTCGTCTGGCCGATCCCTATGCAACGCGAGAAATGACCATTCGTGACTTACTGAGCCATCGCAGTGGCCTGGGCAAAGGTGCAGGCGATCTAATGATCTGGCCCGATACGGATAAAAACATGGCTCAGTTACTAGCCGGGATTGCACATTTGCCTACAAACAGTAGCTTTCGCAGTGAATATGCATATAACAACCTGATGTTTGTGGTGGCAGGCGAAGTGGTACACAGAGTGAGCGGTCAGGATTGGCGGACTTTCGTCGAGCAGCGTATGTTCAGACCGTTGGGAATGCAGACATCCAAAGCCGGGTTTGCTCGGATCCCGAAGCCGAACACCAACTGGGCAACTGGCAGTATTTACTGGGAAGGACAGCTGACGCCCTTTTTCGTAGACTATCTGGAAGATTTTCGCGGTGCCGGTGCGATTGCGTCAAGCGCAAATGATATGAGCCGCTGGTTACTCACCCAGTTGTCCCAGGGACAGACACCAGATGGTAAACGCTTGTTCAGTGGTGAGCAGCAAGCCCAGATGTGGTTACCGCATATTATGCGTAAGCCCAGTAAAGAGGGTAAAAAATATTACCAGCAACAATTCAGAGGTTATGGTCTGGGCTGGGCCATTGAAGATTATTTTGGCTATAAAAAAGTCGGGCATGGTGGTGGGATCCTGGGCATGGTCTCTCAGGTGGCGATGATCCCGGGCAAAGAACTTGGCGTGGTGGTATTGTCTAACCAGCAGGTCTACCCGGCCCTGAGCGCCATCATTAATGAAGTGTTTGAAGATGCACTGGGTCTGCCTGAGAGAGACTGGGTGAAAGAAACCGCAGAACGTTATTATGCGAAACGCGAGGAAACTTATCGCGAAGCAGGCGTGGTAAAAGTGGACAACCCCCAACCGGCACTGGCCAGTCAAGTGTATACGGGTACCCTGAGCAGTCCCTGGTATGGCGATGTCATTGTTGAAGAGCGAAATGGTCAGTTGTATATCGACTTTACCCATACTGCGATGCTGAAGGGAAAGCTGGTCCATCACAGTGGTAATACCTTTGTCGTGCAGTGGCAGCAGCCTATGCTGGAAGCAGATGCGTATATTCATTTTACTTTGTCGCCATCGCAACAGGTAGAAGCGGCAGACATGTCCTGGGTGAATCCGGATATCACGGATTTCAGTTTTGATTTTCACAATCTGCAGCTGCGGGCAAAATCACTGCCAGAAAGTTAATACCCGTTTGCGTAACACACTAGGTATAAGGTTACACCAAAGTATCAGGGCTTACCTCGCGAGGCTCTGATACACTCAATTTATAAAGCTTTGAGTTACTCAATAATTTGTTCTACGAAGGACTGAGATTGCTATGCGTACGGCCCTGATCACACACCCGTTTTGTCGTAAACATAAAATGATTGCAGACCACCCGGAGTGCCCGGAGCGGTTGGATGCGATTTCCGATCGCATCCTGGCGTCCGGCCTGGACGTGGCCATTGAGTATAAAACAGCACCCAGGGCGACAGTAGAAGACATAGCACGGGTACACGACCTGGCGCATATCAATCGCGTATTTGAGGCATTGCCCGAGTCTGGTCTGGCTGAACTGGACGGGGATACCTGGTTGTGTCCGGATTCGATGAAGGCCATTGAGCGGGCAGTGGGTGCGGGTTTACTTGCCGTTGATGAGGTGCTTGCAGGTAAGCTGGATGCGGCTTTTTGCGCCGTGCGCCCGCCCGGTCATCATGCCAACCAGCATAGTTCGTCGGGGTTTTGTGTATTCAATAACCTGGCCATTGCTGTGGCTTATGCGAAGCAGCAGGGGGTTGAGCGTATCGCGGTGCTGGACATAGATGTTCATCATGGCAACGGGACGCAGGACATAGTGCGTGATGATCCTCAGGTGTTGTTTTGTTCTTTGTTTCAATATCCTTTCTATCCGAATACGGCGATCGAAAATACCGACTCAGTGTTGAACTCCCCGTTACCTGTAGGCAGTGATGGGCGTGATTTTCGGGCGCTGGTTGAACAACAATGGTTGCCCAGGCTAGCGGCGTTTTCACCTCAGCTAATCTTCATCAGTGCCGGGTTTGATGCACACCTGGAGGATGATATGGGCGGCCTGAGCTTTGTCGAGCAGGACTATATCTGGTTTACCGAACAAGTGATTGCCTTTGCCAAAGCCCAGTCATGTCTGGGGATCATTTCCTATCTTGAAGGCGGCTATGATCTGTCATCCCTGGGGCGCAGTGTTGAGTGCCATGTCCGGGCACTGGCAGAAGCCTGAGGTTCACCCTGTTAACGAATATTCTCTAACAGTGTAAAGGCATCTTCGACACTGCACTGGCTTAGCTTAGCAACGCAGCACTGGCCTTCCTGCACTAAAGTTTGTTGCACTAAACGGGTGAGTTCATCGGCCGATAGAGGCGTTACCACCTGGCCTGAACGGGTCAAATACCGACCATCACGATAGATACAGATCCCCTCGTCAGGGCCCGTATAATGGCACATCTCAGCCAGTTCAGTCTCACTGTGGACGTAAGCGAGACTTTGGTCTAACCAAAATAGGAACGGGTAAGACTTTATTGTCATTATTTGTTCTTGGTCAAGGTTGTTTAAATTCTCTTCATTATACTCGATTAGATTGGCTGAAAGCGAGGCTGTGCTTATGATGGGCGATACACGTCAACTGCAAATTAAAGATGTTTACTCTAAAAACCTGTTGTGTTGTGACTATACCACGCGTTTATATGATGCGCTGAGTCTGATGCGAGCGCGACGGGTCAGCTCAATATTTATTGAGCAGGACGGTAAAATTGTCGGGATCTGGACCGAGTCCGATTGTGTCAGTCTGGACTTTGAACACAGTGGTCTGGCACAGACCGCCATTGGCAACATTATGAATGCGCCGGTACATGATATTCAAATCAATCAGACGCTCAGTGAAGCCACCATCAAGTTTCATCAACTGGGGATCCGTCATCTGCTCGTGAAAGATGCTCACAACCAGCCGCATGGGGTAGTGTCTTTGTCTGACATTGTGCGTAATCAAGGGCTGGATCATTATCTGCACTTTCGACCCATTGAAGATCATTTTGAATCTCAGATCAGCACCCTAGATGCCCAGGCCTGTATTTCCGAAGCCATTCACGCGATGCGCCGGGACCGGACCACTGCGGTACTGGTGTACAATCAAACGCTGGCTGAGTATGGCATCATCACTCAACGGGATGTGGCTTATGTGATCCTCAATCAGGACTGGCGCATGCCTTGCTGGGAACTGGCCAGTTATCCGATGGAGTCTATGACACCCAAAGACAGCTTGTTTGATGCCTACCGTCTGATGACAGCACGCTCCATTCGCCACCTGGTGATCCGCGAGCCAGGCTCACATGCGGTAATGGGCTTACTGGCGCTGAAAAATGTGCTGACTGAAATAGAAACGGCCTATTGCAGTGAACTGGAAAAAGTACTCGCACAGCGAGATCTGGCACTGCAAAAATCAGAAAAAAACCTCTATCTGGCCAACCGTATAATCGACGCGTCACTGGATGGCATTATGATCACCCGTGCCAGTGGCGAGATCATTCAGATCAATCCGGCATTTAGTGCGCTAACTGGATATCAGGATTATGAAGTACTGGGTAAAAACCCCAGTATTCTTAGCTCGGGCGTGCATGGTCAGGATTACTACGAACGTATGTGGGTGGAACTGTCGAATAAAGGTGTCTGGCAGGGGGAGATCTGCAACAAGCGTAAAAATGGCGAAGTCTATGTCGAGTGGCTGACCATTATTGAGATCAATGAGCCCTATAGCGATGATGTCCTTTACGCGGCTATTTTCAGTGATATTACCGAGCGTAAAAATGCCGAGGAAAAAATTGCCCGGCTTGCCTATTTCGATGAATTAACCGGGCTGCCTAACCGGCGTTTATTTTACGATAGATTGTCGATGGCACTGGCTTCGGCACAGCGTGATAAACACAAGCTCAGCGTGATGTTCATTGACTTAGACCGCTTTAAGGAGGTCAATGACACCTTAGGCCACAGTGCCGGGGATAAGCTGCTCAGTCAGGTGAGTGAGCGGATCAAGGGTATTCTTAAGCCGGGCGATACACTTGCGCGACTCGGCGGCGATGAGTTTGTGGTGTTACTCACTGAAGTCGAGCAGATGGATGATGTTGTCTGCTTTGCCGATCAGGTGCTCAGTGAGCTTAGCGTGCCCTTTGCGCTGGGTGAGCTTAATGTTGCTGCTACTGCTTCGCTGGGCGCGGCAATTTATCCGGAAGATGGCCTCGACAGTGAAAGTCTGCTTAAACATGCGGATGTGGCCATGTATCGCTCGAAAGAATTGGGGCGTAACTCATTTCAGTTGTACAAAGCTTCTATGAATGCCCGCTCACTGGAGCGACTGTCAATGCTCAGTCGCTTCCAGAGTGCACTGGAAGGGGGGGAGTTTGAGCTGCATTATCAGCCTCTGCGCTGTCTGACCAGCGGTCGGATCATGAGCGTAGAATGTCTGCTGCGCTGGCAGGATCCGAACCTGGGCACCATCTCACCCGCTCAGTTTATCCCGCTGGCCGAAGAGCTGGGATTGATTGTGAAGGTCGACCAGTGGGTGATCAACGAAGCCTGCCGACAAATGGCGCAATGGCTGAAAGAGGGGCTGGATATACGCCGCATTGCCATTAATATTTCGGCCAGCCACCTCAGCCAGGGCGATCTGGTGATAACCATGGCCAAGGCACTGGAGCAGCATAACCTGGACGGTCGCTATGTTGAGCTAGAGCTCACCGAGACCAGCTTTATCAGTAATCTGCACGATGCTAAGGTGCTGCTGAAGAAACTCAAAAGTCTGGGCGTCTCGATTGCGCTGGATGATTTTGGCACTGGCTATTCAGCGCTGAGTTATCTGACCAAATTGCCCATTGATATCCTGAAAATTGATGCCAGTTTTATTGCTAAAATTCCGGACGAATACGGGAATAGCGAAATTGTGACAGCGATTGTGGCAATGGCCAAAGCATTGAATTTACATGTGGTGGCAGAAGGGGTTGAAAAATCAGTACAGCAGAAGTTTTTGCAAAAACTGGGGTGCCATACCATGCAGGGCTATCACTATTGCCGCCCATTGCCTCAGTCTGACTGGCTAAACTTTTACCACTCACAACGGGGGGTTGAAGGCGCGCCACTGCAACGTTTGGCTGGCGGGCGCTAGGCGCCCGTCAGTGCATGTCAGTCGATGCTGACCGAGACTTCGTAAGACGTGAACTTACGAATATTAATAACCCCTGTGTCAAAGATCAGGTACTGACCTTTAATACCTTGTAAGGTGCCACTGACAACCGACTCTTTGTCAAAGTTAAAGGAGCTGATTTTGCTTGGGTAACTGGTTACCGGGAAGTTCAGGTCTGTCACCTCTTCATCCAGCCGCTCAATTGCAGTGGCGCCAAACAGCTCCGCCAGCTCGTCCAGCTTGGTCTGGATCTGTGGGATCAGCGCTGCTGCGGATGCTTTGAGGTCCAGTTCTGGATTAATGCCCTTAAGCATATTGCGCCAGTTGGTTTTATCGGCAATGAATTCCGCTAATGCCACTTCCACTAAGCCAGACTGCAATCGGGTCTGGACTTTGAAGATGGGCACAGCCTGTGTGGCGCCCTGATCTATCCAGCGGGTTGGGATCTGGGTATGGCGAGTGATACCGACCTTCAGGCCAGAGGTATTCGCCAGATAAACGTAGTGGGGGATCATACAGTGGGTTTCACCCCACTCGGGTTCACGGCAGGTGCCCTGATCGTAATGACAGGTCTCAGGCTTCATGATGCACATGTCGCAGCTGGCCAGCTTTTTCATACATACGAAGCAATGGCCCTGCGAGTAGCTTTTTTTGGTTTTTTTGCCGCAGTTACAACAGAAGATATTGCCGCTAAAGGTGAGTGTCAGTCGCTTGCCAATCAGGTCGTTCAATGGCAACAGCTCGTCGCCTACGGGTAGCTGATAGTTTATGGTTGGTGCTGATGCACAATTCAATTGTGCCTGCATCTTACGTAGAGTACCTTGCATCTTTACGCCCCTAAAGATGGTTCAAAGCGGCTATCCTAGCAAAGCGTGACCTAGAGGTGAACAAAGGCGGGAAAATAAAAAGCCGGGTCAGTGACCCGGCTTGGCGTTTTTTAACTTTTATTGCTCGCGAGCAATGGCGCGATAGGCGATATCGGTACGGTATTCAACTCCGTCCCAGTTAATCTCCTGTACCAGCGCATACGCGCGCTTTTGGGCTTCTGTTACAGTATGACCTAAAGCCGTGGCACACAGTACACGTCCGCCCGCAGTCACCACTGCGTCACCATCTTGCTTGGTGCCTGCATGGAAGACTTTCTCACCTTCCGGGTAAGCAACACGCAGACCTGAGATAGCGTCGCCTTTCGGATAGCTGCCCGGGTAGCCCTTTGCAGCCAGCACAACGCCTACAGCAGCACGAGGATCAAACTGGATCTCAGTTTGATCCAGTTCCTGACGGTTAGCTGCCTCAATCAGGGTCACCAGATCAGATTGCAGACGTAGCATGATAGGTTGCGTTTCAGGGTCACCAAAGCGGCAGTTGTACTCAATCACTTTAGGGGTACCGTCTGCAGCAATCATCAGGCCCGCATACAAAAAGCCAGTATAAGGGTGGCCTTCTGCTGCCATACCTTCAACGGTCGGTGTGATCACCTCATCCATAATACGCTGGTGGATTTGGGCAGTCACAACCGGCGCCGGTGAGTAAGCACCCATACCACCTGTGTTAGGGCCTTCGTCGCCATTATAAGCGCGCTTGTGGTCCTGACTGGTGGCGAATGGCAAAACGTTCTTACCATCAACCATCACGATGAACGAAGCTTCCTCACCTTCGAGGAACTCCTCGATCACCACGCGGCTACCGGCGTCACCAAATGCATTACCCGCCAGCATATCGCGAATGGCGTCTTCGGCTTCGGCTTCAGTCATTGCCACGATCACGCCTTTACCTGCAGCCAGGCCATCTGCTTTGACGACAATGGGAGCACCCTGAGCTTTGACATAGGCCAGAGCAGGTTCGATCTCTTCAAAGGTCTGATAGGCCGCTGTCGGGATCTGATGACGTGCCAAAAAATCCTTCGTAAATGACTTAGAGCCCTCTAATTGAGCAGCGCCCTGAGTCGGACCGAAAATGGCCAGGCCGGCTTCACTGAAGCGGTCTACTACGCCGATCACCAGTGGCGCTTCGGGGCCAACAATGGTCAGCTCGACTTTGTTTTCTTTGGCAAAAGCCAGCAGTGCATCGATGTCTTCCACACCAATGGCGACATTTTGTAGTTTTGGCTCAAGCGCCGTGCCTGCGTTGCCAGGCGCAACAAAGACCGTTTTTACAGATGGGTTTTGTGCAGCCTTGAACGCCAGAGCGTGTTCACGGCCGCCGCTGCCAATGACGAGTATATTCATGGCAATTGATTCCTATTAAAGCTTTTTGAATTTCAGGGTCATTCGATCGCTTTCCCCGATGGCCTTGTACTGCTCGGCCTTTTCATCACCCAAAGCTAAACGTGGTGGTAAAGTCCACACGCCTTTCGGGTGGTTGGCACTGTCCAACGGGTTGGCGTTGATTTCGCTGCTTGCAACTAATTCGAATCCAGCTTGTTTAGCAAGGTCGACGACATAGCTTTGCTTCATATAACCAGAACGTTGCTGATCTTTGTCATCACGGTGCTCAGGTAAGCGGTGCTCTACCACACCCAGAATGCCACCCGGCTTCAGTGCTTTGTTAAATGACTGAAATGCCGATAGCACACCTTCGTCGCCTTGACGCATGTACCAGTTGTGTACATTACGGAAAGTCAGAACCATATCAGCGCTGCCCGCAGGCGCAATATTAGTATGCGTACCTGGTGCAAACTCGGTGATCTTGACTTCACTGAAGCGCGCATCTTCTGCCACTTTTTGCTTAAAGCCATCCAGTGAGCGTTTGAAGTAGCCTTCACTGTTTGCCGGGAAATGCGCCGCATAAAGCGTCCCTTGGCCTTTTACAACAGGAGCCAGAATTTCGCTATACCAGCCGCCACCTGGGGCGATTTCAACCACCGTCATATTTGGCTGAAGGCCAAAAAACGCCAGTGTTTGCTCCGGATTACGATACTGGTCACGAGTGCGGTTATCCGCTTTGCGTTCTGCGCTTGCAACGGCAGAGGTGATCTCGCTGGATGCGCCGCTGTCAGTTGTGCTGTTACAGCCGCTCAGGGCGGCCAGAATACCTGCTGCGATGATAGATTTAATGGCAAATTTCATAGTCAGTTCCTTCACTGTCATTATTGTGATTGTCTTTACCCACAATACTGGAAATTAGCGCAAACAAAAAGCGCGAAACGGTGAAGGTTTCGCGCTCATCGATTAGTGACGGAAGTGACGCATGCCGGTGAAGACCATGGCCATGCCCGCTTCGTCGGCTGCAGCAATGACTTCTTCATCGCGCATTGAGCCGCCAGGCTGGATCACCGCTGTGATCCCGGCTTCGGCTGCGGCATCAATGCCATCGCGGAACGGGAAGAAGGCATCGGAAGCCATCACAGAGCCTTTGACTTTGAGGTTTTCATCTGCGGCTTTGATACCGGCAATTTTCGCAGAGTACACACGGCTCATTTGACCGGCACCCACACCTATGGTCATGCCGTCGCGTGCGTACACAATGGCATTCGATTTAACGAACTTGGCTACTTTCCAGCAGAACATCAGATCTTTCAGCTCTTGCTCAGTTGGCTGGCGCTTTGACACGACTTTCAAGTCGCTTACCTGAACCATGCCCTGGTCACGGTCCTGGATCAGGACGCCACCATTGACACGCTTGATGTCGACACCGGTTGTCGCCGTTTGCCATTCACCACACTCCAGCAATCGCACGTTCTTTTTCGCTGCCACAATCTGTGCTGCCGCATCAGAGATTTTAGGCGCGATGATCACCTCAACGAACTGGCGTGAGATGATGGCTTCTGCCGTGTCAGCATCCAGTTCACGGTTGAAAGCAATAATGCCACCAAATGCAGACGTTGGATCGGTTTTGAACGCGCGGTCATAGGCGCTCAGGATGTCTTTATCTTCTGCTACGCCACAGGGATTGGCGTGCTTAACGATCACACAGGCTGGCTCTGAGAAGCTCTTGACACACTCAAGGGCCGCATCGGTATCTGCGATGTTGTTGTATGACAGTGCTTTACCCTGTATTTGTTTTGCCGTTGCCACAGAGGCTTCTTCAATGTCGTTTTCAACATAGAAGGCCGCGTCCTGGTGCGAGTTTTCACCGTAGCGCATATCCTGTTTCTTGGTGAACTGCATATTGATGGTGCGCGGGAACTTGCTGTCTTCAGCCGCTTCTTCGGTGTAGTCCGGGACCATTTTACCGAAGTAGTTCGCGATCATACCGTCATACTGCGCTGTGTGCTCATAGGCGGCAATGGCCAGGTCAAAGCGCGTTTTGTATTCGGTTGAGCCATTATTGGCTTTCATCTCGTTGATAACACGGCCATAGTCGGCTGCATTCACAACGATGGTGACGTCTTTGTGGTTTTTCGCCGCAGCACGCACCATAGTCGGGCCACCGATGTCGATGTTCTCAATCGCATCTTCCAGTGAGCAGTCAGCTTTTGCAACGGTTTGTGCAAAGGGGTATAAGTTGACTACCACCATATCAATGGCTGAGATGTTGTTTTCTGCCATCACGCTTTCGTCCTGACCGCGACGTGCCAGAATACCACCGTGGATTTTCGGGTGTAGAGTTTTGACCCGGCCGTCCATGATTTCCGGGTGACCAGTGTGGTCAGATACTTCAGTAACAGGAATGCCGTGCTCGGCGATGAGTTTACAGGTGCCGCCTGTTGATAGCAGTTCAACGCCTTGCTCGCTCAGGGCGCGGGCAAATTCAACAATACCGGTTTTGTCTGATACGCTTAGCAGCGCGCGACGAATTGGACGATGTATATCCATGATGGTTCAGGTTTCCTCAATGATAAGTTAAGGGCTAGCTTAGAAGTGCTGTATTTTAGCCTAACTTGGCTCAGAAAACGATTGAAAATGCATGAGTGGGATTGAGAAAAACAGGGTTGCTTTTACGGAATATCTTTAATTTCAGGTAAGTGTTTCGTTTGTGGCAATAATTGTACGACTAAAAAGAAAAACAAAAAAGCACCCGCAGGTGCTTTTTTTGCTCGGATATGAACGGATTAGTTCATGCCGTACTTTTTCAGTTTCTTACGCAGTGTACCACGGTTGATACCCAGTAAGATGGCAGCACGAGTTTGGTTACCACGTGTGTAAGTCATTACTTCTTCAAGTAGTGGTGCTTCAAGCTCAGAAAGAACCAACTCATAAACGTCTTGTACGTCCTGACCGTTAAGCTGTTTCAGGTAGTGGTGTACAGCTTTTTTCACTGCATCGCGAAGTGGTTGCGGTTTCTCTTGTGACTGAACATGAGCGTTAGTGATAAATGGAGAAGTCACATTTTGTTCGAACATCTTTATGTCTCTTTCTTAGTTAGCTGCTAGTGTTTCAAAATAGTGTTCTAATGTCTCGACCTGCGCAGTGGCATCGTCCAGAGCATTGAATACTCGCCTAAATTGACCATCTTGGTCATGGGCCTGCAAATACCAGGACACATGTTTGCGTGCGATGCGTACACCCATTGGCATACCGTAGAACTGATGAAGATTCACGAGGTGCTCCATCAAAATGCTGCGAACCTCAGATAGTTCCGGGGCTGCAAGCGTTTCTCCAGTACGCAAGTAATGATCTATCTCCCGGAAAATCCAGGGACGACCTTGGGCTGCTCGACCAATCATGATGGCATCTGCGCCCGTATAATCCAGTACCTGCTTGGCTTTTTGAGGAGAGTCGATATCTCCGTTAGCCACCACAGGAATGCCAACCACTGCTTTGATCGCTTTGATCGTGGCATACTCGGCGTTGCCTTTATACATACATGCACGGGTGCGTCCATGTACGGCCAAAGAAGCAATGCCATTGCGCTCGGCAATGCGGGCAATCTCAATACCATTGCGATTTTCCGGATCCCATCCAGTGCGGATCTTCAAAGTGACCGGGACATCGACCGCATTGACCACGGCCTGAACAATCTCTTCCACTAATTCCGGATACTGCAATAGCGCTGAGCCTGCCAGCTTTTTATTCACTTTCTTAGCGGGGCAGCCCATATTAATATCTATGATCTGCGCGCCATTACTGACATTGAACTGTGCCGCCTGCGCCATCAACTCAGGATCTGCCCCGGCGATTTGCACGGAACGAATACCCGACTCACCGCTGTGATCCATGCGGTTCATTGATTTATCGGTTTTCCATACCTTCGGATTTGAAGACAACATTTCTGACACCGCCAGTCCGGCCCCTAAGCGCCGACACAATTGTCTGAAAGGTCTGTCGGTGATCCCCGCCATTGGCGCGACCATTAAGTTGTTTTCAAGTTGGTAAGGACCAATACGCACTGCTGTTCAATCCGCCTCTTTTCAAGGGGCGCTAAGTTTACGGTTTTTTTTGCAAAAATCAAAGGCTATAAATTGAACATAAGTGCTTTTTTTTTGAGCTTGACGGGTTGACTTTTTATAACAAACTGACTGAAGGTCAGAATTGTTTTAAATTTAACCGTTTGTCGTTTCAACGATGAGAAGCAAGTACTGTAAAAAATGCGTAAAGCCTGTTAATTAAGGGCTTTACGCGTGATAAGGCACTAACCTTTTTTGCCGCTCACTCGGGTCCATTCACCCTCCTGAGCAATGGCCTCAAGTGTCAGGAACGGGGCGTAGACATCGGCGACTGATTGCGCCTGTTCTTCCAGTATGCCCGACATGGCGATTTCGCCGCCGGGTTTAAGAAAACCGAGGATCACCTCATGCAACTCTCTGAGCGGCTGTGCCAGGATATTGGCTACGACTATGTCAGCAGAAAACTCCGGCTGGTTCTCAGGTAGATACACTTCCAGCTGATCGGCCACGCCATTGCGTGCGGCATTATCGCGACTGGCAACCAAAGCCTGTGGATCGATGTCGATGCCGATCACCCGCTCTGCGCCCAGTTTGATCGCCGCGATCCCCAGGATCCCGGAACCACAGCCAAAGTCGACCACGGTTTTGCCGCTCAAGTCTTGCTGTTCGAGCCACTGCAAACATAACGCTGTGGTGGCATGGGTACCCGTGCCGAAAGCCAGTCCCGGATCTAGCAGTACATTGACGGCATCCGGATCGGGCACGTCACGCCAGCTGGGGCAGATCCACAAGCGTCCACCGAATTTGATCGGGTGGAAGTTATCCATCCACTCACGTTCCCAGTCTTTGTCTTCCAGTTGTTCGAGTTTGTATTTAAGCGGCATATCACTGGCAGTTTTCAGGTAGTCGACAACCGCCTGCATATCATGGTTTGCTTCAAATAAGCCAATCACGATGGTTTGTGGCCACAGCAGGACTTCACCGGGCTTAGGCTCGTAGATGGGGTTGTTTTGTCCGTCGACATACGTGACAGACGGACAGCCGATCTCCATCAGCAGATCGCTGTAATGATCGGCGCTGGTTTTGTCGGCATCAATGCGGATCTGGATCCAAGCCATAGTTGTTACCTATTTTTATAAATTGGGTCTATCGATCCCAGAGTAAACTAAAAAGGCCGCAAATGCGGCCTTTAATGATTTTGAATGGGCGCTTAGCCTTTTACATCCAGGAAGCTCTTCAGTAAGTCAGAGCGTGACGGATGGCGCAGTTTACGTAGCGCTTTGGCTTCAATCTGACGAATACGTTCACGTGTCACGTCAAACTGTTTACCCACTTCTTCCAGAGTATGGTCGGTATTCATGTCGATACCAAAACGCATGCGCAGTACTTTTGCTTCACGGGCCGTCAGGCCAGCAAGTACTTCGTTGGTCGCGCCGCGCAGGCTTTCCATTGTCGCTGAATCCACCGGCGACTCAATCGTGGTGTCTTCGATGAAATCACCCAGATGCGAATCTTCATCATCACCAATCGGTGTTTCCATGGAGATTGGCTCTTTGGCGATTTTTAGCACTTTACGGATCTTGTCTTCTGGCATCATCATGCGTTCAGCCAACTCTTCCGGGCTTGGCTCACGACCCATTTCCTGCAGCATCTGACGAGATATACGGTTCAGCTTGTTGATCGTCTCAATCATGTGCACCGGAATACGGATAGTGCGTGCCTGGTCAGCGATAGAGCGGGTGATTGCCTGACGGATCCACCAGGTCGCATAAGTCGAAAACTTATAACCACGGCGGTATTCGAATTTATCAACGGCTTTCATCAGACCAATGTTACCTTCCTGGATCAGATCCAAAAATTGCAGGCCACGGTTGGTATACTTTTTCGCAATTGAAATAACCAGACGTAAGTTGGCTTCAACCATTTCTTTTTTCGCACGGCGGGCCTTGGCTTCGCCAATGCTCATACGGCGATTGATGTCTTTAATGCGCTCAATGCTCAGGCCTGTGCTTTCTTCAATCGCGGTCAGCTTGTTCACACAGCGTTCGATTTCTGGCTTCACTTCAGCCAATTTTGCAGAGTGTTTGTCACCTGCTGCAATTTCAGCATCAACCCAGGCCATATCCGTTTCGTTGTTTGCAAAGTGCTTGATGAAGGTTTTCTTCGGCAGCTTCGCAATCTGTACCGCTTGTTTCATAATGATACGTTCCTGAACACGAACGCGGTCCATCATATCACGCATGTTGTTGACCATACGGTCAAACTGTTTTGGCACAAGTTTAAATTTACGGAACAGCTCGCCGATTTCGGCAATCGCGGCTTGTGAATCCGGGTGTGCACGGCCTTTCACTTCAAAACACTTGCGCGCATTGATGTAAAGGGTTCTTAATTCTTCGAAGTGCTCACGCGCAATTTCAGGATCCGGACCCGTATCTGCGTCTTCAGAATCGTCATCGTCTTCATCGCCATCATCGTCTTCATCGTCGAGGTCTTCTTCGCTGAGCTCGGAACCAATGTGAGTCGCTGAAATAGGCGCTTCATCGTCTTCTAACGAGTCGAAGAAACCAGAGACGATGTCGCTCAGGCGCATCTCTTCGGCTTCGTACTTGTCCCATTGTTCAAGCAAGTAGGTAATGGCTTCAGGATACTCGGCAACCGAGATCTGTACCTGATTAATTCCCTCTTCGATGCGTTTGGCGATCTGAATTTCACCTTCGCGCGTCAGCAGCTCAACCGTACCCATTTCGCGCATATACATACGTACTGGGTCTGTGGTTCTGCCGATCTCTTTTTCTACCGTTGCCAATGCGGCAGCCGCGGCTTCGGCTGCATCCTCGTCGGTCGTGGTTTCCTGCATCATCAGTTCATCGGCATCGGGTGCAGACTCTGCTACCTGGATACCCATATCATTGATCATGCTAATGATATCTTCTACTTGATCCGAATCTATGATGTCTTGTGGAAGGTGATCGTTAACTTCTGCAAAAGTTAAGTAACCTTGCTCTTTACCTTTCTGAATCAGAAGTTTGAGTTGTGACTGAGGAGTTTGATCCATAGAGATTATTGCTTCCACTCTGATAAAGTTGTTACAACGGGCGTCAGCTAAAAACCACACTATTTTGGTTGACGCAGTGAATAGAACATTATAACAGCAAAAATTATTTTTGACCAGTTCTTCGCGCACCTAACGCTTGGGTCAGGAGTGCGCATTCAAGCCGTTCATCGCTGTTTAGGCCTTCGGTTTTGTCTTTTATTAATAAGGTCTCAAGGCGTAAATTTAAACACTGATCTTCAATAAACTGAAAAGTATTTTTAAATTCATCAGTGAGCTTTTCTTCATCTATATTATGCTGCCAGGTTGCCAGCTTGTTCAGGGCCGAATACTCAGGCGTGTCCCTGAATGCTTCAAGGATGTGCGCTGTGGTGTAATCGGGTCGTGATAAACAGGTTGCCTGTAATGTCAGGAACAAGCGCATGCCCGGTAAGGGTAGCTCTGCCAGTTCCGGCAGATGTTCAACGACAGATGCCAGAGTTGGGTGCTGCAACAACAGGCCAATGGCTCGGCGCATTGGCGTCACTTTAAACTTACGCTCAATGGCATGCTGTTTTCGCGGTGTTGCCAGTTTGGCACTCAGTTGCTCTCGGGTGCGGCCGATCAGGCGTGCCAGTGTGGTCAGTAGTGATTCCTGATAATACTCACTGGGCACTTTTTCAACCAACGGCAGGGCCTCACTGAGCAATTTGGCTTTGCCGGCATCCGTGGTTAAATCACATTGCTCTGACAGTCGGGCAAACAGCACCTTGCTATAGTCTTCGGCGTTTTTTAGTCGCAGCTCAAAGGCGTCTTTGCCTTCTTGCTGCACCAGAGAATCCGGGTCTTCACCATCTGGCAGGAACACAAAACGCAGTGACTTACCGTCTTTCAGGTTGGGCAATGCATGCTCCAGTGCACGCCAGGCCGCGTCTTTACCGGCCCGGTCGCCATCGTAACAACATATGACCTGATCGGTGTTGCGGAACAAGGTCTGCATATGTTCTGCCGTGGTGGCGGTGCCCAGTGCGGCAACGGCATAATCGATGCCATACTCTGACAAGGCCACAACATCCATATATCCTTCGACTATCAGCACTTGTGCCAGCTGGCGATGGGCCTGTTTGGCTTCATAAAAACCGTATAGCTCAAAACTTTTATGGAAGATCCGTGTTTCCGGCGAGTTGAGATATTTAGGGCCCTGATCTTGCCCCATGACTCGGCCACCGAAGGCGATCACCCGGCCGCGTTTATCGCGAATAGGGAACATCAGTCGGTCGCGGAAAAAGTCGAACTGGCGACCCGGCGATTTTTCTGATGCCAGCTTCAGTTCAACCAGTTGCTGCCGCTGTGCCGGATTGCGCGCCAGTGTGCGAATAAGCTGATCCCACTCGGGTGGGGCATAACCCATCTGGAACTTGTCGACGGTGTGCTGTGATAAGCCACGCCCGCTGACATACGCTTTAACCTCGGCCGATTTCTGATGCTGATTCAGTTGCTGCTGATAAAAGCGCGCAGTTTGCTGCATCAGGTCATAGTCGGATTTTTTTTCTTCAAAGCTACGCTGTGGCCCGCCCAGGCCTTGCTCTCTGGGAATTTCCAGACTGAATTGACCTGCCAGTTCTTCAATCGCATCGACGAATTCCAGCTTATCGTATTCCATTAAAAATGAAATAGCGTTGCCATTGGCACCACAACCAAAACAGTGATAAAACTGCTTGTCCCGGGAGACGGTGAAAGAGGGGGATTTCTCGTTATGAAAAGGGCAGCAGGCCTGATAATCTTTGCCGGCTTTTTTCAGACCGATACGGTTATCGATTAACTCAACGATGTCGGTTCTGGCCAACAGGTCGTCGATAAATTGTCTTGGGATTTTTCCTGCCATTTTTACCCTATCGCTTAGACGAAGAAACCGAGCGCTAGGCTCGGTTTACTTATAATCATACTTGATGCGGGGCTTATGCGCTAAGTTTCTGTTTAATCAAACCTGAAACTTTGCCCATATCAGCACGACCTTCAGCTTTTGCTTTGATCACACCCATTACTTTGCCCATATCTTGCATACCAGCGGCACCGGTGTCGGCGATTGCAGACTCGATCAAGGTTGCTATCTCTTCTTCGCTCAAAGGTTGAGGTAAGAAGGACTCCAGCACGATGATCTCACCCGCTTCTACGTCCGCTAAATCTTCGCGGCCAGCGTCTTTATACTGAGTATAAGAATCGCGGCGTTGCTTTACCAGTTTCACTAACACGGAGGTAATACCTGCGTCGTCTAGTGTCGTTTGGTTATCGATTTCTCGTTGCTTAACTTCAGCAAGGGCAGCACGAATAGCAGTAAGACGAGGTTTGTCTTTGGCTTTCATTGCCGCTTTTTGCGCGTCTTTTAACGTAGCTAACAGGCTCATATGCAAGACTCGCAGCGATTAGTATAATTTAACGCGACGTGCGTTTTCGCGAGAAAGCTTTTTCATGTGACGCTTAACAGCAGCCGCTTTCTTACGCTTACGCTCAGCTGTTGGCTTTTCATAGTGCTCGCGACGACGAACTTCTGAAAGGATACCTGCTTTTTCACATGAACGCTTGAAACGACGAAGTGCTACGTCAAACGGTTCGTTCTCTCTTACTTTAATTACTGGCATTAAAAATTCACCTACCTAATTAGTGAGCTTTGCTCTAACCGACCAAAAAACGGTCAATTGGTTCAAAAATGGTGCGGTATTGTAAGCCGAAGCATCACCGCATGTAAAGACCAAATTATAGTTAAAATTACGGCAACTGTCATGCCTGAAGCCAGACGTGAAACTGGGCATGGGCATTTACACTAAACTGTCCACTATTTCAGCTATTTAGTATTACTGTTACTGGATCCGTTCGGTGCGTTGATAGAGTCGACAGCACACCTGTCCGGCGAGCTTTTCTTTTAAAATGGTCCAGTTTGCGGGGAATTCAGGTGTTTTTTCGCGTTCAAACTCTACATATATAAGGGCGTCTTTATTTAACCAGTGATTGGTTTCAAGTAACGCACAACTGGTTTGCAGCATATCGCGTCTGAACGGCGGGTCAACAAACACTAAGTCGAATTGCTGGGGGGCCTGGACAGCCAGCTTACCTAAGGTATCGCCTTGCTCGACCTGGGCATTGTCTAACTTGAGCGTTGCGATATTGTCTTGAAGCTGCTGCGCTACCTGCTTGTCGAACTCAAAAAACACGCCACTGTGTGCAAACCGTGATAAAGCCTCAAAGCCGAGGCTGCCGGAGCCGGCAAAGCAGTCCAGTACTTTGGCATCTCTGACATCCTGCATCAGCCAGTTAAACACGGTTTCTTTAACTCTGTCGGTGGTTGGTCTGAGTCCCTCAACGTCTTTAACGGGCAATTTACGCCCCCGAAATCGACCACTGATCACACGAATATGTCCGGATACCGGTTTTTTTGACTGTTGCTTTCTCATTTTTTAACCACTACGCGCAAAAGATAATGCTCAGTATACCGCATCGGGGGTGAGGTGGAACAAGGTTTATTGCTGTGCCTGAGCGTTATCCGCGCAGATATCATTAAGCTGTGATTTTTCATCCTATTGGAACATGGTACACTGTCGGGCAATAATGACAGAGCTTGTTATCAGCCATGCACATGAGCCATGCACATGGCCTGTCAGGTCTTCCACCACAGCGCCTGGGCGCATGGATCATCTGCGCCAATAAGTTCTCACTAATTTGATTGCACATTCTAAAACGGTATTTAGCGAGTTATGGGTAAAAAGAGCAAAATTCTATCCTGGTTAGGGTTCGGAAATTCAGATAAAAAACAGCAAGAAGCTGAACGAGAAGCCGCTCGCTTAGCCGAAGAACAGGCGAAGCGTGAAGAAGCCGAGCGTCTAGCCAAAGAACAGGCAGAGCGTGAAGAAGCCGAGCGGTTAGCCAAAGCGCAGGCGGAGCGTGAAGAAGCGGAACGTCTAGTCAAAGCGCAGGCAGAGCGTGAAGAAGCGGAACGTCTAGTCAAAGAACAGGCGGAGCGTGAAGAAGCAGCGCGGTTAGCCAAAGAACAGGCGGAACGTGAAGAAGCGGAACGTCTAGTCAAAGCGCAGGCAGAGCGTGAAGAAGCGGAACGGTTAGCCAAAGAGCAGGCAGAGCGTGAAGAAGCGGAACGGTTAGCCAAAGAACAGGCAGAGCGTGAAGAAGCCGAGCGGTTAGCCAAAGCGCAGGCGGAGCGTGAAGAAGCGGAACGGCTAGTCAAAGCGCAGGCAGAGCGTGAAGAAGCGGAACGGCTAGTCAAAGAACAGGCGGAGCG
>NZ_JAKRFZ010000006.1 GCF_022347765.1 Pseudoalteromonas sp. OOF1S-7 | reverse complement strand
CATACCGGCCTTGCGCCGGTATCTGTTCGCAGGCGACTGTTATGCGGGACAAATACGTTATCAATGGCGCTGTCTGAAACAGATCCCGTGTCGAGCACGGGATGACGGGTGAGAAGGGTGTGGTTTGTGTTGGTTCACAGGAAGCTCGAAAAGGGGATGGGCTCTGCAACCAGACCCCCGCCAGGGCTGAGATCAGACATAGTGCCTTCAAGCCATCTGACCTGTGTCATACCAGCCCTGAGCCGGTATCTGTTGACTGTTATGCGGGACAAATACGTTATCAATAGTGCTGTCTGAAGCAAGATCCCGTGTCGAGCACGGGATGACAGGTGAAAAGGGTCAGGTTTGCTATTCGCTTTAAGAGATTCTAAGCGTCTGGGCTTCGTAGCCAAACTCCAATCAGAACAGGCAACAGCCTATCACGCGACATTTCGCCGCCATATCGACCCCGAGCCCGCGAGCAAAATAAATACAAAGCACTAAACAGGTCACATCACCGCTTTGGACACACCACTTTTTCCGCTTTCAGATGATACATTTCAATATCCGGATGACTGAAAAACCCCACTTCCCAGGGGTTTTTAGAAATAAAAAGCTCTCTCACTTCAGTAAACAAAGAGCTGTTGGTGGCTATCTGGTGCACCCGTCCGGCGATAATGGAGTAGTTCCACTCTACATAGTTTTCAAAGGTAAAGCTGGCGCGATTGTCGATGGCAAAATAGCACTGATTGTCGCGTTTCATCAGGCTGGATTTAAAGGTCTGTGGCAGGGTGATAAAAAAGATATCGTCATCGGTACTGGATAAAAATGCCATCACCGTGGTGTGTGGTTGCGACTGTGCTTTGGTGATCAGCACGCCAACTTTGTTGTCGTGCTCTTCTTCGTCCATTACGGGCGTTGCGGTTAAAGGTGTACAGGGCAAGGGGTTTTGCACACGCAGATCTTTCGGGAACTCATAACCCGGCGCACGATATTCCAGCTCAACCGAAATCCCGTAATACACCTGATACTCCACTGGTGACAGGGTGACGTCGGTCTCGTTCAGGGCGGTTACCCGGCCTTTGTACGATAAACGATAAACACTCAGCTCGGCGTCATATTCGCTGACCCCGGTGCGGTTATCCAGATGCACCGTGACCAGATCGCCAACACACAACGCGTGACTTTCTCTGAGCTGGAGCAAAAGCTGGTTGTCATCATTTATTTGCGCAAAACTGATAAAGACATCAATGCCGCCCAGATGGCTCTGATAAGCCGAGGCAACGGCAATCACAGGTGATGGAATAAACTGATTTAAAGACGACATAACACTCCCTTGAAACTGGATTAGCAAGCAAAATCGAACACTTTAACTCTAGCATATACACGTCGCAGGGCACGCTATACATCGTGCACAGCCATTCTTATTTACAGAACGATAATGACGATATTCGCAAATTTTATTCTTTTTCTTGAACCGGTAGAGTAGCGCTATCACAGTTTAGGAGCATCATCATTATGCCATCAATTCGTCGCGGCTCAGAGCGGGGCCAGGTTGATTTGGGCTGGTTACACAGCCTGCATACTTTTTCCTTTGGTCATTACTACGACCCTGAGCATATGGGGTTTTCCGTATTGCGCGTTATCAATGACGATACGGTGGCACCGGGTATGGGCTTTGATACGCACGGGCACCGCGATATGGAGATCATCTCCTACGTGCTGCTAGGGGCACTGGAACACAAAGACAGTCAAGGCAATCATCACATTATTCCGGCCGGAGAGGTTCAGCTGATGAGCGCCGGCACCGGGATCGCGCATTCCGAGTACAATTATTTTGCCACAGAATCAACCCGTTTTTTACAGATCTGGATCCGGCCAGGCACTAAGGGGCTCAGTCCTGGCTATGCTCAGGCTCACATTCGTCAACACGGGCGACTCACGCCGCTCGCCACGCCAGACGGACATAACGATTCTCTGGTGATTCATCAAAATGCCAGCCTGTATCGTTTACAGTTATCTGCCGGTGACAGTATCACCCTTAATACGCATAACCGGTGGGGTTATCTGCACATTATTGAGGGATCCGCTCACACGGCTCAAACACAACTCGATAAAGGGGACGCCATGGGCTTGACGGAGCATGAATCTATCGAGCTGAACGCAACGGTCCCGCTCGAAGCATTGTGGTTTGAACTACCAGCAGGCTAAATGGCGACCCAGGTGGGACTCACAACCATGTATCATTCCTTTGACACCATGAGCTCGCTGTGTTCTTAAGCACGGTTACTTTGCCGGTAATGCCAGACAGCCCGGTAACTGCTCAAACCGTGCAACCCAGCCAAGCACGCGGGAAAAATCACGCAGGCTTGGCTCAAGGTTAATAACCGGAGCGGTATAACTGTATAATGCAATGTCGGCCAGGGTCGCATGCCCCCCTGCAAGCCAGGGCTGATGCTCGAGCTGCTTGCTCATAAGCGAAAACAATTTTAACGTGTATTGCATCGCCTGTTCTTCATTACCGGATTGACCCAACAACCGGCACTTTCTGAGCGCAGCTGGGCCTAAGCACAACTCTGTGGCAGACAAGGCAAACCATCGTTGGATCTCAACCTGAGTCGATAGTTCAGCTGGATACCAGGTTTGCGCAGGGTCATATTGTCTTGCCAGATAAAATAAAATAGCGTGAGAGTCGGCGATAACCATGTCACCATCGACCAGCACAGGCACCTTAGCAGCCGGATTAAGGTGTATGAACGGCTCGGACAAATGCTCACCGGACTTTAAATCAACGATCACAGTTTCGATGTTCAAGTCCAGCATTGATGCAAGCGTGAGCACCTTATGGCTATGCCCGGACAATGGAAAATAATAAAGCTGAATATTGTTCATGATAGCAACCCAATGCTCCTTATCGCGGTATCAGCTAACTATTAAACATCAATTTTTTCCCAGAATAAAATGAAGAATTCTACGGACAGATTGCTGTGTAATTCTCTGCCAGCGGATCATTCCAGCCAAGGTTCACAGGGCGTGCTTACAATACTGGCTCATCATATCAATAAAACAGCGAATTTTGGCGGGGACATACCCCCCGGGTCGATAAACAGCGTGGACAGGCAATCCCTCAAGCTGATAATCGGGCAACAGGGACACCAGCAGTCCGCTGTTGAGCGCCTCGTTAAATGCCCATGCGGGTCCCAGGTGAACCCCTGTTCCAGCCATCACCAGCTCTCTGACCGCCGATACGCTATTAACTGTAAAGCCCCCTGACACTTTGACGCGCGTTGTTTGACCGTCTTTTATCAATCCCACTTGGGCGTTAGCCTGTGCTCGGGAATAAAACACAAATTGGCATCGTCTCAGCATTGCAGGCTCAGTTATTTCTCCCACCTGCGTCAGATAATCCGGACTGGCGACCAATACCCGCTCTGCCATCCCCAGGCCCCTGCAGATCAACCCGGAGTCTGGCAATACACCGATACGTACCGCCACATCGATACCACTTGCAGTCAAATCTTCAAAATGGCTACCCAGCATCAACTCAACCTTAAGATTGGTATAAGTCTCCCGCATCTGAGTCAGAACAGGCACCACAAACCGCTTGCCAAAGTCGACCGGCGCAGCAATGGTCAGCGTCCCACTGGGTTGATCCTGCAAACCTCGCAGGCGATTTTCCAATACAGTTTGCTGCTCAGCAAGATGCTTTAATCCCTGAAAATAAACCAACCCGGCTTCTGTAGGCTGGGAGCGGACTGTGGAGCGGTTGATCAGTTTAACACCCAAATGCTGCTCTAAGGCAGCCACTTTACGACTCACTGAGGAGGGGTCGGTATTAAGTTGTTCAGCAGCGCCTTTCAGACTGCCTGCTTCTATTACCTTCAGAAACGTCAGTTCATTTGAATTCATTATTTTTTGCATATTTTGCAATTAATAAATGAAAATTTAAGCACTACCTGAAATAAACGCAAGAGGTTACACTGACTTTCGTCAACTAACCCAACAGGAGTAAACAATATGTCTATCTCAACAGCCCGTTCTGATTTGACTGATAAAGTTGCCATTGTCACAGGTTCTGCACGCAATATGGGTCGAGCATTTGCTATCTCACTGGCAAAGCGCGGCGCAAATATCGTGGTGCATTATCATAGTGATACATCACGAAGTGATGCCGAGCAAACTGCAGCCGAGATCACTCAGATTGGCAGACGGGTGCTTTTAGTTCAGAGCGACCTGAGCCAGGAAAGTCAGGTCCAATCGCTGTATCAACAAACACTGGAAGCCTTTGGCCGGGTTGATATTGTGATTAACAACGCTGGCAAAGTGCTGAAAAAAGCCATTGCAGATGTTTCGGAGCAAGAATTTGATCAACTCTTTGCGATTAATACCAAAGCCCCCTTTCTAATGATGAAACATGCAGCCCATTGCATTCAGGATCACGGCCGCATTATCAATATCGGTACCTCTTTGCTCGGTGCGTTTACCGGTCTGTACGGGCTCTATGCAGGCGCCAAAGCGCCACTGGAAGACTTTACCCGCGCGTTGGCAAAGGAAATTGGTGGTCGCGGAGTCACAGTGAACGTCGTCGCGCCGGGACCAATAGATACCGCATTTTTCCACGGTGAAGAGGACCCCCAGTCAGTGGCTTACCTGAGTTCGGCCAGTGTGCTGAACCGTTTGGGTCACATTGACGACGTTGTACCTATGATCGACTTTCTGGCCAGTGAAGAAGCACGCTGGGTAACCGGCCAGACCTTGTTCGTTAATGGTGGCTTTGTCACTCGCTAAAATTGATATGACCAGCTCAGGCGCAGGTTTCGTGGCGCCTGAATATACTTCACGGGAGACACCCCCCGGGCATTACCATGGTAATAGGTCCTATCAAACAGGTTTTCAACATATAGTCCCAGGGTGCTCTTGCCTTGTGTGTAGGTCAGGTTCATGTTGAGGATTGTCCAGCCGGGTATTGTGACTATGTCTGTGCCGGATTGTTGAAACCGGTTAGCCTCAGTCAGAGTTTTATCCCAATGATCAATAAAAGCAGACACCTGCCAGTGCTGATCCAGGGCATATCCCACTCCCAGTTTGACCTTGTACCGTGGTACATCCAGAACCACAGACTGACCGGCAACCCGGGTTTTATCCGGTGATATGTAGCGCATGGCCAGCTGCCCGCGCCAACGCTGAGCCTGCCAGCGCAATTGGTTTTCCCAGCCAGACACTCGGTGCTCACCCGCCACGATGGTACGCCAGATCTGGGTGTTGGGGTCCTGCACTTTCTGATAAAAATTCTTAGCCTGCATGCTATAAAGAGCAGAAATATTGGCAAACTCAATATCACGCCAGCGGAACTTGCTGCTCCAGTTGAGCTCATACATCTGCATACTTTGCGATTCAATCTCATCATCCACCACCAGATCGAATTCAAAAATCGTCGGTGGGCGAAACGCCTTACCATAGGTCAATTTAAATGCCTGCTCAGCACTGGTCTGATAAACCATACTAACGCGGGGTAGCCAGCTGGCATTGGTATAATCCTGACGATGATATCTGAGTCCGGCATTGACCTTTAGCGTGCGCTCACCAAACTGCCATAGCCTTGAATATTGCCCGAATACGGCATGTTTATCAGAACGCGATTTGTCTGTCGGCCATGAGTCGGGGGTGACCAATTTTACGCCATCCGCAGTTTGCCGGTATTTGACTTTCAGACCGATTTCGGTGCGCCAGCCATCGTAACCCAAAATCCAATCCTGATCTGAACCGGCCTGATAGTGCCATTGCGTATGTAGCCGTATTCTGTCCGACGGCCCGATGTCTTCGCGCTCCGTATATAATGCCAGCTCCTCATAGCGGGTAGCCTGCTCAGGGCTATCCACACTAAGCCGGTATTTTTCTTTGTATTCTCTGAAGTAGCTCAGCTCAAGATTGCCCGACCAGTTTGAACAAGGCCGCAAGTGTTTACCCAGATAATAGCTGCTATATCCCCGATAAGCGTCGTCTCCGGTAATATAGTCAAATGCGACGGCTTCTATGCCACTCACATTGGTCGTACGGGTCAGGTTATTGCCAAGATAAAACCAGGGCGTAGTCAGGCGACTGTCCAGCGTAATGTTTTTCTCTCGATTGCGAAAATCATCAGGGTTGTGGTTTCTTAATCCATCTTTGCTGTTTCGACTGAATGCTTCATCGTCGACAATAAATTCACGTATTTCACGATAATCCAGATCGCTTTCAAAATAACTGGCCGACACCGCCAGTTCAACCTCTCCTTGCTGATAATGAAACACACCATGACCATGGCGCGTTCCCACCTCACCGATCAGTAAAGACACTTCGTTCACACCACTTTCCAGGCGAGTGATCACATTGATCACACCCTGCGTTGCATTGCCGCCATACAAGGTAGAGTTTGGTCCTTGTAAAATCTCAACCCGCTCAATTCTGGCGCTCGGAAAGTTATTCATAATGAAGGCTTCATTAGCGAGCAGGTTTTGTACTTCCCGGCCGTCTATGAGCATCAGGGTACCCGACATGTTGCCGGTAAACCCCCTCTGTCCACCAGGCAGCCAGGCCCACTGATAAAAGTAATCCATATTGGGAACAGAGGCGAGGATCTCCTTTAAGTCGCGCCAGCCATAGCGTTCTATGTCCGTGCGGTTGATCACGTACACAGTACCCGACGATGCCAGCCAGGATTCGCTCTTACGTGCTGCGACGGTCACATCCTGATCGAGTAGCTCCTCAAAAGACATCGCAAAAAGCGCATCCTCCTCTTCAGCCTGTGCTGTAGCAAACACACAATAAATCATTGAAGATACAAGCACAGAAACAAAAGGTTGGGTCATATACTGCTTACTTAATTGAAGAGATATCAGGGAAGTATAGCTAAGCATTTCGACTTTTGAGTGAAACTTAGAAATGGCAGAAAGCGCAGTCGTCATGATATGGGGGAAGCGGGGGAAAACGGCCAGAGGTTGGAATGCGGCTTAACTCACTGGCTCATCAGTCAAGCTGTGAATAGAGCCCTGTTCGGGCTCTAAAGGATTAAGCACAACCTCACAGTTGATCTTTTAAATACTCAATTGCGGCTGAAAGCTGATTATCCTCGTTGGCAATAATGGATTCTATGGTACGAGGCACATATATATCGGGTTGCACGCCGCGACCAATCAATATTGAACCATCTGCATTGTCTGCTCGCATTGCGGTATACCAGAAGCCAATGCCAGACCCTTGTCCTGAATCAAAGTAGCTGGCGCTCATCACCTCACCATTGATGCCTGAAGTCGCAACACCTAATATCGGCATACCCGCTTTTTTTGCAAATATAAGCGCATGTTCATTGAGACTAATACTTTCGCGCGAAGCCAAAACGATTACGGGAATATCCAAAGGGTTTTCTGAAACCTCTATCGTTTGCCTGATCTGTTGCGAATAAAATGCTCGCCTTGCGGGACCTTTTCTGTGATAACGGTACAACTCTCCATGCTCGATAGGCTGGTCGATAAACCAAGACAGCCCCTCCTGCCAGGCAAAAAAGTCTTTTGGATACTGCCTGAGGTCAAGGACAACCGCACGTGCGTCCTGCAGCTGAGCCTTCGCTTGCTGAATATTTTGTTGGGTGAGGTTATATAGATTAAGTTGCCAAAGTCCACTTTCCAACTCTTTTACTGCAACAGAATCTCTCGGCACTAATGGTCGCCACTGAACCAGTGTCCCTTCGCTAACATGAACTTTGTTTGAGTTAACCTCAATCACCCTGCCATCAGGCTTCCTGAAAATGGCATTGACAGGTGCTTGTGCTGCAGAGAAATTGAGATACTTTGTCGCATGGTTTTTGCTGGTATGATCGTTGTTTGTCAGCCAGCTTGCCCGCTCCTCGACCAGATCTTCGAATGGCACCTCATTGAGCATAAGTAATTCATCACCAATCTCAATCTCGGGACTAGCGACATCAAGTAAACCAACCACTATCGACTTACCCTCAACCCGACGTAGTATAAAAGGGTGGTTGTAGCTGGGCTGAGGCTCATAACCCCAGGGGTAAAAAATTCGAACATGCTCGTCTTGTAGCTTTTTAAATTCACTATTGATTGCTTTGATGCGGGTAGTTGGCACTTCCTCTGTACATGCTTTCAGTAAGGGCATTAAACTACGCTGCCAGTTTACGTCCACCTGTTCAAAATACGGCCAATAATGATGAATTTCTCCCCACATCGCTGAAACAGTCGACATACAAACAACAGAAGATGAAAAGTCAGTGCCTACCTGCCACTGGCGATAATCACTGTAGTTCAGCCCTTGATCGCTGGCTGACTGAGGTAAATACAAGGGCATGTACAAAGTACGCCAGCCATATTTTACTCTTGCAAAGTTGCGATCTGGTAGCTGTACATTGGCTTTCATTGTTTCGTGATTACCTGTAGACAATTGCCGTGTGTAATAATAGATGGTCCTTGCTGCATCCTGCTGCCATGCGACTGCAGGCTCATTTCCTCTCAAGTCAGGTAACTCTCTTCTGCGCTCAACAATAAATGGCGCAATTTCACGCAGCCTTTGCAAGCCAACTTCTTGCCTTCGATATGGCTCTGTCTGACTCAATTCAACGATTGTTTCAGCAACAAATTTGTCCCAGTTAGTGGCTGCAACCGCCTGGCTGGGATAGAAAAACTTCACTTTATTCGCAAACTTAACGAACTGTTTTATATCTTTAAGTAAAGCTCTGTCTAAGTTGACAGCTGGGGAGGGTAGCAGCGTTGTAGCATCTGCCGGAGGGGATGTATTTTGCGCAAATGTATTAGATGCAAAGCAAAGCGTAGAGGTGAGCAGCGAGGCAACTGTTAGATTCTTAATTATTATCATTTTTTAATCTCCTTTTAGTCAGTCGCATTTCAACCTAGCAACAAACCCAGATGCATTCAACGGCAGAAAATTACCCTCAAGAAGGCGGCTGTAACAAGCGAAAACACGACCATTCAACTTGTCTGAATAGTGCACAAAAGTGTTTAGTCCTGAGATAGCGCTCCCTCACTCGTAATCCTGTATCGACTGAAAGCGCCACCAAATCGACCACTGAACCCGAAGCAATCATCACAAAGTACACACAGGAGAAATAGTTTTATTGAATTTACCAACACAAAAAAACCAAACAATATTAGCTGGTTAAGTGCAAAATCCATTTTAAAAAAATGTAATTTACAAAATGTCAACCTTGAATTCCCTCTCTGTTCACCTTAAAATTTATTTTTATTGAACGATCAATTAATAAAAATATGCCTAAAGTCGGAATGGAACCAGTGCGTCGCCAACAGCTGATTGAGGCGACCTTACAGTCAGTGGCAGAGCTTGGATTACAAGCCACCACGATCAATAGCATTAGTAAAAAAGCCGGGATGTCGTCGGGGATCATCAGCCACTATTTTGGTGGTAAGCAGGGTCTCATCGAAGCCACAGTACGCTATTTGCTGAGCAGCCTGCAACGCAGTTTGCTACAAAAAACAGCACAGGGTTGCTCCCCCGAGCAGCGTCTGATGTTTATTGTGGAAGCCAACTTTGCTGTGGTACAGCAACAGCGTGATACGACCCGTACCTGGTTAAGCTTCTGGGCGCATTCCATGCATGATGCAGAATTACATCGCTTACAACGCGTCAATGCACGCCGACTTTACAGCAATTTATTGTACTCGTTTAAACAGTTAATGGCCCAAGGCGAAGCGCATGAAGCCGCAGAGCTGAGTGCCGCTATGATCGACGGCCTGTGGCTCAGAGCCGTTCTCAATAAAGCCGATGATGCGCAGTTTGACAGCGCGCAGGATCTGGCCAAACGCTATATCCAGTCCCTCATCCAACAATTTGGAGTCTAATATGTCCACACCGCTCTACCAGAACTTTATTCATGGCCGCTACCTTGCCAATCAGACCGGCGAGCAGTTTGCGGTAAAAAACCCCGCGACCGACGAAGTCATTTATCACGTTGAAGTAGCCGATGCACACATTCAAAAAGCGGCCATCGACAGTGCCAAAGCCGGGTTTGCGCAGTGGTCAGCCATGACCCCGATTGAGCGCAGCAGAATTCTGAATAAAGCGGTGGCGCTGTTGCGTGAACGTAATGATGAGCTGGCTAAAATCGAGGTGCTGGATACAGGCAAACCCTGGCAAGAAGCCGAATGCGTTGACATTCAAACGGGCGCTGACGTGATCGAATACTTTGCCGGACTGGCGCCTGCACAAGTTGGCCAGCAACAAATGGTCGGCGATGATTTTTACTATACCCGCAAAGAACCGTTAGGCATTTGCGCAGGCATTGGTGCCTGGAACTACCCGCTGCAAATTGCTTGCTGGAAATCTGGCCCGGCACTGGCGGCTGGTAATGCTTTGATCTTTAAACCATCTGAAGAAACACCGCTGGGTGCAATGAAGCTGGCTGAGATCTTTATTGAAGCAGGTATGCCAGCAGGTGTCTTTAATGTAGTACAGGGTGCCGCTGAAGTCGGACAGTGGCTGACACTGCACCCGGAAATTGAAAAAGTGTCATTCACGGGTGAAGTGGGCACAGGCAAAAAAGTCATGCAAAGTGCGGCGTCTAATCTGAAAGACGTGACCATGGAGCTGGGCGGTAAATCGCCGTTACTGGTATTTGACGATGCCGATGTCGAACAGGCGGTCAGTGCCGCTATGCTGGGTAACTTCTACACCCAGGGTGAGATCTGCACCAACTGTACACGCGTCTATGTGCAGCGCGGCGTGTATGAGCAGTTCCTTGAGCAGCTTAAAACCCGCACAGAACAAAATATTATCGCCGGCGATCCACTCAATCCCGAAGTAAACCTGGGTGCCTTGATTTCGAAAAAACATCAGCAGCTGGTGCTGGATTACATTGAGCAGGGCAAGCAGGAAGGCGCAACTGTGCTGACCGGTGGCCATGCCCTGAGCCCGGCTTCGGCACCTAACGGCTACTTTGTTGCCCCGACCATATTCACCGACTGTCACGAAGACATGACCATAGTCCGCGAAGAGATCTTTGGTCCGGTGATGTGCGTCATGGTGTTCGATGACGAACAAGAAGCGATTAACCGCGCCAACAATACGCATCTGGGCCTGGCGGCCGGGGTATTCAGCCGCGATATTCAACGCGCCCATCGCGTGATCCACCAGCTACAGGCTGGCATTACCTGGATCAACGCCTATGGCAACTCACCCGCCGAAATGCCGGTTGGTGGCTACAAGCAATCCGGTATTGGCCGTGAAAATGGCATTGAAACACTGGATCACTACACCCAGACCAAGTCTGTTTATGTAGGTATGAGCCAAATCGAAAGCCCATTTTAAGCAAAGGAGCCAGACTATGAAAAAAGTATTCGACTACATTATTGTCGGTGCTGGCTCAGCAGGCTGTGTACTGGCAAATCGATTGTCCGCCAATCCACAACACCGGGTGTTACTGTTAGAAACGGGTGGCAGTGATAAGAGCATCTTTATCCAGATGCCCACGGCGCTGTCTATTCCTATGAATACCGATAAATACGCCTGGCAGTTTCATACCGAACCGGAGCCGTATCTGGACAACCGGGTGATGCATTGCCCGCGCGGCAAGGTGCTGGGTGGTTCGTCGTCTATCAATGGCATGGTGTATGTACGTGGCCACGCCAAAGATTTTGATGAATGGCAGCAATACGGTGCGCAAGGGTGGGATTATCAGGCTTGTCTGCCCTACTTTAAGCGTGCCGAAAGCTGGTATCTGGGCGAAGACTCGTATCGGGGCAGTGAAGGCCCGCTCGGCACCAACAATGGTAACGAAATGGCCAACCCGCTGTATCGCGCGTTTATTGAAGCCGGTGCACAGGCTGGGTATGCCAAGACTGACGATTATAATGGCGAGCAGCAGGAAGGTTTTGGCCCAATGCATATGACGGTAAAAGATGGCCGCCGCTGCTCCGCCAGCCGCGCCTATCTCGACCCTGTAAAGGGGCGTGACAATCTAAAAATCATAACTGGTGCGCTGGCGCACAAGGTGCTGCTAGAAGGTAAACGTGCTGTGGGTGTGGAGTATCAGTGCAAGGGAAAAACCCATCACGCCACAGCCGAGCGTCGTGTGATCTTAAGTGCCGGGCCAATCGGCTCGCCGCAGCTGTTGCAGCTGTCGGGGATTGGCGATCAGGATGCGCTCAAAGCCGCAGGCGTTGAGGTAAAGCATCATCTGCCCGGCGTCGGTAAAAACTTACAAGATCATCTGGAGTTTTATTTCCAGTACAGATGCAAACAGCCCATTACCCTCAATGGCAAACTGGACTGGTTCTCTAAGGGACTGATCGGGGCGCGCTGGATCCTCAACAAAACCGGCCTGGGTGCAACCAATCATTTTGAATCTTGTGCTTTTATCCGCTCCAAAGCGGGCGTTGAATGGCCAGATCTTCAGTATCACTTTTTGCCCGCAGCCATTCGCTACGATGGTAAAAGTGCATTTGATGGACACGGTTTCCAGGTCCATATAGGTCACAACAAACCGAAAAGTCGCGGTGAAGTCACGATTAAATCGGCCGACCCAACTCAGGCCCCCAAGATCCAATTTAACTACCTGGCACATCAGGACGACATCGAAGGCTTCCGCGCCTGTGTTCGCCTGACCAGAGAGATCATCGAGCAACCGGCCTTTGATGCCTACCGCGACGGTGAAATTCAGCCAGGTAAAGACGTACAGAGCGACGCAGAAATTGATGCCTTTGTACGCCAGGCCGTCGAAAGCGCCTATCACCCGTCCTGCTCATGCAAAATGGGTGAAGACGACATGGCCGTGGTGGATTCAAACACCCAGGTGCATGGTATCGATGGCCTGAACGTAGTGGATTCGTCTATCTTCCCGACGATCCCAAACGGCAACCTCAACGCGCCAACCATTATGGTCGCGGAGAAAGCCGCAGACATTATTCTGGGCCAGCCGGCCCTTAAAGCAAACAATGCTCAGGTTGCCATTCACAGTCAGTGGCAAGCAGTACAACGTAGCACGGAGATTTAACAAAGCCACCTGCGGCCCAACCGGGCCGTGGGGTCTGCAGTGGTGCGCGATACAAATTGGTTGTATCGGGTTAATGCGGAAACAATAAAAAACGGAGAGACAATGAGTTATTTCTACTTATTTTGGGAGGGTGACAATGACAGTATGGCTTAGTACAGGCATTGTGTTTACCCTAGTTGCAATCGCTTTTATTTTATTAAAATGGGGAAATCTACGCTGTGTCGGTGTGACACCGGTTAAAACCTTTACCTTTATTGCTATTTTATTTACGTCCGGTCTGGATGTCGGACTTATCATGTTTCCGCTGACGGAGTTTGCGGGTTACGCAGACATAAAAGCAAGCCCAGAGTATGCGTTTGCCAATCCACTCGCCATCGAATTTGGCTTTTGGGGCTTCCTGATCTGGGGATTTTATTTTCTGACGTGTTTTTATTTCTGCGTAATAGAACCTAAGGTGAAGTTTTTCGAAATTCCCTGGGTTAAGTTTATCAATAATGTTGTCATTATTGGCACGTGCGCCTTTACGGCCTATCTGCTGTTGTCCAACCTGCCCTGGTATATGCCAAGTGTAGGCGATGGCGAGTCCATTGTTCCGACCTTTTATCTAATCGTGTTCGCTGCCATTTGTTTTGCGGTGTATTCAAGCACCAGCCTGAAGTATGTCCGCATTCTGAGTATTTCTACGACCTGGATGTTTATCGCCCTGATCGCCTTTATGTGGGCTTCTGCGTTTATTTTTGGCGACAGTGAGATGAGTGCCTTTACCAACAATATCGCACTACTGGGCGACTACTTTAGCAATATCAACGAGTTTATATTGCCGCTCAATGACTATCACGAATTTTATCTATTCTGGTGGTTTGCCTGGAGCATCATGATAGGTCAGTTCACCTCGCGTTTTGTCGGCGGCCTGAAAACCTATCAGGTACTGGCAGCCATGCTGATATTCCCATCTATTCCTATCGCTGTCTGGTTTAGTGTGTTGTATCACTATCATGAGGCCGGGATTGATACTGCAGGCATCAAGAACCTGGCAATGGTCGTAGTCGGAGTGATCTTCGTGATTAATTCTCTGGACTCATTAATTCGACTCTACACCGATAACCTTGGGCTGACGGTTAAAAAACTCGGGAAACGCAACTATATTTTGACTAATATTGCCGCTCTGTCATTGCTGACGCTGCTATTTAAACTAAACTTTCTGCAGATACAGTGGGTTGGTGCACTGGTAATTGCGTTGTTTTTTGGCTGCTTTGGCTATATTTGTTATAGCAAGTTCAAAACAGTGGCAAACATTACCCGTTCGCCCAAAGAAAATACAATCGACTTCAGCCGTATAGAGACCGTAAATTAAGGTTTAAAAGAAATGAAAGCAAATTTAAAAACAACACTCTGCGCACTACCTCTGGCCCTTTTGTCGAACATGGCTATGGCAGGCTGGTCGACAACCATTACCGGCACCTCAGACTACACCTTTAACGGGGTGTCGCAAACACAAAGTGACCCGACCATTCAGGGCAGCCTGGACTACGCGGCCGATGCTGGCTGGTATGTAGGTACCTGGGCCTCTGGCGTTGACTTTGGCGAAGACACAGGACATGAGTGGGACTTTTACGTTGGCCGCTCCTCTGAGCTTTCCAGTGACTGGACCGTCGATTACGGCATTGCCTACTACACTTACCATGGTCACGGTGACTCAAGCGACTTTAACTATCCAGAAGTCTACACTAAGTTTGCTTATGCGAGTAGTTTAGGGACAACCGATCTGAACTTCTGGTATAGCTGGGATTACTTCGGTGTGGGTGTTGGTCATTCGATTGTGATGTTGTCGCATACTTTTGATATTGCCGACAATCACTCAATTACCCTCAGTGGCGACGTCTCGAACTCATTCGACGCGGACAAATACGCCTGGGATGGACTCGACAGCTCTTACACGCACTATGCGGTGTCTTACACCACCACGCAGTTTGATTTCGATCTAACCTTTACTGTGGAAGATACGACCATAGATGGCGAGCATACCGACGAGCGCTTTGTGTTCTCGATTGCGCGCACGTTTGATTTATAATTCAACTGAACACAATGAGGGCACTCCTGTGCCCTCACTACTATACTTTCTCTGCATGTAAAGCCGTTTCTCTGACAATAATGGTGCTGAATGCTGCACTGTCTTGACCTATGCTCAGTGTGTGTATAGATGGTCAACTCATACCGGGTCTCATTCTGTACTGTGACTACTAAGTCATTGCGTCCATCGAAACTTCCCTGTAGCAGAGCTGTACTTTTACTAAACTCCATAACCATGCCCTCTGTTCATTTTGCCTTATGACAGGAATGAGATTAATTTTCAGCTCCAAAAAAGTTACAAAATAACTACATAGAAACAAACTATTGACATTTGAATAAAAAAGAATCAACCTGCTACTTCTCATAACAAATAGGATGTTAACAATGAAAGTGACTTTGAATAAAAAATCGATTAAATCTCTATCTGTAAATTCAGCCACGATTATTCGCGCTCAGGAGACGCCTCGGATAGGGGGTGGCCGCGTAATCGACGAATCATTTTGGGTTTGTATTGACACCCGTTCGAACTGCGAAGGGACAAAACGCTGCCCGTTCTGATTAAGAAAGTCTAATAACAAGCGCATTCTGCGCTTGTTATCTCAATGGTTGTTGATGCTGTGATTAAGAACCACAACGAAACGCACTGGGTACAGCCCCGGTCCAGCGCTTAAATGCCCGCCGAAAGCTGTGTACATCGGCAAACGCCATGGTGCTGGCGAGCTGGCTATTATTCCATTGATTGAGATCCATCAGGTGCAGTGCTTCTTGCCCCCTGACTTCGTCAACCAACAGTTTGAAATTTGTACCGTCTTGCTTAAGGCGACGCTTCAATGTCGCCGGGCTCATACCCAGATAGCTGGCGGTGTCTTCCAGCGACCAGATCTGACTTAGATTCTTACGAAACAAACGACGCAGGTGTGCCTGAAGTAACTGTGGCGGATGAAGCACGTGGCAGGCACTGCGTTTTGCCTGGGCAAACCGCAGTGCACTGGCCTCTTTAAAAGGCTGGTAGAGTGCCTCTTCTTGCAAGATAATGGCGCAGCGTGGCGCGTTAAAATGCACACGCTCACCCAGATAGACCGGATAGTGCAAATCCTGCGCGGGTTGTGACCAGGGCAGCTCGACCTGTATCCAGATCTGCGCGCCGAGTTGCTCCTTTAGCAGCAAACGGCAGGCAGAGAGTACGATTTCAAACACCGCCCGTTGCTGAATGCTCAGTGATGCAGATTCAGTCAGCCTGATATATAACATTCCCTGATGCCGCTGCACATTAAACTGAACCAGCGTTTCAATGCCTTTTTGTACGCGTGCCCAGGCTTTCAGTGCCCCGCATAAGTCAGGTGCATAACGCCACAAATCAAACAGAACATGACCATGTCCGGTCGCAATTCTTTGCCCCAATTCCATCGCAAGGTGTGGATGCTCCGCCAGCTCTCGTTTAAGCTTTTTAAGTATAAACAGCACATTGACAGGCGCAACCTGGGCGCCCGGATAGGTCAGATCCTCAAGAAACAACGACGATCCCCGGATCAGTTGTTGCGGTTTTACCTGATAGTGCTCGGCCAGCTCCAAAATAGTAATAAGAAAATGCGCAGGCATACGTTTGTCATGCAGATAGGCTAAATTTTCGGGTGTCATAGTGTCTCCACCGCAACAGCAGACGACGTGCGTTTCGCGCCCGCCAGCTGTTGATTAAGCCGCTCAAACAAAGCCTGCTCTGACTCTCCTGCCATTCTCGTTGCCTGGACAGTGGTCACGGTCAGCGCACCCTTTAACGCGCTATTACAACAGTCACGGATCAGCTCGCAGAAAACACTGGCTTCATGGGGGGGAGTATCCGGTAGCAATATCGCAAATCGGTCACTGGTATAACGACAAGCCAGATCGCTCTCCCTGAGCGCTAGTTCCAGCGCGGAAGCAACCCCATTGAGTGCCTGATCGCCTTTTTGCACACCGTGCACCCGGTTGTACTGAGCAAATCCATTAATATCGACCATGACTAACGAGAGTGGTTGCTCACGCTTATCATGCAATACAGCCTCACGGTTAAGCTGTATTAACAAGTAACGAAGGCTGTAGAGCTGAGTGACGGGATCAATCAGGCTGTGTTCGCGATGAAAGTGCTCTCGTTGTTTCAGCTGGCGATTGACTGCCTGTTGCTCTTTGTACCAGGAGATCAGTCCCCAGGTCAGTAAGGTCATACTGACAGGTGCCGGCAATGACTCCAGCCAGGTAAATAAATGACTGTGCGGCGGATAGGCGATGAACTCATCCAATACATCAAGCCAGGTCGTAAGCCAGTAAGTTGCCGAGCCGAATAACAATATTGCGGTCACCCGCCCTCGTGGCCGGCACAATGCCAGCAGTATAAGCCAGATAGCGGCCATCACAGACGAAGTGGTTTCACCGGTTAAGTCGACCCAGTCGACGTCATGCATAGGTTTGGGCTCGCCGACAAATAACGCCAATATGGTGAATCCGATACTCGCAATTAGAGCGAGGCATAAACTGCTGACATTCTTCATCTTTTGAGCCAAATATTGAATTTTGCAGGTATCCTAGCGGCGCGATATGACACTTTTAAGACACTTCCGGCTAAAGCCTGAGCTATCTGGACCCGGCCCGAGCAGCTCATTCAACCTCGTATCAAACGCATACTCATCGCCAAAAAATCACCTAACAACAAGATTCTGTTTGCTTTTTTACTACTCAAGCGGATATGTTAAGACAAAGCAGCTCACATCACCTTCAATTCAGGGGTCACAGTACAAATCTTACCGGTTGTCAGGCCCAAAGCTCAGAGCCAACCCGTTGCCGTAGCAAAAGTGGGCGAACATCTGATGGATGATGTAGAAAGCCTGGCGCTGTCTTTTGGTGACGCGCCAGCTCTGGTGATGTCGAGTCGGGGCACAACAGCTACCAGCTCTACGAAGCAACACCGCCCTATCGCCATTTGGCAGGATTTCGCGTTGGTCTGGATGGCTTCAAAGGCCTTGATGGCGCGTCAGAAACCGATGGTCTGGCCCTCAACCCGAGATTATCCCGAGGGGTTACTGGTACTCCAGGAGGGTCGCAACCGCTTTCCCGATCAGCCGCAAAACTTTAAATTTGTTAGCTGGCGGGATGTCCTGGAGGCTACGGGGATAAATCAAGGTTTGAAATAGTTAATAAAACACAGTCCTGCCCCATTATATCTGGCTTTCGGAGTCAGTTTAACTTAGCTTGCACTAAAGTCGAAAACGGCATTAAAAAATGGGCAATGACTGCCCATTTTAGTCTAGCTTTTAATGCGATCACACATCGCACTGGATATTCTGACACTCTCCAGCTCAGGCTAAAACTCAATTGCAACCAGCTTACACCAGTTTTTAATTCTGACCATCTCGGAATCAATAGTCAGGGTGATAGGCTCGGCTTGAACTTTACTGGCTAGTAGTGCGGAGAAAATAGCTGCATCTTTTGTGGGGTGCAAATAAGCCATGTTCTTAACGCACCCTTCTGCAGCATTTGAGAAATTTTTATCAAACTTCACCAGCGCCATATCTGCATATTTTGCATCTGTATATTCGACAGTTCTCATCGAAATACTCAGCATCTTTGCATTACTTACGGCAAAATGCTTCGCGTTAGCATTAAGCGAAAATATCATTGTGATCATCAATAGAATTAGTTTCATTGTCGCTTCTTACTCAAGCTTTGGAGGTGCTGACATGATAACGGCAATATTCTTGGTGTCAACAAAGCCCCACCACGCACAAAACAGGCTGCGTTCCCAGCAACACAAGCTGTACTTGGTTAAAAAAGCCGAGTTTCATGGCTCGGCTTTTCCGTTTTTTACCTGAAATTACGCAATAATCATTCACCCAGGGGTTAGTCTTTCACAATCGCGTTATGATAAACGTTTTGTACGTCGTTGCAGCCTTCCAGCATGTTGATGAACTTCTCAAAATTAGCCTAGTCGTCTTCACCAGCGAAATCAAAGATAGCAAAGTGGCCAAATATATGTGCAACACAGTCCGGGCGATTAATTTTTGAAACTATCTTAGTAAAAAGCAGGCAAATAAGGTTATCTCTGACATCCATTTTCTCATTCAATACTTTTTCAAATAGGTTAACTTTATAATCAGGTTGCATTCGAATAAAAATGGTGATTTCATAATCAGGAACATATTATAAGGAAAATAAACATATGAAAAATAGTGCAACTGCATTGTCTACCCTGGCAATTGCAATGACATTCGCCACCAATGCAAATACCTCATTAGACCACATAGAGCTGGAGCCGGCAGGAACCGTAACCCCCTCAAGCTATTCAATTTCTTTGAACGATAGAAAGGAAGCGAGACTATTCGCCAGACATACCCAGTCTGTATCGGCAAACTCAGCCACAACTATCACCCCACAGTGTCAAACATTATCTACGGGAAACCTCTACACGCACCCAGGCCTAAACACTGGGGCCACAGATTGTTATCACTTTGAAATCACAGAGCGGGGTAAAACGACGGCCTTGCTGCTAAATCAAGAAGCCGGCAATAATATTGATTTATCACTGATACGCCACAATGAAGACGATACATATACGGCGCTGGGATTATCAAATAATACAGGCACAGCAGATGAAGCGGTGGTCGCTTTAACCGAGCCGGGCCATTACTATTGGTTTTTTGAGGCACAGGAAGGTAATGCAAAACCCTTTGGGTTTGGAGCTATCGTTGCTACACAACTTGACGGCTATGAATTCAACGATACTGTTGCTACTGCAACCATACTGGACGATAAGCAACATCATATCAATGCAAACATGGACTCTGCAACTGATGTTGACCTGTACAAGTTCACAGCCGTACGAGGCCAGGATGTCGTTATTCACCTTAACGATAATAAACTCGATGAGTGGGTTATTGAAGTTTATAATAATGGCTGGCAAACCTTACCAAATAACCGGGATAATAACTTGAGTAACCTTCAAGCCAACCAGGATATTTATGTCAGGGTCATTCCAAACTTAAATCTACCGGTTAAACCCGACAACTTTTATAACCTTACTTTTGGAACCAAAGTGGCGTCGACCTCAGACTATTTTGTAACCGGGGAGTCAAATGTTAACAGGGTTACCTATGCCGCGTTCCGTGAAGCAGACGCAACTTATGCCACAACACAAGCATATCGCAAGGTAACTTGGGGTATAACACTCAAAGACTCCACAGGACACCCTGTTGAGGGAGCCAAGGCAAATTTACGGTTTGACCAAGATGTGCGTGATCTTGTAATTGAATACGTAGATCATATTGAAGAGGCAAACAGTGAAGGTCGCGTTTCAGGCGTCGTCAATGTTGGTTCGTGTTTCAGTGAATTGACCCTGAGGCATACGGAATATAGTTTTGGTTATAAAAACATCTGGGATACCGACTTGGTACATGGTGTTTGGCGACTGGAAATACCTTACTCGGTTGGCCTGGGTATTGGCGGACCAAATGTAGAATATGTTGTATTCGGGCACTTATGTGACCAAGACCTGGTAAGTAGCAACCCTTCATAAAACAATACAGTCCATTCGAGGTCGCACGTTAGCGCGACCTCCACCCTCAGTTCAATGACAAAACTTGATTATTTTGATAAAAACATGTTAATAAACTAAAGTTTGCACTATACCTCGCCGATAGGTTGGAGAGCACTTCACATCTAGATATAAGGAATATTCAATGAAGATCCCCCATCAAAGCGTTAATACACCGCAAGTACCGGCTAACAATACGAGTAGGCAGTCAACGACCAGTGCGCCAGAAGAAATGAGCGAAGAACTCATCAATGTTGCAAAACAGCAGGTGCAGAGTGTCTCGGATGCTGACCAGCAAGTATTAAATCGTGCTAATTTGCATGATATGGAAATTAATTCAGATACGGTGTACGAACCAGAGCGTTTCGTCAAAGTATCCCAAACTTTGTATTTTGGCGAATTACCCAGCCTGTTTCGCGACATGCAGTCTCATTATCAAAGCTTTATGGGAGAGCTTAGCCAATCAGCTCCTGAGCTCACACAAGAAAACTGGGGATTTTCAATCGATGAGCATGGTCAGTTTGTGGTAAGTGGCAGTATTAGCGATGAGCAAAAAAACTACTTATCCGATAAATTGAATAGCAATGAAGAGATGCTGAAACTGGCACAGCAAGTGCCTGGTGTGCTGATGAAAGGGCTAGCATATGACAGGGGTGCCGATGGGAAAGCCAATGCCTGGGGAAAATATGATGTTAACAATGAAAATCTTAAAGATATCTTAGATTTCAGAGCAGTGCTGGATGATTCCTACTCAGCCAGAGGGGACATTGCTCAGTTTAAGAATAATTTTGACGTGCTGAAGTTTGTTGAAAGTGTAGCAGGCCAGCTGCGCAGTAATGCAGAAGTAAAATTCAGTTACTAATACCAAATTTGCTCCTTCTAATTGAACAGGTATTAAGTGCAATTGGTATAAGTATCAAACGCCAAAAAGCCGAGCGTAAAAGCTCGGCTTTCTCCGTCCTGTCGCTGACAGGACGGACTAATCACTCACCCAGGGGTTAGTTTTTCACAATCGCGTTGTGATATACATTTTGTACGTCGTCGCAGTCTTCCAGCATGTTGATAAACTTCTCAAAGTTAGCCAGGTCGTCTTCACCTGTGATCTCAACGTGCGTTTGCGGTACCCAAGTGATTTCGTCTACTTCGAAATTGATGCCTTCAAACGCATCAATCAGGGCTGTTTTCGCCTTAAAGTACTCAGTGTGCGGTGCGAACACGGACACCTGACCATCTTCTATTTCGACGTCTGTCACGTCTACATCGGCCATCATTAGCGCTTCCAGTACCGCTTCATCGTCATCACCAGCGAAACCAAGGATAGCAAAGTGATCGAACATGTGTGCAACACAGCCCGGACTACCAATTTTTGAGTCTGTCTTTGTGAAAGGCAGGCGAACATCCTTGATAGTACGGTTCGGGTTGTCAGTCAGACAGTCCACAATCACCATACAATTACCAGGACCATAGCCTTCGTAGCGTGCCGGAGAATAATCTTCACCTGCACCACCAGCCGCTTTTTCAATTGCTTTTTCAATCACGTGCGCCGGAACCTGGTCTTTCTTAGCTTTGTCGATCAAACGGCGAAGGGATAGGTTAGTGTCGGGATCAGCGCCACCATTTTTAGCAACTACATAGATCTCTTTACCATATTTTGAGTTTACTTTGGTCTTTGCCGCTGCCGTTTTTGCCATGGCGTTTTTGCGGACTTCAAATGCTCTACCCATCTTAATTCTCGTTTGTGCAAATTATATTGGCCAAGATTCTAACAAGACATTGCATTTTGGGCTATACCCAGACGAGAATTGCGCGCTATTACAACAGCGCACAGGGGCAATTATCCAGCCAGCTGGCCTGTGCGAGAGCGATGATGCAGGCCCAGTGCAGCGGGTAAGTCAGCGAAACGTTCAATAATAATGTCGGCCTGCCGGGCATAATCCGGGAGGCCTGCGGGGGCAAATAAACACGCATGCATACTGGCACGCTGAGCCGCTTCAATATCGTACTTGTAGTCTCCTACATACACACATTGTTGGTAGGGCAAAGACCAGCTGTCAGCCACCATATGCAACGCCTGAGGATCTGGCTTTGGCAATGCATCTTCACGCGTCAGCATTAAATCCAGCTCCAGTCGGCATCGCTCCAGTTTCAGTCTGGCCGCTTTGGCGTAGTTACGCGTTACTATTGCCATGGGCATGCCGATGGCTCGTAAAAAAGACAAGGTATCTGCTACACCAGGGATGAGTTCCGCACGCTGAGCATCTTGCATTTCGTGCTGATGAATTAGCGCCATCGCCTCTTCACGCATATAGGGTGAAGGCAGAGACTCCACGTAATCAAGTAAGTCTGCGTCACGGTCGCAGCCCACTTGCGCTTTTATCAAAGCGAAGTCGAGTGAGGAGGTCACCAAAGTGCCGTCCAGATCAAAAATCACACCTTTTACCATTAAATCAGCCATTCATATTTCCTTATCACCAAGGCCTCACCAGCCATAAACATAGGGTAAGCTGACATGCCTTGCAAAGATATTGAGATAAATTTTTTCAGGCCCTACCTGCTGGTCATATCACAGCAACGGGGCACTAAAAAATACGTGCTACCGAACAATACGGATCAATTGAAAGCGTGGCTGGAACATGGCACCTTTTAGATGATTAAGCGCAATACCTTGTTGCAGCCTTAGCGATTGTAAAGGCCCTTACCACGGTACCAACGTTTGGTCAGTGAAGGCGTTAATAGTAAATAAAACCCTCTTTCGAACAGGAGTGACATTCGTCATGTCATGGTCATGACAGATCACACACGTAATTACCCCATCCTTTTCGTAAAGTTATCCCATCAACATAATGACTCAGCAAAGGATAACCAACATGACTAAACATTTGACTCGCATCACTGCATTTGCCTGTATACTTGCGGCACTGTCGACCAGTGCGATGGCTCAGGATCTGACGATCACATTCAGTGGCCTGGCACATCAATCTGGCACCCTAAAACTGGTTGCCTATGATTCTCCGGCAGGGTTTATTCAACATCAGGCCTGGCGCGTTGCGCAACAAATCGTGTCCGATGCCGAACCAGAGCTTAGGTTGAAAAATATCGAACCCGGCCAGTACAGCTTTATGGTCTATCAGGATCTCAATAACGATGGCAGACTAAACCGAAATCGTTTTGGTATGCCTACAGAGCCATATGGCTTCAGTAATAATGCTCGCCCGGCAGGTGCACCACAGTTTGGACAACTGGCAGTACAGATCACGCAGCCAAATCAGCAGCTGGAAATAAGAATGCGCTAATGCTTAAAGTGCCACAGTACACCCAATGCTGTGGCGATTACACATACAAGTAGCTGCGCTGTTGGATGTACCCCAGGCAGCTTTGCTTGGGCTGATTACCCAAGCGCTCTGGCAGCCTGATAAGCCTCACGATTTTGTACTTTTTTCAGATAAGCCTGTATCTGCGGCTTATCGTCCAGCAACTTAAGATTCGCAGCAAATTCCAGCGTAATGGTCATCATGATGTCTGCTGCGCTAAACTGTTCACCGGCAAAAAACGCCTGCTTTTCCAGCGTTGCTGCAATGTAGTTCAGGTCCAGTGTCAGCTCTTTGGCTATATACCCGTCCATAGGCGCGCTGCCGTCACGCTGCTCCATCCCCATCAGCAAAGTTGCAATAATCGGCAAAGCCAGCGTTCCTTCTGCAAAATGCAACCATTCGAGATACTGGTAATAATTCGGGTCGCTCTTGTGCGGACGCAAACTGGTTGAATCGGCCTGATCCAGCAAATACTCCATAACCGCCCCGGATTCACACAGTACCAGGCCCTTGTGTTCAATGACCGGTGCTTTGTTCAGCGGGTGGACCTGGCCCAGGCTTGCTGGGGCCAATCTGGTGTGGGGATCACGCGCATGATGCACGACTTCATATGGTAACTTGAGTTCTTCGAGCAGCCATAAAACACGGGTCGATCGTGACTGGTTGAGGTGGTGTACCTTGATCATAACTTACTGGGATCCTTATCTAAGCGGGCCAGCCGTATCCGTCAGAGAAACGACCAGCGTATTCATGGTATATTTACTGTGTAAGATGCTGAGCGAGGGCAACGCCCACAGCGTGTGCACTGGCCGGATTCTGCCCGGTGATCAGGCCCGCGTCTTCAATCACGAATTCCTGCCACGGCTGAACCTTACGGTACTGCGCCGCTTTGCGGGCAATGGCTTCTTCCAGCAAAAACGGAATGCTGCTGATGGTACCAAAATCAATTTCTTCTTCGCGGGTAAAGCAAGTAACTGATTTATCTGCGATGAGCGGCTTCCCATTACTCAGAGTAATGGGAAGCAATGCTGCGGGACCATGACACACCGCAGCAATCACCCCGCCGGCTTCGTAATGCGTTGCCGCCAGCGTGGCAAACTGTTCGTCAGTGGCCAGATCACTGAGCAGTCCAAAGCCTCCAGGGTAAAAGATGGCGTCATAATCGCCAATTTTCAGTTCAGACACACTCATCGTGTTGGCAATTTTGGCCTGTAACTCAGCATCTTCGAGCATCTGCCGATTGATCTGATCGCCTTCTGCGTCAGTGCCATATAGAGGCACCTCACCCCCCTGAATAGACGCCAGTTCATAGCCAATGCCTTGCGCTTTTAATACGTGCACAACATGGGTCAGCTCAGGGGCATAGGTACCGTTCGCCTGATCTGTGTCACCTAAGGTTGCATGGTTTGTGACCGGTATGAGTACTTTTTTCATTGTATCCTCCTGAATGATGTGATCGGATGCGCAGTGCCAGTACGTTTTATCAGCAACGCGCTATGAGTACTCACTGTAGATTATTTCTCAAAAAATGATAATAGACGGAGGAGGTAAACACTTTTGCTATACAGCAAAAGTGTTTACCTGTAAAAAACCATCACAGTGACAAGCCAACCGCCTTTACCCAGGCTTAATTTTTACAGCTAATTACAACTTTCCACACGGCTTTACACCCACCTTGCGGGGCTTTCTATATGGTAGGAGTCTGTTGATAGTTTCGCATTCTAATTAAAGGAGAGATCATTATGTCCAGATGGAGTACTGCTGTATTGGTTGCCTGCGCCTGCATGGCACTGTGTTTACTCAGTGGCTGCCATAACAGTAATCAGGAGCAAGTTGAGGACCGCCTTATCGCATTCAACGCCGACACCAACACGTTAGAAGCCCGGCTGGTCACCCCCAAAAGACATCAGAGCCGAGATGCCATTGTCCTGCTTGTACATGGTGATGGCGCGATGGATCACAGCGCCCATGGCTACTTCGACCCCATTATCACAACACTCACCGACAAAGGATACGCCACGATGTCGTGGAGTAAACCCGGCATTGGTAATTCAAGCGGCGACTGGCTGGCGCAAACAATGCTTCAGCGCGCAGAGGAAGTCCGCAGTGCAATTCGCTATCTCAGGCAAAATGGCTACCCGGATAACCCGATAGGCTTGCTTGGCTTCAGCCAGGCAAGCTGGGTGCTGGCCGAACTGGGTAATGAGCCTGAGTTAAAATTTGCCGCGCTGGTAGGGGGTGCAGCCAACTGGCGAGAACAAAGCCAGTACATGATGTGGCTGCGCCTGATAGAAGAAGAGAAAATCCATGCCGACGACACTGGCATTTGGCAGGAAATTAATGAGCTCACAACGCTGGAATACCAGCTGTTCAAGGCCGGATTTGATGCCTACCGGGGCAGCGACTTACACCTACATCCATTTATGGCAGAACCATTGGAGGATGAAGCCCGCTTTAACTTTGTCCGTGCCAACATCGACTCGGATGTTAGCCGCGGGTTTGCGCATATTCAATTTCCTGTGCTGGCACTGTTTGGCGATTCAGATATGCGAGTGGATGTGGAACACAGTCAGCAGGTGTTTGCCAGCACAGTGGGCGCAGCAGATACACTGGAGCAGAAGGTGATCAGTAACGCATCCCACAGCCTGCTCAAAACCGACCTGCCAATGCGGGCAGCACTGTATTTAAGTGCCGATGATTTCGCGCCGGGTGCGCTGGACACCCTGGTACAGTGGCTGGATACACACGCAAATAGCAAGGTGGCAGAACGGCTTTAGATTTGCGAGCAGGGTGAAGCCTTTACCAGTCGCCAGCCAGGCAAACTTCACCCTCTTTTTGTCATTTGGTTGCACTTCATACTCAAAGTCAATATCTTACGCATAAAACAACTAAAAATATCCCATTATGCTGTACATCATTTTGACACTCGTATTGCTGGCTCTCAGCGCCCTATTGTTCACTTCCAGGTTTAAAGCCTTTACCCACCGTTACGAGGTCGCCTGTAATTTTATCCTGACGTTAATTGCAACCTTAGTGGGTGTATTACTGGCAATTGCGATCAGTAATTACGACGCAGATCGAAAAGAAATCAAAGATCTGATTAAGGTGCTCCACGCTGCAGAAGCCGTCGTTGAGGAAAGCCTGGATTATAGTATCAGCCTTCATGAGGCCTACCAGCAAAACATCGAAGAATATGGCGACAAGCAAGCATTTTTTGCCCGCAATCCACTCGTTTACCCCCAATACCTGGACAATATGCTCACCCAGAATCTGGTCAGCAAAAACCTTTCCCTGGAAGGGTTAAGCGAACTCAATGAGCATCTGATCATCTTGCAGCGCTCTAAAAAGGTTGAACCTGAAGTTTTTATTGCCAGTATGCGCTACATCAAGCAATTACTGATCCTGGAGCGTCGATATCAAAGCGCTGAGCTGTCGGTACAGGATTACCAGCAATTGCAGGACGAATATGAAGAGCGACTGGCAGGCCAATAACAAAACTTACAACATTAAGGATAGTCATGCGTTCACTACTCGTCGCAACACTTCTGGCAGCCTGTGGCATGAGCAATGCTTCAGCCGCCACTAAAACAGATGATAAGCAAAACCTTCTTACACCCACACAAATACAACAGGATCTCCAGAGTTTTATTGACTATGTCCGGCTCGGATACGCCTACCGTGATGATAAGCCGACCAATTTTGCTACTTTTGAGCAGTGTGTTCGTCATCAAAGTGTTGCAATCAAAAGCAAGCTGCAACTGTCAGGGAGACTTAATTACTGCCTGGAACATTGGTTTGATCATCACGCTGACGTTACACCACGACCAAAAGACTATTACCTGCCAATGCCCACGGCAACCGGCTTGTGGGCCGAATGGCGCGATGGGCAAGCTATTATCACCGCGGTTCCCTTTGCCGAATCAGCTTACCAGCAGGGCTTCCGCGCAGGCATGCAGATCCTGAGAGTCGATGGCACCCCCATCGAGCAGGCCATTGAACAAGCGAATACTTCTGGATTTGATACAGCAAAAAGCTGGGTACTGAATCGCCTGTTAACCGGCAAACGAAAGCAAACACTCTCTTTGGAAGTACGCTGGCAACATAAGACTGAAATTAAACTACTGGATATTGAAGCCATCGTGCAGGATGTGATCGCAGAAAAGCCCTTACTAACTCAAAAACGCATTGGCACAATTGGCTATATTCGCCCGGAAAACAGCCTGGGCAATAACGCGTTGATCGGGGCTTTTGACCTGGCAATGGAACAGCTGAAAGATACCCAGGCCATGATCCTCGATCTACGTCACACGCCAAGTGGAGGCAACACAGAAGTGGCAAGAGGCATTATGAGCCGCTTTATTAAATCTCGTCAGGCATATCAGACACATGAGTTGGTCTCTATCGAGCGAGAGTTTGGTGTGAAACGCGCCTGGCAGGAGTTTGTGTTTCCCCGTGGCGACTTCCAGTATGACAAACCGTTAATTGTACTTTGCAACAAATGGACTGGCAGCATGGGAGAAGGCCTGACCATAGGCTTGCATGGCATGGGCCGGGCGACGGTCATTGGCACACAAATGTCACAACTACTGGGTGCCATATACAGTGAAACCCTGCCACACAGTCAGCTCAGCTACATGTTACCCAGAGAAAAGCTCTATCATATTAATGGCACGCCGAGAGAGGCCTTTATGCCGGATATAGTGGTTAAACAGCAACAACACAATCAGGAGCAGGACGCAACGCTACAAACAGCACTGGACTGGCACAACAAGAATCATGCAGATTAATGCGTAAAAAATGTTACAAACAGGCCATTGCCAGTTCAGTCTTTACCCACTAAGTTAAAGGTGTTGCTGAAAAAAGCAACACAACTTAACTAAGGAAAAGACGATGAAATTACAATTAAACAAAAAGCATGTAAAGCAACTGTCAAACGAGGCAAAAGGACTGGACGCAGCATTGACACCCCAGGTTGGTGGTGCGGCACCACCGCCAAGCCACTTTTGTGACACCGTTGGTCAGTGTAACACCCACACATTTGTGACTTTTTATTGCCACTGATACGCGCTGTCTGACCCCGCATATCGGGGTCATTTACACATCGAGTACAACTGTCGTTATTGGCATATCTCAGGCGCCCGATAGCTTAGTCCCATTAAGTCAAAATAGTTCTGACCCAGCGCAATATTACGAAACGCTTCATCGCTGAGGTACTGATTGATACGGCTATTGATCTCGACTTCACGCCGATAGTCCCGCAACTTATAGCCTTTTGCTGCCACAAAATCGCTGCCGGTCAGAATGCGTTTTGGATAGCGATTAAAAAACGCCACGTACTGCTCACGTATCGCCGCATGACGAAAATACGACTCGTACAAAACCCGCCACGAAATGTCCAGTATCAGGTTTGGATAGGTATCTAACAGCCGGGATAATATCGCTATGTGTTGCTGCGGATCCAGCTTAGTTTGCTCCCGCGACAACCCCATATGAACCCAGACAATCGGGTTGTCTGGATAGCGTGACAGTACGTTTTCCATCAAAAACAAATACCTGGTTGGCTCCAGATCGGAGCCAATATCGGCGTGAATAGATAACGGCATAGGTGCCCTGCCGCTATCTGGCGATCTGAGCCTGGCCATAAACGGTGCCCAGTCATCTATTTGCGCAGGATCTGTTGCCCGGTGTGAGTGGTCAAACAATGCTTGTTTAACCAGATTCACCTCTCCCATCCAGGTAAATGCCGGCCCAAACTCGTCGTCCAGTAATGTCATTTGCTGCACTATACGCTGCGGCTCACTGAGATTGGCAAAACTCATCGACAACGTCAGGTGTATATCAGTACTCGGATGCAGCAGCGCATTGGATGCGTTGATAACATCGTTTCTGATGGTTGGCTTGATTTCCCCCTTCGGGCACAATGAAAAACGCTGACAACCACTTTGTGCGCTGAACATCTGCCCGATACCAAACACATTCACAAACAACACGCCAGCAGGCTGAAAATAACCAATCAATTCAGAGTAAGGCACCGCCTCCCCTCCAAAAGGACGAAAGTGCGCATGCGCGTCTACCACAAATGTATAGGGCTGTGTTGCTCGATCATAGCAGGCCTGAGCAGGATCCGATTTAAACTGTGCCAGATAACGTTGACTGCCCGTGCTCTGACAGCCGGACATCAAAGACGCCAAGGCCACCGTCAGCAAAACTGCACGCAACTTATTTACTCTCATGATTATTCTCCCTGCCTGATAGTTAATAGCACCATAACAATACCAACCCGCATTAATGCAAAATCACTGGAGAGACTCAGTCTGTCAATCACTGTTTGAAAAACGGCCTGTTAAGAGCCGAGACCTTAGACACAGGCCCCCAAATTTTTGTTCATGCTCGCGAAGTTTCCCCGCCTCAAGATGGGCTACTTAATTATGCTGATTCGTCTCATTCCGGACTGGCGGTCCGCTTTTGTAATAAGTGACAGCATGAAATATATAACTATTTGTTATTGTTATACAATTTTTCTGGACCATTCTTTGCTGTAGACTCAGTTCTGATCACCGACCGTACAAGGGATATTCACTATGCTACAGCGCTATCGCGACTTTATCTGGTTCACCTGTTTACAGCCAGCGCTTATGCAGCTGCGCCAACATCCGCGCTGGGCCATTAGCATGCTTGCCTTGCTGACACTGACACTCAGTGCTGTGCTCTGTGTAGCTGCCCTGCTCTATCATATCTGGTTTAAGCCGCTGCCCTACCCTCAGCCGCAGCATATCCTGATGCTTGATCATCATCGCCAGGCCAGTGCTGCCGAACTAAACGATCATGGCTGGCCCTACCCTGCTATTGCGCAACTGCAGCGCGCGATGTTACAGCCTGCTTTAGCATCAGGTGGTACATTATACACAAACCCGTTGCTGACCTTTTACTACGCAGAGGAAGTCCCACTGACGACAGGCTACCAGGAAAAAATTAACACCGCGTATGTCAGTGGCGACTGGCAAGCTTTGCTGGGAGCACAATTGATACACGGCCATAGCAATCAATTTTTGGCTACACCAGATGTGCAACCGCAAGGTGCGGTGATCAGTTTTGCGCTGTGGCAAAGCGCCTTCGGCGGTACGCCAGACATATTACAGCACCACCTTAATATCAATGGTGTCAATCACCCAATCCGTGGCGTCGTCAGTCAAGATTATCACGCGCCCGAGCTGTTCAAAGCTGGCTGGCAACCTGATCTCTGGCTTCCCTGGCGCTACAACAACTCTGAATACAAAGGCTACTGGCAAAGCCCAGATCCTCACATACGCGTGCTACTACGTGCACAAACAGCACAGGAGAAACTGACTGAGTTGCAGGGTAAAACCAACGAGTTGGCAGCCTTGTACGCACCAGAACACCTCAGAGACTGGCAAACCCGCCTGACAGGACAACCTCTGACAGCTGCACTGCGTGGCGACCACCCGGTTATTTTAATTGTATTTGCCTGTACGCTGACGTTGCTGTTGCTGGCAAGCCTAAACCTGGCACAGCTGTATTTACTCCAGCTACTACAAAGTCGACATCAGCTGGCCGTACGCTCAGTGGTTGGCGCAAACTACGCAGCGCTGCGTAATACCTTAACTTGTCAGTTACTCTTGCTCATCGCTCCGGCAGTTATGCTCGCTTTAGGCGTAACACATTTGACGTTACAATACAGCGCGGCATGGCTATCTCAGTTTATCTATCAGAGCGAACAACTGGCGCTCAACTGGCCGATGGTTTTGCTGGCAAGCCTGTTGGGGATCGCTATCCTGGCTTTATTTATGGCCTTGAGCCACAGACATTGTCAGTCAGACACCCTGATGCGCAGCCTCAGACGCAGCGGCAAAGGCCAGGCTGCACAATTGTCCCAGACCACCATCCGGCGCTTTGTCGCCTCACAGGTGTTGCTGGTCTCTCTGGCTATTTTGATCTGTGCGCAGTTGGTCTGGGATAATCTCAAACAACTAAGTCATCCGCTGGGGTTCGAAACACAGCAAGTTTATGAGCTGGAATTTAACGTCGCTACACTGGACTGGCAAGGGTGGTCTGCATATGCCCCGATGGCCAAGGCCTTTAAACAAGCCTTATTACAAGAGCCCGGAGTGGTGGCCGCCAGTTTTGCCCGCACTCCGCTCAAAGACGACTTTCAATTTAACGTCACCGCCCCCTGGCGGGATACCCGTTACCTGCCATTTCATCGTAACGTGGATCAGGACTACTTTACGGTGCTGGCACAACGCCTCGTTACCGGGCGCACATTCACCGAACAAGACATTGACGAGCAACGCCCGGTGGTCATAGTCAACCGTACGTTTGCCCAAAAGCTCGGTGGCGAGGTGCTGGGTAAAACCCTGGAAATTGATGGCTCAAAACCCCAGCGCATCATTGCTGTTATTGACGATTTGCAACTGCCGGGTAAACCTGTGCCACCCGCACGCTTTTACTTGCCTAATTTTGGCTCAGCCACCTACCTGCTGGTGAAACTGGCACCCGGGCTGACGCTGAGCAAAACACAGCTCAGCACACTGCTGCAACAGCAGCCCCCACAATTTGTGCTCACTCAGTGGCGGGCGCTGGACGATGAAGTGGCCCACGCGCATCAATACCGGCGGATCACCACCTGGCTGCTGGTCTTCGTCAATCTGCTGATCCTGACCATTACCGCGTATGGTATATACAGTCTGCAAAGTTATGCAGCCTATCTGCAACAGAGCGTGGTTAAAGTACACCTGATGCTGGGTGCAAAACGTCGCCAGGTTTTGCAGGCAAGAGTCCGTGCGTTTTTGCAACCCGCACTGATGAGTATTGCGTTTGCGGTTATCTCAGTTGGCCTGAGCTGGCCCTGGCTTAAAACGTTAATGGTGTTTTCGCCCAGCCCAACACTCATTGCGATAAGCCTGGGCGGTGTGATGGTGACTCTGGTGGCTATCAGCCTGGTGACAGCCCGCCAATATGTGCCTACCAGGCGGTTGCTGTAATATGTAAAGGGGGTTGCCACCCCCTTTTTAGCTGCTAACTACTGAGCTGTGCTTTAACCGAGACAAATCCCGCCACAGCATAGGTGCGACAATCAAAGTCAGTACCAGGTTAGACACAGGCACAGACAGCCAGACCCCGTCTATACCAAACTGCCGCGGCAGCAGGAATAAAAACGGCACCTGAATAGCCATATTACCCAGTGAGATCAATAAGGATTTTGCCCCCTGATCGAGCGCCACATAGTACATTGCGGCAAGAAAAATAAATCCATCCAAAAACACCATCGACAAGTGCAGGCGTGCACCATGTTGCGCCTCGTCCAACAGTGCCTGCTCCTGGCTAAACAAGGCAACCACAACCTCTGGAAAAACATTCAGAAAAAGTACAATTGCCAGCCCAACCGACAGGCTCACCTGACAGGCCAGTTTCAATGTCGCAGCAATTTTCTCTATTTGCCCTGCCCCATAATAATAGCTCACCGGCGGTTGCATCCCGCTGGCTACCCCTTCAGCAAAAAAGTAATAAATCACCCCGATATAGCCGATCAGTGCAAACGCTGCGACATGCAAGGGTTCACCATAAGCCAGTAACTGCTTGTTATGAAGCGCCGTGATAAAAGCAAAATACAGGAACATAACAAGTCCTGAGGCACCCTGAACTAAGGTGCGCCCGGCAAGCATTACAGAGAAGGTTAACCCGCTTAAAGTGAGTCTGACGCGCGCTTTGGCCGAACAAAAGTAGCACAGGGCAAGGATACCCACCAGAGATTGCGATGCCACGCTGGCCCAGGCAGCACCTGCAAGTTGCCAGTGCAACAGCACAATAAACACATAGTCCAATACAATATTGGTAAGTGCGCCAAAAATCAGTAACCGCGTTGCCACGCCCGGGCTGCCGTCATTGCGGATCAGCATGGGCAACGCCCCCGCCGCCATGGTCGCCAACGCCCCCCAGCCGAATACCGACAGGTAGCTGTGGCCAAGCCTGAGTACCTCACCACTGGCCCCTTGCAGATCAAGCAACAGACTGCCACTGGCATAAAGCGCCAGACTGGTTACAATTGCCAGTATCAGCAGCAACCAGATGCTGGTTGCCAGTACTGCCTTGGCCTGCGCAGGGTCTTTAGCCCCGCGAAACAGCGACAGTAAACTCCCGGCCCCAATCCCCACCAGCGTACCCAGGCCGGCTATCAGGCCCACCACGGGCCAGGCGATATTCACGGCGGCCAGGCCATCGGCTCCGATAAAATGACCAACAAATACCCCATCTACAACCTGATATAAGCCATTCACCATCATGGCTGCAATAGCCGGTATGGTATAGCGCCAGAACGTTCGGGCTACCGACTCGCTGCGCTGCTCCGTCGGACCTTTTTGGTCCTGACTGAGCTGTGTTAGCTCCACATTGTGCGTTTGCATAAAATTCCCCGCTCACTGCTAATACCCGCTATTATGCTTAACTACCGGATGAATAAAAGTTAGTTACTATCCGCTTTTCGGATACTTTGGAGATCCTCATGCACTGGACACTCGATCAACTGGAAGCCTTTGTATGTGCGGCCAGAACCGGTTCTTTTTCTGCTGCCGCCCGCAAACTGGGTAAAGCGCAGTCCCGGATAAGCACAGCCATTGCCAACCTGGAAACCGACCTGGGTTTTGAGCTGTTTGATCGCTCAGCCCGCTTACCCGTATTAAATGCGGCAGGACATGACCTGTTCGCAGAAGCAGAAGCCGTGCTGATGCAGTGTCAAAGGTTACAGTCCAGAGCGCTGTCAATGAGCTGCGGCGAGGAGGTATCACTGACCGTGGCCATGGATGAAGCCGTGCCAATCAATGCATTTGAGACCCTGTTCGAGCAACTGTCGCAGCAGTTTCCGTTATTAAAACTGTCACTATTAAACGGCTCACAGGATGACATTGCCGGATGGGTTGATGAACAAAAAGCCGATCTCGGGATCTTATTTCATCAAAAAGCACTCTCTCAGAGCCTGGATTTTACCCCCCTGGGCAGCTTTGAGCAGCGCCTGATAGTGGCCCCCGAGCATCCGCTGGCATCCTGCCCACAACCAACGGTTGAGCAGTTAAATCAGCATCGCCAGTTGGTGATCCGAGACCGCATTGGCAACAGCCAGTCTCAGGCCATCTCCTCCTTTCACTGGCACATCGACAGTTATTACTATATCGCCGGGCTGGTTTTACGAGGTGTTGGCTGGGCGCTGGTGCCAGAGCATGTGGTTAAGTCCCACTGGTTTAACGAGGCCGTCACCACCCTTTCTACTCGGCACATTCCCGGCTCATTGACCGTTGATATGGGCCTGGTCAGGCGCAGGGATAAGGCACAAGGCCCCGTCATTAACTGGCTTTATGACACGGCTTTATCAATGCCACTTTAGAGCCAGTTATAATCCATTTGCCGCGCGGTTTTCACTGCCAGCGTTTTGTCAAAGTGCAACTTTACCAGTTCGAGGCTCATATCTATGCCTGCCGAGATCCCAGCTGAGCTGGTAAAATTCTGATCCATCACAAACCGTTTGTCCTGACACACTTTCAGGTGTGGGTATCTGGTTTGCAATAATGCCAGGTCGTCCCAGTGCGTGGTGACCGATTTACCGTCGATCAACCCCGCTTCGGCAAACAGAAACACCCCAGTACAAATTGACGCACAGCGACGTGTATGCGTAGCCGTTTCGGCCAACCAGGCCAACACCGAGGTGTTATTGATCACTTGCTGATGCTGTCCACCTGCAACGATCAACAAATCAAACCTGGGATGACCATGAATACTGTAATGCGGGTTGACAGACAGGCCACCACGGCAACTGACGGGCGCATGACTGGGCGCAATCAGGCTAACATTTACGGGCTCATCGACAAAACGAGCAGCCGTGCTGAACACTTCAAATGGGCCGCTAAAGTCCAAGACTTCAACGCCATCGTAAATAAAAATACCGATTTCCATTGAATGATCCAGAATGAGGAAGTTTTTGAGCTCTCATAGTGTAGCGCAGATCTTAGCCATTCATATCTTTTTACACTTTGATTTTGGCGATTAATCGAATCCTGATTGCACTTTCATGAAATAGTCTTTTAGTATGCTGACACTAAAATACCAACAAGCGAAATCCAACTATGTTGAAAATGAAACTAACACTACTCAGCGCAGCCGTAATTATCGGACTGGCAGGATGCAGCAGCACACAACAAAGCAGCTCAGCAACACCTACAATCGCTGAAAAACAATATCAAAACCCGCTTTTACAGCCTTTTACCGGTCCTTACCAGGGTGTGCCTCAGTTTGATAAAGTCCAACTGAAAGACCTGGAGCCAGCACTGGATATCGCGTTGGCTGACCACCTGAGCGAAATAGATCTGATCGCAAACAACACCGCACCGGCAACATTTGACAATACTATCGTTGCGATGGAACGTTCAGGTCAGGCACTGGATCGCCTTTTTACCTACTTTGGTATCTGGAGCGCCAACAATTCATCCCCTGAATTTCGCCAAATGCAGGGCGGTCTGATGGCAAAATATGCCAAGTACCGCTCTAAGATCACCCAAAATAAGGCCCTGTTTGAGCGTGTTAAAACAGTGTATGAAAGCACTGAATTTAAACAATTGAGCGCAGAAGAGCAGCGCATCACCTGGCTACAGTACAACAGCTTTGCCCGCAACGGCGCGACATTGGAAGGTGAAGCGGCAAAACGCTACGCCGAAATTAACCTGGCTTTATCAAAGCTTCACGCAGACTTTGCCAATAATGTACTGGCCGACGAAGAAGGCTATGTCGTATACCTGAGCAAAGATCAGCTGTCTGGTCTGCCTCAGTCCTACATTACCTCTGCGGCAGCCGCAGCTGAGGAACGAGGCAAACCAGGTATGTATGCGGTGACCAACACCCGCTCTTCCATGGCCCCGTTCCTGATGTACTCCACTGAACGTGAATTACGTAAACAAGTGTGGCAGAACTACTACAGCCGTGGTAACAATGCCGGTGAGCACAACAACAAAGCCATCATCAATGAAATCCTGACCTTGCGCCACGAACGCGTGCAACTGCTGGGTTATGAAAACTATGCGCAATGGCGCCTTGAAGACCGCATGGCAAAAGACCCGAAAAATGCCATGGAGCTGATGAATAAGGTTTGGCCAGCAGCCATTGCCCGTGTCAAAGAAGAAGTGGCAGATATGCAGGCACTGGCAGACAAAGAAGGCGCAAACATCAAGATTGAGCCATGGGACTATCGCTTCTACTCTGAGAAAGTGCGTAAAGCCAAGTACGATCTTGACTCCAATGAAGTCAAACAATACCTGCAACTGGACAAGCTACGTGACGCCATGTTCTACGTTGCAGGGCGCCTGTTCAATTTTGAGTTCACTGAAGTACCAGAAGGTTCAGTGCCGGTCTTCCATGAAGACGTGCGCGTCTGGGAAGTGACCGATAAAACCAGCGGCGAGCACATTGGCCTTTGGTACTTAGACCCGTTTGCACGTCAGGGTAAACGCTCTGGCGCGTGGGCCACTTCGTATCGCGGCCATACCACCTTTGATGGCAAAACCAACGTACTGAGCTCGAACAACTCAAACTTCGTCAAAGCACCGGCAGGTCAGGCGAGTCTGATCTCCTGGAGTGATGCTGAAACTTACTTCCACGAGTTCGGTCATGCACTGCACTCTTTGTCTTCTAAGGTGAAATATCCGGGTTCAAACTCCGGTGTACGTGACTACACTGAGTTCCAGTCACAGCTGTTAGAGCGCTGGCTGGTCACTGATGAAGTGATCGAACGCTTCCTGGTACACCATGAAACCGGCAAACCTATGCCGAAATCACTGGTAAACAAAATCAAACAAGCGGCCAACTTCAACCAGGGTTTTGCAACCACAGAATATCTGGCGTCAGCCATTATGGATATGAAGTTCCACACCACAGATCCCGCTAAGATTGGCGATCCAGTTGAATTCGAAAGATCTCAGCTGGCAGCTATCGGCATGCCGTCTGAAATCGTGATGCGTCACCGCACTACGCACTTTGGTCACGTTTTCTCAGGTGAAGGTTATTCAGCAGGTTATTACGGATACCTGTGGGCAGAAGTACTGACGTCAGATGCGGCTCAGGCCTTCGCTAGTGCGCCAGGAGGCTTCTACGATGAAGCAGTGGCAAATCGTCTGGTAAATTACCTGTTCTCTGTGCGTAATGCGATGGACCCGGCTGAGGCGTACCGCAAGTTCCGTGGTCGCGACGCAGCGGTTGAAGCCCTGATGTTAGATCGCGGCTTTCCAGTCAACTCTGAGAAGTAATTATAAAGTCTAAAAAAGCCCCGTGATCACGGGGCTTTTTCCCACCACCTGTTCAATTATTCAATGGTGTCTAACAGTTTCATTCTTTTTAATTGATTTTCGAGCGTCGCCAGACTAAATGGCTTGATAACGAATCCATCGACTTTCTGTAGCAACACTTGCTGTACCCGGTCCCGGCCATTTTCGCAGGTAACCATCAGAAGCTTAAGGTCTTTGAGGGTTGGTCTGGAGCGGATTTCGTGGATCAATGTCAATCCATCTACGTGCGGCATGTTGAGATCGGAAACCACCAGCTGGTATATTTTATTATCGAGTAATTCCAGTGCCCGCTTTCCATCTGTGGCTTCATCTATGTCTGTAAAACCTAACCGACGCAGCATGCTGATCATCACATGGCGCATCGGGGTCATATCATCGACAACCAAAATTTTCACTCGTTGCTCCTTAACTCCACCTCTGGTTTGTTTAAAAACTAGACCAAAACAACGATAAAGTCGATTTTGAGGGGCGTCGTTTTGAGAAGCCGAGGATTACTCTTTGTTTAATGACAACGACATAAAGACACTGAGTGGGTTATCACGGTACAGACCAAAGCGTTCGCAACGTTCAAAGCCAAGGCTTTCGTACAGGTTGATGGCTTTTTCCTGCTTGACCCCGGTTTCCAGGCGGATCAATGGAATTTGTGCATCGCCCGCGTAATGTAGCAAAATTTGCATTATACGCTTCGACAACCCCTTTCCACGATACTGAGGCTTAACATACAAACGCTTTATTTCACCGTATAAGGTTTTATCAAACTGTTTGACGATGGCCCCACATGCCACTATGCCTTCTTCATTACGCAGCCCCACAGCACGTACATTGGGTTGGTTGAGTTCTTCCAGAGCCAAAGACTGATCGCTGGCTATGGGATAGAGGGTATTCATCAGGCGGTCAATTTCTGCAAAAAGTTCTCTAACACTTAAATCATCGTTTTTTAAATCAACTAATTGCATAATTTTCCTTTGAACAGAGCAGTTACTTTTCAGGGGCAATCTCCCCCTTAGTACAACATGTAGTCTGGCTCAGCGTGACGGCTGATCAGGCAACATAAAAGAGTATTTTAACGTACTTTGCGGGAAATATAACTAAATATATTCAGATTATATGGGTAGGAAACAAGTTGCAGCATGTGATTAACGTGCAGCGTTAAACTTATGCAAAAAGCTGATTAGTGTCAGACAGACTCCCATGGAGTCTTGTCAATCAGGCTAGCCAGAGAGTAAGCGCGAATAACAGGACAGTGGCAATCGTGATGAAAAACAGTGAACACTGATTATGACCGGGGCGATCTGATTGTGAAAACAACATGATTAACTCCTCCTGCGCTCCTCCCGACAATCAAAACCACAAAAGTATTAATAAAAGAGAAGGCAATACAACCAAAAGTAGTAACATTGATAGCAAAAAATGACCCAAAACACCAGAAATTTGTGCACATATTATCCTGAAAATTAGGTCAATTTTGGTGTTTAACAAGCACATCCATATAATACAAATACTTACGCGGTACCTTCTCACGGTATAAAAAACCCCAAAATGACTTGGTTTTGAACCAACACGGACCTATATAAGGAAAAAAGGAGTGACCATGATCACATTAAAAGCAGCGAATAAAGACAATTACAGTGAAGTATTTGCACTGCAACTACTGCCAGGCGATCTGAGTTTTATTGCGTCACCGGCCGAAGCCCTGGCCGAATCCGCGTTTTTCCCATACTACCGGAATCTGCTGATCTACCACGCGCAAACCCTGATCGGCTTTATTCAATATCATCCCATGGAGCCGGAGGGCACCCAACATGAATACACTATCACTCAGCTGGTCATAGACAAACGCTTTCGGCGCCAGGGTTTTGCCACTCAGGCATTGCGACAATTACTAGTGCGGCTCAGAGCCAAGTCGGATTGTCAGGTTATTTCAGCCGTTTATGTTGAGGGCAATGAGCGAATGCGCACCTTGCTCAGCCAGCTGTCATTTGAATATAAAGGACGCTGGAATGACACCAGCTACCTGATGGAGTGGCACAGTAATGAGCCCCTACCAGAGGTGTATTTGAGCACCGTGTGGCAGAAGAATTTCGAACAGCTGGGTGACCTTGAACTACACGAGCAACAAAAGCCCTTAGTCGCCCCCAACGATTGGACCTTGCTCGAAGCCGCCTATAATCCTGGCTATGAAGTACGTGCTATCAACTACCAGGAAAAGCAAATCGGATTACTCATGTGGGTGGCGGAGCAACCGCACCGGATTTCAATTTGGCGATTAATGGTGGATAAAGCTCATCAGCAGCAGGGGATAGGCAGACAAGCCCTTCAGGCTGCGCTGGACGAGATCCGCAGCCACCGAGAAATCACAGAAATTGCTATCTGCTACGTACCCGATAACCCGGTTGCAAAAGACTTTTATGCCAGCTTTGGCTTTGTCGAAACCGGCTTTGATGAGGAGGAGCAAGAAATGCTGGCTGAGATCAAATTAAGCCCGTCTTACTGACCTGCACCTGAGTGTAAAGGGGCTTAACACAGGGAGATAAGCTGTTGGGGTTCGGCATAACGAATACCTGCCTGTTCAAACGCATGGATATCGTCAGCGCCGTGATAATGATATACACAGAGCCTGGCTAAGACTGCTGGCGGGTACTCCTTTAAAAGCTCATCCAGCCCGGCGTGGCTGGGGTTTGCAGATGCCACGCAGTCATGAAAAATAATCTCCCCCTGAGTCACCTGATGGATCAACAACTCAGGAATGGGCCGGGTATCGCCGCTATAGAAAAAGCGTCCGGGAAGATGCAAAGAGAAGGCACTACCGGGGGCCTGATGACGGACCGGATAGCAGTTTAGCCTGAGCTGCTGATGGAAAAACTGCTCACCCACCGGATGCAACTCAAAGGTATGCCAGACATCTTCACGACGCTCTGCCAGGCCGGTATACGCCAGCATGGCAAACAGTGACTGGATCAATTGTACTGGCACATATAAACGCACTGTCTGGCCACTTAAAGCGGCCTTAAAATACAGCTGTTCAAGCCCACCAATATGATCGTAGTGCAGGTGAGTGATAAATACTGCCCGGGGCAGCGACTGGCTGCCAAAGGCCCGTTTATAGCGCGCCAGCGTATCATGGCCGCAGTCGATCAGCAGCCAGGGGCGGGCGTCGCAGCAAATTACACAGGCGGAATTCCCCAGCTCGGTTGCACTGGCCGCACCTACGCCCAAAAATAACGCACTGTCTGGCACGCCTGTCTGAGGCTGTGTGCGCTTTGGCTGCGCCTGTGCTGGCCGGGTCACTATCGAATCTAACATCAGTCTGCTCGTCAATACTCACCACTCGGTACAAAGACAATGCTAGATGCAATAATTGACATTCCCGTGACATACTCGCCCCCAGCCTGTAAATAGTTACACCACTATTTGGCTAATTTCACCACATTCAGTCACTATATGTTCAGCACGGAATTCAGAGAAACTTTAAACAGCTGATATTATTAAACTATTTTATTGGCACTTGTTTTGCTTTATTCCTTTTATATAAAAAAGAACAAATTGGAATTGCATCATGATAAAAAAACTCTCTCCTTTATTCGCTGCGCTGGCACTCAGTGGCTGTGTGATCCACATTGACGGACACAGCAAAACCGTTGCAGACGTGGAACTACAAAAAACCCTGACCCTCAACGCCACCGAACTGCGCAGCCTGGTCGCAGACACCAGCGCCGGTTCGCTGGATATTGTGGGCGTCGACAACCTTACCCAGATTGAAGTCGATGCCAGGATACGGACTGACAAAGAGCACAGCTATCAGCTTAGCCTTGAACAGGACGGTAACAATGCAAAGCTGATTGCAAAACATAGCGCCCGGGTTGGTATTGTCTGGTACAGCGGTAATAGCCCTAAAATTGACCTGTCCCTGCGCGTGCCCAGCCACCTGATGCTGGATATTGACGATGGTTCGGGTGACATTGCCATCACCGGCATGACCGGCGATATCGAACTGGAGGATGGTTCAGGTGATATCAGCATTAACGGCGCTGCAAACGTCAAAATTGACGATGGTTCAGGACAGATGCTGATCCGTGGTGTCAGCGGTATGCTGGATATCGAAGACGGCTCTGGCGACATTACCATTGAAGGCGGCAGCCAGCTTAAGCTCGATGATGACTCGGGGCAGATCTATATCTCCGATATTAGCGGCGATATGGACATTGAAGACGGCTCAGGCGACCTGCAAATCATTGGCGGACGTTCGCTCACCCTGGACGATGAATCCGGCAACATTAGCCTGATGGACCTCAGTGGCGACCTGCACATCGTGGATGGCTCGGGTAATGTCGAGATCCGTGGCGGTAACACCCTGGATTTACGCGATGATTCCGGCTTTGTACGCGTTCAGAACTTACAGGGCAACGCCAAAGTAGACGACGGCAGTGGCAACCTGGTACTGCAAAATATTAAAGGTCATGTCACCATTGATGATGACTCCGGCGACATCGAGGTGATAGAGGCGGGCGGTCTGACCATCACAGGCGACACCTCGGGCGGACAACGCATCGAAAAGGTCCGCGGCGAAGTAAATATTCGGGATTAATAGTCACTTTTTGCAAGTAAAGTGTCACCTTCTGCCAGTGAATTACCGGATGTCTTCTTCTACAATGACGTCATAACTTCTGGTAACAAGGTGACATCATGACTTACACAAACACAGCCCTGATCACAGGCGCATCTTCGGGGATAGGGTTAGAGTTGGCGCGCTTGCATGCGCAGCAGGGCGGCGATGTCGTGCTGGTTGCCCGCTCTGAAAACAAACTGATTGCCCTCAAAAAAGAGCTGGAGCAAAGCTATGGTGTCAATGCCAGTGTAATAACCGCAGACTTGACCGACCAGGCTGCGGCACAGCAGATCTACACCGCAACCAAACAACAGGGTATCGAGGTCGATATCCTGATCAACAACGCCGGTTTTGGCGGCCATGGTTTTTTTCATCAACGTGAATTGTCTTCCGACCTGGAGATGATCCAGGTAAACATCAATAGTCTGGTTGCGCTGACCCACCTTTTTGTTCAGGACATGACAGCCCGCCAACGTGGCAAGATCCTCAATGTTTCCTCAACCGCCTCGTTTATTCCGGGCCCTTTACAGGCCACCTATTATGCAACCAAGGCGTTTGTTACCTCGTTCTCTCAAGCGCTGGCAGAAGAACTCAGAGACAAGGGGATCAGCGTCACCGCCTTGTGTCCGGGACCCGTGGCAACTGAATTTGCCAAAACAGGCAACCTCGAAGAGCTGGCGGTATTTAAGCAAGGTAAAAGCGCCAGCTCTGTGGCCAGATGTGGCTATCAGGCCATGCAAAAAGGCCAGTTACTGGCTTTCAATGAGCCTGTGTTAAGCTTGCTGTTAAACTGGATTGTGCCGTTGTTGCCTCGTCGCCTGGTGCTGTCTATGTCACGTCGCACAATGGAAAAATAATGAAGCGCACAGCGAAATTTACTCTGTCACCGCACTGCCTGATCATGTTTAAAGATCTCGATCTGGACCCGGCACGGCTGTTAAAACAGGCAAAGCTACCCGCCGATCTGTGGCACACCTTACCAACCTCCGTCAATGCGGCCCAGTATTTTGATCTGTGGCATGCGATGGAGGCACAGCTCGGTGAAACTTTGCCGCTGAAACTGGCGCAGCACCTTAATGTTGAAGCATTCGACCCGGCCATTTTTGCCTGTTTGTGTAGTGCAGATCTGAGTAGCGCTATGCATCGCCTGAGCAGCTACAAGCCCCTGATCGGACCGCTCACGCTGGACGTGCAAGAAGATAACCAGGGTCTGCTGCTACGCCTCGACTGCTATGGGTATGACAAACCCCTGCCCAAGTCGCTGGGCTTATGTGAGCTGGCCTTTTTTACCCAGCTTGCGCGCCTGGCAACTCGCTCAGAGGTGGTACCCAAAGCCCTGTATGTCACACAACTGCCCGACAATCCGGACGATTTTGACAACTATTTTGGCACCCACCTGACCCTCAGTAGCCAGGTCGCGATACGTTTTAGCGCCGAGGATGCAAACCGACCCTTTATGACTGAAAACGCCGCCATGTGGTCTTTCTTTGAAAATGACCTGGCCCGGCGTTTAGCAGAGCTGGATGCCAGCGCCAGCATGACCCAAAAAGTCAAAGCCCTGCTGATGGAGCTGCTGCCATCGGGGCAGGTGAGTGCTGAGCAGGTTGCCGCCAAGCTGGCGATCAGTAAGCGTACCTTACAACGCAAACTTGACGGGGAATCCGCTAACTTTCAGTCACTGTTAAGTGCACTGCGCTCAGAGTTAGCCCGACAATATCTGCGGCGTTCAAGCATGTCTTTGCAGGAAATCGCTTTTCTGCTGGGCTTTAGTGATGCCAATACCTTTATTCGCGCATTCAGTCAGTGGAATGGCGTTTCGCCGGGCCAGTTCCGAAGTCAACATGCCGTCTGTGCAACGAAGGACTATCCAATTTAATAGAAAAGTTGGATAGGCGTTTATGCTCATTACACATAGAATTCAGTGTCATACTTTTGGACACTGATTTTGAAAAACGTACTCGCCTTAACCTTTGCAGCCCAACTCTGTGCACTGTGGCCCTCGGTGTCACACAGTGCAGATTTTGCCGCTTATGAGCAGCAATTCCCATTAAAGGGACGAAAGACTTTCCGCGCGGCACTGCAAGAAGGCGAGGCGTTACTCACACAGTCAACACTCACTCCGCAACAACGGACCTTTGTGCTACATCGCACGGCATTGCATCTGGTCCGATTGGGCGAGTATGATCGTGCCCGCAATCGACTTGAAGCGCTCGCCAGCCATTTGAGCACTCATCCTGATGACTCTATGCAGGGTAAGTATCACTGGGTGCATGGCGATCTGGCCTTTCGCTTAGGGCACAATCAAAGCGCCCAATCCCACTTTCTCAGCGCCAGCCAGTTTTTCTCCCGCACTCAGGACTGGCGCATGCTTAGCCATACCTATCGTATGGCCGCGAATGCCGTCGCAAAGGGCAGCCCGGATCTGAATGCAATTGAGCACATTGCGTTGGCAAAGCACTATGCTGAGCTCGACAACAATATTTCTTTGCACAATGCAGCCTTTGACACAGAAGCCAGAATTTACAAACTCTTTGGCCAGTTAGACAGGGCATTGGAAAGTCGTCAGGCCCAGCTGAGCTGGCTTGGGCAGCAAAGTGAACCGGACGAGGCCATGCTGTCCTCAACCTATTATGGTCTGGCAGATATTTTCGTCGACTTTGGTGACCACCAGGCCGCACTCGACGCCTTCATGCAGTCATATCGCTATGATGAGCAGGTTAATGATCACCTCTATATGGGACAAAACCAGATCCGAATTGCCGAGCAATTCCTCCAATTGGGCAATTTGATTGCTGCAAATAAGGCATATGAGCAGGCTAAAGTCCTCAGTGAATCAATCGCTCACAAACGTAACCTGGGCTGGGCTATCGCCGGGCTGGGTCGTGTAGAGTTTGCCAAAAAAAACTACCCACAAGCCGCTAACTTAATCGGCCAGGGCCTGGCTTTGATCAATCCGGTGCATAGTCAGGCACTCCACAGCCAGCACCTGGTCTGGTATGCCAGTGCCTTGAGTCACCAAAATCCAGCTCAGGCTATCGAACAGTTGGCCTCTTTTTTCGAAGTCACACCAACCGATACTATGGTGGAAGCCGCTAAAGTGCTCGCATTTGCGCATTTGCAGCAACAAGACTTTGCAGCAGCTTTACGTTATCAAACGCACGCGACTGAGTTGCTCCAACAGCAAACTGAACAGTCACGACTGACCCGGCTGGAAGCCAAAAAGCGTGATGCTGAGCTTCATTTGGAAACACTCAAAGTGAATCAATTGCAAAGCGGGCTGGATGAACAAAAACGCCAGAATAAACTGCAAAGTGTTATTCTGGCAGCTGCCATTATCGTGCTGTTGAACTTTTTCCTGATGTTTTACCTCTATCACCTAAAAAAGCGCAAAGTGATGGAAAAAGAGGCCGCCGTACTCAATCAGGCCCTAACGCTAAAACAGCAGCTATTGGCTGACGTTTCCCATGAGCTGAGAACGCCTCTGACCGTGCTTAAATTAAACATCGAGGCACTGCAACACAATTTAATTACTGACCCAGATGCCACCTACACACTGATGCAAAGTCGTTTGTCTATGTTAAACACTTTGATAGCCGATATTTATGAGCTGGCACAGGCAGACACACACAGCCTGCAACTGGACCTGCAAATACGACCAGCCAAAGCTCTGTTTGATGAGTTACTGAGTGCCATTAAACCTTTAATCGCACAGCACGAGTTGAAACTGAACACACAGAATACTCTTTCCGACACACTGGAAATTGCCTGTGATATAGACCGGATGCATCAAATCTTCAACAACCTGGCACGCAACAGCTGCCACTACACCAATAAGCCCGGACAGATCAGTGTGACCATTACGCAGCAAGCTGAACACCTGATCTGTCATTTTGAAGATTCCAGCCCGGGTGTCGGTGATGCCGATTTACCCCGCCTCACCGAACGACTTTATCGCTGCGATAAATCCCGCAGCCGCGATCTGGGCGGCTCAGGTCTGGGCCTGTCAATTTGTCAGAAGCTCACTGAGTTGCATCAGGGGCAGTTATCTTTGTCGCACAGCAAACTGGGTGGTCTGTGCGTGACCCTGACGCTACCACTTGTACAACCCGCACAATCCGATAACTAAGCTCAGTTACCTTTCCCTTGCTTTCACTTAGTGCCGTTTTACTTTCATGTAATTACGGCTAATCTAAAAGCATCATCGTCTGAACGCTGGACGATTCATTCCATTTTTCCAATCGAACCAATTAATTTAACCCATTATACAAATGAATCGATTCACCTGATAATGGCTTCATCGAAATCAAAGGAGACAAACATTATGCTAAACAATATCGAAGGTCAGACAGTTCCTCAGGTCACTTTCCCGGTACGTGAAAACGACGAGTGGAAAAATATCAGCACAGATGATCTGTTCAAAGGCAAAACCGTTGTGGTGTTCTCACTGCCAGGTGCCTTTACACCGACCTGTTCATCAACGCACCTGCCACGTTACAACGAACTGGCTGGCGTATTTAAACAAAATGGGGTTGATGACATCGTCTGTATCTCTGTCAACGATACATTTGTGATGAATGCCTGGGCCAAAGATCAGGAAGCAGAAAACGTAACGCTTATCCCGGACGGAAACGGTGAGTTTTCTGAAGGCATGGGCATGTTAGTAGACAAAAAAGAGTTGGGCTTTGGCAAACGCAGCTGGCGTTACTCTATGCTGGTCAAAGACGGCGTGATTGAAAAAATGTTCATTGAGCCGGATGTACCGGGCGACCCGTTTGAAGTATCTGATGCCGATACCATGCTTGAATACATCAACCCGGAGCAGGTAAAACCGCAGCCAGTGTCGATCATCACCAAACCAGGCTGTCCTTTCTGCGCCAAGGCGAAAGCCCAGCTGGACGAACAAGGTCTGGTTTATGAAGAATTGGTGTTAGGTCAGCAAGCCACCCTGACCAGTCTTAAAGCGCTGTCTGGTCGTGAAACTGTTCCGCAGGTATTCATTGGCGGTAAACACATTGGTGGTTCAGACGACCTGGCGACCTACTTCGCGCAGTAACCACACGAACTCAAAAAGTCATCTGTAAAGGGGCTTAACAGCCCCTCAACTCCCTTTGCTCAGAGGTAAAACATGAAACAACTTGAAACTGACGTCGTCGTCATTGGTGCGGGCACAGCCGGGCTCAGCGCCTATCGAAATGCCAAGCAATCTACTGACAAAGTGTTAATGATCGAAGCCGGTGCATATGGTACCACCTGTGCTCGTGTCGGCTGCATGCCCAGCAAGTTGTTGATTGCTGCGGCGGAAGCTGCACACAGCGTCAGCGAAGCGCCCAAGTTCGGGGTTAATACCACAGCGCCCGAAATCGATGGTAAAGCGGTGATGGCCCGGGTGCGCAGCGAGCGAGACCGGTTTGTCGGTTTTGTGCTCGAAGCCGTGGATGAACTGCCAGAGCAAGACAGGATCAAGGGGTATGCACGCTTTTTGGATGCCAATCGGGTTCAGATTGACGACCATACTGTGATCACCGCCAAACGCTTTGTTATCGCGACCGGATCAAGACCGAATATCCCGGGCTTTTTTCAAGCCTTTGGCGAGCGCTTGATCATCAATGATGACGTGTTTGACTGGCAGGACTTACCCGAGTCTGTGGCCGTGTTTGGTCCTGGCGTAATTGGTCTGGAACTGGGGCAAGCCCTGCATCGCCTGGGCGTGAAGGTGAAGTTGTTTGGCGTCGGGGGCAACATTGGGCCGCTGACGGATCCGCAAATTCAGGACTATGCCAATACCGTGTTTGGCGAAGAATTTTATGTCGACAGCGATGCCAAAGTCTCAGATATGAAGCAGGTTGGCGATAAAGCACAGCTGACCTACATTGACCACGACGGCAAGCCACAAACAGAGCAATTTGATTATGTGCTGGCAGCAACGGGCAGAGTACCGAATGTCGATAAGCTGGGCCTGGAAAACACCGGCATAGAGCTGGATGATCGCGGTGTGCCGCTGGCTGACTCGCACACTATGCAATGTGGCGACAGCCATATCTTTATTGCCGGGGATGCCAGCAATCAGATCCCATTGCTGCACGAAGCGGCCGATCAGGGCACCATTGCCGGTCAAAATGCCGGACGCTTCCCGGATGTGCGCAATGGCCTGCGCCGCGCACCAATTGCAGCGGTATTCAGCGACCCGCAAATTGCGATGGTGGGGGAGAGCTTTAAACAACTGAACGAGCGCTATGGCAAATGTGGCTGCTTTGCCATTGGTGAAGTGAGCTTTGAAAACCAGGGCCGCAGCCGCGTGATGCTAAAAAATAAGGGTTATATGCACCTGTATGCAGAGCAGGGCAGTGGTTTGTTCCTGGGCGCTGAGTTTATCGGGCCTGCCGCTGAGCATATCGCGCATCTGCTGGCCTGGGCCGTGCAAAATAAGATGACAGTGCCCCAGATGCTGGATATGCCTTTCTATCATCCGGTCATTGAAGAGGGGCTGCGTACTGCGCTGAGAAACCTCAATGCCAGGCTCAAATTTGGTCCGGATATTGTCCAGCATTGCATGGAATGCGGTCCGGGCGCTTAATTAAACGTCGAAGTCAGTGAGATGGTCACGCCACAGCTGGGATTCGCGTAACAAAACGCTTGCCCCGCCTGCAGTAAGCTGGATTCAAAGTGAATAGGCATGCCGCATTGCGGACAGTCAATTTTTGATTTTATACTCATGAATTAGTCCTCGTTTTTACTGGGTAAAGAGGTCAGGTTTTTTGCGAAAATATCAAGTATCGTGGTGATCCCGCGCGGTAATGGTAAGTGTGCTGCTCAGGCAGGCTGACAGGAAAAAGTAGTTACGCACCAGAGAAGGCAGTGATACCATGATCGCAAGCGAGTTTTGTTCCACTATTTATTCCAGAAAGGATCCCCCGTGATACAACGAATTGAAACCAAACAACGCATGAGCCGCATCGTTAAACACAACGGCACCATCTATTTATGTGGCCAGGTCTGTAAAGATGCAGAGCAGGGCATTAAAGAGCAAACCGCCACTATGCTTGAGAAAGTGGATGAGCTATTGCTGCAAGCAGGCAGTAATCGTGAACACATTTTGTCTGCCACTATTTATATTAAAGACATGCAGTACTTTAGCGAGATGAACGAAGTATGGGATGCCTGGGTACCAGAAGGCCACGCACCTGCGCGCGCTTGTGTAGAAGCGGCTATGGCAAGAGACGCATTACTGGTAGAGATTTCAGTGATTGCAGCAGAAATTAACCCGGCTTAACATAACGCGCCCGGTTCAATACCGGGCGGTTTTTATGATGTGCAAGGCTATTTTCGCGCGAGCTTAATTGGCGCGTTTGTTCTCACGTAAAGCAGGGCAGGTTCATCTGCACTAAGCATTATACGCACCGGCTCCTTGGCAGCCAGATAATCGCCAGGTTGTAACACCTAGTATTGCTGTGTTTTTGCCTGCAAAAAATTCAGCACACCGCGAATAACCACCGCTTTAAATTCGCTGCCAGTGCTGAACAGTTGCACCTCGATATTGGCAGGCAACTTCACCAATACACCAGCCAGCGGGCCTTGCTGCCATAAATTTTCCAGCTCTATGCCTGCCCCCTTGAGCTGCGTTGAAGGATGCAGGCTCTGCCACATCAGATTAGCATAGTGAAGATTGACAGGCCGCTCACCATTATCAAACTGCTGAATACACTGGACTTGACCACTATAAGAAACCTTTGCTGAAACGACAGAACAAATGCAGATCAGTGTGGACCTATACGTACAGACAATAATTTGGTTACAGATTGAAATATTGTCAACGTTTGACTGATAATTGCCCTGGAGCTGTATTGTTCCTGCGGGTACTATAAGTTTGATACAGTTGCTAGCCTTGGAAACCATTCTTATCTGGTACCTGCGGCTGAAAGCAGGCCTTATATACTCCTCCATAACGGCTCTATTATGATTGGCAACACGGCTGTAAAGGGGGTTTACAGTTCAACATTGAGTACGTCATTCACATAAGGTATGCTCGACGATAAATTGGTGTTCAGATAGCATTATTCAATCGGTTTAGCTGAGTATCAAGACAGTTAAAGTGAGCACAAACTGCTCCGTTTTGCCTCATTCATATATTTCCAGTACTATGGAATTATATGAATGAGGAGTAAGATATGGAACTGGCATCTGCGGCAGATAAACTCGCTGAACTGGGACACACCACCCGATTAAGTATTTTCCGATATTTAGTGAAAGGGGGCACACATGGCGTACCCGTTGGAGAAATACAGGCGGCTTTAAATGTGCCGGGTTCTACTTTATCGCATCACATTAATCGGCTGGTAAAAGTAGGGCTGGTCAGGCAACGACGAGAAAGCCGTACACTTTACTGCGTGCCTCAATATGATGCACTGATAGGACTGATTGACTTCTTGCAGGAAGAATGTTGTGTTAACCAGCCAGACGAACCCAGCTGTAATAGTGCATGCGATGATGCTCAGGGCGGATCGCTCTAGCTGCAACACGCGCCTTGTTGCGTCTCAGGTGCACCGGGAAATCTCAGCTGAGATGAGCGAGCAGCAACATCATTGCCCGCTAAAGACTCAACAATAGAGCGAACTTGCTCATAGCCGGTCAGCATTAAGAAAGTAGGAGCGCGTCCGTAGGATTTCATGCCCACAATGTAAAAATGCCTATCATGATGAGACAACTCATCTACTCCGTGTGTGCGCACCGAGCCACAGCTATGCAGGTTGGGATCAATCAGTGGGGCCAGCCGCGACGGCGCTTCAACGATATGGTCCAAGTCCAGCCTTAGCTCCCGCAGCATCTCCAGATCGGGGCTGAAACCAGTCGCTACGATGATATTATCAACCTGCATCTTAATATGCGTTCCGGCTGCCAGGGCGCTGATATCTAACCCATGCTCTGTACGGGTGAGCTCTTTAATGTCTAATTGGGAAACCAGCTTTAGCGCACCATGTTCCATGGCTTCTTTGGCCGCCAGTCCGAGCTGTCTGCGCGCTGGCACTTTGTCGTTAATACCTTTACCCAGCAGCTTATCGATATTGTCTTTGCGCAACCCCCAGATCACCTCGGTACCGGACGCCACCGTCTGCAGTCGCAGCAAATCCAGTACGATATTCATTGCCGAATGACCGGCTCCCACCACCAAGGTGCGTTTTCTTGCGAAGCCATTGCGCTGAGTGCCCAGAATATCCGGGATACCATAATAAACACTTTCCTGATTGGCCAGCTCACCAGGTACAGGCAAGCCGTCCAGCCCCAACGGATTTGGGGTCGACCAGGTACCGGAAGCATCAATCACAGCATCACTGTGCAGTACCTGGATCCCTTGTTCATTTCGGCAATGCACAACGAAACGTGCACTGTCACGACCCAGCGTTGTATGCTTACTGATCCCCGCTTTAGACACGCCAAAGACCTCTGTGCTATAGCGAATATGCTCAGCCAGTTCTGGTAGCTCGGCCGCAGGTTGCAGATATTGCTCAACGACTTGCCGGCCTGTAGGAGTAACATTGGCATCTACGCCGGACCAGCCATGCCGAGTAAGCAGGTTCGCAACAGCCTCATCCACCATATAAGACCAGGGCGTAAACAGGCTCACATGTCCCCATTTGAGTATTGCTGCCCCGACGGTGTGACCTTTTTCAATAACGGTGGGACGTATCCCCTTTTCCACCAGTCGTGCAGCCGCTGCCAGACCGATGGGGCCGGCACCGATAATAATGACCTCTTCGATTGGTTTCATATCAGATTACCTCTTGATTAATCGTATCTAAACTCAGGCCGTCGGTTTGGTCGACAGCCTGTACAAGATAAATAAGCAGTTAAAAAATAAGGGTGTATAAGTATCCGGCTGACATCGCCATGCCGAGTACCACACTCAGGAATGCCAGGATCATCTGCGTCCTGAAAATGGACTTAAGCAGGATGACTTCCGTCAAGCTGGCACCGGCACTGCCAATGATTAGGGCCATCACCGACCCCAGAGCCATCCCTTTTTGCACTAAACCGGCACTCAGAGGGATCACCGCAGAAGCACGGATATACAGAGGAATACCAATAATTGCAGCAAGTGGAATGGCATACCATTTGTTTTCACCGGCATAGTCAACAATGAGCTCTGTCGGCACGAAGCCGTATATAAATGACCCTATGGTGATACCAAGCAGTAAATAGGGCAGGGTAGCGAGAAAGTCTTTCCAGGTTGTTCGCCAAATTCGCAACCAGCGATTTTCTGCCAGCTTTAAGTCTGTAGCAGGGTTTTTCTCACCTCCACATTGGCGATTTTCCGAGTTAAGCGGCGTCTCTTTGCTCGTCTGGCCAACCTTGCAGGTCGACTGACTGACCGCAGCCAGGTAGGCTTCGTCCCGGACATAACGCTCAAACCCCAGTCGTTCCAGCAAGTAGCCAGACACCACTGACGTGATCAAAGCAACCGAAAAGTAAAATATCGCAACATCCAGTCCAAAGGTGACAATCAATAAGCCAATAACAATGGGGTTCAGCAAAGGGCTGGAAAACAAGAAGACGGTAACTGGCCCAAACCCGGCACGTGCCTGCAATAGTCCTTTCAGGAAAGGGATCGTTGAGCAGGAACAAAACGGCGTAATAGCACCCAACAATGCCGCTATCATATAACCCTTGCCTTTGCGGGCACTCAGATTTTCCCTCACCTTTTCGGGCGTAATGTATTCCTGTAGTACCCCTACCAAATAACTTACAACGAGAAATAACACGGTTAACTCCAACGCAAGGAACACAAACATATCGGCCGCTTCTTCAAGCATGACCTGCATTTCTGGTGACATACATCTCTCCTGATCTAACTTTATATTTCCAGTATTATGGAAATATAAAGTTAGATCAACCAATATTTCCATGTTTATAGAAATATCAAGAAGAACGTAACTTGCACACCATCCCAAGGCGCTTCAAAAAACAACTAGCCCATTGAATTAGTTGAAAAGATAAAAAGGTTACAATGCATCGTACGAAAAACCGATGGGGCCACTTTACTTGATAGTATACTTTGCGCGACAAAGGTGCAGGCATAAGAACCAACCAAGGCACATCAGTGTGATAGCATCTGGTTCACGGTACAACACATACAGATAAGTCGCACACAAGCAATGCAGACAAGCTTTGTAGCAACGTACGCCTAAGCTGGTGCCATTACAAACATGATGTATGACTTCTGCGCCAGCAAAGGCAAGCAACAAAGATACAAACGGAGGTGACGACTCAAAGGTAAAACCATACAAGGCCAGCAAAGTGACCAAATTGAGCACGACAGCAATACCACGTTGCATGGCCATTTAGTAGATGCTCAAAGTGACAAAGCCAATCTGAAACCCAATCGCTACGCCCCAAATATCAGCATGCGTTTTTAACGCCATAAAGCGACCCCAAAAATACTTTATCAAGCAACAAGACAACCCTGACCGACAATACAAAGGCGAACTGGATCAGGGTAATAAACATATCCAATGCCTGAGTCACATTCCTTTTTCGGCAAATAGCACTAAGCCCAGCACCTCGCAACCCAGATAAAAATGACTTAGCTATGCAAAGATCTTATAAACCAGCCTGTTATCTGACAGAGTGATAAAACGTCTCTACTTTGCTGTAACGATAAATACATCAGGCCGGGAGCGTGCATAAATGACACGCAAAGGCGTATCACAAACCTCGGGCTTAAAATAGTTTTTCGCTATTTGGCCCTCCGCTTCAAACGAAACCAGGCACCTTGGTTTACAAAATCCACGATCATTACAGGTATTTGCTGGTACCGAGGTATAAACCTCTGCCTCCTGAGCTTGATGCTCTAGTAAATAGTTGTTTCTGAATGTATTTAGCTGATCAGGCATCAATATAGAAACCAAAAAGCTCAGAAGCAAAAACAGATTCAGTCTGAGTGAGCGATAGGATAAATGCCTTAAACCCAGCCCGATATAAATCGCGATACCCGCCAACATCAACAAAAAGCCACTTAACCAGTGGTTGTCTTGTTTGATATGGAGCGTATCAAACGACAGATAAAACCCTGCAAGCCAGATGGTGGCACAAGTGAACTTTAAACTATTTATACGCATCCATACCTCACTTGTGAACTGCTAGCCGGTATCAGAGCTGACAGTCAAAAAGATTCCCATACATAGCATGCATTTCTAGATTCAAAAGAGGCTCCAGAAGCAATTGTTTTTCTCCTGGGGATCTCCATTGACTTTCTCCCTCTGTATATCAGCGATATATTCGCCTGGTTTAACAAGGTAATAACATGATACCCCAAACCCCCGCGCCGCTTGCCAGTACACCACAACACAGGGTTATGACGAGGGCCACAGATACACACCTGGCTTTGGTATACTTAAAATAAACGATACCCAGACAACCCGATATGCACAGCGCAGCAAAAACAAATGCAGTGCTAAGTAACACTGCGACCCGCCAGCCTCTGTCCACCTCTTTACATTGCAAGGCCGTGATATAAGCGCTGAATTCATCCAGCAACACTTCCTTCAGGAGCAGCAACCAAAGTACAGCCAGTACTGCCAGTAACAGGCGCTGTGTGATACTCATACTGCCAGACAGCTCCCTCATGGTATCAGTAAGCCAAAGAAATACAGCAGCAGGCCTAGAGCAAACAACTGGGTGAGTGTCGCCGCCCAGTATTCCCAACCCTCGCTGCGATAGATCCAGCGGCCTTTCATAAAAACCTTACCCAGCAGTAAAGCAACGCTGACCGACAACAGAAATATCAGTTGGATCAGGGTAATGAATATATCCAGTGCAGCCACTCTCACGCTCCAGCTAGTTTCTACAAATTGAGCTAATTGCTACCGTCAACGGTGCATTACCAGCTAAAAGCCCAGTATACATCAACACGATCCCCATCAAAGGGGCAGCAAATATTCCAGCAATTGAAACGCCCACCGCAAGCATTATCAAGCCACCTAAACCGGCACAACGATGATCTATGGCCCGGTAATCAAGGAGCAAGTCGACTAGGAGCAATACCGTAATTATTGCTGCCACATAGAACAAAAAGCTCAGTGCTACCGTACTGATCGCGCCAGCTACAAATCCTAACCACGTTAAAGTTCCCGCCGCATCATCAGATAAGAAGCCCCCGTTGGCCCCCCCAGAAATTTTATACGCCCCAGCCCCAGAATCCAGATCATAAATCACATACCCAGAACCATGCCATGTGCCAACCTGAACAGGACGCTCATGCAATAGCACTGTTTTTCCTGCCTGAACAGCGATGAGAATTTCACTCCTTGCCTGACTATCAATTGTCACTTGTTGTAAAGAATCCAGGTTGGACTGGGTCAGGGTATAGATCTTTTGTCCTAAATTGGAAGCGATGTTTAACGCAGCAATTGCACTGACACCTTGTCCAGTATTTCCTCCCTTGGTCAATAAAATTTCCGGAATACGATTTTCCAGATAAGAAGAAATACCACCGATATGCTTATTAAAAGTATGCCATGTATCCCAGCAATTAGTACTGGATTCGGTGTTGTTGCTCAATTGATCTACATCCATCGTAAAACCAATTGGTTCAACACGAAAAGGAACTCCAAACCGGTAACTCACAGATAAATTGGTTGAAAATGTGCCATAACTTGGCTGACGATAAGTCACCATCTCATCTACTACGCTAGCGATGACGTTTTGTGCTTGTGTGCTAGCAAAATAGGTATAAATCCCAGCCTGGAGAAAACTGCCTACGGCCTCGTGACGAGAGATATTACTCGTCTGCCCACTTTCCAGTCGCTCTTTTAAGCGTATGAACTGATTTTTCACATCTCCCATTATTTCTCTGCTAACACCATGCGCATCTATACCAATCCCATGGTATTCACCCGCAATGAGGGGACTGGCACTCAATTCCCAGCCAAATCGGGGGCTCCAAAAACCCATAGATGCCTGCAATTCATCGCCAATTGCAAAATTGCCCCCGGATACAACTGTATTGCCAGAAATACTAATTTCAGCTTTAACGTTCGCTAATCCATAAGGAAATGTCTTTGGTAATTGTGACACATCACTCAAATCTGAGGGCAAGTAGTTTCTTAAGACCTCACTGTCCGCTCTTGTTGCCGGGGTAAAGGACAGTGCTGTTTGATAGCCCAGAATCTCAGGTAAACTTTTCTCCAGCCTAATATGAGTTTGAGGCAGGCCAGAAGCACCCGATTGCAACTCATACTTGAACTTGTGACGTAAGTTATCAGGAATGTGTTTTAATGCCTGACTGGCCCGAATAGTATGGTAGGGCAGAGTGGGTAATACCACTCCATTTTGCTGAAGTATTACTTTTTCCCCCAACACCTCCTGAACAGTAGCACCGGGAAAAGACTGTTCTAAGACATTTTCCAATTGTAACTTTGCGCTTTGCAACTTTGACTCAAGCCCTCCCCGGTTTAGGTGTTTAACCCAACCTTCAATCTCATTCTGCTCAGCCCCATCCAGTAACGAGTCTGTCAGGCTGCGCCCATCCAACTGTAGTGCAGCCTTTAAATCCACGCCCTCACTATACTCATACTGCTTAAAACTCGGATCCGCCGCATGCCACTGACCATCTTGGTAAAACTCCACCCAAACGTGTTCGAGACCGTAGGAAACCACAGAGTCTTCGGCACCTTTAATAATCACATTAGGGACACCGCCTTGCCCGAGCAGGTTTTGTGCGGCTTCAATAACCGCCACACCGCCTACCCAGTTTTTCACCTGTTCCGGATCTACCTCGACAGAGCCATATACATAACGGGCAGGCACACCCGACAGGCGCAGCAGCGATATCATCAGACTGGCCTGATCAAACGCATTGCCTCGCTGGGTCTGACGCGTATAGTCCGCCCCCTGAATGGAACCAAAAGCCGGGACATATTCAATGTGGTTGTATACATATTGGTAGATTTGCACGGGATCAGAGTTCAGGCTTGCTGCCAGCTGTTCAAGCTCAGCCGTACGTGCGGTATCCACATTCAATGCCAGATAGGCACTGAGGTCCTGAGACTCAGCCCGCTGCAATGCAGACATTGCCAGGCTCTGAGGTGCAATGCCTAACCTCGCTTGCAGTGCCTGGATACTGTCTGCCGGACGGTGTGCAACGTTTGGCAAAGGGCCAAAGGGAAGCTGGTCATTGTCGTATTGATGGTGCGAACGACCAAACTGAATATTACTCAGGTACCTCTCCAATGCCTGTGCATCCGCGAGGTTTGCACGCTCCGTCTGGGTCTGACGCTTGAGGTTGTCGGCAATCACCGGCCAGTGTGCCTCATAGGCGGCCAAAATCCGCTTGTTCAATGTCATTGCAGTCTGATCCTGCTCAGCCATTGCCTCAGCCAGTTGCTCGTGGATCTCTTTGTGACTGAGCGCGGCCAATGTGCTCAGCTGTGCTCGCATCGCCTTCAGCGACTGGCGATATATGGTCAGCGCCTGCGCTCGCTGAGCGGGCTTATCGGCATACTTGTTCACGTAATAAAGCGCTTTTTCCGTGTTGTCTTTAAGCACCTCGAGCTGCGTCATGAGCTGATCGGTATATGCTACCTCGTGGTCCTGCTGCCCCATGGCATGGCGCATCGCCAATGCCGAAGGTGAATAAAACACAAATAGCATGCACAGCACCAGGCCATAGGTGATCAGCGCCAGAATACGCCTCTGTGCTCGTATATTGTCTAGCTGTATTGTATGGTTTGTCATAATCTTTTCCCTGTTAACGACACTTGCGGCGATTGAACGGCCCTGGTGCCGTCACCGCGATATTAAACTGCTGTGAAACAGACTGGCCGGTAATATCACGCACGCTTACCGTCACACTGTGGATCCCGACCTGTGTGGTCTGCGGCTGCCAGGTAATAACCCCCAACGCATCAACAGCCATACCTTGCGGTGCGCTTTGCAATTGATAAATCAGGCTATCGCCATCTGGGTCTTGCGCCGTCAAAGTGTATCGGTACACTTCATCCGTTTTTGCCCTTCCCGGTGGCTCACTGGTGATCACCGGCGGTTGACTGTCCCCCTGATACCGGATGGTCAGGTTAAATTGCTGCTCGGAATGGTTACCCACAGGATCTGATACCCGGACTTGCACTGTATGAACACCTAAATCCGCAACATCAGGTTGCCAGGTGAGCTGGTTTTGTGGATCCAGCTGCATACCGGCCGGTCCATCAAGTAACTCAAAAGTTAAGGAGTCACCATCCAAATCCTGTGCACTAAGAAGATAAAGGTAATCCAAACCAGAATAGCCACTCAACACTGGCTGGCTGGTAAATGCCGGCTTATCGCCCGCATTGACGGACACATTGAACTGCTGCTGTACATAGGCCCCATACTCATCAATCACTCTGACGGTAATGCTTTGTGCGCCAGCCTGAGCCAAAGTTGGCGTCCAGCTGAGCAAGCCCTGAGCAGTCAGAGTAACGCCCTGAGGCACGTCTCCTAAGCGATACAGAAGCTGGTGACCGTCTTCATCGGTGGCACCGATCTGATACAGATAAGTTTGCCCGACAAAGGCACTAAAATCTGGCGATGTATGGATCACTGGCGGATGGTTATTGGCCAGCGCTCTGACTAACACAGAAAATCGCTGTGTAACGCCTGCACCAAGTGCATCCTCTGCAAGTATCTCAAATTGCTGGCTGCCCAGTGATGCGGCATCCGGTGTCCAGAGCAGCTCATTGTTTGCATCTAATACAGCCCCTTCGGGCGCACTTAGCAACGAAAAGTAAATGGGGTCACCGTCCGGGTCTGTAGCGCTGAGTTTATAACTGTACAAAACATCCACAGCCGCAATACCAACTGGCGTACTGGTAAACCCTGGCGCCTGATTAGACGGATAGTAACTAAAGGTAAAATGTTGTTCAGCAAAGATCCCCAGCTCGTCAATTGCCCGCACGCGTACGGTATGCAACCCATCGATTTGCGCACTTTGTGGCCACACCAACAATCCCTGAGGTCCTACAGTCATACCTTCAGGTGCCTCAGCCAGTTGGTAGGTGAGGGCACTCCCTTCCGGATCTGAAGCCTCTACCTGATACTGTAAGCTTCCATCGTCGGCACCCACAAACTGAGCTGAGCTAGTAATCACCGGAGGTTGGTTGATGCTTTCAGAGACCTGAAGTTCAAATGCTTGTACAGTGGTCACGCCACCTTCACTGGTTGCAGCTATCGCAACGGCGTAAACGCCAGGCTGTATCGGTGTCCAGCTCACTGTACTGGTTTGGACATTCAGAACCATTTCCTGTGGCGCGCTTATCAGCGCCAATGTAGCTGGCATCCCATCTGATGTACTCACTTGTATCTGATAGCTAAAGGTATCGCCAAGTGCCATAAAGGTAGACGGAACAGACGTGAACTCTGGCGCCACACCGGTGCTTCTGACTACCAGATTGAATGACTGAATGGCAGCCAGATTCTTATCGTCAATCACTTCGATGATCACTTCATGCCCGGCCTCAGTACTGGCCATATCCGGACGCCAGACCACCTCTCCCGTTTGCGCATCAATCGTCATTCCTTCGGGTGCAAGTGCCAGCTTGTACGTCAGCGCTGCGCCACGATCACTGCCAGCGACAACCTGATAGTAGTAACTGGCACCTACTTGTGCATCCCTGACAGGTGTACTGCTGATAATTGGCGCGCGCAAGAAATCAAGTACGGTTACTTCAAATTGAGTGGTCACAACCTCCCCCGCGAGATCCTCTATCGCCGCCTCAATAAGGTGCGGGCCTACATCAGCCTGACCAGGTCGCCAGGTGATCACCCCACTGGAAGGGTTGATTTCCATCGCCTGTGGCTTATTCACTAAGCTAAACAGCAAACCTTCACCTAAATCTGGATCACTCACTGCTAATGTTTGGCTATAGCGCTCACCGACTTCCAGCGTGACCGGTGCGACTTGTGCGATTTCTGGTGCAGCATTAATGTCCTGAACATTTACAGCAAACCACTGACTATCGGTCAGGCCTTCACTGTCGGCAACCGTAACCTGCGCCACATGCGCCTCCAGCAGGTTATTGTTGCTGACACATTCATCACTGGCCGTTGCCACCACCACACGCACTTTGCCATTAATGGCTTGTGGTGCCAGATCGCTTAACTGCACCGAAGTCATTGCTCCGACTTCGACTACCCCGGGAGACACCTGACCGAGTAACTGATCATTGCTGTAAAAAGCAACCACAGCATCATCTAAACTGGCTGTTAACCCCCGGTTTCTAAGCGTTACGTTTAGCGTTAAAGCGCCTGATGGGTTTTGCTTCACCGATAGTAAGTTAGGCTGCAAATCAGACTGTAGGATCGGTGGTAGCTGATCAACGATTTCTTTGACTTTGATATCCACCAATGCCTTCGAGAATGACGAGGCCCGCAAGCCACCAGCGCGCAAAAAATTGAGATCCCAGGCTGCACCGCCTGTTAGAATAGCCAGATCAACATAGTCACTTACCGTCGTGCCATAACCGGAGATTGCGGTGGCATTTTCACAGGTGTAGTAATCTCCCTGCCCATCGGCAACATATCCCACACCATTGGCGGCAATACCAATTGCAGACGTGCCGTCACCGCATTGAAACGTCGCGTTGACCACTGCATTTAAAATCACGTTTGACTCTCGAAGACGGGTCAACATACCATTTATGTCCAGCGCAAGCGTATTATCCCGATCTTCATCAGTGACCAAAATCAAGTTATGTGCGGTTTCATCACGTAAAGGATACGTATCGAGGGTCTCGGACATAGCCCGATATCCATCTTCCGTACCACCATATAAACGCAATTGACGCGACAATTCGGTAAAACTATCCGCCTCAACCACATACTGCTCCAGATAGGTTTTGTACGAAGGACGAGCTTCATAGCCGACCAAACCATACAAATTACTATACGCATTGCCAACGCCCACATCGCGTAAACCTGCTTCTAGTGCGGGCACAAGGTCATCCATCCAACGATGCTCACCACTCATAGACCCTGACTCATCAACAACCAAGAAAATGTCGGCGGCTCCACTGACACGCGTTGTTTTATCCTGGACTATGCGGCAATAGGGATTGTCAGCTAAACGCCCTTGTGGCAATAACTCAGGCGCAGGCCAGGCTACCAGTCCGTTGTTTGGGTCGATACTCATCCCCGTTGGCGATTGAGTTAAAACATAGCTCAGCTGCTGGTCCCGGTCGTCCGTAGCACTGACCGGATAGTGGTAATCTTGAAACTCATCAACCAGTTCAACGGCTTGTGATGTAATCTCAGGTGCTCGATTGCCCTGAGTAGTAAGTCGGACAATGAATTGCTGAATGCCACTAAGCCCCGCTAAGTCCGTTACCTGGACAGTAACCGAATGTTCTCCAAGTTGAGACTGCTCGCCTACCCAATCCAGCAGCCCGGTCTGGGGATGGATCTGCATTCCTTCAGGGCCATCAATCAGTTCAAACCTGATAGGATCCTGATCAGGGTCCTGAGCTATCACGGCATATTGATAGTGGACACCTAATACCGCCTCGGTTATGGGTACTGAAGTGATCATCGGTGCCTGGTTGCCTGGTGCGCTCACTTGAATATTAAAGCTTTGAGTATCACTGGCCTGTCCGTCAGTCACCCGCACTACTATCAGATGAGTCCCAGTTTGCGCAGCCCCGACCGGCCAAGTTATTTCACCACTTTGTGCATTAATTTGCATACCCACAGGAGCCTGTATGAGTCGATAGCTCAACGTGTCTCCGTCGGCATCGGTCGCCATTACCGGATATTCATAACGTGTATTAATATCAGCCAGTGTAGGTGGCACCGAAGTGATCACGGGAGCATAGTTGTCCGGAGCGTTAACCGTAACAACGAACGACTGAACATCGAAAGCCGCTTTGTCATCTGCGGCTCCCACAGTAAATGAATAATGCCCTGGTGTGACCTGCTCAGTCTCCCAGCGGATCAAACCTGTCCATTCATTGATTTGCGCCCCCTGTGGTGCTGACTCCAATTGATAAGAAATAGGATCCCGATCAGCATCTTGCGCGACGACCGCATAGCGATAAGTGTCCGGCCATTGTACCGAGATATTAGGGTCTGAGACGATAATAGGGGCTTTGTTAAAGCTGACCAGGTCTGATAAATCCCCCTGAAAACGCACACTACCCAAGTGCATAGACCCGTGCCAGCTGTTGGCGATGACGGTTGCCTGCGCATCGCCGTGTGGCGCGTCTATGTCGGCATTTGGTGCCAGCACAACACCTTCAATACTAACCCCGGCGATACTCAGCGCTGTAGCCTGATAAAAATTAAAAATCGTTCTCGACCTGTGTGGCAACAAAGTCGCCAGACTTTTATTCTTAAAGACAACGTTGTCATCAGAAATATTAAAAATAACCGTCGCGTTATCTGGAATACACTGGACATCAAAGGTGTGAGCTACATTGGTTTGACTGCCATTCAGAGTAAACACCTGGGTGTCACTGTGACAATCTCCTTTTAGGTACAAGCCACCCCACTTAAACTCCACTGTTCCATTCGCTGTAGCCTCACTAAGTTGCGTAGAGACAGCCTGAAAATGAGGCTTACTATCAATAATTGATGTATCCAGAGGCTGATTTTCAATCTCTGTTCCGGCTGGTAATCCAGACAACACGGGATAGGCAAAGTTGACTTCACCAGCTACTCTCACCTGGCCGTGGTAAAGGCGGCCATTATCAAAAGTGGCATTGCCTTCAACCAACAGCCCATAACCCGCTGTCAGCGTGGCTGCATGTGTCGCCAGACCATAGCCATTCAGTGATAGATCTCCCCCCACGGCCAGGCCACCTTCGGCATGTCCGCTCCCCGCAGTAAAATCGCTAAAAATATAAGCACTATAATGACTGGCAGCGGTGAGAACGCTATCCTCCTGCGCCTGAAGTGGTGTGAGTATAGTCACCGACAACAACATAGTGAGCGACGAAATAAGCTTCCTTTTCATCCTTTCCTCTGTTCAATTGTTTTTAAAGGTCAATTACAACCGTGTTTAAAAACTGTACAGGCGGTACTGTAACAACAAAAAGCACAATTTATAAACAAAAGGATGAGGAATTAAATCAACTTTGTTTTACATCAAGCCTGAGCATGATGTCAGCACAGAACATATAACGCTATATGTCCTGCGCTTTTAACCAGGTCATAAATGCCTGTAAACGGGCCAGGCGAGCCGAATTAGGGTCGTACACCAGATAGCGCTTCACCGGGTTTGGGTGGGGCAGTTTGAATGGAATAACCAGTTCGCCACTGTCGAGCTGGCGACGACATAAGTAGGGCACCGCCAGAGTCACGCCATGACCGCTGGCCACTGCGCTGAGTGCCATATCCGTGCTGTCTACATAAGTCCAGTGAGGGTGGTCGACATACCCCGTTACCTGTTGCGCCTCAAACCAGCTTGGCCAGTCGTATGCGCCGGGCTGCGCCAAAGATACCAGCCAGGTCGCCAGCAGATCGGCCGGCGTATTGAGTGGTAATGACTGTGTTAGCTTTGCCGAGCATATCGGCAATACCGGTGAAGCACCAAAATACTCGCAGGCCAGCGCGCTTGGGGTGTGCTGTTCGACCTGTGTGCCAAAGCGGATCGCCAGGTCAATGCGGGCGTGTTGTAAATCTTCAAAGCTGGCAGATGAGTGCAGGCGAATGCGGATCTGCGGATACAAATTCGCGAATTCCTGCAACCTGGGCATCAGCCACAGGGTATTAAATGCCTGGGTAGAGCTGATGCTGAGCTCTCCCGCCAGCTCCTCCTGACGCAGGCAGTTTATGCCCTGACCTATCCTAGTTAAGGCAGGTCCGGTGTGCTCCAGCAAAGTTTCACCCGCACGGGTTAGCTGCATATTACGCCCGGCTCTGACAAACAATCGCTGCCCCAGCTGTTGCTCCAGCAAGCGCATTTGCTGGCTGACCGCAGCCTGTGAAATACACAGTTCAGCCGCAGCCAGGCTATAACTCTGGTGTCTTGCCGCGCACTCAAACGTCACCAGCAAATTGATATTTTTAAACACGACTGAGGTAATTCCGGCTTCATGAAAAGCCGTATTATAAGCAGAGCTTATAGTACAAGTCGATTTTTATCGTTGGTCTTTAAGCGCCTATATCCGCACTATGAGGTCCGTAAACAACAACCTAATTAGCGAGACAAGATGCAAGCATTCAAACAACTCCATCAACAAACAACCCCGTTTTTACTGGCTAATGTGTGGGACGCGGCCAGCGCCAAAGCAGCGCAGCAAGCAGGATATCAGGCACTGGGTACTTCCAGCGCGGCGGTGGCCAGCGTACTGGGATACGAGGACGGTGAACAAATGGCTTTTGAGGAGCTACTGTTTATGGTGACTCGGATCAGCAAAGCGACCGACTTGCCCCTGAGTGTTGATATCGAGGCCGGTTACAGTCGCGACCCACAACAAATTGCACAATTTATTGAAAAACTGGCGGAGCTGGGCGTGGTGGGCATTAATTTCGAAGACAGTGTGGTCATCAATGCAACGCGCACGCTGACTGATAGCGATGAATTTGCAGCACGTTTAAAAGCCGTACGCCATCACTTAGCGACACAACAGACCGACATGTTTATCAATGTGCGCTGTGATGCTTTTTTACTGGATCTCGACAACGCCCGCGAGGAAGCACTGCGTCGGGCCCAACAATATCAGCAAGCGGGCGCCGATGGCTTGTTCCTGCCCTGTATTACCGGACACGCGGACATTCTGGCCATAACAAACGCCTGTTCACTACCTTTGAATGTGATGGCAATGCCCGGATTATCAGACATTAACACGCTTGCCGGCCTTGGGGTTAAACGGATCAGTATGGGCAACTTTGCCTTTGAGAGTATGCACACTCATTTAAGCACACAGCTTCAACAGATCCGCTCACAGGGCAGCTGTGCGCCCCTGTTTAGCTGATCAGTCAAACTGGACGCGCGACGGCCAATGCTCTGCCCAGGTACGGGTAGGTGTTTCTTGTTGCGCTTCTAAAGCAGCAACCAAAAAATCCAGGAAAACCCGGACTCTGGCAGGCAGGTATTCTCGTTTTGGATAAATAGCAAACACCCCGCTGTCTGGCATAGGTGCCCTGAACGCGGGGTAGAGCGTTACCAAAGACCCACTTTCCAGTCCCGCCTTAGCCAGAAAGTGCGGCAACTGGGCAAATCCAAAACCATCGGCACACAACTGTGCCATGGCTTCTCCGTCATCGGTGATATGCGTACGTTCTAGTTCACAAAGCTGATAATCACCATGTGCGTCTGGCAGAAAAACCGGTTGCAGCTGCTGTGTTTCTTTGATTTTAAAACCGATCCAGGCGTGCTCTGTAAACTCAGAATAATTAGCTGGTGTGCCATATTGCTCAAGATACGCAGGTGACGCACAGACCACAAAGTCCATCGGGCTCAGGCAACGTGCAACCAGGCGACTGTCCTTAACGTAACCAGTACGCAATGCCACATCAATGTCCTGTTCAATGATATCCACATGCATGTCATCCAGGGATAGCTCCAGTGTGATCTCCGGGTAGCGCTGACAAAACGTTTTAAGCAAGGGACGCAAATACAAATGGCCATAGCAAACAGCACTGTTGACCCGCAGCCGTCCTTTTGGCGCATCATTGTGCTGCCTGAGTTCTTCTTCACAGCTGCTCAATGCCTGGATACTTGAGCGCACAGTTTGCGCGTAATGCCGCCCGGCAGAGGTGATCTTCAATTGTCGGGTAGAGCGCTGAAACAGGGTCACACCCAGCTCAGCTTCGAGCCGGCTCACGGCTTTACTAATGGTGGATGGGTCGGTATTACAGACTCGCGCCGCTGCCGCAAAGCTTTGTTCCTCACAGGTTGCCAGAAACAGTGTCAGTGATCTCAGTTTATCCATGATAGTCAGTCCTGTGTGTTGGGTAAACATCGTCGATATTTTCACTATATCAGCAATTATTCATGAATAGTATTCACGACTAAATGGCAAAATCGCTGGTTTTTCCGTCTCTCGGAACCTCTTAGAGTGATGACAAAGTGACTCAGGAGACGACACACTATGTTACAGCACACTGCAAACCATGCTGAAAACTCAGGGATACGTTATTTTTGCCTGGCATTCGTTGCCATGGCCGGACTGGCCTATCTCAACTTTTTACCCGCCGTTGTGGATGCGCTGGCAGGCCGGATTGGCTTTTCCGCGCAACAAGCCGGTACTCTGGTGGCCAGCAATGGTTATGGCGCATTAGTGGGCAGTATCTGCGCCATTTTTGTGGTTCGCCATATTGCCTGGAAACCCGCTCTACTGTTCACCTTCATCGCATTAGGCGCTATGGAGCTTAGTACATCAGCATGGAGCACTTACACAGGTTTGCTGACTTGGAGATTTATCGCCGGGGTACTGGGTGGCTTTAGTGTCGGTATATCATTTGCCATCCTCGCGCGTTTAACTAACCCGGACAGAGCCTTCGGCACCTTGCTGTTTATTCAGTTCAGTATCGGCTCTGTGGTGATCTATGCTGTGCCTGCACTTGAGCGCCTGCTCGGTGGCTACGCCGTTTTCTATATCATGGCTGCACTGGTTTTTATCGCTTTGTTTTTTTTGCCCTTGCTGCCAGCCTTGCCAGCGGCACAAAGCCCAAAACAGCATTCAAAACGTCTGCGTTTAACAGCCAAAAGCACCCGGTTGCTGCTGGCGATGCTGCTCTATCTGGTTGCAGCGAGCGGAATATGGGCGTTTGCGGGCCAGATAGGCCAGCGCGCAGGCCTGCCTCAACCCCAGATCAGCCAAATCATTGCTCTGACTGGTTTGCTGGGACTGGCAGGCGCATTGTTACCCATTATGAGACCCGGCCGGACGCACCGCACTCTGTATTTATGCGGCAGCATTTTGCTCTGTGTCATGGCCGCCTTACTGCTCATTTATGCACATTTTGACCTCGTCTATATGCTGGCTCTGGCACTGCTGTTTTTTGCCTGGCCCGCGGTGCATGCCTACCTGCTCGCCCTCATCGCTGAGCAGGATAGCTCAGGGCAGCTCTCATCCGTTGCAGCTGTGGTATCCAGCATAGGGGTGGCATCTGGCCCACTCCTTGGTGCAGCATTATTAAGTAGCGACACCTTCACCACTATGCTGTGCACGATTGCAGTCCTGTTTGTCTTTTGTCTGCTCTTGCTGCAACGCCCGTTAAAAAGTCCCGCACAGCGTCTTTCACAACTCAGTACAACAGCTAACCATAAATACCAAACCACCAGGAGTCTCCGATGATCAAATACCTACTGAACAAAATGCTCATATCGATGCAAAAAAAATATGACTACGACGTCACTTATATGCAGGACATCCTGTCCACGGACCTGAGCGCCTTTTTTAAATACCTGAAATTTCAGTCCATGGCGGGTTTTCATGGTGGCCTGCCTGCGGCACCGTTATATGCCGCCAGGTTACGCGCCATATTGTGGGACGATTGCGGACCCTGTACCCAGCTGCTGGTCAATATGGCACTGGAAGCTGGCGTGCCAGCTGTCCAGGTTAGCGCAATCGTCAACAAAGACCTTGCTGCATTGCCTGATGAACTCGCTCTGATAGTGGAGTTTACCGATCTGGTGTTGGCCCACAATCCCGGCGCCGATGATATACGCCCACATATTCGTGCCATGTGGGGAGAGCAAGGGCTGATTGCCATCGCGTTTAGTATCAGCTCATGTCGTGTCTATCCGGCCCTCAAATATACCTTAGGATATGGCAAAGCATGCAGCCGTGTGGTCGTGAATGAGCAAACGCTGACGCCGTCAGACAACAATCGTTCAGTAACAGGATAATGCTATGCGAAGTCAAACCACCACAGCCGTCGCCGTCTTGCTTGGACTGGCAGCGCTGGCCAACGGCGTGTTTATGCTGCTTTATCCGCAACAGTGGTACTGGAGTGTGCCCGGTGTGCCTGACCGGGGGTTCTACAATCAGCACTTTTTACGTGATATCGGTATGTTGTATATGCTGATTGGCGGCGCGTTTAACTTTGGTGCTTTTTATGCCCGCTACCGTTTTCAGCTGTGGCTGTTTCCCGCTTTATGGTTGAGCAGCCATGCGCTATTTCATTTTTGGGAGGTGCTGGTCGGGATCTGCGGGCCAATTTTTCTGCTGATTGATTTTGCTGGCGTCACTTTACCTGCATTATTGGCGCTGGGGTTGTGCTGGCAAGCAAAGAGGGTAGGCGAAGATGCATAGCAAATACGCGCTATTGCTCACCCTGCTTATCGGCTGCGGGCTCGGCGTGCTGCTCCCCATTACGCAACCCCTGCAACCCGGCACCGCACAGGCCATGATACAAAAAACCGAACGTACTCTGGCACCATTTGAGCTGCAAAGTGCATACGGTCAGTTTGATCAGCATGTGCTGCAAGGGCAGTGGACAATCATGATGTTTGGATTCACACATTGTCCGGATATTTGCCCAACCGCCTTGTCCCGCTTAGCTGCGCTGGAAAAACAGTTAACAGCACTTTCCATCCCCCGGCAACCCATGTACGTATTTGTATCCGTCGATCCAAAAAGAGACTCCGTAACAACACTCGACACATATGTACGTCATTTCAGCCCTTCATTTATTGGTGTTACCGGTCACCCCGGGCACCTTGAGTCACTCGCTCGAAGCACAGGTGCACAATTCCAGGTAAATACAGCCCCCGACAACTATCAGGTTGCGCACTCCACCATGATCTTTTTACTTGATCCGACCGCCACACTGCGGGGCCGATTTGATATTAACCAGGACTTAGGTGCGCTTGCACGCCAGTTGTTCTGCTTTACAAACTAAGTAAGGAGGTAAACATATGAATGATTAACATTCAATTGACAGCGATGTCAACGCTGGTATTTTGGTGTTTCTATTTAGGGTTTAGCTGTCCCCTGATAGAAGGAAAAAACGATATAAATTAAACAAGGAAAAAGGATACAGTTATGAAAAAAGTATTGCTATCGCTTGCTATGTTCACCCTGTCTGGCACAGCAGTCGCTGCCGATGAATGTGGTTACTGGGAGACCTACTATGTTAAGAATTGCTCAGTTGAGCAATCTTACCCCGTGACTATTTGCCACTTTTATACCGATTACCCTAACCAGGGAGCACCAAACAGCGTCACAACCAACTACGATGGTCATGTTTCTTGCCCGGCATCTTACCTGTGGTGGGATCTGGATCGCACTGAGCATACTACCAGAACACGCGTTGTTCAGGACCCTAACAGCTGTGTCTGGGAAGCGAAACGCAGATGGGTTTTCCATGACAACGCGCCTGGCTACTGCCGCTTCTAAAATAGGTTTGTAAAGGGGCTTTACGCTCTGTGAATTGGAAACCTTACAGATAAAGAAAAAGGCAGTCGTTGGCTGCCTTTTTTTTGCGATTAATTCGCTTTTTTGATCGCTTTTTTCAGCTTTTTGATTTTTGCTTCATGTTTTGCGATCTTACCAGTACGTTTTTGTACTTCTTTCTTTAGCTTTTTAACATCAACTTTCTTAGCCATCTTGATCTCCTTTGACCGGTTTCTCTTGTTCTGGCTTGTGTTTTTTCACAAACCGCTTAATAAACTTTCTGATTTCGCGGGAAGAAGATGAATCCAGTTCATTGCACAGGGCAATAAACTCATCTCTTTGCGCTTTATTGATACGCACAATCAATTGTGCGTCTTTATTGTTTGCCATGCTCAGCTTCCTGCTTGGAGGGAATGCCTGTTTGACCACCCTCTGTGTATATACAACGTATATACATCAATAAAAGGTGTCAACCCAAATCACATTAAATTGTCATCTCAGTCAATATTTGGCATCAGTTGGTATGGCCAGATAAGTCCCATATACGTCTTAAATCAGACTCTCTCAGCAGTATGAGCCACATTACACTGGGTCTCGAAAACATGACGGCATAAACAGGAAAATACATTATGAATAAAGCACTACTTGTCATAGACACGCAGGATTCTTTCTATCATACGCCTTACTGGTCTGCTCGAGATGTCGCAGACTTTCAGCACAATCTGACTCAGCTGATAGCGGCATTTCAGCGCAGTCAGCACAAAGTGGTAAAAATCCTGCACAGCCGTGACGATATGCCAGACAGCCCTTTCAATCCGGCATCCGGATTTGTTAAGCCCATGGCTTTTTTGGACACGCAGTTTGATAAAACTTTTTATAAGTCTGTACACAATGCCTTTACCGATACAGGGTTGGCTATGTGGTTGAAAAGAAATAACATAGATTGTGTGGCCATCTCGGGGATCCGCACTGAGCAGTGTTGCGAGACCACCGCTCGCGTCGCGAGCGACTTGGGTTTCCAGGTCGAATTTGTCACCGATGCAACCTTAACGTTTGATATGCAGCATCAGCCAAGTGGTCAGCGCTTTAGTGCCGACGAAATTAAAGTCCGTACCGAACTGGTATTGGCTGAACGTTTTGCCACAATCTGCAAACCACAGGACTATGTAGCCTAAAAAGAAGGAGGAAAAATGCCAGCACCGCAGCAGTTTTACTTTGTCCTGTTACAAAATACCTTACCGCTTGACCTGGCAGGGCCATTGCAGGTGTTGCTCGAAGCCCGCCGTGTCGGGCTGTCACTTGATATTCACTATGTCAGTGCCCTGGATGAGCAGGTGATGGATGGTGGCCTGGCATTACATCAGCTCAAGCCGCTCCCTGCTCAGCTAACCCCCTCAGATGTCATTATATTGCCAGGCTGCAGCCATTCGTTTTCCATCTATGACAGCGCAGCCGGGATACGTACCCAGCAATGGCTAAAAGCACAGGCCAGATATGACCCCTATATACTCACTATTTGCTCGGGCGCCGTATTGGCGGCAAAGGCTGGATTAATGGATCATAAAGCCTGTACGACACACTTTGCGCTTATTGAGCGCTTTCGTCAGACCTTTATGACCGCCAAAGTGACCGACAACCGCATTTTTGTTCAGGACAACAAGCTATTCAGCAGTGCGGGCATTAGCTCAGGTATAGACATGACGCTGCATTTTGTCTCTTTGCAGTTTGGCGAACAGATTGCCGCTCAGGTCGCCAGAGAGATGCTGGTCTATTTTCGTCGCAACGGACAGGACCCTCAACTCAGTCCCTGGCTGCGTTATCGAAATCATATGCACCGTGCCTTACATCAGGTGCAAGATCAGGTTTGTCGCCAACTCAGTCATCCGCATAGCCTGCAGTCTCTGGCAAATCAGGCCAACCTCTCGGTTCGCCAACTCAACCGGGTTTTTAAACAAAATCTGGGGATCACACCGGGTGAGTATATCAGTGGCATCAAAGTAGCACATGCCAAAGCTTTGCTATCTCGCAGCAACCTGCATATTGAAGCCATTGCAGATGCCTGTGGCTATAGCAGCGCGCGCCACTTTCGTCGTATCTGGAATCAGTTTGAGTCGCTTTCTCCCTCGCAGTACCGGCAGGCCTGCCAGTAGCCCATGCGTTTCACTAGCTTTACGTCCCATTAAGCATTAAACTTCGGCTTTTCATAGAGATAGATAACAATAAGATGGCAGTTTTAGAAATCCTAACCGCACCCGATCCAAGATTACACATAAAAGCGAAACCAGTCAGCGATATAGTATCAGTACAAACACTGATCGACGACATGCTGGAGACTTTGTATGCAACCAGCAACGGCATTGGGCTGGCGGCAACTCAGGTGGGTCGAGAAGAAGCCATCGTGATCATTGATCTTTCAGAAGAACGTAAAGATCCGCTGATCCTCATTAATCCAGAAATAGTGAGTGGCAGTAGCAAAGCAATGGGCGAAGAGGGATGTTTATCAGTGCCGGACTACTTTGCCAAAGTGGAACGTTATACCGAGGTTTCTGTCTCTGCGCTGAACCGCCATGGTAAACCCATCACAGTGCACAGTGATGAGTTTCTGGCTATCGTGATGCAACACGAAATCGACCATTTATCGGGCAACCTGTTTATTGATTACCTGTCGCCACTCAAGCGCCAAATGGCGATGAAAAAAGTCAAAAAATACGTCAAAGCACAAAGCAAACAAAGCGCCTGAATCAACCCTAGCTCAAATATCAGCCAGGGTTAATTTAACATAAAGCCTGGCTGGTGCAGGCTCAGGCAATAGTACCTACCCATTGATCGACCTGGGCTTTCGCCTGTTTAGTCGCAACTTCACTGCCAATATGCTGCATACTGATCCCATATGCAGTGATCACATCAATGTTTGCAATACCAATAAAACCGAGTACCTGCTTCAGATAGGGCACCTGAAAGTCGACTGATTGCATTTCAGGCATCGACATATCAGCACCTGCACTGGCAATAATCACGGCCTGTTTGCCTTCCAATAGCCCTTTCGGTCCCTGCTCTGAATAGGCAAAGGTTAAGCCAAAACGACATATCTGGTCGATGTAGTTTTTCATTAAACTCGTGACACTGAAATTGTGCATCGGAGATGCAAAAACAATAATGTCGGCCTGTTTCAGCTCGTCAATATAAAGCAGTGATGGCTGTGCTACTTCAGTTTGCTCAGCAGTGAGGGCATTCTGATCACCGTAGAAACTATTGAGAATTTGATTGTCATAAACCGGCGCTGGGGTTTTACTTAGGTCTCGTATTGTAAAATCCAAGCTTTCATTCTTATTTTGCAATTTTGACTGCAAATAGTCAGCTATCTCACTGGACACAGAAAACTCATTAGCTGGGCTGGACTTTATTATAAGAACTTGTTTTTTCATAACTATAACCAAATAACTTCAATATTTCGGATATTATTGCGCTTTCTCTGTTGACTAAAAAGCGCCTAAGTTACAAATCAGTTTTGTCTTTATGACAAAAATAAACTAGATTACTTGAGATAACTGTCTGCCTGGATCACAATGGATAAACTCAGAGCACTACGCTATTTTAAACGTGTCGTTGAATTAAACAGCTTCAGCGCTGTCGCCGCAGAATTTTCGGTGCCCGCCTCTTCCGTTTCGAGGCGGATTAAAGATCTGGAAGCGTCGCTCGGGATCGAACTTGTCAAACGAACAACCCGCCATGTCAGTATTACCGATCTGGGCCAGCTCTATTACCAACATATTGACGAGGTTCTCAGCAAACTAACCCACGCTGATGAACTGCTCTCGCAGAGCATGGATAACCCAAGTGGCACACTCAAGGTAAGTGCACCGCCCGGCCTGGCTCAGGCACTGCTGGTTCCTTTGTTTCGACACTTTCGGCTACAATTTCCGAACATTCTGCTCGACCTTGACTACACCAATGAATATGCACTGTTCGGGCAAGACTCTGTTGATCTGGCCATCAGAGGCGGGCCGGTTGACGACGCCCGCCTCATCGCCAGGCCCCTTATTCGCAGTGGTTTTACACTGTGGGCTCAAACCCGGCTGGCTGACAAACTCAACACTGAATTTGGTACCACCAGATGGTCGCTCGACCAGCTCTGCCACTGTCCTAGCATCATGTTTCGCAGCAGATCAGCCCCTGTCCCATGGTGGGCGCAGGAGGGGGATGACTGGCTGCCTGTCTCAATAAACCCCGTTCTGATCAGCAATGATAGCACCACCTTACTGGACGCGCTTGCGCATGGTGAAGGTCTGCTGCTGGCTCCCGACTGGCTGATCCCCACACACCTTAAAAATGAGGTGACACCAGTTGCACAGCACCTTAGCTTATCACCCGGTAAGACACACACTGTTGAAATCAACCTGGTATATCAGCATGCAAAATATCAGCTCCCAAATATAAAACTCAGCGTCGACTTTATTTGTGACTATATGAGTACCCATGCTGTCGATATGGTAAAAACTTGATCTAAATTAACATGTTGAATTATATAAACTAAATTCGACGTATTGGCTGGCACACCGGTATTAACAGGCAACAGCCAACAGATCATTTTTTTACTAACTGATTTTCATCACACTTTAGCTGATGAAAGTCGCAAAACTGGGTTATAAACCAGCCAATTTTAGGATCGCTCTTGCGTGTCCGGTGCCAGTATAATTTGAGCTGATAATCAGGCACCGAGAGCGGTGGTGACTGTAGCTGGAGATTTAATCTGTCACACACCTGCAAGGCATAGCGCCTGGGCATAGTCAGCAACATATTACTCTCTGGTAACAGGGTTGGTGCCACCAGAACATGTGGGGTTGTCACAGTAATGACTCTGGACTTTTTGAGCTTTGCCAACGCTTTATCGACGATGCCCCGACGCTCATTCCATGGGGCAATTAAAATATGGGGATAAGCCACAAAGGTGCTTAGTTTCAGCTTTTGTTTGCACGGGTGAGACTGGCAACGGGCAGTCACGTAAGCATCCTCAAACCAGCTAAGCTGGGCCAGGCCCTCCGAAAATTCCTGCTGATGGGCGAATCCACATACCAGATCCAGGCTGCCATCCTCCAGAGCCTGCTCTGCAATACGTTCCTCCAGCTGGACAAAACGGATATTCAGATTTTCAAACATGCCAACCAAATAAGTCACAAAAGGTCGCAGGCACCAGGCAGTATAATCCGTCGCCGCTATCGTTAGTGTGTGAGAGTCACTCGCATTGAAGGGGCTGGCTTCTTGCAACCCACGTTCAAGCATCTGCAGTGCAGGCAACACAGTTTGCGCCAGTCTATGTGCATGTGCCGTTGCCAGCATACGGTTGTTCACCCGCACAAACAACTCATCACCCAGTCGCTCTCGAAGCCGGGTTAGTGCATGACTGCAGGCAGACTGACTGAGGTTAAGCTGCTCGGCGGAATGCGTAACCGAGCCATTCTGGTACAAAGCGGCAAACAGTTTGAGCAGATTAAGATCCAGATTTGGCAACTTATTCATTAATATTATGCATCTAGCCAGTGCAGTTTATGCACTTTATTCATTAAAAAATTGAGCTTACACTGTGCGACTATCATGTCAACTATGGAAGTAAACCCCGATGAGTATCACGATCCGCCACGCAAAGAAAAACGATGCGGCCACTATATTACACTTTATCAATGAATTAGCAGTCTATGAAAAAGAGCCAGATGCCGTGCTCAACACGGTCGCCGACATTGAGCAAAAGTTATTTGGCAACGATGTACGTGCCCACGCCCTCATCTGTGAGCAAGATGGCAAGGCCATTGGCTTTGCGGTCTATTTCTTTAATTACTCGACCTGGCTTGGTAAATATGGGCTGTATCTGGAGGATTTGTACGTCGCCCAGGATCAGCGCGGGCAGGGGGCAGGAAAAGCACTGATGAAATTTCTGGCTCAGCTGGCCATCGAAAAAGATTGCGGCCGTTTTGAGTGGGTGGTGCTCGACTGGAACAAACCAGCGATCGATTTTTACAACAGTATTGGCGCAAAACCCCAGGACGAATGGATCATCTATCGCCTGAGCGGTGATGAGCTGAGGACATTTGCCGAGCAGCCCTGAACTTCTCAGCCGTGCGCATGAGCCAGCCATGTATGGCTCGGATCGCCTGAACACAATATTGCAGCGAACAGGTTTGGCTAAACATACTTGCCCTGCATTTCCTGCAACTCAGGGGGCAGCTCTACGCCCTCACGTTCTGCAATGGCAAACATGGCCCGCTGGGTGAAGCCGCCGTAAATGTTGCCGTCTTTATCTGTGATCTGCCAGTCTTCAATGTCGTCGAAGTGGCAAGTGTAATTGTGCGCCAGCTTGCCCTGATGGGTGACTGGTGGCGTGACCAAAAAGACGCTTAATTCATCACCTTTAATCCCCTCAACATGGGCACCAAGGTGTTCGGATACGCCACAGTCGCTTTCAAAGTCCAGTTTAACAAAGGCATCTTTGGGAAACCGACGATACAGGGATTTGAATTCATCTAATGACGCTTTGGCATCTGCCACAGCCTGGAGAAGCAGAGGGTCGTTTGGATCGGTTTCCAGTGCAGGGTAATCCTCAGAACTCGAGCTATAGCGGTTGTGGAGCCAAAAGGCCAGCACAATAAAAACAACAATTAAACCCCAATACATAGGCTCAAACTCCTTGCAATTGCGATACCGGTTGACTTGAGCTTAGCAAACTAATTCACCGGACAAAAGCCGGTATTAAGATTATACCGGCCTGATTTGATATGGCTTAATTTGACTTCGGAGACGCGCTGCTGCCTGCCAGGATCCCGCCATCAACGTTCAGTTCAATACCTGTCACATAGCCAGACTCATCAGATGCCAAATATAACACAGCATAAGCCACATCCATTGCATTACCCATGTGACCAAGCGGGATATCGGCGGCAATACCGGCAATGGCCGCTTCCCGAGATTCCCCCTCACCCAACATGGTATCCCACATCGGGGTCAAGATGGCCCCCGGGTGCACTGAATTACAGCGAATTGGATAGTTTTGCTGTGCACAGTACAAAGCGACCGATTTACTGTGATTCCGCACAGCTGCTTTGCTTGCTGCGTAAGCCGCCGCTGCCGGGATCCCAACCAACCCGGAACGAGAGGAAATATTGACGATACTGGCCGCCATTGACGCCTTCATAAGCCGGATCCCATATTTGCAACCCAGTGCTACGCCGTCACTATTGGTGCGCTGTACTGTGTGCCAGCTCTCTAAATCCAAATGTTCGGGATCATGCGGACCTGCGGTTTCCAAAAATCCCGTTATCCCGGCGTTGTTCACTAAAACATCAAGTCGGCCAAACTGCGTTTTTACAAAGGTTTCTACTTGTTGCCAATGCGATTCCTCAGATACGTCCAGCAGCTGAAAATGCGCATTTTTTCCCAGCTTTTCGCACAGCTGTTTTGCTTCTTTCGTGTTTTTATCTGTGATGATCACGGTGGCACCTTGCTCAATAAAGCATGTCGCAACCGCAGTGCCAATACCACGTGCAGCGCCGGTGATCAGGGCTATTTTATTGTTTAGTCTGGGCATAATATTCTCCTTTTATAGCAATCAGTTAATACCAATTTGCTTAATTAAGTGTTCTATTTTGAGGCGAGAAAATAGGGTCGATAACACCGCTCTCGCGTTCTGCTACCGCTGAGACACCTACATCCCATATAGGCGAGGCAAAAATTTATGAACCTATGTCTAAGGTAAAAGGTTCTAAATGAGAAATTTTTAACCTAGTTAGCGGCAAATTAACTCCTTCAAATTGAACAGGTATTAAGTAAAATTGGTATAAATTGCAGCAAAGTGGTAGCGATAAACAGAGTAACCAAAGCGCAGTCAGAGTCAGGCAAGCAGAAAAAGCCGCAGCGATATCATGCAAAGTAGAGAGAATACGTAAGCTTGAATTGATATCAAAGCATCAAAACTGGCGTGTGGCCACCTTGCTATACCACCACAAATGTACGTTCTCAATAAACGTTCAGTCATAGGTTGTATTCAGCAATACCGAGTTGCTGATTTAAATGGTTAGCAGTTGTGATAAACCACTGGCAGTCTTGCTTACTTCAATTTCTGTGATCTCGTAATTCGCCAGTCCGGCGAGATAAAAAGGGTCGTTGTGTAGAATTGCTTCTAACTCGGTTTGGTTTTGTGCAGTGGCAAATATCATGCCCCCAGTTCTGGGTAATTTTCTACCAGACGCCAAAAACACACCTTGCTGATAATACCGCTGTAAAAACTGGATATGAGCAGGTAAATGTGCATCGATTTCCGCCAGTTCAACGGTGTAAGTGATATTAACAACGAACACTATTTGCCGCTCCCTGCGAATCTTCATTATCAGCTCAGCTGTTTTAAAAACCAACACAAGTGTATAAGCCTGCAGCTGCTTTGTAAACCAGCGCGTCGGTATTTAGTCATTACCCGTACGCATTATCGCATACGCTTGACCTTTGGCGCCATGCTCATTAAAAAGCTGTCTTTATTAACCAAAAAACCACAAATACTGCTAATGACAACGAAGATCCCATACATAGATCCGATATACACCCAGTCATTATTCTCTGCCAATAACATAACGCACGTACCATCATTGACAAAAAACACATTTAACACAGAAAAGATAAATACGCTGCGATAATAAATTAAATTGCCTGTATGGCTGGCAAAAGAGGAGAGGAGTAATGCGAATAAACCAAGGTAGAATCCAATAACGGACAGCGCACCCGTTTGATAGCTTGGGTATAATGCCAGCAGGGAAAGAGCGATAGCTGACCAACCCGAAATTCGATATAACATGTTCAAATCCTTTGAATGTAATTTGTTAAAATTTGTAATTCTAACTCACCCCAAATTATGAGCGATACAGTACCAAATAGCAACCCATATGAGTTAATTCATTTTCTAAAAGTTTACATAATCGTACCAAAAAGCCTATAAACTCTGGGTTCTCTCTGTGCAAAAAGGCACCAAAACGTCACGAACTCTGGCTCTTAATGCTGGTAATACTTCGGTTTCAAACCAAGGGCGTTTTCGCACCCATAATTGGTTGCGCGGGCTAGGGTGGGGCAGTGCTATTTGCCCGGGTAAGTGAGCTTTCCAATCACTCACCGCCTGCGACACACTCACAAAATCAGCTAAATGGTAGTTTTGTGCATATTGGCCAATCAAAATGGTCAACTCTATCTTCTCAAATACCGCTAGCAGCGGTGCACGCCATGTCTGAGCACAGATTTTTGGCGGGGGCAAATCACCTGATTTTCCCTTGCCCGGGTAGCAAAACGCCATCGGGATTATTGCAAACAAGGCAGGATCGTAAAACTGCGCCTCTGTCACACCCAGCCACTCTCGGAGTCGTCGACCACTAGCATCATTAAACGGTTTGCCCGTTTTTTGTACGCTCAGGCTCGGTGCCTGACCGGCAATCAGTATTTTTGCTGAGGACAACCCCTGGATCACGGGTCTGGGTTCAAAGGGTAAAGTGCCCCGACATAAAGTGCATTGCCTGACACGCTCAATAATATCCAAGACTATATTCTCCTCACAACACCATTGGTTACTGTAAGTATATCAGGCCGCATTCTAATTAAAGAGTGTCAGCGCGAGTTCACAAAACATCCAAAACCTGGGTCAAGCGGAATTTGATATTCCTTTTGCCATTAATATTTGTACATTTAACGCATTTGCTAATGATAATTACTGTCATTTATAGCTCGATTCAGTAATAATTCGTCTCCCTATTTTTGATCAAAGAACAAGTATGCCGCTATCGTCCTACTTTGCTTGCTTTACAGCTTACCGACTGAATGTCGTTGCCCGGTTTGCAATGGCTATTTTCGGAGGATATGCACTCACAGCGCTAACTATCAGCCTGATGAGTTTACTGCTTCCCGTTTCCAAAGTTGATGCTGTGTTGTTCAGTGTGTGCCTGAGTGTGCTTATTCACTGCCTTATTTTTATCACTGTATTTGCAATAAAATCACTTCGCTGCCTCAGTGGCGGATTATTGCTGCTTGCTGCATTGCAATGGACGCTGCTCCTGATATTAAGAGGATAATCATGAAAGACAGTTTTTTCCGTTCCATGACCTGGTTACATACCTGGGTTGGACTCCTGTTTTGCTGGTTGCTATGGCTGGTATTTTTTGCCGGAACGCTGAGCTTTTTCCGCCAGGAAATCACTTTGTGGAGCAAGCCAGAGCTGCATCAACACAGCATGACGGTTCAAAGCTCACAACAAGACTTGCTGAATTATGGCTTTAACCGCTTAAACAGTGAGGCGCCAGGTGCGGCAAGGTGGTGGATCAGCTTACCTTCCGAGCGTAACCCTCTGCTGCGCGTCTCGCATCTGCCCTATGCCCAACCGGGAGAAAAAGCCAGCTGGATGAATCATAATCTGGCCGCCGACAGCAAAACCCCCATAACGACGAGAGAAACCAAAGGAGGCAGCTTCTTTTACCGGCTGCACTTTGATCTGCACTATATGGACCGCACAACCGCACGCTGGATAGTCTGTCTGGCGAGTCTGTTTATGCTGGTTGCGCTGATCTCCGGTATCGTGATCCACAAACGCATTTTTAAGGATATGTTCCAGTTCAGAACCGGCAAAGGCAGCCGCAGCTGGCTGGACGGCCACAACCTGAGCTCAGTACTGGCCTTACCGTTTCACCTGATGATCACCTATACCGGTCTGATCACACTAATATTCACACTTTTTCCGTATCCGGCACAAACCGTCTATGAAGAGGGTGTAAAGGAGTTCAGAAAAGACTTCTACCCGGAGCGACAGCGCCCCCAGCAGAGTCATGAAGCGTTGAGCACACCAGCTTTCGCGCAATCCCTGGATCACTTTTTTACTAACTGGCCAGAGCAACCTATTTCGCGCATTATCATAGATCATCCCCAGGATGCAGCGGCGGTAATGAAAATCTACGGTGCTAACCGCAGTGAGATTAAAGACGAGCAGGCCGTGTGGCTCTACTCTGGTAAAACGGGCGAGCTGCTGAACACAGTGCATCTGGAAGACAGCGCCGCGGCGCAATTGTACGGCGGTATGATTGCCATGCATACCGGCCGCCTGGCCTCTGCGGGCTTACGCTGGTTATACTTCCTTTGTGGTCTGGCGGGCTGCGCCATGATAGCCACAGGTTGCGTAATGTGGGCCAAACGGATCCGGGAGCGTCAAAAGCCCACGCAGTCAGCCAGTTTTGGCCTTAAGCTGGTCGAGTCTCTCAATCTGGCTGCCATCATGGGACTGCCGCTGGCTACCGCAGCTTTCTTTTATGCCAATCGACTACTGCCCGTCGGCCATAGTGGCCGTGCCGATCAGGAAGTACTGGCGTTTTTCCTGACCTGGGCAGCAGCAACTCTGTTTGCCGCTAAGTGGCGCAATACTCACGGGTGGCGTACTCTGGCACTCGCCAACGCACTGGCCTGGCTGCTGTTGCCGCTGTGCAATGCACTTACAACACAAGGCAACTTAATCAGCTACGCAAGCAAAGGTCAGTGGGCATTGTTCATGTTCGACGTACTCGCTTTGTTGGCCGCAGCCGTGTTCTTCTGGCAAAGCAACAAGCTTCAGTCTGTGCAGCAAACCCGACCACAGCGCGCACGTGCGGAGCGTGCAGCATGATGTATCTGATTGCGACCTTGCTGTGCCTGGGCAGCTTTACGGCGTTCGCGCTGGCTAAAACGCCACATTACAAGGCGGTGTATGGTACCCGGCCGGATCAGACACTTAGTCAGCGTTATCTGATCACAGCCTGGATCATGCTTTTACTAACACTTGGACTGAATATCAGCCAGGCTGTTGGCTATGGCAGCCTGATGTTCTGCGGCCAGATGGCACTTGCAGTATTGCTACTGGGAGTGATACTCGCTTTCCGGCCACATTGGGTAAGATCATTATTTTACCTACTCCCTGCAACCACGCTGCTAGCAACAGTGTTATCCACCTTGTAAACGCACTGACTATAAAATGGGGCTGATTCAAACCCAGCCTCACTTTTACATTTAATATCATTAACTTACAATTATTCAGCCACTATTCCCTGTGCTACAACAGAGCAAAAAATTACCAAGTTGCCTATAAATCACCCCGTGTTTTCAGCCTATTTTACACTTAGATAAACCCGTCCCTTAGTAAAAAACCCGCTCTCAGCCTCTTTATGCGCCGCTGAAGTTAGTAAAATGATGATCTCGTAGGGGTGAACACCCATATCAGTTGGTAAAAATACGATCTAAGTATAGATAGAGTTAGTAAATTGCTGATCTCTGTTTCGGTCATTATGACAAATAGGTTAGTAAAAATATGATCCAGCCTTTCCTGTGACGCTATCTGCTCGTTATTTTTGCGCACAAAACCGAGTCAAAACCATCAAAAATGGCGGCCTTTTCACCAGAACTTGCCGTCACGCTCTTATAGTTAGTAAAAATATGATCTGAGAAGGGTTCAGTTAGTAATACACTGATCTGGATGATGATACAGTTAGTTAATCCGCGATCCAAAATCTCATTCAAGTTAGTAAAATAGCGATCTGCTACGCTCTGGAGGCGATGCGATGGTTCTGCTGTTACACGTTAGTAAAAACCCGATCTCACCTGGCAGATCTAATTGCCTGGATGACCCGTTTAATAAAAGAATAAAACCACAACCAAAACAGAGGAAAGCAGGTGATCATTTTGATTGTAGGCGGCTTAGGCGGCATCGGGCAGGCACTGGTAAAACGTTTTGCCAGTGAACAGCCCAAGGCCCAGATTTATGCAACATACCGCACCACAAAGCCCAACACAGAGCCCAACCATGTTCACTGGGTTGAGCTCGATGCAAGCCGGGAAGATGACGTTCGCGCTTTAGCGAAACAACTGCCGGACGTTGATATACTGATCAATGCAACGGGGCTGCTGCATACCCCAGACAAGCTGCCGGAAAAATCCATTCAGGAATTTGATCCCGACTTTTTTAACGAGAACCTCAAAGCCAACACCGTCCCGACGCTATTGCTGGCCAAACACTTTGCCAAAGCACTCAAAGCCAAACAGACGACTTATTTTGTTGCCCTGTCCGCGCGCATTGGCAGTATTTCTGATAACCAGCTGGGTGGGTGGATAAGTTACCGCAGTGCAAAAGCCGCACTCAATATGGCGCTCAAAACCATCAGTATTGAGTGGCGCTATAAACTGCCCAATTGCTGCGTACTGGCGTTTCACCCGGGCACCACCGATACCGCCTTGTCTGTGCCGTTTCAAAAAAATGTGCCGCCCGGCAAACTCTTTTCTGCCGACTTCGTGGCACAAAGTCTGATTGACCTGCTCCAGAGTAAACAGGCATCAGATAGCGGCGGGTTCTATAGTTATGATGGCTCAGCGATCACCTGGTAAACCATAAATAGCAAAAAACGCATGTTTAATCGCAAATCGCATGCTTGTTGGGCAAAAGACCCATAGAATCAAATGAAAACTATTATCATTAGAGGCTTATATGCAGATTACCGCACGCGTTATCGCAAGCGTTATACTGATCACCACCGTGTTGTTTTACAGCAATACGGGCGCAGCGCAAACCACACAAGTTGAGGTTTATACCCCCAGTGCGACTAAGCAACCCAGGGTGATGACACTCAGCGGCTCAGTAGAAGCCAGGCACCATGCACAGCTGGCCAGCCAGGAGTCGGGGCTGGTGCAAACTTTACTTGTTGATGCGGGTGATACCGTCAAAAAAGGGGCGCCTTTACTCAAACTCGACGCCACACTGGCCGAATTAAATCTGGCCCAGGCCAAAGCCGGTGCTCAGGCGGCAAAAATATCGGTCGATGAAGCGCAGCGGCTGTTAGATGAGGTGGAAGCCCTGTCTAAAAAGCAAAGCGTGGCACAAACGCTGATTGGTGAGCGTACCGCGGCGCTGGCCAATGCCAAAGCTGAGCTGATAAAACAACGAGCTCAGGTTTCTTTAGCCCAGGAAAAGCTCAATCGCCACACACTGTATGCCCCCTTTACAGGCGTCATTGGACAACGTACCGTGGACTTGGGCGAGTGGGTCACGCCGGGCAACTCACTCTTTACTCTGGTTGCCGAGTCGGACTTGCGGATTGTGGTCAATGTGCCGCAGGAATACTTTCCTCTGTTGCGCTCAACGCCCAATCTGCCTGTTATGGTCACGCCTGATATCAACGCAGCTAAGCCCATCAAGGCACAGATCAGCCGCATCGTCGCTGTGACTGACCCATCCAGCCGCACCTTCACCGCCCACATAGATTTAACCGACTCCATGGCGGTGCATGCGCAATTTACTCCAGGTATGTCAGCTCAGGCCGATCTGCTGTTGAGCGCACAAGACGGTGCGGTCTGGATCCCTAAAAAGGCGGTTAAACAACACCCGGATGGCGGCAGCAGCGTGTTTATTGCCGATAACAACACTGCCAAACGGAAAATGGTAACCATCACCGCCACCCGACCAGACTATGTTGCCGTAACCGGCCTGACAGGAAATGAGCCGGTGATCACTACAGGCATTGAGCTATTAAAGGAAGGCACACAACTTCAGATAAGCGCCAGGACAGGTAACTTACAATGATAGAATCAGCGGTAAAACGCGGCACCTTAGTGGCCGTGGTGGTCCTGATCACCACCATTTTGGGCCTGGTATCAGCCCTGAACATTCCCGTACAGATGATCCCGGACCTGGAAGTCAGAACCATTACGGTGCAAACGGGCTGGCCCGGCGCCACGCCACAGGATGTAGAAAAAGAGATCCTGATTGAACAGGAGCGCTATCTGCGCAGTTTGCCAAACCTGCAACGTATGATCTCATTTGCCGAGATGGGCGAGGCCACCATAGAGCTGGAGTTCCCCTTCGGCGTTGAGGTCAACGATGCCCTGATCCGGGTCAACAATGCGCTTAGTCAGGTGCCCGCTTATCCGGAAAATGTCGACCAGCCTCGGCTGTTTTCCAGCTCCTTCTCCAGCAACGCCTTTATGTTTTTCCTGCTTAAACCCCAGCCGGGTAATCCATTACAACTGGACATGGACCTGCTGCGAGATTATGCCGAAGATTATATTCGACCCCGTATGGAAAGCGTCTCTGGTGTCTCTGAGGTGGGTATTGGGGGTGGCGCACAACGACAGATCCAAATCAAGGTCGACGCCGCACGCCTCGCCCAGCGCGGCATCAGCCTGAGCGATGTCAGAACCGTGATCCGCGACCGTAACCGTGATACCTCAGGGGGCGACATCGAAAGTGGTGAAAGCCGCTACCTGTTGCGTGTGATTGGCCGTTTTGAGCAACTCGGTGAATTGGAAAACCTGATCATCAAGCGTGATGGCAATGCCAATGTACTGCTCAAAGATGTGGCCAGCGTTACCCTGGATCACTTCGAAACGCGCGGCGTGTCTTATTCGAACGGAGAGCGAACTTTACGCCTGTCGGTGCGTCGCGAAAGCGGCTCAAATGTACTCGATATTAAAGAGCAAATGTTGCCTGTGGTTGAAGAGATTAATCAACAATTACTGGCACAAAACGGCCTGGAGCTGACCCTGCTCAGCGACGATGTACGCTATGTAAAAAGCTCGCTAGAGAACGTCTGGACCAACCTGGCGCTGGGCGCACTGCTGGCCACTTTGGTCATGTACTTCTTCCTGCGCTCAGGCCGCGCGACGCTGGTTGGCGTGATGGGGATCCCGTTATGTACCATCGCCGCGTTCTTTGCGCTGATGAGCTTTGGCCGCACCATCAATGTGATCTCGCTGGCCGGTGTTGCCTTTGCCATCGGCATGACAGTGGATAACACCATAGTGGTGCTGGAATCTATTGTTCAGGCCAAACGCGAAGGGATCAGCCGGCGCTTAGCCGCCATCAACGGCGTGAAAGAAGTCTGGCCTGCGGTACTGGCATCGACCGCTACCACAGTACTGGTGTTCGCGCCGATTTTATTTGTGCAGCAGGAGGCCGGACAACTCTACTCAGATATTGCGATTGCCATTTCTGGTGCCATTATCGCCTCTATGCTTGTCGCCATTTTTGTGGTGCCCGTAGCGCTGGCAAATTTTGGCAAAAAACAGGATCTGGAAGAAAAGCGTCAGGTTGAACTGGGCACCTACTGGCTGAAGTTGTCTCAGCTGTTTACCCGCACCACCACTCAGGCACGCATTGCCAGTGCCGCGTTTATTGTGGTTATTATGGGCCTGGCTGCGACGTTAATGCCTGCCGCCGAATACCTGCCGGAAGGGGAGGAGCCCAAAGCCTTCTCTATGATGATAGCGCCGCCCAACTATAACCTGACCGAAATGGAAAAAATTGGCACCGAGTTGCGCGCCTATTTTGATGATTATGTACAGGCCGACAACAGCGACTTTTTAGCTGGTAAAACGGCTATGCCACCGCTGGAATACTACGCTATGTCGGTGTCGGTTGGGCGGATTTGGTTCTTAAGTGCCCCGGTCGAGCCGGAGCATATCAATCAGATGATGAATGCCATCACAGACAAGTTCAAAAGCTATGAAGGCATGCGTGCATTCTCAGCGCGTGGCTCAATTATTTCCAGCAACGATGGCGGAACACGCGCCGTGGCCGTCGATATTGCCGGTGCGAATATCACCGATCTGTACAGTGCGGCGGAAGCTGTGTATGCAGAAGCAGATAAACTATTTGATAAGCCCCAGATCAACTCCGACCCCAGGTCGCTGACACTCGACCAGCCACTGATTGAGATCCAGCCTCGCTGGGCGCGACTGGCGGAGCTTAACCTCGACAACCGGGATTTCGGTTACGCGGTGGCTGCTATGAGTGATGGCGCGTACGTAGACGAGTTCATCCTGAACGATGACAAAATCGACATGTTCCTGTTCAGTGGCGCGGGCAACCGCCAGACCATAGAGCAGCTGTCCACCACGCCTATCATCGCGCCCAACGGGCAAATTCTGCCACTCAATGCGCTGGCCGATCTGGTTGAAAGTAAAAACAGTAACTCAGTGCGCCGCGTTGATGGCAACCGCACCGTCACTGTTTATATCATTCCACCCAGAGACGTTGCACTGGAAACAGCCGAGCAGATAGTCCGTCAGCAACTGTTACCTAACCTCTGGCAGCAAGGCAAAATTGCCCAGGGTATTAAGGTCAACATCAGTGGCGCGGCAGATCAGCTGGAGGCCACTAAGTCGTCGCTGTCTGGTAACTTTGTGATAGCACTGGTGCTGAGCTATCTGCTGTTGGTGGCGATTTTTACACACTGGCGTTACCCGTTGTTTATTCTGGCAACCGTACCGCTGGGCATGGCCGGTGGCTTGCTAGGACTGGTGACTGTGAATGGCATCAACAGTGCCCTGTCTGCAATGGGGCTCAGTGCCTTCCATCAGCCGTTTGATATGATCACTATGCTGGGCTTTTTGATCCTACTGGGTACTGTGGTCAATAACCCTATCCTGATTGTGGATCAGACTCGCCGCTATGTAATGGAGCAGGGGCTAAAGGTCAAAGATGCGGTTCAGCAGGCTGTGGCAAAACGCCTCAGACCAATACTGATGTCAACCACCACCACTATTTTTGGTCTGGCGCCTCTGGTGCTGATCCCCGGAGAGGGCACCGAGCTGTATCGCGGCGTAGGTATTATCGTACTCAGCGGTATTCTGGTCTCAACGCTGCTCAGCCTGACCTTTTTACCGGCATTGCTGGTCGCTGTTATTAAGGATGAAAAACCGGCCTAAAAACAACAAAGCCCGAAGCGCGACGCTTCGGGCTTTGCTTAATCCGCGATAAAAATTGTGCCCTGCAAATACAACACAGCAAACCCGGAAACCAGCACCCGCTCTTCCCCCACCTGACAGTGCAACACCCCACCGCGCTGCGACGCCTGATAGGCCACCAGCTCGCTGCGACCCAGGCGCTTAGCCCAGTAAGGGGCCAGTCCGGCGTGAATGGAACCGGTTACCGGATCTTCGTCACCACCGTTGGCAGGCCAGAAATAGCGGGAAGTAAAATCGTATTGCTCTGAAGGCGCAGTTGCCACCACGTCAAACGGGGCCAGTTGTTTAAGTACATCACTGTGGTAGGTCAGCTGCTCGACCACAGCCGCGTTATCAAACACGGCAAAGTAGGCTTGTCGATTCCTGAGTACCTGTACAGGCTGCTCAGACAACCCCTCCAGTAAAGCGCCAGGCACCTGAACTAGGGGCTCAGGTTTTTGATTGGGAAAACTCATCTCAATGCGCTGATCGGTCAGCTGATTAACCGTTAAGCGGCCCACCTCACGGGTGATAAAGGTAATTTCTCCCTGCACACCTAAGTGATTAAAAATCACAAACGACGCCGCGAGTGTCGCATGACCACAAAAATCAATTTCTGTCAGCGGAGAAAACCAGCGGATCTCGAAGTGATCGCCCTGAGCGGTCTCTACAGAGCGGATAAAAGCCGTTTCGGAGAGGTTGTTTTCAGCCGCGATGTGCTGCATTGTTGCGTCTATTGGCCATTGCGTAACCGGGACCACCGCAGCCGAATTGCCTTTAAATTGTGCCTGGGTAAAGGCATCTACAATGTACATGTCATACTGCATCGTATTTCCTTAAAGCAAACATACTGACACCTCAACAGCTGCACCAGCACATTTAATCAAATCACTTTAATAGTAAACACAATGACGCCAGAGACAATCACTTTTCCTGCCGGGTGACTAACCAAACTAAGCCAATAATTGCCGTCATTGCCAGGCCAGACAGCAAGAAAGGATCAATGATCAGGGTATCATTGAATGTAAACTTACCAGCAGAAATCTTTTTCCACCCCATAAAGTGCTGGTTAGCAGCCACCACTGCACCAAAGAATCCCATGACCAGCGCCGCATACTTACCCAACCAGTGACGCGCAGCACCCGAGAATAAAATCAGGCCGAGCAGGCCAATCACAGTACGCTGCACACGGCAGTAAGGACAAACATAAACGGCACCCATTAACTCTACTGTCCAGGCAAGCACAGAGACACCAATGGCGGCCAGGCCCAGCCACTTAGCGTGACGGGTATAGGTTTCTAACTCAAATAACATCTATTTACCTTTCTTAATCAACAAGCTGAGTACACCACTATCTTTACTGGCAACAGCTCGCACAACACAATCAGGATATACTATCACATATTCACAATAAGAATAAGTAAGACTATTAAGGTATAAGCAGGGCGGGTAAGACAGGCTGCTTGGGTGGCCACGTTAAACGCTAAAACGAGGCTATCGCTGACGTTCTCGCATAGTAAGCAAAGCGACAATAAACACCAAAGCAAGTACATCAATGTGAATGGCACTCTCCGAAAACGCGCCAGCATGCCCCGTAAGGTGAACAGTCGAAGAGAGCAGAATGCCAAAAGACAGCTCGAACTCTTTCAGCCAGGTAAAACCAATTTGGATACCACCCAGCCCGGTATATTTATAATTAAGCACCCCAAAAGAGAAGCTGACAACCTGTAACCCCTGATTCAGTATGGATAGCCAGTACCACTTTACCTGCTCACTAATAGCGGTGTAACCAGCCGCCGCACTCAGCACGATAAAGGGCAGGCTAATGAGTGACCACCACGACACAAAGGGGCCAACTATCAGGCCAACCGTCATCACTAGCGCAGCCAGTAATTGCATATACCCTATGAATTTCACCCGCATTTCAACACTGTGAAATGACGCTTTCACCTGACTTTGTTCGTATAAATCTACCTCTTCCTGCCGGGCGCGTAATTCCGCCATCAAGGCTGGATAATTTTCCGATTCGGCGGTTATTTGCTGCTGAGCTTCCATAAGCTCTGCCAGAGTATACTGAGCGTAATCCACTTTTATCATTGTTATATGATCCCAAAAGACATGACACTGGATGAGCGCATGAGTGTACTCTATTTAGAAAAACTCATCAGTAAGTATCGTTTGTTCACCCCGACCTCGTCATGTGGCTATTGATGCTAGCAGCCCCTGCGAGACATCGGATGGTCATCGCTGTACTGGATCAGATCCCACAAATTTCCATACAAGTCCTCAAATACGGCCACTGTGCCATAGTCTTGTGTCGCGGGCTCACGCACAAACTGGATCTCTTCGGCTTTCATCGCTTCATAGTCCCGCCAAAAATCGTCGGTGCTTAAAAACAAAAACACACGGCCGCCCGCCTGGTCGCCAACACAGCGTTTTTGTTCAGGCTTAGAGGCTTTTGCCAGCAATAGAGCAACTCCCTGAGAATTAGGCGGTGCCACGACTACCCAGCGTTTATCTTGCTCCGCCTGATAGGTATCCTCTATCAACTCAAACTTGAGTTTACCGACATAAAAGTCGAGCGCTTCATCATAGTCATTAACCACCAGTGCCACGTGCGCAATATTCTGTTTCATAGTCACCCTTAAACTTATTTATGAGGCTGGAACTTTTTGGTCATGCCCTGGCTCTTCGGGGCGACCAGTCGATATCCCAGTTTTTCGTAAAATGCCGGCTCATCGGCAATCATAAACACATAGTAAATCACAAAATACTGTATATAAAAACAGTCAAATATTCATACTTTTCATCCACAACAATAAAACGTGAGATAAGCCTGTTATGCCTAGCGTGGGAACGCTCTGACTCTGGCGTAAACCCCCTTTACAATTCGCAGTCCAGAGCGCTTTGCATTGCACTACTGCGGTTATATCGGCACACTATAAGACTGGACATAACACGAATAGAAAACACTTCCAGCTCAAGGACCCAGCAAATGAAAACAATAATAACAAAGCTCTCAGGCGCACTCGCCATGCTTTCGGTGCTACAGTTTAGCTATGCGAGTGACACGCCAGCTGCTTCACCAGACACACTGCTGCTCACTCAGGTTCAGATTGTCGATGTCGACCAGCAAACGATCCGCCGCGGTGCGGTGCTGATAGAACAAGGTAAGATAGCCGCTGAATATCCCGTGCCGCCAGTCGGCTATAAAGGTCAGACACTGGATCTAAATAATCGCTGGCTAATTCCGGGGTTGATCGACATGCATGTTCATGCTTTCGGCAATCGGGCACCTCATGCCAAATCAGATTTTGCCGGCACTGAAAAAATCTCCCATCGCGTGCTGTATGCCGGAGTGACCGGCTTTGTAGACTTATTTGGCCACGAGCAAGGCCTCGTAGCCGCGCGACAACAGCAAAGAGCCGGCGCATTTTTGGGTGCCGATATCTACAGCAGCTTATCTTGTCTCACCGCGCCAGAGGGCCACTGTACAGAATACGGCCTGAAAACACGCACTATGTCGACTCCCGAAGAAGCCATTGCTCAGGTGCAGAGCCTTGCTAAAGCCAAACCGGATGTGATTAAAGTGGTCTACCAGCCCAGTGACGATCAACCTTCCATTGATAAGACGACCTTTGCGGCCATCGTGCAGCAAAGCAAGCAGCTGGGGATCAAGACCATCGTCCACCTTAAAACCTGGCAGGAGGTCAGTGATGCCATCGAAGTGGGTGCCACTGCCTTTACGCACATTCCGGGAACCCCCATTCCGACAGGCATGGCAAACAGAATAGCCAAGGCAAAGATGGTAGTGATCCCAACCATGACAGTTCACACAGACTTGACGGACTTTCTGTTCGACAAGACGGTGATCGTCTCAGAGCTGCTGCAAGCCATGACGACCCCAGCCATCATTGCAGGTTACCAGAGCGAAGAAACCATGAAGAAGTGGGGCGATCGGGAAGCCAAATGGCGTGAGCAGGATGCACTAAGAACCGCTAACCTGGCCGCACTGGTAAAAGCCGGTGTTACCGTTTTAGCAGGCACTGACGCCGGTAACTACGGCACTATTCAGGGTTATTCTGTGCACAGAGAAATATTGAAATTCACCCAGGCTGGCATGACAAACTGGCAAGCACTGGCAGCAGCCACCACACGCTCAGGTTCCTTTCTGGGCATTGATAACACACTACAAACCGGTGCTCAGGCAAGTTTCGTGGTCCTGGATGCCTCGCCGATAGAGGATATTCAGAATACCCAAAAAATTCACGCCGTGATCCATCAGGGCAAAGTGGTGGACCGGGAGCAGACACTTAAAAACGGATTTTAATCTCGGGCGCCGCCTCCATGAAGCGGCACCTTTCATCAACAGGTACCCTTTTTATGCGTAGTACTCTTATTGGCATGCTGACAGGCCTTTGTCTTTTTATTTGTGCACAGCTCTTTTACCCAATAGAACAGAATGACGCCGAGAATATCAAAGGTGCAGATTCCATTGTCAAACAAGTTCAGCATCCGGACCTGACGAATAAAATGGTCAGCACGACACGCCAGCAACCCGAGCAGGTGCAGGCCAAGTCAGCTGAAACACGGTTTAAACAAGCCATGCAAATACGCCAGTGTCGCAACGTTCCGCGTAACGACGAAGCATTCAATCAATGGCTTGAAGAGGCATTATCTCGCGATGAAGTGCACGAGATAATCGAAACCATGACAACCAGATATCAACACTGCCTGAACAATACAAGCCGCGATGAAAACTATGTGCAGAAGCTAATAAACGCAGCCAAAATGGGCTCTGATAAAGCAGCCGATACACTATGGCGACTAGCCCCGACAGAAGTGCATCAGGCACTGAATTTCAGCACACTCACCAGAGATGAGCAGGTTGCTCGCATGAAAGTATTCACGGCACAAAAATATCAGGTGACTGAACAAGTCGCATTGCTGGGTGGTGAGAAAGCGACCTTACAGTTGATCCGTGGCTATCAGTACCTGGACCCTGATACTGGCGGACAAAACTATATTCAGGCACTGGCTTACAGTCATTACTTTTTGCAAACCTATCAGGACAGTGAGGTATATAGTCGCGTTGAGTGGACCAGAAATTACCTGGAACAACGCATGACGCGGGATGAAATCACGCTGGCACAGCAACTGGCCGGTGAGTTACACCATCACTAGTCACGCGTGGGTGCTATTGGGTTTGCCTATCACACAGATTGATAACTTCTATTTTATTAATTTGCCTAGCTTTTTTACAGTTGGGGAACTAATAAAACAGGAGTTTATACAATGAATGGTACCATCCAACACACCCTGCGCGCTGTGTCTTTAACTACGCTGGTCGCCGCGTCTTCAGCACTCGCAGATGCAGGCGACTGGATAAAACGAAGCGGCAACTTTACAACCTTGCAAAACAACGCCAACACAGCCGAGCTTTTCGTAGTTTACCCACAACTACATGATAGAAACTGCGGTATCGGTATCTCGCTAAACAGGCGTAACAGCTACATCAGCAGTTATCAGATTCTGGCAGATAATCTGGTCGTCGATAATTACTATCCCAACACCGAAGGGTCTACAGAGCTGAGCCTGGGCACACAAACACGCGCCGGGATGACTTATACATTCGATCTGACAACCCAATACTATGGCACGGTTGTTACCATACGCACCAAAGGTGGCGAAACCTTTGGCGAGCTGTTTGAAAAACTCTCCAATAACCCGGATGTACATGCCGTTGTCAGCGCCATTGACTGTGACCAAATATAACGCCACAGACAAGATAAGCGCTAATCAGATAACAGCTGTTTAATCTCGCGATGTAACTGTGAACTGACCGCATGATTTTGCTTATCAGCCCGATAAATAAAACACAGCTCATCCGGAACAGGCTTTATTTTTGCACTATACGTTGTCAGGGGTGCCGGTGCGCGCCTGGCAACGCGCTCAGGTAAAATCCCCAAACCCAGCCCACTGGCAACCAGGGCAGAGATCACTTCAAGGTTGTTAGACGCAATCTGATGATGGGAAAAGTCGGGCAGGGACTTAAGCAATTGCTGTGTTTGTTTGAGATTCGGGTCACAATACAAAGGCAGGGCTTCGCGCTCTGTGGCATCCGTGGATTGCGCACACCAAAGTGTCACATTATCAAATAACAAACTGTGGATCACCAGCTCAGGGTGTCTGACGGGATTGATGACCAATGCAAAGTCGATTTCATTACTGATCACTTGCTCTGTCACTTTCCTTGACAAGTCATGGACCAGGTTGAATATCAAACCAGGGTACTTAGTATTTAAGGGCCCAAGTATGTGAGGCAATGTATAGAGTGCCACGGAAGGGTGGCAACCCAGAGTGAAGGTTCCGGCCATTTCACCGTTTGCCTGGTAGACGTTCGACTTCAGCTGGCTCCAGTCAGTCATAAAACGCTGCCCCTGTTCTTGCAATACTTCACCCGCTTTGGTCAATGCCACACCATTTTTGTGCCGTACCAGCAAGTCGGTGCCAAAGCTCTGCTCAAGGCGTTTCATTGCCGCGCTGACACTGGGCTGAGTGATCCCCAGGCGTTCAGAAGCGCGAGATAAATTTCTCGTACCGGCCACTTCGATAAAATAGCGTATATCTTCAAAATTGGGCGTATGGGGCATAGCTCACCACCAATAAGTCATCGTCAACCAGTGAAAGTTAACACATATTTTACCAATGTACCCAAATTGATTTATTCTCTCAGCAAAGATCACGATATAAGCCACCACCGTATACCGACCGCATAATTTGTACATTTTTGCGTGGCAGGATTATCATCCTGCTTCCTGAACGAATAAAGAGGTCTTCATGAAACCCGGTTTGACTGTTTCTGCGTTAACGTTTGCCTTGCTACAGGCGTATTCAGCACAGGTTGCTGCTGACACAGCAGGTATCGACCAGATAGAAAAAATCACGGTTACATCAACCCGTACAGCCAAAGCCAATACCGATCTGGCACTGAGTGTGGGTCAGGTATCCGAGCAAACCATTGCTGACGACAATGCGCAGCATATCTCCGAGTCATTGCAAACCATACCGGGGGTTTTGATCAATCAGCTGTCGGGTGGACAAGGGCACAACGCAGCCGTGCGGATGCCGATAAACTTTGACGGCTACACTTTGTATTTACAGGATAATATCCCGCTGCAATCGGCGGCCTTTTATACCCATAACGCACTGTGGTGGACCACCAGTAACATTGGTTTGTCGCGCCTCGAAGTGCTCCGTGGTGCGGGGACCAGCCTGCATGGCGCAGGCGCTGTTGCAGCCACAGTCAATGTACTGTCAAAACCGGTCAGCGCAGATAAGAACACGCTCGGTCTGACACTGGGTGAGTATGGCTATTCACGGATAAATGGCAGCACGACCTGGCTGGATGACAACCAGGGTGGATTGCGCGTATCGGCGGCCTACCTCGACAACGACGGCTGGCGAGATCACAATGCCGTTGAGAAAACCGAGCTGGACGTACGCCACGAATATCAGGTGGATGACAAGCAAAGCCTGACAACCTCGCTGATCGCCTCATCCCTTGATCAGCAAATTCTTACCACGCTGAGCATTGAGCAGTTTGAGCAGGATCCCTCTCAGTCAGGCCTGCCCGAGGAAGTGATCAACCTGGATCCGCGCAGAACCACGGATTATATGCGCCTTAGCACTGAATACCTGTATGAAGACAAAGACCTGAGCGTGTCCCTCATTCCTTACGCACGCCATCGTACATTAGAGCACCTCGCTACCTGGCAGCCCAATATGCCGGTAGAAGAAACACAAGTCACCACATTCGGCCTGCTGGCACTGGCAAGCTGGTCTCACCAAAACAGTGCTCAAACGACACTAGGCGTTGATCTGGAGCATACGTCCGGAGATACTTACTCGTTTCAGCCCACCACCCGGATCACCACCGGGCGCGGAGCGGCAACATATCCACAAGGACATGTGTTCTACGACGACACCACCACCTTCAAAAGCGTATCACCTTACATCCAGCATATCGGTTATCTTAGCGATGCACTCAGCTACACGCTGGGCGCACGGTTTGACCACAGTGAATACGAGTTCGACAATGCCTTGGTGAAATACAAAGATGACGGCTTTGGTAATCGCTCCATCGCCTCGCGTAAAGACACCTTTAGTCACCTCAGCCCTAAGCTGAGCCTGAACTATCTGCTTAACGCACACTCCAGTGTTTACGCACGCTTTGCCAATGCAATGCGCTTGCCAACAGCACCTGAAATGTATCACCTGAAAAGTCGCCAGAGCAGCGCACAGCTGGGCAGCCTGAAAGAAGAAACGTCCGATACTTATGAGCTGGGCTACAAGGCCAACCTGGATGCGTTGTCGATTGAGCTAGCGTACTATCTGATGGATGTGGACGACGCCATTGTTACGGCATTCAGTGACCTGGGCGCCTCTTACCGGGTTAATGCTTCCAGTGTCAGACATAAAGGCTTTGAGCTTGGTCTGAACTACCAGTTTAACCGCGCATTTTCTGCCGCGCTGGCATACAGCCAGTCTGACCATGAATTCCGTCATTACATTCGCGATGAGGGGCGGGTTCACCGCGAGACAGGCGAGTCGATGGAACAAGATTTGTCGGGTAACAGCCTGCACATGGCACCGGAATATGTTGCCAACTTCCGGCTCAACTACCACAGCCAGGCCATCAAGGGACTCAGGCTAACTGCGGAAGCCAAAAGCATCGGCGACTACTACCTGAGCGTTGAAAATACCGATAGTTACTCGGGCTATACGGTATTTAACCTCAAAGCCAACTACCGGCTCAATGAGCGTGTAAAGCTTCACGCCCGGATAGCCAACCTCACCGACAAAACCTATGCACTGCAAAACGAGGAGCGTTTTGGCCGAACCCGTATCCAACCGGGCATGCCGCGTACAGCGTATGTCGGGATCAGCTACAGTTTTTAACCAACGACACGCAGCATCCGCCTGCGCCCTGATATTAATCATATCAGGGCCGCTCGCGGCCGAGCACGTTAAATTTGAAACAGGTTCATATAGAAACAAGTCAGTATTGTATTATGATCACCAAAACTTGAGCCTGAGTAAAACCGACTCAGGCAAAACCTTCTCTGTGTGTGACAAACGCATTTCTGATAAAACACTCAACCACACATTGGCTTTTCTCACAGCACTGGATATTCAGAGCTGGCAACCCCGTTACTTTCGCGAGGGACTCAAAGGTGGAAGCACATTCACCCTTGATATTCAGATTGCCAATATCAGTAAAAAAAGTACGGGTCATATTGACCTTGCACCAACCGGGTATGACAAAATCATCCGATATTTTAATCAGGTGCTCATCGTCAATAGTTGCCAGACTCTCTAGCCAGCCCGAAGCCAAACTACCACAGCTCTCTGATCAGGCTAATTTTGCCATCTTTAAAACCAAATACGGCCAGCATCGGCTCTTGCTGTTGCCAGCTGCCATCAGCCTGGTTAACACCATAGGCATACTCCACCGCGATGTGGCTTTTACCCGGGATCGTACGTAATACCCGGATCTCACGGCTGGTTGCACTAGCGTAGCGGCCACTTTCAAGGTTGCGCAAAAAAGCGCGTCGCCAGGCGGGCTTATCAAAATTAGCCTGATACTCAATATGCTCGTACTTAACCTCGTCGTGCATAAGGTTAATCAGGGCATCAATATCTGCAACGGTAGAGCCTTTATACGAGACCGCATCCAGCGCATCAAAATACTGGTTTACTTTGCTCAGCTGACAATCGGTTGTGCAGTCAGCTTTCGCCTGTGCTCCCAGAGAAAGCAAACTTAAAAAGGCGCAGGCCATCATTTTTCTTGTTGTTTTCATACTATTTTCCTTCATTTACCGAGGACCACTATCATCCACACAATTTAGTGAGCTAAATAGTCGTCTTTTAAGGCCATTCGTGTCAGGTTTCTTTATTCAATCCAGTGCTAATCACCATCATTCAATTGTTCATAGCCGTCAGTTATCGAGGGCCCAGTGCCCTGCTGTACACTGTATACTTGCTTAGCAACACTTAATCCCGCCAGATATCCGATACTGGCACCACCAAGCCCACACCCAAGCAACCAGATCAGAGCGCTTTCGGTGTCAGCCATGCTGGCAAACAGGACCAGGTAATACACCGCTGCAGATAGCAGCCCGATAACCAATGCAAAGATAAGCGGGAGCCGCTCAGCCCAAATAAACATCATAATTTTTAAGCTTTTCTTTCTTTGCATAGGACTCTCCTGTAGCGGCTTACCATATCCACTACCGCAAATACCTTAGCATGTGAATACCTTACTTCTCATCAAACCGGCTGCTTCTGTTGTATTAACTTATGACAGGTTAGCGAGCCTGGTGGGCTAGTTTCTCGCACTAACCTCATAAAAAACAATCAGTTATTAGTCTGCTACTTAAAGCCTTATTGTTTCAGCCATTCATCATTGTTTACATTTTTGAGCGTGATTGCGTTGTGTTTATGCGACTTTCAGGCTCAAATGGATGTATTATCATAATCAAACCGACCTCGAATAAAGGCAGCTAAAATGGCTAAGTACTCAAAAGAAGAAAAACCCAGTTCTGGCAATGGCGAAGCCCTTGGTGCTGGTATTGCAATTGGTGTCGCGCTGGGCGTTGCGTTTAATAATGTAGGTCTGGGGCTGGCATTTGGCATCTTGTTTGGTGCCGTGCTTGAACAACACAACAAATCCAAACAACAACGCCAGCAACAAAAGGACTGACTCCGTTGCCTGGTATTGATATTGATTGGTGTAACACGGCTCAAAAACCGCAAGAAATACCAAAAGCAGTAAGCGGTTGTTCGCAAATCGAGTCATACAAACCAACAGGCCCAACAGCCAAAGTCAGAAAGAGGCCACATAGTGATCACGCGTGTATTAATCACTGGCGCAAATGCTGGCTTAGAAACAAGGCGGCAAAGCAAACTGCTGCGTATCTGGAGGTTGAAAAGAGGCACTTTTTACACCAGTCAGTAAAGAGTGACGGGCGCTATTGGAGATCGGGCTAAATTATTTGAAGGCCTGAACAATCAACAGTATCAGAACAACGTCTACCAGGTAATTCAACGGTTTGTATCGCACCAAATACACACATTCACCCTCTGAATACGTAAATTGCTTCACCCACAGGGATAAAGCAATTTAGTTCAAAGCAAAGACACGCCTCAGGGTGAGGCTACCAGCGAGTGTCTACACTCACCATTGAGATAAGGCAGCCTTGGGTATTTTCGTGAATTCGAACCTGCACTTTCTTATTGGATGCTAACGCGTAAAGTAATGTCGAATACATCTGGTTTATGTTTTTTGCTTCAGGTCTCAGGGTAAAGTAAATACCACTTTGTGGTGTGCATTTTGCTTGCTTTTCATCTTTAGGAAATCCAACGTAGATATTGCCATTTTCACTGGTATATAGTGTTTCAATGACACTTGTACAACCTATACTGCTACAGGTATTAGCCTGCGCACCTAAAGAAGCCAAAGCTAAAACGGCGGAGAAAGCGAGTTTTTTCATGATAAAATCCTTTAATTATTTGTTCTTTTAAAATAGTAAAATAATATAAAAATTTGATTTTATACACTTTATTATTTTTGTTGTTTGATATTTTATAACAACACTTTTATCGGTACAATGAAAATATACAGGTTAAAACACAGTGTAAATCCTGTTAAAGCAGCTCATATCACCTTGCACAAAGACCGCGCTGCAGCACGACTTTGCACGATACATCCATGTGGAGGGCTTCTGGCGCGTAACACGTGTTATCGGCGTCCATGCCTCGCGTTCGCAGTGCGGGGACGCCGAGTCTGCGATGATTATTAATCATCGGTCGCATGAGGTACGAGTGGAAATACTTCCCTGTAGGGGGCTCCCGGCTTTTCATCCATGAAAAGCGTTCGCAGTGCAGGGACGCCGAGTCTGCGATGATTATTAATCATCGGTCGCATGAGGTACGAGTGGAAATACGTCCCTGTAGGGGGCTTCCGGCTTTTCATCCATGAAAAGCGCTAAGTGAGCGGGGACGCCGAGTCTGCGACGATTATTAATCATCGGTCGCATGAGGTACGAGTGGAAATACTTCCCTGTAGGGGGTTTCCGGCGCGTAACGCGTGTTATCGGCGTCCATGCCTCGCGTTCGCAGTGCGGGGACGCCGAGTCTGCGATGATTATTAATCATCGGTCGCATGAGGTACGAGTGGATATACTTCCCTGTAGGAGGCTTCCGGCTTTTCATCCATGAAAAGCGTTCGCAGTGCGGGGACGCCGAGTCTGCGATGATTATTAATCATCGGTCGCATGAGGTACGAGTGGCAATACTTCCCTGTAGGGGGCTTCCGGCTTTTCATCCATGAAAAGCGTTCGCAGTGCGGGGACGCCGAGTCTGCGATGATTATTAATCATCGTTCTCATGAGGTACGAGTGGCAATACGTCCCTGTAGGGGGCTCCCGGCTTTTCATCCATGAAAAGCGCTAAGTGAGCTGCGACGATTATCAATCGTCGTTCTCATAAGGTACGAGTGGATATACTTCCCTGTAGGGGGCTCCCGGCTTTTCATCCATGAAAAGCGCTAAGTGAGCTGCGACGATTATCAATCGTCGTTCTCACTTAGCCCAATCAAGTTGCATGTCCCATTGGTGTTGGTTTTCCTTTTTTAACGGAGCCTGGGAGTCGTCTACTTGTTGCAGTACGTTGCTTGCCTCTACCAGTGTTGCGTCGCGGCCGAACAGGTAGCTTTGCTCTTCCACTATGGTTTTGTAGGCTTTGTTGAGTGCCAGTGCGCGCTCCTTTGACGGAGTGATCAGCTCGTACAGGTTACCTGCCGACTCAACTTTTTCTTTGTCTACCGTGCCGTCTGCTTTAAACCACTTTTGCAGCATTTCACGGTTCTGGCGGAACTCGTCGCCACCGCCAACACGGTTCATATAAGTCAGGAACTCGCCAAGTGTTTCACCTTTGTTGGGCACATCCTTCATTTCTTTGAGGTTGATATAACCCCAGCCGCGTGCGCCTTCTACTTTGCGGGCAAATGAGAAGGTCTGGTCGTAAGTTGAGCCGATGGTTTTGTGACAGCCATTACAAAATGCCAGCTCCTGCTTATGCTGTGGCCTCAGGTTGCCTTGTTTGTCTTCAATGTAACCATTGATGGTCCAGCCAAAGGTGTTGTTGATACCCTGATCGCCCAGATACAGGGTTTGTGGCAGGTTTTCGAATGCTTTTTCTTTTTCTTCACGGTGATATGAAGAGTTTAGTGACTGGCGGGTCTTAAACTTGTGCTTTTTCATGTAGCGCACTTCTTTCATACGCGGTGCGTTATAAATGCCACCATGTTCGTCCACACCAATATAACGTACGGTATGCAGGAACTCTGTTTCCTGAGGGTAGAGCATATGCGCCAGTGCATCTATGGCATCCCCCACATAATGTGATTGCCTGATTATCTCGCTGATTTCACTAAGTTGATTGTCGCCGTTTAAATCCTGGCCAATGCGCTGCTCAGAAATTGTAGGAGTGGAGATCTTATCCAACCCTTTTAACGTCAGCTCAACCAGACTCAGGTTTGCCAGATACACGTCCTGATTGTATTCGCCGCCTTTTGAGCGAAACGCTTGCGGTAAACGGATCATCACATCGCCCGTGGAGCCGTTGGTAGGCCAAAACGTCGACGGGAAGGGCTTGTAGTTAAACGCCACCCAGCCGCTGCCATCTTTAGCAAAGCCCATTTCATCAAAGGCTTTTTCCGGGTAGGCCAGATTTTCCAGCGGGGTTATTTCACCGCGCCATTGCTTATCTTGTTTCAGCTTTTCGATAAACGGGGTGTAATTATCCTGATTGATCCACGCCATGATCTTTTTGTCTGGCACACCTGCGATCAAGTCAGTCCTGTCGACAAAGAGGTTTTTCCAGTGGTTTTTCAGGCCCAGATCGGAGAATTCATACACGCCCTGCAAATGGCCATCGCGCATCGCGTTGGGTCTTTCAGGCTCCTGCTGATAAGACTGATGGCAGGCATAACAGGGGTTATTCACGCCATCGGTTTTGGTGTAGCACTGGGGCGGGATCACGGACTCCGGGTTATAGACTTCATCGTGCTCCAGGTAAGCGGTTGCCGGAATATCATCACCCGGTTTGTAAGGTGCAGCTTTATGCGCTGACTGCGCGGCTAATAGTTCGGCAGCTTGGTTAGGATGTTGTGATTCTTCGCAGCCGGTCAGTGCCAGGCCAGTGAGTACCGCCAGGCCGATTACTTGGTATTTCATTTTTATGACGCCCATTTTTGGATAAAAAAATGCGGTGCCGCGAACGGGCACCGCGAGTCTTACAGTTACTTAGAGTTAGGATCGTACAACCACAGGGTGTTATTTTCCTGGATACCGTCTTCACCAATGATGATGCGGCCATCCTGCATAACAATCACGTTATCAGGCTGAGACAATTGATTGACATCACATCGTTCAGCACCAGTCAGGCTGGAGCGGAATGTCCCCCCCATCACCACCGGCTCAATGCGAGTCAGATTGTAGTTGTTATCGATGTGGGCACGGTAAACACCACCACAATCTTTAACACGCGCAGACAGCTGAATATCACCCTCATCACCAATCATCGTCTTGTCAATGTCGGCAACACCGATATACATATAAGCCTGTTCAACCACTTCGCCCGGTACCCTGTCCTGACCAGTTACGGCTTCTACCACGCGGTCGTAGTTGATGCTGATCCCTTCCAGCTTACGCCATTCAGCCGTTGCACCCAATTGCTTGGCCGCCTGGCGAGACTCAAGGAATGCCACACGGTTATCCATTGGTTTACCGGCCGTAACCAGACCACCACCTTGCGCCAATGTTGGGTAAGTTTCGGCACCTTCTACCCAGGCTTTCACGTCAGCCACAGACAGATAGCTTGTCTGACCCTGAACAAAGTCTGCGGTGCTAATTTCATCATACTCGGCAATCCAGGCTTCAATTTCGGCATTGGTGCCCGATGCAATTTCAACCCAGGTCACCTCAAAGCCAGTCACAGCCGGATCGTTCAGACCCTTGTCCTGAGTTAGCTTAGCGCCATAAAGCGTACCTGAGCTCAGGTCTTTAGGTTGATCCGCAATAAACTTAAACAGTACGCCACCAGTATCATCCTGAGAGGAATACACAGTGCGCTCATCCGGCATAACCACGGAGTTTTCGTGCTCGTAACGACCAATAGTGAAGTGCTTCACAACATCTGGCGTATCAGAAAGCGGATTTTGCACCTCTGCAATATAACCATAGCGATAGGGGTTAGGGAACTCAGGTGCAACCAGCTCTTTCATTCTGTCGATGCTTGTAAAGGCCGGATCATTCCACTCTGCATGTTGAGTAGTGTCGTCGTCAGATCTTACGATCCACTCTTCAGACGTTAGCGGTGTGCCCCATGGAGATACTGAGCCAAAACAGTTTGCCGCGGTGCCTTTGACTCTATCAAAGTCCAGCATCATGGCTTCTTCGATGCTCCATTTACCCGTGTCGCTCTTGCTCATTTTAAGGCGGCTCATGCCACCCGGGTAAGCTTCCCAGTTAGTAAATAAATAACCTGTATTTTCATCGTCAGCACTTGGAATAAAGCCATTGAAGTCCGGGCTGTCGTTTTCAAGGATTTTGTCACCTGAAGTGATGCCGTAGTGCACACCTAAGCCACCAGCCAGGCCTTTTTCACCCAAATCCGCATACACATCACCGGTCTGACCCAGGATCTGGTATTGACCAATCGCAGTCACAACTGTTTGTCTCTCAAGCTCTGTCACTGGAACCGGTGAGCTCACAATATTGCGTGGCAACTCGTTGAAGTTCACACCCGTTAGTACACCCACAGTACCACCGTTGTAAGGGCGCTGGTTACCATCTACCAAAGTATTCGCATCGCTCGGGTGCTGTACATTGAAGAACAGATCACCTTGCTCGCTCAGGAACAAACCTGTGACTTCAGCGCCAGCGGGCACAGTGGCAATACGGATCAGGCCTGAACCACCGTTTTGACCATCTTTACCGTTAGCGCCATCATTACCTTTAGCGGCACTCGCACCATCTTTGCCATTTGTACCGTTAGTGCCTTGCTCACCCTGAACACCTTGCTCGCCCTGAGGGCCTTGTTTACCATCGTCACCATCACAGGCGGTTAATGCCACTGTGACGGCAGCGGCGATCAACGAATATGCTATGCGCTTCATTAGTTACTCCGAGTTAGTTGCTACGATTGCTACAGTTATTGTTATAAAGCGCACAATAGGTTGGGCTGAACCGGTTACAGACACATTTCTTAAGTATTAATGTTTTCAGTCATTTATAAGTCAAAGATAAGACAGCCAGAAAAGTTAGAGCGAAAGTTCAGTGTAAAGGGGGTTTACAGCTGATAACTCGAAAGCGCGGTACAAAAACAGATATAATATTCAGAGTATTAGCAAACACCTTTTAGTGAGATCATGAATTTACCAACTTACGGATTTGGCGCAGAGCAAGGTTTGCTGGCCATTTATATTGAGCACCCACCAAAACTCTCAGAGTTTAAAAAATTAAATAAAGTCATACCCTTACAGGCAGGAGAGATTGACTACATCAACCAGCAGTGTGGTAATGGCTGGCGCAAGGTGTTTAATGTCTATGCCAAGTTTATAGCTGAACTGAGTCACCCAGATCACGATTTTACTAACCAACCAAAATACTACCCAAGCTGGCAAAAGTATCGGGATAAGCGGCTGTTACAGCAGGGAAGTCAGGAGGCTTTATTGTTCTCTGTGCCTGATCTGGCTGCCAATCGCTATGACTGGCACATCATAGCGGGGCGCACCTATGCAAAAGCTTTACTCCGGGATCATATTTTTACTAACTCTTTGCACTGGATAGATGAGGAATTTGCCATAGACCCCGTTAATAAGTTACTGATCTGCCCGTATTTGGATTATCGCCAGCTTAGTAATATCAAGATCTCAAAGTTGGTGGCGTTGGTTCGAGCAGGCGTCGTCTGATTTATTGTCTGACACAAGCTAAGCCACTGAACCCTAAGGCTTTAAAAAACATCTGTGCGGTCGAAAAGCCACTTTCATCCAGTAATTCGGCCAGCCGCATCCGATCGAGTGGGTAAAATTCGTGCTCCAGATTATGGCGCATACGTTCTTCACCAATGTGGGTCAGACCCATCGCACGGCAGTGCTTCAGCTGAGACTCGCGCTCGAACTGGGTTTCAGGCTTCATCAGATCTGCCAGTAGCAGCTGTTTACCCAGCTTGAGGTTACTATGAATTGACTCCAGAAGTGCCAGCTTAGCGCCATCGTCAGCCACAAAATGCATCACCAGCAGGCACAGCGCTATATCAGCCTGATACTGACCCGGCGCCAGCGGACCTGAATGTATAGTCACCCGGGATGACAATCCCAGGTTAGTAAAATTTTGATCTGCGATAGCCAGCATGTCGTCCGAGACATCCTGCACAATGAATGTCCAGCTCGGGTTACATTCAGCCAGCTGCAATACTTCTTTTCCAGTGCCGGCCCCCACAATCAGGATCTGCGCCCGCTCGGGGAGTAAGGTTTGCAACTGCGCCTGCACCAGTTCATGGAGCAGCTGATAGCCGGGCACCAGACGTTCAATCCGGCTGTCGTAATGGGTTGCTTCATCCTGTGTAAAACTGGGCATGATGTCTCCTTATCGTTCACTGATTGTAACCGACGAATAACCGCCGGCCTGTTTTTGTACTCTAATTTGGGTCGCAACCCGCTCGGTCATTTCGGCCACATGGGAGATCACGCCGACTTTTCGCCCTTGTGACTGCAAAGCATCGAGTGCATCCAGTGCCACACTGAGGGTCTGTGGATCCAGAGTGCCAAACCCTTCGTCAATAAATAGCGAATTGATCCGCACCTGATTGGAAGACAAAGAAGCCAGGCCCAGTGCCAGTGCTAAGGACACCAGGAAGGATTCGCCACCGGACAAGGTGTTTACACTGCGCTGCTCATCGGCCATATCCCGATCAATAATAGCGATTTCCAGCGACTGTCCAATCACGGTCAGGCGATAACGATGACTCAGACTGCCAAGGTGATGATTGGCATATTGCAACAAAATCCTGAGTGTCTGCGTCTGTGCCAGGTTACGCATAGTTTTGCCCGTGGCATCGCCCAGCAGGCGGTTTAAAAGATGCCAGTGCTCATATTCGGCTTGTTGCGCCTCAAGAGCCTCATATTGCTCGGCCAGATAGGCCTGATTATCTTCATGCTGTTTCAGCACGGCGTTCACACTGATTAGCGTTGCCTGGTTAGCATCGCGCTCTTGTTGCAACTGCGTTAGTCGCTCAGTAAGTTGTGCCTGAGCTTGCTCGGTCACAGGCTTAGCACGCAATGATGCAAGCTCTTCTTGCAAGTGAGCGTGTTTATTCTGCGCTCTGTGTAGCACTTTGCTCAGTTCATCATATTCCGTCAGCAGCGCCTGCCACTGTGACTTCTCCCACTCTAACAGCGCCTCCACATCTTCTTCTGTGATCGTTTCGAACTGAGTTTTCAGCTCCGTCAGCCAGCTCTGGTAACGTGCCTGAATTTTTGCCAGCGACTCTTGCAGCTGCTGTTGTGATTGCTGCTTGTGTGCCAGCGTCAGTGCCTGCGACTCCTGAGCCTGACGCAGCTCTGCAACACGCTGAATTGCCTGAGTCTGCCTATTTTCAGCGTGCTGTTGTTCATTCAGTAAAGACTGGTGCCAGTTGTCTGCGCTGATCTCAAGTGGCTGGATGGCCACCCGCTCATGTGTCAGCGCATCGCCTTTTTCGCTCAATGCCTTTCGGGACTGGGCCGCTTTGTCGAGCTGTGCCTGCTTATCCTGACTTTGCTGACGCAGTAATTTAGCGCGCTGTTCACCGTCACCGATCCTTTGCTCTAATTCACTGAGCTGTTGCAGCTGCTGCTGCCTGACATGCACTTGTTCTCGCAGTGCAGTGGTCGCCTGCTCAGGTGATTGTTCAAACACTTGCCACCATGCAGGGGTTGAGTAAAACTGCCGGACCTGAGACAGGGTTTCTTGCTGCTCCGCCTCCAGCTCTGCTTGTCTGGTTTGTGCATAGGCCATTGCCTGTGCGGCACGTTCGAGCTGACTTTGTAACTGTTGGTTTTGTTGCTCCAGTTGCTGTATGTCGTGCTGAGATACCTGTTGTTGTTGCCAAAGCTGTTGCTGTGTTTTACTCAGCTGGCTGTAGGTTTGCAGCTTTTGATCCAACTGAGCGAGTAATGCCTGAGGGTCCGCTGTATCGCGCACCTCTACAGGCAGCTGCGCCAGTAATTCAGTAATTTGCGCAAGCTTGCTGTTGATCTGTGCTTCATGCTGCAGTGCTGCCTGTAGCTGACCATTACACTGCTCGGCCTGACCAACCAGGTCATGGTAACGTTGCTGCGTCTGCGTGCGGGCTTGTTCGGCTGCCTGATATTGCGATTCAAAATCGGCAATCAGCGTTTGCCAGTGACTGTCGATGTGGTCCACACCATAAGGGTGCTCTGTTGAGCCGCACACCATACACTCCTGACCTGCAACCAGCTGCGATCTTAGCTTGCTGACACTGTCACTGGCTCGAAAGCGAACTTGCTGCAAATTTTCCTGAGTAAGTAGCACACGTTGCCTGGTCAGCTCATCCTGCTGCTCAGTGTCTTTGAGCTGCAATTGCAGGCTGTGATGTTGATGCCGTAAGCGATCAATGTGTAGTCGGTGCTCGCCCTGCTCCTGTTGCAACTGGTCACGCTGTGACTGGTTTTGCTGCGCCTGGATTAACTGTGTGCGCTGAAATTGCAATGTCTCATAATCCAGCTCGCTCAGCTGCGACTGAGTGGTGCTCAGGTGGTGCTGAATATCAGCTAACTGTTGGTGTAGTTTTGTCAGTCTGGGTTGCAGCGCCTGTTGCGTTTGTTTGTCTTTATCTGTGCTGGCCTGTGTATGTTGTTGCTCACTCGCCAGTTTATCGAGTTGCGCCTGACACGCTTGCCAGTGCTTTAACGCACCGTTTACCTGTGACCACTGCTCGCTAACACACGTCAAGTCCGGATCTATCTGGCAGTCTTGCTGCAACCGGGCAACCTGCCGACTATCCATTTGCAACTGAGTCTCCAGCGTCTCAATACGCTGTTGCAATGCTTCATTCTGCTCACGTTGTTCGTTATATTCTGCGCTATTTTGTGCCAGCAGCTGTTTGTTGGCTTCGCGCTGCTGGTCCAGATCACGCAATAACTGCAGTGCAGGGGTACTGATCTGCAACTGGTTTTTTGCCTCACTGAGTCGTGTCTGAGCAGCTTGCAGATCATCTTGTGCAACGCGGATCTGCGGCGCAAAATCCTGCTGCTGCAACTGGCTGATGTCCTGGTCTAATTGCTTGAGCCGGGCAGTTGTATCCCGAGCCTGAGTCCGGTTATCTGCTATCACCTCAACGGCTTTGGCGCGCCTCGCTTTGTCAAAGTCATGCGCTTGCGTAGTCAGGCGCTGCTGGCAATCGGCTTGCTCCTGCTCAGCCTGATGGCATTGCTCGGCCAGCTTGTCACAGGTTTGATACCAGTGAATGCCTTGCTCCAGCTGTTTTTCTTCCTCACGCGCCAGTGCAATGGCGGCCGTCAGCTGAGCTGCGGTTTGCTGGTTTTCCGCCAATGCCTCATCACTGAGTAAAGTCACATGGTTAAGCGACTGTTTACGCTGCGCCAGTGCATCCTGTCTGGCTTTGTGATGTTCAAATATCGCTTTGCCTATGACACTGAATTTGGCCGTGCCGGTCAGTGTTTCGAGCAGCTGCGCTCGTTCATCACTGTTGGCTTTCAAAAACGCCGCAAATTCATGTTGTGCAAGTAGAACTGCGCGAGAAAACTGCTCAAAGTTCAGGCCCAACAACTGTTCCAGCAGCTGTTTGGCCTCGGTGGTTTTGCTGGCCAGTACCGTGTCATCGGCAAGGCGCACCACCTGGTGCTCTGCTTCTTTGATACGACCATCTAGCTTGTTACGGGCGCGTCCCACCCGCCAGCTGGCACGGTATTGGTTGCCATCCTGACCACAAAAAGTGACTTCGGCACGGCCACTGACACACCCCCGGCGCAGTAAGTTACGGGGGTCGTTGAGTTTCAGCTCATCGCCGTTGAGCATCACTTTGTTTTTTGCATCGGCCTTAAGCCGAGCTGTTTTGCCGTAAAGCGCCAGACATATCGCATCAAGCAGAGTACTTTTACCAGCCCCGGTGTCGCCGGTAATGGCAAACAAGCCAGTGTCTTTTAAGGGTGGCTGGGTAAAATCAATGTCGGCATCCGCCAGTGACGCCAGGTTCTGTACCTGGATCCCAAGTAGTTTCATGCTTCCTGCTCCTGTACGCTCGCCAGCACCTGCATCAGGCAATCTTGTAAGGCTTGTGGCACGGCTTGCTCACTGTCTATTTGTGCCCGGTATGCCAGCTCCAGTAAACTCTCTGGCTCCAGCTTCTCGACCTGGCCCAGGTCTTCAAAGTGCGGCTCGTCTGTGGCTTGTAGTGTATAGCTGACACGCTCGATGCCACAAAAGTGCACCGGTTTATCTGTCAGGGCTTGCTCAATCTTGTGCCGAAACTGACTGTCCGTTTCACTGGCATTGAGCCGCAGCCTCAGATAGGGCGTTGCAGCGTACTGATCTTCAGACAAATCGAGTTCATTGATCAAAGTAATTAGCTCATCCAGTGTCGCACCACCACGCTCGGGGAGTAAAATAACTTGTTTGAGGCGGGGAACGTCAAGGGGCTTTACACTGCTAAGGGTTGTGTTGGTAAATTCCACCAGCAACACCTGATGACGATAGTTTCGCTCCGAAAACGACATGGGCAGAGGTGTGCCGCAATAGCGAATAGCCTCGCTGCCGGCGACTTTTTGCGCTTTATGTAAATGCCCAAGCGCAACATAATCGGGGCGTTCGCCAAACACATCCGCGGTGATGGCATCAAACCCGCCTATGGTGATATTGCGCTCTGAATCGCCGGAAATACTGCCGCCTTTAGCATGCAGATGACCCATAGCCAGCACCGGTAACTGCGCATCTAATGCTTGATAGGCAGCCTGATAAGCACGCGCAACACCATGCTGATAAGCCAGCGGATCATCGGCCTGGGTATCCAGATCGGCGCTGCGTAAAAATGGCATGGCAACAACCTGCAAGGTGCCATTGGCGGTACAAAGGGTTTTCACCACATCCTGGGGGTTATGCTTGTCAAAGCGACCCACAACATGGGTATCAAACTGACTCAGCAGCGGTTTAGCCGTTTCTATTCTGTTTGCAGAATCATGATTACCTGCGGTAATCACAATGTGGAGGTTGGGTTTGTCGGCTTTCGCACGTCTGATGAAGGCATAGAGCTGCTGCTCCGCCATAGCTGAAGGCGTGGCACTATGGTAGACGTCACCACTAACAACCAATACGTCGATTTGATGAGAAGTAAGTGTATTGCACAGCCAGTCGAGAAAAAACTGATGCTCAGCATGACGGCTGTGCTCGTAAAACTGTTGACCCAGATGCCAGTCGGATGTGTGTAAAACCTTCATGCAGCGTTCCTTAACCTTAATGACGGTTAATATACACTGCTTAGGCGAATAGGTTAATGGCTGAGTTGACGCCAGGCGTAAATCACCACCGGGATCACCAGCAACCACAATGCTCTGAGGTAACGGTTATGCCTGCCATTTAAACGCTTCAAAGCCGACTTCTCGTTACACGCGGCCACTTTATCAACATAAAAATAGCCGTCATCTAGATACTCTTTACAGTTCTGTTCGTCCGCCGGAATGGCAACGAGTTTCTCATGTTTTTTTAGTATGTAGAAATCCATACTGCTCACCACATTTTAAGCTAAACGGGTACTTAGTACAGAGCAAAACCAACGCCAGTTTTACTCGCCGATTGAAAAGTCCGCGATTTTACTGGGAATTTAGTTCCGATTTCAACCATTGAATTTAGCTTTTTTAATTTATTTGTAAAATAGAGACAATAAATTTGCAAAATGGGGACCTGGCACGGAAATTTATTGTTATTTTGACACACAGCACCCTGTCATTTTTACACACCATAAATACAGCATCTTATTTAATTTCGGTGAGCAGCTCTCCTTTCAGCAGCTTCTTAGCCGGTGCAAATAGTGCAAATACCAACTGTACTCACTGCAAACCGATTATTTCAATCTGGATAACAAGATCAGCAGTAAAATAACAATAATCCGGGCCAATTCGCGGTATGATAGAACCCGAAAAGAACCAAGAGGTACCCCATGAAGGATTGGCTGATCGCCACACTGGCATTAATTTGGGCGAATGCAGCGACAGCGCACCAGATAAAGACAGCTATGACGACTGTACTGATTGACTCCGCCAGTGAGCAACTAGAACTAATGCATCGGTTTTATTTACACGACACAGAGCATGCCGTTGAAGAGTTGTTTGGTGAGGAGATCGACCTATTTCACAATAAATCTGACAGAGCACGCTTTGCGCAATATGTCATTGACAACGTGGGGTTGAAGGATGAAACCGGTAGAACCATGCCACTTACTTTAGCCAGTGGCAGTATCGACGGGCAATTTTTCTGGGTTATCCAACACGCCCCCATGCCTGCAACGCTCAACCGGCTGCAAATGCGTCATGATGCGCTCAGAGACATCTGGCCCACTCAGGTCAATATGGTCAATTTTAAAACCCATAATACGGTTCACACTTTGCACTTTAACGGAGACGATAGCTGGCTGTGGGTCGACTTTAAAAAATAATCTCCCTTTTTTCTCAACAAAAACCTTATTAAAAGACGCAATTGTTCACATCAATTTACAAAGAAAACACATAATAAACAAAAAGATAGATTAGGAAGAGTCTTTTTTATATTGCTAAATAAACTCACCCAATTACAATAACCGACGTAAAAATCACAATAATTAAGTGAATACTGCATCAGGACGACGTTGGTTCATAACAAGGATATAGCACTTCAAGCTAACCCATAACATTTACCCTTTCCCCAGAAACACCACTCAGCTGGTCACTGGACAGACCTATGCAGTACGCAACGACCACTCAATAATGGAGACTCAATATGGAATTCAAAAAAACCTTGCTCGCTCTGGGCGTTTTATCTGTGCTCAGCGGTTGTGGTTCTGACAGTGATGATACTCAAACTAACAAAGAGCAAGACCTTACGCCAGATACAAAAGTAACATCCAGTGAAATCAAGGGTGTGGCGGCAAAGGGCACTTTAATCAATGCACCGGTTACTTTCTTTAGATATGAAAACGGTGAGCCAGTACAGCTTGAGAGCAAAACAGCCGTTGTGACCGATGAAAAAGGTCTGTTTACTGCCACAGTGAACAATGCACAAGGCATCGTTAAAGCACAAATCCGTGTCAGTCAGGATCCGCAAAGCCCAACCTATATGATCTGTGATGCACCAGCTGGGTGTGGTCAAAATGACGCGGGTGGTCAGATAGCCTTTGGTGAACGCATTAACCTGACCAAAATCGATCCTGATCTGGTACTCAGCACATTCGTTAATGTAGATGAGTCTTCCAACACGGCAAACATTACACCCTTGACGCATTTTGCCGCTGCAATTGCTCAGCAGCGCGGTGATATGACTGCTGAGTCAATTGCCACAGCATACTCTGAAATCGCCGATCTGTTTGGCCTGGTGGGTGCTTTGCACCAGATGACACCGGCGCAGATAGAAGACAGTGCCTCACTTGTGGATGATAACGACAGTGATGACCTGCGTTACGCCTTGATCAACGCAGGTATTGCTCATGCTTTATTTTCCGACCTGGGTGAACAGAACAATGCGCTCAGTACTCGACTTGCCGAAGCCATTGCCGATATTCAGGCCACAGACGGGGCATTTTTGTCCAATGCTGACCACGACGACGATGCCAGCTTTGAATTCAATTTAAGTGATATCCTTGTAGGTGCTGAGCTTGCAAGCCAACAATTGATCTCACTGATTAAAGCGGATCCGGCACTGGCAAACCAGCTGGGTAAACTCAGTGAATTAGAAAAGCTGTCGACGCGCCTGCACAACGAAATGCTCAGTGCGGATACTCAGGGCACTGATCGCATCAAAGGTCAGGCACAACAGCAAAGTGGTGACGATGCCGTCGCGAAGGCCGCAGCAATGGTGCAGGATATTCGCGTATTTGCGAACCTGTTTGATGTTGCAGACACACACGGTAAAGAAGTCCGTACACAAGGGGATGAGTTTGTTGCACTGATCAACGATGCCACAGAGATGGTGCGTGCTCAGGCTAATTCTTATAAGTTGCTCGCGGACGTCTCTGAAGCACTGGCTTTAATCGACAGTGCGCGTCGTGCCGGGCAGCTGCCTAACAATAACCAGCCAATAAAACTCGATGACTATCTGGAACTGGCTGGCGCAACCGGCGTAGCCGTGATTGACGAAACGGGTTTAGTGTTCTCAGTTACCGCGTCTGCGGGTGAAGAGCAGCTGGAAGCCACCGCTAAGCTGACCGTTGCTGAAGACAATCAAACCTATACACTGAGTGTGTCAGGTAAAGTAGAGAATAATGCGGCTGCATTGACGCTTCACCCGAATAGCCAGGTTCAGGTAGTACTGAATCAGCCTGTCACCACAGAGCAGCTTAAAGAAGGGACGGCTCCCGCGTTTGATGGCCGCCATGGTAGCCTGACACTGGATGTAACCATAGCTCAGAAAGCAACAGACACGGTTAAAAACCCAGTCAGCTTTAAGGGCATGCTCAGTGCTGAACTAACAGCAAAACATATTGAAAAATTAGAACATGTTTCAAGTTTTGAGGGCTCTGCAAGTTGGTACGAGTTCTCAATACGCCCCGATACAGTATTTGTACCTGGTATGCTATCGCTTAGCGGCGCGTTTAGTGCTGCACAGGGCAGTCAGTTCGGCGCAAGTTTGACGGTAAAACTGGATAACCTTAGTGAGTTTAACCCTGCCGGGTTTGAACATTTTGGCCGCCTTATTTCTGATGCTGGCAAGCTGGCCATTGAGTCTAATTCAAAGGCCAAAATCACCAGCAAAAACGGCGAGTCATTGCTGATTGAGTTCCAACCGATTAATCAGCAGGGCGTTGCCACTGTTGTCACTCAATATATAGACGATGAAAACACAACTCCTATTCATACAAGAAAGATCAGCACTTATCGGGGCGTAGACTATGTTGAAGTGACCAGTGACTATGGAAACAACTTTGTCACTAAACGACTCGAGCGGATCGTACCAGAAAGCACCGGTGAATTTAGATTACAGTCTTTTCGTTATCCGCAAGACAGCATCACTCATTATGCTAATGGACTGGTGACATTTGAGTCTGGTGAACAGGTACCTGTTGATCAACTGGACTGGAGAACATGGTTCTATGCCAACAACAAAGTAGACTTGCAAAAATTAGGCCGCTTCCCGGTTGACTATGCCAGCATCAAAGATGTCCAAACCTTATTGACACCAGCCCGTTCAGGCATCTTTTACATTGGGACTGTAGATGATATTTACGTCAACTTTCAGTTTTCAGAACAGGGTTATCAGATAGGTCAAAGCTATGACCTATCGGCACGGTATATGTTCCCAAGCTTTGACAGTTCCCCCGAGGTCGAAGTATCTGCAGACGGTAACACCATCGTTTCAACGATCGGAGAACTTCAACAATCCTGGAGTTCGACTGGTGACAATAGCACTATGGCCAGCTATCAATATGTAGTGTCAAATAACGACGGAGTGGCCCTCGAATACAGTTCAGTATTCATCAATGCGATGACGCAACAAGACGAACAGAATGCGCTAATGATCAGCACGAACTCTTTTGATCAGTTCCATAAACTTGATAACAGCCTTGCTGCGTACCTTCAGCCTGACACCACAAAAGAGGGGTATACGGCCTACTTTATTCAGCCACATGATCTGGATGAAAAAGGTATGCCAGTGGACGAAAGCGGGAATTACCTCGACCCAGTCAAGCACGCAGAATGGACTATGAACTATGACAGCTATTTGTCGGCAGTAAAGGATATTAGCGGTACCGAGCTGATGATAGGCAGCCAGGGCTACGCACTACAAGCATTTGAAAACAAGCTAGATCAGGGATATACACTCAATTATCCGGGCTATGGTCAGGTCGAAGTTGTCTATTACAGGCTCTACAACGAGCGAAGTTATGGAGGCAATAGCACTTTTGGTAAGCCCAATGACACCTACCAAATCGAGACCGAAACCAACTACCTGGATATCAGTGCAGCCATGAATGTCAATGTTAAACTGGGTGAGTACCATGTTGACCTGTCTCTGGTAGGCCAGCGTACCGACTTTAAAGCGGGCGAGCTGGAACTGGATGTTGACTACCTGGTGCCTGGTTCTGAGCTCAAGCGCAGCTTTACGGTGCTCTACAACACACAAACAGAGCAGCTCTCTGCCAATAATGCCGAAGGGGTTACTTTAGTGCTGGCACAACCAAACTCAGACGACGGCAATGAAGGCGAGCAAACGCTGGGCACCATTATGGTGGGTGAAGAGCAGGCCGCCAGAATCGTCAAGCGAGATGCAGGTGTATTCATCATTTACGCCAACGAGCAAATCGAAACGCTCTAAAACCCGTGTCGCTTTGGCCAGATTTTGCTGGCCAAATGAGTAACACCTCACTTAGGGTCAGCGGATGCTGGCCCTTTTTATGGAATGCTATGAACAAACAATGGTTTTTGGGCTTGTCTGCCAGCCTGTTGGTGTCTACAGGCACAATGGCAAACACCCATGAAGTAACAATCTATCTTGACAGCAATAGCCAGACGAACATTGCGCCGGTATTAAAAATTGCCCGTGACGAATGGGACCAGCGTCCTGAGTCGGATGCCTCATTTGGTTTTTCTCAGTCACGCTTTGGCGTGGCCTACCGCCATGCGGCCCTTACAAACTGGCAACTCCATACGATGCAGCGTATTGACTACCTGATTGATACCAATGCGCAAACAGCGCTGGGTTATTATCAGGAGCAAAATGATCAGCCACTAACCAGCTATGACAGCTACGACACCAGGCTGGCGCTGACTGGCGCTCGCAGTAAAGGTCTGGGGCTCGCTTATCAGCACCATTTTGATGCTCTAACAGTCACCGTGCAGGCGAACTACTGGCAACTCAACTACCTCAGAGATTCGCAGCTGAGCGGTGCACTCTCGGGCAGCGACAATGCACAATTACGTGGCGCGCTGCAATTTAGCGAGTATTACAGCGATAACAACTTTCTAAAGCGCCCCAACACAGACGATGCCTGGCGCACGCGCGGAGATGGCTTATCCCTCGATGTGCACTTTGACTGGCAGGTGACCGAGCACTTTGCACTTTCAGGCCAAGTCATCGACCTGTACAACCAGTTTGAATTGGACCAGGCAGGCTTTACCGAGGCGGACATAAACACCAAAGGCAGCTTTGTCGACAATGCCGGGTTCAGCAGCTTTCGGCCCCTGTTAAAAGGGCGAGAAACCGCTCAAAATCATGACTTTGATTTACCCAGCCAGGTTTACCTGCAAGGCCAGTATCACTTTCTGGGTTACCGCTATCTGGCCAGTGTCCGTCGCCAGGGCGGCCAGCACTTTGCACAGCTGGGCATGCAACTGGGAGACTGGCGTATGATGCTGGACCCGATAAACCTGGCACCCGAGCTGGCTTATCAGGGTGAAACCTGGTTGGTTACCACCGCACTGGATCACCTCAATCCAAACAAGGCGCTCACGCTGAGGCTTAATTTGAACTGGCAACTGGCCTGGTAAACAGGAAAATAGTCGGCACCTTTGCTCAGGTGCCGGCAGGTACTCTTAACGCGCAATCTGGCACAGGGCTTTACCTTGCTCAGCCTGCTTGCTGCCACACTCAAGAAACACCTGGCCCTGCGTGTTGTAAAACTGCCCCTGCCATTGGTGATCTTTCTCCAGCTTAATGGAAATATAACCAAACTCACCCTGAGTATTGCCCTGTGCACGCTTGCCATCAATCTGGGCACTGAATCCGCTGTTTGCACCGGTTGAACTCAGGCTGACACCACTGTTGCCCACCACCAGCTGAGGAGGACGGCCACTGTTCTTATCAAAGGCCAGAGACTGGTAAATATGCATATGTCCTGATAAAGATAAACTGACTTCGGGTGGTAACTGCTGAGACAGGGTGGTTTTCAGCGCCGTCTGCAGCATATCTGTGATTGAAGGCGTGCCAACCGGCCCGCTTTGTCCCCACAGCGGCCTGTGCGTCATCATCCATAACGGGGTTTTCACCCGTGACGCCACTTGCTGCAGCCGGGAATATTGATCGCGATATTGGCGTGTAAGGGTTTGTGGCGCACGTGAATCGCAGGCATTGGCCGAATCCATCACCCACAGCGCCAGGGAATCCAGCTCAAGTAAGTAAGGGTCTATCATCACAATATGCTCACTCGCCTCGCCAGGCGGCTGGCTGAATTCGCCCTGATAGGGGCATGACTGCTGAGCAATACTACCGGGTAAGTCTGAGCCTGGCCCCAGAAAATAAAACCAGCCAGGGCCTGCACGACTGCACAGTTCATGATTGCCTCTGGCAAATACCCAGGGGGCACTGGCCAGCAAAGACTTAGCCGGGGCGAATAAATCGGCCTGCCAGCTCTGCCAGGTGTCGGGCTTGGGACTGCCGCTGGCATTTTGTGAGTAATAGGTTTCGGTCAATCCACACGAGGGGCCGCCATAGCCGCCATCTCCCGCATCATAAGCGTAAATGTCTTTGCTGATACTGCCCGACGTGCCACGGTAGTTGAAGTCGCCCATATGCAGGATCAGCTGCTTGGTTTGCTTTGCACCCAGATCCGCCAGCTGAGCAAAGGGCTGTGCTGCACTTGCGCCTTCGCATACCGTGCTTTTACAGCCCGAATCACCAAAGACCTGAATATGTTCAGGCGCCAGCGTAACCGGAGCCAGCTCTATGCCACCGTAAGAAAGCCGATAGCGGGTATCCGGGTTTATCACGGCTTCACAGACCGTCACCGGAAAATTATCCGGATCCGGATTTAATCGTCTGGCCTGCGTTTTTATCCCCTCACCAGCCGAATGCAGCAATTGTGGGCATTGCTGGTCGCTGATATGCGCCCCATCGACAATGGCTCTGGCGTAGATTTGCACCCCCCCTTTTTGCGTGGGTGCCAGCATCGTATAGGCGGCATAAACTTGTGGATCGTTGGCAGCACTGTCTGCGGTGCCCATGCACCCGGAGAGTAAAACAAACAGAGGGAGAATGTGTTTGCGCATTGTTGTTTCCTTTATTGCGGCTCCATTAGCTTCCTTAGTGTAGACCACAATAAAGCAGAATTTATATTACCGTCCGTTTCAGTTAGCCCCGCGCGGTACGGTATGATAAGTATAGTATTCTACCAGCTTGTCTATCTGAGGCCTAAGATGCGCTATCGCGCCATTAAACCGCGCCAGTTGCGCCGAATCAAACAGCCCCTTACGCAATAAAAAGTGCACCTGGTTATTGTGAACCGGGTAATCCCAGATATGAAAGTTTTTTATGCCCAATTTACGGCCCATAAAGCGCCCAAGAATTTCGTCTTCAATGATAAAGTCGACACGCTTTTTTGCCAGCATTTCGACACGCTGCGTACTGCCAGAAATCCCCACCAGCAAATGCCCAAAGTCAGGGTTATTGGCAAGGTTTTTAAGCTCCTCTCCATAGTAAGAGCCAATGCTCAGCCCGATACGATACCCTAATCGCAGCAGCGCTTTTAAGTCTATCGCCATACGTGGCTGGCGAAGGGAAAATAGCCGCATTTTTTCCCACCTGTAAGGTGCTGAAAACACCCCTAATTCGGCCCGCTCCTGCACATAGCTGACCATCAGTAACACATCAACGGACCCTTTACCCAGCTGATCTAAACTTCGGGCGGAAGTGGGCAGGCGCAAAAAGTGTGGGCAGATATTCAGTTCGGTAAACACCTTGCGGGCAATCTCGACATCCAGCCCGTATGCACCACGCTCGTCAACGGCCGTTAACGGCGGCCAGTCGGCCACTACGCCTATTTTAACTTCGCTGGCACACGGCTGCTGCGCACCAACTTGCGGCCCGTAAAACAACAGCCCCGCAATAAAAAAGCACCACACTCTGAGATACCCCCTGATACCACTCACTCTCACCTGCTTATTATCTGACCTTGGTTTTTATAGTTATAGCTTTTATCGCACCAGTTTTAAATCAAAGCTGCCTGTTTGGTCGCAAAGCGTGTTCAATGTAATATTTTTGCTATATAAAATTAACATTAACACGTTTAAATACCGCCCAAAAATGACAATTAGAGTATTTACTTATGAGCCTATCCCGTCGCGAATTCTTTAAAACCAGCCTGATGCTGTCCACCGTTCCCCTCACTCTGGGATTGAGCGGCTGTACTTTTTCACAAAACCCGTTCAGCCATGGCGTTGCCAGCGGCGACCCATTGGATGACCGGGTGATCTTATGGACCCGCATTACCATTCCACCAGAGGTGCAGGAGCGGGTAGATATGGCCACGCTCAGCGTCAAAGTGCTCTGGCAGGTCTCAGAAGATCCGCAGTTTTCTGCACTTGTTGCAGAGGGTTATGAGATCACCGACGGACAGTGTGATTTCACCGTTAAGGTTGATGCCAGCGGGCTTGCCCCCGATACCCACTATTATTATCGCTTTATCATTGATGAGCTGGATAAGCCCATCACCTCGCCGACAGGGCGTACCAAAACGCTGCCGGCCTATGATGTCAGACAGGTTAAGCTGGCTATGACGTCGTGCTCGCACTTTAGCTATGGGTATTTTAATGTGTATGCCCGTATCGCGGAAATTGACGACCTGGATGCCGTACTACACCTGGGTGACTACCTGTACGAATACGGTAACAAAGATGTCTACCGCAATCCGTTCCTTTGGAACCGTAAAGTACAACCAGCCCACGAAATGGTGACGCTGGACGACTACCGGGTGCGCCATGCCTGCTATAAAACCGACGAAGACCTGCAAACCCTGCACCAGACCCACCCCATGATCTGTATCTGGGATGATCATGAATTTACCAATGATACCTGGTCGGGCGGGGCAGAAAACCATAATGACGGTGAGGGCGACTGGCAAATCCGTAAGGCTGCTGCCATTAAAGCCTATTATGAGTGGATGCCGATCCGTGAGCCGAGCGACAACAACCGGGAGCGATCTTATCGCCGCTTCCAGTTTGGATCTTTGCTGGATCTGAATATGCTCGACACCCGTTTGATCGGCCGCGATCAGCAAGTTGAGATCAAAGATCCGGCGCGCCTGGATGAATCACGCACTTTGCTGGGCTACGCGCAGGAACAATGGCTGTACGACAACCTGTTTGAGGCCAAGCAAAACGGCGTACAATGGAAGTTGCTGGGCCAGCAGGTACAGATGATGCAAATTCAGATGCTGGGCAAACCCATCAATGGCGATGCCTGGGACGGTTACCCGGCTGCACGCCATCGTTTGCTAGATTTTATTGAACAAAACCAGATAGATAACGTGGTGTTCTTAACCGGTGATGTACACTCGTCATGGGCCGCAAACATCTGTAAAAACCCCTACGACTGGCACGAATACAACCGCTTTACCCACGAAGGAGCCATTGCGGTAGAAATCGTCACCTCGTCGGTCACATCACCGTCAATTCCGGTGCCGGGCCTGCAACAGTTGGTAGGCGATGTTGGTAAAATCCTGATCCCGGAGAATCCTCACATCCGCTATATCGACCTGGCCAATCGCGGCTTTGTCACCCTGGACATCACTCAGGATGAACTAAACGCCAGCTGGCACCATGTGCCGTTCGTCGGCTTTAAGAATGATCAGTCGCACATTGGCAAGCGCTTTACCGTCAAAGCAGGCAAAGCCAAACTGGTTTAATCGCAGCACAAGTGGCGCTTTTGCGTTGTCAGGTCGCATCAGTGCCACTTTGTGGCCTTATCCGGCTCTGCACCTGAGCCATATACTACCAAGCGACGCACGCTTCATGGTCCACCTGCTGGTATGGCTGTGTATTCAAGTAGATCCCGCATCAAGTGCGGGATGACTGGTTGTGTTTGCTAGTTTGTGCGTTACTCGCTTAATCCCCATGCGCGATAAATGGCGGTTGTGTCTTAAGTAAGGCTTTATTAAACCTTTGGCACATTCATATTTTCACTCAACTTTACCCACATATCCGTCATCCCAGCTTCGCCTTCGTCATCCTGCTTCGCCTTCGTCATCCTGCTTCGCCTTCGTCATCCTGCTTCGCCTTCGTCATCCCTGCTTCACCTTCGTCATCCCTGCTTCACCTTCGTCATCCCGGCTTCACCTTCGTCATCCCGGCTTCACCTTCGTCATCCCGGCTTCACCTTCGTCATCCCGGCTTCACCTTCGTCATCCCGGCTTCACCTTCGTCATCCCGGCCTTGAGCCGGGAACCACCGACAGCAAAACGGTGGCTGGCCTGAGCAAAGATCCAACAATAAAAACCACTTAGAATCAATAACATAAAATAATTATCAAACTTTTTCAAAAAACTTCCTTGAAAAGCGTTGGCCCCGGCCATAGATAGATTTGTGAGGACGCCGACAGGGTCCAAAAACAAACTAAGACTTTGTTTTAAAAGTCTTTATTTAAGTAGTATTAGAGTTAAAAACCCGCTGTTTACTGGTTTATTGCAAAGAGTAAATGGCTTAATTATCGCTTTATGAGGATATGATTATGCGTACAGTAGATTTATCACCCCTTTACCGTTCATTCATCGGCTTTGACCACCTTGCATCTATGATGGATGCGGCGCAGCGTAGCAGCGAAAAACAGCCCAGCTACCCGCCATACAACATCGAAGCGTTAGCTGAAGACAAGTACCAAATTACCATGGCGGTGGCCGGCTTTACGGAGCAGGAGTTGTCGCTGGAGTCGGAAAACAACACGCTGACCGTTAAAGGCGAGAAGCAAAATAAAGAAGACAAAACCGACCGTAAATTTATTCACCAGGGCATTGCCGAGCGCAACTTTGAGCGTAAATTCCAGCTGGGCGACCACGTCAAAGTGATTGGCGCAGAGCTTGAGAACGGCCTGTTATTGATTGACCTGGAGCGCGAAGTACCGGAAGCGTTAAAGCCAAGAAAAATTGAAATTGGCACCGGAAAGCTAATTGAAGGTTAACACCTAAAGAGTAGTAATTACTCACTTCCTTTTCCTTGTATTACATTGTTGAATTCCCACCCGCCGCCCGAAAGGGCGGCTTTTTTGTGTGCCGCAACAAGCCAATTAAATAGCCATGCCCAATGCCTCGGCTACCCGGGTCGCATGTGGGCCTAACCAGCCCAGCACAGGAGTAAAACGCTCGACCAGCTTTTCACTATGGCTGGCAAAGCTTTCAGCCTCTTTGGCTATTTTTGCCGCACGGGCCAGCGACTCCGCCACCTCAGCCTTATCGGGCTGCGCCTGTTCAATTTCTTCTTGTGCCTCCTCCAGCGCATTACTCAGTTTGCGCGGCTGCTGTGTACTAAGCTCACCCAGCGCTGTCGTGAGCTCACGCAGCGCCTGCTGAATATCCACCGCCTGAGGCTCGGGCATGGTGATTTTAGGGGCGGCAACAATCTGGTTATGATCACCTGTGTTTAACACCGCACCATTGGCGTTGCCACCCACCTGTATTGTCCTGTCTGACATGGGAGTTACTCCTGTTCTAATTCATTAAGTTTTTCGATTATTGGATCTACCAGCTCACTATCCGGCTCCTGGCCCGTCACCAGGCAATAACGCAGATAATTGCCCAACATCTCTTTCATCCACGCTTCGTAGACATCAGGCCTCTTTACAAAACAGAGAGAGAATAGCTGTACTGCCTCTAAAGAACTAGCCAAAGCTGCTTCGCACTGACCTAGCTCGTTTTGACATGCAGCAAAGTTATTCAATGAAGTCGCTAGGTTAGGTATAAAGGCATCGGGGCAGTCACGAGCCAGCTCTCTTCGCAGCTCAACTGCTTCCAGCGCAGTAGCCAAGGCTGCTTCACGCAGTCCCAATACACTTTGGAAGTTAGCAAGATTACTCAGCGACATGGCCAGGTCAGGTAAAAAGGCATCAGGACGTGCCAGAACCAGTTTTCTCCGTAGTTCAACGGCTTCAAGTGCTGTGCTCAAGGCGCCTTCACGCTCGCCCAATGCACTTTGTCGGTTAGCAAGATTATTTAGTGAACTAGCCAGATCGGGTAAAAAGGCATCGGGGCGGACCTGAACCAAATTTCTGTAGTGTTTAACAGCTTCCTGCGCAGCAATATGGGCTGCTTCGTGAAGGCATTGCTCGCTTTGAAAGGTCGCTAGATTGTTCAGTGACATCGCTAGGTCAGGTAAAACGGTATCAGGGTGGATCTGAGCCAATGCTCTGTAGTGCTCAACAGATTCCTGTGCGTTAGCTAGGGCGGCTTCGCGCCGTCCCAGCTTGCTTTGAAAACCCGCAAGATTATTCAGTGACATTGCTAGATCAGGTAAAAAAGCATCAGGGCGGGTCTCAGCCAATGATCTGTAGTACTCGGTTGCTTCCAGTGCATTGGTTAGAGCTACTTCATGCTTGCCCTGTACGCTTTTACAGCCCGCGAGATTATTAAGTGACATGGCTAAGCCAGACAAGAAGGCGTCTGGGCTGGCCTTAGCTAACTCTCTCAGTAATTCTACGGCTTCCGTGGCGGTGGTAAGGGCAGCTTCGCGCTGGCCTAACTCGCTTTGCCGGTTGGCCAAATTATTCAGTAACATTGCCAAACGCGCTAAATCAGCTTCACTGATCTGCTGCTCAGCCTGAATCTGGCTTTGCCGATATAACATGGTGGCCAATTTGCAGGCTAGTTCGGCCAGCGCGATGGAGCTGTGTGGCATAGCATCATTGAGTAATTCTATCAGCTCCCGATTGTGTTGGTTGTTCTCAACCAGCTGCTCTGCCCACTTTAACAATTGAGCCTGCTGAGCGGTTGGCTGGCTGACCGGGCAGGCAAAGTCCTGTAACAGGCGAACCAGCGTAGCGGCGGCCAGTTCCTGACCGTATTCAAGGGTACGAGCCAGGATGTCGGGCGCTTTTAAGCTTCGTTCCCTGTCACTTTGCAGCAGCTGTATGCACATGGCCTCGGCTATGAGGTCGGGCTGAGTGGTCGACAGTCTGACTGTTTCGCCTGCGTCTTCTGCTGGCGCAAACGCCTGCTGCAATGCCAGTAACTCTTTATCCAGGCCTGGACTGTGCCAGCCCATGGCTACCAGCTCAGCACTGAGCGTCTGGCGCATATCGGCAACTCGGAGCCCGCCACACAGTAAATGAAAGCACAGGCAATGGGCCAGCTTAGTGGCATCGCCCCCTTCGCCAAAACACTTGTAAAAGCGGTCGATTTCTCGCTGCGCCAGTTTTTCGGCTGCGGCCAGATAATGTAATGACAAGGCCGCGCGCGGCGACATGTCCCGGCACAGAATACCGGCCATAACCAGCGCCAGTGGATTACCAAACTGCGGGTCGGCCAGCGCAGTATCAAAGTCGGGTTGTTCACCAGCCTCGGGAATTGCACTGGCTTGAGGGTTCGGCACCAGCGCTTGCGCAGCATTCAGTGCAGCACACAATACTGCTCGCCGTACTGAGATATCACTCATCCCAGCCAGCGCATAGGGCTCAAACTGAGTAAACAAGTCAAGCCGTGCCTGGTCACTGCCTAATGCTGAGCCTGTTAACGTATGCCACCAGCCAGCCTCTTTACTGGCTTCGCGCTCCAGCAGTAAGATACGCACCCGGATACCATCGGCCAGGTCGTCAAGCTGAGACAGGGCATCCAGCCATTGCGCCAGTGCCTGCGCATTGGCTCCGGCGTAATCAACCACCAGCAATAAAGAGTGGGACCAGTTAGCCTGGGCAAATTTAAAGGCATGTGCCAGCTCTGCTAAGTCATCGCTACGTACAAAGCCAGCCGCCCAGCCTGTTTGCTGCTCTGCCTGCTCGCACAGCTCAATGGCCAGGCGGGTTTTGCCACTGCCTGCGGAGGCGGTGATGGCAAAGACGGAAATATCCGTATTGTTATTTAACCATTCATGGAGCATCGAAAGCTCGCGCTCGCGGCCCTGCAAACTCAATGCTTTATTGTGCGCGCTGAGAATATCCAGCACATTCGGTGGGGTTTGCGGACCTCGACGCCGCCGGGCAGGGGCATGATGGCGCACCAGCGGAATGCGAAATTCCACCGCGCCTCCCACGTGATTATGGTCGCCGGTAATAATAATGCTCTGATTGGCACTGCCCTGCACTGACACGCTGCGCTCGGCCATATCCATTCTCCCTGGTTAATGCTTACTTTTTCATCCTATTTCAGCAGTGCGGCTCAGGCAAGGGTTAAATTTATTACCCAGCGCTGTAAGTCCGTGTAACTGGCGAACCGTGTATTGTGTTCCATACTTGCTCTCGGAAACCACAATCCGGGAGGATAATTATGCTGGACTCAACCCCACAAACCACCAAACAAGACACCACCTTTGTGCAAAGCTATGGCATACATACGGGCTTTGTACCACGCTCTCAACTGATAAAAAAACACTGGATGCTGGCAGGCGATGACTATGCCAAGTTACAGGGACACTGGCACGATAACGCGCTCACCGCCATTTATGGCAACTATTTTGTGGTAGAAAAAATTAACGGCGTTGAGGTCAGCGACGCCCAGGCACTGGCCACTCTTGAAGAACTGAGCCGGGTAACGCTGGCGCAGCAATTTGGCCCGCAGTACAGCAATAATATCAGCTTTTTTGCCTCCGACCGCAGTGTCGGATGGGAATATCCCATACTCACCCCAGCGCAGGCCAAAGAGATCAGCACCAGCCTGGATGTGATAGCCTACAACAAGGTGCTGCGCTATGCGTTTGCCTCAGCCTATGCGTACAGTCTGGAACCCGGTGGCACCTTTGCTTACAACGATGACCCATTATACCAGAAGTTAATGCTCACCAACGGTAAACTCGAGATCATAGATACATTACTGAATGTAGACGGCGTCTATGCCTTTGCCGTTAAAGTGCCCGCCATTGCCTCTGAAGGCCTGGAAGAAGAAGTGATCATTGCCTATAAGGGCACCAACCCGTTTAACACCGGCGACCTGTACGAAGACTTTAAGCTGTTTTTTGCCAACCTGGCCGAAACCGACATCGCCTGGCAGCTCACCGCCTTTGAATTTTGCCAGCGCATTTTGGAGCAGTATCCAGTCAATCAGGCATCTGTTGCACCCGGTTATCAGGTACCCGAAGCGTCAACCAGCCACAATGTAGTTTTAACTGGCCACAGCCTGGGCGGCTATACGGCGGTCGACTCCGGCGTGCGCACCGGTATCCAGACCCGGGTTTTTGCCTCACCCGGTACTAAGATCATCGACGCCTATGCCCGCTATTTTGCCAACACCATGCGGCTGCGTAATGTGATCAACTTCCGCACCGACTATGATCCCATTTCGTCCTCAGCGCTGCGCCACGATGAAAACGAAGTCGAATTCCCGGCTTTCCCGGGTAACAACCTGTTTGTGAATCATTCGCTGGAAAATATGATCAAAGAGCGTCTGATCCCGCTCTACCACAACTGGCAAGATCCAACAGCCCGCCCAAGCCAGCTGTTCATCACCCCGGACGCCAGCACAGGCGCAGGCCTAAAATCCCGCACAAATGTTTGGGGGTCCACTACAAAAGGCGATTAAGTATCGCCTTTTGTCAGTGGACGCGAGACATGGATGTTGAGCCGGACTTTCACTACAGGGACGTACTTTACTCCGCACTCAACACGACCGGTGATTAATAATCACCGCAGCGTGGCTTGGCGCGAGACATGGATGTCGAGCCGGACCTGCACTACAGGGACGTACTTTACTCATAACTTGAGCGATTAAGTATCGCCTTTTGTCAGTGGACGCGAGACATGGATGTTGAGCCGGACTTTCACTACAGGGACGTACTTTACTCATAACCTACCCTAGACCGACGATTAAGTATCGTCGCAGCTTTTACGCCTGCACCAGCCCTAAGCATTCGCGTTGCCTTTAAGCAGACCCCGACTCGCTGGCCGGGGTGACGGTGGTGTGTGTACCTCTAACACAAATGGGCGCAACTCAGGGATTGCTTACCCAGTACAAAACACAAACCAAATAAAATCATATAGATACAAATAACCTAAAACTTTTTTCAATAAATTTCCTTGAAAAGCATTGGCCCCGGCCATAGATAGATTTGTGAGGACGCCGACAGGGTCCCAAACCAAATTAAGGCTTTGTTTTAAAAGTCTTTATTTAAGTAGTATTAGAGTTGAAAACCCGCTATTTACTGGTTTATTGCAAAGAGTAAATGGCTTAATTATCGCTTTATGAGGATATGATTATGCGTACAGTAGATTTATCACCCCTTTACCGTTCATTCATCGGCTTTGACCACCTTGCATCTATGATGGATGCGGCGCAGCGTAGCAGCGAAAAACAGCCCAGCTACCCGCCATACAATATCGAAGCCTTAGCTGAAGACAAGTACCAGATTACCATGGCGGTGGCCGGCTTTACGGAGCAGGAGCTGACGCTTGAGTCGGAAAACAACACGCTGACCGTTAAAGGCGAGAAGCAGAACAAAGAAGACAAAACCGACCGTAAATTTATTCACCAGGGCATTGCCGAGCGCAACTTTGAGCGCAAATTCCAGCTGGGCGACCACGTCAAAGTGATTGGCGCAGAGCTTGAGAACGGCTTGTTATTGATTGACCTGGAACGCAAAGTGCCGGAAGCGTTAAAGCCAAGAAAAATTGAGATTGGCACCGGTAAACTGCTAGAGAGCAAATAAAACACACTCCCTTTTTCCTTGTATTACATTGTTGAATTCCCACCCGCCGCCCGCAAGGGCGGCTTATTCGTGTCTGCTAATTACACAACACTTCGAGTATAACTGCCTATAAATACGGCAAATTCATACTATAAAACGCATGCTACGGTATCTTGTCGCTGCTATTTTGATGTAGAACATGGTCGGCGAAGATCCGCAGAACTTAGATTGATTTTTGCATAGGGGGTTGTGATGCTGGCGACCACTAAGGTAAAGCTGTAAGCCATTGTACGTGAAGAAGGAGGTGCAATGCTCGACCTAAGTTTTATTCATCTGTCGGCTTTTTATGAGCTCACTGCGCTGGTGGTGTTGGCCGCCGCACTGGGTTTTATTGGTGTGCTACTTCGCCAGCCCATGATTGTGAGTTTTATTGCCGTGGGGGGAGGTGTCGGGCCTTCGGCTTTAAACATCGTTCAGTCTCATGCGCACATTGAACTGCTGGCCGAACTGGGCATTGCGGTATTGCTATTCCTGGTAGGCCTTAAGCTTGACCTTAAATTCATTCGCACACTCTGAGCTGCATGTGGGCAGCGCCTGGGATGCCTACGCCGAAGACTGGCTGCGCTACGGCACCTTTGCACGTCAGTCGGACGAACAGGTTGATGACTACGTAGAGCAAGGGCGCAGAGACTGTGCCACTAAGCTGGCCCGGCTGGTGACAAAAATGGACACACTGTTCGACAAGTCTGCCGTTCAGTACCTGCAGCCCAAACTGCATCAGGTTAAAGGCAAGGCCAGTAAAGAGATCCCTCTGCTGGCACAAAAACACCAGATTGACTTAATCGTGATGGGCACCGTCGGCCGTGTCGGCATTCCGGGTTTGATCATCGGAAATACCGCCGAATCTATCCTGGAACAAACCCAGTGCTCCGTGCTGGCCATTAAGCCCAAAGGCTTTCAGACCCCAATTAAATAACCCACCTGGGTAACCCGCAGGTCCGCCCGCTGACGAGTCGGTGGACCGCTTTTCAGGGCTTTTCTGGATCACTTTTTACTACGCCAGTTCCAAAACCATCCAGAGGAATGTCTTCTTCATGCAGGTCGCCAACCCCAATGGATAAAACCCATCCCATTGTCAGGCATCATAAAATACCGTTTAATAAGGATATAAAACCCCATACCAGATTCTTACGGGGTTAAGCAGTTTAAAAGGAATATTGATGTCAGAACACAACCCCGAACTAACGCCAGAGATCCAAGCTCTGACAGAAAAAGCCCAAAGTGGCGATGCAGAGGCGCAATATGAGCTGGGCGATGCTTACTATTTCGGCGATGATACAGAACAAAATTATGAGCAAGCCGCTTACTGGTTTAAGCAAGCTGCAAAGCAAGACCATGCCGAAGCTCAATTTAGCCTGGGTTTCATGTATCAGGATGGTCAGGGGCTAGAACAGAGTGACGAAAAGGCTATCGATTGGTATAACCAAGCTGCTGAACGAGGCAATGCAAATGCCCAATGCAACTTGGGTTTTATATTTGAGCACGGCAGAGGCTTAGAACAAAGTGATGAACAAGCCGTTAAATACTATCAGCAGGCCGCGGAACAAGGGGACGCACGGGGTCAATGCAACTTGGGTGTAATGTACCAATATGGTCAAGGGGTAGAACAAAGTGATCAACAAGCAGTTAAATACTACAGACTAGCTGCAAAACAAAAAGATGCGCGTGGTCAATCCAACTTGGGGGCAATGTATGAGCTTGGTAAAGGTGTAAGGAAAAACATTGCAAAAGCAGTGGAGTATTATGAACTAGCCGCAGCACAAAAAGATACCCGGGCTCTGCTCAATCTGGCTTACTGTTACTTTGATGGGAAGGGAGTGGACCAAAGTTATAGTGAGACCAAAGCTCTATGCGAAAAAATATTTAAAGATCCACTGGTTAGCTTTGAAGCCTATGAACTCCACGATAGAGCGGAGCGTTTTGAACTGTCAGAATCTATTGGTGAGTTAAGAGAGCAGATTTTAGACATACTAAAAATCGGCGATGAAACACCGATGACCCATTACACCTCATACGAAGTTGGCCAGGCAATTTTGCTCGAAAAAAGCCCCTTCAGGTTGGGGCACATTAATGCTGTTAATGACCCCAATGAAGGCAAGTTACTCTGGCATGCACTGGGATTTGAGCCTATCGAAGGTAACCCCGTATTTATCGGCTGCTTTTTACCGAAGAGCGACAGCCTAAATATGTGGCGCTTCTACAGTAAAAACCATTTAAATGACGATGCCTGCGGCTGCGCCATTACCTTTAATACACGAGACTTTTTTGATTATCGTTTATTAGCAGAAAAGGGGTCTTTTTCCGAGCAATCAGAAGCGAAAAAAGCGTTTGCCAATACCGGTCAATCACCACAAGAAAGCGCGGCATTCTACCGGGTGCTCTACGTAAAAGGTCAGTTTGAATTTGAAGAAGAGGATGAAGAAAAAATAGGGTCACTGTTTGCTAACCTGAAAGAAGTAATCACTGCGTTTGTCGGCAAAAATCCAACATCCGAGAAGCTGCAAGACCTTGCCTGGCTACTCGGTCCGTTGCCCTACCTGCTAAAAGACGCCAATTATAAGGATGAGCAGGAACACAGGGTGATCGTCACGCACCTGGAATATGGCGCAAAAGAGATCCAAAGCTCAGATCCGGACTTTGCCACGGGTACAGCCCCGCGTTTATATCTGGAGCTGCACAGAGACAACCACCTGGCCCCGATTGAGTACGTGACGCTCGGGCCAAAAGCGCCGAACAAAGAAATGATGGCACCGTACTGGCGCCACCAGCTAGCCAGCAAGTTTACTGCAAAGCTGGATATTCGCCCCTCGCGCTGTGCTTATAAGTAGTGCGAAGCATCTTCAGTGTTTGCGGCCGGACGTTTAGCGCGCTCGACCACCAGCAGACCGCAGGCGACGGCGGCTGGTAGCCACATGGCCAGTCGGGCTCTGAGTACTGTGGGTTCCATACCCTGACGGCGGGCGCTGTGTATCAGCGCCTGTTCAAACGACATAGCCTGACCACAGTGGCTGAGCAAATCCGCCTGCCAGTGGGTCAGCGGCTGGGTGATCAGCCGATAGTTTTGTCGGGTCAGGGCAATATAACGGGTTTCTCTGCCAGGCAGGGTATGCGGCAGGGCATTTTCTAACTGTTCAACCATGGGCAGCAGATCATAATCACTAACCAGTAAACGCAGGCACGGTGGTACCATCAGGTTGAGCGATGCGCCGCCGCCCAGCAGTTCAAATTCGTTCAGTACCAACTCGGCTGGGGGCGAGTGTTCCAGTCCTTCGGCCAGTAGGACCTCAGCTTTGGCACGCTCGAATCGGGCCAGCTCCACGGGCACATCGAACATAGCGCGCTGCTTGTCATCGAACTCCCCCTGCGGCCGGGTATTAGCCAGAAAACTGACAAACGACTTACCCAGCGTATGCAAAGTGAATGACCGCGACGGCAAAGTCACAATATACGCCTTGGCAAACACCTCAAAAACGTCATCGCCCATAAAGGCGCAGAGCAGGGCAAACTCTCCTTTCAGGCACTCCACCAGTCGCATAACGTAACCGGCAGCATAAATATCCACCCGACGCTCGGCTGGCAACTGTGGGGTCGGTTTAACGCACTGTTCAAGTGTCAGGCCATCACGCTGACCTGCTGTAAGCAACTTTTCTGGCAAGTCGCCACGAGAAATTAAAACGTGAGACAACCAGTGCTGCAACTGGCTGAGTTGTGGGGTTGAGTACGTCATTTCGCTACCGGTTTTAAGCTGTGTGCTAGGTCTGTGTTTTGATGCATTTCCCGTACCACGGGCGTTGAAAATTTCGCCATATCGCTCTGGTGCACGGCCTGTGCGGGCATCTCGCCATTGAGTACCTGCTTTGCCTTATTCAGCTCTGCCACCAGAGTGTCAAATGGCGGAATATTGGCGTCCCATTCCAGTAAAGTCGACACGCCCCCGGTCAGCTGCTGCGCCAACGCATAAAGCGCCCAGACCTGCTGCGGCACCGGCTGGTCGTGGGTATCAATCAGACAATCACCGCAATCACTTGGGCCCGCCAGATGGATCTGCACAATCTGCTGGTGGGGCAGGGCACGAATATACGCCTCAGGATCAAAGCCATGATTAAAGGCACTGACAAAGACATTATTGACGTCGAGCAAAATACCACAGCCGGTGGCATTCACCAGCTCAGTGAAGAAAGCAGGTTCACTCAGGCTGGAATGACAATACTCCAGATAGGTAGACGGGTTTTCCAGTACAACCGGGCGCTCCAGCACTTCCTGCACTTGCTTAACCCGGCGGATAACATGGTCGAGACTTTCTTCCGTCAGCGGCATAGGCAAAAGGTCGTGGCTGTTTACCCCGGCCACGCCTGTCCAGCACAGGTGATCCGACACCCACGCAGGCTGCACAAAATCGCTCAGTGCTTTGAGCTTGTTCAGATAGGTAAAATCGAGCGGATCGGAGCTGCCTATGTTCATCGACACACCATGCATCACCATAGGATAGTGTGCTCTGAGTATTTCCAGCACGTGGCGGCCATAGCCAAAGTTGTCGATGTAGTTTTCGCTGATGATTTCAAACCAGTCTACAGGTTTTTTCGCCGTGTCATGGTCAATGCTCATCAGCTCAGGATAATGCTGGCTGCGCAAGCCAACCCCAAACCCCAGGTTCCCTGTATGAGAAAAAGAGGCTGCGGCATCGCGCCGCGCCTCCCCATTTTCATATTCTGACATGGCGCGTCCTTATGTTGAAGGTGGCAGTGCCAGACGAATGTCATCTGCCTTTGGAGCGTCTGGAATACCACCCGTACTCAGATCTACCAGGCCATTTGCGTTACAATATGCCTGCCAGGCAATTTTGTACACCGCGTCACCTTCTTTGTAGGGCATCGGCGTCGTTTCATCCGGTGAAGCGCAATCCAGTTGTGAGTCGCCCTCCTTAGGGGTGATGTAGCTGATAGGTTTAAAGTGGTTTTCTTTGCCATAAAAACTAAACAGCTGCATTTTATAGCCATCGCTGTCGTCGGCAGGTAAGGATGGGAATAACTGCGAGGCCGAAATAGGCACGGCGCATCCACCCAGGTTATTACACTTATTATCGGCCGGCGCACTCTTAATACCTTTAGCGCCACTGGCACCACAGCTGCCACCCGGCGTGGTACTGTGCACAAAGCCACAGCCCCCCTGGGCTTTACAATCATTTGAGCCTTTACAACTATGGAACACCTGAGCTGGCGGTAGTCCAACATTGTCTGAGGTATAACTCATCCCCTGACAGGCATGATACAACACGCCTTCCTCCTGCGGCGCAATACCAGTCACCAGATCTGGTGCCATCCCAGTCGTTGCCCAGCAAATTGAAACACGGTCGCCAGAGCCACCCATTGCAGGCCCGGGGAATTCGTTGGTTTGCCCCGACCAATAACGATCCAGCGCGGTTGTGAGGCCTTTAATGGTGCCGACTGCCGACTGACTGAACAGCTGATGGGTTTCCTTCTGGCTTTTCTCTGTGCGGCTCAGGTTGTTCAGTGCCGCAGTGATCTCATCAACGCACGGCAAATCTGAGTGCAGCTTCCTTGCTTCATCGCATTTTCCTGGGTTGAGCATATCCCTGTTCCAGCGATTGCCTTCGGCATGCCAGTCTTTCCAGGTGGAGTATCTCGCTCCTTCTTTGTAACAGGGATCGCTGAATTTAACGATCAGTTCCAACGTTTGTTTAAAGATCAGGAAGTGATCTTTGCGCTTATTCATAATCCGCGCACATGCCGAGCCAGAGATGGGCTCGCCCGGATAATCCGCTTTAAGTGCATCTTCATTGGGCTGATACTTTTCTTTAACGGTATGCTTATCCTCAGCCTTTTGTGCAAATAAGCTACTCAGGGCTTTTTGCGCCCATGTCTCATGGCTCCATTGCTGACAGATTGTTTCAACCACGCCCTGGCCTTCGCCCTGATCAGTAATAGCATTGATGTTATTGATCAACTTTAATTTGAGCTCATCATGGCGACTATCTGGCAACTCGGTTGGATTCAGTGATCCGTCGATTTCAGGGAACTGCGCTTGATAACCTTCTTCTCCAGGTCGTACATTAAAGTAATCTCGTTGCACCGGGGAGAGTAGTTCATCGAGCAAGTAGGTGCCATCGTCATACTTAATTTGCAGGTAGTTCCAGTAACACAGGTACATATGGCCAATAGAACCAAACAAGGGGAGATCAGTTTCGTTGTATTTGGGTTGCCACCAGTCAAACGGAGCATTTTCAAAGTACTTAGGACGACCATCTGCGCCGGGCTTCAAATACTGAGGCGCAATGATCTTTTTCGCGTCTTCTTCGGTTTCTTCAATCAATAAGAACAGCAGCGCCTGCTCTTTACTCAGCTCAGTCGCATTCACCCTAAGATCCTGTAAACTCTCCCCCTTGAAATGAGCTTTAAAGTAGTCTCTGACTTCGGGGCTCAGCTTATTCAAATCACTGTCGCAATCTCTGAAATCCAGGATATGCGGGATCATGGTCTGATTGTCGTAACACTGCCAGCCATATTGCTCATTGATCAGTGCCGGACTGGTAAATGTCGGTGTAAAGCCAAGCTTGCTGGCCATATTAGAAGCCAATTGCAGGTGCAGCATTTCTTCAACAAACACGCTGTATACACCATTAAATACTTGCTCATTGACCGATAACTCATGCGTCAATGTTGGATCAGCCACAACGTCATATTCATCGAATCGCCCCTTTGGCACCTTACCCGCTGTCGCAGCCAAACCAGGCCACCAACGTCCCGGGTATAGCCCAGAATCGTCGCCAATCTGGTGCATCCCATAAATGGAATAAAGGCCTGTCATATACAGGGGAATGGTAAATAGCTCAACGTTGATAGCGGCCTGAGCGATGGCTTTAACACAGGAGACATCGGCGGCCTTATAGTCACTGCTACGCGCTTTTATCTCCTGCTCTTGTTGCTTTGAAATTCTGAGTTCGGGCTTAATGATTTCTTTCAACCCGGATAATACGTCTTTATTAATTGGTTCGTTCATGAACTTGCTCCTTCGTGACGGTCTGACTACTTGCCTGTGCGTTTATTCACAGTGGCAGTGCTCATAAAAGGTAGTTCACAACGAAGGAAATTCCTATTACACCCTATTACTCAAAAAACAGCGTATGCAAAAGAGGAATGATGAAGGGGTCGCTCAGCGGCGTCGTTCAATCTCACAGAGATCAGACGCGTGACTATCACAAGATTGTCGTTGTTTAGCCTGAGATTCATAGCGGTCGGCACTCAACTTTGCTTCGGCATCAATATCAATGCCATTTGCCAGACAATCTTCTTTGTACGCTTGTTGCTGCCGGGCTTTAACAACCCCATTGGACAGAGCCAGTGCTAAGCCACCAGCAAGTTCAAGTTCATGAAAGACAAGGTTGCTGGCAGCACGGGGCGCCATTTTGATACTGGTAGACTCTTTGTAAACGCCGCAGTACTCATCAAAACTAACTTCGGTATGCGGTACAAAGACACAACCAGACATAAGCGCAACACTGATACCCGGTAAGGTATATTTCCCTGACAACATAGTCATTATTATCCGTATTTATTATTTTAGATAAGGGTATGCAGGGCGCATGAAGAATACAACGGGATACTACATAAATCTGACGTAAACTTACATCTGCTGACATTTTCCGGGGCAACAGAGCGTAAAGCCCCTTTACACTCTGTTGCCCAGACGAACCAGATAAACTATTGAACAAGGCCCTTGTATTGACGTCGATACGCATGCAATAGAGGTTCAGTGTAGCCGTTTGGCTGTGCCTTACCTTCCAGCACTAACGCCAGAGCCGCCGAAAAGGCTAGGTTTTCTTCGATGTTTTCGCCACTCATTGGCTGGTATTGAGCGTCATGGCGATTTTGCTCATCGACGATTTTTGCCATACGCACAAAAGTACGCTTAACCTGCTCCTTAGTACAAATACCATGGTGTAACCAGTTAGCAATGTGCTGGCTGGAGATACGTAAAGTGGCTCTGTCTTCCATCAGGCCAACATGGTTGATATCGGGTACTTTCGAGCAGCCAATCCCCTGATCTATCCAGCGCACCACATAGCCCAGAATCCCCTGAGCATTATTGTCCAGCTCGGTTTGGATCTCATCATCGCTTAACCGACGCGCGCCCAGTAACGGCGGTGTCAGCAGGTCGTTCAGGCTTGCCATCTGCCGCTGGACAATTTGCTGCTGCAATGTTGCCACTTCAACTTCGTGATAATGCATGGCATGTAAAGTGGCCGCTGTCGGAGAGGGTACCCAGGCGGTATTGGCACCAGACTTAGGGTGTGCCAGCTTTTGCTCCATCATTAGCGCCATTTTGTCTGGCATCGGCCACATGCCTTTACCTATCTGGGCCTTACCCGCAAAGCCTGAAGCCAGGCCGATGTCTACGTTGCGATCTTCATATGCAGCAATCCAGGGCTGCGTTTTGATTTCGCCTTTGGGTAACACCGGACCTGCCAGCATAGACGTGTGGATCTCGTCACCGGTTCTGTCCAGAAACCCGGTATTAATGAACACCACGCGGGAGTGAGCTGCGTTGATACAAGCCTGTAAGTTTACAGATGTACGGCGCTCTTCATCCATAATACCCATTTTTAGCGTGTTTTCAGGTAATTTTAGCAGCTGTTCGACCGCACCAAACAGCTCGCCGGTAAAGGCCACTTCTTCCGGGCCGTGCATTTTCGGTTTGACGATATTCACGCTCTGCGCAGTGGAGTTTTTAACTGTGCCATCGCCGTGCAGATCGTGTAGCGCAGCGGCTGCGGTGATCACGGCATCGACTATCCCTTCGAACACTTCTTCGCCGTGCTCATCCAAAATAGCAGGCGTGGTCATCAGATGGCCAACATTGCGTACAAACATCATAGCGCGGCCTTTCAGATTTAACATCTGGCCATCAGGTGTCAGATAGGTTTTATCGGCATTCAGTGAACGGATCACGGTTTTACCACCTTTTTCGAACTGCTCTTCGAGTGTGCCTTGCATCAGACCTAACCAGTTGCGGTAAACCTGTACTTTATCTTCGGCATCCACGGCAGCGACTGAGTCTTCACAATCCATGATGGTGGTCAGGGCTGACTCCAGAATAATATCTTTGATCCCGGCCTTATCAGCCTGTCCGATCGGATCCTGGGGATCAATCAGGATCTCAAAATGCAGATCATGATGTTTAAACAGTAACGCCGACGGGCTCTGTGGCTGTCCGTTATATCCGGCAAACTGCGCGGGCTCCGCCAGTTTAACCTGGCTTGAGTCGTTAAGCGTGATGATCAGTTCACCCTGAACCACCGCATAATTAGTGCTTTCAATATGAGAACCATGTGCCAGCGGCAATATCCGGTCCAGCAGCTGGCGAGCATAGGCCATCACTTTAAAACCCCGCACCGGATTGTAGCCACTCGCGCGCTCAGCGCCGTCTTCTTCGGGTAATACATCGGTGCCATAAAGCGCATCATAGAGCGAGCCCCAGCGGGCATTTGCCGCATTCAACGCGAACCGAGCATTACTGACTGGCACCACCAGCTGCGGGCCCGCTATTCGAGCAATCTCGGGCTCAACCAGCTCGGTGGTGATAGGCTGCGCAGCAACATCGGGCACCAGATAACCAATTTCAGTCAGAAATATCCGATACTTATCAGCATCCCAGCTCGGGTTCGCTAAATGATAATCATCAATTTGTTTTTGCAATAGATCGCGCTTGGCAAGCAGCGCCCGGTTTTTGGGTGTGAGAGTTTGGATAATAGTCGAAAAACCAGACCAGAAGTCGCCTGCGTTAATTTCGGTGCCAGGCAGTAGCTCCTGATCGACAAAGTCAAACAGGCGGGTATCGATGCGCAATCCGGCCTGTAAAATATGAGAACTCATGTGAGTGATCCTTGATCGGGTTTGAACGGGTCACTTTAAAATAAGCCAATTTCACTAAAAACAAACCCCTTTACCCATTCACAATAAATATATTGGCAATAACAACTATAAATTTAAAAAATCCCACTGGTCGGTCTAGTGTTTATTTAAGCGCCAGGCAGCACTCTCACACTTGCCCCTGGCAGACAAACATAAACCAGTTAGCTTAAACCCGTTCGAAGGAATTTTGTTATGAGCAGTTATACCTCTCAAATTGACCGTTTTACTACATTGTGCCAGTCACAGGGCGATACATGGCAAGGGATCAACCCTGAATTTGCAACCCGAATGCATTTACAAAACCGCTTTAAAACGGGTCTGGATATTGCCAAATATACCGCGAAGGTAATGCGTGAAGATATGGCTGCGTACGATGCCGACAGCAGCCAATATACGCAGTCGCTGGGTTGCTGGCATGGTTTCACTGCTCAGCAAATGATGATGGCCATTAAGCGCCATAATAAGACCACCAAACGCTCTTACGTGTACCTGAGTGGCTGGATGGTTGCCGCGCTTCGCTCTGAATTTGGACCGCTGCCAGATCAAAGTATGCACGAAAAAACTGCGGTGCCTAAGCTGATTGAAGAGATCTACACTTTCCTAAAACAAGCAGATGCACGAGAGCTTGATCATCTTTATAAGGCGCTGGATGAGGCCAAAGCACAGGGTGGTGACGTACAGGCAATCACAGCTCAGATAGATAACTTCGAAACTCATGTAGTGCCTATCATCGCCGACATCGATGCCGGTTTTGGTAACGAAGAAGCCACCTACCTGCTGGCAAAACAAATGATTGAAGCGGGTGCCTGTGCCATTCAGATTGAAAACCAGGTATCGGATGCTAAGCAGTGTGGTCACCAGGCTGGTAAAGTGACCGTGCCGCATGAAGACTTTTTAGCCAAAATCAATGCGGTGCGTTATGCATTCCTGGAGCTGGGCGTAGAAGAGGGGATCATTGTCGCCCGTACCGACTCGCTAGGTGCCAGCCTGACGCAGAAAATCCCGGTTTCTAAAACCCCCGGCGATTTGGCCAGCCAATACAACGCGTTCCTCGACACCACAGCTATCTCAGGCGCTGCGGATCTGAACGAAGGTGATATGGTCATTAAACAAAATGGTGAGCTGTGCAAGCCCGTGCGTCTCGACAATGGTTTATATCAATTCAGAGAAGGCACTGAAAAAGACCGCGTTGTACTCGATTGTGTTACCAGCTTGCAGTCAGGTGCTGATTTGCTGTGGATTGAAACTGAAAAGCCCAATGTAGAGCAAATTGCAGAACTGGTTAACCGGGTTCGTGAACAGGTACCCAATGCCAAGCTGGTGTATAACAACTCACCGTCATTTAACTGGACGCTGAAGTTCCGTGAGCAAGTGTATGCACAGTGGCAGGCACAGGGCAAAGATCTATCGGCATATCCTGATCCAACCCAGGACCCTAAAGCGTTGATGTCTCCTGAACTGGATCAATCAGAGCTGGCAGCTGAAGCCGATGCTAAGGTACGAACCTTCCAGCGTGACGGTGCGGCTCAGGCGGGTATTTTCCACCACCTGATCACCTTGCCTACCTATCACACTGCCGCACTGAGCACCGATATTCTGGCGGAAGGGTACTTTGGTGACCTGGGTATGCTTGCATACGTACGTGATGTTCAGAGACAAGAAATTCGCCGTGAGCAGGCTTCCGTGAAACACCAGGACCTGGCCGGCTCAAACATTGGTGATACACATAAAGAATATTTCAGCGGTGAAAACGCGCTGAAAGCAGGTGGTGAAGCCAACACCATGAACCAGTTTTAATTGTCATAAAGTTCCTACATCTACAAGGGCCCGCGGGCCCTTTTTAGATCAGTTTTTTACCAGCACAATTCCTGCAACACACAATCCAATCAACAAAGTAGATGGCCTGTTACCAGAGCCAACAGACTCAACCGCTTTAATCTCAGCCAGATTAGCTCTGGATCACTATTTTACCCGCCTGCGAGTGTCAGATCAGGATTTTATCAGCTGACGCGCTTTTGATGACAGACAAGGGGCGTGAGTGGCAAAAAATAGGACGACCACTAGATTTTGGCTTAAAATTCGAAAAAACTCACCTGCTATTGGCTTAAAAGTTCGACTCGTTGCAATAATAAGCACGGCTCAGGCCACATTTTTACTAACTCCGGGGTCAATAAACCAAAATTTTACTAAGTCAGCAGCCGGATAAAACAGAATTTTACTAACTAGGTAGCCTTACAAACCATCATTTTACCAACTCAGCGAGCTGTAAACCCCCTTTACAGATCCATAATTGCACCACAATTATTGCATACTCTGAAAAAAGTCTGATGTGCCAGTAAGAAATTATGAAAAAAATACTGCTTCAATCTGCTTTTGCGTTACTCAGTATAGTCACTGTTAATGCGCAGGCAACCAACTCGACATTAACATTACAGGAAATCAAGAAGCTCGAATTGTCGGGCAATTACGAGCAAGCACTCAGTAGTCTGACCCCATTTTATACCCACGCCAACCAGCAAAAGCAACTAAAAGCACGCTTTGTTGAAGCACAAATCTATCGTAAGCAGGGTAACCATCAACAGGCCATTGATGCGTTAAACAGGCTACCCGGACATTTCCAGCTGGATATCGACAACCAGTACCGGCTTTATAAGGAACTGGGGATCAATTATCGACGTATGGGCAAGCTGGATGCTGCAGAAAGCAACTACAGACAGGCCTTAGAAACAGCTAAGGCGATGAATAATAATGACTTTGTAGGGCAAAGCTATTCTAATCTCGGCACCTTGTATGACAACAAGAATGAAATGGCGATAGCCATGCAGTTTCAGCTCAAAGCCAGGGATGCACTGAAAGGCAGCCAGCTTCATGGGGTAGTCGCCAACAACTTTTATAACCTGGGCGATATGGCCATGCGCTTCAATGACCTGGAGCAGGCCGAATTCTTTTTTACTAAAGCGCTGGTTGCAGACAAGAAGTCGGGTGAGCTGAGCAATATTGCCGGCACCGCCCTGAGACTGGCTCAGGTCACATTTAAGCGCAAAAACTACTTACTGGCAGTGGAGAAAACCACCGAGGCCATTGAGCTGCTGGAACAAATACCAGCCAATGTCAGCCTGGCGCGCGCCCATAAGTTAATCAGTCAAGCCTATCTCAAGCTGGAGAAAGGGGCCAAGGCCGAGGAGCACGCCAGATTGTCGATGCACTACGCCACCCAAACTGATAACCAGCTCCAGCGATTTCATGCACACATCATTATGGCCCGCGCTTACCTATATCAGCATAAACCCGAGCAGGCACGACCCCACTACGAATGGTTGACACGCTTTATGGCAGACGAGCATGAGAATTCATATATATCTCAGCTTTATTTCAACCTGAAAGCCAAATATGACTTTCAGCAAGGTAACCACCAGGAAGCTTACGAGGCGCTCAGCAAAGCAAATACCTTTTTTGCCCAGAATATAGAAAAAGCCAACTCCGAGCAGGCACTAACTCACAAGCGCACCATAGACACGGTGATGCAGCAGCAGCGCCTGGATGACTCAGAGCATCACCGTAAACTAACTGAAAGCCAGCTGCGCAATGCACAACTGATGCAGCGCATGTGGTTATTTGTTGCCCTGACCTGTCTATTACTGGGTATTTTGATCAGTTATATCTTGTTCAGTAAAAACCGAACGGCGCGTCTTAAAGCCAATCTCTACCAGCAGAACCTCAAACAAAAAGATCAGATGCTGGCTGATATTTCTCATGAACTGAGAACACCGCTGAGTGTACTTAAGCTGCACATTGAGGCATTGGAATATAATTTGCTGGACGACGATACTCTGGCTTACAGCAAGATCAATGAAAAAATATCTCAGCTGAACCACCTGATCTCGGACGTTTATCAACTCTCTCAGGCCGATAACCAGGCTATGGTGGTCAACAATCAGCCTTACTGTACCCGAACGCTTGCTGACAGCTACTGCTATGACATCAAGCGCCTGGTACAAAGCAATGATCTGCACTTTAGTGCCGATGTTTCGATCCCAACCCAAGCCAGTGTGTTGATCGATAAGCCCAAGCTGGACAGAGTAATAGACAACCTTGCAAAAAACGCTTGCCTGTATACAGACAAGCCTGGCCAGGTACGCCTTAAGATACGGCAAAACTGTGAGGGACTGATCATTCAGCTGGAAGACTCTTCACCGGGCGTGTCGGACAATGAAAAGCCACGTTTATTTGAACGTTTATACCGGGTAGAAAGCTCACGCAGCCGGGCAACCGGAGGATCAGGCCTGGGATTATCCTTATGTAAAAGTCTGGTGGAATCCATGTCAGGTGAGATTGAGCTCAGGGATAGCAGGCTGGGGGGACTCTCAGTAAGAGTGACATTATACGCGGCTTCGACAGCACCGAAAGCGAAAACGCCACAAACGACGGTACAGGTTTAGAGCTCAGAATGCCTGTCCTATTGTCAGGCATTCTTTTCTTAGCCTGCTCTTTATTTAGTCAAACTTGCAATTCTTTTTAAACAGACAAGAGCAAAATAGCCACAGGCAATAGACAAAGGCCTGACCCACTTCAAATTGTTTTGGATAATTAACACTCGAAGTATAGGATTAAATTATTTCAGCCTTCACAGATCCGACCTCAATAAAAATCGGCCAATAACTGATCCGATCAGGCGTAATGCATGTTCTCCTCCATTTTCTTTCCACAATGATTGGTTTTAATAAGCAATATACACGGGAGGAATGGTCTATGACACAGCGTACTATGAAACACAATGAATGGGTAAAAATTGTTGAATCCAGACATCGTCAGAAAAAGCAAAATACGACAGTAAAAGCCACATTACCAATCTGGTCTATGTTACTGGGCGGCTTTATCATTCTTTCAGCTGCATGGACTTATTTTGTTGATAGCTCATCTGAACAAGTGCAGATTGCAGCCATTGATTCAAGCGCCCAAAAACGCATTACGCGCTACTTTTCTAAGCAGTTCATGATGGGCAGCTGGAAATTCAATAATATTGATTTTAAAAGCGGCGAGCTGAATGTGTTTATTCAGATCCCAACTAAACTGGCAATGTCGGAAAGTGAAGTGAAAGAATATATTCGCAATTCATTGTGCCCGGCAGCAAGCAGCCGTATTTGGCAGGATGTACAAAATAACGACATGTATATTTACCTGTATACAGACATGCCACGCAGAGGTAAGTACGCCCTGTGTAATAGCTAATCATACGCAAATAAAGAAAGGGCCTGATGGCCCTTTTTTATTAACTAGTTCCTTAGTATATATTCCATAACACTATTTATTCCAGCTCCAGTTTGGCTTTTTCAGTTAACTCATTGGGTAATTCGCGAGACACAGAAACACCCAACTCTTTAAACTCCGAGGCTTGTTTAATCAAATTGCCTTTGCCGCTGTAGAGCTGAGCCATTGCTTTGTCGTAGCCTTCACGCGCCTTATCCAGTTGTTTACCAACGCCTTCCAGGCTATGTAAAAACGCATTCAGCTTGCTGTAAAACTTTTCAGCGCGTAGCGCCAGTTCCTTGCTGTGTTTACTTTGCTCTTCAAATCGCCACAACTGTTTAACGATATTCAGGCTGGTTAGCAGGGTCGTTGGCGTCGCAATTAAGACTTTGTTCTCAAGGGCGTACTGATACAAATCGGGCGCATATTTAATCGCTTCAACAAACGCCGATTCGACTGGAATAAACATGATCACCACTTCGGGGGAATTTAAACCAGGCAACCGCTCATAAGATTTATCTCCCAACTCTTTAACCCGGGCTTTAACCGCTTCAACGTGTGCCACAATGGCCTGGTTGGCCTCGCTGTCCTGCTCCGCGTTTACATAACGGGTGTAGGCATTCAACGACGTTTTTGCATCCACCACCAGGTGACGCTCCTGCGGCAGGTAAATGATCACATCAGGACGATATTTACCTTCTTCGGTAGAGAAGCTCACCTCGCGCTGGTAGTCATTGCCGGGACGCAAGCCTGCACTATCGAGCACATTCTCCAGCATCAACTCACCCCAGTTACCCTGGGTTTTCTTCTGGCCCTGCAACGCATTTGTCAGCTTATGCGCCTGCTCGGTGATGGCCTGATTATTCGCCTGCAAATGCAATAACTCAGTACGCAGTGCCGCTCTTTGCTTTAACTCTTCACTGTGAATGGCTTCCATTTTATCCCGAAAGCCCTTGAGTTCGCCCTGAACGGGCTGTAATAGCTGAGAAATTTTGTCCTGACTGTGACGGGCAAACTTTTCGCTTTTATCCTCAAAGATTTGCGTCGCGAGGTTCTCAAACTCCTGCTTCAAAATAGATTTTGATTGCTCCAGCTGGGCCAGTTGCGCATCAAAGGATTGCTGCTTCTGTGTCAGCGTGGTTTTCACGTCAGTCAGTTCCAGCTCCAGGCGATGTGCATAAGCCTGTGTATCCTGAGCCATGTCTTCAGCTTTTTGCCAGCGAACCTGCAACTCACTGGTTTGGCGTTGCTTTTCGGCAAGCCGGGCCTGAAGCTGCTGGCAGTCGCCATGCAGCTGCCAGTGTTGGGCCTGTGCTTGTTTAAGCTCATCATCCCGCTGCGCCAGCTGGTTTTGCAGTTGCTCGTTTTGCATCGCCAGTTGTGCCCGGGCAGTTTGGTTCTTCTGCCGAAACAAAAAATACAGTGGAGTAAAGACACTGGAAGATAACACAACGCCGGCACTGAGCAGTGTCAAAATATGCGTGGGAGAAAGGGAGGCTAAACTGGACCAAAACATAGGCATTCTCTTGCTGTTGCTATGTTTAGATAATATCAATTACATAGCCTAAATGCCTATTATATTGTACTTTTCTTCCAGTTCATTGTGGTAATGTCGCGGCGCTGATGCGCCGTCCATTATGCGTCGAGCTGTTGTTCATTAAAACGATAACCCGCACCATAAACCGATTCTACAATTTTGGGCGAGCAATCGATTTGCTTAATTTTTTTACGGATATTCTTAATGTGGCTGTCAATAACGCGATCAGAAATATCAAAGTTATCAGGCTGAATATGGTCAAGGATTTGCTGGCGTGAAAAGACCCGATTTGGCGCCTGGTACAACATGGCAAACACGTCGAACTCAACTTTGGTAAGAGACAGGGTCTGGCCCTTGATCGATACAATCAGTTGCTCAACGTCAACAACAATCGGTGCCTCCTGAGACGCACTGGGAGCCGCCTGACAGCGACGTAATATCGCTTTGATACGCATAACCAGCTCAGCAGCACTGAACGGCTTGCAGACGTAATCATCGGCCCCGAACTCTAACCCTTTTAAACGGTCAGCCTCAGAGACTTTCGCCGTCAGCATAACAATCGGCACCATAGAAAACTTCCGGATCTGGCGCATACATTCCACACCGTCCTGGTTTGGCAGCATGATGTCCATCAAAATGGCATCAGGGTTATTTTTTCTTACCCAATCGACCACTAAGGCACCATCCGCAATATGAGAAATGTCGAATCCAGAGGCTTTAAAAAATAGCATTACCTGCTCTGCAATGTCGTAATCATCCTCAACGATAAGAATATGGTGCTTAGATGTCATTTAGCCTCTCGATTTAGCCTTTAGTTGTGAAAGCTGCTTTTTAACCTGACCTTTTAATTTGTCTGATAACGTTTCATCAAATAGCAGCATGGTCAGAATACTTGCCAGATCTTCTGAACTGGCCACCTCGTTCAATAGATCATAATCACACTGCGACTGAGGTTCAATAAAGTTTAACTGTGAAATTGCATTTTCGTAGCACAACATAGCTCGCCCCTTGAGTCCATTGCATCCTAATTCGCCAATATGGTTATTAAAGTCTAACAATGTGGATCAAATATGGAACAACCTAAAAACGCACAAAAAAAAGCCGGTTCACACTGAACCGGCTCGATACAATACTTGTATTTAATAGGGGGAAATCAACAATATGCTTACTACAAACTGGGCGTTAACAACAAGCATAATGATAGACCCCCCTCTGTTCTAAAAAGTTCAGAAAAAATTAGTTTTTTATCATTTCGAGCATTTGCGCTTCATTAAACTGGGTCAAATTCACGCCCGCATCAGCAAACAGAGCATCTACCAGCGCCTGCTTGTCTTTTTGCATCTGATAAACCTTTTGTTCAATAGAGTTCGCAATGATCAACTTATAGACGAATACCGGTTTATCCTGACCGATTCGATAGGCTCTGTCTGTCGCCTGGTTCTCGACTGCCGGGTTCCACCAGGGATCAAAGTGGATCACAGTGTCTGCCTGGGTCAGATTCAGGCCGGTTCCGCCAGCCTTAAGGCTGATCAGGAAAACATCCACTTCACCTTCAGTAAAACGTGCAATGACCTTGTCTCGTTGTCGCGTTTGGCCTGTCAGCATAGTGAATGGAATGCCTAAATCGTCACAATGGTTGGCAATCATATCCAAAACACTGGTGAACTGACTGAAAATAATTACCTTGCGCCCTGCTTTAAGAAAGTTAGGTAGGTGACTTGATAGCCAGTCAAACTTGGCACTGTTAAATGCCTGAGTTTTATCGACCAGGCTGGGATGACAACAAATCTGGCGCAGCTTTAACAACGCATCCAGAAAAGCCAATTTACTTCGTTCCACACCTTGCTCTTTAAACAAATCAACCAGATTAGACTCAATTTTGGCCTGTACCTGATGATACATATCAGCTTGATCTCCGCTGAATTCAAGCTTTTTAACCAACTCAGTTTTTGCCGGCAACTCCCTGACCACTTCTGACTTAGTACGGCGCAGAATGAAAGGCGCTATCAGAGACTGGAGTTCTTTGGCACGGCGAGTGTCGTTTTCTTTCTCAATCGGCTGCTGGAAGTAGTGTTTAAACTGCTGCTTGGTGCCCAAAACATCCGGCATGACAAAATCCAGCAGAGACTTAAGTTCAAGCAGGTTATTCTCAACCGGTGTGCCACTGAGACATAGCTTAAACTCGGCAGACAACTGTTTCACACATTTGGAAATTTGCGCCGTTTCATTCTTGATGTACTGCGCTTCATCGAGCACGATGGAATCGAACTCCAGCTCAGAATAGTGCGCCAAATCACGTTTTAACAAAGGGTAGGTAGTAATAATAAAGCGCGCGCTTGCCACCTGATTGAGCTGCTTGTCACGTTGGGCACCATGCACAGTTAACAGTGGCAGATGCGGTGCAAAGCGACGGAATTCGTTTTGCCAATTACCAACCAGACTGGTCGGACACACAATCAAAGAAGGCTTAGTCACCAGGGTATTATGCTGAGAAATAAAATACGCAATTACCTGTAGGGTTTTGCCCAGACCCATGTCGTCGGCAAGGATCCCACCAAGCTGATGGCGATTCAGGAATCGCAGCCAGTCGACCCCCTGAATCTGATAATCTCGTAACGTAAAATGCTCGCCATGACCAGATGTGACCGCAGTGGCTGTCGGTTCGGGTTTACTCAACTCCTCTAGGTAATCTAGTAGGCGAGGGTCGTCTGAAACACTTTCTATAGCGGTTAGTTCAAACAACTTACTGGCGTAAGAGAGCGGAAACTTAAATTGCGAGCTGGAAAGGTAATAACTGAATCGGCCTTTAAGTTTTAACAGTTCGTCATATACGGCCTTGGGTACCGCGTAGAACTGCTCAGCAATCTTGATGTACTGATAAACATTGGCCAGAGAGTTCACCTCATGTGAAGGGACTTTATCCCAGTCGAGCGTGACCAGCTTATCATCAAACATCACGCGGCCAATTACATGATGTTTTTTGTCCCGTTTAAGTACCAGCGTGACTTTAGGTGTCAACACAGGTCGCCCGCCCTGGAGTTCATCGACCTGCCAAAGCTTGCTTTGCAAGTAAGGACGTACTTCGCTATTAAACCAGTGATACGTCACATCGTCGTCGTGTGGCAGTAAAAAGTGATTTTGCTGCGCAGTAAAACCAAGCCCGTTGAGCATTTTTTCGCAGCGGTTTAGCTGTTTCGCTTTTGAATAACGACCTTCCTTATCTAGCAAAGACAGCGCCAGTTTAAACGGCAGGCCTGGCTCTATGCTGAGTCTGGCAACTAGCTTATCCTTGTTAACCAGATGCTCGTGCCCCTGCGGTGGTGGCACGATATTGTCAGCAAATACATCCTGGAAACGTTTGATCACCGCTTCTATTTTTGTAGCATTGATCAACGGCATGGTATGCAAATGCGCAATTTCCTGGGCACTCAATTCAGACTCAATGCGACCTAGCACCATGTTCTCAGTATCAAGATACACTGGTGGATCTGTCTTAATCAGCTGCCACTGCTCAACACCGGTTAAATGACTGGTTAGGCGGTAATCATCGCGGTCTTTTTCCCAATCGAATTCAAGATGTTGCTTATGGCCAAATGTCAGGGGCTTTCGACTGCTTTGGTAGAAACAACGTTTGCTCTGCACCAACTGCTGCAAAGCCGAAAACCCCCAACTTCCGGAGAGTTCGAAATGACCAGGCGTGTTTTGCGAGCGGATCCAGGAAAAAAGTCTGAAATCACTTTCCAGTATATCCTTTGGTGGTACTTGACTATTCAGTTGATGCTCAGTCAGCGCACGACCAAGTGGGTAGATACCATCCGGCTTTTGCGGCGTAGTTTTAGGGTTAACCAGTAGCTCGTTACCGCGTGATTCAAGTACAAATAGCAGCACGTTAGTGACATCCAGGTCATTGGCTTGCTGTAACTGAGCTAATTCGTTGAACCAGTCATTGACCAGATAAGACTCTCCGAACCCGCCTGAATGATCGATTTTGAGCTTAAGCAGTACAGCTGCAATGTGACGACACTTGGGATTGTTTGAACAGGTGCATTGCGCTTCAACCGAAGGCGTTCCTTTAACCTGCTCAATTTTAATGTGCTGTGTAAAGGTGTTACCAAAGTTACCCATTACTTGGGCATCAATTTTGGTGAAATCCTCGGAGTGTTCCAAAAAGCTGATCTGCTCGTCATGCAAATACTGTTTAGCCTTGCTCAACAAGGCAGCATTGAAATACTGTTTGAGGAATCGCTCAGACAACGGAAATTGCGTCGACTGTTCCTGCTTAATTTCCTCAAATAGTGCTAGAAGTTGCTCTTTAGATAACTGCGAAGACATTCGTTTACAATAAAAAAGACGTAAAAGAGCAGTATATGAAATTACGTATTTGAGCTAAAGGGGCAAATGGCGATAAATTGGGAAAAAGTGACTGGTTGGATGACAACTGATTCGAAAAAGTACGAAAAACGGCCGGTAAATCCGGCCGTTAATACTCAGTTGAAGCTTGCGAGCAATTTCTCAAGTTGCTCCAGGCGTTTCTCAGTCATCACACGATCATCTATTTTTACTGTGATAGCACCGCTTTTAATATTCTTCTGTACTTTCACATAGTCGTTTTCGAGCAATGCGACGTTTCTCGATTCAGCCTTCGAAAAAGTCGTCAGATAATTGGTTAGCAATACTGCACGCTTTTCGTCACTGACAGGCTCGGATGTCAGCTTTTTTGATTCATATTCCGCTATTTTCTTTTTGAATGCTTCATTATGTTCCTGGATAGCCGTGATAAGTTTCTTAGCGGCTTCCCGACCCAGATGATTTGCTGTTGGGTAGAGACCAACAACTTCAACCGGGATTTGTTCAAATGCTTTTAAAGAGTCTGCAATAGCGGTATGTGATAAGCCTTCGATAGCGGCAATTTCGCGATAGGAGCCTTTTTTACCTTGTTGGATAAGTGCCTGCTTAGTCTGTGAAAAGGCTTTGCCCTGTTCCCATAAGCTCGGTGCAATGTACTGATCTGACGATACTGAGAGCACTTTTGCGTCTTCATCCGTAAAATCGGCAGAGGTTAAAATCACATAATCAGCCCCCCCCAGTAAACACGCTTTTCTGCGTCTGGAGCCTGATAATACTTCTTGTACTGAGCCTTTTTCCCAGCATAACGCAGGGTGTAAATTACGTTTATCAGCTTCAATGGCAGGCAGTATATCTGCAACAGACCGCTCGTTTAACAGTGTCTGATCGCGTCGATTATCGCCATATACCTTTGTAACATGACCTATCTCATTATGCTTGATCACCTTACAGATCAAAGTGATCATTCTATTAGGATCGCTTGGAGCGGGCATTGTTACTACATCACCCACTTTTGCCTGATCCAATAGATCATCCAAACTACTTCCTTCGACGGGTGTTGCAAATGGATCGATGCGTGTGTCGTTTTTACGTTTTCTAGCCATGAAATTGATTACCTGCTTACTGATCAAGTGATGATTGAGTTGATTGCCAATTTGAGCGGATCAACATCTCAAGCTCATCAACAACGTCTTTGATGTTTTCCTGCGATTTAATGAGAGACTCGCGACTAGCGAGTGAATCGGAAGTTTTCTGATCGAAAATCGTATTGAACGATGAAGAACTTGCCGTAATAGCGGAGCTATGATTGATCGGATAACTCATGACCTGGCGACCAAAGGCACTGCGAACATCTTTTACAATGTCACGCTGAGAATGATTACCCTTTACATAGTTAGTAACCAGGAATTGCATAAAATCCCAGCCTTCATGGCCAAGGGCTGCTACAGTATGATAGATCTCGCCCAATCGTTTCAGATACTTATTATTTGCGTCAAAGTCTACAGCTTCTGGATGCACTGGGATCAACATGGCTGTAGACGCCATCAACGCATTATAGAACATGAAATTAAGAGAAGGCGCGGTATCTATCAGGATTATGTCGAACTGCTCTGAAACCGGGTCTATGACCTTCTCCTTTAACTTATGATAGTGGCGGGTCTGTGCATAGGTCGAAGATTCCTTTAGCTCAGTTGCAGTTTCATGCTCAAAATAAAAATCATCCATGCCTGAGGGTAATACACGGATATTTGGAATATGTGTTTCTCTGAATGCATCTGATACCAATTGACCCCAGGTTTCACCTTCATCAAGTTCTATACAATCACGCATTAGATCACCGACTGTGATCGGTTCAGGATCTTGTGAAGGAAAAAAACTGGAAGACGATCCTTGGGGATCAAGGTCAATGATCCCGATCCGGTATCGTTTTATATTTGTTGTCGCAAGTGCTGCTGCAATGTTTACTAGGCTGGTTGTCTTACCACAACCCCCTTTTAAACTATTAATCACAATAACCTGAAGTTTATCGGATGCCTGCCTGTGATCTGCTTTGATCCCCAATATTTCAGCCATAGAAAAAATATTGGCTAACGTATAAGCATAGTGACCATTAGCCCCTTTCTGAATTGCCAGGTGATCAAAATCACCTTGATCATGCCGTCTTTTCAGTGTTCTATTGTTTACGCCGAGCAAATCTGCTGCTGCTTTTTGTGTGTAAGTACGAAGTTCTTTATCTTCACTTTTAAGATGTGCACGATAATGCTGAATTCGACCTTCAAGTGATTTTTCAGCTACTTCAGCTGTTGCTTTAAGCAGCCGGTACGTTGAGAGCGCATTGCTATTGATAGACATACGTTATTTCCTTCAAATGATGGCTATTATTATAATGTCCATTACTTTTGCAGTAAACATAAAAAAACAATGACATCTTACTTTATATCTTACTTAAAGCTTAAATAAATAAGTTTAGAAATGGTTAGATCTATAGGTATTAAAGGCTAAGGGCCTATAAATGAAAGGTATCTTTTTGTTTTTATTGAATAAACAGTAAATTTTTTGGATCAAGAGAATACTTGGTTAAGATCAGATCTTTCTGTACTCCTAGATCGGCTTTTTACCAACCGTAGATTCAAAATCATAATTAATCACAATTTACACACAGCTTTATCCACTTTTACCTACGGCTGGATCCATATTTTACTAAGTTATTTCATGGGGTTATACACATTGCTGAGAATTTTGAAGGGATTTCATTGGTATAGATCTGATCTCTACTTAGAATGGATCGGATCCTTACTAGCCAGATCTCAATTTATCCACAACGATCGGCGTACAACGCGATATTTGGCTCAAATCAACGCTAGTTTTGTGATTTGAACCGCGATTTTGAGCAGCAGTTGATAAAATATTGATCCAGAAATGCGTGACAGTTAGTAAAAATGTGATCTCTTCGTGTTTTTTAGTCTGGATCAGTTTTATACTAACTTAAACAATTAACTTTTGATCGTGAATGTGTTGTCATTAACCGTCACAAAATTCTGGAAGTAATAAAATGAGCCGTAAGGTAAACATCTCTGTTGATAATTTACCTGATTCCCTTAGAGGTCAGATCCATGGTGTTGAAAGTGCAACTGACAACGAAAGTTTAGCGTTGTTTACTGATAACAAAGACGTACGCGTTTCACTTGAAAGTGCTACTCATGGTTTGAGGGCTTACTCTAATACCTTTAATCACTATGACCTGTGGGGACGGTTTGTTCGTTCTGGCTATAAAAAGCTACCTTTAGAAGAAGCTCCAAAGAAAACGATCATTTCCAGAAGAATTTCTGAAAAAGTTGATGGAATAGTATACGACGGTGAGCTAAAAATCACTCCTGCTGTGGTGAGCAGTAAAAAAGATGGGGAGGAAGCGGAATTTTTGGTTTGGCCATCAGATCGAGAAGAAAAGGTTGAACGTGCGCTGATCCGCCTCGCTTCAAAAGGTAAGATAGTAAAAATTAATTTTAAGTCCGGTATTCAATATGCTGTAATTTTTTCTATGAACGAGTTGGCTCAGGAGTTAAAAGCCGTTGGCCAATCAATGCCTTATCCTCAAATTAAAGAATCTTTAGAGGCGCTTCAAGGGTCCAAACTTTCATTTAAATATCGAGCCACTGATACTAAAAGCACTGATATAGATGACTCTTTCTATGAGTCGAATATGAATTTTTTATCTTCATTACACTTTAGCGGGAAAAAAGGTCAGGGTGGTAACGTTAAATGTGTAGCCTGTCTTAATGCGTTTGTTCATAACATGATCGACAATTTGGAGTACAAAGGGTATTACTTCAACAGTGCACAAGAGCTAAAACGAGGTTTATCTCGCTGGATGATGCTCCGTTTGTACCACTTATGGAGATATGCTGCGCCTGGTAAAACTTACCATTTTCGGCTGCTCTCTATCATGGAGAAATATGGTTCTATCTATCCTGATGATGAAATTACCGACAATAAACTGAAAGCACTAAGAAGGGATATGACCACAACGATGAAGGATTTGATCGAAAAAGGTGCTATCTCTGAATATCATATCTCAAACGTAAAAGATGATAAAAGCGGAAAAATTATTGATTACGTGTATGAAATGCACCCATCCGCTCAATTTTGTGACGAAATATTAGCATTAAATAAGCATAATAAGCGTATTGAAATCCAGGGAGGCAAGCGGATTGTAGAAAACGCTGAAGTTATTGATGAAGATACGCTCGAAGAAATTGTGAAAAAATAATTAGTTGATTAATAACTGCTCAATTTCACGAAGAACGTCTGATTATGTTAAATAAAAAGGCGTTCTATTGTTCAAAACAAAACTTTATAACGCAATGTGCAGATTCTTGTACTTGAACATATATTATGTTTGCTTAGTAAACACACACTTATCTTCAAATACCTTGTAGATTGTAGGATATAACCGGTTTTCCCATTTAATGATAAGATTGTTATAGATATTAAATATTTATGATGTGTTCTTTTAGTGGGGTATAGGATTCCACCGAATTTAGTTTGAGCGATTGGCGTTGGACGGTTATGATTGTAGCGTGCCTATGAGTATGATTAATCATTATTAAATGATGTGTTCCTTATCTATAGAAGGCAAGCCGTTTATTGGCAGGATAGATCCAAAAGTCGATTTGATCAGTGCGGTTGTACAATAAAGTGCAGTCTATGCGAGCCGGTTTATTTCGAATGGCTGTTAGCTTGCTGAATGACAGTGTGACGATTGAGTACAATGGCCGAACCCCATTATTATGGCTCATCTTAATGATGTGTTCTTGAGAAAAAACTATCGACTCGGAATAGAAACCAGATGTATCGAGAGCAAGTCGTCTATTGGCGAGATAGATCCAATAATTGATTTGATCAGAGGGTTGTGCGATGAGATGCAGTTTAGGCGAGCCGGTTTATTTCGAATAGCTGTTAGCTTGCTGATTGACAGTGTGACGATTGAGTACGATGGTCGAACCCCATTATCATGGCTCATATTAATGATGTGTTCTTTTAGTGGGGCATAGGATTATACCTGGATCAGTATGAGTGATTGAGGTTGGACGGTTATGACTGTAGCGTGCTTATGAGTATGGTTAATCAATATTAAATGATGTGTTCCTTATCTATAGAAGGCAAGCCGTTTTATTCCGAATGGCTGTTAGCTTGCTGATTGACAGTGTGACGATTGAGTACAATGGTCGAACCCCATTATCATAGCTCATATTAATGATGTGTTCTTTTAGTGGGACATAGGATTATACCTGGATCAGTATGAGTGATTGAGGTTGGACGGTTATGACTGTAGCGTATCTACGAGTATGGTTAATCATTATTAAATGATGTGTTCCTTATCTATAGAAGGCAAGTCGTTTATTGGCGAGATAGATCCAATAATTGATTTGATCAGGGGGTTGTGCGATGAGATGCAGTCTAGGCGAGCCGGTTTATTTCGAATAGCTGTTAGCTTGCTGATTGACAGTGTGACGATTGAGTACAATGGTCGAACCCCATTATCATGGCTCATATTAATGATGTGTTCTTTTAGTGGCGCATACGATTCTACCTGGATTAGTATGAGTGATTGAGGTTGGACGGTTATGACTGTAGCGTATCTACGAGCATGGTTAATCATTATTAAATGATGTGTTCCTTATCTATAGAAGGCAAGCCGTTTATTGACAAGATAGATCCAAGAGTCGATTTGATCAGTGCGGTTGTGCAATGAAGTGCAGTCTAGGAGACCCGGTTCATTTCGAAAGGCTGTTAGCTTGCTGATTGACAGTGTGACGATTGAGTACGATGGCCGAACTACATTATCATGGCTCACATTAATGATGTGTTCTTTTAGTGGGGCATACGATTCTACTTGGGTTAGTATGAGTGATTGAGGTTGGACGGTTATGAATGTAGCGTATCTATGAGCATGGTTAATCATTATTAAATGATGTGTTCCTTATCGATAGAAGGCAAGCCGTTTATTGGCAAGATAGATCCAAAAGCCGATTTGATCAGGGTGGTTGTGCAATGGAATGAAGTTTAAGCGAACTGGTCTATTTCGAATGGCTGTTAGATTGCTGATTGCAGTGTGACGATTGAGTACAATGGCCGAACCCCATTATCATGGCCCCTATAAATGATGTGTTCTTTTAGTGGGGCATTCTGCCTGGACAGTGATGACTCCTGTGTGTCGATGAGACTGGTTAACTCAAGCTAATGATGTGTCCTTGAAAAGAGACTATCGACTTGGAATAGAAACCTGGAGCATTGTGATTAGTGTATCGAGAGCAAGCAGATTATTGGCAAGATAGATCCAAAAGTTGAGGTGGAGGGATTCGTTGGTTAGTACTACTTAATGACAGAACTTTTAAAATGACACGCCCTTTTGAAGGGTAATTGATTATGTTAAATCAGAGGAGGTTTATCCTTGACGTGGTACAACCATTACGTTAGAGGCCTAATACATACTGGTACAAAATATGGGTAAGCATTAACTAATGCATCCAACTACTATAAGTGAATGCCGCTGTTCTTTTTTACTGATGCTCTAATGTTGAATGAACGGCCTTTTTGGAGATGATACAATGAACATAACATTTCAATATGATGTATTTTATCAATCTGTAATATTGCTGGCTTAAGCAAAAAGCAAATTTACGATTTTCAAGATGAAATGCTGTAATGTTAGTTGGCAATCACTTATTTTATAGGCATGTAATGATGTGATCTTTATGGCTATGTTAAGTAGGGCAAATACCTCTGCGTTTATTTTATTACAATTTAAAATTAGCTTTTGATGGTTTCCAAATAAATTCTTTCTATTAGATAATTATACTCTTTTTTTCTGGGGTCGTTTTCATCACGAATGTAATTTTTTAGCTCTCCAATTTTGGTTTCCTTTTGAGGATTTAGCAATACGAACGGCAAAGCTCCACTAACATGATATCTATTTTTGGCACTGAAACGAACGTTAACTTCAGGACTTACTCGAGTAGGTCTTTTTATTCTTAACTTTGCTAAAGAAGGCAAACTTGCTACTCTAACCCGCTCTTGCTCTACCAGAGATTGCCAATTGTTTTGATCAATTGCTCTTGGATTTGTATACTGAGAAGACCTTTGCAATATATCCAAAGCTGCTTTTTTAGAAAGTGTCTTGGTTGAATGTTTAGTCATCCAAGTAAAGCGTACGGAGTAAGGAATAGCTTGCTCGAAATGAATTTTTCTGTAGGCTGCTAATGTCACCAACCCTGGGATGGCACTGTGTACCGCCTCGAATCTTGCATCATTATTTGCGATCTCAAGAATAAGCTCTCTAAAAGCATCTTTAGCAAGGTTAATTTCAACTAGCCTGTTTTTTATTTCACAGCTAGGGTCATTAACAAGAAGTATTCCGGGGTGTCTGGTAAGTACCTTTCCACTTTCCTTTTTATCAAGGAAAAGATCTTTGTATGATGCAATACAACTTGCCAGTGCTGCCTTACCTGTTAGTTTTTCAACATGGATACTATCCGGTGCTGAAAGTTCATCTTTCTTTTGAACTGGAGGAAGTTTAAAGTAGCTAGCTTGAATTATTTCAGCTTGTTGAAGCTCTTCACAAAAGAGTGAGATCTGGTCAAATAAATAATCAAAATGAGAACGTATAGAGAGTTTACTTTTCATGATACGAAACCTGATTTATCAGGAAATTGATTATACATGTTTTATTTCCTAAATCTAACTAGATGTCTCTTTGTAAGCAATATAAGTCATTTAAAGATTAGACTATATGACTAATGTGTATTATTAAATAATGTATGATGTGTTCCTTTATTTTAGTTTGTTTATGGGTTAAAAGCAATGAGTATTCTATATGGTTGGCTGTTCATACTTTCATGAGGGGATACAGAATGTTTAATTAATAATCAAATCTTAATGAAAGCAGATTTTTACCTTGGTAAGGCAGGGGACTATTGTATTTGGATTGGAAATGTATCTAAGAATGAGAGGATCTTTATCAAAGCTGAAAAGAGCACATGCTAACAAGTCACATTTTTATATGAGAATACAGCGACATACTTTGAAGGAAGTGCACTAAAAACTACATACGGAATAGGCGTTGTTTCCTAAATCATCGAACTAATCTAGCATTGTATGATCAGATCTCAAAAGCAAACACCGAGACTGAACTTTGCAAGAAAAGCGTATCACTAACTGGCGTGATTACAACAAAGCCCTTATCGCCAGAGGCAACATCCAGCTTTGGTTTTCCGAGGATGCAATTACCCAGTGGAACAACACGCAACATCACTGCGCTAAAGGGCGAGCAAATCATTTCTCTGAGCTGGCTATTGAGATCTGTCTGACTTTGCGGGCTGTATTTCGCTTGTCTCTTCGAGCTACGCAGGGTTTTGTTTCTTCGCTGATATCAATGCCGAAGCTTGGTTTGGATACGCCAACTTATAGTTGTTTGTGAAAGCGTAGTGCAGAGCAGGCAGTTCGTTACAGGCACAAATTCTAGTGTATCCGCAGGCATTGATATCGTGGTTGATAGCACTGGTTTAAAGGTATATGGAAATGGTGAGTGGCATGCAAGAAAAGATGGTGCGAATAAACGCCGGACCTGGCGAAAGTTACATCTGGCCATTGCGCAGGAAAGTCAGTTCGGTAAAAGCGGATGGTGCATATGATACTAGAGGCTGTTATGCCGAAGTAGCAGCCAAAAAGGCCGACGCAGTGATCCCGCCAAGGTGTAATGCGCAGTTGTGGGAAGATGGACATGCTCGCAACTGCGCTGTTATTTTAACAAAGCATATAGGCAGCAGTGAGTGGAAAAAGTGTGTTAACTACCATCAACGTTCGCTGGCTGAAACAGCAATGTACCGGTATAAACAGCTAATGGGTGACAAGCTGGTTAGTCGTGGATTAAATAAGCAGCACGCTGAAGCGATGATAAAAGTGAAAGTGCTCAATAGAATGGCAAGGCTAGGTATGCCTGAATATCAGGGAAACAGCTGAAATTACGGTGTTACCTAAGCTATCTGTATTTGGTCAACAAGGCCTACGGAATAATGAACTTTTAACTTCCATATAAGAGGTTCTCAACGCAGGTTCAACAAATTATTAAGCTACGGAGATTCGAGCAAGCTTTCTCATTCTCATTTTGGTTATTGCAGACCTTTCATTATGGATTTCCAACAATCAGGTCTCAAATTTTCATTAAATGTAATAGAACTCTGAACTTGCTACAGGCAAGTGAATACGGAACTGAGCATAAGTAACATTACAAGTGCCATTGAGGGGTAACGTCTGGCAACAAAAAGGCGTACCACACAGGTTACTAGTATTATGCCAAATATTTAACATAATACAGCCGGCAGAGTCTAAAGTCTTGCTGATGATTCTGTATGTTTCAAATTTAATAAATCTTACCTACTTTACTGAAACTAAGACGCCTAGTTCATGTTAGCGTATGCTGAATTTTTTGATAGTGCTGAGGTATATATTGAAAAGCATATTGTATGATGTGTTCTCATTTGATGAATTATCCTTGAAATTCTTCGAAATATCCTTGATGCCATTGCGTCTATAAGGTAACTTGCTTTTGAGGTAACTAATGAGGAATGAGGAAAAAATATGAAGCCTTGGAGTCCAGATAGCTGGAGAGATCACCCAATAGTACAACAACCGGAATACCCGGACAAAATAGAATTGGAATCGGTTGAGAAGCAAATTAATGCGGCACCACCTTTAGTTTTTGCTGAAGAAACACGAAGCTTATATAAAAGCCTTGCAGATGTGTGTGAAGGCAAAGCTTTCTTATTGCAAGGGGGTGACTGCGCTGAGTCCTTTGCAGACTTTAGTGCAACCAGTATCAGAGATACATTTAAAACACTTCTACAAATGGCTGTTGTACTTACCTATGGTGGTAAGTGCCCGGTCGTAAAAATTGCAAGAATGGCAGGTCAGTATGCTAAACCTCGCTCATCAGACTACGAAACCATTAATGGCGTTGCACTACCGTCCTACCGGGGAGATATTGTAAACAGTTTCGAGTTTACAGAAGAGGCTCGTATCCCAGACCCCAAGAGACTTTTAACTGCATATCATCATAGTGCTTCAACGCTTAACCTGCTACGTGCCTTTGCTCAAGGTGGATTAGCCGATTTGCATCAGGTAAGTCGATGGAATATGAGCTTTGTTGCCGCTAACCCGATGAAAGAAAAGTTTCAACAACTGGCGAATCGTATTCAGGAAGCACTGGAATTTATGGAAGTGTGTGGTATCGACTCATCAGTAACCCCTAGTCTGAAGGAAACACACCTTTATACATCACATGAAGCATTGTTATTGGGATATGAACAAGCACTTACTCGCCGAGACCACCTTAGTGGAGATTGGTATGATTGTTCAGCGCACTTTGTATGGATTGGTGAACGCACGCGACAGTTAGATCACGCGCATATCGAGTTTTTCAGGGGAATCAAAAACCCAATAGGCGTGAAAGTTGGCCCTGGTATGAAACCAGATGAACTCATTCAGCTGATTGATGCACTTAACCCGGATAACATTCCAGGACGACTAACACTTATCACACGAATGGGTGCTGATATCTTGCCTGAGAAACTCCCTGCACTGGTTAGAAAAGTACAGGAAGAAGGACGAAAAGTTGTGTGGAGTTCTGACCCAATGCACGGCAATACTGAAAAAGCAAGCACAGGATATAAAACTCGCAGTTTCAATAATATTTTACGCGAAATCAGCCAATTTTTCGCTGTGCACAAAGCTGAAGGCTCATACCCAGGCGGCGTTCACCTGGAAATGACTGGCCAGCACGTAACTGAGTGTATTGGTGGCGCTTACGGCTTATCAGATGAAGATTTGGCGCAGCGTTATCGTACTCAATGTGACCCGCGTTTAAACGCAGATCAGGTTTTGGAGTTGGGCTTCTTAGTAGCTGATTTGCTAAAAGACACAAAGAGTCGAATCTAAAATTATAAGAAAGGCCCTCACAGGGCCTTTTCTAATATTTGCGTCTTTCCAGATCCGTCTCTGATATAATTTTTGCAGATATCTCTTCAACCGAGAACTTAGTTGAGTTTAGATATGGGATCTTATTCTTCTTAAATAACATTTCAACTTCACGTACTTCGATCCTACATTGTCTAATGGAGGCGTAACGAGAGTTGGCCATACGCTCTTGCCTTATAGCTGACAAGCGCTCAGGGTCAATCGTTAAACCAAAAATCTTATGTTTAAAAGGCATTAAACACTTCGGTAATGTGCCTTTTTCAAGGTCATCTTCTGTCATTGGATAATTGGCCGCCTTAATACCGTACTGCAGTGCTAGGTATAAACTAGTCGGTGTCTTGCCGCTGCGACTTACGCCAACCAAAATGATATCAGCTTTTTCATAGTCCTTAACGTTGGCGCCGTCATCATTGGCCAGCGCATAGTTGACAGCATCAATCCTGAAATCATAAGTTGCTTCATGGATACTATGTGTCCTATGGATTTTTGGCACAGGCGCTACTTTTAGTTCTCTTTTTACAATTTCGCTGGAGTAAGATAAAAAATCATAGCAAACCCCGTCGGAAGCCAAAATGATATCGGACAGAATCGGGTTGACAAAAGTGAAAAAAACCAATGGTTTCTCGCCGCTAGATTTTGCCGTCGCATTAATTAACTCTTTGATTTTTTGCGCCTTATCGACTGTTTCAACAAATGGTATTGTTTTGTGATTAAAATCTACAGGAAACATGGATAAGGTGGCATGGCCGAATACTTCAGAGGTAATCGCCGTCCCGTCTGATATATAAAACGCAGTTCTCATTTTAACCTTTCAATTACTTTTTTAGTATTTTTTCGCGTCGTGGTTTACGTCACTATGCTTTAAGTTGTAGAATGCCTTCGACCTATAGGAAGGTCAATTTTTCTCTCACATTAAATACAATTTGTTTTTGGAGACAGTTCCGTGCAAGACTACGTTCTCTGGTATCAAGAATTAGGTATGCAAGACGTACCTAGAGTTGGTGGTAAAAATGCTTCTCTGGGTGAAATGATATCTAACCTTGCCAATGCAGGTGTACAAGTACCCGGTGGATTCGCGACAACGGCAGACGCCTTTAATGAATTCCTTGAGCAATCAGGCCTGAATGAGAAAATTCACACTATTCTCGATTCCCTCGATGTTGACGACGTCAACGAACTTGCCAAAGTCGGCGCCCAAATCCGTCAATGGGTTATTGACACACCTTTCCAGCCAGAATTAGACCAAGCCATTCGCAACGCATACGCGTCACTTCATGGCGATGATAACAACGATGTCTCCTTTGCTGTACGTTCCTCAGCGACCGCGGAAGATATGCCAGATGCCTCATTTGCAGGACAACAAGAAACTTTCCTTAACGTAAAAGGGATAGATGCTGTGATGGTTGCCATCAAGCATGTGTTCGCATCTTTGTTCAATGACCGCGCGATTTCGTATCGGGTTCATCAGGGCTATGACCATCGTGGTGTTGCGCTTTCAGCCGGTATCCAGCGTATGGTCCGCTCAGATAAAGCCTCTTCAGGCGTTATGTTTACGATCGATACCGAATCAGGATTCGAAGACGTGGTGTTTGTTACTTCAAGTTATGGTCTTGGAGAAATGGTCGTTCAGGGTGCTGTAAACCCAGACGAATTCTACGTACACAAACCAACACTGGCTAAAGGCTTACCGGCAGTAGTAAGACGCAATATCGGCTCCAAAGCTATTCAAATGGTCTATTCGAACGATGAATCTCACGGCAAACAAGTTGAGATCGTTGATATGGAACCAGAGCTGTCTAATAAATTCTCAATTACAGACAGCGAAGTGCAGGAACTGGCCAAGCAAGCCGTTATCATCGAGAAACACTATGGTCGTCCAATGGATATTGAATGGGCCAAAGATGGTAACGATGGCAAGCTGTACATTGTACAAGCGCGTCCAGAAACAGTTCGCTCAAACGAAGATGCTAACGTTATGGAGCGTTACCAGCTTAAAGAAAAATCAGACATCGTATGCGAAGGCCGTGCAATTGGCCACAAAATTGGCAGCGGTGTAGTACGCGTACTTAACTCCATCGACGAAATGGATAAAGTAGAGCAGGGCGATATTCTGGTTACCGACATGACAGACCCAGACTGGGAACCTATCATGAAGCGCGCTGCTGCTATCGTTACTAACCGTGGTGGTCGTACTTGTCACGCTGCAATCATCGCCCGTGAACTCGGCATTCCAGCGGTAGTTGGGTGTGGTAATGCAACAGATACCATCAAACATGGCGATGAAGTCACTGTTTCATGCGCAGAGGGTGACACAGGTTATATCTACCAGGGTAAACTTGATTTTGAAGTAATTTCATCGCGCATTGATTCAATGCCTGACATCCCAATGAAAATCATGATGAACGTGGGTAACCCGGATCGCGCATTTGATTTTGCTAAACTGCCTCATGCCGGTATCGGACTTGCGCGCCTTGAATTCATTATCAACCGCATGATTGGTGTGCATCCAAAAGCGCTGATTAACTTCGACACGCAATCTGCTGAGCTGCAAGCTGAAATTAAAGAAATCATCGCCGGTTATGACTCTCCGGTAGAATTCTATATCGCAAAGCTGGTTGAAGGTATTTCAACCCTTGGTGCGGCATTTGCACCAGAGCGCGTTATCGTTCGTATGTCTGACTTCAAGTCAAACGAATATGCCAACCTCGTAGGCGGCCAGCAGTACGAGCCGGAAGAAGAAAACCCAATGATTGGTTTCCGTGGCGCCTCTCGTTACATTTCAGAAGATTTCCGCGAGTGTTTTGCGCTTGAGTGTGAAGCAATCAAACGCGTACGTAACCAAATGGGTCTCGAAAACGTAGAGATTATGATCCCATTTGTGCGCACTCTTGAAGAAGCCGCACAAGTAATCCAATTGCTTGAAGAACACGGTCTTAAGCGTGGTGAGAATGGACTGAAAGTCATCATGATGTGTGAGCTTCCTTCAAACGCACTGTTGGCAGATGAATTCCTTGAGTATTTTGACGGGTTCTCAATCGGCTCAAACGATCTCACTCAGCTTACTCTAGGTCTTGATCGTGACTCAGGTCTGATCGCACACCTGTTTGATGAGCGTAACCCGGCTATTAAAAAGCTGCTATCAATGGCGATTCAAACCGCTAAAGCAAAAGGCAAATATGTCGGTATTTGTGGTCAGGGTCCTTCGGATCATGAAGATTTTGCAGCCTGGTTAGTAGAGCAAGGTATTGATTCAGTATCGCTTAACCCAGACACGGTTCTGGAAACCTGGTTATACCTGGCTGAGCAAAACAAGGCATAGGGCAACCTGAAAAATAAAAAGGGCCTGTTTTAACAGGCCTTTTTTAATTACTGTGCTAACGTAATCGTCTATCTAGCTGAACACACACATTTTTAAATCCAACCTGAGCTTTCTTTAACCAGGATCTTGCCCGGGGATAGTTTAAGGACAAGCAGAGCAGTCCGGCAAGCAGGAAAATAAGTGAAGGGCCGGGTACGACAATAAAGACTAGTGCCAATAAAGCACATATGCCGGCTAACAGATTCATCAAAAAAGTCTTCATACTTACCTCACTAGAATTCTCACTTCAAGTTAAGCCTACTCCAGATTTCATCCCATAGTCTTTTCAAAATGTAACAAAACGAAAAATTCCGGATTTGTAATGCCACTCAACATGATACAATGAGGGCAAAGCAATAATTTATTACCGTCATGATTGCCGAAATTAATCAGCAGGATTCTGCCAATACATTATTAAACGACTATATAAAAAAGATTAGTAGTCAGGGCTTTAGCGGAGACACCGACACGAGCTACGCCACTCGCATAGTCACGGCTACGGATAACAGTATCTATCAAGAAATCCCTCAGGCCGTTATCTACCCAAAAAGTTCCAAAGATGTTCAGATTGCAATGCAAGTTGCCTCACTGGACCCATTTCTTTCTTTAAGCTTTGGTCCAAGAGGTGGCGGCACCGGGACAAATGGACAGTCGCTTACGCCCGGGATTGTCGTTGATTTGTCACGCTACATGCGCGGTATCATCGAAATTAATGAGGAAGAAGGCTGGGTCAGAGTACAAGCCGGTGTGATAAAGGATCAGCTTAATGATTTTTTAAAACCCTACGGCTTCTTTTTTGCACCGGATCTATCTACCAGCAACCGCGCAACAATAGGCGGAATGATCAACACTGATGCTTCTGGTCAGGGTTCTCTAGTCTATGGAAAAACCAGTGATCATGTTCTTGAATTAAAAACCATTCTTGTTGATGGTACAGAGCTTAACACCCGCAAACTGGAGCTAGAAAAAGCGCAAGTACTTGCCGAACAATCTAATCGGGTTGGCGACATCTATCGTGTGGTCCTAAACAGTTGCAGAGATAATCGCGCGCAAGTACTAGAGAAATTTCCCAGACTGAATCGATTCCTGACGGGTTACGACCTCGAAAATGTCTTTGATAGTCAGATGACAACGTTTGATCTGAGCAGAGTGATTACAGGTTCGGAAGGATCTTTGGGCATAGTCACTGAAGCCAAATTAAACGTAACGCGCATACAGCCCTTTAAGACTCTCATAAATATAAAATACGATTCTTTCGAATCGGCGCTCAGGAATTCTCCGTTTTTGGTTTCGGCTAATGCCACATCCGTAGAAACTGTAGATAGCAAAGTACTTAATCTGGCGAAACAAGATGTTATCTGGCATTCAGTATCGGACTTAATCTCAGATGTTCCGGGCGTTGAAGTTCAGGGACTCAACATGGTTGAGTTCAATGGAGAAACTCCAGAAGAAATAGAAGGTAAAGTCACGTCGCTGTGCAGTCAGCTTGATCAACTTATAGCGAAAAAGGAAGCTGGCGTCGTAGGATATCAGCTCACGAATGATAAATCAGATATCCTAAAAATATACGCAATGCGAAAGAAGGCGGTTGGTCTTCTGGGCAATACAAAAGGCAAACAGAAGCCCCTGGCATTTGCCGAAGACACCGCAGTCCCCCCAGAAAATTTAGCAGACTTTATATTAGAATTCCGCGAGCTGTTAGACAGCAAAGGATTGAACTATGGTATGTTCGGTCACGTTGATGCAGGCGTACTTCATGTTCGACCGGCATTAGATATGTGTGATCCTGAACAAGAAAAGTTGTTACGGGAAATTTCAGATCAAGTTGTAGCGCTTACAGCCAAGTATCGCGGATTGATGTGGGGTGAACATGGCAAAGGATATCGAAGCGAATATGGACCTGAATTCTTCGGTGAAACACTTTTTACTGAGCTCAGAAAAATAAAAACTGCATTCGACAAAAACAACCGCCTGAACCCAGGCAAGATTTGTACACCGTTAGACAGTACAGATAATCTTGTTAGTGTGGACGATCAAAAGCGCGCTTGGTTTGATAAGTCGATAAACATTCAGGTACGCGAGAGTTTTGAAAATGCGATGAACTGCAATGGCAATGGGCTTTGTTTTAATTATGATCAAAACTCACCCATGTGTCCGTCTTACAAAGTTACCCGAGACCGACGTCACTCTCCGAAAGGGCGAGCCTCACTTATACGAGAGTGGTTTCGTTTACAAGAAGAGCAGGGAATTGACCTGTTAGCAACCGAAAAGACACTCATAGAAAAAGAAAATGAAGTCACCTGGTGGGAACGTTTTCGAAATAATCAGAAAAAGCAAAAAGGTTTCTATGATTTTTCTCACGAAGTTAAAGCGTCAATGGACGAATGTTTAGCTTGTAAAGCATGTACAACGGCTTGCCCTATAAAGGTAGACGTACCAAGCTTTCGCGCGAGATTTTTAAATCTATACTACAGCAAGTACAACCGGCCGCTTAAGGATCACCTGGTAGCTAACGTTGAAAAAACGACCCCCTTGATGGCCAAGGTGCCAAGGTTAACCAACTTTTTCGTTAACCTGCCGCCCGTTAAATCTGCACTAAAACACATTGTCGGGTACGTAGATACGCCAATGCTTAGCGTGCCAACTTTAGCTTCTCGAGTTAACAGTGCTCAGGTGTACGACGAATCCAAATTTGCCGGACTATCAAAGAAAGAAATGTCCGATATTGTTTTTATCGTTCAGGATCCCTTTACCAGTTACTATGAAGCAGAGTTGGTTGAATCGTTTATCACTTTGATCAGCAAACTAGGTAATAAGCCGATATTATTGCCATTTGTACCTAATGGTAAAGCCCAACATGTGAAAGGCTTTCTGAAGGAATTTAAATCCACAGCGTCTTCGGCCAATGAATTTCTTTCTCGCATCGCGAGTTATGAGAGACCTATGGTTGGTTTAGATGCTTCGTTAGTACTTTGCTACAGAGACGAATACCTAAAAATACTAAATAAAGATGAACTAGATTTTCAAGTTCATCTTGCGCATGAATGGCTCGCAACACAAGACTGGAACTCAATAGGGCGGATAGAAAGCCACGAGTCGGTTAAGTTACTGAGTCACTGCACTGAAACCAGCGCGATGCCGCAAAGCAAAAATGTCTGGAGCGAGATATTCAGAAACCTAGGAATAGAATTGAGTACGCCAGCGACAGGGTGTTGCGGCATGGCCGGAACGTACGGCCACGAAACGGATCATCAGGAGAATTCAAGAAACCTGTATGAAATGTCTTGGCAGCATCACACTAAAAATATGGCCAGTGAAACAATTTTGGCGACCGGCTTTTCATGCCGCTGCCAGGTGAAGCGTTACGAAAATCAAAAGCCAATGCACCCGATTGAGTTCATTGCTAAAAATATTTAGATAAACCAGCAGCGACGTATTTTCTCGTCGCTGCTTTACAATTCCCGATACTGCACCCAGCCGACCTCTAGAAACACTTGATTTAACATAACTAACAGCAGGATAAATTTCTCGCTATTACTGGAAATATTTTGTTTTGTGTTGTCACAGATGCTGAGTTGTTTTGTATATTTATAATTTGTATGATGTGTTCCTAACATGCAAATCTCACTGTGCTTTCCTAAAAACTATTGATGGCCCTCACTTGCCCGTGAGCGGGAAATTCGAGCACATAGATTCAAACTGCTTTTTCAGTTTCTTTACCTACGCGGTTATTCAAGTTTGATGTTCTGCGCGATTTATCGATGAGTGCATCAATACCGCCTTCATCTACGAGTTCTTGATTACGATAAAACGTATCTCGCGAATTCCCGTCATTTTGCAGGCTTTAGATACATTTCCAAGCTCTCAAGCCAGGTTGTGCAAACCAGCTTTGTATTTAATGATTGGATTGTTGGTATGTAACATGAGAGTTACCCGTTTTGATAAAGGTTCGACACCTCTATCAAAGGGTAACTCTCAATTTTTTAAATCGAAATGTCTGGCCGGAACTAATTCATATAATTACTGAATCAGATAGGATCTATTCATTATTAGACCTTTATTACCAAAGCCTAGCTGTCATTTATGTTTATAAAAGGCATTTCTTGCCATATTTAGCAGAGTCTTCCAACAATTGTTCTCCACTCATGATGGTTAAAGCTACCTCTGCAACAAATGCTACTCCGTCTGTCGCAAACCAAGCAATGAGTTGAGCTATCGAAACTATGCCTGTTTTAATCCAATCCCACCATGACATTTCACTTCGAATAACTTTAAAGATAGCTTTGAATCCGCCTGCATTATATATAGAGCCAACAAGCCCGAACAATGAACGGGCTCTATCGAAACGTCCTACTGCCGCATTAAAGTTGTGTATCTGCCTGCTTAAACCCCTTAAAGTATCAGGTCCAATTTCTCTTAAAAATGCTCTAGTCACCCTCTCGCTATTTGACACATGTAGCCCAACAGCACCTATAGTAAACATCATTGCGTCAAAGCCAACAATAGCACCAAGCTCATCACACTCTGTGAACTGCCAAGCAGCAAATTCCGGTTGATTAAATATTTCTGGATCCATCACCACTGTTTGATGATAGAGAGAAGACGATGTTGGTAAAGGTGTATTATTAACTAAGTGATTAACTAGGTGTTCTCGATGTGTTGCAATAGTGCTTGCATCCTCCGGAAACCAATCAGCAATTTCGTTAAGTGCCTGATTTGCCGTCTCTTCTTTAAACCCCAATGAAATGACATCTTTATCAGAATCGATTTTTAACAAACCACTTCCTGATCTTCCCGTCGAATAAGTAGCTGTTACTATCCTGTAGTGCCCTACATCCAACAATTGTTGAATACGAGAATTATATCCCTCGCCGCCATCGTCATTTAAAGCAATAACAGCACCATTTTCATTTAACAAATACAAATATGTATCAACACTCGAAGTTAAATCAATGATCACATTCGTTGCTTCTTCAACAAAAAATGCAAAACTTGGATTATTTGGGTGGTTGTAGTCTCTACCGCCAGAATAAGTCCAATTTACAGCTCTATGAATAAAGTCAGGTGTCTCAGTTAGAATAGCTTTTGCAAAAGCTGGGTTATTATAGTTGTTGCTTCCAATAAATAACCCTCTTGTACGAGAATGATAAGAAGTTGAAGGCGATGTTCCGATAAACTCCCATCCACTAAAATCACTATAAGCACCGCTTCCTTGATCATTCCACCTCATATGAGTGAATTCTGCGTCTATCAACTCACTATTCAAAATGCATTGTACTTCGCCCGGTGCAGGTGTAGTATAACCCTGACTAGCAACATCACCAATTGCGGAATATCCTTCTTGGCATATAGGCCTCCAGACAGAGACATCGTTAACTGCACCACTTCCCTTGTCATTCCAAACAAGTTCATAAGACAATGCAGGAGTTAATGCTCCTGATCCAGGAACCTTTTCCTTTACAGTTATGGTTCCTCTGTCAGGCTGAGTATGTGCTTGCCAAAGTGTATGGCCAACAATATGAAAACCGTTTTCTGGTATAGGCTTCCAAAAGGATCCGTCTAGATTGGCGCCACTGCCGGCATCTTTCCAGACCAAGCTGTAACTATTCGTGACTTTTACTATCAAATTTTCCCCTGGTGTTGATAAAGTTGGAGATGTATTTCCACTTAGGTTTACATAAAAAGTAGGACGTGAGTTTCCGTTGTAACTTGAATCATTACAGTAGAGTTGGAATCGGTCATTATCCGCACCCACACCTGATGGAGTGTAGCGCATAGTGACACGACAGCTTGAGCCGCTATTAGGCGCTAAGTGAACACTATAAGGATCTGGTATACGCGAGCCCGTCCAATCACCACAGGTTTGAGACACAATCTGAAAATTTGAGTTGGACGATGGGTAAGTGGCACAATTATCCAATACATCAACCTGTTCACCATTATAAAAATCTATGGCAATATCCTTCGAACCACCTACTGGTACTTGACCAAAGCTTACCGTTCCCAGGGTTCCATTGATGTCAGCGTGTCTTATCGTAAAGTCATTAGCTAAAACTGCAAATGTGGGCAATAAACAGACAAGTGCAGCAGTTCCCATAGTTGATAGATTTATTTTCATAATATCCTCTAATCCTGTTAGGTTAATGTCGTATTTGCCGGATACAAATACTTAACATATGTTAGAAACTTAATCGCATACAAGGTATTACACTTCATTACACTTTTTACGTAATCGTTGTTTGTAGTTAAAAAGTGAACGTTTAATTGAGCTTAGAGAAGATTCGAGGTGTCGAAGCTGGCAGTTATAGAGAACAAACACCTTGTAATTTCGGTTTTTAGGCCAACCACTTGCTACAAGAGTTAGTAGTAAGTCGGAACAAACTGAAATAGCTATGATTACCTTATATGAAACTGCTTATCCTAGACTGAAGTCTTTACTCTCAGATGAAGATCTAATAACCGTCTATTCGCCATCACCTGAAGAAATAGATATCGTTCGCTCTCACGCTCGGCAATCCACTTCACGTTTGGCGCTGATGCTGCTGTTAAAGACTTTTTAGCGATTAGATTAATTTGTTCCAGTCTCTGATGTGCCGGTTGTGATACGGGATCACTTGAAGGGGAGTATGGAATTAAGCAAGGGAGTTGTTGAAATAGATAATTACAATACTTCAGATGCACGACAAAGACATGTGAGAGTAATCAGAAACTACCTGGCCATTACCCCGGTTAATAATACCATGATCGATTTGGTTTCAAATTAACCACCTTGCAGTTTAACGCAGGAATCATTGCCGACTCTCAAAGAACACTTCAAATATGTATGATGTGCCCTTGTCGATTAAAAACTTCAGCAGGTCCCTTAAAGTTTTCTCTTGATCCCTGATTTGGCTCTTTCTTTGATGTTAGTCTGAATATATATCTGATCGGTCGTCGCGATTTTTGAGTGTCCAAGATCTTCAGATAAATGTTTTAAAGGGCGATGCTGCGCATCATGTGTTGCGCCGGTGTGCCTTAACCAGTGTGATGTCGCAGCCTGCAAGTTTTCAGATTCCTCCGCAAAGCCATCTTCGTTGAGCTTTTTTATGGCCAGATCGAAACTTTCCTGAACAATACGGCGTATTTGTCTGACATTCATTCCACCGCTGCCTCGCAGTTTGTGAATGATGGGATGTGGTTCATCGACCCGGGGCAAGGAGGTGAGCCCGCGACTGAGGCGATAGCGTTTCAGATAGTCAATAAAGTCTTCGCTTAATGTCACATCGCGCAGTTTATTGCCTTTGCCCATAATGCGTAAAAACCAAAATCCATCCTGATCTTGCCAGAAGTGGCTCATAACAGGTGACCACTGAGGTCTGTCGGAAAGCTCCGAGATCCGCAAGTAAAGACCTTTTAAACAGGCGAGGGTAAACAGGTTTCGCTCAAGTTTGGGGTCCTTCTCACAACGGTCTTTAGTAACGCCGAAAACGTATTCCCACTGCAGATCACTTAATGTATCTGGTAGCTTTATTTGAGACTGAACGACCAGGTAGGGGCAATTCTTTTTAATTACAGGGACGAAATTGGCGAACGTTTTTTCCTCTAAAATTGCAAACTTGTAAAACACATTCAGGGCTGTGAACATAGATGCAAGTGTTTGCTGACTAACCCCGTTCGCTTTATAAACAAAGGGGCGCCAGTTAGGATTAACACGCCTGAAGCCATTACTATCTTTAAATCGCCACTGTACAGAGGTGGCTACCCAGTCATCACTTGTTTCTACAACAAACTCAACATAGGCTTCTATGTCTTCACGTTTTAACTCGAACACAGATGCTTTTTGGACACACCAGGACCAAAGATAAAAACGCTCTATTTCATTGCGAAACCGGTTAAACGTGGCCTCCGACTTACGTCCGTACACATACAAAAACTGATAAAGGAACGCCAATTCATCCTTGCATCGTTGCGGATCGAAAACGTCATCCCGCATAAAACGTGCGATATCAGGGTATTCGGTCGCAAGCGTGTTATCTTCCAGGTGCGCGACTAAGTACCTGAGCTGCTTTAGTGTATCAACGAGTGGCGTCATATTGTGTATAACACTGATTATTTAAACAGTGGTTCATTCTGACCTATGCACTCTTGGAATGCAACGGCCAGGCATCAGTAAAGCGAGAAAACACGTCAATATCGGCAGTTATAGCTCTGCAGAAGTATCCTCGCATCCTCTGGCGTACTCAAAAATGATGATCAGGTTACAGATAAACCATAAGTCCTTGATGATAAATAGGCCTAAGCCATCTATTAAGCTGGTATCTGAGAATCCGCCCTCAGCCGTAAACAAAAAAGTCTGGGTCATAATGAACACGGCACCGGTTCCTGCTAATCCAATAAGTACCAGATAGCGCTTTCTAAACCAAATACCGATACCCAGTAAGATAGCAAAGACAAGGTCGTAGATACCAATCAAGTCAGACGCCGTTTGTACGCTAAACAACGCATATAGCCAGGACATAAACGGCGAAGTCTCAACCAAAGGGACTATTGCTTTGGCTTCTAGCTCGAGAAACTTCATACCGCCTATCCAGAACAACACAATCGCAACCGGAATATAATTCATCAATGCATGTGTACGCTCAGTGATCCGAGTTCCAAAACACAGATAAAATGCCAGTGGCAAAAGTGCAAAATACTTGATGATCCCCTGACCTGAACCAATAACGGGAAATCCGCCATGCTCAGCTATCCAACGGCCGAAATCAAATAAAGTTAAAAGCATAAAAACACTCAGCAGCATGATCAGGCCAAACTGAGGTCTGCGAAGCGCTGAGAGATAGGGCGCGGCTGCCAGCGTTGTTCCAGTCAGCATACAGAACCCTCCCCAAAATAACCCCAGGCTTTGCGACGAATAAATACCTGTCATTGAATAAAAGCCAAATGCATTTTCAATATAACGGGTGTGTCCGCCAAGAATAAAAGAGCTGCCGATAACAATCAGGGTTACAGCCAGGATATAGGTAATTATTTTATGGTTAGTTGAGTGAGACATCGTTTTCTCAAAATAGTCAGTGTCCCTAGAAGACCGGTAAAACTAAACTTTATTTCACAGTAATTTTTAGTTTTCTGACACAAGGTTGATGCAAAATCAGTTTATAGCGCTAGTCTGTATTTGTTGTGAAAAACGAAGTCGAGACATTGAGCAGGTCAAAACCATGACTTTAGAATTTTGAAAACAGGGCAACACCTTTTGAATCAAAATCGTGTTGCCCCGGGTCGGTTCATTGTCTCTTTAAGTTGCTTGCGAACAATACAACTTAAAGTTATGCCTTAGTTAGTTTGCGCTTTAAGGCTCACACCGCTATACGAGCTGTAGCCTTGTAACATGATATGATAGGTACCTGCAGAAGGATTGTTGAACGTACATTCTTCGTTATTTCCATTTTTGTACGGGCGGCAATTGAATACTGCCGTGGTAGGTTTAGCGCCTACACGTACATACAAGTCTGCGTCACCTGAACCACCACTCATGGTAAAGGTTACCTGGCTCACACCACTGGTAACGTTAAATGTATAAAACGTTTCGCTACCGGAATCACCGCTCAAACTAGTCTTAGCAACACCATCCTGTAGTTCGTTGCTGCCCGTACCATTTAGTGCAGCATCAACTGCAGCTGAAGCATCGATGATACCAGTACCACAGCTCGTACAAGTTGCCGGGAAGCTACGTGTTGTGCTCTTCAGGATGCTTTCTACCTCGTCCGGCGTCGCAGAAGGCTTAGCTTGTTTAATCAGTGCTGCCACACCTGCAACGTGAGGTGCCGCCATTGACGTACCTTGTGAGTATGCATAGCTATCACTTGATGGTCCGTTACTGCCAGAGTTGTAAGTAGACAGTATGCCTTCCGGGTCATTTGCGAAGCTTTGAGCACCACCTGGCGCTGCAACATCGATGTTAGAACCGTAGTTAGAGTAGTATGCACGGCCGCCGTTACGGCCTACAGAAGCAACATTAATGATGCCAGAACAGTTGCCCGGGTTATAGTTTGCAGAGTTGTCATTGTCGTTACCTGCTGCAATAACAATAGTCGTACCGTTAGCGCGCGCTGTGTTGATGGCACTCTGGGTGGTCGAGCTACATGCACCGCTGCCACCTAAACTCATATTAATTACATCAGCTGGGTTGGCGTTTGACGGTACGCCTGATACTGAACCACCAGATGCCCAGATGATACCGTCTGCGATATCCGAAGTCAGACCACCGCATTTACCGAGCACACGAACAGGGACCACTTTTGCATCATAAGCAACCCCGGCAACACCTTCACCATTGTTGGAAACCGCAGCAACTGTACCGGCTACGTGCGTACCGTGCCAGCTTGAATCACGTGCGCTGTGCGTATAACCACACTCGTTTCTTGAGACAGCATCACCCGGGTCACGTGCATCGCTATCTCGGCCGCCGCCATCGTTTGCCACAGACAGATTAGAGATCATGTCGTAGCCTGGCAGAATATTCGAATTCAGATCCGCGTGTGGGCGGTAACCCGTGTCAAGTACTGCGACGACCACGCCGCTACCAGTTGCCTTGTTCCAGGCCGCAGGCGCATTGATACCGCCCGCAGTCTCAAAATAGTGCCACTGATCTGAGTAACGTGGATCGTTTGGTGTTGCAAAAGGCTGGAGCATTTGGTCAATTTCGATGTACTCGATGTTGCCAGTTGCTGCCATTTCTTGCATCAGATTTTGTGCTTCCGCTGCAGTCAGTTTTTTGTCAACACGCATAACGTGGTGGTTGCTCAGTGCCATTTTGCGAACATAGCTCGTTTTAAGCGTAGACTTTTTCTTGCTTTTGAAGTTCTTTACGAAGCTCTGTGCGCGTGAGTTCATCATAGCTGGGGACATATCAGCACCAGAAATAGACATTAACTGGTTGCTGTTGTCTTTATACTTAATAATGAACTGTGTACCTGCAATATTTTGACCTTGCATCTTCTGGCTCAGTTGAACCACGCTCACCCCATTATTGATTGCTTCAGCGCTGTTTGCCATTACATGAGAAGCTGAAAACATGCCTGAAACAGCCAGTGCGATGGCGCCGATCTTTAGATTATTAGTTGTCATAATAGTTTTTCCCTAGATTAGTTGTTGTTCCTTCCGTTCAAGGTTCCGTACAGAAGGCACGAAGATGTAAACACGAGGTTACCCAGGGTTTAAATTACTTTTACTTATATAACATACTAATATGAATATAAGGCTTGAACAAAATTCACTCAGAATCTTGATTTGTAATAATTAATTCATAATTAAACACGCACGCGCTATATATTTTTCATGTAAACGAATGTAAACAGGCAATAATAAACTATGAGGGTTTTCTCTATGATTGAGCCTATAACCAGTACACGAATCATCATTCGTGGTAACAAAACCCCGGCAGTTAGGCATTGAACAAGTTCAGATAATTGGCTAGTTTTGCAATACTTTATTATCAGTAGTTATCTTTGAAGCTATCAGAGCTGTATGGTGTTTACTCATACCAGACCAGTAAACGAACTTATTTGAAGAGAGAAGTGAAGATAAAGCAGTACCCGGGTCAGATACTGCTTTACAATTTCAAGTTAGTTATAGATGCTCACGACACTGTTGGACGTCAAAATCTACGATAATACTGGTGTTTTCTGCATTACCTGAAACTTTAAGATAAGACCAGTAATCACTTCCGGCCGCGATTTGAATGCATTCAGTCGTAGAGCCTGAGTTTGACTCGGCATCTTTGTCATTATCGCTTGGCCAGCCGCCGTTTTTGTACAGTATGTGTAAATTGCTACTGCCGTGTGCCGTTGTTATCGCCACATTTTGAGTAGAGGTGATGTCACCAATCGACAGCCATAAGGTGCCATCTCCACCCAGACACTGTGCCTTGCCAGGCTCCAGTCGGCCGCCGCTCACTGGCTGCTGAATTGCACACGCGTCAGGGACAGTGCCAACTTTATCTTGCTTAACGATTTCTACCGTATAATCTTCAACTTCTCCATCGCCAATCGCACCGCAGGCACTTGAAGGCGCGCCGTTATACTTCATCGCAATACGCAGCCTGGCTTGGGTGCCTGCCATATTTTCGGGCACATTGATTGTGCCCGTCACAGCACCTTTACCAGAAACATCAGACATAACCTGCTCAGACTCTTCAAACTGACCGTTGTTATTAAAGTCGATCCAGGCCACCCAGTGTTCGGTGTAGTTTCCGCCCGGCGTAAATGTAAACTGATTTTCCCCTTCATTCAGTTTGATAGTCTGAGCCGAGAAGTCGCTGTAGCCGTTCGCCTGAGAAGGGTTGCTGAATGCACCACTTTGTACGTTCGCTATCCATTCATAATTAGTATTACCGCTGGTGGTGCAATATTCGAGTGCGTTAATCGTCACTGTAGCTTGTGCACTATGGCGCAGCCCGTCGTTATCAGTAACTTCAAGCGACGCAATATAGTCTCCCGCGTCTGAATAGCTATGAACCGGGTTAGCTTCGGTACTCGTATTGCCATCGCCAAACTGCCATAAGTAGCTGACAATATTGCCATCCGTATCCTCAGAACCTGCACTACTGAAGCTAACTGCGTTACCGAGCATTGCAGAGTAGGGGCCATTAGCTTGTGCTATGGGTGCAATACGCTCTGCTTTTATTTCAGCAATCGCCGTGTCACTGGCAAGATTACCGTCATTGTCTGTCACGCTGAGTTTTACAGTGTAAACGCCGGCATTTTGATAAGTATGGACCGGGTTTGCAGCCGTCGAGGTATTGCCATCACCAAACTCCCAGTAGTAACTCACTATACTGCCATTGGAATCGTTTGAGCCGGTGCTGCTAAACTGTATTGAGCCTGCCAGCACAGCACTGTAAGGGCCATTGGCTTCGGCAACGGGCAGTTCTGAGTCTGCGGCTCGTTCGTAATAAACAACCAATGACGCCCCACTGTATTCAAGGAAAGGGTCAATCATAATGTTCAGTTCACCGCCGCCTGCATTGAATTCGCAGTACTCACTGTGTCTTGGCGCGCTAAAGGGGCCGCAGTCGTGGTTGTCCGAAGTAGGCACCGAGTTCATACTCACGTATGCATCCGGATCACCCTGATATCCGCCCGGTATAACGGCAACCGTGCGCAAGGCATCAGAAGGGACGCTAAACTGATAGGTCTTGGGTTCAGCGCCTTTAGCCGACTCAAGGTCGGTGATCTCAGCTAAAAATACCCGCTCACAACCCGCACACAGCGTATCGTCTGTGCCGGAGATCACACTCAAAGTTGCATTAGAATAGGCACTAAAGGCATCGATGGCCGTATGATACGACTCGGTGTTCGAAGGCGCAGAAATCGTGACCAGCTCAGGTGAACCTGCGCTTCTGAATGAAATAAAGTCGGCCTCCCAGTTGTCGCCATTTTTAACCGGGGCTTTGCCTTTGGATACATACATGTCAGGGTCTTCATCGTAACCGTCCAGATAAAAGGCAACAGCCTGAGTACCTTCAGGCACCGAGATCTCATAGTTATCTACTTCGCCTTTTTGACCCGACAGATTTGTAAACGCCTGAATAACATCGCCCTTCGGTGGCAATACCGCGCCAGATGTGCCATCCCAGGGGTGATCGGCATTGCTGGTATATTCTTCAAGGCCCACAGCAATAAGGTTAGAGTTCGACCAAAGCGTTGCACGTGCCGGTCCATGCAGGGCAGCGGTCATTCTGTCTACCTGATCACGGGTGAACATGGCATAGTTATCAGAGTAGTGCATAAAGTTTTCTGTGTTTGTTGGCTGGCCCAGGCAGTTTTTGGCATTGTTTTGTAAAATGCTGCTACTCATTTGTGGTGTATCACACGAGCCATCACCGGTGGCGTTACAAAACGCTTCTGAATGAATAGTACAGACATCGCCGTCGAAGGTGTGGGGCAGGTTAAGCCAGTGGCCGAACTCATGGGTTAACACAGAGCGGAAATTTTCACTGGTGTTGGCACCCACATAGTCGCCATTATAAACAACGCGCGATAGCCCATTTTGCGACATGCTGAGCTGAGGATACCAGGCTACACCCGAATTATTGGTTGAACCATCATCGTACAGGTCTTGCTGAATATAGATGTTCATGTACTTAAAGTTATCCCAGGCGTCGGCAGCAATCTGGTCATCAACACCGCTGCCTTTACCATAGCCTGCTTTTTGCGGATGGCGCACAATACCATTGGTAGGCTGACCACTTGGATCTTTTTTGGCGAGCACAAATTCAATATTCAGATTTTCGCGTATCGCCTGAAACTCCGGCGCGATAGGGCCGTCATCGGTGATCAACCCCAGAAAGTCCTGGTTTGATTTGTTCAAGCCATCAATGACTTTTTGCTCGGTTAAGCAATAGGTGCCTGATTCACAGTTGTACCTGTCACCATATATGTGCACCACGACCGGAATATAGTAACGCCCCGGAACACCATTGCCATTCTCTGCAGCCAGGTCGTCCTGACTCGCCAGCTCAGATATAATGTGCGTGGCAAAACTGGAACTCAAAGAGCGTTGTCTGGCGTTCTCTTTTTGGATAGCCGACCAGTCCTGTGAATTGTGATCAGTACCACAAATTTGGCCAGCGTGTTTGTGACTGGCAGATGCTGTACTGAACAGCAATGAGTCGCTCGACATAAGCGGGTTTGACTCCAGGGATTGTCCGGCTAAAACCGCGCCAGACGACAGCGTAGTCAGTACAATCGCGCTCGCCCGATACAGTGTTTTTCTGGCAAGTAGTTTTGCCAACGCACGTTTAGCAAAAGGCATAGATGTTCTCCTGTTGTTTATCTATTTGTTAACAAGGTTTTTTATAAGCGCGTTCTGCTCACCGCCAAGTTAACTTGTAGTGTTATTATTATTGGTACACTGAGTACCTTTAAGCTTTGCGCAGGCCACATCAAAACCCATTACTATCAGTCTCCTAGCATGGAATAACTGATCGCTGGTGGATTTTCATCCGATACAAAAGCTAGATGTAACTTACACCAATGAAATTATATTGTATACAGTATAATTTAACATTTTGCATAATTGTTATTTTGATGAAGGAGGGCAGTCGTGCTCAAAGGGGGTTAATGGGTTGTTTTTGGTAGTAATGTTGGTCATGCAAGCGACTGGTTCGGGTTGTAACAAATTCAGTCAACAGCAGGGCTTTTTCTAGATCTGAAGTCATGCATAGCATAATTGCCCACATGAACACGGGGTTTGGTTAGGAATGCGTCTAGTGCAAACGCGTCCTCCTTAGTTCAAATTCCCAATACGCGCGTTCCAGGTCGCATACTTCCGAAGCGTTATTGGCTTTGCAGACATGGGCCTGACAGTTAGGAGCCAGCCAGAATACGTAGGATTTTGAGGGGGTAGGGGCAATGGCTCCAGAGTTTTTCATCGCTCGTCGGTAACTTTGGGAGAGAGTGTAAAAATAATGGGGCATGGATTTAGGTGTAAAACGTTTTACAAAGAGTTAGAGTTTGTAAGCTCCTGCAGCCCTGCGAACTCCATTGAAGAGAAGTGAAATCTATATTCATTGAACAGTTCACATTCGTAATTTGAGTTTTTAACAAGCTGGATTATGCTTAAAGCCATCTCTGTAACTAACATATCTTGATGTTTAATTGGTTCAATATTAACATCGTAATCCTTATTGTCTCGGCATTCAGCAAAATATGTTTCTTTATAAAGGAGTCGCACTAAGTTACTTAGAATGAGCTTTATTTCCTCATCAGTTCTTTCTTCCAGGCCTGATCGCATTCGGCTCATATAAACCGCCGACCCGTGCTTAATCTGAGTACTGAAGATATCTCTATAGGTCGGTGCATTATTCCCTATTGATGTGTTGATTGCCTTTAATGCTGTGAAAACGCGCGCATCGTTAAATATAAATAGCGATTCTTCATTTAAAAGTAAACGCTTTGTACGATTTAATAAAGGCTGTAAGTCATTCAAAAAACCTACACCGTTCGTTTCGCTGTTGATATTCAAGACCATTACATCAGCCTTAAAGTCCAAGTAATCAGAAGGCGTTGTATCAAGGAATTTGTTCAGCAGTTGTACCCTTGACCTTAAAAGTTCCAACTCTTCCTTTTTCCTCATGATATCTCGGGCGTCAGCGAGCTCTTGCTTACTTGTGAGCCAAGTCCGATATAATAGATAGATAGTGGCCAACAGCAATATCGGCGTTAACATGTTGTTCAAGTATACAGCGCCATCTACCCAGTCCTTGATATTCCTGTTATTGGGATCGAAGCCAAACTTGTCAAAATATTCAATAAGGATAATGCCAACGGCTAAGATGAGTGGAATGATGAAGTGCATACTGTAAGGGTCTTTTTTCAAACCTCTCGTAAGTACTTTCCAAGACAGGCCGACAGCGATCAAAGTACCGAAGACAAGCATTTGAGACATCCAGGACATCTTTAAACTCCTTTTATCTAAATTCTCAATATATCAGGAAATCTCATATGTTACAGCTGAACCCATTTGTTTGATATAAACGTCTTTACAGACTATCGCATGTAACTTACTGTCTGTTATGTATGTAGGACATTCAGGAGGGATACAGTGAATTACTTTATAAAACATACATTCCTAGTTGTCATTGCAGTAATAGTGCTAATTGTGAATGTGTTCGATCTTAACCCTTTTGTAGCAAAAGCTGGCGAATTCGCATATTCGGCGAATGCACCTGCAACTGCAGCCAAACTCTTTTCAGCAGCGGGCTATGCTGATTTCGCAGCAAAAGCGATCCCCGCTATGTCATGTATGAAGTTGTTTGCAGAAGCTAACGAGCATCTGGCTAACAAGCCAGTATCATATTCTAGTGAATGGCAAAAGCGAAATAACCAAATCAATTCAAATATTTATTCAGCATGCTCAAGTCATTAAAAAGCGTTGGCAGCACCTAAAGAAAAGACGGCGCAGCTTTTACTTGGATTTATTTTAAAGACCGATACTGGTTAGTATCGGTCTTTAAATCATGGCTAGATATAGCAAGTACTCAGCTCCGGCGAATTACAAGAACATACAAACTTGAAAAGCTTTACTCAGGCCCGACAAAGAAACACAGAAAGACCACTGAAGGAAGCTTGGTGAAACAACATGGCCATATCTCAAGCACTACTTAAAGACTAACCAAGATATAACCAGAGAACTAAACAATGTGCCTATTGGTGTAAACGGGGAAAGGCGATCAAAATTGGCGTCTAAAATCTACGATAGGTAAGCATCACCAGAGCGTGAGATTAGAACAACACTCTATTTAACATAATATAATTTATAGGATATAGTTTGTAGGGCTGCTATATGGGTGGTCGTATGACTATTATCTGTGTAATCGTCGCAGTTCAAGCTTTAACGTGACCTTTAGATAAACAAAGCACGCTGTTCAAGTGCGTGCTTTGTTTATTCTTAGGTGTGTTGTGAAAGCAAGGCTTATTGCTCAACAATGATCCTGAGCATACGACGCAGTGGCTCGGCCGCACCCCAGAGCAGCTGATCTCCGACGGTGAATGCACTGATATATTCAGGTCCCATAGTGAGTTTACGTATTCTGCCAATTGGAATGTTCAAAGTACCTGTAACTTTGACTGGCGTCAGCTCTTGCTCAGTGGTTTTACGGTCGTTTGGAATAACCGTAACCCATTCGTTGTGTGCTTCTAATATTTCCTCAATTTTCTCGACTGAAACATCCTCTCTTAACTTAATCGTTAAGGCTTGTGCGTGGCAACGCATGGCGCCAATCCGCACACAGATCCCGTCAACCGGGATCGGCTGTTTACTTGAACCAAGGATTTTATTCGCCTCAACCTGGGCTTTCCATTCTTCTTTACTCTGGCCACTTTCCATAGGCACGTCTATCCAGGGGATCAAGCTGCCAGCAAGCGGCACGCCGAACTGGTCAGTTGGTAAGCTGTCTGATTGTAGCTTTTGTGCAACCAGCTTATCGATTTCTAAAATTGCAGCCCCTGGATCGCCAAGCTGAGCTTTTACACAATCATGTATATCGCCCATCTGAGCGATAAGTTCTTTCATGTTTCGCGCACCGGCGCCCGATGAAGCCTGGTACGTCATAGGGCTGACCCATTCAATCAGGTCTTGCTCAAACAAACCGCCCAGTGCGAGCAGCATTAATGACACAGTACAGTTACCACCCACGAAGGTCTTAACCCCCTGCTCTAACCCCTGCTCAATGACATCTTTATTTACCGGATCCAGAACAATGATGCTGTCTGATGACATTCTCAGTGCAGACGCCGCATCAATCCAATAGCCATCCCATCCAGTTTCTCTGAGTCCGTTATAAACTGACTTAGTGTAGTCTCCGCCCTGACAAGACAGAATAATGTCCATTTGCGAGAGGCTATCGAGATCATAAGCATCGAGTAACGCTTTGGTCTGCGAGTTAACTTCTGGCCCAGGCTGGCCAGCTTGAGAGGTAGTGAAGAAATAAGGTTCAATGTCAGAAAAGTCATTTTCTTCATGCATGCGTTGCATCAATACAGAGCCGACCATTCCACGCCAACCAATTAGTCCTACTTTTTTCATGGTATTACCTTTTTTTGATTCATTGAGTATTTTGCGTGAGAGGTATGTCTAGACGTCTAAAAATAGCAAACATTATCCGAAGAAACTATACTTTTAGCGTTGAAAGTGAACATTAATGATAAAAAACCCCGCGAAAGCGGGGTTTGGATACAACATGTAAAGGTTGTGTCCCATACTGCCACCGAAGGCAGCAGTTTAGAACCGGGTTGTTGGCGACCAGAAACTCAGTCTAATTGCCAAAATTCTGATTTAGTATGTGAGAACAAAGTATGGCTTAATTCTAACGAGTGTTCAAGAAGTTTTGATTACAACAAACTGAAAAGTAAGAAAATATTTTCCTAGTTTAGCAAGCTTTCACTGTCACATTAGTTTAACTTTTTACCATCATTTCAAGCTTCACATATTGACTCAGAACAAGTCAAATGCAGCATTAACCAAACATTAAGCTAATTTTTTTATCATCCGTACCTGGTTTAGCAAATACTGACTTGGGATAAATTGAAATTTACGCAAGAGTAAACCTATGTTCAGAACATCCGAAAGGGCGATAAGATAAAGCCGCCGCCGAGATATGGCGGCAACTTTAAATTTGAGGTGAATTACTTAAAATTCATACTTGTAGCTCAAGCTTACACTGGTGCCCACTTCTTTTTGGCGAACAATATAGTCCGACTGGGTCACTTCCTGTTCTTCATCAAGTAAGTTCTGAACCTTGAACTTCACCTGCGAATTAAAATCCGGATACCAGGTATAAACCAGGTCTAATGAGTGGAATGGCTGTTCAAACGCATCCTCGCGACCACCGATCCCCGAAGCCAGGATCCGCTCGCCAAATACATTATATACAAGAGAGCTACTGTGCTGGCCATCTGCAGAATCGTAGTTAAGCTGTAAGTTAACTACGTACTTAGAGTGCCCCGTCATACGCTTGGTTGGGTTTGTCAGGTTACCCGCTCGCGCCGGGTCAATCTCAACTTCTGAGTCACTCAGTGTGACGTTACCAGAGGTGAAGAAGCCACTGACAACACCCGACAGGTCGTATAACCACTCGGCTTCGACACCGTACACTTCACCGGTTTCGCCATTTACAAATGTGGCTGTATAATCTTCATCGCCAACTTGCAATATCGACTCTATCGGCGCTGTAATATCTTTATAGAAGGCACCAACAGAGAAATTGTCGCCGTTATCCATATAGTATTCAAATCGTGCATCATAATTATTCAGTTCGCTACTCTTGAGTCCCGAGACACCGATTGTCCGAATATCGGTCAATGGATCAAAATATGCGACCGGAACTAATTCACGTAAATCAGGGCGAACAACTGTTTCACCATAACCAAATCGTATCTGATACTTCTCACCGCCGAGATAAGTCATCGACAGTGCGTTAAAGAAATCGTCTTCGTTAACTGTACCAGCAAGGATCCGCTCTTCCGAATAGATAGTGCTGTGCGTGACACGATCAAAAATCAAGCTTGAGGTACCAATCGACACCTGTTTGAAATCTTCATAGCGAATACCGCCACTTAAACGCCAGGTGTTGTTGAAAATAGCGTCAAACTCAAAGTAGCCAGCATCTATTTTCTGTGCTGCGATGTAGTCATCAGCACTTGGAGCCGTTGGTTCATTGAACGCGATCAAAAAATCGTTATTTGAAACAAAGTCATCACTTAAGTAAGAAGTAATAGCATTAATTCCCTCTAAATCGGAATTTACCGGAATTGCTATGTTTGTCTCATTGTGGATTGCAAAACCTGAAGTTGAGTAAACACGTGCGCGATCAACGAAATCATAACCAGCTTTAAAAGTCAGTTCGATGTTCTCGAGATACAATGGTAACGTCAGGTTTCCGCCGTACGACTTAACGTTATCTTCCATTTCAGTATATGAATAGAGGATACGGTTATCGTCGCCCGTCACTATTGAGTTCTGATAAGTTTCAGCGTCATCAAAATTGTCAATGAAGTTATAACTAATATTAGTAGGGATCTTTGTTTCAGCTTTTGACTCTGTATACTGCCAATCGACTCCGATACCCATGTAGTCCATGAATGTGTGTTGGCCGACAACCTGATCGATATCCAAAATACGCTCTTCATAGTTAAAGTCGTAATTGCGATATGCCTGGCCCGTTGCAGCTTTCGTTCTTACTGTACTACCATTAGGACTCTCTGAGGTGGACAGTTCAGATTCCTCCTCAATATCCTCCAGGTAAATTTTTGAATAAGAAACATTGTGCTGCTCATATTTATAGCCCAGATTGAATACACCACTGATACGCTCTGTTTGCGACGTCTCTTTTGAGTCCTTCACCGTCACATAACAAGAATTAGTTGCGTCTTCTGCCGTCTCTAACGTTGTTTTACACCCTTCCTGAAATGACTGATCTAGGACTGCTGTCATTCGTTCCGAATATTTCCAGTCGTTGTCATAAGATGCAGCAGCTAGAAAGCCGATCGTTCCGCCAAGCCAACTTTCATCAAAGCTGTTACCAATGCTCGCTTTTAAATCATAGTTAGGGTCCAGAGACTCTTCCCTGACACGAATATCTCGAGGTAATTCGAGTACCAAAGACTTATTAACTGCAAGTGCCTGGTCTGCGGGAGTCAGATCTCCATCACCGGTAAACCCTTCACGCTCAACAATGCCTCGCAGGGAAAGGTCACCACGATACCGAACTATTGCTGTCTGAACCGCGACAGGAATACCACTGTCACTTCTGTTAAACGTGTATCCATCCTGAGAGTTAAGATTCTGACCAACTCCTACCTCAATATTGGCTACAAATTCGCTCGGAACTGACTTAGTTCGAATGTCTATGTTACCCCCACCAAATGCAGCTGGCATAGAAGGAGAATAGGCTTTTTGAACGGCCAGGCTCTCTATGATGCTCGATGGGAATATGTCCAGAGGAATAACGTTGCGGGTCAGATCCGGGCTAGGTACCGCTGCACCATTTAATCGAGCACTTGAGTAACGCTCACCAAGGCCACGTACGTAGATGAATTTACCATCAACAAGCGTAAGACCCGTTACACGTCGAAGCGCTGATGCGACGTCACTATCACCGGTACGAGAGAGTTGCTCTGCACCAAGGATATCGGCTACGAAAGCCTGATTTTTACGCTCTTCAATTACTGCTGCTGCACTACCCTGCAAACGCGAGCCCACCGCAACAACTTCTTCTATCTCCTGAGCTTCCTCAGCAAAGACCGGCGTCGCAATACCAACCGACAAAGAAGCACTCACTGCCAAAGCTACTTTTCTTAATTTTATCTGCGTATTCATTTGCAATCCTGATAAAACTCGTAAAAAAGGCGCAATCAATGCGCCTACTTCTAAATACTTAATGAATTAGTAACAAGCTAATCGTGTTGATTAGTCTTTATCTGCTAATTCAAGAGCCTCTTGAACCCACTTGTACCACACGCTTGAAGTATCTGTGCTTGAAACAGCACCTACATAGTCAACTTCATCAAAGAAAGTGTCGTTCAGAGATTTCAGGTCGTTTGCTTCAATAGCTTTTAGATCTTCAGACTCTGTATTGGTAGAAAATCCGTCATCTGCAAGCACGTCACCTTTTTTATCAAGAATGATGCTAGCTCCGTCGTTATCCCACCAAGCAGTGTATGCTTCACCCGGGAGGTCTTTGCTGGACTCTGTGAAATTCGCTACACAAGCCAACGCTGAGCTGTGGAAGTTCAGGTTGTTGTCAACTGCATTTTGCGCTGCATCACTGTCTTTAAAGTGAAGACAAGCTGTACCATTAGTAGCGTTATCTTCTTTAATGAACAATGTGTTGTAGTAATGACCACGGATAGCATCGTCAAATGTTGCAGCCTGAGAAGGGTCGTTGTCACGGATTGACCTACCGTCTGTGGTAACAACCGTTACATTTGCAATTGTTGGATTCGATGGAGATACATCATCGTACTCCGGGCCAGACTCTTTTTCTCCATCGGTTTCAAAGCCATTGTTACCCATGAAACCATCAGTGCCGGCTTTAATAGTCTGGATGATCTTGTTTCCATCATCATCTTTGACAGTGTAGTTCACATCTTTTTTGGTTTTAATAGTGCCGTGTTTAATATAGATGAACTGTGCCTTACCCTGCCAACCAGCGTCGATATCAATAGAGTCGTCTTGCGTATCAGTTACGACAATATTCTTGATGTTTGCAGCGCCACCGAAGAACTCAATACCATCATCAAAACCCTGATGAATGTGAAGGAACTCAAAGCTAGAACCAGAACCTACTGCGTTCAATGTCAGTGAGTTAAGGTCGTTACCGATACCACCTTCACGTGGACCAGAGCCAGCATAAAATATTTTAGCGTATTTGATTGTACCACTGTCGTCTGCATTGTTAGTGCCACCGAAATGGCTCACAATACCTTCTGCTGGAACATTACATAAATTGTCAGCACGAGCAGCATTAGAACATTGGTTGGTTAATCCCTTACCGTTGATCATGATACCGCCCCAGTCAGCAAACTGAGGACCTGTGCCAGTGATGTCAAATTCGTCAATGTCGTTTGCTGATGTAAACGTAATAGGCGCCTCAGCCGTACCTTCAGCCATAATTTTAGCGCTACGAGATATGCGAATGATCGCTTCACCTGAAGCAAATGCCATAGTGGCACCAGGTTTTACTGTTAGAGTAGGACCAGTCTCTGGCACTGCACAACCTGTACTAGTGTCACAGTTTTCACCAATTAACAGTGCGCCAGCGAATACGTGTGCGCCACCATTTGGTAATGCATCAAATGTAATGTTTTCTTTGATTTCTAATGCTTTACTTGCGAATGAAGTATCATAGTAACAATGCTTGTCGTTACGGAAGTCACCCTGAACTTCTACGCCAGCAACGGTACGATTTACACATGGGTTAGTAACAACTGGCTCTTTATCGCCATCAGTATTACCACCATTATCACCACCGGAATTATCGCCTGTGCCATTATTAGTAGTTGTTGTTGTATTATTTGAATCTGTAACGCTTGTATCATTAACTGTAGGTGTTACTTCGATGTCACCGCCACAACCAGCTAGTACAAGTGCAGATGTAACAAGGCTTACTTTGAATAACCCAGTAAGTTTCATTTTATTCTCCGTTGTGTATTTAAATGAGCTGGCGTTATCATATAAAGTCTATATTTCATTTGTGTGTCTGTTTATTTTCAGAAAAATGAAAGTATCCATTGTAGGTAAAATATTTTTACTGGAATAAAAAAACCGCCCGAAGGCGGCTTTGGTGTTGCGATTATAAAATCATAACAAAGCTTGCTTTAACGTTTCAGCATGAACTTTTTCTCGTTTTACATATTTAATCCATTGCTTGGCAAGGTTAGCCGATTTTTTGTGCTTTTCAGCCTGTTCAAATGCGAGTATAGAAGCGTCGAAATTTTTAAGGTTATACTGCGCCATACCGAGTGCTACATAGGCATTGGATTCGAAGCTAAGCTCTCCCTTGTCAAGTGCTGCTCGCGCAGCGTCGGCAGCTTCGTCAAACTTTTCCAGGTTAATATAGACTTCCGCTATACGCTGTAAGTAGTTACCATGGTCAACTGCTTTGTCTGCTTTGGCAAAGTAGTCAATCGACTTGCTTTCGTCTTTGGACTGGACATAAGCCTCCGCAATAAAGGCATAATTTTTTGCATTGCCTTCGACAACCCCATTCTTGATGCCTTCATCCAGAGCAACCGCCGCCTTATAAGGTAAACCATTAAACAGGTAAACCTGAGCCAGCTGAATAACGTCGCTACGTTTCTTAATAAAGCCGCGCTGTTTGGCTGTTTCGAGCAAAGCCAATTGCTTTTTCTCTTTGCCCAGCTCACCGAACATACCCGCTAATTGAACCCAGTATTCTGGCTTATCAAACAGCTTAACCATTTTTTCCAGTACGTCAGCAACCTTTTTAGGTTGATTCATTGAGTAGTATAATGCCCTTTGCAGAACCAGCCAGCTCTCCTTTGGAACATTACCTTCACTTTCTGTTAATGATATCGCTATATTGATATTTTCGACAGCCGATTGATAGTTTTTATCCTGATATAAAGCTTGTGCTTTTAATACGTAATAATTACTTTTAATTGGCTGAGTATTAATTTCCTTCCACCTTTCCAGATAATCGACAGTAGCCCTATAATCACCATTGGCCATGGCCAATTGCGCCAGACTAAAAGTCGTGGATAATCGCAGTGACTCTGGAATAGCCTCTTCAGCAACCACTTGCTCAAATGAAGCGATGGCTTTATCAAGCTGGTTTTCGTTGTAATAGATAAACCCATAGAAATTGTGCATCATGGCAATTTCGTAAGAGTTCATACTACCCGAACGTTCTTTAATGGAGTCCAGCACCTCAAGGCCACCTTTGACGTCGCCTTCGTCGGCCAGCTTTTGTGCACGTGCCAGCTGGCTGTATACTTTTTCGCGCAGTGCAGGCACACGCTTTGTTTTGGTTTCTGCATGTGCAACCGCCAGGTCAACACCCGGTAACACCGAGACCATACTTGGCGCTATCAGGCCGGCGCAACTAAGTGCACTTGCCAACAAGACTTTTTTAAATACTTTCATAATCGCACCTTTGTCTGTTAGCCATTGATCTGGAATGAGATCTTGTTCTGAACACCGGCTACTTCTACCGCTTCACCGTTCACAACACGTGGCTTGTACTTAAATTTCAAAGCCGCATCCATTGCCGCACGCTCAAAAATATTCTCCGGCTCAGCTTTCACGACAACCGGATCTCTTACCGTGCCTTGTTTCGTCACTATGAACTCAACGATCACGTATCCTTCGATACCGCGTGACAGCGCACGCCTGGGATAGACTGGCGCAACCTTAACGATTGGTAGATATTCACCATCACTGGATTCGAGTGCCAGTCCTCCGGCAAGGTCTACATCAGCTGCAACGTCTGCGCTAAAGTTAAAGTCAGCGCCTGCTGCATCGAGGTTATTACTTTGCATCTGAGGCGCATCCATAGGTGGAGGCGGCTCTTTTGGCGTTGGTGGTTTTTGTGGCTTGCGTTCTTTTTTCTGAACTGTTTCTTCTTTTTTCAGGCGAACAAAGTCAAGTACATTGCCTTTGACGGGCTCTTCCATTTTGCCTTCGCCGCCTGTGATCAGTGCTTGCATACCGAGAAACAAGAAAAAAGTCACAATACCTGCAATAACGAGTGCTAGTAAGTAACGCATTTTCTAATCCTATGATTCCTGTGCTGCAATCGATACATCAAACGCGCCTGCAGCACGCGATGCATCCATTACCTTGATTAAGGTATCTGTAGTTGCTTTTTTATCCGCCTGAATAACCACGCTGCCCTGTGGATTTTCCGCTTTCAGACGCTCGATGTTGGCCTGTACAGCGCGGATATCAACCTGGCGTTTGTTGATCCAAATCTCGCCTTTATCTGAAATGGCAACCAGGATATTGGCGCGCTGCTTTTTCACAGCTGTCGCCGCCTCCGGGCGGTTTACATCTATGCCCGCTTCTTTGACGAAAGACGCGGTAACGATAAAGAAGATCAGCATGATAAATACAACGTCCAGCATCGGCGTCATGTTAATTTCTTCGGCTTCTTCTTCCTGAAAAACCTTTGCTAGTGGAGCTCTCATTTTGTTTCCTCAAATTCTTTTCTAGTGGTCAAGCAACAGCTTGTCTTCCAGCAATTCTACTTCGCGCTTCGCTTTGCGTTGCAAAAAGGTCGAGGCAAACACCCCGGACAGCGCGCCAACCATACCAGCCATAGTAGGAATGGTTGCCTTGGATACACCGGCTGCCATCGAGCGGGCACTGCCGGAGCCTGTGATTGCCATGACATTAAAGACTTCAATCATGCCGGTCACAGTGCCGAGCAAACCCAGTAAGGGGCACAGGGCAACCATGACATTGATATAAGGTAAGTTACTGTTAAGCTGAATACCGGCTCGTGAGATCATGGCCTGGCGGATCTGCTCTGCATTCCAGCTGTTTCTTTCCTCTCGGCTGCTCCAGCTGTTCAGCAGATCTTTGCGATACGTTCTGAACTTGCCGAACACAAACATAAAGCGCTCGAGGATCAACAACCACATCAGAAATGTGACCAGTCCGATGACCAGGAGAACCTGGCCACCTGTATCTAGGAACTCACGTAGCGCATTAATTGCATCTACTAAAAGAACCACAATTACGCTCCTTTCTCGCTGCGTTCAGCGATGATGCCGGCGCTTTGCTCTTGCAGAATAAGCAGCAAGTTACGAGAGCGTGTGTTAAGCAGGGTGTATAGGAACACGGTTGGGATAGCAACCACCAGACCCAGCACTGTCGTAACAAGTGCAGTAGAAATACCACCTGCCATGAGTTTCGGGTCACCTGTACCAAACAGTGTAATTGCCTGGAAGGTATTGATCATACCGGTTACCGTACCCAGTAGACCAAGCAACGGGGCAACTACTGAAATAATCTTAATCAGGGTCAGGTTACGGGTAATTTTCGGCATCTCACGCAGAATTGCTTCACTTAACTTAAGCTCAAGTGTGTCATACGCTACATTCGGGTGTTGCTCTTTAACTTTCATAACACGACCCAGCGGGTTGTCTTCACGTGCAACAGAGTCTTTTAGCTGGCGATTGATCTTAGCACCCATAATCATCAGAGATATAAAGCGCTCGATGGCAATTAACAGTGCAAGCAAACCTACGCCCAGGATGACATAACCGACAGCACCGCCCTGCTCGACCTGCTCTTTGGTGTTTGGCGCCTGAACCAGCAGACCCAGAATTGAGCCGCCAGTTGGGTCAAGTGCAAAGTCGACAATACCTGATTGCGCAGACTGAAGGTCAGCTGCACTTTGTGTGAAGCGTGCAGTAGGCTGACGCGTCAACTCAGACAATGTGTTAGTTTCTGGGTTGTAAGACAGGTATTTTCCATCAGCAATCAGGTTAAATGCACCAACACGCAGTACTTCTTTTTGCTCTTTGGCACCACCGGCGACAATCACATCTGAGGTATAGCGAGAGACTTTACCCTGCTCGGTCATTTCGCGCTGTAACTCAACCCAGACTTTTTCAATGTCTTCTATTGACGCAAGCTTGGTGCTTGAGCCCATGCGCTGTGCCATATCATCCATAAACGCGCTGCGGTTTGGGATTTCGGCAGAGACCACTGACGTGCGGAATTTGTTGCTTGAGTCTCCCGCAACCTGCTGCAGAACACCAAACAACTCTTTGAGTGAACCCATGCGTTTAGACAGCGTATCGCTCAGGTTACCCAGCTTGATTTCGTTTTCTTCAAACTGTGTTTCAAGGCGCTCTGAGCGGTTTAGCTCACCGTCACGGTTTGCGGTCAGTTCGCGCAGCATGCGAACCTGTTCGCTCTGTTGTGCCTTAAACTGCGCTTCGCGTTGGGCGTTTTGCGCGTTCTGGGCTGTCTGACCTTGTTCAAGTTGCTTTAACAGGGTATCCAGGTCCATCGCTTGCTCGGCTGCAAATGCGGAGCTCGACAACGCCAGTGTCGCTGCCATAACCGTTTTTAGGCTGAAAGATTTAAAAAAGTTCATTGTATACCTCTTATTCTGCAGCCTGAATTGGCAGAGTTAACATATCCGGGGCAAGTTGCTTACGGGCAATACGGATACCCTTGTTGATTTGACTGATGTTGGTGTCTGGCAATGCAGTGAAAGACTTGCTCTCTTTGTTCCAGCTACCCGCTTTACTGCCATCTTTGGTTACGTAAAGTAGTTCAAGACGTCCGATACGTAGCATATCGACTTCGCGCTCCTGACCGTCCACGGTGAGCAGTGTTGAGTAAGCTTCGATAGTGCGACCGTATTCAACCTCTACCTGGTACGCTTCTAAAACGCGGCGGAATTTTTCACTGGAAGACACATCAGCGCGGTCCATCATGGCCTGTAGCTTTGCGATACGCTCGGCGCGTTCATTTTTAAGAAATGGCACATCGAGGGCAACGAATTGCTCAAGACCGGTGATCATGCGCATCATCAGCGGCGTAATTTGACGCTCGATAACCGATACCTGATCCATCGACGCATTGATAGCAGCCATTTCTTCTAATTGATTTTTGATCTGCTTATCCAGCTGGCTGTTGTAAACAACCAGGCCATCGATTTCTTTATTCAGGGTTCTGAACTTTTGCAGCCGTGACTGCATATCGTCTGCAATTGAGTTGATTTTGTTTTGAGATTGCAAAGCGGACTGATTAATTGCCGAACTTGAATCAATGACCTTATCCAGATCGTTTGCCTGAGCATTAGCCGCTACTGCGACCATACCTGCTAATAGCAAGTGGTTAACGCACTTCATCGCATACACCTTTTAATATTTGCTTGTTGCTATATTGGAATTGCGTGCAGTCTAATGTGCCTAAATGACATCCATGTTGCGCTAAAAATACATTTAGGTTACAGCTGTCATATATGATTCATGAAGGGAATTTATTTAGTCTTGTGCAATAAATGAAAAAGGCTGCATGAGCGCAGCCTTAGAGAGGGTTAGACCTTAAACTTGGCGAGCATATTTTCAAGTTCATCAAATTGCAATTTTAGTGTCTGGCATTCTTCCAGTGTTTTTGTCAGGCTGTCACTGCCCTCAACACACAAATCGCTGATCCCATGAATGTCACTGTCGAGCGACTGGATCACCGCATTTTGCTCCTGTGTTGCACTGGCCACGGCGTGGTTTACACCATCAATAGAGTCGATTGCATGCGTCACTTCCTGCATTTTAGTACCGGCGGACTGAGCCTGCTGAGCACTGTTACTGGAATCATCGATGCTCGACTTCATCACCGCTACGGCCGACGCAGATCCCTGCTGCAACTCGCCAATGGTGTTTTCAATTTCCTGAGTCGACTCTTGTGTCCGCTGAGCAAGCTGTCTGACCTCATCGGCGACCACGGCGAACCCGCGCCCGGCTTCACCGGCGCGCGCAGCTTCAATTGCCGCGTTTAGCGCCAGCAGGTTAGTCTGCTCACTGACCCCTTTAATGACTTCAAGTACCTGTCCGATACTGGAGGTCAATTTATCCAGGCCATCAATTGTCGACTGGGCTTCCTGCATCTTGGCACTGAGAGAGCCTATCTCTTCGATATTGGCGTTGAGTGCAACCTGACCCTGACTGGATAAACTGTTTGCTTCCGTCGCTAATTCCGAGGCATGTTTAGCATTATTTGAAATTTCAACCGCGCTGGATGACAGTTCATTGATGGCCGTAGCAACACTGTCTGTACGTTTGGTTTGTTCGGTATAGATGTCCAGTGCGCCCTGTGTCTGCGATTGCAGCCCGGCCATCACTTGCTCAAGCGCCAGCGTGGTTTCCTTGACCTTAGAGATACTTTGATGAATTTTGTCTACAAACAGGTTGAAGTAATTAGACAGCTCACCAAACTCGTCATTGTTTTCAACTTCCAGTCTGCGGGTCAAATCACCTTCTCCCTGAGCTATGTCTTTAATTGCTTCGTTTAAGTGAACCATTGGCCGCATCAGGTATTTCAGTAACAGCTGTAACATCACTACAATCACCACAACGCCCACGAGCATGTAGATAAGTGCCATATTGCGAAATGAGGCCACTGAGCTGTATGCAATCTCTTTGTCGATCACTACCCCGAGGTACCAGTCGACATTTTTAATACCGCGCATTTTAACAAAAGAAACCAGTTTTTCTTTGCCATCTATGGTCAGATCAGCGAATGACTCAGACAGCGGCAGTTTGGTGCCGAACAGATCCGCCATAGGTTTATCGTTTAGCTGCGTATTCGGGTGGCTCAGGATCCGACCTTCTGCATCCAATAAAAAGCCATAACCGTAACCCAGAAAATCAATTTCGTTGACTATGTCTGTAATGGTCGCCATGTCTATGTCGCCCCCAGCAACGCCCGAGAAGCGACCATTGCGCATAATAGGAACTACTGCGGTGATGGTCAGTTCGTTACTGGTGACATCAATATAAGGTGTTGTGAACGCGGTGTCGCGTTTTCGCTCAGCCAGTTTATACCAGGGCCTTTGGGTGGCATCAAAATCACTGGGCAATACTACGCTGGTATCGTTCAGTACAAACTGGCCATCGGGTGTGCCAATAAAGGTATTTTTGAAATGCCCTGCCTCATGGGCCGTTTGTACTCGACGCAGAATATCCGCCGTCGAGTCGTTAGCACGATGGCCGCTGGCAACAGAGCTGACAATATCCAGCCTGTCGTTTAGCCAGTTGGCTATATTCTGCGATACCGACTCAGAGATTTCCTGCAATACCAGGGTCAGTTGAGCCTGAGTTTGCGAGCGCATCAGAATAAAGTTATTCACGGTAAAAAGGGAAAGCACGATCACCAGCACCAATGAAGCGGCCAGTGTTATTTTAGTTGTAAATTTGAGCGCACTAAACATGGGGATCCTGTCTTAATTCTGCTAATACAAATTTGTTTTACCAAATCTTAACGAGTTTGTCTTACCTTATCGGCGAAACTTTTGCGGTCTTAAGTCAATTATACACTTGTTTTCACAATTTATTTTTTAACTGAATAGTTATTGGACAAGTGTCAACGCTAAAAATGAAAAAAGGCGGGACTTATCCCACCTTTGATTAACACAATGATCACCGCAAGTTGTATCGACCTCAGTCTAACAACATTGACCGATACTGAAGGACAACACAGCCTGGCCGTTTGCTTGATGAAATTGTAATCGGGTCATGCTACTGATACTTGGATAAAGCCGGAGGCCTTGCTTTAAAGGCTTTACCCCAATTCATATTTGGTTTATCGCCCATAACATACCTCAGCTCCCCGCCCGACATAATGTCGTCATGAGTCAGATAACTGCGCTCAAGGACCTTGCCATTCAAAGTAACCGATTGGATATATTTGTTTGCATCGCTCAAACCAACCGCAGTGGTTGTAAACTGCTTACCATTTGCCAATTTCAACGTAACCTTGGGTGTTTGTGGCGCACCAATGGCATAGGCCAGGTCACCAGGAGCTACCGGATAAAAACCCATTGCTGAGAAGATATACCAGGCAGACATTTGCCCTACGTCGTCATTACCTGCCAGACCGTCGGGTTTATCTGAGCTTAAGGTATCCATAATCTGGCGAATACGTTGCTGGGTTTTCCACGGTTTACCGGCGTAGTTATACAAATACGCAATATGATGACTGGGTTCATTACCATGGGCATAGTTACCTATCAAACCGGCGATGTCTTCGTGCTCTTTGATCATGTCATGGGATAAAGGCGTATCAAACAAGTCATCGAGACGCTGGGTGAATGCCTCGTCTCCGCCCATTAAGGTAATGAGGCCGGCGACATCTTGCGGGACATAAAAGCTGTATTGCATGGCATTGCCTTCGGTGAACGGCCCCATGTATTTGGCCTTAAACGGGTTAAAGTCCGGATCCCAGCGTCCCTGGCTGTCACGACCGCGCATAAAGCCACTTTGCGGGTCAAAGACATTCTTATAACTCATTGCACGGGCATAATACTGTTTTGCCAGCTCACTTTTACCCATCGCTTCAAACATTCTGGCAATGGCAAAATCATCGTACGCATATTCAAGCGTGATAGACACTGACTCTGGTAACACATCCATTGGCACATAACCGAACTGCTTATATTCAGGGATCGCATCGTACACCGGGTTATTGGCCGTATTAATGATGGCTTCTACAGCCAGGTCAAGGTCGTAATCTCGGATCCCTTTGAGATAGGCATCAGCTATCACAGAAACGGCGTGATAGCCTATCATGGTCCAGGTCTCGTGCGCATGGAACGACCAGATAGGTAACATCTTTTCGTAGCTTTGCTGATAGTGCACCAACATGGACTGGATCATGCCCGAGACTCTGTCGGGGTCGATATAGGTCAGTAACGGATGTAGCGCGCGGTAAGTGTCCCACAGCGAGTACAGGGTATAATGCTCAAAGCCTTTACCATCGTGAATTTCACCATCGACACCGCGATATTGTCCATTGACGTCCTGATATAAACTGGGTGCCTGCAAGGCATGATACAGCGCGGTGTAGAACTGACGCTTTTCGGAGCGAGTCCCTTCTACATCCACTTTATCCAAGTAGGATGCCCACTGAGAACTGGCCGCTTCGCGCACCTTGTTAAAATCCCAGTGCGGTATTTCCGCGTGCAGGTTTTCCAACGCATTGCTGCGGCTAACGGCAGACAAGGCAACCTTCACTTGGAGGGGCTTATTTTCGACATTGGCAAAACTGGCAACAAACTTTATCGCCTTACCGGCACTCATTTTTACGGCTTTGTTTTCTATGGTGGAGTGCTTTTCCTTGCCCAAACAGCCCATGCAGCGATAGCGCATATTATCTTCGTTGATAAAACGGTAGCTATCAATTGGCTGCGAAAACTCAATGGCAAAATACATTTGACGATTACGTGCCCAGCCATTGGTTGCCCTGTAGGCAAGCAACGTAGTGTCGTTGATCTTGCGGATATCACTCCAGATAACTTTGTTTTCAAAGTTGTAAATCGCGCTGGTCAGGTCAAACAGCACATGACCTTCGCCACCATTTTTAAATGTATACTGATGCATACCTGCACGCGGACTGGCTGTGAGCTCGGCCTTAATATTGTAATCTTGTAGCTCTACTCCATAGTAGCCAGCTTCGGCCCATTCCTGATCGTGCGAAAATCGCGAGCGATAGCCAGAGTCGGGATCTTTTGCCGTGCCCGGATCGGTTTTAACTTCCCCGCTGATGGGCATGATCAGTAGATCGCCAAGATCAGAGTGTCCGGTACCGGAAAAGTGTGTATGAGAAAAACCGACTATGGTGGTATCGTCATAATGATAACCTGCACAGCGCTTATAGATTTCTGGTTGTGGTGATACACCGCGCATGGGGTTATCGGTATCCGGGCTCAGCTGAACCATGCCAAAGGGTACCACAGCCCCCGGGAAGGTGTGGCCGTCACCGCCAGTGCCTATAAATGGGTCTACCCACTGAGTGTTTGACGCGTTAGCCTCCCCCAGCGACGAGACTGATATCATAGTAGCCAGGGTTGCTACCGATATGATGCGATACATGCACCTCTCCTCTATACCTATTGCAATTATTTGGACCGTTCCAATTCATTCTATAGTACACCGCAAATGAATACGTATTCAATAGCAACAGGATGAGAAATAGTGAGCGAGATACAAAGGAACAAGGTTAATGGAGTTAACCGGACATAAAAAAGCCGGCGCTGAGGCCGGCTCGATAAAAGCGCGTTTAGCTATCGACTTTTTGCTGCCACTGCTTGTACAGAGACACCACATTCAGTCCATACCAGGCGATAAAGACATAACAGACCATAGGGACAATGAAGCTAATCTGGATCCCGGCACTGTCTGCAACCAGACCCTGTCCCAGCGGTACCAGTGCACCTCCCACAATTGCCAGACATAACCAGCCTGACCCTTTACTGGTTAAAGAGCCCAGTCCTTCAATAGCGATTGAGAAAATGGTCGGGAACATGATTGAATTGAACAGGCCTACAGCAAGTACCGCGAACATAGCCAGTTTGCCGTCTGTCGACATCGTCAGAAGCAACAGTGCAATAATGGCAATGGCATTGAACATCAGTGCTTTTGAAGGGGCAATCTTTTGTAGTGCCGCAGATCCAATAAACCGCCCTACCATAGCACCACCCCAGTAATAAGAAATATACTTGGCTGCGGTATGCTCTTCCATACCAGCAATCGATGGCTCGGCAAAATAATTAACCAGGAAGCTGCCAATCGCAACTTCTGCGCCTACATAACAAAAGATAGCCGCAACACCCATCACCAGATGCGGAGCTTCGGTCAGCTTGTGACCACGGGCTTTACAATCCCCTTCTTCTGTATGCGCTTCGATGGTCGGCAGCTTTAAAAACGCAAATACAGCGGAAATCAGCAGCAAGGCACCGGCAAGTATCAGATAAGGTACTTTAACGGAGTCTGCTGTTGCGTCAGTTGCCATACTGGCACCGGCACCAAATAACAACATGCCACCCACCGCCGGACCAACGGTCGTACCCAATGAATTGAGTGCCTGCGCCAGATTCAATCGACTTGAGGCAGTTTTCTCTGGACCCAGTGCTGCAACATAGGGGTTTGCAGATACTTGTAGAACCGTAATACCTGACGCCAGTACAAACAACGCGCTCAGGAATATCCAGTACTCATGGACAACCACAGCCGGATAAAACAGCATACATCCTGCTGCTGCCACTACCAGGCCGGTCAGAACACCGTTTTTGTAACCAAAGCGCTTGAGGAATGCGCCGGCAGGTAAAGAAACGATAAAATAGGCGCTGAAAAAACAAAACTGGATCAGCATAGCTTCGGTATAACTGAGGTCAAACACCGCTTTCAGTCGCGGGATCAGTACATCGTTCAGTACAGTAATAAAGCCCCATAAAAAAAACAGGGTGGTCATGGCGGTCAGTGGCAACAAATAGTTGTTGTTTTTTGCATCTCCACTGGCTACATAACTTTGGTTGGTGTTAATTTCGCTCACTTGGATTACTCCGTGTTAAAGGATTCAGTGATTCTACACACTGTTACAGAAAAATCACAAATGTTTTATTGGACCGTTCCAATTTATTTTTGATGATGCTAGAGTAAGATCAAATGCAGGTATTGCCGGGTAAATATGCTCAGGCTAATTAACGACACACTGGATAGGTTATGTCTATAAACTTCAGAAACGATGACTTCTTACTTAATCATATCAACCGTACGATGGGCTTTTACCATCCGTGCTGTGTTGACTCAGGTGGTGGGTTTTTCCACTATTTTCTGGATGACGGCACGATTTACAACCACCATGATCGCCACCTGGTATCAAGTACCCGGTTTGTGTTCAATTATGCAATGGCTTATTTGCAAACCCGTGAGCCTGAATACCTCGAACTGGTTCACCATGGTCTGGACTTTCTTGAGCAAACACACAAACAACCCAATGGTGGCTACGCGTGGGTTATCAGTAAAAACCAGGTTGAAGACAATACCAACCACTGTTACGGCCTTGCGTTCGTCTTACTGGCCAACGCGGTTGCGCTTAAGGCCGGTGTTGATTCAGCGGCTGAGACCATAGAGTCGGTATGGCTTTTACTGGAAGACAAATACTATCAAAGTGAATATCAGCTATACCTGGACGAGTACAATGGTGATTTTAGTATCGCTGACCCTTACCGGGGTCAAAACGCCAATATGCATATGTGCGAAGCATTGCTCATGTGTTTTGAGGCCACGCAGGATAATAAATTCCTTGAACGCGCACATATGCTTGCCTTTACCATGACCGTGCAGCAGGCTGAATTAGCCAACGGCCTTGTCTGGGAGCACTACAGTGATAATTGGCAGATTGACTGGCACTATAACCTGGATAACCCCAAGCACCTGTTTCGGCCCTGGGGCTTTCAACCTGGTCATCAAACTGAGTGGAGTAAGCTGCTGCTGATCCTGTATCGACACAAACCACAAAACTGGATGATTGAACGCGCCCGTTACCTGTTTGATACGGCGCTTGAAACTGCCTGGGATGAGGAGCATGGAGGAATATACTATGGCTTTGCGCCGGATAACAGCATTTGCGACTCAGACAAATACTTCTGGGTTCAGGCCGAGAGTTTTGCCGCTGCGGCGCTGCTGGCACTCACAACGGGTGAAAACCGCTACTGGCAGTGGTATGACAAAATATGGCAGTATTGCTGGGATCATATGATAGATCATGAGCATGGTGCCTGGTACCGCATTTTGGATAAACGAAACCAGGCATACAGCAACGAAAAAAGCCCTGCCGGGAAAACCGATTATCATACAATGGGCGCCTGCTACGAAGTACTCAGAGCCCAGCAACTAGCACAGGAGGCATTATGAGCCTGGTTTGTTTTGGTGAAGCCCTGATAGATTTCCTGTCAGACGGAAAAACGCCTGAATCTTTTACTAAATACGCAGGTGGCGCGCCGGCCAATGTTGCCGTTGCCGCTGCCCGTCAGGGTATTGCAGCGAGTTTTTGCGGTATGGTCGGCGATGACATGTTTGGCCACTTTATAAAACAAGAGTTGCAATCCCATGGGGTTAATTGTGATTACATAAGCTCGACAGACAAAGCCAAAACCGCGCTGGCGTTCGTTTCGTTGGATTCAAACGGCGAACGAAGTTTTAGTTTTTATCGTCCCCCCGCGGCTGATCTGCTATTTCGCTCTGACGACTTTGATCCCAGCATGTTCGATACGCATTCATTGATACATGTATGCAGTAATAGCCTGACCGAAACCAACATCTATAAAACAACCGTCCATGCCTTAACTCAGGCACGCGCTCAGGGCATGAATACCAGCTTTGATATGAACCTGAGAGAAAACCTCTGGACATCCCTGACCCACTGCGCAAAGCGCATTTGGCATGTAATTTCGCTCTCAGACATTGTTAAGCTGTCACACGAGGAACTGGTATTTTTGAACGAGCACAGTCATCCGGGTCAGCCTCAGTCGCATACCCTCGACGCCATCATGGCAGCAAATGTAAAGCTGCTGATCATCACCGATGGTAAGCAAGCTGTTCGCTTTTATGGGCAGACTTATCAGGGCGAGGTGCAAGTACCCGATGTAACCGCGGTAGACACAACCGCTGCGGGAGATGCGTTTGTTGGCGCCTTACTGGCAACCTTTATCCGTTCAGACTTGCCTATCGACACCATATTGGCCGTTCGGGACAGCGTATATCGTGCTATTGAGTACGCCAGCCGCTGCGGCGCGTTTGCCGTAACACGCTATGGCGCGTTTGATTCCTTGCCAAGTTACAAAGACATTGCTTAACAGGCTGTGAGAGCGGGTGCAAGGATGCGCCTTTTCAGCAAGCCCACTTGTAAGGAGAATTAAATATGCGCCAAATATTCAGTGTAAATGTAATAAAATCCGGGCGAACAAATCACCAGACCAAGCAGATAAAGTTTAAAGAAACCATCTCGCTGCGCACTGAGCTGCGACACCACAGACACTGAACTCTCATCCTCCGTCGGTGGCGTTTTAGGAAAATAACAGCGGTAAGCCTTCATTATACCCCAGCCTATTGTAAAGGGGCCCAGGATCAGCAAAAAGAAAAACCCTAAGGCATACCAGGTTTCTGGAGAAACTCTGCTCATCTTGTACTCTCATCAACTAAACAACCAAATTAGTATTGTAGTAACACCTGCTTACATCTAACTATTTGATTTTGTGCTAATCACTTATGCTAAGCTAAGCCTAACACAGTAAAAGAATAAAAAAAGACGCGTTTATGCACAAACCTTATCTCGCCCTGCCTTTCATCATTTGCCTGAGTGCCTGTACCGCCAACCAGGTTGAAGTGACTCAGTCGGACCAGACGGTGGTAAAATACAAAACATCTCAGGGCTACACAGACCGTTTTGCCAATCTCTATAAACAGCCAGAGCGCTACCCTTACACTTGTGAGCAGGACTGTTACCCGCCTACCCCGCTGATTGAATGTCGTGAAAGCATGGAGCAATGCCGTTACACAGGCGAGCGCCCCGAAATCAACACCACACTGGGCTTTAACGTAAAATGGCTTGGCCACGCCAGCTTTTTGCTCACTATGCCTGACGGACAACAAGTGCTGGTTGACCCTGTGAGTCAGCAGTTTGACTGGCCGATTGACCTGGGCTTTAAATGGACCGGCGGCTTTTATCGGACTGAGCCTCTGTGGCCTTCAGATCAGGAGCTCAATAAGCTAACCTCAGTCGTTTATTCGCATATACACTACGACCATTTCAATAAAGCAGATATCGACACCCTAGGCACCGAGCCAACTTATTATACGCCGCTGGGGTTTGCCGACTACTTTGCCAGCGGCGGCTATAAGATCAATGAAATGGCCTGGTATGCCAGCGCACAACAAGACCAGCTTAGCGTGCACTTTGTGCCGGCTCATCATTTCAGCAGCCGGATCGTTGTGCCCTACCTAACAGAAGACAATGACGCAACCTTATGGGGTGGCTGGATATTTGAGTACCAGGGAAAGACCTTATTTTATGCGGGTGATACGGGTTACTCGCCCCACTTCAAAGACATACAACAGAAGTACGGTGATATTGACGTTTGCCTCCTGCCCATAGCCTCTTATCACCACGAGGAGTATGGCAAATGGTATCGCAATGTTCACCTTACACCCGAAGATATGCTGGTGGCTGCCGACGACCTCAACTGTCAGCAAGTGGTCCCCTGGGGGTATGGCAATATGAGTTGGAAAATGGGCGATTTAACGTCACATTCCGCGTTGTTTCGGCTGCTCCATGTTCAACAAACACTGGCACCCCAGCGGCCCATTTACATTCTTAACGAAGGAGAGAGTGTCGCCTTCTGAGTTTAAACAGCCTGGTATTAATCAATATCACGTTCAGGCCAGGTGACAATGTGATCTTCAAAGTCGTTCTCAAGATCGACATCCTGTTCACTGATGGCCTTACCCAGAATACTGATCCCTGCGTCATGCATTGGCTGCTTTGAGCCCTCGTGACGCAACGGATGCCAGCTCGCCAGGCCACGACCTTCGTGTAAGCGGCGATAACTGCAAGATTGTGGCATAAAAAAGATGTCTTTCAGATTGTCTTTGGTGAGCTGCACGCATGATGGCACCAGTGTCTGTCTCTCTGAATATCGGGTACAGGCACAGGTTTTTGCGTCGCTGTATTGGCACACCACGTCGGTATACAACAACTCTTCCCCCTCACGCAGTACGTCGGTGCTACTAAATTGTTCTTCCTCATCTTCGTCTGAATCTATGAAGGAATGCAGGCAACATTTGCCACAGCCGTCACAGATGGCTTCCCACTCCTGTTGGTTCATTTCTTCAAGTGATTTTTCAATCCAAAAAGGAGTTGTGCTCATAACGACAGTCTGCCACATAGATAAGGGGGCGCAGATTGTACTAAAAGAAACAGACCAGCGCAAAGCTGGCCTGTGAACTGGCGAGGTTACATTTGAGATTCGACCCAGCGCTCTATCTTGTCCTGCAACACAGGCATTGGCAAAGCACCGTCAATCAGTACCTGATTATGGAATGCGCGAATATCAAACTTTGCGCCAAGTTTTTGTTCGGCGTATTCTCGCAACTGGCGGATCTTAAACTGGCCCACTTTATAGGATACCGCCTGGCCTGGCCACGCAATATAGCGCTCAACTTCGGCTTCAACATCGCTCTTGGCCATCGACGAATTATCCAGCATAAAGGCAATCGCATGGTCACGCGTCCAGCCTTTGGCATGCAAGCCGGTATCTACGACCAGTCTCATTGCTCTGAGCTGCTCATCTGCCAAACGGCCGTACCATTGATACGGATCGGTGAACAGACCCAGCTCTTTACCCAAACTTTCTGCATATAGCGCCCAGCCCTCAACAAACACGGTCGAGCCGCCAAACTTACGGAAATCAGGCAGGTCGTCAATTTCCTGCTGCAACGCGAGCTGGAAATGGTGCCCGGGCGCGGCCTCGTGGATTGATAGTGTCTCTACGATAAACTTTGGCTGAGCCTTCAGGTTGTGACTATTAATATAGAAAACACCGGGGCGAGAACCATCCGGTGCCGGGCTTTCATACGATGCACCGGCCGCCGATGCCGCACGAAACGCTTCCACAGGTTTGACGATATAATCTGCCTTAGGTTTAATATCGAATAACAAAGGCACGCGTGCATCAATTTTCTTTTTCACTTCTTCGTAGGCCTGGATCAGTTCAGCCTCTGAAGAAAAATAAAATTCCTCGCTGTCACGCAAGTGTTGGAAAAATGCCTGAAGATCACCTTCAAAGCCGACTTGTTCCTTAACATTGCTCATTTCATTGCGAATGCGCTTAACTTCGCTCAGGCCCAGCTGGTGAATTTCTGTTGCGCTCATGTCCAGCGTGGTGTTTTCTTTAATGTAATGCTGATACCAGGCTTCGCCGTTGGGTAATGCACTATAGCCAACCGTGGTTCTGGACGCAGGCAGGTAGGTTGTTTCCAGAAAGTGGACCATGTCTCGGTACGCCGGAACCAAAGTGCGCTCGATGTAATGCTTGTAAGACTGGGTAATTTGACGCTTTTCTTCGCTTGAGAAAGTCTCGGGCAGGTTATTAATGGGGCCCCAGAATATGGAGTCTTCTGCTTTTTCCACGACGTGTGTTTTAAACTGAGGAATGACCTTAACGGTGATCGCACGCGGTAACACCACCTCACGTTCAATGCCCTGCGTCATCATAGTTTGTACAGACTTCAGCCAGGCAACAAAACCGTCTGCGCGTTTCAGAAAGTTGCTGTAATCGTCTACCGTTTTAAAAGGCTGAGCGCTTTCGCCCGAGCCCAGTGAAGCAAAAATATGGTGTGAGCCGTACATCTGATCGATCGGCAAATACTGGCCATCAAACTGCTCAGCCGCTTTACTTTGCAGCAGTTCATAATGAAGAATGTCGTAAGACAGTTTAGCCTGGCCGGATAGCTTACTGCTATCGAGTGCTTCGAGACGCGCCAGGTACCGGTCTGTAAAGGCACGAGACTGCGCGAGGCTGGCCTCTCCAAGTGGCGGCTCAAATTTGTCATTGTACTCAGACATACCGAAAAAGGTCGCAGATAGCGGGCTGAGCGTGATCCCCTCATCGAAGTATGACTGTGCAAGTGCCTTCATCTGCGCGTTGGCATCTGAGCGTTCAACACTTTGCTGCTGCGACTGCGTATTGACAGAAGTCACTTCACATCCTGTCAGTGCCAAACCAACCACGAGCGCTACCAGGGTTTTTCTTATCATGTCTGTAACCTTATTCTTTATCTAAATCGCAGCGCAGTCTGCCAGACATCAAACAGATTACAACTCTTTTCTACGCCAACGCGACATCCACCTCTGAGGTTGGCAGGATAATTTCTATGCATAGTCCGCCCAGTAAACTGTTGTGTGATTCGATTTTACCACCATGACATTCGACTATCTTTTTGCACACAGCCAGTCCCATACCCTTACCACCGCTGAGTGAGCTACGTGACGCTTCTTCGCGAAACAGAGGCTGAAAGAGCTGCCTGTGAGCATCATATGACAACGGCATACCCGAGTCTTCAATACGCAGCACCAGGTGTTGCTGTGTAACCTGCGCACTCATTTTTATATCAACGCCGTCTCCGCCGTATTTCAGGGCATTCTTGACGACCTCCAATATCGCGTTACCGATAGAACGTCTGTCAAACTGCATGGTAAAGTGGGGGTCTAGTCGGTTAATGATTTCGAGCCTGGCTTTTTTCGGGTCCACATAGGTCATACAGGTCTGGAAAGTTTCGTTGATGAAATGCGCGACCTTAATTTCTTCTTTATTCAGAATATTTGCAACGTCTTTGTCTGTGGTAACCAGCATCAGCTGATCAATAAACTTATGTAGCTCGTCAATTTTCGCCATTAACTTGGCGTAGGAATCTTCCACGTTTTCAACAATATTGTACTGTAAAGATTCGACCTGGATCTTCATCACAGTCAGTGGTGTACGCAATTCATGTGACAGATCGGTAAACAGCTGCTCCTCTTTTGCTTTAAGCTGGTTTACCTGCTCGTTTACGACCTGCCTTTCACTCACAACTGTGCGATTAAGCGCATTAACTTGCTGTTCGAGGTGTCGAACTAACTGCCCCTGAAGAGACTTATGCTGTAATGCCAGTGCGACAGTGAATAGCAAGACTTCGATTAGATAACCAATCTTGATAAACGAGGTGATCTGAAACAAATCAATTAGATTGCCATAACTGGCCCCAACTATGGTCAACAAATTCAGAAATACCAGATGATTGACCAAACTATAGGTAAAGGTACGCATTCCAGGGCCTTGTTGCCTAAAACTCCACACACAGGTATAGACAAACAAGGGGATGACAAACGTGCTGGCTAATAAATTAAAATAAACACTTTGCAGATACAACGCCGTAGGCACCAGCAGAATGTACAACCAGGTCGCGCAAACATATAAGGTGTTCAGCGTCGGATGATAGTGCTTTAGTTGTAAAAAACCACGCACAAACAAAAGATGAAATATCGGCACAATGGCCATCAGCGCTATCGAAAACTGGCCGCTGAAAAAGCCGTAATTTGGCCAGAAATACTGAAATGTAAAGCCAGCCATATCGATCACGATAAGCAAAAACAGAAAAGTCCACAGGGCATAGAATACGTTTGTGGTGTTACGGTTAAATGCCAGGTTAACTATAACAATCAGCAAAATAGCGGCCACAACACCAGCAAGGCTGGCATTCGTCAATATACTTAACTGTGAGGTCGACAAGTAATGCGCTGGTGCGTGTAAGCGCAGATTAGCCGGTGCGTTAGCAAATGTCTGGAACTCAACCAGGAACTCACTGTGGCCCTGCCTGATGTTCAGGGGAACATACATTTGAGGATCATGGATAGGCCGTTGTTCGAAGCTGGCACTCGCGTCTTGTGAGTGAATTTGCTTAAAGCGGCCATCCTCAAGCACGTACACGGCAAGTTTGGGCAATCTGGCAAAGCCAAACGACATGACCCAATCAGTCGTATTGCTCCGATTGTCTAGTTTCAGCCAGGCCCATTTCGAGTACAGCGCATGCTGTGGCCTTTTTTTTACTTCGCTCAGCGCAACAAACTGCTGTACATATTTGGAGACATTGCTGACCTCCTTTATTTGCTTATCATAATCGTAAAAAAAGCGGGCATCACGCAATGTGAGCTCGGTGGTACTGTCATCTAAGAGGATGCTTTGCTGCTGAGCTGCCATGGCGGCATGACCCGTTAACAAAAAACACCCCACTAAAAGCAAAAAGATAAAGCGCATGAACAAGACTCGGTAACCATTTGTAACTATCATAGGTCTAAATCGTGTATGAAATGTGGAGTCCAGACGAAATTACGTATCGCCTCCTGAGTAATGTAAACCAATGTAACACTGTTGCGAAGTTCAAAATAGCATTGTTTATTAGAAACTTAAAAAAACTTCTATAAATACTTCACGGTCGAAATGTCACACTGCCTCCTTTAATTTTGAGTACCTGGTTAAACGACAGTCGCATTGAAATATTTCTGTCATATAACTTTGTTTTAATCCGCCCTGAAATAAAAACGTCATCAAAGTGCCACATAAGCTGGCCTGACATAACTGAGTAAAATCATGAGTGAACAAAATCAAACCTCTCTTTTTGCAAAAATCTTAAATTGGACCGCCATCGCATTATTGGTCTACCTCGTACTCGTCGCTGTGGGTACGGTCAGTGGTGGTTTCAAACTGGCTTCTGGTGGCACTGAAGGTGCTAAAGAAATTTTTGCGTTCGCAACTAACCCATTCGTCGCATTAATGCTGGGTGCATTTGCCACCGCTCTGGTTCAGTCTTCTTCTACTGTAACATCAGTTATTGTTGGTCTGGTTGCGGGTGGCCTGCCATTAGGCATCGCGATTCCGATGATCATGGGTGCAAACATTGGTACTACTATCACTAATACGCTGGTATCGATTGGCCATATCCGTGACAAAGAAGAATTCCAGCGTGCTTTTGCTGCATCTACCGTTCATGATTTCTTTAACTTGTTTGCAGTCGCTATTTTCCTGCCACTGGAAATTATGTTTGGCCTGTTGGAAAAATTCTCTGCCGCACTTTCACACCTTTTTGTGGGTGATGCAGACTTATCTCTTAAGAGTTACAACTTCATTAAGCCTCTTGTTAAACCGGCTGTCGGCCTGGTTAAAGATGCAGTCAGCTTCCTTGATGGTAAAGCGGTCGGTATCGCTATGGTTGTTATCGGTATTGCGATGATCCTGTTCGCTGTAACGACACTAGGTAAACTGCTTAAGAAAGCACTGGTCGGTCGTGCTAAAGAATTACTACACAGTGCAATTGGCCGTGGCCCGGTTGCAGGTATCAGCTCAGGTGCGGTTGTGACTGTAATGGTTCAGTCATCGTCTACAACCACCAGCCTGATGATCCCACTGGCAGGCAGCGGAGTATTCAATACACGTCAAATCTATCCATTCACACTAGGTGCAAACATTGGTACTACAATCACAGCACTGCTGGCAGCAACGTCTATCACAGGCCCTAATGCCGAAGTTGCCCTGACGATTGCGCTGGTACACGTCATGTTTAATGTGTTCGCAGTTGCCCTGATTTATGGCTTACCTCTGCTCCGTGAAATTCCGCTACAACTGGCCGAGAAACTGGCACGAATTGGTACACGTAATAAGTCTGCGGCATTCGGATATGTACTGGGTTCTTTCTTTGTACTGCCAGGCTTATTGATGCTTGCTATCAAGTAACAGCGTTTACCTGGCAAGAGTGTTCAGGTACTCATAAAAAGGGCTCATTACAGGGCCCTTTTTTAATAATTTTGACATATTACCCCGGCATAATTGCCCCAGTTTAATTTTTCGGCAAAACCATGAATACACGTAAACGGTCTTTAACTTTTGATATCAAGGACCAGGCACAACAGCTGTTTTTTCTGGAACAAGGCTCACCGTTTGACCAGCTAGAGTTTTATATAGAACAAGATCAATTGATTGTCTCTTGTCTGCTCCCGCAAGACGCGGTGTCAGGAAATCAGATCCGCATTACAGCTAACCACCAGGATAATCGCGACGTTGACTTTATAGGCATATATAAACTTAAAGAAAAAGACATCATGACTGGTACAGTAGAGATATATCTGGGGGGATCGGGAAAAAGCGGATCGTACAACCTGCAATTAAGTTTGCTGGGTTATAAGCAGCGCGTTAAAAACAGTATGGACTATATGGCCTGCCTGCCTCGTGAAATACACCCTCGAAAAGAAGATGAATGGGCCGCGGCAGATGATAACGGGACAACAAGTAGGATATTGCAGGCAATAGCCAAATACCTGCGTAATGAATTTAGTGCCCTACTAAGCTCAACCAGGCAGACTTATCTTACCGAACGAAAATAAACCACTCCCGGCTACGCATTCATTTGCCAGGACCGCAAATAGTGCAGCTTCTTTCGAGTCAACACACACACCATCCTGGGACAATTTTGACACTTCGTAACTGTCTGGCAGGCTCGATTTAAATTTTTCGACCAGCAATGTATTGTGCGCGCCTCCGCCGCTAAGTATGAGCTGAGTAGGCCCATTCAGCTTCAGACATTGCAAATGCTCTAACACACACCAGGCTGTGAGCTCATTTAAAGTGGCAAGCACATCATAATGGGACAGTGACCTCGAGTACTGAGCCTGCTTTTGCTCTAGCATAGTCAGGCTGAAAACTTCGGGACCGGTCGTTTTTGGCGTATTGTATCGGAAAAAAGGTATAGCCTTTAACGCTTCAAGCAGGCTATCACAGACTCGACCTTGCCTCGCCAGCTTCCCCCCTTCATCGTAGGGTTGGCTTAAATAACGTCGACAGTAAGCATCCATCAGTGTATTCCCAGGTCCTATGTCTGAGCAACGAATATCATCGATTTTACCACTTCGCGGCAACACCGTGAAATTCGCAATTCCGCCCAGATTTAGTAGAACCCGATTAACCTGGGCACTTTGATACAACAAGTAATCGCCATACTGGGCCAGCGGCGCGCCTTCGCCGCCTTTAGCAATGTGCTTTTGTCGAAAATCAGAAATTGTGATGATTTGCGTGTGTGTTGCTACCTGATCGCCATCACCTAACTGCAGCGTACCGTCAGCAAAGTCTTGATAGCTATGCTGATGATGAGGACAGTGGAATACAGTTTGACCATGGCTGGCAATCAAATCGATCTCTTCATGCATTACTTGCCACTGTGACAAGGCTTGGTTGATTAACCTTGCGTGATAGTTACCTAGCCAGGGGTTTAGTAAAGTCAGGTACTCAAAGTCGACCGTATCTTTAGCAAAGACCTGACGTACCTTGTCTTTAAAGTCGTTGTCGTATGCAATGGTGGTAAACTTTAACAATTTGCATTGCGTATCGAGCCCTGAGCCACTTACCTCGCACAATGCCATGTCTAAGCCATCCAGAGAAGTGCCGCTCATCAGACCCAGGATCATCCGCGTTGGCTTGGTTGAGATTGCGTGCAGCCGATTGATTTGCTTTAATCCCATCTTCCTTAATATCCTGAATTATTGGCCGAAACAATCGCAACTACAGGATAGTCATTCGCGCCCAGCTCAAGTGTGAAGCTACGCTTCTCATACCCCTCAAGAACTACTTTGTGCGGCAATGCACTTACCTGCAGAGCAGTGCCGTCAGCATAAACTACCATAAGTTGCTCCGGCTCAAGAATACGCCGCCCTGATGAAAGGTTCTCAAGACTGAGCAACACTGCGCGGTACCCGTCGTCGTTCGACATTGCGATACTGCGCGTTACCTTAAAGTCACTTTTTGCCGGTTTAATCCGGTCAGTACGGTCAAATAACAAAGCATCCAGGTTCACTTGCATGGTGTCAAAACGATATGGCTTCAGCTCTTTGGCGATGCTAGTCGCTGATACCATCAGTAACACACATATTATCAACCCTGTTTTGCACATATTCACACTCCGTAAAACGCTTCAAGACGCACGCTTCGCCCACGCGTTTCCATTTCTATTCCATATTGATGGATCAGATCAGCGATTTCGCCTTTCAGTTCATCAATAGCCGCATTGATCTCATTGATTTGCTGTTTATTAAATGATTTTCGGCTTAACATAAAATGAATCGCGTTATCATTGACTACATAGGGATGGATCCGCATTTGCTCAAACCCCAGCTCTTCTATGTAGTAATAACCAGAAAACTCGTCTTCTATCAAAAAATCGACACGCTTTTTGTTTACCAATTGCATGCGCTGGCTGATGCTGGGCACTTCCAATAACCGCTCTCTGTACCAGGCGATCTTCAAAATCTGTTCAAGCTCTTTACCATAGTAAGCACCAGGATTAGCAACAAAGGTGTGCTCTGCCGCAAATAGTTCAGTCAGGCTTCTGACTTCTCTCACCGTTTCTTTGCGGGTAAATAAACGCATTCTCTCACGGCGATACGCCTGACTAAAAAACGCCACTTCGGCTCTTTGAGTATTAAAGCTGGCTGAAGGCAGGATATCTATAAAGCCCTTAGAAAGCTCAGTGATCCCGCGCGCGGATGATGGCAACTGAACAAAGTCGATGCAAAGCTGCGCATGTTTGAACACCTTGCGGGTAATTTCGATATCCAGGCCATAAGGGACTGTATCGCGATACATCACGTACGGTGGCCAGCTGGTGCCAACACCAACCTTGTAGCGCGTTTCGCACTGTGCATTGGCAAAAGCAACGACGGGTAGGAAAAACAAAAGAAAAAGTAAATGCACGACGTCTAGCTATCATTGATATTAGCTAGATTATGAAGGATATCTGACAGAAAACAAAGGCGCCTGAGCGCCTTTATTGGTTATTGTTGGCCAATCCCTTGGTCAATCAGAGGCACATACCCCGTCCTCTGATATCAACATAGCTTAGAGCGCTTTCCAGACCATGGCTTTGCCTGGTTCCTCACCGCGAGTCCACCACTTAGCTTCGTACAACTTGCCCTGGTAGCTAACGCGATCGCCACCTACATAGACTTTGTTGCTCTCCCAGGGATCGGCACCTACCGCTGCGTCGGTTACCGTCACATCGAATGACACAGTGGTAGTCGCAACGCCATCCGACACAGCAACGGTCACCTGATAAGTCGTATCCTGAGTCACTTCCGGAGCCGTAATTGTAGCGCTTGCCCCCTGACCATTGACAGTCAAGCCATTGCTTGCAGACCAGGAGTAAGTCAATGCGTCACCATTGGGGTCCGTAGCGCTGACTTGTACTGATGTACTGGTATTTTCAGCCAGCGACAGTGCTGCAATCGGTGTTACGACGGGCGCGTCATTACCTGTTGAAGGCGCTTTTACCAGCACAGTGACATTGCGCGTCGTGGTCGCTTCACCATCAGACACGGCGATAGTCAGCGTGTACTCGGTATCTTGAGTCACAACTGGAGCAGTGACGCCGACAGCAGCACTGGTTGCATTAGCAAGCGTCAGTGCACTTGATGCGCTCCATGCAAAAGTCAGCGGCTGGTTATCTGGATCTGAAGCCGTAGCAGTAACGGTTACTGAACCACCCGATTGCACTGTGACATTGCTGTCAACAGAAACGACCGGAGGCTTATTCACAGGTACGCCTCCTGTCAGGCCATCGTACATAGCATTGAGAATATCGCCGTTATCCGCATCGATTTCCCAGGCAAACAAGCCGCCCAGGTCATACAAGTTGACGTAACGACCTTTCGCCTCAACAGAGCGAGCGCTGTCAAACGTTAGTAATTTACCATTGCTGCGGTTCCAGACGTAAGCGGCTTCTGCCTGCTCGTCATACCCAACTTCAAAACCATTCAGACCTGTCCCATTTGGCCCAACCAGGTTGGCAGCGATTGCCTTATAGTCCATGATCCCAGGCTCCCAGACGCCTTCTGACGTTGAGCCTGTGTACTTGCCGTTACCCGGCGCAGTCATCGGGTTACCTGGGATAGTGGTGTTTTGATCCATCACGCCTTCCCAGCCACGACCGTACATCGCGGCTCCCATGACGATCTTCTTCGAGTTAACACCTTGCTGTAATAACAGTTGCACCGCGTTGTGTGCGGTATAAGCAGGCCCTTTACGTGGCTCCCCACTATCATCAACACCAGTACCATTACATTCGTCCTGACTCAGGTGAGAGCCACAATACAAACCCGTCTGGTGGCCTGTTACATTATTCCAGCCACCGTAGAAGTCATATGTCATTGCGAAGATGTAATCCATATACTGCTGCGCGGCCTGATAATCTACATCTTCAATCTTGTCGTAACCTGAACCTATCGCAGAAGTCAGCTCGTAGGTGCGACCGGTTTCCGCTTCAAGCTCGTCTAGCATGGCACGCAATTCAGCCATTAATGCGATATAAGCCGGACCATCATTGATCGGGTCGCCCAGATCCGGGTTAGGACCATCTCCACCCGGGAACTCCCAGTCGATGTCTACGCCATCGTAGAACTTCCAGGTTTTCAGGAATTTCTTCATTGAAGCAACAAATACATCGCGGTTTGCCTTAGTCGTGAAGCCATGAAATGGGTCTGAAAGCGTCCAGCCACCAACTGAAGGTAAGATCTTAAGGTCCGGATAACGCTGTTTAAGTGCCATCAGCTGGGCATACGTTCCGCGGATCGGGTCGTTCTGATTAACACCGGGTAGCGTTTTCTGTACAGCAGCCCAGGGATCGTGAATAACAACTTCATAATCCGCAGTGCCAGCGCAGGCCTTTTGCAGAGCACGCCAGCTGTTACCGTTCTCTATTTCTTTTAGCGATTCATTCGCGCCACAGATTGGAATAAATCCATACAGTAAGTGACTCAGGTTTTGTGCTGGAATATTGGTGACATCAAAGTCTCGGCCGTAAATTCCCCATTCTACAAAATATGCACCGGTCACTTTACCCGGGATTGTGCCATTGTTGCGGTTATTGGGGTTTACATCCATAGGCAGTGGTTCAAGGTGGCCGCCATCTGTATCAGCAATCACAATCTCTTTACCGGCACTTCTCGCACAACCTGTACTGTCACACAGTTCAACATACAAAGTATGACGACCGGACTGGGTGTATGGGAAAGTGATAGTGCCCCCCTTGGTGCCGGCTTCCAGTGCGCCTTCATTGACCAGTTGGTTATCAAAGTATACTTTGTAGCTATCACCTCCTGTGCCACTCCAGGCGTTCCACTTAATCTGAATGTCCACTTTGTCTTTGGCCGTCACCAGGTCTTTGTATGAGCCATTGCCATCGAGTACGACATCGACAAATGAATACACTTGCGGTTCCCAGCTCAGGCTAGGTGTAGAGGGAGCCGCCATTACTGAACCACTCATCAGTGCCAGGCCAATCGCCGTGCTAATTTGTTTAATCTTCATTACTTTCTCAACCTTATTTACATGTTATATCCAAACCCCAGGGGGTGATTTACTGGTACTACTAAAAATTATTAACTGATTACAGCGTTTTCCATACCTGGGCTTTCCCTGGCTCTTCTCCTCGGGTCCACCATTTGGCTTCATAATTTTTGCCGCCATGAGACACTTTATCGCCACCAACGTACGTGCTTGAGGCCTGCCATTGCGGATAAGTCGATACAGGAACATCTTTGACTGTCACACTAAGGTCTCTTGACGTTTCTAACTCACCGTCTGAAACTGCGACTGACACGATATACTGGGTATCTGCTACTACTTCGCCGCTTTGTAAAGCAATGGTGGCGCCACTACCTGTCATCGACAATCCTGCTGGAAGTGTCCAGTTATATGTCAGCTCAGTCTGTTCATCATCAAACGCATGTACATGTACCTGAACTTCCGTATTTTCGTCCATCACAACCGCTTCCGGCTGATGCACCGTTGGCGGAGTATTGGGTGCTTTGGGCACAATTGTGAGGTTATAGGTGTAAGCAGCATCGGTGACAAATACCTGGTTGCTCAACAAATTGGCTTCATCAAATATCACGTCGCCAGTGGCTTGCTTCACACCCACTTGTACATCGTTGGCATAGGTCGTATTTAGCTGACCCGCTAACACACTGGTCCAGTTGGCCTGATTTTGTGTGGTAACAGCTAATGAGTGCTTAACAATTTCCTGGCCGTTTTGGTCAAATACCCTTGCCCATATGTGGTCGCCGACATTTGCAGTCTGACCACGACTAACGAAAAATCCTGCTGCATACCAGTCAACGGGCTGGGTATCACTCACAATGTTGATATCGCTGCAATTGTAAAAGCCTTCTCCTACCACATCGTTGCGCTGCCAGCGTGTATACAAAATGGCATTACCGGAGCGACCCTGAGGTATTTGAACGGTCATTTCATATATTCGCTTGCCATCCGGGTCTTTAACAAAATCCACATTGCCTATTTCTGTGATTAAATCCAGGCTGCTCCAGGTCATTTCGTCTGTCGCAGGGTCAAAGCCTGGTTTAGTCAGATAGAACTTCCAAAAACTTGGGTTGTGTGGTGTTGTCGCATGAAAGCGAATTGCCAGTTCACCGTTTGCATTAGGTCTGACATCGGTCTTCTGCCAGTCAGCTGATGGCAAATTCATACCACGCTTTTCGTGAGAGCCTGCGGCGCATAGCGTACCGTCCGGAATATTCTTTTCTACGGCCTGCTGATTGTTATAATCAGGCGTATTGACTGCAAATTCGTGCTCCTGGATAAACTGCACATAACCCGATTCCAGATACGCTGCCCGGCAAGCCGCATTCGGAATATTCGAGCCATCTTCTGGCCACCAGTAGCCGCCCTGATCTTCGCAGATGGCCTGTCTTGCCATAGGAAAATCCATATAGCCATGACTTGCTGCCAGCTCGCTGTAGCTTAGTGCCGACAGCACAAGCGCACCGATAGCTGTTTGCTGCGATAATGAGATATACGTTTTCATAGTTTGCCTCTATCTAGGGGCCGAAGCCCCTCTGGTGTGAAAATGGGTCGGTTACAAACTACAAACCTTGGTGTAATCAGAGCTTGTCGATGGTTGTTTATTACTCCACCATTTCGCTTTGTACACCCCATTGCCATCAATGATCAGATCCCCCTGAGCTGCGTGGCTTCCCTTAGGAAACTCCGGGTAAACCGTGATCTGTGAGATAGGGACTCCTTCACAGCTTGTGATAGGTCCGCCATTGCCGTCGCCAGGTTTAGCATCTGGCAATTGCGGATACTCGAACTTAAAGGCGTACCGTTTACCGTCTTTCTCTGCAACAAAGTTAACCGGGCCGGTGATCGGCATGTAATACATCACCTGTGCATTGACCGTTTCACCCGGCGCGAAGGATTTTGGAATGTTGCCCCACTCATCAACCAGTGTGATAGAGAAGCGGTGGAATTCATTTTCAAATCCACCAATATTGTTACCTGCTGCATTAGAGGCATTCACTTCAACCGCCATGCCCAACTTTTCCTGCGCATTCCAGTTGGACTTAAAGATTGCAGAGGTTGCAACAGGTACATCAAACGTTATCTTGGCACCAGACAAGTCGATTGCAGAGTTGTTGGTAAAGGCAAACGTAGGGGCGATTGGATAGTTGTCATCGCCAAGAGGAAAATCCTTGGCTGTAAAGCTGACATCGACCGACTCCGCAGGTACCTGGAAGTTCACATTACCCGGGTGAATATCATATGGCGCGCCGGACTGATTGAACTTGTTATAGGCCAGCGTAGTCAGGCTGGAGCCCATAAAGTACTCGCCCTTGGCAGCATCATAGTCGAAGTCACCAGCCAGCTCCCAGAACATGATCCCGCCCAGTCCATTGTTGATGACATAGTCCACTTTGGTGCCCATTGACTCTTCGTCTTCAATAGACAGGAATACATTTTTCTCAGCATTCCATAACCAGGGTGCAACAGCAACAGAGTCATAGTGACGCGCATAAGTACCGGTAATTGCATCTGCTGGATCTGTAACTGGGTCGAGGCCATAATCAGCAAGGTAGCTCCCTAACACACCAGATTGCAGATTTTTAACATGCCAAAGCGGGTTAGAACCGGCTGGTACCTCCAGTCCGACATCATTCTTATCGTGCCACAGATTGTCGATACCTACTGCTCCGTTGCCGCATTTATTCTTTTCACCTTTGCCTGTACCTGGCGGGCAGTTAGCCTGATCAGGGAACGCTGCCTGACCCCATAAACCGTTTGTGCCACCCTGCACGTCTTTAAAGCCCCGTGTATAATATGGGATACCAATGTTGATACGACCACCGGACAAGGCACCACGGAAATATTTTACTGCCCAGTCGGTGTTCAGGTAGCCAATGCCTTCGAATTGCGCTGTGTCATACACATTCCACGCTTTTAACTCTGAGTCTTCGCCAGTATCAAACAATGAGGCATTGTGTCCGACATGCTGGTTCCATGCGCCGTGTAAGTCATAAGACATGATGTTGACATAATCCAGGTATTTCGTAACCTGGAAGGTCTCCATACCACGTAACAGGTAACCTGAAGAAGGCGAAGCTATCGTTAGCATGTAGTGCTTGCCATCCTGTTGTCCGGCTTTATCCAATTCTTCACGTAAGCGCTTCATTAACACCTGGTAAGACGCATTCAATCCCGCACGCAACGCGTTAGAAATAGGGAAATCATCCGGGTGACCGGCATCGTTCATTGAAGTTGGATATTCATAGTCAATATCAACACCATCAAATCCATAAGTACGGATGAAGTCCACAGCACTCGCTGCAAATGCGTCTATCCCGGCTTGATTCACACTGCCATCGGCATTGGTCGTCATAGTGTAGAAACCGCCACTGTTGACACGCTTTCCATCACTGCCGAAGTAACCGCCAGTTTCTGCCCAACCGCCTACTGAAATTAGGGTTTTAACGTCTGGATATTGCTTTTTATACTTGTTCAAGAGGTTAAAGTGACCTTTGTAAGGCAATGCAGGGTCCATTTCAGCGCCGGCTTCACCCGGCCACTCCATGTTCGTTGCCGGATTACCGGGTGCAGCCGGATCGCCAATGGAAACTTTATTGTTAGCATCCACATGGGCAAACGCGTAGTTGATGTGGGTGATCTTATCCCATGGAATATCATCAACCAGATAGGACGGTTGACCGTTTGCGCCGTTGCGCCAGCTGGTGAAGTAACCGATAACACGGCGCGGGTGATCGCTACCCATTTTCTCACGACCATTTACGTCATAGATAGTACAATAGGGTGTATTAAAACCCGGGGTCTGGAATAAGCCTTCTGGTTTACAATCATCCCGACCACCTTGCCCCTGTTCAACAACGGTGAGCGTTTGAGACACGCTTGCTGTTGCACCTTTGTCGTCAGTAACTGTTAAAGTAAAGGAAACCGGGCCGAGCTGTTGTGCGGTCCACGTGTGATCCGTCGCACTGCCATTAGTTGTGACCACCTCGACACCATCTACCGTAAACGTCAACTTGGTCACCTGGCCGTCCACGTCACTGCCCGACAGGCCGAACACAACGTCTGAGCCGATAATCAGTTCAGCAGGCTGGCTCTTAACCAGCAATTGTGCTTCTGGCGCTTTGTTGCCGGTATCTGCTGGCTTTACAACAACTTGAGTAGTCAAAACATTTGATGCAGCACCTTTGTCATCATATGCCGTTGCACTAATATCATGCGTACCAACACTCGCACTCCACTGCGCGTCAAACATATCTGCGGTGCCGCTTACGTCAGTGGCAATTAAGCTACCATCTACAAAGAACTCGACCTTGTTCACGGTACCATCAGAATCTACCGCCTTAACACTAATGGCAACGCTGTCATTAACGACGAATTCTGTGCCGTTAGCTGGCTGTAAGTTACTGGCAACCGGAGGATTATTTTCGACAACGCTGTCACACTGGCCCAGCCAAGTCCACTCCTGCCAGTCACCAGAATTTGTCGCAGGCTCAGAGCGGGTCCACCAGTTTGCTTCATAAGCATTGTTGTTTTGCTCTACCTGCTGACCACCAGTGTAAGCGTTTCCCGATTCCCAGGGAGCAAGTCCGTTACAATCATAGGCATGAACTTGTGTTGAGCCAATAGCAATAGCGATTGCACTGAGCTGCATTGCCACCTTGAATTTGTTTCTCGTTTTCATACTTTCTTCAACCTTTACCGTTTTAGTGATTAACATTTTTAAAGTAAAGCTAACATAGAAATAAAGTACGTCAACGTAAGCGTGACTACTTTTTAATCAGCAAAATCACAAAACCCATCCTTTTTACGTATCAATTATTCAAATGAATGGACTTTTTACACGCTCCACGAAAGAAACTTTAAATGAGCTAAATTCATATATGACAGTTTATATATTCACCTCTATTGCAATAAGAACAACCAGTTAAATACCTTAAACTGGAATTAAAAAGAAAAACTTATCTATATTGATAAGTTATTTTTATGCGAATAAGTTCAGAATCAATACTCAATTTGAGAATACCTTATAACCAACGGTTATATATAAAACAGTCAAGGTCAGACCAGAAACATCACGTTAACGTCAACGTTAACACTGATAAATACGTGCTACAGGCCCAATAAAGGGACATGCTATTAGGGTTACAATGATCTATGGAAGACGACAATACAGAAATGAGAAGAGTATTTAACTGATCGCCCTGACAGGAAATGTGATGGTCACTTTAGTACCTTCGTTGAGCTTACTCTCGACGCTAATTGCACCTTTGTGCTCCGAAACTATGCCATAAGCAACAGCCAGACCCATACCTGTGCCCTGGCCAACGGGTTTAGTGGTAAAAAAAGGTTCAAAAACATGTTCAAGGTTGCCCTTTTCTATCCCGGTGCCGTTGTCTATAAGCTCAATCAGTATCTGTTCTTTTGTGGGTTGTACCCGAAGTGTAATCTGGGGGGTTTGACAATGACCTTGTGCTTTTGCCTGTTCGCAAGCATATTTTGCGTTCATCAAAAGATTAATTACCATCTGATTTAATGCAGCCAGATTGCAATAGCTTAGTGGTATATCTACCTGTTTTACAACAAGCTTAATGTGCTTTAGCTGATTCGCAAGCAGAGCCAGCGCGCTGTCAATCGCTTCTGTCATATCAGCCATTACAAATTCATTGTTTTTAGGCCGAGCAAAATCGAGTAAGCTCGCCACGATCACTGCGATGCGCTGACAGCCATCCTGACAATCCTCTATCAGCTCCTGGGCATCGTCTGCAAAAAAGCTTAACTGGTACTGCGACTCAAGCTTTCTAAACGTGTCTTTAAACGTATCTTGATCCAGTGCGTTGTCAGAGAACCGCTGACTCGCATTGATTAAATCCGCAACGCCCTTTGCAACCTGGCCAAGAGTACTGATGTTGCTATTGACGTATGCTAACGGGTTGTTGATTTCATGCGCCACGCCGGCAGACATTACACCTAAAGTAGCCATTTTTTCACTTTGCAAAATCGCAGCATGTTGGCGCTTTAATTGCGCCAGGTTCGCCTCCAGCTCCTGGTTTGCAAGGTACAGAGAGCGTGTTTTATCTTCTAACAAGGATTCAAGTGCGTCCCGAGCCTGCTTCTCTCTCAAATACGCTTTATAATACTCGTTGTTATCTTGATCCATAAATAACCTCATTGCGATTGTACAGGTTACCCGCCATAGACACAGTGTGGCCGTCGACAGAAAAATTCAGACCACAAAACGCGACACGACATCAGATTTAAACCAGAATTTTCACGACAAAACGGCAGTGGTCATCATTATTGTGCATACAGCTGGTATGTGAAATCTCAATTTGCCTGTTATAGTGATCTGCCGCACCATAAATAAGCCCTTCCGCGCAGAAGCAAAGCTTGCGTGGGGAGCAATAGTCAACCACTATCTCACTGTCATTGATGATTTCTGTGTCTATTTTTGGCAGGTTCGGCTCATCATATAGCTTGGCTACCTCCACATGTATCACACTGTCTATGGCCACGATTAACTTTTCAAATGTATCCAGTTCCGCAAGTACAGTAGGATGCTTAGCAGCCAGTGAGCCAAATAAGTAACGCCCAAATACGCCCAATACATCAGGCAACGGTAATGCCATGTGCTTGGCGACGCCGTTGGCCAGGGCAAATAGTTCCTCGTCCGGGTAGGAGACGGCTGACACATAACTTCGATGTGCAGGGCAATGCTCGTCCAGTAGCGCGTTCCAGGCGCTCATTCCCAGATTTTCGACCACCAGCTCCTCCAAACTACGGAATATTATGCCTTTCATTGAGATCTCCTTACATTGCGCATTTTAGCAGCCAACGCACTGCAGCCATTGTTATACAACCAAGTTTAGACTAATTTTTATATTACCTACTGCTAACGTTGTTGATTCAGGATGGAACACCGCCAAGCGTCACAAACTACACAGCCGCCATGTGGCCCAATTAGGGTGTTATGTCTGGATGACGAACCGGGTGTATTGAAAGTATTGAGGAGGACACTGGGCATGTCAGGTATGCAGGTGGCTGTATTTGATTGCGGTGAACTCGCTCTCAAGGCACTGTATGAACGTGAATTCGAAGTGGTCATTTCAGATATGAGAATGCCTGAAATGGACGGAGTTGAGTTTCTTACTAAAGCGAGACAAATCTCACCCCAGTCACAGCGGATATTACTGTCAGGGTATGCCGATATGAATTCGACAATCGCAGCAATCAATGAAGGCGGGATCCATAACTTTTTGCAAAAACCCTGGCAAAATGAAACGCTGATCCATGTCATTAAAGAAGCCGCAGAGAAGTATCGCCTCAAGCAATATAATCTCGCGCTTCAGGAAGAGATCAGTAAACAGAATGCGCAATTGAAGGCACTTAATGGTAATCTGGAAGAATTGGTCGACAAACGCACGTCTCAGATCCGGGCCGTACTTCGTCAACTCGAGTGCGCCAATAAAAGAGAACAGGATGAACATAAAGCAACGGTTGAGCTGCTCTATAACTTCATTAACGCAAACCCCTACATCGACGCAGACATGGCCAAACAGGTAGCACAGCTTTGTGGCGTAGTTGCGAGCAAACTTGGACTGAGCGCAAACATCGTGCAACTTACCCGAATGGCCGGGTACTTGTCGCAGGTAGGTCTGCTTGCCATGGATCCTGCGCTGTATAATCAGCCCCTGGAACAGCTCAGCCCACAACAACGTAAGCTATTCTTTACCCATCCAGCCACTGCGCAGTTGATGCTGATGCCAGCCCAACACCTCAGTGACGTTGGTGAAGCTATCTACCACCAGTTTGAGAAATATAACGGCCAGGGAATACCTAAGGGTCTTAAAGGGAAAGAGATCCCCATTGGCGCACACATTCTGTCTGCGGTCAGAGATTATGTTGAGCACCTGCTGAAAAATCATGAGGCCAACGCCGAACAGCGCGCCCACGCGCTGGAGATGATAAAAATGTACAGCGGGTCCTTCTATCACCCCAAAGTGGTTGCAGCTCTGGAACAGTCGTTACAATCCGATACTCAGGGAGTTGAACAAGTAGGTTCGATGAACATCATTGATGCACAGGCACTTAAACCGGGAATGGAGCTGGGGTTGGCAATACATAGCCACACAGGGATTATGTTGTTACCAAAAGGGCATGTTTTCACAGCGGTAACCGTCGCAAAGCTACAACAACTTGAATCGCAAAAACCTGCCCCATTCAGAATTCTGATTAAATCTTAGCGTTTAAACCTGACAACCAGCTCATACATGTCATTTGCAACGGTCGTCAGCTCTTCACTGATTATATGCATTTCATTTGAACTACCAGCACTTGTATTTGCCAGCGTTGCTATGTTTACTACCTGCTGATTGATATCTTCTGATACAGCGGCCTGCTCTTCGACCGCTGTAGCGATTTGCATGCTACTTGCACTGATCTTTTCTATCAGCTGATAGATCCCCTCTAACTTTCTGGAGGATTGCGAAAGCTGTTCAATACCCTGGCGAGATTCATCTTCGCCCCGCTGTGCTATAAATTCTGCATTTTGCGTACTTTGCGTCAGCTGATCAATAATTGCGTGAATTTCCTTTGTAGATTCTTGCGTACGTTGTGCAAGATGACGTACTTCATCAGCGACGACCGCGAAGCCACGTCCTTGCTCTCCGGCTCTGGCGGCTTCGATCGCCGCATTTAGTGCCAAAAGATTAGTTTGCTCTGCTATCTGCTCGATGATCTGGGCAGCTTCTGCAATTTTCGATGTTTGCTTTGCTACACCCAGCACAGAATCTTTTATATCAACCACCGTTGCTCCAAGGCTTTCAATTGACACCCGGGTTTCTTCGGAGCTGCGAGCGCTTTCCTGAGCAAGCACCAACACGCCCTTGGCATCTTCTGAACTGACCTGAACACTCTGAGATACCTCATTGATTGTGGTTGCCATTTCATTCATCGCGGTCGCAACTAGCTCAGTTTCAAGCTGCTGCTTGGTCAGGCATTGAGTGGTTTCTTTACTCTTCGCGTTACTTTCTTGTGCACCGCTGGCCACCCCTTTGGCTGCAAACTCAATCCGCGTGATTATGGTATCCAAATGTGAGCGTTCACTGAGCAATTTAACATGCAACTGCGCCATTTTCCCGCTCCAGGGGGAATATACCTGCGTAGCGATGTCATCACAAAAACTGTGTGACATGACTTTGTCAATTCTTCCGAGTTGCTCATTGTCGCGATAGGTATTGTAGGCAAATAACGCCAGGGTGTTAGCAATCAACCAGCCAAACCCAAGCGTTTCACTTACCATGACATAGAGTAGGATGGCCGTAAGCACTGCGACTGAAGGCCAGATCGAGCGCAACTTAGGTAACTTTATTGTATCGCGCTGGCCTGATTTGACTCTCTTATAGAGCGCCTCTGCTCGTTCAACCGATGCGCGATCCGGGCAACTACGTACCGATTCATAGCCAACGATTTTGCCACCTTCCGTCATCGGCGTAACATAGGCATTCACCCAATAGTGATCGCCATTTTTACAACGATTTTTTACCAGGCCCATCCAGGGCTTTCCCGCCTTTAATTGATCCCACATTGTCTTAAAAGCGACTTCAGGCATATCCGGGTGGCGTACCAAATTATGGGGTTGTCCAATCAGTTCTTCTTTAGAATACCCACTGACCGCTACAAAGTGTTCGTTGCAGTCAAGTATTGTCCCTTTCAGATCAGTGACTGAAATAAGTCGGGTGTCTTGGGAAAAACGCTTTTCCTGATTGGTGACTGGATGATTTAATCGCATTGTTAAACTCGAATTCTATGCTTTAAATTGCTTCTGCGGAGCGAGAAAATACGACTAATGCGCTGTTTTTGCAACAACAAATCTATATTTTGCCAAATTTTTAAGACAAAACGATGAGATCTGATGTCACATCACGTGCGTACATTCAAAAATCATTTTTTCACTCCAGCCTTTTATGTAAAATAGCAAGGCTAAAAGAACACGCCAAAGGAGCCATGAGTGCCAAAGCTTTCTGCCATTACTGATAATCCGCACGAGAACAGATTTAATGAAAAAATCGGTGTTCTGGTTACCAACCTGGGCAGTCCTGACGCCCCAAACGCACCTGCGCTGAGAAACTATCTGCGAGAGTTTTTATCTGATCCCCGCATCGTGGAGCTGCCAAGAGTACTTTGGTGGTTAATACTACACGGAGTCATATTAAGAATAAGACCCAGCCGCTCAGCAAAAGCTTATGCCAGTATCTGGACAGAGCATGGTTCGCCGCTTGTGCAAATTACACAAGATCAGTGTAGTAAGCTCCGCGCTTTACTGAAAGAACAAAACTACGATAATGTCGAGGTTGTTATGGCAATGCGCTACGGTAATCCGTCTATCAAAAGTGGCCTTGAAGCGCTTCGTGAAAAAGGAATAACCAACATTGTTGTACTTCCGCTTTACCCGCAATACTCCAGTGCAACAACAGGATCAACATTTGACGCCATCGCGAACGTCTTGAAAACCTGGCGCTGGGTGCCTAGCCTGAGTTTTATCAATGGCTATCACAAACAGGCAAGTTATATCAGCGCGCTGGCGAATTCCGTACAGGAACACATTGACCAACACGGCTTGCCTGAAAAACTGCTCTTTTCTTATCATGGCACACCGAAACGATTCCTGGATAACGGCGACCCTTATCATTGTTTTTGTCAACAAACCACCCGGCTAGTTTGCGAGCAATTAAAACTTGATAAAGACAGGGTAATGACGACGTTCCAAAGTCGTTTTGGACGCGAAGAATGGTTGCAGCCCTACACAGATGTGACGCTCAAAGAGCTGGCATCTCAGGGTGTCAAGGAAGTGGCGATTCTCAGCCCTGCATTCAGTGCAGACTGCCTCGAAACACTTGAGGAGCTGGAAGAAGAAAACCGAGAGTACTTTATCGAGGCTGGCGGTGAAACTTACTATTATATCCCGGCTTTGAACGACAGAGACGATCATCTGGCAGCCTTGCTAGACGTGCTCAAACCTTATCTGAAGCAAGTCTAAAATAAGGTAGACTCTGCTTAGGGGCCAGTTATGGCCCCAGCTCCATCAATGTTGCTGTGATGACTTGCTGATATACATTAGCTCATCATTAAAAACCTGTCCGGAATTGAACTCCTGTAACAACCTTAAGCACGCAGATAGTGGCTGAGCCGGGCTGTAATAAAAACCTTGTATGTGATTGCAACCTAGCTGTTCAAGCATCGCGAGCTGACTCTGAGACTCTACCCCCTCGGCGATCACTTTTATACCCAACTCCTGCGCTAAATTAAGCAAACAATTGATCATCACCTTTTTATTTCTGTCTGCCATCAAGCTGTCTACAAAGGACTTATCGATTTTCAAATAATCGACTTGATTTTCAACCAAATGACTAAGTGAGGAATAGCCTGTACAGAAATCATCCAGCGCAATTTTTACTCCTTGCTCCCGGAGCTTAGACAGCAGCTCCCAGGTATAGCGGTTTGTTGCCATGGATTCCGTTACTTCCAGTGTTACTTTATCAAATGGCACTTCAGCTTTAGTGATGGCTTCCGTTACCAATTTAAACTGGTCATTGCTGGTTTTAAATTCATTCACCGAGCGATTGATTGACACACTGACATCTTCATAGCCATGCAGATGTAGCGCTTTCAGATCCTGGCAGGCTTTCTCGAGTACAAACTGGCCAATGAGATGAATTAAACCAAACTCTTCTGCAATAGGAATAAAGGTACCCGGTGATATCATTCCCTGCTCGTCGTCAAACCACCTGACCAGCGCCTCAAACTTAACAATTTTTCCGCACTGTACGTCGACAATCGGTTGGTAGTACACAGTTAACAGATTACTTTTGAGCGCTGACTTCAGCTTATCTTTAAGCTTAATTTTGTTAAGGTAGGCGTTTTGAATTGCAGCATTGTGAAGAGCAACGTGACCCCGGTGAGTTTTCTTCGCGCTTTCTAATGCATGTGCGGCATTGCGAATAAACTTAGCGGCAGTGATCCGCCCCCGATTTTCTAGTTGAGCAATACCTGTGCTTGCACTGAGCTCTACTGTCAGGTCGTTGAATACATAAGGCTGCTTGATTTTGTCACTGAGTTTCTTCGCAACTTGTAAGGCACTTTTTACGTCTGTGCTATCCAGCAAAATAGCAAATTCATCACCACCATAGCGGGAAATCGTATCCATCTCCCTGATCCCGTTTCGCAGTCGCTTAGCTACAGACACCAATACTTTGTCACCTATTTCTGGGCCATAGATATCGTTTACTTCTTTAAAATGATCAAGACCGATGAACAATAGAGAACAGGGTGTATGCAAACTGCGGCTGGCTGATATTTTTTCTTCAACAATGTCGATAAAACATCGACGATTCAACAGCGCAGTCAGGGGCTCATGATTTGCATAAAACATGAGTTGTGCTTCATTGCGCTTCCATTCTGTAATATCCCGAAAAATAGCAACATAGTTGACGATGTCACCCTGCTCATCTTTCACCAGGCTGAGGGTTAGCTCTTCAGGGAAAATCTGTCCGTTCTTACGACGATTGAAGATCTCGCCCTTCCAGCAACCGGAACTCATCAGGCTGTTCCACATTTGATGATAGAAGTCCCCGCTGTGTTGTCCCGATGACAGCACTGATGGATCACGACCTAATAATTCATGCCCTGTATAACCGGTTAATCGTTCGAACGCCCTGTTGACCATTATGATCTTGTTATCACCGTCAGTGATCATAATGGCTTCTGTCGCGTGTTCAAACACGACGTTGGTCAATTCTAGCTGTTTATTGAGGGAGTATATATAAGAGACATCCTGCACAGTGGCACTAAAGACGCGCTCGTCTCGCTGTTCCTCGCATTGTTCAACACGCCCGATGATACGATAGAGCCCACGCAAGTTGGTGCGCTTTTTATGGGTTACATTGACATCAATATAGTCAAGATGACCGGTACGAAGTTTCTGGATGATGACCCTGAGCCGTTTCTGATCCACTTCAGTTAAACAGTCAGTGAAATCATCGAGAGATAACGTCTCTTCGCGGTGTTGTAACAGGCGACGCATTTCATGACTGAAAACGTGCTTATCCCGGCTGATATTCCAGGTCCAGGAGCTTAGTTTCGCTATGCGTTCACCCTTTGCAAGTTGCTTGACCAGTATTTGCTGTGCAGCAATTTCAAGATTGTGATTCAGCTCTGCCCCTACGAGCAGACTAAGTTCACGGAACCAGTGTCGGTCTTCTTCACTGACGACGACCTTCTCGTCAAACAAACAAACCATAATACCGATCGGTTTATGATCCAATGCACGCAGTGTTACGCCAAGATACCCATCAATATCAAATATCTTTAGGATCTCATCTTCCGCATACATCTGCTGCAAATTGCAACTGATCGAACATACTCCCTGACTCGTCTTAGCATCGTTACAGGGGGTACCTTCGAGGTCATAGATAATGTCGTTTGAGCGTTCGCCATCTACGGAGTAAGCAACCGTTTTAACCCGCGTATCGGCATCGATAAATTTACCAATCAGACAATGAGCCGGTTTGAATTTCTCATAGATCAAATCGAGCGCCAATTCATAGCGCGCCTCACTACTACACAGATTGTAAAAAGTACTGAATGAAAAAGTCATTATTCGGCTAAGTTCTTATATTTTATTGTTTTCAATATCAACAGGTATTTTAACAAATTGCAATGATAGAATTAAAAGCAAGTCTTATTCTCGATACAGATCAATAAATCTAACTTTTATCTTAGCACCGTCAATCCCTGCATAATTTAAAGTCAAGGTTAGCTTGTTGCGAGTAACCTAATCTGACCAGTTATATGATATTATTCATATCACAACACTGCATCAGGTTCAAACTCTCCTTAGAAAAACAACATAATGTATGATGTTAATCGGCCCTAAATCGCGTGTTGAGCGACATCATTGTTAGCTGCATGAGTGTATTTTTTGGCCTGGCAGGTTTGATTGCGCCCTTGGTTCTTAGCCTGATAAAGGGCTTGATCAGCCATATTTAGCGTCTCTTCTATACTGTTGCTATTTGCCGGCCAGCTGGCGATGCCAATTGATACTGTAACGGGCCGGGGAATGGGCATAGGGTATTCACAAACCGCAGTGCGCAAACGCTCTGCGATACTAAACGCACGATTTGAATCAACGAAAGGCATGAAAATTAAAAACTCTTCACCACCACTTCGGCAAACGAAGTCGTGACTTCTCGCATTCATTTTCATCACATTAGCCAGAGCACATAGCACTTCGTCTCCAACACCATGTCCAAACTCATCATTAATCGATTTAAAGTGATCGACATCCAACGCCATAACAGAAAACTGATAATGCATGTTTTTGACATTGTCCAGCCACAGCTGCATTGCAAAACGGTTGTTCAGCTTGGTAAGCGGGTCCATTTTTCTATCTTGTTCCAGTTCCCTTATCTCTTGTCCAAGCAACTCAGAACTATTCAGGATTGCAGACTTTAAATTTTCGGCCTCGAAATACCAGGCAGGCGTTTCATCAATACAACGTAAATTACCTGGACTCAGAAAACTGACATTCTGTGCCAACTGCGCAAGTGGCCTGGCAATAACAACCCCTGCAAACAGGGTCGCTATCAATATAGCAAGCGCGAAGGGTAAAGTGGAATACAGTACATTGGTATGTGTCTGATTCAGCTCAGCAATAATACTGGTCAACGCGCGCTGGCTTACAACTCCCCAGCCGGTACTGGTCACCGGGGCAAATCCGGCTAACATATTTTCGCCCTGGCTGTTCAGAGTTTCCGTCGCACCCGATCGCCCGCTCAATACGGCGTTAATGGCCAGATTATCGCCAACAAACTCACCAACCCGTTCGTTAGCTTTGTGATATATCAATCGCTTGCTCTTATCTACCACATAAACATATGAATGTTCGGAAGCATGATGAGTGCCCAACAGCTGATTTAAAATTGTATTGCCATGCAAGTAAATTCCGCCAGCAATAAAACCGAGATAAGCGCCATCTGTAGCAAATATAGGGAAAGTTGGGCTGACAAGTAAATTGCCTGCTGGTGATACAAAAGGGTCAAGAATATAGGGACGTTGCAACTCGATTGGTACAGATAATGACGGGTCGAGAGTAAGCCCTTTCAGCGCGAGACTGGAAGGCTGAGCTGATACAATCCTGCGTTGAGCATCTATCACCACCAGAGAATCAAAGCTGTTGGTCTGTTCCAGTAAGCGTGCCAGTTCAGCATCAATGGCATGGCTATCGTCAAAGTGATTTGAGATATGGCCTGCGCTGACGCGCAATTGACTATTTAATGATTGTAAAAACAACTCAGTGACCTCGGCCAGCTTCTTCGCATATGCCTGATTGGATGCCAGCGCATCTTTGATAAATGCGTGTTCATGCACGCGATAACTGGCCATCAATGCACTGTACACCGACAATACAATGGCGGCACTAACCAATAACAATATGAGCTGTTTTAGGTCCAACTTAAAGCGATAGGTGATTTTCACGCTTCCCTCCCGATACAAGCACGAACATAGCTACTGGTACCATTGTAAAATACTGCAAAGATAAGAACTTATTCTAGGTCAAATTCTTTGTGCCTAAAGTGTTTACAAATAACATTTACAATAACGTGATTGACTCTCCTATGGATGGAGAAGATACAAAGGATGAGAAACATACAAAACAACAGCACTTTAGAACTAGCAATGAAAATAAAAAGCATAAATTACTATCATGTTTAAGCACTGTACTTTATAATATGGTCGTTATTTGACCATGTTAGTTTTATTGAAATGAAAAAGAAAACCCGGATGAACCCACTTGTTACACACTTTACGTTCGCCAGTATCGCTTTGGCTATGTTGTGGATGTTTGTTCAGGATAAAGATACTCTGTTGACTGGCAGCGCACTAGTGCTAGCTTATATAGTGTGCGCGCTTGCCTACCGTATGATTGCAGCCAGAGAAGCATTCAGGAGCTCTACCAAACAATCCCACAAGAAACATTAGTCTCTGTGTCGATACAGGCATCGTAGCAACACTTGGCGGCAGTATTGAATTGTGTAATGATTCAGGCACAATTTTATAACAGGACCGTACATATGTATCGTCGACTGCTACCAACCCTGATGCTGTTTGGCGGCTGTGCTTCATTCGGGCAGCCTGACCATGTGAAAATCTGCCAGGATCTTGTTTATGCCTATCCGGAAATTCGCGACAAAGGAAGCGCGAAACAATATGCTGCGCTGTTTACGGACAATGCGCAATTTACAGTCAATAAGCTTAACGTCGCACTCGATGGAAAAACGCAGATAGTCGCGCGTTTTAATAAAGCGCGCAACAGCACAACAACAGTTCACATGGTGACCTCTTCACGGCAATACATTCAACACTCGGCCCTTGCGGCAGAATCCCACTTCATCCTGTTACTCAAAAATAACGCGCAGCCGGATTCCACGAAGATCATCAGTGGCCGTTATCTGGATACTTTTAACTACGATAAAACTCAATGCCGCTTCAGCAACCGGAATGTCGTGATTGACCGCATGGATACTCTGTAAACAAATTTATCTGCTAAGCCTGCTGCGCTTGTACCAACGCAGCATTTCCTTATGGTCTCGTGTTACGGCCTGGCCCTGTTCCTCCATTTCCGTGACTTCGTTAGCAAGTATCTCTTCTGCCGTTAACTCCAACTTTATCAGTAAAGTACTTAATTGCGCTTTTTCATCCTCAGACATGTGCGCAGTCAGCATTGCTTCCCTTTTTCGCACATGTGCCGAGACTTCTCGATAAATTTTCTCTCCGGCTTCTGTCAAAATTACAGGTTTACTTTTGCCTGTCAGCTCAGTTGCACGCACCAGCTCTAGTTTGAGTAAAGTATTGACGGCACGCGTTACAGAATAGGGATCCAGGCGAGACTGATAACTTACTTCTGCAGCCGTCACGGGTGCATACGATCCAACGTTAAGTAAAACGCGTAACTCCCGCGTGTTAAGTTCAGTCAGTGAACGAATTACCGGATCACGGTCAAGTGACAACAGGTTACTTACTACGGCAACTTGAAATGGTACATGCCTGCTCAGGTCGAGCGCACCTTTGTTTGGTCCTTTTACCTCAAGTGCCTGTTTTCTGTTGGCAATCGCTTTTTTCATATCATTGTCACTGGACAATTTGTACCTCTACACATATAGTTGTTGCATATGCAACATAAACACATCAACAGGAAACCAGTATGCCTTTAGTTAAGCCATTGTCACAAGAACATGATCAAGAAGTCTCAGAATTAGCGAAATTTTTTAACGAAACACTCGGCTTTTGTCCCAATAGTGTGCTAACCATGCAAATCCGCCCGGCAATTGCCCGTGCCTTCATTAACCTGAACAAGGCAGTTATGGAAAACCACGGCCGCGTCACCTCAGAATTAAAAAGGCTGATCGGCTACATTACTAGTGCGAATACAGGATGCCGTTACTGTGAAGCACATACCATTTTAGCTGCACAGCGCTATGGCGGCAGTGACGAAAGACTGGCGCAGATCTGGCAGTTCAGGGAAAGCGATGTATTCACAGATGCCGAGAAAGCCGCGTTTGAATTCGCACTTGCAGCATCCAGTGTACCAAACGCGGTAGACACTACTATTGAAACCGCGATGCAGGCGCATTGGGATGATGGTGAAATAGTTGAAATTCTTGGAGTTATTGCCCTGTTTGGCTACCTGAATCGCTGGAACGACTCGATGGCTACAACATTAGAAGCTGGCGCCATAGATGCCGGTGAAACACTGCTTAATGACCGCTGGGAAACGGGTAAACACGGTAACTAGCCACCCAGCGTCCAGTTAAAACGAACGTCCTTCAACCGATGGGCAAGCATTTTCATGTGCTTCCCATTTTTCATTGTCCACATTGCAATTAATTTAGTTGAATTTTTGGCTTGATCCAAATCAAATCGCACTATATATTAAAGTTTCAATAATTACTGAAACTTTAAAAATGCAGCTATCACCTAAAATCGAAAATTTCGTTCTCCATTGTGGAGAAATGGGAAGCCGCTGGGGCTTCAATCGCACCATAGGTCAAATGGTTGGCTTGCTGGTTATTAATGAAAAGCCTCTGACAGCCAATCAGATTGCAGAAGCACTTCAGATATCCCGAGGTAATGTCAGCATGGGCATTAAAGAGCTGCAATCCTGGCAACTGGTTAAGGTCCATCACATTCCTGGCGACAGAAAAGAATATTACTCACCCAACGGCAGTATCTGGGATCTTGCAAATCGCGTTTTTGAAGAACGCCGCAAGCGCGAAATTGACCCAACCCTGAGCCTGTTGCGAGATCAGATCCTGGACGGAGCTAACTCGCCGAATGAAAAGTATGCGCAAGAACAAATGCAGTCCATTCACGATCTACTAGAAACAGTCACCAAGTGGTCGGCAGAGTTACAACGGCTAACACCTGAGCAATTGCAATCCTTAATGAAACTCGGGTCGTCGGTCAGCAAAGTAATTGATTTTAGGGACAAACTACTCAGAAAATCCTGACTGAGTGGTTTTTGAAAAGGATTTCTTCATTGTGCGCGGTCCGTCCCCGCGCATCACAGTCGTATCAGCGAAACTGTATAGCCTGATCCTGGCCCGGTTCGCGCTGATATAATATACGAGGTGCGTCATGCTTGATACCCTACTATTGTCGCGTATTCAATTTGCGGCCAATATAAGCTTTCATATTCTTTTTCCCACTATAACCATCGCTTTGGCCTGGTTTTTAGTGTTTTTCAAGTTTCGCTACGATCAAACCGGCGAAGCAGTCTGGCTAAGAGCCTATCGATTTTGGGTTAAAATTTTTGCACTGACGTTTGCACTCGGCGTGGTCAGTGGTATCACCATGTCTTTTCAGTTTGGCACTAACTGGCCAGGCTTTATGGAGCGCGTTGGTAATATAGCAGGCCCGCTACTGGGCTACGAAGTGCTCACTGCCTTTTTTATGGAAGCAACCTTTTTGGGGATAATGCTATTTGGCATGAAACGCGTTAGTCCACGTTTACATACCTTTTCGACACTCATTGTCGCAATAGGCACCACCCTGTCTGCCTTCTGGATTTTGTCTTTAAACAGCTGGTTACAAACTCCTGCTGGCTATACCCTGGTGGATGGGGTTTTCTATCCGGAGAATTGGGTTGAAATTATTTTTAACCCGTCATTTGGTTATCGCATTTTCCATATGCTAATCGCCAGCGGACTCACCGCTTCTTTTCTGGTTGCCGGGATCAGCGCTTACCGTCTACTCAAAAATGACCATAAACACGCCCCAAAGTTAACCTTAAAAGTGTCGCTCACGGTTGCGGCCCTGCTCGCACCGGTACAAATTTTTGTCGGCGACCTGCATGGCCTGAATACCTTAGAGCATCAGCCGCAGAAGATAGCCGCTATGGAAGGTCTCTGGGAAACGGAGCGTGGCTCACCTCTGTTGTTATTCGCCCTACCAGACGAGGACGCACGGACCAATCATTTTGAAATCGCCATTCCTAAGTTGGCGAGCTTAATCCTGACTCATGATACAGAGGGCGAAGTCAGGGGCCTGAATGACTTTATAGGTGAACATCCACCTGTTACACCTGTCTTTTTCGGCTTCAGGATCATGGTAGGAACAGGCGTTTTGATGATCCTCGTTGCGTTTGTAACCCGCTACACCTTATGGAAACGTTCAGCCCTCCCTGACTGGCAGCTAAAAGCCCTCGTTCTCATGACTTTTTCAGGCTGGATAGCGACCCTGGCAGGCTGGTATGTCACTGAAATTGGCCGCCAGCCATTCATGGTCAGCGGTCTGGTAAAGATTGAAGAATTGGTCACGAATGTACCCAGTGAGCATGTATTACTCACCCTAATTGGTTACCTTACTTTATATGCCGTGCTACTGACAGCTTATATCAAAACGCTTTTCTACACAGCACGCAATGCAGTACAGGTTGAAGAATATCAGGCAATACCCGCTCAGGAGGGTCAATATGCTTAGCGCAGAACATCTTGCTTTGCTGTACAGTGCTCTGATGGCACTTGCAATTATCGTTTACGCCGTGTTGGACGGATACGATTTGGGTGTGGGTATACTGTTGCCCGGCGACAATAAGCCCGCTGCGAATACCATGATTGCATCGATAGGCCCTTTTTGGGATGCCAATGAGACCTGGCTGGTGCTGGCTGTTGGCCTAGCATTAATCGCATTTCCCAGTGCACATTCGATTATACTGCAAGCTCTCTACCTGCCTATCGCCTTTATGCTACTAGGGTTAATTTTAAGGGGAGTCGCTTTTGACTTTCGTGCCAAGGCAAAAACGCGTTATCGACATACCTGGGATCGCTGCTTCAAGCTCGGCAGCCTGATAACCGCATTTTCGCAGGGATATATGTTAGGCCTGTATGTTATGTCGTTTGAACACAGCCTCCCAAGTCACCTGTTTGCCGCTCTCAGTGGAATCGGCGTAATCGCCGCGTACACATTGATAGGTGCTGCCTGGCTAATCATGAAGTGTGAAGGTGAGGTACAGAATGCGGCTATCCGCTGGTGTCGGTTTAGTAATCTGGTTGCTATGTTGGGCGTGCTGGCAGTTTCTGTCGTTAACCCGCTTATTAACACCTATGTTCAGGCTCGTTGGTTTGGTACTGAGGCAAGCCTTTTGTTATTACCACTTCCCTTCATTTGCATGGTGCTCTTTGTCTTACAAGACAGAGTATTGTTAAGACTCAATCAACAGCCAAGCCACGGTTGCTGGTTACCATTTGCCATTGCCGTGGTGATATTTTTGCTGTGCTTTTTTGGCATTGTGTATAGCTTTTTTCCTTACGTAATCCCAGGTACATTGACCATGTTCGATGCCCTTGCTGACCCGTCAGGCCTTACTTTTATGCTGTACGGTGTGGTACTGGTGGTGCCAGCCATTATTGGCTACACGTTATTTTCTTATCGGGTTTTCTGGGGAAAAACACAAGACCTGAGCTACTACTGATTTTCACTTGCATTAGCCCAACCAAAAAGGCAGCCCGCACGCTGCCTTTTTTATTTTTGCTTGTTATCTGAACGACTAGATTTTCGGGTAGCCTATGCGATCGGATAAATACCCTACACTGGTTGCGAAATAGTAGCTTCGGTTCCAGTTCATCAACGCTTTGTAGTTGTTGTAGGCCAGATACATACGACCATTCATATCGTCCGGCATTACCAGCGCGGCACTAATATTTACCTTAGGTAAGTCAGTGCCATCTGTACGCCTGACGCCAAGATTTTGCCACTCTTCGAGCGTTCGTTCGGAGTCGCGCCAGAATTCAAGCCATTGCTTATGATTTTTAGAGCCACGCTTCAGTACGTATTGACTTGGGAAATTATCTGGAAGCTGTACCTGACGACCCCAGGTCAAATTGTCATTCCAGCCAACACTTTTCAGATAGTTTGCAATGGAAGCCAAAGCATCTTCCTTGCTGGTCCAGATGTCCTTTTTACCATCGTTATTATAATCAACGGCATAAGAATTGAAGGAAGTTGGCATAAACTGCGACTGTCCCATGGCGCCGGCCCACGAGCCTTTAAAATCGTCAATATTTACATGACCATCTTTGAGGATATCCAATGCAGCCCATAATTGTCGTTTATAAAGCGCTTCGCGACGACCGTCAAATGCCAACGTCACCAGTGAGCTTATCACAGGGTAACCCCCCTGCACCCGACCAAAGCTACTCTCAAGTCCCCATAAAGCGACAATGAAACGACCTTGTACACCAAAGTCCTGAGTGATTTTGTCCAGCAGTTTTTTGTTTTCTTTGTAGAGCTTACGTGCGCGCTGAACTTTCCAGTCGGGCACCCGCTTAGGTAAATAAGTTTCCAGAGTTTCGACAATTTCTGGCTGGTTCTTATCCTGTTTGATCACTTTCTTTTTGAATTTGACGGTACTGAACGCCTTGTCAATCAGAGCGGGTGTGTAACCCCGCTCCAGGGCTTCAGCCTTCAAGACTTCAACATAGCTGTCGAAGCGCGCCTGATCATCTGCTTTAACAGTTTGCGATGCCAGACATAAGGATACTAATAAGGCGGATAGTGTTTTAGTCACTTTTTACTCCGTTTTGTCTTTTTAATTCATCCAGAAGATTTTCTTGTGGAGGTGGCAGCTGCAAATAAAACCCATCGTCGATTAATTTTTGCTTAACATTACTTAAATCAGCAACCCCAAGCTTAGTGCGCTTTGCTAAATCCACAATGATTACGAATATTGGCGTACCAAAAGTAGCCATTAAAGGGTCAGGGACTTTGCTAAAATCGTCTCGTTTCTCAATAAAAAGATAGGTATCGGCTTTTTTACTACTTTTATATACTGCGGCTAGCATTATAACCCTATAAAATCTTGCTAATCTGAGAGCAGCACTATACCATGACCTATATAATATTTGGAAAGTTTTGCGACTCTCAAACGTACAGATGTACGGGGTCAGAACAATATTAATCAGAGTTCGCACTGGTATTGAGCGCTTATGTCTACACAGTCTTTTGAATTGAAGGGAAACCTGTTTACTCTCTCAGTTTTACACCTCTTCGATGCCAACCTTGGCCATGTAAAACAGCAACTGAGTGATAAAATTTCCCAGGCTCCTAAGTTTTTTAAAGGAGCGCCTATCGTCATCAATCTTGCCGACGTCCAGGAGCAGAGTATTGTGCTCAGCGATTTAAAACGCATCCTTGCAGAGTTGGCATTAAACCCAGTTGGTATATGTAATGGTACAGAGCAGCACAATGCTGAGGCAAAAGAAATCGGCTTGTCTGTACTCAACTACACTAAAGACGTTAAACCTGTCACTCAGGAGAGTCCTGAAACACAAGTCGTAGAAAAAGAAGTTTATCTCGGCGCTCAGGTCATAAACAGCACAGTACGTTCCGGACAACAAATTTATGCGAAGGACCGGGATCTCATTGTACTGGGTGCTGTCAGTCATGGTGCAGAGGTCATTGCCGATGGCAATATTCACATTTATGGCACGCTCAGAGGGCGTGCTATCGCTGGTGCGCAAGGAAATCATGAGGCGAGTATTTACTGCCAAAAACTCGAAGCAGAACTTGTTTCAGTCGGCGGCAGTTATTGGATCAGTGACTCTTTGCAAGGGGAACACTGGGGCAAAGCCTGCCAGATTTCACAAAATAACGAATCATTAGAATTAACAGCATTGGTCAAAGGATAATTCAGATGGCAAAGATTATTGTCGTAACTTCAGGTAAAGGTGGTGTAGGTAAAACCACATCAAGTGCAGCGATCGGCACAGGTCTGGCACTTAAAGGATACAAAACGGCCATTATCGACTTTGATATTGGCCTGCGTAACTTAGATCTCATCATGGGCTGTGAGCGTCGCGTAGTCTATGACTTTGTCAACGTCATCAATGGCGAAGCCAATCTGAATCAGGCACTGATAAAAGATAAGCGCGTTGAGAAACTCTATATTTTGCCTGCATCACAAACTCGCGACAAAGATGCCCTGACCAAAGAAGGGGTTGAGCGAGTTTTGAAAGAGATGTCGGAAGACTTCGATTTCATCATATGCGATTCGCCTGCCGGTATTGAAGCTGGCGCAATGATGGCCCTGTACTTCGCTGATGAGGCAATTGTCACAACCAACCCGGAAGTGTCCTCGGTACGTGATTCAGATCGCATCTTGGGCATTTTGCAAAGCAAATCAAAACGTGCAGAAGATGGTCTTGAGCCGGTCAAGGAGCACTTGTTGCTAACTCGTTATAACCCAGAGCGGGTCGAAAGCGGTGACATGTTATCGGTCGAAGATGTCCAGGAAATTCTGGCTATCGATTTACTCGGCGTCATCCCTGAGTCTAAAGCTGTGTTAAATGCATCTAACTCAGGACAACCTGTGATCCTCGATACAGAGTCGGACGCAGGTCAGGCGTACAGCGATGCCATCAATCGTTTACTGGGTGAAATCGTCGACTTCAGGTTTTTGAATGTTGAAAAGAAAGGATTGCTAAAGCGGATTTTTGGAGGTTAATGTGTCTTTACTTGATTATTTTCGATCCGAGAAAAAGTCCAGCGCATCGCTGGCTAAAGAGCGGCTACAAATAATCGTTGCCCATGAGCGCTCTAAGCGTGGCACCCCCGATTATCTGCCTCAGTTGAAGCAAGACATATTGGAAGTGATCCGTAAGTATGTCAAAGTTGACTCTGACGCAGTCAATGTTCAGTTTGAACAAAATGAAGACGATTTGGCTGTGCTGGAGCTCAATGTGACGCTCCCGGACGACGAACAGAAATAATGTCTAAATGAATACGCCGCACAATATGCGGCGTTTTTTTTATTTTCTAGGTCACTTGCCACTTCGATAGCGCATCTTTAAGCATAGTATGACGCCAGCCCAGGAATAAATCCGGCTTCAGGAATGTCTTTCTCTGCTGCTCATCTAACTTCCAGTTCCAGCCTATCACCTGATTGATCTGCTTTTTCGATGCGAATACGTCCAGAGGAATCCCCTTTTCTTTGGCAACGTCAGCAATGGCATGTTTTATTTCCTTCGCTGCGCCTTTGTAACCAGGATAGTCTATCAGTCGTTGTACTCGCACTGGTAACTCTGCTTCTGGCACAGCTTTCCCGGCTTCAATACAGGCGAGTATTTCTTTGCCTGAGCGATTTACCTCCATTGGTTCTACACCAGGAATATTTCGAAGGCTATTTAAAGAAGCAGGCCTGCGCTTTGCTATCTCGACCATGTTATGCTCTTTTAACACAAAATTGAGAGCCAGATTCTTTTTTTCCGCTTTTTTCTGTCGCCAGCTGGCAAGTGCTCTTAAGACAGCAAGGTCGCGAGGCTTTAACTGCCAGACGTTTTTAATGTTCAGGTAGAGATAGTGGTCCGGCGTTCTAAATGCGCGCTTCTGTGCGATGAGTTGGGATTCACAGGTAACGATTTCCGACAGCCCCTTTTCAGCAATCTTTTTGTTAATAGTCTGATAGCAGGGCAAAAGATAAAAGACGTCCGCCGCAGCATACTCAAGTTGACTCGCCTGCAACGGGCGCTTAAGCCAGTCTGTTCTGGACATACTCTTGTCTAGCTCAATATCAAGCATTGCCTTAACCATATTGGCAAATCCCACGCAATTTCCTTCGCCAAGTAACTGCAGCGCAAATTGTGTGTCAAACAAAGGCGTTGGCACAAAACCTGCGAATTTTTGGAACACTTCAATATCCTCAGAAGGCGAATGCAACACTTTTACAATCCGTTCATCGCGAAGTAAATGCCACAACCTAGAAAAGTCGATTTCGCTCAGAGGGTCAATCAAGGCTAGATGTACCCCATCATAAACTTGGATCAAAGCAATCTCCGGGTACAAAGTCCTGCGGCGCATAAACTCGGTGTCAATCGCCAGCACGGTACTATCCGATATCTTTGTTATGAAAGCGTCGAGCTCATTTTGTTGTTGGATAAATTGATACTGCACATTTACTCCCTATAAAAAACCGGCTTTCGCCGGTTTCTTTTTACTTTAATGCCCTACGCAATATTTTGCCGACATTGGTCTTAGGCAATTCATCTCTGAATTCGACCAATTTAGGGACTTTATAATTGGTTAGCTTGTCGCGACAATGTTTTATTATATCTTTTTCTGTCAAAGATGGATCCTTTCGTACAACAAAAACTTTAACCTGCTCACCACTGACTTCATGTGGCACACCAACCGCGGCGACTTCCAGCACACCTTCGTGCATAGCGACCACTTCTTCAATCTCGTTGGGGAACACGTTAAAGCCAGATACCAGGATCATGTCTTTTTTACGATCAACGATGTAGAAAAAGCCTTCATCATCATAAATGGCTATATCACCGGTTGCAAACCAGCCATCTTGCAGGCACTCTGCCGTTGCATCAGGACGGTTATAATAACCAGCCATCACCTGAGGGCCTTTAACACACAACTCACCAGGTTCACCTTTTGGCATTTCTTCACCCTGATCATTGATAACCTTCAGGTCGGTGCTTGGTGCCGGTAAACCAATGGAGCCGTTATAACCATCCAGATCCCAGGGGCAAATTGTTACTAAAGGCGCACACTCCGTCAGACCGTAGCCCTCCATCAGTTTACTCTTTGTGACCTTCTGCCAACGCTCTGCAACAGGTCGCTGCACAGCCATACCACCGCCAAGTGACATTTTCAAAGTAGAAAAGTCCAACTCAGAGAACCCTGGTGTATTTAATAAGCCATTGAATAAGGTATTTACGCCTGTGATGGCCGTAAACGGGTATTTTGCCAGTTCTTTAACAAACCCCGGCATGTCGCGAGGGTTCGTGATCAAAATATTATGACCGCCATACTTCATGAAAGTTAGACAATTCGCTGTCAATGCGAAGATATGGTAAAGCGGTAGTGCAGTAATGACGACTTCACGACCTTTATCAAGCACCTTATCAAGACACCCTGATACCTGCTCTAGGTTGGCAACCATGTTGCCATGGGTCAGCATAGCCCCCTTTGATACACCCGTTGTACCACCCGTATATTGTAAAAATGCGAGATCCGTAAGGTTTATCTCTGGCACTTCATACAGACCCGGATCGGCGCTTATCGCATGTGCAAAGGGTTGTGCATTAGGCAAGTCGTATTCTGGTACCATTTTCTTCAGTTTTTTAACGACGAAATTGACCAAATGCTTTTTGAAACCACCCAGCATGTCACCAATTTGTGTTACAACTATGTGCTTAACACCCGTTGTAGGCAATGCCTTCTGGAGTGTGTTTGCAAAATTTGCCAATATGAAGATTGCTTTCGCTTCTGAATCATTGAGCTGATGTTCAAGCTCTCGTACCGTGTACAAAGGGTTGACATTAACAACCGTACAGCCGGCTCGCAGTACACCTAAAATAGTTACAGGTGTTTGTAGCAGGTTGGGCATCATTACCGCTACTTTGTCCCCTTTACCTAACTTTAGGGTGTTTTGAATGTAACTGGCAACTGCCTTGGTTGCTTCATCAACTTGTTGGTAAGTCATTGTTTTGCCCATGTTACTATATGCTGGTAACTGAGCAAACTCTCTAAAACTGTTGTCGAATAATTCAAGCAGCGAGTTGTAGTGTTCTGGGTCGATTGTTTCAGGCATCCCTTCGGGGTAGCGCTTTAACCAGATTTTTTCCACTCTTAGCTCCTGTGTTCTCGTTATTTTTTATATTGGTCTTACCTTAATATAATTAAGGTACACAAACAATTGAGTAAATACTCTAAAGCTGGGATAGTCCCACATTTGACACAAATATACAATCAGGAAACGTTCGGATGCTTTATATGCGTTAAGATCTTCTCTAACACTTGCTCCGGATTTTCCATATGGCAATGGTGTCCACCTGCCACTTCGGTACTTGTAAACTCTTTAAAACACTCAGAAAATTGACCCAAACTGTGTTTCATTTGCGCGTAACCGGACGTTCCCATTATTGCTAAAGTGGGTGTTTCAACATCTTGCAACAAAGAATACGCCTGAGCTTGCGAAAAGCGCGTTGTTGACGGAAGTTTCAATTTAGGGTCCGTCGTTAAGCGTGCGCCCTTCTCAAGTTCCTCGATGTTCCGCTCCATTAATATAGCAGCAATTTCTTCACTGAAATCGCTCACTTTGACCCGAGCGCTGATAATAGCTTGTTTATCGGCAAACAAACGCATTGTTGCATCATAAATCTGCTCATTTGCTTCACGCGCAGAAAACGCTCTAAGCAACTGTTGCTTAGCATTCTTATTGCTTTGATATAATAGACCAATACCATCAATCAGTGTCAGTGTATTCACTTTCTCTTTGTACAAACTGGTAAATAGCCCACCCACCAATGCCCCCATGGAATGACCTACAATGTTGCAATATTCTATATGCATTACACGAAGAAAACTCAGAATATCATACACATATTCGACAAAATAATAATACGCATCAACACTTCGCCAGGCCGACTTACCATGACCTGGAAAGTCCAGCGCAATGAACCTATAAGCTTCCAGCGCGTCATCGGTAAGGTTTTCCAACACAGGCAAAAAGCTATTGCTATTGTCCTGCCAGCCATGCAGCATCAGTACAGTTTGCGGGCCCTGGCCAATTTCCTGATAGGCAAAACCGTCTACTTTCCCTTGTTTTATCTTATTTTTATTAGCAGTCAACATAAATTCATATTCTTATTGAACGTATTACATTAATATTCTACGCATTCTGGCTCGTGTGCATAGCACAAATCATAATTCTGACAATGATTTACTCCGCACAAAGACGAGCACACATACGGGAAAATTAAGGATCATCTATGACACGTAAATTGAGTGCCCTCGCGTTTGCATTGGGCTGCACCTTGTCAAATTCAGCATTCGCGGCACCAAAAAACATCATTTACATGATTGGCGACGGCATGGGGCCAGCTTTCACCACCGCTTATCGCTATATGCAAGACGATAAAACCACCAAGATGGTTGAGCCGACAGTATTTGATTCAATTCTGGTAGGCATGGCACATACCTACCCTGACGATGATACCGTTGTAACAGACAGCGCGGCCGGCGCCACGGCACTCAGTACCGCCTCCAAAAGTTACAACGGTGCCATCGCGGTAGATACGCACAAGCAATCACTCAAAACCATGCTGGAGATAGCCAAAGAGCAAGGCATGACCACGGCATTGGTCGCTACATCACAAATAAACCATGCCACACCAGCAAGCTTTGCGGCACACAATGAATCACGTCGTAATTATGATGAAATCGCAAACGATTATATAGATAACAAGATTGCTGGTAAGCTGCCTATCGACTTAATGCTAGGTGGTGGCACTAAGTACTTTATTCGCGAAGACCGCAACCTGGTCAGTGAGTTTAAAAAGGCAGGTTATCAATATGTAGACCAATTCAGTCACCTTGACTCACTGAACAACTTGCCCGCACTGGGTCTGTTTGCAGAAGTCGCTTTTCCTCATGCGATTGACAGTGATGAACCAAAGCGATTAACCACCATGACCAGAAAGTCACTGGAGTTGCTAGACAAACATCAAGACAAAGGCTTCTTCGTCATGATTGAAGGCAGCCAGATAGACTGGTGTGGCCATGCCAACGATATCGCTTGTGCAATGAAAGAGATGGACGATTTTGCGGGGGCGATTAAAGTCGCTAAAGCGTATATCGATGCAAACCCTGACACTTTATTGGTTGTCACCGCAGATCACTCCACCGGTGGCCTGACTTTAGGTAGCAATGGGGTTTATCAGTGGAAGACTGAGCTCGTTGCAAATGTAAAAACGTCAGTCAAAGAGCTTACCAATACACTTTATGACGTAAAATCTGCCCAAATGGCGAAGGCCTGGACTCAGTTTACCGGCTTGCCATTTGATAAAGATACTGAAAAAGCGCTAGCAGGCGCGCAAAAGGATTCAAAAGAAGCTTTGTATAAAGCTGCCAATAAACTCATCAATGACGCCAGCTTTACCGGTTGGACAACCAAAGGTCACACAGCAATCGATGTCCAGATTTTTGCCTATGGTGATGGACGAGATGCATTTATAGGCTCTTTGAATAATACACAAATTGCGGATAAGCTTATTTCTTATATCGAGTACTAATACAACTCGGTAGCGGGTCACACTTCAGGCCCGCTCATTTACATCGACGGATCAATGGCTTCTTGCTGCTGGTTTGCATCCTCCTGGTTTTGCAATAGGCTCATCGCTTCTTCTATGGGCATAGCTTTGTAATATAAAAACCCCTGAACACAATCCACCTGTGACTGCTTTACCAGGTTTTCTTCTTCCTTTGTCTCAACACCTTCTGCCACCAGCCGAAAACCCAGCTTAGCTATCATCTCTGAGAGGTTGGTATATAAAGACACCGACTTGCGGTTGTAGCTCTCTGGCAGCAGGCTTCTGTCCAGTTTTATGGTATCTATGTTGAGCTTAGATAACACGGAAAGGCAGGAGTACCCGGTACCAAAATCATCCATTGCACAGGCAATTTGGTGCGCCCGCAATAAATTAACCACATCGACGGTCCGATTAAAATCCTCTATGTAACTGGATTCAAGCAGTTCAACTTCCACCTGACCTGGGTAATCCGCAAAAGCCTTTACAATGCGTTTGTAACCTCCGGTCAGTAAGTTTTGTGGTGAGATATTAAAGCTCACTTTGGGCCTGAACCCTTCCCGGGCAAAGTGCTCGAGGTCCACCTCAAGCTGGTCTATTACAAAGTTATCAATGATGTGTAATAGAGCGTGTTGCTCCAGCGTAGCTAAAAACCAAGGGCCCTGCACATGGCCATCGGCGTCTTTTAGCCTGAGTAAGGCTTCAAACCCAACCACCTCTTTGGTGTATGGGTTTAGCTTCGGCTGATAAAACAGCATTAGCTCACCTCGATTCAGTGCATCAGTAACTTCCTTCAGGCTGTGTACATTGATCTGCTCTTCGCGTTGGGAACGGGTATAAGAACTTTCCGCCCCCGCCTCTATCAGCCTTCCGGTGGTAAATCGCTTGAGTAGCACATCTAGTGCCTTTCCTGATAAGTTATGGTCCCGGTTGAATTTCAAAAATGGATAGTAAAGGCAGGCATTCAGCGTAATCAGTAAAACCTGAAGTAAAATTCCGCTTACACTCTGCGTCAGCAACCAGCCACTGACAAACACCGGCGTAAACCAGGGAATATCTATTGCCGGGTCCAGAGTAATCACCCCCGTTGAAATACACCCATACGCTATCAGCGCATTCAGCAACGGGCTGAGCAAAAATGGGATCAATAAGTAGGGGTTAAATACAATAGGCAATGCATAGAGCATAACCTCACTGATATTAAAGAGTGCAAGTGGCGATGCGATCATGGCAATACTTCGCTCGTGACGCGCATTCTTAAGCAGTATTGACGCAATGATCAGCCCCCAGATGCAGCCAGTCCCGCCAATAATCACAAAGCAAGTATAGAAGTCATAACTCGAAAGCTGAGGTAATACCAGATAATCGGTTAACTCTCCCGATACCAGAAGGTGATAAGTATTGTCGCCATGGACACCGATAAACCATAATAAATGTGAAAAAATCAGCTGCGCTGAAATTTTCTCGAATACATTCCAGGTCGGGTTCAGTACCTTTAAGGTACTATGAAGTTGGCCGGTAAAATGATCCAGGAGCGGGATCACCAGCAGTATTATCGCCGTAACCAGAATATAAGGAATGATCAGATTCAGGTGTTTGCGTAAAAACAGGCTGATAGAGCTTATCCCGACCAGCCTTAGCCAGCGTATTCGCTCAATATAAGCCAGCAAATAACAGCACAAAACTGGCATAAGCAACGAATACAGCATGCCGTTGCGATGCACTATGCTCAGGGTGCCCTGACTGATTTCGATATAGCCTGTGGTTGCAGTAAAGCAGGCAAGCACTAAGACAGGGCCAGCGATGGTGTGTATTTTAAGGTTTTTAGACAGGTAATAGCTAAAAGAGATGAGCGTTAATAACGGAAATATCCCCCACACCAGAGTATTGAAGTCTCCCAGCGCCTGATACTTTAACTTGTGTAAGTCATCTCCAAGCCACTGATTTAACAAAGTGATAACAGAGGCAACAATGAAAAATGGGATCAGCGCGATGTAGCCTTCCCGCAACGACAAAACAACTGTATTTGAAGAAAGTTTGAGTGCAAACTGGTTAAATCTGTTCAGCAAACTCGTGACCATAAATTGTTCTTTTCTTTTAACATTACTCCAAAAGCAGATTAAAACAAATGAATTGACTAAATTATTGCTGAAAAATATTCAAGCAAACAGGCTGTTGGCAACACAATTAAGCACTGCGCGCGGGTTTTGAGGTCACTCCCCTGTCAGGCGTAAATACTGACACCAAGCAAGGACTGAACTTCGCTGCGTCGCTCCTGATTTTGAATGGCGCTATAGGCTTGCATAGCGATACTGGTTTTATAATTGGGCTGGTCGTAGATAACATCGCGCTTTTCTGCATTGTACTGTTGGGCCAGCGCAATGCCAGCATCCGAAAACTTTAGCTGCGCGGTAGGTTTGGGGGGCGTAACGGGCTCGCTGGCAGCAGGTCTAGCAACCGACTGCCTGAGCTGATAAGTATCCTGATTCTGAACAAGCTGGTTGATTTTCATCAATCAATACCACCAAAAAACCATTGTACCATTATTAAGACTAGCCTGTTATTCGCGCCCGGGCAACTTCTTCCACGTCACTGTATCTCTGACATACTGAGGCTGAGCATCAGCGGCATTAACAACTTGCCCGGATTCAAACTGCACAGCGCCAATTTCAAGCATATACTCGGCATGTGGTAGGGTGATAGCGTTATGTACTTCGAGTGCTAATTTGTCGGCAACCTCTGAATAAGTCTGCCAGCCGGTGCCCACGGCCAGCACGCCTGCAAAATCCCCTTCAATAAGTTCCGGTTTGATCACGCTTTCATCACCTAAAGCAACCGCCTGATCATTTTCACCTCGGGTATAATGGCAAAGATACACTTCACCCATCCGTGCATCGATGGCAACAAGGACCTGCTTGGCATCCGTCTGTGCGAAAGCCTGTTGTGCCATGGCCTGCAAAGTAGAAACGCCCGCCAGCTGCAGATTGCCCGAATACGCCAGACCTTGTGCGACAGACACCCCGATGCGCACCCCGGTAAAACTACCTGGTCCACGACCGAATACCAGGCCATCCAGATCTTTGAGCTGACAGTCGGCCTCAGCAAACAATTGTTCAATCAGAGGCAATATTTTCTGACTGTGCTGTTGAGGGCATTCTTCAAAGTGGCGATAAAGGTTGCCGTTATACGACAACGCCAGGCTCAGAGCTTCTGTTGAAGCATCCAGGGCAAGCAAATTATATTTCATGCTGGTCAATATTCTCTAAAAATGACAACGCCTTATCCAAATCACGAGTACGTGACATGGGAGGCAAACTTTTAATAAAGGTTTCACCGTATTTTCGCGTAACCAGACGATTATCGCAAATAATTAGCACACCTTTGTCTTTGTTATCCCGAATGAGACGCCCGACGCCCTGTTTTAACGCAATAACGGCAAGGGGAAGTTGAATTTCGTCAAACGGTTCTTTGTCCTGCAATTGGGCATCTTTCATCCGGGCCTGCAGGAGTGGATCATCCGGTGAGGTAAACGGAAGTTTGTCTATAAGTACGCAACTCAGTGTATCACCACGCACATCAACGCCTTCCCAGAACGATGCGGTGCCCATAAGCACCGCGTTACCGTGGCGAACAAACTGTTCCAGAATGATGCGCTTTGACGCTTGCCCCTGCATAAACACTGGGTATTCTGTCGCTGTGTTCAGTCCTTCATAAACTAGGTGCATTACCCGATAACTGGTAAAAAGCAAAAAAGTTCGGCCCTTAGCAGCATTGATCACTTGCTTGGCAATTTTTACCAGCGCATGTGGCATCAGCTCATCTTTGGTTTCGGGCAGATAACGGGGCAGGCAAAGCACCGCCTGCGATTCGTAATCAAATGGGCTGTCGACGATGGCCTGATGATCAGGCTCAAGGCCCAGGCTGGTATTAAAATGGGCCAGACTGTTGTCGACCGACAAAGTTGCTGAGGTAAAAACAAAGCTCGCTTCACTCTTAGCCATTATATCTTTAAATCGATTAGATACATCCAGCGGCGTGATGTGAATTGTCAGAAAACGTCGGGTGGTTTCAAACCAATAACTAAAGCCCGATTGAGTAACATCAAATGCCCGATCGAACTGCCCTTTAAACGATAAAACCCGCTCCAGTGGATGTTCTATCTTGTCAGAACGGTCAAGGCACAACTTGAGCACCTGATATAAAAAGTCCAGATTGCTAATTACTCTGTGCAGCGCATCGCAGATCACTTTATCCTGTAACTTTTCTCGCCAGTCTCCCCGTGCACCATCGCCCCCAAACACGAGTCGCAGATCAGCGACACTGGTCTCTAACTTATTCAGTGTTTTGCCCAGTTGCAACATGTCTGGAATGTCACTTCGGTAAATCAGCCGCAAATCATTAATGAGTGCTTGTAACTGTTTAGTACTGATTGACTCACCAAAGTAATCGGATGCGATTTCACCTAGCTGGTGCGCTTCATCAAAAATATAGCTATCTGCGGTTGGCATTAACTCCGCAAACCCCGACTCTTTGACTGACATATCGGCAAAAAACAAGTGATGATTAATCACAACCAGATCGGCCTCCGCCGCTTTTAGCCTGGCTTTACGTATATAGCAGTCGGCAAAATCAGGGCAGTCCTTCCCTAAGCAGTTGTCCGCGGTGGAATTAACATAAGGCAGTACTTTGGCATCTTCTTCAATGCCTACACAGTCTGCCAGGTCTCCGCTTTGCGTTTCAGTAGCAAACTTAGCCACCATGGCCAGCTGGTGCATCACATCGGGGTCGTCACTGGGCACATGCGCCACATGCTCATTCAGACGATAAGTACACAGATAATTAGCCCGCCCCTTTAATAAAGCAACCTTACGGCCTTTACCAAGCGCTTTGAGTAGTTCTGGTAAATCTCTATGATACAGCTGCTCCTGCAGCGCCTTTGAGCCGGTTGAAATGATCACCTTTTTATCGTTCAACAGTGCCGGAACCAGATAAGCAAATGTCTTACCCGTACCGGTTCCCGCCTCTACTACACACTGCCCGCCGTCTTTGACCACCTGATCTATGGCTTCGGCCATATCGATTTGAGGTTGTCTTGGCTGATAGCCGTTAAAGTGACGAGCCAGGGGACCGCTTTCTGAAAAATACTGAGTGATAGACAAAATTAACGCACTGCTTAATGACTGGGCGACGCAATTTTAGGGTGGATAAGGAATAAGCGCAAGTAGGCTTGGTTTTGTATAGTGGTAAGTCAGAACCTTTAAGCTCGATATTATCTGGTGCACCAGGAGTGTTGTTATACCACATTGCACGTACTCCAAGAAAAGAGGCACCTGACTTTGCAGTCCAGGATCAGTTGAGCCCTGTCAATATAAGACGCCAATTCATTTTATGACCCGAGTAGCTTTTTGCTTGTGTGGCAGCCTTGAAATCATCTACAACCCCTGACAAAATTTTCTAAAAAAAGCCACAACTAACAAGCTCAAAAAAGAAAAGCCAGCATAGCTGGCCTTTCAAATACAAAAATTAATAGAATAAAACTAAATATCTCCACCTATTAGCGTATGAAATTCGATTGACACCCACATAAATTCAATGTAACTAACAACCAAACCAAGTGTAAAAGCAACTACTGTTAATAAAATAGATTTGCGTACGTAGTTGTAGGTATAGAAACTTAGAAAAAAAGGCAGTGTAAACACTAGTAAAGCTAAATTATTATACCAACCTTGTTTCTGCTCTAAAAAAACTACAAAAACGAAATCCAACACACATAGCAGCACTAAGTAAGCGGATAAAATCATTAGGATTTTTGCTAAATGATTCAACAAATCTCTGTTCACTTTTATTTACCACCATTACCAACTATGTTTTGAAGCATCTCCAATTGAGCGTACCTTTTTAGTGCATCTGTAACAAAGTCCTGACAGTTATTGGTAATGACGTTATAACCATCATTACTATAATTTAGCTTTATATCATTTACAGCCTTTCTCATTAATTCATCATCATAACGTTTAGAGTCACACTTATATTTGCTTTTGTTCTTATTGTCATCAAACATACCTCCCTTAGTATACCCCCAATTTTCCCCGCTACCATCTTCAGAAAATATATGTCTATGGAATATTCCTAAATCCAAACCTGTGGCACCGCTTGTCTGAAACTCTCCAGCAAATGAAAGAGGTCGTTTACATACTTGTGCAAGCCCAAACGGATCAATTCGGGAAGTCGGATTGCTATCAACATAAGCATAGGTATTCATTCCCCCCAATAAACCGATAGGGTCAGATTGAACATAACGACCTGTTTTAGCATCATAATACCGATTTATATTGTAATACAACCCACTCTCAGAATCGAAGTACTGACCCGGGAAGCCAATATTGAAGCCGCCAACTTGATCCAGAATTACACTGCGATTGAATGCATAGAGTTCAGCCTGCCAGACTACCTGCTTTGATGCATTCGTAAGCAGCTCCGGGCGACCCAAATGATCGTTGTGTACATAATAGACTTTGTCATTGTTAATGTAGGCAACAACTTGTCCATTAAGGTAAACATATTGCTTGTGAGTCCCCTGTGCCATTAACTGCCCGCTTTGGCTGTAAATAAAGTGGGTTTCTGTATTGCCAACCTTTTTAGATACGCGTAAGCCTAAAGCATTGTACTTGTATTGCACGCCACCTGACACACCGACGAGACGGTTGAAGTTGTTATAGCTATAGCTGCGTTTACCGTCATCAATAATATTGCCGTTACTATCATAGCTCAGCGTAAATGAACCACCCGACCCTGTGACTTTACTCAACCGGTTGTTGCTGGATGCATAAGTCAGCACATCATTTTCTTTCCCTGCTCGATTAATAAATGGGATAACTGTTGAAACGGAACCGTGTAATACCAGCCAGCCTGAATATTTTTCTCCCTTAGACGACCTAGACTTTCGGTTACCAACTGTATCATAGGTATAGGTGCTACCAATGCCGCTTGTGCCTTGCAACTCTGAACTTAATCGACTTGCTCTATCATAACCCAGGTTGCGTGAAGCATCCGTATTCTGTTTGTTGGTAATACTGCTAATCAATCCAGATTTGCCATAGGCATATGTCAAATCCTGCACCCCTGTCGTTTTAATTGAGGAGATTCTGTTACCGCCGTCCCGGGCTAGAGTTCTCTTGAGACCATTACCGAAGTAAAACCCAGTATTTGCGCCAGTAGCATTGTAGGAGATATTTGAAATTAGAGTACGATTAGTCCCATTCGTATTGACTAGCACACGACTTACTGAATTGTCTTTATTATACTCATAGATAACCTTATTCCCACCTGGATAGGTTATTTCTGAAAGCCTGCCATACTGGTCATAATCTTGGCTAGTTCTGTAACCTATGCCGCTTATCGTATTAGTTTGGGATCTGGGGTTACCTGCGCCATTGTAGCTAAATGAGGTAGAGCCTGAAGGGTCAGTAACTTTGGATAACAAACCATTACGGTACTCAAAGTGATGCAATTTCCCATTGGCGCTTAAGCGGATTAACCTACCGTGTTCGTCATAGTAATAATATATTTTATTACCTTTAGCATCCGTTTTTTGCTTCAACATACCGTTACCATAGTAATAAAAATGTGTTGAGCCGGTATCAGGGCTTTGTATTTTCTTTACTGAACCATCAGAGTTGTGGCTATAGGTAGTTCTGTTATAACGCGCGTCCCTGACAGAACTAAGTTTATCATCACGATAATCGAGTTCAGTAACGCCACCATCCGGCGCTGACTCAGCAATAACCCGATTTAATCCGTCATAAGTATAGCTGGTAATATTACCATGAGCGTCTTCAATGGATAGTATGTTCCCAATATTATCATAAGTATATTCTCGTAATAGCTTACCATTGAGCGACTCAGTGAGCTTTCTTCCAAGTTCATCATAAGTTGCTGACGCTATGCTGTGCTTTTGGCTGGTATTGGATGATTTATAAAACTGCTGAGACAGAACATTACCCATTTTATCAAGCGTAAAACTGACCACATCACCATTATTTTTTTGGATCTTTGTAAGCCTGAACGCCTGATCGTAAGTGTAATCGATAACCAATCCGGTTGAGTGTTTTTCTTGTGTGACCTGTTGCATCACATTGTATTTATACTCAATCTTAGATTGGGACTGACCATCCGTAGTAACTTTAGCTTTGACTTCACCTCGCGGATAATAAGTAAATGTCTCAGCCAAACCAGTTGGGTAGGCTATCTTGCCAACTCTGCCAAGTGCATCGTAGGAGGAATAAGTCGTTTTAAGTCCTTTTTCTATTGTTTGGGTTAGGTTTCCTTTTGTATCATAATAGTACCAGCTAGGTGAATCACCCAGTTTACTTGCCACTACCTTGATTGAACTAACCTGTTTATTACTATGATAAGTATAAGTCGTATCCATATATTGGATGATGTTATTGTTGAGATCTCTCTTTTCTCGTCTTGTTACCTCTCCCTTATTATTATACTGGTAAATTATTTTATAACTGGGGCCTACCTCCGATGATATTTTTCCATTTGATAGCCATGTGTATTCATATGAGGCTTGCTCTGATGTACCTTTCGCCTCAACCTTTTTAATAACATCACCCACATCGTTATAATCAAAATCTGTGACATAACCATTTTCGTTTGTTATCGTATCAATAAACCCATTGCTATCGTAAGTCTTAGTTAGAGACATACCAGGACAATAGGTTGATGGGAGGCTTTTTTTATCTTTTTCCTTTCCCTTATCGAAACTATAATCAACTCTATGTCCAAGCGGATTGGTAATGACAACACCATTTTCCTTATATTCAAATTTATGCTTGTCTATTCCGCCATAATGAGAGCTAGAAGTTGCTTTATATTTTGTATCAACTTTTTCATATTCAAACCAAGAGTAACGCTTTGAATTATAGTAAACACCGGTTAATTTAGCGAAGTTATATCTTCCAGTCACAGTTGATGAATTAGCATAAGTGTAACTTACTGAATTTCCATCAGGGAATGTTACTGATTTTAGCGAGTAACCTTTATTTCCATCATTTCGGTTATCGTAGTATCTATAGATATATTCCTGACCAAGTTGATCAACCAACTTGGTCACTCTTTTACCATCTAAGAAAAGAGTAATGTAGTTACCACTGGTGCTTTCAATTTTAATTTTCCCTGACGTTCTCTTTAAATAATAGCCAGCGCCACTCTCGTCTTCGAACTTGATCAACTCTCCGTTAGAATTATAAACTTCTTTATTCCCATAAATTGAAGTAAATTCAAAGCTACCATTTGATCTCTTGACGAATTTAGAACCCTCAAGATATTTCTTATACCTTCCTCCCGGCTTGTAATTAACTCCATCTTCACTAGAAAAATATACGGATTTCCCATTGTCAAGTCTTTTGAAAAAGCTATATGTATTTATCAGGTAGGCAGGCTCTTGAAAGCCAGATAGCTTTAAGTTTAGAAACGTGCGCCAGTAACGTCCAAACGCACTTGATTCAGCGCCAGATTCCCAAAAGCTTGTTGCTCCTATACTATTATCATACGTCCTTGAAATGGAAATTGGATTGGTGCCGCTACCGACGAAGTCGATGAATTCTTCAACTTTGGCTCCGTCCTGATATCTGACAGGATTTCCAGCTGTACCGCACTCATTTTCTTCTTTGGTCGAATTACCTGCGTTACCAGCTGAGTTACCCGAATAATCATCATAATAATTACTTGGTTCAAAATCTAAAAAGCGCTCAAGATCCAAAGGTTCATTCGGTTCAGGTAGTCGAGCCCTTCCACAAGAGTTTGTATCTGATGGCTTACACTCTGGCCACGAA
>NZ_JAKRFZ010000005.1 GCF_022347765.1 Pseudoalteromonas sp. OOF1S-7 | reverse complement strand
ACTAGTTGTTTATACTCTTACTATACGAGTTTTGTACTTACAAAAGTAAGTGGCGTCCCCTAGGGGATTCGAACCCCTGTTACCGCCGTGAAAGGGCGGTGTCCTAGGCCTCTAGACGAAGGGGACAAAAAATTTGCTTATTGAAGCACCGCTTCAATAATTTTTTGTTAGCGTGAAAGTCGAGCCAGCGAGACCGAACTTCCTTTAACAAAATCTTTTGTCACTAGGACTGGTTATTTATACTCTTACCATACGAGCTTGGTACTTACTAAAAGTAAGTGGCGTCCCCTAGGGGATTCGAACCCCTGTTACCGCCGTGAAAGGGCGGTGTCCTAGGCCTCTAGACGAAGGGGACACTGAATGTGTCACTAGGACTAGTTGTTTATACTCTTACTATACGAGTTTTGTACTTACAAAAGTAAGTGGCGTCCCCTAGGGGATTCGAACCCCTGTTACCGCCGTGAAAGGGCGGTGTCCTAGGCCTCTAGACGAAGGGGACACTGAATGTGTCACTAGGACTAGTTGTTTATACTCTTACTATACGAGTTTGGTACTTACAAAAGTAAGTGGCGTCCCCTAGGGGATTCGAACCCCTGTTACCGCCGTGAAAGGGCGGTGTCCTAGGCCTCTAGACGAAGGGGACACAATCATTTAGAAACAGCATTCGAAGCCAGTTCCAAATATTATATCACTAGGACATTTATGCACTGAATTTGGTGGAGCTAGGCGGGATCGAACCGCCGACCTCTTGCATGCCATGCAAGCGCTCTCCCAGCTGAGCTATAGCCCCTCACCAGTAGCAATGAAACTGTAACGCTGCATCGCTGAGTGCGGGGCGCATTCTATGCATCACAGAAAACAAAGTCAACACCTTTTCTGCAAGTTTTTTCTAACTGCTGTAAAAACACCCCAAGAGCACAGAATATAAGCGAATTGAGCGGTTCAATCAATAGAAGTGCCTGTTTTTGCTTAATTTAAAACCAGCTATTCTAGATTAGGTATGTCCTTCTACTTGATCTCTCAGTATTTTGAACAAGGAGACACAAACTGCTACTCAATTGGACACAGATAAAAGGCCAGGACATCCATTGGGCAACTCATTTCATTTGCAAGCGGATTTCCATCTCGAAACAAATGCTGTTAACTCCCCCCGCCCAACCTTCCTGCCTAAAAACAGCACTCAACATCTTCACCACCCCGCCAGCCATGTTACCTGGCGGACAATATATTGCTTAGACATATAATGAAGAGAAATACCTAAAAAACGAACACCTGAACACAAAAGAAGCATACAGATAAAAAATCAGGATTTTGTGTTGACTCCTTTGAAAGGAAACATATAATAGCGCCCCACAACGACACGGCAATGTGTCGTATGTTTCGAATGTGGGTTGTTAGCTCAGTTGGGAGAGCATCGCCCTTACAAGGCGAGGGTCACTGGTTCAAGTCCAGTACAACCCACCATAATTTTGGTGACTTGGTCGATGCAGTATCGCTTTAGTTCTTTCCAAGATTTGGAGGAAAGTCGTATAGACATTCACATTTGAAACAGCGTATTGGGTTGTTAGCTCAGTTGGGAGAGCATCGCCCTTACAAGGCGAGGGTCACTGGTTCAAGTCCAGTACAACCCACCATAATTTGGTAAACTTGGTCGATGCAGCATCGCGCTCATTCTTACCAAGGCAAGGGTTCTGAATTAAAGTCAGTACAACCCACCATAATTCCATTGTCTATACAAAAGATTATGGCTCAATACGCAAAAGTCAGAATAGTTATGGGTTGTTAGCTCAGTTGGGAGAGCATCGCCCTTACAAGGCGAGGGTCACTGGTTCAAGTCCAGTACAACCCACCATAATTTGGTGAACTTGGTCGATGCAGCATCGCGCTCATTCTTACCAAGGCAAGGGATACTGAATTAAAGTCAGTACAGCCCACCATAACTAAAACTAAACTCTGACAGAATTTTAAGATGGGTTGTTAGCTCAGTTGGGAGAGCATCGCCCTTACAAGGCGAGGGTCACTGGTTCAAGTCCAGTACAACCCACCATAATTTGGTGGACTTGGTCGATGCAGCATCGCGCTCATTCTTACCAAGGCAAGGGATACTGAATTAAAGTCAGTACAACCCACCATTAATTTGGTGAACTTGGTCGATGCAGCATCGCGCTCATTCTTACCAAGGCAAGGGTTCTGAATTAAAGTCAGTACAACCCACCATCTTAAAAACTAATTGTCAAAAAATAATACTCTGGGTTGTTAGCTCAGTTGGGAGAGCATCGCCCTTACAAGGCGAGGGTCACTGGTTCAAGTCCAGTACAACCCACCATTAATTTGGTGAACAACTTGGTCGATGCAGCATCGCGCTCATTCTTACCAAGGCAAGGGTTCTGAATCAAAGTCAGTACAACCCACCATTTCTTCGGAAATACAGAGTATGTACCTGCATCTATGCATGGGTTGTTAGCTCAGTTGGGAGAGCATCGCCCTTACAAGGCGAGGGTCACTGGTTCAAGTCCAGTACAACCCACCATCATTTCAAAGATATAATTATTGGTCGATGCGGCATCGCGCTCATTCCTAATCAAGGCGAAGATTAATAGTTCAAGTCCAGTACAACCCACCATCACTTCAAAAAATAACTTTCTTTAATTTATTATCCATAATTTGGTCGATGCGGCATCTCGCTCATCCAAAATAATCCCTGGCCCCCTACTTTCTCTGTATTCTTACCAAGCTTTTTAATCCTTATGTTTCAAAAGAAAAGATAAACGACTAGACTAAAAGCATTCCGAGTTTATTCCTTTAGCTTTCACTTTATGCCTGTTCAACCCTTTGTTAATGCAAAAATTTTGATCGTGGAAGAACAGCAACTGGCGCTGAGTTATATTAAACAGTCGCTGGACCAGCTGGCTTATAAAAACGTCCAGTTTGCCGAAAATGCCCAACTGGCAAAGGAAAGCTGTATCCATCATAAATTCGATCTGATTATCTGCTCGTTTGACCTGAGCAAACGCCAGAATGGGTATCAGCTTTACGAAGAACTACTCAAAAAGCGTCTGATCCGCCAAAGCACCGGGTTTATTTTCACCTCAGCTGAAACCAGCCCCGAACTGGTGCACAGTATTGTTGAATTACAGCCTGATGACTTCCTGGTAAAACCTTTTAGTATTAAAGAACTCAAAGCACGCATTGAGCGCGTCTTAAAGCGTAAACGCAGCCTTAAAGCGCTCTACAACCTGATTGACGACGAAAACTACTCCAAGGCACTCAAACTAATTAACTCAGAGCTTGAGAGCGGTGAGCACGCTTACAGCCCGATATTGCTCAAGCTTAAAGGCGAGACCCTCTTTCAGCTCAAGCACTATGATGAAGCGAAACAGTTCTACCGTTCCATGCTTGAGCTGCAAAAATTTACCTGGGCCAAGCTCGGCCTGGTTGAAACCTTGATCGCCAATAACGAAGACATGATCGCGCAGAAGATGCTCAAATCCTTGATCGAAAAAAGCGAAACTCGCCTGGCTGCTTTGGATTTATTGTCTCGCCTGGCGCTAAAGCTGAATCAATTTGAAGAAGCACAGGTATCATTAGTGCAGGCTTCACAGATTGCGCCACGGAACATCGAAAGGCAGAAATCCCTGAGTACAGTGGCGCGTATTAACCATGATTATGAGTGCAGTTACAACGCACAAAAAGAAATCGCCAATTTTGCCCGTTTTTCGATGCACGACAGCCCTGAGGTCTACTTAAACGCCGCCCGTGCCGGGATTGATTTTGCACTGAGTACAGATCAACACGATCAAATCACCCGCCTCACCCGGCAAACTCAGCAATACCTGAGCGATCTCAAAAAACAATTTCCCAATGCGAATAACCAGACTCAAATTGATGTGCTGAACGCGCGGCTGCATTATCTTAAAGATGAGCACAGCAAAGCACGGCAACTGATGGAGCAACTGGAAGATGAACCTCAGATCCGCTCGGTTGATGCAGCGTTAGACAAAGCTAAGGCATTTCATGAATTAGGGTTTCAGCACAAGGCGGAAGCGCTATTTGGCCAGATAATCACCCACTGTGAACGTCATCAGCAACAAGATGATCCCGCCTTCATGCATCTGTTACAGCAACAGCAGGATGAACGCCGCCATATCACCATGGGGCCCAAAGAGCTTAATAACCATGCAGTGAAACAATTTCAAAAAGGGCAACTGGACGTCGCACTGGAAGCTTTCACACAGGCATTCAGAGTCATGCCAAAAAATGCCAGTATCGCACTCAATTTACTGCAGTGCCTTGCCGATGCAACAGGAAAGAAAGCCACCACATTTAATTCCAATCTGGCGGCCAAATGCTATAAAACACTCAGTGCTGCACAGCTAGAGCCAGAGCAGCTAGAGCGCTTTGATAAACTGCAGGCGCAGCTTGCAGAAATGAAGCTGGATTTTAAACCTTAGTCAGACAGAAAGCCCTGTATGGCCAACTTAATGGGTACCTTCTTCATGCTTGTTCAGCGCCAGTGCGTTCACACAATAACGCAAGCCACTCGGTTTAGGGCCATCCGGAAACACATGTCCCAGGTGGGCATCACACACATTGCAGACAATTTCAACTCTGTCCATGCCGTGGGAGCGGTCCAGGCGATAAGCGACAGAGTCTGCGCTATAAGGCTGAGTAAATGCGGGCCAACCAGATCCGCTATCAAATTTTTCCTCGGCATCAAACAGCAGTTGGTCACAGCAGGCACAGTGGTATTTACCCGGTGAAAATACACTACAGCTTTGCGAGCTGAACGGACGCTCAGTGCCCCGATTGCGTGTGATATGAAATACGGAAGGTTCAAGCAGCGCCTGCCACTGCATCAGGTTTTTTTCAACCCGCCTGGGTGGCTGTGGGTTGCCGTTGTCTGCGAACTGCAGAATATCTCGCCAAGTTAACATGTCTCTTTCTCCGGTTGATGTAAGGTTACTCCACATTGGCAAACACGAGCATCTTGTCTTATTGTTATAGCGTGTTTCAAGCCAGTCCGGATCAGACTAGCGTGATGTTTTTACGCCAATATGAAAACCACGATCGCCCTAATGTTTAGTTGTCTGTCTGTCACCGTCAAGTCAATTATTTTCAGGTTCAGGCCAATCCCCAAAAAAACACGTTAAGTATCGGCTTTTGAGCAAATACAAAATGACCCAGCAGACCAGTACAGCCTGAATGGCCAGATAGAAAGAGAATTGATAGTGTGCCTGAACAATTTGCATTCCCAGCCAGGCCAGATCCAGACAGGCGGCTATCAGCAATGGCCAGCGCATATGACGCCAGTAGCGGGCTAACTTAGGTGAGCTGGTTGGCCTGCGCAAAGAAAACAATACCGTCGGGATCAGGGCCAGACTGGCTATCATCACCGCCACAAAAAAATGCTGCTTTGAATGGAAAAACAAGGACATGAGATCAAGATCAGGACGCCAGGTCAGGGCTGAAACCAGCCACAGAAACAACGGCCTAAGCAACACCAGTAAGGTTAGGTTGAAGCCGACAGGCGTGCGGTACACCCCATATTTATCCCAATATTCGGGCCCGTATCCCGCCTGCAACTTACTCATATTACTTCTCTTAATTTAAGGACGGGCTAATCAGCCCGCCTGTTTTTTATACCAATTTGCTTAATTAAGTGTTCTATTTTGAGGCGAGAAAATAGAGTCGATAACTAGGCAAAAATTTCGTTATTTAGTTGTTCTAAATGAGAGATTTTTAACACCGTTAGCGCCCTATTTGCTCCTTCCAATTGAACAAATATTAAGTGAAATTGGTATTACCCCTGATGTGAGTCAAGCAATGCAATCAGTGCTGCTTCATCCAGGATATCGATCCCCAGCTCCTGCGCTTTGGTTAGCTTAGACCCCGCTTTTTCGCCTGCCACCAGTGCGTGTGTGTTCTTAGAGACACTGCCTGACACTTTAGCACCTAGTGCCTGTAAACGCGCTTTTGCATCGTTGCGGTTAAGCTGGCTCAGCGTACCCGTCAGCACGTAAGTCAGGCCAGCCAGAGGCTGTTCACTTTCTGCTTTTGCCTCAATTTCAGGCCAGTGCAACCCTTGCTCAAGCAAATCACTCACCACTTTTTGATTGTGTGGTTCACTGAAAAACGCGTGAATATGTTGAGCAACGATAACACCCACATCACTCACTTCCTGTAGACTCTCAATGGAGGCATTCATCACCTTTTCAAGCGTCAGATAGTGATTTGCCAGATTTTGTGCAGTGGCTTCACCCACTTCGCGGATCCCAAGGGCATATAAAAACTTGGCCAGCGTTGTTTGCTTGGCCTCTTCGAGCGCACCAACCAGATTCCTGGCCGATTTAGGGCCCATCCGTTCCAGTGACTCAAAATGACCCTGACGCAGGGTAAACAGTTCAGCAGGCGTCGTGATCAGTTCCCGCTCAACCAGTTGCTCAACAATCTTGTCGCCCAGGCCGTCGATGTCCAGCGCCTTACGCGAAGCAAAGTGCTTTATCGCTTCTTTGCGTTGTGCACGGCACACCAGACCACCGGTGCAACGCGCAACGGCTTCACCTTCAACACGCTCAACGTGGGAATCACATACCGGACAGGTATCCGGGAAAGTGATATCGCGGACATCTTCAGGCCTTTTTTCCAGCACCACCTGAGTGATCTGCGGGATCACGTCACCGGCGCGTCGGATGATCACAGTATCGCCCACTTTGACACCCAGACGGTCGATTTCGTCACGGTTGTGCAAAGTCGCATTTGAGACAGTCACGCCGCCAACAAACACTGGCTCCAGCCGCGCAACCGGCGTGATGGCGCCAGTGCGGCCCACCTGAAATTCCACATCAAGTAACTGCGTTAATTCTTCCTGAGCCGGAAATTTAAATGCAATGGCCCAGCGCGGTGCACGCGCTACAAAACCTAGCTGCTCCTGAAACGGTTTATTATCAACCTTGATGACCACGCCATCAATTTCATACGGCAGCGCGTCGCGCTCAGCCATAATGGCTTCGTAGTATTGATAAGCCGCACTCGCGCCTGTTACCCGCTTTGTTTGCGGGCACATAGGCAAGCCCCAGTCTTTTAACTGCTGTAATTGCGCATAATGGGTATCAGCCAGCTCAGCGCCCTGCACCACGCCCATTGAATAGGCGTAAAACATCAGCGGGCGTTTGGCGGTTATTTTAGGGTCCAGCTGACGCAGGCTTCCTGCCGCAGCATTGCGTGGGTTAGCAAAGGTTTTTTCATCACGCTTTGCTGCGGTTTCGTTCAGTCGTGTAAATCCGGCCTTGTCCATAAAGACTTCGCCACGTACTTCCAGCTCAGCCGGAATATTGTCACCACGCAAACGCAGCGGAATGTTACGTATGGTTTTCACGTTTTCGGTGATATTTTCACCTACCTGACCATCACCGCGGGTTGCGGCCTGAACCAGCACCCCATCACGGTAGAGAATCGACACGGCCAGACCATCCAGCTTTGGCTCACAACAAAAATCCAGCTCGTCGTTGTGTAGCAGGCGCTCTTTGATACGGCGATTAAAGGCATTGAATTCAGCCTCATCAAATGCATTGTCCAGAGACAACATAGGCACCTGATGCGTTACCTGCTCAAATTTGCTCAGCGCAGCACCACCCACTTTTTGTGAGGGGGAATCGGGGGTTAGATAGTCAGGATGCTGGGTTTCCAGCTCAATCAGAGCGCGCATTACCCGGTCATATTCGGCATCGGGTACCGTGGGCTGATCCAAGACATAATATTGGTAGTTATAACTTTCCAACTGTTGTCTTAATTCATTGATTTGTTTGCTGATAGTTTCTGACATTACAACCTCTTAATAACACAAAAAGCCACGGACCTAAATCCGTGGCTCTGTCGCGTCTATGCCCGCAGGCAGTATCAACGCTTAAACGGTATATTCGCGTACCTTTTCAACATAGGCACGGGTGGTATTCACAGTGAGTGGCTCACGACTGCTGTCCAGCACACTGGCACCAAATTCATCGGCAAGCTTTTTCGCGGCGCTGTGCAGCATATTGAACGCCGCCATGCTGTCGCCTTCGCACGGCAACGTCATAAACAGGCTGACGCCACCGGTGCTGAACTGTTCCATATTATCGATATCGAACGTGCCCGGGTTATACATATTCACTAACCGGAACAAGACCGGGCCATTGCCGGATGACTCTACATGACGGTTGAAAAAGCCTTCGTCCGAGTACTTAAAGCCGAGACTCAATACACATGGCAGCAGCTTAGAGCCTGCCATCGTCAGGCCTTCCGGCATCTCAATATGCAGAATAATAAAGTCCTGCGGCGCTGTCTCCTGTGAGGCAGTCTCCTGCGGTGCCTCTTCATGTTGCTGAGCAGAATCTGAAGGTGTTTCTGCCGCTTCGCTTTGGCTTTGGGCCAGTGCAGACTCTTTGTCTTCATCGACGGCAGAAAAGCTCATTTCATCCAGCTGTGGCTCTTCCTCGCGCTGCGGCTGAGGCGCGGCTGCGGGTTTCTTGTTGGCTGCGGGGTTATCGGTGTCCTGGTTCTCTTTTTTTCTCACCGACCATAAGCCATGTATCAATAATCCACCAATGATCAGTGCACTGATCACGATTAATGCCCATCTTAATTCTGTGGCCATTGCTCACCTTTACTTATTATGCATGCGCCATTTGCACTGCTTGTTCTATGTCTACGGCAACCATACGTGAAACCCCGGGTTCCGCCATGGTTACCCCCGTCAGCCGGCCCGCCATTTCCATTGCGACCTTGTTGTGGCTGATGTAAATAAACTGCACCGTTTGCGACATTTCTTCGACCAGCCGGCAGAAGCGTCCAACGTTCGCATCGTCCAGCGGTGCATCTACTTCATCCAGCATACAAAACGGGGCTGGATTTAGTCTAAATATTGAAAATACCAATGATAATGCGGTCAGGGCTTTTTCTCCACCACTTAACAGATGAATTGTCGAGTTTTTCTTACCCGGTGGTCTTGCCATGATGCTTACCCCACTCTCCAACAGGTCATCACTGGTCAGTTCCAGATAGGCGCTGCCGCCGCCAAATACTTTGGGAAACAGCTCTGCCAGCCCCTGATTAACCTGATCAAAGGTGCTTTTAAAGCGGCTGCGTGTTTCGCGGTCAATCTTACGAATGGCGCCTTCGAGCGTTTCCAGTGCTGCACTGAGGTCATCCAGCTGCTCATCAAGGTAACGCTTGCGCTGCTGCGCCTCATCAAATTCTTCAATCGCCGCCAGGTTAACTGCACCGAGCAAACTCAGCTGCTGTCCAATACGGGTCAGCTTGCCCTGATGACTGCTGGCCTGCGCATCTTCCGGTAACTGCGCTAATACGTCTTTAAGTGTCTGACGTAGCTCAACTAAAGGTTCAAGTGCGGCCTGCGCCTTCACCATCAGACTTTGCTCCTGAAGTGCGAGCTGCTGGCGTTGCTCTTTAAGCTGAGTGCTTTTTGCCTGGGCATCTTTGAGTGCCAGCTGTTTGTCGGCGAGCTGCTGTTTTGCGTCACTCAGCTTTGCAGCCGTTTCCTTTGCAGCCTGCTCCAGTTCAGTATGACGGATCAGTAGCTCGGTTTGCTGTTGTTCCAGCTCGACTCCGGGCTCATCGCAGCTGTTTAGTTGCTGCTGCACCTGAGCCTGCGCTTCAGTGCCCTGCTTCAAACTTTGCGCCAGATGGCTGAGTTTGGTCTGACCCAGCTGTGCATCGCTTTGCACCTGCTGGAGTTTCATTTTGGCCTGATGGTGCTGTTGCTGAATATCACGCTGCTGCTGTTGCTGCTGCTGATGTGCCCGCTTGAGTGCTTCAAGCGCCTCGCCCGCCTGGTTCATTTGCTGTTGCAACTGCTCTTGTGCTTCTTCTGCCTGCCAAAGGGCCTGCTCGCTTTCTTCAAGCTGCGCCACCAGCAATTCGCCCTGCTCGTCCAGCTCGTGCTGGCTGCGCTCAAGCTGGCTGCTTTGTTGCTGCCAGCTGGCTTGCTGAGCGAGCAACATATCGACCCGGGTCTGGCTGCTGGCCACCTGCTTGGCCGCCTCATGGATTGCTTGCTTATTCGCTTCGAGCTGTTGTGAGCACGTTGTCACAGCGCTCTCCAGAGGCGTCAGTGATGCTTCCAGCTCACTCAGCTGCGCTTCAATTTCCGGCAATGCAGCCTTGTGAGCCCGAAGCTCACTGTAATGGGCAAGCAGGCTCCCCGACTGTGTATCTTCCTCCTGCGCCTGCCAGTTGCCGCCATACAGGGTGCCTTCGTCGTCGATTGCTGCAAAAAACGCACCACGGGCGCTAAAATGGCGAGCCTGTCCCAGCCATTCAATCTGATTGAGAAAGTCCGGATAAATTTCGGACTGCACAAGCGTTGCCACGCTGCCCGGCGTTTTTTCGCCCTCAGGCGCTGGCCAGATACGGCTGGCGCAGTCTTGTTCAGTGATCCGCAATGACCCCAGCCCGAACATGGCACGCTCTACAATCGCTTCAAGCCCCGGTTCAGCTCTCAGTACACTAAGCAGTGGCTCGCCTGGCGCATCCTGGCTGTCTCCTTGCTGGGCACGGGTAAGTTTTTCCAGCGCCTGAACCTGAGCCTGCGCCTGCCCGAGCCTGACTTGTTGCGCCTGACGTTGATTCTGTAGTGCCGTTCTGGCTTCGTTCAGGCGTTGCAGTTCTGCGCCCAGTCGCTGGTTTTCTTGTTGTGAGATGGCCATTGCATGCACCAGCTCCTGGTGCGCCTTTTGTTGCTCGGCGAGCGTCTCAGCCGGGTTTTGCGCACTGTGCTGGGCTTGTTGCTGTACCAGTTGCGCCTGCCGCTGGCGCTGATGCTGTTGTTGTTGAGTCAGGCGCTGCAGCGCCAGCTGGCACTGCTGAGTATGCTGGCGTGCTTTCTCCAACGCCTGTTGCGCCGCCTGGCAGCTTGCTTCATGTGCTTGTAGCTGCTGCATTTTTTCATCTATGAGTAACTCAGCTTCAGCGAGCTTTTCAGCACTGATCTCAGAGGCCTCCTGATGCGCTTCACACTGCTCATCGAGCTCTGCACAATGCTGCTGTTGTTGTTCATAAAGCGCCTGAGCCTGCGCAATTTCTTCATTCAACTGGGTGTGTTTATCTGCCAGTTCACGACGTTTTTCACTCAGGTGGATCTTTTGTTGTTCAATGCGGGTTAACTGGGTTTGTGTACTGTGTAGCTGCTGTTGTAATGCTGCCTGCGCATCACTGAAGTGGGTCACCTGCTGCTCAAAGCTCGCCAGCACATCGTCGTGTCCGCCGTGCGCCTGCTCTAAAAAGGTCAGCTGCTCGTTCAGCTTAGTGATCTGAGTGGTTTTTTCCTGTTGTTTGGCATGTAATTCCTGCCACTTTAACACCGCCAGCTGGCCTTTCAGGGTACGCTCCTGCGCCTTGAGGTCTCGGTACTGGCGCGCGGCGTCGGCCTGTTTGGCCAGCCTGTCGAGCTGGTTTTGCAGCTCCTGACGCATATCCAGCAATCGTTCCAGGTTCTCCCGGGTGCTTTTGATCCGCGTCTGGGTTTCCCGGCGACGCTCTTTATACTTGGACACCCCCGCGGCTTCTTCCAAAAAAATACGCAGCTCCTGCGGTTTGCTCTCAATCAGTCGCGAGATCATCCCCTGCTCTATGATGGCATAACTGCGTGGGCCAAGACCGGTGCCAAGAAAAATATCGGTGATGTCACGTTTGCGGCATTTACTGCCGTTGAGAAAGTACAGCGACTGGCCATCCCGAGTCACCAGACGCTTAATTGCGACCTGGGTACGGTCGGCCATAGAGCCTGGCAAACGCCCCTCGGTGTTATCGAACAGCAGCTCAACGGAAGCCTGAGAGACAGGTTTACGGTGGGTTGACCCATTGAAGATCACGTCGGTCATGGCATCGCCACGGAGGTTTTTGGCGGAGCTTTCACCCAATACCCAGCGCACCGCATCAATCACGTTAGATTTGCCACACCCGTTGGGACCGACAACACAGGTCATCGGCTCCGGGAAAGGAATTTTGGTGGGCTCGACAAAAGATTTAAAGCCGGCCAGTTTAATGCTACTCAGGCGCATAGAAACAAAAGCTTAAGTGCAATCACACAGATTCAAAGCCACCACCTTAACCGTGGCGCTTGATGTTATCGAGGATGATCCCCGTGGCCATCGCCACATTCAGCGACTCCGCGCCACCAAATGCCGGAATGGTGACAGGCTGGTTGATATGCTGTGCCACCGCATCACTGATCCCATGCGATTCGCTGCCCATCACCAAAATACCTTGCGCTGTAAACGACGTAGTATGCACGCTTTGACCTTCCAGGAAAGCCCCATAAATCGGCCCATCATAGGTTTTTAGCAGCGCGCATAGATCGGTTCTGATCACATCAACCCGGGCAAAAGAGCCCATAGTTGCACTGATCACTTTGGGATTAAGGTGGTCGGCACAGTGTTCGCTAAGCACAATCTGGCGCAAACCATACCAATCCGCAACGCGAATAATGGTGCCCAGGTTGCCAGGATCGGATACGCCGTCCAGCGCCAGGACCAGCCCTTGTGTATTCAGCTCAGCTTGCGGCTCTGTCTCAGCAATGGCAATGGCCGCATTGTTGCTTACCAGAGTACTGACTTTACTCAGCTCGGCCTCATCACACGTCACTACTTCATGAGTATTCAACAGCAACTGATGGTCGGCAATAAACTCGGCAGTGGCAAAGATCTGTTTCACCGGCTTGCCCGCACTCAGCAGCTCCTGCACATTTTTGGCACCCTGTACCAGGTATTGGCCATATTGTTTACGATATTTTTTTTGCGCCAGCGCACGGAGCAGCTTTTGTTGATTTTTCGACAGCATACCTACCTCATTGGTTTACCTGCAAAGTATAACCGCAATGGCAGGGAAAAGGCAGCGCCAACCCCCCGCTTGCTTGCCAAAGTCCCTGTGCGGGCCGTAAAATAGCCACTCATTCGTATCTATAAGCTGTATTTATGTCCATTGAACTTAAGGTTACCCTGCTCAACGTCATTATTTTATGTTTGGCCTATTTTGTCATTTACCCGCGTTACGCTGGCAGTGACCTGAAAAAAGTATCCATTCAGGATCTGATCGCCACCTTAGTGTCACTCGCGATAGTTGGTTCGGTCTACTATGGTTCAGGATTGGCTTTTTCTTTGATCTTGTTTGAGGTTAACTGGGCCTGGTTTACGATCATTACCTTTACACTGATTGAGCTGCCCTTATGCTACTGGTATGCCAAGCGCCATGGCGTAAAATTTCCTGAATAATAGAGCGAGCCAGCTATAAAAAAGGCACCCTCAGGTGCCTTGGCGTTAATTTACATTAACTTTAGGAAATAAATTGGTTGGGCAGTACGCTCCCAATGGAGATCAGCGCTCTGCGTGGTGCAATACAGACACCACAATGTCGTTAAAATGCTCGGCGGGGCGCAGCTGATTTACCGGACGACCGCCTACTTTAATCAGCTCGACCAAATCAAAATACCCGCAGATCTGGTTGGTTTCCGGCTCAGTCACCAGCAGATAGTCCAGACCATGCGATTCCATGGTCACCAGCACATCCCCGGCGCTTGCATCACGTAATTTGTTCAGATTGACCTGCTTGAGGGTTTGCAACGGCAACATCACATCGCTCACCACCAGCTCATTACGCTGACATCCACGTAACTGTGCTTCTTTTAATATATGTCGGCTGCCAAGCCGGGCCTGAGAGATGATCCCCTGTAACTGCCCTTTTTGTGCCACAAACATAGACGCTACATGGGTTTTATTTAGCACCAGCGTGGCGTCGTCAATGCTGGTGTCCGGGTCCAGGTAAATGGCAGTCTGACCATCCAGATTATGCATATACTTTTGTGCTGAAACCGTCAGGCGATCAAGCCCGTCGTTATCACCAGTGATGGACAAGGGATTAGCCTGCACGGCCAGCTCGGTGGTTACATCCAGCGTATTCAGTCGGTTAAACGTATTCATATTGCACCTCTACTTCAGAGTCGCGTCAGTGGTTAGCCTGTATCAAGACTCGCCATGACTTTAAGCACACAACGCGCGCCGCCTTAAAATGACAGGCACACAAAAATATAGATTTAAGTTTTAAAGTGGACTTAAGACAAAGCAGGCGGGGCACGGATCCCCTGCTGGTAATAGGTAAGAGTGGGATAATGGATACAAGCTTCGGTGCGCAAACACAAAGGCAGCGCTGTGGCTTCATCGTGCACACTGTATAAAACAATGACCGGATCGCTGTCGAGTTTACCGTTATCATCGTCATCGTTGTCGATCAGAAATTGGCTCAATTGCGTGGTCTGTACTGACACATTGCCGCAGCTGGCGTTCACAGTCAGTGACACCATCAGGCACAATACTAAAACCCAGTAACGCGATTGCATGAACAAACTCCCGAAGTCGATATTTTCAATGTATAGGCAAGCTGGTGTGGTTTCAACCAACAAAGTGCAATAATCTGAAAATTAATTTTCCCTTGCTTTAGCCCATAACGGGTGTGTTATGCCCGCCAGTTAGGAAACCGTCGAAAACACAATAAGATGGCATGGTATGTACAATTTGTTACTGATTAGACTGCCCTTTTTGTGTTGCGCAGTTTTATAATGAGGACAGAACTTTCAGTACAGAGGTATTTCAATGCAACTGACCAAAGGTATGGAGTATTTTGTCGCTGGCTTTTCACTGTTAAGCCAGAAAGGACTAAAACGCTTTGTGTTTATTCCACTGCTTATCAATGTGTTGCTATTTGGCGGCTCGTTATTTTTCCTGTATGACTGGCTGACACAGGGCTTTGCCTACCTGAATGGCCTGCTGCCGGACTGGCTCAGCTGGCTGGAATGGTTAATGTGGCCCATTGCCATTTTAGTGATTTTATTCAGTTACAGCATGGTGTTTACGGTGATCACCAACTTTATTGCGGCACCATTCAATGGCTTGTTATCTGAAAAAGTTGAACTGCATCTGACCGGACAGCCAATTAACGACGATAGCTTTGCCGATTTGGTGAAAGATGTGCCCCGTATGCTGGGCCGCGAATGGAGCAAGCTGGTTTACTATCTGCCACGCGCCATAGGTTTTTTCATCCTGCTGTGGATGCTGCCTTTCATTGGCCAGATACTCTGGGTGTTGTTTTCATGCTGGATGTACAACGTGCAGTATAACGACTACCCCTTTGATAACCACAAAATCTCTTTTAAAGAGATGAAAGACACCTTAAAAGCACACCAGGGGCTGTCCTATGGCTTTGGATTTGCCGTCATGGTGCTGACCAGCATTCCGATTATAAATCTGATTGTGATGCCGGCGGCGGTATGTGGCGCGACCAAATTATGGGTAGAGAATTACCGCACGCAATTTCGCAGTTAAGCGCTGATGCCAGCCTGTCGGACGCAGAGGCTACCCGGCAGGCTAACTGGCTTTTTCTCCTAACGGCAGACTGACCGTGACCTCAGTGCCGCGCTGCTCGTCGGTATTAAAATCTATCTGTCCCTGCTGCGCTTCTGTGAGCAATTTGGCAGTGTAGGTACCAACACCAGCGCGCTCAGGCTTACCAAAAGTCACAAACTTATCGAAAAAACGGGTTCTGACACCGTCCGGCACCGGATCGGGGTTTTGAATGATCACCGTCAGCTGTTGCTCCGCAGGCTGCGCACTGATGGTCACCAGGGGCTTGGTCTTAACCGCTTCCAGCGCATTGCTGATAAGGTTATGGAATAAGGTGTAACACAAGGCCGGTTCACCAAAAAACAACAAATCTTTAGAGACCACAGTGCGCAGCTGAATTTTTGAGGCTTCAATCAGAGGGGCCAAATCTTCCAGCACGGCTTCTATGATTTTGTGTATCGGGTGGCTGACGGGATTTAGCTGATACTCATTCGCTTCGATTTTCGCCATGGCCGACATACTGTCCATGGCATGCTGAAGCCGCAAACAGCTGTGCTGGATAAAACTGAGATAACGCCGGGCCCGCTCCGGTTCTTTTATGTTCCGTGCCAGCAGCGCCGTTGAGCTGCGAATGTCCGACACCGGTTTTGCCAGGTTAGTCTGCGTAAGGCTGTCAAATTCGTCGCGTAATCTGGCATTGTCGATCATGGCATCTATCTGCGCACGCATCAGGCGATTCGATTCAATGTTGCGGCAATGCGCACGCACCCGCGATTTAACCACCGACGGGTTAGCAGGTTTAGTTATATAGTCGACCGCCCCAAGTTCTAACCCTCGCACTACGTGCTCCGTTTGCTCCAGCGCCGTTAAAAAAATCACCGTAATATGCTGGGTGTGGGGGTCATCTTTAAGGCGCCGGCAGACTTCCAGCCCGTCCATGCCTGGCATCATGATATCCAGCAGGACCAGATCGGGTTGCGGCTCTGCGGCGCAGATCTGCAATGCCTTGGCACCGCTTAGCGCCGCTTTCACCTTATATTCCTTGCGCAGCACATCACCGATGATCTTGATGTTGTCTGCCACATCATCGACCACCAGCACCTGAATAGGCTGCTCCACCACCGCTTCTTCTTCAGCCACTTCGCCGTGGTATGGCCTGACCGGTTTGTTGAGCGCACGGCGCAGGCGTTCCAGCATAATTTTGCTGGAAAACGGCTTAACCACATATTCAGACACACCACATTTAATGGCCTGCAGGACCTGAGATTGCTGTATGGACGTAGCGGTCATTACAAACGGGATAGCCGCCGTGCGCGGATTCTTTCGCACTTCTTTTAACAAGTCGATACCCGCCAGCTTGGGCAGCATCCAGTCGGCAATTATGAGGTGGATGTCCTGATATTGCAGCTTATCGAGGGCGTCGGCACCATTGGGGCTTTGCAACACATTAACTCGTCCAAGGCCGGTGACGATATTGGCCACCATGGAGCGTATGGTCTCGTGCGGTTCAACAACCAGGATAGTCATAGTGGTTACTGCACTGCCATTGTCCATTCTTATCTCCTAAAGCCAGCCGTCCCAAAATCGGACCTGGCACAGTTAAGGGGTTACAGCGCCGGAAAATTTATTTGCTGTTATTGTGCACAGGTTTCTAATATCTGTCTAACCTTTGTACAACGAATCAATAAACCCGCAACAGGCCAACGTTATGCCAGTTATCTCTGTCTCATGCACAACCCGACCACGGCGCCGGGGTTTAGCACTCACTGTTAGTTTAGCGGTGATATGGCTGTTATGTGCTGTATTGACACAAAAAGTGCTGGCCACCACGCTAAAAATTGAAAATATCGCCACCTATAACGGCCTGAATACCCCGCAAATCTATGCCGTCAGCAAAGATCAGCAGGGCTTTATGTGGTTTGGCAGTGCCGATGGCATAAAACGCTACGATGGCTATCAGTTTAGTAATTTCAGGCACATTCCAGGCGATCCCAGCTCGCTGTCTGCCGACAGTGTCAGTGTATTGCTGTTCGACACTCGTGGCCGGTTGTGGGCCGGTACCTGGGGCGGTGGCCTGAACCTGTTCTTGGGCGCTCAGCAAGGGTTTCAGCATTTTCGTCATGACCCGGCAAATGCGCAGTCGCTGGGGGCGGACAAAGTACAGGCGCTGTTCGAAAGCGAGGATGGCAGCCTCTGGGTTGGCACCAATGGCGGCGGGCTCAACCGTCTCAAAGCCGATGGCAGCGGATTCAAGCGTTTTACCCACGACCCGAGTAACCCCACCAGCCTGGGCAACAACCGGGTGTGGAGTATTGCCGAAGACCAAGCGGGCAATATCTGGTGTGCCACCTCAGATGGGCTCTACCGGCTTGACCGCCAAAATGGCCAGTTCAGTGCATTTAAGGTTGCGCCACAATCGCTCGACCACCCGGAAGTCCGGCAGGTCTCCGTTGCCGCCGATGGCCGACTCTGGGTGGCCACCCGCACCAGCTTTGGCCGATTTGATCCAGATACTCAGCGTTTTCATACCTATCAGCTCAATCAACAGAGCCTGCCCAGTGTATCCAGCCTGCTGCACCATCAGGGCGATATCCTGCTGTCGACCTTTGCCGGTATCTACCGCTTCTCTCCTTTGCAGGAGAAGTTTATTCCCACGGCACAGGACGGCAAGCTGGCGTTACTGCAAAACCGCGATGTTCGCCAGGTGCTGATTGATCAGACCGGGCTGATGTGGGCGGCAACGCGCTACTCCGGTGTTATTAAAGTCTTTCCCCACCCACCTGCCTTTAAAGCCTGGCACCACTTTTTAGAAGATCAGCAGCTCTCCGGGTTATTTAATCAGGTGCTGAGTATGGCAAGGGCCATTGAAGGTGGCGTGTGGCTTGGCACCGGTCGGGGCCTGGTGCATTTCGATGGTCACGGACAATTTATTCCGTTCGCTTCACCCGAGGAGCTAACCGGTGACTACCGGCTCAGAGTGCATCACCTAAACCGGGATGCCGATGGCCAGCTCTATGCAGGGACTAATTTTGGGCTGTTTAAGGTTGATGAGCTAAACCGCACTTTAACACCCTTTATGCCTGAAGGCGTGCGGGACGGCTCCCCCGTCGATTATGTTAATTTTGATGCACAGGGGTGGGTTTGGCTAATCGTTGCAGGTGAGCGCAGGGTCACACGCTGGCATCCGCCAAGCGGTGAAGTTCAGCACTTTGTGCCCAATACCGATCCGACTTTTATACTGCTCGACAGTGATAAGCAAGTCTGGATAGGCAGCGACGGGGACGGTCTGTTTCGTCTTAGCCCGGATTTAACCCAAACACAGCACTATCTGCCCGACAATACCGCCACCAGCCTGGATGGCCGTCATATCAATCAGGGTATTCAGAGCGGCCGCTACCTGTGGTTTGCCAGCAATAATGGCGTGACTCGCTATGCACTGGATGAGAAGCGCTTTGTGCGGTTTAATAACACCACCTCACAAGCCAACTTTGCCGTTAAATCCATCGTAGCCGACGAGCTGGGATTATTATGGCTGGCCACCTCGGGGGGCGTGTTTCAGCTCGACCCGCTCAGTGGTATTTTTCATCAGTTTACCACCCACGACGGACTGGGGAATAACCACTTTCTGGCACGCTCTTTTGTGACCTATGATGAACAGATTCTGTTTGGCAGCATAGATGGCATCACCGGGTTTAATCCGCTGACGGTTTACGTCAATATCTCTGCGCCGCCTCTGGTTTTCACCTATGCCGAGCGCGATGGGATGCGTATAGACAAGCTTGATAACGGCATTGAGTTTACCCACAGAGACAGAAACCTGGCAGTCTATTTTGCCGCCCTGGATTATCATGCCACGGAAGATAATCGCTATCGCTACAAGTTGCTGGGGCACGATGCCGACTGGAGTGCAATCACGGACACGCCCCGCGCCAGTTACCGCTCATTGCCACCGGGCGAGTATGTGCTGCAAGTACTGGGCAGCAATAACCATGGTGTGTGGAATGATACACCGATTGGCTTGCCGATCATTTCTCTGCCCGCCTGGTATGAAACCCTGTGGTTTAAGATTCTATTACCCGCGGCCCTTATCATTGCAATTGTTACCATTGTACATATCAGAGAGCGCAGGCTGCGTCTGGCCAGTTTAAAGCTGGAACAAAAAGTAGCGCAGCGTACTCAGGAGCTGGTGGTACTGGGCGAAGTGGGTAAAGAAGTGGCAGCCACCTACGATATGAAAGTTATTTGTGAAACCATTTATCAGCACCTCAAACAAACCCTGCCCTGCGAGTTTTGTGCGGTGGGTATTTATCATCGCGAGCAGCAGTACATAGACTACATCTATGCCGTACAGGATGATAAGCCGTTTGCAGCGCTGATCAGCAAACTGAGCACCAGCCGGGGTGCAGATGTGTACTGTGTCAAAGAAGCCACCCCCGTATATGCCGCCTGTCAGCAGGACTGGCAGAAACTGGCATTAGATGCCGCCGATAACCTGCACGGCGCGGCCACGCAAAGTGTGTTTTGTGCCCCGCTGGTGGTCGACGGCGAAGTGCTGGGCGTATTTACCCTGCAATTTAACCATGAGCACGCGCTGACCCGGGCTCAGCGCGCAATCTTACGGGTTGTCGCCAATCACTTGGCGGTGGCTTTGGCCAATACCTTGTCTTATGGTGAACTCAAGGAGGCGGAGCAACGGCTGGAGCTGGCCATGTCGGGGGCTAATGCCGGTACCTGGGAGTGGGATATCAGCAGTGGCCAGCTGATCACCAACGATGTATGGTCAGAAATGCTGGGCTATCAGTGCGACGAGCTGGAGCAAAGATACGGCCCGAGTATTGCCCGCTGGCATCAGCTCATTCACCCGGAAGACCTGAGTGCAACCGAAGATGCCTTACTGGCCCATGCGCGTGGTGACAGCGATACCTTTCGCCATGAAATGCGTATGAAATGTGCCGATGGCAGCTGGAAATGGATCCTCAGTATTGGCCGCAGCGTGGTTGCCAAACATGGTCCGGGAGGCAAGGAAGTGTTTGGTATTCATATGGATATCAGCGACGCCAAAGCGCTACAGGTGGCACTGCAAAAAGCCAAAGATAGAGCAGAAAGCGCCACCCAGGCCAAGTCCGATTTTTTATCCAATATGTCTCATGAAATTCGCACCCCCATGAACGCCATCATCGGCATGAGCTATTTGGCCCTGCAAACCGCCCTGAACCGTCAGCAGCGCAATTATGTGGAGAAAATCAATCGCAGTGCCGAGTCGCTCCTTGGGATCATCAATGACATTCTCGATTTTTCTAAAATTGAGGCGGGCCGGCTCGATATTGAAGCCATTGAGTTTGATCTGGAAGAAACCCTGACTCAGAGCATTGACCTGCTAACCATTAAAGCTCGGGAAAAAGACATAGAGCTGTGTGTGATGCTGGACCCGGGGATCCCGGCGCGCCTGACAGGCGATCCGCTGCGGATCTCACAGGTGCTACTAAACCTGGGCAGTAATGCGATTAAGTTTACGGACCAGGGCGGCGATGTGATCATTGATGTGTCACCACAGGCGGGCGACAAAGAGACGCTGGCGTTTGCGGTCATAGACACCGGCATTGGCATGACCGAGGAGCAGCAACAAAAGCTCTTTAAATCTTTCAGCCAGGCAGATACCTCAACAACCCGCAAGTACGGCGGTACCGGTCTGGGGCTGGCCATTTGCAAAAAACTGGTGGAGCTGATGGGTGGCCAGATCAGCTGCCAGAGTATTGCCGGTGAAGGCAGTACCTTTGCCTTTGATATTGTTGTGAAATTGTGTGACAACAGCGATACCTGTTTACCTGAACTATCGGTGCAACATGCGGTGATCCTCGATGACAACCAGTATGCCGCAAGCACGCTCAAACGCTACCTGCATGTTTTTGGAGTCAGCGCCGAGGTCATTGGCCGGGACGCCTTTGACCCGGATTCGCCAGCCATCAAAAGTGCCCAGTGTATTCTGGCAGACAGTCGCTGCCTGACTATCTTACCCGACTCACTGCGTGCAACGCTGCCCGTCGTGCTGCTAAACCATAGCGGCGACAGCGCAGAAGCCGATGTCAGCTATACCCTTAGTAAACCGGTTTTCCCCAAGCCACTTGCTGCCTGTCTGCTCAGCCTGTTTGGCGACCCAAATATCGGTGAACACAGCGAGACGAATACCGAGGAACCGTCTCACGCGGTCGCCGGTGCGCATTTACTGCTGGTTGAAGACAATGACCTGAACCAGGAGCTGGCCATTGCCTTACTGGAGAAAAACGGCATTCGGGTCGATGTAGCCGAACAGGGTCAGCAGGCACTGGAGATGCTGCAACAGCGCCACTACGATGGCGTACTGATGGACTGCCAGATGCCGGTGATGGACGGTTACAGCGCAACCGAAGCCATCCGCCAGCAACCCAGGTGGCAGGACCTGCCGGTCATCGCTATGACCGCCAGCGTGATGCTGGATAACCGTCAAAAAGCGCTGGAATGCGGCATGAATGACATTATTGAAAAACCCCTGAACCCGCGCAAAATGTTTGCTACGCTCGCTCGCTGGGTCGTCCCGAGTCAGCCAGCGGATCTGTCCGCCGCCAGCGAACGGCCATTGCCAGCATCAACGGATACATCAGAGGACTTAGCTGCGATAGCCGGGCTGGATATCCAGGCGGGGCTCGCCATCAGCGAAGGCGATACCGCCCTGTACAAAAAGCTGCTTAGGCGGTTTTGTGAGAAACAGGCGCAATTCGAGCAGGCCTTTGCCGAGGCCCAGGCACATACCGACACAGATCCACAGGGCCCAATGCGGTGTGCCCATACACTCAAAGGCAGCGCCGGTAATATCGGGGCTGTTTTGGTGGCCCAACAGGCTGGTGAGTTAGAATCAGCCTGTGCCAACAATGCACCGATACAGACCATAATGGACGAATTGCTAACCAGCCTGAATGCGCTGATTGATGCAATTTCGCTGGCACTGAATAAGCACGAAACCACTGAACATAGCAACGAAACAAGTCACTCAGCAAACGCACATAAGGACATTGATATAACGGCCCTACTTGCACAGCTCAAAGTCCTGATCAGTGATTCGGATATGGATGCCAGTGACCAGGCTGATACATTACTGGAGGCGCTAAGCGGTACACTCCAGCAGCCCCTCGCTGAGCAACTCTTTAACCAGATTGAGGATTTTGATTTTGATGGCGCAGGTGAGACTTTGACGACACTTGAGCAACAGCTGACATCCTCACTGGACGCCTGAGCCGCTGACGTCCGTTACCTGCACTAAAGTCAGGTTTTCACTTTCCTCAGGTGGCTCAAAATACTGGCTCACCTGATAAAAAACCGCCTCATTATCAAAGTGTGCCCGCGCAGGCTGTTCAACACGACGCTTTGCCAGCTGCGCCAGACATTGTGTATCACCGACATCCAGATAGTAAAGTTGATGTTTGGCCTGTACCGCTTCGCTCAGCTCCACAAACCAGACACGCTGTCGGCGGGTGTTAGCCGGAAAATCCATCACCACATTCAGCCCCAGCTGCAACAAGCTTTGCACATGCGCTTTAATAAAAGGTTTGATTAGCCGAGATTTCTCGATGTAATCATCGAAGGTTTGGATTTGGCCCGGGTAATGCGCTGCCAGCCAGTCATCCTCTGACAGCACCACCGCCTGATGTTCCTGAGCCAGCTTACGCGACAGAGTGGATTTGCCCGCCCCCATTTTGCCGCATAAATAATAGAGTGTGCCACGTGATGCCATCGATTCTCCCTAAAAATAAGCCTAAAACCTGAGTGTCTGTGCTTTAGCCTGCTTAGTCAATCTCTCACTGGAGCTTGCGTCAGCAGAGTCGGATTTTGCAGGTCATAGTGCCAGTCGTGCCATTTGCCATTCGGTTGCAATACGGATAGGACATAATTCCGCGTTTGTTCACCTGAGTCGTCAAGCGGACCTAACTCAAGAAGACCCAGGTTAAGGTGACCAGTCAGAAACCGCCCTTGCACGTTTGACGGTAGCAGATAATGAGAGTTCTTCCGTATAAAAGGGCGGTAACGTAGCGTAATGTAATGAAGACAGTTCAGAAGGATCGCAAGATTCCCTTTTGGCACATTCGACACTGAGCTGCTGGTCAGTTGCCAAAACTCGACGTTGTGCGCGTTGAGTGGATGAACTAACTGTTCACGACGACAATACCCGTAGTGCACATCGCCGGATAGAATGTAGCAATTATGAAGCTCGGGTAACTCAAGCAAAGTACGTCGAAACTTATTCATTTGCTCCGTATCGCTGATCCAACATTCAGCATCCGCACGCGTAGCACCCCAACACTTTAATGCCCTAGGGATACTCAATTGAAATTTTTCCACTTTTCTAAAACCATAAACCGGTGCTGGAGACACCACTATCAGCTCCCTGGGGGTAGGCTCCAGAGTGGCCAGCAGCGCCCGCATCTGCCTGAGTGCTTTGTTATTCATTAGTAAAGGAGTAAAAGTTTTTCCGGGCCGAAAGCCTCTCTGCGTGCGAGTATCGAGTAGTATTGCTGGCGGATTAGTGGCACTTAATGTCGTAAAATTCTGCCCATTCAGCTTGTCAAAAGTATCTTGGTACTGGCGAGCGTTATACACTGTCAGCCCGCCAATAAAGTTGGGCAACACGCATTTAATAAACTTAGTGTACTGCTCCGGTGCATTGCCCCAGGCCTGGCAAAGAGTAAATGCCGCCAGTGCGTTGGTTACCACCTGCTGACCCAAACTTCCCCTTTTGCTGAGCAGGGTCTGAATCTCTGCACTGAGATTCCAGTCATCGGTCACTTCATGATCGTCAAACATCATATAAGTGGGCACATGCGCCAATAAGCGCCTGATTCGCCAGCTTTGAGCTAAAAAATTTCTCGCCTTGTAATAGCTACGCCACATCGCACGGTACTTTTTGAGCTGCTTCTTACCGTTAAACCAAGTGAGCAATGGGCGCTCGGGCTTAGGCAGGTCATGGTACAGCCCGCCCCACGCCAGCAGATACATAGTCAGATACTCGCGAAAGCCGAGTAAGTGATATTCCCCTTCACTCGTGTAAAAACCACTGTACTCATTCAGCAAAGAGTGACGGTTACGCCAGCCAATCGAGTCCAGTGAGTGCCCGCTGTATGGATTGCCCGCCAACGCTTCATCTGGGAAGAGCTCGCTGGCATACTGATAGATCAGCTTTGCAACCTGCGGTTCCACATCGTCGGCGTAGATCTGATCGCCGGTAAGAAACAACACATCGGGAAGCTTATTCAAGGATCCAGACTGTTCGATTTTACGGTCATACGCCGCCAGCGCATCCTGCTTTGCGCCATGGGGCTTGCGGCAAGATGCACTCATTATTTTCGTGCTCTCCGGATAATATCGAAAGCTGGGATACGCTTCATCATGATACAGAGGTAAAGGCCCGTAAAAATAGACTGGCTGAAACAAGCTTTGCTGACCATAACACAGGTCATATCCCACGGATTTAGCCTCTGGCCAGCCGCTTGCTGGCGCTTTCAGGCACACCATCACGGCGTGTAGTGACTCTGCCAGCTTTATATCGATGCACTCGCTGTCACCAGATAGCTGTTCGCGCCCCAGCCAGGTTTGTGCACTGAGTAATGCAACGTCAAATTTCCCCTGGAATGCATCATCAAACTCCTCCTGGATCACCAGCCAGATATAAGCACAGTTAGACTCTAAACGCCTGAGCATAGGCCCGCTGAGTATCTTCATATTCCTTTTCTCCTGTCATTGGACGGATAAAGTATAGTCACGCTGTAGATAACCACACCATTTATAAACCCGACTGCAACGCTTCATACAGGTTGACTAACCGCCCCAAAGAACTCCTTTGAGTCGGTAATAGTAAGTTGAGTAAAAGGTCTTGGTTCTGACTTCTTATGGAACTAATATAGAAACACTTTTGCAGGGCACCGGTAATGGGCCTGCGTATCCAGTCAGGACTAATACGACATGTCAGTCAATATATCTGAAAACCAGTGGGATGAGGCAATTGGGCAAAGTGAAGCAGATCCTGATTTAATCTATGCCAAATCGGTGTTCTTTAACCAGTCAGAGCAAGAGATACTGAAGCGCTTTAAAATCAATTTTATTGAGCGTGCAGATGAACTCAGGTTTATGCCGGCCAATTTACTGATGGCCTGTTTTCCCTATTTTGTTCGCTTTATCGTTACGTGCAGGCACGACGAATTCGATAAATCGGCAATAGCCGATTGTTTTCTGTCCTTATTGGAAGGCAAGCTAAGTGACGAAACAGTCAACACAATAGAACTCTTACACCAAAGTAGAGAGGCGTTGCTTTTTATCTCGAACAGGCTGGACGAATTTAATACTGACCCCGATATTTACGGTGATTTACAACCACGACTGCACCATTTAATCACGCTGCTGCGATGAGGATATTCGAAATCAGTCGCCGTTTCTCTTTATTTTGAGTGGTAATCAAATTAAGGATGGAGCGAGCGGCAATCAACAAGACTGCCGCCTAATATCACTTAACTGTAGAGGTTTTGCGGCATTTTAAGTACTCAAAATAACTACAGTCACGATAGTACACAACAGGGTCAACCACTGTGACACCGAACCGCAACACGCTCGTTTTGACTACTGACGCTGATAAACCCGACCAGCCCATTCCAGGCTGACAGGTTTCCCTTCTTCATTCAGTTTAAATTCGACAGGCTGAGGTTGAGCAAACGGCACATCGTAGAGCGCAAACCGAGATTGAGTAGCTGGCTTGAGCGTAAAGCGATAGTCAAAACTGTGCCCGCTCAGGTGGTCCTTGTTTACTGTCAGTGTCAGATCCAGATAGGTATTGTCGCCGCGATAGTGCCCGGCATAGTTTGCTAGCTCTTTTTTTGAAGGCGTATAACGCCACTGCTGCCAGTGATCAGCTTGCTCGGCCTCATTCAGGCGTTGTTGACGTCGATTAAGCAGTTTGGCAACTTTGTCCTGATAGGTGCTCAGGTTTTCCCGCTCTGCGGTTTTATATTCAGGTGCATCCAGCAAATACAACAAATACTGCTTAATCGTCTGAATGGTATAACGGCCCGTCATATTGTCTGAGTTCGAAAAAGTCGCCAGCCCTATTTTTAGCTCTGGCACAATGGCCATCAAAGAACGTGAGCCGGTATAGCCACCCCCATGGATCAGCACAGAGTAACCTTTAAAGGTGCAGATATTCCATCCAAGTGAATAACCATGACAGGGGATCCGGTAAACATTACGCGCTTGTGGATCAAGCGCAACCGCCTGCTTGTGTGACAGCGCCAGATCAGCGGCAGAAATACTGCCCTGACCCGCAGACAAATTCAGTTGCAGCCATTTTGTTATGTCTGAGGTAGAAGTGACTATGCCACCTGCAGAGTGCATCATTGCATCGGTTTTTGGCGGAACCGGTGTCCACCCCGCTTCACTTCCCTGCCAGATATGGTTCCAGGCAACTTCGTCAGCCGCAAAGTCTGATGTACGGGCTGAACTGTGCGGCATGTTAAATGGCTTAAACAGTACCGTTGCGAGCCAGTCCTGCCAGCTGCGACCAGTTACCTGTTGTAAGATTGCCCCGTAAATATTGTAACCAAGGTTGTCATACTCAAATCCTTCATCGCGTTTTTTGCCATACCGTTTGACAAGCCACGGATAGTCATCGACCGCCACTTCCGTCATATAGGCTTCCATTTCAGTTACAAAATCCGCACTGACAGGTACCTGGTGAGAGAGCAAATCAATTAAACGCCACTGTTTGGCATCAACCCCTTCGGGAAAACTACTGGCAGGCCAAAACTGGCTAAGAGGTGCGTACAGGTCAAGCACCTTTTGATGATGCAGGTGAGCGGCAACCAGCCCCATATAGGCTTTTGTCTGAGAAGCGATGTAAAGCGGTGTCTGTGGCGTGACAGGCAAATTAGTACCTGCCCTGCGCTTACCCCATACTTTATTGAGCAACACCTTATTCTGATTAACCACCACCATGCCAAATCCCGGGCCAAGTTCCGGTGTACGCTCGATATAATCGGCAATATAATCTGCCGCCTGTTGCGGTGTGGATGCCAATGCAGAGAGAGGATTCAGCGTCAGTGCACAAGCCAAAGTGAGTAGTGCGTGTAATTTCATAATGATTTCCGGATGGTTATTATTGTGTGCATATCCTAGCTTGCTGATTTAGCACTGTATTGAACAGATTTAACCTGTTTTGCTGTGAAACAACCTTTGTAACTTCCCGGGCGACAGGCCTATCCGGCTCATCATGGTCCTGTTCATATGACTCTGATCGGAAAAACCGGCATGAAATGCGCAGTCACTCAGAGGCACACCTTGGGTCATCGAGCGCATTGCCTTGCTGAGCTGAAGCTGTTGCTGATAAGCACTGGCAGAGATATGAAAGTATTTTTTAAACGCACGGGAAAAATACACCGGATGGACCCCTTGCTGTGTTGCCAGCTCGCTGAGCGAAAGCGGCAGTTCGGCCTCATCCAGCAGCTTTTTAGCTCGCACCAGCCAGTCGGGCTTCTGTCGCTCCCTGACGGTATGTTGAGGGATACCACATTCGCTGAGTGTATCCCAGAAAAGATCATTCAACGTATCGCACTGACCTTGATACAACGCCTGTAAATAAGATGCCTGCCTTGCCCGGGGTCCTGCATTCAGGCGAGACTGCCACTGATACCGGGGTGCTGTCATTTTATCAAACTGGATCAACAGCTCAGGTGACAAGGTAAACGAGAAGATCAGCGCTCCCTGAGCACCGTACTGATCACTGTGTAAAATATGGCGCGGTTTAAAACATAATCCCGGCGTTGCTATATCAAAAGCCGCCTGTTCAGTTTGTTCGCGCAAACCACCACTGAGCAGCACGGATAACTGCGCATGATCATGTCGATGTGCAGGCATCATACTACCTGGCGCATAATAGCTTAGCGTTGCCTTTAGCTGAGGAGACAAAGTGTGCTGCAGTAGTCTTGTCATCAGTTACTCCTTTACTGTTGATTTTATTTAAATAACAGCAAAGTGTAAAAACAAGAGCGTAAGAAAATATTGCGGGAAATAAAACAAGGAAAGTGATGGCGGCTACCATACCAGGCAGCCGCCGGTACAAGGCTCAACTATAGAGGTTTTGTGGGACCTTTAGTACCTGAATATGCACGGTCACTTCTTCGCGGTCGTGATAGAGGTGTTTGGCCTGTAGCTCATAGCCTACGCCGTACTTTTTCAGCTCGTCGCGGATCAGCGTCAAACACTCATAGACGGTATCGAAGCGCTTTTTCATGGGCAGCTTGAGGTTGAAAATCAGCTCACGGACAAAACCGTTCACTATCCAGTCGACCATCAGCTCACTGACGCGGGTTGGTTTTTCAACCATGTCACATACCAGCCAGTCAATGTTGCGCTTTTCAGGGCGGTATTTAAAGCCATCTTCACGGAAGTGCTTTACCTGACCGGTTTCCATTAAATCGTCATTCATCGGACCGTTATCGATCGCTGCCACAAACAACCCGCGGCGCACCAGCTGATAGGTCCAGCCACCCGGGCAAGCGCCCAGATCCACGCCACGCATACCAGAGCGGACCCGCTCAGGCTCGTTCTCTTTGCCAACAAACACATTGAAGGCTTCATCCAGCTTAAGCGTTGAGCGACTCGGTGCATCGGCCGGCATTTTCAGCCTGGGGATCCCCATAAAGAACGGCGAGTTGTTATTGCTGAATGAGTAACCGACATAGGCGGTGTCGTTAGCCAGAAATAGCACATGCAGCACAGGCTTATGGGCTTTGTGGTCGCGGGTCAGCTTATTTTGCTTCTCAAGCGCTTTGGCAAGTGGCGTCGAAAATTTCTTACAGAACTTCGACAGCTCTTTGCCTTCATTGGTATCCGGGGTTTCTACCCGCAGATCGCCACACAAAGGGAAATCACCAACCACCTGTTTGATCTCAGACACCCTGTCTTCAACGGGCATTTTGCTTAACAGCACACCCGCAAACCACTGGCGGGCAAACACCAGGCTGGAAAAATCAACCTGCTTGAGTAGCAGCTCACTCTGAGCCGGGTCAAAGCACTCAAAGGTCACATAGCCCGTATTGGGCTTAGCTTTCACGTAACCGGCAACATGATGTAACGCGGCGTGATGCGTAATTTCAGCCGCCGCATCGCTTTCAAAGCCGCTTCGGCAATAAATAACCACACTAGACATAGTGATAAAAAGTCTCTAATCAATTAAAAGGGCTGGCGGGCAACCTGAAACAGCAGCCAGGCCCAGCCAAGAATAAAACACAGTCCGCCCAGTGGCGTAATCGGTCCCAGCCACTTGGCACCGGTCAGCGCCAGCAAATACAGGCTGCCACTGAACAGGACAATCCCGGTCGCAAATAAATAGCCCGAGAGCTGAACTTTCACGCCCCATTTCAGGAGCAGGGCTACGGCCAGCAGTGCCAGACCGTGGGTCATCTGATATTCAGCGCCGGTTTTAAATATGCCAATGGCATAGTCACTTAAACGGCTTTTCAGGCCATGGGCGGCAAACGCCCCCAACACGACCGACAGCATACAAAATGCCCCGCCCAGCAGTAAGAATAGCTTAGCCATTGAGTATCTCCGCAATTTTAGCAGCAATGGCCTCAGCGGCCAGCTGGCGGTTTTGCGCTTCTGTCAGGCCGCTGGCTTTGCGCGGCTTCAATGAATGGTCGCCATCTTTAAGCCATACCAGCTCTGGCCAGCTCTGCTCTTCAGCTTGCGCTGCCAAAGCCGTGACCTCGGCTTGATTACCAAACGTATCACGCTCTCCTTGCAGCACCACAAACGGGCAAGGGATATCGGCAAAGTGCTCGGTGCGCAGTTTCTCAGGTTTGCCCGGTGGATGAAACGGATAACCCAGCGCAAACACGCCTTGTACCTCAATATCGTCTTCACAGACCAGCATAGATGCCATACGCCCGCCCATAGACTTACCACCGATAAACACAGGTAGCCCGTTGAGTTGTGCCATCAACACATCACGATAATGGGCCAGCAGCTTAGGGGCTCGTTCCGGTGGGCGGCGCTTATCCAGCGCCTTTGCCATCTGCATATAACCAAAATCAAACAGCCCGACGGTGACCCCCAATGCACTCAGGCGGTTTGCCATGTCCTGCATAAAGTCGCTGTCGCGGCCCGCTCCCGCGCCATGAGCCAGGATCAGTTGCGCCTGAGGTGCGTCAGCCTGGTGCCACTCGATATCAATCTTTACTTCGCTCTGCGTCATTGTTGTTCCTGCTCTACCATTTCCAGCATCCAGTTTTTGAAGGACACAATTTTACCTAATTCAGCCTGAGATTCACGACACACCAGATAGTAAGCATTTTTACTTTCCAGGTGATGGCTGAATGGAATGATCAAACGGCCCGCATCCAGATCGGGTTTGGCCAATACGCTATTGCCCAGCGCGATCCCCTGACCATGCACCGCCGCCTGAGTCACCATAGACGAATGGCTAAAAATCGGTCCGGTATTGGCTGGCACGTTACGTACCCCGGCGGTTTTAAGCCAGGCTTTCCAGGCGCGGCGGGTGGTATCGTGCAACAGGGTGTGATTCGCCAGGTCACTGGGCTGATCCAGCGGCTTGGGTCCATTAAGCAGCAAAGGGCTACACATGGGCACCAGGTATTCAGTATGCAGCTTATGGGTTTGCACCCCGCTCCAGTTACCCCGACCATAGTAAATGGCCACATCCACATCGTCGGTTAATGAGTTCTCATCCAGATCCTGCGCCTTTATTCGCACATCAATGTCCGGATGCAATTCATTAAACAGGCTGAGCCTGGGCACCAGCCACTGAATCGCAAAACTGGGGGTCAGACTCACCGTGAGTGACCCTTTTGCCCCCCGTGCCAGCAGTTTTTCCGTGGCATCAATCAACTGAGAAAACAGCTCCTTAATATCCAGGAAATATCCCTGCCCCTCTTCCGTTAACAGCAAGGAGCGGTTTTTACGTAAAAAGAGTTTAACCCCGAGGTGCTCTTCCAGAATCTTAATCTGGTGACTTATGGCTGCCTGGGTCACAAACAGCTCTTCTGCGGCTTTGGTAAAACTCAGATGCCGGGCTGCGGCCTCAAAAGCTTTCAGTGCGTTTAATGGGGGTAATCGTCGTGACATGGCGGGAGTTCCAAACCAGGCTCATGAAAATGGCGGAGTCCCCTCCGCCAGCAAGTGTAATGTTACAGATCAGCGGCGCTGGTATCCAACGGTGCAAAACTCTTTACCAGATCGTCCACGGCTTTCATCTGGTGCAGGTAGCCTTCCAGTTTCGCCAGAGGCAAAGCACATGGACCATCGCATTTGGCTTCATTTGGATTCGGGTGAGCTTCAATAAATAAGCCCGCCAGACCCAATGCCATACCGCTGCGTGCCAGCTCTGCCGCCTGCGCACGACGACCATCGGCCGAATCACTGCGACCACCGGGACGTTGTAAAGCGTGTGTGGCATCAAAGATCACTGGCGCCATGTGCTTCATGTCATCCATGCCCAACATATCAACTACCAGGTTGTTATAACCAAAGCTGGTGCCGCGCTCACACAGGATCACTTGCTCGTTGCCCGCTTCGCTCATCTTTTTGATGATGTGACGCATCTCGTGTGGTGCCAGAAACTGAGGTTTCTTCACATTAATCACATTACCGGTCTTAGCCATGGCCACAACCAAATCAGTTTGACGCGCCAAAAAGGCTGGTAACTGGATCACATCAACCACTTCGGCAACCGGCGCCGCCTGATGAGGCTCATGAACGTCGGTGATCAGTGGAACGTTAAAGGTACTTTTGATTTCTTCAAAGATCTTAAGCCCCTCTTCCATACCCGGACCGCGGTATGAGTTGATAGAAGAGCGGTTGGCTTTATCGAACGATGCCTTAAACACATATGGGATGCCCAGTTTACTGGTCACTTCAACATAGTGCTCAGCAATGCGCATGGCCAGGTCACGTGATTCGAGCACATTCATGCCACCAAACAGCACGAAAGGTTTGTCGTTTGCAACCTCGATGTCGGCTACTTTGATAATCTGTGTATTCATTGTCTTTCCTAAAAATAGTCGCTAACTGACAGCACTAACTGCCAATCACACGTAAAAGTTGTCCGCACAGCCAGGCAGCGTAGGTGCCCAACGCATAGCCCAATACAGCTAACAGCACACCCACAGGTGCCAGCGCCGGGTGAAATGCCGACGCAACCACAGGCGCTGATGCCGCGCCACCTATGTTGGCTTTGCTGCCAACAGCCACGTAAAACACCGGCGCTTTAATGAGTTTAGCCACCAAAAATAATAATCCCACATGCACCGCCATCCAGATCAGGCCAATGACCACGTATTTAGGGGCTTCAACAATTTTAGTGATGTCCATGTGCAAGCCTATGGTTGCCACCAGGATATATAAGAAACTACTACCCACTTTGGAGGCGCCCACGGCCTCAAAGTTGCGCGCTTTTGTAAATGACAGAGCCAGGCCAATGGTAGTGACCAGTACGATGATCCAGAACAGTTTGGAATGCAGGGAGAACTTCTTCAGCTCCGGGAAATTACTGGCAAAGTAAGGCACCAACAGGTCGGCGGCGAAATGCGCCAACCCGGTTGCGCCAAAAGCAAAGGCGATCAGTAGCATTAAGTCTTTTAATTCAGGCCGTCTTGCGTGCTCGGCTTCAAAGGCCTGTACTTTGTCAATCAGTCGCTCAATAGAGGCCGTATCGGCGCCGGTGCGCGCGTCAATCTCTCGATGTCTGGCGGCCAAAAATAACAAACCCGCCATCCAGAGGTTGGCAACCACAATGTCCACCGTCACCATAATAGTAAAAATCTCGCCCCCGGCTCCGTAAATTTCTTTCATCGCTACCATGTTGGCACCACCGCCGATCCAGCTACCGGCCAGTGCCGCCATACCACGCCATACGGCTTCTGGACCGGTTACACCGAGTAATTCAGGCATAAAAGTGGCCGTGATCAACAGTGCAATCGGCCCGCCTAAGACTACGCCGACCGTACCAGTCAGAAACATAATGATGGCGCGTTTACCCAGCCCCATGATGGACTTAAGGTCGATGCTCAATGTCAGCAACACCAGACAGGCTGGCAGCAAAAAGTACTTAGCAACCGTATAAACATCGTTGCCGCTGCCATCAACAATCCCGAAGGTATTCAACAAAGAAGGCAGGAAGTAGCACATTAACAGGGCGGGTACATAGCGATAAAATTTGGCCCAGAACCCGGTCTTCAGATTGGAGGTATAGAACACAAACCCCAGAATGATGGCTAACAGACCGAGCACAACGGCGTTATTAGTAATGAGTACACTACTCTCTTGCATGGGATCTCTCTGTTTCCTTGATTATACAAAAACCGCTTGGGAAGCTCTGCTCGGTACACAGCTTAGCCGACCACCAGGACCCCCAAATGTAGTGCCTTCTGACCTTACTTAATGCAGGATATTATTGTGATCGGCCAGCTCTGCGATTTGATTTTGAATGAGCTCTATAGTCGGGTCATCCGGACATTCATCCACAAAGAACTGGAGGTCATCTTTGGCCATTTTAGGGCAGTTAAGTTGATTCAGTAGGTAGCCTCTGTCACGACGCTCATAAGGGTCGTCACCCAGTAATTCCATCAGCATCTCAACACAGCTCAGTGCGTGACCAAATTTTTCTGCAGCAATGAACGACCATTTTTGCTGGGCAAGATAAAGCTTGAAAGCCTCCTCACCAAATACCAGCTCCATAGGCTCCTGTTCTTTGTCATCACCATTTTCAGGGATCACATACCAGGACTGATGGCCAGAGCTTGGGTCAATGATGTAGCCTTCTTCGTCACTCAATGCGATATGCACCAGCACATCTCCCTGGTTAATGGCAAGGCTTGCCGTTAAGTGCGCGCGCTCCAATAAATGCACCAGGATCAGGGCCAACGCCATACTGGTACCACTGTGCATTTTAAGCACATAACACACATTATTTAGCAAATGCTCAGGCACTTTTTGATCCGTGCCGCTAAATAACCATTGAGTATAAAACGTATCGAGCAGTGCATCGACGCATTTGTGTTTGTCATCACTTTGATGACAAATGTCGTCGACAGCTTGCTCCAGCTCGGCCAGTAAACATAGCGTGTGTGAAGTATCTGCCTGAGCATCCCAATGTGGCTCAGCCCAAATACAACGTAACAAGGCAGGCGTCGAGAAATGATCCGTACTTGTGTCGTGTTCATCGAACCAGATATCAGTCATAAATAACGAACTATTTTCTACTGTCTATAGTCATAATGGGCTAGTGTAACATTTTTCAACACATTCCCAAGGGGATTTTTATGTAGGGGAACAGTGGTCGTGTTTTGCCGGGGTGAGCGGGCAGTGATACTGCCCACCTGATCATCACAATATCAGGGCATTTTTAGCAAAGGCGAGGTGGCCCACAGCCAGTAAAGTCAGCGTCGCCAGCATCAGTGCCGCGATTTGTTTTGCTTTGGTTGTCGATTTTGCGACCACAAAGCCCAGTGCAATATAGACGATAACCAAAACGATTTTTTCCATCAACCAGGGCTGCTGCGCCGGGTTGAGGCTGGCCATCACCGCCAGTGACACTGCTGAGATCAGCAGTAGTGTATCGATACTGTGACTAGCGATAAACACCCCTTTGTTGGCAGCCAGTTTGCCACTGGCCAGACGAGAAATAGCTCGGGTGTAAAACAAAATAATGCTCAAAACTGCAAACATCACATGTGTGTGTTTAAGTGCCATGTAGTCCAAAATTGCCCCTTTTTAAATAAACGATTAAATCAGTCTTCTAATTGAGTCAGGATCTGTTCCAGCTCATCAATTACATCATTAAATACATTAACCAGTTTCGGGTCAAAGTGCTTGCCTTTTTGGCTGTTAATTTCAGCTACGACTTCGTCCAGGCTGTATGCCGGACGATAGCAACGCTCATGACGCATAGAGTCATAGACATCCGCAATCGCAGCGATGCGACCAAAAATATGGATCTCTTCGCCCTTTTTACCACTTGGGTACCCACTGCCATCCCAGCGTTCATGATGGTCACGGGCGATCATAGCGCCGGCATTAACGATTTCACGGCGTGAGTCGCGCAGTATCTGGTAACCCTTTTGAGTATGGGACTTCATTACATCCCATTCTTCGGGCGCAAGCTTGTTGGGTTTATTCAAAATGGCGTCAGGAATGCCTACGTTGCCCACATCGTGCAGCGGCGAGGCCAGCCGTACCAGTTCAGCCTCACGATAACTCAGACCATAATGCTTAGCCAGCACATAACAGATATTGGCTACCCGCTTAACGTGATTGCCCGACTCGGTAGAGCGCTGCTCCAGCGCTTCACTCAGGCGATATACCAACTCCTGTTGAGTATCTTCAATTTCCGCCTGAAGCTGAACGTTTTCATAGGCCAGTTGTACGTTTTGCGAAAAGATTTTGATCAGGTGCTTTTGTGTATCGGTCAGGAACTCAGGGATCCCGGAAACAAACAACATCGATGCGTGATTATACTCACTAGAACAATATGCAAATAAATAATTGTCCTTGTAAACAATACCACGGTTTTGCAGTGCCTGACGACAGGCTTCCATTTGCTCAGGAGCCAGTACGTCCTCTATTGGCTTGCCTTCACTTCTGGCAAACTCACCCCGGCCAGTAAACACCACCAGTTTATCGCTGCTGTCACTGGGGTCGTTGCTGGCCACCAATGACGTAGCATAAATGGCTTCGTCTACAGTCCCCAGTAACGAGGTTAGCTGCTGGATCACGCCTTCAATAAACTGATCAATGGAGTGAGAGGCAAAGATGTTACGTGAGGCCGTGATGATTTTTTCCAGTCCCTGGCGAGACTGATCGATAGACAAGATGTCCCGGTAAGAACGCAGGCTTGACATCACCACAGTAAACAACTTTTGTGCTGTCAGTTCAGTCTTGGATTTATAATCATTGATATCATAATTTACGATGACCTGACGCTCTGGTGCTTGACCCGGCTGCCCTGTGCGCAAAATAATGCGAATGTTATTATTTTTTGCTGTTTCACGGATATATTGCGCAACCCGCAGACCCGCATCATCCGTTTCCATCACTACATCAAGCAGTACAATTGCGGCATCGGGGTGGTCCATGACCACCTTTTTTGCTTCCTCTCCGGAATAAGCACTGAGAAACTCCAGACGCTTTTTCTGAAACTCAAAGTCGCTGAGCGCGAGTTTGGTTACCGCATGCACTTCGGGTTCATCATCAACAATGATCACCTTCCAGGTGCCACTTTTTTCCTGTACTTCTACTTCACCCGGATCGTCTGAAAACAAAAAATCATCCATTGGAGAGTCCTTAACACTCTTATACACATATATCTCGCCAGCAACGCTCCGCTGGCGGACTTAAAGCAGGAACTGTATGCGATAACTGATCCTGAATAGGGATCCAGGCTGGCCTGCATACTGCTGCGATTTTACCAGGAGGGATTACTGCGGCTTTTGCGCCATCGTTACCCTATCACAGCCTGCCATATCTTTTATTGTAAGTATATTGCGATAGTTCATTTGTGCAAAAATCTGCTGAACGCCAGCCGCTTGCTGATAGCCATGCTCAAACATCAGGTAACCATGTGGTTCAAGATAGGTCTGTGCTTGCTCAATAATATGACGAATATCAGCATAGCCTTCATCCTGCGCCACCAAAGCGGATAAGGGTTCATAACGCACATCCCCCTGACTCAGGTGTTCATCGTTTTCACAAATATAAGGCGGATTGCTGACAATCAGATCAAAACGCTGATCCGCTAACGCTGAAAACCAGTCACTATGGCGGATTTCGACATGTTCAAACCCAAGGCGCTGACGATTTTTCTCTGCCAGTGCTACCGCATCATGTGAGAAGTCGACACCAATTAGCTGCCAGCCGGGTTGCTCCGATGCCAGTGCCAGCGCAATGGCCCCCGTCCCTGTGCCCAAATCAAGTACTTTGGCCTGCGCAGACAAAGGCAGAGCAAGCGCCTGCTCAACCAGGGTTTCGGTGTCCGGGCGTGGGATCAGTGTACTGTTATTCACGTATAAAGGCAGGCTCCAGAACTCCCGCTCTCCCGTGAGATGGGCGACCGGCTCACCCGCTTGTCGACGCGCAACCAGGGTTGCAAAACGCTGCTGTTGCCCGGCGTTTAGTTCGGCTTCGGGCCAGGCAAATAAATAGCTACGGTTCTTCTGAAGTATATGCAAAAGCAGCACTTCGGCATCGAGTTTCGCCGACTCTGAGCTGCTCTGCAGTAGCCCGCTCGCCCAGGCAATCGCCTGAGCCAGGGTTGAATGTTGCATCATTAGTCGTCGCCCATGGCTGCCAACAAGTCAGCCTGATACTCCAATACTAGCGGATCGATAACGGCGCCTAAATCACCGGCTACTACTTCATTCAGACGATAAAGCGTGAGGTTAATACGGTGGTCTGTGATACGGCCTTGTGGATAGTTGTAAGTCCGGATCCGCTCAGAGCGATCACCGCTACCTACCAGGTTGCGACGCTCACTTGCCTCTGCAGCCTGACGTTTTTCATCTTCCGCCTGCTGCAGGCGCGCACCCAATACAGACAAAGCCTTAGCACGGTTTTTATGCTGTGAACGTTCATCCTGACACTCCACCACAACACCGGTTGGAATATGGGTAATACGGATAGCAGAGTCAGTTTTGTTAACGTGCTGACCACCGGCACCCGAAGCACGGAAAGTGTCGACCTTCAGATCTGCCGGGTTAATTTCAATGGCTTCCGCTTCCGGGATCTCCGCCATCACAGCCACAGTACATGCTGAAGTGTGAACACGGCCCTGAGACTCAGTCTCTGGTACACGCTGTACACGGTGTGCGCCCGACTCAAATTTCAGCTTACCGTATACGCCGTCGCCTTTGATGTTAGCAATGATCTCTTTGTAGCCACCGTGCTCACCGTCGTTGGCACTGACAACCTCAACCTGCCACTTCTGGGTTTCGGCATAACGGCTGTACATGCGGAACAAGTCACCGGCGAAGATAGCCGCTTCGTCACCGCCCGTACCAGCACGTACTTCCAAAAATACATTGTTATCGTCTTTGGGATCTTTCGGTAGCATCAGGATCTGGAGCTGATCTTCAAGCTCACTGATTTGTTCTTTTGCTTCTTTATATTCTTCCTGCGCCATTTCGCGCATATCAGGATCTGAGTCCTTCAGCATTTCTTCAGCCGCAGCCACGTCTTCCTGCGCCTGCTGATAAGCCGTAAATGCCTTGACGACGTCTTCCAGCTCTGAATACTCTTTTGATAACGCGCGAAAACGATTTTGATCGCCAATAACTTCCGGATCCCCCAGCATGGCTTCCACTTCTTCGTGGCGCTCTACCAGCGTTTCCAACTTACGATAGACGGACTCTTTCATTTAACTTTTATTCCTGCTCAATACCTAATGCTTGTTTTAATACTGCAATGCGCTCTATATCACCCTCTTTTGCCGCCGCCTGAATGGCCCGGGTCGGTGCATGAGTGAGTCGATTGGTAAGCTTATTTGCCAGCTCTAACAAGACCTTTTCTGAATTCTTACCCGATTGTAGCTGATTTAACGCCTTTTCCACGAGCTCTAATTTAATCGTCTGGGCCGAATCACGATAGTCACGGATCACATCCACTGAGGTCAAAGAGCGCTGCCACTGTGCAAACTCGTGGGTTTTGTCATCAATGATGTGCTGGGCTTCACGTGCAGCCTGTTCCCTCGACGCCATGTTTTCATTCACGATCGCCTGCAGGTCGTCCACCGTATAAAGGTAGGCCGCATCTAAGTCATTAACCTGACTTTCGATATCACGTGGCACCGCAATATCCACGAACAGCATCGGCTTATGTTTGCGTTTTTTCAGGGCCTGCTCAACCACCCCTTTACCTATGATGGGCAGGGTGCTGGCGGTGGAACTGATCACTATGTCAGCCTGGTGCAATTGCTCGGGCAGCTGGGCCAAAGAAATAACACTGGCGTTTATTTCGTCTGCCAGCGTTTGTGCCCGTTCAATAGTGCGGTTAGCAACTGTAATGGTCTTAGGGTTATGTTGAGACAGGTGCTTGGCAACCAGCTCAATGGTTTCACCCGCACCGATTAATAACACATTGGTTTTTTCCAGCTGACCATAAATGTGCTTAGCCAGGTTAACAGCCGCATACGCCACAGAGACAGCACTGGCACCAATTTCAGTCTCGGTGCGCACCTGCTTGGCCACAGAAAACGTTTTCTGAAACAAGCGCTCAAACACCGGCTGAATGCCATTATGTGCCTTGGCACTATTATAGGCTTGCTTGATCTGACCCAAAATCTGCGGCTCACCCAGCACCAGCGAGTCTAACCCACAGGCTACGCGCATAAGATGATTGACCGCGTCCTGATTGTGGTGCACATAGACGTTTTCTGCCAGCTCTTGCTCTTCTATCTGATGAAATTCAGCCAGCCAGCCCAGAAGCGCTTGGGAATTTGAGTCCCCAAGGCTACAATAGATTTCGGTCCGATTGCAGGTAGAAACAATCACGGACTCGTTAAACTGCGGTAACTCAGACAGCTGCTGTAGCGCATCCGATAACTGTTGCGGAGAAAAAGCGACTTTTTCCCTCAATTCGACGGACGCGGTTTTGTGATTGATCCCAAGTGCGATGATGGTCATAACTGCCAGTATTGCTCAAGCCCTGCTTTAAAGCCGCTAATTTTACCAAAAATCAATCGAATATGGAAAGTAAGGAACTTAGTTTGAAACAGTTTCATTTGATTTTGCTCATGTTTTTATTGTTTCTGGGCGGGTGTGCGCAGCGTATTACGCCCCCTGACGAGCATGCACAGCAAAATCGTCCCGAAAGCTATAACAATTGGCGGGCAACAGGCAAGCTGGCGTTTATCTCTCCCGAAGAGCGTCAGTCTGCCAACTTTAACTGGCAGTATCGTGAACAAAAACAAACGCTGACGCTCAATACCTTTATCGGGACTCAGGTATTAAAATTACAAGAGTTTGACCAGCACAGCGAGCTGACGCTGGAGGATCAAACTTACACCGGCGAGGACAGCGGCGAACTGGTGTACCGTTTAAGCGGCTGGCAACTGCCCGTGTCACAGGCCCCTCAATGGTTAACCGGTAACATAGACGCCCCTGGCAATCAGTATAACGATAGACAACAATTAACTCTGGCCACCTGGCAAGACCAGCAAGGCCTGCGCTGGCAGGTGGCCTACCAAACTTACCAGCGTGTTAACGGGTTCGAGCTCCCGACCCGACTCACCCTGACACATAAAGACATCACCATTAAGATCCGTATCAGCAACTGGCACTTTGAGACCTTATGAAGACACTGACATTAACGGCTCCGGCCAAACTGAACCTGTTTTTGCACATCAATGGCCGTCGTGCGGATGGCTACCATGAACTCGAAACCCTGTTCACTATGCTGGAATACGGCGATAAACTGACTTTTTCGCTTATCGAGCAAGAGGGGCTGGAGATCGAGGGCGATGTCGCCGGCATTCCGTTGCAAGACAATTTGATTTACCGTGCCGCAGAAGCGCTCAGACCTTATAAACAATCACCATTTGGTGTCCATATTCAGCTCATTAAAAAGCTCCCTATGGGGGGCGGCGTGGGGGGCGGTTCATCAGACGCTGCAACCACATTGCTTGCCTTAAACACATTGTGGCAATGTGAATTGTCACTTGACCAGCTTGCGGATATCGGATTATCACTCGGCGCGGATGTACCCGTCTTTGTACGTGGGAAAACGGCGCTGGCGCAAGGGGTTGGAGAGAAGCTGAGCCCCTATACCTTGGCCGCAAAGCACTATCTGGTGGTGTTCCCCAATGTCCATGTTGGTACTGTGGAAGTATTCACACACCCAGAGCTGCCGCGAAATACCCCGAAATTATCTGAGGGCTGGACCATTGATCAGACACACAACGACTGTCAGGCATTAGTCAAAAAGCTCTACCCCGAGGTTGAAAAAACCCTGAGCTGGTTGCTAAAATATGCGCCGTCCAGAATGACGGGAACCGGAGGATGCTGCTTTGCAGAATTTGATTCAGCACAGGCGGCACAGCGTGTACTCGAACAACTCCCGTCTCACTGGACAGGCTTTGTTACCCAAAGCGCAAGCGAGTCAATTGCCCACCGGCAACTGGCTGCATGGCGTAAAGATGAAGTAAAATAGTTTAAGTTAGCCTGTTTTGACACTGTCACAGACGCCGTCATTGCAAAATATATATTACAGTGCCTGAGGAACCCTACCGTGCCCGACATGAAGCTCTTCGCTGGTAACGCAACACCTGAGCTAGCTCAAAAAGTTGCAAAACGTTTGTTTATCGAATTAGGTGATGCCGTTGTAGGCCGTTTTAGCGACGGCGAGATCAGCGTTCAAATCAATGAAAATGTTCGTGGTTCTGATGTATTCATCGTCCAATCCACTTGTGCACCAACCAATGACAACCTGATGGAACTCATTGTGATGGTGGATGCTTTACGTCGTGCTTCTGCAGGTCGTATTACCGCCGTTATTCCATACTTCGGCTATGCCCGTCAGGATCGTCGTGTACGTTCTGCGCGTGTGCCAATCACTGCAAAAGTTGTTGCGGACTTCTTATCAAGCGTTGGTGTTGACCGCGTTCTGACCGTAGACCTGCACGCTGAACAGATCCAGGGCTTCTTCGATGTGCCTGTAGACAATGTGTTTGGTAGCCCGGTGCTGCTTGAAGACATGAAAGAGCGCGATTTTGACGATGTTGTGGTCGTATCGCCAGATATTGGTGGTGTCGTACGTGCGCGTGCAATCGCCAAGCTCCTGGATGACAAAGACCTGGCTATCATCGACAAACGTCGCCCACAGGCTAACGTTTCTCAGGTCATGCACATCATTGGTGATGTGGAAGGCCGCGACTGTATCATCGTCGACGATATGATTGATACCGGTGGTACGCTGTGTAAAGCCGCTGCTGCACTGAAAGAGCACGGTGCTAAGCGCGTATTTGCTTATGCAACGCACCCGGTTCTGTCTGGCAATGCCGCAGAGAACCTGCGCAACTCAGTGATCGACGAAGTGATTGTCACTGACTCAATTACGCTGTCGGACGAGCTGAAGTCTGTTGATAAGATCAAAGTACTGACGCTGGCTGATATGCTGGCTGAAACCATTCGCCGCATCAGCAACGAAGAGTCTATCTCTGCGATGTTTGAACACTAATCCGTGTTCACTGGCAAAGAATAAGCACCTTAGGGTGCTTTTTTTATATCCAAAGGTTTGCAAGGCTGCTGGTTAGTGGTATATTAGCGCGCCTTTTTACTGGGCTTGCTTTGGATACAACCACGGCGAGTACAGTAATTTACCGAAGTGCTTGGTCGCGAGCCCTTCGAAGTATTAACTAAAATAATTGGAGACACTCATGTCACAATACGTATTAAACGCTGAAGTACGCGAAACTCTGGGTACTGGTGCGAGCCGCCGCCTACGTCGCGCTGATAAAGTTCCTGCTATCCTTTACGGTGCAGGCAAAGACGCTGTTTCGCTTACTCTGGACCACAACAAAGTTATCCAGATGCAAGAAGACGAAGGTTTCTACACGCACATCCTGACTCTGAACATCGGTGGTGAGTCTGTTGAAGCTATCCTGAAAGACATCCAACGTCACCCGTACAAGCCTAAGGTAACTCACCTTGACTTCCAACGCGTTGACGCTTCTCAAAAGCTTCACACTAAAGTGCCTGTTCACTTCCTGAACGAAGCAGCAGCAACTAAAGGCGGCAACACTGTTGCTCACCACGTAACTGAAATCGAAATCACGTGTCTGCCAGCTCAGCTTCCTGAGTTCGTAGAAGTTGACGTAGCAGCTATCGAAGTTGGCGCAACTGTACACCTTTCAGACATCACTCTTCCAGCTGGTGTAGTTTCTGTTGAGCTAGCTAAAGGTGCAGACCACGACCAAGCGGTTGTAACTGTAAACGCACCTAAAGGCGGCGCTGCTGAAGAAACAGCTGAAGAAGCTGCTGAATAATTTCTAAGGTGTTAGCACCTTGAATACTATTCAAATGCTAGTGGGCCTGGCTAATCCAGGCCCCGAATACGCAAACACTCGTCACAATGCCGGTGCCTGGTTTATCGAAGAACTGGCCAAGCGCTACAACGTCCCCCTCAAACCTGACTCAAAACACCATGGCCTTAGTGGCAAGCTTATCCTGAACAATCAGGAATTTAAGCTACTGATCCCAACCACCTTTATGAACCTAAGCGGTAAAGCCGTAGGTAGCCTGGCAAACTTCTATAAGATCCCGCCAGAGCAGATCCTGGTTGCGCATGATGAGATGGATATGGAACCTGGTGTCGCCAAAATCAAAAAAGGCGGCGGTCACGGTGGGCACAATGGTCTCAAAGACATAATCGCCAAGCTGGGCAATAACAAAGAGTTTATGCGCCTGCGCATTGGTATTGGCCACCCTGGACACAGAGACAAAGTAACAGGTTGGGTGCTGGGCAAAGCCCCTCAGGCAGATCAGGAAAAAATCGATGCAGTGGTAGATGAAGCCGTGCGTTGTATGGAAATTCTGGCCAAAGACGGTGTGTTAAAAGCACAAAATAGACTACATTCTTTTAAGCCGTAACACCGACTCTCCTGTCCCGTTACAGCTGTGATTGATGGCAAACTAAAGGTTTTAAACTATGGGTTTTAAATGTGGCATTGTTGGCCTGCCTAACGTAGGTAAGTCAACCCTATTCAATGCATTAACCAAAGCGGGCATCGAAGCCGCGAACTTCCCTTTTTGTACTATCGAGCCAAACACTGGTGTGGTTGCCGTTCCGGATCCGCGTCTGGACCAATTGGCTGCGATTGTTAATCCACAAAAAACCATCGCAACCACGATGGAGTTTGTTGATATCGCAGGCCTGGTAAAGGGCGCCTCTAAAGGTGAAGGTCTGGGTAACCAGTTCTTAGCAAACATTCGCGAAACAGATGCCATTGGTCATGTTGTTCGCTGCTTTGAAGATGAAAACATCGTCCACGTATCTGGTCAGGTAAACCCGGCAGACGATATTGATGTTATCAACACTGAGCTGGTTTTAGCAGATATGGAAGCGGCCGACCGCGCAGCACAACGTAACGCTAAAAAAGCCAAAGGTGGTGATAAAGACGCTAAATTCCAAAACGAAGTACTGGAAAAGGTCAAAGCACACCTGGATGAAGGGTTAACACTGCGTTCATTAGAGCTGACAAAAGAAGAGCTGGCTGCGATTAAGCCGCTTAACTTCTTAACGATTAAGCCGACCATGTACATCGCAAACGTGACTGAAGATGGTTTCGAAAATAACCCATTCTTAGACCAGGTACGTGAGATTGCCGCAGCGGAAGAAGCCGTTGTGATCCCGGTCTGTGCTGCAATTGAATCTGAACTGTCTGAACTTGAAGAAGAAGACAAGCTTGAATTCATGGCTGACCTTGGTCTGGAAGAGCCAGGGCTTAACCTGGTGATCCGTGGCGGTTACGAGCTACTGAAACTACAAACCTACTTTACAGCAGGTGTTAAAGAAGTGCGCGCATGGACTATTCCTGTTGGTGCCACTGCGCCGCAGGCAGCGGGTAAGATCCACACCGACTTTGAGCGTGGCTTTATTCGTGCACAAACCATTGGTTTTAATGACTACATTGAATACCAAGGTGAAAGCGGTGCGAAAGACGCAGGTAAAATGCGCCAGGAAGGTAAAGATTACATCGTTAAAGATGGCGATGTGATGAACTTCTTGTTCAATGTCTAAGTAAATGCATTCAATATTGACCAAGTATATTGGTCTGACAAAAAGCGCCTGATGGCGCTTTTTTTGTCTTTCTCTTACACTGTATGAAGAATTATTGGCTGAATTGCGCTAAAAACAGCCCGCTCCGCTTAATTTATCTGCAAACAAACTGTGTTAGGTATTTTTTTGCAAAAAAGGTGTTGACGACATACGGGCATATACGCATAATACGCCCCGCATCAGCGATGATGAGAAATTAAAGAGATGGCTATGTAGCTCAGCTGGTTAGAGCACATCACTCATAATGATGGGGTCCCCTGTTCAAATCAGGGCATAGCCACCATGCTTTAATTACTACCAAAACTCATCGAGCTAGCAAAACGCAGAAGTGGCGGAATTGGCCAGATGTCTAGAAATAGACGCTGGATTTAGGTTCCAATATAGAAGCAAAAGATGTGCGGAAGTGGCGGAATTGGTAGACGCGCTGGATTTAGGTTCCAGTATCTTCGGATGTGAGAGTTCAAGTCTCTCCTTCCGCACCATGTTCTCGATAAGAACTGAAATAATCGACTTTTCGTTGGAGTATCGCCAAGCGGTAAGGCAGCGGGTTTTGATCCCGCCATTCCCAGGTTCAAATCCTGGTACTCCAGCCATTGGCTATGTAGCTCAGCTGGTTAGAGCACATCACTCATAATGATGGGGTCCCCTGTTCAAATCAGGGCATAGCCACCACGTTGCGGAAGTGGCGGAATTGGTAGACGCGCTGGATTTAGGTTCCAGTATCTTCGGATGTGAGAGTTCAAGTCTCTCCTTCCGCACCATGTTCTCGATAAGAACTGAAATAATCAATTTTTCGTTGGAGTATCGCCAAGCGGTAAGGCAGCGGGTTTTGATCCCGCCATTCCCAGGTTCAAATCCTGGTACTCCAGCCATCTCTTCTGAGATAAATATGCGGAAGTGGCGGAAGTGGCCAGATGTCTTGAACTAGACGCTGGATTTAGGTTTCCAATATCAAAGCAAAAAATATGCGGAAGTGGCGGAATTGGTAGACGCGCTGGATTTAGGTTCCAGTATCTTCGGATGTGAGAGTTCAAGTCTCTCCTTCCGCACCATGTTCTTGAAGTTTGAACTGAAATAACTTTAAATACCTTTGTTGGAGTATCGCCAAGCGGTAAGGACAGAAGAGAGAGGTTTTGATCCCTCACTCGTTCACCCCCAGATTCAAATCCTGGGACCAGCATTTAGGTTTGAGTTTTCGTTGGAGTATCGCCAAGCGGTAAGGCAGCGGGTTTTGATCCCGCCATTCCCAGGTTCAAATCCTGGTACTCCAGCCATCTCTTTTTTGAGAGATACAATTTAATGCGGAAATGGCGGAATTGGCCAGATGTCTTGAACTAGACGCTGGATTTAGGTTCCAATATCAAAGCGAAAAATATGCGGAAGTGGCGGAATTGGTAGACGCGCTGGATTTAGGTTCCAGTATCTTCGGATGTGAGAGTTCAAGTCTCTCCTTCCGCACCATGTTCTTCAAGTTAGAACTAAAACTCTTGATTACGCTTTTTATTTCTGTAGTATCAAGCGTTAAGAAGAAGGATATTATCTCTTAGATTTATCTGGATTCAAGATTTGAATTATTGCTGGAGTATCGCCAAGCGGTAAGTGCAGTAGAGAGAGGTTTTGATCCCTCACTCATCCACACCCAGATTCAATTCTTGGAGAATGTATTTAGATTTGAATTATTGCTGGAGTATCGCCAAGCGGTAAGGCAGCGGGTTTTGATCCCGCCATTCCCAGGTTCAAATCCTGGTACTCCAGCCATCTCTTCACGAGATGGAAATACAGTTAAATATACGATGCGGAAGTGGCGGAATTGGTAGACGCGCAGGATTCAGGTTTCTGTAACTTCGGTTGTGAGAGTTCAAGTCTCTCTTTCCGCACCATTTAACTCTTATCTTGAAAACTTTCTTCTTTTTAAAAACTAAATACTCGATGCAAAAGTGACGGAATTGGCTGTTGTCGAATTAGACGCAGGATTCGGTTTTCTTTATCGTTGATGTACTAAATATACGATGCAAAAGTGTCAGAATTGGCTGTTGTCGAATGAGACGCAGGATTCAGGTTTCTTTTTCATTGATAAACTAAATATACGATGCGGAAGTGGCGGAATTGGTAGACGCGCAGGATTCAGGTTTCTGTAACTTCGGTTGTGAGAGTTCAAGTCTCTCCTTCCGCACCATTTAGTTCAAAGACAACTTCAACTACCTTATTACTCTTCCGATATATCTTAATTATTTTTCCATCGTCTTCGTAGTTTCCAGTTAATTTTGCTTCACTACTTTTCTATCTGTTATTCCTGTCATGAATGACGTCTAAACGACGCCACCCATTGCATGTTTCAATACTTCACGTTTAATTGGACCAGCATGATTAGCCACTTTTAACACCAAGTTGCGTAAATGCTTTAAAGGTGCAATTTCGTTAGAGAAGCCAAAGTAGCAGGCGTCCATCATGCTCATCATCATCAGATTATCGTTGCGACGGCTCTGCTCATAGCGGCGCAGCAAGGCGGCGTTACCAATGTCCTCAGCGCCTTCCAGTGCGCTTGCCAGCGCAGCTACATCTTTGAACCCTAAATTAACGCCCTGCCCTGCCAGCGGGTTAATGGTGTGTGCTGAGTCGCCAATCAGGACGACACGCCCCTGATGGTATTGATTGGCATGTTGTCTGGCCAGTGGAAATACCGCGCTTTGCAACACCTCGAACTCACCGGGTAAATCGAAGAAGTGATTTTGTATCTCCTGCTTTAACTGTGCATTCGATAACGTCTTCATCTGCGCCAGCTCATTACCATGGTGATACCAAATCAGATTGGCATACGGATATTGCATGGGCAAAAAGGCAATCGGTCCGGACGGCTTAAACTGCTGCCAGGTTTTTACCTGCTGCGGCGCATCCAGTTTGATTAGCACACCCATACAATGTTGCTGATATTGCCAACCGGTCACCCCAATGCCAGCCAGTTTGCGTACCACCGAGCGTCCGCCGTCAGCAGCTAACAGTAAATCGGCCTGATAACTTTGCTCCGGGTAAATCAACTCAACCGAATCAGTATTTTGCTTGATTGCCTGCGGCGTGCCAGAAACCTGTTCGATCTGAATACCAAGGCGTTCGAACTGTGCCCATAAACTGGCCTGAATAAGGCGGTTTTCAACAATGTGGCCTAAATGCGTTGCAGCCAGCTCCTCGCAATCAAATAGCAGGCTGTTATTTTCCTGCTCATACGCTTCGAGCTGCTGATACGGTGCCAGTCTGGCATTACGAAGCAACGGCATTGCCTGGAGTTCATCCAGCAAAGCTTCTGAAAAGCGATTAATGGCAGAGACCCGAATATCGATGCTCTCGTCCGTTAGTGCCTGCATGGCATCCAATGGATGCGTTTCGAGCACAGTGACTGTCAGGCCTTGCTGCGCGAGGTTGACGGCGGCGGCTGCACCAACCATGCCACCGCCTACTATCAGCACTTTGTTTTTCATACCCTTTTTCCTTAGTTCTGCTTGCTAAGTCATATCCTGCTATTGTAACCCAATTCGCTATGAAAGGTTCACAGCCCTGCATAGTGTAGCCGAGCAAATACAAGATGCCTTGATCTTGGTTTCTAAAGTTAAAAACTATACTTGGCTAGTGTCATTAGGTCATATAAAATACGCGTCCTTTAAACTAATTTCACGCAAGATTCTGGCAAAGATACAGGTTATGCTCTGTATTAGCACAGGTGATGAGCGGGTCGGCTTAGTGATATTAGTTGTTTTAGCGTCGCACACCGTGCTATTCACCGAGTTGAAAACGAGGCATTATTTCAATGAGTAAAAAGTTGCATATCAAAACCTGGGGCTGTCAGATGAACGAGTATGACTCCCAGAAAATGGCGGATCTGCTTGACTCCACCAACGGCTATCAGCTAACAGAAGAAGCTGAGCAAGCGGATGTGATCCTACTCAATACCTGTTCAATTCGTGAAAAAGCACAGGAAAAAGTATTCCACCAACTGGGTCGCTGGAAACTGCTCAAAGACGACAACCCGGATCTGGTCATTGGTGTCGGTGGCTGTGTGGCGTCTCAGGAAGGCGATACCATTCGTCAACGTGCACCCTTTGTTGATATCGTGTTTGGCCCGCAAACTTTGCACCGTCTGCCGGAAATGATCAAACAAGTGCAGAGCAAGCAAGGCTCTGTGGTCGATATTTCATTCCCGGAAATCGAGAAATTTGACCGCCTGCCAGAGCCAAAAGCAGAAGGTCCGAGTGCCTTTGTCTCTATTATGGAAGGCTGCTCTAAATACTGTACTTTCTGCGTTGTACCTTATACTCGTGGTGAAGAAGTAAGCCGTCCACTTGATGATGTTTTATTAGAAGTTGCCCAGCTGGCAGAGCAAGGTGTGCGTGAGGTGAACCTGTTGGGTCAGAACGTAAACGCCTATCGCGGCGAAATGCACGATGGCGAAATTTGCTATTTCTCTGATCTGTTGCGTTTTGTGGCGGCCATTGATGGCATCGACCGTATTCGTTACACCACCTCACACCCGGTTGAGTTCACACCAGACATCATCGACGCATACGCGGACGTGCCAGAGCTGGTTGATCACCTGCACTTACCGGTTCAAAGTGGCTCAGACCGCATTCTGAACCTGATGAAGCGTGGCCATACGGCGCTTGAGTACAAGTCGACTATCCGCAAGCTGCGCAAGGTCCGTCCGAACCTGAGCATGAGTTCTGACTTCATCATTGGCTTCCCGGGCGAAAGCAAAGCGGATTTCGAAGCGACTATGAATCTGATCAACGACATTGGCTTTGATATGAGTTTCAGCTTTATCTATTCAGCGCGTCCAGGCACGCCAGCGTCTGACTTGCCTGATGATGTTACCGAACAGGAAAAGAAAGAGCGTTTGTACTTGTTACAAAACCGCATTAATCAAATGGCGCAGGATATCAGCCGCAAAATGCATGGCACTGAGCAGCGTATTCTGGTCGAAGGTCCGTCGAAAAAGAACCCGATGGAATTGCGTGGCCGTACCGAGAATAACCGAGTGGTGAACTTTGAAGGTCCTCACTCAGTGATCGGTCAGTTTGTTGATGTACGTATCACAGAAGCGCTGCCAAACTCGCTACGTGGTGAGCTGATCAGGACCGAAGCTGAGATGGACTTACGCCGTGATGTGGCGCCATCTGATATCTTAAATCGTGCCCCGGCAGAACCTGAAGCCAACGAACTGGGTGTAGCGACCTTTACGCCTTAGTCTTGGAATTTCGACGCCAGCTGATGCTGGCGTCTTGTTATTAGGAAGTTGTTTTGAGTAACCAAGTCAAGAATATCGAATTTTATCTGGAACCCTCCGACAATCACCGCCTATCTTCTTTATGCGGGCCTTTTGATGACAACCTGAAGCAAATCGAACGTCGTCTGGGCATAGAGATTACCCACAGAGATAACTGGTTTAAAGTCACCGGCCAGCCAGTTGTGGCAAAAGCCGCCGTCGACATCTTGAAATCTCTGTATGTCGAAACCCAGCCCGTACGCGGCAAGTTTGCAGATATAGAACCGGATCAGGTTCATCTGGCTATCACCGAAGCGAACTGCCTGGAGCAGGAAGCCCCGGATGTGTGGGAAAAAGAAGTGTTTATCAAAACACGTCGTGGTGTGGTTAAGCCTCGCAACCCTAACCAGAGCCTGTATGTGGCGAATATTCTGACTCATGACATCTGTTTTGGTATCGGTCCGGCGGGCACAGGTAAAACTTACCTGGCGGTAGCAGCGGCGGTAGATGCCCTGGAACGTCAGGAAATTCGTCGTATTCTGCTGACTCGTCCGGCCGTTGAAGCCGGCGAAAAACTCGGTTTCTTGCCCGGCGACCTGACGCAAAAGATAGACCCATATTTGCGCCCGCTGTACGACGCCCTGTTCGAAATGCTGGGCTTTGAAAAGGTCGAGCGCCTGATCGAAAAGAACGTGATAGAAGTGGCACCTCTGGCATACATGCGAGGCCGGACACTGAACGACGCCTTTATTATTCTGGATGAAAGCCAGAACACCACCACAGAGCAGATGAAAATGTTCCTGACCCGGATTGGCTTTAATTCCAAAGCGGTGATCACCGGTGATATCACTCAGGTGGATTTACCACGCGGTGCGCGTTCTGGCTTGCGCCACGCCATTGATGTGCTGGGTGAGGTAGACGAGATTTCGTTTAACTTCTTTAAGTCGCATGATGTGGTGCGTCACCCAGTGGTGGCACGCATTGTTGAAGCCTATGAGAAAAAAGAAGAAGCCGAGCGAAAGGAAAAGTTTAACAAACAGCAGGCAAGATTACAGGCACAGGCCAATACCGCGCCAGCTGATACACAGCCGAATGCCAATGACGAGGAGCGCTCATAATGTCGCTTGAGGTAGATCTACAGATTGCCAGTGACTTCGCCAACCTGCCCTCTGCTGAACAATTTCAGTTGTGGGCCGAAAAAGCACTCCTTGCGTATAAGGAAGAGGCTGAGGTCACAATACGAATTGCAGACGAAGCGGAAAGCCAGGAACTGAACAGCCAGTACCGTGGCAAAGACAAGCCAACCAATGTGCTGTCTTTTCCTTTTGAAGCGCCGCCTGGAATTGAGCTGCCTTTAGTTGGCGACCTAATTATTTGTCCTCAGGTAGTTTTTCGTGAGGCCGAAGAACAGGAAAAAACTTTCCACGACCATTTTGCCCACATGGTGGTACACGGGTGCTTGCATTTGTTGGGCTTTGACCATATAAATGAACAGGACGCCGATGAAATGGAAAGTCTTGAAAAAGAATTCTTAGCCGATCTGGGCATTGCTGACCCATATCGAGATGACGTTTAACCGACTGGAGTAACACACCGCAATGAGCGACGAAAACTCGCAAAGTAGTCAGGGTTCTTCGAGCAAGACCTGGCTGGGACGCATCACTCAGATGCTGCAAGGGGAACCCCAAAATAAAGAAGAGTTGGTAGAAGTAATTGCCGACGCGCAGGAACGAGCCCTGATCGACCCTGAAACCAAAGACATGATGGAAGGCGTACTCAGTGTTTCTGAACTGAAAGTCCGTGACATCATGATCCCGCGCTCACAAATGGTGACGCTGGATATTGATCAGGACCTGGAGTCGCAGTTACCCGCTATGGTTGAATCCAGCCATTCGCGCTTTCCAGTCATTTGCGAAGACAAAGATCATGTCGAAGGCATTTTACTGGCCAAAGATCTGCTACCGCTGATTGTTCAGCGCGACAGTGAACTGCCAACCATCCGTGAATACTTGCGACCTGCCGTTGTGGTACCAGAAAGTAAACGTGTTGATGCGCTGCTCAATGAGTTCCGTCAAAAACGCTATCACATGGCCATTGTTATTGATGAGTATGGTGGTGTTTCGGGCCTGGTGACCATCGAAGATATTCTGGAAACCATCGTAGGTGAAATTGAAGATGAGCACGACAATGAAGACGAACAGCAGGCCATTCGCCAGCTCTCTAAACACGTGTTCAACGTTCAGGCTCTTACCCCATTAGATGAATTCAACGACTTCTTTAAAACGGAATATGACACGCAAGAAGCCGACACCATAGGCGGGATCATCTTGCATGCTTTTGGCCATATGCCAAGCCGGGGCGAAACCATTGATATTGCACCTTTGCAGTTCAAGGTTACCAACTCGGACAATCGCCGTATTTTGCAGTTACAGGTGACCATGCCAAAAGCTGAACATGTTGAAGACGTTTTCGAATAAACTCACCACCTTACTGAAAGACAAGTTTGCGTGGCTGGCACTGCTTAGCGGTGCCTCACTGACCTTTAGTTATGCCCCGTTTGGCCTCTGGCCCCTGACTTTTGTAGCGCTCGCAGTAGCGTGTTTTGTCACCGATCAGCCCACAACCCGACACGCCGCGAAATATGGCTTTTTATTTGGCTTTGGCTGGTTTGCAGCCGGAATAAGCTGGGTACATGTTTCCATCGCCCAGTTCGGGGGGCTGCCCTTACCGGCTTCATTATTGTTAATGGGCCTGCTCTGTGCCTATCTGGCGATTTACCCTGCGCTGGCGTTTGCCCTGGCAACACGTTTTTCGGATAAACCCTGGCAACGCATTGCGCTGCTGCTAAGTGGGTTCGCGATATTTGAATACCTGCGTGGCACCTTACTGACTGGGTTCCCGTGGCTGAGCTTTGGCTATAGCCAGACCGACGCACCACTTAACATGCTTGCTCCCTGGATTGGCGAGTTTGGCCTGACCCTGGTTTGTGTGTTACTTGGCGCGCTGCTGTACTACCTGCTTTGGCAAAGGCGCTATCAGCTGACCATAATTGCCCTGCTGCCTGTGCTGGCACTCACCCTGTTTACACGCCTAGCGGATAATCCGGTGCACTATAACGGCGAGCAAACCCGAACCTTGCTGGTTCAGGGCAATATTCAGCAAAGCCTGCGCTGGGAGCCTGAGCAGTTCTGGCCGACTATGTCTAAATATCAGGACATGACCCGCCCATTGTGGCAGCAGGCCGACTTAGTTGTCTGGCCGGAAGCTGCCATTCCTGAGCTGGAAGACTTAGCGTTCGACTTTTTACACAATCTGGATAAAGCCGCCGCGTTTAATCAAAGCGCACTCATTACCGGCATTCCGGATTATCAATTTGATACCCGCAATGTCTATAACACTTTGATTGTGGTTGGTAAACAGCATGCAGAGGATGAGCAAGGTCACTATCGCTATTTGCACCCTAACCGTTACCAGAAACACCAGCTATTGCCGATCGGAGAATTTGTCCCGTTCGAAACCTGGTTGCGACCCATTGCGCCGTTATTCAACCTGGCCATGTCATCCTTCTCGCGAGGCGAAGCGCAGCAGCCGAACCTGATAGCCAACGGGCTGCATATTTTACCTGCTATCTGCTACGAAATTGCCTTCAGCGAACTGGTGAGAAACAATTACACCAGTGAGTCGGATATGCTCTTTACCGTGAGCAACGACGCCTGGTTTGGTGACTCGCACGGCCCGCATCAGCATATGCAAATAGCCCGCATGCGTGCGCTGGAGCTACAACGCCCTCTGATCAGAGTAACCAATAATGGGATCAGTGGAATTTACGATCCGCTCAGCCAGACTCAGCATACGCTCCCTCAGTTTGTTGAGGAAACGATGTTACTGGACGTAAAACTGATTCATGGAGACAGCTTTTATAGTCAGCACGGGAATAAGTGGGTTTGGGTATTGTTGGTGTTTCTGGCTGGGTTCATTGTGTTAGAGAAAGGCTTGACCAGATTGAAGTGCCGGGTTGAACGAGACTACTTGTAAAAGTAGGCTCGTTTTTAATGCAGCATTTAGTTGCTGATCCTAAAGTGCTTAAAGCCATGAGTTTGATAACTCGTCCAGCCGCTTTTATACACTTCCTGAAGTTGAGCACACGTTTCTGTTGTTTCAAACCACAGTGTAATAGTTGACTGTGCCATAACCGCTGCGAGCATTTGACTGTACATCACTTTACATGTTTCTGTAGTGATATAGCCAAGTTGCTGAGACACGTTACAGACGGGCTTAGACGTGCCAAATGAGGAAGTATTAAACTGTACCTCACCATACCGGTTTATCTCAACACCCGTGGCCGTCGTCTTACATATAGACGTTCGTGCATAAGACGAAGTGGACATCAGAACCAATGCTGTTGCCGCGATCACTTTTTTCATTATTGCTCCCATAATTATGCTTTTCAAAAATAGCTCCACGGGGAGTTTATCAAAAAGGGACGAATACAAACATCCAATGTGCACCAAGATAGTCACTGTATTGCATCAATATTGTGCATATATAAGATTGTCGCCACCTTAAAATCTTCACCAACCATTTGTAATATATATCTTTTTAATTTTTGGCATGAATATTCCTTGGCAGCGTGTATTGACTAATAGGAGCGAACAACATGACCCCTGTACTTACCGACATACAGAGTCCTATCTGGCACACAGTGTGTCGAGGATGGCCACCCGGCAACGATATTTACTGTATTAGTCCGGAGCATTAACATGGCCGCCAAACTCTCTTCCACTCACCCCAGTGTGCTGCGTGCGGTGCATATGGTACAAAGCCAGCAACTGACCATTCATGAAGCAGCCAGTCAGTTTGCCTTATCACAGCGCACACTTTATGCGGCGCTGCGGCGCAAGCAGCCGCAATCTCGCTATTCGCTGCTTGTACAACAAAAACAGAGACTGGAATCTCAGCTACGCCAGATCCGTGAAGAATTAGCAGGGATGAAGGAGCCTGATTATGTCACTCATAATTGAGCCCCTTGCCGAGATCACCCCGATGTTGCAGCAAGCACTTGCCTGGCAATTGCAAGCCTGTGTCGCTCAGGGTGCTTCCTTGGGGTTCTACCACCCAATCTCAGGTTCTCAGATGGTCAACTACTGGTCTCAGGTGAACACTGAGCTGTTAGGCAACACACGAGTCTTGCTGGGCGCATTGATAGATCAACAGTTAGTTGCCTCGGTACAACTGGTACCCTGTCAGAAACAAAACGGACAGCATCGTGCAGAAGTGGAAAAGTTACTGGTACATCCGGACTATCAACGCCAGGGCATCGCCCAAATACTGATGCATCACCTTGAAGCCTATGCCAGTCAGCTGGGAATTAGACTCTTAGTGTTGGATACGCAAAGTGGTGATAAGTCGGAACAGTTTTATCAGGCCGTTGGCTTTACCAAAAGTGGAGAGATCCCCCATTTTGTGAGTGATCAACAAGGAAATCTGTATGCCACCAGCTATTATTTTAAACAGCTTCAGTAAGCTAAATCAGGCGTCATCATTCATATTAAAGTGGAAACTAAGCCAGATACGGCTTGAAGAAACATACTAAAAACGCTCAAGAATACAGCCAAGAAAAGAGTTTTAAGTGACACCCACCAGTAAATTCACACATCTATTGTGGGCAGGTTCAAAGTCACAATGCAAGGCTATAAAAGAGTTTTAAGTGACACCCACCAGTAAATTCACACATCTATTGTGGGCAGGCTCAAAGTCGCAATGCAAGGCTATTGAATGTTACGCTTTCTATAAGCTTCCGATAGTGGAACTTGTAAGTTTAACTATGAAATACTGAAGAATAATCAGATTCGGACAATACGAGTTCGCACCCAAGCCTGAGCCTGGAAAAATCGAAATGTCAGGTCTGGTCGGAACTAATTCATGTTAGCCCAGCAACCGCTCGCACTGAGTCAAGTTGGCTCGTCGCCTTTTATGAAGATGTTCACAGTAATCTGTCATCGCTTGCTTTCGCCCCACTGCACCATGAAAGACCTTTGTAAACTGCGTAGTCAGTTTGAGCCAGTTGTCTGGCTCTATTTGCAATCGTGTCAGCAGTGGCTGACTATCGCTGATATAACCCTGCTTATCTGCACGCATGCTTCGGCCTGTTAACTCAACCAGTTGAATATAATAAGTCAGCTCAAACGGCAGTCCTTTGGGCTTGTGCTGTCCTGGATTACCAGCAAAACGCAGTAAGCTTTTGGGTTGCTTACCTTGCTGTGCATGCTCAATACGCTTTTTAATGCTGGTGTAGTCTGACGTTTCCGGTGTATCTGCCATTTGGGCTCTGACTGGGTTCAGGTCAACATAAGCCAGGCATGCTGCCAGTGCCGCTTCATCCAATAAAGCCTGTGACTTGAATCTTCCTTCCCAAAATCGACCTGTGCAACCATCTTCTTTATTGGCTCTGCGAGCAATGTCTTCATTAAGCACCCGCATAAACCAGCTGATGCTCGCAAGACGGGATCTGAATTCAGCTATATCAGCTGCCAGCATACTATGCTCGGATGCGCTCAGCTCATCACCACTAATGAATTTGTGCGTCAACCAGTTGCCCTTAAACAACTTATGCCAGCGAAGAACTATTGCTCTGTCTGATATCCTTTGTGCTTTTTTATCATCCACATACAGCACAATGTGCGTATGATTGCTCATAACCGCGTAGCCACACACATCGATGCAAAACACCTTCGCAAGGGTCAGCAATTTTTCCTCAACCCAATCTCGACGATGTTCATAAGACTTGCCCGTTACACGGTCTTTGCCGCACAGAAATGCCCGGCGAACACACCGGGATATGCAGTGGTAGTACTTAGTGTCTGATAAGCTGACCTGTCTCTTCCTTGCCATTGGCATAATTTGTCACCCTCAATCCATTGAGTATTACCTAAAGGTAGACGGCGTACCTTACGTACGCCACTTTAGGTGGCTGTCCATGTAACTTGCTCAACCCAGACATAGTCCCACCAACAGCACCCGCAATCACCGTTCTTCTCACTGCATCAGCAAAAGCTCCTGTTTGCGGTTTCATAAACCCTTTCATGCTGGCTGTCACCATAGAGCTGACAAAACCATGACCAAATTTACCCCCTTGCAGAACAGAGGTGATCCCGCCAACCATGGCATGAGAAGCCACATTGGCCACATTGACCAGTGATAACCCGCTCGCCGAATCAAATGGCAATGCACCGCCAATTGCTATGGAGAAGCCTATGGTCACAGCCGAAATACTTGCGGATTTTAACGCGGCCCCAAAGCTACCTGTGACTGCGTAGGTTTTTAACCCCTGATATAAGACTAATGCCCAGGGGGCGAAAGAACCAATGGCAATACTAACGGCCGCATCCAGGATCGGGATCTTGGCAATGGCTTTAAGCAGTGAGGTCAGTCCCGTAACCTCCATTAACTTCTTCAGGAAGTAACCGCTGGGATCGTTGTAGGTCAACGGGTTATTCAGCACATAGCTGTAGCGGTTATGGCTTTGCGTTATATCCGGGAACTGAACAAACGGATCGGCCTGTAAGAAGCGACCCAAATTAGCATCATAAATGCGCCCGTTCATATGTATGATGTCGAGCTGATCTACCTGCTCGTGCCCGGTAAAGGCGCGCATCTGTGTCAGTGGTAACAGGCTGCTGCCCATTTCAGAAGCCGTATACACGCGCTGCTGTTTACCCCAGGGGTCGTAAATGTACTGTGCAATCGCACTGCCGCTGCCACTGGTTACCAGTACCGTTGAGCCCAGCATATCGCTGTGTGCTACCTGAGTTTTTTGTGCCAGCCCTTCAACCTGGCTGATAAAGTTGCGAAGACGCCCACCCCAAACTGTCCAGCCCTATCATTCAAGCGCCAATTTAGGGTGGATGTCTTCAATGTTTTTTACCTAAAGGTAGACGGCGTACCTTACGTACGCCACTTTAGGTGGCTGTCCATGTAACTTTATGTAACTTTTCACTCTGTGCGCCAGTTTTCAATGCATATCACCTTAAATTTGCTCAAGCCTAAATGTAGCTGGCGTACCAAAAGCACGCCAGATTTGGAGTGGATATTCTATTTGACTCCCTGAAAAAGCACCTAGACATCTAAATAGCTAGAAACCCAAATTAGGTGAATGTCTCACAAAAAATGCCCTTTGAATGGATGCCTCTCCAAACTCCTTACAAGCTACTGCCTCCCAAGCTCAAACCAAACATTGGCGGAGTAAGGCACAACGATATCACTCTGATTGTCGAAGCTTTCAATGTGACTTGAAGCCAGCCCTACCAAAATACCCTCTACAGTCTTAACTGACAAGCTATAACCCATTGCACATAATACACTCACTAACTCTTTAAATACCAAACCATCATTTAAAATATCTCTAACTTCAGGAATATTTTTAGGAAATGCTTTTCCCTTGCTATCTTTAATTCGTGTTAACCAAATAGGTGATTCTATTGAACTCCTTGCGAGCCTTTCTTGCAGTTCGGTAGATTGAATTGCCCCCCAAGAAATAGAATCTATCCCATTAAGTTTATTCTCAACTTTCATCTCGGAAAATACTATCGCTAACAGCCCAGATTCAATAGAAACTCCTAGATCACACCTTCTTTTAATACGTAAAGTATTTTCATTAATACCACCTTTATCAAATGCAATGACAGCCACCATGCATTGTTCAGTTTCAATACTATAATTAGTTTGCCCTAGAGCCGGATTATAAGTTTTCTTTAAAATATCATTTGCATTGACAATACTGGAACCTGACAATACACATAGAAACAAAAAAAATTTCTTTAATTTTATCAATCTAATAATACTCATAGATTTATCTCGCATTAATCAGGCAAAGTCCAAAGTAACACTCTAGAAGAACTATTAAAATAATTTGTTCCATCAACTGTGCTATTTCCATTCCACAAAGTTGCATGCCCAGAAGCATCTGACCATGTTCCCGTTGTATCAAATATTAGTATTCCTTTTTGACCTGAAAAATCAGCTGCGTTTGTACTAAGTACATCAGGGGGCCCCCAATTGTTTGTCAAGTAACGTTCTAGCGTTCTAACCCTAAACATGTGCCACTTTCCATTTGAACCGGAGCTGGTTTCACCTGACATGAACGGAATATCTGCTCCGCTGGCATTCAAACATACAGATATTCGAACAGTACATGAGTTTGCCCACCCGCCTTCCTCGACAGGAATACTGCCATTTACTGCAACTTTACCACCAACAGATTCAAAAACCTCTTGAGCCGAGCCATGGGGGTAATTTTTTTCCATCTCTGAGTAACTTGGTCGCTTTTCAACAAACTCCCCACCCTCCTCTGCATTATACCACCACTGCATGGCAGATGTGACCGCACCATTGGCAAACTTGCCACCTGTCAGTTCAGACATAGTCCCACCAACAGCACCCGCAATCACCGTTCTTCTCACTGCATCAGCAAAAGTACCCGTTTTAGGGTTCATAAACCCTTTCATGCTCGCCGTCACCATAGAGCTGACAAAACCATGACCAAATTTACCCCCTTGCAGAACGGATGTTATCCCGCCAACCATGGCATGAGAAGCCACATTGGCCACATTGACCAGTGATAACCCGCTCGCCGAATCAAATGGCAATGCACCGCCAATTGCTATGGAGAAGCCTATGGTCACAGCCGAAATACTTGCGGATTTTAACGCAGCCCCAAAGCTACCTGTGACTGCGTAGGTTTTTAACCCCTGATATAAGACTAATGCCCAGGGGGCGAAAGAACCAATGGCAATACTAACGGCCGCATCCAGGATCGGGATCTTGGCAATGGCTTTAAGCAGTGAGGTCAGTCCCGTAACCTCCATTAACTTCTTCAGGAAGTAACCGCTGGGATCGTTGTAGGTCAACGGGTTATTCAGCACATAGCTGTAGCGGTTATGGCTTTGCGTTATATCCGGGAACTGAACAAACGGATCGGCCTGTAAAAAGCGACCCAAATTAGCATCATAAATGCGCCCGTTCATATGTATGATGTCGAGCTGATCTACCTGCTCGTGCCCGGTAAAGGCGCGCATCTGTGTCAGTGGTAACAGGCTGCTGCCCATTTCAGAAGCCGCATACACGCGCTGCTGTTTACCCCAGGGGTCGTAAATGTACTGTGCAATCGCACTGCCGCTGCCACTGGTTACCAGTACCGTTGAGCCCAGCATATCGCTGTGTGCTACCTGAGTTTTTTGTGCCTGGCCTTCAATCTGGCTGATCACCACACCACCGGCATACCAGCGATGTTCAATTTGTGACGGCAAAGCACTGCCACTGCTGTCTTTGCCGCCTGACTGCTTGATCAACTCATACACCTTACCAACGTAGTACACCTGTTTCGTTTGTGAACTGCCATTCACCAGCTGTACGTCTTTGCGGTAATAGCGGCGACCAGCTTCGTCGTATCTGAACTCAGTGTAGGTGTTACTGTCTTTGGTAATCTTATAGGGCTTATCAAACTGCGTGTAATAAAAACGACGCTGGCCATCATTCGTGATATTGCCATGGTTATCATACGTCATACTATAGTTGCGCTTACCGCTTGCACCTGAGACGGATGTCAACTGATACGGATTGCTGGCATTCGTATAGTGGTATGTCCCTACATTGGTATTGGTCTTGATATTGCCATATGCATCGTAGCCAAAGGTTTGGTTTGCCAGCCGTAACGACACACCATACCGGGTGCTGGCATGGCTGACCGTACGGGTTTCCAGGCGCTGCAGGCCATTATTTTCGTAGCCAAACCCTTCTGTAAACGTGAAAGAATCATTGCCGACGCCCGGTTCATAGTATTGACTGATACGATGACGCGTTGTGCCACGGATATCATGCTTGTAATTTACGGTATACAGCGTCTGGGTGGCATTGGATATAGAAATTGAGTCAATAAAGCCACTGTCTTTTTCAAATGACTGAGTCCGGGAAACTCCGCCTGCAAAGGTCTGCTGCGTCACCCGCCCCTGTGCATCAACGCTTTCTATTTTACTCAGCAGCTTATTGGTGGCCGCATCATAGTTGCTGCGCAGCTGACCATTGGTGTAATACGACTTCACAAACATGCCATTAGGCAGCGCCATCTGACTTAACTGGCCCAGGCTGTTATAGCTGGAAACCGTCTTAAACTCTCCACCGGCATGTTTAGTCACACTGGTTTCAGGGCGACCAAGCTCATCAAAAGTGTAGTGCTTACTGATACTCGCCGTGTTATTGGCAATTAAGTGTTCGCAACGTGCCGCTGAGCCTGTCACGCGGAACTGATAAGAATCCGTCAGTTTCCCTATATTATGCGCAGATTTGCTGTTGCCATAGACATTACAACTGATCAAAGAACGGTCTGATGCTGTTTTATCCAGCTGAACCGTGCGTGCCACCTGACCAAGCGATGTATAGTCGATCTCTTTGATTTCAGAGCGACCGTTCACCTCTTTAACGACATCTCCAAAGCCGTTGTAATACAACTGCCAAGTCCCTCGACTGGGGTCCTCCACTTTGATTTTTCTGCCATAGCGGTCGTAGTGTGTTGTGGTTGTGGTGTTTGTAAACCCTCTGGTAGCAGTGTTGTAAACTGCATTTGTCGTACTAACGATATCGCCAAAAGCGTTATAGTCAAATCTGACACGGTTCACAATACCTGGATTAGAACCCGTATAAGGGTCTGTCTTATACAGCGTTCTGCCCAGCACATCCTGCACCTCATCGCGTTTGTAGCTGGTCGCGCTGTAGCCATCATTACTGCCACCAATGTCAGTAGTACGGGTTAACTGACCCAGATAACGCACGCTTGTTGCTTTGCCACTCGGCAGCGTCGTTTTTTTCAGGCGGTTGTAACCGTCATACTCAAAACGTGTCGTATACTTGGTCTCTCCGAGCTTGTACGGTAGCGTTTTAGTGATCGGGTTGTTGTGCTTATCGTAGGTGATATCTTCATACGCCACACTGCCATCGACCAGTGCTTTGGTATTGCGCACATTACGGCCATATCTATCAAATACCTGATACTGCGCAACCACGCCAGACTGAGTTGATTTAGTATAGTAGTGCCCATTCACAGATGAACACAGCGAGCTGCTGCCACAGGATAAGGTTTCACTTCTTTTATAAGTGTCATCTGCAAAGCGCGTCTCTACCGCTTCTCCCCATTGGTTCAGCAACTGTGTTTTTGATACACCATTAGGGCTTGTCTCCGTTACAGACACAATGCGTCCATCCGGGTTGCTGACGCCGTTGTACAAATATGTGACAGCCTGGTTCAGTGCATTGGCTTTTCTGATAACCAACTCGCCTGTACTGTCATACTGAGTGTAGCTGGAGCGGGTCTCTGAACCTGCTGTGATATCGGTTTGTATGACATTACCAAAGGCATCGTAATGCAAGGTTTTAGTGTACTTGTTGCTAGCATCACAGTGATTAACATCGTTGCGGCTAGTAGAGCTGCCCGAGCACTCATGTGCAACAGTTTCACTTTCCAGCATTAAGTTATCGTAGTAAGTAAACTCGGTTTGACGCGTTAATAAGGAATATGAAAGACCCTGCTTAGCAACCTGAGTTTGCCTTACAGAACTTGATTTTAAGCGTCCATATCTGAGGTAGTCGGCACCAGTGTAATAGGTATTGACTGTATGGGTAATATGGGCTGGCGTCCAGTTATCTTCACCCTGCTCTGGCATATGTGTTGTTGTAGTGCTGGCGGTCAGATTCCCCCACTTATCACTCAGTCCAACGTCATAACTGTTATATGTCACAATGCGTTTGATGGGGCGGCGGCTGCCATCAGTGCCTAGCTGCCAGCCTTTTTCTTCACTATGACCCAGATAGACAAACAACGCTCCAAGCTTATCGGTAGCGCTCCACCAACTAGAAGTGGCGTGGGTGATCAACTGATCGCCGGCATAAGATTTGGTGAACTGAGGTTTACCCGTTAATGGCCAGCTCTGATGATAGCGCGTCGTGGTTTTGATGTTGGTCTGCGGATCGGTGGTTTCTATTTCATAAAACCCTTGCGGACCCCGACCCAGCTTATCAATCTTAAACCCTGAATATTTGTAGTTAACACCCACTTGCTGAGTCGATGAACCACTGCCATTGGAATCTGAATAAACACTGCTGACCAGCCACATACCAAATTGTGGCGAAAAGAAATTCGCATTCACTTTACCTAAGGTATTAAACGCCGGTAAATGGGTGTATACCGCATCGTCGGATATTTTCTTGTAATTAATATCTGTTGCTACATCAAAGCCTGTGGAGACTTTGGTCAGCTTATGAGAGGCAACACTGGCACTCAGCATGGTATTGCGATAATGCACGAAGGTTGCATTGGCCGTCGCTCGAGAACTACTTCGCAACACGTCTGTCAAACCATCGCCGTCTATATCGCCAATTTTCAGCGTATGCGCGGTTCCTTTTAAACCGTCACCCAGTTTGGTTTCGGTATATGCAATACTGGTAGCTGCCGTTGTTTGCCCTGTCCAGACCGTTGCCTGCATACCATCGATATAAGTCGCGGGTATCCATGTATAACCTGTGTCGCAATACCCCTGGGAGGTGGTGCCGATTTCCTCTGCCAGAACCTGTGTTTTAGGCTCTGTTCCATGGGGTTCACCCTCTCCATCCCAGCGACAATATCCCTCACGGTCTACAACCCGGGTATGATTTAGCGCTATGATATCCGCAATGTTATCCTGGTTTACATCGGCAAAATGGACATTGCCCCGGTAACTCTCGGTGCCCATTTCCTCAGAGAGTATCGACAAGCTTTTTGCCGCCTGTAATGGCGCGGCTGCATTGCCGGTAACCAGGCGGTATTGCCAGCCAGTGTTTTTGGCAAAAACCAGATCAGACAGGCCATCACCATTTAAGTCAGCAAACCGTATATCTTCAACGCCACTGAAGCCGTAGTCAAACTTACTGTATTCGTTGGTGCCTGTACTCAGCAGCAGCTTGTGCTTATAGGCGGTTGTAGAGCACCCAGGTACTCCGGGATACATTGGACTATAGTCGGTTTTCAGTCTGACAATAAAGTCTGACACACCATCGGCATTAATATCCGCGCTCTTAGTGAACTTATGCTCTATTGAATGGGTAGAACTACATCCCTGATTGGTACGATCCGGCGAAAAGTCTGCACTGCTAAACTCATAAAGACGATTACCACTGCCATAGTCACGACCCAAGATATTGTTAGACTCAATGTTCTTACGATAGAACAGCTTTTTACCAGAGCTGTACAACCAGTCAGACAAACCATCACCGTTAATATCAACGAGCATACTGGAAGTTGAATACCCAGGGGCAAGTACCACAGCAGAACTGAAAGAGAGATTTTCCACGTACTCATTCGGATAACAAATACCTCTGCCGCGTGTTTGTTCGCGACTCAGGCTGTCAGGCTGCGAGAGCACTTCAGAACCTGCTGACTGCACCTCGTTATGATCAGCATGCATAATCTCTGTAGCATGAGGCTGAATACCATCGTCACAGATCATATCCGAAACGTTTTGGGTAGCAGGCTGATAGGCCTTTGCATACCACTTAGTCGTAGAGCCCGAAGATTGCGCATAGATAATATCGGTATAACCATCACCATTTACATCCGCCAGTTTAAAATCTTCAACTGATTTCAAATCCGTGGTGATCACATCCGTATCATGGCCTGTGATCCTGACACTCAGCGTTTTGCCCGTGCTATTTGTATATAAGAAGTCTGAGCGGCCATCACCGTTAAAATCGGTCAGCAGGGTCGTGGTTCTGATCCCGGAGCTCTGGCTTGCTGCCACAGCGAAACCAACACTACTGGTATCTTCTTTGTTGTAGTTAAATGTAAGCGAATGCTTACAAGACTTGTCTGCACTGAAGGAGGTACATTCCTGAATACTGTCTATGTAGTCATGCTGACTCCCATCCCCGTTGATATTGTAGTAACGAAATGCATCTCCACCACGTGTAACCTCAATACCCGAAATACGTTTTACGTTAGCAACCTTCCCCCCATAGGCGTAACCATATTGGCGGGTATTACGGTCAGTGTAATCAAAATTCACTTTTACCTTGCCATACGCGATGCGCTCTAGCAGATGATAGCCAAGACTCGTATTGCTGGTGTAATGATAGGTAATTTTGTTGCCAAAAATATCACTAACCTGCTTCAGTGCCCAGGTATGTGCGCCTCTCGCTGTGCTACCAACAGGCTTAACAAAGGCATCGCTATCGTTACTTATCGACGTATCACCATAACGTTTTGTATCACCATCTTTGGATTCGACAATAAAGCCTTTAGGACCGGTACTACTGGCATCCGTACCGACAGCTTTTATTGTCATAAAGTTGGAAAGCTCGGTGCGATAGGTGCTGTTTGCTGCGCCATAAGTGCCACTGACCAGAATAAGGCGGCTCCCATCTAAACAATAGCCATCGCTCTTTTGCATTCGGACCGCTTGCTGTTTGCCGTCTGTTGCAATGTTTTTTGTACAACGTGTGATGGCTGAACCTGCTGCAACATTCCAGCCATAGCCGGCGTTTCCAACCCCCGCAGCAGAGCTGTATGCGATAGACACAGCGGGTTTTATGCCGCCCGGTCCAGCAGGTAAAGCAACCGGCACTGTGTAAGTTGCCTGGCCGGTTTCATCAACTCTGAACTCGCCAGCCGTGGTATCCACTTTACTGGCAGGCTCAACAGCCCCCTGACCGGCATACAGGAACTGACCATTTGCTGATGCCAGAAACACGTCTGAGCCAGACTTTACATCCAGCCGGCCGTCACCATTGACATCCGTAAGCTGATAGTTGTTGGCCAGGTTTGTGCCCGACGGTAACTTGAGGGCGCGAATTGTTCCGGATCTGGTACTAACCGAGATCAGGCTTGCGTTATGGTAGGAAGAAGCATCGGTGAAAAGCACATAATCGTTGACACCATCCCCGTCTATATCGCGCCAGCGCAGGCGCTCCGTTAGCTGTGCGCTGAATTGTAGCTGAGACGCGACAGCATTAAACTGCGCTTCAGATAAGACATCACGGTACCATTGCCCGTTGCTGTAGCTCAGCTTTACCAATCCCATTGGAGGGTAGACGTGAAGAGGAATATTAATCTTGCCCGCAATCAAAACAAACTGCTTAGGTGACTGAATATAGATATTTCCCGAGCCATCCTCATAAACACTCGGCGACTGTGCAACACTCGCCTGTGCCAGTGAGGAAAACAGAAATAATAGGCTTATTATCTGTACTATTGTTTTCATATTTTCCAAAATCCCTGACTGATGTCATCTGCGTTAACGCAGTAAAAGTAGTTTCTCTGAACAAAATTCAGTCAATTATTATACCTAAACCAGGAAAGTGAACAACAACTTAACAATGATAACAAACAACCTCACAACCAAGCTTTTTGACACATAAAGCAAACACCAGTATCACTTGGGTAACAAAAACCCCACTTTTCCCCTGTCAAATCGATAAAAGTGCCGGTGGCATAGCTTGCCTGTGCGCTCAACAACCAAACGATGGCGCTGGCAACTTCTTCGGGTTTGCCACCTCTTTTTAGCGGCAGCAGGGATGCCAGCCGGGCGACTCTGCCAGGCTCCCCCCATCGGCATGAAATTCGGTGTAGATACAAGCCGGGCAAACACATTTGATCCGGATCCCCTCTGCTGCCAGATCCAGAAGCTGGCGACGCGTAAAGCTGTCGCTGGCACCTTGTGGCGCAGCACTGCATATCCCGGTGTGTTCACCGCGCATTCTTATACAGCCATGACCGTTTAAAGGTACATGATTAAAAGGCAGTTGACTTTAGATTAACCCCCTGATTCAATTCCCTTTTTACTTATAAAAAGGAGCCTGCATGAGGGCAATACTTGGAATCGTTGCAATACTCATTACCATCATAATGCACAGTGCGCACGCATTTACATTAATTGAAGATGTTGCAGTTAGCAGTGAAAAACAAACCATTACATTTAACGGTTACACTGATCCCGTTATTATTTCATCGGTGCCAACACTTAATGACAGTGAACCAGGCGTTATTTCCATTTCGAATGTAACCCCGACAAGTTTTGATGTGCAATTTAAAGAGTGGCCATATCTTGATGGCATGCATGAAGAAGAACGAGTGTCGTTTTTAGTTGTTGAAAATGGCCGCCACCAGCTTGACGATGGCAGCATATGGGAAGCCGGCAAATTTAACCTTAAAAGTGGCAATACTCAGCTATTTTTTAAAGAAAGCTTTGCACATGCACCTAGTGTACTATTGAGTGGCCAAACTCAAAACCGCAGTGATGCCTATACATTACGTGCCTCTAGCGTTTCAAAACTGACTTTAGGTGCAGACTTAGAAGTGCAGGAGATTGGCAGCGCACATGCAGAAGAAACCATCGGTTATCTTGCTATCTATAAAGAGACTAATAATGGGTTTACGAACGAAAACCTGGCTTATAACCTAACGCATCAAGCAACCAATCAAACTGGTTTTCAAACCCTAAACGGCAAGCTTTTTATACAAGAAGAGCAATCTAAAGACTCCGAGACAAGCCATGTACTGGAAGTGGTGAATATTCTAAATTTGAAAAACCAACTCTTTGCACAAGACATCACCCACTACGGTAAAGATACCATGTCGCTTCGCTTACAAACCTCCAGCACATTCACGATTGAGCCTGGTGAAAAAACAGGCCAATACGGGAACATCGCTTTAATTGGTTCAAATGGCTTAACCGAATCATCGTACACGACTAGCCAAAGTTACTCTGCGGATAGTGCCTCTGGTGCATTCGACGGCTATAACTATTCAACACTGGTAAATAATGACGCCACTGAAGGAAAGATTAAACGAGGCATATGGCTAACGACTGTGGTTCAGGAACACTGGCTTCAAGTTGCCTTTGAGAAACAGGCTTACATTACGTCATTTAGAGTTATGGTGCATACCAGTGCAGCTAGCCATGGTATGGATGTAAAAGATATCACGTTACAGGTGTCTGATGATAATACCAACTTTATTGATCATGAGTCATTTACCCTAACCAAAAGCTATGATCAAACCGTAGAACTTACACAGCCAGCAATCGGAAAATACGTCAGATTGAAGATCCACTCTACATACGGGCATAACTATCGTGTGATTTCAGAATTAGAATACTATGGCGGATTTGTAGGCAATGGCACACCTGAAGTACCAACAGAAGAGCCAAACCCAGCAAATGGCATTACCTGTGCCACCATTAAGCAGCAAAACCCGACTGCCAGCTCTGGTTTCTACGAAATTGACCCTGATGGCGACAATGGCATCGCACCGTTTAATGCATACTGTGAAATGACACAAAATGGCGGTGGCTGGGCGTTAGTTGCACATCATACCGATGGACTTGAAAGTATCGTACACACCTCTCCTGTTACCTTAGACACGGTCGGTGTACTTGCTAATGATCAATGGCAGGCCATTCGTGACACTATGACAACGGGTATGATGTTTGTTGATGAACACAGCAAGGTTTCACAAATAAGCAAAAGTAAACTCGTTAACGCTAGCTGCATTTCTGTGAAACAAAATAATGACTTAACTGAGCCTCAAGTCCCCTACGATATTGCCGTTTTATGGCATAACGAAAACACTGGGTGTAGCATGTCAGGATTAGATTACTCATTTATTGCTTTGAGCATAAAATCTACCAGCCGAGGCGATGGCTACCTGCGCGCAGGCGCGTCGTTATACCAACACAGCGTTAAATTCGATGTATGGCCTTATAGCCATGGAACTTACAGTGGCGCAGAGCAAAATACTCTGTATTACTACGTAAAATAAAAAAGGTCGCAATTGCAATACAAGGAGTTTATGAGGATCCAATGAATAGGTACTTACAACTTTTTGCAGTCGCTGGTTGTGCTTTTCTGGTGAAGTCAATATTTGTTGACTTACTCACATTAAACACAGAAAACTTATATAACTATGCACTAAGTGTCACCATAGCAGTGACAGTTCTTTTGGTTATATCCTTTCGAAATAAAGGCTAATATTAAAAGCACGTAAGCAGAAGAAAAAAGAAGTTTTGGGGACACCCATTCATGCTGGCGCACAGGAAGTGCGCCGTCTACCTTTTAGTTAATACTCAATGGACTGAGGATGGCAGACTATGCCAATGGCGAGGAAGAGTCAGATTAGCTTATAGGGTACCAAGTACCAGCACTCAACAAGGTGTCCTATCATGCCATCAGCTATTATTTCAAATTGCTTGGTCGAGTTACCTCAACAAGTAGCTCGCCTTCGCCAGGTCAATAAAAGCACCGGTTGTATACAAACCAATGGCACCTATGCCTTATTCAGGCTTCACTTAATTACAAGAGTTGTAATTAGATCGGTCATTCAGTTTCAAGGAGAGCGCTGTTATTCAAATAATATCAGTACGAGTGTACTTTGCTCTGGTAACAGTTATTTATGATCAACACGTAGCAGAGTTAATCCTCGAACCTGAAGATCGTCCCAAGTATGTTTTTCACATGATTTGTAAATACCATTCTCAAACCAAAGCGTCACTGACTTTCCTGCCATCATTGCAGATAGCAATTGGCTATGCATTGCTTTACAGGCATCGGGCTCTACACCTCGAGAGGTTCTCACTAAGTTGCACACATAGTTAGCTTCACCCAAATCACCAATCGTCGCTCTTAACTTCCCACTTGGCGAAACATCTACGTTATAAACTTTTCCGCTACAGGTAAATGCACTTGCCTGAAAGATGCTAAATGCTGCAAGCATTCCAAAGGTCAAAACTCTCTTTTTCATTTTTAAACTCCTATGCATATCGATATTTCTATCCGAACAACGTAATTATCCCCACTTTTGATACAACAGTGAAATTTTTAAACAAGTTGCACAAATCAACTTAGCATCAAGCCAAAAGAGGTCTACAAAAGCAGGGTTAATCGACCAGAGCTGTCCGCTACACACAACAGTCGAAAGCTACTTCCCACCCGCTAAATCAATAAAAGTGCCAGTGGCATAGCTTGCCTGTTCACTGAGCAACCAGGCGATGGCGCTGGCGACTTCTTCGGGTTTGCCACCTCTTTTTAGCGGTAGCAGGGATGCCAGCCGATCGACTCTGCCAGGCTCACCGCCATCGGCATGAATATCGGTGTAGATACAGCCCGGGCGAACACAATTGACCCGGATCCCTTCTGCCGCCAGCTCCAGAGACAGACCACGCGTAAAGCTGTCAATAGCCCCTTTTGCCGCAGCATAGTCAACGTATTCATTGGCACCGCCCAGATAAGACGCCGCCGATGAAACATTCACTATGGCACATTGGTCCGGCTGATGATGGGCACGGATCTGCTTCAGTACTTCTCTGGCACAGATAAAATACGGAGTCACGTTGGTACATAACATCTGATTGATGCGCTCTGCGGTCATCTCTTCCACGCGCATTTGCGTGGCCAGCACACCGGCATTATTGACCAGATGTGAAATCGGCCCCAGCTGCGTTTTGATGTCTTTGCACAGCCGGACTGCCTGCGCCTCGTCGCTAATATCCGCAGCAAAGCACTGCGCAATGCCACCTTGCGCGCGGATCTGTGCAACCACCTGCTCAGCCGCCTGATGGTTCGATTTATAGTTGATTGCCACTTCATAGCCCTGCTCGGCAAGCAAAATAGCTGTTGCTGCGCCAATCCCCCGGCTGGATCCAGTGATTAAGACTACTTTTTTCATTGTTATACTGTTCCATTTAAAAAGGGGTGCAGAGCACCCCTTTTGACTATTTTAAAGGGTCTGGACAATTGACCAGACCCGGCTTAGTGCAGCCATTACTGACCAAATTCAGTTGGCGCTGGTGGTACAGTGAGTGGCTTTTTCGGATTTGCTTTCATTTCTTTAAGCAGTTCCTCAACAGCGCGCTCGACTGACGGATCTTTACCTGCGTGAATAAGCTCCGGACGGTCAATGACTTCGATGTCCGGACTGACCCCCTCATCTTCAATGATCCAGTTGCCATCATTGTCCAGAATGCGGAAAGTCGCAGCAATCACCTGACCACCATCAACTAAGCGTGGATTGCCAGAAATGCCGATCAGACCACCCCAGGTACGGGTACCAATGAGTTTACCTAATCCTGCCTGACGGAAGTAATAAGGTAGTGCGTCGCCACCAGAGCTGGAGTAACCATTGATCAACATAGCCTTAGGACCATCGTGAGCAAACTGCGGTGTTTTCGTCGGCTCAACACCACGACGCTTCCAGTAGTTCAGTGGCTTACGTGCCAGCCAGGTGATCATGTGTTCAGGGATAAAGCCACCGCCATTGTAACGGTCGTCGATGATCAGGGCATCTTTGGTTGTTTGTGGCATAAAGTGCTTGAACATCGCACGGTTCCCTTCAAACAGGGTATTGGGCAGGTGAACGTAACCGATGCGACCGTCCGACAGCTTATCAACATACGCCATGCGGGCGTGGACCCACTCAAGATAGCGCAGACCGCCCTCACTGGCACTGGGTTTCACCGTAACCTGCCAGGCACCATCCAGACTCGGGGTGTTGTTAAGACGCAATTCAACCTGAGTGCCCTGAGTATTTTCCAGCAATTCATAGAAGTTACTCACCGTGTTTACCGCGCGGCCATTGACCGACACAATGTAATCGCCCACGCTGGCGTTCACGCCCGGCTCATCTAACGGTGAGCGGAACTCTTCATGCCAGTTCTCACCCTGGTAGATTTTTTCAATACGCACAAAGCCTGAGCTGTGTGCACTGATCTGAGCGCCCAACAGACCGTGTTTCTTGCGCTTGGCTTTGGGCTCATCACCCGACTGAACATAAATATGACCGGCATTGATTTCACCGGCAATTTCACTCAGCACATAGTCCAGATCGTTGCGGTGTGCTACGGCATCGGCCATTGGCTGATAGCGTTTTAGTATGGCATCCCAGTCCTGACCATGATGGTTTTCGTCATAGAACCAGTCTCTGAGCGTGCGCCAGCCTTCCACATACATTTGTTGCCACTCAACTTTCGGGTCGATCTTCAGCATCATGTTGCCAAGATCAAGTTGTGTTGCTTTCAGATCTTGTTTGGCCTGGGGTTTGATCACACTGTACTTGCCACCAGCACGAACAATCAGGTGCGCGCCACCTGCCGCCAGCTTGTAGGCCTGTACGCCCTTGGCGACCGTTTGCACTTTACCGTCTTGTTTATTCGGGAGCAGCTGCAACGCACCGTCGGACAATGCCAGCACACCATCTTTAACGCCACGTAAATCGCCATAGCTTCCCGCTTTCGCCGGCAATGCCACAACCCGAGACATAAAGCCCTCAACCTGGAGCTGGTTATCGGCTTTACTGTCATCGGTTTTTTCATCTTTGTCTTCACTGACAATAGCCGCTTCGTCGCTGCTAAACTGCGTCAGTGAGGCAACCTTATCATTCACTGCAACCGCGTATACGCGCGTTGCATCGTTATATAAATAAGCGAACTCATAGGCGCTGAAAGTCAGGTTAAAGTCGCGCTCTGAAGTGAAATACAGGTACTGACCGTCCGGCGAAAATGTCGGATTCTGCTCACTGGTCATGTCATCTGTCAAACGGCTCAGCTTCTTGCTCTGCGTATTGTAATGCCACAGGGAGGCGTACCGGTTGGCATTGTTTTTCACAAAGATCAGGTCTTCACTGTTTGGCGACCAGGTGTACTGGGTAATGCCATCGTCATCATACTTACCGGTATCGATTTTATGCGATTCACCTGATTTAACATCCAGCCACCACATCGTATGATTCTTATCGGCAAACAACAGCTTTGAACTGTCGGCCGACCAGACAGGGTCAAATCGCCAGATAGTCCCGTTGCTGGTGAGCTGTTTAACTGCATTGTTGTTGGCGCGGTCTTTGAGGTAGATCTCATACTCGCCCGTGGCATCGCTCATATATGCAATATAGCGACCGTTCGGTGACCAGCTGGCCGCAATTTCGCGCCCTTTTGCCGTCATACTCAGGTTACGTGTCGTGCCCTGCTCAACCGGTACTGAGAAGACCTCACCCCGTGCAGTAAATAACGCCCGCTTACCATCGTGCGAAACATCCATTGAATCGATGAATTTACTGACATTTTTTGTATAAGGCATGGCATATTTGCGCACCCCGGGTATGTTAATCGTCAGCTTGTCGGTGGCTTTGGTGGCTTCATCAAAGCGATACAGGTAGCCGCCGTTTTCATACACAATGGCGTCCGGCCCGGCTGATGGCCACAGTACGTCATAGTCACTGTGGTTGGTCATTTTTACCGGCGCTTTGCCTTCACGGTATTTGTATAAGTTCAGGGTATAATCTCTGTCAGACACAAAATAGATGCTGTCATTCACCCAGGTCGGCTGCTGATCCGTTGCTCTGTGCTCAGTCAGTTGTTTTGAGGTGTTGTTTTCCAGGTCATACACCCAGACATCCTGGGCACGACCGCCCCGGCTGCGTTTCCAGGTTCTGAATTCACGGTCTATGGGCGTATACACAAACTGTTTGCCATCAGGCGACAGCATACCGCCACCGCTTTCAGGGATCGCCAGTGGCTGCTCCAGTCCGCCATCTGCGGGGATCATGTAGGGGCGACCCATGCGCTTACCCCAGGGGGTACGGTTGGCACGAAACACAATGTGCTTACCATCCGGTGTCCAGTCAAACACCCGGTAATCATAGCCACCGCGTGGTGGCATGGGGCCCACATCATTATAATAAGTCAGCTGCTTGAGGTCAGAACCATCGGCATTGATCACATAAATCTGGCGGCTGCCATTGTACTCGGCAGCAAAGGCAATGCGCTTTCCGTCAGGAGAAAATTTAGGGAAAGTCTCAAAGCCAACATGGTCAGTCAGACGGGTGCTGTTGCCCGATTTGGTATCGGCAATGTAAATATCACCACCATATACAAAGGTGACCTTGTCCTGGTGAATATCCGGAAAACGCAGCAGGCGCGTATCCTCAGTTTGGTAAGCAGCGGCCAGCGGCGCTGCCACAGCCGCAATGGCGGCAACTAGATGCTTGAGTTTCATAAGCCTCACAAGTTTATTTTGTTATTTTATCTCATAATAACAAGTCTGTTCCTAATTACAGCTAACTTGCGGCCAAAAGCTTGTTACAAAATATGAAACCCCGATATTTTTATCTAAATTTGCTGCATCTGGGTCTGGATCACTGAAAGTTGAGCACTTCCACACCCATATCTTCTTTGATGTGTTCAATCACCATATAGGTATGATTGGTGCCAACCCCCGGTATTTCAACAATCTGCCCCAGCACCTCACGATACTGGCGCATATCCTGTACCCGGATCTTCAATAGATAGTCGAACCCGCCTGCCACCATGTCGCAGGCCACCACATTGGGGATCTCCAGCACATGCTGTTTAAACGTCTCGAATACCGACTCGGTTGAGCTTTTCAGCGTGATCTCGACATGGGCCACCAAGTGCTGACCCAGCTTTGCGGCATTTAAGCGGGCTGCGTAGCCCTCAATATAGCCTTCAGCTTCGAGCTTCTTCACCCGGTCCAGACAGGGACTGGGGCTCAGATTAACAGCTTTAGCCAGATTAACATTGGAGATACGGGCATTCTTTTGCAGGATATCCAGGATCGCCATATCAATCCTGTCGAGTACCCGCGTTTTAATTGAAGTGGTCATTCAGCATAAAATTCTGCACAGCTTCACAATTACCCGCAAATTTACCGTAATCAAAAAAAATAAGACAGCATATTCTGCTGTCTTTTCGATAGAATGTCCCCGAAATTTGACGTAACCGCCACATCGTACACTAATCCGTGGTGCTAGATTTTATTGAACGCGAGACTGGCTAAAAGTTGAACACACACAGAGGTGTGTTAAGGTTAGCATTATGACCGCATCATATTGTCGTAATTGATACTTCTTGTAGGTACTCTGTAACGTTTAAAAGTTACAACCCGCTAGCAAGCACTTACAAACCTTGCTCGCACCGCTGCATTAAGTCGTTCAATTTACAATCATTTTTGACTCTTATTTTATGAGGCTGAGTTATGCTTTATAACGGCGATTTGACAACCACTTGTCCTATCAGACAGAAGATCCGCGATTTTTACCGCATCGATGAAAACGAAGTTATTGACCATATTCTGCCGCTGGCCGAAGTGGGCGTTACCGCACGTAGCCGCGCCTGGGAAAGAGCCCGTCAGATGGTGCTAAATATTCGTCGCGATCAGGATGGTCAGAATGGGGTAGACGCGCTGCTAAACGAATTCTCTCTGTCGTCAGAAGAAGGCGTTGTATTGATGTGTCTGGCAGAAGCCCTACTTCGCGTACCAGATAAAGAGACTCAGGACCAACTTATCCGTGACAAGCTGGCCAAAGGTGACTGGAGTTCACACTTGGGCAGCAGCGACTCATTGTTCGTAAACGCCTCAAGCTGGGGCCTGCTGGTCACCGGTAAAATGGTAAATTACAGCGACAAAAATCAGGAAGAGCAATTTGGTGTACTGAAGCGCACCATTGGCCGCTTAGGTGAGCCTGTGATCCGTAAATCTGTGAACTTCGCGATGAAGATCATGGGTAAGCAGTTCGTAATGGGTGAAACCATCCAGGATGCGATCACCCGCGCCGCAGAAAAAGAACAAAAAGGCTATGTGTACTCGTACGATATGCTGGGCGAAGGCGCCCGCACCATGGCCGATGCAGAGCGCTACTATCAAAGTTATATGAATGCGATCCACGCTATCGGCAAAGCCGCAGCAGGACGTGGCCCAATTAAAAGCCCGGGCATCTCTGTTAAACTCTCTGCAATCCACCCTCGCTATGAGTTCTCGCACAGCGACCGCGTAATGGACGAGCTGGTGCCAAAGCTGAAAGAGCTGGCAATTGCTGCGAAGCAGTACGATATTGGCTTTACCGTCGATGCCGAAGAAGCGGACCGACTGGATATTTCTCTGGACGTGATTGAAGCGGTATTCTCTGATCCTGAGCTGGATGGCTGGAATGGCTTTGGCCTGGCCGTACAGGCTTATCAGAAGCGTGCTATTTTTGTTGTTGAATGGGTTGCCGATCTGGCACGCCGCGTTGGCCGCAAACTGATGGTTCGTCTGGTTAAAGGCGCTTACTGGGATACTGAAATTAAAACCACACAACAAGATGGTTTAGAGCATTTCCCGGTATTTACCCGTAAAGCAACCACGGATGTATCTTACAAAGCCTGTGCAATCAAACTTCTGGAAGCGCGTGATGTGTTGTTCCCACAGTTTGCTACACACAATGCTTATACAGCAGCAACCATCCTTGAAGTCGCTAAAGGCGACAACACCGGATTCGAATTCCAGCGCCTGCATGGCATGGGTGAATCGCTGTTTGACCAAATCGTTAACAATGAAGGCATTCAGTGTCGAGTTTACGCCCCGGTTGGCCATCACGAAGACTTGCTTGCTTATCTGGTACGTCGTCTGCTTGAAAATGGCGCAAACTCCTCTTTCGTAAATGCCATTGTAGACACCACTAAGCCTGTTGAGTCACTGTTACCAGATCCCGTAGAGTCCCTGCAGGGCTTGCGCAATAAGTATAACAAGCAGATCAGTTTACCAATTGAGTTGTATGGTGATGAGCGTGCGAATTCAAAAGGCATGGATCTGACTGATATCAATGTACTGACGCCATTCAAAGAGAACCTGGATAACTGGTTCAACGAGCACCGTATTGAACAAAGCGATGTACCAGAAGGCCGTATGGCCGTGCGTAACCCGGCCAACCACACAGAAATTGTCGGCCATGTTCCAATGCACGATGACGCCTACATGCAGAGCATTCTGAGCAATGCCGAAAATGCCTTTGCCGAGTGGTCACAAACGCCTGTAAAAGAGCGTGCGGATCTGCTGCGCCGCGTTGGCGATATTCTTGAACGTCACCACGATGAGCTGGTTGCTATCTGTATTAAAGAAGCTGGTAAAATCACTCAGGATGGTATAGATGAGGTCCGTGAAGCCGTCGACTTCTGTCGCTACTATGCTGCGCGTGCCGAAGAGCTGTCGAAAGATGAGCGTTTTGAAGCCCGTGGCGTGATTTTATGTATCAGCCCGTGGAACTTCCCGCTGGCGATTTTCCTTGGTCAAGTTGCCGCAGCCATTGTGACGGGTAATACAGTTATTGCTAAGCCAGCTGAGCAGACGAGTATGATTGCCCTGCGTTGTATCGAATTGATGCGCACTGTGGGCTTGCCAGAGCACGTTGTACAGCCGGTGATTGCCCGTGGTAGCGAAGTCGGTAAACACATAGTACCGGATGAGCGCATTCAGGCCGTGATGTTCACAGGCTCTACTGAAACCGGTACTTTGATCTCGCAAATTCTGGCTGAACGTAACGACATTCAGGTGCCGCTGATTGCTGAAACAGGTGGTCAGAACTGTATGGTGGTTGACTCTACGGCGCTGCCCGAGCAAGTGGTCGATGATGTGATTTCATCAGGTTTCCAAAGTGCCGGTCAGCGCTGTTCTGCACTGCGCGTATTGTTCCTGCAAGACGATGTGGCTGATGGTATCATCAAGATGCTGCAAGGCGCATTGCAGGAGCTGCATGTTGGCGACCCGGCCATGTTGTCGACAGACGTTGGCCCGGTGATCGACGAGAAAGCCCTGAACACACTGACCAAGCATGTTGACTATATGAAGAGCAATGGCAAGCTGTTGTTCGAAGCCAAGATCCCGGATAACAGCGAGAACGGTGCGTATTTCTTTGCGCCACGCTTGTATGAAATTGCCGATCTGTCTGTGCTGAAACGCGAAGTCTTTGGTCCGGTTGTACATATCATCCGCTTCAGGGGCGAAGATCTGGACAAGGTGATTGACCAAATCAATGGCACGGGTTACGGACTGACCATGGGGGTTCACTCACGTATTGAAGCGCGTTGTGAGTACCTGGCGAAAATGTCTCGCGCAGGCAATGTCTATGTTAACCGCAACATGATCGGTGCCATCGTGGGTGTTCAGCCATTTGGTGGTCGTGGTCTGTCTGGGACAGGTCCTAAAGCGGGTGGTCCAAACTACCTGCTGCGCCTGGTCAAAGAGAAAGCTTCTCCGGATAACGTACAGATGACCAATCTGACACCGGATGAGCTGGAAACACACCACTTCCCAGGTGCCGTTGAGCAGGTTGAAGCGTTGATGCAAAACTCACTGCGCGATGAGAAGATCTGGCGTGCGACGCCACTGAATGACCGTGTGTCTGCGGTACGTCAGCTGCTTGCTAAAGTTGCCACAGTTGAAATCATCGACGAGCTGGCGGACGACTTAGCGTTGACACTGGCAGATGCCCGTGCACAGCTTAACCGCCTTGAAAAGCGTATGCGTTCACACATCGTGTTGCCTGGACCAACGGGTGAGTCTAACACCCTGCACCTTGAGCCGCGTGGTTGTGTAGTGTGTTATGCCGACAAGAGTACCTCGTTTAACTTCTGGGCACTGTCGATTATCACCGCACTGGCGGCGGGTAACACAGTGATCACCGTTGCCTCTGAGCTGTTCTACGAGGAAGCGCAGGCGTTTCGCGATAAGTTTATCGCCACCGGCGTTGCCGAAGGGGTATTCCAGGTTGCTAAGCCAAATCAGCTACAAGCGATCCTGGCGCATCCTCACCTGGCAGGTGCCGTGGTTGCCGCGCGCTCTTCGCGCCTGGGCTACTTCAGTCAGCAGCTTGCTGCGCGTAAAGGTGCTATCCTGCCGGTGATCAGCGCAGAATACTACGACACCCTGATCAGCCGTCTGGTTACAGAGAAAACGATCAGTATCGATACCACAGCATCGGGCGGTAATACCTCCTTGATGACACTGGTCGAAGATGACGAATAACATTAGTCATTAAATCATATTCAGTCTAAGCCGGCATTCGCCGGCTTTTTTTATGTATAGTTTCCATAGCCTTAAACAGATATGTAATGCACAAATTACATACCTGTACCTTGATTTGTAGCAAAACTATTTCATTTTTTAGTTAACCGTTATATTGTGCCAGCTTCTCTCACTAAGTTAGGGGCTATGTGTGCAAAAAAACAAAACTATCGGCAGCATGTTAATCGTCGCCGGCACCACCATTGGCGCAGGTATGCTGGCATTACCCATCGCCTCTGCAGGGCTGGGATTCACTACTGCATTACTTTTGATTCTGGCAACCTGGGCCTTAATGACCTACACCGCCTTACTCATGCTTGAATTGCATCAATACGCCAATAAAGAAGCCACATTGAACACCCTGGCAAAGCGTATTTTAGGTAAGAAAGGCCAGTATGTTGCCAACTTCTCCATGGTATTTTTGTTTTATGCATTATGTGCGGCCTATATTGCGGGCGGTGGGGCCCAGCTACAGGAAAAGCTGACCACACTCACCAGCATGAATATCGCACCACAGGCAGGTTCTGTACTACTGGCCGTCATGGTTGCGACCATAGTGACTCTAGGTACCAGTGCTGTGGATAAGCTCAATCGGGTATTATTCACCATCAAGCTGGTCGTTTTAGCCAGTTTATTTTTCGTCCTGACCCCCTATGTACGCGGCCAGCACCTGCTGGATATGCCGGTAGAACAGGGGCTGATCATCTCTGCATTGCCTGTGATTTTTACCTCCTTTGGTTTTCATGGCTCCATCCCTTCTATCGTGAAATACGTCGGCTTAGATATCCGTACACTGAGAAAAGTGATGATAGTGGGTGCTTCCTTACCTCTGTTTATATACATTGGCTGGCAGTTACTCAGTCAGGGGGTCATGGCACAAAGTGCTTTATTAAACAGCGAGGGCCTGCCTGGGTTTGTCGCCAGCATCTCGAATATCGCACATAGCCCACGGGTAAGTACCTTTGTCACCCTGTTTGCTGACCTGGCACTGGCCACCTCTTTTTTGGGTGTCAGCCTGGGCTTATTTGACTTTTTTGCCGATGCGTTTAAAAAGCGCAATACCTTGTCAGAACGCATGATCACGGCACTCATAACTTTCTTACCACCACTGGGCTTTGCCCTGTTTTACCCACAAGGATTTATTATGGCACTGGGCTATGCCGCTATTGCGCTTGTGGTTTTGGCTATTTTTCTGCCCGTTACTATGGTCTGGCAACAGCGCAAAACGCACCAGACTAGTGGTGGCAATCAAGCAACTGATGGCTATCAGGTGGTCGGGGGTAACCTCGGCTTGATCTGTGCGGGTCTGTGTGGTGTTCTGATCATTTCTGCCCAGTGCCTGCAAATGCTGGGAATGATCCCGGCGCTTTAACAAATAACCACATTTTTTGTCTCGATTTAACGACGGCTGGCGATATAATGTCCCACTAAGACATGTCAGCCATAGTTAAGAAGGACCCTATGAAGCACCTTATTCCCCTCATTCTTCCAGCCGTTTTACTTGCTGCCTGTGGCGGAGAAAATAGCGAGCCATTAAAAGCCAATCCAGATCCCAGCGACTCCTCAACAAATAACAATAGTCAGGACACCACTAATCAGGTACAAAGCTGCGGTAACGATTTCAACGCACAACGCTCCCTCAATAAGTTCGAAAGCACCGCCGTATTCTGGCAGATTGAGGGAGACCGGCTGCAGTCTAAACCCCAGTTAATGATTTTAGCTGATAAGTTTTCTCTAAATGCATCTCATGAACTTAGCTCAGATGACACCTTGTGCTTACTGGCCGCGAATATATTTGGTTCCAGCAGTGCTCAAACCTGGACGGGGGATGACAATGGTTCGGTGAAACAGGGTGAACTCTACTATTACAGCCCGGCAATCACTTTTACGGGGGCTTTACCTGAATTCACTTCACTGGATAACTGGCGCAGCCAGGGTGCCCCGGCACAAACCCCGATTGCGACTCCGAGCAGTGAAATCGCAATCTGGTATCGTACCCGAGATGAAAACCGCTTTACTTTAGGATCGCCACAGAGTAATCAAAATCCGGTCATTCTGGATTGTGACCAAGGTGGGTTTGCACTGTCCTATTCCCTGTCTCAGGTCGCACAAAATCAGCGTGATACATTAAATCCCAGTTTCTGTGAAACTCAGGGCGTCGGTGATAGCGCTGTGACCCAATGCCTGAGTGTCGCACTGACCACCACGGATAAGCTGGCGTCATGCCAGTTTGGTACCACCAGCGTCGCCCTGCCGGATAGCTCTGGAAATAAAACAGCGGTTAAAGTATCTGGTGCTTTAGATATTGCGGTAAACGAAGCCGAGCTGAATATCACTCAGATAGATATTCGTTAATCATAATGGCAATGAGTGCGGGTTCTCGTGATCTTTTAACGATACGGCAACTCGCTAACTGGCATCTTGTGACGATGGCGATGACCGATTACGCTTTGTATTCCTGCCAATCAGGTAAATTAAAGGCGCAAAACATAAGAAGACGGTTGCATAATTAACCAAAGGTAATACCGTCATGTACAGGTAACCTGAATAGCTGAGATCCATCAGATGGCGATCAACGAGCCTGAAAAGTTGTAATAAGGGGGCGGGGATAACCACAAGCTGACAGACGATACTCTGCCACATGTACATTTTGTCTTTAAGTGCCCAGTAAGCAACTATGGCGATAAAGAGTACATCCATCGCTGCCCAGTAAATGTAACGGTAAACTTTCCCACCATCGACACTCAAAATTAGGTCGTAGGTTAAATAACCATTGATAAAGAAAGCGAGGCAAAGCAACGAGTATCTTAACGCTTGTCTGTCCTTTAAAAAATAAAACAAGACAACGGCGATCGACACCAAAATCATCTGGCTATCAATGATCGCTATCAGTGTATTGTGAATAACCGGGACGTGGGGCCCAAGAATATCGATACTCGTCATTATCAGGTTATAACCTTACTGCCATTACTTTGGCTGCTCATCACCTTCGTCAGCACCACCACCATTGGAACCTGGCATATACGCGTATTTATTTAGCATTGTTTTCTCCATTAACATTATTAGATTAAAGTCCGCTGAATAGCCTAGCCCAAGAATCGGTACCACGCAATACTTCTAGTTGTTTCCACGCACATTTATTGGGTCGGATTCTTTGGCTTTGCCTTGCATAATCGATATTTCTACCCGGCGATTACGTCGTCGATCTACATCCGTTTCGTTGGGGACCAGTGGCCGGGTGTCTGCGTGACCAACCACCACCATACGATTCTTGTCAAACCCGGGAACCGTTTGCATTTCAGTTGCAACCGCAACCGCGCGGGTCGCCGACAGATCCCAGTTATTGCTGTAAAGTTCGTTTGAAAACTGAAAATCGTCTGTGTGCCCGGATACCGTTATTTCCCCGGGTACATCTTTGAGTAACTGAGCAATGTCCTGGATCACAGGCTTGAATTTAGGTTGTAAGAATGCACTGCCCGACGGAAAAGAGCCGTTTTCCTGAATACGTATGATGATCTGCTGACCAAGTGATTCAAGCTCAATAGCACCATCCATAATTTGTTTTTCAAGCTGTTGGGCGATTTTTTTCACCAGCTCATTTACCTGCTCCTGCTCTGCCGCCGCGATCGCCTGAGTCATGGACTGCTCTTGTGCTGTGCTAGACGACTCACCACCACGTTTGTTACCCCGCTGCTCCTGACGCCCACCTGCTGAGCTTTCATCACCCGCCTGAAACTCCAGCATCTGCTGTGTCATTTCAACAGTCTGCTGCTGAATGGTTTCAATCGGTGTTGGTTCGGGTTTACCCGGCGTAAACTCCATCGCAATGACACTGGTGCCTTTGGGAATGTCTTTTACTTCAATCTTGTTTTGTACGCCAAATGCGAACTTCATCGATCCCGCAATTTGCTTAAACTTCAGTACATCCATTTCTGAAAACGCCAGCAGCAGAACGAAGAAGCACATCAGCAGCGACATCAGATCGGCAAAGGTCCCCATCCAGGCAGGTAATCCCGGAGGAGGGCATTTGCATTCGTTCTCGTCCGACATAACTACTCCTCGGCCTCACCACCCCGTTTAGACTCAGGCAGATAGTTTTTCAAAATACCTTCTATCACTTTCGGGTTCTGGCCATCCTGTATTCCCAAAATAGCATCCAGGATCAATCGTTGATTACGCTCTTCTTCATCTTTGCGCAGCTCCAGCTTGACCTGGATCGGAATGGCCACTACGTTAGCCAGGAATGCTCCATAAAGCGTTGTCAGTAGCGCCACGGCCATTGCAGGTCCAATTGCTTTTGGATCATCCATATTAGATAACATGGCCACCAGGCCGATTAAGGTACCTATCATGCCCATTGCAGGCGCGATATCGGCCAGGGATTTAAATAACCCGGCGCCCATTTCATGGCGTGTTGAGGTCAGCGCAATGTCTTTTTGCAGTGTCGCCCTGACCACATCCGCATCGTGACCATCCACCAGCATATCGACGCCTTTACGCATAAACGAATTAGGAATTTCAGCTTCTTCCAGTGCCAAAAAGCCACCTTTGCGCGCAGAATCCGCCAGTTCAACCGCTTTTTCAATCAATTCTTCCGGGGTTTCCAGCTTAAACATAAAGGCCTTACCGGCCACCTTACCAATACCGAAAAACTGGCTCATGGTAAAATTAGAAAGCACGATAAAGATCGAGCCTCCAAACACAATAACCACTGATGGAGTGTTGTAAAACATGGCGACCTGGCCATCACTACTAAGTACCATGGACATCACTATCAAGCCTATGGCCCCTAAGATCCCAATCACGGTTGCTAAATCCACACACCCTCCAAAGGAAATTACCCGCTATCTATCACGCAGTTATTATTATCGACAGAGTTATCGGCCAGTTTTGCAATAACTTAACTCAATTATATTAAATTGCTTTGAAATTGCGAATTCATAAACCATTGACAGGCCGTCCGAACTGTATAACGCAAAAAGTCTGAGAGATCTTTGACCTCAATCTTGAATACTCATAAAATTAAGCGTTTTTTAATTTAGCTCAAAGTGAATATTGCACATGGCGACAAAAAAACCGGAAAACATGAGCTTTGAAGAAGCGGTTGACGAGCTTGAAAGCATTGTACAGGGCATGGAACGGGGCGAGTTGACCCTGGAACAATCGCTCAAACAATTTGAACGAGGAATAAAACTGGCTAACGCCTCCTCACACAAGCTGCAACAGGCAGAACAGAAAGTGGCGATTTTACTCGGTAATGACGAGCAAAGCCCGCTGAATGAATTTACGGACGAGCTGGAATAAACGGTGGATTTACAAGCACAACTTGCCCATGCCAGAGCGCAGGTCGAACAAACAGTGGCGGCGTATTTCGCCCAGACACTGGACAGTGACGAGACAGCCATCGCTGCAGCGCGCTATAGCATCAGTAATGGTGGCAAACGGTTACGCCCATTTTTAGTTTACGCCACGGGGCAAATTTTTGGCGCCTCACCGCGCGATCTGGATATCGCTGCCGCGGCGGTTGAGTGCATTCACAGCTACTCGTTAGTGCATGACGATCTGCCCGCCATGGACGATGATGACTTGCGCAGGGGGAAACCCACCTGTCATATTGCCTTTGATGAAGCACAGGCCATTTTGGCAGGCGACGCGTTGCAAACATTGGCATTTGAACTGTTGTCTGCACACACATTTTCTGTATCGGCGACGAATCAAATTGCGATGATAAAAGCACTCGCTACAGCATCCGGACTGCAAGGCATGGTAGGTGGTCAGGCGCTGGATTTAGCCGCAACAGACAAGACTGTCAGCCTGGCTGAATTGGAGCGGATCCATCGTTTAAAAACTGGTGCTCTGCTGACCTGTGCCATTGAGCTGGGTGCGTTGTGTGCCCCCGACGTATCACCGCATACGCTTGCCCGATTACGAGACTATGGCCAAAGTATTGGTCTGGCATTTCAGGTTCAGGATGACATCCTCGACATCGAAGGCAACACCGAAGTCCTGGGTAAACCTCAGGGGTCTGATCTGGAACATAATAAATCTACGTATCCTGCACTGCTGGGATTGTCAGGCGCCAAGCAAAAAGCACAGTCGCTCGTAGAAGAAGCCAAACGGGCACTACAAGACATAGATGCGGACACTCAAACCCTGGCTTTGCTGGCAGATTATATCATCGCCAGAGACCATTAATGATGGTGCGCGGACTAGCAATCGACTGATAAGTCGCTAAATTAATAACTAGTTAAGTTATACTGTGGTGCATTGCACTGAGCACGCTGAACTACGCGCCTAAAAAGTGGCGTGTAAGCAAGCTGAGCACCAGCAACAGAATTCATAAATTTAATGGCGGATAAAGATGACAACCAAGTCAGCAAACTCTGCCCAGGATAACGTAATCAATATGAGTCTTGATAACAGCAAGTATCCCCTTTTGGCATTGATAGAACAGCCTGAGCAGCTGCGCTCTTTGCCACAACACAAACTGACTGAGTTCAGCAATGAGCTGCGTGACTATCTGCTCAACTCGGTCTCACAAAGCAGCGGCCACCTGGCCTCAGGCCTTGGGACCGTTGAACTGACAGTCGCACTGCACTACGTCTACAATACCCCTGTCGATCGCCTGGTGTGGGATGTGGGTCATCAAGCCTACCCGCACAAAATTCTGACCGGCCGTCGTGATAAAATGCACACCATACGGCAAAAAGATGGCCTGCACCCCTTCCCGTTTCGTGAAGAGAGTGAGTACGATACCTTCAGTGTTGGCCACTCCAGTACGTCTATTTCGGCAGCACTGGCCATGGCCATTGCCGCAGAGAAAGAACAGCAGGGCCGTAAAGTGGTTGCCGTGATCGGTGATGGTGCAATGACGGCGGGCATGGCCTTTGAGGCAATGAACCATGCCGGTGATGTGAATTCAGACATGCTGGTGATCCTTAACGACAATGAAATGTCGATCTCTGAAAACGTCGGCGCGCTGAACAACCACTTTGCGCGCATCTTATCCGGCAGTTTTTATACTAATATCCGTGAAGGCGGTAAAAAACTACTCTCCGGCGTACCACCGGTCAAAGAGCTGGCCAGCAAGGTTGAAGAGCATCTCAAGGGCATGGTGATACCGGGTACCTTTTTCGAGGAATTGGGCTTCAACTACATAGGTCCAATCGATGGCCACGATGTTAATATGTTGGTGGATACGCTCAGAAACATGCGTAACCTTAAAGGTCCGCAGTTGCTGCACGTTAAGACCCAAAAAGGTAAAGGCTATCAACCTGCGGAAGCCGACCCGATTGGCTACCACGCCGTCCCCAAATTTGACCCTAGCGTTCATAGTAAGCCTAAGTCAAAACCTGGTGCACCAACATTTTCAAAAGTATTTGGTGACTGGCTGTGTGATATGGCAGAGCTGGACAGCAAGCTGATGGCCATTACCCCGGCCATGCGTGAAGGCTCTGGCATGGTGCGCTTTTCAAAAGAGCACCCTAACCAGTACTTTGATGTGGCGATTGCCGAACAGCATGCGGTAACCTTAGGTGCCGGTTTTGCCTGTGAAGGTCTTAACCCCGTTGTTGCTATCTACTCGAGCTTTTTACAACGTGGTTACGATCAACTGATCCACGATGTGGCATTACAAAACCTGCCGGTGATGTTTGCCATAGACCGCGCCGGGATTGTGGGTGCCGACGGCGAGACGCACCAGGGCGCCTACGACTTAAGCTTTATGCGCTGTATTCCCAACATGGTGATTATGACCCCGAGTGACCTGAACGAATGCCGTCAGATGCTCTACACTGGCCATCGCCTGCAACAGCCCGCCGCAGTGCGCTACCCGCGAGGCTCCGCTGGTGAGGCAGAGATAGAGGCGCAGATGACAGAACTGGAAGTCGGTAAGGCCAAGCAACTGCGTACAGGTAAAAAGGTCGCTATTCTTAACTTTGGTACCTTGTTACACAACGCAAAACCGGTCGCAGACGCGCTGGATGCCACGTTGGTTGATATGCGCTTTGTGAAGCCGCTTGATGGCACTATGCTCGAAAAGCTGGCAGCCGAGCATGACTTACTTGTCACACTGGAAGATAATGCCATCGCAGGCGGCGCCGGTAGTGCCGTCAGTGAGTATCTGGCCGCTAAGCACATACTCAAACCCATTCTGCATTTGGGCATTCCCGATGAGTTCATTAAGCATGGTACTCAAGAGCAAATGCACGCCGAAATGGGCCTGGATGCCGACGGGATCCAGAAACGGATCGAAGCGGTACTCTAAAACGCCGCCACCATGGATTTTTAAAGCCACTGTCTTCACAGTGGCTTTTTTATTTCACCATTACTTGCTGGACAAACCCCGTTTTCAATACAACACTTTAACCAGCAACCCAAAGGCCAGCACGCCCTCATGACTGACGACTTTCGGGCTGGTAATACCAACTTCACTTAATACTTGTTCAATTTGAAGGAGCAAATATGACGCGAACTGATTTACAAGTTTCTCATTTAGAACAACTCGTTTGCTTTTTCATTAGGACTTACCATGGCTGATAGCTCAGCGCTTTTTGACTGGCAAAGTAGTGCACATCTCGGTTTTGAGCAGCTGCAAAGTTACTTTTTTAGCCTAATTCCCCAGCTATTCGTCGCTGCAATCATTCTGTTGCTAGGCTGGGGCTGTGCCTGGTTACTCAGCAAACTGGCACTGACGCTGCTGCGGGTACTTAATAAAGCGCTTGCCAGTATCCAGCAAAAGACACAGCAACCCAGACAGGTTCAACTTTCTCCCCAACATATCAAAGTCATTTGCCGTAGTGTTTTTTGGCTGACATTGCTGTTTTTCGCGACCGCTGCCGCCTCCAGCCTGGGCTTGAGTTTGTTTACTGACTCTGCTGCCGCACTCTTTGCCTACTTGCCGAACCTGATCACCGGTATCCTGATCATGGTTGCCGGTTATTTGCTGGCCGGACTGATCAGCTCCATGATTAAAGCCAGTGCACACTCCATCGGCTTTGCCCACACTGAGGCTGCCACCCGCATTGCACACTTTGTCATTCTTTTTACCGCCATGGTGATAGGCGTAGAGCAACTGGGGATCAATGTGCACTTTGTCACCAACCTGGTTATCGTCGTTACAGGCATGTTGTGTTTTGGTGTCGCGCTGGCATTCGGCCTCGGCAGTCAGGAGGTTATTGCAAATACGGTAGCAGCCAGGCAGGCGCAGCGCCATTGCCGGATTAATGATGATATCGACATTGCCGGTGTGCGTGGCAGATTAACGGAGATCACAGCGACTATGTTGGTCATCGAGTCCGATCAGGGACGTGTGCTGATCCCTGCCAGTGTGTTTCTAAAACACCATAGCCACATCAGTACCACAGACACGACCGGACACAGGCAATAAGGCAGAGTATGTCCACTTTACATCTCAAACTCGCCCAACACTTTATGCAGCAAGAACCGCGCGCAGCAGCCCGGCGGCTTGAGCTGCAAGCGCCTGAGGTGGTCACCAGTATTCTGTGCACACTGGCAGACCACGAAGTGGGCGGCGTACTCAAGGCCATGCACCCAAGTTATACCGCTCAGTTGCTACCCAATCTGGCACAAGTCCAACAGGCCCGTTGGTTACAGCTGCTTAACCTGGCCGACATTGCAGCCATCCTGCGCCATGTACCAAAGCACTCAACGGATACCTATCTGGCATTGCTGCCACTAAAAAAACAAACCCTGTGCCGGATGCTGATTAGCTACCCTGACTACACCGTGGGTGCCTGGGTCGAAACCGATGTGCTCACCCTGGATGACAAAATGTCGGTGGAAGACACCATCCTGCGACTTAAAAAGCGCGCCTATCGGGGCCCTTCAAGGCTGTATGTGGTTGATCACCAGCGTCAGGTTGTCGGCCAGATATCAATATACGATCTGCTCTGCCGCTCTGGCGGGCAACTGCTTGCCGACTTTATGGATAAAAAGGTGCCCTCTCTGAGCGGCTACACTGAGCTGGGTAGCGCGCTGGCTGCCAGCGTCTGGGACAGACAGGATCAGGTCGCTGTCGTCAATCGCAAGCAAGGGTTTATCGGCACTTTGCAACACTATCGCGTACGCCACGCCCTTAAACACCATGAGGTGGAGCAAATCGCCCCACTGGTGAGCAGTGACTTGTTCGATGCCTATGCCAGCTCATTTGCCAATGTGCTCGATTTATTGATCCCAGAAAAACCCTGAAGGAGGGCTTTATGCATGCCAGTAATGAGCAATTCGACGCCGCCATCGAGAAACTGGGTACCGCCTTTTTAAATACCTACCCGCGCAAAGGCGCTCAGTTGATAAGCCAGCTCCCCTGTGAGGAAGCTGCCCGGCTGCTGCATGAGCAACCTTTGTATATTGTGGTTAAACTCTGGAAGTATATCCCTCCAGGCAGCGCCAATGCGTTATTTAAGGCCATGGCGCACCCACTGAGTATTGACTTGCTGCGCCAGCTTGATGCCAATGTTGCAGTCAGTCTGCTTGCAACACTTGACGAAACCAGTCAGTCAGCGCTGTTTGGCGAGCTCAAAGCACAACACCCGGAGTTGGCCTGCGAACTCGAAGAACTGCTACTCTTTCCCCCGGACACCGCTGCCAGAATGATGGACCGCTCTATTCAGGCGTTTTATGCCGAAACCAGCGTACATGAAACCCTGAGCCAACTGAAAAAGCTCAAAACCAAAATTGCCGATGTGCTCTATGTGCTCGGCCCGGATCAGGCATTGATTGGTGAGTTGACGCTCAACCAGCTACTTGCCAGCGCAGGAAAACAAACACTTGGCACGCTGGCAGCCCCCGTAAAAGGCAAGCTGGACGTCATGGACCATAAAGACACAGTCGTCGAAATGTTTGAAGGCCTGCGGGCCCGGGCATTGCCCGTATTGGATGCACAAAAACAACTGGTAGGACAGATCCGCTTTTTTGATGTGTACCAGTCTACCAAAGAAGAGCTCGCCAGCGATATGCAAACCATGGTGGGGGCCAGTAAAGATGAAAAAGCCTTATCCAGCAGCTGGTTTGCAGTCAAAAAACGCCTTCCCTGGTTACAAATCAACTTACTCACTGCTTTCGCTGCCGCGGCGGTGGTTGGCGCATTTGAAGGGCTTATCGCCCAGGTAACCGCGCTGGCGATTTTGCTGCCTGTGGCAGCCGGGCAATCGGGCAATGCCGGCGCCCAGGCGCTGGCTGTCACTATGCGCGGTTTAACCCTCAGGGAGATCTCTACCCGACACTGGTATCAGGTGATGCTCAAGGAGATGCTGGCCGGCTTTCTCAATGGCCTCGCAATTGCCCTGACCTGCGCCATTGGCGTGTATATCTGGAGTCAGTCTGTGGGCTTAGCCCTGGTGATTGCGCTGGCCTTGATCTGCTCTTTGGTGATTGCAGGCAGTGCCGGTGCCATAGTGCCCATTGCCCTGAAGAAGTTTGGCCTCGACCCAGCACAGTCATCTTCCATCGTACTGACTACCATCACCGACATTGCCGGCTTCATGTCGTTTCTGGGTATCGCCCTGCTACTGTCGGATATGCTGCCCGTTGGTTAACAACCTTGCGCCATATCAATAGATAGTCTCTTAGTACTGGAAAATGGTTCTCAACCAGCAGACAATACGCCGGTGATTAAATGGAATTAGCGTGTCCCGACGGGACGAGTCTTCACGGAACCAAGTCCACTAGAGTCCCCAAAATGCGAGTGAGCGACACCCAACCTGTGCCCCCTCCTTGTATTGTCGGGTAAGTGGTTCTTTGCTGCCTGACCACACCTTACAGGCAGTACATCAGGAGTTTCCCTATGTCATCAGTAGCACACAAACAGGCCGCTCAGCAGGCACTCAATTGTATGGATCTAACCAGCCTGACCGGCACAGAAAGTGACGACGATATTATTCAGCTGTGCCAGCAGGCCAGCTCACAGGCAGGCTCCGTGGCCGCAGTCTGTATTTTCCCGCAACATATCCCACTGGCCAGACAGCATCTGGCTGTGGGGATCCGGATTGCCACTGTCACTAACTTCCCCCATGGCCCAGAGGATATCGCCAGTGCAGTCGAGCAAACCCGTGCGGCGGTTGCGCTCGGTGCCGATGAAGTCGATGTGGTGTTTCCGTACAGTGCATTGATGGCTGGCAAGCCTGAGGTTGGTGCGCAACTGGTGGCGCAATGTAAAGCGGCATGTGGTACTCAGCTGCTGCTCAAAGTCATCATTGAATCCGGTGAGCTAAAGACCGCTCAATACATTGAACAGGCGTCGCGTATTGCCATTGAAGCGGGTGCCGACTTTATCAAAACCAGCACCGGCAAAGTGACGGTGAATGCCACACTGGACGCCGCACACGTGATACTCAATACCATCAAAAGCAGTGGAAAAGCCGTCGGCTTTAAAGCAGCCGGTGGCGTGCGCACTGTAGGTGATGCCCATGCTTATCTGGAGAAGGCCAGGCAAATCATGGGACCTGACTGGGTGAATCCGCAGCACTTTAGGTTTGGCGCTTCGGGCTTACTCAGCGATGTGCTTACCACTTTGACAGGCTGTGCCAGTAAATCTGCGGGAGACTACTGATGATGCAACCCCACCAGAGCGTGCACATTAATGCACCTGCCGATGCGTTTGCCGACACCGTGTTACTGCCGGGCGATCCGCTGCGTGCCAAATTCATTGCTGAGCACTTTCTCACGGATGTGACTGAAGTGAACACCGTGCGCAATATGCTTGGTTACACCGGTTTATTTCAGGGCTACAGGGTGTCGGTGATGGGCACAGGCATGGGGATCCCGAGTTGCTCTATTTATGCCAAAGAATTGATCACTGAGTATAAAGTGAAAAACCTGATCCGGGTAGGTAGCTGTGGCGCAGTCTCCCGGCAGATACAACTGCGCGATATTATTATCGCCATGGGAGCCTGTACTGACTCCAAAGTAAATCGAATCCGCTTTAAAGATCATGACTTTGCCGCCATTGCTAACTTCAATCTGTTAAACACCTGCGTCAATACCGCAGCAAAGCTGGCGTTAAAAGTACACGTTGGCAATGTATTTTCATCCGACCTGTTTTATACTCCTCAGCCAGATATGTTTGACCTGATGGACAACATGGGGATCCTGGGTGTGGAAATGGAAGCAGCCGGTTTATATGGCGTGGCAGCACAATACGGTGCCAAGGCTCTGGCTATTTTAACCGTTGCTGACCATATCACCCTCAATACGCACCTGAGCAGTGATGCCAGACAATCTTCTTTCGAAGAGATGATCCAACTGGCACTGATGACAGCCAAGGCACTGTAACCGGATTGTACTTGTGCGCCAGTTAAGGCGCACACTGCCCATCAGACAAACCTGATAACATTGCCTTAAAAAATACTCAGAATTATGACCAAAACCCGACAGATCATTTATGCGGTTGTACTCAACCGGGGATTTTTACTGTTTCCACTGATACTGATCAGCCTACTGGTTGGCAGCATTACTGCAGAAGATATACGCTTTTTATTGGGTCATATGGACCAGCATGGCTATCAAAAAGTCATTGATAACGAATCGACCATCACCATTTTGCTGATTGGATTCGGGGCTATCATGGATGGCCGAAAAATCTTCTCAAGGCGTTTACTGGAAAGTAGAAACGACCCAACGCTTGAACCACACAGTGCGCTCAATGCCACGTCTGAATATTATGGTTTTATGCTCATTGTGATCGGTATTGCCATCGAAATTGTTGATCAAATTACTCGCTATTTGCGCACCTTCAATATCGATATCATTGCATTTGAAGCCATCTTTAGTTTGGTTTTCAATGTCATTGCACTCATTGTAATGCTCAAAGCAGCCTACAGAATTGCCGCCATTGACGTAGAAAAGCACCAGCTTTAGCCCTCTTAACCATAATGGTACTACTTTATTTCAGGCCCCTTTTGGCGTTGCACTCTGTTGCCAGTTTCCCCGCAGACAGAACTTCCGATTTATTCGGCCGACCTGCGCGGCCGAAGCCCCATCAGATATGTTCAGAGACCAGAATTAACAAACCACCTTCCCGGCATGATGGTGGGTATTGAAATAATCCAACTCATTCAACATCAATTACCTGCACACACGCAAATGGCAACGGCCCAGGAGGATGTGCAGAGCGAAGCAGCAGCCAAGCTGGTTGATATCAATGGCCCCACCGTTCAGGTACTCAGCGCCGGTTCAAGCTCTGAGTCGACATTCGTAGTCCTGTCCAGGCTATTCGCTTGCAGGTGTCTTTTCGGTACCTACCCGTCACGCGCCGACTGTTCCAGTTATCGCTGGAGGCCTGACCTCCGGCGATAAAAGCCTTGCTATACAAGTATACTTCGCCACCAAAGCGCAAGATGGCCTGTAACACTCACACGTGAATGAGCCATGTTGCTTACCACAATGATTTTTACCCTTTCCTGTGCATCTTTTTCTGCATCTCAAAAGTGCCCGCTGATGAATGATTTCATAACCTGAAAAAAGACTCACATTATTATTTTTTTCATTGCAATCTGAGTTACAAATTACCCATTGCAGGAAATAGCAATAGGCGTCCGGGAAAGTGACTGTCAGATAATGCGTCAAAGTGTATCGAACAAACCCGGCTTTACCTTTACAACAATAAACAAAGGAATTACCACTATGGACTTTTTTTCCCGATACATTACCGGTGATGATCTCAGGAAGTTAAGAAAGAACAAAGGCGTGACAACACAGGCAATGGCGACTCAGCTTGGTGTATGTCGTAAAACCTATGAAAACTGGGAACGCGATGTAGGCCAACCTAAACTCAACCAATTCTTTGCAATGGTGACCTTTTGCTCCGTAGATATCTCTGATTTTCTGACCAAGATACGTCAGCACGGTCAGGCCTAATTCTCTTCCCTCAGAGCGTGCGACATGGTGTCGCTCTGAGGGTTATACTAAAATAATTAAAATCCCTTCAGGCTTCAGCCAGTGCTTCGGGAAGTTCATGCACCCAACGCATTTCCCTCATCCAGCTTGTCATTGTAGGGAAACCCTTCTCCGGGCAGGTCATATTCCAAGCCGTCAACAGCGGATCGCCAAATATTCCCCCATTTTGGAATGTTTCCTTCAGAGACTGACTCATGCCCCGATAACTATCTTCCGGGAACACCAGATCAATCGATAATCCAAGGTGCCAAACCGCAGCAACAGACCAGGCTGTTGCCGCCATTTCTTCTCCGTCCATGGCTTGTTTTTCACGCCCATTTTTGAGCCCGTTTTTGTAAACGTCTTTGTGCAGCTGTGGCCTGAATATCGGCTCACATACCGCTATATGGCCCGCTTCATGGAGTATGTCTCCCGGGCAAACCAACTGTTCAACATCTATATGTAGTATGCCATGGACGATTTGAAGTCCCGGCAAAAACATTTCCCCCTTAACCGGACAAAGCGCATAGGGCAAATTAATATCGCTCAGAAAGTTACATATGATTCGAGTATCTTGATCCATTATTGGCTCCTTGCACTGGGTACAGACACGCCCAGTCTAGTCTTATTTGGTTATTTGCGAGTGTAGCGTTTTTAAAACATCTTAGATATTACATAAGATTACTGCATGAGTGCCCATTACGCCGCCGTACTGGGTCACATTTTTAGATAAAAATCACAACACAGATCAGCAAATGCCGCACTATACTCCCCCACTTTATTTCTCACACACAGACTTTGTAGTTCCTGCGTGGTGTCGTTACGGTGAAACTCCAGCATAAGCCTGCTAACAGGCTTGTCGGGCGTCATCGATACATCACAACGACGTGCCAGATGTAGACCTCGAAGCTCTGCCAGTGCAACAAACTCATGGCCTTCCTGAGTCGGTAAAATCACCGCCAACCGGCCCGCTTCGTCGCTGTGTCTGAAAAACGCCTCGATAAGCTGCACAAAACTCAGGCTGTCGGTGTGCCGTGCAGTATTGCGGGCAGTATCCGGCCCTTTTAAGCTGTAGTTAAAGTACGGCGGATTACTGATCACCAAATCATAAGGCTGGTCCGAGACGAATGTCTGAATGGGACTCTGATGTATACAAATACCCTGCCAGGGGCTGGCATGAATATTGTCTTTAGCATCCAGGCAAGCCTGCGCATCAATTTCAACCGCATCGATAGTCAGCGCTGGGGCGCGCTGTTTGCACATCAAACTCAGTAACCCCGTACCTGTGCCAATGTCGAGCATGCGCTGCACACCCGCCACATCCACCCAGGCGCCGAATAACACTCCATCGGTCGACACCTTCATTGCACTGCGCGATTGCGCCACCGTAAATTGCTTAAATGCAAAGCCTGCCATTTTGCTCCTTTGAGAAACCCGGATTGCCAAGTATAATTCCGCTATTGTCCTTTATTTGTGATGCACTATGCAATTTACTGAATTCGATCTCGACGGCACGCTACTGACTGCCATAAAAAAAATGGGCTTTGAGCAAGCCACCAGCATTCAACAGCTGGCCATTCCGGAGGCCCTGATGGGCCGCGATATCCTTGCTTCCGCGCCAACGGGCACAGGTAAAACAGCCGCGTTCCTGATCCCGGCAATTCAGTATTTGATGGATTTTCCGCGTCGCGACCCAGGGTTTGCCCGTGTGCTGATCATGACGCCGACCCGCGAGCTGGCCTATCAGGTGTTTGAGCAATGCGAAGCGTTAGCAGCAGGCACGCACCTGAAAATTGGCGTGGTGACCGGAGGGATTAACTACGGCAGTCACAAAGAAATCTTTGAAAAGAACAACGACATTCTGATCGCCACGCCCGGGCGTTTGATGGAATACCTCGAAACTGAGAACTTCCACGCTGATAACGTTGAGCTGTTGATCCTTGATGAAGCCGATCGCATGCTGGACCTGGGCTTTAAAAAAGAAATGCTCAAGATCTGTAACGAAGCGAAAAACCGCCGTCAGTGTTTCCTGTTTTCAGCGACCCTGGAAGGCGACAGTGTCGAGCTGTTTGCCGAACGTATCTTAAAAGATCCTGCGCTGCTTGAAGCCGAATCATCGCGCAAAGAAAAAGGCAAAATTCATCAGTGGATCCATCTGGCTGATGATTACGAGCATAAACTGGCGATGCTGGCCAACCTGCTGCAAAGCGAAGATGTCACTAAGGCCATTGTATTCGTGAAGACCCGTGAGCGTCTCGAAAAACTGGTTGGCGAGTTGTACACTCAGGACATCAAAACCACCTGGCTGCGTGGTGAAATGCCCCAGGATAAACGCATGGCTGCCATGGCCAGCTTCCACAGTGGTCGCACCCGCATTCTGATCGCCACCGATGTGGCGGCGCGCGGTATCGACGTCGCGGATATCAGCCATGTGATTAACTTTGATATGCCGCGCACTGCCGACATTTATGTACACCGCATTGGCCGTACCGGTCGTGCCGGTAAAAAAGGCACCGCCATTTCACTGGTTGAGGCCCATGATGCTGAGATCCTCGGCAAGGTCGAGCGCTACACAGAGCAGAAGCTAAAACGCCGTGTCATTGAAGGCCTGGAGCCAAAACACAAAGAAGCCAAGCTGCCGAAAAAGAAAAAAGATCCGGCAAAAATTAAGGCCAAGAAAAAGGCCGCCAAAGTCAAAGCGAAAAAGAAAAAGTAGCCTGACCTGAGCCATATCAGGACGCTGCCCGGCGTCCTGCATTTTTCCTTCCTCCCCTTATTACTCCCTTTATTTTTTATCCTGACGATAAAAATAACTCGCGAGCTAAGCACGGTTTTTGTCGTTATAGTCGCCAAAAATAAGCCTGATTAAGTGATCTATTCCGACAGTGAAAATTTGTTTTATTATGTACCCGTGGGAGCGGGTTGACGCCGAGAACGACAGTACCCTGCGCCTGATCCACGAAGCAGTATCGCGCAATCACATTGTTGCCATTACCACAGTCAACGCCCTGACCATCCGCGACAGCGTTGCCAGCGCGTTTTGCGATGTGTTCGTCAAGCAGGACAAGGTCTCCGACAACTTCGTCAGTTTTTACAACAAGGCCCAGTTTAAGCGCACTCAGTTACCGCTGGCCGGGTTTGATGTGATTTTTATGCGCGCCAATCCGCCGCTCGATACCCTGGCTATGAACTTTCTTGACTCTGTGCGCGACGATACCTTTATCGTGAACGACATCGACGGGCTGCGTATTGCTAACAACAAGCTGTATACCGCGTCCTTTCAGGGCACTGCGAGTGAGTTTATTCCGGCCACCCATGTGTCAAAAAACAAAGAGTACCTGGAGCGGATCTTCGCCGAGTCCAGCTGCGACAAAATGATCCTCAAGCCGCTCGATGGCTACGGTGGCCGCGGTGTCATTGTGCTGGAAAAAAGCGCCAAGCAGAGCTTCAGCTCCCTGCTGGAATTTTATATTGGTGGCGATGAGTCTGGCAAAGGCAGCAATTATGTGATCTTGCAGGAATATGTGCCCGGTGCCGCAGAGGGCGATGTGCGGATCCTGATGCTCAATGGCGAGCCCATCGGGGCGATGAAACGCATTCCGGCCAGCAATGAAGTGCGTGCCAACGTGCATGCCGGTGGCAAAGTGGTTAAGCACAAACTGACTGCTCAGGAGCAGGCGTTGTGCAAACACATAGGCCCCAAATTGGTGCGCGATGGCCTGTACTTTGTTGGCATTGATGTGATTGGTGGCAAGCTGATTGAGGTGAATGTGCTCAGTCCGGGCGGGATCTCTCGCATCAACCGTCTGAACCGCACCCGTTTGCAGGTACAAGTGATCGACTTTGTTGAAAGTGTGGTACATGCCAAAGAGCTGGTAAACCATCGTAAAAATGCATTTCGTCAGGTAATTGAAGATGCCCATGCAGTCTGAACAAGCGCTGGTCGCGGCCCTTGCCGCCCAGCAACCCTTTGAAGGGGAAGTGGCCGGCGGTGCCGTGTATTTACACATCCGCGAATATGTGCCTTATGTGGCGACAGCCGTCCATGCCGGGAGCCGCTTGCGGACATCCTTACACGGCAATATGGCGCTGAGTGAGCAGGCCCGTTTTGAGGAGGAAGATCCCCACACCGGCGAGCTGATTGATGCCATGCCGATTGTGTTGATTGCCCGTGACTCTCGTTACGAGTACGACCTCAACCGTGCCCCGCAGCAGGCCATTTATACCCAGGCCTGGGGCAAAGAAGTCTGGCAACAGCAGCCCGATGGCACCGAGCGCGATCTCAGCCTGTCTAAACATGCGGCCTACTATCAGGTGCTCAGGCTGGTACTGGATACACTGGAGAAAAAGTTCGGCGCCTGTCTGGTATTCGACATCCACAGCTACAACTGGCAGGTTCGCCAGTACGACTTTGCGCCCGACTTTAACCTCGGCACTGCCCAGCTCGATGCACTGCGCTGGCGTCCGGTGTTTAATACCCTCAGGCAGCAGCTGTGCCGTAAAAAATTTCAGGGCGCACCGCTGAGCTTTGCCGAAAACAGCGTGTTTCAGGGTGACGGCTATCAGGCCACGTTTGTGACTAAAACATACAAAAACACCCTGATCCTGCCGCTGGAAGTGCGTAAGTTCTTTATGGACGAGCTGACCGGGGAGCTCTACCCGCTGGTATTCGAAAAGCTCAAGCGCAATCTGCATATTGCCCTCACTCAGACCGCGCGGTTTTTTATTAAACGCTATTGCTCCAAAGCCATGGTGCAGTTTAACCATGTTCAGCAACATATTGACCCGGCCATCAAGGCGGTCGATCTGGCGCTGTATAAACTGGCCCGTAACCTGGATACCCTGCATTATGTGAACCCGACCAACATCGCTCAGGAAAAGCGTCGATTCTTTAACAAAAGCCATTACCGGCCCCAGTTTAAGTATCGCCCGCTGCGCATGGACCCGTATGAATTTAAAGAGCAGCTCTATCGCTTGCCTGTGGCGGACATCGGCGATCCGCTGATCAAAGACATCTATCGCAAGCTCATTGATAACTTTGCCACGAAAATTGACGTTATCACTCAGGTCGGCAAAGAGCAGTTCTTGTATAACTCATTGCGCTACTATGGTGAACCGAGCGTCGATGACATCGCCAACGCGCGCTTTATCATTCATGCCACTGAGCCACAGCCGGCGGCACCAAAAACCATCAATGCCGAGCAGGCGCTGGGCCGCTTTGAGCTGGCCATTGCACAGATGCAGCTGCCCTGTAAGGTGAGCCTGTCGACTAAGCTGGTGGCCAAGGCCATGGTGGATAACGGCAAGAAAACCCTGCTGGTTAACAGCACGGCGATGTTCTCTGAGCTGGATGTTCGGGCGCTGATAGAGCATGAAATTGGTGTACACCTGCTCACCACGCTCAATGCCGAACAACAGCCGCTGCATCTGCTGCGGCTGGGGCTGCCGGGCAATACGTATACCCAGGAAGGGCTGGCGATTTTCCGTGAGTTCCAGTCGGGGAATATCAACCTGATGCGTCTGAAAACGCTGGCGCTGCGGGTGCTGGCCGTGGATAAAATGGTCAAAGGTGAGCAGTTTTATCAGGTGTATGAGTTTTTGCGTGATACCGGTTATCTGGGCAGCGCCGAGGCATTTGGCCTGACCACCCGGGTATTTCGCGGTGGCGGTTTTACTAAAGATCATCTCTATCTGAAAGGCTTCAGAGACGTGGTGAAACTGTCGCAGCAGCGCTCGCTCGATAACCTCTATCTGGGCAAAACCGGGCTGGCACAGCTGGATGCCATAGACATGCTGGTTGAACGTCAGTTACTGGATAAACCGGCCTACCTGCCGGATTATAGCCGCGATCCGGATCATCCGGATGCTATCCTCAGCTATCTGATCAGCTGTATAAAATAAGCTGACGGCTTTTATCTTGTCAGACACGGGGTTACACTGCATAGAGTACTCACTGATGCAGGAACCCCGATGCTCACAGCACAACAAGTCACCGCTCTGGAAGTTTATCTGGCCCATTTACGCCTTAAGATTGACCCCGCACTGGCACAAAAATATCCCACCTTTGCTGGCAAACCTTATCCGCTCGGGCGCTGCAAAGAAGTCCGTAATGCCATCCAGGATCTGCTCAAAGCGGAGCTGGCAAAGCAGCCCGTTGCCGCACCATTGCAACCACTCAAAGCGCTGCTGGACAGCGGCCTGACGCTCGAGCCGGTATGGGGGTCACTGCGTGATGAGTACTTTCAGAATGCACTGGTGGCCGGACCCTGGTACATAGATGCTGCCAATGATACCGTCAATCCCAATAAACCCCGAGTCGAGATCCGCTTACTTGCGGAGTCTGGGTTTGCTGCCATCACCAGCTTTGAGCAGTTTGTAAACATCGCTCGCAGCTACTGGGAAGTCGACGTCTATCGCAATGAGATTTTCCCGGCACTGGCCCCGTTTATGCCTTTAGTATGTGTGAGTCATAGCGGTGTCAGCTGGCTTGCCGCCGCCAACGACGACATGCTGCTACTGGCTCGGGACAGTGCCTTTGAGCTGGTCGAGCGGGTGCTGCCCACTTTACCTGCACCGCCACCGGCACTCACCGACAAATGGCACAGCGCCGCGACCAGCGTAGAGATGCCAAGCCAGCTGTTAAAAGCGCAAACACGCAGTGCCCAGGCTATGTGTCAGCACTACCGCAGCGAGGGCAAACACCAGGATATCCTGTTTCGCGATGAAGTGGTGCTTGCCTACCTCAGCCTGCCGGTAAACGTACAGGTGTGACACTGCCCCTGGACAGCACTATGGTGGCTATTAAAGCAGTCACCACTACGGGCATACTCCACAGGTTGAGCGTCTGCCAGCCCACCGTGGCTTCCAAAAAGCCTGCACTCAGCGACGATGCCACCACCATGCTGAAGACTAAAAACTCATTACAGGCCTGTGCCTTGGCCCGCTCTTGTGGCGCATACGTCTGACTGACCAGTTGCGTGGCGCTGATAAACATAAAGTTCCAGCCCACGCCAAGGGCAAATAAGGCCAGTAAAAAATGCCAGTGGCTCACGCCCAGCAGGTTAATACCAGCACTAATCAGATACAGCACACAGCCCGACAGGATCATCAACTGCGCCCCGAAGCGCTCAATCAGTTTGCCGGTGAAAAATGACGGCAGAAACATGCCCAGCACATGCCACTCAATCACCAGTGCGGAATCTGCCAGATCAAACCCATGACGATGCATGGCCAGCGGCGTCGCAGTCATCAGAAAGTTCATCACGGAATAGCTGATCATGGCCACCAGCACCGCCAGCTGAAACTGCTTCTGTGCCGCGATTTCTTTCAGAGTCCGGGCGGGTGCCGGGGTGGTCTGTGGATCCACTTCCGTAAAGCGTACGCCCTGTAGCAGCAGTAAGGCAAGAACATACAAGCCGCTGAGCGCAATAAAAGAGTTGGCATAATTGAGCGCCGGATACACCTCATTGACCCAGACGGCCAGGTTCGGTCCCAAAATCGCTGCCACCACACCACTGGCCATAATGGTCGAAATGGCCGTAGCGGGCTTGTCACTGGCCTCTATGGCCGCAAACCGATACAAGGTGGCAAAGCCAATACCGATACCAATCAAAGTGGTCGCCACACAAAACAGGGCAAAATCGCTTTCTCTGAGCGCCCAGACACCCAGCAAGGTGCCGCTGATCCCGACCAGATTACCCAGTGAGAAGCCCAGTCTGCGGCCGGTTTTAGCCATGATCAGCGAGGCCGGAATCGTCGCCATCAATAGCCCAGCCATCTGCATAGCTACCGGCAAGGTGGTCAGCGCTGCCGATGGACTGAGCAACTGACCGACCAACGCGGAGATGGTTACCAGCAGAATATTTCCTGTGGTGATCAGGCCCTGGCAGCAGGCCAGCAGCAAGACATTTTTATTCATCGCTTATTCTGAGACACCTTCGTTGTCTGCTACTGTGCTCTCGGCCTTCTTTAGACCCTCAAGATAACTGGCAACAAATTCTTCGTACTGTTTTTGCATTTGTGAGATATTGATGTCCACTTCACTGTGCCAGCTTTGACCCAAGTCTGTCGTACTCACAATCTGCCCCTGATCGCACAAAAAGTAAAGGGTGTTTTGCGACGTTAGCTCGGGTAATAAAATGTGACAGTTTACTTTAAGCGGGCCCTGCTGTTGCCAGTCACTTGCCTGGTCAGCACCTTGATTCAGCGTGATAATTTTGTGAGTACGCTTGGACTGAGTGGCCGACTTCTGCAAACTGGTACTTACCAAAGTACCATCAGATAACACAGCAGCTAAGCTCGTGTCATGTTTATTGTTACTAAACAGAGAACTGCCACGTTGAATTTTATGCCAGCTCAGGCCGTAATCGAAGCTCACCAAGGGATCGCCATAACCATCCCATTGACTCACTTCTACGCCCAACAAAACGCCACTCTTCAGTTGGGTAAAGCGCTTGAATGACCTGTATTTTTTAGCTTGCCATTGTTGTAATGCAACATCATACCAATGAAGTTTATTGTCGTTGATAATATTCAGATTACCGGCTTGGTTAAAAAACGCGAATAGTCCACCGTTTTGCACCCAAAATGTTTGACCTTGCTTCTTTTTGAATTGCCCAATTTGCTGCCACTGTTCAGCCGAACTTCCAAACTTGTAGATTGTATGTAGCTTGTCTGAGCTTGTTAGAGCATATCCAACCTGCGAATGAGTCCCCATCCAAACAATCGCCTCTTTGGCACTGACGGGCGCATGGTTCGTCCAGCCTTCTGCTGTTTTTTCAAATAATTGACCACGTTCGCTTCCCACCAATAATTGACCGTTTAGCTCCATCGCTGACAGAAGCTCGCTGTCTGTCGGCAAATCATACTGTTGCCACCTTCTATCAGAAACGAGCCTAAGCTGACCAAACTTTGCAAGTACTGCGTTATAATCAGCCCCCTTGATCGAGACCGCCTTATTTCCGTATGCATTATCTCGCGAAAGTGCTCCCAATGAATCTCTGATGGGATCGAGGATGTCCCGCTGCCACCCTAGCGGATCAGAGAAATCAACCGACATACTCAAATTAGCATAATGCTCGCGAACAAACATCCCTAGCTCTGCCGAGGTTTTAAGCCGCGTGACATACGCTTTTTGTTTTGATGATTGACTCCAGAAGCTATCATTTTTAATGTTCAGTAGTGGTTGAAACACCACAGAGCCCAGATCGGTAAAGCGACCTTTTTCCACCTTAAACTCCCCTGCAGAGGAAAAAACCGGCATACTGATCCACGACACCACATTACCGTCATTATAGTAGCTATACAGCTGCACGATGGCATAGTTCCCCTCTGGAACTGCACCGACAAAAACCTGACTGGACTCGGTGCCATGTGCCCTTGCACTCAGTGTATAAACATCGGGATCCCAGTCGACCTTATCTTCATCGATTGGCTTACCCTTTGCCTTAGATTTCGCTTTTGCAATGGCTGCCTGCTTGAGAGCTTGTTGGTTATCCAGACGTGCAACTATCACTTCCCCCCACTCTCGGTGCCATTGCCCTAGGCGCTCAGCGTTATTGATCACTTGCACTGCAATTACTCCCTGGTCCATAGCCAGAGGTTGATCCACATTGATACGTGTTTGCTTTATCGGCGTTGTATTACAGGCACTCAGTAATAAAACGCTCAGGATGGTTAAAAGAAGAGGAAGGTGCTTCATCGCTATTCCTGTTTATTATACGTGAGACATTCAATTGTCATTGTTTTTTGGCGCTCTATTATGCCATAGCAATTGGACAAGGTAATAGCAAGCTGTATAAATTTTGGTTACTTTCAGGTTAGGGTAAAGCGCACAGGTGGGTGAAGGTGTGAAAGGCATATTTTACGATATGCCCCAGAAAACCTGATCGTTTGCTCAGTTTGCGCTAACCAGATCCATGTTGGGGTAAGCAAGTCACTCTGCAGGCACACTCACCCGACACTGATTCGCCTGTTCATAACAACGCTGAATACACCGCGCCTGAAGCGGATCGGCACTGACGTAGTTGTCCTGGCAGCGCTGCACACAGGTGCGCTCGGTATGCTCGCACGTAAGGACGATGCCACCCGCATGTGTACTGAGCTGGCCCTGACAGCCAGCCAGTAACCCCAATATTCCAACTAACACTAGTCCTTTAGTCACCACGACTTACTCCTGCTTAATTTTGCTCAGCGCGTAAAAACACCGGTTCACTGGCTTTTTGCGTGGCTTCTTCGCTGTAGTAATAACCTGCCACATCAAACGCTTTTAAGGCCTCCGGCGACTCTACCTGATTATCCAGAATGTAGCGCGCCATCATGCCGCGGGCTTTTTTGGCATAGAAACTGATGACCTTGAACTGACCATTTTTACAGTCTTTGAATACCGGCGAGATGATCTCGGCCTTCAGTGCCTTTTTGTCTACTGCTTTAAAGTATTCATTTGATGCCAGGTTGATCAGCACCTGACTATCCGCCGCGTCAAGCGCTTCGTTGAGCTTGTCGGCAATGATACGGCCCCAGAATTCATAGAGGTTTTTACCACGCGGGTTATCCAGCTTAGTGCCCATTTCCAGGCGATATGCCTGCATCAGATCAAGTGGTTTCAGTACCCCATAGAGGCCAGATAAAATACGCAAATGCTGCTGTGCATAGTCCAGTGTTGCGTCATCCATACTTGCTGCATCCAGGCCGGTGTAGACATCACCATTAAACGCCAGCACAGCCTGCTTGGCATTATCGGGGGTAAAAGGTTGCGACCAGTCAGCAAAGCGCGCCGCATTCAGACCCGCCAGTTTGTCGCTGATCTTCATCAGCGAGCCTATCTGTTGCGGCGATAAGTCACGACACACGTGGATCAGTTCTTCACTGTGAGTGAGCAGTTCGGGCTGGGTAAAACGCGCGGTGTGCGCCGGGGTGTCATAATCGAGATTTTTTGCCGGGGAAACGAGAGTGATCATGGCCTGCCTATTGACTTAACTATTGATAAATGTCAATTTCAACACTATCCCCCGATGAGCGCAAGCGCAATATTCTTCGGGGGTCCGACACTGCTTGCCCTGTTGCTGGCAGACCAGCCTGTTTGCAGTTCGTCACGCAGACCTCCGACTGACGAAGTGCGCCCGCATCCAGCATTCGGGTTTTCTCGCGATGCGACCTCGCAAATACGGACATATGACCTATTCACACAGGTCACGGTAATGCAACATAGGAAAAGTAGACTTTTTGACACGCTGCTATGAATTGGAATGAGGACAGCATGACTTCAGCATTAGATAGGCTAAAACAGCATTCATCTATCGTCGCCGACACCGGAGATATCGAGGCAATCCGAAAACACCAACCGGAAGATGCCACCACTAACCCCTCACTGCTTCTAAAAGCAGCTGAGATGCCCGCTTATCAGGATTACCTGAAAGCGGCCTGGGATTACGCAAAAAGCCAGCATAACGATGCGGCACAACAACTGGAACTGGCTTGTGATTACTTTGCCGTACTCATTGGTAAAGAGATAGCAAACATTGTACCTGGCTATATTTCAACTGAGGTTGATGCACGTTTATCGTTCGATACCGAAGCAACCATTGCCAAAGCACAGCAGCTGCTGGCGCTGTATGAGCAGCTGGGTGTCAGCAAAGACAAGATTTTAATTAAGATTGCCTCTACCTGGGAAGGCATCAAAGCCGCAGAAGTACTAGAAAAGCAAGGCGTAAAATGTAACCTGACTCTGCTTTTCAGCCAGGCTCAGGCCCGCGCATGTGCCGACGCCAACGTGTTCCTGATCTCGCCATTTGTTGGCCGTATTCTCGACTGGCACGTGGCCAATGGTCTGGAAAAGCCGACTGATCCGCTACAAGATCCAGGCGTACAGTCTGTACGCAACATTTACGAATTCTACAAACGCCATGGTTACAACACGGTTGTGATGGGTGCCAGCTTCCGCAATACGGGCGAAATAGTTGCCCTTACGGGTTGTGACAAGCTGACTATCAGTCCGGCACTGCTAGAGGAGCTGGGTGAGTTACCAGCCACTGAAGATTACCTGCTGGATAACAACTACGACCCAGTCGCTAAACCAGCCCCACTGAGCGAAAGCGAATTCCGCTGGTTACACAACCAGGATGCCATGGCCACTGAAAAGCTGGCAGAAGGGATCCGTGCCTTTGCAGCAGCTCAGGAAACCCTGGAAGCACGCTTCAAAGCGCTATAAGCTCAAAAAGCATATAATGCGAAAAACGCCACCTTGTGTGGCGTTTTTTTATTCCCGACGATTTATTGCTCCGCTTTACGACTCCCTGCCCGCCAGCGCTTTATTTTCCTGACTTTCGCATAACTTGAAGCAAATTTGAGCTTCATCAAACTGTCACCTGCTTTTAACCTGCCAGACACATTTTTATTTTACTTTTCTCTTGTCTGTGGTATACCAGCATTACTTGAAGTGTGTTTTTCATTCAAATTGGGTAATGCGTAAACACAAATCTTTGAGGTTAGTACATCAATAGGAGAAATTCATGGATAGCCTAGACGATTTTATTTCAACACTAGAAAGTCCTGCACCAAAGAGAAGAACCTCAGCAAAAGGCAAAAAAAGAAAGTGGCGTGAAATTGAAGCGCTGAAAGACAAACAACGCCTGCGTAAGGAATTGGAAGAACTGGATATCTTCGCAGACAGCATTGACCTGGACGAACTTGACTTTATTTAACAAAAAAGGCGCATGTTGCGCCTTTTTTGTTGGCTAAGTTTAAGCTCAGACTTGCCAGTTGATGGGCGTTTTGCCCATGCTTTGCAATAGCGTATTAGTTTGCGAGAAGTGCTGACAGCCAAAAAAACCGCGATGCGCTGACAGCGGAGACGGGTGAGGTGCGTGCAACACGTGATGACGTTGCTGGTCAATTGCCTTGCCTTTCTTTTGCGCATGCGCGCCCCACAGCAAGAAGATAACCCCTTCGCTGTGTTGGTTAAGCTGTGCAATCACGGCGTCGGTAAAGCGCTCCCAGCCGAGATGCTTGTGTGAGTGTGCCTGTCCCTGCTCCACCGTCAGTACAGTGTTGAGCAGCAGTACGCCCTGCTCTGCCCAGGGCAGCAAATAACCGTGGTCAGGGATCTGAAAGCCCGCGATGTCTTGTGCCAGTTCTTTGTACATATTGGCCAGTGATGGCGGCGCCTTGACGCCTGGCAACACAGAGAAACACAGTCCGTGAGCCTGATTTGGTCCGTGGTAAGGATCCTGTCCCAGGATCACGACTTTGACTTGATCAAAAGGGGTCGCCTTGAATGCCTCAAACACCTGCTCCTGAGGTGGGTAAACGGTCACGCCCTGTGCCCGACGCTCGGCAACATAGTTTAGGGTGTCCTGAAAATACGCTTGTTGTTTTTCGTGCCCGAGCACGTCACTCCAGGTTGTCATGATTATTTTCCAGCGGTTGTGAGTTTCTGATAGTAAGTTCGCGAAGCATCAAGTTTATCACATAATCCGCTCAGCCCTTCAAGCACCCGACTGGTATATCGGTGTAACAGGTCGGCATTCACTTCAATGTATTGCTGATGCTTGGCAGCCGGGATTTCTGGCCACTTATACCAGTCAATTTTTGGCTGCGCTTTTTTGGATTTTTCATGGGGGATCACGATCACCTGAGGGCCTGTGTGAAGGACATTTTCGATACTGATCTGTGGATACGCCGTGGCAGCATCGGCAAACACGTTACTGGCTCCACACACCTCCAGCGTCTGGTGGATCCAGGTGGTGCCATTAACCGTCATCATAGGCGCAGGCCATAGCTGGTAAAATACAGACACAGGCGCGGCTGAGCGATAACGAGCCTGCAATTTTGCCAGGCCTTGCTCAAAGTGCAGAGCTACCTGCTCCGCGTGCTCTTCCCGCCCGGTCAACCGGCCCAGCCAGCGCAAAGATTGAGGGATCTGTTGCAACTCTTTGGTTTCGCTGTACACCACCTTCAGGCCCAGCTGTTCAAGCTTCTCCAGGTCACCTTGTTGATTGCCGCCCTGCCAGGCGATCACCAGGTCGGGCGACAAAGCCAGCAACTTCTCCAGTGCAATACCATGGAAACCACCAATACGTGGGATCTGATTGGCTTCAGCCGGAAAGTCCGCGTACTCCACGGTGCCGACGATGCGCTCCCCTGCCCCAATGGCATATAAGTTCTCGACTATATGCGGCGCTAAAGCCACAATCCGTTTGACAGGTGGCGCAGGGTTATCATCTGCGCTCGCTGATATCGCAGTCAAAAAGAAAACCAGGCTCAGCCAGATGATGAGGACCTTGTTCATCAGAAATCGAATCCTTTTTGAGCTTTGATCCCGGCTTCGAAAGCATGTTTCACATTGCGCATCTCACTGACGGTGTCGGCCAGTTCAGTCAGGCGACGATGTGCACCACGGCCGGTAATGATCACCGATTGCATTGCCGGGCGATTTTCCAGCGCCGTAATCACGTCATCCAGATCAAGATAATCGTAGCTGACCATATAAGTGAGTTCATCCAGCAGCACCAGATCGATACTGTCATCCTGCAACCACTGTTTTGCCTGTTGCCAGGTGGCCTGCGCGGCTTTGGTATCTGTCTCGCGGTTTTGTGTCTCCCAGGTAAAGCCAGTCTTCATCACAGCAAACGGGACTCCCGCACGCTCCAGCAAGTTACGCTCGCCGCACTCCCACATGCCTTTAATAAACTGCACAACCGCAGCATTCATGCCATGGCCCACACACCTGGCAACGGTGCCAAAGCCTGAGGTTGATTTGCCTTTGCCATTGCCGGTGATCACCTGCAGAATGCCTTTTTCTTCCTGTGCCTGCTCGATTTTGGCATCGACCTGCTCTTTCACTTTTTGCTGTCTTGCCTTATGTTTATCCTGATTGTGTTCGCTCATGTTGTCCTCTGTTCACTGATTGCCAGAATTTTATCTATGTCTAAATGGGTTTCGCACACATCTGCCAGCCGCTCAAGTTGCAGCTCCCGGTGCTCAGCCAGGTTAAATCCGTCGCCACTGTAGCGACCTTCGCTTGCCCAGTGCAGTACACAGGTTAACCCTTCGGGACTATCAAATAACCCGTGCAGATAGGTGCCTGCCAGCTGGTTGTCCTCGCTGATAAAGCCGTCGGTTTGCCACCCCGATGGGTGTGCAACAAACTGTAAAAATGGCTGCGCCAGTGCCGGGCCCTGACTGATCCCGCAATGGATCTCATAGCCATTCAATGGCGTTTGTTGTGCGTTTAAAAGGCAGTTTGCCTGCACCTGAGTCAGGGTTTTATTGCTCGTTAGCTCAGTGTCAAAATTCGCCAGCCCCAGGCCTTTAATAGTGCCGAGCGTCGATTCAACCTGCTCCGGATCGCAAATGCTATTGCCCAGCATTTCAAATCCGCCACAGATCCCCAGCACCTTGCCGCCGTAACGCACATGGCGTTGCAGCTCAAGGTCCCACCCTTCTGTGCGCAAAAAGGCCAGGTCATTAAGGACATTTTTACTGCCGGGAATGATCACCAAGTCGGCAGCGCCTATGGTTTCGGTGTGGCGCACATAACGCAAGTCCACTTTGGGGTCTAATCGCAGGGTATCAAAGTCGGTGTGATTACTAATATGTGGCAGTAGCAATACAGCCACTTTGACCTCCGGGCTGTCGATGCGATTGGCAATAGTCACGGCATCTTCGGCATCCAGTGCCAGATCATGCAGGTAAGGCAGCACGCCTAATACGGGTTTACTGGTATACTGCTCCAGCCAGTCCAGGCCGCCTTGCAGTAAGGCAATATCGCCCCTAAAACGATTGATCACGAACCCCTTCACTAAAGACTGTTCGTATTCACTCAGCAGCGCCAGAGTGCCAACCAGATGGGCAAAGACACCGCCCTTGTCGATGTCCGCAATGATGATCACCGGACAATCAACCTCACAGGCAAACCCCATATTGGCGATGTCATTTTCTCGCAGATTGATTTCCGCCGGGCTCCCGGCCCCTTCTACCACACACAGTGCATACTGTTCACTGAGCCTTTGGTGTGAGGTCAGTACCGCCTGCATCGCAACTTTTTTGTAATCATGATAACCCGCGGCTTCCATGTTGCTCAGTGCTCTGCCATGCACAATGACCTGGGCACCGGTATCTGAATTCGGTTTGAGTAAGATGGGATTGAGGTCGGTACTGAGCGGTACTTTAGCAGCCATGGCCTGCAGTGCCTGAGCCCGGCCAATTTCGCCACCATCTGGCGTAACCGCACTGTTAAGCGCCATATTTTGTGGTTTAAACGGGACTATCTCTATGCCACGGCGCTGTAATGCCCGGCACAAGCCCGCGACCAGCGTACTCTTACCAGCATCTGAGGTGGTGCCCTGCACCATTAACGTATTCATAGATCCCCTCCTTTAAGCGTCAGCGGCAGACCCGCCATTACAAAGTCGACTTTATCCGCCAGTGCGGCAATGTCCTGATGCAGCCAGCCAGCTTCATCGACAAAACGACGACTTAATTCACCAAGCGGCACGATGCCGTGTCCCACTTCATTGCCGATCAGAATAACCCGAGCACCGGTGGCGCGCAGCGCGCCCAGCAACTCAGCACGCTTATGTTGAAATGCCGAATCGCTGTAGTCGCACAGCGCAGTGGTCAGCCATAACGTCAGGCAATCAATCAATACGCCATCATCGGGGCCAAGCGTGCTCAGAACCTGATCCAATGCCCATGGCTCCTCGATTAGCCGCCAGTTCGCTGCGCGTGTTGCCTGATGATGGGCTATCCGCGCGGCCATTTCTTCATCCCCGGGCCGCGCCGTGGCCACATAACTTAGTCGGGCCACTTTGCCGCCTCTAAGCCAGCGCTCGGCCCTTTGCTCACCTAATCTGCTTTTTCCTGAGCGGGCTCCGCCAAGGATCAATTCCACCCGTCCTGTCATAACCAGACGCCCAGACAAAATAGATACACAGCGACCTCACCCAGTTGCTGCGTCGCCCCCAGGCAGTCTCCGGTATACCCACCGAGCTGACGCTTAAACCAGTAAATACAGATAGCGCGGCATAGCCAGAGTACACCAAGCAGCGCGATGCTTTGCCATAACGTAAACAGCCCGGCTAACCAGCTCACTATCAGCAAAGCAAAACCACAAACGTAGAGTAACTGTTTACTTTCATAGGCAAGAGACTGGGCAACCGGTTTCACTTTACTTCGCGTATCCGCCTGCACATAGCCCAGTTTTCCAATCAGGCTGGTGGCCATGACACGGCTCAGGCCATGAGCAAGGATGAGCGCACTGCAGACATAGATGGTCCGCTCACTCAGTACCAGCAAAGCCTGATACTTGGTAAGCAATAAGATGACCAGTGCGGCCGCACCATAAGTGCCAAGACGGCTGTCTTTCATAATGGTCAGCTTGTCGGCCACACTCCAGCCGCCCCCAAAGCCATCCCAGACATCGGCAAAGCCATCTTCATGGAATGCGCCGGTGATCAGCAATCCGCCGCCAAGCGTGAGCAATACCGCAATACCTTCGGGCAAGAAGTAGCTCAGTACACTATAGATAAGTGCCAGCAGGACACCCAGTAAGACCCCCACCCAGGCAAAGTAGCCACTGGCCTGGTTAATATCCTGACTGCTGACCTCACCCGCCACTTTAACGGGAATGCGGGTCAGAAAAATCACCGCCAGCTTAAATTGTCTAAGCGCATTCATGAGGTTTCGACCACCTGAGTGACGGCAGCCGCCTCGAAGCTGGCCATCTGATAATAAAATGCCAGCGCACTTTGACACAAAGGTAAGGCCAGTGCAGCACCCGTGCCCTCTCCGAGTCGCATGTTCAGGTTCAACAGCGGCTCGACATTGAGCCAGTTCAGCATCGCCTGATGTCCCTGCTCGCCCGAACAGTGTGCAAAGACCATATAGTCTTTACATGCCGGGTCAAGGCGGTAAGCCAGCATGGCCGCTGCTGTCGCAATAAAGCCATCAACCAGGATGATCTTCTGAGCGCGGGCAATCTCCAGCATGGCACCGACCATCTGACAGATCTCAAACCCGCCAAGGCGGCGCAATATCTCTCCAGGTTCATGCAATGCCTCACGATGCAATAGTAAAGCCTGATCGATAAGTTGTTGCTTTTTCTCTACCACCTCTTCGCTGACGCCGGTGCCTCGCCCGACCGTTTCGGCACTTGGCAGTTCGCTCAGGGCAGAAAAAATCGCCGCAGCGGCAGTGGTATTACCGATCCCCATTTCGCCCAAGGCAAATAAGTTAGTGCCTGAGCTCAGTGCTGGCTTTACTGCTTCTTGACCCAATGCCAGGCCCTGCTCCAGCTGCGCTTCACTCAGTGCCGGCTCAAGGTGCAAAGGCCGGGTGATATGGCCGAGACGCTGTGACACCACATTCAGCTCAGGCGCTGGTGGCGTCAAAATACCGCAGTCAATCACACTCAGTTGCCAGCCAAGCTGAGCGCACAAGACATTGATGGCCGCACCACCGGTGGCAAAGTTAGCCACCATCTGTGCGGTCACTTCGCTAGGTGCAATGGAAACACCTTCAGCAGCAATGCCATGATCACCGGCAAAGATCAGCATCTGAGGCCGCTCGATGTCTGGCTTCTTGCTTTCAAGCTGGCTGCGATCCATCCCCTGGCTCAAAATCGTGACCAGTTGATGCGCCAGTGTTTCGAGTTTGCCCAAAGCACCCTGAGGCTTAGTCTTCATGTTTATGGTGTGCTGTATATGCGCGTCATGCTGGCGGTCGAGAATTGGGATCATAAAGTCTCCTGTCGGATCAGATGCTGGCAGCGCGCTTTTTAGCGATTAACAGCGATAAGAAAAACACGCTGCCAATCGCGGAGGTGATCACCCCAATTGGCAGCTCCTGATTGTCTATCAGGGTACGGGCGAGTACATCAACCCACAGCATCATGAGCCCGCCTGATAAGGCAGTCGCTAACATACCCACAGTGCGAACCTGAGAGATAAAAAAGCGCACGATATGGGGGATCATCAGACCTACAAAGCCGACGCCACCACAGGCGGCGACAATTACGGCCGTCAACATCGACGCTAAAACCAGCATGCCCAGCCTGAGCCGGTGGACGTTCACTCCCAATGTCACCGCACTCTCGTCTCCAACCAGCAGGGCATTCAGGCTGCGGCGCATCAGTAACATCAAGACACACCCTACCGAGACAACCAAAGCAGGTAACCACAGCCACTGCCAGTCTGCACGGCTGAAACTGCCCAGACTCCAGAATATAATCGCACTGATGGCCTGCGGATCGCTCCAGTACAGCAGCAAGCTGGTAAAGGCAGAGAATAAAAAAGTCAAAGCGACCCCCGACAACAGCATGTTTTCAACCAGTGCGGTGCCTTTGTGAAAGGCAATCAGCAGCAACAGACTCATTGCCACGGCGCTGCCAGCAAAGGCAGCACCGGACAACGCCAGTGCACTCTGCACACCGAAGAGTGCAACCAGCAATACCACACCAAATGAGGCGCCAGAGGAAATACCAAATAAGTAGGGGTCGGCCAGCGGGTTTCGCGTCACGGTTTGCAAAATGAGTCCGGCGATGGCCAGCCCCGCACCAGCAAAAAAAGCCAGTATAGTGCGTGGCAATCGCAGTTCAACGACAATTTTTTGGTTCAGTACGCCGCTGTCATAGCTGCTTAGTGCCTGCCAGACTTCATACCAGCTCAGTGACACGGCCCCGACGGATAACGCACTGAACAGGCTGATCATGCAGGCAAAGATAAGGCCTGATATAAGCAAAACTTTCATCGCTGATACCCATAGTGATAACGAATATGGGGCACACCCGGTGCACCGCTTTCAAGTCCGGGCACCGTCTCAACCTCTGCACAAACCCCAAAAATATCGCTGAGTAAATCAGGGGTGATGATATCCAGAGGCGCGCCCTGAGCAACCAGTTCACCTTGCGCCAGCACCAACAACTCATCACAGAGTGCAGCAGCCAGGTTGAGGTCATGAAATGAGGCGATCACGGTCACCCCCATGGCTTTAGCCAGCTCCATGATCTGGATCTGGTATTTCACATCGAGATGGCTGGTTGGCTCGTCCATTATTAAAAGCTCAGGTTGCTGAACCATAGCCCGCGCTATCATCGCCCGTTGCTTTTCGCCACCGGACAGGGAGTCAAACTGCTGCTGCGCCTTGTGGCTCAGGCCCACACGCTCAATGGCTTCTAAAATACGCTGTTTATCGTCGGTATTGACTGTGCTAAAGAGGGTTTTATGTGGTGTGACGCCCATCGCCACCACCTCAAACAGCGCCAGGTTAAACTGGCTGGGGATCTCCTGTAAAACAACCGCAACCTGACGCGCATAAGCCCGGCGGGGGTAGTCAGACACAGGTTTACCCGCATAGTGAATTTCGCCCTCAGTCTGATCCCAGTAGCGATACAGGCAGCGTAATAAGCTGGATTTTCCCGCCCCGTTTGGCCCAATCAGACCAATAAACTGACCGCGTGCAATGGCAAAATTTAATCCGCTCAGCACAGGCTTATTGCCAAGCTTCAGGCTCAGGTTATGTACGGAGATTTGTGATGAAGTCATACCGCCTCAAATGCAGGCAGCAGCACAGAGCAGGCCTGTCTCGACTGGCCTGCTGTACTGACTTAAGTGCGCCCGCTTAAGTGTAGGTATTGGCCTTGGTATCTGGCTTCAGACTAATACCAATTTAACTTAATACCTGTTCAATTTGACGGAGCAAATATGACGCTAACGGCGTTAAAAATTTTTCATTTAGAACAACTAAATAGCAAAATTTTTGCCTCGCCTATATGGACATAGGTGCCTCAGCGATAGCAGGACGCGTGAGCGGTGTTATCGACCCTATTTTCTCGCCTCAAAATAGAACACTTAATTAAGCAAATTGGTATAAAAGTCCATTACAGTTGCGGGGACAGCTGAGGGTTTGCACCTCATTCCCAATGACTGCCAATACAATACGATTCTAGATTTAGTGCCTATTATGAAGTCCAGACGTCTAAAACACAACTTTCGGCCAGGCACGACCGGTCTCATCAAAAAAGACAGTTACTTTAATCACTTTGGCATAGCCTATCTCCAGACGAGATAAATGCATATCAAAGCCCTCCGGTAAGCCTAACCAGATCGCCAGCAACTGTTTAATCACCCCCGCATGGGTAACAATGGCGATGTTCTGGGATGAGGGCGTTGTTGTGAACTGCTGCCACCAGTCACTTAAGCGTAAGTGAAATGCTGACATCGGCTCACCATTTGGTGGCGTATGCTGCCACGGGCTCTGCCAGAAATCTCCAATACCGGGCGACTGTGTTGACTGCCAAAGTGCCTCATAGCTTTGTCCGTCCCAGTCGCCAAAGTCCATTTCACTGAGCCTGGGGTCAATCTGTAATGGCAAACCGGCTGATTCACAAAACGCGCGCGCCACTGTCTGACACCGCTGCAACGGAGAGCTAATCACCTGAACTATCGGATCACACACTTGAAGACAGGCAAAGACCTGTTCATTACCCGACGCGCTTGCGGGCATATCAGTACTTCCGAGCAAACGACCGGCTTCAAGTGGCTCACCATGGCGAATAAAGTACAGGGTTTGTTGCATTGGGTTAGGGCTCAGTTATTCGGGGCCTGAAACGCAAAAACGCAAGCCTGAGCTTGCGTTTTTAATGATATCAGCGGGTTAAAGAATTTGATTCTCTTTCCACATTTGCTCTTTCGCGAGACGCTTTTTGCGCTTGTCACACGGGTCATCACAGTCACAGATCTTGTCGATACCCATAGAGCCCAGACCGCCACAACTGCTGGCCATTGATTTCTTCTGTACAATGACCCCCACAGCCATCGCAACGGCGATCAATAACAGCAATCCGAAGGTAAGTAAAAATAGTGACATCTCAGGCCCCTTTGCATAGTCATCCACAGGTAGCGGACGTGTGACGGTTAATTGTGCTCATTATATAACTAAACGCGCTTAAGTTAAAACGTTCGCGATGCAGTTCCCACTATAAATAAGGTTTGAATGCACTGCTGGCATAGACTTTCAAGCCTTCATCGCTTTTGCTGATCAAATAGACCGGTAAGTCATGTAACTCGGCATACGCTCTGGCACGTTCCGTCCCCATCACGGTTAGCGCAGTGGCCAGCCCATCAGCCGTCATTGCAGAGGGGTGCAATACCGTGACAGACACCAAATCGTGTTTAACGGGTTTGCCCGTACCTGGGTCGATCAGGTGGGTAAAAGTCTCGCCATCCATTTCATAGAAAATGCGATAGTCGCCTGACGTTGCTACACTGTTTTTCCCCGGCTCGATCACTTTGTGAATTTGTCTTTGTCCAACCGGCGCATCCGGCTTTTCAATGGCAATACGCCAGGGTTCTTCGCCTGGTTTAGTGCCCGACAGTCTCAGCTCACCACCAATTTCCACCATATAGTTGGTGATACCATGGGACTCAATGAGCTCTGCCACTTTATCTATGCCGTAGCCTTTGGCCGTGGCAGAGAAAGACAGCTCCAGATGATCCAGAGTTTTTGCCAGGCCGGCGTCAGTGAGAATGAGCTTATCAAGCCCTATTTCCTCACGCATTTGCGCCAACTGCTGCTCAGAAGGTCGATTAGTCGGACGTTTGTCCGGGCCAAATCCCCATAAATCAATGAGCGGTCCCATGGTCACATCCAGTGTTTCAGTAGACAGGCCCAGGCGGATGGATTCCGCGACAACCTTTCGGAAATCATCACTGATCGGCATTACCTGGTTGGCTGGTAAACGATTAAAATGGCTGATTTCCGAATCTGCAATATATGTCGACATAGACTGATTCACCGCTTTCAGTACGGCTTCTATTTCTGTATGTAACTGCGCTTCGGTCAGTGTGCTGTTGTCTGCAAAAGCTTTGACGTTGTAGGTTGTGCCCATTGTACTACCTTGTAGCACAATGGGCTCTGCTGGTTTATTTGCCTGGCCGCATGCCACAAGCAGCATGCTCAATAAAAAAACTAAACAAAACTGGCTCTGTCTTAGCATCAGTGTGATCCCTTGTATTTCATTTGCCAGTAACCCCCGCTCTGTGCGGAGCATTACCCATAAAAAAAGCCCCTCAGCATTACTGCTAAGGGGCTTCTATTTTATCTTAAAAACCACTTTAAGATCATAAGTCTTTTAGCTTAACCACCAAAGTCATCAAGCAGGATGTTTTCATCTTCAACACCCAGGTCTTTCAGCATGTTGATAACCGCCGCGTTCATCATCGGTGGTCCACACATGTAGAATTCACAGTCTTCTGGTGCTTCATGATCTTTCAGGTAGTTTTCATAAAGTACGTTGTGAATGAAGCCTGTGTAGCCTTCCCAGTTGTCCTCAGGCTGAGGATCAGAAAGTGCAACATGCCACTGGAAGTTATCATTTTCAGCCTGCAGGCCGTCAAAGTCTTCCACGTAGAACATTTCACGCTTAGACCGTGCACCGTACCAGAAAGACATCTTACGATCAGAGTTAAGACGCTTAAGCTGGTCGAAAATATGCGAACGCATTGGCGCCATACCTGCACCACCACCAACGAAGACCATTTCTGCATCGGTATCTTTCGCGAAGAATTCCCCGAATGGGCCAGAAATCGTGACTTTGTCGCCTTCTTTCAGTGACCAGATGTACGATGACATCTTACCACAAGGCAGGCTCAGGTTATTAGGCGGCGGAGTTGCGATACGTACGTTCAGCATGATGATGCCGTACTCTTCCGGATAGTTCGCCATTGAGTATGCACGGATCGTCTCTTCGTCTACTTTTGACTCCAGCTTGAAGAAGCCAAAACGCTCCCAGTCCGGACGATATTCATCAGGAATATCAAAGTCTGCGTATTTAACATGGTGTGCAGGTGCTTCAATCTGGATATAGCCACCCGCGCGGAAAGGTACAACCTCACCGTCAGGAATAGCCAGTTTAAGCTCTTTGATGAAGGTTGCTTTGTTATCGTTAGAGATAACAGTACATTCCCACTTCTTCACACCGAAGATTGAGTCTTCAACTTCAATCTCCATGTCTGTTTTAACAGCAACCTGACACGCCAGACGACAGCCTTCACGAGCTTCACCTTTCGTGATGTGATCAAGTTCAGTTGGCAAGATGTCACCACCACCAGAGTGAACGTGGACGCGACACTGACCGCATGAACCACCACCACCACAGGCAGATGAAATGAAGATGCCAGCATCAGCCAGTGAGCCTAACAGCTTACCGCCTGGTGCAGATTTAATTGCTTTTTCAGGATCGCCATTAATGCCGATCATGATGTCACCGCTAGGTACCAGCTTAGATTTCGCTGCAATGATGATAAGTACCAACACCACAACGATAGCGATGAACATACTTACACCTAATACAATAGTTTCCATCGTATAGTTTCCTCGCTACCTTAAAGTGAAATACCAGAGAATGACAGGAAGCCAAAGCCCATCAGACCTACAGTGATAAAGGTAATACCCAGACCACGTAAACCATCAGGAATATCAGCATACTTCATTTTCTCGCGAAGACCTGCTAGCAATACGATAGCAAGCGCCCAGCCCACACCAGAACCTAAGCCAAAGATCACTGACTCACCAAAGTTCAGGTTACGCTCAACCATGAAAGATACCGCACCGAAGATTGCACAGTTAACTGTGATCAAAGGCAGGAAGATACCCAGAGCGTTGTAAAGTGCCGGGAAGAACTTGTCCAGCGTCATTTCAAGGATCTGTACAAGTGCCGCGATTACACCGATAAATGTCAGGAACTTCAGGAAGCTTAAGTCAGCTTCTGGGAAACCTAACCACTCCAGTGCGCCCGGTGCCAGGATAGCGTGATAAACCACGTTGTTGACTGGTACAGCAACGCCCAGTACGAAGATTACCGCAACACCCAGACCGAATGAGGTAGTTACTTTCTTAGATACCGCCAGGAAAGTACACATCCCCAGGAAGAAAGATAGCGCTAAGTTTTCAACGAAAACCGCTTTTACAAATAAACTAAGATAATGTTCCATCTCTCTCCCCTTATGCCTTAGCTTCTACTTGGTCTTTCTTCCAGGTACGTAGTGCCCAGATGAATGCACCTACCAGGAAGAACGAGCTAAATGGCATAACCAACAGACCCATAGGCTGGTACCAACCGCCGTTAGAGATTAGCGGCAGAATTTCAACACCGAACAGTGCACCGGCACCGAACAGTTCACGTACGAAGCCAATTGCGATCAGTACAACTGAGTAGCCCAGACCGTTACCGATACCATCCAGGAATGACATCAGAGGTGGCGACTTCATTGCGTATGCTTCGGCACGACCCATTACGATACAGTTGGTAATGATCAGACCAACGAATACCGTCAGTTCTTTTGCCGTGGCATACACAAATGCCTGTAGCACCTGGTCAACAACGATAACCAGAGACGCGATGATGGTCATCTGAACGATGATCCGCACACTTGACGGAATGTGGTTACGGATCATAGAGATGAACAAGCTTGAGAACGCAGTTACCACAGTCAATGCAATTGACATGATCAGTGCGTTTTTCAGGCTTGAAGTTACTGCCAGCGCAGAACAGATACCCAGTACTTGCAGTGCAATTGGGTTATTTGCAAAAACAGGTCCAAATAGGACTTGCTTCATTTCTTTTGAGTTAGCCATTAGTTCAATGCCCCTTCACGTACTTTCGCAAGGAATGGACCAAACGCATCGTCGCCTGTCCAGAACGTAAATGTATTTTCAACACCGTTAGACGTCAACGTTGCACCAGACAGACCATCTACTTTATGCACATCACTACCTGCAGTGCCTTTGACTACGTCGATTGGTAGCTTTTTGCCCTGCCAGGTTGCAGTCCATTTAGGGTTCTGGATTTCGCCACCCAGACCCGCAGTTTCAGTGTGCTGGTAGAATTTGATTGCCTGAATGGTTTTACCGTCCAGGTCCAATGCTACGAAGCCGTACATGATACCCCAGAGACCGTAACCCTGAATTGGCAGGATCACAGACTCGAACTTACCGTTGCTGTTCTTAGCAAGGTAAACCGGTGACTCAGTCGTCATACGCTGAACGCCCGCAACGTCTTTTGCTTTTGGAAGCGCAACACTGCGCGCAGCATCGAACTTAGTCATAGTGAAATCGAATGAGTTAGGATCTGTGTCTACAAACTCACCGGTCTTCATATCTACAACGCGTGCGTCAATCACTTGGTTGTAGGTTTCTGACACGTTTTCAACGTTCTCAACGCCAGCAGCTGCCAAAATGTTGCGCTGCACGTCTTCGATTTTGTTTGCCTGTTGCAGTGGGCGAAGCTGTACTGCCGCAAACGATACGACAACCGCACACACTAAACATAAGCCAACAACAACGCCTAGCGTTTTGCCGATAGATTCATTGTTACTAGACACGTGCTAATCTCCTCTTCACATTAGACTGCACAACCATGTGGTCGAAAAGCGGTGCGAACAGGTTTGCGAATAGAATTGCTAACATCATACCTTCTGGGTATGCCGGGTTAACAACACGGATAAGCACAACCATTACACCAATCAATGCACCATATGCCCACTTACCTTTGTCTGTAAAAGACGCAGATACCGGGTCGGTTGCCATGAAGAACATACCGAATGCAAAACCACCCAGTACTAAGTGCCAGTGCCAAGGCATAGCGAATACTGTGTTAGTGTCAGAACCGATCATGTTCAGTAGCATAGACATCACCACCATACCCAGGAAAGTACCTAGTACGATGCGCCACGATGCGATACGAACATAAATCAGGAACAAACCACCAATCATGATAGCCAGTGTTGAGGTTTCACCTACTGAGCCTTGAATAAAGCCGTAGAATGCGTTCCACCACAATACCATGTTGTCATAATCCAGCGCGCCTGTTGCAGCCTGACCCAGGTAAGTTGCACCTGAGAAAGAGTCTACCGCTGTCCACACCGTGTCACCTGAGATGTCACCAGGGTATGCGAAGAACAGGAATGCACGACCAGCCAGTGCCGGGTTCAGGAAGTTACGGCCTGTACCACCGAATACTTCTTTTGCTACCACAACACCAAAGGTGATACCCAGCGCAACTTGCCAAAGCGGGATCGTTGCAGGCAGGATCAGGGCGAACAGTACTGATGTAACAAAGAAACCTTCATTTACTTCGTGCTTACGCACCGAGGCAAATAATACTTCCCAGAAACCACCGACAATAAACACTGTTGCGTAAATCGGCAGGAAGAAACAGGCCCCGTAGAACATCTTCGCACCCCAGCCAGAATCGGCCGTAAGCTCACCGCCAAACAGCTGGAATAGTGCCGCCTGCCAAGTGTTTGCAATTTCAAAACCATTGCCCAGCGCGATAGCTGCCTGGTGACCAATGTTGAACATACCGAAGAACATAGCTGGGAATGTCGCCATCCATACTAAGATCATGATACGTTTCAGGTCGATATTATCACGTACGTGAGTGCCGCCTTTGTTGACATAACCTGGCGTGTAAAAAACAGTTGCAACTGCTTCGTACAGGGCATACCACTTCTCGTGTTTACCACCAGGTTCAAAGTGAGGTTCAATGTCTTCTAAAAATTTCTTTAAGGCCATTTTAACCTTCCTTCTCGATTGTAGTCAGGCAATCACGCAAGATTGATCCATAGTCGTATTTGCCCGGACAAACGAAAGTACACAACGCCAGATCTTCTTCATCCAGCTCTAGCGCACCCAATGAAATCGCGCTGTCCAGATCACCAGAGATCAGGTCACGCAACAACAGAGTTGGCAGGATATCAAGCGGCATTACACGCTCATAGTTACCAATTGGCACCATCGCACGCTTCGAGCCACCCGTAGAGGTGGTCATCTTGAACAGACGACTTGGCGCAAAGTGAGAAATGAAGGTACGGGTTACAGAGAACTTAGTGCTACCTGGTGCGATCCAGCCAAACAGCTCTTTTTCGCGACCTTCAGACAGCACAGAAGCCTGCACATGGTAACGACCCAGGTAAGCGTGAGGACCAGTGGCTGTTTTACCAGCTAACACAGAGCCAGAAATGACCCGGTTTTCACCATCTTCAAGTTCACCTGCAACTAAATCGGTTAACGACGCACCAACTTGAGTTTTAACAAGACGCGGGTTCTTTACGCTCGGACCGGCTAAAGCAATAACACGATCTGAGTAGATTTCACCGCTTAGGAATAGCTTACCGAAAGCAATCACGTCCTGGTAACCCAGGTGCCATACTTGCTTGTTAGCGCCAACAGCATCGAGATTGTGAATGTGTGTACCAACCAGACCTGCAGGGTGAACGCCCGCAAACTCATGTACTTCTACCTGAGAAAGCGAAGAGCTCGGCACCTTGCTGCCAGCTTGCTTACAAACAAACACTTTGCCGTCAGTCAGACGCGACACCACAGCCAGACCTGCTTCAAACGCTTCCACGTTTTCGGCGATCACAACAGCGGGATCCGCAGCTAGAGGGTTAGTGTCAATTGCGGTAACAAAGATCGAGCTTGGCGACGCGCTAGGTACAGCTACACGACTGAAAGGACGTGCACGCAACGCTGGCCATTGACCCGATTCGATCAGCACTTCTTTCACCTTTTCACGATCCAGGTTGCCGAGTTCAGCAGCCGGGAACTTGTCAAAAGTGATTTGCTCATCGCCCTGTACTTCAATCACAACAGACTGAAGAACACGCTTGGCTCCACGGTTAATTTCTTTAACTACACCAGAGGCTGGCGCAGTAAACTTGACGCCAGGATTCTTTTTGTCTTCAAAAAGAACTTGGCCTTTCTTGACTTGGTCATCCACACGGACTCGCATGGTTGGACGCATACCAATAAACTCTTCACCCAACACAGCTACTCGTTTGACGGCAGAGCCATCATGAATAACTTGCTGTGGTGCGCCCTCTATGGGTAAGTCCAGACCTTTTTTTATGTTGATCATACGCACTTGCATTACATTAACGGAAAGAAATTGAAAAATCTTTACTTACCACGGCACTATTCTCTGAGTTGTATTGGAGTCAAAGAGCTGGCACAACATACACAAAGTCGGGCCAACCTGTCCGCAACCGCAAACGAGCACCGTGGTATATAGTCCTTACATATTTCCGCAATTTTAACATTAATCGTACTGACTATGCGAGTGGAAATATGAAAATAATACGACTTAACAATGGATTTAGTTCATTGGGCGTCACTGCAAGAAATTAAATATAGACCAAAGTGGTATTGATGAAAAATAGAGCGGTATTCAGGGGAGAGTTTTGATTGTGGCAGATACACAAATGAACGGACGAAATCAGCGATTTCGCCCGCCTGTTGGCTAGACTAGATGATTAATCTCAACCACCGAATTAACGTCAGCATCATAATCAACAGACTCAATGCCGAAACCAAATAACTTCAGAAATTCATTGTGATAACCGGCGTAATCAGTCAGCTCGTCGATACTGTCAGTGTCAACCTTATCCCAGATCACTTTGACGCGTGCCTGTACACCTTCTTCCAGCTCTTTGTAGTTCTGGAACAAATGCCCACCGTCATCAAAACGTGGCGTCTCGCCGTACAGGTTTTCGCTAAACAGGCCATGGATCTGTTCTATGGTCCCCTCGTAGGTGCCATCTTCTTTGGTCACTTTGAACAGAGTAGAAATATACAAAGGCATAATCGGAATAGCTGAGCTCGCCTGAGTCACTACGGCATTCAATGAGGCTACATAGGCTTCACCATTTAACGCTTGCGTGGATGCCTTGATGGCACTCGCGGCACGGTCCAGGTCTTCTTTGGCTTTACCTATAGTCGCATGACCGTAAATAGGCCAGGTCAGTTCTTTACCAATGTAAGTGTAAGCCGACGTTTTGAAGCCTTCCGCCAGTACATCCGCCTCTTTCAGCGCTTCCAGCCACAGCTCCCAGTCTTCACCGCCCATCACTTTAACTGTGTTGGCGATTTCTTCCTCGTTCGCCGCTTCCACAGTCACTTCATCAATGATCCGCTTGGAGGTATTGAGGTTTTTGGTTGTGACGGTCTGACCAATTGGCTTAAGCACCGAAGAGAATGTTTCACCCGTTTTAGGGTCGGTACGCCGAGGTGACGCCAGGCTGTAGATGATCAAATCCACTTTACCCATCCCAGCTTTGATAGTCTCGATCGCTTTGGCTTTTAACTCATCGGAGAAAGCATCGCCGTTGATGTTCTTTGACCACAAACCGGCCTCATCAGCAGCCTGCTGAAATGCAGCCGTATTATACCAACCGGCAGAAGCAGGCTTTTTCTCAGTACCTTCCTTTTCAAAGAAGATACCCAGCGTTTTAGCACCTGAGCCAAATGCCGCTGTGATACGAGAAGCCAGGCCATAGCCAGTTGATGCCCCGATCACCAAGACATTTTTAGGGCCATTGTTGATTGGGCCCTGAGCCTTAACATAAGCAATTTGTTCTTTTACGTGCTCGGCACAGCCCGCCGGATGGGCGTTAGTACAGATAAAACCACGGATCTTAGGTTTGATGACCATGTCTATTCCTACATATTCTGTATTATGAAAACCGCGTTAGTTTAAATGCAGATCCTGAAAACACAGGTCTGATCACTCGCTGTCGAATTTTGAACCGCCCAGGCAGCTCGGTGAATCAGGGACTTCGCCATGCTGATCAGCATATTCTTCCGGAGTATAAGTGTGGATGGCCAGCGCATGAATGTGGTTTGCCAGCTCCTCCTTTAATACCTCATTGATCAGACGATGGCGCTGTAACAGGCGTTGCCCGGCGAACTTATCGCTGACGACAATCACTTTAAAATGCGACTCGTTACCCCGGCTGTGCATATGACTTTCGTTGATAACGTTGAGATGTTTGCACGCGATGGCGTCGGCAAGTTTGCCGTAGATTTGTTGTTGCATTGACATAACTCACTCCCGATACGGAGAAAATTTAGCGCATACTATACGCACTTATGCGTCATTAACCAACTGTTCTGAAGGTCAGGTTAATTCGCCCCTGGGTGACGCGCGCTTGTTTGGGCAAGGCATGCTGATAGTCTTGCTGGCTACGTCCGGTCATCAGCAAACCACTGCCCGTCGGCAGCGGTAAAGTCAGGGTTTCCTGACTCTGCTTGTGGCGAATTTTAAAATGCCGCGTAGCGCCCAGGGATAAAGAAAAGATTGTCGGACAGGCGCCCAGTTCTGCTTCGTCATCGCTGTGCCAGCCCATGCTGTCCTGGCCATCCCGATACCAGTTGATCAGCAGCGCATTAAAATCCTGACCAAACTGGCGCGTCAGGCGCGCGCGCATTGCGCTGAGAACCGGTGGCCAGGGCGTGTTTTCAAGTTGGGTGCCCGAGTAACCATAAGAAACTGACTTATCGGCCACAAAACTCTGCAATCTGGGGATTGGCGTGGTACGGCCAAACAAGGTGATATCAGGTTGCTGCCAAACCAGGTTGGACGCCAAATGCGCATAAAGCGCCAGGCTTTTTTCAAAGCTCAGACACGCTGGCAGATACTCAAAACCCGGGGGCAAACATTCTTTGTTCAGTCTCGACATGCTATATTACGCGTTCTGTTAGTTTTGCTGTACTTTGCTTTTGCGCAAGGTAATGGCACCAACCATGAGTGAGATTCGCCCCATCATGATCACCGACGCTGTACTGGCCGGCACGGCTCTGACCCTGCATCGTTTTCCTCTCGAACAAAAAAACCGCAGTCTGCAAGCCTGGGATGCGGCCGACGAATACCTGCTGGAACATATTATCACAGCTTACCCGGACGCTCGCGATATTCTGATCCTCAATGATGCCTTTGGTGCTCTGAGCTGTACGTTGGCAGCTAAGCTGCAAGATCACGTCCAGTGGCAAATTACACAAGTGAGCGATTCATTTGTGGCTCAGCAGGCAACCTGTCATAACCTCGCTGAAAACCAACTCGACTGGGTGCTGGACGAGGCGAAGCTTACGCAGCAAGATAGCCTCGCAACCTTGCCAGTGCAGTGCGATCTGATCTTAATTAAGGTGCCTAAAAATGCCGGACTGCTACAGCATCACTTGTCTCAGCTCAGCCATCTGGCTGCGGGGATCCCCATCGTAGCCGCAGGCAAGGCCAAAGAGATCCATACCTCAACCCTAAAAAGTTTTAGTCATTTTTTGCAGGAGCCGACCACCAGCCTGGCGGTGAAGAAATCCCGACTGATCTTTTGTGCGACCACAGGCAAGCCGGTTGCAGACAAGTTCCCGGTCAGCTGGGCACTGGAAAACTCACCTTTTACCATTTATAACCATGCCAATGTATTCTCCCGGGATTCTCTGGATATCGGCGCACGCTTTTTCACGAACTACCTGCCGGCAGGTAAAAAACCACTGCGGGTGATAGATCTGGGTTGTGGCAACGGGGTGATTGGGTTACAAACGCTGGCGCGCATGCCAAATGCGCAGGTGACCTTTGTGGATGAATCTGCCATGGCTGTGGCCAGTGCCAAAGAAAACGTCAATTGCAATCTGCCAGACAGGCTGCACGACTGCCAGTTTGTGCAAAATGATTGCCTCAGCGACTTTGCGCCCAACAGTGCCGATTTGGTGTTGTGCAACCCGCCTTTTCACCAGGCACAGGCCATCACTGACCACATCGCCTGGCAGATGTTTTTGCAGGCCAAGCATACCCTGAGAAATGGCGGGGAGCTGAGGATCATTGGCAATCGTCATCTTGATTACCTGGATAAGTTGCAGCGCCTGTTCGGGAATTGTAAGGTGATAGGCAATAATAAAAAGTTTACGGTACTCAGTTCTATTAAAAGGAGCTAATCATGCGTTTAGCATTTACTGCAACCCTATTTGGTGCAGCAATCACTCTACTGGCTGGATGTAGCAGTGCCCCCAAATCTGTGATCCTCAACCCTAGTTATCAGGGTGGCAATATAAGTCAGCTATCGAACACTATGGCGATTAAAGTTGTCGACAACCGCACCACTAAGTTTACTGTAAAAGTACTCGAACAAGAGCCTGCGGTTTATCTGCCCAATGCCGACTTGCCTGTGACTCTGACCCGGTTACTTGCTCAGGCGCTTGAAGCCAATGGTGCAACCCTGGCACAACACAGTGACACCCAACTGACACTGCGCATTCGCACCTTTATTGCTAAAGTGGATGAATCTTTAAGTCGCCATGAGAGCACCGCACGTGCTGAGTTCATTGTGGAGGTTACGAAAGGACAACGCACCTTTACAAAACCGTTCAATGGTGAAGCGCAATTCAGTAAACCACTGAAACATGATCAGTCTCAGGTTGAGGGACAGCTAAACCGGCTCGCAGAGCAGGTGATCACTCGCATGCTGTCAGACAAAGAATTAATCAACTTTTTGCAACAATAAAAAGGCTAAGCTATGCTTCGTACCCTTATTATGTTCACGCTGATCCTGATCAGCAGTTTCTCTTTTGCGAACAATAAAGAAGGACGCTTTGTCCAAAAAGATAACCTTTTCCCTAAAGTTCAAATCAACACTTCTATGGGCAAAGTCATCGTCGAGCTGGACCGTTCTCGTGCCCCCATCACGGTCAATAACTTTCTCACCTATGTGATCAATGGCGACTACAAAGGCTCGGTGTTTCATCGGGTTGAACGAGATGAAGCCAACGAGCGTGACTTTGTGATCCAGGGCGGTGGCTACGACAAAGACTATGATGGCATGTTTGAGCGCCCGGCTATTTTTAATGAAAGTGGTAATGGCCTGAAAAACAATATGTACACCATCGCCATGGCTTATCAGGACAATAAGCCGCATTCAGGTACTCGTCAGTTCTTCTTTAATATGGATGACAATGATCATCTCAACCCGGGACGGGGATGGGGCTTTGCGGTATTTGGTAGTGTCGCGGATGGCTTCGATACACTCGACAAAATCATGCAAGTCGAGACAGACTACAACAAAAAGCTGGGCTACACCTTTATCCCTAAGACACCTGTGATCATCCACAGCATTGAGATGCTGCCGGAAGAGACCTTCGAATAACTGTTACCAGTAAGACCCCGCGGTTTAGCGGGGTCTTACTGTGTTGGAAAACACTATGGTCATTTCATCCAGCCTGCGCGACTACGTTAGATATTATCGGGATAAACGCCTGCTCACGGTCTTTGCTTTTGGAGTGAGCCAGGGCTTTCCCTGGGTTTTAATTGGTTCAGTGATGTCTGCCTGGCTCAAAGATGAAGGTTTGAGCCGCAGTATGATTGGCCTGTTTGGTATTGTGTTTAGTGCCTACACCATTAACTTTTTATGGTCTCCACTACTGGATCGGGTTCGCTTACCATTACTCACTCAGTGGCTGGGCCAACGACGTAGCTGGATTGCTGCAGGACAACTGATTGTTGCCTTGTCTGCACTAGCCTTAAGTCAGGTCGATCTTAAGACGGACCTTTATCAGGCTGCATTATTGTGCTTCATTATTGCTCTGAGTGCGGCGACCCATGATATTGCAATAGATGCCTATCGGATCGATATTCTGCCACCTGAGGAAAGTGAAAAATCCACCGCCGCCGCCGCGATGGCCACCTCCGGTTGGTGGAGTGGCTATGCCCTGCTGGGTGCCATTCCGTTTTTTGCCGCCGATTTACCCGGCATCAACTGGCCCGAAATCTACGCCCTGCTGGCACTGATCATGCTGATGCTGTTAGGTGTCACTCTGGCTGCCCGTGAACCCGTATCGCATCGTGAGCACACGCAACAACAGCTACAAGCCCAATACCAGTTCAGACTGGGCACGCTGGAGCACAGCAGGCTGCAACGTATGCTGGCCTGGCTTGCCGTGACACTGGTCGAACCGTTTCGCAGTTTCTTCAAACGCAATGGGGTAAAGGCCGCCCTGGCGCTACTGGCCTTTATTTTTTTGTTCAAAATCGGCGAAGCCTTTCTGGCCCGTATGTCCATCGTGTTTTATAAAGAAATCGGCTTTAGCAATAGTCAGATTGCCCAGTATTCTAAACTCGGGACCGGCCTTATCACGATTATTTTCGCATTTTTGGGCAGTATCTTTAATCACAAATATGGCATTGTAAAAGGCTTATTTATCAGTGGGGTAGCCATGGCAGCCTCCAATCTGATGTTTTCCTGGATAGCGATCGCTGGTCCCAAAGAGCATTTGTATGCCCTTGCGATTGTGATTGACGGGTTTACTCAGGCCTGGTCCCTGGTGGCTATGGTGGCATTCATTTCTATGTTGTGTGATCGCGCCTTCAGCGCCACCCATTACGCTTTGCTGGCATCATTAGGCAGTCTGGGCAGAACCGTTTTATCAAGCTACAGCGGTGTGGTGATTGATGACTGGCTAGGCGGCAACTGGGCGGTCTTTTTCGCACTGACAGCACTGATGGTCTTGCCGTCATTGATATTCTTATATGCGATCCGTCATAAGCTCTATGAGATAGAACAGAATTATCACAATCAGGGGGAGTAACAGCAAGAAAAATGATCCGTGTGTGAGGTCCATGCTAGAGGGATAGAGGTGCTGCTCCTTGCACCTACACACATACTGGCGATGCCAGTCGTTTACATCTGCTCTTCTTTGATCAGAGCCAGACCTTCATATGGGTCAACTTCCAACGCTTCACAGTAACGCAGAAATTCAATCACGTCTAAACGACGCTCCTGATTCTCAATTTTGCCAATGAAAGAATGCGGTGTACCTAACACCTGGGCCAGACTGCGCATTGTATGACCTTTCTCGTGACGCTTTGATTTTAGCCACTTAGTCAACTTACTGTTTTCTTCAGAAGAAACCGTTTTCCCCATCATAATAAAACATCTCCTACTCGATGATTAATTAATGCTGCCAAACGAAATTTGCCCGTCTCGAGTGGCGGCGAGTGTTATGACAAGTCAAGCAAACTGAGTAAGGAACACCCGGTTTGCCTGTCCTGTTCCTATGTACCAAATTAGGTATAGACGATCTTTTCTCTAACACCTAATTAAATTTTCAACTTTCTTACCTAAAATAGAGAGGTAAGATTACTGTGACACTTTAACAAAAATTTTATATCTTGTACCAGTATACGAAATAATTTATTTTTTCTTTTAAAAATAGTGGTTTAGCGCTAATCTGTCATAAAGTAACAAATTTTGGGAGAATTTTTGATGATCCGGCTCATATTTTTGCTGCCCATTTTGCTCTGTCTGGGTTGGTATTACTTTTTACGCGTAAATGGCGTACCACTCAAACAAGGCAAACGCGGATTCATCTACATTCTCGCATTTTCCACGCTGGTATTAGGGTTTTTTGTGTTGATGATCCATCTAACCAATCCCGGCTGACAAAACAGCGGCGATATTTTAGCAAAACGACGTTACCAGGGCGGTTGCTGTTTATCTTATTCATATACAGATGCAACAAAGCCATGCGGCTGCATGGCTCTCATATCTAAGAACAAAAATTTAGGGCAGGTTTATACGCTGAAGCTCGCGCCACAACCACAGGTAGTTGTCGCGTTGGGGTTACTGACAAAAAAGCGCGCACCTTCCAGGCCTTCGGTATAATCAACTTCACCGTCAACCAAATATTGGATGCTCATCGGGTCAACCACCATAGACACTCCGTTTTTCTCAATTTCCAGGTCACCCGGATTGGTTTTTTCATCAAAGGTAAACCCGTATTGAAACCCTGAGCATCCGCCGCCGGTCACATACACTCGCAGCTTAAGGTTCGGGTTTTCTTCCTCTGAGATAAGTTCTTTCACGCGATTTGCCGCCGCATCGGAAAATTTAATCGGTATCTGATCAGACATGTGTATTCGACCCCTGTACATTTAGTAGCGGAATTATCTAATACCTGACTATTTTAATCAAGTATAGACTGGTACACATGGAGAGCAGCGCCTGCCTTTCACCCATTTCGTTGCTCAGTCGATTGATTTACTTAATTACAAGGACTTAGATTATTTGATACACTTATCAACCAAGTATACTATGCTACAACTGTTGATATCACGGACACCACGCACCACTAGATACCTTGAGCAACCGAGCAATGCGCTTCGCGTTCGTCGCGGTGGATAAGCGTCACAACGCTGCCTTGACGTCTTTGTGGTCCTAGAATAATCAGGTTAGGGCTAAATTCAGTATATGCAGCAATAAAGTGGGCTAATGCTCGCACCAATTCAGATTCTCAACAGGTCAAGATTGTATGTCGCTCGATAATTTACGCCGTCGCTTAGCGAAACCAAAAACGTCCATTCAGCTGTGTTTGCTGGGCATTGGCGCGGGCTTGATTGCTGCAATATTGATCATTTTATTTCGTCTGACCATCATGCTGGTACAGGGGATGTTTTTGGACAGTCCGGATGACTTTACCACCCTGCCCGAGCACCAGCGTGTCCTGTTACCTGTGGGTGCCGCATTGCTCATCGCCCTGTTTGCCAGCCTGACAGGCTTTAAGCACTACCGCCTCGGCATTCCTTTTGTTATCTATCGTATTAAACAACATTACGGGCAAATGCCAATCTGGAACTCAGTTAACCAGTTCTTTGGCGGCGCCGTTGCCCTTATCAGCGGTTTTTCCGTTGGCCGGGAAGGTCCATCTGTACACATGGGCGCCACCGGTGCCAGCATCTTAGCCGAGCGCCTGCATCTACCTATGAACGCCGCACGGACTCTGGCAGGTTGTGGCGTCGCAGCCGGGATAGCCGCGTCGTTCAATACGCCTCTGGCGGCGGTGATCTTCGTGATGGAGGTAGTGCTACGGGAATACAAAATTCATATCTTCGTGCCAATCATGCTCGCAGCCGTGACCGGTGCACTCGCTACCCAATATGTGTTTGGCCATGATCTGGAGTTATCGCTGATCAGCGTATCTGCCTTATCCTTCTGGCACTATCCGTTTTTGATTTTATGTGGCTTTGTACTTGGCGCCATTGCCTTTGCGTTTAATCAGAATCTGATGATGATCATCAAAACCTTTAAGCCCATCAGTATGTTTCCCCGCCTGATGCTCGCCGGGTTATTGGCCGGCCTGATCGGGTATCTGGTGCCGGAAGCCATGGGCTCAGGCATGAGCGCCATTAAAATCGCCGTTGAGACGCCCGGTGAATTACAATTGCTGACAACCATTCTAATAGCTAAGTTACTGGCCACCATCTTTGCTATCGGACTGGGGATCCCTGGTGGGATCATCGGCCCGGTTATCGGACTGGGCGTATTGATTGGCACACTGATGGCCTATTTTGCTCAGTTTATTTCTCCCGAAATCAGTGTTGCAGGCACCTATGGTGTACTGGGCATGGCAGGCCTGCTGGCAGCCACTTTGCATGCGCCTTTGGCGGCGCTGACCGCGGTGATGGAGCTGACTTCCAGTCCACAGATTGTGGTGCCTGCCATGATAGTGATCTCCTGCGCCTATGTCACCGCACTGCAGGTATTTGGCAACCGCTCGATTTTCTTACAACAGTTGGACTTTCAAGGGCTGCCCTACCAGGTTTCTCCCGCCAAAGAGGCCTTACAAAAAGTGGGGATCATGGAGGAAATGGACGAAGGTTTTAAGCTTCTTTATTCCGATGACAAGGAGCAGATCCGAGCAACTCTGTCGGCCATTGACAGCCAGACTCCGCTGATCGTATACGACGAAGAACATGGTTACCGACTGGCCGAGTATGACCTCAGTTTAATCTCGGAACAAAGCATGACCATTACCTATATCGAATTACAGGGACTGAGTACACAGGCAACACTGGCAGACGCATTTGATATCCTCAAGGACAAGCGCTCCGGTGCCGTCTATGTGTATAATCAAAAGAATAATGAACAAATAATGGGTCTGCTGCGGTGGGATCAGATCCGCCATATTCTCACCATGAGAAACAGTTTGTTGTAATTGCACTAAACGATAACCAAGAGGTTCTATGACGACGATACTTGTGTATAAAGCGCTACACATCTTTTTTATGGTTGCCTGGTTTGCCGGTATTTTCTATCTGCCAAGGCTGTTTGTTTACCATGCCATGACGGACGAGAAGCCCTGCTCAGCCATGCTAAAAATCATGGAGCGACGCCTGCTTTACTTTGTTACCCCCTTTGCTGTACTCACGGCCGTTTTCGGGGTGTTGTTGATCACCAGTTATGGCCGTGAATGGTTCCGTGCTAATCTGTGGCTGCACTACAAGTTGGTGCCGGTCATTATGCTGTATGTGTATCATGCTTACTGTTTTAAACTACTGGCGGACTTTAAGCACGACCGTAACGAGCGTAGTGATCGCTTCTATCGCATCTTCAACGAATTCCCGGTTATACTGCTGCTGATCATCGTTATGCTCGCCATCGTGAAACCAGTTTTCTGATCTCACACTATGGCGGCTATCCGGCCGTCATTTTCCACGCCTAAGCAACAGAATTGTGCTATTATGTCGCTCCAGTTACACAACACAGTGTGCGTCTGATACGCCCTGTTTTGCGAGCTCGGTTAGGAGTGCTCCCCGCCTCCTGTTGTCAATCTGTGATTAGGAATCGCCGCATGTTAAGTTTCCAAGGTGAAAACATCCTCTCCGTCAACGAACTCGACAGAGAAGCCATTGAGCTGATTTTCAATGTTGCAAAGAAAATGGAACCCTACGCTAAAAAGTACAAGCGCACCAACGTATTAGAAGGTGCCGTATTAGCCAACCTGTTTTTTGAGCCCAGTACCCGAACGCGTGTCAGTTTCGGAACCGCTTTTAACCTGCTAGGTGGCACGGTCAGAGAGACCACAGGTATGCAAAGCTCTGCCTTAGCAAAAGGTGAATCCCTGTATGATACGGCCCGGGTGATCTCAGCCTATGCCGATGCCGTCGCTATGCGCCACCCGGATGCCGGATCCGTGGCAGAATTTGCAACGGGATCAGACGTGCCAGTGATCAACGGCGGTGACGGCCCGAATGAACACCCGACCCAGGCGCTGCTGGATCTGCTCACGATAGAGCGTGAGCTGGGCCGTTTTGAGCGCGGCATTGACGGTATGCACATCGCCCTGGTGGGCGATCTCAAGTATGGCCGGACGGTCCACTCTCTGTCTAAGCTGCTCTGTCACTATAAAAACGTACGCTTTTCTATGGTCGCTCCGGACGGTTTGCAGATGCCTGATTATATTCTGGACGCAGTCAGTAACGCCGGCCACCAGATTGAACTGGTGTCAAAGATGGAAGGTAATCTGGCGGCCGATATCGTTTATCAGACCCGCATTCAGGAAGAGCGCTTTCCATCTCAGGAAGAAGCCAATAAGTACCGCGGTGGTTTTCGCATTAGCCAGGCCATTTACGAAGCCCACTGTAAGCCGCAATCAGTATTAATGCACCCACTGCCGCGCGACAGCCGTGGCGATGCCAACGAGCTAGATAACGACCTGAATAATAATGACAACCTGGCCATCTTCCGTCAGGTTCAAAATGGCGTGTTGATCCGCATGGCGTTGTTTGCACTGACACTGGGGGTTGCCGACAAGGTTGAGCAATACGAAGTGGACGTGCCCTGGTTCAGCCGCAAGCGCGACACCTAATCCACTTATTTCGTTTCATGGCCGGGGGTAGCTGAATGACGTTTGAGATACCCCCGGCACAAAACAAAAGGACACATTATGACAATCAGTCAAGATCTCTTCTCTCGTGCCCAGGAGTCTATCCCGGGTGGTGTTAACTCACCCGTTCGTGCATTTAACGGCGTAGGTGGCACGCCACTGTTTATCAATAAGGCAGAAGGCCCGCATACTTATGATGCAGATGGGAAGCGCTATATCGATTATGTGGGTTCATGGGGACCGATGATCCTGGGCCATAACCATCCCCAGATCAAACAAGCCGTACTGGATGCGGTAGAAAATGGCCTGAGCTATGGCGCACCGACTAAAAGCGAAATCCTGATGGCAGAAAAAGTCAAAGCGCTGGTGCCCTCAATCGACAAAGTGCGCATGGTAAGCTCAGGTACTGAAGCAACCATGAGCGCTATTCGTCTGGCACGCGGTTACACTGGCAGAGATAAGATCCTGAAGTTTGAAGGCTGCTACCACGGCCATGCCGACTCTTTGCTGGTAAAAGCAGGTTCTGGAGCACTGACCATGGGCGTGCCTAACTCTCCGGGTATCCCGGCAGACTTTGCAAAACACACCTTAACCGTGTCGTTCAATAACCTGGATGAAGTAAAGGCCATCTTTGCACAATATCCGGACCAAATCGCCTGTATTATCGTTGAGCCGGTGGCGGGCAACATGAACTGTATTCCACCCGTTGAAGGCTTTCTGGAAGGTCTGCGCGACGTGTGTGACACTCACAAATCGGTCCTGATCTTCGATGAGGTCATGACCGGCTTTCGGGTTGCATTGGGCGGTGCCCAGGCCTATTACAATATCGAACCAGACCTGACTTGTCTGGGTAAAGTGATTGGTGGCGGTATGCCAGTAGGAGCTTTCGGTGGTAAGCGCGAAATCATGGACTACATTGCCCCAGTGGGCCCGGTTTATCAGGCAGGTACTTTATCTGGTAACCCAATCGCCATGGCGGCCGGCCTGAAAGCTCTGGAACTGCTCTCAGAGCCGGGCCTGCACGACGATCTTGAAGCCAAGAGCAAACAGCTGTGCGACGGATTTCAGCAAGCCGCAGATGCCGCTGGCATTGCCCTGACCACCAACTATGCCGGTGGCATGTTTGGCTTCTTCTTTACCGAAGCACAACGCGTTGATACTTATCAGCAGGCAACTAAGTGCGACCTGGCACGCTTCAAACGCTTTTTCCACCTGATGCTGGAAGAAGGCGTGTATCTGGCCCCCTCGGCATTCGAAGCCGGGTTTGTCAGCACTATGCACAGTGATGATGACATTGCACAGACAATCAAAGCCGCAGAGCGTGCATTCGCCAAGCTGGCAGCCTGAACACTGACCTTCAGTTAATGCATTCTAAAAAGCCCCACGGGGCTTTTTTTAGTTCTGTCAGTAAAAACTTTCACCGCTTTGAACTATTCTTTGCTTATACCCGGTCTCTTACCAATGACTTATAAACAAAGATAAAATTATGACAGGACTCAGATCAGCTGCCAGCCCCGCCATTGCTTTTATGGCACAGTTAAAATACAAAACCAAAATCAGCCTGGTATTTGGTATTCTTCTGCTACCACTCAGTCTGAGTTTATTTTTTCTCAACTCAACCCTGACCCAGTCCATTCAGATCAGTCAGCAACAGCGCGCCGGCCTGCAATTTTACCCGCCCATTTTAGAAAACCTGCTGAACCAGCAGGCAAAGCGCAACGCCCAGGTACTGGCGCGCAGCCCGTTTGCCAAAGGCCTTAAGCCTGGAGACGAGCTGGAGCATTTATCCATTACCTCCAAACTGGCGATAGACAATGATCTGAGTCGCTCTTACCTGAACCGCTCGCTGGTTGAATCACTGCCCAATGTGATCAGCCAGGTAAATGGCATCGCCGGGCAGGCGAGTGAAATCATCAACAGTGGCCGTTTTACCCCCGACTCTTTCATTGCGCTGTCGAATCTGAATAAAGTACTTCCTCTGGTTAAAACCCAGCTCAATAACAAACTGGCAGTTGCAACGGCGAATAATAAATATGTCAATAAACGCCTTCAGGACAAGATAACCGCATTAAACCGCGCGCTCGATAACTATCATCGCGCCATTAAAGATAAGCTCCTTGAACCGGATGACATCGAACTGACCAGCGGTGCTTTTAACACCTTACATCGTGATGTGCTGACTCAACTCACCGGCCTTATCAACACTGCGACCCCCACTTTGCAAACCCTGCTTGATGACAAACTGACACGGGAGCGTTGGATCCGTAACCTGGTAGCGCTGGCCTCAGTACTCAGCCTGCTGCTGGCTTTATATTTAATGCTGGGCTTTTACTTTGCTGTCGTAGATACCATCGCCGAGTTTTCGACCTCCGCTCAGCGTGCTTCATCGGGCGACCTGAGCACACGGGCACAGCCTCGCGGTAAAGATGAGCTCAGCGAGATCCTCCGTCAATATAATGCAGTGCTGGATGCCTTTGTGCATTTGCTGGGTAATGTCAGGACCACCTCGACCGACTTGTATGGTGCCACTGATAAACTACGCCAGATAAGTCAGGACACCCGTGAAGACGTGGCACAGCAGCAGGCGAAGATCCAGACGGTGCATCAGGCACTCAGTGAAATGGCCAATGCCGCGGATGCTGTTGAGACCTCAGCCCATCATGCTACCGAGCTGGCTGCAACGGCGGCGCAACAAGTTAAGCAAGGCAGTGAGAATACCACCCGGCTGGCAGAGCACATGACCGTGTTGCAACGTGAGTTTGAAGAAAGCCGCATTGCGCTGGACAAGCTGGCACAAGACAGCCAGAACATCAGTAAAGTGAGCCTGGGGATCAGCGAAATCGCCGAACAAACCAACTTACTGGCACTTAATGCAGCCATTGAGGCAGCGCGCGCAGGTGAACAAGGTCGCGGTTTTGCCGTGGTGGCCGATGAAGTACGCACCCTGGCACAAAGAACCCAGCAACAGACCGAAGAGATCCATTCGATTATTCACTCTCTGCAGCAGGCATCAAACGATACCCAAAAGAAAATGCTCAGCAGTGTGGAAAAAATGGAGCAAGGTGTTAGTGCGGCGAATGAGACCAATCAGGTACTCAGTGCAGCAGAGCAGAGCATGGCCGACATCGATCAGCAAGGTCATGTGATCAGCGATCAGGTAAAACGCCAGGCAGTTGCTACCCAGCAAGCGCTGGCGGAATCCAGTGAAATCAGCCATCTGGCTGATCACACTTTGAGCTCTGCAGAAGCCACCCGGGGCGATGCACAAAAGCTCAGCGACATGGCGGCGACGTTAAAGCAACTGATCGCCAAATTCAAAACCTAAGCGGCTCGGCTTGCAGACTAACCACAGCCAGGCCGGGGGTTAAATTCCTCAACCCGAATAGGCAACTGGATGGTCGGCCCGCAATGGGGGGCGGCCTGCTCGCCCGTTTGTTCATTCACAAATGCCCAGCGCACACCAGCTGGCCGCTGGTCGGCAATGGCCTGCGGGTTGAGCGGTTTTAAGTAGCGAATATACAATTCCAGTGCCCCTCGCCCGCCCGTCAACTTGGCTGGCTTGTTATCGTCGCGACCAACCCAGGTGACCGTCACGGTATTGTGATCAAATCCGGCAAACCAGCTGTCTCTTAGCTCGTTACTGGTGCCCGTTTTACCTGCCAGCTGAATGGAAGGGAAATGGCGATTCAGGCGTTTTGCCGTGCCGCTCTTGGTCACGCGTTTGAGTCCGTAACGCGTCATATACATGGCTTCCTGAGAGAATCTGGACTGTTTGGCAACGCGATGCTGATACAAACGCTTACCTGTGGTGTTGGTGATTGCCGAGATACTCGTCAACGGTGCATAGTGGCCATTGGCCGCCAGTGTGGTATACATCTGGGCCACGTCAAAGCTCGATAATTCAATCGCCCCCAGTAACATGGAAGGATACAAAGGAATATCACCGTCGATCCCCAGCTGCGCCATGGTACGGGCAACCGTATCTACGCCAACATCCAGTCCCAGGTTGACAGCCGGAATATTGATACTCTCACTAAACGCCCGATACACAGGCACCGAGCCCCGAAAGGTATGATCAAAGTTTTCCGGCTGCCAGGTTTTACCTGCGGCATTGGTTACCTGTAAGGGCGCGTCTTCCAATAAAGTGCCCAGGTTGTAGCCTGGCTGTTCCAGCGCTGACAGGTAAATTGCGGGTTTAACCAGAGAACCGACATTGCGGCGTGTATCCAGCACCCGATTAAACCCGGAATAGCGCAACTGACGCCCGGCGACCAAGGCAGACACACCACTTTTTTCGGTGTTCACAGAAATCATACCCACTTCGAGCTGGGCGGTTGAGAAACGTCGCTCCAGATAAGGTAAGCCCTCACTGACGGCATCTTCCATAGCGGATTGTTTCTGTAAATCAAAATAGGTGAAAACCCGGATCCCGGCATTGACCACATTTTCATCGGGTAGCAGGCGCTGCAACTCACGATTGACCAGCTCCAGATACCCAGGATAGGTCTGCATCAGGCTTTCTTTTAACGGTTGGATATCGATTGGCCGCTCCAGTGCCTGCCGATATTCATTCGTGGTGATCAGCGCATTTTCGGCCATCAGACGCAGCACCAGATCGCGTCGCTCCATGGTCCGCTCCGGATAGCGTCGCGGGTTGTAGTAAGACGGACCTTTCACCATGGCCACTAACATGGCTATCTGATCAAATTCCAGCTCATCAACCGGTTTTGCAAAGTAGAATTCGGCGGCCAGCCCCATGCCATGGACACCCTGATTATAGGCCTGACCCAGATAGACTTCATTGAGGTAGGCTTCGAGGATCTCGTCTTTACTGTAACGAAAATCCAGGATCAGAGCGATAAAGGCTTCGTTGATTTTACGCAGTAACGAACGTTCCCGGGTCAGGTAAAAGTTTTTTGCCAGCTGTTGGGTCAATGTGCTGCCGCCCTGTACCGTGCGCCCCGCACGAATATTGTGGTACAAGGCGCGCATGATAGACCAGACCGATACCCCGTGATGTTCATAAAAAGCCCGGTCTTCAACCACCAGCAAAGTGTCTTTGAGAATATCCGGTATTTTATCCAGCGGTACAAACTCCCGGTCCTGACGGCTCTCATTGCCTATTCGGGCTATTTGTACCGGCTCAAGCCGGGCAGCCTCGATGCGCCGCCCCTGCTCATTGACGATGCTGGCGAGCTTTTTGCCGGCAAAGTTCAGGGTAAAAATACGCGCCTGTTCAACTCCGTCATAGAATTCAAAAGTACGCCGGTAAACGGTGATAGTACGGCCCTGAACCACGAACTGGCCAGTGTGTTTGATGCGGTTAACCCGGGAGTAGTTGAGTCGTTCCAGCTCCCAGATCACTTCCTGTTCAGCCAGGTATTGATCCGGATAAAATGACATGGCCCGGGCATACACCTGCACAGGTAACTGCCATTTGTTGCCTTCAAACTGACGGCTGATTTTGGCATCGAGATAAACCACGTAGCCGCCAACCGCAAACACCATGGCCAGACCCAACTTCCAGCACAATGACCACAAGGTGCTCAATACCCGGCTGCGAACAGCCCGTATGCGCTGCCGAAACCCAGTGGCTGAAGGGGTAGTGCGTTTTTTGCCTGATTTGGCTGGAGTTTTACGAGTGGACTTGCGAGGTTTACCTGCTGCTTTTTTATTGTCTGCCATCGACCATGAAATGCTTGCTGAGAGTGAATAGATGCTAGATTATCTCAGATTAACGGTCGCTTAAACCAAAAAGCGCGATGAGCCGCGCTTTTTGGTTATTTCTTCCTTACTTATTGCGAATAGACACAAATTCGGGATAGGCATCGATACCACAGTCATGTTGATCCATGCCACTGAGTTCTTCTTCTTCACCGACCCGGATCCCCATCAGCGTTTTAATGATCCCCCAGACGATGTAAGACGCAATAAATACAAAACCCAGTATGGTCACCAGACCAATGGCCTGCGTCATAAAGCTGGCATCGTTATTGGAAAAAGGCACCATCATAATCCCCAGTGCACCACACACCCCATGTACTGAAATGGCACCTACAGGATCATCAATGCGCAGCTTATCAAGCGCGACTATGCTGAATACCACCAAAGAGCCACCCAGCATGCCCAAAATACAGGCCAGTAAAGGCGTGGGTGATGCCGGCTCGGCCGTAATGGTGACCAGACCTGCTAATGCACCATTGAGGATCATGGTCAAGTCGGCTTTTTTCCACATCAGCTTGCATACCACCAGCGCGGCAATGGCACCGGCAGCTGCCGCAGCATTAGTGTTTACCATGATCTGGCTGACGGCGATGGCGTTGCTTTTATCTGCCAGAAATAACTGAGAGCCACCGTTAAAGCCAAACCAGCCCATCCATAAAATAAAGGTGCCCAGTGTGGCAAGGGGTAAATTTGAACCCGGGATTGGGTAGATTTCGCCGTTTCTGCCATATTTTCCTTTCCGCGCACCCAGCAGCAGCACGCCTGCCAATGCCGCTGCTGCGCCAGCCCCATGCACAATTGCGGAACCCGCGAAATCGACAAAACCCAGCTCAGATAAGAACCCGGCCCCCCAGGTCCAGTACCCTTCTATTGGATAAATTAACCCGGTCAGCACGACTGTAAACAGCAAAAAGGCCCACAGCTTCATACGTTCAGCCACTGCCCCGGAGACAATCGACATCGCGGTTGCCACGAACACGACCTGGAAGAAGAAATCAGACTCCAGTGCATGGTCGGCGTCTGCGGCAGCACTGCCAATCAACGCCCCAAAGTTAGGGACCACTCCGCCTTCAATATTATCCACATACATGATGTTATAACCAACCAGCAAAAACATGGTGCAGGCAATGGCATACAGTGCGATGTTTTTGGTCAGAATCTCCGTGGTGTTTTTGGAGCGAACCAGCCCGGCTTCAAGCATGGCGAATCCCGCGGCCATCCACATCACCAGAATGCCGGAGACCAGAAAGTAAAATGTGTTCAGAGAGAATTGTAATTCGATTACCGTGTTTTCCATCGTCTTGCCCCTTAAATCGCTTCTTCGTCTAGTTCACCGGTGCGGATCCGGACTATCTGTTCAAGGTCATAGACAAAGATTTTGCCGTCACCAATTTTGCCAGTGCTGGCAATAGCCGTAATGGCCTCGACAACACGCTGGGTATTTTCACTGCGTGTCGCAATTTCGAGCTTAATTTTTGGAATAAAGTCGACCTGATATTCAGCTCCCCGATATAACTCAGTGTGGCCACGCTGGCGACCAAAGCCTTTGACATCCACCACGGTCATACCTTCAATGCCCAGCTCGGCCAGGGCTTCGCGGACTTCATCCAGCTTAAATGGTTTAATTATTGCGCTTATCATTTTCATTATTCGCCCCCCCAGGGCAGATGATCCTGTCGGGGAAGGTAATCCAACCTTTATGCCAAAAATAAAAGTGACTGTTTTACATTGAGTTAGGTTATTTATAACAGGTAGCAAAAACAACAAACGCACCGTACTGGTGCGCTTATTTATTGCCTGACTTGAAATGGTGCAAGATAGTTCCTGGCTCGTGTCAGCTTAGCTTTCACTCACCATTACACAGTTGCGCTGGGCTTCTTTGGCCCGGTAAAGTGCGTTATCTGCCGCGCGCATAACATCACTGAGAGTGGCTTTATCGCATCGAGCTATCCCGACACTGAGGGTGCAATGGAGTACCTGGTCCTGGATCATAAACTGGGTATTCGCAAAACGCTCTCTGAAATCCTGACAACTGTCTTTGGCCACGTTTAGGTCATTACCCGGCATCAGCACGGCAAACTCTTCCCCACCCACCCGGGCAACCAAACAGTGATTGAATGAACTATTCAGCAATTCGGCCGCCTGAGACAAAACTTTGTCACCACCAAGGTGACCATACTGATCATTGATTGCTTTAAAGTGGTCGAGGTCGAGTAGAGCCAGCGTAAACTGATCCGGCTTATTTTTTAGAATCTTATCCATGTGCTGACAAAAATAGCGACGGTTGTAGAGACCAGTCAGAAAATCCCGGTGGGCATACTCTTTGATGTCTGCGATCAGGTTTAGCTGCTCCATGGTTTGCATCACCCGACAATGGAACTCTTCGTTCATAAACGGTTTAGTCAAAAAATCATTGGCGCCATATTTAATAAACTTGGCAGACAAGCCATGGCTTCCAGCACCCGATAAGCCGATGATGGCGAGATCATCACGACCACGACTATTACGCACGGCTTTCACCAGCTCAAAGCCGTCCATGGTGGGCATTGCATAATCTGTCAGTAATAATTTGATCTCAGGCTTTGCATTAAGCATGTTCAACGCTTGTTCACCATCTTGTGCCTCAAATACAGTAAACAGCTGCTTTTCTAACATTTGCCTCATAACGGCCCGGCTGATCATCGAATCATCAGCGATCAGCGCCTGACACCCTTCATTGCGCAGTAAACGCGATACCAGCTTGATGGCGTACAAGTACGAGTCCCGATTGTCCTTAATCACATAATCAACAACCCCCATTTCAAGCATTTGCTGACGGCTATACTCGTCTATTTTGGAAGTCAGCACCACAGTGGGCACATTGCGGCTCAGGGTGAGTTGCACCACTTCACCATCAGAAGCATCTGGTAAGGTCAGATCAACCAATGCCAGGGTGTAATGATGGCTCTCGAGTAATGCCTGGGTTTCTTTTAGTGACCAGGCATAATCAATTTCCACATCCAGGTGTTGTGACGCAAGGTGGCGAAGGATCTGCTGCACTACCTTACTGTCTTCGACGATTAATACTCTTTGCATTACTATGCTCTACTAAAACTACGAGAAAAGGGAAGAGATACAAGAATTTAACAGCGCTAAATACTTTCATACTACGGACATAAGGATTAAATATACGCGATTTCTGTGACAAAAAAAACTCACCCGCCAATTAATTTGTAAACAAACGGAAACCGACCTGCGTCGAATCTCAGCGCAGCATCAGCATTGCAAACACAAAAAAGAAAACATTTAACCTATAAAAATTAACACCCTGCACGCATGGCTTATTTTTGGCCATTAGTCTCAAGTTCTTTGAATTCTGCGCAGTATACGTCTTAAATAAGCCAATTCTTTTCATCAAAAATTAAAAAACATGTTGTTGAAGCCATTACTCTTCGCACTTTCTGCGACCTTACTTACCGCGCTCCCTCAAAAAGGGCATGCGCAAGCGGATACTCAGGGCCTGTTGACCCAACAAATTGATGCTCAGGTTATCACCGAACACAAGGGGAACTTTAATGGTGAAAGACTGGCCTACACGGCGACCACCGGCACTCAACCCGTATGGAATAAGGAAGGCCACCCGGTAGCGACACTGCACTACACTTACTATAAAAAAAACAAAGTCAAAGATCCTGCCACCCGTCCGCTACTGATCTCATTTAATGGCGGACCAGGCTCAGCCTCGGTATGGATGCACATAGCTTACACCGGCCCCCGGGTGTTGAAAATCGATGATGAAGGCTATCCAATGCAGCCGTATGGTCTGAAAGACAACCCGGATTCGGTGCTGGATGTCGCCGATATTCTGTTTGTCAACCCGGTCAATACGGGCTACTCACGCGTGCTGCCAGAACAAGACGGTTCTATGGCCGATAAACAAACTCTGCAGAAACGCTTTTTTGGCGTGAATGCCGACATAGAGTATCTGGCCGGGTGGTTAAATACCTTCATCAACCGCCACGGTCGCGCGCTGTCTCCAAAATTTTTGATCGGTGAAAGCTATGGCACAACTCGTGTCTCCGGCTTAGCCCATGAACTGCAGAACAAACAGTGGCTATTTCTCAACGGTGTCGTACTGGTTTCTCCGACGGATATCGGCATTAAACGTCAGGGGCCTGTAAAAAGTGCCAACCGGCTGCCGTATTTCGCTGCAACCGCCTGGTATCACAAGGCGCTGCCAGAAGCTTTGCAAAAGCAGGATCTGCTGAGCGTATTAAATCAGGTGGAAGCATATACCTTAGATCATTACCTGCCCGCGTTAGCCAAAGGCGCCATGTTGAGCGAGCAGACACGTCAGGAAGTAGCAAAACAAGTCGCATACTTCAGTGGCCTGTCGCAGCAATTCGTACTACAAAATAACCTCGACATACCCAACCGTGCTTTCTGGAAAGAGCTATTACGCGATCGCGGCTATACGGTCGGCCGACTCGACTCTCGCTACCTCGGCATTGACAAACGGGATGCCGGTGAAGGTCCTGACTATTGGCCTGAGCTCGATGCCTGGTTACACGCCTTTACACCAGCCATTAATCACTATTTTCGCCATGAACTGAACTATAAAACAGACATTAAATACAATATGTTTGGCGATGTACGCCCCTGGGATCGCAGCAACAACGAGGTCGGTGAGCAACTACGCCTGTCGATGGCGAAAAACCCCTACCTGAACGTAATGGTGCAGTCGGGTTACTATGATGGCGCCACCAACTATTTTGATGGCAAGTACAACCTCTGGCACCTCGATCCCAGCGGAAAAATGCAGGACAGATTGCGCTTTAAAGGTTATCGCTCAGGTCACATGATGTACCTGCGTCGTCCGGATCTTACCCAGGCCAACCAGGATCTGCGCGAGTTCATTAACGACTCACTAAAATATAATCAATCCGCAAAATACTGATCCGCCACACCACTTGATAGGGGCGCCGTTCCCGGCGCCCCTGCTCCCTGTGCAACGCCACTGAGATAACTTCATACACTGTTCGGAAAAGTTAGGTATACTCAAAACAACAATTGACAATGTCCATGTTTTTTATTCCGCTTACCCAGCAATAAGTTAACAATAAATCGCCGGGTACTGGCATGAATAATGGACCCGAAGTAACGATATTGAGGGAACCTCATGAGCGAGCAATTTCGCATAGTGTTTTCTGGCTTTAAGCCAGGCACTGACAGCCAGGCAGCCACAGAGCAACTCGCAACTAAACTTAAAGTGCCTGCACAAAAGGTAGCCGACTTCACCACAGGTAAACCCCTGTTTGGCCCAGGTGACAAACAGAAATGCCTCAAGCAGGCGAAGTTGCTGGCAGTGTATGGGATCCAAAGTAAACTGCAATCACAGTCTTCTGCCGTATCCGGCCCAGCTCAAAGTGCAGCCAATGAGCGCGTATTCGATGCGCTGGATTACATCACCAGCAGCCTGATCCGCATTGAAGAAAAGCTGGATGAACTGGAGCAACGCATTGACGGTAAACAAGTACAAGATGAACAGCATGAAGATGATGAGTGGGAGGATGAGTCTCTGTTCAGCGAACTGGAACTCGACAGTGAACCACCCAAACGCTCTAAAAAGCTCCTGTACATCTTGCTATCACTATTAGTGTTGTTGCTGATTGTACTGGGGATCAGTCTTGCTTTTCCTGAGTTGGTACCTGTGTAATGAAAACAAATTCACTTTTAGATGAAAAAAATACAACATCAAGGAAAGAGATTCGAAAGAACATTAGAAAACTGCGTAACAGCCTTACTGAAAAACAACAAATCGAGGCAGAAAATAAATTAACTATTAATTTTATTCAACATGCAAAACTCTCAAAAAACACCCGTATCGGGGTTTATCTGGAAAACGATGGTGAACTCAGAACTAACCTTTTAATTCAAACACTTTGGTCCAAAGGTGTGGACCTTTACCTGCCCGTAATTCACCCCTTTAGTGGCGTCACTTTGCTCTTTCAGAAGTATGAAAAAAACTCACCCATGAGGCAGAATCGCTATGCTATCTTAGAACCAGAATTGAATTGTAGCCACATTTGCCCACTGGCGCAGTTAGACTATCTGCTGCTTCCACTGGTGGCGTTTGACGACGCTGGCAATCGCCTCGGAATGGGAGGTGGCTACTATGATCGCACACTGGCGCGTTATTATCGCGAAAACTGGCAACAACCGAAGTTAATTGGCCTGGCACATGACTGTCAGAAAGTCCCGGCATTGCCAACCGAGGCCTGGGATGTGCCCCTGCCAGCCATAATCACGCCGCAAAAATGCTATCAGTGGTGAACGCATTGGTAATGTATTTTTCCACCTCAGATTCATCACAATAGTGCCAGATCATAAATTCTTCTATTAAAGGTATCCGGCATACTTTTTTTGCACTTTGGGCGTATAATTGCGATCGAATAATCAACTAAAACAGTGATCGCGTTATGACTCAAGATGAAATGAAAAAAGCAGCTGCCTGGGCGGCGTTACAGTATGTAGAAGCCGGCACCGTAGTCGGCGTAGGCACAGGCTCGACCGTCAACCACTTTATAGATGCACTTGGCAGTGTCAAAGACACCATTAAAGGTGCCGTCTCTAGCTCTGAAGTATCGACAGAAAAGCTCAAGGCGCTGGGCATTGAGGTGTTTGAACTCAATGATGTCTCTGAGCTGGACATTTATGTTGATGGTGCGGATGAAATTAACGCACACAATCAGATGATCAAAGGCGGTGGTGCAGCACTAACGCGCGAGAAGATAGTAGCAGCCGTTGCCAGGCAGTTTATCTGTATTGTTGACAACACTAAGCATGTCGATGTGCTGGGACAGTTCCCTCTACCGGTTGAGGTGATCCCAATGGCACGCAGCTATGTTGCCCGTGAGTTACTCAAGCTGGGTGGCGATCCTGTCTATCGTCAGGGCGTTGTCACAGATAACGGCAATGTGATTTTGGATGTACATGGATTATCCATTACACAGGCAGCCGAGCTGGAAGAAAAAATTAATCAAATCGTCGGTGTTGTTACCAATGGCTTGTTCGCTCAGCGCGGCGCCAACATCGTCATCACAGGGACCCCAGAGGGGCCACAAATTAAGTAACAGGAATGAGTCATGAGTAAGGTATCCTTGTCTAAGGACAAAATTCGCATTTTATTGTTGGAAGGCGTACACCAGAGCGCTGTTGAAACGCTCAAACGCAACGGTTATAGCAATATCGAGTACGTAAAGACATCGCTGCCTGAAAATGAACTGATTGAGCGGATCAAGAATGTCCACTTTGTCGGGATCCGCTCGCGTACCCACCTCAGTGAAACGGTACTGGAAGCCGCAGATAAGCTGGTTGCGATTGGCTGCTTTTGTATTGGCACCAATCAGGTTGATCTGAATGCCGCCAAAAAGCGTGGTATTGCCGTCTTTAATGCGCCGTTTTCAAATACACGTTCAGTCGCTGAGCTGGTACTGGGAGAAATCCTGCTGCTGTTACGGGGTATTCCAAAGCGCAATGCGATGGCACATCGTGGCGAGTGGTTTAAGTCCGCGATCGGCTCTTTTGAGGCACGCGGTAAAACTCTGGGGATCATTGGTTATGGCCACATCGGGACTCAGTTGGGGATCATGGCCGAAAACATTGGCATGAAGGTCGAGTTTTACGACATCGAAGACAAGCTCACATTAGGCAATGCACAACAAGTGCAGAGCTTAACTCAGTTGCTGCAGCGCGCGGATGTGGTCAGTTTACATGTTCCGGAAACATCGCAAACGAAGAACCTGATTGGCATGGCAGAGCTGGAAGTGATGAAACAAGGTGCGATCCTGATCAATGCCTCACGCGGTACAGTGGTGGATATCGACGCCCTGGCTGAGGCGCTTAGCGCAGGTAAGCTATCAGGTGCTGCGATTGATGTATTTCCAGTCGAGCCTAAGTCTAATGACGAAGAGTTTGTCTCACCACTGCGCCAGTTCGACAATGTGATCCTGACACCACATGTCGGCGGCTCTACGCAGGAAGCTCAGGAAAACATTGGGATAGAGGTGGCCGGTAAACTGACTAAGTACTCAGACAATGGGTCAACCGTCACAGCGGTGAACTTCCCTGAAGTGTCGCTGCCTGAACTGTCTAACCGCAGTCGTCTGCTGCACGTGCATGAGAACCGCCCTGGTGTGCTGACACAAATTAACCAGGCGTTTGCACAGCATGGGATCAACATCGCAGCGCAGTACCTGCAAACCGATGAAAGCATTGGTTACGTGGTGATTGATGTGGACAGCGATCACTCTGAGGTTGCGTTAAAAGAGCTAAGCGCTGTAGAAGGTACTATCCGCGCCCGTATCCTGCACTAGCGGCTTTGTAACCAGACACAAAAAAGCCTGACTCAGTCAGGCTTTTTTCGTTTCACTTACCGGGCAAGAATATTGCTCAGTAAACTGGCAAATTATGCCATGAAATCAACACCTTCTTTGATGTCTTTTTCAAGAGTCGCCAGCATGTCGTCTTTTGCTTGTTGCTCAAACGCGCTCAGCTCGCCGTAAGGCAGCAGCTCTTCTACGCCGTTTTTGCCAAGACGTACAGGTTGTGCGAAGAAAGTCGCATCGCCCGTGTTGCCTTCAACATAAGCGTACTCAACCACGTTTTCACCTTGCAGGCCTTTAACCAGTGAGAAGCAGAAACGTGCCGCAGCTGCGCCCATAGACAGAGTTGCAGAGCCGCCACCCGCCTTAGCTTCAACGACTTCAGTACCAGCATTCTGGATGCGCTTAGTCAGTGCAGCTATTTCTTCGTCAGAGAACTCAGCGCCCTCAACCTGAGAAAGCAGAGGCAGAATAGTAGTACCTGAGTGACCACCAATCACAGGCACTTTCACGTCGCTTACGTTCAGGCCTTTGCGCTCAGCGATGAAAGTCTCTGCACGGATAACATCCAGTGTAGTTACACCGAATACGCGAGCTGGATCGTAAGTACCGGCTTTTTTGAATACTTCAGCAACGATTGGCACAGTGCCGTTTACTGGGTTAGTGATCACACCAACCAGCGCTTTAGGACAGTTTTTAACAATGCCTTCAGCCAGAGTCTTGATGATGCCCGCATTCACATTGAACAGGTCAGCACGGTCCATACCTGGCTTACGTGGCATACCCGCAGGGATCAATACGATGTCTGCATCAACCAGCGCTGCATCCAGGTCGTCTTTACCAAAACCAGCTACTTTTACCGCTGTTGGGATGTGAGACAGGTCAACCGCTACGCCAGGTACTACTGGCGCTACGTCGTATAGCGCAAGCTCAGAACCAGCAGGTAAACCGTTTTTAAGCAAAAGAGACAATGCTTGACCGATACCGCCAGCGGCACCTAATACAGCAACTTTCATTGGAATTCTCCATAATTTGAAGGTGGAATTAAATGTGCTGTAAAGATAATGAAAAGCGCCGCCAAAAACAAATTTATACGCGCAATTTTCGTCTTTTTTTCGACTATAGTTGTAAAGTTCGCGGCAGATACTGCTACTAATGGTTTACGCTTGGTCCCGCGTTTCTAATCTGGAAAACCACCATCGCTTGAAGAATCTTCTCGTCCTGAAATTTGGGTAACAGGCGCGTTTTGTGTAAAATCCTAACAATTGAGTCATAAAGAAGTATTGAGTATGCAGCCGCAGGAAAAACAAGAAGCCCTAGTCAAAGCCTTTAAGGCCCTGTTAAAAGAAGAAAACTTTGGTTCTCAAGGTGAAATTGTCGATGCCCTTAAAGAGCAGGGATTTGACAACATCAGCCAAAGTAAAGTCTCTCGTATGCTGAGCAAGTTCGGTGCCGTACGCACCCGCAATGCCAAACAGGAAATGGTATATTGTTTACCCGCGGAAATGGGTGTACCCACCGCAAAAAGCCCGCTGCGCCAGCTGGTGATCGACATAGTACATAACGAAATGATGATCATCATACGCACCAGCCCGGGAGCCGCACAACTGATTGCCCGCCTGCTGGACTCGTTGGGATCTGCCGATGGCGTGTTAGGCACGATTGCAGGTGACGACACCATTTTTATCGCCCCCGCCAAAGTCTCTGAAATTGATGCCACTCTGGATCGGGTTAAAACGCTATTTGATAACGTCTGATAACGGTTAAGACTGCGCCATTTGCTGTAAAAACTGCAGCGATGGCGCAAAGAATGCCGCCCCCATATCGCCCTGGGAATAATCCAGCAGCGGATCGTAATCTCCATCCCCCGACAAGCCAAAGCGACTGTGTAACAGCTGCTCAAACGCATCCCCTTTCGCGGCGCAGCTAAGCCATAAACTACCCTGCTCATAGACATCGCCATAGGGCATACTTTGATTCAACAGCAGAGGTTTACCTTCACTGTCTTTAATCTCATTGAGCCGGGCATGGTTGTACGGCGGCGCATCGTCAATCAACAGGTTATCAAGGCGGGTGCGCCCCATCAGCTGTTCCTGATCCGACAGCGGCAACGCCTGCCAGCGGGTCAGGTCAAACTGAGTGCGCTGGACATGAATATAGCTGCCCTGATCGTCAAGCCCTCCCGGATTGCTCACTAAGGCAACCTGGCGTTTAAAGCGGCCATGGGGAATATCGGCACCATAGACAAAGCCATTAAAGTCCCGCCCGTCAAGAAAACGAAAGGCGCGCACCTGGGCCACCAGCTCGACGCCCCCGGATAACATGTGCAGCACACTCTGGGCAAACAGGTGATTGACGTCTTCTCTGTCTGAGCGGATCACATAGAGTAAGTCGAATGGCTGACTATGGCACAAATGCTCACTGCTTTTGATCAGGGGAAAACTTTTCAGCTGCGGCGGAATAAACTCGGGATAGATATGCGGCCAGTACTGGGCACCTATGGCGACAAAGCTGCTGAGCATGGCCTCAGAAAAACGGTCACTGAGTTCATCCTGCAACCTGCCCGCCTGGCTGAGCGCCGAGCGCACTGCCTCATCGTGACCATCCAGTACGTTAAAAAACAAGTGCAAACCGTGTAGATTTGCCTCGGCACATACCCCTGATTGTGCTTGCGCCATCACCCCTTCCTATCATTAAATCAACGCGCCATACTAAACCCGAATGGTGCGGTTGAGCTCGTTTCTTTTGGGCGTATCTATACACGCCCGGCCACCGCACTTATCTAAATTGCTATTAGCTAATGTAACGAATTGTTATGCCTTAAGAAAAGAAGTTTATCGCATGGGGCTTAATTTTCAAACTCACCGGCCTGCTGAGATCCAGTGGTTTATCAGAGGGCATGGCCACTTCTAACATCTGACCTTCCAGCTCGATGGCATACAGATACTCGGTCCCGACAAAGCGATGTTGCGCTACTTCGACCTGCCCCTGTTCAGCATTAAACAGCTCGATGTGGCTGGGTCTGAGGTAAATCTGCCCGGCCCGGGCCGAGCTCTGGATATCAATCAGAGACTCCACTGAGCCAAACGCGGTTTCAACCTGAGCCCCATTGTGGCGCTGTGCAGCCACGTAAGCACCCTGCCCCAGAAATTCTGCCACCTGGCGACTACTTGGATGCTGGAACAGCTCTTTGGGCGTGCCTAACTGGGCAATTTGCCCCTGATGCATGATGGCGAGCCGGTCGGCAAAGGCAAACGCTTCATCTTTGGAATGGCTGACAAAAATCGCCGATACCTGCTGATCTTTAATAATATCGCGAATATCTTTGATCAGCTGAAAGCGCACCTGCGCATCAATATTAGAAAAAGGTTCATCCAGCAGTAACAAGTTAGGGTGGTAGGCAAGCGCCCTGGCAATGGCCACACGCTGCTGCTGACCACCGGACAATTCATGCGGGAAGCGCTCGGCATAGCCTTCCAGATGCACCAGCCCCAGCATGTGCGCCACGCGATTTTGTTTTTCCGACTTACTGAGCTTGGTCAGGCCAAAGGCAATGTTCTGCGCCACAGTCAGATGCGGAAACAATGCATAATCCTGAAACATCATACCAATGTTGCGATGCTGAGGTGCCACAAAATGCCGCTCGCTGCTGACACTTTTGCCATTAATACGGATCTCCCCCTGCTGGGGATGCAACAGGCCTGCGATTGCTTTCAGAGTTGTGGTTTTGCCACAGCCACTGGCACCGAGTAGGCAGACAATTTCGTTCTCAGCTACCGTCAAATCAAGCTGCTGGATCACCGGGTGACCATCATAATGATAGTTTAACGATTGAATTTCTAAACTTGGCATTAGTTATGTTGTTCCATTGAGCGATTAACCCAGTATAAGGGGACAAGTCCTACCAGCACGATAAACAAAGCGGATATCGAGGCCAGCTCCAGTTGCTCATCGCTGACATACTGATAAACATGGGTGGCCAGGGTTTCAAAATTAAACGGGCGCAGTAACAGCGCTGCGGGCAATTCTTTCATACATTCGATAAAGACCAGCAGGCCAGCTGTCAGCAAACCTCGCTTAAGCAGCGGCATATGCACCTGAGTCAACGTCTGAAAGCGCCCTTTCCCGAGTGACAGGCTGGCCATATCAATGCTTGGGCTGATCCGCACAAAGCTGGACTCCACTGCCCCATGCGCAATGGCATAAAAGCGCACCACGTAAGCAAAAATCATGGCAAACAAGGTGCCACTGAGTAACAAACCTGGCTCAAAACCACTGCCATCCAGCCAGTCATTGAGCTTGGTATCAAACAAGGTCAGTGGCAGCAACACGGCAATCGCCAGCACAGTACCCGGTAAGGCATAGCCGGTACTGGCAAAACGCCCCGGTAGATTAGTCAGCTTGCCCGGCTCAATGCGCTGATAGTAGACCACCAGTAAACTGACCAGCATCGCAATTACGCTCACATACAGACTGATCTGTAAGCTTTGCAGCGCATAATTGAAAAACTCGGCATTCCAGGCTTGCTCGAAATAATGCCAGGCATAGTTGAGCAATATACCAACGGGCACAAAAAACGCCACACTGAGGATCAGCATACAAAATCCCCAGGCCAGCCACCCCTGATAACCGGTTAAATCATAAAGGTGGGTGTCATTCACCCCGGACTGGCGCTCGTGCACCACCTGGGTTTTGCGACTCATACGTTCAAGTAACAGTGCGACAAATAAAAACAGCAGCATAATGCCTGAAATCTTGGCGGCGGCAGTCAGCGAGTAATAACCCAGCCAGGTGTCATACACGGCCGTTGTCAGGGTGCTTACGGCAAAATAGTGTACGGTGGCGAAGTCGGCCATGGTTTCCATGCTGATCAGCGCCAGTGCCGCAACTATCGCGCCACGAGATAACGGCAGGCTCACTTTAAAGAAACTTTGCGCAGGGCTCATACCCATCAGCTGACTGGCCTGCACCAGTTTAAAAGACTGCTCGCGCAAAGCGGTTTTGAAGATCAAATACAGATAGGGATACAGCACCAGGGCTATCATCACAATGGCGCCGGGCAAAGTACGCAGGTCAAAAAACCAGTAATCATCCGGCCCCTGCCAGCCAAACTGCTGACGTAACCAGATCTGGACCGGACCTGCATAATCCAGTAGATCGGTATAGACATAGGCGATAATGTAAGCGGGCAGCGCCAGGGGGAGCATCAATGCCCACTCAAATACCCGTTTGCCGGGGAAACGACAGTAGGCCGTTAACCACCCCAGCGGCAGGGCAATTAACGCACTAAGCACCACGACACCGGCGATCAGCGCAATTGTATTACGGGTATAGTCCCACAATACACTCTGCCATAAATGGCTGAATACTTCCGACTCACCTTGCAGCGCTTCGAAAATCAGAAATGCCAGCGGGATTGACAGGCCAATACCTATCAACCACGCCATACACTGCCACGGGGACAGACTTTGTTTTAATTGCATTTACAGGTCAAATTTTACCTCATCGATGAGCTTAAGCGCCATCGGACGGTATTTACTGATCTCGGACAAAGGTAAGCTGTCTTCCTTAAAGGTGCCCCAGGATGCCACTAGTTTCGACAATTCGACGCCCGGTTTAACCGGATATTCCATATTCATCGAGGCGTACATGTTCTGGGCTTTATTGTCGGTCATAAACTCGATCAGTTTCAAGGCATTTTCTTTGTTTTTCGAGTACTTGGTCATTACCACACCCGAAACGTTAAGGTGTGAGCCACGGTCGCTCTGATTTGGGAAGTTAATGTAAACCGCATCAGCCCAGGCTTTTTGTTTGCTGTCTTCAAGCATTTTGCCAAAGTAGTAGCTGTTACCCAGTGCCAGGTCACACAGTCCTTCTTTAACAGCTTTTACCTGTGCGCGGTCATTTCCCTGTGGCTTACGCGCCAGATTAGCTTTCACGCCTTGCAGCCAGGTTTTGGTTTCAGCTTCGCCGTGGTGGGCAATCATAGACGCCACCAGACCCAGGTTATAGGGGTGTTTACCAGAGCGTGTACAGATTTTACCTTTGTATTTAGGGCTAGCCAGTTCTTCATAGCTCAGACTGGTCAACTTACCCGCTCTGTCTTTCGACGAATAGACGTTACGTACACGTTTGGTCAGGGCAACCCAGTGGCCATCCGGATCACGAAAGCTAGCCGGGATATTTTTATCCACCGTGCCGCTCTCAATCGGGTTGGTCAGCCCCAGCTCTTCTAACTGGATCATGGCGCTGAAGTTTGACGTCAGTACCAAATCGGCCCGGCCGTGTTTGCCTTCACGCTTTACCCGCTCAATCAGGCCTTTTTTCGCGAACACCACGTTAGTTTTAATGCCTGTTTGTTTGGTAAAATCATCCAGGATAGGCTGAATTAAAAAAGGTTGGCGATAGGAATAGATGTTCACTTCGTCCGCGGCGACAGCAGACAAGCTGGTTACAGCAGCAAGCAGAGTTGCAATTGCACTTTTCATATAAGCTCCAAATAATAACAATAACTATTCTCAGGCTATGGTAACCCGGATCCCGGCAAAATACAGCCGATAGTTCAACATATTGCAATTTTATTAAATAGCGACATACGGACATTTGGTTGTGAGAGATCTCTCACTAGGCATGTCGCTATCTATGAAGATAACGCTGACTTTATCAACAAAATATAAAAAGGTCTTTGTTAGATAACAAGTTTTTTTACAACTAACTTTTTTATCTGAATTTCAAAGCGTTTTTTCGTGCTGTTATCTCACCCAGACTCTCATATACTTTAGTCATCTCAAGGGGAGAGCACAAAGCAACAGGGAAACGGATTGAGTTGCTGGTCAGGGAGTTTGTGCGGTAGGACTGTCAGGAACTAGGACTAGGCTTCGGACAACAGGACATGCCGATTAAGTAAGGACGTTGATGCACAGGTGGATGGTGCATTGGAACACAGGGAGACTGGAACGAGTCAGGATGACGACACAATGGATGGTTAGCATGGATTTAGTCAGCAAATAGGAGCGCTGATTGCTTTATGGACAGTACAGGATGTACATCTCGCAGAATGACAACGCAAGGCGAGACATGGACGAGCATGTAAGGAGTTGATCTCATCAACATAGCAGGATGCTATTTAGAAGATTCCGTCAAGCGCGGCCCGTAAGGGTCGCGCTCTTCTTATTCCGACGAGCGTTAACACTCAAGTCAATTTACTTTTCTTTCCTTTCAGATAAGCATCACGAAAATCCACAAAATGCCGGGTCAGATAGTCAGCAGCCTGCGTCTCGCCGTTTTCTGCCAACACCACACAGGCGACTTCTGCCGTCCCAAGCTGATGGGCATGCGGCGCTACCCGGAGTTTGTAGTCGGATAAACTTTCAGGCGTGACGGATAAAACCGGAAACTTATCCAGATAAGGGCTTTTGCGAAACATCTTTTTCGCTTCACGCCAGGTCCCATCGAGAAAAATGTACAGCGGCACTTTACCGCTTTGTCGTGTGACCCGATTGACCACGCGCTGCGGCTCGACATTATCAGCCGGGAACACCACCACAGGCTGATACCTGGGATCGGCCAACAAAGCCAGTAAACGCGGCTCAGGATCGGTGCGGTCCCAGCGAAACGCATGGTTATCTGGGACAATATCGGCTATCAGGCGACCGGTATTAGAAGGTTTAAAACTCTCATTATGATACATGAGCAAACACACCGCACTGTCGCATTTCGCTACCTGAACACCTGTACAAATACAAAGAGGTTCAGCCAGTAAACACCGCTCACAGCGAGGTAATTTTGATCCCCGGGCCTTGAATTCCCGCCGCGCGGATGCGATTTGTTGAGCTCGTAATGCCAGTACCGAGTTTTCCACTGTGCTCTCTTTTGCGTCAAAATGGCAATTTTAACAAAAAGCAGTGCTCAAATGAACTATTCATAACCCAAGGCTACTTTTCAAATACAAACTTCCCTATAATGGCTTGTTGAATAATTACTATCGAAATGGAGTCGAATTTTATGAAAAAAATAATTGCAGCCGCACTTTTATTCTCACCTTTATTTGCCAATGCAACCGCTTACACACAAGTTGCAACAATTAAAGATATGACCGTTAGCCACAATGCTGCGCGTATTAAGTTATCTACAATGAACGAACTTACGGAGTGTACATCATCGCCAACCAGTGCCAAATGGTACCATTTGGATTTGCGCACCGACGGTGCCCAACATATTTACTCCTCTTTGCTCGCAGCTAAATTTTCTGGCCAAAAAATGTTTCTGGAATTGCGCGGTTGCTACAGTCACGATGCAAACAGCAAGTATCCGAAAGTTACGCAAGTATACATGTGCGATACTATGTGGTGTAAATAAGTGACAATTGCTCCTTCAGCTCGTTTACAATACCGTTTAATGACTCAGCAAGACGCTGACTTGCTGACAGAACTCGACAGCGACCCCGCAGTGATGCGCTACATCACCAACGGGCAGCCGACTTCTCGCGAGCAAATTGAGCAATTTTACCTGCCGCGCCTGGCCAAATTTACCAACCCACAGCAGGGCTGGGGCCTGTGGCATTGCAGCCTGATTGACGACGACACTTTCCTGGGCTGGATTTTGATCCGGCCCATGTATTTCTTTAACGGTGAAATGGACGAGCGAGATCTCGAAATAGGCTGGCGCTTCAAACAAATTGCCTGGGGGAAAGGCTATGCAACCGAAGCTGCCAGACACATCGCCAAGCACCTTGCTGAACAGGATAAAATGGATTATCTGAGCGCAGAGGCACTCAAAGGGAACCTGGGTTCAATTAACATCATGAAAAAACTATCCATGACCTTCTTACGAGAAGGTATTCATGAAGGCCCTGAAGGACCTATGGATGTGGTGTATTATCGAAAATCGGTATAACGATAAAGCGGGTAAATATACCCGCTTTATATCCGATTAAACCATCAGGAAAATCACCAGGAACAGGCCCAGCAACAACCGATAGATCACAAACGGCAACATACCCATCCGCTCAATCACTTTCAGGAAGAAATGAATACACGCATAGGCGGCGACAAACGACAACACCGCCCCTGTAATAATGGCGTTCCAGTCGATTAGCTCATCACCAGTGGCCAGTTTCAGCGTGTAATAGCCACCTGCCGCAGCAATAATCGGGATTGACATCAAAAATGAAAAACGGGCTGCGCTTTGCTTGTTCAGGCCCAGCATCATGCCTGCCGTCATGGTGATCCCCGAGCGAGACGTTCCCGGCAATAAAGCGGCTATCACCTGAGCGAAGCCAATGATCAGGGCACTGCGCCAGTTAAGCTGATAGATGGTTTTCGTTTGTTTTGCAGTGACGTCAGCGTACCACAGCAACAAGCCAAAAATGACCGTCGTTGCTGCAATCACCCAGGCACTGCGGGAAAAGTCTTCAACCAGATCTTTGGCCAAAAACCCGATGACCAGACCCGGAATGGTGGCCACTATGATCCACCAACCCAGCCGACTGTCATCCGTCGTGCCTTGCTTACCGAACGATTTAAACCAGGCGCTCAGTATATCTGCCACTTCTTTACGAAAGTAAATCAGTACCGCAGCCAATGATCCGACGTGAACGGCGACATCAAATGCCAGGCCCTGATCCTGCCAGCCTAATATCTGCGATGGCAAAATCAGATGCGCCGAGCTGGAAATAGGCAAAAACTCCGTTAATCCCTGGATCAACGCCAGTACAATTATTTCAATGATACTCATGGTAAGGAAAACTCCACTTTCCATAACTTTTGTGTGTGGTTGTCATACGCCTGCCAGATCTCAGCAATACTGCGGCCTAACACGGGATGAACAAACTCAGGCGCTATTTCGGCCAGCGGTCTTAAGACAAATGCATTCTTGGTGATCTCATCTCGCGGCAGTTGCGCCGGCGCATCACAGATCTTATCGTCGTAAAACAGAATATCCAGATCCAGTGTTCTGGGACTGAACTTCTTATCCTGAGGCGTCCTGCCATTATCGCGTTCTATCTGTTTTAGCAAAGCACACAGAGCCGGCAGTGGCATCTCTGTGTGGGTAGCAAACACGGAATTATAAAAATTCTTACCGTTAAATCCTACAGGCTCACTCTCATAGACATCTGAATGAACGAAGTTCGGAAAATAGCGAATAAGTGCCGTCAACCCCTGACGGAAGTGACGGTCACGATCAACATTTGAACCAATACTGATAAAAACATGCGCCATACTATCTGTTCCGCGTAATTTCCAGGCCAACAGTTTGTGCCTGAGGAACCGCTGCGGGTTTACTCACCCGAATTGTCACTGCCTCAATGGCAAACTCTTGTAAGATCAAAGTAGCAAGTTGCTCAACCAGGGTTTCTAATAACTCAACCCGGCTTGCCTCAGTATGCGCAATTACGCGCTCGCTGACCTTGGCATAATCCACAGCCAGGGTAATGTCGTCCTGCTGTGCAGCAGTCGAGATATCGGTCTTCATCGCTATATCAAAGAAAAGGCTTTGTTTACTTTCTTTTTCAAAGTCGTAAACTCCTATTATGGTCTCGACGTGTAATTGCGAGATATAGACCGTGTCCATGTAAACTCCTGACATGACTGATTCGGATCGGCTTTTTCACGTACCCAGCCGCCTTAAAATAAAGCGACGATGATAGCCCAAATAGCGGCAAGAAAAAATAAGGAAGCTTGTGATAGTCAGTTTAATATGTATTTGTGCTTATTTATTTGGTTCAATCTCTTCCGCGATCTTGATCTCCAGGCTGTTTTCTCTGCCTGATCCCCGCTTTGCTGGCTCAAATAACCCCGGGGCAACCAATGTGTTACGACTTGGCGGTAAACTCCCAGCCGCCTTAGTCCTGGTGTTTGATATCCTCAAAGGCACCATTCCGGTGTGGGGTGCGTACTTTCTTGGTATTGAGCCTATCTGGCTGGGCGTTGTTGCGGTGTGCGCCTGTCTGGGCCATATATATCCGATATTTTTCCACTTTAACGGTGGCAAAGCGGTCGCAACAGCTTTTGGTGCACTGCTGCCGATAGGACTGTCACTGGGAGGAATGCTGATCAGTACCTGGCTACTGGTACTGGCACTGACCCGTTATTCGTCACTCGCCGCTATCGTCACTGTATTAGCCGCTCCTGCCTACACCTGGTTGATCAAACCCTTATACACCCTGCCAGTATGTTTTCTGACTGTGGTCATTATATTCCGCCACAGAGCCAACATACGTCGGCTCCTGAACGGTACCGAGCCTAAGCTCGGCAAGAAAAACGTCGACTAAAGCCAAAGTGTTACAATGATGGCAAACTGTCTAGCGGCCAGCGAGGCTGTGTTTTCATGCTTAACTCTGCCGTCTGACCCGCTTTAAGACGCTGCATACCAGCGTAGGCGATCATCGCGCCATTATCGGTGCAAAATTCTGTACGCGGATAATACACTTTGCCTTTCATTCCCTGCATCATGCGCTCCAGTTTAGTACGTAGCTCTTTATTGGCACTGACACCGCCTGCAATGACCAAACGATTAATACCCGTCTCTTTCAAAGCACGCTTACATTTTATCGCCAGCGTCTCCACCACAGCCGTCTGAAACGCATGGGCAATGTCAGCCTTAGTTTGTTCGTCATCGCCGGCCGATTTGATGGTATTGGCAGCCGCAGTTTTCAGACCACTAAAGCTGAAGTCCAGTCCGGGGCGGTCTGTCATAGGTCTTGGAAACACAAAACGACCCGCTTGCCCTGTGGTCGCCAGCTTGGCCAGCATTGGGCCGCCTGGATAGTCGAGTCCTAATAACTTGGCGGTTTTGTCAAAAGCTTCACCGGCAGCATCATCCACCGATTCACCCAACACTTGGTACTCACCAATACCTGCCACCTTCACCATCATAGTGTGGCCACCCGAAACCAGCAGGGCAACGAACGGAAACTCTGGCATCTCCTCTTCCAGCATCGGCGCCAGTAAGTGCCCTTCCATATGATGTACAGCCACGGCGGGAATATTCCAGCCAAAGGCCAGTGAGCGACCAATAGAGGTACCCACAAGCAAAGCACCAACCAGGCCCGGTCCCGCAGTATAAGCAATGCCATCCAGAGATTCAGGTCCACACCCTGCTTGTTTAAAAGCGGCTTCAATTAGGGGAATGGTTTTGCGAACATGATCTCTCGAAGCCAGTTCTGGTACTACGCCGCCATAATCAGCATGGACTTTAACCTGGCTATATAACTGGTGTGCCAGCAATCCCTGCTCGTCATCATAGATGGCGATCCCCGTCTCATCGCAAGAAGATTCGATACCTAAAATTCGCAATTTAAACTCTCCACTACTAAAAATTTAGACAAACAATCAGGCTTCGATTGCCAGGCCAATATTGGTCTGGCCGTCGCTTAATGCCAAGGCTTTGAGGGTTTTAACCGATTGATTGTCAATCCTCGGCATTTGAGCAACACAGTCAATAAGTTCACCAAGCACGTCGATTTCGTATTGCATCAGTGGATGTTCCCTGACATGTTGATTGTCGGGCTCAATGTTTTCTGCGATAAGCAAGAACTCGATATATCTGGCCACGGTAGCCTGAGAAATTTTAGCAACGTTGACAAATTCGCTTTCATCTTTACTCATGACACCCTGAATAAAACCCAGCAACGCCGTCGCAACATCAATCGCGGCATAGGTGCCAAACATATCGAAGTCTTTCAGTTCCGGGACATTAGGCTCAATCTTTTCAATTTGTTTTTCCAGGCTGATTTTGCTTTTCGGCAGCAGCACCTTTTCCCAGCAAACATTCAATGCACTGCGCAAGGTGGTCTCATCACCAAACCCGGTAGCCTCACTGAATAAACCATAATTTGGCAGCATACGTTCTAATATCGCAGCCGCAAGCACCGCTTTTTGTAAGTAATTTAGCTCTCTGATGCGTTGAAAGTTATTGGCCTTCGTCATAGCTTTTTCCACAGTGCCAGCAATATTGAAACCCCGAACCATTGTGTTCAGAGCAGCTGTGACACTGCCAGTCTTCCGATAAATTAGTTTGTTGATAGTTTACCAAGATTTCCTCTGCCTCGGGTACTTTTATCGCACAGACAAAAATTTTTATTGTATTGTGACTAAAAGGCATCTCACCCAGCGCAGCTGCCAGAGCTTCCCCTTCCACATGTGTCTTCAGTCGTGCCTGGGCCAGCAGCCCGAGCACAATATGGGCTTCCAATGGGTTATCCGTGCGATATACACACGTCCATTCAAGCATTGCATTACTCATCGCCTGACTCCAAAATTTTGCTATGATAATCACTATTGTAGCGTGCTTAGACGGAGTACAAAAATGACGCTCACCACACCCGGGTTGCTGTTCCCCGCAATCTCCCTGCTATTGCTGGCGTACACCAATCGATTTTTAGTTCTGGCGCAGCTAATCAGAGAATTAAACGCCAGAGAGGGCGATCAACTCAGACCCTTAGTGGTCGCCCAGATTGATAATCTTAAAAAACGTATAAAACTCATCCGCCTGATGCAAGTGTGGGGCGTTATAGCCTTCCTGCTTTGCACTATGTCGATGTTTGCCTTATTCATCGACGTTGCCCTTTTAGGAGTGATCCTGTTTGGTGCCAGCCTCTGCTGCCTGACGCTGTCCTTGTTACTTTCTCTGTACGAGATTCATATTTCCTGTGATGCCATAGAGATTGAACTTAACAATATTGAAAAAAAGCCAATACAAGATTAAGCAACTCACTTTTTTGCTGGCTATACTAACAGAGAACAGGCACTAAGCAGAGGTTCTATGTGAGCGGTTTTCTCTTTTCAAATGAGCCACTTAAGGATGAAGAGCAAATTACTATAGATAATGCCTACTGGGATATCCTGGTAGTAGATGACGAAGAAGACATCCATCAGGTAACCAAGCTGGTATTGTCAGACTTTCGGTTTGAACAAAAACCGTTGCGTTTTCATCATGCCTACTCAGCAAAACAGGCAATGGATATTCTCAACTCAGAGGACTCCATTTCAGTGGGTTTAATCGATGTGGTCATGGAGAGTAATCATGCCGGGTTAGATCTGATTAAGTTCATTCGCAATGATATGGCCAATCATGATATTCGTCTGATCTTACGAACCGGACAGCCCGGAGAAGCACCTGAAGAGTCGGTCATTCGTGATTACGACATCAATGATTACAAAAATAAAACTGAGCTCACCGCAGTTAAATTAAAGACCTTACTTTACTCAGCGCTACGCTCCCACCGGGATATCCAAACGATTGAACGACATAAACAGGGGCTCGAGCGTATTATTGATGCTTCTTCCAGCTTTTTGAAGTGCAGTAATGTGCAGGATTTTGCCTCCACCATCTTAACCCATGTGGCCGATGTCATGGGGCTCAGTGACTCCGATATTTACTGTGCGGCAGCCGTCAACAAACAAGATGGCGCAGGGGCCGAGTTTCAACTGCTTGCCGCCTCTGGCGCTGGTATTGAACCGGAACAAACGGCCTTACCAGACAAAGTAAAAAGTCGCTTTATCGAAACCCACAACCGTAAAACGTCTAGTAAGTCTGACCATGAATATGTGGGTTATTTTACGAGTCAGGCAGGGCTGGAAACCATGCTCTACGTCAGTAAAAACGGCCTGTTACAACCCACAGATTGTCAGCTGCTGGCCTTTTTCGCCAATAACATAGCACTGGCATACGACAATCTGAACCTCAGAGAAACCGTAAAAGAATCACAAAAAGAGCTGTCTTATATACTGGGTGAAGCCGTTGAAAAACGTTCTAAGGAGACGGGCTCTCATGTCAAGCGGGTAGCGCATTACAGTTTATTACTAGCTAAATTGGTCGGATTAAACGATTATAGGGCCGAAATTATAAAACTAGCTTCACCTTTGCATGATATTGGCAAGATTAGCATCCCGGATGTTATTCTCAATAAGCCTGGAAAACTGAATGACGATGAATGGGCAATAATGAAGACTCATGCCCAACAGGGCTATGAAATACTAAAAAACTCAACAAATGATATTTTGCAATGCGGCGCAATCATCGCACATCAGCACCATGAAAAGTGGGATGGCAGCGGATATCCGCAGGGCCTGAAAGGTGAACAAATAGACATCGCCGGAAGAATTACGGCACTGGCCGATGTATTCGATGCACTCGGTAGTGTTCGCTGTTACAAGCCGGTTTGGACACTTGAAGAAATTCTAACAGAGATAAAACGCCAGCGTGGTCAACAATTTGATCCCAAACTGGTTGATCTGTTTATAGAAAATCTGGAACAATTCGTCGCAATACGTGATCAATACCCAGATTAGTTTTTGTAAGCGAAATGTAAAAAATTCACTTGGATGTTTCTCTAAACTGTATTAGTATTAGGGAATCAACGTTGTCATTGCATTTTTGTTGAAATAAAAGGAATTTCACATGAGATTTGAACAACTCGAGCAATTCGTTGCTTTAGGCAATTTACGCCACTTTAGGCAAGCCGCAGAACAAACCAATATCAGTACTTCCGCACTCACCAGAAGCATTCAGACACTGGAAGATGAGATTGGCTGTGAACTTGTCAAACGATCTACCCGCTCCGTCAAACTGACCGAACAAGGTGAACTTTTTCTCAATTATTGTAAGTCTACCTTATCGGAATTAGACATAACCAGAAACACTATCAAACAAAGTTTGTTTGGTCGTGATCAACAGCGCGTTGTTGTTGGTTACACTGCACAAGCCAGTAGCATAGTGCCAACGTCATGTGGACAGTTTTTGGCGGATTTCCCCAACGTCAAAGTTGAAATGCAACTTTTAAGTGAGCATGATCTACTTCGCAAGCTTCAGCTTGGTGAAATAGACATCAGTGTTTACCTTGAATCTGCAACCAGCTTAGTGAGTGATATTCATCTGCCCGACCAACTGGTTTTGTTTGTTGCTAAACAACATCCACTGGCAACACAAGACAGTATTCGTCGCAGTGAGCTTGCTCAGTACCCTATGTACGGCTGTTTTTCTCAGTCTAAACAGGTACAGAACATGCTTAATGAGGCGGTTGAAGGGCTTAACAAGTCAACCAATGTCAAAATTGGTAATATCAGCCAGGTGATTGACGGACTGAAGAACAGCCAAAGCTTTGCCATTGCAAGCATTGAGCACTCTAAGGTCATCGCGCAAGACCCGGAACTGATCTTACTGAAGACTAACAAGGACGCTAGTCATGAGCAAATTGTCGTGCAAACCAGCCACCAGCTTGGCAGTGGTTCACACGTCAGTAACTTGTTGTCATTAATTGAACAAACAGCACAAAAAAATGCCGTTGCAACAGCGGTAAACAGTTAATCAATAGCGTTAACGATTTTTCTTATCTGTTTGGATAAATGGGAGTTTTGAGCGAGTTTTACGCAAGGTATTCTATTCGGGTATCACGGTTCTTAACCGTAGGAATGGAGTCAGAAAAAATTCGCTCGCCCTCTTTCCCCCCTCTGCAAGCCTGTTTCTCCAGGGCGTTTAAATCATTACCCAATCTTGAAATCGATTATGAAGCTGCTGACGTGCCCAGCAATCGCAGCGCGGTATTCAACAATATTTTCTCGCCTCAAAATAGAACACTTAATTAAGCAAATTGGTATAAGTGAAGCGTTTTCAACACAGTTGGCGCAGGGTTACGCCTTCGAATTGGCTATAAATTCAGCCATTTGGTATTACTCACCAAATGCCGGCAACCACCGCGGAAAACATCGCCAGGCCGACATAATTATTGCTCAGAAATGCCTGAAAACACTTATCTCTACTTCTGTCATTGATCTGCCATTGCAGTTTCACAAGCCACACTCCGGCGATGCTAAAACCACACCAGAACCACACAGACATCGTCACCTGGGTTGCCACCCAGGCCATACAAGCTAAAAATGCCAGGTTGAGCACAGCAATGACATGCCTGTCCCAGCGACCAAACAGGATAGCGGTAGATTTGATCCCGACCACAATATCATCATCTTTATCCACCATGGCATACTTTGTGTCATAGGCCACAGTCCATAACAGGTTGGCAATAAATAGCACCCAGGCAATGGCAGGGACGCTCTCCTGTACAGCCATAAAGGACATTGGGATCCCCCAGCTAAACGCAGCCCCCAGTACAACCTGAGGCAAGTTAGTGTAGCGCTTCATAAAGGGATAGACACTGGCCAAGGCCAATGCACCAAATGACAATAGAATGGTCTGCCAGTTCAATAACAATACCAACACAAAAGATGCGCCAACCAACAGGGCAAATAAGGTCAGAGCTTCTCCCTCGCTGACGGCTCCTCTGGCCAGGGGTCGTTGCGCAGTCCTTTTGACCGCGCCATCTACCTTGCGGTCAGCAAAATCATTGATTACACACCCTGCACTGCGCATCATGAAGGTACCCAGTGCAAAGATAAGTAAAAAATGCCAGTGTGGTATACCACCGGACGCTATCCACAAGCTCCAAAGCGTTGGCCACATCAATAGCAAAGTACCAATGGGTTTCTCAACACGCATCAGTTGCTTGTATTCTTCTATATGATCAGCCCGCAGCCGCGATAGTTTCATACCTTAACTCCATTCAGGAAAATTTCGCACACCAGTACTTTGCTATTCTGACGCGTAAAGACACTGCGCCTTGCGTGGCAAAACTCACGGTTCAGAGTCTCATTAACCGGAAAAAATGACGGCAACTGCTTTTTGTCCAGCGTCGCAACTTCAATCGCCCCTCTTTGCCAGGCTTGCTGGTCAAATAAACGCTCCCCAAGCGGGGTAGTCCCGATGTTATTGAGTCCCAGTGCAACAGCACTGTCCGGGAGCCAACTCTGCCCATAAACGACCGGAATATCATCACAATATAACACGACCTCCCTGCACAAGGCGCTGTCACAGCCCAGGATAGCTTGCACTTCTCCCTCAAGCTGAAGCACCTGTTCACTGAGCACCTCTACATGTAAAATACGACACTGTAAGCGCAGCAAAGCCGTCAGAGAGCCGGTTTCACATAACAGTGGGCGCAGGTCGTCCGGGATGTCCTTATGCCGGGCAAGAGGCTCCCAGCTTGATCGCAATAAATTTGGCAGATTAAACAAGTCAGTAATTCAATTCAGGTAATAACCGCGTCATGATAGCAAAGCTTACTCCGGCAAAAAAGTTTACCTTTCCCTTACTCACTGCTGTTCATAACCCGATTTTACGTATAAACTAATCCTATTGTTGGTATTTAGTTAAGTATTTTCAGGCTATTATGAATCGGATCTGTATCGCGTTGATGGCACTTGTGCTGATTTGTGTGAGTACAAACTCACGCGCTGAGTCAACCGTCGGCTACTTTGGATTTGAGCCTGATATCATTACCAACTACATTGGACAATCCAATAAAAAGCTCGGCTATGTCCGGGTTACCGTAGATTTAATGCTTGATGATGTCAGCAATATCGCAGTCGTTGAACATCACACCCCCCTGCTTCGCGATGCGATAGTGCAAATCTTAAGTAAAGAGCCGGAAGAAACTGTCAAATCACTGACCGGACGTGAGGAAATACGCCAGCGTTGTGCAGAAAAGCTGAAAACTTTGTTGAAAGAAGAAACCGGACAAGAAATCATCCGGGAAGTCCTGTTCACTAAGTATTTATATCATTAGTGTCGCAAGTTAAATAACCGCGTATTATTCCTGTTTAGTGTTGCGCATAGGTAATAACGCCGCCACACTCATACCTGCCAGCAAACCAAATAAATGTGCCCAGTTCGCCATATTGACAAATAACACATCAGTAAAGCCCAACACCATCCAGATCAGCATAAAGCCCACAATGGGCGTTCCTATCATTGGAGGTGACTGGGGATGTTTTGCTGAGTGTATCCAACAAAAACCCAGCAAGGCGTAGACCACACCGCTGAGACCACCAAAGTTTGCATCCCCGAGCAGATACTGCATCCAATTACTCAATAGGGCACCGGCAACAAAGATGACCCAGAGCACCCAGCTGCCAAGACGATGCTCAATCATGTGACCCAGATACAGCCACCACGACAGGTTAAATACCAGGTGCAGCAATCCGAAGTGTAAAAATGCGGGGGTGATCCAGCGCCAGGGAGCCTGTGGTTCAAACCGAAAAACGGCAAAGACGGATTCAACCCCATAGACATAGAAGCTTAAAAATATCCCCAATGAGATAATAAATACGGCTTTGAGCATCCAGCTCAGCGCCGTAAAACGTTGCCACAGATTCAGCTTTGTCCCCTGGTAAACGAGTGAAGACTGTTTTGGCGCAAGCTGCCAGGACGCAGCAAGGTACTTTTCATGATAAGGGTCGGTAATAAACTCCTGCCAGATCTCATTAGCCTGAGCCCATTGCTGTTCGTCCACCCAGACTGAGACCATCTGCCCGTCCTCGCTGGTAACACGGCACGCAATCTGACGGGTTTTCAGATAGTCTGCGACTCCCTGCACCGCACGCGGGTTGTCAAAGGAGCCTAGCCATTTCATTTTGCGACATTATCCGGTAGCTCCTGCGCCCACTGCGTAAAACCACCGTCCATACTGTAAACATCTTCAAACCCCTGTTCAGCCAGGTAATTTGCCGCACCTTGCGAACTGATCCCGTGATAGCACACCACGACAATCGGTTGCTCAAACTCTTTTTCCTGTAAGAAGTGCCCCAGGTTGTCATTCGACAAATGTTCAGCACCCGGAATGTGCCCTTGCGCAAATGAATTTGCATCGCGAATATCGGCGATGACCAGGTCGGATTGCGCCAACATCTCTTGGGTTTGGGCTACGGAAATATGTTTAAAACTCATAGTACTCTCAATTTAATAAGCAGACACAAAAAACACCTCGTTAACGGTCACGGACCCGAGGTGTTTTAAAGTAGGATCGTATGGACCTTAATCCCAGTTTAAGATCACTTTACCCGATTGACCAGAGATCATAGTATCAAAGCCCTGCTGGAACTCATCAATATGGAACTGGTGGGTAATAATAGGCTCCAGATTCAGACCTGACTGGATCAGACTCGCCATTTTATACCAGGTTTCAAACATCTCGCGACCATAGATACCTTTGATCACCAAGCCTTTGAAAATGACCTGATTCCAGTCCACAGCCATGTCGCTTGGTGGAATACCCAGCATGGCAATTTTACCGCCATGATTCATGTTGTTCAGCATACTGTTGAACGCCACGGGCACACCCGACATTTCCAGACCGATATCAAACCCTTCAGTCATACCCAGCTCAGTCATCACGTCTTCAAGCTTTTCCTCGGCGACATTGACAGCACGGGTTGCACCCATTTTACGTGCCAACTCAAGACGATACTCGTTAACATCGGTGATCACCACATGACGTGCACCAACATGCTTGGCCACTGCGGCAGCCATGATCCCGATGGGGCCAGCACCTGTGATCAAAACATCTTCACCGACCAGATCAAAAGACAAGGCGGTATGCACAGCATTGCCAAATGGGTCAAAGATAGATGCCAGCTCGTCAGAAATGTTATCCGGGATCTTAAACGCATTGTACGCGGGAATAACTAGGTACTCTGCGAATGACCCTTCACGATTGACGCCCACCCCTATGGTGTTGCGACACAGATGGACACGACCGGCACGACAGTTGCGGCAATGTCCACACGTAATATGGCCTTCACCAGATACGCGGTCACCAATTTCAAAACCACGGACTTCCTGGCCCATATCCACAACTTCGCCCACGTACTCGTGTCCCACTACCATAGGTGTTGGAATGGTATTTTGTGCCCACTCGTCCCATTTGTAAATGTGAACATCGGTGCCACAAATGGCGGTTTTACGGATTTTGATCAGCAGATCGTTATGCCCTACTTCCGGTTTGGGCGCATCCGTCATCCAAATCCCTTCTTGTGCTTTTAACTTGGATAGTGCTTTCATGTGTTTTCACTCGTCAGAAACACGCAAGCCGGTGGCTTGCGCTATAAATCGCTCACAGCCAGAGGAGGCTGTCGGGCAATGATTAAATCACGCCCAGTTCTTTACCAATGCGGATAAAGGCATCAATCGCCTTGTCCAGCTGCTCTGTGGTGTGTGCCGCAGAGATCTGAGTGCGGATCCGTGCCTGACCTTTCGGTACAACCGGGTAAGAGAAGCCAATTACATAAATACCTTCAGCCAACAAGCGATCTGCCATGTCGGAGGCCACTTTCGCATCGCCCAGCATCACCGGGATAATGGCATGGTCTTTACCTGCACAGGTAAAGCCTGCGGCTTCCATTTTACTACGGAAATGTGCGGCATTTTCCCACAGCTTGTTGCGCAGCGCCTGGCCTTCTTTCATCATATCCAGTACTTTGATAGACGCCGTGACGATAGACGGTGCCAGTGAGTTTGAGAACAAGTACGGACGAGAGCGTTGACGTAACCACTCAACAATTTCTTTTTTACCAGAAGTATAGCCACCAGATGCACCGCCCAGCGCTTTACCTAGTGTGCCTGTGATGATGTCCACTCGGTCCATCACACCACAGTATTCTGGTGTACCACGGCCGTTTTCACCAACAAACCCAACGGCATGCGAGTCGTCTACCATAACCAGGGCATCGTACTTGTCCGCCAGATCACATAACTCAGACAGGTTACAAATGACCCCGTCCATAGAGAATACGCCGTCTGTTGCGATCAGCTTGGTTTTTACACCGGCCTCATCTGCCGCAATCAACTGCTTTTCCAGATCCGCCATGTCGTTGTTGGCATAACGGAAACGCTTTGCCTTACATAAGCGTACACCATCAATAATAGACGCATGATTTAGAGAATCCGAGATAATCGCATCTTCCGGGCCTAAAATGGTTTCAAACAGGCCGGCATTGGCGTCAAAGCACGAAGAATACAAAATGGTATCTTCTGTTTGCAGGAATTCGCTGACTTTAGCTTCCAGAGTTTTATGGATATCCTGAGTACCACAGATAAAGCGCACAGACGCCACACCAAAACCGTGATCATCCAGACCGCGTTGAGCAGCCGCAATCAGGTCTGGGTGATTGGCAAGGCCTAAGTAATTGTTTGCACAGAAGTTGATAACACTTTCGCCGGTTGATACTGCGATTTCTGCTTGCTGCTGAGAGGTGATCACACGCTCTTTCTTGTATAAACCCTCAGCTTTTACTTCTTCAATCTGTTGCTGAAGCTGGCTGAAAAATGCCGCTGCTCTCATCGGGAGTCTCCATTAGTTGCACGGGGTGTGCGCACCAGGCACACACTAAAATGCCGATATCGTTTATTTTCAATACCGGCTGTGTCATTAAATTCGTTGCTTATATTTTAAAAGGTTCGCACCTTAATTGCACGGATTGTGATTATCTTGTTCGCAGACGTTTTGTAAACGCTTATGAGATAAACGGAGGTACATCAAGTACCTGACGCAATGTTCCACACACATAGTCGGCAGACGCGCGTACCTCCTCACTGAACGTCTGACCCGACTCAACCAAAATCTTAGTGCGTACACCAGCGGCCTGTGCGGCCTGCATATCCGAGCCTTTATCGCCGACCATCACGCTGCGTGTCGGGTCGATGTCATGCTCTTCGATGGCTTGCAGCAACATACCGGGATTTGGTTTGCGGCATTCACACTCACGCAGATACTGTGGTTGCGCTTTTTTCGGATGGTGAGGGCAAAAGTACACGCCTGAAATCGACACACCATGAGCCAGAAACTGCTTGCACATCCAGTCCGTAAGCTGTGCAAACTGAGCTTCATCATAATATCCCCGGCCAATACCTGACTGGTTGGTCACCACCACCAGCTTGTAACCCAGAGCCTGAAATTGCTGACATGCCTCAAACACCCCATCAATAAACTCAAAGTCCTCGATTTTATGCACGTAGGCATGATCCTGATTGATCACCCCGTCCCGGTCCAGAAATACCGCTTTGTGTGTCATAATTGTTCCTGCTTTACTACCTGGTCGAACATCTGTGTCACCCGCTCCACTGAGATTTGGCTCATCAAATCACGGCCCTTTAAACGCGTACCCCATTTAAGCTGTTGTGCACTTTTGCCTTTTTGTGCCGCCAGGTTGTCATGGTACACCTCGACCACATAATCCTGATACAAATACGGACCGGTGCGTTTGGGGTTGGAATGCGCATACAAACCAATGACCGGCGTGCCAACCGTCACTGCCATGTGAGCAGGTCCGGTATCCGGTGCCAGCACCAGTTGCGCCTGCGCCAGTACACACAGTAAGGTTTTAAGTTTGGTTTTGCCAACCAGATTGGTGATATCGCACTGTGCATGCGTCAGGATGGCATCACTGAGGTTGCGCTCCAGCTCGGTCGGTCCGCCTGTCAGCACTACGCTAAACCCCTGTGCCGCAGCATAATCTGCCAGTGCGGCATAACGCTCTGGCAGCCAATTACGCTCTGCTTTACTGGCAGCCGGAGAAATCACGAAAATACGCTCCAGGCCTTGCAGCAGTTCACAGGCTTCCTGCTTATCCGCCTCGCTCACAGGCATATCCCATGTTGGTGCGCCACACTCAGCACCGATGGCGCGGGCAAAGTTCTGAAACCCTTCCAACACATGAGACTCACTTTGTGGGGTGATCCGCTTGTTGATCACCAGTGAATGCAGTTCTTTAGAGCGGCCCTTATCAAAACCAATTTTGACTCGGGCGGGGATGCAGCGTGCAGCCAGGTTGGCGCGAAACGCCACTTGCATATGTAAAAGGACGTCGAACTTATGTCCTTTAAAGTGCGCCTTCAGCTGCTTAAATGCAGCCCTACCTTGTTTCTTGTCAAAAATAACAAACTCAACCCCAGGCATATCTGCCAGTAGCATGGCTTCAACTTTGCCTATCACCCAGGTGATCTTTGCCTGTGGATGCGCGCGCTGGATGGCCTGAACAGCGGCAACGGCATGACAAACATCACCGATGGCTGAAAGACGGAGAATACAAATGGAAGAAATTGCCTGAGACACACATGTCGCCCGTAACTGAAAATAAGCACCCGATCTTAAATAAAACCCACTATTTTGCAACCTGTGAGATTTTCCCCGACAAGAAAAGTCGTTACACTGGGCGTTTGTCGTTGCAGTGCCACTTCAGAGAAGTCATGTTAAAAATAGAACAACACCACAACCACTACTTGTTGCGCACCCGCCATACGCCGGAGTCTTTGTCTTCGGATTGGTTCGATGTGGCATTCTGGCAACGGCAAAACGCCGTTGTGACCTCAAAGCAGGGGCGCGCTGCGGCCTGGTTTGTGCGCTATGCTTCGCAACAGGTTGCAGTCCTCAAACACTACTGGCGCGGGGGCTTAATTGGTAAAGTGCTCAAAGATCAGTATCTGTTTACCGGTCTGAAAAATACTCGCGTGTATCTCGAGCTGGATCTGCTCACTCAACTTGCTAACCAGGGCTTACCAGTTCCGACGCCGCTGGGCGCCAGAGTCACCGTATCGGCAGGTATTTATCGTGCGGATATCCTGACGGACGCCATCTCAGGCGCACAAAGCTTGTGTGAAAGGCTACAATCGGCACCACTGCCGCCACAGGACTGGCAGCAAGTCGCAACCACGCTGGCGCGCTTTCATCATGTCGGTGCCTATCACGACGATTTAAACTGCAATAATATTTTGTTTGATGATCAGGGCAGAGTCTACCTGATTGATTTTGACAAGGGTGCGCTCAAAACGCCTGCAAAAGAGTGGCAACAGGCCAACATTGAGCGGCTCGCCCGGTCGCTAAAAAAAGAGGCATCGCGTTCCACACAGTTTTTCTGTACAGAGCAGGACTGGCAAGGTTTTGTTGATACCTATCAGGCTGCAATGACGAAAAAGCCGGCGTAAACCGGCTTTTGCATTGTCAGACAAGGCTACTCAGTCTCTCTGGCCTTGGCAATGATATTAGATGTGGAGCACCCGTCGAGAAAGGCTAACACCTCAACCTGGCCGCCCATGGCAAGGACATGATCTGCGCCTGCAATTTCTGACACCTGATAATCTCCGCCCTTGACGAGAATATGCGGGCTGATCTGTTCAATCAGCTTAGCCGGTGTATCGCCCTCACTCTCTTTGCCAAACGGGATCACCCAGTCGACCGACGCCAACGCCGACAGCACCATAGCGCGCTCATTGAGCGGATTGATTGGCCGCTCAGGCCCTTTCAGCCTTGAAATAGAGTCATCGGTGTTAAGCCCGACCACCAGCCGGTCGCCTCTGGCCTTAGCTTGCGCCAGATAACGTACATGCCCGGCGTGCAGAATATCGAAGCAGCCATTGGTAAAGACGATGGTTTCGCCGTTTTGTTTGGCAAACTCGATGTGCTTGAGCACTTCCTCATAAGGAGCTTGATAATGCTCTCCGGTTTGGCGCAGGTACTGGCCCAGTTTGCGGCTCAGTTCCTCTGGGGTCACAGTCGCGGCGCCCAGCTTAGCCACGGCAATCCCCGCCGCTAAGTTAGCCAGTTCCACCGCTTCACTGGACGAAAATCCGGCGCCCAGCATGGTTGTCAGTGTTGCGATCACAGTATCACCGGCACCGGTAACATCGCTGACTTCCTGAACCTGAGCCGCAAAATCATGCTTCTCACCTTGCGTAATCAGCGACATACCCTGCTCAGAGCGAGTCAGCAACATAGCGCCAATGCCCGCTTGCTTTATCAACGCCCGGGCACTGGTGGTCAGTGTCTCTTCGTTGCTAGCATCCCCCCCGGCGAGGCGAAACTCGTTGAGATTTGGCGTAATGTAGTCTGCGCCACGATAGCGGCTCAGATCAGACGATTTCGGATCTATCAGGACCGTTTTACCAGCCTCCTTAGCGACCTTAATCATCTCTTCAATGCAAGTTAACGCGCCTTTGTTATAATCAGAAAAAAGCACAAAATCATAGTCATCAACCACCTGCTCCAGGCGGGTCAATAACAGCTGACTGTGAGAGCGCACAAAAGGCTCTTCCAGGTCCAGCCGGACAACCTGCTGATGACGGCTGATCACGCGCATTTTGGCAATCGTCGGCAGCTCAGCTACGGTAACCAGTTGCGAGGCAATTTGCTCTTTTGCCAAAATCGATTCCAGCTGGCGGCCATTGTCATCTTCACCAATTAAGCCCAGCAGTCCAACCTGACCATCCAAATGCGCAATATTTTTCGCTACGTTAGCCGCGCCGCCCGCTTTGTCTTCCAGGCTACTTACCTTAACCACCGGCACCGGCGCTTCAGGTGAAATACGACCCGTATCGCCATGCCAATAGCGGTCGAGCATGACATCACCGACCACCAGGACCTTAGCCTGGTTTAAATTTCTCAATGCACTCAGGTTCATGCTGACTGCTCCGCAATCACCATATCGACCGCTTCACAGAGCCAGTGCCCGATAAACATGTGGGCTTCCTGAATGCGTGCGGTTTCATCAAAGTCGATGATAATGGGCAGTCTGGCAATGTCTTTTACTGTGCCGCCAGTACGGCCTGTCAGTGCCACCGTGTAGGCACCAATCTCGTTCGCTGCCTGTAATGCCAGGTTGATGTTCTCACTGGTGCCTGACGTTGTCAGGCCAATCACCAAATCTTGTGGTTTACATAATGCCTGCACCTGGCGCTCAAATACGGTGTTAAAGTGATAATCGTTGCTGTGCGCCGTTAAGATTGACGTATCTGTAGTCAAAGCAATGGACGCCAGCGGACCACGCTCGAGCTTGTAACGCACCACAAACTCGGCAGCCAAATGCTGTGCATCAGCCGCACTGCCACCATTACCAAACCAAATCACCTTACCACCCGCATCCAGGGTTGCTTTGCAGGCGGCCAGTAGTTCCACAGACTGGGAGTGATAATCGGCCATTTTTGCGAACAACGCCATATGTCGCTCTAAGCTGGCCTGATAGCTTTGTTTGATGTGATCATTGATTGACATAGTGATCCTTAATAAATAATGCGACTCTGTATTCGTTGCAAAGTCAAAACTAACCCGTGTTAAATTAAATGGTAACGCTGCGCACCGCTACCAGTATACATTGACAGATAGCCAAGTGTAGTTTTCGCCAAAGACATCTTTACCGTAGGTGAGTGAGGTCTCGACTTGCTTATCATACATGCGCCGGGTATTGGCTACCTGAAGCTGACGAGCCTGTTCGTAATCACGCGTATTCACTGTATCAAAAGCCACAAAGTGATTGCTATTTTTGACTGTAGACAGCTCAAGGCGCCACATTGAGTCGAGGTTTTCCCGATAGGTCACCTCGACAAGGTGGGCCTTGCTTGGCACACCATCCTGAAAGCTACGCTGATTGGCAACGGCATGCCCAACCACAAACCCATCAATAGAGTTCCCTTTTCTGGGATAAATGTAATTGTTGTACCACAAACTATGCATATTGGAGTATTCATATCTGAACGTCAGACTTTGCGTCAGCGCGGGCAGATAGAAACCAAAGTTGGATGCAATATTACCAAATTGGTAGTTTTGATGGTCTTTTGTGTCTTCCCCGCCATATTCAAGGTACCATTGGGCAGGCATCAACCAGTTTGTTCTAAACACCGACGTAATACTGGCCCACTGATCTCCGAGCTCTTCATCCGAACTCCCCACCTTACCCACATTATCATTGCCGGCAGGGTCAAAATACGCCTTAACAACGTCTTTGAAACCAACCTCACGGGGCCCACCGCCAAACTGCATCATTCGGTTGATACCAATCTTCCAGTTTTCCAAAGGTTCAAAACTAATATGCGTACCTGCGAGTTTAGGTGTGCCATCATGACGCTTACCCTGATATAAAATCCCCTCTTCTACATGTTCCAGCTCGGAGTAGAAAAGTTCAAAATCAAAGTTCCACCAATTGTCTAATGGCAAATTTAACCCTAAAGATGCCGATAATGACGGCTTGGCATTGTTTGAATAGACCTGAGCACCCTGTTTGAATGGCGAAAACCAATGCTCTTTATAGCCCAAAGTAAGTTGTAAATTATCTCCGCCCAAGGCATAAAACGTATTGTAAGGCACAACCTTACCCGCATCGACACGATATTCTGCACCGATTTGTACTAAGCTAGTGTCACTGCCGCGCCAGATCCCATCGAATGATAACTCTGCATACTCATCACTGTAGTTTCCACGATCGTTCGCAAGTTTCTGCGTTTCACCCGAATCCACCCTCAATTTAACGCCGCGACGGGTGATTGCATCTCTTTCCAGATAGGGAGCCAGTCGCATTTTGATACTTTGATGTAAAACAGGATCCAGGCTCGCAAGCTGAGACAGCGTTTTATTGATTTCGGTGATCCGATATGGCTTGGCCATTGGCGAGGTGCCGGTCAGAGCAAACATCTGGTCAATCTGGTATTCCAGGATGTTGTCTTTACCCAAAGGTAAGAATGCCGTTGGCATTGCAAAAGCCTGCGCTGCACCCAGCAGACACAAAGAAGAAAGCGTGATAGTACGAAAAGACAACTTAAAACCTTTAAAATTGGAGATTTTGCCCGATCCTAGCAAATTCCCGCCCGCTGAGCACCAAGGCAACTGTGATAATTTGTACGTGTATTATCGCTTTTTTAGACCGACAAGTTAAAATAAGCGTTTTTTACACTGATGGCTGCCATGATTAGACACTTATATTCCCTGCTGCTGCTGACATTATGCCCTTTCATTGTGCTGTATCTGTACGTTATCAGAGGAAAAAAGAACCCGCTCTACAAAGCGCATTTCTCGGAGCGCTTCGGCTTAGTGGCACAAGGGTGTGCTGAGCAAGCGATCGTTATCCACTGTGCCTCGGTAGGAGAAGTGCTGGCCGCCACGCCGCTTATCCAAGCGCTTCTGAAAGCACACCCGAATGCCCCGTTTGTATTGACCTGCAACACCCCAACGGGTCGCGAACAGCTGACTCAGCAGTTTGGTAACAGTATACGAGACATCACCATCTGCTACTTGCCAGTCGATTTTGCCTTCGCAACACGACGCTTTATCCGGCAACTACAACCAAAAGTGTTGTTGGTGCTGGAAACTGAGTTGTGGCCAAACCTGTTTTATTATGCCAGCCAGTCACACTGCCCGGTTACCGTTATAAACGCGCGTCTGTCAGAAAAGTCATTCTCGGGATATCAAAAAGTTGCCCCTTTAAGTCGTTTTATCATGAGTCAGATCAGTATGCTGGCCAGCCACAACCAGGATGATGCAGAACGCTTTGTGAAACTGGGGCTGGCTCAGGAAAAAATCACGGTAACGGGCTCAATCAAGTTTGATATCGCACTGGATGATAGCCAGCAGGATAAAATTGACGATATTAAGGCACAACTTGGCGCACGTCCCGTTTGGGTCGCCGGTTCCACCCACCCCGCAGAGCACGAGCAGGTATTGGCGGCGCACCAGCAACTGTTAACCCAACTGCCCGATGCGCTGTTAATTATTGCGCCCAGGCACCCGGAGCAGTTCGACAAAGTCGCGGCATTAATTGAAGCGCAGGGGTTCAGTTACAGCCGCCGAAGTCAGGCGTACACGGCGTCGCCACAGGTCTTGCTGGCTGACACTCTTGGCGAACTGAAGCTATTGTACGGATGTGGACAAATCGCCTACATTGGCGGCAGCCTGATTGAGCGCGGTGGTCATAACCCACTTGAAGCTGCGGCCTGTTCGGTCGGTGTACTGACCGGCCCCCACACATATAACTTTGCCCACATCTATCCGGAACTGTTTGCACTGCAAGGCGCCATCGAAGTGGCTGACTCACACCAGTTAGCCGATACTTTATTGGCGTATTTAAGCTCAACGCAACGTGCTACAGAATTGGGTGCGCAGGCACAGGCTTGCCTGGCCCGCAACCAGGGCGCCATTGCGCGCAGTATTACTATGATCAACTCTCTTTTGGAAAAATAAATGCACCATTTAGCTGTCAAAGCGATGCAAAACTGGGTCAGCTCAGTGATCGTCAAATATAACTTTTGTCCATTTGCCCGCAAGGAAGTTGAGCAAAACGCGATTCACTATCGAGTCTGTGAGTCGCAATCTCCCGAAGATGCCGTGATGGATATGCTGGATGAGTGCCAGGCACTGACACAAGCTCCTGAGCGCGAAACCAGCCTGCTTATTTTCACTCAGGGCTTTGCTGATTTTGACGCATTTTTAGACTTGGTTGACCTGGCAAACGCGCTGCTGGTTGCACAGGGCTATGAAGGGGTTTTTCAGCTTGCCAACTTTCATCCGGATTATGTATTTGCAGATGCACAAGAGGACGATCCAGCCAACTACACGAATCGTGCGCCCTACCCGGCTTTGCACGTGATCCGTGAAGCCAGCATGGCTGAAGCACTGGAAAGTTATGATGATCCCGAGTCAATTCCGGATAACAATATCCGACTGGCACGCAGAAAAGGGGCCGCGTTTTGGCAGCAGTTACTGCACCAGTGCCTGCAAGAGAAATAAAAGTCAGGGCGGACTATACCGCCCACACTCTTACTTTTTAACCCACTTACCGTCTACTTTAACAAAGTGACCGGGTGCCGTTTTGGCAAAGGTTTTTTTAGCAGCCATCACTTCAACCTGGCTCAGGCTGATGCCGTTTTTCTTGGCCAGCTGCTGATACTTTGCTTTGCGCTTGCTGTTTACTTCATCCACCAGCTTGTTCACTTCGCTGCTGCCCTTAATCACACCCAGATAGCCCGTTGCGGTTTCGCCAACCAAACCCTGGGACTTTGCATCATCCAGAGAAATGGCCAATACCGAAAAGCTCATGCAAGCTGCGGCAATCGTGGTGAGTAACTTAGATGCGTTCATGATCTGGCTCCTTAGAATAGTTCACTGTCATCGCTGAACAGATCGTCCAGCTCTTTGTCGACCTTAACGCGGATCTCATGGTCAACTTTGACGTTTAAGTTGATGGTGATTGGCTCTTTGGTTTCTACCTGTACTTTATGTGTACAGGCTGATACCAAAACAGCGAACACCAAAGTTAGCATCCATTTCATGCTGAGTTGCTCCTATTAGTTTAAAGCTTTTTCCACTTCCTGAGTAATTTCATCGCTCAGGCGCAATGCCCTGAACAGGGTATAAATATTTTCACTGTGCGTATAATTAAAATTCACGGGCTGTTTTTGCTGTTTGTTTTCACCGGCAATTTTCACAGCCAATTCCAGCTGCCCGTTTTGTGCCATGTTCACGTCAGCACTTAATGTTTCAATACTCAACTCGTCCAGTACACCAAACACCGTTTGTAATTCCGGACGCTGAGACTTTAACGCGTTGAATGATGCATTATCCTCTACCTTGAGCATACTATCCACCACATTGCTGAGATAGCCATCACGGATCTCGGCCTGCCCGTTGCGTATAAACACCGGCAGTCTGCCGGATACCTGGCCATGTAACTCAACGCCCGACTCTCGGCCCGCTTCTGAGATCAGCATCAGATCCAGGTCGCTGGCCGTCACTAAAATCTCCTGATCTTGCTTACTCAGTAAGATCTGCTCAGCCGCTAACTGACCGCCAAACACATTGGCCCTGAACTGACGTAACACCGGCATATTGCTGTCTGAAGTTATCTGACCTTGTACGTCTGTCAACACAGCACCCGAGCGCACCTCGGTGATACTCAGTGGCGCAGGTTCAATCATCAGCTCACCCGCATGCCACTTGCCCTTCATTGGCAGGTCCAGCTCCGACACATAGTGGTGCTCATATAAAAACGCGGCGTCATCCACATTCATTTCAAAATCAAAAGTCTGGCGCGTCAGCTCACCCGTAACCTGAGCATTGATCAGACCCTGCTCAATTTTAAGTTTAGGCACAAACTGGCTGGCCAGTGACTGAACTGCGCCCAGACCATGATCGGCCAGTGTCAGGGTAAATGGCATTAACCCGGCTTCCAGACGATGCGCCAGCTGTAACTCCAGGTTGTCCAGGGTCAGTGTGTGATTCAGCGCCAGTTGTTCACTTCCCGCAATACTGCCGCTCGTTCGCATCTCGACATCTCTGAGCACCAGTTGAGGGTGAGCCAGCAACTCAATAACCGAGCTGCCCGTTAGCTTGCCAACCGGGCCCTCGCTGTGCAATTGACCACTGAACTCAAGCTGCTGATGTAAGTCTTTGCCTCTCACTTCCTGACGTTTAAAGGAGCCAATCCGAATATCGCTATGTACAGTAGCTGCCAGCATGGCATTAACATCACCATGCCCTGTGATGCTCAGATTGCGCCCCTGTACGCCACTGATCAGATAACGCTCTACATCAGAATTGAGCTGCCATTGCAGCAATTTAAATGGGGCTTTTGTCGCGGAATCATCTTGCTTAGCCAAATCGAATGTGGCTTGACCAGACAGCCTGGTCGAAAGCGCCTCCAGGCTCAGGTTGTCTGCTGTCACAGTCTTTGCCTGGGGTTGCACTGCAAAGGTTAAATTTAACTGCTCTGTGACAGTGCCCAGCAACGCAAACTCGCTGCGTAAAGTTAAGTCCTGCCAGTTAACGGCTAGCTCAGCCGGCGCCTGCGCCACCTCAATGGTGACTGTGCCCTTGCTATCCAATTGTGTGCCAGCAAGCAACATGTCGACTTGTGCCTCCAACAGATTAAGCGCGTCGCTGTGATGTGAGAGCATCAGTTTACTGCGCACCTGCTGCCCGCTAACCTGATATGCCAAATCACTGAGTGTGACTGAAGTAACGCCATTGCCATCAGACACACGCAATTCAGGCAAGCTTACCTTGTCCGCATTCAGCGTCACCGGCTCGGTGATTTGGGCTCGCCATTGTGCCGACCAAAGGCTGTTTTGCCAGGTCTGTGGGAGTTTTGCAAGCAGTGACTCACACTCAGGTACGCTCACATCGACAGGCAACTGGCTCAGATCCACTTTGCCACTTTGGCTACTCAAATCCCACCGCCCGGTGATCACGCCATTGACCTGAATCTCAGGCTGGCACTGAGGCAAGGCATAGCTCAATGTGCTCTGTAACTGGATATCTGCGTTGACCGTCAGGCCATCAAAACGAGTTTCAACAACCCCTGCCAAAGCCGACACTTCCACGGGTAAGTTGGCCTGACGCAACACATTCTGTACAGCGGGGCTAGATAGTTTCAACGCACTGAGCAGTTCAGTATCATACAAGTCGATATCGGCTTCTACATCCCCGCTGATAGTAAACGCAAAGTCATCGCGCTGGGTTACGCTCAGGTTCAGCGGCGCTGGTAACAAGAAACTCGATACGGTGAGTGCCTCAATCTGGAGTGTCGGCATGCCCTCTGGCAAATCAAGCTGTAAAGGCGCAGGCGTGTGCACCACCTCAGTGTCGCTTGCAGTCTCAACCGCACGATGGACCACACTCATATTGCTCACCTGCAAATGATCGCCGTCAAAGGTGGCATTACTGAGCTCCACCGATATGGCATCACTGCGCCAGCACAGCCGCTCTATGGCCAATCTGTCCCAGCTGTCTACTGACCAGTCGAGACACTCCAACAAGCCCTGCTCTTCAGTCAGTATCTGCTTGCCAATGGTGAGTGTCAGAGGCACGCGAAAATAATAAACAGTGATCCCTATCGTAAACAGGGCAAATAACAGAATAAGAAAAAAACGCCGCATCGGTACCAGGTACTTATTGAAAACTCGCTTAAGTGTAAGGGATCTTAATGCCGATGTAATGCCTGCTACAGTAAGAAGATGTTAAGTTTGCAAAAGTCCCTTACAGGTTTGTTACCTGCTGGTCAGTAAATTCGCTTACAACTGGCCCTGTTTCTTTAGTTCTTCGAGTCGCTCTCGCTCCGCGAGGATCATTTTGATCATATTGACGCGAATATCTGCTTCCAGCTGCTTGTATTCAGACAACTGCTGTTCCAGTAATGCGATTTCGTCCACTTTAGCGCTGTCACGGTACTGCTTTAATCCTATGTGCTCAACCGGTACTGAGTCTGTTGACGCTTCTGTTTCTTCGTTTTGCCGTATTTGCAAAGGGCGCTGCTGCACAGATTGTATCAGCTTACTGAGCTGTGCCTGTAGTTTACGGATCAACGCCTGGATAACTTCCATGGCTTTTTCCAGGTCCTCATAATCCTCTTTGAATACCGGGTTATCTTCTTTGTACTGCCCCGCTTCTTCGTCTAGCTCTTTTGACAGCAGTGGGGGGATGACCTCAGCTTCTTTGCTATCCTGAGTCTCTTGTTGAGCATTCACATTCAACGCCTCATCGCTGTTACTGTGAACTGGTGCATGCGATGCCGGCTTGTGTGCTAAAGCACTGCCCGGGTGTATTTGTATGTCCATACTCACTCCTTGATTGCCATTATTGGACTCCGGATCCTTGCGGCCAGAAGTACCTCTAACTCAACCATTGTATCGGTATTTACATAAAAAACTTAAGGACGGAAAGTATAAAGGACAAATAATACTAAACCATGAACAGGATGAATTTGTGAGCAATAAAAAAGGTCACTGAAGTGACCTTTTTCATACTATTGAGTTTTCAATTAACTCACGTTCTTACGTGCGTTGCGGAACATGCGCATCCACGGGCTATCTTCTTTCCACTCGTCCGGGTGCCAGGAGTTAGCGACGGCACGGAATACACGCTCCGGGTGTGGCATCATCACAGTAGCACGACCGTCAAGCGATGTAATACCGGTAATACCTTCTGGTGAACCATTCGGGTTGTTCGGGTATTGCGTGGTTGGCTTACCAAAGTTATCCACGTACTGAACCGCTACTGTGCCAGACTCAAGTGCCGCTTTCACTGCTGCGTCGTTGGCAAACTCAGCATGACCTTCACCGTGAGAGACTGCGATTGGCATACGAGAACCAGCCATACCCTGGAAGAATACTGACGGGCTTTCTTGTACTTCAACAAGGCTGAAACGTGCTTCAAAACGCTCTGACTTGTTAGTTACAAAACGTGGCCAGTGCTCAGTGCCCGGGATCAGCTCTTTCAGGGTTGATAGCATCTGACAGCCGTTACACACACCTAAGCTGAACGTATCCTGGCGCTCAAAGAAGGTTTGGAACTGTTCGCGTGCCATGTCATTGAACAGAATTGACTTAGCCCAGCCTTCACCAGCACCCAGTACGTCACCGTAAGAGAAACCACCACAGGCTACCAGACCTTTGAACTGCTCCAGCGTCAGGCGACCTTCCAGGATGTCACTCATGTGTACGTCTACCGCAGCAAAGCCTGCACGGTTAAATGCGGCCGCCATTTCAACGTGTGAGTTAACCCCTTGCTCACGCAGAATGGCCATCTTAGGCTTAGCACCGGTTGCAATATAAGGTGCTGCTACGTCTTCATTGATGTCGAAGCTCAGTTTAACGTTAAGACCAGGATCTTTTTCGTCAAATTTCGCATCAAACTCTTGCTTAGCACACTCAGGGTTATCACGCAGTGCCTGCATCTTGTAAGTTGTTTCAGCCCAGATAGTACGTAGTTCAGTACGTGTATTGGCAAGTACAACTTCGCCACCACGGTTGAAGATCACTTTGTCTTCTGTATTTAGTGCACCGATAGTATGGCTGATTGCGCCAAGGCCGTTATCAGCTAACACGGCTTCAACTGCTGCAAGGTCGGAATTTCGAACCTGAATGACGGCACCCAGCTCTTCGTTGTAAAGTGCTTCGATGTCAGAGCCTGTCAGGCTATCCAGGTTTACTGTCACACCTGTGTGACCTGCGAAGGCCATTTCCGCTACCGTTGTGAATAAACCACCGTCTGAACGGTCGTGGTAAGCCAATAGCTTCTCGTCGGCTACCAGTGCCTGCATCGCGTTGTAGAAGCCTTTTAACAGCTCAGGGCTATCAACGTCTGGCGTCTTGTCACCCAGTTGCTTGTAAACCTGTGCCAGGCTTGATGCACCCATACGGTTTTGACCTGCACCTAAATCCACCAGGATCAGGCTTGAGTCGCCTTTATCAGTGCGAAGCTGAGGTGTGACTGTTTTACGAATGTCTTCAACACGGCCAAATGCAGTGATGATCAAAGAAAGTGGTGCTGTTACCGCTTTGTCTTCACCGTTGTCTTGCCATGTTGTCTTCATCGACATTGAGTCTTTACCCACCGGAATAGTCAGGCCAAGTGCCGGACACAGCTCTTCACCTACGGCTTTAACCGCTTCGTAAAGGCCTGCGTCTTCACCCGGGTGACCCGCTGCGGCCATCCAGTTTGCAGATAGCTTAATGTTCTCAAGACCACCAATGTTTGCGCCAGCAATATTCGTTAACGCTTCTGCGACGGCTAAACGTGCCGATGCACCATAGTTTAGCAGTGCCGCAGGTGTACGCTCACCCATTGACATGGCTTCACCGTGGTAAGTGTCAAACGCCGCTGCCGTTACTGCACAGTTTGCTACAGGTACCTGCCAGGGACCAACCATCTGATCACGTGCCACCAGGCCTGTCACCGTACGGTCACCAATGGTGATAAGGAATGTTTTCTCAGCGATAGTAGGCAGACGAAGTAAACGCTTAGCGGCTTCCTCTACGTCGATGCTGTCAGTGTTAAGTGCTTCACCAGATACCTTTTTTGACTCAACGTCACGGTGCATCTTAGGGGCTTTACCAAGTAATACGTCAAGCGGAAGATCAACCGGGTTGTTATCAAAGTGGCTATCCGCAACTGTCAGGTGACGCTCTTCAGTTGCTTCACCAATGACGGCGTATTGTGCGCGCTCACGCTTACAGATCTCTTCAAAACGCGCAAAGTCTTCTGCCGCTACGGCAAGTACATAACGTTCTTGTGATTCGTTACACCAGATCTCGTGTGGTGCCATGCCCGGCTCATCGTTCGGGATATTACGCAGCTGGAATTTACCACCACGACCACCGTCGTCCACCAGTTCAGGGAAAGCATTAGAAAGACCACCCGCGCCCACATCGTGGATAAACGCGATGGGGTTTTCATCACCCAGCTGCCAGCACTTGTCGATCACTTCCTGACAACGACGCTCCATTTCCGGGTTTTCACGCTGTACCGAAGCAAAATCCAGGTCTTCGTTTGACTGACCAGAAGCCATGGATGAGGCAGCACCACCACCCAGGCCAATGTTCATCGCCGGGCCACCCAGAGCAATTAGCTTAGCGCCAACCGGGATTTCACCCTTTTGCACATGCTCAGTACGGATGTTACCCAGACCACCGGCAAGCATAATCGGCTTGTGGTAACCACGTACCTCTTCGCCGTTGTGGCTGTTCACTTTTTCTTCGTAGGTACGGAAGTAACCCAGCAGATTAGGACGACCAAATTCGTTGTTAAATGCCGCGCCACCCAGAGGGCCGTCGATCATGATGTCGAGTGCATCAACGATACGGCCAGGTTTACCGAAGTTGCTTTCCCACGGCTGTTCAAAGCCCGGAATGCGCAGGTTAGAAACAGTAAAACCAACCAGACCTGCTTTAGGCTTAGAACCACGGCCCGTTGCACCTTCGTCACGAATTTCACCACCAGAACCCGTTGATGCGCCAGAGAATGGCGCAATCGCTGTTGGGTGGTTGTGGGTTTCAACCTTCATCAGGATCTCGATGTTTTCCTGATTGTAGCTGTACTCGCCTTCTTTATTCGGGAAGAAACGACCCGCTTTTGAGCCCTTCATGACCGCCGCGTTATCTTTATAAGCAGATAAAACATTTTCCGGGTGCGTCTCAAAGGTATTTTTGATCATTTTGAACAGCGACTTTGGCTGCTCTACGCCGTCGATTGTCCAGTCGGCGTTGAAAATTTTGTGACGACAGTGCTCAGAGTTCGCCTGTGCGAACATGAATAGCTCGATGTCGTTCGGGTTACGACCCAGTTTTGTGAAGTTTTCTACCAGGTAGTCAATTTCGTCATCCGCCAGTGCGAAACCTTGCTCTACGTTTGCCGTCACAAGCGCTTCACGGCCACCGCCAAGAATGTCTACAGATGACATTGGGCGCGGCTCTTCAACGCGGAATAACTGACCCGCGTCTTCCAGTTGGCTGTGCACTGACTCGGTCATGCGGTCGTGCAATAGTTTAGCTACCTCAGCTATCTGCTCTGCGCTCAGCACGCCCTCAACATAGTAGGCAATACCACGCTCCACGCGGTGTACTTTATCCAGACCACAGTTGTTGGCAATGTCTGTGGCTTTAGACGCCCAGGGCGAAATCGTGCCAATTCGCGGCGTCACTAAGATCAGGGTTCCTTCAGGCGCATGTTCGGCAATGGTCGGGCCGTACTTTAAAAGCTTGCTCAGCTTGTCCAGTTCAGACTCAGAAAGTTCCGCTGTCAGATCAGCAAAATGCATGAACTCGGCATACACGCCGGTGACTGGCAATTGCGCATCGTTACAGCTTTTGAGGATTTTTTGAACTTTGAAATCAGAAAGTGCAGGTGCACCACGTAGGATCAACATAGGTATTTTCATCCGGGGTTAAGGATTGAACGATATTTTGGGCCGTCATTATAGTCGATTTGGCCTCCTTATTTAACTCAAATTTAGCAATTATCGAAAAAAAGCCCCTTCACAAAAGCGCCGTTAATTGCGAGCATGAAAGCCACGTCATCCTCGTTTAACCCGGAGCCAAAAGTCACTTATGCGTTTGCTTACCTCTGTGCTGGTACTGTGCGCGCTGCTGTTTTTGAGCAGCTGTGAAAAAATGCCTGCCACGCAATTACAAAAGATCAAAGCGCAACAAGCGATCCGCATTGGCACTTTGGTTGGACCCGCCACCTTTTATCAGGGCATTGGCGGTGAACAGGGGTTTGAATACGAACTGGCTGAGCAGTTTGCTGATGAACTGGGGGTTGAGCTACAGATAGTGCCCTTTTTCAGCCTGAAAAAACTGTTTGAGCGCCTGCAAAGTGGCGATCTGGACATTGCCGCAGCCGGACTCACTTACCATCCGCAGCGTGCCGAGCATTTTCGGTTTGGTCCCAGCTATCGGGAGATCAGCCAAAAGCTGGTGTTTAAACAAGGTAATACCCGGCCACGCAATTTTGCCCAATTAACCGGCCCGGTCACCGTCCTGGCCAACAGCCACCATGTGATCTCGTTGCAAGTGGCACGGCAGCAGTATCCGGAACTCAGCTGGCAAAGCGTTGATGACCGGGATCAGGAAGAGCTGCTGCAAGGGATCATCGACGGCGACATACAATACACAGTGGTCGACTCTCACTCACTGGCCCTGTTTCGGCGCTATCACCCCAATGTCAGTATTGCCTTTTCCGTCACCCAGGCCGATCCGGTTGCCTGGGTACTGCGCAACGACAAAGACGATTCTGTGTACGCCTTGCTGCCACCATTCTTTGCCCGAATGCAACAATCTGCGCAGCTGGCGGCGCTCGAAGAAAAGTACTTTGGTCATGTTCAGCGCTTTAATTACGTCAATACCCTGACTTTTGTCGAGGCCAGCAAAACCACGCTACCAAAATATCAGGACTGGTTTATGCAGTACGCAGAGCAACATCAGCTCGACTGGCGATTACTGGCCGCGCTGAGTTATCAGGAATCGATGTGGAACCCCAGGGCCAAGTCTCCTACTGGGGTACGTGGGATCATGATGCTGACCCAACGCACAGCCAAGCAGGTGGGCGTCACCCACCGGCTGAAACCGGAGCAAAACATCCGTGGCGGCGCCCGCTATCTGCGTAAGCTCATCAATCGTATTCCCAAACAGATCAGTGCGCCGGACAGAACCTGGTTCGCGCTTGCTGCCTACAATGTTGGCTGGGGTCATGTCAATGACGCGCGTAAACTGACTAAACGCCAGGGCGGCGATGCAACCAGCTGGGCAGAGGTGAAAAAACGACTACCACTGCTGACTAAAAAGCGCTACTATCGAAAGACTAAATATGGATATGCGCGCGGCGATGTGGCAGTAACCTATGTAGATAATATTCGCCGGTACTACGACGCCCTGATCTGGTTAGACGAAAATGGGGCCCTTCAAGCCAATACGGACTCAGAGCAACCCGCTCACTGATCTGCAAGGCGTCCAGTTAGGTATCCGGTGTGAATTTCAGCGCCTGTCATCAGGCTGACACACTATTACGATATAGCTGTCGCGCGTAGTTGTTCTCTCACTAAAAATGGAGGTTACGATGCTAAGAAGACGTCGTACTCATCAATTTAAACGTAATACGCGCAACACCAACCCAAACCGTCGCCGTGTTATGTTACGCAACATTCACCGTAAAATTTTATTACGCCGCCGCATTTATGCGTTGATCCAAATCGCGGCAGACGAAAGAGCGGCTCAGTCCTGAGCCGCCTGGCCGTTTAACCCCGCCTGACGGGCTTTTTTCTGCGCCTTGATCTCTTTACGGCGGCGACGGAAAAACGCCGACAATTTTTCGCCACACTGCTCCGCCAATACCCCACCTAATACTTCAACCTGATGATTCAGTTTCGGCTCTTGCAGCAGGTTCATGATAGACCCCGCAGCGCCCGTTTTGGCATCCGCTGCGCCAAACACCACCCGCTTAATGCGGCTGTGCACCAGCAAACCGGCGCACATAGGGCAAGGCTCTAACGTCACATACAGGGTGCAATCCACCAGCCGATAATTTTCGACGCGCCGACCGGCATCTCTAATCGCCAACATCTCGGCATGCGCGGAAGGGTCATGACAACAAATCGAGCGGTTCCAGCCTGCGCCAATCAGCTCACCGTCTTTGACCACTACGGCGCCAACCGGGATCTCATTTTCCTGCTCGGCCTTGTCGGCATACTCCAGTGCCTGCTGCATCCAATAAAGATCTTGCTGTTGTTCGTCCACCTGTGTGCTCCTGGGTACAAAATGGAGGATATTCTAGCGTATTGTCGCGAACTGCGCACTGTGACAGTTATATTGCTAAAATTAGCAAATTGCCATGGCTCATTGATATCAATTTAAGCTATAATTCGCCGCTTTTTTTATTTGACGAGCTCAACACACACGGGTAAAACATGAAATTTCCGGGCCGCAGAAGACATAAACATTATTTTCCAGTCGAAGATAAAGACCCCATAATTAACCAGTTACATGTCGTTGATCGACTTAAACGCAACTACATTTGTGGTATTGACCAAATCGTAGTAGATATCGAAGCTAAGGTTGATCAGGCCTTCCTTGATGAGTTTGGGCTGCAACGCGGTATGTCTCAAGTGATAGACAATGATGTCACCAATGCGCTCTATGACCGCCTGAAACGTGATGACATGATTGACTATGAATTTGCTGGCGGCACCATAGGCAATACCATGCACAACTACTCCGTGCTGGCGGATAGCCGCTCGGTATTGTTGGGCGTAATGAGCGAAAACATTCAAATAGGCAGCTATGCCTATAAGTTTTTGTGTAACACCTCCAGCCGCGTCGATCTTGATTACCTGCAGCCTGTGCCCGGTCCCATCGGCCGTTGCTTTACCCTGATTGACGACAGTGGCGAACGCACCTTCGCGATCAGCGCCGGTATGATGAACCACCTGAAACCAGAGTCTATCGACAAGTCGTTGATTGAAAACGCCTCCGCTTTGGTGATCAGCGCCTATCTGATGCGTACCTCAGGCGAAGAAACCATGACTCAGGCAACCATGCAGGCGGTGAAGTATGCCAACGATGCCGGTGTTCCGGTGGTATTGACGTTAGGCACTAAGTTCCTGATTGAACAAGACCCCGCGTGGTGGGCTGAATTCGTTGAAAAACACGTTGATATTCTGGCCATGAACGAGGAAGAAGGCGAAGCCATCACCGGTTTTGACGATCCACTGTTGGCCGCCGACAAAGCGCTGGACTGGGTCGACTTAGTGATCTGTACCGCCGGACCAAAAGGCCTGTTTATGGCCGGTTACGTGGACGAAGAGAAAAAACGCGAAACCGAATACCCGCTGCTGCCGGGGGCCATTCCTGAATTCAACCAGTATGAGTTCTCCCGCGCCATGCGCCGCAGTGCCTGTAAACAGCCTGTCAAAGCATACAGCCACACTGCCCCTTACATGGGTGGCCCGGACACCATCAAAAACACCAATGGTGCCGGAGATTGTGCGCTGGCTGCGGTACTGCACGACTTATCAGCCAATGTCTACCATAAGCTCAACGTACCCAACTCGGCTAAGCATGAGCAGCATGCCATTACCTATTCTTCACTGGCGCAGATCAGCAAATACGCTAACCGTGCCAGCTACGAAGTCTTAGTTCAGCATTCGCCGCGCCTGTCGCGTGGTTTGCCAGAGCGAGAAGACTCGCTGGAACAAACCTACTGGGATCAGTAAACAATAAAAAATGGGAGCCGAGGCTCCCATTTTTTATGTCTCTGCACTCGGTTAAAACAACGCGGTGCCCAGCTTTTCAGCCAGCAGCTCCAGCGCCGCAATACCGGCCACAGAATTACCCACTTTATCTAACCCCGGCGACCACACCGCCACCGTAAAGCGCTCTGGTGCCACCGCGATGATGGTGCCCGACACCCCGGATTTCCCCGGCATACCTACCCGATAGGCAAAGTCTCCGGCGGCGTCGTACAAGCCACTGGTGAACAACAAAGAATTAAGCTGCCGGGTCTGCCGGGCACTCAGTACCCGCTGACCGCTTTGCTGACAGATGCCGCCGGTTGAAAGATAAGAAAACGCCTGCGCCAGTTCACACACATTCAGCTCAATGGCGCAAAAGTTAAAATACGACCACAGCACTTCTTCAACCTGATTATCAAAGTTACCGAATGACTTCATCAGATAGGCCATGGCGGCATTACGATAACGATGGTCGTATTCAGACTGCGCCACCACCTTGTTAATTCCCACCTTAGGATTAGCAGTATGGCTGCGGTAGCTCTCCAGCATAGTGTGGATAGGCGCACTCAGACGGCTGAATAAGGCATCGCAGGTTACGATGGCACCGGCATTGATAAAGGGATTGCGGGGAATGCCATTTTCAAACTCCAGCTGAGTCAGGGAGTTAAATGCGGTGCCCGACGGCTCTTTGCCCACCCGCTGCCACAGCTCATCGCCATAACGCTGCAATGCCAGCGTCAGGGTCATCACCTTAGACACAGACTGAATGGTAAAGCGGCTGTCACAGTGACCGGCACTAAAGGTTTGCCCGTCGGCGGTATGTAATGCAATGGCAAACTGACCCAGTGACTGCTCGGCAAGCGCGGGGATGTAATCGGCCACTTTTCCCCGCTGAGACAGGGGCTGCACCTGCTGTGCAACCTGTTGCAAAATAGCCTGATAATCGGGCGTAGCGTTAGTCATAGAGAGCAAACATCATATCAAAAAGCACAATAGCGCGAGTGTAACAGATCTGCGCCCACAAAAAAGCCGCACGGGCGTTTGCCGGTGCGGCTGTCACAATGTAGCTGGCGTCTGTTTTACTTAGTAAACAGCGCTTTGATGTTAGCCAGGTCAGATTTGCCCGCGATCAGCTCATCAGGCGTTAATCCAGATAACTCATGGGGGAAGACCAGCCACTCGTCCGACTCATGGATAAAGTAATCCGGCGTCATCGGCACTTTTTTATTAGTTGGCTTGTAGTAAGGACAGGCAACACGAATGTCTTTTGGCAGGTTCAGGCGCATCAGCTCTTCGAGTTTTTCCCGCAGCGCATAAATACTGCGGCCCGAATCAAACACGTCGTCCACAATCAGCAAAGAGTCGCCCGCATTGGCGTTCTCAACAATGTAATGTAAACCGTGTACTTTGATCTCTTTCGACTGCTTGCCAATACCATAGTAAGACGACGTACGCACCGCAATGTGGTCTGTTTCTATGCCCTTGTAATCATAGTATTCCTGAACCGCAATCCCGATAGGCGCACCGCCACGCCAGATGCCGATAATAAAGTCAGGACGAAAGCCGTCTTCATAAACCTGAGCCGCCAGTCGAAATGAATCTTCAAGTAATTGTTGCGCCGTGATATAGCACTTGTCAGACATACAAACCCCGTGTCATTGAGCAAAGAACACCGCACCAACCTGAGTGGTAAAGGCACCAATACAAGCACCCCATCAGGCAGCACGGCTGAGAATAACGTATAACCGAGTATTTTAGCTGAGTAGAAAAAAAATTGCTTGCGCTAGCGCAGTTTTTTTACAGGATGATGACTGAATGAAAGTGGTACGCTGACCGCTAAACCTGGGCGTGAATGAACGACTGGCAGTAAAACACTTTTACCGCCAGTTTGATACCCGTGCATTAGCCGGTAACCGAATAGCCCCAAAGATGGCAATTAAATGAGCCTGACACCTGAGCGCCACCCAAAGCGTACAATGAGCAAAGACTCGACACGGGGGCTGCCAGGTTAAAAGCCATTACGACTTGGGGGGCTTCTCAATTGGCTGCCTTCTGGGTGGCACATCACGATCACCAGGGCTTCTCGGACTACCTCCATGTACTTGTAATAAGTCTGTTTTACTGATTTTTTTCATACCAATGCTTCCTTACACCCTATTCAAATAATAAACGCTACTTTTGCCCAATGAAGCCTTAAGCGAAGCGCTACTCTCTAACCATAAAATTTAAGATTTCGGGGGCTTCTCAATTGGCTGACTTCTTGGTGGCACATCACGATCACCAGGGCTTCTCGGACTACCTCCATGTACTTGTAACAATTCTGTTTTACTGATTTTTTTCATACCAACGCTTCCTCGCTTTTGATTGCATATTTCATCCGGTTAACCACCGCATGATGAAATTATTAATACACACTTTTGTGCACAATGGCAAACTCCAATAGTTAACAACGAGTCGCCAGAGATGCGCTCTCACAAGCGCACCTCTGATTTGACTATCACTGGCTATTTAAGTGAGTCAGATGTATAACTCTCACCATGATCCTTGTAAAACCGCTCCCTGTCCGGAGTTTTTAGTAAATAGGTTAACAAGCCACAACACATCAGCAAATTCAAGGTGATTAATATAAAATTGCGCACGCCATTGCCCATGATCCAGCCATCAATTACATAAAATTTGTATAGCCAAACCTCAAGATAATTAAACGCCGCTAAAATAAGATCTACAACGTATAAGAGAATAAAACCTACCTCTTGCACCGACAAATGATGATTCTTATAAACACGATAAAAGAAAGATATTCCAGTCATCTCGTGCAGGGCATACGCAATACGATTTCGATAGATAATGGGTACCAAAAACAACAAGCAAGTCACCATATTGTACAAGTACAAATGTGTCGTCCAGGTATAACTAACCTTATATAAAGCGATATCGATAATTTCAAGACCCGTCATAAAGAGCAGGAAATACCGTGAGCTCTCATACTTCCAGGTATAAGCCAGGGCCACCAATAGGAATGGGAGCGTGACATAACTAAAAGCTGTATAAAAATCCATCTTATGACTCCTCTTCTTCGTTTTGTTCTTCCGGGCTGGCAGGTGGCTTGTCACTTAAAAAATTAAAATACAAGGCAACCAGGTCCTTGCCAAAAATCATAAAGATATCCAGCAGCTGGGCACTGGTCATATCCGTTTTGCCACTTTCCCAGTTGCTGACCGTTGACTGGTCAACCGCTGACGACATTTTCGCGGCCAGATCTTTTTGGCTTAAACCAAGCTCATTGCGCATCTGGCGAATGGAGCGCTGGACCAGCCGGTTAAACCGGTCAATTTCCTGCTGTCGCTTCCTTGGGCTATGCTTCATTCTTTTTTCCATGGGTTAAAATTGTAAACAGATAATTACCACAAGTTAACTAGGGCAACAACTGAATTGCGCAGGCCTGTAGACATCTATGAATATATTCATCGCCCCCTACCTTTTTTGTTTATATTTATGAATAATTATCAGCTACTTGTATTAGTATTACACTTAATATTAGTACCACTCAACACACTAGAAAGGACACGTCCATGAGCCAACTTACCCAGTTCAGACTACTGGCCGATTACAACCAGTGGATGAATCAAAAACTGTATACCGCCGCCGCACAACTGAGCGACGCTGCCCTAAAACAGGATAGGGGTGCGTTTTTCGGCTCGATACTGGGCACTTTAAACCACCTTGTTGTGGCAGATCTTATCTGGCTAAAACGCTATGCCGCCTGTGAAGCCTGCGCCGGTGCACTGGCAGCTGTGGTTGCACAGCCAGGCCCCACCAGCCTGGATCAGTGTTTATTTCACGATTTGGCGCAACTAACTGACTATCGCCAGTGGCTGGATGCGCAGATTTTAGGTTTACTGCAGGATTTACAGGACAGTGATTTAACAAGCATACTGACCTATCGCAACAGCCAGGGCGTGACGTATCATAAACCCTTTGCCAGTTTGCTGGTCCACTTTTTTAATCACCAGACTCACCACCGAGGGCAGGTATCTACGCTGCTATGTCAGGCGGGCGAAGACATCGGGGCCACCGATTTGGTGTTGTTAATTGATGATATTGTGCCGTAATTACACCCGTTAAATAAACCGCACACGTCCAGCAAGTAACAGCGGATCCTGGGAGCCCCGGAGCTGGGCAGGTATGAGAGGTACCGACCAGCAGTACAAGGTTACCCGATTGGTGTATCAGGTAACGCATTGGTTTGCTTTGGTTTAGCTGCCCTTATCCGGAGCATATTTGTCTTTTAATGCAAGTAAATGGGGTTTTAGCTCTGCAAACTTCTCCAGTAGTTCATCTTTAAACTTAAATGCCAGACCACCGAGGACTAATAAGAATAACCACCCAAGAAACCCACCTGAGGAAGGAGCGTGCTCGCCACCGGCAGCGGCATAAACTGGCACCATTTTGGCCCCTGTGAAGCGATTCGTGAACTCCTTAGTACCGACCAACACGAAGTGGCTGTCTGGCGGCGTTGCGTGTTTTTCATAATACCCATCCGACTCCATTAGTAGTGCAATATGACGCGTTGTTGGTCTGCCCCAGTCGGTCCCGGCATAGATGGCATACTCACCCACCACATTCTTTAAGTGGTATCTGTCTCTGTCTTCAGGCACAACCAGGTAATCTTCAAATTCACTCAGCGACATGCCTTCATGTAATTTGATCCGCGCTTCCTTAAATGAGCCTATGGCATTGTCGAAACCGGCCTGTTCGGCAATTTCCAGCTTCTGTGCAGCTATTTCAGCCTTTTTATCTGCTTTTGCTTGTTGTTTCTGACGCTCTTTTTCTATCCGATCCAACTCATCTTGCTTGATTTTTTCTTTCTCGGCTTTAATTTGCTCAGCCTTGTCAACAATACCGGCTTGGATACCCGCAGCACGCTTGTCACACTCTTCAATCACAGAGTTAATCGGTACACCACGTTCAGAGCGATAAATCACAGGTGCGGTACTGGATGCATAATTGGCATTAACTTGCCCTAACGCCTGCTTTGCCGCCTGATATCCTTCAATTCTAGACAGCTGTTCCGCAATCGTATCTTCTGTCGCATAGCGCATATTTGATGACCAGCGGGTGTCCTTGATCCCAGTACAGGCATCGCTGACTTTTTGCATCAGCGCGGCTTCATTATTATTTGCAAAAGTGTGTGCTGAAGCTAATGCCACAGCGAGCAGAGTAAACTTGATTTTCACTGGTTGATCCTTTTTATTTAAATGTTCATTCCGTTTTTCAGAATTATTCCTAAATCACAGCGAAAAGTTACATAAAATAACCATAAAAATCAAATAGAAAGAAAACACCCAAGGAGTGAACACTGCAAAAAACAGAACAGTTAACCATTAAATTTTTAATAATCTCATTGCGGGCCTTGTGAATTGCCTGGAACGCTACATAAAGCCAACATCAGTGTTTCGCTTTCCAATATAATGAAATTTAACTAACACCTTAAAAGTTGTGAAGTTATTTACTCAAAAAATAGCAAAGGAACATACTAAGCGTGCAGGTAAGAGGGAATGATGTAAGGCGGGTGCCTGACTGCACATTATAAAGGAGGTGCCCTTAGCATGAAGGGCACCTCAACATGCGCTAGTCACACCCTTTTTGAATACTGGATGTCCAGACTCTTACTACAAAATCGTTATAGTCGTGGTCGTTATAATCTTCCCACTTTTGTATGTCACCATAGACGCGATAATTGGTGGTCAGCTGGTTAGGGTTACCATTGATCGATAACACATAGTCATAGCTGGCGCCTTCCATGACATCATAACTGCCTGGCGCACCGTGTTCGTCCAGCAATTTCACATAACTGCCATTAACCCTGACCCCCCAGTCATTGTTGTAGCCTGCGCTTTCGCTGACAAACTCATAATGAATTCGGGTATAACTGTCCGGCGTACAAGCGGGGTCGTTGTCCTCTATGGTGCCCGTAACAGACGCTGAGCCACTGGTGTGTGTTGCGCCCTCAACCATCAGGGTAAAAGCCTCACTGGCTTCATGAGTGTTATCATCCACAGTGGCAATATGGATTGTTGCGCTGGTCTGCCCTGCAGCAATCGTGATGCTTGCAGCAGGCGACGTATAATCACCGGCAGATGTGGTAGCGTCTAACACGCTGACATCGAGGGTCACATCCTGATAATAGGCATTGCTTAAGGTCACTTGATATTCGAGCTGGTCCCCTTCAAACACGGTATCAGTTATCGCTTCCAGCGTGAAGGTGGGTTCTGGGTCGGTTTCACAACTGGGCGCGGTGTAACAGGCCACAGGCTGATCGGTGTTCACTGCCAAATCGTTAAGCCGCACGGGTACCGTGGCCAGCAAACAGGTATTACCCGACTGAGGATTGAGTTTATAAAGTTTAGAGCGATTGACATGGCCATAGTCGTTGATCAGGGTGCGGCTGACAACAATCTCCCCCGCCTGATTCAACGCAGCACCTGTGGCTGCCGTCAGGCTATGATTGGCCAATTTAGTGGCCTGAAACGTGGTTTTATCTATCTGATAAACACTACGACTGGTTACCAGATACCAGGTACCATTTTGGATCACCAGATCGCCACGAAATTTGCCTTTGAGTGAGCCGAGCGCGCCTAGTTCGGTTGCTTCGCCGGTATTTTTGTTGATTTCATACAGCTTTTTAAAATCGGTGCCCAGTAGCGCGTCACGCTCGGGATCATACACCATACTCAGCATCTGCGAGGTTCTGCCAACCAGAGTGTGAGCATCGGTGGCAAAATCGTAATATGCCAGACGCAGGTATTTAAAGCGCTTGCCCTCAATGGGTAGGTGCGTTAACTGCTCAGCACTGAGGTTGAGGTGACTTACGTCAACCTGATATTCAAATGGTCTGGGTGCTGACAGATAATACATACGCTGGCTGGTTTCATCATAAGCCAGCGCAGACGCGCTGAACTCAGCCAGTGTTTGCGCAAACGCACTGTCATTTTGTTCATTCAGACCAAATAAAATACCGACATCGCCACGACCTGCATTAATGCCGTAAAGCTGACCAGTACAGGTATTTGCGTAGGAAACAGAAGACGCCACCAGGGCAATCAAAGAAAGTGATGTTTTTAGCATGGTAATAAACTCGTTCGGTTCATCCAAATTCAGGCTAATACAACACAAAGTAATGACACATCCACATCCGCTGTACGATGCGATTTCCTATTCCATTAGGAGTGAGTGCTTCCATTATTATCTTTGCAATCTGAGGCCATGATGCGCGCATTAAAACAAAAAATCAACATTAAAGTACGAATAATGGATTAAATTATTGGGATAAAAACCCCGTGGTCAGATTTTTTGAACAATGTCAGTACAATACAGCCAGCTTGATTTTTAATCGGTGAGTTCCTATTAAGTAGTTTAACTAAGCGAAAGGAATGAATGTGATGAGCAACGACAACCTGGCCCTGATACAGATTTTGCTCCAGGCAGGCCTTATCCTCACACTACTGCTGAGCGGCCTGTGGGGCCTGATCAGGATAGTGACCTGGGCCAAAGGGATGCCCAAAGCCGCTTATCTGGTGATGGCCATTTTTCCGCTGCTTTCCTTGTTTCCCATTCCCCCTCCTGTGTTTAAGAATGTGGCGAAAGCGAAGCAAGAGCAGCGTAAGTCTAAGGAGGCTCAGGGGGATCCGCCCGAGTAACCTTCCTTTACTGTAACTCCACTATGGCAAACAGGCATAGCAATGCCAAGGGGCCAGTCTATGCGCTCAGCCCCTGCATCCATAGCTGGCTCAATAGCGCCACAGACACGCCCGATTGAGAGGCCGACATATCACCCTGTCCGAAAAAAAGTTGTTGTGCCAGCTGTCGGCCAGCATGCAAGGCCATCGTCGTTTTCTCTACTCGCAGTCGATAAAACGCGCTTAACACAGCACTGAGTTCTTCCTGGTGCGACATCAGACTGACCAGTTGCCAGGCGTCTTCCAGTGCCTGGCACGCACCTTGCCCTGAGGTGGGCAAGGCGGCGTGTGCGGCATCACCTATGACAACGACATTGTCTTTGTGCCAGTATGGAAGAGGATCCAGATCATGCACAAAAACAGGCCTGACCGATTCAGGTTCAGCGTGCTTCAGCACAGACTGAACAGGCGCAGCCCACCCGCCAAATCGTTGCTTTAACTCACTCAGCCAGGCGCTTGGTGGGCGGCTTTTATCAATTGGTGTTCGCCAGGCCCCTGCCCAGAAACACATATCCGGTTTCACGGGCACAATGCCAAAGCGCTCACCGGGATAGCGAAAGTCACCGATGATATTAGATAAGGTGTTGGCCCTGAACTTACTGATCCCCATTACATTGATGAACCCCTGGTAACACGGTAATCGCGGCGAAGCGAATAGCGCCTGACGCACCACAGAGTGCATTCTGCCATCAGCGCCAATAACTAAATCAAACGTTTGCCTGAGCCTGTCTATATCACGAAGGGCGATTGTGGTTGCAAACTGAACGGTTACTCCCTGCGCACGCAGCGCTTCACCCAGTATCCGGATCAAATCGCGACGCAGTATGGTCACGGTGGCATAGCCACTGAGCCCGTTTAACTGATCAATATCCAACGCATTATGTCGATTTCCGCTGCGGTCATACTGACACACTGAATCAGGTGTGCCCCCGGCCCGCGTAATTTGCTGTGCCAAACCCATTTGCTGCATCACAAACATTGCATTAGGCCACAATGTGACGCCAGCTCCCATGACCGTGTGAGCTGCTGCACGCTCAAACAATTGCACCTCATGCCCTTGTTTCTTGGCCAGTAAAGCCATTGCCATACCAGCTACGCCGGCGCCAATAATTGCGATTCGTTTTTTTTCCATGGTTCACTTCCTTAAGTATCTGCAGTGAAGTGTGACAAAACAACTTAATGGGATAAATGTGGTAATATGACTTTATAAATCCCATTTAATGAGATAGTTAATGATTGAAAAGACAGATATTCAATGGCTATTGAGCTTTGTGGCAGTCTATGAAAAATTGAGCATCAAGCTCGCGGCACAGCATCGCCAACTACCTACTTCCAATATCAGCCGTCATATCGCCCAGCTGGAACAACATTTAAGCACCCGGCTGCTGGAGCGAACCACCCGAAAAATGCGTCCAACAGCGGCGGGAACGCAACTTTATCAGACACTTAAGCCACTTATGCAGACAATGAATAACGCACTGATAGAGGTGTCTCAGCACAGTGACGCATTAACCGGCCATCTCAACATCGTTATTCCAGATTTACCTGTTCTGGCAAACCTTATCGCCGATTTTTGCCACCAGCACCCCGATATACAACTCAGTTGTGATACACAGTTAAATCCCACTGAGGGCATGCTGGAGGGCTTAGACCTGGTTGTACGCTTTGGCCGGGGCACACTGGACGACTCGGGGTGGGTGGCCAAACCCCTTTTGCAACTGCCTAGCTGTGTTGTTTGTGCCCCTAAGCTGGCTGTGCGTCATGCGCAGGTGTACTCGCTGGAAACACTCAGCAAAGTGCCCTGCATTACCAGCCTGACCGTGTTGCAAGGTACCCCCTGGCGATTCAAACACAATAAAACCCTGCAGGTGCAATCCAGTTATAAAGTGAATAGTGGCCACATGGCTAAAGCCGCCGCAATACAAGGGTTGGGGTTTGCCATATTACCACGGCATATGTGCCAGGCAGACATAGAAGCCGGCACTTTAGTTGAGGTCACACTGGAGTATGAACCCGAAGATCTGGTGTTGTATGCATTTTACTCGGGCCGCAAATACCCGCAGAAAAAAGTCACAGCTCTCATAACGCATTTGCAAACCGGGCTAAGAGAACCAGATACATCAGCACAGTAGCAGCAGTTAGATGACTCGCTGACACTAGTTGTCTAAATCCAGATATTTTAAAAACCGGCAATACCTGCCTTCGCACACCTTGGCAATCTCCTGTTTGCAGTGTGCACTTATGCCCTGCGGCAATGCAATACCACTGTCTCCCATCATATAGGCACTAAAAATGCCTTTTTCCCCTTTGTACACCACGGGAAAATTTACAGATATTGCGCTTCCACCCAGATACCTCTCACCCCAACTAGGTACAGATATGACTATGTCACCGCTCATGCCGTATTTGCCTGACATTTGTACCACCTTTTGCCGCAGTGACTCACCGTTCTCTCCGACATAAGATGATGGCATATAGTAATTAACAACATAGAAGTCATAACCCGCAGCAATCAGCGAGTTGTTGCTATCAATGAACGATGATCGGTATATCGGCTCATCGGCTGCTGAGATAGAATATTCAAGCGCTGGAAAACACCCCTTTTGCTCGATGTCATGATCCAAAAAGTAGCTGCACCCAGCCAATAACGTCCCCGTCATGGCCAGACATATTGATTTTAGTGTTATCTCAAATTTCTGCATGCGTATTTCCCTTGCTCTATTTTCGCAACCATGATTGAAACATAGCCAGATTAGACAAACAATAAAATGAGTTGCTTCGAACACAGCATATGTGAAGTGTCTATTCCTTGATGCTTTCGCATACCGAGGTGACTCTCCTGCAAGCTCATGACCCGCTTCGCCTGTTTTCAGCGTTGCTGTGTTGCTGTCTTACCTGAGTATGGGAGAGAAAACCTTAATCGGTGAGGCGTTTATATTTGTGAGCGTCGCGGCGGGGAAAAGCAAACAGGCATAGTAAGCATTATGCCTGTTTGCTGGAGCATTGGGACTCGCCTGGTGGCTGCTCGTTGTCTTCTGGATCCGTGCGATCCTGTCCATTGAATTCAATCTCAAAACCATCGACCCGTTGCAGGCCCCTGGGCAACTTGTTACCACGACGACCCCGTTCACCGTAGTAGTGTTCCAGGTCGCTTGGTTTGAGTGTGAGTTTGCGCTTACCGGCATGTAAGGTCACGGCGCAGCCATCGGGGATTGCAGCAAGCACTTTTACAAACTCCTCGCGGGCCTGTACTTTGGCACTCGGAATAGAGATGATCTTGTTACCCTTTCCTTTGGCCAGTTTAGGCAAGTCACGCAGCGGGAAGATCAACATCCGGCCTTCATTAGAAATCGCCATGCAACGATCGCTGGCCACATCACCGACTGTGATGGGTACCATCAGCTCAGCCCCTTTCGGAATGCTGACCAGGGCCTTACCGTTTTTGTTTTTACTGACCAGGTCGTTAAACTCGGCAATAAAGCCGTAACCGCCATCGGTGGACATCAGGTAAAGCGACTGTTCTTCGCCCATCACCACATGCTCAAAGTTGGTGCCCGCGGCCAGGTTAAAGCGCCCGGTCATGGGCTCACCCTGACTACGGGCTGATGGCAGGCTGTGCGCATCGGTGGCAAATGCCCGGCCAGAGCTGTCGAGGAACACCGCCGGCTGATTGCTGCGGCCTTTGGCCGATGCCTTGTAACTGTCTCCGGCACGGTAATTGAGCCCTTCGGCATCAATATCGTGGCCTTTAGCAACCCGGGCCCAGCCTTTTTCAGACAGCACCACAGTGACTGATTCCGACGGGATCAGGTCTTTTTCGCTCAGGGCTTTGGCTTCAAGGCGCTCCACCACAGGTGAGCGACGCTCATCACCGTACAATTCGGCGGCTTCGCGAATTTCTTTTTTCAGCAGCGTCGACATTCTGCGCTCTGAGCCGAGCGTTTGTTCCAGCTTGTCGCGCTCTGCGCTCAGTTCATCCTGCTCGCCGCGGATCTTCATTTCTTCAAGCTTCGCCAGATGGCGCAGCTTTAAGTCTAAAATGGCTTCGGCTTGTTTGTCCGACAACCCGAAGCGGTTCATCAGCTCGTCTTTGGGCTTGTCTTCGGTGCGGATGATTTCAATGACTTCGTCGATATTCAAAAAGGCAATCATTAAACCTTCAAGAATATGCAAGCGAGCCAGCACTTTGTCGAGGCGATACTGCAAGCGACGACGCACCGTATCACGACGGAAAATCAGCCATTCCGCTAAAATAGAACGCAGATCTTTAACCTGAGGACGACCATCCAGGCCAATCATGTTGAGGTTAACCCGGTAGTTTTTTTCCAGATCTGTGGTTGCAAACAGGTGCGCCATCAGTGGCTCAACTTTCACGCGGTTGGAGCGCGGCACCACCACAATGCGGGTTGGGTTTTCATGGTCAGATTCATCGCGCAAATCGGCGACCATAGGCAGTTTCTTGGCAGTCATCTGTGCAGCAATCTGCTCCAGCACTTTGCCACCAGATACCTGATGGGGCAGTGCGGTGATCACCACCTCGCCCTGATCTTCTTCATACACCGCACGCATCTTAATCGAGCCACGTCCGGTAGTGTATATCTTCTGGATCTCTGCTTTTGGCGTGATGATCTCGGCTTCGGTCGGATAATCCGGCGCCTGCACCATCTCCAGTACTTCTTCCAGAGTGGTTTTCGGCTTGTCCAGCAAGGTACAGCAGGCTTCGGCCAGCTCGCGCACATTGTGCGGCGGAATGTCTGTGGCCATACCCACGGCAATCCCGGTCACACCATTAAGCAGGATATGCGGCAGTCGAGCCGGTAGTACCATAGGCTCGTTCATGGTGCCGTCAAAGTTCGGGGTCCAGTCAACTGTGCCCTGTCCCAGCTCTTTCAATAACACTTCTGAGAACTTTGACAAACGCGCTTCAGTATAACGCATTGCCGCAAACGATTTGGGGTCGTCAGCTGCGCCCCAGTTGCCCTGTCCATCGATCAAAGGGTAACGATAAGAGAATGGCTGTGCCATCAGCACCATGGCTTCATAACAGGCGCTGTCGCCGTGCGGGTGGTATTTACCCAGCACGTCACCCACTGTACGGGCAGATTTTTTATACTTGGCTGCGGCCGACAGGCCCAGCTCACTCATGGCATACACAATACGCCGTTGCACTGGCTTAAGGCCGTCGCCAATATGTGGCAGGGCCCGGTCCATGATCACATACATGGAGTAATTGAGATAGGCGTCTTCTGTGAAGCGGCCCATCGCCAGTTGTTCAATCCCCTGTAAAGACAGGGTTTGCGGATCTGTCATGATACACCTTATTGTTTGTTGTACCGCACACGAGTTATCGCGTTGGCGTAATCATCCGAGTTAGTTGTCGGCAGCAAGCTTACACTTCTGCCTTATCACCATGTTGTTCCAGCCAGCTCTTTCTGTCGCCGGCACGCTTCTTGGCCAACAGCATGTCCATCACTTCCAGTGTCTCTTCAGGCTCATTCAGGGTCAGTTGCACCAGTCGGCGGGTATTGGGGTCCATGGTGGTTTCGCGCAGCTGCATTGGATTCATTTCACCCAACCCTTTGAAGCGCTGCACATTGACTTTACCGCGCTTTTTCTCGGCTTCAATACGGTCTAAGATGCCGCGTTTTTCGTCTTCATCCAGCGCGTAGTACACTTCCTTGCCTACGTCGATACGGAACAGCGGTGGCATGGCCACATACACATGACCACGGCGCACCAGCTCCGGGAAGTGTTTAACAAACAAAGCACACAATAAAGTGGCAATGTGTAGTCCGTCGGAGTCAGCATCGGCCAGAATGCACACTTTGCCATAGCGCAGCGCCGACAAGTCTTCTGAGTCGGGATCTATGCCCAACGCCACTGAAATATCGTGGACTTCCTGCGAGGCCAAAATCTGCCCGGAATCTACCTCCCAGGTATTCAGGATTTTACCCCGCAGCGGCATGATGGCCTGAAACTCGCGGTCACGGGCTTGCTTAGCTGAACCGCCCGCCGAGTCCCCTTCTACCAGAAACAATTCAGAACGCTCAGTTTCTGAGCCAGAGCAGTCGGTCAGTTTACCCGGTAACGCCGGGCCACTGGTGACTTTTTTACGCACCACTTTCTTGGCCGCACGCATGCGTTTTTGGGCGTTGCTGATACATAGCTCAGCGAGCGCTTCGGCAGTATCTGTGTGCTCGTTCAGCCACAGGCTGAAGGCATCTTTCACAATACCCGAGACAAACGTCGCACAAGAACGCGATGACAGCTTTTCTTTGGTCTGACCGGCAAACTGCGGATCCTGCATTTTAACCGACAACACATAGCTACACTTGTCCCAGACATCGTCCGGTGTCAGCTTGACACCACGCGGCAACAAGTTGCGGAACTCACAAAATTCACGCATGGCTTCCAATAAGCCCTGACGCAGACCATTCACATGTGTCCCGCCTTGCGCGGTTGGAATGAGGTTCACATAGCTTTCGGTGATAGACTCACCGCCTTCAGGCAGCCAGTGCAATGCCCAGTCAACCCCTTCGGTGGAGCCACTGAAGCTGCCCACAAACGGGCTTTGCGGTAAGGTCTCAAAGCCTTTGGCGCTGTCTTTTAGATAGTCCTCCAGACCCGACTCGTAGCACCACTCCTGCGTTTCTTTGGTTTGCTTGTTGACAAAGCGAATACGCAGACCCGGGCACAACACGGCTTTGGCTTTGAGCAGATAGTTGAGCTTGCTGAGCGAGAAGTTGGCGGAATCAAAATAACTGGGGTCGGGCCAGAATTGTACTGAGGTACCGGTATTACGTTTACCAACCGTGCCCGTGATTTCTAAATCTTCGACCTTGTCGCCATGCTCAAATGCCATCTGATAGACCTGGGCATCACGCTTAACCGTGATCTCAACCCGGGTTGATAAAGCATTGACCACAGAGATCCCCACCCCGTGCAGACCACCAGAGAATTGATAGTTTTTATTGGAGAATTTACCACCAGCGTGCAGCTTGGTCAGGATCAGCTCTACGCCCGGGATCCCTTCTTCGGGGTGAATATCCACAGGCATGCCGCGTCCGTCGTCAATCACCTGCAGCGAATTGTCTTCATGCAGGATCACATCGATCTTGCTGGCATGGCCGGCCAGGGCTTCATCGACACTGTTGTCTATGACTTCCTGACCCAAGTGATTGGGGCGCGTGGTGTCGGTATACATGCCAGGGCGGCGTTTCACCGGCTCCAGGCCATTCAACACCTCAATGGCTTCGGCATTATAATTCTGCTGACTCATAATTGGATCTGATTTTCTTCGTTCGTGTTGGTGATTTTGAGAAACCTGACAAGGGTGTCAAAGTAACGCTCAAAACCCATAAAACTATGGTCCCCGCCAAACTCAATATGGCCGGGGCTGGCGCTGAAGTAGTTCACTGCCTGTTGATAGGGTAACACTTCATCGCCGCTTTGTTGTAGCAATAATATATTTTCTGGTGCGTGCAGCGACTCAACGTAGAGCTGACGCAAAGTGTCTACATGCTGGTGCGTCAGCGTGTAATGCTGTTGCTGATAGGGATTATACTGAGGTCCGAGATAATCATGCAACAATTCAAACGGGCGCACCGCCGGGTTCACCACCACAGCACGTAAACCATGTTGGTGTGCCAAATAAGTGGCGTAGTAGCCACCCAGCGAGCTACCGACAAGCGCGGTCTCTTCGTCTATCAATTGTTCAAGCTGCACAATGGCGATAGCCGGGTCGTAATGCAAGTGAGGCGTCAGGTAAGTACACGCAAACGACTGTTGTCCAAGCCATTGTCCTAATTGTTGTGCCTTATAGGACTGCTCTGAACTGTTAAAACCATGAATATAAATTAGTTTTCGAGCCATTTTACCTCAGTGTGTAAGCCTTTTTCAGTCCAGTGGACAAGGCGATAGGCAGGCCCTAAGTTATGCTGCTGCCAGTCTGTGGTGTGTTTAGCAAACTGGATAGACGTCGCCGGTGTGGCATACACAGGCAGAGTACGAAACGACTGCGCATAGGCATGGTGCACGTGGCCATGAATAAGTGCCTCAACACGCTGACTGTCGACCAGTGTATTGAGCAGCTGGGGGCCGTTTTCCAGCATGTGTTTATCGAGGTAGCCGTCAATCGGGAGCGGATGATGATGGCAAAATGCAAGGACAGGGGCTGAGCCATTGTTTAGTTGTTGCTCCAGTTCGGTCAGATGTTCAGCCTTGCACCAGCCAGCAGGCGTGGGGCCTTTGCTATTGAGCAGCAAAATATCACCCAGATCACACTGTAAATACTTGGCTGCACTGATCTGCCCTTCGCTGATCTGCGCCAGCATCGTGAGATCATCATGATTACCCGGCACCCAGAACAACGGGCAATCGAGCATCGACTGTGCAACCAGTTCGGCAAATAACGCATAGGAAGCCGCACTGTGGTCCTGAGTTAGGTCGCCACCAAACACCACACCATCGAGCCCTTCCCCGGCCAGGGCATCGAGCACGCTGATAAAGTGTGCTGCGGTATTGACCTCAAAATAGCACCCCTCACGGCTGCCAAACAGGTGGCTGTCTGTGATGTGTGCCAGGCGCAACTCTGCGCTTGTGAATTGATGAACCTGTTCAAACCAGGCCATTGTTGACGTCCCAGTTGAGTGGTACCCGACCACTTTCCAGACAAGCCATCAGCCAGTCTGCTAAAAAGGCATTGAGCTGATATTTTTCGTCTTTGTGGTGCATGTCCGGATTCGGATAGCGATAAGACGGTTTGATGCGTTGATGAAAGTCATGATGGATCACTTCCGCCACTTTGGCATCGTGATACAAGCGTACAGACAAAGCAAAATCATCCAGATGAGCACTGATCTGTTGTTTCTGAACCACCGCAATGTCGGTGGTATAGCGGGCTATGCCGTCGATGCGGATCTGATAACTGGCCGCCCCCAGATGTACCTCACGACTGTTACCCAGTGATTCTTCAGGTAGCAGTTTTAGCGCCCGCAAATAGTTGCGCTCGCATAAGGTAATATATTTAGGTAAAGACTGGATGTACTCTTTGTGCATAACTGCTGATCAAACGACCTCACTTTAAACCGGCTGAGATTGCCACTGCGCCAACATTTTGGGTTTGTGTAACGCCAACCATTGTAGACTAATCACCGTCGCAGCGTTATCTATTTCCTCATTTTCGAGCCGCGTCATCGCCTCGCCAAAGGGCATCACATGTACTTTAATGTCTTCACCCTCTTCGGACAAACCATAAATGCCTCCCGCCTTGCTCAGATCCGCCTTTGCCAGATACAGGTATAAACGCTCTGTAGAGCCACCCGGGCTGGACAGGTAGGACGTCATATAATGCAGTTCATCTAACTCCAGTCCGGCTTCTTCCCTGGCTTCTTTGCGTACCACGCTTTCATAATCCAGACTGCCTTCTGCCATGCCGGCAATACATTCCAGTAGCCAGGGTGAGTCTTTGGTCGCCAACGCCCCGATGCGGATCTGTTCAATCAGTAAAATCTGATCTGTAACGGGATCATAGGGCAACACCGCCACGGCATGGCCGCGCTCCAAAATCTCGCGATAGATGGTCTTCGACTGACCGCCCGCAAACAGGGCATGCTTAAACGCATATAAGTCAATCTTAAAAAATTTGTTATAACGACGTGTAGGTTCATCTAACACCACATCTTGACGATCAAATTGTGCGACTGGTTTCATGTTCTATCCCATTTTTTTCATGATTGGGGTTTAATTTTTAACCCTGAAACCCCATCATAGGTGTTCTCTAATTTTATCTTATTTTACCGTTCTTTAACTGGGGAAGCCCAATCTGAACTGTATTATATTCTGTTACACTTGTTCTTACCGATTTGCCACTTTCCTTATATAGGAATTGACGAAAACAAGGTAACATGCCGACAATGAAAATTGTCTAAGGACTGAGCAAATAATGAAAAAAAGCATTCTATCTCTGTTTATCGGTGTTGCCTGCGCCCTGTCCAGCACAGCCTCTCAGGCCGAAGATCTGTTGCAAGTGTACGAAATTGCCACCGCTAACGATCCAACCGTATTAAAAGCCAAAGCACAGGCTGACGCTCAAAAGTACGCCCAGGACTCAGCTTTAGGCGATCTATTGCCTTCATTGGGTTTTTCAATGACCTATGGTGACAGTGATGGCGAGTCAACGCTACCGGGTCAAAACGATGCCACTGGCTATACCGTTGTCGATACCTGGGGCGATGAGTTTAGCCGTAAAATTACACTGAACCAGACCATTTTTAGCATGGCCACCTGGCAAAATCTGACCATTGCTGAGAAACAGGCGATGCAGGCACTGACCAGCTACGAGCAACAGCAACAAGACCTGATTGTGCGTGTCGCGCAGGGCTACTTTGATGTACTAAGCGCACTGGACAACCTGGAGTTCGTACAGGCAGAAAAACGGGCCATCGAGCGTCAGCTGGAGCAAACTAAGCAGCGCTACGAGGTAGGCCTGACCGCTATCACCGACGTACACGAAGCTCAGGCTCAGTTTGACCAATCTGTGGCCAACGAAATCGTGGCACAGAACAACGTAGAGACTGCCCGTGAAACCCTGCGAACTATCACTGGTAAGTACCATGCTAAACTAGATAAGCTCAATACCGAAAGCTTTTCTACCGTTAAACCAGGTCGACAGTCTAATGATTTTATCACCTTAGCCAAAGAGCAAAATCTCTCATTGCAGGTTGCTAAATCGGCCCTGGACATTGCCCAGGATCAGATTGACCTGGCACAAGCAGGCCACTACCCAACATTGAGTTTGCAAGCTTCTTACTCTGATTCTATCAGTAACTCCGAAGGCGCCGAGTTGGCACCTCGCACAGATGGCACCAGCATTGGTCTGACGTTCAGTGTTCCGATCTATTCGGGTGGCAAAACCGTGGCGGCAACCGATCAGGCACGCGCCCTGTATGTTGCAGCCAGTGAAGACCTGGAAGCGTCAATGCGCAATGTAACCCGCTCGGTGATCACCTCTTACAACCAGGTGATGTCTGATGTGGCAACCTATCGTGCACTGGAGCAAGCGGTTGTCTCTGCAGAGAGTGCCTTACAGGCCACAGAAGCGGGCTTTGAAGTGGGTACTCGTACCATTGTTGACGTGCTGGTAAGCACCCGTAACCTGTACAGCGCGAAGCGTAACCTGGCAAACCTGCGTTATCAGTATGTCTTGTCGACGCTGAAGCTGAAACAAGCGGCTGGCTCACTGAACCGCAGCGACCTGGAAGCCATCAACAAAGGCCTGATCGCAGGCTAACCATTATTTCGCTCGAACAAAAAACCGGTGCAAACCGGTTTTTTTCTGCCTGTAATTTACCCCGCCGGATCAGTAAAATGAGGTCTGCGCTCATCACCGCTCTCTTGAGCTGCCCAGCCGATATCGCTAAACTAACCCTTTGAAGTTTGAACGAGAGTGCACCTTTGGTTAACAACCCCACCTTTAAGCTGGCATTTTTAGCCCCCAAGTTCTGGCCAACCTGGCTGAGTGTTTTTTTTCTCTACGCCCTGTCCTGGTTACCGCAAGGTATTCAGCTATGGCTGGGAAAGATGCTCGGGCGCCTGGTGCACCGCCTGTTAAAAAAACGCCGGCGTATTGCTGATGTCAATTTACGCTTGTGCTTTCCCGCCATGGATGCGCAGCAACGTGCCGATATGGTACTGAAAAACATGGAAAACACGGGCATCGCCACCTTCGAAACCTCAATGGCCTGGTGGTGGCCACAATGGCGACTGAATCGGGTCGTCGGCTCAGTAAAAGGCATAGAGCACATTACGCAGGCACAGGCCAGTGGCAAAGGTGTGCTCCTGCTGGTACCACACATGCTGCACCTGGAGATGCTAAGCAGAGTGCTGGGTACTGCGCAAATGGGGATCGGGTTTTATCGCCCACATAACAACCCATTGATGGAATACTTTATGACCAAAGGCCGATTGCGGTCCAATGAGTACCTGATTGGAAAACGCGATGTCAAAGGTCTGTTGCAGGCACTGAAGCACAAAAAACTCTGTTATTACCTGCCCGATCAGGACTATGGCCGCAACCGCTGCGAATTTGCACCGTTCTTTGCGGTACCCGATGCTGCATCTACAACCGGGACACTGCTCTTTGCAGGAAGCAAAAATTGTGAGACATTAAGCTTACATGGCATCCGAGATGAGCAGGGTCAATACCACATTGAGATCCAACCAGCGCTGGCAGACTTTCCAAGTGGCGATCCATGTACCGATGTCACCCGGGTCAATCAGCGAATGGAGCTGGCTATAGAGCAAGCCCCGGAACAATACATGTGGCTGCACCGACGCTTCAAAACGCGCCCGGATGAAAATGCACCATCGTATTATGAGTAACCGTTAGTATAAAGTGTGTCGTGATAGTATGGCTAAAAAACGTTCAAAACGCTTATCGAACCTGTGGTTCTGGACCAAACACCTGTCGTTAGGTGTGTTATTGGTATGGGCCGCGTATTACTTTTTGTATGGCAATATCCCGTCAATGGAATTTCGTGATACCACCAATGCCGCCGCTCGGGGGTTCACTCAATTTTACGAAGGGTTCAAGCGTAATTACACTGAGCGTAACACCGAGCGGGAAAAATACGTGCTTGATCTGGGCAAACCAACCTATCCGCTAGATGATGCCATTGCGCAGCGCGGCCTGGTGGTCAAACCCGCGCCACAGCGCTGGACCGGTGAAATCCAGCCTCGACGCTTTGACAGCGGTGAAACCCTGCGTAGCGTCATGAGCAACTATGCCAAGCAAGAAGACATCGAGCTGTTCTGGTATCTGGACAAAGACTATGTGGTGAAACACAACTTCCGCGTTGATACCAATTTTGTCTCTACTCTGTATCAGGTTGGCACCGCCATCAATGATGATTTTGAGTTCGAAGTATTTACTTTCTTTTGCCATCGTCAGCGCGCTGCGATCATCACCCAAAAACCCTCTCGCTTTGTACGCGAAAACTGCCGCCGCTTGACCAAGTAAACCTTCAGGCCGGAGAAAGCGCATTCTCTCCGGCTCAATTTACCCCAGTAAATGCCGCCAAGCAACCTTCACTGAGTCCACTAATTCTGCCACTTCATGCATCGCCACACTGCGCCCTCCTGCGTTGAGACTGTGCAGATGATAACGATCGCGGAACTCACAATACGCCTGAGTCAGGACCGATTGTGTAGCCTTGTCAATCACCCCGGCATGATAAGCCATCTCAAAGATACGAATATTATCGGGGAATCGCGCCAGCTCAGGATGGGCATGCGCGTAATTAAGCACCAGATACTGTGCAATAAACTCAATGTCCGTCATCCCCCCAACACCCTGTTTCAAATCCAATTCAATCTCATTGCTCTTATCCAGGTGTCCCCGCATTTTTTCTCGCATCGCTACGATGTCTTCGCACAGCGATGCACTTTCACGGCGCTGGCAGAGTATCTCATTACGAATAGCGTTAAAACGCGCGATCAATTCGGGCTCACCCAATACCATGCGTGAGCGCACCAATGCCTGATGTTCCCAGGTCCAGGCTTGCTGCTGCTGATACTGATAAAAACTCTCGATATTAATCGCCAGCAGCCCCGAATTACCTTCCGGCCTCAGCCGGGTATCCAGTTCATAAAGAATGCCTGAATTGGTTCGGGTATTGAATAAGTGCATTAGCCGCTGGGCCAGCTTCAGGTAAAACTGACGCGCTGAAATCGACTTATCCCCTGTGGTGACACTGTTGCCGTCGCGATTGTGAACAAACACCAGGTCAAGATCTGAGTTATATCCCAGTTCCAGTCCGCCAGCTTTGCCATAGGCCACCACGGCAAAGCCTTTGTGCTCAACATCGGCCCCTTCAGGTGCACCATAGCGGCTCACCATTTGCTGCCAGGCAATATCAACCGCCTTGGCAATAATGGCTTCCGCCAGTGCGGTCAGATGATCACTGACTTTCATAATATCCAGCACCCCAGTGGCATCTGCCGCAGCAATGCGCAGTGCCTGAGTCTGCTTAAACTGACGCAGCGCTTCCATCTGCAACTCCAGATCTTCGCTGTCGATACGTAAAAAATACTGCTGAACTTCGCTGTAATAAGCGCTCAGCGGCAGCGGCTGATAAAGTACCGCCGGATCGATCAGTTCATCCAGTAAGATGGGATAGCGGGCCACCTGATCTGCTATCCAGACACTGTGTGCGCATAACTTGATCAGTTGTTGCAATGCTCCGCGGTTTTCAAATAATAATTCGAGGTACGCGGTGCGCGAGGCAATTTTCAGTATCACCTTTAGCACCCGCTCCAGAATTTCAGCAACCGGAGTACGCGTAATTTCACTCAGTAAGGCCGGCATCAGTTTATCCAGCACATCCCTGCCGCGTGTGCCCATCTGCGTTTTGCTCAGTCCCAGGTAAAATTGTTCAAGGGACTGTTGCCAGGCTGCACTAACCGCTTCCGGTAATGGAGATTCAAGATAACTGATGTCGCGCTGCTCCCAGGCAGACACATATTCCGGTGCCAACGCCTCGCCAAGCTCGGGCTCCTCCCCGATGACCTGAGTAAATTCAGCCCGTACCGCCCCTTGAGCCTGCTCCAACACGGATAGCACATCACTATACCGGGTGCAATCCAGCAACACTGTCAGACGCAACTGTCCCACTTCATCGTCTGGCAGAGTTTGCGTCTGACAGTCATCAAACGCCTGTAAATACTGCTCAGTACGGCGCAGTAACAGATATTGCTGAGACAGCACCTCGCCCACTTCCGCGGGGATCAAGGACAGGCTTTGGAGCTGTGCCAGGGCCGACAGCAATGACGGCGTTTGTAATTCCGGTTCACGGCCACCGCGGATCATCTGCAACGCCTGAACGATAAATTCCACTTCACGGATCCCGCCGGCCCCCAGCTTAATGTTATTCGTCAGTCCTTTGCGCCTCACCTCCTGAGCGATCATATGCTTCATTTTTCGCAACGATTCAATCACAGAGAAATCGATATAACGACGAAAAACAAAGGGGCGGATCAGGGCTTTAAATTCGCACCAGTAACGATTTTCTTCACCCAGCAGACGCGCTTTGAGCATAGCGTAACGCTCCCACTCCCGACCCTGATCCTGATAATAGTCTTCCATAGCAGCAAAACTCATCACCAGCGGACCGCTGTCACCAAAAGGACGCAAACGCATATCTACGCGAAATACCTGGCCATCGGCAGTACATTGATCGAGTGCAGCAATGAGCTTTTGCGCCACTTTGGTATAAAACACCTGCGCTTCGATACTGCGACGTCCGCCTTCGGTGGACTTGGCAAACGGATAGGTAAAGATCAGATCAATGTCCGAGGAGAAATTCAGCTCCCCTCCACCCAGTTTACCCATCCCCAGCACCAACATGGGCACTGGGTTCTGATGTTCATCACACACCTGGCCATTGCTTTTGGCCACGCTGATGTGTGCCCAGCGGTTGGCCCAGTCAATCAGTGTTTCGCTGAGGCGCGACTGATATGCAATGCTGTCGGCAATCGGATTGCCCTCAACCAGATCAAGCCACATTAGCTTGAGCCAATAGCGCTTGCGATACTCACGCAGCTGTCTGAAGCAGCTGGCTTCATCCAGCTCTACGAGCGGTTCCTCAAGAGGAACAGGACAAGCTCTTTGTTGCATTTGTTCGTTATCCAGCAACCACTCAATCCAGTCTGGATGACGCTGTAAGATACGATACGCAAAATCACTCAGTCCAAGTAGCCTGAGCACGGCTGGGTTACTTGTGTGCTGGGCAAACAATGCCTGACAGCGTGCTACTGCCAGCTGCCCAAGTGCCTGGGGCAAGCCACCGAAATCCATAGAAAAATCTCCAGTGCAATTGCAAAAAGCGGTGTTATAGTAAACTTAATTGCCACCACCTTACACTTAGCATGAGTTATTTGTCTTTAGCCAATATCAACTTTTTCGCCATCTTAGTGAGTTTTGTCGTGATCTGTCTGTTCACCATTGCTCTGCGTTTATATGTTCAGTTTAGTGCCAGACAGATGCTGGAGGATGAACTGGCCAAGCGGGACAACTTTGCTCTGGGGATCAGCTACGCCACGCATCTGGCTGTGCTGGTGATCTGTTGTGCTTATGTTCTCAATGACACTGGCATGATGGTATTACAGGCAGAGTCGCTACGTAGTGGCATTATTTTGCTGCTGATCCTGGTGTTTATTTATTTTGGCCAGCATATCCACCGTAAATGGATCCTCTATCAGTTCAATGAGGAGCAAGCAATATTGAAGCAAAACGTCTGCGCCGCAGTAGTGGACTCGGGCATGCTGGTCGGCAACACCATTTTGGTACTGGGGCTGTATCATTGGATCCACCCGCAGGGCTTTGGCAACTTACTGGTTGTGACACTCAGCTTTATGGTGGTGCAGTTAATGTGCGCACTGGACAGTAAAATCCGTGAGTGGCGCTTTGCTCGCTACAACCAGGGCGCATCGTTACAACAGAACTTTAACCTCGCCAACACCTCCATTGGGATCCGCTATGCCGGTAAGAGTATTGGCCTGGCGCTGGCCATTTATGCAGGCCTGCACAGTGCGCCTTATCATGGTGCCAAAGTCGTTGAAAACCTCTTTGTAATTGTGATGCACTGTGGCGTGATGTGGTTGCTGCTTTATGGGATCAGCCATTTATTACTCCAGCTGGCGTTACCCAGAGTGGACATCGGGCTGGAAGTTGACCACCAGGATAATATCGGTATTGCCTGTCTGGAGTTTGCTGTTTTCTGCGCAATAGGCTATTTACTTATTAACATGTTCTCAATGTAACCAGGCTTGTTAGTGCGTTTAAACCTAGAAAACTTTTTGCTGGTCGACAGCAACTGGGAGTTCAGCAGAGAGTTTGCTGCGCACCTTAAAGCGCAGCGCCCTGATCTGCCCAGTGAGTTATTAATTGCCGGTGACAACACCAAACAGATGCTGAAAATGATGTTTCAGGAGCAGGTCAAAGACTATTGCTACTGTGACTTTGCCAATGAAATCAGCGTCTCGGAGTTGGCCTCATACCTGCACGAACATCACAAAGTGAAGGGCGTGCTGATCTACGCGCTCGACTACCACCTTGCGGACGAAACCCAGCGCTTTATCTTTAATTCACTCCACCGCCAGCGTATCACCGTTGAACAAAGTGACCGGGGATATGTCTATCACCCACTACGAGACCCCTTTAATAACAATCACCTGACCTGTCACTCTACGGTCTCAGCTACGACACAGGATTCAGTACTCGACTTTGCCCAGCATCACACTGACAAAGCCGAATAGATGCTGGACTCACCGTACATAACCCCTTACCATTACGGCTATTTAACAGCGGAATAGTCCACCATGCGCATACCTCATATTTATCAGCCTTCAGACCTAGTGATTGGTGAAGCGATTGACCTTGGCGATGATGCTGCCGGGCACGTTGCCCGTGTACTGCGTATGGGCGAAGGGGATCAGCTCAGTCTGTTCAATGGCCAGGGCGGAGAATATCTGGCTTCTATCTGTGAGGTCAGTAAAAAGAAAGTACGGGTAACGCCTGAGCAGTATATTGATAAACAGGTTGAATCACCGCTGTCTATTCACCTCGGTCAGGGGATCTCGCGAGGTGATAAAATGGACTTTACTATTCAGAAATCTGTGGAACTGGGGATCACCGAGATCACTCCTTTATTTACCACCCGCTGTGGTGTGAAACTCAGCGGTGAGCGGCTGGCAAAGAAACATCAGCAATGGCAAAAAATCGCCATCGCAGCCGCCGAGCAATCTGGTCGCAATACCATTACGACCATCCATCCACCAATTTCAATTGATGAGTGGCTGGCACAAAGTAGCAAGGCACTTAAGCTGACACTGCACCCAAGAGCCGAACATTCAATTAAAACCCTGCCACAGCCAGAGCAGGGCGTTCGTTTCTTAGTCGGCCCTGAAGGGGGCTTTACTGATGAGGAAATGGCCGCCACAGCACAGCAAGGGTTTATTGATATTCGCCTCGGCCCACGCGTACTGCGCACTGAAACCGCCGCCCTCACTGTACTCAGCGCATTGCAACTTGAGTTTGGTGATCTGGCCCTTTAAAAAACCAGTTTCGCCCTTATATCCTATCCAAGTACTTAGCAGTTGAATTGATTCACTTTACATAAGGTTACCCCAATGGCAGCGAAACTCGGGATCATCTCAGATCCAATCAGTGGCTTTAATATCAAAAAAGATACTGGCTTCGCCATGATGCTGGCAGCACAGGCACGTGGATATGAGCTTTACTACATGGAAATGCAGGATTTGTACTTGTACCAGGGTGAAGCCCGGGCCACCGCCGCCAAAGCAACCGTGTTTGACGATGTCAATCACTGGTATGAGCTGGCCGACAAAGACGACATTGCACTAAGCGATCTGGACGTGATCCTGATGCGTAAAGATCCGCCGTTTGATACCGAATATATTTACGCGACTTACATACTGGAGCGCGCTGAGCAAGCTGGTACTTTAGTGATCAACAAACCACAAAGCCTGCGTGATGCCAATGAAAAACTGTTTACAGCCTGGTTCAGTGAACACACGCCAGATACCTTAGTCACGCGCTCAGCATCGCAGATCCGTGAATTTCTGGCAAAGCATGGCGATATCATTCTCAAGCCGCTGGACGGTATGGGTGGCGCCTCGATTTTCCGGGTCACTCACGATGACCCTAACATTGGTGTGATCTGCGAAACCCTTACCGAGCACGGCAGTCGTTTTGCCATGGCGCAAAATTATATCCCTGCGATTAAAGACGGTGACAAACGCGTACTGGTCGTCGATGGTGAAGTCATGCCCTACTGTTTGGCACGTATTCCGCAAGGGGGCGAAACACGAGGCAATCTGGCTGCAGGTGGCCGAGGTGAAGCACGCCCAATCAGTGACAGCGACCGCAAAATAGCTGAAGCCGTTGCACCGGTTTTAAAAGAAAAAGGGTTGATTTTTGTTGGCCTGGACATCATCGGCGACAAACTGACTGAGATTAATGTCACTGCACCTACCTGTGTGAAAGAAATCGAAGCTGCGTTTGATATTTCTATTATGGACAAGTTTTTTGATGCCATTGCGGCAAAACTCGACCATACTAAAGAATAATTAAAAGGGGGTCTCGCTATGCAATCACTCGCAAATCATTTTTTGGTCGCCATGCCAAACCTGCAAGATCCCTTCTTTAAGCACACGGTCACCTACATTTGTGAGCACAACGAAGAAGGCGCAATGGGCCTGGTCGTCAATCACCCTATTAATGTCACTGTGGGTGAGCTGCTTGACCAGATAGAGATAGACAATGATAAATCCAGTACAGCTGCTCGCCAATCTGTGTTTGCCGGTGGACCAGTCCATACTGACCGAGGCTTTGTACTGCACACGCCCAAACCCGGTTATGCATCCAGCCGTGAACTCAGTTCAGACATCATGATCACCACCTCCAAAGATGTGTTGGCGTCACTGACCTCACACAATTGTCCGGATGCATTTATCATTACGCTGGGCTATTCAGGGTGGGAACAAGGGCAGCTGGAAAAAGAGATCCTGGAAAACTCCTGGCTGATCATAGAAGCCGACCCGGCCATTATTTTTAATACACCACCGGAAAAACGCTGGGAAAAAGCGGTAGAAATGCTTGGCATTGACGCCGGCCAGCTGAGCACCGAGGCGGGCCACGCCTGAACCACACTACCCCAGTTAACAGCCTGTTGCCACTTAACCTGTTGGCGACGGCCTGTGATTAATTGAGACATACACCATGAGCAATAACGAAAAAACAGCCCCTGGCCAGCGTACAGTCATTGGCTTTGATTTTGGCACCCGCAGCATCGGCCTGGCCGTAGGACAGGAAATGACGGGCACAGCCAGCAGCCTGGGCGCAGTTAAAGCCCGTGATGGTATTCCCGACTGGCAGGATATCGCCCCGTATATCGAGCAGTGGAAACCCGACCTGTTGGTGGTTGGGCTGCCACTGAATATGGATGGTTCGCATCAGGATCTGACCTTTCGCGCCAAAAAATTCGCCAACCGACTACACAACCAGTTTCGCTTACCGGTCGAAACTCAGGACGAACGTCTGACGACGGCAGATGCCAAAGCCCGGTTATTTGAGCAAGGCGGCTACCGCTCTTTGGCCAAAGATAAGATTGATGGTATGTCTGCCATTATCATTCTGGAGAGCTTTTTTGAGGCGCAATGGGGTTGAGCACCCGATAGCGCCGCTGGTCGGGGATAAATCCGGCCTGCTCATAAGCCTGACGGATCATACCTTGCGCCCTGAGTTGCTTTAAGCCGCTTTGTAATGCCTTAAATGCTCTTTCCCCATCGGGATGCAGTCGCGACACCACAAAATGGCGACTGCCATCAAACTGCACCACTAAGTTGGGGTGTGCCACCAAAAAGATATCATCCAGCCTGAACTCATTATCCAGGCTCGGCATCAGCGGCATGAGCATAAAGTCGACCCATTGCCGGTTGACCATTTGGGCCTGCGATGCCCAGACGGGTTCATTCATCAAGTGCTTAAGGCCCAGACTGTTCAGCGTTTGCCAGTCTGTTCGCCAACGACTGGTGGACACCGCACTCAACTCACGCAATTCATCTAATCGGGTGATGCGTGCTACCGCCAGATTCTCCGGGGCATAGAAAATGCCGGCAAAATACTCACCCCGACGGATCACCGCATCACTGATAAACAGTTTATCGGCTTTGGCTTGAGCATCTTCGAGCCAGTAACTGTCGAAGCTCAGCAGCAGCTTACCCTGTTCGAGCAGATTAGAGTGGCGAAAACTGACATTACCAGGCCGGTAGGTGAAAACTTTTCTGAAGCCACCCAGAGCCAGTGCTTGTTGCGCCAGCACCATATCTACCACATCTCTGCGCACATAGTTGCCCGAGAACTGAGTCACTTCAAGAGGTTCGCGACCATTCAAAAAGCGCAGGTAGTCGGCATAGACATCGTCGCGGATAAACATATCTACCACATTGTCGCTGGCCGGCTGCTCAGCAGCAATCCTCGCTGCCAGCGCAGCGGGGCTGACCACCAGGCAGCACAGGCATATTAGCGCCGTGCGCAGCGCCCTGTTAACGTTTTTTATCATCCAGGCCGTCAACAGTCACCCCTTGCAAAAAGCCAGCGCCTTTTTGCTCGTTGTTCTGCAGTTTTATCATTAGGCGCAGATCATTCGGTGAGTCGGCATGGTGCAACGCATCGGCATAGTTGATCCTTTGTTGTTTGTATAAATCAAATAACGCCTGATCAAAAGTTTGCATCCCCATCTCTTTAGACTTAGACATGGTCTCTTTAATCGAACCAATGTCGCCTTTTTTAATCAGCTCTGCCACCATAGGAGAGTTGAGCATCACCTCAATGGCCGCCACACGCCCTTCCCCTTTGGCCGACGGTACCAGCTGCTGCGCCACAATGGCTCTGAGGTTGAGCGCCAGATCGTATTTCAGTTTGTCGTGCTTCTCTTTTGGTACCAGGTGCATAATACGGTCAATGGCCTGGTTGGCATTATTGGCGTGCAAAGTCGCAACACACAGATGGCCGGTTTCGGCAAAGCTCAGCGCATACTCCATGGTCTCACGAGAGCGGATCTCACCGATCAGGATCACATCTGGTGCCTGACGCAACGAGCTTTTCAGTGCCGATTCAAAGCTTTCCGTATCCAGCCCAACTTCACGCTGAGTGATGATACTTTTACGATGCTGGTGAACAAATTCAATCGGATCTTCTATGGTTAAAATATGACCGCGCTGGTTGCGATTACGATACCCCAACAGGGCCGCGAGTGAGGTCGACTTACCGGTGCCAGTACCGCCGACAAATAGCACCAGACCACGTTTAGACATGATCACATCGGTCAGTACCGAAGGCAGGCCTAAGTCGGTCACTTCAGGGATATCCGTGACAATACGACGGATCACCATCCCCGCACAGTCCCGCTGCCAGAACGCCGATACCCTAAAGCGGCCAATCTCATTCGCCACCGCAAAGTTACATTCTTTTTCACCATGAAATTGCTGTTTTTGCTTTTCGCTCATGGCCGACTCAACCATGACGAGTGACGCCTCAGCATCCAGCACATCATCGTCCAACGCCCGCAGTTCACCATCAATTTTGGCACTCACAGGTAAACCAGCAGACACAAACAAATCCGATGCCCCTTTGTCCTTCATCGTTTGCAAGTAATGTACAAGCTCCATCACGACCTCCCGGGTTTAATATGAAGTACCAAACTGGTTTTTATCATGGGCTTTCGCCTGCGCATCCTGGTTAGTGATCAGGCCGCGGTTTACCAGATTGGTGAGACATTGATCCATGGTCTGCATCCCGTGCATCGCACCGGTCTGAATGGATGAGTACATTTGCGCGATTTTATCTTCGCGGATCAGGTTCCGGATAGCCGGGATCCCCATCATGATCTCATGTGCGGCAACCCGGCCGCCACCGACTTTCTTCACCAGGGTTTGTGAAATAACCGCCTGCAGAGACTCTGAAAGCATAGAGCGCACCATGTCTTTTTCCTCACCCGGGAAAACGTCAATAATACGGTCAATGGTCTTAGGCGCTGAGGTGGTATGCAACGTGCCAAATACCAGGTGACCGGTTTCGGCTGCGGTCATGGCCAGGCGAATGGTTTCCAGATCACGTAGCTCCCCCACCAGGATCACGTCTGGATCTTCACGCAATGCGCTACGCAGCGCAGCATTAAAGCTATGCGTATCACGGTGCACTTCACGCTGGTTAATCAAACTCAGTTTGTTATCGTGCACAAATTCGATAGGATCTTCGATAGTCAGAATGTGGTGGTGCTTGTTGCTGTTAATATAATCCACCATGGCAGCCAGGGTTGTTGATTTACCAGACCCGGTAGGACCCGTGACCAACACTAAGCCACGCGGGCAATCGGAAATTTTGCGGAAAATTTCGGGGGCACCGAGATCTTCTAAAGTCAAAACCGAACTGGGAATGGTCCTAAATACTGCCGCAGGCCCGCGACTGGCATTAAACGCATTGACACGAAAACGTGCCAGGTTTGGCACTTCGAAAGAGAAATCTACCTCAAGATTTTGCTCATAGTCCTTGCGCTGGTTATCATTCATAATATCGTAAACGAGGCTGTTAACGTCCTTCGCTTCCAGTGCAGGAATGTTTACCCGGCGCACATCGCCATCAACGCGGATCATCGGAGAAACACCCGATGAAAGGTGTAAATCCGATGCTTTGTGTTGCACACTAAAGGCCAATAATTCAGTAATATCCATCTTAGACTCCACAACGAGCAAATAATAATATGGTTACAATAGCAGAACGGCTGAACAACGCCTATGATCGCATAGCAAAAGCGCAGCAAAAGTATGCCACCGATCAGGAGGTCGCTTTGCTGGCCGTGTCAAAAACCAAACCGATCGCACTTATAGAACAAGCTTACGCTGCTGGTCAGCGATTATTTGGTGAGTCCTATGTGCAAGAAGCCGTCGACAAGGTGCGTCACTTCGACAAGCAAAAGGACATCGAATGGCATTTCATTGGCCCCATTCAGTCGAATAAATCACGCCAGATAGCCGAGCATTTTTCCTGGGTACAAAGTGTCGATCGCCTCAAGATCGCCCGCCGCCTGAATGAACAAAGGCCTACTAACCTGATGCCACTCAAGGTGCTTATCCAGGTGAACATCAGTAACGACGAGCAAAAGTCCGGGTGCACTGCGCATGAACTGGACGAGTTGGCCGCTTATGTTGATGGCGCGCACCAGCTGGAGCTGCGCGGATTGATGACAATCACCGCACAAACCGATGACACACAGCAACAGCTGGAATATTTTAGCCAAATGAAGGCTTGCTTTGATAGACTAAAGGCTCAATATAAACAGCTGGATACTTTGTCGATGGGTATGAGTGGCGATCTGGAAATGGCCATTCAGGGTGGCGCGACCATGGTGCGCATCGGCACGGACATTTTTGGCAAACGACAATAAGGTGACACACTCCCAATGGCTAATAAAACGATTGCATTTATCGGCACAGGTAACATGAGCTATGCCATCATAGGTGGCATGATCAAAAACGGATTTGCCCCACAGAGTATCATTGCAACCAATCGCAACGCTGAGAAGCTGGCTAAGGCCCATGCCGATTTCGGGGTGCGTACCGAGCAGGATAACCTCAAGGCAGTGCAGCAGGCTGATGTGATCGTGTTGTCTGTAAAGCCACAGATGATGGCTGAATTATGTCAAACCTTTGTGGATGCCGGGCTGGATATCAGCAACAAGTTGTTTGTTTCTGTTGCCGCGGGGATCACCGTTAAGCGCCTGCGTGAGATGCTGGCACAGGATGTCAAATTAGTGCGCTGTATGCCTAACACACCGTCCCTACTTGGACGTGGCGTTTCTGGTCTGTTTGCCGCAGACATCAATGAGGAAGAAAAAGCCTATATTGAACAGGTCTTTTCATCAACAGGCATCGCCATCTGGCTGGAAGAAGAGTCGCAGATTAACGATGTGATTGCCGTCACGGGTTCTTCTCCCGCTTACTTTTTCTTGTTCATGGAAGCCATTGAAGAAAAGGCCATCGCGCTGGGCTTCTCACCAGAACAAGCGCGTGCGCTGGTACAACAGACCGCACTGGGTGCCGCGGAAATGGCACTGTCTCAGCAGGATATCAGTATTGCGCAGTTGCGTGCGAACGTCACCTCCAAAGGCGGTACCACCCATGCAGCCGTTGAACATTTAAAAGCAAACCAGTTACCACAAACCGTGGCTGACGCCATGGATGCCTGCATTGCCCGGGCACAGGAAATGGAACAACAAATTTAGAGGACACACAATGAACGCCATGCAATTTTTGGTAGGGATTATTTTTGACCTGTTTTTGATGGTCGTACTACTGCGTTTCTGGTTACAATTGGTTAAAGCAGACTTTTATAACCCACTGAGCCAGGCCGTGATTAAAGCGACTTCGTTCGCTGTGAACCCACTGCGTAAACTCATTCCCGGGTTTGGGGGGTTGGATCTGGCGTCGCTGATATTGGCACTGCTGGTCGGCTTTGCCAAGATGTCAGTCCTGATGCTGATGTTTGGTGGATACTGGGATGCCATGGGAGCAGCCATTTCAGGTGCACTGACTGTGGTCAAAGAAGCCTTTTCGCTGGTATTTTGGATTTTAATTATCCGGGCTATTCTCAGCTGGGTAGCACAAGGTTACAATCCAATCGCAGCGGTCTTTGACCAACTTACTGAACCTATGTTGCGCCCTATTCGTAAAGTTATTCCGCCACTGGGTGGACTGGATCTGTCTATTTTAGTGCTGCTGATCGGCATGCAGTTTTTGCAAATTTTAGTAATGGACTTATTACGTTAAGCATTTGGAGAATTCATGATGAAAACTTTATTTACACTGATGTCTTTGCTGGCTGTACTGCTGCTAGCTCAGCCTGCGAACGCCGCCAACACACAAGGTGGACAGTATAAGCAACTGGGAGATTGGCAGGTACATTATATCGCCTTTCCGTCGACTTTTATTCAGCCAACCATCGCCAGCGCATACGGCTTAACCCGTAGTAACAGCAAAGCCATTATCAATATTTCCGTGCTGGCTGACGATGCGAACAACACAGCACAGCGTGCCACATTAACCGGCCATGCACGCAATTTGATCGGCACCAAGACCAACTTGACCTTTAAAGAAGTGGTTGAGGGCGATGCCGTGTATTACCTGGCACAGATGGATGTGGATCATGAAGATACCTATCGTTTTGAAGTCACAGTCCGTCAGGGCAACACCCAACACGTACTTAAATTTCAGCAAAAATTTTATATAGATTAATATGACCAGACAAATTGTTCTTGCCACCGGCAACCAGGGCAAAGTCGCCGAACTTGGCGGTATGCTTAAAGACCTGAACATCGACATCCTGCCACAAAGCCAATTTAATGTCGGTGATGTCGCAGAAACCGGCACCACGTTTGTGGAAAATGCCATTATTAAAGCGAGACATGCGGCTAAAGTCACAGGGTTGCCGGCCATCGCTGACGATTCAGGTCTGGAAGTTGATGCGCTCAAGGGCGCACCGGGTGTTTATTCTGCACGTTTCGCCGGTCCGGGTGCCAGCGATCAGGACAATATAGACAAACTACTGGCCAGCCTGACTGATATAACAGAGCGTACAGCCCGTTTCTGGTGTGTACTCGTCTATATGCGCCACGCTGATGACCCAACCCCTGTTATTTGTCAGGCCAGCTGGGAAGGACGTATTACCGAAGACCAGCAAGGTTTACAGGGCTTCGGCTATGATCCGGTTTTCTGGGTTGAACAAGCTCAGTGCACTTCAGCACAACTGAGCAAAGAAGAGAAAAATGCCGTCAGTCACCGCGGTCAGGCCTTACAGCAATTGTTGGCACATTTTAAAGGTCAGCTGTGAAACTCCCACCGTTAAGTTTGTATATTCACGTGCCCTGGTGCGTGCAAAAATGCCCTTATTGTGACTTTAACAGCCATGGCCAGAAAGGCGAGATCCCCGAGCAGGAATATATTCAGCACCTGCTCGCAGACTTGCGCGCAGATTTACACCTGGTGCAGGGCCGTAAACTGCATAGCATTTTTATTGGTGGCGGCACGCCCAGCCTGCTCAGTGGCGCGGCGTACACGCAACTGCTGGGCGACATTGAAGCCCTGATTGGCTTTGCTGATGGTATAGAAATTACCCTTGAAGCCAACCCGGGTACGGTGGAAACCGATCGCTTTAAACACTATGTAGCGGCCGGTATCAATCGTATCTCTATCGGTGTTCAGAGCTTACAGGCGGATAAACTTAAGGCACTGGGCCGCATCCATGGTGAACACGAAGCCCGCCACGCCGCCTTAGAAGCGCACGACGCGGGTCTTAATAGCTTTAACATGGACCTGATGCACGGCTTGCCAAACCAATCCGTTGCAGATGCGTTAAGTGACCTGCAACAAGTGATAGATCTGAACCCACCGCATTTATCCTGGTATCAGCTTACCATTGAGCCAAACACGCAATTTGCTTCTAAACCACCTACATTACCTCAGGATGACGTATTGTGGGACATTCAGGAGCAAGGCCAGGCAATGCTTGCCAAACACGGCTATCAACAATACGAGATCTCAGGCTATGCTAAAGATGGCTATCAGTGCCGGCACAACCTGAATTACTGGCAGTTCGGCGATTATCTGGGTATTGGCTGCGGCGCTCATGGCAAAATTACTCAACCAGAGAGCAATGAGATACTGCGTACCGTCAAGGTCAAACACCCGCGCGGCTATATGGATCTCACTAAGCCCTACTTATACGACAGTTGGCAGGTGGCACCCGCAGATCGCCCGTTTGAGTTTTTTATGAACTGCTTGCGCTTACACTCCCCCTGTACTAAACAGGATTTTTGTGATTATACCGGCTTGTCACTGAACGATATTGAGCCAGCCATTAGCCGAGCGATTGAGCAAAAGCTGCTGACAGACCAGGGTGATTCATGGTTGGTAACAATTAAGGGCCACAGATATCTGAATGACCTGCTAGAATTGTTCGTCTGATACCTGCTCTTAGGATAAGATTGGGCTGGTAAGCTCATCGGTAGATGAAAATACACCTGCCGGTAGACAATTTTTGTTGGTGATATTGCACCAACACCCGAATCCAAGTGGAACACAATAAAAAAGGTAACCCATGCGTAAAATGACACTCCTTGCCGCAGCCGTGGCAGCAGCGCTCCTCTCAGGTTGTCAGCAAACAGCAGAGCAACCAACCAATACCGCTAAGGCGGCAACAACACAACAAGTGGTACAAAGTGAAGTAGAAAAGGCCAATGCTTTTTTTGACGAAGTTTTTATGCGCGGTGTGATGCGCAGCCCGGTTTATCAAACTTATCTGGGTATCAAACAAGACTACGACAAGTGGGATGATGATTCAGAAGCGCGTCAACTCGAAGATCTTGAACTGACGAAACAAGATCTCATTGCCCTGCAAGCCATCGATCGCAGTAAGCTGGATGCACAAACTCAGGTCAGTTACGACTTGTTCAAGCAAGGCTTAGAAAATCAAATTGCCGACTTCCAGTGGCGTTTCCATAACTACCCGGTTAACCAGATGTATGGTACGCACTCTATGCTACCGGCATTTTTGATCAACCAGCATCAGATCACCGATGTTAAAGATGCACAAGCCTATATTTCACGTCTGAATGGTATACCTGCGGTCTTTGAGCAACTGGTTAAAAACCTTGAGATCCGTGCAGATAAAGGGATCATTGCCCCCAAATTTGTTTTCCCTCATGTGATTGAATCAAGCAAGAACATTATTAAGGGCGCGCCATTTGTTGAGGGTGAAGACTCCACCTTACTGGCTGACTTTAAACGCAAAGTCGACGAGCTGGACATTGCAGACAACGACAAGCAAGCGCTGATCGGTGAAGCCACCGAAGCGCTGCAAACGGCTGTGAAGCCAGCCTACAGCATGTTGATTGGTTACCTGCAACAGCTTGAGAAGCGTGCGGATACCCGCGATGGTGCCTGGAAGTTCCCTGATGGCGAGAAATACTTTAACAACGCCCTGGCGCGCACCACCACCACAGACTTAACCGCCGCAGAGATCCACAAAATTGGTCTATCTGAGGTTGCACGTATTCATGATGAAATGCGTGAAATTAAGGAAAAAGTCGGCTTTAAGGGTGACTTAAAAGCCTTTATGGAATTTATGCGCACCGATAAGCAGTTCTACTTGCCGAACACTGAAGAGGGCAAAGCCAAATACCTAGCCGATGCAACTGCCATGATCGACAACCTGAAAGGTCGCCTTGATGAACTGTTCATCGTCAAGCCGAAAGCCGATATGATAGTCAAGCGCGTGGAAGCCTTCCGTGAAAAATCAGCAGGTAAGGCCTTTTACCAACAGCCTTCTCCGGATGGTTCACGCCCGGGTATCTACTATGCGAACCTGTACGATATGGAAGCTATGCCAACCTATCAGATGGAAGCACTGGCTTACCACGAAGGTATTCCAGGCCACCACATGCAAATCGCTATCGCAATGGAACTAGAAAACATGCCTAAGTTCCGTAAGTTCGGTCGCTATACCGCCTACACTGAGGGCTGGGGACTGTACTCTGAACTGGTACCAAAAGAAATGGGCCTGTATGAAGACCCGTATTCAGACTTTGGTCGCCTGGCAATGGAACTATGGCGTGCCTGCCGCCTGGTCGTAGACACAGGTATCCATGCGATGAAGTGGACACGTCAGGAAGGCATTGATTACTATGTAAACAACACGCCAAACGCGAAGTCAGACGCTGTTAAAATGGTAGAACGCCACATCGTGATCCCTTCTCAGGCAACCGCTTACAAGATTGGCATGCTAAAAATTGTGGAACTCCGTGAAGCTGCTAAGAAAGAGCTGGGCGACAAGTTCGACATCCGTCAATTCCACGACGTCGTACTGAAAAGTGGCCCAGTCCCTCTGAATGTACTGGAGCAGTTCGTGAACGAATGGGTTGCCAGCAAAAAAGCCTAATCACATGGTTCTGGTGACACCATCTTAAACGCAGTGTTTGCCAGAATAATGTGTAAACAAGCCCCGCCATGTGCGGGGCTCTGTATTTTAATCTCCCCGCCAAGCTTTTGCGTCACCAGATTATAGATAATACTCAGCCCCAGCCCAGTGCCGCCCGAATGACGTTTCGACGTGACAAAAGGCTCAAAAATTACAGGGAGCAGCTCTTTATCAATACCCTGTCCATCATCTTTAAAATAAAAATGAACATAGTCATTCACAATATGCGCCGAGACAATGATAGTCAGTGGCCGGTCCGGATGTTTACCATGTAATATACTGTTATTCAGGCTGTATCCAATGATCTGATTAAACACATTGGGATAGCTGCTGAGGATCAGGTTATCCGGTATTTCTATCTCGATTTTGTACTCATCTTCCGGTAAATCACTGCGATAACAGTCAAAAACGCCTTCTACCAGGGTTTTCAGATCAAATTCCATTTCTGTATCGTAATGTTGCTGTGCCGACACCTTCTTAAAATCATCGATAAGAGAGGCGGTACGATGTAGGTTATTTTCGAGTAAAAACAAGGCTGACTCGGCCTCCCCAATCAGATTAGTCAGCGTTGTTTTTTTCAGCTGCCCACTGTCTAAATCGCGACGCATGTTTTCGACCTGGGCTTTGAGATGCGACTGGCTGGTAATGGCAATCCCCAGTGGGGTATTCAATTCATGAGCAAAGCCACTGACCATATTACTCAGGCTTGCCATCTTAGCTTCTTCAATTAAGCGCTGCTGGGCGGCACTGAGCCGTGCCATCAGGGTCTCAATAAAGTCCAGCAGCTCATCCAGATGATGACCAATCTGTGCAATTTCATCTTCACTGTTCAGATTGACCCGCAAAGAAAAGTCTTCATGCTTCGCTACCCTGACCAGCACTCGGCCAATGGCCATGACCTGCGCAGATACACGACTGTTAAGATAGTACAGAAGGAGCAGACTAAAACCGCTGCTCAGTACAATTGATAGTAAACTTATCAGGATCAACTGCTGCTGTTCCTCCTGATAGGCACTGAAAAGCTGTTTGGCCACAATCGTAAAATGGCCACGTATTGCCAGTTTCAATTCACCCAACTCACCTCGTACGCCCTGATTATGATCCAGCCCCTGTTTTTTCAGGACATTGGTGTACACGATAAAGCCATTCTGGTAGTGCTCCAGCGTCAACAGAAAAGCCTCTGCACGCTCGGGAAACTGTGTCCGGATGCGGTTTTTGGCCTGTAAAATCAGATCGCCATGCTGGTTGAGGTAACTTCTGTCGAGCCTGAGTAGAAAGTCTTTTTCTCGTCGCCTCAGCTCCAGTAGCAAGATCTCCAGTTGTGGATCTTGTGCTGCTTTGGCCAGTGCCTGCAAGGCGTGAGCTTTACTACGGAATTCACCATATACACCATCGTTTTTGTCGTAGCCCAGCAATGCCTGCATCGAGGCCAGCTGCTCATACAGCCCGGCAAAACGCTTAACCTGCTCATCGAGTTTAAACAACAGCTCCAGATGCTGATGGTCCGTCATCAGTAAAGCAACCAGCTCATTGAAGCTATCCCGATACGCATAGCGATATTCATCAATGGAGAGCAGCGAGGCTTTCTGCCTTTCAATCACAAACCGCTCTTCCTGATCCAATAAACGTTGGATCTGGGTTTGTAATTTAAACAAGTGATCATTGAGCTGCTTGCTGTGGTCCAGCTCCCGATAAAGAAACCAACTCACCGTCGCAATGATCAACGCCGCACCAATTGCGGCCACTTTGAATAACAAAAGCGACTGTTTTAACTGCACAAATGACTTCCTTCGAAACTTTACACATGAACATAAGCTTAGCCACAATGTGACTATTAGGCGAAATTTCAATAACACTTTTCGACGCGAAATATGCAGACAGCTTAGACCATTCAATTCGCTCAAACGGTTTAACAGAACAGACTCATCTAAGGTCAGTTTTTGCTGTCAATTCTGGCACTTTGGGTCTATACCTAAGTGATAGTTGAGCTGGTCTTTACTGCGCGCTGTTTACATAAGGAATATATCCAGATAGCGGGAGAGTTCCTATGTTGAAAAAATTTTTGTTACCTATTCTATTACTTTTGGTGCTACTCACGCTCAGCGTGACCATACTCTTGCCTTCGTTAAGTGAGAAAGCAATGATAGAGTCGGGCATTGTTGATGCTCAGCTGACCGCCCAGCAGTTTAAGACACTACGCAGCTACTACACCCGCAACGTGATCAGTAAAGCAAAAGCATTTGGTATGCAGCCACATTACGAGCATAGCGATCCACAACGACTGCCATTACCTGCAACTATGATCCACGAATTGAGTCAGGAGCTGGAAAGTCAGGGCACCCGGCTTTCGTTATTCAGTCCTTATCCTTTCCCAAATCGAGCTTCGCGCCAGCTGGATGATTTTCAGCGTCAGGCCTGGCAGGCACTGAATAAAGATCCCAGTTCAACCTACATAGACACGCAAGAGATCAATGGTAAGCCCTTTATGCGTGTGGCCGTGGCGGATACAATGCAGGCTGAGGGCTGTGTGAACTGCCACAACAGCCACCCACTGACCCCAAAAACCGGCTGGCAGCTGGGCGATGTCCGTGGTGTGCTGGAGGTCATTAAGCCTCTGGAAGGAATTTATGCACAATCTACTCGCCTGCGGCTCACTATCATAGCAGCCACTCTGATAATTGCCTTGCTGTTAGCAATTACACTCACCTGGCTGTTTAAACATATCGTCTTACAGCGCAGTGAAGTCTTGCAGCAGGCCTTTGCTGAACTGGCATCGGGCAACGGCGATCTCACCCAAGACATTGATGAAGGGGCCAAGGATGAAATAGGTCTTATCACCCGACACTTTAATCACTTTTTGGCCAGTTTTCGTCAGCTGGTCAGTCGGGTGATCAAAACAGCGTCAGAAGTTAAGGTTGGCTCCAGCGAAGTAAATACCTCAGCTGATTCTATTTCTGAACGTTTACACAGCCAGGATCAGCAAACCGAGTTGATCGCAACCGCGATTAACCAGCTCACCGCCAGCATAAAAGAAATTGCCGACAATGCAAACCGGGCAGTGCAGTTCACTCACGATGCCAGACAAAAATTGCAGCACTCCACACAACAGGTGCAACAGTCAGTTGATAGAATTACCCAGCTGGATGCTAAAATGACAGGCACAGGCGAACTGATTGTGAGCCTAAAAGATAATAGCGATCAAATCGGAGGGGTGCTCGATGTGATCAAATCCATTGCCGAGCAAACCAATTTGTTAGCACTGAATGCCGCCATTGAAGCTGCCCGAGCGGGCGAACAAGGCCGGGGGTTTGCCGTCGTTGCCGATGAAGTCAGGGCCCTGGCCCATCGTACTCAGGAATCCATCAATGAAATCCAGTCCACCGTGGAAGGTCTACAGCAGCAGGCGCAGTTGTCCTGTGATCAGGTGCAAAGTAACTGCACCTTATCCGAACAGGTTCAGTCAAACATACGAGAAGTTGATAGTCAGATCTCTGCCGCACTTCTTAGCAGCGAAAACGTCCTTCAGGCCGTTGACAATATTGCCGCCGCCATGGAGCAGCAGTCCACTGTCGCAGAGGAAATGGATCGTAATGTCGTCTCTTTAAGCACAGTCAGCAGCGATACGGTCAAAGAGGTTGAAAACATTGTGCGCCAGATTGAGCTCGTTACGCAACACGCCAGACAGCTGGCTGACGATTTGGCCCAGTTTAAAGTTTGATCTGCCTGACATAGCATGCAAGTGAGATGAAGACTCAACGGAGTAACAAGCCCAGCTTTCCTGAGCGACGCACTTTTTTACGCCAAAGTGCAGTGCTGTTGCCCCTGCTCGGAACAGGCTTACCCGCTTTGTCTGCACAACAGCAAAGCTGCGCGGGTGCTCGGCATCGCCTGATCTTCGCCTCTCCCTACGACAGTGACTTGTGGCTTTCTTCTCCTCACATGCATCAGCAGTTGAAACACAATATTGAGGACTTTTCTAATGGCAAGATCTGTGTGGAGATCCGCGATAAAGGCCAGCAAGGTGTGGGCCATGAACTTGCTGTACAAGTTTCCCGGGGCGCCATTCAGGGTGCCCTGCTGAGTGTTTCTAACCTGTCACCCATAGTGCCTAAACTCGATATTCTCAATATTCCATTTTGGGCTGCGCAATCCCAGCCCTATCTGAATCTTATCACGTCAAAGCTATGGCAACAGCAGATCACAGATAAGATCCTGGCACAAGGCAAACTGGCCATTTTACTCCACCATCTGCCGGGCGCCAGAACCGCGACTTCCACCCGCCAGTACGGAAAAGTGCTGAAAACACCCGGTGACATTACCGACATTGTTTTTCGTGTCCCGGCCAGCCAGGTGCTCAGGCAGTTTTATCAACTTTGCGGCACAACACCGGTCCAGGTCGAATGGAAGAAAACCGCGATGTTGGCCGCCAGCAAACGCTTTGATGCCCTGGATCCCTCAGTCACCGGCTTGTATAACGGCCCGGGCGGGCTCAACCAGCACATTGGCGCGGTGTCCATGATTAACTCAGTGCAGGATGGCTGGGTATCGGTGATCAATCAGCAGTGGCTCAATTCTCTGCCACGAAAACTGCGTATCGCCGTTTGGGAAGGCGCGGAAAAAACCTTTACTCAGCATCTGTCGATGGCCCGCCGGGCTGCGCTTTATTGCCAGCGTGGCCTGCTCAGAAATGGCGCGACCATCTATTACCCCAGCGCCGCTGAGATGGCCGCCTGGCAGGATATTGGCGGTTATCAGCGCCGTGAATGGCACGCCACTAAAGTGGCGCTGTTGGGAAAAGTCAGTACCTTTGACGCCTTTGTGGCGGCCACTCAAGTCAACAATGGCCTGACTTTCCCAACCTAGCCAGGTTATCGTGATTGCTGTATTTGTACGTTAAAGCGTTGCAGCGCGGGCTTTTTCATCAGGCTGTAACACACCGGCAAGACCAGTAACGCTAATACCAGCGCACTGAGCATACCCCCCACCATAGGCGCGGCAATCCGGCTCATTATTTCAGAGCCAGTGCCTGTGCCATATAAAATGGGCAGCAAACCAATGATGATCGTCGCGACGGTCATCATCACCGGGCGCACGCGCAGTGCGGCACCATGCAGCAAAGCATCAATGTATTGCGACTCGTTCACGGCAACCTGTCGTGCTCTGGCCTCGCTTTGCAAGTCTTTAAACGCCTGCTCCAGATACACCAGCATGAGCACGCCAATCTCAACCGCCACACCGGCCAGTGCAATAAAGCCAACCCCCACGGCGACGGAGAAGTTAAACCCCTGCAGATACATCAGCCACAGGCCGCCCACAGTGGCCATAGGCAGAGTCAGCAGGATCAGCGCTACCTCACCAAAACGACGGAAGTTAAGGTATAGGAGCAACATGATGATTGCCAAAGTCAGCGGTAGTACATAACTGAGCTTTTCCTGGGCCCGGAGCATATATTCATACTGACCCGCCCAGTTTAATGAGTACCCCGCGGGTAATTCCAGCTCTTCGGCAACCACATTGCGCGCCTGTTCAACATAACTGCCCAGGTCCACACCGTCTATGTCGACAAAGGTCCAGCCATTGATGCGGGCGTTCTCACTTTTGATCCCCGGCGCGCCACTTTCTACGTACACATCGGCCACATCCCCAAGTGCAATACGCTGACCGGTGGGCGTCACTATTGGCAACCGTGCCAGCTGCTCGGGCGAGCTACGATAATCCTGCGGATAACGTAAATTCACCGGGTAGCGCTCCTGCCCCTCAACGGTTTGAGTGACATTCATACCACCAATGGCGGTGGCCACCACCTGCTGCACATCGGCAATATTCAGTCCGAAGCGACTGGCCTGCCCGCGGCGAATATCCACCTTAATATAACGCCCGCCCGCAACTCGCTCGGAATATACAGACGCCGTGCCCGGCACCTTGCTGAGAATGGTTTCCAGGCGCTGGCCAAGCGATTCGATAACGGCCAGATCCGGGCCCGCAATCTTAACCCCGACCGGCGTTTTGATCCCCGTCGCGAGCATATCGATACGGGTTTTGATGGGCATCACCCAGGCATTACTGACACCCGGTAGCTTCACCAGACGATCCAGTTCCGCTTTGAGCTTATCTGTGGTCATTCCCTCACGCCATTCGCTGCGTGGCTTAAGCTGAATAAAGGTTTCAATCATGGTCAGCGGCGCGGGATCGGTGGCCGATTCGGCGCGGCCGACTTTACCAAACACATTCTCTACCTCGGGCACTGTGGCAATCAGTTTGTCGGTTTGCTGCAACAGCTCACGCGCTTTACCGATGGAAATCCCCGGATAAGTGGTGGGCATATACATCAGATCGCCTTCATCCAGTGGCGGAATAAATTCGCTGCCGATTTTATTGAGCGGATAAAAGCCCACCACAGTCAGCGCGACCGCTGCCAGCAGCGTAGCTTTGGGGAAACGCATCACCTGCCGCAGCAGCGGCATATAGGCGGCTATAAGCAGCCGGTTGAGTGGGTTCTTGCGCTCCGGCGTAACTTTGCCACGGATAAAGTAGCCCATCAGCACAGGCACCAGGGTAATTGCCAGTCCGGCAGCTGCCGCCATGGCATAGGTTTTAGTATATGCCAGCGGCGCAAACATGCGCCCTTCCTGCGCTTCGAGAATAAACACCGGCAGGAATGACACTGTGATGATCAGTAAGCTAAAGAACAGGGCTGGCCCCACTTCCGTGGCGGCTTTTGCCACAACCTGCCAGCGATTGTCATCGGTCAGCGGGGTCTTTTCCATGTGCTTGTGGAGGTTTTCTATCATTACGATTGCCCCATCGGTCATCGCACCGATGGCGATGGCAATCCCGCCAAGTGACATGATGTTGGCATTGATCCCCTGAAAATACATGACAATAAAGGCCACCAGGATCCCCAGCGGCAAAGTGATCACCGCCACCAGCGAGGAGCGTAAATGGAACAGGAAGGCGGCACAGATCACGGCCACCACCACAAGCTCTTCAAGCAATTTTTGCCACAGGTTATCAACCGCCCGCTCGATCAGCTGGCTGCGGTCATACACAGTGACCACCTCAACCCCTTCGGGTAAGGACGCCTTCAACTCATCCAGCCTGGCTTTCACACCGGAAATGGTCTGTTGCGCATTTTCACCAAAGCGCATGACCACCACGCCGCCAACCACTTCACCTTCGCCGTTAAGCTCGGCAATGCCACGTCGCATTTGCGGGCCTATGGTTATTTGCGCGACATCACCCAAGGTCAGTGCAGTCCCCTGTGCATTAAGGCCCAGTGGGATCTGGGCAATGTCGGTGACCGAACGAATATAGCCGGTGGCCGTCACCATATATTCGGCTTCTGCCATCTCGATGACTGACGCACCAGTTTCCTGGTTACCCCGTTGCAGCGCCTGCTGAATATGACTCAGGGGCAGGTTATAGGCGCGCAGTTTATCCGGGTCAACCTGCACCTGATATTGCTTAACCATACCACCCACAGAAGCCACTTCGGAGACTCCTGGTACCGTCTGTAACTCGTATTTTAAAAACCAGTCCTGAAGACTGCGTAACTGGCTGATGTCGTGCTTACCCGAGCGATCCGTCAGGGCATAGATATACACCCAGCCCACCCCGGTGGCATCCGGTCCAAGCTCTGGTTTGGCAGTCGGTGGCAGTAAATTGGCCGCCTGGCTGAGATACTCCAGCACCCGGCTGCGCGCCCAGTAAAGATCGGTGTCGTCATCAAAGATCACATACACATAGGAGTCACCATAGAAGGAGTAACCCCGCACTGTGGTTGCGCCAGGGACGGACAACATGGCGGTAGTAAGCGGAAACGTGACCTGATCCTGGACCACCTGCGGCGACTGGCCCGGATAACTGGTTTTGACTATGACCTGGACATCCGATAGATCCGGAATGGCATCGACCGGCGTTTGCTTCAGTGCAAACAGGCCGCCCGCCACCAGCATCAGCGTGCTCAGCAGGACCAGTACACGATTGTGCAAAGACCAGGTTATGATTGCTGCTATCATGATAATACTCCTGGCTTAATGATGCGCATGTTCAGACATGGCTGAGTCTTGCTCGCCATGCTGCATCCGGGTCACAACAAAATCATCCCCCACCTCAAAGGTAAAGGTGATCTGATCGCCCACATTAAACGCACTCAGGTCGATGTCTTCGGCTATCACAAAGTCCATGGTGGCCGCTGCCCGGCCCCATTTTTCAATGGCACCGCGATGGATGGTGGCGATACGAGAGGCGGCGTCTATTGCCTTGATGTGGCCGTCCACGGTCGCCGTTGGCAAGGTCGGTTCAGCCATAATGTGAATGGTGGTGATTTCATACCCGGTATCCGTTTTGGTGACCTCAAAATGCAGCGACTGGCCGGTTTTTAGCGCACTGTTGTCGAGCGTCTCGGCAAGTTGAAAGTCCATGGTCATTTCGGGCCATTCCCACTCGGGCACGGCATCATGGGTTATGTTGATCACGTCCGATTGCGCCTCATAGTGGTTTACTATACCGGCCATCCAGACCTGAGTTGGTTTTGCATCCGCACTCATACGCTTAAAGTCAGAGCTTTTGCTGGACTCCGAATCAATCAGGAAATGAGCCGAGGTGACGACCCGGTCGTCCTGCTGAAGTCCATCGAGGATCTCAGTGCTTTGCAACCCTACTCTACCTAAACTGACGGCCACAGATTTAAAGCGCCCGTCGCCCAGCGCCACAACAACTCTGTCCTGCTTACCGGTGCGGATCACCGCCTCGCTCGGCACCTGCATGGCTTGTGCTTTGCTGCCGGCCTGAATTTGCACCTGAGCAAACATGTTAGGTTTCAGTTGCCCTGCTGCATTGTCAAACTTCAAACGTACCCGCAGGGTTCGGGTGGTTTCATTGAGGGTTGGATAAACATAATCTACATTGCCCTGCCAGCGCTCACCGGGCAGATAATCCAGCGTCATGGTAACGGGCTGACCGGCTTTCACCAGCGCGGTATCGCGTTCGAATACTTCGGCTTCTACCCAGACCTGATCCAGCTGGGCAATGCTCATCAGGGTATTACCCGGATTGACATAAAACCCTTCGCGGATCTTCAGCTCGGCTATCACGCCGCTTTGGCGAGCATAGAAGGTGATGGTCTGACGCACCTGACGCTGCGCCTCTAAACTGGCGATAAAATCGGCCGACAATTGCAGCGCCATTAAACGCTCGCGTGCCGCTTTGATCAGAGTGGCATTGTTACGATTTAGCGCAATCAAAAATTCTTCCTGCGCATTCACCAGCTGTGGCGAATAGAGCGAATACAAAGGCTGCCCCTGCTCCACCGGCTCGCCGGCCGCTTTGATGTACAGGGTTTCCACCCAGCCATCGACGCGCGGGTGAATGTGTACCAATTTGTCTTCGTCATATTGCACGTAACCGACCGTCGAAATTGTGCTGTGCATCGGCCCCACTTCAACCGCAGCGGTTCTCACGCCCAGGTTATTGACCACTTCAGGAGAAATGGTGACGGCCCCCGCCACCTGCTCTTCACTTTCGGCATAAACAGGCACCAGATCCATGCCCATTGGCGACTTACCGGGTTTATCACGGCGATAATTACTGTCCATTGGCGCCACCCAGTAGAGCGGCTTATTGCTATCGACCTCTGCATCAGCGGTATGAGAGGGAGTGGCGGTCAGCGTCATCAGGGCATAGCTCAGCGCGCCCCCTGATAAGCCGGCTAGCAATAGTTTCAGCGTATTATTCATCATTCACTCCTGGCTGATAGGTGGTGAGGTAATAGTTCAGTCTGGCAACGGTTTTAAGGGCATCGACGTCAATTTGTTTGGCCGCTACTCTGGCATTAAGCTCGGCAATGCGAGCACGCACGACCTCGGCAAAATCGCCGTTATCATTGGTGTATGCGGTAAGTGCAGCTTCTGCCTGTTCATGTGTTTGTTGCAGTAATTGCTCCCGATACAAGGTCTGACGCTCAGACAATCGCCTTAGCTGGCTGGCCTCTTTTTCAACCTGACCAGACAGCTCACGCAGCAACAGTAATTTATCGGTTTTAATCGCTTCGCGATTTGACTGAGCTGAGTTCAGCCATTGGTCCTGACGGTTGTCGGTAAATAAAGGCACATCCAGCGTCACCCCCAGCGAAAAGAAGTCGGCGCGACTGCTGCCATCTGGCATATCACTGCGATATCCATAACTGGCATTCACGCCCCACTGCGGCCTATATTGCTGGCGGGCAATCGCAACCCCTTTACCAGCCGCCTCAATACGCACATCCTGCGCCAGCACCACCGGATGGCTGGTGAGCCGTGCCAGCAGTCGCTCTGCATCCGGCTTACCTTGTATAAAAATAGCCGGGACAGCCACCTTTAGCTGAGGCAAGGTCTCTGGCAGATTGATATCAGACCAGGCGATGTGTGCCTGAGCGCCTCGCAGCCAGGCCAGCAGCTGTGCACGCGCAGACTCCCGTTTTTGGTATTCAACACTGAGGCGGTCGTCGAGCTGTACCAACTCCAGCTGCGCGCGGATCACATCCTGCTGGCGGGTACGCCCGACCACATTGGCATAACTGGCCTTACTGACATCGACCAGTTGCTCAAACAGGGCTTTATCCTGCTCTATCAGAGCAATGGTGCGCTCGGCCAGATAGGTATCGAGCCATAGCTGAGTGACTTGTGCCCGTATTTGCGCAACCCGGTCGGCGCGCAGCAGCGGGTACTCTTCACTGGCAATCTGTAGCTGCTCGCGTTTAAGTGCTAACTCATCGCCACGGCCAAACTGTTGGCTCACGCCCACCTTAAGCTGGGTCATTGCCTCGCGGTCGTGTTGCCAGCCATCCACCGGCAGATTCATCACAGACAAAGACACTTTGGGATCGGGTAACGTACCGGCAGCGAGGCCTTGCGCATAGGTGGCTTGCTGCTGATGGTGGCGTTTTTGCAACAAGGGATCCTGAGCGATTGCCTGCTCTATGGCTTGTTGTAAAGGCAAACTGGCAGAGGCCTGCACAGAGCCGGTTGCCATTATCAGTGCGCCCAACAGCGCGCAACGGGCTGTTGCAGGAATTAAAAACGACATCAAAACTGCTCCTCATAGGTATCAATTTGCGCATAAACCTGATGGCTGCCATCTTTCATCAGCAGTAAGACCTGATATGGCATAAAGCGCTCATCCACTTCCATGCCAGGCGAACCCAGTGGCATGGCAGGTACACTCAGCCCAATGGCATTCGCTTTAGGGTTGGCCAGAAACTGCTGAATAAACTTAGCCGGGACATGCCCTTCAAATACCCAGCCGTCATGGCTGAGCGCGGTATGACAAGAGCGGTAACGCGGTGCAATACCGTGACGTGATTTAAGCGCACTTAAAGACGCCAGCTCCCGGCCCTGCGCCGCTACGCCTTGCGCCAACAGGTGCGACAGCCACTTTTTACAGCAGCCACAGGTTGGTGTTTTGTAAACAGTTAACGCCTGTAACGGGCCCGGCTGAGCCTGGCTGCTCAGGCTCAGCAGCGAGAACAAACAGGCGCTCAGAAATAGACCATATTTATTGGTAGTAAAAGACATCATTTGCCTCCGTCTTCTTCTGCCTGCCCATTCAAATAACGAAAGCAGGTCAGAATCATATAAACATCACACTGCGCAGCGCAGTGAAATCATCTTAAGAAGTTGGATTGACAGGTCAGGCGCCGAATTTCAGACGCACTTCACCTGGGTCAGGCAAAAATGGGAGGGCGATATAAGGACTGAGCGACGGCAATGGGGAGTTGGTCGTCATGCCAAATTGCAGCAAGGAACACTAAGTCTGTAGTGAGAGAAAATTCGGCAACAGGCAGCAACTGTGCACTACCGCAAGCATGCGTCAGGCATACGCAATCACTGTCATCATCACAGCAGTCCATTGGCTGCTGCGTGTGACTCATCTTGCCATGGCCATGCTTGAGCTGAACTGAGGTCTCCGTTACTTCTGGCGCTGCAGCTTCATGGTGATGCTGCATCATAGCGGTGTGCATATCGTGACCCTGCATATGTGCTTCACACGCCATCACAGCATTCGCCATACCTTGTACAATAAAGGCAAGCAAAGCGGCTATCATCAGTAATGTGGCGGAGAATTTGCTCATAGGGTCCTCGGTTTATCGCTGTGAATTCTCACATAAACGACAAAAAAAGAAAAGCTTTAGCCTGGCAGCCGCGGTTAATTGCCTATACTGTCAAAGACGTGGCTTTAATGGTAGTAAACTTGTGTGGGTGGTAAAGCGCTTTTTTTATTTGATATTACTCATGCAGCTTAGCCCCTGCGTGGCTGCACAAACCAGCCAGCAGGCAAGGCCCGAACTGCACATCACTTTGCCGGTACGCCAGGTCAAATTACAGAAGTACCTGAGCGAATTACTCCATGAGTCGCTCTATGGCCTGGGCTACAACCTGACCCTCACCATGACCCCCAACCCTTTATATAAACGTGAGTCACGTCTGCTCAATAGTGGCAAGATCACGATGATCATGCGCCTGGCAACGCCCCAGCGTGATGCCACTTTTCATAAGGTAGCGGTGCCGCTTACTCAGGGTCTGATAGGCAAACGGCTGTTACTCATTCATCAGCGCAATCAGCCGCGTTTTGACACGGTAACATCGCTGGACGCCCTGCGAGACAGCAAACTGGTCGGTGTCTTTGCGCCTGGCTGGTACGACGCCCAGATCTGGCAGACCAACCACCTGCCTTATGTTGAAAGTGCCAGCGACCACGCTACCATTTTGCGAATGCTCACTGATGGCAATCGAGGGTTTGATTACTTTTCGCGGGGTCTCAACGAAATAGATGACTACACCCTGGACAATGGTCTGATCATAGAGCCTCATTTGGTGCTAAGTTACCCGCTGGATTTTTATTTTTACCTGCACCCGGACAACAAAGCCCATATTTCAATTCTTACACGCGCACTGGAACAGGCGCGGGACAGCGGTTTACAATCCCGGTTGCTGCGCAAGCACTTTGGCTATCTGCAGCAGCGCCACAGACTGTCGCAGCGGCGCGTTATTTCGCTTTCGCTCCCCCCCGCGTCAACTCATTCTAAACCACTTCCGACACCATCGCATTGAGCCATAACAGTAGCCCAGTTATTGTTGTATTAACCCTGTAAACTACACCTAACTTATTGAATAAATTATTTGCGTTATCTCAGGGTAATTCTCGAAGAGCTAGGCTAAAATAGCGATACATTTTATCTGGAGTATCTTTTCAATGAGCATTCATGTAATCAAACACCCGCTTGTACAACATAAACTTGGCCTGATGCGTGAGCATGGGATCAGCACAAAAAGCTTTCGCGAGTTATGTCAGGAAGTGGGTACCCTGCTGACCTATGAAGCAACTAAGGACATTCCATTAGAAGATATCACCATCAAGGGCTGGCAGGGAGATGACCTGACAGTACAACACATTAAAGGCAAGAAAATTACCGTTGTGCCTATCCTGCGTGCTGGGCTGGGTATGATGGAAGGCGTGATGCAGTTAATTCCAAGCGCCAAGGTCAGTGTGGTTGGCCTGCAACGCAACGAAGAAACGCTTGAGCCTGTACCCTATTTTGAGAAGCTGGTTGGTAACATTGAAGAGCGCATGAGTCTGGTAATTGACCCTATGCTGGCCACCGGTGGCTCTATGATTGCCACCATCGACATGCTGAAAAAAGCCGGCTGTAAAGAGATCAAAGTCATTGTGCTGGTTGCGGCACCTGAAGGCGTAGACAAAACCCTGGAAGCCCACCCGGACGTAGAGATTTTCACCGCCTCACTGGACAGCCACCTGAATGAAAAAGGCTACATAGTGCCAGGCCTTGGCGATGCCGGCGATAAAATCTTTGGCACAGTGTAGGACATTCTGAATGTCCAATACGTCTTTCACATCGCTTAAAACCATAGTGAGCGGTGCCCAGATGCTGTTTGTCGCCTTTGGCGCGCTGGTACTGGTGCCCTTGCTGACCGGTCTGGATCCCAACGTTGCACTGTTTACCGCAGGCCTGGGCACTTTGGTGTTCCAGTTTGTGACGCGTGGCCAGGTGCCGGTTTTTCTGGCCTCTTCCTTTGCTTTTATCGCGCCCATCATTGCCAGCGTGCAGGTGTGGGGGATCCCGGCGACCATGGGTGGACTCATGGCTGCCGGGTTTGCCTATATTTTACTGAGCTTGCTGGTGCGCTTTAAGGGCGCTGACATCCTGCATAAAATCTTACCTCCTGTTGTTGTCGGTCCGGTGATCATGGTGATCGGCCTGGCGCTTGCTCCTGTTGCCGTTAATATGGCCATGGGCAAAAGTGGCGATGGCAGTGTGCAGCTGGTTGCCTACGAGCAGGCAATGGTCATTTCACTCTTGTCACTCGTTGTGACCTTAGTGGTGGCCGTCACCGCCAAAGGGATTTTTCGTCTCATTCCCATTCTGGCAGGGATTATCACCGGGTATGCCTTATCGCTGTTTTTCGGCATAGTGCAGTTTGATGCCGTGGCCAATGCCAGCTGGCTGGCCGTGCCCGCGTTTGTCTGGCCGGAGTTTTACTGGCCTGCCATTTTGTTTATGGTGCCTGTGGCGATTGCTCCGGCCATTGAACACATAGGCGATATGATGGCGATTAGTAACGTCACCGGTAAAGATTACCTGGAAAAACCCGGCCTGCACCGCACCTTACTGGGCGACGGCCTGGCCACCTCTACGGCTTCTTTATTCGGGGGTCCGCCCAATACCACCTATTCAGAAGTCACCGGGGCGGTGATGCTTACCCGTAACTTCAACCCTCAGGTCATGACCTGGACGGCCGTGATAGCCATCGTACTGGCCTTTGTTGGCAAAATGGGCGCCGGATTACAGACCATTCCGACCCCGGTTATGGGCGGGATTATGACCCTGTTATTCGGCTCGATTGCGGTGGTTGGTCTAAACACACTGGTTAAGTCAGACACTGACCTCAGTGCACCGCGTAACCTGAGTATCATCGCGCTGATCCTAGTATTCGGTATCGGTGGTATGCAACTTGGCAGCACCGAGTTTAGCCTGCAAGGGGTGAGCTTGTGTGCCATTTTGGGCATTGTGCTTAATCTGCTGCTACCTAACCCTAAGCAAGAAAATTAAGTTACTAATAATGCTCAGCATAACCGGCTATGCTGAGCATGTTAAACTCTAAAAATAAAATAAAGTGCTATCTATTCACCCTATATGCTGTATAGTGGGTCACAGCTCAAACAGCTGAGCTATTAATGAATATTTAGTACAAGCTTTCCCAGTTTCTTTTCGATTCACTTCGTCATACTTACCCTGCGATATCTTTTCCTACATTACAGATTTAGTAGCTTAAATTTAAATTTTATCGAGGTATGTATGTCTAATAAAACAACTGGTTCAGTAAAATGGTTTAACGAATCTAAAGGCTTTGGCTTTATCACACCTGACAATGGTGGCGCAGATGTGTTTGTACACTTCAGAGCTATTGAAGGTGATGGTTTTAAAACTCTGGTTGAAGGGCAAAAAGTAGCTTTCAATTCAGAACAAGGCGCCAAAGGCCCACAAGCTGCCAACGTCACTGCAGCTTAATATCATAATAAAGGGATGTGTTGTTTAAAGCGCATATCCCTTTATGTAACCCCAAAAATACGGCTGAAATGCTAACCAGAAATTAATTCTCTATTTCTGACCCCTCCATATAGAAAACTGGCGTACAAAGTTAATCGTTATTACCGCATTATCAATTTGACCGGCCCGTATTTCTCATAAAACCTTATCTATCAAATTGAGACTTAGCATGCGAAAGCAATCAAAGAAAACCGCCAATAAAGGGCGAAAAATTAGTTTTGAAGAAAAGCTCGAAAAAATGGTGAATGAATATCGCCAGGAAAAAGAGTCTCTTGAATTATTAAATGAAGATGCCCCCGAATATCAGAATCAGCTTGAAAAATGCGACAAGCTTTTTGCCAACGTAGAGCGTTTTTTGAACCGAAACCGCTGATCTGCACGCCCTTATTCCATTGGGCTTAAGCTTTACGACACAGATCAGCGCTCACTCAAGATTAAGGCCATAACAGACCCCTTTGTTCGTCCTGAAAATAAACATAGCCGAGCGCTATAAATGTTCAAAGCAATTCAATTGGAACAAAAGGGTATGTCAGAGGCCTGTTACATATCAGTCATGCACATGCTACCTGGCTGGGCAAGGTAGCCAAAGAGCGCCATCCTCACTGCAGAGTTTTGTATGCGTGCCATCGCTGTGATAGGTGGTTTTAAGCCAATTCTTGTCTGCAAACCGCTCCGTAATCACCCGATACTCGCTGCTATTATCCGTCATCCGTTTATACCAGCTAAAAGCAGGTAGGGTCAGCGTTTTTTCCAATTCATAACCGCTCGCAACAAAATAGTCTGCCAGCTCTGTGGGTACTAATACAGTGTGTTTGTTTGCCAAAGAATGCCACTCACTCAATCCCGCAAACATCCCGTCACGCTGCTCTAACTGAGTGTACTTTTCTATCAGTTCTGTTCCGTATGTGATTGACAGCAGACGTGCTGAGCGCGCACTAAAGTCTTGCTGCCAGTCGCAGCCTTGTGCTTCGTTGTCGCGTTTACGTTCCATTGAATTGGATAACTCATAATTGATCCCATCCAGTGAAACTGAGACAGCTTCTCTGTAGACACAAGTGCCGATATCATCGACATGCTCTTTAATCAGGTCCACTTCCTCGCTATATCGACCGAATTCTCCCCACGGCCGATGAGCGGTGGTGCGAAGATATTCGACAAATAATACGTTTTCCAGCGTCTCGTCCATTTGTGCCATTTCACTGAAATAAGTACTATTGTGTTTGCCAAATACAGTGATTTCTCTATACCAGCGTGGCTCTCCCCCTGCCCTCGGCACTTTATGGTAGTGCACAACCCGGATCTCGAGCGCATCGGGATGCTGCTCTGCCAGCTCAAGACGCTTTTTCAGACTGGCTTTCAGGCCAACAACAATACGCTCTGCAAGTTGTTTTGCCTGCTCGTCCTGAGCGGCTATGTAATCACTAAACAGCTGTTGTTCAGAAATATTATAGTGTGCAATCACTTCATCTATCGTTTGACGCAGAATACTCAGTAACTCATTCAGCAGCCCGGGATCTTGCTGTAACTGAGCACAGCTTTTTCCCTTGAACGTCTCAGATTCACTCAGTGCCTGCCAGAGCACCGTTGTTAAAGGCGTGACATGTGCACTCACCCTGTCGTCTTCAACAGCATCCAAAGAGGGGGGTAGCACCAGCTGGTAGGGCTCCGTAACTTCACCTAAATCTTCATCAATTGCTCCCACAGGCACATCAACGTAAGTAGGCACATACACACTACATTGTCGTTGAGATTCGGTCAGCTCAAGTATATAGCTCCCCTGATCCGTCGACTGCACGCTGGGCTCATCGCTGTCGAGCTGACCATTATTATTGATGTCCAGCCAAACAGTGGCGCCTGAGACATAGCCATCAATCACTCGCCCGCGCTGACTATACCGGCTCTGCTCCCCATCCACCGAGCCAGCGTCTCCCGTGCCGGTTCCACCACTGTGATCATTTGAGCCATTCCCTTGGTTGTTTTGAGCATCATTATTGTTTGAGTTGCCCGAAACCTGGCTATTTTTCGATTTATCCGCCGTACCAACCGGCTCCGATTGTTTGAGCATATTATCTGAACCGCCACCGCACCCCGCAAGAGTACCAACACAGATAGCCAATAAACTGAGCTGGCCGAATTGTCTTTTGTTCATATTATTGTTTCCTTTATACTGCCTGACCCTGATCCACAAACGATTATTGGAAACCAGAACAGGGTTGATGATGGTTGCAATTGTACCCTGTGCGGTATAAAACCCAATATCCGAGATTAGACATATTTCTGTAAATATCGGCCATTTTGTATCTCTGCAGGTTTGTTTTTTACTTGCTGCAAGCTATGATTAACAGACTAAATACAATATAAAAACAAAAGCATAAATAACAACAACTTAAATCAATGACACACGTTCTAAACACAGCCTTGCTGCGCCCTATCACGGTTGCACTGATACTACTTTTACAGCTTAACCTGGCTGTACTTGCTAACACCTACACAACACTGACTGTCGCCGATGGCCTGCCCAGCAATCGTGTCTTTGATATTGAACGAGACCATCGCGGCTTCGCCTGGTTTGCGACCGACAAGGGACTAGCTCGCTATGATGGTGCCCGCATTGAGGTTTTTTCGCGTTATCACACCCCCAGGCTTAGTCAGTCTCTGTGGGTAAGAGATATTTTGTTTGATAAGCAACAACAACTCTGGGTTGCTGGTAAACAAGGCCTGGAAGTGCTCAGTCCACAAGCGGAACACTTTCAGTCTATCAGGGTGCCAAAACGCACTGAGCCGCTGAATATCTATGCCTTATACAAATCAGAAAACGGCCAGCTTTGGGCAGGTGCTGCCGACGGCCTGTACCTGCTGGAACAAGGTTCGCTGACGCCCATCTTAACCAAACTCAACGGTCAGCCTGTCAATTTCAAGATCCTGTCGATAACACAGGCTCAGGAAAAGACACTATTGCTGGCAACTTCACGCGGTTTATATTTGTTTGATCCGGCAAGCACTGTTGTAACTCCGATCACCAATTTAACCGGCGCACCTGTGATAGCCGATAAACTCTGGACATTGCCTGACAGCCAGATCTGGGTGGCCATGCATGGCATCGGGCTGGGGCGTTACCACCCCGAGCAGCGTACCGTGGAGTTAATTTATAAAGACCCAAACGAGTTTGACACTGTGGGTTATATATTTGACTTACATAGAGAGAATAATGAACTACGGGCTGCATCATTGAACGCCGGGCTACTCTATCTGAGCACAGATACAATCAATCGCACCCCGTCATTGCCACCGTTATTGTCACTCTTCAGGGACAATAACCTAAATATGTATGGCACTTTCAGTGAAGGCGTCATTATCGAGACTCTCAATCACCAGGCAATCAACAATTTTAGCTTTACGCACCCCAGTGATACCGGCACGTATGAAGTAAACCAGCTAGTGCAGACTGATGAACATCTATGGATAGCCGACCAACTTGCGGGTCTGTGCCAATATACACTAACCGGGCTGTTTCTCAATTGTGTCGCATCAGAGAGCCACTCAGCTCAGGCGCTTGCCCCCTCAAAGGACGGAAGCTTGTGGGCAGCGATGTATCATGAACTGCTTTTGCTCGACCCCAGCAGTGCAATTGTCAAAGCACGCTACCCCCTTGCAGAGCGAGGAATCGCAGAAGCAATCAACACCTTGTCACAGTCTGCAGATGGTGCACTGTGGCTGGCGCACAGCTTTGATGGCCTGAGCCGGTTTGACCCAGACACTCGTACCACAACCCGGTTTACCAGCGCTAACAGTCAACTGCTCAGCGATCAAGTCCATCACCTGGCAATCAGACAAGGTAAAATATGGCTGGCAACAGCGCAGGGATTACAGGCTTACTCATTCAACACCGCTCAGTTTGAGCACGTTGTGAGCCCGGCTTCTCAGCCATTTCATGCCGTTTATGCAGTCACGCCAGGGCCCGATAATAAACTTTGGCTACAAACAGACCGCGGCTTACGTGCCTATGATCCTGATTTACAACATTGGCAAAACTTGCCTGAACCGCTGAGCCGCCTCAGCAACACCAGCCTGGTATTTGATGAACACAACACGGTATGGGTCGCTTCAGATAAAGGCGTCTGGCACTGGCTGGGGGACAATAAAACGCTTGCTTTTTACAATCACGGAGACGGGTTGTTCAAAAACGGATATCTGGAGGGGGTCTCTGCACGCAGCAAATCAACAGCTATATTCGCATCTACGGAAGGAGTAACGCGTATCAGCACAGACAAATTGCACGCAGTTAACGCGCAACCTCAGATAAGCGCACTGTCGATCACCGCCCTCAATGGCTCCGAACAGCATTTTTACACTACCAGCTCAGTACCAGAGATAGACCCAAAGCATGCCAGTTTACGTTTTCAAATTGCGAATGGCGATCTGATAAACCAGACCAAACAAGCCTTTCGCTATCAACTATCGGGTTTAACAGAAACCTGGGTTGAACTGGGGAATGAGCACACCCTGATTGTACCACGTCTTCCGTGGGGCACTTATACCCTGCGACTCAAAGGCACAAATAATCAGGGCAACTGGTCCGAGCAAATCAGCGAATTACATTTTACCGTACGCACGCCATGGTATGCGACCGCCTCAGCTAAAGTGAGCTATGTTCTGCTGAGCATAATCACGATATATCTGGCATATCGGCTGCGGATCCGCTCACTGCAACGCCGGCAACAACAACTTGAAGACACCATTGCTGCGCACACACGTACGATGCGAGCACAAAACAACCAGCTTGAGGCTGCTCAGGCTCAGCGAGCCGCTTTGTTGAAAACCCTGTCTCACGAGCTTATGACACCCGTCACTTTGATCCAGGGACCTGCTGAACAACTGCGTACCAGTTCCAGCGAGGTACAACGCAATCAGATGGCAAACCTGGTAATAAGCAATACCAAGCGACTCAAAGTGATGATCGAGCACCTGATGCAGCTTTCGTCTCACAGTCAGCCATCGGATTCTGTCACACCTGATGCCTGGCAGCATTACGACTTAGCCACACTGGTCAAAGAACAAGTTCAGTCATTTGAGCCTTTAATCCAGAGTAAATCAATGCACTGCAGCGCTAAGCTTGAGTCAGGACTCAAGGTAAGTTCACCGCCTGATCAGCTCCAGCAACTCATCAGCAACTTACTGAGCAATGCCATTAAATATAGTTATGAAGGGGGTGAAATAAACCTGTTGCTGGGCCCTGATGAAACAGCCCAGCATGCGGTTTTAACGATTGCCGATCAGGGTGTCGGCATTGCCCAAGCAGACCATGAGCGAATTTTCGAGCCTGAATATCGCACCAAGCACGGCAGCGAGTTTGCCAGTGGCCAGGGCCTGGGGTTAAGCCGTGTCAGGGAACTAGTGACTCAGTTAAGCGGTCAGATCCAGCTTGAATCCTCAATTAGTAAGGGCACAACCTTTACCGTCAGGCTGCCTATTATTGATTGCCACAACAATGTGCAACCCCATTTCGACGTGTCAGCTCCCCCGCAACCCACAAGCCTGTCTCGGAGTATTCTGTTGATTGACGACACTCCTGATATGCTGGCCTTTGTGCATAGCATACTGGCTGCGGACTATCGCGTGCTTACTGCCAGCGACGGAGAAACCGGGCTGGCACTGGCACGCGCCCAGTTACCGGATATGGTCATCTCTGATGTGATGATGCCAGGTATCGATGGTTTTGAATTAACACAGCGACTTAAATCCGATCCCCTGACTGCACATGTTCCTGTCATGCTCATTACTGCAAACCTGAATGAAGAAAAACACCTTCAGGGGCTAAAACTACAGGCTGACGACTACCTGACTAAACCCTTTAACCTGGAGGCCTTCAAACTCAAAATCAGCAACACTTTTGCTTTAATTGAGTCGACTCAGGCTAAATTAAAACAACAATTTCGATTTAACGAAGACACACACAATCATAACGCAGACGCTAAACAACCACACGGCGACCAGGCAATCAAAGCGAAGACTCCCAAAGATCTGTTTGCAGATAACCCTGCCACTGTGACCTTTCTGGAACAACTCGAATCCGTTTTGTATGAACTATATAGCGAACCTTCTCTTACGGTTGCTGTCGTAGCTAAAGAAATGGCACTGAGCGAACGTCAGCTGCACAGAAAGCTCACTTCAGTGACTTCTTTTGGCGCCAATGAGTATCTTCGCCAGTACCGTCTGTATCGTGCACTGCCACTGTTACTCTCAGGTTTAAGCGTCGCCCAATCCGCAGAACAATGTGGATTCAACTCCCCTTCATATTTCAGTGCCTGCTTCAAAAAACAGTTTGGACTAACAGCAAAAGCGTATGTGCAGCTGCCCCAGTCCAAGTAGCTAAATTAACCTTCGTATGACTGCTATTATGTACTATAAATACACAAAGACAGTCTGAATTCAGTAAGCGATAACAACCTTATACGGCTTATACCAGCCTTGTTAAATCGAGCGCCTGGTTATTGTGCCGATGTAAAAGGAGCAGCCAAATTCAATCTATTTGATTATCCATAATTCGCTGATTATGGGGTAAGTTGCAGTACCTGCCCAAAATGGAATTACCTCACAGCCAGCCATATACAGACCTATCTTTTGTTCCGCAGCAAAAGCAGTTAAGGCAACAGAAAGAAAGTGAGACTTTGCCGGATTATCAGCACGAATATGCACATTCCCGATATTGTCACAACTTCCGGCCTTTCTCTCCAGCCCTTTAACAAACAAAGTAACGCCGCCGTTACTATGAACAAAAACTCCGCTCACGGTTGCTGTTGTGTCATACAAACCTGTCATATACCCTTTACCATGTGAGAGCGTTGGTACCAAGAATGCGAGCATAAGAAGTGTTCTTTTTAAATAGTTCATTAGAATTCCCCAATAATAAACCCGGGAATATACCGTGCTATATTACGGCTTTCAATAAAGTAACAGAGGAACCAGCGGCACTTTGCCGCGCAGATACGTACACCACCCAGAAAATACGTACCATATACGCTTGTCTCGCACTGCTATCAGATCGTTAAATCAAAGGGACTAAAAATTTTACTGTTAACTGAAAATACTGCTTCAGATGTTATTGCCTCTGTTGTTTGCAGCTCTGAACTAAGTTGAATATTTTCAACGACAACGGCGATGTCATTTGCAAGCTTTTGTCTGTTACTACCCAAGCCTAACGTGAAATACTCAACACTTTTTCAGGGGGACAGGTGATCACATGATCCTGCTGAGGTGCTGTAATATCGAGCTTTTTCTTGCTTCTAATTTCTGAGTTGTTATATGAAAGTCTTTTTTCATCCACAGCCGAGATAACTTCCGCGACTTTGAGATGCTGGCTCAGCTTTTGAGACTATGTCACAAGCTTTTTGCCAACGTAGAACGTTTACTGAAGAAATCTTTAATCTGCTTGTCCTTACTCCACCTTGCTTAACTTTTTACTGCCATTGAGCGTTCACTCAGATCACCAGCCAAAGTCCGACACGCCAGATAAGCCACTTGCTGACTCGCTCATCTAAATTAATTTCATAATCACAACATAAATACGAGCCAGTACAGGCTGGCTCGTCATTTTTAAAAGTGCAGCGCAGGGTGTCGAATTAGAAACCCTTAATAAATGTATCCGCCATCACAAAGTACTGATTAAGATACTTACGGGTCTCTTCTTTACGGTTTCTTTCTGAATTAATGTGAATATTTTCAACCACCACCGCAATATCTTCAGCCAGCTTTTTCTTGTCACCAATCAAGTTAAGCGTAAAGAATTCAACGCTCTTCTCCAGAGTGTAAGTGATCACATGGATCTCCTGAAGCTCGGTCGCATCCAGGTCTCGTTTACTTCTGATTTCCGATGTCTTTTCAATAAAGATCTTTCTCGCATCCTCAACCGAAGCCACATCCGCGACCTTGAGGTGCTGAATGGATTTTTCATCTGCATGGGCTGAAAAAGCAAATACAGCGCTCATAAGCAATACAATTAACGTTTTCATTTAATCTCTCTAGCGTTGAAATATAGGGTTCAAAAAGGTGATTTATGAGTATGACGTACTGACAAAACCGGTCAACTGATGGGCGTTATTTTACCGCCCATCATCGGCTTAAGAAGTGACAAAGTAAAGCCCTCAGAGCCGGGTGTGCAACCACCGATAATGGTAACCCGCACATAACAATTGACCCTTCCTGCTAGTGACTTCGACAAGCTCAAACTAAAACCGCATTACTCTATCAGTGTAAGACGTCCAGAAGCAGTAGAAATTTACAATTTATTATGCAAAATATATCTTCCGGCTCTAAATTGGCGCGGTGTTACCAGTGATATTCTTCGTCTTCTTCACCGATAATTTTTGCATCGAGTAGTTTGGCCAATTTAACAGCAGCTATTCTTACTGGGTTTTCAGGTACCTCTAGACTGTCTGTATATACAAAAGCACCATACGAATGTCTGAAAAAGAATGAAGTATGCCAACTCGTCTTATTCAGGAGCCCCAGGAACCCTCTTTCTGTAAACTTTACTGCGACATCTCCGTGCGCTCCCTGTATCGCAACTTTTTCACCGTTGCTTGGATTTAGTAACGCTACACCTGCTGTGTCGGGCTTAGTTAATTCGCATTTATCAACAGCTTCCAGCCACTTCTCAAGCGTAATACCTTCATCTCTCCAAATCATTAATTCATATGCCATCTTTGCACTCTTTCTTCCTGACTCTCGATTGGCCCACTTAAATTAGCGGCCAAATTATATTAACACGTAAATTTTCTGCACAAAAAACCAGCTTAATAGCTGGGTTATAAAAAGGGGTTCAGTGGGCGGATTCGTACCTTGCATCAGTGCCACGCCCGGCGTGGGGCTCAAGTCCGACTCCACTTCAAAAAGGCAGATTTCAGGCATAAAAAAACCCCGACCTATTCGGTCAGGGTTATAAAAAGTGGGTCCAGTGAGCGGACTCTTAACTTACATCAGCACCACGCCCTGCGTGCGGCTCAAGTCCGACTCCACTTTGCTTCAAGATGATTACTTGAATTACAGACATAAAAAAACCCAGCTAAAAAGCTGGGCTATAAAAAGTGGGTCCAGTGGGCGGACTCTTAGCTTACATCAGTGCCACGCCCGGCGTGGGACTCAAGTCCCACTCCACTTCAAAAAGGTAGATTTCAGGCATAAAAAAACCCAGCTAAAAAGCTGGGTTATAAAAAGTGGCACCTGTGGGTGGACTCGTACCTTGCATCAGTGCCACGCCCGGCGTGGGGCTCAAGTACGACTCCATTTCACAGGAAGTAAATTTCAGGCATAAAAAAAACCTGACCTATTCGGTCAGGGTTATAAAAAGTGGTACCAGTGGGCGGACTCGTACCTTGCATCAATGCCACGCCCGGCGTGGGGCTCAAGTACGACTCCATTTCACAGGAAGTAAATTTCAGGCATAAAAAAACCCTGACCTATTCGGTCAGGGTTATAAAAAGTGGGTCCAGTGGGCGGACTCTTAACTTACATCAGCGCCACGCCCGGCGTGCGGCTCAAGTCCGACTCTACTTAACATAGAAGTTTCAGGCATAAAAAAACCCCGACCTATTCGGTCAGGGTTATAAAAAGTGGTACCAGTGGGCGGACTTGAACCGCCACGCCCGAAGGCAACGGATTTTGAATCCGTCATGTCTACCAATTCCATCACACTGGCATAATTTTTCTTTTATCTTCTAACTTAGAGAAAATAAAGAAAAACCACTTTGAGCTTAGGCTTTGTTTTATATGCCTTCGTCTCTATGCCCAGCATTATACAAATTGGCGAGAGGGTAGCAAGCGTTTTTTACAAAACGTCGTTCAAGTGCTTGGTAAATGAACAATCGCTTAAAACTAATCAGGTTTTTTAGTGTTAGGTCAAAAATCAGGTAGAATGGGTCATATTTCAGCTTTAATGAGTGAACCAAATGGCTACGTTTCCCCGCGCGGGCTTAACCCGTCGTCTTGCATCTTTGATTTATGATGGTCTGGTCGTGATTGCATTTGCAATGCTGTCAATGGTGGTTTTTTTATTGGTGATTGAAGGCTTTATCTCAGCGGGTTGGATCTCACAAGGTAACCATGAAGATGTTTCGGCGCTGATCCAGGCTTCTCCTTTGTTGTCATTTTTCCGCGGCTTTGTACTCATTGCCGTCTCAGTGCTGTTTTTTGCTTACTTTTGGACAAAGAGCGGCCAAACCATCGGCATGCGTGCCTGGCGGCTGAAGGTGCAAACACCGGATGGCGAAATGCTAAGCTGGCCGAGAGCCAGCGTACGGGCTTTGTGTGCACTGTTAGGGCTGGGTAACCTGTTAGTCTTGATCGACTATAAACACAAACGCGCGCTGCAAGATATTATCTGTGGCACTGAAGTCGTGGTTTTAAGCAAAGAAGAAAATAAACGGATTTACAATAGCCTGGACTGATCTACGCAACACCAAAACTGAACACAAAAAAGCCTGATCCAGTCAGGCTTTTTTGTTGGTTTTATCATCACCCTCTGTGCTAACCGCGTTGCCGGTTTAACAGATAAAACGCCGTTGCAGTAAATAGCACACTGGGCATCACTGCGCCCACCACTGGAGGGATCTGATAAACCATCACAATTGGGCCAAAAATCTCATTGCTCAGATGGAAAATAAGCCCCGTGATCACGCCCATGATAATACGTGCGCCCATGCTCACTGAACGCAGCGGCCCGAAGATAAAGGACAGTGCAACTAACAACATCACGGCAATCGTCACAGGCTGCATGACTTTGCGCCACAGTGCCAGTTCATAGTTACTGGTATCCTGCTCGTTCTGCTTCAGATACTGTAAATACGACCACAATCCAGAAAATGACAATGCATCAGGTTCAACGGATGCCACATCCAGTCGATCCAGAGTTAGCTGAGAGGCATAGTTAAGGGTTTGCGCATACTGTGTGCGGATCTGCTGCTGCTCAATGAGCACTTCTTCAATGGCTCGCAACTGCCAGCCCTCATCCGTTGCTGTGCCTGACTTAGCCCGGGTGATCTTCAGCAGGTTCAGGTCATCGTCAAAGTGGTATATATTGATATTTTGCAGATTGCCGGACTTCTCGATATTAGCAATATTAATGAAATTGCTGCCATCTTTGGCCCACACGCCCTGCTGTGCCTCAAACACCTCGCCGCCATTAATTGCCTGATTACGCAACTGTTTAGCAGTTTGCTCTGCCTGAGGCGCCCCCCACTCGCCCAGCGCCATCATACACAGCGCCAGCACAATGGCTGATTTCATTACCGAGCCTATGATCTGCAACCGCGACATGCCCGCGGCCTGCATCACTACCAGTTCGCTGCTTGATGCCAACGCCCCCAGCCCGGTTAAGCCACCGATCAGAGCGGCCATCGGGAAAAACACGACAATATCACTGGGCATACTGTACAAAGTGAACAACAAAGCGTCCATCACCTCGTAGGTACCACGGCCCACTGAGCGTAATTGCTCGATAAACTTAATTAAGGTATTGATACCCACGAACACCAGCAACGCAAAGCCGGTGGTCTGCAAAATACTGCGCCCGAGATACCAGTCCAGGGTTTTCATCATTGTTGTGGCTCCCGTTTTAACAGCATGGAGCGCACCCAGACCCCAAATGGCCGGCCTTTGGCAATCAGGTAAGCACCAATAAACAACACACACAAGTGGATCCACCACAAGCCAACCGAGGTTGGCACCTTGCCTTCAGCGACCAAATATTTACCCGCGTTAAGCATGATAAAGTAGCCCAGGTAGATACAAATGGCCGGAACCAGCTTGGCAAATTTCCCTTGCCTGGGGTTCACCACACTGAGCGGCACCGCCAGTAAGGTCAGCAAAATAATGGAGATAGGCACAGATAAACGCAGCTGAAACTGGGCAATGGCCTCTGGCGTGCCCATCTGTAGCAAACTGGATGAGGGCAAATCTTCAAGTTTACGACGTCGTTGCTCAATTTCCTGTTCGCGGATCTGCACCTGATAGCTGCTAAATTCGGTCTTATTCAGGGCCTGACTGAAACCATCGGTTTCGAACCGCTTGCCATCACTCAGCACCAGTTGCTGCTCACCGGAGCCTTCTTCAACCACCCGACCACTCTGCGCAAACACAATACGCGCCGCCAGATTAGACTCGCGATCCGGTAATTGAGCAACAAACACCCGATTCAGCTCTTTGCCCTGATCACTGGTATTATGGACAAATACCACCGCTTTTTCATTGCCCGTCTGCTGGAATCGTCCTGCCCGGATCTGGCTGAGCCCGGACTCAGCATTGGCTTGTTCACGCAGCTGATTTTCTTTTTCACCTGCCCAGGGCGCCAAATATAAGCTCAGCACTGCGGCCATCAGCGCAATCACAAAACTGGATACCAAAGTCACACGCACGACATACCATTCACTGACACCGCACGCTTTCAGTACCGTCATTTCGCTGTCAGCATAGACCCGGCTATAGGCGAGGATAATGCCCAAAAATAAGCTTAATGGCAGGATATACACCGCCAGCTTGGGTAAGTTTAGGGCCAGAAAAGACATAACAAGTTTACCCGGAATGCTGCCACCCGAGGCTTCCGCCAGGATCCGGACAAACTTCTGCGAGATGAATATAGTCATAAGGGTCATGAAAACGGCGACCTGAGATTTTAAAATCTCAGCAGTCAGGTATCGAAAAATAAGCAATGTCCGCCCCTATAAAACGTCTCATTTCACTGGAATAGTGGGAAATTTTGAGTAAACTGGTTATTTTAATCACTTTATTATATGCCATCGGATCCAAATATCCTACTAAAGCAACCGGCTAAAGCGCCAAATGCGTGCGTTAGTTAGCCGTTTTTTAGTTCAGCCCCCAGAAATGGAGTGGCTGAGGCATAAAAAGTTCAAAAAAGACAGCACATTGACTCAGGAGTCGCAATGGAATTCAGCGTAAAAAGTGGTAGCCCAGAAAAACAACGCAGTGCGTGTATTGTTGTTGGCGTATACGAACCACGCCGCCTTTCACCCGTCGGGGAACAGCTGGATAAAATCAGCGAAGGGTATATTTCTAACCTGCTGCGCCGCGGAGATCTCGAAGGTAAACCCGGCCAGGTGCTTTTACTTCATCATGTACCAAACGTATTGAGTGAGCGTGTGCTACTTGTTGGCTGTGGTAAAGAGCGCGAGCTCGACGATAAACAATACAAACAGATCATCGACAAAACCATCAGCACCTTAAATGACACAGGCTCCATGGAAGCCGTCTGCTTTTTAACTGAGCAACATGTTAAAGGGCGTGATACTTACTGGAAAGTGCGTCAGGCCGTCGAAACCACTCAGGACAGCCTCTATACCTTTAACCAGCTAAAGAGTAAAAAGAGCGAAGCGCGTCGCCCGCTACGCAAAATCGTCTTTAACGTCCCAACGCGTCGCGAGCTGCCCATTGGCGAGAGCGCCATCGAGCATGGCCTGGCTATTGCTGCGGGCTCAACCTTATGCAAAGACGTGGCGAATATGCCACCCAATATTTGTAATCCTCGCTATTTAGGTGAGCAGGCGCAGGCACTGGCCGATGAATTCGATAACGTTACAGTTAACCTGGTCGGCGAAAAAGAGATGGAAGAGCTGGGTATGCACTCATATCTGGCAGTTGGCAGAGGCAGTGCCAATGAATCCGTGATGTCGGTGATCCACTATAATGGCGCACCGCAAAAGCAAGCCCCTATTGTATTTGTCGGTAAAGGTCTGACATTTGATTCCGGCGGTATTTCTCTCAAGCCGGGCGAAGGCATGGATGAGATGAAATACGATATGGGTGGTGCCGCCGGTGTATTGGGCCTGATGCGTGCTGTGGTACAGATGCAGCTGCCACTGAACGTGATCGGCGTGCTGGCTGGCTGTGAAAACATGCCAGGCAGCAACGCCTATCGTCCAGGTGACATACTAACGACTATGTCTGGCCAGACGGTTGAAGTACTCAACACCGATGCCGAAGGCCGACTGGTGCTGTGCGATGCACTGACCTATGTTGAAGCGTTTGAACCTGAAGTCGTGGTCGATGTTGCCACTCTGACTGGTGCCTGCATTATTGCACTGGGCCACCATGCAACGGGTTTGTTGTCGAACCACAACCCGCTGGCGCATGACTTGTTAAAAGCGTCTGAACAAAGTGGCGACCGTGCATGGCAGTTACCACTTTGGGATGATTATCAGGAACAACTAAAGAGCCCGTTTGCCGACTTCACCAACCTGGGTGGACGCCCGGCGGGCACTATCACCGCGGCTTGCTTCTTGTCTAAGTTCACCAAGAAGTACAACTGGGCACACCTGGACATCGCAGGGACAGCCTGGCGCAGTGGTGCCAACAAAGGCGCAACCGGTCGTCCGGTGCCCATGTTAATGCAATACTTGCTCAATCGCGCTGACGTCACTGAGCAGCCTCAAGACTAATAGGTGGCGTGACATCTCATGTCACTCTCCACGTTGATTGATGATAGCCGCATTCTGTGTCAGAATGCGGCTTTATTTTGAACGCCGTGTCATTTGCAGATTTACCCACTATGACAGGGCGTTTCGCTAGCTAGAAAACCACATGTCATGACCATCAACGCACGCTTTTTTGTATTAAAGCAGGACAATGAGCCGGGCAAACCAGTACCGGCTCATTTTGATCTCGCCGCACGCAGCGCCGCTAAGCTGTACCGCGCCGGACAACGTGTCTTTATTTACGTAGACAGCGTTGAAGATGCCCATGCGGTTGACGAGCATTTGTGGTGTTTTGAGGCCGACAGTTTTGTGCCTCACAATCTGCAAGGCGAAGGCCCCAAAGGGGGCGCACCGGTCGAGATTGGCCAGATGCCACCCGTTGGCAGACGCACCATTTTGATTAATCTGGCACAGCAGCTGCCGGATTTTGTGCGCCGATTCGACAAGATCTATGATTTTGTGCCGGTTGAAAGCAATGCCAAACATGCGGCACGCCAGCGGTTCATGCAACTGCGTCAGCTCGGCGCTGAAATTTCAACCAAAGAAATTGACAACTAAAGTATTTTTTAAGGTTCTGTGTAATGGATAAAACCTATAATCCGCAAGATATCGAACAGTCTTTGTACCAAGGCTGGGAAGAGAATGGCTACTTTAAGCCATCAGGTCAGGGCGATGCCTATTCGATCATGATCCCGCCACCGAATGTCACGGGTAGCCTGCACATGGGTCACGCTTTCCAGGACACCATCATGGACACCCTGATCCGCTACCAGCGTATGCAGGGCAAAAATACTTTATGGCAGGTGGGAACAGACCATGCTGGTATCGCAACACAAATGGTGGTTGAGCGTAAACTGGCAGCTGAAGAAGGCAAAACCCGTCATGATCTGGGCCGCGATGAATTCATCAACCGCATCTGGCAGTGGAAAAACGAGTCAGGTGGCACCATCACGAAACAGCTTCGTCGCCTTGGTGCCTCGGTAGACTGGGATCGTGAGCGCTTTACTATGGACGACGGCCTGTCTGAGGCGGTCAAAGAAGTATTTGTACGTCTGTATAAAGACGACCTGATCTACCGCGGTAAGCGTCTGGTGAACTGGGACCCGAAACTGCACACTGCGATTTCTGATCTGGAAGTAGAAAACAAAGACAAGCAGGGCCACATGTGGAACCTGCGTTACCCGCTGGCAGATGGTGTTAAAACCAAAGACGGCAAAGATTACATCGTGGTTGCTACAACCCGTCCTGAAACCATGCTGGGCGACACTGGCGTGGCTGTCAACCCGGACGATGAGCGTTATCAGGACCTGATCGGCAAAGAGATCTTACTGCCGATCGTCAACCGCCGAATTCCAATCGTTGCCGATGAGCACGCCGATATGGAAAAAGGCACAGGCTGTGTAAAAATCACGCCGGCCCACGACTTCAACGATAACGAAGTGGGTAAACGCCATCAGCTACCCATGATCAACGTATTTAACAAAGATGCGGCAATCTTAAGCGAAGGCGAAACCTTCACCTTTGATGGCAAGCCACTGGAGCTGGATGCGCCCTTGCCAGAGCGCTTCCATGGTCTGGACCGTTTCGATGCCCGTAAACTGATTGTTGATGAGTTTGAGCAAGCCGGCCTGCTGGAAAAAATCGACGACCACAGCCTGACCGTACCTTACGGCGACCGTTCTGGTGTCGTCATTGAGCCGTTGCTGACTGACCAATGGTACGTACGCGTTGCACCACTGGCTGAGCCGGCAATCAAAGCCGTTGAAGACGGCGACATTCAGTTTGTGCCTAAACAGTACGAAAACATGTACTTCTCGTGGATGCGTGATATTCAGGACTGGTGTATTTCTCGTCAGCTGTGGTGGGGACACCGTATTCCGGCCTGGTACGACAATGAAGGCAATGTGTATGTTGGCCGCGACGAAGCCGAAGTGCGCCGCGACAACAACCTGACAGACGACGTGGTGCTGAGCCAGGACGACGATGTACTGGACACCTGGTTCTCATCTGCCCTGTGGACCTTCTCAACGCAAGGCTGGCCAGAGAACACCGACGACCTGAAGATGTTCCACCCGTCAGACACGCTGGTAACCGGTTTCGACATCATTTTCTTCTGGGTTGCCCGTATGATCATGATGACACTGCACTTTGTGAAAGACGATCAAGGCAAGCCTCAGGTGCCCTTTAAAACCGTTTACGTGACCGGTCTGATCCGCGACGAAAATGGCGACAAGATGTCAAAGTCGAAAGGTAATGTACTGGATCCGCTGGACATGATCGACGGTATCGATCTGGAAAGCCTGGTTCACAAGCGTACCGGTAACATGATGCAGCCACAACTGGCCGCTAAAATTGAAAAGAACACCCGCAAGACCTTTGCCGATGGCATTGAAGCACATGGCACAGACGCCCTGCGTTTTACCCTGGCCGCCATGGCCTCAACCGGTCGTGACATCAACTGGGACATGAACCGCCTGGAAGGGTATCGTAACTTCTGTAATAAGCTGTGGAACGCCAGCCGTTACGTGCTGATGAACACCGAAGAGCAGGATTGTGGCTTCAACGGTGGCGAGATGCAGGTGTCTCTGGCAGATCGCTGGATTTTGGGCCAGTTCCAGAACACAGTAAAAACCTTCAGCGAGCACCTGGACAACTACCGCTTTGACCTGGCGGCGAACACCATTTATGAGTTCACCTGGAACCAGTTCTGTGACTGGTATCTGGAACTGACTAAGCCAATTCTGTTCAAGGGCAACGAAGCGCAACAGCGTGGTACACGTCATACCCTGATCACGGTGCTGGAAGGCCTGCTGCGCGTGATGCACCCGCTGATGCCTTACATCACAGAAACCATCTGGCAGCGTGTTGCACCACTGGCAGGGATCGAAGCCAACACTATCATGCTACAGAGCTTCCCACAGTTTGATGCGTCGCAGGTAGATACACAAGCGATGGAAGACCTGGAGTGGGTTAAGCAGTTCATCCTGGCTATCCGTAACATCCGTGGTGAGATGGACATCAGCCCAAGCAAACCGCTTGGCGTATTGCTGGCCAATGTCTCTGAACAGGATCAGCGTCGTCTTGATGACAACCAGGCATTCCTGAGTTCACTGGCCAAACTGGAAGACATCAGGGTACTGGCAAGCAAAGACGATGCACCTGCATCGGCAACTGCCTTTATCGGCGACCTGGAGATCATGATCCCAATGGCGGGTCTGATCGATGTCGAAGCCGAAATGGCCCGTATCGCCAAGCAGCTGGAAAAAGCAGAGAAAGGTCTGGCACAGGTTGAGAAAAAGCTGGCAAACGAGAAGTTCGTCAACAACGCGCCAGCGGCGGTACTCGACAAAGAAAAGGCCAAACTGGCTGAGTACAGCGATGCCAAAGCTAAGTTGCTTGAGCAAAAAGCGAAAATCGAAAGCCTGTAACAGTCATTGACTGTTGTTTATTTTGAAAAAGAAGTCGCTAAGCGGCTTCTTTTTTTCAGACCAAACCTTCCCTTCTATTCCAGCTGCAATATTTACAGCCGAAAATCTGGCACAAAAGCACCTCCGGCTTACTGTGGATTCAATAAACACCAGGTTATTCAATCTGCCAGGTTGCACATAAGCTAGTATTTTATAATACAGATTGAGCACAACCTGTCTGAAAACAGCCTGTTGTTACGCAATATTTATACTTGCCAGGATTACCGCCCTTCTTTTATTAACCAAATATCAAAATAAACAACCTTGCATTTTCAAATGTGACAATATAGGGTACACGCAGAAATAGGGACAAATCAGAAAGAAGAAGAATCCAAACTCATGATAAAAACCAAACTCACCATGCTGGCCACGCTTATCGCGGCCTCACACAGTGTGGCCGTTTCGGCTGCCGACTATCCCCTGATGCCGGGCGATCCGCTGGTATCTCACCAGTGGCATCTGCAAAATACTGGTCAGGCTGCGTTTTCAGAGCGCGGCGGTCAGGCTGGCGAAGATATGAACCTGTCGCTGACCCATGCACTGGGTATTATGGGCACCGGCGTTACCGCCGCGGTCATTGACGGCGCGGTCGAGCTGACCCACCCAGACTTGCGCGATAATGTGCGTCCGGGTTCATGGAACTTTACCACCGACACGCCCGATCTGGTGCCTGGCGGTCCTACTGATCGTCACGGTACCTCGGTTGCCGGTATTATCGCTGCCAGTGCATTCAATGGCATTGGTGGACGCGGCATCGCACCACGCGCCGGTATTGTGGGCTTTAACCTGATCTCGTCAGGCAACTACAACACCGCCAACTGGTTGCAGTCTCACGGCATGTATTCCGATGGTTACAATAAGCATTCGTTTGATTTCCCACGTATATTTAACCAAAGCTATGGTCGCACGCTGTCGGCACCAGTCGGCTTTGACTATGACGAAGACCCCTGGCTTAAAACCTATGAAGAGGCGCAGGAAGAGATCACTCGCACTACGCACGGTGGTCGCGGCGCGTTGTTTGTAAAATCAGCCGGTAATGGCTACACCAGCCAGAGATATACGGATCCACGCTTTGGCTCCGGCAACTTGCGCTTTGATGATAAAAACCACGGCTTGCCATTACAGAATGTCAACCTGGAACGCATGGATACCTCGTTCTGGAACCTGGTTGTTTCCGCTTATAACGCCGATGGCCAGCTTTCTTCATACTCCACCGTGGGCTCAGCGGTGTTTGTATCGGCTACAGGTGGCCAGTACGGGGTCTATTCACCCGCGATGATCACCACAGACTTGAGTGGCTGCGAGGCAGGATATAACCCGGCATATGGCCGTAACGCATTGCACGGCGGTCATCCACTGGATCCCACCTGCGATTATGGAGCGCGCTTTAACGGTACTTCGTCTGCCGCTCCCAGTGCTGCCGGTGCCATCGCCCTGATCATGTCGGCAAACCCGGCGCTGACATGGCAAGATGTCCGTCATATTCTGGCCTCCACTGCACGTCAGATAGATGCGGATAACCCCGGTGTCTCGCTGTCATTTAATGATGCTCAGGGCGAAACCGTCAGTTACCAGGCAATTGATGCATGGCAGACCAATGCTGCCGGCTACGCGTTCCACAATAACTATGGCTTTGGTGCCGTGGATGTAGACGCTGCTGTTAACATGGCGCGATTCTACAACCTGAACCTCGGACAATTTACTCAGACTGAGCGCTTCATGATCACCGCAAACGCAGAGATCCCTGATGGCGATGTAAACGGTGTACAAAGCACTTATCAATCAACTGAAGAGATGACCGTTGATGCGATTCAGGTACGCGTCAATATCGACCACACCAGCACCCGAGATCTCGCCATTGAGTTGATCTCTCCTGCGGGTACTCGCAGCGTGATCATGACACCACGCACCGGAACCATTCTGGGTAAAAATGGCATGGAAAACAGCCAAATGCTGACCCACCATTTCTATGGCGAACCGGCACAGGGTGAATGGACACTACGCGTGATTGATACTGCAGCCGAAGATGAATACTACATTTTTGATCCGCGCGCAGCGGGTGCGCCCAACGTCAACATGGTGCACAGAAACAATCTCGAAGATGGCTTGCTGAAGTCATGGGACATTCGCTTTATTGGTCGTAAATAAGGAGCACCAACATGAAAAAATGCTTAATCACAACCGCATTACTTGCCTGCGGTATGTCAGTTGCCAGTGCCTCCAGCAGCGAAGTTTACGAGGCGAAACCACTCAGCGTAAGCACCATGCAAACGCTCAGCCTGAATGGTAAAACGTACCAAACGGCCAGTGTCACCTTGCAGGCCGGTACTTCCCTGATTGATGTAAAATCAGGTACCGCCTACACCCTGACCGGAGAAGTGGTCACCGAGCTGGAGCCGATGATCAACGCCAATGAATTTGCCAAAGCTCATGATCTGGATCTGGTGTATGTTCGAGGCAGTCGCGCCATTTTTAGCGCAGATACAGGTGCAGACTTGCGCGAATTTAAGGCTCGTATTACGGCTTTGAGTGGCGTGCTCAATACTCAGTTCGGTATTGATATCGAAGGCTTAGAAGCTGAGTAGTCCAAAAGATAAAACCCAGCACCGCACGGTGCTGGGCTGTTGTTATTTTTTAATTTTTTGTTCACCCAGCCAGTTGATCCGATACAGATCTCGTCGTCTGTCAAGATAGTTTCTGACCGACCCTTCATGGCGCAGCTCATGCAGTTTTTCTAAATCCAGATCGACTATCAAAGTCATTTCCGTATTCGGGGTGGTTTCTGCCATGGTCGCATCATGGGGAAAGGCAAAGTCTGAAGGGGAAAATACCGCAGACTGAGCGTACTGAATATCGGCGCCGTCCACTTTAGGCAGGTTGCCCACACTGCCCGCTGTTACCACATAGCATTCGTTTTCGATGGCCCGGGCCTGTGCACAACAACGTACCCGCAAATAAGCATTCTTGGTATCTGTCCAAAATGGTACAAAGAGAATTTGCATGCCCTGCTCTGAGAGCAATCGTGCCAGCTCCGGAAACTCCACATCGTAGCAGATCAGGATCCCGATTTTACCAAAGTCGGTGTCGAATACGTTCAGGCTGTCGCCACCTTGCATGATCCAGGCGCTTTTTTCGTAAGGGGTTGGGTGAATTTTCGTTTGCGATTCTATGGTGCCATCGCGACGGCAGAAATACGACACATTGTAGAGCTCTTTGTCTTCAATCACCGGGATTGAGCCTGCGATAATGTTGATATTGTAACTGACCGCCAGATGTGAAATGGCCTCGACCACTTCATTAGAAAATTCAGCCAGTGCCTTGATCGAGTCGAACGAATTGTCGTGGGCTTCAATGCCCATTAACGGGGCGTTAAAGAGCTCAGGCAACAGCGCCAGATCGCACTGATAATCTGCCAGCGCATCAATGAAAAACTCCACATGCTGGGTCAGCTCTTCCACAGAATTAAGTGGTCGCATTTGCCATTGCACGCAGCCCACCCGGGCAGACTTTTTAACCGCACCGAATAAAGGCGACGCATTGCGCTCATAATAGAGATTGGTCCATTCCAGCAAGGTCGCATACCCTTTGGACTCCTTGTCTTCGGGCATGTACTTATTGAGGACCCGCTTCACCTCAAAATCGTTAGACAGCTGAAAGCTCAGAATGGGATCGTAAATTTCTTTCTTTTTAACCAGTTCAATGTACTTTTGTGGTGACATTTCACTGGCATAGTGCTGGTAGTTGGGAATACGCCCGCCCGCGACAATCGACTTAAGATTGAGGTTCTGGCACAGCTCTTTTCTGGCTTCGTATAAACGCCGCCCCAGCCGCATGCCCTGATAATCGGGGTGGACAAACACCTCTGCGCCATACAGCACATCGCCGAGTGGGTCGTGTGTTGTCAGGTAGGCATCACCGGTGATTTCATCATAGGTATGGTGATCGCCAAACTTATCGTAATCCACAATTAATGAAAACGCCGCGGCCACCACTTTACCATGGTCTTCAATGCAGATCTGGCCTTGTGGAAAGCTGGAGAGCTGAGCCCTGAACTGTCTCTGTGAAGGCGCGCCGCCAAGGTTAGGATAAACAATTTCCATCACCTCTTTGAGATCGTCATAATCACTCGCCTCCAGGCTGCGCAGATTGAGTTTATGTTCAAAGTTTTCAGTTAAATTACTGTCGCTCATTGTGTCTCCTGCTTATTTTACTTGTAGTTTATAATAGGATATTGGCGCTGCAATTGCGTATTCAAGTGCCAGCAGTCAATAAGCGCCCCCTCTAATCAGCACGTACCAGCCAGGCCATAACATTGAGTAAAAACCCCTCGTTGTGCTCGGCCCCGGCGCTGTTCATGCCGTACTTTTTGCCGCTGCTGGTATCGCGCTGAGACGAAAACATCATGCCTTCGGCAAAGACTGCAACCCGGCCTTTGCCAAGCTCCAGTACTGCCCCCTGGCTCCAGCCATCCACAGCAACGCGCGGCGTATCGGCGGTTACCTGAAAGGGGATATCCGGGGTCACAGACGTCGCGCCCGGACCCAGAGTCAGTAATGAGGTTGCGCCATCCGGCACCTTAAAAGCCGAGCCGCCAAATGAGCGCACCTGTTCAATTTGACCGGATGGCGGCTCTGCCACCGCAGCGGAGGCTGCCCCACCTACGGCACTGGTTACCCCAAACCCGGTCATAGACGTTGCCCCCGGCAGCTTTCTCAGTGCCGGCACCGAGGCCAGCGTGATTGCATGGGATGCCAGAGTTTGATCTGTGATGCTAAAGTGCGCGTTGCCAACATGACCATCGCTGAATTCAATGCCCAGCGCGGTGGTGAGATTGTCTATCACTCTGGGAAACGGAGTGTGATCGGCTACCAGAAATAACGCACCGCCCTGCTCTATCCAACGCATCACCGCAGCCACCTCTTGTGCTGTAAACGCGCTGCCAAATGGCGGGCTAAAGTCGCTGCGCTGTCGGTCCAGTGCGTTGGTAATCACCAGAATATCGGCCTGGTTAAGGTGTGCCTCGGTAAACGGCTGCGTGCTGGCAATAACGGTGTAACCATCGCTTTGTAAAACGTCAGTAAAAGCCCGATAACGGCCATGCATAGTGAGAAAGTTATGGTGTGCTTCATCGAATAAGACGAGCGGGCTATTATCCGATGAGAAACGGCGCTCGGTGTTTTGCGGGGTAAAATCGGGGTCGGCCTGCTGGTTGCTATCGCTGCAGGCACTCAGCCCCAGTGCAAACAAGCCCGTTGTCAGCGTTTTGGCTAACCAGTTCATTGTGCTGTCCTTGTTTATCAGTCGCGCATGGGCAAGTATTAGCAAAGATCCGCGCGACTTGCCAGCCAGGGACAGTCAAAGATGCGCTCGCTTCTCCCGGTAGAGATAAGTGAGCACGTCTGTTCAAAACGAGTTAGCGAATGCCAATACTCTCACGGATCTTGGCCATTTGCTCTTGCAGACTGTGCTGAATATCGCGCACCTGCTGATTTGAGCCATTCACCTGTTGTTTCATCGTTGCCATGGCACTACTGAAACTATCGACCAGAGAGCTTTGCTGCTGAGCCAGCTCCATGGCGTGCTCCGCAACCTGATTAGCACTCTGAGCCCGCTCGGCGACACCTTCCGAGTTGCTCTTCAGCTCCTGGGCATGCTCAGTCTGTTGCTGTGCTTCATCGGCCAGTGCACTGATCTGCGAAGATACTTTGCTTGAATTATCGCTGAGAATAGTCAGCTGCTCATTGATATCAGAGAGTGAATCCTGGGTTTGTTGTGCCAGCTTGCGCACCTCATCGGCCACAACAGCAAACCCTCGCCCGTGCTCTCCGGCCCGTGCCGACTCAATGGCGGCATTCAGCGCCAGCAAGTTGGTTTGTTCTGCAATGGTGCGGATCATTTCAATGACTTTGCCCACATCCGCAACGCCATTGAGTAGCTCGTTGAGACTCGACAAACCCTGCTCCACGCGCTGCTGAGTACTGGAACTGGCACTCAGCATGGATTCGGCATAGCCGACACTTTGCTTCATCGCAGAGAAGGTTTCACCGGCGTTATCCGCTACCTGCTGGTTAATGTCGCTGGCTTCAACGCCCAGCGCTTTGATCTCATCCAGCTGTTGCTGGTTTTGTTCTACCTGGGTTGAGGTGGTCTCTGCCAGCGCACTGATGCTGGCCAGGTTGGTGTTCATATCCTGCATAAAGTCGTTGATCACTGCCAGCATTTGCTCACGCTCTTCGGCTTCGCCACGCTGACGCTCAATCAACTGATTGAAGTAACTGGCAATCTCGCCAATCTCAGTATTGGCATTCTGGCTGTCGATGTTTTTCAGCTCATTGCTTTCAATCAGAAAAGCAAAGCCGTTTCGTAACTGACGAAGCGGCGTGAGTACCTGGCTAAACTGAACGATATACACCGCAATGGCCAGTAACACCAGCAGGCCTATGGCCACACCAAAGATGGTAAAGACCTTTTGTTTGAGTGCGTTTTGCTCAGCCTGCAGTGCTTCCTCAGCACTCAACACCAGTGCCGAAATAGCCTTAATATCACCCCGTAATTGCGCCATCCCCTGCTGTCGTTGCTCAGCCTGCGCCAGGGTGTTTTCCAGGTCACGACTGAAACGCTTGGGCCAGCTACCCAGCTCAGCTTTGATCTCCAGCGCCAGGTCTTCTGCTTCGGCTCCCAGAAACAGCTCGTCTTCATCAATTTCGCTCATCACCCCCAGATTATCCAGACGGTCTATCTGCCGCGCCAACTCCTGAAGACGGCGCACGCTGCTCATCAGGTTTTGTCGGGTTTGCTGTTCAAAGTGGATCACCAGCTGGTAGGTGTAAATACTGAGGTTGGTGACTTCGCCATAATAATCTGATGCCAGTGCATAGTAGCGCGGCGCCAGCGGGTGCTCAGGCGCTTTTGCGGTGTAACTCATTACAGACGATGCCGAGCCCGACATCTGCCTGATGGCATTGTCCAGTAGCGCCATTTCATTACCCGACAACTTGCCCAGAGCACGATATTTACCGTTAATGTCACTATCCAGCGCATCAAGCCTGCTGGTCATATCCCCGGCTAGTGTTGAAGGCAGCGCTGTCAATTGTTGCTGCTTAAGAACGCTTATTTGTTCGCTGGCTTTGCTGAGTTCCTGGCTGTCGCCTGTACTCAGATAGTCTTCGACCGTACCGGCTAAATCGATCAGTATGGTGTTTTTCAGCGTAACATAAGCGTTGTTTTGTTTGTCTAATTCACTAAAGACCTGACTGGCCCAGAACAAAGTGGCAGCCAGCACGATACTGGCAAGCGCCAGTAACACGGCAAGCAGCCGGGTAAAGGTAGAAACACGCATAGATACTACAGCCATATTGATTCAAATTCGGGCGTAGACTATTAATGTTTTATGACAGTTTAATGTAAAGTGGTCAAAAAACAATCTGGCGGTTTTAAAAACATACTTTTGGCGTAGGTGAACTCTATACCTTTTACAGGAACTTTACTTCATACAGGTGGCATGCTGCATCCAAAGGTGGTTTGGCTATCTTTCTGCTGCTTCCAAAATCTATTTGAGCACCCATTTTTATGGCTTTTACGTAAGGTTCTTACCGAAGGTATTCTGCAGCTCGTTACTCAGCCGATATGTCGTCTCGTCGTCGTTGAATACAGTGTCGGTGATTAATAACCTCCGCCATCGAGCCTCCACCTCAGTGCTCCCGGCCTCCGAGCCGGGAACCATGATAATTTAGCAAATGCCACCAATGCTCCACTGAGCTGCCTGTTAGCAGATCCCGCATCAAGTGCGGGAGGACTGGAAAGGATCTGGGAGTTGGTGCAATTGTCGGCACTGTGAGCCGCCTGTGCGTAGCACTCAAATCGAGTGCGAGCTAACAGGCAGAGTTTTGCAGGCTGGTATTACTTCATCGCGGCTTTAACATACACATCAAAGCGGTTCTTTTTGGTCTCGATCTGCATGCTGGGCTTTTGCTCGTTCAGGAAAGGCGCGTAATCGGGACGTTTCACCACCACGCGTTTGGTCGCCAGTGCATAGGCAAATGGTAACAAGGCATCGGCATCGGCATCCCCGCCAACCAGCGACTGGAATACCCGCATTTCTTTTTTAACCTGGGCAGATTTTTCACGATGCGGAAACATAGGATCCAGGTAAACCACATCTGGATTTAATTCACTCTGAGCGAGCAGGTCATGACTGGAGCCAAAGATCATGCGCATATTTTGCTGCATCCAGCTGCCTATTTCACTGTCCTGATACGCACGCTCCAGGCCATCAAACAGCAGGGCTGCCACCACCGGGTGACGCTCGTGTAATATCACTTCGCAGCCCAACGCAGCCAGCACAAAGGCATCTCGCCCAAGTCCTGCTGTGGCATCCAACACCACGGGAGTGGCGCCTTTATTCAACCCCACCGCCTTAGCAATGGCCTGCCCTTTGCCGCCACCAAACTTACGACGATGGGCACTGGCACCGGTCACAAAATCGACCCGGATACCGCCTAGTTTAGGTTCATCCAGCTTTAATAACTGTAAGCCGGCTTCATCATAGGTCAGCCGAAAGTTTGGATTCGCCTGCTGCCAGCTTTGCAATGCAAACTGTTGCTCAATACGTTCTAGGTGAGGTCGGTTTTCAGCAAAAGGGGTATGGATGATCAACAGCAGGCTCCGCAAGTATAAACACTGGGATTATATCTGGATCATCACAGTTATGAAATCTTTGTGGCGCTGCGCATTATCCCCGCTAAAATAGCTCTATGTCGGTTTGTGCCGGTACGTCTTCTTCGCCCCAGGGTTTGGCCATCTGATTCAGGCTCTGGATCAGTTCATGGCGCACTTCGGTTATCTCACCCAGTTTGTAACGGATAATTGAAAAATCATCGTTGATCAGTGAAAAATGCTCAAATAATAGCTTTGCCTCTGCCTGTTTGCCATTGGCCTGCTCGCAGCTTACATACTCTGAAAACTGCGCCAGTTTGTCATTATAGGCGCTCGCCACTTCTCCCAGCTGGTCGCTCAGCTCCTCAAAGGCGAGGCCGATTTGCTCCACTTTTGTTAGTGCCACTTCACTAACTTCCATATCTTTGATTTTGGCATTGGTGGCTTCCAGAATGTGCGGCAGCAGATCTTTATAGCGCCCGTACAAACCGACATCATCTGTTGGCATGTTTTTAATCAGCAAAGACACTTTGGGATAATTAATAATGGTGCGGCGACCAAAATCGACAAAGCGGTCGCCATCGCGGTGTTTTTCCAGCAGCTCTTGCTCCAGCGGCTGAATAGCCCCTTCCTGCGAGTAAAACACTTCGCTGTCGTGGTACCAAAACGCCACCGCGACCTGAAGCTGTAACGGCACAAAAAACTCAAAAAAGTACTCCGACAGCGTGTTCAGGTCATGGGCATGATACGACTGGCCCACATAGCGCATTATGCGGCCCATATCACCCGAATCCGACATAGCGATTTCAGCGGTGATCTGTGCTTTTTGTACATCCTGCTTAAGCTTGAGCGACTGGCGACGATATTCGTCCAGTACTTTGATCCGTGCCAGCATTTCATCGCTGTCGAACGGTTTAACAATATAGTCTGCCCCACCGGCGTTATAGCCACGCATCCGCTCAGAAATGGCGCTTTTGGACGATAAGAACATCACCGGAATATCGCACAACTGCGGGTTGGCTTTTAATCGCTCACACACCTCAAAGCCGGAAGGGCCGGGCATTTCAATATCGAGCAGGATGATATCCGGGCGCTGCTGCGCCGCCATTTTTAGTCCTTCTTCGCCACTGTAAGCGTGAATGACTTTGCAACTGTGCAATAAGGATTGTTCAACAATGTGGTGTACCAGTTTATCGTCGTCAATGGCCAGTACTAAATTGCTCATGCAGCGGTCCCTACAAGGTTAGTTCTTTAAAACAGCATAGCGTGAACTGTCTAATTTGCGAATGGAAAACACCACACAAAGTGCTTATGTGGTGTTTTTGAGGCGGCTCTGGTGGCATGCGGGGAACAGATGTTCAAAACGCCACCAAAGTGCAGTACTTATGCTGCTTTTTCGATGCCACTGTGACGCAGCAGTGCGTCTACACTTGGCTCGCGACCACGGAAGCGGGTAAACAGGGCCATAGGCTCTTCTGAACCGCCCTTCTCCAGGATATGCTGCATAAAGTCAGCACCGGCCTGACGATTGAAAATCCCCTCTTCTTCAAACCGCGAGAAGGCATCCGCAGATAATACTTCGGCCCACTTATACGAGTAATAACCCGCGCTGTAGCCACCGGCAAAAATATGGCTAAAGCTGTGCTGGAAGCGATTGAACTCGGGCGCTTTCACCACGGCGGTTTTTTCTCGTACGGCATTCAGCGTTTGCTGGATCTGGCACGGCCTGGCCGGATCGTAATCGGCATGAATATGGAAATCAAACAAGGAGAACTCCAGCTGACGCAGCATCTGCATCGCCGACTGGAAGTTTTTCGCCGCCAGCAGTTTATCGAGTAGCTCTTTTGGTAATGACTCACCCGTTTCGTAATGACCAGAGATAAAGGCCAGCGCTTCTTCCTCGTAGCACCAGTTCTCCAGGAACTGACTGGGCAGTTCCACGGCATCCCAGGCAACTCCATTGATCCCCGCAACCGGTGCGGCATCAACCTGAGTCAGCATATGGTGAATACCATGACCAAACTCATGGAATAAGGTCGTGACTTCGTTATGGGTAAACAACGCAGGTTTATCGCCTACCGCTTTATTAAAGTTACACACCAGGTATGCCACCGGCGTTTGTAGCTCGCCACTGGCACGCACTTTACGGCCCATGCAGTCATCCATCCAGGCGCCGCCACGCTTGTGCTCTCGGGCATACAGGTCCAGATAGAAATGACCGCGTAAGGTATCCTGCGCATCATGAATAGCAAAGAAACGCACATCAGGATGGTAGCTATCAAAATCTTTAACCTCAGAGACTCTGATGCCAAACAGGCGATGTACGGTTTCAAACAAGCCTTTGAGCACCGTATCGGCGGGGAAATAAGGACGCAGTAGCTCATCGGATATGGCGTACTTCGCCTGCTTAAGCTTTTCGCCATAGTAGCCGTAATCCCATGCGGCCAGCTCAGTCGCGCCATGTTCTTTTTCTGCAAATGCTTTAAGCTCAGCCAGCTCTTTTTCGGCCTGTGGCTTAGCGTGCAAGGCCAGGTCGTTTAAGAAAGTAAAGACCTGCTCCGGCGACTGTGCCATTTTGGTCGCCAGCGATTTATCTGCGTAGCTGTCAAAGCCCAGCAATTGTGCCAGTTCGTGACGCAGTGCCAGCTCCTCGCTCATCAGTGCTGAGTTATCAAATTCGTTGGCGTTGGGCCCCTGATCTGATGCGCGCGTCACAAAGGCGCGATACATTTCTTCACGCAGTTCTCGGTTATCCGCATAGGTCATCACCGGCAGATAAGACGGAATGTCTAAAGTAAACACCCAGCCTTCTAATTCTTTACTTTGCGCCGTATGCGCTGCCAGCGCCAGTGCAGACTCTGGTAAGCCAGACAACTCGGCCTCGTCGGTGACATGCTTAGTCCAGGCCTGTGTCGCATCCATCACGTTATTACCAAATTTGGCGGCCAGCTCCGACAAACGCGCGCTGATCTCGCCATAACGCTTCTGTTGCTCTGGTGCCAGTGCAATGCCCGACAACTGGAAGTCTCGCAGTGCATTATTAATGGTTTTTTGCTGCGCCGTGCTAAGCGTCGCGAAGGAGTCAGACTCTTTCAGCGACTTATAGGCCTTATACAGCCCCTGATGCTGACCAACATAAGTACTATATTCAGAGATCAAAGGCAGGCAGGCATCATAGGCCTGACGCAGTGCGTCGCTATTGACGACCGAATGCATATGCGACACAGGCGACCACATGCGAGACAGCCTGTCATCGACTTCTTCGAGCGGCAGGACCAGGTTTTCCCAGCTGTATGAATCGTTTTTTAAGACTTCATCTATGGTGTTACGGCATTGCTCGATGGCCTGTTTAAGTGCCTCTACAACGTGTTCTGGTTTGATTTTTGAAAACGGTGGCAAGCCTTCCATGCCAATTAACGGGTTAGTCATAACGCCTCTCTCTTGATCTTTGCATATCTCATGTATTTGGGGTGTTTTTTGACAAAAAACAAGGCCTCCTAGCCAATCCTGATAAATTAAATAGGGTCGCTGTATGGCAATACACGCGCTGTTCACTCGCAACCTCACTCGTTCATCGAAAAAAGCGATGACCGTCATCGGAAAAATTCATCCCGCCAGACTTTGCCCCGGCAGATATAGTGTTAAGCTAGGGCCATTTATCAGCATTTATAGAGATTAAAGCATGGCACAACATTTTGATTATATCGCCATTGGTGGCGGCAGCGGCGGGATTGCCTCGGCTAACCGGGCGGCAATGCGCGGCGCGAAAGTCGCCCTTATTGAGGCCAAACACATGGGCGGCACCTGCGTAAATGTGGGTTGCGTACCTAAAAAAGTGATGTGGCATGGCGCACAGGTTGCCGAAGCCATTAAGCTGTACGCACCGGATTATGGCTTTGATGTAGAAGTAAAAGACTTCAACTGGGGCAAACTGGTCGAGAGCCGCGAAGCCTACATTGGCCGTATCCACCAGGGCTACAACAAGTACCTGGCCAGCAATGGCGTCACTGTGATCAACGGCTTTGCCAAATTTGTTGATAACAACACGGTTGAAGTCAACGGCGAGCACTACACTGCCGACCATATCTGTATTGCCGTGGGTGGTCGCCCGTCCATTCCGAATATCCCGGGTGCTGAGCTGGGCATTGATTCCAATGATTTCTTTGAACTCAAGGCACAACCAAAAAGCGTGGCCGTGATTGGCGCGGGCTACATTGCCGTTGAGCTGGCAGGCGTACTGCACAGCCTGGGCACAGAAACGCACCTGTTTGTGCGTAAACATGCGCCGCTGCGTAACTTTGACCCTATCCTGGTCGACACCCTGACCGAAGTCATGGACAAAGAAGGGCCAACACTACACACCCACAGCGTACCTAAGTCACTGAGCAAAAATGACGACGGCAGCGTGACTCTGCACCTTGAAAATGGCGAATCACACACAGTTGAGCAAGTGATCTGGGCGATTGGTCGTGAGCCAGTGACTGATAAAATCAACCTGGCTGCCACCGATGTGGCCGTCACAGACGGCGGCTATGTCAAAGTCGACGAATATCAGAACACCTCGGTATCTGGCGTTTACGCTTTGGGCGACATCATGGACGGCGGCATTGAGCTGACCCCTGTTGCGGTTAAAGCCGGTCGTATGCTGGCCGAGCGCCTGTTTAACCCGGAGATGCCCAACGTCAAAATGGACTATAACCTGGTTCCAACCGTGGTCTTCAGCCACCCGCCGATCGGCACCATCGGCCTGACCGAGCCAGAAGCCATAGAGCTGTACGGCGAGGACAACATCAAGATCTACACCTCGACCTTCGCCGCCATGTACACCGCCGTCACTCAGCACCGCCAGCCATGCAAAATGAAATTGGTGTGTGCCGGTGAGGACGAAAAAATCGTCGGCCTGCACGGCATCGGTTTTGCGGTTGATGAAATGATCCAGGGTTTTGCCGTGGCCATGAAGATGGGCGCCACCAAAGCCGACTTTGACTCGGTTGTGGCTATTCACCCGACGGGATCTGAGGAATTTGTGACGATGAGATAAACCTCTTCGTAATCAATAAACTAAAAACGCGAGTCTGCTACAGCTGCTCGCGTTTTTGAAGGGCTTTTAAATGAAGGGATAGAATTATCCCCCACGACAACCCTATCTGAACAGAGCGTAACGGTGCTTTATGCACATTATTCCCTCTTAGGGTGATTCTGCCCTACTTGTTTTAACCATATCACGATACTGACTCGGCGTTTTCCCTGTGTATTTTTTAAACACCTGATTAAAGCTAGATTTTGAATTAAATCCGCAATCGTAGGCAATATTAATTAACCTGTCACTTTTAGGTCTTTTTCCCAGTTCCTCAATCACCGCATCCACCCTTAATTGGTTTACCAGCTCATAGAACCCACCTGAAGAATGCAGGGCCAACACATCAGACAGCTGATGCCTGCTTATATTCAGTTTTTCTGCCAGTTGAATTTGGCTGAAATCAGGTTGTAGATGAAGTTTGTTGGTTCTGAGCTCTTGCTCGACCAACATCAAGAGTCCTTTTTGTTGCGTTGATACCTCAGGTTTGATTTGCTCAGCGAGGTCTTTAGCAGTATCAGTCATATCCTCCTTTGCGAGAACACGATTAAAGCCTGCAGGCCTCCCATAGCAAATCAACAGATAACTTATAGAAAATATGCCCACCACAGTAGACAAATAACTCAAAGCAATCAGCATATCTGATTTATCAAGTTCCATAATTACGGCTGTCACAGAGACGATAAACACACTGACCATCATCAGGCAACAAATCAAAGTGACGACAAGCAACCAACACAGTTGGCTAAAAATACTGCTATTGCGTTGTTTCAACCAAAACATAAAAATCTGCCAACTACCATAAGCCAGATAAAGACAAAAATGCCCTGCCGTTACCAGGGGTATAATGGAAAATCGCTCAGTAAAGGGTCTGGTTGATACTGTATGTAAGTTTACAGCTTGCTCAGCCAGGAAATCACTTTGCTCATGCAGTGATATTGAACAGAGATAACCTACCCAAACGAGAAAGGGTAATAGATGAATCACATCTTTTTTATTAAATCGATACGCTGAATCCGTCATTGTCATAACAAACGCCATAAAAATGGGACCCAGTAATAAGTAGCTATTTAAGCTCTCCCAAATTGTAATGGGTAACATATCAGGTTTAAAAAGACCGCCGTCGACATAGAAGCCAACGCACATATTGGTTGAAATGAGAAGTATAAAAACAGCTAGCAATCTGCCCGGACCAGAAAACCCTAAGAGATACATAGATTGAATGCAGGCTTGAATACAGCCTAAGGCAACGATATTACTAAAACTGAACATCAAGACTCCCTTTTATTCAAAAACACGTCCAATCTGGCCTCTTCGCACCTTTCAAAAAGAAATAAAAAACAGACAAATCAAAAAGGTAAAAATAAACAGTCCATACTGGCCTGTATCACCGAAAAGCGCTTGGCATGAGCTTAACATACAAAACTACACCAACAAATTAGAGGTTAAGTATGAAGTCTAAGATAGAGTTACTATTCAATTACATTGTCATCGTAATCGCAGTGGCATATGGCGCTATGGTATTTATAAGCCTTAATTTTAAACTTACTCCGGAACAGATGAGCAACCCAGGCATGGTCATCGCATTTTTAATCTCCTGCACGCTCAACATTGCAAGATTAAAAGAAAAAGAGGCAAGCTTTAGAATTCACCTTACTTCTCTGTTCGCGAACATACTCACGTTTAGTTACGCAGCAGCATTCGCGGTGCAAGATCCGTGGGTAGCGAAAGTCGTCACGACGATTTTAATGGGGTTAATACTGGCGTTTTCTTTATCTGGAGCACTCCAGTGGAAAAAAGGTGCTGGCAGTCAAAAAGCATATAGTACTCAGCATTGAAGGGACACAAACACAGACAAGCAGAGGTGGATATAAACCTCTGCTTGTTAAAAACCAACATAACTTCTATATAATTGAATGATTTATCAAAGCTAATCGAAATAAAAACCAGCGTATTCATTATATAAAAGAAAGTCATGAATCAATCACACAACAAAAAAACACCATTGTTAGTTTCAATTTTCGACTCATTGCTTTTTCAGAACTTCATTGTTGATTCCAGCAATTGATCAGACGTCAGATTACGGCTTCTGTTCAGAACATAACCCACTCTAACATCTGATTGTATTGAGTTTAATTACTGCGAAGACTTACCTTCGCCTTTGCTTGCAGTCGCAACCCGGTTTTCAATATGAACCGCGCTGTACTGGTTCAGGTCCTGTACGTAGACCGCACCGGACTCTTTGCCGTTGGCGTCATGATGTGGGGTGGCTATCACAGCTTTACCGTCGGAGAGATCGACGTTCCAGCCGAGTTGATCGCCTGGCTGCGCATGTTTAGCAACCACTTTGGATGAATAGTGCCAGCCTTCAGCGTGTTTTTTATAAACATATAATGCGCCAGTGTCTTTGCCCTGCGCATCATGATTCATGGCGCTGATGATGGCGGTATCGCCGCTCAGTGCTACACCGCGACCAAAGCGATCATCGGCTGCACCATCAGGAGAAGTCAATTTCTGCGCCTCGGTCCAGCGCGTGCCCTGTCGCTCAAAAATATAGGCAGAGCCGGCATCCACGCCCAGACCCTCTAAGTCATCGCGTCGTGCAGAAATCAGTGCCGTATCCCCCGAAATTGCGACCCTGACGCCAAAGATATCGGTGTCACCACCATCAGAAGCCATCAACTTAGCCTGCTGATGCCATTGCTCCCCGTCTTGCACGTAAATGTATACAGCGCCAGCGTTTTCTGCGGTTTTATCATGTAAGTCAGCGCCAACGATAATGGTGTTACCATCTATCGCGACATCGATGCCAAATAAATCTCCCGCAGCGCCATCGCTGGCGGTGATTTTGCTGTGGTAGCGCCAGCTCCCCCCTGTGCGCTGAAAAATATAGGCAGCACCAGCATCATTCGCTTTTGCATCGTTACGCGGCGCGCCAATGACCAGTGTCTTGTCTGTTAATGCCAGGCTCTGGCCAAAGGCATCTCCGGGTTTGGCATCGGGCGCGGTAAAAATCTGCGTCTGTGTCCATTTATCGGCATAGCGCTCAAAGGCCACCACCGCGCCGGCATCTTCGCCTTTATCATCGCGCCTCATGCCACCGAGCATGGCGGTATGATTATTCAGAACCACCTTGCCACCCAACGTGTCGTCGGCGAACAGGGGTGAGACGATCAGCTTAGCCTGTTGCTGCCAGCCTTTATCACCGAGCACATACACATACCCGACACCGCCATCTTTGATGCCATTCACATCGGCCTGATGTGCGCCCACCAGCACCGTATTGCCGTCAATTGCCGCGCCGTAGCCAAAATAATCTTGCGCCCTGCCATCATTAGCCAATAATCTGTCTTGTGCAACGCTGTGACCGGCAAGTACGGTCAGTATGGCGCAGACGCCATATTTCATGGTTGGTTTTAACTTCACCCGTTCCTTCCTCATCTTTCCAGTTAGCCCTGTATAACCTGTCTGATTTTTGATTGTTTTTCAATAGTCTGATTCAGCATTTTGACAAATTCAATTTGTGCAAACAGGCTAAAAGCTCCGCGAACACTTTACTCAAGATTGGCACAAAATCATTCGTATCCATACTCATGCGCCATTCCACATAATCTGGAAGATAGCTACTTTGTTTGAGGACTCAGGGTAGGATTAACCTGAACACACAACTGCATTTGCGGATCCAGAATAATTGACCATGATTAGATAAACTGGCCAAGTTGATCTGATTATGAAAAGTCTCAAGGTTCAAATTGCACTTTACCTTACTCTGCCTACCCTGATTGTGATCTTTGCAATTATCGTGTTGTTAGCGTCAATGTCCATGGATCTGACACGACAACAGGCTGAGCACTCACTAGCACAAACCGTGAGAAACGTCGCGCTTGAGTTAAACCAGCAGAACGCAATCGCCTCCAGAACAGCAAAAATGTTAGTGTTAGCACAAGAGAATGGCCTGTTTGGCAATCGTGACAGCTCACTGGCATTGAGCAGGAGGACCCTGGCTGAATTTCCCGAATATACAGGTGCCTATTTTGGTTACGAGCCCAATGCCGATGGCCAGGATCAGCAGGCCAGCGACTCCACACAGGTTGCACAAAGCGTGGATCAATCAGGGCGCTTTTTGCCTTACTGGTACCGAGATGGCGGCAGTATTGCCATTGCGCCCCTGGTGGATATGGAATCCAGCCTTTATTACAATGGCGTGAAGCAACGCTTTTTAAAATCCGCTCAGGCCACTGCTATGATCACCGAGCCCTATATCTACGAGGGCAACATGATAGTGGAGTATTCCTATCCCATCATAGCCAGTGGCGAATTCCAGGGGATCGCGGGCGTAGACAAAGCGCTGGATGAGGTCAGTCACTATCTGGACGGCGTGAAACAGCGCACGGGCATTGATCTATTCCTGCTCAGCCAGAGTGGTAAGGTTATCGCCGCCACCTTTGAGAATCAGTCACTACGCACCAAAGCACTGACCCAAACCCCATATGCTGGTATATTTGGCCAGTTATTTAAAGACAAGCGCAACAGTCAGATCACGCTGACTACTGATCCGGTGCTCAAACAATCGTATTACTTTGCATCTGCCTACATCTCATCGGGAGAGTGGCAAGTGATAGGCAGGGAATCAGAAGATACCGTGCTCTCCCAAGTGCAAGCGATGTTTGGCAAAATGGCCCTGTTCAGCATCGTGTGCATGATAATTCTGATCGTCCTTTCAGTCTGGTTTATTCAAAAAATTAGCCAACGCATCGAACGAGCAGTCGCAATGGCTGAACAAGTGGCGCAGGGTGATATTTCAGGGATCACGCAGCACACAAGTGTTCAGGAAGATGAAATTTCAAAAATGGAAGCCAGTCTTAGTCGCGTCGTCGACTCCTACCGTAGTATTGAGAGGGCCTGCTTATCTATCACTCAGGGGAATTTCGATATCGACATGCAGCTGCGAAGTGACAAAGATCACGTTGCTATAGCAATTAAAACCATGGCGAAACGTCGTAAGGAAATTGGCCAGGCACTACGCAATCACAATCAGGTGATCTGTGCCAGTACCCGCAAGCAAAATCAGGAGCTAGAGAGCGTTGCAGCTTCCACCAACGAAATGTCCGCCACCATTTCTGAAGTAGCGAATCTGGCTACCCAGTCTGCCGACAAAGCCCATGCTGCTTTGCAGGCGGCCAAACACACTCAGAGCGACCTGACTCGTACTGTCAGCGAGATCCGGGCTTTATCGGACGAAGTTAATTCCGTTAAACAAGCCATTAGTGAAGTGGCTACAAGCAGCGAAAACATAGGCAACATTGTGAATGTAATCAATATGATCGCCGAACAAACCAATTTACTGGCCCTGAATGCCGCCATTGAAGCCGCAAGAGCGGGTGAACAAGGCAGAGGCTTTGCGGTGGTCGCCGATGAAGTCCGGAGCTTAGCGTCTAAAACACGTGCTTCAACGGAGGAAATTAATGAGTTGATCAGTCAGCTTAGTATTGGGGTAAACGCAGCGGTATCAAAAGTTCAAAACAGCGTTGAATCCTCCCAAACGACAGCAGAACAAAGCCGCGAGGCTGTCGCCTCGCTTGATGGCATCGTAAGCTCAATCGACGGCATTAGCCAGGATATGACTCAGATAGCCGCCGCAGTAGAGCAGCAAAGTGTAACCTGTGAGGCGATCAACGAAAATATCAACGTGATCCATGAAGAAGCCAGAGAATTAACCGCCCTTGCGAATCAGGACAAGGGTTAACCACATTGATAGAACTGGGCTGGCTGAGTGAAAAAACACGAGGTCAGCCCAACTGCCACCTCAGGTAACTGAATAACTTGTCAATACAATTCCCTGCTCCATATTCCGTGCAAATTTATCCGTTATCCTCGCAGTAGAAGTACCTAAAATAAAAAGTCTAAGGATTTCACAATGAATACCAAGTTAAATGCGCTCTGTCTGGCGCTTGCACTGGGCACCTCGGCGCAGGCGATGGCGGCCTGTAGCGGGCTTGCCGGCGGCGCTTCGGCCTATCTGGACGGCGACACACTAAAAGTTGCGGGGTCAGGCCACAGCGAACAATTCACCCTCAGTAAATCGGGCGATACCCTGACTGTGACCCGTAAAGTGGGTAGCAGCAATAGCTGTGAAACCTTCTTTATGAGTCAGATCAGTGCACTTGAAGCACGCCTGGGTAACGGTTCCGACTCGTTCGATGCCAGCAGTATTTCGGTGCCGCAAACCTTATACGGACAATATGGCAACGACACCCTGATCGCCGGCAATAAGAACGATCGTCTCTACGGTGGCCGGGGCAACGACACCCTTAAGGGCAACAGTGGCAATGACCAACTGTTTGGTGAAGACGGCAGCGACACACTCCACGGCGGCTGGGGTAACGACCAGCTTAAGGGCGGCAATCATCATGACAAGCTGTTTGGTGATTATAACGACGACACCCTGTGGGGCGATGATGGCGGCGATCTACTGATGGGTGGTCAGGGCGCCGATACCCTGTACGGTGGCAACGACAACGACTATCTTGGTGGTGGCTGTCGCCTGTCTAATGCGAACAATGGCTATATCTATGAACAGGGTGGCTGCAATAGCAATAAAGATGGTGCCGACAAGCTATATGGCGGTGCAGGGCATGATGTGCTCAGCGGTGACAAGGGCAATGACACTTTATATGGCGAGGATGGTAACGACTATCTGACCGGCAATGGCGGCCGTGAAGATCGCCTGCACGGGGGTAATGGCAACGACGCCCTGTTCGAAAATGGTGAAAACAACCCCAATGGGCTGCGCTGGCATAAAGCCTGGGGTAACAATGGCGATGATATCCTCTTTACCAATGGAGAAAACTCCAACCAGGAAGGCGGAAAAGATAATGACGTGATCATCACGTCGTCCAGTGGCTTTGAAGCGAAAATTCATGGCGGGAAAAGTGCCGACTACATCTGGACTGCCGACGCAGCGCCTCAGGGCACCTGTGGTAAAGGCAAAGATAAGGGCATGGTGTTCCTGAACAGCTGTGAAGGCACCACCTGGGTGAAAGACTACCAGGGTCTGCTGTCTAAGGTAGATAAGAGAAGTAACTTCAATAACCCGTATTACGAGGCCGCCAATGCCGTGGTTGAAATGTCTGGTGAATACTCAGGCTACAACAATGGCTGGCGCAGCCTGGGTGTGCGTCCAACTCCTTTATACGACATTGTATCCGGTGCTGTCTTTGCCCGCTGGCTGAGCGATCAGTCTACGCTGCCGTACTCTTACTATGAGTGGCGGGTTGATTACAATGTCGGAAATTCCGGTATTTACGGCACTTACTTTAACTGTATGGAAAACAATGTGGCCTATATGTGTCGCCACATCATTCAGCAAACTGAGACCTGTTATAACAGCAGTGGTGACTCCATTAGCTGTAGTTAACTTGCTGTACTCCGCCCGACAAGGAGGTTGGGAACTGAATGTGCTGCGTGCTCTGGCCGTGGCGAAGCAATTAAGGTAAAAATAGCATCACGATTGGATTTGCCGACACCAGGGTGTTGTTATGGCTCAGTTACTTTATATTGCCGCTGCGTTGTTAATGTTAGTCTCACTGGCTCATTCCTATCTGGGCGAGCGCTATATCCTTACCCGGCTGTTTAAACGGAATAATCTGCCTCACCTATTTGGCAGCAGCGACTTCACCATCCGAACACTGCGTTTTACCTGGCACCTGACATCAGTTGCCTGGCTGGGTTTTGCTGCGCTCTTGATTGCCCTTGCGGCACCAGAGTTCACCCACACACATCTGTTGTATATCACCGCAGTGACATTCACGCTGCATAGCTTAATTGCGTTGTTTATATCAAAGGGAAAACATTGGTCATGGCTGTTATTTGCACTGGTCAGTATGCTGCTTTTGATGTGTACCATGTAACAAGTACAAAATTAGTATGCACGTTAAAGGCAAGTTTATACCTGGTTGCTCAAAAATTTTTAGCCCGGCGAATGTTCGGCTACTCATTTCTCATACTATTGAATTAGTCAACAGCGAAACTGTGCGCTCACAGCAGACTGGCTGAACGCTTCATTTCCAAAGCCTCCGGGTAAGAATTGTAACATTTTGACTTAAAATAACATTCACTCTAATTTTTTGCTTACACCTAGCTTCAATTTGAGTACAATTTGCTGCCAGTCGGCATTTAATTGTATTTAAAAACAAAATAAAAGGACGCTTAACTGTGCATTCATCGGTAAAGGAAACCATTCCTTTGTCTTACAACGCTTGTTTGCTGTCACGTAACCAGGCTTTTCTCGCTAACTTACTTCCAGGCACTGTATATCAGCAACTCGTCTCACTGTGCCAGTCAGATGTTCAGCAACTCACTCATGACTTTTATGGTGCAGATCCCTTAGCCAGTTGTCAGGCTCAGGTCAATTTATTTTTGCAGCACCCTCAACACCTGAGTGCGCATTTTAAAACGATCCCAGAAACGCAAAATGCGCATCAGTGTGCAATTAATCAAATGAATACACTGGCCAGTGAACTGGGCTGGCGCCCCAATTCCAAACCACAGCGCGGCACTTTAATCGTACTGGGGAGCGGCGCGGGCTATCACATCAGTGAGCTGCTTCAGCAGATTAATTACAGCGATGTGATACTGATTGAACCACATGCAAAGCAATGGGCGATGACCTGCCTGCATACCGATCTGGTGGCATTACAAAAGCAATGCGAACAGCGTAATGGCAGCTTCACCCTGCTCAACTGTAACGAGTTTACACACTTTGAACGGGCGTTGAAGCAACTTGTACAGCAGCATGGTACGCAACTGGTGGCGGACATCAGTGTCTTCCGACACTACGCACACCCCCTATTTGACCAGATCTTGTCTGAGTTTAAAGCCTGGCGTAATAGTGCCCTGAGCATGTGGGGCTATGTAGAAGATGAGCTAATGGGGCTCAGGCATACGCTGATCAATAGCCAGAAACACAGTATCGCGGATCACAGCGATGCACTGATTGCCATAGGGGAAGTTCCGGTGGTTGTGGTTGGCAATGGCCCGTCACTGGACAGAGATATCGAATATTTAAAATCAGTTCGCAACCGGGTACTCATCGCATCCTGCGGCACCGCCTTAAATGCGCTATTGCACAATAACATAGTGCCCGATCTGCAAATTGAGATGGAACGCACACCGGCCACTTTCTATCTCAAGCAAGCACAGCTGACCGACCCAAGACTCAACAAGGTTGTGCTGATTGGGCTGAATACACTGTACCCGCCATTTGTTGAGCAATTTCCTCATCGCCTTTTGTTTGCCAAAGGCCATGATCTGGGAGCCCATGTGGTTGCCAGCCATAAATCAGGATTAAAACCCTTATTTCACTGCAATCCCACAGTCACAAATATGGCCAGCGCTGCGTTGTGCCGACTTGGGTTTCATCATCTGATCCTCATCGGCTGCGACTATGGCTATGAGACACCACAACAGCATCACAGCCGGCACTCAGGTTATTTCAACCCGGACAGCGCGCTGTCCTCAGCCAAATTTGCTGCGGAGCTCAGTGTACCAGGTAATTTCTGTGATTCAGTCTATACATCAAGAATTTACAATGAATCCCGGCTGGCACAGGAAGCGCTTATCCGCACTCAGCCGCAGCTGCGTGTAGACAACGCAAGCCATGGTGCATTCATTCAGGGCACTCAGAGTATTGCACTACGTGATATCCCGCTTGCCAGGCAGGATATGGATACCATCAGGAGTATACTACAAGCCTGTGCCGTGGCGCACACACCGCACCAAGTCGACGCGACTGCATTGTTGGAAACTGCGATTCGACTGCTCAAACAACTGCAGGCAGACCTTAAGGCGGCACGCACCTGCTATGAGGTACAAAATGCCCTGACCGCCGTGCTAAGGCAGTTGAACAGTCAGCCTGAGCTGGCATTGAGCCATATTGTACTCAGTGGTTCAGTTAAGTATCTCAACTGCCAGATTGCAAGCCATATCAACCACTTACCGCCAGGGGAAAGACAACATTACATCATACAACTGCGCCCCTGCCTGGACGAGTTTTGTACATCCGTTTTAACTAAATTGTCTCTGTGACAGTAAACTCCAATCGTAACTATAAGGATAGAAAATGAAGTTCAATATTATGACTGTGCTGCCCGTTGCACTTGCTGCAACCACAGCAGGCAAATCTATTGCAAGTACGGTAGACGCCATCATTGATGGTCAACAAGCCCCTTATCACGAAACAGGTTTTGATCGACAAGCGTTTGATGAGAGCCTGATGTCAAGTGACTCATTTGGTGCGAACGATTCCTTTGGTGGCAGCGACTCATTCGGCGCGAACGACTCCTTTGGTGGCAGCGATTCATTTGGCGCGAACGACTCCTTTGGTGGCAGCGATTCATTTGGCGCGAACGACTCCTTTGGTGGCAGCGATTCATTTGGCGCGGGAGACTCATCTGACACCCTCACTGGTGACATTACGCCATTCCCAACCAACAACACCAACCCTATGGGTGACTTTATGCACCTCGGTGTACTCTATTTGGAAATCAAGCGTGACCCGTTGGGCGAGTTCGAGGAATACCTGCGTGTTTGTGTTAAATCAAGCAGACACATGATCATCGGCACCAACTCAGATTTCGATATCAACCAACAGTCACGCAGATACATAATGAAAGGCCACTATGGTAAAAATTCGCATGGTGAAAAGTTTCAGGCACTGAAACTCAACCTGAATGATTACCAGAGTAATAAACAAGAGCGGATCAGGCTGTTAAAGGCAGATGACAGCGCAGGGAAGTATGAGTTTTATGGCACGACTTCATTAAGAAAGCAGCACCAAGGTGAGATCCGTGCTTACTACAAAGGAGAGAGTGCATACTATTATGAATACTGTACAAGTACTTTGGGCTATGACTACTAAACACATATAACCTGCCACAGAGCCCGGACAAACCAGCCCGGGCTCGTTCTTTAAAGCTCTTCTTCATCAAGCTATTCAACACACCAAAAATGATATATTATAACAAATCAAATTACTGTACGCAGCGGTACGTTTGACATCCCTGCACGAGTGCAGCACGGATCAGGATGAGGAAACCATGAGAAATCTATCTGAGAAACTGGACAAGTACGCCATTAGTCTGTCTGCGATGTGTGTCATGCATTGCTTGTTCGTGCCCCTGCTGGTTGCCCTGCTTCCGGCGTTCGGTGCTACCTTCTTTTCAGATGAAACATTTCATCGCTGGTTACTTGTTGGTGTGCTGGTGACCAGCAGCAGCGCACTATTTCTGGGGTGTAAAAAGCACAACCAATGGCGTATTTTAGGCTACGGCAGCGCAGGCATAGGCGTATTATTCTTCGCCGCATTTTTTGCTCATGACTTAATGGCAGAGGAAGGGGAAAAGCTGCTGACGATTTTGGGCAGTGTGTTATTGGTGATCAGCCACTATAAAAACTTTAACCTGTGTCAGAGTGGGCGTTGTCACTAACCACCACCGCGCCTGTTACAGCGCGGCAACGCAACTAAATTGTAGCCTGGTTATCCAAAAAACTTACCCGCATCGAGATGACGTACCTAATCGGGCAGGCTGTAATCAATCTGGAGCGGTATAATACTGTAGCCTTGCTCGATGATCTGTGCCTGAACCTCTGGCATGGCGATTTCACTATGGCAAAACTGGCATCTCCCCTGTTTGATTGACCCTTTTTCTATACCTAGAGAGCACAGGTAGGCATTGGCATATCGCTCAACATGCGGCACATTTTGGTCATTCACCAGCACATCAAAATGCAAATAGTCACCACTTTGGGTATGGACATGAGTATCATAAACATGAATCTTCATCACACGCTCCTACTGACTTTGACCTGGCAGACTCAAATCGCCTGAAGCCACATCAAACACCTTACTCACGCACAGTAATGGCGCATGCACCTGTTGATTGACTCGCAGCCCGGCTGTTACACCATCGAATGAAAAGTTGCTGGCAAAGCCAACCGCCGAAAGCGGTACCCGAACCAGCACTTCGCTTTGCTGGATAGTAAAATCAAACCCAGGGCTGTCAATAAAGATAGGTAAATTAGGCCAGGTTGCTGGTAACTTAGGTGTACTACCGGGTGCAATGTCCTTCACTTTCAACGCTCCCGCACCGCATGCCTTATCTTCTACCAGCACGACCCAGTGACTATGCCAGTTGTCACCGTCATTGGTTTTATTACCATCACCGTCTTCATCGTACAAAGGTGTATCGTCGAAATCCGGGTGGATCGTCAGCGCCAATGCCAGAATGCCCTGATCGGCTTCAAATCCCACCGCGGCACTGTTCAATGATGTTGGCCAGACATAACTGTACACTTGTGCACCAGCCAGAGCACCTTGCTTTTCAGGGTGCTCTCTGCCTGCCTCACCATTCACTGCTTGCTGAAAAATCAGGTGAGTTCCGTCGGTCACCACCTTAGCATGCACAATATCAAAGCTTGCCAAAGTTGCCTCCGTGGCTGGCGCAACAATGTGCCCCAGATGCTGCTGATGGGCAGCAGCGCTTTGTATTAGGCTGCATGCCAGCACGGCACTCATGAAGTGTGATGATGTATTCATAGTGTTTCTCCTTTGAAATATAGTTTTGACTCGAAACCATATTCATTAAATCATCACCACTTTCATCTTGTCAATTAAGTTTTGACTCGATACTATTAATCCATGAACGAAGAACTCTATAACTTAATTGAACGACTGGCTAATTTGCTGCGTCATGAAACCCGCCAGGCAGGTTTGGCGATGGGGCTGCAACCAATACAACAGGAAGCCCTGTACTATCTGTCTACCTGTAATCGTTACTCAGACACATTGCTGGCGGTGACCGACTATCTGGGGTTAACCAAGGGCACAGTGTCACAAACACTAAAAGTACTTGAAACCAAAGGACTGGTAGAGAAGATCAAAGATACCGAAGACAAGCGGATTACCCACCTGACAGTCACTGAGGCCGGACGAACATTTTTAAATCAAACCTGTCCGCCACGGCAGTTTTCAGAGGTGGCCTGCAACCTGCCTGTGCAGACACAAAGTGCACTGCAAGAGGCGCTCACAGAGATGCTCTATCAGTACCAACAACGTAGCGGACGCAATGGTTTCGGAGTATGTCGCCAGTGTAAATATAATCAGTCGTCACAGGGCAGGTTTGTTTGTGGGCTCACAAAAGAATCGCTGTCTGAGCAGGATACCAGGCTGATTTGCAGAGAGTTTACTCAGTGATCTCGTGCAGAGCGCTCAGGCTCGGCACATCGTCAAATAAACTGCTCAGTCAATAAAGTCCAGCGTGAGCAGCAGGCGCGCTTCTCCTGCTGCGGGTGCCGGCGAACGATGAACCAGAGCACCATCTTCATTGCCAAGCCAGCCAGAGCCTTTCAATAGCGCAACGTCGCCGGTGTTGAGTTGCTGAATGTCCGATCTGCCGCTGTAAATGCCGGATTCATGATCCTTTTTGCCTTTGCTGCCCACACCCAGTTTGCTGCGATCAACCTTGTCATGCGGCAACCACTGAGAGGCAATACCACCCAAGGTACTCACCAGCCGACAGGGAATGTGATCCACATGGAACTTAGGGCACATGGCTTTATTGAGTATCGTCAGCCTGAGCCCGGCACGCTTGAGTTCAAACAGCGTGCAGAACATATCCACCAGCATTGCCAAATGCTCGATCAGGGCTGGTTTATCGGCCAGTAAAGTGGATGCCGCGCGCAGTTCGTCCTTTGTATGTTCCGGAGTAACCGCTATCGACAATTGCAGTTCACTGGCAGAACTCAGTAAATCTGCCACTTCTGAATTAAGCGCCTGAGTCAGCGTACATTGCCAGACGCTCAGGTTGATCTCATCCCGATAAATATCCGTCAGAATATTCGGTTCAGGGGATATGGCTGCATACCGACTGGCCGGGATTGCTGGGGTTTCATTGGTGGCTAAAGCGCGATTCATGGTCTTCTCCTACATCTGCATCAAGTTGTGCGGCATTCACAACAAAAGTTACAGTATAACATATCGAATAGTTTTAAACTGGGCAAGGACTGCCTGATGGCAGTCCTTTCGTTGCTGGGGTTATGGTGCGACGTTCAGTCCACGACGCTTAAGCAGCGCTTCGGTGCTCGGCTCTGCACCACGGAACGCTTTATAAGACTCCATCAGGTCGCGGGAGTTACCCACTTCCAGGATGTTTTTACGATAGTGCGTACCAATTTTACGATTGAGCCCGCCCTGTGATTGCACATAGGCAAAGGCATCGGCCGCCAGGATCTCACTCCACATATAGGCATAGTAACCTGCGGAGTAGCCACCTCCCATTGAGTGAGCAAAGTAAGCCGATTTATATCTGGGCGGTACATAGCCGATATTCACGCCATGCTTACTCAATGCAGCTTGCTCGAACTCCACCAGATCCTGCAACGGCGCGTCCGCTGCCAGTGCATGCCACTCCATATCCAGCAGCGCAGCGGCTACATATTCCAGCGTATCAAAGCCCATATTGAAACTGCGGCTGGCAACCACTTTTTGAAGCAAGGCCTGTGGGATCGCTGCTCCGGTTTGGAAATGTTTGGCATAGTTCTGGATAACTTCCGGGTGAATTGCCCAGTCCTCTTCAAACGTTGACGGGAACTCAACAAAGTCGCGGGATACAGACGTTCCCGACAAAGTGGGATATTTAACCTGAGACAACATGCCGTGGAGGCCATGACCCAGCTCATGGAACATAGTGGTGGTTTCTGAATAGCTCAGCAGTGTCGGCTGACCTTCCGGGGCTTTTTCAATGTTCATCACATTCACCACCACCGGGCGCTGCTGGTCAAGGCCTGATTGCTTCACAAACGAACTCATCCAGGCGCCACCACGCTTGCCTTCACGGGCAAAGTAGTCGGCCATAAACAGTGCCAGGCTGGTGCCATCGGCATCAAACACTTCATAGGCTTTCACATCCGGGTGGTAGACCGGAATATCTGAGCGAGGCTTAAAGGTCACGCCATACAGGCGCTCCATGGTGAAGAACAAGCCGTCTTCCAGCACTCGATCAAACTCAAAATAAGCTTTCACCTCAGACTCGTCCAGAGCGAACTTATCCTGACGTACCTGATCGGCGTAATACAACCAGTCCCAGGCAGCCAGTTCAAAGTCTCCGCCCGTGGCGCGAATTTTGTCTTTGATGGCCTGGGCTTCGGCTTCAACGTTTTTCAGCAAAGCAGGCACCATACTGGCAAACATGTCGTAAACCGCAGTTGGTGTTTTCGCCATTTGCTCATCCAGGCCATAATGTGCCCAGCTCTCATAGCCCAGTAGCGCCGCCTTCTTTGCTCTCAGCTGTGCCAGCTGTGCAACAATTTCCCGGTTGTTATTCTCACCTGCTAAGCCACGTTCAGCAGAGGCGCGCCATACTTGCTCACGCAATTGGCGATCTTTCAGCTTAGCCAGAACAGGCTGGCGCGTGGTGTTGGTAATTTTGATCAGATACTGGCCCGGGTGCCCGGCTTGTTCAGCCGCTTGTGCCAGTTGCAAGATATGTGCGTCTGTCAGACCTGCCAGCTTCGCTTTGTCATCAACCAGTACCACATTGCTTTTAGACATGGCCAGCAGATGCTGCGAGAATTCAGTGGTCAATGAAGACAAAGCCGCATTGATCTCGCGGATCTCTTTTTGCTGCGCGTCTGTCAGCCTGGCGCCCGCTCTGACAAATTGCTTGTAATAAACTTCTGTCAGGCGTTTTTCTTCTGCACTCAGGTTAAGCACATTAAGCTGACCATAAACCTGGGCTACACGCTCATACAGTGCTTTGTTCAGATAAATATTGTCGTAGTGACCCGCCAACTTAGGGGCCATGTCAGACTGGATCTCACGGCGCCTGGCGTTTGAGTCGGTATTTGAGAGGTTAAAGAACACCCCCTGCGTACGCTTTAGTAATTCACCACTTCGCTCCAATGCCACAATGGTATTATCAAAACTGGCAGGCTCAGTTTGGCTGATGACGGCGTTTACCTCGGCCATTTGTTCCGCCATGCCTTGCTCAAAGGCTGGCATAAAGTGCGCGTCATTAATGCGGGTAAAATCAGGTGATTGATATTGCAATGTGCTTGATACCAGTAATGGGTTGCCCTCAGTTAGCGTCGCAGACGCCGCCGTATTTTGCAAGCCTGATGTACGATCCCCGCCCGTGCAGGCCGTCACCAGTAAGGCAGAACTCACCGCCAGTGCAAGTAACTTTTTCATCGTTGATTCTCTCATCTGTAAATTAGAATCAACATGTTATAATATAACAAAACATTCAACAAACTTTGTTGCGCCGAACGCACCCAGATGTGAGTTAGGTACGCACAGAAAGGGACGCACAATGTCGTCCGGGCCTGCATCGAGGCCCTCAGGAACCACTTTGAGTTTTGTTTATCTCTACAATTAATCAGGATACCAATGGCACGCTTAATAAAACACGCCACCTTAGTGAATGAAGGTAAGCTTTACGTTGCTGATCTCAGAATTGAAAACCAGGTTATTGCTGAAATTGGCCCGGATTTATCGGCCAGGCCCAATGAAACAGTCATCGATGCCCAGGGCATGTGGCTGCTGCCCGGCATGATAGATGACCAGGTGCATTTCAGAGAGCCCGGCCTGACCCATAAAGGTTCCATTGCCAGTGAATCGGCCGCGGCCGCAGCCGGCGGGATCACCAGCTTTATGGAAATGCCCAATGTCTCTCCTTCGACCACCACCCGACAGGCCCTCGCAGACAAACAAGCCATTGCACAGCGAGATTCAGTCGCAAACTATGCGTTTTATCTCGGGGCTACACCCGATAATTTAGATGAGATCAAAGCCGTTGATCCACGTCAGGTGTGCGGGGTGAAAGTCTTTATGGGCGCATCAACCGGCGATTTGCTGGTAGAGCACCCCGCGGCCCTGGATGCAATTTTCAGAGAGTGCCCCACGCTGATTGCCACACATTGTGAGCAGGGTTCGGTGATCCAACAAAATGCCGTGCGCATTGAGCAACAATACGGCACGCCACAGATCATCCACCACCCAATTATCCGCGATGATGAAGCCTGCTATCAGTCGTCTTCTTATGCCGTAGCGCTTGCTAAAAAATATCGTACGCAACTGCATGTGCTGCACTTAACCACGGCGAAAGAATTGAGCTTATTCAGCACTGCGCCTTTGGCAGAAAAGCACATCACAGCCGAGGCCTGTGTTCATCATTTGTGGTTTAACCAACAAGATTATCCGACCCTGGGCAATCTGATCAAATGTAACCCAGCCATTAAAGCCGAATCAGACCGGCTCGCGTTGCTAAAAGCTCTGCATGACGGACGTATTGATATCATAGCAACAGACCACGCCCCGCATACCTGGCAAGAGAAAAACGTGCCCTATCCGCAAGCCCCGGCAGGCCTGCCGCTGGTTGAACATGCCTTGCTGACCCTTATGGAGCAGGTCAATCGCGGCGCAATGACGTTGACTCAGGTGGTTGAGAAAACCGCACATAACGTGGCAACCCGCTTTGCCATCAGCAAACGGGGTTTCCTCAGAGAAGGGTATTTTGCCGATCTGGTGCTGGTTGATCCAAATCACTCAACCCACGTACAACACGAGCAAACTCGTTACCTGTGTCAGTGGAGTCCGTTTCATGGCACCACTTTCTCTCATCAGATCCGTGCGACCTTTGTTAATGGTGCAATGGTGTTTGATGGTGACCAGGTCAACACCGAGCACAATGCCGCACAGGCGTTACGTTTTAACCGTTAAGTGAGACTCATAAACCATGATGCAACTCCCCGATATTGCGACCCATATTGAGCCAGACAGTCAGAGCCCGCTAAAGTGGGTTGGGATGGAAAAAATCGCACTGCCAATGCAGGTACGCTGTGATCAGGCCAGCGTCAACATCAACACACTGATGGACGTTTTTGTCAGCCTTGATACTGGAGCAAAAGGCATCCATATGTCACGTCTTTACCTGCTTGCCAACGAAGCTCTGGTAGGAACTGAGCTCACTTTCGCACAGCTGGATAAGGTGCTCAAAGAGATTGTCGCGTCTCAGCAAGGGCTCAGTCAGTCTGCCAAGTTAGTCCTGAAGTTTGAGCTGCCATTAAACAGGCCCGCACTGAAAAGTAGTTACAGTGGCTACAATGCCTATCCGATAGAATTGCACTGTGAGCACCTTGAAGGCAAAACCCACTGCAAGCTCATATGTACCATTGCCTACAGCAGCACCTGCCCTTGTTCAGCGGCTTTGTCCCGCCAGTTACTGAGCGATACAGTAGAGCAACAGTTTGCCGAACAGGACAACATAGATAAAGCGCAGTTACTGGCATGGCTCAAGGGACCACAGGGGTCAGTGGCAACACCACACAGCCAGCGCTCTTATGCCTATATTGAAGCCAGCCTGGCCGGCGCTCACTTGCCGGATCTGGCGCACTGGCTGGCCCTGATTGAAGAAACCCTGGCTACGCCGGTACAAACTGCGGTGAAACGCGAAGATGAGCAGGCGTTTGCTGCACTGAATGCGAAAAACCTGATGTTCTGTGAGGATGCGGCAAGGCGCATTAAAGCAACGCTGGAGTCCATTTCTGAAGTCACAGACTACCAGTTTAAAGTTGAGCATCAGGAAAGCTTGCATGCCCACAATGCTGTGGTTTACGACCGTAAATCATAAGGTCAGCAGCACATCCACACAGCACCATGCGTGGATGTGCTTTAAAGATTAGAGACGGGTAAAGGCCATCTCCCAGTTGGTTTCCCAGCTCTCGCCACCATCTTTAGAAAAAGCTTGTGCCCAGATGGGTTGCTCAGGATTAGTGGCATCCCAGATAAAACGCACTTTAATGGCTTCGCCGTTATACGACTCGTCGGCATAAAAACGTCCTACCCCATCGCAAAATTTGCCCACCACCGGGGTATCCAGCATGCCCGGATTGCGCCCGTCCAGCCACCAGATAGACCACTGCCCGGTACGCTCGTTATATGACCGGATAGCCTTGGCTCTGACAGAGCCTTCCGGAAAATGCAGGAGGTTATCTTCCACATTGCCAAATCCGCCGAGCGTTTTAAGTGTTGATGACTCCCCTTTAAACTCAATCCACTCGTCTCCTCCATTCAGTATGTCTTTCAGACGACGGTGCTGTACCGACCACTGGCCAACCATAAAATCGAAGTCGCCGGGGGCGCCAGGCGCATTACTTTCAAGCATAGTAATCCCTTGTTTCATTATCATATTTGAGCGTTACTCTAGCACTCACCCTGTACAAGTAAACAGTACTTTTACGACAAAAACTCGACATTTTCAGACATGATATGAGTCGGTTTTTGCCCGGCTGACCATGTCAGAAAATGACTCATAAGCCAAATAAATACTTCGCTTTGACCACTTAGCTCACATTCCCCCTCACACAGACTCTGCAACAACCTCTGCACATCTATACGCGTCAGCGCAGCAAGCGCATTGGCATGAAGGCACTGTATACGGCACACAGGTAACCCAGCCCGTGCTATCCCATTCATCGTCACGGCATCCGGGGACACTGTCAGAGTGTGTGTACTGTCTGGCGTGCTCAATTCGAGCTGTAACTCGGGGACTTTACCGGACTGCGTTTCTCGCCACCCTTCCAGATAAGTCGCAAAAGAGCACCACCAGTCAGTCAGGCGCGTCGCATCAAGCCACGGTGCAGGCTTTGCAGTCACAGGTCTGGCAAACACGGCTTCCACTTCCTGAACGGCTTCCTGTAGCGCCACCAGTGTGACATCCACATCGTGTTTTGTGTGTGCAGCAGAGCAGATAAATCGTAACCGCCCGCGACCCGTTTCAACAATTGGATATGTTACTGCTGAGGCCTGAACGCCCTTTTCATACAGGCGCTGCACAATCGCATACAGCTTGTCTTTATCGCCAAAATGCGGCGTGACAATCGGCCCGTCTCCACTGCCCAAATCAAAGCCCGCGGCACTGAATTGGGCCCGCATGTAACGGGTGGTATCCCACAACCGTTCACGCAGTGACTCATCCTGACGGATACGTTGCAGTGCACTGAGCGCCGCAGCGATGTCCGCTGGGCTCACGGAAGCCTGAAAAATATAGGCTCTGGCAGAAGCTTTCAGCAGCTCAGCGTACTCAGCACGGGCGGCCACGACACCACCCAGACTGCCCAGTGACTTACTCAAAGTGGTCATGATGAAATCAACCTCGTCGCTTACGCCCTGCGCAGCACAGATCCCTGCTCCGTGTTCACCATAAAACCCAAACGAATGGGCTTCATCAACCAGTATCAATGCCTGATAACGCTTGGCGGTACGCACAATTTCTGCCACCGGTGCGGCCCCTTCCCCCATGCTGTACACGCCCTCAATAATTACCAATACGGTGCGATAGGGAGAAGTTTCGGTTGCCAGTACCGAGGCCAGATCATCGACATCATTGTGCTTAAAGGTACGCACTTTGGCACCGCACAAACGTGCCCCATCGACAATAGAGGCATGGCATAATTGGTCAATCACCACCACATCGCCTTCGCCCAATAACCCCGCCACGGCCCCGACATTAGCGGTATATCCGGTAGGAAATAAGCAAGCGGCCGGTTTGCCCACCAGCGTGGCAAATTGTTGCTCAAATGCCAGGTGCAGATCGGTTAAACCGGACGCAGCCGCAGAAGTACCCATGCCGGTACCAAAATCAATGACAGCCTGCCGTGCGGCATCAACAACAGCAGCATCCCGGTTCAGCCCCAGGTATAAGTTGGTGGTCCAGATAATCGCCTCTTGCGTGTCACTGTGATGGGCATCTGCAACCGTACCACGTGTACCGCTGCCCGTGCGCAGTACTTTGCTATAGGGATTGGCCCGGCGTTGATTCACCATTTGAGTGGCTACCTGCACCAACTTACTTTTATCCTCAGCCGACCAGGACCGGGCCCTGGCCAGAGCAAAGGTTGGGTGACTGGCGCGCAGCTGAAATTGCAACTCTTCCAGCGTATCGCGTAATGGGGTCTGATATGTGTGTAATGACTCATCAGCAGCTAAACTTAAAAGGTGCTGAGCCAGGCGTTGAGGCGTATTAAATTGATAAATCGCCTGCACGGAGCAAGTGATATCAAGTACATTGCTCAGACGATTACTCAGTTCCAGTGAAGTTAATGAATCCAGTCCCGCCTGCTCAAAGGTTTGTGACATCACCGCATAGGCTGAATGGCCCAGCAAAGTACTTAATTCATCACAGATCACCGTAATTAGCGTTGGCTGAGAATCCGCCATCTTTTCGGATCTCTGAGATCCTGTGTCCGTCGGTAATTCGGGTAAACGGCTCCTATCCAGCTTACCATTAGGCAGATAAGGTAAAGCATCAACAAAACGTATATTGTGAGGGACCATATGGGTCGGCAGCTGACGTGCTACGAAGGAGAGAATCACATCCGGGCTCAAGACCTCTCCCTCGTCACAAACAACACAAGCCTGCAGCCTGGCTTGTGTATGTCCGCACTGTAACACATTCACAGCAGCAGCAGCGATGCCTGGCATTGCATTCAGTAGCGCTTCGATTTCTTCCAGCTCGATACGAAAACCGCGGATTTTGACTTGCTGATCCGCCCGGGAGATAAAGCGCAGCTCGCCATTGTCGGTCCACTGACAGATATCACCGGTTTTATATAAACGCGACTCCGAAATATCACTCCCCCTTGCAGGTGTGATAAATCGCGCATCTGTACACTCTTTGTCAAACAAATAACCTGCTGCTAACTTATCACCCGCTAAATATAACTCCCCCATTTCGCCCGCTGATACTGGCTGTAACGCGTCATTGAGCACATAAGCGCGGGTGTTCCCCACAGGCCGGCCAATGGTGATTTCTTCCATATCCGGGCACAGCTGTGCTGCTGTCGAAAATACCGAGTCTTCGGTGGGGCCGTAAACGTTAATCACACGCAACTGAGGATGCTGAGCATACACTTGCTCTAGCAAAGCGGGCTTGAGCACTTCACCTCCGAAGATCAGACAGCGCAGTGTCGTTGGTAAAGTGTAACCACTGAGTAAGGCCCGGATGGCTGAGGGCACACCAATGCAAGTTCGGATCCGGTCAATATTCGGTAAACCTGGCAGTGCCAATATATTTTTTGCCAGGATCACGGTGCCACCTAGCAGTAATGTGCCGATTATCTCCATCACCGATGGATCGAAACACATCGAGGTAGCCGCCAGTACACCGCTGCGCTCTCCCTCCGTTAGCAGCGCTCCCATGGCTTGCACCATCGCAAGCACGTTACCCTGTGTCACTGCCACACCTTTTGGTTTGCCGGTCGACCCCGAAGTGTACATCACATAGGCCAGCGCCTGTGGGTCAACCTCAGGGTTTTGCTGGGGCAGCAACTCACCATCGGTGTCGGCAAGCCAGATCACCCTACTCACCATGTGACACAGCTCAGCGGTTGCGCTGCTATCAACAATAGCTGCCGCAGCACGGCTGTGTGACAACATATACTCAACCCGGGCTTGAGGATAAGCCGGATCCAATGGTACATAGGCACACCCAGCTCTGAGTACACCGAGTAAGGTAGCAACCAACTCCCAACGGCGTGCCATACACACGCCAACTAAAGCACCGGGCTCAATGCCACTGTTTATGAGTGTTGCTGCGACAGCCTCCGCACGGCGCAATAATAACTGATAGCTGATTTCGTGAGTGCCATCAATCAGCGCTATTTTTTCAGGGTTACGCAGTGCCTGGGCAGTAAATGCGGTGGCAACCGAATGCGCAATACACAGCGTATCACCCGTCATTGTTTCTCTTTTTGGATGCCGCTGTTGATTAGGTGAGACTGACGAGTCCGTCAAATAGTCCATCTCAATTTCCTTTGTTGTTATTTTTAAGCCTGCCGACAATCACTTGGTTGTTGCACGGCTTAAGTCAGCCTGGTGACATTGTGAGTGTTTGACATGACAGCATGCTTTTCAAATTAGCCATTATTTATACATATAAAATCAACACTGACACTAACATTAATTAACACCAGGAAGCCAGTCACTTAAAAGACTCAAATGCAGCGGACTTTTGTCTGGTTGTTTTTTATGCTCACCGGAGTAAGGTGACAGTTTGATAAAGAGTACGTGGAATGAGCATATGAGTATTGTTTTAACGACCCAGTGTCGTGATGATGTAGGATTAATCGCCAAGGTTACCGGGTTATGTTTTGAGCATAACCTGAATATTGTGCGCAATAATGAGTTTGTTGATAAAGCTGGTGAACGCTTTTTTATGCGCACTGAGCTGACGGGTCATGTCAGTGAGACATTTTTACCGCAACTGCGCCAAGCGCTGCCAGAGGGTGCCAAAGTACATTTACACGGCAATGAAAAAACCACAGTCGTACTGCTTGCCACTAAAGAAGCCCACTGCCTGGGAGGTATGCTACTCAAACAATACGAAAATGCCTTCAATGTTGAGATCCAGGCCGTGGTCGCCAACTATGATACGCTGAAGCCGCTGGTGGAAGGTTTTGGTATTCCTTTTCATCTGGTTTCTCATCAGGGCCTTACGCGGGCGCAACATGATGATGCCATGGCCAAAGTCATTGCGCAATATCAGCCCGACTTTATCGGTCTGGCTAAATATATGCGGGTCCTCAGCCCACAGTTTGTCGCACGCTTTAGCAATCAGATCATTAATATTCACCACTCGTTTTTACCCGCTTTTATCGGCGCAAAACCATACCACCAGGCGTTTGAACGCGGGGTAAAAATCATCGGTGCGACGGCTCATTTCGTCAACGATGAATTGGACGAAGGTCCGATCATCATGCAGGATGTAACCCAGGTAACACATGCCGATAGCGCAGCAGCCATGGCGAAAATGGGGCGGGATATTGAAAAAGTGGTATTCTGTAAAGCCATTCAACTGGCTGCAGAACACAAGCTGTTTATCAATGGCAATAAAACCGTGGTATTTGCCTAGTTGCATCAAAAACGCCAGCATCTTCATGCTGGCGCTTCGCTTTTCACGGCGTAACGCTTAAGTTGGGCTATCGAGGGGTTCCAGTTGCAACTTTGCCGCAATCAATACCGCCTGAGTCCGGTTGTACACACCCAGTTTACGGAATATCGCCGTAATATGTGCTTTGACCGTTGCTTCTGAGATATTCAGCTCATAGGCAATTTGCTTGTTGAGCAAGCCTTCATGCAGATATTGCAGTACCTTGTATTGCTGTGGCGTCAGTGAGGCAATTTGCTGCGCCAGCTGCTTGTCTTCTCCGTCGAGTTCAGCAATCTGATCTTTCAGGCTGGCCGGCAACCAGACATCACCTTCAAGCACCAGATTCAGTGCCTCAACAATTTCCTGTGACGAAGAAGCCTTAGGAATAAAACCCATGGCGCCATAACCCATCACTTTGGAGATCACATTAAGATCTTCACTGCCCGAGACTACCACAATGGGTAAACTCGGATAGTCTTCACGGATCCGGATCAGGCCGTATAAGTCGCCATTACCCGGCATATGTAAATCCAACAATAGCAGATCCAGCTCGTCCTGTTCGGATAATTGTTGCAAGGTTTGCTCAAAGTTTTCAGACTCAAAGATCTCTAAACCGTCAAACTGATTCTGCAGTGCCCCCTTTAATGCTTCGCGAAACAGAGGATGATCATCCGCAATTAAAAACTGGTTCATGCCTGGCTCCTAAAAAATCGGCTGTCATGTCGACAGCCGATATAGTAGGTCAATATTTTGTCATAATTCAAGCGATTAACGCTCAATTAACGGTTAAGTCTGTTTTCGATCAATTCGTCGACCACACTTGGGTCGGCCAATGTCGAGGTGTCACCCAACTGCTGGTACTCATTGGCTGCAATTTTACGCAGAATGCGGCGCATAATTTTACCCGAACGCGTCTTCGGCAGACCCGGGGACCATTGGATCATATCCGGCGAAGCAATCGGGCTAAGCTCTTTACGTACCCAGTTACGTACTTCTTTGGTGAGTTCATCAGTGACCGCTACACCTTCATTTGGAGTAACATACACATAAATACCCTGACCTTTAATATCGTGCGGATAACCCACCACAGCCGCTTCTGCTACCGCTTCGTGTGCAACCAGTGCACTTTCAATCTCAGCGGTGCCCAGACGATGGCCGGATACGTTGAGCACATCATCCACACGACCCGTGATCCAATAATAGCCATCCTCGTCGCGACGACAACCGTCACCTGTAAAGTACACACCCGGATAGGCCGAGAAGTAAGTTTGTTCAAAGCGCTCATGATCGCCGTAAACCGTGCGCGCCTGCGAAGGCCAGCTGTCCAGAATCACCAGGTTCCCTTCGGTTGCACCTTCCAGTGTATTGCCTTCAGCATCGAACAAGGCCGGTGCAATACCAAAGAAAGGACGCGTTGCTGAACCCGGTTTCATATCCGTTGCACCCGGCAACGGCGTGATCATGATCCCGCCGGTCTCTGTCTGCCACCAGGTATCCACGATAGGGCACTGACTGTTACCAATCTTTTCGTAATACCAGTTCCAGGCTTCCGGATTGATCGGTTCACCGACCGAGCCCATGATCCGCAAACTGGTGCGTTTTGAGCTGGCAATAGGTTCCTCACCTTTGGCCATCAGTGCACGGATAGCCGTCGGTGCAGTATATAAGATGGTCACGTTGTGCTTATCAACCACTTCACCGATACGACCAGAACTTGGATAGGTCGGCACACCTTCAAAAATTACCTGAGTACAGCCATTCACCAACGGGCCATAGGCCATATAACTGTGTCCGGTGATCCAGCCCACATCGGCGGTACACCAGTACACATCATCGGCTTTCACATCAAACACATACTCGTGTGTCATAGATGAATACACCAGATAACCGCCAGTGGTGTGTACGACCCCTTTTGGTTGGCCTGTTGAGCCAGAGGTATAAAGGATAAACAACGGGTCTTCGGCGTTCATTGGCTCGGGCTCGCACTCATTAGCCACATCGGCCACCAGCTCATGCCACCAAATGTCATGCTCATGCCACTCCACCTCACCACCGGTGAGCTGGTGCACAATCACATGTTCAATGCTGACGCCATCCTGACTAACCGCCTCATCGACATTGGCTTTGAGCGGCACACAGTTACCGCCGCGACGACCTTCATCAGAGGTGATCACCACTTTGGCGCCTGAGTCTTTGATCCGATCCGCAATGGCTGACGGTGAAAAGCCACCGAACACAACTGAGTGCACGGCACCGATACGGGCGCACGCCTGCATAGCGTAAATCGCCTGGGGGGTCATTGGCATATAGATGGCAACACGGTCACCTTTTTTAACGCCCAATTTTTTCAGGCCATTGGCAAGTTTAGCCACTTCATCGTGCAGCTTCTGGAAGGTGATATGCTCGCTTTGCGTTGGGTCGTCACCTTCCCAGATCAGTGCCACTTTGTCTGCATTGTCTTTAAGATGGCGGTCAATACAGTTATATGAGGCATTCAATACCCCATCTTCATACCATTTGATGCTGATGTGACCTTTATCAAAAGAGGTATTCTTCACTTTGCTGTAGGGGGTAAACCAGTCAAGGCGCTTACCGTGCTCTGCCCAGAATGCCTGAGGATCGTCAATGGATTGCTGATACAGTTTTGTGTATTGATCGTGATCTACCAGCGCTGCGCTGCGGATAGCTTCAGGAACCGGATAAATGCTCTGTGACATAGTTATCTCCATGTTGATTTTTGGCCAGACGGCGATGCCCAAAGGATCGCCCACTCTTTTTATATTAAGTATTAGACCTTAGTTGTACTTGCACCTGTATTGCAAACATAGTAGATAGACTGGGCACTTCTGCGGATGTACGACTGGTGCGCGATACATAGCCAGCCGTTGTTTTCATCAGGCATCCCACCTTAGTCGTATAGACCAAAGGTTAATTGAGTAAAAAGCCGCCATCAACAACATTGGAAGATAAGAGGCACATTCGCTGATCTCACCCGGGGTTTGTCTGCGCAACCCGGAGCAATGCAAACAGGAATTCAACTATGACAACAGCAAAAAAAACAAACTTAACGCTTAGCGCTCTGGCTGTGCAAAGTGCGCTACTTGGCGGCCTGCTGGCCTCCAGTGTTCAAGCTGCTGAGCTGGGCAATACCGACGTTAAATATGGCGGGTACATTAAACTGGATGCTATCTGGAGTGACTTTTCTGATGGCAGTTTAAGTTCGCAGCACATTGGCCGGGATTTTTACATACCAAGCACAACGCCAGTCAATGGTGGCGAGCCCAAAGATGCGGTATTTGATATGCACGCCCGTCAGTCGCGCTTTAATCTGGCCACCAATACTAAGCTGGACGATGGCAGCAGCATTCAAACCAAAATTGAGCTGGACTTTATCGCCTCGACCGGAGGCAATGAGCGGGTTACCAATTCTTACTCTCCGCGGATCCGTCAGGCTTATGTGACCTATAAAGGCTGGTTGTTTGGTCAGGCATGGTCTAACTTTCAGAATGTTAGCGCACTGCCGGAAACGCTCGATTTTGTTGGTCCGGCAGATGGTACTGTGTTCGTGCGTCAGGCCATGGCAAAATATACCATAGGAAACTGGTCTTTCTCCGCCGAAAACCCGGAAAGCACCATCACTTCTGAAGGCGGCGCCCGTGTAGTTACCGATGATGCCAGCATGCCCGATTTTACCGCTCGTTATACCTATAAAGCAGACTGGGGTCATCTGGTTGTTGCTGCGTTAGGCCGGGAGCTGACCTATAAAGTCGCAACGGCCGATGAGAGCGAAACTTCATTTGGAATTAGTGCTTCCGGCCGAGTCAATTTTGGTGACAATAACCTGAAGTTTATGCTCACCCAGGGTCAGGGACTGGGCCGTTATGTCGGCCTCAATGCGGCCCATGGTGCGGTCTATGATGGGAAAGACCTGCATGCTATTGATTCAACATCCGGCTTTATCGCCTATCAGCATTACTGGCATCCGCAATGGCGTTCAACCTTCCTGTACTCTTTTTTCTCTGCTGACAACGACAAAGATCTGCTAGGGATCACGGTAGATCCAACAGAATCGACCACCAGTTACAGCGCCAATATTCTCTATTCACCGGTGAAGAAACTCACCTTTGGCGCAGAGTACAAAGTTGCAACCCGCGAAACAGAAAGCGGTGCTGAAGGCGATCTGGATCGACTCCAGCTTTCAGTGAAATATGTTTTTTAATCTGTGTCTTAATCTCCCTGAGCAAAAAGCCCGCATCTGCGGGCTTTTTAGTCTCAATGGTGTACAGCACACTTATAACGTGGCTTTACGCTCGTTATAATATTCAATCAGTTTATCAACCGCTTCCTGACAATATTCACGTACGCCCGCAACCACCATATGTTTCTCACCCTGACCAACCTGCTCATCGCCGTGGAACAGATTAAACCGCAGCACGATTTTTCCGCGCTTGCCCTCAAAGGAAAACTCCGGCTCCGCCGGCTGAAGTGTGACTGACTCGATGTCCAGTCTGTCCAGGTGGATAGACATTGATTCGTAGATCACCATAGGACGTGCCGGGTTAATCATTACGTCCTGCTTTGCCATTAACGGAATAATCACGTGCGGAAACGTAGTACCAGAGAACTCGACATAGTTTCGGATCAGGCTATTAGTCAGACTGTCACACTGTTTGGATTCACCATTTCGTTTCACCGACAACATCACTTTACCATCTGAAGTGATATCAAAGGCATCGCTCACAGGTGGAAAGCGCAGACGGCTGGTTTCATCGACCATGCCCACAAAGTCAAAGTGCATATTCTCACTCACACCATAGCGTTCAAGGACCAATGAGAACAGCAAGTCGCCCGGTACACAGAATTTTTTGGCATCCACGTCGTGCAAAGGGTTAAAGTCATCCGCCACCTGTTTAGCGAACTGGCTGGCCTGCTCGCGGCTAATCGCCACGCTATCCATTTCTTGCTGGTAAAAAGGAGTTAGCATAATTCACTTCTATATTGCTTTAAAACCGCGCTATGTTAGCAGAATTATGACCCGCAGAGGTCATATCTGTTTAAGTTTCCTTAAAATGACGTCTTAATATGTTAAAAGTTTAGAAATTGCAGTAACTTAAAAAAATTAAAATAAAGCCATCAGTGGCTCATAGCCCCATGTAAATAAGAGTATTGCACTAAGCACAACAAAAATACCATAGGCCAGCAAGCCACTGCGCATCAACGGAGCCGGTGTCACAGGCTCTGCGGTTTTACCTGTAAAAAGCTGTTTAACCAGCTTTTTTCCTTTTAAACGGTAAATCACAATGGCACTTATATGCGCGGCAATGGCAATCAGCAGAATGTCGATGTTAATTTGGTGAATATCACCCGCGAGCTCCACCCAACTATAGGGTACATACGCCACTAAAGGCCCTTCAACCAAAATATCGTCTGTCGTGAATAAACCCGAAACCAATTGCACACTGATTAGCACAAAAAAGGCCAATACCATCTGGGCTCCGGCCGGGTTGTGGCCTACATGCGTTGCTGCCGATCTTAATGCGCTAATAATCGCTTTGGGTGAATGGAATAAGCTGCTGAATTTTGCTGTCTGGCTGCCAATCACACCCCAGATCAAACGCGTTACCATCAGCGCCAGTAACAAATATCCAGTTACAAAGTGGACGTCCAGCCAGCCTTCTTCGCCGCTGAAGTACAACACCGTAATGCCGATAACCAGTAACCAGTGAAAACCGCGTATGAATCCGTCCCAAACTTTTGTTGCCATGCTATTTACCCCAGGTGATTTTGGTTTTGACCACCGCAGGGTATCACAGGCTGGTAAAGTACGTGAAGTCAGGGCGAAGATTTGCACTCAACGCCCCAAACTCTGAGATGTGTATTAGAGGCACGCTTGCAAGATGGCGCGTGATTTAGTCAGGTCAACCTGCTGATGCTCTCCCAGTGCAACCATGCCATGACGCTCAAGCTGCGCGACGATTTTATCCACCGCATCCGCGTCAATGCCATAGTCTCCGAGGCGAGTTTTCATACCCAGCGACTGGAAGAAGGCTTCGGTTTTTTCAATGGCCTGATCAATGGCCTGGTCTTCATCGCTGATATCCAGCCCGAACACACGCTCAGCGTATTGCAACAGCTTGCCGCGCTTGGCATCACGCTGCTCGTGCATCATACGTGGTAATACAACCGCCAGCGTCTGCGCGTGATCTAAGCCGTAAACCGCAGTCAGCTCATGACCAATCATATGGGTCCCCCAGTCCTGCGGCACGCCAGAGCCGATCAGACCATTGAGAGCCATCGTTGCCGACCACATCACATTGGCACGAACTTTATAATCCACCGGTTCAGAGAACAACTTGGGTCCATCTTCTATCAAGGTCAGTAACAGGCCTTCTGCAAAGCGGTCTTGTACTTTTGCGTCAATGGGGTAAGTCAGGTATTGCTCCATCACGTGGACAAAGGGGTCTACCACCCCATTGATCAGCTGACGCTGAGGTAATGAGGCCATGACCTGTGGATCCAACACTGCAAATTTAGGTTGTACCAGTGGGGAAGCGAACGGCAGTTTATCATTGCTTTCTTTGTTAGAGACCACACTGAAACTGTTAGACTCTGAGCCGGTTGCCGGTAAAGTCAATACCACGCCTAACTCCAGCGCAGATTTGATTTTTGCTCCTTTGGCCAGAATATCCCAGGGTTCACCGTCAAACTCAGCTGCCGCCGCAATGAACTTGCTACCGTCAATAACCGAGCCACCACCGACAGCCAGCAAATAGGTGTAGCCTTCTTGGCGGATCAGCTCAACGGCCTGCATACAAGTCTGATAGCTGGGGTTAGGCTCAATCCCACTGAACTCACCCCAGGTATGATTAACCAACGCCTCACTTACCTGCTGGTAAATCCCATTGCTTTTAATACTGCCACCACCATAGATAACTAAGACTTTGGCATCGGCAGGAATGCTGTCCGACATTGCGGCTATCTGCCCTTCTCCAAATAGGATTTGTGTCGGGTTATGAAAACTAAAATTCAACATGCTCTGTTCCTGTTAATATATGACTGGATATGAAACGGACCCCAGTCTAGCCCTCCTGGCATAAATGATCATTAATCAATGAGCAAATTAATTTTGCCATACAGCAACAATATAAATATTATATTGCTATTACTTGCACTGGAGAGATAAAAATGTGGCAGGGCCTGGATATTTTTCTTGCCGTCGTAGAACAAGGCAGCTTCAGCAAAGCCGCTCAGGCGCTCGATGTATCAACCTCCCATGTCAGTCGTCAGATCCAACAGCTGGAACAACGACTGGGGACTCTGCTGCTGCAACGTACGACGCGCAGCATTAACCTCACCGACGCAGGCAAGCACTACGCCGCCAGGCTTAAATTGATCCAGCAGGAACTCAGCGAAGCAAATGACCAACTACTTGGTGGCCAACAAATACCTAAAGGACACATACGCATTACCGGTGCCGGAGATTTTGTCGCGAATACCGTTGCACCCGTGATCGCTGAGTTTTGCCTTCAATACCCGGAAGTCACCGTAGATATTGATTTTAATAACCGTAATGTCGATTTGGTTGAGGATGGCTTTGACCTGGCTATTCGCTTTGGTCGGATGCGCGACTCCAGTCTGATAGCCCGAAGACTGACTCCCAGACCTATGACTTTGGTTGCCAGCCCAGACTATCTCAATAAACACCCGGCGCCCACACACCCCCATCAACTGAGTCAGCACAACTGCCTGCTGGCTGCCAATAACCGCTGGCGCTTTGCCATCGACGACAACATTGAGGAGGTTAAAGTCAGCGGGAACTGGCGGACCAATCACCCGCATGCGCTGTTGCAGGCCTGCCTGCAAGGTCTTGGCATTTCACACCTGGCGCGTGATATTGTTGAACCGCATCTTGCTTCGGGCGCGCTGATCACCCTGCTGGACGAGTTCCAGGTCACGGACAATGCCTCCTGGCTGGTTTACCCGCGCAAAGATCTGATGCCGTACCGTGTGCGCTTACTCATTGATTTTCTGTTAGATCGTTTTAATACGTCGACCGACTAGCAAATGCCTGACTGAATAAAACTTGATCTCTTAACTTGGTTACACTAAATTATATCGCACACGATATAATCTTGAGAGATTTAAAATGACCAAACTATACGAATTCAGTGCCAATACACTGCAAGGACAACCCTTTGAGTTTAGCAGCCTGCAGGGCAAGGTGGTGCTGGTTGTGAATACCGCCAGCCAGTGCGGGCTGACGCCGCAGTATGAAGGGCTTCAGGCGCTACATGAGCGGTATGCAAAACAAGGCCTGGCTATCATTGGTTTTCCCTGTAACCAGTTTGGCCAACAGGAGCCCGGCAGTGCCAGCGAGATCCAACAGGGCTGCCTGATCAACTACGGGGTTGATTTTCAGATGATGGAGAAAATTGAGGTCAATGGTGACAATGCTCACCCGCTGTATGGCTACCTCAAAGACGCCCTGCCCGGCTTATTTGGCAACAAAATTAAGTGGAACTTTACTAAGTTCCTGCTGGGTAAAGACGGTCAGCCACTGGCGCGCTATGCACCAACCACAAAACCTGAGAAAATAAGCAAAGATATTGAAAAAGCTTTAAGTGCGTAAGATGAAAGAGCAGCCCACGCAATTGCGTCTGGACAACCAGTTATGTTTTAGCCTGTATGCCGCGTCACGCCAGGTCACCCGGCTCTACCAGCCACTATTGAAGGCCCACGGCCTGACCTATCCACAGTACATAGTACTGATGATCCTGTGGCAACAGGACGGGTTATTAGTCGGAGAGATAGGTAAGCGAGCGCAGCTGAACAGCAACACACTCACGCCACTGCTCAAACGACTGGCACAGCAGGCGTTAGTGACACGGGTACGCTCTGAGCGCGATGAACGTCAGTGTCATATTTATCTGACCGATGCAGGAAAAGCACTGGAGGCTGCCTGTAGCTGTATTCCACAGCAAATGCTGGCACAGACCAATATGCCAGTGGCAGATCTGCAACAGCTTAAGGCACTGCTGGATACCTTTTTAAGTAGCCAGCTCAGTGATAATTAGGCAATAAAAAAGGCTGAACCTGAGTTCAGCCTTTTTGACATGCGTTTCATTCAACCCCGACTTTGCGGGGTTAATCATACTCAGGCGTGCATTACCCGATGCTGGGGTATTCCCGGTATGCTTTTTCCAGCTTCTTCGCTTGCTTCTTAGACACTCCCAGGTGGTTCAGTGCCACACGTAAACGTGCACGCGACAAGTCAGAGCCCAGGATTTCCATCGCATCAACCACAGAAGTCGATGAAGTTTTGCCGGTAATAGCAACAAAGATTGGCTCCAGGAAGTCTTTGATCTTCAACTCATGGAAAGTCGCTACTGACTTAGCCACCGCGAAGACCTCACTCTTGTTCCACTGACGTAACTTATCCAGCTCCCAGATGAAGAATTGCAGGGCCTGACGCACCGTTTCTTCTTCCGCTTTACCAGCTGTCAGCAACGCAGGATCATATTCTGGAATACCGCCGACAAAGTGACCCGCCAGACCAACCAGATCCGACAGAGTATTAATTCGGGTTTTGGCTTCAGGTAGTACGCGTGCCAGCATCTGACCATTGAGCTTCCAGTCAACGAAGCGCTCAATCAGCTGCTCATCACTCAAGTCTTCACGGATCCACAGGCCATTCAGCCAACTCAGCTTGTCGATATCAAACACAGGCCCACCCAGTGAAACACGCTTCATATCGAAATGTTCAATCATCTCAGCCAGGGTGAACTTTTCACGCTCATCTGGCATAGACCAGCCCATACGGCCCAGGTAGTTTAGTACGGCTTCTGGCAGGTAACCCATTTCTTTGTAGTAGTTAATTGAAGTCGGGTTTTTACGCTTAGACAGCTTAGACTTATCCGGGTTACGCAGCAGTGGCAGGTGGCCAAGTACCGGCGCCTGCCAGCCAAAGTCTTCGTACAGCTTCAACAGCTTAGGCGCTGAGTTGATCCACTCTTCACCACGGAAGATATGGCTGATCTGCATGTGGTGATCGTCAACTACGTTGGCCAGGAAGTAAGTTGGGAAGCCATCTGCTTTGAGCAGTACCTGCATGTCGACATTTTCCCACGGGATCTCAATCTCACCGCGCAGATAGTCGTTAAACTTAAAGCTGCCTTCTGCTGGGATCATCATGCGGATCACATAAGGTTTACCCGCATCCAGATTTGCCTGAATTTCTTCCTGGCTCAGCTTCAGACCGCGACCATCGTATTTCGGCCTTAAGCCTTCTGCCATTTGCTGCTCGCGCATTTCGTCTAGTTCTTCGGCCGTCGCAAAACAGAAAAACGCCTTACCTTCTTCCACCAGCTGATGCGCATATTTTTTATATAAATCGCTACGCTCAGACTGACGATATGGGCCGAATTCACCACCGACATCCGGTCCGTGGTCCCATCCCAGGCCAAGCCAGCGCAGACTGTCCATAATCGCCTGCTCTGACTCCGGAGTGCTTCTTTGCTGATCAGTATCTTCGATACGCAGTACGAATTCACCGCCTTGCTGCTTGGCAAAACAGTAGTTGAATAACGCAATATAGGCCGTGCCTAAGTGGGGATCGCCCGTCGGTGACGGGGCAACACGCGTACGGATAGTCATGTTTTTTCTCTTAAATTGTGTCTAATGAGGTCATGGGGCTAATGCTAGCATAGCCCCTTGTATGGGCAAACCACTGAAAGATAGTTTGCCAGGTGTTGCCGTTAAGCGGCCTGTTCAAGCTTTTGTAAATACGCCACAATGTCGTTTGATTCATATAGCCAGGTAACCTGATGTTGCTCTTCGATACGAAGGCATGGCACTTTAATTTTCCCCCCGTGCTCTTGCAACTCCTGGCGATACTCCTGATTATTCTTAGCATCACGAGTTTCCAGTTTCAGGCCCTCGCGTTTAGCAGCACGGCGTACCTTGACGCAAAACGGACACCCTTTGAACTGATACAGCTTTAATTTTGCGGTTTGCGCATCCAGCTTGGCTTGTGCGTCTGCCGGACGCTTTTTGCTGCGCGGGGTAAAGATAAAATCAAACGCCAAGATTAGGCTGCCAAGCAGCATACGGATTAATTTCATTGTCATACTCCAGGTTTCATATGGCGCGTAGAATAGCACAAACTGGCAGGAGTTTTGGTACCACTTGACTTAAAAAAGTTCAATATCTGAGGTCATGAGCTGAGGAGAAGTCAGCCCCAATGCGCCATAAAAAACGACCTTGTCGCGACCATGCTGTTTGGCATGATACAAGGCCATATCTGCCTGATTGACCAATTCAGATACTTGCATCACATCCGTTACCTCGGTATAGCCGCCGCTGAGCGTAATGTTACCCACCTGAGGAAATGCCACCTGACCTATCACCTTGCGGACCCGGTCCAACAGTGATTGCGCTTCATCCTCACTATGCGCCTGAAACAATACCGCAAACTCTTCACCACCATAGCGAAACACGTAGTCTTCGGCGCGAAAATTGTCTTTCAGATGCTGAGCGGTTAATAAGATCACCTCGTCGCCAATCACGTGGCCAAAGGAATCATTCACGCGTTTAAAGTGATCGATGTCGAACAGTGCCAGATACCAACCGCGGGGGTCTGACTCCTCTCGAGGCTGCAAAAATCCCTGACCAGACGCGATTTCAAGGACCTTTTCATCAAAGGTTTGCCGGTTCAGCAGCTGAGATAAGGGGTCGACGCGTGCCAATGCCAAAGTATGCAGCTGATGGAAAAACACATTCATTAGATGGGCAGTCAGATTGCAATTAGCCGGGGTTAATGTCTCATAGATCCACAATAAACCTAAGACCTGCTCGTCAAGTCGTAGCGGCATACAGGTATAGGACTTGCTGATTAACGCAGGCTTCCCCCTGCACTGGCGGGCTTTTTCCAGCATCTCATCTAACAGCAATGGCTGGCGCACATGTTGCTGATAAACCTGTTTAAGCGCCTCTTTGCGAGACAGGCTTGGACGAATAAAAAAGCTCAGCGCCACGCCTGGCAGCAGTGATGTCAGAATATGACAAAACTGCTGATACAAAGCGCGCTCTTCTTTGAGCTGCAATAAGCTGATGGTGTATTCGTGTCCGCAGGTGGATTTAGTCACATGGCTATCCGGTGATCAGATTCACCCTAAAGATTAGCGTTTATTTACCAGCTTTCAATAATTGCCCGCACGGGCACCTGCTGAACCGAGAATACAGTCGGCAAGCGAGGTGTCAAACAGAGCCAGCGTAGATATCCAGCAACACTAAATCGTCACGATGTACCACAACATTAGAGGCCGGATAACCTAATACTAGCGGGATCTCACTGCTGTGCAGCCGCTTGATTTGATCCATTTCCTGATGATCAAAAGCGCTCAGCCCCTTAGCGACCAGCTGATCATCCAGATCGCGAATTTCAATCACATCGCCACGTGTAAACTCGCCGCCAATCGCTACTATACCTTTGGCCAGCAGACTTGCGCCCTGATGGCTGATGGCCGCAACTGCACCGGTGTCACAGTGCACAAAGCCGGTCGATTTTGGGCCTGACAACAGCCATTTTTTACGCCCCTCAAGCGGTGCATCAAAACGCACAAACGTGGTACTTTGCGCCGTGCCAGCCAGCACTTGCTCAATCACCTGTGGTTCAGCACCTTTGGCAATAATGGTCTCAATCCCTGCACGCTGCGCTGTGCGCGCCGCTTCGAGTTTTGTATACATGCCACCAGTTCCCAATTTACTTCCAGCCCCCCCCGCTAGCGCCATCAGTGATTGATCGATTAATTCCACTTCTGAGATCAGCGTCGCGGTGGGGTTATTGCGCGGATCGGCCGTAAACAAGCCGGGCTGATCTGTCAGCAACAGCAGCTTATCGGCATTGGCCAGAATAGCCACCAGCGCCGACAGATTGTCGTTGTCACCCACTTTGATTTCAGAGGTTGCAACCGCATCGTTTTCGTTGACGATGGGGACTACCTGATGCTTTAACAGCTGGGTAATGGTATCGCGTGCGTTGAGGTAACGTCCTCTGTCTTCGACATCGGCACGGGTTAACAGCAGCTGTGCCACGGGCTGGTCGTACAGCGCAAACAGCGACTGCCACAGGTGGATCAATTGACCCTGGCCTATGGCGGCAAGCATCTGCTTTTCAGCAATAGAGACTCCGACACTGTGCTCAACAGCATCTCTGCCCGCGGCCACTGCACCGCTGGAGACCAGTACCGGCTGATAACCTTGCTGCTTGAGCGCTATACACTGGGTCACAATGTCAATCATGCGCGGCTTATTGAGCTTGTCCGTACCTGCGGTTAAGACACTGGTGCCGAGCTTGATCACGATTACCTTACTTTTCTTCATTCCTCATTCCCTCACTGTACAAATGACAGGTGTTGGGCTTTGTTATATCACGAAGGTGCAGGCAAAAAAATGGCAGGGTAAAAAAGGGGCTGGATCAAAGAAACACCGACAATGGCTTGCGTTGTAAGGTCAACTCGTTTAAAAAGCCTGTGATGAAACGCACTGTACAGGCTAAAACCATGAGCAAACCTAATAAAGAACTGAAAATGCTACCTTTACTCTTTGTCAGTATCGCCTTATGCATTGGCGGGCACTTTATTTTGCAACCCAACTATCAGGACAGTCATATCGCGGAATATGCCTTAGCGGCGCTCCCTTTTCTGATGTTTGCCATCGTCATTATTGCCATCCGAATCGCAATTAAGGCCGACAAAGAGGAATAACCCTCTGCGGATCGCGTTACAGTTTATGGTAGCCAAACCACTGCGGTGTAAGCGGTTGTGACCGGCCACTGGGTGTCAGACGGACATAATGCTGCCCGTCAATCAAATCTATCGCCATACAATCATCCACGGCATACAAGTCATCTTTGTGTGGTAAGTCCACCCCCGGCAGCAAGGTGTCCAGGGCCCGCGCTTTGGCAACCTGAGCTGTAGGCGCGACAAACAAGCCAAATGCATGCTGCTCCGCCAGGCTGTCGTGCCGGTACCCGCCCAGGTTGACAAAATAGAGCTTAGGTTTTTGCACAGGCGGCTCACTGACCAGCTGTATCTGGAAGCCATCAATATGCTCAAGTGCAACATAGCTGTCCATATGCACCTTGTCCTTATCACCAACCCATTGTTGTTTAAGCTCCCCGAATGTATCTTCGATACGCTCGCCGACCACAAAACGAATATCATGCATTTCAATGTGGCAACCACTCAGGCGACCACCCAGATAAACCATAAATAACTGCATTATTGACCCTATAAAAAGTACATTCTCGCAATGATGTTATCACAACGGTTTTTCTGTCTCAGTTCAATGTCTTTTTTGGGCAAAATGCGGTATTGGTTGCTAAACGAATAAAATAGCACAAGGAAATTCCTGTCATGATCCGGTTTATTTACCTGGCGCTGACCTTGTTTAGTGGACTCAGCATGGCGCAGTTCACACTGGTACACAATGTCAACGGTTATACCCCTACAAGAAGCGGTGAGATCAATGCCTTTTCTACGCTGGTGATTAAAGATGGTAAAGTCGTCAAAACAGGCGACAAACAACTCGCCACGCAATACCCCAAAGCCCAAAAATTCGATGGCCAGGGGATGACCTTATTGCCCGGGCTGATTGACGCCCATGGCCATATTATTGGACTGGGTAATAATTTATCCCGACTCGATATTCGTGAAGCCAACTCCGTGGAACAAGTTGGCCAGCAGCTTGTCGCATTTAGCGAGCAAAATCCGAAGGGCTGGATCCTGGGACGAGGCTGGGATCAGACACGCTGGACGCCGAGCAACTTCCCTACAGCAGCTGATCTGGATAAATTTGTCAAGGACAGGCCTGTGGTACTGACGAGAGTCGATGGACACGCCATCTGGGTCAATAGTATGGCCATGAAACTGGCAGGCATTGATGCACAAGCAACGTCTCCCGCTGGCGGCGAGATCCTGCGTCATCCATCAGGCAATCCAACCGGTGTATTTATTGACAAAGCGGAAAATCTGGTAAAAAAACACATTCCCCCGACGTCTACGGCGCACCTAAATCAAGCTCTGAACAAGGCTGGTGAACACTTACTTAGCCTGGGCATAACCAGTGCCCATGACGCCGGTATTGACAAGCAGACCTGGAAGCTTTACCAAAGCAGGGCACAAAGTCAGACCTTGCCGTTGCGTGTATACGCGATGCTCAGTGCCGCAGATCCTCAGCTCGACAGCATGCTGCAAGCCGGCATCGTTAAAGATAAACGCGATATGTTGTCTATTCGCAGTGTGAAAATTTACGCAGATGGTGCATTAGGCAGCCGTGGTGCCGCATTACTCAAAGACTACAAAGACCGTCAGGGCTATCGGGGCTTAATGCTGGAGCAACCACAACACCTCGAACAGCTGATAGCACAAGCCGTTAAACATGGCTTCAGCGCGCATACGCATGCCATCGGCGATCGCGCCAACAGATTGGTATTAGATAGTTATGAAGAAGTATTTAAAACAACGGGTGGCAAATTGCTGAGAAACAGAATAGAGCATGCCCAGATTGTTGAACCAGAAGACATCCCGAGATTTAAAACCCTGGATATCATACCGTCGATGCAACCAGTCCACGCGACTTCTGACATGCATATGGCGGAGCAAAGACTGACCGACGAACAGCTCAGGGGCGCGTACGCCTGGCAAACCTTTTTACAACAGGGCAGCAAAGTGGCGGCAGGGTCAGATTTTCCGGTGGAACTGGCCAATCCGTTTCACGGCTTACACGCTGCTATCACTCGTATGAATGCACAACAGATTCCACAACAAGGCTGGCGCAATCACGAGAGACTGACCCGGACACAGGCTCTGCAGGCGTTTACGCTCGACGCAGCCTATGCAGCCTTTCAGGAATTCAAACTAGGGAGCCTGGAACAAGGGAAATGGGCAGATTTTATTCTGGTAGACAAAGATTATTTCAAAGTACCGGAACAAGCCATTCGAGACATTCAGGTTAAGCAAACCTGGATCGCGGGCCAGCTGCGGTATGCGCAAGACTAGCCAGGACGAGAGCTACGCTGGATTGCACGACAAGGAACGTCACGCAATGTGCGCTTTTTATGAAGTTGAATTATTGTCTGCGCGGTGCAATTTAGCTAAATGATAAATATTCACCAGCGCCAGTAAGCCGTTGGTCAACGCCACTGGCCAGGCGGTGATCATCACACCATAGATGGTAAAGCAAATACAGCCTGCAAGGTTGAACCAACGTAACTTGACCACGTTGGACATCATCAGAGAAACGACTAAAAAGGCAGACGCAATGTAACCTAAAAGTTCCCAAGTCATTTGTTCTCTCCTCACAGTTGAGTTAGCATTATTCAGTGTAGACGCCAAAAGTCGAAATGCGGGATAATAGCAACCGTCTGTTTGGCGTTGTCTTGCATCTTAGCAAGTGACACAGAATAAAAAGGCTAACTCACTAAACCCCACAGAAATTAGGACCTGAAATAAGCTCTAACACGGGAACGGGGGTGAAAAGCACTTAGCCTCTCAGTCGGGTGAGTTAGCGTGAAACCGATAAGTGTCATGCTATCTTCATAACAAATTAATAAATAGGACAATTGTCCGAAGAGCCATCCAGATGTTTCAATATCATTTTTCAACCACTTTGGTGGAACAACTGCTCAGTTTTGCAGGTAACAGTTTTCAGCACACAAAAAAAGAAGTGCTCATTCATCAGGATGAGCCACTCACTAAGCTGATCCTGGTGAGAAGTGGTACTGTGTCTTTTAGCTATGACGTAGGTAACGGCCGCCGCTTGCTATTAGGCCAGCTTGACTGTAACAACACCCTGATCGGTGAAATTGAAGCATTGAATAATCAACCATGCATTTATACCGTGACTTGCCTGAATGATGTTCAATATAACCTGATCGAGTTGAAGCATTGGCGACAACTCTTGCTGGCTCAACCCGAATTGAGTTTGTACACCGCGCAAACGATTGCAGCAAAATTCACTGAAAACCAAAAAATCAACCTCGACAAGTTATTGCTCCCACTGAGCTATAATATTGCGAAAGACTGCCTGCTCAGGGCGGAAAATAACCACCCGGCATTGCTACGAGCTTATTCTACAGTTAGTGCCGAAGCCGAGCGCTTTGCCACGACTGAGCGCGCATATCGTCGCGTGGTTAGTGAGCTTGTTGAAAAAGGGTTAATAGTTAGAACATCGGACGGCCTAAAGCCCGTAGACATGATTAAATTGCAGGCATTTATTGATGCATTTGCGCAAATCTAATTGTGTATTATTCTCTAGAAAAATGGATTATTAACACATTTGACGTGATAACCTAAAAGTACATCAGTAGGTTATTATTTTATGTGAAATTTTGGATAAAGATCGAGCAGTTCACTTGACGAAAAATTAATGTGGGCTTATCCTCTAAACACTAATTTGCGCGCGGGGCAAGGCTCTCTTACATCTGCAAAGCATTAGTGACTACTCTCAGTTTACTTGGATTTAAAGGAAAAGGTAAAAATCATGGGAAACAAACAATTCAAACTAACTAAACTTGCCCTTGCATTGGGTGTATCAGTTAGTTTAGCAGGCTGCTTTAGCGACAATGACAATAACGTTGATATCAAGCCGCCACCGGAGCCAACTCAAAAAGTTGTTGCTCCTCCTACAGATCAAGTTGTTACTAAACAAGCTGGTTCATTCTCTGTTGTAGTTACCGACTCTCTTGGTAATGCACTTGCAGACGATGTAACGGCAAGCATCACTTTCCCAGGTAACCCGACTACTGTGTTGAACACAGCTGGTGACGCACTAGGTAGCGATGACACAACTTCTACCGCGGGTTCATTTGCATTTACAGTGGCAGACATTCCTGAAGCGGGCCTGGAATTTGACTTTGTTGTTACGGCAAATGGCTTCCTGTCAAACTCTGGTACTGTTGAGCTAAGTACTGATGACACAGACGTTGCACAACTAATTCGCCTGACGCCACGTACTCTGACTCAGGAAGCCGGTAAGGCACCAATCATCGCGACGACTTCAGCGCTGACAGACCTGAAAGATGCTGACGGTAACGATGTAACCGTAACTTATACGGCAGGCACAGGTTTGGACCTGGGTGGTAAAGAGTCAATTGAGCTTACCAAAAAGCTAGACAGCACGATCAACGCGGGTAAAGCTGCGGGTGGCGTAAAAGTTAAGCTGAAACAAAACACTAAGTTCATTGCTAAAAACGAAGCGGGTGAGGACGTTGAACTTGATGAACTTCCAACCCTGACAGTTGCATACTACGGTAACGAAGCGACTGGTTTCCAGACCCGAGTAGCAGACGAAGACAACTTTAACGCAAACGCAGAAGCAGACTCTGCCCTTGATGCCTTCCCTGGTGGTCTGGCACTGAGCGTTGCAGCACCTGAAAGTGCTGATACAGCTAACGTGAATGGTTCATTCACTACTGGTGGTTTCGTTGCAATTGAATTGGTTGACAGCCAAAACCGTAAAGTTAAGAACTTCGGTAAAAACGCAGACAACCAGGATAACACGCTAGAAGTGGCGATGCAGGTTGACGCAACAACGATGAACCCGTGCCCAATTGCGTTGCCAGCAGGTGGCGATCTGGCCACTGAAGCTGCTAAAGCTTTCGATAAAGGTGTTTGTACAGTTGCAGCACCGGTAGCAAGACCTCTTGCTGCGGAAGATATCTTCCCGGTCTGGAGCTACGATGAAGACGCTGGTAAATGGTCTTTTGAAAGCTATGGCGTGGTAAAATCAAATGGTACAGAAGATACCTTCGACGTGGTCGTTGAAGTAAACCACTTGTCTTACTGGAACCTGGATTTCTTCACTTACATTATTAACGCTGAAAAATGTCCAAACCGTCGTTTCTCATTCGACATTGTTGATGGTAATGGCGATCCAAGCAAAGAATACGCAGACGTACTGGTTGAGGCAAGCGGCTACCGTTTACTGATCGGTGCATACAATCGTACTAACCTGGCGAAAGGCACATTCAGAAACCCACCTTCATTCGAAGTTAAACTGAAAATGATGAAGGATGGCAAAAACATTCTGGACAGCGCTATGGATAAAGATGGTAATGTCATTGGTAGTGCAGCCACTGATGGTGTGGCTAGCGCAGTAACTTTCGAGAATCTGTGTGATCTGGACGGTGGTAAGCTAACTCTGACTACAACGCCAGCGGCACCAATTGAGAAGAACCTGACGCCTCAGTTCACGTGTAGCAATAACGATGCGGGTGACATTCCTGCAACGCCAGTATCTACACCGACAATTGCTCAGCTGTTCCGTAACAACCGCTTTGTTAAGACTTTCTACCCATCAGGTACTTTCCCTGTAAGTCTTGAGCAAGCAGCTGCGGGCGCGAGCGTCACTTACAAAGTACGCTATAAGAACCCACGTAATAACACTTGGTTCACTAAAGATATCGGCTTGAATGCAACAGCTGAAACGCTTGATATCCCAGTAACGTGTACAATTAACGACGTACCAGTGACTGGTACCGGTGGTAACTAAACACTAAAGTAAACTGAATTAAAGCCGCGTTTTTTCGCGGCTTTTTTATTGCCTATCAAAAAGGCGCGCAAGATCCTCATTTTGCAACTCGTATCAAATTGCTGAATCAGAAGTTTTTAACACCTTGAGCATCATATTTTCTCGCCTCAAAATAGCACATTTAATTAAGTAAATCGGTACAACATGTTCTTTTTTGGACTCAAGACTTAGTCACAAAAGTTGGCAACCTTTCACAGGTGTAAGTATCTCAGCGATAACAGAATACATGCGCCGTTGTTGCTATCCAGATTGCCTCGCCTCTGAATATCTACTTAACTGTCTGAATTGGCTGAACTGTCTGAATTGGCTGAATTGGCTGAATTGGCTGAATTGGCTGAATGGGTATAACACAACCTGTAAGGGGAAAGACAAGTCTGAGAAGTGCGACGAACTTAATACGGCATATAAATTGGTTAAATAGAGAGTATATGGAATAACTGAGTTTGCTTACTCTTTGTCAGATATGTTTATCCGCAGCAAGTAAGGGCAGTTAAAGTAGTATAAATTGATTCAGGCAAATTTGAGGTGCCTTACGTCCCAATTAAACTAATCAATTGACGCAAGCAGACTCTCAACGGAGGGCTTAATTATTGCCTGTGAGGGATCCTGATTGCTGCAATATAAACGATATGCGCTTAGGTTGCGCTAACGCTCAAGAATGTTGACACATTTACAGCAGGCATATTGTCCAGAGCAAACAAAAGGAGCACTCATATGAACTGCTGAGTGCTCCGCTACGCTAGTAGTCGTTACAGTTCCAGGTCTTCCGCGTCAACCAGGCCCTGATCTTCACCTTCTTCAGGTTTAATAGTTGCCTGAAGCAATAGCATTTCACGCAACTTGCCTTCAATCTCATCAGCAATTGCGGTGTTTTCCTTCAGGAACTTAATTGAATTTGCCTTACCCTGACCAATTTTGTTGCCATTGTAGCTAAACCAGGCACCCGCTTTGTCCACTAGCTTGTGCTTAACACCCAGGTCGATCAATTCACCCTGCTTAGATGTGCCTTCGCCGTACATAATGATGAATTCAGCTTGCTTAAATGGCGGCGCCACTTTGTTCTTAACCACTTTCACGCGGGTTTCGTTACCAATGACTTCATCACCCTCTTTAACAGAGCCAATCCGACGAATATCCAAACGAACAGAAGCGTAGAACTTAAGTGCGTTACCACCTGTTGTGGTTTCAGGGTTACCAAACATTACACCAATCTTCATACGGATCTGGTTGATGAAGATACACAGCGTGTTTGAGCGCTTGATATTGGCCGTCAGCTTACGCAAAGCCTGAGACATCAAACGCGCTTGCAAACCAACGTGCGTATCACCCATTTCGCCTTCAATTTCCGCTTTAGGTGTCAGTGCAGCAACGGAGTCAACCACCACCACATCTACCGCACCTGAGCGTACCAGCATGTCACAAATCTCAAGGGCCTGTTCACCCGTATCCGGCTGAGAGACAAGCAGGTCGTTTACATTGACACCCAGTTTTTCTGCATAGACAGGGTCCAATGCGTGCTCAGCATCTACGAAAGCACACGTTTTGCCTTGCTTCTGTGCTTCTGCAATGGCTTGCAATGTCAGGGTTGTTTTACCTGATGACTCAGGACCATAAATTTCGACAATACGACCAGTTGGCAAGCCGCCGATACCCAAAGCAATATCCAGCCCCAATGATCCCGTCGAAACGGCTTCAATGTCCAATGCCTGGCTGTCGCCCAGCTTCATGATAGAGCCTTTACCAAATTGTCTTTCAATCTGAGACAATGCAGCGTCGAGCGCTTTTTGTTTGTTATCGTTCATTTGCTTCTCCAATCTAGCGTATTGACGACAAGTATACTGTATGAAATTACAGTATCAAGCTTAATTTAAGTATTTAACAGAGAAATTATTTTTCTTATAGAAAATTCAATAGCTTGCTTTCTTACTTCGGCCCTACTCCCGATAAAGTGGCATACTTCACACAGTACTTTTCCCTGTAAATAGAAGCCAAACCAGACAGTGCCAACCGGCTTTTCTAATGAACCTCCCCCCGGTCCTGCAATGCCGGATACGGCAATTGCTAAATCTGCGTGCGCCGCATTCGCCGCGCCCTGCACCATCTCGTCAACCGTTTGCCGGCTGACGGCCCCAAACTCACTCAAAGTGTTTTGTGCAACGCCCAGTAGCTGGGATTTTGCCTCATTGCTATAAGTGACAAAACAGCGCTCAATGTAGGCCGATGACCCCGGTGTATCCGTCAGCGCATAGCTAATGCCACCACCTGTACATGACTCTGCGGTAGTGATTGTCAGCCCGTTATTGGTTAGAATAGCCCCCAATTGTGCCGCCAGTTCGGCTATCTCAGTATGAAGCTCCATACTCATTTCCTTTAGGTATAAGTAATGTCGTTAGATCTTTATTCCGAACATACTATAAAACAACAAACCCCTATGATGCAGCAGTATCTTAGGATCAAAGCGCAACACCCGGATATTCTGCTGTTTTATCGTATGGGTGACTTCTATGAGCTATTCTTTGATGACGCCATTCGCGCCGCCCAGTTACTGGACATCTCACAAACCCACCGGGGGAAAGCCGGAGGCGCGCCTATTCCCATGGCGGGCGTGCCTTATCATGCGGTCGAGAACTATTTGGCCCGGCTGGTTCAGATGGGCGAGTCAGTGGCTATCTGCGAGCAGGTTGGCGATCCCGCCACCAGTAAAGGGCCCGTTGAACGTAAAGTAGTACGCATTGTTACGCCCGGTACAGTGACCGATGAAGCCTTGCTGCAAGAACGTCAGGACAACCTGCTGGCTGCACTGTGGCAAGACAAACAACAGTATGGCGTCGCTTACTTAGACATCAACTCCGGACGTTTTAACATTGTTGAGCTGGCCACCGACGAAGCCCTGACCTCCACCCTGCAAAGGCTGCAGCCAGCAGAGCTGCTCTACCCTGAATCGTTTAGTAATCTGCTGGTCCTTGAGCAGGTCAAAGGCGCCAGACGACGCCCGGATTGGGAGTTTGATCTGGATACGGCAACCCATCTTTTGTGCCAACAGTTCGGGACGCAAGACCTGATTGGCTTCGGTGTTGCCGAAGCCAAAGCGGGCCTGATCGCGGCCGGATGTGTGATGCAGTATGTTAAAGACACTCAGCGCACTGCACTGCCGCATATTCGGGCTATTACGCTAGAGAAAAACGAACATGCGGTTATTCTGGATGCGGCCACGCGTAAAAACCTCGAACTCACGGTTAACCTGTCTGGCAGTATTGAAAACACCCTGGCACAGGTGCTGGATAAAACCGCCACACCGATGGGCTCACGGCTACTCAAACGACGCATTCATACCCCGGTACGTAACCGTGACGAGCTTAATGCCAGGCTCAATGCCATCGCCAGCCTGATTGAATCCCAGCTCAATATCGAGGTCTACGACGCGCTGCGTCAGATTGGCGATATTGAACGTGTGGTTGCCCGCCTGGCACTGTGCAATGCCCGTCCAAGAGACTTAACGCGACTGCGTAATGCATTGCAGGCACTGCCCCCATTGCATCACCTGCTGGGAGAAAGCAGCGATCCCAGGCTACAACAGATCCGCGCGCATTCACCAACTTTGCCGAAGCTGCAGGATTTATTAGAACGTGCGATCATAGATAATCCACCCGTACTGATCCGCGATGGCGGTGTGATAGCGCCCGGTTACAACAGTGAGTTGGATGAATGGCGTGCCCTCAGTGAAGGTGCCACCGACGTACTGGATCAACTGGAAGAACGCGAGCGCGAACGCACCGGGATCAGCACACTAAAAATTGGCTACAATAAAGTACATGGGTTCTATATTGAGATCAGCAAAGCCAACTCCCATCTGGCACCGCCCGAATATATTCGCCGTCAGACACTGAAAAACAACGAGCGCTATATCATTCCTGAGCTCAAAGAACACGAAGACAAAGTACTGGGCAGCCAGAGCAAGGCGCTGGCACTTGAAAAACAGTTGTATGAAGAATTGTTTACTTTGATTGCGCCCTACATTGAGCAGTTGCAAACCATGGCAGCGGCGCTGGCCGATCTTGATGTGCTTAACACTCTGGCTGAACGGGCACAAACGCTGGATTACTGTAAGCCAGAGCTGAGTGATGGCGATGAGATCCACATCGACGCCGGTCGCCACCCGGTTGTAGAGCAGGTCAGTAAAGAGCCCTTTATTGCCAACCCGGTTCACCTCAATGCCGATCGTAAGATGTTGATCATCACAGGCCCCAATATGGGCGGTAAATCGACGTATATGCGCCAGACGGCACTGATCGTGCTGATGGCGCATATTGGTAGCTATGTTCCTGCCAGTGCTGCGCAGATAGGTAAAGTCGACCGTATCTTCACGCGCATTGGCGCCAGTGATGATCTGGCTTCCGGACGCTCCACTTTTATGGTCGAGATGACCGAAACGGCCACCATACTGAACAATGCAACGGCACAGTCTCTGGTCTTAATGGATGAAATTGGCCGGGGTACCAGTACCTACGATGGCCTCTCTTTGGCTTATGCGACCGCCGACTACCTGGCCGGTAAGATAGCCGCCAAAACGCTGTTTGCCACCCATTATTTTGAGCTGACAGAACTGGCTGAACAGCAATCTGGCCTGGTCAATGTGCACCTGGATGCCGTTGAGCATAACGACACTATCGCATTTAAACATACCGTCATGGAAGGCGCAGCCAGCAAAAGCTTTGGTTTACAGGTGGCCGGACTGGCCGGGGTACCCAAAGCGGTGCTGACCATGGCAAAGCGTAAACTGGCATTACTGGAACAACACCAGAGTGTGGTCGAAAATCCTCAGTCGACTTTATCAGCACCTCAGGCACAACAAAGCCTGCCGCTGACAAGCGCGCCATCTGAGGTTGAGAAAATGCTTGAGGAGATTGACCCGGACGAGCTTTCGCCCCGTGCCGCTCACGACTTGCTCTATCAATTAAAGGCACTTCTTTAGTTACAAAAAAAGCGGCTCACCAGCCGCTTTTTTCATTCCATGCAGGCATTAGAAGCTGTGATTATATTGCACACCGACCACCGTCGCGTGGCCTTTTGACTTAAAGCCCCACTCGCTGCCCAGCGCGTCTTTTTCAACAAAGGTCTGCGTTTTACCGCGCAGAATACTCAATCCTAAGTCCACACTCGCCGTTTCGCTCAGTTGATACTCAGCACCGAATGAGTACCAGGTACGGTCAGTATCCGGAATAGAGATAGACATGTGCGACTCATTGGCCGGTGAACTGTCATAAGCCAGACCCGCACGTAACTTCAGAGACTCGTTCCACTGATAGTCTCCACCCACTGAGAAGCGTAAAGAGTTGTCGAACAGCTCCTGCTTATTAAACACAGGCTTACCGGCCACTTGTGCCTCAAGCTCCTGGAAGCTGTTCCAGCCTGTCCACAACACACTGTAGTGCAATGTCATTGGTTCAGTCAGTGTATGAGTACCAGAAATTTCTGCCATTGCCGGCAATGTCAGCTCCAGTGTGCCTGCCAAAGCAACGCCATTGGTGCCGCCAAGTGCTGCCGGGATTTGATTGCTGAAGTGGCCATCAAAGGTGATGTCGGTTTCACTTCGATAATGAAAACCCAAACGGTTGTCGGCATCAATCTGATAGCTCAGACCCAGGTTCCAGCCATAGCCACTGTCGTCCCCTTCCAGATTAACCACTTCTGTGCTGGCCGGAGCCTGTAACGGGTTTGCCCCAAGATGACGGATCACTTTTGCGTCGGCATAAACATGATTCAGGCCCACTGCCAGTGCCCATTGTGAATCAATTTCATAGGCGACAGAGATGCCCGTATTAATCGTCACTATCTCGGTCTCACCGGCCAGCTGACCGGCAACATAGTCCTTATCGAATTCAGTAGCCAGACCAAATTGAGAGTACATACCCGCACCAACAGACCACTGCTCATTCAAACGCGCGGTCATAAATACGGCAGGCACCACGGCGCTTGGCGCGATGCTGTTATCATCCAGCAGGTTTGCGGGTAGCCCGTTGTTGGTCGATGTACCTTGCAAACTCACATCCGGCTCAACGTACATGGCTGCAACGCTCACCTGGGTCCCCTTAAACTGGCTCATTAGCGCCGGGTTGCGTGCAACAACCGATGCATCATCAGCGGCACTGGCTTCGCCGGCATAAGCCCGACCTAACCCGGAAACGTTTTGCTCAGCCAGCTGAAATGCTGCCGCCAGTGACTGCGAAGACGCCGCCATCAAGCCTGTCGCCACCAATGCGCGTAGTACTGTATTCATTCTCAACCTCAAATGTTATTCAACAAGAATAAAAAATTGCCCTCACAGTACAGAAAACAAAAGCAAAAATCCGCAACTTAAATGCTTTTAACGACTTATTTGCACAATATTGGAGCATGTTATGCATTTTATTTACAGTCGACCTCACAAAAGAGCAGATACTCTAACCACTTTTTCACACCCTTAAATGATATTAATTCTCATTACTGTTGAATGGAGGTGCTGATTCACATATACTCTTAGCCACATTCACCGCCTTGGTATTGCCGGGGTACTTGTAGGGAGATTCGGTCTATGCTGGCAGTTTTGATGTTCGGCGCACTGACATTCTGTGGGCTCAGTGTATTTAGCCTGTGCAAAGCAAATTACTGTGCCTGTAAGCGGGCCGGACAGTGTGATAACCCACTCAACCATTACTGGCTGGCGGCAATACTGAGCGCCTTACTGGCGCTGGCATGTAGCTGCCTGGCGCTGCATACTGAAAAAGGGACTTTGGTGTGGATCCTAATGATGGCCAGCTGCCTTGCCGGTGCTTTGTTCTCTGCGCAATGGCAAAAACGTAAGCTTAAACAAGCAGATGATCTTTTAACAGACGGGATAAATTAATTTGGTAATCTAACGGCCGCACCGTAGAGGCAATCTTGATTTTATCTTGTTCATTTAAATCAATATCCTTAGCTGTAATATGGTGCATGTGCTTGGTGTTATAGAACACCCGTACTTTGGGTGCCGTCGGTGCGCCCCGATTTCCTTCCAGTACTAACGCTAGTCGTTCATTGCTCAGCTTTACAATCGTACCGACCGGGTGCACCCCAATACACTTAATAAAGTGTTGCACCAGTACAGGATCAAACTGCGCCTTATTAGCCAACAAATAACGTAGTGCAACCAGAGGTTCATCTCCGTCTCGGTGTGGGCGCTCAGCAGTCATGCCTTCATAGACATCCACAATGGCCATGATCCGCGCCGCTTTACTGATTTGCATGCCTTGCAGGCGGCGTGGGTAACCGCTGCCATCCAGGCGCTCATGATGACTGACTATCATATCCAGCATCAAAGGGGTGATCCCAGGTGCGTCACGGGTCAGGCCCAGCGACTGTGCAACATGGCGCTGCATCGTTTTCATTTCCAGCTTATTGAGCGGGCCGCGCTTATCGATGATCCCCTGAGGTATTTTGGTATGACCCACATCATGCAGCATGGCACCAATGGCCATTTGCTCTATCACCTTTTTACCCAGCCCCAGGTATTTTGCAAACACAGTGACTAAGATGGCGCAGTTGATCATATGACGCCAGTTAAAGCCTTCTTTGTCCTTGATCCGGGTTAAAATTGCCATGGCATTGGTGTTTCTCAGTACCGATCCGACGATTTCCTGACTGATGTCGTTGATCAGTGTCATATCGACCTGCATGCCTGACGTCAGGTTGCCATACAGCATTTGTAATTGCTTGTTGTGCTGTTCAAACTGCCTCGCCGCACTGGCAAACTCGTCTTCCAGACTGATGGCTTTTTCTTTATCGGGTTGTGCTTTTTGCGTTTTGACGGATTTTTGCTGCGCTGGCTGTTTTATTGACTCAGTCCCGGCAGTGTCGGGCTTAAGCTCCGGTTGCTGGTATTTTTCGGGAAGCGGAATATCGCTTTGTGCAAAGTCGATATTCAGCTCAACCACTCCATTGGCGGCCAGGCGAGCAATGATAGCCTCATCCCGAACCATTCCCCGGGATTTAATCTTAACTTCAGCGCCTGACTTTTGCTTGTGAACGCTGTCCACAAACATGCCGGGTTTTAACTCTTCAATAGGGAGGGTGACTCGCATATCGCTCGCATGATGCCTGGCGGCAGTGTAAATTGCATTAATATGCATAGGCCAGACCTAATTGTCTAGCAAATGGTACGAGTTTAAGAAAAAAGAATGAGAAAATATGATGAAAGTGTCAGGCCAGAAGCTATAGAGCACTCTGACCTATCGTCGAAATACGGAACTATTCCTGAAAGTAAGTGCCCCAACCGTCATACTCAACCCCACAGAGGGTGGCAATTTCGACCAGCTTAGTCACGTCTTCCATGATCACCGCAGCGTCCAGTTCAGCTTCAACCACCACATCAAAGCCCCAAATTTTGCTGCCATCTTCCAGCTCAAGCTCTGCCGGGTCTTCAACATCATAACCAAGCTTAAACGCAGCCAGCGCCGCCTGCTCCAGCTTTTCGAACTCTTCGCTGACAAAATGATGTTCTACCTCATACAGGGTATCCGGATTCGACCCATCCTCTAACAACGAATCAACGATGTCTTCACTGATCTCTTGCCAATTTTCCACTTGCTGCTCTCACTTTTTCGTCTAACTGTGCAATATGTTCCGCCATTTTAGCATGGATCTGTTTGGCATGCTCACGTGCTGGAACGTCTTTATCCAGAGCGATAGGCGCCAGAATATCAATATATACCGTGCCATTGTCCCAGCGATTGAGCTTGATCTGGCCTGCCGTATTGTTCATACAGACAGGCACAACCGGGACATCGGCGCTGAGGGCGGTATGAAAGGCACCGGTTTTAAAAGGCAGTAATCCCCTGCCATAACTACGGGTCCCCTCTGGGAACATCCACAATGACATACCCCGCTGTTTAATTTTCGCAATCGACTTATCCAGGGTATTGACCGCTTTTGTACGATTCGCCCTGTCGATCAATATATTGCCGGACAGCCAGTATAACTGACCAAAAAAAGGCACCCATTTCAGGCTTTTCTTGCCCATGCTTACCGTGTTCTGTGGCACAACGGCAGGCAAAGTGAACAGGTCATAATTATTTTGATGATTGGCAATATACATCGCAGGCCCCAGATCTTTCGCCCCCGGGTCAATCGAGATCTTGAGCCTAACACCGATGACACGCGACATCTTACCAAACCAGGAAGCAACCACATGCACGTTATTGGCATGAAAAGGACGGATCAGACTCAACGTCAGGCCAGCCAGACAACTGAGGATGATAAACAGCGCCATTGCCAGAATTCGAACTACAGCTAACAAAATAGAGACTCCTATTATCAAGTCGGCGCATTATAATCAAATAGGCGTACACTTGTAAGCTCAATTTTGTTACAGCCATAAAAAATGCCGCTCGATTGAGCGGCACTTCAAAATTTATTTAGCAGGCTTAGGCAATTAGCTCATTGCTGCCTGTAGTTTCTTCATTGCAGATTTTTCCAGCTGGCGTACACGCTCAGCAGACACCTGATATTTATCGGCCAGGTCTTGCAAGGTTGCTTTGTCTTCCGATAACCAGCGTGCGGCAACGATGTCCTGAGAACGCTCATCCAGCGTCTTCATTGCTGCAATAAGACGATTCTGAGACTGCTCCTGCCACTGCTCTTCTTCAATCACCTCAGCCACATCACTGCTGGCATCTGTTAAATACTGAACCGGTGAAAAACTGCTGCTCGGCGCGTTGTCGTCATCATCTCCCGTCAGGTCAAAGCCCATGTCCTGACCACTCATGCGCGACTCCATTTCACGCACTTCTTTTTCGCTCACACCCAGCTCATTAGCAACTGTGGTGATCTCTTCCTGGTTGAACCAGCCCAGACGCTTTTTATTTTTGCGCAGGTTGAAGAATAATTTACGTTGCGCTTTGGTTGTCGCAACTTTAACGATACGCCAGTTCTTTAGCACGTATTCGTGGATTTCAGCTTTGATCCAGTGTACGGCAAACGACACCAGACGCACACCCACTGTCGGATTGAAGCGCTTCACTGCTTTCATCAGACCGATGTTGCCTTCCTGAATGAGGTCTGCCTGAGGCAGGCCATAACCGGAATAGCTTTTGGCAATATGCGCAACAAATCGTAAGTGAGAGATAATGAGCTGCTTGGCTGCGTGCAAGTCCCCATCTTCATGTAGGCGGGTTGCCAGCGCTTTTTCCTGCTCAGCGTCCAGCATCGGAATAGAGCTGACCGATTGTAGGTAGCCTTCTATACTCGCGCTTTGTTGCCCAGCGGTCAGTGCCATTGCATAAATATCTTTACTCATTTTTCACCTCAGTGATAATTCGTTTTGCCAATTTTAGCACTCTTTCCCTTAGAGTGCTAAATGCAATCTACTACTTTTACCCTTCAAAGATCAAGCTTTTTATTATTACACTTTAATAAATAAATAAGACGTTGATTTTAAAGAGTTATTATACTCATTAAAAAAGCAATTATGGTAAGCGAGCGTTCAGGTTAAGCCTACTGCGATATTTGACAGTGCTAACCTGGCTAGGAAGAGTGCTAATTTTTGCAATCGAGCGTGCTAAAACGAAGTCGGTTAGCACACTCGCCATGAAGCCTCTGAAGGCCCTATACCTTATCCGGTTCAATATCCTTTATATATTTTTGCACTGACAAAAAAGAACCAACAAAGCCCAACGCCACGGCCAGCAACAACAGGCACAAAAGCTCCACCCCAGTTAGCCCCTGCAGCACAAAGTTACTCTGGTACACACCAACCACCAGTGCAACAGCCGACTCCAGCCACCACAGCATCAGCATGACACAAATAAAGGCAATTAAACCACCGATGATCCCATACCAGATCCCGGTCCACAAAAACGGCGTGTGTATAAACGTATTCGTTGCGCCGACCAGTTTAAGTACCTGGATCTCTTCTTTCTTGTCCATAATCGACAAGCGAATGGTGTTACCTATGATCAACACTACTGCAGTGAGCAAGAGTAACCCTATGGTGATCACACTTTCCTTTAGCAGGCTCAGCAGGGCATTGAGACGTTCCAGCCACTCGATATCCAGCTTGCCAAACTCAATCTCTCTTTCCTGTTCCAACTTGCTTAGCAACGCCTTAGCAGCCTGAGCACTGCGATGACGTACCGTTGGCGTAACCAGTACGACGCTGGGCAAGGGGTTTTCTTCGAGGTAATCCAACGCCTGACCAAACCCGGAGATGGTTTTGAACTCTTCCAGTGCTTTATCTTTGCCAATAAAGCTCACGGTTTCTATTTCGGGGTAGAGTGCCAATCGCTTAACCAGAGTTTGTGTTGCCTGCTCGCTAACGCTCTCTTTTACAAACAGGGAGATTTCGGCGGCTTCCTGAAAGCCACTGCTGACTTTTTGCACATTCTTAACCACCACATAGAGTGTGGTAGGCAATGTCAAGCTCAGGCCTAACACCAGAATGGTCATCATGGATGCCATAGGTGTTCGCCACATTTCGCCTAAACTGTGCACGCCCTGGCGCAGTATAGTAATAATGAAGAAGTAACACTTGAGGAGCACTGATTTGCTTTGCTTGTCGTTTTGCGTACCGCGGCCTTTGAACAGTAAACTCATAGCGTGTCTCCCGGCAGCGAAGACCCCAGCAAGGGATCCTGAATTAAGCGACCGTGATCTAGAGTCAGACTGCGATATTTCATCCGTGCGATCAGCCCCAGGTCATGGGTGGCAATCAGGACTGACGTGCCATGGCGGTTAAAGTCCTCAAACAGTTTGAGAATTTCCATCGACAATTCCGGATCTAGGTTACCGGTTGGCTCATCCGCCAGTAATAAAGGCGGCGAATTAACAATCGCACGGGCAATCCCCACACGTTGCTGCTCACCGCCGGATAACGTGCTCGGCTGACACTTTACCTTATCTAACAGGCCGACTTTATCCAGCGCGGCATGCACCCGTTTGGTCATATGTTTATGGTGCGTGCCCTCAATCACCAGCGGCAGTGCCACATTATCGAATACGTTATAGCGCTCCAGCAGACGGTGATTTTGAAAAATAATACCGATATCGCGGCGAATGTAAGGCACCTGACTGTTTTTGATTTGATTCAGGTCGACCCCATTGATGGCAACCCGCCCGGCAGACGGGCGCTCCATCAGGCTGATCAGTTTAAGCAGGGTACTTTTACCCGCACCACTGTGGCCGGTCAGAAACGCCAGCTCACCTTTAGTAAGCTCAAAGCTGACCTTTTCCAGCGCCCGGTGACCACCGGGATAGGTTTTACTGACTTGCTCAAACTTGATCATTGCCTGCCCTGCTATTGTTATCTACTTCCGATTTTCCTGCTCCCGACGCACGATGCAGGAAAAACACCTGATGATCAGTCCTGATTATCAGTCCTGATTTTCCTGGCTAAATAATGCCTCAATAAAGTCATCACTCTTAAAGGTGCGCAGATCATCAATGCTTTCGCCCACACCAATGTAGCGGATCGGCACCTTGAACTGATCGGCAACCGCGAAGATCACCCCACCCTTTGCGGTGCCATCCAGCTTAGTCAGCGCGATACCGGTCAGGCCCACCGCCTGATCAAACAGCTTCACCTGACTGATGGCATTCTGACCTGTCCCTGCATCTATGGTGAGCATCACTTCGTGTGGCGCATCCGGATCCAGCTTTTTCATCACGCGGGCTATTTTTTCCAGCTCCTGCATCAGGTTATCTTTATTTTGCAGTCGGCCTGCCGTATCTGCAATCAGCACATCCACATCACGGGCTTGCGCGGCCTGGAAGGCATCAAACACCACCGAGGCACTGTCTGCACCGGTATGCTGGGCAATCACAGGAATATCGTTACGCTCGCCCCATACCTGCAGCTGTTCAACGGCCGCCGCGCGGAAGGTATCACCCGCCGCCAGCATGACCGACTTACCCTGGGCCTGGAACTGTTTTGCCATCTTACCGATTGTGGTGGTTTTACCGACACCGTTAACCCCTACCATCAAGATCACGAACGGTTTTTTAGTGGCCGGGATCTCCAGCGGCTTTTCAGCCTCTTTCAGAATGTCTGCCATTTCCTGCTTCATCAGGTCGTACAGGGCATCACCGTCTTTCAGTTGTTTGCGGTCTGCCGCATCGGTCAGGCTGTCGATCAGTTTCATGGTGGTGTCGACACCGATATCCGCCGTTAAGAGCTGGGTTTCAAGATCTTCAAACAGTTCATCGTCAATCTTCTTGCCACGGAAAATATTGGCAAAGCCGGAGCCGATATTGGTCTTGGTTTTTAACAGGCCTTGTTTCAGGCGTGCAAAGAACCCTTTCTTTTTCGGCTTCTCTTGCTCCTGAGCCTCTCGTTCTGCCTGTTCTTTCGCTAACCGCTCAACTTCTTCACGCTCTGCCTGTTCTTTGGCTAACCGCGCTGCTTCTTCACGCTCCGCCTGTTCTTTCGCTAACCGCGCTGCTTCTTCACGCTCCGCCTGTTCTTTGGCTAACCGCTCGGCTTCTTCACGCTCTGCCTGTTCTTTCGCTAACCGCGCTGCTTCTTCGCGCTCTGCCTGTTCTTTGGCTAACCGTTCGGCTTCTTCACGTTCCGCCTGTTCTTTGGCTAACCGTTCGGCTTCTTCGCGCTCTGCCTGTTCTTTGGCTAACCGTTCCGCTTCTTCACGTGCTGCCTGCTCTTTGGCTAACCGTTCTGCTTCTTCACGTTCGGCTTGCTCTTTCGCTAAACGCTCGGCTTCTTCACGTTCTGCCTGCTCTTTGGCTAAACGCTCGGCTTCTTCACGTTCTGCCTGCTCTTTGGCTAAACGCTCAGCCTCTTCGCGCTTCGCCTGTTCCTCGGCCAAACGTGCTGCTTCTTCACGTTCTGCCTGCTCTTTGGCTAACCGTTCCGCTTCTTCACGTTCCGCCTGTTCTTTCGCTAACCGCGCGGCTTCTTCACGCTCCGCCTGTTCTTTGGCTAACCGTTCGGCTTCTTCACGTTCCGCCTGTTCTTTGGCTAACCGCGCGGCTTCTTCACGTTCCGCCTGTTCTTTGGCTAACCGCGCTGCTTCTTCACGCTCAGCC
>NZ_JAKRFZ010000050.1 GCF_022347765.1 Pseudoalteromonas sp. OOF1S-7 | reverse complement strand
GCAACACGGCTTCAACCACCTGCAAGTCCAGCGTGCCGCTGACATCAAAGGCAGCTGGCATATTATATTGCGCCGAGCCCTTATGCAGCTGGTCAATAAACCACAGGCGCTGCTGAGCAAAAGACAGTGGCGCGATATCCGATGCCGCTCTGGGTGTCACTTTCGTACGTGCCTGCATACTTTGCTGTTGCTCCGCCGCTAAAAACGCAATCAGGTCTGCCTTGTGTTGTTTAACCTGAGCGGCAATCTGGGCTGTGATTGCACCTTGTCTGGCTTTTGACTTGAGCTTGCCTTTATCGAGATAAAAACTGACGCCCTGCTTTTCTAATTCTATGATTAATTTTTTAATTGTATTCATTGTTTTCTTCTTAAAATTCTGTCGATTAAATGTCGGACGCCGCGATTACCATTCCAGTTCTTCACACGCTTCGGTGTGCTCGTCGCGGTTGGACTTAAACTGCAAATATTCAATGTGGACCGCCTGATCACAGATCCGGGTTGCGTCGTAAAGCGCCTGGATGCTGAACTCAATGTCGAAAGTTTCACGCACCTGAGTTGCCAGTTTCACAACCAGCAGCGAATGCCCGCCGAGATCAAAGAAGTGGCTTTGTGTACTAATATCCTGATGCGCTATACCCAACAGCTGGGACCAGATCTCACACAAGGTCTGTTCAATGTCATTTTCAGGTGCCACATAGGTCTCCTGAAGCATGCTACTATCCGCTTCGGGCAGGGCTTTTTTGTTCACTTTGCCGTTGGCCGTCAGTGGCCACTCGTCAATCACCACACCCAGCTTAGGCACCATATAATCCGGTAAGGTTTGTGCCAGCGTGGCCAGGGTCTGAGCCATAAACTCCGGCTGAGATTGTTCTGTAACAGCCTCTGCTGACTGGACGTACGCCACTAAATAGGTGCCTGCCGGGCCGTTTTTAGCCAGCACCAGGGCACTGTCTACTTGTGTCTGGCGGCTCAGCTGCTGAGCTATCTCGCCCAGCTCAACACGGAAGCCGCGAATT
>NZ_JAKRFZ010000004.1 GCF_022347765.1 Pseudoalteromonas sp. OOF1S-7 | reverse complement strand
GGTTGGATGGTGGAATAGGTCTGCGTTCTCTAAAATGGTTCATTTCACCTTGCGCAAAGGCCGAGCTAAAGCTCGACTTTGCACGACAAAAGCCCGATTCGAGAGAGTCGGGCTTTTTTGCGTTTGGACACATATCAATTTATTAGCTGCTAACGTGAATGCCATAAAGATGCTCAATCTTACGACAGCCATCTTGCTCTGGATGTGAAACCTGTTACAGAGTCATGACGAGGTAGATCCAAAAAGTACACGTTGTAAGACCAATTTTACTTAATATCTGGTCAATTTGAAGGAGCAAATATGACGCTAACTATTTTAAAAATTTCTTATTTAGAACAACTAAATAGCAAAATTTTTTTCTGATTATCGACGATATTTTCTCGCCTCAAAATAGAACACTTAATTAAGCAAATTGGTACAACTTAGCAACCTTTTTCAAACTTCCAAATGTGTTTCAGTCGATATCCGATTAATTTTTGCTTTTAATAAACGTAGATTTCAAAAGTCCTTGAGCCTATTTTATTGTTTTGTTCATAAGTCCAGCCAGCAGTTTGTAGCTTCTCTTGAACAACCTCCATTACATGTCTGGCCACTCCGTAGGGCACTTCGCTATCAAATGTAGGGCGGCCATGAAAATAGCCGTGTTCCTGTAAAACGTCATTTATACCATTCAGCGTTTCTCCAACCTCTTTTTTAATCGTTACTTCGTGTTGTGCCAAAAACTCATTTTTCTTAGTCATGTTTTATTTCCTTTGCTCTTATCTAAGTAAGAATAATGTAAATCCGGATCTTAACGCTGCTCTTCGGGTATAACCACACTGGGTGCAGAGTCAATTCCAGGCTCATTTTATCTTAAAGTTACAGCACGACTTTGCCACTCAGTATAAGACTAAGGTCGTAGAATACACTGTCTGTATGAATTTTACTCGCTCTGTTACGCTGAACGGGCAGGTCATCAACTATTGAGAACGTCGGCTCGGCCTGCATTTGCCGACAAATACAACATGGAAAAGGTAATGAAATATAGAAACTTATTAATGGCGTTGCCATTGCTTGGTGCAATGGAAGTCGCGCTTGCGGTGGACTGTAGTAGCTTAGAACAATGGCAAGCTCAGAATGTGTATATCAAAGGGGACTCAGTGACTTATCAGTCTGTGAGTTATACTGCAAAATGGTGGACTCAGAATCAAAACCCAGCGAATAACTCAACTACTTATGCTGTGTGGAACAAAGATGGCACCTGTGATGCGACAGATCCGACGCCTCAAGTCACCGTGACCTCACCGAGCAACAATGCAAGCATTATTATTGGGACACCTATTGATCTGACAGCATCTGTTTCACATCCGCAAAATGTTGCCATTGAGCGGGCTGAGTTCTATATTGATGGAACGCTGGTAGCGACAGACAATACGGCACCGTACTCCGTGTCCTGGCAAGCGCAAGGATTAGGTAGTCGTCAGTTACAAGTATTTGCAGTCGATGCCGCAGGTGGCAGAGGAGAATCCAGCGCTGTGAACTTTACTGTCATTGCGGACGACTTGCCACCGGGCGACCCCAGCTTCAAAATAGTTGGCTACTTTCCAAGCTGGCAGGGCGCCGTCAACGACATTCAGTTTGATAAACTAACGCATATCAATTACTCCTTCTTGTTACCGAATGCGGATGGCACACTTCAGCCGCTCGAAAATTTGAGTAAAATGACAGCGCTGGTAAATTCTGCTCATGCAAACAAGGTAAAAGTTGGTATCGCTATTGGTGGCTGGAATGGTGGGGATGACAGCGCATTTGAGACCTTTGCGGCGTCAGCACAAGGTCGCGCGACGTTTGTACGTGAAGTGATGAATTTTGTAGAGCGGCATAACCTCGATGGTGTAGATATGGACTGGGAATACCCGGATCCTGGCACCTCGGCTAATAACTACGCGTTGTTAATGAAAGAACTGAGCTTAGAGTTGCGAGCTCGTGGTAAATTTCTGACCGCTGCGGTTGTGGCGTTGGGCTACACTGGAGGTGGCGTACTGGAGTCGGTTTTTCAGGATATAGATTTTCTGAACCTGATGGCCTACGATGCAAATAATGGTAATCATGCATCTATGCAATATGCCAAAGATTCCATTGCGTATTGGCAAAGTCGTGGATTGAGTAAGGAAAAAACAGTGTTAGGAGTGCCTTTTTATGCGCGCCCGACCTGGAAGGCATATCGAACATTGGTACAGGAAAATCCGGCCAATGCCTGTCGGGATACGGATGGCAGCAGCTACTACAATGGTATCCCAACCATCCGTGCCAAAACGGAGTATGCAACGCTCAATGCAGGTGGGATCATGAACTGGGAGCTGTCTCACGACAGCAACGGCCCGGCTTCATTACTCACCGCAAAGTGGGAAGTCGTCAAGGGCATTGCGCCTAGTTATAGTTGCCAGTAAAACGTTAATAACCACGGAGTTCAGCTGTTATTGGACCGCTGAACTCATTGGTGAAAACTGTTTTAGAGTGTTCATATCTGGTAACAAAGGCAAATTAGCTAGTCTGTTTTGCCAGTGCTGGATAACTTCCGGTATGTTTTCATAATGCGGAAGCAGGAAATAGCCGCTCAGCAGCACCACACCTAACTGAAAAGTAGATGCTAATGGTGCACTGATTGCAACTGGTTTAAGCGCGCTACCAAAGGAGGCTTTCAGTTCATTGTTATTGATGTCTACTGCGTAACATTCATCCAGAATCAGGTGGGTCAGCATGCCTAAGGTGACCATTACACCGCAAAGCAGTGCAAAAGACAGCGCCTTATCTAGATACAAGGAAATGTTCACTGCGATCAAGGTAAACATTATTACAGACAGTAACGAGTGACTTGCGCCGCGGTGAATGGTGTAGCTTTCAAATACGGGCTTCAGGCCGTACATGATGAGCAGATATACGCCCAGCCCAGATAACCAGATGGTAGTCAGAGAGTGAAACTCGATGGCCAGTGGCAGACCAATGGCCGCGCACAGTGCAAATATAGAAAACAAACTACTTAACGAGCGTGATTTGTCGGCATCGAGATCCGGCAGCAGCCCGGCCAGCGCACCTAATATAAATAACAGCAGTATATCGCTCATGTCAGCAAGGTTGGTTGCCAATATAACGGATGATGCGGCGGCACTAACTACCACTGCTGCTTTGAAGTGAGTTGCAAAATTAGCCACTAAGTACATTCCCGAATGAATGGAGACAATGTCAGCCACATAAGCGAATTTGTGGCTGTTTAATCGACTCAGATCATAATGGCATTGTTGTTGTTTTACTAGCTATAAAACAGAGGCTTATTTATAGCGATTGCCACAGATGTGTGAACCAGGCGACAAATAAGGTGATACTGCCAAGGGCAAAGGCGAGTGTGCGCATTCTCAGGTTGTGGCCAAGTATATGCTCATAGCAGTGCCAGTAACGTGCGGCAACAAATACAGTGCTGAACATATACCAGAGTTGGCTCTGAACTCCCTGAATATGCAGCAGAAGCAACAGACACATAAACAACAGTGGTAATTGGAACTGGTTGTCATAGCTGTTGGTCAATAGCCGGATCCGTTCAGGGAAACTTTCTTTACTCACAAAACGAATGTCGGCCAGAGAAATCTTGCGCTGATAAACGGCACGAATGCGCAGCCCGGCAGTTGTTAGCCACAAAAAGGTATAGAGCAATACTAAAAAGAAAATAGGGATATGGATCCACATAGGGTTGTTCCTTCTACAATTAAAACTGACTTTACTTTATCTGAGGCAAGCGTTAACTTGCTGTGTCAATATTGACTAATTTCAGGTTGAAACTGACATGAAGGTTATACTTTTGTGCCCTCCGAAAGTATTCGCCAGTGCATTAACTGGTGTAATCGACATCTTTAACGTGGCTAACCAGGTAATGGGCAGGCAATTTTTTAGCTGGAAAATTGCGGCATTGAGCAAAGAACTTCAAGTTGTCAGTAGTCAGGGGTTAACCATTCAGTGTGATAGCATGTTAGGTGAACTTAAAGGTTACGACGTGCTAGTCTGGGTCGGTGCTCAGTACAGTAGTGATGCTACTTTGTGGCAGCAGTGTAAAGAGGTAAACCAAGCGCTGAGTGAGGTTAGCGATACGCTCAAAACGTGTCGTTATCATTTGGCAGGCTGCTGCGGAGTGGCCTATCTTGGCGCTACAGGGCTGCTCGATCAACATAAGATCACCGCGAGTTGGTGGCTTGCGCCGTTTTTTGCCAAGTATTTCCCGCATATTGACTTTAAAGCAGATGAGACTGTTTTGCGCAGTAATGAAGTGTACACCGCAGGGGCTGCGCACAGCTATCTGCACCTAATCCTCACGTTTGTCTGTGATAGGGTCGGAAAAGAAGTAGCGGAGCAAGTTGCGTCCTGGCTGGCCATTCCACAGAAATCATCAAGTCAAAACCAATTTATCCGGCTGAGTGTATTGCAGGATCACAGCGATGAGCAGATAAGAGCAGTACAGTCTCTGATAGACAATAATCTTGCAGAAGCACTGAGCCTGAAGCGTCTGGCAGAGTTTGCATATATGTCTGAGCGTACCTTAATCCGGCGCTTTAAGCTGCATGTGGGCATGACACCCATGGACTATGTTCGGCTGGTTCGGCTGGAGAAATCAAGACACTTGCTGGCCAGCTCTAACTTGTCACAGGCGCAGATCGCTTATCAGGTTGGTTATCAGGACCCTCAGGCGCTGGCAAGGCAATTCAAAAAGCACTTCCAGATGAGTATGAAAGCGTTTCGAGATTAATAGTAATTTAGTATATGTTTTATAAGGCATGTCTGTTATAAAAGTATTAAATACTGTTGCGGGTAATGCAATTATGAATACTCACCTGACTCTCGTGGCTTTTTGTCTGACCACGCTGGTTGCCTGTGGTGGCTCGTCTGAAAGCAGTCCAGCCCCGAATAACACCTCATCAAATACATCAAAGGATACGCAGACATCTCAGCAATCTGGCGGTAGTACGACAGAGCCTTCACCGGAACAGGGGGACGATACCGATCCGCAAGCGGGTGATGAGACACCCGAGCTGCAAAATACCCCGCCCGAAGTGGTCGTCGATATCGCTCAGCCTGAGGTGATAAAAGGGGCACCGTTGACCTTGTCTGCAAACGTGGCAGATCCCGAAGACACTGCTTTTAATTACTTCTGGCGACAGCTAAGTGGGCCCAAAGTGGAATTGGGCGATGTCACCGGACCAACTCTGACTGTGACTTTGCCTGAGACTTATCAGGCCGCAGCGGATAGCTATCAGTTTTCTGTCACAGTGACGGATCCTCAGGGTGCAGAAACAACCACAAACATTGATATACTAGCCAGCAATGCGATGTCAGCCACCCAGGCTGCAACGCTTTTACATCAGGGTACCATGGGGCCAACACTTGTAGAAGTGAATGCAGCGACGGGTATCAGTGAAACGCAATGGCTGGACGCGCAAATGGCACTCCCTGCGACCTATCACTCTGTGTTACTAGAGAATTACCCAGACAGAGATACGCCTTATCAGATAAACCGGATTGACGCCTGGTGGAAAGCTACTCTGAATGCAGAAGACCAACTGAGGCAACGGGTGGCCTTTGCCTTAAGTGAAATATTTGTCGTCTCGGATGCAAACAATGCACTTAAAGGCGAGCCGGAGGGCATGCTGGCATATTATGATCTCTTGCTTGAACATGCATTTGGCAATTATCGTGTACTATTGGAGGCTGTGACTTTATCGCCTGTGATGGGCACTTACCTCAGCCATCTTGGTAATGAGAAAGCGGATCCTGAGCGTAACATACGGCCCGACGAGAATTATGCACGAGAGGTTATGCAGTTGTTTACCATTGGACTGGACATGCTTAATCAGGACGGCAGTATCATGCGAGATGACAATGGTCAGCCAATCGCGACTTATTCCCAGCAGGAGATAACCGGATTTGCACGTGTCTTTACCGGCTGGACGTTTGCCTATTCGGCGCGCTGGGATCGTCCGAGCCGCAATTTCAGTCTGCCTATGCAGGCCTTTCCCGACTATCACTCCGAATTTGAAAAGACCTTGCTCAATGGGACAGTGGTCCCGGCCGGGGTCGGGCCAGAAGACTCCATGCAGCTCGCTTTGGACAACCTGTTTAATCACACCAATGTGGGTCCGTTTATTAGTAAACAACTGATTCAGCGTTTAATTACCTCTAATCCGACTCCACAATACGTTGAGCGGGTAGCAGCGGTTTTCAATGACAATGGCAGTGGCGTACGCGGAGATTTGAGTGCCGTGGTCCGTGCTATCTACCTTGATGATGAGGCGCGCCACTACGGCTCTGTGCTGACCTATCAGGGTAAAGTCAAAGAGCCACTGTTAAAAGGGGTTCAGTTGTGGCGTACATTGAACGCACACAGCGAGGAAGGTAACTACTTTACCTGGAATCTGGATGACAGATATGGCCAAGGGCCTATGCTATCGCCTTCGGTATTCAATTTCTTCAGACCAGATCATCAGCCGTCAGAGCTCAGCGCGCAGGGGTTGTTTGCCCCAGAGCTCCAGATAGCCAATGATGCTGCAATGATCGGTACTTTAAACCAGCAATACAGCGATCTTATCTGGCGTATGGCAGAACGTCACGATAGCTTAAACCCATCAACAATCTACTTATACGGCCACAGTGACATCAGTTTGCTCGAAACCAGTGGTCTCAATGCGTTACTCGACAGATATAACTTATTGTACTTTGCAGGCAATATGTCACAGGCAAGCCGGGATGCGTTTGTCGCACTGGACGAGTATTTTGCTAATAAGAGCGCGGCAGACAGAGTCGGACAACTGCTATTTATGGTGTCATTATCACCCGATTTTAACGTGCAGTATTAGGAGCCAAGCATGATGAACAAAAGCAGAAGAGACTTCTTATCATTATGCCTGAAGGGCGGCATGTCAGCGGCAGCATTAACCAGTTTACAGCTTCAGGCCCTGTCAGGCAGTGTTGAACAGCGCAGTTTTGCCGACTACAAAGCGCTGGTATGTGTGTATCTGTATGGTGGAAATGATTCCATGAATATGCTGGTACCACTGACTGGCGAGCAACGTCGCTGGTACGAAGCAAGCCGCCAAAACCTCGCTGTGCAAGATGCGATTGCGCTCTCCACTGTCAGCGAATTTGACGGTGGGGTTGGTCTGCATCCGGCTATGGCGCCCTTACAATCCTATTTTGATCAGCATAGCCTGGCGTTTGTTGGTGGAGTGGGTACTTTGATAGCGCCAACCTCTTTGGCAGAGTTCCAGGCCAAAAGCGTACCTTTACCCCAGCATTTGTTTTCCCACAATGATCAGCAGGCAACCTGGATGCATGGCCAGGAAAAGCAAACGCTGAATACCGGTTGGGGAGCAAGACTGTTAGAACGCCTGGAGCAGGGCAGCGTATTTGGCAGTAACATTACTATAGATGGGGCAAACCCCTGGCAAACCGGCACTAGCACCAGTGCATTTGCCTTGAGCAAAAACGGGGTCAGTAAAATTAATGCTCTGAGTGGCTATGAACCTAGAGTTGAGCATGTGCGGCGCGTTATGCAAACTTTGTTTAGCCAGGCTTCTCACCCGTTGACATCGGCTTATGCCAGCAGATTAAACGGGTCTATTGAACATACCTTGTACATGAATGCCTTGCTTGAACAAGCACCAACATTAACCACTGAGTTTGGCGAATCAAGCCTCTCGGCACAGTTAGCAGCGGTGGCTAAAACCATCAGTATTCAGTCACAGCTTGGTGTGAAGCGACAAATCTTCTTTGTGTCTATGGGTGGCTTTGATACTCATGACGATCAGGAGTCAGCTCATCCGGCGTTACTGGGCGCGTTGGCAAACAGCCTGGGAGATTTTCAAGGCGCACTGGCAGAGCTGGGACTGTCCGATCAGGTAAGCACATTTACTATGTCTGACTTTGGTCGCACTCTGACCTCGAACGGTGATGGCACTGACCATGGCTGGGCGGGTAACCAGCTGGTACTGGGTGGTGCGGTTAAAGGGGGTGATATCCATGGTGCAATGATGGCGCAGCAACTGGAAGGTTCTGACGATGTTGGCGGTGGACGGCTGATCCCGGCTTACAGTAATGAGCAATATTTTGCGCCACTTGCTCGTTGGTTTGGTCTTGCAGACAGTGAACTGACAGACTTATTTCCGAATCTTACTAACTTCGATGCACAGGCGCTTTCTTTGTTTAAGACCTAGGATGTAGTTTGTCTTGGGCCACAGTCATGATAGATTATCTCGTGAAATATCACGAGGTAATCTATGTCTTCTGTAATTGCACAATTTTTAAATGATCCCCGATTGCTACTTAATGCAGTTGGCGAGGGGATTTATGGCTTTGATTTGTCAGGCAATGCTGTCTTCATTAACCCGGCCGCGGAAAAAATGACCGGCTGGTCTGCAGAAGATTTACTTGGCAAGAAAATCCACCAGTATCACCATCATAGTTATGCAGATGGCACACCATATCCCGCTGATCATTGTCAGATCTATCGGACTATGTTCGACGGGCAAACTCGTCATGTCACTGATGAAGTATTCTGGCGTAAAGATGGCAGCTGTTTTGCGGTGGAGTATACCTCTACGCCAGTATTCAAAGATGAACAGATCGTTGGAGCGGTCGCGATATTTCACGATATATCTAAGCAAGTAGAAGCTGAGCAGGCACTGCGGGATGCGCTTGAACAGGTCCAGACGCTCTCTGAGCAGTTGAAAGAAGAAAATAGTTACCTGCTGGCAGAAATTAACGAAGACTGGCAGGATTCCGGGCTGGTCGGTCAGAGCCATATTTTTCAGGCCATGCTGGAACAAATTAAGCTGGTCAGCCAGACCGACAGTACCGTGCTGATCCTGGGTGAGAACGGCACTGGTAAAGAGCTGGTTGCGCGCAACCTGCATCGCCTGAGTTTACGCTGCACCCAGCCGTTTGTACGAGTTAACTGTGCTGCCTTTTCGCCGAGTTTATTAGAGTCTGAATTATTCGGTCATGAGAAAGGCGCGTTTACGGGCGCCAATGAAAGACGTAAAGGGCGCTTTGAGTTGGCTCATCAGGGTACGTTATTCTTAGATGAAATAGGTGAACTGCCTTTGGAGGCGCAAAGCAAGTTACTGAGAGTGTTGCAGGAACAAGAGTTTGAACGTGTCGGAGGGAGCAAAACCATTTCGGTTGATATTCGCGTAATTGCTGCCACCAACCGCGATTTGTGGCAGATGGTTGAAAAGGGTGAGTTCAGAATGGATCTGTACTACCGCCTGAACGTTTTTCCAATCAAAGTGCCGGCGCTCCGGGAGCGCCTGGAAGATATTCCTTTATTATGTGCCAATATGTTGTCCCGACTCAATGCCCGACTGGGTAAACAATTACGGGGTATTGCTAAATCATCTTTGGCGAAACTACAGGCTTACGACTGGCCCGGGAATATCCGGGAACTGCAAAACATTCTCGAGCGTGAAGCCATTTTAGCCAGTGGCAGAACCCTGCATCTCACTCAGGCGCTGGCCGCGAATATTGGGGAGGCGACAGTGTCTCAGGACTTGTCACTTGCTCATGCCCAGAGAGAACACATTCTAGCGGTGCTTGAACTGTGTCAGTGGCGGGTTGCAGGGGCGCAGGGCGCTGCAGCACTGCTTGGTATGCCAGAAAGCACTTTGAGGTCAAAGATGAAGAAGCTCAATATACAGAGAGGGCGCGATATTTAGCGTTGAATCGTGAAATATCGCGGGTGAGTATTTTTTGCTCTTTATAAAATTCAATTAAAACAATAGGTTAAAAACTTTCAGTTTGGTCTGAAACTTGCAAATTGATAAGTGTGTTTCACTGAAAATAAGCAAGTATTATGAAGTTCGATATTAAAGAAGAAGATATGATCATTAAGCCCTACAAGATGGACGGGCCGATTTATATCCGCGAGCAAAAGGGACCTTTCCAGCATATTCGTCGCTATCTCGGGTGGTTCCTGATGCTGGTATTTATTGCCATTCCCTGGATCCCCTATAAAGGTCAGCAGGCTGTGTTGCTGGATGTGGCTTCCCAGCAGTTTCGTATTTTTGGCGTTACTTTATTACCGCATGATTTCATGATTTTGGCTTGGGTATTTATGGCCGGCGCATTTGGCTTATTTTTTGTCACCAACTGGCTGGGTCGAGTGTGGTGTGGCTACACTTGCCCGCAAACGATTTGGATGCTGATGTTCACTTGGGTTGAACATCGGATCGAAGGGACTCGAAACCAAAGGATTAAACTGGATAAAAGCAACTGGAATAGCAAAAAGGTATCCAAAAAGTTAGCCAAACACGCAGTGTGGTTACTGATCTCTGTTTTCACAGCGACCTCTTTTATGGCCTATTTTGTACCAGCTAAATCTTTATATACCGAGATGTTTACACTGCAATGGTCTGGCCTGGTGAGTTTTTGGGTGTCTTTATTTGCATTTTGCACCTACGGGAACGCAGGTTTTTTGCGCGAGAAAATGTGCAACGTAGCCTGCCCATATTCACGCTTCCAGTCTGTGATGTTTGATAAAGATACCTTGGTTGTGTCGTACGATGCCGCACGAGGAGAAAACCGTGGACCCAGAAAGCGCAAGGCCGATCACAAAGCCATGGGATTAGGCGATTGTGTTGATTGCAATTTATGTGTTGAGGTATGCCCGGCAGGTATTGATATCAGAAATGGTCTGCAATACGAATGTATTAACTGCGGACTGTGTATTGATGCCTGTGATGAGACTATGAGCAAATTTGGCTATGAGACCGGGCTTATCAAATACACCAGTGAAAATACGCTTTCAGGTAAAAAGACCAACCCGTTCAGGCTCAAGCTGGTGGGGTATGCTGCTTTATTCGCCATGATTTTGGTCACTATGGTGTTTTGGGCTATGAATCGTACACCAATAGAAGCTTCAGTGATACGTGACAGAAATGCGCTATATCGCGTGAACTACGAGGGTCTCGTTGAAAACCCTTACACCCTGAGCATTATCAACAAAACTCAGCAAACACTCCATTATCGGGTTGGGATAAGTGGGATTGAGCATGCCAGTTTATCTGCGCCAGAAACAATTCGAATTGAAGCTGGACAAATGCTACTGGTACCAGTCACTGTCACAGCAGATGGTTACGATTTACGCGGCACTGCTACGCCACTAAACTTTGTGGTGACAGCCGAGGAAGATGCCAGTATCACGATAGAAAAAGAAAGTTATTTCTATAAAAACCGTTAACTTGAGGTTAGTTTCGGTCTTTTGTGATATGTACCTCATTTCTGAGTAAATTTGTTTCGGAGATGAGGTGCTTGCTGAGTTGACGTTTTAAGTGATCTGGTAACCATTTTAGCATGATGCGCTTATAGTCTTGTGTTTTTGTCAGTTTGGCTAAAGCTGTATCTAACAGGCTGACAGCTTGTTTACCCTGAGCATTGTTGGTGCAGCCAATATAGCCTTTGGTAACAAGTGGCATACCGGCCAGAGGCATTTGTGTCAGGTTGTCTGTACCAAGGCGTTTGCTCAGGTAATAGTGCTCACTTGGGTAACCCAGCACCAGGTCTACTCGTTTTTTGAGTAGCATGTTTGTCAGACTTTGCAGCGTGTCCCACCCGGGACGGATAACAATCTGGTCGGGCGGTAATCGAGCGATAAGCTGGTCCAGTTTTTCACCATATGAGCGGCTTTGTGCAATGCCCAGTGTGAGATGATGTTTTAGCACCAAATCAACCAATGAAGCTGGTTGATGAACATCTAACCCAAGCGAATGAGCTGTTTCTTTACGCAGTGCTAGGCCGGGTGACAAGCCAACTGTGGAATAATGCTTGGTATAGGTGATGTGCTTGGCTCTTTGCGCCGTTTTGTATAAAGAAACCATGCAGTACCCCATGTCACTGTGGCTCAGCTCGTGAATTGCGCGGCTGGCGGGAAACCCTTGCAGCTGATAGGCCAGAGGGTGTAGCTGAGTATGGAGCAATGAAATTAACTGCTCATCTCTGCCTTCGCCTGCATCTCTATCTGCATAGATATAGTAGGGTGGAAAATCTATGGTGATCCATGAAATGACATGGTTTATGTTGTGAGCATAACAAAATGAAGTAAGGCACGTTAACAACAGCAAAATAAGTTTCACGTATTTCCCCGACAACACAACTAATTACTGAGTTTAGCAGAAGTGGACAAAAAGCCGAGTAAATGGGCATTCTGGCTGAATATTTACTGGAATAGACAAGGTGTAGCATTTGTTTCTGAATTTTTTTTACAAATGGTAATGGTTTGCTACATTTTAGGGAGCCCCAGCTCAGTTTGCACCGCATTAAGAACATGGACAGGCAAACTTAGTTACGCTGCAATAGGTGCATTTTTCAGTTAAGATAGGGGGTTGGCGTAACGATTAATATAATAACTATATTGGAAATAAGAGAAAACAACCATGGTTACGCTTATCGTCAGTGATATATTCGGTCATAGCGACTATCTCGAAGACTTTGCTCAAAGCTTGGATTGCGATTGCAAAGTAAGTTCGCCATACGGCACTTTCCAGGCGAAAACACACCTACCCGAAGCCCAAGTCTATCAAGCCTTTACCGATGAGATTGGGCATGATGCATATATGCGTAAGGTATTGGATGACATCCTTGCATATCAGCCAGAATTGATCATTGCTTTTAGTGCCGGAGCTGTTGCCGCCTGGCGTGCCTTATCAGCGATTGCGCTGAAAAGCTCTGTAAAATTGATCGCATTTTACCCCGGGCAGATCCGAAACTTCTTACACCTTAACCCAGGTTGTAGAGTGGATATTTTTTTTCCATATCAGGAAAGTCATTTTGACATTGTGCCCGTTATGGAAATATTGCAACAACAGCCTAACGTTGAGTGCTTTCGTACCCGCTATGAGCATGGGTTTATGAACAGTTTGTCTGCTCATTATGACAGCGATGCGTATGGGCATTATCAGACAAGGTGCCAGGGGGAAGTTGAACAACTGGCAAAAATTAAATTTAACTATCGACGTATTAAAGATGAACTAGACTTAGTGTCACATTAATCATTGCGGGCATTTAACACCCCGGTTATCGGTCAGGGAAGTACAGCCTAAGGTTGTGAAGTGGTGGTTACTGATAGCGAATGGGAGCAGAGGTAACAAGTTTGCTTGGTATCACTGTGTTTCTGTCGTCGCATATTACCACCGCTTTATAGAAAGGAGTTTTCTATGTCTGAAAAACTGACTATCCCTTATCGCCATTTCTTGGGTAACCCTATTGCTAAGCCCCCCTGCAGAATGCTTAATGCAATGATGTACGGATTTTTTTTAAAAGGGAAAATTGAGAAAATACAGGCGTTTTTTGATGCTACATTGAACTCCGTCCCAAATGAAGTCAATAGCTACAAGGCGATATCTTCGCACTGTCTTCTGACATTCACTGACATTGAAAATATCGCCTCGAAGGTTCTGCCATTTAGCAACTACGGCTATATGCAAGAGACAGATATCATTATCTGGGTGCCGGTTGCTGAAGTGTGCAAAAATACTAATCGAATGACGCACTTATACTGGTACCCGGCATTTATCACAGTAAACAACATCAATGCATTGATCAATGGACGCGAAACCTGGGGATATAACAAGTACCTGTGCCGTTATGAAATGCCTGCAGATCGTCGTCACGCCGATCATTTTTCGCTCAGTCTTGAAACCTTTCAACCTTATGATCCCAGCAAGAAAATGGCCTGGTACGAATTGCTGTCTATCGACCGAGTGGCTGATGATGATACCTGGTTTGAAGAGGCAGTAGAAATAAGCAAAGAAGTTGCTGAATTACTTCATGAAAGCGCGAGTGAAATTGATATTAGCAGCGAATTTATTAAACAGCTATTGACGGGGTTTACTAACCCTATGCTGGATCAGATTTTCTTTAAGCAACTTCCGGATGGTTTCGCTACCAACAGCGTATACAGTGCGGTTGTTCATTCTCCCTCAGAAGTAAAGAAGTTGCACAAACTGGGCTTTTTGAAAGACGAATATAAAGTCACGATTAATCAGGTTGCAGCGTATCCCCTGGAAGACATGTTTGGAATTGCTGTGGGAGAACAGTTTGCCAAATTGCCTTATTATTTGTGCATGGACTTTGATCAGGACGGGGCACATGAAATCGTCAGAGCGGATTTGGGGTAGGGTGTCACTATGAGTAAAGAAAAAATTGCAATCCTGGGCGGTGGTGTGTCTGCCATGACCGCAGCCGTTTATCTCACAGAAAAAGATAATTGGCAGCAAGAGTACGATATTACGGTGTATCAGCTTGGCTGGCGCCTGGGCGGCAAGGGCGCCAGTGGACGTAATCCGGATGTTCATGAGCGTATTGAAGAACATGGCTTGCATGTATGGTTCGGTGCTTATATTAACTCATTTCGGGCTATTGAAACGGTATACAATAATCTGGACAGACCAAGCTCAGTGCCTATTGCCACCTGGGAACAAGCACTCAAGCCTCACAGCTTCGTGGTGTTGCAGGAATTGATTGACAACGAATGGGAGACCTGGCCGGTTGACTTTCCGTTGGTGCCCGGTAACCCGGCAGACGGCACGTTGGATTTGCACTTCTGGCAGCTTATCCAAATGACCATCGCCTGGTTACATAAGTGGATAGACGGGCTTGAAGACGAAGTGGTTGCGGCACACCGGGAGATCAGGTTGCAAACCCGAAAACGACGAGACCGTGGCCTGTTACAGCACCTTGCCAGCGAAATAACCTCAGCATTTGATAGCCTGGAAGATAAGGTAACAGACTTTTTTGACAGTGCACAGGATGAGGCTAGGGAGATCTGGTCGACCCCCAGGCTGTTGATAACACAGCTCCATGAATTATTGAACCTACGTGCAGCGGATAAAAACCTGTCCAACAGTCGTGACCGGTTAGTTACCTGGTACATAGTTCGCAAGCTTAAACGCTGGCTCAGGGCTGAGGTACGAGATTTACTGGATGATCACTCAGCCATTCGGCGTCTCTATATTTGTGCCGACCTGGCCATTGCAATGTTGATTGGCTTGCTTCGTGATCATGTTCATTCAGATGGCTTTGAAGCAATCAATAAATATGATTTTAAAGCCTGGCTTAAGCGCAATGGCGCCGATGAGAAGTATGTAGTGGAGTCGGCACCCGTGAGAGGCTTTTACGATCTGGTTTTTGGTTATGTGGATGGTGACTTTGACAAGGGAAACGTTGAAGCGGGGGTTGCCTCGCTGGCGATGCTGCGCTTGATGTTGTGCTACCGTGGCGGTGTAATGTGGAAGATGCAGGCCGGTATGGGCGATATTATTTTTTCGCCAATTTATGAGTTGCTGGCGAAACGTGGTGTGAAGTTTGAGTACTTCCACCAGGTCGATGAACTCATACCTGCATCTGTCGCTGGGGAGTACGTAGTCGACGAAATAGCTATCACGCAGCAAGTAAAGCTAAAAAATGGTCTGTATGATCCACTTGTAGATGTGAATGGCTTACCGTGTTGGCCGGACCGGCCTAACTATGAGCAAATAGATGATGCGCAGGCTGCATTATTACAGCGACATAACGTGAACCTCGAATCTTTCTGGAGCAACTGGCCAACATTGTATGAAGCAGAGTTTGGCTCCCCATTGCCAAGATTGTCTCTAAAGCGAGGGCGGGACTTTGATAAGGTGATTTTTGGAATCTCTGTGGGTGGGCTTGAGCACTTATGCCCGCAGTTGTTGGCGCTGGACAACGGGCTCAGGTTACAAAGCAGCGAAGTCAAAACGGTAGCGACGCAGGCATTTCAGGTTTGGCTAAATCAGACTGATGAACAACTTGGGTTTAATTACACACCACCGAGTGAAGAGCGTCCTATTTTGAGTGGCTTTTCACAGCCTTTTGATACCTGGGCTGCAATGTCTAATTTACTGCCGCATGAAGATTGGCCCTCAAATGGACCTAAAAATATCGCTTATTTTTGTAGTGCATTTGGGTGCACAGAATATCCCCCTAGCAGCGAATATAATTTTCCGGCGGAGCAAAAAGCCAAGGTGAAGGGCAATGCTATCAGTAAGCTGGCGACAGAAATGAAGCCGTTGTGGCCAAATGCCTATAATGCTGCGGGCCAGTACAACTGGAACACGCTCTATGACGACTCCATCGCGCAGGGCGAGGAACGATTTGACAGTCAGTACTGGCGGGTTAATGTTGATCCCAGTGAGCGATATGTATTGTCCGTAGTCGATAGCAGTCAGTACCGGCTTCCTACCGATGGCTCAGTATTTAAAAACCTGTACCTGACAGGTGACTGGATCAGTACGGGTGTCAATGCCGGATGTGTTGAAGCGGCGGTGATGGCGGGTATGCAGACCTCCCGGACAATTTGCGGACTGCCTGAAAATATCAGCGGTGAAGATGGCTTTAAGCCAGATTAATTCGGAGCAGTTAACTGGTGCGGTAACCAACCTGGCTGTCCTGCCAGCTAACTATTGATATAATAGACAAAAGACCTCCAATTTTGTTGGAGGTCTTTGCATTTAGACTATACTCAAACAAGCACACGCGTGAAGCAGAAAAAGAGCACGGATATGTTTAAACTCTCAGCGATATCAATTTCATTAAGTACAGTTTTTTTCTCTCCCGTCAGTGTTTTTGCAAACAATGATAGTATTGAAGTCATCGAGGTATATGCGCAAAAACGCAAACAAACACTAGAGGAAGTGAGTATTTCGATTGCCACACTCAATGGCGACAACATTACCCGCCAGGGAATTAAAGACGTCAGTGAAGTGGGTGGCTATGTTGCAAACTTCAAAATCAGTCAAAATGCAGCCGAGGGAACCCCTCCGGCATTGAACATTCGCGGTGTGGGCTTAATTGACTACAACACTGCGAACACATCGCCCATTGCTATGTACATTGACGGCAGACCTGTTGGCTCTGCAAACAATCAGATCGCCAATTTGTTTGATGTTGAACAAATTGAAGTACTTAAAGGACCACAAGGCACTCTGTTTGGGCGCAATAGCACCGGTGGTGCCTTACTTGTCAGGACCAAGCGTCCAGATGACGGAAATTATGGTTTTATCAAAGTGGGTATTGGTACCGATGAGTGGCGTCGCGTTCAGGGTACCTACAATGCGCGGGTGAACGAACACAGCGCGGCGCGGTTCTCCTTTAACCACACCGATTATGAGTACACAAGCTACAACTTGTTTGAGCCTTCTCCCGAAGCGGGTCTGAAGCAGCAGGATGCCCGGCTTAGTTACTTAGCTGAGTGGGACGATTTCTCACTCTATGCCAAACTTGAATACGGTCACTGGGATGGAATTGTTCAGCCGGTGGGCAATATCGGTATCTTCAAAGATCCGGTCAATGGGGTTCGCTGTACCCCGAGCGAAGCGGGAGGCGCAGGATGTGTTGATGCGTTTGGTTTCAATGATGGCAGCGGTGATTATTGGGCTGTCAGCGTGAATAATAACTCACCACATTTGTCGATTTATAAAGGCTGGACAGTACAAGGAGACTGGCAACTATCTGATATTCAGCAACTAACCTACATAAATGGTTTTAACCGCCTGGACAGGCGTCACGCTTTCAACTGTGATGGTAGTCCCGCTAAGCTGTGCGAAGGGCAGCTGGGCTTGAAAAATGAAATGCTCTCCAACGAATTGAGGTACAACCATATCTTTAACAGAGACCACCTGACATTGGGCCTGTTCCATATGGAAGAGCGCATATACCAGGATAATTTCAATGATATTCTGCGGGATATGCGTGGTCTGCTAGACACAACTCTGACGAATACTTTTTTTTATGACAATGAAATTACCGTCAAGTCGGCGGCGGTGTTTGCGCAGTATGAGTGGCAGCTAAATGAGGCTCATCGCATTACAGTGGGGTTGCGCTACAGTGATGAAACGGTTGAGTACGACTCAATTTCCCGACTGAATACGGTGTTAGACATTGCCCAGTTGGATGGGGTGACCATACCTTACTACCAGGTCTCGGGTGAAGTGAAAGATGATGGTCTGTCTGGCCGCGTTGCCTGGAATTATCAGTACTCAAAATCCCTGATGTTGTATTACAGTCTGGCCAATGGCACTAAAAGTGGGGGATACAATGGGGGATTGCTGGCGACTGAGGAGCAAGCAAGAATGGCTGACTATGACTCAGAAGAGCTTTATGCCCATGAGATAGGAGCGAAGTACAATAACGCAGATAATTTGTCGTTAAACGGTGCCGTGTTCTTCTATGATTACAGCGAGCAGCAGGTGTTCATGAATCAGGCCTCGACAACACCAGGTGCTCCACCGTTACAGCTTCTTGAAAATGTCGGTAGTTCAACAATATACGGTGCCGAGCTGGCTATGCAATACAAGCTTAGTGAGTCTCTTTCGTTCAGAAGTGCGGCAGGTTATGTACCAGAAGCAAACTTTGACAGGTTTATTGATCCTGTAGGAAATGTGCTGACGGACAATCGTCTGCCCTTTACTCCAGAGTGGAACATTAATGGTGATGTTACGCATTCATTGCCACTTTGGAGCGGGGAGCTGGTTTCAACCATCGGGTTTGACTATCAATCGGAATACTACTTTGACCAAAACCAAAGTGCCTATGCGATGCAGCCTGGATATACCTTGTGGCGTGGTAGTGTGCACTTTGAACAAGGAGACTGGCGTGTTGGGATATGGGGAAAGAACCTGTTTGATAAAGAATACAGCCATTTAAAATTCGATTTGAGTGCTTTTCTTGGCATGCTGGAAGACTTTAAGGGAGAGGGGAGACGCCTTGGGGTGGATGTTTCGTATCGGTTTTAGCCGGGCACTTGCCCTGAGCTGTCAAAGTTAAGGTCTCAAATGGGTAGTTTAAGACTATTATGTGCGGTGCTGTTGTGCCTGTGTTCCTGTTTCGCAAGCGCCAGTGTGTATGTATTTGATGGCACACAGCGAGGGCAGAATTTACACGACCAGGGTTTGGTGCTGTCGGCTCAGAACAACGCGCGTTTCCCGGATAATTTTGCCCAGGTTGAACAATGGGCGCGTAGCCAACCGGAGCAGACGAAACGCGCGCTATTTTCTGGTCGATACTGGTTAGTGACCGAAATTGAAAACCACTCCAGGTATCAGGATTTGGTGCTCTATCCGTACAACACTGTATTGTCTAACGTGGAAACGAGGATTTACTCGCAGACAGGGGTTGAACGATTTTTTACCGGTGGCATGCACGCGAATGAATACCCTTTTCACTATGGCAATAAAATACACTTGTTACCCAAGCAGCGGTATTTCATTGTAACTTTGTTTGAGAGTGACTATTTCTATACACCTATCAAACTGGAGCTTGTCCCGGTTAAAGAGTTCGAGCGTCAGATAACCTTCGATAACCTTTTCATGTCGTTATGTTTTAGCGTTGGTATCGTACTGGGTTTGTACAACTTACTGATTTATATCGGCTCTAAAGACATGACACATCTGTATTATGCAATGTTTGCTGCAACCTGGGTGTTCGCATGGAGCCATTTCTTTCATGTTTCCGATCAGCTGTTTGGCTTTTATTCAGCGCACTTGCACTGGCTGGGCTTTGCACTGACACCGATAACCAATGTATTGTTTTATAATCAACTGCTTAAGCTCAAAGAAACACACCCTGCACTGTCTACAGCGTCGCTCTGGGTTGGCGCAATAGGCGCGATCGGAACTCCGTTTTGTATACTGTTCCCAGGATTTGGTTTTTTGTGGGCCACATTAGCTACGGGTTCAGCATTGTGCATGGGGCTTTATGTTGGCGTGCTACGTCTGATGGAAGGTTTTAAACCGGCTCGCTACTTTGTATTGGCCTATGTGTGTATGGCCATTCCTAACATGGTCGGAAACTTCACCAATCTCGGGTTACTTCCGCCTATCGCGGTCAATTTGTATTTAATCGGACTGATAGGCACTGCCTTGGATGCCTTGCTATTGGCATTCGCCGTAGCAGATAAATATCGTCTGACGAATGAAGAAAACATTGAACTGAATAAAAATCTCGAAGCAAAGGTACTCAAGCGGACATATGAATTGGAACAGCTTGCCTCTGAATTACGCGACGCCAGTGAAGCGAAAAGCCGCTTCCTGGCGAATATGAGTCATGAAATCCGCACCCCCATGACATCAATAATTGGCTATGCTGACGGCATTATGCTGGGGGATATTAAGCCCCATGAGCGCAATCATGCTATCTCGGTAATTTTACAGAATTCTCGCCATGTCCTTGGTTTGATCAATGACATTCTCGATATGTCTAAGATAGAGGCAAACCGGTTGGAAGTGGAGCTCATTGAAGCGAATCTGTTTCAATCTATTACTCACGTAGAGTCTTTACTGGGTAAGCAGATCAGAGACAAAGGTTTGGAGTTTGAGCTGAACTACCATTTTCCACTGCCAGATTATATTGTGATTGACCCGACCCGGTTGCGACAGATACTGCTCAACCTAACCTCAAATGCGCTTAAGTTTACTTCGGTGGGCAAAATTTCCATCGATGTCAGTTGCACGCAGGAAACCCTGTCGGTTCGCGTTCAGGATACCGGAATTGGCATGACCTCTGCTGAGCAGAAGGAGCTGTTTAATGCTTTTCATCAGGCCGACTCGTCTACGACCAGAAAATACGGTGGAACCGGCCTTGGACTAAATATCTCGAAAAGCCTGGCGCAGAAGCTCGATGGAGACATTACCGTAGAGAGTGAAGTCGGCTCTGGCACCGCTTTCACTTTGTCGGTAGGTTTATACACTACGCAACGCACTAAGTGGCTGAATACGTTTTCGGAAATTCATCAGTCAGAGGAGCCCGACACAGAGACGGAAAGTTATGAATCCGAGTCGTTAAAAGGTGAAGTACTGTTGGCTGAAGATCATGTTGATAACTGCCGTCTTATCACTCGTATTCTTGAACGAATGGGGCTCAGTGTGACGGCAGTAGAAAATGGCCAATTGGCTGTACAAGCCGTATTGGACGATGAGTTTGACTTGATCCTCATGGATATTCAGATGCCGGTGATGGATGGCGAGCAGGCATTTAATTTTATTCAGGCAACGGGTTGCACGGCACCGGTCATTGCCTTAACGGCCAATACCATGAGCCATGAAGTGGAACGCTATCTCAAGCTTGGCTTTACAGATCACCTTGCTAAACCAATCGACAGAGCTGAATTTGCCAAGAAGGTTAGTCACTACCTGAACATCACTGTTGAGGAAGACCTTGCACTGCCTGATGAAGAGTTTTCCATGCTGAAATCTCAGTATATAGCCGGGTTGCATGAGCAGCTGGTGCAGTTACAAAACCAGCTTAAATACCACGACTTTGATGGGCTGGCGCGGTCTATACATGCACTTAAAGGCACGTCGGCCATGTTTGATTGTCATGATATTTATCAGACAGTCACAAAAATAGATACGCTGTTGAAAGAAAAAGACTATGACAAAATTGAAGCGCCAATGACCGAGCTATTTGAGCTGATGCACATTGCAATCCAGCAGTCTGAGTGCAACCAGGCCATCTAATCTCAGTGTGGGTTAAATTGTAATAAGTTGTGCCATAATTGTTCTTTGGTTAATACAGTTTTTTATTCCGAAAATTTCAATAAAATGTATTTTAATCATTACACTAGTCTTTTTTCTGAAATCTAAATGAGAATACATACTTTTGCTAACTTTGTGTAAAAGCAGAAACATCAAAGTCTTAGCATGAAAATGTAAAACACATTTTCACACTTCAGTCTGGGTGTTTTTTGAGCTGATGGTCTTTTTGGCTTACCTTTAAAGCGGGTTAGACAACAAGGTATGCAACTATGAAAACATATATTCCATATATTTTACTGGCATTATTAACGGGATGCTCGTCATCGGACAATGATGAGTCTGGTATCACCAATACACAGGATCAGCAGCAACCTGCTACAAATAATGACTCTTCCAGTGGTGACTCGGACAACAACAGTGATAGCACTGACTCTGACGATGGCAGCTCAAACAATACTGGTGCCGGAGAGAATAATTCGGATGACAGCGACGGTCAGAATGAGCCGGACGATTCGCGCGGCGTATACTTCCCTCGGGAGGTCATGGCATCCTCACCCTTTAGTGACAGCAGCAATGAAGTTGCACGCGGCTTTGGATCTAGGCCTGCCGTGGAGTATGGTCCGTCTGTACCCACGTATTTGTGGTCGACTCAGCGGATTGGTCGGATCCTCAATGGTACAGTACCTTTGCTGGATGTGTTTCGAGTTCAATCATTCTATCGCAATAGCACGAATGCCAGTTGTTTTGGGCCTCAGGTAGCCTATACAGGACATCCGGATGCAACCGATCCCGCCTCGGCATCTGGCACGTTACCAGGTGGTGATTTAGGGCTGTGGCTGGAAAGTGACAGTGATGGTAATGCCTGTGCAGTGGCGCAGACCAATGCTTTATTGAGCGGACTCAGAGATCAGTCGCGCATGAGCCTGATGACCTTAGCCAGCATGGTATCAGCAGCGCTCGACTCGGGAATGAGTCTGCCCGAGGATGGCAGCAGTATTGATGTCACTGGTGAAATGAATGCCAAAGGCGTGTCTGGCGTAACATTTAGCACTGCCGCCATCACTCGTGCGGGTAGTGAATGGCAATATATCGTTTCGCTCACGTATACAGTGAGTGGTTCCGATTACGATATTTCGTTATCTATGGCGCATACTCCCGGCGCCGATCTGTTGAATTACTCTGGCCATCTGACCTATCTGGTTGAAGGCGAGCAGGGCGTAAGTGGCATTGAATTTCCCGGCGGAAATTGCGCGCAAAATGAGCGTACCCGGGCGGGCTCATTGGCCTATGAGCGCGCTGGTGGCAACATGTCTTTGCAAGCTCGGGTTGCGACGCTGTGTGGTCACGGCAACAGCGGTATGTTCAACAGCGACAATCAGGTCGACGTGAACAACAAGTACCACAGTGTCGATAATCCGGATGGCTGGAGCGAGAACTTTTCGATATTTGGTGCCAACTTTGATCTGACGACGCTGGCAGGGCAATATGCCTATGTTTGGCAGGCCGGGGTGAACGACAGTAACAGCCGGATTTTAAATATCGGATTTAACTCTCCCAGCCTGGACAACGGTGAAGCGCACTTTGGTTACGGCACAAAAATAGAGGATACAGACGGCCTGATCCAGGGCTTTATTTGCAACTGGGCAGGACCGGGCAATGACCACAGTATGCAGGCATTCTCACAGCGTCAGTTCTTCCAGTACGACGCTGCAACGGCAACCTATGACGGCAGCGGTAGCAAAGCGAATATTGAATATGCACCGACTGCTTCATGTAGCTATGACGGCACTGGCAGCTTTGTATTTGATATTGATGCCAGTGGGGTATTAGGCGATATTGCACTCGAAGATGCATCGCTTACGTTCAGTCAGGACTTGTGGACACCCACAGATCCGAGCAAAACCGTCGCAGAATCCATCATCGACAGAGGATTGTCTGTACCGGCGGTCCCGTATACCTGGCCAGTTGATGAATAAATCAAGTCAAACGAGGCCCCCGCCAGGGGCCTTTAGTTTCTCCGTTTAATCGAAAGTTTGCGACAGATCAAATTCTTTCCTGTCATCGACCAATGTCTAGTGTTGTCTTTATCTCAGTAATTCTATGTTTTACAGGGTATCGGTCGTTAACCGGGTATTAACCAGTTGGCAGAGTTTCATACCCGCTGGACCCGACCCAACAGGAAATCATTATGACAACAACTGCATATCAGGCCTATCAACAGGCATATGAACAATTTGAGCAAAATCCAGAGGCCTTTTGGCTAAACCAGGCTGGCCGTCTTAACTGGCATACCACACCAAAAACCGGAGTCAGTTACGACGAGGAGTCGCTGAGTCACTGGTTTGAAGATGGCAGGCTCAATACCAGTTATCTTGCACTGGATCATCAGGTAAATGAGGGCAGGGCCGAGCAAATCGCACTGATTTATGATTCACCTGTAACAGGACAAAAGCAGAATTACACGTATGCACAACTGCTGGAGGAAGTCAGTACATTTGCCGGGGCGCTCAGTAAACTTGGTGTGATAGCAGGAGATCGGGTGGTAATCTATATGCCCATGATCCCGCAAGCAGTGGTGGCCATGCTGGCATGTGCGCGGATCGGTGCCATTCATTCTGTGGTATTTGGTGGCTTTGCACCCAAAGAGCTTGCAGTACGCATTGATGATGCGAAACCTAAGCTGGTACTGAGCGCATCCTGTGGCATTGAGATAGGTCGGGTGATTGAATACAAGCCCATGCTGGACGAAGCGTTAGAGCTGGCGGAGCATCAAATAGAGCACGCGATTGTCTGGCAACGTCCTCAGTATCGTGCGCACATGTCCGCGCCGCGTGATCTTGACTGGTGCGAGCTGGTTGCAGCCGCCCCGCAGGCCGATGCTGTGCCATTGAGTGCAACTCACCCTCTTTATATTTTGTATACCTCAGGTACGACCGGCACCCCCAAAGGCGTTGTACATGAGCAGGGAGGTCATGCCGTAGCGCTACACTACAGTATGGAAACCGTTTACGGCATGAAACCGGGGCAGGTATTTTGGGCCGCGTCAGATATCGGCTGGGTCGTGGGCCACTCTTATATTGTTTATGCGCCACTTTTGTTTGGCTGTACCACCATATTGTACGAAGGTAAGCCGGTCAGGACCCCGGATGCAGGTGCATTTTGGCGCGTGGTTGAAGAATATCAGGTGAATGCGCTGTTCAGTGCGCCGACAGCGTTTCGTGCCATTAAGAAAGAAGATCCAGACGGAAAACTGTTTACTCAGCATGATACCCATTCTTTACAAACCTTGTTCCTCGCAGGAGAGCGCCTGGATCCCGCGACCTATGACTGGCTGCAATCTGTCACGCGCCTGCCGGTTATTGACCACTGGTGGCAAACCGAAACGGGCTGGCCCATTGCCGCTAATCCAATGGGGTTATCACCTTTACCGACTAAAGCGGGCAGTGCGTCGGTGCCAACACCGGGTTATCAATTGAGCGTACTGGATGGGAACGGCGAGCCTTGCGCGCCTAACGAGCAAGGCCTCATTGCAATTAAGACTCCTTTACCGCCTGGTTGCCTGAGTAGCATCTGGAAAAATAGCCGTCGTTTTAGACAAGGTTACTTGTCTGAATTTCCGGGTTATTACTTGTCTGGTGACGGGGGGTACCTGGATGAAGAAGGCTATGTGTTCATTATGGGACGCACGGATGATGTGATAAACGTGGCTGGTCACCGTTTGTCGACCGGAGAGATGGAAGAGGTCGTTGCTGCGCATGACGCCGTAGCCGAATGTGCCGTATTTGCGGCTAAAGATGAGCTAAAAGGCCAGGTGCCTGTGGCTATGGTGGTGCTTAAAGATGGCGTGGATCTTACTCAGGAACAGTTACGCGAAGCACTCGTTCAGTCTGTTCGGGGCAAAATAGGTGCAATTGCCTGTCTGAAGCAAATTCTGGTTGTAGAGCGGTTACCAAAAACACGTTCCGGAAAGATATTACGCAAAAACTTACGTCAGCTGGTGGATGGTGAAGCGATGACAGTCCCGTCGACCATTGACGACCCTGCCACACTTGATGAAATCAGTGTGCTGTGGCATGCCACACAGCAACAAGCCTAGGATAGCCTAGATACACTTAGCCGGTTTTGGCAGGCCGGCTATTTTAGTGGCCTGTTTTGCCGGACCTTTCGGAAACAGTTTATACAGGTAAATGCTTTTACCTTTATCTTCACCCAGCTTCTGCCCGATGGCCTTAACCAGCATACGAATGGCCGGGCTGGTATTGTATTCTTCGTAAAAATCGCGCACAAAGTTGACTACTTCCCAGTGGGCGTCTGTCAGCGTTATATTCTCTTGCTGGGCCAGTAATGGCGCCAAGTCTTTATGCCAGTCCTGATGGTTGAGCAGGTAGCCTTCTTTGTCTGTTTCGATTTGTTTATCTTGAAAAACGAGCATAGTTACCACGTAATAGTTTTATGACATTGCTCAACCAGCAAGACCCACTGCTGGTCGCTGAGCGGTTCGATATTATCTTGCGCGCTGATCCCGCGTGCCTGAGCACAGACACTGAGCATACAGGTTCGGTTGGCGCTAAGCTTGCGCCACGCAGCCTGATCATAACAGGCATCCCGTGTGAGCAGCAGCACATCCTGCTCACCGAGCAAGCTTGCACTGAATACATCATGATAGTAGCTCAGTGGCTTAGAAAAAATATGTAATGTTGGAAGGCTCATAAACTGACCACCTTACTTTGCTGTGCGAGTAATGCCTGTTGTGCCTCCAAAGTCAGGACCTGGGCGTCAATATTCAGTGCTTCAGGAGTGAGCGCGAAACGCTGCATGGCTTGAGCGCAGACATAGACTTGCTCAACATCATAAATCTCCAGCGTTTTGAGCTGTTTAAAGTAGTTCTTGATACCTAACAGGGATGCATCGTTGCCTTGTTTTAAAGCTAGTACCGCAGGACCCTTAAAAAGCCAGGAAACACTCTGATCCAGTGCAGCAAAAATCAATGCCATATCTAATCCTTCACGGATATGTGCGCCGTCGAATGGGGCAGTGTGGTTGATCACCAGAATGTTCTCACTCATTTGAATTGCACCCATTTATCCGCTTTCGTCGCCAGCATGGCAAACTCCGCCAACCCGGCAACCTCAAAAGGGCCACACTGCGTGGTGTCCAGACCATGTTTTTCTGCCGCGGTAACGCACAGTTTCAGCGCAATACCTGCGTCATGCAGGGATTGCCACAGTTGCGTTGGCTGAAGTTCATCACTGGCCAAACTAAAATGCTGACTGGCAAACAAAACAGCTTGCTGATAAAGGAAGATACAGGCGACTTGATGATCTTGTGCCTGTAAAGCTTGGGTAAAGCGCAGCAATTGCTGTAACGCATCGTGGTTACTGACATCACTGTGCAGGGAAAGTACGTACTGGCTCAAAAGTTACTCATAAAAAAAGCCCCGAATGGGGCTTATTTTAGCAAACTGAGCGGATTAGTCATCACTTGAGCCAAGTAGCGCAAGGATAGCCGTGAACAGGTTATAAATACTCAGGTACAGGCTGACTGTTGCCAGGATGTAGTTTGTCTCACCACCGTTAACGATACGGCTGGTGTCGTACAGGATAAAACCAGACATAAGCAATACAACCGCCGCGTTAATCGCGATAAATGCAACGGAGCTGCCAATGAACAGGTTAACCAGGCTAGATACGATCACGACCAGCATACCGACAACCAGAAAGCCGCCCATGAAAGAGAAGTCTTTCTTAGTTGTTAACGCGTAAGCCGATAAACCAAAGAACACCAACGCCGTTGAGCCAAGCGCTTGTGCAATCAGTAGGCTACCATTTGGCATCGCCGCATAGTGACTAAGCAGTGGGCCTAAGCCAAAGCCAAGCAAACCTGTGAACAGGAAAACCAAGCCAATTGCTGAGCTGGAATTTGCTTTTTTCTGGATTACAAATAAAAGGCCAAAAGCAATTAATGAACAGACAAGACCAGTGAAGCGCGGTAGTGCCATAGTCATAGAGATGGCAGCAGTAATCGCACTAAATGCCAGTGTCATTGCCAGTAGGAAGTAGGTGTTTTTAAGCACCTTGTTAGTTTCGACCGTCGACATAGCCACTTTTTGGCCAGTGTACGAATGATTGAACGCCATTTTCAGCTCCTTATTAGAAACACAATGTTCCGAAAATTATTCTAGGCCAAGATTACCAAGAGTTAAATCACTCGGCAAACCTTTCTGGAACAGTAGACCCTAAAATCCCCTTAAAAGTTCTTTATCTACTGACTTTAGCCCTTAAAATCTTTCAATGTGTCCGATGTTTGTACAAATCAAGTGAATTTTAACCAATTAAACAAAAAAGCGAAAAAAAAGCTTCACAAGGGGGCCGGGATTCTCTAATATTCGCCCCGCTGCGGAGAGATGGCTGAGTGGTTGAAAGCACCGGTCTTGAAAACCGGCATACGTTAATAGCGTATCTAGGGTTCAAATCCCTATCTCTCCGCCACTTTATTTTACGCAGGTTTGCCCATGATAGTTCACAGGCGAGCCGCGACAATTCGATTTGGAGAGATGGCTGAGTGGTTGAAAGCACCGGTCTTGAAAACCGGCATACGTTAATAGCGTATCTAGGGTTCAAATCCCTATCTCTCCGCCACATTAAGGCCGCAAGTCTCAGACTCGCGGCCTTTTTCTTTTCCATCATTTGACTGAGCTTAGCCCGCAAACCGCAATGCTCTTTTTACGTAGCGTTTGGCGCGATGAGCACAGGCATCTATCGCATCAGACGCTTTACCCGCCACCTCTTTGACTTCAATGGCCTGAAAGCCCTTCAGTCCAACCCGTATGGTGCAATGATATTGTGGACTGGCTTGTACCATATCCTCATCGGTCAAAAGATAAACTTCGACTTTGTCTATTTGCCCTGCATAGCGGCCAAGCATTAGCCTTATTTGCGCATCAACATGATTATCCTCGGCTTCTGTAATGTCACTATGGGATGAAAACACATCTACCCACATATTCTACTCTCGTTGATTGGTTTATCACTCGCCTGTCTTTTAGGCATACTCAAACGTCGCCTTTAGTATGAAGTGCTACCTGATTAAGCCTATCAATCGAAAAGAATTAAATGAAATCGTTTGTTCTATATACTACAGTTCGGATTATTCGAAGTGTTCGTGAACGAGAGGAAGCACTATGCAGGATGTCATTAACTACAAGCACTTAAAGTATTTCTGGGCGGTTGCGCATGAAGGCAGTATCGCCAAGGCCAGCACTAAACTGAACATCACCCCGCAGACCATCAGTGGTCAGCTGTCTTTGCTCGAAGAGCGGATAGGTAATGAGTTACTACAAAAGGAGGGGCGCGGGTTGCGCTTAACCGATACCGGCAGAGTCGTATTGCGTTATGCCGACGAAATTTTTGAACTGGGCAATGAACTGAGCGATGTATTAAAAGGCAACAGCGCGGTGGGGCCGGCGGAGTTTATTGTGGGGGCGTCGAGTGTACTACCCAAAACCATAGTCCATAAGATCATTGAGCCGGCCATGCATATTGAGCAGGACATTAGATTGACCAGTCTGGAAGGGCCTGTTGAGAGTATGCTCGCTGACCTGGCGATACATAAAGTTGACCTGGTACTCAGTGATGTGCCTGTGACGGGGGCTTTCAGTGTGAAGGCCTATAATCATCTGCTTGGAGAAAGTGGCATCACCTTTTTGGCCGCGCCGGCACTCGCCCGTCAGTATGCTAAAAACTTTCCTTTGTCGCTTAATAATGCGCCCTTGCTGTTGCCGACGCAGCAGCATGAAATTCGCAAAGAGTTTGACTTTTGGTTAAGCGATCAGAATATTCACCCCAATATCGTCGCCCAGTTTGATGACAGTGCATTGATGAAATCGTTTGGTCAGTCTGGCCTTGGGCTGTTTTTTATGCCCAGCACGATTGCCAGAGATGTGTGTGACGCATTCCACGTGCGTCCGGTTGGTGAATTGCCTCACATCAAACAAAAGTTTTATGCGATTTCAGCAGAGCGCAAGATCCGCCACCCGGCTATTGCAGCTATTTTTAACGCGGCTAAGGCGTCTTTATTCAAGTGAGCTACGACGCCAAAGTGGCAAAAGATCAACTTTGTGCCAGAATTAAACTTCGTATTTTTCGACTATTTGAATTTAATAATTCGAGTTTTACATATCATTGCCGCACCCTAGTATAGTTTTAGTACAACTAGTTCCCGAGGTGTTTTATGCAAGATCTGAAAGACTGGCACAGTCAACACTCAGAAGCAGTACTCAAGCAGTTCGAGGCCGACCCGGAGCGGGGTTTATCATCGCAACAGGTCGACAGGCAACAGGCTCAGTTTGGGCTTAACGCCATTACCAAACACGATGGCGATGGGCCAATTAAGCGATTTGCCCTGCAATTCCATCAGCCCTTAGTCTATATTCTGCTCTTTGCGGTGGTTGTTACGCTGGCCCTTCAGGAGTGGGTCGACGCAATCGTCATTTTCGCTGTGGTGCTGCTCAACGCCATCATAGGTTTTGTACAAGAGTCTAAAGCGATCAATGCCATCAACGCCTTGTCGGGCAGTATTAAATCAACCGCAACCGTGATCCGGGACGGGGTAAAATCCACCATTGCTGCCCAACAACTCGTGCCCGGCGATATCGTATTGCTGCAGGCGGGTGATAAAGTGACGGCGGACATGCGTCTTGTGAAGGTCAGAGACTTACAGATTGATGAGTCGGCATTGACCGGCGAGTCGGTCCCTGTCGAGAAAAACCTTGAGGTACTCGCTAATGAAGCTCTGCTGGGCGATCGCCAGAATATGGCGTTTTCGTCGACATTGGTAGTTTATGGTACCGGCGTTGGGGTAGTCACTGAGACCGGAGACAATACCGAAATTGGCAAAATCTCCGAGCTAATAGCAACCACGCCAACACTGGATACCCCATTAACCAAGCGCATCAAACAATTCAGCCATGTATTGTTGTATGCAATCGTAGGCCTGGCAGCCATCACCTTATTGATCGGATACCTGCATGGTCAGCCTTTACTTGATTCCTTTATGGCGGCAGTTGCCTTGGCGGTGGGCGCGATCCCCGAAGGCTTACCTGCGGCGGTTACAATTATGCTGGCCATCGGTGTCTCCCGGATGGCTAAGCGCAAAGCGGTGATCAGAAACTTGCCAGCGGTTGAAACACTGGGAAGCACCACTATTATTTGTTCTGATAAAACGGGCACGTTGACCAAGAACGAGATGACGGTAGAGCAAATCTACAGTGGCGGGCAGCTCTATACGGTATCTGGTAATGGTTATGATCCCGCAGGTGAGATCCAAACTCACATGCCGCAGTCTGAGTTACAGTCAGCGTTAGTTGAGGCCAACACCCAGCCAGGTCTTTATGCAACACTCAGAGCTGGCGCGTTGTGCAATGATGCTCAACTTTTGGCACCGGATACAGGAAATGCACAGTGGCGTATCAGCGGTGATCCGACCGAGGCGGCATTACTGGTGTCGGCACGTAAAGCCAATATGGCCTCAGGCAGCCTGAATGCCAAACGAGTCGATTGCATCCCGTTTCAATCTGAATATCAGTATATGGCTACTTTGGATGACGTCGACGACACGCGCATGATCCATATGAAAGGCTCTATCGAGAGTATTTTGCCTAAGTGTCAGTTTATGCTTAACGAGCAGGGCGCTTGTGTTGCGCTTGACCAGGAAGCCATTGAACAACAAGTAGAGCGCCTTGCCGCTAAGGGCCTGCGAGTACTTGCTTTTGCCAGCAAAGCGACTTCCCAGGAGCAAACCACGCTGAGCCATGAAGATGTGGCCGGTGAGCTGGTGTTCCTCGGCCTGCAGGCAATGATAGATCCGCCTCGTCCGGAAGCCATTGAGGCCGTTGCAGCCTGTCACCGCGCAGGGATCCGGGTCAAAATGATCACTGGCGATCACGCTCTGACCGCTACCAGCATTGCCAAACAGCTTGGCATTATTCAGCCGCAAAGCACGGGTAAAACCGTCACTGGCTATCAGCTAGGTGATTTGTCGGAGCATGAGTTCAGTGACATTGCCAGAAACAATGACGTGTTTGCACGAGTCAGCCCTGAGAACAAGTTACAGCTGGTAAAGTCGCTCCAGGCTGAAGGTCATGTAGTGGCCATGACGGGTGACGGAGTGAATGATGCACCAGCGCTCAGACGGGCTGATATTGGTGTGGCCATGGCACTCAATGGCACTGAGGTGGCCAGAGATGCATCGGATATGATGCTGACCGATGATAATTTTGCCACCGTTCGGGCTGCTGTTGAAGAAGGCCGGGGTGTCTTCGATAATCTGAAAAAGTTTATTGTCTGGACATTGCCGACCAATGGCGGGGAAGGCCTGGTTATCTTGCTTGCCGTGCTATTGGGTGTTTCTTTACCTTTGTTACCCGTACATATTCTGTGGGTCAACATGACTACCGCTATTTTACTCGGTCTGATGCTAGCATTTGAGCCCAGAGAAAAGGGCATCATGGAACGACCGCCATACGACCCGGACGCACCCATCATAGACAGAATCTTAATGTGGCGTATTTTGTTAGTGTCTTCGTTATTGTGTATCACCGCCTTTGGCCTGTATGAGCTGGAGCTGATGTGGGGCGCTACTGAAGCGCAAGCCAGAACTGTAGCAGTCGCTATGTTTGTGGTCGGTGAAGCATTCTACCTGTTTAACTGCCGCTCTCTTGACCGCTCGGTGTTTTCTGTCGGCTTGTTTTCAAACCGCTGGATCTGGATAGGCATCGCGCTGATGATGGCATTACAGCTGCTGTTTACTTACCTGCCTTTGATGAACGACTGGTTCCAGAGTGCTCCTATCTCCGTTGAGGCCTGGTTACGAGTTATTGCCTGTGGCTGGTTGATCTCCCTGATTGTCGGAGTTGAAAAGCACCTGCGCAGTCACAGCAAACAAACACATCGAAACTCAGGTTCAAATACCAATAGAGTGAGCGAATCAGTATGAACTCAAAGACGCATTCTCACAATTCAGACAAACGGACCTTGCTTATCCGGGCAGTGATCTTCAGTGCACTTTGGTTGCTACTCACCAAAGGGGCATGGTCCTCCTGGTTGATCGGCATTGTCGTTGTGCCTGTGTCTGTCTGGATGAGCATGCGTCTTTTTAACAGCTCACCGAGTACAGCAGGGCGTAATGTCCGATCTGTAACAGGGCAACTGCATTATGATCGCCTGTTGCGTTTGTTGCCGTATTTTTTGCTGAATTCGTTAAAAGGGGGAATACAAACTGCACGCCTTGCGTTTTCCCGGCGAATTGAAATGCGCCCGGGGACTGTAGCTTACTCGGTGAGATTGCCTTCGGGGTATACACAGTTGTGGTTTATTCATCTGATCAGTTTATTGCCGGGCACATTGAGTGCACGACTGGAAGGAGGACAACTATTGATCCATATGTTAGAGGTGAACGAGAGCAATTACAGAGACGTCATTGATTGTGAGCAGAAAATTGCCTACTTGTTTGATTTAGATATAGATAACAAAACGACGCTGGTATTGAAGGAGCAATTATGAGTGACTATTTGAATCTGGCGATCAGTATTTTAACCCTGGCCTTATTAGGTGGGCTATGGCGGCTTTGGTTAGGCCCTTCCAAGCTTAACCGGATTCTTTCTTTGCAGCTATTTGGCACTATAGGGGTGGCTATCCTGGCGTTACTGGCTGTGGTTTACCAGCAAAGCGCTTTGTTTAATGTGGCACTGGTGTTAGCGCTGCTGGCACCCACCGCAACCGTCATTCTGGTTAAAATGGGAGAAGCCAAATCATGACACTCTTTGACTGGTATAGCGTGGTGATGGTGACACTGGGCGTGTTCTTTTTTGTTGCCGGGTGTGTCGGGTTATGGCGTTTTCCCGACGAGTTATCAAAACTGCATGCCCTGACTAAAGCCGATAATTTAGGGTTGGGGTTTGTTGTGCTGGGCGTGATACCTCAGGTAGGAGAAGTGACCGATGCTATCCAGCTGTTGGTGATCTGGGTTGCGGTTATGCTGGCTGGAGCAGTTTGCTGTTACTTATTAGCCAGCCACACCAGGGTGCAGCCAGGTGGTGCGCACAGCGACGGCGGCTGTAAACCGAACTTTGAGGAGCAAACGCATGACAGGTAGTGAATTGGTGATAGATCTGCTATTGGGCTGCGGTACTGTAGTGACGGCTGTACTGTGTCTGACTGCAAAAGACATGTTTCAGGCTATTTTATTGTTTATCAGTATGGGTTTGCTGGTCACCCTTGCCTGGGTCAGGCTTGGCGCCTGGGATGTTGCCATCGCTGAAGCGGCTATTGGTGCCGGATTAACGGGTGCTTTGCTCATTGCTACGCGTAGGCAGCTTAACTGTTAAGCCTGAACTCGCAAATAATAGAGGTATATATGTTTAATAACTTGACGCTCGGTCGCAGTGCACAACACAAAGCAGACTTGCCAGTCGGCGTCTTGTTTATGGTTGCCCTGGCTATCGCTGCAGCCTGTCTTTTTCTGACAATGGCGCTTATCGACTTTGGGCCTGCTGAGCAACCACTGGTTACGCTGGTCGCTTCTCATCTTGAACAAAGTGGTGTAGAGAACCCGGTCACGGCTGTACTGCTGAATTTTCGTAGTTATGACACTTTGCTTGAGGTAGCGGTTCTTTTGATTGTTGCACTGGCCGTAATGCCCGCAAACTCAGAGCAAAGCAAGGTGCGATTTATTAGTGTGTTGGTACCGACCGAACGCAGTTTTGTATTGGAGGCATTTCTGCGTTGGTTACTACCCGCGATAGTGGTTACCTCAGGGTATCTTTTATGGACCGGTGCAGCCCTGCCTGGTGGGGCGTTTCAGGCAGGTGCCTTACTGGCAGGTGCTGGCATTCTATTGCTGCTGGCCGGCCACCATAGCTTTAATTTTAATGCATCAGCCGCGCGATTACTGTTAGTCGTGGGCTTGGCTGTATTTTTACTGGTGGGCGCAGCTGTGATCCTGTCAAGCGGTATCGCATTAGCCTACCCGCAAGCCTGGGCCGGGATTTTAATCTTGGTGATAGAAGTCGCGGCAACATTAACCATCGCAGCCATTCTAGTATTGCTGTTTTGTGCGTTGCAGGTCGAAGCGCCACGTGCAAATTACGAGGGTCTAATAAAGGAGGAACGCCCATGACGCAAGCGATGTTATATGCTGTATTTGGCATTGTTTTATTTGGCGTGGGTCTGTTTGGCGCGCTGGCGATTGCCCACGTTATGAAGAAGCTCCTCGCAATAAACATTTGTGGCGTTGGCGTATTTATGGTGTTTATTGCCAATGCGTCATCTGGCGTTGCAGCTGATTATGTACCGCATGCGATGGTTTTGACCGGCATCGTGGTGGCTGTGGCTGGCACTGCCATGGCTCTGTCTTTGGTGGTACGGATCAATACACTTGAACAGCAAGAGGAAGACGCTTAATGCCACTATCTGACGTATCTTCATTGCTTCCTCTGCTGGTCGCTATTCCCCTGACGGGCGCTATATTTTCTGTATTGATAAACTCTAAACATGGGCAGGTGCTGACAGGGCTGCTTGCGGCATTGAGTTTGGCGCTGGTGATTGGTGTTATCTTACTTGGCTTACCTTCCGATGGGCTCCAGAGCACAGCGGTTTTCAGGTACCCTATTGCTGGCTGGGAGGCGCCGTTAGGTATTGCACTGAGTCTGGACGGATTTTCAGCACTGCTGCTGACGTTGACGACTTTCCTAGTCACGGTATTGACCTTTTATTCCGCCTATTATTTCTCGGCTTCGCCTGCTCGTGTGCGCTTTTGGCCGCTTTGGTGGTTGCTGGTGGCCGGAATTAACGCGCTGTTTTTATCTGCGGATATCTTCAATGTGTATGTAACACTCGAGATCATCGGGCTGGCTGCGGTTGCGCTGGTTGCACTGAGTGGTAACAAGGCGGGCCTGACGGCGGCGCTGCGTTATCTGTTAGTGGGCTTGCTTGGGTCGCTTTGTTATTTAATGGCTGTGGCTTTGTTGTATCACGTTTACGGCACACTGGATTTTGCTCAGCTCGCTGCTGAGGCCGAGTCGAATCCATTAAGCTGGTCGGCATTGGTGCTCATCACTGTGGGCCTTGTGCTAAAAACGGCGCTGGTTCCGCTGCACTTTTGGTTGCCCCATGCGCATGGCAGTGCACCCGCGCCGGTCAGCGCTATTTTGTCTGCACTGGTTGTCAAAGCCTCGTTTTATCTGCTGGTAAGATTTTGGATGGAGATTTTGGCACCGGCTGTCACCAACGGTGCATTGATACTGCTGGGTATTCTTGGGGGCCTGGCAATTCTGTGGGGGTGCATTCAGGCACTCAGAGCGACGCGCTTAAAACTGATGGTGGCTTATTCGACCGTCGCGCAGATAGGATATTTGTTTTTGCTGTTCCCGCTGTTAATGAGCGCAGAAGGGACATCGGCAGCGCAGCTGGCTGTACAGCATCAAAGTGCACTGGCAGCGGTGTCCTACTTTATTGTTGCGCATGCCTGTGCCAAAGCGGCAATGTTTATTGCTGCTGGCAATATCATCCATTCATTGGGGCACGATGATATCGCCAAGTTGCAGGGCATGGCCAAGTATATGCCGCTGAGCTTATTTACGTTTGCGATAGCCGGGGGCAGTTTAATTGGTTTGCCACCCAGTGCCGGGTTTATCGCTAAATGGTTATTGCTTAATGTCGCCATAGATACTCAGCAATGGTGGTGGGTCGTGATCATTCTCACCGGCGGACTATTGGCGGCGCTGGCCATATTCAGAGTCCTCGACCTGGCATTTATTAAATCAGAGCAGGCGTCTGAGCAGGTTGCTCCCGCTCACTGGCGGAAGGTGCCCGTTGCGATGCCGCTCAGTGGTCTGGCACTTGCGCTCTGTACGATGGCGCTGGGCTTTAACGCGGATCTGATCATTGATCTCATCACGATAGGAGGCGGCGAATGATGTGGCAAAGTACTCTGCCTTTATTGATTTTGCTAAGCGCGCTGGCATCGGGCATTGCGATATTCTTTGTCAGTGACGATAAGCCGATACTCAGAAAGACCTTGAACTTTCTGGGGGCTGGCAGCTGTGTCGCCCTGATCCTAGTGATGATTTCGGGCGTTTATCAGGGACAGGTGTTTGAAACGCGTTTACCGTTGCTGCCTAATATGGATTTGGTACTGCATGCGGATGCACTGTCATTACTGTTTGTCGCCTTATCCGGTTTTTTGTGGTTGCTGACCACGATTTATGCCATCGGCTATCTCGAGCAATCTCCCAATCGCAGTCGTTTTTTCGGGTTCTTTAGCCTGTGTGTATTTGCGACCATAGGTGTTGCGCTTGCGGGCAACCTGATCACCTTTTTGATTTTCTATGAGTTGCTGACGCTGACAACCTATCCGCTGGTTGTTCATAAAGGGAACAAGGCATCGCTGGCAGCCGGACGTAAATATCTGATCTACACCATGCTGGGTGGAGCCAGCCTACTGGCCGGTGTTGTCTGGCTTAAAGCCCTGGCGGGCTCACTGGATTTTACCGCAACCGGGATTTTGGCCTCTATGCCGCATCTGGACCCGCTTCATCTGAAAGTGATCTTTGCTCTGATCATCATAGGCCTGGGTGTCAAAGCGGCTTTGGTACCGCTGCACGGCTGGTTACCATCAGCTATGGCTGCACCTGCGCCAGTCAGTGCGTTGTTGCATGCCGTTGCTGTCGTGAAAGCGGGCGCATTTGGCATAGTGCGGGTGGTATATGATGTTTACGGCGTTGAGTTTGCACAGGAGCTGGGGCTAACCATCATACTGGCCGTCATGGCCTCTGTCACCATTGTTTATGGCTCGACCCGGGCGGTGTTTCAGGATGATTTGAAGCGCAGGCTGGCATACTCGACGGTCAGTCAGGTGTCCTACATTGCGCTGGGCACTGCCATTGCCGGACCGATTGCGACAATCGGCGGGATTGCACACCTGGTCCACCAGGGGTTGATGAAAATCACTATGTTCTTCTGTGCCGGTAGTATTGCAGAAACACTTGGCGTCACTAAAGTCAGTCAAATGAAAGGTGCTGGTAAGCGCATGCCGCTGACTATGCTGGCGTTCAGTCTGGCGGTGCTGGGGATGATAGGGATCCCGCCTGCTGCGGGCTTTATTTCTAAATGGTATCTGGGCACCGGCGCATTGGAGACGGGCTTTTATTGGGTGCTTGGGGTGCTGATTATCAGTAGCCTGCTGAATGCTATCTACTTCCTGCCCATCCTTTATGCAGCCTGGTTTAAGCCACAGCAGGGAGCCTGGCCCAAAGAGCAGCCACGCGGGCGCTTTGAAACACACTGGATGCTGATGCTGCCGCCAATAGTGACGGCGATACTGGCGCTGAGCGCGGGCTTATTTGCAGATGCTCAGTTTAGCCCACTCAACTGGGTTAAGCTGATCGCAGCCCGGGAGTATGGTAGTGAGTTTGTGTCGACACTGACGTTAAGCTCGCAACAGATCCCCTGGATGTGGCTGGCAGTTGTTACGCCCATATTGTGCGCGCTGCTGCTCGTGCATAAGCGGATGCAGGAAATTGCTCACTGGTTTTTGCCAGTGTCAGCCGCCGTAGCGCTACTGGCCTTTAGCGCGTCATCACAAGGCACAAATACCACGCCCTGGTTGTTCTTTGGCAGCATCATGACGCTCAATTATACCACTTCTACCTTCTTCCTGCTCGCGGCCTGCTTATGGCTTCTGGCGGCGGTCTTTGCCGTCAACTTTGCCAAAGACGATGCGCGCAAAGTGCGTTTTTGCCTGTTTTTCCTGCTCGCCATGTGCGGTAACTTTGGGCTCATTCTGGCCGAGGACATCTCTGGGTTCATTAGTTTCTTTACTTTGATGAGTCTGGCCTCGTACGGCCTGGTTGTGCACTTTGATACAGAGGAGGCACATCAGGCTGGTAAATCCTATATGCAATGGGCTGTGCTGGGAGAATTGTTGCTGTTTACTGCTTTGGCTGGTCTGGCTTTTGGCTCAATTGATCCGTCCTCAGCAGGTAACCCTGAGCAGGCTTACCCGGCCTGGGCAATCGGGTTTTTGCTTGCGGGATTTGGCGTTAAAGCAGGATTGTTTGGCTTGCACGTGTGGCTGCCTCTGGCGCATCCGGTTGCGCCTGTTGCCGCCAGCGCGCTGTTAAGTGGGATAATGGTCAAAGCCGGTCTGTTGGGCTGGCTGAAGTTTATTCCATTTGGTGAAGTCGCCTTTGCAACCTTTGGCTCTGTGCTCGTGGTGTTGGGGCTGTTTGCGGCATTTTTTGGTGTTTTAGTAGGTGTGACGCAGGAAAATCCCAAAGCTTTACTTGCTTATTCAACGATGAGCCAGATGGGTATCCTGATAGCCGCGGTTGGTGCGGGGCTGAAATATCCCGAAATATGGTCTTTGCTGTTACCTGCAATAGTATTATACGCTGTGCATCATGGCCTTGCTAAAGCGGCGCTGTTTCTTTTTGCGGGGATGAATAGCACCCTGGCATGGCAGAAATATCCCTGGCTGTGTTGGCTTGCAGTGATACTTCCTGCTGCTGCTCTGGCCGGGTTGCCGTTAACCAGTGGTGCGGTTGCTAAAATCGCTTTAAAAGATGTGGTGGAAAGGGATTTGCTGATGGCGGCCGTATTGCCTTTGACTGCAATCGGTACCACCTGGCTGATGATGCGGTTTTTACAATTGATCGGACAAATGCGCTCGAAAGTCGAAGCGTGTCAGTCTGACAGACTTCAGCTAGGCGCTTACGCCGTATTGCTGGCATTGGTTTTAGTCATGAGCTATGTGGTTCCTCAGGCCGACAAGGCGTGGTCTACGCAACTTACTATGACGAGTGTATGGGGGAGTGCGTGGCCTGTTCTACTTGGATTGGGTTTGTACCTGGCTACGCGTTCTTTTGTCAATAACATGGAGCCGCAGCCGGCTGGTGACATTAACCTTGCCTACGTGGAGGCAGGTTCGTTGCTGCGTCTAGGCGTCGATACAATGCTGCAGGGTTTGCACTTGTTGAAAGATGAAATTAAAAGCACATCCTGGCAGCTGCCTCAGCAGGTTTTACAAAGGCAAGTCCGACTGATTGCCATGGCCACTGCGACCGCTCGTTCTATGATGACTCCGGGTGTCCTGTTTGCTGTGTTGCTGTGCATGTTACTGTGGATTATGGCTGCGGGTAGGTAACCCTATTCGACCAAAGTTGACTTGTGATACACAGGGTTCCCGATAACACTGAGTAAGTCTATGTGAAGTGTTAAAAGGTGAAAGAGATGGTCAAAAGGCAAGTGGCTAAAGCCGTGGGGTACTCGTTATTGTCACCGCTCATTATTGGTATTGTTCTGGGCAGCTATTACGCACTGGTAACTGGTCAGAGCAAGATACTGTTTCAAATACTGATGACCGCTGTGGCGAATGCTCATATAGTTGGGCTGTCCATGGCGTTTTTTGTGTTACCAGCGTATACGTTGCTGCTGCGTTATAACAAGCTGAGTTATTCAGGGGTGTTGACGGCTGGCATGCTGGGAGGTGCGCTGTTCAGCTATTTGTTTGTCGCAGGTTCTGGTATGGTTTTTATTATCAATGCGGTGATGGCGGCAGTGGGTGGTGGGCTGTTTTTGTTCAGTTTGCGTCGCAATGTACGCAGGGCGTGATGGCTTTTTATACAGCTCGGCTGAGTTTTACACTAATTTAATAGTTTTTCTGTCTAAAAGGTTTCATTTAGCTGCACGAAAGAGTACCTTTACTTCTTATGTAAATTTGTTGAATAACCGCAATGCAGAAGAAAAAGTTCTACGATACTCTCAGCCTACAAGCTCAGGCCCTGATTGGTGATGAGCACAATTACATCGCCAATATGGCAAACCTCAGCGCTCTGTTATTTACCTCTATGGAAGACATTAACTGGGCAGGCTTTTACCTATTGGACGGTAAAGACGAGCTCGTATTAGGCCCTTTTCAGGGCAATCCCGCCTGCATTCGAATTCCGCTTGGCAAGGGCGTGTGTGGCACAGCGGCCGCTGAGTTAACCACTCAACTTGTCGAGGATGTGCACAGCTTTGATGGTCATATCGCCTGTGATGCTGCTTCAAACTCAGAAATCGTGATCCCCGTGATGAGAAACGGCGAACTGTTTGCCGTGCTGGATATCGATAGCCCAAGTTTGGCAAGGTTTGACGATGAAGATAAAATAGGCCTGGAAGCACTGGTTAAATGCTTTGAAGGTACATTGTAAATGAAAGAACTACTCAACGTTCAGGATTACCTGTTTTCAAATTTCGATGTTGGAGACTGGGAAGGGGACGAAGAGCGTGTCGCTGAAACGTTAAATGAGCTTATCCACGTAGCCTGGGAGCAAATACCTGACGATCTGGCGTGCGAGCAAATTGATTTAATTATAAATGGAATATGGGAACATCTGCGCGGCGATTTGGCTCTTGTTGAGGCCGAGTATGATGAACTCGTTGACTGGGTAACACATTACATTCAGTCATCTCTTGATGAAAATATTGAACTATAGGTTTAGACATGGAAACCACAAACAAGCTAAAAGATATCAAAGAGGTTCTCGACTTTTTATATGCCGAGTTTCCTCAGTGTTTTAAACAAAAAGACGGTATTAAACCGCTTAAGGTTGGCATCTTTAAAGACATTGCCGCCAGAATTGAAGGATCTGAGAAAGTCAGTAAAACTCAGGTCCGTCAGGCGCTACGCAAGTACACTTCTTCGTGGCGTTACTTAGAAGCCGTCATCAACAATGAATTTCGTGTTGACCTGGACGGTAATGACGCAGAAAAAGTTGAACAAGAACACGTAGAACATGCGCAAAAAGCGTTGGAAGAGTCGCGTGCTAAAATGGCTAAGCGTAAGAAACCACAACGCCCAAGACAGGATGGTCGTGGCGAGCGTCGTCGCGATGGCGACACAAAATCTTACAAATCTCGCGGTGATAACAAGCATCGCCACGGCAATAAAAACGCTAAAGTTAATGCTAAGCCAGAGCAACAACAACGTCGTAGCTCAGGCAAAGTTGAACCTCTGCCGGCAAATGAGGTCAAGGTAAATAATAAGGTTAAAGTAAAGTTAGGACAGGCTCTGGTCAATGCAACCATCACTGAAGTCAACAAAGATGAAGTACATGTTGAGTTAGTGACAGGTATGCAAGTTAAAACAAAAGCAGAAAGCCTGTTTATTCTTTAAGGAGTAGTGTATGAGTAATAAGTTACCTTTAGTTGGTGCAATCGCATTGTTTGTATCTGGCGTGTGTTCTGCTGCAACACAGGCTGTGACGGAAAAAGACATTCCTGTGCTGGAGCCTGAAATCCAGCATGCGACTGCAACCAAAAGGGTAACCAGTAAATTTACTCGTGAACACTATAAGCGCTTTAAACTGGACGATGCGCTGTCTGAACAGATCTTTGATCGTTACATCGAAAATCTCGACTATAACAAATCACTGTTCCTTCAGTCAGACATCGACAAGTTTGCGAACTACAGAAAGCAATTTGACGATGCATTGAAAAAAGGCAAGCTCGATTTTGCGTTTGACATGTTCAACGTCAGTATGCAGCGTCGTTATGAGCGCTTTAACTACGCCATTTCTCTGTTAGATACAGAAATGAAGTTTGATAAACCAGACGAGTTTGTATTTGACAGAGAAGAGATGCAATTTGCCAGTACTCAGGCCGAACTTGATGAGTATTGGCGTCAACGTGTAAAATCTGATGCTCTGAGATTGAAACTGACAGGTAAAGACTGGGCAGGCATCAAAGAGGTCCTGACCAAGCGTTATAAAAACGCCATCAAACGTCTGGTTCAAACCAACAACGAAGATGCTTTTCAGATTGTCATGAATGCGTTTGCGCGCAGCATTGAAGCGCATACTTCCTACTTATCCCCCCGTCGTGCAGAGCAGTTTAAGATGGACATGGAACTTGAGCTGGAAGGCATTGGTGCCGTGCTGGGCTATGACGAAGACTATACGATTATCCGTAGTCTGGTCCCCGGTGGTCCTGCCGACAAAACGGAAAAAATCAAACCGGATGATCGTATTGTTGGCGTGGCGCAGGAAGGGGAAGAATTTGTTGATGTGATCGGCTGGCGTCTCGATGACGTTGTCGACCTCATTAAAGGTCCCAAAGGGACCAAAGTAAGGCTGCAGTACCTTAAAGGCAGTGATACCCATGGTACACCCAAAGTAGTGGAAATTGTGCGAGATAAAATCCGCCTTGAAGACCGGGCTGCAAAGTCAGAAGTATTCGAAGCCAAATACTCTGATCTCACCAGTAAAGTGGGCGTGATTGAAATCCCGAGCTTCTACAACAACTTGTCGAAAGATGTGAAAAAGGAGCTGGAAAAGCTCAAAGAGCAAAAGGTAGACGGCATTATCGTTGATCTCAGACAAAACGGTGGCGGCTCATTGTACGAAGCCACTCAGCTGTCTGGATTATTTATTGATAAAGGCCCGATAGTGCAGATCCACACCGCGTACAACCGTGTTGAAGCACAAAAAGACAGTGATGGCGTGACTTATTACGATGGCCCGTTAACCGTATTAGTTGACCGTTATAGTGCGTCTGCATCCGAGATTTTTGCCGCTGCAATGCAGGATTATGGTCGTGCCGTGGTGATAGGTGAGCAGACGTTTGGTAAAGGAACGGTACAGCAGCACCGTGGTCTAAGAAAGACTTATGATCTGTTTGATAACGCACTTGGCAGTATTACTTACACCATCGCCAAATTCTATCGAATTGATGGCGGCAGTACTCAGAACAAAGGGGTTATTCCAGATATTTTACTGCCTTCAGCGGTTGACCCGGCAGAGTGGGGTGAGAGTCAGGAAGACAATGCGTTGCCATGGGATAGCATTGTAAGAGCCAAATACCGGCAATTAGATGACCTGAATCCGACCATTAAATATTTGAGCGAGCGTCATGGGCTTCGTATTGCAAAAGAGCCTGAGTTTGCTTACGTATACGATGATATTGCGCGATACAAAGCACAGAAAGATGACAATGCGATTTCTCTGGTTGAAGCTGAGCGCACTAAAGAGCGTGAAGAGCGTGACGAACGGGCGCTGAAGCGTACCAATGAGCGCTTAAAACGCCTGGGACAGGAGCCGGTGAAAGATCTGGACGATGTACCAGATATCATTGCAGAGCTAGACCCTTATCTGGAAGAAGCTGCACTGATCACACAAGATTTGATCAACTACGGTCGTTTGGCTAAGAATAATGCAGGTGACTGAATATCTGTTTTAAAGCCAGATGTACAACCGGGCTAAATAACGAAAAGGCGCATTGAGCGCCTTTTTTCGTTACCAGTGCGTGGGAAATTTGTTATTATTGTCAGCTGCAATATTAAAAATAGTCAGGCAGGAATTTGCCTGGCGCTGTCTTGGGCGCAGATTCAGATGTTGTGCTTAACTATTGAACTGACCCGGCAGAGATAATAATAAAGCACTCCATTAAGTGCGAAGGAGTATTCTGGTTTGAGACAACAAAAACAAGCATCCTATCTGGATGCCTTTATTCCCATTGTGGTATTGGTCAGCCTGTTAGGCGCTGCGGTATACCTGTACGGTGACAATTCTTCTTCAGGGCCGAACCAGATAGCCCTGCTGTTTGCGACCTTTACGGCTGCATTGATCGGATTAAAAAATGGCTTTACCTGGAAAACACTCGAAGAAGCCATGATCAAAGGGATCACGATCTCTTTAGGGGCAATCCTGATCCTGCTGATGGTCGGCGCTTTGATCGGAACCTGGCTGTTGTCTGGTACAGTACCGACGTTGATCTACTACGGATTGCAGATTATTCATCCTTCCTGGTTCTATGCCGCAGGGTGCTTGATCTGTGGCATTGTCGCTATGAGTATTGGCAGCTCCTGGACGACAGCCGCAACCATAGGTGTTGCCTTGTTGGGGGTGGCTAACGGCTTAGGGTTAGATCCGGTTGTTACGGCCGGGGCGGTGATCTCAGGTGCTTACTTCGGCGACAAACTCTCACCGCTTTCAGAAACCACTAACCTGGCACCCGCAGTGGCAGGCAGTGACTTGTTTGAGCACATCCAGCATATGTTATGGACCACAGTACCAAGCTTTGTTATTGCTTTGGTTATCTTCATCTTTATGGGGTTTAACGCTGATGTGTCGAGTGAATCGAGCAAAATTGATGAGATTGCCACTATCCTTGAAAGTAACTTTAGTATCAGCATCGTTAATCTGGTTCCACTTGCTATTCTACTGGGACTTGCCATTAAAAAGATGCCTGCTTTTCCGGCCATTTCAATTGGCGCTGTGATTGGTGCGATTTGGGCTTTGCTGTTCCAGGGAGATTTGATTGCGAGCCAGGTTAATCCAGACGAAGGTGCGCTGGTCAGCCACTTTAAGCTGGTTTGGGCCACCTTCTTTGACGGATTCAGCCTGGAAACCGGTAATGCCAAGATGGATGATTTGCTTAGTGGCGGCGGTATGTCCAGTATGTTGACAACTACCTGGCTGGTGATGACTGCGTTAATGTTTGGTGCCATTATGGAAAAAACGGGGTTACTGGAGCTATTCGTTAAGAGTATACTCAAAGTAGCTAAGAGCACAGGCTCGCTCATCGCTTCTACAGTTGCAACCTGTTTTGGTACAAACCTGGTCGCAGCCGATCAGTATATCGCCATCGTAGTGCCGGGGCGCATGTTTAAAGAAGAATATAAGCAACGGGGCCTGAGAAGTGTAAACTTGTCCAGAACCCTGGAAGATGGCGGGACGATCACCAGTCCTCTGATCCCCTGGAATACCTGTGGTGCCTATATGCAAAGCGTATTATTGATTAATCCACTTGATTATGCCGTTTATGCTTTCTTCAACCTTATCAATCCATTCCTGGCGATTGTGTATGCCTATCTAGGCATTAAGATTTTGAAAATCAAACCTAAAGCAATGCAAGAGAACGAGACTGCACCCAACGCATCGTAACCATTAGTACGCAATGTTAGATAAAACGCCTCATTGAATTTGAGGCGTTTTTACACGTCTGTAATTCATAAATCCCTTTGCCCTTAGCGCGGGCCGTTCTACAATAAAGATATTGATTTGTACTCATTTTTTCATTTTGTTCAGTTGTGTGACACTGGCATCAGCAAATGAATTTGATAATAGGAATTGTCATGAACTCAAAACCCCAGGCCAAATACCTGCATGATTATCAGCCTCCTACACATGCAGTTGAAAACCTCTCCTTGACGTTTGAACTGGATCCACAAAACACTAAGGTAACCGCCCGTTTTGTCCTGATTGCGCAAGATGATGCAACGTCTGTGACGCTTAATGGCGTTGATCTGACACTTAACTCTGTGAAAGTAAATGGACAAAGCCATTCAGATTACAAACTACACGACACCGGTCTTGAACTATGTGGGCTAAGTTCACGCGCTGAAATTGAAATCGTCAATACCATATCACCTGGCACAAATACGTCTCTTGAAGGCCTGTATCTGTCAGATGGTGCTTACTGTACTCAGTGTGAGGCAGAAGGATTTCGAAAAATCACCTATTTTCTTGACAGGCCAGACGTACTGACGACTTACCAGGTTAGGATAGTGGGGCCTAAAGACATGCCTTACTTGCTGTCTAATGGCAACAAGGTCGACAGTGGAGAACTGGCTGATGGCCGCCACTATGTATGCTGGGAAGATCCCTTTAAAAAGCCATCGTATTTATTTGCGCTGGTAGCCGGTGACTTCGATGTTCTGGCCGATAAATTTGAAACCCGCTCTGGCCGGCTGGTTGATCTGCAACTATTCGTCGATAAAGGTAACCTGAGTAAAGCTCCTCATGCGATGACTTCTTTGAAAAAGGCCATGGCGTGGGACGAAGAACGGTTTGACCTGGAGTACGATCTTGATATTTACATGATTGTTGCGGTCGACTTTTTCAACATGGGGGCAATGGAAAACAAGGGCCTTAATGTATTCAACAGCGCCTGTGTGTTGGCAAATCAGGAAACAGCAACTGACAGAGATTTTCATGTAATCGAATCAATTGTCGGACATGAGTATTTCCATAACTGGACAGGCAACCGTGTAACCTGCCGGGATTGGTTCCAGCTGAGCCTAAAAGAGGGCCTAACTGTATTCCGTGATCAGGAGTTCAGTAGTGATCTGGGCTCGCGCGCATTAAACCGGATTGATGCAGTGAATACGGTACGTACCCATCAGTTTGCTGAGGACGCGGGGCCAATGGCACATCCTATCCGGCCACAGCAAGTCATCGAAATGAATAACTTCTATACGGTGACTGTGTATAACAAAGGCGCTGAAGTGATCCGTATGATGCATACCATCCTGGGTGAGGCGGGTTTCCAGCAGGGGATGAAGCTTTATTTCGAACGTCATGACGGCCAAGCGGTTACATGTGATGACTTTGTTGCTGCGATGAGTGATGCCAATGGCAAAGACTTGACTCAATTCAAGCTTTGGTACAACCAAATTGGTACGCCTAAGATTAGTGCACGCACGAGTTTTGATGAGCAACAGGGCGAATTTATTTTGCATCTGACACAAAGCCACGCGGAAAATGATCCCATAGAGGCACCACTGCATATTCCGGTTGCGATTGAATTACTGGATAAGCAAGGGCTGGTAATTCCGGCCCCCGAGTCGATTGCTAAACAGGGTAAAGTGATAGAGCTAACCGAGAAACAACAAAGCTTTGTCTTTTCTGGGTTAGAAAATGAGCCTGTGATCGTATTGCTAGAAGGGTTTTCGGCACCTTGCTTATTGAATTATGACTATCAGCAACATCAATTGCTCCATATTGCCAAGTTCGCCAGCAGTGATTACGCGCGTTGGGAAGCCATTCAGCAGCTTTATAAAGCTGAAATTAAGTCTCTGGTGAATACACAGGCGTTTAACGAATATCAGTTGCCGGAGCGTTTGACTCAGGCGCTAAGTATGTTGCTTGACGACTTGAGCGGGGACCTGTCGATTTTGGCAGAGCTATTTACCGTGCCAGGCTTTGAGGCACTCAGCGCTGATTACACCCCAGTTCCGGTAGAACAGCTGGAACAGGCGATATCGACAATAGAGTATCAGATAGCCGAGCAACTTAAGTCAGCCTGGTGTGCAGTCTATGCGCAGCTTGAGGATGACGGCAGTCTTGACGCCACGGCTGTGGCAATTCGAACGATGAAAAATAAATGCTTGTTTTATCTGGCGCAAGTGTCAGATCCGCAGATCCAGGGTTGGATCATGGCGCAAAGTGAAAGCCACAATATGACGCTAAAACTGGGGGCGCTCAGGGCCGCAGTCAATGCTCAGCACGTGCTGACCCAGTTGTTGCTGGATGATTTTGATAAACAGTGGCAGTCTGATTTGCTGGTGATGGACAAGTGGTTTGCGTTGCAAGCGAGCCGGGGTGATGATAACTGTATTGACAACATCTTGTCCCTATATAACCACCCCTGTTTCGACAAAGCCAATCCAAACCGGGTGCGGGCACTCATCGGTGCGTTTACTCGTAGCAACCCTCGCCACTTCCACCACAGCGGTGGCCGTGGCTACGCTTTGCTTGGTGATCTGATAGCCGAATTGAACCAGGTCAACCCGCAAAATGCTTCCCGGATTATCACGCCTTTGCTGTCTTTCAAACGCTTTGATGAAACTCGCCAGAGCCTGATGAAAGCGCAGTTAGAGAAGCTAGCACGCTTGCCCGAGCTGAGTGATGATTTGTTTGAAAAAATCGACAAGGCGCTGAACTAGCAGTGTCTTTAGTCTTGATATGTAAAGGTTTTTATCCACAAGATGCAAGAGTATTACTTTTACATGGATTTGAGCTATGAACTGTGTATGGCGTATTACCACGGACATGTTGAGTTTATTCAGGTCGTTGAAGATGGCGGGAAGCGGATCCGTTTCCCCGCTTATCATATCAGACGGCATGTCTCTAGTTTAGGGATTCGTGGGCGCTTCCGTTTATTGCTTGATGAAAATAACCGCTTCGTAGCGTTGGAAAAAGTAGTTTGATGACAAATATACGGCGAGACATAAACTATTTTTGTTAAATCGGTTTGTTTTAAACTTAAATTACGTGTTATAACTACTCTGGTAGGACGTCTTACCATGAGTGAAATGCGCTCCAATGAGATAAAAATGCACCGATCAGACGCGTATTATTTGTAATTTAAAGCTATCGCTTCTATCGTTACGACAACAAAAAACAATAACTTGATAAGAATTACCCGCCAAAGGGGGGAGAAATAATGATAAAAACATCGCGCTTTGTGAAGAACAAGATAATGCTGGGCCTGAGTGCTGCATGTCTTGGTGTCGCTGGCACTGCTGCGCAAGCCGCCACGTTCCAAGTTGGTGATTTTGATGTGACCTTTGATTCCACGTTTTCTTACGGTCAGAGTATTCGTGTAGAAGACCGTGATTTTGATCACATTGGTAAAAGTAATCACCCACGTTACAACTGGACTGGCTACAACGCCTCACTGGGCAACACCATCTACTCATCTTCTCAGGTCTGGTCACAGCAGGGTGCATACTCGAATAACGGTGACGCCGGCGATTTAAATTTTGACTCAGGCGACACTTTCTCTCAGTTGCTTAAAGGCACGCATGAACTTGGCATTACGAAGGACAACTACGGCTTTTTCTCTCGCTTCATGTATTTCAAAGACTTTGCAATGGAAGACGGTGATTTTGCATACACTAACCCAGTGTCAGGTCAAAAAGTAGACCCCTGTGCAGACGATAACACCAAAGAGCAGGTTTGCTCCGATGTTCGTTTGCTAGATGCCTTCGTCTGGGCAGACTTTGACATCAATGATGGTAAGAACCCGTTGTCAGTGAGACTAGGTCGTCAGGTGGTTAACTGGGGTGAGAGCACGCTTATCAGCCATGGTATTAACGTTAATCCCGTTGATATCGATCGCCTGAAAGCACCTGGTGCTGAACTCAAAGAAGCCTTTATCCCGGTTGGTATGTTCTGGGCGTCACTGGGTTTGACAGACAATCTAACGCTTGAAGCTTTCTATCAGTACGAATGGCATGAAACGCGTCTTCCTGCATCAGGCAGTTACTTCTCAACCAACGACTTCGCGTCTGAGAATGGCTATAATCAAAATATCCAGCTCGGCTTTACAGCGAACCCAGATATTGACCTGGCACATCTGACTGAAGCACTGAATAACCTTCATACAAACTGGATGGGCGCTTTAGCAGCTCAGGGTCTTGATGTGACCGATCCAAATGTATTACAAAGCGAAGCGGCTGTGTCACAGCTCACTTCTATGTATCTGGCTTACCCGACTAAGGTGGCTTTGAAAGGCAAGGGCCACAATGGTAAGAAAGAGCCACAAGATGGTGGTCAGTTTGGTATCCGCCTGGGCATGTTTGCCCCGGAGCTTAACGATACTGAGTTTGCGCTATATTACATTAATTATCATGCGCGTCGCCCGCTGATCTCAGGTAAAGCCTCTAACTTTACCAGCGATGCCATTGCCGCCGATCTGAACTACATTCAGAACAACACGCTTAACGACGAAAACTTCACTAACCTCAACGCATTTACGCAAGGTCTGATTGAATACCCTGAAGATATCAAGCTGTATGGCTTGAGCTTCAATACCGCAATCGGCGAAACGGCTTTCTCAGGTGAATTTGCTTATCGCGAAGATGAGCCGCTGCAAATTGATGACGTAGAATTGCTTTATGCCGGTATGTTGGAACAGCTGGCTTTAGCTGGCATTCGGACTGACGTTGCAGGTCTGTCTCAGTTGAGTAAAGGCGACGATGTTGCTTATGTAAAACCGGGTGAAATCGCACAAGGTTATGTCCTGAAAGACACCATGCAGCTACAGTTTACCGCCACACACCTGTTCGGTCCTTCTCTGGGGGCAGACAGCTGGGCATTGGTCGGTGAAGTAGGTGGTGTCACCATCAAAGACATGCCAAGTTACGATGAGCTACGTTTAAACGTAGCAGGTACTGGCCGAAGCGGTACCATTGAGGGTGTTAACGGTCAAAGCTACGATTTGCTTCATATGGCAATTTCCAATGGTCCTGAAGTGAACCCGTTCCCAACAGCATCAGCATGGGGTTATCGTTTAATTGCGAAGGGTGAATACAACAACCTGTTTGCAGGCGTGAATATGTCACCTCGCATCGTGTTCTCCCACGACGTCAATGGTATTACACCTGATCCTATGTTCTTGTTTGTCGAAGATCGTAAGTCAGTTGGTCTGACCCTGAACTTTAATTATCAAAATGCCTGGTCATTTGACTTTGGTTATAACGCATTCTGGGGTGGTGGCAAGACTAATACATTCTCAGATCGTGACTTCGTTTCATTTAATATCAAGTATTCAATCTAAGGGCTTTCCATATGTTTAGAAAACCTACTATGCTTGCTGCAACAATTATAACTATGATGGCAGCACCGGGAGCATTTGCAAAAATGACCCCAGAAGAAATTGCGCGCTTAGGCGCGGACCTGACGCCGATCGGCGCGGAAAAAGCGGGTAATGCCGACGGTAGTATTCCTGCGTGGACAGGTGGTATCACTAAGCCACCTGCGGGATTTGAAGTGGGTATGCACCACCCAGACCCATACGCAGATGACAAAGTTTTGTTCACGATTGATAAAACCAATCTGGACAAGCACAAAGATAAACTGAGCCCGGGTCAAGTTGCCTTGTTTGAAACGTATCCGGATACCTTTAAGATGCACGTCTACCCAACTCGGCGTAGTGCTGCCTATCCTCAGTTTGTTTACGATGCAACTAAAAAGTATGCAGCTACCGCACAGTTGATTGAAGACGGTAACGGTATCAAAGACACCGCCATTGGTATTCCTTTCCCTATTCCTAAGAACGGTTTAGAAGCAATCTGGAACCATCTGTTGCGTTATCGTGGTTTATCTATCGCGCGTTTCGGCGGACAGGCTATGCCTACAGCTTCAGGGTCATACAATATCATCGGATTCGATGAACAACTGTTGGTAAAATATTCTGATCCAGATGCGACACCGGCTGAGTTGAAAGAGTCTAACGTGTTGTTCAAGTTCAAACAGAAGGTAACGGAACCTGCACGTCTTGCAGGTACCGCTCTGTTGGTTCACGAAACCATGGACCAGATCCTGACTCCTCGTCAGGCATGGACTTACAACACAGGCCAGCGTCGTGTACGTCGTGCACCAAATGTGGCTTATGACGCACCGGGAACAGCATCGGACAGCCTGCGTACTACCGATGATTTCGATATGTTTAACGGTTCACCTAACCGCTATGACTGGACGTTAAAAGGCAAGCAGGAGCTGTACATCCCATACAACAGCTACAAGCTGCACAGTGATAAGCTAAAGTATGACGATATTCTGATGGCCGGTCACGTAAACCCTGAGCATGTTCGGTATGAGAAGCACCGTGTCTGGGTTGTTGAGGCAAACCTGAAAGAGGGAACCCGCCACATCTATAAGAAGCGTGTATTCTATATTGATGAAGACAGCTGGCAGATCCACATTGCCGATTTATATGATAACCGCGATCAGATGTATCGTGTGGCGATGGCCCATGGTCTGAACTACTACGAAGTACCGACCCACTGGAGTACGCTGGACGTGTATCATGATCTTAACTCTCGTCGTTACCTGGCTATTGGCCTGGACAACGAAGAAAGCATGTATGATTTCAGCCAGTCTTTCCAGGACAATGAGTTCACACAAAGCGCTTTACGTCGCGAGGGTAGACGATAAGCACCGCGGCCGGTTGACACCGGCACAGCACAACTTCTCAGGGGTTGCTTTGGTGGCCCCTGAACCTGCTCTTCCTATTCTCTCTCACACTAATTATCGAGTATTCATCATGATTAAGAAGTTAGTCGCAACCACGATTGCAGTGATGGCAATGCAAAGTGATGCAGTAGCCGCAGCTTCTGATGCATTAATGGTGGCACACCCACAGCGTACACTATTGACAGATATCAGTTACACAGGTCAGCAACTGGTTGCGGTTGGTAAGCATGGCACCATAGTAACCAGCCAAGATGGTAAAAGCTGGCAGCAAGCCACAGTGCCAGTGCAAAGCTTACTGACCGCAGTGACCTTTGCCAGCGAAAAAAAAGGCTGGGCATGTGGCCACGACGCAACGATCCTGAACACCGAAGACGGTGGTCAAAGCTGGCAGATCCAGCAACATTTACCAGATATTGAAAAACCTTGTCTTGATATTACCTTTGCCGATGAACAAACCGGCTATGCTGTTGGTGCTTACGGAATGATGTATGAAACCACAGACGGCGGGAAAAAATGGACGAAGCGGTTTATTGATGCCTTTGTTCACCCGGATGACGTCACTTATCTTGCCGAACTCAAAGAAGATGATCCGGCAGCTTATGAAGATGAAACCGCGTTTATTTTGCCTCACTTCAATGCGCTGCTGATTGATGGCTCGCAATATCTGCTGGCCGGTGAAATGGGGTTGTTCGCCATCAGTGATGATGCCGGAAAGAGCTGGCGCAAGATACCCGCATTTTATGCCGGGTCTCTGTTCTCAATTAATAAAACAGCGGATGGCAGGGTGATTGCAGCAGGGCTACGCGGCAATGCTTTTGTCTCCAACTCGGACTTATCTCAGTTTCAGCGCCTGGCGCTTAACAAAACAGCCACGATTAATCACGTTTTAAGCGTTAATAATCAACAGTATTTGTTTGCAAACAGTGGTGTTATACATTCACGAAATGACGCAGGCTTGTCCAGTAAGCAGCTTAAAAATGGCAAATCCATTATGGCTGGCGTTTTATTTGAAGGAAACCTGGTGTTGGCAACGGAACAAGGGATCCAGATAGTAGAGGCGAAACACTAATGCAGTCATTGTTAAACCAACTAGTTTACGTCGTTTTCAGACATCGTGTCGCGATGATCTTGTTCTTCATTGTGGCAACCCTGTTTTTAGGTTTTCGCGCGACGCAGATCCAGCTTGATGCTTCTTTCAACAAAAACATTCCTCTAAATCATGAGTATATGCAGGTTTACCTGAAGCACGAAAAGCAGTTTGGCGGTGCAAACAGCATCCTGATTTCTGTGTGTGATGCCGACGGGGATATTTTTAATCCTGAATTTTTTACTCAGCTGAAAGCCGTTCACGACCAGCTGTATTTTATTCCGGGGGTCAATCGCCCACTGGTTAACTCAATTTTTGCTCCCAGCGCACGGTTTGTGGAGGTCGTTGAAGACGGCTTTGCCGGCGGTCCTATTATCCCTGCAAATTTCACGGCTGATGAAGCAGGTTTGGCTGTTGTGAAGCAAAACATTGAAAAGGCGAAAGTTGTGGGCCGTATGGTGGCCAGTGATTATTCGTGTGCGATGGTGACAGCCCAGCTTATGGAAACGGATCCGCAAACGCAGGAAAAGCTGGATACACTGGCATTTGCTAAAAAGCTCGAAAGTGAAATTCGTGAACCACTGAGTACAGATAAGGTGTCTGTTCATATCATTGGTTTCGCCAAAATGGCTGGTGATATTGCCGATGGCGCTAAAGGCGTTGTGCTGTTTTTTGCGGTAGCAATTTTATTCACATTTATCATGGTGTGGTTATTCTGTAAGAGCTTCAAACTGACTCTCTTGCCCATCATGTGCTCCCTGATTGCCGTTGTCTGGCAAATGGGCTTGCTCACTGTATTGGGTTTTGGCTTAGATCCTATGTCGATCCTGGTACCGTTTTTGGTCTTTGCCATTGGTGTGAGCCATGGTGTACAGATGATCAATGCGATCGGTAAGAAAGTGGCAGAAGGTGTGAGCAGTAAAGTAGCGGCAGAAGCGAGCTTCAAAGCTTTGCTTATTCCGGGTGGAATTGCACTGCTATCCGACACGGTAGGCTTTTTGACATTACTCGCGATAGATATCGGCATTATCCGCGAGCTGGCAATTACGGCAAGTTTGGGTGTTGCTGTGATTATTTTCACTAACCTGATCTTGTTGCCAGTACTGGCTTCTTACTACAACTCCAGCAGAATTCACCGTGTTGATGATGGTAATTCATTCAGCCATAAGCTGTTCACCACGATGCGAGAAAGTTTGGTGAAAACCACCGATAAGCGTGTCGCTCGGGTTATCCTGCTGGTCAGTGCCGTTTTGTTTGGCCTGGGATACTGGCAGTCACAACACATGCAAATTGGTGATCTGCATGCAGGGGCACCAGCGCTACACGAAGATGCCCGTTATAATCAGGATACTTTCCTGATCTCAGACCGTTACGCTATTTCTTCGGATATCCTCAAAGTGTTGGTTGAAGCCTATCCGGCTGCGTGTACAGAGCATGACACGATGGACAGGATCAGTCGTTTTCAGTGGCGCGTGGAGAACTTGCCTGGTGTCCAGTCTGCTGTTTCGTTAAGCTCCGTGGCGCAATCGGTGAATGCAGGATACAACGAAGGGAACCTGAAGTGGCAAACGCTGCCGCGTAACAGCGCGTCGCTGGTTCAGGCCACATCCCGGGTTGAAACCAGCACCGGCTTGTTGAATGGCGACTGTTCTGTGATGCCGATTATTATCTTCATGGCCGATCACAAGGCGCAAACCATAGATAATGTGGTATCGCAAATTAAGGCGTTTGCTGAGGAAGAGGGCACCGATCAAGTGCAGTTTAAACTGGCATCTGGCCCTATTGGTGTAATGGCGGCGACTAACGAGTCGGTATCGGCGGCGCAGTTGCCGATGATGATTTACGTTTATGGCGCGGTGATTGTATTGTGCCTGATTAGTTTCAGAAGTGTGCGCGCCACCATCGCTGTTGTATTGCCACTGTATATCGTCTCAACGTTGGCACAAGCATTGATGGTGAAGCTGGAAATTGGTCTGACGGTATCGACCCTGCCAGTAATTGCTCTGGGGGTAGGTATAGGTGTGGATTATGGCATCTATATTCTGTCTTCTATGATGACACAGTTGAAACAAGGCGTGCCGCTTGCCTATGCGTATCGTAACGCGCTGGCCGAGCGCGGTAGTGCGGTGCTGTTTACCGGTATCACCCTGGCCATCGGTGTTAGCACCTGGATTTTCTCTGCACTCAAATTCCAGGTCGATATGGGGATATTGTTAACCTTCATGTTCCTGGTTAATATGTTGGGTGCCGTTTTATTATTACCTGCAATAGGAACCTTAATCTGGACAGACCAGAAAAAAAAGTGTGAATAAAAGTGCTTATAAATGGCCGGTTTCGGCCATTTATATCTATATTTAGTGAATATCTGACCAACCGGCTGAAAAGGCTATAATGTTTTCGTCGAAAAGGCTTTTTATTAGCGCCAGAAAGGTTAAAATTCACATGACTCCACGCTAATAAATGGCTGTACAAATAATCTACCGTTCAAAGGTGGTATAGATTAAGGAACACATAATGACACAAAATGAAGGTCCAGCATCGGTTATCCTGGATAACGTCACCAAGCTGATCCACAAAAAAGTTCATGCCGAAAACGTGTCGCTCGTTGAAACTTTTGCCAAAGCCTTGTACAGCAATATGTCTAAAGAGGACTTGGCACATCGTAACGACAGTGACTTATACGGAGCCGCATTGAGTCTTTGGAATTCTCTGGAAAAGAATGCCACTGACGATGCGGTTATTCGCGTTTTCAACCCTGAAGTAGCCAAAGATGGCTGGCAATCCTCTCACACGATCGTAGAGATCATCGCCAAAGACATGCCGTTTTTGGTTGACTCGGTGCGCATGGCACTTAGCCGCAAAAACATCGTGTCTCACTTACTGTTACATAGCCCGCTTAAAATCAAGCGCGACAGTAATAACAAGATCACTGCGCTTTCAAATTTAAAAGCAGATCAGGAATCATCGTCGACCAAGACTGTGTTTTTCATAGAGATTGATCGTCAGACCGACGCTAAGGCAATCAAAGAGTTCACCGAGGAACTGGAATCAGTATTGAAAGACGTGTCTGTGGCCGTTGAAGACTGGAAGCCAATCCGCGACAAGCTGGTTGCAGTCAGCAAAGAGATCCCAACACGCCACCATGATTGCACTCAGGCTGAGGTTGATGAAGCGGTCGAGTTCCTTGAGTGGCTATCTTCAGATAACTTCACCTTTATGGGTTATCGTCAGTATGACTTGGTGCCTGTACAAGGGGACCACGAACTGCGCGCAGTGCCAGACACAAGCCTGGGTTTGATGAAAAACTCCAGCCATGATGGCGGTCGTTTGCTGTCAGAGCTACCGGAAGTTGCCCGTAAAGAAGCACGCAGCAAAAACCTGCTGATATTAACTAAGACTAACTCCCTGTCTCGTGTTCATCGCCCGGCTTATATTGATTATGTGGGCATCAAACGCTTTGACGAACAGGGCAATGTGATCGGCGAAGATCGTTTCATTGGGTTGTTCTCATCAAGCTTCTACAACAATAGTGCAGCCGATGTGCCTGTTCTCAAGAGCAAAATCCAGCGCATTATGGAGCAGTGTGATTTTGCAGAAGGTACCCACGCTTATAAGGCAGTATTGAATTTACTGGAAACCTATCCGCGTGATGAGTTGGTACAGGCCCGTGAAGCCGAGTTATTAGAAGTTGCGACTGGCGTATTGCAAATTCAGGAACGCGACATGTGTCGTCTGTTCGTTCGCCGTGATGTATACGGGCGCTTCTTCTCTTGTATGGTTTACGTACCACGTGAACGCTATAACACGGCACTACGTCGTGAAACTCAAAAGTTATTGGCAGATGCATTTAAGTCCAATGAAAAAGTTGAGTTTACGACCTTTTTCTCAGAGTCCACACTGGCGAGAACGCATTACATCGTGCGTGTGGCAGACAACAGTATTAAGTACAACGTGAAAGACATCGAAAATAACCTGGCAGAAGCCGCACGCACTTGGGAAGATAAACTACAGTCAGCCTTGCTTGGCAGCACTGGTGAATCCCGTGGCAATGAGCTAAACCGTAAGTATGCTAATGCATTCCCACACTCATATAAAGATCAGGTTCTACCGAGTGCAGCGGTGGTAGACATTGAAAAGCTTGAGCAACTAAGTGATGAGAAAAAGCTGGAAATGCTTTTTTACCGTCCTCAGGAAGAAGCAAACAGCGAAATCGTTCGTCTGAGCCTGTTCCACAAAGATGTTCCCATTCATTTGTCAGACGTCATGCCGATGCTGGAAAATTTCGGTCTGCGCGTCATTGGTGAAACGCCTTACGCAATCAAAACCAGCGACGGCCAGGTAAACTGGATCATGGACTTCTCCATGATGATCGATTCCAAAGGCATTGCTGATTTCGATAAAGTGTCGGCACGTTTTCGCGCCGCACTGACTAATGTGTGGAACAACCGTCTGGAAAGCGATGGCTTCAACCGCATGGTGTTGTTAGGAGGCATGACGGGTCGTGAAGCGTCTATTTTGCGTGCATACGCTAAATATATGCGTCAGATTGGCGTGACATTCTCGCAATCTTATATCGAAAATACCTTTGAGCACTATCCGCACATTGCAGCGCAAATCGTCGAGCTGTTTGTGAAGAAATTCTCTCCTGCGAAGAAAGCGACGCAGAAGACGCTGGACAAGCTGATTGAGAAGATCTATCTGGAACTGGAAAATGTTGCTAACCTGGATGACGATCGCATCATTCGCATGTACGTTGATATGATCAATGCCACACTGCGTACTAACTTCTATCAAAAAGAAGCGGACGACAGCAACAAGTCTTATGTTTCATTCAAGGTCAATCCTCGGGCGATCCCTGACATGCCTTTGCCATTACCGGCATACGAGATCTTCGTCTACTCTCCGCGCGTAGAAGGTGTGCATTTACGTGGCGGTAAAGTCGCTCGTGGTGGCTTGCGCTGGTCTGACCGCCGTGAAGATTTCCGTACTGAGGTTCTGGGCCTGGTTAAGGCACAGCAGGTTAAGAATACAGTTATTGTACCGGTTGGGTCAAAAGGCGGATTCGTTTGTAAGCAACTGCCAAGTGACCGTGAAGCTTTCTTCAAAGAAGGACAAGCGTGCTACAAGATGTTTATTCGTGGTTTATTGGACATCACAGACAACATTGTCCACGGTGAAATTGTGCCACCGGTAGATGTTGTGCGTCATGATGAAGATGACCCGTATCTGGTGGTTGCTGCCGATAAAGGCACTGCAACTTTCTCTGATATCGCGAATGGCATCGCGGATGAGTACAACTTCTGGCTGGGTGATGCATTTGCCTCAGGTGGTTCAATTGGTTATGACCATAAGAAAATGGGTATCACTGCGAAAGGTGCGTGGGAGTCGGTTAAACGTCATTTCCGTGAAATGGACATCGACTGTCAGACCACAGACTTCACAGCGGTTGGTATCGGTGACATGGGTGGTGACGTATTTGGTAATGGTATGTTGCTGTCTAAGCATATTCGCCTGCAGGCAGCCTTTAACCACATGCACATTTTCATCGACCCGAATCCGGATGCAGCAAGTTCGTATGTAGAACGCGAACGTTTGTTTAATCTGCCACGCTCAAGCTGGGAAGATTATAACAAAGAGCTGATCTCTGAGGGCGGTGGTGTATTCTCGCGTGCTGCTAAGTCAATTAACCTGACTGCTGAGATGAAGAAGATGCTGGGCACCAAAAAAGCCAGCATGACTCCTAACGAGTTAATTAAAGCCTTGCTTAAGATGCCAGCTGACCTGCTGTGGAACGGTGGTATCGGCACTTACATTAAAGCTAAGTCTGAATCCAATGCAGACGTAGGCGACCGCGCGAACGATGGTTTACGCATAGATGGTTCAGAGCTGGGTGCAAAAATATTTGGTGAAGGTGGTAACCTGGGTGCAACGCAACTGGGTCGTATCGAGTTTGCCGAGAAAGGCGGGCGCATTAACACCGACTTCATTGATAACGTAGGTGGTGTGGCGTGTTCAGATAACGAGGTAAACATCAAGATCCTGCTAAATGGCTTGGTAGCTGAAGGTGACCTGACCAAGAAGCAGCGTGATGAATTACTGTATGCCATGACGGACGAAGTGTCTGAACTGGTGCTGGCGGACTGTTACCGTCAAACACATACTTTGTCTATCACTAAGTCAAAGGGCCCGGCAACACTGAAAGAGAAGATCCGCTTTATCCATGCACTGGAGAAAGAAGGCAAACTGGACCGTACCATTGAGTTTCTACCAACCGATGAAGAGTTAGCAGAGCGTGCAGCGGCAGGTTCAGATCTGACTCGTCCAGAGCTTTCTGTACTGGTTTCTTACTCTAAAATGGTGTTGAAAGAATCACTGGTTGTCGATGAGATTTCAGAAAACCCATATTATCGCCAGCTGTTGGTAAATTCATTCCCGGTGCCACTGCGTGAGCGCTTTAACGCGGCGATGGATAACCACCCACTGCGTAAAGAAATTATTGCGACTAAACTGGCCAATAACATCGTTAATGACATGGGTCTGAACTTCATGGTTCGTATGCATGAAGAAACAGGAGCAACGGAAGCTGAGATTGCGTTGTGTTACTCAATTGCCAGCGAAATCTTTGAAATGAAGGACACCTGGCAGTCAATTGCGGCACTGGATAACCATATTCCATCAGCGGTTCAGACTGAAATGTTGTACCAACTGCGTCGTACTGTTCGTCGTACAACGCGTTGGTTCCTGCGTCATCGCAACAAAGGCATGACGATTGAAGAGACCATTGCGTTCTTTGCGCCAACCTTTGCCGATTTGAGTAAGAACCTGAACAACTACATGGTTGAGGAAGAGGGGGCTCGCCTGGCAGAAAAAGCCGATGCATTGATTGCACAGGGTGTACCTGAGCAAATCGCGATGCGCATTGTGTCTCTGTCTAGCTTGTTCTCTGTCATGGATCTGGCAGAAGTAGCTGCGAATTCTGGCCGCGCTATTGATGTAGTGTCTAACACTTACTTCAAGTTGGGCGCTAACATGGGACTGCACTGGTTCCTGGATCAGATCACGGCACAACCTGTAGCGAACCACTGGCAGGCGCTGGCACGTGCATCTTATCGTGAAGAGCTGGACTGGCAGCAACGTGCACTGTCTGAAGTTGTCTTGAACAGCTTTGAAGGGGATGACCACGATGTAGATTCACTGATCAACCAGTGGATGGAAAATCAGTCAACCTTGTTACTGCGCTGGCAGCAAATGCTAGCTGAGTTCAAGACGTCACAGAGTCACGACTTTGCGAAGTTCTCAGTGGCATTACGTGAGCTGATGCTGTTGAGTCACAACTGTGACACTTCCAAATAGAAAATAACCCGTTAAAATACCCCGGCTTTGCTGGGGTATTTTTTTATCTCAGATTTGAAATTGATACTAAGTCGCTTCATTAAGTAGCTAATTTTGAGGTAAGAAAATCTCGGTGAGAACCAGGTAAAAATTTTGCTGTTTAGGGAACTAAACGAAAAATTTTTAACGCAGTTAGCGGCAGATTTTATCCTCCAAGCTGGTTACGCATGAATGCGCAGTGGTGTCATACGTTACTAGGAACTTAAGGAGTCTCCATGTTTTATGATTTAGCGCGTCGTTATATGTTCAGTAAAGATGCCGAGTGGGCTCATGATTTTGCGCTCGGAAATTTACGCCGCTTCGCGAACACCCCATTAAGTATGGCCTGGTCACAGTCACTTCCAAAGAAACCGGTTACTTTCCTTGGCCTGGAGTTTGACAACCCGGTGGGGTTAGCTGCGGGACTCGACAAAAATGCAGAATGTATTGATGCGTTCAGCCAGATGGGCTTTGGCTTTATTGAAGTGGGTACGGTTACACCTAAACCTCAGGCAGGTAATGATAAACCTAGGATATTCCGCTTGCCAGAAGCCAATGCCATTATTAACCGCATGGGTTTTAATAACAAAGGGGTCGATAACCTGGTTGCGAATGTTAAGGCGGCCCGGTACAGCGGTATCCTGGGTATTAATATCGGTAAGAACAAAGACACACCGAACGAGCAGGGTAAAGATGACTATATCCACTGTATGCGTAAAGTGTTTGAGCATGCGTCTTATATTACCGTCAATATTTCCTCACCCAATACACCAGGATTACGCGATTTACAATATGGTGAAGCGCTGGACGACCTGCTCCAGAGCCTGAAAAATGAGCAGGTTGACCTGATAGAGAAACACAAAAAGTCAGTGCCTATGCTGGTGAAGATCGCGCCGGATGTGGATGCGGTTCAGTTGCAACAAATTGCCGAGTCATTAGTCAATAATCGGATTGATGGCGTCATTGCCACCAATACTACACTGTCGCGAGAAGCGGTAAAAGGTCTGGCACATGCAGAAGAAGCAGGCGGTTTGTCGGGTCGTCCGGTACGTGAAAAGTCGACACAGGTTGTGAGTGAGCTAAAACGTATGACAGAGGGCAAACTGCCCATTATAGGCGTAGGTGGGATCGACAGCGCTGCTGCGGCAAAAGAAAAGCTCAATGCCGGTGCCGATTTGGTTCAGGTTTACACCGGTTTTATCTATGAAGGTCCTCAGTTGATCAAAAAGATCATCACTGAGATCTAACTGGCGGTTTTATAAGCTACTGAATATGAATGTAATTGCTTTGTAATTTCACCGCCATTTAAACACACATTGATTAAACGATCATTGTAACGTCACAATGATCGTTTTTTCCTTATAAAGATCATTTATATAACGCAATGATCTAAAACAATTTGTTATTACAAATATTTTCACACTGTGATATTTCGCGATATACTTCTGGTCAGGTCATAGGTGCATAACACATTGATATCGGGAGGTCAGTTTTGCAAGCATCCAAAGAGTGGCGGTGGATAAGATGTAGCCACAGAAACAGACTGCTTGTGGATTTGGGTGAAGACCTCCAGTTGTGTACGCCTTTTCGTCTCAGGCAGCTAACGGAAGACTCTCTGCACAGTATCGACTTGAGCGTCGATGAAGCTGCGTTTTATCGTAATGTTTATGATTATTTGCTTGGGTTTAAAGTCTGGTCTGAGCCTCAGTGTTGCCAAATTGCACTCAATGCCACGGCCGCAAAATTTCACCTACTTCCTGTTCAGGCCAAAAGCTGGTTTTTCAGTTGTTACACGGGCGGTCAGCCTTTGTGTGAAGCTGTTGTCACGTTGCAGTCAAGATGTCAGTCCGGTGAATTCCTGATTGTTGATCACAATCATGAGACCAGCCTGTGTATTAATCTGACACAAGGCTTTATGCTGGATGAAAACATAGAGCTGGAGCAGTTCCAGGCAATCAAAGTCCTTAACGACAGGGTACACCCTCTCATTCAGGTACACAAGCAAACTCAGACGGCCTGATGCTCATTTCAGTCAGCAGGTTTTGATTGCTGAGCTAAAGGGCCAGCTGCCACTCTGATATCCCAGTCTGCTACTTGCTGTGTTATACTCGCTGCAATTGAAATTATTGAGTATTTACATTGCAGTTTATCGCCTTAACGTCCATCGGAATTGAAAACCTGTTGCTTGAAGAACTTCAGTCTCAGGGACTGGAAGTTGTCAAACAAAGTGTTGGCTCGGTCCGCTTTACTGCGGATAGTCTGGCAGTGCAGAAATTCTGTATGACCACACGCTTTGCAACGCGCGTCATGATGCTGATTGATGAGCACGAAAACATCAACAACAAAGATGACTTATACAAGTTCGCGCGTTTTCAGGGCTGGCAGGAGTGGTTTGGTCCTAAGCAAACATTTGCGGTTGAATTCAATGGTACCAATCGGGAGCTGAAAAACACGCAGTTTTCCGGTTTGGTGATCAAAGACGCCATTGTCGATTATTTTCAGGATCTATACGAGCAACGCCCATCTGTCGATAAGCAAGACGCCAATGTACGCGTAATAGCTAAACTCAATAAGGAAAAAATTGCCCTTTATATTGACTATTCTGGTCCACGTCTGTCAGACAGAGGGTATCGTACCAAACAAGGCCGGGCACCGATCCGGGAAAACCTGGCAGCGGCATTGGTGCAGCGCAGTGGTTGGCTGAATGATACCGCTAAACCTTTGTTTGACCCATGCTGTGGCTCCGGTACTTTGCTGATAGAAGCGGCCAGCATGGCGCTGAACCTGCCTGCCAATATAAACAAAGACTTTGCCTTTAAGCGCCTGCCAGGGTTTCGTGATGCCAAATTTAAAGAGCTGAAAAGCGAGTTAAAACAGGCTCAGCTGGACAAACCCTTGTGGATCATCGGCCAGGACATTGATGCTCAGGTACTTGAAACCGCGATAGGCAACGCCAAACGCGCCGGGCTTGAACAATACATCCGTTTTAATGAAGGGGATGCCAGCCAGCTGACTTGCGTTGCCAAGCGCCCGGGCACATTGCTCAGCAACTTGCCTTATGGTGAGCGCTTAGGCTCTATGGCGGAGTTAATTAGCCTGTACCGGGGTATGGGGGAGCGATTCAAAAAGCATTATAAAGACTGGTCTGTGGCTTTGCTCGGCACAGATGAGGCACTATTTAAAACCCTCAAACTGTCCTCGAAAAAGCGTTATAAATTTAAAAACGGTCCGCTCGATGTTGCTCTTTATCTGTACGATATGGACGAGCGTCAGGTGGCACAAAATGAACAGACCGGCGCGCTGCATTTTGAACAATCACGGGCATTTGCCAACCGGGTTAAAAAGAACAAGCAAGCTCTGAAAAGCTGGCTCAAAAAAGAGCTGGTGCAGGCGTATCGTGTGTATGATGCCGACATTCCTGAATATAATGTGGCGGTGGATGTCTACGGTGACAGTGCCGTGGTATTTGAATATGCCGCACCGAAAGAAATTGATGAATTAGTCGCGAACAAACGCCTTCAGGATGTTATCACGCTGACTGCGGAAACGCTGGATATCGACCCTTCAGATATCGCAGTTAAGGTACGTAAAAAGCAAAAAGGTCAGGAACAATACAATGCACTTAGCAAGCAAAACCGGGTGCAAGTGGTTGAAGAGTTTGGCGCCAAGTTCAAAGTTAACTTGTTCGACTATCTTGATACAGGATTGTTCTTAGATCACCGACTGGCCAGACGCTATATTCAGCAAAATGCCAAGAACAAGCGTGTACTGAACTTGTTTGCGTATACCGGCAGTGCGTCGGTCCATGCGGCACTCGGTGGCGCAAAAGCAGTGACTACCGTCGATATGTCTAAAACTTACCTGAAGTGGGCAGAAGAGAACTTCGCGTTAAACGAGTTGCGTAACCCACGATTCAGATTTGAGCAGGCAGATTGTCTTAAGTGGCTTGAGCACGCGCAGGGTCAATATGATTTGATCTTCCTTGACCCGCCAACGTTTTCCAATTCAAAACGTATGAAAGACGTATTTGATGTGCAGCGCGACCATATCCAGCTACTGGGATGGGTGAAAAAAATCCTCAGCCCGGGTGGCACCTTGTTGTTCTCCAATAATAAACGGGGCTTTAAAATGGATGAAGTTGGTCTCATGGGGCTTGGGCTCAAGGCTGAAAACGTGTCAGAGCAAACTTTGTCACCGGATTTCAAGCGCAACAAGCAAATTCACAATAGTTGGTTGATCACCCATGGCTAAGCTTACCCTGTTTTATACTGACGGCTGTCACCTTTGCGAGCAAGCTCACGAATTGGTGCTACGTTGTGTCGACAGCGACGCTGTAGTGCATCAGGATATTGTGGACGACCCTCAGCTGATGGCTGACTATCAGACGTCAATTCCCGTACTTAAGTCAACAGACAGTGCCAGAACTTTGTTCTGGCCCTTCACAGAACAAGATATAAAAGAGTTGTTAAAGTAAGATGGATTTAATCAGAATTGCAAGGGCCCAACTGGCTTTTGGTACTCACCCTTTGTTAGATCAGGCGGATGCGGTCATTGAAGCCGGAGAGCGGGTCTGTATTGTCGGGCGCAATGGTGCCGGTAAATCAACCCTGCTCAAGGTTCTGGACGGGCAGGTTCAGCTCGACGATGGTGAAATTAACCGGGTATCGGGACTGAAAGTATCGCGGCTCGAGCAAGATCCGCCAAAGGGCGCACAGGGCAGTGTATTCGATTATGTCGCCGGTGGCCTGCCAGATATTGCCCAGCTGTTGATTGATTATCATCATGTCAGTGAAGCGCTGCAAACGGATCATTCAAGCAGTTTGCTTAGTCGTCTGGAGCGTTTATCTGCAGACATTGAAGCGAAAGATGCGTGGCGTTTTGAAAGCCGTATTAAGCTGGTACTGACCCAATTGCAACTGAGTGCCAACATGAAGCTGGAGAAACTCTCCGGAGGCTGGCTGCGTAAAGTGGCTTTGGCGAAGGCGTTGGTGAGTGACCCGGACTTATTACTGCTGGATGAACCAACTAACCACCTGGATATGAGCAGCGTCGAGTGGCTGGAGCAGTTCTTAAAAGAGTTCAAAGGCGGCATTGTTTTTATCTCCCACGACCGGGCATTTATTCGCGGTGTTGCAACGCGTATTCTTGATTTGGATCGCGGTAAGCTTATCTCTTACCCGGGCGATTATGCCAAGTATCTGGAGCAAAAGGCGCACGATCTGAAAGTTGAAGAGGCACAAAATGCCTTATTTGACAAAAAACTAGCTGAAGAAGAAGCCTGGATCCGACAAGGGATCAAGGCACGGCGCACACGTAACGAAGGACGAGTCAGAGCACTCAAAACACTGCGGGTTGAGCGTAAGCAGCGTGTGGAGCAAGTCGGCAAAACAGACTTTAACATTGAATCAGCTGAGCGTTCTGGCAAGTTGGTCTTCGAGGCACAACATATTGGTCATGCCTTTAAAGATAAGCGTATTGTGGATGACTTTTCGACGCTGGTCATGCGCGGCGATCGGGTTGGTCTCATTGGCCCCAACGGCGTTGGCAAAACCACTTTACTGAAAATTTTATTTGGTGATATTGCACCGGATAACGGCAAAGTGAAGCAGGGCGTTAACCTTGAAGTGGCCTATTTCGACCAGTATCGTGAAAAACTGGATGAGGAAAAGACCGTTCAGGACAACGTTGCCGAAGGCAAGCAGGAAGTACAAATGGGGGGCCGAAGCCGCCATGTCCTGGGTTATCTGCAAGACTTTTTATTCCCGCCAGCGCGAGCGCGTACCCCGGTTAAGGCCTTGTCCGGCGGAGAGAAGAACCGTCTGCTGCTGGCCAAGCTATTCCTTAAACCTTCAAATGTATTGGTGCTGGATGAGCCGACCAATGACCTGGATATCGAAACCCTGGAATTGCTGGAAGAGATCATCAACCAGTATCAGGGAACTATCCTGATTGTCAGCCACGACCGGGAGTTTATCGACAATACCTGTAACAGTGTGTGGGCATTTGAAGGTAATGGTAAAGTAACTGAGATTGTCGGCGGTTTTAGCGATTTTGAAGCATATCGGACACAGCGCCAGGAGCAGCAAAAAGCGCTCGAAAAGCTGGACAAAGAGAAACAGCAGGCGAGTGAAAACAAAAAATCGGCCAATAAAAACAAATCCGGCAAGTTAAGCTACAAATTAAAGCTTGAACTGGAAGCATTGCCGGGTAAAGTAGAGGCTCTGGAAAACGAGCTGGAAGAGCAGCAAAACCTGGTGAATTCACCGGAGTTTTTCAAGCAAGATCCTGAAACGACCCAAACCGCGTTGAACCAATTGGCTGACCTTGAGTCCAAGCTTGAAGCCGCGTTTGAGCGTTGGGAAGAATTAGAAGCATTACAGAATCAGTAGTAAGGATTGAAATGAAATATTCACTTATGGCCGCCAGCATTATTTTCGGCCTATCTGGTCAGGCGATTGCCGCGACCTACAAACTCACTGAATTACCGACCAGCGACATAGGCAAAATGCATTATGTCACTGATGCCAATGAAAGCGGTGAAGCCATTGGTCGCGTGACGGGACTATATAATCTGCCAGTCGACATTAGTTATATCGATTTTCAAGACAGTTCGATCACCAACTATTACGATACTTATAAAAGGGTCTTAGAGGACAGAGACGAAACCATCACTTTTACCCTGGATGAAATTGAGAATGGTGATGCTCTGGCAACCGATGCAGAAGCGCATAATTTTATGTTGGGTTACTTGTCTTCGGGAACGCAAAGTGGCAGTGCAGAATTCCAAAAGATCAGTTCGGCAGCCGGGTTTGAGTTTACGGGTACAAGTGTCAACTTGATCGACCTATTCGATGTTGAATCCCCGGACTATGCGGGTCTGACACGCTCCGTCAGCAATTCGATAACCGCCATAGCGGCAGATGGCACTGTGGTTGGCTGGGGATCTGCGCCTTATAAAAAGATCACTTTTACACCTGAAGGAGAAAGTGAAGAGAAAACTTACTTTGTTCGTGACTGGCATGCGCGTGGGTTAGTGATATCTCCAGGTGGTAAGCGTGTTACACTGGAGCCTGAGTTCACTGAATATGGTGGCTACAGCATTGCGACAGATATTACTCTGACCGATGAAGGCAACTATCTGGTAGTGGGCCAGGCATCAGTGGGCTTACCGGAGAACAGCCAGACATCCATTACCGACAACTGTGATAACAAAGATGAACCTGAAGCGGTTTGTATCTGGCGTCAAGGGCGGGGTGTCTATGATTTGCGTGCCTATCAATGGACGCTGGATAAAGATTTCAACGTTATTGAAACAAAAAACCTGGGTATTGGTCTGGAACGCAAAGACGATGAAAACAACCCGTTCTATAGCTCAGCGTTTGCCATCAACAAGTCGGGTATTGCCGTGGGCAAATCCAGAATCAGGGTTGACGATAGTCTGAAAGCCTATGAAGAGCCAGGTTACTATCAGGACGGGCAATTTTTTACCCTACGCGCGCATGACGATTTTTATCAAACTGGTAATGCCTTAGATATCAACGACAGTAATGTGATTGCCGGGTACGTTGGTCGACAAAATCAGAGTTCCCTGTTCGAGGTGACTGGTTTTTACTACGATATGAATGACAAAAAACTGGTGGAAATCCCCAATTACTTCAGTGGTTCAGACACCTATGTCAGAGACATTAACAATGCCGGTTACATGGTTGGCCAGGGCGAGACTGAGAAAAACGTCTCTAATTCCCGCAGTGAAGCCTTCTTGTACAAGATTGGTGATGAAAAGCTAACTAACATCAACGATTTATTACCTTGTAAAAGTGATGAATTCCCTTATACCATTGCCGAAGCCATCCGTATCACAGATGACAATACGATCTATGCAGTTGCAACTAAAACAGTGACTAAGTTAGACTCGTTTGGCAATGTGGATAAAGATTCCAATGGCGACGAAGCGTCAGAATCCGTTACGGTGCCTGTGGTATTGACTAAGACAGGCAGCACAGAGCTAGATCAGTGTGTTGCGCCGGAAGTAGAGACTTATGAACGTCAATCCGCTTCGCTGAGCTGGTTATCTTTGTTCGCGTTACCGCTGCTGTGGGTGCGCCGCAGACGTAAGATTTAAGCATTTTTGGGGCATGTACAATGTGCCATGCCCCGGGTTTTCGCCACCATCACCTCCTGCTATTGGTTTTTTAAAGCCTCATGTCCCATTGGTGTTCGTAACAACCAGAACTGTTTATTCAGATTACTAAGCTTGTTTCTATAACGCTCGCTTTGTCGAGATCCCCAGCGGCCATCTTAAGGCTAGTCTGTCTGTATTCATCTAAGTATTTTGTAACTTGATCGCTGAGATGCGAACTCTTGTGCGCTTTTGCGGGTACATAAAAGGCATTTAGATAGGCGTGAATACTGTTTCATAGCACCAAACTCTGCCTGTGAACCTATTTTTATTTAGGTGAAAAGTGCTGGTTTTGGGAGTTTCAGTCATCCTTACGGCTGTTCTTACCAGTTTCTATTGTAAAATATACGATACAAAATAGGGGTTTCCAAATAATCCAGCATTCATATAAATGCAACAAATAAATAATCTCTATAAATATCATAAATATATATGTTTTGTGTATTCACGGGAGTGGTTGAGTAAAAGTAAAAATGTACTAGATTATTATTTATAACCAGTCACTTGTTATGTGTTTTTGGAACGATACACTGCATTCGCCTGGACCGAAATGGAAACAAACTCATTTTCCATTGATGTCAGGTTAAAAATAAAAACAAGTGAGGGTGCATTTATGCAACTAGTTAACATAATAAAACCTGCTGTTAAACTCAGTGCAATAGCGCTGGCATTAACGGCATACAACGCCAGTGCGGCGGTGGAGTGTAGTGGGCTGCCTCTGTGGCAAGCCGGTCAGGTGTATACGTCCGGCCAGCAAGTGCAACAAGATAACATAGCTTATCGGGCAAATTGGTGGAATCGTTCATCACCTAAGCTTCGCTCCGGGCAGTGGCAGGAATGGCGCAAGCTGGGTGAATGTCGTGGCACTGAGCTACCCAATCAGTCACCGGTTATTGATATCGCTCAGCCGCAGGATGAGATAAATGTAAGCGAAGGCGAACAGATCCAGTTCGTTTTTGAAGCGAGTGACAGTGATGGTGTGATCAAGCAGGTTTTGGCTTATCACAATGACACCCTGGTCAAAGTGCTGGATGAAGCCCCCTATGTACTTAACTGGAAAGCACGCGCAGGGGAACACCTGTTTCATGCGGTGGCCATTGATGACGACGGGGCAAAATCCGTATCGACCAGGCGGACAGTCGTGGTGAACGCGTTACCGCCTGAAGATAAAAACACCGCGCCGGTTGCACGCCTGACAGCCGAGTTGCCCAGTGAGCTTGAAGTGGGCAGTCAGGTTCGCCTGACGCTGCGAAGTCATGATAAAGAAAATGATCGCATAACGCAGGCGTTGACACACAATGGCAAAGAGGTGAAGCGCACAGATCTGACTGAAGCGCATTATAACTGGTCGGCAGCCTTTGCCGGGCGTCATGAGTTTACTTTGCAGGCAACGGACGAGCATGGCCTGGTGTCAGAAACAATAACGCGTACTTTCATTGTGAAAGCGCCTGGTGACGATAAAACCAGTCAGCTGGATTGTTTGCCTGCCGGACTATATCGTACACCAGGCGTAACCAGTGCTTATTGTGATGTCTACGATAGCGAAGGTCGGGAGAAAATGGGGGCAGATCATCCACGGCGTGTGATTGGTTATTTTACCAGCTGGCGTCATGGTAAAAATAATCAGCCAAGCTATCTGGTCAATGATATTCCATGGGACAAGATCACCCACATTAACTATGCCTTTGCCCATGTAAATAGCCAGAATGAGCTAAGTATTGGCGACCCGAAAGCACAGGGCAATGCGGCAACCAATATGACCTGGCCAGGCAAGGCAGGCGCCGAAATGGATCCAAGTCTGCCCTATACCGGTCACTTTAACTTATTAAATCGTTACAAAAAGCAGTATCCACACGTCAAAACCATGATCTCTGTTGGCGGCTGGGCTGAGACGGGCGGTTACTTCGATGAAACCGGTAAGCGCGTCAACAGTGGCGGGTTTTACACTATGACCACCCACGCCGATGGCAGTGTTAATCATGACGGAATAAATGCCTTTGTTGCCAGCTCTGTGGCCTTCTTACGTCAGTACGGGTTTGATGGTCTGGACATTGACTACGAATACCCGTCCTCGATGAAAGACTCGGGCCATCCTGAGGATTTCGAGATCAGCAACCAACGCCGCGCTGGCCTGAATCAGTCTTATCAGGTGCTGATGAAGTCCCTGCGTGAAGCACTGGATAAAGCAGGCGAGCAGGATGGTAAGCACTATATGCTGACCATAGCGTCTCCTTCTTCGGGCTACTTACTCAGAGGTATGGAAACGTTCCAGACCGCGCAATATCTCGACTTTGTGAACATCATGAGTTACGACCTGCACGGCGCCTGGAATGACCATGTCGGCCATAACGCGCCTTTGTATGACACGGGTAAAGACACCGAGCTGAAAACCTGGAATGTCTATGGTACCAGAGAGTTTGGGGGAATTGGCTATCTAAACACAGACTGGGCCGTGAATTATTTCAGAGGCGCATTGCCTGCGGGGCGGATCAACATAGGTATCCCTTATTACACCCGAGGCTTTAAAGATGTACGTGGCGGTGAAAACGGCCTCTGGGGTAGAGCACCTCTGCCAGACCAAAACGCCTGCCCGAAAGGAACGGGGATTGGCGAGAAAAACAAATGTGGCAACGGCGCCATTGGCATCGACAACCTCTGGCATGACATTGAAAATGGTCAGGAAGTCGCTGCGGGGTCGAACCCCTTATGGCATGCAAAAAATCTGCAACATGGTATTAATCCGAGTTATCTGGCTGGCTATGGCTTGACGCCTGCTACAGATCCGGATGATGTGCTGCGGGGTGACTATGTGCGGCATTACGATGACATCGCTGTCGCGCCCTGGCTGTACAATGCGCAGAAAAAAGTCTTCCTGTCGATGGAAGATACCGAATCCATGCAGACTAAGCTCAATTATGTGGTTGAAAAAGGCCTGGGTGGCGTGATGTTCTGGGAGCTGGCCGGCGACTTTGACTACCATGCGGATAAAGGTGAGTACTTCATGGGGTCAACCATGACCAGCCTTGCTTACAACACCTTCAATCAAAGTGGCACAGACTACGCAACGGCACAAGGTGATGCAGAATTTGTTGTGCCTGAGTCAGCGGTTGATATTCGCTTTAACGCCAAAAACTTCCCAGTTGGCGATCAGAACTACCCGATCAGACCCACATTCGCGTTCACTAACCACTCGGAGCTGGACCTGAGCGGGGCAACCATCAGCTTCAATGTACCTGTCTCAACCTCTGCGATTTTCAAGTCCAACTGGAATGCCCGTAAAAAGCTGGGCATGAAAGTAGAGCATGATGCCAGCAATGTACGTGGTAACAACATAGGTGGCTTTGACAACGCATTCCATCGTTTCTCAATTACCCTGAAAAACGAGTGGGGTGGCCAGCTGCAGTCATTCAAGCCGGGAGAGACCGTGAATGCCCAGGTGATGTATTACATGCCGATCACGGGACCCGTTAACTTTGTTATCGAAAAAAACGGCAAACAATACGCCTTCAGTAGCGAATATCCTCAGTTGCCTGTAGCGAAAAAGTCGGACGACACCTCTGGTGGTAACCCTCCATCCGGCACGCTGTGCGAGGGAGTTGAGCTGAGTAATATCAATCATTACCCACAGTGGCCGCGCACCAACTGGGCCGGTACACCAAGCCATGCGCTCGGTGGCGATATGCTGATCCACAACGGTTACGTCTACAAAGCAAAGTGGTGGACCAATGCTACACCGTCCAATGGTGGTGCCTGGCAGCAGGTTTGCTCGCTGTAATCCTCAATAAATAGCGGTGGCATAGCTGCCACCGCAGGAGATAACCCTATGAAATATAATAAAACCCTATCGGCTCTCGCCGTGGGGATAAGCTTTGCTGCTGCAAATCAGGCATTAGCGCATGGCTATATGGACTTTCCCAAGGCCCGTCAGGCGATTTGTCAGGAGCAGGGCGGGTTTTGGTGGCCAAAAGATGGTTCCAAAATCCCCAATGCAGCCTGCCGTGCCGCATTTTTGAAATCCGGCCATGTACAGTTTATCCAGAAGCATGAATTCGCTGCCAATACAGCAGAGTTTAACGATCAAAGCGCGGTTGAGGCGAATATTCCCGATGGGACTTTATGCCATGCCGGCGATAAAAATAAAGCCGGCATGGGTTTACCCTCAAAAGACTGGCAGAAAACCCCTGTGACGGTCGATGGTCAGGGGCAAATCAAAATCCGTTATCGCGCCACAACGCCACACAACCCGAGCTTTTGGCAGTTCTATTTGACCAAGCCGGGCGTTGATTTTGAAAACAAAGCGCTCAGCTGGGCTGATCTGGAGCTGGTGCAAAGCCATGGCAATGTCGACTTTTTTATGGCACCCGACGGTAAACGTTACTACGAGATGACTGTGGCCATTCCTGACAAGTTTTCGGGCGATGCTGTCCTGTACAGTCGCTGGCAACGGGATGATGTAGTCGGAGAAGGTTTTTATAACTGTAGTGATATTACGCTCATCAGAGACGCTGAACCCCAACCGCCACAAAGCTGGCACAGCGCAGGGTATTATCTGCGTCAGGGGCAGACGGTCAATATAGGCGATACGGTCTGGCTGCGGGCGTTCGACGGCAACGGCAAAGAACTTATTCAGGAAAAACTCACCATTTCTGAGCAACGCCTTGCCGACTGGCCAGCGTATTTTGCGACTCAGCTCAATGAAGCATTCGCTGCACTGATCCGAATTGGGGTGCAGGATGCGCACGGCAATATTCACTTTGATGCAACGAACCTGGCGGGCAATCAGGTTTTTGTGAGCGATCAGGCGCATACCTTTAATCTTAGTGTGGTTGCCAGGCCCGTGAATACACCACCCACAGTGCATACCCCGGCCGTATTGACGGTGCAAGAAGGACAAAGCGCACATTTGCATGTGCATGCCTTTGATGACCAGCAAAGCAGACTGGATTTCGACTGGCAGTTGCCTGCCCAGATCAGTTACACCGGCGACGGCGCAACCATTACAGTCACGGCCCCACAGGTAGATAAAGACACGCAATTTAGCGGCAAAGTTACGGTTTCCGACGGGCAACTTAGCACCTCAGTCAATGTGGTCATTGCCGTGACCAACCAAAATGACACCCCGACGCCCCCCGATAGTGATACCTGGCAGGCGGATAAGGTCTATACCGGCGGAGACATTGTCAGCTTTAACGGCAGTCAATATCGCGCCAAATGGTGGGTTCGCGGACAGCGCCCGGACAATAGCCATGCCTGGGAGCGCATAGCATCACCTTCTGAACCAAAGGACCAATGGCAAGCCTCCGTGGCTTATACCGGTGGTGCCGTTGTGCGTTACCAGGGTCAACGTTATCAGGCCCGCTGGTGGACCCGAGGCCAGCAACCTGGCAAGCACAGCGTGTGGCAAAAACTATAACAACGAACGAGGAAAAAACATGTTTAACTATTTGATCAGTGCGGCTGCGGTCGCGTCAGCTTTATCGGTAGCGACAGCAGTCGCTGCACCATCAACCCCGAGCATCAACTGGAAACCACAAAACTACTCCTTTGTTGATGTGAACATATATGGCAGAGGCTCCTACAAACAGCTGATCCAGGCCAAAGAGGTAGTGGATATCGCTATCGAATGGAATGCCTGGTCGGGAAAAGGGGGTGACAGTTACAAAGTGTACTTTGATGACGAGGTGGTTAATGAAGGGCCGCTGGCGAAAGGTACCACCAGTGGGGTGATCCGCTTCCCCTATCATAAATCAGGGCGGCATGAATTGCGCATTGCATTGTGTGATGCGTCGGGCTGCGCCACCTCTGCCAGTAAGCCCATCGTAATTGCGGATACCGATGGCGGGCACCTGGAACCACTCAAGCTGAACGTCAATCCCAATAACAAAAAGTATGACACTGACCCCAATACCGTGGTGGGTGCTTATTTTGTCGAGTGGGGCATATACGGCCGAAGCTTTGATGTGACCCAAATCCCGGCGGATAACCTGACCCACCTTTTATATGGCTTTATTCCTATTTGTGGTCCGAATGACTCGCTGGCAGAAATTGAAAATGGCAATAGTCTGCGCGCGTTAAAGCTGGCGTGTGGCAGCTCTGAAGATTATGAAGTGGTGATCCATGACCCCTGGGCTGCGGTGCAAAAGGCACTGCCTGGGATCAGCAGTAAAGATCCAATTCGTGGCACCTATGCGCAATTAATGGCGCTTAAACAGCGTAACCCGGATCTGAAGATCTTACCTTCGGTAGGGGGCTGGACTTTATCCGATCCCTTCTTTGATTTCACGGACAAGGCAAACCGCGACACCTTTGTAAAGTCAATGCGCGAGTTCCTGACGACCTGGAAATTCTATGATGGTGTGGACATTGACTGGGAGTTCCCCGGTGGTGATGGTGCTCACCCTGATTTGGGTGCCAGCACGGATGGCGAAACCTATGTATTACTGATGAAAGAGCTCAGAGAGATGTTGGACGAGCTGGAAATTCAAACCGGTCGTGAATACGAATTAACGTCGGCCATTGGTACCGGCTGGGACAAAATCGAAGATGTTGATTATCGCGATGCTGCGCAGTACATGGATTACATCTTTGCCATGACCTATGACTTTTACGGTGGCTGGAACAACGAAACAGGCCATCAGACGGGCATTTACTGTGGTTCACATCTGAGTTCAGATGAATGCCGGGGCACGGGTGTTGATGAGCAAGGGGAGGCAAGAAAAGGCCCTGCTTATACCCTGGATAATGCAATTCAGTTATTACTCAAGCAAGGCGTTCCCAGCGAAAAGCTGGTCGTCGGTGCAGCCATGTACGGTCGTGGCTGGGAAGGTGTTTATCCGAACAATGCCCAAATTGCAGATAACCCGATGACGGCACCGGCCAATGGTAAGTTACGAGGCAGCATGTCACAGGGCGTTTGGGAAGCCGGTGTCATTGACTATAAAGGTCTAAAGGCGCACATGATTGGCAGTGGTGAGCAGGGCATTAATGGCTTTGAAGTGGGTTATGACACCACCGCCGAAGCAGCCTATGTGTGGAATCGCGATACCGGCACGCTGGTGACCTATGACAGCCCGCGTTCAGTCAGAGCCAAGGGGCAATATGTCCGTGAGCATAATCTGGGTGGTTTGTTCGCCTGGGAAATTGATGCCGATAACGGTGATATTCTCAATGCGATGCACGAAGGATTGGCAGGGAAAGCGACTGAGCCGGTGCCCGTGAACAAAGCACCAGTAGTCACTATGCCAACTAACCTGACGCTGGCGGCGGGTGACATTTATATTCTGACTGCCGATGCACGCGACCCCGAAGGTCAAGCTCTGACCTATCGCTGGTCAGGTGATGCTCAACTGAATCTGCAAAGCGAGGATGACAGCGTTATCGTAACGGCGCCGAATGTCACTCAGGATGCGGTGTATACGGTTAACTTGCAGGTTTCCGATGGGGTGAACCAGGTACAGCGACAAGTCAAAGTACTGGTAAAAGCGCCGGTGGTTGAAAATAAAGCCCCCGTTGTTGGAGACATAGCGAGTATTAGCCTGGATGAAAAGGCCAGCAAAACGCTGACTGTGGGCGCCACTGATCCGGAAGGTAAAACACTGAGTTATCGTTGGCATGTGCCGGGTCATACCATCAGCGGCCAGGGCGCATCTGTCACTCTGAACGCCTCTGAAGTGGAGAAAACACAGACTGTGACCGGCACTGTGACCGTCAGCGATGGCGTTCATGAAGTGCAGCGTCAGTTTAACGTTACCGTGAAAAATCTGGCTGACACACCTGAGCCGACTCCAGGTGACGGCAACACCACCTGGGATGCCAATAAAGTGTATGTAGGCGGCGACAAGGTGTTTTACAAAGGCGTTGAATATCGCGCTCGCTGGTGGACAAGGGGCGCGCTGCCTGCCAATGGTGGTGTGTGGCAGGAGATCATTCCAGACGATGGCAAAGTGCGTGCATGGCGCAGTGACCTGGTTTATACCGGCGGTGATAAGGTTATGCATAACGGTGAAACCTGGCAGGCGCGCTGGTGGACCCGAGGTCAGTCGCCTGGCAGCAATGGTGTCTGGCGCAAGCTATAAATTAACGCACGCTTACGGATAACCCCTAAACAGCGCAGGGACGCGCTTCTAACAGATAAATAAAAACAACGAACAATAAGAGTAAAATCATGTATAAGTTATCACCCATAGCGTCTTTTCTCGCCGCAGTCAGCGTGTTTGGCGCTACTGCAAACACCGCCCCGATCAGTGTCCACAGTAACAAGCAGCTGGAATCACAGCTGATCGAACAGTTGCAGCAGTCAACGCGCTTTTTCCAGTCCCGTCAGGCAAGCACTATGCCTGGCTTTGAATTTAAAACCCATAGTCGCAGCGAAGATGGCAAACACCTGCGTCGTAGCCAGTATTATCAGGGTATACGGGTACATGGTGGGGAAATCGTCACCCATCATGATGCGCAAAACCTGTTTAGTGTGTGGTTTGCCCCTGAGGGGAATATTACGGGTGTCAGTGGTTCCGTGGTCCCGGCGCCTAAGCTGGATTCAGTGGTAGCGTCAATTGATGAAGCGCAAGCTTTACGCAGCGCAAAAGCCAGTATCCCGGATCTTCTTATGACTCAGGATGAGCAGATTGAACTGGTGGTTTACCCATATCAGGATGGCTTTAGGTTAGCATACATGATCACCTTCTTTGCTGAGACAGAGCAAGCGCCCAGCCGGCCGGAGTTCTTTATTGATGCCCATAGTGCAGAGGTGTTGAGTCATGTTGAAACCTTGACCCACGGCAAAATTGGTACGGGCCCCGGCGGCAATGAGAAAATCGGCCGCCATTATTACGGCGAAGATAAGCCCAAGTTTTATGCCACAGAGCATGACGATGGTCGTTGTGCCCTGGCGCATGATGATATTCGCGTGATCGACATGAAACACGACATCAGTAATACAGAGACCTTTGTGTTTGATTGCCATGAGAACCAACACAAGTCAGTCAATGGCGCCTATTCTCCGCTCAATGATGCCATGTATTATGGTAAAGCAACGCTGGAGATGTTTGATGACTGGTACAGCAGCCGCGCGCTTGAAGGCGATTTGGTGATGCGGGTGCACTACCGTGAAAATTACCTCAATGCATTTTGGAATGGCAAGGAAGTGACGTTTGGCGACGGTAACTTGTCGCGTTATGGCGTATACCCCTTTACATCACTGGGCGTGGTCGCCCATGAGATTGCCCATGGTGTGACGTCACAAAACTCCAAGCTGGTATACAGCAGTATGTCCGGCGGTGTAAACGAAGCGTTTTCAGATATGACATCGGAAGCACTGGAGTGCTTTTTGAATCAAGACGCCGATGGCAGCTGCGAAGTAGACTGGTTAATTGGTGCCAGTATTTTCAAAAACCGCACAGCGCTGCGCTATATGGATGATCCAACCAAAGATGGCAAGTCGATTGGTCATGCGGATGATTACACCCCAGGGCTGGATGTTCACTATAGCTCTGGGGTGTTTAATAAAGCATTTTATCATCTGGCAAACACACCCGGCTGGGGCGTGAAAAAAGCCTATGAAGTGATGTTGCATGCCAACAAACACTACTGGGTTTACAACGGCAATTTTGAGTCGCTTGCTTGCGGGGTAACAGATGCTGCCGAGGAGCTGGGTTACGACATTAAAGCGGTTGGCGCTGCATTTAAACAAGTGGGGGTCTTTGCCTGTACAGAAAATAAAGCACCAGAAATTAGCATAACAAACCCGGGCGAGGGCAGTCGCTTTAAGATTCACTCAGCGCTGACTTTCAGTGCTGATGCAAAGGATGATTATGGTGAGGTTGCTCAAGTCACTTTTGTTGTAAACGGCGATCAATATCGGACATTAACCGCTGAGCCTTATGAAATAAACTGGCAAAGCGATGAAACCGGCACCTATCAAATCAGCGCGATTGTAGAAGACAACGAAGGACTGACAGTCACCTCAGAGCCCGTGCGCTTTACCTTAATTGACCCTGCGCAATGCCAGACACCCCAGTGGAGAGAAAGTCAGGTCTATGTCCAGGGTAATAAAGCGTCCTTTGATGGCTTTGAATATACAGCCAAATGGTGGAACCGAGGCCAGAGCCCAGCGCATAACTCAGGTTCCTGGGGCGTGTGGCAGCGCGGCGTCGAGTGTGGTGTCACTGCGGAGCAACCAAACCAGGTGCCTGAACTGACCTTCTTATCACCAGACAATGACCTCGAGGTGAGTGAAGGCAGCAAAGTAGCGGTGGCATTAAAGGCAACCGACAGAGATGGCACAATTAAACAGATATTAGTTAGCGTTAATGGACAGTTGCTGACTGAGCTTATTCAGGCACCTTATGTATTTAACTTTGACGCGAAACAGGCTGGAGAGTACATCCTGAGTGCGGTTGCCATAGATAACAAGGATGCCCGCTCTGCGGTGGCAACACGCACAATTAAAGTGAGTGCAGCGCCTGGTGAGACCCATACGCCAGAAGTAACCCTGAACAGCCCCAAAAATGGCAGTGAGTTTGCTCCGGGGCAGCCAATCGCACTGCAGGTTAGCGCCTCTGATAAAGATGGCGACCTGATTCAAGTCCGTTATTTTGTTAATGGCAAACAGGGGGCAGGCAGTCATACAAAGCCTTACTCAGCCTCGGTGACCTTAAGCGAAGCGGGTGCGTATGAGATATATGCCGTGGCCAGCGATAAGAGTGGGCTGCAAACTCGCTCAGCCACGCACAACATAAGCGTCAAAACGCAGACACCCGGTTGTCGGGTCGCAGTCTGGTCCGCCAATACGGTTTATACCGCCGGCGATCAGGTGAGTTACGACGGACGCTTGTTTCAGGCTAAGTGGTGGACACGCAATCAGAACCCGGCCGACAATGCTAGCCGCTGGGCTGTGTGGAAAGACAAAGGAGATTGCAAGTAACTAACAACAAGGGCCTGAGCTGCGTTTGCCCCGGGCCCGAATCAATTGAATAGTTCGTTTTACTGAGCAAAGGGTAACATTTAATAACACGTAATCCATTGTTACCCAAATCCATACAGATAGAATATGGTGATGAAGTAGAGTAAGGATAACAAACAATGAAGGTACTTACACTGTGCGCACTGGCGCTATCGGGCATGCTTCTTGGTTGCGGTTCGGGTAGCAATGGCACTACGCCCGGGCCGGATGTGCCACCTAAGCCCAGCGCGAAAAAATCCAAAATAGTCACCCAAGGATTTGAAGTTCGCGTTTACAATCGACTGGCGGAACAAGATACGCAAAACCCTGAATATAATCGAGACACACCCTATCAGGGTACTGGGGAAGTGACCTACCAGGACATTGTTTTTGGTCTGGATACGCAAACGATGTCGGTTACAACGGCATCCTGGCTTGATATACCTCATTCGTTTTCATTGATCACAAAAGCCTATGCTTTGTCGCCCGTACCGCCTCAAACAGAAGAAAACATCGTCTCTATTAAGATCACCTCAGCCACAGACTTTAGCCAGGCCTATCCATCTGGTAGCAATCTAAATGCTCTATTCTCGGTAACTTACGCTGATGCACTGAATAAGTACTACACCTACAAAAACGAGACGAAAACGTTTTTTACGGTTGAGGAGTATGTGCAATATGGTCAGGCCAATGGCGGGCTAAACGCCGGGTTTACACGTAATTTGATATTGAATACCGGGCCAGACTATCCAGCGAGTATGACTTTTTATATCGAGATTGAGTTGGACAATGGCAAAACCTTCTCCCTTGAAACACAAGAGGTTGTCTTTAAAGGCGTGGATAATTAGAGCGTAATTAAAGAGGTCGCAAAGGTTCATAAGTGGCAAGTGCGTTCGGGCCAGTTTTGACGATGAATTCAGGGCTGAGCTTATCTTTGGTCAATGATTGTTAACGAAGAGTGCTCACACCGTGGTTAGCTGGATGTGAATAGTGTGCTGGGTGAATACCTTATTTTTGTCTCGACATTGTGTTCATGATCGCCTCGAAAAAGGAAAAATGTTGATGTAATAGTATGTAATGGCTTCTTTGAATATGTGATTTATGATTGAACAGTACTTCACACATAAAAGGACAATTCATGGCTATCATTACCTATACCAGCTTAAGTCACATCGGAAAACTCAATATCAATGAACGGCCTAATACACAAGAACAATTTGATAATCTCAATGAACTGGCTCACGCTTTTTCTCCTTCACCATTTGATTTGATACGTCTGAGTATGACTCAGCCACTAACGTCGCAATACTGCGCTGCCTATAGTTTGACTGCGGCTGCTGCAACTTTGGGATTATTGCCCAGGAATGAAGAGATATTATTAACATCACATGAGGGATGTGTGCGCAGTGCTACTTTAAAGTATGATGACAATTTCACTACATTGGCACTCAAACTTTATAAACTAACGCGCTTTGATGTAGAAGAAATACAAAATTTCTTTGACGTTAGAAGCGTTCCAGCAGAGATTGAAAAAGGAGGCAGCGTGCCACAGCGGGTCACTGAAGTGGCGTGCAAATTGGGGATGAATGCTGAACTTTTTGTCACAAAGGAAGCGCAGAGTAACTTTTTTAAGTTGGCACAAGACCAAATTAAATTGCTAGGTCTGAGCACAAGTCCTGAGAAGGTTTTGGCATTTATGTTCGGCAATGGCTATACCTCAGCCGAACCAACTATGCCGATCCCTAAAGCTGATGAACTGAATTTAGTTTTGGTCCAAACCCCAGTTAAAACATTGCATTGGGTAGCACTTAGCAGTGATGGTACCTACTTTGATTCATTGCGTAACTTTCAGCCTGGCGGCAGGTTTGGATGTGTCGGGAGTGTCTGGTCGTCAAGGCCTTATGTAGATACAGGAGTCTGGATCACCGTCAGCAATAGCACCATGACAGATAAGGTTACACCTAAACTGAACGTCACTAGCGCTTTTAAATATGACTAGACAGCGGTGCTAAAAAACGCATTGAGGACCACACAAAATGGTGAAATTAGCCGGGGGAGCGGAACTAACAACTGAGACCGTGGCCGTTCTTTTGGCTGGTATTACAAATGGTGTGCGGCTGTAAAAGTAGAAGGTAATGGGCCATTTTATATTTTAAGGCTGTAATTACTGGGCGTTGCCAAGACAGCCTCATCTTATGTTCAGGTTTGAACAATCACTGCAACTTTTTCTTCTCTACTATGGTGTCTGCTGTGCTAAATACAGTATCAATTTCTGCTTTTGCATGGAGCTGGCTGACCCCATAAATTATGCCTGTGCCAGATTTAGATGGGTCGTTTTTGTGTTTGGGGTGGACAATATCGGAAAGGCTCTGCTCTTCAGCGTATAGCTTAATGTTTTTACTCGCTGTACTCAGTGCGTGTTCAACGTGTGAAATGGTAAGGCCTTCACCGGTGACGATAAAGCTAAATTCATCGCCGCCGTGACGAAAGTCACAGGAGTCGGCTGCCAACAAGGCTATTTGCTGTTTGGTTAAACTTGCCATCTGGCGATAGACCTTATCTGCGCCCGAATGGCCAAGCACCTGATTAAGCCCACCAAGATTTTGGATATCTACTTCAATATAAAAAGCGTTTTCGGTAGGTTTGTCTTGCAATCGTTCAATCGCCCGTTGCACAGTGGGTGGTCTGTCCGCTGCGATGGCAAAGCCTGTGACTACATCCTTTTTATCTGCGCCACTTAATTTGTAGAGCTTTAGTGCATCCTTTTTGGATAATTGCATAGCTTGCGCTTCGTTAACAAACCGGGCTTGCCTGTGTTGGGATTCACAAAGAAGAGAGTGAATATTATCTGCAACGGCCACATTTGATTTATTTGATGTAGAAGTGCAGGCGGTCATGCTGATTGCAATTGCAATCGAAAGAACAGTTATCTTGGTGCGTGTCATTCTAATACTTCCTTATGGTTACAAGTGAATGCTTGAAAGTATGGTTGCTTACATAAAAATAACAAATCCCAAGTGTGTATAATGTACAAAAGTTCTATGTCCAGTCGTTCTGCCATCCTATTTTGCAACCTGGCATGAGTATGATTTTAGCACCAATGAAATAATGGGATTGGCAAAGGCGTGAGTGCGCAATTCAAAGTTGGAAGCGCCTAATAGTTTCAGTGAATGGAATCGACAGTGACCAGTAAATTTGTTGAGAGTTTGCTCGATGAGCTTGATGCCATAGTGTTGTATGCTCAATAGCGCCGGAGAAATACCATCTGACGACTGAAAAAATAAACCCCACTTAAAAAAAGTGAGGTTTATCATCAATCTGAGCCGGATTATTGAATCCGGTTTTTTATTTTGAAACAGGGTGTACAAACTTGCATATTCAGTTAGTACTGCTGCACGACCTTCACGCCATCCGTGACTGAGTCGGATGAGACAAAACCAATTGTATCTGGGTTTGCTGAGACCATTTTGATCACTTCGGCATCATTAGAGACCTCTTTGGGTGGCGTACCTTTACCTGTAAAAATGAGTTTAGACCAGTATGCCTTGAGCTGTGCTGAAGACTTATTAAGCGCTTTATTATTAAACTCATCGGTGATCGGATTACCTGCTTCTTGTGAAACCGGGATTGCCTTATTGCCATTGGAAAAAGACTTCTCTTTGCCAGTAAAAATACGGTTTATCGTTGAGGTATCAAAGCTACTGCCATTGCTGGGATGAACAATCACAGATACGCCTGCATAGGCATTCAAAGCTGATGACAATAGCACTACACTTATTAAATTTTTCATGTCATTTCCCCTAAAAAACCAAATCAATACCAAGTGTGAGTGATTCGCTGTCGCCAGCGACTGCCAGTGCAGTGGAGTCGTCCTCGACTTTGTCGTATTGTACTTTAAAGGCCGCAGATGGATGGAAGTCCCATCTTACCCCAACGGCGCGAGTGTCATGTTTTTCAGGGTCGTCTCCGTCTTTTTGTTCAAAGTTAGAATACATAATGTAGGGGGTGATACTGTCAAAGCGATATCCGGCACTGACCATATAGGTATCCAGATCGCCATCCAGATCCAGGCGGTTAAATTCCGATAAAATAAAGACATTGCCAAAGTCGGCATTGGCAGCCAGTCCATAAAACTTGCCATCCCGAGAATCCGAGCCATTCCACATTTCTGGCTCGCCATTGCGAAAACGCTTGTTGGTATAGCGCATGTGGGTTACCCGAAGTTCGAGCCAGTTATAGCTGAATTGAACCACCCCACCTAAAATATCTTCCCAAATCTCTCGCGTAGGTGTCTGGAAGAAAAACTCAGATAACAGCTTGTTTTCAGTGTCATCCTCACGTCCAGTATAAACATTGGCAGAGACTCCCCAATCCCCGATCGAACCACTGTATAAAAGGTTAACCCCTTCATAGTTAAATATTTGCCAGGTGTAGTTGTCGGCAGGTGCCCGCATCCACACATAGGCAAAACCTACGTCATAAAAGTCAGAATAATAGAACAACGGAAGGCGTTTTTTACCGGCTTGCAGTGTCCAACTATCGTTGATTTCGTACGAGACATATGCCCATTCAAATTCTGCGTCATAGTCATTAGCACCCCGGGCAACAATTTGGCCTGTGACGGTTAACCCCTCACCAAGATCACCGCTCACCTGCAGCCCAATCAAGGATTCAGGCGATAATGAAAAGTCTTCTTTATAAGCACTGACGATAGGGTAATCTGCCAGAAAAGTGGGCTCGAGACCAAATTGAGGCACGCCCGATCCACTGAGTACCTGGCCGCCGGTGATACTGGCAAACCCGGATATGTTGACCTCGGCATGAAGCGCTGTCGACGATAAAGCTGCGACCAGGAGAGTATATTTTAGTTTCATGGATAGCTCCGCTAAACTCGTGTTGTTGGCACGGCTAATTATAGTTAAATATGCGAAAAAGAAAGTTTTATTGAATAAATTACGAACAGCGCTAAGCTTTATTGTGATAGGTGTATCCTAATTTGGTAGGCGCAAGGAATTCGACTGGCCTGTTGTACATCAGAATCGTTTTAACGCTATTTTGGCGTCAGTTTACAAGGTGTGATATGTCGATACTTTCTGGCTTAAAAAACTTAAGTATTTCCAAGAAAATACATGCTCTTACCATAGTGGCCGTTGCAGCTTTTGTTGTACTGGTGATGATTAATTACACGTCTTTGCTGGAAAATCAACGCTCTTTGGACGAACTGGAAAATCAAACTTACAAACTCCTGATTTTGACCTCAAAGAATGTCACAACGATGCAAACCATAGATGAAACCTACACCCAGTCAGTGACCTTTGGCGATGCCGAACTGATAGAAAAGGCACAGACTATGAGTGCTGAGTTACGGGAGAGTTTGAGTCAAATTCCCGCATTAAACGACAATTTCCCAACCGCTTCCACGATAGATGACATTCAGGAGTACGAATCAATCGCCAAAAATATAGCTTCCAGCATGCTCGATGGTACAGCAGACTTTTCAACACTACCGCAAAAAGCAAACCAAAAAAGAGCATTGTTTGAAAGTGTGATGCAGCGACTCGGTGATGATCAAAAACGCGCCGATGCGCGTTTCTTTGAGCTGGTTAACAACACAAAAATGAATGCTGACAGCGCGCTGGGAATGATGTTTATTGTTGCGATTGTGTCTCTGATTATTGTTATTATTTTAGCTGTACTGATAGCCAGTGGAATTAGCTCCGCGGCAAAAGAAGCTGCCAGTAACCTCCACCTGCTTGCAGAGGGAAAAGGCTCACTCAGTTCGCAACTGACCGTACACTCAGGTGACGAAATTGGTCAGGTGTCGAAAAATTTTAATTCATTCATTAGCTTGCTAAGAGCAACTGTGGTTGATGTGGTTGCTGTTGTGGAGCCGTTAACCAAAAACTCGACGCGGCTCGTTGAAGGCATGAAGTCTGCGGAACATGCCACACAAAGGCAGTCCAGCGATGCAGAAGTTGTCAGGCAATCAATGGAAGAAATGAAACAGAGTGTAGGAGATATTTCGCAGTCGGCTGCCAGTGCATTTCAGGCCGCCGAGCTTGCCGAAGGGGCTGTTGACGAAAGTATGAAGCAAATTGATGTGTCGGTGGCCCAGTCTCAGGAGCTGAGTGCTGAGATTAACAAGGCTGCCAGCACCATTAATAAGTTGGCGGATGACACTCAAAACGTGACGCAGATCCTAAATGTGATCACCTCTATCGCTGAACAAACGAACTTGTTGGCACTCAATGCGGCAATAGAGGCTGCTCGGGCTGGAGAGCAGGGGCGTGGCTTTGCGGTAGTCGCTGACGAAGTCAGGGAGCTCGCATCACGTACAGCAAAGTCTACCAATGAAATACGAGAACTTATTAATGTATTGACCGTTGCTGCATCCGATTCGGTTAAGGCCATGAATAGCGCCCGGGACATGGCGACCAACAATGCCGAAGCCGCGCAAGCTACTGGTGCATCTATTCAGTTGATTTCAGAGCAGATCCTCGCAATCAATGGAATGAACTCTCAAATTGCCACAGCGACAGAGGAGCAAACTTCTGTTGCAGCAATGGTAGTTACCAATGTGTCAAATATGCACAGTTCTTTTGAAGAAACTATGAATGCACTATCCCAGGTTGGTGATGTCGCGCAGAGTTTGCACAAGCTGTCTGACAACTTACTTAGTTCAACATCTAAATTTAAGGTGTAACAAAAATATCAGCGAGCAGTGATTGTTTGACGGATGCGTTTGTTCTGCACTTAGGCTTGGTCCTGTGTTGGAAAAACGCTGGCAGTGCTTTGTGACCTCCATCGGTTTTGGCTCAGGCTCCTGCTTTAATATGCATATTGCCTTGTATATTTGAGTTTTTGAGCGAATAAAAAGTCACCTAGCTCAATGGTTCAATTAATGTTTACAGTTGATGTCAGCTTTAAAAACAGCTGACGTAACTGGTACAGGTAGTATCATGGCCGAATACTCATTTCGCTTTCAACTCATCGTGTGTCTATCGTGTTGCCTCACAATTAGCCCATTGTGCATGGCGGATCCCTCTGCGACAGCTGAGAGCATGGCCGAAAAAATTGAGCAAAATAACGGTCAGGAAAAGATTGAGGCGATCATCGAGTATGTCGCAAATCATTTTCATTTTCATACTAACCAGTCACTAGAATACGGATTGCAGGGCCTGGATTTACTGAATGAGCAGCCAAACGCCGACCAGGCTGCCAGATTGTTAAGCCATTTGGCCAGGGCCCATATATCGAAACGTGAGCTAAGCGAGGCCAAAGAATTGGCACAGCGCGCGAACGTATTGGCAGTACAAAGTGGTATCGAGACTAACCAGGTACTAGCCAGGCTGGTCTCTGCAGATGTTGCGACACGGCAGAAAAATTTCGCAGTTGCAGAGGCTGATCTTGCTACGGCAATGGTGCTGGCAGCCAATATAGGGCATGACAGGTATCTCGCCAGAGCCCGACAATTATCGGGTATGCTCAATGTACAGTTAATGCGTTTTGATGATGCATTGGCCGATTTTCTTCATAGCCTGAATTTATATCGCAATTTACAGGACACCTTTAGGGCCTCTTCGATACACCAAAGTCTGGCGTCTCTGTACAGAAAAATGAATCTGTATGAGAAAGTGCTTTTCCATCAAAACAAGGCAATCCAGATGGCGGTGCAGCTCAAAGACGATAGAAAGCTTGGTATTTATTACAGCAACATGGGTACCTACTTTGAAGAGATTGGTGACTATAACAGCGCCATTGAGTCGTACCTTAAATCTCTGACGTACAGGAGAGCCCTGGACTACAAAATGGGTATGATCCACACCTATAATCGCCTAGGCTCTGCATATCGTTTAGCGAAAGAGTATAGCAACGCTGAAAATAGCCTTCTGGAAGCACAGCGTTTGAAGCAGGAGATCAATCGCTTTGACACCAACATATCTACGTATTTGGATCTAGGCCGATTGTACATAGACACAGGGGAGCTGAAAAAGGCTGAAGAATACCTTAATAAAAGTTTGCCATTATATCTGGGATCACCGTGGGAAAACCGAATCGCTGAGATTAATCAGGCATTCGCGCAATTATCGTTGCAGCGGGGCGAAGCACAACAGGCTATTGAGCACTATCTCAGAGCCATTGAAATTGCCCATCGGCATCAAAGAGACGCGCTGGTCCTGCAATATCATCGCGAGCTTGCGCAGGTCTATGAGCGCGTTGGTCAGACACAGGAGGCGCTGAGGTCTCTGAACGCTTATTTACTGCGTCAAACTGAGTGGGAAGGTAGGAATAACCAGTATCGGCTCAATGCGTTAAGTGTGGAGTTTGATGTTGAAGAAAAAGAGCGAGAAATTGCTGTCCTGGTTCAGGAAAATCGAATTAAAGATTTAGAAATAGAAAAGCAGGCATTCCAAAAAGGCGCTGTTCTGATTGCGTTAGTGTTGGCATTTGGCGCCGTCTTCTTTTTATATTTTTGGTACAGCAAAAACAAACAGCTCAAGATAGAGCAACTTGCTTTGCAACAAGTGAGTGATGCAAAAGAGCGCCTGAGACTGGCCTTATGGGGAAGTGGTGATGAACTGTGGGATTGGGATTTGGCTGCGGGGGTTATCACACGAGATAATCGACTGGGTAATTTGCAGTTACCTGATGCTCAGATTGGTTCTGATCTTGGCACACTCAAAGCGTCCGTTCATCCACAAGACTACGCAAGGTTACAAGAGGCGTTTAACAGACACTGTAGCGGAGAAAGTGATTACTATGAGGTGAGTTACCGGGTTAAAGACAAGCAGGGTAACTGGTTGTGGGTGCTGGACAGAGGCAAAATAACGGCACGAGACGAAGCGGGCAACGCCATCAGAGCATGTGGCACAATCAAAGATATATCAGAACTTAAGGCCACAGAGCTGGCGCTGGCAGAGCTCAATAAATCCCTTGAAAAGCGGGTCGAAGAGCGAACCGAGCGATTGCAACAATCCGCCGATGAGCTGGCAAATACCCTTGAAGCACTCACCGCAACGCAATCTACCCTGGTGGAAGCACAAAAAATGGCGTCTCTTGGACGTCTGGTCAGCGGTGTTTCTCATGAGCTCAACACACCACTTGGCACAGCCATAACGGCCAGCTCAGTATTAACTCAGTCTTTGCGAAGCTTTAAGGAGCAGCTGGACAGTGGCAAGCTAACATTGAGCGACACCCAGGCTTTTATTGATGTTGCAGGGTCTAGCGCGCAGCTGGTGGACAGCAATACAGCCCGTGCAGCTCAACTGGTTAAGCGTTTTAAGCAGGCATCCGCTCAGGAATATACCAGCAGTAACGACCCAATCGAATTGAAATCCTTTATTGAGGCGTTTTTGGCATACAGGATAAAGGAAAGCAAAGTAAAGGTTGAGCTTGACTGTCACGACCCAATCAATATCTTCAGTAATGGTCAGGCACTTGAAAAAATACTCGAAGACTTGCTTGCAAACGCGATAGATCATGGCTTCGATACTGCTGAGGGGCGTATTTTGATTCAAGTCAGACAACAAGAAGAATTGATAAGCATACTGTTTTCAGATAATGGCAAAGGGATCGACAAGACTGAACTTGCGCAGATTTTTGAGCCATTTCATACTACTGCGCGCCATAAAGGGAGTACAGGCCTGGGCTTATACATGGTGTTTAACTTGGTGACCTATGTACTAAATGGCAACATTCAATGCAAACCCAATGTACCACAGGGCTGCACGTTTGAGGTGGTATTCCCGACAAAATTAAGGTGACTGTAGATTTTTTCAAAGACCTGGTTGAATTAATTAACTCATTAGGTCAATGTATATGCACCCAAAATAAAAACAAATAAGGAGCTCTGCGTGACAGAGTTACTGGTCCCATATCAACTGACTATTCTGGTGCTCGGGTTATCGGGTGGACTATTTTTAATTCAGCTGGCGATTGTCGATATTATTGCAATTAAGCAAAAGCATCCGCCTGGCGTGGCGGTCGCGCAGGACCCGCAAACGCTGTTGTTTCGAAGTAACCGAGTGTTTGCCAATAGCAACGAAACAGTGGGGATCTTGATACTGGTGGTACTTTTTGCTGTATTCTCGGGCACACACCCTGATTTGCTCAACGGATTAGCTGTCACATACCTGCTGTCCAGGGTCGGGCATATGGTGTGTTACTACTTAGATCAGAAACTAATGCGAAGTATCTCTTTTGGCGTCTGTTATCTCAGCCTGTCGGGTATTTTTGTTAGTGGCATGGCCGCCTGGTTAAGATAATCCAGACGTGCGTATTCAGGTTATGGCGCGAATAATGATGCCTGGGTCTGTGATCCCCGCTTCCTTCAGGGCTTTTTGAATGGACTCCATAAGCTCGAAGTATTGCCCCTGTAATTGGACTAATTGGTTGTTTTTCATTTCTATCATTGCTTTGGTTGCATCGTCTTGGTCTTGCTGGGTTTGCAGCGCCTGAAGCTCTTCTTTTAAATTCAATATCTCTTCCTTAAGCTTTTCCAGCCGTTCGACCATTTTTTGGATATGCGGAGGCAAACCCGTTTGCTCCTCCGCTTGCTCTTTGGCTTTTTCGCCTGATAACACTTTTTTGTCTTCGTCTGATAAAGTAATGCCGTGTGATTGTTCCTTAGTATCGGCAACCCGGGTACTATTTTTATCCTCGGCCGCTGCTGAAGGGGCACCTTTTTTGTTCGTATCGGGTGCGACAAGCGGCTTATTTTGCAAAGCTGAAATGCCTTTGGGTGCCTGATGGATAGTAAATGTCATAACGCTTTCCTTGGTTATACTGAGTGAGATACAAAGCTTCAAACCTTACTTTAATGTTAATCGGCACCAATAGTGACATCTTTAGGTAAAAAGTAACTATACATGCGACAGGCTGCGGTTAAGCCTGCTTTTCAATGACGGCAACACAGAAAGTAATATCAATAAGTAGGCACCTGAGAGCGGCATAATGAGTACCAGTACCAACCCCAATATAAATAATGATGGTGCGAGCACAGGTGGTACCGATATGGCATGCTTACCCAAATAGCGCATCATCACACCCAAAAGCACAAACAGGCATCCACAGGTTAGAAACCAGACAATAGCTTCGCGGTCAAACAGCATACTGCCGTTGGCGACGGTCGTGGCGAACCAGCCTTCCTGATGCATTTCAGTGAGAACGTCCCAGCCCATCAATAAACCGATCAGGTTGTGAAGCAGGCCAGTGGCTATCAAGCCATTTCCTAAAAAGCAGCGCGATTCATAATAGTATCTCCAGTTGTGATTTTGCCTGCTGTGAACTGAGGGCCAGGCAATCCTGTATGGGCAGGCGAGAATCGAGTTGCATGTTCGCATACATCACTGATGTACGTCGAAAAAAGACGAATGAGAGCCGGATCAGAACAGATGTACGTCGAAAAAAGACGAATGAGAGCCGGATCAGAACAGATGATCCGGCAAAAGCCTGGTTTAGAACGTCCAGGCGAGGTGAACCTGAGGCACTGACTCGTTGGTGTCTGTGCCCAGTTTATTTCGCCAGTACTGCCATTCGATACCCAGCATCAGTTGATTTTCTGGCATTTCCAGCGCATGACCCAGATCCCAGCGCAGAATAGGTTGCGCCAGTAGCCAGCCTTTCACATCACCGCCCAATTCATTGTCGCGGCCGGTGATGTATTCCACATGGCCGGTGAACTCAAACCTGTGTCCGCCAATGGTAAACGGATAGCCCCAGGCCACATCCAGCATATAACTGTTGGTTTCTTTTGGCGCGCCACCGGCATTCACGCCGCGACTGTCGTCGATATAGCCGGTCAGGGTGGTAGAAAAGAAATTAAACCCGTCGATATTCCAGGAAAGCTTTACGCCAGGCAGATATTTCATCACCTTGGCATCGCCCGCGGCGTTAAAGCCCATCACAATCCCAACGTCCTGAAGCGCAGAGTCATTAAACTTCAGGTCCGTCAGTTTTCCCAGGCTAAATGTGGAGTACCACTCGCCGTAAAAGTCGCCATCCTGATAACCATCGTTTAAATCATCTTTACTGTAGTCGATAAAGAAGAAGTTATCGCCATAGCGGTAACCGGATGCATGTTGCAGAGAATAAATCGTCTGATTGGCTTTTTGCTGGCTAAACGGGTTTTTAAATTCACCGTGGTTGAGGTGTAGTTGAGTGTTGCTCCAGTCAGCCGCCGCAGCCGTACCAGCACTTAGCATAAGACTGGCAGTGAGCGCAGAAAAAAGAGGTGTTTTCATGGTTTCTCGTGTGTATGGGGTTATAAATAGCTGAATTATAAACGCAAATCAACAAACAAGGGGAATAAAAACACGCATTTTATTGGTTTAGAACAAATAATGGCATCCTCAGGATGCCATTTCTGTTTGATGATCAGTCTTTATGACGGCGCAAACATATAACGGCAATGGCCGTAAACGCCAGAATAAAGCAGTAAAACGACGAAGTAGAAACTTCCCAGGGGCTGATCTTAAAGGTCGCACCCAGCAACAAAGCTTGTGCGCCATAAGGCAGCGAGCCCTGCATGACACAGGCAAAAATATCCAGCAGGCTGGCTGAGCGCTTACCAGAGATCTCACCATCATCCGCCAGTTTTTTAGCAACCGGACCGGCAACAATAATACTCACGGTGTTGTTGGCGATACACAGGTTACTGGTCAGTACCAATGCGGCAATACCCAGCTGATCGGCCACTTTTCTGTGCCATTTGGCAATGATGGCCGTGATTGCCTGGATCTTATGCGCCAGATAATCCAGTCCGCCATTGACGCGGATAAATTCAGACAAGCCACCGATGAACATAGATAACAGGAAAATTTCCTGCATATCACTGAAGCCCTTGTATACGTCCTTAACGAAAGCGGCACCCTGATAATCGGCGGTGAATCCCATCAGTGCAGCGAAAATAATACCACTAAAGAGCACCACAAAGACGTTAATGCCGATCACAGCCAGTACCAAAATAAAGGCATAGGGCAGCACCAGCAGCCAGTCAAACGGCTTGGTTTCAACCGCCTGTGGCTCAGGGGTTAGGAATACCAGCAACGCAACGGTGAGTGCGGCGGCGGGCAGGGCAATTTTCAGGTTTTCTTTAAATTTGTCTTTCATTTCACAACCCTGAGTACGGGTTGCTGCGATGGTGGTATCCGAAATAATTGACAGGTTATCACCGAACATCGCACCGGAGACAATGGTACCGGCCATCAGGGCGGGGTCGATACCGGTTTTGACTGATACCGCATAGGCAATCGGGCCAATCGCGCCTATGGTACCCATAGACGTCCCCATGGCAGTCGAAACCACGGCGGCAATTAAAAACAGCCCGGGTAATAGCATGCTTGACGGGATCAGCGACAATCCGGCATTAACGACGGCATCAACGCCGCCCGTGGCACTGGCCACCGACGAGAACGCACCGGCAAGCAGGTAAATTAAGCACATGGTAATGATGTTGCTGTGCCCGGCGCCTTTGATGAAGGTTTCAACGCTCTGGTTGATGGTGCCTTTGTTGATCCAGAACGCGATCACTATGGCAGGCAATATGGCGACCGGTGCCGGTAGCTGATAAAAAGCATAGTCGACGCCCTGTGATTGCAGGTACAGACCTGCGCCCAGGAACAGGCCAACAAAGGTTAAAAGAGGTAGCAAAGAAAGCTTTGCGTGTGTGTGATTTAAGTGTGGCTGCATAGCACTCCCCAAAAACTAACCACAGCCAACGAGTCCATTATTAGCTGCATTTAAACTACATCGCCCGCAATAATTGAAATCGGCGAGGGCGGAAGTTTATATGGTTAGACGTCTAAAGTCCATTGTGTTTCGTTATTATATTTTTCTACCTGTCTGAGCGTTTAGCTTTGAGCGTGAACAGAGCGCTCGATAGCGCAAAACACGACTTTAAAGTGTGCTCGGCCTTGCTGGTTGCACGTCAATGACGAGCCTGCAAAACAGGATAGATTCGTATTATTGTCAACTGACTATGACACAGAGATAGGGTAAACTCTAGAGCACAAAATTAATCACCTGGCACAAAAGCGGGGTGATCGTGCTTATCTCTCTTGCGCTGAAAATCGGGAAAATACGTTTCCGTACCACCAAACAGGTGGCATATCTAACACAAAGGAAAACCGTAAAATGACACAAATCGGTATTTTTGGCGCCAATGGCCGTATGGGCCTGGCGCTGATTGAAGCAGTCCAACAGTCTCAGCATTGCTTGCTTGGCAGCGCATTCGTCAGAGCTTCCTCGCCCCACCTTAACCAGCCTATTGCCACATTACAGCCGCAAGCACCCGCCGGGTCAACCTTCAGTTCTGAACAGCAACTGGACCCTGAACTGGATGTACTGATCGACTTTACCCTGCCAGAGGGCATGCTTGGCCACCTGCAACAGGCTGTGGCCAACAAAACACCCATGGTGATTGGCACAACGGGCCTGAGTGCAGAGCAAATGCAGGCACTGGAAACCGCCTCTCAGTCTATCCCGATTGTTTTTGCGCGTAACTTTAGTGTGGGTGTCACTTTAATGCTGGATCTGGTGCAAACTGCCGCGGCAAAGCTGGCCGATGAAATGGACATTGAAATCTTTGAAGCCCATCACCGTAATAAAGTCGACGCACCGTCGGGTACCGCACTGGCGATTGGGGAAGCCATTGCCGAGGCAAAAGGCTGGGATCATGACCAGGTGGCACGCTATGACAGAACTCAGGTACACGAGGCTAAAAGTCAACAAGAAATTGGCTATTCAGTGCTCAGGGCTGGCGATATAGTTGGTGAACATACGGCTTATTTTGCCACTATGGGAGAAAGGCTGGAATTAACACATAAAGCAACATCAAGATTAACCTTCGCATCAGGTGCTGTAAGGGCTGCGCAGTGGTTAAAAGATAAGCCGAACGGACTTTATTCCATGCAAGATGTGCTTGGATTGAAGAGGTAAGCTTACTATTTTAGCGTGTTCGTTAGTAAAAGTCGTCAAAAACCTTATTTTTTTATTTTTTACGTGAATTGTTAGACGAATCTAAGAAAGTGCTGTAGACTATAACGAATTTGCCAAAATTTTAATAACTGCGTGTTACCAAGCGCTTTGTAGACGGGAAGATAAGCGTTGGCTTGCTCCCGTTTTTTACTATCTAGGAGGTTAACTTGACTAAATCCGCTCTCTTAGTCCTTGAAGACGGCACTGTGTTTCGCGGTACTGCCATTGGCGCTGACGGCCTGTCCGTTGGTGAGGTAGTATTCAATACGTCTATGACGGGATATCAAGAAATTTTGACGGATCCTTCTTATGCAGAACAGATTGTGACGCTGACTTATCCACACATCGGAAATACCGGTACTAACAGTGAGGATGAAGAAGCCGATAAGATCTGGGCTAAGGGTCTGGTAATTCGGGATTTGCCATTACTTGCAAGTAATTTCCGTAACGAGCAATCGTTAAGCGACTACTTAAAAGAACGCAATATCCTTGGGATTGCCGATATAGATACGCGTAAGCTGACGCGTATCCTGCGTGATAAGGGCGCTCAAAATGGCTGCATCATCGCGGGCGATGAAATTGATGAGCAGCAGGCACTGGAAGCGGCAAAAGCGTTCCCAGGCCTTAAAGGGATGGATTTAGCGAAAGTCGTAACAACAGAACAGACTTACGAGTGGCGTGAAGGAAGCTGGACTTTAGGTCAGGGCTTCCAGACTCTGAGTTCTGAGGAAGAAAAATTTCATGTTGTTGCGTATGATTTTGGTGTGAAAAAGAACATTCTTCGCATGTTAGTAGACCGTGGCTGTAAACTAACTGTAGTACCTGCAGAAACCTCCGCTGCAGAAGTACTGGCGATGAATCCAGACGGTATTTTCTTGTCTAATGGCCCTGGCGACCCAGCGCCTTGTACCTACGCAATCGATGCGATTAAAGCTTTCCTGGAAACTGACACGCCTATCTTTGGTATTTGTTTGGGCCATCAGTTACTGGCGCTGGCATCCGGTGCACAAACGGTGAAGATGAAGTTCGGTCACCACGGTGGTAACCACCCGGTGAAAGACCTGGACCGTGACGTGGTAATGATCACAGCACAGAACCATGGTTTTGCTGCGGATGAAGCAACCTTGCCAGATAACCTGCGTGCAACGCATAAGTCGTTGTTCGACGGAACCTTGCAGGGCATTCATCGTACCGACAAGCCGGCCTTTAGCTTCCAGGGTCACCCAGAAGCGAGCCCGGGTCCGCATGATGCAGCGCCGCTGTTCGACCACTTCATTGAATTAATGCAAGCACGTAAAGCCTAATTAGAACCGGAGTAACAATGCCAAAACGTACCGACTTAAACAGCATACTGATCCTGGGCGCAGGCCCAATCGTCATCGGCCAGGCCTGTGAGTTTGACTACTCTGGTGCTCAGGCGTGTAAAGCGCTAAGAGAAGAGGGCTACCGGGTTATTCTGGTTAACTCAAACCCGGCAACCATCATGACTGACCCGGAAATGGCAGATGCGACTTACATCGAGCCAATTCATTGGGAAGTGGTTGAAAAAATCATCGAAAAAGAAAAGCCAGATGCCGTGCTGCCAACTATGGGTGGTCAGACTGCCCTAAACTGTGCGCTTGACCTGGACAAGCATGGCGTACTGGCTAAGCACGGTGTTGAACTGATCGGTGCAACCGCAGATGCCATCGACAAAGCTGAAAACCGCGAACGCTTCGACGCGGCAATGAAAAACATTGGCCTTGAGTGTCCTCGCGCAGAGATCGCACACTCAATGGATGAAGCGCACGACGTACTGTCGCGCATCGGCTTCCCGTGTATCATTCGTCCTTCTTTCACTATGGGTGGTACCGGTGGTGGTGTTGCCTACAACATGGAAGAGTTCGACGAGATTTGTACCCGTGGTCTGGATTTATCTCCAACCAACGAGCTGTTGATCGACGAGAGCTTGCTGGGCTGGAAAGAATACGAAATGGAAGTGGTGCGTGACAAAAACGACAACTGCATCATTGTGTGTTCTATCGAGAACTTCGACCCTATGGGTGTGCATACTGGTGACTCAATCACAGTGGCACCAGCACAAACTCTGACTGACAAAGAATATCAGATCATGCGTAACGCCTCGATGGCGGTACTGCGTGAGATTGGTGTAGAAACCGGTGGTTCAAACGTTCAGTTCGGTGTTAACCCGGATGATGGCCGTATGGTTATCATTGAAATGAACCCGCGTGTATCGCGCTCATCTGCACTGGCATCTAAAGCAACTGGTTTCCCGATCGCTAAGATTGCAGCTAAGCTGGCTGTGGGTTACACCCTGGACGAGTTACAAAATGACATCACAGGTGGTGCAACCCCTGCGTCATTCGAACCGTCAATCGATTACGTTGTGACTAAGATCCCACGCTTTAACTTCGAAAAGTTTGCCGGTGCTAACGACCGTCTGACTACCCAAATGAAGTCAGTGGGTGAGGTGATGGCCATTGGTCGTAACCAGCAAGAATCACTACAAAAAGCACTTCGTGGTCTGGAAGTGGGCGCAACAGGTCTTAACCCAATCGTTGCACTGGACGACCCGAAAGCGAAAGAAACCATCATTCGTGAACTACGTGAGCCAGGCGCTGAGCGTATCTGGTACATCGCCGATGCAATGCGTCACGGCATGAGCGTAGAGGAAGTGTTCGAGCTGACCAAAGTTGACCGCTGGTACCTGGTTCAGATTGAAGACATTCTGAAAGACGAAGCAACCATCGCTGAAGTGGGTATGGCCGGTCTGAACAAAGACTTCCTGCGTCGCCTGAAGCGTAAAGGTTTCTCAGATCCGCGCATCGCAGAGATTGCGGGTGTGTCTGAAAAAGAAATTCGCAAGAAGCGTCACCAGCTGGATATCCTGCCGGTTTACAAGCGCGTAGATACTTGTGCTGCGGAATTCAGCTCAGACACGGCTTACATGTACTCATCTTATGATGAAGAGTGTGAAGCCGCACCGTCTGACAAAGACAAAATCATGGTTATCGGTGGTGGTCCTAACCGTATCGGTCAGGGCATCGAGTTCGATTACTGCTGTGTACACGCCGCGCTGGCAATGCGTGAAGATGGCTACGAGACCATCATGGTTAACTGTAACCCGGAAACGGTTTCAACTGACTACGATACCTCAGATCGCCTGTTCTTCGAGCCAATCACATTGGAAGATGTGCTTGAAATCGTTCGCGTTGAAAAGCCAAAAGGTGTGATTGTTCAGTACGGTGGTCAAACACCACTGAAACTGGCGCGTGACCTTGAAGCGAATGGTGTGCCTGTAATTGGTACTTCTCCTGACGCAATCGACCGCGCGGAAGACCGTGAGCGCTTCCAGCAGCTGGTAGAGCGTCTTGACCTGCTTCAACCTGAAAACGCGACGGTTACGTCACTGGAAGAAGCGGTAGCTAAATCTCAGGAAATTGGCTTCCCGCTGGTTGTACGTCCTTCTTATGTACTGGGTGGCCGTGCGATGGAAATCGTGTATGACGAAGATGACCTGCGTCGTTACATGACCGAAGCGGTTTCTGTGTCTAACGAAGCACCAGTATTGCTGGACCGCTTCCTGGATGACGCCATCGAAGTAGACGTCGACGCGATCTGTGATGGCGAAAACGTCATCATTGGTGGCATCATGGAACACATTGAGCAAGCCGGTGTTCACTCTGGTGACTCTGCCTGTTCACTGCCTGCACACTCACTGTCGCAGGACATTCAGGACGTAATGCGTAAGCAAGTGCGCGACATGGCACTTGAGCTGGGCGTGGTTGGTCTGATGAACACCCAGTTCGCGGTAAAAGACGGTCAGGTTTACCTGATTGAAGTAAACCCACGTGCTGCGCGTACCGTGCCGTTTGTTTCTAAAGCAACGGGTGTTGCACTGGCAAAAGTGGCGGCGCGTTGTATGGTTGGCCAGTCATTGGAAAGCCAGGGCGTGACGAAAGAAGTTATTCCGCCTTACTACAGCGTAAAAGAAGTGGTACTGCCATTTGCTAAGTTCCAGGGTGTTGACCCAATGCGTGGCCCAGAGATGCGTTCAACGGGTGAAGTAATGGGTGTTGGTGAAAACTTCGCCGAAGCCTTCGCAAAAGCGCAATTAGGTGCATCAAACGCTTTACCACGTGGTGGTCGCGCGCTACTATCTGTTCGCAATGGTGACAAGGCACGTGTTGTAGAGCTGGCTAAGACCATGAAAGCCATTGGCTTTGAGCTGGATGCCACCAAAGGTACAGCACAAGCTCTGGAAGACGCCGGCATCGAAGTACGTCGCGTAAACAAGGTATTTGAAGGTCGTCCACACATTCTTGACCGCATCAAGAACGGTGAGTACAGCTACATTGTAAATACCACAGAAGGCCGTCAGGCCATCGAAGATTCGAAGGTGTTACGTCGTGGTGCACTTCAGCATAAGACTAACTACACCACTACGCTCAACGCAGCGTTTGCAAACTGTACAGCCAATGAGGCTGACGACAGAAGTTCTGTAAACTCTGTTCAGGAGCTACACCAGCGTTTGAACTAAGAAGAACAAGGCCAGGGCGCAAGCCCTGGCAATGAGTGAGATACTATGCAATCAATTCCGATGACAGTACGAGGCGAAGAAATGCTTCGTGAAGAACTGAACCATTTAAAGAAAGTCGTCCGTCCTAAGATCGTTGCCGATATCGCGGAAGCGCGTGAGCACGGCGATCTGAAAGAGAACGCCGAATACCACGCTGCACGTGAGCAGCAGGGATTCTGCGAAGGCCGCATCCAGGAAATTGAAGCCAAACTGTCTACATCACAGGTTATTGACGTCACTAAAATGGCAAACAATGGCAAAGTGATCTTTGGCAGCACGGTGACCATAGTCAATGTCGATACCGATGAAGAAGTGACTTACAAGATAGTGGGTGACGACGAGGCAGATATTAAAAACAATCTGATCTCAGTTAACTCGCCCATTGCGCGTGGTCTGATCGGTAAAGAACTGGATGATTCAGTGACCATTCAAACTCCAAACGGTAGCGTTGAATACGACATCATCGAAGTTGAATATGTCTAGATTTGTCTAACCTATAGCACCAAAAACCCGACCCAGTGTCGGGTTTTTTATTGCCCACTTCCTAACCTTGTGCCAGATCAAAGAGCCATAAAAGCTGCGCGTTATGATGAGTTTAACAAAGGAGAACATCATGACTGCTGACCAAATAACAAGTTTTCTCAAATCCAAACAAAATGAACTGAGTCAACGGATAGCCGCCATTGAAGCCGATTTCAAAAAGGGGCGGTCGGCCAACTTCGCAGAGCAAAACACAGAGCGCGAAAACGACGATGTACTGGATGAAATTCATCAAGAAGCCAAGCAAGAGTTGGTGATGGTCAATCAGGCGATACTGAGAATAGAGCAGGGCACCTATGGCCTGTGTCAGCACTGTGAAGAACAAATCAATCCGCAGCGCTTAAACGCTCTGCCTTACACAACGACTTGTATTAAATGCGCAAAATAGAAAGGACCATATTATGACAATTGAAAAACATGACTTGCACCACGAATTTCCTGAATATAAAGACGAGATCCACCACCTGAAAATGAACGACGCGCATTTCGCTCGCCTGTTCAAGGAGTACCACGAGTGCGATCACGAAGTACATCGCATTGAAACCGGCGCGGAGAACACCTCTGACGACTATCTTGAATCACTGAAAAAACAGCGCCTGCACCTGAAAGATCAGCTGTTCTCTATCATTAAGAAAGCACAGACTGTTGCTTAAGACTTAAGTTGGACTGTCAGGTTTGGCTGATAGAGCTTAATCTGACAGTTTTTTATGTGGTAAAAGCGGGGGTTTAGGTGTCACTTTTTAGTGCTCCGTTTTGAGGTAAAGTGAAAATCTGAAATTTTCCCCCATGTTATCTGCCAGTTTACAGTAGCAATTTTTAGTGGAATTATTAAAGTATGTAATATGAGCCGCTTTGGTGTGTTATGAACTACCAAAGTGGGACAGAATAAGTTGTTATATTTTTATCAAGTATCGTGGAATAAATGGATTTAGCTAAGTATCAAAAAGTAGAAGTGGTTGTATTGGGTGTAATCGCTCCAGTATTACTACTCACTTACACTATTTTACTATTACTCTCAGGTGAAGCTGTCTTTTGGGGGCGTAGTTCAACCATCATCTATCATTCTAACGAAGCATATTTTGTGTCACTGCTTTGGTTTGGTGTAGCTGGTAGTATGTTTAGTCATTTCTTCCTCCGCCCATTAAAGTTATTGTCGAACGCTTCTCGTAGGTTAATTTTATATATTTCAATGAGTTTTCTTTGTTCGGGTTTATTGTCTGCAGTAGTTTTAGTATAAAAACATAACAAAGAAAATTAAAAATGGCGGACAAAAACCAGTTGGCTTTGTTCGCGCCTCACAAATTTTAGCCAACTAATTTTGCCGTTTATTTACGGCGTTAGGTTACCAGCAATAAATCAAGCATCGAGGCTATGGAATTCGTAGAAGAATATAAAAAGTGGCTTGAGCCACCAGAAAATGCGGCATCTACTTGGTATCGTCAAAGGGGGTTTGCTTTTGAGAGAATACTTAAAAGTTGCCTTAGTCATGAGGGCATGGACCCTCGCTCTAGTTACAAAGCCGAAGGTGAGCAAATAGACGGATCATTCTTTCTTGATGGAAGTGTATTTCTATTAGAAGCAAAGTGGCATAAAGATGAACTTCCTGCCTCATCCATATATCAGTTCAAAGGTAAAGTTGATGGAAAGTTAGCAGGGACAATTGGGGTGTTTATTTCAATGTCTGGATATTCCAAAGATGCAGTTGACGCGCTAACCCTAGGTAAATCATTGAATGTCATCTTGTTTGGTAAAGAAGACATTGATGCTGCAATCATCGGAAAAAGCAGTTTTAAAAACGTATTGAAGTCAAAACTGAGAATCGCGGCCGAAGAGGGGGTCGTATACCACTCTTCAGAAGTTGAACAAGTATCAAAAGACGGCCAAACAATTATTGAAGCTTTTTCCTATGACAACATGTTTTCTAGCATTGTTAAACAAGATGCAAACTTCGAATCAACATCAGACCTAGTTGTTGTTTGCGAGGGTCAAACAGACAGGGAGTTGATTGCTCTATTAGCTACAAAAATACTTAATAAGCATAGACTAACAAAGAAAGTTAACATTATTGTTGCGATGGGTAAGATGACGATACCTAGAGTCGCCAATGCCGCCTCTAATATTGTCACGCAATCACCGATTTTAATTGTTACTGATTCGGATAATGATTTTGATAAAACACGGGATATGTTAAATCGAGGTGTTGAACTAGACAGTTGGAAGTATTCAATTCCAGACCCAGAAATTGAAGCATGGCTAGGGTTAGACCGTAGAGAGTTCCGGAGGCATCACAGAGGTGAAATGATGCGCTCAAAGCTTAATGAGCTAGTAAACGAGCTAGACGTAGAAGAGTTGGCAGAGCGAGATTCTTCGTTCAATACATTTTATCAGTGGGTAATAAGTGCCTAACAAACGCATGTTATCGGAGTTCAGCGTGAACAATTTCGAAATCCGTAAACTTTTAGTCTGTGATGATACCGAAGCTAGAGAAAGCTTTGAGAAAGATTTCTCTAATGAAATTGATGAACTCTGTTCACTATTTTCCGATTCGTTACAGCACCTTGAAGAATCTGATTGTGCAAAAGATGAATCGAAGAGAGCTGGCGTTGTTTCTGGGTATCTTCATTTAGCTATAGAGTCCGCTGTAACAGCAACACAATTACTTTCACTAGGCCATATCGCTCCGGCAGGGAATTCTATGCGTATTTCCTATGAATCTTTATGCATAGCTGAGACAAACAGAGACACCCACCCGAAACTGGCGTGCGGAATGTACGTCGTCTACTTTTAGGTAATGCTCAACGGATTGAGAATGACAAACTATGCCAACTGCAAGGAAGAAGCAGATCAGCTTATCAGCAGAGACAAACAGAGACACCCACCCGAAACTGGCGTGCGGAATGTACGTCGTCTACCTTTAGGTAATACTCAATGGATTGAGGATGACAAATTATGCCAACGGCAAGGAAGAAGCAGGTCAGCTTATCAGACACTATGTACTACCACTGCATATCCTGGTGTGTTCGCCGGGCATTTCTGTGCGGCAAAGACCGCATCACGGGCAGGTCTTATGAACATCGGCGAAACTGGGTTGAGGAAAAAACAGGATTGAACGGACACCCACCCCAAGGGGTTGAATGAACACCCACCAAAAAATTGAATAGACATATTGCAAACAAACAGAGACATCCACCGAAACCGGCGTGCGGAATGTACGTCGTCTACCTTTAGGCAATGACAAACAGTAAGACAAACAAAGACACCCACCCGAAACTGGCGTGCGGAACATAGGTAGGACAATTGGTCTGTGAATTTACTGGTGGGTGCCACTTAAAAAACTGGGCGTGAATTTGGGGGCAGTTTTTTCCGAGTATATCGTGTAGGATGAAGGTATCACGCATATTGTTGTTATCTAGATGGTTTTTTGCGAAGTAAATTAGTTCAAACAATGCTGTGCGTGTCCATCAATTTGATTCTAAATATGATTGTCTGGGGATTCCTCAGGTTCAGGCGTTAGCTTTCAATAAGGATTATTTATGCTTAGAAATATTGTTTTTTCTGTTTTATGTCTAGTGGTCATTGGGTGTAAGTCTACTTCTACAGTTTATGTTCCTAAAGCATTACTGCACTCACCAGATTCAAACACCACTACTTTGAAGGCGGACTCTGAACACGAACATGGAATTTTCGTTGCGTTCGATGAGCGTTTATACATTTCATCTATTAATGATGAAAGTACTTTTGAATTCTTCACTATGAGCATGAGTGAATATCCAGAAGTGGCTAAAATCCCGCTTGGTGAAAATATTATCGGTTTAAAATACAGGCAGGGGCAGGTTTATAGTGATGGTTGCGTAGCATTTATTGCTAGAAAGGGTATCTCATATATGGCTACAAAGAAAAGGGAAGGCTTTAAAGTTGTTTTTTGGGTTATTGAGGAAGGCACAAATAAAGTTGTAAGCAAACCCTGTCCGGTACTTGAAAGCTAACAAACGCCTCAAGTAGGAAGAACGCATAAAGCTTGGCTCGCGATAATTTTAGCTAAGTATTTTCCGTCTCTTGGTCGGTAAAAATGACAAACAGAGACACCAATGACAAACAGAGACACCCACCCGAAACTGGCGTGCGGAATGTATGTGAGATTGAATGGACAGCCACCCGAAACTGGAGTGTTGAATGTACGCAATTGGTCTGCGAATTTACCGGTGGGTGTCACTTAAAGCTTACTTATAGAACCTGCCCACATTGGTCTGCGAATGTACTGGTGGATGTCACTTAAAACTCCTATTATTAGTAGAGTAATGAAGGAATGTAATACGAGCTGCTTTGGTGTATTGTAAGCTATCAAAGTGGGACAGAATAAGTTGTTAGCTCAATAATGCAATATTTAAGCGAAGGAATATCATGAATCCATTTCAGCACAAAAAACCCGTCGTGCCCCCTATTTTTGCGGGTCGTTCTGCTGAGCTTGCTAGGCTTCGTGAAAGCATTATAGAACAAAATGAAAGTGTTTCTGTAAGTGGTTTTAATGGTATTGGTAAGAGCAGTTTGATTCTGACGCTTTTTACTGAAGCCGTTAAAGAGAAACGGCAGTTGTTTCCTGTTCGGATAGAGCAGGAGCAATTTCGCACATATTTGAAAGGTGATTTCTTAAGTGTTGTCACACATGAGATATGTGCTGCCATCTGGGTTAAGTTGTTAAAGTGCCGATACTCGGAGTTGTTGGAGCAAACGCTTCTAGACCCTAGAGACTCAACTATCGAATCTAAACATAAATCGATACTAAAGCGTATTTTCAAAATAGTAACAAGTGAGAATATTAATGCAAAAGGATCAAAGGAATCAGGGTTTTCCGGAAAGTTGGTTTTTGAGGGCAAGTCATCTGAGTCTAATACGCTCGGATATTCAAGAAAGCCGCTGATGTCCTTTGAGTTTCTTTTGCTCTTAGATGAATTAATGGAAATTCTAGAAGAAAAAGGATACAAGAAAATAGTGCTAGTGTGTGACCAGCTAAATCATCTTCCCCCTGTGGCTAATTATGACTTGGTCAGTCAGAACTTTGAAGCTCTCTCATCAAAAAAAATAATGTTTATTGTTTCGGCTGTAAATAACGAGGCGAGGCAAGCATCAGATATAGTTGTAGCAACCGAAAATATGCTCAAGTCCTTTAGTAATTGGATTGAACTTCCCGGCTTTTGTAGCTCAGCTGAAATTTCAGAGTATTTAAAGAATAGCTTGACTCACCTAGATGGTGAGCCATTGTTGGTAGATAACGCTTGTGCAGATGTGGTTTATGATATTTGCGAGGGTTTTCCTTGGTTTACTTCTGAATTATTGTCACTAGCATACGATGATGCCCTGATGGCTAATGAGGGTAAATTGCATTCCAGTAATATTGAGAAATATGGAGTGGGGTTTGCGAAGGCAATTTCTCATTACAAAACTGAGGGCGGCAATGTACCAACCCATCAGCTTTCTGGTTTGCTTAAGAAATTTTGGTCCAAGAGCTAACAATTGGTTGAGTAGACATATATAGACGCTCCAGCGGTGAAGGTTGAATGGACACCCACCCGAAACTGGCGTGCGGAATGTACGTCGTCTACCTTTAGGTAATGCTCAATGGATTGAGAATGACAAATTATGCCAACGGCAAGGAAGAAGCAGGTCAGCTTATCAGACACTAAGTACTACCACTGCATATCCCGGTGTGTTCGCCGGGCATTTCTGTGCGGCAAAGACCGCCTCACGGGCAGGTCTTATGAATATCGGCGAGACTGGGTTGAGGAAAAATTGCTGACCCTTGCGAAGGTGTTTTGCATTGATGTGTGTGGCTATGCTGTTATGAGCAATCATACGCATATTGTGTTGTATGTGGATGATAAGAAAGCACAAAGGTTATCAGATAAAGCAATCGTTCTTCGCTGGCATAAGCTGTTTAAGGGCAACTGGCTGACGCACAAGTTCATTAGTGGTGATGAGCTGAGCGCATCCGAGCATAGTATGCTGGCAGCTGATGTTGCTGAATTCAGACACCGTCTTGCAAGCATCAGCTGGTTTATGCGGGTGCTTAATGAAGACATTGCCCGCAGAGCCAATAAAGAAGAAGGTTGCACAGGCCGGTTTTGGGAAGGACGATTTAAGTCACAAGCCTTGCTGGATGAAGCGGCACTGGCAGCGTGCCTGGCTTATGTTGACCTGAATCCAGTCAGAGCCAAAATGGCAGATACACCGGAAACGTCAGACTACACCAGCATTAAAAAGCGTATTGAGCATGCACAGCAAGGAAAGCAGCCCAAAAGCCTACTACGTTTTGCGGGTAATCCAAGGAAGCACATGCCCAAAGGACTGCCGTTTGAGCTGACCTATTACATTCAACTGGTAGAGTTAACAGGCCGATGCATGCGTACAGATAAGCGGGGTTATATCAGCGATAGTCAGCCACTGCTGACACGATTGCAAATAGAGCCAGACAATTGGCTCAAGCTCACTACGCAATTTACGAAGGTCTTTCATGGCGCGGTAGGGCGAAAGCAAGCGATGACAGATTACTGTGAACATCTTCATAAAAGGCGACGAGCCAACTTGACTCAGTGCGAGCGATTACTGGGTTAACACCTTTACGTAAATACCATCTCGATTTATCCAAGCTCAGGTTTGGGTACGTTCTCGTATTGTCAGAATCTGATTATTCTTCAGGGTCTGGTGCTTAAACTTACGACTTTCACTGCTCCGAACTTATAGAAAGCGCAGCATTTGATAGTCTTTCATTTCTTTATTGAACCTGCCCACAATTGGTCTGCGAATTTACCGGTGGGTGTCACTTAAAACTACTTTAATTTACCGGTGGGTGTCACTTAAAAAAATTTTCAATCGATTACTTATGATAATGGGTCTGAAAATGCTCAGAAACTGGATTGAATGGACAGCCACCCGAAACTGGCGTGCTGAATGTACGCAATTGGTCTGTTAAATAACACAGACACCCAGCCTTATCTATTCTTGATACGGGTCCGTAGGCTATGAATACAAGTGCTTCTGCAAATAAAAAAGCGAAAATTTTTAGAAGTCAGGCTTCACGGGTGAACAATTTCAGCTTAAATAATTGTTATTTGGTATTTTTGGACACGTTTAAGCACTGCCTAAGTGCGACAGTCATCACGAGAAGTTAATAATGACAATTCTAACCCAGAAAGCGCTCACAATTAGCGAGGTTAGGGCGTCGCTTTTTTTGCAGGTGCTCACAAAATTTGGTCACGGCTTGCTGTCTGCCGACTGCGCCGTGGAATACTTTGGTAAATCGTGTGGTGAGTTTTAGCCAATTTTCAGGCTCTATTTGTAATCTGGCGAGGATAGGCTGGGTATCGCAGATGTGGCCTCGCTTATCTGCACGAATGCATCGGCCTGTGAGTTCAACCAGTTCAATGTAGTATTTAAGCTCAAAGGGCAAACCTTTGGGCATGTTTTTTCTGGGGTTACCAGCAAAGCGCAGAAGGCTCTTTGGTTGTTTGCCATGCTGTGCGTGTTCAATGCGTTTTTTGATACTGGTGAACTCGGAGTTTTCGGGTGTAGCGGTCATTTTAGCCCGGATAGGATTGAGGTCAACGTAGGCCATGCAAGCGGCCAGCGCGGCTTCATCTAGTAATGCCTGAGACTTAAACCTGCCTTCCCAGAACCGACCTGTACAGCTATCTTCTTTATTCGCACGACGAGCAATGTCTTCATTCAGTACGCGCATAAACCAGCTGATACTCGCAAGTCTCTCCCTATATTTCTCGATAATATCGTCGAGCATAATGCGTTCGGATGGACTAAGCTCGTTACCTTCCACGAATTTGTGTGTCAGCCAGTTTCCCTTAAACAGTTTATGCCAGCGTATGACGATAGCTTTGTCATGCAATCGGTTGGCTTTTTTATCGTCCACATACAAAACGATGTGAGTATGGTTGCTCATCACAGCGTAAGCGCAAATATCAATACAGAAAGTGCTTGCCAGCAGAAGTAGTTTTTCTTCAACCCATTCACGGCGATGTTCATAAGATTGGCCTGTTAACGGGTCTTCACCGCATAAAAAGGCACGCCTTACGCAGCGAGAGATGCAATGATAGTATTTTGTGTCAACTAAGCTGACCTGGCTTTTCCGTGCCGCTGGCATTTGTTTCGTCCTTATCCTTGGAGCAGATGAAAAGCATAGGCTAGGGTTGTATGACAGACAAGTTTTAGACTGGGTGTCTGCTATTTGTGTTCTTGTGTCAACTAAGCTGACCTGGCTTTTCCGTGCCGCTGGCATTTGCTTCGTCCTTATCCTTGGAGCAGATGAAAAGCATAGGCGAGAGTTGTGTGACAGACAAGTTTTGGAATGGGTGTCCGCTATTTGGCTATTTGGAATGTGCTATTTGTGGGGGTAAAGTGACAAGCTGGAATTTTCTGCCATGCTATATGCCTGTTTACATTAGTAATTATTAGTGGAATTATGAAGGTATGTAATATGAGTCGCTGTGGTGTGCTATGAACTACCAAAGTAGAACAGAAGAAGCTGTCAGCTGCCAAGAGCAATTATGGAGGAGTCGATGCTAAACCCATGGGTTAGAGTCCCTTCAGGAATAGTCCTCTTTTTTATAAATTTGTTGTGCTTGCTGGGCGTAATCGTAATGCCTATGGCTGTACATGAAGAGAAATATCTATTCGGCGTATTAATTACAACTGTTTGTGCAATCTTAAATGCATGGCTGTTTATTAAGTGTTTTCAACTCATTTTCAATTTGAATGCTAGCAATGGACTAATCAGTCCTTTTGGTTTCAGAGTTGCAGCTGTAATGTATATGCTACTTCCAATTGTTGGTATTTTTACTGGCTACTACAGTCAGTATGGCTGGCTAGCGCTGATTCAAGCAGGTATCTACTACTTCATTGGCATATCGTTACTTTCATATGCCAAACAAAGGGAAGGCACATTGGCATCTTACAAAGCACTGTAGTCACTCGCTAGCGCTCGTTGGGACAAACACGCAGGTTCCCTTCATTATAGCCTACGTATTTGTGCCCCTAAGTGGGGCGTTATGTGCCACCAGAGTTTTGAGGCGATTAATTGAAGTATAGAGACTTGTCGAAAATTGCACTTGATCCAGATAGCACAGATAAGAGTATCGAGTTGCTCAGGCAGCATGGAGTTAGTGCACCTGATTCTGTGATTGAACAGTTTTATATTGATCATAATGCTAACAGTCGCTTTTTAGCTCTCTACGGTGATTTATCACTTTCTGATCTAAAGTGGGAGCTAGTTGAACTTGATACAACGAGATTTTTGCAAATAGGTAGCAACGCTTCATTTCCTGATTTCCTTGAGGAGGTATCAGAAGATGCATCGCATTTCCACGATGTTGGAGAGGCTGTGATTGATTGCCGAGAGGAAGTGCTCAATCATTGGAAAAAGCATGGTACTTGGTTAACTCCACCAATATTGCTAGATGCAAAGGTTCTTGGTGGTAAATCTGGCATGCCTCATTTAGTTGAGGGGCATTCAAGGGTCGGGTGCCTTCTTGGTATCCAAAAATATAGAATCATTCCTTTGGCTGACAGGCACAAAGTGTATTGGGGCTCTATTCAAAAAGGCAAATAACAAGTTACTCAAAAGGAAGCATTTGTCTTAAGTCATTGACGTCCAAAAATGAGCTAGAGCAAACGTCCGCCGGTCGCCCTCCCAGGCCCACCGACATACTTTGAAACGATTTGTCATACTCCTCTGGACCCACGTTTGCTACACTTCCTGCATCACTGTTGTCGCATATAGGAAGTATTATGTTTTCTTTAATCAAAGGGTTACTGTTTAAGTCACTGAAACACAAAGCGGGCCGAAAGGTGGCTGATGCGGTTGTTGAAAAGTGCCTGCAACAGGGAATGGAGTATATGCGAGGACGCCCGGGCACGGCGCAGCATCACGCTAGTGAAGTTGATGGTCTGATCACCGGGCTGAATAATCTGACCGCCAGAAAGTTGCCCAATGGCCAGTATCCAATCAGGCTGGAGCACCAGACGTTACTTGTAACCATTGAAAACCATGGCATTGTGTCTGTTACCTCGCTGCTTTCAGACAATGCCTGACTAGTCGTCCCTTTTTAATTCCCCTTAAATGCCACTTTATTGCAAGATATGTTAACAAACGCCAATTGCAGTGGCGCTTTTCATTCTGTCATTCCCTTTTTTGGTTCATTCGCTGTCTATGAGTGGCAGTAAAGCGAACTGCCCGCACAATAACCAAACTGTCATATAACTTTTAACATTCTGACTTAATTGAATATTTTATGCTTAAAAGGAAAAGTAAGGTAGCATATTCAATAATATTATATAAATTATATTGTATACACTGTGTTCGTGGTGTTAATAATATGTCACCTCTTCTGGGGTTTGGATACACATTTTAATAAGGTTACATTATGAAAATAACAGCAATACTCGCTGCACTTCCTCTGCTCTGTACCAGTGTAGAAGCCGCGCAGCAACAAGTTGAAAGACAGTTTAAACCACTCAGTGCCCAGGATCTGCAACTGGCACATGGAGACGAAGGCCATAATCATGCTGCTCAGGATAATGCGCCGACGGCTGCGCGCGAGTCCTTTATGCATGCGCATTTACCGGTGGTGATGCGCCTGGCGTCAGAGCCGGTTGATGTGGCAAGCAGCTGCGATCTGGCGGCTTTTGCCAATGCCAGTGCATCCACGATTGTGGCGCAAATCTCCACACAGGGCGCAGGTTGCGTCAACGATTTGTTCAGTGCACCTTCCGACACCCAGGTTGCGACCTTCACAACCGCAAAAATGCTGGCGGTAGCGACTCAGGCGAGAACGCTGTCTGCTGCTTACACAGGCACCGGCAGTGCAGATCTGGAAGCGCTCTTCTTATTTATTCGGGCCGGCTTCTATGTTGAGTTTTATAACGACTCGGTCAGCTTTGACAGCAGTGTGCAAACTGCGGTTAAAGGCGCGCTGGACGCGTTTGTGGCTAACAGCCATTTCTATGACAACAACGATGCCCATGGTGAAGTACTGGGAGAGGTGATCACCACCATGGATTCATCCGAGCTACAGCATGTTTATCTGCCCGTGGTGAAAGCCTGGTTGTCGCGCTGGAGCGAAAGCTATGCCGACAGCTGGCACATGCGCGGTGCGGTGAATGGGATCTTTACCATTTTGTTCCGTGGCCAGTGGAATAGCGATTTTGTTGCTCTGGTTGGCAGCGATGCTGAGCTGGTCACTTTACTTGCAAATTTTACCAAACAAAACTGGATGCTGGGGTCGGACGCTGAGTTTTTGATTATCAATGCGGCGCGCGAGCTGGCCAGGCTGAAAAATTATCAGGGGACACCCATTCAGAGTGCTGTTGATGAGGCGTTAAAATCTCTGTTTGCAACCTATCAGAGCTATGGATATGGTGACGGTGTTTGGCTGGGCGCGACGGATGTCGCGACTTACTATGCCAACTGTGAAGACTTTGGGATCTGCGGATTTAAGGAGGAACTCAGGGATAAAGCACTGTCGCAGACCTATCAGTGCAGCAGCACCATTCGGATCCGCTCGCAGGAAATGACCCAGGCGCAGCACTTGTCTGCGTGCGACACCATGGCGGCCGAAGAAACGCGCTTTCATACTATGCTCGAAACCAACCAGACGCCGGTCGCAGACGACAACAACACCATGTTACAGGTGAATATCTTTAACAGCAGCGCAGATTACAAGAAGTATGCGGGCCCGATTTTTGGCATCAGCACCGACAATGGCGGTATGTACCTTGAAGGTGACCCCAGCGTGGTGGGCAATCAGGCAAACTTTATTGCCTATGAGGCCAGCTATGCAAAGCCCGATCACTATGTCTGGAACCTGGAACACGAATATGTCCATTATCTGGATGGGCGCTTTGACCTTTATGGCGACTTTAACGCGCCCACAGAAACAATCGTGTGGTGGAGCGAAGGCGTTGCCGAGTATGTTGCCAATCTGAACGACAATCAGGATGCCATTGATACCATTAAAGACGGTAGCACCTATCAGCTGGGCGAGGTTTTTGCGACCACCTATGACGGCTTTGATCAGGACCGTATTTACCGCTGGGGTTATCTGGCGGTGCGTTTTATGATTGAAACCCATAAAGACGAAGTCAATGCCATGCTCAGTGAAACTCGCGTGGGCAACTGGGCTGGGTACAAAACACGTATCGACAACTGGGCGGCCCAGTATGGCACTGAATTCACGCAGTGGACGCAACAGCTGGCCGGTGATCAAAACCAGGCCCCAACAGCCGTTATCAATGGTCCTTACCAGGGCACGGCGGGCACGGCACTGAGTTTCAGTAGCCAGGGCAGTTCAGATCCCGAGGGCAGCACTCTGGCTTATATGTGGCAGTTTGGTGATGGCGCACAGAGCACCCAGGCCAACCCGACTCACACCTATCAGGATGAAGGCAGTTATACGGTCACGCTGAGCGTCACAGACGAGCAGGGGCTGGCCCATCAGGTTAGCACGCAGGCTGTGATTGAGTCAGGCCAGGGCACGGTGGAGCTACAAAATGGTCGCGCGATACAAGTATCTGGCGCGCATAAGGAGCTGAGCTACTTTAAAGTCAGACTCCCCGAGGGCGCCAGCGATTTGAATGTGGCCATCAATGGTGGCAGTGGTGATGCGGATCTTTACCTGCGTTACGGACAGTTACCAACACAAGACACCTATGACTGTCGCCCTTATGTAGGAGGAAACAGCGAGCGTTGTGATATCGCGGCGCCGCAGGCAGGCGATTACTACATCATGCTGCGTGGGTATAACGCCTACAGTGATGTAGAACTCATGGCCAGTTATACAGCTCCCAGTACCGCTTTACCTGATACCTGCGCCACTCAAGGCAGTGTTTCTGATGGTCGGCTGTCAGATGGCGTGCCGGTATGTATGGGCAATCGCGAGCCAATGTGGTTTAGCCTGGAAAATGTCAGCGCGCAGCAAAGTATTCGGATTGAGACAGCGCATGGCAGCGGCGATCTGACTTTGGAATACAGTAATCAGGGCTGGCCTGACGAGAATAATGTAGAGGCGCGTTCGGCGCGTTCAGGCAATGGTGAGTGTATAAATCTCAGCGGTCAAAACCAGTATTGGGGCTATCTGAAGGTCAGTGGTGCGCCTGCTGGTGCAACGATTCAGGTGAGTTATAACGAGGGCTGGTGCAACTAAACTCAAAGAGAATTAACTAAATTTGCTTGAAGGTTGGAGAGACACGCTCTAAATTTAAAGGGTCTTCTCCAGCCTTTTTATGGCAGTGATTTGTGAAAAAAAACCTGTTGATTGTCGGCTTCACCTGGCTTTTGTTCAGCATGCTGAACCCCGCGTATGCAGCAGAGCGACTGAACATATATGTTTACCACAACAAACCGCCTTATATTACCAACCAGGTTGAGCAGCGCGGCTTGTACTTCGACCTGGTGTCTTTACTGAATGCCACTCAGTCCCAAACCCGATATAAGCTTGTTTATCTGCCCCGGCGACGAATTGAAAGAGATCTGACTGAGCAGACGTTAGATGGCGTTGTACTGGGTGTGCATCCTGTCTGGTTTAAAGATCCCGACAAAACGCGTTACTTGTGGAGTGAGCCGCTGATGTATGACACCGACGAGTTTGTGTCCTGTGCGGGCAGCCCATTTGAGTATGATGGTGCCTCTTCAATGCACGACAAAAAATTCGGTGGCATTTTTGGTTATCATTATTTTCGTACCGTTGAACCAGTCAACAGCGGGGCGCTTGAGCGAGTTAATGCAAACAGCGAGGAGGGCTTACTGGAGCTGGCGTTGCGCGAGCGAGTCGACTTTGCCATTGTCAGCCGCTCCACACTGAATTACTTTATTAAGAAAAACCGCTGGCAAAACCACTTTTACCTGTCAAAACAACCCCATGAGTCTTATTACCGAGCCATTTTGTCGCCCAGACAACTTCAGCCGCAGTTTGAGCGCTTATCAGAATTACTCAATGACAGCGCTTTGCGCATAAAGCTGGCGCAATTAATGACCAGTTATCAGGTGGAGCCAGTATTGCCCTGATAAAACTGGACTGTGTGCATATAAGAATAAAGTTACCTATATTTAAGTTGAAGGTCGGCAAAAAGGAGTGGTGGCATGTGGCAACGTAATTTATGGTTCTTTGGGGCGATATTGGTGGCCTCAATCTTCACGAGCTCACACAGCTTTGGGGCCGACCTGGTGCGCTACAATGTGTCAAAAGCTTACGCTGATCCTAAACAGGATTATTATATTGCGGTACTGCGCCTCGCTTTGAACAAAAGCCGGGATAAATATGGTCCTTATCAGTTAAGCGAGAACTCGTTTGATCATACACCTCAGGGCCGCACACTTGAGATCCTTGAACAAGGTGAGTTGTTGGATGTGCACTGGACTATGACGTCGCAGCAACGAGAAACTCAGTTGGCGGCCGTATACGTACCACTACTCATAAGGGATGATGGGGGCACGGCTTTTTTTGGTTCATAAAGATATTTTGCCAAAGCTGGATAAGCTTAACTCACCGGCCCAATTAATGGACCTTTTTATTGGTAGTGGCATTGACTGGCCGGATACAAAAATCTACGAGAAAAATGGTTTTATTGTGGTCGCCAGCGTTGCGTCGTTATTGCCCAGAATGCTCGAAGAAAAGCGGTTTGAGTTATTTCCTCGTGCACTACATGAGCCCTGGGCAGAGTTGCCCAGCCTTAAAGGGGTCGTCGTGGAGCCCAGGTTTGCGTTTTGTTATCCCACGGCCATGTATTTTTTTGTTAACAAACACAATACGCGATTAAAAGCACGCCTGACTTATGGCTTACAAAAAGCCATTGATGATGGCTCGTTTGAGCGCTTGTTTGAGGCTCATCCAATCACGCGTGATGCCATCAGGCTAGGTAATTTTAACGAAAGGCAGGCTTTAAAGTTGCAAAACCCGGAGCTCAGCGCCAGAACACGTGATGTGCTGATGAATGCCAGATACGTCTGGGCGCCACTTCATCGCTGCCTTTCGACGATTTAAGCTACCAGCTTCCGGTGTTTTCCATGTTCAGCCAGGGGTCCTGAGGAGGTAACGGTGCTCCTTGTTGTAACAGTTCAATCGAGATACCGTCGGGAGACTTGATAAAGGCCATGTGCCCACACCTTGGTGGGCGGTTAATGGTAACTCCTGCAGCCTGGAGTTTCTCACACAGCGCGTAGATGTTTTCAACGGCAAATGCCAGGTGACCAAAATTGCGCCCGCCTGTATATTGCTCTGTGTCCCAGTTATAAGTCAGCTCAATGGTAGGTGAAAAGCTGGATTTAGCCTCTTCCAGTTGGGTGGGTGCCGCCAGGTAGACCAGTGTAAAGCGGCCAGCTTCGCTGTCCTTGCGTTTTACCTCTACTAATCCCAGCAGGTTACAGTAAAAGTCTAATGATGCGTCCAGGTTTTCAACCCGAACCATAGTATGCAGATATTTCATAAAATTGCCCCTGTAATGTCAGGTGTCAAAGATAAGGGCAAACAGAGAAAAATCAAGGAGCGCGATGTGATTGCCCTCCTTGTTGCGTCAGGGCATCAATACTCTGCGGTTAATGTCACGCCGCTGAAGTCTTTATAGGCTTTGACTGAGATGTGCCAGGTGCCCGTTTGGGGCTGAGTCTGTGTACAGGTTTCTGTATTGCCATCTTCATAGGGGCGGCAATCATAACGTGAAGAGGTTGGCTGCGCGCCATAACGGACATACAGATCGGCATCGCCATTGCCACCAGAGGTGCTAACAGTGAGTTTAGTGGCACTGGCTGGTACCTCAAAGGTTTTGTGGATCCAGTTGCCAGCTGTCGCTGAGAGGTCTGTCCAGGTTTGCTTGTTGTCATCGCCCGGCGGTGTGCCCAAGTCATACTGGCCAACCAATGACACGCCAGAAAACGCAGTGTAACCACGGATAACAATATAGTAGGTTCCCGCCTGTACGTTCGTGATGGTACAGCTCTCGTTGTTACCATCTTTATATGGTCGGCAATCATAAGCCGAGGTGGTTGGCTTTTGCGCAAAACGCACATACAGATCGGCATCGCCACTGCCACCGCTCATAGTGAAACGCAGGTTGCTGGCGCCTTGTGGCACCACCATAGTAAACACCTTTTCGCTGTCCGCAGCGCCTGCAAGATTGCCGACAGGTTGGCCATTTTGCAGCGCATTGCCCGGGTCAACCGGGCCACTGTCTCTGTCGATGATTGACAGCGAATTGGCGGCCCGCTTGAGGGTCATGGTTTCACCCAGTTCACTGGCATACCACCAACTGATATTGGCGGGCAGAGCAAGTGCGTCGGCAGCACGCTGTTCGCGCGTCAGTGTATCCGCACCGGCTGTAAACTGGGCGGTTTGTACTTTGATACTGTCCGGGGTCACACTCAGTACTTTAAATTGCTGAATACTGGCCAAATCTATGGTCCAGTTTTTAGGGTCGTTGGCCGAGCGAGCGGGGGCACCCCAGCTGCCTTCACCCACATACACCGTACCGCCGGTAGTGGTTTTGGTAAATCCGGAACCTGAGGGCTGCAACGCTTCGGTCAGTTTATTTATATGGGTGTCGGATTCAACGACCAGGTTCATTCCATGCTGATAGAACAAGTCTGCCCACCAGGTATGCAGTATGGTGTTGTCCGACTTCCCCGAGTAATGCGGGTACATGGGTTTGTGATACTGAGCAATACGCCAGTTGGCACCGGCACCATTGCTTTGCAAGTCTTGTTTAAGCCAGTTGTTCATGGCGGTGGCATAGCTGGACCAGCCGCTGTCTTTATACTGGCTGTTGAGGGTATAAACGCGCAGCAGGTTGGCAATGTTAAAGGCTCCATAACTGTCTTTGTTGGTACAGGCACCATCTTGGTCATAGTCGACGCCAAACACCTGACAAAGTGTTTTAAAATTATCACCTTCATGATTACCAAATGTGGCAACAAACGGGTAAATGCGTTTGTAGTTTTGCCCGTCAATGACATCATCTGACAATGTCAGCTGCCAGTCTTTCAGGTATTCACGCATTTCCTGAGCCGAATTGGCGTTGGTGTAGTCACCACCGTGCATAATAAACAGCGGGCGGATCTTGGCAACCAGCGCGTTGCCTTCGCGGCGCGTTGTCCAGCCTGTGCGGGTATCTCCACCGGCAATGGCAACAAACCCGGTACTGGTTGTTGGCGCGGTTTTAAACCACATACGCTGGCCACATCCAGTGCTGTCACATACTCGGTAATAAATTGCTGTGTCGGCACTGAGCCCTGTCAGAGTCACAAACTCACTTTCTAAGCTGCCATCAAAAACATATTTGGCAGTAGGTTGCTGAGTCGTCCAGTTTTGCTCATCGGTGGTGGTACCATATTTAACGTAATGATTGTTACCACCGGTTGGTGTGTATCCCAGTGTAACCTGATTGCTCGGGTTGGTATCCCAGATCAGGCGATGATAATCACTGGCACTGTGGGCTGCTGTGGTAAATAAAGTAACCGTTGTGAGGCCTGCAAAAAGCACTCTCATAGAGAAGTTTCCTGTAGTTGGTTAATGGACCACGCTTTTAAGGCGTGATGATTGAAACTCTGGTGGCAAGTCGGCTACCAGCAGTACGAACGCAGCGTTGCGATAGGGCAATGGATATTGTTCTCCAGTATGAAAGTTGACTGCCGTTGCACCTTGTTGAAAGCGCTGATAATGGCCTGTAAGGGGTTGAGAGTGATCCGCGCTCCAGTAGTCTCCATGCTTCATATGGGGGAAATAATCCTGAGCAATATGTACATGTCCCGGGCGAGCGGGGCTTTGCAACAAACTACTTAATTCATCACTGGTTGGCAGACGCCAGTGTGTCAGACCGCACAGGGCTGTTTGTCTGGTTTTGTTGATCAGATCCTGGGTATCACACCGGGAAGATTCAAAGTAACAATCTCCCAGATTTGCGTCGCCTCTTGGCGGGCGGTGCTGGTCTGAAGCCAGATACCAGGAGTAGGTCCAGTAGCCATCATGTATGTTTTCACTGTCGGTTTTAACCTCCCAGACCAAATGTTTCTGGGTATCCAGCACGCAAGACCAGGGGCCTTGCCAGGGTGACATAGGACTGCCCGTTTTATCCAGCTTCACAAATCTGGGGTGTGGCTGGGCAACCGGGCTCAGGGGTTGGATCCATAGCAAGGGGATAACAATTAACAGGACGACTAACGACATCAGCAACCGTGTGATCATAGCGAGTACCTCAAGATGGCAGGGCGAATATGGCGGGTATGTGCGACCTGAGCATGATCAAAGGCGGAAAACCACATACAGGTGCCATTTTTAAGTGGTACATCATGGGCAGAGCCGGTATCGTGTTTTCGCACCAACTCCAGTGTCCAAATTCCCTCATCCCAGCGGCCGCGTGCTCTGACATCAGCACGATCACCTTCGAATCGGTTAGAGCGATAAAGGATAGAAGACACTATGCTACCAGGAGCATACTGGTCGAGTGTGCTTTGATAGGGGGCGCTGCCAAACCAAGGCAAAACACTCAGATGCGCATTTTCGGGATCCGGCAATCGTTTTGGGATCACGGTATTTGGTGTATACCATTGCCAGTTCATCACATATGCACCGCTTTCTTTGCCATCTGGCTGATACCCTGCACTATAGCGGCGCTGTCCTTGCTGCACCACGGCGGGCGGTCCGAAAAAGTTATCATCGGCCAGATACATGTCATTGGTTCGTACCGCTTTCCAGTGCCACACGTCCCGGATCTCGCCGTCCAGGCTTGCGTGAAATCCTTTGCCGTGCCAGTTGGGTGGCTTCCCTTGCAGCGGACGATTGCCCAGGTAGGCGGTGTTATCTGATCCGCTGGCGCATGAGCGTGACAACATCACTGCCAGTTTGTCTTCGTAAAAGGTGCGTTCGTCAAAGTGATAAAAGCCATCTTGTTGCACTTTCCAGCCAGCTTCAGTTTTAAGTAACGGCAGGTGATTGGTGCTCTTACTGGAGTCTGTCCAGCGGATCAGGAAGTAGCTTTCATACTGGTTGGCCAGAGCCTGTACACGGATGATGCTGCGGCCATCGTCAAAATTAGCGCCACCATGCGTTTCAATGGTGTAAACCTGCGCTCTCTTCCAGTGCGATTCATCGTCCCGGCCGTCTATCTCTATAAATTCGTCAGGGCCCAGGTGTGCAACCCGCAGCGGTGATGCTGAATATTGGGTGGCGATGCAAATCAATAAACCTGCGACACAGACGCTTGTTACTATGAATGCGCTCTGTTTTTCGATGCGTGTTGGTAGTACCGCGCTCAGAATATGCTTACCGTATTGAATAAAGTAAATCCAGCCGTGTATAAGCAGGTAAAGGAGTAATAGCCAGAGACAGTAAAAGTGCACAGGCTGCATAAAAGTCACAAACTGGCCTGCCCAGAGAAACCAGCCGGAGCATAACAGGCTCATAATGATCACATACCCCAGACGGTTTACCCAGAGGTGGTAAAGAGTAGGGCTACTGCGAAAAGGCTGCCATAGTGAAAGCAACAGATATGCCATTGCCAAAACGCTGAGGGTACTGCCGCTGGCAACATGCCAAGGGTACAGATCACCCTGAGGTAACAATGTGCTGATGACCGTCAGCCAGTCCTGTGTTAGCAAAGAAAATCGTAAGCCCGTGAGCAGGCTACACGCGATAAGTACAATGACTAGGGCATGAAGCAGTACAAAAGTGACTCTATGCATGTCGTTTGGTGTTATCTTTATGTTTAAATAGTGTAAACATAAAGGGTTGCAATTTTATGTCAAGCACTTGCTTATGAATAAATTCATTGGCTGCATGATGAGCCAGTTCGAAGTTACCCAACAAATCACTTAAAAACTGCTATGCGCTTTTCTGACGCAATCTGCCAAAACCTGGACTAAACTTAACAGGTGCCATACTTCAGGTGGAACAAGTGAGAACAGGATGAATGAGGTTGTATTAGAGAAGATGGAAGCCCTCGACAGCACAGAAGTAATTGACAGCATGACGGACATCGTTGCCTGCCTAAATACCAGTGACTCTATCCAGCGGTTTTTGCTGGACATACATTGTATTTTGCAAAAGGTAACTTACGCGGATAACTTTTACGTTGTGCTGTTTCGTGAGGATGGCAGCCTGACATTTCCTTATTTTCACGATGTAAAAGATGACATTAACCCTGAAGATTTGGAAGCCTTGTCGCTTGAAGAAATCGCCCAATCACTGACTGCCTATGCTTTACAGTCACAGAGCGTGTGTAACTATAACAGCGAGCAATTACATCAGCTGGTGGCGCAAGGCCGGTTAAATATTATCGGTACCGTACCCAAGCAATGGCTATGTTTCCCCTTGGTGAATCGCAGTAACTTTATGGGCGCGTTTATCATTCAATCTTATCGACGAGAGGATGAATATTCAGGGGTGATAGTGGATGTGCTTTACACCATTAGCCATGTGATCTCGTCTGCCCTGGATGCATTTAATAACCAACAGGCGCTGGTCGAAGCCAACAAAGTACTGCAAAACTACCAGGGTGAGTTGGAAAGCAAAGTAGCGGAGCGAACCAAAGAGCTCGAATCCAGTCTGGCTGAACTGCAAAAAGAAATTAGCATGCGCGAGGCGCTGCAGCAGCGCCTGGAGCATGAAGCCTTACATGATACCCTGACGGGCCTGACCAATCGAAAATTCTTATTTCGAGAGCTGAATAACCTTGCGGAGCGTTCAAAGCGTGGCTCGGTTACTGTGCATATTCTGTATCTCGATTTAGATGACTTTAAGCCCATAAACGATAACTACGGGCATCACAACGGCGATATTGTGTTGCAGGAAGTTGCTTGCAGGATCCAAAATGAATTACGCAGTTATGATGTGCTTTGCCGCCTTGGCGGGGATGAATTTGTTGTGGTGTTGTCCGACCCAATCGAAAAACCGGCTCTGTTGCAGATATGTTCGCGGCTTATCACGTGTCTTTGCTCACCAGTCCGGTTGGAAGGCGGGCAGGAAGTACAATGTGGCTGCAGTATAGGAGTTGCCAACAACCAGGGAGAATTCAATGCAGAGACTTTGTTAAAGTGTGCTGATAGCGCACTTTATTCATCTAAAGAACTGGGTAAAAACCAGGCATACTTTTACGATGGTCAAGCGGTTTGACCACAAAACCCGCAATCCTATAATGGGAACTCACAATCAATCTGCGCTGGCTTTTGCTTTGCAGCGACGATTGCATTAGGATCAGGTTTTCTCCTTAACTTTTTGGTTGTTATGGTACTGAGATTCTTTTTGCTGGGTTTGTTCGGCTGGTGTATGGCCGCAAGCGCGGTTGAGGTAACCGATCTATACGAAGCTACCCTGCAAGTGGACAACAAAACGCGCGCAAAGCGTGTTGTCGCCAGTCAGCAGGCGTTGGACCGCGTGATCCAAAAGTTGACAGGCCGCACGGAGCATTTAAATCACCCGTTGATCCGTCAAAGCAAAAGGCGAATTTCCGATTATATGCTCAAATATGAGTATATTGAGTCTGCCGATGGCGATATCAAAATACGTGTCAGGTTTGAGGCTGACAAAGTGGAGCAGTTGGTCAGAGACAGTAATTTACCTTTGTGGGGCAACCGTCGTCCTATGATTGCAATTTGGCTGGTGATTGAAGACAACCTGCGGCGTGAGTTTGTGACGCAGGAAAGCTACCCCCAGCTGGAGCGGCTCATTTATGATACAGCAGCTGAGTGGGGGATCCCTGTCGTTGTACCCCTGATGGATCTGACCGATCGAACCCAGGTGGGCATTGCTGAAGTCTGGGGGAATTTTTCTGAGCCAGTCGAAGCCGCATCTATGCGTTATAACGCTGAGCGGGTGATCACCGGGCGGCTCTTTAAACAACCCAACAGCAGCAGCTGGCAACTGGATTGGCGTTACACAGACACCGAACAATTTGAATCAACGCAACAAGTCGGCGACAAACAGCAACTGCTTATTGCCATGATTAATGATATGTCCACGGCGCTGGCTGCTGAATATGTGATTGATCCCAATCGTTCATATGCCACCAACAGCACGGTATTAACCGTTGATAAACTGACTTCGTTCAGCAAAATCGAGCTGGCCAGACGACAGTTACTCAGTATTAGCACGGTCCAGGATGTTGATGTGATTTATCGTCAGGGCGATCTGGTCAAGTTTGAGGTAGAGCACGGCTCGTCCGTGGTTGATTTACAAAAGTCGCTGAAACTAGAACGTGCATTCAGTGTGTTTGTCGACCCGCGTGCGTTCTATCAGGTGGCCAGTGCCAATAACCTCAGATACAGCTGGGTAGGGCAATAGTATGATGCAGCCGATGCAGATGGCGTTGCCTGTAACACTGCCTGACGATGAAACGTTTAGTGCTTACTTTGGCGGCGAAGGGTCGCTGGAGGTAACACACCTGAAAAATGCGTTGGAGGCGATCCATCAGGACTTTCAGTTTACTTATTTGTGTGGCCTGGGAGACTCGGGCAAGTCTCACCTGCTTTACGCCACCTGTATTCATGCTCAGGAGCAGGGCCTGTCGACCATATTATTGTCGCTCAGAGAAGTGATTAACTTTGGACCGGCTGTGCTCGACGGGCTGGAAGCGCTGGATGTGGTATGCATTGATGATGTGCATTTAGTGGCGGGTAATGAGTCCTGGGAAAAAGCCCTGTTTAACTTTTTTAACCGGTTTAATGAGCCCGGAAAATGCCTGGTTGTAACGGCCGATCTGTTGCCTAATATGCTCAATCTGAGTCTGCCAGATCTGGAGTCACGTTTTACCTGGGGTACTACGTTTCAGATCCGTTCAATGAGTGACGACGATAAGGCCGAAGCGCTGGTTAAAAGAGCTAAAATGCGAGGCCTGGAACTCAGTGATGAATGTGCCCGGTTTTTATTGACCCGACTGAGTCGGGATATGCGTGCATTATTAGATGTGCTTGATAAACTGGATCACGCATCCATGGCGGCGCAGCGAAAACTGACCATTCCCTTTATTAAAACCACATTGAATTTGTAACCTGCGGGTGTGGAATTTTTGAGCGTCTATGTCACAAATTCCACCAGAAACCTCAAACCAGCCCAAAATCAACTGACAACCAGTAAATAGTCCAAGAAAAGCCCCTAATTTGGGCTAGAATCTGCCCCGTTGTTTCAGTTATTATAATCGATTCAATGAAAGGCAAATTACCTCAACAAGATCAGGTATAGAATGAACTTAGAGAATATTTTAGCGCAAGCGCTGGACGCCGTTGCAAACGCGAGCGAAGTTGCGCAACTTGAGGAAGTCAGAGTTAACTACCTTGGTAAAAAAGGTGAGATCACTGGACTACTAAAAACCCTGGGTAAACTGGCACCAGAAGAACGTAAAGAAGCGGGCCAGGTGATTAACCAGGCAAAAAATCAGGTTCAGACCGCGATCAATGACAAACGTGAAGCGCTTGAGCAGGCTGCGCTGGCTCAAAAGCTGGCTGCAGAAACCATCGATGTGACCTTACCAGGGCGCACTATGTCGCAGGGGGGCTTGCACCCGGTAACACGCACCATTGAGCGTATTGAAGCGTTTTTTGGTGAGCTGGGCTTTGCGGTCAAATCAGGCCCGGAAGTAGAAGATGACTTCCATAACTTTGATGCGCTGAATATTCCAGAGCACCATCCTGCGCGCGCCGATCATGACACCTTCTACTTTAACCCTAAGCTGGTACTGAGAACCCAGACAAGTGGTGTGCAGATCCGTACTATGGAGGCTGAACAACCGCCACTGCGTATTATTTCTCCAGGTCGGGTATATCGTAACGATTACGACCAGACACATACGCCAATGTTCCATCAGGTTGAAGGCCTGATGGTAGACACCGACGTGAGCTTCACTGAATTGAAAGGCATTTTGCACGACTTTTTGCGTAACTTTTTCGAAGAAGACATGGAGATCCGTTTCCGTCCGTCTTACTTCCCGTTCACTGAGCCTTCAGCAGAGGTAGACGTGAAAGGCAAAAATGGTAAGTGGTTAGAAGTATTAGGCTGCGGAATGGTACACCCGAATGTACTGCGTTCAGTCGGTATTGACCCCGAGAAATACACCGGTTTTGCCTTTGGTATGGGTGTAGAGCGTCTGACCATGCTGCGCTATGGCGTTAACGACTTGCGTGCTTTCTTCGAAAACGATTTAAAATTCCTAAACCAATTCAGATAAGAGCGATACAACAATGAAATTTAGTGAAAAGTGGTTAAGAGAATGGGTTAATCCTGCGATTGATACCGAGGCTCTATCTGAACAGTTATCAATGGCCGGTCTGGAAGTCGACGGTGTCGATCCGGTTGCGGGTGATTTTGATGGCGTGGTTATTGGGGAAGTGGTTGAGTGTGGCCAGCACCCGGATGCTGACAAGTTACGTGTAACCAAAGTAAACGTTGGCGAAGACGAGCTGCTGGACATCGTCTGTGGTGCAGCAAACTGCCGTGCGGGCCTGAAAGTCGCTGTGGCCAAAGTCGGTGCAGTTTTGCCAGGCGGCTTTAAGATCAAAAAAGCAAAATTACGCGGTCAGCCTTCACACGGCATGCTGTGTGCGTTTGAAGAGCTGGGCATGGCAGAAAGCTCAGATGGTATTTTAGAGCTACCAGCTGATGCACAAATTGGTCAAAACATCCGCGAATACTTCAACCTTGACGATGTCACTATCGACGTAGACTTAACTGCAAACCGCAGTGATTGTCTTGGCATTAAAGGCCTTGCGCGCGAAGTCGGCGTATTAAATGGTATTGATGTCAATGAGCTGGCTATCCCGGCTGTTGAACCTAGCATTGATGACAAGATTGAGATTGAACTGGTTAACAGTCAGGCCTGTCCTCGTTATCTTGGCCGTGTGGTTAAGGGCATCAACCTGGATGCAACCACGCCACTTTGGATGGTTGAAAAGCTGCGTCGTTCGGGCATTCGCTCAATCGATCCGGTTGTTGATATTACCAACTATGTGTTGCTGGAGCTGGGCCACCCAATGCATGCCTTCGATTTGAATGCTATTGAGGGGGGCATTAAAGTACGCAGCGCAGCAGAAAACGAAGAACTGGTATTGCTGGATGGCAATACAGCCAAGCTGAAACCAACTACGCTGGTCATTGCCGATCACAACAGAGCGTTGGCAATTGCGGGGATCTTCGGCGGTGAAAACTCAGGGGTCAAAGAAGGTACTACGGACATCTTGCTTGAAAGTGCATTCTTCAACCCGCTGGCGATCGCCGGCCAGGCACGTAGCTATGGCTTACATACTGATGCGTCACACCGCTACGAGCGTGGGGTAGATTACCAGCTGCAGCATGATGCAATGGAGCGCGCAACGGCGTTGCTACTTGAAATTGCAGGCGGACAGGCAGGCCCTGTGGTAGAAGCTGTGTCAGAGACGGACCTGCCAGAAGCCAAATCAGTGACGCTTCGTCGTGCACGTCTTGATCGTGTTATCGGTTACCATATTGAAGACAATAAAGTAACAGACATTTTGACGCGTTTGGGTCTGGATGTGACATTCGCCAACGACAGCTGGACAGCCACAGTGCCAAGCTACCGCTTCGATATCAGCATTGAAGAAGATCTGATTGAAGAAGTTGCACGCGTGTTTGGTTACAACAATATTCCAAACGTTGCCCCAACGGCCGCTTTAAAAATGACTGATCATCAGGAAGCACATCTCCCTGTGTCTCGCCTGCGTAACGAACTGGTTGCACGTGGTTATCAGGAAGCCATTACCTACAGCTTTGTCGATCCGAAGAAACAACAGTTGTTACACCCGGACAGCGATGCACTGGTATTGCCTCATCCAATCTCAGTAGAAATGTCGGCGATGCGCGTCAGCCTGATGCCCGGACTGCTGAATGCGGTGGCATATAACCAGAACCGTCAGCAGTCGCGGATCCGTTTGTTTGAACATGGCCTGAAGTTTATTAAAGACGAAACTGCTGAAAATGGTGTTCGTCAGAGTCCGGTCATTGGCGGCGTCGTCTATGGTAATACGCACAATGAACACTGGGGTATTGCGAGCCGTAAAACAGACTTCTTTGATGTCAAAGGGGACGTTGAAGCATTACTGGCTTTGTGTAACGATAAAGCGCGTTTCAGTTTTAAAGCACAGGTCTGTGATGGGCTACACCCAGGCCAGTCAGCGGCAATTTATGCCAATGGTGAGCGAGTCGGCTTTATTGGTGCGGTCCATCCGCAGCTGCAAAAGTCATTGGATCTGAATGAAACAGCGTATGTTTTTGAAGTTGAAACAGCGGCAATTGCGCAGCGACAGCTTCCAGAAGCCGTCAGTGTCTCGAAATTCCCGTCAAATCGCCGTGATATTGCTATTTTAGTTGCAGATGATGTAAAAATAGGCGATATTTTAGAAAGCATTGAGAAAGTTGGCGGAAATCAATTAGTTGACCTAAACTTATTCGATGTGTATAAGGGCAAAGGTATTGAGCCTGGTTATAAGAGTTTAGCCATTGCTCTAACACTGCAAGCCGTTGATAGAACGCTCGAGGAGAAAGACATCAACGACACTGTAGAAATCGTGGTGGCCGAATTGGCCAAACAATTTAATGCATCGTTGAGGGACTAGATATGGCGCTTACTAAAGCCGACATAGCTGAACACCTATTTGAGAAATTGGGGATAAATAAAAAGGATGCCAAAGACTTAGTTGAAGCGTTTTTTGAAGAAATCCGCTCAGCGCTGGAAAGTGGAGAGCAGGTAAAGCTGTCCGGTTTTGGTAACTTCGATCTGCGCGATAAGAAAGAACGCCCAGGTCGTAATCCTAAAACTGGTGAAGACATTCCCATCTCAGCACGTCGCGTTGTAACTTTCAGACCTGGTCAAAAGTTAAAAACACGTGTAGAAGTAGGAACCAGTAAAAACCTGTGATCACACAGGAGGACTATGCTGATACTACAGGAAGTCTATTTCCTGGGTAGCATGTAGGCAACCTGTCTGATAACTAAGAGACCCTGGCGTGAGCCGGGGTTTCTTGTAATAAAAACTTCATTTAGCTGTTTTACCATCTGGCCTTTGTATTTGAGTTTAGAGTGCGAAGTTGAATCAGGGTAATCACTCCTTAACTGATCGTATAAAAAATATCACTGTAGCCTGGCTAATTAGTTCCTTACTGTTTGGTTTACTGGCGATTTTTGTTTATGTTCAGCAAAAAGATGCCGCTAAGCAATCTGTGCAAGCCGCTTCTCAATTGATTAGGCTAGAGCTGGACAGTCAGCTGCGTAACATCGATCTCTTTCTCCAGCAGGCTGAGCGGCTTAATCAGGCATGTGATGCCCATACAATCTCTTTGATGCGAGAGCAGGTGTTTGTTAATCCGGCATTGAGTGAGATTGGCATTGTTGATAAGTATGGCCGTTTGCTGTGTAACTCTTTCGGTCGTCTGGAACCTGCTGTGCAAACTACCGAACCCATTAAGCAACCCGGGCTCAGGTATCATGGCCCTATTATTACTGACTTTCTGCAAGTGCCTGCGTTTGTCCTGGCGCGTACGCGCAGCGATGGTTATGAGGTTAATGCGTTACTGCCAACCAGCTGGCTGAGCGATACACTGGATATTACGCGGCACAAAAACCTGGCGTTTATCGCATTGCTTGACGGCGAATCCGGAGTGCCTATTTTCCTGCGTGGTAAGTACACTTTGCCGCTGGGCGAGAGGCTGTTTCCGATGCATGATGAGACTGAGTTTGAAGGGCGCTTTGATGATGGGACGCAAAAGTATATTTTTGCTCACCCACTGGCTGCTTTGCCTCAACTGACCATTATGGTTGCCAGCGATGCGAAACAGTTATCTGTCATTAAGCCGGTATGGCTGCTAACTTTGTTGCTGCTCTATTGCGCTTCATTGGTGGGGCTAACTATGTTGTTAAACCACTATGACCGTCGGGTACTGAGTAGTCGGGCGCTCTTGCTGGGCGCGATAAGCAGGCAGGAGCTGTTTAACGTCTATCAACCCTTAGTCGATGCTACCACCCGCGAGGTTGTAGGGGTAGAGGTGTTGATCCGTTGGCAACATCCGGTGGAGGGAGAGCTTAGTCCTGCCTATTTTATTCCTGAAGCAGAGCGGGATGGGAGTATCCTGGACTTGTCTGTCTATCAGATTGAGAAGGCGCTTAATGAACTGCGCACAATTGTGCAAAGCAGGGCAAACTTTAAAGTGTCGTTCAACGTAAATGGCTACCTATTGACCTGTCCGGATTATCTTCAGAAGCTACATCAAGCTAATGAGCTTATCCCGCAGCTGACGATAGAGCTGACCGAACGCGACGTGCTATCTCAGGCACAAATACACTCGGTATTGCAGTCACTGGTTGAGCAGGGCGTTGAGATAGCGATAGACGATTTCGGGACGGGCTACAGCGGGCTGCACTATTTACAGAGTTTCCCCATTGATCTGCTGAAAATTGACCAAACCTTTGTTGCATCTATAGGCATGGACAACCTGCAATCTCCCGTACTCAACGCCGTGATAGAAATGGCCAATAAGCTCGATAAAAAACTGATTGCAGAAGGGGTGGAGACCGCGCATCAGGCCGAATATTTATCCCGGCAGGGGGTCACAATTCATCAGGGCTGGTATTATTACAAGGCGATGCCCATTCACGATCTGAAGCAAATTTGCTAAATGACTTCATGTGTGGACGGTAAAAAGCCCCGATGTCGGGGCTTTTGTTCAAGGGATTACAATGAAGCAAAGTAGCAGCCAAATCCGGGCAGGGATAGTTGGCCGTCTTCATAGTGACCATTATGGTGAACAATTTCCAGGTGCTGAGCATGCTCTGCAAGTGCTAACGCCAATTGTGCAGGCTGTTCGCTGAGGTTAAAAGCGCACAGTAAAGTCTTACCCTGGTGACGGCGATAAAATGCCAGCACCGGTTCCGGGGTATCAATAAACTCAATATCACCGACCTGAAGTTCAGGCATCGTATTACGCCAGGCCATAAACGCCTGATAGCGATTTAGTACTGAGTCCGCCGCGTCGGCTTGCTCAGAGACCGCGCGAAGCTGATGCGCTGGCGAAACCGGCAGCCAGGGCTCGCTTTCTGTGAAACCGGCATGTCCCAGCTGAGTAGCCCATGGCATCGGCGTCCGACAGCCGTCACGACCTTTAAAATTAGGCCAGAAAGTGATGCCGTAGGGGTCTTGTAAGTCTTCAAATGCAACATCCGCTTCGCCCAGGCCCAACTCTTCGCCCTGATACATGCATACACTGCCACGTAAAGAGCCGAGTAAAGCGGTGAGCATACTTGCCTGACGATCATCGACCGTTTTACCATCTTTAGACCAGCGACTCGCAACGCGCTCAACGTCGTGATTACTGAATGCCCAGCACGGCCAGCCTTCGGTCATGACCGCTTCAAGACGCGATACGGTTTCACGGATATAACTTGCACTGTAGTCTTTAGTCAGTAACTCAAAGCTGTAGCCCATGTGCAGTTTGTCGCCGCCAGAAGTGTATTCTGCCATGGTCTGAAGAGAATCTTCTGATGAAATCTCGCCCAGACTCACAGTACCCGGGTAACGATCGAGTAGAGCACGGACCTCGGCCATGAAGTCAAGGTTCTCTGGCTGGGTGTTGTTGTAATAATGGTACTGAAACGCATAAGGGTTGTCTTCGCTAAAGCCGCGGCCCTGGCGTAATTCCTTCGGTTTAGCCGGGTTATCTCGTAACTGCTGATCATGAAAACAGAAGTTAATGGCATCAAGACGGAATCCGTCGACGCCTTTTTTCAGCCAGAACTCCACATTATCCAGCACAGCCTGACGTACGTCAGGGTTATGGAAGTTCAAGTCCGGTTGCTCGGTCAGGAAGTTGTGCAAATAGTACTGACAACGGCGCGAGTCCCATTGCCAGGCAACTCCACCAAAAATAGACAGCCAGTTATTCGGCGGGCTGCCGTCAGGTTTTGCGTCTGCCCAGACATACCAGTCGGCCTTAGGGTTATCCTGGCTGATACGGCTTTCGCTGAACCAGGGATGCTCATCCGACGTATGACTAAGTACCTGATCAATAATGATCTTAATATCGCGTTGATGCGCTTTATCAATCAGCTCGTCAAAGTCATCCAGGTTACCAAACATAGGGTCGATATCGCGATAGTCGCTGATATCATAGCCAAAGTCCTTCATTGGTGACTTAAAAAAGGGTGAAATCCAGATGGCATCCACGCCAAGCGACTTGATATAGTCGAGCTTGCTAATGATCCCCTGAATATCGCCAATTCCATCATTATTGGTGTCACAAAAGCTGCGAGGGTAAACCTGATAGATTACCGCGCCTTTCCACCATTCTTTTTTAGCCATGCACATTCTCCTGCGCCGTGCAGCCGGGTTGTCGTATATCAAAATCTGCCTCTGAAGTCATTTCGCTACACTGTTTTTAGTGGCTCAATAACTGTAGTCAACTCAGACGGGGAGAGGTCAGATTTTTAAGTAAGCTGGATACGCCAACACTCATAATTAACAATGGCGAAAAGCATACGGCATGCGCTGATATGAGTAAAAAGCCTGCATACGTATGCAGCATAATTAGTTGCGATAGAATTAATATACATAGGTCACTGCAAACTTGTCGGGGCTGTTTACCAATATGTGTTTCTGTCTCACTTGGCCTTTCTCTATCTATGTTACCGTTAGATTAATTGGTAATACCAATTTCCAAGTGAGTCGGTTACTTAAAAAATGGAAGAATTTTTTCGGCACTTACACTGGCAGATATTTGATTTTCGTTAACACTTAGTAAATTCAAGTGAAATTGCATACTCGATGACTGCGCTTGGATTGTTGCGATAACATTTATAAAAGTAACAGTGGGTTAGCTCCATGATGGGTGAATGTTCTGTGAACAAAATGAAAGGGGACTTGCGTTGAATACGTATGCATAAAGTTGTTTGCACGTTGAACGCAGCGCTACTATTGCCGCTGACAACAAAATTACCGCCTTTATAAATCGTTGTAGCGCTCCACGGTACACCGTGTGACGAATTAACAAACAACTAGGCGTCATAAAAATGGTTAATTGGGATAAAACACTATGTCTATGTTCAAACCAAGCATGCTAACAGTTGCGCTTATGGCCGCTGGCGTTAGCCACTTTTCGGTCGTTGCAGAAGAAGAGAAAGCAGTAAAGCAAGAAGACGTTGAAGTGATTGAGGTACGTGGTATCTCTCGCAGTATCATCGCGTCAATCGATAAAAAGCGTTACAGCGACACTGTAGCAGAAGTCGTTGATGCCGGTGACCTGGCATCTCTGCCCGATGTTTCCATTGCAGACTCCCTGAGCCGTTTGCCAGGCGTTACAGCGGTACGCGCAAGTGGTCAGTCATCTCAGCTGAATATCCGTGGTATGAATGGTGACTTTATTCAGACCACACTCAATGGCCGTGAACAGGCCAGCACCAGTGGTTACACCGCAGGTAGTCGCTGGATTTCATTTGATCAGTATCCATCGGAGCTTATCAATCAGGCTGCGGTATACAAGTCGCCAAAAGCCTCTTTGGTAGAAGGTGGCGTTGCAGCAACGGTTGAACTGAAAACTGCAAACCCGCTTGAGGCAAAAGAGCAGCACAACTTCAACTCATCAGTTCGTTATTCATACAATGATGCGGCATCAGATGTCGGCGCCGATTCAAGTGGTGAGCGGATCAGTTTCTCTTATCAGGGTAAATTCCTCGATGAGACTTTAGGTTTTGGTATTGGTGCGGCGTTTCTAAACCAGCCTAATAATGCGATTGATATTTCCGCACATGCTCCAAAACGTTCACAAGACTTTGATGGCGACGGAACAGAAGAGCGCTCCGTTAATGGCTATCAGGTCCGTTCTGCGAAAGGAGCTGACGAGCGTCTGGGTCTTATGAGTACGTTGGTTTACCAGCCTACAGACGCCTTAAAAGTTCAGTTTGATTATTTCCGTTCTGAGTTTGAATCTGAAGATCGTAAAAGTGGTTTGAACATCGAGGGATTCGATAAGGACCTAGGCTCGCTATATACACTTAACAACGCAGTAGTAAAAGATGGCTTCTTAGTCGCCGGTGATGTGGTCATCACAGACTCCAAAGGCCCTTGGGTTGAGATGCGTTCTGAAGATCAGTCTACCGACTCTACCACAGATAGTTTTGGACTAGATCTGGAGTATGTGACCGACAAGTGGGAACTTAGGTTAGACTTTGCACACAGTGAAGGTGAGAAAACGCGCCGTGATATGATTGCATCCATGCATGCCTACGAATTCGGTAATGCAACAGTCGACGGTACCTTGGTTGAAACGTGGCAGGAAATGCGCAACCAAAGTTTTTCTTTTGCCCAGCAAGAGAAAAAGTCGCCACTGCTGACACTTGGTAACAGCTATACAGATCTGTCTAACATGCGTTTGGGTGACTGGGAGCAGTTCCCGCATAAGTACACAGATACGTTAGATAGTTTTAAAGTAGACTTTAAATATCATGTAGAAGTTGGCTTTATCTCGTCTATCGAAGTGGGCGCACGCTGGTCTGATCGTGAGTTTACCGATCAACGCTCTACTTTCCGTTGGGGAGCCCGAGAAGGTCAGAACGGCTATAAAATGCCAGATGGTACAATTGTGACAAACAAAGGGTGTGAGTTTAATCATCAAAACCATGCCTGTGTACCTCATTCTTTAGATGGGTTTGTAACCGTTGAGCACACGCGTGGTTTTGATTACCTGGAGCTGGACCTGGTAGGTATCGCAAATGAGGTATTTGGACCGGGCAATTACAATGCTCAGCAAACCTGGGAGCATAACTGGACGTTGATTGAAAGTGGTGCGGTAAAAGAAGAAGTATTAGCAGGCTACGTAATGGCTAATATTGATACTGAACTAGGCGATATTCCGGTTACAGGTAATTTTGGTGTCCGAGTTGTCAGAACTGATACCAAGTCTGTCGGTATTCAGCAAATCCAGGGGGATGAAGTCGGCGACAAGATCGTTGATGATAACGGCGTAGAACGTAATGACTATCGACATGTAGAATATGGTCCGGAGTACACAGATACACTGCCATCTTTGAACCTTAATTTTAGGGTGAGCGACACGGATCAGGTGCGCTTTGCAGCAGCAAAAGTGATCGGTCGTCCTCCGGTCTACCAACTGCGAGGTGGAGCAGGTTCATGGGCTGATACGGCGAATGACGGTACCAGTCCTCGCTATAATGTATGGTCAAAAGGTAATCCGAATCTGGATCCGTTCCGTGCAACACAGTTTGACCTTTCCTACGAGCGTTATTTTGAAGATGGCGGTGCGTTTGTGGCTGCAATCTTTTGGAAAGATATTGACTCGCTGATTGAAAGCGTTACCTATAACGAAGGTGATATTGACTGGGCTTCTATCGGTCTTGAGGTACCTGAAGGGTTTGTAGCAGGTCAATACCAGACAACCCGAAACAACGACAACGGTGGTTACATCCGTGGCGTCGAGCTGGCGTACACCACTATGTTTGATAACTTGCCAGGTATTTTCTCGGGCTTAGGCTTTAATACCAATTACTCTTATACAGAAAGTGAAGCGAGTGTTGATGGCGGGGCTAATTTCGAAAACTTGGCCCTGGCGCTGCCTGGCTTATCTAAAAATGTCTGGAGTGCCACGATTTTCTGGACTATTGATGCCTTCACAACACATCTGAATGTACGCTATCGTGATGAATACGTCTATGAAGGCGCTACACCAGGTGGTGCTGCATTTGCGATGGCAGATGAGTACATTGTGGTTGACTGGCAGGGTACCTATGATTTCGAGAATGGCCTGCAAGCTGTTCTGCAAATCAATAACCTGACTAACGAGCCTAATACCACGCACTACGGTACAGCACTGAGCACGGGCGAGTACAAAGAGTTCGGTCGTCAGTATTTCTTAGGGTTTAACTATAGCTTCTAAATCCTGAGAGCTACTGTGATATAAAGCCACCAGTTTTCTGGTGGCTTTGTTTTATGAGGTGAAAATGATGAATAAAAAGAGAATCGTTATTTTAGGTGGTGGTACCGCCGGATGGATGGCGGCCAACCTGATGGCAAAAAGCTGGCAGGGCGAGCCGATTGAGATTGCCCTGGTCGAATCGCCGGATATCGGCATCATTGGCGTAGGCGAGGGCTCCACCCCCCAGTTTAAGGGCTTTATGGACTTTATGGGGATCAGTGAAGCGCAGTGGATGCCAGCGTGTAACGCAACCTATAAAAACGGCATTCGCTTTATTGACTGGTCAACGCGCCCCGGCTTTAGTAGCTACTTTCATCCTTTTCCCTCACAGCCCGACGATTATTCCGCACCTGCCTTCTTTCACAACAGCTTTGTACGAAGAAAAGCGATTGATGTAGCAGGCCACCCGGACCCATTTTTCCTTACTACTTATCTGGCAGAGCAGGCTAAAGCGCCAATCGCTGCGCATCATTTTCCGTTTGAAATTAACTATGGCTATCATTTCGATGCCGGTAAACTTGGGCTCTTCTTAGCTAAAACAGCCCGCGATTTAGGTGTAGAGCATATTCAGGCCAATGTCAGTGATGTGCGTAAACACCCCGATGGTGATATTGCGGCCCTGATCTGTGAAGCAGGCATGGAAGTCACCGGAGATGTCTTTATTGATTGCTCCGGCTTTCGCAGCCTATTGATGCAGCAGCACTTAGAAGTCGGCTTTGATTCCTTTGCCAATAATTTGTTTAACGACGCCGCAGTGGTGTTGCCAACCGAGCAGGGCGAGGTGGTTTCGTCTGAGACTCAATCAATTGCCCGAAAATTTGGCTGGAGCTGGCATATCCCGCTGACCAACCGCATTGGGAACGGCTATGTTTACAGCCGACGTTATTGCGATCCGGATAAAGCTGAGACCGAATTACGCGCCGCGCTGGGGTTGCTGGACAGTGAGGTTGAAGCGCGTCATTTAACCATGAAGGTGGGGCAGGTTAAAAAGCACTGGCATAAGAATTGTCTTGCTATTGGACTGTCACAAGGGTTTATTGAGCCGCTGGAAGCAACGGCGCTTCATATTGTTCAGGAAACCGTTCAAAGCTTTATTGAATGCTATCAGGAAGGTGAGTTCACCGATAAGTTCAAAACCAGACACAACCAGTCACTCGATGCTCGTTATCAGGCGATCCGAGATTATATTGTGGCGCATTACCGTGTAAACAGCAGAGCCGATACGCAATACTGGCGCGATAACGCGAACAACAATCAGCTCTCGCGTTCTTTGTATGACGTATTACAAACCTGGGTGTCGGGCAAAAACTTATCGGATGAATTACATCGTCAGGATATCGACAAATATTATCCATCCGTAAGCTGGCACTGTTTACTTGCCGGTTACGGCATTTATCCGGAGCAGTCTCAATTGATTGCAGGTAATGAGGAGGCGAACAAGTACGATTTATCACAGATCCAGGACTACATTGCCCGGTGTGGACTAAATTTTGATGACCATCGTGTGCAACTTGAGCGATTAGCCCAAAAGCGATAAATCGACGAACTATGCCTTTGAGCGGTGTTTACATCTGAGCACTAAGAATATTGAACATGACGCGCGGATGAATAGGAGCTCTGAATACGTATGCAGGCGGTTCACCCGTGATTATCAAGTCAGTAGACTCATTTAAAATACTAAAAATGACAACATTATGATGACAATAAAACCGCTGGTGATTGCCCTTGGACTGATCACCGGCTCTGTGGTACTAAGTGCCTGCAACAGTACTAACGACAACAAGACAGCAATCACCGGCACTCAGAGCCTGGCAGCGCAGCACAGCGATGCAAAGCCGGTTGTTTATCAGGTTTTTACCCGCCTGTTTGGTAACACCAATAGCAACAATATTCCCTGGGGCACAAAAGCGCAAAATGGCGTAGGCAAGTTTGCTGACTTTACCCCCAAAGCCCTGTCTGAAATCAAAGCCATGGGCGTGAGCCACGTCTGGTATACCGGGGTATTGCACCATGGTTTGGTGGGGGATTACACCGAGTACGGGATAGCCCTGGATGACCCGGATGTGGTTAAAGGCCGTGCGGGCTCACCCTATGCTGTAAAAGACTATTACAACGTCAATCCGGATCTGGCTGTTGACCCGGCAAACAGGCTGGCTGAATTTGAAGCCCTGATCGCCCGTACCCATGAAGCCGGGATGAAAGTGGTGATTGACATAGTGCCCAATCACGTTGCCCGAAATTATCAATCGCTCAGCGCACCACAAGGTGTCAGCGACTTCGGCGCGAATGACGATACTTCAGTGACCTACGCCCGTGATAACAACTTTTACTATGTCACCGGCGAAGCCTTTAGCGTGCCAGACTCCCAAGACTATCAGGTACTTGGCGGCGAGCCACACCCGCTTGCCGATGGCCAGTTCAGTGAAAGCCCGGCCAAATGGACCGGCAACGGCGCACGCGCCGCGCAGCCCCATATTCATGACTGGTATGAAACCGTAAAGGTCAACTATGGTGTTAAGCCCGATGGCAGCTACGATTTTGCCACCTTACCGGCGCAGTACGCCCAGCTTGATTACCGTGCTCACTATGCATTCTGGCAGGATAAAAAACTGCCCGACAGCTGGTATAAGTTCCGCGATATCACCTATTACTGGCTGGACAAGGGCGTAGATGGCTTCCGTTATGATATGGCCGAGATGGTGCCCGTTGAATTCTGGAGCTTTCTCAATGCGTCTATCAAGATGAAAAACCCCGACGCCTTCTTGCTTGCCGAGGTGTATAACCCAACGCTTTACCGTGCTTACATTGAGCAGGGCAAGATGGACTTCCTCTACGACAAAGTGGGCTTATACGACTCGCTCAAGGCGCTGATGCAGGGTAAAGGCACGGCGCAGCAAGTGCTGGATGTACATGCCAGCGTTCAGGATATTGCACCGCACATGCTGCACTTTTTAGAGAACCACGATGAGCAGCGCATTGCCAGCCCACAGTTTGCAGGCGATGCCAATAAAGGCAAACCAGCCATGGTGGTGAGTCACTTGATCAGTCAGTCACCAACCTTATTGTATTTTGCGCAGAGCGTGGGTGAAGACGGTTCAGAAATGGCCGGGTTCGGCAAACCCAGCCGTACCAGTATCTTTGATTACATCGGTGTACCTGCCCATCAGGCCTGGATGAACCAGGGTAAGTTTGATGGTGCTTTGCTGAGTAAAGAGCAAAAAGCGCTGCGTGCTTATTATCAAAAACTGATGAACATGGCCTCATTCAGTGCGATAGCGCAGGGCGAGCTAGTCTCGACACCCGTCACAACGCGCGACGGTCAGTCTGCAACCAAAGTGATTGGGTTTGCCCGTCAGAGCGATTCACAACGTCTGGTTGTGGTCAGTAACTTTGATGCAGACGCTCCTCAAACTGTCTCTGTCACTTTGCCAGCTGGCTGGCAGGGTAAAGCGATTGACAGACTGGAACAACATGGACAGGTTGCGCTTAACAATAATCAGCTGACAGTCACCCTGGCACCGCTGGCCAGTGCCGTCTTTGAACTAGAGAATTAATATGCAAAAACAAAAACCACAACTGAGCTTCTGGCAGATCTGGAACATGTGCTTTGGCTTTCTGGGGATCCAGTTTGGCTTTGCACTGCAAAACGGTAATGTCAGCCGGATCTTTCAGACGCTGGGCGCCAAAGTCGATGATATACCCATTCTCTGGGTTGCCGCCCCATTAACGGGCTTGATTGTACAGCCAATCATTGGTTACTGGAGTGACCGCACCTGGGGCAAGCTGGGCCGCAGACGACCTTTCTTTTTGTATGGTGCTATTCTGACCACCTTGTCGTTATTCTTTATGCCGAACTCTCCCACACTCTGGATTGCGGCGGGTATGCTGTGGATCATGGATGCGTCAATCAACGTCACCATGGAGCCATTTCGCGCACTGGTGGGTGACAATCTCAACGAAAAGCAGCGCGCCAATGGCTATGCGATGCAGAGCTTCTTTATTGGTGTAGGTGCCGTGGTTGCGTCGGCTTTGCCCTGGATGATGACTAACTGGTTTGGGATCAGCAATACCGCTGAAGCGGGTCAGATCCCAGAGTCTGTTAAGTATGCTTTCTATTTCGGTGGTGTGGTGCTGTTTCTGGCGGTGGGCTGGACCATCCTAAGAACCAAAGAGTACACGCCACAGCAGCTGGCGGAGTTTGCCGGTGAAGCAGTTGAAACGCAAACCAGTCAAAGCTATCAGGTGATCAACTATGCGCGCGCAGCACTGATTTCTGGCGTGATTGGCGGGGGGATCCTGGCTGCTGTGATTGGGCTGCAACTGGAAAAAGAGCTGTATCTGCTGAGCGGATTGTTTTTATCCTTTACGTTGGTTCTGTTAATAGCTGGCTACCTGCAGCAGCGCGGCAGCACCTCTGGTGGCTTTTATAACGTTATCTACGATGTCTTTACTATGCCCGGCACCATGCGCCAGCTTGCCGTGGTGCAATTCTTTAGCTGGTTTGCCTTGTTTGCTATGTGGATCTATACCACCTCGGCAGTCACCAGTTTTCACTATGGCACGACCGAAGTAACCAGCAAAGCCTATAACGATGGGGCCGACTGGGTGGGTGTGCTGTTTGCCGCCTACAACGGTTTTGCCGCTCTGGCTGCTGTGTGTATCCCTGTGATGGTGAATCGCCTGGGCATGCGTGGCGCACACTGCATTAACTTACTGATGGGCGCAGGCGCATTATTGAGCTTTAAAATGATAGCTGATCCGAGCCTGCTTTGGCTGCCTATGATTGGGATTGGCTTTGCGTGGGCGTCTATTTTGTCGCTGCCTTACGCCATGCTGAGTAATTCGTTGCCAGCTCATAAAATGGGCGTCTTTATGGGGATCTTTAACTTCTTTATCGTGATCCCGCAGCTGATGGCCGCCAGTGTACTTGGCCTGATCCTGAGAAACCTATTTGATAATCAACCGATTTTTGCATTAGTGGTTGGTGGTGTGTCGTTCCTGCTCGCAGCGGTTGCTGTGATGCGGGTGAAAATCGAACAAGAATAACACCACCCAAGGAGACTTTATGAAAAAACTATCTAGTTTAACCCTGGCTTTGATTGCGGCTGGACTCGTTGGTTGCGGCAGTGCCAACAACGCGGTCCAATCGAAACAGGCTGCGCCAGGCGCACCGGGTGACAAGCCATACTGGGCTTATTCAGGTAAAGCCGGCATCGGCACCTCTTACGAGGCATACAAACAGGGCCAGTATTCTGATCAAGCGAGTACGCAAGCCGTATCAAAAGTGTGGTTTTCCATCGCCAAAGGCATGATCACGGAAACTATGTTTGGTCTTATTCACCAGGCGCAGATCAAAGACATGCAGTTCATTGTTACCGGACCTGATTTTACGGTAACGGAGCAAGACGCGCTGGACGTCAGCATTGATTACCTCGATAAAGACGCACAAGGTCGTGCGCTGTCTTTAGCATACAAAGTGACAAGCAAAGACAAGCAAGGCCGTTTTACACTTGAGAAACACATATTCACCGATCCTGACGGCCAAACGCTGTTCGTCCGCGCTAAGGTGCAAACAGAGCTTGATGGCTTGAAGCTGTTCGTTAACGTAAACCCGTACGTGAATAACAACGGCCTGAACGATTTTGCGAAGGTCACCGAGCAGGGCCTGGTTGCCTGGGAAGGAGACAATTACCTGACACTGCAAAGCAGCACGGGTTTTAAGCAGGCAAGCGTGGGCTTTACCGGTCAGAGCGATGGTCTGGCCGAACTTAAAGCAAGCCAGTCAATGGCACCGCGTTACACCAGCACAGGCGCACAAAGCGGCAACGTTAATTGGCTGGCCGAGCTGGGTGACGTGGGCAAGCAGGCGACATTCGACCTGGCACTGAGTTTTGGTAAATCGCAAAGCGCGAGCTTCGAGGAAGGCGCTCAGTCACTGGCGCGTGGTTATCAGCAGGTGCTGGCCCACTACAATGGTGAAGGAGAAGCCATTGGTTGGCGCGACTATCTGAACAGTCTTGAGCCTATGCAAAAGCTCAGCGCTTACACGGCCGATCAGGGTAAACTACTTTACACCAGTGCTTTGGTGTTAAAGGCGCAGGAAGATAAAACCCACGCAGGGGCCTTAATCGCTTCTTTGTCTAACCCCTGGGGTGACACAGTAGCGGCTGAGCAAGGCCACACTGGTTATAAAGCGGTCTGGGTGCGCGACTTCTATCAGGTTGCGATGGCATTTTTGGCCATGGGCGATCCGCAAACCGCACTGACCGCATTTGAATATCTGGAAAAAGTACAAGTCACAGACAAGACGCCTGGCAACCAGGGCGACACCGGCTGGTTCTTACAAAAAACCCATGTTGACGGTGAGCTTGAGTGGGTAGGTGTGCAGCTGGATCAGACTGCTATGCCGATTATGCTGGCGTGGAAACTCTGGCAGGCTGGCGTACTGAGCGATGAGAAGCTTGCTTACTGGTACAAGCGTATGCTCCAGCCAGCGGCTGAATTCCTGGTCGACGGGGGCCTGGCAAAAATCCTTTGGAACGACACGCAAATTACACCACCGGCAACACAGCAGGAGCGCTGGGAAGAGCAGGACGGCTATTCACCATCGACAACCGCAGCCATTATCGCGGGCCTGGTCGCTGCCAGTGACATTGCGAAACTGGCCGGAGATAAAGCCGGCAGTGAGCGTTATATGGCAACAGCCAGGCGCTACGACAGTGAAGTGGAATCGACCATGTTCACCACTGAGGGTAACCTGCCTTCTAAGCAAAGCGATGGTAAATATTTCTTCCGCATTGGCAAAGACGCCAATCCGAATACCGATACTAAGCTAAGCGACAACAATGGCCGTGCGGGTATGGATAAAAAGCAGATCATTGATGGCGGGTTCCTGGAGCTTGTGCGCTATGGCGTCAGAGCCGCAGATGCCAGCAGCATTACCAATACCTTGCCCGAGTATGAAGATGAAAACCTGCCGGAGAACCTGCGAGTTAAATACAGCTTTAACTTTGCCGGGGATCCCAATAGTTATCCGGGCTACCGCCGCTATGGCAACGACGGCTATGGAGAAGATGAGGTACGCGGGACCAACTATGCCGAGCAAGGCCAGAACACGGCCGGTCAGCGTGGTCGGGTCTGGCCTTTCTTCACCGGTGAGCGTGGTCATTACGAAATTGCAGCGGCCAGCCAGGCTAATGCACTGGATGACAATGCGGTTAAGCGTATCAAATACACTTACATCAAAGGCATGGAGCACTTTGCAAATGAAGGCCTGATGCTGCCCGAGCAGGTGTGGGATGGCGTGGGCGTAAATCCGTTTGGTTATGCACTGGGCGAGGGTACCAACTCCGCAACACCACTGGCGTGGACGCATGCCGAGTATGTGAAGCTGGTTCGCTCACTTGCCGATAAGCAAGTCTGGGATCATTACCCGATTGTTGAGCAGGCGCTTAAGTAATCGCGCTGATAGGCTGATAAAAAACGCGGTGTCCCCTTTGGGGGCGCCGCGTTTTTTATTTACTGATATTTAATCTACCCGTTTATCATCAGACTAAAACACAAAGACTGCGTCCAGAATAGATTTAGATCACTCTTTTCTATTTCAATTTTTATTATTCCAATTCTATTCTAGGGTTTAGCTTTCCGCTTATTGTATTATTAACCCGATAATTACTAGGAAATTAAATACCCAATTACAATAATGGAGTAAGAATGTATAAAAAAACACTAATAGCTCTAATAATGGCCTCAGCATTTTCTGTCAATGCACAGGAACTACAGTTTAATCAAATTACAGAGCAGGGTATCTCTATTGGGAAAACGGCGCAGCAAGCTATATTTTCAGGCGTTGCGAGCTTTAATGACCCCACCGCTGGCACCGTTTCTGTTGTTGACAATAATGATGGTACCGTAAATGTTTCATTCTCTGAGTGGCCATATTTGGATGGTCTGCACTTGAATGAAACTGTTTCAACCTTTGTCTTAGATTATGGTCGACACCTCCAGTCGGACGGCTCTATCTGGGAGGTTGGAGTGGTTGATCTTAATGGCAGTAGTCAAATGTTTTCTTTTTCGGAGACAATGCCACAAGTTCCATATGTTTTTTTAACCGGTCAAACGCGCAATGGCGTTGAACCCTACACCGCCAGAGCGAGTCACGTTACACGCCTGGGTTTTAACGCTCAAGTTCAGTATCAAGAAAGCAGTACAGGTTCTGAAGTAAATGAAAAAGTGGCTTATCTTTCTGTTTACGCGCCAAATAGTGAAGGTCGGCTCGATTCAGGGATTTCATACAAGCTCAATCAGGTGAAAGCCACTGATCAGATTACTCAAGCAGGCGAGCATGATATTTTTCTTCATGAAGAGCAGTCTAAAGATACAGAGTTAACCCATACCACAGAAGTTGTTAATGTACTTGAATTGAATGGTCACTTGTTTGCGCAGGACATTACAACACTGGGCAGTGATACGATGACTATTCGCGCGAATCTAAATGTTCGCGAGCCTGAAGCGCCTGAGCCACAAAGCTGCCAAGCTATTTTAAACGCAGATCCAAGTGCGCAATCTGGCTATTATACGCTGGATGTAGATGGCAGAGGTGGTTTGAGCGAGTTCACGACGTACTGTGATATGGAATATCAAGGTGGTGGCTGGACTTTAGTTAGCATCAGGTTTGCACCAAATAAAAACTATGATGGCTGGCCAAACGACTTAACTGGTTTTATGGTCGAAGCGCAGAACATTACATCACTTGATGACAATTACCATTTACCAGATGCACATTGGCAGTATATCAAAGATACCTACAGCGAACTGATGATGACAATGCCTACGTTTAATGGTGCCTATGCAATTGCTGATATAGCAGTGCTTAAAAATGCTAATTGCGTACCCCTTCAAGATACGTTAGGTTTAATTCCGGGCGAGACTGGAGAGAGAAGCTATCGGTTGTTTTGGCATGAAAACTCTGGCTGTTCTGGCTCTGGCTCTGATTATTCAATGCTAAATTATCAGAATATATATGGTTATTCCAAGATTTATAAATCTACAAACATTGTGACTTACGTAAGCCAACAGACTTCATATGTGTATGTTCGCTAATGTAGCCCAATAAGTTACAGCGCTTAAATAATGGCGCTCTAAGCTTGAAAAAACGCGGTGTCCCTTATGGGGCGCCGCGTTTTTTATTGCGCGTATGTCTGCACCTGATCTCCTGTATTTGTTACTTGTCCCGTTAAAGTTTACAATGTGTCCTTTATTGTTGGCTTAAGCGCCCATCGTGCGGCCAGAAGAAGTAAGTATGTTGAATAAGGAATACGATGAGTCAGGTTTTTAAAGTATTGGGGTCTGTTTTTGCAGCTGTATTATTGCTGAAAAGTGGCCACACCCTGGCGCGTGGTACGGCGGGTGACGTGTATATAAAACGAGATACGCAGTGGCAAGCCCTTAAATTGGTCAGTATTGATAGCGATGTGCCGGCAGAGCCGACTTACCATGCTGTTATCTATACCCCGTCTGAAAGTAAGCCGACGCTACAAGATATTAAAAATCTCACAATTGAACTGCGCCATGCGCCTCTGTCTCAGGCTGTCCTGTCTGAGGGGTGGCGTCGGCTGGGTAATCAGGAAGTAACCGAGCTTGAGCGGGCAGGGTATGTGGACTATTTGAAACATAACGATTTTAATAAATACGCTGCCGTTACTGGCCAAAAAGTGGATGAACTGATTGCATCTGCCAACGCAAAATATCGCGAGGCCTATGCGCTGAGTGAGCAAAAACAATTTTCTCAGGCATTGGATCTTTACCACGAAGCGTTAGACATCTTTCCAATGTTCATAGAAGCAATTGACAACATCGCATTTATTTTGATGGATCATGGTCAGTTTCAGGATGCCATCAATGCATTTGACCATTCTCTGGCAATATCACCCGGCGCAACAGCCTTGTATTACAAAGCCCAGTGTTATGCAGAAATGCGGGAATATCAGACTGCAATGGATTTGTTCCAGCAAGGTATGACGCAGTTTCCCGAGAAAAAAGCGGCATTCGAGGAAATGGTTAATAAATTGCACCAGGTAATTGAAAGCAATCGCGGAACGGCTCAATAGAGTCAGGCGTATTTTTACATCACGCGAGGCTGACTTTGTATTGCAAAGATTTTTGTCTATCCTGTTAAACAGCATGCCCTGTCAGTGCTGAGGCTATGCCATTGTGGCATAGCAAATTAACAAGGAGAAAAGCCCGTGTTCGACATTTATTTATCTGCGTTAAAAAAGTATGCAGTGTTTAACGGCCGAGCGAGACGCAAAGAATATTGGCTGTTTATGCTTTGTAATATCATCGTTACAATTGTGCTGGGTTTGGTCGATATGACGCTGGGGCTTTACTCCGAAGAGTCCGGCTTTGGGCTGCTAAGTGGTCTATACGCGCTGGCCGTGATAATTCCCAGTATTGCGCTGAGCATTCGCCGCTTGCACGATACCGGGCGCAGTGGTTGGTGGATATTGATCTCTTTGGTGCCTGTGATAGGGCCGCTGGTGCTGTTGGTGTTTTACGTGATAGACAGTACGCCGGGTGAGAACGACTATGGCCCTAACCCCAAAGAGCAGTCGTCGCAGCAAACACTGTAAATAGATTTGTGCCACTGCCTGCCACACCATGCTTAGCTGAGAGTGACAGGCAGGCGAAGATGATAAAAATGCTTGCCGCTTTCGAAAAGCAAGCCAGTTATGCTGGCACAGGCAGCACACTAATGTGAACTGATCTGATATTCATGTTTACCACTGGATGTTGTTCAGAATGTCAGGCTTACCCGAACTATTCAAAGCCCGGTTACACATTTATGTTAATCTTGGGGTAGATTGCGTCATTCATTTTCATTGCAAAGAGCATTGTGTGGCTATTCACTTTTTCCTCAAGGGTGTGATAGTCCTGACCAAAACCTTCGTCATGGAATTGGTTTTCGAAGCTTCTGCTTAACTCATTCAGCCTGATATTGTCATAGAAGTCTTTTGCTTCAATGCCTTGCCTGTCTGCACCAGAGGACCTAACAATGTGTGCAAGCCCTTCATGTACTTGTTCGAAGACATTTTTTAAGGTGTTATTGTCGTTAATGATAGACTCCAGGTCCGCACGTAACTGACCGCCTAAATTTCCACCAACGAGCTTTAATGTGCCATCTTCATCTTGCGCTAAATCCAAGACACTCAAATCAATGCCAGGATTTAAGCTACTTTGTTCTTTTTTAAATTTTTCAAACTCACTTAATGTGGTTGCAAACGCCTCTTGCGTTTCTCCCATGAGTTTATAATTTTGCTTGCTCATTTCAAAAGTTTCTTGTTTTAACTTTTGGGTTTCTTCTTCCGTTAATATTGACGTATTTTTGGCCGATAACGCCGCAGCATTCATTTCCTGTTCTGGTGCTTGAGGTTCGATGCTATGTGCCTTAGCCTCCTTTTTCGCTGTCAAGCTACTTGCTAAACCAACCTGTGAATTAACGAGTGGAGAATTGATGTTCATTATTTCAGTCCTTGATGGTGGTAAATGATTAAAAAACTTACTATATAGTTGCTGTGTGTACCTCTATGCTTTATCGCCAGTATGCCTATTAACTTTAGGAAGGCGTGAATTGCAGGAATGGACAATGGCTAATAGCGTCATTATTTCCCAGGGTTTTGACTATAAGGTATGCGCTGTTATTGCGCTGCCTGGTTATGTATTGAGTGGGTGAGTTTATCGCTCACCCAGGATCTCAAAATCATCACAGTACAGACGGGCCTTACCGTCTTGCTCAACCACCCAATGTTCAGCGTGGATTTTGCCAAACGCTTTGTTCATCGTCCAGTTGGCACTCAGCAGGAAGCCAACTTCAGGGTGTTTTTCCCAGATTACATCGGTATAAGCAACATCACAGAAACCCTGATCTATGATGTCCTGCCAGAATGCCTCAATGTTTTCCCTCCCGTCAAACTCGCCAATGGGCCGCGCATGCATAATACAGGGTGTGGCATATTGTGCGGCGCAGCCACGTGCATCTTGTTTGTTAAATGCGTTCTGCCACGCGGCAATGCCTGCCTTACATAAGTCCAGCTCTTGTTGTTGTGTCATGTAATGACTCCACTTGTGGTGTTTTCAGTAAGGTCAGCTTAATGGTATTAATTGATGTGAAAAACAGAGATAATAAAAAACACTGTTTAATTAAAGCTTACAATAAAAATGCACCAACTTGGTAAAATGTCGCTGTTTGCCCATGTCGTTGAAGCAGGCTCTATCTCTGCGGCAGCAGACAGGCTGGGTGTGTCAAAGTCTGTGGTCAGTCAGCATTTAAAAACGCTGGAGCAAGAACTCGGTGTGGTCCTGGTTAAACGAACAACCCGTCGACAGTCTCTGACTGAGCCCGGAAAGCGCTTCTATGAGGCGTGTAAAGCACTCAACCAGATTGCAACCGATGCCTGGGATGATGTGCAAGCACAGCAGGGAGAGCCAGAGGGCCTGGTTCATATAACGGCACCGCATGCACTGGTTGATACCTTACTTGCACCAGCCATTTCCGAATTAATGCAGTGCTACCCTAAGGTGGTTGTAAAACTGACCTGTGATGACAAGCATCTGGACTTGATGGCCCATAACATTGATATTGCTATTCGCATTGGTGCCTCGAAAGACAGCACGCTCAGGCAGCAGCGGCTGGGCACGTTTTGCGACGTATTATGCGGACATCCACGTTTTTCACACGAGGAACTGACACAGTCTCCCTACATTGCAAATGCCTGGGAAGGGGCACAGGTAACGCACCAGTTTATGAGCCAAAGCGGTGAGAAAATGCAACTAACTCCTCAGGTTAGTTGCATCACAAATGCATTTCATAGTACCGTTTCTCTCATTCGGGCCGGGGCAGGAATAGGCTTAGTGCCGGATTTTTATTTGAACAATGATTTGTCGGATGTAATAAGGCTCATGCCACACGCCAGTTTACCCGACAATTCAGTGTATTTACTTACTCCCTTTTCCAAACATACCCCAATGGCAGTCCAGGTATGCATGGATGCGCTGAGTACAGGTATACGGGAGAGATTGCCTAAGCATGGCAGGTAAATTGGTATCAGAAGGCACGATGAAACTCACTCAGCTGCTAATAGTGCTCGGGGTCTTGTGTGCAGTGGTGGTTTTTGCACTTGACCGTGCGCAATTGAGCTGTTTTCACTGTGTTAAGGTGTATCATTTTAATGTGCTGGTAACGCCTTTCGCACTTATGTCTTTAGTCATGCTTGTAGCAGGGCTGATGAGGTTGCTCAGTGGCCAAAGGATCAAATCGTCCACCGTGCAAATGAGTGCAGCCTGCGATGCGGACCATCCCGGTGCGTAACCCTATTAATCAGATTGTATAGCGAACCATGACAGAAAAAAAATGGACTCTTAAAAGCATTGCTGCCCACCTTGGCGTGTCGAATGCAACGGTATCCAATGCCTTTAATCGTCCCGATCAGCTTTCCAGCAAAAAGCGTGAGGAGATCCTGGCCGCCTGCAAGGCGTTGGGTTATTTTGGTCCAAATAAAGCGGCGCGGTCGTTAAGAAAGGGCACGTTTAACATAGTTGCCCTGGTTTTACCCGATAGCGTTGAATATATGGTGTCAGATCCCGTGGCCAGCAGCTTTATGCGCGGCGTTGCCAAAGTGCTTGAACCGCAGGGGATCAACCTGTTGTTGTTTTCAGGCAATACCGACAGCGTTAACAACATAGTGGACTTTGTCGATGGCTTTATTTGTTATGGTCGTCCGCGTAACCCCAAATTAATTGAACAGCTGGAAACGGTAACCAAGCAGGTGGTGACCGTCGATTTTGAGCTGCAAGATCAGGCCAGTGTTAATATCGACAACCAAGGTGCAGCCCGGGAAGTGGCCAAAGCGGCATTAATGCAGTTCGATGCGCCGTCTGAGCAGGCCGATGTGGCAATCCTGGGGCTGAGATTGCTCGATACTGAGCTTATCTGCCGGGTCTATGACCATCATTTGCCTCAGCTCAGCACCTCTATCGCACACCAACGCTTGGCGGGATATCGACAGGCGCTCAAAGCATGTCAGGTGACACTCCCTGAAGACCGGATCTGGAATATTCCGGAAAGCAGCGAGCGTTTTGCGCGGATCGCCGCCAAAGAAGCGCTAGCCATTCAGCCAAGACCCAATGTGTTGTTTTGTATGAGTGATTTAATTGCGCTGGCCGCCGCCCGTGAAGCGCTTGCTCAGGGGATCCAGATCCCACAGGAGCTCAAGATCGTAGGCTTTGATGGCATAGATGAAGCAGAGCTGTTTCAACCTGCCATTACCACCATTCATCAAAACAGCGAAAACAAGGGAGAACAGGCGGCAAGTTTGTTTATCCGTAAAGAAAAGCAGCAAATACGCCTGCCTTTTGAATTGAGAGTTGGGCAGTCAATCTGACTGCCATCACCTTAGTTTTTCAGGTTGTGAAGTAAATCACTCAGGTTGAGGTATTTGATGTGGCCCGGCTCCTGCAGAGTGATGTGCGCTTCGCGTGTCGTCAGATTGACTTGCAGTTGAGCACGAGCGTCCTGATTGCGCCACTGTAAAGAGAACGCCTCTTCAGACCCTAACAAAACAAACTCTCCATCGAATGCACTGCTCTGGTTTCGTATTTCAATCAGTTTGCACAGGCCCCTGACTACGGGTTTGGATAACGCGTCTTCAACTTGTTGTTCATTGAGGTAACTGCGATTGATATCCCGGCCTACGTTGGTGTTTTCAAGCAGCGCCATATCATTGTGCAGTGCCAGCAGGCCGCCATAATAAACTTGTGGGACGCCAGGCGAAAAGAACTGAATTGCGCGCGCTATCAGGTAATCGAGATCGTTGCGACCCAGTGCATCATAGTAGGTGCAATTGACCTGGTACAAATCAACGTTGCTGGCAGCGGCACCGGTCGCCTGTTTGCTCTCACCCCGACTGTTGGTGTGTATGGTTTCTACCAGAGTGTCGATTTGCTGTGCATTGAGCAGACCGGGCTTGTCACCGTCCGGACCTGCATCGACAATGCCGATACCGTCATGGGTATCGAGTACCGTCAGGCAATTACGCGGCGATTGCTGTAACCAGCAAAGCAGGGCATCGGCATTATTGCTAAATAGGGCGTGTAAGATTAACGGTGGCAAAGCAAAGTCGTATACGCGGTCTACTTTCGATGCTACGTCAATTTGAGTTTGATAATGGCTGTGGATCTCCGCTATGGTTTCCATACCGAGCGCATTGGCCTGACGCGACAACTGATTAATAAAGTCGAATGATTCAGGGGTCATAAAACAGCTTGTTCCGGCGCGCTTTATGGCATAGCCAGCCGCATCCAGGCGAATAATCTTGACATTGTTTTGCGCAAACAAGGTGAGAATTTTGTCCAGATACGCTTTGCCCTGGGGCGTTTCAACATTGATATCAACCTGGTTATCAGTAAACGTGGTCCAGAAGTTGACCGTTTCACCACTTTGCAGCTTTTTAGGCGTAAAACAGCTGGTTGGCCTGGGTCTGAATATCGCTTGTGCTTGTTCGTCACTGATCCCAGCGGGAAAAATATCCTGCTCCTTTAAAAACAAAGCCCAGTAGGGCGACTGTTCGCCGTGTTTGAGCACATCCTGAAATTCCGGTGACAGAGCCGAAGCGTGATTGACGATTAAATCGGCCATTATCTCAAAGTGCTCGCCAAGTGTTTTCACACTTGCCCAGTTGCCCAGTCGTTTATCAACCTCACTGTGGTCTATCGGATCGAACCCGGCATCGCTACCGTCAATCGGGTAGTAAAACGGCAGGATATGGACACCGCCAAACAATCCCACTAACGGACCGTCCAACAGCTGAGAGAGTTCCGTCAGGCCTGCACCGCTTAAGCGATCGGCGTAGGTTATCAGTTGCACTTGGTTTTTCATGGTTCAGTTCAATTCTCATTGTTGAAACTTAATCGATTAAGTTATATCTTTAATCAGCACGACAAGATATTCAAGCACTATTTACAGGAAAATTGGCACAAGGGTGCGATTGAGTTTTAAACTTAACCGGGCTTTGCCGCAATACCTGAGAGGTAATAACTATGACAAGCAGCAACTTAGGCGCATTGCGCTGGCTGACATACATGATGTTTTTTATGTTTGCCATGACATCGGACGCCGTGGGCGTGATCATTCCCGAGCTGATCCGGGATTATCAGCTAACCATGACGCAGGCGAGCGCGTTTCATTACGCGCCAATGATTTGGATTGCCGCCAGTGGCCTGTTGCTGGGCTTTTTGGCCGATAAAATAGGCCACAAGCCGACCATCATTCTTGGTTTTGTGCTCTTTGCCGGTGCCTGCTTTGGCTTTGCAATGGGTGAAACCTTTATCACTTTTGTGTGCTTACTGAGTGTGATTGGCCTGGCGATCGGCCTGTTTAAAACCGCAGCACTGGCTTTGTTAGGCGATTTGACGCCAACCAGTCAGGCGCACACCCGGACCATGAACATGGTCGAAGGCTTCTTTGCTGTCGGCGCCATCGTGGGTCCCGCGGCGGTGAGCTACATGCTGGCGTCGGGTGTCAGCTGGGTTTACCTCTATATTCTGGCAGGGGGCTTATGCAGCGTTTTGTGTTTAATCACGTTCGCTGTGAAGTTTCCCGAACGGCCCGCTAAGCAGGTTAGCCAGGGCAGTGGATTCAGGCAGACCCTGTTGATGCTCAAGGACAAACATGCACTGGGTTTTTCGGCCGCCATTGCGCTGTATGTCGCAACAGAAGTGGCCATCTATGTCTGGATGCCGACTTTGCTCAAAACCTACGAGGGGAGCTGGGGCCTGCTGGCAACCTATGCACTGACCATCTTTTTTATTTTGCGGGCGGTGGGGCGCTTTATGGCTGCCTGGCTGCTTAACCTGTTCAGCTGGCAGAGCGTGATGTTTGCCCTGAGCTCGGCCATTTTTCTTTGTTACCTGCTGACCTTTGTCTTTGGCGTGAATGCTGCCGTCATTGCGCTGCCACTCAGTGGGCTCTTTATGTCGATGATATACCCCACACTTAATTCGAAGGGGATCTCATGCTTCGATAAGCATCAGCATGGCTCGGTCGCTGGCGTGATCTTGTTCTTTACCGCGCTGTCTGCAGCCCTGGCGCCTTTGCTGATGGGGATGGTCAGTGATTATTTTGGCCATATTCGCTACGGCTTTGCACTGGCGATGGGGTTTGCGGCTTTGCTGATGCTGGCGATGACGTATAACTACTGGAAAAACCCAGCCCAGCTGAGGCTGGCAAACGCACACTAGCTCAAATACTTTTAAAACTAAATCATAGCGTTATCTAACTAGAAACCCGTCGTGTGTAATTTTTTGATTGCAAAGCGACAAATATTTGCTAACTTACTTAATCGATTAAGTAACAAAATCCACTTAATGTGGTGCCAGCAATATATAATTGACAACAACGAGGCACATTATGACAACATACACTCCCGGTTGGTTTGCACTCAGTGCACTGACTCTGGCGCTTAGCCCCACAGTGTGGGCACAACAGAGCCAGGACCAAGCAAATGCACAGGCTCAGAATGAGCTGGAAAAAATCATTGTGACAGGCGTGCCACAACGGCGCACCGTGATGGCATCCAGTGTGTCTGTCAGTAGCATTTCTGCTCAGCAGATAAGCGTCGCGACACCCAGAACCACAGCCGAAGCTTTCCGCTTGTTGCCTGGGGTGAGATCAGAGTCAACTGGGGGAGAGGGCAATGCAAACATTGCTGTACGCGGACTACCGGTTGCGGCCGGTGGAGCGAAGTTCCTGCAATTGCAAGAAGATGGCTTGCCCGTATTACAGTTTGGCGATATTGCATTCGGCAATGCTGATATTTTTATGCGCCTGGATAATACGGTGCAATCAATTGAGTCCATCCGTGGCGGCTCGGCTTCGACTGCCGCCAGTAACGCGCCGGGTGGGATCATCAACTTTATTTCTAAAACGGGTGAAAGCGAATCGGGTAGCATTGCAACGACTCTGGGTCTTGATTATGACGAATTCAGAACCGACTTTGAATTTGGCACCTATCTGTCCGACACCGTCCGATTCCATATCGGTGGATTTGTACGTCAAGGTGAAGGGTCGCGTGATACCGGTTATACCGGCAACAAGGGCGGGCAGGTTAAAGCCAATCTGACCAAAGAATTTGAGTCGGGCTATGTCAGAGTCTACCTCAAGCACCTGGATGACCGCTCAACCGGCTACTTACCTATGCCCATGTATGCCAATGGCGACTCACTGCCGGGATTTGATGCCTTGTCAGATACGCCGCATTCGGTTTTGTTTACCCAAACACAGGGGCTGGGTGCCAACAACGAAGTGCGCCGTGGGGATATGCGTGATGGCATGCACCCTCAGGTAGACAGCGTTGGCGTTGAGGCCAGCTTTGAGCTGAGCAACGACTGGAAAATTGAAAACCGGTTTAGAATAGCCAAGGTAAAAGGCACGTTTAATGCGCCTTTTCCGGCTGAAGTGGGCAGTGCCCAGTCTATCGCCGAGAGCATCGCCGGTGAGGGCGCGACATTAAAATATGCGAATGGTGCAAGCGCGGGTAGCAAATTCAGCGACGATAATCTGATGCGGATCCATACTTTTGATGTTGAGATGCAGGACTTTGGCTCGCTGGTTAACGACATTAAGCTGACCAAACAGCTGGGCGATACCGCTTTAACCTTTGGCTATTTTGCATCAGAGCAGGCCATTGAAATGTCCTGGCTGTGGAACTCTTACCTGCTGGAGTTAAAAGGGCAGAATGCAGCGCTTTTGGATGTCTTTGCAGCCGATGGCACCGCTTTTTCTGACAATGGCTTGTACGCATACGGGACACCTGCCTGGGGCAATTGCTGTCAGCGTAATTACAATACAGACTATTCAACGCGTGCGCCTTATCTGGCGGTTTCCTCTCAGGTGGGCGATTTAACCGTTGATGCCAGTGTGCGTTACGACTCGGGTGAAGCCTCGGGCACCTATACGGGGGCTGTGGTATCGCAGCGGGATGTGAATGCCGATGGCGCGATTTCAAAACCTGAAGAGCAGGTTGCGGGCATAGATTTGGCTAATCCGTCACTCGTTGATTACGACTGGCATTACACCAGCTACTCCCTCGGTGCTAATTATCAGTTGAGTCCAACGCGGGCGGTGTTTGGGCGTTTCAGTGAAGGGGCCAGAGCAAATGCGGATCGTCTGTTGTTTGGCAAAGTGAATGCAGACGGCAGTGTGGCAAAGGAAGACGCCATTGACGAAGTAACTCAGCTTGAATTTGGTTTGAAGCAACGGCTTGAAAACGGCAGTGTGTTTGCCACCGCTTTTTATGCGCAAACCGAAGAGCAAAACTTTGAAGCCACCAGCCAGCGCTTTTTCGACCGTGAATATGAAGCGCATGGCATTGAACTTGAAGGGGTGTACTTTGTTGGCTCCTTTGATTTCAGAGGCAGCCTGACCTGGACGGACGCCGAGATCGCCAAAGATGCGTTGTCACCTGAGGTGGTGGGCAACACGCCAAGGCGCCAGGCAGATTTTATTTACTCTTTGATGGCGCGTTACAACATGGCACAAGGCGCAGTGGGTTTAAGCCTGCTTGGCTCAACCGATGCCTACGCACAGGATAATAATGCGCTGAAATTCGATGGCTACACCCAGGTTAATGCATTTGCCAGCTATGATATGACCGATGACTTGTCTTTATCGCTCAACGTCAACAATCTGTTTAATGCGGTAGGGATCACAGAAGCAGAAGAAGGTATTATTCCTGACTCGGGTATTATTCGGGCGCGTACTATCAATGGTCGTACGACCTCCTTTAGTATCAATTATCAATTCTAGATAGCTGCTTTATTTGTGGCCTGAACACTATCGGGCCGCAAGCATCCTGACACATTAGTTTTGCTATTTATCAACTATAAAAAGACCGTGCCAGCAGATAATTGCCTTTTTGAGTAATGGCCCTGTTAGCAGGCGATAAATGAATACCAGAGTACATATTTTGAATATGGCATTTAACTTGAGCTGTCTATCTAAAGTACTCTTCCTGCAATCCATACTTTTTTGCAATATTAGCCAGGCGACCATCCAGCTGTAATCTGAGCACTCCTAAGTCCAATGCCAGAGTCAGTTGCTCGCTGTCAGTAAGGCGGGGAGAAAAAGCGATATAGGCAGGCTCCAGAGGACTGATTGAACCGACGGATTTTATTTTATCACCGATCCCGAGCTGCTTTGCCTGATACCAGACAACGGGGCCGGCATCGACGTAGGCGTCGATGCGTTTGCTGGTTAACAGTTTGAGGCTGCGTGTTACCACATTATCACCCGTTAACAGGGTTATATAAGTGTTGGGTGAGCTGCGATGTGACTTAATATAGGCATTTAGCAAATTACCATAGTCATAGCCTTGTACTGCTCCAAGGCGAATCTTATTGAGTGAGTGCCGATTTTTATAGACCCATGTACTGTCTGACAAAGTGAATAAGGTATTTGGGCTCAGTTTTAGAATAGGGACTTTTGGGAAATAAAAATCTGGTGCGTCGTCTTTGAACGCCCCCACGATAGCATGTACTTTTCCTTCTCTTGCCTGCTGAATGGCTCTGAGCCAGGGCATTTCGATATAGCGGACCTGATAGCCCGAAATGGCCAGCGCTTCGGTGGCAACATCAATCATAAAACCTTTGTTTTGGTCCGTTTCGCCACAATTAACCGGGCACCAGTTATCTCCGGCGATCAATACCAGCTTGTCGTTGCTTGATAGCACCACTGACGAAAAAACTGACAGGCAAAAACAGATAACGCGTAGCATATAAGGGTAAATTAGTGATGATATTGGGAGTCTAGTCAAGAAACGACCGTCCGGCAATGTGCTGAATGACAGTGCCGTACTTTGGTGTGACGGGAGGGTTGCAAAAGAACAACATACAGCGTGTTTAGTGGGTATGGCGAGATATTTAGGGATGGCTGGAAAACGCCACAATACATACCAATGTTGTCCGGGAACCAAATTTGCCAGAAAAGATGGCAGTCAAAATCGCAATTCATCAACTTAAGAACTTGATATTTATTGATATGTTATTTTGTTGGTAACGAGGTCATGAAGAAATCACGGGTAAATCAGGTCTTTTATGTCGGGTTTCGCTAACTTTGCCGCTTGTTCAAAACAGGAGGGTTAACATGAGCAAAAATAAACTCGTTACTTATTTAATTTCGGCTGCCATCTTCAGCAGTGTCAGTCATTTCGCAATAGCAAATGGTGCGCAGCCTGTTGAAGCAACCGCAGCGGAGTTGAAAGGAGGCTATCGGGATGTCGCTGAACTCGAGCATGCATTTATTGATGCGGCTCCAAAGCAAAGAGGTGATGGTGTGGAAGTTGGCATTCTGGGTGCCGATGGTGGTAATAAAGAGTTGCTGCTGAGTCTGGCAAAAGAAATCGCCAGCAAGACACATGGTCATTTTGACAGTCTGCTTATCTCACATAAGGGCAAGCTGGTTTTGGAATCTTATTTTTCTCGCGGCCGCATCAATCTGCCTCACTATCAGGCTTCTGCCACTAAGGTATATACCGCTTTGGCACTGGGTCGTGCTATCCAGTTGGGTTATCTGAGCATGAAGGATTTGGATAAACCTCTAGTGGGTTTTCTAAAAGAGCTGGATCGCGCCAAGCTTACACCAGGTAGCGAAAAAATCACCCTCAATATGGCGCTGACCATGCGTTCTGGCGTGCGGCTGAGTGACGCACACCAGGAAGCGCTAGAGAACGTTTCAAAACAATTGAAGGGGCAGCAGCATGCGCAAGCACTGCTTGAGCGTAGTGCACCGATCAGTACGGAATCACTGACCTTTAAATATCAGGATGACCCAATGCTGGTAATGCATGTTATTGACGCGGTTGTGCCTGGGAGCGCACAAGCGTTTATTAAAAAAGAGCTGCTCGATAAACTGGGGATTAGTCAATATCGCTGGCAGCATGCCGATAATGGCCTGCCTGAAGCCGGCTGGCGGGTGAGCATGACATCACGGGATATGCTGAAATGGGGTACTTTGACCCAAAACAAAGGAAAATGGCAGGGTGAGCAATTAATCCCGCAGGATTACATTGCCAAGGCCATAAGTCCGCACCTGTATACCGGAGATGAGGATATGTTTGGCGGGGGTAAAGACGTGTCAAAGCAGGGATATGGCTATTACTGGTGGAATGCTGAACTAAAAAGTGGCGACAAGCAGTTTTACAGTGCCTCCGCTCAGGGGGGAGGTGGTCAGTATATTATCCTGGTTGAAGAACTGGATCTTATTGCTGTTGTGACCGCCAGTCGCAGAGAAAACAGCACGCTTCAGCTCATGGCTGAGCGCGTCTTGCCCGCCTTTATGTGACCAAGATAGCAAGCAATGCCTCTGTATGAGGCGTTGCATATTGATGTTGCCTGATCAGGACTGTAAAGTGCTCGCCTGTTCCTGGTTTAAAAGGGGCCTTGTGCTCCTTGGTCAATAATAAGGTTTATACAATGAAAGTGCTGGTAACGGGCTCTGCGGGCAGGGTTGGACGCGCCATCTACATTAAACTCATGCGAGAGCACCAGGTGATTGGGTTTGATAAAACACCTTGCTCAACAGCAGATTTTGTCGGTGACATAAGAGATAGTCAGCTGTTAAGTCGCGCGCTTGACGGGGTAGAGGTGATAGTTCATACGGCAGCATTGCATGCACCGCATGTCGGGGTTGTTGATGACGATGCGTTTCAAAGTATTAATGTCGATGCAACGGAGCAAGTGGCATTGATGGGTGTCAAAGCAGGTATAAGACACTTTGTTTTCACCAGTACCACCGCACTCTATGGTTATGCATCTACCCCCAAAGGGGTGGCAGGTTGGGTGACAGAACATACTCAGCCACAGCCTAAGTCCATTTATCATCACAGTAAAATACGGGCAGAGCGAACATTAGCAGACATTGCAAGGGAATTCAGGCTTCCTGTGACTGTGCTACAGATGTCCCGCTGTTTTCCCGAACCCGCTGACCTGATGGCTGTTTACAGACTAACACGTGGTATCGACGCCCGGGATGTTGCCAGTGCACATCTGTGTGCTATCAAAAAACGCCTGCCAGGCTTTAAACGTTTTATCATTTCTGGTGCAACGCCCTTTAGCCGCGACGACCAAGCAGGCCTGTTTCAGCAAGCCAGCAAGGTGATCATCGAAAAATGCCCGCAACTTTTGTTGGCGTTTGAACAACGTGGCTGGGCCCTACCTGATTCTTTGGATAGGGTGTATGACTCCTCAGCTGCGCAACAACAACTGGGCTGGCAGCCGGGTTATGGTTATGAGCATGTTTTGCAGATGCTAGATGCAGAAACTGCTGAAGTACTGCCGGTAATAAAGCACAAGGATTAGCGGTTGGCGCAGTAAGCATATTCGTTGAAATTTGTGCTTGATTTTTGTTCAGCTTAGCCGATAAAAAACCACATGGATGGGCGCGGAGGAGCTATGAAAATTGAAAATGCACAAGTCAATATGAGTAACAAACATGAGGGTCAGACCCATGTATATGAAAAACGAACCGAAATAACTGAATCGTCAGTTTCTGAAAATGTTAACCCGGCACGATCTGGCAATGGGGGTCAGGTCGTGCCGGGGGAAGTTGCAGAGGTAGACAGCACAGCAACGGAGCTGGATATGCAAACCAGTGCCAGGATGTATATCTTGAAATTACTGGTAGAAAAGCTCGCAGGCAGTGACGTAGAGTGGTATGACGCTGAGGTTGGTAAAGATATTTCACATGCAGAAATGTCACAGATTATGTCAGCTGCAGAAGAAACTCCCCCTACAGAGGTGCTGGTTGAGCGGTTTGCTCATGAGAGTCAGTCCAACATCTTTAAAGCGGATGGACAAATTCGTCTGGAAAATGGCCAGCAAGTCAGTTTTGCTTTTAAATCTGTCTTTGAACAATCCTACACCAGTTATGTACGCACCATAGAAAACGTCAATATGAAAGATCCCCTGATCATTAGTTTTACCAACCGGGCCGTTGAGCTGGATACTGAGCGTATGGACTTTGATATCGATGCCGATGGTCAGGCAGACAACTTTGCTCAGCTGAAAAAGGGCTATGGGTATCTGGCACTGGACCTTAATCACAATAACCAAATCGACGATGGCAAAGAACTTTTTGGTGCACTGAGTGGTAATGGATTCGCCGATCTGGCTCAGTATGATGACGATGGTAACGGCTTTATTGATGAAAATGACGCCATCTTCGATAGCCTCAAAATCTGGATTAAAAACACTGAGCAGGACGAGTTAATGTCACTTAGTGATGCCAATATAGGGGCCATTGCACTGCAAAATGTAGACACGCCTATGAACATCAGAAACGGTGGGGAGTTACAAGGGGCTGTTCGCAAATCGGGTTTTTATCTCGATGAAGATGGAAAGCCAGGTCTTGTCCAGCAGGTTGATTATGTGGTTTAAAGATACAACCTGATGTCAGTGAGACAAACGTTCATTCTTTCGCTAAGATGCAAATAGTTCAGGGACTCTTTGCAATGAGGGCCCTCAACTTTCTTAAAAGATGCTCAGGGAGCGAAAATGCACGCCTTAAGATTCAAAGATTTCCTAACCCCAAGGCCGACTCCAGTAGGAGGTGGTATGTTGTGTAAGCTCCAGCACTTTGCGATGATTACGTCTGTTATTTATCTGCCACCAAAGGTGCTGGCGGGCTGCTCAAAAGAGGTATAGTGACTATGGTTAAGCGACCTCAAGTGAGAAAGTAATGCAGTTTATCTATGTTATGGACCCTATGTGTGGCTGGTGCTATGGCTTTCAGCCAGAGTTAGAGTTGTTTTTGTCCAACCGTCTTGGGGCCGAGCTTAGTTGGGTTATGGGTGGCCTGGCACCCGACACAACCGAGCCGATGGATCCGGCACTCAGAGACACCATCGCCTCTTACTGGGTGCAAATAGAGCGCAAAACCCAGGTAGCATTTAACCATGACTTTTGGCAGCTCAATACCCCTATACGTGCGACTTACCAGGCTTGCCGGGCCGTGATTGCAGCACAAAGCTTACAAGCACACAGCGCCATGGAAATGGTCAAAGCCATCCAGGCAGCCTATTACTTACAAGCTAAAAATCCATCGCTGGATAAAACCCTGATTGCATGTGCCAGGTCCATTGGGTTAGATGAGATTGCTTTTGAGGCCACGCTTAAGTCAGCTGCAACCGAAACACAATTTCAGCAGCATTTGCAGATAGCCCGTCAGCTGCAGGTAAGTGGCTATCCGGCGTTGTTTTATATTAACGACAAAGACCATGCATATCCCCTTGCTTTGGGGTTTTGTCACGCGGGCGACCTTGAGCAGCGATTAGAGACAATATGCAATGACGCTTGAGCAGTATCTCATTAAGTGGGATGGTAAATCAGTGGCGTATCTAGAGGAGACTTTTGGCGTCTTCAAAGATGATAAAGCACTGAGCAGCACACTCATTATATTACTCGAACAGGTAGCGCTGCAGGCGGGCGCAACCTGGCTGCTTAAACACCATCTGCATGCATCCGGCGCCATTAAGGAAAAGGACGTCTCACTGTTGTTTCGTCGTTTATCCACCATTAAAGATTGGCAGGCAAAATTACATCTGCTCCAGTGCCTGCCTTATTTACCGATAAGCAATAACGACAAGCAAGTGGTTGAGTCTTTTATACGCGCTTGCATATCAGCCGACAATAAGTTTGTCAGGGCCTGGAGCTATCAAGGTTTTTACGAACTCGCCCGTCAGCACTGTGAATATCGCCCGGAAGTTCAGCAACTATTAGCGTGTGCGCTGCAAGACGAAGCGCCTTCGGTCAAGGCCAGGGTTAAACAGCTGACAAAAAAGGCTTCTGACTTTAGCAAATAGGGGAGCCGGTTTTGCTGATGTGGTTTCTCAAAACCGGCTATACAGGCAAAAGCGTTTTGCCTTTTACCTGTTGTACTCACTTATCGCATTGCAAAGCCGGTAGGGTAATATCGACCCAGACCAGACGATGATCGGATGAAGCGGCTCTGTCGGCCACCAACTCTGCGCCCGCTTCATGGCTTGCAGGCCAAAACACGCCGCTGACGGTAACGGCAAGGTCTGCAGAGGGCAGGACATAGTCTGCTCGCATACCCCAGTGCGCGGTGTGTGTAGCGCCATGCTTGTTTTCGGGTTTATTCAGTTGCCCGCCTTGCGACGTCGGTGCCGGGTAATCATTGACGCGAGGGTGTTTAAGTAGCTGATCAATGGCACCCGGATACGCATCACCATCAACCGAGCTGGCATTCAGGTCGCCCAGGATGACAAATGACGTATCAGTAAATCCCCCTGTTTGTCCCTTGTCGTCATACAGGTATTCGTTACCCGTGGCGCTGATATAGTCTTTCCACAACCTCAGCTCATCGTGATTACGTTTTCCGTTTCTGTCTTCCGGACCGTCAAACACCGGCGGTGTCGGGTGGCTGGCCAGTACATTGACTTGCTTGTTACAGATCTGGACCGGGATGTCCCAATGGGATTTTGACGACAAGCGCATGGCGGATACCTCTTTTGCAGAATACCAGCTGCTGCCATCTGGCTGGGTCGGCATCAGGTTACCAGGCATGTCTTTCCATAAAAAGTGCTGAAACGTTCTTACCTGGTCTTGTTTGATGGGATATCTGGACAACAAGACCATGCCATACTGACCCGAATACTTGCCAAACCCATAATGCGTCAGGCGGGTATCATCGCCTGAAAATGGGGTTTTTACACCGGTATTAACCGGTGCCAGATACACATAAGGGTACTCGATGGGGTCAAAGCCATTTTGAGATACTTCAAGGTAATCTCGCTTGAACAGGTTAATGCCTTGCTCCGGGTCTTCTATATAATCAAACTCGTTTAGCAGGATAATATCCGGGCGGGTGCGTTGAATGATCTGGGCAATATTGTTGATCTGGCTGAATTCCCCGCTTTGCAGGGCAAAGGTTAATGCATTACCCGATTGCGCAGTATGCTGAGCCATATCATAGTTAGTGGCTTCCATGCTGACATTAAACGTAGCCACTCTCAGAGTATGATGACTTGTTGGCTGTGAGTCTGAGGAGGCTGTGGTTGAGGTGCTCTGACAGCCAGAATTTAAAACGCCGGCGGCCAGTACTAAAGGTAAGAAAATCGCTTTCATTGTTAACCTGATACAGAGTAATACTGATTCAACTATACCGTTTTTCTGCAAAGAAATGTGTTAATATTTCGTTGTGAGTTTGATTCTAAGTCTAGGTTAAATAAGGAGCTTACCCGTATGAGCCGAGGATATGGCATAGCATTATTGCTACTTGCAACCTGTGCTGCTTTTTTAGTTGCCGCTGCGCACTTGTCGTGTATTTATTTTGGTCCGCAGTGCTATGCGGTCCAGATGGCTCCGCCATTTGTGGTAGAGTCTGCTCGTGCAGGTACGCTATTGGCGCCGTTATTAACCCTGGTTGTATCTGCGATTTTTATCATATTGGGGTGCTATGCGTTATCTGCCGCTCGGTTTATTCGACGATTGCCCTTTTTGCGGGCGGGCATTTATAGCATCTCTGCTGTCTGTATTGTCAGGGGCTTGCTACCCATTCAATTGTTTTTGCGTTATCCGGAAAAAATCAGCGCGCCCGTACTGATGGCCGGTATTGCCTGGCTGGTTGTCGGGCTATGTTACTGGTTTGGTTATCGGGCAGTCAAAAAACATACTATGCATTGAGCTCTGTCAACCGCGACCTGCATTTTGCAATTCGCTCAGGACATCCGGGGCAGGGACCTGAGCGGGTTGGCCTTACCCTCAGAGCTTGGCTTTATTCACCATGGCTTCTATATGTTCAAGTGCAATCCAGGGATCCGTCTCATCAAACAGGTGTGAGGCGTATTTCATGGTGACCGCCTGCGTATTGTTATTGAGCTTGGCCAGTTTCTTTTGTGAGTCGTTCCAGGTCTGTGTGTAGACATCAATATCAGCGTAACTCATTTTAGTTTGTCTGATGGTTACATGAGGGATGCCGCGCGATAACACGGTAACAGGCAGATCTTCTTTAATTTTATAAAGCGCAGAATGGCTGGAGGCCTCGGCAAAGTCCTCAAACGAGTTATGCTCACGCTCCCAGTTGATGATCATTTCCATCGTGTCCCAACCGGGCTTAGACATGTTTGACTTCATGGCGTCGAACCAGGATTCATGAGCTGTGTCTATCAGCACCATGCCTTTAACTTTGTCAGGGTATTTGCTGGCGTAAGCACGGGCGACAAAACCGCCAAAAGAATGTGGTACCAGCACCAGAGACTCGACTTTCAGGTGTTCAACCAGGCCGGCAAGCTCGTCGCGCAGCTCAACCATGGTTCTGACTTTGGGGTTCTCATATTGGCTTTTGCCATAACCGGCGCGGTCGTAAAAGCATAACCGATAACCCTCAGGGTTGGCATTGTGTAAGGTATTTTTATAAGTGGTATGAGCATCAAGCCCCATGCCCGAGACCAGCAATGCGGTGACTTTACCTTGCCCCTGACAGGCATAGGCCAGCTTCTTTCCTCCGATCTCAGTATATTGGTAATTATGGGCATCCTGCGATTGGCCAGCCTGGCCTGCAAATGCAGCGCCCAGCAGCACGACGGTGGCGAGTTTATTCATAGTGCAAGTTCCTGTTGTTTATTATTTGATTCACCGCAGCTAGCTTAGCGCGGTTGTTATTGAACTTTCAATAAAAATTGAAACTTTATTGCTGAACTTTTTCCTTTTCTGGTTCGTAAAAGGTCGCATATATCCGAATTCAACAGGGCTGCGTGTGAAAAAAACACTTTACTGGTTTACTCAAGATCTGAGACTGGATGACAATCTGGCACTGGATTTTGCCGCTCAAAATAGTGATGCGCTGATGTTTGTGTATGTGATCAACCCAAAGTATCGCACTCAGACCAATCATCACTGTAAATTACTTGGCGACAGACAGGCGGCATTCATTGCGGATTCGCTGATGACGCTGGACAGCCAACTCATAGCCCGCGGCCACAAGCTATTGGTACTTGAGGGGGAGCCCAATCACCTGGTGCCGGAATTGGTTGCGAAGCATCAGATAAATCAAGTGATCTGTGCAGAGCCCGTCGGGTTTTATGAACGAGCGATATTGCAGCAGACGCGCCGGGCACTGGGCGCTGTTCCTGTGCATAGCTTTTGGCAGCACACCTTATTCGACCAGGCACAAATTCAGACACTCAACAGTGATTTAGGCAGTTTTACTCCGTTCCGCAAGCGCGTTGAAAAGGCCCCGTTGTCGGTGGTCACGGCGTGCCGTTTTGAGTCAAACATAATGCCGGCTTCACCGATAGCTGACGATAGCGCTTGCGTAGCGCTTGAACAGTGGCAGGCACAACTCCAGTCAAATTTGTCAGAAACCCGCGTACCGCTGGACTTCCCAGCCGGTGAAGAAGCCGCTCAGGCCCATCTTAAAGACTATTTTGAGAGCGGCATGGCACGCAGATATAAAGAGACCCGCAATGAACTGGATGGCTGGCTGAATTCAACCAAAATGAGCCCTTATCTGGCGCTGGGTAATTTGTCACCCCGTCAGATTTGGTGGGCGACAGACACCTTTGAGCGCCAAGTAGAGGCCAATGAGTCGACCTACTGGATCAAGTTTGAGCTGCTGTGGCGTGAATATTTTCAGTGGCTGAGCCTGAAACTCGGAGCAAAGCTTTATCGTTTTCAGGGGCTGGCCCCATCGAAACCTTTAACCACCTTTATGCCCGAGCGCTTTTTGCGCTGGTGCGAGGGCAGCACGCCCGCGCCTTTGGTTAACGCACTGATGAACCAGCTCAACAAAACCGGCTATATGTCAAACCGCGGCAGACAGATTGTTGCCAGTTATTTTGTTCACGAATTGGGGCTGGACTGGCGCTATGGCGCAGCTTATTTCCAGCAACAACTGCTCGATTTTGACGTCGCCTCAAACTGGGGTAACTGGCAGTATATCGCGGGTGTAGGCGTTGATCTCCGCGGTGGTCGTCACTTTAATATTGAAAAGCAGGCACAGTTATACGACCCACAAGGCGTGTTCGTGGCTAAGTGGCGGGGTAAACAGGGCATAACAGCTGTGGATAGTGTGGATGCGGCTGACTGGCCGATGGCTGCTGAGGCTGATGTATGAGTGTGGCGCTGGTCTGGCTTAAGCGCGATTTAAGATTGTCTGATCACGAGCCTTTGTGCCGGGCAGTGGCCAGTGGTCACCCTGTGTTGTTGTTATACTGCTTTGAGCCTATGCTGCTGGAAGACCCGCATTATTCTCCCCGCCATTGGCAGTTTGTTTTACAGTCTTTACAGGATATCAGGCAACGTATTCCGGACGGCGCGTTATGGGTTTCAGACAAACCTGCGCTGGATACGCTGGAGTACATCCACAACACGTGGCAGATATCGGGGTTGTATTCTCATCAGGAGATTGGACTGGCGAACACGTTCGAGCGAGATAAGGCGGTGTCAGCATGGTGTACTACACAGAGGATACATTGGTCAGAGTCCCGCAGTGGTGCAGTGCAACGCGGGCTGAGGCAACGACAGAGTTGGGACAAGCAATGGCAGAAAATCATGCGTTCCATATGCGCGACGCCTGACTTGTCTCAAATAAATTGGTTTAAGTTGCAAGCGAGCGAAGGAAGGCTTGACGAAATCCAGCAGAGGTTTAGTGCCCCTCCTGGCACTTTTCAGCCGGGCGGAGAGTCGCAGGCGCAGCGGGTACTGGACGAGTTTTATCAGGGGCGGGGTAAAAGCTATTCATACAGTCTCTCAAGCCCTTTATTGAGTCAGCAGGCCTGCTCGCGTATGTCCGCCTATCTGGCGTGGGGTAACATCAGTTTGCGTCAGGTGTACCAGAGTGTGCTGGCCCATTGGCAAATGGTTGGCTGGCGCCGCACTCTGGTGGCCTTTTCTTCCAGGCTGCACTGGCACTGTCACTTTATTCAAAAGTTTGAAAGCGAATGCGAGATGCAGTTCAGGCACATTAACCGTGGCTATGAGCAGTTGCCGCGCTGCACCGGCGATGAGGCGCAGCGCAGGTTACACGCCTGGGAAACGGGCAACACCGGGATCCCTATGGTAGATGCCAGCATGAAGTGCCTGATTGAAACAGGCTATATTAACTTTCGTATGCGCGCGATGCTGGTGAGCTTTTTATGTCATCATCTTGAGCTTGACTGGCGCGCTGGGGTCGCGCACCTGGCTCGCCTGTTTCTGGATTTCGAGCCTGGTATTCATTACAGCCAGTTTCAAATGCAGGCAGGCGTGACGGGCATTAACACCATTCGTATTTATAATCCTGTTAAGCAGGGGGAAGAAAAAGACCCGGATGGCGAATTTGTGAAAACCTGGCTGCCTGCGCTCAGAGATATTCCATCGCCGCTGGTCCATCAGCCCTGGGCGCTTTCTCCTATGGAGCAGCTGATGTACGGCATTGAGCCTGGCAAAGACTACCCCGAACCCATTGTTGATTTAAAGCTAAGCTATAAAGCAGCCCAGGAATTGCTGTGGCAGTGGCGTAAGAAACCTCAGGTAAAAAAAGAGGCGCAGCGGATCTTAAAACGACACGTACGGCCAAGTTAAAAGCTGGATGAGAGAATGAAAAAATCACAGTTACCGCAAAAAACTTGCCCAGTCTGCCTGCGACCTTTTTCATGGCGTAAGAAATGGCAACGGGACTGGCCCAATGTTAAGTATTGCTCCAAACGCTGTGCAGGCAACAAGTCAACACAAAGAGAACCTCATGAGTAAGCAACTGAGATTAATCCTGGGCGATCAGCTTAATGCTGGTCACTCCTGGTACAAAGAAAAATCCGACGATGTATTGTATGTGGTGGCCGAGCTGCATCAGGAAGCCAGTTACACACGCCATCATGTTCAAAAGGTGTGCGCGTTTTTCGCTGCAATGCAAGCCTTTGCGCAGGCGCTTGAGTCGGCTGGGCACCGGGTACTTCACCTGACGCTGGATGATACTCAGGATTTTGCCTCTCTCCCTGAACTACTGACGCATCTGTTTAGCGAGCACAACATCAGTCATTTTGCCTATCAACTCCCTGACGAATATCGGCTGCGCACGCAACTGGCAGCGTTTTGTGAGTCGCTTTCAGTCACGTCGAGTGTGTATGACACTGAGCATTTTTATCTCGCCGATGAACAGTTAAGTCGTTATTTCAAGCGCGACAAGCGTCATCGCCTGGAGCACTTTTATCGCAAGATGCGCAGTGAATTTAATGTGTTGATGGTTGATGGTGAGCCGCAGGGTGGGCAGTGGAACTTCGACAGCGATAACCGCAACAAACTTAAAGCGGCGGATCTTGCCGATATCCCCGAGCCACTGGTGTTCGCTAACGATGTTACTGGCATTTTAGCGCGACTGGAACACCACCAGATCAAAACCATAGGTCAGGCAGATAAGCAGTTATTGTGGCCCGTTAATCGGGTTCAGGCAACAGACTTGCTGACGTTTTTTTGCCAACATTGTTTGCCGTCTTTCGGACGATTTCAGGATGCCATGACGGGCAAGCTCATAGATCTGGGTGAAGACCGGGGCTGGAGCTTGTATCACTCCCGCCTGTCTTTTGCGATTAATGCCAAAATACTTAGCCCGAAAATGGTGGTCGATGCGGCCATTGCGGCATTCGAGCAGTCTCATGGGACCATCAGCCTGGCTCAAATTGAAGGCTTTGTCCGTCAGATCATTGGCTGGCGTGAATTTGTGCGGGGGATTTATTGGGCCAATATGCCCCAGTATGCACAGCTCAATCATTTGCAGGCCAAGCGCAGCCTGCCATCCTGGTTCTGGAACGGTGAGACCAAAATGCGCTGTCTCAGTCATGCCATCACCCAATCGCTGACCTATGCCTATGCGCATCATATCCAGCGCCTGATGGTCACAGGCAACTTTTGTCTGGTGGCTGGCATTGCCCCGGATGAGGTGGATGACTGGTATCTGGGCATTTATATCGACGCCATCGAATGGGTTGAAATGCCAAACACCCGGGGCATGAGCCAGTTTGCCGATGGTGGCATTGTTGGCTCTAAGGCCTATGCAGCCAGTGGCAACTACATTAAAAAAATGAGCGACTATTGCGGCGATTGCGCCTACAAGGTGACAGAAACTGTCACTGACTCTGCCTGTCCGCTCAATGCCTTGTACTGGCACTTTATGCAGCAACACCATGCACAGTTTGTCAGTAACCCGCGCACCAAAATGGTATACAGTAACTGGCTGAAAAAGTCAGACGAAGACAAACAAGCCGTGCTCGAACGCGCCAGGCAGGTGCTCGATAATATTGAACAGCTTTAACACTGAAGTGATAAATGAGGAAGGTATACAGATGATCAAACAGCTCAACCGGGAAGACATAGCCAGTATGCAGGAGCGGGAAAGGGCACGGCTGATCAACAGCTTGTCGGGGTTTAAAAGTGCTAACCTGGTCGGTACTCAGGATGCCCAGGGCAACCCGAATCTGGCGATTGTTAGTTCGGTGTTTCATATCGGGGCTAACCCGCCGCTGACAGGCATGATCATTCGCCCCGATACCGTGCCAAGAGATACCCTGAGTAATCTTAAAGCCACAGGTTTTTATACGCTGAATCATGTTAGCTCCGACATCTGGCAGAAAGCACATCAGACATCGGCGCGTTATGCGCCTGGTATCTCTGAATTTGCACAGGTCGGGCTGGACACTCAGCATGAAGCGGGTATTGCCGCGCCTTATGTGGCGCAAAGTCAGCTTAAGTTTGCGCTGGCGTTGCGTGAAGTGCTAAAACTGGAGATCAATGGCACCATTTTGGTCATTGGTGAGGTGATGGACATCCAGCTGCCGCAACAGAGCATCAAGGCCGATGGTTATATCGACATCGAGTCTCTCAACACAGTCGCTATATCCGGGCTCGACAGTTATCATAAAACCCAAAGACTGGGCCGTTTGAGTTATGCAAAGCCTGAACAACCGCCCAGAGCGCTGAGTCTGGATGGCGAATAGGCATCACAAAAAGGAGCATTAAGCGCAAGGTGACAACCGTTTCACATAAGTTATGGCATGCATCCATTGCAGCAACGCTTTTATTAGCCTGTAGCACGGTTCTGGCAGCGCCAAAAATAGAGGTAACATCGCGGGTAAATGGGGTGTATTTGGTATCCGTATCTGATCCCGACGCGCCGGCGACTGAGTTGCTTACATTGTGGCTGAGCGCAGCAAAAGAGTTGTGTGCGGGTACCGCCTATCGCGTTGAGCCTAAAGGTCATCCGGTGGTGCGGGAGAAACGCTGCAGCGACGCTGTGAAGTCAGTCCTGAATGACTTGCAATGCCTTGAGGTAGATGCCAGCGTGTTCGGAAAAGTGATCTGTGAACAAGCCCCGCCTTCAGCATCTCGCTAAAAGCGGGCCCTGCGCTTATTTAATCAATCGCATTGCCAGAGCATTGATCTCCCGGAGTACACTTTGGCGATTCATTTCCATAAAGATCCACAGCTTGGTGGCTATTTGCACCACTAACCCGGCAATAAACCACACCGCCCAAAAGACCTGATCCATCACCGATGTGGCAATATAAAAACGATAACCGCTGTATACAAAACCTAGGGTGATCATCAGGGCGCTGATCGAGGCCAGAATCACCCAAAAGCGGGTATTGCCCTGATATACATTGCCCAGCATAGTGAACAGGCCTTTTTCCTCAGCAAGGATCGGGGCCATCTCGGCTTGCTCTTGTTGTAATGCTTTACTGATCTCTTTGTCTAAATTCATGATGCTAGCTCCTCGTTAACCATGGCACGCAATTGGGATCGTGCGCGGTTTAATCTCGATTTAACGGTGCCCTGGGGGACATCCAGTATGTTGGCGATGTCTCTGAGCGACATCTGCTCTAAGTAAAATAAATACACGCAGTGGCGCTCGTCGTCAGCAAGCTGATTTATCAGTGCCAGAATGCTCAGCGAGGTATCCAGATCCGGTGTCTCGTAGGCGTGTTCCGGTTGACTGTCTTCGAACCGACTTTCGCCTTGCTTTTGACTGATAAAGCGTCGATAGATGGCCCTGAACACCCAGGCGCGAAACGCACTGGGCTCTTTCAGCTGCCCCAGCTTTTTTGCCACACTGGTCCAGATATCATCTGCACAGGCGCGCTGGCCACTGAGTTTCATTGCAAATCGCCAGCTTGGCTGATAAAACGCTTCGCATAAGGTTTCGAACGCACGCCGGTTACCCTGTTGGGCAGACAATACCAGTAATGCGGCCTTTGATGGTTCCATGCTATTCCTTGTGGCTTTTTCTACAAGACGGCGCAGTGACCAAAAAGGTTCACGAACATCACATTATTTTTCCCAGTAAGGGATATCGCCGAAATAGCGGGTCAGGTAATCAATAAAAACCCGTACTTTAGGCGCGAGTAATCGGGAGCTGGGATAAACCAGCCAGATTGCGGTATCAGACTTCAAGGGGTAGGCCGCGAGCACCTCAACTAACTCACCAGAGCGTAATGCCTGATACGCACTCCAGCGCGAATTAATGGTGATCCCAAGGCCAAGCTGACAGGCTTCTCTGATGGCATCGCCGTTGTCTGCACGCAGCTGGCCCTGAACTTTGATGGTCTGGACGCCATCCGGGGTATGAAAAGACCAGTGTTCCAGCCCAGAGAGCGTAATGCAGGCATGATCCCGCAAATCCTCAGGACTTTGCGGGGCTCCTTTAAGGGCCAGATAGTCGGGAGCCGAAGTGAGCAGACGAGTGTCTGTTGCTAACCGCTTGGCGACCAGAGTTGAGTCTTTCAGCGCACTATTTCGGATGGCCAGATCAAACCCGCCTTCAACCAGATCCGCAATGGTGTCGGAGAGTTTCAGGTCGAGCTTAATGTCCGGATAAAGCGCAAAAAAGCCGGGCAAAGCCGGCAGAACGTGCATGCGGCCAAAGGAGGCGGGCATGGTCAGCCTCAGTGTGCCACTGGCTTTGGTGGTGCCTGCGCCGATGGCGGCGCGGGCGGCTTCAATGCCGTTTAATACATCCTCGGCATGGGGCAAAAACGCCTGTCCTTCTTCGGTCAAAGCGACCTTGCGGGTGGTGCGGTGCAGCAGTCTTACGCCCAAGTCGGTTTCAAGCTTATTAATATGACTGCTCGCGACCGCGGCTGACAGCCCCAGATCCTGACCTGCCTGACTGATGTTGTGGGTGGAGGCAATGCGGATAAACAGCTTCAGATGTTCAATGTTCATTATCAACAAAATACATAAAGTGATTATAAAACCAAGTCTATTATCAAAATAATGAAAGGCAAGTATAGTTTTCGTCATCAACACAGGAGAGCACAATTATGAAAGCAATGGTTTTGAATCAATATGGTGATGACGCCGAATTTAGCGCAACTGAGGTTGCTAAACCCAGCGTGAGCACCGGTCATGTGCTGGTGCAAGTTGCAGCCAGCAGTGTTAACACCGTGGATACCATGATCCGTACCATGGGTGAGGCACTGCCCCTGTCACCAGCTTTACCCGCTATTTTGGGGATGGACTTTGCCGGTACCGTGGTTGAGGTCGGCCAAGGCGTAACCGGCTTTGCACCAGGCGATGAAGTTTATGGCTGTGCTGGTGGGCTGGCCGACTTACAAGGTGCGCTGGCGGAATATATGCTGGCCGATGCACGATTGATTGCACGTAAACCGCGCAATCTGAGTATGCGTGAAGCGGCGGCGTTACCCCTGGTTGGGATCACTGCCTATGAAGGGTTACAGCGTGGCGGTATTAGCGCAGGTCAACAGGTGCTAGTGCATGGCGGCTCTGGTGGGGTCGGTCATGTGGCATTGCAGTTAGCTAAGCATTTTGGCGCCCGTGTTTATTCTACCGGCGGCGGTGAAGCTCAGCTGGATTTAATTCAGCGTCTGGGCGCCGAGCCAATCAACTATAAAACCGAGTCGGTTGCCGACTATGTCGCCAGGCACACTGATGGTAAAGGGTTTGATCTGATCTTTGACTCGGTGGGAGGTGCTAATATGGCTAACTCGTTTGAGGCGGCGGCACTCAATGGTCATGTTGCCTCAACGGTCGCTATGGTGGACCTGGATCTGTCGCAGGCGCATTTTAAAGGGCTGTCGCTGCATGTGGTCTTTATGCTGATCCCCATGCTGCATAACCACAAACGTGAAGCGCATCATCACATTCTGAATGCATTGGCCCGCATCGTTGAAGCCGGTGATCTAACACCGGTGCTGGATGAGCAGCGTTTTGCGTTGGCTCAGGCAGGGCAAGCGCATGCGCGTCTGCAAAGTGGTGCGGCAATGGGTAAAGTCGTGATTGATGTTTAGCGCTATTTGTTATTACCTCTGTTAAAGAAAGGAAACAGCGTCTAAAGTATAAGTGCTTAATTGACAAGGACTCATAACTTATGACGCTGGATTTGGGACTCATTTTAGCGGGTATTGCCATGCTGACACTGGGTGGTGAGGCGCTGATCCGCGGTGCGGTGGCCGCAGCGCGGCGGTTGCGCGTATCTCCTTTGCTCAGCGGGCTGGTGATTGTCGGGTTTGGCACTTCAGCGCCGGAATTGGTGGTGTCTGTGGACGCTGCCGCTCAGGCTCAGCCCGATATAGCCATGGGGAATGTGGTTGGCAGTAATATTGGCAATATCTTGTTGATATTAGGCTTATGTGCGCTGATAAGCCCCATGTCGGTACAACCGCTGATCCTGCGGCGTGACGGGGTTATTATGGTGCTGAGCTCTGTACTGCTGGTGGTACTGATAGGTGGTCAGGGGCTTTCGGCTACAGACAGCATTATGCTGTTGGGGGCACTAGTCGGTTATCTGGGCATTGCCTACTGGAGTGAAAAAAACCACAGTTCGCCTGCTTCTGAAATGTATGCTGATGAGGCAAAGGAAATTGAAGTCGTGCCAGATGCTGTCTGGCGTATTATCTTGTTTTTGGTCGCCGGTTTGGCGCTGTTATTACTGGGTTCTCAGGTACTGCTGAAAGGAGCGGTGGGCCTGGCTCAGCATTTTGCTATTTCAGAGGCGGTGATCGGCTTAACCTTAGTGGCGGTGGGCACCTCTTTGCCCGAACTGTCCGTCTCTTTGATTGCCGCAATGCGTCGCCATGCCGATGTTGCCATTGGCAATGTGCTGGGCAGTAATGTCTTTAATATCCTTGGGATCCTCGGTGTTTCTGCTTTACTACAACCACTGCCTGCTCACCCTCGCGTATTGCAGTTTGATTTGTGGGTGCTACTTGCCAGTGCGCTTATTCTATTGTTTTTTCTGTTCACCGGGCGTCGTCTAAGTCGACTGGAAGGCGGCGCGTTGCTTAGCGGCTACATAGCTTATCTTATCCTCAGCTTTAAGGTTTTTGGGAGTTAGTGCATAGCCCATTTGAGGGAGCCAGCTTCTACCTAACAATGGATACGCCATTAGGCAGGCTGACATGGCATAGCTTTTGACTCTGTGACCGGGGAATAATTAAAGCCTTGCGAGCATTAAAAACCTAATGTCATGAAATATATGAAGTTATAGGGGTATAGACAAAATGCAAGGCAGATCATCAACAAAAACAATAACCAATCTGGTGCAATGCATGAGTCCGAAACAGGCTGCTTGCACCAAAAGGGGGCAATATGAACTACTACGAAGTAAATTTTGATGGCTTGGTTGGCCCAACGCACAATTACGCCGGGCTGTCGTATGGTAATGTGGCGTCCAAGTCAAATGCCAATAAAATCTCGAACCCAAAACAGGCTGCACTTCAGGGGCTTGAGAAAATGTGGCACCTGGTTCAGCTGGGTCTGCATCAGGGCGTGGTTGCACCTAATGCCCGACCGGACTTAATCACGCTCAGGGCTTGCGGTTTCACGGGCTCAGACAGTGCGGTGATCAGCAAAGCGGCAAAAGCCCAGCCTCAGCTGCTTAAGGCGTGTTATTCCGCCTCATCCATGTGGACCGCGAATGCCGCGACTGTGTCGCCTAGTTGTGATTCAGCCGACGGCAGATTGCATATCACACCAGCCAACCTGAATAACAAGCTGCACCGGGCCATTGAAGCGCCTCAGACCAGCCAGATCCTCAAGGCCATGTTCAGTGATCCTGACTTTTTTAGTCATCATGATGCACTGCCACAGCACCCATTGTATGGCGACGAGGGCGCGGCAAACTACACGCGTCTGGCGGACAGCTACGGCCATCAGGGTCTGGCGTTGTTTGTTTATGGCGAAGACGCTCATACTCAGGTTAAGCCGCAATTATTCCCTGCACGCCAAACGCGCCAGGCATCAGAAGCGGTTGCGCGTAGCCACCAGCTGGACCCGCAGCATACTTTATTTATTCAGCAAAACCCTGAAGTAATAGATCAGGGCGTGTTTCATAATGACGTGATTGCCATTGGTAATGAAAATGTCTTTTTATTCCACGAGCAGGCGTTTTATCAGCAGCAAAGCGTGATTGAGCAGATCAAAGCGGGCTATCAGGGCGACCGGCCGCTTCACCTGATTGAGGTAAAAAATGCCGATATCAGCGTCGAGGACGCGGTTAAGAGTTACGTGTTTAACAGCCAGCTGGTCAGCCTGCCGTCTGGTGGTATGGCCGTGATTGCGCCGGGAGAATGTCAGATGGTAGGCAAAGTGGAGCAGTATTTATCTGCATTGTGCCAGGCCAGCAACCCGGTAAGCGAAGTGATCTATATGGATCTTAAACAAAGCATGCAAAATGGTGGCGGACCGGCCTGCCTGCGTCTGCGAGTTACTTTGTCCGAGCAAGAGCTCAGTGCTGTGAACCCGGCATGTTTACTGGACGAGGGTTTGTATCATCGCCTGCGTGACTGGATAAACCAGCACTATCGCGACAGGTTGAGTGAGGCCGATCTGGCCGACCCATGTTTAATGACTGAAAGTCAGCATGCACTGGATGCGCTCATGACTATCCTGAATTTAGGGTCGGTTTACCCGTTTCAGCAGGCGTAGACAGCATTGTCTGAAACAAATTTCATTCGCGGGCTTGCCAGAGTTAAGGGTTAACAGGTTTAATGGTCTTGATAATAACAAACAAGACCATACACCACTTCGAAGGAATATTATGCCTGCCTATACCATCAGCACCGATCCGACACGGCTTAATTTTGACGTAATTTACAACTATATCTCTGGCTCCTACTGGGCAAAAGATATTCCCCGTGAAATCATGGCCAGGGCAATCGACAACTCACTGTGTTTTGGCGTGTACTGCGAAGCGACAGAGCTGGTGGGGTTCGCCCGGGTGATCACCGACAAGGCTACGTTTGCTTACCTTGCTGATGTGTTTATTCTTGAGCAGCACAGAGGCCAGGGTTTAAGTAAGCAGCTGGTGGACGCGGTGATTAACCACCCTGAATTACAAGGTCTGCGCCGAATGATGCTCGCAACCAAGGACGCACACGGCTTATATGCCCAGTTTGGCTTTGCAGCTGTGGAAGACCCAAGTATCCTGATGCAAGTTTGTAAACCAGATATTTATCAAGCCAAGGAGTGACCTTATGGAACTAGGTCAGTGCGAATGCGGTGCGTTTATTTTCCTGATTGGGGAGTCTATGTATGACATCTCGACCGGTATTTGCAGGCGGTGTGGGGAAATATCCGACAGGCAATATTTGGTAAATTGCAGCGACTTTCGGTGGCTTCAAAAAGGCCAGATCACTACCTGGAAATACCGTAGCTTCTGCGCTCAGTGTGGGACCGATGTACCCCGAGCGCAAGCAAATAATGTGATCGAAGTGCCTGCTCGGATGCTCAAAAAGGGCACCTCAGAGGAAGAAATCATTGCTTTACATAAACGTTATGCAGAGCGAATCAAAAAACGTTAGAAAGTGTAAAGCGCAATCTGGGACACTTTTTTAGTGCCGCGCTCTGTCACACTGGCCGTCAGTTTGTAGTACTCGCGGAGCCGGTTGTGAACCTCCATAATTCAATTTCTTTTGGTGCGATTATTCGCACCAGCCCAGTTAAAATTCTGCTCACCTGGACAATGGTGATCTTAGAAAATATCTTACTGATTTTATTGCCTTTATTTATTGGTTATGCCATCGACGGCGTACTTGAACGTGCAATGGCTCCGCTAACCTGGTTTGCCTGCGTCCTGTTGGCCCTCGTTGTAGTCAGTGTGCTCAGGCGCTTTTATGATACTCGTGTATTTGGCGCCCTGCGGGTGCGGCTGGCTGAAATGCTGGCCTTTAAACTGCGCGCTGCTCCCGTATCGGTGAAAGATGCGCGCCTGACGATGTCACGGGAGCTGGTCGATTTTCTCGAAAATGATCTGCCGGGGGTGTTTACCGCTGTTATTCAGCTAATTGCCACTGTGGCGATCCTGGCCGCTTTTCATATCTACCTGGCGTTCAGTGTAGTCTTTGCCGCCGGTTTAATGTGTTTAATTTATGGTCTGTTTCATGACCGTTTCACCCACTTAAACAGCAAATTGAATGATCAACTGGAGCAACAGGTGTGGGTGCTGAGCCATCGACCACTGGTTGCCGTGAGTGCGCATTTTGAGCGCCTTAAGCGCTGTGAGATCCGCCTGTCAGATACCGAAGCCTGGGTGTATGGCCTGATTTTTTTGGTGCTGTTCATTGCGGTACTGAGCAATTTATGGATGGTCCAGCTGATCCCTGATATCAGTGTCGGTCAGGTGTTTTCCATCGTGACCTACTCACTGGAATTTGTCGACACTGCCATCATGTTGCCAATCACGTTACAGACGCTGTCCCGCTTAAGTGAAATTAGTAAACGACTGAATCAGCCTGTTGATTCGGTGACGAACCAGGAGGTTATCCATGATGTTTAAATCCCGAAAACCGGCCATCGTTGCCGCAACTTCCTTGCTGCTGGCGCTTGTGACCGTCGTATTAATGACGCCATCTGAATCACCAATAGAGGTCGAGGAGGTAAAACCGCCGGCTGTTTCGGTATTGACGGTGCAGCGCAGCGAGCTTAATCCAAAGTTAACAATACAGGCCAACACGCAGGCCCGCTGGCCGTTGCAACTCAAAGCAACCAGCAGTGCCAGATTAGACTATTTAGGTGCGGACATGGAGCCGGGTAATCACATTAAAAAAGGTCAGGTGCTGGCGCGGCTTAACACCCGTTTACTTGAATCTCAGCTTGCCCAGGCCCAGAGCACATTGAAACAGGCTGAGCTCAACTTGCAACAGCAGCTGCATGAGCAGCAAGTGGCTAAAACCATGCGCCCGGGTGCCAGTTCGGCCTTTGCCAGAATGGAGCCGCATGCGGCCGCTGCACGCTCTGAGCTGGCACGTGCACAACAGAATGTAGAAAGTGCCCGTCAGCTACTGGACGATACCATTATTGTCGCGCCCTTTGATGCCGTTATCACGCAGCGGCTGATCAGCCCGGGTGAATGGCTGGAGGCAGGGCAAACGCTGTTTGAGGTGGTGGCCAGTGACAGCATTGACGTGCATGTGCCCTTGTCGCAGCGAGACTGGAACAAAGTAGGCACTGCGCTGGGTGAACAACCAATCACAGTCGTTAGCAGAACAGGCGAAAAATGGCCCGCATTCGTTCGTTATTTATCACCTCAGGTGAATGCAATGACCCGTCAGCGCACACTGGTGCTGGCAGTGTCTGATCCTTATCAGCATGCAACCCGGCTGCTGCCAAATCAACAGGTAGCCGTACATTTTGAGCTTGTTGCGCACAGAGGCCTCTATAAACTGCCACTGAGTGCGGTCGACCCGGACCATACAATCTGGATAGTGACCGAGGCGCAGCAATTGCGTCAGGTCCCGGTGCAGGTGGTTGAAGTCCAGGGAGACAAAGTGATCGCCTCGCTTAAAGTTGAGCAGCCCGATACCTTGCAGCTGGTGCGCTATCCGCTGCGCTCCATGATGGCCGGTAAACGCGTCAGCGTTCAGCCAGATACGGTGCAGGTAGCGGATAACCAGGGGGCGCTATGAGCTGGCTAAGCAAATGGTTTATTGATAACCCGGTGGCTGCCAACCTGCTGATGGCGATGATTATTGCTGGTGGTTTGCTGGCGTTTGGTCAGCTCAGGGTAGAGTCTTTTCCGCAGATTGCTCCATCGAGCATCAGTATTCACGTTGCCTATCCCGGAGGGACTGCCAGGCAGATAGATGAAAGTATTACCCAGCGCATTGAGGAGTCTGTCAGCTCAATTGCCGGTATCAAACAAATTACCAGCCAGTCTCAGGCGGGGTTGTCGAGTGTTACCGTGCGCAAAAAGCCCGATGCCGATCTGGGTAAGCTACTGGAAGAAGTGCGTAATCAGGTTAATGCGATCAGCCACTTTCCGGTGCAGGCTGAAAAACCCATCGTCACGCGCGATGAATTTACGAATCTTGCGGCTTTTGTGATTGTCTCGGCGCCGCGCAGCGATGACGCATTGCAGCAGGTTGCCAGGCGGGTGGAGCTGGCCCTGAAAACGCATCCGGATATTTCTAAAGTCAGTAACTGGGGCGCACGGGAACCCAGACTATTTATCGAGCCCAGGCCTGAAGCCTTGCAGCGTTATGGTATGACGATAGAGCAACTGGCCAACATCATGACTCAAATGTCACTTGAAACCCGCAGCGGTCAGTTGCAACACGAGGGCGGCCATATCACTTTGCGTGGCGACGGTTATTTAAGTGCGCTGGGTGAGTTGCAAACGCTGCCGGTGATCCAGGGGCCGTCGGGTGAAGTGACCTTAGCCGAAATTGCAACAGTGCGACGTGGCTATGAGCAAAGTGACGCCATTGTGCGAAACAATGGCATGCCGGGCATTGCACTGATGGTGAGCACCAGTCAAAGCGATAATCTGCTGGACGTCAGCGCGGCTATTCGCGATACCCTGGCAAAGCTCAGGCCTTTGCTTGCAGAAGACATTGAGCTGACGACCATGGCAGATATGGCGCCTTACATCAAAGAGCAGCTGCAACGACTCGGCACCAGTGCCTGGCAGGGGTTGCTGATAGTGATTTTGCTGTTGGGGGTATTTTTAAATCTCAGGCTGGCATTTTGGGTGGCTGCCGGGATCCCGGTTGCCATTTGTGGCACTTTATATGGCATGCAGCTGCTTGATTACAGCCTCAACGACATCACTTTGTTTGGTTTTATTCTGGTGCTGGGCATTTTAGTCGATGATGCCGTGGTGGTGGGTGAAGCCATCGATGAGCATCAAACCAGTAATGCAAACTACAAACAGGCGGCATACACCGGGGTAGAGTCTGTGACAGTTGCCACCGTGTTTGGTGTGCTGACCAGTATTGCGGCGTTTTCGCCCATGTTGTGGATCAATAACGACTTGGCCAAGTTGTTTGCGGGGTTTTCGGCGGTGGTTATTCTGGCACTGTGTTTTTCGCTGGTTGAAAGTAAATTTATTCTGCCGTCCCACCTGGCCGCAATGTCAAAAAAAGGAGCACGAAGCGGCATAATTGCGACAATCCAGAATAAGGCGCGCTGGGCGTTAACTCAGTTCATTCAGCGTGTTTATAAACCTTTACTGCAATTGAGCCTGAATCATAAGCGATCAACCCTGGTGATGTTTGTGTCGGCCTTTGTATTGGCATATGGATTGTGGCTTGGTGGCGCAATTCGCAGTACTTTGTTCCCGGAAATTCCGGGGCGCTATGTGACCGCCAAAGTGACGCTGGAAGAGGGCGCGCCATTAGGTTTGCAGGCGCGTGCCTTAAGCCAGCTTGAGCTGAGTGCACAAAAGACTAACCAGGCCTTGCAAGCTGAATATGGTCTGAGCACGGCACCGATGAACAATGTCCTGGCCTGGTCTAACGGCCATGGCGACATTGAGGTGACTGCCGAGCTCACATCCGAGGCCTTAAATGTCTTACCGGCAAATACACTCAGTGATGCCTGGCGTGCGCAAACCGGCTTGATAGAAGGCAGCTATGCACAGCACTTTAGTGCCGCCGAGCCTCCGGCGGGCGGGACATTTTTGGCGATTTCAGCCGCTGATGCGCAGCAGGCCAAGCAGGTGAGTGCCAGACTTAGCAGCAAGCTGGCAGGATTGCCTGGGGTTGAAGATGTGCGCGACGATCATCAGGCTGAACAGCGGCAAATTCGCGTCAGGCTGAATGCATTTGGTCGTCAGCTGGGGCTGACTCAGGCACACCTGGCGCAGCTGGTTGCCAATGCCCTGGGTGAGCGCGAAGTTCACCGATTGCTCTATCAGGCCCGGGAGCTAAAAGTCGTGCTGCGTTTCGCCCCGCACGCTGTGCGTACTGAACATGAATTGCTCGACATGCGGGTTATGCTCAATGACGGGCAGAGCGTGGCGCTTGGGGATGTGGCCGAGCTGAATGACGAATATGAACCTCAGACACTGCAACGGCGGGAGCGCGCGCGAGTGATCAACCTCTATTGGTCTCAGGATCGCACCGCAGGGTCGCCGGAGCAAACTCTGGCACTCCTGGCAAGGGAGATTGAGCAATTAAATGCCCTGTATCCGGACGTCAGCATTAAGCCGGCTGGTGAGTATGAAGAAATCGAAGAGGTCAGCAAAGGCTTTAAAGGGGCGCTTATTCTGACCCTGATGCTGATATACGTGTTGCTGGCGATCCCGTTAAAGTCCTACTGGCAGCCGCTGATCATCATGGCCGTGATCCCATTTGGCTTTGCCGGTGCCATTTTTGGCCATGCCGTGATGGACTTACCGGTCAGTTTATTGTCGCTGTTTGGCATGATGGCCATGACGGGGATTGTGGTGAATGATGCGCTGGTGTTGATGACCCGGTTTAACAGTGAATACCGCAAAGGCACTGAGCCCGGACACGCTTTATTAGTTGCAGGGACCGCCCGCTTCAGGGCGATTTTTCTGACCACAGTGACGACAGTGTGTGGTTTATTGCCGCTGTTATTCGGTACATCGGAGCAGGTACAGTACCTCAAACCCGCGGCGGTCTCGCTGGTGTTTGGTGAGCTGTTTGCGACTCTGATCACCTTGTTTTTAATTCCTGTATTGCTGGGGGCTTTTTACCGTAAAGCAAAACCCATAACTGTGTCGCAGCAGGAGGCTGTTACAGCAGGTTGACTTGGGGCACCGCCTGGGCGATATTTGTCGCCCAGGATTCAGCTGTGAGCCCCTATGTCTGAAAAACAAGATCCCGCGTTTAATCTGGTGCCAGAGATTGCTTTGCTTGCGCCTTTACCCGAGCACATGCGCAATCGCTTTGAGCAGGCGTTATTGCTGATGCACGACCAGCTTGAAGCAGGCTTAAGCTGGCAGCAAATAGCTAAAAAAAGCGCCATTTCTGCGTTTCATTTTCATCGTCAGTTTAGCAAGCTGTTCAATGAAACCCCCGGGCGCTACCTTAGTCGCATACGGCTGCAACATGCGGTGTATTATCTGCTCTATCACGATCCCTTGTCTGTCACTGACATTGCGCAATTGTGCGGATTTGCCTCGTCACAAGCATTGGCTAAGGCCCTTAAACGTGAACTGGGGCTTACCGCTAAAGCGGTGCGTTTAATGGGTCAACAGGCAACCCCGGCGCAAACCACTGTGCTGCTCGACAAGCTGGCACATCCGGGTAAGGCTGGTTCACTGGAGAAGCAACTGGCGGAAGCATTGCCGTGCACGCTTGAACAAATAGAAGCGCGTTACATCAAATTGATCTCCAGTGAGAGCGCTGACTGGGAGCAAATTTTAGATCAGTATGGTGAAAAGTCCGTGGGTTTACTGGGGGTCACGCATGTTTCGGAACTGGAGAAAAGCTGGTCAGTTATTAACACTCAGATAGGAAAAGTGGTGGGCCGAACTGAGGCTCATGAGCTGATCATTCAGGGAGGCCGGTATTTTTGTTGTCGTGCGTATCTACTGTCGGATGTGGCCTACAGTCAGGTGCTCAGCACCCTGTTTGATAAAGCGCAAGCCGCCGGGCACGAGATAGATCCTCAGGGTTACTTTATTGAGTCGATTGAAGACATAGATACAGAACACTACGGCGGGATCACCATGCAGTTCCAGATCCCTATTCTCTCCTAGCTAAACATTTCAGGAGCCATAATGGCAGCTTGTCTGTATATTCGTTTGCCCTGTTTTACTGACGAAATAGCGCATTATTTAAGTGTGTTTGTAATTGACACTTTTCAATAACTCGGTCTACGTTTAATTAACTGCAGTGTAATGCAGGTATGTTTATCTGCATGGTGCATTCATGTGATAGCGGCGTGCTTTCACCTTTGCTCAGAGGTTAATTGATGATCCAGTCACTCTTTTTTGGAAAGTCGGATAATACACGTGCGATCCTTGATCAGGCGATTGATGCCGTGATCAGTATCGACACCAAAAACAATGTTACTTATATGAATGCGGCAGCTGAAAAACTGTTTGGTTACGGTAAAACACAAGTGCTCGGAAAAAACGTTAAAATGCTGGTGCCGCGCGAATTTGCGACCAACCATGATCAGTATGTTAATGCTAATCGTAATGGCGGGCCAGATAAGATCGTTGGTACGGCCCGGGATATTCAGATTGAAACCCGCAGCGGCGATAAAAAGTGGTGCAGCCTGTCATTGTCTAAGGTGCGCCAGTCTGATGGCATTCATTATACTGCATTTATCAAAGACATTACGGTGCAAAAAGAAGCTCAGGAGCGCATTGACCAGACCCTGGAGCAATGTATTGATGCCGTTGTATCTATTGACCACAACAACATAGTGACGTTTTTTAATCCCGCAGCGGAGCGATTGTGGGGCTATCAGCGTGAAGAGGTGATAGGCCACAACGTTAAAATGCTGGTGCCCAAAGTCATTCAGGGCAACCATGATGAAATGGTCAATCGCAATCGCAGGACCGGCGAAGACAAAATCGTCGGTACGTCCCGGGATGTGGAAATTGAACGCAGCGATGGTCAGGTGCTGTGGGCCAATCTGTCGTTGTCGAAAGTAAACGTGGCCGGGAAAATTGCCTACACGGCATTTGTGAAAGATATTACGGAAGAAAAAGCGCAGCGCGACCAGATAGCATTACTTTCACTGGTCGCTAATGAAACCGATAACTCAGTGATCATTACAGACGCAGTCGGTCTCATCGAATACGTTAATCCTGGTTTTACAAAGCTCTCCGGCTTTGAACAACATGAAGTGCTGGGGAAAAAGCCCGGACATGTCTTACAGGGCAAACATACGTCGTCAGATACCAAAAAGCGCATCAGAAAAAACCTGGAACAGCGAACGCCGTTTTATGAGGAGATTCTGAATTATACCAAAGAGGGCGAGCCCTATTGGATTAGCCTGGCCATTAACCCGGTTTTTGACGAGCGGGGAAACCTGATACGCTTTGTTTCCATTCAGGCGAATGTAGACAGCACTAAGCGTGTGGCACTGGAAAATGACGTGCGTCTTAAAGCCATAGGTGAAGCGAATATTGTGCTGGAGTTTGACCCTCTGGGAGAGCTGACGTTGATTAACCCAATGGGTCTCAGTGCGCTCGGTGCCACCGATAAACACGCCGTACAAAAAATGCTCAAGACTTTATCGAGTTACCTGAGTGACGAACAATGGCAGTCGATCCGCACCGGCCAGTTTGTAAAAACCCAGCTAGCCTTGCCGAAGGGCTTGAGTGAAGTGCAGATAGATGCGGCAATTTCCCCTGTATTAGATGAAGATGGTAAGCTGAATAAAATTCTGCTTTACGGCACGGATGTGTCTGAGCGTAATGCAGTACTGACTGAAACGCATCATGCAATGGCACAGGTACTGTCAAAGATCAGCACGATTATCAACACCATAAATAGTATCTCCGATCAGACCAATTTACTCGCGCTTAACGCGGCCATAGAGTCGGCGAGAGCGGGTGATGCGGGCAGAGGGTTTGCAGTGGTTGCGGATGAAGTCAGGAGTCTGGCGATGCGCACCACGGAATCGGCTGGAGAAATTGGTGGCCTGATTGATGAAACACGCCAGCATGTTGATCAGCTTAGCAGCTATATACAGGCAAAGTGAAGCGCTAGCCATTTCGCGACCTGGCGCTAGCGTTAACCACTTTCGCTGGGTCGTTACAATGATCAAAGCGGTGTTTTATGTCTGAGTACGGGCAGAGCATACCGTATGAAACTGATTTAACATTTGTATTTTTTATCAATCTGCGGATTACTATTACTCTGAAGCAAAGGGTTTTGACATACCTGGCATCTCAAAGGGCTCGCCCGACGCTCTCACCCTAACATTAATTCACCATGTGCATCTGTCAGAGAGCAGACATTTGAGCGTACAAAAACACCTTCTTTCTATTAATCAATCAGTTAATTTATAACAGTTTTAAAAATTCCTAGCCGCATATGATATAAATATCCTTGATTATAATAATATTTAAGGAAAACACAGTGAAACAGCACAACAAAAGGAGCTTTGCGGCAGGGCATCTGCTGGCTGCAACCACATTTCTATCAGCCATTTACCTACCCACAGCACTGGCCGAAACCATAGTTAATAACATTTACTCCGAAAAGGGGCTGGCAGGTACTATGAGCCAGACGCAAGCTGATAACCGGACTTATACGTCAGAGGCACGATTTGGCTGGAACAACCGGCGAATTATTCTGAATGAATCGCTCAAGCTCGACGAACAGGGCCGGATATTGGCGTTTGAAACCCGGGGTCAGTCGGCTTTTGGTGCGAAGATCAAAGAGTCCTATATGTGGGAAAGTGGCCACGCTAAGTGGCGCAATGATGATGAACAGGGCAGCACCAGGGTTAACGACCCTCAATTCTATGTGCCCAAAAACAGCACCTTGGCCATAGAAAACGCATTGACTCGTTATATGATCAAAAATGATCTGCACAAGACAGATGTGTTACCTCACGGAAAAGTAACCTTCACTAAGCTGGATACGGTTCAGCTGGGTAATGAGCAAGTCCATTTGTATGCCAAGTCAGGGTTAAGCATGACGCCGGATTTTGCGTGGTATGACCAAGCTGGTAACTACTTTGCGCAGAGTTGGGGTGGTATGTATGTGATCCGGGATGGTTTTAGTAAAGCGCAATTTGAGCAGCTAAAAGCCCGTCAACTCGAGGCGGAGCAGGCATATCTGGAAGATCTGGCTGAGCAGCTTACTGAGTATCATCCAAGGTTGTTACTAGACAAGGTGAACGTATTTGACGTAGATACAGGCACGATGCTCAAAGGTCAGCAAGTGTTAATTGAGCAAGGCAAAATAGTTCAGGTTGCGCCGACGATTAAACTCAATAAACAAGTGGCAACAGTGAATGGTCAGGGAAAGACCCTTATCCCGGGCCTGTGGGATATGCATGGTCATTTAAGTAAAAACACCGGGATCCTGAATATTGCAACTGGCGTAACCAGCGTACGAGACATGGGTAATGAACACCAAAACCTGATGGAGATCCAATCTTTGTTTGATACGGGCAAAGTGCTCGGGACGCGCGTATATCGTGCCGGGTTTATGGATCAATACAGTGAAAACTCAGCGGGTTTAAGTGTTAAGACCCTGACTGAGGCGCTCGAGATGGTAGATTTTTTTGCCGACAATGGTTATGTCCAGATCAAGCTTTATTCGTCGATTGACCCTAAATGGGTTAAACCGATTGCTGAGCGGGCGCACAGTCGAGGCCTGCGTCTTAGTGGTCACATTCCGGCTTTTATGACGGCAGAGCAGGCTGTACATGCCGGGTACAACGAGATCCAGCATATCAACATGTTGTTTTTGAACTTTCTGGCAGGTGAAGAAGTTGATACACGCACCAAGCAACGCTTCTCTCTGATTGGTGAAAAAGCCGCAGACATGCCGATGACAAGCGAGCAAATGGGCGTATTTATCAAGCTGCTTGCAGATAAAAATGTAGTGATTGATCCTACTGTATCTACCTTCAGAAGTCTGCTCATGAGTAAAAACAAACAAATTGATCAAGAGTTTGCTGAAATTGCACCACATTTACCCCCCAACTTTGTGCGCAGTCTGAAAGGGGCGCAGATGCAGGTAGAAGAAGAGCACCAAAGTGCCTATCAGAACTCGGGCGAAGCTTTACTGAAAATGGTCAAGATTCTTTACGACGCCGGCGTACCTATGGTTGCAGGCACAGACAGCGTCCCCGGGTTTACCTTACTTCGGGAACTTGAGTTGTATACTCTGGCTGGGATCCCAGCGGCGGAAGTACTGAAATTGGCCACCATTGACAGCGCCAGGCTGATGGGGGTCGCACACCAGACTGGCTCTGTAAGTGAGGGCAAAGTGGCGGATCTAATCCTGGTTGACGGCGATCCAGGTCAAGATATAAAAGCACTGAGAAAGCTTTCATTAGTGATTAAAGGCACGCAAGTCTTTAAACCGGAAGCCATCTTTGAACAAATCGGGATCGCGCCTTTCACCAAAGCAAGCCGCATCGTACTTTGATGTGTTAGTTGCAAGCTGGTACCTGACCAGCTTGCACGCAAAAGCCGACTCAACGCGCGTTCTTGTTAATTATGACGTTTCCATGAAATATTTATTCGCCAGCCTTTCGTGGTTGATTTTTGTGCAAAACATAAACACACTGAGTGTTACCAATATTGGTGCAATCATGTAAAGGTGAAAAATAATGAAACTAGTACTCAACAAGAAGAAGGTCAAAATCCTGTCTGATCAGGCGGCCCTGAACACTTGCAAAACACGCCAGATTGGCGGAGCGATTTCCGCGATGGGGTGCGGTCCGATCTCAGATCCAAACTATTCATGCCCGGTGTCTGTAAACGGATATCGCTGCTGAATATAGGCTAAACTGAAGGGCAGGCCGAGCTATTAGGCTTGACCCTTGATCATTCAAGCGTTGTACAAAAGAGTTGGCTCAGGGGACGCCGTTAAGAAAAACCGTAAGGAGAAAGCAAAATGGACTATAAGCACACCCAGATTGGTACCGCCATATTAGTGGTGATGGGCACATCCGCATTGGTCTTAGCCTACGGCAGCATGACTAAACCCGAAGAGCCGATTGAATTTGCCTTTGTGGTTGTAGGGATCATTGCTATTTTGTTTAGCTCACTGACAATCAAAATAGGCGAAGGCCAGATCCGCTGGTTTTTCGGTCCCGGCTTCTGGCGTAAATCACTCGATCACAGCCAAATTGAATCAGCCAGCGTCATCACAACCAAATGGTATTACGGATTAGGTATTCGTCTGATGTCTACCGGCTGGTTATATAATGTTTCCGGTTCACACGCCGTAGAACTTAAACTAAAAGACGGCACGACCGTGAGCTTAGGCACCAATGAACCCGAGAAACTGCTCGCTGCGATTGAAAAAGCGCTTGAGCGTTGAGGGGGCTCGCCAAACACTACTGAAATTACCGAGTTTTAGCTACTTTCATACACAAGTGATGAGGCGATATGTGCGGTCAAATCACTCTACTTCCCCTGTTTTGAATACTTCGCGTCAACCAATTTACCTTTAAGTTAATTAAATTCAATAAGTTAGTGGTTTTCTCATAACGAGAGCCCCAGAATCGCCGTGATAGCGGGGCGATTTTTGTAAAGGTGGTTAAAACTTGAGCTGCAGGTGAATTGGTGCTAGGTTGTTGTTATTTAGAGTAATAAGTGAACGAGTGTGATGAGGTCTGCGACATCAGGAGCGGTCATACCGAAAGGTTTTGCTTCTGTTAGCGACGTTATTGCTTGGCGGGGTGTTGGTGCGTCTCAGGTAAATGTGGAGGTCAACATGGAATGGTTTTTAAATAATTATGAATGGTTTTTTTCTGGGTTAGGGGTGTTCCTAATTTCGCTAGTAGTTATGTTTTTAAAGAAAAACAAACGATCCACAAAAATTTCAAAAAATATAGAGTCGATAATATCGAAAAATAGTATAAAAGGCAAGGTTGAAATAACCGGAAATGAGAATACAACTATCAATGGCAATGATATCTCATGAGTTTTTTCAAAAGGATTCTTGGGGCTTTACGTAGGTATGATAAGGTTGATTTATCGAATAATATCAATACCAAGATTACTAACAATAGAATAAACTCACCAAATATAATATCCTATCTCGATAATGGTGAGTCTGATAGTGTTTCAATTCCTAGTTCTATTTTACCCTTGATCGACGAAAAGTCAGTGGTAGAAGGGACTCATGAAAGAGCTGAAAATAATATTACGATTTTTGATAAGTTACTTTATATGTCCAAGCAGAGTGGTGAAAAGCAAGTTATTCGTATGTATGGACTTTTTACCTCTCTATCAATATTAGAGTCTAAGTCTAATCGTTCTCCATCGTATGAAGAGCTACTAAAATTAGAAAAGGAATATATAGAACTTTTTATTAAACAGGGTTTTGAGGTGAAAATATGTGCTAGTCTTGATTTGCCATATATTTATGAACAGTGGGGGTATGCGGAGGAAGAGTTAGCTTTAAGAGTTTCAAATTTATGTCAAAACATAAGTCTGCTGTCTGAAAAATATAGCAATTTAAATTTCACTATAGATACTCACAATCGCTTGGATGGACATTTTATATTGGGAAGTAGTCTATTGATAAAATCTATTCGTGTTACAACAGGGAAAGGATATAGTCAAACCGTGTATGATAATAATCAGGTGATTGTATCAAACGCAATTCAGACTTTTGACGATGTTTTTTATAGCGCAAAGAGACGTGAGTTAGGGGCAAGGAAGTTGCTTAAAATAGAACGTGATGAAGATTATATATCTACAGTTATTGAAAGCAGGATAAAGTTCTTGATTGATTAGAAACTGATAAAAGGGAATGTTATGATTGTGACAATAGATGGGCCAGCAGGTTCAGGGAAAACGACGGTTGCGATAGAACTTTCGAAACTGACTAATTTCAAGTGTATTCTCAGTGGAAATATGTTTAGGGGAATCGCTTATTATATAATGGATAATAAAATTTCTCTAGATGACCCATGCTTAGTTGCTTTATGCAAAGCTGCAAACTTTGAATTTACTATTGTAAATGGCGTATATCGAACTAAATTGAATGGTTATGATATTACCGATTCAATTGAATCACCTTCTATTTTACCTCTGACATCCAAAGTTGCCTTAAATGCAGGTGTCAGAGCGGAGTTGGTAAAGAAACAGCGCGATATGGCCAGAGTCAGTGACGTTATAGTCGAAGGGCGAGATTCCGGAACTGTTGTATTTCCAAATGCAGATATTAAGTTCTATTTAAATGCAGATATGGGTACTAGAGTTGATAGATTGTATTCTTTATTACCTGAAGATAAGAAAGACCATATATCAAAAGAAGAGTTTTTCAAAGAAATAACAGAAGTAGATGAATTAGATGCAAGTAGAAAAATAGCGCCATTACGAGTTCCAGAAGGGGCAATAGTTCACAAAAATTACGGTGAGCTATCGGCCTCTCAAGATGCGATAATCTTATACTATTATTTAACCAGAAAGGGAGAAATTTTAAAAAATTCGCAAGTCCTTAGCTCGGTGAATAGAAAACAAGAGAGAGCAGGTGGCACTGAAGTAAAACAAGCGACACTGACCTGAAAACGGCGTAATTTTACGTCGCCATCCACGCTTTAGAATACGCTCAAAGAAAATAATACACTGTGCCAACAGTAACGAAGAAACAAGAAAGTTTAACCGATACCAAATACTATCATTGTATATTCCGGTGTGTGCGTTGTCCCTATGTGTATGATTAAGGCCGCTTCGGGCTGGTCCTATGTCATAGACAGAACCGAGTGACAGTCACCGATTGAAAAATGGGCAACTGTCAGGTTGAGTCTGAGTTGTAAAGCTTAATGCTGTTTGTGAAAATGACTACTATGCAGCATTTGCAAAGAACAGTAGGTTAGAGTTTTTCTCTTTGATATCTTCGATATCTGCCAAAGTCACATTCAGCGAGTCATCGATTGCATTAAGTTTACTCTGTACTTGCGAGGGAGAATTTGAGTTGAGCAGCAGGGTAACAATCAGCACTTCTCTCAATTCTTTTATATTTTCTTTGTGAAGCTTGAAGTAGTCGGTGATGGCATCAATATCATCATTGCTGATGTAATAGCCCAATAACAATACCAATTCGTCATGTTTGGTGTCGTCATCGCCCATTGTTGGATCATCAGATATATCAAGATTTATCAATATACTGGCTTTTTGCGCTGCATCTGGTGCTGACAAGCCCCTATTGATATACGTCTGCATAGCTTTTGCACCTGTTGAAAACTCCGTACTTTTGTCTGCAAATCCTTTCAGAGTATTGTAGATATCTGACCTGGAGATAACGTCTGATGATCCTGGATCTCTGAGTTCTTTTACAATAGGTTCAATTTTGTCAAAAATGTCTTTCACGGCTGTTCTGGCTTGCTGCAGCTGACTAATCACCCCATTGGCTTTGGTTACGCCTTCTCCTGCATCTTTTTCAACCTTTTCATAATGCTCTTTTATTTTGTTAGCTTTATCAATTTCATTAATTATCAACAGGACGCCGCCAACGACAGCCAAAATTGCACCTACGACGGCAATCACCGGTGCAAGTGCAACGGCCACTCCACCAGCTGCGCCAAAATATGCCATTCCACCGGCAAGACTCAACCCAAATACACCGAGCAGCCCTGACACAGCTCCAATATCTGAAATCGTGCTGGAGCCGGAATTGAAATCTTTCAGGTTGACTGTGATGTCCGAACTTATCGACACGAAAGGTGACTCATTGAGCGAGTTAGACCAACGTTTAAGTACGTCGGCGATATCTTTGACGTCCTGCAGGTCTGCTCGGTAATTTGAAATTTCACTGACGATGGTATTCAGTTTACCCTTTAGCTCATTGAGCTTATTTTGTGCCTTGTCGTTTCTTTTGTCGTTGTCCGGACGTAGATTTGTGCCTCTACCTTTTAACTCTTTCAAACTGTCAACCTGGCTGTCTACCTGTTCGATGGAAACATTGGTTTTTATGCTGGCATCATTTAACTCGTGCTGCAGATTGTCCAGGGTATCAGATAACCGTTGAAACATGATCTCTTCGAAAGTCCCAACAACTGAACGATAAAACGGAATGGTTTTTCTGTATAGGCTGTTCGAATAGGGCAGCGGTAGGCTTCTCTCTTTAAGTTTGAATTGGATTTCTCCAAAACCGGAGGAGGCTGTTTTACTGCTAACTGATATTCTGTCCGGTTTATCCAACAGATAACTAACGTCATCGATAGGGAAATTAAAATCTTGATAAGTATCTGTTTTTTCCAATCGTGCGGCCAAAGCCTGAGATATGTATCCGGCAACATTTTCACCATCACGTTTGAAAGAAGATAATATTACTGCATCTTCTTTCACAAGTATCATTTCGTCTTTCGTAACCATGTCTAGCTCCTTAGATAGTTCCCTGCCAAGGGATTTTTAATGATATTCAGGTTTGTTGGTATTACGAGATAAATCAAACAAGTCACGGTTGGCCAAACTTTGTGAATCGCCCATTAATGACTTTGGCCTTAGGCTTTTTCGTAACCTGGTACACTTAAACCTAGCAAGGAAGGAAGCGGTGTAATATTACACTGCGATAACACATTACTTGGGAGCCTGTCTCAAATACAGTAACTACACAAGAATTCTCTCAGCGCAAAACACTTTGATGGTCGCACCATAAGTTGCTACCTTCATCGAGTTATTGCTCCCAGGACAACCCAGGGTTGATGCATTTTTATTGCCTTAATATGAATTCGTATGGTCGCTTTTTACCACAGTACTGAGTACTGGTATTCGTTCAAACCCGGCGTTCAAGGAGCGTTAAGGTGACACTTACGGATGTCTCCAGCGATGACAAGCCGAGTAGTTCAGAGCAACGCATGCTTATCGCTGATACTGCTTTATGTGGACACCTTTCAATATGTACCAGTAATGAATGTACGATTGGTAAGGCTTTGTATTTTGTAGCGCAAAGCGAGTTTTTGTGGTGACAGGTAAATGATTGTAAGTAATTGTAATTAGGTCTTTTTTATTATTATGAAAGTGCTAATGTTCGCTTGCCTTTGGATGGCATTACACACTCAATTATCAGAAAGGAAGTTCAGTATGAGAAGTCAAATAAAAGCACTAATAAAATTATCATCAATTATTGCGTGTAGCTCTATGGCCACTGCAAATGCACAGGACAGCTCGCTCATGTCTTGCTATTGGCAGCTTGATAATCAAAGTGAAGCAGCTACATGGGAAAACAAAATGTGTACTAATCCATTGGATGCTAACTTACCAGATGTATTGGTAGCCAACAGAGTGGATATTTCCAGCTATGATATTTGTAGCATAAACTGGCTTGATGGTTACCGGACTGAGCTTAAAGGAGCGATTAAAGTCGAAGGTGAAAAGTCTTCCTGTTGGGGACACGCTGTTTCTTTTGAGCCTGCACCTGCGCGTCGCATAGTTGATGGGCTTGAAGAAAAACGCCTGAATTGTCGTTGGAAAAATGACGCAAACAGTAACCAAAAACTTCAGTGTGATGATATTGATGGACATCCACTGAATATGCCTATTGCGATTAAAATGCAGGCTGCTAACTCTTCAAGTTGTGTCATGATCTTTAACGACTTTGTACTTAATTATTTCTCTGGTGGAGTAGCGGTCATCGACAATAAACCCGCTTCCAATGCGTGTGACGTAGGCCCAGTGTACTTTAGACCTTATCCGGCTCAGCGTATAGTAGAGGGGTTCGAAGAAACTTTACTGCAATGTGCATGGCGAGATGTAAATGATAGTGCACGTATCAAGTATTGCTCAAATGTGGGGGCATCAGGCAAAGAAGTCACAGTCGCAGTGACAGTGAATGGTATTCACCAGTCACTAATAGATACGGCAAATAATCAATTATCGGATGGGGAAATTATAGAAGACAAAATCCTTAACCCAAATTTTCCGGCGCTTTATTTTAGGAAATATTAGTGCGAAACGAGAGATCTACATAAAGTAAATGCAGCTTTTGGGGTCATATCCGAAAATATATAGCTATCCCCGATATGTTCACAAAACACAAAAAAGGCCGACAATTGTCGGCCCTTTCAATCGAAAAAAGTGAACTATACCAATCTATATAATTAAGTAGCCAAAATTCATCGCATTGGCTCTATGTATTAATGTAGTTGGTATTAATTACCGTTTTCTTCAGCGTATTTTTTACACGCTTCCACGTCGCTGCACTCACCGTACAGGTAAAGAGAGTGGTTGGTCAGCTTAATGCCGTTGTCTTTGGCTATTTCTTCCTGACGCGTTTCGATCACATCATCTTCAAACTCAACGACTTTACCACACTTTAAGCATACCAGGTGGTCATGGTGTGTACTGCCTGACAATTCAAATACAGACTTACCACCTTCAAAGTGGTGACGAGTCACAATGCCGGCGTCGTCAAACTGGTTTAAGACGCGGTATACGGTAGCAAGACCGATTTCTTCGCCTTTATCCAGCAGGATTTTGTATACGTCTTCGGCACTGATGTGCTGGTTATCAGGACACTGCAAGATCTCTAAGATCTTAATACGTGGCAGGGTAACCTTTAAACCCGCTTTTTTTAGCTCTAAGTTGTGATCAGTCATTAATCTGTCTCAATTTGTCTAATTTCAGTTACTACTTAAGTCTAGCACGACACAGACTTAAAAATAGTGCGCTTGGGATACTAACCCGCAATAGGGTTGAATTAGTCTTCCAACTCGCTTAGGCACATTTCTTCATATACCTGAGCAGACCACTTTTTAACACGCTCTTCGGTTAATTCGGGCTGACGGTCTTCATCGATGCCGAGACCAACAAAGTGGCCATCGTCTATCAAGGCCTTTGATGCTTCGAAGTCGTAACCTTCTGTTGACCAGTTACCAATCACGATTGCACCGCGCTCAGTGACAATGTCATTCACCATCCCCATTGCGTCTAAGAAGTACTCGGCATAGTCTTCCTGGTCGCCACAACCAAAAATGGCTACCAGCTTACCCTCAAAGCTAATTTCTTCCAGCTCAGGGAAAAAGTCATCCCAGTCACACTGTGCTTCACCGTAGTACCAAGTAGGGATACCAAAAAGAAGCAAATCGAACTCTTCGATATCTGCTTTGCTGCTCTTGGCAATGTCTTTCACATCGACTAATTTTTTGCCCAATTCTTTTTGGATCATTTTTGCAACGTGTTCGGTGTTACCCGTGTCACTGCCGAAAAAAATACCTACGCTTGACATTAACTACTTACCTTTTATCTATTAATCGCTAATTTTTCTTGCAAAATGGTTTCTATCAGCGCGCTACGACTGATGTTTTGCTCTTCTGCCATATCGCTCAAAGCCTGGTATAGCTCAGAAGAAATTTTAAACTCAACGCGCTTTAACCCTCTTGCTCTGTCTCTTTTAATCTGATTGCGCTTATTGATCTTTAGCTGCATCTCTCTGGGGAGAGGGTTTGTCTTAGGCCGACCAGGGCGCTTTTCATTTTCAAACAAGTCGATAGTGGTTCTATCTAATTCAGACTTGGCCATCAACCAACACCCGCACCTTGCCAAAATACCTGTATCAGGCCCTTGGCGATAAAGCCTGAGCACCCTAAAAATAGCACTAACCAGACAATGTATCGACCAAACTTGGGCACGTCTCCTTTCTTTAGGACGTCCTGAATGGCCATACCTATAAAAAAGAAAATTCCGGCGAGAGCAAAGTAAAGACCAAGGGTTTCAAACTCATTTATAAATTCGTTGATCATCTTTGCACTACTCAAAACATAAACGGCGGCTACTATACCATACCTGGAACCGATAAATTAAGGTTGCAGAGAAAAAACTGAGGTAATTATTGAATAAAATCAATAATTGAACGATTGACGGCTTGCGGTTTTTCTGCGTGCAGCCAATGTCCGGCACCCTGGATAATTTTTGCTCTCGCATTGCTAAACGATTGCATAATGGCAGCTCTGTGCTCGGCCAGAATATAATCTGAATTGTTTCCTTTCAGGAACAGAGTATCACACAAACAGGAATGAGTTGTATTTATATTTGAGATGATCTTATCGTAGTTTTTTTCTATGACATGCAGGTTAAACCGCCAGGTAAGGCCGTTTTGCTCGTTTTTTGCAAGGCTCTTGAGCAAAAAGCCTCGTACACCTTGTTCTTCTATATACGCTTGCATGATTGTGTCGGCTTCACTGCGGCTGGTAATATCGGAAGAAGCTACGGCGTTCAGCGCCTGAATTATGGCATCATGACGCGGGTGATAGTCCACTGGTGCAATATCCAGTACTACCAGCTTATCGATCTTATCTTCATTGAGCATAGCGACTTGCATGGCCACTTTGCCGCCCATGGAATGCCCAACCAGGTGGGTTTTTTCTATTCCAAGATGGTCGAGCAGGGCAAGTACGTCCTGAGCCATACTGGGGTAATCCATCACATCGCTTTTGAACGACTGGCCATGATTACGCAAATCTAGATTGATAACCGTGAATGACTCACTCAGTGCGCGGGCTATAATATTTAGGTTCTCCAGCGAGCCAAACAGGCCGTGGAGCAACACAACAGGCTCGGCACTGCCCAGCGGCTGTCCCGATAATTTGTAGTTAAGCAACATAATACCTCCGGATCCGGCGCATAGTGTGCCAGTGTTGAAAGCAAAATCATAGCCGTAGAGGAATAAGTTAAATTTAGATATAATCCCGTGAAGATGCAGTAGATGTATAAAATGACAGGACAAGCATGAAAAAAATAGAAATAGATGACGAGCTATATCAATACATTGCCAGTAACACGCAAAGTATTGGTGAAAGCGCTTCCCAGATCCTGCGTCGTTTATTGAACCTGAACTCTGTGGCGCAGCCCACTGAGGAAACCGACCAAACCGCAGAGCTCACGCCACAACCAGAAGTTGAGCCTCAGCAAGCCCCGGTTTCAAACGAACCTTCAGGCAATGTATTTGATATCCTAAATAAAGAAGAGCTGGCTATGCAAAAAGGCGTAGTGGGGCGTTTTTTGTTTATTCTGGCAGCGTTTCATCGTAGCCATAAAGCTGATTTCCACAAAGTATTGGAAATCAAAGGGCGAGATCGCATTTATTTTTCGACCAGCAAAGCGGCGCTGCTCGAAAGCGGTAGTAGTACGAACCCGAAAAACATTGCAGACAGTCAGTATTGGGTTATGACAAACTCAAACACGACGCGCAAAAAAATGATGTTGCACGAAGTTGCGCTCATACTAGGTTATTCGGCGCAACACGCAGAAACTATCCGAGACTACCTATAAGGAAATGTGATGGCAAATCACCCCAATGCAGGCAAACCAGCTCCGTTAAGTCAGCTGGCGAATATTCCCAAACTGGTATCGGCTTACTATCTGAATGAGCCTGATCTGGAACAAAACCCCGAGCAGTGCGTTGCTTTTGGCACATCAGGTCACCGTGGCTGTTCGTATAATGTGAAATTTAACGAATCTCACATTTTGGCTATTACCCAGGCTATCTGTGATTACAGAAAAGCCAACAATATTTTTGGCCCGTTGTTTTTAGGCAAAGACACCCATGCCTTGTCGGAAGCTGCGTTTAACTCCGCTATTGAAGTACTGGTTGCCAACGAGGTCCATGTGGTCACGCAGGAAAACGATGATTACACACCAACTCCGGTGATAAGCCATGCCATTGTGTGTCATAACAAGACGCATCCGCATGAGCTGGCCGATGGTATTGTGGTAACTCCATCACATAACCCGCCAGAAGACGGTGGCTTTAAATATAATCCACCCAATGGTGGACCAGCCGACACAGACGTCACTAAGTGGATTGAAGATCGTGCCAATCAGCTACTGATTGAAGATTTAGTTGAAGTTGAGCTGTTCCCATTTGCTAAAGCCAGTCGCTCAGGATTTGTAAAATATGTCGACTTAATCACGCCTTATGTGGAAGACCTGGCGAATATTGTTGACCTCGAAGCCATTGCAAAAGCAGGCGTACGTATTGGTGTTGATCCGCTGGGCGGCTCTGGCATCAACTTCTGGCCGGTGATTGCGAAGCAATATGGGTTAGATCTCACGGTTGTGAATGAGCAGGTTGATCCACGTTTTGCCTTTATGCCTTTGGACAAAGACGGCAAAATTCGTATGGACTGTTCGTCGCCATTTGCGATGGCAAATCTGGTGGCGATCAAAGATGACTATGATATCGGCATTGGTAACGATCCGGATTACGATCGTCACGGTATCGTCACTAAAGACGGTCTGATGAACCCAAATCACTTTCTGGCCGTCTCGATAGATTATCTGCTCAAGCACCGTGACTGGGGCAGTGAGATTAAAATTGGCAAAACCCTGGTATCCAGCGCTATTATCGACAAAGTGGTTAAAGGCAATCAGCGCGAAGTGTACGAAGTACCGGTTGGTTTCAAGTGGTTTGTTGATGGCCTGAGTGAGCAATGGTTGGCATTTGGCGGTGAAGAAAGCGCGGGCGCATCCTTCCTGCGCCGCAACGGTGAGGTCTGGAACACAGACAAAGACGGCTTCATTCTGGGCTTACTGGCTGCGGAGATCCTGGCCGTGACAGGTAAAACGCCATCACAATACTATCGTGAGCTTGAAGCGCAATATGGCGCGCCAGTTTACAAGCGTATTGATGCGCCTGCATCACCTGAGCAAAAAGCCAAACTAAAAGCTTTGAGCCCACAAGATGTGACGGCCAGCTCGCTGGCCGGTGACGCCATCACAGATATTCTGACTGAGGCGCCAGGCAACAATGCGGCCATCGGTGGATTAAAAGTAGTGACCGAGTCGGGTTGGTTTGCGGCTCGTCCATCAGGCACCGAAGACATCTATAAAATCTATCTTGAGTCGTTTAAAGGCGAAGCGCATCTTGCTGAGCTGGAACAGGCAGCCAAGACATTGGTAGATAGCGTGATCCGCTAACTTTAAGTGATAAAAGGCCATACATTGTGATGGCCTTTTTTTATACCTACTATTTAGTTGCTGAAATATGACTCCTCAGCGACGCTTATTTCTCTCACAAAAGGTGATGTTCGTATGTACCTTGATACATTAAAACAAACTGGAGACTTTCTGACTCTGACTCGCAATAACGAGTTCTCGCTTGCCGCTGAACAATTTACGCTGAGCAACGGCACTTTGGTTGAAGTAAAAGACACGGGTGTTATTCAGTTTACGCCTGCCACGTATGGTAACAAAGACATCGTGTTGTCGAGCGCGGTGCATGGTAATGAAACCGCCCCCATCGAAATATGCGATGAGTTTATTCAGGATGTGATCCTGGAACGCATTGAACTGGCACACCGTGTATTATTTGTGTTTGGTAACCCTAAGTCCATCAATATCGCAGAGCGTTTTGTGGATGAAAACCTCAATCGACTGTTCAATGGTGCCCACGAAAACCGCACCGAAAACCCGGAGCAGATCCGCGCTGCAAAGCTTGAGAGCTATGTGCGCGACTTTTTCACCAGCGTGCCAGAGGGACGTTATCGCTGTCACTATGATCTGCATACTGCCATTCGTGGCTCCAAAAATGAGAAATTTGCAGTTTATCCATTCTTACACGGCAAGCCGTGGAAGAAGTCACAACTGCAGTTTATGCTGGCCTGCGGTGTAAACACCATTTTGATGATGCGTTCAGCAGCAACGACCTTCAGCTATTTTTCATCCTGTCAGTTCGGTGCTGACGCCTTTACGGTTGAGCTGGGGCAGGTGAAGCCTTTTGGCCAGAATGATATGTCACGTTTTGCCGCAGTAAAACAAACACTAAAAGCATTAATTAGCCAGGAAAGCGTCAAATTTGGTGAGTTTAATGCAAATGACTTCGAGTTGTTCCAGGTGCATCGCACGATAAACCGCACCTGTGAGGCGTTTTCATTCCCATTCCCTGATTCTGCGGTAAATTTCACCGGTTTTGCTAAAGGTGAATTGCTTGCAACCGATGGTGATACAGCCTACTTTGCAGAAGTTGAGGGAGAAGCCATCATCTTCCCGAATGCCAAAGTCGCGCTGGGCCAGCGTGCATTACTGACGGTGATCCCGCTGGAAGTAGATAAAAACTTCGTGTAACCCTCTGTAAATAAAGCGCTTAATAAAGCGTATCAAAAACTTTCCACCGCAAAATGTGCAAATTAACGGTTATTCATCTAGGATTAGTTGAATAACCGTTTACGTTAACGTAAAGTGGCAAAAGCTTTAATTTAATTAATTTGCATTTACCGCACTAATTATTCAAATCTCTAACCGCGGATCCGGCCCATTTTAAGCGGCTTTGGCGTTGCAAATTAGTTATGACAACAAGAGAAGGTAGGTTATGACTAACCCCAATAACATATCGTTGAATATCAGCCATGCGCTCGAATTTATCGATGGCCATGCGCTTAACATCCCGACGCTGAAAATTCTCAGCGAAGACGGTGAGATTTTGGACGGTGCAACTGCACCTGAGTTAGACAAAGACACAGCGCTGCGTATTTATTCTACCATGCGTTTTATCCGCCTGCTGGATGAACGTATGCAGGCGGCACAGCGTCAGGGCCGGATCAGCTTTTATATGCAGTGTCTTGGCGAAGAGGCTGCAATCACTGCCAGTGCAGCTGCGCTAAAACAAGAAGACATGATCATGGCGCAGTATCGCGAACAGGCGGCACTGCACTATCGTGGATTCTCGCTTGAGCAGTTTATGAACCAGCTGTTCTCTAATGAGAAAGACTTGGGTAAAGGTCGTCAGATGCCAGTTCATTATGGCTCAAATGAATTACACTACCTGACCATTTCATCACCACTGGGTACACAGATCCCGCAAGCGACGGGCTATGCGTACGGCCAGAAACTTAAGCATATTGATGCACAAAGCGGTGAACTAAGCAGCGAAATTGACAACGTCACTATTTGTTACTTTGGGGAAGGTGCTGCATCGGAAGGTGACTTCCACGCAGGTTTGAACATGGCCGCAGTGCATAAGGCACCGGTACTGTTCTTTGCCCGTAACAATGGTTACGCCATATCTACGCCAGCTGATGAACAATTTAAAGGCGACGGGATTGCCTCTCGCGGTGTCGGCTACGGCATTAAGACCATTCGTGTCGACGGAGCGGATACATTAGCGGTTTATGCGGCAACGCAAAAAGCCCGTGAAATCGCAGTCACAACAGGCGAGCCTGTCCTCATTGAATCCATCGCTTATCGTTTAGGTGCACACTCTACGTCGGACGACCCGTCGGGCTACCGTACAAAAGACGAAGAAGCTGAGTTTAAGTCAAACTGTCCGGTTGCACGCTTCAAGGCCTGGTTGCTTAAACAAGGCTGGCTGAACGAAGAAGAAGACGAAGCGCAAAAAGATAAAATCCGCGAAGAGATCCTCGCTGCGCTGAAAGTGGCTGAGAAGATTCAGAAGCCTGCGCTGGAAGAGCTTGTTTCCGACGTTTACGATACGCCAATCCCGGCACTACAAAAACAATACGAAGAACTTAAAGAGCATATTAAACAGCATCCGGATGCGTATCCAATCACGGCTGGGAGGGTAAAATAATGGCTAAAATGAACATGCTGCACGCCATTAACTCGGCGCTAGACATCACCATGGCAGAGCACCCGCAGGCGTGTATTTTTGGTGAGGATGTGGGTTACTTCGGCGGTGTATTCCGCGCGACTTCAGGTTTACAGGAAAAATACGGTAAACACCGTGTGTTTAATACACCACTGACCGAGCAGGGGATCCTGGGTTTTGCAAACGGTCTGGCGGCTTTCGGTGCCCCGGCGCTGGCAGAGATCCAGTTTGCGGACTACATCTTCCCGGCGTTCGACCAGATAGTAAACGAATCGGCCAAGTTCCGTTACCGCTCTGGTAATGAGTTCAATGTCGGCAATCTGACCATTCGCACACCTTACGGTGGTGGTATTGCAGGTGGTCTGTACCACTCACAATCACCAGAAGCTTATTTTGCACACACCCCGGGCCTGAAGCTGGTTGTACCGCGTAATCCCTATCAGGCCAAAGGTCTGCTGCGTGCGTGTATCAAAGATGATAACCCTGTGATTTTCTTTGAGCCAAAGCGTTTGTATCGCGCTTCTACGGGTGAAGTGCCCGAGGGCGATTACACCATTGAAATTGGTAAAGCTGAAGTGGTGAAAGAAGGTAAAGACGTGACATTGCTTGCCTGGGGCGCTCAGATGGAGATCATTGAGCAGGCTGCTGCCAAAGCAGAAGAAGCCGGGATCAGTTGTGAAGTCATTGATCTGCGCTCAATCTTGCCTTGGGATGTAGAAACCATTGCTAAGTCTGTAACCAAAACAGGTCGCTTGGTAATCAGCCATGAAGCACCTATTACTAACGGGTTTGGCGCTGAGATTGCTGCAACTATCCAAAAAGAGTGCTTCTTGCATCTTGAATCGCCTATTGAGCGTGTTTGTGGTCTGGATACGCCTTATCCGCTGGCGCTGGAAAAAGAGTATGTACCGGATGCACTTAAAGTGTTCGCTGCAATTAAGAAGTCAGTAGAGTTTTAAGGGACGGAACATGTCGAAAGAATTTATTTTACCAGATATCGGCGAGGGGATCGTCGAATGTGAGCTGGTCGAGTGGCTGGTGAATGTAGGTGATGAAGTGAAAGAAGATCAGCCTATCTGCGATGTGATGACAGATAAGGCATTGGTCCAGATCCCGGCAGTACATGATGGTGTGATCACCCAGTTACACTATGCAAAAGGCGATATCGCCAAAGTGCATGAGCCATTGTTTGCGATGGATGTTGCGGGCGAAGCCCCGGCCCCCGTCAGTAATACAAGTGACAGTGAGCCCGCCCCGGCGGCGTCAACTGCCCACTTAGAAGACTTTATTCTCCCGGATATCGGCGAAGGCATTGTTGAATGTGAAATCGTCGAGTGGTTGGTCGCTGAAGGCGATGAAATCAAAGAAGATCAGGCTGTGTGTGATGTGATGACAGACAAGGCACTGGTGCAAATTCCGGCTAAATACGACGGTGTGGTAGAAAAGCTGTATTATCAGAAAGGCGATATTGCGCAGGTACACAGTCCGTTATTCCAGATGCGCTTAGGTGCCGATCACAGCCCGAAACAAGATGAGCTGGCGGTCCATAAGCCACAGCCTGTGAAAGAAAGCAAAGCGCTATCTTCACAACCAGCTACAGCGGCTAAAGTGAATGGCAAAGCCGTTGCTTCGCCTGCGGTCAGACGCCGCGCGCGAGAGATGGACATCGACATCACTCAGGTGCCAGGCTCAGGTAAAAACGGTCGTGTATTTAAAGAAGACCTGGAGCACTTTGCGCAAGGTGGCGCAGCGGCCGCTCAGTCGTCGACGCCAGCTCAGACTGAACCATCAACGTCAGCATCGGTATCATCAGGTGGTACACGTGTTGAGTCTATCCGTGGTATGAAAGCTGCGATGGCCAAGCAGATGGTCGCATCGGTTTCAACTATTCCACACTTTACTTATAGTGATGAAATTGACCTGACGGATCTGATAGCCTTGCGTAAGTCTCTCAAAGATCAGTATGCAAAGCAGGGCATTAAACTGACGATGATGCCGTTCTTTATCAAGGCGTTGTCACTGGCAATTAAAGAGTTCCCGATTCTTAATTCGCAGGTGAACGACGAGTGCACTGAGATCACTTACTTTGACGATCACAATATAGGTATGGCGGTAGACAGCAAACTTGGATTACTGGTACCAAATATCAAACAGTGTCAGAACAAGTCGATTGTGGACGTTGCTCAAGCGGTCACACAACTTACAGACGCTGCGCGAGAAGGGCGAGTTTCTCCTAATGACCTGAAAGGCGGTACGATCTCAATTTCGAACATCGGCGCAATCGGCGGAACGACAGCAACACCTATTATCAATAAACCAGAGGTAGCTATCGTTGCGCTGGGTAAGTTACAGCACCTGCCGCGCTTTGATGAGCAGGGTAATGTGGTATCTCGTGCAATTATGCAAGTGAGCTGGTCTGGCGATCACCGTGTTATTGATGGCGGAACGATTGCAAGATTCAACAATTTATGGAAGTCTTACTTAGAGGAGCCGGCTAAAATGATGATGGCCATGCGCTAATCACCACTTTTGCTAGTTTCTTACTTGTTGTAAAGGGCCTTTACGGCCCTTTTTTAATGCCTTCACTTACAAAAAACAAGAAAATGTTCGCTTGGTTGACGCATCGATTTTCGTTGATCCTGGTAAACGTCTTATTCGTATCATTGGTCAGATTTAACTGTTTGGTCTGATTTTATGATTCAAAGTGTGCAAATGGCACTTTTTCCACTACCTGTATTTCTGTTGCCCGGTGGCGTCACTCGGCTACGCATATTTGAACAAAAGTACCTGCGCATGGTAAAAGAAGCAGGCGATGACCGTCACTTTGCGCTTAGCCTGTACAAGTCATCGACTGAGTATCAGACTGCCCCATGGGCCAGCTGGGTCGAGATTATTGATTTTGGCTCAGCAGAAGATGATATCCTGACCATAGACGTGAGATCTAAAGGGTTGCTGGATATTGAAGAGGTCTGGATGGAGTCTGATGGTTTGAGGCAAGCGTGCCTTGCCGCCAGGGCGCATTGGCCACGATCTGAATTGACACCCAGATACCAACATATCAGTGATGAACTGATACGAATTTTCAAACAAAACTCCGAACTGGCAGGGCTTTATCCTCATCCGTGTTTTGAGGATGCAGCGTGGGTAGCAGGACGTTTCTTAGAGATTCTGCCTTTCTCGCCTGAACACAAAGAAGGATTTTGTGAGCCAAACACACTGCCTCAGGCTTTAAAATTTCTCGACACCATCTTAACAGGCCAGGAAGACTGATAAATTTCTCTGTCTTACGTGATCCAGTCTGGGGTAGCTGACGTATTCAATACAGAGAAACAAAAATCCATTTTAAACTTCCATTATGTATGGATGTGAGCTAATGATAGAAAAGAGTCGACAGCAAAGTACCGAAACGCCACAGGGGTCAGTTATGAAAGACGTTGCTGCTACACAAACATCAGAGCAACGCCTGCTCAGTGCTGAGCAACAGGCGCAATTGTGCGACTGGATGCACCGTATTGCAAACCACAGAGACAGGAAAGCATTCGCTTGTTTATTTAAGTGGTTTGCTCCCAAAGTACTGCATCTCGGGCGTCAGCGTTTCGGCGATGCCAGTCAGGCACAAGAGCTGCTTCAGGAAAGCATGGCCAACGTGTGGCGCAAAGCCCATTTGTTTAACGCTGAAAAAGGTGCCGTGACAACCTGGATCTATACTCTGGTACGTAATCAATCTTTTGACATGCTGAGGAAGATGCAGACTAACCGTGAAGATAATCTCAGTGAAGACATCTGGCAACAACACAGTAATGAACGTGATGACAGTGCTGAATTTTCAGACCATTTACTGGACAGGCAACTTGTTGAATACGTAGAAAAGCTACCTGAAGAACAAAAAAATGTAGTGAAAGGCATTTATTTTCAGGAGTTGAGTCAGGAAGAACTGGCAAATCAGCTGGGGATACCTTTGGGCACGGTAAAATCCAGACTGAGACTGGCACTGGGCAAACTGAAAGCACATATGGGGGAACATCATGATTAAATATCACCCATCCGAACACATTCTGCAGTCTTATGTTCAGGGCGAACTGTGCGCGTCGCTGAGTGTGGCAGTGAGTATGCATGTGGCCATGTGTCCTCAGTGTCAGCACCTGACCTGCCAGTACGAGGCAAGTTGTGCTCAAAGCTTTGCTGGTGAAAATCTGGACTTGCATGGTGACGAGAACTGGGACGAGCTGATAGCTCAGATAACAGAAGACACGATGCTTGCAGAAATTGCTGCTCCGGCACCGCTCGAAATCGAAATAAAAGGTGAGCAATTTTTACTGCCATCCAGTTTGCAAAATGTCGGCCTGAGTGGCTGGTTGAAATTAGGTAAACTATCTCGCTCGCGGCTGAACCTGGGTGACGGTAAATTGCACGCCAGCTTGTTGCATATTGAAAAGGGCGGCAGTGTGCCACAGCATACACATAGAGGGTTTGAGCTGACGCTACTGCTATCTGGTACTTTTAAAGACGAAATGGATAGCTATGTACCGGGCGATTTTATTATGTTGGATGGAAGCCATGAGCATTCACCGGTAGCGACTGAGTCTTGCCTGTGCTTTACGCTGGCTGATGATGCTTTGCACTTCAGTCAGGGCCTGAGCCAGTTGTTCAATCCCATTGGTAAACTGATTTACTAACCCAGAATTAACAAGGATCTTAATCCCTCCTTTGACTTAAGCACAAAGCCTGCCTTTGTGCTTTTTTTATATGATGCTGATTTCAGCCGTTTTATCTGAAAACCTGCTACTGTACTAGGTAGGGACTCATGTGCTCCTGATTGTCAGCCAGCACCATCGCAACAGGTTGCCGGAACCTTAGATAGTTTGATCTTATACCTTGCTGAACACGTATAACGAAGCATAGCAGCAAAAAGGACAGAGTAATGACCGAACAACCAGACTGGCTTAACAATTTTGTAGGGATTTATAACAAGCTGGATAAAGAAACTCTGTACTTATTGGCAGAGATTTATCACCCTGATATTGAGTTCAGAGACCCGCTTCATGGGATCAGTGGACTACAAGGTTTGAGCACTTACTTCAGCGATATGTACAGCAATGTGATCAGCTGTCAGTTTGATATTCAGCACAGCTTGTCTCAGGGCGACGAGGCCGCTTTATACTGGACTATGCACTACAGACACAATCGTTTGGGAAAAGGGCGCAATATCAGTGTAGAAGGCCACTCCTTTTTGAAAGTACAGGACGGCAAAGTGATCCTGCACCGAGATTATTTCGACGCTGGCAGCTTATTGTACGAACACATTCCTGTGCTGGGAATGGGGGTACGCTGGCTCAAAGCCCGTATTTCCGGTGAACAAACAGGTAGTAAAGACAACAAAGGAGCGCAGGCATGCCCGAAATTCTAATTACCGGCGCCAGCTCCGGTATAGGGTTGGCCCTGGCTAAGCGCTATGTTGATGCCGGTTACAAAGTGCACGCTTGCGGACGGAACAAAGACAAACTCCAGGCAATGCTGCCTGAATCTGAACAAGTGCGCCATGTATGCTTTGATCTCAACGATAAGGCGGCAATTTTTGAGGTAGCGAAAGATCTCCCGGATCTGGATGGCATTATTCTGAATGCCGGCGGCTGTGAGTATATAGACGACGCAAAGCAATTTGATTCAGCCCTGTTTGAACGCGTTATTTCCGTCAATCTGATATCCGTTGGTTATTGCCTGGATGCCTGGTTGAGTAAGCTTACCTGTGCGTCGTTTTTGGTGTTTGTCAGCTCATCGGCCAGTTTTTTAGCGTTACCTCGTGCAGAGGCCTATGGTGCTTCCAAGGCTGGGCTTACTTACCTGGCTAAAGCGTTGGATGTTGACCTTGCAGGTAGTGGTATTCAGGTCAGTGTAGTGCATCCGGGGTTTGTGGATACACCGCTTACACGAAGAAATGATTTTCCGATGCCTTGTCAAATTACAAGCGCGCAGGCTGCTGAACGTATCTTCAAAGGTGTCGAGAAAAAGCAGTTTGATATTCACTTTCCACGCAGGTTTACCTACCTGCTCAAGTTTTTTGGTTGGCTGCCACATATTACATGGCGGCACCTTGCGGCAAAATGGATAAAAAGATGAAAAAAATAGCCGTCATTGGTAGTGGCGTTTCAGGTATGGTCTGTGCCCGATTGCTTAGCACCCGGCACGACGTACACTTGTTCGAAAAAAGAGATAGGCTCGGAGGGCATACTGCGACCAAAGAGGTCGAGTATCAGGGCCAAACTTATCAGGTTGACACTGGGTTTATTGTTTATAACGACAGAACTTACCCAAACTTTATTAAATTAATGGACAAGATTGGGATCCAGGGTAGGCCGACTGAAATGAGTTTCAGTGTTCATAATAAGGATACCGGGTTGGAGTATAATGGACATGACCTCAATACCTTATTCGCGCAGCGGCGCAACTTAGTTCGTCCCAAGTTTTGGCGTCTGCTTAGTGAAATTGTTCGTTTTAACAAAACTGCCAAGCAGCGCTTTGCGGATGATGATTTTTCCAGTACGGAAACGCTGGGCACTTTCCTTGATGAGCAAAACTTCAGTGAGTTTTTTGCTGAGCACTACATTTTGCCTATGGGGGCAGCCATCTGGTCCACCAGCATGCAAAAAATGAAAGCGTTTGAACTGAAGTTTTTTGTTCGCTTTTTCCATCATCACGGTCTGCTTAATATTAGCGACAGGCCACAATGGTACGTGATCCCAGGTGGATCTAAGCAATATATCGCACCCTTGTTAAATGGTCTGGAAGGCAACATCCATCTCAATGCTGATATCAAAAAGATCACGCGACAAAACGACTGTGTCCAGCTGCACTTCGCCGATGAAATACGGGAATTTGATGAGGTTGTTTTGGCTTGCCACAGTGATCAGGCACTCAAATTGCTTAGTGATGCCAGTGCGAAAGAGAGCAGTGTGCTGTCAGCAATTCCCTACGCAAAAAACAGTGTGATCCTGCATACTGATGCGAGCTTGCTTCCTAAGCGTCGTTTAGCCTGGGCTGCCTGGAACTATTTGCTCGACAACAATGAGTCTCGTCCGGCGGCAGTCACCTACAATATGAATATACTGCAGGGTATTGAAGCACCATGCACTTTTTGTGTGACGCTGAATCAGCCTATCGATGAGAGCAAGGTGCTTGGTCAATATCAATACGCGCACCCGGTATTCAATACTCAGAGTATTGCGGCACAACAGCGTAGGAAAGAAATTTGTGGTCTGCAGCATACGCATTTTGCCGGTGCCTATTGGTACAACGGCTTTCATGAAGATGGTGTGCGTAGCGCAGTTGATGTTGCGGCGCGATTTGGCATCAGTGTGGATGATTTGTAATGTCTGATGCGCTACACCGTTCACCTTTGTATGTCGGTCAGGTCAGGCATCGACGATTTGCACCCGTGTTTCATGGTTTCTCCTATCGCTTATATATGCTTTGTCTGGATATAGAAGAAGACACCTTTGTTAAAAAAGGCCTGGGGTTAATTGGACCACAGTGGTATCGACCTATTCGCTTTTGCCACAAAGATTACCTCAGAGGTGATCCTGGTACGTTGCAACAGCGTATCAAAAATAAAGTCATAGAGCTTGGCGGGCAATGGCCCGGGGGCCGTATCAAAGCACTTGTACAGGGGCGTTGTCTGGGGCTGTATTTTAGCCCACTGAATATTTACTTTTGCTACAACGAACAGGGTCAGTGCAACCTGATGCTGGCAGAGGTGAGCAATACGCCCTGGAATCAGCGCCACTATTATCTGGTCGATATCGGGCAGGTACAAAAAACCGACAAAGTGTTTCATGTGTCGCCGTTTATGTCTCTGGATATGCAATATCTGTGGCGTGTTAAAGCGCCGCCCGAGCTAGGGCCTGGCAAGCTGATGGTGCACATAGAAAATCACGCCACATCTGAGCATGAGTACAAACAGCAGGGCAGTGTGAAACAAGACAAATTGTTCGACGCCACTATGGCACTGGAGTCCAAGCCTCTGTCTTTGAAAAGTGTACTTGGTCTCGGTTTGTGTGTGCCCTCTATGACATTAAAAATTTGCCTGTCGATTTACTGGCAAGCTTTGAAACTTTGGGTGAAGCGTGTGCCGTTTATACCACACCCTAAAACGCATTCTAACTGAAATAAAGCGAAGTGATACATGGAACAAAATAGCCAAACCATCTCCAAGCCTGCCACATCAACCTGGTGGCACCAGTTGATGATCAACAAAGCCAGAACGTTCATTTTTAAGCTGCTTAAAAACCTGAAACACGATCGGCTTGAGATCATTGAAGGGAGCGAGAAAGTATCACTTGGAACCTTGCAACCCAGGCTTCAGGCAACGATTTTTGTCAGCGACCCAGGCTTTTACTTTGATGTACTTAAAGGTGGTGGCATAGGTGCTGCGGAGGCATTTATTGCTGGCAAGTGGCACACCCCTGACCTGACTAAAGTGATCCGTATATTCGCGTGTGCTCAATCCCAGCTAGATGAATTAGAAGGTAAAATGTCTTGGTTTACTGCGCTTAAGAATCGGGTGTTTCATCTTGGGAACCGAAATAGTGAATCGGGTTCAAAACAAAATATTCTTGCTCATTATGATTTAAGTAATGACCTGTATCAGGCATTTCTTGACCCAACCATGATGTATTCCAGCGCGGTCTTTGAAACTTTGGATCAGCCCCTCGAGCAGGCCCAACACAACAAGCTAAAAATCATTTGCGACAAACTTGAGCTGAGCGCTGACGACCACTTACTTGAAATAGGAACCGGCTGGGGGGCGCTGGCATTATTTGCGGCACAAAACTATGGCTGCAAGGTTACGACCACGACGATTTCCGACGCTCAGCATGACTTTACCGCGCAAAGAATTGAAGCGGCTGGTTTGCAGGGGCAGATAACCCTGTTAAAGCAAGATTATCGCTTACTTGAGGGCAAGTTCGATAAGCTAGTTTCCATCGAGATGATAGAGGCCGTCGGGCACAGTTATATGCCGGGCTTTTTTGCCAAGTGCAGCAGCCTGTTAAAAGACGATGGTCTGATGCTACTGCAGGCTATTACCATTTCGGACAGTCGCTACGATCATTACCGCAATAACGTGGATTTCATCCAGCGTTATATTTTTCCGGGCGGGTGTCTGCCATCTGTGGCTGTGATGTCACAACACCTGGCCACACAGACGGATATGGTGGTGCGAGATATAGACGATATCGGCCTGCATTACGCGCAAACACTTAAACGCTGGCGGGTTCAGTTTGAGCAGAACTGGCAGCAGATCCGCACGTTTGGCTTTGACGAGCAGTTCAGGCGTTTATGGCTTTTTTATCTGCAATATTGTGAAGGCGCATTTCTGGAGCGGGTGATCAGTACGCATCATTTAGTTGCACGTAAACCCAGATATGTTGGGGTCAATGATGAGCAATTTCTGGCTAGTTAACCTCGTTATATTCCAGTCAGTGTGGTGGTTGAGTGCTTTGTTCACTCACCAGGCACTGATTGGGGTCATAGTGTTGCTGGCGCTGCACTTCGCGTTGTCGCCAAGTCGCAAGGCTGACCTCAGTAGCCTGATGGTGTTACCGGTAGGTTTATTGGTAGACCAAGCTCTGGCGGCTGCGGGCGTCATCCAGTTTGCCGGTGGTCAGCCCTGGCTTCCTGTGTGGCTTGCTTTTTTGTGGGTGCATTTTACCTTGACTCTCAACCACAGTCTGAGCTGGTTAGGACGTTGCCATCTGGGCGTTCAGTCTGTACTCGGTGCGGTGTTTGGTGCTCTGAGCTACATTGGCGGCATAAAACTGGGTGCACTTGATAGCGCGCTGTCCGTTTTCAATTTGTTTATAGTCTTTGGTGCTGTCTGGGCGGTTGTGTTGCCTCTGGTGGTTCACCTTAACAGCCGTTTTGTCGCGAAAACAGGAGTACAACATGTTTAAACAGTTAAATGGCTTGATTTTGTCAGCTGCATTAATTGTGGCGCCCGCTGTGGTATCGACGCAGGCGGAGGCATCAACATCAACTGAGCTGTCGGAGCTTGATTTACGCGGTACGGCAGACTTGCGCTATTTGTTCTGGGATGTTTACTCAGCTGCGCTTTACACCGGCGGTGAGGCTTATCGGGAAACTGAATACCCTCAGATACTGAGCTTAACCTACAAGCGTGACATTGAAGCGCAGGAACTGGTTGACGCAACCGAAGAGCAATGGCAAAAACAGCAGCTTTCTCTTGATAACAGTGAACAATGGCTGCGGCAGCTTGCACGGCTTTGGCCAGACATACGCAAAGGTAATCAGTTGATCCTGGTGGTCGATGAGGACCTGCAAAGTCGCTTTTACTTCCGTCCTGAACCGCCAGTCGAGCTGAGTGCGTCGCTGTCCGAATCTGATCTTAAAGCGTCGGCGCGTTTTCTGGGGGCGATTAAGGACAGTGCATTTGGGCCAGCCTTTTTAGGGATCTGGCTGTCTGAAAAAACCACAGAGCCTGAGCTAAGAAGGCAGCTCATAGGAAGAAGGTAACACAATGAAACTAGTTATAACTTTGTTGCTGGCGTTGGCTCTGAGCGGCTGCACCAGCAAAACAATTGCGGATTACAGCGACACCAAACCAGAGCTGGCACTGGAGCAATTTTTTGAAGGTGAGCTCACGGCCTACGGGATAGTGCTGGATCGCAGTGGCAATCTTACCCGGCGCTTTGAGGCTGATCTAATCGGCTCCTGGACAGGGAATAAAGGCGAACTGAAGGAGTGGTTTCGCTTCGACGACGGGGAGAAATCAACCAGAATCTGGCAGCTAGAAAAAACAGCTGAGAACCGCTACAAAGGCACTGCCGGTGATGTGATTGGGGTTGCCCAGGGCGAAACGGCGGGGTCCGCCTTGTACTGGCGTTATCAGCTGGAGATCCAATATCAGGGCAAGCCGCTGGAAGTGATCTTAGATGACTGGATGTATCTGGTTAACGAAAAGCGCTTGTTTAACCGCACAGAAATCATTAAATGGGGTTTTAAGGTTGGAGAGGTTATCCTGATCATTGAAAAACATGATGATGACTGAACACTCCGTTGTCTGGGCCTGGAACCGTTCAATGCGCTGCTCCAGGCACCTGTTCTTGCTTGTCTGCGGTTTTATAGCAAAGGTAAAAACTAAGTGCTAAAAGGTACAAAGTGTAGATCCTGAACGGTGCAACGTGAAACTTCAAGTTTCCAGGAACTGTTTGCGCCGACCGGTACTGTGAAGCTGTGATAAGTATTCGTGTCGCCGTATTCATAAGAGTAGTTTCCAGCCCGGATGACTTTTACGCCGTCTATGATTATATCAACGTAGTAAAGTTTGTTGTCACTACTGCCACAAGATGCCCAACCAACGACAAAGCCTGCTGTAGACTCTGTATGCTGTTCAGTGGCCGCTCTGCTCTGGTATATACCAAAGCTGCCCGCAATACCAGCAGGGCCTTGGGGGCCTGTGTCGCCTTTTTCTCCTTTCGGTCCCTGTTCACCTGTTTCACCAACAGGTCCCTGTGGTCCTTGTACACCAGGTTCTCCCTTAGGCCCAGCGGACCCTTGTTCTCCCTGAGCGCCATCTGCCCCATCACTGCCAGGCAAACCTTGTGCTCCTCTAAACGCTTGCCAGCTTTCACCATCACAAATCATAGGCGTATTTAAACTGTCATCAAAATAAAAACTCCCTTTGTTTACTTCTGAGCACATGAATGGTTGAGTTAATTTTGGGGTAAGTAGAATCGCACCATCTACAGTGATATTGCCTGAAAAAGTATGTTGTTGCGATGAAACAGGTGGAGTTGAATTAGGATCAAGCGGATCAAACCTCATTTTAATTTCGTATGCGTTCGAGAAGCCATCACCGTCGGAATCAAAGTGTGCATCATTTAATTTCTTACCAGGGTCTAGACTGAATGCGTCATTTGGGTCTGAGTTTAGCAATGAAGCTTCATCTTGGTCATTAATAAGATCCAGGTCTGAATCCGCATTTAATTGGAACAATACCGCCTTAACACCATCGGCAATGACGTGACCATCTGATCCACTATTAGAGAGCTTAACTAAGAAGGGTCTGTCAAAAAGACCTAACGAAACCCACTCACCATTGTTTGACCGCTGATCCACAGATATTACTTTTTCATCATGTGCGTAAGAAATATAATAGCTGGCATTTGATGCTCTGTTGCTGTGGGCAGTCCAGCGTGCAAACACTTCATATGTCGCATCTTGCGTCAGGTTTAATTGCCAGTGTACTTCTCCATGCCCAGTCGCTTTATCATCATAGATATAATTGCTACCCAAATAGCCGGAAATGGATGAGCTGGTTACCCAACTTCCTGACTCAAATGAAAACATATCGCTGCTATTGTCTACAATGATGGTTTCCGCTGATAAAGTAAAAGTTGAAAAAAATGTCAAAGAACACAAGGCTCTAAGAGATGTCATATACAAACCTTTCTTCATGGGTTCTGATATCCTTGTCTTAATGGTCGTTAGGTTGAAGAGGCATATCACGCAATAACTTCGGCTGGATATTGTCTTCGTAATCGCTCGTCATAGTAAGGGGCGTTTGTTAAATAGGTGTGAATTTTGTTTCTGTTGAGGAGCAACCAGGAAAGGGAGTGTATCCGGGTATACACCAAGGCCTGCTTGAGCAGGCCTTAATACTGTCAGGCAAAGTAATATAAGCCATAGCCTACAAGCAATGCGGGTATGGCCGAGTAAAGGGTAGCCAGAGCTGCGGCCCCGGGTGCCAGTGCCATCGCCGGGAATAGCGCATCACCATCGTTGGCTACAGCGTTTGCTGCCAACGCACTGAAGGGTAAGACACCCTGAATATACAGGCTCGTTACGACTATCTGAGGCCCACATCCCGGCAGCATTCCAATGGCAATGGCAATCAGTGGTGCAAATACCGCATACTCAGAAAACCAGGCCGCCAGGTCCAGGCCAAACAGGGCAACAGACAGTTCATACAGCATAAAGCTGGCCACCACCCAGGCGGTCACAAAGTGGGTGTCGTGGATGACCTTGGCCAGTTTGGAAGGGGGATCCTGCTCATCGTCCTCGGCGGTGACTTCGCGGTAACTCTGGCCTTTTGAAGACAACGCCCAGATGGTCAGGGCGAACAAAGCCAAAGCTGCACCTGCCAGTTCCACGGGCCTGGTCAGTACGCCCAGGTCAGTATTAAAGGCGATCAACAGTGCGATCACCAGACTGGGGAGAAGCACCCAGCGCCAAACAGGCTCACTAAAACGGATAGCACTAGACGGTGCCTTGCATTCAATTGCACTGTTGCTTTGCTTACCGGGTTGGCAAAATTCAGGTTTGTGCAGACAGTTAACAACTAAACCACTGATTATGCCCACAACGACGCCCAGGGCGATGATAGTGAGGCCTTCAAGTGGCTTTTTGGCCAGGAGCAGGAACGCGGCATCGCCCATGGTTGCTGTCAGGACCGCAACCACAGAGGCAAAACTTGCCTGTCCTTTGGTGAACTGGGTAACCACGATAATGGCACCGCCACAGCCGGGCAGCGCGCCCAGAATTGCTGCCATAGAGATTTCCAGTGCCGGTGATTTAGCTTTAAGGTAACTCAGTTCCAGCTGAGGGAGTCTGTCGACCAGAAAGTAGTAGATTGCCAGTGTGCCCGCGACAAACACACTGACCTGAAAAAATGCGTCTGCAAGTGTGGCAATGGTCAAAGCCCGAAGTGGTTCAAATAGCACAGCCAGACAGACTAACACTGGCAGCAGCAAGCGTTTATTTGCCAGTACCGAAGAGAAAGCAGAGTTGCGTCTGGTGGTTGTAGAGTAGGATTGTGAGAGCATAAAAAGTGCAACCGGTTGAAAACACAGTTGCACTTTAGAATGATATTAAATGAAAATCAATATCATTTGCGTTTATTTGTTGCGTTGGAACTCAGAGGTTGCTTTCCAGGTCGGCCATTCACTCTGTTGAGAAATGTCGTAACCAACCTGGAAGAACAATTGCAGATCCTGCACAGCACCACTTAAGTCCCATTCTTCACGGTAGCGATCACAAGGCTGGTGATAACAACCACGTAAAACCAGGCTCATACGCTTACGATATTGTTCCGTGGCCTCGTCACGTGCTTCAGTACCGCCACCGGCATACATCGCCGGGACGCCCATGTTAGCAAAGGCGAAATGATCTGAACGATAGTAGCCGCCTGCTGCCGGACGTGGATCGCCAGAGACAACACGGTCCTGTGCTTTTGCGGCGGTTTCCAGCATTTCATCCAGCGATGACTTGCCAATACCCACAACACTGATGTCTTTTACTTTGCCGAGCAAGTTCAGGCTGTCCATATTAATGTTGGCAACCGTTTTATCCGCTGGGATAACCGGGTTTGCAGCATAAAATTTTGACCCCAGCAGGCCTTGCTCTTCCGCAGTCACGGCCAGGAAAGTGATTGAACGGTCCGGCTTAACAGGCAGCTTGCTGAAGGCTTCGGCGACTTCAATCATGCCACCTGTACCGGTTGCATTATCGTGTGCACCATTGTAAATCTTATCGCCTTTACGGTTAGGATCTGTGCCTAAGTGATCCCAGTGTGCAGAGTAGATGATGTGCTCGTCACTGTGTTTTGCACCAGGCAAGGTCGCGATGAAGTTATAAGATGTCGAGGTGCTGATCTTACTTTTCACGGTGACTGACGCGGTTAAGTCGCCCATGTCTACATGATATGCGCCGGCTGCTGCTTTTTCTTTTGCTTCGGTAAAATCCAGGCCGGCTTTTGCAAATAGCTCTTTAGCTACGTCACTGGTGACCCAGCCTTCAACAGCGACACGGTCCATGTTGTTGTTTTCTTTCTGGAAGCCAAACTGAGGGCCACTCCAGGAGTTTTCAACAACGCTCCAGGGGTAAGAGGCTGGCGCGGTTTCGTGAACGATAATGGCACCTGCTGCACCCTGGCGGCTCGCTTCTTCATATTTGTATGTCCAGCGGCCGTAGTAAGTCATGGCTTCACCGGTAAACAAAGCCGGGTCTTTACGCGCAAAACCCGGGTCATTAACCAGCATGACCACCGTTTTGCCGCGTACATCCAGGCCGTCGTAATCGTTCCAGCCGTACTCAGGGGCATTGACGCCATAGCCGACAAACACCAGCTCAGAATCTTTAATAGACTCCAGTTTGCTGATACGGCCGGTACCCATCACCATGTCTTTCTTGTATTCGTAATCTTTGCCGCCAATGTTCAGGGTCATGTCAGGGTCGGCTTCAATGGAAACCAGTGGCACTTCCTGGAAGAAGCTGTCTCCATTGCCTGGCTGGAAACCCAGCTCAGTGAAGTGCTTTTTAAGATATGCCAGTGTCAGTTCTTCGCCTTTGGTAGAAGGGGCGCGGCCACCAAATTCGTCAGAAGCCAGGGTTTTGATATGACCGGCCAGTTGCTCGGCGTTAATGCTGTTATAAGCGGCGGTTACGTCGCCAGGTTGATTGGTTTGTGTCGCCATACAGCCAGCTAACACAGCAACAGAAAGTGCGCTTAGCGCGAGTCTTAGTTTCATAGTGTTATTATCTTCGCTTGTTGTTATACGCCGCTAGTATAACGTTATTTGCACGGGGATTTCGACTTTTGGCGATAATTGACGGGTTTGGCTATTTACTACACAAAGTTGGCTGGGATACGAGCCCATGCTGGGTTAAAATGGCGGCTTTGACTGTGCCAGATAAAGACTAACCGGCAAAATGAATAAATTTACCGCGCCAGAGCACTGGCATGCAGACCTGTTTACTCAGGCACCCTTTGAGCATCTTGAAGAGCTTTTTACACTCAGCCAGCACACAGACTGGCCCGCTTTTGAATGGCTGAATGCGCAGCAAGATCAGCAACATAACCGCCAGGTGGTGTTTACCCCCAACAGTGAACTGGAAGGCGAAACCTTGTACTACGAAGAGATTATCGCGCAGACGAATCGCATTCCAACCCGGGAAAATAACTGGCATGACTTCTTTGGGGCTTTGGTCTGGTGCCTGTTTCCTCAAACCAAATCTCTGTTAAATCAGCTGCATATGCAGGAAATTGCCGAGCATGGCCTGAAACAACGCAGTAAAAAGCGCAATGCGCTGACGCTGTTTGATGAGTGTGGCGTGGTGCTGGCGGTGCCTGATATGAGCTGGCAAACCGCGTTAAGAGCGCACCAGTGGCAGGAAGTTTTTTATGAATACAGCGCGATGTGGCACCATAACCTGTTGCCATTTGTCTTTGGCCATGCCAACTATGAAATGCTCACTAAGCCGTTTATCGGGTTAACGGGCAAAGTAGTGTGTATTGAAGTTGATGAAGCATTCTATCATCTGCCGCTAGCGCTTCAGTATCGTCATCTCGATAAGCAACTGGCAAACATGATTGAGCAGCAGGGGTTGCTCGATAACAATAAGCAGATGTCGCCTTTACCTTTGCTGGGTATACCTCAGTGGTATCAGGGGCAACAGGACCTGGCTTTTTACAATGATACCGACTATTTTCGGCCCAAGCGGCACAAAGCGACAAACAAGGACACACAGTGATACAGATTGAAGGTTTACAAAAACGCTTCAAGCTCAGCAAGGAGCACAGCAAAAACAAAACCAGCCAGGACGCCAGAGAGCGGGATGGCTATTTTCACTCCGTAGAATCTGTGTCGTTTCAGTGCCAGCAAGCTGAAGTACTGGGGCTGCTTGGTCCCAACGGCGCGGGAAAGACCACCACATTAAGAATGCTGTCCACGGCGCTTACGCCAGACAGCGGCGCAATCCTGGTGGGTGGTCAGGATATTGTTAAAAACCCGCTCCATGGCCGCCGGTGTATTGGCTTTTTGTCGGGTACGACAGGCCTGTACGGCCGACTAACCGCAAAAGAAAATGTCGAATATTTTGCCAGGTTGCACGGCCTCAAAGGCAAAGCACTCAAGGCCCGCTGTGAACTGTTATTTGAAACTTTGGATATGACCGCATTTCTTGACAAGCGCTCAGACAGCTTGTCTACCGGTATGAAGCAAAAAACCAATATTGCCAGAGCTGTGGTACATCAGCCTCAGGTGGTTATTCTGGACGAGCCGACCACCGGGCTGGATATTATGACCAAACAGACCGTACTGACCTTTATCAGGCAGCTTAAAGAGCAGGGGACCCCCGTGATTTTCTCTACCCACCACCTGGATGAAGTCGATATGTTGTGTGACAAGGTGTGTGTGATTGACAAAGGGATAAGCTGCTTTGAGGGCGACTTAGCGGCTTTTCGTACGCAGGGGCGCAACAACGAGCTCAACCAGGCATTTATGACAATCATTCGGGAGACACAAGATGTTTGAAGTCATGTTAAAGGAGCTTAGGGAGTTGCTCAGAGACCGCAAAACCTTGTTCTTTGTCATTGCCCTGCCAATCGTTATTTTTCCGGTGTTATTCGCCTTTGTCGCATTTCTCACTTCCAAAGCGGCGCTGGAAGCCGAGCAACAGGTTCATACCTTTTACGTGGTAAACGAAGACTATGCGCGCCCCTTTGCTGATACCTTATTCTATCATCGCAGTTTTAAGCGCTATGACGGAGAAACTAAACTTGATAGTGTTGAAGCGCTTCGCGATGCGGTCAGGCAAGGCATTATTGATGTGGGCATCTACATTCCATCTGTCCCTAAGAAGCAGTTGCCCCTGGGTGAACAAACGCGGTTCCAGGTGGTCTTTAATGATGCGCAATCGATCAACTATATTTACAGCCGGATCAAGAAAGTAATAGATGAGTACTCGGCCACACTAACGGAGCAGGCACTGAATAATCTCGGTGTGGATCTGACAAAGCAAAAGGCTATGCTCAAGCCTGTCGTGATGGAGAAGGTCGATACTGCCGATCAGCGAGAGAACATAGGCGAGAAAATAGGCGCATTTATTCCGTATATGTTAATTCCGCTGGTGCTGATGGGGGCCAGTTATCCAGCCATAGACCTGGGAGCAGGTGAAAAAGAGCGTGGCACACTCGAAACCTTACTGCTAACGCCACTGACTCGTACTCAGCTGGTGCTGGGGAAATTTTTCACCATATTGATCAGCTCCATTGCCTGTGCACTGGTGACCGTATCCAGTATGTCTGTGTGGATCTGGATTGCGAGTGGGTTTGGTGCACTCAATCCTATCCTGAGTGCGTTTGCGACGGTGACTCAGTGGGATTTTCTGCTGATTTTTGCTTTGTTGCTGCCGGTCGCTATGATGTTGTCGTCCCTAGTGCTGGCCATCTCGATTTATGCCCGCAGCTTTAAAGAAGCACAGAATTACATGGGACCGCTTAGCATGCTGGTGTTTGTGCCAATTGTGGTGTCGGTTTTGCCTAACATGACACTGACCGCTAAAACCGCCTGGATCCCAATTACTAATGTGGCACTGGCCATCAAGGAAATTGTCAAAGGGACCGTTGACTATCAGGCCGTCGGGCTGATTTTTCTGGCCTCAACTCTCCTTGCAGGCGCCTTGCTGGCGTGCTGTGTCCGCTGGTTTAGCCGCGAAGCAGTGTTATTCAGGTAACGCCATAATGCCAACAGCATGGTTAATATCAGGCGTTAATCATGCTGGCAATTCAGGCGGCTTTCACGTCCTCAGAAGAGACAGCCTCGGGCTCGACCACCGTCAGGACTTTTTTGATATCTGACCAGTGCAGCAGTTCAATGCGGCCCTGTTCATTTTCCACCAGGGCTGTGCAGTTCTCTATCCAGTCGCCATCGTTACAGTAAACGATACCATCTATGACGGAAATCCTTGGCTGATGTATGTGGCCACAGATAATGCCATCAACACCACGTTTCCTGGCTTCGTGTACCGCGGCTTGTTCAAAAGCATGAATGGCCTCGCGGGCTTTGTGCAACCGATTTTTGAGCCATGATGCCAATGACCAGTAATGGCGGCCGTATAACCTGCGCACTCGGTTGGTCCAACGATTGAGGAACAGCAAAAAGTCATAGGCCGCATCTCCAATAATGCTGATCAGTTTGTTGTATCGGGTTGCGGAGTCAAAATCGTCTCCATGTAAAAGTAAAAACCGTTTACCCGCTGAGGTGGTGTGAATATAAGTTTTATGCACCTCAACATGAAACAGGGTTTTACCGACATAGTTGCGAAACGTTTCGTCATGATTACCGGGGATATATATCACCCGCGTACCACTCTCAGCTTTGCGCTGAATGCACTCCAGTACCTGGTAATGGCTTGGGTGCCAGAAAAACTGACGCTTTAAAGACCATAGATCGACAATGTCGCCGACCAAATATAAGGTATCGCAGCGGGTACTATTGAGAAAGTCTAACAGAAAATCGGCTTTACAATCTTTGTAGCCGAGGTGGACATCGGAGATCCAGATCGTCGGATAGTAGGTATATGTCATAGCCATGCTCTCGAGCGTAATAAAGACTAAGTTAGAGACGGCGGATGACAAAAGCAGGGCAGTTAAGAGAAGCTATTATGACACTGCAAAAGAGTAGGGAGCGCACGGGGCGCTCCATTGGGGGCTTACTTGCCCAGCGCTTTGGCGATTTCTGCAACCGCTGAATCAATGTCCAGCATCAGCTTTTCACCGGTATGGCGGTTTTTCAGCTCAACCTGGTTGTTGTCCAGGTTACGCTCGCCAATGACCAGGGTAAAGGGTACGCCAAGCAGCTCCATGTCGTTAAACATCACACCCGGGCGCTCTTTACGATCGTCAAATAGTACTTCGACACCTGCCGCTTGCAGATCAGTGTAGAACTTCTGTGCAATGTCCGGGATACGGTGAGACTTGTGCATGTTCATTGGCACAATAGCCAGCTCAAATGGGGCAATGGCCTGTGGCCACTTGATGCCGTAGTCGTCATTATTCTGCTCAATTGCAGCAGCAACGATACGAGATACGCCAATGCCGTAACAACCCATGGTCATGACCTGGTTTTTACCGCTTTCACCAAGTACGCCTGCATTCATCGCTTCAGAGTACTTAGTGCCCAGCTGGAAGATATGACCGACTTCGATACCACGTTTGATCTGAAGCGTGCCCTGGCCACAAGGGCTTGGGTCGCCTTCAACCACATTGCGCAGATCCGCAACTGTGTAATCTGTTACATCACGGTCCCAGTTAATGCCACTGTAGTGGACACCATCTTTATTGGCACCAGCAACGAAGTCTGCCATCACAGCTGCGCTGCGATCGACAATGACTGGCATGTTCAGGCCAACCGGGCCCAAAGAACCTGGCTTTGCACCAATCGCCGCCACTATGTCTTCTTCTTTGGCCATTTCCAGCGGAGCATCAACCAGAGGTAGTTTCTCGGCTTTTAGTTCGTTTAGTTCATGGTCACCACGCAAGATCAGGGCAACCAGGCCACGCTGTTCGTTTTCGTCAGGTGCACCATAGACTATCAGCGTTTTAACGCCACGATGTGGTTTAACACCGTGCTTTTCTTTCAGCTCAGCAATGGTGTTTGCTTCTGGTGTGTCAAAGGTGTTAAGTGCTTTAGCTGGCTCCGGGCGAGGCTCAGAAGGCGCAACAGCTTCTGCTTTTTCGATGTTAGCTGCGTAGTCACTTTCAGTACTGAATGCGATGGCATCTTCACCAGATTCGGCTAGTACGTGGAACTCGTGCGACACGCTGCCGCCAATTGAGCCGGTATCTGCGATAACCGGGCGGTAATCCAGTCCCAGGCGCTCAAAGATATTACAGTAAGCCTGATGCATGGCCTGGTAGGTTTTTTCCAGACAGGCTTCATCCAGGTGGAAAGAATAAGCATCTTTCATGGTGAATTCACGGGCACGCATTACACCAAAACGCGGACGCACTTCATCGCGTACTTTGGTCTGAACCTGATACAAAGTCAGAGGCAATTGTTTGTAGCTACTGATTTCACGACGGACCAGGTCGGTGATCACTTCTTCATGAGTCGGACCCAGTGCAAACGGACGATTGTGTCTGTCATTAATGCGCAGCAGCTCAGGACCAAATTGCTCCCAACGACCCGATTCCTGCCACAGATCGGCGGGCTGGATGATGGGCATCAGCATTTCAATGGCGCCGGCTTTGTCCATTTCTTCGCGGACGATTTTTTCTACTTTACGCAGTACTTTCAGGCCCGAAGGCAACCAGGTGTATAAACCTGAGGCCAGTTTGCGGATCATACCCGCGCGTAACATCAGCTGATGGCTGATCACTTCTGCATCTGCAGGCGTTTCTTTTTGAGTCGCTAAAATATATTGACTGGTACGCATACTTGTTCCGTTCAATTGATGGTTGCACAGGGCTTGCCCGGGAAACCATACGTTGTTGTAGTATTCTTGTCGGGTTAGTTTAACAGTGCTAAAACCGCTTAAAAAGCTTTATTTAATGCGAAAAAGCGACTGTTTTAATGGCTGCAGTATTTTTACTCAATCCGGCCTGATATGCGTGACTTCGAGCACATGATTATGCTCACCATCGACTTGCCAGCGAATGTTAAAGTCATACAGGTTCATGCCATAACTTTGTGTACTAGCCTGTTTTTTCTTGTAGGCCGGGCGCGGGTCTTGTTTAAGCACATTGGCGATAAAGGCTTTTAGTTCCGGATAGGTGTGCTGAGCGTTAATAAAGGCCTCAGCCTGTTCACTAAACGTCACTGTCATCGCCGTTTCAGGGCGAGTATCGGCAAAGCCGGCAGCAGCACCGGTAAGCGCGTCAGAATAGGGCAGATAGGGCTTGATATCCACAATCGGGGTGCCGTCAAGCAGGTCAATCCCGGATAACAACAGCGCCAGCTGACCATGTTTGTATTCGACCCCTTCGAGCTTTACCGCACTCATGCCGATACCATTGGGCCGGAAGGTCGCACGGGTAGCAAACACCCCCTTGCGTTCGTTACCGCCTAAACGAGGCGGGCGGACTAACGCAGAGTAGCCTTTATCGGCGGTCTCGTGAAAGCGAAATAGTAACCAAAGGTGGCTGAACTCCTCAATACCGCGAACAAATTCCTCGCGATTAAACGCATCACAGAATATCAACTTCGCTTTGGCTTCAGGCACGAGTCGGGGTTGTCTTGGAATGGCAAACTTTTGTTTATAGGGTGATTGGATCACTCCTATGGGTTGTATGTCGAAGTGCACACGTTGTTCCGGCTATTAAATTTGCGTGTATTGTAACGGCCCAGAGTCTGCTGAACAAATGGAACTGTACAATACTGTAATCACGTGTAATTCCCCTAGATTAGGTTTGTAGCTAGGATCGGGTTACTACATGATGTATTGGTTTATAAAATGTTGAATATAGAAAGTTCACCAGGGGCTGAGCTACAAGGCGGTTTGATTTCGAATATGATGGAACCGACTTACAGCCGTCTGGTGAGTCATATTTGCCGCAAGGTTTTTTCCGAACAATCGCCGGTCATGCCGCTAGTGGTAGAACAATTGCGCAAACGGCGTATATTCCTGCAACCCTTGTTTGCGGGTGTCGGGGATGGCACTATACGTGCCACGCAGCTTAATACGGCACTGCAGTGTGAAATTGAACTGGTCGTCAGCAAAGTTTTGTCGCAGTGCGATATGCCGCGTCACGAATTAGTCAAGCACACGAACAAAACCGTGTTTGAGCTGGCCAGACAGGCAATTTAGTTATTATCGACGACATCTGGCACAACGTTGTTCAGATGTTTCATTAGCTTATCCAGGCTTTTACGTACCGGTTCGGCGCATTTTTCCAGCTCAAATCTAACCCCTAACAAGCAGTCCTGCTCCGGGCCATCATTGGCTTCAATACGCACAATGGTGCCATACAAAGGCGAAATACTGAGTGCATGAGGCCCGTCAAAATTGTTGAAGCTGAGATTAAACTCTGTGATTCTATAGAGTTTAAGGGCATCGACATAATCGGTATAAACCTGCATACCCGTGTGACTGATATTGTGCACTTTGCCCTCAAGCAGTGCATCGGATGAAATGATCCGCATTGCGTGTGAAGGCAGAGCAGAGTGACGCACAGAGTCACGTTTACTGGCGCCATTCCACGATTTATTAACTGCGGCTTCCAGTTTATCAGCCCGAAACGGTTTGACAACAAAATGACTGACGCCATTCTGAATGGCGGTAATCACAAAGTCTCGCTCACCGTTTGAGGTCATCATGATGAAGGGGATGTCTTTGAATCTGGCGTTATTGCGCACCCGATAGAGGAGCTCCTCACCGTTGAGCTCTGGCATCTGCCAGTCAGAAATAATAATGTCGACGGGTTTTGATTCGAGGATCTGCAGCGCCTGCTTGCCATTAGCGGCCATCAGCACCTGTTCTGACCCCAGACGCGTTTGAATGATGTTGCGTACGACATTGCGCACAGTGGTACAGTCGTCGACCACCAAGAACCGGACATTTCTCACTACTACTTGCTCTACATTTGACCATATTTTAAGCCGGCGGCAATCATAGCATAGCTCACACCAGTAGGTAAGAGATTCACGGATAATTTTGAACCGTTCCAAATTGAGAGACTTAACACCAGACTGCAGCTGTATATGTGAATAACTGTTGTGAAAGGGTGCACAAAGTTACAGTTGCTCACAGGGCTCTCACTGAGTTTTGCATTTATCCGGGGCATCATGAAGGCGTGAAATTCACCGAGGAGTCAGATTGTTGTCCAGTATTGGTATTCAGCTCCTTCTGTATTTGCTATCTCAGCGCAATAAAAACTTTTAGAGACAAAGGAGCTCATTATGATTGGGATTACTAAACACACAATAGCCGTCGCTGCAGGTGGCTTATGTTTGGGACTGGCAAGTTTATGTAGCAGCGCTTCTGAACAAGAGCAAGATGACTGGGACGTCAAGGTGGGAGCGGGCATCCTGGTCGCAGACTTGCCATGGCAAGGCGTTGATAATGAATTTGCACTTGTTCCCATGGCCGAAATCAAAAAAGGCAAGTGGTTTTCCAATGAAGACGCGACAATTGGTTATCAGTTTCTGAATATCCAGGACGTCTTTAGTACCTACGCAGGCCTGGGCTACCGAAATGAGGGCTATGACAGTCTGTTTGGTGATACCAGTTCCAGCAGCAAAGTATTTGAAGGTTACGACGCGCCAGATGGAGAGCTGGTTCTGAACTATGGCGCAAAGTTCTTGTGGTTCGGACTGTCCGGGCATACCGACCTGTCGGATGAATCAGATGCAACCAATTTTACGTTCAGCGCAGAAGTCCCTTTATATGAAAGTGCTAATGGATTTGGTATTTCTGTACAGGCGCAGGTACGCTGGCTGGATGCAGATTACGTTAATACCGTCTATGGGATCAGCGGTAAAAATATCAATGCATCAGTTGGGCGGATGGCTTATCAGACCGACGACAATGCAGTGAATGTGACGTTTGGGCTGAATGCCTATTATCAGCTCACTCCGGAAATGACGCTGATTGGCAGTGTCAGCCGTACAGAGTTAGATGATGTGATCAGCAAAAGCCCCTTAGTTGGCGATGACACAATGGACGTGGCCTTTATCGGCGCACTATACCAGTTCTAATTGTTTTATCCCGTTAGTTCACAGCTGCGCTGGTTCAGTCACCCTGATCCAGCGTATTTTGCAACAGCGATTCAGTTTGTATCGCAATTTCTTTCATCTGAATCGCATACTGCTCCAAGGCTTTTTGCTCTTTGGTTTTGGCCTCAAACTTAGCAACCGGGATGGGATAGCCGGCTTGATCCATGGCAATAAAACTAATAATACAATGATTGGTTTCGACCATATGCTGTTTCTGCGGATCACCACACCTGACCTGAATAAAAATTTGCATGCTGGTTTTGCCTGTGTGGGCGATACGAGCAGAGACCTCGACTATCTGGCCGACCAGAATGGGACGGTGGAAACGCACGCCTGCTACGGAAACCGTCACGCAGTAGGCACCGCTCCAACCGGCTGCACAGGCATACCCGGCCTGATCTATCCATTTCATGACCACACCGCCATGTACTTTACCGCCGAAGTTAACGTCAGTTGGCTCCGCTAAAAAGCGAAACACGACTTCTGATTGCTGTGCCATAAGACACCTCATTTTCTAAAAATGTTTGCTTAAGTATAGAAAAAAAGGGGCATTTTGCCCCGGCAATTTAGGATAAATAGCATGTGTGGCAGGTCAGAGACACCTACCAGCATAAATTACATGTTGGGATAGTTAGGACCACCTGCACCTTCCGGTGTCATCCAGGTGATATTCTGACTCGGGTCTTTGATGTCACAGGTCTTACAGTGAACACAGTTTTGCGCATTTATCACAAACTGTTTATCGCCGCTTTCATCTTCGTTGATCTCGTAAACACCCGCCGGACAATAACGCTGAGCGGGCTCTGCAAACTGTGCCAGATTGACCTGAATAGGAATAGTGGCATCTTTTAATTGTAAATGGCAAGGCTGTTCTTCCTCATGGTTGGTATTTGATAAAAACACCGACGACAGCTTGTCAAAACTCAGCTTTCCGTCCGGTTTTGGGTAGTTAATTTCCTCAGACTCTTTTGCCGGACGAAGAGATGCGTGGTCGACTGTGGTATCAGTAAGTGTAAACGGCAGCGAGCCGGAAAACAGGTTTTGATCAATCGTGTTATAGGCACCACCCAGGATACGGCCAAACTTATGTATCGCAGGACCAAAATTTCGCGACTGATAAAGTTCGTCATAAAGCCAGCTACTCTTGAAATTATCGGCGAATTCGCTTAAATCCGGGCGGTGAGTTTCTTCACCCAACGCAGCCATAATTGTATCCGCGGCCAGCATGCCCGATTTCATCGCGGTGTGGTTTCCTTTGATTTTGGCAAAGTTCAGGGTGCCTGCATCACACCCCACCAGCAAACCTCCAGGAAAGTGCATCTTAGGTAGCGCGTGAAATCCACCTTTGGCTATCGCACGTGCACCATAAGCGATGCGTTCACCGCCTTCAAGAATATTTTTAAAGACTGGATGATGCTTCATGCGCTGAAACTCATCAAATGGACTCAGATAAGGGTTTTTATAGTTGAGATCGATAATTAACCCGATAACCACCTGGTTGTTTTCGGCATGATACAGAAAAGAACCGCCGTGGGTTTCGTGGTCGAGCGGCCAGCCTGTGCCGTGTACGACCTTTCCTTCCTGGTGTTTTGCAGGGTCAATCTGCCAGATCTCTTTAAAGCCAATAGCATAGTGCTGTGGTGTTGACTCTTTGTCTAAATCATACTGGTTGATCAGCTGTTTGCCCAGATGGCCGCGGCAGCCCTCTGCAAATACCGTATACCTGGCTCTAAGTTCCATACCCGGCATATAGCTGTCTTTTGGTTGTCCATCCTTGCCAACACCCATATCGCCTGTGACGATGCCTTTGACCTCATCGTTTTCTATGATCAGAGAATGTGCACTGAACCCTGGAAAGACTTCAACGCCTAACTGTTCCGCCTGTTCAGCCAGCCAGCGACAGACGTTGCCCATAGAGACAATGTAGTTGCCTTCATTTTTAAATGTTTTAGGAACGGCGATGTGGGGAATACCGGTCGCTTTATCTTGATCCCTGAAGAGATAAATCTCATCTTCAGTGACTTTGGTTATAACCGGGGCATCTTTTTCGGCCCAGTCAGGGATCAGTTCATCCAGCGCTTTAGTTTCAAAGACCGCGCCGGACAATATATGTGCTCCGACCTCTGAGCCTTTTTCTACGACACAGATCATCATTTCTTGTTGTTTTTCTTGTGCCTGTTGTGCAAGTCGGATCGCACACGACAAGCCCGCAGGGCCCGCGCCAACGATCACAACATCAAATTCCATGGTTTCGCGTTCGACCATTTTTACCTCACGTAGATTGACGGTAGTTTAACTAAACCGAGGCTTTAGTTTTGTTAAGGTTAAGCTAAGGTTATTTTAGGTTGACGTTTACGTCAACAGGAAGTAGTCTGGTTCCATTAAATTGTTTTGTTGACGCGTACGTCAGCCCATAGAATAACCAGATAATGGAGTAACCATGAAAGTACTTGTGCCAATCAAACGCGTGATTGACTACAATGTCAAGGCAAGAGTCAAGGCCGACAACAGTGATGTTGATCTGACCAATGTGAAAATGGCAATGAACCCGTTCTGTGAGATAGCGGTGGAAGAAGCTATTCGCTTAAAAGAAGCCGGCAAAGCCAGCGAAGTCATCGCTGTCTCGATAGGTGATAAGGCTTGTCAGGAGCAGTTACGCACCGCGCTGGCTCTGGGGGCTGACAAAGCCATTCATATTGAAACCAGTGCAAAACTGGAGTCGCTTCATGTCGCTAAACTGCTGGCAAAATTGGTAGAGCAAGAAAGCCCTGAACTTGTTATTTTGGGTAAGCAATCTATCGATTCTGACAACAATCAAACTGGTCAGATGTTAGCTGCATTGACTAAACGTCCTCAGGGCACTTTCGCGTCTAAAGTTGAAATTGAAGACGGCAAGGCCGTTGTGACGCGTGAAGTTGATGGGGGTCTGCAAACGGTAGCACTTAACTTGCCAGCGGTTGTAACTACAGATTTACGCCTAAATGAACCGCGCTATGCATCTTTACCAAACATTATGAAAGCTAAGCGTAAACCTCTTGATGTGATTGCAGCAGATACGCTGGGCGTTGATCTTTCGCCGCGTGTTGAGCTGGTTCGTGTGGCAGAGCCTGCCAAGCGTGAAGCGGGCATCATTGTTGAAAGTGTAGAAGAACTGGTCAATAAACTAAAAACTGAAGCTAAGGTGATCTCATGAGCGTACTAGTCATTGCTGAACACGAAAATGGTGTGTTGAAGCCAGAAACGGCAAAAGTGGTTCATGCGGCGAGCAAGCTAGGCGCAGAGATCCATGTTCTGGTAGCGGGCCACAATGTTGGGTCAGTTGCTGAGGCGGCAGCACAAATCGCAGGCATCACAGCCGTTAAGCTGGCAGACGACAGTGCGCTGGATCATCAGTTGGCCGAAAGCACAGCGGATTTGGTTGTCACACTTGCACAAGGGTACAGTCACATTCTGGCTGCAGCATCGACCACAGGCAAGAATATCATGCCACGCGTTGCGGCATTGCTGGATAAGTCTCAAATTTCTGAGATCGTCGACGTTGTAGATGCTGACACCTTTATGCGTCCTATCTATGCGGGTAACGCCATTGCCACGGTTAAGTCTTTAGAAACGCAAAAAGTTATCACCGTGCGTGCCAGTGCATTTGATGCAGCCGGTGAACAGGCGCCAGTGGGTGTTGATACGCTTACGGCATCAGTAGACAACACCAGCAGCAGCTTTGTTGGTGTTGAGCAAACGGAGTCTGAACGTCCTGAGCTGACGGCGGCGCCTGTGGTTATTTCTGGTGGGCGTGGTATGCAAAACGGTGAGAACTTCTCTTTGCTGGAAGGTATTGCGGACAAACTGGGTGCGGCCATTGGGGCATCACGTGCTGCGGTTGACGCAGGCTTCGTACCAAATGATATGCAGGTCGGTCAGACGGGTAAAATCGTTGCACCTGACTTGTACATTGCTGTTGGTATTAGTGGTGCCATTCAGCATCTGGCCGGTATGAAAGATTCAAAAGTTATCGTTGCCATTAACAAAGATCCGGAAGCGCCCATCTTTCAGGTCGCTGACTACGGTTTGGTGGCTGATCTGTTCGATGTATTACCTCAGTTCGAACAAGCGCTGTAACAACAAATTCTGGTTGTTAAAGCCGTGAGCACGATTGTGCCACGGCTTTTTTCGTCAACGAAGGAGCAAATTCAGCTGGTCAGTGTGGAGCACTTATTATGAAGCCATCATCCTCTTTATGACGTTAGTTTTTCTTACACTGCCTCTTCAATTCCATTGCTTGCTTCATCACCACAAAAGTTACTTTTCACTTTGACTGAGTTCTCTTGTCATTTTAGCGGCCGTTTTTCCGGCGGGGTCAAAACAGCTCATAGAAATGCACATGGCTTGGTTAGGTGTCCTTATTTACCCGAGAACCCTTGAGGTTATCCCCGATATAGGGGTCATTTTAGCTCATTAAGACTGAAATTTAGCCAGTTTGAAGGGGAGATGGCGGTGTACCGACAATGGCTGCAATAAATTGGTCATTGAGCAAGGTTAAGGTCTTCGCGGATATTATAAACGACTCTTCCTGTGCGAGAAAAATATGAAAAATACTCTACCTTCCGTGATATCCAAAGCCTGCGCTGGCGTCGCTATGGCACTTGGCGTGATAAGTGCACCTGTATTTGCCAATACGTTGCAAGGTGAACTGACCGATCAGCAAAACAAAGCCCGTTTTGAGGGTGCGAAAGTCATCATCAAAGAGCTGGGCCGCGAAGTCAGCTCTGAGCGAAATGGTGCATTCAGATTCATCAATCTACCGGCTGGCACGTATACGCTGGAAGTGCGTTACATTGGTGCGCAATCTGTTACCCAGCAAGTCGTGATTAAAGACAACCAGGTGACTCAAACACGAGTTCAGCTAAGTGCATATCAGGGGGAAATGGACAACATCATAGTCAAAGGGCAGCGTGCCGGGCAGGCAGGTGCCCTGAACAGACAAAAAAATGCCGATGGCATCAAATCTGTGGTCAGCGCAGACAGTATTGGTCAGTTACCGGATCAAAATGCTGCCGAAGCGCTGCAACGTTTACCGGGGTTGTTTATCGAACGTGACCAGGGTGAAGGCCGCTTTGTGGGCATTCGGGGCATAGATCCAAACCTTAACAATGTGACTATTAACGGTGCTGCCGTGCCGTCTCCAGAAGGCGGTGTACGCAGTGTGGCGATGGATGTGCTACCGAGTGAAATTATTCAGAGCCTGGAAGTCAGCAAAACGGTCACGCCGGATATGGATGCCAATGCCATTGGCGGCAGCATCGAAGTGAAAAGCTTAAGTGCCTTTGACCGCGAAGGGGAGAGCTACAGCTTTACGGTGCAGGGGGCCTACAATGAGCAGGTCGAGAAGAGCAGCCCGAAACTGTCGGCAAGTTACAGTGATATCTATGAGATAAGCAGTCAGACACAGCTGGGTGTTGCAACCGCGGTTTCCTGGTTCGAGCGCAAGTTTGGCTCGCATAATATGGAAACCGATGGTGGCTGGAGGGCACTTGAAATGGACGATGCCAATACAGGAGAGGAAGTGGCATTTTTTGGTGCTGAGGAAATTGAGCAGCGTCATTATAGCATTACCCGAGAGCGACTGGGTGCTGCATTAAACTTAGATCTGCATCAGGGATTGTTTAACAAATATTACCTCAGAACTATGTACAGTGAGTTCTCAGACGATGAGTTTCGTCTGCGTAATGAGTACAAGTTTGATAAAGGCGAGTATCTGAGCGAGCAATCGGGCGATACCATGGCCTATTTTAGCGGCGCAGAAATGGACCGGGATACCAAAGACCGCTACGAAGAGCAAAGTATTCTGTCTGTGGTGGCTGGCGGTGAGCATCTGATCAGCGACTGGTTTATTGAATACAGTTTGGTGTACTCAAAATCAGATGAGCGAGAGCCGGAGCGTCTGGATATTGCCTTTGCCGGGGAGGACTTGATGCTGGGATATGCGAGCCAGGGCGACACCCCGGTATTGTCTCGTAGTGAGGCCGCGCATCAGTTAAGTGGTTTTGAACTGGATGAAATTGTTTACGAAAACAACCTCAGCGAAGACGAAGCAACCAGCTTTAAGCTGGATCTGAGCAAAGAGCTGTTGATCTCGGGGCATAACGCGGAACTGAAGTTTGGTGCTAAGTACCGCGACCGTGAGAAGTTTAACTCAGTTAATGCTGTGGTGTATGACGGCGGGTTTGATGATGTTACGGCTGAGCAGTTTAAAACGCCTGAGTCAGAATACGCTCCGGGTGATTTTGGTCCGGGTTTGTCGCAGCATAGGTTGCAAGCCTATTTTGCACAAAAGCAGGGCAGCTTTGAACGTAACGAGCAGGAAACGCGTATCGAGTCAAAGGGACGTAGCTACCGCTCTGATGAAACGGTCAGTGCACTGTATGCAATGGTCAACATTGATTTTGGCAAACTCAACCTCATCACGGGTGTGCGGTACGAGGATACAGACTACACCACCAGAGGCTATCGGGTGGCACTCGAAAAAGACAACCTGACAGACAGTGAGCAAGTTAATATTACACCGTGGGAGGTGGATAAATCCTATGACCATTTACTGCCAAACCTGACCTTGCGTTACGAGTTGGCAGACGACCTGATCTCCCGCTTTGCTTATACCCAAACGCTTGCTCGTCCGGGCTTCGAAGAGGCAGCTGCCTATCAGCTACTGGAAAGTGAAACGGATGAAGATGATGGTCAGGTCGTGACAGAACGTGAAGGTGAGGTCGGCAATCCAGACCTGGACCCTTATGAGTCGCAAAACCTTGACCTGTCGATTGAATACTACACCGGGAACATCGGCGTTATGTCTGCGGGGGTGTTCCACAAGCAAATCGACAACTTTATCACAGAGCAGGAAGTACAGGAGCAGCCCCAGTGGGCGGGCTATAAGAAAGTCATGCAATACGTCAACGGTGGTGAAGCGGATCTGACGGGTATTGAACTGGCTTACAGTAAGAACTTCAAAAATGGCCTGATGTTTTCCGCCAACACCACCCTGATAGATGCAGATGACAAGTTGACCCGTCAATCCGATACCGTGGCTAACCTGATGTTTGGCTATGAAGACGACGCTCTCAGTGCTCGCATCAGCGGTAACTACAAAAGCAAGGCCTACCTGAGTACAGAAAATGATGCGCGCGTTTATCAGGACGACCACATGCAGTTAGATTTGAGCGTGAAATACTACTTTAACGAACAAATGCAGCTGTATTTCAATGCCATTAACCTGACTGATGAGCCGCTTTACATTTATCACGGTGAGCGCAAATACAACTTCCAGTATGAACAGTATGGCCGCTCGTTCGAGCTCGGCTTTACCTATACCTCATTCTAAACTTGGCCGGAGTGTGCCGGGGTAACCCGGCACTGTGTATACCTTATGACTTTAAAACCACTAGTTCTTTGTTGCCTGAGCGTGCTTTGCGGCTCTGCGATGTCGGCAAACAATATTTCTTTCCTGGCATTTGGCGATGGCGGCTATCATCCCGATTATCCAAAACTAAAACATATCCAAAAGCCAAAAAATAAGGCGCAGTTTATTGCCGCTGAAAAAGCTGACTGGTTACAAGATCATCGTCCGCTTGATGAGTTTAATCATGCGCCGATTTACGTTTATCCTGATACCGACATTGCCACGGAGCAGACCGGGGCAATCGCCTCGGGTAAGGCTATGGCAACCTTGTGCCAGCAAAAACGCTGTGACTTTGCCATTCAGCTGGGCGATAACATCTATCCTGACGGGGCGGGCGCAAACGATGGTAAAGACGATCAACAACGGATGAATGATTTGATCTTAAAGCCACTACAGCCCTTATTTGCCCAACAGCCTGATCTGGTTGTGTATTCTGCGCTGGGTAACCACGACTGGAAAACCTCACGCAAAGGGGTCAAACTACAAACCGAATGGATGGCAAAGCAGCCAAACTTTACCATGTCGCCCCAGGGCTACTACAGCTACACAATGGGGGAGCCTGGCAATGATGTTGAGCTGTTCGTACTGGATACGAATATGCTGCTTTCAGGTCAGCACTACTATGAGGTGCCATTGCGGCCCGATGGCAGTGAGCAAGGGTTGGCCAGTGCACTGGCATCTGCTCAGGCTGAGGTAGAAGACATTGAACGTCATGAAGTGCCCGTTAACGGTGAGGATCATCGTCAGCTGGCATGGCTGGCCAACGGGCTGAAAAATTCCAAAGCAAAATGGAAACTGGTGTACGGACACCATATATTGTGGTCGATTGGCGGTACCAAATATGACGAAGGCCATGTGTTACGGCGGCTTATTTTACCTGAGCTATGCCAGTATGCCGATGCGTATATTGCCGGACATGAACATGATTTGGAATTACTGACGGATGATTGCAGCCGCGTCATGCCGGGCAATACCAAACCTAAGCTTCCGCTGATCATCAGCGGCGCTGCAGCAAAAATGCGTGGCACCCATACGCCCTTTGCCCAGCAGCAGGAAAAGCGCTATCCGGAATACGATCTGCTGTGGTCGAAAAGTTTTATCTGGGGTTTTGCGCACATTGAATTAGATAACCAGCATGACAGGTTGAATGTGTCTTTTTATACCACGCCACATGATCGCAGTGGTCGGTTAGAAGCAGAGCAGTCCTTTAGCTTCGCAAGGCGCAGTAACTAAAGGGAGTTCGAATAAAGGCACCACATTTTGGCTGGCAGTAACCCTAATGTAGTGCCTTTATTACTCTGATCGAAAGTTCATTGCAATGCGTATAGTGCACTATAGTTATACTCACACAGATATCGTTTACACCTGATATCACCATTGTTCGGGTTGCGTATCTAAGATTAAATAAGAGTTGAGTTGCCAATGAATACCCATGATCCTTCAATGGAAGAAACCTTGTTTTTCGGTCAGCTAATGGAAAATTCCTCTCCAATTGAATTACTCAAACAAATTCTGATGAATTCTCAGCACGCCATTGTGGTAACCGATGCAGACCGTGACCATGGTTACCGTGTTGTGTACGCCAACCAAGTGTTCTGCAGACAAACCGGATATGAGCTTGCTGAACTGATAGGCCAGTCGACGTCGATATTGCAAGGACCAAAGAGTAACAGCAGAGTACTGGCCCGCCTCAGTCCGGCACTGGAAAAAAACGGCTATTTTTATGGCTCATCGGTTAATTACCGTAAAGACGGCTCTATGTATCCGGTAGAGTGGAATATCTCGGCCATTACTAATGAAGCCGGTGAGGTCACTCATTATATCTCCTTACAAAAAGACCTCACAAACATGCGTCGTCTGGTCAGGCAAATTCGCGATTCCACCGAAGTCTTCAAGCAGTTTTATATGGATTCCAGCCGTCAGGATAGCCGCTTTGGTGGTGTCTCGAACTCGGTACTCAAAGCTTTGAAAAGAAGTGCTAAATTACTTAATGGTAGATTGAAACTTAAAGATAATGTCGAGCTTTTCCAGGACGCATTCCCTTATCAGGAAGCAGAAGAAAATCAGTTTGACGAGCTTTTTTTCGACCTGGATGAAGAATCAGGTAGCGCCACAGATCAGCGTCTCAACAAGCAGGTACTGAGTGCAGAACAATTTTGGGCTGACAGTCCGATAGAAGAGGATGATGTTGAATCCATTGTCGGTGCACTAAATGAGTTAGAGTCTGAGACAGGTCTGATAGAGCTCAATGGTTATTCAGAGGCAAGGTTTAAAAATGTTGCCCGGTTATATAAAGAGCTCGCCAATACCTTGTATTTCTGCATTGAATTCAATGACGGCGCCTTGATGATTGACGAGGTTGCTGAACGCCTGGATGCGCAGGCAGCAGATCCGTCGTTTCCTATCGAATTTTTGTTGATGTTTAATAAAGACATCAGTAGCTGGCTGAATGATGTCTTTGTAGATCAGCAAGCCGATAACGTATTTGCGGGGGAAACTAATGCAATTATGGCAGGGGAGCAGCTGTTGTCTTTGATCGGCAGAGGATAACCACGCTGGTCAGTGTACTTTACCATCTGGTGTGGCGAGCTGCATTCATTGCTCAGAGCAGGGGGAGCTAGATAGAACAGTTCCGGCCTGCCACCCCAATATCAGGGCTATTTAGCTGATACCAGAACCCGCTATGTTTATCTTTAGATAAATTTATAGCGGCTAATCCGTTGTGCATTTTACGCGAAAAAGTCACATTAAAACAAATAACTTGTGCAAATTTCAGAAGGTGCTCGGCTGCTTTGAATGTCAGTGCATCACTCTTTACTTGCCAATGTGGAAAGTCATGGGTTAATATTTAGTTTCCATGTTGGAAAGTAAAGGAATGATAATGAATAGAGAAATTAGGGTAGATGTGGACGTGGCAAAGGCCGCCCTGGCGCTGTCTGGTGAGACGAAACGGCAGGCGCTTCTGTTACTCAGGCCGCCCATGTGGCTGAATGGGTTGATAAGTGTGCTGGCTGCATCCGCCACCATCGCAAGCGCACAAGCCAGTCATAGCAGTCTCTGGACCTTCATTGCGCTTGGCACCTCAGCTGTTTTGCTTGCACTGGTCCTGGGCTGGTGCTGTTATCTCAAGCTCTCTGGCGTTAGCGTAAAAAGCCCGCTTGGCTACAGTCCTAAAAGCACCACCCGTAACCTTGCACTGGCTTTGTTCAGCGCGTTTACCGTCCTGTTGGGGTACCACCTTACACAGCAGGGGAACTGGCAATTTGCTTATCTGGCCGGCTTACTGATTGGAATTTTGAGTGGTGTTGGATTATACAAGTTACCTACAGGCGAGTGGATACCGCAGGACAGAGGCAATGAGTAAAGCCTGTTTTGATCCGCTGATCCATGCCAATAACCGGTTACAGATCTGCGCTTTGCTTGAAAGCGTTGACGAAATGGAGTTTTCTGTCGTGAAAGCGCAGCTTGCGGTCAGTGATTCGGTACTATCAAAGCACGTAAAAGCCCTTGAGCAGGCCGGTTATATTGCGGTAAATAAACGTACCAGTCTGGCCCGCCAGCGTACCTGGTTGTCTCTTACTCGTGCGGGCGAAGCTGCTTATCAACGACATGTAGCAGCGCTGCGGGAGATTGTTGGTTTTTAAGGATTTCAGCTGCATAGTTTTCTATTGCGCTATGAGCGAAGGTGGTTAATCCATATTCATTCAGAGGCAGCAGAACGCGCAAACAGTGTGCTCTGATAATTTATCATATTTAGTGTCTTACAATATCTCAACAGGCTAACATGGGACTTTTGTTGATCTGTGACGCAGCAATATTAACGAGATTAACGAGACTCTTGTACTGAGCAGAAGGGAGCTAAACGCTCCCTGAGTTACCAGTAAGGCTTATAGTTTTTCCAAAATTACTTCTGCTTTACTTACTTCAAAGGTCTTTGGCGCTTCAACCTGTAAGATGGTGACAATGCCATTGTCGATCACCATGGCATAGCGCTGCGAGCGGATCCCACCAAACCCTTCAGTGTCCATTTCTAACCCTAGGGCTTTGGTAAAGCTGGCATCGCCATCACCCAGCATCATAATTTCGCTGGCATTGTGGGCGTCTCCCCAGGCTTTCATAACAAATGCATCGTTTACAGACACACACGCAATTATATCAACACCTTTAGCTTTGATTTTGTCGGCTAAAGTTACATAGCCTGGCAAATGAGCGGCAGAGCAGGTTGGCGTGAATGCGCCGGGGACCGCAAACAGGACGACTTTTTTGCCTGCAAACAGGGCGTCGCTTTGGTGTGTTACCATACCGTCGGCTGTGAGTTGACTTAAGGTCGTCTGGGGTATGGTTTGTCCTTGTTCAATCATGGTTTTCCTCATTGGATGTTACAGAGATTAATCTCATTTTAGACGTAAACGCCGTACTTAAACACTGACAAATTGCAGGGTTAATACCTTTTTATGCGGTTACTATGAACGACATCAGGTGATAACCTGAATGGCTCAGATTATCACTGGTATAGACAAGTTATTTACTTGATCCGTGTATAGAACTGAAAATATGACTTACACTGGCATTATTGGTCGGGCCAGGATAGCCATGACAATTAAAGCAGTTTGCCGCAGGCTGAAGGTTCTGCGGGCCTGTATAGACAACCTCGCTAAACCCTTGTTGTGCGTTGGTTTCCATTGTGGTGTTAGCAAGCTGGATCGACCCTCGTTGGTTGTCATGATCACTCGAAGGCTGGCTGACATCATTCAGCCAGAGTCCACCTACCAGTTCATACTTGGCCAGCACGCGCAATGAGTTGTAAGTAGGCATACGCTTAAATACCTTGCTGAGCTGCTCGTTAAGGGAAATAATATTGGCGCGATTGTGCTTAGCCTGATTGTCGCCATCAGCAGTACCCTGAGCATAAACTTGGCATACTTCCGTAGGCGCACCGGTTAGAGGCGAATCTCCTGTTTTTGTCGGATCTATGGTTTTGTTAAACGCACAACTTGTATCAGGTTTTGGCAGGCCTGATGTGCATTGCTCACTGGCAAAACTCCAGTCAGCAGTTGGCTGATTGGCCTTCTGACAGTCTGGTGCATTATGTGTGTGCTCAAAGGTTGCCCAAATAAACTCGGGATGCTCTTTGGTGCTGATCACCAAATGAAAACCGACCATACCGTACAGCTCATCAGCTTCCAGTTCTCCATTGTTATTGGTATCAGAGCGTATCCAGACATAGTTCAGCATGTCTTTTTCATTGATCTTACGCCAGGATGTTTTGATCTCGGTCGTGCCTGCTGGGAGAGTTGCTGACCCCTGAGCCACGTTACACATACCGCGATCAAATCGTGTTTCATACAATACGATATTGCCATTTTGATCATACAATACGGCATTGTTAAGCGCCTGATTCATCTCGTGTGGAGCCGTAAAATCCTCACTGGTGGTATGAGGGTCTTTATCTCCTCTGACAAACAGTTTGGATTGCAATGAATTTGGTGCACAAGAATTTTGCCCGTTGCCAAGGTAAATGGCATAGCGGTCCTCATTCAGAAAAGTACGCTCTTCACCTGTCGGTGCATTCAGCAAAGAAATAAACCATTGCCAAGAGAATTGATAGAACTGACATAAGTTTTGCCCGCCACCCGGAATTTCACTGGGTGGACTGTTGGGTTGAGTTACCCAGCTAATACTTGCCGGACAAAACAAAGGGTCCTGGCTGGAGGCGGTGTTATTTGAGTCAGCTGAGCCTGAAGGCTCGGTGGAGCAGGCCATTAATGTTGTGACGGCTGCTGTGAGCATAGAAAGCTTTAAGGGGCGCATAACAATTCCTTTCAATATCGAGACGGTCTTGTTAACTGTAGAGCAATGTTATAAAAATTGTTAAGGGAAAACGCTTTAATTCGCTGGTTTTAATGCTAAGAGCGCAGCAAAAGGCAGTCTCATTAAAAACTGAATCCATTTAGTCAAATCACAAAACACAGCGGTCTGTCGCCGCCAGCAAGTCTCAGGGCTACTTAAACATGATCTGAATTTGTTCTCGTTTGGTGTTTCTTGTATCGCCGACGAGATGCGTAAGCAGGTTTATAGAGTGAGCTTCTGCATGGGCTGCAAACAACACCATACTGGGAAACTGATTAACTAAAGGTGTGGCACATAGAATTTTGGGGGCTTTTTCCGTGTGCCTGAAAAGTGTGCTTTAAATGAGCCTGGTTGATTGCCAGCACCTGGTTTCAGCGTTACTTCAAATGTTTTATTCGGGCCAGGTACTCAATGCCGTCGACATCTGCAAAACTGCGATATGTGTCACTACCCTATAAATCTGCATAAATGACACATATATTTAGATGTTACCCGCTACAGGCATCTGAGCGGCAGTAAAATTCTATGCAGTTACTCATGGAAGCCGGTGGCTTACCGCCAGCAACAAGTATAGTTTGGTCCGACGGCATGACTGACTTGTCCTTACTAAGAGATTTTAACTTTTTGGTTTTTATAGCTAATTTCATTTTCATACCTTTTGAATTTATAATTGTTACCAATTAATGGTGGTTAAATCTTTATATGGGTAAACCCAGCGAGCTTCCCTCACTAAGGGATTTCCACATTTACACGTAAATATCAAAATTGCAACCTTGCCTTTAATTTATGTTAACTTTATGTGGTGGCGCCTTGCTGTTGCCCGAATGGTGTCTGAACACTAAAAATAGGCTCAGAGGGCGTTCGGTGCATACTGTCACGACATGTTTCATGTAGTAAGTTTTACGCTAGAAGGGGTTTAACTGACAGCATTACTTTTAAAGTTATGGTGCAGGCGCAATGATTATTGTCAGTGCAGTTCGGGCTTCCTTTTCCTGCTTAAGCGGTTATAGTCTGGTACATGATGAATTTACTACCCTATCTGTGGACATTCGGTTGCGGACAGGGAAGCGCATACAGGATCTATTTCTGATGAGTAACAACTACACAATTCGAACTATGACCCGTGAGGAGGTTGGCCTGGCAATTGAGTGGGCCGCACAGGAAGGCTGGAATCCGGGGCTTGAAGATGCACATTGCTACTATCAGGCTGACCAGGAGGGGTTTCTGATTGGCTTGTTGAATGATAAGCCAATTTCAGTGATATCGGCGGTAAAATACGATAGCTCGTTTGGATTCATCGGTTTTTATATTGTGAAACCAGAATATCGGGGTCAGGGTTTTGGATTGAAAATCTGGCAGGCGGCTATGGCCAGGCTGGACGGATGTAATATTGGCCTGGATGGTGTGATTGAACAGCAGGAAAACTACAAAAAGTCTGGCTTTGATCTGGCATATGCAAATCGACGCTACCAGGGCAACAGCAACAACCTCGCAGTACAGGAAGCGACAAACTTTCAAGACCTTGATACGTTGTCACATGAAACAATTGAGCAATTTCTCTTGCCGTTTTTTCCTGCGCAAAGAACCGCGTTCTGGCATGCCTGGCTGGGGCAGAGAAACGCATCGTCGGTTGCCGTGCTAATTGAGGGGGAGTTGCAAGGGCTTGGTGTAATCAGACAGTGCCGGGAAGGGTATAAAATAGGTCCCTTATTTGCTAAAAGTGTCTTGCAGGCTGAAGCAATGATTGGTGCATTAAGCTCAAAAGTTGCGGACGACAGCTCTGTATATCTGGATGTGCCTGCATGTAGCCCAGCGGCGGTTGTGCTCGCAGAAAAGCTCAATATGACACCTGTGTTTGATACGGCACGTATGTATACGCAAGCGCTGCCGGATATTGGCATAGACCGAACATTTGGTGTGACGTCTTTCGAAATAGGCTAATCAATAGCAACAGTTTGGCGCACTGGGTGCGCCAAACTGTCAGCTCACACGGGTTGTTTTGCAAAACCACTTCGTAAAGAGAGCGATCGTGTTGTGATAACTAAGCCGTTACTTGTTAGACTTTACAAGTGAAATTGAAGTGGCCTCAATATGGATTTTTTCTTGTTTGAATAAACCACCGATAGCTTTTTTAAAGTTAGCCTTGCTGGTGGAAAAAGTCTTTTTAATCAGCTCCGGGTCTGATTTATCGCCTAAAGGGATGAAGCCGTTGTTTTCTTCCAGTTTTTTAAGGATCTGTTCGCCTAAGTCTGAGATCTTATCCATGCCTGGCTTTTCAAGTAAAACGTCAATCTTATCGTCTTCGTGTACTTGTTTCACATATCCGGTCATACGCTGACCTATGTACATACGTTTAAACACCGTGTTAAAAAATACCATGCCAAAGTGTTGTTCGTTGACGATGACTTTATAGCCTAGATCGGTTTTAGCGGCGACAATTAGCTCAACCTGTTCAAATTTTTTGTACTGTGCAGGCGTCTTATTTAAGAATTTTCCAAGGTTACTGGAGGCACATAAACGCTTGCTGGCGTTGTCCAGATACAGCTTAACCAGGTAGCTGTAGCCTTCGCGCATTTTTGGCTTCTGTTCGTTATAGGGCGCCAATACATCTTTACTGATCCCAAGATCTAAAAAAGCACCGACCTTATTAATTTGCTTGGCACGGAGTAAAGCGAACTCTCCCAGCTGAGCAAGTGGTTTTTGGGTGGTTGCGCAGGGGTGTCCCTGGTTGTCACTAAACACAAACACCTCTACATTGTCGCCGGCTTCAAGGTGATCAGGCAGCTCTTTGAGAGGCAAAAAAACGTCGCCATGCTCCTTGCCATCAAGGTATGCACCTTCGGCACAAATCTCTTCGATCATTAAAAACTGAGTAGTACCTAGCATGTTTATTCCTCGGTTGGCTTCTTAGGTTTTCTTCTTAGTGGCGCGTGTCCGTCGACATCAAATGGTGCCGGAATGGCTTTTTTCACTTGCTGTGGCTTACGCTTTGCTGTGCGTTTTACTTTGGCCTTGGTATCTGCAGGCTTGCGCTTGGCACCAGGTTTAGGTTTAGCCACTTTGGGCTTAAAGCCTTTAAACCTTGCTTCAAGCCCTTCAACTGACTGAAACTGCACTGACTCTTTCAGGTAGGCAGCGATGGCTTCATAGCTTTTCCAGTCTTTTGGTCCGACAAAGGAAATCGCATCGCCTTTAAACCCGGCCCGGCCAGTACGCCCGATCCGATGGACATATTCTTCTGCCTGTTTTGGCAAGTCGAAATTAATGACGTGAGAAACATTAAGCAAGTCCAGACCACGCGAAGCCACATCAGTAGTAACCAGTACCTTATACAGTCCGCGGCTGAATGCGTTCATGATCTCCAGACGTTTGCTTTGTGGCAAATCGCCCGCCAGTGCAACGGCTTTAATGTCCATGTCATTGAGCATGTCGCTGAATCGGTTGGTGTCCTGACGCGTGGCGGTAAAGATAATACATTGCTTTACATCACCTTGTTGTACAAAGTGTTTTAGCAGGGCTTCTTTGTGATCCAGGTGATCGGCAAAATACATTGCCTGACGAATATCATCATGTTTTTCGTTACTGCCACTAAGCAGGATGCGCTTGGGTGATTTCAACAGATCTCTGGAAGTGATTTCAATCTGGGCATGCTCAAGCGTTGCCGAGAAGAGTAAGGTCTGACGAAGTCGGTGATCGGCCGCCTGGTTAATGGTCGACAGTTGCTTTTCAAAGCCCAGGTCCAGCATACGATCGGCTTCGTCGAAGATCAGCAGCTCAAGGCCGTGAAGCTGCAAGCTGCGTTGTTCTATATGGTCCGTGATCCGGCCCGGTGTACCAATCACAAAGTGGGGGTCTTTGCGCAGGGCTTTAACCTGATCATTAAAGTTCTCACCACCGAGTACTTTAGTGCATGACATAGCGGTGCCGGCAATGAGTAACCGGCACTGGTTAAACACCTGAGTAGCCAGTTCTCGCGTTGGTGCAACGATCAACACACGAGGATCTCGCTTGCTAAGCGCTTTTTGTTTCATCACGCGCTGAACTGCTGGGAGCAAAAATGCCAGAGTTTTTCCTGAGCCGGTTTTTGACTGTGCAAAGGTATCGTGCCCGGCAAGGGCGGTTGGGATGGCCTGGGCCTGGATCTCGGTAGGGGTCGTGATCCCCTGGTGTTCTAATTGTTTTTCAAAGCGCAGGTCAAGACCCAGTTCGGAAAATCTCAAGGTACTCTTCTCCAGTAATTATTTTCTAAAACGCAGCATTATAACAAACTAACTCTCCCAAGAACCATAATTTTACAGTGCTTAATGTTAGTTGTGTAACGGGCGCGGACAAATGGTTTTGCAATTATCCTTAAAATCCGTAAAATATCGCGCCTGGCGCCGGATTTACGATCCGGTTATGTGCTTACACGTCGTGCTTAAGTGTAGGCTGTTTTAAAGCTTATCGAAGAGAAAGTTATGAATAACCATTTTGTTGTATGTGCAATGTACAAGTTTGTGTCTTTGCCAAATTATCAAGCCATCCGTCAGCCTTTACTCGATGTTATGGAAGCTAATGAAGTGCGTGGTACGTTATTGCTGGCAGAAGAAGGGATTAATGGCACGGTTGCGGCCAAGCGTGAGGGGATTGATGCCTTGCTGGCTTGGCTCGATAAACAGCCTGGCCTGGATAACATAGTGTATAAAGAATCATACGACGAAACCTGCCCGTTTTACCGCACTAAGGTTAAACTGAAAAAAGAAATCGTCACCATGGGCGTGCAGGGCATTGATCCTAAAGAAGTGGTGGGTACTTATGTTAAGCCACAGGATTGGAATGCACTGATCTCTGACCCAGACGTGGTACTGGTCGATACCCGTAACGATTACGAAATCGAGATCGGAACGTTCAAGAACGCCATTGACCCAAATACTAAAACTTTCCGTGAGTTCCCGGCGTGGGCTGAGAAAAACCTCGACCCGGCAAAACACAAGAAAGTGGCGATGTTCTGTACCGGTGGTATTCGCTGTGAAAAATCAACGGCGTACATGAAGGAGCAGGGTTTTGAAGAAGTCTATCACCTCGAAGGCGGCATTCTTAAGTATCTGGAAGACGTGCCAAAAGAAGAGACCATGTGGGAAGGCGAGTGCTTTGTATTCGACAACCGCGTTGCCGTTGATCACGACCTGAACAAGGGGTCATACGAGCAGTGCCACGCTTGTCGTATGCCAATAACTGAAGAAGAAATGCAGCGTCCTGAATACATGGAAGGGGTGTCATGCCACCACTGTTACGAGGACGTGACTGAAGAGCAAAAAGCCCGCTTTGCCGAGCGCCAGAAACAAATTGAGTTAGCGAAACAGCGCGGCGAAGGACACATTGGCCATGAAGCACAGGAAACGTTACGTGCCCGCAAAGAGCAAAAGCAAGCAAAGAAAGAAGCGCAGCGCGCTAAATCGGCGTAATTGCTCTGAGCAACTAAAACTGAAAAAGCCAGCGTAATGCTGGCTTTTAAGTACTTGCTATCCAAGTTATTTTGAAAAGGAAAATAGTACTAATGGCAATGGTTATGCTGTAGGCCAGGTAACCTATATTTACGTCAGATAACGATAGAGTTGGTTGCAGCTCCTTTATGGAGCAGCAACCAACGGTATTAAAAAAGCGTTGACTATGCTCATTGAGCCAGCTCTGTAAACTTTGCCAGCTTACCACCTCAAAATTGGCTACAGAAATAAACGCTTTGATATGAGTGCGATTTTAAACGATCGTATAATTAGCCTGTTAACGTTTTGACAAGCTCTTTTATCCAAACAGGCGCACTGCACCGATGAATTAAGCATAGCTGCTCTGAATTTTGTCTGGCACCATCCGGAACAGACAGTTTTTTGAGCTGCCAGGCCGAGATCATATAATCTGGCAGGTAGGCTATCGCCTTTCCACACCTGACCAGTTCACATAATGCTGCATAGTCGTTCAACACCCACCTTACCTCTCTGTTCAAATTAGTACTTGGCCAGCCGTCGCATCCGATGCCGCGTACTTCACCACAAAAAGGCGATGTCTCTGGTACAGCGAACGGAAAATTGGCAAGATCTTCATGCGTTATACTGAGTTTGTTCGCAAGTGGGTGGGTATCTCCAACCGCCAGCTCAAGGGTGAGCTGACCTAACGGATGCACTTCAAGGTCCTCGGTCAGATATGGTTTAACCAAACGGGTCGTTAATGCAACATCCACCAGGCCACGTTTGAGCTTGTCAAGTGCGCCGACTTCGAAATCAGTTTCGTAACTCATTTGAATACCAGAAGCTTGCGATCCGAAAAGAGCAACCCACCGATACTGAAGGATTGCCGGTGCAGATATACGACAGCAGTACGTATGTTGCTCCGGGTCCATTATCGATTTTATGTTATGGGTGAGATCCAATATTTTGATAGCTTCAGGTAATAAACGTGCACCATTTTCATTCAGGACTAGCTGTTTGCCAATTCTGTCAAATAATAATACACCGAGCGAAGACTCGAGTTTTTTCAGAGATTTGGACAGAGCTCCCGGGGTGGTATGTAGCTTTACAGCGGCGCACTGAAGCGTTTGAGCATTGGCAATTGCGATAAAGCGATTTAATTCTACTATTTCCATTTTGGAACTACAGTTGAGTACTTGGAGACGATATGGAATTAAATATACCTTAAACTTAGTGAGAATATACCGAGATTGGAGGAATTTTCATTGTTTAAGTGGTTATTGTTGTTTTTGAGCCCTTATCTATTCGCGCATCAGCTGCATAATAGCTTTGGTGTACATGGTCTGGTATTGATGCAGGTGGATCATAAAATGATTGCTTCTCACTTGCCAATGCCTGCTGGCATGCATGCGAGACAACTTATTTTCGATGTGCAGGCCGGTTACCTACATGAAAAGGTGGTAAATTTGCTCAAATCTGAGCCTCTGGTAACATTTGCTCCCCATCCATTTGAGCTTGACAAGCTGCGTACGGGAAAAATAACTGAACTGACGGGGGGATTATATCGGGGACATTTTGAGCGCGGGGGGACATTAGTTGAAGATGGACTGAAACTTAAAATAAATGAAAGAATACTCGATAAACCAGTTGAACTGGTTGCCAATGGGCACTTTTATGTGAAGCCCATCACTGAGCAGTCTTGTTTGCTGGTCCACAGAATTGGCAGGCTCCCTAGTTTTGATCAAATAGTTCAGGTTAAATGTCGTGACCAATCTAACTTGGCCAGTATCGTTAACGGCGGGTTGAAAACCCCTCTTAACAAGGCTGTACCGCTACAGTTTACTTTTATTCGATCATTGTACCTTGAAACTCAAGACTTTTCCGGAGGGTAAGCATAAGTTACTGGATCAATACAAAAAGAGCGTGCCTTAAACCAGTCTGGTAGCGCTTTTTTTACTCTGGCTGGGCGCTGTTTTTGGGCAATCTCTAGCTTCACTTTAGGTGCCAGGTATTGCGCAACCAGTTGCTGCAATTTTTCACTTTCAAGTTGTTTAAATGCTGATAATAGGTTTTCCCTGGTGCTTTGAGGGAGTGTCTTACCCAGGTTAGCATCATTGGCACTGACCAGCCAAAGTAGCAAAGCTTTTTTAGATGTGTCTGGGTAGGCGTCTACCAAAGCGGAAATTGGACTGATCAGGCGTTGGAAATTGAGTGTGTGCCCCTGGATGGCGAATACGAGCAACAGGTTGGTACCCGCGGTAATGTTGCCCGAACGTTTATCGCTGGATTGATAGCCAATCAGAGCGTCACGGTAGTAAGCCTCGGCTAAATTAATTTTTCCTTCATCCAGGGCAAGTGTTCCCAAGTTATTGTTCACGTTTGCAAGCGCACGTTCATGATGAAGCCTCTGCGCTATGTTTCGTGCTGACTGATATGACTCCCTGGCAAGCGTGTAATCATTCATGTGCCTCGACAGCACCGCAAGGTTGATAAGTAAAGCCATTCGTTTTTTGTCCGAGAGTTTAAGTGCCAGCGCACAGGTATAAAGCGTTTTTGCTTCAGCCAGGTAGCCAAGACGCCTGAGTGCGATGCCCATAGCACTTACCATGCTTGCCAGGTGCCTTTTAAAGTAAGCCTGTTCCTGGAGTTGTATCAGTGCCGCCAATTCTGCTTCTATGTGGCCTAAATTATTGGTGGCGATGGCTGAGCGGACTTTCACCAGGTGCCAACGGATCCGCTGTGAAGGGTTGAGGTCTGTAATTGAGTGGACTTGCCTGAGTAGTTGATAGGAATGTGAAGGCTCAACAATCATGTAATCCTCTGCTTCTCTCAAAATATCTGCAGATGAACGATTAACCATTTGAGCACTAGCACAGCTGAGCTGGCTATAAAGTACTCCAACAACCAATAACAACCAAGTGTATTGCAACGCATACTCCCGAAAAATGAGCTTATGGCCAGACACTTTTTAAGATAGCGCAACAAAGAGAAGGCGTCTACGTATTAGGTATTCGCCTTGCGAGGGAGAGTTAGAGGAAGGATTGCTCCTGTAGTGCTGCTTCTACAATACTCAGGTTGGTACCAGCAATAACTTTGTTTCCAATAATAATTTGCGGTATATCAGCGCGCTGCAAGCTATTAAACAGAGAGTTTATTTTCTGGTCATTAGATTCTATGTCTCTGCTTAGGTATTCAACATTATGCTGATTAAGATAACTTTGAACCTGTTTACAGTATTGGCACCAGTGCGTGGTATAAAGAATTACGGGCTTATCGGTACCCTCATAATGGGCAGATGTATCCAATGTCATGATATTTGGGTGGTAGGATAACTTGTTGTAGCCAAATTTTAGTGTGATACCCAGGCACAACCCCAGTAGCAACATCACAATGAACACAGCGCTTTGTTTTACTTGTTGTTTCATAATTTTCCTTATTATTGTTTTTAGTTGGTCCTACCCGCAAACTAGCAGGTAGATTAAAATTACAAAAGGGTACAGATTGTGTCAATTATTTTAACAAATAATCGACGATCACCATGAAATTAGCGATTACCGGGCTGAGCAGAGCGCGCATTGCCGTTGATCAGTACACGTTTTTTAAATAATAAGAACGTTGACCAGGTCAGAACTGAAGCGAGTGAAAGTGCAACACAGGTAGAAATCGCTGCGCCTGTAATGCCATGCAAGGGAATAAGCAGCCAGTTTAAAAGTGCATCCGTAGCGAGTGTCAATAACCCAATAACCACAACATACTTGCCTTTTCCTGTATATTGCAACCAGGTCGAAATAAACGCCGTTACGGCCCAAAAACAGGAGCCGAGGATCAGATAGTGCAATGCGTCACTTGCGGTGAAGAAGTCTTCACCAAAGAGTTGCAGTAAGTGTGAACCGGTGATAAATAATCCACCTGAAAGCACTAAGACGATGGCAATCATGATTCTTTGACCTCGCCACAAGATATGCTCGGCCTGCTCTTCCCCTTTTTCCAAAGCCTGTCCTAACAGGGGGATAAAGAGCGCAATAACACTGACTTGTGCGACCGGGATCATGTGGGCGGTCGTCACAGCGCCGGCATAATGTCCTACTTCATGCTCCAGAGCCAGTAGCTCAAGCATATACAAATCTAGTTGTGAAATGGCGACGGTCACTAACATGGCGAGCATCATAGGAATGGAAGTTGCGAGAAGTTGCGGCTGGTTGCTGACGGGCGTCGTCGGTGAGAATGTGAGCAAGTTTTTACTCTGTAGCACTTTCAGTTGCCAGCTTGTTATAACTGCAAGGATCACAATACCGGCTGCAATTACGTGCCATAAATGTACTTGTTCCAGCAAAGTGGCAAGTGCCAGGACCACGGCTGTTTTGGTCAGAGGAAGGACGATACGCCAGGGTAAATTAGCATACACAAGCATTTTAGCGCTTTGTAAAACACGGCTTAGTATTGCTCCCAGTGCGATCAGTGGGATAGCAGCTGAGATCCAAAGTAGCGCGTGATGCTCATCTGCTGACCAGCTCCCAAGGTGAAGGTATCCGCTTAGATAGGTCAGTAAAATGACTATCAGGGACAAAACAAGCGCGATTTTGCTAAAGAAGGCAACAAAGCCACCGACTTGACTCGGCAGATTGTTGGCCAATGGCTTTGCCAAAAATTTAGGCGCAACCCGATCTCCACCCAATAGTACCAATACGCCACATATAGTGGCATAGGCATACGCTACTTTGTAGTCACCGTATTCATGTGTTGTCAGGGCTCGGCTCAGACTCAGATTGAAGGCATAATCGACGAGAAAACCGATGATAACGGACGCACTGAGCGTGAGTGCGCCGTGTTTTAAGTATTTATCTTGTTGCACTGTGGTAAGGCCGTAATTCTTAAATGAATTGTATCATCAGGATTATAGTTTACCGGATTGCGGGATTGAATTTCACTACATTACACAGAAAAGGGCGCTGGTGTATCGAATGCCAGGGCCATATCTATGCATCGCAACGCGGCCTGTTTATCACCCTGAACAAAAGCAGAAGTAGTTGCGCCTTCTTTGAGCAAACACAGCGCATCTACCAGCTGGTCATTAGGCTGGGGCAGGCTTGTTGTGATAAGGCTTCTTACTGCGACTTTGTGACTGGCACAGCGGTTCAAAATTTGCAGATTGAGCGCGCCGGATTCACCCGCGGTATTAATAAAAAAGCACCCTCTGAACTCGCCAAGCTCGGTGGCTCGGTTATTGAACCAGTCATTCAGAGCTTGAAATAGCTTTCTGATCAGCTCGCCATTACTTTGCGCATCAGCCAGTTTGGCTGCGAGCCACTGCATGTACCTTTGATCCCGTAGTGATAAAGCGGCAAGGATCAGATCATCTTTTGAACTAAAGTGATGATAGAGGGTTTTCTTGGCGACCCCGCTGTAAGCAATGATCTCATTGATCCCGACGGCTCCAGTCCCTTTATTGTAAAACAGCTCCAATGCACTACTCAGCAACAACGCGCGTTTATCTGACATATTCGCCTCCTGACATTTTTAGATATCTTGACATGAGGAGACAGTATTGTCTACCATAGTTGGTAGAACAATCTGTCTACATGAGGGGATTATGACCAACTTAATTATTTCTTTATCTGCGGGAATTGGCTCTATGCTGGCAATTACCGCATTGGCTTTGATAGGGCATCACAATCAACAACACTGGTTGCTGATGGCGGCTTTTGGTGCATCCTGCGTGCTGATCTTTGCTCTGCCAGACAGCCCGCTTGCTAAAGCTCGCAACGTAATTGCGGGCCATTGCCTTACGGCTTTGGTAGGGGTTGTGTTCGTTGCATATGTGCCTGTGAATCCACTTTCTTTAGGGACCGCAACAGGGCTGGCTGTGATGCTTATGGTATTGAGTAAAACGGTACATCCGCCAGCCGGGGCCAATCCGCTATTTATCATGTTAACCGGGCAGGGCTGGGCCTTTTTGCTTTTCCCTGTATTAACTGGTGCGGTTTGTTTAGTCGTGCTGGGTCGAAGCTACCATCTGGTACGCACTCGCTGGCTAACTTGACGTATATTCCTTTTTAGCAAAAGTAAATAATAGTGATTATCAATACTGTTTGTGTATAATGTACAGGATCGTTTTTACGCAATAACAGGGAGTGGAAAGTGCTTACTTCAATACTAGTTCTGCTACTAATCGCAGGGACTATTGTTATTTATCTTAGTAATAAGAACCAGCGCTGGTTAAAAAAGCAAATTAAGAAAGGCTGGCGCACCATTGCTTGCCTTTTGTTTGTTGCTGCATTCATTGGGTTCAACAACAGTTTAAGTATACCTGTCAGCTTGTTTATCTGCATGATGGTCATCATGCTGTCGCTGATATGTATTCCTTTGTTGGTTGTGGTGAGCAGAGGTAAATAATGAAAAATTATACTCCGATACAACCCGACTGGCTGAGTAAAACGCTGGCAGGGATAATTGGCGGCGGACTGTTGAGCTTCTCAATTATAGGATTGTTTGCCTGGTTTGGTCCTTCCGGGCTGACTGCTTCGTTAAGTGACACTGAGCTGTTATGGAAGACCCAGTTTAATATGTGGCTGAGTGTACCAATTTGGTTACTGGTGATGAGTTTTACTTACTTGTTTAGAAGTGGGGCTCAGGCTTGGCTCTGCTTGTTGTCTGCAAGTGCTGCTGGTTATGGCGTTTTAGCAATTTTAAGGGGGCTGTTATGAAAGTCAGAGCAGATATTCTGAAAACCTACCAAAGTTTACACACCTGGACTGGGATAACATCCAGTTTATTGCTGTTTATTGGTTTCTTCGCAGGCGCCCTGACCATGTTTGCTCCTGAAATTGACCGCTGGGCAACGCCCGCGGCGCATCAAATGGCTGCTATTGATACAGATCGCTACGATGCCTTGCTAGATAAGGTTTTACAGGAATACCCAAAAGCCAGCGATAGTGTTGCCCTACATTTCACGGATGCTCAGTCTCCGGTGAGTTGGTATGAACAGGGTTCTCCTCGCGGTTTGCGGCTGGATGATATGCGTTGGCATGCAACTCTGGATGATAACGAACAGCTGATTACTGAGTTGGTGCCCGTAAACAGTTTATCAGCGTTACTCGATATGTTGCATCGTACAGCGGGGATCGGCGGCGAAATCGGGCATACGCAAGCTGGTGTTTTTGTACTTGGTATTGCCGCCGGTTTGTATTTCCTGGCCCTGGTATCGGGCGTCATTTTTTTATTACCAACACTGGTAAAGCGGTTTTTGGCTGTTCGTGATCAGGGAGAAAGAAAACGGTTTTGGCTTGACGGACATAATTTACTTGGCATAGCCAGTTTGCCGTTTCATGTTGTCATCGCGTTTACGGTTTGTGTGTTCGCTTTTCATGACATTCTTTATGGCACTTTGGCTCAGATATATGGCGATAAACCGTTATTTCCACGTAGTGCACCATCGCAGGTAGAGCGTAACATTGCGGACCTGCCTAAAGTGAGTGAGCTGATCGCTTTGGCCGAGTCTCATGCGCCTGGCTACCAGGTGGCTCAGATAAAGCTAAGTAATCTTAATAAACCCTCTGCATTTGCCACTATTGATGTTGCTAACGAGGGTGAAATTGCAAGGGGGGCGCTGAATGATTTTATCTTTATTAACCCCTATACGCTAGAAGTCGTCTCGTCCAGTGTGGCAAATCCAGAGCAAACCGTTTGGGCGCGACTAGTGTCGAGTTTCTTTGGGTTGCACTTTGGTAGCTACGGCGGCGACCTCGTTCGCTGGGCTTACTTTTTGATGGGGATTGCGGGGGCTTGCTTGTTCTATTCCGGCAACATACTTTGGCTGGAGAAAAGGCGTCGCAAGGGCATGCAACAGCATCGTTCCTATCGTATTATGGGGGCGCTGACGGTTGGTATCAGTCTTGGGGCACTAACAGGAGTGGCTGCCATATTTGCCAGCAATAAATGGTTGACTCTGACTCCTGTCAATATCAATCAGGCTTACATGTTTGTTTATTACGCGTGTTTTTCTTGTGTACTGATAAGTGCTTTTGTTTATGGTCCGGCAAAAACAGCGATTAACGCTCTGAAGGTGCTGGCGCTGCTTTGTGTGGTGGTACCTGCCACTTCTGTGCTGGCAGGTGCTGTTCCGGCGCTAAACTTATGGACACCAAATAGTCTGGGAACTCTGATGATTGAAGTCATGGCACTCGTTTTTGCGCTTATGTTCTGGTGGATGTCAGTGTGTGTGACACGCAGAGCAACAGCGAACGAGCCGGGTAGCATCTGGCATCTTGAAACATCAAACGCTGTAACGTCAGAGTTGTCAATCAAACACAGTTAGTAAAAGCGGGCAGGACATGCAAGGTGTTCTGCCTTTTCTTTCATCCTAAAAAGAACACATCATACAATATTAACTAATACAATAATGTCAGCTTATTCGTAAGAACTCGTAACATACTTTCTTTACAGGAGGCAGGGTCGGACAAGCCTTGTATTAGAGTCATAAAGTAACAATCCATCATGACAGCTGCTTTTGTATCATCATATTCTTGCTCGGCGAACAGGCGCCGTTTGAACAACGCTATCTGATCAGCAAAATAGGCTTGGTGCCACAGTAAATCACTCATTAGTGCCTGACTAAACTCTCTGTGTTGCAAGTAAAACGAGAACAGGTGGCCTGCATAGTGACGTAACTTAAGGCGTGCGGAGTGATGCTGATCAGTACTACCTGCTTGTTCAATCACCGTATCTATGCGCTGATGCATCGCTGTTTTGAGAATATCAATTTTATTGGGAAAGTGGCTGAAGACAGTACCCACTGCAACGCCCGCAGCTGTTGCAATCTGACGGGTAGAGGTTTCTTTGTAGCCGTTTTCGATAAACAGTTGCCAGCTCTCATCCAGGATCTGTTGCTTGGTTTTTTCGCTTTTTTTCATTGATTTCCAGCCTAACCGTTTTCAGCATTATACCACGATATGAAGGAGCCTTAACATGTAATGGCGCTTTTGAATCGCCATATATTTTTAAGTAACTAACTGATTCAAAATGAGTGTTTGCCTTTTCATATTAAGCCAGCCACTTCAACTATCGGTATTCATTGACAATTGAGCGCGCTCAATTAATAATATGAGCGCGCTCAATATTGTTAAGGAGGCTATATGTTGCAGCGATTTTTTGGTTATATTTTGTTTATCCCATTCATTATTTTTTACAGCTATGTCCTCGGCCCCGTACTCAAAGCAGTTCTGGTGCCCGGAGGTTTGGCGATACTATTCTTTATTTTGGGGCCTGAGGCGTTTTTCTATCATTGGCGCAAGGCCTGTAACAGGCAGTCAGTGATTGCCGTGGCAGACAACAATCCTGTTTAATCTACTCAGCAGAAATGTCGATTCGCTTTGAAGCGCCACTTGGGTATAATACGCCTGAAGTTGGCGCATACCCCAAAAAACTGCGCTTAAATCGTTCAATTTAAACTGAGGAATAATTATGACGGTTGGCATCATTATGGGCTCTAAGTCCGATTGGCCTACAATGCAACACGCTGCAGAAATGTTGGATAAATTCGGTATTGAATACGAAACAAAAGTCGTCTCTGCGCACCGTACACCTCAATTGTTAGCTGACTACGCATCCTCAGCCGCTGAGCGTGGTATTAAAGTCATTATTGCTGGTGCCGGCGGTGCGGCACATTTACCTGGTATGGCCGCAGCATTTACCAGCCTGCCTGTACTGGGCGTGCCTGTTAAGTCTAAAACACTTAATGGGGTAGACTCACTGTTGTCTATCTGCCAAATGCCGAAAGGGGTGGCGGTAGGTACACTGGCCATTGGTGATGCTGGTGCTGCAAATGCAGGCTTACTGGCCGCACAAATATTGGGTTGTCAGCAAAGTGACATTTTCGAAAAGGTTGAAGCCTTCCGTAAGGCACAAACTGACACCATTCTGGCTAACCCTAACCCAGCAGAGTAGTAATGAAAGTATTAGTTTTAGGCGCAGGCCAGTTAGCTCGTATGATGAGCTTGTCTGCCACGCACTTAGATATCCAGATCTCTGCCTACGATGTTGCCACTCAGCAAGTGATTAATCCGGTTACGTTTGAATCTCACACTGCCACACTTGAACTCGCCATCGCGGGTGTGGATGCGATTACTGCAGAGTTTGAGCATATTCCTGCTGACGTGCTATCTGTATGTCAGCAAAGCGGTAAGTTCTATCCCGGAGCAGAAGCGATTTTGACCGGCGGTGACCGTGCCAAAGAAAAAGCATTACTGGAAAAAGCCCAGGTCGCCTGTGCGCCCTATGCGTTAATCACCGAAAAATCACATTTCCTGGCTGCTATCGAAAAGCTCGGTAAGCCACTTGTTGTCAAAACCTGCCAGGCTGGCTATGACGGTAAAGGTCAGTGGCGCGTAAAGCACGACGACGAAGTGGATGCTATCTGGCAGGAAATGTCTGAGTTTTTAGTGGCTGGTACCGAGACCACACCTCACGCAATTATTGCGGAGCAAATGATCCCGTTCGACAGAGAAGTGTCTATTATTGGCGTGCGAGACCGTAACGGCCAATGCCGGATCTATCCATTGACTGAAAACCAGCACACCAATGGTGTACTGACGCTATCCGTAGCGGGTATGGAAAAGTCAACGATTCAGGCGCAAGCAGAGACCGCATTCTCAGCCATTGCCAGTGAGTTAGATTACGTTGGGGTACTTGCAATAGAGTTTTTTGATGTCGGCGGCACCTTGCTGGTCAATGAAATTGCGCCGCGCGTGCACAATTCAGGCCACTGGACGCAACAGGGGTGTCATGTCAGTCAGTTTGAAAACCATATTCGCGCAGTCGCTGGTTTACCTATTGGTGATACCAGCCTTGTTAGACCAACGGCCATGATCAACGTCCTGGGACAGACGCATATTCCGGCGGACGTCTTGAACGTGAGCGGTGTTACCAGCCATTGGTATGGTAAGACTGCCAAACCGGGACGAAAAATGGGCCATATCAATGTCTCCGCGAATAGCTTACATGAACTGGGTGAGCGTCTTGCTGAGCTGGCGGAGATGCTCCCGGAAGATGATTACCCGGGGGTTGCCCAAACCAGTCATGCATTGATCCTCAATTAGGAATTGCCGACGCCGGGCTCGCCCGGCGTTATTCTATCTGATGACCGCGTACGAGCGTTAATATGTTATTAGAACGACCAGGTCTTCACAAAGCCTTATTTCTGTTTGCCTTCTTATATACACTTTCGCCTTATGCCAGCGCTTCTTTGGCACTGTTTATCGGCCTTGGGTTTGCACTTACATTAGGGAATCCTATTCCTGATTTTTCTAACACCGCATCAAAATGGCTATTAAAAGCCGCCGTGATAGGCTTGGGGTTTAACGTCGATATCGAAGATGTATTGGCTGTTGGCAGCAGCTCTGTGGTGTTAACCATAGTCAGTATCACAGCCACAATTGGCCTCGGTGAAATCCTCAGCCAGGTGTTTCGTCTGAATCGCAATACCGGCACACTGATCTCATTCGGCACGGCAATTTGCGGGGGCAGTGCAATTGCGGCTATGGCACCCGTGATTAAAGCAAAACAGGATGAAATTGCGATTTCCCTCAGCATAGTCTTTGCCTTAAATGCGCTTGGCCTGCTCATTTTTCCCTGGCTGGGACATTACTTTTCACTCACTGAAAGTCAATTTGCGATTTGGAGTGCGCTTGCGATTCACGATACCAGCAGTGTTGTAGCAGCGGCTGCGGTATACGGACCGACCGCGTTGGCAATGGCAACCACCATTAAACTCACCCGAGCGATGTGGATAGTGCCTTATGCTGCCATGGCGGGGGTATTCTCGCGCTCTAGTGAAAGAGCCAGTATTCCTTTGTTCATTGTAGGTTTTGTTGCGGCGGCGATGATCAATACTTGGTTGCCTGAGTATCAAGGCGTCTGGTCTGTATTTTATAGTGGCGCTAAGTCGGTGCTGGTTGCCAGCTTATTTCTGATCGGCAGCGGTGTATCCATGACCATGTTACGCCAAAGCGGTTGGCGACCATTTGCGATGGCAACGGTACTGTGGTTTATTGTCAGTGGCATAATGCTGATGCTGATTTTGGACGATCTGATCACGCTTTAATGCAGGTAGTGCAGCTCGGACGAAGTACAGCTTCTGATAGCAAGCTCGCAAATCAGTGGATTACAAAAAAATAAAAAAAATGGATTTTTTTGGAACTTATTCCATTGGCCACAGGTCTACTTTTATGAGGCGTGGATAGGCCTCATTTCATACTCGTTGTCCATCAACGACTATGTGAGCGCAGAGAGTATTTGGCCAGTAGCTTTACTGGCCTTTTTTTTGCAATAATCGCTCAGGTAGGTTGTTTGTCTAAAATTGTTCGAATTATCTGGATTCATTTGCTTAAATTAGCCTTCAATAGCAAAATTAGACAATTCATAAAATGAAACAATCTCTTACTTCTCTCGCCGTGGCATCAGTGTTATTTCTGGCTGGTTGTCAGGTCACTCAAACAAGTAATAATAAATCAACAGCATACGAAACAGTCCCCCCAGCCGTCATGGCCAGCTCTGAAGCTACAGGAACTGAAAGCATCACGCTCGAACAGGCAATGGCTCATCCCGACTGGCTTGGCAGAAAGCCGGAAGATGCTTTTTGGAGTGCAAATAGTCAGTCAGTGCTGTTTAAGCAAAAACAAGTGGGAAGTAAACTAAGAGACACTTTCAGCTATGGTGAGAAAGGGCTTGAGCAAATTGCCTTATCTAACAAGCACCAGATAGGTGCAGATGATGCGGTTTATTCGCGCGATGGCAAGCTTCAAGCCTACACCTTTTCGGGCAACGTATTTGTCAAAAATATTGCCACTAATCAGGTCACCCAGTTGACACGTTCCAGCCAAAAAGCCGAACAACTGCAGTTTTTGACCAACGGGCAGCTTGCCTACGTTGCAGACAATACCTTTTATGCCATTGATTTGACATCAGGCCTGACTACTGAGCTGGCCAAGCTCATCACGGCAAATGCGCCAAAAGGCGTCACTGAGCCACAGAGTTATCTTGCGCAGGAGCAACACAAGCTCATCGGTTATGTTGCTCTTCAGCATAAGAATGCCAAAGACGCGCAAAGCCGAAAAAAGGCATTGATTGCGCAAAATGACACGCTCGACGAAAACTTGTTTTATCTGGGCGAAGATCAGCGTATCGTCGAGACCAGCCTATCGCCAGCGGGTGATAAACTCATTGTTGCCACCACCAAAGACGTGCCTGAACGAAGCGCACAAGACATCATGCCTAATTACGTTACGCAAGATGGCAATATTGACCCCGTTAAGGCGCGTAGTCGTGTGGCAGACAACAAACCCATTGAGCACACGCTGATATTCATTGACCTGACTACCAAAGGGCAACACGCGTTGAGCTACCAGAGCTTGCCTGGTTTTGATGAAGATGTACTGGCCGAGGTAAAAAGCGAAAATGCCCGTGCCCAGGGTAAAACTTACACCAGCAAAAAATCACCACGTCACATTGCGCTGATCCTTGACTGGGCGTGGGATCAGTCTGCTATCCAATGGAACGCACAAGGTTCTGAAGTCGCGGTGATGGTTGAAGCCTGGGACAATAAAGACCGCTGGATGGCAACCGTAGACTTTACTAACAATAAGCTGGTGTCGCAGCATCGCCTGCACGATAAGGCCTGGGTTAACTACACCCATAATGACTTTGGCTGGCTACACCACGAAGATACGCTGTATTACCTGTCTGAAGAATCTGGCTACAGTCATTTATATACCAAGCCACTGAAAGGTAAGGCGACTCAGCTGACCTCAGGAAAATACGAAGTGTCAGAGCTGACGCTGACCAAAGATGATAGCGCAATCTATTTTAAGGCGAATATAAAGCATCCGGGTGTTTATGAGATTTACCGTGTGAATATGCAATCAGGTGAACTGGAAACGCTGACCAGCCTCAATGGTATGACGGACTATGTACTGAGCCCGGATGAAAGCAAACTCTTGCTGACGCACTCAAAAATAGCCAAGCCACCGGAATTGTTTATTGCCGATGCGCAACCGGGCAGTGCAGCCAAACAAATCACTAATACCGTTTCTGAGGCGTTCTTAAGCAAAAAACTCATCACTCCCAAAGTTGTCGCTGTGCCATCCAGCCACACAGATCAACCAATCTATGCCAAGGTTTACTATCCGGCCGATTATCAGGAAGGTGAACAAGGCAAGACACGTAAAGCGGTGATTTTCAATCATGGAGCAGGCTACTTACAAAACTCACATATGGGGTGGTCTGTCTATTTCCGTGAGTTTATGTTCCACTCTCTGCTCGCCAGTGAAGGTTACGTGGTCATGGATATGGACTATCGCGCTTCTAAAGGATATGGACGAGACTGGCGTACTGCCATTTACCGTCATATGGGTAAACCTGAAATTGAAGATTTGGTCGATGGCGTGAACTGGTTGGTTGAAAACGTCAACGTCGACAAAGGTGCAGTGGGTACGTATGGCGGATCATACGGCGGCTTTATGACCTTTATGGCACTGTTTACGCAGCCTGAGCTATTTCAGGCCGGTGCTGCACTCAGACCTGTCACTGACTGGGCGTATTATAACGACACCTACACCTCCAATATCCTGAACCGCCCGGTGGATGATCCCATTGCATATCGTCGCAGTTCACCCATTTACTTTGCCGAAGGCCTGAACAAACCTATGCTGATCAATGCCCCTATGATTGATGACAATGTGTTTTTCCAGGATGTGGTTCGACTGGTACAAAGGTTGATAGAGCTGGAAAAAGAAAATTTTGAAACAGCAATATACCCGGTAGAGCCGCATGGCTTTGTGCAGCCTTCAAGCTGGCTGGACCAATACCGTCGTATTTATAAACTGTTCAAAGAAAACCTGTAATTTAAAGTTGGCGCAGATCGCAAGTTCTGCGCCTTTTTTAGCATTATTTTTTTTGCCACAGCAAGGGCAGGGCCAGCACCATTCCGCCAATGGCACCAATTAAATGTGATTCAATCGCAACGCGGGATGAAATTAACTGACCGACTTCATCGCTGGGGCCAGCATACTGCTCCCAGGCCAGTTTACCGAGAATGCCTAAAAAGAGCAGCACGCCGGTTCTTTCTCCCACTTTAATGTCCTTAATTGCGCCCCAGACTATTACGCCATGAAGCAGGCCACTGAGACCAGTATAAATGTGGATATCCGGACAAAAAAGCCAAATGCCCAGACCTGTCCACAACCCAAGCAGCAGCAGGTGAACAGCATAAGTTTTAGGCGAGCGGTATTCCGCATGTAACACCCAGATAAACACCACGCCAACCACATTCAGTAGCCAGTGCGTCCAGTTGGTATGGACATACTGGCTGGTCAGGATCCGCCAAAACTCGCCCTGGTCAATCAGCTCACGGTTGAAGGTGAGTAATGCCTGAACAGATGGCTGCATAAGCACTGCACATAGAACAATCAAAATTGCAGGAGGAAGAAGGTAGCGAGGCACTAACGGCAGATCAAACATAATATTTCTTAGAATTTTTTTGCATATTGTGCCTGTTTACTTTTATGATGCCAATCATCTATCAGAAGAATTTCCAGACTCTATGAAATATCGCCTATCACTTGCCACACTGGCGCTCGGCGCCGCATTACCATTCACTTCTTCAGCATTAGACAACAACACCAGAGAAGTCAGAGAGCCTGAAGCAGCGACAGGATTACAGCTGAAAAAAGAAAAAACGGCTAAGAAGTACATGGTGGTTGCCGCCAATGCTCATGCCAGTAAAGCCGGGCAGTTAATGCTACAACAAGGCGGCAGTGCGATTGACGCAGCCATTGCTGCGCAGCTGGTGCTGACCCTGGTTGAACCGCAATCCTCAGGTATTGGCGGAGGTGCGTTTATTCTGCATTATGATAGAGAGAATGAATACCTCACCACCTTTGATGGTCGTGAAACGGCACCCAAAGATGCAACCCCGTCATTATTTTTAGACAAAGAAGGCAAGCCGGTTCGCTGGATTGAGGCGGTTGTAGGGGGTCGCTCTGTCGGCACACCCGGGATACTTCATGCTTTGAAGCAGGCTCATGACAAATATGGCAAGCTTAAGTGGCGTCATCTGTTTAAGCCTGCCATCGAGCTGGCCGAGAATGGCTTTATTGTGTCACCTCGCTTACATATGCTGCTAGAAAAGGAACTTAACCCAGGCCTGACTAAGCTATCCCCGGCCAAAGAGTACTTTTATCCTGATGGTAAACCACTGGAAGCCGGCACTTTATTACGTAACCCGGATCTTGCCAGACTGTATCGGGAAATTGCCGAGTTTGGCCTGAAAGGCTTCTATGAAGGTAAAAATGCTGACGACATAGTCCGTGCTGTGCAAAAAGCCGCAATAGCGCCGGGCGTGTTGTCATTATCCGATCTGAAAAATTACCACAGCAAAGAACGCGCCCCCATTTGCACTAGCTATCACAGCTACCGTGTGTGCTCAATGGCACCGCCCAGTAGTGGCGGGATTGCTGTCCTGCAGATCTTAAAACTACTGGAAGGCAAAAAGCTCAGTCAGTATCAACCCAACGACCCTCAGGCAGTTCATCTTTTCACGCAGGCTTCTCGGCTGGCATTTGCCGATCGCAACTATTACATTGCCGATCCCGACTTTGTTGAGGTGCCCACGCAAGGCTTACTAAACCCAGCCTATCTGAAGCAAAGGGCTAAACTGATCACAGACAAGGATAACAAAGAGGTGCCCATCGGCGATCCAAGCAAGGGCGCATTGGCTTATGCCATGGACGACAGCTACGAATTGCCCTCGACAACGCACCTTTCCATTGTGGATGCCGATGGCAATGCAGTTTCTATGACCTCATCTATTGAGATGGCTTTTGGTTCAACTGTGATGGTGAATGGCTATTTGCTGAATAACCAACTGACTGACTTTTCGCTGTCTCCTAAAGTGGGCGACCTGTGGGTTGCAAACCGCGTGGAGGCAAATAAGCGGCCACGCAGCTCAATGTCGCCGGTGATGGTATTTAATAAAGATGGCTCACTTAAATTGGTGGTTGGCTCTCCTGGTGGCAGTCGCATTATTAACTATGTAGCGCAAACCGTTATTGGTGTACTTGACTGGGACTTATCCCCGCAGCAAGCCATAGACTTGCCAAGAGTGACAAATCGAAATCAATACACCACGCTTGAAAAGGGCACTGAGATCACTAAATTAAAGCCAATTTTGGAAACCAAAGGGCATACTGTCAGGGTCAGAGACCTCAACTCCGGAATTCACGCCATTGCGGTTGAAGAAGATCTGTTACTGGGTGGTGCTGATCCGCGCAGGGAAGGGGCCGCGATGGGAGAATCCAGCGAGTAACCTTGGCGCTTATTGGCGATATAAAGTATAATGTACGGCTCTGTTTACGCATTGACCATGCCTGATCAGAGCCGTTTTTTATTGGTCTGACATGCTTAAAATTCATTGAATTTTAATGCATTTGCGCAATAATAATCCCTTGTACTTAAATTAACGAGTCACAGCTTGTAAATATGACTAAACAATCCGATCCCAATTATCTCTACATTCCATACTCTGGCCCTACGCTTTTAGAAACGCCGCTATTAAATAAGGGCAGTGCATTTAGTCAGCGCGAGCGCGAGAACTTCAACCTGACAGGCCTCGTACCGCCACGCTTCGAAACCATTGAAGAGCAGGTCGAACGCTGTTATCAACAGTTCTCTAGTTTCAACGACAACCTTAACAAGCATATTTATTTGCGTGCCATTCAGGATAACAACGAAACTCTTTACTACCGCCTGGTACGCGACCACCTTGAAGAAATGATGCCAATCATCTACACCCCAACTGTGGGTGACGCATGTGAAAAGTTTTCCGATATATATCGTAGTTCACGCGGCTTATTTATTTCATATGAAGAACGCCATCAAATTGATGACATTCTGCGCAATGCGACCAAGAGTAAGGTTAAGGTTATTGTTGTAACCGACGGCGAACGCATTTTGGGTCTGGGTGATCAGGGGATCGGTGGAATGGGTATCCCAATTGGTAAACTGGCTCTGTATACCGTTTGCGGTGGGATTAGCCCGGCCTATACGTTACCTGTCATGCTTGATGTAGGTACCAATAACGAAAAGCTACTCAACGATCCAATGTACATGGGGGCGCGCCATAAGCGTATTTCTCAGGAAGAATATGACGAGTTCCTTGAGCTGTTTATTAAAGCGGTAAAGCGTCGCTGGCCAAATGTTTTGCTACAGTTTGAAGATTTCGCGCAGCCGAATGCGATGCCATTATTGAGCCGTTATCGTGATGAGATCTGTTGCTTTAACGACGATATTCAGGGTACCGCTTCTGTAACGGTGGGCTCACTATTAGCAGCTTGTCGTGTCAAAGGCACTAAATTGTCAGAACAAAAAGTGGTCTTTGTAGGTGCCGGCTCAGCCGGATGCGGTATTGCAGAACAGATCATTGCACAAATGGTCTCGGAAGGTGTTTCTGACCAACAAGCGCGTAGCCAGATCTTTATGGTTGACCGCTATGGCCTGCTGACTGAAGGTATGGAAGGGTTACGTGACTTCCAGGCTGCTTTGGTTCAGTCAAAATCAGCCTTGGAAGCCTGGAGCTTCAGTGGTGAGTATGCCTCTTTGCTGGACGTAATGCATTGTGCACAACCTGACATTCTGATCGGTGTGTCGGGTCAGCCGGGACTGTTTACAGAACAGGTTATCAAAGCAATGCATATGGGCTGTAAGCGTCCAATTATTTTCCCTTTAAGCAACCCGTCTCGTCAGGTAGAAGCACATCCAAAAGATGTGATTGAATGGACCCAGGGTCAGGCAATTGTGGCAACTGGTAGCCCATTTGACCCCGTTGAATTCGATGGTCAAACCTTTACCATTCCCCAATGTAACAACAGTTACATCTTCCCGGGCATTGGCCTGGGTGTATTGGCGGCTAAGGCATCACGCATTACCGAATCCATGTTGATGATAGCCAGTGAAATGCTTGCAGAGTCTTCACCCTGGGCCAACACGGGCAAGGGTAGCCTTTTACCTTCTCTGGTTGAAATTGAACCACTGAGTAAGCGCATTGCCTTTGCCGTTGCTAAAAAAGCGATGGAAGAGGGCGTTGCGCTGGAAATGCCGGAAGACCTGATCTGGGCAGCCATTGAGAAAAATTATTGGTTACCAGAGTACCGCAACTACAAACGTTGTAGTGTCTAACTAGGTAAAAGGCGCGATATGTATGTTCGCGCCTTTTAACTATGGTTCTAACACATTCGTCAAACGACAGTATTTATTGTTGTTGAGAAGATACTGTCCGTCAGTAATGTAAGAAACTCTTAACATCTTTTTACGAGCATGAGCAGACATTACTATAGATAAAACAGCGTTTTCAGAACTGGGAAAGTAAACGGCTTCGCAAGTAGACCCAGGGCTGGATTGTAATTTAAATAATGTATGATCTTTTGATGTGTGGGGGTGTGCATTCGAGAAAACTTGCAGATTTAGCACGTACGTGTTCGAAGTGTGAATTGTTGGAGCAGCCCACGCAAGCGTGTTTACAAATAAAAGTGGTAGCCATAAAAACAGACATTTTTGCATCATAATCAACCTGGTTATTATAAAGGTCACGATAATATCACCTTTACTACCCTTACCAAAAGTACTCATCCACATTGATTTCGTTATTTAAATTGCCATGGCAGATTTACTCTTTTTAGTCCACACTTAATACTAGTATTAAGCGCTCTACATGTAGCGTTTGGCTGTGCATGGAGCACTGATAACTGATAGAGAATCTATGCAGATCCGATCTCACTTTGCTTTGTAGCAGGAATCCAGCAAAAACGGCTTTGCATTGATGTTCGATGTAGGTGAACGAAATGCGCTATGCCATCATACTTATCTTAATTTTCTTCTCGCTTACTGTGAAAAGCAACCCGATATACATTGATGTAATCTCTGACTATTCACCAGATTCAAACAAAGCACCGACGGATCAGGCAACGCTGCTACTATTGAAATTAGAGCAAGCGCTTCAAGGAAAACTAACACTGGCCTTTATGCCTGCAAGTCGTGAGAGGGAATGGCGCGAATTGAACCGTAACCCAAAATCCTGCTTGTATAATAAAGTTAAGACACCAGAGCGTGAAGCCATGGCTTTATTTACACCTTATCCGCTGGTGTCCTACCCGGCAAATCGCCTGATCCTCAAAAATCAGCCAAACATCCCAGACACGGTTTCACTGGGTACTGTGGTCAGAATGGGTTTCAACATTGGTGTTTCTGAAGGGCGCTCTTATGGGCTGGAAATTGATAATTTTATTGTCGCTAACCGCAGTGCGTTTTGGGTTGCAGAGGGAAATCAAAGTGCCTATCGGCTTAGAATGATGCTGAGTCAGGATAAACTGGATGGGATCATCGAATACAGCTCGGTATTCATAAATGAGCATCCCTCGGCACAGGCGCTCAATAGCTATAGTTTTCACGCTATAGAGGAAGCCGGTTTGACCATATTTGGCTATATTGCCTGCGCAAAATCGAATGAGGGTAAGCAAGCAATAGATTTACTGCAATCGGCACTGGAAAGGCCAGATTTGCAACAGGCAATTATTTCGGCGCATACCGGAGTGTTTTTTGAGCAAGAAGAGCCCTTTATTATCCGTTCATTACGTAAAGCCTTCAACATTCAGCATTGATTAACAAACTTGTGCTTTAATTGGCGCACTGCTTGTGGTTTTATAAACCAAAGCCACATCATCTTATTCGATTAATGTAAGGAGGCGTCCATGCGCTCACTTTTAGCCGCTGCAGTTTTTGCGATCAGCACTTGCGCACAAGCAGGCAGTCTACCCGAAGGCCCACATTTATACGTTAAAGGCATGTCATCTATGGAAGTACAGCCTGATGCAGCCATTATTCGTGTCGCAATAACCGAAAAGCACAAGTCCTTACCTGATGCCAAATCCAACGTTGACCAGATCATGGCAAAAGCGATTCAAATAGCGAAAAACTTTGATATTAAAAGCAACGATATCCATGCTGAGCAGCTGAATGTACATCGCCAGACCCGCTACAACCGAAGTTCTAACGAAGAAGAGTTCGACGGTTTCAGAGTGAGTCGCAGCCTGACCGTGAAACTTAAAGACCTTTCAGAATATCCAAATCTGCTACAGGCTTTTGTCGACAGTGGTATTAATCAATTTAATAACACCGAGTTTGTCGTTGAAGACAAAGCGGAGTATATGAAAAAGCTAAAAAAATCCGCTATTGAAGAAGCCAAAGCGGCCGCCAGAGAGCTAGCCGATGACTTTGATGTGGATCTGGGTCGACTATATTCTGTGTCATTTTCACCAATGAATGTACCTGTACAGCCTTATGCGCGTGGCAAAATGATGGCCGCAGAAGCGATGGATGTGAGCCAGGCTTATAATACGGGAGATACGACACTGACCGCCGAAGTGTATGCAGTGTATTTTATTGAGTAAACTCTCTATACTGGACCTACTTATAATACTTACAAGTAGGTCTGCGTCATGATAACAGGATTTTTTGCTGCCATATTTACCCTTTTCTATATCAAACTCAGCTTTGATATCATAGGCTTACGCCATAAGCATCAGGTTGCACTGGGAGATGGTGGTCATCCCGCGTTAGAGCGGGCGATCCGCGCCCATGCCAACTTTATGGAGTACACGCCACTGCTGCTAATTCTCTTATTTGCACTGGAATTTCAGGGTGGTCAGGCAATTTGGTTGTATCTCACCGGCGTCACTTATTTAATAGGCCGTATTTTACATTCTTTCGCGCTGAACCTGGCTAATCTTAAGCTTCGTGTGATGGGAATGGCACTGAGCTTCTTATCATTACTGGCGCTGTCTGTTATTAATCTGTATTGCTATTTTGTTTAATGAATAAAATATTTATTGCTGGTTTACCGCGTACTGGCACTACCAGCGTATGTGCTGCTTTTCTCGAATTGGGGTTTAAAACAGCACATACGGCATATACACGAGAAGCACTATCGCAAGCGCAAGTTATTGCAGACACACCGGTCTTTAACGATTATAAACAGCTTGCTGCTTTATATCCGAATAGCCGTTTTATATACCTGGACAGAGCCATGGAAAGCTGGCTTCCTTCAGTCAGACGCTTGCTCACCCGTATGCTACCCAGGCTGGAGACTCAGCAAGGTGGATTCAACGACACACTGAAACGCTGCTACTATGATACTTTTGCCAAATTGAGTGCTGATAATATCGCGTGCGATCACTATCTGACAGATATCTACCAACAGCATCGCAAAAAGTTACTGTGCTTTTTGGACGCAAGCCAGATTGAGTATTTGATATTAGATGTGTCGCACCCACACAGCCTGCAACAACTGAGCGATTTTCTTGATATCCAGACTAGTACGGCAACTCGTATGCCGAACCTTAATCAGGGTGGCAAAGTGACGGCCTGGAAACAAATTGATCATCCACTCAAGGTTGAGTCAACCCGTCATGGCAAAGCAGATAAAGACAGTCTTTTGTACTGTGAGATAAACACGAACAGATAAAATGTCCGATACCATAGGTTAGGTCGTTGATTTTGTTCACTAGAGTAGGGTGAAGCCCTAAATCGGCTACAGGCTTTGGATATTAGCACCATAGTTGGGTAAAATGCCTTAACACCGACAAATGAACAGAATAGAGATGTTTGAATTAAAATTCCATACGCCATTCGACTGGACTCATAAAGTGATGGCCGACTTTGATACTTTTTTACAGGATCACGCCGCCGCTGAGAAAAAAGCCTCCGGTATGGCCATGTCCATGCTGAGCCATTACCCGGATCGCATCAAGCTGGTTAAAGCTATGGCTGATCTGGCTATAGAAGAAATGATCCATTTCAAGCAAGTGCTTAAATTATTGACTGATCGCGGCGTGACTTTAGGCAATGACAAAGCCGACCCTTATATTAAAAAAATGCGCGCCTTGTTCCGCCAGGGCTCAGATGAGTTTTTGATTGACCGCCTGTTGGTTGCTGCAGTTATTGAAGCGCGTGGCCATGAGCGCTTTTCACTGGTTGCGGAAGCATTACCCGAAGGAAAAGAGAAAGACTTTTACGTAACCATCGCCAAATCGGAAGAGAAGCATAAAAACCTGTTTGTTGAACTAGGTTACGAATATTTTGACAAGGTCGTAATCGACACACGCTTGGAAGAAATATTGATCGCAGAAGCAGCGATTTGCGAAAGCATTCCATTTACCGCTGCATTGCATTAACTGGATAAAATTCAGCCTAAAAAAGTGCCATTTTTCATTATGTTAAATTGCTTGTATAATAATGAAGGGGGCGGTATTCTGCTCCTTTTTTTGAACCGGGTTTTGACCCCATTAATCATTTACCTGGAAGGTGCAATCATCACCCAAGGTATAGCTAATTATTCACCTTCGTTCGGTTAAGAACACTTCAGTCAATAATACAAGCTAATAAGCAGGGCACTTCAGTGTGTTTACCAGTTTACTTAATTAAGTGTTCTATTTTGAGGCGAGAAAATATGCTCAATAACAAGGCGAAAATTTTGCTATTTAGTTGTTCTAAATGAGAGGTTTTTAACCCAGTTAGCGTCATATTTGCTCCTTCAAATTGAACAGGTACTAAGTGAATTTGGTATTATATAGCGGTAGAATAGTCAGTGCTATTCGCAGCTTTTGGCGGTATTGTATTTTATCTCGTCCAGAATGCCGTGCTTTTTAAACTCGGCTATGGCCTTGTTCAGTTCAAACAGCAGGGTTTTACCGTACTTGTTGTGTTTGGAGACGGCAAAGAACAGACCATTCATTTGCAAAATGGGCTCAACCATAACTAAATTTTGCGCCAGAGAGGTCGCATTATTACCTTGCGGTAAAGCAGCAATTTCCATTTCGATGACTTCAGGGTCGCCAATAATAAGATTAACGCGTCCAGCCATTAACAGTCTGATATTGTGCGCATCATCAACGGCTTCAATAACGTTAAATTTTCCCGCGTCCATTAAGCGGTCGAACTCAGGGGTATTCTGATAGCCCCGTACCACACCAATGCGTTCATCGGCCAGAGCGGCAAGGCTGGTAAAATGATCGGTGTTGTAGTCCTGACGTTTGTAAAGTGCGATTGGGCCCCAGCCAAATGGTTCTGTGAGCGTGAGGTGATCCAAACGGCGCGTACCTGGCAAAGTATCCGAGGGGGCTTCTGGCTCAATAAAATACTCAGGCACCAGTATATCTACCTTGCCATTTTCTGCATTGGCTACGGCTCGTGCCCAGGGATAGAATGTCACCGTTGCACCATAATTCTGGCTGTGCAATAAAGCGATAACGGCCTGCATAACCCAGCCTTGCTTACACAAGCTTTGTCCGATGTAGGGCTGCCATTCTAAAGTGGTCACCTCAACTTGCTTTGACGCAGTGATGTTGTAGCGAAAAGTATGATCACTGACTTTTTTGCCAGGCACAGTATGGGTGCCTTTATAATCGCGGTAGGTTACACTTAGCTGATCACTGCCAGAAGCAGAGGCGGCGGATTGGAAGGAAAAAGTACTGAAAAGCACAAACAAAACAAATGACATTGTTGAGAAACTCTTGGCCTGATTAAATGTAAGCTTAGACATAAAGCCGCGCATTGTCACAAACACCTAATTTAACATAACGTAAATTATAGGCTGTTAATACTAATCAATAGAACACGCGTGAATTCGCGGCAATAACTGTATAACACCTTCAAATGTCCAATACTAGACGGTATCGGACATTTGAAGGTGTAAGTATTAAAGGTCTTTGTAGGTACCCATTTAACGATGTTCAAATGACTGTAATCTCTGGGCTGTCGGTGATTGCCACATCACCTCTACACCGTAATGACACAGCTATATTTTAGGCATTACAAGGCTGAGATTATCAAGCTGGCAACAATATCGCGCTGACTTTTGATGTCATTGCCATCTTATCGCTATGATGAATTTACAGTTAATTTATAAATTGCCATTGAGCTCACTTTACGCTTGTCTTAGTATTAGCCTTGTCGTTCAAAAGAAGTAAATACAATATGGAACTTGTCAGACCCCTAGAGCCAATTTTGATCATCGATGACGTTGAAGATGTGCGTAGTTACCTGATAGACATTCTTGAAAACCTGGGTTTTGAAGAAGTCTATGAGTCAGAAGACTTCAAATCTGCAATGCCATTGATGGCAGAAAAATCTCCTAATGTGATTTTCCTGGATATCGAACTACCAGATACTGATGGCACACAAATTCTCGAGTACATTAATGACAACTATCCCAATGTGCATGTCATTATGTGCTCTGGCCATAACAGCCTGGAAAACGTACAAAACACCTGGGAACTGGGTGCAAAAGGCTTTATTGCTAAGCCATTTAACGCGAAAAAAGTCGATTCCGTCATGAAAAGACTCGAAATGATTGCATGAATAAAACCACACAAGACATCATTAGTCAGCTATCTGAGCTGATCCTGGGAAAAGAAGAGCAGATCAGGCTAGCGGTTGTCTGCTTGCTGTGTAAAGGACATCTGCTGATTGAGGATTTGCCAGGCATGGGTAAAACCACCCTCTCCCACGGCCTGGCTAATGTTCTTGGATTGAGCTACCAGAGAGTTCAGTTTACCAGTGATTTGTTACCTGCTGATATTACCGGATCCAGTGTCTTCAATACATCGCAGCAAAGCTTTAATTTTCATCCGGGCCCCATTTTCAGCCAGGTATTACTTGCCGACGAAATTAATCGTGCCAGCCCGAAAACTCAGAGCGCTTTGCTTGAAGCGATGGAAGAGCGTCAGGTAACCGTCGATGGTAAAACCCACCCTCTGCCTGAGCCGTTTTTTGTTATTGCTACACAAAACCCGCTGCACCAGTCAGGAACTCATCCTTTGCCAGAGTCTCAGCTTGATCGCTTTTTCCTGCGGATCAGTTTGGGCTACCCCGATGAACACGCCGAAAAAAGCCTTATCCTGGGCAATAACCTGCAACGACAATCACTTAATGAGCTGAGCTGTGTGCTGGACTTAACTGCGCTGGCAACGCTTCAAAAAGCCGTGCTCGCAGTTAACCTGTCAGACTCCATCGTACAATATATAATCAACCTGGTGAACTTCACACGTTACAGTGGCCAGTTTAGCGATCCCCTTTCACCTCGGGCCAGTATTGCGTTAGGCCTGGCGACTCGTGCCTATGCGCTGACTCAGGGGCGAGATTATGCCTTACCGGATGATGTGCAGGCCGTATTTGCCGCTGTCGCCGGTCACCGTCTGAACATTGCCACCAACGAGCTGGAGGATGTGGTAAAGGGAGTTTTTGATAACGTTGCGGTTGTATTGTAGTTATGCGCCGTGACTGGTTGCAGTCCTGGCTGGCTGACATTATTAGACGTAAGCATAGCGCTGCGCAAATTACTCTGTCACACCACAATATTTATATTGTTCCTTCCAGGCAGGGAGCTTTCTTTTTATGCATGGTGATCCTCAATTTTATTCTGGGTAGCAATTATCAGAACAATCTCATTCTTGGCGTGGCCTACGTGATGTTACTTATTCTGGTACTGGCGCTGATATACGGATATCTAAACTTACATGGCCTGACGATCCAGTTATTGGATGTAAAAAACAACTTTGCCGCCAAACCTGTGGAAGTGATGATAAAACTCACCTCGCCACACAAATGCTACTCTCTGGATGTTGCCAGCCAGGAATTCGACTTTAGTGATTGTTATAGTCACTATTCTCAAGGCGCCCAGGTCATGTCGCTGTTTTTACACCCGGGATCCCGTGGCCGCTACCGGCTTGGCAGGCTCAAGTTATCCAGCTGCTACCCATTTGGCCTGGTACGAGTGTGGACTTACCTGAATGTCGACAAAACATTTTGTGTCTACCCTGCTCCACTACCCTGTCAGCTGACATTTAGTGAGCAAGAAGTCACAGCCGATCAGGGGCAGTATATAAATCAAAGCACACAGAGCCACGAAAATTTTGACGGGCTTGAGCGGTTCAGACCCGGCATAAGCAAAAGTCGGATATCCTGGCGCCATTTTGCTAAAAGTCAGCAGTTGCTGGTGAAGCAATATAGTGGCGATAGCTATTATTCACAGCACACCTTTGATTACGCTGAGCACGACGGAGGCAAAGAAACACGCTTGTCTAAATTGTGCTATCAGGTGCTTGAAGCCGATAAACAGGGCGATGAATTTGCTCTGCGGCTGAGTAACGCCGTTCAGGTCAAGGTCAGTCGCGGAGACAAACACAGGGAATCATGTTTGGAGGCACTGAGTGACTTCTGACAAACTTCTTGGGTTCCAAACCCTGGTGACAACGCTCCTGTATGGTTTAGTCAGCATTTTACTATTTAATAGCTTTGGACTTGTATTTACTTGCGCCATGTTGCTTATCGTACTGTTTAAACTGGTAATTTACCGTGCTCTGGTAAAGGGGCCTTCCGAAAAGCTGGTTAATTTATTAGCGTTTACCATCATTCTGGTGGTCTTTGTTGCAATAGGCTTTACTAACCTTGTAGAAATGTTCGTTTCGTTGCTACTGGGTGCGTGTGCACTGAAAACCATTCAGGCAAAAACAAAAAAACAGGCAATGTCGGTACAGTTGCTAAACTTTTTTGTTTACCCCTGTTTCTTCATCTTCTCTCAGAATGTCCTGTCATTGCTATTCGTACTGGTACTTTTAGTGCTCAATCTTGCACAAATGCTTTGGATTGAACACGGCATAGAACTGCGCAGCGCTACCAGACAAGCCGCCAAACATTTGTTCCTCGCGCTGCCTCTGGCTGCGATCATGGTCGTGCTACTGCCAAAAGTTTCACCGTTTTGGCAGCTCCCCGGTGCCAAAAAGACTCAAACAGGCCTTTCTGAAGACATAGATCCGTTTGAGATTTCAGAGTTATCTCGCTCAGACGAATTAGTATTTCGGGCCATTCTTCCAGATCATGCGCAGATGAATCCACCATTTTACTGGCGAACGTTAGTCCACGACAACTATGATGGAAAGCGCTGGCGAGTTTCAACACATCAGGATGTGCCACTTCAGGCACCTTACCGAGCTGTGGGAGAAAGCTATACGATTATTGCCAGAGCTTCTGGAAAAACCTGGTTATATAACCTGGGGCAAGCCAAGTCATCCACGCGAGGCGTTAATACCAATCAATTTGGTACTTTGTTTATGCAAAAGCACCTCAGTAGCAGTTTGGAATATCAGGTCACACCCATTCATATCGCTGGACCGGGCCTCGTTCACTGGCAGTACCAGCTCAATACAGCCCTGCCTGATGGGATTAACCCACTGGCAAAGGCAATGGCTGAGCAGTGGGATTCAACCACCGACAATACCGCAGACTTCATCGCGCAGATGAAACAATATTTTGTTCGACACAGGTTTCATTACTCGCTGAAACCGCCCACGATAAGCGACCGAAACAGTATAGACATGTTTTTAACTGAGACAAGAGAAGGGTTTTGTGGTCATTACGCGGCCAGCGCTGCTTTTATGTTACGTGCAGCTGGGATCCCTGCGCGCTTAGTATCTGGGTATTTGGGTGGCGAATACAATGAAGAGCGCGGTTATTACAGTGTCTACCAGTATGATGCCCATGCCTGGGTAGAGTACTATATCCCGCAACAAGGCTGGTATCGTCTTGATCCTACAGCCTGGGTCGCGCCAGACAGGCTTAGCGGGTCCTTGTCTGAGCTAACCGCGCTGGAAGACGAGTTTAAGGATAACCTGGGTCTGAGCCTGATGAGCTACTCAAATCTGGCCTTGGTCAATTGGCTCAGGCTGCAAATTGAACAGCTTGACTATCAATGGACTCGCTGGGTGCTGAACTTTGATCATCAAAAGCAATCGAAGCTGTTGCGCGACTTATTTGGGTCATATCACAAGCTGCTACCTGCCCTGAGTGTATTTATGTTGCTGATAGCCATATTCGCAGCTCGCTTTTGGTATCTGCAACGTAAGCAGGTGGCAAAATTACCCGAACCAGTCAGGCTGTATCGTGCCATCTGTCAACTTGCAGATGAAGAGCTGTATAAAGTGACGCCTGCAAAGGCGCTACTGATATTACAGTCTCAATATCCTAACTTGTCGCAGGAGCTGGAAGAGTTCAATCAATATTTTGTAAAATCAAGATTTTCCCGGGCGCAATTAACCAAATCGGAGGCGACAAGGATGAAAGCGCTTGGCCGTTTAATAATAAAAAGGGCGAAAAAATAATATTATGAATGCTGTTATTATTGGTGTTTTGCTGATGCTCGGCCTGACACTATTTAGAGTGAATGTGATTGTTGCGATGACAATTAGTGCAATGGTTGCCGGGCTGACTGCAGGCCTGGGACTGTCGGATACGTTAAACGCGTTTAATTCTGGGCTTTCTGGTGGCGCAGAGATTGCGCTCAGTTATGCCATGTTAGGTGCTTTTGCCGTTGCAATATCGAAATCCGGATTGACTCAAATCTTAGCTGATAAACTGCTGTCATTGGTCCATGGTAGTCAACAAAACTCCAGCCAGCTACTGAGCATGTTAATTATGCTCATTATTCTAGGTTGTTCGATTGCTTCTCAAAACTTGATCCCAGTGCACATTGCTTTTATTCCAATCCTAATCCCACCGCTTTTAGTGATCTTTAACCAACTTCATATCGACCGCCGCGCCATTGTCTGTATTTTAACTTTTGGCCTTGCGACTTCCTATATGGTCCTGCCTTATGGCTTTGGTGGCATCTATTTATACTCTATTTTGCACAAGAACCTGGTTGATAACGGCCTTGAGATTGTTAATACACAGGTCCCTTATGCGATGGTGATCCCTGCGCTTGGAATGCTTGCAGGCCTTATCATTGCGGTTTTTATCACTTATAGAAAAGACCGCGATTACACTCACGGTACCCCTCCCGGCCACGAAAAACCGGCAGATAAGCCAGAGCTTAGTGCTCAGGAAAAGCGTAAGGTGATTATGGCCGGTACACTGGCCGTCGTATGCTCTTTGCTTGCGCAAAACGTTAGCGGTTCAATGATCCTGGGTGGTCTGGTTGGGGTGATGATGTTCAGTCTGTTTGGTATTGTAAAATGGGATCAAAGCTCGGATGTGTTTAGCAAGGGCGTTGCTATGATGGCGATGATTGGCTTTATTATGATCTCTGCTCAGGGTTTTGCGTCTGTGATGAAAGAAACAGGTGATGTTGCCAGCCTGGTGAGCGCATGTGCCGATTTGGTCGGAGACAACAAACCACTGGCCGCAGCCATGATTTTGCTGGTCGGTCTGCTGATCACTATGGGAATAGGCAGCTCTTTCTCAACTGTGCCCATCATTGCTACTTTGTTCGTTCCCTTATCGATGGAAGTTGGGTTTTCAGCAATGGCTACAGTGGCGCTTGTTGGCACTGCCGGCGCGCTGGGTGATGCTGGGTCGCCTGCTTCTGATTCTACGCTAGGCCCAACCTCAGGATTAAATGCGGATGGCCAGCATGACCATATATGGGACTCCGTCGTACCGACTTTTATTCACTTTAATATCCCGCTGTTGATCTTTGGCTGGATAGCTGCCATGGTGCTATAGAATTGAAACGTCGGCCTGCAGGAGGCCGACTTTTGCTCACACATCAAATCTAGCTAAATTAAAACTTCACGTATGCTCTGTTGATATAACACTTATCGGTGGCACTATCATAGTTGACTGTTAAGCTCTTGCCTGATGCAGCTGCCATCAAGGCCAGAGAGTATATTTTATTTGCACCTTCCTGGGTCATACCATTTTGATCTACCTCAACATAGTGATACTTATTGGAAATATTAACCGCTTGAGAGCAATCTGGTGCATTGGTTTCAAAGGCAATAACAAAACCGCCTTTAGAAAGTGGGTACAAAGTATCAATTTTTGAGTTATGCCATTTAGCACTGGCACTAGCTGCAAAACTGGAAGCTGCAAGCACGCAGCTAAACGAAAGTAATATTTTTTTAATCATGAATTTATCCTAAATTCCTTTATTTTTAATAATTATCAAACTAACACTAAGCAAAACACAAAACCGCTTAATCTTATACCTTCCTGGTTATGCTCCTTTTCATACGAACCATGTAAAGAGTGCCTTCCTACAAATTGTATTCAGGCTATTCGTTAAAGATTTAGTGAGCTACACTGCAACAATTAACCTCTAACATGCATATCCAATAAGGCACAGCATTGTAACTGTTAATTATTTAATTTTGAATATTCCCACACAATCACTTCGAATTTTATAAGCGAGCACGATAAAGACACATGACGACTGACGGCATATCCTGTTTCATTATCATCGAATAATGCCCAATAAACTTGGCACCTACCCACTGCGCAATTTTAATACTCCCATTGTTAAATTCAAGGCAATGAAATTCAAGGCAATGAAATTCAACATAGCGGGTTTGATGCACCTTTTTAAGGTGCGGTAACATGACCTTGAGTATCTGGCTGATGACCGCCTTTCCGCGCCCCGCCTCACTTAGCCAGTAACCAATTTCGTACGTTTGAATGGCTTTAGCGGGTTTTACTGCGAATACTCCTATGAACTGGTTTTGCCGCATAATGGCAAAGTAGTTGGCATAAAGTGTTTGTGTGCGATCCAAAATGTAAGCCTTTGCTCCGCAACTGTCGGTGACCCCCGATACCCAGGGCAAATAGGTTTGCAAACTCTTGCGACGACTGTCTACTGCTTCTAAGAGCGCAGTAGCATGTTTTATGTCTAACGGAATTAGGTGTAAATGTGTTGAGATGTGGTATTCCATGACTTCCTTCCAGGTGATCCCTTTTCTGTTTTAGTCCTTTTAACAGAGTATCCATTGATCTGCCCTATTATTACGCAACATAAATTTCCCGGGAAACGCCAGCTTAATGAATATCCGAAAAAGAATTTAAGATATAAACCACACAGCTCAGTTTCGGTAAGTTCTACTTAACGACGTTTGGTTGCTAAGCTAAGGTTAAAACAAAAACTAGTATGATGTGTTCCATTCTAGTTAATGGAGTTCAAAGAACTCCTGTCGTATTACTGATTATTTTGAACTATTTGTAGTGATTAGCGAAACCCATTCAACATTTGATCACATACAACCGGTGTGGGTCTGTGATTATCATCGACGGCGACAAACGTAAAGCTGCCGGAAATAGCCAGGTGCTTGTCGTCTTTGTGCATGGTTTCAAGGAAAATATGCACTTCAACTTTCAAACTGGTGTTGCCAACATGGACTACATTAGCAACGAGTTCAGCGAATGTGCCTGCCGGGATCGCTTCTTTAAAGTCAACTCGGTCTGATGAAATGGTAACCAAAGGCTTGCGGCAAAAACGCGTCGCTGCAATAAACGCGACCTCATCCATCCAGGCCAAGGCATCGCCACCAAACAGGGTATTATGGTGATTAGTGCGCCCAGGAAATACCGTTTTAGTCACTGAGGTTTGCGAGTCTTTAATTCGTTGTGCAATTACTGCGTCTTTATCTGTTTGTGTCATTCTTTACTGCTTTTCGTTGCGAGTTTATCAATCATAAGAAGTTGTGGATCCAGGCGTTCATTAAACCAGTTAAAACGCCAGTCCAGGTGTGGGCCGGTTACCCTGCCAGTCGCACCAATATCAGCGATATGCTCCCCTAATTCCACCACCTGCCCTTCCTCTACATGTAGCTTGTTAAGGTGTATATAGGTAGAGGTAATACCGTATCCATGGTCCAGAATAAGTGTTCCGCCACTGTAATACAGGTCGGGGTTGGCAAATACCACTTTGCCTGATACCGGCGCTAATACGGGTGTGCCCGTTTTATTGGCTATATCCAGTCCAAAATGGGGTCTTCTGGGTTTTCCATTAAAATAACGCTGGCTGCCGTAAACACCAGATATTCTGCCCTTTGCCGGGCGGTACACCGGGTCATCAAAATACGGTAAAGTGCTCAATTTACTTCTGGCGGCACTAACTTGCGCACCTTCTTTACGGATCCGAGCCAGCACTTCCTTTGGTGGTGAGACATATTTTTTCTCAACTCCGGTAATACGGTCAATGTCATAGTCGCGAGACGTTATCAGCAGAGTTTTTGTATGAGTTTGCCCGTCTTTGTCGACCCAGCTCAAATTATGTTCAACGCCGGCGTCCCGGCCAAAACCAAAGACAAACTTGCCATCTGGTGCGATAGCCAAATCTTTATCGTTAAGCCTGGCAGATTGCACGCCTGTCAGCTTCGCAATCACCATACCGCCTTGGGTTAGTGATCCTTTAAGCTCAATGGCATTACTCGACCCCATACCAACGCATAAGCCAGCCAGTATGATAGCGGTTTTCTTTGCCTTACTTAGCCAATCAGGCATAAGCTATTGCTCCTTTTCCAACCCCTTCAAACGCCCTAACTTTCACTTTTCTGTCCGGATACTGCGCTTTAATCTCGCCAGCGAGGTATTCTGCAATACATTCAACCGTGCTGTCACAAGGGATCAAGTCACAACGTGCTTTGCTAATTGCCAGTTCAAAATAGCCCTGAGATGCCGTATAGGCAAAGGTATAATCATTATCGCGAGCAGAGATATACTGTAATGCGCTTTCGTCAACCAGATCTTCTTCGCTCCCCAGGTAGATATCCTGCCAGCGCTCAGCCCATTCTTTTTGTAAACGCGGCATACTGATATCATCAAGGTAAATACCGAGATCAGAGCGGTGTCCATGAATAATTCGTTGACAGTTGCCGTCATGCTTTTTCAAACCATGACTATAGTGGTAGTAAAAGCTGCGGCTGGGCTCTGGGCGTAATTCAATTTCAACGTCTTTTACATTGTCCGGCATTTTAGGCAAAATTTGCTGCTTTAGAAAAGCAACCACATTTGCTTCGTTGATCGCCTCGCCTTCAACAATACAAACGGCTTCATCTGGCGCACTCATCGCCAGGTGGTGACCATCGAACTCACCATCAAAACTCACTCTGCCATTTTGCTCAGCATAGTTGCAATCCAATTGGCTTGGTATGGCCAGTTTATGATCAATTGTGTCATCAATTATGGCTTTGACCTGCTTTTTTACTTTGGCAAAGTCCAGCACCATAGACTCTTCATTTAACCGGCCATGCAGTGTCATATCAACAATCCAGCTCTCGCCTACGGCGCCTCGTTTACTACACAAGTAAGAAAAATCAATTACCGTCAAGGCATCTACAAAAAGGATCATAAACTTCCGCTAACATTAAAAACGACTGATTCAATTATAAAGATTTTTCACGCAAAAATCGCCCTGAAAGGTCGAGAAACAAAGAAATTATCGTTTCGAAAGTCCCCTTTGAATGATTTTCATTCATTTATCCGGGCAAGGCGAGTTGTTGCGCTTTCTTATGACTGTCGTCCACTCAAAACCAACATTCAGTTTGGATAACAGTAAAAGAATGACGAAGCTATGTAACACAAATTGATAAATAAATACTTAAAGCGCTCAAAGAGCAGGCAAATATTAACTGTTCAGAGTTGTTTGGCGTACAAGTGTAAGCTAAAGTAGCGTCAATTGAAGACTAAGACTGATGATTATGGAACCAAAAAATAGCTATACAAAAGAAGAATTGATCCTGTGCGCTGAAGGCAAGATGTTTGGCGAGAACAACTGTCGTCTGCCAATTGATAACATGCTGATGATGGATCGTATCATCGAGATTAACGAAGACGGTGGTCAGTTTGGTAAAGGCCAGATTGTTGCTGAGTTGGATATTAACCCTGATCTGTGGTTCTTTGACTGCCACTTCCGTGGTGATCCGGTTATGCCTGGTTGCCTGGGCCTGGATGCCATGTGGCAAATCGTTGGCTTCTTCCTGGGCTGGTCAGGTGGTCCGGGGCTGGGTCGAGCGCTGGGTGTGGGTGAGGTTAAATTCACCGGTCAGATCCTGCCAACCGCAAAGAAAGTCACTTATCGCGTAGATATGAAGCGGGTTATCAAGCGTAAACTCTTTATGGGTCTGGCTGATGGCACGGTAGAAGTAGACGGTCGTGTTATTTACGAGGCAAAAGACTTAAAAGTAGGTCTGTTCCAGGACACCAGCGCATTCTAATTTGTACCAATTCATTTTCATTAAGTGTATTGATGAAAAAAACAAAGCCCCTGGACAGGGGCTTTTGACATTGCTTAGTCATTAGATATTTTATAGGAATTTAAGTTTTGTACATGTTGCGGTTATCTATGGCTTCTCGCCATCCCCCCAACCATTCTGATCTGTGCTCTACTTGCTGATATGGACATAAATCTTTGGACCGGCCCGCTAAACCTGCTTTGAATCCCTGGGCATGTGCTCTTTCTAAACGGTCTCTTTTCTGTCTCTTCATAGGTAAATTCCTCACCTTCATATTTTTCGAGTTGCTTTCGTCGTTACGACATCCACATTTAATAAATAGTTAATAAATTCGTAAATATCAATCCGTACGAAACACGACAATGTCCTCTGTACAATTTGATTCAGTGCTCCGCCGCAGGCTGACTGGCAGCCGATAGCTCGAATTTCACTTAACTACTAACATTTTTACTATTGCATATGGTTAAACAACGGTCGACTGCGAATGCACTTTTTTGCCAGACACACGTCGACTAATTCAGGATTGGCCAAACCTTCAAAAACAATAAATCATATATTGTTTTGACATGCAACATGCTGGCGATGAGCGAAGAAAGTTGAAAATGCTAAAGAGACAATTAAATACATAAAATAGAACAAAAAGGGATATTTCAATCCAGCTAACTGCCTATCATGAATTATTTACCCTATTACTGGCGTAAAAAAACATTCATTAATTTGTAATAAAAAAGGCCGCAGGAATGCGGCCTTAGATCAATGCGTTAAGTGCGTTACTGAATTTTTTCAAGACCGCCCATGTAAGGTCTAAGTACGGTTGGTACCACAATAGAGCCATCTGCTTGTTGATAGTTTTCCAATATTGCCACCAGGGTACGGCCAATTGCCAGACCAGAACCATTCAGTGTATGCAGCAACTCAGGCTTCTTCTCACCTGCACGACGGAAACGCGCCTGCATGCGACGAGCCTGGAAATCCTGCATGTTTGAGCAAGAAGAGATTTCACGATAAGTGTTTTGTGCCGGTAACCAGACCTCCAGGTCGTAAGTTTTCGCTGCACCAAAGCCCATATCACCGGTGCACAGTACCACTTTACGATAAGGTAGCTCCAGCGCCTGCAAAATACCTTCTGCGTGACCTGTCAGCTCTTCCAACGCGGCCATTGAATCTTCAGGCTTGACCAGTTGAACCAGTTCTACTTTGTCAAACTGATGCTGACGAATAAGACCACGGGTATCACGACCATAACTGCCGGCTTCACTTCTGAAACATGGCGTATACGCTGTCATACGAACAGGTAACTCTTTTTCGTCGAAGATTTCGTCACGTGCACAGTTGGTCAGTGGGACTTCTGCGGTTGGGATCAAGCTGTAACCATCCTGATCTTCACTCAGCGCCTCTGTATGAAACAGGTCTTCTGCGAATTTAGGCAGCTGGCCAGTACCATAAAGACTTGCTTTGTTAACCAGGTAAGGCACGCACATCTCAGTGTAACCATTTTTATCTGTGTGCGTATCCAGCATAAATTGTGACAATGCGCGATTCAGACGCGCAATACCACCACGCATAACAGTAAAACGTGACCCGCTGAGCTTAACGCCCGTTTCAAAGTCCAGGCCTTTACCCAGCGCTTCACCCAGATCAACATGATCTTTAACTTCAAAATCGAAAGTTTTAGGCTCGCCCCATTTGCTGATCTCAACGTTTTCATTTTCATCAGCACCAACCGGGACGTCTTCGGCCGGCAGGTTAGGTAACGTTGCTGCAATATCTTGCAACTGAGCCAATACATCATCTTGCTCTTTTTTTGCTGCGCTAAGCTGGTCGCCCAGATCGGCAACGGCGTCCAGTAATGGCTGAACGTCTTCCCCTTTAGCCTTGGCCTGGCCTATTGCTTTGGAGCGACTGTTGCGCTCGCTTTGCAGCTCCTGTGTTTTGGTTTGCAGTGTTTTTCGTTTTTCTTCCAGCGCATTAATAGCAGTCACATCAAGCTCAAAGCCGCGTTTTTTCAAACGCGCTGCTGCTTCCTCAATGTCCTGGCGTAAATACTTTGCATCTAACATAGTTTGTTCTTTTAACCTTTTTGCATGACTAAGCACAGGCCTATCCAGGCCATGAAAATACACATCACGACATTCAACACTATATTCAGTACCATTTTCACTATCTGACCTTGCTGAAGCAACAGCAAAGAGTCCATCGAAAAGGTAGAAAATGTCGTTAAAGCACCCAAGAAGCCAATCCCAACCAAACTTTTGGCCGGTGATACTTCTATGATCTGCTTATCAATTAATCCGTAGAGAATGCCCATCAACAGTGAACCCAGAATATTAACGGTCAACGTGCCAAAAGGGAATCCCTTACCCAAGAGTTTTAGGGCGATATCACTAATAAAAAAGCGCAGACAGGCACCAAATGCGCCACCAGTTGCAATCATCAGGTAAGTTTTAAGCAAGTCCATCAGTGCTCGTCTTCACCTTGATAGCGCTTTTGCGCACTTTGTTCATTCAATGAGCGCAGGTAACGCAGCTTTTCAGAAATTTGCTTTTCAAGGCCTCTGTCGCTGGGCTCATAGTAACGGCGCTGCTGAATATCCGCAGGAAAATAACACTCTCCGGCGGCAAACGCCCCTGGTTCATTGTGCGCATAGCGATATTCTTCACCAAAGCCCAGCTCTTTCATCAGTTTAGTGGGCGCATTGCGCAGATGTTCCGGCACCGGAAAGTCGGGATCACTGGCGGCATCCTGTTTAGCCTGATTAAACGCCATATAAACTGCGTTACTTTTGGCTGCACTGGCCAGATAAATCGTCGCCTGCGCTATAGCACGCTCTCCTTCACTGGGGCCCACTCTGTGATAGATGTCCCAGGCATTTAGTGCCACTTGCATGGCTCGTGGGTCTGCATTGCCAATGTCTTCTGTGGCGATCGCGAGCAAGCGCCTGGCTACGTAGAGCGGGTCGCCGCCACCGGCAAGGATCCGACAATACCAGTATAACGCAGCATCCGGATCACTGCCCCGTACTGATTTATGAAACGCCGAGATCAGGTCGTAAAAGATATCGCCGCCCTTGTCGTATTTCGCCAGATGCGACGGTAAAACCTGTTTTAGCACGGTTTCGTCAATCACAACTTGCCCATCCCCGTTGGCACCTAAGTCCGTGGCCTGCTCAAGCAGGTTTAGCGCTTTTCTGGCATCACCGTCTGCGGCACGTGACAATGCATCTATACCAGTCTCACTCAAGGTGATCTGCTGGCGGCTGAGCTCTTGATCCTGTGCCAGTGCCTGACACAGCACCTGAGCCAGTTCGGCAAGGCTAAGCGGTTTAAGAGTGTAGACCCGTGCACGGGACAGAATCGCATTATTTAAAGCAAAAGAAGGATTCTCTGTGGTTGCCCCAATGAAGATAAAGGTACCATCTTCAATATGGGGTAAAAATGCATCCTGCTGCGACTTATTAAAACGATGGACTTCATCGACGAACAAGATGGTTCGCATGCCACTTTGGCTGAGACGGTTCTTAGCATCAAGCACCTGCTCACGGATCTCTTTCACACCGGCAGTGACAGCAGATAGCTTACACAATTGAGCATTCGCATGGTGTGCAATGATTTCAGCAAGCGTCGTTTTGCCCACCCCCGGAGGACCCCACAGAATCAAGCTGTGACAACGCCCCTGAGTAATTGCACGGCGCAGCGGGCTGTCAGCACCCAAAATATGGCTTTGGCCTATATAGCCGCCAAGATCGGTTGGGCGCATTCTCGCAGCCAGAGGCCTAACATCGGGCGCAAAATCAAATCCCAGGTTAGTCACTTTGCGTCTGGTCGTCGACGACCACCCCTTCTGGGATCACAAACTTAAACTGCGCTGCATCGATTGGTACATTGACCTGCGCATTGCTGAACTTAAAACTGGAGATCTGGCCCGATGAATCTGTCACGTTTAACTGACCTATTTTCAGCCCACCGTCAGTAAACAAAACGTCCAATCGCTCCACCTGGGCCCCCGACTGAACAGGCTCTATCCGATAGCCACCGGCAATCTCAGCAACCTGGTACTTTTGCCATTGCTTTGGGTCTTGTGTGGTTAACAACACAAAGGGGGTGGTATCAATCAGCCCAAGCGTATTTAGGATCGTTGCTTGCTCCGCAAAACTATCGAAATAGACTGTGCGAAACCCATCCGAAACCAGCAGAGTCTCATCGGGTTCACTTTGCTGCCAGCGTATTCTAGCTGGATATTGCAAAGCGATTTCACCTTTACCTGATTGGATCAGATGACCCTCGTGGTCAATCACACTTTGTTCAAACTGAGCCCGAAAACTTTCCAGTCCCTTTAATTTATCTTTTAATGACTGAGCAGCAACACTCACGGGCTGATTGCCTGTTGCTTGCGCCGCATAGACAGCAGGCGTTGCCCCGATAACACACAGGGCCAGAATAAGTGGTTGTAACTTCATTAATTCGCTCCACCTTTGGGCACCAGGACTTCTCTGGCACCATTGTGTCCGGGCGCACTAACTACGCCGGACATTTCCATTTGTTCGACCAGACGAGCCGCGCGGTTATAACCAACGCGTAACTTGCGCTGAACACTTGAGACCGACACCTTGCCAGTTTCAATCACAAATGCCACCGCTTCATCGTAGAGCGGATCCGACTCCTCGTCTTCACCCTCACTTGTCTCGCCTGGCAGTAAAATATCTTCTGTGGCCTCTCCACACAAGATGTCTTCGATATAGTTGGGTTTACCCCGCGCTTTCCAGTCGCTCACCACGGCATGCACTTCATGGTCGTCTACAAACGCGCCATGCACACGAATTGGGACGCTGGTACCCGGTGGCAGATACAACATATCACCCATACCCAACAGGTTTTCGGCGCCTTGCTGATCCAAAATTGTGCGCGAGTCAATTTTACTCGATACCTGGAACGCCATCCGGGTTGGGATGTTGGCTTTGATCAAACCCGTGATCACATCAACTGAAGGACGCTGGGTTGCCAGCACCAGGTGAATACCGGCAGCACGCGCTTTTTGTGCGATCCGGGCAATCAGCTCTTCTACTTTTTTGCCGACAATCATCATCATGTCAGCAAATTCGTCAATCACCACGACAATACTTGGCAGCTTATCGAGCTCCTCGGGCTCGTCTGCCATACCATCCGTATCCTTAAACAGCGGATCCAGAATAGGATGGCCAGCTTCTTTGGCATCGAGGATTTTCTGGTTATAACCCTTCAGATTTCGTACCCCCAGGGCCGACATCAATTTATAGCGGCGTTCCATTTCACCTACGCACCAGCGCAGTGCATTAGCCGCTTCTTTCATGTCGGTCACTACCTCACATAACAAGTGCGGAATACCTTCATAGACCGACAACTCAAGCATTTTCGGGTCAATCATGATCATCCGCACATCTTCTGGCGGCGACTTGTATAGCAAGCTTAATATCATCACATTAACGCCCACTGACTTACCTGAACCGGTTGTTCCTGCCACCAGCAGGTGTGGCATTTTGGCCAAGTCGGCCACCACAGGCTGACCCGCGATGTCTTTACCCAGTACCATAGTCAATGGTGATGGATTCTGCTCAAACTTAGGGGCATTGATCACTTCTGATAACCGTACTATTTCACGGTTCTTGTTGGGCAGTTCAAGGCCCACGTATGTTTTACCCGGGATCACTTCAACCACGCGCACACTGACCGCAGACAACGAACGTGCCAGGTCTTTTGCAAGGCCGGTGATTTTAGCAACTTTAATGCCCGGTGCCAGATCCAATTCAAAACGGGTAACAACTGGGCCTGGGTAAACTCCCATCACTTTTGCCTGAATATTGAAATCCAACAGCTTAGCTTCAACAAGCCGAGACACCGCCTCTAGCTCTTCTTCCGAAATTGGGTTTTTCGCTTTATCGGGCCTGTCGAGCAAATCAAGGGACGGCAATGGTTCTTTCGGTGGCTCGGCTTCGAGCAACGCCTCGAACTGCTCTTTTGCAGTCGGTGGCGGCTGATAGCCCGATGCCGACTTTTCATTGGGTTTTAAAGGCCTTGCTGGTGACACCACTGTGGTCTCTGCAGGTGCCGGCGTATCATCAAGCGCATTAAGTGCCGCGACCGTATCAAACGCCTCATCATCAACCGCTGAGAAATTAATTTCCTGTTCTAAAATATCGTCCAGCTCATCAAAAACACTGGGCGCGACGGCAATATCGTCGCTATCAGGCATCGTTTTTTCAGTCTCTTGAGCGTGATTTACCACAAGTTCGCGCTGAGCGCCTGATTTAGTACCAAACAACCTGTCTTTAAGCTTTTTAGGTTTGCTCTTTTCAAGTTCTGCTGACTCATCTTGTGGCTCCCCGGCTGGCTTCGTGCTCGGTACAGTATTTTCTATTGCAGGCATGCTCGCGGGTTCTTCAGCTTGTTGTTCTTCGGCTTCACCCAGTGTCGCTGCGGCGTTCGAGGTAGTCTCTGCTATCGCTTGTGGTACATCAACTTCCACTGAAGGGATATCCGGCTGACTTTCAGTGCGCTGCTTGAGCTTGGCAAAACACCACTTACAAAACGCCACCACCTTTTCGCCGATATAGTCAACAAACTCAACCCAGGAAACGCCGGTTAGCAGCGTCAAGCCAGCAAAGAAAAAGCACAATAATAGGATAGTGGTGCCGGTAAAGTTAAACGCAGGCATCATGGCACTGGCGACCACATCCCCCACTACCCCACCGGAAGAAAAATTGTAAATATCATCAAAGTTAATACTACTGATGGCGCTGGCAGAGGTGATAAACAAGGTACCACCAATGAGTCTCAGCCCCAGGGTGGTATAATCCAGCTGCAATAATTTGTGTGGTTTTTTGAACAATAAGTAGCCGAACAGCTGGATAAAAGCAGGTACCAGAAAGGCCAGCCAACCAAAACTGAGTAATAGAATATCCGCAACCCAGGCACCGGCAGCACCAGTGATGTTATTAACCTTGATAAACTCGCCTGTTTGCGTCCAGGCGGGATCGGCCGGATCAAAGCTGATGAGTGCGCACAGCGTAAAAATTGCTGCCGCCGTACTGATGATCAGGCCAGTCTCCAGCAGGCGCTGAATACCATTTAAGCGCATTATGTAATACCTAAATACTGTTTCGTTAATTCTAACATGACTTTTTGCACACCTTAGCAAGAAATTCCTTAGGGTGCACAAGGTTTTATCACTTCACCTTGCTCTCCTTTGACTTCTTCCATAACAACATAGGTACGGCTTTCACTAATGCTGGGCAATTTTAACAGTATCTCACCCAACACCCCTCGATACTCTGACATATCCGTTACCCGGGTTTTCAACAGGTAATCAAAGTTGCCGGATACCAGGTGACATTCAATAATCTCGTCATGTTGCTTTACCGCCTGATTAAACCGGTCAAATACGTCAGGCGAGTTTTTGTTAACCGTGACTTCTACAAACACCAGCAGCCCCTGGCCCAGCTTTGCCGGATCTACGACTGCCTTGTAACCTTTTATATAGCCTTCACGTTCGAGCTTTTTGACCCGCTCCAGGCATGGTGTAGCACTGAGCCCAATCCTTCTGGCCAATTCTACATTAGAAATTCGTCCGTCTTTTTGCAGTTCAACTAAAATCTTTCTATCGGTTCTATCTAACTGAGTATGCATGATCAGTTTATTACCCTGAATAATTACTTAATACAGTGTTATTAACTGCCAATTATACCAAAAAAGGTAGGACATACTAGCAAACCATATTTATAATGGTCGAAAATTTTTACCCCGTTCTTAATTGAGGCGAATTGTTATGATTATTGGTGTACCTAAAGAGATAAAAAACCACGAGTACCGTGTTGGTATGGTTCCAGCAAGTGTTCGTGAACTGATTAATCACGGCCACCAGGTAATAGTAGAAACAAATGCCGGTATCGGTATTGGTTTCACAGATGAAGACTACATTCAGGTCGGTGCTGAGATCCGTGATACGGCAGCACAGGTTTTTGAAGAAGCGGACATGATCGTAAAAGTGAAGGAGCCACAGGCTGTTGAGCGCGCGATGTTACGTGAAGACCAAATCCTGTTCACATACCTTCACCTGGCCCCTGATCTGCCTCAGACAGAAGACCTGGTTAAGAGCGGCGCAATCTGTATTGCATACGAAACTGTGACTGACGCACGTGGCGGCCTACCTCTGCTTGCGCCTATGTCAGAAGTAGCTGGCCGTATGTCTATTCAGGCTGGTGCTCAGGCGCTTGAAAAGTCTCGCGAAGGTCGTGGCATGCTGCTTGGCGGCGTACCAGGCGTTGAGCCTGCTAAAGTGGTTGTTATCGGTGGTGGTATGGTTGGCCGTAACGCTGCACAAATGGCGGTTGGTCTGGGCGCTGACGTTACTATCCTTGACCGTAACATCGACGTACTGCGCAGCCTGAACGCTCAGTTCGGCAGCCAGGCAAAAGTGATCTACTCAACGGCTGATGCGCTTGAGAAACACGTTCTGGAAGCTGACCTGGTTATCGGTGGCGTACTTATCCCGGGTGCTGCTGCACCTAAGCTGGTGACTGCGGATCACATCAAAGCAATGAAGCCAGGCGCTGCCATTGTTGACGTTGCTATCGACCAGGGTGGTTGTATTGCCACTTCTAAAGCAACTACACACGCAGAGCCTACTTACATTGTTGACGACGTAGTTCACTACTGTGTTGCTAACATGCCAGGTGCCGTACCACGTACTTCTACGTTCGCACTGAACAATGCAACTCTGCCTTATATCATCAAGCTTGCCAACCTGGGTTATAAAGAAGCCCTGCTTGCTGATCAGCACTTCCTGAATGGTCTGAATGTCATCAAAGGTCAGATCACGTGTAAAGAAGTGGCTGAAGGGTTCAACATGGAATACGTAGACGCACGCTCGGCGCTTGCTAACGTATAACAGACACGCTCAGTGTTTCAAAAGCCTCGCTGATGCGGGGCTTTTTGCCTTTCGCCTCGCCACACAGAGTTGCCTGCATCACAGATTATTGACTATCTTTGTATAATAGTCAGTCGTAAAGGTAGTGCTGCATGGCCATTTCCCTCACTCAACAAGAAAAACTCATTTTAAAAACGGTCAGTATCCCTCCTCGCCCCCAGGCATTGCTGCAATTTTCTGAAGAAGCCAAGCAACCCGAGCCCAATATCACAAGAATTTCTGAAGTATTGCAAAGCGATGTGGCGATCAGTGCTGCCATTTTACAGGTGGTAAATTCAGCCGCTTTCAGACGCTCACGCGAAATCGACTCTATTGAACAGGCAGTGATGATCCTGGGCCTGAAGCGCCTCATACCCCTGGTTAAAGCGGTTGCTTTAAAATCTTCTGTTGATTTGCCACCAGCACTCAGTGATTTCTGGGAAACCCAGTCAGAGATAGGACAGCATGCGTCCGTCATCTGCAATCGGCTTAACCGCCCGGCACTGGCCAATCATGCCTACATGCTTGGTTTGTTTCATGGCGTCGGTATTCCGATCTTATGTCAGCACTTTGATGACTATCAGAGTGTATTGGACAAAGCGCAATCCGATGGATGGACCGAAGCCAGTCAGTTTGAATTTGCACAATATCATACCAGTCACGGAACCATCGGCGCTTTACTGGCGCAGCAATGGCGTCTGCCAAAGATAGTGATTAACGTGATTTACTATCAACACGATGTCGACGGCATTCTTACTTCGGGAGAGCTGGATAGTCTTGGCAACGATCTGCTGTCTATTCTGAAGATCGCTCGCCATAAAACCTATTTGTCTACCAACCCTATAAGCGAACAAAACCCCGAGTGGCAGGTAATCAAAGATGATGTGATGGATTATCTGGCAATGTCTGATGAAGAACTGGATGAACTCTGGGGTGAATAAACCTGCTCCGGGCTGGCCGGAGCAGGTCTATCGATAAAGTGATATTCGGTTATTCTGAGAAAGTCACTTCCGTATCCTGATTCACAGACACCGATTGTGTGGAGTACAGTGTAAATGTAGCGTCTACAGACTCAGGATCATCCAGGTGCCCCAGGCAGGAATAAGCAATCTGATAGTCTCCTGCGGGTACAAAGCCTATCTCAAACTGACCTTGCTGATTGAGTACGGCCGTTGCCATAGGTCCACTGCCATCTTCCTGAACATCCATAAGCTCACCCTGAGTTTGGCTATACAGATATACCACCTGTTTGAAACCACCCACAGCCGGGGCCAGACCAGAGTTATCGGCAATACAGGCTGTTTGCAGATCGGCCGTTACGGTACCGGAAATATCAAATACCAGCGCCTGATTTTCCAGCCGGACTGCGGTCGGCTTTAAATATACCGTGCTGCTGTTACCTGTTTTAACCAGGGCTTTACCCAAATCAAATTCAAGCACATAGTCATTTTCCCCCTGGTTAACCAGCACAGAATTGATCTGGATTTCACCTTCACCATCGTTGCCTTTGCGCTTTACAGCCAATGCAGCCCGACTTTCATCCTCATATACAACATGAGAGCGCATCTCGCTTACTTCGCCTTCAACACCATTGACCACAGTGACACGCATCCATTCATAGTCACCGGGGTCGATCTCAGTATCTGCTATCAGCTCAAAAGTGCTGCTGCCCTGATAGGCCAGTAAGTTCACTTTTTGTGGATTACCAGACTCATCCAGCGTTTCAAAGCGGGTTGTCGTACCTGTGGTGCCTTGCAAAATGACTTCTTTGAATACCAGGTTAACTTCGGACACGTTGTTAACGGCTGCATCCGACACCCCTAAAGAAAATGTCGTTTTTTCTTCTGACTGTACATTCGTCTTAGTGCCAGAGCCGCTATTGCTATCACTGCCACCACAGGCAACCATAAATGCCGAAGCCAATGCCAGTCCATATACTTTGTGTAACATACCCAAACCTCTTTATTGCCATATTCACAATTAAATGTAGCCATATTGTTATGAACAAAACTTTAATGGCTCGCCCCTGTTTTAAGGCCAAAGCCCTTATTTAGATTTAAATACCTAAATAATTGAAAGTTTCCGTCAATGATTTACCTTTATAGAGGGAAGCAGTTAGGAGATATGCCTGTGAAGTTCAAATTTAAGGTAATAGCCGTTTCAGCCTCAGTGCTCTTTCTGGCCCTGTTACTACTATCGCTCAAACAGTATTTTTTACTGAAAGATAACCTACAACAACAAGTCAATGATAGTGTGGGAGAAATCATTCAGGGGATCAGTAATACGGTGACCTCGCAAATGCAAGGTGCCATTGATTTGGCGGTCCTTACCACCGGCCTTGTGGAACAAAGCGATACATTGCAAGATGCCCTGCCACTGATTTCTCAGCCAAAGCTGAAAGAAACATTTTTACTGATAGGCTATGGTGAAGATGCTACCGGCAACTATGTGGCCAGCGATCCCGGTTGGGATCCGGGCCCTACGTGGGACCCACGGGTGCGTCCGTGGTTTGCCGGCGCCAAACAAGCTAATCAGCTGATTGTGACCGCACCTTATGCCGATTCAGTCACCAAAGAAATTGTGGTGTCTGTGGGCACACCCGTTAAAAAAGCCGGCCGTTTCCATGGCGCTATCTTTTTTGATGTCAGCCTGGCCAAGCTCGGAAATATGATTAACTCATTCGCACTATTCGATTCCGGCTTTGCTTTTATGGTCAGTAAGGACGGCACCATTATCTCCCACCCTGATACAGAGCTAAATGGCCAGCAGGCTAGTGAGTTTTTAGGCCGTACTCGGGTATCACAAACGGTACAGGAAGTGGAGATGAACAACCGCACCTATCTGGTCACCTTTAAAGATGTAGAGGGGCTGGACTGGTATGTCGGTGTGGCACTGGAAAAAGATAAAGTGTTTAGTGCGGTAGATATCATGGCTCAGGACGCGACGTTGTTTTCGATTATCGCCGTAATAGCAGCGATAGTTGTACTTTCTTTGGTTATCAACTTGCTACTCAAACCTCTTGAAGACATTAACGTAGCCATGGCCAACATCGCTCAAGGCCATGCTGACCTGACGGTCCGACTCCAGGCCTCTAACGAACCGGAGTTTGCCTCATTGGCAGAAAACTTCAATCGCTTTACTTCCCGTCTGCAAAACCTCATTGCGGATATACAACAACTTGGTCATGAAGTGTTAGAGGACGCTCGTCAGACATCAACTGGTGCAAATCAGGCAACGATGGCCATCGAGGAACAACTTAACGCCCTCAATACCCTGACAACTGCTACGGGCAACATGTCGAGTACTGAGCAACAAGTTGCCAATACCGCGCAACAAGCGGCGGATGCCATACAAAACACTGACAACCTCGCCAGTAATGGTGAAGCCATAGTAGCGGAGTCAACCGATGCCATTGCTGAGCTGTCTGCACAAATCAAGCGAGCAGTCGATGTAGTTGCCGAGCTGGAAGTGTCGTCGTCCGGCATTGAGCAAATCCTGTCTGTCATCAATGGGATTGCTGAACAAACCAATCTGCTGGCACTCAACGCTGCCATTGAGGCCGCCCGTGCTGGCGAGTCTGGTCGCGGGTTTGCCGTTGTGGCTGATGAGGTCAGAACTCTGGCACAGCGTACTCAGGAAGCAACAACTGAAATCAAAGCCATGATAGATCAACTGCAAAGTGGTGCGCAAAGTGCCGTTGGGGTCATGAATCAAAGCCAGAGTATTGTGGAGAAGTCGGTTAGCAAAGCCAATGATACCCGAGAAGCCCTTGAGTCGATCCGCCAGTCTATAGCAAGCATTGTTGATTTAAACGTCAGTATTGCAGATATGATCAGCGAACAAAAACATGTGGTAGAAGAAGTGAATAATAATGCCTCGCAAATTCGCAACCTGTCAGACACCGTATTTGATGAAGCCAAGGCCGTTGATCACACCATGCAGTCTCAGGTAGAGAAAATTGCCAAGCAGGAAAATATGTTAGAACAGTTCAGAGTCTGATTTTGCCACAGCATAATACTAGCGAGTGCGGTTAAAACTCGCTAGTATATGGATATAAAGACAGTATCAGTAGCATTTCGGCATATGCATAGCGACCTTAAAGAGACATTCGAGCAATATTTCCAGATTGCCGAATCAAACCAAATCAATTTGTACCCGGTAGATGCCAACATGGTACCAAAGAGCCAGGCACAGCTGGAGGCAGCCATTCCGCCGCTGTTCAGACTGGCAAATGAAATCAATGAGCTGGACTTAAATGCGCTGCGGCCACTGCGCAACCTGGGGGATGTGGCCAGCGACCTGGCCGCCTACCTGCAAGCTCAGTCGCGTAAAATCGACCTGATCATGAGTCATATTCTGGCCACAGAGCAACCTGAAGACGAGCTGCTAAGATGCGACAGTTACGGCGGCGGCGGCATTACCGCAACGCTTGAGCAGGACTATGAGATAGGTCAGGATTTCAGGACTAAAGTTTTTTTGCAGCACGAAGCCAGTGCCATCTTTTGTTATGCTCAGGTCATAGACAAAGAAACCGTGGACTCGGGCTTTCGCTATACCCTGGCTTTTACTCAGATCCGCGATAACGATCAGGAACTGCTGGTCCGAGCCAGTTTACACGCCCAAACCCGGCAGCTAAAAAAGCGTCAGTCGCCTGACGAAAACGAACAAAATAGCTGACAGCCAAGCTGTCAGTGCTAAACTAGTCGTCTACTAATTTTGATTGATAACACCATGAGTTTTACACTTTTAACTGAGTGGGCGCCGCAAGATGCGGTGATGCTCACCTGGCCACATCGAGATACCGACTGGGCAGATATTTTACCCCAGGTTGAACCCGTTTATATCGCTTTATGTCAGCACATCTCTCAGGTTGAGAAAGTGGTTATTGTGGCGCACAACAGCGAGCTCAGAGCACACATAACCAAAGTGCTGATTGCAGCGGACGTCGACATAACGCAAATTGTGTTCGTGGATGCGCCCTGCAATGACACCTGGGCCCGCGATCATGGCCCACTCACCACGCGTGACGCATCGGGTAAGCTGTCTGTGAAAGACTTCACCTTTAATGGCTGGGGCAATAAGTTTGCCGCCGAGCTGGATAATCAGATAAACGCGCAGCTTCAGGCTCAAGTCGTCAACCCTGCAAACCACTATGAGCGCATAGAGCTGGTACTCGAAGGCGGCGGTATTGAAATTGACGAAGCAGGTACCCTGCTAACCACCTCTGAGTGTTTGCTCAATCCAAACCGTAATCCGCACCTGAGCAAAACCGAACTAGAGCATGAGTTAAGTAACATACTGGGAGCAAAACAGTTTCTGTGGGTCGACCATGGTTTTTTGGCAGGTGATGATACCGACAGCCATATTGATACGCTTGTGCGCTTTGCACCCAACGATACTTTGGTGTATGTCAGCTGTGATGACCCGCAGGATGAGCATTATGCGGCCCTGAGCGCCATGGAAACACAACTTAAGTCGTTCCGCACACCCCAAGGTCAGCCATACAACCTGGTTGCCCTGCCCTGGCCCAAAGCGGTCTTTAACGATGAAGGTGACCGTTTACCTGCCACCTATGCGAATTATCTGATCATCAATGACACCGTTTTGATGCCGTTATATGGCGATGACAACGACGCCCAAGCGCTAACTCAATTGCAAAGCGCTCACCCGGAACGTACCGTGATTGGCATTGACTGCCTGCCTATTATTCATCAGTTTGGCAGCCTGCACTGTATTACGATGCAGCTACCCGCCGGATTTTTAAAACAGGACTAAATTTTAATGAGCAACAACACGTTAAAAGTCGCACTGGTTCAGCACAGCAATAGTGCAGATCTACAAAACAACCTGGGCAAGTCCATTGCGGGGATCCGCGATGCGGCGGCCCAGGGCGCTAAACTTGTGGTATTGCAGGAGCTTCATCGCAGCCTGTATTTTTGCCAGACCGAGGACACCGACCTTTTTGACCTGGCAGAAACCATACCAGGCCCAAGTACAGACCTATTTTGCCAGCTTGCCAAAGAGCTGAACCTGGTGATCGTTGCCTCGCTTTTCGAAAAACGCGCAACCGGCTTGTATCACAACACGGCGGTCGTCTTCGAAGCCGACGGCAGCATTGCCGGTAAATATCGTAAAATGCACATTCCCGACGACCCGGGCTTTTATGAAAAGTTCTACTTTACACCGGGCGACATGGGCTTTACCCCAATTCAAACCTCAGTCGGTAAACTGGGTGTACTGGTATGCTGGGATCAATGGTTCCCCGAAGGCGCACGCTTAATGGCGATGGCCGGTGCTGACATGTTGATCTACCCGACCGCCATTGGCTGGGATCCGCGCGATGATAAGGACGAGCAAATTCGTCAGCGCGATGCCTGGATGATCGCACAGCGCGCTCATGCCGTATCTAATGGCCTGCCAGTGTTAAGTGTCAACCGCGTTGGCCACGAAACCGATCCAAGCGCCCAAAGCGAGGGGATCCAGTTCTGGGGTAACTCTTTTGTTGCCGGGCCTCAGGGTGAACTACTGGCACACGCCAGCGAGTCTGAAGAGCAGCTTCTGGTGGTTGAATTAGACCAGAGCCGCAGCGAGTCGGTACGACGCATCTGGCCGTACCTGAGAGATCGTCGCATTGACCACTATCAGGATCTTTGCAAAATCTATCGGGACTAAATCATCCCATCAAACGGCCTCGACACTCAGTCAGGCCGTTCTGTTTTATCATCGCAAAAGCGCATTGAATAAAACACAGTGTAATAAAAACAACGTGCAGTAACAGGAGTATATGAATGGCAACAGCGCAGTGGAGCAAACTTCCCTGGGTCAAATCACAAAAGGATAAAATCCATTGGGGCCAGCTGGTCGGTAGCAGCATGTCCATTGCCATCAGTGAGGGCGTCAGACAACATGATGCACTGGTTGTGGTCGTCACCCCCGACACGCCAAGCGCGCTGCGCCTGGAGACTGAGCTGGGTTACTTGCTGGGCGAAGACAAAGTCCATGTTTTTCCCGACTGGGAAACCTTACCTTATGATCACTTTTCGCCGCACCAGGACATTATCTCGCAGCGTCTTGCCAGTCTGAACTCTTTGCGCCAGCAACATCAAGGCGTATTACTGCTGCCTGTGTCGACTTTGATGTTACGCACCGCACCGCCGGAGTTTATTTACGGCAATGCCTTACAGTTTAAAGTCGGTGACTCGCTGGATGCACAGAAGCTCAAAGAAACACTGGCACAGGCCGGTTATCGCAATGTGCAACAGGTGATGGAGCACGGCGAATTTGCCGTGCGCGGTTCTATCATAGACTTGTTCCCGATGGGCAGCACCACGCCATTCAGGCTCGACTTTTTCGATGATGAACTCGACAGTATTCGCCTGTTTGATATTGAAACCCAGCGCTCCAGCGAGCAGATCAAGTCAATCGACCTGTTACCGGCCCATGAATTCCCCACCAATGACGAAGACATAGAGCGTTTTCGGATTGCGTATCGCGAGACCTTTGGCGCGAGCAGCGAACAGGATTCCATTTATATGCAGGTTACCCGGGGCAACTGGCCGGCGGGTATCGAATATTATTTGCCGTTGTTTTATGAGCAGGTCGCCACGATTTTTGACTATCTGCCTGAGCAAGCGGTGTTTATGCATCTGGGCGACATTGAACAAGCCGCCTCGGAGTTCTGGCTCGATGTTAACAAACGCTATGAAAGCCGTCGGGTTGACCCACTGCGACCTCTGCTGGAGCCGGTGCGCCTGTATCAAAATGTCGAAACCCTGTTTGAAGGCTTTACACGTTACCCCAGAATTCGCCTGAGCGAAGCAAGCTTAGGCACCAAAGCCGGTCATACTAACCTCAGCGCCAGTTTGGTAATCGATGTTCGCGTTGACCATAAACAGGCCGCCCCTTACAAGCCCCTGCTGGATTACATTGCCACCCAGAAGAAGAACAAAGGCCGGGTGCTGTTCAGCGTGGAATCGGATGGTCGTCGCGAATCCCTGATGACCCTGCTCAAACCAAGCGGCCTTAAGCTCAAAGAATTCGACAGCTTTAACGACTTTGTCGCTGCACGCAACGATGTGGGCCTGATCGTCAGCCCGCTGGAGCGTTCGGTACTGCTTGATGGTGACAAGCCACTGAGCATACTGACGGAACAAGAGCTGCTGGGCATTAAGGTGTCGCAGCGCCGCCGTCGTAAACATAAATACGATCAAGGGCAGGATGCACTTATTCGCAACCTGGCCGAGCTTAAAGAAGGTCAGCCGATTGTACACCTGGACCATGGTGTCGGCCGTTACCTTGGTCTGCAAACCATCGACGCCGCCGGTGTTGCTACTGAGTTTGTCACCATCATCTATGCCAACGACGCCAAGTTATATGTACCGGTATCAGCGCTGCATATGCTAAGCCGCTATTCTGGTGGTGAAGAAGCCTCGGCGCCGCTGCATAAGCTAGGCTCTGATGTATGGGAAAAAGCCAAGCGCCGCGCGGCCGAAAAGGTCCGTGACGTTGCCGCCGAGCTTTTGGACATTTACGCAAAGCGCCAGAGTAAGCCTGGACACTTATTCAAACTCGACGGCCAGGCTTATCGCGAATTCAGCGATACCTTCCCGTTTGAAGAAACCGACGACCAGCGTAATGCCATTGACGCCGTGCTGGGTGATATGCAAACCCCGCTGGCAATGGACCGGCTGGTATGTGGTGACGTTGGCTTTGGTAAAACCGAAGTGGCAATGCGCGCCGCATTTGTGGCCATTAATGACAACAAACAAGTGGCCGTGCTGGTCCCCACCACCTTGCTGGCGCAGCAACACTACGAAAACTTCCGCGACCGTTTTGCCTCTTTGCCTATTGAGGTGGGCGTATTGTCTCGCTTTAACAGCAGCAAAGAGCAAAAAGACACCCTGGACAAGCTCGAAAACGGCCAGCTCGATATTGTGATTGGTACGCACAAGCTGCTGCAACAGAGCATCAAGTATAAAGACTTAGGCCTGCTGATTGTCGACGAAGAGCACCGCTTTGGGGTAAGACAAAAAGAGAAAATCAAACAGCTGCGCGCGGATGTAGACATACTCACCCTTACCGCCACGCCGATTCCCAGAACGCTGAACATGGCCATGAGTGGCATGCGCGACCTGTCTATCATTGCCACGCCACCAGCAAAACGTCTGGCGGTTAAAACCTTTGTGCAGGAGCGTAACGATGACGTTATTCGCGAAGCCATTCTGCGGGAGATAAAACGTGGTGGTCAGGTGTACTTCCTGCACAACAATGTCGAGACCATAGATAAAACCGCAGCCGACATTGCCGCACTGGTGCCCGAAGCCAGCATTGCCATCGCTCACGGCCAGATGCGTGAAAAAGAGCTTGAGCAGCTGATGAGCGACTTTTATCATCAAAAGCACAATGTGCTGGTGTGTACCACCATCATAGAAACCGGGATTGATATCCCGTCTGCCAACACCATCATCATGGACCGCGCAGACAAGCTGGGCCTGGCGCAGATGCACCAGTTACGTGGTCGGGTTGGCCGTAGCCATCACCAGGCCTATGCCTACCTGCTCACTCGTAACAGCCAGACGCTCACCAAAGATGCGGTAAAACGCCTGCAGGCCATCGAATCACTGGAAGATCTCGGTGCCGGCTTTGCCCTGGCCACCCACGACTTAGAGATCCGGGGCGCCGGTGAGTTGCTCGGTGATGAACAAAGCGGTCAGATCCAGACGGTGGGCTTTACCCTGTATATGGAAATGCTGGAACAGGCCGTTCAGGCACTTAAAGAGGGCAAAGAGCCGACCCTTGAGAACCTGTTGCAACAGCAAAGCGATGTGGACCTGAAGATCCCCGCCCTGCTCCCTGATGACTATATCCATGACGTTAATATGCGCCTGAGCATGTACAAGCGCATTGCCAGCGCCAATGATGAAGAGGCACTGGACGAGCTAAAGGTTGAGCTGATCGACCGCTTTGGCCTGCTCCCGGATGCCGCGAAAAACCTCTTTAGTATCCAACTTTTGAAATCAAAAGCGGCTAAACTAGGGATCACCAAAGTAGAAGCCAACCAAAAAGGCGGCTACTTTGAATTCAGTGCCAGTACCACGGTTAACCCGACATTCATCATTGCTCTGATACAAAGCAACCCGGCTGTGTACCGCATGGAAGGTGCCAGTAAGTTACGCTTTAATATTGAAGAGAAAAATGGTCAGGAGCGCTTAAAACTGGTAAATGCAATGATAGACGACTTTCAGAAAAAGGCGGTGGCATGATAAGGACGGCCCTTTCACTGACAATACTGAGCACAGCCTTGCTGGCCTCTGCACCCGCCAGCGCAAAACGCTGGTATGAAGTTGAGCTGATCGCCTTCGCTCAGCAGGATAACGAGCAACTGCAAGAGGATTTTACCATTGAAAATCCAGAGCTGGATTTAAACCGGACACTGGATTTACTGACGAAAGGCTACAACAGCGCTGGCCAGCAGGCTTGCCTGAATGGCGACAGTCGTTTTGATCCTCGCCCGGTCACCCGCCGTTTTGTTCAGCAGGATGCGTCCTGGCATTGCGGTGATGGCGCAGACTATATGGACAAGTACCAGCAGCTACCGTTGACACCTTACGCTGAGCCACAAGAGCACAAGCAAAGCATCTACTTGCTTAGCGCAGATCAACTTAAGTTTGACAACGTACTCAATCAGCTAAAAAGAAAAGGACTTGAACCAATTCTGCACACCGGCTGGCGCTTTCCCGACCAAAGTAAAAAGCGTGCGCCTAACATACTGATCTACGGTGGACAGAAGTTCGAGCAGCCCGCCAGCTATGTCGTCCGCTTAGATACACCCGATGATGGCTTTATCAGCTTGCTGGGTGAGCCCAGGCAGCACGCAGTAAGAGAGCAAGATCCGGCACTATGGCAGCTACAGGGCTGGATGAAAATCCATATACGGCATTACTTATACGTCACCAGTAACTTTGACTATCATTACAAAAGTGATGAAGGCGACTTAGAAAGCGCCAGAATGTCTCAGTTTACCCGGGTATACAGCGGCGATATCCATTATTTAGATCATCCCAAAATGGGGATCATCTTCCAAATCAGAAAATACAGACACTGACGGAAACTACTATGAAAAAAATTTTAACCCTGACTTTGTTCCTCGGCCTGGCCGCCTGCTCTAAAGTAAGCATGGAAAACTACGATAAAATCGAAGTAGGCATGGACAAGACTGAACTAGAACAGATCCTAGGCTCTGCAGATCAGTGCGAAGAGAAAACCCTGCACACTAACTGCACCTGGGGCAACGACAGCAAACACATTAAAGTGACGCTGGTATCGGATAAGGTTACCTTGTACAGCAAAAAAGGGCTGGAATAAGACTTGCCGGCAAACAGGTTTCTTTACCTGTTTGCCTCTTCTGCTAACAGTTATCTTGTATCTAATTTCGCTTTCCGTGCAATCATTTTATCAATCCCAGCCTTCCTGTTTACCCATATTACAGATACGATCCTTGGTTTGTGGTGTTTACTATTCACTGAACGTTGACAACAGGTACACACCATGATTAGATATATCTCGATTAATTTTGCATACAATATACATTAAAGGGGGGCCATGAATCATTTAAATCTTAAAACAAAGAAACTCAAAAATTTGACCAACAATGAAATGCTCGCTAAGCAAGCAACACAGTTTATCGCAGGCGGCAGCTCTGCTACTAATGTGTGTATAAACTCTGTACAGCAGTGCAGAACAGGTGGTACCGACGGTATGCCTGGTTAATAGCTACGAGCAAGAGCGCACTCGTGTGCTCTTTCTAATCCTACACATGTAAAATCACGCCAAACATAGGCAGCATTCCGGGCTTGAGATCTTCGTTAGAATCCGTTGTACTCTTATGCTCCCCAAACCAATGTAACTTATATCCTTCTGGTAACTTTATCTGCTCGAATTTTTCTAGCACAGATTGTCTCAATGCAGCTGGTGCCATGCCTTCTATAGGAGAAGCCTGAGCGGTTTTCCTATAACTATGAATACGAAGGTGCCACTGCTAATGCCTATCAGCTAGGGGCGCCAGCACTCCCAGTGATGAACGAGTTTTCAAAACAAGGGCATACAGGTAGCGCTCATATGCCCTCATTAGGGAAGCAACTAAATCGCTACACTTGCGATTCTTGCCAATGGTGAGTTTTTAGCTGACTGATCTAGTTAACATCATAACGCCCTGTCTGCGTAGCTCCGCTAAACATGGGATCGGCGCTCAACAGGATATAGTAAACGCCGCCACTCGTTGTACTAAAATGACAGGTTTCACGGTTACCGACTTTCCAGGGGCGACAGTCATAGTCTGTTTTACTTGCCTCGCTACCAAACTTCACATGCAAGTCCAGCTCCCCTGTTCCGCCCGTGGTGCTGAAAGTAACATTAGTCGCGCCAGCAGGCACCGCCATGGTGTACATCAGTTGACCACTGTCAGACACATTGACGGGGACAGCGACCCCATTTTGCAGTTCGTTTTCATCCGCAATAGGCTGCTGAATATATCTGGCTAACAAAGTGGCATCTTGATAGCCCGTTTCGGTGCCAACCGCAATATAGTGCCAACCTTTTTCGATGTTATCTAAAACCAGGGTTTCATCATTGTTGGGCCCTGTTGATTCATGGGAATAACGCCAGCCGTTATCCGGACGGCCATACTCATAATAAAGATCCGCATTGCCCGTGCCATGGCGTAGCGTAATCTCCAGAGAAACGTTTTGCAGCCCTTCGGGCACGTAAATGGGGTACTCTTTAAGCTGTCGGGTATCTGTACCTGACAAACACCTGGCCTGACCTGCCTGTGTTCTGTCAGACGCCAACTGCACCCCACAGGCATTGATGCCAACCTGATCACTCCCCTGAATGTCATCAACATTCACAGGCTCCACTGGTGAGGGAGGACGCGTGGTATCAGTAACACACCCTGTCGACTCTACTTGTGTCAGCCAGTTTGAGAACTGGTCGTCATACAACTTCTGAGTGACCCATTTGTCTACCAATTCAGAGCGGTACCCCGAAAAATCACCGTCCTTAAACCGTGTCAGCATGTCAAAGAACGCAGCGTATTGTTGCTCGTACATAAAGCGTGTTGCCAGGTAGCCCCAGTCGTAGATCCGTGTTTGCCCCACTCCATACTCGTTGCTGAATATAGTGGAAAGTGAATAAGTCCCCTTTCTGGCTTCCTCAACAGCATAAGGGTTACAGTTTTTCAGCGAGCTATATTCCGCAATCCCTTCACCGAACCAGACTGTACGGCCTGCACTATTGCTGTCATTGAAGTCGCCTTTTGAGATATAACGCCCTTCCAGATAATGAACATATTCATGGCGTAGGTTCCAGATGTCAAAAACCGGGCGCTCAGATACATGTTCATAAGCATAAAAGGTGGCCTGATCGCCCGGCTTGGACGGATCTCCCTCTCGATAGGTCCCTCCATTGCTTGTACTGACATTGAACAGCACGCCACCGTATGTAACCCACTCTTTTTTATCATTGAATATCACCATTCTGAGCGAGTCATTGTCATCCGGTGTAACCGGGACCCGATCAGTGCGCAACAGTTGATGAAAGTGGTCTTCATGGACCTTGAGCGAGTTACAGCTCCATGCCAGCTGCGTTGCAGTCATATCCTGTGCCCAGATAAACAGGTTACCTGAGGGGCACGTTAGGCGATTACCAAGTACCTGGGTAATGATTTCCTGTGCCTTGTCACACACCGCGTAAGTATCACACTGACGGTTATAATTGATCGATTCGAGTACAGCCAGATAGAGCGTTCGTTCGCGGTCCGTTTTGAGCGGCCCGTAATTGTTCAGTATACGTGTGATCTCAGTACGTAACTTGGGTTCCAACTGGGCAAAGTGAGGTTCTTGTTTTCCACGATAAAAATTAACCAGTTGATACCCCAGGTTGAACAAATGGTAATCATTGGCTGGCTTACTTAGCCAATTCAGGTTGTCATTAATGAAACCCGTAATTGCATCTATCAAAGCATCTGTATGCTGCTGAGAGCGACAGCTTGTATCACGCGCGCAGTCATTCAAAACTTGCCAGAACAAAGGGGTTGCTGAGCGACCCCAGTCATTAATATGCTCGTAGGATTCATCATACCTGGCTAACAGACCAAGCGTCAGTGACACCAGAAACTGACCTATTTGTGCATTTTTAATGATGCCCGTCGCACTGCGGATCAGCTGAGCATTGGTTTCAGTTTTATCAAAGAAGTGCTCATTGGCGTAGAGAGTATTGATAGCACTAACCATAGCTTGCTGTGTCGTCGGGTTCACAAAACGTCTGAAATCGTAATACGAATAAGCTTTTAGCCAGTAAAATAGATCGCTAAGGTAGGTAACATCAGACTGACCATCGTAGCTAACCAAGCGGGTATTAAGCTCATTGATAACGGTTGCAAAATTAGCATCTGTGTAGGCCCCCAGAGTCAGGGTTTCAGGCCTGTCGTTAAATAAGGTATCAATACAGACCCTACCATGATTTCTTATCGCCTCCAGAAAAACTGAACCACTGAGATGGCTGAAGACCTCATCGGGGCAGCTGGTTGAAGTCGAAAGCGCATTACTGAAAGACATAAAGGCACGGCTTGCAAAAGGCAGTTCTGATTTCGGTGTGATTTGCCTGTTACTGTGCATTGCGTCCGCTTTATACTCAGTATCGACATGGATATGCGCAACGTCGGCACCGTTAAAGTCATTTATGGGTGTGGCGGTTTCTCTGTCACCCTGCGCCCAGCCAGAGGCTGAGCTTAGTGCGATGACCAGAGGTGTCATCTTGATTACTTTATACATGTTGTTGTCTCATTTAGTTGTGTTGTTATATTGCGAGCACAGTTAACCCTCAAGACAGTGCCCGATAGGTGTAACAATAAATAAACCACACAGGGTGTGGCTTATGGTCTTCAGGGATTAGTGTGGGCGACAGCCAGCAACGTCATAATCAACGACTATGGTGGTGCCGACCGGGTTACCTGACATCACCAGATAGCCCCAGTAACGAGATTGGTCTGTGATTTCGTAAAACAGGCACTGCTGATCAGCGTCTGTCACTGACACCGCGTCATGATCGCTGCCATCTGCTTTGGGCCAGTGACCGTCACCGAAATAAATACGGGTATCAGCGGGCGCATTAATCAATGTAACAGCAACTGTCTTTGGACCGCGATCCATTTCTGCAAATGAATAGCCTCGGGTGCTGTTGATGCAGTGCGGTTGACTCGGAGTCAGACGTCTCACCGCTGAACCATCTGAGCCCTCGCAAGCGTTAGTCAGGGGCGGATGGTCAACGACTACTGTGACAACTGCGCTGGCTGCCATATTGTCATTGTCGGTGACCGTTAAAGTTGCCTGATATACGCCTGCTTGTGCGTAACTGTGATTTGGGTTAGCAAAGTCACTTTGTGTGCCATCACCAAAATCCCAGTGAAAAGCGGTGATCTGACCGTACTCATCGTCCGAACCCGCACTGCTGAACGCCACGGACTGGCCGATTTGAATGTCGCTCGTTAATACACTGGCCTGTGCAAGCGGAGGCTGAGGTGGCGGTGGAATGTTCGAGCAATTTGCAAAGCTACACAAAGCAGTCATCTCGGTGACATCGGCGTTGTCAATCACGCCATCGCCATTGATATCAAACGAGCTGTCCAGTGGCAGGTTTGCAGCAATGGCGGCCCGCATCGCACTGATGTCATCACTGTCAACATTGCCATCTTCATCAATATCGCCAATCGGAAGTACCCGAATGATAACCTGTGTGCTGCTGCTCGCGCCTTTATCATCGGTCACAGTAAGGCTAACGGGATAACTGCCAGCGCGTTCGAAGTGATGACTGATAGTCTCACCCACCTGAGTCGTGCCATGTCCAAGATCCCACAGATAGGTAATAAGCTCTCCATCCTGATCGCTCGACTGACGGCCATCCAGTAAGACCTGCTCCCCGGCTCTGACGGTCTGGTTACCGCCTGCGTTGGCTATCGGTAAACGGTTTGGTGCGGAACGGTCAGCATCACGATGGATATCATAGTACGCTTTGAAGCGCAGCGATTCATAATCCTTGAACGGGTCAATCATCACGTTAAACACACCACCTTGTTCAAACTGACACAATTCGGTCTGATTTGGCGCCTCCCAGGGGCGACAGTCATACTGAGATTTAGACACAGCCTGATTTCGACTAACATGAATATCCGGGTCGCCATTGTAACGCTCGACCAGTTCAAAGGTTACCAGAGACGCCGCATCCGGTACTGCAAACTCATAGTTATAAGTCTGTCCACCAGCACTGGCTGCCAGATTTAACTCGTCAGCCAGGTAAATACGCTCACAGTCATCGCACAACGCGGCATCTTCAGGAGATAGCTCAGTAATCACTGCACTGCCATGTGCCGTGCTTTGATTCCCTGCATTGTCGGTAACCGTAAGGCTAACCGGATAAGTACCGGTCATGGTATAAATATGGTCAACGTCTGCTTGAGTACTTTGCGTACCATCACCAAAATCCCACAGGAATGAGACTATCTTGCCATCTGGGTCGTTAGATCCAGCGCTTGAAAACTCCAGTGCGTGACCTACCGCTTCTGCGTGCGTCTGACCGTTGATGTTAGCGAACGGCAATTGGTTTTGCGTGTCTGCTATTTCGTAATACACCTCAATGCTCGCATTAGTGTATGTTTCAAAGGGGTCGATGATCACCTCAAAATCGCCTCCACCCTCAAACTCACAGTATTCCGTGATCCCTTTCCAGGTGAAAGGTCGGCAATCAAACTGTGTTTTTGAAACCGCCCTGTCTTTGGCCACGTACATATCTAAATCGCCATTTCTCTTGATTGACCCATCTGCCATCTTGGGCCCCTGATAACCACCAGGTACGACAACTACAGTACGGCTGGCGTCCTGCGGTACACTGAATTGGAAGTCAAAGGTTTTACCAGCACGGTCCGGCCAGGATGCGTTTTTCTTATTCGCCCATAAGCCATCGATTTTAAACAAGGAATAACGCTGCTCACCGTCATTGAGGTAGGGATCCTCACCCTGAATGACGCTCAGCGTAGCGTCACTGTAAGCAGTAAACGCGTGAACAGAGGCAAAATAGGGAGAGTTGACATCCGGCGTATCCACCGTAACCGCTTCACTGTCTCCAGGACTGTTAAAAGAGATCAGATCGGCTATCCATTGCTCATCCGCATTCGCCGGTGGTGTCGGCTGCTGACCTTTTGACACATACAGATCCGGATCTTCACTGTGACCATTAAGATAAAACAGGATATTGTGTGCGGTATTCGGCAGGTCTATCTCAAAGGTTTCCACCGACCCTTTGGCGGCAAAAGGGATCTGGTAACTAGCCAGCACCTCACCCTGCGGTTCGACATCCAGCCCCGAATTACCATCCCATGGATGACCCGCATCACTAACATATTGCGACAGACCCGTTCTTATCAGGTTATCGTTCGACCATAGTGTACTGCGTGCTGGATTATGGAGCGCAGCGGTCATACGTGCAACCTGCGCTTGTGTGAACATGGCGTAGTTGTCTGAGTAGTGCATAAAGTTTTCGGTGTTGGTAGGCTGTCCCAGGCAGTTAGGCGCATTGTTCTGCATTTCACTGGGCATAGACATCTGAGGTGTATCACAGCTACGGTCGCCGGTTGAATGACAAAACGCTTCGTTGGTAATCGAGCATTGCTTAGTTTCGAAGGTGTGGATCAGGTTAAGCCAATGACCAAACTCATGAGTCAGTACCGAGCGAAAATTTTCACTGGTGTTGTTACCCACGTAATGGCCGTTATAGACGACTCGTGCGGTATTTTCCTCAGTCATCGCTAGCTCAGGGTACCAGGCAACACCGGAATTAGTCTCCTTACCATCATCATACAAGTCATGCATGAGATACACATTCATGTAACTGAAGTTGTCCCAGGCATCGGCCTGTATTTTCGCCAGCGTTTCATCATCATGGTTGCCGTAACCCCTCTGATCGTGACTATAACGGACAATGCCATTAGTTGGGTTGCCCTGAGGGTCTTTACCCGCCAGCACAAATTCGATATTCAAATTTTCACGGATCGCCTGAAACTGAGGAGAGACCTCAGGTGAGTCGACCGACAGTCCCTGAAAATCATTGTTTAACTTGATCAATGCATCCTGTATTTTCTCGTCGGTCAGGCACTTCTGGCTGTCATCGCTGCAGTTGTAGGCGTCACCGTATACATGGAACACGACTGGAATATAGTAGCGTCCCGCTACAGCGGCACTGTTGCTTAATAGCTCGGCCGACAATGGTGCACTTTGTGTTGCTGCCATCATGGGCTGTGCAAATGATGCCATCAACCCTTGAGGTTGCTGAGCAGCAGACTTTTGCAGTTTTGCCCAGTCCTGACCGTTATGATCTGCGCCACAGCTGGGTACGAGCGGGTCCTGAGGCCACTCATTGTGCGCAAGTTTCGCTTCAACTGCACTCGTCTCGGTGCTGGCATGTTTGACGCTTGCTTGCACTGCTAATGGTGCAATACAGGCACTAAACGAGCATAGCCCCGCAATAATGCGTTTCTTCATCTTGTTGTATCCTTGTTGTTGATATGTAGTGCTTTGTACAGCCCGCCCTCTGATTGCCGGTACGGGCTAATATGCTTTGTTATTTTGGTGTCATTTTGGGTGCAATTCGCACCCGACTGCTATGCCATCTTCGTGGCACTAACAATGAAAAAGATTTAATTTATGTCGTTTTGTGCTGACCTAATTGGTCAGTTGGATAATGATGTTATCCAATCCTTTTTTTGAAACCTGAACCGCCTCTAGCTGAGTTAATCCGTCCGGGTATTCTTCCTGCTCCAGCACTAGCCATTGCGTACCACCTTTTTTCACATTAGCGTAAATAACAGCAGGCCAGTCTGTAATGTCCTGACCGATCAAAGGCTTCTTGTTGTATGTTCCCACTGGATATTTGGCTTTAAAATGTGTAGTAATGGTTCTGTTCGGATAGCGATTAATATAAGTCACGGGATCTTTTCCAGCGTACTGGGCCCAACCCACATCCAGCTGCAGCACAAAGTCTTCAGGTGTGTTTGCAGCAATGTAATCCCAGTACGTGCTGTTTTTGTAAGGCACCAACTCCCGGTCATGATTGTGGAAGCCAAAACGCATCCCTTTAGAGCGCATTTTTATCGTTACTCTATTCAGCTCAGCTACAAAAGATTCTATGGTCTCGGCGTGCTCAGCCCGTTTGTCACTGGGCACTATCATCATTGGGCTGCCCAGCTGTTGATAAAAATTTACTGTCTGTTCAAACTTCTCATCGGTCAATTCACGCATTTTGACATGCGCCCCGCTGACTTGCAGATCCAAACTATCCAGATAACGTTTCAATCCCTTAGGATCATCACGATATGGGCCAAAGTCACCGGCAAACTCAACCGCATCAAATCCCATTGCCGAGATTGCTTCTAATGTGCCCTTAAAGTCTTTTTTCAGCGTATGGTTGACCGACCATAACTGCACACTGATCGCGGGGATCTGTGATCGCTCAAGAAGCAATGCCCTTTGATTGTCTTCGTCGCGTGTGCCAAGTTGTCCGTTGCATGCAGTTAGCAACCCAGCGCATACCAGCGTTGAGAGAAAGCGTTTAAAAAAAGTCATAGTAAGTACCTTTATTATTTAAATGCGTCTGGCGGCGATTTCTTTCACCGCGTAGTTCACCGCTCTGACTGTTAATGCCATAAATGTCAGACTGGGGTTTTGCACTGCGCTAGAGCAAAAGCTAGCTCCATCAGTAACAAATAAATTTGGAATATCATGACTCTGGTTAAAGCCATTAAGCACAGAGTCTTTCGGGTTCTTGCCCATTCTGGCGGTACCCAGTTCGTGGATCCCTGAACCAGGCGGTTTGTCGTGCAGGCCAGAAGAGACACTTTCCAGGCCTATCTTTTCCAACATTAACCGGCCCTGCTCGGCGGCATCGAGCATCATCAATCGTTCGTTTTCGGAGAAGCGACAATTGATCTCAAGTTGCGGTATGCCCCATTTGTCCTTTTTAAATGCGTGCAATTGCACACTGTTTTCAAACCTGGGCAACATCTCTCCCTGCGCCCCTAACCAGAACTGCCACTTTCCGGGCTTCTGTAACTGTTGTTTGAATGCGATACCAATGCCATCCTCGTGCTGCATTGCCTTCCAGTCCTCTCGATAAGCACCGGCGGACATACCATATCCGCGTAAAAATGGCCTTTTCGGATCAGGCTTGAAATAAAAGTTAGGTATGTACAATCCACCTGGCCGCCTGCCGGAATAAAATGAATCTTCAAAGCCTGGGATCTCTGCTCTGGCCCAGGCGTTATAGTTATGATCCATGAGGTAGTGGCCAAGTACACCGGAGCGATTGGCAAGACCATTGGGAAAGGTCTTGTTGCGAGAATTAAGCAATATTTGTGTTGAACCCAGCGTAGATGCACACAAAAATACCACTTTGCCAAAATACTCCCGTTGTGACAGGTCTTCATTATCTATGACTCGGACACCTTTAATGCGATTGCTTATGCCATCGTAGATCAGACTGTGCACCACGCTATTGGATGCTATCTGTAAGTTTCCGGTTTTAGCTGCATCTGGCAGCGTTGAGCTTTGCGTCGAGAAATATGCACCGAAGGAGCAGCCTTTTTGGCATTCATTACGCGCCTGGCACTGTCCCCGGCCCTGAGCCAGGTGATGTGCGCTGGGTTTGGTCAAATGTGCCTGCCTGCCGTGGATCAGCTTTCTGTCAGGAAAGGCGGCTTCAAGCTGTTGTTTTATGTGTAACTCAGGCGCCGTCATATCAAACGGAGGTAAAAACTCACTGTCGGGAAGTTGTGGCAATGACTCTTTCTGTCCGCAAATACCCACATGACGCTCTACATAGGAATACCAGTGAGCCAGGTCTTGGTATCGAATTGGCCAGTCATTGCCAAATCCATCCAATTTATTTGCATTAAAGTCAAAGTCACTCCAGCGATATGAAAAGCGATGCCAAAGTAATGATTTACCTCCTAACTGGTTGGCGCGGATCCACCAAAAATCAGTTCCTTTTGCGGTCTCAAATGGTAAATCTCTGTCATTACCAAAAAAGTGTTTGGTACTGTCATTAAACGCATAGCAATTTTTTTGAACATGATACTGCTGCTCTACCTTCGCCAGTGACACTTTGCTACGAAGCGGCTGTTCCCATGGGGGTATGCCTTCGCCAACGTAATCTTTACGATGCTCAACAACCCGCCCCCTCTCAACGAGCAGCGTCTTAAATCCTTTTTCACTGAATTCCTTTGCAGCCCATCCGCCCGTTATCCCTGAGCCAATCACAATGGCATCATACGCTTGTTTTGATTCTTTGATGTACATCACAGCTCCTTAGTAGTAGGCCAAAGAGCCATAGCCAGCTCGCCCGCGATAGGCTATCTGACCTTTGAATCCGCCAGGATAAGCCTGATACACAAGCTCGTGACTGGCTCCGGTTTCTGACGTGTAGTAACCAAAGCAAACCAGTGCCTTAAGCTGTTTAAAGTCAGTACGCTGCTGCTCTGAGAAAGGCTCGGCTGCGGTTTCCAGTCGAGTTAAGTGAACAACTTGCTTTTCGGCATTAAGCTGTGCGAATGAGTGCCCATAAATACGCAAACTGCTTGTTTCGATTACACTCAGTATCGCCCGCATACGGTTATGTACATTCAGGTCGTAGCAGTGATACAACTGATGATCAATAAAACCATGAACGCCTATGTCACCGGCGCCGGGGGTTTCAGTTGCCGGAATAATGGTGTTGCATACTCTCTTCAGCAGCATCAGCTGTTCATTACTCAACACCTTGGTCTGATAGGGTTCACCGTCAGGCACAACCCGATAATTCAACGCAGCAGCCAAAGCATTATCACCAATAAGTCCGTTACTTAAACCGGTCCCTAAACTGATGAGTACGCCCTGCAAAAAGCGTCTTCTTGAGTGGTTAGTTAGTTCAGCTGTCATGGCACACCCCTTTAGGTGTTTGGCGTCTGGCTTTATAAAAGCTGCCCAGCAAAAGCAGTCCAAATGCCACAACCAGGCTAAGTGGGAAGTAACTCAGAACGACTAAGGTACCGGACACATTTTGAGTACCCATCGCCTGCCCTCGCTCAACTAACTGGCCAATTATCGGGTTCCAGATACTGACAGCAAACATACCTGCAGCCCCCATGACTCCCAGGCCAAGTGCGCCGGTTCTGGGTAACTTTTCAGACACAAATCCAAGCATAGTGGGCCAATAATACGTGACCCCCAGAGCGAAAATAATCGCCGCGTAATACACCTCTGTGCCCTGTGCAACAGACATAAAGCGGATCCCCATATATGCCGCTACAGAAGACATTAGCAACACACCCAGTGGGTTTAATTGTTTAATGACAGGCCCTGCAAAATAACGCCCGACTGCCATCACTCCGGTGATCAGCGCCAGAGTCAACATGGCAGACGCACCGGATTCTCGGAGTATGCGTTCGATCCATTGTTGGGTTAGCAGTTCGGTACTCGCCGTAAGCGTCATACACAACAGCATGAACAAAAAAAGAGGTGAAAACAGAGCCTTTAATACCCCATGCTGCGGATCCGCAGGTGCCTGTTCTTCGATAAAGTTGTCGGGTAAACGAATAAGCAATGCGCCATAGAGCAAAGTTGGAACAAGCAGGCAGGCAAACTGAAACTGCCAGCCAAGACCCAAATAGGTCATTGATATTGAAACCAGCGAACCTAACACGATACCGCCCGGAAACCAGACATGAAACCGGTTTAACATGGTAGTTTGCTTGGTAGGAAATAAACGGGTAACCATTGGGTTGCAACCTGCTTCAACAGCACCATTCGCCAGACCAATTAAAAAGGTTGCAAACATCAGGCTGTAAAACCCCGAAGCAAATAGGGTGCAAAACAAACCCAATATATGGCCAGCAAATGCAATCATGAGTAACCGTCTGGCACCCAGCACTTTGTACAGAGCACCACCGACGATTGTTGCCACTGGAAACCCGAAAAATGCCATTGCGTTGACCCAGCCAAGCTGGCTGTCCGTTAGTTGCAGTACCTGACTGAGCTGCGACAACATGCCAGCACGGACAGCAAACGTCATCGCTGTCACCGTCAGTGCAATACATGCAGTAATAAAGGCCCAATGCTTGATTTGGTTGTTCATATTTCACGCTCCCCAAGCCCAAGGAGACGCCTGTTTGTCATCTCACAACTCGCTCTGCCTGCAAAGTCGTCAAATGCTTTTTCAGTCGGTTTAATGATCAGATCTTTAATGATCTGGGCCCCTTGCAGCGCGCCTATGTAAGGGTCTTTTATGCAGCACTCCCACTCCAGTACAGCCCAGCCATCGAAGCCATATTGTGTGAGTTTGCTGAATATCGCGTTAAAATCGATTTGACCGTCGCCAAGGGAGCGAAAACGCCCCGCTCTGTCTTTCCAGTTAAGATATCCGCCATATACACCGGTCCGTCCATTGACGCGATATTCCGCATCCTTGACGTGAAATGCCTTGATCCTGTCATGATACAAATCAATAAAGGCTAGATAATCCATTTTTTGCAGATGTAGATGACTTGGATCGTATAATATATTGGCTCTGGGATGATGGTTGACCTGCCTGAGAAACGCTTCAAAACTCGCTCCATCATGTAAATCTTCCGCCGGATGCAGCTCAAAACAAACATCAACCCCAGCAATGTCAAAAGCCTCAAGGATCGGTAGCCAACGCTGAGCAAGTGCTTCAAACCCTTGCTCTATCAAACCGGCAGGGCGTTGAGGCCAAGGGTAAACCATAGGCCAAAGCAATGCGCCAGAAAAAGTGGCATGTGCTCTGAGCCCCAGGTTTTTACTGGCCTGAGCGGCGAGCGCCAGTTGTCCACTCGCCCACAAAGAAATTGAATCAGGATCCTTGTTCAAGGCGTTTGGATAAAACCCGGCAAACATCTCAACATAACAAGGCGCTACAGCCACCAGTTGCCCCTGGATATGTGTTGAGAGCTCTGAAATTACCAGATTGTAACGCGCCAGTAGTGCCTTGATGTGCTCACAGTAATCTTTACTTTCGGCCGCTTGAGCTAAATCGAAAAGAGATTCAATGTGGGTCGGCAGCTGAATTGCTTTGTATCCCAGGCTTGACGCCCACTGTGCAAGCCCTTCCAATGAATTATATGGCGCTTCATCCCCAATAAACTGAGCAAGAAAAATACCAGGCCCTCTAATTTCAGTCATGTAATTGCGCCCCCTGAACAGCATGCCACTTTTGCGATGATCCACTGGCCCGAACGACACTATCGATGAACAACATCCCCCGGATCCCTTCTTTGATCCCTGGTACGTCTAGCGCTTTGTCACAAGGCACCTGAACCAATTGCCGCGCCCGAATTTGCGCTGCAAAATTGCGGTATAAATTTGCAAAGGCTTCTATATACCCTTCCGGATGACCTGCGGGCAATCTTGTGTTTGCAACAGCAAGAGACGATTCATTAGCAACCCCACTTCGGATAACTCGCATCGAGCTGTCAGCATACCTGAGTGTCAGGCTGTTGGGGTTTTGCTGCTGCCACTTTAGGCTTCCTTTGTCTCCATAGACGCTGATAGAAAGGTTATTCTCTTCTCCTGTAGCCACCTGACTGGCCAGCAACACACCTTTGATTTCATCACCAAACCTGAGCAGCACTGCACCATCATCATCCAGTGCCCTGTGCTCGTATGCTGTATTAAGATCCGCGCATACATGGGTGATAGACTGACCGCTGATGTACTCAGCCAGATTAGCTGCATGAACACCAATATCGCCCATGCAACAACTTAGTCCAGCCTGTTCAGGATCAAGTCGCCAGCTAGCCTGTTTTGTACTCTCTACGTTTTTACCACTCAGCCAGCCCTGCTGATAACTGACAATAATTTTTCGAACAGTCCCTAACTCGCCGGCGTGCACCCGATATCTGGCTTCCTTCACCATCGGATAACCGGTATAGGTATAGGTCAGCGCATATAACACATCAGAGCATGCAAGCTGACGGGCCAGTGTAAGTGTCTGAGCCAATGAAATCGTGGCGGGTTTATCTGAAATCACATGAAAACCATGTTTAATCGCTTCGCTGGCCATTTGAAAGTGCAAGTGGTTCGGCGTGACTATGGCTAGTAGCTCCATTCTTTCGCCCTCTGGCAATGAAGATTCCATCTCCAGCATGTCATTAAAATGTTGGTAGCAACGCGAAGCCTTTAAACCCAGATATCTTCCGTACTCATATGATCGCTGCGGCGCACTGCTGAATACGCCACATACCAGTTCGATTTGACCATCAAGCTGTGCTGCCATGCGATGTATAGAGCCAATAAAGGCGTCCGGGCCACCGCCGACCATTCCCATCTTAATTTTTTTCATCTACTTAATTCTGCTGTCTTGTTTTTCTGATATCGCAACAATGGTAAATAGAAAGTGAATTTATGCGTTAGGTCAAAATCGGACAATAATGCAAGGAAATCGGCGATATTGTATCCACCAATTCACAAAAGAAATTTAAATACATCTATATTAACGACTTATGATAACATATATTGTATACATAAGAAGAAATGAAAAAGAATGAGCTGTAAGGCAATGGATAATGATAAAAATCAGAGCAATGCGTTTTTCGACTCTGTACACTTTTCTCAATTATTAGCTATGCTCGACATGCTCTCTGGTACGCTATTTTGGGTTAAAAATGCGCAAGGTGAAATCGTATACGGTAATGAAGCCTTCCTTGCGCACATTGGTGTATCTTCTTTGCACCAGATACTTGGTCAGACCGATCTTGCTTTTGCACCACCTCACCTCGCCCACCAATATATGGTTGATGATAATAAAGTAATGTCAGGTCAATCAGTTACGGAACGACTCGAAGTAAATCAAGCCGATGGTTCCGACGATATTGCCTGGTATGTTACCTCTAAGCGCCCTTTGTATTCTGCAAACGGCGAGATCATCGGAACTTATGGTATGTCAAAAAAGCTCCACGCACATACCTGTACTCAACCCGGGATGAAAGCACTTAAGGCGCCAGTAGAGTACATCAGAGCCAACTTTGCTCAGCCTCTTAAACTCACGGAGATCGCCGAGGCCAGTCACTTATCGGTCAGCGCACTAGAGAGACGATTTAAAAAGCACCTGAATATCACACCCAAAAAATTTCTGACCCAGGTAAGACTAGAACAGGCCAGAAAGTTACTAATAGAGACCAATGATTCAATAAGTGACATTGCATTTTCTGTGGGATTTACCGATCACAGCTATTTTAGCCGACAGTTTCAGCTGTACTTCAGTGAACAACCCCGCGAGGTTAAAAAGCATTATCATCGATAGAAGATAGTCACGAACTGACAAAGGCGGCATACTCATCAAAGTAACCTGCCTTTTCACTCAACGGACAAAACGCGAATATGGCAACAGCACCACCTTTGACTTGTCGGAACCCGCAATGCTTCAACAAACGCTGACATGCTAAATTATTATGCTGAACCTTGCCCAATATGAGTGACACCTCACGGCCGGGCACCAGTTTATATAACGCATTCATAGCTGCATTGAGTGCTTCTGAGGCCAGACCCATGCGCCAAAACAGCGGATCAAGCTCGATGCCCAGGTGAATGTGTTTTGTATTTATGTCGTAATCGTACAACCCGAGCGTGCCTATGAATTCACCATCATACTCAATAGCAAAGCGCCCGCCTCGCCCTTCGTAGAATTCCTCAAGATCGGCCTGTAACATCACCCTGACTTCTGGCTGAGTCAGCTTATCGCCATAATCATTGTACCGGCTTACCAAGGGATCGTTTAACAACGCCACCAGCGCCGGCACATCACGATAATTCACGGGCCTGAGTAACAATCTGGGGGTTTTAATTTGCATACAGTTTCATCATCTAAAAGCTTTAATAAAGCCCTCTCTTTTACGCGAAATTAGTATAAACTATCGGGCCTTAAGTAACAGCCGTCAGGAGTCGTTAAGATGAGCGAAGAGTATATTGTCATTCCCCCCACCACTAAAGTATGGTGCCCGGAAAAAGGCGAAGGCTGGACACTGACCGGGATAACCGGCATTGAAGAAAACACTTCAGTAATGTTCAGCGGCGTGCGTTACACTATTCCGGCGCAGAAGATTGTAGAAGAATTACTGCCAAATTATCAGGCAAGAGAGAAAGAGCAAGGGTGAGCCTGCACTGCTCCGCTGCAATGAGCCCGCCTGATTATCAATTATCAGGCTCATTCTCTACTCTTTTTGTACTCTGATATTCTGGCCCGATAAAACGCCATTCAGCAACCGGTACCTTCACCAGCATCACCGATTCCTGGCCAAATCGACGGGCATATAAAGACGCCAATGCCTTGGCCTTTTCAACGCCCTGCTCGTCCACAATCACTGTCACCACTTTCGAGCGCTCTGGTTTACCTTTGTAGTAACCTACCGAATCAACAACATTAAAACCGTCAAACGTCTTTACTATTTCACCGTTTTGAAACGCCTGCCATTGCTCTAGCGATACTCCACCGCCATCTGGCAATGACAGACCAAAGAACAGTCTGAGCCGATAGACTTCATCTGCATAGACGTGGGAAGTGCTGAGCAACAGAGTAAGTAAAATCAAACGATTTATGAATTTTACGACCATGCATTTTCCTTATTGAATGCGCGAAAATTAAATTGATGACCAACATCCTTTAAAGTTGAGTCATTAGTTGTTCTTTGCTTTACACGATTTAGATTTACTTGAGGAACAAAGCGCTGGCTGACCAAATAATATGGTAACTATTATTCTCTCACCCAACCAACACTTAACACATAGCGGCTGCCTTGCGTGATTCTGCTCACAGCATGGGCTTCTATGTCGGGCCTGAATAGTTTAACCCTCGACCTGTTAAGAATGGGGTTTTGGCAGATAAACTCTCCACCTTGTTTGGCGTGTTTGAGGATAATATTGAGCCGGTAATGTTTGCCAGAGTCGACCTGATCCACATGCTCTTTAATTTCACTGTCAACCGGGAAATGGATCAGATAACAGTCGAATTTGATGGGCCAGATTGCGCCGCATAACAGCATTTTATCGTAGCCCGAGTCTTGCCTTCCCGTTTCCCAGCGCCATAATTTATTCAGCATATCTGCACTTACTTGACGCCCTGCGCAGCTAGTCTTGTTGATACCGCGCATTTAGTCGATTATAAAATTATCCATCGTACGCTGCAGTGTATCACTGTTTAGCTTCATATCATCAAAGAGTTTTTTCAGTGCCTGCGAGGTTTTAAGTTCTTCATTTGCAGCATCCAGAACGGCAGTGGTATTGCTGGAAATATCCTGTGCAACTACAGACTGCTGCTGCGCCGCGGTGGCCACTGAGGTAGTCAGTTGCTCTACATGATTACTGTGATCGCTAACCTGCATAGACACCTGGCGGGTTTGTTCTACCTCATTCATAATACTACTGGCCAGACCGGTGTTTTCCTTAATTGCATGGACCACATTGCGGCTGATGTCGTTCAGATTATTTAATAATGTAGAGATCTGCTCTGATGACCCTTTACTGTTGTTGGCAAGCCCTCTGACTTCGTCCGCAACCACCGCAAAGCCCCGGCCATGTTCGCCCGCTCTGGCCGCTTCAATGGCTGCATTCAGAGCCAGCAAGTTGGTTTGATCCGCTACGCTGCGAATAGAGTCCAGTATGGTATTAATCTCTTCCACCTGCTGCTCCATATTGAGTGCCATTTCATTGACCTGCTCCATGTTTTGCGAGAGCACATTCATGGTATCCAGATTGCGCTGATTGTCTTCCAGCAACTTTTTAGATTCGTCGTTGAGCTGATCACTGGCCGTCAGCGTGTCTGATGCCGCTTTGGCTATGTCTTCGCAGGTTGCCGCCATTTGCTCTATCGCCGCAGCAATATTAGTTGCCAGGCTCTGAGTGCGCTGGGCACCAATGTCTACATTATTTGAAGCGACTCCCAAACTGTCATTTAATTTAGTCCCAGTGTGAATTGAACCAGACAAAGTGATAAGAAACTGCTTGAAAACTCCTATAGTATGATAGATAGAATGCGAAATTTCCCCGAGTTCATTATTACTGCTAAGCCTTATATCCAGAGTCAGATCATTGTTTCCAGCCACCTTAGACAAAGTCGCCTGAAGCTGTTTCAAATCACTTTTAAGAGAAGTAAACAATCTGTAATTAATGTAGAAAATAAAGACAATAAAAATCACTAGTAAGGCTACAAGTAACATCACTTGATTTTCTAACTGGCTCCTGTAACTCCGGCTTCTTGTTTTGGTCTCATTCCAAATTAAATCTAGCGAAGACTTTAGTGATTGTATCTGTGTTGTCGCAGTAGAAAACCACTGTTCACTGTTAGGTAAATGCGCAAAGTTTACTTCTGGGTCTGACACTAGAGTGGTAATTACATCGTCCAGATCATTTCCATGATCACCGGGAGTGATTTGTAGTTCAGAAGACAATATATATTCTTCCAACGCGGTTTGAAGCTGTTTTTTCAAAAAAGACAGTTGCTGTTGATAAAAAGCCAGCTCCTTTCTCTCTCCCATGTCAATTTCATTCTTAGAAAGGATACCGTAAATCTTTCCACGCAGCTGTCCCATTCGCTCCTTACTACGAGCCAGGATTAGTGCAACTGACAAACTGGCCATTAGCTCTTGATTATGCACTCGAGACTGCAATTGCATCGCAGTACTCAGGGCCAGTTCATTAAGATGGCTGTAGTACTCAAAAGCGAGTGTGTTATTTTGCCGGTCCACTTCGCTTCTTATCATCGCTTTCTTTTCAAATAAATTTAGTAGACCCGGCAACCACCTTTTTACCTTTTCATCGACGCTAAACTGACCTGAATGAAGCGTTCTGAGCGACTCAGAAACCACATCTGCCTGAGTTCTCTGAGCCACCAAAGCTTGCCGATTCTGCGCATTTGGATTCCCCAAAAAGCCTTCCGTTAAGCCCCGCTCCACAGCATGATGATGCGCTACTTTTTCCATGGCATCCAGCAGCCCAATGTAGGCAATGTCTTTTTTGGTGGCTTCTATGTCCTGCCAATATTGGTAAACCACTTTGCTAAGTAAGATCAGAATGAAAATAAGTAAGGCGGTAGAGCTGATAATGGATAATTGAATAATGGAAAAGCGCTTAAGCAGATTCATGATTTCTCCGGTGATCACTTAATGACGCCAATCTGATACATAATGACTGGCTATCCTTATTGATACTAAAGATAGTCAAAAATCTGCAAAGTCAACAATATCTGGGCTGCGACCTTAGTTGGGAGGTTTCAGTTTAGCAGGCACAGTACCGGCTGACTTCTGTCTCAGTGATATCCTAATCAACCTGTGTCACTCTGGGGTAAACTTCTGATGACAGCTCGTGATAAATATCGTCCAGATATCGCGCCAGTTCGTATTCCTCTAGCTCTGGCGGGATCACCACATCGTACACGCGTGCTCGGTTCCCTGTATCTGAGTCAATAAACAGCTGCCATTGCGCTCCAATACGGCTCACAGACATGCGCCTGCCAAATACGTTAAACCTGAGTGTCATGTTTGTCCTTACCATTGTAATAAAAGGTACGCTTAGAGGCAGTTTTCACTAATTGAAGGAAAAAGTCGATAAGTTAATTAAATTGTTTTTCACAAAAGTGAGGGTTGGCCACGGTCACTGTCAGCTTAGTAATTTGGGTGAGCAATACTTGTCGGGTCGCGCCAGCAACATTCAATTGAATACATTCATCCCTGTTCGTATCACGACATAGGTCAGCGGCAATGCCCGAGACTTGTTCACCATTTCGCAGACTCAGTGTCACCGGATAGCGAAACATACAAACAATTTCAAAGTAATCGTAATCACTGCAACTGATCATAGTGCGGTCTCCAAAATTGAAGCGTGGCCCGTAAAGTCCAAAAAGCAGCACTAACCTCACGACTGAGTTAAACGCTGCATACGAAAACCAGTTATGCTTTGGCGCTATGCTGAAGACCCAGTAAATCAAGCAGCGCGCCGTGAATTTGCAGCTTGGGTGTCCCTTCGCAGTATGGCGCGACACCAAGCAATGGCGCTTTTAATCGCTGTTTTAACGTATCCAGGTTAGCATCGTATTCCTGCATGGCCGGGTCTATCTGATTCGCCACCCAGCCCACACAATTTAGTCCGGCGGCAGCTATCGCCTGCTCAGTCAAAAATGCATGGTTCAGACAGCCAAGCTTCATACCCACCACCAGGATCACGGGCAACTCTTCGTGCTTTATCCAGTCGTATAAAAACTGTGAATCGTTGATGGGTAATGCCCAGCCACCGGCACCTTCTACCAGCGTATATTCTGCGCCTAAGACACCAAGTTCCTGGTACTTTTCAGTCAAGGCTTCGCAACTAATAGTCACGCCAGCGCGCTGCGCTGCAATATGCGGTGCAATGGGCGGTTCAAAGCAAAACGGATTAACTTGCTCATATTTACCATGTACAGACGCCGCTTCCATCAGGCTCAGCGCATCTTCATTTACCAGTTGGCCAAAAGCTTCTTCGGCCCCTGCCGCCAAAGGTTTAAAGCCCACCGCTTTTTTACCTCTCTGGGCCAGTAGTTTAAGCAGTAACGTGGAGACATGGGTCTTGCCCACTTCGGTGTCTGTGCCGGTGATAAAAAATGCACTCATAATTTAGTTAGCTCCATAAAAGCAACCTGATAACTTAACTGGGCGCGGCCATTGGTAAGCGGATATCCTGCCAGTAATTTACGATATTGTGTCTTGCCCAGCAAGCCACGGCGATGATCAGCATGTTGTAACTGGTTAGCACCAATGGCTTTCACAGATTTAAAAGCAGCCTGCGCAGTTTTGAAGGTTTCTTTGAGACACATCAGCTGTGCATCATCGAGCGCGAACCCGGCCTCTTCAGCATAGGCCAGCAGACTGTCGAAGGGCGTAAAACGATTGACGTGACAGTGTGCATCAACATTCTGCCAGGCCTGGCGGATCTCGCACAACGACCCATCAACAACAATGCTCAGATAGGCCTTGCCACCGGGTTTTAATATTCGATTCAGCGCCTTAAACAAAGCCGGGTGATCCTGACTCCATTGCATGGCAAAGTTACTAAAAATAGCGTCTACACAGTTATCAGCCAAAGGCAGATTGTCCATATCCGCGCAGACTTTCAATGCATCCCGAGGCCCCTGCCCCAACATGCTGGCACTGAGGTCCAGTGCCACCAGCTGAGCGCAGCGTGTACTTAGCGCCTCATAGTGCTGCATAGGACCGGCACCCAAATCTAACAAAGTTGTGCAGGGCAGACTGATTTTCCTGAGCAGGATCTCGGCGGCTTGTTGCTGGACATTGGCATGCTGTACATAAACCTGTGACGCACGAGAAAAACGTGAAGCAACCTGCGCTTTAACGGACGCACTCATATCGCCTCCTTAAGTGCATGAAGTAACGCATCTATATCTTGTGCTGTATGCGCCGCTGTCAGCGTCACACGCAGTCGGGCTGCGTTTTGTGGCACCGTGGGTGGGCGAATGGCAGTGAGCCAAATGCCATGCGCTTTGAGCTGCTGTTGCGCCGCCAGTGCATTGTCTGCTGAGCCCAGCACAATAGGCTGAATGGCCGTGACTGAGGGCATCACTGCAATCCCCAATTGCGCGGCGGTTTGCGTAAAATAGGCAATGTTGTCTTTTAATGCCGCCCTTTGTGACACTGCACTGCGTAACTGAGCAAACTGGCTGCTTGCGATGTCGGTCAACATGGGCGACATCGCGGTGGAATAAATATATTCGCGGCTAAACTGTAATAAATACTGCTGAACCCGTTCACTGCATAACACCGCCGCCCCCTGACAGGCCATGGCTTTACCAAAGGTGATCACTAAAAGTTCTGGCTTTACGCCACGTTCAATACTGCCCAGCCCGTTGTCGCCAACCACGCCCAGCGCGTGTGCATCATCGACCATCAGCCAGGCGTTATGGGTTTTTGCAAGCTGCGCGATATCTGTTAATGGCGCACAGTCCCCATCCATTGAGAACACGCCTTCCGTTACAATCAGTTTGTGTTTTGCTTTAGATTTTTCGAGCCGCGCACGCAAATGCCCCACATCGTTGTGGTTGAATCGGGTCAGCCTGGCCTGACTATGCAGCGCACCATCGAGCAGGCTGGCATGGTTGAGTTTATCCTGAAACAGCTCTGACTCGCGCCCAACAGCCGGGTCGTTAAATAGCGCCTGCAGCACACTGGTATTGGCAGCAAAGCCACTTGCAAAAAGCAATGCGCTTTCGTAACCAAAAGCTTCACACAACTGTGATTCAAATGCCGCATGCACAGACTGAAACCCGGTCACCAGCGCTGAGCTGCGACTGCCGGGTTGGCCTGTCAGGTTCAGTGGTTGGTCCGCCAGTGCCAGGTAATCGTTACTGGCAAAGTTGAGATAACGTTTACCACCAACTTCAATTTCACGGGCAGAGACCTTATCAATGCACTGACGATGGCGCAGCAAAGAGGCAGCAGCTCTGCTATTCAGAGCCGCATCGATGAACTCAAAGGCCATTTAGTTGGCTTCGTAGAACAGTTCAGAAGTGGCTTTGTCTGCAATGGCAGAATTCAGAGACGCTTCATAGGCTTCGTCTGAGTAATCCTGACGCTTCTCCGGCTGCATACCCAGTTTTCTTAGCAGGTTCATGTCTGCGTCGGCTTCCGGGTTTTCTGTGGTTAATAGCTTGTCACCGTAGAAAATCGAGTTTGCACCAGCAAAGAAGCACATCGACTGCATTTGCTCGTTCATGGCAGTACGGCCCGCTGATAAACGTACATAGCTATACGGCATCATAATACGTGCAACGGCAATGGTGCGAATAAACTCAAAATGGTCCAGATCTTCTACGTCTTCCAGCGGTGTGCCCGCTACTTTAACCAGCATGTTAATTGGCACACTCTCAGGTTGTTTTGGCAAGTTAGCCAGCTGCATCAGCAGACCATAACGGTCAGAAGCTTGCTCACCCATACCAACAATACCACCGGAACAGACTTTCATACCGGCATCACGGACATGATCAAGTGTATCCAGACGATCCTGATAAGTCCGCGTGGTGATGATCTGCTCGTAGTACTCGGGTGACGTATCCAGGTTGTGGTTGTAGTAATCTAGACCCGCTTCTCTGAGTGCATGGGCTTTATCATTATCTAGTTTACCCAGCGTCATACACGTCTCCAGGCCCAGCTCTCTGACTTCGCGCACCATTTTCTCAATATAAGGCATGTCGCGATCTTTTGGATCGGACCAGGCAGCGCCCATACAAAAACGCGTCGCGCCTTTTTCTTTGGCCACCTTGGCCTGGGCTACCACTTTTTCAACTTCCATCAGGCGTTCACGCTCCAGGTCGGTTTTATAATGACCCGACTGAGGGCAGTACTTACAGTCTTCCGGACACGCACCGGTTTTTATAGATAAGAGTGTAGAGATCTGTACTTCATTGGGATTAAAGTTTTTTCTGTGAATGCTCGCAGCATGAAACAACAGATCATTGAATGGCATTTCAAATAGTGCTTTAACTTCTTTATGCGTCCAATCGTGACGTACTGTGCCCAATTCCATAATTATTCTCTTCTTTTGACTGACATTTTTTAGTCAGTTGTTATGACGGTGATTGGCTTAGTCTACTTCTTGCTTTACCATTGTCAACACGGACCACTTAAGCAAGGTTTACAAGTGAGCAATAATAACACAATTGATTTAGCCTTTGATAAAGCGCATATCTGGCACCCCTATACCTCCATGCTGGATCCTCTGCCCGTTTACCCGGCAAGCCACACCCAGGGCAACCGTATCCACCTGGAAACAGGCGAAGAATTAATTGATGGTATGGCATCCTGGTGGAGCGCCATTCATGGCTACAATCACCCCGATATAGTTAATGCGATTACTGAACAAGCAGGCAGGATGAGCCATGTGATGTTTGGCGGACTGACGCATACACCAGCGGTTGAGTTGTGTAAAAAGCTGGTCGCCATGACCCCGACTCCCCTTAATAAAGTGTTTCTGGCAGACAGCGGGTCGGTTAGCGTTGAGGTGGCGATTAAAATGGCTCTGCAGTACTGGCTGAGCCAGGGCCATAAACGCAAAACTAAACTGATGACAGCGCAAAAAGGCTATCATGGCGATACCTTTGCCGCCATGAGTGTGTGCGATCCGGTGAATTCTATGCACAGCATGTATCAGGGCTTTCTGCCGGAGCATATTTTTGTGCCAGCGCCATCCGGGCGCTTCCATGAACAGGCATGTGAAGAAGAGCTCGCGCAACTTGAGGCGTCATTTGTAGCCCATCATCAGGAGGTTGCCGCGTTTATCATTGAACCCATAGTGCAAAACGCCGGCGGTATGAACTTCTATCACCCGGATTACCTGAAAAAACTCCGCACACTGTGCGACCAATATGATGTTTTGCTGATCCTGGATGAGATAGCGACCGGCTTTGGCCGTACCGGAAAATTATTTGCCTGCGAGCACGCCGACATTAGCCCGGATATTCTGTGCCTGGGTAAAGCCCTGACAGGTGGTACCATGACACTCTCGGCAACGCTCACCACAGATGAGATAGCCATTGGGATCAGTCAGGGCGAAGCCAAAGTACTGATGCACGGCCCCACCTTTATGGGCAATCCGTTGGCCTGTGCAGCTGCAAATGCGAGCCTGACCCTGTTGCAACGTAATACCTGGCAACAACAGATCCAACGCCTGGCAAACAGTTTAAAGTTGCTCGAGCGCTGTAAAAACCTCGATGCGGTACAGGATGTCAGAGTGCTGGGCGCAATCGGGGTTGTTGAAGTAAACCGCACCATAGATGTGGCAAAGATACAGCGCTTTTTTATTGAAAAAGGCTTGTGGATCCGCCCGTTTGGCAGGCTGATCTATCTGATGCCCCCGTATATCACACCGGATGAAGATATCGCGCAGCTGGCTGACGGTATTTATGACGCCATCGCACAGAACGCGTACTAGTTTTCCTCAGCACAGCTAAAAAGTGCGAAAATAAAAGCAAGGTTGGCACTTTTTTTGCCAATTTTGCAATTATTTAAGATATTTCATCGTTTGTACCTGAAATCATTTCATGGCTTTGTTAGACTAGGCGACTTTGATTGTAAATTTCGGAATAAAGTCGAGAATCGAGTAACTATGCAACAAACCGTCAAATTGCAGCCAGCTGAAGCTTATCAGCCACCGCGCTTTACTGTTTATCAACACCGTCAGATTGATAAAATTGAGCAACTTGAAAAACTGCCTGAGCACCTGCGCTTCCAGATGAAGGTGGTTGCAAACGTTTTCCCTTTCCGCGTGAACAACTATGTTATTGATGAACTGATTGACTGGGACAAAGTACCTAACGACCCCGTTTTTCAGCTTACTTTCCCTCAGCGTGGCATGCTGGACGACGAGTCGTACGAAGAAATGGCCGCGCTGCTTAAACGCGAGCACACGCCAGAAGAAGTCTTTGAGCTGTCAACCAAGTTAAGACAAAAGCTTAATCCGCACCCAGCCGGTCAGATGGACAAAAACGTCCCCACCTTTGACGGTGAACGCGTTGAGGGCATTCAGCACAAATACAAAGAAACCGTGCTGTTCTTCCCGGCACAGGGCCAGTACTGTCACTCTTACTGTACTTTCTGCTTCCGCTGGGCACAGTTCGTTGGTAAAGCAACCCGCTTTAACAACAACGACGAAGACCTGCTACACAGCTATCTGGAAGAGCACACAGAGGTGACCGATCTGCTTATGACAGGCGGTGATCCTATGGTTATGCGCACCGTTAAGCTCCGTAAATACCTGGAAGCACTGAAAGAACCACGCTTTGATCATATTCGTACTATTCGTATTGGTACTAAGTCCCTGACTTTCTGGCCATTCCGTTATGTGACCGATCCGGATGCACAAGACTTGTTAGCCCTGCTTAAAGAGCTGGTCGACGCTGGTAAGCACGTGTCTATTATGGCGCACGTTAACCACAAGCAAGAACTACGCACCGACATTGCCAAAGAAGCGATTAAATTGCTGCGCAAGACTGGTGTACAGATCCGTACTCAGGCGCCTTTGCTTAACCACCTCAACACCGACCCTAAAATGTGGTCTGAGATGTGGAAAGAGCAAACACAAATGGGCATGATCCCTTACTACATGTTCATAGAGCGTGATACCGGTGCAAAGCGTTACTTTGAATTGCCGCTTTACAAGACCTGGGAAATCTTCCGCGATGCCTATAAAGATGTATCGGGTGTGAGCCGCACAGTGCGTGGGCCTTCCATGAGTGCCGGACCGGGTAAGGTTGAAGTCTCTGGTGTAACAGAAATCAACGGCGAAAAAGTGTTTGTATTGCGCTTTATTCAGGCTCGTAACCCGGACTGGGTGCAAAGACCTTTCTTTGCCAAATACGATGAAGAAGCGACCTGGCTGGATGGCCTTAAGCCGGCATTTGGCGAGGAAAAATTCTTCTGGCAGGACGAATACGAAGCCATGTAAGAGTTTCAGCTCTAAAAAAGCCGACAACGTTGTCGGCTTTTTCGTTTCAGATAATCACTTATTGCAACTACCACTCAAACATATAGGCCATTTTACTGATGGTTCTCAGTGCCACACCATGGGTATTACGTTTGGCATACAAATGCTGCATTGATTTATCTTTCACTTCGCCGACTATCACTTCTTTGACCTGATACCCCATCGCCTGTGCTGCACTGGTGTAAGCAACAAACTCCCAGCGTTTGATATTGGTGTTATCAGCTATCACCAGCGGGATCCCCTCAGCCAGCGCATTGATAAAGCGTGCCAGGTTCAGATTATGGTATTCCGGCAGTCTGAACTTTTCAAAATGATATTCGCCCTGCTCATTATGAAAGTAATCATCGGTAGAGCAAATGATGAATTGCGTTTCGTCACCTGCGACCAGCTCGTCTGCCAGTGCGTAAGCGTAATGTGTTTTCCCAGAGCCAGGTAATCCCCGTAATATAAATGCCTGTTTCATCTATTGAACGACTTATATCCAGTTTTTCTTAGTAGTAGACAGGTATAATGCCATAATTTTTGCGATTAAGTAATTCATCAAGCAAAAGGCAGACAGTTTTTACTCAGTTGCCTGCAAGCGACGGCCGACTTTTCGTAATATAAAGCTCTGAGATGAGCAAATATTAATCGTTCTCTTGCCTGCGCGCGCCAAAGAGGGTAAAAAGCCTTAAGAAATTAACTCACATCCCCATTTGGTGGTTTTTTTATATGTCCATCGCAGGTAAGATACGACATAGCTGACTGCGCAAAAAGCGTGGTCATGGCAGTGAGTTAAACAACACACGCAACAGACTAATTATAAATAATCATTTTGGAGTAAAGATGAGCCACACAGCGATAACGGAGCTACTAGCAGGCACCGTTGCGGTAGACAGCCAGGTTACTGTAAAAGGCTGGATCCGTACACGACGCGATTCAAAAGCGGGTATTTCATTCCTAGCCGTCCATGACGGTTCTTGTTTCGACCCTATTCAAGCCGTAGTCCCTAATTCGCTTAATAATTATGAAGAAGTGACTCGTCTTACCGCAGGCTGCTCTGTGGCCGTGACCGGTGTTTTGGTGGCCTCTGAAGGTCAGGGCCAGGCTTTTGAAATTCAGGCTAATAAAGTAGAGGTACTAGGCTGGGTTGAGAATCCGGATACCTATCCAATGGCCGCTAAGCGTCACAGCATCGAATATCTGCGTGAGCATGCACACCTGCGTCCTCGTACCAACGTTATTGGCGCGGTTACCCGCGTTCGTAACTGTTTGTCGCAGGCTATCCACCGTTTCTTCCACGAAAGAGGCTACATGTGGATCAGCACCCCTATCATCACAGCAAGTGACTGTGAAGGTGCGGGCGAAATGTTCCGTGTTTCTACACTGGATATGCAAAACCTGCCGCGCACAGACAAGGGCGACATTGATTACAGCGAAGACTTTTTTGGTAAAGAAGCCTTCCTGACCGTATCTGGTCAGTTGAACGGCGAAACGTATGCCAGCGCCATGTCAAAAATCTATACGTTTGGTCCAACATTCCGCGCGGAAAACTCGAACACCTCACGTCACCTGGCGGAATTCTGGATGGTTGAGCCGGAAGTGGCGTTTGCCGATCTGGACGACATTGCGGCTCTTGCTGAAGACATGCTGAAATATGCCTTTAAAGCCGTATTAGAAGAGCGCCGTGACGACATGGAATTCTTTGCACAGCGCATCGAAAAACAGGCAATCACACGTCTGGAGTCCTTTATCGACAAAGACTTCGCACAGGTTGATTACACCGATGCCATCGAGATCCTGAAAAACTGTGGTAAGAAATTTGAATTCCCGGTTGACTGGGGTGTTGATCTGCAATCAGAGCATGAGCGTTATCTGGCAGAAGAGCACTTTAATGCGCCGGTTGTTATCAAGAACTACCCGCGTGACATCAAAGCTTTCTACATGCGCCAGAACGAAGACGGCAAAACCGTTGCTGCAATGGACGTCGTTGCTCCTGGCATTGGTGAGATCATCGGTGGCTCTCAACGTGAAGAGCGTCTGGATGTGCTTGATAAGCGTCTGGAAGAAATGGGTCTGGATAAAGAAGACTACAGCTGGTACCGCGACCTGCGTAAATACGGTACGGTGCCGCACTCAGGCTTCGGCTTGGGCTTTGAGCGCCTCGTTGCTTACGTAACCGGTATGGGCAACGTCCGTGACGTTATCGCCTTCCCGCGCACCAAAGGTAGTGCAACTTACTAATCTAATTTAGTTTAGTTTTGAAAAGCCCCGTTTTGGGGCTTTTTTATGCCTGTTAGACTTATTTATTGCGCTGCAACATAATTCTGGCACGCGCCCAATTCGCTGTATCTGTGCGCATGCCCTTCAGTCATAGGCGCAACCCCATGCAAAGGCCCCCCATTAACCCGCCAGTTTTTTCCTTCATAGCTCACTACATCCCCTGTTTGATAGACACTCGGATACGGTTGCCAGGACTCAGCACAACGCTGGCATTTAGGTAAGACTTCACCAATGGCATCGAGCAACTTATTCTCACCGCGCGCATCCTGATGCAGCTCCCAGATAAAAATGCCCGGATAACCATTGTCGGCAACAAACTGTGACTTGGTACGCACCAGCTCCGGTGTCTCCCAAAAATGCAGGTAGTTATCCTGCTCATAAAAGCCCGCGTTGTAATCTACGCCAAGTCCGTCAACAAAGGTTTCTACAATATCACGTGCCGTATAAGTCATGACCGGACCACTTACCCCATCGGGAAATGACTTGTTATAAAATGGAATGCCTAAGCTGGTTTTACTTACATCGTATTTAGTGATCATGCTCTGGCTCCACTGGGCTGGATTAACCAAACCATCGTGAATATATGACCAGGCAGCATGATGGTTTTTCGGGGAGCCTCCCCAGCCGCCGGTATAGTCATAGGCCATAAAACGAATGTAATCGGCATACTCATCTAAATCTGGATGGAAATTAATCCCCGACCAGCCACCTGCCTGAACATCAACACTCACCTCCAGGTGCGCAGGTAAAGCTGCTCTCAGATCTTTTACCAGATCCAGCAGATACCCGCTCTCGATGGGGTTTGGCTGGTTGTATGTGCTCCAGTCTTCCCAGTCAACATCAATACCATCGAGCTTGTGTAGCTCCGCATAAACAACCAGATTCTTTACCAGGTTGGCCCGAGCCTGCTCATCCATAGACAGAAAGTCGACGCCGGCACCGCCTACTGAGATCATGACGCCTGTGTTATTGGCATGGGCATGTGCCACAATGTCATCGATATAGCGATCAGCTTCAAGTGTATTTAGCGTGCCATCAGCATTAGGGTAGGCAAATGCCACTATGATATGTGTGAGTCTATCGGTTGCCAGATCCTGAACATCCAGTTGGCCACCCGCCGGGTAATCCCAGGTAGAATAAAAGCCTTCAACTCGAGGACAAAAAGTATCTTGTGCCCACGCAGACTGCATTGACAGCCCGGATATAGCCACAGCTAAAGTAAGACAGGTTTTCTTAAACATAACGCGCTCCATGTTGTATAAATATTAAACACAACCAATATCACGTTAACAAAAAATTTAAAATTGAAGATTTATAATAGTAAGCCAAACAGAGTAACTTTGGCATTTGTGGATTCAGGATTATCAGAAAAAGAGACGAGATTTTAACATATAATGGCAAAAACAAAGAGAAATGCATTTAGCTGCTAGCCCAGTCACAGTACCTCGGATGTATTTACATGCGTCTACGATACTGCAAAAAGTGCCACATGTTTTAATCGTATATTTTCATGTTCACAAGCTTATAAGCATTTCTGTAAGGGTAACCTGTCTTACAATCACCAGCACCGTTGGCCCACACTTTCTTTCCGGACAGCTGCGCTGCCAGTAACATTGAGAATAACGCTTTTTCATACTCAGAATTGAGCGGCAGATAGTAGCGTGAACCACAACTGGAATTTGGTTTGCTAAAATCAACCAAAATAGTGTTGTTCGCCCCTGACACAATAACGGTACCCGATGTTTCCTTTGATGCGAGAACAAGGTTAGGTAAGAGCATAAATAGTAAAAGTAGTTTTTTCATTATTAACTTCCTTTAGTAATGAAAAAGGCTGCAAAAAGCAGCCCTAATACTGAAGTTACAGAACTTCTAACAACTCAACATCAAAGATCAGAGTTGAGAATGGTGCGATTGATGCACCTGCACCACGCTCGCCATAAGCAAGATCATGTGGTACGTATAGACGCCACTTAGAACCAACAGGCATTAACTGTAGTGCTTCAGTCCAGCCTTTGATTACGCCATTTACTGGGAACTCAGCAGGCTGACCGCGCTCGTAAGAGCTGTCGAATACGTTACCGTTGATCAGAGTACCGTGGTAATGTACACGAACAGTTGAATCAGCTGCCGGCTTGTCGCCTTCACCAGTTTCGATTACTTCGTACTGCAGACCAGACTCAGTTACTGTGATTTCAGTGCGCTTGGCATTTTCTTCCAGGAATGCAGTGCCTTCAGCAGCCAGTACTTTGGCTTCTTCTTCGCGACGCTGTTGAATTTCTGCATTGATTTTTTCGAATGCAGCCTGGATCTCAGGGATCTCGACACGGAATGCTTCACCGGCATAGGCATCTTTCATACCTTCAAATACCGAGTTCAGGTTCAAACCTTCAAATGGGTTAGACTTAAGCTGCTCGCCCATTTGCAAACCAATACCATAACTTGCCTTTTCAGCATCTGTGTTGAATAAATCTGACATATTAGATCCACTTATTTATCAGTTTAAAAGAAGCGGCAGTGTATCACAGCGCATAGATGACTAACAGGGAGGTGGATAACTTTATAGAAACAGCGCATGAAAGCATTGCAAGCAGCCTGGCTGCCTGCAGACATAATGAAAAGTCTAAGTGAGTTACACTTTGCTTTGGTTTTTGAGTTTGAATTCTCTTACTATGAAAGTGGCAAACGGTAAACTGAGCGTCAGGCCTATGATCAACTCGTTGCTGTAACCCACCAAGCGCTCGGTGAAATAACAACCAAAGCCAACTACGCCAAACACCGAAATAACCACACCGGCGATCATTGGGAATAACTTTTCATACTTAGTGATAATGTGTCCGACAAGCAGATTAAAAAAGAAAGTGTACAGCAAAGTGATCCAGATACTGGGGTATGCTTGCCCATCAATTGCCAGTACCAGAGCAGCCTGCAAACCACTTAGATAAAAGAAACTGAAGATCACCCATAACGAACTATGAATAACAACTTGCTTAGTCATCACTGCCTCCGAACGAAAAAAACCGCCGTATAGGCGGTTTTGGGAATGAGGTGGCGGAGAGATAGGGATTTGAACCCTAGATACGCTATTAACGTATGCCGGTTTTCAAGACCGGTGCTTTCAACCACTCAGCCATCTCTCCGTTGTTGGCGCGAATTCTATGGTGCTGAGGTAAAAAAGTAAAGCCCTAATTCAGTTTTTTGCAAAACTTCGCGCCTAAACGGTTGTATTTTACACAACCAACCCGATATAAAGCAGCTAACCTCTAGTAATACTGTTTGGGCCTTCTTGCAACCCAGGCACCTATAATGCTTAATCCAATACACATCAAAATTACCAGCGCCATATCAATAATACCCTGTTTAGGGTCGGGTACCGGATACAATTGCGTTAGTAATAGTGGGATAACTGATATGACCGTAACACAGCTCAGCACCTTAAATGCTCGGCTGAAATCGAATCGCCGACTGTAATTCATCCAACTAACTAACACGAATAAAAAGCAGACCGGAGAAAGTAGCGCCAGCCACACCTCACTGATATAGGGCAACATACTACCCGTTGAAATACATCCCAGTACACCCCAGACAATCCAAGTCCACCAATTCTCCCGCTCTTTTAAAAATAGATTGCCCATGACTATTCTTCTTATAATTGTGCTTTGAGACTGCCAGCCTTTAGCCTAACAAACATTCAGGCCACAAAACAACCGTAGAACGAATAATTAATGGACCAAGTTCCTTTTTTAATGACATGTATCACAGTCTCAAAGACCGGGTTCCTGTCTGGATTAGAAGTTCACTTTAAGTCAGATCATTCACCTATGTCTTCATTCCATAGATCAGGGCGGGCTTTGATAAAGTCGTCCATCATAGTGATGCACTCTGGATCCTGAAGGACTTCTAGTTCAACACCATGCTCGCGCAGTAACACTTCGTTACCCATAAAATTTTTGTTTTCCCCTATCACCACTTTCGGTATACCGTAAAGCATGACAGTCCCTGAACACATTGGACAAGGCGACAACGTGGTATATAAAGTACACTCTTTATATACCGCAGCGCTCAAACGCCCGGCATTTTCTAACGCGTCCATTTCGCCATGCAGCACGGTACTCCCCTTTTGAACTCTCTGATTATGCCCACGTCCAATTATCTGGCCTTTATGAACCAGCACAGAACCAATCGGGATCCCTCCTTCATCAAGCCCCTTTTTCGCTTCTTCAATCGCCGCCGCTAAAAACTTATCCATCGCTGCACTCCTGATGTTTATACCAATTTGAATATGAAGACGGATCATCCTCAACTTCACCCAAGCTAGCATGTAATTGAGGACAAAATAAGAATAGCCTAACTCTGGATGCGGCGGTGTTATCAGAGCAGATTAGCGCAGCCCCTGATACCTGTATTGCTGATTGAGCTGTTGAGCCTGCACATCGCCAACTACACCTTGTTTGTTCAATACCGCAATGATTGAGCCCGGTTTTCTGGCCAAATTAACTGCGATTCTGTCGATCTCCACATTCCCTTTATATTGTTCAAGCACCTGCTCTATATCTTTTTCTGACCAGGGTAAACCGTAATTTTTCGGTAGCCCTTTCTCAAGGTTTTCCTGCTGCTTTTGAGCCAAAGTTCTCTTTACCTTCTTGGCCTTTGGCTGCCACTGTAAAGACTGGAAAAGCGCCCTAATCACGTCTGGGTGGTTATAGGGCGACTGTGCGGGCAGGATCTCTCCTGTGATCGGATCAATGCCATTAGCCAGGCCATTTACTATGCTGACCACTTGTTGCTGATTCATATCGACTCCTTGATGATAACAATATATAAACTTCCTGTAACAATACTAGTGTAGCAGGCTCATAGATATTGGGAGGTCTTTCTCTGGTAAAATAACCGACACAATGTGGGGGCAGAGGTAATAGAGGAAGTGAGATAGCTGCACTAACCCCACAAGGTTAGTACAGCAAGACCAGCTCTTTAAAGCGAGCTGGTCTGAAGTAGAGTTGGGTTTAAAGCCCCTTGATAGATTCGTTGATGGCGCTCAGGGCCTTCACCGGGTCAGTTGCCTGAGTGATAGGCCGGCCAACAACGAGATAATCACTGCCTGACTTTATTGCCAACTCAGGTGTCATGATGCGTTTCTGATCGCCAGCATCGCTGCCTGATGGTCGAATACCAGGCGTTACCAGACAAAAATCATTGCCTAATTCAGCCTTGAGGGTTTGCGCTTCCTGAGCCGAACATACGACGCCATCCAGCCCAGACTCTTTTGCCAGTTTTGCCAAGTAAAGCACCTGCTCTTGAGGGGTTTTGTCTACACCCAGTTTGCTGAGCTGTGCCTGATCCATACTGGTCAGCACTGTTACTGCAATCAACAAAGGAGCTTTGTCTCCATAAACTTCCAGCGCTTGTTTAGCTTTGCTCATCATCTCAGTGCCACCGCTGGCATGCACATTGACCATCCATACGCCTAACTCCGCCGCTGCAGTCACAGCTTTCGCAACCGTGTTTGGAATGTCATGAAATTTCAAATCAAGGAATACGTCAAACCCTTTATCAATCAGTTTAGAAACAAACTGAGGACCGAAATAAGTAAACATTTCCTTTCCGACTTTAAGTCGACATTCGTTCGGAGAAAGCTGGGATACAAACGCCAGCGCAGCAGCTTCATTGTCGTAATCCAGTGCAATAAGCACTTTTTTCATTTCTGTGTTTGACATAGTTGACCTATTTCGCCTTGTAAAATGTCGATTTTTTAATACCCATCCACACCCTGACTTGGCAAGATTGATTCCCAAGACTTACAGGAGGGACATAACCAGTAGAGTTTGTGACTTGTGAAGCCACAGTTGCGACACTGGTAGTCTGGCTTTGTCGCAACATAAGCAGACACCAGATTGTCGACTTCATTTAATACAGAGTGGAATTTGTCCTGCCTTGTGGCAAGTAACTTGAGCAGAAAACTGAACCCCCGAATAGAAGGTTCACGTTTTAGACTGTCAGTAAGGTACGCTACCGCCTGCTGAGTATGGCCGGATTCTACCAGTCCCTCACAGTGCTTTATTTTAACCAGTACGCCACTGGTTGTTAGTAAGTCATTGACCAGCGCATGAAATTCGTGATCGATATTGAGGCGCTGATAACAAATATGCAGGTCTTGTAATACAAGCGGGACAGCGCACGGGAACTGTGAAACCAATTTACGCCAGTAGTAAATGGCTTTCACATTGTCTTCTTTGCCAAGTGCATCGTGCCCTAGCTCATAGAGCGGCCTTATCGTGGTTTTGGGTAGCTTAAGTGCGCGCTCAAGATAATCGTTTGTTTGATTCTCTTGTGCCTGATTTTCCAGCGCAGCTTCACAATAAAAGTTAGCAATAGCGGCACAGTAAACTTGCTCGGTAAACAACTCTGCGTGGCTTTCGTACATGTTTACGCCCTTCTGCCACTCGCGAGTTTGCGAGTAAAGCTGGATAATCGGCGTTAATGCCTCTTGATAATTCGCTTTAACCAGTTCGACCAAATGTTCTTCCGCACTATCTAATAAGCCGGCCATTATGTAGTCTTCGGCGAGTGCCAGTTTACAAGATTGGATAACCTGTACGTCCAGACTGGGTTGTTTTAATAGCAGTTCGTGGATCCGGATGGCTCTATCGAGCTCACCTCTTTTACGAAACAAGGTGGCGAGTATGAGGTAGTGCTCAACGGAGTCAGCACTGACCTCTAATAATTTTATCAGGTGCTCAAGGCCCTGATCTTCTTCTCTATCTAAAAGAAACTTTAATCCTTTGCTGTACTCCGAGGTAATTTTTCGGTTTTGTTCATGGGCTTGATTCTTAGCGCTGTTTTTTCCCATGACGTAGCCATAAGCAGCTGCGACTGGTAGCAATAGGAAAAGTAGTTCAATCATTTACTGCTTTGCGCTGTGTCGATTGATTAACTCTCTGTTGCTGGCGAATTTGCCTCTTTAACTGCGTTATTTTGCCAATGCCCAACAACAACCCTAATACCAAACCAAATACCACGCATAGGCTCATTAAGCTGGCCAACGGCACTTCTGAACTGGCAATGATGTAGTCGACTTTTACCAACGCTGGGTTTTGTGTTCCCAGTACAAAAGCGATTACCACCAGTATCAAAAATAGTCCTTTTCTTACTACCTGGATCAAACGTTACCTCTATAATCAGCTTTCTAGACTGGCGTTTACGCGGTCACGAAGTTCTTTACCAGGCTTAAAGTGAGGTACGTACTTTCCATCCAGCTCAACAGTATCACCAGTTTTAGGGTTACGACCTGTACGAGGTGAACGATAGTGGAGTGAAAAGCTGCCAAAGCCGCGGATTTCGATGCGATCCGAGCTTGATAGTGACCCTGCCATTTGCTCTAAAATCTCTTTTACCGCATTTTCAACGTCTTTGACTGGAACGTGAATATGTTGCTCAGCAAGTTTTTCGATTAGTTCTGACTTTGTCATAGCGTTTCCTTTAGATAAAAAAGAAGGGCAAAAAGTGCCCTTCTATTCAAGACTGAGTATTAGTCTTTTTGAGCGTTTTTGAAAGCTGCAGCCATTGCATTTTCGAATGCTGGCTCTTCTTTCTTCAGCTTCTCAAGCGCTTCTTTCTCTTCTGCTTCGAAGATAGCTTTAACAGATAGGCTGATAGTACGGTTCTTACGATCAACACCTACAAATTTAGCTTCAATTTCGTCGCCTGCAGAAACAACGCTAGTTGCGTCTTCGATGCGCTCTTGTGCGATGTCAGCAACACGGATGTAACCTTCAACGCCTTCGATAAGCTCAACAGTTGCGCCTTTCGCGTCAACGTCTGTCACTTTACCTTTAACAATAGCACCTTTTTTGTTTGCGTCTAGGTAGTTATTGAAAGGATCAGCTTCGATTTGCTTAACGCCTAGTGAGATACGCTCACGCTCTGGGTCAACCTGAAGAACGATTGCAGAGATCTCGTCGCCTTTCTTGTATTCACGTACAGCTTCTTCGCCAGGCGTGTTCCAAGAAATGTCAGACAGGTGTACAAGACCGTCGATACCACCGTCAAGACCGATGAAGATACCGAAATCAGTGATTGACTTGATCTTACCAGTAACTTGGTCGCCTTTGTTCTGTAGACGAGCAAATTCCTGCCAAGGGTTAGCTTTACACTGCTTAAGACCTAGAGAAATACGACGACGCTCTTCGTCGATTTCAAGAACCATAACTTCAACAGTGTCACCTAGTGAAACAACTTTTGAAGGGTGGATGTTCTTGTTAGTCCAGTCCATTTCAGATACGTGTACCAGACCTTCAACGCCTTCTTCGATTTCAACGAAACAACCGTAGTCAGTCAGGTTTGTAACACGACCAGTTAGCTTAGCGCCTTCTGGGTAACGACCAGCGATAGCTGCCCATGGATCTTCGCCAAGTTGCTTAAGGCCTAGAGAAACACGCGTCTTCTCTTTGTCGAACTTAAGTACTTTAACAGCGATCTCGTCACCAACATTTACGATTTCACTTGGGTGCTTAACGCGCTTCCAAGCCATGTCAGTGATGTGAAGTAGGCCGTCAACACCGCCCAGATCTACGAATGCACCGTAGTCTGTCAGGTTCTTAACGATACCTTTAACTTCTTGACCTTCAACAAGGTTAGCCAGCAGCTCTTCACGCTCTTGTGAGTTTTCAGACTCAATAACAGCACGACGAGAAACAACTACGTTGTTACGCTTCTGGTCAAGCTTGATTACTTTGAATTCAAGCTCTTTACCTTCAAGGTGTGTTGTGTCACGTACTGGACGAACGTCAACAAGTGAACCAGGTAGGAATGCACGGATTGAATCAACTTCAACAGTGAAACCACCTTTAACTTTACCGTTGATAACACCAACGACAGTTTCTTGCTCTTCACAAGCTTTTTCAAGGCGGATCCAGGCTTCGTGACGCTTCGCTTTCTCGCGAGAAAGGATAGTTTCACCGAAACCATCTTCGATTGCGTCAAGTGCAACATCTACTTCGTCGCCAACAGCAACTTCTAGTTCACCAGCAGCATTTTTGAATTGCTCTGCAGGGATTGCACTTTCAGACTTAAGGCCAGCGTCAACAAGAACAACGTTGTTCTCGATAGCAATAACTGTACCTTTAACGATTGAGCCTTGCTCAACTTCAAAACCCTTTAGGCTTTCTTCAAATAACTGCGCAAAATTTTCTGACATACTAAATACGTCTCATAAATAAACATTCCAATTAGCAACCATGCTGCATGGGGTGGTTAAAATAACGTTAGCCTCCTGCCAACGCAGTAAAAATCTAATTTGATGCAGGCAGCTTGCCAGCGGCAACGGTGTCCTGAATTAAAGCGGTGACTTTCTCAAACACTTGTTCTGCATCTAATTCTGTTGTGTCGAGCACGATAGCATCGTCCGCAGGCACCAAAGGCGCAACTTTGCGGTTCATATCACGCTCATCGCGAGCTTCAATCTCGCTTAAAAGACCATCTAGTGTAACATCCAGCCCTTTATCCTTCAACTCCAGATAACGACGTCTTGCACGTTCCTGAGCACTGGCTGTTAAATAAATTTTCAGTTCAGCTTGGGGGAAAACAACTGTGCCCATATCTCTGCCGTCAGCGATCAAACCTCTTTCACTGCGAAACGCTCTCTGACGACGTAATAAAGCTTCACGAACCCGAGGGAGTGCAGCAACTTTTGACGCCGCAGCTCCAACCTCTTCGTTACGGATCGTGTGTGTCACATCCTCTCCCTCGAGGACCACTCTAATCCTTTTCGTAACACTATCGATCGGAAACTGAACATCCAGATTCGCGGCAAGCGGGACTAACGCCTCTTCGCTATCGAGTGCAATATGATGATGAATAGCGGCCAAAGACAATACGCGATAAATTGCGCCACTATCCAACACGTCCCAATCAAGCTTCTCAGCTAATAAACGACAAACCGTTCCTTTGCCCGAGCCACTTGGGCCGTCTACGGTGATTACTGGCATGACAGCCTGCATTTAAACCTCCCGAAATGCACACCAAAAATGAACGGCAGTATTATACGCAAGTTTGCTGAATAGATCCTTATTGACATGTAACTTTTTGTTTGATTTTAAATTTACGACGATAAACTGGCACGAGTATAGGGTCAGGCAGACAACTTAGTGTCAAGCTGACTGCCCGTAACCAGCTAAATTACAGCGTTTAAAACGCATTGCATCACCGGTCAGAAGTTATTGGCTCACCGAAGACAATGCCTCGAAATATGTCGGGAAAGTCTTTGCGGTACAACCTGGATCATTGATAATCACATCCACGCCGCCAACAGCAACCATAGAAAAGCACATTGCAATTCGATGGTCGTTATAGGTATCTATCTCAGCCAGATTAAAAGATTCTGGTGGTGTGATTTCGATGAAGTCGTGCCCTTCAGTGACCTCAGCGCCGACTTTTCTGAGCTCGGTAGCCATCGCGTACAAGCGATCTGTTTCTTTAACGCGCCAGTTGTAGATATTACGGATTGCCGTTTTACCTTTAGCAAATAAAGCGACAGTTGCCAGCGTCATTGCCGCATCCGGGATGGCATTTGCGTCGATATCGACTCCGTTCAGCTCACCCTTACGCACAACCAGCTTTTCATCATGCCAGTCAATTACAGCACCCACTTGCTCCATTACTGAGGCAAAACCAATATCGCCCTGCACGCTCTTACGTCCAACACCATTGATTTCTATTTCACCGCCTGCAATGGCTGCGGCTGCTATAAAATAGGATGCCGATGATGCATCCCCTTCGACCATGATGCTGCCAGGTGAAACATAACCTTGCTGGCCTTTAACATGGAATACCTGATAATTATCATGGCTAACGGCGACGCCAAACTGTGCCATGACACCCAATGTAATATCAATATAAGGCTTAGAAACCAGCTCCCCTTTTATCCGGATCGTGGTGTCTTTGACAAACAAAGGCGCAGCCATCAGCAACGCGGTCAGAAACTGGCTTGATATACTGCCATCAATTTCAACTTCACCACCCTCAATACCATTACCATTGATCTGCAATGGCGGATAGTCTTTGTTTTTCAAATATTTGATATCCGCCCCCAAGGCATGTAACGCATCTACCAGGTGGCCAATAGGTCGCTCTTCCATTCTCGGCTCGCCGATCAACGTAAACTGGCCCTGACTTGCTGCCAAAACGGCGGTCAGCGGCCTGAATGCAGTACCCGCATTACCCAAAAACAATGCTTCAGAAGGCGTGTTAAAGCGCCCGCCTTGCCCATAGACTCGGGCAGACGTTTTATCCTCATTCAGCTCCACTTCTACGCCCATCTGGGCAAGTGCCAGTAGCATATGGCGAATATCGTCACTGTCGAGCAAATTATTCACTTGTGTGACACCCTCACACAAGGCTGCCAACAATAAGACGCGGTTTGACAAACTCTTTGAGCCGGGCAACGTGACACTGCCATTAACCTTGCCTATGGCATTAAGCCTGAGTTGTTCCATCAGCTGTTCTCCTGCGCAAATTTTTCCATGAAAGCAATCAGTGCCTGGATGCCTTCAATGGGCATAGCATTGTAAATACTCGCGCGCATGCCACCTACAAAACGGTGACCTTCCAGTGCCATCAGTCCATGCTCCTGCGCCTGTGCCAGAAACTGCTCATTCAAAGACTCATCATGCAACCAGAATGGGACATTCATCAGTGAGCGACAGTGTCTGGCTACCTTATTAAGGTAGAAAGAAGAGCTGTCGATGTAATCGTACAAAAGCGCGGCTTTTTCTTTATTGTGTGCTTCCATCGCCTTAACGCCTCCAATGGACTCCAGGTACTTAAATACCTCGGCTGCCAGGTACCAGGCAAACGTCGGTGGCGTGTTGTACATGCTTTGCTGTTGCGCTTCGATTGCGTAATCCAGAATAGCCGGTCTTGGTAGGCCTTTGCGCTCCAGCAGCGTTTTGCGCACAATCGCTATGCTTAAACCAGACGGACCTATATTTTTCTGAGCACCTGCGTAAATTAAGTCAAAATCATCCACATTCATTTCGCGAGACAGAATGTTAGACGACATATCCGCGACAATAGGCGCAGTCGGATGCTTTGGTACCTCGAATAATTCAATTCCATCAATGGTTTCATTAGGGCAGTAGTGAATGTATGCGGCGTTGTCAGGTAGTGCCCATTGAGAAACGGGTAACACGTCGAACATACCATCCTGATCACGGCGAATATCGATAGACTCAACCTGAGTGAACTTTTGGCCTTCTTTCGTCGCACCACAAGACCAAATCCCATTCTCGATGTATACCCCTGGTGCATCGTCCTGATGCAGGTTAAGCGGGACCGCTGCAAAATGACCACGACCACCACCGTGCATAAACAGCACCTCGAATTCATCCGATATATTCATCAAACGACGCAAACTGGCTTCGCATTCGCGCGCCAGTTCTAAAAATGGTGCCGAACGGTGGCTGATCTCCATCACAGAGACCCCCAGGTTTTGCCAGTTAATGAATTCTTGTTGAGCTTTTTTCATAACAGCAGGTGGCAACATCGCCGGGCCCGCACAAAAGTTATAAACGCGCATAGTTTCCTCATTCCAGTTTTTATACTGCCACAGGCAGTGTGCTTAATTATGTATGTCGAAATAATAAAAAAGCGGCCTAAGCCGCTTTTTTGTCTTGAACCAGATTACTCCGGTGCCTGCTCGTCAGTGTCAGGCGTTTCAACAAGCTCTGCTTCCCCTTTGAGGGTCTCGTCGATTTCGATCTCTTCGATACGTTGTAAACCAACTACCTGCTCGTCGTCAACCGTTCTGATCAGAATAACGCCCTGAGTATTACGCCCAACTGTCGATACTTCGTTCACTCGAGTACGTACCAATGTGCCTCGGTTCGAAATCAGCATGATTTCGTCGTTGTCCTGAACCTGCACAGCGCCAACAACACGGCCGTTACGTTCAGTCACCTTGATTGATACCACCCCTTGCGTTGCACGGCTCTTCGCCGGGTACTCTTCAAGCGGAGTGCGCTTACCATAACCATTTTCGGTCACAGTCAGAATCGCGCCGTCGTTCTTAGGCACAATCAGTGAAACCACTTTGACATCATCCGGCATTTTAATGCCGCGTACACCGGTCGCAGTACGACCCATTGGACGCAATGCCAGCATTTCTTCACCGGTTTCCGGATCAATCTTCACTTCGCCGGTTTCAGAGTCGCGCAGCTTTTCGTTAAAGCGTACAACTTTACCGTGATCGGTGAACAACATGATGTCGTTAGTACCATCTGTGATATCCGCACCAATCAGGCTATCACCATCATTGAGGTTGATGGCAATAATACCGCTTGCACGCTGACGGCTGTACGCAGTTAATGGTGTCTTCTTCACCACGCCATTGGCCGTAGCCATTAGGACAAACTTATCATCTTCGTATTGTTTTACCGGCAATATAGTAGTGATGCGTTCATCTGCTTCGAGTGGCAATAAGTTAACGATCGGCTTACCACGGGCGGCACGAGATGCCAGTGGCAACTGGTACACTTTCAACCAGTACAAGCGCCCTGATGTTGAGAAACACAAAATTGTATCGTGGGTGTTGGCTACCAGCAGACGTTCAATGAAGTCTTCATCTTTCATCTTAGTAGCGGCTTTACCTTTACCACCACGACGCTGCGCTTCATAGTCAGACAGCGGCTGATACTTCACATAACCTTCGTGAGACAGGGTTACAACCACGTCTTCTTCATTGATTAGGTCTTCCAGGCTGATGTCATGTGCCGCTGCGGAAATTTCTGTGCGACGCTCATCGCCATAGTTTTCTTTAATTTCTGCCAGCTCGTCGCGGATCACTTCCATCAGACGATCAGGTGAAGACAAGATCAATAGCAGCTCTGCGATTAAATCCAGTAGCTCCTGATATTCGCCCAGGATCTTTTCATGTTCAAGGCCGGTTAGCTTGTGTAAGCGTAAATCAAGAATAGCCTGAGCCTGTTGCTCTGACAGATAGTACTGGCCATCACGGATCCCCAGCTCAGCATCAAGCCAGTCCGGACGCGCTACATTCTCTTCGCCTGCACGCTCCAGCATAGAACGTACTGAACCTAGCTCCCACGGGCGTGCTGTCAGCGCCGCTTTGGCTTCTGCTGGGGTCGGTGACTTACGGATAAGCTCAATGATTGGGTCGATATTCGCCAGCGCAATCGCCAGGCCTTCTAGCGTGTGCGCGCGGTCGCGTGCTTTACGCAGGTCGTAAACGGTACGACGTGTTACCACCTCACGGCGGTGAACAATAAAGGCTTCGAGCATTTCTTTGAGGTTGAAACACTTCGGCTGGTTGTTATCCAGCGCAACCATGTTGATACCAAACACGGTTTGTAGCTGAGTTTGGGCATACAGGTTGTTCAGAACAACTTCGCCCACTTCACCACGTTTGATCTCAATAACAATACGCATACCGTCTTTGTCAGACTCATCACGTAGTGCGCTGATCCCTTCTACTTTTTTGTCTTTTACCAGCTCGGCGATTTTCTCAATTAAACGCGCTTTGTTAACCTGGTATGGGATCTCATTGACGATGATGGTTTCTTTGCCGGTTTTCTCATCGGTTTCGATTTCAGCGCGGGCACGAATATAGACTTTACCGCGACCGGTTTTATAGGCCTGCTCAATGCCTTTCTTACCATTGATGATAGCTGCAGTCGGGAAATCCGGACCCGGAATATAATCAATCAGCTCATCAATGGTGATATCCGGGTTTTGGATCACAGCCAGACAGCCGTTGATCACTTCAGTCAGGTTGTGAGGCGGAATGTTTGTCGCCATACCAACCGCGATACCAGACGATCCATTCACCAACAGGTTGGGTACCTTTGTCGGCAACACATCAGGAATTTGTTCTGTGCCATCATAGTTGGGCACGTAATCAACAGTTTCTTTTTCCAGATCAGCCAACAGCTCGTGAGACATTTTCGCCATACGCACTTCGGTATAACGCATCGCAGCCGCTGAATCGCCATCGACTGAGCCAAAGTTACCCTGACCATCCACCAGCATGTAGCGCAGTGAAAACGGCTGTGCCATACGAACAATGGTATCATAAACCGCACTGTCACCATGCGGGTGATATTTACCAATCACGTCGCCCACAACACGGGCCGATTTTTTGTAAGGTTTGTTCCAGTCGTTACGCAACTCATTCATTGCAAATAACACGCGACGGTGTACAGGTTTAAGGCCATCGCGAACATCCGGTAATGCACGTCCAACGATAACGCTCATCGCGTAATCAAGGTAGGAATTTTTCAATTCGTCTTCGATATTGACCGGGAGGATTTCATTGGCAAGATCAGTCATTTAATACCACTTTCCTTCAGAGTCTTCCCCTTTTGTGTCACACTATGGACATCAAAAGGCTCAATTATTATTAGTTCGACTGGGGATACTATCATAGTTTCAGGGTTAATGCAGTGGCTAAATGACTCGGAAATTTCATCCAATACCGATAGAATGCCCTCAGTTCAACGAGGAAGTTTCTTATGACCGAACATCAAAATGTAGATCTAAGTGAAATTGCAAAATTTGAAGAGATAGCAGAGCGCTGGTGGGACCGCGAAGGTGAGTTTAAACCATTGCATGACATCAACCCGCTGCGATTGGACTTTATCAATGACCGCTGTGGCGGCTTGTTCGAGAAAAACGTGCTGGATGTGGGCTGTGGCGGCGGTATTCTGACTGAAAGCATGGCTAAACTCGGTGCCAAAGCACATGGTATCGATCTGGGTCAGGAGCCGCTCAATGTGGCTAAATTGCACGCGCTTGAAGCCGGAGTCTCTATTGATTACCGGAAAGTATCAGCTGAAGAGTTCGCCGCGTACCATAGCGAGCAATTTGACGTCGTCACCTGTATGGAAATGCTTGAGCATGTACCAGACCCGGCTTCCATTGTTGCCGCAGTTGCAAAAGCGGCTAAGCCAGGCGCCGATGTGTTTTTCTCAACGCTCAATAAAACGCATAAGGCGTTTTTGCTGGCCGTTGTCGCTGCGGAGCGTGTGCTTAAAATGGTCCCTCCAGGCACGCATGACCATAATAAATTCATTCGTCCCTCTACTTTGATAGGCTGGGCCGAAGCTGAGGGCCTCAAAGTACGTCGCGCAGCCGGGATCAATTACAACCCGTTTGGCAAAACCTTCACGCTGACCAATGATGTCAGTGTTAATTACCTCCTTCACTTTGAGAAGCTCGCATGACACAGGCTGTAATATTTGATCTTGATGGTACCTTGCTCGATACCAGTGATGACCTTGGCGCCGCACTTAATGACGTATTGCAAAAACATGGCATGCCACAGGTAGAACGTGGCGTATATAGTCCAGCTATCTCAAATGGTGTCAAAGCCTTGCTGGAAGTTGGTTTTGCAGATCAGCTCAGCGAGTTCGACTTCGCAACACTAAAACAGCAAGTGCTGGATTACTATGCACAGAATTTGGCTGTTCATTCACACTGTTTTGCTGGCGTTAAAACTTTGTTGGAGATGCTGCTGAGCAGGGACATTAAAGTGGCTATTATGACGAATAAGCCTTCCTTTTTGACTCTCCCCTTGCTGGATCAAATAACCCCGCTCAGAGACATAGAGGTCGTGGTGTGCGGCGATACTCTGGCTGTAGCCAAACCCCACCCAGAGCCTCTGTTACTCGCGGCAAAGCAATTGGGCGTTGAACCAGCACACTGCATCTACGTCGGAGATGCAGAACGTGACATTGCAGCCGCCAAAGCGGCAGGCATGCGATCGGCAACCGCACTGTGGGGGTTCATTCCATCCCTGGAAGAGGCACACAACTGGTCAGCAGATCTGAATCTTACTAACCCAGAATCTCTCATTTCATATATTTAGTGGCATTGATTAAAAAACACCACTATATATAGTGGTGCATGCGAAATTGAGAACAGAACTGCACAGAAAAAAAACAGTCGTGCAGTTTGCAAAAATTTCTTAAAAAAAGCGAAAAATCGATTGCGGCGAGTTGATTTTTTTTTGCTTGCAGCCATGTTGGATAGCAGAAGGTTAGTGTTTGCTAACATAAAAATATTATCCCTATGTTATCCACAATCCACAGAAAGTTGTTCTATTGCAAAATGGCGCTAACCCCACTATCTTGTGATCCTCTTTCTAGCGGACACCATATATAGTGGTGAAATGCTAAGCAATTATGAATATGCGATGACAATTACCGCATTCCGGGGGAATACAGGCGTAGCTATGAACCAACAATTATCTGTCAGTAAACGTAACGGCCGTAAAGAGCCGCTTGATTTAGATAAAATTCATCGAGTGATAAACTGGGCTGCCGAAGGCCTGAATAATGTGTCGGTTTCTCAGGTAGAGCTTAAGTCTCACATTCAGTTTTATGATGGTATTCGCACAGAAGACATTCATGAGACTATCATCAAAGCAGCTGCCGATCTGATCTCAAAAGATACACCAGACTACCAATATCTTGCGGCGCGTCTTGCTGTATTCCATTTGCGTAAGAAGGCCTATGGCCAGTTTGAGCCGCCTCACCTATACGACCACGTGACTAAATTGGTTGAAGACAAGCGCTACGATGCCGGTCTGTTGACCGATTATACCCGCGAAGAATATGAGCAACTAAACGACTTCCTAGATCATGATCGTGATATGTCGTTCAGTTATGCTGCGGTCAAACAGCTGGAAGGTAAATACCTGGTTCAGAACCGCGTTACCGGCGAAATCTACGAAAGTGCACAGTTTTTGTATATTCTGGTTGCGGCCAGCCTGTTCTCTGATTATCCAAAAGAAACGCGCCTTGACTACATCAAACGTTTTTACGATGCGGTGTCTCAGTTCAAGATCTCGTTACCGACGCCTATTATGTCGGGCGTACGTACACCAACACGCCAGTTCAGCTCATGTGTATTAATCGAAACGGCAGATAGCCTGGATTCAATTAACGCTACCTCATCTGCCATCGTAAAATACGTCAGTCAGCGTGCCGGGATCGGTGTTAATGCAGGTCGAATTCGTGCGCTGGGCAGCCCTATTCGCAATGGCGAAGCATTCCACACAGGTTGTATTCCTTTTTATAAACACTTCCAGACAGCTGTAAAGAGCTGCTCTCAGGGTGGCGTACGTGGCGGAGCAGCAACGCTGTTTTACCCGCTTTGGCACCTGGAAGTTGAAAACCTGCTGGTACTGAAGAATAACCGTGGTGTTGAAGAAAACCGGGTAAGACACCTTGATTACGGTGTACAGTTCAACAAAACCATGTACACACGTCTGATCAAAGATGATTACATCACCCTATTCAGTCCGTCAGATGTACCAGGCCTGTATGATGCCTTCTTTGAAGATCAGGACAAATTTGAGCGCCTGTACGTACAGTACGAGCAGGACGAGTCAATCCGTAAGAAACGCATTAAAGCACTTGAGCTGTTCTCTATGTTTGCGCAGGAGCGTGCCAGCACAGGCCGTATCTATCTGCAAAACGTAGACCATTGCAACACGCACAGCCCGTTTGATGCCAAAGTTGCGCCTATCCGCCAGTCTAACCTGTGTCTGGAAATTGCGTTGCCGACTAAGCCACTGAGTCATGTTAATGACGAAGAAGGTGAAATTGCACTGTGTACCCTGTCTGCATTTAACCTGGGTGCCATCAGCAGCTTGGATGAACTCGAAGAGTTAGCTGAGCTGGCCGTTCGTGCCCTCGATAACTTGCTCGACTTCCAGGACTACCCTGTCCCTGCGGCAAAAAATGCCACTATGGGCCGCCGTACACTGGGTATTGGTGTCATTAACTTTGCCTACTACCTGGCTAAGAATGGCGTGAAATATTCAGATGGCAGTGCCAACGGCCTGACGCACAGAACGTTTGAGGCCATTCAGTATTACCTGATGAAAGCGTCTAACAAGCTGGCTCAGGAACGTGGTGCATGTCCTAAATTTAATGAGACGACTTACGCAAAAGGCATTATGCCAATCGATACCTACAAAAAAGATGTTGACACTATTTGTAGTGAGCCACTGCACCTGGACTGGGATGCACTGCGTCAGGACATCATGCAATACGGTATGCGTAACTCAACCTTATCTGCACTGATGCCGTCTGAGACATCTTCTCAGATCTCAAACGCAACCAATGGTATTGAACCACCGCGTGGTCACATTAGCGTTAAGGCCAGTAAAGATGGTATCCTTAAACAAGTCGTGCCTGAGTACGAGCGATTGAAGAATAACTACGAGCTATTATGGGATATCCCGTCAAACGATGGTTACCTGGGTCTGGTAGGTATAATGCAAAAATTTGTTGACCAAACGATTTCAGCAAACACCAACTACGATCCGACTAAGTTTGAAGGTGGTAAAGTGCCAATGAAGCTGCTGCTTAAAGATTTGCTTACCGCATACAAGCTAGGCGTAAAAACCCTGTATTACCACAACACCCGTGACGGTGCATCAGATGCTCAGGATGAAATGAAGCCTGAGGCTGAAGACGATGATTGTGCAGGCGGCGCTTGTAAAATCTAATCATGGTTAGCGGGTAATAAACCCGCTCTTTTTTGGTGTCGAGAATTATCTATGTCGTATTCTACGTTTAACAGAACCCACAACAATCAATTGCAGGAGCCGATGTTTTTCGGTCAATCTGTTAATGTTTCCCGTTATGATCAACAAAAATACCCGATTTTTGAAAAACTGATCGAAAAACAACTGTCCTTTTTCTGGCGCCCTGAAGAAGTAGACGTCAGTAAGGACCGATTGGATTTCCAGGCATTACCAGAGCACGAAAAACATATCTTCCTGAGTAACCTTAAGTATCAAACTCTGTTAGACAGTGTCCAGGGCCGTTCGCCAAACGTGGCCCTGTTACCTATCGTATCGATCCCTGAATTGGAAACCTGGATTGAAACCTGGGCATTCAGTGAAACCATCCACAGCCGCTCTTACACTCACATTATTCGTAATGTGACAAAATCACCTGAGCTAATCTTCGATGACATTGTCGAGAACGACAAGATCAGTGAGCGTGCAGAAGCGGTGACTAAGCATTATGATGCATTGATTGAGAAAGTGTCTTTATACAATATGTATGGTGAAGGCAAACACGAAATCAACGGCGAAACAGTGCACATTAACCTGTTTGAGCTGAAAAAAATGCTTTATCTCTGCATTATGTCGGTGAACATTTTAGAAGCGATCCGCTTTTACGTGAGCTTCGCCTGTTCATTTGCATTTGCAGAGCGTGAACTCATGGAAGGTAACGCCAAGATCATCAAGCTGATCGCCCGAGATGAAGCACTACATCTGTCTGGTACTCAGCACATTCTGAACATTATGCAAGACGGCAAAGACGATCCGGAAATGGCCATCGTTGCTGCGCAATGTCAGGAGCAGGCCATTCAGATGTTTGTAGAAGCCGCAGAGCAGGAAAAGGAATGGGCAGAATACTTGTTCAAAGATGGCTCTATGATTGGCCTGAACAAAGATATCCTGTGTCAGTATGTTGAATACATCACCAACGTACGCATGACCGCTGTCGGTTTACCGGCACAGTTTGAAAGTAACAGTAACCCTATCCCCTGGATCAATGCATGGCTGGTGTCTGACAATGTTCAGGTTGCGCCACAAGAGGCTGAAATCAGTTCATATCTGGTAGGTCAGATTGATGCAGAAGTCGATGCGTCTGACTTTGGTGACTTTGACCTGTAATGACAGACAGGCCAGTCAAAAAAATCTTTCTTGACCCTGACAAAGAGCCGCTCCTCTACGCGGCTCACTCCCCTTCACTCCTTGCAACGCTTGAAGCCAATCAGGTTGAAGTTGCCTATCAGTGCAGAGAAGGGTTTTGTGGTGCGTGTCGCGCTAAGCTCTGTCGGGGAAAGATAGCCTACAATCAGGAACCTTTGGCGTTCGTTCGTGACGGAGAAATTTTACTCTGTTGCAGCAAGCCGGTGACCGATGTGATCATTAAGCTAGTGTAGTTTAATGATCTCACTTTGATAGTAATCCACTTTATCACTCACACTGATCACCCCGTTATCGATGATCACATCCCAGTGCAGACTGCGCGAAAGTGCGCCAGACAATTGACTCACAAAATCTGCAGATAATGCAAAGATACTGATATCCTGCATGGCAATCAGGTGTGGTGACAACTCTTGGTACCAGATATCTGCGTTGGCCACCAGACAAACCACCTTGTTCGCCTGCTTACGATACTTCTGCAACTCACCCAGGCTATGCTCACCGGCATAAAGCGCAACATCCACTTGTCCCTGTGAATTCTCAAGCCAGACATCGGGCTGATTTTTCTCTCTCACCCCCAGCCAGTGCACGTTATCCAGGTACGATAAGCCACAGAAACCGATTAGCTTCAACACAAAGTGCTCCAGCGTTTCGGCTTTTTGCAACGCTGCGGTGAACACTTCCTGATGATGCGCATGATGAAACAAGTCTGCTATGTTCATCCGCACTTTAAAAACAAAGAGATCAGCCATGATGTGTGTACCTGAACCTATTACTTTAACTATATAAAGCCGTCAAAATAATGCAAACTTAAAGAGATAGTATAACATCATTGAAACCGCAATAATGCAGTGTTATATTATTGCAAGTATAAACAATCCAGAATGAGTGTTATGTTTAAGCAGTCTTTAATCACATTTGCCATTACCAGCGCAATTTTTTCCTCTCAAGCCTCTGCCGCACAACTGAAAGGTAAAGTGCTGGATACCTACAATCAACCTGTTCCTAATGCCACCGTGCATTTGCACGGTAAGTCACAGTCCGTGAAAACCGATATTAACGGTCAGTTTAGTATTAATGTCGATCAGGATTCACAGCTGCATGTCAGCAAAGACAACTTTATCAATGAGCGCATTGATGTTTCTCCTGACTCGCCATACGTGACCGTAAAACTGGCCCCTAGTTCTGTTGAGAGCGTTGTCGTCTATGCCTCTGCGCTGCACAAAAGCAATATCGAAATGGCGTCTCCTGTAGCCGTTTTAAGCGGTGATGAACTGAAGAACAGCGCAAAACCAACACTGGGTGAAACACTCAAACAACTGCCAGGCATTAACGCCAGCTATTTTGGACCAGTCTCTTCCAGCCCGATCATTCGTGGTTTAGACGGCCCGCGCGTTAAGATCACCCAAAACGGTCTGGACAGCAGTGATGCATCTCGTGTCGGTCCAGATCACGCCAATACCAACGACTCTCTGGCAGCCCAGCAAATTGAAGTACTACGTGGTCCTGCCACTTTGCTGTATGGCTCAGGCGCTATTGGTGGTGTGGTTAATGTGGTAGATAATCGCATCCCCACTGATGTGATCGAGGGAGTTCAGGGCGCAGCTGAATTCAGCCACGACACTAACTCAAACACCAATACGGTTGCAGCCTTACTGGAAGCTGGTAACAACGGGTTTAACTTCCACTTTGATGGCGTAACGCGTAAAGGCGGCGACTATGACACACCGCGCTTTGCTCTGCCGGGCGAAGAGCATGAAGATCATGACCACGATGATGAGCATGAGGAACATGGTCACGATGAGCATGCAGAAGAAGAGCATAGCGAAACTGAGTACGCAGAACGTGTAGCCAATACCTTCATCGACTCCGAGCAATTCAATATTGGTACCAGCTTCGTTGGCGATCACCTGACGGTTGGCTTGTCTTACGCTCGCATTGAAACAGACTATGGGATCCCTGCCCACTCTCATGAACATCACGATCATGGCGACGAGCATGACCATGATGGCCACGACCACGACGAACATGATCATGACGACCATGATGAGCATAGCGAAGACGAGCATGACCATGCACATGGTGCAGAAGAAGAGTCAGTCTTCGCACGTGTTAAGCAAGACAGATGGCAGGCACTGTTTAATTATGCGTTGCACAACAACTGGATCGAGTCGATTCAGATCAGAGCTGGCTTTACAGACTACGAGCACGCCGAAATTGAGCATGGTGCGGTGGGTACTAAGTTTACTAATGAAACCACTGAACTGAGAACCAATATTGAACACAGACTGGGCGAGTGGCACGGTATTATCGGTTATCACTTCTCTGACAGTGACTACGCCGCTGAGGGCGCGGAAGCGTTCACCCCTGCAACCAACACAAAAACGCACGCCCTCTACGTGCTTGAAGAGCGCCGCTTTGGTGATGTGACTTTAGAGCTGGGTGCTCGTGTTGAAGACTTCGCATTGTCTAGCAACTTTACGTCAGGCCACGATGACCATGACGAGCATGATCATGATGACCACGGTCACGACGAGCATGACCATGAGCATGAGGGTCATGAAGATAAGCACATGGCTGAGGTGATAGACTATACACTGGATACCACGAACTTCAGTGCTTCGATTGGTGCCGTGTATGATTATACTGAAGGCCACAATGTTGCCGTTAACCTGTCTCGCTCGGAGCGTGCACCTCTGACTGCCGAGCTGCTGTCAAACGGCCTGCATATTGCCACTTCTACATACGAGCTGGGTCTTGGTTTCCACATTGAAGGCGATGAAGTACACTTTGAGCCAGAAAACATCGAACAGGAAAGATCGACGAACCTGGATATCAGCCTCAGACGCTTTATTGGCGACTTTGGTTACACGGTAAACTTTTTCTACAATGATGTTTCAAACTACTATTACCAGCGTAACACGGGTTATATGTACACAGGCGAGCACGGTGTAGAGCTGGCTGATCATCACCACGATGGTGCTTTACCTGTTTATCAGTTCGAAAGTGCCGATGCTGAACTATATGGCTTTGAATTTGATGCCCACTATCAGATTGATGCCCGTAATCGCATCAAGGTGTTTGGTGATCACCTGAGAGCTGAGCTAGATTCTGGCGAATACCTGCCACGTATTCCGGCTAACAAGCTGGGTACAAGCTACCGTTTTGAACTGGAAGATTTCGCCGCTGAGCTGAGCGCCATACATTATATGACGCAGGACAAGTTAGCACAGTCAGAAACTAAGACCGACAGCTATACTTTACTCAATGCCAGCTTCAGTTATGACTTCAGCGTGTCCGGCGTTGACCTGGTTGGCTATGTGAATGTCGACAACATCACAGATGAACTTGGCTTTGTACACAGCTCGTTTATCAAAGAGCAGGCGCCACTGCCGGGTCGTAACTTCAAGCTAGGTGTTCGTGGTTATTTCTAAGTTTGCAGGCTCTGTTTATCTTACACGCTAATAGCAAAAGGCAAACAGTTCCTATCTGAGCCCAATGCCGCCATCTGGCGGCATTTTCTTTTCTACCTCTAAAACACCTTCGTATTATAACTGAGTGAAGAAGTCTTCAGGCTGATGTCTGACAGGTTTAGTGCATTGCACCGTTGGTGTGCCCAGGTAAAGATAACCGACGATTTCATCTTGCTCATTCAGCCCAAGCTGGCGTTTAACTGAGCTGCTTTGTGCGAAGTAGCCTGTTCTCCAAACTCCCGAAAGGCCCTGCGCAAAGGCTGCCTGTTGCATCGCAAAAACGCTACACGCTGCACTTTCTATTTGCTCAACTCTGGGCACTTTTGGGTGCTCCACAAAGGGAGAAACGGCAATGATCAGCATAGGTGCGCGCTCAGGTAATGATTTGGCACGGTCAATGATGCGCTGCTCTTGTTGCTCCTCAACGGCAGCCTGATAGAAGATCTCGCCCAGCTTCTCTCTGCCTTGCTCCTCTACCACAAAAAAGCGCCATGGCTTTAAACCACCGTGATCGGGCACCTTAAGAGCGGCTTTTTTTATCACCTCAAGTTGCGCTGCGTTGGGTCCCGGAAAAGACAAGTTGCTGTCTGATTGTCGCGTCAATAATAGTTCTATGGCATCCATTTGTAATTCCTAAAAATTCTGTTCATTCACTATTCTAACGCGACACTGGCCTAAAAGTTTAGTGCCTGGCTTTAAAAACCACCTACGGCAGATAATTCTGGTCAGGCTCAAACCGTTTTCGAACCCAGTGATCAGCGCTGAAAAAACGCCCGCCGCCTGTGAATATCAGGCTTATCAGCATCGCAAAGTATATGGCGGCGAACTCAATGCCATTGTTCAGGATCACAGGGTTACCGTATTCATAAAGGTACTCCGGCAGCCCATTGGCTTCTACTATTTCTTTGATGCGGGACAGCCTCTCTGCCACCTCTGTACTGGCTTGCAGGCTCTGCTTTGCGGTTTCGCTTCCCAGCCAGGCAAAAACCTGCGCTGCACTGGTATCCGGGTTACTTGGCGCGACCGAAAACCAGCCATTATGCCAGTGTACCTGAGTGGCTGCGACAAACATAGTTACGGCAAGTGGCACAGATACCAGGCGCGTAGCCAGGCCAATTAACAGCAACCAGCCCCCTAAAAACTCGGTCCAGCCGGCCAGGAACGCCAGCAGATCCGGAGCCGGTAAGCCCAGTCCCCACTGCGCGTTACCAAACCAGGCAACCACGTTTTCATCGGCCAGCAGACGCTGCCACCAATCGAGTTCGCTGTTGGCCAGGTTTAGTTTGCTATATCCGGCGATGATCATCACAGGTGCCAGAATCAGTCTGAACATCAAAGGCGCCAGGCCATCAAGCAGGGAAAGTTTACTCAGAAAGGAACGATAAAAGGTATAAAGTGATTTAAGCATAAATAAAGTCTGTTATAACGATTGTTATAGAGTGTAGACCTTAAAGCACCGTTTTTTATTGCAAAGATTAAGGTTTTAAATGGTTTAAAACACGAGTATTGACATTCAAGCATACCCGTGTTCTGTGTGTTACCGCTGAATTATATTTTTCTGGCAACCTGCAACGCCTCATAAATTGCGCGTTTTGCGTCAATCGCGGCCGCCAACTTGGCACCACCAATAACATGCTGGTTGGCAGGCATCGCGTCTTTACTGAACAACGCATCATTGGAGGTTTGCCCAATACAAGCAACAACGGTATCAACGTCCAGTACCCGCTCTTTACCCGCTTGTTTGACCAGTAAGCCTTTGCTGTCGAATGAAAGGTACTCACATTCGGCTACCTGTTCGACATTGTGATGCTTAGCAACCGCACGATGGATCCAGCCAGTGGTTTTTCCCAGGTTGCTACCAAAACGCCCTTCGCTACGCTTCAACATATAGAGCTTTTTCTCTGTTGCACTGTCCGATGGCTGACATTCAATCCCCCACTGCGCTTTGAACTCATCAATACTCTGGTCAGCCTGTTCAGCGAGAAAGGCAACCATGTCAAAGCCAATGCCGCCGGCACCGAGAATCGCGATTTTGTCTCCCAGTTCAACTTCTTTGCGGATCACTTCATCATAAGCAAAAACACGTTTGCCATCGCTGCAAGTAATTCTGGACTGTCTGGGGCTCACGCCCGTCGCGAAGACAATGTCATCATAAGACTGAGCCATAGACGACTCATACTCGCAACCAAGTTTCATGGTCACGCCCAGACGCACCACTTCCTTCAGGAAGTAATTGAGGGTGTATTTAAAGTCTTCTTTACCAGGTATGCGCATTGCCAGGTTGAACTGACCACCGGCATGTTCGTTCTTGTCAATCAGCGTGACCTTATGCCCTTTTTTGGCGAGGTAGCAGCTGGCCGACAAACCTGCAGGTCCGGCCCCCACCACTAGCACCTGTTTAGGGCTATTGGTACGCTCAAGGGGGTAATCCAGCTCGAAACCAGCCTGCGGATTGACCAGGCAGGTTGCCCGCTTACCTTTAAACACATGGTCAAGACAACCCTGATTACACCCGATACATATATTGATTTGCTCGCTTTTGTTTTGAGCATATTTGTTAAAGAACTCAGGGTCAGCCAGCAAAGGACGTGCCATAGAAATCAGGTCTGCCTCGCCCTGATTGAGAATATCATTCGCAAGCTCTGGAGTATTAATGCGATTGACCGCCACAACCGGAATATCGACGACGTCCTTAAGGCGCTTTGATGCTTCACGGAAAGCTCCCGCTGGTACCATGCTGGCAATCGTCGGAACACGCGCCTCGTGCCACCCAATACCGGTATTAAGAATATCAACACCGGCTTCTTCCAGAGCTTTTGCTTGTGCCGTAACCTCTTCAGCAGTTGAGCCATTGGGGATCAAATCCATCACAGACAGGCGAAACACAATGATGAATTTAGCAGAGACTTTTTCCCGAACCGCACGAACGACCTCCAAAGCCAGACGCATTCGATTTTCCAGTGTCCCACCGTACAAATCCTGACGCTTATTAGTATGCTCAGCCATGAACTCGTTGATAAGATAACCCTCTGAACCCATGATTTCGACACCATCGTACCCCGCTTTTTCAGCCATTTTTGCAGACTTGGCAAAGTCCTTAACGGTATTACGGATCATGCTCAACGACATTGATTTTGGCGTGTATGGGTTAATCGGCGCTTTGATATCGCTCGGTGCGACATTGAAAGGGTGATATGCGTAACGTCCTGCATGTAATAACTGAAGACAGATTTTACCGCCGTGGGCATGCACGGCATCGGTATATGCGCGATGCTTGATGATATCATAGCGGCTGTTAAATGAAGACGAAATTGGTGTTAGTTTTCCACGCAAATTCGGGCTGTACCCCCCTGTAATGATAAGGCCGACGCCGCCCTTAGCGCGCTCTTCATAAAAAGCTTTCAGTCGTTTCCTGTTATGCCATCCCTCTTCAAGGCCCGTGTGCATCGAGCCCATGACCAAGCGATTTCGCAAATCTGTGTTCTTCAATTGTAATTTTTGTTCTAACATTGCGTGCCCCAATGTAACTGGTCTTACCTGTGAACATTAACGATTTTTTATTTTTTCGCAAGCAAAAACCATGACTAATTTCTGTAAAAGCCCCACCTATGATAGAAAAGTGATTGATTTTTACCCCGTCGTCGCCATAAAAATACTTAGTTACGTTTTTGTTCTAACAGCGCAAGGGCAACTAAGTTATGATTAACAGTGAGTACATTCCACTAAGACATTCAGAGGTACAGCTTTGAAATTGATCGGTAAATTTTTTCTCGGCATCTGGCACGCACTAAACTTTTCTCGTCGCCTGGTTCTGAACTTTTTGTTCTTCTTCCTGGTTATCGCGGCAGTAATTGGTGTTTTCTCTTCGGAAGAGCAACCCCAGGTTGCACAAGACAGCATATTACGGCTGAATTTATCTGGTAAATTGGTTGAGCAACTTACCTATGTTGATCCGATAGACGCTGCAATGGGTGACGTTTTTGGCAAGCAAGACTTGCCCAAGGAAATGCTGGTCGACGATATTGTCGATACCATCAATACCGCAGCCCGGGATCCCCGCATTAAAGCGTTGTTTCTGGACCTGCGCAATATGCACTATGCTCACTTAGATAAATTACGTGATGTAGCAGGTGCGATTGAGTCTTTTAAAGACTCAGACAAAAAGGTTTTCGCACATAGCCCTTATTTCAGTCAGTCTCAGTATTACCTGGCCGCCCATGCTGATGAAATCTCAATGCATCCTTATGGCGGAATCAATATCAGTGGTTATGGCTCATACCCGATGTACTTTAAAGACGCCCTGGAAAAGCTCAAGGTTACTCAGCACATTTTCCGCGTCGGCACTTACAAATCTGCTGTCGAGCCATTCATTCGCAATGACATGTCACCAGAAGCCAAAGAGGCAAACCAACTCTGGCTCGACACTTTATGGGCTCAGTATAAACAAGATGTTGCGACTATGCGTGGGTTTGAACTGACAAATTTTGATGAAACGCTGACTCAGTATGTGAATAAAATGGCCTCAGTGACCGGTGACTCTGCACAGTTCGCTGTTAAGTATGGCTGGGTTGATAAACTGGAAACAGACCAGGAGTTCAATCAAAAAATGATTGATCTTGTTGGCACTCAGGACGAAGGAAAACGCTTTAAACAGATCGCTTTTGAAGATTATTATGCCACAGTGACCTCACTCGATTTTGGCCCCAACCCTTTCGTCGAAAAAGTGGCGGTGGTCGTTGCCAAAGGCACCATTGTAGATGGTAAGCGCAAAGCTGGCATGATCGGAGGCGACTCTACTGCGGCCCTGCTGCGCAAAGCTCGACTTGACGACAAGGTCAAGGCCGTGGTGTTACGCATTGACTCTGGTGGTGGCAGTATGTTTGCTTCTGAGGTCATTCGTAACGAAGTGTTGGCCATCAAGGCCGCTGGGAAGCCGGTGATCGCTTCAATGGGCTCTGTGGCTGCGTCAGGCGGTTACTGGATTGCAGCATCAGCCAATGAGATTTGGGCTTCACCCAGCACGATTACGGGTTCAATAGGTGTGTTTGGCACGATTTTGACTTTTGAAAACTCACTCAGAGAACTGGGGATATACTCAGATGGGGTAGCAACCACAGAACTAAAGTCGTCCTCTTTGTCTCGCGGTCTGGACCCTAAATTTGCCCATGTATTACAGATGGGGGTTGAAGACGCTTACCACAAATTTATTTCTGTGATAGCGGACTCCCGTAATCTGGCAGTGTCCGACGTAGATAATGTTGCACAAGGTCGGGTGTGGCTTGCCACTCAGGCACATGAATTCGGCCTCATCGACGAACTCGGTACTAAGCAGCAAGCCATTGAGGCCGCCGCTAAAATGGCGAACCTTGAGCATTATGAAGTCTATACCGTTGAGCAAACTCTGTCTGACAAAGAGAAACTACTCCAGGATATCTTCGGCTCAGCGACGATGCAATCACTGCTGGCTGTTGCTAATGATACAAAAGAGCCACTGAACTCGGTTGCTCACGCAGGACTCAACCAGCTTTTCCAACAGGTGAAACAAAGCGCTGCGATGATCACCCAGTTTAACGATCCCAACAACATCTATACGCTATGTACCACTTGCGTTGTGGGTGAATAAGGCATGTCTCACTGATTTGACTGCATTGTGATGCTGCAGTTGATATAATTAGCCCGGACCAGGATCCGGGCTTTTTTTAGGTAGCAGAATGAAAAGAAAAAAAATCTATATCGCCTATACAGGCGGCACAATTGGTATGAAACAATCCAGCCGGGGTTATGTGCCCGTCGCAGGCTATCTGACAGAAACAGTCAAAAGTAATGCAGAATTTACCCGAGAAGAAATGCCCTTGTTCGACATTCATGAATACTGCCCGCTAATTGATTCGTCGGATATGTCGCCACAGCACTGGCAGCTGATAGCCGATGATATAAAAAGTAAATATGAAGAATATGACGGATTTGTTGTACTTCACGGCACAGATACCATGGCCTACACGGCATCGGCACTTTCATTTATGTTCGAGAACCTGACCAAGCCCGTGATCATTACCGGCTCACAAATTCCTTTGTCTCAGCTTCGCTCAGACGGCCAGGTTAATTTACTTAATGCAATGTATCTTGCCGCAAATTACCCCATTGCCGAAGTAAGCTTATTTTTCAACAACAAATTGTTCAGAGGTAATCGGGCCATCAAAGCGCATGCCGACGGATTCGATGCCTTTGCCTCGCCTAACATGGCGCCTTTGGCTCAGGCAGGCATTAATATTCAACTGCTTGAGGGCCAGCTAAGCCCATACGTCGATCAGGCGCTGCGCGTTACACCAATCGCCTCTCAGCCTATCGCGGTACTGCATCTGTACCCGGGGATCAGCAGCGCTATGGTGGCGAATGTGTTACAAAGCGATATCAAAGCGCTTATTCTGCTCAGCTTCGGTGTTGGTAATGCCCCGCAACAGGAGGATATACTAAGCGCGCTCAAGGCTGCCTCAGACAGGGGCGTGGTAATTGTCAACTTAACCCAGTGTATTCAGGGCCAGGTGAATATGGGTGGCTACGCAACCGGAAACGCCTTGCTGAACTGCGGCGTGATCAGTGGCTACGATATGACGCTGGAAGCCTGTTTGACCAAGCTACACTACCTATTTAGCCAGGGTCTTGAATTAGAAACTGTGCGCCATCTGATGCAAGATAACTTGCGCGGCGAACTGACGCGTTAGTCTTTGATCCAGACAAAAAAGCCCGGGCTTGTGCGCCGGGCTTTTTTTGTTGTCACTCAGAGATTAGATTATCTGACTTTAGCGTCAATCTCTGTCAGATCAGTCAGGTGACAGGATTCTCCACTGTGTGTTTTAATACCGTGCTCGCCAAAATAATCACGCTGTGCCTGCACTAAATGACCATTGCTTGGCGTGCTCAGCGTCGCAATGTAGGTTTGTGTTGAAGTCAGTACAGGGAATGCCAGGCCGCTTTGAATTGCCTGACCGGCAATTTTACGTAACGCGTTTGCCGGGCCCTCAAGCGTATCCAAAAACTCAACCCCCTTCGCAATATCATCCAGATAATCTGCCCGAATGATACAACCTGCTCGCCATGTCTGCAGTGTTTTGTCCAGATCCACTTTCCACTGATGTGATCTGGAAGCGCCTTTGATTAGTGCTAAGCCCTGACGATAGCACAGCAAGCTAGCAAAATAGAATGCATCTTTCAGCTCATCCAGGTCTAAGTCAACACTATTAGTTGCACGCTGCGCATAGGTCATCTCTTTCGCGGCGGGTGTATCTATGGTGTTTGTAAGGTGTCTGGCTTGTACAGCAGCAACCAACGATGGTACTGCAATACCCAGTTCAAGCGCATTTTGCGCAGTCCATAGACCCGTTCCCTTAGCGCCAACTTTATTATCGATAAGGTCCACCACGGCCTCATTTTGGTCACTCTCAAGGCTAAGAATGTGACTGGAAATCGACAGTAGATAGCTATTTAGAGGCCCTTCAGACCAGTTTTTGAATACTTCGGAAACCTGTGCAGGTGAATAACCCACACCGATACGTAGTAATTGATACATTTCAGCGATCAACTGCATCAGCGCATATTCGATGCCGTTGTGGACCATTTTGACAAAGTGCCCACTGGCAGACTGCCCAACTCGTGCGAAGCAGGATTCACCATTATGTGTAGCGGCCACCTTCTCAAACCAAGGGATTAAGCGCTCCCAGCCACCTTCTGAACCGCTGGCCATCATGGCAGGTCCATGTCTTGCACCTTCTGCACCGCCTGAAATGCCCATTGTGGCAAATTCGAATTTGTTCTGATATTTCAGCTTGCGGGCAATACCATCTTTGTAATTGCTGTTACCGCAATCAACAATAATGTCGCCCTTTTCCACACCGGCTTCAATCAGATCCTGACACACTTTGTCCACCAGCTCACCAGCCGGTACCAACAGCAATACTGATCTTGGTGTGTCCAATCGCTTTACCATGTCAGCAAGATCGGAAACTATGTGAAGGCGCTCGGCGATACCCAGTGACTGGGCGCAGCTTAACAATTCCGCCCCCGCATCCGGGTTCTTATCATAGGCAACTAACGTCATGCCCTGTTCTACTAAATTTAGCGCGAGGTTTTTCCCCATCACACCCAAACCAACTAATGCAACTTGCATTAAGTTTCCTCCTCGGTAACAAATTCTATACTATATCGGTAACGCAACAACATTATACCCCAGCTGGGGGGGATATACAGCAACGCTCGCTTACCTCACTGATCCCGCTTATCTCATGGTAAGTGAACCACCATAAGGTAAGTACGACATATCATTGACAAGAAGTCATGATTGACGACACCTGACACCGGTGTCATAATCAGTTCATATAGATGATATAATTTAATTTGCGTGTTAAAAAGGGCTATAAGATATTTCTTTCTTAAAACCCAGCAAGTTAACCAAATAAAGTCACCGAGACAAGCCAACAGGAGAACCTGATGCTTAGACGCACAAAAATCGTAGCAACACTAGGGCCAGCTACGGATAAAGATAATAACTTAGAAAAAATCATTCGCGCAGGTGCAAACGTTGTCCGTTTGAACTTCTCTCATGGCGTTGCACAGGACCATAAAAATCGTGCTCAAGCCGTCAGAGAAATTGCAAAAAAACTAAACAAACACATCTCGATTCTGGCTGATTTACAAGGGCCAAAAATTCGCGTGTCAACATTCAAAGACGGCAAAGTTAATCTTGCCATTGGGGCCAAATTTACTTTAGATGCTGATCTGGAAAAAGGTCAGGGGACTATCGAATCCGTAGGTATTGACTATAAAGAGCTGCCAAACGACGTAACATCAGGTGACTTGTTACTCCTGAACGATGGCTTGATCCAGCTGACGGTTGATACTGTAGAAGGCAATAAAGTGCACTGTACGGTTACTTTGGGTGGGATCCTGTCGAACAATAAAGGGATCAATCGACTGGGAGGTGGCCTGACAGCCCCTGCATTTACCGATAAAGACAAAGAAGATTTGCTTACTGCAACTGAGATTGGTGTTGATTACATTGCGGTCTCTTTTCCTCGCAGCGGCGATGATATGCGCTATGTACGTGGACTTGCTGAAAAAGCAGGATCAGATGCCCAGTTGCTGGCTAAGATTGAACGTGCAGAGGCTGTAGAATCAATCGAAGCGATTGATGACATCGTGCTGGCATCCGATGCCGTGATGGTAGCCCGTGGCGATCTGGGTGTTGAAATCGGCGATGCCGCATTGGTGGGTAAGCAAAAACAAATCATCAGCCGCGCACGCTCACTGAACAGAACGGTGATCACTGCAACGCAAATGATGGAATCAATGATTGACAATCCTATGCCTACCCGAGCTGAAGTCATGGACGTTGCAAATGCTGTACTAGATGGTACAGATGCCGTTATGCTCTCTGCAGAGACGGCAGCGGGTGACTACCCGGAAGAAACAGTCGCAACCATGGCGCGCGTGTGTCTGGGGGCGGAATCTCAACCGCAGACACATATTTCAAAACATCGCCTGGATAGCATGTTTACTGATACGTCGGAAACGCTGGCATTGTCTGCTATGTACGCTGCTAACCACCTGACCTCAGTCAAAGCCATTGTGGCACTCACGGAGTCTGGTAACACCGCAAAGTTGATGTCGAGAATAAGTTCCGGCTTGCCTATCTATTCATTATCTCGGCATGCCAGAACTTTAGGCCAGACAGCACTTTATCGTGGCGTTTATCCGGTTTACTTTGACTCTACTCAATGTAATGAAGAATCCACCGTGCGCGATGCGCTAAATACACTGGTCGAAGCAGGTGCGCTGGAACAAGGCGATACGGTGATCCTGACTCACGGTGACGTAATGGAAACCATTGGTGCGACCAATACAATGAAAATTGTCACCGTTTAACAACCCCGGTCCGGGTGGCATGACTGCCCGGATCATCATTGCCGCTCAATGCATCATCAATCCACAGACTTAGCTTGCGAGTGCGGCTTTTACCTTGTCGCGGTAGCTTCGGCTAACTTTCAATTCCTGACCATTTTCTAGTACTAACAGATACTCACCACTGCTTTGTGTCACCAGCTTGCTGATTTGCTTGGTATTTACTATCGCTGAGCGATGAACACGCACAAACAATTTAGGATCCAGCTCTTGCTCAAGCTCCTTCATCGTTTTTCGCAGAATATGCGTTTGTCCGTCAGAGCAGTGCAAACACATGTAATCACCCGCAGCATCTATCCACTGAATTGACGCAGCGGAAACGCGAATAATTTCTCCCTGCTCTTTCACCGCGATTGATTCAGGATATTTTTTATCTTCAATGGTATCGCCAGTGGCCAGTTTGCGCAGAATTTCTTCGCAGTTATTGCCTGTGATACCGGCAACGAAGCTGGCAAGCTTTTTCTTATGAGCATTGTCTTGTTGTGTTTTCAAATAGCTATGCACTTTTTCAACCGCCTGTTTTAGTCTGTTGTCATCTACGGGCTTTAGGATGTAATCTAAAGCATGAATTTCAAAGGCTTTTACTGCATAATGATCAAAAGCAGTGACAAACACGATGGCAGGTAGCGGCTTAACACTCTCACTGAGCGCCCTGGCCACTTCAAAACCATTCATGGTTGGCATTTGAATATCGAGGAATACCAAATCTATTTGCTGACTGGCACACAACTCAAGAGCCTGCTCGCCTGAGCTGCACAACTCGATAACGTCTATGTCTTCTATTTGCTTCAGGCGCACCGCCAGGCCTTTTCTGGCCAGGGACTCATCATCTACTATTAGCGTTCTGATTTTGCTCATTACTTTACTTCTCAGCCTTTTCAAAAGGAACTCGTATATTCACCTTCAATCCAGAAGGTGCATTGTGCGCAAGCACAAATGAATAGTTATTCTCGTATAAAGTTTTTAGTCTGTCCTGGGTATTAGCAATGCCAACTCCCTGTACGTTACTTAACTGGCCGTTTTCTATTGAAGCCCCCGGCCCGTTATCACCCACTTCTAACAATAGCTCATTGGCAAAAACCTGGGCTCTTATCTCGATTTTGCCACCACTGGCCATGTGTGCAATAGCATATTTGATGGAGTTTTCAATGAGGGGTTGCAGTATCAAACTGGGAACCAGTGCCTGCTCTGCTTCTTCGGTGATATCAAACACTATATCCAGGCGCTCATCGAAACGAACTTTTTCGATATTCAGATACAATTTGAGCGCATGGAGTTCCTGTTCCAGCGGGACTTTTTTTATTGGATCTGTGTTTAATGTGTAGCGCAGAAAGTCACTCAGTCTGGACACCATCTGGTTGGCATCTTTATTTTCTTCAACCAATATTAAGGTTGAAATCGCGTTGAGCGTATTGAAGAGGAAATGCGGATTTAGCTGGTATCTCAGCATTTTAAGTTGTGCTTCATGCGCCATCGTGTTGGCTTTAAGCGCTTTTTGTCGTTCACTTTGCAATAACTGATAGTACTTAACACCAAAGTACAACCCGCTCCAACACAAAATGATGTAAACAGAGTCAAGTCCTTGCTGAAGGTAATAGTACCATTCCTCAGGCCTGTAACCATGGCGGTAAATTTCCCACATATTGAACTTTTGCACGACCGACCATAGCGTACCAGTCAGGTAAGACGCGCTAAATACCACAAAGATAAGTACTAAGGGCTTCGCATTCCACACTTTTCGATAGAGGTAACGCAAGGGGACAGTCATCAAACAACCAGCATAGGCGTTGAGCACGATCACGAAAACGTAAATATCGCGCATTTCGAATACTTTTGATCCTATGTAGTTTACCAATGCATAGCCTATCCAGCCTGCAATTTGTAAAACCCAGAAAAATCGCTGTCGATTATCGACCAGAGCTTGCCACTTCAAACGTTTATAACCTCTTAAGACTTAGTCAAATTATATCCTATGGCAGCCTTATTCAACAGCACCAGCGGTCTTGCTTTTCTAACGGTTAAACGCAAATTGACGCGGTTAAATTACGTTTCATTGATGACAAAAAAGGCCCTTTCGGGCCTTTTATTTTGTCGTGATTATTTCGTGTACGCGCGTGGCATATCAGAATCGGTTGTATAACGCTCTCTGAGTTTATCATGACGAGACTTCGTGCTTACCTCTTCGCCATTGATCCAGAGCTTATCTAAAGTCGTGCTATATTCAAATGGGTCAGCACTCCACAATACCAGGTCGGCACGTTGACCTGACGCTATCTTACCACCATCCAGACCAAATACCTCAGCAATGTTACTACTGACCGCTTTAAGCGCACCGTCATAACTCATACCGTGTGCAACGGCAATACCCGCATCAAAGCGTAACTGGTACAAGTTATGCGCGCCTTCAAACGCAAAACCCGACAACAATACTTTTACGCCCGCACGCTCAAGTTCACCAGCATTACTCAGATCAGCGTGTAATGAACTGAAACTAGTCGGCAGATTGGATACAGCACTGATCACAACGGGTACGTTTGCTTTAGCTATGTGCTCTTTAACCAGGACTGCATCGTTTACGCCCCACAGGACCAAATTAAGACCGAACTGCGCTTTCACTTTCAATACTTCAAGGATGTCGGATGCACGTTCAACCTCGACAACAACCGGCATGTCGCCTTTTAGGACAGCCGTCAGTACCAGCTCTTCCTGAGTGGGCTTTTTAGTGGCTTTTTTGTCGTCTTTTTTATCTTTTTCAGACAACTTTTGCTGTTGCCCTTCAAGCTTTTCTGTCAGAGTTTTATACTTCATTGCCCGTGAACCACTGCCACTTGCATCCATATCAACTACTAAAGCAGTGCGTGTTTTCAGAACACTGTTAAACTCACCTGATAAATCAACAACGAATGCCAACCCTTCAAAAATGCTTTTGCCACCATGGGGCACAACCAGATTCTGAGTGATACCACCTTTACGGCCATAAGGAATAAGGGAAGAGCGTGGGTTGAATGCCGGGCTGGCGTCAAAGTCAACGTCAGCTTTATCATCACCTGCATCTCTGGAACCGGCCACTGCGCTCACTTCAACTAGTCCGAGCTGGTTCATCGAACCGATAAAGCCAGGTGTCAATACTCTGCCCTTCGCATCAATCGTCACGTCTGCGGCTACATTAGCGGGATTGATTGCAGTGATGGTGCCATTTTCAATGACCACGGTTGCCCCTTCCAGAGTGCCCGCGTCAGTCAAAGTGTGAACCTTAGCATTGGTGATAGCCGTGATCTGAGCAAAAGCAGCAGAAGAAGCCAACAATGCACCGGTCAATAAAGAAACCTTAAAGTTATTCATCATTTACTCCTTAGCGCTGACCCAGCATAAAATCACTTACCGCCTGATACTTCTCATCGAAGCGGTCATATACTTTGGCACCGTCTATATATACGGTTTCAGCCTTAGAATAAACGCTAAATGGATTGCGATCCCAGATAACAATATCCGCTTGCTTACCTAGTTTCACTGAGCCTGTTTTATCTTCAATACCAAGAGATTTGGCAGCATTGTAAGTGATCCACTTGATCGCATCTTGCTCTTTCAGTGAAAAGCCAGCCTGATTTGCGGTATTCATGATTTTAGCCGCTTCATGGTTCAAACGTTGAATCGTGGTGTCTGAGTCGGAGTGTACAACGGCACAAGAATTTTTAACGGCATCCACAATTGCGACGTTTTCCGGTACCATGTCATACGCTTCCATCTTGAACCCCCACCAATCTGGCCACAACGCGGCACAGTTACCGTTTTCAGCCAATAGATCAGCAACTTTATACGCTTCAATACCATGGTGGAAAGTACCAGAATGATAATTAAACTCTTTAGAGAGGTCGATCATCATCGCCATTTCCTCGGCTTTATAACAGTGGTTGTGGATCAGGATTTCGCCGTCTAGTACACCTCGCAATGTATCCAAGCGAATATCACGCTCTGGTGCATCCGGGTTCAAACCAGCAGCATATGCCGCGTTGTATTGCTCCCAGGCTTGCTTATATTCAGTTGCTTCTGCCCAGGCTGCGCGATACCCCGCCATATTACCCATACGGGTGTAAGGTGCGACGCCTTTACCACCATAAACGCGTTTCGGGTTTTCACCACAGGCCATTTTCAAACCATATGGGGCATCCGGAAACTTCATACCCTGCATGGTTGGCGACGGCACGTTTTTCAGTGTCACACTACGACCACCAAACAGGTTCGCAGAGCCAGGTAAAATCTGTAACGTGGTGATCCCGCCTTCTCGCGCGCGATTAAACCCCGGGTCTTGTGGCCACACTGAATGCTCTACCCAAACCTGCGCTGTATTGGGCTTAGTCATTTCATTACCATCTGCATGGGATTCTACTGAAGGATTAGGGTAGGCGCCGAGGTGTGAGTGTACGTCAATAATCCCGGGCGTTACCCATTTCCCCTGCGCATCAATGGTTACGTCAGCCTGAACAGATAGGTCTTTACCTACCTGGCTGATTTTACCTTCTTTTAGCAGTATATCCGTTTCTTCCAGTCGCTCACCTGTACCAGTCAGTACGGTTGCATTAGTGATTAAGGTAGAGCCTGCACTATGAGGCTGATAGGTACTTGGGTAAGGATTTTTTTCAATGGTGACTTTTTCTTTCTGAGGGCCTTTGTCCTGGCACCCTAAAAGAACTGTACTCAATGCAAGTACAATCGCCGTTGGCTTGAATTTTTGCATCATTTTTCTCTTATTGTTCTGCGTGATTGATCACCCCGCAGTCTATTGGCTAACAATTGACGTAAAATTGCAACTTAGTTTCGACAGTTCACAATATAGCTCGGCCACCTGCACATTTCGAGTTTTCTCCCTGTAATAGAGACTTATCCGGTCTTTCAGTACGGTTAACTCGTCTGCACTGCCCTTTTTCGAACCTGGTTGCTTAAGCAGCTGACTACCTTTTGTTCACCAATACATAAAAACGCCTTATTACAGGCCATATGTTCGTGCGAGCAAGGTAGGTGCGCAACGCGTTATTCAGCCTTGTTCTCACACCGATGCAGACAAAACGGTGAGACGTTGCCGACACACTCACAGAAGTATCGACATACTTTTGACACAGGTATTAATCTAAGCTCAATTAAACGAAAACATCACTATAATGAAACAAAGAAAAATAGTTAATCGAAAAAAAATTGCTCAGAAAAAGTCCGACAACCGCTTACGTCTGACACAACTATATCATTAAAATCAGCTTCTTACCCAGCTTTTTTACAGTAGACACAGTTGCTTACACTCGCTCATTGCACGGTTACAGCATTTTGCATGATTCGCATCAATACTTGTTGTGAGCTTTGTATAAATCTGGAGAAGAACATGAAACTTGCCGCGACTTTAGTGCTTACCCCCCTGCTTTTGGCCACCAGCTTATCTGCAACTGCAGGAGAAGTTGAGTTTGTAGGAACAGATAACAGTGTTGCAACCCAACTGTGTGTTGCCGTGGGGGCAAACCACCGCCTGACTTTACTTAAAGAACTGACAGAACATCGCATCAGCCGCACCATTGTCGCGGACAAACTTACTTGTAACGACATGACGGTGCCTCAGTTCGCTAAAAAGTTTGGCCTGCATAAATCTGCTGGTCTGCTTAAGATCGACTTTACCACAGACACATCCATTCGTGACATCGCGATGACTGAAAGCAAGCAGACCATCGTTGTTTCCGGGTCACGATAAGTGCCAAAAAGCACCAGCGGCGTATTGTGATAGCGCTTTAAGCTAGATCACGATGCGCCCTGTCTTACTGGATTATGTTCATATCAATGCTGCGATCAGGCCAAACAAGCCACCAAAAACGCCACCCCATACAACCAACCAGCCAAGGTGTGTATGGATCATATCTTGAACGATACCCTTAACCATTGCCGGCGTGAGCTCTTCCAGGCGTTCTTCGACAGCATGCTCTATGGCCACCTTCACAGCATCAACCGACTGACCGCTGCTCAGTAACCCAGATAGTTGCTGTTTGAACTCAGGGCCTTCACTGATTTCAAACAGTGCTTCTTTCATTTTGTCAGTGAAGCTGTCTTTCATCGGCTCAATCGCTTCTTTGCCTCCCACCATAGCCAACATGGCTCCAAACTGGGAAGCCTCTATCACCTGTACTAGTTTATTGAATGCAGGTGACAGATCCGTTTGTGTGATCACGGGTTTCAGGTCCAACTGAATTTCATTCTTTTTGGCAAAGCTACGCAGTTTGTCATCGTTAAAAAACTCTTCAAGTATTAGCTTGCGAATGGCGGTTTTGAATTCTTTAAATTTAATGGTTATCACGCCGGAGCCGTACAAGCCTGGTACTTTTTCAAACAACATGTGGATTGCAAGCCAGTTAGTAACAGCCCCTGACAGGGCAAACAAGCCCATTGTCAACAACACATCAAGATGTAACAACCAACCCAGAAGTACAACCACTGCAGCCAGGATATTCGTTGCTAAACTTTTACTCATCAGTGCCTCTTAATTATCTGAGTGTTTTGCTCGGCCGCATATTGTAGTGAATTTAAATCTGTCTACAAGTATTTGTGTTATAGCAAAAATCGACCATAGTTTAGAATATGTATGGTACTCAACCATGGCGGTACTATGTGGAATCTCGTAAACCAGTATATTAGTGATGCAATCCATGAACACTTCGAGTTTACCCGTAAAACGCAATTGCCCTGTAATGCGCATGCTCGTTTATTTAAAATCGAGAATGACCATCACAGTTATCTGGTTAAAGTGGATCACATTCAGGCATTGGAACGCTTTGAATGTGAGGCTCGTAACCATGACACGCTGATCCGGGACAGTGACTTTCTGGTTGCAGACACCATAACGATAGGCTCAAGCATTGAGTTTTGCTTTTTGGTGCTTGAATGGCTGGAGACCTCTGGAGAGCTTGAAGACTGGTTTTCCTGCGGCACTACTTTGGCCAAGTTGCACACTCGCCATGAACAGCAAATGTACGGGCTGGAAGAAGATAACTATTTTTTCGACTTGCTACAACCTAACCAATGGCACAAAAAGTGGGAAATATTCTTTGCTGAGGAACGTATAGCCTGGCAACTGCAGTTGTTGGCAGAAAAAGGCATTAAGCTGGTTGATATTGACCAGTTTGTTGAACATATAAAACCTATGTTACCCCATCAGGTTGCGCCTTCTTTACTACATGGCCATTTTTGGCGCGGTAACATCGCCTTTGCACAGGGTAAACCCTGTTTGTTTTGTCCTTCTTGCTATTATGGTGACAGAGAAATTGATCTGGCCTCTAGTGAGCTATTCGCCCCCTTACCTCATGCGTTTTATGAAGGGTATGACAGTGTCTACCCACGCCAGGAGGGATACGAAGTACGTCGCAGCATCTACCAACTTTACCCGTTGCTGTGCCATGCCAATATGTTTGCTGGAGACTACCTGAAGCAAGCAGCCTGCCAAATCGAGACCCTATATAAATAAGTGCAACTTTACTGTAATAATTCGCAATGCTGCTATAGTTATTAATGCGAAAAATGGAAAACTCGTTGGAGTAAACTCATGAAGCAGCTGTATGACCAACGTATTAGTTGCCCGCATTGCGGCCACCATATCTTTGTTAGTCTGGACGTCAGCGAAGGCGATCAGGATTACTATGAAGATTGCGCAGCCTGTTGCAACCCAATTCATTTGAATATGCACATCGACTACGCGATTAATAAACTTGAACTGAGGGTGGACTCTGACGACGAACAAGTCTTTTAACAGTGAACTGACATTACAGGGAAAAACTCCCCCGGACTTTACGTAGATAGTGCTCTACCGTGTTCACTGTAGTGTATGTCTGCTGATCAACTTCAATATTAAACACACCATCAACACGGGCTTCACCGATATTGGTCAGAGTCAGTGTTTCCGGGATCAGATGCAACCAGAAGCCATCTTCTTCTAGTTTACCCACCGTTAAACTCGCGCCATTTACACAAATAAACCCTTTATAGAGTATGTATTTTTTCCATGTTTCAGGGATAGCGAGCTTGATCCGGCAATTGTCAGCTTCGCGAATAAATGCCAATATCGTTGCCTGACAATGTATATGTCCTGACACAATATGTCCGCCTAACTCAGTACCAAAGGTCACTGAGCGCTCAAAATTCACCCGGCTCCCCTGCTGTAATGCACTCAAATTGGTCAATCTGAGTGTTTCATCAATCACGTCAAAAGACACCTGCCCGACTACATCTGCCCCCCTTACTTCAAAGTCAGTGACGGTCAGGCAACAACCGTTGATTGCGATACTGGCACCATGAGTTAACTTCTGCAGATAGCGGCTGTCGACCGACAATACCAATTTCATAATCCCTTCTCGTAAGACGGCACTGACCACCGTCGCTTGAGTCTGTACAATTCCGGTAAACATAACACTCAAATTTTCGAAAGTAATGGCGCGCAGTGTATCTCAAACAGTCATCAGATTAAACTGCCTGTTCATCGGATAAAAGTGGTAAGTTTTTAAGAAGTTATTTAAGATTATCGTTTTAGGAAATCCAGACTCAGTATGAAATTCGCTTTATGGGAAGCAAAGCGCCTGGTACGCCTTGCCACCCCGGTCTTTTTTGCTCAGATCACCCTCGTGCTTATGTCAGTTGTTGACACTATAATGGCAGGACAAGTCAGTGCCGAAGATCTCGCTGCTCTGTCAATTGCCACTGGGACCTGGAACCCGATGATATTTTCCTTGCAGGGAATTTTACTCGCTATCACCAGTATGGTTGCATACTGCGATGGAGCCAAACAGCGAGAAGGTATTAAAACCTATTTTCAACAAGGCATCTACCTGGCGCTGCTGCTCTCTTCATTGGGCTTTATTGCCAGTGTATTTACTCCATTGATATTCGCGCGTATCGGTGCCGCCAGTGCCATCACAGAGCTGGCACAACAGTATATCGATTTCGTTAAGTGGGGGTTACCCGCTTTCTTATTGTTTTCAGTCTATCGTAATGTCACTGAAGGCGTTGGCAACACAAAAGCCGCTTTGTACATCAGTTTGCTCGGGCTGGCCGTTAATGTCTTTGCTAACTATGTATTTATTTATGGCAAATTAGGGATGCCAGCGTTGGGCAGTGCGGGATGTGGTCTGGCTACAGCACTGGTATTTTGGGTCATGGCTATCGCCCAGCTCATCTATAGTTTTTACAATAAATATCTGGACGGCCGTTGGTTAATTGAAGGGTTTTCACGCCCTCATGTTGCTACGCAGTTCCAGATAGTCAAGCTCGGACTGCCCATTTGCCTTGCCACATTCTTTGAGGTGACCTTGTTCGCATGTATTCCGTTGTTTATCGCAGATCTGGGGGCCATTGCGGTGTCCGGGCATCAGATAGCGGCCAGTGTAACGACCATACTGTTTATGCTCCCGTTGAGTTTATCAATGGCAATTGCCATACGCATAGGTACGTTATCCGGAGAGGGGAATTATTCTCGACTCGTTAACTCGGTTTACACCAGTTTTGTGTGTGCAGTGGTGGTTTCAGTCATTGTAGCGACTTTCACCTTCGTGATCCGAAACGAGATTGCCTGGGTATATACTCAAAACAAGGAAGTGGCTGTACTCGCTTCGGGAATTATTATACTGGCCTGTATTTATCAATTGCCAGACGCTTTGCAGGTTGCCGCCAACGGAGTATTGCGAGGGTTAAAGTACACCAGCCCTATCACCATAGTCACATTTGTCTCATACTGGTTAATAGGGTTTAGTCTTGGCTTTGTGCTGGCAAAAACAGATTTACTCGTGCCGGCCATGGGCGCAAGAGGATTTTGGGTTGGTATTATCGTCGGCTTAACCTGTGCTGCGATATTGCTACTGCATTTTGTGAGGAAACGCCTTGATACGTTACGTCCTGATCCTGTTTAGTCTGGCAGTGACAGCCTGCTCACCCACTGCCAGTGACATTAATCAGGAATATGCTGACAGGCTTGCTAATGTGTTGGGCTTGGCCCCGTTGAGTATCGACAAGCCCGCCCCTTTAGCAAGCTTTAGCGCCACACGACCCGAAGCCACTTTCAAGCTCTCAGTTTTGCAGCTTGCCAATCTGGGACATTGCGCACTGGCTCAGGACGTTGCCATGCACAATAATCAACTCGGCAAGCTGGCTGTGCCCAGCGAGGTATTTAAATATCAGGTCCGCTTTATTCAACTGGCGTCGCATTGCATTCAGGACACCAGAACCGAAGATCCAGAAGTCAAAGACATCCTTCGTCAGGCTGCCGCTGAGAAACGTGCAGCGTTAGCGCAGTATTTTGCTTTCATGCTCTCCGCTGAGCCGGAGCTTAACCAGTTTAGCAGACTGACATTTGCCGAAATCGGTAAACGTGGTACAGACAACGAAATTCAGGCCAATGAGGGCCTTGCTACGCTTGCATCCGTTGCAAGCAGCTTAGCTACTCCGGAAAATATTGATCCACAGAAAATAACACCAGCCTTAAGTAAGTTAAACAATAACGGTTATGTTCAAACTTTGCTGACCAGTGCACGTAGGCAAATTTATTGGAACCAAAGTTTAACGGCATGGTTGTCACAAGTTGAACTACAAACAGCAATTTGTCCTGTGGGCAAAAACAAAAAAAAAGCTCTGGTGCTACATAATATTTTCAACAAATTCGCCATTTCACAGGTGCAACCATACCAGGCTCAACTGAGTATCCAGTTGCAGGAATTGAGTGACTCACTCGCACAAATATCACAAGCCATTTCGCACCCGGCATATCCAAATCACGCAGCAGCCCTGATGGTTGAACTGAAAACCTCGAGCAAACAGCATGCACAATGGTGGCAACGCTTCTACAAAGTGTGTAAAGTTGCACCGGTATGAACGAAAAAAGTGCAAACAAACATTAATTTAGCAAATTTACTTGATCCCTTCGAACGCTCGCTATATATTAGCGGCCGTTGGCAAGTGACGTAATGCAACAAAACAGTCATAGTTGTTCAACATAGTACGACCGTAGCTCAGTTGGTTAGAGCACCACCTTGACATGGTGGGGGTCGGTGGTTCGAATCCACTCGGTCGTACCAATTTATTTGATAAGTTAACTCGTATCTCAGTACGACCGTAGCTCAGTTGGTTAGAGCACCACCTTGACATGGTGGGGGTCGGTGGTTCGAATCCACTCGGTCGTACCAACTTATTTGATAAATTAACTCCTATCTCAGTACGACCGTAGCTCAGTTGGTTAGAGCACCACCTTGACATGGTGGGGGTCGGTGGTTCGAATCCACTCGGTCGTACCAACTTATTTGATAAATTAACTCCTATCTCAGTACGACCGTAGCTCAGTTGGTTAGCGCACCACCACGCTCCATGACCCGATCCAGTGCTCGGTGGTTCGAATCCACTCGGTCGTACCAATCGATTCTGGTGATTCCCCCCACCGTATACAAATCATCAGCTTGTACAATAGTTACACTAAAGCAGGATTTCGTATCATTGGTTTGCTCTGACCTGATAATTTGCTATAAATTAGTTAGCAAATTATATTCTAAGGAAGGTCATGCCTGGCAGGTTATGCACCATATTATTATTCATATTGTTGACCGGCCTGTGCAGCCGTTTGGGATATGCCAAGCAGCTACCTGGACAAACACTGACCATTGCCATAGGCTTGGAGAATTATGATTTCAAACCTTTGTTTGCGCAGTTCACCAGAAAAACCGGCATCCAGGTTAAAGTTGTTGAATTCGAAAACAACTCTCTAAAATCTGAGCTCCTGTTGCGGGCCAGCAATAACGCTCTTCCTGACGGTATTATAGTGCCCGCAGACTATATGGGGCTGACAGCACTTAACTTATCCGAAGTACCCGATGACTGGCTCTCAACGCATTTGATAGATCAGGTGCGCATGAACATCAAAGCCAATGGCTCAACACTTGGGATACCTATCGTATTTGGTAACCACCTGATGCTTTATTATAACCGTGCTCTTGTCAGTGATGCCGCCAAAAACTGGCAACAACTGCGCATACAACACCAGGAGGATGGACTTAAAATCAGTTGGAACTATTACGAGATGTACTGGTACAGAGCGTTTCTGGGCACCTTTGGAACGTCTTTGATTTTAAATGGTAACGCTAACTTGGATACATCAGCTATGGTCAGCGCCCTGCGCTGGTATAAGTCTCTTAAAGATGAGGCCTGGCTGGATGTTGAATGTGACTACGATTGTACGGTTAATCAATTTTTATCTGGTGAAGTTGCTTATACCATTAATGGCTCCTGGATGTTTCAACGCTTCTCGGAGCATTTTGGTGATAAACTGGGTGTCACACAGTTACCCAGCCTGCGTGGTGAGCCTATGCGCTCTTACTTTTCGTCTCATGTTATGGCGTTTCCCGACCATGCCTTATCCGGAGAAAAAAGCACGCAACTCAGAACATTATCTGAGTTTTTACAATCTCTGCCAGTGCAAACCAGTTTATGGTCCTCTATTAATGCGCTGCCAGTTGATAGGCGCGCACTTGAAATGCTTAAGATACAAGGTATTACACAGGTAGAGGCTCTCATCTCTACACTGGAGTACGCTCAGCCAATGCCCAACGAGGCACAAATGGCCTTTGTCTGGGAGGCGATGTTAAAAGGTCTGACACGCCACCTGGCAGGTGTGCTGGACGAACACCAGGCCGCCCACTTTATGCAACACATTGTTGAAAAGTCGATTAGTTATGAGCAAGAAAAAAAGCCTGGTCAGTGAGTTACAGCTAAAAGTCGGCGCCATGGTTCTTGCTTTGCTGACCATTGCGCTCGCGCATTTTGCTTACAGCGCCTGGACACAAGCCAACAAAATTGCCGCAGACACGGTTGCACAGCGCGCGACCAGCCTGTCTCTGGACCTCAAGAACCGGCTTGCCGAGTTTACTTTTCAGGTCGCTCATTACAGCGATCACCGGATCCTGGCGGAACTCCCGCTCAACCTTTTATATACGCAATATGCACTCAAAGAAATGCGCGACTTGGTCTATACATCTCCTTTGGTAAAAAGTGTGATGATCAGCGACGGCTCGCCCTACATCGTCGAAGGTTACCCGCTTTATACTCTGCACTGGGCTACGCCTTCCATCATTGAACACGCCAGCTCAGTGATCAATGAAAGTGCGCGAGAGTTGATGGTCCGTAAACTATTGATCAGCAACAAGGAGTTGGGGGTTGCCGACACAACTGCAGGGACCTTATTTATTGCCGTGCCACTACGCCAAACTTTGCCCTCTCTCATTGACCCTTTTCGCTACACCAGCGTGCTGTTTTTTGAGCTGGATGTCAGTCAACTGGCAATTGAGCTGGCTGATTATGAAGCTTTGAGTATCTATTCAGATAAACAAATGTGGTTTCGTGAGGGCCTTGAGTTTGAGGCGGGCCTTAATGCAACCCATCCGATTTATGAACGCAGTGACGATGGCTTGAACTTGTCTCTTTCGCTTTCTCATCAGCACAGCGCATATACGCGGGAGATCCTGTACGCCATTATCAGAAGCGCACTACTGGCGCTGGGTGTGTTAATCATTCTCATTTGGTATCTGGCTTATGTGAGCCGTAAAGTTACAAGCCCTATGAAGCAACTTGAAAAATACTGTGTATCGCTGACTTCTGGAAATTATGAACAAAATAATGCCAACCTCGAATACGAAGAACTCAAAACATTACAAAAGACGCTGAACGAGCTGGTGAGTAACGTTAATACGCAAGTGACACAACTTAAGCAAGAAAAGGTACGCGCAGAGCAATCTGAGCTGGCTAAAGCGCAGTTTCTCGCCACAATGAGCCATGAGATCCGCACGCCAATGAATGCTATTCTGGGGGTTTTTCAGTTGCTCAGACAACACAACCGAGACCCGGAAGACCACTCGCTCGTCGAGCAGGGCTATACTTCATCGCAAACCCTGCTTGCTCTGGTAAATGACATACTCGATTTTTCGAAAATGGAAGCTGGTAAGCTTACGCTTGAAGTTCTGGCAGTCGACATATTACAGTTATGCCAGGAGGTGATCCAGGAATACCAGCACCTGGCCCGCGACAAGCAGGTCACATTAGACTTAACCACTGAGTTAAAACCACCATTGTCCGTCCGCCTTGCTGATCCGCTGCGGCTTAAACAGATACTGCGTAATTTACTGTCAAATGCCATTAAGTTTACCGAGCAGGGTCAGGTAACGTTGGGCATTCAGGGCGATAAAAGCCAGCTGATTATCGAAGTTCGAGATAGTGGGATTGGTATGACACCTACCCAAGTTGCCAGCCTGTTTAAACACTTTCATCAGGCTGACAGTTCAACCACACGCAAATATGGAGGGTCGGGGCTCGGACTGGCTATCGTCAAACAGCTGGTGGAGCTCATGCACGGTGAAGTTACCGTCAGCAGTGCAGCTGGTAAAGGCAGTCAGTTTAGAATTAATCTGCCGTTATTAAGCACCAAACCGACAGCGCAGCAGTCATCCAGTGAAGCTCAACCACAAATACCAAATTTGCGCGGTGTTAGTGTGCTACTGGCTGAGGATAACCTGATCAATCAACAGATATTTGCCGCCATGATGAAAAAGACCGGCGCCAACCTCACTCTGGCCAATAACGGCAAGCTGGCCATGGACTGCTTTAACGAAGCGCAGCCCGACCTTTTCTTTGTCGATATTCAGATGCCCGTGATGGATGGCATAGAAGTTTGCCAGCAAGTGAAGAATACCGATTACCGTAAACCGCTCATTGCCATCACCGCCAATGTGCTCCCTGAAGATGTCAGCCGCTATTTGTCACTAGGATTCGATGATTTTGTCGCAAAACCCATAGATATGCAGGCATTGTTTGATACCATCACCCGAGTAATGGGCAGGCAAGCTCGGACACAACCGGGGACGGCAAAGCCGGATATATCAACTCTAGATAACAAATGACGCAATGGCCCGACCAGGCCTATTCTGGTCTAGACCATCCACGTGCGCTCAGATCCATCAAGTTATTGGTGACCTCACTGGATGTGGTATAAATTTCTAAACAGCAACAATCTGGGAGCGTATATGGACATACTATGCGGTGATGACACTCTTCTACTTCGACCCTTTAAAGAGTCAGATCTCAAGAACTTTGCCCGGTACAGAGCGAAACCCGAGATTGCGCGATTTCAAAGCTGGGATGAGAACTACACACTGGAAGATGCCAGCGCCCTTTTTCGGGCGATGGATTATGACCGTTTCGCAGAGCCCGGGCTGTGGTTTCAGATTGCGATCGTTCAGCGCCTGTCAGGTGAGTTACTTGGCGATCTGGCATTACACTTTTTACCACAACTGCAGGTTGAGATTGGCTTTACGCTGGCACCTGAATCGCAGCATAACGGGGTAGCCAGGCGTGCACTTCGGTTACTACTACCCCATTTGTTTTCTAAGTACGGTATTCACCGCCTGACCGCATTGACTGATACCCGAAACTTACCCGCTCAAAAATTGCTGGAGGCACTGCATTTCCGATGTGAAGCCCATTATGTAAAAAGCCTCTGTTTCAAGGGCTGCTGGGTAGATGAATACAGGTATGCACTGTTACGCGAAGAGTTTCATCAGTTCACTCCTCTAAAGCGCTCAACAGCGCCTCAGCCATAGGTATTGCTGACGCCGGATTCTGTCCGGTTATAAACTGGCCATCCACAACAACATTCACTTCCCCTTTTTTTGCAGCAACAAAATTCGCACCAAGCCTGATTGCCTCATCTTCAATCAGAAATGGATAATGCCTCCGGGCGAACCACCCTTCTTCGCTATTCGCTTTGCCGGTAATACGCCTGTTCGAGATCAATCGGGTACCGCTATCATCCTGTAAGTTCAGTAAGGCAACAGTGCCATGACAATCCGCGGCAATGATACCACCCGCTTTATATATCGCTTCTGTAAGCACCTTTGCTGATGTATGCGCCGTCAGGTCAAACATTGGCCCAGCTCCACCTGCGTAGTACACGGCCAAATAGTCCCGACTATTGCGTGTTTCTATGACACCTGGCTCGCTAAGCTGTTGCTTAAGGGGCGAATTATCCAGCCAGCGTAATTGTTTCTCTCCCAATCGCCCTCGGGGATATCCGGGCTTGCCGGTGCTGCTGGCAAGCTCAATTTCATACCCTGCGTCGTGTAGCACCCGGTATGGGCCTACCACTTCAGGTAACCAAAAACCATGCTTATCCCCGGAGATAACAAACAGAATTTTGCCTTTGCGCAGCTCTGCCGATAAAGCAGACACAGAGAAGGTTAGGATTAAGGTCAGTAAAACAAGCCTTTTTACCAATACCAGAAAGTGAGCACGATGAAATCTACACATCATATAATTCCTTATTTAGGTTTAATTTCTGCTCACCATATCGACTCGTGCCCCGTGACACATGAAGTAATGCTGATTTCTTAAGGAATTCTCAGGATGGAACAGTGACCACACGATGACCAAGATTTTATTGCTTTATATTTTAGGAGGTTAGAACTAAAAAGCTGGAGGTAATGAAAGCACCTGGATTTACGTCGACCTATAAACTAGCGTACTATCTGAATTAACCAACTCACACGTTGGCGTGTACAAAGATAATAATAATACCATTGTGTACCAGGCAGGAACCTATTTTGAGATACCTTAGATTTGAACACCTGATCATAGATACCCATAACCAGATACTCATCCGTGATGGTGTCTCAGTGACGCTGGCACCAAAGGTGTACGATCTCCTCTACTATCTGGCATGCAATCAACAGCGCGTGATTAACAAAGATGAGTTAATGGATACAGTTTAGCAAGGCACGCTCGTAACGGATAACGCCATTAGCCGGACTCTGGTCAAGGTTCGTAAAGCCCTGGGCGATGACCCCAAATCCCCCAATTTCATTTTGACCGTGCCACGTAAAGGGTATCGAATGATCACTGCGTTTCATGAAACAGATCAGCTCCCAATGCAGGCCGAAAACATCCATGGTGCCAGTACAAGCAAACATCAACCTCCTTGCAGCAAAGTCCGAATTAAGCGGCCCATTTTATCTGCCATCGGCATGTCTGCAGCAGTCGCTTTTATGGCTAGTATGTTTCTGTACAACCCTTACTCGCCGCCAGAACTGAGTTTAAACAAACAAGTCAAACCATATACGCGCGCTCAAGGCGAGGAGTTATACCCCAGCCTGTCGCCAGATCTCAAAACTCTCGTTTATGTCAAAAAGACGAAGCAACTGAATGCGCTCATTATCGAAAATGTCAGAACACATTCCCAGCAGCAGCTATCTATCCCGCTCGCGCGTTTTAGTCGGCCCCGTTGGTCACCTGACAGTGCTCAGCTTGCATTTGTCATGCATACACCTCAAGCATGTGGTATTTATCTGGTTCGTCTGACGCATTTGCACACGCAAGCACTATGGCAAAAACTCAGCACATGTGGCAGTGAAAGCAAGCCCGGCCTGGCGTTTTCATCAGACGGGAAAAAACTCTATTTCAATGATCGCACCTCTGAAGAGGCTGGTTATCAAGTTTTTCAGATTGATTTAACCCAGGGGCAAAAGTCAATCGTGAATCAGCCCATTACCAATGGTCGTGGAAACTATGCGTTTGACCTTTCACCGGACGGCAACTCACTGGTTATGCTAAACAGCGAGTTCGGCCCGAAAACACGCATTTACACGCTCGATCTCGCCTCATCAAAACTAACTCAAACCGCACAACTAGATTATCTGATGCGCTCAGCCATCTGGCATCATGATAGCCAAAGCTTGATCCACCCTGCCCCACACCCGGCTTATGAGTTGTGGCAAAGTACTGTACAAGGCGATAAACTGGCAACCGTCGTTAGCAACACGGCGCGCGTAAAACATCCAGCCAGAATAGGTAATGGGACCGACTTTACCTTTGTGTCTTACCTTCTGGACCGGGATATCTATTTACAGCGCAGTTCAGACAATCAAACCCAGCCCCTGGCAAATTCATCGGTTATGGATTACCTGCCAACGATAGCAGATACATCATCACATTATGCCTTTGTTTCAAAACGCTCTACACATGCACAAGTATATCTGGGTGATATTACTCAGCCGCTGGCGGACCCTGTTCCGCTGACCTCCAGTAAAGCTTCCCATCGATTTTACCAGCTCGCATTTTCTCCCGATGGTAACCGGCTGCTCAGTCTGGGGGATAATCAGCTTCTCGTCACAACGATTACAACACTGAAAACCATTCAGCTCCCCGTCACCGACATAGCTATCAGGGGTGTCAGCTGGCATTCTGACAATCAATTGTTGTTTTCCACTACCAGAAACAATCGCTGGCAGCTGGTACGTTTTGATCTGACAACACTAGAATACGAGACTATTTTTCCCGAGTTTATGGGTGGGATCTACAGTAAACACGACGGTGCTTATTACCTGTTACACCGCAAAACAGGACAGGTATTCAAGCATACAGAGTCAACCTCAGTGACCTCAGCATTACCACTGTATTGTACAACGCACCTGCCCAATCGACGGCTTACGCTGCAGCGTGGACAAAATGGGTTACATTGTATAAAGGACGATCAAAGTCATGTGCACCTCCCTATGACTGTAACAGATAGTGTAGCCTTGCCACAGCAGATAGATAATACAGATTATCAGTTTTCAGCACATGGAGTTATCTATACCCGTCTGCAACGGACCACGGCAGATATCATGAGAACGCTCGATGCACAGTAAGGCGATGTTGTCTTACTATCTCACCCCAACTTAAGCTATTAATTTTATTACTTTTAGTTATGACCACTTCCAGTGGTCATCGCTTTTCCGCTAGCCATCACACCTTTTCCCGGTTTGTTCCTGAATCCTCTTTGCAGTTTAGTAATACTGATCTGCGTTTTCATTCACAGGATCAGGAGCCAGTATGGATAAACCTATTCAACCCAAATTTTTGAGCAGACGACGTGTTGTCATTACTTCGATTGCCGTTGCTTTCATTGCGGTCTCAGTAATAAGCATTCAGGTGTTCAGTACCCATTTTCAGGCGTCGGGTAAAATCTACAACGTCAGCCAGAAGACGCTTGAGTTCAGTTCGGCACACCACGCCAACTTTACTCACTACCTGCCATTGCGCGGTATTGTCGAACCACAAGATACCATCTTCATCGATGCAATTGATGGCGGGCGCGTAGACGCCTTGTATGTCCAGGAAGGTGAGCTGGTTCGTCAAGGTCAGGCATTGCTCAAGCTCAGCAACACCGATCTACAACTGAGGGTATTGGCGCGTGAAGCAGAAGTGTCGGAACAAATTAACGACATGCGCAATACGCGCCTCGCCGTTGAGCAAAACCAGCTCGCATTAGCGCGTGACATCATTGAGCTCGACTTTGCAATTCTTAAACTGGAAAAAGATTTAGCGCGACAACAAAAGCTATATGAACAAGCCTTGGTGCCACAACGTACTGTAGAGACGCTCAGGGATGAACTTAACTATCAAGTGAGATACCGCGAAACAGTAAAACAAAGCCAGCAAAAAGAAGCATTATTACAACAGCAACAGCTTACGCAGCTTTCTCAGAGTATTGCTACTTTGCAATCTAACCTTCAGATATCGCAATCCAGCCTGGACAAACTCACTATCCGTGCCCCGCGTGATGGTCAATTGACTTTCATGGCTGCCCGGGTTGGTGAATCAAAAACCCCGGGTGAACGGCTTGGTCAGGTTGATCTGATAGATAAATTTAAAGTCAGTGCACATATTGATGAGTTCTATATTGATCAAATCTCAATGGCGCACACTGCCACTATCCAGGTGGGGCAAGCAACGATTGCACTGACCGTATCCAGAATATACCCAGGCATCGAAAACGGCCGCTTTAAAGTCGATTTTCATTTCCAAAACCCCTCTGAAGCGCCCGCATTGAGACTCGGACAGAGTTTGCCTCTAGAGCTAAACCTGAGCTCCGAAACAGCTCAGCTGGTCATCGAAAACGGGGCGTTTATGCAATCCACGGCGGGTGCCTGGGCATTTGTAGTAAGTCCAGATGGGCGTAGTGCGCACAAGCGCCAGATTACGCTTGGGCGCCGTAATCCCACACAAGTGGAAGTCCTGTCAGGCCTGGGTGCCAACGAGCGACTGATCACGTCTTCATACAACCGCTTTGCTGACGCAGAGCACCTTTCTCTTATTCCTTAAGGTAGCACAACAATGATCATACTAAATAATGTCAGCCGTTCATTTATTGCAGAACATATCGAAACTGTTGCACTGGACAGACTCTCGCTGTCAGTCAGCCAGGGTGAATTTATCACGATTTTGGGGCCATCAGGCTGCGGCAAATCATCTTTGCTCAATATTCTGGGTATGTTGGATGACATTGATGAAGGCAGCTTTGTGTTCAATGGTACTGAGCTTGCCTCAGCATCTTCGTTAACAAAGGCACAGTTGAGAAAAAAACACATTGGATTTATTTTTCAGAATTTTAATCTGATAGACGAGCTCACGGTAGAGCAAAATATCGCACTGCCACTACATTATCAGCAGCTCAATAAAGCACAACGAGCTGCTCGGGTTGAAGAGGTGCTTCACCGCCTGGATATCGCTCATCGCCGCACTCACTTACCAGCCAAGCTCTCAGGGGGCCAGCAACAGCGGGTTGCGATTGCACGTGCGATTGTCACTCAACCAAATTTAATCCTGGCTGATGAGCCAACGGGCAACCTGGACTCACAAAACTCAGCACAAGTCATGGAAATACTTCGCCAGCTCAACATGATGGGAACAACCATCATTATGGTGACGCATGCTCAGGAACAAGTGCAATATGGCACTCGGGTTATTCAGCTCATGGATGGCAAAGTACAAAAAGATCGCCCGGTTTCAGCTCAACATGCATTGAACAAGCAGGAGGTTTTAAGTGATTAGTCTTTTATTCTCCATGACGTGGCGTAATATGTTGCGCAGCAAACGTACCACGGCCATCCAGTTACTCAGTTTAATCATCGGCCTGACCTGCTTCATGTTGATCCAACTGTATGTATCCCATCAATACAGCTTTAATACACAGTTTAAAAATGCGGAAAAGATCTATCGAGTAAATCTGCTTAGAGATGATAATCGTCCTCAAACACTCACACCACTTCGACTCGCCGAGGAGCTTACCAGTAACTTCCCACAAGTGTCGGACACAACTCGTATTTCCGTCAGTACCATATCCGTCAGAAAGGCGTCCGGTGTATTTGCTGAGCGTGCGCTATTCGTTGATGAGAACTTTTTCTCATTTTTTGACTACAGCCTGATTGAGGGAGATGTTCACACAGCACTCCAGGCACCTGATAAGGTAGTATTACATGAAGCACAAGCGCTGAAATATTTTTCGCGTAGTACTCAGATTATTGGTGAACAACTAAACATTAACGGCAAATCCTATCAGGTATCCGCAGTAATCAAATCCTCAGTGACTCCTTCCACCATTCCGAATGAGATAATTCTCCCGATCCAGAACTACTTTCAACAGCTACCAAATGAACGCTGGCAAACATTGTGGAATTTCAACGCGACCATCACATTTGCAAAGATCACGCAAGCGACTGCAATTGAGCCTCTGACTGCAAGTGTCAGTGACTATTATCAACAACGCGTTGAGGGTTTATCATCTTACAAGCGGTACCGAGTCATGTTCGAACCTTTGCTGGATGTCTATCTCAATGCGACTGCGACTCGCAGCCTGATCCCACCCGGTAGCCGAGAGATGGTTGACACGTTTGTGCTGGTATCTTATATGTTATTAATACTGGCCTGTATCAACTTCACCAATTTGGCCACTGCTGCTTCTTTGCGGCGTGCAAGAGAAGTTGGGGTCAAAAAAGCACTTGGGGCAAGTCCGAACCAGCTGGCTTTGCATTATCTCATTGAATCCTTTTTTATTACTCTATTGGCTCTGGGTACAGCAGTGCTTTTTTGCGTCATTCTGTTAGATACCTTTAATCAATTGTTGGGCGCCCAAATCACATTTACTCTGACATTCAAACATATCCTCACGCTAGTGTTCACCTTACTGTGCGTTACGCTTCTTGCGGGAGGCTACCCGGCTGTGTTTCTTAGCCGAATGAATGCAGCTTTAGTGCTCAAGGGAGTGGTAGATACAGGCTATGGAGCAACGCTCTTTCGTCGCATACTCATGATCATACAATTTATCATTGCAACACTGCTGCTGATCGCCAGCACAGTGGTCAGCCACCAAATGCACCATCTCAGTACGATGGCCCAAGGGTATGACAGAGACAATGTCCTCATCATCAATCGCAGTGCAACACTCTATCAAGCCTTCAAACGTCAGGTGTCACGATTTGACGATGTCCTCTCCTTGAGCATGTCTCATACAATCCCTACCAAAGCGACACGTACATCTGCGGTTGTCCGAACGAATGACGCGCCCGGTAATGAGATATGGGTTGGAAATAACCCGGTTAGCTATGACTATTTCAGGACGATGGGTATTACACTTCTGAGTGGCCGAGTTTTTCAACGCCAGTTCCCCGGAGACCCCTACTTTGAGGATAACCAGAATACAGAGAATACACGCGGAAATTTAATAATTAATGCAACGCTGGCAGCCAAGTTAGATACTGATCCCCATAAAGTCATAGGCCGCTTTCTGACACTCGGCAGCGTCAGCGAAGGATTGCATCGTCATCAGGTCATCGGTGTGGTCGAAGATACCCATCATGTTGACGCCAGCCAACGTGTTCCACCTATGATATATGTTTTGTCAGAAAACCCTGAAGACCTAGCACTTCGGTGGATGGCGATCAGACTGAAAGCCGGATTCAATCAAGATGTGCTACGTCAGCTGGAACAGACTTGGCTCGCCTTGGACAGCAGCAAAGCATTTAAGTATGAATGGCTGGCAGGCTTATTCGAAGCACAATATCATAATCAGGCACAGCACCTGCAATTACTTGAGTTATTTACACTGATCGCAATGGTAATGTCTGTTGCTGGATTATACGCAGTGGCCTCCTTTACCCTATTGCAAAGCTTGAAGGAAATAGCCATACGTCAGATTATGGGCGCGAAAAATTGGCAAATTTATGGGTTGTTCCAATTGCGTTTCGGGATTTTGGTGCTGTTTGCAACTTTAATCGCTTTGCCCATAGCGTTTATTTTGCTCAGCGACTGGCTGAATCAATATATCTATCGAATTGAGTTACCTGTTAGCGTATTTGTTATCAGCGCGCTTGCCTGCTTGGCACTGGCAGGGGTAACTGTTCAGGTCGTAGCTTGGAAAGCAGTACGAAGTCGCCCTGTTGATATATTGAAGCGAGATTAGCTTAACTAATGCAATGAGAAGCCCCTGGAAAGGGGCTTCTTAAAATAAGGTTACGCTAATTTGTCTGACGCAACTTTATATTTTGGATCTTCTATCACATTAACTTCTACAAGGTCCGCCGCTTTCGCCAACAACTGCTGACAATCCTGACTCAGGTGACGTAGGTGTAGCTTTTTACCTGCCTTAGTGTATTTTTCTGCCAATGCATCAATGGCTTCTATGGCACTGTGATCGGCAACGCGACTGTGTTTGAACTCAATGATCACATCAGCCGGATCGTTTGCAACATCAAATAGCTCAGCAAAGTTCTTTACAGAGCCAAAGAACAGCGGGCCATGCAGCTCATACACTTTTGAGCCCTGCTCATCAATGTAATTACTGGTGTAAATGTGCTTGGCATGCTCCCAGGCAAAGACGAGTGCAGACACAATCACCCCCACACACACAGCGATGGCCAAATCGGTCACCACAGTGACACCAGACACTAACACAATGACAAAGGCATCACTTTTAGGGATACGTTTCATCAGGCGGAAGCTTGACCACTCAAACGTGCCGAGTACCACCATAAACATCACGCCAACTAAAGCCGCAAGCGGGATCATTTCAATCAGGCTGGCAGCAAACAGGATAAAAGCAAGTAACAGGACAGCAGCTGTGATACCAGACAGACGGCTACGACCGCCAGAGTTAATGTTGATCATCGACTGACCAATCATCGCACAGCCCCCCATCGCACCGAATACACCACAAGTCATATTCGCAGCACCCTGGCCAATACACTCTCTGTTCGAATGACCACGTGTTTCTGTGATCTCGTCAATCAGGGTCAACGTCAGCAGTGACTCAATCAAACCAATGGCGGCCAGAATAAGGGCATACGGGAAAATAATGGTAAAGGTCTCCCAAGTCCAGGGCACCTGAGGGATATGGAATTCGGGGAAACCACCGGCAATAGTCGCGTTCACATTACCGCTCATGTCTTTGAGGTAATCCAGTACGTTACGTGTATCAAGGTCAAGTCCAATCACCAAACCTGTGACCACCAGAATGGCTGCCAGGCTCGATGGTATCGCCGTTGTCAGTTTTGGCAAAAAGTGGATAATGGCCATGGTCAGTGCCACCAGCCCAGCCATAATGTAAAGCTGCTGCCCCTGCATCCATTGCAATGTGCCAGACTCATCCATCATTTTGAATTGACCAAGCTGAGCCAAAAAGATCACAATCGCCAGACCATTCACAAAGCCCAGCATTACTGGATGCGGTACCATACGAATAAATTTACCCAGCTTGAAGACGCCAGCGAGGATCTGCAGAACCCCCATAAGTAGCACAGTCGCAAACAGGTATTCGACACCATGTTCAATCACCAGGCTGACCATTACAACGGCCAGCGCACCGGTTGCGCCAGAGATCATACCCGGACGACCACCAAAAATTGAGGTGATTAAGCCCACGATGAACGCGGCATATAAACCGACTAACGGATCGACATGCGCAACAAACGCAAATGCGACAGCTTCGGGTACCAACGCCAGTGCGACGGTCAACCCCGACAGAATGTCGTTCTTAGCAGAGCTGGGCGCCTTGCTGATTAGATTAAACATTTAAATCCCCAAGATTATTACTACGACAGAAAAGCGCTGGATCCTAGCAAAATCCAGCGCTTTTAACAAATGAGATACATTATAGTTGAGTTTCAGGTCTGATGTATGACAATCAGATTGGCAGGGCTGTGGTGCGCTTAACACACGTCATAGTGACATTTGAGTGGACTTCCTGAACATACTCAAGATTCAACAAGTTGTCTCTGACAAATTGCTCATAGCCTTCTATGCCACGGGAAATAATACGCAGCATAAAGTCCATCGTGCCCGCCATGGTATAGCATTCCGTCACTTCGTCATAGCTCATGATCAACTTTTCGAACTCTGAAAGGTTGTTTCGACCATGATTTGACAGTTTTACGTGGGCGTAAACAAGCATATCAAAACCAAGCTGCTTTTCATCCAACAAAGCAACTTTTCCTTTGATGTATCCATCTTGCTCCAATTTCGCGATGCGACGCCAGCACGGTGACTGTGACAACCCCACTTTATCGGCTATTTCAGCCGTAGATAAACTTGCATCTTGCTGTAACAGCGCGAGTATTTGACGATCAACCTGATTTAATGACATATTTTTCTTAATTTTTAATTAGTTAAATGAATAAAGTGCCGATAGACTCAGTTATCAGCCAAACCGCCCGCTCATAAATGGATTATGACGCTGTTCATATCCAATCGAGGTGTCGTCCCCGTGACCACTCATTACCCGCGTCGCCTCTGGCAAAGTGAATAACTGAGTTTCAATTGAACGCTTTAACAGTGCGGCATCCCCTTTCGGAAAATCCGTTCTGCCTACCGACCCTTTGAACAACACATCTCCAACCAGTACGGTGGCACTTCGCGACTCATAAAACACCACATGGCCCGGCGTGTGTCCCGGACAATGACGTACTTCTAATTTTAACTCGCCGAGCTCTACACACTCGCCGTCTTCAAGCCAGCGATTTGGTAAAAACGCCGCTTGAGGTGCAAAGCCAAACATCTGAGCCTGCATTGGCAGTGCATCAAACCAGAACTTATCTTCGCGTTGTGGCCCGACAATATCAACCCCTAATGCGTGCGATAGGGCTTCACTGGCACCAATGTGATCCAAATGACCATGGGTAAGCAGAATCATCTCGACCTTGAGTGCGCGTTCCTTTATAACAGACAATAGTTTATCAATATCGCCACCTGGGTCAACCACAGCACACAGACTTGTGCTTGGACAACAAATTATCCTGCAATTTTGCATAAATGGCGTGACGGGTATGGTAATTACCTGCATCTACTTTTCCTTAAAGGACATGAGGATCGGATACTTCAAATAAGCCTGATCATAATAAGGCGTACGCTGATAGAGCCATTCCATCCGCGCTTTAGGATCGTTTGCAAAGGCTTTATCCTCGCTGATCTTTTTATCAAATGCCAATGCCATTGTCGGATTGTTTTTTAACATTTTCCGGGCAAAGGGTTCAAGCGCATAATTTTCAACGTACTCTGTTCGCTGGAATACCCCTGGGAAGTCGCCCCAGGCAAACAGTGAATCTGGCGCGCTGGGATGAAGCAAATGCGTTGCCAGCTCTCCACCGGCCTGCTGTGTAGATACTCTATACCAGCCGGACAAGCTCAGTGTGGACGACACAGCCTGTTGTTCGAATTCGGCACTGACACGAAAACGCCCTTCAAATGGTGCATCCGCAAACTGGTAAGACTTTATGGAGAGCTGAACAAGGTCATCAGCCAGTACATCAGTATTCAGCTGTTCTACGGCAATACCATGCAGTTTGAGTTTTTCCACAATACTTGTGTATGCAGGCGGAATGTAAAACGCACTAGGGACCTTTACCTTGACCTTTTCTACTTTTTGCCAGTATACGGGCAGCTGCTCGTACAGTTTAGGCTCTCCCAGATATTTTGCCTCCATTTGCCCGGACAACGCGCTTTCAAAGCGCTTGTAGGCAATGCCTTTAAATGCAATAGGATCTGGCTTATCAGCATAACTCCGTTCAACAACCAGCTCGTCAGGGACAAAGTGTTGCTCCGTTTCGACCGCTTTGGCCAACGCTTGCTGATGCTCAGCCAGTGCATCTATGACACCATCCACAAAGACATACGTTCCCAGTACACGCTGCTTGTAGGGTTTTAGTGAGTGATTTTCCAATAAAATGCTGGGTAATGCCTTAATATCTGCCCAGCCATTCGAAAAACGCGGACCAGCCACCCACCCAGCCAGCCCTTTTTTAAAGTCACGCTTGTCCATTACAAATACCAGAGGGCCTGGTTCATGCCCTTGCTGGCGCAACTTATCATCTATCATTGGCGTAAAATGTTGCTCAAGCACTTTAGCAACGGCAGGCGATTCACTGGCGAAACTGGGGTTAAATCCATACGTGATGTCGTATTGATAATCAGCGCCATCGGTCACATGCAAGTCCAGATACATAGCAGGTTGATACTGGTTAACCACTTGCATCACTGCCCGAACACCTGGGGTATCGAGCTTAGTGTAGTCGCGATTCAGGTTCAGATTAAGCCCATTAGTACGATAACCCATTGTCGCCGGGCCGCGTTGATTAATGCGATTGTAGGCACTTCGCCTTTCATGGCCGTCAACATTCAGTACCGGAATGAACAAAATGTTCACTTTGTTCAGAATATCACGCCGTTTACCTGTTGCTATGTCACGCAACAGCATAAACATGGCATCTTTACCATCAATTTCACCCGCATGGATCCCTGCCTGAACCAGTAGCGTCGGTTTATTGTTATTTTTTAACATCGCCGGGCTAAACTGATTGACTTGAGAAGCTATCAGCATTTTGATGTCACGCCCCGCGTCACTGTGTCCTATGGTGAGGGCTTTAAACTGAGTTGGGTTCGCGGCAACCAGCCGGTCGATAAATGCCATCGTTTTTGCATAGTCTGGGCTTTCCAGGCCCTTGCTCAGTTCAAAATCTGTGGTGAGTGGCCCCTGCTCCTGCATCAGGCCTACACTTTTTCCTTGCCAGTCTTGTAACGGTGGTAAATGACTATTCAGATTTACTGTTGCACTTAGCAAAACAATGCCTAAATTCATAAACAATCTTTATTTTTATCTATCGATATGATGATTATATCAATATTTAAATTAACAACTTACAATGTGCGGTGATTCTACAAAAATTCACAGTTAATCGCGAGCTGACTTTTGACAGTGCGAAAAAACATGGATAAACACATGACAAAATCGATTTTAATCACAGGATGCTCCACCGGCATTGGCTATTACTGTGCAAAAGCACTCCACGACGGTGGCTCTCGCGTTGTGGCATCAGTGCGCAATCCTCAACACTTGGCACGCTTTGAAGCACAGGGGATCCCCTGCATCATTATAGACCTGGCCGATGACGCCTCAATTAAAAAGGGTTTTGATGAGGCCGTTGCACTATGCGATGGAAAGCTGGACGCCGTGTTTAACAACGGCGCATATGGCCAGCCCGGCGCAGTCGAAGACTTGCCCACAGACGTGCTACGTGCACAGTTTGAAACTAACCTGTTTGGCTGGCATACCCTGACGCGCCTGGCCGTTGCCCACATGAGAGCCCACGGCGGTGACAGCCGCATCATTCAAAACTCATCAGTGCTGGGTCTGGTTGCTTTGCCTTACCGAGGTGCTTACAACGCCAGCAAATTTGCACTGGAAGGACTGACAGACACACTGCGGATGGAGCTGAGTGGATCAAATATTCAGGTTAGCCTGATAGAACCAGGCCCAATCTTGTCTGAGTTTCGTCGCAATGCGCGAATCGCTTTTGAGCAACACATTGAGATTGAGCACAGTGCACACGAAGCCGAATATAAGGCGCAATTAACTCGCCTGAACGCACAATCTGCCCCACAAAAATTCACGCTGGGACCAGAGGCTGTTTATGACAAACTCTTGCATGCCCTCACCGCTAAACGCGCAAAGCCAAGATATTATGTGACCTTCCCGACGTATCTGATGGGATACCTAAAACGCCTGCTCAGCTCAGCCTGGTTGGACAAGATTTTAATGAAAAATAGATAATATCACTGTGCATTATAATGACAGGATCAAAAAAAGGAGCCATTGGCTCCTTTTCTATTCAATCGCTTAGCTTAAGAGAATTAAGCTGCAAGACCTTCTTTTGCTTTAGCAACTAGTGCTGCGAAAGCGACTTGGTCGTATACTGCGATATCAGCTAGGATCTTACGATCGATTTCAACAGATGACTTTTTAAGGCCATTGATGAAGCGGCTGTAAGAAAGGCCGTTTTGACGTGCAGCAGCGTTGATACGTGCGATCCATAGTTGACGGAAAGTACGTTTCTTAGCGCGACGGTCACGGTAAGCGTATTGACCTGCTTTAGTTACTGCCTGGAAAGCTACGCGATAAACACGTGAACGTGCTCCGTAGTAACCTTTAGCTTGCTTTAATACTTTTTTGTGACGTGCACGTGCGATAACACCGCGTTTAACTCTTGCCATTTCTGATATCCTCTATTAAGCGAATGGTAACATACGATTGATAAGACCCAGGTCATTCTTATGAACCATAGTCTTGTTACGTAGGTGAAGTTTACGCTTAGAAGATTTCTTAGTCAGAATGTGACGAAGATGCGACTGTTTACGCTTAAAACCGCCAGAAGCAGTCTTTTTGAAGCGCTTAGCAGCACCTCTGTGTGTCTTTAGTTTGTAAGACATTGCAATAACTCCAAATGATATTGCGTTAACATTATGCAAGCAGGCGGATGATAAACATCACTTTCTTGGCCTGGTATGCACCCTAATTCCGGTGAAACGCCACGAGGTGACCTTTACTTAGTTACCGGTTAACTCAGGTGGCTTACGCACTTGAAACCTGAGTTAAATTCTGTCGATTGTTAAATCGGCGCGTATTATGCCTTGCTTAAGACTTTTTCGCAATAGGTGCCATCATCATAATCATTTGACGGCCTTCAACCCGATTCGGGAATGACTCAACCTGAGCCACCTCTTCAAGGTCGGCTTTCAAACGATTTAGCATTTCAATGGCAATTTCCTGGTGAGCCATTTCACGGCCACGGAAGCGAATGGTAATTTTCGCCTTGTCGCCCGCTTCAAGGAATTTGCGAAGGTTACGCAGTTTGACCTGATAATCGCCTTCGTCCGTGCCAGGACGGAATTTGATTTCTTTAACCTGGATCTGTTTTTGCTTTTTCTTTTGTTCTTTTTGTAGTTTTGCTTTTTCAAAAAGGAACTTACCATAGTCCATTACTTTACAGACTGGTGGCTCTGCATTCGGACTGATCTCAACCAGGTCCAGGCCGGCTTCTTCAGCAAGCGTTCTTGCTTCTCTAATTGAAACTACGCCTGCCTGTTCGCCTTCAGCGTCAATTAAGCGAACTTCTTTCGCTGTGATTTCTTCATTGATACGATTTTTCTGAGCAGTAGTTTGCCCTTTTTTGCCGCCTCTAATGGTACGTTCCTCCAAAAAGTCAAAAATATATTGTGCGAAAAGCGTTTTATGTTAGGTGATAAGCCCTTCGCACAGGTTTGTTAAATTAACGTCTGTCTTTAATTTCTTCGCTGATCTTAGTAATGAAGTCATCAACAGAGAACTTGCCCAGGTCTTCGCCTTTGCGTGTTCTTACCGCAACTTCTTGTTGTTCTACTTCTTTGTCACCAACAACAAGGAGATACGGGATACGTTTTAAAGTATGCTCGCGGATTTTAAAGCCAATCTTTTCATTTCTCAAGTCAGCACCGGCTCTTATTCCAAGTTTATTCAGTTTTTGTACAACTTCCTGCACATAGTCGGCCTGTTTGTCGGTGATATTCATGATCACCACTTGCTTAGGCGCAAGCCAGGTCGGGAATAAACCCGCGTACTCTTCAGTCAGAATACCAATGAAACGCTCCAGTGAGCCTAAAACAGCTCGGTGGATCATCACCGGTGTTTTACGTTCGTTGTTTTCCGCCACATACGTCGCGCCTAAACGGCCCGGTAAAGCAAAGTCTAGCTGCACTGTGCCACATTGCCAAGCACGCTCAAGACAGTCGTACAAGGTAAACTCGATCTTAGGACCATAAAACGCGCCCTCGCCTGGCAGATAATCGAACTCGATGTCGTTCGCTTTAAGTGCATCAGCCAGTGCTTCTTCTGCTTTGTCCCACATTTCGTCGTCGCCAATGCGCTTTTCAGGGCGCGTAGACAGTTTTACGACAATTTTTTCAAAGCCGAACGTTGAATATGTATCATAGATCATATTAATACAAGCAGATACTTCATCCATGATCTGTTCTTCAGTACAGAAGATATGCGCATCATCCTGAGTAAAACCACGAACACGCATCAGACCGTGCAGTGCGCCCGAAGGCTCGTTACGGTGACAACAACCAAATTCAGCCATACGCAATGGTAAGTCACGGTACGACTTCAAGCCCTGGTTGAAAATTTGCACGTGTCCCGGACAGTTCATCGGCTTAATGGCATATTCACGCTTCTCAGACTCTGTGGTGAACATAGCATCAGCGTACTTGTCCCAGTGGCCTGATTTTTCCCACAGACCACGGTCCATCATCAGCGGGCCTTTCACTTCTTCGTAAGCATACTCACGTAGCTTCTCGCGCACGAAGTCTTCAAGCTCACGGTAAATGCTCCAGCCATCGTTATGCCAGAAAACCATGCCCGGCGCTTCTTCCTGCCAGTGCCACAAGTCCAGCGCTTTACCGATTTTACGGTGATCGCGTTTTTCTGCTTCTTCCAGACGCTTGAGGTAGGCTTTCAGCTGTTTCTTGTCTGCCCACGCAGTACCATAGATACGCTGCAGCATTTTATTTTCTGCATTACCACGCCAGTATGCGCCAGCCACTTTCATAATTTTGAAGTGTTGGCAGAATTTCATGTTTGGCACGTGCGGACCACGACACATGTCCACATATTCTTCGTGGTGGTAAAGGCCTGGACGGTCATCTTTGTCGATGTTTTCATCCAGGATCTCCATCTTGTAGGTTTCGCCACGCGCTTCGAACGCATCGCGTGCTTCTTGCCAGCTTACTTTCTTTTTTACAACGTCATAGTTAGTTTTAGCAAGTTCAAGCATGCGCTTTTCGATGGCATCGAGGTCTTCCTGAGTCAGCGAGTGCTCCATGTCGATGTCATAGTAGAAACCATTGTCAATGGTCGGACCGATCGCCATTTTGGCTTCAGGGAAAAGCTGCTTAACCGCGTGGCCGATCAGGTGTGCACACGAGTGACGAATGATCTCTAAGCCATCTTCATCTTTCGCGGTGATGATCTCAAGCTGCGCGTCCTGTTCAATCAGGTCGCATGCATCAACACGCACGCCGTTCACACGACCGGCAATGGTCGCCTTCGCAAGGCCTGGGCCGATGTCCTGAGCAACTTCTAAAGTGGTAACCGGGTTTTCAAAAATACGCTGACTGCCGTCAGGGAGAGTAATTACTGGCATGATAATTCCTATTTACAGTGGTGACACCTACAACGCATCACATGTATTAGTTAAGTTAATTCTTCTAAATTTGACGCCCATCAACGCTTTTACGAATAAGCATTGATTGAACAGTGATATACTGACAGTGTTTGGGGACTTTCAAACGCAGCGCCCATTGTGAACGCTCACGTGACGAGTTGCAAGGAAAAGACTAAGATTAAGCAGGGATTTTGGGCAAAATGACGAGGAACACCATGGCACAGAAACACGCATACAAGTTTGCATCTTTTAATTTGCTAAACTTTGCTGCGCCCCCCTATTCTTTTTATCAGCTAGATGAATCCTATAATGACACTCAATGGCTGACCAAAACCCAGTTTATCACCGGTCTAATCCAACATATGGACCCCAGTGTGATCGTGTTTCAGGAAGTCTTTAGCCCTGAAACGCTGGCCACCTTATGCGAAGATTTAGGATTGCCATATTTTGCTACCGTCGATACCCCCAAACCAGACCTGGTTTATCCCAATGTGCTATTCAACCCCATCGTCGCCATTGCCAGTAAGTTTCCATTTAAAAGTTTTACCCCGCTGGAGCCCTGCCCAGAACTACTGGAATACCTCAACAACCAGCACCAGTTTAAGTTTAACCGCACCCCCATCAAATGTAGCTTTGAACTACCCGGTTTTGGCCTGACAACTGTGTATGCTGTACATTTCAAGTCGCAGCGGGTCCATTCTATGGCGCATATGCTGGGTAATACCTCCGTAGAAGATCCCCTGCTCACTTTATTACATCAGACTGTAGGCACTATGCAGTCTCAAATATCCCGCTCATTGGAGGCTTCTATTGTCTACTACGATGCCCTCAAGACACAACGCGAAAAAGGTGCCGCAACACTGGTTATGGGTGATTTTAACGACCATATTGCCAGCCCGGCGCTGTCTTTTATGACCCAGCAGTTTCCAACCAGTGCCATTCATCAGGATGTTAACAGCGTTGGATTGTTCGATAGCTTTTGCCTGGCAGACAATCAACTCAGCTTTGGTCAGAAGCCGCCGACACACTACTATCAGGGTACCGGCAACACGCTCGACTACATTCTGGCCTCTAAAGAATTCAACCCAAACCTTGTGCACAGTAAGGTCAGGCGTTTGACCTACCACAACTATGCGTCGCATTTAGACTCAAAACGAGACGAAGAAGATATACGTTATTCAGATCATGCCGCCATAGCCATCGAAATGATACTGCAATGAGTTCTCGCTCATCGCGAGCTGTGTTATGATCTTTTCCTGTAACGATTTATTTGACCAGTTAATGGGATACCAACAATGAGAACACTCGGTGTAGAGATTACCGGCAGCGAGGCCCTGCTGTGCCTGCTGAGCAAAGAAGAAGACGTTTTTGATATTCGCGATATTCGCCAGACGCGTTTTACGCTTGGCAATATTGGCCAGGACACAGATGCCATGCGCAAATTTCACTTCGATTTTGCCAAACTGGTAGAAGATTACAAAATTGACTCTATCGCCATCCGTCAACGTGCCCACAAAGGTAAGTTTGCGGGCAGTGCAGCTGGCTTTAAAATGGAAACGGCGATTCAGCTTATTGCAGGCACTGACGTGAAGTTACTGTCTTCCACTGAAGTTAAAGAGCAGCTGAAGCGTAATCCGGTGCCAGTCGATTTCGCCGACACAGGCCTGAAAAAATATCAGGAGCAAGCGTTCCACAACGCTTATGTGTATATCATGCGTAAAACCTATGGTCATGAAGAAGCCGAACAGGCGGAATAACCCTATCGCCCGGTACACATGCCGGGCATGTAAACCCTATCACAGCTAGCCAATATCAACCGCCATTGATACATAACCAACTCAAGAAATTAAATCCACCGCTCATGGTGTAAAAAACCTTTCATTTAACCACTCGCCGTTAGACTTTGGTTACGGTTTTTGCCTTGCCCACAAGGAAATAGATGCCTCAGCAACTGCAAGACGCATGAGTGCTGTTCTCGCCAGGATTTGCTCACCTCAAAGGTGGCGACTTAGTCATGCGAATTGCTATAACACTTTCTCTTATTTCACATTTTTCAAATTGTTACTTGGTTTTCAGCCGAGTTCTGAGTTATAACGTACGCTTGGAGTGTGCGCTTTTTCTGACCTACACCAAATTTGCTTTGATCCTTCAAACTAAACAGGGTTTAAGTGAAATTGGTATTACCGGCACTCCCCTAATCAACGGGCAGGGTCAATTCGGCACTGTTATCATGCAGGAGGCAATATGCTTAAGTTTTTCGAACGGTTTACCGACCCATTTCCAGCGCAACCAGCGACACAGCCACCTCAAAGCTTGCTGGCATTCTGTCGGTTTTATACCAAAGGGATGGAGTGGCCACTACTGTTAATGTCGCTTACCGCAGCCATCCTGGCCACATTCGAGGTGATGTTGTTCGGCTTTATGGGCACCCTGGTAGACTGGATGCAAGCATACTCACCCGCCGAGCTGTTCGAAGTCAAACATCAGGAACTCACCATGATGGCCCTGATCACTTTGGTCGGCCTGCCCTGTCTGGTGTTTTTCCATAGTGCGATACTACATCAGAGTTTGTTAGGTAATTACCCTATGGCCATTCGATGGCTGGCACATCGCTATTTACTCAAGCAAAGTATCTCTTTCTATCAGGATGAATTCGCTGGGCGAATTGCAACCAAAGTCATGCAAACGGCATTGGCAATTCGTGAGGCGGTGATGAAGCTGCTGGATGTGCTAGTTTATGTCATTGTGTACTTTGGCGCTATGCTCGCGCTGGTGAGCGACAGCGACAAGAGACTGATGATCCCATTATTAATTTGGCTGGCCTTATACATAGGTATGCAGTTTTATTTTGTACCCCGGCTTAAACAGGTCGCCAGTAAGCAAGCCGATGCCCGTTCTCAGATGACTGGTCGCGTGGTCGACAGTTACACCAATATCACTACCGTCAAGCTGTTCTCCTACAACAAGCGTGAAGAAGCCTATGCCCGGGAAAGTATGGATCTGTTTATCCAACCCGTGTATGCCCAGATGCGACTGGCCACACAATTAAATGTCAGTATTCAGACACTGAATTTTTTGTTGGTGTTCAGTGTCGCTGCCGGTTCACTCTACTTGTGGTCGCTGAGTGCTATCAGCAGCGGTGCCATTGCCATCACTATCGCCCTGGCTTTGCGCCTCAACGGCATGTCGCAGTGGATAATGTGGGAAGTTTCCAGCCTGTTTGAAAACATAGGTACCGTAATTGATGGTAAAACCACCTTAGCCAGACCGTTAGATGTGCAGGATCTGCCCAATGCTCCGGCGCTAAAAATTACTCAGGGCGAAATTAAATTTACTGATCTGCATTTTGCTTACAAGCGGCAAAAACAATCAGCTCAAGACGCAGTCATTCAGGGGTTGAATCTGACTATCTCCCCGGGCGAAAAAATCGGCATAGTTGGTCGTTCAGGCGCGGGTAAATCGACTCTGGTTAACCTTTTACTGCGTTTTTATGATGTTCAGCAAGGCACCATAGAAATAGACGGTCAAAACATTGCTCACGTTGATCAGGAAAGTTTACGAGCACACATCGCCATGGTAACCCAGGACACTGCTCTGCTGCACCGAAGTGTACGGGATAATGTGTTGTATGGTCGACCTGACGCCACCGAAGCTGAGCTACTCGAAGCAATTCACAAAGCTGAAGCAAGTCAGTTTATCGAGTCTCTTGAAGATAACCAGGGCAATACCGGGCTGGATGCGCAGGTAGGAGAGCGTGGCGTTAAGCTTTCAGGTGGACAACGCCAGCGTATTGCCATTGCAAGAGTCTTACTGAAAAACGCCCCTATTCTGATCTTGGACGAGGCAACAGCGGCACTGGACTCAGAAGTAGAAGCAGCTATTCAGGACAGTTTAGATAGTCTGATGACCGGTAAAACGGTGATTGCGATAGCGCATCGACTCTCAACCATTGCTCAAATGGATCGTTTGATCATCATGGATAAAGGCCAGATTGTTGAGCAAGGCACACATGACGCCCTGCTGGCACAAAATGGCATCTATGCAAAATTGTGGGCACATCAAACTGGTGGTTTTATTGGGGTTGAGTAAACACTGCCTGGTGGATCAGGTCGATTCTTGAGTGACATATTTTATGCCACCACAAAACAGCTGACAGGCTTGATCCACAAAAGCGTCCAGATCGGCTTCAGCAAGCGGGGCCTGCCAGCGAATAGCTTGATCCCAGAATGTCAGCCGTTTCAGCGCCCCCCAGAAAAAAGCAGCGGCAAATGGCGCAGAAAAGGTGCCCAGACACCCAGCTCGGGACGCTTCTTCAAACCACAAGCTCATTGCCGCTTCACATTGGCTGAACTTATGGTTAAGCCTGTCAGCCTGAGCCTGGCAGCGCATAGATTCAATCATTACGATACGCGACAGTTTGATGTAGTCTTCGTCAGCCAGCAGGGACACCGCGCTGTCGGCCAAGTGACGCAGCTGAATTTCAAAATCGTAGTTTGGGATAAACTGAATGGTTGTAATAGGCTGTATTCTTTCAATTAGCGAAATAACCACTGCATCAAACAAGGCTTCTTTGGTCGCGTAATGTTTATACAAAGTGCGTTTGGATACGCCTGCGGCACTGCAGATAGCTTCCATCGTTGTGGCTTGCAGTCCCCGCTGAGCAAACTCTTCTACCGCAGCGCTTAATATTGCTTGTTGTTTTTCAGTAAGCTCGGTCATCGACTCGGACATCTGTGTAAAATTAACAGCAGTTTAACTTAAAAAGGCGCAATACGGAAGTAAACACCCCCGTATACTGCCGCTTTAAAAAAGTACACGATCCCGTTTACCCATTGAATAATTAAGTATACACTTGCGTATACTTGCACCGTTATCGAACTATCTTTGCACTTTCTAATCCGCTTAAAAGCCTTACGGAATAAGCTCTAGAGGGTGCTTTATGTGTAAGCGGCATGCTCTGTTTTGGTGTAGACAGCGCGTCGTACGATAATCTATTCACTGGCTTTTGGACAAACTCTCTCAGTAAAAATCGGCACACGTTAGCGCAAAAGCGGTGCTACACTTATTTGATTGGTTTGTGAACACGTCAGCGAATAAATGCAAAAAGTAAACCCAATAAATGAGAGATGAATTCGTCTCTGCTTAGGAATAAAAAATTTAATCAGGATTTGGAGTATACATGTATCCAGCCCAAAACAGCAGTCGTGTAGTACACCTGGCAACAGCGGTATTTTCTGCACTCGTTATTTCCGCCTGCTCCGAGGCACCTCAAAGTCAGGGCGGCCATACCATGCCACCCGCGCAGGTAAGCATCAACAGGGTCACGACTCAGAGCGTGCCGTTTAATATCGAACTACCGGCCACGCTGGCCGGCGATAAAGAAGTAGAGATCAGGGCGCGAGTGTCAGGACTCATTGAATCCCGAAACTTTGAAGAGGGTCAGTATGTTAAAGCCGGCCGTTCCCTATTCACCATAGAACTTCGCCCTTTGCAGTTGGAACTCGAAAAAGCCGAAGCAGAACTCAACGCTGCTAAAGCTAATGTGGCACAGGCCAAGCGCGAGAAAGACCGTCTGGAACGCTTGAAAGACGAGCGCTCAGTGTCGAAGCGGGATTTCGATAATGCCATGTCTGCGCACGAAGTTGCCATTGCCAACCTGGACTCGGCTAAGGTGGCACTGAGTGAAGCACAGCTGGATTTAGAATATGCCCAGGTTAAGGCCCCGGTGTCAGGTATTATGGGTCGGGAGTTTGTTTCACAGGGGAGCTATGTCTCTGGCCCCACCGTACTACTGAGTGAACTGACTGACACCGGCATGATGCGCGCTCGCTTTGGCTTTTCCGAGCGTGAGCAGCTGGCCATGCGTCAGGACGTCGAAAATGGCACGCTCAGCTTGCCCAAGAACAACGAATTCAATGCCACCATAGTGCTACAGGACGGCTCTGTCTATGCACACTCTGGCAAAGTCGACTTCTCTGACGTGCGAGTCAATCGCTTTACCGGCACCAGTGAGCTACAGGCCCGGATCAACAACCCCGACGGAGAGCTGCGTCCAGGTCAGTTTGTCCGCGTTCGCCTGTCAGGTGCAGTACGCAATGATGCCATTGTGTTGCCTCAGCGTGCAGTGTTGGATAATGGCACGGGCAAATTTGTCTATGTCGCAACCGAAAATGAGCAAGGCATGACTGTGGCGCTGCCAGCCCCCGTTGAAGTGGGTGAATGGGTAAACCTGGATGGAAAAAACATGTGGGTGATACGACAAGGCCTGACACCCGGCCAGCCCGTAATTGTGGAAGGTATGGCACGAATATTCTTCCCGGGTATGCCTGTCTCTGTGAGCGGCGAAGGAGAATAATTGTATGTTCTCTAAATATTTTATCGATCGTCCGATATTTGCCTTTGTGATCTCTATTGTTATTGTACTGGCCGGTCTGGCAGCAATGCGTACCCTGCCTATTGCGCAATACCCAGAAATAGCTCCCCCTCAGGTTCAGGTGACTGCCTTTTATCCTGGTGCTTCAGCTGATGTGCTTGAGCAGACGGTTGCAGCACCTATAGAAAATGCCATCACCGGAGTTGAAGGCATGATGTATATGGAGTCAACCAGTACCAGCTCAGGCACAACCACCATCACAGTGACCTTTGAGATAGGCACCGATATTGACCAGGCCGCGGTAGACGTCAACAATCGGGTCAAACAGGTTGAAGCGCGTTTACCAGAAGAAACCCGCCGCCAGGGCGTGGTCGTTGCAAAGGGGTCATCCAGCTTCCTGCAAGTTCATGCGTTTTACTCGCCTGATGGTACCCGTTCTAGCTTGTGGACATCGAACTATGTCACTATGAATATTCTTGACCGGATCAAGCGCATTCCCGGTACCACCAGTGTACAGATTTTCGGTGCCAAAGATTACGCTATGCGAGTCTGGATCCGCCCGGATCTGATGAGCCAGCTCGGCGTGACCGTAGAAGAAATTACCGCAGCTATCCGCGAACAAAACTCACAATATGCGGCGGGGACAATCGGTGCCACACCAACCAGTAGCCAGCCGCAGGAGCTGGTGTATAGTGTAACCGCCAAGGGTCGCTTGTCTACGCCTGAAGAATTTGAGGCCATTATCATTCGTGCCAATCCGGATGGTTCAACCCTGCGCCTTAAAGACGTAGCACGTGTAGAGTTGGGTTCAAAAGACTACAACTTTGCCGGTACTTTTAACGGTAAAGAAGCGGTATTACTGGGTGTTTTCCTGCAACCGGGTGCCAATGCACTGGATGTCGCGAAAGAAGTAGAGTCTGTGATTGCTGAGCTACGTCAGCAGTTTCCGGTCGGGCTGGACCACGGTATCCCTTACGACACAACCCGTTTTGTTGAGGTTTCTATTCGTGAAGTACTGATCACCCTGGTTGAAGCCATGGTGCTGGTGTTTTTAGTGGTTTACCTGTTCCTGCAAAACTGGCGCGCTACTTTAATTCCGACTCTGGCAGTCCCGGTTTCTCTGCTCGGTACTTTTGCCGGCCTGTATATGCTTGGTTACTCTATCAATACCCTGACACTCTTTGGCATGGTGTTGTCTATTGGCATTGTGGTCGATGATGCCATCGTGGTTCTGGAAAACGTTGAACGGATCATGCACGAGCAGCACCTGAGTGCCCGAGAAGCCGCCATCAAAGCGATGCAGGAAGTCAGCGGCCCGGTGGTCGCAATTGTACTGGTATTGTGTTCAGTATTCGTACCCATCGCGTTCCTGGGTGGATTAACCGGTGAGTTATTCCGACAATTCGCCATTACCATTTCGATTTCGGTGAGCCTGTCGGGGGTTGTTGCACTGACCATGACACCGGCGCTGTGTGTAATGATCCTTAAACATGAGCACAAACAAACTGCAGGGTTCTTTTTGTGGTTTAATAATTGGTTCCAGCGTGTTACCGGCCGATATGTCGGCTCCGTGAGCTTTATGATCCGCCGAGGCCTGCTTGGCCTGACGCTCATGGCCGCCATGGTTGGGGCTACTGTTTTCATCTGGCAAAAAACGCCGGGGTCTTTGGTTCCGGATGAAGATCAGGGCTTTTACATTGCCGCCGTGTTCCTGCCAGATGGTTCGTCTCTGGAACGCACAGCTGCGGTGGTTGAAGAAGTGGTTGCAGCTGCGCAATCTAACCCAGCCAATGAAAACGTGGTGGCGTTTACCGGCTTTGATTTCATCGGTGGCGGCTACAAAAACAGTGCAGCCACTTTGTTCATTACGCAGAAACACTGGGATGAGCGTGAAATCGATACTAAATCCCTGGTTGGTGAATTATTTATGAAAACTGCCGGGATCAATGAAGCGCTGGTTCTGGCCTTCAACCCCCCTGCCATCTTTGGTCTGGGCACCACCGGTGGCTTTGAGGTATACCTGCAAAACAAGGCTGGTACCGATCCTGAGCGACTCAAACAAGGCATGCAGATGCTGATGGGCGAGGCGCAGAAGAGTCCAATTCTGGCTGGTATCCAGACACTGTGGCGACCGGATGCACCGCAGCTGAAAGTTCATATGGACAGAGAGCAGGCGCGTGCCATGGGCGTAAATATCAACTCGGCATTCAATGCGCTGGCGGCTAACCTGGGTAATTACTATGTTAATGACTTTAATAAATTTGGTCGTGCCTGGCAGGTACTGTTGTCGGCAGAAGCTGAGTTCCGTATGTCACCCGAAGACGTGGGCCGCATTTATGTGAAAAACAATCGCGGCGAAATGGTGCCTATCTCTGCTTTCACAGATATAGAATACAGCCGGGGTCCGGAAACCCTGCAACGTTACAACAATCTGTCAGCCGTTAAGTTGATGGGTAATGCTGCACCCGGTTACAGTTCTGGCCAGGCCATTGCTGAGTTTGAGCGTATTGCTAAACAAGTTTTGCCACCGGATATGACCTTTGAATGGACCGCATCCGCCTATCAGGAAAAGCGCAGCTCAGGCACAACGGGCCTGGCACTGGGACTGGCCGTTGTAATGGTATTTTTGATCCTGGCAGCACTTTATGAGCGCTGGTCACTGCCTATTTCGGTATTACTGGCGTTGCCCTTTGGTACCTTTGGTGCACTTATCTCAATCTGGGTTGCAGGCTTAACCAATGACGTTTACTTCCAGATTGGTCTGGTTACTTTACTGGGCCTGGCCAGTAAAAATGCCATTCTGATCGTTGAGTACGCCCTAATGAAGACACAACAAGGCTGGAGTCCGGCTGCGGCTGCGTTGGAGGCGGCCAGACTGAGATTCCGCCCTATCATCATGACCTCACTGGCCTTTATTCTGGGCGTAGTTCCCCTGGTATTGAGCTCAGGCGCAGGGGCTGGTGCGCGCCATAGTGTAGGAACCGGGGTGATGGGAGGCATGCTCGCAGCTACGTTCCTGGCCGTGTTCTTCCTGCCCTTATTCTTCTACTGGTTAACGGCAAGGCGCGTGGCTGAGAAACGCTCCAAGCACGAACTTTGCGAAGAAATTGCACAGCAACACAAAGCTGAGCATGTAGATACCAAAGAAGATTTGGCTTAGTCTGTCAGACTGGATAAAAAGCGCCGTGGATTTTAATGTCTTCGGCGCTTTTTTATTAATGCACATGATAAGGTTCGCCTTGCTGTAGCATTGCTGAGATTGAATACGTCTTATTATTCCCCACTGACATTGCTATAAATTTTTGACAGCATAAACAACTAAATGCATAGAAATCGAGCGCAAATTCAACTAGCCTAAGAATACGAGTTGCGCTTTTAAGCATTTTTCATGGTTGTCAATCATGCGTTTGGGTAAACGGTTTTTTTTCGTCCATCTGGTTGTGGCCATGGTGGCTGTCATGCCTGCGCTGTGTTTTGGTAACATTCCCATACTGGCCAATCAATACTCTGTCAAAAAACTGACCGCAGAGGATGGTTTTGTCTCCTCCGAAATTTACTCTATCATCCAGGACAGGCAAGGCTTACTCTGGTTTGGCACTGCCGAAAATGGCGTAATGCGCTATGATGGCCGCAAGGTCACCCTATTTGAATTCGATGGCCAAAGTAGCAGTGGCTTATCACACAATGATGCCGGTAACCTGATGTTAGACCGAAATGGTGACATTTGGATCGGTACCTGGGGAGGGGGTGCAAACCGCTATGACCCCAGAACAGGACAATTCGAGAACTTTCTTCACGACCCCAAGCGTGCCAGCTCAATTTCAGCAAACAGGATCCAATCTTTATATCATGATCTGGATGGCTCAATTTGGTTAGGCTCTTATGATAGCGGCCTCAACCGGTACTTGGGAAAAGGTAACTTTGAGCACATCACAAAGACCGATGAATCAGCCACAAGTTTGTCCCACAACCGAATATGGGATATCGAGAACGATGGCATGGAACGTTTATGGATAGCAACCAGCTATGGCCTGAATCGTTACGATAAGTCGACCAGGAGCATCCGCTACTTTTTTCCTGACCCAACAAATACTACCCCAACCGGCTCGAATGAAATCAGGCACATTTTAAAAACCTCACACAACAAACTGTATGTCGGAACCCAGCAAGGTCCCTTTGAATTTAACCCAGCCAGCGGAGAATTCAGCAAAGTAGGCCCTAAAAACGATGTACATCTAGGCCAAGTTAACTCCATGATTGAAGACAAGGACGGTTACATCTGGTTTGTTACCAGTAAAGGGGTATTCAGAAAACACCCATCCAAAGAGGAGCTGGTCCAACTGGATCTTGAACATAGCAGTGGCATGCGGATTATTTTTGAGGACAGCGCCAGAACGCTGTGGATCACCAATGAAGTGCATGGCATTTTTAAACTGGTTCCGCATCGCAAGTTTAAATCCATCAACAACGCGATGCTCAGGGCACCCAATGGTATTACCGCCGATAAAAACGGGGATCTGCTTATAGTTAACTCAACCTCTCACCTGCTGAGGTGGGATGTTGCATCACAAACCTTGCATACTCTTTCACCACCTCTATTTCACGTATCAAATGGTTTTAGTGAAAACCGGCTGTTAGAGCGCCCCGTGCTTTATCTCGACAATGCCAATTTATGGGTCGCTCAGGATGAAGGGTTGGCAAAATTTAACCTCGATACGCGCGATGTTACACTCATTCGCTACCCAAAGGAGGATCCAAACCACCGGCAATTCAGAGAGATAAGAGCACTGGCTGTTGATAAACAAGGCAACCTTTGGGTAGGAACCTACAAAAACGGAGTTTATATTTACAACCCCGGTTTAAACACCTTCAGACATCTCGACGCCTCGTATGGGTTATCTCATCCTGAAGTTTTGACGATATATAAAGACAATGCACATAACATGTGGGTTGGAACCGGCAATGGGGTGAACTTGTGGTTGGAGAAAGAGCAAATTTTCCAGCCCTTTGTCAATAATCCATACCGAGAAGGCAGCCTGCTCGGCAGTATAGTACAGGATATCTATCAGGCACAGGATGGGCAGCTCTGGATTGCCACGCAACAGGGGCTTAATCTATACCAGGCTAAAACCAACAACTTTGTTCACTTTAGCACACGAAATGGTCTGCCTAGCGACCTGATCCGCGCCATCTCAGATGATCAGCGTGGTAATTTGTGGTTAACCACAAATCAAGGAGTTACCAAATTTTCGCCATCAAGCGGTAAGGTCAGCAACTTTGATAGCCACAATGGTTTACTCGGACTAAATTACTACCCTGATAGCCTGGTCAAAGCAAAGCGAGACTTGCTATTCACCAGTAGCCAGCGCGGCATCGAATATTTTAGTACACGTCCTTTGCAGTCAACTCTGAAAGACCCGACACTCATTTTGACCGGCTTTAATAAGATGGGGCAGCCTGTCAACCTGGACAAACCCTACTCCTACGTCACCGATATTGACCTTTCTTATCAGGATTATATCTTCTCTTTGGAATTTTCCGTGCTTGATTTTGTATCTCCCAATAAAAACCAGTATGCCTATAAACTTGAAGGCTACGACGACAACTGGATAGAGATAGGCAACCGCAACACAGCCACCTTTACCAATTTAGATGGCGGGTCTTATACATTTCAGGTGAGGGCAACCAATAGTCGCGGTGAATGGGGCGAGCAGCTGTTATCGGTTAACCTACATGTTGCCCCGCCTCCATGGAAAACCTGGTGGGCCTATGTTTTATATACTCTGGCTTGTGCCATGGTTATTTTTACCGTGATTTACCTACGTACCCGGATGCAAAAAACGGAATTAGACCGACAAAAGCAGTTTGTATTGCAGCTTGAGGAGCAAGTCTCTGATAAAACAGCTTCGTTGCAATCACAGGCGATGGAGCTTGAAGCCGCACTTAAAAAAGCAGAACAAGCAACCCGACTAAAATCTGAATTTTTGGCCAATATGAGTCACGAAATCAGAACGCCGATGAATGGCGTACTGGGTATGCTGGAGCTTCTCAAACACAGCGAGTTAACGCCGGAGCAGGAACATTCCGTGGGTATTGCCAGTAACAGCGCCCACTCCTTACTTAGCCTGATCAACGATATTCTGGACTTTTCAAAGATTGAGGCTGATAAGCTGGAGCTGGAATTCATCGATTTCGACATCAGGCAGCTATTTGAACAGCTTGCCGAGTCTATGGCGCTTGCGGCACAAACTAAGGGAGTGGGTTTGGTGCTGGACTTAACGGGTATTGAAACGGCCCAGATCACTTCCGACCCAGGCAGGATCCGGCAAATCGCTGCAAATATACTGAGCAATGCGATTAAATTTACCGAGCAAGGTGAGATCACCCTAAGCGCATCAATTACCTCCCCTGCCGATGACCAGCAGGCTATACTAACCTGTTGCATTCAGGATACCGGAATAGGTATTCCTGAGGAGATGCTCTCCAGCCTGTTTGATTCCTTTACTCAGGTTGATGCCTCAACGACCAGAAAATACGGTGGTACGGGTCTTGGACTAAGTATTACCAAACGACTCTGCCAGCTGCTGGGGGGAGATGTTTATGTTTCTAGTAAAGCGGGCATTGGCAGTTGCTTTGAGTTTACCTGCACGGTCAGCCCCTGTGCGCCACTTACACAAGGCATAGCAGCATTTGAGCCCTCCAATTTACATGCTTTGTTGGTCGACCCTGACACGTCGAGTAACACCGTCATCAAAAAACAGCTTGCGCTTTGGCAGGTAGGCGTAAGTGAAGCTCTGAATGCTGAGCAAGCGCTACACACACTGACCAGTAAACCGGTAGATATTGTCTTTTTTAACAGATCACTGCCCACATTGAGCAGTGAGACCTTGGCTCAGAAGATCAGAAATAACCCCAAGTTCAATCACGTTAAATTGATCATGATGACGTTGCTGGATGAGCAGTTTGACGCGATAGAGTCCAGCTCAGTTCCCCTGGATGGTTACTTCACTAAACCGGCCACACAACAGGATTTACTAAAAGCCCTGTCTACGGTTAGAGCAAGCACCAATCACAATACAGAGGAACAAAATACGGACAATCTATGTGATGATGACAGCCATGACACTTATACATGGGCGAAGCACACCCGAGTATTGCTGGTTGAGGACAACAAGGTGAATCAGCTGGTTGCAGGGAAGATCTTAGAGCACCTGGGTGTCACAACCGACATCGCAGAAAACGGTGTAGAGGCGCTGGAAAAACTGCGTGATGCTGACGAGACACAGCCATATACTCTTGTTTTGATGGATTGCCAGATGCCAATGATGGATGGTTATGAAGCCACCCGGCGTATTCGCACTTCACAGGCAGGCAACCTTCAGGCCGATATTCCGATTATCGCAATGACCGCTAATGCTATGCAAGGCGACAAGCAAAAGTGCCTGGATGCAGGGATGGATGACTACATCACTAAACCCATAGAACCCACCAAAGTGACGGAAAAACTCGCTTACTGGGCAACCAAAGTAACGATAACGTGAATAAAAAATGGCTGATATTATCTTCATAGTCTCATTATCAACGTTACGTCGTACTAAGCCGATTGAGCTGAGCGTGTTGCACAGCGCGTACAAATTGCCAATCAATACGTTGTGTGAAGCGCAGGTGTAGGCTCGACTTGAGTATCTTATTAGGCTACCCCGCTATTCTGTTAATTTGAGTAACTTTTGCACCGTATTATGATTCCTGGCTGTTGCTGGGACACCTAGAACTTTTTCAATATTCGCTACGAGCTTCGATCGACCGATGCCATCTGGAGCATATAGATAGAATATATTGTCCTTAAGTTTATACCTCTCAGACGATGCACAAAGAGATAGTAAGGAATCGTTATTTAGAATAGGCGTAGAAGCCATGAAGAAATAATGAAGCAACTTACCTTCTGTTGCCTGAAAAGGACAAGCCTCAACTGCGGTTTTGAATTTCGATACTGTTTGTGCAATTACAGGAACATCAAAACCCTTTGTATTCGCTAGCGCCTCGGCAATTGATTTCTCCAGTAATGAAGCTGATAAATTGCTGTGCAGCACGAGATTTCCGCTTTGAATGTACGTACGCACATTTTCGCAACCAATGCCCTCAAGGATATTCACCAGCTCCTTCATGGGAAGAATATTTTTACCTGAGACATTAATCCCTCTAAGCAATACTATATATTTTTTCATAACTGAACCTTATTACGTCCAACGTCGAATCAAGGCGCTAACAACGCAAAACATTCAACTCAACCATTACACCTTAAACATCAAAACCAAACTTCAATTAAGCTCGCCGAGCATTGCGAGTCACTCATAAATGCCTTGTTTGAGCTATGGCGCCACTGCATCCATTTCAGTTTCAACCAACCATGTAGGGTCAATAAAGCCTTTTACTTCAACGAAAGTGCAAGCTGGACGAATATCTGAAAACAACTCACCGTGTGCTCTTGCTGCCTCTTCCCATAAAGATATGTCCGTGAGCATTATTCTGGTTCGAATAACATCAGCGGAAGTAGCACCAGCCTCTTCAATTGCCTTAATCGATAGCTCCAAACAGTACTTAGTTTGGCTATAAACGTCATTTGGAAACACAGTTTCTGCATTTTTAATTGGCGCAGTGCCTGCCACTGCAATCAGATTCCCTATTCTACAAGCCCTAGAAAACCCAATTGGTTTCTCCAAATGAGAATCGGAGCTAACTAATTGTTTCATAAAATAAACCTTCCTTGATAGGTCATTAATGGTATTGAGTATGGATGCTGGTTTAACCCCGTTCCCAATGCCTTTTCAGCCAATAACTAAAAAAGCGTATTGATAACAAGAACAATAACCTACCACCTAGAGACCAAGCCTTCAAGCCAGCTGCAGTCTGTAGAAAATGTGCCTTGGTATTAACCAGGCATTCAGTCTCGTTATGCAGAAGCACAAATTTTATAAATTTCATAAACTTAAAAATAGTTTCGGCATGAGCGAGACACAAAAAACTAGGAGACTGGGAGATAGGGAAATTGGTAGACATATATGGACGCTCCAGCGATGTCAAGCCGAGAAGGTCTGCGAGATAGCGAATTTTCGTTATCTCGTTCGTTATTTTACCCGCTTTGCCATGCCTGATGTTTAGTCCAGTCCGCTATAAATGAGTTGCTCTGACATATATCCGGGCTTAACTGATTGTTCAGCGCCCCAAATGAGTTCCGAGCCTGCACACCCTAAAATTAATACACCCACTCGGTCTGTAACGACCGTGCCGTCGTCGGGTTTTACACA
>NZ_JAKRFZ010000049.1 GCF_022347765.1 Pseudoalteromonas sp. OOF1S-7 | reverse complement strand
TCCACATCAACCTGGCCAGCCGGTGGGCAGTGGCCACAATGGTTTTATTTATACCAATTCGCTCTTTCAAGGTGCTGATCCAGCGATTTAAATCGTCGTCTTTTTTATGTGCATGCGTGACCACAGTGCGCGCACCGTGGATTAATTGCTTACGCAGGTATCTGTCCCCTCGCTTGGTGATATGGCTCAGAACGCTTTTATCGGCGGAAGCATATTGTCTGGGCGTGAGCCCTAACCAGACACCAAACTCTTTGGCGCTGTTAAATGCCTGACCTTTATCTATGCTGGCACTAAAAGCAGAGGCGATGATAGGGCCTACACCCGGCAGGGATTGCATGATTTCAGCAGCCTGACTGCGTTGGTTTGTATCTCGAAACAGAGAATCGAGTTGTCTTAGCTGACGTTCAAAGGCTCTCAGCTCGGCGCAAGTTTCGTGTATAAGCAACAGAATAACCGGTTGCAATTGTTGGTCGAGCAAAGTCTGAATGTGGCTGTAAAAAGCGCGATAACTTTTAGGTGTTTCAATGCCAAATTCAAGCAAAAAGCTTCGGGTCTGATTCAGGCAAGCGGTACGTGCCTTAACCAGCCTTTCTCTCATTCGGTGCAGTAATAAGACGGCTTGCTGTGATTCTGATTTCACAGGCACAAAGCGAATGTAAGGCCGCTGACTGGCTTCATAAATGGCCAGGCAATCATTTTTATCGTTTTTATTCCCCCTGACAAAAGGGGTGACATGTTGCGCAGGCACCAGATGTGCTTTATGACCCGCTTTGATACACATTCTTCCCCAGTAGTGGGCGCAGCCACAGGCCTCCATAACGACTTTACAAGGCGGCATATTTTGAATGGTTTCTTTCAACTTCTGACGGTTCACCCGGCGTGAAAAACAGGGCTTGCCGTGCTTATCCACAGCAAGTAATTGAAACACGTTTTTAGCCAAGTCGATGGATAATGTGCTAACTTGATTCATGATGGATGCTCCTGTTAACTGTAAATATCACTCTCAGTTTGGCGCATTGACGCCGATTTAGGAGCGTCCATCTCAATCACCCA
>NZ_JAKRFZ010000048.1 GCF_022347765.1 Pseudoalteromonas sp. OOF1S-7 | reverse complement strand
AGTCAACTAGAAAATTTAATTTTTCTTAATTAAGCTTTCCGTTTGGCTTTCCCGTCACTTGGCGCCTTGCTTTTCAGCGTTGTGCCCCGTGTCGGTGGATGCGCATTATAGGGAAATCGAAACCCAGTGCAACCCCTTTTTTGAAGAAAAGTGAGAAAAACAGTTCGTTCGGGCAAAATTCAAACAAAAAGGTGCTTTTTGATATGTTTTCGAGCAGATATTCCCCTTTAAAGAAGGTGAAATGAGCCAGTTTAACGGAACCCCTTACTTTTCTGATATTTCAGACATTAAAAAAGGCCACGCTCTTTATTAGAGAATGGCCTTTTTCACAATGCTTATTGCATCACTACTGTTGATTACTCAACGATAGTTGCAACAACACCAGCACCAACTGTACGGCCACCTTCACGGATCGCGAAACGCAGACCTTCGTCCATCGCGATTGGAACGATTAGCTCAACAGTCATCTTGATGTTGTCACCAGGCATTACCATTTCTACGCCTTCTGGCAGCTCAACGTTACCAGTTACGTCAGTTGTACGGAAGTAGAACTGTGGACGGTAGCCTTTGAAGAATGGAGTGTGACGACCACCTTCATCTTTAGACAGTACATATACTTCTGAAGTGAACTTAGTGTGTGGGTTGATTGAACCAGGCTTACAAAGAACCTGACCACGCTCAACTTCGTCACGCTTAGTACCACGTAGAAGGGCACCGATGTTCTCACCTGCACGACCTTCGTCAAGCAGCTTACGGAACATTTCAACACCTGTACAAGTTGTCTTCGTAGTTTCTTTGATACCTACGATTTCAACTTCGTCGTTCACGTTGATGATACCAGCTTCAACACGGCCAGTTACAACAGTACCACGACCCTGGATTGAGAATACGTCTTCGATAGGCATGATGAACGGCTTATCGATGTCACGCTCTGGCTCTGGGATGTAAGAATCTAGTGCTTCTGCAAGCTCAACGATCTTGTCTTCCCACTCTTTCTCGCCTTCAAGCGCTTTAAGAGCTGAACCCTGGATTAGAGGCAGGTCATCACCTGGGAAGTCGTACTCAGAAAGAAGTTCACGAACTTCCATCTCTACTAGCT
>NZ_JAKRFZ010000047.1 GCF_022347765.1 Pseudoalteromonas sp. OOF1S-7 | reverse complement strand
TCCAAGTGAGAACTCATCTCGAGGCTCGCTTCCCGCTTAGATGCTTTCAGCGGTTATCGATTCCGAACGTAGCTACCGGGCAATGCCATTGGCATGACAACCCGAACACCAGCGGTTCGTCCACTCCGGTCCTCTCGTACTAGGAGCAGCCCCTCTCAATTCTCAAACGCCCACGGCAGATAGGGACCGAACTGTCTCACGACGTTCTAAACCCAGCTCGCGTACCACTTTAAATGGCGAACAGCCATACCCTTGGGACCGACTTCAGCCCCAGGATGTGATGAGCCGACATCGAGGTGCCAAACACCGCCGTCGATATGAACTCTTGGGCGGTATCAGCCTGTTATCCCCGGAGTACCTTTTATCCGTTGAGCGATGGCCCTTCCATTCAGAACCACCGGATCACTATGACCTACTTTCGTACCTGCTCGACGTGTCTGTCTCGCAGTTAAGCTGGCTTCTACCATTACACTAACCGTACGATGTCCGACCGTACTTAGCCAACCTTCGTGCTCCTCCGTTACTCTTTGGGAGGAGACCGCCCCAGTCAAACTACCCACCAGGCACTGTCCTCAACCCCGATTAGGGGCCTAAGTTAGAACATCAACACTACAAGGGTGGTATTTCAAGGTCGGCTCCACAATCACTAGCGTGACTGCTTCAAAGCCTCCCACCTATCCTACACATGTAGGGTCAATGTTCAGTGCCAAGCTGTAGTAAAGGTTCACGGGGTCTTTCCGTCTAGCCGCGGGTACACAGCATCTTCACTGCGATTTCAATTTCACTGAGTCTCGGGTGGAGACAGCGTGGCCATGGTTACACCATTCGTGCAGGTCGGAACTTACCCGACAAGGAATTTCGCTACCTTAGGACCGTTATAGTTACGGCCGCCGTTTACCGGGGCTTCGATCAAGAGCTTCGTCCGAAGACTAACCCCATCAATTAACCTTCCGGCACCGGGCAGGTGTCACACCGTATACGTCATCTTACGATTTTGCACAGTGCTGTGTTTTTAATAAACAGTCCCAGCCACCTGGTCACTGCGGCTCTCGCCTGCTTACGACGCGAAGTCTTCACAAGTAAGAGCGTACCTTCTCCCGAAGTTACGGTACAATTTTGCCTAGTTCCTTCACCCGAGTTCTCTCAAGCGCCTTAGTATTCTCTACCTGACCACCTGTGTCGGTTTAGGGTACGATTCGATATAAACTGAAGCTTAGAGGCTTTTCCTGGAAGTAGGGCATCAACAACTTCAC
>NZ_JAKRFZ010000046.1 GCF_022347765.1 Pseudoalteromonas sp. OOF1S-7 | reverse complement strand
TCATGCACTTGTAGGTGGTGTATCTAGCGTCTTGTCAGGAGGCAAATTTGGCCATGGATTTATTGCGGCTGGCTTTACTAAAATGGCCATGGGCAATGCCGGCTTTAATATGAATAACCGCACATTGCCAGCCGTTGCCGGGCGGACAGCGGTGGCAGCTATTGTTGGTGGTACAGCAAGTGCTATTACCGGCGGTAAGTTCTCAAACGGTGCAAGAACAGCGGCTATGATGCATTTGTTGAATGCTGAGGGGAGAAGAATCAAGCAAAGTACACCACAAGAAAAGATAATTGCAAATTTGAAAAAGTCAACTTTACAACTTGAGGCCAGTGTCACGATTGCGGTGGGGGATTATGGCACAAAATTAGCTATTGGATTATCTATAGACGAAACGGGTGTACTAGGTCATGCTTCTGTAACTGGATTTGATGAAGGGAGTGGTGTCTTTGTTGCTGTGGAGGCGGGTGCGACCCCAGGGATAGATACAGATAATTTTATTCCAGCTGATGACACGACTGGTAGTTCCGTATCAAAGCTTGAAAAACTTGCAGCTGCTTTGGGCGTTGGTGGCAGCGCTGAGTTTGGTCATGCTAGGGACGGAGCTAGTTTTAGTGGGGGAAAAATTAATGCTGGATTAGGGTATATGGACATGAAAGGAACAACTTACACCGGCTTTCTTAGGATTTGGTAATTTATGAAACAGATGATGATAATTATGGCGGTAGCGGCTTTCTGTATTTTACTCTTGCTGCCATCTTTTGGGGTTGTTGCGTATATTATATTAGTTTCAACGGTACTATTGATGTTAAGGAAGGCTCAAAATAATACTTTTTTAGAGGAGCTAAGGAGGAACGCACTAGTTTTAATTTTAAGTACTGCTTTTTCCATTGGTTCATATATTGCGATTGGCAGTGCATATGACTTGCCTGTGTGGGTTATTATTTTATATGTCTACGCGTACTATTCAATTAACTCGCTATTTTCCATGATTTTTGGAAAGTTGATTTCCAAAGTGAAAAATAAACTATTTACTTTGTAATGTTGAGTTAGGGAAAATATAAAAGACATCCAATCTAAAGCCCCTGCACCCGCTGGGGCTTTTCTGTTTTTGGTCGTATGTCACCAACAAGTTGCAGGGAAAATATAAAAGACATATATGGACGCTCCAGCGATGTCAAGCCGAGAAGGCCTGCGAGATAGCGCATTTTCGTTATCTCGTTCGTTATTTTACCCGCTTTGCCATGCCTGATGTTTGGTCCAGTCCGCTATAAATGT
>NZ_JAKRFZ010000045.1 GCF_022347765.1 Pseudoalteromonas sp. OOF1S-7 | reverse complement strand
TCCGGAAGCTGACCAAAACCAAGGGCGGTTTTGCCAATGAAAACAGCTTACTAAAGCTACTCTATGCCGGTATACTTAAAGCTCAAGAGCGGTGGACGCATCCTATCCAGAACTGGAATCTCACGCTGTCGCAGATGGCCATCCACTTTCCAGGGCGCTTGGATGACTACATCGAGCTTTGAGCTCAGCAGGCTGACACAGAATTATGAACGCCCTCCAAATTTTAGGTGGCTGTCCATGTAACACAGCTGTCCATGTAACACATGCAAATTGCAATGAAACAACGCCTCTTGTAACTGCTTTTTCAGTTGACCTTTATATCATTTAACGAAAATACAGTTAGTTTCTTATGTTTACTATAAGTACCTCTCGAAGGGCAAGCAGGCTTTTCATACCACAACCCAATCTTAATTAGATCCAAGTATTTATTTTCAATCGTGAACCTAATGTAATAGAAACCCTCAATTTCATCACCAGATATAGTGGCATATAGTAAGTCACGTATATCAATATCCGTACTTAAATACTTCCCACCTTTCAACACCATTGGAATCTTGAGTGAAATTAGAGCTGATTTATCGTTTAAAACTTTGACGCTTTTATATACTGATTCATTTAAGCTTGTTTCCAGGTTTTCACAAGCTAAAACATCGAAAGATAAAAGAAAAACTAAAAATTTAACTATGTTCATTGATTTGTTCTGTACTCTTTATAATATGCGTTTGGGTTGTCAAGGAAATACCTCTCCCCTTGATAACCAGGTGAAACTGTTAAGTTTGTCATTCCAACATTAGGTGCAATTACAAATTGTTCTGGATACATATTCGCTATTCTTTGGGCAACTCCATTCTCACCAGAATAACAAGACTGAAGAAAAATGGGCCTATCCCCCTTATAGCCAGCACCCTCTAAGAACTCCCGGATATGTGCGTCTGAAGCATACTCTAGGGAGGACAAATACATACCATGCTCACTTCCATGAGCAACAACTACAAATGTGCCTTTGGGGAAATAGGTATATTCTTCTGCTGCCGTACGTTCTATAGAAGTTAAATTCGGTGCCAAAGCATTACCACCGAGCTTAAGTCCCCCATTCATTTTGTGCCGAACTTCATAGCTCCATTTTGCTTTCTCCCATGCCGAAGGCCCCTCAGCATTCAACAAATGCATCATAGCCGCTGTTCTTGCGCCATTTGAGAACTTACCGCCGGTAATAGCACTTGCTGTACCACCAACAATAGCTGCCACCGCTGTCCGCCCGGCAACGGCTGGCAATGTGCGGTTATTCATATTAAAGCCGGCATTGCCCATGGCCATTT
>NZ_JAKRFZ010000044.1 GCF_022347765.1 Pseudoalteromonas sp. OOF1S-7 | reverse complement strand
TCAATGACCCTTGTCTGCTCCGAGCTCACCTGACAACCTAAACCTTGATACATTGTGTCGCCCCCGATTGTGTATATTGTGGCTGATACGGCTCATTTTTCTGTAGTAGTATCCACATCAACCTGGCTAGCCGGTGGGCAGTGGCCACAATGGTTTTATTTATACCAACTCGCTCTTTCAAGGTGCTGATCCAGCGATTTAAATCGTCGTCTTTTTTATGTGCATGCGTGACCACAGTGCGCGCACCGTGGATTAATTGCTTACGCAGGTGTGTTACATGGATAGCCACCTAAAATTTGGCGTGCAGACTGTAGGCAGGTTCAACTTGGAAGTGCACCAACTTTTTCATTATAGATTTCAAATGGAGTTTTGTAATCAAGGCACCTCCGGGACCTTGAGTTTAAATTATGCTCTATTTCTTGAATCTGTTTGTGGGTTACAGTTGAGAAATCAGTACCTTTTGGCAGATACCTTCGAATTAGGCTATTTATCTGCTCAACAGCTCCTTTTTCCCAACTATGGTAAGGCTGGCAAAAGTAAGAATCACATTGTAATGTCCCGTTTATCTTTATGTGCTGGGCATTTTCAGACCCATTGTCATAAGTAATCGATTGAACAAATCCGGCGGGATGTGAACTTAGGCGCTTTATTATTGCATTGCTTGTTACTAATGCACTCTTGGAGCTTAGCTTGGTTATATGCACTAGCCGTGTTGCTCTTTCTATGATGACATTCAGTGCCGATTTCTTGTGCTTAGATACTACGGAATCGCTCTCCCAGTGGCCTAATTGAGAGCGCTCATTTATAAATGTTGGCCGTTTCAGGATGCTTGTTTTCATTGAGCATTTTTTGCTATATCGACGTGATGGATACTTTTTTCTACGCCTTTTGTGTTTTCTAGCCAAGCACGCTATGAGTTCAGGAGGCGAACTGTAAACGAACTGATAGATTGATTCATGGCATACATAGGGGGCTTCATTAGTAAGCTTGAGGCGTCCTGATATAATCTGAGGGGACCAGCCTTTCCTTAGCTTATCTAAGACATACAGCCGTGTTTCAGAAGCCTTCAGCTTTTCACGTTGAGCACGCTTACTCATCCTGGCCTTGTACATATCATGAGCTGGATTTGGATAGTATGTTGGCACGTAATAGTCATAGATATTCCTTTTGAGCTCTCTACTAATAGTGGAATGAGAGCGATTTAGTAAACGTGCAATTTCACGTATCGTTTTATCCTGATAGTGAGACCAATTAAAAATAAGCTTCCGCTCTTGATGACTCAAATGACAATATTTTTGACCCATTTTGCACCTCCAACATAGCTAACTTAAACTATAGTGGTGCACTTCAATTTAGAACATAGCCACATAGCAATGCCATTGGTCAGACTGTTCAGGTGGTAGACAATAATAACCAAACTCTGGATTATATCTACAATGCGCTGGGCGATCAGCTTAGCGTTCATTCATCGGCAGAGGCTTATCATGACCG
>NZ_JAKRFZ010000042.1 GCF_022347765.1 Pseudoalteromonas sp. OOF1S-7 | reverse complement strand
AACTCAGCGGATTATTCAGCACATACGAGTAAGCATTGTAATTCTGAAGATTCGAAGGCGCCTGCACCACCGGATCCGCCTGCATAAACCGGCCCGTTTCTGCATCGTACACTCGACCATTCATATGAACTAATCGGGGTTGTGGAATATAACCTTATGATTTATTTGTCATCCCTGACTAGACTTGCTAAATCATTGCTTCATATTTACGTAGGTGCGAAACCAAGGTAGGTAGCTTTTGCCGTTGTAAGCAATCCAGATATTCGCTGGCTGTCATGGGTGGGTTTTTAAGTGATCGTCTTTGCCGTTGGGCTGCCAATATGGCTGCGCTGGGGTCTAGCTCAAACATATCAGATAAGAAATTGTCTGGATGGATTGCACTCAGATCAAATGGTGCCAATTTATCATCCGGAAAGTCTTTCAAATTAAATGTAATTATCCCCTCTGCCTGGCCCTTAACAGCTGCGGCCACAACATGCCTGTCATCTTTATCAGGCAAATTTATGCCATCAATCAGCGGCTCATACCCTTCAATTAAACAATCAGGGACATGCGCGTTCATTAACTGCCTTGTTCTGTCGAGCTTTTTGGGATCCATTTCCGGGTTGTTTAATAGTAAATTGCGGATCCATTCATCATGTATCTGTTCCGTCCAGCGGGCTCTAAATAACCCCGTTAAAGTCAGGTGCATCAAATAGCTTCGCAGGGGAGCTGGATACATTACACACGCATCCAAGATTACCGTGTATGTTGACATGGTGGTTAATATCCTAATCCTAATTCCTGATCGAGATCCGTCAACTCATCCAGAGCAGCAAGGCGTTTTGCTTCAATATCCTGCTTATATTTCATCACCTGAGCAAACTCAATTTTGCGCCTGTTGCCCGTTCTTGTATACGGAATATCTCCCTGATCCAATATCTTAATCAGTGTAGGGCGAGACATATTCAACATATCTGCGGCTTCCTGAGTCGTTAGCTCCGCGTGGATAGGTGTAATGTTTACACTGTTGCCTTGTCCCAGCTGCGTCAGGACTTCGATCATCAATTGAACGGCACTGGCTGGCAATTTTAGCTGATGACTTTCCCCATCTTTGCCCACCACACTCAATTCTTGTACTTCGCCATTCGCTTCCAATACTGCGGAAAGCTCCTGGCTGCATAGTTTTGCCAATGCGACTTCTTCTGCGCTTGGCAGCGATTTTACATTTAACATGGTCACTTGCTCTGTTCGTCTGTTCGTCTGTTCGTCTGTTCGTCTGTTCGTCTGTTCGTCTGTTCGTCTGTTCGTCTGTTCGTCTGTTCGTCTGTTCGTCTGGCGATAGCTTCTTGTGCGCTTAGCTTAATTTCAAGCTAGGAAAGCATCCCATTTATCACGCTTTAATATTATCCGAAATATTCGAAAACAGCAAGATTCGAAATATTCGAAACCATTTAAAGTACATATGCTGCGATCAAACAGCTCTCGAGTCTTCGTGAAGGTAGTGTTCAATTTTCTGTGTCATTTCGATAAGTTAAGATACAAAAAAAGAAATGACTCATGACTACACAACAATTTGATTCTGTACTGAAAGCGCTCCAAGATGGTAAAACTCACTGGTGAAGATGGAGCG
>NZ_JAKRFZ010000041.1 GCF_022347765.1 Pseudoalteromonas sp. OOF1S-7 | reverse complement strand
GAAAAGTGGAGCCAACAGGCGATCCAAACAACGACCCGCTAGTCGATATATTTAGTCGCATCAACGATAATCTCAGGGGCTACACCGGCCACGAACCGGTTTCGCTGGGTGGCGATAAGCGCATCATCCATATGAATGGTCGAGTGTACGATGCAGAGACTGGACGGTTTATGCAGGCGGATCCTTTTGTTCAGGCGCCGAGTAACCTTCAGAATTACAATGCGTATTCTTATGTGTTGAATAATCCTTTGAGTTATACGGATCCGAGTGGGTATATTTTTAAGAAGCTACATAACCTCACGAAGAAGGTAAACCGTCAAATCATTAGAGGTGTGGTAAAAGTATTTGGTGCAGAAGTTACCAATATTGTAGGGAATATGCTGACGGCCTTTTGCGGACCGGCTCAGGCTGCGTGTGCTGCGGCATGGAACTATGAGTTTACCAGAGCGATGGGGGGCAGTTCATCTCAGGCATTTAAGGCTGGCTTAACCTCTGCCGCAACGTCTCAATTAGGAGGGGGTGGAGGCTTTGAAAATGCATTCGCTCGGTTTATGTTTGATGGCATTGTTGGCGGCATTATGAGTGACATAAATGGCGGAAATTTCGGCCATGGCTTCTGGGCAGCTGGGCTTAATAGCGCAGTTGGAGGCGGAAACTATGTAAGTAATCAGATTGGGAATGTCATTGTTTCCGCAGTAGTTGGTGGTACTATTTCAAAAATAACCGGAGGGAAGTTTAAAAATGGTGCTTATAGTGCGGCTTTTGTTACTGCGGTGAGGACGGATTGGGGTGGTACACGAGGTCAGTTTAATAACAATGCTGATGTTGAAGAAGGATATCAAAGTAGTGTTGACACGCATGGTAGTCAGGAAGCTTCCTTTAAGTTGTCTGATGACCTTTCTCTTGACTACACCGTTAGTGGTTCAGAAGGCTTCGCTGGTGATGTTGCTTCTCATTTAGGTGAGTTAAACAAGACTGCTACTGGTCACGAAATGCTTGTTGGTTTAGCCGAAAGCGGCACTGGATTGGCAATCTTTGAAAACTTTGGTCAGTCAGCAGCAACCGGAAGAGGTTTTTGGGATTTCTCATGGGATAGAACTATTATTGCCCTAGATCCAAGAGCAGTGAGAGCACCAGTAGGACTATTCCAAACTGTTAGTGGTAGAGCTGCGAGACCTTATGTATCAGCTCAACATACACTGGCGCATGAATTAGTTCATGCTTGGCAAAACACTGCTTGGAGCAATGGTGCTCCGAAGATTCCTCACAACATAACGGGAAGTTCTCCGTGGGAAACACAAGCAGCAGCTTATACAAATCTGATCCGGCAACAACAAGGCCACCGATACAGGCGCATCAGATATAATTAAGCTTTTGGAGATACAATGAAATTACATGTATTTAGAAATACAGTTATATTATTTTTGACAGCGATAATTGGTCTGTTAACTGGTTTGTGGTTGTCGCCTCAAGTGCCAATCACTTCCTTTATTCCAACTCAAGAGGAAAGTGATGCATATAAAGCAGCAGTGAATATACTGGCATTTATATCGGGAACATCTTCATCATTGCTAGCGTTTGTTGGTGGTAATATGCTCAAAGTAAATAATACCCGTATTGTTACGGTAGTCGTAATTGTCGGTTTACTTTATTTATGTATAGACTTGATTAGGTTTGGGCAGCTTACCTTTGGTAACTTAGTCTGGTTCTTCTTTTTTGCGTTTGGAATAGCACTAATTTTGATATTGAAAACACTGTTGGCTTTCTTCTTAAGAAAGGGAATTTATTAAGAAGGACATCTAATCTAATTTGAAATCAAACCCGCTCCGGTGAAACAATTTAGGGTGACACCCATTCAAAAACGGCGCTCAGTGAGCGCCTTTTTTCTGTGCAATCACGTAGAGTTGCATAGACATATATGGACGTTCCAGCGATGTCAAGCCGAGAAGGCCTGCGAGATAGCGCATTTTCGTTATCTCGTTCGTTATTTTACCCGCTTTGCCATGCCTGATGTTTGGTCCAGTCCGCTATAAATGTGTTGCTCTGACATATA
>NZ_JAKRFZ010000040.1 GCF_022347765.1 Pseudoalteromonas sp. OOF1S-7 | reverse complement strand
GTCTGATAAGCTGACCTGTCTCTTCCTTGCCATTGGCATAATTTGTCACCCTCAATCCATTGAGTATTACCTAAAGGTAGACGGCGTACAGTCTGCACGCCAAATTTTAGGTGGCTGTCCATGTAACACATGGGTCAGTTGTGCATGCCAGCGCTGATTTCCACTGCACACCGCGCTGGCGTGATTGCACAGAAAAAAGGCGCTCAAAGAGCGCCTGTGCAGGATACGTGCTATCTTAAGCTCTACTCATCTGACCGAGCTTATTTTCCAACTTCTAAACTCAAAACCTGAAGATATAAACTGCCATGTCGCTCAACAATCCAAACACTCCCTTTCTTGTCCAAAATCAATCCATTACTATCCTCAATAAAAGCCTTGTTTTCCAGTGACTTTTTTAGAACCAAGCTCAATTCAGGTGAAAATATCAGTTCTTCATTGGATGAATAGTCATGGCTATTCTCAATTTTAATCAGGGCCTCCCCATGTTCAATATAGAAAGGAAACCAGAATATATTTTCCAAATCACTGTAACGCTTTGCATCAATGGTCTGGTTTATCATTTCCAAAAATTTAAACAACTTTCTGCTTGAGCTTATACCAGACCTAGCATATCGCAACTCTTCTGAATCTACGGTCAGCTCTAGTGAACTAAGAGTACATTCAGGTTTATTTACACCAAATTCAAATGCAAACTCATCTTCACTCATTGTCTCAACTTGCGATATAAAATCTTGAGTAAAAATAGACTTCGAAATCGCAACAAGCACCCTCCTGTTTATCACTTTGACACTAGAACCACCCACTCTAGCGTTTATAGGGTACTTAAGATGCTCGCTAAGATATTCAAAGTTTGAACTAGTCATCATACTTTTAAGTGCCTTAACATTTGAGCATTGTGCATAAGAAGCTGCTTGAAAAAATAATAATAATAAAACAACTGCTATTCTCATTCCTATGGTCTCCCCGAATAATCGCCGTTGAGGTACATGTTATATTCTGCGGTTCTTCTTTTCACCAACCCAGATACCCCCCCGTTTGTTATATCCAAAAACTCAAACGCTACTCCACCATGATTCGCTTGTGAAAAGTTCGATGATAGGCTTGGAAACCTCCCTATATAGCCTGCATTCATAGATAAACTAACGAACGTATCATATTGATTCTGGTTCAATTTGGTTCCACCATTATTAGCTATAAACCGGTTTACACGAACCTCAGCTGCCGCAATGTCACTCATCAGTAACTCCATTGCTCTTTCTTCAGAAATATTGTTATATGAACCGCTTAAGTACTCTTCATTTGATATTTCATGACCATACCCAACGGTCCAATTTCCAGTAGGCTCACCATCGGAATTCAATACTTTATATGGGCTAGCCTTGAAGCTTTCCCAGCCTTTTATGAAACCTACAACTTTATCACTGGACGTATATACACCGAAAGATCTGTAAATCTCCCTAACCGACTCCCCAGCCTGATTCAACAAGAACTGCATGGCCCCAGTACGAGCACCATTGGCAAATTTACCGCCAGTAATTGCTGAGACTGTACCACCAATAATCGACGAGACTACCGTGCCTTTTGCTATCTGGGTAGCACTCAGCCCAGCGCCGCCTGGCAGGAACGCACCACCGGCTCCCTTGGTCACACCAGCACTGAGAAACCCATGGCCAAACTTGCCACCACTCAAAACGGAAGATATCCCGCCTACGACAGCATGCGCTGTAATTTGTGCCGCGATTTGACCATTAGTCAATAAATTACCGCCAAAGTCAGACAACAGCTCATTATTAACATGCCATTTATTGTACCCTCCTGTCGCAGAGAAATGTTCCCCTATCTGCTGAAAAGCATAAGCCGAAGCAGCCGCGATTGCACCCGCTTTAAACGCTCTGCCGATACTTCCAGTGTGGTGGTATGTCACTTGCGCGCTAAACATCGCCGAACACCAAACCTGACAGCCAGGAATGAAATTCAACGCAACCGAAGTAACAGTTTGCAGGCCCTGACTGTTCATGACTCGGTCATATCCCCAGGACGCGAATGCCATACCTAGCAAGCCTCCGCCGCCCAGTCCCGCCAGTTGCGCACCTGTCTTGCCAAGCAGCTTCTTAAAAATATACCCACTCGGATCCGTATAACTCAAAGGATTATTCAACACATAACTATAAGCGTTATAGTTTTGAAGATTCGAAGGCGCCTGCACCACCGGATCCGCCTGCATAAACCGGCCCGTTTCTGCATCGTACACTCGACCATTCATATGAATGATGCGCTTATCGCCACCCAGCGAAACCGGTTCGTGGCCGGTGTAGCCCCTGAGATTATCGTTGATGCGACTAAATATATCGACTAGCGGGTCGTTGTTTGGATCGCCTGTTGGCTCCACTTTTC
>NZ_JAKRFZ010000003.1 GCF_022347765.1 Pseudoalteromonas sp. OOF1S-7 | reverse complement strand
CACATTTATAGCGGACTGGACCAAACATCAGGCATGGCAAAGCGGGTAAAATAACGAACGAGATAACGAAAATGCGCTATCTCGCAGGCCTTCTCGGCTTGACATCGCTGGAGCGTCCATATATGTCGCTTGTTTCCGCTTGTTTCCTACAATAATGACCGAACTCATCAAGGTAAAAAATGCTGCGGTAGAACGTCGCTTGAAACATTATTAGATGGGAAATCGATTTGGGTTGAAAAGAATATAGCCCAAATCTAGGCTGACAGTCACCGATTGAAAAACGGGTAACTGTCAGGTCAAGCCTGAGCTAGTACAACAGAGAGTGTGATTACGTCAAAATCGCTTGGTACTTATACCTTCAGTATCCCTTGGTAATCGCACTAATTCAGTTAATCCTCTTTGAGAAGGGAGTCCTTCAATTCGTCGAAATCTTCCTTGTATATTTCTAACTGACCACTCTCATATCTCCGAATAAACTCTTGCTTCCAATCTAAATGACCGTAAACCTTTCGACATAACTCTTCTAGCATTTCTTTTTTTACGCCTACAATAAAATAGTCGTCTGGGTGATAGATCCCAAGCCAATTAAATTTATCCCCTGTCGTATAAAATCCTTCGTAGACAAGATTAGAAGCTTGAAACTTATCTACATCATGCCAGCTAATTTCCTTTTGAACCAATAAATCAGGAATTTTATCATTCACATCTACAAACGCCTTAAATACAATCTCACAATTACCGAGCCGTTCATTCATCTCAAAAATAGCTTTATATAAAGCTTCGTGGATCAATTCATCATTCAAAGATGGAAACACCGCATATTCCACCTCACTTTGAAATGGGTAATCAGGAAGACTTCTCCAATTCCCTAAACATTGCTCTATTCTTGATAGGTAATTCATCAGTTTCTCCCTGAATTTGGTTCTCTAAATTTGATAGGTTTTTTCACATTAGGCTTCTTAATATTTAATGTCTTTCTACCATTATCTTTACTAGAACTGTGAACATGCGCTGTGGTTCCGTCTTCCGCTGTTTTGATTGGCGATCCGTCAGATGCTTCAACTGTTTCCCCGGGGAAGCTGTCAAATGCCTCATCCACTGTCGTTCCATCAGTAATGGTTCTGATTTTGTTCTTTCCACTATTGGCATCTGGCTCCGATCTGCCTTTTAAATCTTCAACAAAATCATCAGCATCACTCGACTCATTAAATACTGTTATTGGGTTAACAGCGTTGTCTATCACTGCACCAGTGATAAAGCCACCAATCACAATCCCAAGCTGTATACCAGCTCCTACTGCACACCCTGCTGGCCCCCCTACGCACAGCGCCATAGAGCTTCGACCATCAGGATCAGTATACTTGTAAGGGTTATTGTTCGCATAAGCATATCTGTTAAACCCATGTATACCGTTTGGAGTTTTGAAATGCCCAAGCGTACCAACAGGATCATTCGAATAGAAACGACCTATGACTGGATCATAGTATCGTGCCTGCATATAGCTCAACTCAGTATCCGTATCAAACTTATGTCCCGCATATCCAATGTCATCTTTTGGCGACTTAATTGCTTCCCCAAAAGGCCTGTAGTACTGGCGGCTTTGTGAAGCTGACTGCGGTGAAACATCTCCATACTTGGCGATTAATTTATCACCTAAGTAAATATAGTTAGTGCCGTTCCCCGTAAAGCCATGTTTTTCTCGGTATAAGAGCTTTCCATCAAAGCCATACATGGAGTAATAAACACCATCCTCGCTCGTTTTCTTTACACGACGATTATGTCCATCATATAAGTATATATTCCCCTGAGCAGACTCCAATTGATTTGCATGATTAAAAGCCAGCTCATACCTTCCATTGTGATTTATATTCCCTCTGCTATCATATTGAATATTTTGATAGCCTTTCTCAGAACCCAATCCGAAAACACTAGTAAGTCGATTATTTTCATAAGAGTATCTCAAATCACGATCTTTACTAGCATAAGAAACAATATTACCTAAAGAGTCATAGCTTATAATACTGTCACCGATACCGGTTCCACCGCTTATTTGCTTTAACCTGTCCAGTCCATCGTAAGCAATGGCTTCCAAACTAAATCGGCTATCATAATTATCAATTAATGAAGTAATATTATTATTATTGTCATAATCATAGCTTAGGCTAACCAGCTTTTCTCCATTTCTAAGATCCTGTATTTGGCTTGTTCTGTATGTCTCAGCTTCTACAGTTGTTGTGTGCACAACTCCATTACCATACTCGAAAGTATGAATAGCACCATTTGCATGATATTGAGCATTTTTAGCATAGGTTACAGAAGAGTTTGCTGCTTTGGTAGCACCTCCAAAACCATTAGGGGAAAAATCTACATAAGTACCATCAGGGTAAGAAATACTTTTCTGATAGCCCATATTATTATAATCATAGTCGATTTGTAGCGTACCATCCCCTGCAATAGTTAACGTCTCATCCTCGAGCAAATTTAAACTATTATAATTATAGGAATGCGTTACTTTACCAGCACTTAATGTTAGCAAATTTCCATTGTTATCCCTAATATATTCTACATCAATATCACTTCCAGGGTAGTTTATTTTATTTAGTTCTCCAAGATTGTCATATTCATAGTAATTGCTATTTGATGGTGCGTTCTTTAAACAACTCGTGTTCGTCACACCTTTTTTGCTCCATACCTTTTCCCCAAGGATATTATACCCAAACATAGTGTTACCTACATCAGCCCGTCTTACTAAACATAGATTTTTTACATCATCATAATCTCTATGCTCAGTAAATGACTTATTATTACCATATTGAGTAATCTCCCTTACAAGGTTGTATATATCAACATCAAATTCAGTTACAACATTTTCAGGAGAATTAATTTTTACTGCAATATCAAAGCTTGGCTCTCCGTATGCTCTATATGTGGTTGTTGTTACATTCCCTTCCGCATCTGAGGTTTTAATTCTATTACCTGACAGATAATAGTATTGAATAGAACCTTTACCGGTTGTGGCAACTTTTGTTACCCTACCAAGGCCATTAAAATCAAAGTAGCTACCTCTAGCACTTCCTTTTGAAATATCAGTTTGGGAAACTTCGTCACTTTTATAGTATATGGACTGGAACTTTTTCTGCCCCCTATAGTTAAAGGCGTAATAGCTAAACCTAGTATCATCATCATTCGCATTATCTGTTTCTTTTTTCTTTATTAAGCGAAGCAGTGGATCATAATACTCAGTAGTTGTGAATTTAGCTCCTTCTCCACAAACCTCTCTTGAACTATTTAGCAGGCAACGAGTCACTGTCCTAATAAGACTATCTGAATCCCAACTATAATGTGTATCTAACCATTTCAATGCGTTAGATTCATTTGTTAAATCAATAGCTATTAAACGACCAACCTTATCGTATCTGAAGTGTTTTTCTATACCATTTAAATCTATTTCTTTAGTTAACCACCCGTTATTATCTATGGTTTTTGACGAACTAATTTCGCCTGTTCCATATCTAGAAGCCACTTTTGTTATCTGAGGATTACCACGCTTATAACCACTGTATTCAATATATCTATTACCACTCCCTTTGATTCTAGCAAGATTAAATTCAACTCGCTTTAAATTACCATCATTGTGATATGAAAACGTTTTTTGATGTTGGGAATAGTGATATATCTTATGTGGTAAAAGTTGATTGTTGGCGTTTGAAAATTCCTTGTAAACAACACTTGAAACTTGATTAAAAGCACTTCCATCAGAACTAATAGACATTGACTCTTCTTGATTTAAATTCCAGTTAACCAAATCATTAAAACGCTTAAATTTAGTTGACTTTAAAATATCGTTAAAGGAATTGTATTCTACAGTCTCATAGTGCAGCCCGAAGCTATAATTAGAGAGAGCTGGGTTATCATGGTATCTAAACTCCTTGGTATAAGAATCCCCTGATTCATACACTACGGTTTTATACTTGATTTTTTCGTGTCCATGTTCAACGTCATGCCGCGTCCAGCTATTATAGCTATTTATTGGGTATGATATCTTTTTCCCTTTTTTATAATGCGCCACAGTTCTTCTTACTGGTGAACTGCTAGCAGAGTTTTTGACCTCATGGCTAGCTAGTAAGCCTTCTCGAAAATCAGTAGTTCTATAGAAATTAAAAATCTCAACAGAGCCGTCCGGACGTAAAATCGAACGTTTCTTTGTAAGGGAGAGGCTATTTACAGTCCTAAATGCACCAAAGTCTTCATCATAATCATAAACCCATTCATGTAATTTTTGCTCACCTCTAAGTATAGACTTTTTCACAACAGCATCTGAAGTCGTGGATAGCGAAAGCCATGTGGCTGTGGTCTGATATGTTGCAGAGCCATCATTTAGAACTTGCGTTGGTTTTTTACCACAACTATTTGCAACAAAGGCGGCTTCATATACATTATTGGCAACCATAGAATTTGGAATGACACGACCATTTACAATTCCATTTATATTATATTTGATAGTTGTTCCATTAGGGTTGCGTACACTCGCAACATATGGCTTTGCAACCATACAAGCGCCTTTTTGCTCTCTTTCAACCGAACGCGCAGGGATATTGCTATACTGCCAATAGGTTAAATCAGGGAGAGTAACTTTCAAATCGTCATCTGCGGTAGCAGCATATACCCATTTTCTACCATTAGTTTCTGCAGAGGTTAGAATAGCGGTTGTATTGGATTCATTTTTTGTATACGTCAGTTCAATTTTTCGACCATCACTGGCTTCGATTTTATCTACTTGAGCCAACATTTCTTTACCACTATAGTTATAAGTGACTGAATTTCCGAATCTATCTTCTATTCTTGTTGCAGCAATAACACCGCGTCCTCTATCATCAGGGTCATGAACTTGATAATCAAAATAATATTTATGACCTCTGGGTGACTTAGCAGTAAATGTCACTACCCCTTCATTTACATGCTTTTTGAGAACCCAGTGATCATCGGTCGTATATTCATAACCATATTGCTCATCTAAATTACCTGATTCAACCCACTTTAGTGGCTTCTGTGCTTCTCCAGGTACTAAAATACTTAAACCTGTCCATCCATTAAATCGAGTAGGACCTCTTTTAATAGGTGGTATATCACCATCATCCACGACACCCGCGACCATTGGCACATCCAAATACCAGCCAAGTCGCTTCAATCCACCTATTCTGCTTCTGGCATGGAACATTATGTTTCCGGCTCTGCGCCCAAACTGAACAGGTAATGTGGAGTTGCCAGGAATATTTATATCCATCACATAAAAAGATAAGCTCCCATCGTTTAGGCTAATATTTTCTCCAGTGCTTTCACTATAAAATTTTAAACCTTCATCTACATTTTGACTCTTTATAACTTTAATAATAGAGCTGTCATCACTAGAATGAGTGAATAAAGAGCTCAGTGATAAAAATAAACATACAATAACCCTTAACACCATAACTTACTGCTCCATAGATTCTGAAACAGGACTCCCTAACAAGTCCGTATGTATAAAAATTACCTTTTTTTCAATAGCATAACTATATGAAAATTCACCTGAGTTATTACAAGATGTGTAGTTACACGCTATAATTCTGAATTGATAGTAAAAAGAGAAGTTTTCAGGAACTTCAAACCTCGTACCAAAAATTATCTCCTTATCTATCCATACGCCATTTTTATCGAGAACTTGGATCAGGTATTTACTAGCGTGCTGTACGTCATCCCATGATATGAGCTTTTTCCCACTCAAATTGGTTACCCGTATATTCTTTGGAGCATGAAACTTATCTTTTGGAATGTATGGAATTACAAAAGATATTTGCCCAGTACGAATGGGGATCCATGTCGTACTGGCCTTTGCAGCGCAACTAAATAGCAATGCAAAAAGGAGTACTTTTTTTCTCATATTTTGTCCTAGTTTATGTTGATGTAAAGTTATCTAAAGAAATACAACGAACTCACACTCAATTCAATAGCTGTCTTGTCCGCTTTTTCTGGTTAAATAATACAGACTATATCACTAGTTGATTGTAAATCATGCAGATATTTTTTACCCATGGGCTGGTTAAAGTGAATAATTTTGTAGCAATCAGCATTCTTGAATATAAAAAGCCAAACATTAGGTTTGGGCATGATGCTTCAAGAAATTTCCTGAAAAATGATGTAAATTAACCGGAAGTGATATGCAGCTATTCGGAAAAACTGTTCGAGAATCGATTTAATACCATTAAGATTCAGCACACGTAAAATGCGTTCTGCCCAGTATTGGCTATAGAATATGAATTGAGCTTATTTTTGGTCAACCGTCATTAACTGTGCCAGAGAAAGCCTGCTAGTTTTGCTCTCACACAGAACTAGGGAACAACACTAAATTTTTAGACGAAAAAAGGCATATACAAAATGCATATGCCTTTTTTAGTGCGCAGTTAAGCGCGAATAGAGGTTAAGCTTTACGCCAGGTGGTTTTACCGGCGCTGTCTTCCAGTACCACGCCCATAGCTGTTAAGGCATCACGGGCAGCATCGGCTGCGGCCCAGTCTTTATTCTCACGGGCAGTTTTACGCTGCTCGATCAGGGCTTCAATTTTTGCCACTTCGTCTTCGTCCTGGTCACCATGCAAAAAGGCTTCCGGATCTTGCTGGGCAATGCCCAGTACTTCTGCCAGCTTCACCAGAATAAAGGCATGTTCGCCCGCCGCATTGGCATCTGAGTCTTTCAGCAGGTTAACTTCTTTGGCCAGTTCAAAAATCACAGGCAACGCTTCCGGGGTGTTGAAGTCATCGTTCATGGCCGCTTCAAAACGTGCCACAAATGGGTTGCCCGCCAGTTTCGTTTCGACCAGTTCAACACCCCGCAGAGCCGTGTAAATACGCTCTAGTGACGAACGTGCCTGCTCCAGGTTTTCCTGTGAGTAGTTCAGCTGACTGCGGTAATGGCCGTTGATCAGGAAATAACGCACGGTTTCGCGATCGTAGGCCTTAAGTACTTCGCGTACCGTAAAGAAATTGCCTAAAGATTTAGACATCTTCTCTTTATTGACCTGCACCATGCCGGTGTGGATCCAGGTATTGACGTAACGACCATTATTGGCACAGCATGACTGGGCAATTTCGTTTTCATGATGCGGGAATTGTAAGTCTGAGCCACCACCGTGAATATCGAAAAACTCACCCAGGTGCTTAGAGCTCATCGCGCTACACTCAATGTGCCAGCCCGGACGGCCTTCACCCCAGGGTGATGCCCAGCTCGGCTCGCCCGCTTTGGCCTTTTTCCACAACACAAAATCGAGCGGATCGTCTTTGCCTTCAGCCACTTCAACCCGTGCACCTGCCTGAAGCATATCCAGGTCCTGCTGAGACAACTGGCCATATGCTTCAAAAGTCGAAACGTCGAACAAAACATCGCCATTTTTTGCCACATAGGCATGGCCTTTTGCAATCAGACGTTCGATCATGGCAATGATCTCACCCATATGACCCGTTACGGTCGGCTCGATGTCCGCAGGCAGAATGTTCAGTGCATCGAAGTCTTCGTGCATAGCTTTGGTCATACGCACTGTCAGGGCATCAATCTCTTCATTATTCTCTGCGGCACGCTTTATGATTTTATCATCCACATCCGTGATGTTACGCACATAAGTGACCTGATAGCCCAGGTGGCGCAGGTAACGGTTCAATACATCAAAAGAGACATAAGTACGGGCATGGCCTACATGGCAGAAGTCATAGATAGTGATACCACACACGTACATGTCTACTTTGCCTTCCACAAGCGGTTTAAACTCGGTCTTTTGACGTGTTAGTGTGTTGTAGATCTGCAACATGTAGCTTTATTCCTAAAATTTATCCAAATTCCCTGCAATCATATCATTTGCACCGCTTTGGCTCTATAAAAAATCCTGCTCATAACGGATGAAAAAGTAACAGTTAGTTGACAATTTCAGCGCTTACCCACTATGGGACTTTGTAGTTATCAATTTGTGCTATAAAATAGGCTCCTAATATGAAACATGTAAATCAAGGACCTATTATGGTTGTTTTACAAACAAACTTTGGCGATATCAAAATTAACCTGTTTGCTGACAAAGCACCGGCAACGGTTGAGAACTTTTTGAAGTACGTTGAATCTGGCTTTTACAACGGCACTATTTTCCACCGTGTGATTGACGGCTTCATGGTTCAGGGTGGCGGTTTCGAGCCTGGCATGAACCAAAAAGAAGTCGGTGCGCCAGTTAAAAACGAAGCCAATAATGGTGTTGCCAATAAAACAGGCACGCTGGCAATGGCACGTACACCCGATCCACATTCTGCCACTGCACAGTTCTTTATCAATGTGAACGACAACGACTTTTTGAACTTCAGCAGCGAAACCGCACAAGGCTGGGGTTACTGTGTATTCGGCGAAGTCGCAGAAGGCATGGACATCGTAAACAATATCAAGGGCGTTGCAACCGGTTCCGCTGGTTTCCACCAGGATGTACCACTGGAAGACGTTGTGATTGAAAAAGCCTTCTTAGCTGAATAAGCGACGGCTTTGAATGACGGGACGCGTACAATTTGTATACGTCCCTCTGCTCCTTGTCCCCACCCTAATCTGAAGTTGTCTCCATGCGCAAAAGCTATTTTATTTCTGATCTGCATTTAACCGAGCATCGCCCCGATATCACCGCTGCTTTTTATCACTTTCTCGAGCAGCATATGCAAGATGATGTGGATGCCCTATATATCCTGGGAGACTTTTTTGAAGTCTGGATTGGTGATGACGAAGGTAACCCGTTGGCACTGGAAATAGCAACCAAACTGCGCGCCATTTGTGAGCGCGGTATTAAATTGTTCTTTATTCATGGCAATCGAGATTTTCTGATTGGCCAGCGTTACGCTGAACTGAGCGGCATGACCTTATTACCAGAGCAAGCCGTGATCGATCTGTACGGTACGCCAACCGTTATTCTACATGGTGACGAAATGTGTACTCAGGATGAGGTCTATCAGAAGTTTCGTAAGAAAAGCCGTGGCTGGTGGTGGCCAAGGCTGATGCTGTCTATGCCGCTGTGGTATCGCCGCCGGGTGGCACGCAATGCCAGAGAAAAAAGCAAACAAAGCCAGATGGGCAAAGCCCCTGAAATTTTAGATGTGACCGAAGAAGCCGTGCTGGAGATGTTCACCCGTCACCAGGTCAAGAACATGATCCATGGTCATACACATCGTCCGAATGTCCATCACTATAACGACAAAACACGTACCGTGTTGGGCGACTGGTATAGCCAGAGCTCTTACCTGGTGGCCACTGAGCAAGGCCAAACCCTCACTCAGCACCCTTTTTCAGGCTAAGCCTTTCAACTCATACAACTTGCTGCGGCGCACCACTGTGGAATTTAAAGTCGCTGTCTGGCGTTAAGATCAGGTCATTCTCGATGGTTTTAAACTCGGCTACGCGTGTTGCGATGTCGAATCGCTGTGGATCGGTGGCATCGGCCACCTGCTGGGCCAATTCCAGGTAGTCCTGATAATGACGTGCTTCAGAGCGCAGCAGCGAGACATAAAAGCGACCAATGTCCGGCTCAAGATGCGGGGCCAGTTTAGCAAAGCGCTCACAAGAGCGGGCCTCGATAAACGCACCTATGATCAGCTTATCAATCAGCGCTGCCGGCTCAAAGGTGCGCACATGCTTGATCATCCCAGAGGCATAGCGAGAGGCATTCAGGCTCTGAACCCTTAATCCCTTTTCATTAATGATATCCAGCACTTGCTCAAAATGGTGTAGCTCTTCTTTGATTAATCGTACCATTTTGTCCAGTATGTCCTGGTTATAGGCATACTCGGGCTTGGCGGTTAGGCTGCCAATCAGTTCGTTCTTGCTGGCACTAAACTGCCCATCGCCAATTCTACGATAGACAAAGTCCTCATAGGGTTTTATCCAGCCAAGCAAGGTCTGCGCCGAGGCATTGTCTACTGCGTATTTACGGATCAAAAATGCCGCGCTTTGGGCTGCTTTAAGCTCACAATGCATATGGTCAACCAGCAGGGCTTGCAGATGCTCAGGCTTCTTCGCTTCGTCGATCCAGCTGTCGGGGGTTTCACAACCCAGAAACTGATAAATGGGTGTCAGCAGGTCGGCATACTTCTCTAACATGTTTCAGATAATCATTCGTAAAAATTGCCCCTATTCTACCACACGCGTGCCATGTGGCACTATGAACGCCAGCGAGTTGCCAAAAGTTTGTGCCAGATCAACGATGCGGAGATTTCGAATTTGTTCCTTGACAAAAATTAACCAATCTTTCATAAATAGAATGACGTTGTATAGATTTCATACTTACCGGCGTCGCCAGTGGCCCCGTTTTTATGGTGATTACGCAGGTTAGCTACATCAATTCATGATGTTACTGAGCTGTTATATAAGACAAGGAATGCACCTGTAATCATCGGGCAATCTGGACACGTCAGACAACTATCTTTTTTGAGGGGCTCGTTATGATATTAAATCATTTGTGGGGCTTATACGCCCATCCAATCGAAGAGTGGCAAACCATAGACAATCGCCACGAAAGCGCTACGTACAGTTTATCGCACATTGCTTTAATAGCCCTGATCCCAAGTTTAATGGGCTACTATTCATCTGTTTATCTGGGCTGGAAAATAGGCACTGGTGACTCGGTCTTTCTCACTCATAACAGTGCTATGCTGATTGGCATTGCCATGTACTTTGCACTGATCATCGGCGTGTTTGCGCTGTCTTATTTGTCTCACTGGATGGCCGTAACATTCGGTGCTAAGCCAACCTATACGCAAACACTGGAGCTGTCGGCTTATACTGCAACACCTGTGTTTATGTCGGCCTTTGCCGCCTTCTACCCGGAATTGTGGTTTGTGGTCTCGGTGGGGCTGGTTGCACTGGCTTACTCCGTTTATCTGCTTTATACCGGTGTCCCCATCCTGATGCACATTCCGGAAGAGCGTGGCTTTATTTACGCCAGCTCTGTAGTCACGTGTGGCCTGGTATTACTGGTGATAATTTTGGCTGCAACAGCTATCTTGTGGACGAACGGCATAATCAGTCCTACATTTACCTAGGGAGCGCGCTTATGCCCCTCACTGGTGCATAGGTTAGCTCGCTTCCTTTGCTTTTATCCTATAGAAATCTAACAAAAAGGGCCGCATTCGCGGCCCTTTTTTTATTCAATTCACACCAGGTTATTCACCCTCGCCGGTTTCCTGGTTATGCAGCTCCAGGCTCGCCGACATCGCTTTCTCACGTGTCGATTTTGCCGAATCATTACGCAGTGCATCAATACGATTCAGATAGTCCTGATTGACGTCACCGGTAATGTACTGGCCATCAAACACTGACGTTTCAAAACGGCTGATCTCTGGGTTTTCAAGGGCAACCGCATCTTTCAGATCCGAGATAGACTGATAGATGAGACCATCTGAGCCAATGCTGGCGTTGATATCATCCACATCACGACCGTGGGCGATTAGCTCCGCTGCCGATGGCATGTCGATACCATAGACGTTTGGAAAACGGACTTCAGGTGCGGCTGAAGCAAAGTACACGTTTTTAGCACCCGCGTCACGCGCCATTTCAACGATCTGCGCAGACGTGGTACCCCGTACGATTGAGTCATCAACCAGCAGGACATTTTTACCAGCAAACTCTCTGTCAATCGCATTCAGCTTACGACGTACCGACTTCTTCCGTTGTTCCTGGCCTGGCATAATGAAGGTACGGCCAATATAGCGGTTCTTCACAAACCCCTGGCGGTAAGGCAGTTCCAGTACAGAGGCGATTTCCAGCGCAATATCACAAGATGTCTCAGGGATTGGGATCACCACATCAATGTCCTTGTCGGCCCATTCACGCTTGATCTTCTCGCCCAGCTTAGTGCCCATATTCACACGGGTGGCATAAACTGACATGTTGTCAATATTTGAGTCCGGGCGTGCAAAATAGACAAATTCAAAAATACACGGTGCGTGCATCGTTTTGTCAGCACAGATCTGCGAGTAAAACTGACCGTCTTCGGTGACATAGATGGCTTCACCCGGGGCAACATCACGCACGAATTCAAAGCCGTCGATAGACAGTGCCACACTTTCGGATGCGAACATGTACTCAACGCCACGTTCCGTTTCGCGCTTACCAAATACCAGCGGACGAATACCATGTGGGTCACGAAAAGCCAGAATACCATGACCGATGATCATTGCGATAGTCGCATAACCACCTGACACTTGCTGGTTAACCTCACTGATGGCTTTGAACATATCCGCCGCGTCCAGCTTCATTTTATCGTTACGACCTAGCTCATAGGCCAGGATGTTCAGCAGTATTTCCGAGTCGGACGTCGTATTAACGTGACGACGCGCTTTGGTGAACAGACGTTCTTTCAGCTCTTCCGCATTGGTTAAATTGCCGTTATGCGCCATGGCAATACCAAACGGTGAATTAACATAAAAAGGCTGCGCTTCTGCTGAACTGGAGGAGCCTGCAGTAGGATAACGAACATGACCTATGCCAATGTTACCCTGCAGACGCTTCATATGACGGGTGTGAAACACGTCTTTCACCAGGCCATTGGCCTTGCGTAAGCTAAACGTATTGTTGTCAATGGTAATGATGCCGGCTGCATCTTGGCCACGGTGTTGCAAAACAGTTAAGCCGTCATAAATCGCCTGATTAACAGGAGATGTTCCGACTATCCCAACGATACCACACATTAAAAATTTCCTCGCCGATTAACGGTTTGCTGAATTCAAAAAGCTTGAGTTATGCTCTAGATAGGAAAAAAACCACTCTATTACAAAGCCAAATTCAGGGATTACTTGGGATGCCTGCCACCACGATGTCTCGGGGGCTTTGGTGAAGGCATCCAGGAAAAACAACGTGGCGCTAACGACCAGCACGCCCCGCATTGCACCGAACACAATGCCAACAAGGCGATCGGTGCCAGATAACCCCGTACGCTGTACAAGTTCACCTAAGATATAATTGACAAACCCACCTAACACAAGTGTCGCAACGAAAAGTATGGCGATTGCGGCGGCATTTCTTAAAAGGGGTTCTGAAATGAAGGTCAGGAAGGTTGCAAGGTATTGGTAGAATAAGCTGGATATGAAAAAGGCACCGATCCAAACCACGAGTGACATGGTTTCTTTTACAAAACCTCTCATCAGGCCAAACACTGTCGAGATACCGACAATTGCAAAGATGGCGTAATCAACCCAGATCATATAAACCAATAAGTCGTTAATTTGGGGCGCATTCTATAAGACACGACCGTCAATTACCAGATCATTTTACCACGGTAAACTGAGTCAGGCGGCCGTTTAACTTAGTTAATTTCTTTAGTTCTGGGAGCTTAGCTTCAAGTTTGGCTCTATTTAAATCTGGTCCGACAAACACTTTAGTCAAAGTACCATTGGGCGTTTTTACCGGGCGGGTAAAGGTCTTGAAACCATTTTGGGTAAGCTTTTTGGTAAGTGCTTCAACATTTGATTTGTGTGAAAAGCTGCCGAGCTGAATGACGTAGGCCATTTGCGTAAAATTAGAAACCTCAGGCCGCGTTAAAGGCTCGCTTTTCATCTCTGGAGAGGGCTCAGATGCCGAGCCTGTCTCAGCGTGTGATGAAATTGGTTCGTGAGCGGGAACCCCTTTGCCAATTGCCGCATTCTGCGCAATCTGAGATGTCTCTGACTGCTCTGATACCGATGCATCCTGGTGCGATTCGGCCGACGACACATCAGCACTGAGCTGAGCATCATCTGCTTCAATATCTTCTACCACTTCCTCCATTGGTTGAGTCGCCAATGATGCGCGTTCATCTATCCGCGTCTTCAGCTCTATGGTCGAGAACTCAGGACGCTCCGGGATAGGCTTAAAGCCTTCCTTATAGTGGACCTTTTCACCATCCAGAATATTAGGTATAAAAACCACCGCTGCTATCACAACGATGCTGGTGCCGACCAGTCGGTTAATAAATCCTGAGTTCACAACTATTGCTCTCTACTTTTGCCAGTACTGCATGGCCGCGGCCACGGTCACAAACGAGCCAAATATTATCAGCACCGTGTCTTTAGGTTGCTGAGGAAGCAGACTTTGCAGAGCCGAGTCAACACTAGGGAATACCTGACTGTGCTCACTGTGCGGTGCTGGCAACAATGGCAGCAACTGCTCTGCATGCTCTCCTCGGGGCCCGTCCAATGAGGCACAGCTCCATGTCTCAACCACACCTGACAGGGCATCAATCACGCTCGCTTTATCCTTATCAGCAAGCATAGCGACTAAGGCATGAATTTTAAAGCCCTGATTTTTCAAACGCATTAACTGTGTTCTGAGGTAACGCGCCGACTCCGGGTTGTGCGCCACATCGGTGTAAATCAATGGCTGCTGACTGAGCTGCATAAACCGCCCTTCTACCTGTAAGTCGGCCAAAATTCGTTTTATCAGGTCTTCTTCAGGTAACAGCTCAAGCCGGGCCAGTAGTGTTAATGCCGTGGCCACGTTTTGAGCGGGAATAGCCGGTTGTGCCAGGGTCAGATCGTGCTCACCATATTGCCAGCGCAGACCGTCAGGCATAGCAGTAAAGTGAAAGTCACGTTTAGACAGGATCAGTTCTGCGTTGATTTCCTCACCATAGTCGATCACTGTGTGTGGAATATCCAAATCGCCCACTATAGCCGGTGTATCAGAACGGAAAATACCTGCCTTGTCATACCCCACCAGCTCACGGGTATCACCCAGATACTCTTTGTGGTCAAGATCTATGGTCGTAATAACACTGGCATAAGGTGTCACAATATTGGTTGCATCATAGCGACCGCCCAGGCCAACCTCGAGTAACACATAATCCACCGCATGCTGTTTAAATAACCACAAGGCACCTAGCGTACCATATTCAAAGAATGTCAGTTCGACTTCTGCACGACCCCGATCCAGTGCATAGAAAGCATCGACATGAGATTGATCGGACAGCGTTTTACCATTGATGCGGACACGTTCGTTATAATGGATAAGGTGTGGGGAGGCGTAAGTGCCTACACTGTAGCCTTGTGCCAGCAACATGGCTTCCAGACAACGTGCTGTCGTGCCTTTACCATTGGTGCCACCAATCAGGATGATCTTACTGCTACTGTTGAGCAGATCAATATTGTTGGCAGCCTGTGCAACGCGCTCCAGCCCCATAGCAATATTGGCAGGGTGTAACTGTTCTAAATAACAAAGCCAATCATTCAGTGTGGATGATTGGCTTGGTGTAGTCTTTGACATAGTGCGCTCAAATTAAAAAATTTACGCTACTCTATGCTCTTGTTCGGTAGAAGGCAAGTTCATGAACTTAGCAAGAATACGTGCCAGAGAGTCACGTATTTCACGACGGTCAATGATCATGTCGATTGCGCCATGTTCCAACAAGAACTCACTACGCTGGAAGCCTTCAGGTAAGGTTTCGCGTACCGTCTGTTCGATAACACGCGGACCTGCAAACCCGATCAATGCTTTAGGCTCAGCCACGTTAATGTCACCCAGCATAGCAAGTGAAGCAGAAACACCACCCATAGTCGGATCCGTCATGACCGAGATAAATGGTAAACCACGCTCACTCATTTTCGCCAGTGCAGCACTGGTTTTTGCCATCTGCATCAGGGACATCAAAGCCTCCTGCATGCGGGCACCACCAGACGCTGAAAAACAGACCAGCGGCATATTGTGTTCAAGACATTCGTTAACGGCGTCAACAAAGCGTGCACCAACAACGGAGGCCATTGATCCACCCATAAAGGAGAATTCAAATGCCACTGCTGCTACAGGAATGCCTTTTAGGGTGCCTTTCATGGCGACCAGCGCATCTTTCTCGCCACTGACTTTTTGCGCCGCAGTGATGCGATCTGAATACTTTTTCGAATCTTTAAACTTGAGTACATCCTTTGGTTCGTGTTGAGTACCCAACTCGACGCGGCCACCATCATCTAAAAAGCTCTCCAGACGCTTGCGTGCGCTGATCCGCATATGGTGATCACATTTAGGACAAACATGCAGTGACTTTTCCAGTTCTGCTTTATACAGGATTGAATCACAGTCTGTACATTTTGCCCATACACCTTCTGGGATCTCTTTTTTACCAGTCGATTTAGCCGTTTTAGGTAAGATTTTTTCTAACCAACTCATTTGCAACTCTCTTATTGCTCATTCTGTGTCGCTCTCTGCAAATAGCAGACAGATTTTCTCAATTAAAACATGATTAAGACATCAGTGATATAAAAAACTGGTCTTAGTTGTATCAAATAATTAAGACGCTCGCGCCCAGTTTTGCTTTAGTCAATATTGGGTTGAATTAACGGATCGTTACTTCGGGTAAAAACAAGGGCCCTGCCGGCGTTGACGGGATCTGCCAGCGCTCTGGATAGTCGACATCTACCAGGTATAACCCATTAGGTTTGGCGGTTGCACTTGCCTGAGTGCGGTCTTTGATACTCAGTAGCTCTGCCAGCCACTCTGGCGGATACTTGCCTACTCCGATGTCCATCAGGCATCCCGTGATATTGCGCACCATGTGGTGTAAAAACGCATTGGCTTTGACATCAACGACGATGTAATCACCAAACCGGTCGACCTGTAAATGATGGATGTTGCGACACGGCGAATTAGACTGGCAGTGTACTGCCCGAAAAGAAGAGAAATCATGCTCACCAATCATCACCGGGCACGCTGCCTGCATCAATTCGGCATCCAGCGGGTGATAGTAATGAGTCACTCCACTGCGTAAAATACCCGGACGATTAACACTGTTATAAATCACATAACGGTAACGTCTGGCCGTTGCACTAAAACGCGCGCTGAACTCGTCATGGACAGGGGTGGCATAACGTACCGCAATATCATCGGGCAACTGAGAGTTAACACCCAGCGTAAATGCTTTCATGTCCCTGTCAGAGTGGGTATCGAAGTGGATCACCTGGCCCGTAGCATGAACACCGGCATCTGTGCGCCCGGCACACACCACGTCGACCTTGTGATTACAAATGCTAGACAGGGCTGTCTCCAGCTCCTCCTGAACACTATTTACATTACACTGACGCTGCCAGCCGCTGTAATTACCGCCATTGTATTCAATCCCCAAAGCTACACGCATAAACTACTCAAACTCTCATTTCGAACTTAGCCGCGCATTTTATGCGATCGCCGCCGATAATACCAATCCCATCGCGTCGTTGTAAGCAGAGGCTTATTTAATCTGCTGCTTCAGCGCCTGCGCTTCTGCCTGAACAGATTCTGGTCCACTATTCAGGATCTCCTCAACGGCGTTTTGTGCCGAATCAAAGTCACCAATTTCAATATAGGCACGAACCAGATCGAGCTTCGCTGCATATCCGCCTTCTTCCAGATCAACATCCGTGGCGTTCTCTCCGGCCAGCAACTCTTCAAAATCACCCAACCCTACATCCATATCTGGTGACTGATAGGGCTCTTCTTGTGCCGGTTCATCATCGCTTTGAGACAGTAAATCGTCTATTTCAAGATAATCTTCGTCTGTTGCAGCCGAGTCTGCACTGTCGTCGTTAAGTTCGTCCGTCGCAAGTTCGTCAATGTCCTCAATTTCCAGGTCCTGCCCCAGCTCCTCGCTTAACAGTGCATCAAAATCCAGCTCTGGCTCATCTGACAGCTCAACGTCTGAAGTATCCGGTTCCACCGATTCATCCAGTAGCGCACTGAAATCAGTGTCGTTCAGCTCTGCCAGAAACTCATCTTCAATCGCAGCTTCATCTATGTTGATTTCGGGTTCCGGGGTATCATCCTCGTCGTCATCCAGATCGGTTAGCTCATCCAAAAAGGCATCCGGCTCTTGCGGCAATTCTGGGTCAGCAGGCGTTTCGTCCTCAGACGAATCACTTTGTGCAAACTCTGCCAAGTCCTCATCTGAGAGCATCAGATCGGATAAGTCATCATCCAGGTCTTCCAGCTCAAGCTCGCCATCCGGCTCCGACTCCATTGCACTCAATGCGTCCTCTTCGTTGAACTCTGGAAAGTCTTCTTCCGCCAGAGCGTCATCTGTCAGGTCATCTTCTAACAGCGTTTCTTCATCTGCTGAGGCTTCTTGCTCGGGTGCCTCTTCAGCCTCCGGCTCCGCCACTTGTGGCTCGTCATCCATGGCGGCCAGTGCGTCGCCCTCTTCAAAGGCCGGGAAATCTTCCTCTGCTAAAGTGTCGTCGGTCAGGTCACCTTCTAACAGCGTTTCTTCATCTGCTGAGGCTTCTTGGTCGGGTGCCTCTTCAGCCTCCGGCTCCGCCGCTTGTGGCTCGTCATCCTTGGCGGCCAGCGCGTCGTCCTCTTCAAAGGCCGGGAAATCTTCCTCTGCTAAAGTGTCGTCGGTCAGGTCGTCTTCTAACAGCGTTTCTTCATCTGCTGAGGCTTCTTGTTCTGGTGCCTCTTCAGCCTCCAGCTCCGCCGCTTGTGGCTCGTCATCCATAGCGGCCAGCGCGTCGTCTTCTTCAAAGGCCGGAAAATCTTCCTCTGCTAAAGTGTCGTCGGTCAGATCATCTTCTAACAGCGTTTCTTCATCTGCTGAGGCATCTTGCTCGGGTGCCTCTTCAGCCTCCGGCTCCACCGCTTGTGGCTCGTCATCCAGCGCTGCCAGCGCGTCGTCCTCTTCAAAGGCCGGGAAATCTTCTTCCGTCAATGTGTCGTCTGTCAGGTCACCTTCTAACAGCGTTTCTTCATCTGCTGAGGCATCTTGCTCGGGTGCCTCTTCAGCCTCCGGCTCCACCGCTTGTGGCTCGTCATCCAGCGCTGTCAGCGCGTCGTCCTCTTCAAAGGCCGGGAAATCTTCCTCTGCTAAAGTGTCGTCGGTCAGATCATCTTCTAACAGCGTTTCTTCATCTGCTGAGGCTTCTTGCTCGGGTGCCTCTTCATCCTCCGGCTCCGCCGCTTGTGGCTCGTCATCCAGCGCTGCCAGCGCGTCGTCTTCTTCAAAGGCCGGGAAATCTTCCTCTGCTAAAGTGTCGTCGGTCAGATCATCTTCCAGAGAGGGAGCTTCTGCCAAAGCTGCTGTTGTAGCTTCATTATCCTGTTCGTTGCTTTCTTCCAGCTCAAAATCGGGGCCTTCCAGGTCATCAAAATCACCAGCAAAGTCCAGTAACCCGTCACCGTCCTCACCCAGCTCATCATCAAGTAAACTGGAAAGTTCATCCTGTTCCAGACTTTCCGCGAGCGCCCTTTCCGTTTCACTCATGGTCGACCCAGATTCAGTATCCAAATCTATTACATTAGGCTCAGACTCATCCATTTGTAATTCAGGATAACTACTCAATTCTTCGCTGGGCGTGACCGGATCAAATTCGGTAAGTTCTTCATCTTCAGACAGATCTATGTCTTCATCCGCGAGTGGATCATCACCCAGATCAATCTCAACTTCACTGTCCAGTTCAGCGTCAAAGTCGTCTGTTTCGGCTTCCAGCGCTTCAAGCAGCTCGTCAACATTTTGCAACTGAGGTGGCGTAACATCATCGGCTTGTTCTGCTTGGTGTACCAGCTCCTCAGCAAACTCATCGAGCAACTCGTCTTCAGTTTCTGCTAATGCAGGTCCATCCTGCTCAGCAACAAACTCGGCCTCGTCAGGTTCTAGCTCAGCAGGCCCTTCAGTTTCGTCATGTAAAGACTGAAGAACCGCTTCCTCTTCCAGCATACCGTCAAGGTGACCAGACTCCGTTGTTGAAATAGTTTCCGGGTTAGTTATAGGTTCATCTTCTAACAGGCTGTCGATATCATCGGACTCTGCTGCCAGCAATTCTTCTTCTGATCCTGCGTCCGGCTCGTCTTCAAGCAGGCTGTCGATATCTTCAGGCTCTGCTGCCAGCACTTCCTCTGATCCTGCGTCCGACGCATCCTCTAACAGACTATCGATATCATCCGGCTCTGCTGCCAGCACTTCTTCTGATCCTGCGTCCGGCTCGTCTTCTAGCAGGCTGTCGATATCATCCGGCTCTGCTGCCAGCAATTCACCATCAGATCCTGCGTCCGACTCGTCTTCTAGCAGGCTGTCGATATCATCCGGCTCTGCTGCCGGCAATTCATCATCTGCTCCTGCGTCCGGCTCGTCTTCTAGCAGGCTGTCGATATCATCCGGCTCTGCTGCCAGCAATTCACCATCTGATCCTGCGTCCGGCTCGTCTTCTAGCAGGCTGTCGATATCATCCGGCTCTGCTGCCAGCAATTCTTCTTCTGATCCTGCGTCCGGCTCGTCTTCTAGCAGGCTGTCGATATCATCCGGCTCTGCTGCCAGCAATTCATCATCTGATCCTGCGTCCGGCTCTTCTTCAAGCAGGCTGTCGATATCATCGGGCTCTGCTGCCAGCAATTCATCACCTGATCCTGCGTCCGGCTCGTCTTCAAGCAGGCTGTCGATATCATCCGGCTCTGCTGCCAGCACTTCATCTGATCCTCCGTCTGGCTCGTCTTCAAGCAGGCTGTCGATATCATCCGGCTCTGCTGCCAGCAATTCTTCTTCTGATCCTGCGTCCGGCTCGTCTTCAAGCAGGCTGTCGATATCTTCAGGCTCTGCTGCCAGCACTTCATCTGATCCTGCGCCCGGCTCGTCTTCTAGCAGGCTGTCGATATCATCGGGCTCTGCTGCCAGCAATTCATCACCTGATCCTGCGTCCGGCTCGTCTTCTAACAGACTATCGATATCATCCGGCTCTGCTGCCAGCACTTCTTCTGATCCTGCGTCCGGCTCGTCTTCTAGCAGGTTGTCGATATCATCGGGCTCTGCCGCCAGCAATTCTTCTTCTGATCCCGCGTCCGGCTCGTCTTCAAGCAGGCTGTCGATATCATCGGGCTCTGCTGCCAGCACTTCTTCTGATCCTGCGTCAGGCTCGTCTTCAAGCAAGCTGTCGATATCATCGGGCTCTGCTGCCAGCACTTCATCATCTGATCCTGCGTCCGGCTCGTCTTCTAGCAGGCTGTCGATATCATCGGGCTCTGCTGCCAGCAATTCTTCTTCTGATCCTGCGTCCGACGCATCCTCTAACAGACTATCGATATCATCCGGCTCTGCTGCCAGTAATTCTTCTGATCCTGCGTCCGGCTCGTCTTCAAGCAGACTATCGATATCATCCGGCTCTTCGTCAGTCAGTCCGTCATTGTCCTGCACTTCGGCCAATAAAGCGTCAATATCATCGTCTGAATCAATGTCCGATTCTGCTGTTAGTGTATCGCCAGGGTCATTAGCGTCCTGCGCTTCAGCCAATAAAGCGTCGATATCATCGTCAGCGTCGAGTTCAGCTTCTACTGTCTGCGATACGTCAGCACCGCTACCCTGCGCCTCGTCCAGCAGGCTGTCGATATCATCCACATCGAAATCGTCTTCAGCAATATCCGGTTCATCATCCAATGCGCCATCGAGCAAATCGTCGATGTCGTCCGCGCTAAGCACGCCATCGTCTGTCGCTGCTCCGTCAGCCGCTTGGGACTTTGGGGGCGACTCCCCGACTTCATCTATCAGACTGTCAATGTCGTCCAGATCAAAGTCTTCGTCCGATGCGTCAGCTTCTTCCAGGCTTTCTTCCGCCAGCTCTTCGCTTAATGCTGCCAGGGCATCATCACTGACATCCAGGGTATCATCATCGGTGCCTTCGCTTACCTCGTTGAACAAATCGTCAATGTCGTCTGCACTGAGTATGTCGTTGTCGTCTTTTGCCGACTCTGCATCAACATCCAGCGTAATTTCATCACCCAGGCTGTCATCACCTTCGTCGAAATTTTGTTGCAGAAAATCGTCTAAATCATCCGCATCAGCCGTTTCATTGTTAACATCTGACTCATCATCAAAAACAATGTCGTCGTTCAGTAAGCTATCCAGCTCATCCTGTTCTAGTGTGTCATTACCCTCCTCAAACGCATCATCTTCGAGGCTGTCAAAGACGATTTCATCATCAGGTAAAATGTCGTCATCCAACTGCACACCTTCATTTAGCGCATCTTCCGCACTGTCATTTGGCATATCCAGGTCAAGTGGATCGACTGCTGCTGCCGCTGCTGCACCAGCAGCGGCAGCTGGTGATTGTGGCAAAAATTCATCATCTTCTTCAGCTTGCTTTGTCTTACCTTTACGCAAACGCATCACCACTGCACCTATGATCAGTAGAGCAGGAATAGTGGCAAGCAAGCCTACGACCAGTGGGTTGGCAAATAGTTTCGCAATACTGAATTCTGCCTCTGCTTGTGCCTGCATTTGCTGCTGTGCGATCAACTCGTTTTGCATGTCGATCACGGCTTTAAGCTGCTGTTGGATCTCACTGTCTCTGCCCAGCTGGTCCTGAACATTTTTCAGCTCTTCAGAAATGTTATTTAGTTTTTTCTCAAGTTCGTTATTTTCCTGGAGGATCTCTTCGACACTGCGAACGGAAGTTTTAAATTGAGATTGTAGCTCATGCAGGCGGGAGTCTTGCTCCATCTTAAGTGATTTGAGCTCATTGGTTAGCGCTTCGCGCGCTTCTTCTACATCGACTTTGCGCGCTTGTGTCACACGTTTGTCGGCAGCGTCTATCGTCGCCTGGTCAAGCTTGCCGCTTTTTTTCAGCTCCCAGAGCTCATCATCCTGATCCGATTTTTGCCGCGCAAGTTCAGGGTTAACACGACGAATTTCGGCCAGAGTCGGGATTTTCAGATAAGCGCCATCACGCATGTGATTTAGGTTGTTGTCGAGAAAAGCTTGTGGGTTTTTCTCATACAAAGCCTGCATCACTTGATAGATAGAAACCGAGTCACTGGGCCGGATTTTATGCGCGATGCGCCACAGAGTATCTGTTGGTTTAATCGGGCCAACTGAACGCCCCTGAAGACCGAGGTCCACCCCTTTCGGACCTTTAAGAACGGTCCCATCCTCAGTGTGAACGGGCGCTGCAATAAGGGCCATTGCTAAGATACAAATAAAGGCTAAACCGCGCATGCTGTTCCTTTGTATACTCTTCTTGCGTTGCCATGGTGGCGACGCGACTACTGAATTGTGCTTAATAGGGCTTGTGCAAGCTCTGTTCCAATTGCCAACTATAAACCAGATAACGGCGAATATCCATCGCCAAAGTATTGAAAATTAACATTCTTATCATGCTTTTTAATGAGTTAGCCGGGCTTTGTTTAAGCCCCTGATTATTCTCAAGGATAGACGAATTACACCGACATGGCGCTAGAGAAATGAAAAGTGGCAAAATGCTGCCGTTTTGCAACAAGGGGAAAGGAAGGTCAGGGCCTGTCAGAAGTGGCAAACCCTGGAACAGATCACAAATAGTGTGTGATTAACTCTTCAGCAATTTGCACGCTATTAGTCGCGGCACCTTTGCGGGTATTATCTGACACAACCCACATGTTCAGACCGTGAGGGTGTGAGATATCCGCTCTCAGGCGGCCCACATACACAGTATCATTGCCGCTGGCATCGCTGACCGGTGTGGGATAGTCCTGCTCATCTTCGATCAGTTCAAGACCTGGCGCTTCATTCAGCAATTGCTTGATATGCTCGAGATCATAGGGCATACGGGTTTCCAGGTGAATGGCTTCCGCATGACCATAAAAAACCGGTACGCGCACAGCCGTTGGATTGACCATGACACTGCTGTCACCCAGGATCTTTTGTGTTTCCCAGACCATTTTCATTTCTTCTTTGGTGTAACCATTATCCTGAAATACATCAATCTGTGGGATCACATTAAACGCGATTTGCTTGCTGAATACCTCGTTTTCCATGGGCCGGGCGTTCATCAAATTGGCCGTTTGCTTTGCCAGTTCGTCTACAGCTTCTTTGCCTGCACCAGATACGGCCTGATAAGTAGAGACGTTGATCCGGTCAATCCCATAGGCATCATATATCGGCTTCAATGCCACCATCATCTGAATCGTCGAGCAGTTTGGATTAGCAATAATGTTACGATTGCGAAAATCAGCCAGGCTTGCGCTGTTTACTTCTGGCACCACCAAAGGTACATCATAGTCGTATCTGAAGTGTGAGGTATTATCAATTACCACACAGCCCGCTTCTGCCGCTATTGGCGCATACTGCTCTGAGACACTACCACCGGCTGAGAACAAGCCAATATGGGCCTGACTAAAGTCAAACTCAGCCACATCGAGTACGGTGAGCGTTTCGCCGTTAAATTCAATTTCTTCACCTGCACTGCGGCTACTTGCCAGAGGATACAGGTTGCCAACCGGGAACTTGCGCTCTGCCAGTGTTTCGATTATTTGTTTACCGACCAGCCCGGTTGCCCCGAGCACCGCCACATCATATTTCTGCGACATATTATTCCTCATTCGAATTAACTACTTTAAAACCAAGCTGCTGTAATTGTTGCCCACAATGGAGGGCATTTTGTACCGTAAGAGTATTGAACTCGCGTCGGGGGGGATAGTTTTTACGCAACATATCAAACCCCTGACTGGCAATATTACTGCGCATCAGACCATCGTCACGACGGATATCATAGACCAGATGCACCAGCCTGCCGAGTTCCAGCTCACTGAGTGTGTGCTCTGCATAGCAGGAAGTCAGTGCCGGTATAGGTAAAAACGACTCTAACGATTTGCTGGCCTCTATCCCTAACTGGTTACATAAAGCCTGGTACAACATCTGAGTACCACGCGCTTTGCCTTCCAATGTATGACCGGCAATATGCACCGAGGCAAATAAAGTGTGAGCCAACAACGGCATTGAAATATCAGGTTCGTTTTCCCACACATCCAACACCAAGTCGATTGACTGACCGCTTTCAAGTGCATTTAACAGCGCCTGATTGTCAATGACATCACCCCGGCTTGCGTTAATAACCAGCATATCAGGCTTGAGTGCCGAAATACGCTGGGCATTGAGCAGGTGGCGCGTCTGATGTGTACCGGTTCGTACTAGAGGCACATGGAAAGTAACGATATCTGCTTGCGCCAGCAAGTCATCAAGTGGCATATGCTGTCCCAGCGTACCGGCCTCATGACGAATTGGGTCACACAGCAACAACTCAATCCCGCTGGCTGCCAGTTTATCGCGTAAACACTGGCCGATGTTACCAACCCCAACAATGCCAAGCTTTTTGCCTTGCAGATCAATCGCTCTATGTTGCGCATAAGCATATAGGGCACTGATCACATATTCAGCAACGGCAACCGCATTACACCCGGGCGCACTGGCAAAGCCAATACCCCGTTGTGCTAGCAAAGGTCTGTCGATATGATCAACACCTATGGTCGCGGTGCCGACAAACCTGAGCTGCGACGCCTCGGCCAGTAATGTGTTGTCAACCCGGGTCACAGAGCGGGTAAGCAGCACATCGGCATCAATCAGTTGCTGCGGGCTCAGATTACGGCCATCAAAGCGGTTTACGACCCCAAGATCAGAGAAAAACTCTTCAACCAGGGGCATATTCTGATCTGCAAGGATCTTCATTCATTCTTCCCAAACGATACACGGACCCTTTATTGTACCGCAGCCACCGCCCCGACAACAGACTAACGTTTACTAACCCCAATACTGATGGCCGCAAACATGACGCATAGTAAAAATATCACCAGCACCTTAATACTGGGTTGCTCGGTCAAATTGATCCAGGGACTAACCAGAAATGCCTGCACATTACACCAGGCTAAAAACATGGCAATGATACTGGCACCCTGATAACCGTATATGGCGCACAAAACGCAACTGGCAAGGTTAAGAAAAACAGCGGGCTGATAAAGATGAGCTGAAAGCAGCATAGCAAAAAACGTCGCAGACGCGACACACAATGTTCCATATTGCATGACAATTCCCTCCTAGAATGATCTCCTAAACTATAGGCGCAATCTTAAAAATTACAAACTCATTACATAAAAACAACACCCTCCCCGCTAACTCGCGTGGTAAATAATTAGCAACTAAAATGAAGATAAGATGCTTTTTAGGCTTGAAATCACTGGTCCAACAAGCTAGCCTAGCCAATGTGGTCAGACCTCTTACAAGGAATAACAACATGACACTTTTATTTACACTCGCTTTAATCGCACTGGTTAGCGCTGCCTGCTACCACCGTGCGAGCTGGAACACCTGCCTGGGTGTTGCTGCGGCGACGTTGCTAATAGGCACCTTTGCCGGGGCCTTTGGCGCGTTTGCCTGGTTAATCTTCTTAGCCATTGCCATCCCTCTATCAATGACTAACGTGCGTCAACAGTACATTGTTGCGCCGCTGTTCAAGGCGTTCAAAAAAGTAACGCCAAGCATGTCAGAAACCGAAAAGTCGGCTATTGACGCCGGTACTACCTGGTGGGAAGCGGATCTGTTTTGTGGTAACCCGAACTGGAATAAACTTCACCAGTATCAGGCACCACGCCTGACTGCGGAAGAACAAGCCTTTATGGATGGCCCGGTTGAAGAAGTATGCGCAATGCTGAACGACTGGGAAGCAACGCACGAGCTGACCGACCTGCCACAGGAAGTATGGCAATACCTGAAAGACAACAAGTTCTTTGCCATGATCATCAAAAAGCAATACGGTGGTCTGGAGTTTTCGGCTTATGCTCAGTCTTGTGTGCTGCAAAAGCTGACCAGTAAGTCGACTCTGCTGTCTTCTATCGTTGGTGTACCTAACTCATTAGGTCCGGGCGAATTACTGCAACACTATGGTACGCAAGCGCAAAAAGATCATTACCTGCCGCGTCTGGCAAAAGGCGATGAGATCCCTTGCTTTGCCCTGACTTCTCCCGAAGCCGGCTCTGATGCATCATCTATCCCAGATTTTGGTATCGTCTGTAAAGGTGAATGGGAAGGCAAAGAAACCTTAGGTATTCGCCTGACCTGGAACAAGCGTTATATCACGCTTGCACCTGTGGCCACCGTACTGGGCCTGGCATTCAAAATGCGCGACCCGGATGGCCTGCTGGGCGACAAAAAAGAAATTGGTATTACCTGCGCTTTGATCCCAACGAACATCCCGGGTGTTGAAATTGGTCGCCGCCACTTCCCACTGAACGTACCATTCCAGAATGGTCCAACTAAAGGTGAGGGTGTATTCGTGCCACTTGATTTCATCATTGGTGGTCCGAAAATGGCAGGTCAGGGCTGGCGTATGCTGGTGGAGTGTTTGTCAGTGGGTCGCGTTATCACCCTGCCGTCTAACTCAACCGGTGGTATTAAGTCTCTGGCGCTGGCCAGCGGTGCATACAGCCGTATCCGCCGTCAGTTCAAACTGCCCATTGGTAAAATGGAAGGGATAGAAGAAGCACTGGCTAAATTGGGTGGTTACGCCTACAGCAGTGACGCAGCAGTCAGTATGTCAACGGGTGCCGTCGACTTAGGAGAAAAGCCATCTGTTATTTCTGCTATTTTGAAATATCACCTGACTGAGCAAATGCGTGACTCAACCAAGCATGCAATGGATATTCATGGTGGTAAAGGGATCTGCCTGGGTCCAAATAACTACCTGGGACGCGGTTATCAGGGTGCGCCAATCGCTATCACGGTAGAAGGTGCAAACATTCTGACCCGTAATATGATTATCTATGGTCAGGGTGCTATCCGCTGTCATCCTTTTGTACTGGCTGAACTGAATGCCTGTACCATCAAGGACAAAGAAGAAGCACTGAGCAGCTTTGACCAGGCATTAATGGGCCACATTGGGTTTACCATTTCTAATCTGGTGCGCACTAAATGGCTGGCGCTGACCGGCGGTCGCTTCAGTAAAGTACCATTTAACGATGAAACAGCTGATTACTATCGAGCTGCAGCTCGCTTTAGTGCGTCGCTTGCGCTGATGTCTGACATCTGTATGGCTGTTTTTGGTGGTTCATTAAAACGAAAAGAGCGTATTTCTGCACGTCTTGGCGATTTATTAAGTTACCTGTATCTGGTTTCTGCGACTCTGAAGCGCTACAACGACGAGGGTCGTCGTAAAGAAGATTTGCCTTATGTACAGTGGGCCTGTCAGGAACATCTGTACCTGTGTCAGCGTGCTCTGGCCGATCTGATCAACAACATGCCGTCAATGGCATTACGTGGCCTGCTTAAGCTGGTGCTGTTCCCGTTCGGCCGCCCTGTGCGCAAGCCTACGGATCAGATGGAGCACAAACTAGCGCAGCTTCTGCAAACACCAGGTGCAGCACGCGATCGCCTTGCTTCACACATTTATCTGCGCGATGAGCCACTGAACCTGATTGGTACACAAGAGCAAACACTGAAAGACATTCTGGAAGTGGAACCTCTGTTCGACAAAGTATGTCGTGCCAAAGGTGAAAAACTACCGTTTATGCGCCTGGACAAAGTGGCTGAAATGGGTCGCGAATGTGGTGCGCTAAACAACGACGAAGCCGACAAACTGGCTGCCGTCGAAGCGAAGCGACTGGCCGTTATCAATGTTGATGACTTTGATCCGGCTGACCTTTTGGCTGGTAAAGCCAGGGTAGTTGCAAAAGACGCGGACGCCGCGTAACTTGTCTCGTACCTAAGGCCAGCCAAGCTGGCCTTTTTTATATTCCGCACTGTGTATCAATACATCATATCAATTTCACTTGATATCTGTTCAACTTTAAGGAACGAATCTGACGCCAACGGCGTTAATAACTTCTAATTTAGCATCTAAGCCTCGGTTATAAGCTCACAAATTTTCGCTTCACCGGCATGGATATCGATACCTCAACGATACCAGAGTACGGGTGCGGTGTTATCACCCAGATATCGTCACCTTGAGATTGACAACTTAAGGATACGAACTGGTACTATCGCGTTAAATAAATAATACTTTTAGCATCATCAAAGTCACACTGAGTCCAGCCCAGACGACAGCCAAACGCTGTGGGTGGGACTGCACCGTCCACATTAACAGCGGACTACTCAATATTACCGCCAGGCTAAATAATTCGCCATCGAGCAACACCACAACACCCAGCCAGCTTGCAAAACACAGTCCATAAATTAGCAACGACTGACTGTTCACAAGCCGAGAATACACACCAAGGCTACGCCAAAAACTTCTGCGTCCGGCAACTTGTTTATTGGTATCCAGATAAAGGCTGCTCCACCACAACTGATTAACCAGGAGTATGGCTAAAGTATAATAATGCAGGAGATCAGGACGCTCTTCAGCAATGATCAAACCTGCCCACAAGGTCAGCAGTGAAGCACCCGAACGCCACAACAGCATCCAGGGAGTGGTTTTTATTACATAGTACCAAAAACTGATGAGATTGATCTGAGGTTGAGGCATGCCCACCCTGAACTCAGGTCTTAACCAGCCCAGTGCCAGACAGAGAATAATAACCACCAGATATATATAGATGCTTGGCGCCAGCCAGATAGCCACAAAGGCAATCAACAAAGAACTAAGTAAGGTTTGTGGGCGATAGAGTAAAGTCAGGGCAAAGAGCCACTGTGCGAGCATAAAACCACTCAGCTGCGGTGCCTGCCAGAGATTGTCAATGCCGATGCTCTGCGCCAGGATCAGTGCTGCGATAAGTAACACATGACATGCCAGCAAGAGTACCCAGTCTGCGGTATATTGATGCAATCGACCACGCAGCAAAGTTGCATGAAAAGCACGGTATGTGGAATCCATGATCGCAGGCTTTACCGCCTGCAGCAACAGACTTTGCAATAATAGGAAGCCAAATGCCACTTTCATTGCAAGGTTATGAGATTCAAAGGACACCAACTTGCCCAGCCCATAGAACACCCCGATAATCAATTGGGGAATGAAAATAAAGAACAAGGTCAAAAACATCAATGAGAATTGCTGCAGCTGTTTCATCAGCACAGCCAGGGCATTACGACATGCCCGATATCGATACTGATAATAGTGTAACATCAGTACCTCACTCAAATAATGGCTGGGTGACAAAGCCAATATCAATAAAAGCTTGAGGTTCGTGACAGCTGATGATTACCTGGGCCGGATGCTGCTTTAGCCACGCTAACAGCACCTCCAGACTGGCATGATCCAGCGCGGCGCTGGGTTCATCCAGTAAAAGGTAAGGTGTATTGCGCATCATGGCGTTAATAAGCTGACACTTTTTCTGATTGCCGGATGACAAGGCGCCGTAGCGCGTATCCAGAAATGACTCAAATGCCAGTTGGTTTATTATCAGTTCAGGCCAGGAACATGACCAGCTTTTTGCCGTTAGTTGCAGAAGCTGTCTGGCTGTCAGAAATTCTGGATATGGAATGGAGTCGCTGGCCAGTGCCACCACCTGCTGTGCCACGTTCTGGAGTCGCCCGTCAAACAACACATCCCCATGAAAGGCATCATCGAGGCCTGCAATAATTCTGAATAAGGTGCTTTTCCCCAGTCCATTTGGCGCTTCAATACAGAGTTTCTGTTCTGCAAATGTCGCGCTATAGTCAGAGAAAATCGGATCGTGTAGATACACTTTTGTAAGGTGTTTTACTTCTATCATACAGGTCCCTGTTTGTTACTTGATTTGATATTAACATAACACCTTAGCGCGAATATACGCCCGTGTTTACAAAGTATGCCTATTGAAAGCACGCCCGGCATGCTCGGTGATAAAGGTCTCTATAGCACCTCGTTTTTGCATCGTCACAAATACCCGCTTACCATCTTGACCACCAAAGGCAATATTGGTTGGATACTGGCCCTTTAATTCAACCTTGCGTAAAAGCTGACCTTGTGGAGAAAGTATCACTACTTCACCTGCGCCATAACGGGCTACATACAGGTTGCCATTTTCATCACAGCGCATGCCGTCCAGGCCATGATCGGTAAATTCATAAAACAATTCTGGCGTGCCTGTCATGCCCTCCTCATCGAGTGGGAATGCCCAGATCCGGCGCTGTACGCTCTCATTAACGTACAAGGTACGGTTATCCGGACTAACTTCTATGCCGTTGGTGGTTCCCATATTGGCTCGCAGCAACTGAGTCTGGCCATCGGGAGAGATGCGCCATACTTGCCCCTGGCTGTTTTGCCAATCCGGATCGCTGGCAAAGAGTACACCGCTGTCACTGATCGCCAAATCATTGGGCTGGTGCATTTGCGGGTTATGAGCCAGCACAGCAACCGATTTGTCGGGCGATACTTTCAGTACATTGTGACCGGTATAATCGGCTATATACATATTACCCTGCGGGTCGAAGCGGATCCCGTTTCCAGTGCTCCCCTCGGGCAGGGTCAGGTACAGGATTGCCTTATCGCGCCCGGACACCTGACCGATCGTCCCCTGCTGAGCAAAGTTGACCGCAAACAGCACGCCATCACGATCCACTGCCGGGCCTTCCACCCCGTCAGTAAACACCCCATCCGTGATCCAATCCTGCGCCTGATACAGGCTGGTTGCGCCCTGATGAGAGGCGCACGAAGCAAGCAGGCTCAACCCCGCGCTCACAATCATTGCATGTCTTATTGGCATAGCCTTGTCCCTGAATATAAAAACTCAGTATGCGACGCTGAACACACGCTGTGAATTGAGAAATATTCACACAGCGTGGGACAGCACTGTGATTGTCAGAACTTATACCTGACTTTCACTAGCACTGAGTCCTGCATCGGTGCCTGCCACAGTTGCCTGGCGCTCTCAAGCCAGGCCTGAGAACCAATCTGACCTCGGGGTAAACTGTCTCCCACTGCCGCGCCGCGGCGATAAACTAAAAACAGATCGGACAAGGCGCCCATCCGGTAACGCAGCTTAAACTGGCTGGACAAACGACGGTCTTCAAAACTGGTATCCACATCATGTAACAGCTGGCGCTGGTGGTCCTGCAATGCAAAAACCTGGTCGCTGCGCGCCTCAAGTACAGCCCACTCCAGTGTTGAAGAAAATTCCAGCCTGTCGGTGACAAGACCACTTACCTGAATTTTATTAACGAAGAAATCCCGTTCATACTGAGTGATCTGATCCGTGTCGCTTGCCACTAACCAGCCATCCCCTGAGCGGTAAAAATTATTGAATTTCAGCGTCCAGTTGGGGTGCGGCAGCCAAGTCAGATCAACCGCATATTGCTGCGCACTGCCTGCAAACCCTTCCCTGTCATACTCAAAGCTGGCAGCCCAGGAGAATTTTCCGGTATAAGGACTGATATACATTACCCGAGTTTCCCAGTTTCCAGGCACCTCAAAAGCCTGACTGTCACGGCCGATATTGTCCTGCCAGCCTCCACTGACTCTGTCCAAATGCAGGTCAACTTGCCCGCCATTTGCCAGTAACCACTGACTCAGGTAGGCCTGTCTGGCTGGCAGTTTCAATCCGTCATTATCAGCCTCATAGCGTACAGTCAGTGAGTGCTTAATACGTGATAACCAGTCGCTTTGAGTATTGATTGCATGACTAAATTTCGCCTCACTGTACTGCCAGTTGTTGCGCTGAGCATATCCTAAATCACTGTTATCAAAATGGTCATTGAGCTTAAGATAGCGTCCTTCCAACGTCGTGTTTGGCGAGAACTGATACCCCAGCTGCATTGATATACCATTTCCCGTTTGTTTGCTCAATTGCGCCACCTGACTGGCCAGTAGCGCCCCCTGAAACGACCAGGTGGCACTTTGATATTGGCTGTCCCAGGCCACAGTCTTAGCATTACGCGCCAGCCAGGGGCGATCGGTATAAGTGGCCAGTACACCCGACTGCCAGTGTTTTTGTCGATATTTAGCCCGGGCCGCATAAAAGCGCTTTCCGGCGTCACTGTCCAGATCATTTTCTTTGACCGCAAACGCGCCGACCTGCATAGTCTCGCCCTGATGGACAAAGCGCGTAGCCAGGTCGATGGGCGTAATAAACTCACTGCCGTCATCGCTGCCGGCTCCAATCCGTCGGGTATGAATTAGCTTTGTATCCTGCAATGCCTGTACACTGAACACACCTATATCCTGGGTAAAGAAGGGCCGCTTGTCACTGCGCAGCGTTTCAACGGCGCTGTAGTTAATATCGACCTCATCACTGTCCACCTGACCAAAGTCCGGGTTCACCGCCACCGACCACTTTTGGTGGTGATTGGGTTTATAAAACAGATCAAAGCCCGCATCGCTGTCGCTGTTATCAGTCACCTGCTCAGCAAAATGCTGCTGATGGCTAATATAAGGCACAAAACTCAGCTGGCTGTGCTGTGGGATGGCCGATTTCAGCTTGGGCATACCCAGATAAAAGTCGCTATTACTGGTTGTTTGCTTTTGATTTGCATAGATATAATTTTTACTCAGGTCATAAAGTTGAATAGAAATCCCGATTTCGCCTTGCGCGCTGTCAACATGGTGCGCCGGGTTATAAAAAGACACGGTATGCCAGGGAATAAACACCTCGGCGGACCAGAAATCCGCCGCCTCGAACGTCGCAGACTGCCAGTCACCATCCCAGTCGCTGTCCTTGGTCAGCTGTGGGGTCAATACCGCATCCTGCGTGCCACCGCCCAGTGTTACCGCGAACTCATAGGCACCACTGCCATCACCGGCAAAATCGACGACAATGCGATTGAATTCGGCCTGCATAAAGGCGTCCTGAATATTAAACTGCTTCTGCCTGCTCGCCTCATCCTGATAGTTAACAATACCAATGTAAACACCTGATTTATCGCTAAATACCCTGGCATGCACCTTATCGGTATGGGCGGTAAGGGTGGCAGGAACCACCTGATAAAAACGCGTAAACTGCCTGGCGCTCTGCCAGGAGGCTTCATCCAGACGACCATCGAGGTCTATCTGAGCGTCCCGGACCTGATTTGCCCACAGTGCGTGACTGTTCAACACGGCACTGATGCACAAGACCCAATAACATTGCTTCATATAACTGCTCCCAATATGAGTAACTGCACGCATTGCAGCAGAAAAGCGTCGCAAAAAAGCTGAAAGTTTCCTGAATAAGGATGATCAAGCGCTGATGATTATTGACTTTGTTCTGAACTAGGTTAATTTCAGCTCATAAACCCGGATAATCATTTGATTGCCACTCATTAGATTGCGAAAGCCGCAGTGGATTGACAGAACCTGATATGGACTCGATTACCACGCCAATCAAACAGATAAACACAAATAAGGTAGCCTGACTAAGATGGATTCAAACTGGGAGACTTACACACGCGCTCAGTACTATCACTTTCTGTTCTGGCAGTTTGATGCGAGTCAAGATGAACTGCGCGCGCCAGACAGCCAGGAGATCATTAAGCTTGAACCTCAGGTTGCCAGGCTTCTGGAGCTCTTTGTCGTTTCGCCTGACACGGTACTGTCGCGGGATGCACTGAGCAAGGCGTTGTGGCCAGATACCATTGTCGAATCCAATAGCCTGTATCAATTGCTGACCAAGTTACGCCGTATTCTGAATGACAGTGCCAAACAGCCTCGCTTTATCAAAACAGTGCCCAAACGGGGTTATGTGTTTATTGCCCCCGTTGAGCTGTGTCAGCCACAAACACACGCGTATACCGAGGTCCAGAGCCCCTCAGCGGCTGAGCCCGCCGCCAATGGTAAAAAACGTTCACGATTACTGGTATTACCCATAGTTACCGCCTGCTTCAGTGCCATCGCCTATTTTTCCTCAGCGCCAGAACCCATAGCTCTGCCACACTATGATGTTGAAGATATCACCTATGAACTGGGGCTGGAGTTTGATGTCGCCGCCCACACCAGCAAGCCTCTGCTGGCTTACGTTGACGACTTTAATACCCTGATTATCAGCGATAAGCAGGGAGGTCACAAAGCGCACCTGAGTTTTGATAGCCGGGTTGCAAAACCAGCCTGGCACCCAAATAAGGACTGGCTGGCATTCTGGCAGTACCAGGGCGATGGCTGTCGACTGCTGGTGGTCAATTCACTCGGCCAGCAGCTCCACCAATCTCGGAACCAGCCCTGTTATCATATTCAGGCCCCCTCGTGGCGCTCAGACACGCAGCTGATTGCAACAGTACGCGATAAAACAGGGACGCATGCTTATCAGTATAATATTGATAGTAATAGATATATTCCTATCCCGTTAAAGTTGAACAAAGGCGATAAGCTGATCACCGCACTGCGCGGCTGGGATGAGCAAACTTACTACCTGATCAAAGATGCCAACCTGCACTCCCGACTGATCACCTTAGATGCTAAGGTACAAATGCGCTGGCCTTACCCCGTGTGGCTGATTGCTTACGACCCAAAACACCACAGCATGATCACCAATGACAGCAGCAAACATCATAACCTGATAGCCACAACCCGGGACGGCCATGAGTATCCGGTCATTGCAACGCCGCAAGGGCTCTTCAGCAGCCTGAGTGTGGACAATCAGGGGGATATTTTCAGTGCCGCCGAAAGCTGGCAGGTGAATATCCGCGACAAAGACAACCTGCCGATTTTTTCCAGTTCAAGTCATGACTATCTGCCTGTCACCAACAACCTGGGCGAGACGGCATTTATGTCGCGCCGCACCGGTGCCTGCGAGATTTATCTGCACAGCAATGATCGGGTGATCCAGCTGACTCATCACACCGGCGATGAATACGTCAACTTTGTCACCTGGAGCCCGGACAATGCCTATATTCTGGCTAACCGGGAATCCCGTTTGCTGTTGCTTGACCGTTCGGGTGTGGTGCAAACCTTTACCCCGCAGTTATCGCACTCGCTTAGCCATTTTGGCTGGCTGGACAGCCAAACCCTGTGGGCCTCCGACGGCCACGAGGTGCTGATCTACGGTAAGTCCGGGCAATTACAGCGCCGCTATAACGTCAGTTCAGATCTGCTGCTGTTTGACTATCAAGCACAAAACTGGCTTGTGTTTAAACATTCCACCATTTATCGCGTCACAGATCTGGCTGAATCTCTGTCAGATAAATCGCGACTTGCATCACTTGCGCCCCAAGCTTATCACCAAGTGACGAACCCCAGACTGAGGGATGGTTTCCTGTACTGGCAAAGCGCCTGGTCAAAAACGGATCATATCTGGCGTATGTCGCTTGACGGCAATACCCTGCCAGAGCTCCTGAAAACGCAGAATCTGTTGTGGCATTACGATATTGCCGCCGATGGCACTTTGCTAATTGCCAAAATGGAGTCGGTAGAGGGGGATATTAAGCGGCTGAGCGTCAAATAGAAGAGTTAGACCGAGTTTGCCGAAATTTGGCTCTAACACAGGCTTACCTCTCTAACCCTGGGTTTAACTGGACCCTGTCAGGCTTCCGGTAATGAATTCCAGCCAGAGTTAAACCACAGTGCAAAAGTGCGCGGTTGGCTGATTTTGGAGAATTGCGCATCAACGCAGTGTATAGAGGAAAAATGATAACAGCAGGCTCACTCGAATGATGATCCTGCTGCGTTTGTTATGTGCCGATAAAATCATTTCGGGAATTAAATCTGTTGCGAAGCTTCCCATTTGAGCAATGACTTACACATGGCGTTACTCAATTGCACTTAACATAGGGTGGTTTCGCAACACCCTGTACCTTGGTAGGTATAATGATGAGGGTTACAATTATCAATCCATGCTTTAGTGTAGCAATCATTACTATTGCAATATTGAGCCGTTTCACATACATAATCAGAATGTGCACCACCAGCGACAGCGGGCGTTGCTGCATTAGGAAGCTTTTTGCTGTCCGAACTGAGCGATTTGATGCTTTTCTTCTTAAGATTTAACTTCATTTTGATTTCCTTTTGCTTACAAAAAACTGATCAAAAAGTAACACAGCAACACTTTATTACAACACCTTAAATAAAATAATGAATATATTAATAAAATATATCTTACTCTTAAAGTGTCCCTAATAAGTAATCAGATAAAATTTGAGTTTACGTTGCTTTCAACGCTCCGGCTCCGCTCTTGTCAAAGACAACAAAGAATTTTTGCTAATTTGACCTTAGCCAAATTATTAACGCTTTGGTACAAACTCCCCCCGCAATAGCCGTTGCCATTGACGCTCGAACTCACCTGACGCTTTGAGTGTTTCCAGGCCAGCATTAAAGCGTGTTCGCAAAGCCGCGCTGCCCTTTAATGATTTGGGTAACAACACATGTGCCCGGTATTCTAAAAACGGTATTGGATGCGCCCGGATTTTATCTACGTGTAAAGATGGAAAATGTTCAATGAGTAGACTTTGCATTGCGATATCACTCAACAAGATCAAGTCGACACGGTCGTTCAGCAACATATTTAGATTAAGTCGGTCATTGCTGACCATGATCACATCCAGATCGCCTGCTTCCATTGCCTTGCGAAACTCAGGCACATATTCATACCCTAAAATCGCACCAATGCGATAAGGCTTAAGGTCATCTATGGTTTGCCACTGCGGCAAAGGTGTATCGGCACGAAAATAAAGCAACAGCTGACCCCGGTAAAGCTCATCGCTGCAATAAAAGTGCTGCTGATATTCGTGTTCGCAAACCCAGTAAGACGCCATATCATATTGCCCTTGCTGAGCAGCCTGAAAACTGCGCTTCCAGGGCAAATAGACAAATTCGGCCTCCAGGCCTTCTCTTGCAAGCGCCTGGCGAATGAGATGATTAACAAAACCATCGTCAACAAGTTGGCTGCCGGTAAATGGCGGGTATTCACCGGTTGCGATACGAATGGGCACAGTAGCATGCACCAGTGTCCACCCAAACAGCATCAATAAAAACAAGGTCCAGTGCATTTTGCTTCACGACAATAAACTAAGCCTTGCTGATACTATAGATGTACCTGACTGATCTCGCTATGTGGCTTGTCAGACTGAAACAACAAAGCACAAGGGCTTTTAATACCGACCTAGAGTGATTGGCTAGTATTTGTGAGCGTGAGCAATACCAACGTGACCGTGGTTAGTAGCTCAATCACGGATGCAACTTTATGTGGGAACACCAATGGAGGACATTGTGCATATTACTAAAATATTTTTATTAAATTACAAGAGGTTGTACATTCCAGCCATTATGATGGCCTTCTCGATAACGGTCATATACAAAAAGGTCCCTTTTAGTTCCCTCTGGCAATGTAATCTTAGGTATGTAGTACGTTGTAAAATCACTATTTTTCAGGTTAATACTAAGATGCTGATTAACTAGAGAAGAGAGTGTGTTACTTCCCCGAAACAAACTAAATGGTCCATACTTAGCACAAAACATAGCTACATTTGCGGCAATTGCATCCATCACATTCTCTAGTATAGCTACATTAAATGAAGTAGCACGATCATGCTTAGTCTTATTATATGCATCATACCATGGCAGTGATCTCGTGGGATTAGCTACTGCCCAGTTTGAAAATGGTTGAAATTTCCTCAAGCAACTATAATTTTTAAAAGCTATTTCAAACTCATTTAGGCATGCTTTGGGTAATAGTTTAACGTAATCTTTTGTAGTATACATCCGACCATTTTCTGGCTGTATGCTGGCTTTTTTAAACAATGAAACCCAAGAGTTTTCAACCTCAGTACATGCTAAAATTAAAAGCTCTCTACTTTTGTGACCATAGGAATTTAAACCATTGATATCAGGTTCTACGTATAAAAGTATATCGTCTAACTTCTCTATAAGTACTCTCAATGCTTGCTCAGCAGATCTTTTTTCAAAAGGGTCTATATCAAGAGCTTTCTCAATATCCTCATCGTAGTACAACGAAGGGCGTCATATACCTTGAATTGAACTCCCGATAGGTAAGGACATACTTTTTATACCCTCAGCGCCAAATACTCTAGTAACCCATTCATTTAAAGTACCTGACTTCGCTTCAATAACTGTAAGCCCAACAGAAATTGTATTTAGACTTTTTTCCTTGCCATAGAAATGAACAAAATGAGTATCTGTTTCATATGCGTACCCGACTGGATGACGTTCATGCGTGTTACTTACCCAGTTGGGTATATTCGTACATGTATTCCTGTAATAAATGCCGTTCATTATACCCTCTGCTGCGATTTGGCAACCGCTCATTTCTTCCCTTCCAAAATATCGGAAAAAAACGAAAAATGGACTATAAAACAATGACTTTATCGTCTCATGGAATAAATTCTAAGTAAATAACTGGTAGTAGATTATTATTACATCAATGCACGAAGAGCCACACGCCAATACAAACAACCCCCTATAAAGTCCCATTTTGCTAACTTTTGGCTAGGGGTAAGAGATAACACGTACCTGTACTGTTGTGCTACTTCACCACTGAAATAAAAAAGCAACTTGTTGGGACTTTTAGCACGAGAGTCACCCAACCCTTTTGCATAATATGTTGAAGCGCAATAGCTATGATAAGTTTAATAGTGCAAGCAAATCGACATTAAAGATTTCTAATTTAGAGTCTTATAAAAGGCTTTGGTTTGAACCAGACGTACATTTAAAAATTATAATTTTAGTAGGAAATCTGAATTAGTATAACCAGGAGGGGTTTTACTGAACTTTATAAAAAGTGGCGGAGTGGACGGGACTCGAACCCGCGACCCCCGGCGTGACAGGCCGGTATTCTAACCAACTGAACTACCACTCCGCAGTGGTATGACTTTTTATGCTTATATCAAATGGCGGAGTGGACGGGACTCGAACCCGCGACCCCCGGCGTGACAGGCCGGTATTCTAACCAACTGAACTACCACTCCGCAGAGATATAATGCAATTTTTTACTCGTTAAAATGTTGGCGGAGTGGACGGGACTCGAACCCGCGACCCCCGGCGTGACAGGCCGGTATTCTAACCAACTGAACTACCACTCCACGAGTAAATAACGATGTTAATGACGTCGTTTTGTCATAAACTCAGATTACATTGAATCTGATAATCCAAACTAAACCCTGGCTAGATGGCGGAGTGGACGGGACTCGAACCCGCGACCCCCGGCGTGACAGGCCGGTATTCTAACCAACTGAACTACCACTCCACGATGGTTTAGCTCGGTGTACTTCTTAAAGATGTTGGCGGAGTGGACGGGACTCGAACCCGCGACCCCCGGCGTGACAGGCCGGTATTCTAACCAACTGAACTACCACTCCAAAGAAGTACGGCACAGGATAAGCGATTGGCGGAGTGGACGGGACTCGAACCCGCGACCCCCGGCGTGACAGGCCGGTATTCTAACCAACTGAACTACCACTCCAGCGTGCGCTTATAGAGAAAAAGTAAGTGGCGGAGTGGACGGGACTCGAACCCGCGACCCCCGGCGTGACAGGCCGGTATTCTAACCAACTGAACTACCACTCCGCAGCATCTTGTTCTCTTGCTGTTCAGGTGTGCTCCCTGACAGCGGCGTGAATAATACGAATGCCCCCCTTAAGAGTCAACACCTTTTTTGAAAAAATCGGGGATTTTTAGTCATCCGACATCGAAAGGTTCAAAATATCAGCTGATTTATCATTTTTTGAACTCTGTTTGCCCGAGTTTTCTTTATCCTGTTCTAACTCTTCCAAATCTAACTGCTTTTTCTTACCGACTAAGGGCAAGCTTATTTTGATCTTGATGGGCTTTTTCTGTACAAAAATACGCACAGCCAGCCAACCCAGAAGTAAAATTAACAAATTTCCCACCACCACGATGGCTACGATTGCGCCAGTACTGAGCCCAGGCTCAGGTTCCGGCACCGTGACCGTGCGTTGGGTTGGTCGCTCTGATTCGGGCAATTCAGGCACCTTTTCAATGGGCCGCTCTATTTCAAAGTTATAATCCGGCAGGCGCGCCATAAATTCACGGCCATTGATGTTTTCGCCAAAGGCTGACAGCTCCACACTATATCTTCCCCAGTCATAATTCTTAATGGCCAGCTGCCGGTATAAACGTTCTTCCCCATTGAGGGTAAACATTTGCTCTTCACCATTGGGATATAAAATCTTGCCCTGGAAGATCACGGTTGCGGGCTTCACCACCTCTGAGGCCAGCCGGATAGTCAGCTGGTGCTCAAATTCTTCCGGCCCGGCCAGCATCAAGTCAAAAGAAAAGGGCGGTTCTGCAATAATGATGGGCTCTTTCACTACACGGCGCTTGAGAATGGGGGTTTCTATGAAGAACTCAGGTTGCCACTCGCCGGCTGGGAAGTTGAGCCGGAATTCGCCGGTAAAGATGCCATCAAGCGGACGCTCATCAAACTCACGGCCATCATCTTTAAACTCGGCCACACTCTGTGTGCCCGCACCAAAGTTAGCATATTGATCATTATTGGTACTGACAAACTCCACATAGAGGGTGACCACATCGCGGAAATAACCAATGTCGACAGGCAGGCCATCATTGGTCACTTGCCCCTGGATTTTCAGCATTTCACCGCGAAAGATCAGCGGCGGTAAGGGGTCGACCTGTAATTCAATGTCACCTAATACCATCACCCGGCTGTCCTGGCGGATCTGACCTAACACCTGCCAGGGGCCGGGCATAGGATCCGTCACTATTACCAGGTCATAACTTATTTCGTCATACCATTCGAGTTTTTCATCACCAATGGCGTGTGTGGCGTAATACTTGCTGCCATCGGGTTTAACCAGCACCACAGCGGGTGTTCCGGGTGCACGAAAAAACAACAGAGTAATTTTCTTTACATTGTGGTCAATGCGAAAGCGGTTATCCAGCAGTGGGATTTCATTGATTTTACCGTCTCGCTCAAGCAGCGTAATTTGCGGTGTTTCGGCCATCGTCATCGCGCTGAAAAACGCGCTATATAATAACATCAATCCTGCTAAGCCGATCCGCATGTTATCTTACCCCATATAAATTAATCGTTCTCTTTGACACTGACTTTGAGCCTGGCAGCCGTTATTGCTGCCACAAACTCTGACCACTGGCTTTGTTGACCAGCTCCATGCGCGCTTCATGAGCGTCCAGCTCATCGGCACTCGCCATCACCACTTTTAGCGGCGGACGCTCGGCACTTAACCGACGGATTGTGCCACCACTGCCCTGCTGGGCCTGTTCATTATGCTGCGCCAGATTAAGCTTCTTCTGACCGCCCGTCATGGCCAGATAAACATCCGACAGGATCTCGGAATCCAGCAATGCGCCGTGCAGTGTACGCTTAGAGTTATCTATATCATAACGACGACACAAGGCATCAAGGCTATTCTTCTGACCTGGATGCAAATTGCGCGCCATTACCAGCGTATCGAGGACCTCACACACATCATGGGTTTTTGCAAACCCCTGGTTTAGCATAGCAAACTCATGGTCCATAAAGCCGACGTCAAACGGGGCATTGTGGATCACCAGCTCAGCGCCCTGAATATAGTCATAAAATTCCCGGGCAATCTGATGGAAAAACGGCTTGTCTCGCAAAAACTCGTTGGTGATCCCGTGAACGTCTATGGCTTCTTCTTCAATACCACGCTGTGGGTTGATATATACGTGAAAATTATTGCCGGTCAGACGACGATTCACTAATTCCACACACCCGATCTCAATGATCCTGTGACCTTCTTTGGGGTCGATGCCCGTGGTTTCTGTATCCAGTACTATTTGTCTTTTATGCATATCGTCGATTGCCTAACTTTGCTATGGTTAGCGTCTATTGGAGTATTTTACATAAAAACAGGCGAATTCGTGCAAAAATCCGTAGAGATCTATACCGACGGCTCCTGCTTAGGCAATCCAGGACCCGGCGGCTATGGTGTGTACCTCAGTTATCAGGGCCATGAAAAAACCCTCAGCGCCGGATATCGGCTCACCACTAACAACCGCATGGAGATGCTGGCAGCCATTGTCGCTCTAGAAACCCTCAAGCGCCCCTGCCAGATAATTTTGTATACCGACAGCCAGTATGTGAAACAGGGCATTGAATCCTGGCTGGCAAACTGGAAAAAACGGAACTGGAAAACCGCCGCCAAAAAACCGGTTAAAAATGTCGACTTATGGCAACGCCTGGATGCTGCCGTGCAGCGTCATACCATTGAATGGCGCTGGGTCAAGGGACATGCTGGTAATAAGTACAACGAACTGGTTGATGATCTGGCCCGCGACGCCGCCGGTGGCAACGACCTGTTGGAAGATACCGGCTACCAGAGCGAATAGCCGTCTAACCTTGTTCCTGGTTGCGGCTGTGTTTCAGTCGCGCCCCTTTTACTGCTGGCGTCCATTTGGGACGGGCATGCCATTTGGGCTTAATCGGCGTTAAAGGCGCAACCCGTTTTCGGGCCACCAGCAAATAGACACTACCCATGGGCTTCATATAATGTCGACAAAAGCGTCGCCAGGGCGCAAAACGTGATAAACGTGAGCCTCTTGCCAGTGAAGCATGGACAAAGCGCTCATCAGCAAGAATTTCAAAGCCCAGCAGATCCAGCCAATCCTTAACCCGGGATGGCGTAAAAAAGCGCCCGGACCAGGGTAGCTTTTCTTTGCTAAAAGGCAACAGGTGTGCCAAACCACACAAGCTAAATGGATTAAACCCACTGATCACGATATAGCCACCCGGGATCAGCGTACGATGTGCCTCCCGCAAGATATGATGGGGGTCAGAATGATATTCCAGACACTGACTGAGAATGCAGGCGTCTACACTATGTTCGTAGAAAGGCAACTCGTCAATTTCAGCCAATACCCCGACATGTTCTCCCTCAGGTGCAACACAGATCTGATGGCTGATAGGGCTTTGTGAAGTGTTCAGCTGGCCGCTCAGGCAGCCCAGTTTGAGCATATGGTAACCAAACATGCGTGGTAACCAGCTAGCCATTCGCCGCTCAATGCCTGCACGCACATAGTCACCATGTGGAAAATCCTGCCACTGATAGGGTTTGGGCCCTTGCTGAAAACTTAGAGCTGGTTTCATGATATGTACTCGCTATACTAGTTACACCTTCACTTTATAGAGCAATGAGTTATGGCGCAAGTCGCAGTGCAGATCCACCCCATCAAGGCCTTCAGTGACAATTATATCTGGGCAATATGTCCGCCAGATAGCAATCTGATGTGGGTTGTTGACCCGGGGCAAAGTGAGCCTGTCATTAAATTCGCCACGGCACAGCAGAAGCAGTTAGCGGGGATCCTGGTTACACACCATCACTGGGATCATACCGATGGTATCGCCTCTTTGTGCGCACACTATGGTGAGCTGCCGGTATATGGTCCGCAAAATACGCCCTTTAATGGCATCACACACCCTTTGAATGACGGTGATAGGGTGACCATTGCCGGGCTGGATTTTACCATTGCTCATACACCCGGGCACACGCTGGATCACATCTGCTACCTGACCCCTGAGCTGGCATTTACCGGCGATACTCTGTTCAGCGCAGGCTGTGGCCGCTTGTTTGAGGGCAGCCCGCAGCAAATGTGGCAGTCATTACAACAACTATCCCAGTTGCCCCCGCAATGCCAAATTTACTGCACACATGAATACACTCAGGCCAACCTGGCGTTTGCCGCAGCAGTAGAGCCAGAGAATGAAGACATAACCCAGTGGCAGCAATGGGGCGAGCAACAACGCATACAAACGCAGCCGACACTCCCCACCACTATTGCACGTGAGTTGAGCATCAACCCTTTTGTGCGGGCAAGCCTGCCTCACATGCTGGACACTATGCCGACCGACATGCAGACCGAGTGCAGTGAAGACTGGCAAAAGTTTGCCGCGCTTAGAAAGTGGAAGGATAATTTTTAGGCACTGCTTTAATTTTTGCAACGAAACAGTTAACATTGACGGGTTTTAGCTGTGGATTTTTCTGCGGCACCGTACCCTGACCATGGATCAATGACCGAGTTTTATGAAAAAGCCTCTCTTGCTGCTGTTAGTATCAGCACTGCTGAGCGGCTGTCAAACCACGTTCGACAGCCCGACAATTGAACAAGCCGAACAACTGGATCATGCCAGTCCGGCCGAGATCAGCGACACTCTGATGAGTGCCATTCAGGAACCCGTGGAAGCCGATGAGCCGCCACCGGTGTTTGACGACGTTTGGGAGCGGATCCGCTATCAGCTGTCTATTGATGTGCCGCAAAACCGTCCTGTGGTCGCCGAGCGCAACTATTATCAGCGCCACCAGGCGTATCTGGATCGTATTTCAAAACGCGCCGAGCCTTATCTTTACTATATTGTTGAAGAAGTAGAGAAACGCGAAATGCCGATTGAAATTGCCCTGCTGCCAATCGTAGAAAGTGCCTTCGATCCGTTCGGGTATTCTCACCGCAGCGCATCTGGAATTTGGCAATTTATGCCACAAACCGGCGAGCGCTTCGACCTCAAGCAAAACTGGTGGTACGACGGTCGTCGCGACATCGTTCAGTCAACCCGCGCGGCGCTGGACTATCTCACTTACCTGCATAAAACTCTGGAAGGCGACTGGCTCAATGCCATTGCCGCTTATAACTCTGGAGAAGGCCGACTGCTCAAGGCCATTCGTAAGAATCGTAAAAAGCACTTGCCCACTGATTTCTGGTCTTTGGACCTGCCACGCGAAACCACCGCCTATGTGCCTAAGCTGCTGGCATTGTCTGATCTGTTGAAACGTCAGGACGAGTTCAGTGTTAAGTGGAATAAGATCATCAACGCACAGGTCGTTGATACCGTCGAAGTGGGTTCGCAAATCGATTTGGCACTCGCAGCCGAAATGGCCGATATGTCACTCACTGAACTATATCGCCTGAACCCAGGCTTTAACCGCTGGGCAACCGATCCGAACGGTCCACACACCTTGTTACTGCCGGCAGATAAAATAGACATATTCCAGACTCGCCTGGCTAATACGCCAGTCAAAGATCGTCTGCGCTGGCAATACTACACGGTCGCCCGTGGTGATAGCCTGTCTGTCATAGCCAGGAAGTTTTCGACCAGCACCAGTGCGATTCGCTCGCTTAACAAACTGGATTCACACATGATCCGGGTTGGCCAAAAGCTGCTGGTTCCACTGAGCGATGGCGAGTTGCAAAGTGAACATTTACCGGATGCGGTACGCAGTGCAGCGAACAAGGCTACGCGCAGCAAGAAAACCCATACGGTTACCAGCGGAGATACCTTATGGGATATCAGCCGTGAATATGACGTTACTGTGGCGCAGCTTGCTAAATGGAACAAACTGAAGGCCAATGCCGTACTGAAGCTCGGGCAGAAGCTCACCATTTATCAGAGTCAGACAACCTCTCAGCCCGTCGCGAATACCACGGAGCGCACCATTACCTACAAGGTTCGCAAAGGGGATTCTCTGGCACGGATCGCGGCCAAGTTCAACCTGACCGTCAGTGAAATTGTGAAGTGGAATAAGCTTGCTGGTCAGAAATATCTTCAGCCAGGCCAGAAGTTAAAACTGACTGTTGATGTGAAAAGCTCATAGCCTATTTAGATATAGAAAAGCCGCTGACATCAGCGGCTTTTATACTACTCATCGTGAACTCATCAAAAATGTTGCAGCCACTTTTGCAGCCAGGGGGCTACCGCTTCATAGGGCTCAAAGTGTTCGCACGCGTCTACATCCAGCCGAGGTTCGGTCACTGTGGCGTTGAGCTCCTGGATCAAGGCGTCTATCTGGCGTCCAGCACCACAAAAGGTGTCACCGTAACTACTGTCACCCAGGGCAACAACCCCTACGGTTTTCCCCGTCAGCATGGGAAACTGACTTTGCATTTGCAATATTAAAGGTAGCAGATTTTCCGGGATATCGCCTTGTCCGGTAGTCGAGGAAATAAACAGTAAGTTTTCTGCAGATTTCACCTGCTCCAGAGTCAGCGGCTCAGCAATGGTTGCGCTGTGACCTTGCTGCTCAATGTCTTTTTTAACCTCTGCTGCCAGATTCTCAGCGTTGCCAAATACCGAGCCAACAAAAAGTGTAAATGATGCCATTATTGGTAGTCCTTTTCGGTGTCTGGCCAGCCCAGCTGTTTGCACAGGTTCAACATTTCTTCTCCCAGACTGGCGCGAATAGTGATGGGTTGTTGACTATAAGGATGCAAAAACTTCAGCTCAGTTGCAAACAACATCAGGCGGCGAATGCCAAAATGATCCTGAAAAAAATGGTTCTGCTTGTTATCTCCGTGATTAACATCCCCAATAATAGGATGATTAAGATGGTTCAGATGACGCCGGATCTGGTGTTTACGGCCCGTTTTAGGAAAGCACTCCACCAAAGAATAGCGAATGCTGGGGTATTTACCCAGCGGGATATTCAGCGTTGCCTGGTGCAAACAATTGAACTGAGTCTGTGCTTCCTGAGGGGCTTTATCCTGATCCGCGAATTTGTCGGCAATCTTATCCAACTGTTCTTTCAGAGGTTTATCGACATAGACGTCTGCTGGTGCGAAGCCACGGACCAAAGCCAGATAACGCTTTTGCACGCTCCCGTCGATAAACACCTGATTCATATCGCGCGCGGCCTCTGAGCTCAGTGCAAACAGCAGAACACCCGAAGTGGGACGGTCAAGCCGGTGGACAGGGAAGACATGCTGCCCCAGTTGATCTCTGAGCATCTGCATCGCAAACTGCGTCTCACGCTTGTCTAAATACGAGCGATGAACCAGCAAACCCGATGGCTTATTGATGGCCACATAGTGCTCATCCTGATAAACGATTTCTAACATGGGGCCGACTCCGAAACAGCCGCGTCTAAACGTTGCAGTACACTCAGTAATACAGCTAACTGTGGGTGCTGTGCAAGACTGACTTCTGCCATAGGGGCAATGGCCATATTGGCTGGCAAGGCTGCGTCGCTTTGTATTAGTGCACGCATCTTAACGATAAAAACAAACTGCAACCACTGCTCTAAACGTAATGTATCGCAACAAAATGGCTGCACAGACAATAACGCCTGCGCCGGGACTGGCTCCGCCTGCCAAAGCTCAGCCTCGCGCAGCGTGTGCTCCAGCTCATCGAGCAAATGCCATAGAGGGTGATCCATAGTGCTTCCTCACACAAATACAAAAACCCCATTATACCCCATCAAACCCGGGCGTTTGTATCTTTATGGTCACCCTTATCAGTGACCAAGAATAACGTTATAATCGCGCCTCAACGCAATAAAGTGAGATGAAAATGACAGCGCAAATTACGACTTTAGGTGAACTACTGACTTCAGCCGGCACGCAATGGCGCGCCTATGATATTGGCCGTCGCATAACCAAAATCGATAAAAAGCAGTTTGCGCAAATTGAAACCACTCAGGTGCCCTACCCTTATCCGCTCGCTGGTCACGCCCTGTTGGCTATCCAGTTTTGGGACAACCAGGCAACCCAGGACCCATACGTGTGGTTTCTGAAACTGCCGCTGGATGAACAGAGCAAGCTGGTTGCCGCCAGCCGTGACCACTTTGCCTCTATGGTGATTGATGCGTTAGGCACTCAGCTCACCGGCGAAGCGGCGCAAGGCAAACTAGATAACAACCCTTATGTATATGCGCCTAACGCCAATAAACTGGCCGCGTTTAATGCTTTACTGAAAACTGAACTCAAACGTCCGGCGTCGCAATATTATGAATATGCCGAATTGTATTTTGCACAAAAGCTGGGGTTGGATCAGTGGCAAAACCTGGCGGTGCAGGGCCTGGCCGACTTTGCTATGCGCCTGGAGCACGGCAGCAATCGTAATAATTTGAAAGCCTGTTGGTCACACCTTCCCGCACAAGTGCAATCTCCTCTGGCTGCCATGCTGGAGCACGTGGCCATTGGCGTTGAGCTGACCGAGCACTTGCTTAGCGGCCTGAAAACGGCAGTAGATAGCGAGGACCTGACAGCCAGTATTAACCACCTCAGAGCCTTATCTGGTAGCCATAGCCTGGGGCTGATTGCTGACGCCGTAGACACTATTCTGGATTCCCCACTCTCTACACAGGCTGATCTGCAACTGACCATTACAGGACGTTGCTGGGAGACACTGACCGACTCACTTAGGCTTGTCAAACTAATGGATTGTGCCGCACACAACACTGAAGTGGACGGCTTATTTGAAAGCATTTTCGCCGATCTGGTTGCAATTCCTACACTGCGCCCACATGTCTTAGCTCTACTTAGAACAGAAAATCGCAGTGAAACACTGTCCAGAGCAATAGGCAGGCTATTTAAACGATGATCACTCTTTGGCTTTTTATTCTTATTGGCGCAGTCATTGCGTTTTTTTGGTTTGGCCGCCAGATAGCAGAAGCGGCACAGCAGCATGCAGTTGGACAAGCTGAAAAACTCAATGTCCAACTACTCAGTGTCGCCTGTGTTAAACGCAGGCTCGCAGTGCTGAGCAATGGCAGGCTGGGAATAAAAAGTCAATTTGCCTTTGAGTTCAGCTCAGATCAGCAAAGTGCCTATACCGGTACTATGCACCTTGAAAACCTGCGTCTTAAGAAAATGGATATTCCACCGCACCGAATGGGCTGATTTGTGTTCATTTAAGAATGATTAACGTGGGGCTGAGATGTAAGATGAAGTAAAGGCGTGATAGTAATATATAGTGTTAACTGAATAAAAAAACCAAGGCGTAACCCTTGTGCTACGCCCCAATCTGACGAATTTCCTGGGAGGTATCCGATACCTCTGCCTACAACAAACTAGCAAGCCGCCAAGCTTCATCATCCCCTGAACGGGTATACATCCTGACACACCCGATCTTCTTCCCTGACTTCATCCGATAGGTTACATCCTGTAGATATCCTTACCGCATCCAAGCACATCCTTTGTCGGCCGATGTGAACTGTTTCGCACCTTTCGACTTCTATTCCCTATTCCTTTTATAAACAACGTCCCTTTGTGTCCTGAGTCTCCCAGACTCAGTCCTCTTCGCCTATCCTAAGCGCTCCTGACATTCCTTTTACTAACATCTTCCTGATGTTATGCTAAGCCTTCCTGACTCCGTCCGCTTCGCTTATCCTAAGCGCTCCTGACATTCCTTTGATTAACATCTTCCTGATGCTATCCTGAGCCTTCCTGACTCCGTCCACTTCGCTTATCCTAAGCGCTCCTGACATTCCTTTGATTAACATCTTCCTGATGCTATCCTGAGCCTTCCTGACCCCGTCCACTTCGCTTATCCTAAGCGCTCCTGACATTCCTTTGACTAACATCTTCCTGATGCTATCCTGAGCCTTCCTGACCCCGTCCGCTTCGCTTATCCTAAGCGCTCCTGACATTCCTTTGATTAACATCCTCCTGATGCTATCCTGAGCCTTCCTGACCCCGTCCGCTTCGCTTATCCTAAGCGCTCCTGACACTCCTTTGACTAACATCTTCCTGATGCTATCCTGAGCCTTCCTGACTCCGTCCGCTTCGCTTATCCTAAGCGCTCCTGACACTCCTTTGACTAACATCTTCCTGATGCTATCCTGAGCCTTCCTGACTCCGTCCGCTTCGCTTATCCTAAGCGCTCCTGACCTTCCTTTGACTAACATCTTCCTGATGTTATCCTGAGCCTTCCTGACTCCGTCCGTTTCACCGCTACCTGGCGCTGGTGTCCTTCCGTCCTTGAACATGATTAAGTTTACGCAATTCTGGACAATGAAAAAGACGCTTTTTCGCCTGCTTTTTTTGTAATTTACTTGAAATAAAAAACGAATCTATAAAATACAAATACTTACACTTCTAATAAGGGTTAAAGCACTAGGCCTAAAACGCCTTCACCTACATCCATGTGAGAAAAGTCTCACAGGTCTTTTTCCATAATGGCGGCTCTAGTCTTAAACAGCAATTCACCCTGAACTGATTTAAAGGTTAAAACCCGAAGTTTTTCATACCCATGCTGGCGAAAGAAAGTATTCTGAACAGCCTCTGAGACAAACACACCCAAGCCACTTGCAAGGGGGTTTTCTTTGACCAACTCGTCCAAAGCGTCCAACAAATGATGCCCCAACCCCTGGCTCTGATAATGTGGCTCAACCGCGATAAAGGATAAAAAATAATAGTGTCCCTGATCCGCCAGCGCTTCTCGAATGGTTTTTTCCTTGTCTATTAATTGTTGCGTTTGCAGATACCCGGCACTCATCATCAATCTTAACCGCCAGTCCCAGCGACGCGATGCTTGCAGCTCAGTTTGCGCTTCAAACACGCAGGCAATTGCAAGCAGAGCATGTTCCTGATATAGCCCAATCAAAGGTTGGGCCGACTGGCCAAAACAAGACAACTCTTCACGGATCAGTGCTCGTAAACGTGACTCATAGGTTTGCTCATCCGAGCCACCCAGAACATCTTTAAATAACTTATCATCATGGTATGCCCTGTAGAGCAGGCTGGCCGCTACGGTACTGTCTTCAGGGAGTAAGTGTTTAATGGTTAATTGTGCGCTGGGGGCCGGGTTATTCATGGCGTTTCCTTGTCTTGTTGTTGTGATTATCCGACAAAATTTACTAGGTCGGTGTCGTAAATCTACTATAGTTATAGCGCACTTTTCAAACAATAAGAGGGGCATATGGACACCAGTGCACATAATCTGAAAAACTTATTTGCTCAACTCGGGCTGGACAACAGCAATGCCGGTATGGAAGCATTTTTTAGTCAGCACAGCCTGCCCAGTGATATGCTGCTGGCAGAAGCGCCATTTTGGAATGAAGGACAAAAACACTTTATTGAAGAATCACTTAGAGAGGATGCTGAGTGGAGTGAGGTCATTGACGAACTTGACGCACGATTGCGATAAGGGGCCACCAACGATAAGGTAGCGCGCAAGCATATCCGGTAAAATACCACGTACGTCTGCTCCCTGCCTGTCACTGGTGCTTTACTCCATCTTTCATGCTGCCGCGCGCTGAGCTGGGCCTCGTTTTACTGGTGATGTTCCGGCGGCTAAGGTGATACAATGCAGTGAGTTTTATTTTCCAGAGGCCGCTTTATGCATCCTGCAGTTTTGAACGCAATTACCGCACTCGTTGCGCAAGGCAAAACCCCCACCGTTGCCACCACCAAAGCCAAACTGGCAGAACCTGTCGCCATGCCCCTGATCATTGCGGGACTGACGGCGTACAAAAATAACCCTGAGCTGTTATCAACACTTGAACAACAAACTGAGCAAGCCGCGCAGCCAAGCCAGGAAACGGGCCAAACTCAGCTGGACCGCATTGAAGCTAAGCTGGACAAACTACTCGCCCTGCTGGAGTCTCGCTAATATGTTTGTGGTTGATCTCACGTTTGACTGTTACCAGGACACCACTCTGGAACTGGCCGAGCAGGCCATCAACCGGCTGGTTAATGCCTTGCGTTTCAATGGCCAAATCATCGGTGATGAATTCCCCACCGTGCTGAAGGAAGGGTTCTTTATCACCCGGGTGATGTGTCCACTTGAAGACTCTTTGCATCCGCTGCATCATAGTCCTTTTGTCAAACATGCCATAGAGCAACTGCAACAGGCGGGATTGCTGGCCCCGAAAGTGAAAGTGATTGGTCAGGATATTCACGCCAATGGCGCCGATCAGTGCCACTCTCCGTCCAGTTTTATTCTCTACACCACCTACGTACACACCTGTAGCCCGTTGTATTGTGGCGACGATTTTCAGCCAGTTCCGCTATACACAATCCCGGCCATCGCCAACGGGGATTACAAGGCATTAATCAAATGGCAGGAAGACTGGCAAGCCTGTGATCAGATCCAGATCAATGGTGCCACACGCTGCGAGTTTGCCGCTCTGAACGAGCTTACCAGCCTGGACAGTGATCTGACCCGTCGCGGGCTGGACCTGAGTAAGCGGATCCGCTATCTCACCAAAAAGCCCGTTTATTACTACTTATACCGGGTTGGTGGCGAGAGTCTGGCACAGGAAAAGGCGCGTAAGTGCCCGGGATGCGGTGAGCACTGGGCATTGGAGGAACCCTGGTTTGGGATTTTCGATTTTAAGTGTAATGCCTGCGAACTGGTCTCTAATATTTCCTGGGACTTTCAGTAAGGGGTGATGAGGGCATCACCCGGCAGGTCTTTAAAACTGTGTCGTTAACTGGCTCAGGAATGCGCTCAGGCTCGGCGCCAGCACGGAATGTGGTGCCTTGCCGACACGCTCAAGGCACACTTCTCCGCTGCTCAGCTGCACAGTGATCAATACATCTTCCTGTGCGGTCAGGCCAATAAAAACGGTATCAGCTTGTTTTAGGCGGCGCTTCATCAGTACATGGCCTGTGATATTCTGCTGCAAACGCTCAAAGTCCGCTTCGTTCCAGGCCTGCAACAACTCAACTTCTTCTCCCTCCAGCATAAGCAGTATATTGCCGCCATAAACCGAGCCGTAAAAGTCATTCAGTTCAGCGCTAAACTGGGTGTCCAGTGCTTTGGCCAGCGCATTCAAGTCACCGCCCGGAGTTCTTGGCACTACCTGCCAGGCTATCAAACCATCACCCCTTGGCTCGCCGGTTTCGCACGGGCTGGGCCATTGTTCGTCATGTTGGATCAGCGGCCAGTGGCCCTGGGATTGCTGCACCGAGTTGGCAAATTTTTCGTGAAGTTCGAGGATCAAAGTGCGCACGCTCATACTGCTATTCTCGCTCATTATTCGCTATAATCGTTGCCATTGTAACTACTAATGGATCAACATGACAGACTACAATAACGCCCCGGAGTTAAAAGCTTCTGTGCTGGGTAAAACCACAGAATACGCCAGTCAGTATGACCCCAGCCTGCTGCACCCTATCGCCCGTAAACTCAACCGCGATCAGATAGCCGTAGACGAGCAGGCATTGCCGTTTTTTGGTGAAGACATCTGGCACGGCTATGAGTTGTCCTGGCTGAACTCAAAAGGCAAACCTCAGGTGGCTATCGCGCGATTTGTATTCCCTTGTCAGAGCAGCCACATTATCGAGTCCAAATCCTTTAAGCTCTATCTGAATAGTTTTAATCAGAGCAAGTTTGACAGCTTTGATGCCGTACGCGATGCCTTGCAACAAGATTTATCCGCAGCAGCTAAATGCGACGTGGCAGTGACGCTGTATGGCCCCGACGACCACGATTGCCTGCCATTTTCAGCGCTGCCGGGCGATTGTATCGATGAGTTAGATATCACGGTAGATGATTATAGCCCGCGCGATGGCCTGCTGGCGCTGCAAAGCGACGAGCCGGTCAGTGAAACCCTGCACAGCCACTTGCTTAAGTCGAACTGCCTGATCACCTCACAGCCAGACTGGGCCAGTATCGTGATCCGTTATGAGGGCGCAAAAATCTGTCGGGAGTCGCTGCTGCGTTACCTGATCTCATTTCGCGATCATAACGAGTTCCACGAGCAGTGTGTTGAGCGCATTTACTGCGATCTGCTGCGCGCGCTCAACCCCAGTAAGCTGGAAGTATACGCCCGTTATACCCGCCGTGGCGGCCTGGATATCAATCCATTTCGCTCCAGCGAGCAAAATCAGACCGCCTTCAACGTGCGGATCAATCGCCAGTAAAGGCCTGTACCGGCACGTTAACGGCACACACATCGGTGTGATTGGCCTGGTGTAAAAACCAGGCTTCCGGACGGTTTTTACGCGCAGCAAGCAAAGCCCGAAAAGCACGACTTTCGGTGTTAAATACCCGAAAACGCTGTTTGTCCGTCTTCTCAATGTCCGCCAGTACCTCAACCGCCAGAATAGGGTTAAAAGGCAGGTTGCCCTGGGGCTGTCGTTGTAATCGTTGAACATGCTCCATACCCGCTAACACCCGGCCAAAAACCGTGGTATTTAAATCCAGATAACGCTGTGCGGTGAGCGTAAAGTAGAACTCAGTCCCGCCGCTGTCGGCATCATTCTGCCGTGCCATGGCAAAGGCGCCAGGGCAGTGAGTCTGCCAGGTGCGTGTCCCCTTGTCGTTTTGTGCCACAGCAAATCCATGTAAAAACCCGCTACGTGGTGCATATCCGTCGACCAGGTTTAAGCTCGTGATCTCCAAAGGCTTGGCCGTTTCCAGATAAAACTCACCAGGGATGGTTTTTTTACCGATTACAGGGCGCTTCTCATCACTTTGGTCTCCCCCCTGTGCGACAAAGCCTTCAACAAACCGGTATATCGACAGCCCCTGATAAAAACCTTCGCGTGCCAGCGCTTTGATATTGCTCACGTGTCCCGGTGCAAGCTCTGAATTCAGCTCAACATAAACCGGGCCACCTGGCAGGGTGATTTTGAGGATATGCTCCGGCTCGACAGTGCGCCAGTCCGTCTCGCTGGCCTGTGCAATGATGTCAGCGGGAGATAGGCCAGTTAACGCTGAGGATGTCTTATCAGTACTGGCCAGTTCAGGGCTTGACTGGCAGGCAGTGAGGGTGAGGAGCAACAGGGCTGCCATGCTCAGTCTTGTTGGTTTGCGTGTTATTATTGTCATTGTATTTTCCTGGTTGATACCACAGTTCGCTCCGTGACAAAGGTGTCTCGGCAGACAAAGTCGGATTCGATAAATTCAGTCGTGTGCGCCCTGCCAGATCCAGCTGTTCAAGCTGCCTCGCAAAGTGACGGCGAAACAGCCACTCGAAGCAACCATCTGCAATTGCCTGTTCAAGGCCCTGTTGCAATAATGCGTGGAGTAATGTATTGGCTTTATCTACAAACAGATAGACGGCTGACGGGTAATGGATCAGCAGCTGAGGTTGCACCATAATATCGCTGCGCGAAGAGAAATCGCCCGCGGCGAGTATATCCAGCGGCACCACATCCAGGCGCTTGCTGCTGAGCATACTCATCGCCTTTGCGGTGTCGTGAAATGCCACCACCTGTAACCCGTTAAGCTCAAACACCACTCTGTCTGGCCAGTCGTGGCGCAGCCCAAACAACACAGGCTGTAACTGCCCCCAGTGTTTAATATCGACAAAATCGGCGGCCCGGCTGGCTGCAATAAATAACACGCGATACCCCAGCAGGCCTTTTACCAGCGGAATACGCACGGCCAGCGCCTGCTGTTCACGCGCCCGACTGGTGACCGACCAAAATACATCAATGCCCGACGGCTTACCAAGCAATCGCACTGCCCGACTTTGCGTTGGGATCCCGGCAACCGGTTTTAATATCACGGGTCTGGGTTGGTAAGACAGTGCTAGTTCAAGCAGCTGTGTCACATAGGGGTCGGCACCAGCAGTCACCCGGATCTCCAGTGGCTGAGGTTCAGCCGCTGCCACAGCGCCCGAGGCACACAGCATCAGTAGCAACAAAAAGCGGCGCATTATTCGTCCCAATCAAACTTATAAAGCAGATCAATACTTTTATACAAACCGCTGGTGGCTTCAATATAAAACTTTGAAAATATCCGATAGCGCACCGCGACCTCACTGAGCGACGCAAACACTCCAACCCGATAACTGACCTGAACACTGGGTGTGAGATAACCCGACACTTCGACCTGAGTATCATCTCCGCTCCCCTTGGCCGCCAGATTCACATCCTGGAACCCTATCGTTTCGCCCGCTTTGGCAAGGTAACCCTTACTGCGGTCTATACTCTGCGACAACAGAAACTGGGCCAGCATGGTATTGTTGTTACTTTCGCCCTCGCCCAGTGGCTGACCATTGAGCAGGTAAGCCAGTGCTTGGGCCTGATCCATCGCAGGCTGCGAATAAATCACCAGCTCAGGGCTGCGAATACTGCCCTTCACTTCGACACCCGCAATCACCCCATCCGCCGTGGTATCCGGGTTACGGATAGCCCGTACATTGATGTAAGGCTTGTCAAGCGGACCATTAAAGCCCAGCTGACCCGTCTCGATACTCAGGTCCTGGCCAAAGGCTTTATACTGACCCTCTCTGAGATTGATCTCGCCACTGGCCAACAGGGCCGACGCAAGCTGCTTTTCCAAAGACAGCTCACCTGTCAGATAAGCATCCAGTCCCATCGCCTTGACCCTGACATCATCCAGCAAACGCACATCCAGGTCGAGGCGATAGTCCATCATCTGATTTGGCTGAGCGGCGCTGGCGCCATCGACTATCACCTGATCGTCACTGACGGCGATCACCCCTTGCGGTAATTCTGCAATTTCAATCCGCCCATAAGGGACAGTCACCGCACCGGTTACTTCACCATACTGGCCGTTATAACGCAGTGACAGATCCGGAGAGATATCCAGTACCACGCCGGGCTGCGGCATCAGTGTCAGCCGCTCACCATTGAGTTTGAGCGCTGCAACCATAGATGACTGCCAGTCAAGCTCACCACTGAGTGCAACCTGCCCTCGCGGTGTAGTATTCAGCTGACCAGTTAGCTGAGCCCGCTGGCCTTGCAATTGCACGTCCAGGTCCAGGTCGCTGATGGCGACGGGAATTTCACTGGCCTTAAGCTGAATATCTGTGGCGCTGAGCTGACCACTGAGCTGCGGCTGAGCCAAAGCACCGTCAATGTTAACCTGACCGGCAATGGTGCCGCCCAGTTCCAGATCTGGCCATAACAAGCGCCGTAACAGCGGGCGGAATTTACCAAGCTCGATGCCGGCTATGTTCACAAAACCGCGCATAGTCTGAGGCTCGGCCTGTAGTGGCATGACCAGCTCACCATTAAAGTGCCCTAGTTTCCTGAGCGCCAGCTGCCAGTCCGCTTTGGCCTGCTGCGCATCACTATTCAGTGCCAGTGAAAAGTTTTCAATTTCAAGCGGTAACGTCGGGGCAATGTTATCCTCGTTGTCGCTGAGCTGCTCTGCCGCGGCACCATACAGGGTAACCTGAGCATCCGACATTGCCAGCTTGCCATCCAGCGCCTGTAACTGGCCCTGCGACCAGGCTGCGCTGGCATTAGCAGATAACTGACCTTGCAGGTTCGCCAGATCGCTAAGTAGTGGATTAAAATGCGTCAGATCCAATTCTTGCACCTCAACGCTGGCCTGGCCCTGAGTGCCATGCTGCGCCGCAAAACAGATCTGCCCGGGTGACAGCGTCCAGCACTGGCGAGCCACTTGTACCTGCCCAGCTTTGACGATAACCGCCGCCGGAGACACCAGCGCCAGCTCACTGTTTTTCAGGTTCAAGCGTCCAGCATCAATCCGGCCTGCCCAGGCTTGCTGAGCATACTGACCGCTCAGGGTCAGCTCGACGCTGCCATCGGTATTGTCGGCCTGCACATTTAGCTGATGCTGGCTTTGATCGCCCTGTGCTGTGACGCTAAGGTCCGTTGCGCTCAATTCACCCACGGTCACCGCAGACAAAGACAAGGAAAGATCGGTCAGCCAGTTTCGAGCCATATCCAGACTCAGTTCCAGTGTGCCGCTGTCGATTGAGGTATCCTGATAACCCAGTTTGCCAAGCTGGCTGTTAAGCGTCAGTTTTGGACTATCAACCGGCCCGCTTGCACTGAACTGCCCGGATAACTGAATATCCGCCGGCATCAGTGCATTGTGCTGGTGCGCTAGTTGCAGCTCGCCTTGCAAGTCCAGTTGCTGATCGGCGGTGCCAGACACCATGATCTGACTCTGTCCATAGCTGAGCCGGACAGCCTGGAGCTCGCCATGTAAGTCGCTGTTCACTTTGCCCTGTGCAATCAGCTGCAGTGGCAAAGCAGCCAGCTGTCCGCTAAGGGTCAGCTCGTTAACCTGTGCCTGCCACTGGTCACCATGCTGCTCAAATTCAAGTTGATAAGCGCCCGACAGCTGAGTTTCATCGAGCGCCAGCCAGGCACCTAAGGGCAATGCATGCAGCTTGCCCTGAAGCTGGCTGCGGATCCCGTCTTGCCAACTTACCTGAGCGCTCAGTTGGGTGTGCGCTTCCCCCAGGCCCAGTGCGGCTTTTTGCAGCGTCAATGCGCTAAGACCACCGCTGGCAGCCAGCTGCACTGTGAGCTGATTATCTGCCAGCGCCAGCTGCTCGCTCAGCGCCACATCGGCATTCGCAGTAAGCTGATAGTCATCCGCCGTGCCTGCTGCACTGAGCGTTAATTGTTGTAACCTGTGCTCTGTGCCAAGCGCGAACTGTTCAGCGCGCACATCCAGAGAGAATGGCCAGTTTGGCTGCACCGGACTCACACTTAAAGCAACTTTACCCTGTGCATTACCGGCAACTGTGGCCGCCAGCTCAAGTTGCCTGAGATCGCCGCTGAATGTAAGGTTGCTCTGGTAATCGGGGTGCTGATAATCCAGTGCCCCTGACACTGTCCAGCTGCTCAAGTCTGCCTGCGCTGTGAGCGCCAGCTGATGGGCGAGATAAGCCAGTGACAAATAACGTACCGACAACCTGGACTGTCTGGCATCTGCACTGAGCTGAAGCTGCTTCAACGTCTGACTGTCTCCCTCATAGGGATGATAACCCAGCTCTGTCACGATGAGTTGTTCCAGGTTAATGGCCATGGGGAGCTGTATGGCGGGCAGCGCCAATGCCGGAATTTCTGTTGGCACTTCAAAAGGCTCAGCAGGTGCCGGCGCTTCAGTTTGTCGGATCTGCACGCTGCGCAGCGCAAGCTTGCTAACCTGAATGCCCTGCTCATCGGCACTGGCTGCCAGCGCCAGCTTAGTCAGGTTGATCTGGTGTCCGGCGACCTTAATGTCTGCCCCACCCAGGCGTAGCTGTTTGATTGCAATGGAAAAGGGCACTGACAAAGGGGTTGTCTCAGCAACAGGCTCTGGTTGCGCTGGCACAGGTGGCTCACGGCCCTGCTCTGCCAGATGCAGCGTTATTTTATCGGCACTGCCAGACAGGCACAGGGTAGCGCAGCTAAACCAATCCAGTGACAGGCTCATCCGGCGCGCACGAAAGTTCAGCTGCTCGTGCTCAAAACGAATATCCAGTACCGCATTGGATAACAGACGCGCCTGAGGCGAGCTGACCTGCAACCCCGGCACACTGTGATTGGCCACCCACACAATAAGCTGGTGACCGGGTAAGGTAAACAGTAGACAAAAGACGGTTACAAACACGCCTGCAACAGCATAGCTAATTCGGCGCAGCCAGATTTTCAATCCCATTACATCTCCGGTCCAATCACAATACTTAAACGCGTGCTTTTACTGTCTTTACTCAGCCCCCAGGCATGATCAAGCCGGATAGGCCCGACCGGCGTCAGATAACGCAATCCAAACCCCGCCCCCACGGCCCACTTGTCTTTAAAATCATCCGTTGCCGTACCGGTATCCACAAACAGGGCAACACGCCAGTTGGGTAAAAACTGATAATTATACTCGCTGCTGGCAGTCGCAAGATATTTACCCCCAAGCAGGTTTCCCTCTTCATCACGCGGTGCCACAGACTGATAGGCAAAGCCGCGTACACTCTGATCGCCACCGGCGAAAAAGCGCATATTAAATGGCACGGCCGAGATATCATCCGTAACAATGGCACCGGCTTCCAGGCGCGTCAGAAAAAAGTGTCGCTGCGCCAGATTTCGCAGCCAGGCATTTTTCCATCGCACCTTGAGTAAAGACGTGGAAGATATGAGTGAATCGCTGGCCAGCTCAATCGAGATCAGTCGCTCATTGCCCCAGTATGGCAGCATGCCACCCTGACTTTGTTTTTTCGCATAACTGATCCCCGGAATGAGCATTTCGGTCTTGAGTGTTTCACCTCCCTGCTCACTGGTTTCATGCTCTCGCTTTAAAAACGCAGTGCGAACCCAGTTGCCGGACGTCAGCCATTGACGCTGAACCTGAATGTTCCAGGTCTTAGTATCGACCCCTTCAGTGAGGTCGTCCTGTAACTGATACCCCCCTAAGATGCGAAACACATCGCTGTTTGGGTCGTTCACCGGAATGGTGTAAGCCGCACTGATATCCTGCTGACGCTGCGACACATTGAGATCTGAAGTCATCGAATGTCCGCCCTGGGTGATCCAGGGTTTGCTCCATTTAAAGCGCGCTTTTGCCCCTAAATCCGTGCTGTATCCTCCACCCACTTCATAGCTGTTGGCTGGCTTATCGACCAGCTCAACACGAATAGGCACCTCGCCGTTTTGTCTGGCTTTGAGTAACGGGTAAACGCGCACACTCTGAAAATACGGCGTTTCATTGAGCGTCAGATTGTATTGCGACAACTTATCTGCAGCATATAACTCCCCCGGCTGAAATGGGCTCAGCGCTTGTGCAAACGCAATCGCTTTAGACTGCGTTGACAATCGTAACGCGCCAAAGCGATAACGCTGGCCTGCCGACAACACTAAGGTCGCAGAAACCTGTTGCTGTGCTTTGTCCACACTAAGCTGTTTTTTTAGCCACTGAAAATCAAAGTAACCCAGCTCCAGCAACAAGCTTTCGATCTGCGCTTTGGTGGCTTCATAGCGGTCATGCCTGACTTGTTCACCAACCTGGATAGCCCCGCTCAGCAAACGGGTACGCAGTGCCCCATCGTCAATGCCCTGTAGGGAGATTTCGACCTGATCCCAGCGCCAGGCATCACCCGGGTCCAGCTCTAAAGTAACGCGACGTGTCTGAGAGTCAAAAGCCAGAGAGAGCGTATGTTGATAGTATCCCAGTGCCTGCAACGCCTTGGTCACGTCTTTATCTATGAGCTTTTTCCTGCGCGGCGTGAATGGCTTGCCTACATATGAAGCTAACAACCGCATCACATTGTCACGAGCTTCATCCGTTAATTCAGTGCTGCCTGACGCACTGTGGATGGTAAACTCTGTGATACCAGATGGGGGACTGGCCCAGGACTGAAATGAAAAAAGCAGCGCAACGAGGATGGCACTAAACGCAGATAAACGCACTAAATAACCCTATAATTCACATTGGCATTATCATACCACAGCAAGATAACACTGACATGGCGAGAAGCACTTTGGCAGTGCGTTATTTTTATGCGCTTAGGCGTAAATTTTTGCCCTCAGTGCTTTTTATTTTGTGTTGGATAGCGGACAATATCCCCAGCTATATTAACTTGAGTACGATTATGCAATTCCCTGATGATGACAACGGCCAGCTTCTGTCTGAAATAGCCGCCGCCGGTGTCGATCTCACTCAGATGCACAGCATCGATTTTTTTATTTTGTTCGAACAAAAGGCCGACGCAGAGCGTTTTATGCGTGCCATTGCCGCTGATGAGCTGGCACCCAAAACCAAACTGGATACCTGCCCGGATACCGGTGTATGGGAAGTCGTTACTTCTGTCACTATGGTGCCGGATCACCAGCTCTTAAGCCAGACCGAGCAATATCTGGAATCTATCGCCAACAGCCACGAAGGCTATGGTGACGGGTGGGGAATACTCGCCGAATAACACTCGGAGCTGAGGGATGCAGAGCCCAAAGTGCTCTGCATTAGCTTTTATCCGCTGTACGATAACTGCCCTGGTAATCAAAAATCTTTTCTGTTACCTGCCAGCCATACTTCTTGTGTTGTCGGGCAATCACAAAATCGGGCGCCGACAGTAAAGTGGTATCCACTTGCGCAGCCTCTGTCCACGCTTTCACGTTCACGCCACTGCGGCAATGCTTGGCAAACTGACGAACAAAATGGTGCCGGCTAGCCAGTTTTGCAAAATCAAACACCTCGCTCACGCTTGCCCCGTCCTCATCAAAGTAGGTTATTTTCAGCAACTGAGCTTTAACCACTTCACCGCTCAGACCACTACAGCGGATCACCATGGCGTTTTTCAGATTGAGCGCCGCACGCAGCTTGTCGTCGGGATCTGCCAGCATCACGCCACAACTGTGGCACTGGCGTGCCGCAATGTCATTTTCGGCGCCACAGTTGTCGCATTCTTTGAATTTAAAACGGTAGTCGCACTGCTGCTCATTGCCTTCGTCATCCTGTAATAGCCCCTGACAACGTCGGCCGAAGTGCTCAATTACTCGCCCCTGTTCATCGTATTTACCCCAGAAAATATTGCCAAAGCCACAGCCGGGGCACAGCACCTGGACAGGTTCATTGTCTGAGTCAGGCTTTTTGCTGCCGACTTCAGGATGAAACAAGTCAAATTCATTGGCAGCATAATCGACCACCAGGCAGTCCTTTTTACCTTCACTCAGGCGTAAGCCTCTGCCCACAATTTGCTGGTATAAACTCACCGATTCTGTGGGCCGCAAAATAGCAATCACGTCCACATGAGGCGCGTCAAACCCTGTCGTTAATACCGATACATTGACCAGATATTTTATTTCACGACGCTTAAATGCCGCGATAATATCATCGCGCTCCCGGTTATCCGTATCGCCAATCACCAGCGCCGTCTGCGGTGCAGGCAAATAACCCATGATTTCTTTGGCATGCAATACTGTTGCCGCAAAAATCATCACCCCGTGGCGCTCTTTGCTGAGCGAAACCACATGATTAATAATACTTTTGGTCGCCCGGGTATTATTTTGTAACAGCTGATTCATATCTGCCTCACTATAGCGCCCAAACGCATTACTGGTAAGTGCAGAAAAATCATAATTCTCTATGGCCGGGTCGAGTTTATTCGGCGGCGTCAGATAACCATGCTTAATCATATAACGCAGCGGTAGCTCATAAATACAGCGACGAAATGGGCTATCTTCACTACCCCGAACGAAACCATGGTAGTGACGATGATACACCCAGCCACTGCCAAGCCGATACGGGGTTGCAGTCAAACCCAGTATTTTTAACGCCGGATTAAATTGCCGCAAACGCTCAATCACAGCCATATATTGACTATCTTGCTCACCACTAACCCGGTGACACTCATCAATTATCAGTAACGAATAAAAAGTATCTATCGCTTCTATATTGCGAGCCAGTGACTGCACACTGGCGAATGTCACTTGATGGGTCAGGTCCTTTTGGTTTAATCCGGCTGAGTAAATACTCGCAGTCAAGCCATAGCTTTGATACTTATGTGCATTTTGCTCAACCAGCTCTTTGACGTGAGTCATCACAAGAATTTTATGTTTAGCCAGCCTGGCCAGCTGTGCAATCACCAGGCTTTTACCTGCACCGGTTGGTAGTACAATTACGGCACTGTCATTCGATTTTTTAAAGTGTGCAATGGTATTGGCGACAGCTTCTTCTTGATAAGGCCTTAGCGTGTAAATAGGAACACCTGACAATATTAATGAATAAGGATTTTGATAACGATGGGAGGAGACAAGTTATAGGGTAAGTGCCCAGCCGGGATACTCTTAAATAAGATAAGCCAGCCACTTCTGCAAAAAAGTGCAACTGGCTTATGCGAGATCACAATTAGATTTTGTAATCTTCTAAATTAACACCAACAAATGCTTTTGGTGTTTTACCACGGCCTGTCCACTCAAATACTTCACCGTCTTTTTCAATACGGTATTTTGGACGCACTTTGCTACGCTTATCCGTTGCGCTTTCCGCTGCAAAATCTTCTAAAGACAATCCTTTTTCTTTAATCAGTGCCAAGACTTCTTTTTTGGCTTCTTCCTGTTTTGCCTGCTCATCAATAGCAGCTTGGATCAGCTCCAGCGCTTTATTCAAATCACTGTAACTTGCAGTCTTAATAAAAGATCTTATTTCACGCATTGGATTACTCTCATAGATTGTTGAATTTAGAATTTTCTAAGTTAATTAAGCTCGATATATAGAGAGTATATTATATTTATCTCATTTCAAATTAAAAGTAGTTAAATTTATAATATCCGTTGATAATTACTCAATACTCGACCTGGTTTATTCGTTTTTTCATGCTTAGAGACAATGAAAACGACATAGCAGGCTAACGCATCCACACTTTCACTTCTGCCAGACCATTCGACTGCAGCAGTTGCAGTTGTGATTCTACATTCTGGCTCTGTTCAAATTCAAAGGCATCAAGTTGCTCATCAAACGTAATGGTTGCCGCACCATCTCCGCCACGCTGTTTCACTTCATGCAATGCAATATCTGCCAGGTTAACGGACGCTTCCCAACCGATCACTTGGCCACCCAATAAGGGCAGTGGATAAAATGACCAACCCACAGAAACACTCAGATTCAGCGATTTACCATTGGGTAATTTGAAGTCAAACTGTGCAATGGCTTTACATAGTTCACTGACATAGCGCTCAACTTCAGAGCATTTAAAGTCTCGCAATAGCAACAAGAACTCATCGCCACTCCAGCGTGCCACATAATCCGATCCCTGAGTGCGTGTATTGAGCAAAGTGGCCAGTTGCTGAAGGCAGCTGTCGCCACCAATCGGGCCATAGGCATCATTGATTTTGCTGAAACTATCGATATTCAGGATCATCAACACCAGGCTCTTATCCTGCTGACGCAGTGACTGGGCATTGCGCTGATAATGTTCAATATCCTTGGGCAGCTGATCAAACAAGAAACGGCGACTGCGCAACCCGGTCAGTTCATCGGAATGGCTGACCAGTTTTAGCTGCGTATTCACCTGATTAAGTTTGTCATTGGCCTTTCTCAGCTCAGTGGTGCGTTCTGCTACCAACGCCTCCAGCGCCGCCTGTTTGCGTCGCTCCTGGGTACGAAAAACCCAAAACACCAGATAGAACAAAAACATAAAGCCACAGGTGATAATCAAACGGAAAAAGACTGTTTCATCAAAACGTTGAGGCAATTGCAGATTGAGCGACAGGTTATGTGCCTGTTGCCAGTCCTGGCCGCGTCGTTTCACCTGCAGCAGGAAGGTAAAATCGCCTGGCGGTAAGTTAGTATAGATGGCTTCGCGTCGCGATTGCGCATCGCGCCACTGCGCGTCATGACCTTCCAGTTTATAGCGAAACTCGATACTCTGTGGTGCATAGAAGTCGATGGCAGTATAGCGAATAGTCAGGTCGCGTTCGCTGGTATCAAGTTCAACCGGGCCTTCCAGCCTGTCCGGAGTCAGGTTTCGGTAAGCAGTCGCGATGCTCTCAAACTTAGGTGCCAGCTCAGCAGCACTGAATAACTGTACTTTTTTCGGGATCCGCACGATGCCTTGCAGGCTGGGATACAACAGGTAATCATCCTGCTCTACCACAGCATCGTGCCCCAAGCCGGTACAGCACTGACTGGGGACGCCATCCAGCTGTCGGTCAAAAGGATTAATCACTTGCTCAACCTGGAGGTTTTGCACAGCCTCATTAAACTGTGCGATCGGCATCCGATACACGCCTTTCATAGTACTGACCCACACCAGCTCTTGGGTTTTATCGAAGTGCAGAGACAAGATAGGGCCATAAGGTAAGCCATGAGAGGCATCAAGCTGATGCCAGTCTCCATCCTGACTACGATAATAGAGCCCGTCATAGAAGGTCCCCACCAATGTGGCGCTGCCTTCAACGTGCAAAATACTGGTTACATAGGCGGATTCAAGCGAGGTCTGCCCGCCAATTTTTTCAATTCCCCGTTCATTGTATTTATAGGCCCCTTTATCGGTTCCAATAAAACCAAACCTAGGAAAATCAACAACATAAGTAATAAACTGGCTACCAAGAAAAGCATTATAGGTAAAGGGGGTCAGGCCACTATAATCGAGCCGGTACAGGCCACGTCCAGTGCCCAGCCACAAGCCCCCCTGATTGGAGGGAGTCAGAGTAAAGACCTGAGTCTGGCGAAACTCACGATTAGGGATAGCAAGTAATTTATCGTCCTCATAAATCACCACGCCGCGGCCGGTGCCCAGAAACAAGCGCTCGCCTATGAACTCCATGTCATGAATTTCGACGCCTTTGAGCTGGTCGGCGCTGATCACAGGCTCAAAATTATCGCTGCTGTCCAATCGCCCCACACCTTCACGGGTTGCAACCCAAACATTCCCCTGCAAGTCTTGTGTTATAGCTGAAATGGCCTGCTCCCGCTGAGACCCTACGGCAAAACGCTCCACTCTGCCAGCGTGGGCCAGCCAAAGACCTTCATTAATACTGGCCATCCACACATTTGAGTCATTATCGATGAAGATATCGGTGAACCAGATCCCCTGATCAAGCTGCGCCAGCTCTACATACTGCCACTGGCCACCACTTTCTTTGTAAAGTAACCGACCATAAGTAGAGACCCACATGCCACCTTGTTGATCGCTGAGGAATTTATAGGTCGCATTGTTGCCAATCTCATCGTAGCGCCTCAGTACTTCGTCAAAATCGAGAAAATAAGCGCCTAACTGAGAGGCCAGAAAAAGCTTGCCATCTATCCAGGCAAGATCATGAATGTTGGTTTGAGCCAGCTGGCGTGGCAATGAAATTTTGCTGGACAGTTCCAGTCGCATGTCATTAGAGCCCATGGATTGAGACTCACTGATCCGCAACAAATGACGTTCATTGACCAGCCAGATCCCCTGCTCAGAGGACGTCATCTTGGTCACTGAACCAACAATTTGGCTGATATGTGTAAGCGACAGTTTTTTACTGTCGAGGTTATTTTCTGCTAACGTCAGGCGTTTGGCCGACACATAGTATAAGCCATTTGCCGCAACCCAAATATTGCCGTTATGATCTTCAAGAATATCTCTGACTTCACCCTGGACTTCAAAGCGCTCCGCCTGCAGGGTTTGCGGATTTAACCGGGTCACCCCTCTGCGGGTACCAATCCACAACATTCCAAAGCGGTCAACAAAGAGCTTGTTAACCGCGTTACTGTCCAAAAAGTCACTGTTTTGTGTTGTGTAATTACTGAACTGCAAGCCGTCAAAGCGACTCAGTCCAAATTGTGTGCCCAGCCAGATATATCCCTGCTGATCCTGAACCACACTTTTGATACTTTGCGACGGCAGCCCATTTTGCATACTCCACTGTTTAACAACATAATCATTAATTGCCGCATTCACACTTGTGGTGAACATGCACAGCAACAGTAGAAGTATTAAACGCATAGGCTCCCTCTTAGTACCCGTAATTAAATTAGCCGCCCAGGACCCCTGTTTTAAACAAAGCTTGCAGACAAATCAATGAAAATATCCCGGCAAGCAAATCATCCGCCATGATCCCTAATCCACCATGGAGCTTTCTGTCCAACAGTCGGATAGGACCAGGCTTTGCGATGTCGAAAAAGCGAAACAGCAAAAAGCCGACCAGCAAAGACTGCCAGCTAATTGCAGCCCCCACCATGGTTATATAAAACCCGGCAACTTCATCCCAGACAATCGCAGGATGATCATGTACACCGACATCTCGCGCCGTTTTGCCACAGATCCAAAAGCCAGCCAGGCTTATCACCATAGCCAGCGTCACTTGCAACCACAGGGGTTGACCCATTGTCAGCAAAATAAAAGGAAGTGCCGCCAAAGTACCGAAGGTACCCGGGGCTTTAGGTGCCAGTCCTAAACCAAACCCCAAAGCCAAAAAGTGATGTGGGCGTTTAAGGTTGAATGATAACGGCTTATTCAAACCTGCTCCTCATTAAAAATGTTGATAGCCGCTGCGCGGCAATGGGCACTTTTCACCCGTATTGAGCAGCTCAAGCTTGCCCACAGAGGCCGTGATCTGACCTATACAAACAGGCTCGACTCCATACTGACGCAGCCGGGCCTCGACAGCCCCTTTGTTGCTGTCATTAACGGTAAACAAAAGCTCGTAATCATCGCCATACGCCAGGCTCAGTTCGCGACGCAAAGCATCGGGTTGAAGCTGCTGCATAATAGGTGATACCGGCACATCCTCAATGTTGACAATGGCCCCCACGGCAGACTTATTCAGGATGTGCTGTAAATCAGCGACTAAGCCATCTGAAATATCAATACAAGCTGTTGCCATGCCACGTAAAACCTGCCCCGCAGCGACTCTGGGTGTGGGAAAATGCAGTTTCTCTTCAAGCCGTTTCAATTGCTTATCACCAAGCGGGATCTGGCGCTTACGCGCTTCAATAGCCAGTGCGGCATCACCCAGCTCGCCCGTAACATAGATCCAGTCACCCACTTTGGCGCCAGAACGTGTCAGTGCCTTGTCATTGGGAATGATCCCTTTCGCGCAAATGGTGATAGTCAGTGGACCCTGAGTGGTATCTCCGCCGATCAGCTGCACATTATAGTATTCCGCAATCTCATGCATACCTTCGGTAAACGCTTCCAGCCAGTCCATATCGACTTCGGGCAAGGTCAACCCAATGGAGATCCAAGTCGGCTCAGCCCCCATAGCAGCCAAATCGCTGAGATTGACAGCTAAGGCTCTATGACCTAATGCTCTGGGTGGAATATCGTCAAAAAAATGTACACCGGCAACCAGGGTGTCTGTGGTAATGGCAAGTTGGTGCTTTTCAGGAACCGTTACTATGGCACAATCATCACCAATGCCAACCTTTACATCACGACGCGCAATGCCGCGTCCCTTGAAGTAATGGTTGATTAACTCAAATTCCTTCATACATTAAAAAAGCCGGCCTATGCCGGCTCTCCTCACGGTCTCGATTACTTGCGGATTATCTTAACCGCTTTGTCCAGTACGCCGTTGACAAATTTGTGACTGTCTTCGGCACCAAACATTTTCGCCAGCTCAATCCCTTCGTTAATGGCGACTTTGTATGGGACGTCTTCGCGGAATTTTAACTCGTAAATGCTGACGCGCAGTACGGCTTTCTCAACCATATCCAGGTCGTCAAATGGACGAGATAAATGCGGTGTCATCAATTCATCTAGCTGTTTGCAGTTTACTGCAACACCACGTGCCAGATCCTTGAAATACTCGACATCAACCTTTGAAACGTCGTTTTCGATCAGCATTTGCTGTTCGATATCAGCAATGGGGTTGCCACTTAGCTGCCAAGAATATACTGCCTGAAGGGCAAGGACACGCGCCTTACGTCTAGCTGCTGGTTTCACTGAGATTCCTCTTAAATTTGCTCTAACACGTTAACCATTTCTAGTGCACCAAGTGCAGCTTCGCCACCCTTGTTGCCCATTTTGGTTCCCGCGCGCTCGATGGCCTGCTCAATACTTTCGGTGGTTAACACACCAAAGGCAACCGGGATATCGTAGTCCAGAGATACGCTCGCCAGACCTTTGTTTGACTCATTTGCAACCAGGTCAAAATGAGGCGTACCACCACGGATGATGACACCTAATGCAATGATGGCATCGTGTTCTTTCTTCATTGCAACACGCTTTGCCGCCAAAGGTAATTCTACCGCACCCGGTACATACACCACAGTGATGTCTTCATCCTTTACGCCACCCGTGCGCTTTAACTCATCAACCGCACCGTCTAACAGGCTGCTGCCGATAAAATCGTTAAAACGAGAGATGACAATGGCAAATTTCTTGCCCGGTGCGTATTTATTACCTTCGATGATTTTCATTAGATGATTCCTAATCTAGTATAAGCAATTGCCAAATTGAGGCGCATAATAGCATAGAAAAAGACGAAACGCCTACAGGGAAATCCCTGCCAGGCGCTCGTGCTGTTATTCGTAAATTATTGAGGTTCTACGTAATCGACGACTTCTAAGTGGAAGCCTGAAAGTGCGTGATATTTTTTCGGTAAACTCATCAGGCGCATTTTACTGATCCCCAGATCAGCGAGGATTTGCGAACCAACACCTACGGTTCTGGAGGTCCCCTGAAACTTGCGATAATTGGGTTTCTCACCTGCGTCTTCTGCTGCAAACGCTTTCACGAGCTGCTCCAGGTCTTCGGTTTTTTCTTGTTTACCCAGGATAACCAGCACACCATTATTGTCGGCGATGTATTTCATTGCCCCATGCAAGGTCCAGCTACGATCGGCACTGCGGTCGGACAGCAGCGTATCATTAAATGTACTCTGCAGATGTACTCTGACTAACGTGGCATCATCGCCGCTCACTTCACCTTTAAGCAATGCATAATGCAACTGGTTGTCTATCGTGTCTTTATAAGTGACCAAATCAAACTCGCCGTATTCAGTCGGTAACTTGCATTGTGCCACTTTTTCAATGGTCGTTTCATTGAGATTACGATACTCAATTAAATCAGCAATGGTGCCAATTTTAATGCCGTGCTCTTTGGCAAATACTTCCAGTTCAGGACGCCTCGCCATAGTGCCATCCGGGTTGAGGATCTCAACAATCACAGAGGATGGTTCAAGACCCGCCAGACGTGCCAAGTCGCAACCCGCTTCGGTGTGGCCTGCACGAGTCAATACCCCACCGGGTTGTGCCATGATCGGGAAGATATGACCTGGCTGCACTATGTCTTCTGGCACTGCACCTTTAGCAACGGCCGCCTGCACTGTACGAGCACGGTCTGCTGCCGAAATACCTGTGGTCACGCCTTTCGCGGCCTCAATAGACATCGTGAAATTGGTTGAAAACTGAGCGCCGTTATTTTTTACCATCAGCGGTAAGTCAAGCTGCTGGCAACGCTCCTGTGTCATTGTCAGACAGATCAGGCCACGGCCGTAGGTCGCCATAAAGTTAATTGCTTCTGGCGTGATATGCTCTGCCGCAATGATCAGATCGCCTTCATTTTCCCGGTCTTCATCGTCCATCAAAATCACCATTTTACCGGCTTTGATATCATCGATGATTTCTTGTGCGCTGTTTAAGCTCATAATCTTCCCGTTAGTAAGTGCGTTATTGGCAAGTTATTTAATAAAGCCAGCTTTGGCCAGCAAGCTGGTTGTGAGAGTAGATTGCTGCGTCGCAGCCGATTCGCCCTGGATCAACCTTTCCAGATAACGTGCTATCTGATCCACTTCGAGGTTGATCAAGGTCCCTACCTTAAAATCAGTAATGATGGTTTCCTGTGCGGTATGCGGCACAATCGTCAACTTGAATTTATCGCCATCGAGGTCATTTACTGTCAGGCTAACACCATCGATGGCCACCGATCCTTTATAGGGTATGTATTTCGTTAGTTGCGCAGGCGCTTTGAGCCAGTAATCTGTGGCACGGGCATTGGGCTGTACGGCAACCACTTCGGCAATGCCATCAACATGACCCGAGACCAGATGCCCACCGAGCCGAGAGACTGGCTGCAGCGCCTTTTCCAGATTGACTTTTTGTCCAACCCGGTACTCACCGAAGCGTGTCAGCTTCAGTGTTTCATTGGATACATCGGCACGAAAGCCATCAGCAAACTTTTCAACCACGGTCAAACACACTCCGTTAGTCGCAATGCTATCGCCCAGCTGCACATCATTCATATCCAGTGTTGTGCTGCTAACCCGCACGCTGAGATCACCTTGCTTGAGCGTTAGCTCGGTCAACGTGCCCGTTGCTTCAATGATACCTGTAAACATAATGTCTTACTTACCTTGTTGTTTGTGTGCGGTGATACGAATATCGGTCCCAATCGGTGTGATTTCTGCTATCTGTAATTCAGTGATCTGGCTCATCGACGAAAGCGGTGCACTGTTAAATAAGTCTCTGCCATCCGTACCAATGATCTTGGGCGCCAGATAAATCAAATACTCATCAATCAAGCCTTGCTGATGCATGGCACCTGCCAGCGTCGCCCCCGCCTCCAGCCAGATCTGATTAATATTGCGCTCAGCCAAAGTGGCCAGCGCCGCTTGCAGGTCAATTTTGCCTGCCCGGGTATTAATTTTAATTTGCTCTACGAAATGTGGCCAGTTGTGCTGATTATCAAGGTCTGAGCGTAAAATAACGACAGGAGAAGGGGTTTTAAACAACGCCAGATCCGGGTGCAGGCGATTTTGCGAGTCGATGATCACTCGCACAGGCTGCCGCCACTGCTCTACGGGGCGGACAATATCCGTCAACTCTTCTGAGCGTACATTGAGCCGGGCATCATCAACCAGTACTGTGTCCGCACCACTCAAAATCGCACAACTTTGCGCCCGACCCAGCTGTACATCTCGTCGCGCCGCAGGCCCTGTGATCCACTTACTTTCACCATTCCCCAGTGCGGTCTTACCGTCCAGGCTGGCAGCGAGTTTACAGACAACATAGGGACGCCCCTGCTCCATGCGCTTTAAGAATCCCTTGTTCAGTGCTCGGGCCTGTTGCTCCAGCAATCCGGAGGCTGTTTCTATTCCAGCCTCATTGAGCATCGCCAATCCCCGCCCGGCCACTTCAGGGTTAGGATCGACCATAGCAGCAATGACTTTGCTCACTCCGGCTTCGATCAGACCTTTTGCACACGGGGGAGTACGGCCGTAATGGCTACAGGGCTCAAGCGTGACATAGGCTGTTGCACCACGAGCGCGCACTTTAGCTTCTCGCAGGGCATGCACTTCGGCATGAGGCTCACCGGCACGTAAATGAAAGCCTTCTCCGACAATCTCGCCGTCATTGACGATGACGCAGCCCACATTGGGGTTTGGGGTGGTGGTAAAACGGCCCTGCTGCGCCAATTCAATGGCCCGTGCCATATAAGTCTGATCGGCCTGTGTAAAACTCATTCATCCCCCAGCCGGGCAATTTCTTCGCCAAACTCTTTTACGTCTTCAAAACAACGATAGACCGACGCAAAACGTACATAGGCCACTTTATCGAGTTTTTTCAGCGCTTCCATAATGCACTCACCCACCAGCTGACTGGGCACTTCTCGCTCCCCTGTAGCACGCAATTGTGACTTGATCTGATGCACCACTTCTTCAATTTGCTCTGTGCTTACCGGACGCTTTTCCAGCGCACGATGCAGACCATTTTGCAACTTATCTTCGTTGAACGGCTCCCTGGAGCCATCTTGCTTGATAACTCTGGGCATCACCAGCTCAGCACCTTCAAAAGTGGTAAAGCGCTCATGGCATAAAATACACTCACGCCGCCTGCGAACCTGGTGGCCCGAGCCGACTAACCGTGAATCAATCACTTTGGTTTCTTTTGCAGTACAAAATGGACAGTGCATAAACGCTCACTATGAAAAACTGACAAACACTCAAGTTGCAGTGATTGTGTCACGATGCAAATTGAGCCAATTGCCGGAAGTATATCAAGATAGTACCTTATGGTGCACATAAAAAAGGCCGCTCTGAGTAGGGCAGCCTTCTGTCATATCTCTGTGGTAACTGAGATTTATGCGTAAACAGGCAGTTTAGCGCAGATTGCTTTTACTTTTTCTTTCACTTGCGCCTGTACTGTTTCGTCTTCGATGTTGTCCAGTACATCACAGATCCAGCCAGCCAGCTCACTTGCTTCAGCTTCTTTAAAGCCACGACGGGTAATTGCCGGTGAACCAATGCGCAGACCTGAAGTAACGAACGGAGAACGCGGATCGTTAGGTACTGAGTTCTTGTTAACCGTGATGTTGGCACGGCCAAGCGCTGCGTCGGCATCTTTACCTGTGATGTCTTTGTCGATCAAGTCCAGCAGGAACAGGTGGTTGTCAGTCTTACCAGAAACCACTTTGTAGCCACGCTCCTGAAGTACAGCCACCATAGCCTGGGCGTTTTTAACCACTTGCGTCTGGTAAGCTTTGAAGTCGTCCTGTAAAGCTTCTTTGAATGCAACGGCTTTGGCTGCAATCACGTGACACAGAGGACCACCCTGACCGCCCGGGAAAACCGCGCTGTTAAGCTTTTTATAGATGTCGGCATCGCCACATGCAGAAAGGATCAGACCACCGCGAGGACCCGCCAGAGTTTTGTGGGTAGTCGTAGTAACAACGTGTGCGTGTGGGATTGGGCTTGGGTAGATACCTGCCGCAACCAAACCAGCAACGTGTGCCATATCAACCAGCAGGTAAGCACCTACTTTGTCTGCAATTTCACGGAACTTAGCCCAGTCAACAATACCTGAGTATGCCGAGAAACCACCGATGATCATTTTTGGCTTGTGCTCTAATGCCAGCGCTTCTACTTGCGCGTAGTCAATTTCGCCCGTTTCTTCATTCAGGCCGTACTGAATCGCATTGTACGTCTTACCTGAGAAATTCACGTGAGAGCCGTGTGTCAGGTGGCCACCGTGTGCCAGGCTCATGCCCAGAACGGTGTCGTGCGGCTGAAGCAGTGCCTGGAAAACCGCGGCATTTGCCTGAGAACCCGCGTGTGGCTGAACGTTTGCGTAGTCACAACCAAACAGTTCACAGGCACGATCAATCGCCAGTTGCTCAACCACGTCAACGTGCTCACAGCCACCGTAGTAGCGCTTACCCGGATAACCTTCAGCATATTTGTTGGTTAACTGTGACCCCTGAGCCTCAAGTACACGCGGGCTACAGTAGTTTTCAGATGCGATAAGCTCGATGTGCTCTTCCTGACGGGTTGTTTCCGACTGGATCGCTTGAGCTAGTTCAGGGTCAAAATCTGCAATATTCATGTTACGTTCTAACATGGTGTCTCCTAGGTACACGTAAGATTGGTTTTTGAAGGCTTGATTGTACGCAAATTGCGGCCATTTGCCTATGAAATCGGCGTGAGCCTATTTAATCAAGGATTGAATTTATTTCACAGTGTTTGGGGGATGATATTTTTTTATTTAAACATTTAGATTTTTTATTAAAATGTGAAATTACATTTCAAATTGAAATCTACTGAATGCGCTTTGCTGATGCCTCAGAGGGTCACCAGCAAAGCAGCTTACTAGGCTTTAACGTGTCAGACGCGCCAACACGGCCAGCTTGAGGGCAGCATAATCGGCTGACAAAGGTTCAGCCAGGCAGGGTTTTTCAAGCGCCGTTGCCAGCGCCTCTGGCATCTCTATCGCCTGCTCCAGCACTGCTTCCACCGTTTCTCTGAATTTGGCGGGGTGTGCCGTCGCCAGAAAAATCCCGGTTTCTTCGGGCTGACCGTCTAACAGTAGCCCTTCATAGGCAATTGCAGTATGAGGCTCTGTCACGTACCCGGCTTTTGCCACCGTACGCATCACTTGCTGCGTTCTCTCTTCAGACACAGAACGTGAATAAAATTCATACTTGGGGAAATGCCCTTGTTCCAACATAGACTCAACCCGAGGCCAGTTATTAGGTTTACTCACATCCATCGCATTGGAAATAGACTCTAAAGTCGCATTCGGCTGCCACTGACCTGAGTCCAGATAACGGGGCACAGTGTCATTCTGGTTGGTGGTCGCACTGAGGCGTTTTACCGGCAATCCCAGTGCGGCGGCAATCATGGCAGCACACACATTGCCGAAGTTACCACTGGGCACAGAAACATGAACCTGCTGGCGCTGAGCCGCGTTAAGCTGGGCAAATGCCTCAAAGTAGTAGCAAACCTGGGCCAGCAAACGGCTGATGTTAATTGAATTGGCCGAGTTCAGACCTAAAGTCTGCTTAAACTCATCATCCAGGAAGGCTTGTTTTACCAGTGCCTGACAGTCATCGAAGCTGCCTTCTACCGCATAACAATGGATGTTTTCACCCAGCGTCGTGAACAGTTTTTGCTGAGCCAGTGAGATTTTCCCCTGTGGATAGAGGATCACCACATCCACGCCCGGCATCTGATAAAAGGCATGGGCTACCGCCGCCCCGGTATCGCCGCTGGTCGCGGTGAGAATGGTGACCCGCTCTCCCTGACTAAAGGCACCAATGCATTGCGCCATAAAGCGTCCGCCAAAATCTTTAAAGGCCAGCGTCGGGCCATGAAATAGCTCAAGGCAATATTTATTTTTTTCAACTTCAACTAAGCGCGCAGGAAAATCAAATGCCTGCTCACACATGCTCTCTAATGAGTCCAGAGGTAACTCATCTCCGATCAGGTGTTTCAGGATAGCCGCGCTGCGCTGTGCAAAAGGCTGTGCCAGCAGGCCACCAATGTCATTCAAAGGCTCAAGCGTTTCGGGGAAAAACACCCCCTGATTGCGACCCAACCCCGTTTTAACGGCCTCAATAAAGGATACCACCTGAGTATCGTCTTTTAAGTTAACCAGTTTCATTCTACTCTCCTTCCTTTATTTCTCTTGTACCTTGTCGGTCTATTCGGCAAATGTGGCTGAAGCCATGTTCATTCAGGTAATTCTGTTGTAACCACAGCTGACAGCGCTGTGCATCCTGTTCGTTCGCGCATAATGCAAACAAGGTTGGCCCGGCACCAGAAATGCTGACACTTAGCGCGCCTAACTCAGGCAAGCTTTGTCTGGCCTCGTCAAACCCCTCAATCAAGGGCGCACGTGCCGGCTCGGCAATCTCATCCTTCATTAAAGTCACGGCCTTATCAAACTGCTGCTGCGCCATGAGTAAAGTAAAAGCGCTCAATCGCTGGGCAAATTCTACCGCGTCGTGTGTCGCCAGCTGCTGCGGCAGCACCGCTCTGGCCGCAGCGGTATTTAAGGCAAATCCGGGGTAGGCCACCACCAGTCGCCAGTTGTCATCGCTCGGCAGGCTCAGCGCCCTGTCGGGGATCAGCTCGGCTGTCAGCTGCAGCCCACCCAGATAGCAGGGCGTGATATTGTCGTAGTGACGTGCTCCACTGACCTTACCTTCAAAATCAGCCATCAGTTCAATCATCTGGGTCTGGGACAATTGAGTCTGTGCAAAGGCATCCAGCGCCGCAAACGTCGCGACCACGGAGCAGGCACTGGAACCCAGCCCGGAACCTATCGGCAATCGTTTATCCAGGGTTAATTTCACCCCGGGCATGCTCGTAGCGACATGCTCCCGGAAATGAACTAAACACTGAAAGGCGAGGTTTTCCTCGGCCCTGGCTGGTAATTTCGCCGCATAGGGACCGATGCATGCAAAGCTGTCCTGCTCGGCAGCCTCAACACTCACCACATCACCCAATAAAGTCCCGTCTAACGGGGCGATAGCGGCCCCGAGAGAATCAAAACCGACACAAAAATTGCCAATAGATGCCGGTGCAAAAAATCGTTTCATAGCCTCTCCTAGCGCGTCAGTGTTTTCAAAATATCAGCAAACACCCCGGCTGCGGTGACTTCCGCGCCGGCACCGTAACCGCGGATCACAAAAGGTTTTGGCTGATAGTACTGGCTTAATATGGCAAGCGCATTTTCACCATCGCGGATATCCGATAACGCGTGGGTACGCTCCACCGCTTCAACCCCCACCCGACAGCGGCCATTCTGGATACTGCCCACATAACGCAATACCTTACCTTCACAGGCGGCGCTTTGAATGCGATCCGCAAACGTACCGTCCAGCTCATGCAACCGTGCCATAAACTCATCCACAGAGCTGCCCGCAGCAAAGTCAACAGGGACCACTGGCTCGACTTCGATGTCTGACAGCTCCAGCGCTAAACCCGACTCTCGGGCGATGATCAGCAGTTTACGCGCGACATCCGTGCCAGAGAGGTCATCGCGCGGATCAGGCTCAGTGAAACCACTTTGCTTGGCTTTGGCGGTGGCTTGTGACAGGCTCAGGCCATCTTCCAGCTCACCGAAAATGTAAGACAATGAGCCCGACAAAATGCCGCTGAAAGACAGCAACTCATCGCCAGCGCCGAACAATAGCTGCAGGTTATCAAGTACCGGCAAACCCGCGCCGACATTGGTTTCGTATAAGAAACGTCGCCCCTGTTGCTGTGCGACCTGCTTCAGCGCCTGATAATAGCCATAGTCACTGGTGTTGGCTTTTTTATTGGCCGCCACAACATGAAAGCCCGCGGCGAGGAAGTCATGATATTGATCGGCCAGTTTCTGAGACGAGCTGCAATCGACAATGACCGGATTGATCAGGTGGTTACGACGCACAAACGCCTCCAACTCTGCAAGTTCAAAGCCCTGTGGCGCATCCGCCAGTGCCTGTTGCCAGCTGTCAAAAGGCACCCCCTGTTCATTCAGGTAACAGTGCTTAGAGTTAGCCACACCATAGAGATTTAACTTAATGTTGCGCTCTGCCAGCCAGCTTTGCTGACGCTGCAACTGGGCCACCAGCTCAGTACCGACCAGGCCACAGCCGAGCAAAAACACATCAATTGAGGGAACATGGGTAAAGAAGTTCTCATGACACACCTTTACCGCATCCTGACACAACTCGCCCTGGATCACGGCAGAAATAGCACTTTCAGTAGAGTCCTGAGCAATCGCCACAATATTCACCTGCGCCTGCGCCAGTGAAGCAAAGAATTTGGCCGCCAAGCCTTTGTGCGACTTCATGTTATCGCCCACCAAAGTGACGATCGCCAGTGACCGACGTACCTCAATTGGCTCAATCAGCTGAGCCTGCATCTCCAGCTCAAAGGCGCTTTGCAGTGCCTGCAATGCCAGAGGCAAGTCCTGTTCGTGCACACAGAAACTGATACTGAACTCGCAAGAAGATTGGGTGATCAGCACAATCGACACATTGTCTTTCGCCAGAGCCGAGAATACTCTGGCAGCCATGCCTACTTTACCTTTCATGCCCGGCCCTGAAACCGTTAACATTGCCAGCTTATCCAGACTGGATAAGGCCTTAACCGGTTCATCTCCGCCACCCTGTGCTGCAATCACGGAGCCTGGCAATTCCGGCGCATGGGTATTCTTAATCTCGCACGGCACCCCGGCCTTGGCACAAGGTAAAATCGTTTTCGGATGCAAGACTTTGGCACCAAAATATGACAGCTCCATCGCTTCTTTATAAGACAGACGATTCACTTTGGTGGCTTTTTTAATCAACCTGGGGTCCGCACTGTATACACCATCGACATCAGTCCAGATCTGACAGACCTCGGCCTGAATACAGGCGGCTGCAATGGCGGCTGAATAATCAGATCCATTGCGTCCCAGCGTCGTCAGCTCGCCGGCATGATTACTGCCTGTGAAGCCAGGCATAATGTAAAATTGTGCCAGGTGGGCCTGTAGCTGCGCGCCAAATCGTTCCCGGCTTTCATCCAGCTGAGCTTCCGCATCCAGATAAGCGTCATTGGTCGCAATGCACGCGGTGGCGTCAAGATAATGGGCCTTGCCCTTTCCAAGCATGGCCACCATCAGGGCAACACTGACGCGCTCACCAAAACTAATCACATATGCCTGCACGGCATCCGGACATTGCCTGAGCAGTTTAACCCCTGCCAGTTTGTCCGCCAGCGCTGCGAAATCGGGCCAGTGCGCCGCCTCACCGAACTCAGCCTCAACCTGTGATTTTAGCGCGTTCAGACGCTCTGTCAGTGCTTGCCATTGCGTATCATACGCTTGTCCCTGACGCGCCAGTTCGCATAGCTCCACCAGTTTGTCCGTCACGCCACCCGGTGCAGACAACACCACCAGTGCCTCGTTGTTACCCTGAGTCAGGATCAGCTCACGCACCCGTTGCAGACAGCGGTAGTCAGCCAGCGATGATCCTCCAAACTTCAATACTTGCATGTTGATTTTCCTCATTCCAAAAACAAAAAAGGCCTGTGCTCGCAGTGAGCACAGGCCTTTTCGAATACGCACCGACCTATGCCACTATCCAGTTAGGATGGTGGTGGTAATAATGGTCGTGGTGTTAATAATCTTGTTCATAGACTTTAGACTGCCTGAACACGTAATAAAGTGTCAAGCACAAAAACCTAAATCATGGTGTAAAAAACTATGCAAAAAACTCAAGTTGTGAACAGTAAAGTGCAAAAATTATGTCGAGATGATGTGATAACTGATGCGAAATCAGCCAAGTAGATGTTAATCAAAAAGACAAGCGTTACAAAAGACCGCTTTTAACGGATCCCGAAACGACTGAGTGTAGCCTGCAAGGCTTCTGGCTTAACCGGCTTTTCCAAAAACTCCAGTGCTCCGAGTTTTGCGACTCGTGCTTTCATTTCACCTTGAATATCAGCTGAAATGACTACCACATAGGTTTCTATAACCTGCTGTTTTATCGCTTCCAGCACACCGATCCCATCCAGCTCCGGCATGGTCAGATCGAGACAAACTAAATCAATTTGTCGTGCTGCCAGTACCGCCAGGGCTTCACGTCCGTTACTGGCTTGGCAAATATCGGCATCCAGTATTCCATTGAGGCAACGGATGACTTGTTTGCGGGCAACGACGGAATCGTCACAGACTAATACAGAGTAGCTCATAAGGTGAATTGTCAAATAATCTTTATTGTTCTGTTCTGGGATAAAGGTTATTGTTGTGGTTAAACTTATAACACAATAATCTCCGTCCAGTAAGTGCCAGAGGAACAAATTCCTCTTGATATCAGATTGAGATTAATATTTATTTTTAGCACTTTATTGGCTAACTTTAAGTGTATTAAGCACGCAAAAACTCGTTGTTAGGAGCAAAGAACACTTCATGCTGCAAAAAAGTCTGTCAAAGAAGCTGCTCACAAACGTCTTGTCGGTTTACTTTTTGCTCACCTTTGTCGTGACGTGCGGACAAGTGGTGGCCGAATATGTCAATACCAAGGACTATATTCGCAACGAGTTAACCATGCTGCAAAAAACCTTTAGTCGCAGCCTGACCCGCGCCATCTGGGAGCTCAATACTAAACAAACCGTCACCACCGCAGAGGGGTTACTGGCGATCCCTATGATTGAAGGGATCATAGTGCGTGACGACAGCGGCGAAATCATTTCTCAGTTGGGCCGCTCACTCAACATCCATGAGCTCTACAGCCAACAACTAGTACAAGAAGAGGCGCTTATTGAAGACACGCCTTCAGGCCTGTTTGGCTATACCTTTCCGCTGATTTTCGAGTTTTCAGGTCGTGCCACTCAAGTTGGTGATGTGACGCTTTTTTCAAGCCGGGAAGTGGTCTTTAGTCGCATCATGATCTCCATCTATTTTCTGATTGGCAATGCGATGGTCAAAACGACTTTTTTGATTATCTTGTTCTTACTTGCCTTCAGAAAATTACTCACGGAGCCGTTGACCGATCTGACTGAGCAAATTGACGACTTTGAAATCGATAATGTCGATGGCCACAAGATAGACATAGATACCACAGAGCGCAATGAGCTTAAGGTGATGGAAGAAGCCTTCAATAAGCTCATTGACCGAATTGCAGATTACCGTAAGAAACTCGACCAGGCACAAAAAGAGCTGCTGATCAGTAACGAAAAACTGGACCAGCATAATATTCAGCTGGAGCAGGAGGTGGCACGTAAAACCTCCAACCTGTCACAGGCTATGATGGATCTGCAACAACAAAAATATGAGCTGGAAAAACAAAAGCTCACCCTGACTGAAGAAATCGATCTCAGACGCCAGACCGAAGAAGAATTGCTGACTAAACAAAAAGAACTGGAAAAATATGTCGATGAACTCAATATGGCACAAGAGCGTCTGGTCGGCTCAGAAAAGATGGCGGCACTCGGCGGTCTGGTAGCGGGGATCACCCACGACATCAATACCCCGGTCGGTATTGGCGTCACCGCGACTTCATTTTTAGAGGAGCGGCTGGAGCGACTGGAAACCGCCTACCGTGATAAAACCCTGTCGCCTAAAGCACTGGAAGAATTTATAAACGAAGCAAAACAAAGCACCAGCCTGCTCACAACAAACCTGGACAGAGCTTCCGAGCTGGTGGCGAGCTTTAAACAAATTGCGGTCGATCAGGCCAGTGAAGCCGTGCGTACCATTAATTTCAAACAATATCTTGGAGAAGTGATCCGCTCCTTGCACCCTAAACTCAAAAAGACCGCACATATTGTCAACGTTGATTGCCCCGAAGAGCTAACCTTACACCTGCCCGCTGGTGCTATCAGCCAGATCTTTACCAACCTGATCATGAATTCCCTGATCCATGGCTTTGAAGGTATTGCCCAGGGCACCATAGACATAGAAATAAGAGAAGAAAACAACGATGTCTTTATCGTTTACAAGGATAATGGTAAAGGCGTGAGCAAGGCGCAGCTTGAAAAACTCTTTGACCCCTTCTTCACCACCAAGCGCGAGCAAGGCGGTAGCGGCCTGGGTACCCATATCACCTTCAATCTGGTTAAGCAGACTCTCAATGGCGATATTGAAGTGAATTCGGAAGAAGGAAATGGACTGACCTATTACATTCGTTTCCCGAAAGAGCTACAAAAGAACGTGGCGATGTTCAGTTAATAGACATCGACACCGACAAGGTGAATAATCTGGTCAGAGCCTTTGCCCGAGAGGGGATCGGTTTGCTATGATGCGGGTCGATTTTACTCTTCGGAACCTGTTCTATGTGGTTTAGCAATCTTATCTGTTACCGATTTAAACAAGACGTCTCCTATGCACAAGAAGACTTTGAAGCAGCACTAGAGCACGACGTATTTCGTCCGTGCGGTAGCCAGGACATGAGCACCTTTGGCTGGACCAAGGCCCTTGGCAAACACGGCCAGACGCTGAGCCACTTTTCTCAGCACTGTATTCTGGTTTGTGCTAAGCGGGAAGAAAAAGTCCTGCCAGCCTCTGTGATCAATGAAATGGTTGCAGAAAAAATCGAGTCTATCGAGCAGGAAGAGAATCGTCCGGTCAAGAAAAAAGAGAAAGACGAAATAAAAGAAAACATCACTGCAACCTTATTGCCGCAGGCGTTCAAAAAGTCCAGCCTGCAGTTTGCTTTTATCGATCAGAAAAACGGCTGGGTCATCGTCAACAGCGGCAGCTTCAACAAAGCCGAAGAACTCACCGCCCTGTTGCGAAAATCTCTAGGTACGCTGCCGATTGTGCCCGCATTTGCTAACTATGATCTGGACCTGTTCCTGACCGACTGGCTGACCAAGTTTGAGGTGCCACAAGGCTTTGCAATTGGTTCTGACGCCGAGCTACAGGAAGCCGATGACAATGGCGCCCAGGTGAAACTCAAACAACATGACCTGGCAAGCGATGAGATCAAGCTGCATCTGGAACACGGCAAGCGAGTCACTAAACTAGGTATGGACTGGCGTGAACGCGTGCAGTTTACACTGCAAAACGATGGGTCACTTAAACGCCTGAGCTTCAGCGATACACTGAAAGAGCAAAATGCGGATATCCCCAAAGAAGACATGGCGGTCAAACTGGACGCAGACTTTATTCTGGTCACCGAGGAGATCAAAGAGCTGCTCGAAGAGCTGTCGCAGGGCCTGGGCGATCAGGACGACCTGTAACAACTCATAACAAGCCTCTAACCCAACGGGTTAGTGGTTGAGCGAGATATAAGGCAGTTGGCGCACGCCAATTGCCTGGTTGTCGTTATGGTGATTATGAGAAAGCTGATTTTATGTCGTTCAGCATATTCTGATAGTCATCATCATAGAACATATCGGCTGACCCCAGTACCCCTTTTTCTTCATACACATGCAGCGCCGCAGCTTTATCGGATACCTGTAAGATCCCCTCCACAATGGCACCAACTCGAATAAAGTCTACATAACACACATGTGCCGGTTTATAGTTAGGATTGGCCCAGCTCTCTGCCACTTCCACAAACTCTTCTGTAAACCCCCACTCACGCATAATCGCACCACCAATGCGCCCACCGAGCTTCTGGATCGCGTGTGCCAGAAAGCTCGGGTTAGCAAACACTTCCGGGTGGTGCTCCGCTTCAGTCAGGATTGGCAGCACACCTATGTTAAAGACCAGCGAGGCCAGCGTAATAGTGTCTTTGTTAAGCGACGTGTGCTTATTCACCCGCAGAAAAAAGTCCATGGTGGTAATTGCCTGGCAGGCAACCTTGAGGGTTTTTTGCCAGGCCTTATCCATATAGGTCTTGATCAGCTTATTTTGTGAAACAAATAATTGTTCCATCGCCATCGCGGTGGCGACGTTTTTAACCTGGCGCAGACCAATGCGAGTGACCGCCTGGTTAAGTGTGTTGACCTTCACCGTACGGCCCAAAAAAGCACTGTTGGCCACTTTAATCATACGTGCGGCAAGCGCCGGATCGTGAGAAATTACCTCTGACATTTGCATCAAGTTAACCTCAGGGTCGTCCGCAGCCTGACGGACCCGCACGGCAATTTCAGGTAAAGTAGGTAATACCAGGGTATCGTTGTTAATTTTATCAATCAGAATCGTCAACAAGGCATTTTCAGTAGACATATTGGTTCAATCCTCGAATTTGTTGGCCTCTGGTGTGCATTTCTGGTGTGCAGTAAGGGCCATTCGCTCAGAGCAAGGTGCTGTTCATGTTATTAGTATTGTCTAACTTAAAGAGTAAGTTAAGAAAAGTATAAAAATTATTCGTGACGCGGGTACATCGCGCCATCAGCCGGAGCACCATAAAATATCCACCAACTGTGTGCCACAATAGCAGCAAGTTGCCATCAATTGATGTAAGGTATAGCACCGAAATAATAATACGGACCCCTGAACGGTCACTGGGTACTTAGTGACCGCATCACAGGATAGGTCCGGCTCACACAGCGGATGAAGTAAAAATGATGAAACGTGCAATCTTATCAACAGCCGTGATGCTGGCCTGTGGCGTAATGCTGAGCGCCTGCTCTGAACCACAACAGACAAACTCTGAACCTCAGGCACAACCACACAAAGCAAGCGAAGGTTATCAGCTACAAGACTTGTCTCCTGAGCGACTGGATATTTATACCCAGGTCACCCTGAGCAGCGACTTGTCACACCTCAATGACAACCAGAAAAAAATGCTGGGTCTGTTGATTGATGCCTCAAAAATAATGGATGACCTGTTCTGGAAACAGTCCTTTGGCATGAACAAAACCGAATTCCTGGCCAATATTCAGGACCCCAAAGTGCGTCAGTTTGCTGATATTAACTACGGACCATGGGATCGCCTCAATGGCGACAAAGTGTTCCTGAGCGGTTTTACAACCAAAGCGCCAGGCGCCGAATTCTACCCAGGCGACATCAGTAAAGCCGAGCTTAATCAGGCCGATGTAAAAGACAAGGCGGGGTTGTATTCCTTGATCAAACGAGACGCACAGGGTCAGCTGTACAGTGTGCCCTACTCTGAGGCCTATCAAACGGAACTGACCACCGCAGCGCAACTGCTGCGTGATGCCAGTAAGCTGGCCGTGGACAAGCAGTTTTCTAAATACTTAAACCTGCGTGCAGACGCACTGGTTAATAACAGCTACCAGGCCTCTGACTTTGCCTGGATGGACATGAAGAACAACCCCATTGATGTGGTAATAGGTCCAATCGAGACCTATGAGGATCAACTTTTTGGCTACCGCACAGCATTCGAATCTTATGTACTGGTCAAAGACATGGCCTGGAGTGAGCGCCTGGCCAAATTTGCCGCTTTCCTGCCCGAGCTACAACAAGGGTTACCTGTAGATGCAAAATACAAACAGGAAGTACCTGGTTCTGATGCAGATCTCAATGCATACGATGTAATTTACTATGCCGGCCACTCCAATGCGGGCAGTAAAACCATCGCCATCAACCTGCCAAACGATGAAGCCGTTCAGTTACAAAAAGGCACGCGTCGTCTGCAACTGAAAAATGCTATGCAGGCGAAATTTGATAAGATCCTGGTGCCGATTGCCGAGCAGCTGATCGTCCCTGAGCAGCGTAAGCACATTACCTTTGACGCTTTTTTTGCCAACACTATGTTCCATGAAGTGGCGCATGGCCTGGGGATTAAAAACACCATCACAGGTAAAGGTACAGTGCGTCAGTCACTGCAAGAACATGCCAGCGCACTGGAAGAGGGCAAAGCCGATATCCTGGGCCTGTACATGGTTGAGCAACTGCTGAATAAAGGCGAAATTACAGAGGGTACACTGGAAGACTACTACGTGACCTTTATGGCCGGGATTTTCCGCTCGGTACGTTTTGGCGCATCCAGTGCTCATGGTAAAGCCAATATGATCCGCTTCAATTTCTTCAAGCAAGAAGGTGCATTTTCAAAGAATGCTGACGGCCTTTATGCGGTAGACATGGCCAAAATGGGTGCAGCGATGGAAAAACTGTCTAACCTGATCCTGACGTTGCAAGGCGATGGCGACTATCAAAAAGTGGATCAGTTGCTGGCAACCCACGGCGACATTAAAGCAGAACTCCAGGCCGATCTGGACAAGCTGGCTGCCGCCAATATTCCGGTTGATGTGACCTTTAAGCAAGGTAAAGCGGTACTGGGCTTATAACGGCCCAATACACAAAAGCAGACAAACAGGCGCTAACACTCCAGCGCCTGTTTTATTTCGGCAACTTGCTGTTCACTGTATGGCACGGTCGGTAACACACCCCAAACGGGCTTTGGCCAGGCTGCATCGTGCTCAAAGCGAGCAATATGATGGACGTGCAACTGAGGTACCATATTCCCCAGAGCCGCTACGTTCAATTTATGCGGATTAAACACCGCTTTGATTAGGTGGCTTAATTTGGCAGATTCCTGCCAAAACACTTGCTGCTGCTGCGCACTGAGATCAATGATCTCACGCAGGCCAGCCACACGTGGCACCAGCACAAACCAAGGATACTGACTGTCGTTCATTAACAACAGCTTACACAATGGCCAGTCGGCCAGTTCAATACAATCACGCGCCAACTCTGGCGCCAGTTGAAATGTGCTCATCGTCTCTTTTCCAGTCCAATTTTGGTGGCCTCACTGTAACCAACTTAACGTACAAAAGCGACCGCATGTTGACAGGTTTTTGCATTGCATTACGTCTGTCTGATTTTATTGCCATCACGATTGACAGCCTTTACCATCGGGGCACTCATACCAACACAATACAATTAAAAAGGTGACTCTGTGCGCAATCTGCTATCTTACGCCGCGCTTGCCACTGGTTTGCTGGCCACCAGCCAGTTGACCATGGCCCAGCCTCTAACGCTGGAACGTATCTTCGATGACCCCTCTTTGGCTGGCAAGGCCCCGGTAAAACTCAAGTTCTCACCCGACGGTACCCGGGTAACTTACCTGCAGGGCAAAGTAGATGACTACAATCGCTACGACTTGTGGGAATACAATATTAAGGCCGACACCAATCGCCTGCTGGTTGACTCACAAGCGCTGTTCTCAGGCCCTGAAACCCTGTCAGACGAAGAAAAAGCGCGCCGCGAAAGACAACGCATTTTTGGCCGCGGGATCCTCGAATACAAGTGGTCAAAAGATGGCAAGGCGCTGCTCTTCCCGCTCAATGGCGACCTCTATTATTACGAGCTGAGCTCAGGAAAAAATCGCAAACTCACCGACACCGAAGCCTTTGAAACCGATGCGCGCTTTTCACCGAAAGGCAACTATGTATCCTTTATCCGCGAGCAAGACTTGTATGCCCTGGAGCTTGCGACCGGCAAAGAGATCCGCCTGAGTAAAGATGGCGGCGGCGTAATTAAAAACGGCATGGCCGAATTCGTTGCTCAGGAAGAAATGAGTCGTATGACCGGCTACTGGTGGGCCGGCGATGAGAGCAAAATCGCTTTTACCCGCATCGACGAAAGCCCGGTACAGGAAGCCATTCGCAACGAGATCTACGCCGACGAGGTAAAGCTGTTTAACCAGCGCTACCCGTTTACCGGCACGGATAATGTCAGGATCGATCTGGGTGTTGTCACTTTGCATGACCAGAAAGTAGACTGGATTGATCTGGGCAAAGAGAAAGACATCTACATTGCCCGTGCGAACTGGCTGGAAGACGACACCACCTTGTCATATCAGTGGCAAAACCGCGCTCAGCAAAAGCTGGAATTAAGATTTTACAACGCCAAAAGCAAACAACAACGCGTGGCCCTGACGGAAACCAGTGACACCTGGATCAACCTGCATTTTGATCTGCACTTTTTAAAAGACAAAAAGCACTTCATCTGGGCATCGGAGCGTGATGGCTATAAGCACCTGTATTTATATCGCACCAGTGGCCAGCTGGTTCGTCAGCTGACTCAGGGCGATTGGATTGTCGAAAAACTGCAGGGCGTGGATGAGAAAAAAGGCCTGGTATATTTCTCAGGTCGTAAAGACACTCCGCTGGAAAGCCATCTGTATGCTGTCCCGCTGTTCAAAAAGGACAATATTAAGCGGATCACAGAAGCCGGTGCCTATCACAAAGTGGTGATGGCCGAAGACAATCGCACTTTTATCGACAGCAAATCTGCTGTGAATCAACCCACTTCAGTATCACTGCGTAAAGCCAACGGCGAGTTCATCACCTGGCTGGAGCAAAATAAACTGGACGAGCAACATCCGCTGACGCCGTTCTTAGACGACTTATCGACGCCTGAATATGGCACGCTTAAAGCGTCAGACGGCCAGCGGATGCATTACCGCCTGTTTAAGCCAAAGCAACTGGAAAAAGGCAAACAATATCCAGTGATTGTCAATGTCTATGGCGGCCCGCATGCCCAGCGCGTCACCAATAGCTGGCGCAGCAAAAACCTCTATTTCCAGTACATGGTGCAACAGGGTTACATCGTCTTCCAGCTGGACAACCGTGGTTCATACAACCGGGGCAAACGCTTTGAAGATCCCATTTATAAACATTTAGGTGAAGTGGAAGTCGCCGATCAGATCCGCGGCGTGGAGTTTTTACGTACCCTGGACTATGTCGATCCGTCACGTATAGGAATTTACGGCCACAGCTACGGCGGTTATATGGCACTGATGACCATGTTCAAGGCAGGGGATTATTTCTCGGCCGGTGTCTCGGGTGCGCCGGTGACTGACTGGGCGCTGTACGATACACACTACACAGAGCGATATCTGGGACATCCGCAAACCAATGCGAAAGGCTACGAGCAAAGCGCTGTGTTCCCCTATACAGATGGGTTAAAAGGCCCGCTGATGATCTATCACGGTATGGCGGATGACAACGTGTTGTTTACCCACGCAACTAAACTATTCAAACAACTGCAGGATGAGGCCAAACCATTTGAAATGATGACTTACCCGGGCTCTAAACACAGTCTGCGTGGTAAAAAAGTGCAGACCCACTTGCATCAGACTATCACCAACTTCTTTAATCGTCACTTTGACGTGAAATAGTACACATGTGCGGACCATCACCGGTCCGCTTCATCTATACGCCCTAACATAACCTTTCACTATTCGACAAATAGCTAATTGCCATACTCATTCCTCAATAAATATATTACTCATTTGATTTAGAACAATTTTCACATTTTGTTTTATTGCAAACTACGCAATCATAGCCCGCTGCGCACGAACTAGTGCCTTTAGAAGGAGCCTTTGCTATGGCATTTTTAAGACAGTTCACCATTTTTGGCCGCCTTGCTATGCTGGTGGGCGTCGTCGTGCTAGGCCTGAGCGCGCTGGGCGTCATGAATTTGCAACAGCAATATCAGGCGCTGAGTGAACAGCAATACGAAAAAACCAAAAACCTGGTAGAAACCGCCCATAGTCTGGTCGCCCACTTTCATCAGTCACAGCTCAGTGGCGCACTCAGCGAAGCCCAGGCAAAAAGCGCGGCTCTGAATGCACTGAAAGACCTCAGGTACGATGAAAATAATTATTTTTGGGTCAATGATCATTACCCTCGTATGGTGATGCACCCGTTTAAACCTCAGCTCAATGGTCAATCACTCCGTAACAGCAAAGACCCGGACGGTGTCGCGCTGTTTCTGGAAATGGTGACCATTGTCAATGCACAGGGTGATGGCTTTGTGCCTTATAAATGGCCCAAACCCGGCAAGTCCGCACCGGTCGACAAAATTTCTTATGTCAAAGGGTTTGCCCCCTGGCAATGGATAATCGGTTCCGGTGTGTATCTTGACAATATCGACGTGCAGTTTGCACAGCTGCGCAACCAGATGCTGTTGAATATTATTGTACTGCTGATCGTGCTGATAGCACTGAGTTTTGTGATCAGTAATAGTGTGCTGCAGCCAATGCGGGCAGCCGCGGATATGATGCAAGATATTTCACAGGGAGAAGGCGATCTGACGCAACAACTTGATGAGCATGGCCGGGATGAGATCTCGCGCCTGTCTCGCTGCTTCAATGCCTACACAACTAAAATGCGCCGCTCAATTACGGCCGTTGCTGGTAATGCAGCAGAAGTTGAAGCTCTGGCTGATCGGGTTGATAACACCGGTGAGGTGAATCTGGAATACATTGAGCGCCAGAATGATAGCAGTCGCCAGGTCGCAACGGCCGTTGAACAGATGAGTGCCCAGATCAAAGAGATCAGCCAGCATGCTGAGGCAGCTGAACAGGCTGCAGGAGATGCAATGCGCACCAGTGAAACAGGTAAAACGACAATCAATACGACCATCAGCGCGATAGGCACACTTTCAGACACCATTGAAGAAGTCAGCGTAGTGACCCAGGCACTGGCAGAGGAAAGCCAGCATATTGGCTCAGTGCTGGACGTGATCCGGGGTATCTCAGAGCAGACCAACCTGCTCGCACTAAATGCAGCCATAGAAGCAGCACGAGCCGGAGAGCAAGGCCGTGGATTTGCGGTCGTTGCCGACGAAGTACGTACCCTGGCGAGTCGAACCGGACAAAGTACTGATGAGATCCAGTCGATGATTGAGAAACTACAAAAAGGTGCTCAGGCCGCAGTGGAAGCAGTCCAGAACAGCCAGCGCCTGTCATCCAGTACAGTAAGTCAAGTACATAAGGCTGAACAGGCACTCAATGAAATTGAGCGCCTAATCACGGTCATTCTGGAAATGAATGGTCTGATCGCCAGAGCGACTGATGAGCAAAGCAGTGCAGCAGCCGATGTGAATGTACGTATTAGCGACCTGTCGGACGCGACACATCATTCACTCGACACCACACAGACTTTGTCAGAGGCCAGCAAGGAGCTCAAACAGGCAAGCCATCAGCTTGCCCTGATTGTGGAAAGTTTTAAAGTTTAGCACGGCAGTAGCGTGCGAACAGACTACTCACAGTTGCCGCTGTGGGCTTGCCATGCTGCCAGTCGCCCCCTTCCACGCCGCTACCCGCAATATCCATGTGAACATAAGGCAGCGGTAAGTCAGACTCACAGCCATGTTTATCCAGCCCGCCAACGATAGCCAGAAAGGCCATTGGGAACTGGTGACCACGAGCGGTCACTGCCGACGGCGCATTGTTACTCGACAAGACATCGTCCGCCAGAGTACGTGGCCGAACAAAATCGTAATCTTCGCGACGACTGCGTGATACCTCAGCACAATCTGCCCACAGGTCTCCAATGTCAGCCAGCTGACGAGACACTTGCTGAGCACGTGCCGGGCCATTTTCAACATAGGCACTGTACGGACCCATTGCACGAGCAGCATGACCGGTCAGCGTAGCCACAGTAAACAACTCTGGATTCACTTCCTGAGTTGCCATGTCTTTGAGCTCGCTGAGCAGATCGCCCATTGCCAGACGTCCTTCCGCATCTGTGTTGCCAATACGCACTTTCACGCCTTCACGCGTGGTGATGATCTCATCCGGCACAAAGCAGTCAGAGCCAATCGAATTACGTACCACGGCCAGATATGCAATCACTTTAACCCCTTTTGGCTTAAAATCAGCCACGGACTTCATAAAGCCAGCAACAGAGGCTGCGCCCCCTTTATCGCGGCTCATCCCCGCCATAAATCCACCCACTTTCAGGTCCGCACCACCGGTGTCATATACCAGGCCTTTACCCACAAACATCAGGGTGCGCTCAATATCACCTTCAGGAGTGTAGACCAATTTTACAACACGCGGGTGATGACGCTCTACCGCATAAGAGGCGCGCGCAACGGTGCCCAGCATGGGATAGTCTTGGTTTATAGTCGCCGGATCTGCCACCACTTCAACACTGACACTTGTGTCCTCAAATAACTCAACGCAGTAATCCGCGAACTTAGGGGGCGCCATACGCTCAGGTTCCGTACCACACAGATCCCTGGCTGCGTACTGACCGGCAGCAATGGCGTTCAGCTCACGGCACTGCTCATCACTGGCACCCAGCAGCGCAATGGATTCAATCGGCTCAATTGCCGGTCCGCGGTATTCACGGGCCTCTAAAGGCTGCCACAGTGCCTGACATGCTCCCAGATAAGCCACTTCCAGGGCATGTTGATAACGCGCATCACCAGGTACACCTGCCACCATTAATACCGGCTTTACGGCACCGGCAGCTTTGGCTTCCAGGACTGCAGCTTTGCCGGCTTCAAAAAAGCGCCGAACATCATCATAATCACGGTTAAGCGGACCTGTTGGGGACACAATCAGGCGCTTACCCGGTACCCCTTCTGCCAACAATACGCTGGCCTTAGTGCGCAACCGTGCGTCAACCGCCAGGTAAGGAGCCGCCGCACTGTTTAGTGCTGCAATAGCAAGATCTGAGACATCGGAAGTGACGACGATAACCGCATCGGCGTCCTGAACCTGCCAGTCACTGACCGGCAGAGCGAGAGGAAAAGACATATAATCAGCCCTTGGTTATTAAAATGCAGGATTGATTATCGGTTATTTGCCAACAAGAACCAAGCCCGACGCGGCAATTGCCGGGACTCAGATAAGTGCGTGATAGCACCTACAGGCTGCCACGCACACAGTGATTAATCCAATACGGATATTAATCTGACTGAGATGTTGCGCTGCTGCCTTTTTGCAGTTTCAACTTGCTGACCACAGACCAGGCTTCAAGCATCACCAAAACACTGACCACTAAAACCACAATGTCCAGCCCCACCAGCAACCAGTTTCCCTGCTCATAGTACTCACCCAACTTGATCACGCCGGCAAAAAAGGCCATCAGGATCACAAAAGTCATGGGGATCAGCGTAAATTTAGCAGGGCGACCCAGCTTAATCAGATACACAGAGATCACCAACAAGGTCAGGCTGGCCAGGATTTGGTTGGTCGAGCCAAACAAAGGCCAGATGATCATACCGCCGCTGCCCGACGCACCACCGGCACCAAATGCCAACAGTAAACAACACCCCACCGCAACCAATGTGGCAAGCACTCCATTTTTCAGCGCATTGAGCTGATAAATTTCACCCCACTCCTGAATGATGTAACGCTGCAGGCGCACACCAGAATCCATCGTGGTACCGGCAAACAATACCACCATCACTGCCAGCAAAGTGGATGCTATCTCCACCGACAGCCCCCAGCCATTGCTGATCAAATTAGCGCCCCCCTGGATAAAGGCGCCAACGCTGCCCGCTCCGAGATGGCTGTAAATTTCATGCCACTCTTCAGGCGAAACCGCCAACATCACACCACTTACTGCCACCAGAGTGATCAATGCCAGAGAGCCTTCACCTACCGCCCCCAGGTAACCGACAAAACGACCATCCGTTTCTTTGTCGAGCTGTTTGGAGCTGGTACCAGATGATACGATCCCGTGGAACCCGGAAACAGCCCCACAGGCAATAGTCACAAATAACAAAGGAATGATACTTGGTGTATCCACCGCAGTCTGAGTATTAAAGGCCGGTGCCGTAATGTCCGGCATGACCACAAATACCGCGCCATAGAGAAGTACCAAACCTACCAGTAGCTGCATGCCGTTAATGAAGTCCCGCGGCTGTAACAACATCCAGACAGGCAATAAGGACGCTACCGCTGCGTAAATAAACAGAATAATGATCCAATTGGCTTTATCGGCCAGGCCGAACAATTCGCTGGGCAGTGCCAGTGGCATACCCGACCCCACATAAATACTGGCGTAAAGAATAGCCACCCCAATGACACACAGAGGCACCAGCGGTACCTGACGTTTCAGTAACTGACCAATCACCAGCGCCACCAAAATCGCAGCCCATGCTGGAAACACGGCACTGGGGTTAGCCACAAAGGAGTTGGCAATAACCACTCCAAATACAGCATTCACCATCAGCAATACCAAAAAGACCACAATCATAAACAATGAACGGGTACGCTTGCCAATCACCGTTTCAGACAAAGCCCCCATGGACTTGCCCTTGTGCCGGGCACTGGCCCACAGCGCGCCCATATCATGGACCCCGGCAAAAAAGATGGTACCAAACACCACCCACAAAACGGCTGGTACCCAGCCCCAATAGACGGCAATCGCCGGGCCAACAATTGGGGCTGCCCCAGCGACAGAGGTAAAGTGATGGCCCCAGAGCACCACTTTATTAGTCGGTACATAGTCTATCCCGTCGTTCAACTCATGCGCCGGTGTCACGAACTTATCGTCCATTTTAAATATTTTTTCGGCAATGAACTTTGAATAGACAAACCAGCCAAACAGCATACCCAGTATGCCAAACAGCACGATCATGATTGACTGCATTGTGTTCCCCCCCTTTGTGGTCCTGTTATTGTTCTTGATACCCGCTTTATGTCAGTCCGCTGTTACCGGATACAACCCACTGTGCGACACCACAGTCATATTCAAAAGTGGCAGCCTCGTGCTGTGTCTGAACGACAAGTCGTATCCCGCTGAATAACGTCTCTGTTGGTGCCGGGTAGCATATACCCTAGCACACCGGAGTATAATCGCAGAGCATTGCCATTGTTATCTTTTAGTCGAAGGCCTGGGTATCAAACAGGCCCAACTGTGCCTGAGCGGAAGCCACTTCGCCCAGGCCAAGCTGAATACCTATCAGCCTGACAGGTTTACTGCCAAAGCGCTCTACCGCCTGTTCCAATAAGGTGAGCAATACGTTCTCATCAATCTCATGAAACTGACATTCTTTGGTCGTTTGCGAAAAGTCATAAAACTTGACCTTAACGCCTAGCTTGTTGAAGGCCCGCGTCCCACGATAGGGCTCAGCCCGCCGGTGCAACTCAGGCAGCAGCCGCTGACGCAGGATGTCTTTCAGCGCATCCACGCTTTGAATGTCTTGTTCAAAGGTGGTTTCAACCCCGACCGATTTGCGAATGCGTTCAGTTTCTACTTTTCGCTCATCAATGCCCTGACAACGCCGCCACAGTACATCGCCAAATTTACCAAAGCGCTCCGTAATCTGAGCTCTGCTGTATGACTTTACGTCGCGGCCATACTGCAATCCCATCGCAAGGAGCTTTTCATGCGTGACTTTACCCACACCAGGGATTTTTTTCAGTGGCAACGTATCGATAAACCCGGCGACATTATCCGGGGTGATCACATACTGGCCGTTGGGTTTGTTTTCATCACTGGCAATTTTGGCCAGGAATTTGATGGGCGCAATACCCGCCGAGGCCGTCAGGCCAGTTTCACGATAAATGTCGCTGCGGATCTGCTGGGCAATTAAGGTGGCACTGCCCTGACACACAGTACAATCGGTCACATCCAAGTAGGCTTCATCTAAGGAGAGAGGCTCAATTAAATCGGTATACCGGGCAAAAATGGCCCGGATCTGCATAGATACGGCTTTGTAAACAGCCATTCGGCCAGGCACAATCACCAGTTCAGGGCACAGCTGCTTGGCCTTGTAATTAGACATGGCAGAGCGCACCCCATATTGACGCGCGATATAATTGGCCGTTGACAATACGCCGCGATGACTGTTCCCCCCAATCGCAATCGGCACATTGGCCAGCGCCGGGTTATCACGCATTTCTACAGCGGCATAAAAACAGTCCATATCAACATGGATAAACTTACGCATGATCTCGGTGACTGGTTATTTATACAGTTATTATGTGCAAAGAATCGCATGATGGCAATATGATTGATTGTTTTTTGTCATCGCATCTGATCTGTATTTTGCTGCTAAATACTCTAAACTGGTCAGACAATGCCTGCGTATCAATGCGTATTTTGAGCCGATACGCCAGACCTATTTAACACAAGGAGCAACTATGAAGTACAGCCGCCTGGGTCATTCTAATTTAAAGGTGTCACGTGTCTGTCTGGGCAGCATGACATGGGGTGTGCAGAATAATCAGCACGACGCCGATGAACAGCTCAATTACGCACTCGCACAGGGTATTAATTTCATCGATACTGCCGAGATGTATGCCGTCCCGCCTTCCCCTGAAACCTATGGTAAGACTGAGGAAATCATCGGAGACTGGCTGCGTCGTCATCCAGAAAAACGTCAGGACATCATCATTGCCACTAAAATCGCAGGTTCGGGGCTGGCCTGGATCCGTGGCGGCGCGCCTATAACCGCTGAGGCCGTTGTGGCAGCGGTCGACGCCTCCCTGAAACGGCTGCAAACCGACTACATCGATGTGTATCAGCTGCACTGGCCAAATCGCACCTCTCCACACTTTTCTAAACACTGGCCTGGTATGATCACCCTCAGTGATGTATCCACAGAGCAACATAGAAAAGAGATGCACGAGATACTCGGCGCACTCCAGCAGTGTATCGATGCCGGAAAAATTCGCCACTGGGGATTGTCTAATGACACCCCCTGGGGGATCAATACATACTTGCAACTGGCACACCAGCACCAATTACCAAGGCCGGTTTCAATTCAGAATGAATTCAACTTATTGCATGCAAAGGACTGGCCCTACATCATAGAAAACTGCGTCCATGAAGACATTGCCTATCTGCCCTGGTCCCCCCTTGCCGGTGGCGCGTTGTCGGGCAAATACCTGGGGGGTGCCCGACCGCAAGGGTCGCGCTGGACCCTGATCCAGCGTAATGGCTTGTTCCGGGATACCCAGTTTGCACAGGAGGCAACGGCGGCATACCTGGAGATAGCAAAAGAGCACAAGCTCAGTGCAGCGCAGCTAGCACTGGCCTGGTGTGATCAGGTCGATGGCATCACGTCAACTATTATCGGCGCAACCACCATGAGTCAGTTAAAAGAGAATATCAAAGCCTTTGACATGACTTTACCACCGGAAGCCTTAGCCGAAATTGACACAGTGCTAAAGACCTACCCGCTGCCGTATTAACCTCAGAGCGCCCGACAGACTCTGCCCGGGCGCTGTCGTCTAACCCGAAATGTGATAAACTCGGCGCTTTTTGGGACTCTAGCATGCGCGTACTAAATCCAGCTCCAGCTCTGCCATTGCCTGGTACCTGCTTCACCCGGCCAGCAACACGAGCCATTATTACCCGCCAGTCACAGATTTTGCTGCTTTATACGCAGCGATATGATGATTATACCCTGCCCGGTGGCGGGGTGGATGAAGGGGAATCCTTAACCGATGCTCTGGTGCGCGAAGTCAAAGAGGAAACCGGAGCACGCTCAGTCACCAACGTTGCCGCATTTGGCGTCTATGAAGAATTTCAACGCTGGCACAAACCCGATTTTGACAATGTACACATTGTTTCTCACTGCTATCTGTGTGAAATTTGTGGCGAGTTTGATGAGCCGGAGATGGAACATTATGAAGTCAATAACGGTATGCAGCCGCAATGGGTCGAGATCACGGAGGCCATAGCACACAATGAAGCGGTGCTGGCAAACAGTGAAAAGCAAGGACAATCCCTGCTGCGTGAGACCCGATTACTCAAACTTATCGCAGTGGAGCTTATGCAACTGAACTTTTGACACAAGCCCGGGTCATATCTGTGTTTTGAATGTAAGACCGAGTAATAAAGTCAAGACACTAAGGAAAAGTGATGCGTTTATGGCTCAGTGCAGTTTTTATTTCAGTTGCCAGCCACTTATTTTTATTGTGGCTGCTAGCTCAACACCCTCTTGTAGCCCCCCTCGGGCCGCCTGAGCCGAGCATTAAAACCTACTTGGTAATAGAACAACCAGCGCAAAAATCGAATTCTATTAAAACCGCTCCCGAGCCACCTGCCGCGGCCACACCAGCGCAACCGGCAGAGCAGCACACTGTCTCTGTCAGCCCTCCCCCTTTACCCAAGCTGGCCAAATCGAGTCAACCTGACTCTATCGCAGACGCCCACAGCCGTTCCGACTTACCCCCTGAAAACCCAGCGCAAGCAGTAAGTTTGCAACCTGACAACAAATACAAGCATATCGACCCGCAATTAGGTCTGTCACGACTGCGTCAACACACCTTAATTCAGCCGGTAACCAGAGACATCGCTCCTCTGCCGCAGCGCCTTAGCGTGCCTGAGTCACACTCCCCCCTGAATCAACCGTTACGACAAATAGAATCTAAAAACCACATTTTCACGGAGTATCGCCAAGGAGACCGGTGCTACAAAGAAGTCGTGGGCGATCCCAATAACCCGCCACCTGAAGGCTTTGCCAAAAACTGGCTCACTGTCAGCGGCAGCTGTGACAAAACAGCCATCACAGACGCTTATGATGCCGCTATGGGAAAGTGGCTGAAGAACAAGCGTTAACCTTTGTGTCGTAAACGCGGGTTCACACAATATCTGAGGCATATTTTTTGGATTGCCTTACGGCACGCAAAGTCGACTGAGATCAAAACAATCTTCGCTTGGACTCGCAACCTGCCCCCAAAGCGATTACTATTTAGCTGGTAACCCGCCCTTAGTCTGGTAAGTCAAGGAGTTAGTATGAGTATCAAGCGGATCAATCAGTTTTTTAACCCTCGCTCGGTGGCTGTAATTGGCGCTTCCAGCAATCCGGGCCGGGCTGGCAATGTGGTAATGCGCAACCTGTTGCACGGTGGCTTTAAAGGCCCCATCATGCCAGTAACCCCAAAATATGCAGCCGTTCAGGGCGTACTGGCTTATCCGACCATTGCCGAACTCCCCCAAGTGCCCGATCTGGCTGTTATTTGCACCAATAAATCGACATTGACCCAAGTACTGACCGAACTGGCTAAGCGCGGGTGCCGTAATGCCATCATTGTTGCCGCCGGGCTCGACAAAGAGCAAAAAGCGCGCTTACAGGCGCTGGCCAGAGAAAAGCATATCACCTTACTGGGTGCCAACAGTCTGGGCATGCTGGTTCCGCACTTAGGGCTGAATGCCAGCTTTTCTCATACCACCGCGGCGGCGGGCAAGCTAGCCTTTATCTCACAATCCGCCGCCGTCTGCTCAACCATCCTCGACTGGGCTAACAGTAAGCGTATCGGCTTTTCCTATTTTATCTCCCTGGGAGATAGCCTCGACATCGACTTCGACGAATTATTGGATCTGTTGGGCCGGGATGCTAAAACCAAAGCTATTTTGCTGTATATCGACAACATCAAAGATGTAAGACGCTTTATTTCCGCCGCTCGGGCAGCCGCTTTTAGCAAACCTGTGATAGCAATCAAGACCGGCCGTACTCAGGCAGGCGCCGAAGCCGCAATGATCCACACCGGTGGCTCGACCTCAGACGATGCGGTGTACGATGCCATGTTTCAGCGTGCTGGTATGCTCAGAGTCACCGATCTGCGGGAGCTGTTTGCAGCCACTCAAACCCTGGCACTGCATCCTAAACTACTGCAAGTTGAGCATCTCACCATACTCACCAATGGTGGTGGCCCCGGTATTATGGCGGTAGATACGCTGCTGTTGCGCAGTGGCAAGCTCGCCGAATTAAGCGACAAAACCATTGCCGCACTCAATGCTGTGATCCCTCAATCTAATCACACTGCAAACCCGATTGATATTTTCGGCGACTCGGCGCCCCACCGCTATCAACAGGCTCTGGAGATTTTGCTCAAAGCCGACGAAGTCAAAAATTTACTGATCATCCATACCCCATCGGCGCTGGCACCTAGTGAGGCATATGCCCAGATTATTGCACAGACCCTGAGCACCCTGCCGAAAATGGCTCGCCCCTTTGTGATGACCAACTTTATGGGTGAAGCAGCCGCTTTTGAAGCGCGTGATGTCTGCGTACGGCACGGTATACCGACCTATCGCACACCGGAGGGGGCCGTAGGGGCTTTTATGCACCTGATCAGTTATCGTCGCAACCAGAAGCATCTGACTCAGACCCCTGAATCCATCAGTCAGGATGAACTGATCCACAGCCACAGTGCAAAAGTACAGATAGACAACTATCTTGATCAGTCACTGACTCAGCTATCGACCCACCAGGCTAGCCAGATCCTCTGCCATTACGGTATGGAGTGCATAGATACAGACATTGCGCTAACACCCAGTGAAGCAAAAGAACAAGCCGAGTTACTTGGGTTTCCTGTCGCACTCAAACTGATCAGCCCCTCTATCCCGTCCAAATCAGAAGTCGGCGGGGTAGTCCTCAATTTAAATGATGGTGATGAGGTAGAGCAAAGTGCCTTTGCTATTTTATTGCGTATTAAACAGGCTTACCCGGACGCCATCATCGAGGGCTTTTCGTTGCAAAAAATGGCCCCCAGAGCGGGTAGCCAGGAGTTACGTATTGCCGTCAAAACTGAGCCCGATGTGGGTCCGGTGATCCTGCTGGGTGAGGCCGGCACCGGATTCAACTTTAATCAGGCTGCCGTCGCCCTGCCCCCATTGAATATGAATCTGGCAAAATACCTGATCGCCGCCGCCTATGACAAAGGTGTTCTGAAGGAGCGATTATTGCCAGAAAAAGTCGACAAGTACCGACTATGTGCGTTGCTGACCCGCGTCTCTCAATTGGTGGTTGATCAGCCAGACATTCTGGCTGTAGAACTCAACCCAATTTTGGCAACCGACGGACATTTTTTAATCCTGGATGCCAGCATCGTTCTACAACGTTATGAGCCTCTCCCCGGACGCAAGCGGCTGGCCATAAAGCCCTACCCCAAAGAGTGGGAACGTGCAGTCACCCTGAAAAATGGTGTTGAGGCGCAACTGAGACCAATCCGTCCGGAAGATGAACGCAACCACCAGGAATTTGACCAATCCCTGAGTAAAGAAGACAGATATCGGCGATTTTTTGGTGAATTGCCGCAGTTTTCCCATGAGCAACTGGCTAAAATGACACAAATTGACTATGACCGTGAAATGGCATTTATCATTACCGAGCCCTATAAAAGTGCCCAGCGTACGCTCGGTGTTTCGCGGGTATTAATGGATCCCGATAACTTACTTGCCGAATTTGCCGTGGTTGTGCGTTCAGATTGCCAGGGCCTCGGGTTAGGAAGATTACTGATGGAAGCCGCAATTGCCTACTGTAAACGCCAACGTGTCGGGTCCATCGAGGGGCTCACCTTACCGGAAAATACCGGTATGATTGGATTAGCAAAAAAGCTGGGGTTCACGGTCAGCCGGGATTTTGAAGAAGGGACAGTGGTCATGAAAATGCCACTGAAAGCTGACTAATGCTGCACCATCCATTATAGCAAGGTTAACAATCGACTTATGGATCTGACACTCAGACAAAAAGCCGCCGGGCTATTGGAAGCCAGCGGTCGGTTCAGAAAAGCAGGACACGCCATTGATGTCTTTTTGATATCACTTATCATCATCAACGTCATCGCCATTGTTCTGGAGTCAGTACCAACACTGGCAGCACGTTATCATAGACCGTTCTTTTTCATCGAAGTGATTTCGGTGGCAATTTTCACCATTGAATATCTGCTGCGGCTGTGGTGTTGTGTCGATAAGCTGGAATTTAAACACACTCAGGGAAACAATGGCAGGAAACGTATACGCTATATACTCTCGCCTTTAGCCATTATCGATCTGCTGGCCATTCTACCTACCCTGTTGATGGTGTTTTTCTCATTTGATCTGCGTTTTTTACGGGTGTTTCGCTTATTGCGTATTTTTAAGCTGACCCGTTACTCGCGCGCCATGCAGCTGCTGTTGGCGGCATTCAGAGAAGAAAGCAGTTCGTTGCTCGCCGCTTTCTTTATCATGTCGCTGGTGTTGATTGTCGCATCGTGCGGTATCTATTTGATTGAACATGATGTTCAGCCAGATAAGTTTGGCTCTATTCCGGCCGCCATGTGGTGGGCAATGGCCACCCTCACCACGGTCGGATATGGAGACGTGGTACCGATCACTCCACTGGGGCGCTTTTTTGGTGGCGTGATCACTTTACTGAGTATGGGCATGGTCGCTATTCCCACCGGTTTGCTGGCTTCCAGCTTTGCCGATCAGCTCAGAAAGCGCCGGGATGCGTTCAATGAAGCAGTGCTTCACTCTCTAAGCGATGGCGTCGTCGATGAACAAGAGAAAGAGCACCTTGAAGCCCTCAGAATTGAGCTTGGACTCAGCCCTGTGGAGGCCAACCAGGCCATCAAAATGATGACCAGTCAACGCGTACATAACCATTATTGCCGCCATTGTGGTGGCAAACTGTAAAAACAGTCAGGCCCGCGTCGCAGGCTGAATATTAACTGGCGCGGGCAAAAACCTGGTGCCAGTTACGTCTCAATAACTCTGTCACGTCGGCAGCTGGCAGCGCCTTACTGAACAAATAACCCTGAAAGCGCTCACACCCCAGCATTCTCAAAAAAGACAGTTGCTCCATCTGTTCAACTCCTTCCGCAATGCAGTATTTACCTAAGCTGTGTGCCAAAGACAAAGTGGAATGAATGATCACTTCATGCTCCTTGTCACGACCAATATCATTGACAAAGCTACGATCAATCTTGAGTGCATCCACCGGATACTGTTTAAGGTACGTCAACGATGAGTACCCGGTACCAAAATCATCCATATAGAGTCGACAGCCTAAGGTCCTGAGATCATGCATTCGGGCAATGGCCTGCTCGGCATCCGCCATCATCACTGATTCTGTGATTTCGAATACCAGATAACGACCATCGACATCGTTGTGCTTCAGGATCTCAGTGATCCGAGCCAGTAAGTCGTCGTACTGAAAGTCCAGAGCCGACAGATTGACCGAAATATACAGGTCGGGGTGCGATGCATGCCAGCCTTTCAGATCGGCAAGTGCTCTTTCCAGGGTTTGTAGCATGACTCGGGTAATGATCCCAGTCTGCTCTGCGGTGTGGGCCAGCTCTTCAATGCTGTAGCTGGGGTCCTGTGGCCAGCGAAGCAATACTTCGAAGCCTTCAACCGACATATGCGTTGCATTAATAATGGGCTGATAGTGATTGCGAAATGCTTCTTCCTGATAGGCCTTCAAAAGCGCTTGCTCAATAGCAAGGGCGCGTTGTACCTGCTCATTGATTTCACTGTGATAGAACTGATAATCCGTCACCAAAGATTGTCTGGCATGACTCAGTGCCGTCTCCGCAGCCTGATTCAAATCGAATGCATCGCAGGCATCATCAGGGAACATAGCAATCCCCAGCTTAGCCTTAACATGGACCTGTTGCTGTTCAATTTCAAACCCTTTTTCGAAGCGCTCAAGCAGACAATGAATATATCGCATAACCTGCTCCACCCCGCTCAGTTGCTCCATCAGAATATAGAAGTCTCGTTCATTACCGATGGCGAGGCTGTCTACTTCCCGGAAGCAGCACTGCAAATTGGCTGCCAGTTTCTGTGTCACCAGTGCCAGAAAGTCATTCCCATAAGTATCGGCAAACCTTTGCAAGCGACTGAACTTGATCGCGATAATGGCCAGTGGCTGGCGCGACAAACGAGCCTGTTCAATCGCATGCTGGACCCGGTCCATAAACAGGACTTTATTCGGCAGCTTAGTAAGCGCATCATAGTTAGCCAGCTGGTAGAGCTCTTTCTCTGTCCGCTTTTGTTTGCTGATATCTGTCAATACCAGAATGTAATGCTTGTCTTGTGTGGCACTGATTTTGAGCAGTACCTGACGTTTTTCGCCACTGGGCAGTCGCAACGTTTCTTCGGCAACATATAAGTCGTCGACTTTTAATTTACTGATCTCGCGCAGATACTTCATCCTGACATTACGCTCCAGCCCCAAAGTGACACTGGTACTGGATGAAGGCGCCGCACTGACAGAGAAGGCACGCTGCAGTGCCTTGTTACACGCCAGAATACGCAAGTGCTTGTCAAAGATCATAACCCAGTCACGGGTTTGCTCAAACGCTGCACCAAACAGGGTGGCCCGCTCCTCAAACACTCGCTCCCGGGTCAGGTTGGTATAGGTTCCGGCAACCTGCACCGGTACTCCATCCTGCCATGCCATCACTTTGCCGTAGTCCTTGTACCAGCGCCATTGCCCATTGATATGGCGCAAACGATAGGTGCAGTCAATAAACCCTTTTTCGGTTGAAACAAACTCCAGCCATTCGATACGAAACAAGGCGCGATCCTGAGGATGAATGAGCTCAAGATATTCATCTAATACTATGCTCTCGTTGTTGTAACCAAGATCGCTCACTAAACGAGGTTGATAAACAAACTGGCTTCCCGATTGCCAGTCCCAAACACCGGAATTGCTGCCCTCCAATGCCATCTTCAAACGCGTTTCACTGTTTTGTGTTTCACGATGAGCCGCCAGGATCATACCCGCGACTTTGTTTTTCCGGTGCACCCAAAAAGCAAATAAAGCTGCGCCCAGCAAAACATAACAGAACAGTGCCCAGGGCGCGCGCCATACCGGATAATGCACCACAATCTCCAGTTGAGCAGGTGGCGTGTAATCGCCCGTTAGCGGATCTTTCGCCCAGACTTTGAGGCGATAATTCCCCGGACTGAGTTTTGGAAAAACCACCCGGTTGCTGTTGCGACTAAGGATCCGCTGCTCACCGGAGAGCTGATATTCGTAGACTATACGCTCTTGCAGGGTAAACGCCATCGCTGAAAAAGACACTTCCAGCCCAATGTCATCATGATTAAGCTCAATATAGGAAAATGACTTAAGCCCGGAGGGCAAAATGTCTCGCGACATCAGGTCAACATCTGTGATGTTGACTCTGTTTAACAGAGACTTAGTGGGGCGGTGCACCTTAGGGTCAAACAACGTAAAGCCCTGCAACGAGCCATATCCAATGCGGCCATCTGCAAGCCTGACGGATGCACCACCATTGAACTCATTACTCATCAAGCCATCAGCAGTTGTAAACCCCTGTAGATGGAAATTATCCGGATCCAGCCGCCAGATCCCCTGGTGAGACGACATCCAGATCATGCCAACATCATCCTGAACCATTTCATACAAAATATTGTTGGTAACGGTGTGCTGCTCGTTAGGCATAGGCAGCTGTTCATAACCATCTGCCGTCAAACGTACCAAACCATGTCTGGCAAATGACAACCACAGCACATTGTGCTTGTCGATGGTATAACTCAGCAGGTCGACCGCACTTTGTTTATGTGCTTTGGGCACCTGATAAATCTCTACCAGCCTGTGTGCCTGTGTATCATAACGAAACAGCCGACCTTCACTGTAAAAGACCGGATCCTCAGGGTGCGTGCTGAGTGGCTTGTAAAAACCGTAACTCAGGAAGGGATCAAACCGGTCAAACTCCGCCCCCAGCTTAGCCAGCTTAGTGAGTGTGGCGGTATTGATGTCAAACACATAAAAACCGGTTTTCTCATCTACCAGATATAACTGTCCGTCGCCTACTATTACGGCGCCTTTGACAAACCCGGACAACACCGACGTGGCAGCGCTATCCTGAGCCTGAGGTCGATAGATTTCCTCTGAATCTGGCTCGAACACAAACAAGCCACGATTACTACTGAGCCATAATTTGTCCTGATAACTGAGCAGACCAAAAATGGTAAACTCAGGATAAAAGCCATCGCCCAAAAACCCGGCCAGGTACTGTTCGGACGTACGCGTTTGCGGATCGTAGCGGGTCAGGCCATCCCGTGTTCCTGCCCAGATAAAGCCATCGTACTCAACCAGACCCCACACAGTTCCCTTAGAGAAACGCCCCTCTACAGAACCAGGATGAACATTATCAAACCCTTGTGACTCAGCAGGTAAATAAAAGGCCCCGTCTTTTTTAGTAGCAACCCAAAACCCGCCAAAATCATCGCGGATAAAATAAATCACACTGCTATCCGAAACCGCATAACGGCTACTGGTGAGGCGCGTATCGCGATGCACCTCACCACTGGCAATATCGTAGTGCATCAGCCCATGATCTGTGCCAAGCAGCAGCCGCTTGCCACTACGCTCAATTTGCCAAATATTCAGTTCTTCAATCAGCGTCTGATAGGGTACCTCAGCATCGAAGTCACGGCGCAGTGCGCCAATGTCCAGCTGATACATGCCAATCACTGCGCCTAAAATCAAAGTGTCGTCGTCAAGTAAATGTAGTGACTTGGTGTTGGTCTGAAATGGATGGGTGATTTGATCACGATGCGTAATCGCACGGAGCTGATCGGTGTCGGTATTGTAAACAAACAAGCGTTCAGCCGAGGCAATAAACAACAAGTTGCCGTGTTTAAGCAAACCTCGAACCGCCATCTGAGGATCTTCTACAGGCAATACAATCTCTTGGGTGATGTCCCCCGTACGAGTATCCATCACGGCGACATTTTGTGCTCTGCCCAGCCAAAGCTCATGTTCACTCTTGCTCAGCATCTGAAATACACTGTTTTTAAAATAATCTTCTTCAGATTCCGGCGCCGATGTGTATCGACGATAGCTATCTTGCTCAGGGTCGTAACTGAATAAGCCTGCGCGCCCAGAAGCTATCCAAATGATGCCATTCTCGTCCTGATAGATGCGATCTATTTGCATTTTATTCAGATCCTGATTCGGCCCGCCGACCTCCAGCACCTGATACCCGTCATAGCGGTTCAGTCCCCCTTCAGTTGCCAGCCAAAGATAGCCGTTGTCATCGATCAGCAGGGTGTTCACATAGCTTTGCGACAGGCCCTCCGCGGGAGACAAACGGGATACCTGCGCCTCAGTAACTGCAGTGAAAACAGCAAGGATAAAACAGAAGATTATTCGCAACATAGTCGATTCTGATCAGGGTTAATATATTGCATCGCCTGGATCTGTCGGCCTTGTGCAACATAAATGTGATACTTTTCTGCCAATCCCTGAGGCAGAGCTACGGGTTCTATCATCACAAAGCCCAGGCCTTCATAAAAGGCTCTCAAGTGACGATAAGCAAAGGTATACAACACGCTTGATTGCGCTGCTAACACAGCATCCAGTAGTGCCCGGGCACACCCCTTGCCTCGCTGCTCAGGTGCCACTAACACTGTGGACAAAAAGTGATGACCCGCTATGCGCTGTACCCTGCACGCCGCAACAATCTCCGTGCCTTTGAGCACCCAGTTTTCATCCTGACGGGTGGCCTTCCCCCTGGCCTTATGGGCCTGATAAAACTTATTCACAAGCGGCGTTTGCAAAGCCGGCAATACCTGAGCGACAACCTTCATGGCTAAGCCAGCATCAGCCCCAGGTAAAACTCAAACTTTTCTTTCAACATCGCCTGCTCTGACATGGGACGTTGATTGATCGCATCATAAATGGCCTCACGACTGTTCTTGCCGCGTTTGATTTGATAAGCCCAGAAAGACGCTTCGTATTCTAGTTGAATTTGATACTTATCGTGTCTCGATAAATTACACAGGTTATAGCTCATAGTAAATTTGGTTACAGCAATCTTTGGAAAAAGTGTATCATAATTACGCTAAGGTGTATCCGTTGATGTACACGTGCTACTCGCGCTAAAGGGAGTACTTGTTTAACCACCGTAAATGAAGTGAGTTCAATTATTTACAAGGAGATCCATTGCGAATTTTCAGTTTGTTATTGTTATGCTGCCTGAGTACACAAAGCATAGCATCATCAGATGACCGCACACTGTATTTTAATCGCCCGGCTGATACCCCTCAGGCAAGATACGTCATTGAGTTACTGCAAACAGCCTATCAGCAGCTTGGCTACACATTAGAGGTAGTGGATTTTAACCGCCAAAGTGCTCTGATTGCCGCCAATAATGGCGCACTTGATGGGCAGCTAGGACGGATCCATGGCGTAACCCAGGCCTACCCCAATTTACTTCAGGTGCAGTTTCCTTTATACAGCTTTAATTTGCAGCTACTCAGCCGTTGTTTAGAGTGCACGTTTAAACAACTTGATTCTTTGGTTATCCAAAGCGGTTATCTGGTCGCAAACCGATACCTACAAAGTACCCCTTTTAACGGCCAGCTGATAGAAGTAAAGAACAACATTACTCAGCTTAATTTGGTTACTCAGGGCAAAGTCCAGGCAGCATTGGTGGTAGATTTTCATTTGCGTGAACATCTGGCAGATATTGACCTGGAGTCGTTTAAAATTGAGACCTTGTTAACCATTGAGACCTATCATTATCTGCATAGCAAACATCAAGCATTGATCCCGTTACTGGAAGAGGTGCTGCATCAGCTCGCAGAAAAAGGGACTGTAGCGATGCTAAAAACTAAGTATCAGATTTAAAAAAGGTCTTCCTGATCTCCATGCTGTGGGCGGTCAGTTGGCTGAGTATCTGAGCAACGTTTCTTCGCGGCCATCACACGTTTTTGCCGTTGCGCACATAGCTCAATCACCTTACGTTTTTGCTGCTCGCTCAGCGCATGCCAATGAAAGCGCTCTTCGCGACTGCGAAAGCACCCCTTGCAATAACCCCGATTATTCACTTCACAAATCCCACGACACGGACTGGGGATCTCGAATATCTCAATCTGTTCCATAACAAACCATTACTACTTGCTAGGTTAAGTATATGAGCAAAGTAGTGACAAAGTCATGGTTTGATGTGCAAAGGCTTAAATCAATCGTTCTGCTGGTCTGTGTAATTTCGCCAATCCGCAATTACTTAGCATCAGAAATGAAAAAGCCCCGCTAATGCGAGGCTTTTCAATAATGGTGCCCAGAGGCGGACAAAGTGGTCCGGAACCACTTTGAACAGCTTTAGCTGGCCGCTTGCGGTGAAATACAAGGACGTATTTCATCATCGAACCACCCGCAGGCGTGTTCGATTACGCCAACTCATTTAATTTGGAGCAGAAAGTAAAAAGCCCCGCTAATGCGGGGTTTTTCAATAATGGTGCCCAGAGGCGGACAAAGTGGTCCGGAACCACTTTGAACAGCTTTAGCTGGCCGCTTGCGGTGAAATACAAGGACGTATTTCATCATCGAACCACCCGCAGGCGTGTTCGATTACGCCAACTCATTTAATTTGGAGCAGAAAGTAAAAAGCCCCGCTAATGCGGGGCTTTTCAATAATGGTGCCCAGAGGCGGACAAAGTGGTCCGGAACCACTTTGAACAGCTTTAGCTGGCCGCTTGCGGTGAAATACAAGGACGTATTTCATCATCGAACCACCCGCAGGTGTGTTCGATTACGCCAACTCATTTAATTTGGAGCAGAAAGTAAAAAGCCCCGCTAATGCAGGGCTTTTCAATAATGGTGCCCAGAGGCGGAATCGAACCACCGACACGAGGATTTTCAATCCTCTGCTCTACCGACTGAGCTATCTGGGCTTAAATGGTGCCGACTATCCGAGTCGAACGGATGACCTACTGATTACAAGTCAGTTGCTCTACCAACTGAGCTAAGTCGGCGCACCTTTTAATAATGGTGCCCAGAGGCGGAATCGAACCACCGACACGAGGATTTTCAATCCTCTGCTCTACCGACTGAGCTATCTGGGCTAAAACTGGTTATATTGTGCTACTCTTTCGTCCATGAAGCGGTGGCCTGTCGTCGTCCTGACTCCACCTCAACAAGCTGCGAAGCGTTGCTTCGGTCTTGTTTCGCCCAACTGAGCTATCTGGGCTAAAACTGGTTATATTGTGCGTTCTTCAGTAAAACGCATATCAAGACAATGTCTTGATAGTGACCGAAACTTTATCATTTCAGTCGAACTCAAATATGAGTTAATAAATGGTGCCGACTATCCGAGTCGAACGGATGACCTACTGATTACAAGTCAGTTGCTCTACCAACTGAGCTAAGTCGGCACACTTAATAATGGTGCCCAGAGGCGGAATCGAACCACCGACACGAGGATTTTCAATCCTCTGCTCTACCGACTGAGCTATCTGGGCAAAAACTGGTTATATTGTGCTGTATAATTCATCCTGAAGCAGCGTTCCGGCTCGACGTCCTGTCTCGCGTTCGATTAGCTGCGAAGCGTTGCTTCGGTCTAATCTCACCCAACTGATTAAGTCAGGCACACCTTTTAAAATGGTGCCCAGAGGCGGAATCGAACCACCGACACGAGGATTTTCAATCCTCTGCTCTACCGACTGAGCTATCTGGGCGTGCGGCGTATTAAACGGGTTTTGCCTTGTTAAGTCAACTTTTTTTTTAAACTCAGTGTTCGACTGACCACTATTCCGGCAAAACACAGCTAATCGCTTAAATTTCCCTCTGTATTTGGTATTTTAAAGCACTTTATCACGCCGTTTTATCGCCTGTGGTGGGCAAAAACGGGGAGAATTCATCCAGCATAGGTGGTAGGATTGCATCCAACAAAGAAACATAGCACAAAAGTTGGGTCCGGAATCATATAATGGAAAACTCGTCTCAAACGAATATCAAGGGCTTCGTGCCACTGTTTATTGTCGTAACTATCATTATTGCAGCAATCTCTGCTGCCGCTGCATTTATCTGGCCTGATAAGCACCAGAATATAACCGACCCCAATAAGCGGCCCGACCTTGTGTTGCTGGCAAAAGACATCTCAACACCTTTATCACATTCCATGATGAAGCTGGGCTATAACTATGCCAAGCAAATTCTTTCAGCATTCGAGGCCAGCAACCCGGACATCGAGCTATACCTATATAGTGACAGTGGTATTGGTCAAGCCAGCTTAGTATATCAAAGCAATGAGCAGAGCATCGCACCGATAAAGCGACAAGCCAAAGTCGATCAGGGAGGAGAACTTGTTGTTCACCAACCCCTGGTGCTGGATGATTTACCAGTCGGTGAACTCATCTTAAGATACGCCCCCAAACAACCCGTATCGGCTGCCACGCCTGTGACCAGCATCATCCTGGCCGTTTGTGCTTTGTTACTGACTATCGCCTTTGGTATTTTCCTCAAGCGCCAGATCATCGGTCGTCTGAGTAAAGACCTGACAGAGCTCAATGAAGAACTACAGCATCTGCTTGATCAAAAGTCCTACGATATTCATATCACTGAAAAGCTGAGTTTTGGGCTGTCGAAAACTGCCGTGGGCATAAATCAGTTAATCAACCAAATCCGTGACATCATCCAGGGCAACCAGGCGGCGCAGAGAGAGCTCAAACAACTACAGACCAGTTTGGAATCTGAAGTGCAGGCCCGCACCCTGGCACTGGAAAAAGCCACACTGAATGCAGAACGAGCCAGTGAAGCGAAGACCACTTTCCTGGCCACCATGAGCCATGAGATCAGAACCCCGATGAATGGGGTCATAGGTACCATAGATTTACTGCGCCAAACCGAACTGGATGGAGCCCAACATCGTCTGACAACGATTATTCGTGACTCTGCCTTTTCATTATTGGGTATACTGGATGACATTCTCGACTTCTCTAAAATTGAAGCCGGCAAGTTGCAGATGGACAACAGCGTCTTTTCCGTCGCCGAGACGATTGAAGAAGTGGCCAGGGTCCTCTCATCTGTGGCAAGAAAGCGTAAGCTGGATCTACAACTGGCTATTGCGCCAGACATTCCTAACAACCTGGTCGGTGATGCAGTGCGGGTTCGTCAGGTGTTATATAACCTGTGCAGTAATGCGATTAAATTCACCACCACCGATGATGCAAAGCGTGGCTTTGTGAAAATTGCCGTGGAAGTCGCGCAAAACACGTCAGAACACTACACCTTGCGTTTTACTGTAACCGATAATGGTAAAGGGATGACGCAGGCGCAACTACGAGAGATTTTTAATCCCTTTATTCAGGCCGAAGGGTCAATTACTCGTGAATACGGCGGTACGGGGCTTGGTTTGTCTATCTGTAAAAGTTTGGTTGAACTGATGCTGGGTTCCATTCACGTCAGCTCAGACATAGGAATGGGCAGTGAGTTTGTTGTGGAGCTGCCGTTTAGTGTAAAAGGCCAGATTGCCTACGCCAATAAAGCAGTGCTGAGTGGCAAAAGAATAGCGGTGCTTACCCATGATCACGCGCGTCGAAATATTGTGGCTCGTTATCTGTCCTTTATGGGCGCGGATACTGTGGTACTAAGAGACGCTGATGAGCTTGGTGAGTATCAATACGACAGTGATGTGATCTGGGTGCTGGACGGCCTGGATGGCATGGACAAAGTCAATGGCCAGCTGCGTGATTTGCTCTACTCAATAGAACACAATAACCAGCAAGTCATCGTGCTCAGTACCATGGATGAACCGGCTTTAAACCACGATCGTATTTTCTATCTCAATGCTGCGCCGTTATGTAAGTCAAGCTTTATGATCGCCATTTTAGTTGCAGCCGGTTTACACCAACCGAAAAAGCTTAAGCCCTCGCGTTCACTAAATAAATATCTGAACGTTGATGATGCCAGAGCGGCTAATAAACTGGTGTTGCTGGTAGAAGACAATGTGCTTAACCAGCAGGTTCTGACCGATCAACTGCACTTGCTTGGCTATGGCGTAGAAGTGGCTGAGAATGGAGAAGAAGGTCTGGCACGCTGGCAACATGCCCACTACCCAATTATTCTCACCGATCTGCACATGCCCAAGATGTCTGGTTATGACATGGTTGCCAAGATCCGCGAGGAAGCAGAGCAAGCTGAGGACATTAATGCCCAACCGTACATCATTGCTATCACCGCCAATGCACTCAAAGGTGAACGTGATCGCTGCCTGGCAGCCGGTATGAATGACTATATCACTAAGCCCGTTGAACTAAATGTGCTTGAAGCCACACTGGAGACCTGGCAGCAATCCGCGGTCAAGCGGACCCAACCTCAGGCTGAGTACACGAAACAAACGGCTGCAGAAGCCGTACCGTCACAGTCCTCAGCCGAACCGCTTGCACCGCCAAGCAAACCGGCTGAGGCAGTAAAGCAAGAAGATAACATGCAAGCAGAGCAGCCGTCGATTGAACAAGAGCCTGAGCCACAACAAGCGGCGCCTCAGGAGCCAATTGATCTGGCGCAGCTGGATAAATATGTCAACCATGACACGAATAAACGACTGCGCTTTTTCCGCATGTATCTGGAGCAAAGCAGTGAGCTGGCCAGAGATATCAATGGCGCTGTGATTTCTATGAGCCAGGAAGAAATTGTGGAAGCCTGTCATCAACTCAAATCCATTTCTAAGACCATCGGTGCTCATCGGGTTGCCGAGGTGGCGGCTGAGTTTGAGCAACGTTGTAAAGGTGAAGAGTTAACCAGTGATGACCTGATCCACCTACGTGATGTCCTGGAAACACACTACCAGCAAGCCACAGAGTTTATCCAACGCTATTTACAGTCGCAGGTTGATTAATACTTAGTGCGCTCAGTAAGCAGACGACCTACTGAGCGCATCAGGCTAGCCCTGAACCATATCGTAAATCAGGCGGATCACGATAGAGATCATCACCAGAGGTAAGATATATTTGCCATACTTCTGCATTTTATCCAGTCCCATCCGGCTTTGATATTTCTCAAGTAATGGGATAAGTATCAGCAAAGCAACTATCAGGCTCCCTAAAATTATCAGAACATTCATAACTACGCGCTCTTTATGGTGGTGGCGATACCATGCCACAGCCGTACCTGCTTTGCCAAGTATCCGGTAATTTAAGGAGTACTACCAATTTCACTAAATACCTGTTCAATCTGAAGGAGCAAACATGACGCTAACGGCGTTAAAAATTTCTCATTTAGAACAACTAAATAGCAAAATTTTTGCCTAGTTAGAGACCCTATTTTCTCGCCTCAAAATAGCACACTTAAATAAGCAAATTGGTATAAGAGAAATGAAAAAAAGCGCGAAGCAGTACTTCGCGCAACAGGTTGGAGAGTGTTAACCGACTAGCGCAAGCAAGATACCCGCCGCAACGGCACTGCCCAGTACCCCCGCAACGTTGGGTCCCATCGCATGCATTAATAAGAAATTATGCGGGTTGCTTTCTAAACCGACCTTATTCACGACTCGGGCAGCCATCGGCACTGCCGACACCCCGGCCGCACCAACGAGTGGATTAATGGGGCTATCACCGGCAAAGCGATTCATCACTTTGGCCATATATACCCCAGATGCCGTACCAATACTAAAAGCAACAGCGCCCAAAACCAGGATCCCTATGGTTTCCACCGTCAGGAACTGATCCGCAGCCAACTTAGAGCCGACCGCAAGCCCAAGGAAAATAGTTGTAATATTAATAATTTCGTTCTGTGCCGAGTTACTCAGGCGATCAACCACTCCTGATTCCCGCATCAGATTGCCCAAACAAAACATCCCGACCAGCGGCGTTGCAGCCGGTAGAAACAGTAAAGTCAGCGTCAATACACCCAGAGGAAACAGGATCTTTTCTTGTTTTGAGACCGCTCTTAGCTGTGGCATCGCGATGTTGCGTTCTTCCTCTGTCGTCAGGAGGCGCATAATCGGCGGCTGAATAATTGGTACCAGCGCCATATAAGAATATGCTGCAACTGCAATAGCGCCCAACAATTCCGGCGACAGGCGCGAAGCCAGGAATATAGCTGTTGGACCATCGGCCCCCCCGATAATGGCAATTGCCGATGCATCTTGCAGAGTAAATTCAAAACCAGGTACATAGTTCAGTAAAATGGCACCAAACAGGGTGGCAAAAATACCAAACTGAGCAGCGGCTCCCAGTAACAACATTCTGGGGTTCGCGATCAGTGCACTGAAGTCGGTCAGCGCCCCGACCCCCATAAAGATCAGTAGCGGAAACACCCCACTGTCGATGCCAATGTAATACACGTAATACAGCAGGCCACCCGGATCGGCCAGGCCTGCCACCGGAATATTGGTCAGGATGGCACCAAAGCCAATGGGAACCAGTAACAAGGGTTCAAACCCCTTTGCAATTGCCAGATAGAGCAAGCCACAGCCGACCGCTATCATAGCCAGTGCAGGAAAGGTCAGGTTGGCCAGCCCCGTCGCTGACCACAGGTTTAAAAGTCCATCCATTACAGGCCTCCTATGCCAGCTCGACGATGGCGTCACCAGCCGATACAGAGTCACCTTCATTGACCAGGATATCGGCAATTTTACCGCTGTGCGTCGCGCGCACCTCAGTCTCCATCTTCATTGCCTCCATGATCAACACCAAATCGCCTTGCTCGACAACATCGCCACGTCGGGCATGGAGTTTGAAGATATTACCGGCCAGCGGAGCATTGAGTGTTTCGCCACTGCTGACCGAGGCCGATTGTGGTATCAGCTCGCTGTCCTTCACTGCGACTTCCTGTAATTCACCGCCTGGCGCAACCACCACGTTGTACACCTTACCATCCACCTGAACACTGTAGCGCTCTTGTGGTGATTTAGACTGCGCTGGTTTTGCTGCTGCCGAGTTGTTCTGTATAAGTTCAGGTTTAGGTTCAAATGCCGCCGGGTTATCTCGGTTTTGTATAAATTTGAGGCCAATCTGAGGAAATAGCGCGTAAGTAAGTACGTCATCAACCACCGCTTCACTAAGGCTCAGTGACAGGCTGTTTGCTTTTTCAAGTAAATCAGATTCAAGCTGCGCCAGTTCCGGCTCGATTAAGTCCGCCGGACGGCAAGTGATCGCTTCTGCCCCATCAAGCACGCGCTGTTGCAAAGCGGTATCAACCGCAGCCGGCGTTTTTCCGTACTCACCTTTAAGCACACCCGCCGTTTCTTTGGTGATGGTTTTATAGCGCTCCCCGGTCAATACATTCAACACCGCCTGCGTTCCGACTATCTGCGAGGTAGGTGTCACCAGAGGGAGGTAACCCAAATCTTGACGCACCGAGGGGATCTCCTTAAGCACTTCATCCAGGCGGTCACCCGCACCTTGCTCTTTGAGCTGATTTTCCATATTAGTCAGCATACCACCAGGCACCTGAGCTGACAGGATGCGGCCATCCACGCCTTTAAGGCTGCCCTCAAAGGCCGCATACTTTTTACGAACATCACGGAAGTAGGCCGCGATTTCCTCAAGCTGCAATAGATCCAGCCCGGTATCCAGCTCGGTGCCCTCAACAATCGACACCAGGGTCTCTGTAGCACTGTGACCATAGGTCATGCTCATTGAAGAAATGGCGGTATCCAGCATATCAATGCCCGCATCCACCGCTTTCTGATAGGTTGCAGTACTCAGGCCCGTTGTTGCATGGCATTGCATTGCTATGGGTACAGACACTGTATTCTTCAGTTCCCGGATCAACACTTCTGCATCATACGGTTTAAGCAATCCGGCCATATCTTTGATACAAATTGAATGACACCCCATTTGCTCCAACTGTTTCGCCTGTGCCAGCCACATCTCCAGCGTGTGCACCGGGCTCACGGTATAAGAAATGGTGCCCTGCGCATGTGCACCTACTTTAATGGCTGCCCGAATCGCAGTTTCCAGGTTACGCACGTCATTCATGGCGTCAAAAATACGGAAGACATCCACCCCATTGTGATGCGCACGCTCAACAAATTTCTCTACAACATCATCGGCATAATGCCGGTAGCCCAGCAAGTTCTGGCCCCTTAATAGCATCTGTTGCTTGGTATTTGGCATGGCTTCTTTCAGGGCGCGGATCCGATACCAGGGATCTTCACCCAAATAACGGATACAGGCATCAAAGGTAGCCCCGCCCCAGGATTCCACAGACCAGTAACCAATCTGATCCAGTTTCTCGGCGATAGGCAACATATCTTCCAGACGCATACGTGTGGCCAGTAACGACTGATGCGCGTCGCGCAGTACCAGTTCTGTAAGTTTGAGCTGTGACATAAGTGACCCCTTGATTATTTTTCTGATTGGAAGTGCTGGTTACGATATTGCGAAATCGCAGCGCTGATGGCCGCCAGGTGCTCACCAGGCACTTGTTCCGCATCTGAAGGCTTTGATTTGTTTATCCTTCGGCCTGGCTGTGTCGGCTCATCAGGGGCCGCAAATTTAGATAGCCCCTTCACTGCGATGATCAAAATAGACAAGAATACAAACACCCCGACCATGCCGGTAAGCATTAAGTTGGCGGCCTGAGCCAGTAAGGCGGTTATGTCCATCTTTGCTCTCCCCTTGTTGTTAACATTTTTTTGCGTGGCATCATGCAGATACAATAGGTAGCCACAATTTATAGATAATTATGCAATCATCATAACAAAACCGCCTGCTTTGTAAACCAACCTGTAAATTGGTATTACCAATAACAAATTACACACAATTTCAATCTGTTACGATAATCCAAATGAAAATTTAATGAAAACAGGGGAATAAATATGAAAAATAGTCAAGATACCTAACAAAAATAAACAGGTGGCATAAAAATTATTCACCCACCTCCTTACCCTGAACAGAAACGTACAATTGGTATGACCAAGGCGTCTATTTTGTAAAATGTTAACAGCGCTATACAAGGCCAATCCGCAGTTTACGTAAAGTCGCTCACACTGGTGATTTCAGGGTATAATGGATAAATGAAATAACTGGAGTTGTATTTGTGTTTCACTGCGAGTTTACGCTGGATAAAGACTACTTTCGTGAGTGTTTTGACCAATCTTTGCCTTACAGTAATGTAAGTAAGCCTAAGTATACCCTGGTGGCGTTTTTATTTGTGCTGGGTTGTGTTGCTATCTATGGTCTGGACAACGCCTACCTAGGTAATTTTCTGATTTTATTGGCTGTTTTAGAGTGTATCGCGCACTATTACCGACGTCCCTGGTGGGTGGCAAGACAAATGGTCACGCGTGCCAGTGGCAGTAAAATTACACTGAAAATTGATGAACAGGGTGTCACCGCTATCAACCCCTACAAATCTTATCAGATCCCCTGGTCAGAAGTGAATGAAATAGCAGAAACCGAGCTGGGCGTTGTGCTGGTGCGCGCAGGTACAAACCAATATATCTCTAAAAAAGCCCTTTCCATTGAGGCGATGAATTTTATTTTAAGCAAAAAAAATAGCCACGAATGAGTGGCTACTTTTTTCAATTCTACCGGGCAGTTAGCCGGGAACTATAAATTACATATTGCCCGTAGTCGGGTTAGACTTTTCAGCCTGAATACGCATGTAGATCTCTTCACGGTGTACAGAAACATCTTTAGGGGCGTTAACGCCAATACGAACTTGATTTCCCTTAACACCTAATACGGTTACAGTTACTTCATCACCTATCATTAGAGTTTCGCCTACACGGCGAGTTAGAATTAGCATTCTCTTGCTCCTGTTATTCCAAAATTTAAAAGATTCCGCGTCTTGGTCATTTTAATGAAAAGTTTCCGTAAAAGTAAGCAAAATTATTGCTTAATCACCACTTTCCAGTTTAAAAGCGTCATGCAGAGCACGTACTGCCAACTCAAGGTATCGCTCATCGATTAATACTGAAATCTTTATTTCTGAAGTTGCAACTAACAAAGGTGAAATATTCTCTACTGCCAGCGCCGAAAAGAATGTACCGACATTTGCAGAGTGCGACTTTAACCCCACCCCTACCGCTGAGATTTTTGCAACCGCAGAATTACTAATGATTTCAACTGCCCCTAACGTGTGCTGATGTGTCCTGAGCACGTCCAGCGCCTGCAGATGATCATTGCTATGCACAGTTAAAGCATAGTCTATTTTGTCAGTCTGTTGATTCATTTGGCTGATCATGTCGACTTCTATCGCATAATCACCTAAAAGTGACAAAATTGTGGCCAAGGTAGCGGGGCCTTCGGGTGCTTGTCTAACGATCAACAGACACTCGTCTTTCTGATGGGCAATCCCCGACACCACTTTATTATTCATGGGGTTATCCTCGTAGTTTATCAAGGTCCCGGTATCCGGTTTGAAGGTAGATAAAACACGTAGTGGTAAGGTATAACGTCCTGCCGCTTCCACAGAGCGGATCTGCAATACCTTAGCGCCCAAACTCGCCAGTTCCAGCATTTCCTCGAAGGTGACCTGAGTCATCCGACGCGCTTTAGGCTCAATGCGGGGATCGCAGGTATAGACTCCATCCACATCAGTGTAAATCTGGCATTCATCGGCTCCCAACGCTGCGGCTATCTCTACGGCACTGGTATCCGTCCCGCCACGGCCTAAGGTAGTAATATTACCTTCCTGATCACGCCCCTGAAATCCCGCAATGATACTAATATGGTGTTGTTCCAGCTCTTGTTGTAAACGTGCGGTATCGATATGTGCAATCCGGGCTCGACCAAACATGTTGTCGGTAACAATGCCAACCTGATCAGCCAATAAACTGATGGCGGAGTGGCCCCGTTTAATAATGGCCATGGCCAGCAAAGCAATCGACACCTGCTCGCCGGTACTCAGCAGCACATCCAGTTCTCTGGGGCTGGGTCGAGCGTCTATCTGTGTGGCCAGTTCAACCAGGCGATTGGTTTCACCGGACATCGCAGACAGCACCACCACCACTTGGTGGCCAGCCTGTCGAGTCTTGACCACCAAGTCGGCGACCGCTTCGATGCGCTCAATCGACCCCACCGAAGTGCCACCAAACTTTTGAACAATAAGGGCCACGTGTTACTGAGTTTTCTCAGCCAGCCAGCCTGAAACACTGGCCAGCGCCGCATCCAGGTTTTGTGGTTCAGAGCCGCCAGCCTGCGCCATATCCGGGCGGCCACCACCTTTGCCCCCCACCTGAGCGGCCATATGGTTAACCAGTTCTCCCGCTTTCACACGACCTACTAAATCTTTGGTCACACCGGCGATAAGGCTGACTTTATCTCCATTGGCCACGCCCAGCGCAATCACCCCTGAGCCCATTTTGTTCTTCAGGTCATCGACCATGCCACGCAGTGCTTTCGACTCGGTACCTGCAACATTCGCAACCAGCACTTTAATGCCGTTGATGTCCGTCGCCGACTCAAGCAAAGACGCGCCCGCCGCACTGGCCAGCTTATCGTTCAGCTGAGACACCTGCTTTTCAAGGCCCTTGGCTTTCTCAATCAGTGCCGCAACTTTATCCAGCGCGCTGCTGTTATCGCCTTTAACCAGTGCCGCTATCTCAGCCAGGGTTTGCTCCTGATTGGCCACATAATTAATGGCTTCAGCACCGGTTACCGCTTCAATACGGCGTACGCCCGCTGCAATACCGCCTTCAGAGACAATCTTAAACAAGCCAATGTCACCGGCACGAGACACGTGTGTGCCCCCACACAGTTCAATAGAGTAATCGCCAATCGAGACTACGCGCACTTCGTCATCGTATTTTTCACCAAACAGCGCCATAGCGCCTTTTTCTTTGGCTGCCTCTATGTCCATTAACTCGGTATTGAGTGCGAAGTTAGTACGGATCTGGGCATTCACGGCATCTTCAATCTCACGCAGTTGGGCTTTGCTCACCCCTTCAAAGTGAGAAAAGTCAAAGCGCAGCTTGTCTGCCATAACCAGAGAGCCTTTCTGAGCAACGTGCTCGCCCAGCGCCTGGCGCAATGCTTCGTGTAGAATGTGTGTTGCTGTGTGGTTTTTCTTGATGTCTTCACGGCGCGCTGCATCCACCTGGGCATCCGCTTTGTCATTAACGCCGATACGTCCGCTAACCTGACCGTGATGCGCAATGGCATTTCCCAACTTTTGTGTGTCTGTGACAACAAACTCACCCGCCGCGACCTTGAGGCTGCCGGTATCACCAACCTGACCGCCCGATTCGGCGTAAAACGGCGTGCGGTCCAGTACCACAATACCCGTTTCACCGTCTTCAAGCACTGAAACCAACTGGCCTTCTTTGAACAGCTCCACCACAGTGCCGGTATAGTGAGTGGCATCGTAACCTTTAAAGTCTGACGATTTGTCAGATTTCAGCTGCTCGTTGTAGTCGGCACCGAACTTACCGGCCTGCTGAGCCATCTTGCGCTGTGTTTCCATGCAGTCTTTGAAGCCACGCTCATCGATGGTCATAAAGCGCTCACGCGCCACATCCGCGGTCAAGTCAGCCGGGAACCCATAGGTATCATACAGTTTAAATACGACGTCACCCGGGATCACATCACCTTCGAGTGAGGCCAGGTGCTCCTCAAGAATAGCCAAACCACGGTCTAGTGTCTTACCAAATTGTTCTTCTTCAATACGCAGGACTTTTTCGATGATGGCACCTTGTTTGACCAGCTCAGGGTAAGCGTCACCCATTTGCTCACTCAGGGCACTGACCAGCTGATAGAAAAATGCCCCTTTGGCACCCAGCTTGTTACCGTGACGCACTGCACGACGAATGATACGGCGCAACACATAACCGCGTCCTTCATTGGAGGGCATCACCCCATCGGCAATCAAAAAGGCACAAGAACGAATGTGGTCCGCGATAACACGCAGTGACTTGTCTTCGAGATCCTGCGCACCGGTTACTTTAGCCGCAGCGGCAATCAATGCCTGAAACAGGTCAATTTCATAGTTGGAGTGCACGCCCTGCATGATCGCAGAAATACGCTCAAGACCCATACCCGTATCAACCGACTGTTTAGGCAGCGGTTCCATCGTGCCATCGGCGTGACGGTTATACTGCATAAAGACCAGGTTCCAGATCTCAATAAAGCGGTCGCCGTCTTCTTCAGGTGAGCCCGGAGGTCCGCCCCAGATCTCTTCGCCGTGGTCAAAAAAGATTTCCGAACAAGGACCACACGGACCGGTATCACCCATAGACCAGAAGTTATCCGAAGTTGCGATACGGATGATTTTATCTTCTGGCACACCCATGTCTTTTGCCCAGATATCATAAGCTTCCTGGTCGTCATGATAGACAGTGACTAACAACTTTTCTTTAGGCAGGTTGATTTCTTCAGTCAGAAACTCCCAGGCAAAGCGAATGGCATCTTTTTTGAAGTAATCGCCAAAGCTAAAGTTGCCCAGCATTTCGAAAAAGGTGTGGTGACGTGCAGTATATCCTACATTTTCCAGGTCATTGTGTTTCCCCCCGGCACGCACACAGCGCTGTGAGCTGGTCGCGCGGTTGTATGGACGTTTCTCACCGCCCAGAAACACGTCTTTAAACTGCACCATCCCGGCATTGGTAAATAGCAACGTGGCGTCATTACCCGGGATCAGTGAACTTGAAGGCACCACCTGGTGTTGTTGTTTGGCAAAGTAGTCAAGAAAGCTCTGCCTTATCTGTGCGGTCGTCATCTGCTGCATGTGCTCATTACCCTTTATTGCTGCTGTAGTGACAGGCACTACTCACCTTGTGAGTGTGCCTCGATAGCATAATCTATTTCGTCATAACGGAATCCACGCGACATCATGTAGCGAACTCGTTTTGACTTCTCTTTATAATCTAATTGACTTGTCGACCGGTTGTATTTTTTATCGTAGGCACGCAAGGCCACACTAAACCAGTCGACTTCTTGTTCTTCTATTAAGTGCTGTAAATATGATTTATCGACACCTTTGCGTTGCGCATCCATCATAACACGTTTTTCGCCAAGACCTTTGGCCACCTGCTGGGATAAAAAACTAGCACAATAGCGTTTATCGTCCAGGTAGCCAAGCGACTCAAGCCAGTCAAGCAATCGCGTAATATACGCTTCTTCTGCGTCTTTTGCTCGTAACTTCTGAGCCAATAACTGGCGAGAATACTCCTGCCTGGACAAAAGCCAAATGGCGTAGTTCTTCAGCTTCTTTTCAATATCTTGTTGATCCATCAAGCGTCAAACCGACCACTTTGCTGCTGTTGCTGTGATGGTGTATTGCCACTGGACGCTGGCGGCTCGGAAGCTGACATAATAGCCTGAAATGACACAAAAAAGCCGATGTATGAAATGGGCATCACCACAAGCAGCGGTACCAGCGACATTGGGATAGACAGCAACATCAACACTGCCACCAAAAGCCCAAACACCGTCAGTGGTGCCATATTGTGATAAAACACCGACAACGACTGTTTCATCGCCTGAATAATACGCGCTTCATCGCGGAAAAATACCAGAGGAAGCGCATAAGCAAAGGCCATCATCGCCAGCGATTGAATCACCACAAAAATAGCGATGTCCACAAAAGTAATTTGCGCAATCACCTGCGCCAGTACTTGCGCTTCATCGCTCTGCTCAGTGACATTTTGCAACACTTCCAGTGCCGGGCCAAACAGTACCCCCAACAAGGCGCTCAATAATAAGGCCACACCCATTTGGTACAAGCCAAATCGAAACAGGTTTAGCCGTCTGCCTTTGGTGGAAAAAGGCGCCAGGATGTCGGCCAGTATAATGGTCTTACCCTGTTGTTTTTTGACCACTGCCAGATAAAAACCCGCAGTCAGGAAAGGCGACGCCAGCACAGCTACCAGCTGCAACGGCGGAAAGACAAAAGGCACCAGGCTCACAACAACCATGAGCAGGTACATCATCACGAAGGTAAAGGGCTGAGACTTGAAAATAATCCACCCGGCTTTTAGCCATTGCAAGCCAAACCCGGCGGTAAATGTTTTAAATTCTGTTGGCATATTCATCAATTCATTGTGAAACGGAGCAATTATACTGGGTCACAGGAGGACTTAAAAGGTCAGATGGGGGAATTTTCAACTCATCACCTGTTACATCTGAGTCGATACTGGCCAGCCGGGAAGTGCGACTGACCAGCACATAGCAACCGGCCTAGATTTCGTCCGGCTTCTTAATTTTTTTAATGTCTAACATGTGTGAACCATGCTTTACCTTGGTTTCGAGGTAATTACGATTCCCGGCCACCCCAACTTTAACATGAGCATGTGTCCCGACCACTTCCTCAACCTGAATGCCAGCATCTCTGAGTGCATTCAGCTTACGAGGGTTGTTGGTCATCAGGCGCACATGATCCAGGCCCAGTGCCTGTAGCATCAGTACAGCGTCCGAAAAATCGCGCAAATCGTCGTCAAAGCCCAGGTGGTTATTCGCTTCGTAGGTATTCATACCTTGCGACTGCAGCACATAGGCATCGATTTTATTATATAAGCCAATCCCTCTGCCTTCCTGACGTAAATACAAGAGCACACCGCCCTGCTGATGCATGGCTTCGATGCTCTCATTGAGCTGCTCACCACAGTCACACCGCGATGAGTGAAACACATCACCCGTTAAACACTCAGAGTGCATTCTAATCAATGGCACTGACTGTTCGCTATCGGCACGATTAAACACCAAGGCAACATGCTCCTGGCCATCCTGCAACCCTTCAAATGAGACGATTTCCGCGGGAATATGACTACGCTGCCCAACATTCAGCTCAACTCTTGCTCTTACTTGTGCCACGACTACAAAATACCTAATTGTAAAAATGTGATAATATCACAAAGAATACTGTAACTGACTATATGGTGGCAAAGTCACCCAGTTACAAGTCCTCTGACTAAATACTGGCAAATACACCGAACACCGCTAGGCTAATATAGTACCAATCCAGATTAATATATAACCAGTTCGAGGGATTAGGCCTGATGCTAGCTGTGTTAAAGATATTTATTTAACACAAATAAATAGCAAAATTGTTGCCTTGTTATCCTGAGGGTTTCTCGCCTCAAAATTGGCCAATTAATTAAGCGGATTGGTATAAGAACTGCTCAGTGTTGCTCGCACTAGTGCATTTTCTACTGAAATAATATCTTAATGGTAACTGATGCGCTCGAAATTTGTGATGTTTTTATCTTTGCTATGGAGCCTGAGCTTATCTGTGCAAGCAGGTGAGCTAAAAGTAGATGGCTTTGCCACTTTGGATATCAACATCAGTAACTCTCAAACCGCCGGGATCCGACATGTGATCTCACAGCCCGATGCCAGCTATCTGGGAGAGCCCAGCTTTGCGAACTCGTCGATTGGTCTGCAACTTGACTGGCAATCATCTTCACAACTACAGCTGGTAGCGCAAACCGTGCTTAAAGAGCGCAAAGAGTACAAGCTTGATTACCTCATTCAAATGGCCTTTGCACGCTACACCCTGACACCCAATTGGCAATTTCGTATCGGTCGTACTGGTCTTGATCTGTACATGATGACGGAGTATCGGGATATTGGCTTTGCGTTTAACTATGGCCACCCCCCCACAGAGTTTTACGCCGTTGTGCCGCATCAGAACCTCGATGGTATTGATGCAACCTATACTTACCCGCTTGAGCAAAGTGTGTTGACCTACAAAGTATTTGCCGGCCGTTCAAATGCTCCGATAGTCAGTGACGACGATTTTATCTGGGACGTCGAGTTAGAATCCATTTATGGCATAAGTCTGTCAATGCAGACCCAAAACTGGTTGCTGCGAAGCAACTACACCATCACCAGGGCAGGTAATACGAATGAACAACAAGGCCAATTACTCAGTGCTTTACAGCTGATACCAGATAATATCTGGCCAACGCGTCAAGCGCTTATTAATTCACTGCAGATAAAAGGCAAGCGATTTAATTACTTTACTGTGGGTGCCATGTATGACGACAGTCAATGGATAATACAAAGTGAACTTGCCTTTATCGACTCTGATTCTGAGGTACTCAATCACCTAAAAGCGGGTTATGTCAGTGCCGGAGCACACATTGGGGAGGACACCTGGTTATTAACACTGAGCGCGGCAACGTCAAACAACCGGGTTGACCCGGGGCCGTTACTCTCCTCTGCACAACTTGATGCTCTTTATCAGGGCGTGATCCGTCACACCAACTTCTATCTGATAGACCAGCAAACCTGGTCACTAAGCTGGCGGCGGGATCTAACCTCAACGCTGGCCGTCAAAATCCAGTTGGACCATACCCAGGCAGATCACCTTCCGTCGGCTTTTTATCTTCATAAAGACTTGTCTTCATCCAACTATGACAAGTACTTTCAGTCACTTGGACTGAGCCTGAATTGGGTGTTCTGATGCGACTAAAGCAATTTTTCAGCATCATTCTACCTTGGCTGCTCTTCGTAACCTGCTCTGCCAATACAACTGATACGCTGGTGGTCATTGTCCATCCGGGTAACCTTAATCAGCACATATCACAACATCAGCTGGTCGATCTCTACATGGGTAAATACGCCGCTTTCCCCGATGGCACTTTGGCCAAAGTCCTGGACTATGAACAAGGGCACCCGTTACGCACCCTTTTTCTAACCTCGCTGACAGGCCGCCCAATTGGCCAGATTAACGCCTACTGGTCGCAGGTAAAATTTAGTGGTAAGGCCTCTTTTCCACAAGCGTATCAATCAATCGACGCTATACTTGAAGAGGTCGCATCTACCCCGGATGCAATTGGTTATGTGCCCGCATCGGCGGTCACTGAGGACGTCAAAGTGGTGTATCGTTTTGTTCAATAAACACAGTTTGATCACACGGCTAACCCTTTTACTGAGTCTGACGACACTGCTTTTCAGTGTGATCTACGCAAAGCTATATTATCGGCATGTATTTGAAGAGGAGCTTGCGCGTGCTAACGGCACCGTCATGCAGATAGGCAAAACTGTGTCAGCCACAGCCTCCATTGCCGCGTACCTTGAAGACAAAGATTTGGCGACAGAGGTCGTCAACGGGCTGATCAGTAACGATATTATTCTGTCAGCGGCGCTGGTTAGCAAAGATACGCTGCTGGCCAAGAGCATTTTGCACAGTGGTCCGGGCAGCATACAGCTAAAACTGGTTAACCCGTTTTTTCTGTCCGAAAACATCGGCATGATACATATCGCGCCCAACACACTCATCATCGAACAAAATGCCCGCAGTATTGCACTGGGTGGCGTGAAAACGATGCTGGTTGTGATCTTACCTATCATCATACTGCTTACTACCCTGGTCTATTGGCAAGTCACCCGGCCGCTGAATAACCTCGGCAAGCAGCTGGCAAAAATTCTTCCTGGCAGCGCCCAGCGCCTAAAAGTAGACAACCACGCCAGCCATAATGAAATCGGTCGTATTGAACTCGGGATCAACTCTCTGCTGGATAAAGCAGAAGCCCTATTCGAACAAGAGCGTAGCCTCAGAGCCGAGGTAGTCGAGCTGGAAAAACGCTTTCGATTGATGTTTGAGCAATCGTCTTCACCCACTCTGCTTGTCAAAGAGGAAGGGGACATTTTGCTGATCAATGACGCTGCCAAAGATCTGCTCGTTGGCATGGGGATTGATGTCGATGAACGATTTCCGGAGAACCTGGGGTTGTATTGCAAAACCCCGGATATTCTCTATACCTTCACCGAAAACAGCATCAAACAAAAACAAGTGATGCAGTCTGAATTTGAATTTCTTAACCCGCTGACACAATCTACAGTGTGGCTAAGTATTATTGTTCTTAATACCCTCAGTGACGGAAAATGGTACTTCCAGGTGTTTCTGGCCGACATTACCTTGCGCAAAACCATGCTGAACCAGCTGAACAAACGCGCACAAAGAGACAGTCTGACCGGGCTCTACAACCGCTATGGCGCAGAGCTTATGTTGCTCGACTGGATAGATAACCAATGCACATTTAGCCTGCTGCTTATCGACCTCGACAAATTCAAACCTATCAATGACGTCTATGGTCACAATGCCGGAGATGCGCTGTTGAAGCACATTGCCTGCCAGCTATCTGGAGCAATGGACACCACCGATCTGGTTTGCCGCTGGGGGGGAGATGAATTTTTGGTTGCCCGCCTGGACATCACACAGCAAGAGCTGACTCGCCTTGCTCAGCAGCTGCTCGAAGCAATCAATCAACCCATGCCATTTGAGCACCGTGAGGGGCAGACCGAGCTGGCCGTAGGTGCCAGTATCGGAATTGCCCATTTTCCTCAGCATGCCGAAAACCTCAAAGGCCTGGTTGAATGTGCCGACGTCGCTATGTACAGTATTAAAAAGACCTCCCGAAATAATTTTACCTTTTACTCCGAGTAAAAAATTAACCTCGTATAAATCCCTAAGTTACTCATAATAAGTGGCTTATAACGCAGACAAATCTCAGAATTTATCCAATAGTGTCGTATCATAACGAGCCAGATCCAGCGTCACCTGATACTGCTTAGTCAATGCATCCAGCTCTGCCTGCCAGATGCTCAGCTCTTCCATAGTCAGGGTATTGTCATCAAGCTGCCACAGCTGGCGTGAGCCACTGTAACTGAATTGCATGGCGAGCATGGCATCCACATCACCCTGTTGTGCGGCCTTTTTTACCTTGACCATCTTACGGGTGACCTTGTTCAGTGCCTGTTTGAGTTGCCAGACATAATTGACTTCATACATAAACGGATGATGCTGTACACGTTTGAGCACACCAGCTATCATCACACATGTCAGTACTACCCCCGTCAGATTCCAGTGAAAGTGGCTGCCATCCGGGTCCGGGAATGCCACAATGAACACCCGGGCGATGCCCAGACTGCCAATCACCAGAGCGGCAATACAGGCTGCGATCACCATGTTCAGGTGTTTCCTGTAACGTGTTTTATCTATATCCAACAGTTGCATCTTGTCTCTCACTTACAGCAATGCACAGACGCCGTTCAGGTCTTTTCTTAAAACCAGGTAGCCGCTACGTCTGCTCAGTTATTTTGCGCATTCTAACGTAATCGGGAAAAAAAACGCTAACTACTTCACCCCTTTTTGACCTCACCGCCGTTTTACTGATAAATCATCAAGGAGCATGCCTATGAACGGTCAATTTTTAGCACAGCAGTCCCCTCGTCCTTACCAGACCCTGAACAAGGTTTTACTGTCGTTTCTGGGCGCTTGTGGCGTCACCTTTGCGGCCTTTGCTTTTATGCAGCACCTGATCAGTCAGGATCTAGCATTTGAGCAAAGTTCGATCACATATACGCCGGTTTTTCTGCCTGAAGTAAAACAAGACAGCCAGGTTGAAACCAGAAAACCCCTGCCGCCACCGCCTAAACCAGCACCTAAAGCGCCGCCAAAGCCGACGCTGAATGCAGAAGTCCCCACCATAGCACTCAACGGACTAGGTGGCGCACCAGTCGTCGAGACAGGCCCGATACAAATGGGCTCATCCATGCAACCAACAGATATGCAGGCCACGCCCATCGTCAGAGTCGAACCTCGCTACCCAACCATAGCAGCACGTGATGGCACTGAAGGTTGGGTTGAGCTGCACTTTACGATTTCCGAAACCGGTGAAGTGATCGATGCCCGGGTCGCAAACGCAGAGCCCAAGCGAGTATTCAACCGTGAAGCACTCAAAGCGCTGAAACGTTGGAAATATCGTCCGCAAGTCGTGAACGGTCAGCCTCAGCCCCAGCGCGGACAAAAAGTCGTGCTGGAGTTCAAGCTCAACCAGCATTAGGATAAAGGGTATGCACCTGAACCCAAACTCAGGTGCATGCGGGCACATACCAGTAAAAACAAGGAACTGCCTATGCTACTTGCATTAAAGAACTGGCTGTCGGCAAACGAACCCGAGCCTGCCGATCCTTTATATGAGTTTAAATTGAGTGGGGAAAATAAGTACCTGGAACTGGCAATAGACGAGTATAATCACGATTTATATCACTTTTTACTGACTCAGAGCGACAGTGAACTGGCCAAAGATGTCTGTCAGAAAACCTGGCTAACCGTCGTTGAAAAGCGTCAGGCCTACCATACTAGTCAGGCACCGAAGGCCTTCTTATTTAAACTGGCCCGGAACGCGCTGATTGACGAATTGCGTAAACAAAATCGAATTGCCTATATAGAGCACCCAGAACAGCATGTACCAGTCACGGCGGAGCAAAGTGAGCAGTCACATCAATCTTTGTACGCTGCGATTTTATTACTGCCACTACAGCAAAGAGAAGCCATAAGCCTGCAACTCGAAGGGTTTTCCTTACAACAAATTGCCAGTATCACTGACGCCCCGCAGGAAACGATTAAAACCCGACTGCGCTATGCCCGCTCTGCGCTGAAAAACGTTTTAGGAGAAGATGATGAGTGACAAATTACAGGCAGATCGGCTCAAGCAGGCTTATCAACACGCAAAACAACAGCACCGGCCTTCGGCACTTGAGCAACGTCAGCTCAAGCAAGTTTGTCGCGCAGCCAATTCCACAGCAAAACAGATCAGCTGGTTGCAAAGAGGCCAATGGATTTTAGCGTGCGGGGCACTCGTGGTGCTGGCGACAGTAATGCTATCTCAGGAATACGGCCAGCAATCGGCGCAAGCTTTGTACGCCCTGAGTTTTGATGATTATGAGCAGGTTGAAACCCATAGTGTCGAGCAGGGCCACTACGTTACTCAACTTAGCGCCCAAAAACAGACTTTAGACAAGCAACTCAAACAACATCAACAGCTTAGCGGGCAACGTTTTTATGGGCGGCTGGTGCACAGTAACGCCAGCACCTGGTTTGTTGCCGACTGCCGCAGCAATACGCTATTGGAGATTAAACATTCAGTGCTCGCGGCATTGCAAAACGACGCCGTATTGTCAGGCATGTCACCAGGACAAATGTTAGCACTGGATAAAAACACGAATGGCCACTTAACAACCATTGCAGCAGCCCCGGACAAAGTGTATTCCTGCCCTTAATCTCGCCAGCCTCAGAGCAGGCTGGCGAAAGGTGATGTTCAAATCATCACGACACTGGCAACGAAAAAGCAGATCAGCGCCAGCACGCCACCGACCATCGCATAAGGAAGCTGCGTTTTGACATGAGTCAGCAGATCACAGCCAGATGCCAGGGCTGACACCGCACTGGTGTCTGAGATTGGTGAGCAGTGATCGCCAAAAATCCCGCCACTGAGTATTGCACCAACAACCAGCGATGGTGGAAGGCCCAAGGTTTGGATCAACGGAACCCCAATCGGGATCAGAATAGCAAAGGTGCCCCAGGACGTTCCTGTGGTAAAAGACATCACAGCCCCGGTTAGAAACAGTACAGGTACAATAAAGTAAACCGGTAAGTAATCACCCACTAACGATGCGACAAACACCCCAGTGCCCAACTCTTTTAAGCTTGCACCCAGGGTCAGTGACAGCAACACGATACTCACCAGAGGCAGCAACTCACCCATTCCTTTAAAGCCTACATCTACCAATTGCTGATGGGTAAAATGGCGGGCCTTAAGCAGCAGTAAATAGGCGACCGCTGTTGCCAGCACCGTCGCATAAAGAACTGATTTAGAGCCGCTGCCCTGAGCCAATTCACCACCACCTGTCCACAACATAAAGCCCAGCATGCTGATGATAAGCGTAGCCAGTGGCACTAACATAAAGCGCGCCTTACTGGCGGCTGGGCCTTTATCAATTTCCTGATCCTGCTTTGCCAGTGCTTGCTCTGCGACTTTCATCGGACCATGGACTTTATCGAAAACAATGGTGTAAAAGACGATAAGCAAAGCGATAATGGCGTAAAAATTAAAAGCCACACTGCCCCACAAAATACTGACCGCAGACTGCTCCAGCTCATAGTTACTCAGCAGCCCCAGTACATACGCACCCCAGCCATTGAGCAGAATAAGAATACACACAGGGGCACTGGTACTGTCTATGATATAAGCAAGTCGTGCGCGGCTCATTTTAAACTTGTCGAACAACCCCCGGGATACGATCCCTGACGTAAGCACACTCATATTCGATTCAATGAACACAGCCATACCAGTGAACATAGTCAACAGGCCAACCTGACGTTTGCTCTTTGCGACGCCGATATTGAGCAACTTGTTAACCGTTGCTCCGACTCCGCCAGACTCTCTGATATATGCCAGCAGCGCGCCAATAGCGATACTAAACAGCAGGATCCGGCTGTTTCCTGGAGAGGTTGCCACACTCACGATGCGCTCAATACTATTAATAAAGGTGGTAAAAAGCGCATTCCCCCCACCATTGAGGGCAAGTAGAAATTCTGAAGAGATCAACGCCAGGATCAGCGCCACAATGACCTCTTTCCGCCAGAATACCACGGCAATGGCTATCAATGGCGGTAAAATCGAATACCAGGACATAGGTTCCCTATTACTAATTATTAGATCAAGCTGTAAACCCGTTAGCTTAAATAGTTGCGTGGAAAAATCCAAGCTTTTCCCAGCTGAATTTACAAACGCAACAAAAAGAACTTATTTAGGTACCAACCAGATTAAAAAGCGCAATAATATATCTTTCCGATCTATCACATTGTCATCTTTGAACCTATAATATGGACATCTCTGTTAGTACAGGTTACCAAGTGAAGCGCATGTCTACTTTTATTAAAATAAAGGCATTAAGGCCAACTCTCTCACAAAGTGAGGCAAAACTCGCCGACTTTACCCTTAGTTCGGGGACCCAGATACGCACATTATCGTCTATTGAACTGGCCAAAGCAGCCGGTGTCAGTCAGTCAAGTGTCGTAAAGTTTGCACAAAAATTAGGTTACCGGGGTTTCCCGGCGTTCAAACTCGCCGTTGTAGACGCACTGAATGAACAAGCGAGTGATCAAGCCGCACCTTCCACACAGTTTGAGCAGAGCGATTCATTGGCTGATATCAGTGAAAAGCTCATCGCCAATCAGCACAAAACTCTGAGTGCAACGCAGAAACTCAACCGCAGTACTGAGTTTGAACGCACCGTGCAAGTCTTAAAAGCAGCACGCAAAGTACTGATCTGCGCCAAAGGCGCCTCCTGGTCAGTTGCCCAGGACTTTGCTTTTAAACTGCAAAAGGTCGGTATTTCTGCTGTCTGCCACAGCGACGAATACAGTGCTGCCAGCTATATCGCCTCTATGGGGAAAGAAGATTTACTGGTTGTGATCAGCAACTCAGGCCAAACCAAGGCACTACTAAAGCTTGCTGAACAGGCAAAACTGAACGAGTGCCGCCTGTTTGCTATTAGCCGTTACGGTGACTCTCAACTCAGTGAGATTGCCGATCATATTTTGTTTACCGTACAAGAAGCTGAGCCAGTGAGTCACAGTGCGATCCTGGCCAGGGCATCTCAATGTTATCTTATCGATACCTTGTTTGTTGCGCTGGCACAATCGAACTTACACTGGCAACGCCGGGTTGAGCGGGCCAATGACAATATGCGCGCGATTTTTAACGACTGAGCTCGTTTTACTCACGCTCATAAAGCAGGTAAGGCAGGCGGCGTGTCTTAAACGCCTGTACTTCCTGCTGCCAAATGGCTTCAATCTGGTGTGCTTTCAGACCCTGTGCCAGTGCCAGACGTATCACATCGGCTCCCGCCAGCTTATCAAAGAAATCAGGTGAGTTGATCATCACTTGCTGTTGCTGTACAAAGGCACTTTGTGTCTGCACTAACCAGTCTAACGACAAACCGCGTTGCCCTGAATGACGTAAGTCTTTGCCATAGACCGTTTTGCCTTGTAGCTTAGGGTGCATGGCTGCCCCCGGTATTGAGCGTGGCGAAAAAGCGAATGTGCCGAGCCGGACCCGATCATGACCAAATACCTGAAACGGAAAGTCACTCCCTCGCCCAACAGACACCTGTGTCGCCTCAAATAAACATAACGAAGGATACAAATAGATGGCGCGCTGATTCGGTAAGTTGGGACTCGGTGCAATGGGCAACGCATAGTCATCCTTCGCACTGTAACTGGCTACCGGGATCACCGTGAGATCTAATTGCCCGGTGCTTGTTAGCCATCCTTCACCGACACTCATCAGCGCCAGCTCACCCAGTGTCATGCCATGCAAAATAGGCACGGGCAACATACCGACAAAAGAACGAAAGCGTTGTTCCAGCACCGGTCCATCAACATAAGTAATATTGGGATTGGGCCGGTCCAGCACCAGGTAACTGATCCCTTTTTGCTGTGCGGCTTCCATGGTCAGAACCAAAGTACTGAGGTAAGTATAAAATCGCACTCCCACATCCTGGATATCGAACACCAGAATATCGATGTCTGCAAGCTGTTCAGGTTTAGGCTTTTTGTTGGCACCGTACAAGGAGACAATGGACACGCCCGTTTTTACATCTTTGTCATCATTAATGTAAACGCCAGCTCCTTTATTCCCCCGAAATCCATGCTCTGGCGCAAAGATCCGAACCACATTCACCTGATTGTCTGTCAGGTAATCCAGCAGATGCTGCTCACCCACCCGCGCACTTTGATTCACTACCAGACCTACCCGTTTGTCTTCCAGCATTGGCAGGTAATGGTCACCACGCTCGGCAGCAACCTCAATCGCCCGTGTTTGAAATGAGCAAAGGAGCACACTGATGATAATCATCATAAGAAAAGCATGGATAGTCTGGCGCACAAAAGTTCTCAGGGGAAAGCAAACTGTATCGAGATTATGCAGTGCGACGGCTCACCTTTGCAAATATTTACGACGGAAGAAATCGCGCAAGGGCGTGAGACCCACATCAAATTACAGGCACAAAAAAACCGACTTTCGTCGGTTGATTGCTCACTTCTTCAAGAAGAAGTGGCGGACGCGGGACGTCTTTTGTGGAGAGTGAACCTCCGACCGCCTGGTTCGTAGCCAGGTACGCTATCCAGCTGACACACAAATCCCAAATTACTGGCACAAAAAACCGACTTTCGTCGGTTGATTGCTCACTTCTTAAAGAAGTGGCGGACGCGGGACGTCTTTTGTGGAGAGTGAACCTCCGACCGCCTGGTTCGTAGCCAGGTACGCTATCCAGCTGAAGCAACTACCTAAATTACAGGCACAAAAAAACCGACTCTCGTCGGTTGATTGCTCACTTCCTGAAGTGGAAGTGGCGGACGCGGGACGTCTTTTGTGGAGAGTGAACCTCCGACCGCCTGGTTCGTAGCCAGGTACGCTATCCAGCTGAACCAACTACCTAAATTACAGGCACAAAAAAACCGACTTTCGTCGGTTGATTGCTCACTTCTTCAAGAAGAAGTGGCGGACGCGGGACGTCTTTTGTGGAGAGTGAACCTCCGACCGCCTGGTTCGTAGCCAGGTACGCTATCCAGCTGAACCAACTACCTAAATTACAGGCACAAAAAAACCGACTTTCGTCGGTTGATTGCTCACTTCCTGAAGTGGAAGTGGCGGACGCGGGACGTCTTTTGTGGAGAGTGAACCTCCGACCGCCTGGTTCGTAGCCAGGTACGCTATCCAGCTGAAGCAACTACCTAAATTACAGGCACAAAAAAACCGACTTTCGTCGGTTGATTGCTCACTTCTTCAAGAAGAAGTGGCGGACGCGGGAGGATTCGAACCTCCGACCGCCTGGTTCGTAGCCAGGTACTCTATCCAGCTGAGCTACGCGTCCGTCGTTCAATTCTATTTTACTACCTGAATTGCTGTAGTCTTTTTATTTAACCACTTAAGAAAAGTGGCGGACGCGGGAGGATTCGAACCTCCGACCGCCTGGTTCGTAGCCAGGTACTCTATCCAGCTGAGCTACGCGTCCGTTTTATCATGTTTAACACTTGATATGTGCTTCTTTTTATTTAACCACTTAAGAGAAGTGGCGGACGCGGGAGGATTCGAACCTCCGACCGCCTGGTTCGTAGCCAGGTACTCTATCCAGCTGAGCTACGCGTCCGTTTTACTACAAAGACACCATTTTAATAAATGGCGGAGAAGGAGGGATTCGAACCCTCGATAGGGCTACAAACCCTATACTCCCTTAGCAGGGGAGCGCCTTCAGCCACTCGGCCACCTCTCCGTCTTTGTGGGGCGTATAATATAGAACCGTGAAAATATGTCAAATACTTTTCTTGTAAAAAAGCACTGTATGGTGATAGATTGTTCAGCTTGGTCTGTTTTAAGGCACTTTGTCGATTAATTTGTCATAAATTAGTCACTTTTGGGGTCTGACTGTATATTAAAATGGTCCAAAAGGGACTGCTTGCGGGAGGTTTCTTCCGAGATAAAGGCATCTACATAGCCTAAACGTTGAAATTCACTGATACAGCCGCGACAGTAATTCATCCTTGCCTGTTCGTGTTGTGCTTTTGATTTTTGTTGCGACATGGTCAGAGGTCTTTTGCATCCATTCATAATCACAGCAGTATAGGTGACAATCCCCGATATGCCAGTCTTGCCCAGCTATCACGCATTGAGGACACAAGGGTTTTAGTAAATCTGGCGCCTGATTTTATTGTGCTTTTATAAATACCTTAAGACTTAAGCAAGCATTTAGCAGAGATCTCTTACACAGATAAAAGAAAAGCGCCCAAGGCGCTTTTCTCAATCATTTGTTCTGAATGACCGGCTTAGTCAGCCTGAGGTCGCATATGCGGGAACAGGATAACGTCTTTGATAGTCGGAGAGTCGGTAAATAGCATCACCAGACGGTCGATACCAATCCCCTCACCCGCCGTAGGCGGTAAGCCGTATTCCAGTGCACGGATGTAATCATCATCGAAGTGCATTGCCTCGTCATCACCAGCGTCTTTCTCTTCAACCTGACGCGCAAAACGCGCAGCCTGATCTTCAGCATCGTTCAGCTCCGAGAAACCGTTTGCCAGCTCACGACCACCTACGAAGAACTCAAAGCGATCAGTAATGAACGGGTTTTCGTCATTACGACGCGCCAGTGGCGAGACTTCCCACGGGTATTCTGTGATGAAAGTCGGCTGGATCAGTTTGTGTTCTGCTGTTTCTTCAAAGATTTCACACAGGAACTTACCGGCACCCCAAACGCATTTATCAGGGATTTTCACGTGTACTTTCTTCGCGTACGCGACCAGCTCGTCAAAGTGGTTTTCTGGATCTTTAAAGATGTGAGCTGAGGCTTCAGCGTCCGGACCATACTTGATGATCGCATCAGCCATCGACAAACGCTCAAACGCTTTACCGAAATCATACTCGATAGTTTCAAGTACTTCGCCTTCCACGTTCTTAACCGTGTTAACCACAGTAGTGGTGCCCAATACGTCTTGTGCCACTGTACGCAACATGTCTTCTGTCAGGTTCATCAGGTCGTTGTAATCTGCGTATGCCTGATAGAATTCGATCATAGTGAATTCAGGGTTGTGACGAGTAGACAGGCCTTCGTTACGGAAGTTACGGTTGATCTCGAAAACGCGATCAAAGCCGCCCACAACCAGGCGCTTAAGATAAAGCTCTGGCGCGATACGCAGATACATGTCGATGTCCAGTGCATTATGGTGGGTCACGAACGGACGTGCTGTTGCACCACCCGGGATCACCTGTAGCATTGGCGTTTCAACTTCCATAAAGTCACGCTCAGCCAGGAAGCGACGAATGCCTTCAATCACTTTAGAGCGAATACGGAAGGTTTCACGGGTTTCCATGTTAGTGATCAGGTCAACATAACGCTGACGGTACTTGGCTTCCTGATCGGTCAGGCCGTGGAATTTCTCTGGCAGCGGACGCAGTGACTTGGTCAGCAGCTCGTACTGCACCATATCCACATACAAGTCGCCTTTACCAGATTTATGTAGCGGACCAGAAACACCAATGATGTCGCCGATGTCCAGCTGACCATATTTGGCTTTCAGCTCTTTTTGCACGTCTTTAGACGCATATGCCTGAATGCGGCCTTTCATGTCTTGTAAAACCAGGAAAGGACCACGTTTGGCAAGGATACGGCCAGCCACAGAGACCTGATGATCTAACTCAACCAGCTCTTCTTTTGACTTATCACCAAACTTAGCCTGTAGATCAGCCGTATAGTCTTCACGGCGGAAGGTGTTCGGATGGCCATTGGCACTGCAATTTTCACGAATTGCATCCAATTTAGCACGACGCTCAGCAATGAGTTTATTCTCGTCTTGGATTTGCTCTGTCATTTTTTAGCTCTTAGTTTAGCTTGTTGATTATAGGCCTGATTTCAGGCTGGCTTCGATAAATTTGTCTAGATCACCGTCCAGGACCGCCTGGGTATTACGGTTCTCAACACCGGTGCGCAGGTCTTTAATACGCGAGTCGTCCAGTACGTAAGAACGGATCTGGCTGCCCCAGCCGATGTCAGACTTGGCATCTTCCTGGGCCTGCTTTTCAGCATTTTGCTTTTGCAGTTCCAGCTCGAACAGTTTTGCTTTCAACTGTTTCATGGCCTGATCTTTGTTTTTGTGCTGTGAACGATCGTTCTGACACTGCACCACGGTATTGGTTGGCAAGTGGGTAATACGTACCGCCGATTCTGTTCGGTTAACGTGCTGACCACCGGCACCCGATGCACGATATACGTCGATGCGTAAGTCCGCCGGATTAATGTCGATCTCGATGTTGTCGTCGATTTCAGGATACACAAATGCCGAGGCAAACGACGTATGGCGGCGGCCACCTGAATCGAACGGGCTCTTTCGAACCAGTCGGTGTACACCAGTCTCTGTGCGCAGCCAGCCGTATGCATACTCACCACTGACCCGCAGCGTTGCGCCTTTGATACCCGCTACGTCACCATCCGTTGCTTCAACGATCTCGGTTTTAAAGCCTTTGGCTTCCGCCCAGCGCAGATACATTCGCAACAACATGTTACACCAGTCCTGTGCTTCAGTACCGCCGGAGCCTGCCTGCAAGTCAAGATAGGCATCGTTGCTGTCCTGAGCACCAGAGAACATACGGCGGAACTCCAGCTTTTCAAGCTGGGCATTCAGGCCCTGTACTTCCTGCTCTGCTTCAGCAAAAGTTTCTTCGTCTTCTGCTTCGACAGCAAGCTCAACCAGGCCTTCGGCATCATCTGCACCGCTCACCAGGTTGTCTATGGTTTCGACTATGGTTTCAAGACTGGACTTTTCACGGCCCAGCGCTTGTGCCTTTTCAGGCTCATTCCAGACGGCTGGATCTTCCAGTTCAGCATTGACTTCTTCTAAGCGCTCTTGTTTCAGAGCATAGTCAAAGATACCCCCGAAGAAGTTCAGTACGCTCGCGAATTTCCTTGATTTGATTAATCACAGGATTCACTTCAAACATTCACATTACTCCAATTTACGTGATGGTAACGCAGCCAGTGGCGCGGTTTATTTGAGCACCAGGCCGAAAATAGTGTGACCGCAGTGTGTCCACACAATGAATAAGCGGTCTAAACGGCCAATACTAACAAATAATAGGCGTAGATATCAGCCCTTGTGGAGAACATTTTACGCCTTTCTCGCAATTGTTAGCAGGCGCGGATCTCCCGGACAATTAACTGTAGGGTGAACTTGCCCCTGAACTCATTGATATCCAGTTGATAAGCCAGCTCAGCGGCCTGTGCTGCCGTATTGGGCCAGGCCCGCACATCCACATTAAAGGCAATGGCGTCCACCAATTTACCACTGGGGTGTTTTAACACCAGTTTAAGATGCTTATCGCCAACAATACGCTGCTGCACCAGCTCAAACACGCCACTAAACACCGGCTCCGGGAAATGCTGCCCCCAGGGACCCGCCTGTTGCAGCAACATGGCAAAATCCATATTAAAACACTCAGCAGGTAACTCACCATCGGTCAGCAATACCGACTGCTTGTGCTCTTCACTGAGGGTTTCACTGACCAGGGTTTCAAAGGTACGCTTAAAATCGCTAAAATCGGCTTCTCTGATGGTTAATCCAGCAGCCATCGCATGGCCACCAAACTTCACTATCAGCTCAGGGTGGCGGGTGTTGATCTGCTCCAGCAAATCGCGCATGTGCAAACCTTCTATCGAGCGACACGACCCCTTGATCTCGTCGTTGTCTCCCTGGGCAAAAATAATCGCCGGGCGGTGATACTTTTCTTTCAGTCTGCCCGCCAGGATCCCGATGACGCCCTGATGCCAGTCATCCTGATACAAGCACACCGCATCGGGAATGCTTTGCTGGGCAGCGACCAGGCGCTCAAGCACCGCCTGCGCTTCTTGCTGCATACCCTGCTCAATCTCGCGTCGTTCCTGATTGAGGCTATCCAACTGAGCGGCGATGCGTCGTGCCTGATGCTCTTCTTTAGACAATAAACAAGCAATCCCCAGGCTCATATCGTCCAGCCTGCCTGCGGCATTCAGCCTTGGTGCCAGGGCAAAACCAAAATCGCTGGCACTGAGTCGTGTGGCGGTGCGGTTTGCGACTTCAATCAGTGCGCGGATCCCGGGCCGGGTTTGCCCTTTGCGAATACGTGCCAGGCCCTGATGAACCAGAGTCCGGTTATTCGCATCCAGCGCGACCACGTCCGCCACTGTGCCCAATGCCACAATGTCCAATAAAGATGCCAGATTCGGCTGATTGAGTCCCTGACGCTCAAAATAGCCCGACTCACGCAAATGATGACGAAACGCCACCAGCAGATAAAACGCTACGCCAACGCCGGCAATAGATTTTGAGGGAAACTGGCAATCGTGGCGGTTCGGGTTAACGATGGCGTCGGCATTAGGCAACTGCTCACCCTGCAGGTGATGGTCGGTGACCAGTACCGAAATACCAGCCTGCTTTACTATGTCTATGCCCGCCAGACAGGAAATCCCGTTATCAACCGTGATCACCAGTTGTGGCGCCAGCTGAACAATTTGCTCTGCCAGTGCCGGACTCAGGCCATAGCCCAGACTAAACCGATCAGGCACCAGATAGTCGACCTGTTGCAGGCCAAACAGGCGCAGCCCTTCCATCAACACCGCGGTGCTGGTTGCCCCATCGGCATCGAAGTCCCCGACAATCAGCACGCTTTGCTGCTGGTGCAGCGCCGTTTCAAGTAGGGCGCAGGCCTTGTCCATGTCACGAAACAAACGGAAATCCAGCAGTGTGGCAGCACTGTTATCAAGCTCAACGGCCTCTTTCACGCCCCGCGCGGCATAAATCTGCTTAATAACCGGATGAAGATGGGCGGGTAAATGACTGTCGTCGACGCGTAATCTGGGTCGGATCTCTGTTTGCATAACACTCTCTGAACTACCTGATGGCGTGGAGGGCCCCCCCACAAAGCAAAAAAGGCCCACAGGCCTTTTTAGAAATGCTGAGAGTATACCTCAGATTTAGGATTTTTTACTGGCCTGATTTAACATTTTTGCTAATGCATCTGCCGGCTGATAACCCGGGATCATGCTACCATCTTCCAAAACGATGGCCGGAGTACCAGAAATGCCAAAACTCTGGCCTAACTGATAATGTTCAGCAACCGGTGCCTGACAATTTTTGACGTCCGGTACATCATTGCCTGCTTTCGCTTCAGTCATGGCTGATGCCGCATCCTCGGCACACCAAACGTTCATCAGGCTCTTGTAACCGTTACCGCTCAAGCCGCCACGCGGAAATGCCAGATATTTCACTGTAATACCGGCTGCCAGGTAGTCTTCCAGCTCACGGTGTAGTTTACGACAGTAACCACAAGTAATGTCAGTGAAGACCGTGATCTGATGCTTTTCGTTCTCAGCCTTGTACACTATCATCGAATCCTGATATTGCGCGACGCCGCTCTTACGTACGTCGCTCAGCGCATCCTCTGTGATGTTACGGCGGTTCGCGACATCAATCATAGTGCCCTGCACCAGATATTGCCCATTCGGACTGGCATAGAATACGCCTTTGTCGGTGATCACCGTTTTAAGACCTGTGATTGGACTGTCCGATACGCTCTTTACGGATAAACCCAACTCAGCAAACTGAGACGCGATAGGGCTCACCGCCATCGGAGAGACTTCTTGTGTTGTGTCGGCAAAAGCACCCACACTAAAAGCGAGCGACGCTGCTAAAAGTAACTTTTTCATGTTTTTCTCGTAAAATTGCTCTGGTTAATCACTAGGACCGGATTACTGCAAATAAATTCCATCACGCCCTAGGATGATGTTGCTGATGAAGCGTTTTCAGTCGCTCACTGGCAACATGCGTATAAATCTGGGTTGTCGACAAATCGCTATGGCCTAACATCATTTGCACAACGCGCAGATCCGCCCCATGATTTAGCAAATGTGTTGCAAACGCATGACGCAGCGTGTGTGGCGATAACGGTGACTTAACGTCTGCCAACATAGCATAGTGTTTGATGCGATGCCAAAAAGTTTGCCGCGTCATACCTATTCCCCGCTTTGACGGGAAGACAAAATCATTGGCATGCTTGACCATTTGAGCGCGGCCTAGTTTCAGAAATTGTTCAACCCAGTGCAATGCTTCTTCTCCCATCGGCACCAGCCTTTCTTTGCCCCCTTTACCACGAACCAGCAATACAGCCTGGCGCAGGTTAATTTGCTCCATCCGCAGCCCCACCAGCTCAGTGACACGTAATCCCGTTGCATACAACAATTCCAGCATGGCTTTGTCTCTGAGGCCCATGGCCTCTTCGACATTGGGGGCACTCAGCAAAGCTTCAACCTCCTGCTCACTGAGGGTTTTAGGTAGCGGCTGTGACAGCTTGGGTTGAGCAATATGCGTCATGGGACTGGCTGATATTGCCTGTTTGGTCACCCAATAGGCATAGAAGCGTTTGAGGGCACTCATGGCACGCGCCGTGCTGCGCGGCTTCAGGCCCTGATCGACCCGATATGCCAGATAGGCTTCCACATCTGCACTATGGATAGCCAGTAAAGGCTTATCATCCAGATCCGCAGACACATAGCGGACAAACTTATCCAGATCTGCCCGGTAGGCAGCCAGGGTATTATCGCTGAGGCCTTGCTCCAGAAAGAGCATATCCAGAAAAGATTCGATCAGTTCACTGTTGCTGAACTTGGCTGGGTCAGATATTTCTAAATTGGTCACGGGACGCCTGTATCAATTCGTTACACCATAAGGTAGACTTCGCGCCATATAATAACAGCCAATTGAGCGAAGACTACTATGCAGATCGGGTTATTTTACGGTTCAACTACCTGCTACACAGAAATGGCAGCAGAGAAGATGCAGGAGATCATAGGTAAAGACATTCTGTCGCTCCACAACATTAAAGACGAGCCGCTTAAAAACGCAGAGCAGTTCGACTTTGTGATTTTTGGTATCTCCACCTGGGATTTTGGCGAGTTACAGGAAGACTGGGAATCGCACTGGGACGACATCGATATCGTTAATCTGGCCGGTAAAACCATTGCCTTGTTCGGCATGGGCGACCAGCAAGGGTACGGACAATGGTTCCAGGATGCGCTGGGGATGTTACACGACAAAATTGCCCCGCAAGGTGTCGATTTCATCGGCTACTGGCCCAACAGCAGTGATTATGAGTTTGAGGCTTCCAAAGCACTGACGGAAGATAAGAGCCAGTTTGTCGGCCTGGCACTGGACGAAGACAGCCAGTACGACAAAAGCGATGAACGCATTGCCAGCTGGATTGAACAAATCATGACCGAGTACAGCGAATCACTCTAACCGCCTTCCTTTTACGGCGCACGATTGCGCCGAGTGTTGCCGGTATAACTCTTTAATAACAAACCAGCACAACCCTGATAAGGGGGCGCTTCCCCTTATTGCAATTGCGGATGACGTTGTTGCAGATACTGCCCCGGAGACACCCCAAACCACCGCTTAAAGGCTTTGTTAAATGCCGCCTGTTCGTTAAACCCTAATTCTCTTGCCAATTCTGCCAGCGGCAGTGTACCCAGCAAGTTTTCAGCGCGTCTCACTCGCTCTTCAGTCAAGAGTTGTGAATAGCTGGTATTACATTGCTTTAGCTGTCTTTGTACCTGACGGACCGACTTGTTTAGCGCGCCTGCTACCACATCCAACTGACACTGACCCAAGTCGGCACTGGCAGCCAGCATAATACGGATCTGCGTTGCCAGCGTATGATGTTGCTGCAATTGCACAAGTGCCTTATCAGAGAGTCGCTGCAGCGCCTCGTGCATAGCACTATTTGCCCGCCTGAATGGCAAACTCAGATAGGTTCGGGTAAATTTAATCTGATTGTGTGGCTGACTGCCAACAACCGGACAGCCAAACCAGTGGGCCAGTTGCGATACTTCTTTGGCGTTTAGTGAGCAGGTCAGCGAGACATGCTCAGGCGCAACGGGTTGCGGCAATAAGGCACGCACCAGCGCAACCCAGCCAGTCATATTACGTAAAATCACATGGCGGGTCGTCTGTACATTGGGTAACCAGTCAAGCACAACCCAGTCCCCCTGATAATGAAACTTGGCTTGTCCTATGCTGGCCACCAGCTGATCGTAACGCAGTAACGCCATCAGTGCCTGGTTTAGGTTTTCGCAGTTTTCTACCAGATAGCCCAGCACACCATAATCTGCGGACTGGATCTGCTGGCCCAGGTGAAAGCCAAATAACGGGTCACTTGTCTGCTGCGCCCCGAACTGCAAAACCTGTTCATACAGAGCAAGCCCTACTCGTGCCCCCGGCTCTGCCTCTGTGCACTGTAACAGAGCGGTAATCTCGCCTTGCGGCACGCCCAGCAGCTCCAGATACAACAGCACACTGTTAAAATAATTTTTGTCTAAAGTATTTTCCATGTCGCATTTGGACAAATTTACGTCGCGTTTTTGCAAGATTGCCAGATAAACCTTACTTACACTAGATAAAACTGTGAATAAGGAAACACCATGGTCAATATTCGTTGTCACAAAGAAGTCGCCGCTGAACCGGCTCAGATCCTGGAAACCCTGCTCGACCACCCGCGACTGAACCGTTTTTTTAATGCCCAATTTAAAGTCGTGCAAAGTGCAGTACACCCTACCATTCGTGGCGGCAGTGGCTGTATTCGTGAAGTACGCATGCTGGGGATCCGTTTCTATGAGCAGATCCTGCACGCCGACCAAAGCACGATACGCTATCAGATCGTAGGAGACTTCCCGGTGAAAAAGCATCTTGGGGAGATCCGTCTTCGCCGCAACACAGATAAACAGTCCACGCGCATTGATTATCATGTACGCTTCGCTAGGCCTGGGTATCTACCAGGCTTTGTCCTGCGTCGCCTGATAACACGAGACATCAACCTCGCATTGACTCGTCTGGAGGCCCTGTATGGTGCCTGTTGAACTCATTTTACTGCTGCTTAGTCCAGTGTTTCTCATCGTCATTGCCTTAGAATATCGTGCAGCCCACAAGCACTATCACCTCAAAGACAGTCTGCACAATGTGGCGCTTGCTTTGCTACACCAGGGCAGTGATATGCTGGCTTTGCTGTTACTGATGCCGCTGTTTTACTGGTTGCATGGCTTTGCCTTGTTTGACATTCCGCTCACTGCTGCCACGCTGTTTGGGGCATTTTTACTTCAGGACTTTCTGTATTACTGGTTTCACCGGGCTTCTCACCATATCCACTGGCTGTGGCTGGCACATGTGGTGCATCACAGCTCCCGGCACATGAACTTTTCTACCGCCTTTCGTCAGAGTCTGCTTTACCCGTTAGTGGGTATGTGGCTGTTCTGGACACCTATGATAGTGCTGGGCTTTGCACCTGAGCTGGTATTAGCCATAGTAGCAATCAACCTCGCCTTTCAGTTCTTTGTTCATACCCAGATTGTCGGTCAGCTGGGCTGGCTTGAGCGGGTGTTTAATACCCCGACACACCACCGTATTCACCATGCCAGTAATCCCTGCTATCTGGACAAAAACTTTGCCGGCGTATTAATCATCTGGGACAAGCTGTTTGGCACCTACACAGATGCACGGCCATCGGAGCAGATCCGCTACGGGATTGTCGGCAGTGCACCTCAAGATACCCTGCTGTCCGTTAATTTCCATGAATGCCGAGTGTTGCTCAATAAGCTGAAAAAAGCGCCGGGATTCAAAGAGAAACTTCGTCAGCTGTTCACTCCCCCACGGCATCTGGAGTAGGCAGTTCCAGGCAGCCTGCTCGCTGAGCCCAAAAAAATGACACTTTATCGTTTACTTTTACACCAGAATAAAAGTAAACTACACAGTGTAGTTTACTTTTTGGTTCGCATAATGAAAAAGTGGTTTGTTATTTTTGCCATCGTGTTTGGCGCTGTTACAGGGGGCTGTTCTATGATCTCTAACCTTAATGCACACGTGCCTGCTCAGGATTATCAGTCTGAGCATTTTCAGGCAGGTCGGTTTCAAAATCTGCACCCAACCGAGCCTGCCAGCCTGCGTAAAACTTTAGCGATCACCTGGCGGTTTTTTACCGAAAGCAAAGTCGCCGCAGAGCCTAAGCAGGCCCTGCCGGTTACAACCTTAACCTGTGCTGAGCTGGATGCTTTACCAGATGTCGGCGTGCACATCATTAAACTGGGCCACTCTTCGGTATTACTCAAGGTGAATGGTGCGTACTGGTTGTTAGACCCAGTGTTCTCCGAGCGCGCCTCGCCCTTTTCGTTTATAGGGCCCAGTCGCTTCCATCAGCCGCCTATTTCGCTTGATGAGCTGCCTGCCATAGACAAGGTGCTGATCTCTCATAACCATTATGATCACCTCGATAAAGAGGCGGTCAAACGGCTCAATGCAAAAACACGTGAGTTTCTGGTACCACTGGGGGTTGAGGGTGATCTAACCCGATGGGGCATAGCAGCTGAAAAAATTCGCTCGTTTGACTGGTGGCAGGAACAGGTTGATCAGGATGTGATGATAGCGTTTACGCCCACTCAGCACTTTTCAGGCCGCGGCCTGAGTGACGCAAATCGCACACTGTGGGGATCCTGGGTCATTAAAACCGCCCACGAAAGTCTATATTTTAGCGGTGACTCTGGCTATTTCTCCGGTTTTAAGGACATTGGCGAGCGTTATGGGCCATTTGACTACACCCTGGTTGAAACAGGGGCCTATGATGCCGACTGGGCCGACATTCATATGACGCCCGAGCAAAGTGTGCAGGCACACCTGGACCTGCGCGGCAAAATCATGGTCCCGATCCACAACGGCACCTTTGATCTGGCATTTCACAGCTGGTATGACCCGCTGGAGCGTGTACTCAGCGCCGCACAGCAACAAGGTGTGGTGCTCAACACACCAACGCCCGGAGAAGTCATCACCATCAACCAGGCCTATTTAAATCAAGCCTGGTGGCAATCTTTACTGGCGCAAGTTAGCCGCTGATGACAACACATTACCCTTGCCAGCAGCACGGCGATATTTTATGTCGTGCCGCTGGCAAGGCGTCCTGGACACCCTATTTCTGTGAATTCATAGCCACACGCATTGGCGTCCGTTCGCGCTCCATGTATCTGTCTACATACCGACTACCTCTCAAAAGTATGAAAATGTTTCATGCGCATTTGTGGCTAATTTATAGACAACCCGCCCACCTCTCTTTCATCATAGCTGCCACGATAAAAATAATAAGGAGTGCAGTTATGACACAACGCGTATATGAACTGGACCTGCTGCGTTTTATCTGTGCACTGGGGGTGGTGATTTTTCATTACACCTATACAGGCCATATGGAAGGGTTTGCCCCGATTGCCGACTTTGAGGCGGTCCGTGAAGTCACCCGCTATGCCTACATGGGCATTAACTTTTTCTTTGTTATCAGTGGTTTTGTGATCCTAATGAGTCTGCAAGGACGCACACTTAGCGCATTTTTAAGCGCGCGATTTATTCGGCTTTATCCTGCCTACTGGGCAGCGCTAACAGTGACTGCACTGGCCACTTTGCTCTGGGGTGGAGAGGTATTTACCGTCACACTTGGCCAGTACCTGACAAATCTGACCATGGTACAGGAAGCTTTTTCCGTTACATCGCTGGATAGCGCCTACTGGACACTGTATATCGAACTCAAGTTTTACTTCTGTATGGTCTTGCTTGTTGCATGCAGGCTTATGCCCTATCTTAAAGCCATACTGGCGCTGGTCCTGACGGTCAGTATACTTGCGCTGTTTTTACCCTGGAGCAGCAATATCAATATGTTTGTGGCGATGTTTCCGCACTGGAGTGGCTACTTTGCCTGCGGTTGTGTGTTTTATCTAGTGCGTCGTGACGGATTAGAATGGCAGGGTGTCGGGTTGCTGCTGTTATCGCTGGCATATATGCTGACGCAATCCATGCTGTTCGGCGCACTGATGCAAAGCTGGTTCAATGTCCCCTTCGATAGACTCACCATTGCCTTTATTAATGGCCTGTTCTTTGCGCTGTTGTGTCTGACCAGCCAGGTCAGGCGACACCCATTCAGGTTCCGTGCCTGGTATTATCTGGGTGTATTAACCTACCCCTTATATCTGCTTCATCAGCACCTGGGTTACATGCTGTTTAACCGTTTTGGTACCGAACACAATATTGCCATTCTGGTCATACTCACCACACTCGGAATGATAGTGCTCGCCGGACTGCTCCACTATGGGGTTGAAAAACCCGTGACGCGCTGGCTGACACGACGCGCCAAAAACCATGCCCAACCCGGGCAGATGACTCATCAAGCTTAATGACTGGAGCTACGCTTTATAGCGCGTTGCAAGTGCGCAAACATTATCAATCCACCCTGACATAAGCTCAGTTTCGTCGCCAACAACGCCAATCTGCACCGGCGGGTGCTAGACTGACTTATAAACCAAAGCGAGAAAAACAACATGACAACACGTGCTACCACACTCAACCACTATCAGCAGCGCCTGCTGCGGGTGATTGACTATATGTATGACCATGTTGACCAGGATCTGGATGTGAACACGCTGGCCGATGTGGCCTGTATGTCTTGCTACCACTTCCACCGTATTTTTCGTGAGTTTATGGGTGAAACGGTTAACGCCACAGTCAGGCGGATGCGTTTGTTAAAGGCGGCATCTTACTTAGTTCGCAGCACGCTGACGCAGCAGCAGATAGCCAGGCGGGTAAACTATGGCAGTGTTGAAGCCTTTAACCGGGCATTCAGCCGTCACTATGGTATGACGCCCAATCAATTTCGCCAGCAACAACAAGGCGAGTCGCTGCAAAGCGCTGCGTTTTATCCGGCTCAACCACAGGAGTACAACATTATGTATCAGGTAGAACAAACGCAACAAAACGCACTGACACTGATTGGCCTTGCCCATCAGGGCGATTATATGCAGATCGGCAAAACCTTTGAAAAACTTGGGATGATGGCAGGCAGTGTGGGGCTTATCAATGAGCAAACCCGCTACTTTGGCATTTATTACGATGATCCGCAAACGGTGGAACAAACCAACCTCAGAGCCATGGCATGTATTACGCTAACACCTGGCACTGAATTCGACCAGGACACCTTTGAAACCGTCACCATTCCGCCAGGTAAGCTGATCTCACTGACCTTTAAGGGCGATTACAGCGAACTGGAACAACCCTATAACTGGTTGTTTGGCCAATGGTTGCCGCAAAGCGGCCTGGAACTGGTCGACTTTCCGCCGTTTGAGGAATATCTGAATGATACCCGGGACACAGCGCCACAAGACTTGCTGACTCGAATTAACTGCCTGGTAAAGGCATAGACAAACGCTGCGCCAGCGCACCTAGCATTGTACTGACCAGTTCTTCCGCCTGCTGCTGCGAGGATGCCTCGGCATAACAGCGCAGCTCAGGCGCATTGCCCGATTGCCGCAAATGTACGATGCGCTCTGCGTCCAGCGCAAAGCGCACTCCGTCCAGCGTGCTCAGAACCCGGGGCACAGCGTTGCACGATACCACTTCAGCCAGCCACTGCGGCTGCTCAGACAATGCCAACAGAAGCCCTGCTGAACTGGCTTTTTCCACCCCCTGTAAGCGATCACTGGCGGTAAAACACCGTTCATATTGGCAGCACAGCTGAGCCAGCGTAATATCGCACTGTTTGAGCAGTGACAGAATGGCCAGCAGTGGCAGTAATGCATCCCGGGTCGGCAGACGTTCAATGACTTTGCCATGGATACTGATGTCTGAGCCCAGTAAAAAGCCGCCATTGGCTTCAAATCCGGCGACCGCGCGGTATTGCTCTGTCAGTGTAGAGAGTTGCTCAATGACATAGGGCGACCCTATCCGTGTGCGCTGCACCGCCTTAAACTCACCACAGTGTTCCAGTGAAGAATTACAGTTCAGTGGCACACTCAGCGCCTCAATGCCCAAAGCTTTGGCGCACAGCAAACCCAGAATATCCCCTCTGAGCCAGCGTCCCGAGTGATCCGCTATCATAGGTCGGTCTCCGTCGCCATCGGTGCTAAAGAGCAGATCCAACTGATGCTCCGCGCACCAGTGCCGGGCCTGTACTTTGTCCTGCTCGCTGAGCGCCTCTGTATCAACCGGGACAAACGTATCGCTGCGCCCCAGACACTGGACCTGAGCACCCAGTGCTTGTAACACTGAGACATATATATCGCGCCCGGCACTGGTGTGCTGATACACGCCTATGGTCAGCCCCGCACACAAATCAGCCGGGAACGCATCCAGCATACGCGCCACATAAGGTAAGCGGATAGTGTCGTCGGGCGTGGGCAGTGGTTGTATCTCAAACGATTGCGGGACAGCGTGGGCAGCCAGTATGGCCGCTTCATCGGTTTTGTCTATTTCACCCTGGGGGTGATAAAACTTGAGTCCGTTGCGATCATGGGGGATGTGACTGCCGGTCACCATCACCGCAGCCATCCCATGTCGCTGCGCGTACAGGGCCAGTGCGGGCGTTGGTAACACCCCGGCAAAGTGCACTTTGATGCCCAGTGCACTTAACGCACTGACACAATATTGTGCAATCTGGGGGCTGGAGGGGCGATTGTCCATGCCTAACACCACTTCACCGAATCCGTAGCGCGCTTGCAGTTGCCCGGTCATTGCGAGCATAAAAGCCTGACATACTTCGGCGCTAAACTGGCTATTTAGTCCTCTGGCACCACTGGTGCCAAACTGAATACCACTTTGAGCAATCAACTGCGCACAATTAGCGGACGTCATGCGTCCCCCGGGTATAATCATCCTCAAAGCGGATTATGTCATCCTCACCCAGATAGCTGCCCGACTGTACTTCTATCAGCTGTAAATCGACTTTGCCCGGATTGCTGAGTCGGTGTACCACCGTTGCGGGGATGAACACCGACTGATCTTCACTCAGTAAACGACGCTCGTCGCCAATTTCAATGTGTGCCGTACCAGACACCACCACCCAGTGCTCAGCCCGATGATAATGCAGCTGACGCGATAAACTGTGTCCGGGCCGCACAGTGATCCGCTTGACCAAAAACCGCTCGCCCCGATCAACAATGTCATACTTACCCCAGGGCCGATACACTTCCCGATGCTCAGTCACCTCACTCAGCGCACGGCTTTTCAGCTCATCCACCAGCGTTTTAATCGTCTGGCTCTGACTGCGATGGGCCACCAGCAGCGCATCTTTGGTATCTACTACCACCAGATCCTGCACGCCGACCGTTGCCACCAGCCGCTCCTGCGCCAGCACTAAGTTATCCCGTGTATTGAGCGCTGTGACATTTCCTATGTGGGCGTTATTGTGGGTGTCTTTGTCCAGAGTCTGCCACAGGGCCTCAAAACTGCCAATGTCATTCCAGTTCGCATTCATCGGCACCACGGCGGCATGCCGGGTATGTTCCATCACGGCATAATCGATTGACTCAGACGGCGCAGCCAGGAAGGCCTCCCGATTGACGCGAATAAAATCCAGATCCGGCTGCGGTGCGGCCATCGCCTGTTCACAGGCTTGCACAATATCGGGCCGGTACTTGGCCAGCTCGTTAAGATAATCACTGGCTTTAAATAAAAATAAGCCGCTGTTCCAGAGGTAATTGCCTGCCGCCAGGTAACGCTCGGCGACCTCGGCATCAGGCTTTTCAATAAACGCCGCCACCTCGGCGCCCAGAGTATGTCCCGGGTCATGCCCAATCGGTGAGCCGCACTGTATGTATCCGTAGCCTGTGTGTGCGCAGTCAGGGGTGATACCAAAGGTCACCAGATTACCCCTGTTCGCCAGCGCCAGTCCCTGTTTAATACTGTGTCGAAATGCCGTAACATCGCCAATAAAGTGATCAGACGCCAGTACCAGCAAAATCGGATCTTCGCCATTTTTGCGCGCCTGGAGTGCTGCCAGTGCTATTGCGGGTGCGGTGTTGCGCCCCTCAGGTTCAAGTATGATCCCACCAGCCTGATAGCCGATGGTGCGCATTTGCTCCGCACAAATAAACCGGTGCGCCTCGTTACAGATCAATAGCGCAGGCTGATGACTGTCTGGTTCCAGCCGCAGTAGTGTTTCCTGCAGCAGGGTATATTCGGATCCCAGCTGTAAAAACTGTTTGGGGTAACATTCACGCGACATGGGCCACAATCGGGTTCCGGATCCACCACACAAAATAACCGGTAATATCATTTTTACTCTGCCCCTGACACCTTTCGTGCCCCTGTTATACCAATTTGCTTAATTAAGTGTTCTATTTTGAGGCGAGAAAATATGGTCGATAACAAGGCAAAAATTTTGCTATTTAGTTATTCTAAATAAGAAATTTTTAACGCCGTTAGCGTCATATTTGCTCCTTCAAATTGAACAGGTATTAAGTGAAATTGGTATTAAGCCAAACCAATCCGCCATTTTACCCGCAGAACATCCAGTGGGGCAATGGCTGACGCTTCACCTACGATTCACGCTCATGTACTACACTATTTTATCGCAGTATTGGCCTTCGGATAGCAACCCAAATGTATGATATGATAGTGCGATGCCATTACTGGCGATGGCAGCAATGGCGCCCAAGGAAATACCCACAACCCAGCTGCACCACGTGCAGGTCGAAGGAGCTTTAACATGTCGGGCAAGATCCCCTTTCACCCCATTACCCTGTTTGTGTTGTTTTTTGCGCTTATGCTGCAAGCGATTATTCAGGCTCAGGCCAAAGTGATGCAGCAACCGAAACTGGCCATTGTTGGCTCGGGGCCGCTGGTGGCAAAGGGTGCCAGTCAGTCCATTCCTATCACCTATGAACACATTGATGCGGTGGATGTAGAGTTACTGCGCCTCAATAGCCCCCATGATTTTCTCAGTCGCTATTACCTGACGGACAAGCTCTATCCCAGTTCACTGGACAGACTGCAATACACCTACGACAGTGTCTTTGCCGACCGTTTTACCCTGCCGTCCGCGTCTAAAACAGGCATCCAATCGGCCCGCTTACCTATCCCGAAATCGCTGCCAAGCGGTTGGTACATCATCGTCCTGAAAGCGCCGGGCATGTTTGACGATTTGCAGGCAAAACACCTCTTGCTGACCGACTTGGGCATCCAGGCAAAGGTGTTTAAGCAACATGCCAGTTTCCAGGTAAATCGCTTGTCTGACGGCTTGCCCGTCACAGGTGCTAAGGTCAAAGCCTACCGTAAGCATGAATTACTGCGCGAAGCCAAAACCGATAAACAAGGCGCGGTGCATTTTGATATCACCCTGAAGCGCGACGACATCATTGTCGCTCAGTACGGCGAGCAGGATGAGGCAGAGCTGGCGCTGCTGCCGATTAAAGAAGTGCCACTGGATCTGTCGGATCACCCCATTGGCGGCCGCCCCTATCAGGAGCGAGAAGTCTACATTTACAGTAACCGGGATTTGGTCAAACCGGGCGAAACCTTGCCCCTGAACCTGCTGTTACGCGATGCCGATGGCGTCGCGATTGAAGATCAACCCGTTACGCTGACCGTCACCAATCCCTTACAGGAGGAGATACTTCGCGAGCAGCTAACCCCAAGTGTCGGCGGCTTTTATAGCAAACGCCTGCATACCGGCAGCAGCTGGCCAACCGGGCGCTACAAAGTCGCGGTGATGCTCGACCCGACCGCCCAGTCTGCAATCGGCCACTTTGAATTTCAGCTGGAAGAATTTGTGCCTGAGCGCATGGACTTAACCTTCAGCGGACAACAGCCTTTTGTCGCTGCGGGCACCTCCATGCCCTTGTCGGTACAAGGGCGTTACCTGTTTGGCAGCCCGGCGGCTGGCAACACCTTAAAGGCAAGCCTGGTCCACCATAGCGTGCGACATTATCCCGGTCCCTACGCCGCATTTTTTGTCGGTGAAGACTTTTACCTGAGCAACCGCTTTCAGACACTGCCTGATCAGCAATTGTCTGAGCAGGGCACACTGGCGCTGAGCCTGCCAACCGTGTCTGCCGACACGCTAAAAAGCCCGGTAAAAACCCAGGTAAATTTAAGCTTGCTGGAGTCCGGCGGCGCGGCCGTGCAACGTCAGCTTAGCTATACCAGCTGGAAACCCAGAGCGCTGCCCGCGGTGAAGCCCGCACAAACGGAATTTAAATACGCCACCGACGCTGAGTTTGAACTGGCCCTGCTGAGCCCGGATGGCCAGCAATTAACAAGTGGTGAGCTGGAGGTAGAGCTCAGTTACGATCAGGGCCGTTACTTCTGGTTTTACGAGGAAGGCATAGGCTGGCGTCGCCAGTCTCAGCCGCAGTGGCGCAGTGAAGCTAAACAGACCGTGAGCGTGAACCAAAACACCCATACCGTGCGCTTCCCGGTCGACTGGGGGAACTACCGCCTGACGGTAACAGATGTCAGCAGCCAGATAAAAACCGTTTATGACTTTTATGCCGGCTGGTATCGCGGTTACCAGCAGCTCAAGGCCAAGCCTCAACACCTGTCAATCGTACTTGATAAAAGCAGTTACCGGGCCGGTGAGGTGCTCGCCGTCGAGCTGGACGCTCCTGCAGATGGTCAGCTACAGCTGGCGCTGGAAAGCGACAAAATGCTGTGGACACAAAGCCAGTCGGTGCGCAAAGGGAAAACCACGCTGCGTGTGCCTTTAGACAAAACACTGGCCCGTCATGACCTGTATCTCAGTGCCACCTTACTCAGTGGTCAATCCAGCACTTTGCAACGCCACTTTGGCATAGTGCCGGTCACTCTGGCGCGCGAAGACCGCGAGCTGGCACTTAGCCTGACCCTGCCAGATAAAATAGCGCCCCTCAAACCACTCACGGTCGAGATCCAGACCGATGGTGTGGCCCAGGCGCAGGCAGATCAGAGCTGGGTTACCCTGTCTGTTGTGGATAAAGGGATCCTCAATCTGAGCCGCTATTACCCGGTCGACCCGCATCATTACCTGTTTAATCAGCGCCGTTATGGCGGCGATGTGATCGACTTATATTCACGTCGTTATGATAACCGTCCCGATCCGTTTGCACAGTCCCGCTTTGGCAGTGACAGCAATGCACGCAGCGATAACCGCAATGACAATCTGGTCGAAAGTAAAACCGTGATCCTGATGACCCGACCGGTGCAGCTGATTGACGGTAAAGCCAGTATTACAGTCGACATGCCTGATTATAATGGCGAAGTACAAATTGTCGCGACCGCTTTCAACCCCACTCAGGTGGGCCATAAAGTTGCTACCCGCCCGGTCAGCGCGCCTGTTATCGCAGAGCTCAGCGTGCCACGCTTTTTGGTCCCGGGTGACGAAACCGCCGTCACGCTGGATTTGCATAACGTCAGCGGTCAGGCGCAGGCGCTGTCGGTCACACTCACGCCCACTGGCCCCGTGCAGTTTACGCAAGACAGTACCTTTACACTGACTCTGGAAGACCAGGCGCACTGGAGCCAGACCATGCGCCTGATGGTTGCAGATTCCCCCTTGTCGCAAACCGCAAGCGTCCACATTGCGCTGCAAGGCACAGAGATAACACAGTCGCGCAGCTGGTCGGTGCCCGTCAAAGCCATTGAGCCGCAGCTGGTGCAGGCGAGCAGCATGATGCTCGCCCCCGGGCAAACGTATCAGTTAACACCGGCGCTCTGGCAAGGGTTACACGTCGATGCAGCGGATGCGGGGACTTTGTATGCCAGTCATACGCCCAGATTACCAGTTAAAGAATATGCCACCGCATTACGTGCCTATCCGTATGGCTGTGCGGAGCAAACCACCAGTAAAGCCTGGCCGTTTTTGCTCAAACACCCGCAACTTGACGGCTTGTTGCAGCAGGCACTGCAAGCGCGCCCCGGCGAGACACAACAATTTGACGACCCGCGTACCTTAGTAAGCCAGGCAGTACAACGACTAAAGACCATGCAAAAACCCAGTGGCGGTTTTGCGCTGTGGGATAGCCAGGGTGCAGAGCAACCCTGGCTAAGCGCCTATGTCACCGAGTTTTTGACCCAGGCACATGCCGCCTTCCCGGGCACTGTACCGCAAAGTATGCTGAATCGCGCCCACTACCGTATGCTCAGATACACGCGCGATAACACAGTCGATGACCTCAGTCAGGATGCCTATGAGGCAACGGCGGCAAAAAGCTTTGCCGCTTATCTTGCCAGCCAGCGTGGCCAGATCAGTTACAGCGATCTGGAGTCGCTGCGGATAACCGAGTACCCGTCGCGGTTAAGCCTGCTCCATATGGCGTCGGCACTGGCCGATGTGGGGGCAACTCAACAGGCTGCGGCGCTGCTCAGACAAGCCAGTACGACAAGCCGCAGCGAAGACTATTTTGCCGACTATGGTTCGGCGCTGCGTGATGATGCCCAGTCTGCCCAGGTACTGGCCAGGCTGGCAAAACACCGCGCGTTGCGCTCACAATCCCGTGCATTGCAAACCAGCTTACTCGAAAAGTTGCCCGATCAGGCACTTAAAACCTGGCTGAGCACCCAGGAGCGCGCCGCACTACTGCGCATCGCGGTTGAGGTGAGCCAGGCTAACCCAAGCCGTCCGGTACAACTGGAGATCAATGGCGCGCAGCAGCAACATCCGCAGGTGATAAGCCATGCACTTGCGCAATCGATGGCCATCAAAAACCCAACTGATGAGCCGGTGTATGTGCAACTGATGGCCAAAGGCCGCCTCAAACTGGACGCCAGTATTGCCAACGAAATTAGCCCATTCAACACGCTGGATACCAAGCGTATGCTCAGACGCTTGTTTGACTTGAACGGACAACCGCTGGATAAATCCCGCTTCGAAGTTGGAGAACGCGTGGTGGTTGTGCTGGATGTCCAAACCAAAGAGCCGGTACCAGATGCCCTGCTAATTGAACGCATTCCGGCCGGGTTTGTTCTGGAGAACCCGGCGCTGATGCAAGGCTTTCCAGTGTCGCAATTGCTCCCCGAGCATGTCACGCTGGCAACCACAGAGCACACAGAATATCGCAATGACCGTTTTGTGGCGGCACTGGGGCTTAGCACCCGCAAATACCAGTTTGCTTATGTCCTGCGCGCCGAAGTGCCCGGCGTTTATCAGGTGCCGCCGAGTTATCTTGAATCCATGTACCGGCCTCATAAACATGTGATTTACTGGCAATATCCCTATCAGCTGGAGGTCGTGCGCTGAGATGTCTGGCAAACTAAACTATGTATGTGATTAACGCGCTGCGGCCGCAGCGCCTTGGTCGCATAACGCACTTTGCTGCGGCGCTGGTGGGATTGCTCCTGTTACTGCTGTGGCTGGATTGGCGATATCCACTGCCACAGCCCTATCCGGATGGGCCCGCCACTGTGGTCACGGCCCGCGACGGACAACAACTGCGCGCCTTCAGTGATGATCAGGGGGTCCACCGCTATCAGATAACGCTGGCAGACGTCGATCCGTTTTATCTGAAGGCCTTACTCGATTACGAAGATCGCTGGTTTTACTACCATCCCGGCGTTAATCCGCTGGCGCTGTGCAGAGCCTTATGGCAATGGCTGGCGCATGGTCGGGTCATTTCCGGTGGCTCTACCCTCAGCATGCAGGTTGCACGGCTGCTTGACCCGCACGAACGTTCCATACCCGGCAAGCTGAAGCAAATTTTCAGGGCCGTCCAACTGGAATGGCACTACAGCAAATCTGAGATCCTCACTTTGTATCTCAACCTCGCCCCCTTTGGCGGCAATATAGAAGGCGTCGAGGCGGCCTCACGACGTTACTTCAATAAGCCTGCAAAGTCCTTGTCTATTAACCAGTCTGCTTTGCTGGTTGTACTGCCACAAAAACCTTCGCACAACCGCCCGGACCGCTATCCCGAGCGCGCCCGGGCAATGCGCAATAAGGTACTCAGACGCCTGGCCGACAGCCAGCTGGTCAATACTGAACAACTGGTGCTTCTGAGCCAGGAGCCGGTGCGTTTATCAGCACCTTCACAGCCCCCTCTGGCGCCCCTGTTAAGCCGTCGCTTAAAGCGTCAGTACCCCACTTCGCATGTGATCCGCACGACTTTGGACCATGACTTACAACAGCGTCTCAGCCAGCTGCTGGCCAATACTAAGCAAAGATTAACGGGCAAAAGTTCGGCCGCGGTGCTGATCGTACATAATCAGCATGCCGAAGTACTGGCCTATCAGGGGTCGGTTGATTTTAGCGATGACAGTCGCTTCGCACATGTTGATATGATCCGGGCTGTACGCTCACCGGGTTCAACACTGAAACCCTTTATTTACGGGCTGGGGCTGGATCTGGGCTTGATCCACAGTCAGAGCCTGATGAGCGATATTCCGAGCGACTTTGACGGATACAAGCCGCAAAATCTCAACGGCCGCTTTAGCGGTGCGGTAAGTGTCACCAAAGCACTGCAACACTCCCTCAATGTACCGGCTATTCAATTACTGCATCGCATCGGTGCCGCGCGCTTTGAGCAGCAGCTCAGTCATGCCAAAGTGGCACTGCATCATCAGGATGCCAACCTGGCGGTCGGACTGGGTGGCACCGGGATCGAGTTAATCGAGCTGGCACGGCTCTACCGCGCCCTGGCCAGCCAGGGCCAGGTGCAGGATTTATCGCTTGTTGAAAACGACCCTCGCTATCCGAGCCCGGCATTTTCTTTGCTGTCTCCTGCTGCCAGCTGGATCACGTTTGAGATGCTAAGCCAGCTGTCGGCACCGGATCGGGTGGTCCCCAGCAACCGCCGCAAGATTGCCTGGAAAACCGGAACCAGTTATGGCTATCGGGATTTCTGGTCGGTCGGTGTCAGCGCTGACTACACCGTGGCTGTCTGGGTCGGCCGACCCGATGCCAGCCCGGTGGTCGGGTATTTGGGGGCCACACGCGCCGCCCCTTTAATGTTTGATGTGTTTGATTTACTGCCTGCGGATACCCGCAGCCTGACAAGGCCCGCGCAAGTTGAGCCCGTACAGATCTGCTGGCCGGGTGGGCTGGCACGTCTGGATACGCCTGATGACGCCTGTCACACGCAACTCTCAGCCTACACCCTCAATGGCATGACACCGCCAACCATGCACAGTCAGGGGAGTTTTATCACTGAACCTGGCTGGCCTGCTGAGCTTGCAAACTGGCAGGCCCTAAACAATGCGCCCGTGAAACAACCGGACCACATGCAGATCCGCATCGCTGCACCGCGCAGCGGTCAGCATTATTACCGGCAACAGGTTTCGGCGATCCCCCTGAGCGTATCGGGTGTTGGCAGTGAGCACGCAGAAGCGGTGCGCTGGTATGTCAACCATGCACCGCATAATTCAACAACTCTGGCACTGTCTGAGTATCAGGGCAAGGTGGTCATCACGGCGTGTGTTGCACAGCAGTGTGACCAGCAGCATATCGTGGTGCACCCTTAAGTAACAACATATCGTGGTGCCCCTTAACTGAAACCAGTGACTGCATGGCGGTTTTTAGATAACCCACCACGGTGTGTAAATCGACCAGACGTTGCTGGGCTTCCTCTTTGCTGACCCTAAGCAGTGTGACCAGCGCCTTATCGTTTGTGGGCATCATTAAAAGAGAACAGTTACTGCATGGCGGTTTTTAGATAGCCCACCACAGTATGTAAATCGACCAGGCGTTGCTGGGCTTCCTCTTTGCTGATCCCCTGAATGGCCTCATAATCATCAAGAAAAATAGCACTGTCATAATCCCCCGTGCTGGCGTTTCTGACATACACCAGTACGTAACAGTAGCGTAAAATTGAATCCAGATAGCGGAAAAATTCGATGTCGTCAGCACTGAGTTCAGGCTTTACTCCACTGCCGAGCCGGTTAATAAACACCTGCTTAACATAAACACTTTGCTCTCCGCTGGTATACTTAACAACACCGTAACAGCCATTGTTATTTATTGATTCAGTGAAGATATCTGCGACTGGTAGCAAGCCTGGCTGATGCATAATCTCGTTCCTGATAACATTAGTTTCATATAATGTTAGAACAAAATTACAAAATGACTATAAATTGACATGAATAATCCCCAAAAGTGTCCGAAATACCCTTTTGGGGAAAATATAATCTAATGACCGTAGGCCTCAAACGCTGCGTGTTGCCAGGGCCGGTGACACCCTGGCCGCCATCCAGGCAGGCTGACACACAGCCAGCTGACCCACGATGAGGATCACCCCCCCTACCTGAAGCAAATACATTACCGGGACCGGCGCCATATCAAAGTGATTCACCAGCTGCACATTGGCGAGCAGCGCGCACAGCACGCCCAGCGTTATACCGATAAAGGTGACTATAGCGTTCTCCGTCATACAGTAACGTAAGATGTCTGCTCTGCTGGCACCTAAGGCTCTGCGCGTACCGATCTGCTTGCGACGTTTAACAATACTAAAACGAGCCTGGCCAAATATCCCCAGGAGCGTCAGTAACACCAGTCCTGCAATCACCCAGTATAAGATTTTAATGGCCGCCCTCTCAGACTTGAACTTTTCCTGGCGGATCTGTTGATAATCCAGCAGTCGGTCCAGCTGGCGGCCGGGGGTTTTCAGTAAAAATTTCGCCACATCTAATTTGGCCTGCTCGCGCTGTCCGGGCATTGCCCGCACCAGTATCTTATAGTTGTTACCTATACTTCGCAGCGGCGCTAACACCGTATTATGGTGCGAATACCAGTCAGGCCATACCGACTTCAGTTCTTTGACTATGCCCTTCACCAGCACCGGCTTGTAATCAAGGTAAACCGTTGTACCCAATATTGCGCGCCAGTCATCCGGGTAATACAACTCGGCAAATCCTTTGGAAACCACAGCGTGTGTTGGATCAGCACTAAAATCTATCGAGTCCAGGATCTCTCCTTCGCTGGGCCCCTCTCCCGCAATGAGCTCCAGCCCCATCGTCGCAACGGCATGCTCATCGCCGGTGTAATAGCCGGTATAAATGTTCATGTCTTCTTCGGTCGGCCCTAACCCCGTCGCTACATAACTGCCCCAGTTGCTCAATGGAAAGGCATTCACCACAGTGACATTTTCAACACTCGGTAAGTTACGAATGTCACGCAGATCTTGCTTTACCAGCGCAATCATTTCCTCCGCCTGATTACTCTGCACATTGGTCTCAAGCGTAAACACGACGTCTTCATCCAGACCACTTGGCTCAACTAACATCGCCTCTTTTTGAATGATCAGGTAGAGCGCATTGACCAAAATGGTAAAGGTCACCGCTATTTGTAAAATCAGTAACAAAGGGGCCGATTTTGCCCGCCACAGAGTACTTAGAATGGGCTTTAAATCCTTCATTGTGTGACTCCTATTGGCTTTTAAGCTGAGCTGAGGGTTGGATCTGCGCAGCCCGATAAATAGGCCATAACCCAAATAACATGCTGCTAAACACCGCCAGTACCACAGTCAGCACAGCCAGCGCTGTGGTCATTTGCATTAAGCCATCGGGTAAATGTGCAAAAATATCGGCGGTTACGCGCAATCCCAGCTGAGCTAATGTCAGCCCTAAGACACCACCCAAAATACCTATCAGCACCGTCTCGCAGCCAAACTGTACGGCAATATGCTGTTTGCTGGCACCAACCGCTCTGCGTAAACCCACCTCGGCGCCTTTGCCATAAAACTTAATCAACATCAGGCCCATACAGTTGAGCAGGCAGGCAATCAAGAAGGCAAACGCCAGCCACACCGCGATCCGATCATCGTCCTCGATTACGTGGTCTTCGATAAGCGATTCATTGATATCAAAAAGCTCGCTTGGTTTTTCCCGGGCAAAGCGTCCGCCTTTTTTTTGTTCCTGGGCGTAGGCGTTGATATAGTCGGTATAATCGTCGCGCTGCGTCGCTTGTTCCAGCTCTACCCAGTAACGGATCCAGACACACTCTGAAGCCAGGAAGCTTTCCAGTGTGCCATCATCCAGAGCGGTCCAGCATCGCCAGCTCATTTCCCCTTTTGACAACAAGTTGTTGTTGACCTGAAACTGAAAAGGCGTAAACAAAGGATACGGCAAATTATGCGCACGGTTTGGCCCCTGAAAAACCTGCGGGAGTGGTGCCCAACTGTCAATGACCCCGACAACCCTCACCAGGTGCGGGCCAACGAAAATATGCCGACCAACGGAATTTGCACCGCCAAACAGACGGTCGTTAGTTTGCTTGTCCAGTATCACCAGCGCGGCGCCTTTTTTATCTTCGCTGTCGGACCATGGGGAACCAAACAAAAAAGGCACATCGAAAATTTCAAAAAAATCGTTGTTGACGGAGTTAAAGCGCAGCATTTTGGCTTCTTTTTCGGTCTGCTCTTCGCTGCGAACCATGCTTTTATACATGACCACCGCGCTCTGATGCAGGCCTTTGCCGTCCTCCAGCAAGTTTATGGTATCCATGTAGGTCATCATCGGAGGGAGCATTTCTTCCCCTCTGGACAACTGATAGGCCTTGTCCGGGCTCCAGCTATTCAGCCGCACAGAGAAAACCCGATCACTTTTTTCCGGTAAGGGGTCTTTTGCCATCATAATGCTCACGGTGGAGGTGATCATAGTGGCCGCGATACCCATGGCAATCGTGCCAATCATCAAAATACTCAGTAGCGGCGTCTTTTTAAGACTGATCCAGGCGAGTTTAAAGTAGTAACCAATCAACATTTCCACCGCCTCCGGATAGCACAGAGAGGAGCCAAAAAAGGTACAAACAAGTTTGGTCGAATTGAAATTAATCGCATACCTATTCCTTTATTGTTTTAATATATTTCCTTTACTCTGGGGTCACCTCATGTGACCCCAGCTTTACACACTGCGTGTTGCCAGCGCAGGCGAAACACGTGCCGCCTGCCAGGCTGGCTGAATTACCGCACATTGACCAGCCAGCAGAATAGCCAGTGCACCTACTAATAGATAATCCGCAGGAACCGGCATCAGGCCAAAGTAGCTCACCAACTGAGTATTTACCAGTACGGCACAGACCATACCGATAACCACCCCAGTCAGAGTCACTATCAGATTCTCCAGCAGGTAGTAACGCAATATCTGTAACTGGTTAGCGCCCAGGGCGCGTCGGGTACCAATTTGCTTGCGGCGCTTGAGAATCGCAAACCGAGCCTGGCCAAAAATAGCCAGCATGGTCAGCAGTAACAAGCCAATCAAAACCAGCTGCAGGGTTTGCAGTTCAGCCACATCCGTCCGGTAACTTTCCTCTCGGGTCTGACTGAAAGGTTTTAACTTATCTATTTGTCTGCCGGGCGTCATCAGCAGTCGCTCTTTCACATCAAGCATGGCCTTTTCAAGCGAGCCCGACTGTGCTTTTACCATAATGCCCACTTTGTCCCGGACTTCAAACACAGGCGACAATACCGCGTGATCAAACAATCGCCAGAAACTCCACACCGCCTTTAGGTTGTCGATTACCCCGATCACTTGCTGTGGCTCACCCTGAACGTACAGTGTCTTACCGAGCACATCTCGCCAGTTGTCAGGATGTAATGTTTGTGCAAGTGCCTTGGAGACCAACACTTTGCCACCCGACGGGGCACCAAAAAACGAATGTGTGACATCGCTTTTTTCAAACCACTGTCCGGCGATCAGTGCCAGCTCCAGGGTATCAAGACTGTCATAGTTGCTACCATAGTAACCGCTACTGGTGAGCTTATCTTCATCTGCGGGCCCATAGCCAATGTCAACCGAGCGACCAAAGCCACTCAGTGGCACGGAAGTCACGGGTATTGCATTAGCGACACTGTCCAATTGCTTGATGTCTCGGATCACCTGCTCAAACTCTGCAACCTGAGCTAGCTCTTTTTCCTGCAAATTGATAAACAAAGAGAATACCTGGGATTCATTCAAACCACTGGGGGCTGTCACTTTATGATGTTTTTGCGTCACCATATAGACCGCATTGACAAATATGGTAAAAGTCACTGCAATTTGAAGTATCAATAGCAATGGCGAGGTCTTACTACGCCAAAGGGACTTAAGAATAACTATAAAATCCTTCATCACTTACCCCTACAAACTCTTGAGTTGGCTGGATGGCTGGATTTGTGCAGCGCGATAAATAGGCCACAGACCAAACAAAACACTGGTTACAATGGACAGTAAGATGGTCATTAGCACAATCTGCAGGTCCATTTGCATAATACTGGCGTTGAGGTGAGAGAAAATTTGCTGTACCAAAACCAGGCCAAGCTGCGCAAACATCAGTCCAAGTACACCTCCAAGCACACCAATTAAAAAGGCCTCACACAGAAACTGCCAACAGATGTCGTGACGACTGGCGCCAACAGCGCGCCGCAATCCTATTTCACTGCCTTTGCCATAAAACTTGGTCATCATCAGACTCATACAGTTGAGTAAGCACGCCAATAAAAAGGCAAATGCCAGCCACACGGCCATGTCATTTTCGTTGCTCAGTACCTCTGCCCAGCGTAAGTATTCATCAATGGTAAATAAGCGACTCAGATTTTCTCTGGCGAAGCGACCTGCCGACTTTTGCTCATCTACATAGGCGTTAATGAAATCCATGTAGTCCGCCCTGTCTTTTGCCGACTCCAGCTCAACCCAGTAAAACAGCCAGATACAATCCGAGGTGATGAAGTCACTAAACGCGACATCTTCAATATCCTGCCAGCACGCCCAGGTGACATCACTGCGGGAGAAGATCTCCTGGTTTATCTGGTATTGTAGTGGCACAAACAGATCATGAGGATCATGATATGCCTGTGACGACAAGTAATAAAATCTTGGAATAGGAAACCAGTCGTCCATGACACCGACAATTTGCAGCAAGGACTCACCCAACACAATGTGGTGGCCTACCGAGTTCACCCCGTCAAACAATTCGTCGTTCAGTGCTTTGGTGATCACCACAACCTGATTGCCCGCACTATCATCCTGTTCGGACCAGGCACTACCGTACAAAAAAGGCACTTCAAACATAGAAAAGAAGTCATTATGTGTGGTACGTACCATCCGCATCTGCGCATCACGACGATTTTGTTGCTCTGCCCGGCTCATACTTTTAAACAAACCAATGGCTGTTTCTTGCTGCGCTTTAGCGGTCGTTTTGAGGTTCTGGGCATCCCGATAGGAGATCATGGCAGGGATCTCTTCTCGTCCATCAACCACCTTATATGGCTGTTGCGGACCCCAGGCGCTTAACTGCACGGTAAAAATTCGATCACTTTTGGCTGGTAAAGGATCTTTGGTCATCATATAACTTACGGTGTAAGTCACCATAGCTGCGGCAATACCCAAAGCAATAGTGCCCACCATTAGCACGCTTAGCAGAGGTGTTTTGCGTAAGCTAAGCCATGCCAGCTTAAAATAATAACTGAGCATACTTGTTCCTAGGCAATCGCTTGCTCTGGCGTGTGGCGCTCGCTCAGGACACCATCTTTGATTTCTATGATCCTTTGGGCCTGACTGGCCTGCACTGTATCGTGCGTCACCATCAGAATACTGGTGCCTTTCGCGTTGATATCTTTGAGCAAAGACATGATGCCATCTGCCATTTTCGAATCCAGATTACCGGTTGGTTCATCCGCCAGCAAAAATGCCGGACTGCCGGCCAGTGCGCGAGCGATGGCAACGCGTTGCTGCTGCCCACCGGACAGCTGCTGCGGGTAATGATCTTTGCGACTTGCCAGGCCAACTTGTTGCAAAGCATCCATTACACGCTGTTTACGCTCACCGGCACTGAAGCTGCGGTAACGCAATGGCATTTCCACATTATCGAACAGGTTAAGCTCAGGGATCAAATTAAACCCTTGAAAAATAAATCCGATTTTTTCATTTCGTAAGCGTGATTTTTGCTTATCTGACAGCCCAGTGACATCGTTACCATCGAGCAAATACTGACCTTCACAATACTCTTCCAGCAATCCTGTAATATTCAGAAAGGTCGTTTTGCCAGAGCCAGACGGACCAATAACAGCGACAAACTCTCCCTGCTGGACTTCCAGGTCAAAGGGTTGCAGCGCTTGGGTTTTTACCGTATCCGTGTAATAAGCCTTCGCTAGTTTTGACATTTTAAGCATAAAATTTCCTTATGAATTGTCTTTATTCTTGTAAATCGGAAGCCTGTGTCCTTCTCACTATGACAGACTCTTCCAAAAAGCGCCTGTCCGCGGGACATCACGCTGGCGGCTAGGCAGGCTTGAGTCTAAAATTAAGTCCATGCGCAATTTACCAGCGGACTCCAGAAGGTACACAAAAAACCATTTAAAGTCACGTTTTTTAAACGTTCCATTAAACTAATGGTAGCGTTGATTTTATCTACTACATTTGTTGTAGGTGTTTGAAAATAATACTTAAGCACCGCTTTGAATCTGGCTGTTTGTTAATATTAATAAAGCGCTCACTGCCAGCAACGGAACAAATAATTTTAAGTACATATTGATTTATCTGAACGAGGGAAACATGAGCCAAATTATTGAGCCATTTATACACTATCTGAACCAGATGCGCGCTATGATGCAGCGCGACGAGATTACTGAAGATTTGCTGATGCAGCGGCTGTGCCCAGACATGTTTCCTCTGCATCAACAAATCTCTACTGCCGCCGCACTGTCGCTCCGCTGCTGCTGCCCGCTATTCAACAAAGAAGTAAGCAACTTTAAGCGCCCGACAATCAGTATCAGCGATTTGCAACAAGAGCTGGACGACACCATAGACTATCTGGAACACTTAAGGAGCGATCCCTGGGAATCGATGCCTGCTAGCATCACGTTTGTGGCTGGTTTCGCCAACCACACTCTGGAGCCCGAAAAATACTTCCAGTTCTACGCCTGGCCCAACTTTTTATTCCACTTTTCCATGGCCTACGCGATATTACGTGCCGCCGGGCTACCATTGAGTAAAGGAGACTTTGATGGTTTTCATCGTTATCCCGCTGGCTTTTCTTTCCCTTCCTGAGCAGGCTAACGCCTGCCGCTGAAGTTTTGCTGTTTTAAAGTTCCGCATTTTGCTGCCGATATGTGTCTAACTTTAAGTAACAAGGATACGGTTATTTATGAAGCTTCACTTTCACAGCTCTCTCCGCCTGGCAGAACACAGCAATCAACCCCAAACCAATCGCGTCACACTCTCCCGCTCTGCACATAGTCAGGACCCGGCTCACTCAGTCATTGTCGAAAAGGGGGCACCACTGACCGATCCTCACCTCAAAGCGTTACTACCAGACTCACCACATCGTGCATCTCCTCCTTTTATCTACCCGGGACCCAGTGCACAGCTCTCTGACTATATTGGCTTTAAGCGCTACCATATTGTCAGCCAGCAAAACGGCGAGACTGAGCACAGCCAGCTCAGCACACATTATGCATATGGCGATCTAACCGATACGGATGATATCAACGCATTTCTGGCTCAACTTGACCGCCTGCCACCCGAGCAGAGAAATAAGCTGGAGCACATCAAGCCCAGTAAATCTCTACTCGCCATTGCAGAGCGCCTGGATGACGAAGCACTATCCCGGCTAGCAGATATCTTGATAGACGCAGGGAGCACACCTATTTTTACAGAGCAAAGACGTCATGAGGTACCAGAACAACTCATTGATGTACTTGCCTCTTTGTCAGATGACGTGCTTGGAGATACCATCCAGACCCTTGCCAGTCTCCGTGAACAAGGCGAAAGCTATCGCGCTCCCCGCTCCCCAGCAGGCGTTGATGAACATGGCCACGAGCGCATCATGCTTGTTTCTTATGATCAGGACAAACACTGGAAATACAAGCTCGCCCAAGCGCCCAAAACACTCGAGTTGATGCACGCTTACAGTGACTTGTTGATCAGCGGTAAATTTAAGGGAGACGATCTGAGTACCCTGAATACCCATCTGCAACAAAGCGACTTTTCACAAAGTCGCGGCATACTCGATATGGCCACCGTCATTAAACCGTTCGAAAAGCGCAGTATGCTGGAGATGCTGGACGCCGCAGATAAAGACAGTGCAACGAATGTGTTTGCCTACCTGAGTCAGCAAGTTGACCTGTCAGCACACCGCCAGTATTACCAGACAGAGAAAAACGAAATGGTGGTGCAACAGGATCAACCTCCCAGTGAATCTGATCGCAGGCGCCTCTATTCAGACATTCTCACCGCGTATGATGAATACGGGCTGGGCTGGATCAACGACGCATTGGCGCATGTGGCTGATACCCCGCCGCAAATACAGCGACAACTCTGGACGCAACTACTCGCTGATGCCGAACAGTTCGAGGAACAGTTTATTCGTTCAGATGCCCTGCAAAGCTGGACAGAGCAAGCACTCAGCCCGCTCTTACAGGCCTTCCACAATAGACAAATTGTGGCCATCCGCGAATTTAACAGTGAACGTGAAGTACCCGATTATCTGGGAAAACTGACCTATTTTGGTCGGATGCACCCGGCCACAGAGCAATCTAGCCCCGCAGTGACGGGCCCCGCCGGCAGTGCAAGCCCTTAATCTTGAAAGTGAGTACAAAGTGCACCCGTTGCTTTCCAGCGACGAGTGCATTATTTGTTTATCTGCCTCACAGCCTAAAGGTTGCAGCCAAATCTAATTAGGATATGATACCGAAAACTTAGCCAAGCTCATTACACTAATAACTCGAAGAGCATGTTGTATGACCAAAAAAATACTCACATTGGTACTGTTATTAACAGTATTTGTTCCCCAGGCGTGGGCTACAACCTTTAAACTCGACAGGCACAGGGTCGTCCTGGATCAGGATATGCGCCGCGGCGAGTTGCGCATTTATAACACTTCAGACACCCTGCAAAGCTACCGGATATCGCTTATCGACATGCAAATGGATGAACAAGGCATTTTGAAATTTGCAGAGCAGTATGAGTTTTCTGCCAAGCCTTACTTGCGAGTCGGACCACGTGTTGCCAAAGATGTTTTGCCAAAGCAATTTCAAAAAGTTCGGCTGATGAAAAAAGGCAAAATCCCGGAAGGAGAGTTTCGCGCACACCTCATGGTCGAAGCGCTCAGTGCTGATGACCCCACAGAGCAAAGTGGCGCTGTACAGGTCAAAGCCAATTATAAGGTTGTCATCCCCGTTTTTATAAAAAACACATCCTCAGTCACTGAGCTGTCGATTGGTCATGTTAAATTCAGTAAAGATGCCAGCAACCTGATAGTCAGACTAAACAAGCAAGGCCCGGGTCACACCAGTGCAAACCTGGTAGTCAAAGAGGCAGAAGAAGAACTGTTTAGGGTGAACCAGTTCAGCCTATACCCAGAACTCAGTCAACGAGATATGACGCTACCGATTGAATATAAAGGGGTTGCTACCAAGAAATTAACGATTCAGCTGGAAGATGTGGAATCAAAAGAAGCACTCAAAACACTGGACGTCACCATCACAGAGGACCTGCTGAAGTAATGTCTGTCGGCTTATTGACGGGTTTATGGTTGGTTGCGTCTGCTCAGAGTGCCGATACTTTGACATATCTGAAACAGCAGCAACGTCATGCCAGTCAATTTAATGGGGTCAGTATCAATTTATTGGCGCCAATGGCATTTCCGCAGCTAAAACAAACACCCGCAACATGGGAGGGGGCCTTATGTAAGGCCAATGGTAAAAAAAATAAAAAAGCCGTAAAAAAATCACTTTGCCCGGGCTTAAGAGGCTATAAAGCAGAGTTTGAAATTACCGGCGAGCCCAGAAGTTACGTAGATGTACAAGTGTTTGGCAGTGAAAGTAAACAGGGCCTTACCTTTACCGTTCAGAATAAATCAGGCGGCTTTAGCAAGCGCGTAAGAATAAAAAAAAATGGAGTTGGCACGTTTAGTGCAGGAGGTATTGTAACGCTCAGTAACGCCCATGAAACAGGCAGCGGGGAGTACGCTTTCAGCTACACCGTTACTGCGCTATACCAATAACAATTAAGGAAATAAACAATGCTAAAAAAAACCTCCAGCACACTTGCACTATTAGTTATGAGTTTTGGTTCAGCCGCAGCGACTTATCAGGTTGATGTTAACTTGGTGGTTGAGCGCACACCACTACAAATTGCACAAGCAACTGCGATGAGCTTTCCTGAGCTTCTGGTAAACGAAGCATCAAAAAATGGTGATGCATGCTACTCAACCGAGACGCCATTACCAAACCCAATTTCCTCAGCCCTGTGTAACGATGCCAATGTAGGCGGCAACCCAGCAAAATTTACTGTATCGGGCACGCCTCACGCACAAGTTGTCTACACATATTCTGCACCGGATCAGACACAAGACGGGCTTCGTTTTACCCTGGCTGGCAGAACAGCTGGTGCTCAGCTGAATGCGAGCGGCTCAGTTGACATCGGGTTCGCAGCGAGCATTATACTGGACGACAAAGACGTTGCAATCAATGCCCCAGGCACCAAAACATTTACCTATGACTTTGTTGCAGCTTACCAGTAACATAGCCATCATCCCTTAAAGGCCTGGCCCATGCCGGGCCTTTACCATGCAGTATCTATACGTTTTACTTCTTTTATTATCGCTTCACTGCACGCACACTTCAGCCCGGGAAGTAGGCGATACTGCCGACTTTGTATTTGCCGATCTGTACGTCGACCAGCAGAACTTTCCCGAAGGGAGTGAGTTACTCACACACGACTACGAACATTATTTTTTATCCCAGGATAACCTCAATGCTCTGCTTGTCAGTGACCTCACCATTGATTTGGCAGATAAGCGTTTACATGGTGCAATCTGGGGTGAACAGGTCGAGATTAAATTGGAAGAAGATCAATGGGTAACGCTCGATGAAGAGCCCCATATCCGGCTTGATGTGCTGTTGGCACTTGGCATTGAATCAGAGTTTAATCCACGCACTCAGGTGCTGGTTTTTGATACCCAACAAAGGCACCCCAGCTCACAGGAAAAGAAGCGCGAGGCACGCAAGGATATCCTTGAGGCAATGCAACGAAAACGCGCCAATCAGCTTGTGTTAAACGACCAATATCAATGGTATACAGCACCTTATATCGACGTGCAGCTGTCAGCATCAGACAGTAAGCACAACTCCAGTGCCTCAGCCTATGTTGCCCTCAATCAGGACTTGGCACACCATCAGGCGCAAGTCATATTAACCGACTCAGATAACGACAAACGCAACGGACGTTTCCAGCTTTCCCGCAGTCTGGGAGAGCTGAGCGAATATCAATTTGGCGACTTGCAGGGTATCACAGGCGCATTGCTGCAAACCGGCGGAAGCGGGCTGGGCGTGCAATATGGCGCAACGCACAGCAGCGCCAGCAAGCCGCTTATCATCCAGGGCTATGCAGAACCCGGCAGCGACGTCGAACTCTATCGCAATGATGTACTATTTGATCTGGTACGTGTCACAGACAATGGTCAGTATCGTTTCAGGCCAATCCAGATTTTTAACTCGAACCACAGCTACCACTTGATGATCCAGTCACCAGACGGAAAACGCCTTCGCCGGGCTGTGATGCATCAGGCACAATCGGGCTATGAACCCGGACAGTGGTATACCAACCTGGCAGCCTACACAACCAAAGAGTCAATATTAAAAAAAAGCCGCTTTAACCCACAGGAAAAATACCTCAATCCACAATTAAACTATGTCGTCAGTACCCGCGACGAAATTAACGTCGGCGGAGAATGGCTGGAAAACACCCGCCAAAAAGACGCTTTATGGTATCTTGGCTGGGAGCATTCTGGTGAACCCACTGATGCCAAATGGAGCCTCAAAGCAGGCGGGCATGAGCAGCTGTATTATGACCTGAAATGGCTGACCCCGCTGAGTACCTCACAAGCTTTAAGCCTCGCCTCACAACGCGGGTATGGTCAGTTTGGCAAGGAAAACATCAACACGCTGAATTATGAGCACACACTCGATAGCTGGCAGATCAGCTCAACTTTAGGTCTCAGCCAGATAAATCAATCTCGTTATAAATCTGTGGATGGCTATCTCAGCTTTCAGGCCGACTCCGGCAGTATAAGCACAAATTTCAGCCAAATTAGAGGCGACGACGCACATGAGCAACAATATGCCATGATTGGCAGCCTGTTTGGCAACTGGGGCAGAGCCAGGTTTAACTGGAACAAATCAACAGGACTGTTTGAACAACATTCGCTGGCGCTGAGTTATGCCAATCAGTTCGACGGCTATTACGGCTCTTTGCAGCTACGCCGCTCCTTCACCCATCACCGAAATACAACATCCTTCACGTTATCAAAAACTTTCGATGCTGTGGCGGTCAATGCCAGTGCCACCTACCACGAAAGTAATGGCTGGCAATTTGGCTTATCTTGTTCATTTTCATTTTACGGACCAAGACCGCTTAGTACCCTTAGCAGCCAAAGCGGTCGGCAAAGCAGCTCTGTAAAACTACGTGCTTTTTACGACCGCAATAATAATCAGCGCTTTGATGAACAAGAGCAGTATTTACCTGGTATTACTGTGATGATGAACGGCAGCCAGGTTGACACTTTAACTCAAGCACAAGCTCAAACATTGCTTCACCTGCCCTCGAACCGCCCCGTGACATTGGAGATAGAGCACAACGAACCCGACGCCTTATACTTACAGCCCCAGTTTGGGCTCATAGAAGCCGATCTGCACCCAGGTTCTCAGCCTATCATTGACGTGCCGTTTCAACTTCAATTCGAAGCAGAAGGCGTGATTTCCCTGCTTAAAGATTCCGGAGCGCTTGCGGATCTCAGTGGCCGGGTGGCACTGCAACTCACCCGGGAAACCAGTGGTGAACAAACCACCATCTACACAGAACCCGATGGTTTTTTCTTTTTTGATAAATTAAAGCAGGGAAAATACCGTCTTGAGGTTTCCCCACACTATCTGGCACAAAAAGCGCTCAACTGTGACCCTTGCCAGCTGAGCTTTACGCTGGATGAGCACAGTGAACAGCTGGTGATACTGGAGGACTTGACACTTTATCCAACTCCCCCTGGAGACCCTAAAAGTTAGCGTTTACGCCAGCTAAACCGACGCCGGTAGGCACCGGGTGTCATGCCCGTATGTGCTTTGAAAAACTGACTAAAATAGGCTGCGCCGGTAAATCCGCATTGCTGCGCCACTACCCCAATGGGCCGACGTTCCGTTGCCAGTAAATGCTGGGCACGCTGACAGCGCAGCTGAGCACAATACTGAGAAAACGAACAGCCAAGCTCATGCGCAAACCAACGTTTTAAGGTCGCTGTGCTGACATTGATATGTGCTGCACACTGAGCCAGGCTGGGCGGCGTGTCAACCCGACTTGCGATCCAGGCCTGAACCCGGGCCAACCGCTCTGAATTACGCGAGTGATCCAGCCTGATACCTTTGGCTGGGCGAACACGCAGCTCAGCCAGTATCTCACACAGCAAAGTCAGCCGATTAAGCGGGCTTGCCGTGTTAAGTGCCAGGCACTGTTCACGCACCAGCTCTGCGGTATCCCGGCTAAAGACCAGCCCACTTGCAATACTATCAAGCCAGCTCTGTAAGTCTGCCAGTTCCGGAATAGCGCAAGCCAATAATGCCTTTGGCCACAACACCACCACAACCAACTCAGCAGTGTCATAGGGGGGCTGGCTGTCCCAGGTATGAGGCACACCCGGTGCAATCAGAGCCAGGTCAATGTCAGCAAACGCATGAATGGTACTGCCGATAAATCCGCAGCCCTGTGCGCCTATTGTCAGGATCAGCTCAAAGCAATCATGCTGATGCCACTCGAACAGGACCTTCTGTTTTTCAATGTACTTAACTTGCACAGATTGATTCAGTGCAAAGCGGACGGGAGCAGGTTTTCCTGTATTAATGGTCACTTTGAGCCAATAATTATAAAAAATGAGCCGATAGCCAAAATACTAATTGGTGAATTTGGCAAAGTAAATGCTCTATTTTGTACCCGGAAGTTATAATGAATTTTGTTTTTGATTTAGATGGCACGACCGTTTTCCATGCCCGGCGCATGCATGATGACATCAAAGATGGCCTGTTAGCACTGCAAAGTCATGGTGGTAAGCTGTACTTTGCCACCGCTCGACCTCTGAGAGATACCCTGCCGGTGTTACCCGAATGCTTCTGGCACCACCCTATCATTGGCTGCAACGGCGCTATGTTCAGCGAGCACAAAGCGGTAGTCAGTGCCCATAGTTTCGAGCCAAAGCAAATTACCTCTTTGCTTACTTGGCTGGACGATCACGAAATTGCGTATTTGTTTGACGGTCACTGGCAGTATGCCATCTCAAACAAGCCTCACCATTTTCATCAGCATGTGGCCGAGCTGGGCATTCCGCCGGGCTGCAACCAGGTCCTAAGATATGAGCCGATCGTGAAATTGCTGGTACTGGAAGATGAGCATCACGAACAGGTCAAACAAGTATGTGAACAAACGTTAAGCAGCTTTGAAATCTATCACCACAACGGCCATCATTGCTTTGATCTGGTGCCGGCACGCAGCAATAAGCTCACGGCGCTTTTGGAGCTTGGCCTTAATATGCAACAAACCGTGTGTTTTGGTAACGATGTCAATGATATTGCGATGCTGGAAGCCGCCTATCAGGCCTATGTTGTCGGTGAGCAGATAGCACCAAATTGTGACTATGTTCAGCTGACACAAGAAACCGTGGCATCGACCCTGCGTCAGTTAGCCGTTAAACTTTGCGCATAAACCCGCTCCTTGCTCACCCCCGGCCGCGATTTAATGCTAAAATCGCGGCAATTGAATCTAATGAGCACCCCTTATGCTGTCTTGTAACAACATCACCATGCAGTTTGGCGCCAAGCCGCTGTTTGAAAATATCTCAGTCAAATTTGGCGACGGTAACCGCTACGGTCTGATCGGCGCCAATGGCTGTGGTAAATCGACCTTTATGAAAATCCTCAGCAAAGAGCTTGAGGCCAGCGCGGGTAACGTTTCTTACGATCCCAACGAGCGCATCGCGAAACTAAATCAGGATCAGTTTGCCTACGAGACATTCTCGGTAGTCGATACCGTGATTATGGGCCACAAAGAACTATGGGAAGTGAAGCAAGAACGCGACCGCATCTACTCGCTGCCCGAAATGAGCGAAGAAGACGGTATGAAAGTGGCCGATCTGGAGACCCAATTTGCCGAAATGGACGGATATGCTGCGGAAGCCAAAGCCGGCGAACTGTTGTTAGGCGTGGGTATTCCGACCGAGCAACACTACGGACCTATGTCAGAAGTGGCACCGGGCTGGAAGCTACGAGTGCTGCTGGCGCAGGTACTGTTTGCCGAGCCGGACATCATGCTGCTCGACGAACCGACCAACAACCTGGACATTTATACTATCAAGTGGCTGGAAGATGTACTGAACCAGCGTGACTGTACCATGATCATCATCTCGCACGACCGCCACTTCCTGAACTCGGTCTGTACACATATGGCCGATATCGACTACGGCGAACTACGCATTTACCCGGGTAACTACGACGAATATATGCTTGCGGCGACTCAGGCGCGTGAACGTCTGCTGGCTGACAACGCCAAGAAAAAAGCCCAGATCACTGAGCTTCAACAGTTCGTATCACGCTTCTCGGCAAACGCTTCAAAAGCGAAGCAGGCCACCTCTCGTGCCAAGCAAATTGACAAGATCCAGCTGCAAGAGGTAAAAGCCTCGAGCCGTCAGAATCCGTTTATTCGTTTCGAACAGTCCAAACAGCTGTTCCGTAATGCCCTGGAACTGGAAACCCTGTCGCAAGGCTATGAAGATGTGCTGTTCGGTGACCTCAATGGCTTGGTAGAAGTAGGCGAAAAAGTCGCTATCATCGGTGAAAATGGCGTGGGTAAGACTACCCTGCTCAACACGCTGGCTGGCCGTATGGCACCTAAGTCGGGTGAGTTTAAATGGTCTGAGAATGCCAACATTGGTTATTATGCTCAGGATCACGCTGACGAGTTCGAAAAAGATTTGGACCTGTTTCAGTGGATGGAGCAATGGCAACAGGAAGGCGATGATGAGCAGGTGGTACGTGGCTTCCTGGGTCGGATGCTGTTCTCGCAAAATGACATCAAAAAGTCAGTGAAAGTCATCTCAGGGGGTGAGCAGGGCCGCATGCTGTTCGGCAAGCTGATGATGCACAAACCGAATATTCTGTTGATGGATGAACCAACCAATCACATGGACATGGAATCTATCGAATCACTGAATATGGCACTGGAACAATACGAAGGCACCTTGTTCTTCGTATCGCACGACCGCCAGTTCGTCTCCTCTTTGGCGACTCGCATCTGGGAAATCAAAGACGGTCAGATCATTGATTTCCAGGGGACTTACGACGAATACCTGGCAAAACAGGCCGCTGAGCAGTAAATCTGACTTTCTGGCCGCGCCCTGCGGCCAGAATTACCCACCCCACAAGCTTGTTATTTTCCTCGCATAACTTTATTTCAAAAAGTTTAAATAAGCAGCTTTATCAACAGCTTAATAAAAACCCCATGACTACACTCCAGCTAAAATATTTCTATTTTTCTCACTTTGTAAAAATTCGCTAGGATTTTACCCCCTCTGCTTAGGCATGGTGAAGGCGTCTTTTTTACAGGAAAAATAATCATGAAATTCACACTTCCTCATTCGACGCTTTTGCTGCTGACCATCTGTGCACCTGCACTCGCAGGTAAAACCCCTTCACCCATTGAACCCATTATGATCACGCTCCCGGCAGGCAGCTTTACTATGGGTACAACAGACAATAAAAACAGCCAGCCGGTTCATACTGTAACGCTGCCAGAGTTTAGCCTGGGCAAATATGAAGTCACGGTCAGAGAGTACCGACGCTTTGTAGAAGCGACCGGTTTTGTGGCACCACAGGAATGCTATCACCAGCTTGATAGCTGGTTTATTGGCAGCACACCGGGTAGCTGGGATAACAACAGCCTGACAGACAATGAGTTCCAGCCCGCTATCTGTGTGAGCTGGGCGGGCGCGAAAGCCTATGTAGACTGGCTGGCAAAAACGACGGGCAAACCCTACCGGCTGCCCAGTGAGGCGGAGTGGGAATATGCGGCAAAAGGAGCGGTTCAGACGCGCTTTTACTTTGGCAATGATCCCAAACATCCCTCAGTCTGCCAATATGAAAACACGGCAGATCTCAGTGGTGAAAATACATTACAGCGTACCACCAGCAGTACCTATGTAAACTTTGTTGATGGGTTTGCCGATTGTGTTGATCATGCTACGTATGCCAGTGTTGTTGGCATGTACCAGCCCAACCCCTATGGTTTGCACGACATGCTCAGCAACGTAGCCGAATTGATGGGTAACTGCTTTGAGGACGACTATCAAAACGCCCGCTCCGATGGCAAAGCCTTATCGTCCGAGCAGTGTGACAGGCGCGCCGTGCGTGGCAGCAGCTGGCACTGGAATATCTGGCCTGTCACCCGCCGCGGTAGTCAGCCCGAAAACTTTGCCGGGGCTGCAGAGGGCTTTCGCGTCGCATTAGATGGCCAGGCTCCTAAAGCCAGCAAAACCACGCAACAATTTAAAAAACAGCTCGCCTTCGCGCAGCAGCAGGAACAAAGTCGGCGCGACCAGCAGTTTGCTTACCCTATGCCCGTAACTGGCCTCACCCTGTCGCAAAGCCATGGCAATACTGTGCTCAGCTGGGATCCCAGCCCAGAAAAAGACATCGCCGGTTATCGTATTTATCGAAATCAAAGTGCAGGCTCTATGTTTGCACTGATGGCTGACAATGTCATAGATACTCGATTTATTGATGCCAATGCCTCTCCCAATGTATATGAGTATACGGTGGTCGCGGTGCGCCGTAACCTGCAAAGTAACTACAGCAACCGGGTTACAACTCGTGGTAACGCCCTCTCGGTTCCTGGCAGGATAGAAGCGGAATATGCCCATGCAATAACCGGCGCTAATACCGCCCGCACTTCGGATATCGACGGACGCTTTAACCTGACCGGTGGCAGTGGCATTGCCGAGGGCGCGCAACTGGATTACCCGATTAATGTTAGCCAAAGCGGTCACTACCGCCTGAGTTACCGGATTGCCGGACCGCAAGATAGCAAAGGCTTTACGGTTACTCTTAATGGCGAACCTATCTCAACACACTCAGTGAAAGGTACCGGTGGATACCACCAGTGGCAAACGCAACAGGGAGCCCGCATTTTCCTGAGCGCCGGTCGGCATACACTGACACTCCACTCTCTCGACACCAACTGGAAACTAAACTGGCTGGCGCTGGATAGTGAGTAAAGGAAATCGGGGAAACCTGGTTTCCCCACCTTGCCTAATTATTGTAAAAGTGACTATTTTTATTAAGAGTTGCGGATCCGACTTATCTTTCAGATGGTCGTCAATACGGAATGCATTACCTGATGCTCATAAAGACCTTAAGTATACTGCTCATCGCCAGCTGCTCATTCACACTCCAGGCACGCTCGCTTTGTGACAGCCCTCAGTATCATGCCTTTGATTTTTGGGTCGGTGAATGGCGGGTCATGTCAAAAGGTCAGTTTGCCGGCAATAGTAAAATCACTAAAATACTCAATGGCTGCGTGATTTTTGAGGAATACCAGGCAGTTTCGGGCTATCGAGGAAAAAGCCTGAATATCTTCGACAGACAGCAGCAACACTGGCACCAGAGCTGGACCGACAATGCCGGATTGCTACTGCAACTGAGTGGCAATCGGGACAATAACGGCATGGTATTGCAGGGCCCGGGCCGAGATAGCGAAGGTAATCTCGTTTTGCACCGCATTACCTGGCAGCCAAAAAAGGATGACACAGTGCACCAGCACTGGCAGTCTTCAGCCAACGATGGCAAGTCCTGGCAAACCCTGTTTTATGGCGTTTATCATAAGATCCAATAGCCAGCGGCTACGTGCCAATGCGGAGAATATCCGTCTGTAATGCAGTAATAAGTGCAGAGCCAGCAGCTTGTTCACTCGTTACCGGGCCGGTACTGCAAGTCAGGCACCCGGTTTTACAGGTTATGCCTGTTGAATCCGGTACCTAACCCCAGCCTCGACGCGCGACGACACAACATTATAGATTTAGTGCCAGCAACTGAGCTTCATTGCGGGCTCGCCAATCACTCGTCCCATACTCACTGATATACTGCGCATAAAAGTCATTGTTTACACCCGACTCGATGGGCATCTGACACAATAGCAAGGCCACATCAAGACCTATTCGGCGTGCCCCCGACAATTGTGCCAACTCAAAGGCACGCAGCGCCAGTGGCAACAGCTCAGCCTGAGATTGTGCAGCCTGCGCATACATCACAGCCAGATAAACATTTTCTGCATTATCCTGACTGACCTCGCTCACCAGTGTTCGCGCCTCGTCTAATCGCCCTTCATTGAGGTAATAGCGAACCAGAGATTTACGACTGGCCTGAGCCACCCAGTGGTTAGGCGTCATCGCGGTGTACTCCAGAACCCGTCGAAAATGCGGCTCTTTATCGGCTGGGTTGTCGGCAAAAATGGCGTAATGAAAAGGCACTTTGGCAAAATGATAAACTGGCAGATCATAACGGCGCATTTTCTCTTCGGCCTGGCGCAAATAAAGATACTTGTCATCATCCTGGCTGTTTTTACTGGCCATAATAGACAAGTAAGTCAGTGCATCCAGCTCTCTGGCAATATCCCGCGCCTGGTGTGCCAGTTGTGCCGAGCGCAGCAAACTGGCTTTAACCTGCTCATAGTCCCCTTGTAAATGATACAACCACGAACGACTGTGCCAGACATCCGCCTGAGCTCTCAGGTCCTGACTGCTCTCCAGTACCCGCAATGCTGCCTCCAGTCGAACCTGGCTGAGATCGACCAGGCTTTTACGCAATAGGATCTCACCCTGATACTTCAACGCTCGACCCAATTGCAGAGCATTGTCTTGCTCTGTCGCCAGCACCGCCAATTTTTCAGCCATCGCCATGGCCTTTTCCAGCTCGCGAACTTCTATGTACGCATTTACCAGAGCGCCCAACAAGATCAAGTCAGCAGGTGCCCCCTGGTGCGCCTGCGTCAGCATCGCCAGCTTTAGATCAGGCGAATGCGGCGTCTGTAATATGGTGGGGATCACGTTCTGACTGAGATGCTCGGTAAGTTGTAACCGGATCTCTGCAGGCGTTTTACCCTGTAATACACCCTGCCATTGTCCCGATGACCCTTTCAGCCAAAAAGTCAAATACCACCAGGCGTCGACATAGCGTACATTAGCGGTGAGAATAAGCGGATGCTGCTTCGCTAACTCAGGATAAAGCAGCGCCTGAGAAGTTCTGAAATGCGCACCAGATAAGGTCGTCAGCGCTGTAAAATCAAGCTGCGCAGTATCTTGTAATTGCCACTCATCCGGTTCAGCGCCGTCAAATGGCAGATAGGTTACGGCGAGACTATCAGGCTGTGGTTTATCTAAAAAAGTGGTCCACATCAGTGTAAATATCACCACTGCAGACAGCAGGCATGCCCCCAGCCAGCGCATATTGTGGTTACGCCAGAACGGTGCCGCGGCAAGGGGGCCGATAGCGATAGCACTAACCTCCCTGGCATCCTGACAGGTTACAGGCCGTTGCCACTGATAACCCCGCTTCGCATAAGTTTTGATGGCTTGATTGCCGAACAGACTGCGCAGATGACTGATATTCTGAAACACGGCCTGATCAGAGACCACTTTGCCCTGCCAGACCTCATCCAGGATCTCGTCCTTACTGAGCACTCGGTGGGTATTTGCCAGCAACAGCGCCAGTAGTTTCGCCTCATTGTGACGGATCGCAATTGCAGTGCCCGCACGATGCAAAATCAGGTCATTGCTGTCGAACTCAAAGTCATCAAACCGGTAACGCATGGGGGTATATAATTCTTGTTATTTCACTCACCACTTAGCATAACTCAATTACCACTGAAACACTAAAGGTGCACCAGTACAGCGTCTCGCTGCTTCTTGGTCATTTTGGCGACCACCAGCAAATAAGAGTTATCTATCATACGCTCTATTTCTTTGTGGGGTACTGTGCCATCGAGGATCACCGTATTCCACAGCCGCTTGTTCATATGATAACCGGGGATCACTGCTGTAAAGATATCCCGCAGCGCCTGCGCCTCATCCGGGTCGCATTTCAGATTCAGCCACCAGTGCCGGGGTTCCCCTTCGCTGTATTTACCCGGTGCCAGCGTCGCAAACATTTTGTCTTTGACTTTAAACACATCAACGCCCTCGCCAAAGGGCTGGCCGACGGAAGAAAAGGGCTTATTGAGCAAGTAAGCCTGCGCCTGAGTATGGTCCATGATGAATTCCTTTGCCATTATTATACATGCACCATACAGGTTAGCGCGGGTCAGGCCAAGTGGCCAGAGGGCAATTTACTCTCACCAAAAGCAGTAAAGATTTGCTCATAAAAATGTGCCCGAGTGCCCATCAATAGCGCGGCGCGTTTATGCGGAAAATCAAACTCAAATTGGCGGTGATAGCCCAGCTCCGCCATGCGTGTCATCAGCCGTGTGTTATCGGCTCTGGGTTCCAGTACGATGCGCTGGGTCTGCGGCTGACTTTGATAGATAAGGTGGCTCAGACTGGTCATCCAGCCACGAAAATTCTCCGCTCCACGACAACTTTGTTCCCCCACCAGCAGATGGATCCCACGGTCATAAGGCGCAGCGTCATAGTGTGCAGCCAGCCTGTCTTTCGCCGCCCAGTACACTTCCAGATAGGCAAACGGCTGGTCATTTAAATAGCCTACCAAAGGCAAAGTATGTGCATCCGCGAGTTTATCACTGAGATACTGCCATTGCTTTTCTTCACTCCAGGCCTGCTGCCAGAACTGCTCAACTCTGGGATCGTTCATCCAGCGGCAAAAACGCGCCAGATCAGCGCGCTCAATCAGTTTGAGCGAAAAGCGCTTGTTTATGTAGGGGTTGTGATATTCAGCCAGCACACGCCCCATTCCTCGGGGCTTATCCTGTTCGAGTCCAGTGGACCACAAATTTTCGATGTTCATAGAATCAACTTATACCTGTCGCAGATAACGAAATCAGAGACGAAAGTGCAGCGTACAAATTTATACCAGGTTGCTCAATTAAGTGCTCTATTTCGAGGCGAGAAAATATCGCCCCTAACCAGGCAAAATTTTGCGAACTCATACCTTAGGTAAAGGTTCTATATGAGCAACCTTTAACACGGCAGCGTCATATTTGCTCCTTCAAATTGAACAGGTATTCTGTAAAATTGGTATTACCTCTCTCCAAAACCTGCCAGGTGCTCACAGCCATCAACTCGCCTGCGCCGGACATTTAATCACAAAGCCGTTTTCTACATCTGAGTTAAACCCAACTGTTTCATACAACTTATGCGCACCAGCTCTGGTCGCGCCAGACAGCAGCATCACTTTATAACAGTGTTGTGCCCAGGCACGTGACAACGCCTCCTCAAGCACTCGCTGACTGAGCCCCCTGCGACGAAATCGCTCTGCGGTGATCACATGTTCAATGATGCCAAATGGTCGACACCCGTTGGTGAGAGTTGGCACAACTCCCAGTTGACAAGTCGAGGCAAGCTGCCCGTCTACTTCAGCAACCACAATACTGACTCCCGGATGATTCAGCAGCTCAGTCCATGTCGCGGCGAGTGTTTGCGCACTCATTTTCGGGTCGTGTCTACGCAGTTCCTCATACAACTTAACCATACCGGGTAAATCCTGCAGCGTTGCCAGTCGAATAGTGGTCATTGTTACACCTTGTCCTTACTTTAAATTCAGTCAGTGACTTTCCTGGCCCGGCCAAAACCGTAAGCCCTTCTTACTATACTAAGTTGACGGTTGCGTCATTTCATCAATCACTTTGGCAAAGATTAATTTAACGTATTCGATTAACGCCTGTATACCGCGGTATTCACCTATTCGCTAAAACAAAGGGCTCCATTGAGCCCTTTTTCAGTCCATGATAATCAATGGCAGATTAGATCTGCGGCAATGACTGACCGGGTAGCCAGGGGGCGCCTTTAGCTTGTAACTGCTGCTCAAACGCAGGGATGGTCTCGCTTAGAATGATCTGCAGTTCATTGCGGATCGCTCTGAGTTCTTGTGTTGCCAGATCCACACTGGTACGAATAGCCGGAGTCGGGCCATACGTCGAGTAGCTGGTGCCAATCAAAGCGTGGAACAAACGGTCACCCACTGTAGCCGTGTTATTCCAGGCACCCACCTGGTTTTTAGCAGGATTACCGTTCAGGCGGCTGTCCAGTGCCAGCAACTGGCTGCGGATAGTCGCAAACTGACTGTCAAATTCACCCGGTTCGACGGAGGTGCGATCCAGTGACTGTTCCAGCATATCCAGACGCTTCACGGCTTTGCCCAGGGCCTGGCCAGTTGCGCTGGCCACGCGCTGGACGTCCGCCAGCTCTTTCCAGAAGGCCGCGACTTTTTCGCCGTCAATTTCCTTCAGCGCGTTACGCTGATTCAGCTGCACCACCTCAAAAGTTTGCGACGCCTGTAACTGCGTTATCTGACCGTCGACCTCTTTGCTCATGCTGACACTGTAAGTACCCGGTGTCACCAGTGGCCCCTGAGGATTAGGCGAGAAGTAATTGCCCTGTACGCCGATAGCCTGATGTGCTGGCCAACGCAAATCCCAGTTGATGCGATGCAAGCCTTTGTTGGCCTTACCCTGCAATTTGCGGATCACGTTGCCCTGCGCATCACGCACAGTGAACCAGACAACAGGCTGTTGCTGACGCTCTTCGGCTTCCAGCGACTCCCACGATGGAACACCAAATGACTTGTCATCTTCTTTCAGGGCTTTTTCTTTTTCCTGACGCTGCGCCTTCAGGCTCTTAATGTCATCTTTAAGGTAGTAAGTAAAAGTGGCACCAAAATCCGGGTTCGGTGCACGGTACTTATTGCCACCCTGCGTGCCGACTTCCCCGCCACCCAGCGGACTGCGCTCGATATACCACAGTGCATCGCGGGTTGGGAATAACAGAGACTCCTGCGCCAGCTTATCCTCAGACAGGTTACGCAGCGCCCGATAATCATCCAGTACAAAGAAGCCGCGACCAAAGCTGGCGCCCACTAAGTCGTTTTCACGGCGCTGAATGGCCAGATCGCGGAACGAAATGGTCGGTACGTTACCCGTCAGCTCCACCCAGCGTTTACCGCCATCAATGGTGAAAAACAGACCAAACTCAGTACCCGCGAATAACAGATCCGGGTCGACATGATCTTGTACCACACGCCATACCAAGTGCTTGTCCGGCAGGTTGCTGGCGATCGACTTCCAGGATTTACCGCGGTTGGTACTTTTCAGTAAGTAAGGCTTATAGTCACCGAATTTGTGGTTATCCAGCGCGATATACACGGTATCAGGATCGAACAAGTCGGCTTTTATGTCGTTGATAAATGCCGTATCCGGCACTTTAGGTAAGCGTTTGACATCCACTTTACGCCAGGACTTACCGCCATTTTCGGTGATCTGAATATGGCCATCGTCGGTGCCGGCATACAGCAAACCCTCAACCAGTGGCGATTCCGATAAAGAAGTAATGGTGCTGTATTGTGACATTGCGAACATGTCCCAGGCGCCGTCCCAGCCTTGTTTACCCCCCATAATGGGCTGGTGAATACGCTCACGGTTTTTGGTCAGATCGCCCGAAATTGGCGTCCAGCTGTCGCCACGGTCTTGTGACTGCCACACCCGGTGCGAGGCAAAATACAAGCGCGACGGTTTGTGCGGGCTGACCAGAATGGGCGCGTCCCAGTTAAAGCGCTCTGGCTTTTCGCCTTTGCCCGGCTGCGGCTTAATGTAGACGATTTCACCTGTGGTGCGATCGTAACGGGTCAGATTGCCCTGTTGCCACTGCGCATACACAATATCCGGATTACCTGGCTCAGTGGCTGGCTGGTGACCATCACCAAACAACACCACTTTCCAGTCGGTGTTCAGAATGCCATGGCTGTTTAGCGTGCGAGACGGGCCACCCTGAGTATTATTATCCTGCGTACCACCGTAAATATTGTAGAACGGCTTGTCGTCATCCAGTGCCAGCTTGTAATACTGAGTGACCGGCAAGTTTTCGTGATAGCGCCAGTGCACACCACTGTCGAAACTCTCGTATAAGCCACCATCAGAGCCGACCATCATGTAATTCTTATCACCGGCGATAAACTCCATCGCATGGTTATCGCCATGTTTGTCTTTTTCTTCCATTCTTTTGAAAGACTTGCCACCATCTTTAGACTCATGCAATCGCACACCGGCCAGATAGATATGGTCAAAGTGGTGAGGGCTGGCGTAGAGCTCCTGATAGTAATGCGGTCCGGTACCACCAGCAACAGCATCGGCCCCTTTCACCCAGGATGCGCCGCGGTCCGCCGAGCGATATACCGCGCCTGTGCGGCGGTTGAGTTCGATTGCGGCATACACCACATCCGGATTGATTGGCGAAACTTCCAGGCCAATCTTGCCCATTTCCCCCGGGGGTAACCCTTGCACCAGCTTTTGCCAGGTTTTACCACCGTCGGTCGATTTATGCAGACCTGAACCCGAACCACCGCCATAATACGCGGCCACGGTACGATGGCGCTGCCAGGTCGCCGCATACAATACATTCGGATCGCGCGGATCGATGGCCACGTCGGTCACACCAGTCCAGTCGTTATCGCCCAGCACCTTGTCCCAGGTTTTACCGCCATCGGTGGTTTTGTACAGACCACGCTGACCGCCTTTACTCCATAAAGGGCCTTGAGCTGCCACCCACAGCGTGTTTGAGTCGGTTGGGTGAACAATGATCTCGGAGATATGGCCAGAGTTCTTCAGGCCCATATTGGTCCAGTTTGCTCCGCCATCATGACTGACATAAATGCCATCACCAAAGCTGACGTGACGACCGCCGACGTTTTCACCCGTGCCCACCCAAACGGTATTGCTGTTATTTGGATCCAGCACTACGGCACCGATTGAATAAACCGGCTGATCATCAAAAATGGGTTGCCAGGTGACACCGGCATTGTTGGTTTTCCATACCCCGCCGGAGCCCACCCCTACATACCAGACACTCGTGTCTCTGGGGTCGATGGCGATATCTGCGATACGGCCAGACATAAAGCCGGGACCTATATTTCTCAGCTCTAACCCCTTAAATGTGGCAGCAGAGAGTACCCCTTCATCACCTTTGGCAGCCAGCCCAGGCAAGCTGCAGAGCACAGTGGCAGCACCAAACAATGCGATACGCATAGTGCGGCCAAGTTTTAGTTGATGCATATATTTTCCCTATTTTTATTTTTGGATTACCCAGAGTGTTACAACATAACACTTCGAAAAACTTATTAACCGTATGTTACTTCCCTGGTTGGTGCAATAAGTGTGCGTTGGCGCTCAAATAAAATGCGACAAAAAACTAAAGTAGCAAATATGCGCACCAGACTCATACGTCTCATGTTACTTTATGGTTATGATTTATTTAGAGAAAGACTGTTTTTAAGGGGATGTAGTTCTGATGCCGCTCACCGCCCGGCTCGAGGCCAGTCTCGCCAGACAGGCTAAGCCCTGTCTGGCATAAAGCCATCTGATGCGAACATTTTCGTGATTTACTGTTAACCAAACCCAGCAGCCACAATGTACATGACAATAACGCAACGCACTGTGCAATCGTTCAGTACCGATCCCCTGAGTGATTTACGAGTCCAGCACATAAAGTTTGTCGGTGGTTCAGGCGGGGTGCCCTCAGGTTACGTGCCACGCAACCCTAATAAAGGCACACGCTAAGATAGCACCCTAAATCCCTGTGGGCTGCCTTTGCTTCATCAGCGCCACAGCCAGACCCGAGGCAATGAATGTTGCACCGGCCCCCACATTCAGGCCCAGCACAAAACGAGGCTTATGTTGTAACCACGTCGATAAATGAGATGAGAAAATGCCCATCAACGCGAATCCTGATGCAGTTAGCAAGGCAAACCAGAAACCATAGCCCAGCATCTGAACCGTTACGGATCCCAACTCAGGGTTCACAAACTGCGGTACAAACGCCAGGACAAAAATGCCCGGCTTAGGGTTGAGCGCGGCAGATAAAAAGCCGGTGGAGAAAATACGGGACAAAGGCTGTGGCCGCGTATTAGTCAGTGAAAACAACTGACGGGTTCTGAGTACTTTCACACCCAACCAGATAAGGTACGCCGCCCCAACCAACTTAACCGCATAAAAGGCAATCTCCGAGGTTTGGATCAGTAAAGTCAGACCAAAGGTTGCAGTCAGCACATGAAACAGGATCCCGGCACCTGAAGATAGCCCGGACACAATTGCCGCGAACTGCCCCTGACTCAGACCACGTGCTATCGCCAGTAAATTGTCTGGCCCCGGAGAGATCACCAATAGCAGACAAGCCAGGGTATAAGTCAGGAAAACATCAAGTGGAAACATATACGCTCCTCATTGTAGGTGTTTACTGAGCCTATACCCCATCGGGATATCACGTCAATCGATGAGATATCGACCAGATAAACAAAAATGGCTATTTGGGTCCACACACGCAAATGATAGTGGATATCATTTGTATTTTTAGAATAATCCAGTATTATTCCCAGGAAAAATTATTTATAACTCTCTTACTCTCTGGAAACATGACGTATGAAACTGAATATATTGGCTAAATCTGTCGGATTGGCGCTGATCTCTGCCGCTACAGCAGCAACTTCAGCCATTGCAGATGAAGCAAAAGAACTGGATGTTATTCTGGTACAAGGTCAGAAGATTGATCGTACTTTGCAGGAAACCCCAACCAGTGTTGCCGTTGTTACCAGCAAAGATATGGAAAAGAATAACTTGCAGAATATCAACGATGTCTTTGCAATGATGCCTAACGTAGCCGGTGACTTTAACCAGGGTTTCAGCATCCGTGGCGTCGATTCATTTTCGGTTTCCGGTGGGGGGAATAGCTTCTTAACTAGTATGTACCTCGATGGTGCACCATTACCGTTTCGTATGGTAAAAAGTGGCGGTTTGTCCGTCTGGGATCTGGCACAGGTTGAAGTATTCCGTGGTCCCCAATCCACCCTGCAAGGGCGTAATGCGCTGGCAGGTGCCATCATGATGCGATCACAAGACCCAACTTATGAGCCAAGTGCAAAACTAAAAGCAACGGTAGGTCAACATGGTCAGCAAGAGTATGCCTTTGCCGGTGGTATGGGGCTGGTAGAAGACATGCTGGCGTTCAGAGTCAGTTACGAAGACAAACAGACTGATGGTGACATAGATAACCTCACCCGGGGTGATACAGCCAATTTTGAAAACAGCGAAACATTGCGCGCAAAGCTGTTATTTGAGCCAAACGATGATGTCGACGTTTTGTTTACCTATACCCACAACGATAACCGTTTCGGTGCTCAGTTCGCCCTGTATGACTTCGGCGGCACCCCTTTTGACCGTCAGGTTGATTTCAATTCTCCCATCTGGGAAGAAACTAAAACCGATATTTATAACCTGGAAGTAAGCTGGGATCTTAACGACACAACGTCGCTACACTCAGTGACGACCTACAACGAATCGGACTATCGCTACAACTGGGATGGCGATATGCAGCCCACTCAGCTTGTCAAAGACAACTATGACCACCGTATCGATGAGACCTTCAGTCAGGAATTCAGAGTAACCTACGAGTCTGATACAATTCAGGCCGCATTTGGAGTCTATGCTTCACAAGTTGACGTAGATGACAAAGCACAAGGTCAGCGCCTGATGACTCTGCAGCAAGCAGTCAGAGCACCCGATCTGGTTACAGCGGTAACAGGTCTGTTGATGCAACAAGGCCTGCCTGCTGAGATGGCGGCACAAACAGCGGCAGCAGTCGCCCCGTTCTACCCTGATATTGACCCGATTAATCTTGAGCTCAATTATGGCCTGACTCAAAAGATCAAAACCGCAGCGATTTATGGCGACCTGACCTGGTCTGTCACAGACCAAATTGACCTGCTGGCCGGGCTGCGCTACGACACCGAAGAACAAACCAATAGCGCCAACAATGCCTACAAGATCAATAACCCAATGCCAGATCCGACTCAGGCTCCAGCACAAATCGCACCAGTTATTAGTGGCATCAATGCCTATCTGCACGGCTTTGCAGAAGCCGCTTCCGGAGTAGAGCCGGCAACCAAAGAAGACTTCAGTGCCTGGTTACCTAAATTAGGCGCGACGTATCACTTTAGCCAGAATATGTCGACCAGCTTTATCTACCAAAAAGGCTATCGCTCTGGTGGTGTAGGATTTAACGTCGCACGCTCAAATATTTTCAGCTATGACCCTGAATATACCAACAACTATGAGTTGTCTTTACGCTCTGTATGGCTGGATGGCAAATTGGTGGTGAATGCCAATGCGTTCTTACTGAAATGGCAAGATCAACAAGTTATTAAACGTTACTCATCATCACCTTATGACACAGAAACCATCAATGCCGCAGAATCGGAAGTGAAAGGGTTTGAGACCGAAGTCTTCTACTACCCAAGTAATAACTGGTCTGTGACCGCAGGCGTGGGACTGGCAGAATCCGAATTTACCGACTTCGGCCACCTGACTGGACGTGCATTTGAAGATGCGCCTGAGCTAACGGCGAACCTGGCGACTAATTACACCTTTGACAACGGCTTCTATGTGAATGTCAACGCAAAGTATACCGACTCAAGTATTGCCTACCTGGACCCGGCTGCATCTTTAACAAAAGAAAAGTATGCCGTTAATTCAGATCCAATCAATGATCAACATACGATTGTGAATACTCAGCTGGGCTACAACTGGGATAACTACACCGTACGCCTGGATGTGAAGAATCTGTTCGATAAAGACTATATCAGCACTTACTTTAAAGATGCCGATAACCAGGGTAACCCATTCACCAGTTACGGCCAGATGTACCTTGGCAAATCTCGTCAGGTGTCGTTAACGCTTCAGATGGATTTCTAAGTATTTACGAACACCCACAGTTAAAAAGCCGCCATTGGGCGGCTTTTTATTACCACTGATTTTTGCCATCAAACTCAACAATTACCGATAAAGTTTCAAAATGAAGAACTAATATGTTGAAATATAAGAAATAACCTAAAACAAAAAGTAACCATGAATCTCCTCATCGCGGATGACCATCATATCGTCAGGCAGGGACTGCTTGCCCTGATCCAGGCAGCTAACGTTGGCACCATCATTGCCGATGTTGACTCCGGTGAACAGGCCTGGCAGCACATTCTCAGCTATGAGCCAGATATTGCTATACTCGATATCACCATGGGCGAAATATGCGGGCTTAGCGTGTGCCATCGCATCAAAGCACGTAGCCTTAAAACCCGGGTGATTTTACTGACGATGCACAACAACATTAAAGTCATAGACACTGCATTCGAAGCCGGGGCACAGGGCTATTTACTCAAAAGTGATGCGTTTAATTCGCTTATCAAGGCCATTCAAACTGTACACGCTGGCAGGCAATATATCAGCGCTGATAATCAATCTGAGCTACAAAGCTATCGTAACAACAAAACTGACTTCGACTTAACCAATCGAGAAAAGGAAATAATCCGCCATATAGCCTTAGGCCAGACCAATAAGCAAATAGGCGAAGCCCTGTACATTTCAGCTAAAACCGTCGATGCACACCGCACCCGGGTTATGAAGAAGCTCGGATTCAATAAAACTGCCCAGCTCGTGCGGTTTGCGATTGAGGAAGGCATATCACTGTAATTCGGCAAACACAACATGTGCAAAAGTGCCGATATAGGGTAAATCCCCTATTCTATCCAGATCATCGTTTCTATACCGTATGAGCGCATTTCTATGAGATGTGAAATCAAGATAATACTTACTCAATTCAAGGACACGACGATGATAACTGTATTACAGCGCTCTTTCGCGCGCTCAAAGGCCAACATTACAGCACTCAAACGAAGTAAGCGCTTTGCCCGTACGGCGCTTTCTATCGCACTGTGCAGCTTGCCAGCACTCAGTTTTGCTCAAACCCCAGTAAAGGCAGGAAATGAATTTTTAGTCAACGCTTATACGGCCTTATCCCAACGTTCAAGTTCAGTTAACCAACTGAGCGATGGCCAATTCTTTGTAACCTATGTCACTTACAACGAGGCTGGTGAGGGCAATGTCTATTTGCGACGATTTACGGCATCCGGCACCCCCATTGACACAGAGTATCGCGCCCACGAAGGCTACACTGGAAATCGGCATAGCCCGGGGGCAACAACTTTAAATGATGGTAGCTTCATCATTACATGGGTGAAACAAACTGACTCTCCTAAAAGTCACACCCTGCGGGCGCAACGCTTCGACCGCAATGGCAGATTAATGGGAGGTGAGATTACTCTGTATAGCAACAACAGTGAGAGCGCCAATTTAGGCATCAATTCAATTACACCTGTTAACAATGGTGGCTTTGCATTGAGCTGGACCGAGCATGACTACAATATTCCAAGTTACGCCACTGTATCTCAAGTTTTTGACACCAGCGGGACGGCGCTCAGCCCAAAAATGAAGGTAGGGTATTCAGGTGCCGATATTACGGAATTGGCAAACGGCGGCTTTGTTATTGTGGCGTCTGACGGCAGTAACAATATTGATGCCCGACGGTATAGCGCCAACGGAACCAAAATAGGTAACAAGTACTTTATCAATGATGAAAATGGCACAACACACACATCCCCGGCCATAAGTCGGCTCAGCAATGGCGAGATAATAGTCACCTGGAGCAACAATGGTATTTACGCTCGCAGACTAGATATTAATGGCTTAATTGCCGGAGCGCCTTTTAAAGTGAGTACTTTTAGCGGTGGAAACCAGACAGCTCCTGCTATCAGTGCGGGCGAAAATGGCAGTTATGTAGTGACATGGCAAAGTCGTAATCAAGATGGAAGCGGCACCGGTATTTATGCGCAGGCTTTTAACAGTGACGACAGTCCCAATGGCGAAGAGTTTTTAGTCAATACAAATACCGAATACGAACAGCGCAATCCATCTATAAAACACACCAATGCAAATGAGTTTGTTATCAGCTGGGCAGGCTCCAGCGCGACAGGTGACTACAATGTGTATGCTCAAAAGTTTGAGCATACAATCGCCACTGCCCCAACCAATACTATGACGCTGTCACTTCCACAAACCACAGTTCTGGAAGGTGACACGGTGACCTTACCACTAACGGTCAGTGGCGCAGGCATTTACGGCCTGGATGCCATTGTCAGTCTAAATAACACCTCCAAAGCCCGAGTCTCCGGGGGGGAATATGGCGAATTCCTGCCTTCGGACGAGCGCTTGTCTGTACCCATGGGCATTAACAATAACCAGTGGGATGGCGCACTGGCGCTGATGGCCCCGGCCACAGCCAAATCGGGTGAAGGCGAATTTGCTGCTGTCACCCTGATCACTGAGCAACCTGGTACCGTCAATCTTACTCTGCAAGCCCAAATGACTGACCAGCAGGGTAATTACTTACTGCAAGGCAATACCAATTATGCGTTCACCATCGAAGAATCGGTCACCTTGACTGGCAATATCGCCAGCCTGGGGATTTCAGGCGACTTTGCGCATATCACGCTTTATATTAACGGGCAGCTCGTCACTATCAATCCGGATGGCAGTTTTTCGGTTCGCGTTGGCCTGGGAGAAGTCACTATGACCCTAAGTGCACCGGGTTACCTGACTGCCGAAAAGCGCGTGGATCTGACCTCGGGTCAGGCTGACATCGACTTTGGTCAGATTAATCTGATTGGCGGTGATAGTAACAACGATAACCGTATCGACATTGCCGACCTGACCTTACTGCTGGGCGCGTATCGCTCCGTAGAAGGCGAACAAAACGGCTACGTGATGGCCGCCGACTTTAACCGCGACGGCGCAATCAATCTGCAAGACCTCACCTTACTGGGCGCTAACTTTGGTAAACAGGGACCACAAAGCTGGTAACGAACTATACAGGGGTCAGGGTTTTTCCCTGACCCCTGCCATTAAGTTTATGGAGTAAAAAATGAATTACATAGTGTGTATCACCGCGTTGCTGTTCAGCCTGAGTGCCTTTGCAGAGCAAGGGCGTATTTACCTTGAGACCTCAAACCCGAAAATCAAAACCGGCAGCGAATTTTATGTGGATGTGATAGTGGACAACCTGCCTGAAGTGTACGGCGTACAGCTGACCCTAAACTACGACGCCAAGTCTGTAACCTTTATTGATCAGGATGCTAAAACCAAGGGCACACAACTGGAACAGGGTAATTTTCTCGATGAAAAACTTCTGTACACCCTGCGTAACCAGGCGGATCCGCAAACAGGCCAGATCCAGTATATTGCAAGCCAGGTCGCACCGGCACAAAGTGCTGCCGGTAGCGGGCGCCTTGCCCGGCTGTACTTCAGTGCACCAGCCAATACCAGTGAGACCAAGCTGTCTATTCAGGTTGCAGAGTTTGGCACCCGAAATGGCGAAAAATACACTTACACTGCCCAGGCGCCTTTGGGCCTGAGCTTTAATGCCAGCTATCAGGTGCAAAGTTCACCGCACACGGACATTCCGTGGGCAATCGTTTTAACGGCTGTGTTGCTACTACTGAGCATCCTGAGTGCCTTTTATATTCGCAGACGCCCGGTTGCCACTCCTGATAGCCAGCCCGCTTAAATTATGCGCTCTGCTTAGCGATGCTTATATTGTGTCGGGCAATAACCCCTCGAAATTTCAGCCGGTCTTAACTTACCGTGCTTGGTTGCCCGACCACTCACCCGCTTGCGCCACAATCGAAAGCAGGCACGCTTCAGGTGAGTACGCATTAGTCGGACAAGCGCTGATTCGTTTAATCCAAATTGCTGCTCAATGGCTTCAAACGGCGTCCTGTCTTCCCAGGCCATCTCAATGACTCTCGACTGCTCATCACTCGTTAACTGCATTATGTACTCTTATCTTGCGTTTTTACTCTGTAACAGTACGAGGCAAAAAGCCGGGTGGTTTAGTGGGTTGCTGTGTATCTGGTGATGAACCTTGAAGTTTCGGACTTTTTCTATAGAAGAGAGTAAAAATTACAAAGTCATTGATATCTTACATAAAAATTTTTCACTCTTTTATAGCCCAAAAAATATAACCCATAAAAATCAACATCTTAAAATTGGCAAACATATTGCTCTATCTATATCGAATCTAATTTTTAAGGAGTCGAAATATGAAAAAGACACTGTTTATCTCTTTGCTAACCACCTCTTTAATGGCCAGTTCTGCTATTGCCGCTGACAATAACTGGGAAAAAGAAGCCAGTGATGCCTGGATTGACGGAAAAGCAGAAGCCACCCTGTTATTTAACGGTGAGCTAAACAACTTCGACATCAACACAGATGTGAAAAATGGCACGGTTATTTTGACCGGTGAAGTTGAACATGCCGTTGACAAAAAACTTGCTCAAGAGCTGGTGCTGGGCATCGACGGAGTTAAAAACGTAGAGAATGAACTAACGGTTGTCGATATGTCTGATGATAAGACGTCAAGCCAACACCAGGCAGAAACCAGCACCTTTACCGATGCCAAAATTGCCACAGTGATCAAGTCACGCTTTTTATTTGACTCTGACATCGATGGCACCGATATTGACGTTGATGTCGAGCGCGGTGTCGTGACCCTCTCAGGGGATGTAGATACCGACGCCGAGCGCCAGCTTGCTGTGCAAATTGCCAAAAATGCCGACGATGTAAAATCGGTCCAGTCTCACCTGACGCTGGATAAAGACGCGTAACAGTCTTTGCAGATCAACCCGCTTTAACGCTATTGAACAAACAGATTGACTAAAGAAGGAGCAATTATGAAACGCTTTTCTATTGCAACGACGTTACTTGCACTGTGTGGTATGACTGCAACGATGGCACAAGCAGAGACCACATTCGATCCGGACAGCTACAGGATCTACACCGGCCTGGGTTATGGCCAATACTCTTTTCAGTGGGAAGACAGAGAAAATGACACGTCGTTTGACGAAGATGCCTCCATGCTCAAAGCCTATGTAGGTACGAAAATCAATCCATACTGGAGCTTTGAACTGGCATACGAAAACTTTGATGAAGCCAGTGACATAGACAGCAGCGCAGAAATAGACGGCGTCTCTTTGTCTACCCTCTTATCGGCTCCTGTTAATGAATACTTTTCTGTGTACGCCAAAGGTGGCTGGCTGGAGTGGGATGCTGAACTCTATACCGACATCCCAGCCATTGGCCGAGTAACCTCTGAGCTCGAAGGAGGCGACTGGCTATATGGTGCTGGTGCAGCGTTTCATGTCAGCGACAACGTCAACCTGCGTCTGGAATACGTGCGCTATGAGCTGGAAAACAACATTGAACCGGATTTGGATGTGGCTTCCGTTTCAGTAGAGTATCAGTTTTAATATGACTGAGAAACGCACTGCACAGTAGTTCCAAAGCGTGGCCGTGGCCGCATAAGCTCGGCTACTGCAACCAAACGCCAGGCTAAACTGCTGTATAACGGAGATACCGGCCCAGTGCCGGTAATACTTTTTCACCTTGCGTAAAGACCAAGCTAAAGCTTGACTTTACACGATAGCTGCGAAGCGTTGCTTCGGTCTTGACTAAGCTACGAGTGAGCACACATCCTTGTGGGGGGCTTCCGGTGACCAAAGTGACCAGAGCCTGGATCTCTAAAATGACTCATTTCACCTTGCGCAAAGACCAAGCTAAAGCTTGACTTTACACGATAACTGCGAAGCGTTGCTTCGGTCTTTATTATGCTACGAGTGGGCACACATCCATGTGGGGGCTTCCGGTGACCAAAGTGATCAGAGCCTGGATCTCTAAAATGACTCATTTCACCTTGCGCAAAGACCAAGCTAAAGCTTGACTTTACACCACAGTTCGCCAAAAAAGAGATACTTAATCTCTGGTACGAGTGGACACACCTCCTTGTGGAGGGCTTCCGGCTCACCCGTCCATGGGTGAGCGTTCAGCAAGCTGCGAAGCGTAGCTTCGGTCTTTATTATGGTACGAGTGGACACACATCCTTGTGGGGGGCCTCCGACTCGACGTCCATGTCTCGCGTTCGCCAAAAAAGAGATAATTAATCTCTTTTTTGGCTCACCCAAACATCTTTGTGTAAGTAGCCTTGATAGTTGACTTTGCTTGGGTCGAAATGGATTTTTTTCGCTGATTTTTGCTGGCGCTGATAGTCTTTTGTCAGGTTCATAATTGTCGGGGTGAGTTGGATGATGGCGTAGATGTTCACCAGGGTCATCAGGCCCAGGGCCATGTCGGCCAGGCTCCAGACTTGCTGCAAGGTGGCGCTGGCGCCCCATAACACCATGGCCAGATAAACAGCCGTGTAGCCGAGGCGTCCGGCTTGGTTGTCCAGCTTGAATAAGTGCAGGTTGCTTTCTGCATACGCGTAGTTGGCAACCACAGAGGTAAAAGCAAACAAGGTGATGGCGGCGGCTATCAGATAGTCGCCCGCTTCACCAAAATGTGCCTGCATGGCATTCTGGGTCAGGCTGATACCGGCCATTTCACCGCTGACTGGTAGCCCGGACAGCAGTACTACCACGGCGGTACAACTGCACAGCACCAGGGTATCGATAAAAACTCCCAGCATTTGCACATAACCCTGCGCCACCGGGTGATTGGGCACCGGCGTTGCGCCGGCTGCCGCATGGGGCACGCTGCCCGCACCCGCTTCGTTGGAATACAAACCGCGCTGAATGCCATTTTTAATGGCGGCCCCCAAAGCGCCGGCACCGGCTTCTGTGAGGCCAAATGCGGACTGGAAAATATCCAGCAACATGGCTGGCACCTGGGTAATATTGAGAACCAGAATCAACAGTGCGGTTGCCACAAACGCCAGGCCCATAAAGGGCACGATCAGCTCGGCAAAACGCGCAATACTGCGCAGGCCGCCATACACTATTGAGCCTGCCAGCACGGCGACCACCAGGCCTGTGTAGAGCGGATTTATGGCAAAGGTATTATTCAGCGCTTCGGCAATGGTATTGGCCTGCATGGCACTGAAACTAAAGCCGTAACCGAGGAATAAACACAGTGCAAACACCACGGCCAGTTTAGGTTTGCCAAGCCCCGCGCGGATATAATACGCCGGGCCGCCGCGAAATTCGCGATGTTCATCGCGCACTTTATAGAGCTGACCGAGCACACTCTCGGCAAAGCCGGTTGCCATACCCAGCAGAGCAATCACCCACATCCAGAACACCGCACCGCTGCCACCCAGCGAAATGGCCATCGCCACCCCCGCCAGGTTACCTGTGCCGACTCGCGCTGACAGGCCGGTGCATAATGCGGCAAAAGAGCTGATCCCCGAGCTGTCGCCGCTCATGCTGCCTTTCATCACACTGAACATATGACCAAAATGACGAAACTGCACCCATTTCAGTCGCCAGGAAAACCAGCATCCGGCGATCAGCAGCAGGTAAATGAGGATCTGACCCTGCCCCCACAAAAGATTGTTAATCGGGTCAACGATAAATGCCATCATAGTCACCTGCCTGTTGTTATTGTTGTTATTGTTGTTATGTTTATTATGTTTATTCAGCCGCTTGCGTTAGCGCCGGGACAAGTGAACACCCGCCAGCATACAACGTACCGAGCCCCCCGCCAGCTCAATGGCAGAAACCTCCAGCGGCAGCAAAGTGACACAGGACTCCAGCACCGCGATTTGCTCAGCCGTTAGCGCGTCATACGCTGTTTGCGACAACGCCAGCACCCGCCCTGCACTTGCGCTCAGTTCCAGTGCGTTACCGCAAAAAGCGTTGATCTGGGCTTCGCTCAAAGCGATTAGTTTTTTACCAGCCAGCTGCAAGCGGTGTTTGATTTCTGCGCGCCGCGCCGGGTCAACTATCATATCGAACCCGCCTAACGCATAGTCACTGCCCACACACAGCAGCACATTGGTGTGATAGACCGGCACGCCACCCTCACTGAGCGCCTCGAACACCATAGGCTCAAAATTAAAATGGCTACAGAACCGCTCCAGCACGTGGGAATCTGTACGTTTTGAGCGGGCGGTGTAGGCTACCCGCTCAATATGATCCAGCACCATAGCGCCGGTACCTTCCAAGAACAGGTTGTCATATTCCAGGCCAGAGTAATCAATCACATCCTGCACTCGATACTCGCGCTTTAACAACTCAATAATATCTGTGCGTCGCTCACGGCGGCGGTTTTTCGCATACATGGGATAGATGGCGATTTGCCCACCCGCATGGGTGGAAAACCAGTTGTTTGGAAACACCGAGTCGGGTGTATCTGTGCCTAAGTCTTCGAACAAGTGCACCCGCACACCAGCCTGCTCCAGCTGCTCGGCCGCCCGCGTGACCTGCTCGTAGGCCAGCTGGCTAACCCCGCCATCGAACTGCTGTGCCTGCGACTGAAAACTGTTGTCGGCGCGGGTTTCTTCATTGGGCAAAAAGTGGTGTGGCCGGATCATCACCACGGCACCGGGCGCTTGTGGAAACATAACTGAAATACCTCTAATACAAATACGGATAACACGCGCATTCATGGTCTGGCCAGGATGGCGTCATTCATACACCTAAACTTTGCAGGTGCACAGGCTAGACGCTCGCGCGCCTGGCATATTTTTTCATCTACCATCGCTCATAAAGAAAACAAACGCAAAAACTATTGCAGTGATTTACTCACTTACCCAAAGCCAATACACTATGCGCTGGATTTACAAACTCAGGAAGTAGTGATGATCACGGTAGGTATCGACTTAGGCACAACCAATAGCGCAATCAGTTACTGGGATGGTGAACAAAGTGTGTTAATTCCCAATTCGCTGGGCGACGCTCTGACCCCGTCGGTGGTTGGGATTGACAACAGCGGCGAGGTATTAGTAGGCAAAGCGGCTAAAGAGCGGCTGATCTCGCATCCACTACACACCACCGCCTTGTTTAAACGTTATATGGGTACCCAACGCACCGTGACTCTGGGTAAGCAACACTATAGCGCCGCCGAGTTATCCTCCCTGGTACTGAAATCGCTTAAAGCGGATGCCGAAGCGCAGCTAGCGCAACCCGTTACACAAGCCGTGATCAGCGTACCGGCCTACTTCAACGACTATCAGCGTAAGGCCACGAAACTGGCCGCAGAGCTGGCCGGATTGGAAGTGCTGCGCCTGATCAACGAACCCACCGCGGCGGCGCTGGCCTATGGCCTGCAATCACAAGAAGACGACACCCATTACCTGATCCTGGATTTGGGCGGCGGGACGTTTGATGTGACCATTTTGGAATACTTCGACAGGGTGATGGAAGTCAAAGCTTCGGCAGGCGACAACCACCTGGGCGGCGAAGACTTTACCAGCTTGCTGATCTCGGATTTTCTGCGTCAGCACCAGCTGCAACCGCAGCAGCTCAATGAGCATCAGCAGCAAAACCTGACCCGACTGATTGACGAGTGCAAATGCCGCTTAAGCGGCGAAAAACAACCGCATTTTGAAATAGAGCTGGCCGAGCAAACTCTGCGCTATGAGCTGAGCGAAGAGAAGATGCGCGAGATCTGCCAGCCACTGCTCAACCGCTTACTCACGCCCATTGAGCGGGCATTTAATGATGCCGGACTGAGCCCCTCAGACATTGATCACATTGTGATGGTCGGTGGTGCATCGCGCATGAACATCTATAAACAATGCCTTATCAAAGCACTCAAATGCTTTCCGACCACTCAGCTCGACCCGGATCGGGTGGTGGCGATGGGCGCCGGCATACAGGCGGGTCTGGTAGACAAAAATGAAGCTCTGGATGACGTGGTACTGACCGACGTCTCGGCGTTTAGCCTGGGGACCGGCACCCACAATGAGCACGACAGCGATGGTAAGGTTGGCAACTATTTTACCCCCATCATTGAGCGCAATACCGTATTGCCGTGCAGTAAAGAGGAGCTATTTTATCCTATTCATAAAGCGCAAAAACGCCTGCTGATGACCATTTATCAGGGTGAAAGCCGCTATGTGAAAAACAACATTAAGCTGGGTGAAATCGATGTGCCACTGCCCAAATCCGACAGCATCGACGACAAAATGGTGCGCGTGCGCTTTACTTACGATATCAGCGGCCTGCTGGATGTAGACATTACGGTGGAGCAAACCCAGCACACCATCAGCCAGACCTTTGAACAGTCTTCTTCGATGCTGTCAGACAAAGAAAAAGCCCAGCTGAAAGAGAAAATGCAAAAGCTCAAAGTACACCCCAGAGATCAGCAGCATAACCGCCTGCTGATGGCCAAACTGGAGCGCATTTACGAGCAAAGCCGTGCTCAGTACCGAGAGCAGGTAGCCGAGCTCATCAGCGTCTGGGAAGCGGCACTCGCAAGCCAGGACAGCCAACGTATTGAGCAAACCTATCAGGACATTACCCAATTTTTAAAAGAGTTAGGTGAATAAAGTGACAAACAATCCCTGGGACGTACTGGGCATTGAGCCCGGTGCAGACAAAAAGACCATCAAGCGTGCTTATACGAGCAAGCTCAAGCTATGCAAACCCGATGAAGATCCCGAAGGGTTTCAGCGACTAAGGGCAGCCTATGACGAAGCTTTGGCCCAACTGGAACAACAACCACAGCAACGCGTAAAGCTTGGTCCGGAGGAGGAGCCACCGGTTCAGGCCATCGAACAGGTAACCCCACAGAGCAACCCTCCAGTAGTTTTACCTGATATAACTGTACAACCTCATAGTGAGCCTGTGCAGACACACTTATCAGCACCCGATGACGGTGATCAACAAATGCAGGCGTTCGAAAAAGAACTGACAGAGCTGCTGGATAACGCCTACCGGCGCAACCAGCAAGGTGCCTGGCAACTGCTGATTGAGCACCCGGCCTGTGTGGATATGCAAAACCGCCGCACGGCATCTCATCGGGTATTTCATGCTGTACTGGATTTTCAAAAATCAGCGCGCGCGGAAGTCACCCCGCTGGATATTGAGATCCTGGTGTTTCTGAACCTGCACTTTGACTGGGCAGAAGATCAAGCGCTGGAGCAGCAGGTGGGCCATCCTGACTTTTACAATATGACCCACAAAGAAATGCCAGAGCCAGAAGTACGCATAGAGCCGGTGGGCGACACCAGCAACATCGCCAACCTGTTTATTGGCCTGACCATACTCTGTGCGCTGGGCCTGATCATGATTTCACTCTAAGCGTCTGGCACCTCATGTGGCGACGCGGCTGGCTGAGACGAACCTTCGCTGCTGCTTTTACGCCACCAGCTGGCCAGCACAGAGCCGCTGACATTGTGCCACACAGAAAACAAGGTGCCGGCCAGTGCACTGGCCGGGGCAAAGAACTTCATTGCCAGGGCAACCGCCAGCCCGGAGTTTTGCAGCCCCACTTCCAGCGCAATTGTTCGGCAGCTTTTCTCTGGTAACCCCGACTGCCTGGCCACCAGATAGCCAAGTGCTAACCCCGTCGTATTATGCAGCACCACAGCCAGTGCCACGATTGGCCCTATGGTTGGTAAGGTCGCCGCATTCAGTGCCACCACAATGGCAATTATCAACACAATGGCCGCGACTGAAAACAAAGGTAAAAGTGGCGCCAGGCGCTGTATCGGGGCACGAAAAAAGTGGTTCAGCAGCACACCCAGTACCACCGGGATCAGGACAATTTTAAACAGATTCAGCATCATGCCGGTGATCGGAATATCCACCACCTGCCCGGCCAGCAGTTCAACCAGTAACGGGGTCAGTACCACGCCAGCAAGGGTGCTGATGGCCGTCATGGAAATAGACAAGGCGACATCGCCTTTGGCCAGAAAACACATTACATTGCTGGCCGTGCCGCCAGCCACACACCCCACCAGCACCATGCCTAAGGTCAAATCGGCGTCAAACTGCAACAAGGTGGCTACCAGCAAAGCCACCAGCGGCATGACGCTAAACTGCAACACCAGGCCAATCAGCACCGCTTTGGGTTGCTTTAGTACATGACGAAAGTCCGCCGGGGTCAGGGTTAATCCCATGGTCAGCATAATAACGGCGAGCAAAGGAATGATGCTGGCTTTGAGCGCCACAAACGGCTCGGGAGTATAAAGGGCAAAGGCACTGAGCAAAATCGCCCAGAGCGGAAACAGTTGGATGGTTAAACGCAGCATATAAGGCGCTCTGTCTGGCAGTTAAGGTGGTTCAGTTATACCGCAATTACCGTGCAAAACAAATCCTGCCTCTGCGCTCGTATTTTTTACCCTGTGTGATAGAGTTAGGTCCAGTATCGTGGATTTATGCGAAGGACTGACATGGCCGAGTACCGCTTTTTATCTTATCGTTTTGATTGCCAGACACACACGTTAAAACAAGGCAAACAGCTACAGGAACTGCGCCCGAAAGCCGCCAAAGTGCTGTGTTACCTGCTACAAAATGCCAACACTGTGGTGACCAAACAGGAGATCATCGAAGCCGTCTGGGGCCATACACAGGTTCAGGACCATCGTTTATTTCAGCTGATCAGCGAACTCAGAAAACTCGCCCCCGAGCAGGATATGATCCGCACCTTCCCGAATCAGGGTTACTGCTGGCAAGTCAAAACGACCGTGATTTCATCGTCCTCTTCACGCCCTCTCATTGCCATGGCGGCTTCGGTCACGCTTATACTGGGCGCTGTTACCACCGCTTATCTGGGTAAGCTGAACCCGCCTGCTGCCACATCGGCCATGCTGCCGGCATTGTCGGCCTATCACAAGGCCATTGTGGCCTTTGAGCAGCAGGATTATGGCCATGCACAACAATGGCTAACGTTCAGCCTGCAAGAAAATCCGGATTCCGTTGAAGCACAACTGCTGATGGCCGAAACCTTGCTGCAATTAGATGAAACAACACAGGCACAGCATTATGCCAGCCAGGTTGTGCAACAAAGCCCCGTTAACAGTTATTACTTTTCGCAGGCAGCTGACGTGCTGAGCCGCCTTTATGCCAGCCAGGCCCGCTTTTCCGAAGCGCTGGACTTTGCCATTCAGGGACAACAAGCAATCGATGAGCAGGCGATTTGCAGCGCTGTGGTCATGCAACAGCGCATAGCCGATTTGATCTTAGCGCAGCCGGCACCCTTGCACTCCCCCACATTGCAAAATACCAGAGTGCAGCTGCTCACAACACCCGATACACACTCACAGCAGGCCACGCTGTGCAAGCAGCTGACCCAGCCGGGGCCGACTTCGATGCACCTATGCCCTGCAAGTCACGAGGTTCAGGCCGCTCGAGAGAAGCTAGCTTAACCCTCTGATTTTATTTCTTTGATAGAAGATTATAGATAGCTTAAGACGAATTTATAAGCCCTATTTAGCAGCACGCGTTATAACCGGTGTCACTTAATCACAACCGGAATAATCACCATGACTTTGTCCTGTACATTTTCGACTTTGCTGCTTGGTACCGCCCTGCTAAGTGCCTCTCCCCTGGCAGCTGACCCCGAGCACCGAGCCTCTGCAACACCAGCCAGCCCAATAGAACAAGCAAAAACAAAATTGCGGGCGCTGACGGGCACAGACATTGACTTTGAACTGCACCCCTACTCGGATGACTTTTATCGCCTCAATCTGGGCAATGAACACTTACTGCTGTCAAAAGATGGCAATTACCTGTTCAGCGGCCGTGTTATCGATGTGCGCAGCCGGGTGGATCATATTGCCAAAATACAGCAAATCGCCAACCAGCAGAGCATGGCCAACATTCCCTATGAGCAACTACTTACTTACCCGGCAAACAACGAGCAATATAGCATTACCGTGTTTACCGACATCGACTGCCCTTATTGTCGTAAGTTTCACAAAGAATTACCCGCGCTCAATCAGCTCGGCGTCACCGTTCATTATGTGATGCTCCCCAGAGGTCGTGCCGGCAGCCCGGCTTATGAAAAAACGGCGGCAACACTGTGCGCCGAGCGGCCTAATCAGGCCATGGATGCCGCCATGCGCAGCACGCCTGCACCGCTGCAAAATGCCCAGTGTAAACACTCACTGGATACCCAGGTCGCACTGGCCAGGCAATTTGGCTTTCAGTCCACGCCAACCATTTTGCTGCCAAATGGAGAAGCCTTACCAGGCTACGTACCGGCCAGGGAGCTGGTTGCGCGACTGGAAAAGCTTTAACTATTGAGAGCGCAGGATAAATCGGGTTAGTATGACAGCATAATTGGTTTGCACCATCGCGTGTTGCTCTGAGGATACCATGCTGGATAGTTGTCATACCCGTCGTAAATTTGGCTTTTTTTGTCCGCTGGCATGGCTGCGTGCAGGCACGTTAATGCTGCTGTTGACACTGTCCGGCATGCCGCCAGTGCAGGCTCAAAACAGCTCAGCAACCCCGCCCTCAGACGCGGTGCTGGTCGCACGCCAGCAATTCGCCCATGCTCAAACGCTCAGTACACAAGCTGCCATAGACGCCTATTTGTCACTGCTCGACATGCCCGTGCCCGAAGCGCCCGATATCCACCTTCAGGCCCTTGAATCCTTGTTTTTTTTGTATATACGGCAAGGGGATTATGAGGCGGCAAAGGCCACAGCAAGTCAGCTCTCCACCCGCTCGTCGCGGCTCGGAGATACATACTACCCGGTGTTTTCGAAGCTTTTGCTAGGTTACATAGAAGACCAGCAAAACCATTTTCCCCAGGCTGAGCAGCACTACCGAAATGCACTTGAGGATGCTCTGGCAATTGGTCATAACGAGTTAATGGCCAGGTCATATGAGCGAATATCTTCGGTTCTTCGGCGTCAGGATAAATATATCGAGGCACTGCAAATCGCTCAGCGCTCAACCAATGTGTTACGGGATCTCGGTGAAGACTTACTCTACCTCAGCGCATTGCAAAACCTGGGGATTATCCAGGCTATTTTAGGTGATTACACCACCGCTCTGGCGACTTTGACTCAGGTCTTTGAGCTGGCCACTAAACTGGATGATAGAGCGAGTATTGCCGATGCCTTATACGAGACGGGTGAAGTGTATCGGAAAATGGGTAACTTCGAGCAAGCTCTGCCACATTTTCAACAGGCTCATACACTTGATGAACAGGGCGGTAATAAATTACACATTGGCAACAGTGCCATGAAGATAGGCTATATCCAACTGGAACGTCAGGAATATGAGACTGCATTGCAGTATGCACGCAAAGCATACGCGCTGTATCTGGAGGTCGACTCAAAAACCGGCCAGGCCAGAGTACTTAATCTGCAAGGCTTAATTGCACTGAAGCAAAATAACCTCAGTGAAGCACAAACACATCTGGCGCAGGGGCTGGCACTGGCCAGCCAGCACCAGTTTGAGTCAATTGTGGTCCTGTTGCAGATCAGCACTATCAAGTTGGCGCAGGCACAACAACGCCATGAAGATGCCATCGAACTGAGCGACACAGCACTGGCTGCCGCCACTTCAATGCAGGACAAAAAACATCGACTTGAACTCCATGAGTTGCGCGCAATCTCTTTTGAGGCGCTCGAGTTACACCAGCAGGCACTGGCCGAAACTCAGGCTTACCACACATTGAGCGATGCCCTGGGGCAGAACCAGCATAATCTCACTCTTGCAGCCCTGCAAAGCAAAGTTGAGTTTATGCGCAAGCAGCAAGAAATTGAAAGCCTGAACCTGGACAGAGCGCTTCATCAGGCTGAACTCAGCCAGAGAGAGTGGCAGCTGCGCGCCTGGTGGTTGGCGTCTGCTGCCTTGTTTATTCTGATTTCGGCACTTGCCTATCGGCAGGTTAAAAAGCGCAAACTGGCGGCGGAGCGGGCAACCCTATTACAAGAAGTGGTGGATAAAAAGAATGCGATGCTGGCGGATGTGTCCCATGAGATCCGCACACCACTGACTGCCTTACAGTTACAGGTTGAGGCATTACAATTCAACATCGCTCAGGATGTAGACGCCTCCTACAACACCATCAACCGTAAGCTGTCGGATATCAACCGTCTTATTTCAGATATTCACCAGCTGGCAATGGCCGACTCACAAAGTTTGCACCTGAATCTGGTGCAATGTAACCTGACCGAAGTGATGGCACTGTGGGAGCAGGAGTTTGCTCAGTTTACGCACGGCAAAGGCTTTGACTGGGAAGCGCATATTCAGCTCAGCGGCGAAGTCACAATCAGCTGGGATGTCGATCGCATCAAGCAGGTGCTCACCAACTTGATCGCCAACAGCACCTTATACACAGATAAGCCAGGTAAACAGCGGCTAACGGTTTGGCAGCAACGCCAGCACATCCACATTACCCTGGAAGATACCGCACCGGGCGTTGCAGATGAGCACCTGAGCGACATATTTGAACGGCTATTCCGGGTCGAAAAATCTCGCAGCCGTCGCACTGGTGGCTCAGGTTTAGGTCTGGCTATTTGTAAAAGCCTGATTGAAGCACATCAGGGCACCATTTGTGCCCAGCACAGTGAGCTGGGCGGGTTGAAAATGGTGATTGAATTGCCTAAGATGGTTAGCTAAGGCACCTGCGCCCGGTCATGGCTGCCATAATCGCGCGACACCGTAGCCACGCGAATGCGATAATGCTCAAAGATGTGCTCCCGCCCCTGTTGCTGGGCTGCTCGATGCTCTACCTGCGTTCGCCATTGCTGCACCGCCGTCTCATCCCGCCAAAACGAGAGTGACAGTAACCGGCCGGAGTCGCTCAGGCTTTGATACCTTTCTATGGATATAAACCCGTCTATGTCTTGTAGCCTGGATTTAAGATCCGCCGCAACATCCAGATAAACCTGTCGTTTTTCTCTGTGCGGGGTCACTTCAAAAATAACGGCTATCACTGTACATTCACTCCCTGCAAAAACGTCTGCGGAGCACAGGATAGAAAGCTGCGTTTTTCCTGCAAAATAAAGCGCTCTTTAAGCGCAAAGTTAAAATTATCCCGGCCTTGCTGATCTGCCTTGAGCCGAACCCGATACACCTCGTATTCGGCCAGGCTGGCAAAATTGATCAAGCCATAAGCCACAAAATTGGTGCCTTCGTGTGGCAAAAAGTAACCAATCAGCTCTCCCCCGCATCGTGGGATGATCTCCCCCCAGTTTCGGGCATATTGCTCAAACAGCGCCAGTTTGCTCGGGTCTAACTGATATTCGATAAAACAAGTGATCATAGTGCATTGTCTCCTTTAGCGTTTTTAGGCACTATACCGATCACCTAATGCTTATGCTTCGGCCCACATCGAACTATTCCTATGCACGAACCCGACATCACCCTGATTGCCAGCTTAATTGGCGAGCCCGCCAGAGCCCGTATGCTCACCGCTCTCATGTCGGGTAAAGCTCTGACAGCAACGGAGCTGGCTTTAGAAGCCGAAATCACAGCCCAGACTGCCAGCAGTCACCTGGCCAAACTCGTCGACGGAGAACTAATCACCGTCCGCAAGCAGGGCAGACATAAATATTTTCAGTTAAAAAATCACGCTATTGCCGAGTTAATAGAACAGCTATTGTCTCTGAGTAATACAATTCCGGCATTGAAGTCGACGCTGGGTCCCCGGGACCCTTATCTCAGACGAGCCAGGATCTGCTATGATCACATCGCCGGTGAGCTGGGGGTAAAACTGTATGACGCTCTGGTCGCGGCGCAATATCTTCAGGATCAGCAAGCACAAACTCGTTTGACTGATGCCGGTTATCATTTTTTCTCCGGGTTGGGCGTATGTTTTAATACACTTGCGCGCAACAAACGGCCGCTTTGTAGATCTTGCCTGGACTGGAGCGAAAGACGAAACCACCTGGCCGGTAGTCTGGGACACTGGGTGTTAACCGATGCACTCGATAAGGGCTGGCTGATAAGAGTACCCAACTCAAGGGCTATTCAGTTTACCAAGTTTGGACAGCGTCAGTTTATTAACACATACAAACTACAACATTTACCTGACACTTGTACTCCTGCGAAGTAGATTAGTAATAGCAGCTTGTTATGTCATTGAATATATCAGTCGGAGGGGAAAAACTTAAAGGCAATTATTTAAGGCATAGCGCTTCAGTGAGCCATATTTATTCGCAATAACTCGCCAGACACAAGCAGCACAGGGCCTGCAATGCACCGCCTTGTCGTATGGTTACGGCAATAAAAAAGATCTTAACTGGCCCACCTAAGTGCACCGGTTAAGATCTGCAACATCACAATTTAGCACTTATTTGGCAATTTCTGCCCCTAAACCTTCAGGGTTCGCCCGATAGCTGGATTCGCTGTTACCTGAAAATTTACCTGTCAGGCCATAATCCGTGATAGCGAACACCTGGAGTGTTACCTCACCGGTATTCTCACTATGGTGATTCACCCAGCGCGGAACGTACACCAACTGCCCTGCAGATACATCGACGTGTTTATCCCCGATATGTACTCGGCCTTTTCCAGATAAAATGTAAAACACAGATTCATGTGCATGTCTGTGATTTTCATTTTTTGCGCCAACAGGGATCTCTAATAACCTTGGGTCCATCACTTCGCACCCGACATCAAATCTGGTAACATTAAAGTTTACTTGCGAGTCTGAACTTCTGCTGTAAAGATTAATACCGTTTTCAGAACTTAGCTCTGTAGTGAAACGTTCTACATTGTCCAATCTGGCATACGGCAAAGCCCCTTTTATATTCTGGAACAATGGCTCAAGCTTACGATGTTGTAAATCTTCGTACAATGAAGCAAAATATTTATCTCTCAAAGATAAGGCTTTGTTAATTGCCTCTTCGATCAATCGCATGCATTCTTGGCTATCATTCTCTTCATCGTTTAGCTGATCCAGAGCGATATTTTCTATGATTTCCGCGTGTCCATCATCACATTCAATATGCAGGCTTAAATACAATAGTTCTTCGTCTGGAACACCTAACTCTAATAGGCCATTATACCAAGCACTGTAGATATCTGGTACGATCCCTTCAGTTCCCCAACCAAGAAATGCCGCTGCCGATATACATTTGCCATTTTTAAGGAAATCCAAACAATCATTCAGATAGTTTACTGTATAGTCCTTAAAATCTACCTCGTCTGGTTCATTGACCAAAAATACATTTTTCAGCATTTTACGAATTAGATTAGAGTGACGGTTCTCCATATCTTCTTCGCCGGCTTCCTCCCACAAGTTATGAGAAATTTCGGCACGATACAGGTCACTCTCACAAGAAACCATCAGCGCAGACAAAAGGCGAGAGAAGTTCCTGGAATAATAAAAGTGCTGAGATATGACATAACCATAATCTTCAACAGATAATAACCCCTTCTGGCTAGCAACAATTAAAGGATTCTCCCACAGTGGGTGCTTTGAAACAAAATCCTTGAACCTGTCACCAATTTTTCTTTCACTTATTATTTTTGCATTATCCACAACATTACTCCGATTTATTATAGTTAAATATGTAGTTTTTAACTTCATTTGCCAAAGCAACTTTTTTGGCAGCATCATCCATATAAATATTACTTACAGAAACATCTATACCAAACTTTTCAATTTCTGACTTTAAATTTAAATCTTTATTATCGATAAAAATACATGTAGCCATCTCCTTATAATGTTCAGCAATGGATAAAACTGAAGTATCCAACCCCAATTCAGACATGATCTTTTTTGTTGGTCCTTTTATTGAATCACCTTGAATTATCGGAGAGATAACTACCACCGGAACACTTAACTCTGATAGCATTTTCTTTACGTCCTTGCATAGAAAAAATGCCTCCAAACTAAGGTATGGATTTGAAGGACAAACAATCACCCCTTTTAAATTATCACTTTCCAGTAGGGATAAAAATTGAGGATTAGGAAACTCTAAACCATCACCTTCAAATCTAATTTCTTCAACACTAGGCTCACATTTATTTTTTACAAAATAATCCTGAAAGGACAACTCACCAAATTCTTTAGTAACTACTTTTGTTGATATGGTTAAGTCACTTAATGGGTATATTTCATTTTCAACACCAAATGCATCACATAACTCCCTTGTTATACTGGTCAAACACTTTCCTTCTGATAATTGTGTTGTTCTGGCTATGTGTGTAGCTGCGTCTTTATCACCAATTTGAAACCAAGATGTTACTCCCAACTTTTCAAGTTGATTGTGTAACGTCCAGGTTTCATCTTGGAGTCCCCAACCTTTATCCTGATCATTAGAGCCAGACAAGGTATACATCAAAGTATCTATGTCTGGACAAATATAAAGTCCGTTATAAACAAAATCATCACCTGTATTAACAACAAACTTCACTCTTTCTTTTTCAAAGACTTGTGTTAATCCATAGGCCAGTTTAGCGCCTCCAACTCCGCCAGTTAGAGCAACAACATAATCACTCACGATCCATCGCACCTCTGATTAAATCCATTTCTTTGGTTCTGATAAGCGACTGAGAACCCTCCTGAGATTTTGAGTAATTTAATCCCTTTACAATAACAACGGGTATACTTTCATTTGACTGGCCCATTACCAGTGAAGCCGCTGCAGAAACCTCATCCGCTACTGCAACCTGAGTATTTTTTAAGGGCCGACCATAAATATCCGATTCCCCAGATAGATCTGACAAAGCCTCAATCCCTGCACTGCCAATAGAGAAACCCGTCACCCCATTTCTAAATGCACGACCACTGGAATCATTTATAATTACAGCCACTTCTTTTCCACTCATTTTATAAATAGACTCTCTAATTTCGCTAGCACTTGAGTCTGGGTCGCAAGGAAGCAGTAAAACTTCATCTTCACTATTGATATTTGACTGATCGATACCCGCATTTGCATGCACATAGCCGAGTTTATGCTCGACAATAATCAGACCATTGCTAACAACAACCAACTCCTTGCTTTCCTCCAGTACAGCTTGAGTATATTCAGGGCTTTTCCCTGTTTTAGCAGCTAAGCTAAACGCCTCTTCACTGACCGTGTAATCACCTAGACGCTTTTGCCTTCCTTCACTCTTAGAAATTATCTTTTGAGCGATAACAATTATGTCTCCATCCTCTACTGAAATCCCTTCCTCTTTGCATGAATCCAATATAATGGAAGAAATTACATCTCCACATTTTATAAAAGGCATCCTTTTAATTGGTATAACTTCCATATCAGCCCCCTTATAAGTTAAACGCAACACCCGCTGATTTTGATTTGTATTGTTTGTTAAGCCCAATCAAGATTGGAGTCAAACTTTCAGACGCTACTGAGTTATCTATTCCACCGCCGTAAAGTGCATTAATACCAATAGACTTCGAAATATTAATAATTTCATCACAGGCATCAAATTCATCTCCAGTAATGAGCACATCACATGAAACTCCCTGGTCACTGAACAGACTTGCTGCGGCGACATTGTGGAACCCGGATACGACCTTAACGTTGTCACCAAGCGCCAACTGAGCCTGTTTACCTGCAGAACCTGCACTGACAATTCTAACTTTGGTTATATTTTTAGGCTCCAATGGAACAGACGTATCAACAAGTATCTTGCCCTGTAGCTCCGCGCTCACCATTTCCAATACACTTAATTGGGAAGCAAAAGGAACTGTCAAAAATACCACATCAGAAAATCTGCAAGCGCCTACATAATCTGATGCAAACGCATTCTCACCACATTCTTTCGGTAATTTTTCTTTAAGAAACTCGATTGTGGAATCAGCCTTTTCTTGACTTCTTGTCCCTAAACAAACTTGGTAATTTGATTTAAGTAGCCTATATGCTAACCCTTTTCCCAAACTACCAGTTCCACCTATTATAGAAATTTTATTCATTATATTTTTACTCTACTGGTTTCAAGACATAAAGTGGTATTTTTCTAACACCTTCTGCACGTGAAAGACAATTCTCATATTCTGAGAACACTTCAATTAATTTAGGCCAATATTTTTTCTCCTCATTTTCATCAGCAACTGTCACAAGCATCTTCCTCTTTAAACTTCCTATCTGCATTGAAACATTTGGTTGCTTCTCAACATTTAACTGCCATACAGGTGGTTTCCTCATTCCCAGCTTAGTAGGCGTTATAACGACATATTCTTTATCTTCTATGTATATCAGCGGCGTGTGACGTTCAGCCCCACTCTTATGACCAACCGTTGTCAAAATGGCAACGGGCGCTCCCATGAAAGTATTCATTAACCTTCCGCCGGTTTTTCGATATACAAAAACTTGTAGCTTGGCCATCCATTTAACCAAATTTAAAACTATTTTTTCTTGAGATTTGCCAAACGGCTTTGCTTTTACATTATCACTCACAGGACCTCCTACAATTTAAACGTATATAAGCTATTTTCCACTTGCTTATTTAATGGAAAAACATCATTTATTACGCCATAAAGCGTGTTTCTTTTTACTGGCACCCTGCCCATTTCATAAATAATGCTTAGCATTCTCTCTTCCGAAAAAAGTTGACCATGCTTAGCGCCCGCAGCGCGTGTTATACTTTCACTCATTAACGTGCCACCCAGATCATTTGCGCCCGCATTCAGGCAAGCTTTGATACCTTCCTCTCCCAACTTGACCCAAGAAGCCTGTATATTTGGCAAAGTTTCGGCAAAAACCAGACGCGAAACTGCATGCATTAAAATAACTTCTCTGGTTGTCGGCCCTTTTCTTGCTTCACCACGTTTAAACATTGGAGACTCCTGTGCAACAAAAGGTAAAGGCACAAACTCGGTGAAACCACCGGTTCTTTGTTGTAGCCTTAAAATAGCTAACAGGTGTTTCGCCCAACTCGCGTAACGCTCAATGTGACCAAACATGATTGTTGATGTGGTTTTCAACCCTTGTTGATGTGCCGCCTCAATGATGTCCAGCCACTGCTGAGATGAGACTTTGTCAATGCATAAGGTTTCTCTGACTTCATCGTCCAAAATCTCAGCAGCAGTGCCGGGTAAACTCGCTAACCCTCTTTGTTTAAGCATCTTAATAAAGCTACTTACACTTACCCCTAAGCTCTGGGCCCCATGAAATACTTCGAGTGGTGAAAAAGCGTGAATATGAAGATCGGGAAGCGCTGTATGAATGGCTTCACACACGTTCAGATAATGCGATCCGGTATATTTGGGGTGTATCCCTCCTTGTAAGCACACTTCAGTGGCCCCTTTCTCCCACGCCTCTTGTGCCAGTTCTACAATGCGAGGGAAGCTCATATCATAAGGACGCTCTCGTAACTCCTCACTGACCTTTCCCTTTGAGAAAGCGCAGAACTTACATTTATAAAAGCAAATATTGGTATAGTTAATATTTCTATTATTTACGTAGCTAACCGATTCTCCCGCTATCTCTTTACGCATCCTGTCTGCTGCGCTGCATACATAGGTAAATTCCGCGCCCCGACTCGCAAACAGGTAAGCAATCTCTTGTTCCGTAATGGGTTTACGATCTATGCATTTGGCAATGATATCCTTGAGCTTCGGAGAAATATCCTGATCTGAATCAGCGTTCATCTGTGCCAGGGTTGACCTTGACATATTAAGTTCTGAACCAGCATGCCATTGCTCAGCTCTTGCCAGACCCTGGCTGTCACTGAACCTGTAAATTCCAGGTCGAATCGCTTCATCACTCCACTTTTCCAGCTGCATGATGTATTCCGGATATATGGTCAACCGCTCCTGTAACAACTTGCCAGCATGCGCAGTATTCAGGCTGAGCATTTCTAACTCAGGCCAGGGCGCTTCTGGGTTAACATGATCCGGTGTCAACGGTGACACTCCCCCCCAATCAGAAATACCCGCTTTGATAATCTGTTCCATGCTATCTGGTGACAAGTTGGGTGGGGCCTGAATTGAAATATCAGGTCCTAAAATCAATCTCGCTATCGCAATCGTCCAGCAAAGCTCTCTGGCACTCGGTGCCTTAACGGCATGCATTTTGGTGTCAGCTTTTGGCTTAAAGTTCTGAATTATTACTTCTTGGATATGATGATATTTATCATTTAATGCCTTGATCTTTAATAATGAGTCAATGCGTTCTTTACGAGTTTCTCCGATACCGACCAGTATTCCAGTGGTAAACGGAATATTTAGCTTTCCAGCGGTTTCAATTGTCTCAAGTCGGCGACTGGGATGCTTGTCTGGAGAACCGTAATGAGGCATGCCTTTCTCGCACAACCTCTCGGAGGCACTTTCCAACATTAACCCCATTGAAGCACAGCACGATCTGAGCTTGATCATTTCCTCTTCAGTCATGCAACCCACATTCAGGTGGGGCAATAAGCCACTTGATTCATATACCTTATTGGCAACATGAGCAACGTAATCCAGGGTTGAAGTAAAGCCCATATTTTCCAGCGCCTGGAGAGCCACTTTGTACCTTAATTCGGGTTTTTCGCCCAGTGTAAACAGGGCTTCTTTACATCCCAACTTCGCTCCATTGAGGGCGATTTCAACCGCTTCTTCGACAGGCATATATGCTTGCTCGATGACTCTAGGTGACTTGGCAAATGTACAGTAGTGGCAAACATCACGACATAACTTAGTCAAAGGTAAAAATACCTTCTTTGAATAAGTAATTACATTTCTATAGTTAAGATCTCTCAGTTGCTGAGAGCGATTGAGTAATTCTTCAAAATTATCATCTTGCAGATATTTATTTAACTCTTCACATGACAATTCTTGCTGCCACAACTCAATTCCCTGCCCTTGCATATGAACCTCTTAGCACTTCTATTTATATAGTTATAATTAAAAAAGAATTTTAGAAAACCATTTCCCTACTAACAACCTCGGATAAAACAAGCCCAACTTCGTCATTCAAAACACCCCCATTCATAATGAATTCAATATCACTTACATTATCTAAATCCATGGAGATATTATAATTTTCAAAAACACCAACTTTAACACCATTACTTCTAGCAAAATCAACATGCTTAGCAAAGCTATCAATTCCAAATCTCATTTTCATTTTTGTAGGAAGAGACAAAACCAGAGCATTGGTGCCTATTTTTTTATTATCCGGAACAACTATTACATCATTATTATTAAATAAGTAATAATTAACCAATGACAGCACATCAAATTCATTAACCAAAGGTAGATCACCTGGTAATATGATAATTTCACTAACCTTACGTTTAGACAAAACAGATAGCGCATATTCAATTGACTCATTAAGCCCTTGAAACACATTACTCTCTATATAACTCACATTGATTTTTCTGCACATCTCAATAACAAAGCCATCATCGCTCACTATATAGATATCATTTATTGCATCTAACTTTTTTAACTCGTTGACAAGCCCATCGAGCATACCGATGACGATTCTTCTCCGCTCACCTAATGAGAGATGAGATGACAATCTAGATTTTACAAATTTAAGATTCTTAATTGGTATTAAAACATCCATAAATCACCAGTAATAACGAACTCTAAGATAAATATTGTCATTATAATCAAACTGAGAAAACTTAGTGTTATTACGCTCGCCATCAAAAACATTAAAACCTAACACACCTCTCAATCTATCATTGACTCTAACCTGCAAATTCCCTTGTAAATATGCATCATCTTGATTTGGAGATGCCTGAATAAATATATAACCACTATATTCATCATTTAACCCTCCAAATGACAATTTAAAAGAGACCTGACTCCGTGTTTTATCAATATCAAGCCCCAGCCTATCGATCACCTCACTCCCACTGTCCTTCTCTACATAGAGCTGAGTTGCAAAGTTAACCTCCGGAAAAATCTCAAACTCATAACCAGCCAATGCCCTTAACTGAGAGTTAATCATATGGATCTTGTTCTGATTTTCTGTATCAGAAACGGAGTAGTCACTTACTTCAATATTAGCCAGGCCCCCAAATAAAGGCGCTCTAATGCTGGCTCCAAAGCTATTTAGCGCTGGAAAAAAGCGCTCAGAGGTGCTTAACTCAGTACCAAATGGCTGCTTTAAGTATCCGTCATGAAAGTACAGCGACCATTCAACTGAACCTTGATTCCCATAAATCCTTGCCGCATATTCTCTCTTATCGTTTACTTCAGCATGCAAGATATCATTTTCGCCAACGACATCTGATTTTTCAGAATTAAAATAACTAAAGTATTCACCATTGATATAATCGTCTGGTTCGAAACTCTCAATAGCAACCAGATCTAGATTGAAGTAACTAAAACCGCCATCCAATCTGAGTGCATTTATCGGTTTCTTTAAGTAGTCGATATCTTGACTAAGTAAAAGTGCTCTCCAATTTTTTGGAAAGAGATCATTTAAGAAGACTTGATCCCCTGTTCCCCAAGAAATAACCTGCCTACCTAACTTAACCTGAAGGTTATCCAGGACATACTTTTGATAGTAAGCTTCTCTTAACTCAAAATCAGTTTCCTGAAACCTGTCGTTATAACTAACATCAGCTTTCAATTTGAACAGAGACTCATCAAATGTAAAATCCCCTGACACCCTCGCTGTATATATTCCATAGTCCTTATAGCTATATCGATCTTCAGGATCTAGAAACCGGCTACCAAGAAATTCTAAGAATCCATACAACTCTAAATCATTCTGCTCTTCTGCTGATTCAAACTCATCCCATTCAGAAAATTCATCATCAACCTCATTGGCTAGAGATTCAAAACAACAGAATAAGAACAAAAAAGCCATTAAATAACGATATTCTTTGAGTAACATTGAGCACCTAATAAAAACAGAAAACTAAGCTAGAACCACTTAACAGATGGGCTTCTAAGTGACTTTTCTGAGAAAACAGCACTTGGAACACCAACGTCGTAATCAATATCCTGGAACTTAATCAATGTATATCCACCATTTCTTAAGTCAGATACTTTCTGATTTGTAACCGTTACATATCCTTCAATGTTCTCAAACTTGACGTTTTCAATAGTTCTATACACCTGGTTGGTATTATCAAAATATTCAAACTTTGTTGGCATGAACGTTTTCTTGTCTACCCAAACATGGTAATGCGTAAATTCAACTTGCTTGGGTTCTTTGGGAGTGCTCTTGATTTTGTAAAATGATTTACCATCCTCCAAAATAACATGTACATCTTCTTTGGGTGATCGCCCAGTCAGATCTTCATAAAACAAGTGAGTTCCCATAAAACTGGTACGTTTATCACCAGCTGATATCCTTTTCACTAAATCTAAAGCTGGTAGGTATAGCCACCGGTCATCATCTTGATCAATATGCTTCTCCACCCTAAAAGTGGTATTTTTGATATCTCTGGGGCGAGAGAACTTAACAAAAAACTGCTGCTCTCCACCAAACTCTCCAGGCTCTGAGGCGTTTCTTCGAACCATAGAAAACTGACGACGTTGTTTTTTACCTCGCTCGTCAACGATCAGCATTTTTACCGACCCTCGACCGTCCTGTCCCGGGTAAAAAGCAACCAGATTGCTTTTATTTACAATAGACTGAGCATCGAGTGGGGTGTTTGCATATCCAGCTGTACCAACCGATAGCAGGCACAAGCCCGCTACCAGTTGAATACCAGTAGATACCTTTTTAACTAGGTCATTAACCGGCATTTACTATCGCTCCGTCACTATCACTCTCAGCTTCTTTTGACTTAAAGAAGAGCCTAATCACTACAGGAACAAATACCAGCGTCACCAGACAAGATAACAACATGATTGAGGATAAGAATAGCCCCACCGTCTGATAAGGAGTCAGTACAGATGTAAACAATGGTGCGAAACCTAAACAAATTACCAATGCATTACGGATAATGGCCCTGCTTGGCTCTTCAAACATGTTTTGTAAAGCTAGCACCCAAGAACCTGTACGCTCTTTATATTCTCTGACCCTGTCAATGAAGTGGATAGCGAAGTCAACCGTTAACCCGAGGATAAGTGAAGATAAAATGGCTACAGGTGCATCATAGTTTCGACCGGTTAATCCTACTAATCCATAAATTAAAACAATCGTGATTGTCAGTGGTAACATCGCCAGAATACCGAACTTCAATGAACGGAAAAGGAAGACCATCATCAGGAAGACCACAACATATGCAGTTTTAAGGCTGTCCAGCATTCCGTCAACCATCGCGTTTTGCCACACCACATTCAGGTAAGCCAGACCACCCCAGTCAACCACAACTCCCTGAGGTAAAGGATGCTTAATCAAGTACTCATCAACATAAGCAAGTACTTGTTCCATGTCTTTATTCTCACCGCTTTTCAGCTGCAGCCACAACATAGTAGACTGATAATCCTGTGTCACCATGTGCCATAAGTCATAAGGTCTGTGCGAACTTTGAAAACTTACCAGCGTTTGCGCTACACCCTGCGCCGTTGCTGGAAGTTTAAAGTCTTGTTGTGCGCCAGAGTTTAGTTCACGGTTAACCGTTTTCACCAAGTCAGGCAGAGAATTGATCTTTCCGATCAAACCACTTTCCATCAGGCCAGCCTGAAGATTCTCTACATATTTTAATAGTTCCGGATCCTTAAAGTAGCTTGTCTCAATGACATACGTCTCCGTCAGATCCAGGATACGCTCCCAGCCTTGTGCAGTACCATTGGCAGTGTCCAGTTGGTTTTCGATCAATGGCAGTAAGTTAGCCGCATATAGCTGGCCATCTTCATTTTTAGCCTGATCTAAAACTTGCTGCCACTGGCTACCGATTTGAGCGGATTGAGCAATGTTAGAAGCGGAAGTCAGATACGCTTGTTCAACATCTTTGCTTACTGGCTTACGCAGTACCATGAACGCATTATAGGTGCCTGAAAAGTGCTCATTTAACACTCTATCAGCTATACGTATTTTGTGCTCAGGACCAAACTGGTGAACAGGGTTATCATTAACCTGAATCTTTTGAATACCCACCACACTGATACCAACTAACGCCAAAATGGTTACAAGCAAAAACTTCGGCATGCCAGCACTTAGATTACCGATATTCCGAGATACTCCACCGATGATGCCAACTTTATTACCTTGCTCGCGGCGTTTCTGCACCATTTTTTGTAGGCTCTCTTCCTTCATATTCACAATGAATGCAGGAATGAAAGTCACGGAAAAAATAAAGGCCAGCATAATACCGAAGGCAACGAAGATTCCGAATACCTGAATTGGAGGAATAGGTGTAAACACCAGTGATGCGAAACCAACAGCTGAAGTCAGCGAAGTAAATAGCATAGGACGGAAGAGTTCTTTAACCACTTTGCCGATAACTTCTTTCACTTTTTTCTGAGGATCATAACGGTCAGAAAACTCGGAAATAATATGAACAGAATCAACAATCGTTATTGGAATTAGGAAGATCGGGATCAGTGAACTCATAATCGCAACCGTGTTACCCGTTGCAACTAATAAACTCATCGTTGCAATTACAACACCATGAGCCATTAATACCGGGCCAGATACAAGCGTTATGTTTCTGAAGAAGATGAACATGGCCAGTACCAGTAAAACAGAAGTAACGGGTACTGCTACCGCCATTTCTTCAAACATTTCAACGCCAAACGTGTCTTGGGCAACAGGTATACCAGTGAAGTAGAACTCTTCGTTACCACCGCTTAGCTCTTCGATAATTGCCTGAATTTCTTGAGATATACGATAACTTTCTTTCTTCGCAACAATAGGAACGAATATCCCTGCCGCTTTATCATCGCCAGATACTATGGTGTTTCTTGCCAAAGGCAGGCGGTCGACATAGCGTTTTAATGCAGCAACATCATCATTTGTGACGGGTGCTGTTTTCATCAACCACTTAAAGACCAGTTCTTTATTGGCTCCCTGTGTGACATTATCTGAAGTAGATAGAGACATCACATCTTTTCTAACAACACCCTCGATCTTTTCAATGTTGCGTGTCAAATGCTCTATTTTCTTCAGCGTCTCTGGGTTATAAATACCATTTTGGTGTGTTTTATTGACAACACCTACGACAATTACGTCATGAATATCAAACTCTTTTTTGACTGTGTTATGCATAACACGCGCATAATTGTCTTCAGGTAACATGTTTTCAGGGTCGGTATCAATGACCAGATTTGTACCTGTTGCAGCAATACCAAAAATAATTAGTCCCATAAGCAAAAAAATTCGCTTTGGGTAATTAATGGCAAAATCGATTAGTTTATTCATTCGTTCTCATTCCCAGTATGATTATGTGCGATCTTCACCAGATTCCCAGCGATACTTAGTACCTGAGGCTCTGTATTCATTTGCTGCGGTCTCTCCGACACCATGACATAGCTGGCACATCGCTGTAATTGGTTTTGCCTGATAAAACACAGCACTAGGTTGTGGGAAGTCATACTTTTCATCGAATGCTTCTGCGACCTTGGTTCGTAGTTCTTCATCCGTGATTTTTTCCGCAACAGACTCAAAAATCACGGCATCTTCGCCACTTTCAAGATGGACAACGACATTCGGATTTTCATCCAGATTAGTTCTTGTCCGGGTATAGGGGTTCATGCGCATATAAAAGGTTTCATCTTTCCATACGCCCCAAACAGGGACCGCTAGTGGACGTCCATCTTTGCGACTTGTGCATACCCAGTAAATAACCGATTCGTTTAGCTGTTCGCTGGCTCGAGACCAAGGAAGCAATACCCCTTCATCTTCAGGTTTCATATCAAATGGTACGCCAATACGGCTCAATTTTGGTTGACTACTCATTGTCGTTTCCTATTCCTATATTGATTTATAAATAATTAGTAGATCTCTAGGCGCATCCAATTGAACCAGCTCTGAATGTTTAAAACCTGCCTGTTGGAGCAAATCTTGGTATTCTTCTAATGTGCGTTCTTTTGCACCAGGTTCAAAGGCAATCAGCATTTGTAAGGACATCATCACACCCCACCAATCTCCGGAGTGATCATTGTTAAGCACTTTTTCACTGATAACTAATATGCCGTTTTCAGGTAAATTGTTATAACAGTGTTTCAATAGTTCAACACACTTTTCATCATCCCAGTTATGTAAGATATAACTGAGGAATATCACATCGACGCCCTGTGGATATTCACCATTGAACATATCGCCTACAGTAAATTCAAATCGTCCCTGTAATTCATTCCGCTCAATTAGCTCCTCTGACAACATGCGTACTGGTTCCAAATCCAATACCACTCCTGACAAGTTCTCATAGTGCTTAACAACTTCCGCGGAGAAAGAGCCAGTCCCCCCAGCTAAATCGAGAATTTTGTTATATTTGCTAAAGTCAATGCGTTCAGCTGCTAGCCGGCCAATTGGAACGTTATATGAGTCAAGCAACTTAAAAAAGTCTCTAAGTTTTTCTTCATCACCATATATAGACTTATAAAGGTCTGACGCGCTTTTTCCCCATGTCTGCTCGTGACGAGGACTAAACTCTCTCAGTGCATCAGGTAAGTTTTCCCACATACGATAAAAATAATAGTCATGTTGGGCAAATGACATGGGAACTTCAGATTGTGAATGTAAATATTGACCGAATTTTGAATTTGAATATACCCCGTCAGCCTGTTCTACTAACTCAAGTGACTCTAACGCACTCAGCAGATATTGAGCAGCTTGTGGGTGAATATTCACTTTCTCACTGAGTTCAGTTGGCCTCAAACCAGGCTTTGCAAGGTGCTCAAATACTTTTAAGTTACTTGCAGCAGCAAATGTACCTGCCGTATAGAAACTAAATGCAATGCGATTTATCTTATTAAGTGCTTGTACGGATTCCATTGTTATTTTCTCTCGTATTAATATAAGTTTACAATCGGATTTTCTTTATAGTGAGAAAGACGCTTAATATTTAATAAATGACGCCAAGTAATCGCATCAGTTGAAATACAACTTCCCCAAGTGCCGCTCCCCAGCATAAACGAAATGGGTAAGTGACTCGTGACACCCATCATTCCGAATGTTGCAGGGCAGTTGACCAATATTCTTCCTGCCGACAACCTTTCAGCGCACTCTAACTCGGTCTCTTTATTCATCGTGTGGATCGCAGCGGTATGGCCTTCACCATCCATAGACAACAATTTCTCGGCGACACTGATTAACTGTGATTGATGAACATTTAATATCGACATAACTGGCGCAAGCTTTTCCCAGCAGTAATATTCCACTTCCTTCGCCCGGCATGGAATAACCAATGTTCTGATCAGATAATCACGTTCAATGCCCGCAATCACAGCGAGATATTGCGCAGGCTTTCCAACCATAGAGGTTTTCAACCCGCCTTGCTCCTCAAACCACATTTGCGTTGCTCTTTCTTTTTCAGATTCAGAAAGTACCGCTGCCCCGCTCTGTTCAAGTTCCTTTATTAATGCCGTATACACTCGGCTATCAACAATCAAGTTACTTTCTGAACCACATATAATGCCATTATCATACGCTTTACTTTTTACAATACAGCGACTGGCATGGCCTAAGTCTGCATCGTCGAAAATCAAGGCTGGGACATTTCCCGGTCCTACGGTATAGGCTGGATTACCAGAACTTAAAACCGCTTTGACCAAAGAAGAGCCTCCCGTTGCAAGAATTAAATCAATACCAGGGTGAGACATCACCTGTTGCACAAGCTCTCGACTTGAAGTTAAAGGTAATGCCTGAACCAGGTCTTTCGGGAAGTTCAGGTTGGACAAAATCGAGTTAACGAGCTTAATAAGCCGTAAACCGATAGAAACCGTTTTCTTGGGATAGCTGATAATGATTGAGTTTCTTGTCCTGATAGCATTAAGTATCTTGTACAGCGAATTGGGGATCGGATTCGTCAAAGGTACTATCGCAAATATGACACCCACAGGACTGGCATACTCAGTGACTCCATCTTGCTCAGAGATCGCGCCAAAAGTTTTAATACCCAACAAATCTTTACTTGCTAAATCAGTGACTATTGAGAGTTTATGAGTCTTATCTACAATATTACCGATTTTTGACTGCTGATACTCTTCATTGACAAATTCTTCGGATAACTCAGCAACCCCTTGTGCTATTTTTATAACGGCTTCTTCTAGTTCCTGATCGCTCTTCGCTAATATTTCTAACTTTGCACACTCAGCATTACTAACTAATGACTCTACCAGTTTAGAAGAAGAATTAAGTAGCTCGCCATACTCCTTATAATCCGAAAGGTTTTCGGGTTCGACACTGGAAATGTCTTGTTTTTCTATTATGTTAACTTGCATATTTTCCATCACGCCCTGTCATATTTTACGCCCTACAATTTGAGATAAACCCGCGTAAGTTTTGAGAAAAGCTTACATCAGATATAGAGTTAAAAACTTCACTCATTAACAAATTGTTTGACCAGTGTTCAAGTTCCGGATACTGAGCTAGCATCTCAACATTAAAAATTTCTTCTAACTCTTTTATCAAATTGAACAGTGGCGCATATACAATGTCTATCATCATCCATGGTTCATAATTTGATAAATCGGTAAAAACATTTTCAAGAGTTGAGAGTTGACGATGCACTTTATCTAACTGTGATTTTCGCTGACTCTCTTCAGCCGTAAAAAAAGACTTTAGACTCGAGTGAATATCATCGGCAAAAAATATCAGTTCTCTGTGCTTGCAATCTTGCTCCAGCCTACCTGGAAACCAAGTGCATTGTGTCAACTCCATCAAATAATACAAAATCGCAAGTGATTCAGAAATTGTAAATGCACTCTTATCCGTATCTTTTCCATTTTGACTCTCTACAAATAAAGCCGGTACTTTTCCACACTTCACTTTATCTATAAACCAATCAGGTTTCTCTTCATAGATATGCAAACTGATGTGCTTATAGGAAACACCACTTAACGCTAGTCCCAGTAATACACGTTGCCCGTAGGGACATATATTAAAGTTAACTAATGTATATTGGGTATTGGCTTCGAGAACGGCATTCATATTGATACTGATTCTCTTAGTACACGCTTTAGCTTTTTGCCGGTCGCACCTATATTCTCGTAGCCGGGTTCCAGCTTAATCGCACTCAAAGTCGGAATATTTTCCTTGACCAGCATTTCATTCAATTCTTGTAGTAAAGTATCTCTCAAACTACAACCGGATTTGGGTTCAACCAATAAGACAGCCTTTTGGTATTGACCACCATCAGGTACACCTATAATACTACACTCAAAAATGCAGTCATATTGCCCCAGAATTAGCTCTTCAACCTGACAACTGTACATTGGACCTTCACGGGTTTCTAACTTATCAGATATTCTGTCCACATGAAAAAACTCACCCACTTTGTTTTTATAGACATAATCGCCTGTAAGCCAATAGCCATTTACCTTATTTTGCTCGGTAAGCAAGTGATTATTCCAGTATCCCACAGTCACACTTTCAGACAATACGCCCAACATACCCACTTCATTTGGCTCTAGTGCATTACCATGCTCATCCAGCACTTCAGCCTGCACCCAGTCAAATGGCTTACCAATATAACGCTTATAATTATTAGACTTTGGCGTGTGAATATTTCTAAACATGGCGAAACCAAATTCGGACGAGCCCAGGTTGTCAATAAAAATGGAACCCGCTAGTTTTTCACCCTTTATCGTACAATTTCCCAAGGCAACTAACTTACGAATATGTGGCTCATGATTCGCATCACCAGTACTTAACCAGTATGATACAGAATCAAAATTCTCTGCATTCAACTCTACCCGGCATAGGTCTACAAAAGTTTTTGGAAAAGCAACTACCATATCAGGCTTAAAGCTTGCCACGCTGGATTCAATTTCCTTTGGCTCTCTCTTGCTTTGAATATAGACGGTAGCGCCACGCATTAGGCTCGACATCAACACTGAAATCGCAGAGCTATGTGAATGCGGCAAACTACTTAATATTCTGGTACCTACCTGTTTATGCAGCTGCTCTTTGACTCCAAAATACAAGCTATTATGTGTAAAGATAACACCTTTTGGAATTCCGGTTGTACCTGAAGTGTGAGCTAAGAGGACTACATCATCATCGTTATGATTAAACTCGGTTTTAAAGTCAATTGATTCACCGATAAGCAAGAGTTCCAATCTGAGCACTTTAAAATCTGTGCCTATTTCATGTCTAATAGATTCAGCTTGCTCATTGATCGACTGCTCGGTAATTAATACCTTTGAGCCAATTCTCTTTATAAATTCAGCTGTCACTTCTGTACTTAGATTGTGATTAATGCAAACAGGGATGGCACCAATCTGATTTAATGCTAAATAATGAATAAAGTAGTTGAAGTTATCGTTCAAATATAAACACACAGGTTCTCTTTTCTTGATCCCCTGAGAGTAATATAGGTTCGACCAATAGTTGGCGTTCTCTACAATTTCATTTAAGGAAAATTCTGATTTCAATTTGCCGTTATGATCAAGTATTGCTTTGTCTTGATAAATACAAGTAGCGTCCGGATCGGTGCTGTACTCCAATAGTTTGTGTATAAAGTTACCCGCACCAATCGAGTCATCACTTTGAATTGTTTTTATTTTATTTTCTTCAAATAACATTTTCTGATATCACCGTGTTAGTCATTAATTATGTAGAGTTATTTTTTCAATTAACTTCTTGCGTTCTAATTTTCCATTGTCATTTTTTGTGAGTGACTCTAAGAAATGTATTTGTCTCGGGACTTCAAATGAGTGCAGTCCGTTTGACAAATCTCCCCTCAACTCGGACTCAAATTGAGTGCTACAAATCGCACTCTCACCCAGTACAATAAATAGAGCACACTGAACATCATAATTTTCATGGAAAGGTACAACAGCCGCTTCCGAAATACATGAATATTTACTCAACAACCAGTTTTCTATCTTTACGGGTTCAACCCATCTTCCTTTAACTTTGAATAAATCATCTTCACGACCAATAAATTCATAATTTCCCTCTTCATCAACCGAAAAAATATCTCCTGTTATATACCAACCGTCAGAAAACTTTTCCTCCTGCTTATCGGCTTTGTTCCAGTACCCCGCCGCAACAGATCCGCCTTTAACACACAGAATCCCAGTATGCTTTGGGTAACCTTCTATTGCCAATAACTTACACTCATATCCAGGTAAACATTTACCCACTTTACCAAATTTTGGACTACTGATATCGTTTCCAATAAATACATGTCCAACTTCAGTTGCACCAATGCCATCTATAATATATTTATCATATTTTGCAAACCACTCTTCGTGCAATTGTTTTAATAATGGCGAACCTGCAGAGTAAAATAACCTTGGAATATTGACAACTTCGGCAGTTCTGGGATCATCCAACATCATTTTATATATCGCCGGACCGCCAAAAAGCAATGAAGGCTTATGCTGTTTAATATTGGAAAGGATCTTATCAACAGAAGGCCATTGCTGAGTAAGTAAGGCTGTACAATTTCCATAAAGTGGAAATATCAGGCTATTTCCCATTCCATACCCAAAAAACGTTTTAGGTATGGAATAGATGATATCTTCTTCATTTATTTGTAAATAGTGACCTGCAAATTGCTCACACATATCCAGTATCCCCTCATGCGTGTGCATCACGGCTTTAGGGTCTCCGGAAGTTCCCGAGGTATACTGCCAAAAGCAATGTCCTTGTGTCGAAACAACTCCATTTATTGGATTTTGTGTTGCGTTTAATTGACAGTCCAATGAAAATATTAATTGTGAGTGTCGAAAGAAGTTATTTTCTTTGTGTAGCAACAAAGCTGAGCTATGCTGCATATTTTCAAATTTTTCACGATACTCTTCATCAGAAATAATCAATCTGGCGTCGCTGTCCGCGAGAATATAAGATATAGATTCAGCTCTAAGCCTGGGGTTAATCACAATGGGGATACCACCGGCCAGCATTACGCCATAAAAACTTAACGCCAGTGCAATTGAGTCATTCATACAAATCACGACTCGATGGTCTGCTGTGTCAGCTAAACAGCTCGTGGTTAAAAGGTTAAGATTCCCAACAAATGCTGCACCTGATATCTCATTATTATCATCAATAAACAAAGGGCTATCATTCCGTTCCCGATGCCTAACACGCTCCAATAAAACAGAAGCCAGATGAAGGGGTTGCACTTTTTCATTTTTCACAATTCGTATCCTTCTTGACTCATCAATCAATTCCTGACAGAACATAAATGGATAACCAACAAGTCACATCTCAACCTAAATCCCATTGTTCAGATCACGTGATGCATTTATTGTCTTGACGACTTATGGTCCCCTGCAACATCCCTGAGGTAGAATGACTCAGCATTTGCATTATCTAGATTTGTCTCACCGGTGAGACATACTTGTACTCTTTAATTGCTGTAGTTGTGTTTCTAAATGTTCAATTTCATTTATGTCGTGAGCACATTCCAGGAAATGTTCTACTAACAGACCAGAGCTTAACATGTTGCCATTCTCACAATCCAAATAGCCAAACTCGTATGCCATTTTCAATAACTGATACATACAATCTTTATTCATGACACACTTCCTTTGCTAATGTTTGATGAATATTTTCGAACATACCAATGGGAATCGCGTTGCGTTTATTAGCAGTAACATCAAAAAATTCCCTGAAACGATACTACCAAAGTAATATAAACATGCCAACACATTATTGCAAATACTATTTACACAAAGAACATCTAATGCAAACATTAAGTAACAATTGACTAGGTAATACCTAGTAATCATACGCTTTCCGCCTTAGTAAGAACTCACATCCTGTACTCTATTAAATTTTGATGACGGGCCGCATATTGCAAATAATTGTCTGAAAAACACTCTACCGACAAAACAAAGCAACCAATATTAGACTTTTGGCCAATAGTAATTTTCGTATATCATTGTTTCTTTCACACTTAGAAGGCAACAACGAGCCCGCTAAATTTGGCAACTATCTCTCTGCTCAGCGGAGCTTTTCCCTCGAAATGCAGCACCACACATGACATCAGTGTGGTGATTTCGAAACCTTGATTCGTCTAATATGTAAGGTAATACTGTACCTTTTTTATTTCATGAGTATTACCGTGTTAGCAGGTGAACTGAAAATTTAGCCGCAAAGCTCGATCCGCACTTCGGGCTTGTCTGAGGTCCAACACATCGCCCTAAAGAAGGCATACATGACCGTTTCAAATTCCATGAACTCTCACAACCGAAACACTTCTTGACCAAGCGTTTTGGTTGTGACTTTACAAGTTCTCTTGCAGCTCAATGCGTTGCTTGATATGAAGGCTTGGCAGGCTCTTGACATTGAAGTCTATGAGCATGTACGGAAAAATTTATTCGCTGACGAGGCAAAGGTAAATGTGTAAACCGAAAATGCTTCGCTGCGGGTGTATCGTTCGACTCTTATCCTGAACCACTTAATTCAGTAGCCAATCTGGAGAAGATCAAACCACAGCGATAACAAGGTGAAATGGTCAAGCGATGGCATATGACATACCTGGCAGGTACTGAGAGCGTGTCCTGCCATCCAAGATGCGACACCTGGTACCTTTCGCCACCGCTTGACAACAGAAACCTCATGGCATGTGTTCTCCTTGACAGGAAAACGTCACGCCGTGAGTCGTGGCGCTGTTCTTTTATGAAAACCCCTGAATGTCATACTGAAGCCGTCTGAAATCAGACCTGCTCCCTATCTTATTCGACTGTTAGTTGCAGCTGCTCAAGTTTCTTAATAACTTTCCCAAGTACATCATCAACTTCCTGAGAGCAGTGCCAATTCACCTGGGACCAGTCGACCCCCATGTCCATGGCGGTAATATCCGATTGTAGTAACTGCTTAACCACTAAGGGAGAATGAATGGGTTTTGTTCGAATGATATTTCTTTGCGTTGACTTACTACCAGTCAGTGCGCTGTAAATCAAATCATTTATTTCGTCTTTCTCGGTTTTGTTGAACACTTTCTTATCAAAACCAGACTTAGCGCGATACTCTTCTTCAATTCTCAGTACGACTTTTTTTACTGCTTTAAAGGATTTGCTTAACCCTTTTTGATAAAGCGAAACAACGCATGGGTACCTGGTTAGTACATTGTAATTATCAAACTTGCCAGCTGAAACGCCTAGCATTGCAACCTGACTTCTGACCGTAAGCGCTTTCTCACCGACTTTCAGACGCGCCTGAGATAAGGTATCCAACTCAAGTTTTGCATCGATATAAGCACTCAATTTACCATAGGCATCCAGATCTTCCCGACTGGTATTCTCCTGAAATTGCTTAACCTTTTTAAATAATGGTTCAGAGTCATAAACTTTAAACTGGCCAACACCTTCAATGCCCTGGCTGTAGACCATGGCCAGAAACCGCCGGTGCCCAGTTAAAATCCGATACACATCTTTGTGGGGATAGACAGTTGGCACCTGGATCACTTCTGAACGTTGAATATTGTCCGCCAAATCGGCAATAGACTTAAAGTTTTTATGCGCCAGGCTGTGTTCATAAGTGCCGCTTTCAATGCAGTTCACCAAGCAACCATAGCCAACTAAAACCTGTTCCCTGGGCTTATATATTTCAATCAAGTTTGCCTTACTAAGCATGCGCTTCAAGTAACTCTTAGCGTGATGATCTGAAATTAACTTAACGGGTAAATAACGAGGATTCTCAGGATCCATTTCGATCGAGTTTAAGAACAGCGTTTTATACTCGAAGTCATCCCGTTTTAAGACTTCAGAACCACCATGAGTGCTCAACTCAGAGACCAATATGCTCTCGAGCGCAAGGTTTTCCATATTTTTCCTCAAATATCAACAACATAATTGACAAAAACTGTACAATTAACAATAATCAAGTTATCCCTACCAATGTAAATTAATCTACATCCTTTATCAATACTCAATTACAATATCGCAATTAAAATTAGCCACAGATACAATAAAAAATGTAAACCAATGAAATAAAAAGAAAATTAATTTCCACCTGATATCTGCATCGCTCAACTATCCTCTTTTTAACAAAAATAAGCAATTTAAGAACAACTAAAGTATTAGTCTATTTCGGCCCAATTACAAACATTCAGCCGCAATTTTTGACTAAAATTTCACCACCAAAATGTCCACATGGATCTGATGAAGGGTGTGTGGTCTGCCACTTCAGCTGTTGTTCTATCATCATGGCCACAGCGATGACGGTATTCGCTTTAATTCAGGTGAGTCGTTCCGCCTGCTTGCTCATAACCGGCGCCCATATATAAGCTTTAATTACATACAGGTCACTCAGCCAAGTGCATGCTAAGATTTACGCTACGTCTTTACTGAGACAAGATATAGAAAGCAATAAACGAGGGCTGATACTGGTCTGGCAATGTTATACCAATTTGCTTAATTGAGTGTTCTATTTTGAGGCGAGAAAATATCGTCGCTAACCAGGAGAAAATTTTGCTATTTAGTTGTTCTAAATGCGAAATTTTTAACGCCGTTAGCGTCATATTTGCTCCTTAAAATTGAACAGATGTTAAGTGCAATTGGTATTATGTACACACCATAAGCCAAATACAGCGATTGATATTTATGCAGCCAACTTCAGTTTTTGAGAAAATGATGCTGGCTGCTTAATTTGGAGAGAGTGTCGTACTTAGCGATGAGTTTATGACAGTACAGCAGATCTTCTGCCTTAGCATAGCGGCCTGCCAATAAACTGTTGGCATGTCACAAACAATATTGTGAAATAATTTTATAAACCTGATTAATGTTATCACCGGCTTTGAACTCTTTAGTCAGCGGCTCGGGCTCAGAACCTATCCAAATTTTTAGCTCCGCATCCAGGTCGAAATGGCCCGCCGACTCTTTACTGAACTTGGTGATTTTACCGTACGGAATACTCAGCATCTCGACCTTAGAGCCAGTGACCCCCTGTTTGTCGATAAGGATCAGGCGTTTGTTAGTAAACACAAACATATCCCGGATCACTTTATACGCTTGTGCCACGTTTTCCCCGTCAATCAGGGTATCGTTGAGTAGCTTATCCAACTCGTCGCTATCAACTTCGCTGGCATTGCCTAATAACCCACTTAATAATCCCATCTGGTTGCTCCTTATTATTTAGTCAGCCACAAGCTTAGTCACATAACGCTCGTTTGTCGAAAGCCTTATCTTATTGCTCGCCTAAGCTGCCATAAGGTAAGGCTCTCGGCCCTGATGTTTGTCTTTACGGCGGTAGCTGCCTTTACCCTTTTTGCTCTTCTCTACTTTACTTTTAAACAGTGGGCTGGTTACCAATGCTTTTAAGGCATTGTCTTTAATGTCGCCACGCAGATGTTCGTGCGACTGGCTGCGCTTGCTTGCCATACTTTTTTTACTCCTGATATTAGTTTAAATAACCACCAATTGTGGCGCGCTGATTATTGATGTATTCTCTGTCCTACGCAAGTCTATTTTTTACTTTTTAAGTAAAAAATTTTCTGTTCATTTCGCTTTCAGCTAAAGATTGTAACTCTCTATGGGCTATACTTTTTTCTTAACTATAGAGTCGCACTAAAAACGTTATGCGCAGCATTAAAACGTCAACCGGCCTGACCCTGAGCTATCAGGACTGTGGTAACCGACATGCGCCAGCCATTATTCTGATAATGGGGCTGGGTGCACAAATGACGGTGTGGCCCGATGAACTGTATTTTGGCCTGGCAGACAAAGGCTTCAGAGTGATCCGCTTCGATAACCGCGACAGCGGGTTATCGAGTCACCTTGACGACTTCGGCACCCCTAATCTGTTTAAAACCTGGCTGCGCCGCAAGGTTCCCTTTGGTAAACAAGCCCCCTACTCGCTCGAAGATATGGCGAACGATGTGCTGGCACTGATGAAAGCACTGAAAATCAAAAAGGCCCATCTGGTCGGCGCTTCAATGGGGGGAATGATTGCGCAGATCCTGGCCGCCAAACACCGCAAAAAAATACTCAGCCTGACCTCGATTATGTCTAATTCCAACAACCAGTTAATCTCCGGTAAGAGCCTGGGCGTACTGGTTAAACTGGCACGTATTACACCTCGCAACAACTGCCGGCAGGCTGCGATTTCTTATAATGTCAGGCTCAACCAGCTGATTGGCAGTCCGGCCTATCCGCGCGATGAACACACCCTGCGTGAACAGGCAACTATGCATATCAACCGGGCCCACAATCCGGCGGGATTTAAACGCCAGCTGGCCGCCATCACCGCCAGTGGCGACCGACGTCATCTGCTGACCCGGATTAAAGCGCCCACCTTAGTGATCCACGGTACCCACGACCCGATTTTTCCGCTCACAGCAGGAGAGCAAACTGCTGCAGAGATCCGCAAAGCACGGCTTAAAGTGGTTGAAGGATTGGGTCATGACTTTCCGCCCATGCTGATGGGAAAAATGACGAAATGGATTGCAAAACATGTAAAGAAAGCCGAGCTCAAACGGCTAAAAAAGAAGCGAAAGAAAAAGGCGGATACTCAAAAAGAAAGACAACTATCTGTGCAAGAGAAAACGCCCTAGCCATTAAATGTGCGCTTTGGCACATTATTCGCTTTTATTCCAAACGATTTTCCCGGTATGCTTACAACACATCAGACCAGTTTAAGTCATCAACATGAACACACGTATTACCGACCTACTGGGCATAAACAAACCCATCATCTTACCCGGCATGAGCTGGATCTCAGTCCCTGAACTTGTTGCAGCAGTTTCGAACGCCGGTGGCCTGGGGATCTTAGCCACCGGGCCACTGACCCAGGAACAAACCCGTCAGGCCATTGCCAAAATTCGCACCCTCACCGATAAGCCCTTTGGCGTTGGGATCACTTTGTTGATGCCCGGCGCAAAAGAAAACGCCAAAGTCGCGCTGGCAGAGCAAGTGCCGGTGATTAACTTTTCGCTGGGTAAAGGCGACTGGATAGTGGAAGGCGTAAAACGCTATGGCGGCAAAACCATCGCCACCGTCGTGACCGAAAAGCATGCGCTGGCCGCGCAAAAAAGTGGCGCAGATGCCCTGCTGGTAACTGGCCACGAAGCCGCCGCACATGGGGGTGAAGTCACATCCCTGTGCCTGGTACCCAACATTGTTGAGCTGGTCGATATTCCGGTGATTGCAGCAGGTGGATTTTCCGATGGCAAAGGCTTGCTGGCTGCTCTGGCACTGGGGGCCGATGCCGTTGCCATGGGCTCCCGTCTGGCAACCAGCACACAAAGCCCGGTGCACCAGAATGTTAAACAGGCGGTGGTCGATAAAAAGGTCGCCGACACCATTTACTCTAAAAACTTCGATGGCCTCTACGCCCGGGTAATGAAAACCCCGATGGCAGAAACAGCCACCCGCCGCCCGATGAATCCCATAGTGGCCGTTTTTAAGTCCTTTAAAGCCTCAAAAATGGTCGATATGCCGCTGTGGAAATTACTACTGGGCTTACTGGCGCAGTTCGACAAAATCCGTATGCTGACCCTCTTTGGCGCCGCCACCGAAAAGCTGGAAGCCGCCACCATCAGGGGCGACCTGAAACACGGCGTCCAGTTTATTGGCCAGTCACAGGGGATGATCCGCGACATCGAACCCGTTGAGGTCTTGATCGACCGAATCATGGCTGAAGCGAAAGCCGAGCATGCCCGGGTAAGCAGGCTACTGGCAGAGTGATTTGCAATAACAGCGCGTACCGTGGTTTTAGCAAGCAAAGTCACTGGATGATTTTAAATGGCTGTCTGTGTAATAATCGACTGTAATAAAAACACTTATAATAGCCAGACACCCAGATGCAACAGGTAATCGACATTCAGTGGTGGCAGCTGGGCTTGTTTAGCCTGACCCTGCTGCTGCCCTTTGCCATCAACGCGCTGTATCAGCTCAATAATGGCAAAGAAGCCGTTATTGGACTGATCCGCATGGTCGTTCAGTTATTACTGGTCGGCCTGTATCTGGAATACCTGTTTACCCTCAATAATCTCTGGGTGAACCTCATCTGGTTATTGGTGATGCTGCTCATCGGCAGTAGCGCTATTCTCAGTAAAGCCCGCCTGCCCAGGCGTCCGTTATTTGTGGCCGTGTTTACCGGATTGTGTGCCGGACTCTTACCCCTGTTAAGCTTTGTCACTCTGGTGATTATCCAGCCAACGCCCTATTACCATGCTCAGTACCTGATCCCGCTGGCGGGCATGTTGCTGGGCAACAGTCTTAATGCCAACATCGTTTGCCTGCAACATTTTTTCGACGCCTTTAAAACCCGCTGGCCTGAATATGAGGCTGCACTGTCGCTGGGGGCACAGGTACGCGATGCCACTTTACCCTTTGTACAAAACGCGCTGCAAAAGGCACTTGCGCCCATTCTGGCGACCATGGCCACCACCGGCCTGGTGTCGTTACCCGGCATGATGACCGGCCAGATCCTCGGCGGCGCCAGCCCCATGGTCGCCATCAAATACCAAGTGATGATCATGATAGCCGTCTGGGTCATGATGAGTGTGTCTATTACCGTATGCTTGTTTATTGCCGTGCGTTGTGTAATTAGCCCGCAGGGTAAGCTGGATTCCGGGTGCTTGAGACAAGAAACGACCGAGCCAGGCTAAGTCACTATCGATACGCTAAAGTGTTGCCAACTTAGTTGTGAAATCTCATTATGGGTTCTTATCTCTGACAAAGACCACAACAAACACCGTCCTTCCTGACGGTATTTCAGCCCTCGTCACAGCTTGTTATAGGCGGATTTGGAGGCACCTGATTAGTTGTTTTGACTTCTTTGAAGCAATTACAACTAAACCTGTGTTCTTTAATAGGTCGTTTTATTTTCAGGAAACCAGCCATGAAACCAAAAGAAATAGGAAAAGCCTACAATCAAATAACCCACCTCTGGGAGCGTGAGGAGTTTGATATGAACAATGGCATTGCACAACATAAAAGGGCGATTAGTTTTGTTAAACATCGCGGCAACGCGCTGGATATTGGCTGCGGTTGCACAGGTCGTTTTATCGAGTTACTGATCAATGAAGGCTTTAAGCCAACTGGGTTAGATATTTCAGAAGAGATGCTCGCTCTGGCAAGGCGTAAGCATCCAGATATTTCTTTTGTCCAGGGTGATATTTGCACCTACATGTTGCCACATAAATATGATTTTATAACAGCATGGGACAGTATCTGGCATATACCTTTGTCGGCGCAGAGGCAGGTGCTGACTAAGATAGTAGACAGTCTCAACCCTGGAGGCGTGTTTATATTTTCATTTGGTGGCACAACACAAGTAGGTTGTCACACAAATAATGCTATGGGGCCAGAGGTTTACTATTCGTCGCTTGGCGTCACTGGATTCTTACAATTGCTCATAGACATAGGCTGCATTATCAGACATTTAGAGTTCGACCAATATCCAGAGGTTCACACTTATCTGGTAGCCGAAAAAGCCTGAACTGTGGATACGTTAAGGACAAAAACACATAGAAAAGTACATTTTATTGAGGCAAAACCTAAACTGACTCTCAGACTCAGTCGTTCGTACAAATAGCATAGTTAAAAAATAAAACTATATATTACAATTTGTTATTGTCAGATCTACTCCAAATATAAATCTATTTTAAGTAAAAATAGCTTTTTGATAAGACACCTCTGTTCGCAGCACTCTATGCTGATTAGTAAATAACAACGCAAACTCAGGTGTTTTATGTCGCATAACTCCAGACGTCACTTTATTAAAAACCTTGCCACGGGCACGCTGGCAGGTGCATTTGCAGGCGCTGCACAAGCGCAAACGATACTGACTCCCAGAGAAATGGAGGGACCCTACTACCCCATAACCCCACAAAAAGACCAAGATGCCGACCTGACCCGGGTGGCGGGAAAAACGGGTGTAGCTCAGGGTACGCATATTGAAATTGCCGGACAAGTATTTGATCATGAGGGAAATACCATTGAAGATGTCACGTTAGACCTGTGGCAAGCCAATACCTTTGGAAAGTACCATCATCCTCACGATACCAGCGAAGCCCCTGTCGATGAGCACTTCCAGGCATGGGCCATAATTCAAAGTGGTAAACAAGGGCGATTTCGCTTCAAAACCGTATTTCCCGGCGCCTACCCGCTCAATGCCCGTAGCCAGCGCACGCCCCACATTCACCTGAAAGCTACCAAGCTGGGTTACGACTCCTTACTGACTCAGTTGTACTTTCCGGATCATCCATTAAATCAAAAAGATGGTCTGTTTACGCGTAAAAGCGCACAAGAGCAGGCGCTGATGACGGTCAGACGAACTGAGCGAGAAAATCATTACCTGTACAACCTGATATTACAAAAAATTCCACTGTGAACCTGCTTGAGGGCAATCTATCATTCTTATGCAAAACGATGAGCCCACATAATCTGTGGGCTCACTGATTTAATTCTCCCTGCGAAACAAAGCAACCGTGAGCTACGCTAATCAATATCGGGCTTTTCGACCAGCTGTTTTATTGGTTTTATCAGCATGTTAGGATTACCCCATGATTACTTGTGTCAATGCGATTTAAGTCAATGAAAGCAAAATTATTTGTGCTGAAAATGCCGTTCGAGGATGGACCCGGGAAAATGTGGGTTTGTTCCCATTGTGCGTTAATAGAAGGTGCGCTATCGGTCAATCCGCATTGGGAAAGTGCTATCGATATTCATCGTATCGACTTTCCAAAACCGCGTAGTGAAGTTGTTGCGATCTTGGGTGAACAGAGGCAGTGGTTGCCTGTATTGGTTTTGGACAAAGACAATACGATTACTGATCCCATAGAGATAATCAACTATCTGGCAGAAGAATTTGGTGGAGCCAGCGTACACCCCTAAGCCATTTAAAAGCTCGCACCGGTCGGGCATTTTTAACTGCAATACAACACAAAAAACCTACCAAATTCATATATTGCGCTGACTGTTTTAAAAGGAATCCCCGATGGAAAAAGTACTCGTTAGTGCCTGCCTGCTTGGTAACAAAGTTCGCTACAATGCCAGTTGTTTGTCGATCCCCGAATCCGATTTACATTGGCTGCAGTCCAATATGAAGCTGGTTGTGCTTTGCCCCGAAGTATCGGCAGGGTTACCCACGCCAAGAGCCCCGGCGGAGATCATCACAGGGCAAGGCCTGGACGTGCTCAACGGCTCAGCCAGAGTCGTTGAAAGTAATGGAAGTGATGTCACAGCGCCGTTTATTAAGGGGGCAGAAAACGCATTGGCGCTGTGCCAGCAGCAGCAAATAAAATATGCGGTACTTGCTCAGGGAAGCCCTTCTTGCGGCAGTACACAAATTTACGACGGTACATTTAGTGGTGTCAAAACCAATGGCGCAGGGGTAACCGCAGCGTTACTGGCGCGTAGCGGCATTAAAGTGTTTAGCCAGCACGCGATATCTCAGCTGCGAGATTTACTGCAAATGCATGGTATGTAGGCATTAGAGCAGCCAGCCAACCAGAAATGTTACACTAAAGCGCCCTGAAACCAACAATTAGCCAATCAACACCCCAAAACCGTTACATTTACGGTATCTTATTTTCAGGGACACGCTTACAATAAGCAAAAAACACTGCCAAACCAGCGCCCTACAGATAGCTGTGAAGCGGCAACTTACCAACAAAAGTCTTTGGAGCACCCAGTGACATACAGACGAACTTTCCCTGCGGCCGCCCTACTCTCCCTTATTTTGAGTGGGTGTGGCGGTGGCAGTAACAGCGCAGATAACACAAACCAACCAACACCCACTACACCTGCTGAATCCCTTGCTCTGACTACCAATGTTAGCGGTTCTGGCAAAGTCACTCCCGCGACACAATCGGTACGCAAAGGTGATTATATCAATTTAATGCTCGAACCTGACGAAGGCTATTACACAGACTCAGCCACCGGATGTGGCGGCACACTGGATGGCAATCTCTATATCATTGAAAACATGCAGGCTGCCTGTACTGTTGACATTCAGTTTAAGCCCCGTCTTAAACTCAGCGAGCTGGATATGGACCCGGCACTTGCGCAATGTTTAGCACGCGAGAATGACCATCAGTACGCTGACGAAGTGACTAATTTATACTGTGACCAACCCATCAGTAACGCTGGCACTATCAAGCACTTTAGAAAGCTTCAGTCTTTAGACGTGTCTAGCGACAGTTTGACAAATCTGGATATCTCAGAAAATTTAGCGTTACATACATTAATAATCACAAGCCCACTGCTTGAGGCACTTGATGTATCAAACAACACAAAACTTGAATTCCTGCACGTAAACGATAGTCAACTTCAGTCATTAGATATATCCAAAAACCTTGCTCTGAGAAATCTAAGAGTAACCAGTGAGCAACTTAAAGTACTGGATATCTCTAAGAGCGAGCAACTTTCTGATCTATCAGTGCACTCTGCTCAATTGCAAGCGCTGGATGTGTCTAACAACCCGGACCTAACCTTTCTGTCAGTAACCAGTCAGGAGCTATCGAATCTCGATCTCAGTACGAATATAAACCTTGAAGGTTTGAGTCTTAGTAATACGTTAATAACAACCCTGGATCTCTCTGACCATGCCAAGCTGAACTATCTGTGGCTAGGCAGTGTGGCAGTTAGTCAACTCGACTTGTCGCACAACCCAGCGCTGCGTGAGCTCTCTCTTATCAGCGTCCCACTGACCAGCCTGGATCTCACTGATGCAACACAACTGACCTATTTATGGGTAACCAATAATCAACTTACTGAAATTGACCTCAGCAAAAATACCGCGCTGGAAAGCATCATCCTGGCCGGTAACGCGCTAAAAAGCATTAGTTTGAATAATAACCCACACTTGCAGTCACTGGACCTTCAGCGCAATGCACTAACACAGATTAATTTGAGCAATAACCCGCTTTTACGCTCACTAACCCTTAGCGACAATGCACTAACACACATTAATTTGAATAATAATCCGAACCTGCAATCACTGGACCTGCAGGGCAATGCATTAACCACTATTGATCTGTCCAATAATACAGCTCTGACCCATTTACAGCTTGCTTTTAATCAACTCTCCACCCTGGACTTGTCTGGATTGCCTGACCTCATTGAGCTCGATGTACAAGGCAACCAGCTGCGTGAGTTAGATATCTCACACAACCCCATGCTTGGCGCACTTCACCTGTCAAACAATCAGCTAACACAACTGAGCTTTCCTGTGAATGATGCACTGATCGAACTGTCTGTCTCTGGTGATGGTTTTACCCAGCTGGATTTTTCAAACCTCAAAGCACTGACAAAGCTATCGGTGTCGGGCGCCCAGCTGACAAGCATTACACTAGAGCAAAATACAGGCCTACAAGCACTCACGGTGTTCGCAGATAATTTGCAGAACCTGGATGTATCAAAAAACACCGCGCTGACTCACTTTGAAATCGAAAGCAACACCCTCACAGCACTGGACGTAAGCAACAACACGGCACTGCAAACACTGAAAATATATGACTCACAACTCGATACTCTGGATATCTCTAAACAGACTTCGCTGACAGAGCTGCAAGTCACGGCGTGGGACATACAAAACCTGGATATTGGTCATAATCCGCTACTTAAAAAGTTGTCGGTTAAAAGTGAGCAGCTTAACGCGCTCGATTTATCCAATAACACACAGCTTGAACATCTGACCGTGTATGCAGGGCAACTACCTCAGCTGGATGTCTCTGTCACTCCCAACCTAAAAGAGCTCAAGGTAAGCAGTTATTACCTAGACAACCTGGCCCTATCCAAATTGCCACAACTGGAGCTTCTGGGGTTGAGCTCAGTGCCAATCACAACGCTGGATTTGTCCACTAACCCTAAACTCATTGACGTATGGTTTCAGGAAGTACCGCTTCGCAGCTTGAACCTGTCAGGCGTACCTGAATTAGAAGAACTGTCTATCTGGTGGGCACAACTTACCAGCCTTGACCTTTCACATAATACCAAGCTGCGCAATCTGGACGTCAGCCTAACCCCACTGAGCAACATCGATTTATCTGCCAATGCGCTATTAGAATTCGCCTATTTATCTGATAATCAACTCACCCAGCTGGACATTACTAACAATCCCAGGCTGAATACGCTGAGTGCGAGCAATAACCAGCTGGCAACATTACGTATTGCAGATCTACCCGAATTGCAGGGCCTATATCTGAGAGACAATTCGCTCACAACACTATCAGTTACAAACACACCCTCGCTTTCTGAGCTTTACGCCTCCGGTAACCAGCTCACATCGCTTAACTTATCAGGTATCGAGGCGCTCGAAAGCCTCGTTATATACAACAATCAATTCAAAGAGCTGGATCTATCTGCGCTTTCAAAACTACAAAAATTGGATGTAAGTGCAAACCAACTCACAATGCTGGAGCTATCAAAGCTGTCAGAGCTGGAAGAATTAGACATAAGTTCAAATCAATTCAAATCGCTGGACTTATCTGAGTTATCAGCACTGGAAGAATTGAGCGCAAGTTCAAACCAACTCACGACACTGGACCTGAGTAACAACCCTGCACTTAGCTCAGTGCTTGTAAACTACAATCAATTGTCCTCTGTGACGCTGGGCAGTCATGATGCACTCACGGAGCTGCGGGCAGTATACAATCAGCTGAAAGAACTTAATCTTTCATCGACCCCGGCACTCATTACCCTGGAAGTAGACGGCAACCTGCTGACGCAACTGGATACCACTGCAAATCCGGCAATCGAGTCAATGAGTGCCAACTACAACCAGTTGACCCGGCTTAATCTGGCAGCCAACTCGGCCTTACAAAGCCTGTCGGTTTACAAAAACCAGCTAAGTACGTTAGATGTCTCAGGTCAAACTGCACTCACCTACGCTGATGTGAGAGAGAATAGTATCGCTCAGCTTAATATCGCCCAAAGTGCTGCATTGCATACCCTGATGGCCGAAAACAACCAGCTAACAGGGCTGGACACTTCAAGTAATAATGCATTAGTGGATTTAAACCTGGCTAGTAACCGGATCACGTCTCTCGATTTAACCAATAACAGTCAGTTGAGCTACCTCTACTTGTACGACAACGCCTTGTCACACATCGATGTCAGTACCATTGAGCAACTATTTACATTGATCATCGACCGTGGCGTAACCTGTACTGGCGACATGTGTTCAGTGGCCTATTATCGCTAACCTGCAAAACCGTTACTGGCACACCAGGTGTGCCAGTAACCCAAATGGAAATCACGTACCAAATATAAAAGGGCAGCCCACAGCTGCCCTTTTATATTATCGGTAGATGCTCAACACTGAGTCAATTCCGGTCATAAGGTCAACTAAAGGCGGGCCATATTAAAATTACCGGGCTCACTGGCTTAAACGGCGCACCTCAGCACGGCTTGGCGCCTGCTCAACAGTGAAAGTGTCGAGCTGTACATCATCACCAAATACATCGCTGAGCAGGGCTTTGTATTCATCCGGCGTTCTGTCAAAGTCTAGCGTGAACAGTGATTTCAGCTGTGCTCGCTCAACCCCGCGCTCATCGGCAAGTGCCGTCAGGGCCTGGCCAACATCAGCGAAGCCCTTCTCATCCATGCTACCAACGACTACACCGCCAACACGGAACACCGCCGTTTGAGGGCTCTGATCGAACATCAGTTTACGCCGGTATGCCTCGTCCTGCGCCAGCTGCTGAGTATATTCTGTCTCTTTTCGGCTTGCGACCTGCTCTTTGATAAAAACCTGAAAAGAACGTCCATTAAACAGCTCAAACACCTCTGCATTAGTCGGCCCTTCTCCTGATTCGAAAACCTCAACCTCACCGCTTCTTGGGTATTGCTGTTCAACCAGTGACTGCAACTTTTTAATATCCCCGCCGGCTTGTCGAAATAAATCCTCTACGCCTTTGTGGCCTGCAAAAGAACCATCATCTCTCAGGTACGCCATGACCTGACCGTCAATTTTGATCATTGCCCTCATGTCTTGCTGTTGACCTTGTCTTTGATAATGCACCGCGAGGTCTTTTGCACCCAAAGTTAGCCCATGCATATCCTGGTTCAGCCTGTTCATCTCTTCTTCACTGGCAACTCTGATGTGACCGCTCTTGAGTAAGTACGTCAGGTTTTGTTTACCTTCTAACCGTATGGATAAAGACTTGTCTGCCGATACTTCACTGCCATCTTGGCTCGGTTGCGCAGACTTGCCAGCCTGAGTGCGCTTATGGTATTGCTCCGGTATGCTGTGAGAATGAGATAGTTGCACAATTCAGCTCCTTTTGAGGTTTCATCTTGTCCGTTTTAACCACATGGATACGCCCCCTTAACCACACGCAGTAAAAACGTAAACTACCTTGGCGTAGCAAATTTCGGACCACGAAATAATCGTGCTGTTAAAAATTCATCCGCACTTAGGCATAGGCCATTGATAGCCGGTACTGCGCGCTATCGGCCCGAAAGCCAGGCAGTAAAAAATCCGTTACACCGGGGCGGATCGCCGACCCAACCCGCGCCATGGGCAAAGGGTTGCCGCATGGTCCTGGTTTGCCTTGTGCTTTCACCATCAACATGCATAAAATTTAATGAGCGCTCTAATAGTAAAAGCGATTCGCACTAGTCTGCCTATGATCTGCCAGGCCGACTTTTGTGTGCGGAATAACTCTTAAGAACAATGGAATAAGAAATACGATGGATATGCCTCATTTTGCTTTACTACACACGATTTTGAACCAAATCTCCCCGCTCGACCAGGCATTGACAAGCCGCGTGGCTCACGCCATGCACATACAGCATTACCCACCTAACGCCACGATTTTTGCCTGTGGTGACAAAGTTAAGACCGTCTCTTTTTTACTTGACGGTATTGGCCGCTATTTCTACCTGGATCGTCAAGGTAACGAGCGTAATAAATCTCTGGTCCAGCCAGGCGGCGCGTTTACCAGCGTCAGCTCATTAGTGACCGGTTGCCCCAGCCCATTTACAACGCAAGCCATCACCCACTGCAGCACTGCGTCGGTCCATTACAGCACACTGATCGAATTGTCTGAGCAACACATCGAACTAGCCACTTTTGTCCGGCGTCTGTATGAGCGCCTGGTGATAAAAAAAGAAAAACGCGAAGCTGCTTTTTTGATGCAAAGTGCCACTGAACGCTATCAGACGTTTTTGCTCGAATTCAGTGAAACCTGCCACCAAATCCCGCTGCGTCAGGTTGCCATGTATCTGGGGATCACGGATGTTGCTTTGTCCAGAATAAGAAACCAGATGGGCTTAACCTAGGTTAAGGCCGTTTTGCAAATCGCTTGCTAGAGTGCCTCTGCCCTCACAATAAAAGGAGACTCACAATGCAGCGATTACTGCCCCCGATATTACTGATACTTTTTATAACAATCATGATAGTCGGCTGCTGGTACAGCGAACTGGCACACCTTCTGCTCACCCCCTACAACCTGCTCGGACTGCCTTTCTTGCTTGGTGGTCTGATGCTGGCGCAATCCGCCAAAAGCACCTTTAAGCAGGCTAACACAAACATCATGACGTTTAACGAGCCGGATAAACTGATCACCCAGGGCCTCTTTGCTTATTCACGTAATCCCATGTATCTGGGTTTAAGTACCACACTATTGGGCTGTGCGCTACTCTGTGGCGCAACGCTCTGGTCACTCGGGTTGACGCTGTTATTTATTGTGGTCGTCGACCTGTGGTACATTCGCCATGAAGAAAGGGTCATGCACAATAAATTTTCTGAGCACTACAAGGATTACTGTACTCGCGTCAGGCGATGGTTCTGAGCAACAGAGCTACACAGCTCCCTAAACAGTACACCTCAAAGTAGCATAATATCCACCACTGTCGATTTGCGGGCGGCTTTATGCTGCCTTGTCACATATAACTCTCGGCGTCATAGAAAAGTGGTTTCAGTGTGCCGCAGTTGATAAACTTATAGGCTAACTCTCCTTCACTGGGCACCCGTTTAGAAGCCCGGAACTTTTGCAGGCAGGCACCCGTTAAATCAACAAAGATTAGATGGTTAAAACTGGGTCTTTGTTGTATTTTGTGAACGTAGATTCGCTCCGTTTTATTGATTTCAATGACGTCATACTCGTGCCACTGCGAAGCGGGTTCCAGTTTACTGAGCTTGCGGGCAAATAATTTATCACTGAGCACCAACTGTCGCTGCGGATACACCAGACTGCCGCCACGCGCGTAATGGCCTTCATACACATCAGCCATAATCGTCACTTCTTCGCCGCGTTCCAGTCGCTGTAAATTAAACGGCTCTGGCTTAATGGTGATCAGTTTTGAGTCACGCACCAGGCTGAGAAAAGCCACATCCGGGTTCTCAAGCCGGTAAACAACATGAATATCGTTGGGTAATCCATACGAAGGAAAGTTGGTTGCGTAAATACGTGACCCCCGGTTCATTAGTGCCATACCATGCTCTCCCTTGTATGCCGGGTTCAGTGGCGGCGCTTGCTTCTCATTGGCTGATGCCAGGGAGGTAAATAGCAAAGTGGTCAATAGCAGAATCACATTCATTGTCAGCTTCCTTCCAGTGTTTCCACTGAGTATAGCAAGCGGTGGTCAAGATACCCGGGTACAAACAGAGCTGAATAACAAAGCGAATATGCGCTTTATAATTTGAAACTGCCGAGCTGGCCCCGAGAGGCTCAGTAAGCGGAACATAAAAAGCCGCGCAGACTAAGCTGAGCGGCTAATTATCAACGTTGCCAAACAATTACCGGTTATGGCTTAACCGGAATAAGATTAAAGTTCTCCAGTCTGCCGTCGAGATTGCGGAATGCTTCAATCTCAGCGAAGAACGCCTGGCCGTTGCGTGTCGCAGGCGTAACCACTGAGTAGAACACAAAGTTAAGACCCGCAACAACCTGCTGCTGTGCAGCCAGAATGTCATAATGTACACCGATCAGCGATTCGATTTGCTCCGCTGCTGCTTGCTCTGCTTCTGTGAACTCATCACGCAGTGCAACGCCATCGAATGAACCGATAGGTGGCACCAATACAGGGCGGCTTAACACGCGCTCTGCGGTTTCAGTGTACGTGTCATCCAGTGCATGGATCACGATAAGCTCTAACTTGTTCACTTTTGCCACATCCGGTGCAACAACCGGCTCAACCAAACAATAGAACGCATAGTTAATGCCATTAACCACCTGAGACTGACCAGCCAGTGGGGTGATTTTTACACCATCGCGCTGATTAATGTGCTCAAACGCATTGATAAAGTCTTTGCTGAAATCTTTTGCCAGTACCACTGAACCATAGGCACCCAGGTTATGAACTGTCTGAGACATAATTGTTTCCTTATTATTTCCAGTAATCCCGCACCATGCGGGGCTTATTCAACTGGCACTCAGTGTAGATGCGAATGACACGCTTGTTAGTATCAGTTCAGTATCAGTTTGGTATCAGTTTTTCCGCCCCTAAATCTAAGACAATAGGGTGAAAAAATGCTGACAGTGCGTAGCAAAAAATGAACACTTAAAGTGACCTGCACCATTTGGCAAAAGACGTCGATGGCTGCTAGCCTTTGATCTCAAATTCAGTCAGGAGTACGTCAATGGACGGCAGAGTAAAACTCAATTGTCATCGCCTCAAGGAACTTAGAAAAAGCCTGGGTTTGAGTCAGGAAAAACTGGCCTGTGCATGCCAGGACCAGGCATTGTGCGTGTCAATTGCGACACTTAAACGGGCCGAGTGCGGCAGCCGCGTGTACTATCGTACCGCCGGCGATCTGGCACGCTTTTATCAGATCCCAGTTGCCGAGCTGCTCAGTGAACAATCCGGTTAGCGACACTCAGACTTGCGCTCGCCTGCAAATCCACGTCAGTCAACACAATTCAGGCACTGACAAAAATTGCTATATTGGGGCAAATCTTGTACTCTTCCGGCCCGCATTCTTCAGAGTACACAATCATGAGCTTCAGCAGTCTTGGCTTATCTCCCGAAATTAATCAAGCCGTAGTCGATCAGGGCTACTCAACGCCAACCCCTATTCAGGAGCAAGCCATTCCCGCCATCCTGCAGGGGCGAGATATTATGGCAGCAGCCCAAACGGGCACAGGGAAAACGGCAGGCTTTACCCTGCCAATGCTGGAGCTGTTGAGTAACAAGCCCAAAGTTCAGGCCAATCAAGTCAGAGCTTTGATCCTGACACCCACGCGCGAACTGGCCGATCAGGTCTGGCAAAGTGTTGAGCTGTACAGTAAACACCTGACTTTATCTTGTCAGGTTGTTTATGGCGGGGTGAAAATCAACCCGCAAATGATGAAGCTGCGTAAAGGTGCCGATGTACTCGTTGCAACGCCAGGCCGACTGCTCGACCTGTACCAGCAAAACGCGGTAAAATTCGACCAGCTGGAGTTTTTTGTACTCGATGAAGCAGACCGAATGCTGGACATGGGGTTTATCCACGACATCAAACGTCTGATCAAACTGCTGCCTCAGCGCCGTCAGAACCTGCTGTTTTCGGCCACCTTCTCTGATGACATTCGTGCACTGGCGAAAGGGCTTATCCAGGATCCGGTCGAAATTTCAGTCGCCCCGGCAAACAGCACCGCCAAAAGCGTCACCCAATGGGTATATCCGGTCGATAAAAGTCGTCGCACCACCTTGCTCAAACACCTGCTGACAAGCCATGGCTGGCAACAGGTACTGGTCTTTACCCGCACCAAACACGGCGCTAACCGACTGGTGCGCGACCTGGAAAAGGGTAAGATCAACGCCGCAGCCATCCATGGCAATAAAAGCCAGAGCGCACGCATGAAGGCACTTGCCGGTTTTAAGAGTGGCGAGTTACGGGTACTGGTCGCCACTGACATAGTCGCACGCGGCCTGGATATTCAGGAACTCCCCCATGTTGTCAATTTTGACTTGCCTAATGTCTATGAAGACTATGTACACCGAATTGGCCGAACAGGCCGTGCCGGCGCAACTGGCGAAGCGGTTTCTTTTGTCAGCGAAGACGTTGCCGGCGACTTGTTTGGCATTGAGCGACTTATTCAACAAGTGATCCCGCGCGTGGTTGAGCCAGGCTTTGAGCCACAAAACCCGGTACCGGAGTCTAAACTGGATATGCGTCCCATTAAGCCGAAAAAACCCAAAAAGCCAAAGAAACCGAAAACTTCGGCCACTGAGCAGGCGGGACACAACAAACCGGCAAACAAGCCAAAAAACGGCCAAAAACCGCAATCCGGCAATGACAAGCAAGGTGCGCCAAAGCGCCGCAGAAGACGCCCGGCCCCTCGCAAAGCACAATAAAAATAAGACACTGTGGGCTGGTAATGTTACACAGCCGCCCACAGCTTGTTTCATTTCGCTAACCCAATCCTACAAGTTGACAACACCCTTTGCTTGCTATACGTTGAGATTCCCTTTTTGGGGGAAATTGAGTATCAAATATGTATACAAAACCAAAGGACTAACCATGAAATTACAGATACAAAAAACCAAACTGAAAAACCTGTCTAAAGACAAAAACACCCTCGATGCAAAACGTACTGTCCAGGTTGCTGGCGGCTGGTTTGAACCAGAAACAGACAACTGTCAAAGCCACCCTCAATTTTGTCAATCCGCAAGGTATTGCACTGCATTGAACTGTGAGACACATCATTGTCCCACCAGACAAGGCGGTCCTTTATGCGGGTAGTGTGAGAACTAATATCACTATTAATGCCTAGCAACAGCGGGGCCCTTGGCGTGTAGCTGGGCCTCTTCATACACTTTATAAGCGTAACAAGTACATATACAGTGCCTGCCGTGTAGCAACAGATCCCCAACTAAAAAACACCTTGAGACGCCGTATCGTGATAAAATGGTTTTTTATCCAGATATGAAGTGTGTTATGACCAGCAGCCCCAATTCGACCCCTTTTTCTGATACTCAGCTATCTAGTGCTTTACTTGAAAACCTGACATCTCTTGGTTATCACACCATGACCGATATTCAGGCACAGACTCTGCCACAGATCCTGGCCGGTAAAGACGTTATCGGTCAGGGAAAAACCGGCTCAGGCAAAACTGCCGCATTTGCGCTTGGCCTGCTCCATAACCTGAGGGTGAAACGTTTTCGGGTTCAGGCACTGGTTGTCTGTCCCACCCGAGAACTGGCAGATCAGGTGGCCGTCGAGATCCGTAAGCTGGCTCGGGCTATCCATAACATCAAAGTGTTGACCTTGTGCGGCGGTGCTCCAATGGGCCCTCAAATTGGCTCTCTGGAGCATGGTGCCCATATCGTTGTGGGTACACCCGGGCGCATTGAAGAACACCTGCGCAAAGGTCGTCTGTGTTTAGACGAGGTCAATACCTTTGTGCTGGATGAAGCCGACCGGATGCTGGAAATGGGCTTTGAAGAAGCGCTTGAATGCATCGTGTCGCACTGCCCTGAGCGTCGACAAAACCTGTTATTTAGCGCCACCTACCCGGCCAAAATAGAGCAGCTGGTCGGCCACATTATGCGCGATCCGGTCAAAATTGAAGTGGTGGCACAACATGCTCACAGCACCATAGAGCAGCACTTTTTTGAAGTGGCCGACAATGACGAGCGAGACGCCACACTGCACAAATTGCTGTGCCAGCATCAACCCGATGCCGCCGTAGTATTTTGTAATACCAAGGCACAATGTCAGGATGTCAGCGACATGCTGCAAGACCATGGCTTTGACTGTGCGGCACTGCATGGCGATCTGGACCAAAAAGACCGGGATAAGACCCTGGTACGTTTTGCTAATCGCAGTTTAACTGTGCTGGTTGCAACAGATGTGGCTGCGCGGGGAATAGACGTCGACCATGTTGATATGGTGATCAATTATCACATTGCCCACGACCCGGAAGTGCACGTCCATCGTATCGGCCGCACCGGCCGGGCAGGTAAAACCGGCGTAGCCTGCTCACTGATGAGCTATAAAGAATCTCACAAAGTGAATATGCTGGAAGACTACCTGAACCTGCGTATCGAGCCGACGCCGCTGCCAGGCGAGCAGGTACTTTCGAACCAGGTGCATCGCGCGCCTATGGTCACAATACAAATTGACGGCGGGAAAAAGGCCAAGCTGCGTCCTGGCGACATTTTGGGTGCGCTTACGGCCAATCAGGCCATGCGCGGCGATCAGATTGGCAAGATTAAAGTCACCGCCATGTCTTCCTATGTTGCGGTGGAGCGCAAGTACGCCAATCAGGCGGTGAAGGTGATCAGCGAAGGAAAAATGAAAGGCCGTAATTTCCGCGCCCGAAAGCTGACCCGTTAACACGCAACATCCTTAGAGGTTGTAGTAGTGCCGATCCGGCACTGCTGCAACCCGCCCAATCCTACCCCAACTACAAAGACACTATTGCGAATTATTTTCATTTACTGTTTTCATTACGATTTTGTTATGATATAACACACGCATTCAATGAATTGGAGAAGAAAATGAAGCCAGATATCCATCCTGATTACCACTTAGTTGCCTTTCACGACACCTCAGTAGACAAGTATTTTATTGTGGGCTCCACCATCAAGACCGACCGCACGGTAGAGGTGGACGGCGTGACTTATCCATACGTACCTATCGATGTATCGAGCGAGTCTCACCCTTTCTATACCGGTAAGCAAAAACTGGTTGCCAGCGATGGTCGGGTGGCACAGTTTAACCGCCGCTTTAAAAATCTGGCCGGTAAAAAAGGATAATCACCATGAAAGTACTCAGCTCACTGAAAAGTGCCAAATCTCGCCCGGGTTGCCAGGTGGTTAAACGCCGTGGCCGGGTATATGTGATCTGCAAAGATAACCCTCGCTTTAAAGCGGTTCAGGGTAAGAAGAAAAAGCGCTAAGCGATATAGATAATACCGCCGGTTGTTACTCAACCGGCTATTTAGAATGTATTCCTTTTCACACAGCAGAGCAGATTGTCACACGTTATCGCTGCCTGGCATTGCACTGTAACTGCTCGCCAATGTTATCCACCAGCGTAAACTGATTGAGCCTGGCCTCACCCAGCCTGACTTGCTCGTTATCCTGGCTGCTTTGTTCTATCAGGGCTTTAAAATCAATGATGTCGGCAAAATTGCTGCGGTTAATATCGTATTTAGCCCAATAGTCTCCCCGCTCATTGGGCCCATTTAGCAGCTCAACCCCTTCCATCATGGTGTCCTGAAAGGTCTGTGCCAGAGCCACCAGTTCCTGACTTTCATTGAGCTTGTGTTCGAGTAATTGCTTTTCACTGTCTGTCAGATCATCACCACTAACAACCAAGGCCCCCGCCTCATTGACGGAAAACCCCCATGCTTTGTCGTTCAATCCCGGGGCGAGCTGGTCTATCTCTTGCTTTACTTTGGCAAACTCGGCACTCATGTCCTCGGCAATTTTAGGAATAGCAACGGCAAACAGCAGCCCGGTGGCAGCATCCATACGCTCACTATATTGCTCTGGCGTTTCCTGCTCATCAGAAGCGGTGATAGCTAAGGGCCGCTCATAAACCAGTGCCGGTGATGGCGCTTGCGCACCGTGGTATACGTCTTTGGCTAACGTTCGCCCGTCATTGTTGGCGGTCGGTGTATCGGCCTGTTTGGCCACCTTGAGGTTGGTACTGGTCGACACCTTGTTTTGCACATCAAGCTGCGCGCTTGCTCTCCCACTGCTGGGTGTAGTCACCTTCATCCTATTTTCCTTATAGATATCTGGCATGTACGGTTTAAAGACACTCTAACGAATAAAGTGCTGTACTTTCAATAAGTCATCGACCGATGACGGCAATACTTGAGCGCAATGTGCAGCGTCAGGGGGCACCATCCGATAACACCTAAGCTGCAACGCTGACACCCGACTTTGCACGCCCAAAGTAAAAGTTTGTAAACATTAACGGGACATTAAATCTAAACTAACAACTGCGGTCTAGGCTCTAAGAGAAACAATAAAAAAGGACCTATCATTATGATAAAAACTGCACATCAACGTATACCTTCTGACGTCACAGTCGATATGAACCCCATGCTGGATATTGTATTTATTTTGCTGATCTTTTTTATTGTCACGGCCAGCTTTATGCGAGAAACCGCGCTGCCGCTCAATCGAACCGAGCAAGCTGTGACTTCGGTTATGCCTAACCTGACACCGGTATTTTCAATCGATGCCAAAAATCAGGTCTACCTGAACAATCGGCAAATCGATCTCGACAGTGTGAGTATTAACGTCGCCCGCCTGGGTGCACAGGGAGATATCACCAGTATTAGTCTGCGTGCTCACCCGGATAGCCAGCACGCAACGCTGGTAGGTGTACTCGATGCGATTAAAGCCCAGACCAGCGCCCCGGTTTCTTTAGGCGAAACACTGAAGTAATCCCCGTGACCCGGCAACCTGCCGGGTCAGGATCACTGTTTTACGACCTGAACATAGTTAAACCATTTTTGCTGTATTGCTGCCAGCTGGCCGTTAGCGCTTATCTCTAAAAACGCCGCTCGATAGCGCTCTACCAGGTTAGGATCTGACTGGATGTTAAAGGCAATACTGAGGTTGGTGTTGAGCTCCTTGAGCTCGGCAACCTTACTCAGCGCATTGAAATCCACACCCGCCTTATTGGCGCGCTGCCAGATGGTTTCTTCAGTGCCAACCACCAGATCCAGACGATCTTTTTCCAGCATTTGTAATAACTGCTCTTCATAACTGAGCGGCTTCAGATCGGAAAACTGTTGCTTTGCCAGATAATGGGCCACGTTGGAGCCTCTCAACACGGCTACCCTTTGCTGTTTGAGCAGCATCAGAGAATCTGATTGTACGGGAAAACGCCGTTTCAGTCCCCATAAGAAGATTGGCTCGGTTTGTACTTCGCCTATCCAGTGAAAAAGTGGGCTTCGCACCTGAGTATGCACGATAGAATAGATGAGCACGTTTTCGGTCGTCACAGCGGTCTGATAAGCCCGCGCCCAGGGCATCACCCTAATGTCGGGCGTGTCGCCCACCTGCTGACACAGGGCATAGACGACTTCGGTCATAAAGCCGCCCAATGAACCATCGTCATTTTTGATTTGGTAGGGGTAAAGATACTCAGTCACGACCTGAATGGTTGTGCCACTGGCAGGCCGTGCGGTGGCGAGCCACAACACCATACACAAGAGTAAACACAGTTTCACAACGCCCCCGGTACCACACGCGCCCCACTGTTAGTTTAGGGGCTCACCCGATTATTGCAAATTACAAAACAGTCTATGCCTACCTTGATATAAGATTAGCGGACTTTCTTCCAGATCTCCCGTTCGACAAACTGACCATTTTCGTACAGCTCATGGTGCCATAAATCGCCTTCTACTTTGTAGCTAAAGGCCATCGTTCTGCCCAGCAATGACGTGACGTTACCGTATTCATAGGTTTCGATAAACTGGTCGCCCATTAACACATAAGTGCCACCTCCCGCATATTTAAACTTGCCCTGACTCTGGGTGATATAACTATGGTGTGTCGGGGTGATCAATTTAACCGAGGTTAACTGCGGCGCTTTGGCAGACACAATGCCTTCTTCTGTAGCGTACTGTCCTTCGACAAATTCCCAACTGCCCAGTAGTGGATTGGCCAACGCCGTGCCACTGATTAATGCGGTTAAGATCAGAGATTTCATATAAATTCCTTGAATAACGTCATGTCTTTACGAGTCTTACATATCTGAGATGGAAAAACAGTTGAGGATCTCTCAAGTCGGTACACCACGGTTTGCATTATCCAAGTACACAGAACCGAGCATGCTTTGTATGTTTTTTGCACTAACCGTGAAATAGCACGGCCATTGCTCAGGTCTTGTTACCAGACCCTGACTCACTGACACGAGGCTAATATGAGCACAGCTAACACATCACTTTGCGCACTTATTCTGTTTATGCTGACGGCCTGCGGAGGCGGAGGCGGTGGGGAGACAACCCAGGCGAATGTCAGCAACAATACAAACAGTGAAACAAGTACAGAGACATCCAGCACTGATACAAATACGGATACCAACACTGACACTACAACCAATGAGCAGGCAGAGGACACTGCGACCTATCAGCTGACCTTTACCCGCACCTGGGAAGCTGACAACTTTGCCACTAACTTCCCGGCGAATTCTCACTTCTCTCCCCTGGTTGGACTCACCCATAATGCAGACGGCATGATTTTTAAATCCGATACCCCCGCCTCCGCAGGTATGATCAGCATGGCCGAAACCGGCTCCAAGTCTCTGCTTAAAGACGAGATCAGCACCATCCAGAATGCCGGCCATTCAAATTACCTGATTGACGAATCGGGAGTCCCAAACAGTGCCAAAAGCATTACCTTTACTTTCGAAGCCAGTCAGCAATTTCCGCTGCTTAGCGTGGTGTCTATGGTTGCCCCAAGCCCCGACTGGTTTATCGCCCTGCAAAGCGTGCCTTTATTTACAGATAATCAGTGGCTGGAGAGTCAAACCATTCAGCTCAAGGTTTATGATGCAGGCAGTGACAGCGGGTCACGCTTTGGCTCGGCCAATCAAGCTACCAGCCCTGCAGAGCCGATAATGCTGCTCACCAGTGACCCCGCTGACAGCGACTTTTCGGCAGGTGTGCATCGCGAGTCAGGTGCCCACATAGGTATGATTGAAATCGAGCGTATGCAATAGCCCTTAATTTTCAGGAATAGACTGATGCTCTGTCCATTGAAAAGACGGGCTTCAGCCTGTTCTGCATATTCCCCTTGATCGCAGCGCCGGAGCCGCGACTGAACACACCTGATTGAAAATCTCTCATTTGCACTGTTCCCATAAACACGATTTTATAGCGCTATCTTTAATGAAATGATCACTATGATGGCTCAACTCAAGACTTTGCTGTACGGCGTGTTTATCAGCTTACTGGTGATCCCTGCCGGCCAGGCGCAACCATTTGACCAGACGCCCATTTTGATGCCTATGCCCACCTCCTTGGTGCAGTCGGCGCAAACCCTGGCATTAGATAAGCCGCTGACACTCTCGCTCAACGGGTTGTCGCCTGTGCGTAGCGCGTTTGCTCTGGCTTACTATCAGCAACAATTCTCTGATTTTGGTTATCAGGTGCCGTCTGTCACCGCTGAAGCGGCGTTACCCATAATTGTCACCGCCGGAGAGTCACAAGCCCCTTCTTCGTATCATCCACAGCTCAATCAAAATGAACGCTATCAGCTGAGTATCAGCAAAACAGGCATTATTATCAGCGCACCCACTGAGTTTGGTGCACTCCATGCGCTGGCAACACTCAGCCAGTTATTGTATTTCGCCCGCGACAGCCGAGAACTGGCTCTGTTGCAGATAGAAGATAACCCCCGATTTCCCTGGCGTGGACTGCTGCTCGACAGCGTCCGCCATTTTATTTCCGTCGCGGCGATTAAACGCCAGTTGCGCGGCATGGCTGCGGCCAAGCTGAATGTGTTTCACTGGCACCTGACAGACGATCAGGGCTGGCGCTTCGCCTCAAAAGCGTACCCCAAACTACACCAGCTTGCGTCGGATGGTCAGTATTATACGCAGGCAGAGATCAAAGAGGTGGTTCAGTACGCCAGTCATCTGGGGATCCGGGTGGTGCCGGAGTTTGATGTGCCCGGACATGCCTCTGCCATTGCGGTTGCCTATCCGGAGTTAATGACTCAGGTTAAGCCTTACCAGATGGAAGATGGCTGGGGGGTGTTTGAACCCTTGCTCGACCCAAGCAAACCCGAAGTTTATGACTTTATCGACGCCATAGTTGCTGAGCTTGCCACGCTTTTTCCGGACCCTTACTTGCACATAGGCGGAGACGAAGTCCACCCAAAACACTGACAGGACAGCAAACGGGTGCAGGCCTATATGGGCAAACATCAGCTCGCCACAAGCGCCGACTTACAAGCACATTTCAACGCTAAGGTGCAGGCTATCTTGCGCCGCCATGACAAAAAAATGATGGGCTGGGATGAGATTTTCCACCCGGCACTGGACAAAGATGTGATGATCCAGTCGTGGCGCGGCAAGGCCAGCCTGAGCCAGATTGCCGCCCAAGGCTATCCAGCGCTGTTGTCAGCCGGTTTTTACATCGACCAGCCACAGCCGACTGACTACCATTATCGCAATGAGCCGTTTGATACCGATTTGCAGCGCGCGCATCCGCTTGAAGAGAGTGAGAGCATTCAGGCCTGGGATTTCACTATGCCCCGGCTCAAAGGCAGTGCAGTGACAGGCAAACTGGTGCTGGTGTCTGAGCAAAAAACGCTGCGCCATGCCTATATCCAACTCAACGACCAGCCATTTAAGCAGGCGCAACTCGATAACCACTTAATACCCTATGATGCCGGTATGTCGCGGCTCAACGCCACCATTGACAGCTGGATGGGTCCGACCCGGGCACAGCTCGCACTGAGTCCTGAGTCAGGATTATCGGGCCGGATCCTCATCGGTAATGCCGTCTATCCCGTAACGGGGCAGTTGGATCCGCACTTTACCCATACTGACTTGACCAGTATGCCGTTTCTAAGCGCGATGAGTGCACAGGCGCAGCGCAATATTCTCGGTGGCGAAGCGACCCTCTGGAGTGAGCTGGTGACTGAACACAACCTGGATGTACGCAGCTGGCCACGTTTGTTTGCCATCGCAGAGCGACTTTGGTCTGAGCGTGCTCGTACAGACGCAGAGCACATGTACCACAGGTTGTTACCCGTCTCTGATTTTGCCGATGCCATTGGTCTGCATCATAAAAAGCAGTTCAGACAGGGGCTCAGAAAACTACTGGCACAACACAACAGTCCGAACAACCTGGCTTTACTGCTGCGCTTTGCCGAGCAACTTGAACCGGCCAGCTATTACACGCGCCACCATATAAAATATCAGCAAGGGCTATATCATCAGAACGCGCCATTGACCCAACTGGCCGACTTTCTGCCGGTAGAAAGTCCGGCACTGATCCAGCTCTATCAACAATTAACACAATTCAGACAGGGAAACCGCAGCATGTTGCAGCGTATAGCAAACACGCTGAAAGGCTGGCAGGCAGACTATCGCCAGTTAGCTCCTCTGCTGTCGCAAGCACCTGCACTGAACAAACTTGCTACAATGTTAGATCAGGCCCGCAATATTAATGAAATTAGTCTGTCAGTGATCCGAAGCTGTACTGTGCGAACGTCCATATCAGCCACCAAAGTGCAGCAATTAGTGACACGACTGCACAGCATTCAACAACACAGCTCAGAAGTGGTGATAGCAACCGGGCTGTTCAGTGAGCATTTACTGGAGGCTTGTCGGGGCACATCCGGCTTGGATTAGCCGCGATTCACAGTGATGATTCACTCTCTGCCTGCCCGGCCGGTGAGGACAAAGCAGTCTGCACCAGCGCTCTGAGCCAGATATTTTTCTCTTCACTGGTGCGTTTATTCAACCACAGCATAGCAATATCAAAGTCCGGCACCGGCAGCGGTGGTGCAAAGTATGTCAGGCCAGCCTCATCGCATGCCAGCTGGGCCATTTTTAACGGCACTATGGCCACCAGACGGCGCCCACTGAGCAGGCGCTGTATCGTCAGGAAATTGCGACTTGCAACCGTGACCCGACGCGTCAGCCCGGTGCTGGCAAGTAACTGATCCACCTGAGTCGTGAGTCGACCGTCCGGGCTCACCAGCGCCTGTTCGGTCTGAGCAAACGCAGCCAGGCTCAGGGGAAGCTCAGTGGCAAACACAGCTGGGTCGACCAGACAAACATGGCGTTCTGTATACAGAACCTGACTGCTAAATGCAGCACCGGGTTCTGTGATACTGCCAATCACCAGATCCAGCTTTTCCTGCTCGCTCAGCGCTATATAGTTGCTGCGATTTACATTCACAAAGCTGACCTGAGCATGGGGCGCCTCGGCGCGAATGCGGTCGTAAATCAAAGGAGCGAAGTTGAGCTCGGCATAATCTGTCAGGCCGATGCGACACACTCCCTGGTACTGGGCAGGGACAAATTGTGGCGTGTGCAGTAAGTTGTCCGACACCATATCCAGCAGCTGCTCTATCACAGGCGCAACCTGGTTTGCGTAATCGGTGGGTTCCATGCTGTGCCCCTTGCGCTCAAACAGCACATCGTCCAGTAACCGGCGAAGTCGCGCCAGCGAATGGCTCATTGCTGACTGACTGACACACGCCTGCTCGGCCGCCACACTGACACTGCGACAACGATACAGATAGGCAAAGGCCACCAGTAAATTTAAATCTATCTGCCGCCACGGCACATCATCAAAGCGCATCACGCAAATCCTATATTATTCATAGTTACAATCAAAACTATTAATTTGAATCATTCTACGTCATTTTTTACCCTAGCGGCAGTCGTGATAACAGAGCATCGATACTATGTTTGCTATTTTTAAAACCTTCTTTTTGCTGGGCTGGATTAGCTTTGGCGGCCCGGCTGCGCACATCGGCTATTTTCGGCAAACCTTTGTGGAAAAGCGCAAGTGGCTGGATGATGCAGACTATGCCCAACTGGTGGCGCTGAGCCAGTTTTTACCCGGCCCCGGGTCGAGCCAGGTTGGTTTTGCACTCGGCTATAAGCGCGGGGGGCTGAGTGGCGCTTGCGCGGCCTTTGTCGGCTTCACTTTACCCTCAGTCATTATCATGGTGGCCCTCGCGCTGATGGCCAGCCAGGTGACCGATACCAGTGTCTTTCAAAGCATGGTGCATGGGCTGAAATTATTGGCCATTGTGGTTGTCGCAGATGCCGCCTGGGGGATGTACAAGAACTTTTGTCAAAGTCGCCTTACCGCCGCTCTGTGCGTCATCACGGCGACTGCCCTGCTGCTGTTGCCAGGTATTGGCACCCAAATGACGGTGCTGCTATTGGCGGCCCTGATCGGCATGTTTTACCTGAAAGGACAACCACAGCCAAGCCAAACAATCCCCCCATTTAAGGCAAGCTGGCTGCCTTTGCTGGTATTCATTGGCTTATTAATTGCCCTGCCTTTTGTCGCCCACCTTGCACCTTCAGTGACCCTGTTCAATGACTTTTATCAGGCTGGTAGCCTGGTGTTCGGAGGCGGCCATGTGGTGCTGCCGCTGCTGCAAAATATTGTCGGTGACAGCCTCGCTCAGGATACCTTTTTGACTGGCTACGCCGCCGCTCAGGCTGTGCCCGGCCCGATGTTTACGTTTGCCACTTATCTGGGCTATGCATTGATGCCGGCAAACCCCATCGCAGGCGCTTTGATTGCAACCCTGGCGGTATTTTTACCCGGCTTTTTACTGCTGCTGGGGGTGCTAAAAAACTGGCAACTGCTCGCCAGCCGACCTCGTGTGGCGGGCGCATTGAATGGTGTCAATGCCGCCGTGGTTGGATTACTGGTAGCCACCCTCTATCACCCGGTATTTACCAGCTCAGCAAACTCTGCACAAGATATTGTAGTGGTGCTGGCCGGCTTTTATCTGCTTAAACACCTGAAGCTCCATATCGTCTGGCTGGTCGCCGCCTTTATGCTGGCTGGTGTCACTATGGGATTTATCTGACACTCGATAATCAGGTGGTCTCAGGACCACCTCTACCCGATTTCCCCTTCCCGCTGTGATCAGGTTGAACTATCCCATCCCTGCAACTAACTTTTAAACGCATCACTGAAAACGCTCTGCAATTCTTTCAACCCTTTACCGAGGTCGGTGTATGAACAGCTTTCTAGAAAAAATCGATATTAATCAATATTTACCTGTTGCCGTTGACTGGGCTACTAACCTGTTGCTGGCCTTGTTAATTCTGCTCATTGGGATCTGGCTGGCGGGCAAAGCCTATAAGGCCGTTGTCTCTGTGGCGAACCGCTACGACAAACTGGATGATACCCTGTTCAAATTTTTTGGCAGTGTTGCCAAATATACCGTGCTGGCCTTTGTCGGTATCGCAGTGCTCAACCGATTCGGCGTGCAAACCGCGTCAATCATAGCTTTGCTCGGCGCCGCAGGGCTGGCTGTGGGGCTCGCGTTACAAGGCACCTTGTCTAACCTGGCAGCTGGCGTCATGTTATTGATTTTCAGGCCTTACAAAGTCAATGACTTTATCGACACCGCAGCTCAGTTTGGCAAAGTGACTGAAATCGACATGTTTACCACGATATTGCAGACCTTTGATAACCAGCAAATTGTGATCCCCAACAGTCATATCTGGGGCAGCAAAATAGTGAATCACTCTCATCATGCTGTTCGCGGCGTGGATATGCGTTTTGGCATTGCCTACGATGAGAGCATTGATGATGCTAAGGCCGTGATCCACTCGGTGTTGCAGGCTCATCCTCATATTTTGTCCGAGCCTGCGCCTTTTGTTGAAGTAGAGTCGCTGAACAACAGCTCTGTAGACTTTCTGGTCAGGCCATTTTGCGATGGGGCGCATTATTTTGACGTACTGTATTCGGTGCCTGAGCAGGTGAAAAAGGCCCTGGATGACGCCAATATAGAGATCCCCTTCCCGCACCGTAAGGTCATTCTGGTCAACGAAAGCGACACCTGATACCGATATTTCGGGGCACCTGTCCTATGCCGGCCGCTTAGTAGCACTTTCTGCGCCACAATCTTTGGGGGGCGGTTATTCCTTGTCTATAGTTTTAGTGTTAAATAGCAACTTACCAGGATGTGATATGGCGCTCTTCGGCTTTTCCGGCACAAAAAAAACTGAACCACAAGTTACCCTACCGCAGACCTTACCCTGGCTGAAGTTAGACAGGCAAGGCGATATCACCGCCACCAGCCAGGCCTTTTTAAGCATGCTGGCTTTTTCTCACAGCGCAGCGCCAAAAACACTGGCATCGCTGTGCAATAACAAACGTGACTACCAGATACTGCATGCAGCACTGCAAAACGCCCAGCAAGATGGCGCGCAGATCTGCGCCATGCACAATACCGAGGGCACGCTGTATTACATCTCCGTACAGATCTGTCCGGCAGACCATGCGCAGTGCTTTGCCATACTCCAGAATGTGACAGCCCAATACCGTCCGCTGCTGGATAGCAAACTCACCGCACAGGCGCAGTCCAGCGCGCAGGCTCGGCTCGAGCTGGACCTGCAAGGCACTGTGCTCAGTGCCAATGAGGCTTTTTTAGCCTTAGTCGGGGCAGCAAAAGAGCAGGTGATTAACCGCCAGTGCCAGCAATTTATCACCAATGAGCAATTGAGTGAAACCTGCTGGGACACGCTCAGTGCAGGCCATTCCGTTGAGTGTGACCTGCAATGGCAAACCGATGAGCAAATGTCACTCTGGTTACATGCCTGGCTGGTACCAGTGCGTGATGCTGAGCAGCGCATCGCAAAAGTCGTGTTATTAGCCTGTGACATGTCGAAACAGCAACAAACCCTGATCAATCTGCACAGCCAGATTAACGGAATACAGCAGGCTCAGGCTGTGATCGAGTTTACCCTCGATGGCACCATAGTGACCGCAAACCAGAACTTTCTCGATGTGATGGGTTATCAGCTTGACGAGATCCAGGGTCAGCATCACCGCTTATTTGTCACCGCCAAAGAGGCCGCCAGTGACGAATACGCCGCATTCTGGCAAGCCCTGGGTCGTGGCGAGTTGCAGTCCGGGGAGTTTAAACGTATCAACAAACATGGCGAGACGGTGTGGATCCAGGCGCACTATACACCACTTTTTGACGAGCATGGGCGACTCTGTAAAATCATGAAGTTCGCCTCAGACATTACCGCAGACAAGCTCAGAGCCTTTGAAGCGCAAGGACAGATAGACGCCATTAACCGCTCAGGGGCCGTGATCCAATTCGACTTAGAGGGCAACATTTTAGATGCCAACGACAACTTTCTTGCTGCCATGGGATACTGCAAAGCGGAAATTGTCGGGCAACATCACAGGATCTTCGTTGAATCCAAATATGCCCAAAGCGATGAGTATCAGCAGTTCTGGGCTGACCTGAAAAATGGCCATTTCCATTCTGGTGAGTTTTTTCGCTTAGGCAAACATGCCAAGCCTATTTGGATCAGTGCAACCTATAACCTGATCCGGGATGACGAGGGTAACCCGCTCAAAGTCGTCAAATATGCCATGGATATTACGCGTCAGAAAGAAATCGCGGCAGATCTGGAGGGCCAGGTACAGGCCATACACAAATCTCAGGCTGTGATTGAATTTGACATGGACGGCACCATTCTATGGGCCAATGAGCTGTTTTTGAGCACGATGGGCTATACACTCGACGAGGTCAGAGGCCAGCACCACCGTATGTTTGCCACTGCTGAGCAGGCACAAAGTGCTGAGTATCAGCAGTTCTGGGCGCAACTTAATCGCGGCGAGTTCGACGCGGGGCAATATATGCGCATCGCTAAAAGTGGTCGGGAGGTGTGGATCCAGGCAACTTACAATCCTATCATGGACCAACATGGCCGGCCGGTCAAAGTGGTTAAATATGCCACGGATATCACGGCACAAAAACAAGCCGTCCAGCATATTCAGGAGGCGATATTTGCACTAGAGCAAGGCGATTTAACCCATCGAATCACCGCAGAGCTGGGCGCTGATTTCTCTGTGTTAACTAAGGCAATGAACGGCCTGTTTGATAAGCTTAGCGAGCTGGTTCAGACCATTAACACAGGTGCTGCACAAGTGTTTGATATCGCCAGGCAGATAGCCTGCGACAATGACGAGCTCAATAGCCGAGTTGAAAGTCAGGCGGCCAGCCTGGAAGAAACGGCCGCCACCATGGAGCAGCTGACAGCAACCGTCAAAAACAATGCAATCAGCGCGACCACAGCGTCTGAACGTGCGGCCGTCGTCAGAGAAAAAGCGCTCAGTGGTAAGCACACCATTGAAGATGCCATCAGCGCAGTTGGCAATATTGAAGACTACAGCCACAAAATCTCCGACATCGTTGGGGTGATTGATGAAATCGCTTTTCAGACCAACCTGCTGGCACTCAATGCATCCGTTGAAGCCGCCAGGGCAGGTGAAGCTGGCAGAGGATTTGCAGTGGTGGCCAGTGAAGTTCGCAACCTGGCACAACGCAGTGCCAGTGCAGCCAAAGAGATTAAAGCTCTGATCAAAAACAGTGTAGATGCCGTCACGGAAGGCAGTAAGCTGGTCTATGATTCCGGCACGACTTTCGATGAACTGACGCAGTCGATTGCGCAGGTCAGTGATATGGTCGCCAATATTGACGACGCCAGTAAAGAACAAGCATCAGGTATCGCCTCCGTGTGCTCAACCATCGCACAAATGGATGGTATTACCCAGCAGAATGTTTCTTTGGTCGAGACCACCTCCAAGTCGGGTAAAACCATGGAGGATCAGGCCCGGGTATTGACCGATCAGGTGGCGTTTTTCCAACTGGAAGACAGCCGCTCGTCTTAGCGGCCATTAGCTGGCATGCGCGAATAAAGCTGCACTGCATTTTGCCCGGATTGAGCGCTTCACAAGCGGGCTCAAAACCCGAGCTGAAAGTACTTCGACTAATGCTGCGGCGGGAGCCCGGATCGCCAATAGGTGCGATAAATCTGAGCAGTCAGTAGACCTGACAATGCGCCGGGTGTTAGTGTGCTTTATTCGGCCCCTGGCGTATCAGGTCTTTACCGTTATCAAACACTTCCTGAGTTACCCAGCGACCCAGGATCAGCTGATGATTATCGTCCAGCACGGCAACAAACGGCCGACCATTGCTGTTATTGGTCGCCAGTGCCACACCTGCAGCATTGTTCAGACCCAATCCGCCGCTTTCTACCAGCTTCAAAAACGCTTCCAATTCATCCAGTGTGCTGATCAATTCTTTATCGTCAATCATGTTTTGTACTCAGTTGTCGCTAAAAGCGCGTAGCATATCAGGTCTGCCACTGTCTGCACCAGTATTGAGGCTGATGATCCTGGCTCAGCGCGCTTTATCTGCATGCTCCTGTTCATCGGCAATATCTGATTGCATGGCTTGCTTGATGGCCTCTTCAGTCTGGATAAACAGCTTACGATAGTCGTGATCGTACTGCTGGCCTTCACTGCCATGTTGCCAGGTATCATAGAGTTGCTCTGATGCTGCTTTTTCGGTTTCCCAGAAAGCCAGCTTTTTCTGTTCGGCAAGCGCTGGCTCAAAACCAAGGCAAGTCAGTGCACTAGCCCCCAGATCCAGAGCTGAATGGTACGTTTCACTGACAATCACATCGGCACCGGCGTGCTTTAATTCATAGTGATGACCCCTGTCGAACGCCCTGGCCAGTACGGTTACTCCCGGGTGGTTGTGCTTAACCGCTTGCACCAGTGTCCTGGCACTTTCCCGATCATCAATGGCGACAACCAGTAACGCAGCCTGTTCAATACCGGCTGTGTGCAATAACTCAGGCCGTGTTGCATCACCAAAGTAGGCTTTGACCTGTATCCGGCGCATTGACTCAACCTGATTCACATCGAGATCCATTACAACCGTGTGTACGCCATTGGCGATCAGTAATCGATTTACAATCTGACCAAACCGGCCAATTCCTGCAATAATCACCTGACCCTGCTCCTGGATATCATCATAAGCCTGCTGATTGGTGGTCTGCTGATAGCGCGGTAATATGACTTTGTCGTAGAGAATAAACAGCACGGGTGTCAGGAACATAGATAAGGCCACAACGAGCTGTAACAAGCTCACAGTTGCAGCCGGAATAACATGATTTTGCAATGCGTAACTCAAAAGCACAAAACCAAACTCGCCAGCCTGAGACAAACTCAGAGCAAATAACCAGCGGTCACTGTTGTGGATTTTAAACAGCACCGCCAGCGCCCACAGTACGCCAGCTTTAACCAGCATCACCGTAAGCGTGAGTGTGATGATCAGGAACAGGTGCTCAGACAGTATGGCAAAGTTAATACCAGCCCCAACCGTAATGAAAAACAGCCCCAGCAGTAAGCCTTTGAAAGGCTCAATATTTGATTCCAGTTCATGACGAAATTCACTGTTAGCCAGTACCACGCCAGCCAGAAAGGTGCCTAATGCCGGAGATAACCCCACCAGACTCATCAAAGTGGCAATACCAATGACAAGCAACAGGGCAGTTGCCACGAAGATCTCTCGCAGTCCTGAGTTGGCCACATAGTGAAACAAAGGACGACTCAGGTAATGCCCAATCACAACAACACCCGCAATGCTGGCAAAAATCGCACCGGCATACGCCCAGGTTGGTAGCCCAGCCACCAGGCTCAATGATTCATGGTGCTGCGCCGTGGTTTGCATCGCCCGTGCGGCACTTACCAACTCGGGCAGTGCCAGAACAGGGATAAATGCCAGTATGGGGATCACGGCAATGTCTTGCATCAGCAACACTGAAAAGGCATTGTGCCCGCCCTCGGTCTTTGTCAGGCCTTTTTCATTAAATGTTTGCAGCACAATGGCAGTAGATGACAAAGAGAATACCAGGCCAATTGCCACCGCAACACTCACAGGCTGGCCCAGTAACCAGGCAATGAGCGCCAAAAAAACTGCGCTTCCGGTTACCTGTAGCCCGCCTAAGCCTAATAACCGATGGCGCATTTGCCAAAGCATCTGAGGGTGCAGCTCAAGCCCAACTAAAAACAACATCATCACCACTCCAAACTCGGCAAAATGCTGTATTGTGACGGTTTCTTCGCCCACCATGCCGGACACGGGACCAATGATCACCCCGGCAATGAGGTAGCCGAGCACCGAGCCCAGCCCCAATCGCTTTGCCAGCGGTACCATAATGACGGCGGCTGCCAGATAAACAAAGGCCTGTATAAAATAGCCAGTCATGTGCGGCCACCTGCTACTTTTACTGCAGCCTGACACTCGGTTTTGTACGCTTCGAGTGTGATGCAAGGCATTGATCCGATAACACTTAGTACTTTATTTTTTTTCATATTCAGAGACCCCAATTTCCCACAGTGACCTTCTAAACTTTAGTACGAAAAGGGCGGATATGCTGACTCTGGCTGGTCTTTGGATGATGTAGTGGTTACAAAGACAAACTGTCCGTATAGACAGCCAAGGTACCAGGCTCAGTGTATCGGTGCGTTAACCGTGTTTTAACTCTCCACAGCGTAGCGTGAGTAAAATAAGGAATTCATTTACCTACTCACGAGTATGGTGATGTGCTCCGGTGTACTGATGATGCCGCGTTCATTTTGCGTGTCTGGCCTGTTTACTGTGCCGTATTCGCCCGGCTACACGTGATCAGCAATGTTTTATTGCTGTTCATGGTCACTGTACATATTCTCACGGTAATAAAGCACCAGCTCGATGGCCGAGTAATTTTACAAAGAATGTTGTGAACTAAAAAGTTTGGGCTGTGAATACCCCACTCAGCGCAGGATAAACAGTTTACTTGATAAAAGAGTGGATGGAATCAAAATTGTTGTAAGTCACTTGAGGTAAAAGCTGCAGAGCCTTTTCTGCAAAATGGCTCATCTTACACAGGTAAATGAGCCAATTCACTTAGACAGCACTAAGTATTATTTTTGAATACAAGAATACGCACCACAACTACCATACCAAGCCTGGCTTAAAAAGCCGCCCGCGATTTGCGCAGTTTGCTCTTGATTTAGTTGTTCATTGGTTTTAGACAGGTTTTTGATGTTATTTTTTTTGATTTTTAATTTCATGGTCATTCCTTTTTACACTTAATCATTATTGTTTTGTGTTTAATTTTAACCATCAAAGGAGTTACTCAACTGATGGATATGCCTGTCAATTTCTTTTTGGAAATCAACACAAACTAACCTAGCACCCCAAAATTGAAAAAACAACACCATTTACACAAAACAAACAGCCTACGCTCCTTCTACCGAATAGGTACAATGCTCAACCACACCATGTTCCTATATAGGTATTCTCTCAAGACATTTGATGTTAATCTGTTCAAAGTGGCAGTTTTTAAGGATAAATGTTATGCACACATCCCCTCGTTATCATTATATAGACAATTTGCGTAGCCTGGCCCTGTTACTGGGTGTGGTATTTCATGCCGCACTGGCCTATGGCCCTTACTTCTCAACTATCTGGTTTACCGCCGACCCGACAAATCATGCCGCATTTGACTACTTTGCTATCTGGTCACACTTATTCAGAATGCCGCTGTTTTTTGCCATTGCGGGGTTTTGTGCAGCCCTGCTGATCAGTAAACGCGGTGGCAATGCCTTTGTGATCAACCGCCTTAAGAGAGTATTACTGCCCTTTGTCGTGTTTTTTCCTTTAACTATGTTGGTCCTGTTTCATGCACTTGGCTGGGGGGCCGAAATAGCGTATGAAAAACCGGCCCTGTTTACGGTTTTTCAGTCTGTAAAAGAACCGATAATTTCAACGATGCATTTATGGTTTTTATGGAATCTGACGCAGTTTTGTTTACTGTTTTGGCTACTGCAAAAACACGCCAGCCTGTATCAGTCGATATTAGCAGTCGTGGTTAGACCGGTTTTTTTGCTTGTGGCTTTACCCGTTTTGCTAACAGTGGCCCTGTATCATCAGCTGGTGCCATTCCCGGCACCGGATAAACTGTATCCACAGTTATGGTCCTACGGCTTTTACGGTGTGCTGTTTTTAATCGGTGCCGGGCTTTACCAGCATCATAATCGGGTAGCGCAATATGCCCGTTACTTTACACCTTTACTGATAGTGGCGTGCCTGTCACTAGTGCCTTATTTTTATCTGATGCCACCTCCTCCGTCATTGGAAACCGTTATCCGAGCGGCCAATACCGGCATCACAACTCCTGAACATATAAACATCTATGCTGTGGTCGCTCAGTCGGTTGCCATTGTCAGCTGGACCGGAGTCGCATTCCTGGCCGGCTATCAGTGGCTCAATCAGTTCAGTCAGCTGAACAAGTATTTGTCGGACGCCTCATATTGGATCTACCTGATCCATGTTCCTGTACTGATGTATATCCAATTCCCACTGAGTAATACCGCTCTGTCACCCTGGTTTAAAGTGCTCATTGCCGTATCCGCGACCATGGCCCTAGGCCTGTTGAGCTACCAATTGCTGGTCAGACACACCTGGCTCGGGGTCTTATTGAATGGTAAAAAGGTCAAAACTGCGGCCATACAGCACCGGACAACCACAGCATCATAGAAACAATCACTATGATCAGGAAAACAGCACGGTATTTTCACCGTGCTGTTTCCATTGCTCAGAGCCGATCCAGATTAACACGCAAGGTCTCAAGGTGCGCAGTGATAGCCGGGTCAACCTGCTGTGACACGCTCCCACCAAGGTGCTTGGCAAAGAACTGCTCCATCGCCACAATCGAGGCCAGTTTATTATCTTGCTTCATAAAGCCATGCCCTTCGTCTTTAGCGAGAATATATTCGAGCGGATGGTTCTTCGCGGCCAGTGCTCTGGCGATATTATCCGACTCAACCTGTGTAACCCGGGGGTCGTTTGCGCCCTGTACCAGCATCAGAGGTGCCTTGATTTGGTCTACAAAGTTAATTGGCGAACGTGATTCCATATCGGCTCTGTCCTTTGCAATCTCAGGGTCTCCCACAGACACATACCAGGTACCCAGATAAGGGCGATAATGCGCAGGGAACGATTCCATCAAAGTAATCAGGCTGGATGGGCCAACATAAGAAATCACCGCTTTATACACATCAGGGGTAAATGTTGCACCAGCCAGCGCAGCATATCCACCATAGGAAGCGCCCATGATACCCACGCGCTGTTTGTCAGCAATCCCCTGCTCTATCAGATAATTTACGCCATCGGTCAGGTCGTGTTGCATGGTCCCTGTGCCCCAGTTTTTCTCGCCAAGCTGAACAAAACGTTTGCCAAACCCCAATGAGCCACGAAAGTTCGGTTGCAGTACAGCATAACCACGATTGGCAAAATAATGCGCCACGGGCACAAAATAACCACTGCTGTAGCCCCACTGATCTCGTGCCCAGGGCCCACCATGTGGTAACACAATTGTTGGCAGGTTTTTGTTGAGGTTTTTAGGTAAGGTCAGATAGGCCTGGATTTCAACGCCATCTGATGCGGTATAGGTTATAGACTGCCTGTCTCCCAACTGAGCCGGATCAAACCTGGGCGCTTCGTTCAACAAGCCCGTCAGCTTATCCTGAGCCGGGTAATAAGCATATTTCTGGTCCGGCCGGTCAGCAAAAGACACGGTCAGTAGCCACTGACCTGCCTTGTGATTTATCTTATCTACTTTTAATTCAATATCCTGCGAGAAACGATTCTGTATCTGTTGCAGCGCTTTAGCTGCTGCGTCTGTCAGAGGGTAATTGCGCAGCCGGCCACCATAATAAGACACAATCAGGGGCTGCCCCTGCTCATCAAATACAACATGATGCAGATCAGAGCTATGTTTCGGGTCAAGGTGCACGGTCTCAATCGACTTGGTCACCAGATCCACCTTGATCAGCTCCTGCTTGTCGCGTCCTTCAATACTGCCGGCAACAAAAGCGGTATTAGATTCTTCATCAAAGCTGATAATCTCCAGTATCTCGCCTGGTTCTGTAGTCATCACCCTGATCCAACGCCCATCTGTGAACCGGTACATACTCCTGGAATTATCCGCATTAAGCGCCAACCCCAATGCCGCCTGGCCCGATTTACTCAGCTGCGTCTCAAACAGGTTCACACTATTGGTCTGAGTATGGAGCAGGTTACCTGTGTCCACACTCAGGTGAAAATAATCGATCCGCTCTGGTGTCAGGTGGTTTGCAGCAACAACCAGAATATTTGCATCCTGGTCCGACTGTCCCAGTAAACTGTAATCAACCGTATCGTCATGGGTGAGTCGGGTCATGGTGCTGACCCTGAGATCTTTACCATTGAGATCCAGTCTGTATATCTGACTATTCTCATTGCCCTGATGATCTTTAGAAAAAAGGATCTCATCTTGATTGGCAGACCAGATAAAGCTGTCAACTGAATCAGTGAGATTGGTAACTGGCACAGGCGTCATATCCGGCTTGTCGGCAGCGACAACAAACAGGTTATGTGCGCCGTTGTGCATTTTTAGGAAGGCGATCCATTTGCCATCCTTCGACATCGCAATCGACTTTTTTTCACTGGTGCTGAATAAGCTTTCAACATCCACAAATGTCGCAACATGCTGAACCGACTCTGGCTGAGCAGGCGGCTGCTTGTCGTTCAGCGTACAGCCTGACAATACAACCGTAGTACCCAGTATGGCACTCAGTGCAGCACTTAACGTCAATCTGGTTAGTTTGTTTTTGTTCTTCATCATGTCACTCCTTCCGTTTGTTGATAAACATCATTACACGACTTTTTATTATTGTAAAACGATAATTTATTTTCTTTTTTCAGAAAATAGTTTCTGTGTGGTATGATTCTTATAAAGAACAACGTAGAAAGAAGGGATCTTTATGGTCAAATCAACAGACAAAATTCAGCGTTGGTGCGGTACCTTCCGCGCTGCTGTGCTGGGTATCAGTGGCATCGTAATTTCGTTTTTGGCTTATCAGCTTATCGTCAACGGGCAAGTGCGTTATTTAGATAGCGAGTCATTCGACTTACTGTGGCAAAGTGAGCAAGTAGGTAACGGCGTTTTATTTGCTCTTTCTGTCCCGCTGCTGGCTGGTATGCTATTGAGTGTGTACTGGATCATTCGGCTGATGAAACTTTTTAGCAAGGGGCTGTTCTTTCACAACAGCTGTTACACTTGCTACCTGGGCTTTATCTGGACAAAAATCACGCTGGAACTGTATTCATCAGGCCTGACTTTCTCGCTGGATTACTGGTATCACTCGCTCTACCACTCCAATCAGGTAGTGTTAAAAATCCCCTTTGGTGAACTTATGACGCTTGGACTATTCGCTGTGGTGGCATACTTGCTTAAAGCCGCAAAAGAAATAGAAGATGAAAACAAGGAGTTTGTTTAAGCCATGGAGATTGTTGTCAATTTAGATGTGGTGATGGCAATGCGCAAAGTGTCATCCAAAGAACTGGCCAAAGCCATCGGGATCACCGAAGCCAACTTGTCTTTGCTTAAACGCGGTAAAGTGAAAGGGGTGCGCTTTGAAACGCTGGCACAGATCTGCCACTACTTAGACTGTCAGCCCGGCGATCTGCTGGCCTTTAAACCAGATGATGAGTAATCATCTAGGGTTGCAGGTATCACTGCAACCCAAAGCTTCACGAATGTGAATTAAAACTGAGCCACAAACTGCAAGCTGGTTTCTTCACCTGCATCACGATCTACGTATTCAGCTCTTAGGTAGTAGCTGTCGTTAAAGAAGTACTTACCTTCCAGTGCTAAATCAGAGTCATAAGAGCCCACGCCCACAGCAATGCTACGGTTAAAGTAGAAGTTGACCAGGGCATTGTTATACGAGACATCTGTGTGACCTAAATCGACCTCATGGTGAGATACATCTACGCTAATATAGCGCTCAGCATCGAGGTGCATAAAGTAGCGGCCAGATACTGTGTAGTTGTCCATTTCATCATCAGTATCAATTGTGACACCTAAATAGTCGGTGTCGTTGAGCTGATGATTATACTCAGCTTTTAACCAGGTACTGTCGGCCCCAAGGTCAGATTCATTGCGACGAACACTCAGCTTCAGCTTGTCGTTATACAGATAGCCGATCCCGTAGGTGTAATGGTCGTCTATTTCACCCAGGTCGCTAACCTGACCAACCACGAATACTTCTTTGCTAAAGTATCCCTCACCGGCAAAAGAGAAGCGGTTCATATACTCATCGTTGTAGTAACTCAGCCCAACATTGCTGTCGGTATCCAGGTAACCATAGTCATCCCAAACACCTGAGCTCTGCTGAGGTGCAAAGAAGTAACGGCTGCTTAATGCCAACGCATCGTTATCAAAAGTGCGGTCCTGATCGGTATAGGTTGCACTGTTAAACCATTGCTTGGTCTCAGTGGCATAAGCGGATGTGGCTGTAACAACGGCAAGTGCCGCAAATGTGAGTAGCTTTTTCATAAAAACCCTTTATTTCCATATAGTAAAGCGGTATCGCTCACTACCTTAGTGAGCGCGGCGGATAATATAAAAGCTAACCTGAATGCGCAATGACTTTTTGAAACACGACCAGATTAGACCCCCGAATAAACAGCAGAGTAAACATACTATTGATAATTGCATTTTAAAAAAGGTACAGTTAACTTTTATTAAAATCTATTTAAAGGACTACTTATGCTAAAAAAAGCAATCACCTTTGCGCTTGCTCTGACAACTTTAAACACAATGGCGGGTGTAACGAATCACAGCGGTGAGATAGCAAATATGAGAACCTGGGTATCAGGATCGGATACATATGGTGTCTGGGTAAGTTTGAAAGAAAACCCGAGTATTTGCCCTGGTGGTTTTTTCCTGCCCCACACCTCAGACAATAAACAGCTGGTATACAGCACATTACTCGCGGCACGTCTTTCTGGTAAAGCCATCATGATCCAGGCCGCAGACAGCGCCTACAAAATTGGCGATCGTTGCCGCATCAACTACGTGATGCTTTAACAGCACTGTTCCGGGTGTCTATCGCTATTTAAGCTAAACACCCTCATACTTTCCAGTTACTTGTGTAACACAGCCCGCCCAAACTCATTATTCCTCCATATTTTTGCGATATACTCAACGCTGGGTAAGAACAGATTAGGACATATAATGCGCCATTTTTCACGAGCTATTTTAGCCGCAACTATGCTCACCACGCTATCAGGATGTGAGCTTGGGAGTAACGATAAACAACCTATCGTGATCCCGGTTGAACAAAGCAATAGTAATATTGCCATCACCAAAATATCCACGGGCCCGCTAGAAACACTGGAACCTAATACCGCTGTGAAGGTTTTTTACGATGTTGACATCAGTGGCTTTAAGGATATCGACGTTGACGTACACTTTTATCTGGTACACGCAACAGAGTTAGACACGTCTGACGGTGAAGAAGCTGAAATCGAAGAAGTCCACAAAGTTGGTGCACTAGAGTTAACCCAGGTCAGTGAAGGCAGTCACAATTTTGAAACAGAAATCACCATTCCGGATACCCTGCTGGGTGGTCATTATCACTTAATCGCACAGATTGACCCTCATGATGACCATGCAGAGGACATCGAAGAAGACAATCACCCTTCAGTTGATCATGAACCATTCTCTGACGGCGAGTTCCCTTTCGCTGACCTTCATGTGCGGGTGCCTGAAAGCCATGATTACAAGCTGCTGAGCGCGGAGTTTGGTCAGCAAGCATTAATCCTGGATGTCCCAAATAATACCGACGGTACCAGCGAGCATCATTCTGATCTGGTCGGCTACCTGAGCGCAGATTATGAAGGTGCCAATCTGGGCAGCACCGCCATCACAGCAGAAGTATTGGTAAACGGCAACTGGCAACCGACCCACTTCTGGAATACCGCGAACACGACGTACGAGGCGCAGCTCACACACACCTTCACTGCGGGCTTACATGATGAGCATATTGGTTTTGACATTGCACTGGATGACGCGCTACTTGCGCAAATTTATCAGGGCTACGACGCCTCTCAGGCGCAGTCTTTACAGGTCCGATTTACTTTAACGGATCTGGCTCAGAATGCTGAAACTATCACAGACAACAATGTGATCGAAACTGAAATCCCTCTGTACTTCTTTACCGGTGACAACGCGGACACAGCGCAAAGCCTGGCAAAGCGTGATGCGCAATACTCCGTTGGACTGGCTAACATCAAGCTTGAGAAAGAGTTTGATAAGTCTTATGGCAACAAGTCTAAGTTCAGTGTGGGTGTTGATTTAAGTGGCCAGTTATTTATTGTGCCAACCGGCGACCCGGGTGGCCGGATCACAGGTGAGGGCGTTGTTGAAGCCTACTTCTTTAATGCCCAAAATACCTTGTTCAGTATTTCATATGACGGTAGTGCCTATATCAGCGGACAAAACACGGGCTACGCATCTGAAATGATCATCTTCAATAACGTTGCGTTTGAAGATGAGAAATACACCACCAAATACGAAAAATCCTGGGAAAAATCCTGGGAAGAAGAAAAAGTCCTGGCACAGGCGCGCTTTACTATAGGTCCGGTGCCAATGAGTGTTGAAGCCGGTGTGACAGGCAGCCTGGGCTTTGAACTGACAGTCGGCTATAACGCAGAGCTTTATGCCGAAGGTGACTTGTTCCATGTTGACTTTAACGCCTTTGGTCGTGGTGGTGTGAACCTGGGCTTAGTCTCTGCCGGTATCCAGGCGATTTTAACCTTAATCGACAATACCTTTGCCATGGAGTCTAATGCAGGCTTTGCTCTGGTCTCTACCGGTAACAAAGCACCACATATTTATTATGGTATTGAACTGAAGAACGACCTGGATGTGATCTCAGGTAAATTTGGTTTATACGCCGAAACCATTGGGGTGAAGTGGTGTAAGAAATGGGGGATCCCTTATCCATGTGGTAAGAAGACCCACCGTTACGACCTGTGGCTATACCAGACACCAAGCGTGTATAACAAATCCTGGACTTTATATTCCAAAGAGGACGAAATCGAACTATGACCTTGTGTCGATTGACTCTGCTTGCAGCGCCCTGGGTGGCGCTGACAAGCGCTCAGGTAATGGCTGGCACACTCTGCCAGCCGCAATACCAGTTTGACATCAAAAGCCAAACCTCCTTTGACTACGTTAAGCTGCAAAGTGCGCCGCAAACTTCTATGGTGCATTTACAGGGTAAGCTGTCGCTTAAACCGGCGCAAAAAGGAGAGGAACAAAACTGGTGGGCAATCAAGGCCGATCAGGTCGCTGCCGTTCAGGGTAAAGAACGCATGCCTTTGCCCAGTTATGAACATGCATTCGCCTTTAAACTCACGGATAAGGGGCTTATCAGCAACTTCTATTTTGCCGGTGATCTCGATCAGCAGACCCGGGACAAGCTCAAAGGACTGGCTTATTATCTGCAGTATCAGCGCGATATCAGCCAGATAAGTCAAGAGCCCGATACTCTGGGCCAGTACCAGCCCACTTACCAGCAGGTCGACAAGCAATTAAAAATGGTCAAACAACACTACAGTGACTTTGACCGCACTCAGCTGACTACTTTTAATCGAATTGAGGTGCTCGATTCAGCCCATCTGATCACCCCGGATAGCTGCTTTTTAGCACGCCGAGAAGGCAATGAAGCGCTGGCGCTGAGCGGGACCGATCTGCGATTTGGCTCCCGGCAAAGCTATACGCTGACACAGCTTAGCCAGCCTTTTAACAGTACTTTGTACGAGCTGGGCACCGATCTGACCACCTGGCAACCCACCACAGCCGAACTCAGCGAAGCCGAAAAGGCACGCCTCGCAGCCGAGTTGCAACAGCTGATCACCGGCCAGGATATCACCCAGATAGATGCCCATACCCTGTCAATCCTGCTAAAAAAGTACGATGCGGTGATTGGCACTCTGGCCCCATTGATGCTTTCAGGCACACTCAACGACAAAGCTCAGATGCGCCTGTTTAATGCACTGGGACAGCTGGACTCAGCAACCAGCCAGCACCTACTCAGCCGCCTGTTGCATGCAGAAAAGCAACCCCTCACTCAGTTTCGAGCACTGCGCGCACTGACTCAGGGCAATACGCCGCTGTCACAGCAAGCCACAGATATGCTGCTGGAGATGCTGGTTAATGGGTTCAGCACGTTAGATGCGGAAGTTGAATCCAGTTTCTACATGACACTGGGCATTTTACTCAACAATCGCGACACCTCAGACACTGCCGCGCAATTAAGCCAGGCAATCACTGAGCAGGTAGCGCTTAGCGAAAGCGAAGGGAAAACAGCCAACCTGCTCACCGCATTGGGCAACAGTCGCAACCCGCAGCATGAGCCTGTGCTCACCGCCCATTTGTCTGACAGCAGCGCCCGGATTGAGAAAGCCTCAATTCGTGCACTGGGCATGATGCAAACCGACACGGCCTATCAAAACCTGGAACAGCACTTCTTTAAGTCGCCACAGCGTAATAAAAAAGCGCTGCTCAGTGCCCTGGGGAATTTTCAGATGAGTGCTAAAACCAGTGATACCGTGCTGAATATGGCGGTCAATGATCAGGACGATGCTGTTCGCCTGGCCGCTATCAATGCGTTGGCTACCCAGCAGCAAAAAGACGCTATAAAACCCATACTGCGTCAGGCACTGCAAAACGAAACCTCTCGGCGTAATTTTAAGGCCATCATTAAACTGCTACACAGCAAAGAAGAAAAGGCGCAATAGCGCCTCAGATTGAGGATAAATCCCACTTTTTAAAGTGGGGTTTATTTTTTCAGTCGTCAGATAGTCTTTCTCCGGCTCTATTTGTCTTCATTCAAGACTTCCACCCCTTTAGTTACTTATATATACTTAAGCACCTCAGTGAGCATAACAGGCAATATTGCACTGCTAACGTCAGGAAATAGTATTATGACCAAAACAAGCGCCCCAGCCCGCCGGGTATTTGAACAGAACGAGCGCTGCCCGATCCGTAATGTCGTGGCCCAGATAGGCGACAAGTGGTCGATCCTTATTCTGTTTGCACTGGTTGACGGGCCTGAACGATTCAATGCATTAAAATCGAGAATTCAGGGCATATCCCAGCGGATGCTGACACAAACCTTGCGTGATATGGAGCGTGATGGCTATGTAAAGCGCACCGTATACGCGGAGGTCCCCGTCAGAGTCGAATATACGCTCACAGAGCTGGGACGGGGACTGGCCAAATCAGCCTGGCAACTGGTCTCCTGGGCCGACGATCATTTCGATGAAATCAGCGCTGCCCGCACCTCTTATGATATAGCCAATAAACAGTGATCTTTAAGATGGTCGCTGCCTGATAGCTGTGACCTGTTCAAAGCCAATTCCCCAGTTATCAGTTGAGATTTCATCAATAACCACAAATGTAGTCTGGGGATTTTTCCCTAAAACATCGACCATCAGCTGGGTGGCACCTTTGATCAGTGACTGCTTCTGCGCGTTTGTGACGCCTTCATCGGTGACTTGAATATGAATATAAGGCATAGTTACTCCTGCTCAGTGTGTGGTAAATCCGCATACATTTTATTGACTATCCGCCACTGCCCCTGCTCTTTCAGCAGGCCCAGAAAGTCGATGTAATTATGTTCAAACAGCGGGCATAACACCTTGACCATCGCCTGCTGACCCAGTAGGTCTATGGCCAGTACCTGGCAGGCAATTTCAGCGCCCTGTTCGGCAGGTGAGGTACGAAGGCTAACCAGCTCTAACCACTCATCCCGAGTTCGCCGCAAACCCGGTGCTTTGAGCCAACAGTCGGGATGAAACAGGTGGCGCAATGCCTCGCTATCCCCGCTATGTAACCCCGTAAAATAACATTGCACTATGGTCTGGATCTGACTTAGATCCGCTTTCATTTGCGCGTGCTCCATTATACCCCCTGCGCCTGTTCAGCCTGCAGTGCTGCAACAAAACCAGGCATACTGGTTACCGCTTCAATCATGTGTGCAGTGCGTGGCGGTATTATTATGTCGACCCCAAATGCGGCCCCCCAGCGCGAATAAACAGCCAGCAAGATATCGGCGACAGAAGCTTGCTGGCCACCCAGAAATGGTTGAGATTGCAACTGAGATTCAACCTGCCCCCATAGCCGATTGATCTCCTTTGCGGCCGCTTCAAACAACTGCTGACGCACCGAACCACTCTCCATGACGCGCGCAACAAAGAATAATCTGGAATACGCTGGATGCATGGTGGCATTCGCAAACAACAATTGCTCCACTGCACGGCGACGAGCCGGGCCCTGCTCTGTGGGAAACAAATAGCTGGGATGCTTGCTGGTGAGATGCAACATAATCGCAGCCCCTTCAAACAGTTTTTCGTCTCCATCTATCAGTACCGGCACCTGCTGTGCAGGATTCACGACCGAAAACTCGCTGAGGTTATCAGCGCGAATAAGCGTCACCTCCTGATCTAGTTCGCGCAATACGGTATTCACGGCCAGTGAACAGGCTTCCTGAATGTAGTAAAGAGTGTACATAGTCTTTATCCTTCCTGTTTAGCATACAGACGAACTCAACATGCTTCGCCTGCGGTTATGTCCAACACCTTTAGTCTATGACTTGCACTTTGTTTGATATATAGCCACAAAAGAAACCAAGTGTTCACACACAAGAAACAGTGTATTGTTGACTTATAGACTTCACGACTGGAAGGACAACTCAGATGAATAAGCTACGTGCCATTGAACTCTTTGTGAAATTGGCAGAGGTTGGCAGCTTTACCCGTGTTGCTGAGCAGTTCAGTACATCGAAATCGATGATCAGCAAAGAGATTAGTCGCCTTGAGGATCAACTTGGTGTACGTCTGTTACATCGCACCACCCGCAATATCCAGCTGACTCAGGTCGGGGAGGGTTATTTGCAGCGCGCCAGAGACATCTTAAATAAGCTGGAAGAGGCAGATTCCTTTGTACAGTCAACACAACAGGCCCCCAGGGGCAAGCTAAAAGTGAATTTACCTATGGTGCTGGGGATCACCGATCTGGGAAAGGTGTTTGCGGACTTTATGCAGGCCTACCCGAATATCGAACTCGACATTCATCTTGGTGATGAGGACATCGATCTGGTTGAACAAGGTTTTGATCTGGGCCTGCGCGCCACCAGCCGAACCATCGACAGCAATTACATCGGCCGTGAAATCACCCGGTTTGACTATCATATTTGCGCCAGCCCGGCATACCTGGCGACACACCCTGATATTGCGCATCCTCGGGATCTGACTCAGCATAACTGCTTTGAATACCGTTATTTCAAAGGGAAAAATATCTGGCCTATCGATGAAGGAGTAAAAATTTCAGGCACATTAAAAGTTAACAACGTGCTGTTCATGCTGGAGGCCATTAAAGCAGGTCTGGGCATAGGCATATTGCCAGAATTTGCCTGTCGGCATGCAATTGAAGCCAAAGAGGTGGTGAGTATTCTGCCAGCCAACAAAAAGCCTCAACTGACTCTGCTTGCACTTTACCCAGCCCGCCATCACGTTCCGGCCAGCGTATTGCAATGCATCCAGTTCTTACAGCACTGGTTTATACATCATTACCCAAACAATAGGCGGGCACTTACTTGATGCGTGGACCGACTCAAACCGGTATTTCGACCACCCGTAATTGCTGAGATCTGCCCCCTTGCGCCAACACGGTGCCTTGCGGATCAGCAATCAGGCAGTAACCTATAAAGCGCAACGTTAAACTGAAAATCAATTTACATCTTGATTCCCTGCAGGTTAGTACGGACCAAACTGACGAAATGTCAGGTTAAAACGAGGGCCGGCTCCGGGTGCCCTTGGCACCGCGTGCTGATACAGTGTCTGAAAACCACTGCCCATGATAAACAAAGAGCCGTTTTCCAGCTCAATTGAATTTAGATCCTGATGATCTGCCTGGCTACGGACCTGAAAAGTCCGTTTTGCGCCTATGCTCAAAGACGGGATCACATGAGTTGACCCGAACGCGGATAAATCACTATGGAAATCCATCCACTCGTCTCCGTCAGGGTAATAAATACAAACGCAAACGGGAAAGCTGAGTCCGGTACGTTCAACAAGGCGTTGATGAATGGTATCGATTAAGGGAAACCAAGGGGATTGTCTGCCGTGGTGTCGCTCAAACAAGCCGGACTCTATAAGATCAGGAGACAACAGGTTCATTTTCCAGGGTAAAATTGCCATGTCGGAGCCATCCGGCATGGCAATGGTTTCTGGCTGTGACAAGTCGAAGTGCTCGCTGAGCCACTGAAACAACACTGAGCTTTCTGAGTCGCTGAGAAAACCGGGCTCATAGCTGGACTCGCATTGTAATGGCAACGTCATGGCTCACTCCTTTACACGCTTTTGTGTTGCACTGTCACTGATCCATTGGCAGCTGTCAATAACAAGAGATTACATGTATTGTGGTTGGCCTTTTGCCTTTACGCTAGGTAAAATGTCGGCCCCTGAAATAAACACCTATTGTAGGTTATCCGTGTTAGTAAATTACGCTCCCCCTACCGACCCTTATCTTGATATTCTTTATCAGGATGAGCAAATGCTGGTATTAAACAAACCCAGTGGCTTGCTGAGTGTTCCAGGTAAAGATCCTAAACACTGGGACAGCGTGATCAGCCGGGTCAACCTCGTCTACCCGAATGCAAAAATTGTTCACAGACTGGATATGGCAACATCTGGGGTGCTGTGCCTGGCGATGCACAAAGCAGCACATCGCTTTCTCAGTATTCAGTTTCAGGACCGGCTGACCGCCAAACGCTATATTGCCCGGGTCCATGGTAAGTTAGCTCAGTCCAGTGGCTCGGTAGACCTGCCACTGATCTGCGACTGGCCGAACCGCCCGAAACAGATGGTCTGCCACGAGACTGGCAAGCCTTCACTGACGCATTTTGAGGTGTTGGCGTACGAAGCACAGGCAACCCGGGTCAAGCTGACACCCATTACCGGACGCTCGCATCAGTTGCGTGTACACATGCTGTCTCTGGGTCATCCTATTTTGGGCGACCGGCTCTATGCACAGGACGAGGCACTGGCAGCGGCACCCCGGCTGCAACTGCATGCCGAGATGTTGCAGATCCGCCACCCAATATCAGAACAAATGATGACCTTTACAGCGCCGGTACCGTTTTAAACAAGTCCAGCGCACTGGCCGTCATTGCGCGTACACCAGTTTTGATGGTCAGCGGATAGTCTGGCGCAAACTTACTCGAATGAAGGGACGGCAAAGGCTCGCCCGAAAACTGGGCCTGCTGATATGCTTGCGGCTCTACGCCGCCCAGCCAAAATATGGTTGCCGGGATATTTTCCGGCGTGCGGCCGTACAAACCAAAGTCTTCTCCCGCCATCACAGGTTCGGCTTTAACGACCTGATCTTCGCCCAGTTCGGCCCGAATGCTTTTTTCTACCCGCACTGCCAGCTCCGGCGTATTATAGGTTGACGGAATACTTTCCTCTTCGTGCACATACACTATCGGGGCGAGTTCGGGTGGTAAGCCTGCGCTTTGTGCGATACCTTGAGTCATGCGCTCCAGTGCCGCTATTTGTTGTTCGCGCACTGCCGGATCGTACGAACGCAGTGTCAGCTGAAGCTTCACTTCATTAGAAATGATGTTGTGTTTAGAGCCACCATGAATGGAACCCACTGTGATAACCGACGGCTTCAGCGGCGAGATCTCCCGGCTGGTAATGGTTTGCGCAGCTAATACAATTCTTGATGCCAGCACCACAGGATCCACCGTCGTATGTGGATAGGCACCGTGGCCACCTTTACCACGTACAATGATGTCTACCGAGTCAACATTGGCCAGCGCATACCCGGGCGCAATGGCGACCTGGCCGGCAGGCAGAGAAGCACTGACATGTAGCCCAAGTACGTGATCCGGTCTGGCGAAACGGCTGAACAACCCCTCTTTGAGCATAGCTTTTGCGCCCGCACCCACTTCTTCTGCCGGCTGTGCCACCATCATCAGTGTGCCCTGCCACTGGTCGCGGTTATTCGCCAGCTGCTGAGCAGTGCCAATAAAGCTGGTCATATGAATATCATGGCCACACCCGTGCATTACGCCCACTTCATTATTGCTGGCATCTTTCACCCGTACTTTGGAGGCGTAGGGTTTGCCGGTTTGCTCGACAATCGGCAAACCGTCGGTATCGGCGCGGATCATTACCGTAGGCCCCTCGCCATTGCGCAGCAAGGCCACAACACCGTGCCCACCAACCTGCTCGGTAACCTCAAAGCCCAGTTGTTTGAGTTCAGCAGCCAACCGCCTGGCCGTTTGCGCTTCCTGATAAGAAAGTTCAGGGTTCTGATGTAAGTGTACATAAAGGGCTTCAAGCTCGGGCATCGCCCGGGTGACTTCGGAATCCAGTTGATATGCCAGCGCATTATGGCTTACCAGCGCGAGTGATAATGCAGATAGTAGTGTTTTCATCATTGTTATTCTTACCGTTTTTTAGGGTTGATATCAATTTGCGAAGAATTGATGCGAATTGCAACCTCTTTGTGTCATTGCGGCGGTAATGAAGTCGACAAACAAGCCAGATTATTCCTTTCTTTCTGCTTAAGCTTTGCTAAGCTTAGAGTCTGAACCACTATCTCATTGCGGCCGTGAAAACGATTACAATCAATGACTTAAAACCAGGTATGTTTGTTGTCAGCGTCACCCAACAAGCCGGCCATGTGCGCGTAAAGAGCCAGGGCTGGGTACGTACCCCCAGCGCTATCGGTGCTTTACAAAAGGCCGGCGTGCTGGAAGTGGAAATAGACCCGGACAAAACCTTGCAAACCAAACCGCAGGCGCAACCTGAGCAGTCCGAAGCAACTCATCAGGACAATGTCACGGTGCACGACCCCTGGCATAAAACCACCAGTGTTGAGGCCGAATTGGACCTGGCCACCACCTTGTATGCGGAAGCCAAAGGCCTTCAGGAAAAAGCCTTTGCGGATGTCAAAGCAGGTAAAGCCATCGCCGTCGAGGAATTTAAACAAACCGCGTCCGGGTTTATTGACTCCATATTTCGCAATCAGGATGCCCTTGCCTGTATTGCTCGGATCCGCGAAAAAGACAGCTATTTACTCGAACACTCGCTGAACGTTTCGATTTTAATGAGTATTTTTGCCAAGCACCTTGGCCTGGAACGCACTATCATCGAACAGCTGGCCACCGGTGCACTGCTGCACGATATTGGCAAAATAAAAATCGCCAATGAGATCCTCAACAAGCCCGGTAAACTCAGTGACGATGAATACCATTTAATGATGGATCATGCCAAATACAGCTATGAAATTGTTGCCCAAAGCGGACTGGGGCAGATAGCCACCGAAATTGCCGGGTTTCATCATGAGCGTTTGGACGGCAGCGGCTATCCGTTTGGCAAAAAAGCCGACGAGTTGTCTCAGTATGTTCGTATGGCGGCCATTGTGGATGTTTATGATGCGCTGACAGCCGAGCGGGTATATAAAGTGGGGCTGACACCAATCCGCGCCTTTCGTATTTTAAAAGAAGGCACACCGGATCATTATGATGCCCAGCTGCTGGCACACTTTATCAATTGTATTGGAGTCTACCCGGTGGGCACACTGGTAAAACTGAAAAGTGAGCGCATTGGCATTGTCGCCTCAAGTAACCCCACAGAGCCACTCAAGCCGGTGGTGAAAGTGTTTTATCACGCTAAAAACATGCTTTACACCGAAGTAAAAGACATAGACCTGGCCGACAAGCGCGTAACCGATGAACTGGAAGCGGCGATAAAACCGGAAGAGTTCAGCATTGACCTGATCCGCTTTTTCCGCCACACCATGGTGCCCTGAACGGCGTAATTATTCACCGTCGGGCCAGTCCTGCATGGCCTGCAGCGTGAACTCTATGCCGTCAAAGTCAAACATAGCCTGCTCTGGAGTGATCTCCACCAGCTGCAGGGCCCCCATGTTATCGCCCTCATATAGCTCTCGATTGTTCAACTTGATCCAGCGTTTCTCCGCGTCAGTGGCATAAATGTGAGCCTGATAGCGCAGCCTTGGCAAACTGTTTTGAAGCTGCGGGGGCAGTAATTCAACCGGCGTCGCGCGTGCAGACCCTTTGGTACTGGACAGTACCTCAGAGACAATTCGTTCCGACTTAGGCGCGGTTTCTTCCACCGCCTGTTCAAAGGCTTTTTTCAGCTCGTCTGGTACACCTGCCAACGCCTGAGCCTCCTCCCGCTCAGCTGCCTGTCGCGCAGCATTAGCACGAGATTGCTCCAGCGGCACGCCCAGCACTCGGTAACCACTGAGATCTTCAAGTGGCTGCTGTATCTGTTGCCCCTGATTGGCCGCAAAAACAGGCGAGTTGTTAGGCTGATAGGCCTGCTGTGTTGCCGCATACTGATTACCAACGGGCTGCTGTAAAATTTGACCATTAGCCGACACGGGCACCAGCTGTTGCGAATAAACGGGCTGTCCCTGCGAATCAAACCCAACCTGAACCGACATCCACTGATAGTGGATCTGACGCTGTGCACTGTGCATCACAGGATTACCCACCGGATTAATACTCTGATTCATGGACTGATTTACAAGTTGTCCGCTGTGCATCAAGGCCGGGTTATTGGCCACAACCTGATTGACAGGAGCTGGGGTATTTTCAGCCTGGGGTTGTCCACTTTGTAGTGTCTTTGCCTGCTTATCCACAGCCTCCGCGGCGACGTCACTGCTCTTAGGTGCAACGCTTGCGATGACTTCTTCTTGCGGCTCCCCCTGAAAGGCCTCACCGACAAAATATCCCGCCCCCAGCGAACACACGCTGATCAGCGCGCCACCCAGAGTGAGGCTTAAACGGCGATAAAAGCGGACCTGCTGCTCATGACGTGATTGTTGGTAATCCTGCTCTGAGTCGATTTGTTGAGATTGTTTTAATGCATTGATTAGGTACGACATATCACACCACTAAAAAATATACGAAAGACCGATGCCACACACAAACATGGCAGCCACCCAGCCTGAAATCAGCACCGGCATATTGACCTTTTTCTCGCCGGATTGCGGCACCAGATCCAGAGGTAGCGCCTCTTTGGCAGCCTGCATCGAAATGGCCTTAGTCACAACCTGTTGCTGCGCAGAGTATGCGCCCAGTAAACACCGATCGGCCAGCAAATTGATCAGCCTGGGGATCCCGGCGGTCACCTGGTGCATATAGGCAATAGCCTGAGGCTCAAACAGGCTGGTCTGGCAGCCGGCCTTATTCAGGCGATGCTTCACATAAGCAAAAACCTGAGACTCAGTCAGCGGTAATAAATGATAACGTGCCGTAATGCGCTGTGCCAGCTGACGCAGTTCATTGCGCTTTAGCAGCTGTTGCAACTCAGGCTGACCCACCAGCACTATTTGTAGTAACTTTTTATGGTCGGTCTCCAGATTAGTAAGTAATCGCAACTGCTCCAGCACTTCTGCCGCCAGATGCTGTGCTTCATCAATGATCAACATAGTATGGCCACCGCGCTGATGATTATCCAGCAGCCGCGCCTTGATCACATCGGTCAGTGACTTGAGTGTCGCGTTATTCGCATCATAGTCGATACTCAACTCATCACAGATACTTGCCAGCAGTTCCATTTCCGACAATGCCGGGTTCAGGATGAATGCCACCTGCGTTGAGTCGGGTAACTGTGCCAGCATACTGCGGGTCACGGTGGTTTTACCTGTACCCACTTCACCGGTCAGCAGCACAAAGCCGCCGGCATCACCCAGGCCGTAAGTCAGATGAGCAAGCGCTTCCTTATGGCGTTCGCTTAAGAACAAAAACTCCGGGTTTGGTGCTATCGAAAACGGCTTTTCGGTCAGACCAAAATAACGTAAATACACGGCTCGTCTCTTTCTTGTTAGAATGGGGCCTATAATGGCAAAAAAACGGCACAAGTTAAAACCTTGTTTGCTTTTCAATACGGAATTCACCATGAAAATTTACCTGGTCGGTGGCGCAGTGCGTGATCAGCTCCTTGGACGCCCTATTGTGGAACGTGATTATGTAGTGGTTGGCGCGACCCCTGAGCAAATGCAACAGCTTGGTTATCAGCAGGTTGGCAAAGACTTTCCGGTGTTTTTGCACCCTGAGAGTAAAGATGAGCACGCACTGGCACGCACTGAGCGCAAACAGGGCCGGGGCTACACCGGGTTTATCTGTGATTTTGCCCCCAGTATTACTCTGGAAGAAGATTTAATGCGCCGCGACCTCACGGTTAATGCCATTGCCCAGGATGAGGACGGCACACTCATCGACCCTTATCATGGCCAGCAAGATCTCAACGCCCGGGTGTTGCGCCATGTCAGCGACGCATTTGGCGAAGATCCCCTGCGGGTATTGCGAGTTGCCCGCTTTGCTGCCCGTTATCATCATCTTGGATTTACCATTGCCCCCCAAACACAGGCGCTAATGCAACGCATGGTTGAAGACGGTGAGCTGGCAACCCTCACCAAAGAACGGGTATGGCAGGAAATTGAAAAATCCCTCAAAGATGGCGCCATCGAAGTTTTTTCCGAAGTACTGGCCAGCCTCAGCGCGCTCTCTTTGGTCATGCCATGGCAGGATACCTGGACGAGCGACGACAGCAAGCACCTTAAAACCTGTACCAGCAAACTGGAAAAGCAAGATGATGACTACCTGCTGACAAGCTTTGCACTATGGCAGCATCGCGCGCAGCTCAATGGCTATCACCTGGAGCAGGACTTTAAAATCCCCAAGGCCTACGGCGAAGCGCTGCGTGACCTGCAAACGGCGTTACCTTTATTGCACAGTGATGACTGGCAGACGCACACGATAATGCAGCTTTTCAGTGCGCTGGATGCCTGGCGGCGACCACAACGCCTGACACTGATGTGCAAAGCCGCCAAGACCTTGAGCGATAAGCTGGCACAGCGCTGTGACATGCTGGCACAAGCCCATCTGCTTGGTGCCAAAGTGAATGCGCAAGATGTTATTGCGCTCGGTTTTAAGGGCCCGCAAATTAAAACCGAAATGGACAAGCTCAAAATGCAAGCCATCAGCGCCTTGTTTGAGGGTTAGGACACTACAGCAATCAGCGAACTATCGCCTGCAACGACCCTGGCGTTATTGCGCTTGATCATGACAGCTATTGCTATGCAAACTGACAGAGCAAAGTAATAGCTTTACCACCTTTCACTATGTCAGTATTCGCCAAAGACTCGTGCTCAGCCTGACGGAACACGCCCATACCGCCTAGCCCCCTCCCCTGCCCCAAGCTGCTTAACATAAATATAACCTTTTGAAAGTAATACTTTTAATATCCGGATAAAAAACTCAGCCGAATATCAAGGAAACATCATGCGTTTTTCCGGCTGGCAAATACAGTGTCGTTATCTGCGGTGACAGACTTGTTCACGCCGCGACCTTCAACAACTGAGGAACAACCATGACACAAAGTATTATTATCTTGATTTTTGCACTGCTGCTGCCGATGAAGCTGCTGGCCAGCAGCAAGTCTGTGCCCTATGAAATGCCCAGAACCCAGGTTGTCCCGCTGATTCAGGCTGACACCGAACGGATGTATCAACTGGTTATTCAGCTGCCCGAAAATTATTCGGCACAAAAGCAACATCCGGTGCTGTATTACACCGATATGACCTGGCACATTGAAATGCTGGCTTCTGCCGCCTATTTTTTGATGGAAGACGCCATCCTGGTCGGCATCTCCTGGCAAACCAATATGCCAGATCCAATAAAGCGCGACGTCGGTGCTCATGCCAGTCGCTTTCGTGATTACTCTTTCGCCCCGTCGACTAAGCCTGAGAATCAGGCAAAATATCAGTTCGGCGGAGCCAACGCCCATATCGACTTTATCCGCAACCAGGTCAAGCCTTATATTGCACAGCACTATCGTGTTAAACCTGGCAGTGAGAGTTACTTTGGTTACTCCATGGGTGGGTTATTTGGCGCCTATACTTTGCTAATCCAACCCGATACCTTTGACAACTATCTGCTTGGCAGCCCGTCGGTATGGCGGCTGGCACAGCTCCTCGAAGTACCTACCCAGAGAACACCTAAAACAAAAACCAATGTCTATTTGTCGCACGGTAGCCAGGAAGAAAAACTGAGCCCGCATATTAAGGGGCTGTTTAACTTTCTTAAAGCCCAAAACAATCCCCAACTACATGTGGAGCTTGCCGAGATAGATGGCACCCACCAGACCGCCGCCCCACTGACGGGGGTGCGTGCAATAAAATGGTTAGCAGAGCGCACCGCACAAGGAGCAACACGATGAAGAAATCAGGAACACTGGCGATGATCGCATTAAGCTCTTTGCTGGCAAGCCCCTTGGTGCAGGCAGAAGACGAGTTTGGCACAATCAGCGGTCCGCTGATGGGCCAGACACCACCTGGGATGACCGCTGTGCCCTTTGCCCCCGGCATTGTTTCAAAGGCAGGGTGGGAACTGGAAGGCGTTTTTGCCCCCGGCATGCAGGAGTTCTATTTCACCCTTGACAGGGGTGTCTATGAAGGACCAGACAAAACCGGATTTCGCCCAACTGTGGTTGGATTCAGACAGCAGCATAATACCTGGGTAAAGTTTACCGAATTTTTACGTACCGGCGAAGTGAGCTTTTCGCCCAATGGCCAGCGCATGCACATGGCCGAAGACTACCGGGAGCGTCAGGGCAATGGCTGGACAGAGCGCATCAGTCTGGGCCCGATGTTTGACCGCGAAGACTGGGGCATTATGCGCTTATCGGCTTCAGCCAAAGGCACCTATGTCTTTGACGATTATAAAAGTAAAGTTGTGCGCATGTCCGAGGTCGTGAACGGCCAGCGACAACCACCTCGGGTAATGAGCACAGTAGTTAACTCGGGTGACATGACCGCCCACCCCTTTATCGCGCCCGATGAGAGCTACCTGATCTGGGACAGTGAGCGCGAGACGGGCTTTGGTGACTCAGATCTCTATATCAGCTTTAAACTACCGGATGGCGGCTGGGGGCCAGCAATCAATATGGGCGAAGCCGTCAATTCAGATAAATGGGATGCCTATGCCACGGTGACACCCGATGGCAAATACCTGCTATTTAACCGGGGGGTCGATGACGATAACAAGAATGTTGATATCTACTGGGTCGATGCCAGCATCATAGATACCCTAAGGGACAAGCAGCAGGCACCCTGAGCGCTGCTCTCAGCGCTCAATTATCGGATCAGCCCGAACGACACTCTGGACAGGGTGGCACGGCAAAGGCTCAGCATCATGTAAGCACTCCAGTGTAAAGGTTTGGCACGCGCCACCGGGTTGACCAACAGGCGAAGCGCCTGGCCATACAAGCGGTGCTTAATGTTGCGCTTGGCCAGGTCGCAGATATGGGTCGCTACATACTTATGCGCCATCGCGGTGTGCGCTACCTCGCCGTTTTTAATGGCGCTCAGCAGGCGTTCGGCAAACGGACAGAGCTGAGTGGGTGGCGCCTTATCGCAGACACTGCCCGGTGCCCCCAGGAAATAAAAGCTTTCAACGGCAGGAGAATACGCAATGCGCGACTGCAGAGCAGCCTGGACATAGAAACTCTGATCTTCCCCCATCCATTCGCCCACCGGGAAGCCGCCTAACTGGTTAAATGCCGTTTTGTCGACCACTAAACTCGACATGGTAAACGGTAAATCGCCATTCGCCGCCACCTCAAAGTAATTATCCATCTCGTACCCCTCTGGTGCCCAATTGGTGAGTGCGATTTTGGCGTCGATATATTCCCCGTTGTCCCGCACCTTTTGGTAGCGCGAGGCAAACAGGCCAGCCTGTGGAAAACGCTGGATCAGCTCAGCCATACGTGCCAAAAAGAACGGGCTCCAGGTGTCATCGGCATCCAAAAATGCCACAAAATCACTGCTTGCCGCTTTAACGCCCTTATTGCGCGCAGCAGAGACACCCTGATTGGCCTGGCGTACCAGACGTAAATTGGGCAAGCCCAGATCAATCACTTTTTGCGGGCTATCGTCGGTCGAGCCATCGTCGACTACGATGATTTCTGCAGCCTGATGGTGCTGTGCATGAACACTTTGCAGTGCCCGGACAATGCACTCGCTTTTATTATACAGCGGAATAACGACTGTGAATTGGATGGTGTTCATAGTGTTCGCTCCAGTTAGAAAGGGACAAAGTAGTGGCTTGACCGATGGCCAGGCTGGGGGCGTCAAAGCTGCGGTCCAGACCCCGATAGATCACCCGAAACACGGGATCCGGGTTAAACTCATTGGCATCAAACGTGTACTGCTCAGGCAGACCAATTTGCTCACTCCATTGTGTGCATTTGGTGTGATATTGCAGGCTGATAAAGGGCGTTTGCGTCATATAGGCATAAATTTGTGCATGTAATCGCATCCCGACGACGACCCTGAACATCGCCATACACTGCAAAATACTGGCAGGGTTCGGCACATAACGGATCCGTTTAACCGTCACATAATCAGGCAGGCGCGCCTCAATTTCGTCGTGAATAGCCCGGTCACTGCCCTGTGCCTGATCGTTCAGATCAATCAAATAAATGTCTTCGTTGGTAAAACTCCACACCGTAGTGATCAGATCAACTGCTTTGGCAATCCGGCGCAGCTCATTGTGCTCATTAACATTGCCAAACGCATCAATGGCTTGCGGGCAAAAATTAAAGGCAACCCCCTGACGCACAACCGGATTCAGCTTGCCTTTTAGATGGTGTAACAAGGACGGCGCCAGGTCGAAGGTGTGCTTCAGGTTGGCATGCGGGGCCAGCGCCTCAGCAATCTCGTAACTTTGCTTATCACGCAGCGTAACCAGGCCACATTCGTAGAGAAACTTTTTGCACTGCAGTTCGTCATCCAGGGTTTTAAACGGCTCAATACCCACGCCCAGCGCCATCGCCTGGTTGCGACCACTCAGTGCCATCATGTGACGTTTCAGGGCGATATCACGACTGCTGTGTAGTACTGAACCGCCACCAAAAATCACATGTTGTGCACCATAGGCATGGCGATAATGCCACAACCGCTGATGACCTCGAAACAACAGGGGTTGTTGCCCGATACAATTCAACTGGCTCACCAGAGGGTCACCTGCTGGTGCACTGACCGTCACCTGCTCGCTGTTCAGAAAATGCCGGGCTCCCATCACCGACGCCAGCATGAGCGCATCATCACCGCTGTTACGCATGCCGTAATAGCCGACAATATAAGCTTTGTTTTTTGCTGCCATTGTGCTGCCTCGCTAAGTTAAGATACTGAGTTATTGCAGCTGTCATGCCAGCTTTCAAGGCATTGTTTTTAATATGTTTTTTATTTTCACTACGCGTTTGGCAGCACTAATTTGCAAAAGGCGACGCGTTATTTTGTAAGAATTACCAAAATAGAAATGGGCTTTTTCAAAACAAAAAACCACCGGCGAGCGGTGGTTTTATGGCAAAACACTAAGTGGGTGCAACATCATGACTCCCATCAGGGTTAATAAGCTCCTTTGGCACCAAGGACACAAGGAATGGTTTTAAGCAAAATCGTTACGTCGTTCAGCGCACTTTGTTCCATGATATACTGTTTATCCAGCTGCACCTGCTGCGCAAATGTCGTGTCGGCGCGACCTGTTACCTGCCACAGTCCTGTCAGCCCCTGCTCACTGTCCAGGCGTCCCAGATCGTTTGGCTGATAAGCGTTGAGCTCTTTTTCCAATGCCGGGCGGGGGCCGATCAGCAACATGTCTCCGCGTATCACATTCAGTAACTGTGGCAACTCATCAATGGAGTACTTGCGAATAAACGCACCTATGCGGGTAATACGCGGATCATTTCGATACTTGGCACAGACCCCTTCACGGTCACTTTGTGCTGGATCCGGGTTACGAAAACGCGGGTCTTCCGGTACATACATTGAACGGAACTTATACAACATAAAACGACGTCCCAACTTGCCAACACGGATTTGTTTATAGACACACGGACCCTGACTTTCCAGCTTGATAAGTGCTATCAGAATCAGCAAAAATGGGCTGAGCAGCAGTAAGCCGGTAATCGCGGCCAAGCGCTGTAAACTGGCGGGGATACCGTGGTGACGACCATCCAGTTTTGTCTGTCCAGAGGCAGACGTTGAAACCGGGGTGAACTGAGTTACTGTGGTTTTTTTGATGCTATACATAATTAAAGTCCTCGCAAAGCTTGTTGTAATACGTAAACACGGAATAAGAAAATCGGGTTGCCGAGCACATAGCGATTAAACTTGGCTTTAGGCTCCAGAATTAGACGCCAGATCCATTCAAGACCCAGCTCTCTCATCCACATAGGCGCACGCGCTATATTGCCCGAGAAAAAGTCAAATAAGCCGCCGACCGCCAGCGCACACTGCGCCTGAAGCTTGTGTTTGTTGGTATCTATCCAGATTTCCTGACGTGGTGAGCCCAGGGCGACCAGCACAATATCGGCACCACTTTGATTTATCTGGTTTACAACCGCTTCATCATCATCGAAGTAACCGTGCTGTACACCCGCAATGTGTAACCCGGGAAACTGCTGACGTAAGTTTGTGGCGGCCTGTTGAGCGACACCCGGCTGAGCACCGAGCAGAAACAGCGAGCGTTTGTGGGTGATGGCTGCGCGGCATAGCACAGGCAGCATATCGGTACCATTGTTGTTGTCGGCCAGGCTCATGCCTGCCTGACGCGCTGCGATACGCATACCCGAGCCATCAATAAAGTTACGATCGCTGCTGCGTAACACCTGATATAGCTGCGCGTTTCGGGCAGACAGGTTTACTGAGTTGGCGTTGATGTAATAAGCCGAGCGACATGCCTGATGAGCACTATCGTGCACCACCCAGTCGACGGCACTGTGCATACGCGTATTGCTAAACGGAATGCCAAACAAGGTGCTGTGCGGTGGCATGACCGCTGATTTATGATACAGGCCCAGACATAACGCAATTCTGACAATAAGCAGGGTATCGGCAAAAGCACTCTGGCGACACTGCTGGTGCAATAAAACCAGCGGCTTTTCGGTGCTCAGACCTATCAAGCTATATAACCACAGGCTGTCGAATAGACCGGGTCTGTGGCAAGGGGAGCATAAACGCGCCGTCCCCGGAATACTTACACCCGCGCGTACCAGTGGGTTGCCAACAAAATGAATGGTTCCGCTCAGCACATTCAGTACCGCTGCACTACCTTTGAAGATGCCAGCCTGCCAGCGTAGCAGCCGCACGGGCTGAGCGCTGATATCAATCCAGGTTTGACGGGTTAGGGGGGCTTTAAAACACAGTAGCGCCGCAACCGTGTTAAATAAAAACAGGGGTAATAAAGCAATGATCAGCAACAGCGCTGCACAAAAACGCAGTGCATTGCGCACACCTGGGTTACCTGCCTGTGATGAGTGCGAATTAAGATAAGATGACATCGCTTTCTCCCGTATTTAGTGAATTACACAAGAGGAATAGCGAGGACCGTGCCAACCTTTAATCCATTGTTTTGTATGTATTATTTAAATTTCATCTGAGATTGCGATACGCTAAAGTGCATTGCATTTTAGGAATTTTTTTATTTTGAAAAACGCTCACCGGGCTGCAAAGTAACGCGAGTATAGAGCTTGGATCTGCGCCATAACCCCTGGGACTCGTGACTGTACCACAGCCAGTTTATGTGCCTGCTCTTCGGGCCGGGACAAACTATGGCCCAGCAGCAGGCGTGAGCATTTGAAGATCAGAGTATGGAAGCACTTATCCAGCAACGAGCACTTCAGCGGTCCATAGTTAAAGTGACGAATATAGTCATCCAGCTGTGCATCAAAGGTATTGTTCCAGCGCCGTTCCAGCTCGGCAACACCCTCGCAGTCCCGGGCATAATGGATCACATGTCCATTTTCTCCCCAGCCAATCCCCTGTGATTCGGCAACCGGCGCAGTCATAGACGTGATCAGCGTATCCAGCCAGGCAATCGCCTGCGGGCAGTCGCGCATCAGCATCACCCCAGAGTTGAACACCCCACTATACCCTCTGACAAGATACAAAAACTTGTCTGGCTGATATAAGGTTTCCAGCGCCGGGCAGCCCGGCTGAATACAGGCATCGGCATCCACAAACAGCACCTGCCGGTAACCGGTCTGTAGCGCCGCTTTGAGCAAAAACAATTTAAGCCAGCAACACTCCGCGCCGAGCCGGTTCAGCCAGGGCCGGGTCACCACCACATAATCGTACCCCATTCGCCTTGCGTACTGACGCTGACTGTTCAGATAACGACGGTAGCGCCACTGATATCCATTCAGTGCCACACTGAATATCAAAGTGTCTGATTGCGCAAAGTGCATGCTTACCTCCTTTGTTCCTTATCCCCGTTAAGCAAGTATTGCACCGATCATAGAAAATATCCCACGGCGTACTGCTGGCTGACTGCTTTGGTTGTTTTACCGCCCTACCTGCGCCATTTTTTGTTTGCAAAGCGCAATGCAGCGCAATTTGCGAAAAACCCGAGAGCGACAAGGAGAAAAAACATAAGCAACTGAAAATAAACAGGTTAAGTTTTGGCACGCTTCATGAAATATCTAACTCAGAAAGAAAAACCTGACTTTTAATCGGAGCGAATATGATGAAATTAGCTAACCCACTTTATCCCTTAATTGCCTCGGGCTTAATGGCCTCTGGGCTGTTCTCGTTTACAGCTGGCGCCGTTGAGCAAATCGAAGGTCAGTATGTCTGGCAATTCCAGTCTGGCGAAGCCTGGCCATTTGGCTACAATCAGTCTACCGGCAAGCCGGATTCTATGGTCTATGCACGTGAAGAGTATAGCCGTGAATTTTTTCAGCGGATCCAAAATGCGCTGCCCGAGGCTAAAGTTAACGAAGCCTTTATCACCGGTGACGCCGGCTCAACGATTCACTTGAATGAAGATGCCGAAGTCTTTATTACCTTTATTCACGAAGGCGCAGGCTATAAAAATTCCTTTGGTTATTTTACCTTTGATCCGCAAAATCCGCCGCAAACCCCTGAAGACGTGCAGGAAACCATCGTTTTCCCTAACCTCAGCTACCCTCACCTGACCAATGGTCACCGTGTCAGCATCGGTGAGTTTCCCGCCGGCACCAGTATTGGCTTTTTTATCGCTGCCAATGGCTTTTGGTATGATACCGGGGTTAAGCCATTTAAAACCCCCTACTACTACTCACTGTCTAACCTGAACCCGGAAAGCAACGAGACGCTGCGACAGCACTGTGTTCTGCTGCTGGATGAGGCGCAACAGGAAGTGGTCATCGGCTTTGAAGACTTACCACGCACCTGGGGCGACAACGATTTCAACGACGCGGTATTTAGCGTGAAAAGCTCACCCGCTTCTGCCATTTCTGCACTCAATCTGACCGTTATGCCCGAGCAAAACGACAGCGACGCCGATGGCATTGAAGACGAGCTGGATGAATTCCCCAACGACTTTAACCGCGCTTACAGCCAGTACATCCCCAGTGCACAAGGGGTAACCACTTTGGCTTTTGAAGATAACTGGCCCGCGCGGGGCGACCATGACCTGAACGACTTAGTGGTAAAGCAGCGTATTCGCATGACCTACAACGCCGATAACCAGATCAGCGGGTTTATCATCAGTGGCTGGATCACCGCACGCGGCGCCGCCTATCAAAACGGCTTTGCACTGCGTCTGATGAACAGTGAGCCCGGGCTTATCAAACAAGCCAGCCTGACCATAAACGGCCAAAGCTTCGACAAAACCGCTGAAAGCGGACAGAGCAACGCGGTTTTATCGCTGTGGAGTAACACCCATGTATTCACCACCACCGGGCAATCTGGCCAGTGTCAGCACTTTAATACGGTGATGACCTGTGATTACTTTGAGCCGGTGCCTTACACTTTTGATGTGCGTTTTGAGCAGGGGCTGGATGCACTCAGCATCAGTGATTTTGATTTCTTCCTGTATCGTACCCAGGACCGCTCACTGGAGATCCACCTGGCAGACTACCCGCCAACAGACAAGTTTGATACCAGTCGCTTTGACACCGCCGATGACACCTCAAATGCGCAATCCAACCGCTATTTCAGAACCGCCGAAAACCTGCCCTGGGCACTGATGATCAGTAACGACTGGCACTACCCCAGAGAGTATCTTGATGTCATCTGGGCCTACCCGGCCTATGAAACCTGGGTAGAAAGCAACGGCGAGCAGGCGCAAGACTGGTTTATGACTAACGAACGCACCACCCACACATTCAGCGCACACTAAGAGGACACGACCATGACAACATTTAACCAACTTTCGACCCTGACCCTACTGTGTTTAACCTTGTGCGCCTGCGGTGGTGGTGGCGAAGGCGGCTCATCCGGGCCCACCAGCACCAGCCCGGCAAGTTCATCCAGTAGCACAGTTACCACACCGGCACAACCCGCCGAGCCTGCGCCAAATTTCGACCCGGATCCAGACAGGCTGGACAGTGCAGCCGAAACATCCAACGACTTGCATGTCAAAGCAGACTTTAACTTCAGCACCATTAAATCCGTGACTCTGGACCTGGGCGGACAAGATGTTTTCGGCGCCTCTTTGGCCAATAAAATGGTCAAAATCTACGCCCTGTACGATGTGGTTGAAAGCTATGCAGATCAAGCGTTGGCCGACAAAGCCCTGCTGGCAACCACTCGCTTTAACAGTGCAGGTCAACTCACGCTGACACTGGATGTGCCGGTCAATTACCAGACCCTGCTGATTAGCGTTGATGGCATGTTGCAAAGCAACCATTTGCTGAGCGAACTGACGATGCAGGCAACCACAGTGGCACACCAGTTTAACTGATCCGTTCAATCGCTTCCTCGCCAAACCGCTGGTCAGTGACTACTGAACAGCGGTTTTCTCATTGTGCTTTTGCTTGTTTATTAATGCTTCAATTTGTCTAAGACTGTGTAATACTTCTATTAACACGCGTTAACTCAGGCAGGATTACATGGACCCGGTTACTAACATCACCTTGCTGTTCGTCGACGACGAGCCTCTTATTCTACGTTCACTTACGCGGGCGCTAAAACACGAGCCCTACACTGTGTATACTGCGCAAAGTGGCGAGGAAGGCCTGGCCTTGTTAGAACAACATCCCATCGATGTGGTGGTGTCGGATAAAATGATGCCCAATATGTCGGGGATAGAGTTTCTCGCTCAGGTTGCGGAGCGCTTTCCGGATACCATTCGCATGATGCTCACCGCCTTTACCGAGGTCGAAGACCTCATTGACGCCATTAATCAGGGCAAGGTCTGGGGCTATATGCAAAAACCCTTCGAAATGGGCAACATCAAACTGACGCTCGAGCAGGCCGTGCAAACCAAAATGCTGGTGGCCGAACGCAACATGTTACGTGCCAGCCTGCAACGTTATCGCAGTACAATTAAATCACAATTCTACCGCTTTGTGGGTGACTCCATCGCCATGCAAATGGTGTACAAAGCCATTGAAAAAGCCGGCCCCAGCCAGGCCAATGTGTTTATCACCGGGCCCAGTGGTACCGGCAAGGAATTGGCCGCCGACGCCATTCACCGCGCCAGCACCCGCAAAGATAAACCCCTGGTGTGTATTAACTGCGCCGCCATCCCCAGCGAGCTGATGGAGTCTGAGATCTTCGGTCATATCAAGGGCGCCTTCTCGGGGGCTGTAACTAACCGCGACGGCGCAGCCACTCAGGCCGATGGTGGCACCCTGTTTCTCGATGAAATTGGCGAAATGGACATGAACCTGCAGGCCAAGATCTTACGTTTTGTGCAGTCTGGCACCTTTCAGAAGGTGGGTAGCGGTAAAGAGGAAAAAGTCGATGTACGGTTTATTTGCGCCACCAATCGCGAGCCGCACCAGGCGATTGCGGATCAGCGTTTACGGGAAGACTTGTTTTACCGTCTGAACGTAATTGCAATTGATTTACCAGCGCTGCATGAGCGGGATCACGATGCGCTGCAAATCGCGCAGCATTTTTTAAGCAAGTTCAGCGAAGTTGAAAACAAAGTGTTTGTGGGCTTCTCACCCGCCGCCGAGCAACTGATCTTACACTACGACTGGCCGGGTAACGTACGTCAGCTCGAAAACCTCATCCACAGTTGTGTGGTGATGTCTGACGGACCGCTTATCACCGAAGACACGTTGCAAATGCAGCTTAAACTTAAACCCAGCGATGCCCAGGCCCTGCTCAACGGCCAATCAGGCGCGATGCGCAGTAACCCTCCGCAGCCATCGCTGAGTGTGCAGCAAAGCGGCTATACACCGCCTCTGCAGACAGCCGAGATCCCGTCACAAAGTCAGATCTGTTCGCTGGCTGAGGTCGAGCGTATCGCCATTGAAAAAGCCATTGCCGCGTGTGATGACAACGTGGTGAAAGCAGCCAGCTTGCTGGAAGTCAGCCCTTCGACCTTGTACCGCAAAATACAGCAATGGGGAGATAAACATACCGGTGCCTGATTTTATCGGGTGCTCCCCCATTCGCAGATCGCAAATTGCAAAACCCCAGTCGCAAAATGCGATCTGCACACCTTAAGTTTTACCTAAGCACGTTCTGTATACCCCCCTCACGATCAAATCAGGCAATCTAAATTACAAATAAAGTATTTTAAAAACATATAACTAATAGGCTTTCTTGAATTCTTTTAGAGCCTCAGCTCGCCTTGGTACGGATTTTGGTTAGTAAAGGTATCTGATAACGAGAGAACGATGCCATGACACACCCAACCAGCACAATGCGGACCCTGCTCAGCAATACCTCTTATCTGATCGGTGCCGAGGTGGTTGCCAAGGCCTCGCGGCTGATCAGCATCATGGCGATGGCAGCCTGTTTGTCTGCCACTGAGTATGGCACGGCCATGCTGGCGCTGACGGTACATGAAGTGCTGAGGCTGTTGCTGCGCTCTGGTGCCGGCGCACAGGTGATCCGGGCCTGTGATGACGACTTACCCGCTTTTTTGAAAAACGGCCGGTTATTACAGTGGCTGCTGTGTGTTGCCTTATGCCTGGTACAAATTCTGCTCGCAATTGCCAGTACCTGGTTGTTTCCGGGTCAGGACATGACAGTGCTGATTGCCTTGATGGCGCTGACCTATCTGGTATTTCCGCTGGTCTGTAATCAGGTTTTCCTGATGCAAAGACGCAACCAAATGGGCCTGTTCGGCCTGATCAGCAGCGTCTGTATTATCACCGAAAACTTAGCTCTGGCTGCTGCACTGTACCTCGACGCCGGACTACTGGCCGTGGTGATTGGCAAATGGGCATTCACCGTATTATGGCTTGGCTGCTTTGCCTTTGTCCCCACTTCGGCGATGACGGGCCAGTTCAGCAAAGCAGTGTTTACCCGGCTACTTAAAGCGTCCACCCAGCTCGCTGGCAGTGAAATCCTGCGCTCGCTGCGTGTCAATATAGACATGTTCGTGGCAGCACGCCTGCTGACTCCCGACTTGTTTGGCTTATATAGCTTCGCTAAAAGTGTCGGCGTCGGGCTGGCGATATCGGTTGCTCAGGCTTACACCACTGCACTTTACCCGTTTGTTTGCAAACTTAAAAATGCAGGCAATTTCGGTACCAGACACAGCCAGCTGCTGCTCGCCATTACGATGGCCGTGTCTGCGATTTTTATTGTACAGGCGTTACTGGTCCCCTGGTATGTGCCTGTGGTATTCAGTGAACACTGGCAAGGCAGCTTTACCACCGGCGCCTTACTATGCCTGATTGCCACCAGCACCGTATGGACCGATAGTTACGCAGTAATACAAAGAAGCAATGGCTGCTATGCCCGGGAATGTCAGCTGAACGCCTACTGTTTACTCGTTTCCCTGGCCGGGCTGTTAATGATACAGCCTGATCAACCCCTTTTACTTGCCGCCGTACTGGTGAGTTGCAGCGCACTGTGGCTGCTCTTCCCATTGGCAGACTTTGCGCTGAGACGTTGTTACGCCGGCGCAGCAAAATCTTCTTTATGATCCGGAGCCCGCTATGACTAACTATGTGATTAATTCAAAACCCGTTGTCAGTGTCATCATCCCTATGTTCAACGTTGAGAAATATATTGATAAATGCATCTGCTCGGTGCTCAACCAGACCTATCAGAATTTTGAAGTGATCTGTGTTGATGATGGCTGCAGTGACAACACACTGAGCTACCTGAGAGACTATAAAGACCACCGGATCCACATCATTCGTCAGCACAATCGCGGCCTGTCCGGGGCACGCAACACCGGGATCCGTAACGCTCGGGGCGTTTATATTGCTTTGCTGGACGCCGACGACTACTGGGCAGTCGACAAGCTCGAAAAACATGTTGCACACCTGAATCGCAACCCCCATGTTGACGTCAGTTACTGCCCGTCGTTGTTTGTCGACGATGACAATAAACAACTGGGAATTGGCCAGTTTCCCAAGTTAGACAACATCAATGCCAAAACCATTTTTTGTCGTAATCCGGTAGGTAATGGTTCCGCACCGGTAATACGCGCAGCCGCCCTGGAAAAAGTCGCCTTTCATGACGAAACCCGCAGCTGGCGGCAGTACTTTGATGAAAATCTCAGACAATCTGAAGACATAGAAATGTGGTTGCGCCTGGCGCTTTACACCCAGGCGACTTTTGCCGGGATCCCTGAGCCACTGACCTTTTATCGCGTTAATGCCAGTGGCTTATCTGCCAACCTGCAAAAGCAATATCTGAGCTGGGAGCATGCAGTCAATAAACATAGGCGCAGCCATGCGCAATTTTTTAAACAGTGTGGCTCGCTTGCACGCGCATATCAGCTCAGATATCTGAGCCGTCGTGCCGTGCAGTCCCGCAATACCATAGCCGCGCTGAAGCTTATCCACAAAGCGCTGTTTACCGACATTCGTATTTTGTTTGAAGAGCCGGGGCGCACTGCCCTGACCTGGTGCAGCGCTGTAACCAGCCTGCTGCCCAAATCACTCTACAATCGCGCAGAAAAACTGGCTATGCGTACCCTTAGGCAGGCAAATAAGCATCCTGCCAGCTAACCCTTCGCTCCCGGGCCCGCGCCGTTATCAGCCAGCAGGCAACTGCTGACTGATAACGCACCTCGCACCAATGGCCCTTAAGCCAGCATTTGCTGGCTTCTTTTCATTTTGAAATTGCTTTGCAAAATACAAAAAAACAGCGTGCATCACGACGTCAAAAACCTTAACCACCTGATTTAAAAGAGATAATTAAATTGGCTTAGATTATGCTCCTGTCATGCTAAGCACACTGAGTAAGACCCACTGCCAAGGAGCAAACCATGACACAAGCCACTTCAACCACCACCCTGATGACACGCATCTCAGCGCTTGTACTGTGTGTGCTTGGCACTGGCTGCACACTCAGTCCGGATTACAACGATGATGATTTCTATGGTATGCCACATGCCACAGGAACCCAGTTCACTCAGTCAAACTCGGTGTTTGCGTCTCGTTTGAGCTGCACCGATGCCGACAACTTTGCGGCGGCGGCTAACTTTCGGGTTGATCAACCCATTGTGCTGGCAGCGCCCGGCCTGAGCCCCAATGAATCAAGCTACCGAGGCGCATTCGGTGCAGCACCATTAAGCCCGGGCGACCTGATCCAGGTCAGAATGGAATACGGCGAAGGCTTTAACGGCGACTATGTGCTGGACAGCTCAGGGGCGCTGACATTACCTGTGATTGAACCCATCTACGCCGCAGGTTTGACCACCAAGGCCCTGGCGCAAAAAGTGGAGCTGGCGCTTATTCGTGCCAAAATCTTCCGCGCTCAGACGCTGGATGTTACGGTTAAGGTCAAAACCTGGGCTGCCATCGAAGTGCCAGTCTCAGGCGCGGTCTTTTCACCGGGCCGGGTGACCATCAATGCCAAGTTACCCGAACAGCTGTTAGATCAGCAGGTGGCGGCGTCGGGCGACCACTCAAAGCAGCGCCTGCTCTCAGAAGCCATTCGGGCTGCGGCCGGTGTCCGCCCCGATGCCAAACTGGACCAGGTGATCCTGGTTCGCCAGGGCTGGCGCATCGAAGCGGATCTGACTGGCATTATGACCGGCCAGCCAGTCAAAGATCATGTCCTCATTGCCGGCGATCAGGTGATAGTGCCCAGCACCGGCTGTTTTCAGCCCAACCTGGTGAAGCCGTCACAGATCACGCCAAAGGGCTTTCGGGTCTTTATGTCTAACCTGATTGACTCGTCAATGAGTAATGCCAATGCCGCCATCGGCCGCTTCTCTAGCAACCTGCCTTACGGCACCCGGCTGCTGCAGGCAGCCGTTTCAGCCAACTGTGTGGGTGGCAAAGAATATACCAATGCACCACGTCGCATTGTGCTGGTCAGCAACCACCCGCTGACCGGCAAAACCCAGGTGATAGAGCGCTCGGTAGAAGAGCTGATGCGTAAGTCTTATCGTGACCACATTAACCCTTATGTAATGCCGAACGATGCCATCGCCTGCTATGATTCAGATATCACCAATCTACGTGATATCGCCCGGACGCTGTTAGATATCGTTTCACCCTTCTCTTTGCTGAGTAAGGAGGACTCATGAACACGCAACTTCAGGTCACCACGCCTTATTCACGCTTCAGGGCCTCGATTTACCGCACCCTGCGCAAGCCCTATCTGGTAACTTGTCTGGTCAGCTACGCGATTATTTTACTGCTGGTCTTTGCCTACCTGCAGCAGCCAGCTAAATACCGCAGCGACCTGGATATGGTATTGCCTGGCACCGGTGCTAACAGTAACGTCTCGCTTGATGAGGTGGGCCAGGTGGTATCATCTACCAGCGCTCCATTCGGTAAAGGCTACAACCCCAGAGTCAATTACAAAGAAATGCTGATGAGCAAAAACCTCATCGACAATGCAGCGAGTTCAATGGGCATGTCGGCTAAAGCATTTGGCCGCCCTAAAGTCCGTCTGACCGAGCAAACCTCGATTTTAAATGTCGAGATCACAGGAGCCAGTCCGCGCATCGCCGAGAAAAAAGCCTGGGCTTTGTATAACGCGTTGCAGGACCAACTGGATCACCTGCGTGCCGACGAAGTGCAACGTCGCGATGCCAGCATCAAATCGGTGCTCGATCAGTACAGAGAGCGGCTCAATGTCACACGCAGTAACATCACGGACTTTCAGCAGCGCTCTTTGCTGATCAGCCGGGAGCAGCTGGACCAGCAGATGCGTACCCTGACCAACCTCAAAGAGCAGGTGGCCATCGTCAAAGCCGAAATTGGCCGCGCTGAGTATTTTGTCAGCCAGCTCAGTGTCGATTTGGGAGTATCGCCCTCCATGGCAGGCCAGGCTTTTGTGCTGCAATCGGATGGTGAATTCAGAGCCTATTTGTCTGAGCTGGACAAAAGCGCTGCTCAGCTGAGCGAGTACCGTTCTCGCTGGGATGATGGTCATCCTATGGTGAAAGCCGAGCTGGCGCGCTTTGAGCAGTCGAAAATGGCGCTCAGAACCCGCTCCGAGGGCCTGGTCGGGATCAACGCGGCTCATGCGTTTCATACCACAGATCTCGCCTCTAACCCGAACCGCGCGCAATTGTTTGCCGACCTTATCAGCGCCTTTGCAGCTAAAAAAGGGTCGGAAGCAAAACTGATTGAGCTTGAAAACGAAGTACAGCTGCTGAATGAAAAGCTTAAGGTCTACGCCAGAGAAGCGGCTGAGCTGGAGCGTCTGGAGCGTGAGTTTGATTTGGCCAAAGCCGTATTCACCTCAGCCGTGGCACGTCTTGAGGCTGGCAAAGCGGATATTTTTGCCTCTTATCCAGTGATCCAGCTGATGTCGCCACCGTCATTGCCCATTAATTCATCCTCTCCGAAAAAGGCCATCGCCATTGCAGCAGCGCTGGCTGCGATGATCTTTTTGTCGATGGCGGTGCTGATGATCAACAAACGTCGGGTGATTATCTCGGCGGTGATGAAACAACCTGACTAGCGGAGGACAGCATGTTATTCACCGCCTTTCTACCCTTTAAGGACAAGCGCTTTATCAGCACAGAAGAAAAGCTGGTCTGGGCAGGTCTGGTGCTTACCTACCCCACTTTTATGCTGGGCATGCTGTATGTGATGGGCTCCATTATTGGCTGGCTGATTTTTATGGTGGTGTTGATGCGCTGTTACCTGGACTTGAACGCCAAGCCGCGGTCGCTGTCACCAATGATCTGGATGTGGATAGTCGCCATGTTACTGATGCTGGTGGCGCTGCTGATTGCACACAGCGACTGGTCTTTGGGGGTTGGGCAAACCATTAAATCGACCATCGGCTGGATGAAAGGCTGGGCGCTGCTGGCAATTTTCCCAGTGATTGCCGCCTTGGCAAAAATTCGCCAAGAGGTGGTGATCCGCGGAGTCTGCATTATTGCCATTCACACCCTGATCTTCTCACTGATCTCCGTAGCCTTTTATGTGGTTAAGCTACCGGGTGATATCTTCCTGTCGCCGTTAAAAGTGATTGGGGGACCGGGGGAGAGCTTTTTTATGGTCAGTTTTTACGGTATTAATCCCGAAACCGGTGCCGGGCGCTGGCGCTTCTTTACCCCCTGGGCCCCGGCTGCCGGCTTTATGTCCTGCGTCTATCTGGTGTTTTGCCTGCAGGAAAAAAACGCCAAGGTTCGCCGCTGGGCCATCGCGGGCTGCTGGGCCATGCTTATCTTGTCGCAATCCCGCGCCGGTATCGCCATCTTCATTATGTTGTTCCCGCTGGTGCTGTTCAGCGATAAGTTTAAAGAACCCTGGATGATGCTGCTGCTCGGTATCACTATCCCGCTGATTTTACTGCTGGGCGAGCCCATTTATAATGCGGTGATGGACTCCTACGAGGCGGTAAAACAGCAGCGCCCGGGCTCTACCCGGGTGCGCAAGGCGCTGGCTAATATTGCCATTCAGCGCTGGCAGGCAGAAGCGCCCATCTGGGGGCACGGCATTGTTGAGCGTGGACCAAAAATGGTGGAATTTATGCCTATCGGCTCGCACCACAGCTGGTATGGGCTGTTATTTGTCAAAGGCCTTGTCGGGGCCGTGGCACTGGCCATTCCTATGCTGGTGTCGAGTGTTTATTTATTATGGGCGTCGCAGGGCTCTAAAACTGCACAGACCGCTTTGTGCCTGATGGCGGTGCTGATCTGTTACAGCTTCTTTGAGAATTTAGAGATTTTATCGTATCTCTACTGGCCGGCATTATTGTGGTTTGGCTTTGCATTTAGCAATAAACGCTCGTCAATGGCCACATAGCGGGTGGCCGCGCGTTTGAGCGAATTGGCGGTCAGCTGGGGCACTCCGTACACCTCGACTTCACAGTTATGACGGCTTTGAATACGCTCGGCCAGCAAGTCAAAATCGCCATCCCCAGTCAGCAGCACCACCACGTCGCAATGGGGCGCGCACTCCATGGCATCCAGGGTGATCCCCACATCCCAGTCACACTTGGCCGACCCGTCCGTACGCTGAATATAGGGCTTCTGTTTGACCTCAAATCCTATGGCTCTGAGAATATTCTGAAACTGTTGCTGCTTGGGCGCATTGGGCTCACTGGAATATGCCAACGCCCGATACAAAGTGCGGCCTTTAAGTACTTCCTGCCAGAAGCCGTTGTAATCAAAGCTTCTGCCATAGGCCTGCCGGGTGGTGTAGTAAATGTTCTGGACATCGACCAAAATGGCAATGCTTTTCATACTTTGGCAGCTCCTTTCAGTAATGATTGTGAGGGCTAATGAATATGTGGGCTGTGCATCATAGCAACATCAGTTTCACTCACCTCCCACTATAACACAGAACCACAGAACCACAGACCTCCATTCAGGCTGGCCATCAGTCACATCACAGTGCGGCCCGGTATTTATTTTCAATTTTTTTGAACCGAAATGCTCCGTGCGCTCCTCTTACCTTATGAAGAGAAATGACATGCCATCATCTATACTAAGAGGACGAAGATGCTTTATAGAAAAAACTTACCAATTTGGAAACGTATTACCCGTGTTATAGCCGGCGCAGCTATGGTTGCTTGCGGTGCAGTCGGCCTGAAAGGCCTCGCCCTTGGTTATTTGATATCCGGTGTGGGGGTGATCACAACGGTGACTGGTTTCGTTGGATTTTGTCCAATGTGTTCATTCGCCGTGCGCAGGCAAAAAAGTAAATGACACAACCGTCAACCCCCCCTCGCTATGATAAGGGCATGTTCGAAAAGGCGCGGGCGGGCGATAACAAAGCCCTGGAGTCACTAATTATCGCCACGCAACCCGATATCCGGCGCTACGCAAAGCGTAACTGTTCCGCTGCTGATATCGACGATGCCGTACAGGAAACACTCTGGCTACTGGCAAAACGAATTGGCACAGTCAAAATGCTAACATCGCTGCCTGCCTGGCTGTTTACTGTCGTCAGAAGAGAATGCTTACGCATTGCACAACGAACTAAAGGCGATTCGATTGTTAATAAAGCCGAAAATATAGATGAATATCAGGATGATGTTCTGTTGTCGAATAAACCAACCGATGCCTTAAGAATAGATCTCATTCGGGCGATACAAGCCCTGCCTGAACATTACCGCCATGTCGTGTTATTACGCGATATGGAAGGAATGAGCATTGAAGAGATAGCAGATAAACTACAGCGTTCGCGGGAAAGTATCAAAGCACAGCTTTATCGTGCCAGGCTGCTGATCCGCGAGTATTTAATCTAGACGTATAGGCCTTAAATATGCAGAAAAAGTCGCAATTTGCAAGTAACTCACTGACTGAGCACCTGTTCAGAGGCGCGATTGGGCTCGCTTTGTTATGGTACGCAATTGAAATTGCCGCTCCCTACCCCTTTGCTTCTCTCGGGCTTGGTATCGTCACCCTCGTCGTATTCAGGGGCTGCCCCATTTGCTGGACCATAGGGTTGTTTGAAACCATATATCTGACTTACGCACGGATTAAAAACCGCGTGAGCTACTTACGTAGTAGCAAGTCATCGCCAAGGTAACAGGCACCACTGATAAAGACCGCTACTTTGATTACCATAGCCACAACTGGCTACAAACTGACTTTTCTGCAGCGCCACGGCTGCACAATGGACAGCGGTATCTGGGCAAACACGAGTGCCCAAAGTTACTGCCTATATCGAGTTTGTTCTGCAAGGAGTACGCAATCATGGTAACGACAATGACAACTACTTTGACGAACTGATATTGCAGGTACTTGCTGATTAACCAATCCGCCGCCGGGTCCATCGGCAGCGGATTACTCTTTTTACATTGCCACATTGGCAGAATGAATGCCTTTTTTCTCGCTATGTTTGACAATGCGAGTCAGGAGCCAGGTGAGGTGATGGACGGAAGTTATTTCAACTATGCCAGATGACAGTGGATTAAACGTTAACAGGATCTATGTGAGTATGCTCAGTTTATCGAATTGCAAAGACGTCTGTGTGCATACACTTGTGATGTATGAATCTTACAGTAACTTAACGATCATTCAACTTTAAATATTCCTCCTAAGCCAATTATAAAATAGAAAAAAAACTACTCATAACATTAAGTTATAAGATTTTCACGACACAAACAATTGACTCACTCTCATCAATATGTAAACATCTCTGAGCATTTTATGCACAAACAAAAATAAGGAAATAACACATGAATCTAAAAATATCTAAAAAAAAGCTTAAAAGTTTATCGAAAGACCTGACGGCTATCCCGGCAACAAAAACAGCAGAAATCGCCGGTGGTGACAAATATTCTCTCTATCGTGAGTGCATCCATACTATGGTCGTGCAGTGTGGTTCTTTCACCTGCCCATCACGTCCTAACAATACTAACTGCGGTACAGATACTTGCCACTAAGCTTTAAGTTCTGATGCGACAATAGTCGCATCATTTTGTGCCCCTCCGTGGAGTGTATCAACCACCAGGAAACACCGGCCTGACAAAGCACGTACCAGACCCAACCCACAGCGTTTATTAATTTGCTTGCTGCATATAATCGAGCGTAAACTCGGTCAGTGCCCGTGTGCCCAGTTTAAACGCCGATTCATCAGCAATAAAGTAGGGAGAGTGATTACTGGCGGCATTTCTGGGGTCAATGTCTTTAGCAGTACCACCCAGAAACACAAATAACCCAGGCACTTCCATGGCATAAAACGAAAAGTCTTCGGCACCAGTCACCTTAGGCATTTCAATCATCCCCTGTGCCCCGAAAACCTTCTCCAGGGTAGGCAACATTTGCTCAGTCAGTGCAGGATCATTTACAGTCACCGGATAACCTTCAATGATCTTCACGTCGGCTTTGTTGCCGGAAGCCAGTGCAATATGTTCAGCGGTGTGCGTGATTTTTTCAAAGATCTGGGCGCGGTTTTCCATATCAAAGTTACGTATGGTACCGACCATATTTACCTCTTCGGGAATGATGTTGTTACGTACCCCTCCGGCAATTTTACCAAATGAAACAATCGCCGGTTCTTTGGTAATATTGATCTGGCGACTGACAATGTGATTTACCCCGGACACAATCTGTGCGGCAGCCGCTATCGGGTCGGCCCCGGCCCAGGGTGTCGAGCCATGAGTTTGCTCTCCTTTTACACTGATCTCAAAACGATCGGCACTGGCCATAGTCGGCCCACTACGGTACCCCAGCTGGCCCACATTAAGCTTAGAGGTAATATGCAAACCAAACGCCACATCGGGCTGATACTTTTTGAAGATCCCTTCCTTAAGCATTAACTCAGCGCCTCCCTCTTCGCCATCAGGTGCGCCCTCTTCCGCCGGCTGGAAGACAAACATCACATTGCCTGCGAGCTCATCACGCATCCCCGCCAGCACCTCAGCTGCCCCCATCAGCATAGCCACATGGGTATCATGGCCGCAGGCATGCATAATGCCCACATCCACCCCCCGGTAATTGGTGGTTTTAGTAGATTTAAACGGCAGGTCGTTCTTCTCGGTCACCGGCAGCGCATCCATATCCGCACGCAGCATCACGGTCGGCCCGGGCTTAGCGCCTTTCAGCATGCCCACCACTCCGGTATACGCAATACCAGTTTCTACTTCCATACCCAATGATTTAAGGTGTTTAGCAACCTTCGCTGCCGTGCGTACCTCACGATTACCCAGCTCCGGATTCTGGTGAATGTCCCGGCGCCATTCAATCACTTTAGGCTCCACCTGCTTAAGCAAACTGGCATGATCCGCCGCTTGAGTGCCCATAGTCACAGCTCCCAGAATCGACGCCAAACTCAGGCTCAATATAGATTTTTTCATACCCCTTCCTTTTATATTTGTTATTAGTCGTCAAACAAAATAACAGACAAAGTTATTAGGGAAAGGAATTTGCGACAGAGCCGGGATGGGTGCGGTGAGCTAAACTGAACAGGCAAGAGAATAGTAATCGCACTTGGCTCAATTGAAGCCGTATTTAATGCCACCCAGGCACAGTTGACGGCATAGGAACGGATACCGTCAAGGCCATAAGGACAATTTTGACCACACCTTACACCCAAAGATGACAAAAATTTTATTGCCAAAATTTTTGACAATAAATTTATTGTCACTACACTTTGACTATAAAAATTTTGTCAGGAGGCATTATGGCGGGTCAGGTGGTTCGGGGTGATAAATATTTCCCCAGAGAAACAGATCAAAATAAGCTATTGCGGCGGCTCAGAGACGGGAGCCACTTGCTGGTCCTTGCCCCGCGGCGTGTCGGTAAAACGTCTATGCTGTTTTACCTGCAAGACAACCCGCCAGATGGCTACGTGTTTCTTTATAATATTGTACAATCCTGTGCAACCGAGCACGAATACTACAAACAGATCATAGATAATCTGTTCCGCTCCGAGTTTACCGACCAACTGAGTAGCCTGTTTAAATGGGGCAAAGATCAAATTGGCAAATTTCGCAGCAGCATTACCGGCGTATCATTCGGCGCGACGGGTATCGAGTTTGACCATCAGGACCGCCAGCTCACTCACCGAGATCTCAGCGCCGCCCTCAATGCACTGACACTGGACAAAAAACTGGTGCTAATCATTGATGAGTTCCCGGATGTGGTTGAGAAAATCTATGCTCAGCAAGATCACAAAAGCGCGGAGTCGTTTTTATCTGGTTGTCGCGAGTTGTGGTCAGAGCAGGGGCTCAACCAACATGTGCAGTTTGTGCTGACGGGCTCAATTGGACTGGACACGCTGGTGAGCAAAATGGCACTGTCAGATCTCATCAATGTGCTCATCCCGGTGCCTATTGCGCCACTAAGCCAGGCTCAGGGCCGCGAGTTTATCAACACACTGAATCGTCGTGAACTGGATCCCATCCAGATTGATGCCACAGCGCAGGATTACCTGCTCAACAAGGTTGGCTGGCTGATGCCCTATTACATCGAGATCCTGTGGATGCAGCTGGTTGATGTGTATTTTGATGAAGGACTGGATTCTGTCAGCCCGGCAAATATTGACGTCGCCTACAACACGCTGTTCTCGATACAGTATCAATCTCACTTTAATCACTGGGCAGAACGACTAAACCGTTTTTCGGACAGCGAAAAAGCACTGGCAAATGACGTATTAACAGCGATGTGTGAGCATGCGCAGCTGCCGGGATCCCATTTGTTTAACCTCTCGCAGGCAAGCCAGTATCAGCAAACCAATTGCCAATACGTGATCGACTGTCTGATCCACGATGGTTATATTTTTATCAATCAGGCGCAGTGTTATCAGTTCACCTCGCCCATGCTTAAAGAATGGTGGGGGCGCTATGCAACTCGACGACTATAAAGAAGGCGTAAAGCTATACAATGCACAAAATGCATCGGACCAGTTCATTAAAACGCACTTTGTGATCCGACTGAAAGAATACAAAAAAATCTGGCGTGCCATTGCCAGCACCAACAAAGAGGTGCCCGAACAAAATTACCTGATCCAGGGCGTACGCGGTGCCGGTAAAACCACCCTGCTGCGACGCCTTGCCATAGAGCTTGCGCACAGTGACGCGCTGAACACCTGGCTGCTGCCTGTCACCTTTAAAGAAGAAGAATACGGTATCAGCCCTTTGTTTTCTTTCTGGGAGCGCGTTGCTGAAGAGCTGGAAGAGCATTATCACGACCAGTTTGCCGGGCTACTGGATGGGCTGGATGCCATTGCTGGCCAGAATCCAGACCCTAAAGCCGCGATTCAGTTGCTGAGTAACCGGCTCAAAAAACAGGACAAACGGGTTGTGTTATTTATTGATAACCTGGTGGAACTATTCGCAAACTTTAACCGCAAAGAAACAGAAATCCTCAGAGAAGTGCTCATCACCAATCCTTACTTCAGGCTGATAGGTGGCTCGGCGGTCAGCCTGGAAGCTTTTTACGATCACCAGGCCCCCTTTTACCAGTTCTTTGAAGTGATCAATTTAGCCGGATTAGACAAGCCAGATACCGAGGCGCTGTTGCGGGCACTGGCCAGTCACAGTGGTGAACGTGAAGAACAAAGGTTGCTGGCTATCCTTGAGCAAGAACCGCAGCGGATTGAATCTATCCGGCGCTTAACGGGCGGTATTCCGCGCACACTGGTTATTTTGTTTAATATTCTGATGGAAGGGGCCAACGGCCAGACCTATGCACTGCTGGAAGAAACCATAGACCGGACTACGCCGCTGTATAAACACCGTATGGACGACCTGGCACCACAGCAAAAGCCCATAGTCAACGCCATCGCACTGCACTGGGATGCCATTTCAGCCAAGGAGATAGCCGAAAAAACCCGCCTGCCCAGCAAAAATATCTCGGCACAGCTCAGCCAGCTGGAGAAAAACTGGGTGATTGAGAAAATCAAAACCGATGGCAAAAATAACCTGTATCGCATCAAGGAGCGCTTTTTTAATATCTGGTACCTGATGCGCTACGGCAGACGCCGGGACAAAAACCGGGTCCTCTGGCTGACGCGTTTTATGGAAGTCTGGTGCATTGGCGACGAGCTAAAACACCGCAGCCAGTCTTTTCTTGCGCAACTCACAGGCCAGTGCCATCCCCAAGCTACACTGACGTTTGCCAATGCACTGCTGTGCAGTGACCAGCTTGAGCACACAGACAAACAACAAATTCTTGAGCAAACTCAGCAGTACCTGAGCGGTGCGGGACACACCGCGCTGAGTAAAGAGCTGATTGATATCACAGATGTAGAAGGTGATAAAAACAAACAGCTCCTGATTGAATGGCTGCGAAGTGACGAACCGGCTGATATGACTGAGGTCGTTGAAAAGGCTGTTAGTGCACTTTCTGTAGAGGAGGTTACTCTGATTGCCGTGGCTGAGGATGAAGCTGAAAAAACTAAACCAAACAAGCTGCTCACGCTCGCCGAAGCATTACAAGAAAGAGACAGTGTTAATGCTCTGACTATCAAAGGCTTTATCTATTTTAGATTAGGCAAGGATGCTGATGCAGAATTGGCATTTAGGCAAATCACAGACATAGAGCCTAAAAATGTCAATGCAGCAATACTACTGACCAGTATCTATCAAAAGTCTGCTCAATGGGATAAGGCACTGATGGCTCTTCAAGCCGCGCAATCTGAACTGGAAAGCCAACACAAAGGTTACTATCACAGGATCTCGGGTGAAATATACCTGGAACGAGGTGAATATGATTTTTCAGAACAGCACTTTCTATCCGCTCAAGACGCTGGAGAATCTGTATTGGACAGATTGGGCTGTCTAAACATGTACAAAGCAAACTTCTCACAGGCAATTGATTATTTTGAGCAATACCTGAAAAATAAGAAGTATATTGTGATTTATACGATGCTGGCACTGTGCTACTACTATCAGGCAGATGCAAAGAACAAGTTTAGGGCTCTGCAATGCGTCAGGCAGGCAATGGAAAATAGCTCACCATTAGATTTCACTCACATTTTAATTAAAATGCTGCTGTGGAATAACCTCTTTCAGGACGCAACCCAAGCCATGGATACATTACTCTGTCAGAATGGCGGGCTTGAACGTTCTGATGAATCCCTGCTCACAGATCTCTTCGTTCCATTCCTTGCCAAAGGCCAGACCAATTTAGTCGAGCGCTGGTTCGAGCAATACGCGCTGAAAGAGCGTTTTAAGCCCATCTACTATGCCCTGATGACCTTGATGCAGGATAAATACCCGAATGAGGTATTAAAAATGGGCGACGAACTTAAAGAAACCGTTGATGAAGTGCTCAACGAAATAGAAGATTGGTCGGTGAAATATGCTTAAAAGTAGGCATCAAGAAAGTAGTGATCGAGTGCCACACACTTTCTGTTCGCTCAATGATTCATTTCATTACGGCTATGTGACCCTGGCGGAGCGATGTCACTTCGCAGCAGACATACACCTTCGTCATACCGGCCCTGAGCCGGTATCTGCTCACAACCCAAAAGGGGGTCATCTGAATCTTTGTAGTCAAACACAACGCACAAATATGCGTGTTCTGTAAGCAGAAGCGCTTACAACTTAAACAAGGGCCTGCCCTTACCGCGATACAGCCCAACTGGCGTCAGGCTGGTTTTGCCTTCTGCCACACTGAGCTGGTAGTAGTTCTGGGTGCATTCAAAGGAAAACGCATTGTTGGCCCTGGCGATGAGTTTGCGCTTTTCACTTTGCTCTTTTTGTCCATACAGAACCCCTTCCTCAAACGTCACTGTCAGGGTCTGCTGACCCGCTGACCTGATACTCGCCGGCGTTAGCACAGTGTCTAAATGTTAACAATGCCGCTTCCTTTCTCATCACCTGGGCTCAAACGCACCAAAGGTGCTTATTCTGCACGACATGCCAGGCACAAAAAAACCCGGTCTCTGTGAGCCGGGTTTTTTTAGTTCATTCAGAAGTAGCGATTACTTCTTCTTTACTGCCTTTTTGTTAGGCAGATCAGTGATTGAACCTTCAAAGATCTCAGCCGCCAGGCCGATTGACTCGTTCAGCGTTGGGTGAGCGTGGATAGTCAGTGCCACGTCTTCTGCGTCTGCACCCATCTCTACTGCCAGGCCGATCTCGCCCAGCATTTCACCGGCGTTGATACCAACCATAGCACCACCGATCACGCGACCAGTCTCTTTGTCGAAGATCATCTTAGTCTGACCTTCAGTACGTGCAGAAGCAATTGCACGGCCAGAAGCTGCCCACGGGAATACCGCAGTTTCAATGCTCAGACCTTGCTCTTTCGCTTCTTTCTCCGTTACACCAACCCATGCGATTTCTGGATCTGTATAAGCGATTGAAGGAATACACTTAGGATCGAAGTAGTGTTTCTTACCAGAAATCACTTCTGCCGCAACGTGTGCTTCGTGAACCGCTTTGTGCGCAAGCATAGGCTGACCTACGATGTCACCAATCGCGTAGATGTGGTTTACGTTAGTCTTCATTTGCTTGTCAGTGTTGATGAAGCCACGCTCATCAACCGCAACACCCGCTTTGTCTGCATCAAGCAGTTTACCGTTAGGCGTACGACCAACCGCAACCAGTACTTTGTCGTAACGTACCTGGCCTTCTGGTGCTTGCTTGCCTTCGAATGAAACGTAGATACCGTCTTCTTTCGCTTCAACCGCAACAACCTTAGTAGACAGCATCACGTTGAACTTGTCTTTCACGTACTTCTGGTAAATCTTGATAACGTCTTTGTCAGCCGCAGGAACCAGTTGGTCTGCAAACTCAACCACGTCGATTTGTGAGCCCAGTGCACGGTACACAGTACCCATCTCAAGACCGATGATACCACCACCCAGTACAAGCAGTTTTTCTGGTACGTCTTTCAGCTCAAGTGCGCCAGTTGAGTCAATGATACGCTCATCTTGTGGGATAAAAGGCAGGTTTACAGGCTGAGAGCCCGCAGCGATGATAGCGTTGTCGAAGTTTACAGTCGTTGTGCCGTCAGCACCTTCAACTGCGATAGAGTTAGAGCCGGTGAATTTACCGTAGCCGCTAACTACTTTCACTTTACGCATTTTCGCCATGCCAGACAGACCGCCTGTCAGCTGACCAATTACAGACTCTTTCCAGCTACGGATTTTGTCCAGGTCGATTTGAGGAGCACCGAAAGTTACACCGTGTGAAGCCATTTCAGCTGCGTCGTCGATTACCTTAGCCACGTGTAAAAGTGCTTTTGAAGGAATACAACCTACGTTCAAGCACACACCACCCAGGGTATCGCGAGATTCGATCAATGTAACTTCTAAACCTAGGTCTGCTGCACGGAATGCTGCAGAGTAACCACCAGGACCACCGCCTAGTACAACAACTTGAGTTTTGATTTCGTTGCTCATGTTATTACCTTAACTATTATTCGAACGGGACTCTACTCGAGTGAGTATCCGCACCCAATGTGCCTGATCATCGGCAAGCGCTGCCACCAACAACCAGAGAGAGTTTTTTGTTGCGCGAAAGTGTATCATTCGCACCCACAGATGTCCCGCCCAAATATCAGACAGGACAGTAAAAATATGACAAAACCGCACAACCTGGGGTCATGCGGTTTTGCTTTGGCTTACATTACCAGCTGACGAATGTCGCTCAGGTAATTGGCCAGCGTCACAGTAAAGCGGGCTGCCAGTGCACCATCAATCACACGGTGGTCGTATGAGCAGCTCAGCGGCACCATCAGGCGCGGCTCAAACTCTTTACCATTCCACTTCGGCTTCATCTCAGACTTAGACACACCTAAGATTGCCACTTCTGGTGCATTCACGATTGGCGTAAATGCCGTACCACCAATGCCACCCAGGCTCGAAATAGTGAAACAACCGCCCTGCATGTCAGCCGCAGTCAGCTTGCCTTCACGGGCCTTCTTAGACACGTCCATCAGCTCGCGAGACAGCTCGATAATGCCTTTCTTGTTGACGTCTTTGAAGACAGGCACAACCAGGCCATTTGGCGTATCTACCGCCACACCGATGTTCACATACTTCTTCAGGATCAGGCTTTCACCGTCTTCTGAAAGAGACGAGTTAAAGGTTGGGAACTCTTCCAGTGCTTTCGCCGCTGCTTTCATCACGAATACCAATGGGGTGATCTTCACGCCCATTTTCTTCTTCTCAGCCAGGACATTCTGCTCTTTACGGAATGCTTCCAGTGTGGTGATGTCGGCTTCGTCGAACTGAGTAACGTGTGGGATCTGAACCCAGTTACGGTGCAGGTTAGCGCCAGAGATCTTCTGAATACGAGAGAGTTTCTTCTCTTCTACTTCACCAAACTTGCTGAAGTCGACTTTCGGCCAAGGGATCAGACCCAGCTCGCCGCCACCTGTGCTGCCGCCTTTGCTGATCTCGCCAGATTCAACCTTACGAACCAGTTCTTTCACATAGTTCTGCACGTCTTCTTTCAGTACACGGTTCTTACGGCCAGTACCTTTAACGCGTGCCAGGTTAACGCCAAACTCGCGCGCCAGACGACGTACCACAGGCGAGGCATGGGCGTAATCATCATTGGCCACAAACTCATCTTTCGCCGCACTTGGCGCAGGCGCTGCTGCCGGAACCGCTTTTGCCGCTGGAGCCGGTGCAGGAGCAGACGCAGCAGGTGCTGGTGCGGCCTGAGCCGGCGCTGCCGCCGCAACGGTTTCGAATACAAAGATCAGTGACCCGGTTGACACTTTGTCGCCAGCCGCCACTTTGATTTCTTTGACTGTACCGGCAAATGGCGCTGGTACTTCCATTGACGCTTTGTCGCCTTCAACGGTGATCAAAGACTGCTCTTCTTCAACGCTGTCGCCGACTGCCACCATGATTTCAGTGACTTCAACTTCGTCGCCACCGATATCCGGTACCTGTACTTCCTGCAACGAAGGCGTTGCTTCAACCGGGGCTGCCGCTGGCGCAGTTTCTGCCGCAACTGGCGCTGCTGCACCCGCTGTTTCAAAGACAAAAACTAAGCTGCCGGTGGCCACTTTGCCGCCAATCTCAACTTTGATTTCTTTCACTGTACCGGCAAATGGCGCTGGTACTTCCATTGACGCTTTGTCGCCTTCAACCGTGATCAAAGACTGCTCGGCTTCTACGCTGTCGCCAACCGCAACCAGGATTTCGGTAACTTCAACTTCGTCACCGCCGATGTCTGGTACGTGGACTTCTTTCACTTCTGCGGTTGCCGGGGCAGGCGCCGCAGCAGCCGCAGGTGCCACCTCAGCAGCAGGCGCATCGCCCGCCGCTTCGAAGACCATGATCAGTGAACCAGTCGACACTTTGTCGCCTTCACTGATTTTGATTTCTTTAACCGTACCCGCTTGAGAAGCAGGCACTTCCATTGACGCTTTGTCGCCTTCAACGGTGATCAGCGACTGCTCTTCTTCTACCGTGTCGCCAACGCTGACCAAAATCTCGGTTACTTCAACCTCATCGGCGCCAATATCTGGTACATGAATTTCGATTGCCATCACTTAGCCTCTTATGCGTAAAGTGGGTTGGTTTTGGTTGTGTCGATATCAAATTTCTTGATAGCGTCTGTTACTACTGATTTTTCAACTTTGCCTTGCTTAACCAGCTCGCTCAGTGCAGCAACAACCACGTAGCCTGCATTCACTTCAAAGTGACGACGCAGGTTTTCACGGCTGTCTGAACGACCATAACCGTCGGTGCCCAGCACTTTGTAAGAAACGCTTGGCATGAAGGCACGAACCTGATCGGCATAGCTCTTCATGTAGTCAGTGGCCGCAATTGCCGGTGCTTCGCCCAGTACCGTGCTGATGTAAGATACTTTTTGTTCTGCATCCGGGTTCAGCATGTTGAAACGCTCAGCGTCCTGACCGTCACGCGCCAGTTCATTGAATGACGTGACAGAGAATACGTCTGACGCAATACCGTAATCGTCGCTCAGGATCTGCGCCGCTTTACGTACTTCGTTCAGAATGGTGCCTGAGCCCATCAGCTGGACCTGAGCCTTATCGCCGGTGTAGCTTTCCAGCTTGTAGATACCCTTACGGATACCTTCTTCTGCGCCTTCTGGCATGGCAGGCATGTGATAGTTTTCGTTCATCAGCGTCAGGTAGTAGAACACGTTTTCCTGCTCAGGACCGTACATACGACAGATACCGTCTTGCAGAATCACCGCGACTTCAAACGCGAACGTAGGGTCGTAAGAAATACAGTTAGGGATCGTGCCCGCCTGAATGTGCGAGTGACCATCTTCGTGCTGTAAACCTTCGCCGTTCAGCGTTGTACGACCTGCTGTTGCACCGAGCAAGAAGCCACGTGCCTGCTGGTCGCCCGCCATCCATGCCATGTCGCCAACACGTTGGAAACCGAACATAGAGTAGTAGATGTAGAACGGGATCATTGGCAGGTCATTGGTGCTGTAAGACGTTGCCGCCGCCACCCATGAAGACATTGCACCCAGCTCGTTGATACCTTCTTGCAGTACCTGACCAGACGTCGCTTCTTTATAGTATGAAACAATGTCGCGGTCCTGAGGGGTATAGTTCTGACCGTGCGGGTTGTAAATACCAATCTGACGGAACAGACCTTCCATACCGAAAGTACGCGCTTCATCCGCAATGATAGGTACAATATTTTTACCTACGCCTTTGTCTTTCAGCAGGATGTTCAGCGCACGAACATAGGCCATAGTCGTTGAGATATCACGCTTTTGCTCTTCCAGCAGCGGCTTGAATGCATCCAACTCTGGCAGCGTCAGTGCTTCTGAGAAGTTAGGCAAACGCTGCGGCGTGTAACCGTGCAGTGCTTTACGACGTGCATGCAGGTATTCGTGCTCTGCAGAACCCTCTTCCAGCGTCAGGTAAGGCAAGTTAACCAGTTCTTCGTCAGATACCAGATCTTCCAGGCCCAGACGTGAACGCAGGTGCTGAACATGTGTCATGTCCATTTTCTTCACCTGGTGGGCGATGTTTTTACCTTCCGCCGCTTCACCCATGCCGTAACCTTTTACAGTCTTAGCCAGGATCACCGTCGGACGACCTTTGGTGTCTTGTGCCGCTTTAAACGCTGCAAACAGTTTCGACGGCTCATGACCACCACGCTTCAGCGCGAAGATCTCTTCGTCTGTCATGTCAGCAACCAGTGCCGCCGTCTCCGGGTAACGACCGAAGAAGTGCTCACGTACATATGCGCCATTTTTAGCTTTGTAGGTCTGGTAGTCACCATCGATGGTTTCATTCATCAGCTGTAGCAGCTTACCTGTGGTGTCTTTTGCAAGAAGCTTATCCCAGCCTGAACCCCAGACAACTTTGATCACGTTCCAGCCAGCACCTTTGAAGAGGCCTTCCAGTTCCTGGATGATCTTACCGTTACCCATTACCGGGCCATCCAGACGCTGCAGGTTACAGTTGATCAGGTAACACAGGTTGTCCAGCTTCTCACGGGCCGCGAAGGAAATCGCACCACGAGACTCTGGCTCATCCATTTCACCATCGCCCAGGAAGGCGTATACACGCTGCTCGGCAGTGTCTTTCAGGCCACGGCCATCAAGGTATTTCAGGAAACGTGCCTGATAGATAGACGCGATTGGACCCAGACCCATAGATACAGTCGGGAACTGCCAGAATTCAGGCATCAGTTTAGGGTGCGGGTAAGAAGACAAACCTTTACCGTCTACTTCCTGACGGAAGTTGTCTAGCTGCTCAGCAGTCAAACGGCCTTCAACGAATGCACGGGCATAAATGCCCGGTGAAATGTGGCCCTGATAGTAAACCAGGTCGCCGCCGTCTTTTTCGTTCGGTGCGCGGAAGAAATGGTTGAAACACATTTCATAAAACGCTGCAGACGACTGGTACGACGCCATATGTCCGCCCAGCTCCAGATCTTTCTTGGAAGCGCGCAGTACGATCATGATCGCATTCCAGCGGATGATAGAACGAATACGACGCTCCAGATTGACATCCCCCGGATAGGCCGGCTCCTGATCTGCCGGGATAGTGTTGACATAGTTGGTCGTAATACCGGTTGGCATATCAACGCCATCCAGACGCGCCTGCTCAAGTACCTGCTCAAGCAGGAATTGCGCGCGCTCTACGCCTTCTTCTTTTACAACCGACTCAAGCGCCTGCAACCACTCTTGGGTTTCTAGCGCGTCTACGTCAAATTTATTGACTTCAGACATATGGAGTGTTCCTTATGTTTAAAATACGAATTTATTCTATAGCGTTAGCTTATGGCTCTGTTTGTATATTACTGCGCTTTAGTGCGGCGCAAGCTGCGCTCAATGCGCGACCGCTCCCGCCCGGCTTCCAGCAACGCCTCTTCAATAAAGGCTAAGTGCGCGTTACTGGCCAGTCTTGCCTGCTCTGGCTTGCCTTCGATCACGGCGTTTTTTAACACCTCACGATGGTGGGCAAGCTGGGCGCTGGCATCCGGCTTTTGCACTAACACGGTTAAGTTCTGCAATACATTTTGTTCCAGTAAAGACTGCATGCCACGCATCAGATGCAGCAACACCACGTTATGTGATGCTTCTGCTACAGTAAAATGGAAAGTGTTGATGGCTCTGGCTTTTTGCACCAAATCATCGCCAACGCTGGCGATGTCATCAAAGCTCTGTTCCACTTTATCGAGATCCGTTTGCGTGCCACGCATGGCCGCATAATACGCTGCGATACCCTCCAGGGCATGACGAAACTCCAGCAAATCAAACTGCGACTCGGGGTGTTTGCTGATCAACTCGAATAAGGGATCAGTCAGACCCTCTTCAAGCTGATTTTTCACATAGGTACCGCCACCCTGACGTCGGGTAACCAGCCCTTTAGCTTCAAGCTTTTGAATAGCTTCGCGCAGTGATGGCCGCGACACTTCAAATTGCTTAGCCAGTTCACGCTCCGGCGGCAGCTTTTCCCCTGGCATCAACGACCCTTCAAGGATCATATTTTCCAGTTGTTCCAGAATGACATCTGATAATTTCGCTGCTTTTATCTTTAAAGACATTGATTAAACGCCGAGTTTATAGGTGAAACCCCAAGCCAGCTGTCTCAAACACTACCGGCAAAAACCCGGCAAGATGCTGATCCAGCTCACTCTTTACTTAAACAGATCCGGTAAGGCCAACCCTAAAGGTAAATTGGTCATACCAAATTTGTGCACTACGTTATCAAAATCAAGCGCAACTGTCAAAATTCGGCGCTTTGCGGCTAAAAGTAATACAAAAAAAGCCACCACAAAGTGTTTAAACTTTATACAAGTTAAATGATTTAAAAAAGGAAAATAAAATGGTCAGACCAGATAGAAAGCTAATCACTGGTTTACATCATAGTTCCTTTGCTAACACACATAAGCGCGACTTCAGACAAACGACAATGAGACTATCGGCGGGGAAATAAATCGGTGCACCAAAGGGGTAAAGTGTCAACAAGTCAGATTGCAATGCAGGCCCGAAATTATACACGTTTACACTTCTGTATGTTAATGTACGCCTCCAAGCCAATATCAAAGGGAAGATTATGAAAAAACTAATAATGAGCGCCTGTGCGCTACTTTTATCTGGCCAGGTACTTGCGGGCGGTAATACAACGCAAGGCGAAATAGACACACTTTATGTCAACAATTACTGGACTCAGGTACACAGCTCCAGTATCACCGGTAATCCTGATAGTTGTGGTGGAAACACCTCTACACCAAGCTATTACGCTATCGTGCCAACACACCCAAACTATGAAGCATTACATTCAACCTTACTCGCTGCTAAATTTGCAGGTAAGCGTGTCAAGTTCTACGTGAGTGGATGTTCTGGCCAGAATAATCAGTACCCCAGAATTACAAGCATTTGGGTATATTAAACTCGTCTGAGTAGAGAGGGTGCAGCTCACCCTCTCTTATCATCATTCCATGTCGCACGTTTGTCAGCACATCAATGGTACGCCAGGTGCCGTTCTAATATCACAAGTCCAGCGCCTTTGCGTGTGCTCGCCCGGTGTTTGATATAACTACTCACAAGGGATATCAAAATCAACGTGGTAGTGTTCATCATGACGTACCCAGGACGGTTTTTTAGAAAACTGAATATGGGATTTCAAATATTCCCCATACTGTGTGCTGAACAGGTTTGGCTGCAGATTAGGATCGAAAATAACGCGCCAGATATCATGACCTCGGTGTATTGCTTGTTTATGCAACGCCATAATGTGCGCTGCCATAGCCTCATAATCTATTTGCAGACCGCCAAACTGGTCATGTTCATCAAACTCAATGAAGTATCCAAACTTGTTGAACGGATGTGTTGGCAAATGTACCGACTTACCCGCGTTATTGACAACAGGCGTCATAAAATCCACAGATAAACCATTGCGATGCGTTTTATGTGGCCTGAACTCGCCTCCTTTGGCAAAGCCTGTCTCAGCGTACTTATAGACTTTTTTGGGGTTCGTTTTTTCCAGCGCCTGATAGGACGCAGTAACAATTGCATATACCTCAGAATGCACATAGGTACGCCCGGCCAGGCGCGCAAACTGGCTGTAACCTTCGAAGTTGTTCCCTGAATACGGTAGCTCTACCCCATCGGCCAATGAGCCTCGTGCCGTTGTACCATAACAGATGCTGGTTTTAGCGTTCACAAACACAGGGACGAGAATAATGAATAGTAATAAATTGCGATATATCATTGCGACAAGGTAACTGCAAAGAGCTGAATAATTGCTGACAAAATTTGCGGCCGTCTGACAACCGTCAGCTGGCACTACCCGCCAGGCTGGGCCAAATAAGGCCCAGCCAGTTTTCAGAGGATTTAAGGGTAAGTTACTGTCAGCGGTGCCAGTTTAAACGCGCCCTGCTTTGCCTCATTGAGACCCGTTAACGCTATAAAGCTGGTTTGGGTTTGGCTCTGGTAGTGATCCTCAGAATAACCAAGGCGTTTGGCCTGCTCAGGGCTGCCAAGCGGGTTGTGCTCAAACGCAAAGCGCATCAGCCAGTAAGTTTCATAATCGCGGGCATAGGAATTCGGGTTGAGAAATCCCCCGTACTGCAAGGGAATATCCCAGGCAATTTTGGTCTGGATCCGTTCTGAATCAGGTGCGCTTTGGTAGCTTAAAGTAAAAAAAGGCGTCAGAAAGTCTTTGGCATTGCCACGCAATGCGCCCAGCTCGTAAACCGGGTTTTCCCGGCTCCAGACACCAAAGTCGGTTACCGCCACAGTCAGCCCGCCTTGTTCCACGTCTTCTTTGAACAGTAAGCGGGAGATATAGCCTTCCAATACTACCTCACCCTTGATAGGCAAGATCAGGTGTGCAAGTTCACCGTAGCCTGGGTGGCTATAGTCACAGTCTCCAAACTGTGAGTTGAGACAATACACAATCTCATTGTCAGCTGAAACCTGATTGAGATCGCTGGGATGCTGAACCTTCAGAGCATATGGGAGGCGTGCCTCGTCATTATATTGCAATAAGTTCAACAGTGCAGTCCGGCTATAAGATAGCTGAGTTAAAAAGCTCTGCGACTTGCCATCAACCTGGCGATCACTATTTATCCAGATATTCAGCGTATTGTTGTCTTCCAGCCGGGCCAGCGCCTCACGCACGGGCAGATCTGCGGCCCAGGCCTGCCTTTGGCTCTGAACCCGCTCGGGGATAAAAATACCACAGTGCAAAGAGTGCTGACCTGAGTAGATATCAAAAAATGCAAACTCCAGCTGGCTTGCAGCAAAGCGCGCCCGAAGATGTGGCTCCCCTTGTTTGTCTATAATGTCAAAACCGAGAAAGCGTAATAAAGGGTCTGAAGCTAATGCGGATTGACTGAGCGAATACTCACTCTGCGCACCTCCGCGCGCATTCAGTACTGCACTACATTCGTTGTCTACCAAGTGAATGCTGGCCAGGCTTACGTGACTGCATATCAATGTAGTCAACAATAAAAAACGTGATAAAACTGTCATGATCTAGTCCTTGAAGTGATTAAATGTTTCTCAGCAGCCATAAACTGCTCCTAGTAATGCGGCACTGCGTTACTACCGAGCTGAGATCTAACAGCAAATACCGCAAGCCGCAAACCGCAAACCGCAAACCGCAAACCGCAAACCAACAAATTAACACTTGCTACAATATCTTAACAGCGATAATTTTAAACCTCTAACGTGCTGTTTCTACTTATGCAAATCTGGGGGACAGATGAAGAGATGGTCGTCGCCTTGAGGAAATCTGGGCATGATAACAGACTCTTTAAAATGAAAGAGTCTGACGGACCAGCCACAGCCTCTTTATCCATAAAGTCATGTCTAGCTGCAGGAATGAGGCAAATCACTTTACCCCGCCAAAATTTATCGTTTAACGCATCCAAAGTAGCGCGAAGTTCTGGCCATTCGGCTCCACTTTAGAAATACAGGAAGTTGAACCTAGCCTGTCTGAATTATAACTGCCACGAGCAACCCAGCAGTGAGTGGAGCCATACAAGTCAATCTGCCAGCCCACCTGATAACTGCTGCGATAAACATCATCATCCCAGGCAAGATAGTCTGGATTCACACAACCGATTTTAGTCGTACTAGAATCGTCATAATCGGTGCGACAACTCGGGATCTCTCTTAACTCTTTCATGTATTCACCTCGGTCGAGGAAGCCCCATGAATATCGGATCAGATCCAGCTCTTGCGCTGTCAGATTGTCACCAAAAGCATTCTTGTTGTTATTACAGCCCGCGCCTACTCGGCAGGCAATTTGCTCACGAGCATCCGCAAAGCGGGTTAAATCGCCCTGATACAACCACAACTTAGTCGGTGCCAGAGGGTTTGTTTCGGGGACTGTGCCGTAATCAGAGATCCGCGCCTTGCCGCCCGGCTCAGTATTTGGGTAACTGCCAACCAGTGTCCACCCACCACCATTGGTTGTCATATCACAGTACACAGAGAGCGGTTCGTCGTTATCGTCGACAATCTGATACACGCCATCGCCGATACTGGCACCGGCATCCAAAATTTGTTGACAGGTTCTGAATGCTTCATCAGCCGCATTCGCCATGCCCCAGTCCCCCGCGCGACCATCGTCACTGTGCCAGCTGCCCTGATAGTGTCCTGATGCACCGCGGTGGCCAGAGAAATACTGACTCTGACCTGATACTCGATCGCTCACTTCAAAACGAATACTGGTGCCATTCGTGCTAGTGGAGCCAGACAGAATTTTGTTCTCTGTCGTAGCGATAAAGTGTTTGCTAAACCCCTGCATCGTAAAATCAAAGGTCAGCTCATTGACCAGTACACCATTGTGATGGTTATCCATATTGAGTAAGTAGGTGCCTTCGAATTGTGTCGGTGACTGATTAGCAAAAACGCTGCCGCTGAGTACGGCGAGTGATAATAAAGTCCGATAAGAGCTCATAGTTAAATCCTTAACTTATAAAGAAAATAAACTTTAAAGTCATTTGTTTCACTATTCAATACGACTAGATGATGATAAATACCCTATTCCTGTGACGATAATTTAGACTCCGCCAACTTCCTGCTTCTCCATTATGTTTTCATAATTATGTATTACTGTTCAGTGTAATTATCATACTCGGGCATTGATTCTTGATTCATACTCTTTCAGGCGACACCAGCCCAAACCAGTTTCCAGCCATTTCAGCGCAACAGCTGGGCGCCGCATCGTTTCGGCGCGACTATGGCGTTAAGTATGCCTATGCCAGCGGCGGCATGTACCGGGGCATTGCCTCGACAAAGCTGGTCATCGCCATGGCACAGGCCGGCTTACTGAGCTTTTTTGGCTCAGGCGGCTTGTCTGTCGATGTCGTTGACCAGGCTCTGAATGAAATACAAAGCACGCTCACAGAGAAGCAAAACTTTGGCCTCAACCTGGTCTGCAATCTGACCCAACCAGAGCAGGAAATGGCGCTGGTTGAACTGTGTCTGAAACGCCAGGTGCGTTGCCTGGAAGCCGCGGCCTTTATTCGTATTACCCCGGCACTGGTACTGTATCGCCTGCGTGGTTTAGCGCGAGATGAGCAGGGCCAGGTGGTGTCGACCAACAAGCTGATGGCCAAAGTGTCACGCCCGGAAGTTGCCAGTGCGTTTTTAAGTCCGGCCCCGGATAATATCGTTGCCCAACTACTGGCAGATAAACAAGTCACTTTAGAGCAGGCCGAGTTGAGTAAGCAGATTGCCATGTGTGACGACCTGTGTGTGGAGGCCGACTCCGGCGGTCATACCGATCAGGGTATGCCGGCGGTGCTACTGCCTGCCATGCAACTGCTGCGCGACACCCTCAGTGCGCAGTATCAATTCAACAACGCGCCCCGCGTCGGTCTGGCCGGGGGCATTGGCACGCCTGCCTCTGCGGCGGCCGCGTTTATGATGGGCGCAGACTTTATCCTGACCGGCTCAATTAATCAGTGTACGGTCGAAGCCGATACCTCAGCGGCGGTGAAAACCCTGTTGCAGGACATCAATGTGCAGGACACCGACTATGCCCCAGCCGGAGACATGTTTGAACTGGGTGCCAAAGTACAGGTGCTGAAAAAAGGCGTGTTTTTTCCTGCCCGGGCGCAAAAACTCTACCAGCTTTATCAGCACTACCCGTCACTGGATGCCATCCCCGCGACGCAGCGTGCCCAGCTGGAAGACAAAGTATTTAAAAAGACCTTTGCTGAGATCTGGCAGGAGACCCGTCAGTACTTACACCAGCAAGGGCGCAATGAGGAAGTCATGCGTGCAGAGCGGGACCCTAAGTACAAGATGGCCCGCGTGTTTCGCTGGTACTTTGCCCATTCAATGAAGCTGGCGTTTGCCGGAGCAACTCAGGAGCGGGTCAATTTTCAGGTCCATACCGGACCGGCGCTGGGGGCGTTTAATCAATGGGTGAAAGGCACTGATATTGAACCGTGGCAACAGCGCCACGTGGCCAGCATTGCTCAGCTGCTGATGACAGAGACCGCCGCCGTGCTGACAACCCGAACCCGTCACTGGCTGGCGCCAGCACACGTCGATTAACCACAGGCGAGGCAACAATGAAAAGCTATTTATTTCCCGGACAGGGCGCGCAATACGTTGGCATGGGCAAGGCCTGGTTTGACTTGTTTCCCGAGCAAACCCAGACAGCCAGTGACATGCTGGGTTACTGCATTAAAACCCTGTGTCTGGACGACCCGCGTAACCAGCTGAACCAGACTGAATATACCCAGCCTGCCCTGTATGTGGTCAGTGTGCTGGCATTTTTGGCACACCAGCAGCGCGACCCGGCACCTGCGGACTTTATGGCCGGGCACAGTCTGGGCGAATACACGGCGCTGTTTGCCGCCGGTGCACTGTCTTTTGCAGATGGCCTGCGACTGGTGCAGCAGCGTGGCGCCCTGATGAGCCAGGTAAACGGTGGTGCAATGGCCGCGGTATTGACATTAGACGAAGCTGCGATAAGAGCCTGTCTGACAGAGTACCAGCTGGATACGCTGGACATGGCCAATCTCAACAGCCCTCAGCAAAGCGTGATCTCAGGCCTGAGCGACGACATCGGTCGCGCTCAGCATGCCATAGAGCAGGCCGGTGGGCGGTTTATCCGGCTTAACACCAGCGGCGCGTTCCATTCCCGCTATATGGCCGATGTACAGGCAGATTTTGCACGCTGCGTGGCAGAGGTTGAATTCAAAGCCACCACAGTCCCTGTGATTGCCAACGTCAGCGCTCTGCCCCATCAGCGCAACACTATCCAGTCACAGCTGGTCGCGCAGTTGACCCACTCAGTGCGCTGGACTGAAACAATTACCTACCTGCTGGCGCAGGGTGACATGACATTTATCGAGCTGGGCCCGAAGAAGGTCCTCACTAAATTAGTGGCGGAGATCAAACAATACGCAGCTGAGTACGCACAACGCGATACCCAAACGCTGGCACAGCAGGTTGAGCAGTGGAATCAAACGCATGGCGTCGGCACAACAATCAAAGTCGCCCATATTAGCGAGCCAATGCGCACCCGTACCCCGGCCATGCTGCTGTTTGGCCACCGACCCGCGGTGTATGTGGAAGGCGCGCAGGGCTATATCGCATTAGACGAAGCCACAGCGCTGTAACAGAGAAAGAATATGCCCCGGCCCAGGCCGGACACAGAATAATGACCCAACTTTTGGACTGAAACGATGAAATACTATATTGGCCTTGCCACCTCCTTTCATGATCCTGCCATTGCGATTGTCAATCAGCAGGGTGACGTGATTTTTGCCGAAGACGCCGAGCGTTTTCTGGGCTACAAACGGGGCCTGTACTGCCTGCCGGATAACCCCTATTACATCGAGGAAGTCCTGAAGACCTATTGCAGCGACTGTACTGAACTGGTGATAGCCAAAACCTGGAGTAAAGGCCGGGAAAAGAGCACCAACATTCTCGAAAACGTGGTACTGAGCATTCTCGAAACCTTCTCGTTTAATATCGACGTGAACACCCGCGACATCAAAGATCAGTTCTACTTTGCCAGAGCGTCACAGGCCGCTGCAGGGCGCACCCTGTCGCGCTTTTTTGAAGCCTCATGCCGTAACTTTATCGTGGGTAACTACCGCAATAAAAAGCCCACTGAAGTACGCTATTTTGACCACCACCTTACGCATGCCGCCAATGCCTGTTTTAACAGCCCATTCAGCGAAGCGTCCTGCCTGGTGGTAGACGGGATGGGCGAGAAAAGCAGTATCGACTACTTCACCTATAAAGATGGCAAGATCACCCCGGCGCCTATCAAAGTAAAACGTTCATTCAAAAGTCTGGGCCTGTTTTACACCATTATTTGTGAAAACCTGGGCTTTGATCCGCTTAAGGGCGAAGAATGGAAAGTCATGGGCCTGGCACCTTATGGTAAAAAAGATCAGAAAATCTACGACCTGCTGCGCGCGTCTTTGCAGGTGAAAAATGGCAACTTCGTGGTACCGAAAAACCTCAATGCCATCATGAAAGAGATCAAAGCCATGGCACGCGAGCCCGGCGAATCCATCGAAGCCTACAAAGATTTTGCCTACACCGGACAACTGGTATTCAGTGAAATCTTTATGGATCTGATCGATGCCATCTATGAGCATGCTCCGTCGAAAAACCTCGCGATTTCCGGCGGCTGCGCACTGAACTCTTCCTTTATGGGTACCGCGCTGGCGAAATCCAAATTTGAAAACATTTTTGTGCCCTCGGCCCCGGCAGATGATGGCAATGCCATTGGTGCCGCCTTGCTGTGCTACCAGCAGGATAACCCAAACTGGCAGCCTGCTACGCAAATTCAGAGCCCCTATACCGGCTCTGAGGTGAAGCAAAAATCACTGGATAAACTGCACCGTTACAGCCACCTTAAGGCCACCGATTACGGCGAAGACGTGTATAAGAAAACCGCTGAGTTTCTGGCAGAAGGTAAAATTATCGGCTGGGCACAGGGCCGTGCCGAGTTCGGTCCTCGCTCTTTGGGCAACCGTTCAATCCTCGCCAACCCGTGTCTGGTGGACATTAAAGACACCGTCAATGCCCGGGTTAAGTTCCGCGAAGAATTCCGCCCCTTTGCGCCATCAATTCTGCATGAATATGGCGACGAGTATTTTGAGGATTATCAGGAATCTCCTTATATGGAGCGTACTTTGGTGTTTAAAGAAGCGGTGCGCGACAAGGTCCCGGGCGTGGTGCATGTCGACAACACCGGGCGTCTGCAAAGCGTGAAGAAAGAGTGGAACGCGCCCTACTACAAATTGATCGACAGCTTCCGTGAAATCACCGGTGTGCCGGTGCTGCTGAACACCAGCTTTAACATTATGGGTAAGCCCATTGTCCACTCGGTTGAGGACATGCTGGCAGTGTTTTTGATGTCTGGCATTGATGTGCTGGTGATCAACAACACCATTTACGAGAAGTAACCCTGTGGCAGTCACTGTATTGATGTGGCTGCCCGATTGAGAAAGACCCGCGCGACGCATCGACAACAGCGTCCGCGCAGCCCGACTAGACGTTTATCGAGACAGATCATGACAAGCAAACACAACCCGCAGACTCCCTCTTTGCCAGACAAGACACCGGATATTGCCATCGTCGGCCTGTCTCTGCGTTTTCCGGGCGCCGATAACAAACATCAGTTTTGGCACAACCTCAGTCAAAAAATCAGCAGTATCAGCGAAGTGCCTGCTGAGCGCTGGGACTGGAAAAAATACTACGACCCAAAGCCTGATAAGCAGGCGCAAAAGTCCATCAGCAAATGGGGCGGCTTTATTGGTGATATCGCCGGGTTTGATGCCGGCTTTTTTGCTATCTCCCCCAAAGAAGCGCAGAGTATGGACCCCCAGCAGCGCCTGAGTATGGAGCTGGCCTGGGCCTGTTTTGAAGATGCGGGGCTCACGCCATCGCAGTTTAAAAATACTGCCACCGGTGTGTATCTGGGGTGCAGCAATACCGACTATCAGGAGTTTTCGACCGGCAATATCGACCCGCACTTTCTGACCGGCATGTCGACTGGGGTGTTTGCTAACCGCATCTCACACTATTTTAATTTTCAGGGACCGAGTGAAACCGTCGATACCGCCTGCTCTTCGTCTTTAGTGGCCATTCACAAGGCCATAAATGACTTTCGCTCAGGCGAGATCTGTGCCGCGCTGGTTGGTGGTGTTAACCTGCTGATCACCAAAAACCGCTATGTCAGCTTTAGTAAGCTGGGCGTGCTGTCACCTCAGGGGCGCTGCAAAACCCTGGATGCCGAGGCCGATGGTTATGTCCGTGGCGAAGGTGTCGGCATGGTGTTATTGCTGCCGGTAGAGACCGCCAAAGCGCTGAATGCCACCATTTATGGCATCATCAAAGGCAGCGCGGTGGGGCACTCGGGCAAAACCAATACCCTGACCTCACCGAGCCCGTTTTCACAGTCGCGGGTGATCCAGCAAGCCATCGACCATGCGCAGGTAGGCTCTGATCAGATTGGCTTTGTCGAATTACATGGCACCGGCACCGTGCTGGGGGATCCACTGGAGATCCAGGGTCTGAAACGCGCCTTTCGCGCCAGTAAACAGCAAACGCCCGATGCGCCTTGCTATCTCAGTACCGTGAAAACCAATATCGGCCATTTAGAGTCAGCCGCCGGTATTGCCGGGGTGATCAAAACCTTGCTGGCCTTTGAGCATGAACAGGTGCCGCCGCTGCAAAACTTTGCGACGCTGAATCCGAAAATCTCTCTGGAGAAATCGCCATTTAAGTTAGCCACCGAGTGTATGCCCTGGGCGGGCGAGCAGCGCCTTGCCGGCATATCCTCCTTTGGTTTTGCCGGGGTGAACGCCCATGTGATCTTAGAATCACCACAACGCCTCAACCCACAGCGCCCAGCGTTAGACTCCGCCCTGCCTATACTGCTGTCGGCCAGAACCCGGACCGCGCTCACGCAGCGCGCCGCAGACTTGCTTGCCTACCTTGAATCGGATAACCCGGTTGAGCTGCTGGATTTAAGTTATACGCTCACGGAGGGCCGGGAGCCAATGAAACACCGGATGGGATTTGCAGCAGACTCACTGGCTTCTGTCAAAGCACAACTGAGCAAGTTTGTCTCAAGTGAGGCTGGCGACTGGCACTATAGTAAAGTTGCCGCTACTGCAGAGCAGAGCGAGGTCACCCACGATACACTCGCTGCGCGCATAACCGGCTGGGTGCAAGGCGATGTCATCGACTGGCAGGCCAACTATGGTGAGCTCTGCCCGCAACGTATTAGTCTGCCGGCCTATCCGTTTGAACATAAACCTTACTGGCTCGATACAGAAAACGAAGCGCAGCCCTCACATCTGCACCCGCTGTTGCATCGCAGTATACCAGCGCTGGGAGAGCTGATCTTTGCCAGTGACTTTACAGGCAATGAGTACTTTTTACGTGACCATCAGGTGCATGGCCAGGCAATGCTGCCCGGCGTCTGTACGCTTGAAATGGTCCATGCCGCCATGACTCTGTCAGGCCAGCTGACGGATAACCAGTCGCTGCGCCTGAGTCAGGTGAACTGGCGCAAACCTGTGACCGTCGACGCGCAAAGCGGCCCGATTTATTTGTCGCTAAAACAAACCGGTGATCGAGTAACATTTGAGTTATACCGTGAAGCACACGATGCGCGCCAGGTGTATGTCGGTGGTCAGGCCGAGGTCACAGATCACAGTGTCACAACGCGAGCCATCGAAGCACTACCTGACGCCCGCACAGTCGCAGCTTCTAAGTTATATCAGCAATTTAGCGCCGCAGGCGTTGACTATGGCCCGGCTTTTCAGCGCATTACCTCATTATCTGTAGCAGACCAACAGGCACAAGGCGAACTCAACCCGGTTATTGCCCCCGACTTTGCCTTTGCCCCAGAGCTACTCGACAGCGCCCTCCATACCCTGCTGGGTTTTACACAAGATCCCCGCCCGGGATTGCCCTTTGCACTGGAACAGGCTGAATTACTCACGCCGCTGCCATCGGGTAAAACACTGACAGCCTGTGCGACCCAAACCACCCATACTGATGCCAGCAGCCAGAAGTTCGATGTAGATATCTGCGATGAACAAGGTGCGGTGTATGCGCGCTTGCAAGGCTTTTCGACCCGCTCAATGGCGCACGATGCCGATGCGACTCAGCTGTTTACGGTACTCCCTGGCTGGCAGCATCTGACAGCACTGCCACCTGCTGAAACGACTCAATCCCGCTTTGATTATCAGGGGCCCGCGTCGCTCAAACCAGCCTGGTGCTCAGACTCGGCGGAGCCTGCTGATCACCTGTTGTGGGTCGCCAAGGACGAGTACGCAGATCCACTTAAGCTGTTTACTCATCTAAAAACCTTACTAGAACAAGGTAATGGCACAGAGCCGCTGGCCATCACTTTGCTTACCTTCCAGACGCAGCAAGTGCATGACGAAACAGTTAAGGCGCACGGCGCCGGGCTGATTGGATTGCTACAAAGCGTGGCCCAGGAATACCCACGCTGGCATGTGCGCATTGTCGATTTAAGTGCTGAATGCAAAGAAGACACAAGCCACTGGCAACAGGCGACTCACTTGCCTGCGGGCTTTTATGCACACCGCGACGACATTTGGCATACCTTCAGCGCCTGCGAGCACACCTACCTGGATTCAGGAGAGTCAGCCTATCGCAAGAATGGCGTCTATCTGGTACTAGGCGGCGCAGGGGGTCTGGGTCAGGTCTGGAGTGAATGGATGATCCGCCAGCATCAGGCGCAGGTTGTCTGGGTTGGTCGTCGCGTACTGAACGAGGACATAGAGCAGGCCATCGGCCGATTGAGTGAATTGGGCCCTGCACCGCAGTATATTCAGGCCGATGCCTGTGATGAAGCAGCCATGCGTGCCGTGATGCACACCATTGAGCAAGACTATGGGCAACTCCATGGCGTGGTGCATTCTGTGTTGCATCTGGAAGATCAGAGCCTGGCCAACATGGACGACGCCCAGTTCCTGAGAGCTTACCAAGCCAAACAAGTCAGTGGCGAAACCTTACTGAGCGTGTGTAAAGACCAGTCGCTCGACTTCGTCCTGCTGTTCTCTTCAATGCAGTCTTTCTCACCTGCCCCTGGCCAGAGTAACTATGCTGCGGGCTGTCAGTATCTGGATGGTCTGGCCCGTTCGGCCAGTACTGAACTACCCATCAAGGTGGTTAACTGGGGTTACTGGGGCGACGTTGGCCGGGTCAGCGACCCGTATTATCAGCGTAAAATGCGCCAGGCCGGGATTGGCTCTGTCGACGCGCAAGCAGGCATGGCGGCACTGGCAAAGTTCATGTCTTCATCGCTAACGCAGGTGGGCGTGGTGAAAATGACACCAGAGCGGGCACAGGCGGCGCTGGTACGTAGCAGTTATTCTTCAGAGTCCAGTTATAACGTATTTCAGTCTGAACAAGCTGCTCCTGCGCTGGCACTCGATACCCAACCTGCTGACACCGAGATCTTTTATGCGTTGTGTCAGGCACTTATCAGTGCAGGCTGGCAGCATCCGGCTGAGCGCACCAAGGCGCTATCAGCCTTGCCGGATTACTTTGAATTATGGTGGCAGGAAACCGCCCGCTACCTGAGCGAGGCGGGATTACTGCAAGACGACGTACTGACTCTGCCCGAGCCACCAACAGTGCAAACTGTACTGGTTCAGGATGACTATGCCTTACTCAACGCAGCACTGGCGGCACTGCCCGAAATTTTATCCGGCCAGCGTAAAGCCACTGATGTGCTGTTTCCCGGCGGCTCACTGGCGCTGGTTGAATCGGTATACCGGGATAACCCGGTGGCCATGCACGCCAATCAGGCGCTGGTTACTCAGCTTACCCACTATCTGGCAAGTTTAGGTGAGCAGCCCATTAGGATCCTGGAGATTGGCGCAGGCACCGGTGGCACCACGCGCACTGTACTGCCCGCACTGCGTGATTTTAATGTCACTGAATACGCTTACACCGACTTATCACAGGCCTTTTTCAGTCATGCCAAAGCACAATTTCAATCAGACTACCCCTTTGTGCAGACCGCCTATTTTGACGTCAGCAAGCCACTTTCGGAGCAGCATATTGACTTAGCCAGCTATGACGTGGTGATTGCCACCAATGTGCTGCACGCCACCGCCGACATGCTAACCACGCTGAACAACGCCAAGGCCTGTCTGAAGCGCGGAGGCCTGCTGTTGATCAACGAAGTGACTCAGCCGTCGCTGTTTACTCAGCTGACCTTTGGCCTGCTCGAAGGCTGGTGGCTGAGCAAAGACACCACGCTGCGCTTGCCAGGCTCACCTTTGTTGTCGCAGCCGCGCTGGCAGCAGTTACTAAGCAGCAATGGCTTTACTCTTGCAGCCTCTGCCACAGACGCTCAATCGCCGCAGCAAGTGCTGTACGCGCAAAGTAATGGCCGTTTGGTGCAACAACGCGCAAAACCGGCTCAACAGACCACACAAATTTCAAACCACGATACAGCAATGCAACAACTCGAACAGACACAGACCGACTCCCAGCCAGCAACAGACAGCGCAACCCTGAGCGACTTCGTCGTCCAAACCCTCGCGGGGATCGCCAGCCAGGCGCTGAGCATGACGGCGGATGAATTAGACCCGGATGACTCGTTTGCCGATTACGGCGTGGATTCGATCCTGGCCATTCAGATCCTCGATGAGATCAACACTCGCTTTACCCTGAGTCTGCCGCCAACCTTGTTGTTCGACTTTCCGTCCATCGCGACGCTGAGCGCGCACATAGTGGCTGAGCACCGCGATAAGGCAATGGCTCTCATGCACAAAACGCAGCCTGCCATGGCGACTACACAACAGGCTGCGCCAAAGTCGGTTCAACCCGCTACAGATGAAGTAAAACCGGCTCACAAAACCAGCCATAACAACACAGACAAAATTGCCATCGTGGGCATGAGTGGTCAGTTTGGTGATGCCAGCAGTGTCGACGAATTCTGGGAGATGCTGAGCAACAAGCGTACCTCGGTGCGTGCCCAGCAGCGCTGGGATTTAAGCGACTTATCATCCGAAGCACAAAACTGGTGTCGTTATGCCAGCCTGCTGGATGACATTGCCAGCTTTGACGCACCGTTTTTCTCCATCACACCGCAAGAAGCGGAGGTGATGGACCCGCAGCAACGACTGTTTTTGCAAGAAGCCTACCGGGCGCTGGAAGACGCTAACATGATCACTCGCGCTGCCGGCAGCAATACCGGCGTTTATCTGGGCTGCGCGCAGGGCGATTATGCCTCGCTGGCATCCCAGGATGCTCCGGCGCAGTTGTTCTGGGGCAATGCGGGCTCGGTGATCCCGGCACGGGTTTCTTATTATCTGAACCTCAAGGGGCCGGCGCTGGCCATAGACACGGCCTGCTCGTCGTCACTGGTGGCCATGCACAGTGCCTGCCAGGCGCTGAAAAACGGCGAAATAGACGCGGCACTGGCAGGGGGCGTTGCCACCTTATGCACCCCGCAGTTTTCACAACATGCCGGTAAGGCCGGCATGCTCAGTGCCGATGGCACCTGCTATACCTTTGACGACAGAGCCAATGGCTTTGTGCCAGGTGAAGGCGTCGGTGTGGTGGTATTAAAACGCCTGAGTGATGCCGAGCGTGATGGCGACCATATTCTGGGGGTTATTTTAGCCTCAGCCACCAATCAGGACGGCACCACCAGCGGGATCACCGCGCCCAGCTCAGTTTCTCAGCAACAGTTACATAACCGCATTTATGAACAATTTGATATTGCCCCGGACTCTCTGAGCCTGATTGAAGCCCATGGCACCGGGACCAAGCTGGGTGACCCCATTGAATTTCAGGCCCTGACCCGGGCATTTCGTGCAGCGACCCAGCGCAGCCAGTTCTGTGCACTGGGATCGGTCAAAACCAATATCGGCCACTGCCTGACCGCCGCAGGCGTCGCCGGTGTGATCAAAACCATCCTCGCCATGCAGCACAAAACCATTCCGGCTTCGCTACATTATCAGCAGGGTAACAGTCATATCGACTGGCAGGATACGCCGTTTTATGTCGCGCAGGAAACGCAACCCTGGAGCGTGCCGGATGGCTATCCGCGCCGCGCCGGTGTCAGTTCATTTGGTTTCAGTGGCACCAATGCACACCTGATCCTCGAAGAATATCAACCGAAACAAACCACGGTGCAAAACGCAAACTCACAGCCGGTGATCATCGCACTGTCAGCCAAATCACCCGAGGTGCTGCGCGACAAAGCCCGCAAACTGGCGGACTGGCTCGCTCAGGCGCAACTGGATGACAGCGCACTGGAAGCCCTGGCGTATACACTGCAAAGTGCGCGCGAAGCCATGGACTGTCGTATGGCCTTTGTTGCCGAAACGCTGGCCCAGGTACACACCCAGCTGAGTGACTTTGCTAACCAACAAGCCGGCACCTATAAACAGGGCAACAGTAAACAAGGCAAAGCCATTCTGGCAGCGCTGGACAAAGACGATTTTAACCGCTGGACGCAAGCCGGTGAGCTCAGCAAGCTGCTCGCTTTATGGGTAGTCGGCGCCGAACTCGACTGGTCTGCATTTTACTCAGCTAAGCCAAACTTACTGCGCTTACCGACCTATCCGTTTGCCAGCACACCGTACTGGCTTAGCGGGGCACCCAAACTCACCCAGATGAATCCGCAACCAGCCCCGACTGCCATCGCAGAAGACTCGCTGTTGCACCTCATCCCGCAGTGGCAACCACTGGATGTGACTTCACAGGCAAGCTGGTCTGGCAAACGCCAGGTCATCGCGCTGGCGCCACACAACGACATGCCAGATGCCATTGTGCTGCAAGATACATCGGGTGACACAGCACAGCGTATTGAGGCGCTGACCATCGCCCTGATTGCACATATCAAACAGCTTGCCAGCACCACCGAGCCTGTGCTTATCCAGCTGCTTGTGCCTGCGAGTGAACCTCTGCTAATGGCGCTGGCTGGGGTGCTGAAAACCGCCGCATTGGAACATCACCTGCTGAGTGTCCAGCTAATACAAAGCGATACACCTGCACAATCTGCGGCGCACCTTGTTCAGGCAAGCCAGTATACCCAGCACAAGGTGCTGCGTTTTACTCAGGGTCAGTGCGAGATACAAACGCTGACGCCACAACACAGCGACGCGCCCGCTTTGATGCCATGGAAAGAAAATGGCCTGTATCTGATCACCGGCGGCCTTGGCCAGCTGGGCCAGAGCTTCGCCAAAGAGATACTCACTCATACCCGCCATGCTCAGGTGATTATCACAGGTCGTCGCACCGCACCAGAGTCGCTCAGCGACATGGGAGATACAAGCCGAATTCACTATTACCAAACCGATATCAGCACTCAAACCCAGTGTGCTGAGCTACTTAACCGCATTGGTGCGCAGCACGGAGCCCTGACCGGGATTTTGCACAGCGCCGGTGTGATTGACGACCAACTGATTGCGAGCAAAACTCCGCAGGCAGTCCGGCGCGTACTGGCGCCCAAGGTCTCTGGGGTGATGGCGCTGGATGAGGCCAGCAAAGCAGTACCGCTGGACTTCTTTATCTGCTTTTCATCTATCGCCGCGTGCTTTGGTAACCCGGGTCAGGCCGATTATGCCACCGCTAATGCTTTCCTGGACGCCTATATGCTCAAGCGCCAGCAATGGGGTGAGCAGGGTCAGCGCCATGGCCTGAGCCTGTCGGTAAACTGGCCGCTGTGGGCACAGGGTGGCATGCAAATGGACGCCATTAAGCAAAGTTTACTGCGCTCGCAGGGCCTTGCTGCTATGCCTGATGGCATTGGTTTAAAGGCCTTTTATCAGCTGTTTGCCAAGCCGCATACACAACAGTGCTTTTTATACGGTAACCCGGATAAACTCACACGCTGGATAACCCCGCAAGCCAAGGTTGACGCCCAGACATCCGCAGCACATAACACGGCTGCGCTGAGTGATAGCGCTTTAATGGATCACCTTAAAACCGTGGTGGCGCAAGTCAGTAAACTGCCGGTGGAAGAACTCGACAGCGACCTTGACTTCCGGGACATGGGCTTTGATTCCATTATGCTGATGTCCGTGGTACAACAGCTTGAGGCCGACCCTCAGCTTGGCCTGGACGCCCTGCCACCAGCATTGTTATTTGAGGTGAAAACCCTCAACCAGTTGCATGCTTACCTTGTTAAACAGCAACCCAATATCGCCACGGTGCAGGCAACACACGCAGAGCCGCTCAGCCAGCAAACGCTAACAGGTCCTCTGCCGCTGTCAAAAGCCCAGCAAGGCCTGTGGCTACTGCACAAGCAAAACCCGACGCTGAGCAGCTACAATATCCCGCTGGTATTCGAGCTTGCCAGCCTGGATGTTGCCCGTATGCAACAAGCGCTGGACAGTCTTTGTCAGCGCCACCCGGTGCTGCGCCTGCGTATTCACGAAAAGGATGGCCGACCCACGCAACAGATCCACCCGGACACAATCCGGATTGAACAAACGTCTCTGGCACCGACCTCTAAGGCAGCCCTGACTGACGCAATTCAACAGACCATTGCGGTGCCTTTTGACCTATCAGGTCCATTGCTGCGCGCAACTGCCTGGCAAGTGGCGTCGGGCGCTCAGTCGCGCCATGTGGTGGTGATTGTGCTGCACCATCTGATCATTGACGGGGTCTCCGCCACCCAACTGTTGTCTCAGCTGTGGCAGGCCTATCATGAAGGCATCCCAGCGGCAGAGCCTGATCAGGGCTTTTTCGACTATCTTGACTGGGAACAACAGCTGCTGGCCAGTCCGAGCGCAGACACGCTGAAACAATTCTGGCAGCAGTCTCTGAATCCTGCGTACGCACCGCTGACCTTACCGGGTAAGCGCACGACGGAGATCTGCCCGAACGAGCCAAACAGTGCGCGCGTGACACTCAGCTTGCCAGCCAGCACGCAGCAGCAACTCGAGCAGTTTTTAACCCGCTACAAGCTTAGCACCTCGGTGTTTTTCTTAACTGTGTTTCAGGCATTACTGAGCCGTCTGTGTGGCCGCAATGAGCTGATACTGGGTACGCCTGTGATGCAGCGACCAAAAGCCAGTATGGCGCGGTCGCTGGGTCTGTTTGTAAATCAATTACCTCTGCCGCTGACCCGCAATAACAGCACCGATTTTGTCAGCCAGGCACGGGCGAATCAGACACAGCTGGACGCCGTGATCAGTCACAGTGCCCTGCCCTTGTCTGAGCTGCTCAGTGCCGTCAATGCCCCGCGTATACCGGGTGTTCACCCGCTGTTTCAGATAGGCTATGCCTGTCATAATTTTATTCAGGCCGACTGGGTAGAGGACAATCAGGCACTGCTGGACGCACTGTGGCAGGAATTCCAGCAAGATGCCGAGCTGGATCTGAGCCTGGAGGTCACCCCGCTGGGTGGCAGCTACCAGCTGGCCTTTAAATTTGCGACCAACGCTTATGAACGTCACAGCGTGCAAACCGTGGCAGATAATTATCTGCAACTACTGGAAGATGTGCTGCTTAGCGGTGACTTACCACCCGATGGTCAGCCACAGGCACCGAGCGCAAAACCCGCTACTTTGGTTGACAGCTTCACCTTACAGGTCGCGCAGCGCCCAACCCAGACGGCGGTCTCGTTTGCCGGTGCCACGCTGAGTTATCAGGCACTGGAGCAGCAGGCCAACCAGCTGGCCCATACCCTAATCGCCAAAGGCGCGCGGCCCGGCAGCCGGGTTGCCTTGCTGTTGCGCCCGGGTGTGGACATGATAGTTGCCATGCTGGCGGTGCTGAAAACCGGCAGTGCCTACGTACCTGTGGACCCCTGCTCACCAGAGGGCAGAGCCCGCTTTATTCTGGCCGATGCCGATCCCGCGCTGGTACTGATGAGCGACGAGCTAACACTGCCTGTCGCGCACAGCCGGGCGTACCGACTTAGTGACTGCCTGCAAAGCAGCACTATGGCGCCCGTCACAGCTCCGGGCATAGCGCTGGCGCCGCAAGCGCTGGCCTATATCATCTATACCTCGGGCTCAACGGGTCAGCCTAAAGGCGTGCTGGTTGAGCATAGCAACATTACCGCTTTGCTGAACAACACCCAGCCTGGGTTTGGGTTTAATGCCCAGGATACCTGGTGCCTGTTCCACTCGTTTGCATTTGATTTCTCGGTGTGGGAGATCTGGGGCGCGCTGGCCCATGGTGGCAAACTGGTGATTGTGGATGATGTCTGCAAAAAAGACAGTGCTGCGTTCGCACGCTTTATTCACGACAATCAGGTAAGCATTTTAAATCAGACGCCATCGGCGTTTTATCCGCTGATGACGCATTTGCTGGCGCAACCAGCGCTGACACGCTCTCTGCGCACTGTGATCTTTGGCGGTGAAGCGCTGGAGCTGAGTAAACTCACGCCCTGGTTTGAGGCAGCACAGCCGCTACCCAAGCTGGTCAACATGTATGGCATCACAGAAACCACCGTGCATGTCACCGAGATGCTAATCACCCGCGAGCTGGTCGAACAGAACCCGGGCAAAAGCATCATAGGAAAGCCGCTGCCCGGCTACCGCCTGTACTTACTGGATGAACAGCAAAGTCCTGTCGCGGCGGGTCAGTCCGGCGAGTTGTATGTTGGAGGCTGCGGCGTCAGCCGGGGTTATCATCAAAGAGCGGTACTGACCGCAGAGCGCTTTATCCCTAATCCGCTTGCCGGACAAAGCGAGGAGCGCCTATATCGTACCGGCGATCTGGCGCGCCTTAATGCGCAGGGTCAATATGAATATCTGGGCCGCTGCGACGATCAGGTTCAGATCCGCGGACACCGCATAGAGCTGGGCGAAGTACAGCATGCCCTGCTGAGCAACCCGGCCATTCAGGATGCCTGCGTGCTGGCTGCCAGCAAACGTCATGGTGACGTACTGGTGGCTTACCTGGTCGCCCAGGTGCCGCTATCCGATGAAGCGATCCGTGCCGAGTTGTTAAAGCTTGTGCCCGAATACATGGTGCCGGCGTATTTTGTCTCCGTGCCCGCGTTGCCGCTGACCAACAATGGCAAAGTGGATAAACAGGCGCTGCTCAGCCAGTTGCCGTTTAACTCACACACCGCGCAGGCCGGGCTCTCAACTTTGGAAGCAAACCTCAGCGCAGCCGCACCAGAGCGAAACATACAGGCCGAGATTTCGGCCGTCTGGTGTGATGTGCTGGACGTGAGTCAGGTTGCGCCGGATGCGCCCTTTTTCACGGTTGGGGGCGACTCCCTGCTGGCCAATGTACTGGCCACCAAACTGAGCGCCAGGTTCAATATCGACCTGCCGCTGGCGGAGGTGTTTCAGTACAGTACCATTAACGCCCAGTGCGACTATTTATCGACCAAAGTCACCAGCCCGATTGCAGCGCCTGTACAAACGCCAGAGCCGGTGCGCCCTGCAAAGCCGACAACCGCCAATCAGGCCATCGCCATGATTGGCTTGTCCTGTCATTACCCGGACTCCCCCGACGCGCAGACATTCTGGCAAAACCTCATTGAAGGCAAAAATCTGGTTCGCCACAGCCACAGAGCCGAGTCAGACGCGTCTATGATCTGGCTCGATACCTGGGTTGAAGGCCAGGATGCATTCGACCCCGGCTTTTTTAATCTCTCGGAAAAGCAAGCCCGTACCATGAGCTATGCACAGCGCCAGCTGTTACTGCATGCCTGGAAAGCGGTGGAAGACGCCGGTTATCGCTGTGACCAAATCCCCAATACCGGCGTGTATATTTCCGCCTCAGGCGGCGACCTGACCGATCTTAACCTGTATGAAAAATTCAGCAACGGGGAGTTTGTGCTTAATGCCGAGGACTATGTTGCATCGACGCTGAATCAGCCCGGCACGCTGGCAACCAGTATTTCCTATCATCTGGGTCTGACCGGTCCGAGTCTGTTTGTGCACTCCAATTGCTCTTCATCCCTGAGCGCACTGGCACTGGCCTGTTCGGCACTCAAAGCCGGTGACATTGACTATGCCATTGTCGGCGCAGCCTGTTTATTCCCGCAGCGCAGCACAGGATACAAAATAGAAAAAGGCCTCAACTTTGCCCCCGATGCGCGCTGCAAAGTCTTTGATGCCCAAGCCGATGGCATGATAGGCGGCAATGGCGTCTCTGTGGTGGTGCTCAAACGGGCCGATGAGGCAACCCAGGATAGCGATCACATTTACAGCCTGATTAAGGCGGTGAAGGTGAACAACGATGGCAACAACAAGGCCGGTTTCTTTGCCCCGGGCACGGAAGGCCAGATGCAGGTGATCACCCAGGCACTACAAAGCGCTGATGTCTCACCGGCGAGTATCAGTTATGTCGAAGCCCATGGCACCGGCACCGCGCTGGGCGATCCCATTGAATTTGCTGCGCTGCAACAGGTTTATCAGCCGCATAGCGAAGCAAAACAATATTGTGGGCTGGGTGCCGTAAAATCGAACCTGGGTCATACAGATACCCTGGCTGGGCTTACCGGACTGGTGAAAACCAGCTTGTCGCTGCACCACAAACTGCTGCCCGGCACCTTGCACTACAACGAGCCGAATCCACACCTGGACCTGGCTAACTCGCCGTTTTATGTCGTCGACAGTACGCGCCTGTGGGAAACCCCTTTGTTACCAAGGCGGGCCGCAGTCAGCTCATTTGGGATTGGCGGCACCAATGCCCACGCCATTTTGGAAGAAGCACCGGTTGCGCAAACACAGAATGCACTGAGCAGCCAGCCTTCCATCGTGGTACTGTCGGCAGCCACACCAGCAGTGTTGCAACGTCAGGTGAATGAGCTGTTGTGCTGGCTTGAGCGTACCCTGTGCGATGATGCACTGAGAGTCAGCCTGGCCTACACCCTGCAAACCGGTCGCAAGGTGATGGCGCATCGCGCAGGCTTTGTGGTGTCTTCTCTAAACGAGCTTAAAACTCAGTTGACGCATTACCTAGCAAGGAGTGAACAAACATCTTTGAAGCCAGTTTCCACTGGTACACCAGCCAGCTGGCTGGCACAGGGCGACTATCAGGCTATTTTGAGCCATTGGCTGGACAGCGGCTTTGAAGACTGGGACTTCCTGTATCAGGGAGAGCAAGTAGGCAAACTGAGCCTGCCAACTTACCCGTTTGATCTGAAGCCGTACACACTCGGCCTGAGCCAAGCTCAATCAGAAGAGCTGGTCACGTGCACGCTGAGTGTACCCAAGTGGCGCACCCAGCCTGTGGTTACAAACAGTAATACCGCTGCGTCCGGCAGTGCAGCGTCACACTGTGTGGTGCTGTGCGACCTGCCGGAGTTGGAAGTCGCCGGTGCCATCACCCAGGTGCTTAGCTCAAGCCACTACGCACCGGAGCAGCAGGTCAGTGACTATGGGACTCAGCTGCTCGACATCATACAGTCGCTCGCGAAAACCAGACAGCCGACTCTATTACAGTTGGTGATAGGCAACACTCAGGCCGAGCCGCTGGCTAACCTCAACAGTTGCCTGCACGGCCTGCTGAAAACCGCCAGCATTGAACACCCTATGCTGCGCACACAGCTGTTGCTGGTAGACCCGACGCTGAGCTCAGATACGCTGCACACTCTGCTGAGAGATAACCGCAATGCGCCCGACTCGGTCATTGCTTATCAGGGCACGAGCCGCACAGTACTGGACTATCAGCCAGTGAGCGATGTGAACCCGGTCAGTGCGTGGCAACCCGATGGCGTGTATCTGATCACCGGCGGGCTTGGTGGCATTGGTCGTCACTTTATTGCCGAACTGGCCGCTTTACCGTTTGCCACTACAGTGGTCGTGACAGGTCGACGAGCCGCTGATGACGTTCAGGTAGAGACGCAGCTGCGCAACCTTAAACAAGGTGGGGTACAACTGGTTTATCGTCAGCTGGACGTGGCTCAGAAAATGAATACCTTGCTGCTGGTGCGCGACATAGTACGCGAATTTGGCACACTCAACGGTGTGATCCACGCGGCCGGCATAGTGCAGGATACTTTACTGTGCAACAAAACCCCGACCTCCTTTGCGCAAGTGCTGGCGCCCAAGGTCACGGGCGTGGTGACGCTGGATGAGGCCACAGCGGATCTGCCGCTGCGCTTCTTCGCCTGTTTTGCCGGGCTCAGTGGCGTACACGGCGCCGCCTCTCAGGGTGACTATGCCATGGCCAATGCATTTCTCGACAGCTATATGCATCAGCGTCATGCTCAGGTTATCAGCGGTAAGCGTCATGGCCTGAGTGCCAGTATCGACTGGCCTTTCTGGCAAGACGGCGGTATGCAGCGCAATGCCCAGTTTGCCCATACGGATGCGGCCATGCCCACCAACAGTGGCATAGACGCTTTTTACCGGGCACTGCAACAGCCTCAGACGCTGGTGCAATATGCCCCGGCCAACACAAACCAGAAGCAAGTCAGTGATACCGCTACACCAGCGGCCCAGTTTACCAGTGAAGCCGCGCTGGATGCCGCCCTGACCGAGCAGCTGAACACTATGGTGGCGGCTTTACTTGGCGTGCAACCGGATACACTGGATGGAGATATCGATCTGGGCGAGTTTGGCGCGGATTCCATTGCCTTTATTACCTTTATCAATCAGCTCAACAGCCGCTATCAGCTTGAGCTGTCACCCAGCGTGCTGTTTATGCACTCGACCCTGAACAGCCTCAGAGCCCATATTATCGCCGAGTATGGCGATGTGCTGATCGCCACGACTAACGAGACGCATACAAGCTCAACGGCTACAGTAGCAGAACAAGCTCCGGTGAATGCCTCAAATGATGAAGCGATTGCCATAGTCGGGATCAGTGCCGCCTTCCCCGAGGCGAGTAACCTCGACGAATTCTGGCACAACCTGAGCACAGGCAAAGACTGTGTGACCCGCCACAGCTGGCCACAGCCGCAAGACAGCGAGCTCAGCTGGCCCGGCGAAATTAACTGGCTGGGCCGCCTGCGACGCGACACTGAGTTTGACCCGTTATTTTTTAATATTGCCCCGGCAGAGAGTGAGCGCATTCAGTTGCAGGAAAGCCTGCTGATGATGCATGTCTGGCAGTGTATTGAAAATGCCGGATACGATCCCAAATCGCTGGCAGGCACCAGCACCGGGTTGTTTATTGGCTGTCAGTCCGGATATCACGAAGGGCTGATCACCTCCCCCGCATTCGCGCCGAACCGCATGAGCTACTTCCTCGACCTGCACGGCCCGAGCGAAGGGGTAGATACCACCTGCTCGTCATCGCTGGTTGCCGTACATAAGGCCATGGCGGCGATCCGCATGGGTGAATGTGAGCAGGCCATTGTTGGCGGCGTCAATATCATAGACACTCCCACCGCCTCTGTGGCGATGCAGGAGATAGGTGCGCTGTCGCCGGATGGACGATGCAAAACCTTTGCTGCCGATGCCGATGGCATAGTGCGCGGTGAAGGCGTTGGCATGATCATGCTGAAAAAAAGCTCCAGCGCCGAGCGCGATCAGGATGCCATTTACGCCACCTTGCTGGGATCGGCGGTTAACCATGGCGGAAAATCACAGGGCTTTACCGTGCCCAATGCCCGGGCACAAACTCAGCTACTAGATAAAGCCTGGCGCAACGCCAACATAAACCCGGCCACACTCAGTTACATTGAGTGCCATGGCACCGGCACCACGCTTGGCGATCCGGTTGAGCTGGATGCGCTCAAGACTGCCTTTAATACACATCAGTGGCCAGCACACTGTGCGCTGGGCTCAGTAAAAAGCAACATAGGCCATACCGAAATTGCCGCCGGTATCGCCGGGCTTATCAAGGTTGTTTTGCAACTTAAGCATCAGACCCTGGTGCCATCGCTCCATGTGCAGGCACTGAATCCCTATCTGGCGCTCGAGGATACGCCGCTCACGGTACAAACCCAGGCGCAGCCCTGGGAGCATGGCGATACACCACGGCGGGCAGCCGTCAGTGCCTTTGGGATCAGTGGCGTAAATGCCCATGTGGTGCTCGAAGAGTATCAGCCGAACATCACTGAGCAACACTCAGCTTTACCAGACGCCCCGGCGATGGTGGTACTCTCGGCCACCAGCAAAGCAGCACTGGCACAAAAAGTCACTGAGCTTGCCAATCATGTTGCTACTTTACCTGACACGCCGCAAATACTAGCGCAGCTGGCCGCGACCCTAGCGCTGGGCCGCACGGCACAGGCATACAGACTCGGCTGGGTAGTGTCCTCACTGGACGCGCTGCGCACCGCCCTGAGCGAAGCCATGCCAGAACAAACCCAAAAAGTGAGCCATAACACCAGCGAGCAGCTAACAGCAGAGCAGTTGCTGACACTGCATCAAACCCAGGAATATGCCGCCATAGTGCGTCTGTGGCAATCTGGCAAAGTCGTGAGCTGGCAACCGCTTTACCCAACGTCTTTGCCAAAACTGCACCTGCCTGGTACGTCTTTTATCAGCAAAAACGCGGTTGAGGCTGAACAAACAAGTCCCTGGCTGCTGCTCGACAACCAATTTCAACCGGCTGCACTGACTCTGCCGGAGGACTGGCAAACGTCACTGAGTACACAACTGGCACACAGGCATATTTTGCTGGTCTCAGACACCCAGGCCGAATTTGAAACCCTCAGTAAGCCGTTATACGCAAGTGGCTGTAAGGTGACTTCACTGTGCTTTGAACAACTGGACCACTCAGCGCTGGATCCAGAAGATCTGCCGGATACCATTTTTGTGCTGGGCTGTGGTTCATTGATTGAGCCGCAGCAGCAGATAAAACCCCTGTTCGAGCTGATGCAGCTCACCGCCCGTCACGACACTCACGCGATGCAGCTGTTTTATGCCACTCAGACCGACTCGCAAATTGAAACCCGGGACGACCTGAGTGCCCTGCTGCGTTGCTACAACCTGCGCAATCCGCAGCACAGCTGGACGTTAGTCGAGCAACTCGATGAGGCTGCTTGTCTGGGCGAATTATTGCTGCAGGAGTTTACCAGTACCTTACTAAACACATCTGAGCATCAGCCAAATCAGGTGCAATACCGCGATGGTACGCGCTTTGCACTGCAACTAACGCAACTGCCGGGCGCAAACGACATAACTCAGCCTGAGTATGAAATACGTCACGGCGGTACTTATCTGATCGCAGGGGCACTGGGTGAACTGGGCATGGCACTGAGCCAGCGCTTACTGGAAGACTTTGATGCGACCCTCATCTTACTGGGCAGGCGCGATGAGCAAGCCGTGCAGCCACAACTGACCCAGCTCAGAGGTAAAGGCACAGTGCATTACCTGGCGTGTGATATTGCCGACGCCCAACAGCTGGCACTACTCAGTGCCCTACTGAACGACAAGTCACTAGAGCTCAACGGCGTGTTTCACCTCGGCACCACCTATACGGAAGAAGAAAACAGCTGGGCCGACTTTGCCCGCTCAATGCAGGTCAAAGTACAAGGCACGCAGCAGCTGGACGCTCTGCTCAGCAGCTGTGAGCTGGACTTTTTCGTGCTGTTCTCTTCCATGGCCGTGTTTGGCAGCCTGAATCATCTGTCTTACTCATACGCCAATGGCTTTCAGAATGCCTTTGCCCGGGCCCGAAACCAGCAAGTGGATAAGCGGCAGCGTTATGGTCAGACCCTGGCAATTAACTGGGGTTACTGGCACTCAGATGATCCGCTGAAAAGTATTGAAAACAGCTTTGCCGAGAAAAAGGGCTATCAGCTGATCCAGATGTCGGATGCCTTTGCACAACTACCCAAGCTGCTCAGCACCAAGCGCAGTACCCTGGCGGCCATCTGCACCACAGAGCCCGAACGCATCATGCACAACACAGCGGCACTATTGCAGCGCAAGCGCCTGACGCATACACGTCTGGAGCAAGTATCGGAAGATTTATCTGACGCGTCTCAGGATATTGCTGGCACTGTGGTAAGCATTGTTGGCCAGGTGCTGGGAATAGCTCCCGATGAGCTGGATCTGAATTGCGATCTGTATGATTACGGCTTTGACTCCATCTCATTGCTGAAAACCTTCCAGCAGCTCAAAGCCCGGCTCAATATTGATATTCAGGCCGATGCCTTTAAGAACATGAATACCATTCAGGCACTGATCGACGAAATCGACAAGGCCCACGGCCAGGTTCAGCATGAGGACGATGCATCGTTACCTGAGTTTATTGTCGATGCGGGCATTAACCTGCCGACGCTGCCCGATGAGATAGTGCATGCCTATGAGGGCGACGTCCGTCATGTGCTGCTCACCGGAGCAACCGGCTTTTTAGGCAGTCACCTGCTGGCAGAGCTGCTGGCCACCACCAAGGCAAAAATATACTGCCTGGTGCGCGCCGACAGTGCAGAGCAAGCACTGACTCGCATTGCCGATAATGCCAAACAGTATGCGCTGACTCTGGATCTGGAACGCATCGTGCCTGTCCCGGGAGATATGGAGCAATCCCGGTTAGGCGTATCCGATGAGCACTGGGCACTGCTGTGCCGGGACATCCAGCATGTGGTACATACAGCCTCGTATGTGAATCATATCCAGCCCTACTTTGCCTTTAAAAAGTCGGTGGCTGGTACCAATGCCCTGCTAACACTATGCTGCACGGACACGCTGAAGATGATCCACTTTGTCTCCAGCACCACCACCAGCACCCAGATCAAGGATTCCCACTTCTCGGTTAACCCGCGTGAATCCTTCATTCCAACAGACGAAGCGGCCTTGCTGTGCAGCGGGTATGGTCAGTCGAAATGGGTGCAGGAAGAAAACATTCGCCAGGCATCACTCATTGGTGTGCCCTACACGGTTTATCGTTTTTCGGAAATCTCGGGGTCATCTAAAACCGGCATTGGCAACACGGATGATGTCTTCCACCGCATTCTGAAAATGATGCTCAGCATTGAGGTGCGCCCGACTGAGAGCCCCTACATGCTGGATATTATTCCGGTTGACCGCGCGGCTACGTGTATCGTTGCAGGCATGAGTGACCCGCAAAAACGCAATCAGGTCTATCATGTCGCCAACCCAGCGCCTCTGAGCATTGCGACCTTTTATGACTTTGCCGCTGAGCGGGGTTTGCACTTTACACACACGGATAAAGCCGAGTTTATCGGTGCCTGTGAAGCCTACGCGGCGCAGCGTGAAGGCAAAGATCAGGTCATTATGCAGGGCTTATTGTCATCACGCCCTGGCTACGACGAATACCTGTTTGAAGCCTACTTTATGCCGATGGACCCGTATGATAAGGACAACTTTATCGCACTGACAGAGCGCTATGACATCATGCTGGGTGACTGGGAACGTTTGTTTGATACTTACTTTACCCAGTGGCTGGAAGACAGACACTATCGGGAGATCTGGCAGGAAAATAAAACTGACTGATAGTAAGAGAAACCCCAATATACAAGAGACATCTAAATTTCTGGGTTAGAGATTCAACAATGAGTTTTTAACCCAGAAAAACAAATGAAATCACAAGTCCTCTCTAATCCTTTCTACAGATAAAAGCCTAGACATCAATGTAGATACTTCTGATGATTGATAGGATCTAGAGTATATTCGACCTATAAATCTTATCATGTCATCTATTTCAGAGTCATTTTTTACAAAAATGTACTTTATATCCTTAGGCTCAATTTTTAACATACAAACATCTTTGGTTACTTCATTCAAGGACTCCTCGACCTCCGGATCAGAGAACTCCCCTTCATTGACCCAGAGTTCGACCTTTGAATGCACAGGGACATATCGCCACTCATTTTCTTGGTAATAATCATAACCATCTACACTTTGAACTGGCTTAATATAAGATAGCATTTTCATCAGGTTAAAACGAAGCGATTTATTCATCGAAAGCTCACCAGCCCCCTTTAAACTCTGACCATAAACTTTATTAAAACTAAATCCAAGTTCGCTGTCTTTTTGCAGGTATATGACTGGGTTAAGCTTGTTTCTTTTGGCCCACTCTTTTGTTAGCCCTATACCATATTCCCCGTACTTTCCGACATGCTCCTGTATTCGTGATAAAGGTATATCGCAAAAACACACCATCGGGTATGCTACACTACCTTTGCTACTCTTAAACCAGTCCAACTCTTCCAAACAATATTTAGGCCAAAAACCATTTTCCAATATCTTTTTCAAATTATCCCTATTCCTAGTGAAATGAAATAAAGAAGCAGATCTTGCGAGCATAACAATGCCTTATCTGTATTTTTTACAGACCTTATGTACCTTCCTATATTTCAATATAATTAAAAAACAGATCATCAACCCTCTCGACGGGCTAATAAGTTCAATTATATCGCCAATTATCTTTCTTCTAGAATCATCTTCCGAACCCCATGGAAAGTTTTCTTTTTTAGATTCATAATAGTCTGAAAAAAGCTGACACACTTTGAGCCTTTCCTCTTTTGAAAGTCCTCCATAAAATTTAGAACTGGAAACAGCACAAATAGATTTAACGTCTCCAATTTGAACTTTACGCGCTAATGGACTTTTTCTTTTCTTCATTATCCCTTTAGAAGAAGAGATTAATTTATCTTTTGAGTTATAGATACTTAAATATTTTTCGACTTTTTCAAAACTCATTTCAACACCTACATATTATCCTTATAAAATTAAAATTTAAAAATACAAACAATCCAAAACTCAATCTTCAATAAAACTTGCATTTTAAAGATAGTACAAGCTACAAACTAATTAAAGAAAACCACTTTAATGTCAAAGCTCAAGAAGCAATAAGGTTCACTAAACACGCGCTTTTAAATAAAGTTCATTCATGCTCAGGGTAGAAGCCTAGACCGGGACATTCAGTAGATAAAGTAACTGAGTCAACGACCCTTTGGTAATCGCCGCATCGGCTTGCTCGACCACCTTAGGTTTGCCATGTACAGCGACGCCCAGTCCCGCAGCGGCCATCATGATTAAATCATTGGCGCCATCGCCCATCGCCACAGTTTGATTGGCTGAGATGCCATACTGTTCAGTCAGGACTTTAAGAACCTCGGCTTTTTTGCTGCCATCGACCACTTCACCCAGCACTTTACCAGTGAGCTTGTTATCTTGTATTTCCAGTGTATTAGCAAACACGGCATCCAGCTGCAACGGCGCTGTTAGCGCGTCGGCAAACCAGGTAAATCCGCCAGAAGCAATCGCCAGATACCAGTGATGGGCTTTGAGCACCTCACATAGCTGAACAATGCCTTCCATTAGCGGTGGGTTGTCCTTGAGCTGCTGGATAAGCGGCAGTTCAACGCCGGCCAGCTTGGCAACACGCTGGTAAAGACTGTCGTTAAATGCCAGCTGACCTGCCATCGCTTGCGCGGTGACAGCTGCAACTTCATCATAGACTCCGGCCAGCCTGGCGATTTCATCAATACACTCGATTTTAATTGCCGTGGAATCCATATCCATCACCAGTAAGCCGGGCTTGCGTATGCTGGGTGGCTGGCTGATGGCGGCGCCTTGCAGACCACACTGCGCCGCTAAAGCACGAACCGGCGCACGCACATCTCGTGTCGATTGAGTGGACAAAACCAGTCCGGGTGTCATGTCAGCTGTGGGCTGATACAGTGCAAGCTGAGTGACTTCAATATCTGCCTCGCGGCACAAGTTCAGGATCTCCAGAACCGTGACACCGCTAAGCTCAGCACCGAAGAAACACAGATACTGGCCCGCTTGCGACGCGGGACTGGCGCACGGCGTTAGTTGATCATCGTTTTCAATCTGGTACCAATTTGCTAAGGTAAGATACTGCAGAGCAGGCTCAGCGGTGGCACACAACTGGATTGACGCGAATGACTTTGACATGGATACTCCTGATTGGGGTCATACCCGGCTCATCGAGCCTAAGTGTGAATACTTGCTTGGTAACGGTATGCGCCCTTTGTAACATCTTAATCATGGCATGTCAGCAGGCAAACAAGATCTATGAAAAATACACAAGCCCTTGAGTACCTCTCTTCTTCACGCAGCCGCCGCTTGCTGCGCTTGCTTATCGCTGCAATGTGCTTTTTAACCATTACCTGGCTGGCCTTTAACACCAGCTTTCGCAGCCACCAACTATTGCACACCAATGCCGATCACACCGGCCGCAGCCTGACTAAGCAACTGGCGCTCAACGCCGCTTTGCCGTTGAGCCGTATGGATACCCCACAACTCAGAGCCTTGAGCAATCACCTCGCCAGTGACGAATATGTGCTGTCGGTCAGGCTCTACAACCACGAGGGTCAGTTTATAATTGGTAATGATGGCCAGAATGCACCACCCCAAATAACTGACTTGCCTCGCCATTTGGCCGGGCTGACCCAGTCAAAACAACCCATTGTTGAGCCCATTTATGACCCTCAACAGCAACCTGTAGGCTTTGTCAGCGTCGAGTACTTAACGGAAGCTGCCATGGCACAAAGCCACCGCCATTTTCATGAACTGGGTCGCGTGGTACTGCTGATGCTGGGCATCGCCTGTATTTTTACCTGGCAGATAGGGCGCGCACTAAAACGCTGGGAAGTGAAACGTCAGATCCGAAATAGCGTTGCCGATGAGGAATAAAGGGCGTCAGAGATGACTTGAGGTGACTCGTCGCGAATAGCGCACAAGTGCTCAAATACCTCAACCACCCGTTTTGGCACATTCACCTGGCCCTGATAGCCCGCTAACGGCATCGACGGCGCGTCCGTTTCCAATACCAATGCATCCAACGGTACTTGTGCCAGCGTGGTGCGGGTTTTCGCCGCCCGTGGATAGCTGATGGTGCCGCCTACGCCAAGTTTAAATCCCTGTTTCAGATAGATGCTGGCATCTTGCAATGAACCGGAAAAGGCATGGATCACACCACCATGTAGAGGCGGTAACTGTTTAAACGCCGCCGCCAGCAGGTGATGGCTTTTGCGGTGATGCACAATCAGTGGCAGCCCGAGTGCATTAGCCAGCGCAATATGCTCAATAAACAAGCGTTGCTGTGCGTCAACATGCTCCACCATCGCATCTATGCCACACTCACCAATGGCCACCAGCTCTGAACTATGCAGGTTTGCAAGCGCGACCAGTTGCGTCATATCGCCCGCTTTATGCTGTGCCATAAAATACGGGTGCAGGCCAAATGCGACTTTGACACCGGGATGCAGCTTCGCAAAGGCAGGTAAGGTGCGACACTGGGCCAAGGTCACGCCCGGCACCACACAGTGCACAACGCCCAGCGCCTGGGCCTCGCTCAGATGCTGTGGCAAGTTGTCTCTGAGTGCTTCAAAGTCCAGGTGGCAGTGGGTATCAATAAAGCGCATGAGGCATGACACTATGGATTAAGACGCTCGACCAGCCACTGTCCGCTGGCTTCTTTGCGATACATAAAACGGTCGTGCAAACGGTGCTCCCCCCCTTGCCAGAACTCAATCTGGTGGGGCTTAACACAATACCCACCCCAGAAATCCGGCAGCGGAATATCACCTTTAGCGAACTTGGCTTTCATGCTGTTAAAAGTCTGCATCAGGGCCTGACGAGAAGAAACCGGACGTGACTGTTGTGATGCCCAGGCAGCCAGTTGGCTTTCCTTTGGACGCGACAGAAAGTACTTAGCCACCGCTGAGGTCGGCATTGGCTCGGCCTCGCCATAGACTATCACCTGACGCTCCAGATTATGCCAGGGAAAGTGCAATGAAATCTTATTGTTGCCCTTGAGTTCCTGTGCCTTACGCGATCCGGTATTGGTGAAAAACACAAAACCGTTATCGTCCACCTGCTTAAGCAATACAATGCGCTGTGACGGCTGGCCATGCTCATCTACTGTAGCCACCACCATGGCGGTCGGATCGCTGAGGTTGGCATCCACCGCCTGTTGCAACCAGTGCTCAAACTGTACTATGGGGTTATTGTCCAGCTTCTCGCGGGAGAGGCCGTCTTTGGTATATTCGCGACGAATATCATCAAGTTTCATGGTGGTCATTCCTTATATAACACAAAAGGCCGCAATATTGCGGCCTCAGTCTAACATGTAATGCGCTGTGTGAGCTGCATGATCTCACCCGGTGCTTACATCTGCTCCATCACCTCAATGCCCAGCAGCTCCAGACCGGTGTGCAGTGTTCTGGCAACCAGATTACACAGCAACAGTCGGCTTTCGCGAACATCTGCAGCCACATCGTCTTTGAGGATTGGGCAAGCTTCGTAGAAGGTCATGTACAGACTCGCCAGCTCATACAGATAACCACACAATACGTGCGGTGTTGCTTCGCCGATCATCAGATCTAACACTTCTTCCAGTTGCAACAGCTTGAGTGCCAGCGCCTTTTCCTGTGGCTCAACAATGCTGATGCTGCCACTGAGTGCGGCACTGTCTATACCGGCTTTGCGGAAGATACTGCGCACACGGGTGTAAGCATACTGCAAATAAGGTGCCGTGGCGCCTTCAAAGCTCAGCATGGTATCCCAGTTAAAGATGTAATCACTGGTACGATGCTTCGACAAGTCCGCATATTTCACCGCACCAATACCCACCTTGCGGGCGATTTCGGCACGGGCTTCTTCGCTCAGCTCAGACGCGCGGTCGGCCAGCTTTTCGCTGGCACGGCTGACGGCTTCATCAAGTAGTTCAGCCAGCTTAACGGTGCCACCAGTACGGGTCTTAAATGGCTTACCATCGCTGCCCATCATAGTGCCGAACGGACAGAACTCATAGCTGGTTTCGTCGCGCAGCAGACCGGCCTTACGGGCAGTCAGCTCAACCTGATTAAAGTGCAGGCTCTGACGCGCATCGACGAAGATCAGGATACGCTCGGCACCCAGCTCATTGGAGCGATAGTCACAGGCCGCCAGATCGGTTGTGGCATACAGGAAGCCGCCACCCGATTTTTGCACGATAAACACCGACGGTTCACCGTCTTTGTTTGCCAGCTCATCCAGGAACACCACCTGCGCGCCCTGATCTTCAACCGCAATGTTTTTCTCTTTTAGCAGCTCGATAATACCAGCCAGACGATCGTTGTAGGCACTTTCGGCCATGATGTCGTCGCGAGTCAGCGTCACATTGAGCTTTTTATAAACTTCTTCAGAGTGTTTCACTGAGGTATCGATAAACAGCTGCCAGAGTTTCTGACAGTGCGCATCGCCGCCTTGCAGTTTAACTACGTAATCACGGGCTTTATCTGAGAAGCCTTCTTCATCGTCAAAGCGCTTCTTGGCATCACGATAGAAAGTTTCTAAATCGGCCAGGGCCACATTTTCCAGATCGATGCCTTGTGCCAGCATATCTTCCAGATGGGCGATCAGCATACCGAACTGAGTTCCCCAGTCACCCACGTGGTTCTGACGCGTGACCTTGTCACCGCGAAACTCAAGGGCGCGTACCACCGCATCACCAATGATAGTAGAGCGCAGGTGACCCACGTGCATTTCTTTGGCCAGGTTGGGCGAAGAGAAATCGACGACCACATTTTGCGCCTGAGCATGTTCAGCCACACCCAGCTTGGCATCCTGATTGGCCGCTTCCAGGCTAGCTGCCAGAAACTCAGGCTTTAAGTGGATATTGATAAAACCCGGGCCTGCAATTTCGGTTTTAGCAGCCAAATCACTGACATCCAGGTTATCAATGATCTTCTGTGCCAGCTCACGCGGATTGGTTTTCAGGGCTTTCGCAGCGCCCATTGCGCCATTGATCTGATAGTCACCAAACTGCGCACGGGTGCTTTGCGTCACCGCCGGATTGGTGCCTTCAGGGATCCCTGCCGCGGCCATCGCAGACAGAGCTTTTTCAATTAGAATACTTTTAATGTTCATTGTGTTTCCTTTGGCTCAGTGCAAAGTGTGCACTGAGCAAACATCATCAGCGCCCTCAGGCGCCGGAATAAAACGCAGCTAATATACAGTAAGCGAACAGTCGGATCGAATGCACCAGCTTATAGGAAGCCCGTGAGTCAAATCAACCCGCAGAGTCACTTTTGGGGCAGTCAGACGAGCTGGCCACCCCGAATCAGGCTAGTGTTCGCGTGTCTGATGGAACTGGACGTCCGGGTAGCGTTCCATCGACAGGTTCAGGTTAACCCGACTTGGCGCGATATAGGTCAGGTTATCGCCCCCATCAAGCGCCAGGTTCTGCTCACACTTACGGCGGAATTCGGCCAGTTTTTTCTCATCATCACAATTCACCCAGCGCGCCGTCTGTACACTAATGCTTTCATAAATGGCATCGACGTTGTACTCAGACTTCAGACGTGCCACAACCACGTCGAACTGAAGCACACCAACGGCGCCGACGATCAGGTCGTTGTTGATCAGCGGACGGAACACCTGTACCGCGCCTTCTTCTGATAACTGTACCAGGCCTTTCAATAGCTGCTTTTGCTTGAGCGGATCTTTAAGACGAATACGGCGGAACAGCTCAGGTGCAAAGTTCGGAATGCCGCTGAACTTGAGCTTTTCACCCTGGGTGAAGGTATCACCAATCTGGATCGTACCATGGTTGTGCAAACCAATGATGTCGCCGGCAAAGGCTTCCTGAGCACGTTCACGATCGCCTGCCATAAAGGTCACGGCATCGGAAATGCTCACCTGCTTACCAAGGCGTACATGGTTCATTTTCATGCCCTGCGTGTATTTACCTGACACGATACGCATAAAGGCGATACGGTCGCGGTGTTTCGGATCCATGTTGGCCTGAATTTTAAACACGAAGCCGGTGAATTTCTCATCGTCGGCGCTCACTTCGCGCTCGTCCGTCTGACGCGGCAACGGTGACGGTGCCCACTCTGTCAGGCCATCCAGCATATGGTCAACGCCAAAGTTACCCAATGCAGTACCAAAATACACCGGTGTCAGTTCACCGCTCAGGAATAACGCTTTATCGAATTCGTGCGACGCACCAATGACCAGCTCCAGTTCTTCACGCAGCTGCTCTGCCAGGCTTTCACCGATGGCAGCATCCAAATCAGCGTTATCGAGCCCCTTAATGGTGCGGACTTCCTGAATGGTGTGACCCTGACCCGTTTGATACAAAATGGTCTCATCGCGGTGAATGTGGTAAACGCCTTTAAACTCCTTACCACAGCCAATCGGCCAGGTGATCGGCGCACACATGATGTTCAGCTCCGTCTCAACCTCGTCCAGTAGCTCCATTGGATCGCGAATATCACGGTCCAGTTTGTTCATAAAAGTCACGATGGGCGTATCGCGCAAACGGGTCACTTCCATCAGTTTACGGGTGCGATCCTCAACCCCCTTGGCGGCATCGATAACCATCAAACAAGAGTCCACAGCGGTCAGTGTGCGATACGTATCTTCCGAGAAGTCTTCGTGTCCCGGGGTGTCCAGCAGATTTACCAGACTGTCGTTGTACGGGAACTGCATCACAGACGTGGTCACCGAGATGCCACGCTCTTTCTCCATGTCCATCCAATCTGATTTTGCATGCTGGTTAGAGCCACGGCCTTTTACGGTACCCGCCTGTTGCAGGGCCTTGCCGAACAACAGGACTTTTTCTGTGATGGTGGTTTTACCCGCATCCGGGTGCGAGATAATAGCGAAAGTACGTCGCTTGTTTATTTCATTGAGGAAAGTCTGATCTGCCATTAGTCAATTCTTTTGGTTTCTATACGGGTTTATGCACCTGATCGGAAGTACTCTCTGTTCAGTGCTTCGCTTGCCAAATCCGTCATGTTAATCGAGGTTGACCGCTATTTTCGCTTATCTTGACTTTATAAACAATCAATGGTTATCCAATCGGCCACCATTTACGCTTAGCGCCCCCCCCACGGCACAGCCCAAATTGCTTGTTTTATGACTTGTACTGCTCATTAACCACCTTGTCTAAAGCTCGGGGCAGCGCACTCTATAACTGCGTGAGCCCCGGTAATACTGCGAAATCCACTGAAATCAGCCAGGCTCGCTTAACAATAACGTTTGCTCAGCCACATCCTGGTGCTTAAGGATCGATAAATGATCCCCGGCACATGTGACTTGCTTAATTTTATTGACACTCCTGTCCTGGATCCGTTGCAATACTGCTTCTTTGTTATGTGCAGTTGCAAGCCCCTGCTGGGCCATGAGCACACTGATTTTGTTGATCACCGCTTGTTTAAACTGCACGGATGGTACAAGTGCTAGCTGGTTGTGACAACTCTGTTGATACAGGGCTTGATGTTGGCTATCAATACCCACGTTTTGATCAGCCAAGTCTGGCACCGGAGGCTTTTTGTCATCATAAACACCAGCGTGTAAGCCAAGCACAGCATCAATGAGGAGCACTTCCACAGAGTCCCCGTTTTGCTCCAGTCGATGAGCAAGTGAGACAGCAAAATCCCCACCGAGTGAATGCCCGGCAAGGCGGTAGTGGCCGCTACCCTGCTTGTCTTTTATCGCAGCAAACCAACTTTCAATACGCTGCTCGTACGACAGTGTCAGCAACGGCGAATCAATGGCGACCAGTTCATCAATGCCAGGGGTGGTGAGAATATGCACATTCAATGCACTTGCCAGCTGCGCCGCATAGCCTTGATACGCCGCCCCTGTCATGCCCATTGCCGGGGCCACAAACAGATTAGGCAGCGTGGGGTCGTCACTGAATGTCATACAACCATAGCGACTGACTATTTCGTCAGCTGCTGACTGGCTGCGCAGATTGTGCGCTAAATCCGACAACACGGGAGTTTCAAACAGCGCTTTTATCGGCATTGTCACTTGCATCTCAGATTTGAGTAATGAAGCAAGTTGCACTGCCATCAGAGAGTGCCCGCCTAGTTCAAAAAAGTGGCTATTGCTGCCGATCTGATGCGTGTCCAATCCCATAACCTGTGCCCATATCTGCGCAAGTTTGATTTCGAACTCGTTAGCTAAGGGAAGCAGCTCCTCATCAGCAGTGATACCTTGGGGCTGTGGCAGCGCTGACTTGTCAATTTTACCGTTCACCCCGACAGGCCACTCATCCAGTACGATGATTTCATCCACTTGCATATAGGCAGGTAATTTGCTTCTTGCATAACTTGCCAGTGTTTTACCTGCTTTGCCATCGGCGGTTGTTTGTTGCAGGGTAACATACGCGTAAATACGCCAGTTGCCGGTCAACTTTTGGGGCACTACTACACATTCAGATACCAGCTTATGAGCGCAAAGTACGGCCTCAATTTCAAGTGGTTCAACTAAAAAGCCATTCACTTTGACCTGACTATCAATCCTCCCCAAAAAGACAATCGAGCCGTCTGGCTGGCGCTTGACCAAATCGCCTGTTTTGTAAATCTTACCCTGCTGGTCTTTACTCCAAGGGTTGTTGATGAATTTTTCGTTGTTCAGAGGTGCATTGTTTAAATACCCTTTGCTAATCGTCGCACCACCGAGATACAGCTCCCCTGGCACGCCATCGGGTACTAAGTTTTTATCCCTGTCCAGAATAAGGGTATATCCCGCGGCAATGGGCTTCCCAATGGGCAGTCGTTCCGGTACCGGCTGCAACCGGGTTACGTCAACAAAAGTGGCAATGACTGTGGCTTCGGTTGGTCCATAAGTATTAAATAACCTGATGTGCTTACAGGCATGTGCTTGCCAGTGCTGCAAACGCATCGCCGACATTTCCTCACCGCCTGTAATAAGCGTCCTCAACGGCGTGTTTGCAGTATCCTCCGCTAATTTTGCGTCCGCACTGAGTAAATGCCAATAAGCCGTTGAAAGTGAAACAAAACTCACTTCCTGGCATTTTACAAATTGCCAGAAATCCCGACAGGACATGGCACAATCCGTTTCACGGATGATCAAAGTGCCTCCGCTCAGCAGCGATGCAGATAGATCTTCAATAAATATATCAAACGAAATAGAAGCGCTTTGCAGCACCCTTTCCTGTCCCAGATCGTAATGCTCGCTGATAGATTGCGCATAGCTGCACCAGTTGTTATGACTGACCGCCACGCCTTTAGGTTGTCCGGTCGAACCAGAGGTGTAAATAACGTATGCCGTGTCCTGTGACACCGAATGTGGCAACTGCGTACAGTTGGCAGCCCCGTCATTGCACCAAGCCAGAGCAGTCTCCATGGATAAGACTGGGATATCCCCCACATCCACGTTGATACTTTGCATCAGGCATAAAACCTGTTGTGCACCGGAATTTTCCAGCATGTACTGAATGCGCTCTGCAGGGTATTCCGGGTCAATAGGCAGATACGCCGCTCCCGCCTTCAATATTGCCAGAATGGCGATGATCAGCTGTTCACTGCGTTTGCCGTACAGCCCGACGATAGAATGAGGAGTGACTCCCTGACGAATAAGGTATTCAGCCAGCACATCGGACTGCTGTTCCAACGCCTGATAGCTTAACTGAGTTTCACCAAACTCCACGGCGATGGCATCCGGATGCTGCGCGGCAATCCGGGAAAAGACATGATGTACACAGTTTTGTGTGTAATCTTGGCGACCATTACTAGCCGCGACCTTTTCTGGACGTTGCAATAACTGCTGCATTTCGTCCGGGCTCAGCATAGTCAAACCTGAGGTGTATTGTGCCGCATCACTTAGCAAACTACTCAGCATATTTTCAAAATGACCTGCCATGCGCTGGATTTGAGCTCGATTGAAGATACAGCTGTCGTAAGTCCAGTTCAGCGATAACGTTTCATCCTTGAGCTGGCAGCTGACATCCAAATCGAATTTTGCCACAACGGCATCGCGCGACAGCGGCTGGATCTGGCAATCCCTTAATGCCACCGGGTTGACTTCTGAACCCAACGCCTCTTCCGGTTGAGTATCCAGCGTAAACATAATTTGAAATATCGGATTAAAGGCATTTGAGCGGGGTATTTGCAATGCATCGACCACTTGCTCAAAAGGCAGCGCCTGATGTTCAAGGCCATCCACATGCACCTGCTTTACATGCGCAAAATAATCGCTCAGGGTTTTCTGGTGGGTGTCCACACGCAGTGCGATAGTGTTAACGAACATACCAATGAGCGATTCCGTCTCGTGCTGTGTGCGGTTGCCGACTGGCGTACCTACGACGATGTCGGTGCTGTTGCTGTGGCGAGCAATTAACAATGCGAATAGTCCTTGTAACAGCATAAATGGCGTTACATTGTAGCGACGACTCACAGCCTGTATCTGCTGAAACTCATATCCCGTCAGCTGCTGCTGAATTCTTTCTCCTTTAGCCTGTCGGCGCTCAGGGCGAGGATGTACTAATTCGAGGCCATGAGTAAGAGGGATGCCATTCAATTGGTTTTTCCAGTAGACCAGAGACTGTTCAAATCCACCATTGCGCATTTTTTGCTGTTGCCAATGCGCATAATCACTATATTGCACTGGTAATTCTGGCAGAACCGGGGCGCCTTGTTGCAGCATCTGATTGTAGAGGATACTAAACTCGCGTATCAGGATCTGGCAGGAAATGCCGTCAGAAACACTGTGGTGCATATTAACTAGCAGTGCCACCTCAGCGTCAGATGTCTCTGTCTTATCCTGTAATGCCACCAGCGTTACTCTGACTGGCAACTCAGAGTCCAGCATAAAACTTGTGCCGGCATCACGATTCAGCAACTGCTGCAGTTGCACTTGTTTCTCTTGAGGTGCCAGATGAGAAAGCGTGTGAAAAGCCACAGGTACAGACTGGCCTGTGTCCAGCTGCTTTAAGCCCTCCGGTGTTTGCTGATAAATGCACCTTAATACCCGGTGTCTTTGTGTCACTTGCGCGAGTGCCTGAATGGCAATCGACTGCTGAAAACTACCACTAATCCGCAACGCCATAGGCATGTTGTAGTCGGCGCTTCCGCCTTGCATTTGGTCAATAAACCACATTCTTTGCTGAGCAAAAGAGGTGGCCAGATAGGGTCCTGTTTGCGGTATTTTATGCAACGAGTCTGCTTGCTTTAGGGGAGTTTGCGCATCTATCGCAGCCGCCAGACTTCTGATGGTGGCATGTTCAAAGACAGACCGGACAGATATCGCCTTGTTAAATTCCTGACTTATTTTACCCACCATTTTCACGGTCAGCAGAGAGTGTCCACCAAGTTCAAAAAAGTCCTGTTCAACACTGATTACAGCGGCTTCTTTTTTCAGTAAAACCGCCCAAATTCTTCGCAACGCAATTTCGGTTGAGCCTTCAGGCGCCTTGATCTCACTGGCTACATGCGACCATTGTGGCTTCGGTAAGGCTTTTTTGTCTATTTTACCGTTGATTGTCACAGGCCATTGCGCCACCAGAACAATATCACCAGGATGCAAATGCGCCGGTAATTGTGCCTGCACATGCGCTTTGACAGACGCTCTAAAGGCAGCTGTATGCTGCTCATCGGCCAGCTCGGCGTGGTCTTGTTCAGGTTGTACCCAGGCGATCAGTTGCCCATCGCTGCTGTGTTCTTTGCTTAACATCACTAACGATGAACGTACTTCCTCCAGCTGATTGATCACTGCCTCAATTTCCCCGGGCTCGATCCTGAACCCCCTTAATTTTACTTGCTGATCGACTCGATCAATAAACTGCAATACACCATTGTCCAGCAAGCGCACAAGGTCACCGGTTTTATACAAGCGTTGTTGAGTATTTCCTTCCTCAGCGAGGATAAATCGCTCGTCCGTTAAAGTTGGCTGATTCAGGTAACCTTTTGCAACACCGGGACCTGCAACGTAGAGCTCACCAATGCAGCCTGCGGGCACGGGGGCTAACTGCTTATCAAGGACATACAGTCGGTGATTAGCGACCGCCTGACCAATGGGCGGGAACAGTGATGGTTGCGTATCCGCATTGGTCGTCAATACCTTGTGTGTCGTGACAACATGCGTTTCGGTCGGGCCATAGTGATTCCACAAAACACAATTGTGGTGTTTGACAAAAAATGCCCTGATCTCTGGGGTCAGTTTAAGCGCTTCTCCAGCCACGATTACTTCACGCAGATGACTTAAAATCAGTTGCTGATCAATGCACTGTTCTGCCAGCATTTGTAATATGGCTGGCGGCACAAAGACCCGTTCAATTTGGGTATGAATGAGATAATCACCAAAGCGATGCAACTCTTGCTTATCCAAATCAGATAAAATAACCAGTTCTGAGACGGTCGCCCAACTGGTTGCCAGCTCCTGGATCGACACATCGAATGACACGGAAGTATAATGCAGTGTTCTCAAAGACTGGAAGATATGCTGTGACTCAGCGCAACTGGTCACCAAGTTCACAATTGTGCCATGAGTTTGCACCACTCCCTTGGGGTTACCCGTTGAACCTGAAGTATAAATCACATAAGCAATATCATCATGTGTGGTCGCACGGGTGGGCGTAAAATGCGACGCCTGCATTGTCAGTCGTTTTTGGGTGTCGGTATCATCCAGGCAAATACACAGGTTTACACCACATTCTGTGAATACTGAGGCTTTATCTCGCTGAGTAATACTCAAGGTAATGCCTGTTTCAGCAGCAATATAAGCAACTCGCTGTTGCTGAAGCTGGGTATCAAATGGGACATATCCGGCTCCCGCTTTCAATATCGCTAAAATGGCAATCACCGAATCCAGATCACGAGATAAACTGATCCCCACCAGGTCGCCCGCGCATACCCCTTCTGCCACCAGTAAGTTTGCCAAACGGTTGGCTGTCTTATTCAATTCGCTATACGTCATGACGCCGGAAGCGCCGTTAAGCGCAATCTTGTCGGGCGCTTGTATGGCGTTTTGTTCCACCAGTGCTTGAATGCTGGCAGGCATACTTTGCAATGACGTCACTTTCGCTTGCATCGCTTCCAGAGATTTCTGTTCAACGGCACTCAGCATCACAATGTCTGATAATTTCGCGTCCCCCTGTTGTGGGCTTGCTGACGACATCTGTGCCATCGACTCCAGCGTATTCACCAGATGTTGACTCAGTTGTTCAATATGCGCCTGATTGAAAATGTGAGTGTCAAATATCCAGCTCACCTTGATGCCATCATCGTGTTGCTGCCAGGCTATGTGCAAGTCAAATTTGGCAATCGGCTCAGGGTCATTGCGCAACTGCAAACTCACATCGGGCAGCGTCATGTCTCTTTGTTCTGCATGCTCTGCACCTTGCGTTTGTGTCTGAGTCGTGATGAGGATCTGAAACAACGGCGTATGGGACAGCGAACGTGGGATTTGCAGTTTCTCCACCAGCTGTTCAAAAGGTACGTCTTGATTGTCCTGTGCCTGAATATGGGTGTCGCGGATATGCGATAAATACGCACTCAGGGTAGTAAAATCTGTTGAGTTTCTAAGTACCAGGGTATTGGCAAAGAACCCGATCAACCCCTCCAGCTCAACAAATCTGCGGTTGGCGACCGGTGTCCCCACCACAATGTCCGAACTATTGCTATGCCGAGAAATCACCAGCGCAAGGGCAGCGTGCATTAGCATAAAAGGGGTGATTTGGTGATCCTGTGCCAGAGCAGCGATGCGCTGCGCTGTGTTTTTATTGAGGTTTGCACTCACCTTCCCACCCACATAAGCTTTGACCGCAGGGCGAGGCCTATCCAATGCGATACCATGCAATGAAGGCACATCATCCAGTTGTTTTTGCCAGTATTCAAACTGCTTTTGCATATTGTGCGATGTAAAGTGCGTCGCCTGCCATGCCGCATAGTCCAGATACTGGACGGGTAAGGAAGGCAGCTCAACAGGGTTGCCTGACAGTTGCTGCTTATACAGCTCGGTAAACTCCCGAATGAGAATATCCACAGACCAGCCATCAGACGCAATGTGGTGCATATTAAACAATAAAACACCTGATTTTTCATGACCGTTATCTACCAATGCAACATACTCTGCCCTCACCATGAGCTCAGCGGATAAGTCAAACTGATGATTGCGAGAATTGCGAATAAACTCTTGCAGCCGTGTGTATTGCTCATCACCCGCCAGTGTTAAATCCCGGTACTGAAGCTGAAAATCAACGTTTTCTAAGACCTTCTGTGCCGGCTCCCCTGAGACGTCTACAAACACAGTGCGCAATGACTCATGTCTTTGAATCAAGGCGGACATGGCCCGTGAAGCAGTAGCAAGACAAAATGCGCCGTTGACATCAAAAGCCATAGGCATATTGTATTCTGCAGAGCCCGGATCCATTTGATGAATAAACCACAGTCGTTTTTGAGTAAATGATACCGGGTAATGAGGCTGCTCCCGCGCAATAGGCACAATGCGTGGCTGCTGAGTAATGGCGGTGAGCTCATCAACATGTGCAGCCAGGTCACGCAGCGTAATATGCTCGTAGATGTCTTTTACTTTCACTTCTTTTTCAAGCTGATGGCGTATCTCTGCAGTCAGACGAACGATTAAGAGTGAGTGTCCGCCAAGTTCAAAAAAGCTACGTGTCACACCAATAAGATCGTCAGGAAGTCCCAGCAATTGGGACCAAATGTGTCTCAGCACTCCCTCAGTTTCGGTTTCGGGTAGTACGATTGTTTCGTTGCTACTGACCACTTGCGCTGCCGGAAGCCGTGCTTTATCGATTTTGCCGTTAATTGTTAGCGGCCACTGTGTGACCACGCCCCAGGCAGCAGGCAGCATGTATGCTTGTAGCGTTTTAGACAATTGCTGTGTTATGTCAATAAGATGCTGATCGGCATCCGCTTGTTGATCATGTAACTGTACATACGCGACAATCCGCTTGTGCTCATTGTCACCATCAACCAGGATCAAGCACGACTCCACGGGAGCGCATTCCGCTACCCGCCGATGAATTTCATCCAGCTCAATGCGGTAGCCCCGTATCTTCACTTGATTGTCGACCCGGCCAATAAATTCAAAATTGCCATTACGTAAGCGACGTACCAAATCTCCAGTGCGATACAAACGAGGAAAATCAGCGCTGTCAGAAAAAGGATTAGGGATGAATTTTGCCGCTGTCAGCGCCTCATCCTGTAAATACTCTCTCGCCAGTCCGATACCAGCAATAGCGAGTTCACCAACAGCCCCGGTTGGGGCAAGATTGCCATCCTGACCGATAACCACACAAAGCGTATTTGGAATGGCCTGACCTATGTGTGGTGCTGTGCCCCTAATCCGTGTCCAGCAGCTATTGACGGAACACTCTGTCGGTCCATATACATTGAAGGCTTTTCGGCCCGGGGTCTGCTCATCTCGCTCAGCCAGTTCCTGCCACAGGCTTTCATTAATTGCCTCCCCTCCTATAATGAGCTGTGGCAGGTTTTGCAGGCCAAGCGGCCGCCACAGTTCCAGTAGAGACGGGGTACAATCCAGGATCCCAATGGCGTTTTGTTGCACGCAGCTTTGCAGTAGTTCCGGGTCCATTTTCATGCTATCACTGATGATAACCAGTGGCTGTCCCAGCATTAACTGAGTTAAACCTTTTACCGATGAATCAAATGAGTATGACGCAGTCCAACCCCAGGCACTATCGGGCTCTGCGTCTATCAATTGCTGCAAACTGACAGCCAGATTAAGCAGCCCTTTATGCTCAACGACCACGCCTTTTGGCATACCAGTCGAGCCTGATGTAAATATGATATAGGCAGGATCGCTTGCTTCATAACGCGTGTTGTCTGAATTGTACTGCCAGTCTGCCATCGTCGCGACGGTGCTCTGCTCAGCATCGGGATTAAGTGCTATTTCAAGCACCGGACAAAGATCTCCCATGACAGCATCACGCAATTGTCTGGTGCTGACAACAAGTTGCAGATCCGCTGTTGTGATCATGTGCTGTACTAAGGTCTCGGGCGTCTCGGGGTGAATAGGGACATATGCCTTGCCGATTTTCCAGATTGCCAGGATAGCCACTATCAACTCAAAAGACCGATGAAGACAAATACCTATGTATGGTTGTTGTGTCTCCTGATTTAACTGACAAACAAACTGCTCTGCATAATTGTTCAACTGGGCGTAGCTGAGCTTTTCTTGTTCAAATATCAGCGCCGTTTTTTCTGGAGTGGCAACGACTTGTCGGTGAAATAGTTCAATCAGACTCTGAGCGTGCTGTTCGCTCTGTCGCGAGATATTTTCGGCTGCCAGCACCTGACGCATTTCAGCTACGGATAGCATCGGCAATTTATGCAATGGGGCCGCAGGGTCTTTTACCACTTCTGTAAACAGACTATGCAAATGCCCATCCAACGCTTGTATACTGGCGACATCAAACAGTTCCGGGTTAAAAGTCCATTTCAGTGCAACATGCTCTTCGGTCATTGCCACATTGAGTTTGATATCAAATTTTAGTCCCGGCTCTGGCTGCTGTAGTGGTTTAATATTGACACCGGGAATGGGCAATTCGGCGCTGTCGTTAGAATTCATACTCAGCATGATCTGGAATAAAGGGCTGTGGCTGCGAGAGCGAGTCTGGGCGCAGTGCTCAACTAATTTTTCAAAGGGCACATCCTGATTCGCCTGAGCATCCAGGTTAACTTTACCAACATAAGCCAGGTACTCGGCAAAGCTCTGCTCAGGATGATAGCTTGTACGCAACACCAGGCTATTAACGAAAAACCCCAGCAGTGGTTCAAGTTGATTGACCTGCCGATTAGCCACAGGAGTCCCAATCACAATGTCATTTCGACCACTGTGACGCGCCAGCAGTATACTAAACACCGCGTGGATAAAAATAAAAGGCGAGGTATTAAATTGCTGACAAAGCCCCTTCATCTTGGCTGTGACACTGACCGTCAACTGACTGTCAAACTGGCTTTTCCCTGATTTCTCTTCAGACGCCTTGGCCGGCATATACAAACCATGAGATTCAGGCAGTGCAGCTAGTTTTTCTTGCCAGTAGTTTAATTGCTTTTGCAGTGTCACCTCATTGAAATTATCTTGCTGCCAGCTGGCAAAATCCAGATACTGGATCGCCAGCGGTTCACGTGGTGCCGGCTCTTTGCGCAGGCATGCCTGATAATTTTCAGAGAACTCCTGCAGCAAAATCCCCAGCGACCATCCGTCGAAGGCAATGTGGTGGACATTCAGTAGCAGTACTGAGCGAGGCGTGTGTTGAAGCGGCGACATCTGTATGTACCCCGCTCTGATCATAAAATCTTTGTCCAGTGCAAAGGGGTTACGTTCATCTTCTGCTGCTATTTGTTTCGCCCGAATAAGCTGTTGCTCCGGGGGCAACTGAGTAACATCGAAAAACTGTATGGAAAAATGCTCGGCATCATGCACTGTTTGCATCGGCGTGCCAGCTACTGCGTGATAGCTGGTGCGCAAAATTTCATGCCGCTGCACAATCTGCGTTAAGGCGGTTTGTGCTGCCTCAAAATCAAGCTGCCCCTCCACCATAAATGCCATGGGGATATTGTAGTTTGCACTATTTCCGGAGATCTGATGAATAAACCATAACCTCTGCTGATTAAACGACACCGGATACAGGTTCTCCGGTGTGCGCTCAACAGGCTGTATCGCAGGATAATTTGGCGCCGACTGATAGCTACTTTGCTTTTCCAGAAAAGCCATCAGCGCCGCTTTATGTTGTTTAATTTGCGCCGCAAAGTCGGGGGTCATAGCCCCTTTGGCCGCTTTAACCACTAGCTTTCCTGTGTCCAAAGTCACCAAAATGCCACTTTGTGACAGACGATCAAATAAATGTTCTGCTTTCATATCCTACTAGCCATAATTGTTTGTTACTCAACATCCTGCATACCCAGCAAGCATGACCATGCTTGCTGGGTATGCAGATGCCGGTGTGCTTTTTAGAAACCTTCAACAGAAGGCTCAGCATCAGCTCTTGGCCCGGGTGACTGCCAGAGCCTGTGCGCCAACACAGAGGAAACCGTTTCTGTGTTGGCAAAACAAAATAGAGTGATTGAGTTAAAATTCCATGATTTCCAGCTCAGAGTCTTGCGTATTCTCTATCTGCATTTGTAGCGTTTGCTGCCTTTTCGCCCTGTCAATTAACACGGCAATATCTTCGATGTTTGGGTTTTCAAATATCTGCCGCACATCTAATTGCACCTCCATTTGCTCCTGAACAATGCTTCGCAGCTTGAGCATAAGTAGGGAGTGGCCACCCAACTCGAACATGCTGACATCAATCGCAACGTGATCTTCGGCTTTATTCAACAACTGACACCAGATGCGTTGCAACTGCTTCTGGGTCTCAGTCACGGCCTCTTTATACGGACGTTCTGTGTACTGGAACTGATACTCAGGCAGCGTTGCGCGATCAATTTTGCCGTTGGGCAACCGAGGTAAGCGGCTCATAACAACCCAACCCGAGGGCATTAAGTAGACAGGCAGATGCTTTGCAAGCTTGGTCTTTAATATACTTTCCAACTGTTCATCGCTCTGCTGCTGATAAAATTCAGCCACTGGCTCAACATAAGCAATAATGCGCTTCTGGCCCTGCGTATCAGCAATCAGCTTAATAACACAGTTTTCGACCTCCGGAAGAGCCTTCAGCTGCCCTTGCAATTCGCCGAGTTCAATGCGTACTCCCCTTATCTTTACCTGCTCATCATTTCTGCCGACATATTCAAGTAAATCATCATTTGTCAGGCGAACCATGTCTCCGGTTCTGTACAGCCTTAAACCTGGTGCGAGTGACGGTATACAAACAAAGTGTCGTTCAGACATTGGCACATTATTGTCGTAGCCTCTGGCCACACTTTTGCCAGCCACATACAACTCTCCCACTACCCCTTTGGGTACCGGTTGCTGATCGTGCGACAAGACATAAAGTTGCGTATTTTTGACGGCCGTGCCAATGGGCGCGGGTTTATTGCTTTGGCGGCTCTCCTGCGAAATGACATGTCTGGCACAATACACCGCGGCCTCTGTCGGGCCATAGGCATTAACGATATTCAGATCCGGCAGACAACGCTTCATTCCTAACAGGGTGTCATGAGGAATTGGCTCCACTCCAACCATGATATGACGCAGTTGCAAATCGCCGCTTTCAGCCAAGCGCTTGTGCAAAGGTTGCACGTAAAATGGCGGTATATAAGCAAAATGAATGGCAGTATCCGCCATCCAGTTGAACAACAAAGTAGGATCAAACCTGACATCGTCTTCTACTATGTGCAGATTCATGCCAAAACACAGGGCAGTAAATATCTCATACACAGACGCATCAAAGCTTGAGGCAGCCCACCACATCGCATTTTGTTCACTGGGTGAATGGGCAATGTCAGCAAAATCATCCATCAGGTTATACAGATTGCCATGTTCTAACATGGCACCTTTGGGCTCACCGGTTGAACCTGATGTATACATCACATAAGCAAGACTTGCCGGTGTAATGGGCTGGTCCAGCACCAGATTTCCAGTCGACTCCGATGCAACCACAGCCCAGTCAGCATCAGGATCGAAACAAGTCACCCCGGCATCACGCAGTTCGGGTACATAAGCACCTTGCGCAATAACCAACACAGGCTGGCTATTTTGCACCATAAAACGAATGCGCTCTTTAGGGTACTGTGGATCAAGTGGCATAAATGCGCCCCCTGCCTTCAAGATCGCCATGATGGACACTATCATGTCTATGCCACGATCCAGCAGAACACCAACTACTTTCTCGTTACCTACCCCTTGTTTGCCAAGGTAGCGGGCCAGTTGGTTAGCGCGTTTATTCAGTTCATCATACGACAAACTGACTGAGCCACAAGTGAGTGCGAGGCTGTCGGGACGTTGCACGACCTGACTATCAAACAAGTGCAATGCGGTGTCCTGCTGAGTCGCTTTACTTGATGGGCCACTTAATACGTCTAGCAGGGCATGTTGTTGCTGTGAGTCCAGCAGCGACATCTCCGCCAGTGGCACTTGTGTATCACGACAGATGGTTTGCAACACATTAATGTAATACTGTGCCCATTGCTGAATGGTTTGGGCTTCAAATAAATCGGTTGCGAAGGTCAACCCACAATTTACAACACCATCAAACTCTTGCATTGCAAGAATTAAATCAAACTGTGATGATGCCACTGGCAACGTATTCGGTTGCACCTCGACACCCGGCATACCGGCAACATCATTAGGCGTATTGAGAAGTGAAATCATGGTCTGAAAAACAGGTGTGAAACTCATGCTTCGCTGAGGCTGCACTTGTTCTACCACTTTTTCGAACGGCGCACTTTGATGCTCATAGCCAGAGATGGCCACTTGTTTTACATGCTGCAAAAATGCCGTGATGGTATCGGTGTCATTTACCTCAGCCCGCAAGGCTATCGTATTCACAAAAAAGCCAATGATTGTCTCAAACTCAACTCTTTCCCGGTTTGAAACAGGCACCCCTGTCACTATGTCCGACTGCCCGCTTAGTTTTGCCATTAAGATAGACCAGCCTGCATATAAGACCATAAACAGAGACATGTTATGGCTTTTTGCCAGTTGCTCCAACTGGCTTACCAATGCATTATCCAGTTGAAACTTGTGGATATCACCTTTGAATGACTGCACCGCTGGTCGCGATTTATCATAGGGTAACTCCAGTAACGGCAATGCCCCTGTGAGATTTTGTTGCCAATAGTCAAGAGACTCAGCAATTTTGCCTCCCTGACACTCATCACGTTGCCACTGTGCATAGTCGGCATACTGTAACGGCATTGGCTGCAGCGCCCCGGACTGTCCTTGTGCACACTGACGATAACTGGTGATCAGGTCGTTCAGCAAAATATTGGTAGACCAGCCATCAGATACAATGTGATGCATGGCAAGCGTCAATACCCAGGATTGTTCAGGCAGCTTCAGTAAAGAAGCCCGAACCAGAGGCCCCTGCTCAAGGTCAAAAGGGGCGTTTAATGTGATTGCCACTTTTTCCCGGATCTGCTCAAAGCGCGTTGCATCATCTTCCGTCAGCAGTTCCCATACATCCAGCTGCAAAGAGCCTGCGGGTTCAATGACCTGACAAGCCTCACCGCTATCTGCTTTGACAAATCGGGTACGCAAAATTTCGTGCTTGTCCTGAATCGCGGTTAGCGCTTGTTGCAATAGCACCGGCTCCAGCTCCCCCCGTAGCCGGAACGAGCCGCCAAGGTTATAAGCACTGTTGGTCTGCCCCATTTGATCAATTAGCCACAAACGATGCTGTGCTAATGACAAGGGGATAGGCTGGCTGCGGTCAACTTTTGCGACGGGCATGGCTGCTGCCTCTTGCTCATCAGGTATCAACTGAGCAAGCTGTTGGATAGTCGGGCAGGCAAACAAATCTTTTAAGGTGAGTGACCACCCCTTTTGCTGCTTTATGGACGTCAGGAAACGGACAGCGCTCAAAGAGTGTCCACCTAGCTCGAAAAAGCTTTCATTGCGCCCGGGCTGCTCAATCCCAAGCAAATCACACCAAATAGTCGCCAAAAAGGTTTCGATTTCCCCCTGCGGAGCTTGTTCAGCGCAGGCAATACTGCCATCGTCCTGAGGCAGAGGCAGAGCTTTAACATCGATTTTACCGTTCACCGTTAAAGGCCAGGCGTCCAGTGTCATAATGTATGCAGGGATCATGAATTCAGGCAAAGACACCGATAATTGACGTTTCAGTGCTTCGATATCAATTTGCTGTCCTGATGCGGGGATAACATAAGCCAGTAACTGTTTATCGCCCTGCGACACCTCTCGACAGGTTACCAGCGCTAAATGTACATTTGTTTGCGCCTTCAGTGCCGCTTCAATTTCACCGGGTTCAATTCGAATTCCTCTGATCTTAAACTGCACATCGTTTCGGCCGAGATACTCAATTTGCCCATTCTCATTAAACCTCACCCTGTCACCGGTGCGGTACATTCGGGCAGAAATATCATCACTGAAAGGGTTCGCGATGAAACGCTGTGCAGTGAGTTCTGCGTTGTTGAGGTACCCTCTGGATAAACACTTACCCGCAATATAGAGCTCGCCTGTCACCCCGGTAGCAACCGGTTTTTGATTCTGGTCCAGCACATAGAGCTGACAATTGTGCACCGGATACCCTAAAGGTACTCTGAGAATGTCACTCGCCTCGCCCTCCTGCGCGTCTCGCTGACACACCCAGCTAGCCACTTCGATGGTGGTTTCTGCGGGTCCGTAAAAATTCACCAAGTCCGCCTGCATATTGGTGCTAAAGAACTGATTTTGCAAACTGACAGAGAGTTCCTCCCCACCACTAAACACACGCTTCAACGAAACACAGTTTGTCCAACTCGGGTGTTCTAACAAGACACTGAGCATAGAAGGCACAAAATGAATATGGCTAATCTGATGCTGTGCAATAGCATCGAGCAGATAATCCGGGTCTCGTTGTCCTCCTGGTATCGCCATAACCAGCCGGGCATCCGTGGTCAAAGGCCACCATACTTCCCACACAGAGACATCAAAGCTAAAGGCCGTTTTTTGCAAGACGGCATCGTCGTGGTGCAGTGGGTAGGTATCCTGGATCCAGTGCAGGTGGTTGCGCAGCGCACTGTGCTCCACCATGACACCTTTGGGCAGACCTGTAGAACCGGATGTATAAATCACATACGCCAGATCATCGATTGACGCCCCAGGTAGTAAAGAGAGATTAGCTGCGGAATAAGCATCAAAAGCCCCCTCTGAATCCACCTGGACCTTGGGACACGCCGATTCTGGCAAATTTTCCTTAAGGTCTTGCTGGGTTAAAATCAGACCCGGCCGGGCATCGTCCAGCAACGCGGTAATGCGCTGTTCAGGATGCTCGGGATCCAACATTAAATACGCCCCTCCCGCTTTCATAGTCGCCAATATTGCCACTACAACGTCAATGCTGCGCTCCATATAAATAGCCACGATCGTCTCACGGCCCACCCCTTGTTCGCGCAAGTAGTGGGCAAGCCGATTGGCCATTTCATTGAGCTGCGTATTACTTATCTGGGTATCTGCAAACTGCAATGCAATTTGCGCTGGGTGCAAGGCGACTTGTTGCTCAAATAATTGATGCACCAGTGCTGCCGGTTCCGGCAACTCGCATGATGTATCATTGTATTGAGTCAGCAAGCGCGCTGTTTCATCGCCCGGCAGAATATTGAGCTGTGCGAGTGTCTGGTTTGCAGAGTCACACAAGGCATGTAATACCCGATGGAAATAATCACGCCATCTGACAATCGTATCGGCCTTGAAAAGATCGGTGGCATAGCTAAAGTGACCAGTCACTTCACTGCCAGTATCATTAAGCACCAGGGTGACATCATATTTTTCACCACCCGATGAAATAGGGTAAGGCGATAGCCCCATCGCTTGCTCAGCCGAATTATCCAGCGGAGTATTAACAAGTACAATCATCGTCTGAAATAAAGTACTGTGCGACAAGCTCCGTGCCGGATTGACCGCTTCCACCACATCTTCAAAGGCCGCGTCCTGATGGGCATAGCCATCGAGCAATAATTGTCTGACTTGTTTCAGAAACTCAGATATGTGTTGCGATGAAGTAAGGTCTGGTCGCAGTGCAAAGGTATTGACGAAAAACCCAATTAATCCTTCAATATCTTGCTGCCCCCGGTTTGCCGAAGACATACCAATAACCAGATCATCTTGCTGTGTCAGCTTGGCAAGCAAGATGGCCCACCCCGCAAATAACGTCATAAACATAGTGAGGTTATGAGATTGATTCAGCCTGATAAGCTTGCTTCGCAATGCTGAATCAATGGTCAAAGGTAACACGCTGCCTTTGAAGCTCTGAGCCGCTGGCCTGCTATAATCGGTCGGGAGTGCCAATAAATCGGGGGCACCACTGAGATGCTTTTTCCAAAAATCCACTTTATCCCGATACTGCTGCGGATAGTCATTTAGCTGTTTATTCTGCCACAGCGCAAAATCGCCATACTGTACAGGCAAAGGTGGCAGTGTTGCAACGCCACTCGTCTGATACTGTTGATACAACGCCAGTAATTCAGTGCAAAATACGCTCAATGACCAGGCGTCTGAGATAATGTGGTGAAACGTATAAACAAAAACATAGCTATCTTCCCCAGATTTGATAAGCCTGGTGCGCAGCAGCGGCCCTTTAGCCAAATCAAATGACGCCTTGGCTTCATTCAGTGCTATCTGTTTGATCTCTGTGTGCTTGTCTGCCTGCCCGGAAACATCGGTAAACAGCAACTCGAAAGCAGAGTCATCATTGATAATCTGCACCCCGTTGCCATCCGCGTCTTTGCTAAATGTGGTACGTAAGCTTTCATGACGAGCCACCATGTGGTTTAAAGCTTGTCGCAAAGCGTCGATATTTAATTCACCGTTAATTTCCAGACCACCAGAAATATTGTATGCTGACTGGGTGCCCGTTTTCTCCAGTTGATCCACCACCCACAAGCGACGTTGAGTCGCAGATAATGGTAAAATATTCAACTGTTTATCTCGAGTTGAAATAGCATTTTTATTCTTTTTTACTTTCCCCTGTAAGCGCATTTGTAGTAGTTTTTTCTTTTCAGCAGAAAGTTTTGCGCTATTAGAGAGCAACCCCGAAGATTTGTTTATTTGATTGTCATTCATAGTCTTTATTACTCTCACATTTCAGTGTCAATGGGCACTCAGAAACAAAAAGGATGATTCGTATTTTCCTGTAAGGAGAGTGAGGTGAGGCATCACTCATCCGCTTATTGCTGGTGATTACAAACTCGATTTTGGCGGGAGCCCTTGTCGCTCTGGCTCCCGGGATAGTTATTAGTAATGACGAGTTCTGTTATTTTGGCGACGACTAGCTGGCTTTTACCGATTCAAACAGGCCGCTGGCGGGAAATTCGATATTGACGAACTCCGGATACCCCTGACGGGCACCGCTGGAATAGTGCAATGTTTCGACCCCGGCGTCTTCGCTGTAAATACTGAAACCGGCAAAACGATAGGTTGTGTACATCATTCTATTGCGGTCGTTGGGTATTAACTCAGCATATAAGGTTTGTCGCTGTTCAATACTTTCATTGATCAGATAGTTTAAAAAGATAGAACCTACGCCTCTGGACATCACCCGACATGACATTAAGAAGGCTTTAATCGTCCACCCACCCGGACACAACGCCAGCAATGCCAAGCCAATTTTTCCATACTCACCGTATTTATCCTGCAATGAACACACCAGTAGCTCATGCTGCGGACAAGTACGAAACGCATCCAGCTCTTCATAACTATAAATGCGGCCAGTGGTATTTAACTGATTGGTTCTGGCGACCAACTCTTCCATTCTTTTTAAATCGACCTCTTTGGCCTGCTCAATCTTAAACACCATGCCAAGAGAAGCCAGAAACTCATCGGCAGGGCCTTCAAAGCTTTGCTCAACTTTGTTGCGTTCAATGTCATTGAGGTACATCCCCCGTCGTTTAACGGATTCATCCGTAATAAATCGCGGCATGAAGGCTGGCATATCAATTATTTGGGGAATATCGAGGCTGTCAATGCATAGCACTTCCGGATGACAACTTAAAACTTCTTCACGTTCAAAAGGCTGATCATCAATAAATGCAAAAGTATCAATGCCTATGTTCAAAGATTGTGCAATGTTGCTCACTGACTGGCTTTTCGTTCCCCAGTTGATCTGAGGGTAGAGAAAATACTCTGCGAGATTGTATTGCTCGAGCTTTTGCATAGCCAGGTCATGATCATTCTTACTGGCGATGGACTGTAAGATCCCTCTACGGTCGAGTTCTTTTATGGTATCCACTGCACTTTGCGACAGCTGAAGTTCATCCTGTTCAATCAGGATGCCATCCCACAGTGTATTATCAAGGTCCCAGACAACGCACTTAACCTGCCCGGGGGCTTTAGTTTTTTCCACTTTAATCACCTTAAAAATTGAATTTTAATGCGAAATCCACTGATTACCCTGAGAGGCAATCATCATTTGCAGCATCTGTACACTGCCCTCTATGATGCCGAACACTTTGGCATCGCGAAGGTAGCGTTCTACAGGGAACTGATCGCTTAACCCATTGGCACCATGAATTTGCGCTGCGTCATTGGCGGTTTTCAAGGCGTTTTCCGCGCTGCAATACTTGGCCGCTGCCGTCTTAATAATCATGTCAGCGTCCGACTCATCGCGCGCGCTCGCGGCATCCATACACATAAGCCGGGAAGAACGCGTAGCCACCAGCATATTGGTTAACATCTGTTGTATTAACTGGTGTTGGTAGAGCGGTTCACCAAACTGGTAACGCGTTTTAGTGTAGTGAATGCTGGCGTCAACACAGGCATTGGATAGACCCAATGCTCCCCAGGCAATGGTAAACCGGCCATGATCCAGAACAGAGCCTACAATTTGGGCCAGGATCAGCGGGTTCTGCCCCAACATGTGGGCTTTGGGCACTTTACAGTGGTTAAAGGTCAGCTTGCCCAGCATACCTGCGCGAAACCCATACATATTACTGATAGGGGTGATCTCCAGCCCAGGAGTATCTCGTTCAACAACCAAAGTGGCTGGCGCACCATTTAGTTTTCCTGCGACAAAAAAAACATCGGCCGTTTGTGCAAAAGAAATCCACTGTTTGCTGCCATTAACCACAATACAGTCATCTTCCAAAGTGAATTCCGTAAGCAGTCCATTCACGTCACTGCCGACCTCAGGCTCTGAAACAGCAAAAGCACCGATTAAATTGCCCGCGGCCAAAGGCGTTAGCCAGCGGTCCTTCTGCCAATCACTCCCCCAGCGCTGCAAGGCAAAGGTCATCATAGAGTGTACCGTAAACAGGCTCAACAAAGAACCACTGGCATAGCCCAGTAACTCACTCACCTTACCTATTTCAAACGCATTCAGAGCCTGACCACCGTATTCAGTGTCAACATTGGCCCCAAATACTCCCATTTTCGCCAATTCAGCGACAACACTTTGCGGTACAGCCTGGCAAGCATCATATTCGCCAGCCTGTGGTATCAAGACTTCCTTGCTATACGCTGAAAGGCTTTCCAATAATTGCTTATTTTTCATTATAAAATACGTCAGACGGTTGATTTAGATGAGACAAAATCGGTGATGGCGTTGACACTGCTAAAGTTGTCAATGTCCAGATCTTCGTTTTCCACTTTGATCCCAAAGCTTTTTTCAATAAACAGAATTAACTGCATAGCAAACAGAGAGTTGACGTATTTTTTGGCAAAGATATTTTCATCATTCTCAAATTTTTCGACTCGGATGTACTCTTCTAAAAACTGTCGTACTGTGTTGACAATTGCCTGTGACATAGTTTTATTCCTGTATTTATTAGGTTATTTTTTACGCTATCGAAAAGACAGCGGCGATACATTCTGGTGTTTGTTGTGCAAAGTAGCTGGTTACTCACCGCTATCTGAGCAAACAAAATGGGGCACGCCAGTTACTCCAGGCTGCTGTATTTGAAAAACCCTTCTCCGCTTTTTTTACCTAACAAACCGGCATCCACCATTTTTTTCAACAATGTTGAAGGACGATATTTACTGTCTGAGAATTGTTCGTATAACATTTCGATTGAATACAAAATGGTGTCCAGACCAATTAAATCTGCAGTTTCCAGCGGTCCCATTTGATGGCTGAAACAAGAGGTGAATATTTTATCCACTTGCTCGGCGGTTGCCACACCTTCGTGAACCAGGTTTACAGCTTCATTCACCGTTAACATCAAGACTCTGTTGCTTACAAATCCCGGAGAATCATTGACCAAAACCATTTCCTTTTGCATCGCACTCAGGAATGCGTCAGCAGTGGCAATCGTTGCTTCGCTGGTATGGAATCCTTTGATGACCTCCACAGTACCCTTTAACGGCACGGGATTCATAAAGTGCATACCGATAACATTTGCCGCCCTTTTCGTAATGCCGCCCACTTTAGTAATACTAATGGCAGAGGTATTCACGGCATAAACACACTGTGGCGGGCAATGCTGCTCCAGATGTCCATAGACTTCCTGTTTGGCCTGCCAGTTTTCAGTGACATTTTCTACCACCAGGTCAGCATCACAGAGCTGTTCATAAGTGGTTGTGAAACTAATCTTTTCAATGATGTCTGCACTATTAGCCACCGACTTAATGCCTTTCATCAGGCCGGCAAAGCGCACATTGTTGGCGATCGTGGTTTTAGCTTTATCTAAAACTTCCCAGCTGGTATCAACCAGTGTGACCTTAAATCCCGCTTCGGCTGCACACTGGGCAACACCCACTCCCATTACGCCTGCTCCGATGACAGCGATATGTTGTAGTTTATTCATATACTTTCCAAACCAATTAATAGTATGTTTTGAGTCACCCACGACCGGGGCGGGTTTACTCACTTTCCACAGCACACAAGCACTGCAGATTTTTATAAAGTAATTTGAGGTTTCCCCCTAAACGCATTAAGGCTTCGCTTCAAGCTCTTGCCAGTGGCCAGTTTGACTCATAGCGACCAGGACCTTTCTGTCACCTGAAAATGGATTTCGGCCATGCGTCATTAGTAAGTTATCCAGCATCAACACATCACCGGTTTGCCAGGTAAATTCCTTTTTATTATCCTCGTATGCAGCCCGCAGGGTGTCGAGCACATCATCCGGGATCTTGCTACCATCACCGTAGTAAGTGTTGTTTGGCAGTTCATCTTCGGCAAACGACCCCAATAAAATTTCCTGAGTATGGGGAGCCAGTGTCGATACATTGAAAAAAGTACAGTGATTGAACCAACATCTGTCACCTGAGTCAGGGTGACTGGCCACTGTTGCCCTGATTTGGTGGGTTTTTAATGCACCGTCAGGCATCCACTGATACTCAATATCATTTTGCTTACAGTAATTCTCTACCACCTGTGGATCTTCAGTCTGAAATACTTTTTGCCAGGTCATGCCCATCATAGGCCAAAAATAACGGGCATAGCGATATTTTCGTCGCTGAAATTCTTCGACAACCGATGCGGGTAGACTCGCTAATATGTCCCGCGCATCGGCTATGGGAGTTTCACCTCCCTGCTCGGCTGCCTGCGCACAATAGAAAAACAGTTTAAGCGGAAACTGGTTGTTATAAGACTGCTCAGAGTGCAAGAAAATACTTTCTTCTTTAGGTTGTTCCGTTGACGTGTAGATGTTGCCTTCAACCTGCTTCCTGGGAGATGAGCGCTCGGTATATCTCAGGGCTGAGCCGGATACCTGCTCAACAAAGCGTTCAAAAGCCGTCGAAGAATTCACATCGAAATTGCGAAAAAGTATCGCACCATATGTAGACAATAAGTGGTTAATCTTATCTCTATTATTGCTCGCCCATTGCGAGAGGCTCAAGGTCGGGTCTTGCGCAGTGATGATCAATGGAATTTCCTGTTCATCAGATGCATAAGTCAGACTCATGCCGTCAAAATATTCGTTACTCACTCGCATGCTAATGCTAGTCCAATTTGTTAACCAGGTTATGCGCAGCATCAAAAGCGGGCCATCTTTGGCCATGATCACCTTGAATGTCGCTCTAGGTCAATGATTCTGATTCAAAGTTCAAAAGTGGCGCTGCTATCCAAGCGGACGCACATACAATTTCGCCACAGTGTTTTTTTATGAAAAAATAGCTCGCTGATATAGTAGTGATTTTGATCACACTAATCAACGACTAACGATATCAGACTTCATCAATCATTGTCATGTAGTTATTGTCGAAATAGATAAAACAACTTTGTCTCACACGTGAGATGCTTTTAAAAGGGCCGCCTCTTAATTTATCCGCATACACGCTTTTTGTTGAGTTTACAGTGAGGTAAGCATAACATAGTTGTTCTTATTTCCGACAACAGTCTCGACGTATCTGCAAATTCTATGTGTTTGCTCTGGAGAGTCATCGGTTTTCGCAATATACACTGGCGTCAGGCACACACTGTGGCTTCCATATCAATTGCGATGGATAGCGCTCAGCTTATGATACGTCATGTTCAAAAAGTAAAGAGTTTAAAGTATGTTATCAGTCCCTATGTCAAACCTGGGCACCCCGTTGCACCCGGCACAGAAAGGTTTATATATTGAGCAGTTGATCCATGGCGCTTCAGCCAAATATAACATTGGTGGTTATGTGCGCTTTGTGGGGAAATTCGCACGAGATCACCTTGAGACTGCTGCCAAACATTTCTGGATGCTGAATGAAACAACCAGAATATCTATCACTTCAGTACAAGGCGAAGGGCAGCAAAGGGTTGAACAACTGACGATGCCCGCTATAGCTTGGATAGACCTGAATAATCAACCTCGAGAAGCCGCCGTGAACTGGATGCAAAGTAGAATGGACCACAGCTACGAACTGCAAACAGAGGCACTAGAAGAACAGGCCATTCTAAAAATACATGATCAGGAACACTGGTATTTCTTACGCCATCACCATATCTGCTGCGATGCCATGTCCATCTCATTACGCATTAAGCATACACTGGCATTCTATCAGGCGTTGGTTAACGGTGAAGAGCTACAGGCAGTAACACCTGACTTCCCCAGCTATCAGCAAGAATCGATACAAGCCGCGAGTTACTTTGACTCTGAACAATACCATGAAGATCAGCGCTACTGGCAGGCTAAAACAGCGGCCATCAATCACGCCCCCTCACTACCCACAACAGCATTTGGCAAGCAACAAAAAAGGGGACAAGTTGAATACCCGTTACAATCGAAGACAAAAGACACGCTGTTAAAATTCTGTAAAGAAAATGGCTATTCCGTTCACCAAACACTGCTGGGAGTGACGACACTCCTGCTAAGCAAACTCACGGATGCCTCAGATGTGGTTGTGGGCTACCCAATTCACAATCGCGTTTACAAGAGCCAAAAACGTATGTACGGCATGCTGTCTTCCATATTGCCCTTGTTTACTTCTGTATCAGAAACGGACACAGTCACAACGCTGCTCGAGCGTGTTAAAGAGACACAACAGCAAGATCTGGCTCATAGAAAATACCCATGGTCGCATACGTTAAGACAGATAAGGGAAAGCCATCAGGACAAGCAAAGGTTATTTGATGTGGTCGCGAACTTTCAACCGTTCTATCAGACTCCCGGTGTAAACGGGATGGAAGTGACGTTTCACGAGTTGTCTTCAAAAATAGATGATACCCCAATACACATCACTTTGTGCGATTACGGCGAACAACAGCCTATGACACTGAAAGTGGCAAGTATTTTTGGCCAATATCACAGCCAAATTCTGGCGGATATCTTAATTTCTCTGCTCACACAGATTTCATTTTCCCCCCTTAAGGTTCCACATCTCAATGCATCTTGTGAAGCCAGTCTGAACGCATTACACAGTGCCATTTATTTCCACAATTCAACTAAACTGTTACCCTACTGCAAGCATAAAGAGGGTGCCACTGAGATTGCCGCTGAGCCAGCACATGAACCAGTTTGTGTTCCCTTAACCAAAGCGACGTATCATGCCTTGTTGCAGCTTCCTGAAACAGAAAGCGGGCATCTCATAAGCCTCAGCTGGTTCTTATTACTGGCAAAAATAAGCCAACAAGCGTACATTTCTGCTGACATCGTCAGATTGCCAGAAATGTTCGTCCAGGGCCTGTCTTGCTCAGCGCAGGCAGTTCAGCAAATACCTAACTGGACCATGCAGTTTCCCGCGGATGTTCAGCTATCAACTTTGCAAAGTCTGATGCCAGATCCAACCAAAATACAGCCGGATTCATGGCAGATTAATGATGTTTCGACGCAAGTGATGTTTTTACCAAATACAGTGCCCCTTGATGCCAGCACAACATCTGAATTATTTGGCCACAAAGATATGACGTTGAGCATTACGCTGGCAGAGGGCAATTTCAGCCTGCAACTGTGGCATGATACGGCATCGCAACTTCGCGACACCGTACAACGCTGGGCAGATCACCTCAGTAACTTGTTGACCCAGCTCACGGACGGGCATGCACGCTCCTTTGCCGACATTACACTGCTGTCATTAGCGCAACAACAGCGCATCCTCATGACAGAGCACACAAATAGCGACACGACAGAGGGGGTGTTGTTACCCCAGCTTGTGCAGCAACAATGTCACACCTTCCCTGACAAGACGGCGGTATATGCCAACAACAGCGCCATGGGCTACGCAGAGCTCAATACCAGGGTAAATAAGCTGGCAAACTACCTGCAAAGTCAGCACATCAGATCTGGGGATTTTGTTGCTATCTGTCTTAGCCGTGACCACAATTTACTGGTTGCTATGCTGGCCACCTTAAAGGTCGGTGCTGCGTTTGTGCCTGTAGATCCGGGATACCCCGATGCCAGAATTACCAGCATCATTCGCAGTGCAAAACCGCAGCTTATCCTTGTCGATGAACTGAGCAAAACGGCCTTACCCGATACGCAGGATCCGCGGCTGGTGGACTTAACCAGGGTCGACTGGCTGTCGGCATCTGAGCACTTTACCAATCCGCCCGCCTCGCCAACGCAGCCTGCATACATGCTATTTACGTCTGGCTCAACCGGCACACCAAAAGGAGTGGTCATTTCTCAGCGGGCACTAAGTAACTTCATATCTGCCATGGGTGAACGTATTGCCCTTGATGAAAATACCCGCTGGCTTGCCATTACCACGATAGCATTTGATATCTCGTTGCTGGAACTATTAGGTCCACTCGCGCATGGCGGGCAAGTGATCCTGGTCCAGCCCGGGGAATCTTTGGATCCCAAACGGCTTGAAAGTTTAATAGGTCAGTATAACGTCAACTTTTTACAGGCCACACCTTCTTCATGGAAGATGATTTTAGATCATCAGTGGCAAGGCAACAACGCACTCACAGCGCTATCTGGCGGCGAACCCATCAACAGTAACCTGATAAAGCGATTGTTACCTAAAGTGCAACGTCTGTGGAATTGTTATGGGCCAACAGAAGCCACCGTCTGGTCGATGGTCAGGGAGATCTCTGAGCAACAAAGCGAGTACCAACAACTCTGTCTTACCGCCAGTCTGAAAGGCTACGGTCACTATATTCTGGATGACTTTCTTGCGCCACAACCCATTGGTGTTCAAGGAGAGCTATACATTGCCGGCGAGAGTCTTGCAGAAGGTTACCACAACATGCCAGAACTCACGCAGGATCGCTTTATCACTTATGAATTGCCGGATGGTTCCTCCATCAGGCTTTATAAAACCGGGGACAGTGCTAAATGGACTGAAGATCTCACCATTGAAATATTGGGGCGTACGGATGATCAACTAAAAATACGAGGGCATCGTATTGAGCCCGGCGAAATAGAGCATCAACTGCAGTGTTTGCAAACCGTGACCCAGGCGGTTGTTATAGGTGTTCAGAACGCCCATTCAGCCACAGATCTGGCGGCCTTTATCACCGTAACGTCAGAACATACCAGCAGCGCCAGCGAGATTCAGAAACACCTGAAAACCGTCTTACCTGAATATATGGTACCCGGTAAAATAGTCACAGTTGAGCGCATTCCGCAGACACTAAATGGTAAACTGGACCGTAAAGCACTGATCAACATGTTACCGGCATCCGACCTTAATCATGAAGATTTCGTCTCACCCAGTACCGCAACCGAGCGCGTCGTCACACAAATTTGCAGTACGCTGTTAGGCGTCAGTGCGCTTGGCGTTACATCAGGATTGTTTGCCAACGGCTGGCACTCCATCCTGGCGGCGCAAGCAGCACTGCAATTAGAAGATATTTATCAGGTCAACATTCCTGTGCAAACCACTCTGGTATCGGAAAATGTGGCTGACATCATTCAGTTTTTGGTATCACACTACGGAGATCAGGACATCGTCGAGGAAATATCTGAAACTTATTTACTGTTGGCCAGTATGTCAGAAGAGGAACTGAAAAGTTTAAAGAACACGGAACTGCACTAAGTGCTGAGTACCTGTCGGAACTGAGGTTCCGACAGGTACTCTTGTTAGTATGCTGACCGATTATGGACGGGTCGCATAGAGGTTCCAGATATTGGAGTTTTCATAGAGGTCGTCCTGCTCCTTAAAGACACTGAATCCATTGCCTTCCAGAAGACGGATGACACGTGGCATTTGCTCACCCACATCGTGCACCTCAATCACTACCTGCCTGATGCGTTGCCAGTGTTGTTGTTCAATACCTTCCAGTACCTCCAGTTCACACTTCTGTACATCTATTTTGAGTAGATCAATCTGAGTAACAGCCTCTGATTCAATGATGCTGGACAGGGTTCTTAACTGACAATTAAATGGGATCTCCTGGAACCGCTGTTCCAGAATGGTATCCATTGAACCACCGATATCATCCATCAGGGTGTCACTGCTAACCCCTTGATTCTCTATGATAGCCCGCAGTACCGTTTTCTCTTCATCTTTGTCTGCATGGAACGAAGACATACCTGTACTATTTGGATAAAACACCAGCTGCTTCTCATGGTTGGTATTGGAAATCCCCATATTAAACAGTTTGATGTTTGCGTCGGCATTGGCCAGGTTTTGACTGAGCACGTCAAATACCGGCGGTGCCGGTTCGAATGTATAGATATTGGCCCCTTTCACCGTATTCACCACAAACAAGGAAAATAAACCAACATTGCCACCTACGTCGAATACCGTACAGTTGTTATCTAATACGATGCCATTTTTAGCATAAACACGTGTATCAAAAATGTCGTGGTAAAAATGGTCCGTTTCTACCCGATTAAACTGCATGATTTCCATGCCATTAGGGAGAACATAAGGCGTGGCCTGAAAGTCAGGTTGAGAAGGTTCGCTATTTTGCGCAATCAAAGCATTGGCTTCTTCATCGCTCATGCCCTCCAGATCTGCCAGCAGCAGATGTTCAATCACACTGGCAAAGTCTTGCAACACAGGGTGGTCAAATAACATTCTCAATGTGATGCCAATTTCAAGGTTTTCCTTAAGCCTGGAGATCATCTGCACACCAAGTAAAGAACTACCTCCAAGGCGGAAGAAGTGATCGTTTCGCCCTATGCTGTCAACCCCCAGTATCAGTCGCCACTGCTCTGCTAACAGCGCTTCAATGTCCCCCTCAGGTGCTGCATATTTTGGCGCTGCATGGACCTCTTCTCGTGAAGCCTGTTGGGCATTCGCTTTTGAAATGGTGTAACTTTTCATCACCTTCGCCGGCTGGTGATACTGCCCATTGTCTGTGTCAGCGGCCTCTGGCTCAAACCAAAAAGGTTCGCGCTGCAATGGGTAGCCGGGCAAACTGGTGCGGCTCAACGGCTCTTCAAGCTGGTACGCATGCCAGTCAACTTCCACGCCTCGACACCACAATGTAGCAAGCGCATGATTAATAACAAATTCATCACCTGTCTTATCACTTCGTGCAGGTAAGCTCTGTAACACTATACCGTCTTGCACTGAACGCAGACTTTGACACTGCTGCACAAAGCTGCCCAGACTGTTACCTACCCCGATCTCCAGGAAAACATTCATGGCTTTATCAGTCAGCGTATTGATACCGTCTGCAAACTTCACCGTTTGGCAGGTATGTGCAGCCCAGTACGCCGGATCTGTCGCCTGCTCCGGGGTGATCCAGTCACCGGTGAGATTGGAAACATACGGAATTTCAGGTGGATTCAGCGTCACATTGTTGAATAAGTTCAACAGATAAGGCCTGGCGGGTTCCATCATGGCAGAGTGAAAGGCATGAGAGGAGTTAACCAAACGCGACACCACTCCTTTTTCTTGCAAGCTTGTTTGTAATGCCAGCAACTCCGCTTCCTCACCAGCCAGTACACAAGAGTTGTCGCTGTTAACGGCCGCCAGGTTAACGCCTGGTGTCAGCAGGCCATCCAGCCGTGTTGCGCAGTCACCTACCGCCAGCATATTGCCTGCTGGCAGCGCATCGATAAACAGTGCCCTTTGAGCCACAATGTGGAGCGCATCAGCCAAAGACATCACGCCAGCAAGGCAGGCGGCAACGTACTCGCCCAGACTATGACCAATCATCGCTTTGGGACGAACTCCCCATGACTGCCACAGTTGCGCCAGCGCGTACTGCACGACAAACAGTGCCACATGTGCGTACCGGGTTTGTGACAGTACTTCACTGCGCGCCCCTTCATCGGACTGCTGCATCAGCAAACTGCGCAGGTCAATTTTACCACTGCCGGTTAGCTCTGCCAGTTCCTTGTTTGGATCAAACTGCCTGCCATCTGTGCCGAACAAAGACGCTTTTAAATCTATACCAAACTGCGACATGATTTGGTCATTACACTGATCAACACATGCTCTGAATACAGGTTCAACCTGATATAGCTGAGCGGCCATATTTTGATATTGTTCTCCCACTCCAGGGAACATAAACACGACGCGGTTATCTTTCACCTGCTCCCCGTTAACAAGCAATCTGGGGCACTCGGCGGTGGCGGCAGTAACAGCCATTTGCACACTATTTGCCAGTAAAGCACTGCGTTGGGCAAAACTTTCCCGGCCAACCTGTAGCGTATACGCCACATCCTGAATCGGTAAGTCTGAGGTTGCCTCAAGACATTGTCCTAACTGGGTTTTTGCTTGTGCCAGACAACTTTGATTTTGTGCCGATACAGGCAAGATGCGCCAGTTGCGCTTGGCATCACCAGTACCCTTTGAAGGAACTTTGTATTCTTCAAGAATTGCATGAGCATTTGTCCCACCAATCCCGAAAGAGCTTACACCTGCCCGGCGCGGAAATGCTGGAGACTCTGGCCACGCATGGAGCTTGTCGCTGACATAAAAGGGAGAAGCCTCAAAGTCAATTTCAGGATTCGCTTGTTCATAATGGAGACTCGGCACCAGGGTATTGTGTTTTAAACACAGCGCGGTTTTTATCAAACCGGCCACACCTGCTGCCGCCCCGAGGTGACCTACGTTTGACTTCACTGAGCCAATTGCGCAATGCTTGCTTTTCTCTGCGCTGAGGCGAAAGGCCTTTGTAAGGGCTTTAATTTCAATGGGATCACCCATTTGGGTGCCTGTACCATGGGTTTCGACGTACCCAATAGAGTCAGAATCAATTTCCGCCAACGCCAACGCTGACGCAATCACATCCGTTTGCCCCTGAATACCAGGTGCGGTAAATCCAACTTTTTGTGCGCCATCATTATTAATCGACGTCGCTTTGATAATTGCATAGATGTTGTCCCCATCAGCAATCGCATCATCAAGTCGTTTAAGGACAACTGCGCCTACACCATCAGCCGGTACAGTGCCACTGGCTTGTTTGTCGAAAGCTCGACAATACCCGTCTTTTGAAAAGACACCGCCTTCCTGATAAAGATACCCGGGATAAGCGGTTTCGTTTACAGATGCCCCCCCTGCCAGCATGATGTCGCTTTCATGGTTTAATAAACTTTCACAAGCCATATGAATGCAAACAAGCGAGGTGGAGCAGGCAGTATTGATATTTACAGCAGGGCCTTTGAGGTTCAGTTTGTAAGCCACTTGAGTGGGCAGAAAGTCGACCTGGTTACCGATAGCCACAGCCAGTGCGCCGGCACTGTCTAGCGCGGTGTGATTTTGCAGGTTATGCATAAAATACGTGTTTAGTCCCGCGCCAGCAAATACCCCGACTTTGCCATCATACTGCTTGATATGATAGCCCGCATCTTCAAAAGCGTGCCAGGCACACTCTATAAACAACCGGATTTGCGGGTCGGTGAACATGGCTTCGTTTGGCGTAAAGTTAAAGAAATCCGCAGCAAACATCTCTCTGTCCTGCAAACAGCCATAGGCGGGTACAAACGATGGGTTATCAATAATGTCAGCTGGTGCACCAGCCTGTTTCAATTCTTCTTTTCCAAAATAACTTATTGATGAAACACCACTTTTCAAATTACGCCAATATTCATCAAGATTCCGGGCTCCCGGAAATAAGCCAGACATTCCTACGATAGCAATATCATTGCTCTCACCAATAGATTGCAAACCAGACATATTTTATTCTTCCACTTTTTAGACTGGGTGACATAGAAAATGAGTAGCACACACCCCTTCCTTTGCCCATGAAGTTCATTATTTTTAATATTCAATTTTACAGGCCGCTCAATCACGTAAAGGAATCTTGTGTTGAGGCAGAGCCACAACAATCAGCAACCAGACATTGTCTCATGCGTGAGACACCGCAATTAAACGTTTAAGTATTATTAAATAAATGCCCACAGACGCAGGCACCTGAAAAATATCGGGTACATTAAACATGAAAAATGATGACAGGTAAATCACATCTCGGCAAACCTGCGTCAATATTCATGTAAAAAGTGCAAAGCAAGGGTATTATTGTGGTTGAGTAAATGCAAAAGGAGTGCTATCGTACGGCTCAAATCAGGCTAATGATCCTCATTTCTCAACGAGAGTGAACTTTTCTGCCTGTAAATAAATGTTCCTGATAAACATATTCAATTAGTTTTTCACTCGCTAACGAGTTCACAAATAAATCCTTTGGGATACCTGCACGTCTGTCATCAGACGAGCGCTTAACTGTTCTGCGGCACCCGTGCGCGTGATGTATCGTTGCACCTTGTCGTGGGTTGATTTCGTTAGCACTTTAAAATAATGGAAGTTGTAAATGAATAAACGTGTTGTTGTAACAGGTTATGGGGCCATCAGTTCGTTAGGTGAAAATGTTCAGGAAATCTGGGACGCTATTATGGCCTACCAAATTGGTTACCAGCGTTTTGATTTTCCTAATGACAGCGTAAATGCTAAGTTTTTTGGCTATATCGAAGCTGACAGGAAAAGATTCAAAGGGTTGCCTAAAAGCATCATGAAGATGTCTCCGGACTTTTCTAAGTACGCGGTCCTGGCATCAAAACAAGCGCTAACCATGGCCTTTGGTGTTGGCAATCAGCCTAATGACTTTGTTGACCCTTTTGACTTTGGGGTTATTATAGGTACTGGTTGGGGTGGCGTTGATAACGTAAACTACAACAACAATGATTTTCGTGATGCCGGCATTGCCACTTCGTTCTCAACACTGATGTCGATGAACAGTGTGGCAACCGCAGCCGTCTCTTTGACCTGGAACTTACGTGGCTATCAAAACACCCCTGTTGCGGCCTGTGCTACCGGCACAATGGCTTTGGGTGATGCCTACGAAATAATTAAATCTGGTCGCCAAAAAGTGATGCTTGCAGGCGGCAGTGAATCCTTAAAAGAGCATTTCAATGTCTGGTCCATTGACGTCATTCAGGCCTTGAGTAAAGAGCAAGAGTCAGCCGAAACCGCCTGTTGTCCCTTTGACAAAAGAAGAAGTGGTTTCGTTCTCTCTGAAGGGGCTGCTATTTTATGTCTCGAAGAGCTGGAACACGCGCAAGCTCGCAATGCCACTATCCTTGGTGAAATTACCGGATATTCAAATTTCTCCGATGCCTATGATATGACGGCTCCGGCTGAAGATATGGGCGCCCGGGTAAAGTCCATTGAAGTCGCTTTGAACGAAGCAAACCTGACTCCGGGGCAAATAGACTATGTTAACTTACATGGCACTTCGACTCCGCTGAATGATAAAAATGAGACCGAGTCCATCAAAAAAGCGCTTGGCAACGCAGCGTATGACATTCCGATGTCCAGCACCAAGTCTTATTCAGGTCACCTTATCGGCGCGGCAGGCTCTTTTGAAGCCATATTGTGTCTGAAAGCTTTGCAAACCGGTACCATTCCCGCCACAGTGCATCTAAACCAACCTGATCCGGAATGTGACCTGGACTACACGCCTAACAAACACAGGCAGGTTGACAATATGCAAAGGGCCCTGAACCTGAGCTTTGGATTTGGTGGTGCGAATTGCGCGTTAATCCTAGAAAAATTCAACCAATAATATTTTGCACAGAACAGGAATTGCATTTTGTACGATATACAAAGCTGTCACCTTGAATTTGGCTCAGATCAGGTAAAAAATTGGGCGGATTTTTCCGGTGATTTTAACCCAATTCATTTTGATCTTGATTGGGCGCAGCGACTCGGTGTCGAGAACCTGGTGGTTCACGGTATGCTGGCAATGTTGCATTTAAAACAACATCTGACTGAGCCAGTTGAACACAGCCCCCCGGAGCAGGAAACCTGGCACGCATTCAAAGCAATGATTTGCAACCCACTGCCTTACAATAAACAATTATTACTGGCTCCGGTACGAAAACGCCAATCGCTTAACTACAAAGGTAAGTGTGAAGCGTCGGGCGCAGACTATTTCAAAGGCAGTATAAAATGGGACGTTAGCAAGCCTGATGCATGGCATGCAACACCTGTCCTTTCGGGCAAGATAAACGTGTCACAGCGGCTTTCGAGCTTTAAGCACCACTACCGTGAAAACTTCGCCAGCTGGGTCGTACTTGACGCAATCGTATTTTCTGAATTTATGAATAAGCAGGCTAAACCATTGCGTAATCATATTGCAGAGCAAATCACCAGCGCTTTTGGTGAAGTGCCAGACAACCTGATCGTTGTCCATGGTAATCACTCTGTATTCATGAATGCCACGTTACTGCAGGGCAAAGATCTGGCGGACTGCGTGACTGGTGAGGTTGAGTACTTTATTCCAGAACCGGAATTAATTGTGGAATCAAACAAAATAATTTGTCTGGTGAAAGTGCTGGTTAAACAAGGTAATTCTGAGCTGATGGCTGTTGAGATGGGCTTAATTTTACTAAACAAAAACTGAAGTTAAAAACTAATATAGAAAAAGGCTAAATTATGAACACACTGGAATTGTTAATTGACACTGTTGAAGAACTGGTAGACGTAGACACTGACCTGGATGCAGACACCACAATTGAAGAGATGGGACTGGTAAGCCTGGATTACATCGAAATTCAGGTGGTGCTCAAAAAGACTTACGGCTCGGTCATCAACGCAGAACTCTTTGAATCGGGTGAAATTAATACGTTGGGTGATTTTGCTGAGTATATCGATACACACAAGGAAAAGTCGCCTGAACTCGCCTAATACGGACACATAATTATGAACTCAGCAGAACTTGGTAAGTTTGGTGTAGAGCCACAACGACAACGGGGATTAACAAAGCTCATTGACACGTCGCACCGGCGACCTATGAACTTGGCAGATGTCTTACCCTGGGAAAACACCATAGATAAATCAGTGGCTCCAAAAGAACCAACCCATTGTTGGTTGTACGGAACTTCATTTTACGACAACTTCAGCGAGCAACAAAAAAGTGAGCTGTTGTGGCTGCAAACAGCCCGAGATGTCTCTATGTTCATTACCCTTGAACAGACCTTGCCTGTACTTTACATGGGTTACATCAACAAGTATGGCAGTGAGATCCCAAAAGACATCACTGAATACCTGATGATTTTTTCGAAAGAAGAAATCGTGCATACGATGATGTTTAAGCGTTATCTGAAAAAGGCAGAGTTGCCCATGTACAGCGGTGACGCTGCCATTAAGAACCTGTTGGGCAGATTACCGGACATGCCGCCTATCATGGGTGTACTTTATACCCTGATATTGGAATGGGTGGCTGAACTTGGTGCGCTGTACTCCACTCAGGGAGACAACATTGAACCTCTGACCAAAAAGATGTTTTATGAGCACCATGTGGATGAAGCCAGACACATTTCTTTTGGTAAGTGGCTGTGTGAGTCACACATAAAGAATGCCTCTGCAGAACAACGCAAGGCTATCATTGAAATGGTTTCACCCATGATCAAGCGTCTGCTGCCAGCATTTTCTTATAACCCGGAAATCGCCAGATATACCTCTTTTGACTTCCCGATTTCTCCGGATGATAAAGAAGTACACGAAGCAATTCGCAACAGTCAGAGCAATCAGGCTCTGAACGAAAAACGCTTTGCGCCATTGACCCGCTGGATTGTAGAACAAGGCCTGTATGAAGACTGACAACATCTGGGATGCTATCTGTGTTGGCTCTGGCATCACCAGCCTGGCATTTGGTGCGCAAGTGGTCGCTAAAGATCCACATGCAAAAATACTCGTGCTGGAAAAACACAGTGTGGCGGGTGGGTACGCCACACTGTTTACACGCCCTCGCAGAGCACAAGCGTATTTTGACTGTAGTATGCACAAGATATCAGGCTCCCGGACAGACGGCGGTAATTTTCGCCGACTGTTTGAGAACCTGGATCTTGGAAAAGAGCTGGATATGGTGGAACATCCCGACCACTTTCAAACGTGCTTGCCCGAGAAGCAGTTCTCATTGCCTAATGATCATAAAAAGGTCAAAGAGATCTTATTGGCCCACTTCCCTGATGAAGAAGCAGGCCTTGAACAATACTTTGATGAGCTGCTGATTCATGGCAAAGACGCGTATTATCACTATCAGATAATGACCGGCAGCTACGATGTAGATATCAAGAACTTACGTTTTGCACACCGCAACCTGAAAGACATAACCGTCGCAGAAGCACTCGATGCCCGCTTTAAAGACGGTATGCTGAAAGAAATTTTAGCCGCGGCCACCATCTATGTCGGCGGTTTTGCAGAAGATATGAGTTACCTTTATTATTTACACGTGGTGTATGCCACCCTGTGCCAGGGTAATGCTTACATCAAAGGATCTGCGCAACAGCTTTCTGATGTATTGGTCGCGCGGATCAACAACAGTGGCGGCCAGGTTAAGACTAAAGCCGAGGTGTTGCGGATCACCAAACTGGAAGACGCTCTTTTTAAGGTCGAAACCAAAAAAGAAGCGTTCTTTGCCAGGAAGGTATACGTCAATGCCGCACCCCACCATGCATTGAATAAACTCTTTGATAGTGCTCCGGAACTTGAAGCTGCCAAAGAGAGATTATCGGTTTTAAAACCAGCGCGCTCCACCACAACCTTGTACCTTGTAACTAAGCAACCACCTCAGACGCTGGGCGTTGAGTCCAGTGAATCTATGATATTCAGTCACACTCAGGAACAGTGTATGGCCGCCCGCAGTGCCCTGAATGAGACTTCTCCTGAGCAGGATTATGAAAATGCTTTTTGGCATACCGGCCCAATGGAAGTCACGAATTATCACACTTTGAATCCCGACGGTGGCAACGTGTTGTGCGTCAATGTATTGGATAGCGTTGAACACTGGCCTGACCGCAAAGACCCAGACTATAAAGGGAAAAAACAAAGAGCAATGTCGGTGATGATGGCAAGACTGCTCAAAGCCAAACCGGCGCTTGAAGGGCATATAGTACATGCTGAGCTGGCCACACCGAGAACATATTACAGGTATACATATAACGAACAAGGTTCCGGATATGGCGCGGTAGTTCAGACAAAAAACTCAGCGCATAACTTCCATCATTTTTTCCCGTACAAAAACGTGAAATTTTTGAGCGCATGGGCATCAGGCTCTGGCTATGAAGCCGCATTTGTCTATGCCGAAATGATGGCGCAAAAATGGCAGTCTGCACCGCAAAATTGAATCCAGAATCCAGATTTCTAACGTTCATTAAAGGACAATCAAAAGGCATCTCTGATGAGACTTTTAAACTATTTATTTAAAGACTCAGTTGCAAAACTGAGCGCCATATCTGCCGCCTCAATTGTATCGGGTATTGCTGGTGCGTCTTTGGTTGCTATCATTGGCAAAGCAGTGACGGGTGATGGCGATGCATCCCAGTTAGGGTTCATGTTCTTGGGGGTTTGCCTGCTGTTTGTGTTGACCAAGTCCTTGTCGGAAGTGGCGCTGCTTAAGCTTACACAAAATAAAATGATCCAATTGCGTCTCAGGCTGGGACACAAATTACTATCAACGTCTCCGAAAAAGCTGCAAGAAATAGGCAAAGACGGCCTGATGGTTATTTTAACCAGAGACATTGATAACTTTGCCATCGCATTTCAGGTCATCCCTGGCGTGTTAAGCAGCGTTATTGTGCTCACGGCCTGTATGGCGTACACCGCCTGGATCTCCATAGAAGTGTTTGTCATTTTTGTCATTACGATGGTGATTTGTGTAGGCGGCTACCTGGTGGCAGAAAGAAGCCCAATGAAAGAACTGTCTATGGCACGTGAAAAGCTTGGTGATCTCTATCGTTACCTGCGTGGGCTCGTGGATGGCAGCCGTGAGTTACAATTAAACCAACACCGCAGCAATGCCTATATCAATGACAATATAGGACATCATGCCAAAGAATTTGCTGGTTTGTATGTCAACAGTATGGGACGTTACACTTGGACCAATAATGTGGGCAATATTTTGTTTTATCAGAGTATTGCCGCTACCTTGTTTATCGCCCCGTTATTTTTCGATATTCCTGCAGAAGAAACCATCGCAGCCACACTGGTCATGCTTTATGTTATACGCCCCATCAGCGAGATACTGTTTGCCATGCCCAGCATAAGGCAAGCCACTGTCAGCCTCAACAAAATCAAAGAAATCGACGACAAACTGTCCAATGACACCAGCATTGCCAAATCACATGCCTTTGGCAAGGAGTTCAAGTCACTGGCGCTGCAAGAAATTAGCTTTACCTACAGCAATGCAAATGACGAATCTTTTACCGTCGGGCCAATTTCGTTGGAGATCAAACCTGGAGAAATCTTATTCATTGTCGGTGGCAACGGCTCAGGAAAAACCAGCTTGGGCATGCTTATTCTGGGATTATTTCAGGCGGAAGAAGGCAAGATCAGGTTTAACTCTACAGAGATCAATAAAGACAACCTATTGGATTACAGACAATATTTCTCGGCAATCTTTTCTGATGGCTACGTTTTCGAAGAGTTGCCAGAGGCATGCTCTGAGGACAAAGCCGAACTCGCCAGACATTATCTTAAAAAGTTTCGTCTCGACCACAAAGTCAGCATCAGCAATGGGCGTTTTTCGACTACCGCACTGTCTACAGGGCAGCGCAAACGTCTGGCAATGATTTCCACCTTCATCGAAGATCGACCTATCTACCTATTCGATGAGTGGGCAGCAGAACAAGACCCTGAATTTAAAGAAATTTTCTATACAGAAATCATCCCTGAAATGAAGCAGCTTGGTAAGACCATCATTGTCGTTACCCATGATGATGCCTACTTCGACAGAGCTGAGCACACGATAAAATTACAGGATGGATTAATTTCCAAACAGACCGTACAGGCATCCGAATCGAAGGATACAGAGAAAGTTTGGTGAGGAAGCAACTCCCCGTGACAGACGTGCAGCATCAGGCTGACAGAGTATGACTGCACGATATTTACTGTAAAAAAATTGAGGAACTATAATCATGAAAACACCATGGGTCCTGGTAACAGGAGGGTCTCGAGGTATAGGTAAAGGCCTGGTCAAAGCATTTTGCCAGCAAGGTTATGAAGTCGTTTTTACCTATCTGAATTCCAGCGAACCCGCGTGTAAATTGCAAGAAGAGCTTGAAGTTGCAGGCCACAGTGCACGCGGATATCGCTGTAATGGTACAGATGAACAGCAGGTCAATGCGTTTGCCGCAAAGTTGATAGCCGAAAAAGGCGCGCCTGCAACGATTATTAATAATGCAGGTATCACCAGGGATGGATTACTCATGTCGATGCCGTCCTCCGACTGGCTGGATGTGATCAATGCCAACCTGAACGGCTCATTTTTTATGGTTCGCGCCTTTGTAAACTGTATGATTGAAGCTGGAGAAGGCGTCATTATTAATATGTCTTCGGTATCAGGCAGCCATGCCAGTGCCGGGCAGTGTAATTATTCCGCCACGAAAGCGGGATTAGAAGGTATGACTCGCTCACTGGCTGCCGAACTCAGCCGCTTTGGTATCCGGGTAAATGCGATTGCACCAGGCTACATCAATACAGAAATGTTGGACAGCATTCCTGATACAGAGAAGAAAAGTATTCGCAGGAAAATCCCCCTGAGAAGGCTCGGCGAAATTGACGACGTTGCTGAACTGGCGCTCTTTCTGGCATCATCAAAGGCCAGTTATATCACCGGGCAAAGTTTCACGGTGGATGGCGGTTTAACAATTTAGTTGTGTTCACGCCCCCAGGCAGGGACTCCCCTGTAAACGCGCGAAAAAACCCTATTAATGCCCAGTCATGATAGGGTTTTTTATGATGAGTATTAGTACGAATTCCTCACAAAGACTGACTCAAATGATTTGCCTTGCTTAATTGCCAAAAGCTTTTCATCTAGGTTGTCCAGATTAAGCTGGGCTACCGCCAGTTGTGACAATTGATAATTGCGTAATTTTACTGATGGTGCGTTTTGAAACTGGCTTATGGTGTATAGCTGTCGCACTGCATCTATTTCTTGCTGCGTTACATTAAGTTGTTCAACAAACGGGCTTCGTTTATCCACCTGCAATGCAAAACCTTCCTTAAACCAGATGGGTAATCTATGTCTGTCAGCCAGATAACCGACGCGTACTGCCATTTCAGCATGCATCAGTTCATGCGCCATGACATCAACATTCTGCCCCTTTGGGCCGATAAATATATATTGGGTGAACGGTGAACTGCGACTCATACCCGCAGGATTAAAGCCGATATCTAATAACCAAGGGTCATTTGAGACAAAGATAACAGCGTCCGACATTAGCGTATCGAAGTGCTTCAGTACTCTGTGCTCTGCGGCTTGTTTGATCTGCAAAAAGTTTTCTTGCTGTGCGTCATCAATACTGTCATGCAGATAAAAGCCTGGTAAAACTTCCTGATAACTGCCGTATTTTAAAAACGACAGCAAGACCACCTGGTGTTCATACCAGGCGGTCAAACTGCCCGTCAGGAAGGCAACGAGTCCGCCGAGCTTCAATATGCTTTTCATTACCTACCTTTAGCTAACAATATCAATGTTATGGGCTAGAAATCCCGGCTAGCTTATCAGGTTTTTCCTGCGTCTGCTACGACGTCGATTTTCAGCTCGCTGTGACACTTCATCTTTCATCTTATCCTGATCATCCTGACCCTGAATAAAACTGGCAAGTTGTCGGACGGTTCCATAGGTGTATAGATCCACCATAGTCAGAGTCACAGAGTCTCCATAATGGTTTTGCAATTTGCTAAACAGGCTGAAAAGTTTCAAGGAATTGGCCCCAAGATCAAAGAAGTTATCGGTCACAGAGATCTCCGACAAGTTCAGTACCTGCCGACATAGATTTGCGATCATTTGTTCTTTTTCACTTTCGGCATGTACCATCACATTGTGACTGCGCTTTTGCACCGGTGCGGGCAATTTTTGCTTATCCACTTTACCATTTGGCGTCAACACAAATGCTTCCACAAAGATGAAAAAGTCCGGATGCAGGTGTTTAGGTAGCTGGCTGTGTACCAGTGCTTTTACGGCCTGCTCTGTCGCATTTTCATTGCAGGTACGCACATAACAAAGCAGCTGCTTATCAGCCCCTTCACCAGTCACTGTCAATACCACCTGCTCTACCAGCGGACACTGGCTGACGACAGCCTGTATTTCTCCTAATTCAATACGGAAGCCACGAATTTTAATTTGCTCATCTATGCGACCAAGATACTCCAGCATACCGTTTTCATCATACCTGACAAAGTCTCCGGTTTTATAAAGGGTTCGAGTTTCTCCCGTTGCAAAGGTATGGCTGATAAAACTCTTGCAGGTCAGCTCCGGCTTATTGAAATAGCCGGAGGAAATGCCACGCCCTGCGATAAACAGCTCGCCCGGGACTCCTGCTGGCACCAGATTCATTGCCTGATCGAGCACATACAGCTCGGTATTGGCGACCGCAGTACCAATGGGGACAGGCCCGTCAAGCGCTTTATCAATCCGGGCAAAAGTCGTATAAGTTGTGTACTCAGACGGCCCATACAGATTGTAAACGTGTTCAACGCCAGCACCATACACTTTGTTGACCAGAGTTCTGGATAACGGTTCACCTGCCAAACCCGCAACCTGTACATGTGCCAAAGATACGCCGGCATCAAGCAACCTCTCAATCGCGGAGGGCACAGTATTGATAAATGTGATGTTATCCGCCGCATCCAGGGATGCAAATTCCAGCACATCATTCACCAGATGCACAGTTCCCCCCTGAGTTAAAGGAAAGAAAATTTCAAATACCGACAGATCAAAACAAATAGAGGTTGCTGCAAGCATGCCACGGTATTGTGCCGGGCTAAAGGTATCTGCGGCCCATGAAATAAGCCCTGTCGCTGCCTTGTGGGATATTTTCACCCCTTTTGGTGCGCCAGTTGAGCCTGAGGTATAGATAATATAAGCAAGATCATCCGGATGAGCGTCCGGGACAATCACATCGGAGAATACACACTCTTCCAGTACGACTTCATCCAAAACCAACAGCGGCGTTTTACTCTCACCGAGTCTTGAAACGAACTGCTGTTCGGTCACAATAACACGAGGTTGTGCGTCCGAGAGAATATAGCGGATCCGCTCTTCAGGATAATTAGGGTCCAGTGGCACATAGCAGGCCCCTACTTTTAAACTCGCCAGCAAGGTCACAATCAGATCTGTGTCCCGGGTTTTATAAACACCGATGCGATCCCCTTTCTGTACTCCGGAATGTTGCAGATGTCTTGCCAATTGCTCCACTTTGCGGCTCAGTTGTGCATAGCTTAGCTGAGATTGTGTGGTATTTACTGCCAGCTGCTGGGGGTAACGTCTTGCTGCAACATCAAACATGCCGTGGATGAATGTCGGCTCAGATAACGGAGTGACAGCTCCTTTACCCAATGCCATAATCCGGGACACGTCAGCAGACTCTAATAATACTTGTTTGCAATGGCTTTGATTCTGGTCATTCACCATCAGAGTGAGCACGTGTTGATATACACTCGCAAGCTGCTTTACATAGTTTAAACTGTGGTTCTGGCTGTGATAGAAGGAACAAGTTAATTGCTCGCCATTCGCTGAATGCATACAAGACAACATCAGATCGATATTGTTACGTGCCAGACTCTTTGCAGACAGCACCTCAAATTCATTCAGGTTATCCAGAGCCTGATAAAAATCGTATTTGATGAAATTAAACAGACAGTGAAGTTCAATTGCCGTGTTTGCCGAGATCTCAGACAGTGGCAGAAGGCGATACGGCAGTGTTTCGACCTCTTCATTAAAAACCCGCTGGATAAGATCTCGCCACGAACATTCGACCAAATCAATTCTGAAAGGCATGTTGTTCAGGAACAACCCGAGGGTGTTTTCAGCGCCAGCAACCTCCGGACGGCCGTTGGTAACTAGGCCAGTCAGCACATCCTGCCTACCAGAAAAATGCCCCAGCATCTTAATAAATGCGCTAAGCAGCACCGTTTTCACATTGGTCGACGATTGCCCTGCCAGGTGTTTAATTTTGCATACCAAGTCACGATGCAACTCAAACTCATACACGCCCTGACGCAGGTTAGTACTCGCTTGTCCCTGAACACGGTGCGTATCATCTAATCGCAGCGCTGTTGCATCAGACAGTTTTTCGCACCAGTACTTTATCTGGTGTTCCGAGCCAAGGCTGGCAACCTCTTGTGCAATATAGGCATCATAACCTAGTACATCATGGTCCTCGAAGTGGTGCTTCCCGTTGCTGTATAACTCGGCAATTTGAGCAAATAACCGTGCTGAACTAAAGCCATCCAGAATGGCATGGTGTCGGCTGATAATTAAATGGAAAGTTGTTGGGGAGATGGCAATCACAGCCAGACGCAGTAAACCAGGCTTTCGCCAGTCAAAACCAGTTTGCTGAATAGTGTGCTCTAGCTCACTGATAAGCGCCTGCTGAGATGTGCTGCTTTCAGCAGACAAATCATAATACTCCACCGGTACTTTAACCGTTTTATTGACTAGTTGCAGCGGTATGGAGTAACTCGTTAAATCAAATGAGGTTCTTAACACCGGATGCGCTGCTACGATGTCATCCACCACAGACTGAAGCTTTTCCAGATCCACCGGTGCAGCAATTTTGAAGTTGTCCACATCGATGTAAAGACCGTTTTGCTGACTGTGCATCAACATGCCAAGTTGCAGTCTTGATAGAGGGTAGGCATTTTCACATGTCTGAGGCAACGCACTCCGGTCCTGCGCCGGGACCAGCTGCATCGGTTGCAGACGCTCGGATTGCGTCACCGATGCCACCTGACTATCCAGTGTGGCAGCAAGGGCTTTGAGATTTGCTGATTTCAGCATCTGCTGCAACGATACGTCGTAACCCAGTTTCTTTAGTTCGACACGCATCTGAATCAGCTTGATCGAGTCTCCCCCCAGAGCCAGAAAGTTATGGCCCACACCGATATTGGATTTATTTAGTAACTTTTCCCAGATTTGAACCAGAGCGATCTCGGATGCTGATTCAGCGGCCTCAAACTGCGTATCCAGTGAAACTGGATTGTCACTCAATGCCAACAAAGCCTTGCGGTCCAGCTTACCATTGTGGTTAAGCGGGACTTCTGCTATCTGAAAGTAATCACTTGGTACCATAAACCTGGGCAGGACGGCATTCAGGTGACTGCGTAAAGCCACACTGTCAAAATCCGGTGTCCGGGTTTTCACGTAAGCATTAAGCTTCTGCCGGCCATCCTGCCATTGCGTAACCACAACATGGCCACTCATCACGCCCTCAAACCCCTGAATAGCGGCTTCAATTTCTTGTAGTTCAATCCGATAGCCATTGAGTTTAATTTGTTGATCTTTACGGCCTAAAAACTCGATTTGGCCATCAAGACGCTGCCTGCCCATATCACCGGTGCGATACATTTTGTCACTCAACTTCGGGTCAATCGTATTGCTGACAAACGCGGCATGAGTTTGTTCAGGCCGGTTGAGATAGCCAAGCGCCACCCCTTTTCCGGCAATGACAATTTCTCCTTCCAGAGTCGGCGCAACTAAGTTCTGCTGATCGTCCAAAATGTACACTTGCCCATGGCTCACTGGCCGCCCAACAGGAACCAGTTCCGTTTCGGGCCAGGTATCGGTGAGATCGGAAAAACATGCCCCTACAGTCGTTTCAGTTGGTCCGTAATGGTTAATGATTTTACTGTGTGGAAAACGAACCCGCAGAGCTTCTGCCAGTTGTTTCGGCAGTGTCTCTCCGCCCAGCAAGATATACTTTGGTCCGGCAGGCAAAGGCCCGTCGGGTAATTGCTCTAAAACCAGTTGCATCAGGGATGCGGTAATTTTTAAGATCCCCGATTGCTTATCGGCACACAAAAAGTGCTTTAGTGCTTCGAGTTCCTGCCCTTCCGCAATAACAGCAACAGGATTACCCGTCATTAAAGGTGGAAATAAGCTACTCACCGTTGAGTCAAAACTCACCGTGGCAAAAAACGGGGTAATGTTATCCGGCGTTAAAGTGACTAATTGTGTTATCCAGTTGAGGTAATTCATTAAATTCTGATGCCGTACCTGCACCCCTTTGGGTTCCCCGGTAGAGCCAGAAGTATAAATCGTATATACAGGATCAGCAGCTGACACCGCCAAAGCCAGGTTTTCAGCAGCTTCATCCCACATCACCGACAGCTCAGGTAATACCATAATACCGGCATCGCTGAGGGACGCTAACCTGGATACATAATGTGATGTAGTCAAACACTGTCGAATACTGGCATCGCGAAAAATATAAGCGATACGTGCTTCAGGGTATTCAACGTCCACCGGCACATAACACCCCCCTGCTTTACATACCGCCAAAATACTCACCAGAGTTTCAACGGAGCGCCCCAAAAACAGTGCAACACGATCGCCTGGTTTGACGCCGTTTGACACTAAGCGTCGCGCCAGGCTGTTTGCAAGACGGTTTATGTCGTTAAAAGTATATTCTTGTTGATCGACGCCAATCACGGCAATATTGTCAGGCGTCAAACTGGTTTGATATTCGAATTGTCCGTGGAATGTGGGCTTGACTGTTATTGCCGTATCACCAGTGAAATTACGTGCAGCAAGGACTTTTGAATATTGCGTTCTGAATTGGTGTCTGTCAGCAGTCAATTGCTCAGGCGCACAGAGAAAGTGCTGCATCAATTGCTCAAAGGTAAACCTGAGATAGTCCATCAGTCCCTTTTCAGTACGCGCCTGATTTACTCCCAGTGTTAAGCGCATCTCACTGTCCGCACTACAGCAATGAAGAAACACATCCTGATTCATGTCTTTGATTACACAACCCGATGTCAGTTTCAGTGAGCGCGCAGTACTGCTGCCATCCCATAAGCGAAGTGACTGAAAGCCAAGATTTAATCTGTCAAGTACAAATCCACAATCGAGCGGATCACAATAGTTTTGTATTGTTTTTAACTGCGCACAAGCATGGGATGTCTCGACACAAAAAGCCTGAAAAGATTGCTCATTATGGATCTCAGCCTGGTAATTCACTTGCCTGGCTAAAGGACCAATCACGTCTTTTAATTCAGGGTAATTACGGCCGTCAGTGACCAGTGTCATACTATAGGTCGACGCGTCCAAAACCGTTGCCAAAGTTAGCTGCCACACAGACAGTATCACATCTTCCGGCGCTATCTCTGACGTGAGACTTATGTCGCGAATTCGCTCCCAGTGTTGTTCATTGAGCGCAAAAGTCGTCGCACTGACATCGCACTGAGGGAGTTGATTACGGAGAAAACACCCGGGCTGCTTCTCTCGTTGCGGTACGGTTATCAGCTGCTGAGAGGAACTGTCTTGTTCCTCTGTTTGCTCTGTAAACCAGTCGACCAGGTCAATATAATGCAGTACCTCTTCATCATGATCCGCACACCCCTGAGAGTTCAAACGAGTCACCACGTCCTGTATCAGCAACTGCAGGCTACGGGTATCCAGTTGCAATTGCGAGCCGCCAAACACAATGAATGACTTATCCGCATCCGCGGTTTGTTGAACGGACCAATAAAAATGTCCCGTCTGGTGCCGTAATTGCTGATGAAAGTCAGCCAGACTTTTTTCTGGTGACTCGAAACCGGGTAGCGTAATCTTCGTGGCAGCGGCGTTATCAACGATAAACTGCAGAGGAAAGCCATCCTGTCCTGACTCCGTATAGTCACACCGTAAGATCTCAAACTTTGCTAACAGCTCTGCAATGGCTTGTTCAAAAGCCACAGGCTGAAACTGCCCTTCGATCGTAGCTCCGACGCTTAGCAGGCTATGACGATTAAATTGCTGGCTCTGCTGCCATTGAAACTTTTGTTCTGGTGATAAGGCATAACCTTCGTGAGAAGAAGTGTCCATTAATGAGTCCTATTGATAATAATTCACAGGTTACAAGTTGTGTTCATTTTCCGTGCTTTACACACTTACTGGGCTGACAGTCCAAACATGTTCCGGGTTATAAAGTCATCCCCGTTAGAATGGTTCGCTCACCGGTAAACGGCTGTCTGCCATGGGCGACACGCAAGTTATCCACCACCAGTAAGTCGCCCTTTTGCCACGGAAATGCTTTTAAGCATTGTTCATAGGTCTGATTAATGGTGTCCAGTACGTCAACTTCCAGTGGACTACCATCACCATAATAAGCATTGCGAGGCAGCGCCTCTTCGCCAAAGGCACTGATCAGTTCTTCCGCTATGTCTTGAGGGATAGACGAATAATGAAACAGATGGGCTTGATTAAACCAAATATTTAACTTCGAAACGGGGTGGATTTTTGCTGCCGGCAACGTTTGTTCAGTGCGCAACATCTCCCCATTCCAGGTAAAGTTGATCCCCATCGCTGAGCAGATCTGTGCCACTTTGTCCTTGTCCTGAGTCTGAAAGACTTCATGCCAATGTAAATCAAAGCCCATCCCCATATTACGTACATATTTGACACCAAAGCGTTGAAACTTCTCTCTGACTTGCTCAGGCAATAACTCAAATATGCGATTGCTGTCTGCCAATGTTGTAGAGCCTCCGGTCTCAGGGGCCTGCTGACAACCAAAAATCACTTTATTGGGATAAACCGCCGAATAGGCATTTTCATTATGCAACGGGATCCATTCGGACGCAGGATAGTTTGTGGAGGTATAGACTCTGCCTTTTAACTCCGAACGAGGCGTCGAACGGTACTCGTAACTGAGCTTTTCCCCCACCTCGCAAATGAAATCATCAAAATCCGGGATACCATCAAAAGCGGTCCCCCTGATCAGCACTGCACCTTTTTCATTTAATCTGGTATTGATCAACGCTTTGTTTTGCGCAAGCCAGGATGCGGCATTTGGTTTGCTCTTTGAGACATCGATCAACCAGCCAAATTCATCTGCACCGAATAAATGAGATTCAGTGAAAGGTGTCTGCGGCACAATGAGCTTTTTTGTTCTTTTTTGTTCTTTAAGTTTGGGCATATCGAGTGACACAATGACTCTCCTTATCAACGATTTTTTCGTTTTACAAATTGTTTAAGTGTTGAAGCACCACGTGCTACGAGTTGCTCTTGTTCAACTGCTGCACGCTGTTTTTTACTTTGTGCTAAGCGCATTAAAATGTCGTTTATCTTTCGCGTCGGGTTTTCATGTAGCAGTTTAAAAATAAGGTCGAAATCCTGCTTGATTGATTCAATTGTGGTGGACCTGAACAAGCCGGCGTTAAATTTGAACACTAACTCCAGTCGGTCAGACAATTCCGTCACCACCAGCATCAGTTCGTATTTCGACACATCATCATCTTTCAGATTAAGGTGCATCGACGCATCCGGCAGCTCATATGTCGACTCCATTCCATTAAGGTAGTTGAACCAGATCTGATAGCCGGTTTCTTGCTCACCCTGCTGCTCCTTTACTTCTCTAAACAGGCTGCCAAAAGGCACATGTTTGTGCTTAAAGGCGTCGTACATATCTTGCTTGAACTGTTGTGCAAGCTCAGAGAAACAAGCAGACAAATCAATTTTATGCGTAAAAGCAGTAACGTTGAGCATGGGCCCTATTATGCGATTGAACAGTTCGTCATCCCTCATATCCAGGGGTGAAAATATCAGGAAATCATCTGTTACTTTGTATTGATTAAGTACCAGAGAAAACAGAATGTTCAGGGTCATATAGTGGGTAATCGCACAACTTTCTGATATCGATTTTACTGCCGCTATATCCAACGTTAATGGCGCTAACGCCTGACCGCTAAAGCGCGAGTGCTCATCGACTTTATTGTCATAAGGCAACGCCAAGGGTGCTGGGAGCGGGTTGAGCTTGTCACGCCAGAATTCACTGTCCTGTTGAATCAGTGAGGATTGTGCTTCGCTACGTAAATAGCGAGCGTAATCACTCAGCTGGAACTGCATCTCAGTCAGGTTGGCAGCCCGGTTTTCCACTTCGGCACTATAAAGCTCGATAAACTCCTGAATAAACACATTTAAAGACTGATAATCGGCAATGATGTGATGCACCACCAGAACCATCTTATAGTGCCCGGACACAGACTCTACAAACTGCAGTCGAAATTGCCCTGGCTGCGCTAAATCGAAAGCTTGCTTAACGAAATCACGCTTCCAGCTTTCAAAATCGGCTACTGATATCCACGCGTGGGAAAATTCTGGCTGAAAATCTCGCGCTACACTTTGCAGCAACTGACCGTCAGAATACGCAAAACGTGTGCGAAAGTTTTCATGTCGTTGTACAACTTGTTGCAAAGCAGAGTTCGCCGCACTTTTGTTCAGCGTCCCGGAAAAATCAATTTCGATACTTAAATTATTCACTGACTCGGCATGCTGATAATGGTGCAGATACCAAAACTCTTCTTGTAAATAAGTCAGAGGGGCAGGTTCATCAACCGCACCGCGACTGAATGCCTGTAGCTGGCTCTGACTGTGAGTCTGAGTCTGGCTTTCCAAATGGCGACAGAAGTCTGCCAGCACCGAATGTTTAAAAATATCCGCTACAGCAATATTCAACCCAAAGCGTGCTTTGATTTGGCGAATAATTTCAATCGACATAAGTGAGTGTCCACCCAGACGGAAGAAACAGTCATGTCTGCTGACATGGGGGATGTTGAACAGTGATTGCCAAATTGCCGCCACGTCTTCTTCAACTTTGCCTATTGGTTGCTGATTTTGCTCTGCCACAATTTCTTTGGCAAATGGATCGGGTAATTGCTTGCGCAGCAACTTACCGTTGCTGGATAATGGCATCTTATCCAGCTGCATATAAACGCCAGGTACCATATATCTCGGCAATACTGAGCCTAAGTATTCCCGTAATTCATCGGATTTATCATCCTTCATGGCTTCACTAAACGTGTAGTAGGCCACCAGCACTTTGCCTCGATGTGCGTCGTTATGGGCAACCACAACCGCCTGTTCGATATAGTCTCTGGAACTGATATTGGCTTCGATTTCAGCCAGCTCTATTCTGAAGCCATTCACTTTGACCTGATCGTCCAGGCGCCCTAAGTGCTCCAGGCCGGTGGCCCGGTTAAACCTTACAAGGTCGCCCGTTTTATACATACGTTCGCCGTTTTGCGCAAACCGGTCCGTTAAAAACCGTTCCGCGGTCAATTCTGGTTGATTGTGGTAACCTTTTGCTAACCCTGCACCAGCAATATACAGCTCGCCTGGGACCCCCTCTGGCACTGGGTTCAGTGCATCATCCAGAATATAGACTCGTTTACCCGCGATGACCTCCCCTATGGAGACGGGCTCGTCATCTCCTTTCGGAATGAGCTTAAAGGTGGTAAATACCGTATCTTCCGCTGGACCGTACAGATTGTAGACATACTTGATATTGGTTTTATAAGCATCTTGCGCGACTTTTTTGGTCACGGCTTCTCCGGAAAATGCCACGCACTCCACAGAATCCGGGATCATACCTTTACTCAGCAGTGTCGCAAAAACGGACGGTACGGCAGAGAGCAACACTATCTCATCATTGAGCTGTGTATCATCGAAGATATCATCCAGCAATACCAAGGTGCCGCCCCAGCTTAGCGGATGGAATATTTCAAATACCGAAAAATCAAAGCAAATAGAGGCCGATGCAGACACCCCGGTTCTTTGATGTTCCGTAAATACCTCTTTGCACCAATGCATTAACAAAGAAACACTGCTATGGGCCACAGCGACGCCTTTAGGCTTACCCGTAGAACCGGACGTGTAAATCACATAGGCAAGGCTGTCTGTAGTCTGAGCAACAGGTGCAGGCAGATTATCCACGGGGTAGCGCGACACTTCTGATTGCAGCTCAGCGAACACCTGATATTGGACTGTGCTGTCAGCTGTAATATTACGTGTTGGCTGCTCACCCAAAACCAAAACAGGCTCGGCATCTGCTATCATAGTTTGTAACCGCGATTCTGGGTATTGCGGGTCCAGTGCTAAGTAGGTAGCGCCGACTTTTAAAACGGCATAAATAGCCACTATCATGTCTATGCCACGCGGCAAGCAAATGCCGATAATGTGGTTGGGCGCGACTCCCTGCTCTCGCAAATAGTGCCCCAGCTGATTCGCTCTGGCGTTGAGCTGCTCATAGCTAATCTGTTCGCCTTTGAATTTAATTGCTGTACGCTCTGGGTACTGTGCCGCCTGAGTCTCAAAAAAGTGATGGATACAACTGGGGTGTGGGTAGCGCGCCGGCGACACGTGTTGCGCAACTAATCGCTGCTGCTCCGCCGTCGACATCAGCGCCAGATTACTCATCTTATCTGACGGCGCCTCTGCGACAGTTTGCTCGCATAAATTGTTAAGTAAGTATTCCATGTGCGCGTTTATACGCGCGATAGTCTCTTCTTTGAATACCGTCACATCGTACAACCAATCAAGATGCAGTCCGGCTTCTGTTTCACTGGCCAGAAACTCCAGATCAAATTTAGCCTGTGCATCCTGAATATCGAACGGCTCAAAGGCCATACCCGGCAATTGCAGCTCAACATTTTCATTCGTATTCATGTTGAACTGAATTTGGTACAGCGGGGTGAATTGATTACTGCGGTGCACACCACTTAACTGCACCAGCTTTTCAAACGGCACATGTTGATTGGCATGCGCCTCAAGGATCACCTGTTTGGCATGTGCCAGATAATCACTGATATTGGCAAAGTCGGTATCGACACGAATAACCAGAGTATTAATGAAATATCCCATAATAGACTCAAGTTCTGTTTTCGTGCGGTTTGCCACAGGCATGCCAATGACGACGTCGTGATTATTACTGTTTTTGCTGATCACCAGGCTCAGCATTGCATGCAGTAGCATATGCAGGGTCATATCGTGCTTTTTTGCCACCTGCAACAACTTGTCACGCACCTCGTTATTCACAAGACCTCGTACAAATTTGCCTTGATAGCTTTTTATTGTGGGTCTTTCGTAATCCAAAGGAATACTATGCAGTGAAGACACCCCCTGAAATTGTTCCTGCCAGTATTTTTCCTGCTTCTCCACTTCATCCTTTTGTAGCAACTCATGCTGCCAGTGAGCGTAGTCAATGTACTGAACATCTAATTCTGGCACGTCCGGTTTGGTGTGATGATAAATGGCGTTGTAATGAGCCATAAACTCCTTCAGCAACACGCCTTGTGACCACCCATCCGACGCGATATGGTGAATGTTATACAGGATAACCCCTCTGGGATTGTTGTTCGCATCCGGAGCAACACGGATGTACAGCACTCTTATCATCAAGTCAGAAGACAAATCAAAAGGCCGGTACTTTTCTTGTTCTGCTAATTGGCGAGCGTGTTCAATGCTGTCTTCGCGATCAGAGAAATCATATACATCAATATTGAACTCAAATTCAGCATCCAGAATTTGAACGATTTCGGGAGTCTCAGCAATGCGGGTGCGCAACACTTCCTGACGCTGTATCACGGCACGCATTGCTTGATTAGCGATATCGAGATCGAGCGGCCCCGTTGCCATAAATGCGCCAGGCATATTGTAGCCCCAGCTTCCGTCATTTAATCGATCGATAAACCACAAGCGCTTTTGTCCGGAAGAAGCCGGATATTGCGTTTGATTTCTGGGGATCTTTGCCATGCTTTGACTGGTCTGCTGTTCGGCTCCGGTCATCAGCTCTGCCAGTTCGCGAATTGTCGGTGCATTGAACACGACGTTGATAGGCAGTTCTTTGTTGAGTGTTTTACGAATATGAGATACCAGCCGCACGCCCAATAGCGAATGGCCGCCCAGGTCAAAGAAACTATCTGTTGCCCCGATCTTATCCTGCTCGACTTTCAGCAAGACCGACCAGATACTGGCAAGCTGGGTTTCAACACCCGGAGCAGGTGGCACATATTCAGATTGAGAATACTGGTAATCGCTCGCGAGTAACGCTTTACGGTCAACTTTACCATTTGCTGTCAATGGCCACTGTGAGACTTGGCAAAAAATGGCCGGGACCATGTAGTCCGGCAAGCTTTGTTGCAGCGTCGTTTTGATCTCGCCCACCTGAGGAGCAGACAACGGCCCCGCACTGTCTTGCTCATAAAAAGCGATGAGTTTTTTGTCCTGCGGATCGGATTCATCAAGCAAGATCAGGCTGTCTTTTATGCCATCAATTGCCGACATCTGTAATGCAATCTCGTCAGGCTCGATGCGATAGCCACGAAGTTTTATTTGTTCATCTGTGCGACCCAGGAACTCAAAGTTGCCATCCGCCAACTCCCTTACCCGGTCGCCGGTTTTATAAAATGTCTGGTATTGAGAAAATGAAAATGGATTATCAATAAAGGCCAAAGCTGTTTTTTCAGGATCATTGAGATAGCCTCGCCCCACGCCATTACCGGCAATGTATAACTCCCCTTCCATGCCCTTGTTTAACAAACGCTGCTGCTCATCCAGTACAAAAAAGTCAATGCCTTCAATAGGCTTACCTATAGGTACTCGTTCCTCGGTCAGCTCCGCATTTGAACAGTCGAAAGTACTACACCCGACCACAGTTTCAGTCGGACCATATTCGTTGATCAGGGTTGCAGCGGGCAACCAGTGTTGTATACGTTGTACTGTACTTCGGTAAAGGGCCTCTCCGCCAATGACCATTAGATGCGGTGTCGCTACCGGCTGTGAGAGTTTGGCTGAGATCATTTCCAGATGGGCTGGTGTCAGCTTAAACAAACTCGCCTGATCACTACTGAGAGAGGCAACTAAGCCGTCAATAAGTTGCTCTTTATCAAGCAGTTTAACAGTTAACCCGTTGCACAGAGGAGCCAGTAAGCTGGTGATCGTTGCATCAAAATAGAGACCCGAGCTTACCACAGATAGCGTCACATTTTTCCGTAGATAGTGATGGGTGGCATGTCTGAGGTAGTGCATCAGGTTGCTGTGCTGAATCTCCACCCCTTTGGGTTTCCCGGTAGAGCCAGAAGTATAAAGCACATAACAACGCGCGTCAGGATCACTAATACTCAACAGGCTTTCAGCCAATGCATCTTGTTTAGCCAGTAGCGCGCGCCCCTCAGCATCGGTTAAAGACAGGGTTTCACGCAAGCAGGCCTGCGCTTTTGCGGATGCAGTATCGTCGGTACAAATCAATCGGGCGCCACTGTCACGGACAATATACTCAATGCGTTTTTGTGGCGCATCAGGATCGACAGGCACAAAACTCGCCCCAGACTTGGCAATTCCCAGAGTCGCCACCAGCAGTTCCGGACAATTGTTCATTACAATGGCGATGTTGTCACCCGGTCCAAATCCCTGAGCACAGAGGTAGTTAGCCACCTGATTTGATTGATGCTCCAGTTCTGCATAGGTCAGCTGTTTGTACTGAGAATACACAGCAATGGTATCCGGAAACTGTTGCGCTGCTTCTGTTACACAGTGCTGCCAGCACTGCACAGTTTGCTGCCCAGACGGCACGTCGGAAATAGATTGCACAGGCAGCAGAGCTGGAGAAGTGGATTTACCTTCAACATTGATATCACTCAAAATTTGCGTTCCTTTAGTCGTAATTTGATTTAACACCGACAAAAACAAATCTTGCCATTGTGATATTGTGGCACTTGCGTAAAGCTGCGCCGAGTAGTCCAGTTTTACGGTCAGGACGTCATCCGATTCATATAAATTAAATACCGTGTTGTACCTTGAGATCCCCTGCTCCACGGAGTGAGGGATAATTTCCATGTCTTGCAACTTTGCATTATTGGTCACTTTATTGTGAAAACTGAACATGGATTGGAATAGCGGGTGATGATCCGTCACGCGGTTGGTTTTCAAGGCTTCAACCAGCAAGCTAAATGGTAATTGCTGATGTTCTATCGCCTGAATTAACGACGCTTTTATGTCGTTCAGAAACGCTGATACGGGGGTTTCCTCGTTAAACCGGGTACGCAATGCCACCAGATTCATGAATAAGCCAATCGTATTTGACACTTCTTTTTGTGGTCGATTCGCAACCGGGACCCCCAGAACGGCTTCAGATTGCCCGGTGACTTTATGTACAACCAATGCCCATGCAGCATAGGTCAGGGTAAATAAATTCACCTCATGCTTTTGACAGAATGCTAAACAAGCATCAAAAAGGGCGCCCTCAATCGTGAACTCCTGCGTTTTACCCGACAAATCCGCTTTGTTGCTGGCTGGAAAATCATAGGGCAATAACGTGGTGGCAGGTGCACCTTGCAAATAGGCCTGCCAATAATTCAGATCCGCAGCACCTGGCACATCGTTGACATTGCCGTACTGCTGTTTTTGCCACTCAGCATAGCGTGCATATGGCACTCCGAGCTGCACCGTTTCACGCGCATAGTTTTGACAGATTTGCTGATAGATCAACTCTAAAGACCAGTCATCTGCAACAATGTGATGCAAACAAATAACCAGAAAACTCTGCCTGTCTGATACTTTGAGTAGTGTACCGCGGATCAATGGCACCTGACTGAGATCGAACTTGTAACGCGCATATTGCGCCACAATTGCAGACAACCGCGTCTGATAAGTGCCCCCCGCCTCAACCTCAGTGACAGCAAGCGGAAATACGCCACTGTTGTGCACTTGCTGTACTATCTCACCATCACGTTCGGCAAAAGAGGTTCTTAGTGTGGCATTATCAGCCAGTAATTTGTCCAGTGCTGTTTGCAATTGCGCCACGTCGAGCGTGCCTTTTAGCTCAAACATACCAGTCATGGCGTAATCTGAGTATTCAGGCGCAGAAATGGTCTCAGCAAACCACATGTTTTGCTGAGCAAATGAGCATGCGTAGTCCTGCTGAGTTTCATCCAGTATTGGGAATTCAGACTCAGCATGCGTCTGACTGAGGGATTCAACGCCCAGTTCCGTCGTCAAATAATTGGCCAGTTCAAGGATGGATGGATATTGATAAATCACTTTTACCGGCAGGGCCGTTGTCAGACATTGCCTAAGCTCAGATATCAGGTTGACGGCCTTTAAGGAACTCCCCCCCAGTGCAAAAAAGCTGCTATCGGTACTGATCGAATCGCCTGGAAGCGCCAAAGCGGCGCTGTACAATGCAACCAAGCGCTTTTCTATCTCAGTTTCAGGCCTGCGTCTGCTATTGCCAGACTGTTCCGAGCACAATGCGGGTAGTGCTTTCAGATCGACTTTACCGTTGGGGGTAAGAGGAAATTCGTCAACCGCAACAAAATGCGATGGTACCATAAATTCGGGCAGCTTGGTTCGCAGGAACTGCCTGAAAGATGCACTTAAATTGCCGTCCTGTGGCTGTGCGTTGAGTGTCACCCAGGCAGCCAGCTGTTCAGTTTGTTCAGACACCCTCACCACGGCATCGGATACCAGGGGATGAGTGTTCAGTTTCGCGACAATCTCATCCAGCTCAATACGATGACCCGACACTTTCACTTGATTGTCGGCCCGGCCAATAAACTCCAGTTCACCGGCTGCCGTCCACCTTACCAGATCACCAGTCTTGTACATGATGTCGCCATGGGCCGGGTAATGTGCATGGAATGGATTGGGGATAAATCTGTCACCTGTGAGTTCAGGGCGATTAAAATACCCCTTTGAGACACCACTACCTGCAATATAAAGCTCGCCAACAACCCCTTCAGGCAGCAGTTGCAAATGCTCATCCAGGACATAAAACTGAGTATTAAGCAGCGGCCCGCCCAGCGTGACCCGGGCAGAATTAATCTCACTGATTGCAGACCAAATCGTCGTTTCGGTCGGCCCATACATGTTGCATATTTTGCCAATTGACAGCGCGGTGAGTTTAGTTGCTAGGTCGGCCGAACAGGCCTCACCACCAATTAACAAAAGATCCAGAGCGGACAAAGCCTCTCGGCCTCCGGCTTGTTGTAGTAAACTTTTGGCAAGAGATGGCGTACATTGCAGCTTATTGACGCCATGCTGGCGCATTAACTGATCCGGTGCTTGCGCATTATCAACACACTTTGCAAGCCAAATTTGCTGCCGACGAGTTTGCTCAAACCGCTGCACCAAAGCATCAGCCAACGCGCGTTGTTGCTGTTGCTCCTCGGCAGAAAGCCCTTCGTTAATGAATAGCTCAATATGGGCAACTCCGCGTTCAGAATAATCCAGTAAACGAGCATGGCAATACTCCACATCACCAATGATGGCATGCTGGTGCACATATTGGTGAATTGTATCCTGCGCTCCTTGTGAGGCATTATCGCTCAACGCCTCCACCAGATGATGCTCCAGGTGCGCCTTTACACGCTCCTCAGATCCTGCTGTTGTCACCACGCAGAGGTGCAGTTTCAGGGGCTGGTTGGCTACGTCGCCTGGCTTAGCAAGGTCAGAGAAAATCACATTTTTCAGGCCCGCCGCAGAGCATGACGTTGTTGCACATGCAGGTCGTAACTCAACTCGGGCAAGCTCATGACGATGTGTTACGGCTGGTTTCTCTGGTGCAATAACAATGGTTTCGCCTCGGCTCAGCGTCCAGAACAACTCCAGGACCGAAATATCAAAATTAATACTGGTTACATTTAACCAAACACCGGATGATTCACTGACACCAAAATGATTGTCCAGTGCATTGAAGAAATTGATAACGTTGCGATGCGTTACCATCACGCCTTTGGGCTGGCCGGTGGAGCCTGAAGTATGAATGAGATAAGCCAGGTTATGATTGTCCCGCTCCGGTGTGATGTTCAAATTGTCGGCAGACTGCTCAGCAATCGCTGCGAGCGTATTCGCGTCGTCCAGCACCGTCTGAATCAGCGCTTGCTGCGTATCCGCAGATAAGATCTCTTTGAGCTCTGCTTGAGTAATAATCCCCCTGAGTGCCGCATCATTTTGCATGTAATTGAGTCTGGCGACTGGATAAGCCGGATCCAAAGGCACATAAACAGCCCCGGCCTTCAACACAGCCAAAAGCGCAACGACCATATCAATTGAGCGCTCAAGGCAAACACCGACTCTGTCTGCAGGCTTTATGCCCTGTGCCAGTAAATGTCTGGCAAGCTGATTCGCCTGTCCGTTCAGCCGTGCAAAACTGACCGTGCTATCTCGAAATAGAAGCGCGGTTTTGTCTGCCTGAGATACCGCGACTGACTCCAGCCTGTCGGTGATCTGCTCCCTCTCTGATAAAGGTCCCGCCGTGTCATTCCGGGATTGTAAGATGCGCGCTTTGTTACTTTCTGTCATTAAGCTTACATCAGCCAGCTGCTGATGCTCATCGATGACAAACTGATTGAGCACATTGTTAAAATAAGAAAACCAAGTGCTGATGGTGCTGTCCGAAAAGAGATCGGTAGCAAAATTCAACCAGCCAACTATTTGATCGCCCTTTTCTTCCAAATTCAAAGATAAATCAAAGAGCTCCGAATTACTGGCAACCTCAGTCATGTCGATTGTCAGTCCCGGTAAAGCGGCCTGAGCAGTCGGCGCACTTTGCAACACAATCAAACTTTGGAAAACTGGACTATGACTCATGTTACGCGATGGCTGTAACGCTTCAACGACCCGCTCAAATGCCACATCCTGATGCCCAAAGCCATTAACAACATTGCTTTTAGTGTCTTGCAGATACTGCAAAATGGACGCCCCTGATGGAACGTTATTGCGTATTGCCAGTGTATTGGTGAATAACCCAATCATGTTTTCCAGTGCTTTGTTACCCCGTGCCGCTACCGGCACCCCCAGCACAACGTCTGACTGCCCACTTAACTTAGACAGAGTCGCGCTCCAGCCGGCAAACAAGAGCTGAAATAGCGTAAGATTGTGCTTTCTGGCGAGCTGTTTCAGACCATGCGTGAGACAAGGGTTTATTGCGACATTGATACGCTGACCGTTAAAAGATTGCTGCGCAGGTCTGGCAAAATCAGTCGGTAAACTGAGCAGCTCCGGCGCGCCTTCCAGGTGCTTACGCCAGTACTCAACCCCAGTCGATGCCTTGTCGTCACGGCCTTCCCAGCATGCGAAATCGGCATATTGCAGTTGTGGTGCCGGGTGTAAACTTGCCTCAGGATCAATCAATGATTGATAAATGGCTTGTATTTCCTGAAAGAGCACGCCCAGAGACCAACTGTCTGAAATAATGTGGTGCATAGTCAAATAGAACACATGTTTATTGCGCTCTAAAGCAATGAGTTTACCTCTGAGCAAAGGCCCGTGCTCGAGGTCAAAAGGTCGCAAGCTTTCTTCCGTTTCGCATTCAGTGAGCACCGCTTGTTGCTGAGCAACGGAATTTCCGCACAGATCGATCACCTCCAGAGGCATGTCGCAACGCGGTGCAATGATCTGACACACTGCCCCCTCTCTTTGCTGGAAGTGGGTTCTCAATATTTCATGGCGTTGTACTAAAACCTGAAATGTCTCGCACCATTTTTGAGTGTCCAGATCTCCATCGATATTCAACTTACCCGACATATTTTGCACAGCGCGATTTGATTCAATTTGCTCCAGCAACCACATTCGCTGCTGGGCAAGAGAGGCCGGAGCCGGAGTCAACGTGCTCCGCTTAGGAATTTCCGTGGCTGTTTTATTATTTGAAATGCCTTTTTTTTCAAGAATTGCTTTAAGCAGAGCCTTGCGATCCGCTGAAACAGAATTGTTTTGAAAATCCATGGATTTTACCTATTAAACTAACATTGTGTGCAAATACCACACACTCAATATGGTGGATAAATAGCCTTAATCTGATGTCAGGAAGCCTTCCTGCATGTGGACGCTATTTGTGAATGCCAAAATTAAAATACGAAAACTGCGACGACACTTTTTAACCGTACCGATGAAACACTTCAGCACAGAGATTACCGCCAGATTTCACTGCTATGCCAGTACCTGACGACTCTGCCAGGCACTGGCATAGACACTATTCGTGCCTTAAAGCCGCACTAGGCTCTTTTTGTAAAACGGCTCTGGTGGGTAATACAACTGCTAATGCAATGATCAATACAATCGAAACCGGAATACCTATCAAAAGAATATTGTGCATCTCTGCAACCCCAGTGGAGCCCAGCATTTGCAGCGTGAAGATCCCCAACGGCATACCCAGTAAAAGGCCAACAAACAACTGCTTAGCGCTAGATACCATGAAAAACTTATAGATATCGGCATTTTGTGCACCAATAGCCCTTTTCACTCCGGTTTCGTGGCGTTTTTGGAAAATAGATTTTGACACCACACCGTAGATCCCGGAAAAAGCGATGATCAAAGACGCAATCGCAATAATAAGGAACATTTCACTCACAAAATCCATCGCCGCCATGCGTTTATTTACGTTGTACCGCAATGAGTTAATGTCAAACGCAAGCGCATTAAAATCGAGCTGTGACGAGGCCTTGACGATCGTTTCACTGAGCTCATAGGGATCACCCGTTGTTTTCAGTGCAATGCGAATACCCAGTTTGGGGTTCTGATCTAACTTGATATACACAGTGCCTCTGGATTTCGTCCAGCGGTTCTCCTTTCCGTGTACAACTTTATTTACCACACCGACGACTGTATACCAGACCGGATCTTTGGCCAGGATCTTAACTCGCTTACCCACCGCCGATTCGTCTGGCCAGTGCTGCTTCGCAAAGTTTTCCGTTACGACGGCCACTAACGTGGTGTCAGGCCTGTCGTGTTGGTTAAAATCACGCCCTTCCAACAGTTCAATCCCAAAAGTTGTGAAATAGTTTTCATCGACAAACACATTGTGGGCAGCATCAAACTGATTGGTTCCATAGTTTTTACCCTCAATATTGACCTTTGCATACCAGGCTGTTTCGCTGGGGAGATTAGTGCTTAGGGACAGACTCTCCACTCTTGCATCCCGCTGTAATAAGCCAGATAAATCATCGTAGTATCTTTGCCTCTTCGCGGTGTCATAGGTGTCCGGTAACGTCACATTGGCGCGCAAAATATTGTCAATATCGGCTCCGTAGTCAGTTCGGTGCTGGTCAAAAATAGTCTTCACCATCGCGGTGGAGGCCAGTAATAGCGTACAAGAAAGCAGGATTTCAACAATGACCAAGACCTTACTTACCCGGCCTTGCGATTTGCTTTGTGCGCCTCTGGTGCCTGCGCGCAACACATCGTTAAAGTTCCCTCCCGTCGCTTTGACCGCGGGCAAAATACCCGTGATTACGGCTGTTACTATGACTAACAAAACTGCCATTAAAATACTGAAACCCGTGATGCGAATATCGAACCAAAAAGGCACGGGAAATGGTAATAATGTCGGTAAGCGCTCGTTCACTATGTCCAGCCACACACTGGCAATAGCGACAGATATGCAGCCGGAGACCACGCAGATGATGGCACTTTCCCACATGATTTGAGAAATAAGACGACTACGAGGTGCTCCGATGGCAATTCGGATCGCGGTCTCTTTACCTTTTTCAATTGCACGAGAAAACAACAAGTTACCGACGTTTATACAACACAGAATAAGAATAAAGCCGACACACAGTTGCATGGCCAGTTCGAGCTTTTCATGACCATCTCCCATTTTGGCGTCCTGAAAGCTCCAAACATGCACAGATCCGGAGTTGTCTGATTTGGGTTGGTTGTTGTGGAACTCGCGCGCCAGCTGTTTTACTTCAAAGTTAGCTTGCTGATCAGTTATGCCATTTTTTAACAGGCCAAACATAATCACGCGACTGCCCTCAGGAAACGTAAAGTCTGTTGCCCGCTCAGTGAGTGGCAGCCAGATTTCAGCAGCATCTGGAAATTTATAGGACTCTGGCATGACGCCAATAATGGTGGTTGGCACGCCATTCACACGAATTTTTTGCCCTATTACGTCATCCTGTTGTGCAAAAAACTTCTGGTACACTGGATAACCTATAATCACAACAGGAGAAGCCCCGGAAGACAGATCTTTGGTATCGAACAAACGGCCCATCAGAGGAACGGCATCAGACACTTCGAAAAACTCAGATTGTGCAAACGTAGCGTTGTAGGAAATGGCACGTTCACCAATTCCAAGACTGACATCTCGCTGGGTGAAAACCCCCATTTTTTCCCAGTTATTGCTATTCTCTGCAATAAACTCGGCTTCGTGCAGGGTAATGAAAGGCGTGTTGTAAACAAAGTCCTTAGACATCGCATCGATCCGGCGCAACTTTTCACCATTTTCAAACGGCATCGTTGCAGAAACCGACGTCGGTAAGAATGACATAAGAAAGATCGAGAGAGTCAGACCGGTTGTCATCACAAACAGTGTCAGAATCGTAAACTTTGGATTGCGCAGCATCAGGCGCAGCGCATACTTTATATCGAGGATCATCCCATTCATAGTAATTAACCTCTAAGCCACTATCGCTGCTTGCTGGCCACTGTCACTTTCTATTTTTCCGTCTAGCATGCGGACGACACGTTGTGCGTGCCTGGCTACGTCTACATCGTGGGAAACCATACAGATGGTAGTGCCTTGCTTGTGCAATTTATCAAAAAGTGCCAACACCGCTTCGGCATTCTTTTTATCCAGGTTACCGGTAGGTTCATCAGCAAGCAGTATTAAAGGGCTGCTCACGATTGCTCTGGCGACCGCGACACGTTGTTGCTGTCCCCCTGATAGTTGCCCGGGATAGTGATTCGCACGATGCGACATATCTACTTGCTGAAGCGCGTTCTCTATTCGTTCTTTTTGCTCTTTCTTTGCAATATCTTTGCGATAAGTCATTGGCAAGCCGATATTTTCTGCCACGGTTAAGTCGCTGATCAGGTTGAATGACTGAAACACGATGCCAATATCTGTATTGCGTACCCTTGCCCTTTCTGACGCATTGAGACCTGTTACTTCCTTCTCTCCAAGCTTGTAACTACCTGATGAACCATTGTCCAGCAGGCCAAGCATAGATAAAAGTGTAGACTTTCCACAACCTGAAGGGCCTGTGATAATGACATACTCGCCTTTGTCTATGGACAAATTGATGCTCTGCAGTGCATGAGTATCAACTTCTTCAGTTGAAAATACTTTACTGAAATTATCTAAGTGAATGAGGGGGTTCATGCCATATACCTTTTTCTTATTAGTCTATTTAAGGGCAATCCGTTCAAATCTTTCAAAATTGTTTTGTTCGGAAATAATGATGCGATCCAGCGCCTGTAGTCCTTCGACTATTTCAATTTCAGTGCTGGAAGAAATGCCGAATTTAACTTTTACCTGCTCGGCAAAAGACTCAGACTCGTCTACCTTGTAAACGATCATTTCCTGATTTTCTTGAAAAAATGCCGGTCTGCGGACAAACATGGCGTCTGCTTTTTCGGCAATAAAAATTTCACCGTCGATGCTCAAGTCTGAGCGTGCTTCCTGGGGTAACTCAGCCGGTAGCCGAATATCCACACTGACATTCCCCCCTTCCACTCTGGGTTCAATTCTGAAGACTTCTCCGTTGATCACTGAGGTGCGAGTATCAACCTGAACTTTCTGACCCTTTGCCACTTTGCTGATCTTGTGCTCAGGGACCTGTAACCTTGCAATCAAATCTTCCTGGTTAGCAAGTTTTGAAACCATATCACCAATGTTGACCCGTTGCCCCAACTCCAAGGGCATTTCTTGCACGATACCAGAAGCACTCGCTCTGACTGTCAGCGCTTCGACTTGCTCCTTGGCACGTTGGTATTTTTTCTTCAACTTATTTAATGCCGCTACTTCAGCATCGAGCAATGCATTTAAACTCAGCCTTAACTGTTGCAGCTGCTTTTCTTCTATTCTGATAGACTCTGTTAACTGTTCTTTTTTTAACCTGGCCTGCTGAAATTCCAGGTTTGAAACCGAAAGATCGCCCGATGCTTCAAGCTTTACATAGGCTTCAAAGCGCATTTTGGCTTCTTCAAATGACATCCGAGTCTTGTAAAATTGATATTCAGATTGCAATAGCTCAGTTTCTGTCTTTATCTGCTCAGCCTGATATGCCGCTTCTTGTGATTCAATATCCCAGGACAGTTCATCCATTTCTTGTTTAACCTGAGGGTTGGAAAGAATAGCCATCACCTGGCCTCGCTCAACGACTTCTCCCGGACGCACAAGCACTTCGGTCACAACCCCATCTACCGTCGAAGTTACCCACTGTACTTTATCACTGACCAGGGTGCCGATTGCCGCGATTTTGACATCAAATTGACCCGTATTGACCTTTGCGATGGTTAAACGGTTTCTGTCTACCGAAAACGATGCGAGGGTTGACGGTTTCAAAAAATACCAAACGAGTCCTACACCAATCGCTAAGAGTATTGCCAGAGCCAACTTTTTATTAATTGACTTACTTGATTTTTTTTTAATTACATCCATCACAATTTTCTGAAATTAGTAGTTAGTTATTACGCCAGCATGTTGCAATGCGCTCATGCTCAGTGTGTTTATAATAAGCTGCAGGTTAGCTGTTTCGACAGAAAGACGACTTTTCAATACCCGTATCAGTTTGCTATTTACGTTCTCCTCGCATCTAAGTACATACAGCAACCCCACCTTAACACACTGAAATTGCAGAGAAACATTGAATTGAGTTCTTCCGTCAACTTAGTTAATAACCAAGATTTACTTTCTGGAAGCATGTAACTACACAATAGCGATTAAGTGTCTAAACACAACAAAGAAACCTTAAGTGTCTCACGCATGAGACAGAGGTTTATCCAATGGGTTGCTAGTATCACAGGCATAGCACCTGTTGTTTACGAAAATACTTAGTATCGGTATTAAACACTAAAGTGAAGTAAAGGTAAAATGCTAAATCAAAGTTTGCTTCAAATTACGAATACGACGTGTGGGGCCCCCATCTGATTACAACTTAATTACTATAAAAATATTACAAACCATCCTTTTATCCACTATGTGAGTTGTACATCTGACTCACCCAAGAAGCGACTACCAATTAATCAATAATAAATCTTTTTATTAAAATCAATGCAGTATAAATAATTTCAGTGCCACTTATGACAGTCACTGACATACCGGGATCCCGACCGTAATCCAGCATAACTCCTTCGCCGATCAGGCTATGTTCGCCATACAGCTTCTATTTACGCTGATACTGATAACAGCTGATATTCCCTGCTTCCTGGCGCAACTATCAGCAGACCAGCGCATGTTAACAATTGCAATTCGCTCAGCAGTCACCAAGCTGAGTACACAACCCAGGGGTGTCAGTTGTATCTGTAGGAAAAGCACTAACTCTCAATGTAACCTTATCTCCTCCCATCGGACTGGTGCAGACAGATAAACATACCTCATTATTCAACAGATACTGAGAAAATTGATATTGCCCGTCATATTGACGATCATGAATTTTATAGACGATCTGCTTTGCATCCAGCGCAAATTCGATCGAATCCAGCGGCATGTCCAACCCGGTGCCAGTACATTTAAGAAAGGCCTCTTTCAAGGTCCAAAACTGCGCAAAGCGAAACGGGTACGTTGTGTGATGCCTGGATAAATCACTCACTTCATTTTTATGAAAGAAGCGTTGGGCAATTTCTTTTGTTGCAAAAAGCTGATCAATACACTCGATATCGATACCCATTGCTGCAACTTTCCCTAGTGCAACAGCAACCCAGTGCTCAGTATAACTTATGCTGATATGAAGGTTTTCAATGTCCTTCTCCGGCCCCAGTAACACTGGTTTACCGTTCGCATTTTTAGACACTGAAATGTTTCTGTTACTTCCTATGAAACAATCAGTTAGTAATCGCTGTAACATAACTCTTGAATACAAATAGGCAATTTTCTGCGCTTCGTCTCCAAGAGAAGAATAGTGGTTCAGCTCAGCCTGATTCAGTATCTTCAGTGGATCAGGCTCACCTTGCAGTGCAAGTCTGCGGTGCTTCAGGTCACATATCCATACATGAACAGTATCCGATATCAATACAAACTCCTAATTTGCTTTCCAGAACTGGGTTGATAATAAGCAACGGTTTGTTCTGTTTATTGACTTGTGACTTTTGCTGAGCATTGCAGACTTGATAGTGACGGTAGACGCATGTTACCGCTGGATCATAACTTCACTTTTTCTTCTAAGTAAAATGAAACCAAGGCCTCTTCATCGATGTAGACCCCTTCGGACTCATCTTTTCTCCCCAAATTATATCCCATTAAGAGCGCTTTTTTTACCTCGAAAATGTAACTTTTATTTTTCTTTTTTTTATTATTATTCATACTTCCTTTACCTCACAAAATGAGTTATTATACTTTCGAATCGAACCTTACCATTATTTTCATAACGAAACTATAGCGTATTCAACGATGATCGCTGTTTATTCCTCATCATATTGGCTACCAAACTATTGCAAATGTAAAAATGACCATAGAGATGTAACTCCGAACAAACGGGTTGTAACGGATAAGGTAGTGAGACATTTTTTACGCTTTAGGCACACACTTTGTACCAAATAAGGGCCCTAACTGCAATCCATATGCGTTTGATAGTCGACGGCTCAGTCATATCTGGCTACTGAATGCGCTGTATTGTTTAACTGCCCAGAGAAAAACAGCACGGTTGTGTTACCAGTTAGCTCAGACGCCCGGCCCCTGTTCGCGGCGATTTTACGGACTTATTATCTTCAATTGAAGTTGATTTTTCTTATAGTAACCACCTGTTGCGGTGACAATTTAAACAACCCGCTCTGGCTGGCTTGTATTCGATGGCATTAAACTGAGCATGAGCTGCTTTGTGTATCACGTTTACACTGACAGAAAGCTGAGTGCTTCCTTGTGTATTCAGGGGCGAACATCCCGTCAGAATATCGGTCAAACTGAATGACACTGCAACGCACCGCTTTCAAAGCGCCGACTATCTGAATGCCCTCTTGGTCACTGCATCCAGCTGAGTCCCCTTGATTTGCTATTGTCAGCGTTAGTCTGGCACTGCAACAGTCCCTGTCGCGCGCAGCACATTGGTCGAAGGCATTCACTGTGTTGCAAGCACTGTCGTTTCTACTTTCACCTCCACCCGACATTTATCCCGATTTACACAATAAAGTATCTTCCGCAGACTTTAAATTGATCCACTGAAACGACCTCATTGATAAAAACCAAACGATCAAAAGGAATAGGGTCGTCAATCCGGTTCTGTGTCGCATTACCATTCACTGCTTTAACACCCCGAATCCGGCATAACAGTGGTAAGTAAAACATTATTCAGCATTTTGGCATCGGCCCTGGCAATCTCCGGATAACAGTGATGTGAATATTGCTTGAATAAAATGACTTGATTGGAGCTCGTCTGGTAGGATAGTTCCCAATTTCAGAAAAAGATATATCATCATGAACAGCAAGCTTTTTGTAATACCTAAACCCAACCCCAATGCCAAACTCAGGCTGTTTTGCTTTCCTTATGCAGGTGGCTCACCAGCTATTTATATGCCCTGGAGTAGTGCGTTGCCTCCTGAGGTAGAACTGGTTCTTCTGCAATTTCCAGGCCGCGGTGCGCGAATGGGTGAAGTCGCTCACGTCGAGATGCAACACAAGGTGAGTGAGTTGTTATCTCACCAGGCCTTTCTGACAGAGAAACCTTATGTGCTGATGGGCCACAGTTTAGGTAGCCGGGTGATTTTTGAAGTCACAAAACATCTGGTCGAGAAAAATGCACCGCTACCGTGTCACCTTATCGCATCGGGTAGCCGTGCCCCCCATACCTGCTCGGTAAAAGAACCTATTTATGATCTCCCCCATGATGCCTTTGTTGAAGAACTATTCAAACTCAATGGCACACCAAAGGAGCTGTTGCAACACAGAGAATTGATGGAATTATTGCTGCCCTTACTCAGAGCAGATTTTCAGATTGCCGAATGCTATCAGGCGCAGGCGACCCGTCTGCCGTGCCCAATCACAGTATTCCATGGCCATGATGATATTGAGATCAGCACAGAGCAGCTGCACAGCTGGCAGGATTTAAGTGAACATCAGATTGACATTCATTACTTTAATGGTGGTCACTTTTTCATCAACCAATGCCGCGATGACGTCGTGCGGACGGTTAACCAGGTGCTCGGTAAAATATTACAATACTGATTGCCAAAACCCCTAAGTTGACCAATGATAAACACATCAGTTTATGTGTAGGTGATAAAATGGAAGGTTTACTTCATGCGCTCGTACTCGATGGTCAGGGTGGCGCAACTCCGGTAACAGATCTGGCACAGGCGCTCAAAGACGATGCGCCTGTGTGGCTGCACTTTGACTATACCAGCGAGATGGTTCAGCACTTTCTAAGTCAGCTGGATTTTCTGCAAGAGTGGGAATGGCAAGCCTTACTCGCCGAAGAAACGCGCCCTCGTGTGACCCGTGCCAATCATGGATTGTTGCTGTTTTTGCGCGGTGTCAACCTCAACCCAAGGCAAAACCCGGAAGATATGGTCTCAGTGCGCTGCTTTGTCAGTAAAAACGTGCTCATCACCTGCCGCAAACGAGTGTTGATCTCTATCGAAGATCTACGCAACGCGCTGCTGGATGGCGCCGGAGCCAATACCATCAGTGATCTGATCTGTGCGTTGATTGATCGCCTGACGCACCGAATGCAGGATACATTATGGCAAGTCGAAGAACAGCTGGACGAATTTGAAGAGCAGTTGGACAAAGAAGAATGCCAGCCCGACTATCACCAAATAACCTTGCTGAGACGTCAGGTTATTTCTTTAAAACGCTATATTAAACCCCAGCGTCAGGCTATCTATGATTTAATTGATACTAAGGTGAGTTGGCTGAACCTCGAGCAGCGCCGCTTGCTCGGCGAAGCCAATAACACCCTGAGCCGCTATATCGAAGAGCTTGAAGCCAGCATTGAGCGGGCGCAGGTGCTGCAGCAAAGTATTGCCAATCAGCTTAATGAACAGCTTAATCAGCGCATGTATATTATGTCGGTGGTCGCAGCGTTGTTTTTACCCTTGGGGTTTTTAACTGGCCTGTTGGGTGTCAATATTGGTGGCATTCCGGGCACCGAGCACCCCTGGTCATTTAGCATTTTCGTGATTGCGCTGGTGATACTAACCGTTGCCGTTGCCATCTTGTTTAAACGTCGAAAATGGATATAGTGGGTGGAATTTGCAATTGCGAGGGTAACGTAAAATGGCGCTCTCGCTAGGGATCGAACCTAGAACTTGGCCTCCGGAGGGCCACGTGATATCCATTTCACCACGAGAGCATCATCTTAGTGGTGCCAATAATAATCATATCCTGTGGCAAATACCAGTCATTGTTGTCTATATGCTTAATTTATGGCCTAAAACTCGAAAAAAGACTTCACACAGAGCGAAATTCGCGATATTTAACTATGCTTAGAACAATAACAATAATGACGACCTGTTGATATGCGGAAAATTGGTCTCCCTGTATTAACACGACATCATCTGAGAGGACCGTATTATGACTCCAATGACCACTGAACAAGTTGCTGAATTTTTAGATGTTAAAGTGGAGCGTGTCAGACGACTGGCACGAGAGAACCTGTTGGTTGCCAAACAGCAGGATGATCAGGGCGAACCTATTTTTGACAAAGACGACGTTGAAAAATACAAAGAGCTGGCGCAGCGTTTAGGAGGGATTTAACTGCGAAACAAGCTACTGCCCGGCAGAACTTCGACACCAGACAATGATAGTGCCCGAATGATCCTCGGGCCTCAGCTGTCTGCGAAGCAACTAGCTCTGCCACACCTTAAGTTGGCTCTGTAAAGGGCCGATGTACCGCTTTAAATCACGCTGCTGATACCATGCAATACAAAGTAACAGGTAAGCTTGTACATAGCTGGTCAATTTTTTTCCGCCATATCCTGGCAGCGGCAGTTTTGCCAGGCGATAGTACCGCTCGAGCATCTTATGCCCGTCAGCCACAGACAAGGCAAAAGACACACATAATGCCGCCAAATCAAAATACCGATCGTTGTATTGTGCATACTCAAAATCAATAAATACAGGCCCCTGCGCCGTTACCAGGATATTGTCTTTAACCAGATCATTATGACAAAAACACATATCAGCCTCATACTGAGCCAGCAGCTGACCTAACTGTGCAACCTGTGTTGAGCAGGCCAGTACCTGACCTGCTTCAGTGAGCGCGCCATACAGGTCAAGCTTCCCCACCCGGGGCGGTGCAAGACTATGTAGCATGTGTAGCTGCTCTAACAAGCCATCGCTGAGCAACATTGCGTCATCACTCTGATCCATAAACTCAAATAACGCCAGCCGGGTTTTTGCATGGTACCCAATTAAAGGCTGTGCCACGCCAAGCTGAGCCAGCTGTGACTGTGCATCCAGTGCTTTGACAGGCAGAGTGCCTGAGTAGTGCTTTAGCAAAAACCCCTGCTGCGCCTGCTCCAGAAAGTAATTTTTGTTACTTAAGCCTTTGTTGAGTGGGCGTAGCGAGTGAATTGCCATTTCAGGGAAGGCCTGCCTGATCAGCGCCCTCAACTGCGTATCACAAGGCGGCAAGGGGTTTACCCTCTTTTCGTTGATGTACTTCATACCAGCGTACATAACCCCAGCAGACCATGACGGTGTAAAAACCAAATAGCACCAGAGTCGGGTAATAGCCTTTGAGATAGTAGAGGTACATCGACGCGGCATCGATCACTATCCAGTACAACCAGTTTTCCAGCACCTTGCGGGCTACCAGGTAGGTGGTCACCACGGCAAAGCACGTCGTCAGGCTATCCAGATAGGCCAGTTCAGCATGGGTGTAATTATCCATCACATAGCCGATGGCCAGTGCCACAACTAAGGTACTCAGGATGATGATGCTATGTCGATATAAAGACCAGGAAACAATCGCCAGTGACGTATCTTGCCTGCCGCTGCGCCACATCCACCACCCCACTACCGCCATAAACATGTAGTAAAAGTTCAGCAAGGACTCCATCAGCAATGCGCCATTCCAGTACATCACCGTGTAGATAAAGGTGCTGGCAAAGGCCGCAGGCCAGCACCAGGAGTTTTCCCGGATAGCCAGCAACAAATACGCTGCGGATAAAATCACGGCCAGATATTCCCACACCGACATCGCGGTAAACCCGGCCAGGGTTTCAATGAGCCACTGCATCATGACTGGGGAGACAGATCGCCACTGATGAACTTGCAGACAAACACGATTCGACCAAACTGCTCAAATGAGCGCTTCATTTCTGCCGATAAGGTGCGCATCAACAGTTCATACTCACCAAAGACCTGGGTAGACATAGTATTGGTCTGTACTTTGAGCTGTGGATGCTGATTGAGGCGCTCGATAAAATCTTTAATAAAAGGGATATAGTCAGAATGTAATGGATATTTGCTGATCTCAACAGAGAGTTGCATCTCAGTGTCCTCGCCAGAATAATAAAGGATTAGTTTGCAGTATGATTTAAGTTGCGACCACCATCGGTTAATGAACGGGGCCAATAATTGATCCAGTCCTGCTGATAGGTGATCTTGTTGTCAGAATTAAAGTGTAACACGGTTGTGAAGCGCCACGGTCCCATTTCTCGCCCTTCATACTCAAAGCGGACATAAGTGCCACGGATCACGGCGCGCCGTTGCTGCTCGTCAAGGATCACCTCACTCAATGTAAAAGTCTGCTCACCGTCCAGAATTTTTACATTACCGGCTGACCAGTTAAAAAACTCAGCCAAAGCCTGCTTGTTTTCTACGGCAAAGCCGTAATGCATGTCTTCCAGCTGCACCTCGTCGGCATAAAAAGATAAGAATTGCTCAAAGTTCTGACGTGCCTGATAAGTACTTATATAGTCAATGAGCGTTTGTTTTAGCACACTGGGTGCTTGTGAAGATTGATGGGCCTGTTGTGTTACACCACAGCCTGCCATCGCAGTCATGACCATTAACACAAGGCACACTGTGAGCTGTGTGATTATTGTTGCGCGCAAATCTACCTCCGGGTATGAGTATCAACCTGAAACGGGCCCCGCATGAGGGCCTGTCGATTGTATCATACCTAACCGGAATGATCTGTGCCGAAGACACACTGCTAGGCGCCGACGATCCCCAGAGGCTGTGCACTTTGCCAGGCCCCTCGGGTAAAGTCCGGAATGGTGACTGACTCACTGCGATTAGCGACCGATATTGCTGACAAGGGCGAGATCACAGACCAGGCGGCGCCATCATAGACATCCTGATCCAAAGGTTCACCGTTTCGCAGACAATAGATCATCCGCCAGAACATTAAAAAGTCCATACCACCATGACCGCCGTTACGTTCCGCTTCGGCCCCCATTTTTAACCACAGAGGATGATCGTATTTGGCATACCAGGCGCTCATATCTTCATCCCACTCATGAAACGACTTTGTGCCGCCCTGTTCCAGTGCAATGCGATTCGGGAACCCGGCAAACACCCCATTGGTACCCTGGATCAGGTTGTGTCGGGAGTAAGGGCGCGGCGTCGTCGTATCATGCTGGATCATGATAGAGCGTCCTTTAACCGTTTTTACCAAAGTGGTATTCATATCCCCGGCCACATATCGCCACTGGTTGCGCTGATGGTCCGGCGCAAACTCACGCGCAGCATAAGCCGCACGGCCTAGTGCCGGGGAGCTCATGGACGTCAGATAATCAAACCGGTCGCCCCGGTTGATATTCATATACTGAGAAACCGGGCCAAGACCATGAGTGGGATAGAGATTACCATTGCGTTTAGTGTGCCACTGCGTACGCCAGGAGCCGGTTTTGTGTTCCAGCTCTTTCATCTGCCAGCGCAGTTCATGGATATAGGCGGCTTCGCCGTGCAATAGCTCCCCAAACAACCCCTGTCGCACCATATTCAGCACCATCAACTCGTCGCGACCATAGTTGACGTTTTCCATCATCATACAGTTTTTCTGGGTCCGCTCGGCGGTATCGACCAGCTGCCACATCTCTTCAACTGTCAGGGCCAGTGGCACCTCGACAAACGCATGCTTGCCACTTTCCATGGTATCCACAGCCATTGGGGCATGCCAGCGCCACGGGGTTGAAATAATCACGATGTCAATATCGTCCCGGGCAAGCATTTCACGGTACGCAAATTCAGAGCCCTGATATAAGGCCGGCACCTTCATTCCTCGCCCCGCTAAATAACTCGCCGAGCGCTGCAACACTTCATCATGCGTGTCACATAGGGCAACAATGTCTGCGCCTTCAATATGGCTCATACGTTTTACATGACCATAGCCCCGCTGACCGACCCCGATAAAGCCAACTCGTACGCGCTCCATTTTTGGCGCAATCAGCCCAATCACGGATTTCCCCTGCCGCTCAGGGACGGCCTGCACCGGATCCACGTTAGTTTGTGTACAACCTGAAACGACCCCGGCGGCCGCCGCAACGCCCGCTGCCTTGAGAAAATCACGGCGATTTAAATTTGTCATTATTATTGTCCTCGAAGATACGTCCTCTGCACGCTAACGGATTGTATTCTGCGTTGCAAAAACATTGCGACAAATAGATATTTAATCGGTACAGAGTTTTCTGTTAGCCATAAAAAAAGCGCGTTTCGGCGCTTTTTACTGATAGGGTACAACCAACCAAAACCACCTGTCGTGCCGATGGATTATGACTTGTGGACTTATATTTTCGACATAATGGCGCTTAGCTGGTCTTGCTTGGCGACAATATCCTGGTAGAGCGCAAACTGATTTTGCGCTCGCTGTAGATTATGCTCCGCGTGCTTGGTGGCAAAGTAGTTATCACCATCAAGGTAATCCGTCAAAAATCGCAGGCCAATCATAAACGGCATGACTTTCGCACCCAGTATAAAACTCTGCTTCTCGGTGTCTGTCAGACTGGCCGATAAAGGTCCTTTATATCCCTTCACCAAAGCCGCAAAAATTTCCTCACGTACCCGGACATTAGCCAGGTTGGTTGAATCTTCCGCTTCAGGAGAGCAAAATGTTCTGACCATATCACCAAAATCATAGAGCCAGTAACCAGGCATGCAGGTGTCCAGATCAATCACCGCACGTGCATTATTTGACTCTGAACAGAACAACATATTGTTGATCTTAGTATCGTTATGACAAGCTCGCAGCGGTAATTGCGCTTCGACATCCTCAACTTCCTGAGCAAGCGAAAACTGCGCCCGGCAAAAAGCAATTTCTGCCTGACACAAGGCTGCACGCCCCTGAGGATCCTGGCTGAGTGTCTCCTCAAATTTCTCTATACGCATAGCGAGATTATGAAAGTCCGGGATCACATGATGTAACTGTGTTGCATCAAAGTCATCTAATGCCGCTGCAAACTGACCAAATGCATTGGCCGCGACTTTCGCTTTGATTTCAGTGTCGACCACATCTTCACTATAACTGCCCCCAATGAACTCCAGTGCACGCCAGACTTCACCTTCAATGTGCACAAGATACTCACCTTTTAGAGTCGGTACGTGGCGAATGATCGCCAGTTCATAGTCACCGTCACGTGCTTTGCTTACCAAGTGTTGCTCTATTTTTCTGGCATTTGTTACTAATTGCTCAGGCTCTGGAAAAACACCGGTATTGAGTTTTTGCACAACCAAAGCGCGCTGCTTGTTTTTTAGCAACATCGTTGTATTAATATGTCCATTACCGATAGGACGTAGAGAAACAGACTCGCCCTGCAAGCCAAATTGCTGCGACAAGACCTCTGCAATTACACGATTTTTCATTGTTACCTCATTGCCACTTTCTATATGGTGGCAGGTGATAGGCTCATCCGTGACGTAGTTCATATAATAATCCTGAGACACTCTTTAATTCTTCTTTATAGGTGATACCAAACCAGCGATCACATGCACTATAAACCCTGATCTGAAATAGCGCTTGCTGAATACAGCTTTGGATACAATCAGGCAAATAATACTCGCTTTTGACATCGCTGTCATAACTTTCTAGAAACTGGGAAAATTCGATCTCCAGCTGCTTTAACAGCGTTTGTGTAACGCCCCAGCAAGTCATAGAAGCCAGTGCGGTGCCCGATAAGTTTACACGCTTGCCATCAGGCGCAACCCCTGACAAAGCCGTGCTATCTTGTTGAATATCCAAATATTCAACAACTTCAAGTAAGTAATCATCTTGAGTTTGGCATATTCCGCGATTTACGCCACCTTGTTGTGACAAAGTTTGTGCCAGCGGATAGCCCACAATGGCCATATCATTTTGTCCTGCATCAGCAAAATGTCGGACAAGCTGCACATAAGCACCTGGACCATAATAATCATCCGCCGTGATCACTATCGCAGCCCCGGGTATATAAGGTTTTGCGCATAACAACGCATGCCCGGTCCCCCAGGGCTTCTCACGCGATAGCGCTTTACTGGCAAAGCGCGAAGGTAGATTATCAACGGCCTGCTCAACCAGGTCTACCTGCAAAGCGGTGGGTAAGCGCGGCAAAGTCTGTTGCTCTATCAGCGGACGAACCTGACGGTTAATCACCAGCACCAGATGACGTACTCCGGCGGCATAGGCATCCTGAATACTCAGTTCCATGATAGTACAGTTAAAGTCTGGCAATTGCGCGATTTGCTTATTGCCACCAAACCGGGTGCCCAGGCCTGCCGCCAGGATCACCAGAGTCGGTTCCTTCCCCTTGTACATAGACATTTTCCAGCCACTCAAAAATTAAACGGCTAGTGTACATAGCTTCGACATAAATTAAAAGTCGTTGTAAAAAGTGCGATAGCAGACAGGTACTGAACAAGACCAGAAAAAATCAAAAGCAGAAGGTTAACCACCTGATATTGTTAACAATAATCGAAAGACACCGCGGATAAAGTGATGGTTTTATCCGCATCATACTCACCTGAACCAGAGAAAAGTTCCAGTATACGGAACAATCAGCTAGAAAACTTCTGGCACAGGTATTTGCTTTCCAGAAACTCCTGGAGTCCCTCTTTGGCCCCCTCACGCCCCAGTCCAGATTGCTTTACGCCACCAAAGGGCGCAACCGGATTTGAAATTGCGCCTTCGTTGATCCCGACCATGCCGTATTCAAGCGCCATCGACACCCGATGGATCTGAGACACATCCTGAGAATAGAAGTAAGCGGCAAGCCCTTCTTTTACATCATTTGCCTGACGCACAACACTGGATTCATCACTAAATGCAATGATACTGACCACCGGCGCAAAAATCTCCTGATGGTAAATGTCCATCTTTTCGCTGACACCCCGCAAAATCGTCGGTGCCATAAAGTGACCAGCGCCTGCTGTTCCCTGGAACACCCGCTGAGCACCTTTGCTAAGCGCATCCTCAACCAAGTATTCGGCCTTATCTTTGGCCTTCGCATTGATCAGTGGCCCGATATCCGTGTTCGCCTCTAATCCGTCACCGACTCGCAGTTTCTCGACCGCCTCAATGAGTGCATCTGTGAACGCTTCATGGATATCCTGATGGACGAAAACCCGATTGGCTGCCACACAAGTTTGGCCACCATTTCTGAACTTAGCAATCATCAAACCAGCCACAGCCTCGTGCACATCAGCACTGGAGAACACAATAAAGGGCGCATTGCCACCCAGTTCCATTGAAGTGCGCTTTACCGTATCGGCACTGAGTGCCAGCAGCTTTTTACCCACCGCTGTAGAGCCGGTGAAGGTCAGTTTACGCACCACCGGACTGGCCAGTAAAGGGGCAACCAGCGCCGCCGCATCGTCGCTCACCAGAACCTGAAAAGCGGCGCTTTCAAATCCGGCCTCCAACGCCAGTTTTGCCAGCGCAATGGCACTGAGTGGTGTCTCTTCGGAAGGTTTAAGAATAAACGGACAGCCAGCGGCATAAGCGGGTGCCACTTTACGGGTGATCATAGCCAGTGGAAAATTCCAGGGCGTGATCCCCAGCACGACACCTATCGGCTGTTTTACTGTTATCAGCTGATGGCCTGCACTATGCGATGGGATCACCTCCCCATAGGCACGCCGGGCCTCTTCAGCAAACCACTGCACGAATCCCGCCGCATATCTGACTTCGGCCAGTGCTTCACTGAGCGGTTTTCCCTGCTCAGTGGTCATCAGCTCTGCCAGTGCAGCCTGATGGTCCAGTATAAGGTGGTACCAGCGCAACAACACCTCTGCCCGCTGCTGGGCCGGGCGCTGTTTGAGGATGTCGAAACAAGCCTGTGCGGCATTCAGTGCCTGCTCTGCCGCCTCGTGGTCGGCAATGGAAACAGTCGCAATGGGCACATCGTTAGCCGGGTTATGGACCGTTAACTGCCGCTGTGATTGCCAGGGATTGCCATTCACCCAGGAATGGGCTTGTTCGGTGATAAGTGTCATAGCAAGCGCTCCTTCCATAACTAAACAGGGCCGCATTATGCGGCCCTGTTTCAGCAAAGATTAGTGTTCTTCGTTGACGATATTGAGATTGTATTTAGGGATTTCCACAACCAGGTCCTCGTCGGCAATCACCGCCTGACAACCCAGCCGGGATTCTGCCTCTAACCCCCAGGCCTTATCCAGCATATCGTCTTCCAGCTCATCGCTTTCTTCAAGCGAGTCAAACCCCTCACGGATCACCACGTGACAGGTCGTACAGGCACAGGATTTTTCACAGGCATGCGGAATGCTGATGCCATTTTTCAGCGCCACATCCAGTACGGTTTTGCCTGATTCAGCCTCAATGGCAGCCCCTTCCGGGCAAAGTTCTTCATGGGGTAAAAAGATAATCTGTGGCATATTACACCTCGTCTACCGACTGACCTTGCAGTGCGTGTTTAATTGATACATCCATACGGCGTGATGCAAACTCACTGCTTGCTTCATCCACCTGTTCGATTGCCGCTTTGATCGCTTGTGGATCGGTGGCCGTTAAGCGTGCTTTGTCAAGCTCCGCCATAGCACTGCGCAGTGCAGCCAGCTCTTGCTCATTAAGCAGCTCGCTGTCTGTCGCCAGTGAGGCTTCCAGTGCTTCCAGTACACGCAGCGCTTCAACCTGCTGTTCTTTGAGCATACGCGCCTGCATATCTTCTTTGGCATTGCTCATAGACTCTTTGAGCATTTGCGCCACCTGATCGTCGCTCAGACCAAATGACGGTTTGACCTGAATTTCAGCCTGTACTTCTGTGGATTTTTCCATCGCAGAGACACTCAGAAGACCATCTGCATCGACCTTAAAGGTGACGCGAATATGTGCCGCACCAGCCGCCATGGGCGGAATGCCTTTAAGACTGAACTTGGCCAAAGAGCGACAGTCATCAACCAGCTCTCGTTCGCCCTGCAACACATGCAGTGACATGGCCGTCTGACCATCTTTAAAGGTGGTAAATTCCTGCGCACGGGCAACCGGTATGGTGGTATTACGTGGAATGATCTTCTCAACCAGCCCACCCATGGTCTCAAGGCCTAACGACAATGGCAACACATCCAGCAACAGCATATCCGAATCCGGCTTGTTGCCGACCAGAATATCCGCCTGAATTGCAGCACCCAGTGCAACCACTCTGTCAGGGTCAATCGACGTCAAAGGCGGCTTGGCAAAGAAGGTTTCAACGGCGCTGCGGATCACCGGCATTCGGGTTGAACCACCGACCATCACCACTTCCAGCACCTGTTCTTTTTCAACGCCTGCATCTTTGAGCGCGCGGCGGCACGAACGCAATGTTTTCTTAACCAATTCCTCTGCCAGGTCCGCAAACTGAGCTTGGGTAATGGTCACAGTGAATTCCTGCTCGCGCACAGGCAACTTCACGTTCACCGTTTCATAGCTGGTCAGCGCTTCTTTACACGCCTTGGCTTTGTTGATGAACAGGCGCAGCTCTTTGGCAGTCAGGTCGGTTAATCCGGTTTGCTGTTTAAAAGTGCTCACCAGCAGCGCATCAAAGTCGTCACCGCCCAGGCTTGAATCGCCGCCGGTGGCCAGCACTTCAAATACCCCTTTATTCAGACGCAGGATAGAAATATCAAAAGTACCACCGCCTAAATCATAAACGGCAATGACGCCTTCCTGACCTGAATCCAGGCCATAAGCCACCGCCGCTGCGGTTGGCTCATTCAGTAGGCGAAGTACTTTAAGACCCGCAATTTCAGCAGCGTCTTTGGTGCTCTGACGCTGTGCATCATCAAAATAGGCCGGTACCGTGATCACTGCCCCCATCACATCCTCACCACCAAAGCTTTCAACCGCGCGCTGATGGAGTGATTTGAGTATTTCAGCCGATGCCTGAACCGGACTGACAGGGCCCGCACAGGTCTGAACCGCCAGGCTGCCTTGATGCTCAACAAAGGTGTAAGGGAGCTGACCATAGCTGCTGGCAATTTCTTCGGCCGTTTTACCCAAAAAGCGCTTTACTGAGATCAGCGTATTTTCCGGATCCAGTGCCGCTTCTTGCTGCGCCGACTGACCAACACTTACCTGCTCACCGTGATAACGAACCACAGAGGGCAACATCGCCTCGCCATTGATGTCGGTCAGGGTTTTGGTTTCGCCACTTTGGACCGTAGCAACCAACGAGTTGGTGGTTCCCAGGTCTATCCCGATGGCTAGTTTATGTTCATGAGGTGCCGCGCTCTGCCCCGGCTCAGCAATTTGCAATAATGCCATAATGCTCTTTCACTTTGGTGAAGCTGGTTGTCGCTGCAATAGGCAGCCACACCGTATCAATCAGTCGAACAGGCTGTCTTCAATTCGAGACAACTCGTCTTTCAACTTATAAACAAACTTAAGTTTGCGAATATGATCCGCCGCGCGATGCAGGTCACTTTCGTCGCTGCTCGCTAAAAGCTCACCCAGACCAGTACTATACTGCTGCTCTAGCTGTTTGGCTTGCGCTTCAAATGACTCGATTTCAGCTTCAGGGTCGCCACTATGCTGGATATCTTCCAGTGCCTCGCGCAGCTCCATTTGCTGCATCAGAAAGGCCGGATCCTGCAGGGTTTGTTGCTCGGCACGAATATCCACACCGCGCTCACTCAACATGTACTCTGCACGCTTTAGCGGGTGTTTCAGCACCGCCAGTGCGTCATTGATCTCTGCAGTTTGTTGCACCGCTAACCGTTTTTCGCGTTCGCCAAGATGGGCAAACTTGTCAGGGTGAACCGCGCGTTGCAGGTCAAGATAACGCTGGTTTAAAACGTTCAGGTCAACCTGATAGCTGACAGGTAAATCGAATAATTCAAAATATCGCATACGCATCCAATACAGCAAAGCCCTACCAAGGCAGGGCTTTAGAATTATTAATCACAAGAGAGATTAAACGGTGAAACTTTCGCCGCAGCCACACTCGTCCTTTTGATTCGGGTTATTGAACTTAAACCCTTCATTCAGACCTTCTTTGGTGTAGTCTAGCTCAGTACCGTCGATATAAACTAAGCTCTTGGCATCGACGATGAGCTTGACGCCCTTTTCTTCAAAGACCTCATCGCCTTCATCCAGTTCATCGACAAACTCAAGTACATAGGCAAGACCTGAACAGCCGGTCGTTTTAATGCCGACTCTCAGTCCAATGCCTTTACCGCGGTTGGCCAAAAAAGTCTGTACTCGGCCTGCTGCCGACTCTGTCAGTGTCACTGCCATAGTTATCTCTTACTTTGCCTGTTTACTCTTGTAGTCTGCGATAGCAGCCTGAATTGCGTCTTCTGCCAGAATTGAACAGTGGATTTTCACTGGTGGCAACTCTAGTTCGGCGCTGATATCGGTGTTCTTGATTTCACCGGCTTCGTCAAGCGTCTTGCCCTTCACCCACTCAGTCACCAGCGACGATGACGCAATGGCACTACCACAGCCGTAGGTTTTGAATTTCGCATCTTCGATGATACCTTCACCAGATACTTTGATCTGTAGCTTCATCACATCGCCACAGGCCGGTGCGCCAACCATACCCGTTGCGACACTCGGATCATTCTTGTCTAATGAACCCACGTTACGTGGGTTTTCCACGTGGTCAATTACTTTGTTACTGTACGCCATAATTCTTTCCTCACTACCTGCCTATAGTATTAACTTGCTATACACGGATTTGCTTAATGGTGTGCCCATTCAACTGCATCTAAGTCCACGCCATCTTTGAACATTTCCCACAGCGGTGACATCTCACGCAGACGACCAATCGAGTCTTTAATGAGCTTAACGGTATAATCGATTTCTTCTTCAGTAGTAAAACGGCCAATGCTAAAACGAATAGAACTGTGTGCCAGTTCATCGTTGCGACCCAGGGCACGCAATACATAAGACGGCTCCAGGCTTGCTGAAGTACACGCTGACCCCGATGATACGGCAATGTCCTTAACCGCCATCAGTAGCGACTCACCTTCAACAAAGTTGAAGCTCAGGTTAACAATGCCAGGTACGGACTGGTCAATCGCACCGTTGAAATACACTTCTTCCATATCCATCACGCCGTCCAGCAAACGCTTGCGCAGCGTGCTGATGTGGGCATGATCTTTTTCGAAATCTTCTTTAGCAACACGGAAAGCTGCACCCATGCCCACGATTTGATGGGTTGCCAGTGTACCTGAACGCATACCACGTTCGTGGCCACCACCGTGCATTTGCGCTTCAAGGCGTGCACGCGGCTTACGACGGACATACAGTGCGCCAATCCCTTTAGGACCGTATACTTTGTGACCAGAGAAAGACATGAAATCTACTTTCAGCTGTTGCAGGTCGATCTGTACTTTACCGGCACTTTGCGCGGCATCGACGTGGAACATGATTTTGCGCTCGCGACACATCTCACCGATGGTGGTGATATCCTGAATCACACCCAGCTCGTTATTCACGTGCATAACGCTGATCAGAATGGTGTCTTCGCGGATTGCTGCTTCTAGCTTTTTCAGATCCAGCAGGCCGTTTTCCTCGACTTCCATATAAGTGACATCGAAGCCCTGGCGCTCTAGTTCACGACAGGTATCCAGCACAGCTTTGTGTTCGGTCTTAACAGTAATGACGTGCTTGCCTTTCTTTTGATAGAAATTAGCCGCACCTTTGATTGCCAGGTTATTTGATTCTGTTGCCCCTGAGGTGAAGACAATTTCACGTGGATCCGCGTTGATCAAATCAGCGATATCGTTACGCGCCTGGTCAATCAGTTCCTCTGCCTGCCACCCGAAACGGTGCGAACGTGAGGCTGGATTACCAAAATTACCATCCATTGTCAGGCACTGCATCATTTCGTCTGCAACACGCTGATCAACCGGAGTGGTCGCTGCATAATCTAAATATATCGGTAATTTCATTTCTTTCTCCGCTAGACGCCAGTTTACAGCTGGCAACTCACTTGAATATTCTCTAATTGCTTCATTGCACTGTTAACCCCATTGTCCTGACGTGTTGCAACAGATTGCACATCAGAATTGGCGACTAACTCGGCGAGGGAAATACTGTTTAAAAACTCTTCAATACGCAAACTTAAATCTGACCACAGGGTGTGCGTGAGGCAGCGCATGCCGCTCTGGCAGCCACCGCCCTCCCCGTGACACCGGGTTGCATCTACGGATTCATCCACCGCAGCAATCACATCGCCGACCGAAATAGTATGCGCGTCGCGGCCCAATAAATAGCCGCCACCCGGTCCGCGAACAGAGCTCACTAAGCCATGTTTACGCAAACGGGCAAATAATTGTTCCAGGTATGACAGAGATATTTCCTGACGTTCGGAAATATCCGCCAGAGGCACGGGCCCAATATTTGCGTGTAGTGCGACGTCCAGCATCGCTGTCACTGCATATCTGCCTTTTGAAGTCAGTTTCATGCGTGCCCCCAGAAAAGTTATCAAGGCGCAAATTGTAATTACCTGACTAAGATAGTCAAGTATTAACCAACAACCAATCGCCCTGCACTATGCGGATTACACGTAGGTAGGTACTTACCTAGCGTGTTCAATCTGCGTTTATGAAAATACCCGACTAATTTCCTCAGGTATTATGGACATTGTAATTACCTGAGTATTTTAGTCAAGTATTTACGTATGAGATTATTGCAGCACTTTGGCATATCTCATACCAAAGCGCTAACCCACTCACTTTATTGACTTATTTATCGAGCTTAAAATGCCACGTAAAATATTAAGCTCCTGATCTTCCGGGCGCGCGCGATTAAACAGACGTTTAAGCTTGGTCATCACCATGCCTGGGTGCTGCTTAACAATAAAGCCGGTATCATTCAGAGTGGACTCGAGATGCTCGTAGAACAGCGCCATTTGCTGAGATGTCGGGTATTGAACCTCATCCTGCTCAACGGGTTGCTCTTGTCGATCCAGGTAAGTCATGCGGGTTTCATAGGCCAGCGTTTGCACCGCCATCGCCAGATTCAGTGAGCTATATTCCGGATTTGCCGGAATGCAGACGTGGTAATTACACAGCTGTAGTTCTTCGTTGGTAAGGCCACTATTTTCACGACCAAACACGAGCGCAACCGGGGTCTGCTCAGCACCATCAACCAACTTTTGGGCACACTCTCGCGGGCCAACCATAGGCCAGGATAAAGTGCGTGAACGGGCACTGGTGCCTATGGTTAAGGCACAGTCTGCAATGGCGTCCTCGAGTTTATCCACCTGCACTGCATTACCAAGCACATCGGTTGCGCCAGCTGCCAGCGCACTGGCGTGGCTGTCCACCACACATGCCGGGTCTACCAGATAGAGTTTCGATAACCCCATGGTTTTCATTGCGCGCGCAACTGAGCCGATATTGCCAGAATGAGAGGTATTAACCAATACAATGCGAATGTCTTCTAATGCCATGTCTTAAGCCTCAGGAAAAAATAATGGCGGAGTTTAGCACAAACGTGAATTGGCCAGATAGTAAAATCCGGGCCAACCTCAGGTCGATCATCAAAAGGATGGCACAGGGGAAAAGCAATCATGATGGCGTATCAATAGAACTGTCTGAATTTAAATCACTTCCCTATTTTGATTAAAAAAAACACACGCTTTTTGACCCTGGGTTATTTACTTTGCAGGAAAAATCGCTAGAATACGCCGGCTCAAAAATTTTAGTTCTTTTACAATTCAAAGGTAATGCTATGCATCCAATGTTAAACATTGCGGTACGCGCTGCGCGTAACGCGGGTAAGGTGATCCTACGTGCGTGTGAAAATATGTCTCAGGTTGAGACCTCACAGAAAGGCTCAAACGATTTCGTAACAAACGTAGATAAAGAAGCGGAACTGGTTATCCGTGACACAATTTTAAAAGCCTACCCGGAGCATGCAATTGTCGGTGAAGAGCTTGGCCATACAGATGGTAAGCAGGCCGATTTCCTTTGGGTTATTGACCCGCTTGATGGCACCACCAACTTCATCAAGGGCATTCCTCATTTTGCTATTTCTATCGCGCTGAAAGTAAAAGGCCGAGTAGAGCAAGCCGTTGTATACGATCCAATCCGCGATGAACTATTTACTGCCTCGCGTGGTCAGGGTGCACAGTTAAACAGTAAGCGTATTCGCGTCACTAAGAGCAATGAGTTAGCAGGCTCTGTACTGGCCACTGGCTTCCCGTTCAAACAAAAGCATCACCTGGATGCCTACACAGAAGCTTTTAAAGCCCTGTTTATCCAGACGACTGATATCCGTCGTGCCGGCTCTGCTGCACTGGATATGGCCTATGTGGCAGCGGGTCGCATCGATGGTTTCTATGAAATTGGTCTTAAGCCGTGGGACACAGCGGCAGGCGAATTGCTGATCAAAGAAGCGGGCGGTATGTTGATGGACTTCGCTGGCGGTGCCAACTACAACAACAGCGGTAACATCGTATGTGGCGCACCTAAGCTGTGTCAGGCGATTGTAAAAGAAATTCGTCCTGTGCTGACTGAGTCATTGCTTAAGTAAGCTGGATGCAGAATTAAAAAAACCCAAACACGTGTTTGGGTTTTTTTATGTCTGACGCTAAACCTAAGTTACTTGATTTCAACGCGGGCTGAGCGCATCACTACTTCATCATTCAACTCAATGCCAATCCCCGGCGCTTCAGACACCTTAAACACGCCTTTTTCCGGCTGTGGATCCTGAAGACACAATTCCCGGTTCCACTTTTTAATCGCATAAGTGTGATGCTCGTGGATCAGGAAGTTAGGAATGGCCGTTTCAAGATGCAAAGAAGCTGCCGTCGCAACCGGGCCACCACAGACATGCGCCTGAATGCGGATATCAAAAATATCGGCGTAATCACAGACCTTTTTCGTCTCGGTAAAACCACCACACAAGCCTATATCCGGCTGTAATACGTCAATACTCTGATCTTCAAAGTAAGGGCGGACATCCCAGCGATGATACAGACGCTCACCACCGGCGATCGGCACAGCCGTTTTGTTAGCCACTTTGGCATGCAATGAGTGATTGAGGTAGTTGACCGGCTCTTCGTAATACATACAGTCAAACTCTTCTGCAATTTCAGCAATTTGAATCGCAGAGGTTGCACCTGGCAGGCTGTGGCATTCGAAAATGATATCGACTTCATCGCCCACCGCCTCGCGGATCGCCTGCATACGTGCCCGGTATAACTTCATTTCACCGCGCGAAATCAGTTTCGTGCGGTCGTAATAAGTATTGCCGTCTTTGTCGTACATGATAGGGTCAACTTTAACGGCATCATAGCCTTCAGCCAGCGCTTTGTGAGCTGCCTCAGCATATTCATGTGGCTGTACCAGCGCTTTGAATTCACTGTCCCAGTCAAACTGAAGTTGTGATGCATAGGTGCGTAGCTCGTCGTTCACCTTACCACCAAGTAGCTGATACACAGGCAGGTTCAGCGCTTTACCTTTGATGTCCCACAGGGCCGTATCAATGGCACTCATGGCTGCATACACCACCGGACCGCCACCAAGCCCCCAGAAACTTTCACGCAACATGCGGGCCCACAACATTTCGGTTTGGAACGGGTCGTGGCCAATCAAAAAGGCTTCAGCCATCTCTTTAATCATCGCCGCAGCGGCGCTGTGCCCCAAATCGTAGGCCAGGCCCGCTTCACCCACACCCGAAATACCTTCATCGGTGTGAACACGAACAAATACCGGGGTCCAGGCTGGTCTGTCCGGACAGTGAATATCAAACACTTCAACGCGATTAACTTTCATTTTGACTCCTATTCGGCAAAGCCAGGATCCAGGCGGTATGCCTTTCTTAACATGGCGGGCCAGGCTAATTGGCCACCGGTGCTACCACTGTGCACTACCTTTGCTTGATTATAAATATTGTCCTGAATGGGCTGTGGTACTTCGATGGCCGGGCGACCGGTTGCCTGAATCGCGACCTGGATCTCGCAGGCACGTTGCAAATCGAAAAAGCGCATAAACGCATCCCCTACCGTCGGCCCTACGGTTAAACCGCCATGATTGACCAGTAACATATGATTGGTGGTACCAAGGTCATTCTGTAAGCGGGCTTTTTCTGCCTCATTCACAGCCAGGCCTTCGTACTCATGATAAGACAGTGAAGGCAGCGAAAACATGCTGTGCTGGCTGAGCGGTAACAGGCCCCCTTCCAGACTGGCAACCGCAATGGTTTCTTTGGTATGCAAGTGAATGACACAGTGTGCATCTTCGCGTACCTCGTGGATCGCGCTATGAATGGTAAAGCCGGCCGGGTTTATTTCAAAAGGCGTGTCGTCAAGAATATTGCCTTGCAGGTCAACCTTGACCAGATTAGACGCAGTGACTTCATCAAAGCTCAGACCGAACGCATTGACCAGGTAATGATCTGTGCCGGGCAGTCGCGCAGACATATGAGTATAGATCAGATCGCCCCAGCGAAAGTGCTCAACAAGACGATAGCACGCCGCCAAATCAACTCGTAACCGCCATTCTTCCTCACTGACTTTGTTTTTTACATTGAGTTTCGGCAATTCAAACATGGCTCTTCCTTTTGTTATAAAGCCCAATTAAATTTGGATGTATAGAAGTCTAAAACACTCCCCTCCGGGATGCAATGGTTCTATCCGGAAGAAAGCACAATTATCGATGTGGATCAAAAAACCACCGACAAGCGGTGGTTTTTTCAGGTCGCCAGTCTTACTGAACTTTTGACAGGTAATCGGCAATCGCTTCAAGCTCTGCGTCTGAGACGTTTGCTGTCATGGCCTTCATCGCTGCCGACATGCCATTGCTGCGTGCACCCGATTTAATGTCTTTCATCTGAGCCAGCAAATATTCTTTGTTCTGGCCAGCCAGTTTTGGATACACAGGCATGATAGGTGCTTTACCTTCTGCGCCATGACACGTCTGGCACATTTTCGCCGTGTACAAAGCCTTACCATCTGCAGCGTTTACAGTACCGGCAGAAAGGGCTGCAACGGCCAGGCCGCTGGCTAACATTAGTTGTTTCATCTTGCTCATATCTTTTCTCTTTTTATATAACGGATCAATTCAAGTGTAGTCTATGCCTTGCTGTTATCCATATGCCATTGACTGTGAGCATACAGGTACGGCCGTCATGCCTACCAGATCAGATCATCCGGCACTTCGAAGTCTGCATAAGGATCGTCCTCGTCCTTATTACCCTGACCATCTTCCACATGAAAGACAATGTACTTTTCGTCTACTTCTGCAATTTTGCGTGCTGGCTCATCTTGTAACACGTAGAACTGGCCTTCCAGTACACATATGGCCAGCCGGCCTTTCGCTAGTGCCTGTTGAGTCTGTGCATTGACATCCAGCTCTTTGATTTTACCTTCAAAGGTAAAGTTAAAGGTCACATTGCCGCGGATCTCTTCCTGGTTGTGATGCTCCAGAATTTGCTTCACTCTTGCTACCTGCTCGCGCTCTTTCAGTTCAGCCTGTTTGGCTTTGTTCAGCTCTTCCGCTTTTTGCTGCTGCGCTTGCTTGGTTTGTTCAATGTGCTTTTGCAGATCGCTGACGTCGCTGGTTGCGCCTTTTTTCTTCTTTTTCTTTTGCGCTTTGCGTTTCTCGCTCTTCGCAACTTTGGCTTTGTGCTCGGTGGTCAGGCCCGCTTTCAAAAGTTGATCTTGTAGAGATCCCATAATGCCACTCCATAAAACTAGACTGACGCTATTTTAACGCAGTGGACGAATTTGACCACTGCTGCAGGCCGTAACACAAGAAAAATTTTGTTAGCCGAAAATCTAGCAGAGTCTGCACTAAAAAATATGATTTACCGCAAGTTATCTCTAATTGGCGTCGCAATTCATCTGGTCAACAGGCATAATTTGGCCGTTATTTGGTCATTGTGAATGCATTATGTCTCTGCCGCACTTGCTATTGTGCTCCGTCGCTATCTTTTGTGTTTTGTATGCTCCCCAGCCATTATTGTCGCTGTTTGCACAGCACTACCAGATCACCCCTGCAAAAGCGGGTATGCTAATGTCGGTTACCATGTTGCCGTTGGCCGTCGCCCCGATTTGCTATGGGTTAATATTTACGAACCGTAATCCGCTGAAGATCATCAAAACGGTCATGCTGCTGCTGGCGCTGTGCTGTATCGGGTTCGCTTACAATGGCCAGTTTGAATGGATGCTGGCAATACGTTTTGCCGAAGGATTATTGCTCCCGGCAGCCCTGACTGCGATGACAGGTTATCTTGGACGTACCTATCAGCATAACCAGCTAAAACGTACCATGAGTTGGTATATTGGCAGCACCATAGCAGGTGGCTACCTGGGCCGCACACTGGCTGCCAACTTTTCGGTCTGGTTTAACTGGCAAAGCTTTTACCTGCTCAACGCGGTGACACTTGCCTTGCTGGCATGGTGGATCAAACCCAAACATGCTCAGCTCGTACATAGTACAGCGAGACGGCCACTGGCTTATCTTAAACCACTGAAACAGGCAAACTTACTGAGCCTCTACGGCGCTGTGTTTTGTATGTTTTTTTGCTTTGCAGCACTGCTCAACTTCCTGCCATTTATTCTCAGTAACGACTACCAGATAAGCGATCCGCGCCTGATTGGCTGGGTCTATACGGGGTATCTGATCGGCGCTTGTCTGTCTTTGTTTACCCCACTCCTGAGCAAGCTCTCAAACAGTATGTGGCAGATCCTCAGTGGCCTATTTGCAGTGTATTGCCTGACCATTGTGGGCATGCTGTGGCATCACTTCTGGCTGTTTCTGGCACTGTTCACCCTGTTCTGTGCCTGTATGTTTATGATCCATGCCAGCGCCGCACCACTGGCCAACCAGCTGAGCAAAGCCGAAGCCACGGTAACCAATGGCGCCTATGTGTCGTTTTACTATTGTGGCGGTGCGCTGGGCTCTTATCTGCCCGGCCTCATCTATCAGCGCTGGGGGCTGGTCTATTTTTTACTCTCGATATTGTTAGTCTGCAGCGGTGGTTTGCTGCTGGTGTGGCGCAATCATCGCCGGGGACTGTCCGGCAAAACAGCGCGACCGCGGGAGTCTCATTGACCTGTTTCAGGTACTTGTGCACGCTCTGGCAGTGTCAGCCACAGCGGCTGATGGCCGGTGTGCTGCCAGAAACGTTGCAGATCAGGTAAAGACAGCACCCAGGTTTTATCATTATCAAAGGGGTGACATTGCCACAAAGTGGCATCGCGCAGCGTCTCATCTAGCCAAAGCTGAACATTCAGTCCTAAGTCGTTGACCGTTGCCAGTGCCGACACACATCCGGGTTTTACCCCCAGATACTGTTGCAAGCGGTTATCTGAGGCAAATCCCAACCGAGACAGGCCTTGCTGCTTTGACAGTGCCTTGAGGTCCAGCTGTTTATCTGCGGTTGTGATCAATAAAAAATGCTGCCGGCCGTAATTATCTCGCAAAAACAGGTTTTTCAGGCGCGTGCCCTCACGCTCCAGCGCCAGCCTGTCGGCATCCTGGCAGGTTGCCAGCGGCGGATGCTGATAACTCAGGTAGGCGATCCCGAGTGAGCTGAGCAGCTCTGCCAGTTGTGCTACAGAGACTGTATTCATTGGCAGATCCCCCGCAACTGCACACTGCGGTCGCGCCAAAATACCCGCTCTATCTTGTAGCCAGACTCACAATAACGCGCCTCTTTGAGTGCCTTTTTGAGCCTGACAACGGCTTCATCTTCCAGCCTGAGTTTCAGCTCAGGCGAATCTTCCACCCTTTGCTGATCCGCAAAGCGCTTCAGCGCGCGTCGCGATACCGGTTTACTGGTATCCAAATTCATTTGCGGGGTGGCTTTAACCGTAACAACAAACGCAAATTCATCCTGCCCTTTGGTGTTCACACGCTGGTGTAATTGTTGGCTTTCGACTTCCAGCTCTGGCACATCGGGCTTGCTGCTACAAGCCCCAAGCAGCAGTGTAGCACTCATCAGTAGACTTGCACGTATCATAAATTTCTCTGTGTTTTTCGCCCAGTGTAACAAAGCAAAGCGGCTGTTTGGCAAGTTTTTTATAACCAGGACTTGACGCTCAGTAGAAAAATGTTTTAAATTCTCAGCGTCAAATCGACACCGGAAGTGGGGCTATAGCTCAGCTGGGAGAGCGCCTGCCTTGCACGCAGGAGGTCAGCAGTTCGATCCTGCTTAGCTCCACCACTTTCCGCCTTTCCTGATAAATCAATCCCAAACTCGAAAACCACACGGTGATATGTAACCCATTCATCTGTATTCAATTTAGAGTACATCCTTGTACCCATACACTTTAATTTCTGATCTGACCTTCACCATTGACCAGGTATTTCTCTGTTGTCAGCGATTCGAGCCCCATCGGACCATAAGCATGAAGCTTGGTCGTTGCAATACCAATTTCTGCGCCCAGTCCAAGCTGACCGCCATCACTGAAACGTGAAGAGGCATTTACCATCACAACAGAGGCATCAACACTGCGCTGGAACAGTTCTGCGGTCTGTGCATCCTGAGTACAGATCACTTCGGTGTGATGACTACCAAAGCGGTCAATATGTGCGACTGCCGCACTGAAATCCGCGACCTGTTTCACTGCTATCTCCAGGCTCAGATACTCCTCGCCAAACTCATCGTCAGCCAGCACAGTGGCATTCTCGAAATAGCCGGCACTCGCCTGATCAGCATTGATCTTGACGCCGCACTGCTGCAAGGCTTCTGCGGCTTGCGCTAAAAACTGCCCGGCAATGTCCTGATGAACAATCAAACCTTCGAGTGCATTACACACGCCGGTACGCTGGGTTTTACCATTAAGCAGCAGTTGCAGTGCCTTGTCGAGATCGGCGGCTTTATCTACATACAAGTGGCACACCCCTTTAAAGTGCTGGATCACTGGGACCGTACTGTTTTGCGTTACAAACTGGATCAGGCCCTCACCGCCACGTGGGATGATCAGGTCGATATAGTCTTTTTGCTGCATCAACTCCATCATCAGACTGCGATCCGGGTCCGGGATCACACTGATCAGTGCCGTCGGCAGGCTGTGGGTTTCCAGCACGCCGTGCAGTACTTTGGCGATAGCCAGTGAACTTTGCAGCGCTTCTTTACCGCCACGCAGGATCACGCCATTGCCCGATTTAAAACACAAAGCACCGGCATCGGCCGTGACGTTCGGACGGGCTTCGTAAATCATACACACCACGCCCAATGGCACGCGCATTTTTCTGATCTCTATGCCGTTGGGTCGTGTGCCCAAGTCTCTTACTGTGCCAACCGGATCGGGTAGTTCGATGATGGTTTCAATCCCCTGTGCCATGTCTTCGATACGCTCAGGCGTCAGTGTCAGACGGTCTATCATGGCTGCTGGCAACTGATTGTCACGTGCAGCCTCCAGATCCTGTTGATTGGCATGAATGATGTCATCCATACTGACTCTGAGCGCGCCTGCCATACCACGCAAAACTGCGTCTTTTTGTGTTGTGGATAACAGCGCCAGGGTTTTTGCCGCCTGCGCTGCATTGTGTGCAATGTCTGTAATTAAGCTCATGATTTTCTTTCCTCAAATACTGCAATATCATTTTGTGAGATAACCGGGCCTATGCTGTCCTGAACTTTCTCAGTCACGATATCTTTATCCTGCTGGGCAATAAAGTTAAGCAAACAGCTGCTGTAATTACTGTTTGCCTTGGCCAGTTTCTGACCGTCTTCGTTTCTCACCAGTACGGTTTCGCCCGCCGAGAAATCACCATTAACCGCCACGATATCGTCACAGCTCAGTTCATCAAATTCATTTGCCTCGACGATCAACTCGCCCTGCTCCGATGCCGTGTGTGTCATCCAGTGCACAGCCTCCTGCATCGGCGTGTCATAGGGCAGAAAACGCGTCCCCGGATTCGCTCCATTGAGCAGCTCAGAGAAAGTGTCTTCATTAAAGCCGTTCACGATATAAGTCACAATACCATGGGATGTGGCCTTTTCTGCCGCCTGTAGTTTAGTTCTCATTCCCCCTGTGCCAACACTGCTGGTTGGCCCGCCAGTCATGGCATAAATTTCCGGAGTCAACTCGCCCACGGTATCCAGCAATCTGGCATCCTGATTTTTATTGGGATCTTTATCGTACAATCCGTTGACGTCAGAGCAGATGATCAAACAATCCGCATCGGCTGCCGCCGCCACCATGGCAGATAAATTGTCGTTATCACCGACCTTCAAATTGTCCGTCGTCACCGCATCATTTTCGTTGATAATAGGCAGGATCCCTTGCTCCAGTAAAGTGAACAATGTTTCACGAATACTGTTGTAACGATCGCGGTCACGCAAATCGCCGTGGGTCAGTAATAGCTGGGCCGACGGAAAGTCAAAAAAACGTTCCCAGGTCGAGATCATTTCTGTCTGCCCTGCCGCCGCCATGGCCTTTTTCACCGCCACAGAGCTTTTGTCTTTATTTTTGAACAGGTGCGACCCGGCCGCCACAGCGCCGGATGACACCAGCAGCACCTCTTTGCCTTTGGCGCGACACTGCACAATAAACTGTGCAATGTTAAGCAGGTAACGTGAGCGGCAACCGTCCTGCTCTGGTGCGATTAACGCACTGCCGATTTTTATTACGATGCGTTGAGATGTTTCAATTGACATGTTTTTTCCGTTTTACCTTATACCCTCATGCGCGCAGTATCCAGGTTGATACTACAACGCTTCTTTGTCAGCATACGCGACCACAAAAGATAAGATAACAACGGCTTCGAAATACCCACTCATACGAATACAGCATACATTTCGAAACGGCAAACAGACAGACCCCTGACATGCACGCACTGAATTATTCAGTACTAACAAGCAACTGTGGCTGCGAAAACTAAGAAAGATTGATTGTGACCTAAGAGACCAGCTCTTTGGGTCGGGCCGTTTTTTGCAGGCTCACCATGGTTTGGTGCGGCAAAAAAGGCCTGATCGCAATGAATAATTGCGCACATGAGTAGATTGATGATGGGCGCAAAGCCCGCTCGAATAAACGCTATATACCTTAGCGCGGATCCGGTTCAAATTGCAACCCGTTCGGATGTAAATGATTTATAGTCGCCATAAACCTAACTGATAGTGCTTATTTATCAGATCGCTACCACACTCACTTCAGATTTTTTACTGCACAAATTGACTGTGAAAAAGTGACATTGATTGGCATTGTAAACTGCACTAACACTTTATTTGTGGTTTGACTGTGCTATAACCAAGCAAACACTATAATTAAATTTACCCCAACCTGCGGGAGCAGCTATGTCAGCTATTTATATTGCCGGGATTGCGTTATTTTCTGTTTTAGCCCAATGGCTTGCCTGGGTTTGCCGGGTTCCGGCTATTTTATTTTTACTTCTTACTGGCTTGTTGCTGGGCCCCGTTTCTGGTCAGTTACAGCCAGATCTGTTGCTCGGCGATTTACTCTTTCCCGTTGTCTCACTATCCGTTGCCATTATCTTGTTCGAGGGGGCATTAACACTACACTTTCATGAACTGAAAGGCATAGGAAAAGTCGTACGCAATCTGTGCTCAATCGGCATGCTAACCACCTTTGCAATCCTCACCGCCAGCGCTATCTGGCTGCTGGAGCTGGACTGGCGGGTGGCAGCGGTACTGGGGGCGGTACTGGTGGTCACTGGACCAACCGTGATAGCCCCGATGCTTAACGCCATGCGACCGGAAAAAGACATTGATCGGATCCTGCGCTGGGAAGGCATCGTTATTGATCCCATAGGCGCGTTATTCGCGGTTTTGGTGTTCGAGGCGGTCAACCAGGTCGGGGAAGCCGCCGTATTCAGCCATACGATGCTGGCGCTGTTTTCAACGCTGGGGGTGGGGACCTCTGTGGGGATTGTGGCAGGCTGGCTGACCACCACCATCATCCGCCGGGAGTGGCTACCGTACGAGCTCCACAAGTTTGGCATTCTTGCGCTGGTATTGTTCAGTTTTACCCTGGCGAACCACCTGAGTCATGAGTCAGGACTTCTGGCCGTCACCATTTTTGGGATCTGGTTGGCCAATCAGGACGATTTAGAAATTGACTCGGTCCTGGAGTTCAAAGAAGACTTGTCGATGATCCTGATCTCCAGTTTATTTATACTGCTCGCTGCTCGCCTGCAACTGGAAGATCTGATGCTGCTAGACGGTGATGTGTTCATCTTTCTGGCCATTGTGCTGTTTGTCGCCCGCCCCCTGAGTATCGCGGTCTCTACCTTTGGCAGCGATTTACCGCTACGCTCGCGGCTGCTGCTTGCCTGGATTGCGCCACGAGGCATCGTTGCGGCGGCCGTAGGCTCTGTATTCGCACTGAGTATGATGCAATCGGGCTACCCCGATGCCAATAAGATGGTCCCGCTGATCTTTACCGTGATCATCATTACCGTGATCTTACAAAGCCTTACTGCGACTCCACTGGCTCGCTTACTTAAAGTGCGTCAGCCTGCGCCTAATACTTTATTGCTGATTGGTGCCAACCATGTATCGCGCGCGATAGCCCGGGGCTTAAAAGAACAAAATGTGGATGTCTATCTGTCGGATCCGGCATGGGAAAACTGCAAAATGGCTCGTATGGATGGCCTGCCCTGTTACTATGGTAACCCGCAATCTGAGCATGCCGAACGCTACCTGCCACTGACCAGCCTTAAATCGGTGATGGCACTGTCGCCTAACCGTCACCATAATGCACTGGGCGTACAATACTTCTCTCACCTGCTGGGCGATCAGAACGTCTACTCACTGAAATCCTCGACAAACCATGCCAAAGCCAACAAAGACAGCGCCACATTCCTGTCACGCCAGCTGTTGTTTGGGGATGAAGGCAATTATGCCAAGCTGAGTAGCATGATGGCCAAAGGCGGCAAGGTCAGCGCGACCCGGCTATCGGAAGAGTTTACCTGGACGCAGTATCAGGAAGTAAATAAAGAAGCCATTCCCTTGTTCATCATAGGAGAAGCAGGCAAAAATGATGATGGCCTGCCAGTGCGCCCCTTTACCCCGCAGATGAAAAATGCCCCTGGCAGCGGAGAGCGGGTATTGGCATTACAACCGCCTAAACTGTCGGTGCTCAAAGATCCCGCGCAAAAAGAAGCGCCCATCGGAGAAAAGCTGGGAGATTAGTATTATATCGGTAACCGGGCACGTTTCACCACGCTGTCCGGCATTTTCTGCGCCAGTAACGCCAGCGCCGTTTCAATGCGCTTATGCAGTTTTTTGTCTGCGACAGCAGCGTGAAACAGCCAGCGATAAGCATCTTCGTAATCTCTTGGGCTGCCATAACCCTTATTGAACAAATCGACCAGACGTAACTGAGCTTTTAAATTCCCCAGCACCGAGGCCTCTCGCAAGTAGGTGATGGCCATGCGCTTATCCATCTGCACCAGCTTGCCAAGGTCATAATAGCGGCCAAGCTGCTCCAGCGCTGCTGCCAAACCCTGCTCAGCCGCCTTGCGCATATAATACAGACCAAGCTCAACATTACGATCAACACAGACCGCGTAGGCCAGCATATCGCCATAAAGGAACTGATACGACGGCAGCGCCATTATTTCGGCACGGGCTTCAATATCCTGAACCAACTGACAATCATCGTCTTTCACTCGCTTCAGGTGTGCGTTGCGACTGATCAGTTCCAGCAACTCTGCCTGGCTGTACAGGGGGACAGCCTCAATCGCCTCATCGCTTTTAGAATCAAAGCTCATCAATAAGCAAGCGCTTACAATAAGCGCCGATAAAATACTAGGATGCTTGTTCATATTCAATACGTATCAATGACACACTGACTTTAAGTATACAATAAATGTGCCACTACGCGGACCGTGTTTCAGACATGCTGTATGTCTTAGCAGACATAAAAAAAGCTGCCGAAGCAGCTTTTTTTATTTTCAATGCTTATTCGCCGAATGGGTTGCGAACAATCATAGTTTCAACGCGGTCCGGGCCGGTTGAAATGATGTCGATTGGCACACCGGTCAACTCTTCAAGACGCTTGATGTAGTTGACGGCCGCTTCAGGCAGCGCTTCAACGGTTGTTGCACCAAAGGTGTTCTCAGACCAGCCTGGCATTTCTTCGTAAACAGGCGTCACTTTCTCGTAGCCTTCCGCTGCCAGTGGCGTCACGTTAGTCACTGTGCCATCTTCCAGCTGGTAACCAGTACAGATCTTGATGGTTTCAAGACCATCCAGTACGTCCAGCTTAGTCAGGCAGAAACCTGAAATGCTGTTGATCTGGATTGCACGACGCATTGCAACGGCATCAAACCATCCGGTACGACGCAGACGTCCCGTGGTTGCACCGAACTCGTGACCTTTCTCACCTAAGTGCTTACCAACCGGGTCTTGCTTGTCCAGGCCGTCGTAAAGTTCTGTCGGGAACGGACCTGAACCTACACGCGTGGTGTAAGCCTTAACAATACCCAGTACATAATCCAGATGCAGAGGACCAAAGCCAGCGCCCGTCGCAACACCACCGGCTGTGGTGTTAGACGAAGTAACATAAGGGTAGGTACCATGGTCAATATCAAGCAGGGTACCCTGAGCACCTTCAAACAGAATGTTGTCGCCTTTTAGACGCGTTTGATCCAGCAACTCAGTCACGTCAACGACCATAGACTTCAGGATCTGCGCAATTTCCATCGCATCATCATAGGTCTTCTGGAAATCGACCGGGTCGACTTTGTAGTAGTTAACCAGGGTGAAGTTGTGGTACTCAAGCACCTCTTTCAGCTTGGCTGCAAACTGCTCTGGGTTGAACAGGTCGCCAACTCGCAGACCACGACGCGCTACTTTATCTTCGTAAGCTGGGCCGATACCGCGACCGGTTGTACCGATTGCTTTGTTACCACGAGCCAGTTCACGTGCCTGATCCAAAGCAACATGGTAAGGCAGGATCAACGGACATGCTTCACTGATAAGCAAGCGCTCACGAACTGGTACGCCACGCTCTTCCAGCATACGCACTTCTTTCATTAGTGCGTCTGGCGCTAATACCACACCGTTACCGATAATACATTTTACGTTGTCACGCAGAATGCCTGACGGGATCAGGTGCAGAACGGTTTTTTCACCGTTGATCACCAGTGTGTGGCCCGCGTTATGCCCGCCCTGATAGCGAACAACCAAAGAAGCTTTATCTGTCAGCAGGTCTACAACCTTGCCTTTACCTTCGTCACCCCACTGGGTGCCCAATACAACGACGTTTTTACCCATTGCAAAATCACTTAGAAAAAATTAGGCGCAGATTTTATCAGAAAAGCACGTTCAAAACACCCCATTACGGCTATTTTTTCCGCACTTACAGGGATCCTGATGAATTTAAGGGGATTATATTAATGCAATTTGTGATTACACAGCGATTACACGGGGCCCACTGAACGCGTTCTGAGAGCATAAGGGCAACCCGATTTTAGCAATAATAAAAGGCCGTGTCAGCGGCCTTCCTGATAAAGCGAAACACGATTGTGTCAGCTTCTACTTAGCATTCACAATGGCCTGTTCAAGCTGAGCATTGGTATATGCCTGACCTGCTATTCCCCACATGCCATCTACCGTGTATACCGCATTCACCCAGATTGACTCCTTGCTTAGCTTACCCTGTGTATGGCTTAAAACCAGTTCTGTCGCTTCGCTTACAAAACGCTCTTTCTGAACCTCTGTGGCAAAGGTAAAAGCGGGCACTCTGAGCTCTACGATGGCCAGTGGAGAAACTGCTAAGCCTGAAAACGTCAGCTCACTGTCGATAAACACGACTTCCCCCACAATATTAGGCAGCATAAACCGGTTGTCACTGATTTCATGGTTGTCTAAAAACGCCTGACCTAACTGTTGATGCAGCACCTGTGCGGAACGCTTAGACACGAGGCCTTCAGACATAATAATTTGAATCGGCATGATCTTTTCCTTTTAATCTGATTGAAAAATTTTAGATAGCGATCACTATCCATTAGATTATAAATAGCGATCGCTATTTAATTCAAGTTAAATATAATGATCATTATTTATTTCTATGACTGGACAAAATATGAGAGCCTCAAAAGAGCATATGGATAAAATACGTGCGCATATTCTTGACTCATCCGGACAAGGGTTTCGTGAAGAGGGATATCAGGGTTTAGGGATCAATGCGCTGGCCAAACGTGCGGGCATGACATCTGGCGCCTTCTATGGCCACTTCCCCTCTAAAAGCCAGGCGTTTCATGAGGTCGTCGAAAAAGGCATGTGTGACTACAGGGACTCAGTTGCACAGTTTAAAAAACTCTACCAGGAAGACTGGCCAAAGCACTTCCTGGATTTCTATCTTAGTCAGGAACATTTAAGTGATATTGCCAACAGTTGTGTGGTACCCGCTCTGTCATGTGACGTGATGCGAGCTGATGACCAAACTAAAGCGATCTATTCAGCCCTGCTCGAGCAAGTAGCGACACAAATCAGTCAATCGACACCAGAGCAAGGCAAAGCAGGTGCGCTGGCGTTGATCTCTTTGCTGGCAGGCAGCATTATGATTGCTCGCAGCGTAGATTCACAGCGTCTGCAACAGGAAATTCTGCAATCGGCCAGACAACAAGCTGACTTACTGATTGCTGGGTAGCCAAAGTTACGCTGACTCAACGCATAAAAAAAGCCAACCCATGTAACAGGATTGGCTTTTTATTGATTATCAGGCTTCTAAAATACCTAACGCGTGTTATCCACTCTTTTAGCCTTCATATAATCGAAGAACTCGCTATCCGGTGACAATACCATCACATCGCCTTTGCTGGTGAAGGTGTTTCTATATGCTTCGAGCGAGCGAACAAAACCGAAAAACTCCGGATCCTTGTTGTAGGCATCAGCATAAATCTTTGCCGCCAGTGCATCACCCTGACCGCGCACAGCACGGGCATTACGCTCCGCATCTGCAAGCATAACGGTTACCCGACGGTCAACTTCAGCGCGAATGATCTCCGCCTTTTCCTGACCTTCTGAGCGGTGCTCTTTAGCCACTGCGGTACGCTCTGCACGCATCCGCTGGAAGATTGAGTTACTGACTTCGTTTGGCAGGTTGATTTGCTTAACCCGCACATCCAGCACCTCGATACCCAGCTCCTGAGCACTCTCAGAGGCCTGTACCAGCGCTTCTTCCATCAGTTCACTACGTTCACCCGAGACAATCTCTTTAATGGTACGCGAACCAAAGTTCGTTCTCAGGCCGTTATTCACTTTTTGTTTCAGCAGGGTCTCTGCGTATTGCTTATCACCTCTGGCACGCAGATAGTAAGCGGAGAAATCATTGACACGCCACTTCACGAATGAATCAACGATTAAGTCTTTTTTCTCACTGGTAACGAAACGGTCTGGTGCGCCATCCAGCGTCTGAATACGCGCATCAATGCGACGTACCTGACTGAAAAATGGCACTTTCAGATGTAGACCCGGCTCGTATACCACAGCATTATCCTGGCTGTCTTTTTGTACTTTACTGAACAGTAAAACAATCGCCCGTTGCCCTTCTGTAACAACAAACACCGATGAAAACGTCATAAATGCGGCAATGATCAATCCTACGATAGTCATGTTTTTCATGTCAGCTACCTCCCACCATTGTTAAAACGGTCACGTGAAAAACGATCATCACTGCTATTCACTGTGCTGTTTCGTGACTGGCCCAGTGACTGACGCAGCTGATTGATGTCGCTCTGGCTTGGCAGGGTAACCTGCGTGCCCGACTTAGTCTGCTGCATAATCTTATCCAGTGGCAGGTACATCATGTTGTTGCCACCTTTAACATCAACCAGCACTTTAGAGCTGTTACCCAGCACTTGTTCCATGGTTTCGATGTACAAACGTTCACGGGTAACCTGCTTGGCAGCCTGATACTCTGGCAGCAGCTTTTCAAAACGCTCAACCTCACCCTGTGCTTCCAGTGTGATGCGTTCTCGGTACGCTTCTGCTTCTTGCGTCATACGCGTCACCTGACCACGGGCACGCGGCTCGATTTCTCTCGCATACGCTTCTGCTTCACGAATGAAGCGCTCTTCATCCTCTTGTGCTGCAATGGCGTCATCAAATGCATCTTTTACTTCCGCAGGCGGACGTGAGTCTTTAAAGTTCACATCGGTGACGATGATACCCAGGTTGTATGGCTCGATGATCTTGGTCAGTTCATCCCAGGTACGCTGACGTACCAATTCACGGCCCGTGGTTAATACCTGGTCCATGCGAGAGTGACCCACAACATAGCGCAACGCACTATCCAGTGCCTGCTGTAAGCTGTGATCGGCATCGGTTACGCTGAAGCGATACAAGGTAGGATCAACGACCCGGTACTGAACCTCGAACTCAACACTCACGACATTCTCGTCTTCAGTCAGCATAAAACCCGATGCAGACAAAGAACGAACCGCTTCAATATCAATGGGGATAACACGTTCAATAAAGGTCATTTTCCAGCGCAGACCCGGCTCGGCGATACGGTTAAATTCACCGAATTGAAGCACTATGCCACGCTCGGCTTCTTTCACTGTGTAAATACCGCTTAACGCCCAAACAACAAAAGCAATTAACAGCACAAACACCATACCGGCACCGCCAATACCGCCGCCTTTGCCTGGCTTACCGCCAAACATGCCGCCAAACTTGTTGTTGAATTTGCGGAATACTTCGTCTAAGTCAGGTGGCCCCTGATCACGACCACCACGGTTCTTCCACGGGTCGTTATCATTGCCATTATTACCCGGTTCGTTCCAGGCCATAGCTATACTCCATTGTTATAAAATGAATTAATTTAAATCTAACAAAAAACACAGAGATCTAATAGAGAAATGCGTGCAATAAGCGGCTTTTTCAATCTTCCACCACAAATTGCTCTATTTCCAGCCCCTGCTCTTTCTTTAATCTTTCCCAATCTGCCTGCGGTAATCTGACGTCCAACAGCCAGTTTCCAGCCTCGTCATAGGACTCGCCATTTACCGCATTAAGATTAAACAGCGCGCCGCGCAGCTTACCAAATGCAGGCGGTACCAACAGCTTACTGGCAAAAATTTTCTTCGCCAGCAGCTCTGAAATTGCCTGTTCAAGCAACTCACTGCCTTCACCCGTATGTGCCGATAACCAGACACGCACTGGCACGCCCTGATCGTCTCTGTCTATTTTAGGGTTGATCTCGTCAACCAGATCAATTTTGTTGTAAACCAACAGCTGAGGGATCTCATCCGCCTCAATTTCTTTGAGGACCGATTGTACCTCTTCTATGTTCTCTTTTCTTCTCTGATCTGCCACATCGACAACATGCAGCTGTAAGTCTGCTTCCCGGGTTTCGGTCAAAGTCGCTTTAAAAGCGGCAACCAAATCATGGGGTAAATGGCGGATAAAGCCAACCGTATCGGCAAAGATGACTGGACCGACATCTGTAATTTCCAGCTTACGCAACGTTGGATCCAAAGTCGCAAAAAGTTGATCCGCCGCATACACATCAGCATTGGTGACGTGGTTAAACAAGGTTGATTTGCCCGCATTGGTATAACCAACCAAAGACACTGTCGGAATTTCATTACGGCTACGGGCACGACGCCCTTGCTCTCGCACTGTTGCCACTTTTTCGAGTCGCTTACGGATGCTTTTAATCCGCTCCCGGAGTAACCGCCGGTCGGTTTCCAGCTGCGTTTCACCCGGCCCTCGCAAGCCAATCCCGCCCTTTTGCCTTTCAAGGTGAGTCCAGCCGCGGATCAGGCGAGTTGAAATATGTCGTAACTGCGCCAGCTCAACCTGCAATTTACCTTCGTGGGTCCGTGCACGTTGAGCAAAAATATCTAAAATTAAAGTCGTTCTATCTAATACCCGGCAACGGCAGACACGCTCTAAGTTGCGCTCTTGAGAGGGACTGAGTTGATGATTAAAGATGATGACATCTGCATTGTGAGTTCTGACAATCTCAGCGATTTCTTCTGCTTTCCCCGTCCCGACAAATAACTTCGGGTGAGGCGCCTGACGGCTGCCTTGCACAACCGTCAAACAACTAACACCAGCAGAAGACACTAGCATTTCCAGCTCGCGAAGATCTTCTCGATCTCCTTCATTTGGAAACTCTATATGTACTAAGACTGCCTGTTCGCCGGCTTCATAACGGTCAAACAAGCATTACGCTCCTACTATCGACTAAAAACGATTAAAAGTTGCCATCTTCGCCATGTTCAGCACTGTCACTACCCTGAGTGTTCTGGAAATTTACAGCACGAGCAGGCACCACAGTGGAAATGGCATGTTTGTAAACCATTTGATTTACAGTGTTTTCAAGCAAGATGACAAACTGATCAAAGGACTGGATCTTGCCTTGTAATTTGATACCGTTAACTAAAAAGATGGAAACGGGAATGCGCTCACGACGTAAGACATTCAAAAATGGGTCTTGTAACGATTGGCCTTTTGCCATGTTCTTATCCTTCGTTCTAGGTGTTATTATGTTGAGATAGTTGAATTAATCTGAATAAAAAGATTTCCCCAACCTCTATTAGCTTAGCGAACTTAATACACGTTGCAAGTTTTCTTGCCCGTCGGTTTCCAGCCAGGTGACATCTGGCCAGCTACGTAACCAGGTTAATTGGCGCTTCGCTAACTGCCTGGTTGCTGCGATCCCTTTGAAGAGCATTTCTTCATAATCGCACTCACCAGCCAAATGCTCCCACATCTGCCGATATCCCACACAACGAATGGAAGGCAAATCCGGATGCAAATCATTCCGCTGATATAAGGCCAAAACTTCGTTTTTAAAGCCCTGATCCAGCATTATTTTAAATCTTTTTTCTATTCTTTCGTGGAGTATCTTACGATCCTTCGGGGCAATTGCAAACTGATGAAACTGATAAGGCAAAGGCGCTTGTTTGGCTTTTTGCAATTCAGTCATGGTTTTGCCGGTCAGACGATAGACCTCCAACGCTCGGTTGATCCGCTGAGAATCATTTTCGCTGATTTTACTTGCCGCTTGTGAGTCAATCGCCGCCAGCTGAGCATGTAGAGCCGGCCAGCCTACCGCTTTTGCTTCTTGTTCCAGCGCTTCGCGGATCTTCGGGCACGCCTCAGGCAAAGGCGATAACCCCTCTATCAGGCCTTTAAAATACATCATAGTGCCGCCAACCAGTACCGGGATTTTACCCTGCTGGTGTAAACGGTCGATACACGCGATAGCATCTCGGCGAAAGTCTGCAACCGAGTAGCTGTCAGCCGGATCCAGTATGTCTATCAGGTGATGCGGGGCCAATGCCTGCTCAGCAGCATCAGGCTTGGCCGTTCCTATGTCCATACCTTTATAAACCAGTGCGGAGTCCACACTGATGATCTCACTGTTTAACTGTTGACAGAGCTCAATGGCCAGCGCGGTCTTACCGGCGGCGGTTGGCCCCATCAAGGTAATAACGGGTTTTGCTTGCACGCTGTTTCTCTACTGCTGTTGGTGCTGTAACGCATCGAAGGTTACAGCCAGGACAAGAACTCACAATTCTTGCAGGGACAAGCTTAATAACTTGCTTTGATCTATTGTAACCGCTTTTGCTTCGATTTCAGCACAGCTTCTGGCATTTTTTATGATTTTTTCTGTCACTGCAGCAAAGTGTTGCGAACTAAAATACCCTGCAGGCGTGGTGACTTGTAGCCAATTCAGCCAGGCAGCCAGAGTCTGTTCCTGTGTGGTACAGGCACTGAGCACTTTGTCGAGGCACTGTGGTACATCCAGACTGTAGAGACTCAGTGGTAGCTTTTTGACCATCACATAACGTTCATGAGCCACAATCGCAAATCCCAGTAATGTCAGCCAGGATTCCTGCTGCATCAGCACAGATATTTCCTCCGTACTCAGATTCACCCGCACCGGCAACAGCAGCGCTTTTCCCTGCAAGGTGCCATCTTGCTCAATCTGTGCCTGCCAGGTCTCGACCAGGCCATCCCGGCAATGCCCCAACCTGAGCTCGCCTGCCTGGGTAAACAACACAGCCCCTTGCGCGAGCAATAAGAAACGGCTTATTTCTGTTTGTCGTGACTGCGTCTGCTGTGTGCTCACAGTGACCGGCTGCGACATATCGGCTGGCGTTGCCATACCTTGATACAGTTCATTGACATTAACCTGCCGCGACTTAGCTGGGCCTGAACTGTTGCTGCTTTTGCCACCACTGCGATAACTTGAATTTGACCCACTCACGCCGAAAGCAGGTGCGGAAACAGGGGTATAGGCGCTGTCCTGCACTGTGCCATACTCACTTTGCAGCGGTGAACGATAAGCCTGGTGCTGACGCGCATCCTGCAATGTGAACTGCTCAGTCTTCACCGATTCAGCGTGCGCTGTGGTGTCCTCCGTACTATTATCGTCAGTTTCGGATAATGGCAAATCAGGTCGCTCACTGAGGACCACTTGTTTAACGGCCTGCACAATGAAATCGTGGATCAGACGCGCCTGATGAAAACGCACCTCATGTTTGGCAGGGTGCACATTGACATCGACCTGAGTAGGGTCAAGTTCCAGGTAAATCACAAACCCGGGTGTATCAACCGCGCCAACCGTTTCTTCGAACGCCTGTCGAATGGCATGCAAGATTAATTTGTCACGCATCATCCGCCCGTTCACATAGGTGTACTGAGTCTGATTACTACTGCCTAGCGGCAGTACCCAGCCATATAACTTCAGGCCATCATGCCCGGACTCTACAAAACTGGCCTGTTGCGCAAATACCTTACCGGCCACCTGTGCCACCCGCTCAACACTATATGGATCGGGCCGTGCACGAAATTGCCTGACTACTTTCTGATTATGAGTCAGCGTCAGGGCCAGATCAAAACGACTCAGCGCGATACGTTTGATTAGCTCATCAATGTGACTGAACTCGGTTTTCTCGGTGCGTAAAAACTTACGCCTCGCCGGAGTGTTGAAAAACAGATCTTTGACTTCTATGGTGGTGCCATCGGGGTGCGCTGTTGGCTGGATCTGAACCGTCATATCACGCCCCTCAGCAAATGCCTGCCAGGCTGTTTCCTGCTCAGCAGGCTTAGAGCTCAGGGTCAGCCGGGATACCGAACTGATTGAGGCCAGTGCCTCTCCACGAAATCCCAGCGATGAAATGCATTCCAGATCGTCCAGAGTTTTCAGCTTGCTGGTTGCATGACGGGACAACGCCAGAGTCAGCTCGTCTTTGACGATGCCCGCACCATTGTCCCTAATCCGGATCAGTTTGTGACCACCTCGCTCAATGTCTATCTGAATGCGTGTCGCCCCGGCATCAATGCTGTTTTCAACCAGCTCCTTCACCACAGAAGCGGGCCGCTCGACCACTTCTCCCGCTGCTATTTGGTTGGCCAGTCTGGCTGGTAAAATTTCAATGCTCACGGTCTAAGCCTTAGGAATAGTTAGCACCTGACCAATATACAAGGTATTTTTGGTCAAGCGGTTGGCCTTTTTCAGCGCCGACACTGTGGTGCCGTAGCGCGCAGCCAGAACACTTAAAGATTCCCCCCGCTGTACTTTATGACGCACAGGCTTATTGTTTTTCAGGCTTGCAAATAAAGTATTATCTGGCGGATTGTGCTGATAGTAACGCTTAATCGACTTGAAAATGGCGTTCGCCAGTCGCTGCTGGTGATAACTGGTTCTAAGTTGCTTTTCTTCCTGAGGGTTAGAAATAAACCCGGTTTCAACCAAAATAGACGGGATATCCGGTGACTTCAGCACTCCAAAGTTGGCCGCCTGAGGGCGCTTTTTATGCAACTTGGTGACTTTTTTCAGCTCACTCACCACTTCTTCTGCCACTGTAAAGCCGGTTTTCATCGAGTGGTCCATCGACATATCCAGCAGGGCTTTAGCCAGATATTTTTCGTTCGCCGTGTCTTTGATTACGTCCGCCGCACCACCCAGTAGCTGAGAGTGCTTTTCTTTGTCTTCCAGCCATTTACCGACTTCGGAATTGGCCCGGCGTAATGACAAGATCCAAACCGAAGCACCGCGAGGTTCCGGGCGCGAAAAAGCATCGGCGTGAATAGACACAAAGAAATCGGCCTGGCGCTCTCTGGCTCGCGCGGTACGGGTGTTGAGTTTAATGTAGTAATCACCGGTGCGGGTCAGACGTGCCTGCATGCCCGGCTCTTTGTCAATTAAGCGCGCAAGTCGTTTAGCAATAGGCAGTGTGATGTTTTTTTCATAGGTCCCGGAGGGTCCGATTGAACCGGGATCTTCCCCACCGTGGCCCGCATCAATGGCAATGATAATGTCTCTGTCTTTTACCAGCTCGCGCTTTTTGCTTTGTTTGGACTTACTGGCATAGAGGCTTTTTTGCTGCCCGTACAGGTCGACGACCAGGCGGTCTTTGTATGGTCCGGTTGGTGCGAGCGCGAATATCACCGGTTTAGCGGTACGACTCAGCTCCATCACCACCCGAGTGCTGTTACGGCTTTTGGCCTGACTGTAACGCAGTTTTTCTACGATTTTATGTTCTTTAGGCAAGGTTGGGAGCTGCTTGAGCTTGCTGGTATTTTCCAGGTCAATTACCAGTCGCAGCGGGTTTTTCAGCATAAAATAGCTGTATTCGGGTTTTTCTGACAGGTCAAACACCACGCGTGTGCTTTCTGGTGAAGGCCAGACACGCACACCGTTGATTTTGTTTTTTGCCTGCGCTGCGCTGGCGAGCAGTAACGCGCTCAGCGCAAACAGGGTAAAGCTAATTTTTATTATCGCACTACGCATATCGACTTATAGCTTGAGCAAGCTGCCTTCCTCGTTCTGTGTGTGGCCTTAATACGGCACGGCGCCCTTCGCCATGATAAGCCAGGTCAATGTCCATATCTGCCGTTGGGATCACGCCTGCGCCCTTCTCCGGCCATTCGACAATACAAACGGCATGCGGCGCAAAATAATCCCGGATCCCCATAAATTCCAGCTCTTCCGGGTCACCCAGGCGATACAAATCAAAATGATAAATACAGACCTCGCCCAGCTCATAAGGTTCAACTAAGGTATAGGTCGGGCTTTTAACATTCCCCTGATGACCCAGCCCCTGAACGATACCGCGTGTCAGTGTTGTTTTACCGGCGCCCAAATCACCATGCAAATAAAATACCGCACCTGAATCAATGAGCTTAGCCAGCTGGCTTCCCAGGGCAATCGTTGCGGCTTCATCAGCCAGATCAATTTCTAATGTCGTATCGACACTCATCCGATAATACCTCTAATATGGACAAATAAATCACTTGCCAGCAACCCATGTGCGCCATCATGTGCCGCTTTTTCGGCCGCAAGACCATGAATATACACCGCTAACATAGCCGCATCAAATTTACTCAGGCCTTGCGCTAACAAGGCGGCAATTATACCAGATAATACATCGCCCATCCCAGCACTGGCCATGGCTGCACACCCCGAGCGATTGATATTTACTCGCTGTGCCTGCTGAACCAATGTACCGGGCCCTTTTAGCACTACACATGCCTGATAATATTGAGTAAGCACATTGCTCATACCGAAGCGATCACAGGTTTCAGGGTCTGTTTCAATGGCCGCGCTCAGGCGCTTTGCCTCTCCCCAATGCGGGGTCAAAACAGCATTTTGCCACTGCATGGGATGCCCCGCCAGTAAATTTAGCCCATCGGCGTCGACTACCACTGGCTGAGAGCAGCGACACACTGTATCAAACAAGGCCTGTGCCCAAGGTGACTGACCCAGCCCCGGACCAATTACTAAGGTGTCGGCCTTATCCAGTAGCGGTTGCAGCGCATCGGCGTTGGCAATGCCATGTACCATCAGCTCATAACGCCCCTGTAATACCATGGCCTGATTATCCGGATGTGTTGCCACACTGACCAGCCCCGCGCCAGCCCGTAAACAGGCTTCGGCAGCCAGACGTATTGCCCCAGCCATACCGGGGCCCCCACCAATTAACAACACATGACCACAGCGGTTTTTATAGGTGTCTGCGGGACGCAACGGCCGCTTTGCCAGTAAAGTCTCTGGCGAAAAGTAGTGACTAGAGGGAGATACCAGTTGCGAAAACTCTTCCCCGACACCCAGTTCTGCCAGATACACAGCCCCGGTATGATGCCTGGCGGAACCGGTGAGCAGACCTTGCTTTAGCGCAATGAACGTCATAGTGACATCAGCAACAAAGGCATCACAGGCAACTTCACTGGTCGAGCCATTCACGCCACTGGGAATATCCACGGCAAGCCGATGTGACGCACATAAAGCAAGCTGTCTAAAAACTGCTGCGACATGTTCAGGCAATCGACCACGAAAGCCGCTGCCAAACACAGCATCCACAATTAAAGCGGGCACCGTCTCTGGTTCATGCCAGTCGGCACAATGTCGTAACACCTTACCACCGTAGCCCTGATACTGACGATAAGCCGCGCGCGCGTCTCCCTCAAGCTGCTCGGGGTCAAACAATGCAAGTACCTCAACAGCAATGCCAGCCTGCTTACACAGATGTGCCAGCACATAGCCATCGCCGCCGTTATTACCCTTTCCGGTCAGGATCAAAATGGGGCCGCTGAGCGACAAATGACTGACATAGTCAAACAACGCGGCACCGGCGCGCTGCATCAGCATACTTAAGGTCGACCCGGCGAGGCGCGCTGCCTCGGCTTCATTCGTTTGTACCGCTTGGGCCGTATAGGCAACTTGTGGTAAATTAGTCAGGTATTTTGCTTGTGATATAGACATGCCGTGACGACCACTATTCATTCTTCTGTTGATATTAACTATACTGAACTTGCGCAAAAAATTAAGCTTTGGGGCAAAGAACTTGGCTTTGCCGAGGTTGGCATCGCCGATATCGACCTCAGCGAACACGAAGCACAATTGCAGCGCTGGCTTGATAAGGGCTATCATGGCGAGATGGACTACATGGCAGCACATGGCATGAAACGTGCCCGTCCTGCAGAGCTGGTGCCCGGTACACAACGGGTGATCTCAGTCAAAATGAACTATCTGCCACCCGATGCCAGTTTCGCCCGGGCGCTCAAAAGCAAGCAAACCGCCTATATCAGCCGCTATGCTTTGGGTCGCGACTATCATAAGGTCATCCGCAACCGGTTGAAGAAACTCGGACAGCGTATTGAACAAGAGATAGGACAGTTTGGCTTTCGCCCTTTTGTTGACTCTGCACCGGTGCTGGAACGCCAGCTCGCAGAAAAAGCCGGGCTGGGCTGGCGCGGTAAAAACAGTTTACTGATCCACAAACAGGCCGGTTCGTGGTTTTTTCTGGGTGAGCTATTTGTGGATCTGCCCCTGCCGGTTGATAACAATCCCCAGGAGGAAGGCTGTGGCAAGTGTAACGCCTGTATGACTTTGTGTCCGACTGGGGCGATTGTCGAACCCTATGTCGTCGATGCGCGCAAGTGCATTTCTTATCTGACCATAGAGTTACAAGGCCCAATCCCCGAGCAGTATCGCTCCTTACTGGGCAACCGGGTATACGGCTGTGACGATTGCCAGCTGGTGTGTCCATGGAACCGCTATGGCCAGCTCACTGACGAGCAAGATTTTCATCCACGTCAACAACTTAAAGATAAAGAACTGCTGACCTTATTTCAGTGGGACGAGCAAACCTTTCTGAAACACACCGAAGGCAGCCCCATACGTCGTATTGGTCACGAGCGTTGGCTGCGTAATTTGGCCGTTGGACTAGGCAATGCCGAGCCCGATGCACACATTATTGAGGCGCTGGAAGCACGCCTGACATCGGCATCCGAATTGGTCCGGGAGCACATCACTTGGGCACTGGTGCAGCAGCGCACTAAACACGCTCAGCAGCAGCGAAAACACGCCCGACTGATCCGGATAGTCGAAAAAGGCTTGCCACGAGATGCCTGAGCCAACCAAAGCGGGCTTAATCCTGCCTTGTTGCTGCCTGTAGGACACCGTCTCAGGATGGTTTGTCCGCACTACTCAGTAACGACAAGTCACTTTCAATTTCACTGAAGGCTTCCCGGACCTGCATGATGGCCTCTTCCCGGGCTATGGAGCTTTGAATGGCCTCATCAATGTGCTGATAAATAAACACTTCCTGATCTTCATCCAGCCCCATGGTGGGGATCCGCTGCTCGAACACCTCCTGAAGGCTGCGAAAGATTGATTCATTCTGACTGCGGTTATTGTTGAGCAGGGCCAGCAACCCGGTAAACTTACGGTGGATCATGGAAATCGCTTCATTTAACTCCGCCTGCTGGCAGAGCAATTGTTTACGCGTCAGGATAGCCAGTAACTGTTGCTCGGTCACACTGGCGATAAAACAAATATGATCTCTGAGCCTGCCATGCTTGTCGGCATCCTCTGATGGCATATTCAGAATCAATAAACTGACCAGATTGTAGTTCACCAAGATCCGGCTGGTAAATTCATGCAGGCGCCCTTTCGAGCGCAATATTTCAAACAATTCCAGTACAATAGGAGAGCACAGTCCTGCGGTTGCAAAGTGGTGGCGCTGCTCATCCACCCGAAACTCAATATTACAACTTAACCCTAAATTGTTGAGACACTGGATCAAGGCCTTTGCTAACGCCTGGATATCATTGATCACACCGATCTGCTCGATGTAATTAACAATAAAGCCCATTTCACTGCTGGTCGCCATGGCATTAAAGGCGGTGGAAGTGGCATCTTCCACCTGCTGCTCCAGAATATCGCGCTCAAGCAACATTTGCCCCAAATTGAGTAGTTTTGCTTTTAGTTCATTGTGACCGAAGGGTTTGACAATATAGTCTTCAGCCCCCACCGCATAGCCTTCCATGCGTTCTTCTACCGAGCCCCGTGCTGACACAAACATCACTATAATGTCCTGAGTCGCCAGGTTTGCCTTGATTTTTTTACACACCTCATAGCCATTCATTTTTGGCATACTGACGTCCAGTAACACAACCTGTGGTGCAAACTCTTCAATGACATCCAGGCACTGTTGCCCGCTGGTGACCGAAAGCAGTTCAAAGTCCAGATCTTCAAGTATCTCTTCTATGATTTCAAGGTTGAAAGGTTCATCATCCACTGCCAGGATTCTTTGCAATGCCATAACACAGTTCCTTTTCCGTTGCCAAAGTGTCGTCATCTGCCAGCCCGTGATATTGCCGTTAAACCAGCAGTGACACCCTTCTGTTAGTTATAGACAGTGATCACCAATGGCGCTAGTGCTCAGCCTGAATTGGCAGTTCAATATGAATACAGGCGCCCTGATCCGGGTTGTTTTCAGCATAAATACAGCCTTTGTGCAGCAACACAAACTCCTTGCAGATAGCCAGACCCAACCCGGTGCCACCGGCACCGCTATTGGTTTTGCTGCTCTGGGCAAACTTATCAAATATGTGCTCCAGTTCATCCTCTGGTATGCCAACACCTTTGTCGCACACCAGAATGTGTACATACCCGGCTTTAAGCATCACGGACACTGTTACTTCACTGTGTTCGGGACTAAACTTCAGGGCATTGCCAAGCAAGTTTCTGATCACCTGAGTAAGCTGCTCAGCATCACAAAACAGCATAATTGCGTCCCCTGGCGCCTCCAGCTCAATATGGATATGACGTGCCATTGCCAGGCCAGACACATCTTCCCTTGCGGTCTGTACTAAGGTCAGCAAGTTGTGCGATGAAGGATTAAAAGGAAAGCGACCGGCGTCCAGTTTAGACAAATCGAGCAGGTTGTTGAGCAGTAGTAACAGCCGTTCGCCACTGGTCTCAATGCGCGACAGGTATTTCTCCAGCTTACCCACCGGTATCTCACCGCATGCCAGTTTATCCAGCCCGAAGCGGGCAAAGCTCAATATCGAATGCATCGGGGTTCTGAGTTCATGAGACATATTGGCCAGAAACTCTGATTTACTGATGTTCGCGGCTTCGGCAGCTTCTTTAGCTGACTGCAGCTGTGCAGTGCGTGCCTGTACTTCCACCTCCAGTACTTCTTTGGCTTCTTCCAGTAACTGCTGTTTGCGCTTTAGCTGGGCCACGTTTTTAAAGATTGCGGCCAGCGCAATTTCCCCGTGATGATCAATTTCAATAAAAGTGCCCATCAGGGGGATACTCGGTCCATCCGCCTGCGGCAACACCAGTTCACAGTTAAAGTGGCGCAGGATCCCGCCATTATTAATGGCCTCTTTGAGTGCCGCGACCGACGAGGGATCAAACAAATCAAATATCGAATGCTGCTGTAGTTGATCACTGGGCAATCGCAACAAGGTGGTACAGCCATCATTGGCCTCAATCACATACCCATCCAGATTGAACAACATGATTGGGTCCGGGGTATGCTTGTAAATCACCCTCAGCAAACTGTCTCTTTCAATCAGTGCATCCACCGTATCCTGTAATCGTTCAACCAACTCCTGATTATGCCGACGTAGTAGTTCACTTTGCCACAATTTATGCAATGATTGCAGCAGCGACCCTTCATCTATGGGTTTCGTCAACACGTCTTCTACGCCCTGACGGATCGCTTCCATCATATCGACCTGATTTTGTCGTGACGTCATCAATAAACAGCGCGCATCGCGGTGGATCTGCCGAACCTTTTTAAATACGTCCAGGCCACTGCCCTGTTCCAGATTGAAATCGCAGATCAGCAGATCAACGTCATGACTGCTCGCTTGCTGAATTGCCTCGGAGAGACAGCGCGCGGTCACCACGGTGAGTTGTGCTCCCCGCAAACTGGCCGTCAAACGTTCGAGTCGTTCTTCCCGATGATCCACCAGGAGAATTTTTGGTAGCTCCAGGCGACCATGATCGCCGGTTTCAAGTACCCGCTCCAGTAATCCGGTAATTTCTTTATTGCCAAAGAAAGGGTAGATCACGATGGCATTACACAACATTCGGTTCAGGCGACTGAACGCATCTACGTGCTCAGAGTTCTCTGGTTTCGGGGCAAGCAGAATCAGGCGATCATGGTCTTTGAGCGCAGACAAGGCATCAAACGCGCTGTCGGGCAGACCATGAGCAATAGCAACCACATGATAACTTAAAAAGTCCTTCACTTTGTACAGCATCTGAAAATGTAAGTGCACAACGTCACAACCAAGTAACTCAAACAGAACTTTAAGTCGCATGGCCAACACGCTGCTGCTATCAATAATCAATACCTTGTTGTTTTCCATAACGAAATCCTATTTTAATAAGGCAACTTACTGTGCTGATTTACGTGGCCAATAGCATTCAGTTTAGTCAAAAATCGCCACTTGGATACCTGGCCTGGTTGAATCGGCCTGTGCAGCAGTTACACTGTGAACTAAGCCAGCGCGTTTCACGTATAAACAGGCATCGCATTTAAAACCGTTTCAGGGAGCCCCTTATGATTAAACCACTTTTGATATCCATGGCACTGCTTGCCAGCAGCGGCGTTCAGGCCAGCGACACACCAAATTTTTCTAAAAGTGCGGCCTGTGATGACTTCACAGGTTATGAGTTCAGAAAGCTGAGATCAAAAGACACTGTCGATTTGTGTGCCTTTAAAGGTAAACCTTTACTGGTGGTCAATACCGCCAGTAACTGTGGTTTTACCGGCCAATTCGATGGCCTGGAAAAACTCCATAAAGCCTATGTCGACAAAGGGTTAGTTGTACTCGGGTTCCCGTCAGATGATTTCTTTCAGGAAGAAAATGACGAAAAAGACACCGCCGAGGTGTGCTTTATCAACTATGGCGTAACCTTTACCATGCTGGCAACTGGCGCGGTGCGCGGCAGCGACGCCAACCCTGTGTTTCAACACCTTGGTGAACAAAGTGGCGCCCCGATGTGGAATTTCTATAAATACCTGATCTCGGCCGATCGTAAGACGATTCAGCAGTTCAACAGCCGTACAAAGCCAATGTCAGAGCCTATGATTGCCGCCATTGAAAAAGAACTTGATCTTAAATAATGCGCTTTAAAACTAAGTATATTAGAATAATGTATGAGCAATAATTAACCACCCATGGAGAGATAATGACACTAGCCAGCGCAAGACACATTTTAGTCGATAACGAAGCCCAATGCCTTGAACTCAAGCAACGTATTGCAGCCGGTGAAGACTTTGCCGATATCGCCAAACAGTATTCCAGTTGCCCATCCGGTCAGGACGGTGGAGAGCTCGGTGAGTTTGGCCCCGGGATGATGGTTCCCGAATTCGACAAGGTGGTTTTTTCGGCACCGCTCAATGAAGTACAAGGGCCTGTTCAGACTCAGTTTGGTTACCACCTGTTAGAGGTCACCAGTCGGGTCGACTAAACCCTCTACGCCTAGTTGCTACTGGCAGTTTACCTCTGTCGGTAGCTTTGCTTATGATTTGTGGAATCGGCCCTGTTTCTACCTGCCTAAAAGTAGTGCTATAGTCATTGCGCATCTAACCACAACATAAGGATTGAGTGATGATCTTATACGGCTCGGATACGTCTCCGTATGTCAGACGCATCCGCATTTATTGTCTTCGCCATAACATTACCCTGGACTACCGCAAACTGGACATCTTTAGTGAGCCAGGCAGAGAAATTCTTAACCAGCATAATCCGGCGCGAAAACTGCCGTTCTTACTGGCCGATGAACAGGCGATACTGGATTCAAATGTCATTGCCCGGTATCTGCAACAAAAATTTTCTTTGCCTCACCTCAACTGGGAACAGGAAAACCTGCTCACTATCATTAATGCCTGTAATGACTCACTGGTTGAACTGCTACTGTGTCAGCGCTCAGAGTTTGATACGGATGATGACAAACTGTTCTTTAATCTGCAACGAGGCCGGATTGCCGAAACTCTGCGCGTACTGGAGCAAAGTTGTCATGAAAATGTATTTTTAAACTGCGAGTATGTACAGATCAGTTTATACTGCCTGCTTGATTGGATCCGCTTCAGAAGCCTGTTCGACTTAACGCCCTACACCGCGCTGAAGCAGTTTTATGACCAATGGCAGCCTCTTGATGAGGCGCGTCTTACAGATCCCAGAGCATAATACCAATTTGCTTAATTAAGTGTTCTATCTTGAGGCGAGAAAATAGGGTCGATAACAAGGCGAAAATTTTGATGTTTAGTCGCTCTAAATGAGAAATTTTTAACGCTGTTAGCGTCGTATTTACTCCTTCAAATTGAACAGGTATTAAGTGAAATTGGTATCAGCTCTGACAACTATGGAAATACACCATGAGTGACATCGAATTAGAATCGGAAGTAGTCAATTTTGTCGTTACAGCGAAAGAGCAAGAGCAGGTTTGGGCACTCGGCTCAGACGATGGCGGCCTGGTTGTGGTTGACTCAAACCAGTTTGAAGAATCGGACGTATTATTACTTTGGGATAGCGAAGACAATGCGCAAGCGCAGTGTCGTGACGAATGGGCTGATTTTAAACCTGTTGCCATTCCTTTGGATGAGCTGCTCGACGAGTGGGTTGAAGACTTGCGTGATGACAACGCACTGCTCGGCCTGAACTGGAATGACGATAACGTCTGTACCGAGATTGAACCTGTCGGTCTGGCTCGTGCCCTGTCAGAATAAGCGCTTATTCGGCGCTTATCAGTGCCACTAAGGTGCCTTCAATTGAGCGCACATATGCCTGTGTGTGCTCTCCTTTTTGCGCGGGAGGCGATAAAGGCTCGGCACCGGCTGCCACCGCCTTGTCATAGCTCTTTGCCACGTTTTCACACCCTAATGTCAGTTCAAACCCCAGTGCGGGCTGCTTAGGCTGGCTGCGGATATAACTTTGCTTAAACTGCGCCTGAGCTACCGGATGGGTAGCAAACGCAAGTAACACCTGCCCGGTGTCCAGCTCACCATAGTCTCCGTCCTCGCTGAGGCCACAGGCACTGAGCCCGAAGGCCTGATAATAAAAGTCCAGTACCTCTTCGACACTGTCGACGTAGATCACGGTTTTCAGAAACTGCATGGCTAGTTTTCAGGCTAAATAAATATAAATAAAGCATATTTTTCGTTCAGCGTAAACCGATTTAGCGCCAGGGTGGGAATTAAAAAGCAGTAAAAAAGGCGCCACTGGCGCCCTTTTTCAAGTAGTTACTGCTTGCAGTTACTGCTTGTTTTTCTGTTCTTTGGTAAATGCCCTGAGCTTTCGCTTCTGCGACAGGGTCATTTTATTGGTACGACCGGCGTATGGGTTATCTCCCTCGCGGAACTCGATCTTAATGGGCGTCCCCATAATATTTAGCGCTTTGCGATAATAGTTCATCAGGTAGCGCTTGTAACTGTCAGGCAGATCATGGACCTGGTTACCATGGATCACGATACGTGGCGGGTTATAACCCCCGGCGTGCGCATATTTCAGCTTAACCCGACGACCACGCACCAACGGTGGCTGGTGATCTGCCTGCGCCATGTCCATGATCCGTCTGAGCATCGCGGTGCTTACCCGCTTGGTTGCCGACTCATACGCTTCTTCAACCGACTCAAATAAATGGCCAACCCCCGTGCCATGCAATGCCGAAATAAAGTGCAGGCGCGCAAAGTCAATAAAGCCCAGGCGACGATCCAGTTCAGACTTGATACGCTCTTTTACGTAGTCATCCAGACCATCCCACTTGTTCACGGCGATCACCAAAGAGCGACCTGCATTCAGTGCAAAGCCCAGCAGGCTGAGATCCTGATCAGAGATACCGTCACGGGCATCGATCACTAACAGGATCACGTTGGCATCTTCAATGGCCTGAAGGGTTTTTATGACAGAGAATTTTTCAACCACATCGCTGACTTTCTTACGCTTACGCACACCTGCGGTATCAATCAACACATAATCACGCTCATTGCGGGTCATCGGGATATAGATTGAGTCACGTGTCGTGCCCGGCATATCGTATACAATTACCCGCTCCTCACCAAGGATACGGTTAGTCAGTGTTGACTTACCGACATTAGGACGACCTATGATAGCCAGCTTGATCGGCTTGTCTTCAAAACCGGTTTTACCGTCTTCCGGGGCCTCTTCCCCTTCTAGGTAAAGCTCGGTCAGCAGTTCATCGTCCTGCTCAATGTCATCCTCTTCCCCAGCCAGCTCGGCGATCACCGGACCCAGTGTGGCTTCAAGTAACTGAGTGACACCGCGACCATGGGCCGCTGCGATATGATACACCTCACCCAGCGCAAGCTGGTAAAACTCGGCGCAGTTCGAGTCTGCATCAATGCCATCGGTTTTGTTTGCAACGACAAAGCTTTTCTTTTGTTGCTTACGCAAATGCTGGGCAATGGCCTGATCGGCCGCAGTCATACCAGCGCGGGCATCAACTAAAAATAAGACGACGTCGGCTTCTTCAATGGCCAGCAATGATTGCTCTGCCATTTCCGTTTCGATGCCTTCTTCACTGCCATCAATACCGCCGGTATCGACCACGATAAACTCATAGCCATCGTAATTCGCCTGGCCATATTTACGGTCACGTGTAAGGCCCGGAAAGTCCGCCACCAACGCATCACGCGTGCGGGTCAGACGGTTAAATAAAGTGGATTTACCCACATTGGGTCGCCCGACGAGAGCGATCACAGGAAGCATAGACTACCTCTTTTAAAAACAACAAAAGGCTTCGCACCGCGAAGCCTTACTTCTATTCATTCAGTGTGTGGCGACTACGGAACTTTTACCGCACTGACTTCACCATCACGGGTGTACAGGATCAGCGTGTCATCAACCACGATAGGCTCAACGAAAAAGCCTGAACTATCAAACTCTTCGCGCGAAGCCAGCTGACCAGTTTGCTTGTCTAGCCAGTGCAGATTACCTTCCTGATCACCCACCACCAGATAGTTGCCAGCCACCGCAGGCGTCGTCAGATACCAACCACGTAAAGCAGACTGACTCCAACGCTCAATGCCTGACTCTCTATCTAGAGCATAGAGTACGCCTTCACTATCTACCAAATAAATGGTATTCAGCTCAACACTGAGGTCGCGGTAGCTGCTATATTCTCGGTCCCAGAGTACATTACCATTGCGCACATCCAGGGCAGCCAGTTTACCATTGTAGGCAATGGTATACGCGGTCGTGCCTACCACAACCGGTTTGGTATCCACATCAACTAAACGCTCGAACTCGGAAGCGCCTTTTGCCAGAGCAATATCCGTGCTCCAGGCCATAAAACCATTCTCAGCGATCAATACCGACAGCTTACCGCTTTCTTCGCCAACTAACACACCGCCATTGGCCGACGTCGGTGAACTCAGGCCACGTAATGTCAGTGCCGGTACTTCCTGCTCAAACTGCCAGCGTTCTTCACCAGTATCCGGGTGTAATGCCAGCAGTTTACCTGAGCCCAGGTTGACATAGACTAAGCCATCTCCGGCAGCCGGTGTAGACAGCGCCTCACCAGGCACAGACTTACGCCAGACGATATCCCCGGTGTCACGGTTCAGTGCAATCACTTCACCGTGTTCAGAGCCGATATACAGCTTGCCATAAGCCTGTAAAATGCCGCCCGACAGCTTTGCTGTGTCATCGTCTTCCCAGGGCCAGAAAGCCGGGTTCTCGCGCGTATCGACTTCCCACAGCGTATCACCACTGCTGACATCCAACGCAGCAACCAGACCATTGCGTTCAGCCACATAGACCGTACTCTGGTAAAAGGTCGGTGTCAGACGAGAGAAATAATGCTCAACGCCGTCACCGATCGACTCCTGCCAGAGGACGTCGGTTTCAAACTGGTTTACGATTTCAGGCAGCACCAGTTCTTCTTCATCATTGCTTGAGGAGCACCCCAGCAATGACGCCATACACAACGCCAAAGAGGCCATAGTCAACTTCTTCATGGCTACTCCTTACAGTGCTGTTGTGCCAGCCAGGTCGTCCAGTTTAATTTGTAGCAGAGGGTTGTTGTCGCTACCACCGGCAGTCACTGCTTTTTGATACTCATCACGCGCAGCGTCTTTTTTGCCTTGCGCCAGCAGAATATCACCTTTGACTTCAGCGACCTGCGCAACGAAACTCTGTGGCATTGGATTGCCTAAGGTGGCCAGTGCCGCACTGTAATCTTCACGCGCAGCCTGAACACGCGCCAGGCGCAGATACGCCGTTGCTTTTAGCTCTGGGGTTTTGACGGTATTTGCCGCAAAGGTGAGCTTTTCTTGTGCCACGTCCAGCTTGCCTTGTTCAACCGCTTCTTTTGCCGCCACAAAGGCAGCCAGTACCGCGTAGCTCGACTCGCCATTGTTTGCTAAAAAGTCATCGCTTTTGGTCAGAACGTCACCACTATCAACCAACTGGTTATAGGCTTCAGAACCTGCTTCTGCGGTATCGATTTGATGCTGGTTATACGCTTTCCAACCATACAGGCCACCCAGGCCCAGCACCGCGCCGATGATCAAAGATGTTCCATTTTCGCGGAAAAATCGTTTTATTGCTTCGGCTTGTTGTTCTTCTGTTGAATAAATTTCCATTCTGACCTCTTAATTAATAGCGTAAAGCCAGTTTTTCAGATATCTGGCCTGACTTTACTGCGCCGCAGCGCTTAATCCACTAACGCCGACAGCAAGCTTTTTGCCTCTGCCAGTGTCAGGGTAACTTGTTCTTTATGTTCGCGGAGATACTTTACGGTGACCTTGCCTTCGGCTAATTCATCTTCACCGAAAATCAGCGCAACCACAGCATCGCTTTTGTCCGCACGTTTCAGTTGTTTTTTGAAGTTGCCGCCACCGGCATTGACCAGTACGCGCAGGCCTGGAATGTCACTGCGTAGTTGTTGCGCAATGACCGGAGCCTGAATGCCAGCCTGCTCACCCATCGCTGCAACGAACACATCTGCATTACGGCGTAATGTGCCAATACGCTCAAGCTCTTGTAACATCAGTACAAGACGCTCCATGCCCATGGCGAAGCCTACAGCCGGCGTGGCTTTACCACCAACCTGCTCTACCAAGCCATCATAACGCCCGCCGGCACACACAGTACCCTGCGCGCCTAAGCTGTCCGTCACCCATTCAAATACTGTGCGGTTGTAATAATCCAGGCCGCGTACCAGTTTTTCATTAATCTGGTATTCGACGCCCGCAGCGTCTAAACGTTCACATAAATTTGCAAAATGTTGACGCGACTCTTCGTCCAGATATTCAGACAGTTTTGGCGCGTTGACCAAAATGGCCTGCACATCCGGATTTTTGCTGTCCAGTACACGCAATGGATTGCTATGCATACGGCGCTTTGAATCTTCGTCCAGGTGCGCTTCGTGTTGTTCCAAAAAGGCAATCAAGGCGTCACGATAAGTTGCACGCGCTTCGTTTGAGCCAAGAGAGTTCAGCTCCAGACGCACAAATTCACTGATCCCAAACTGCTGCCACAGGCGCGCTGTCATCAGGATCACTTCGGCGTCCATGTCGGCACTGGCTACGCCAAAGGTTTCTACCCCAAACTGATGGAACTGGCGGTAACGGCCCTTTTGCGGACGCTCATGACGGAACATCGGTCCCATGTACCACAAACGCTGCTCCTGGTTATACAGTAAGCCATTCTGGTTACCAGCCCGCACACAAACTGCGGTGCCTTCAGGACGCAAGGTCAGGAGATCGCCATTGCGATCTTCGAAGGTATACATTTCTTTTTCAACGATGTCGGTGACTTCACCAATTGAGCGCTTGAATAACTCGGTGGATTCCACGATGGGAAAGCGGATCTCCTGATATCCAAAAGATGCCACTGTGTCACGTAAGATAGATTCTACCTTCTGCCAGACTTGCGTATCACCCGGCAGACAATCGTTCATACCTCGAATTGCCTGAATTTGTTTTGCCACTGAAATTCCTAGTAATCTAATTTTTTACACGAAATGGGTGGCTATGCCCGATGGCTAGCCATTCCTGATAAACCCGCTATTATACCCAGCTCGGCTAAAACGTAAACGCTTAGTTTGCCGGGCTTGCGTTACTTACTCGACTATCTTGACGTCGATTTTGGGTTCGTTTTGTTGTTTTTCAACATAGCTGCGTACCTGCTCTTCCAGCTGCTCGACGATATGGTCGTTATCAATACGCAGTTTCTGGCGCTCGCCATTGATGTACAGGCCCGAGCGACGGTTTGCCCCGGCCAGACCCAGATCGCTCACCAGGGCTTCACCCGGACCATTGACCACACAGCCGATGACAGACACGGAAATCGGCGCAGTAATGTCTTCAAGGCGCTCTTCCAGTTGATTCATAGTGTTGACCACGTCAAACTCCTGGCGAGAACAGCTTGGGCAGGCAATAAAGTTAATACCGCGAGAGCGAATACGCAGCGACTTTAAAATATCAAAGCCGACTTTGACTTCCTGAACAGGATCGGCCGCTAAAGATACACGCAGCGTATCACCTATCCCCTCTGCCAATAGCATCCCCAGGCCCACTGCCGACTTCACCGAACCGGCACGCATCCCACCGGCTTCGGTGATCCCTAAATGCAGTGGCTGGTCAATCTCTTTGGCCAGCAGACGATAGGCACCGACCGCGAGAAAAACGTCTGAGGCTTTTACCGAAACTTTAAACTGGTCAAAGTCGAGTCGCTGTAAGATCTCAACATGACGCATCGCTGACTCAAGCAAGGCTTCTGGCGTCGGTTCGCCATATTTTTCCTGTAAATCGCGCTCCAGTGAACCACCATTGACCCCGATGCGAATGGGAATGTTCTTGTCACGGGCTGCGTCTACCACCGCACGAATTCGCTCTTCGTTGCCGATATTACCCGGGTTAATGCGCAAACAATCCACGCCATACTCGGCGACTTTCAGGGCGATACGATAATCAAAATGGATATCCGCTACCAAAGGGATCTCAGATTGTTCTTTGATGCTCTTAAACGCTTCTGCGGCTTCCATGGTCGGCACAGAGACTCGCACAATGTCTGCGCCGGCATCGGCAATCGCTCGGATCTGAGCCACAGTGGCGTCTACGTCCAGGGTATTGGTGTTGGTCATCGACTGCACGGCGATCGGTGCCCCGTCTCCGATGGGCACATTCCCCACATTAATACGCGTGGATTTTCTACGTTTGATCGGTGATTCTGAAAACATGACGGTTACTCTGCTAACGGTAAATTAAATTTGGCTAAACGATTACGCGGCAGGCCGGAAATGTCCACGGCTGCGCCATCCAGTGTGATGCTTACGGCCAGGTGTTTGCCCAGAACGACGGAAAACGGGGCCTGTCCACTGACAGTCATAGTATATCCCGCTTTTTTAACACCAAACGCGACTCGTTCCTGACTGGCGTCGAAGATCTCGACCCAACTGTCTTCTTTGAACACCATAACAATGGTGCTCTGTGTAAGTTCAGACTGAGCATTACCAGCTGTGATGGTATCCGCTGTGGACGCTGCTTGCACCTCGGCTGTGTCACGGCTCTGTCCATTTGAATTCGGCTCAGGTTCAGGCTGTGGCTTGGGTGCCTCAGTCACTGAGTCAGGAAGCACTGCCACAGCAGGCTGTTCGGCATCAGGTACGCTCTGTGGCACATTGTCTGTAACCGAATTAGTGCGCTCTGTGTCCAAAGTGATTGGTATGTCATCCTCTACATCACGGGTTGCCGCGCTGGCCTGGGGTATGTCACGGGCATCACCCGGGGTGATCTCGCTCTGCGTACTGCTATTTTGCCAGAACCAAATCGCTGAGCAGCCCACCACCAGAATTAGCACTGCATAACTAAACCACATCAGGCGATTGTCGTGGGCCTCTTTTTCCGTGCGGCGTGAAAAGCTCTTCATTTTACCTTTTTGCTCAGGCACAACAGGAGATTGGTACAACTTCATTGTTGCCTGAGCATCCAGGCCCAGCAAACCACAGTAACTCTTTATATAGCCGCGTACAAAAGTCTCAGGGCCGAGCTTATGATAGTCGTCCTGTTCCAGTTTGTTGATCTGGCTTTCACTGAGCTTCAGCCGCGCGGTGATCTCCTCATAGCTAACGCCCTTATCATGTCTGGCCTTGGCCAGTGTTTGTCCGAGCGACAGTAAGTCGCTGCTATTCTCTGTGTCTATTTCTGCTTCGTTCATAAAGTATAGTTATCTGGATCCACGATTAAGAGATGTCGTCCTGGTTGTAAGACGATATCCGGGGTCAATTTGTTCCACCGCATCAGGTCGTCAATCTGAAGATCATATTCCATTGCAATGTCGAACAGCGACTGGCCCTCGCTTATGGTATGTACTATTTTGGGATCGTTTAAATACACCACCTGGCCAATCGACAACTGGTCCGACTCACGTAAATTATTCCATGCCATCAGTTTGTCTAACTTAAGGTTATACTTCACTGAGACACTAAACAGGTTTTCCCCCAAACGAATGATGTGCTGAGGAACACTGGGTAGCATAATATCGCTGTTCAATAAGCCTCCAAATGCGCGGCGTTGAGCGCCTTCATCCGCACTCTGCTCAGGCAGCTGCGCAAGCCAGCTGTCTGTTCGGGCAACTTCGCCGCGGGTACGTGAGGAGGGTGCCGAAAAAGCAATATCAGCCGGATCAGGCTCATAAAAGACAACCGCTCCCTGAGTGCGCGGGGCAACCGGCTGAATGCGCTGAGCAGCCTTATCCGAGGTCGTTGCCGGGGCATCTACTGTATCCTGCCCGGGTGAATACTCAGTGAATTGCTGCGCACGCAACGAGCGGGCTTGCTCCGGTGCAATTGCGGGTTCAGCTGCCACAGACTTCGGCTCAGACACCTGGGCCCGGACACGGTCAGGCTCAACCTTTCGACGCACCTTGATCTTGGGCTCAGCCACCAAATGCGTTGGCGACTTATGGGTGATTTTAGTCAACTGAGCCTGACGGTATTGCTCTTTCAGGCGTTCAAACTCGCTGTCCTTCAGACGTTGCTGGATCACCAGGGCCGCCTGAGGAGACTCCGGGTAGGTTTGCAACAGCAAAGCGGCCGTTTCTTCGGCCTGCTGCAGATGACCTTTGCGCAGCTCCAGTAAATGAGACAGTAATAAGCCACGCGCCGACACAAAGCCACGATCACCATAGACTTTGAGTATTTCTTCCGAGCGATGCAGCTCACTCTTTGCATAGTGCAGACCAGCCATGAGCAGCAGGGTCGACTGACGCTGACCATTGTGTTTCTCGGCACTACCCAGATATTCCAGCGCCAGCTCGAAGTTATCCTGACGCAATGCACACAGGGCTAAATTTTCATAACTCTGTGCAACGCGAATATAGCTTGGGATCTCAATGGCTTTGAACAGCTGCTCCGTCGCTTCATCATATTTGCCGATACGACATAAAAAAGTGCCGTAGTTATTAAGCGTATTGGGATCTTTCGGTGCCAGTGCCAGAGCTTTTTGATAGGCCTGCTCGGCACGGGCATTCTCGCCCACCTGCTCATAGTAGTAAGCCAGCGAATAATGGGCTTCAGGAAGTTGCGGCGCCAGTGTCAGCGCCCGCTCAAGATTGTACTTGGCCTGAGTGTTATTGCCGTTGGCCAGATATTGCAGAGCCAGCGAGATACGGGTTTTAGCAGCGTCTTCGCGACTTGCCTTGCTTTGCACGACGGGCTTGTCACTGTTGGCATAGCGGGTTTCGGTCACACAACCGCTGAGCAATACGCCCAGCGATAACAGCAATCCGGCACGTCCGGCCACAGTGCGCTTTGAGACCTCAGAGGAGAAACTTTTTACCAATGAAAACATAGCTAAACTAAACACTTTAGTTAGAAGCGCGCACTGACAGGTGACAGTCGGCGCAAGGCCGCAGGCATAGCTCACCAGAGCGCTGTTGATCTATGCCCATATATTACCCGAATGCGTTCGAGTTTCACCCTTTTTTTAGCCAACCTTCACCGCTATGGCGTTGTCTTGCAGCTGCTTTTTCTTCGCCATGCGCTTGGTTCTGTCGACCACGTCTCCCACCAGCTGACCGCAAGCGGCATCAATATCGTCGCCACGGGTACGGCGCACGATACAGGTTAACCCGGCTGCCTGAAGTACTTTAGAGAATCGGTCGATACGACTGTTGCTCGAACGCCCATATTCATTGCCCGGGAACGGGTTGAATGGGATCAGGTTGATTTTAGACGGCGTACCTTTCAATACCTGAACCAGTTCATGGGCATGGTCAGTGCTGTCGTTCACGCCCTGCAACATCACATATTCAATGGTGACGTCTTTGTTGGCCTTTGAGCCATCGATATAACGACGACAGGCCGCCAGGAACTCTTCAATCGGATACTTTTTATTGATCGGCACTAACTCATCACGCAGCGGGTTGTTTGGCGCGTGTAAAGAAATCGCCAGTGCCACATCGATTTTCTCTTTCAGAATGTCCAACGCTGGTACCACACCTGACGTACTCAGAGTGACACGACGCTTAGACAGACCAAATGCCCAGTCATCCATCATCAGTTCCATCGCAGGCACTACGTTGTTGATGTTGAGCAGCGGCTCACCCATGCCCATCATCACCACATTGGTGATCGGACGCTTAGTGCTGTCGCCATCATGCAAGCCGATGTCTTTGGCTACGCGCCACACCTGGCCAATGATCTCACTGACCTTAAGGTTACGGTTAAAGCCCTGTTGCGCCGTTGAGCAGAAGGTACACTCCAGTGCACAGCCCACCTGAGACGAGACACACAAGGTGGCGCGGTCTTTCTCCGGGATCCACACGGTCTCCACTTCCTGTCCGCCATCCAGCACAAGCGCGTACTTGATGGTGCCATCACTGGCCTGCTGACGCACCGAGATCTCCGGTGCACGGATCTCGCATTCGGCCTGCAATTTAGCGCGCAGCTTTTTATTGATGTTGCTCATATCATCGAAGTTATCGATGCCGAAGTGGTAAATCCATTTCATGACCTGATCGGCGCGAAACGGCTTTTCGCCGTATGATGCAAACAACTCGCGCATCCCCTCGCGATTTAAATCAAGTAAGTTAATTTTTTTCTCAGTCGTAGTCATGAAACAACCCCAGATCAGATGACGGCCAGTGCAAATTTAATAAAACGCCGAATTGTACAAAATTTAACCGACGCTTTCAAATCTGAATACTTTGCTAAGCCTGCTGTGTGTTGCATTCAGGCTTAGCAAAGTGCATCAGGGACGAAAAAAGGGCGCTAAGGCCCTTCTTTCCTGTCACCGTGCCCGAATTAACGAGTACGTGCGCACAACTCTTCTTCAGTGAAGAAGTAAGCGATTTCACGTGCAGCAGACTCTGGAGCGTCTGAACCGTGTACCGCGTTTTCGTCGATGCTGTCAGCATAGTCAGCACGTAGCGTACCCGCAAGCGCTTCAGCTGGGTTAGTTGCACCCATGATTTCACGGTTTTTACGAACTGCATCTTCACCTTCAAGAACCTGAACCATTACCGGACCAGATGTCATGAACTCAACCAAAGCACCGAAGAAAGGACGCTCTTTGTGCTCTGCGTAGAAACCTTCCGCTTTCTCTTGAGAAAGGTGGATCATTTTAGCTGCAACGATCTTCAGACCAGCAGACTCGAAACGGTTGTAGATTGCACCGATGTGGTTTTTAGCGACCGCATCAGGCTTAACGATTGAAAAAGTACGCTCTAAAGCCATCTTTTTTGCTCCAAAATGAAATTAATGAATTTATACGGGCGCGAATTATACGCGTTTTAGATGTAAAAACCTACTATTTCCGTCCCGCGATGATTTTGTGTGAAACCAGGCCTTATGTGGCCGCAGGTTGGGCAATTTGTCAGGGACCCGGCAAAACCTGATCCAAGTCAAAAAACACCTCGGCGGCTTGCCCTATACTGCGCCGCTTTTTGATTTAACCCAATCGTCCGGTTCACTGCAATGCAGGGCGCGCAGACGATTGATTTACCCCAACAGCTGACCCGTAATCAGTTCAATGTATGAGGTTTTTGAGATGTTTGTACCTGAGCTCCTTTCACCCGCCGGTAGTTTAAAGAATATGCGTTACGCTTTTGCGTACGGTGCCGATGCCGTGTACGCCGGCCAGCCACGCTACAGCCTGCGCGTGCGCAACAATGAATTCGACCTGGCCAATCTCGAAATTGGCATTAACGAAGCCCACCAGCAAAATAAAAAGCTGTATGTGGTCTCTAACATTGCACCACATAACGGCAAGGTCAAAACTTACCTGCGCGATATTGAGCCAGTCATTGCCATGCAACCGGACGCGCTGATCATGTCCGACCCGGGCCTTATCATGCTGGTACGCGAAAAGTGGCCCGATATGCCCATTCACCTGTCCGTTCAGGCCAACGCCGTAAACTATGCAGCGGTGCAGTTTTGGGCAAAGCAAGGTATAGAGCGCGTGATCCTGTCGCGGGAGCTGTCACTGGAAGAAATTGCCGAAATCCGCACTTTGTGCCCAGATACCGAGCTGGAAGTATTTGTGCATGGTGCGCTGTGCATGGCCTACTCTGGGCGCTGTCTGCTCTCTGGCTACATCAATAAGCGCGACCCGAACCAGGGCACCTGTACCAATGCCTGCCGCTGGCGCTACGACGTTAAGCCGGGAGAAGAAACGGCCACAGGTGACGTAGTTCACAAAATAGATCCGCAACAGGTGATCCCAACTTTAGGCGACGGACAGCCGACCGATCAGGTGTTTATGCTTGAAGAGCAAGGTCGCCCGGGAGAGTATATGCCGGCTTTTGAAGATGAGCATGGCACTTACATTATGAATTCCAAAGACCTGCGTGCCGTGCAATACGTTGATCAGCTGACCAAGATGGGCGTGCACAGCCTGAAAATTGAAGGCCGTACTAAGTCCTTCTACTATGTCGCCAGAACCGCGCAGGTGTATCGTCGTGCCATTGACGATGCCGTCGCTGGTAAACCCTTTGATCCTTCACTGATGCGTACGCTGGAAAACCTGGCACACCGTGGTTACACAGAAGGCTTCCTCAAACGCCATGCCCATCAGGAATACCAGAATTACGAGTATGGTCATTCCGTATCGGATCAACAGCAGTTTGTTGGCGAGATCCTGGGGCGCCACGACAATGGTTTGGTGGAAATTGACGTTAAAAACAAGTTCTGTACCGGCCACAGCCTGGAGCTGATGACCCCACAGGGCAATATCAGCTTTAACCTTGAGCACATGGAAAACAAAAAAGGCGAGCAGATCAGTGATGCCAAGGGTTCGGGCCATATTGTGAAAATCCCACTCCCCGAAGACATTGACCTGAGCCATGCTATTTTGATGCGTAACCTGGGTGCACAGGAAGACACCCGTAATCCGTTTAAAAAAGCCTGAACCGGCCAGAACGGAGTGTGAAAAATGGCATTACTGATCAACAGTAAATGTATTAACTGCGATATGTGCGACCCGGAATGCCCTAATCAGGCAATTTACATGGGTGAAAAAATCTATGAGATAGACCCGGATAAATGCACTGAATGTGTCGGCCACTACGACCAGCCAACCTGCGTCAGTGTCTGCCCGATTGATTGTATTAAACCCGACCCTGCACATCGCGAGAGCCTCGATACCCTGGCCGAGAAGTTTCTCAAGCTCACAGGCCAAAGCTAATCTCTGCTAAAAGCGTCCATGGGCGCTTTTTCTTTTTATTATCATTCGAATATCTGCACAACAAAGTAAACCCGGGCGTGCCTGATAACATGACTTTTCCCTGTAAACCCGTGCGCAGTTCAATTGCAAAACCCATGGCCTGTGCCAGACTTGTTAGAACATCTAACTATTAAACAGAGCGTCTCTATGCCAGGCTGCAAAACTTGTCGTTGCCACACCGAATATAAGATGGACATCACTATGGCCATGCAACCCATAGTGAACCTGCGCACCCGACAAGTGTATGCTTATGAAGCTTTGGTCAGAGGCACACAGGGGCAGTCGGCCGGACAGGTGCTTACCCAGATCACAGAAGACAGTAAGTATTATTTCGACCAGCTGTGTCGCACTACCGCCATTGAAATAATGGCCGGACTCAGCAACACCGCTAAGCTGTCGATTAACTTTTTACCCAACGCCATTTACGATCCCCAAACCTGTTTGCGAAAGACGCTCGAAGCCGCCGATAAGTTCAGGCTGGCAAAAGAGCGTATTATCTTTGAGGTTTCTGAGCAGGAACACCTTACCGACCATGAGAAACTCATCGACATTGCCAACACCTATAATAAAAACGGCTTCAAGGTTGCGCTAGACGATTTTGGTGCTGGTTACGCCGGCATAGAAGTGCTACACCGCTTTCAGCCCGACATCATTAAGCTCGATATTGCGCTGGCAAGCGGCATTGCACAAGACCCGGTCAAGCAGGCTATCGTGGATGGCGTATGCCTGATGGCACGCCGACTGAATATAGACCTGATTGCCGAAGGCGTCGAAACGTTGGCGGACTACCGTTGTCTGTGCGATTTAGGCGTTTACCTGATGCAAGGCTACTTATTTGCCAAGCCTGTGATTGCCACTTTACCTCAACCCAGCTTTCCCACGGAGCCAGCTGAGCACACCGAGTAAGGACCACGCCATGGAATCCAACAGTATTGAGTCATTTTTTCATGATGCCTATATGCCTCACGGGCACTGTTATTTATGGCAACCCCATTTGCTGTGGGGCAATGTCATCTCCGACTTAACCATAGCCACTGCCTATTTTTCTATTCCCATTGCCATCATGATTTTTGCCAAAAAACGACCGGACGTCGGTGGCCACTGGCTGTTCGTCTTGTTTTCAAGCTTTATTTTGCTGTGCGGGCTGACCCACCTGATAGGCATTTACACCGTCTGGCAAGGTGCCTATGGCATCCATGCCCTGGCAAAAATAGCCACTGCGCTGGTCTCTATTACCACAGCAGTGTACCTGTTCCGCCTGATCCCCAATGCCATTGCCATTCCCACACCAAATCAGTTTCAGGGGGTGTCGCGCAAACTCGATAAGGTCACGCAGGAAAAGCATCTGCTGGATTCAAAACTGGCTGAGCATGAATTAACCTACTTCATTCTCAACACCCTGCCTGCCAGTATCGTGGTACTTGATGAAAACTTTAAAATCACCCAGTGTAATTCGCATTTTCTGAATGCCTTAGGTACGAGTAATGATCAAGTTGACCGTCAGCCTCTGAGCGAATTAATTGAATTCAGCGATCCCTTTACCACCATAGATACGCTGGCCCATAAACTGGGCAATACCGATACGGCAGAGCTGGCAACCTTATGTCAGGTCAAAGTACAAGCTAAAGCAGCAATCCCCATGGAAATGAAACTGGTTAAAGCGCAGTTTGAAGGACAAAGTGTAGTGCTGGCCCTGTTTAACAACCTGAGCACCCTGAAAAACACCGAGCGGGCGCTCAAAGAGTCGGACAAAAAAATGCGCCGGGCCATCAATGCCACTGCTGATGGTATCTGGGAGTGGAATGTGGTGACCGGCGAGGTCAGTTATTCACCTCGTCTGATGGCGATGATAGGCAAAGCCAGTATCGAACACCCGAGCTATGACGACTGGTATGAACATATTCACCCGGATCACCGCCAGCGAGTGGAGCAGGCCATTGAACAACACTTTCAAAGCAAAGAGCAGTACCAGGTAGAATATCAGGGCCGAAACGAACGTGGCGAATACGGTTGGTTTATGGCAGTGGGCAATAGCCAGTTTGATGAACAGGGCAAACCACTGCTGATGTCTGGCGCCCTGCGTAATATCGACTCCAGCAAAATACTGGAGCGTCAGGTCAGTGAGAAAACCAATATCTTAAATGCGATTTACAACGGCACCAGCCAGGCCATCTGGCTGTTACAAGTAGAAGAAGATGAAGATTTTACCTTCCTGGAGTTTAACCCCACCGCCTGCCAACGGGCAGCCGTTAAGCTTGAGGACATTCAGTTCAAACGCCTGTCTGCGCTGCGCGGCAAAGTGTTTGATGATCAGATAATCAATCACATTCAGGACAACTACCGGACCTGCTGCGAGCTTAAAAAGCCACTGGAATATATCGAGATGTTACCGATGCATGGCCAGGAGCTGTGGTATCAGACCACCCTTTACCCATTGCTCGACAGTCAGGGCAAAGTAACACAACTGGTGGGCACCGCCATTGACATCACAGCGCGTAAATATGCCGAAACCGAGCTGCGCGACAGCCAGCAGTTTTTGCAGCGCATTATTGACTCCGCCGTGTGTGGTTTATATCTGTTCGATCTGAAACAGCAAACTAATGTGAAAATCAACCACAGATACACGCAGCTGCTCGGCTATACCCTTCAGGAACTGGAAAGCCTCAGCATGATGAACCTGTTCCACCCTGATGAGCACGCGTTGCTGGAGGCCCACACCAAAGAGGTTGCCAGCAGCCAAAGCGATGAGCTGATCCCCTTAAAATATCGCTTTAAGCACAAACAGGGACACTGGGTCTGGTGTTACTCTCTGGATACCATAGTCACCCGTGATGAGCAGGGCGCACCTGAGCTGATGCTGGGCACCTTTGTGGATATCACGGAGCAGACAAACCTGCTACGCGAATTGCAGGAGTCCAATGCCAGCCTGGAGCATTTTGCATTTATTGCATCCCATGACCTGCAAGAGCCACTACGCAAGATTTCCGCCTTCTCCGACAGCTTGTCACAGCGGCTGGCACCGGCTCTGAAAGAAGACGATAAAGCCTGTTTTGAAATGGACCGATTACTGGATGCAACTGAGCGCATGCGTACCATGATCCAGGATCTGCTGAAGCTTTCGAGGCTCAATGCGCACCAGCTTAAGCTAACCCGGGTATCCCTCAATAGCTTAATAACCGAAGCCTGCGATCAGCTGAGCTTTAAAGTTGAGGAAAGTCATGCGCAAATTACCTGTGAACACCCGGAGTGTGAACTGGAGGTGGATGCCTCTTTGTTTATTCAAATCTGGCAGAATCTGATTGCCAATAGTATTAAATTCTGTGGCGCGGATGCGCCAAGCATACGGATCAGTGCCAGCCGTGAAGGTGCAACACTGACACTGACTTACCGGGACAATGGCATAGGCGTGCCTGAGCAATTCAGACAGCAGATCTTTGAACCCTTCCGACGTTTACACGGCGACAGTCACAAAGGCAGCGGGATTGGTCTATCCTTGTGTAAGAAGATAGTTGATCTGCATGGCGGACAGATCGCCTGCACCGACAGCGAACAAACCGGTGCACGCTTTGTGATCACGCTTAAACAACGGGAGCTATGATGGAAATTGTATTGGTAGAAGACGACCCGGATGACATTTATTTCTTTCAGCAAGCCTGCGCCGAGCTGCCTGAAGAACCGGCAGTTACAGTACTAAACAACGGCGTTGAGTTTATCTCTCATGTGCAGCAAAGCGACAACCAAATGCCGGTATATCTGCTTGACCTGAATATGCCACACAAAGGCGGGCTGGAAGCGCTGGAAGAACTACAACAGCAGGGTTTGGTGAATTCCTTATTGGTGATCTGCTACACCACGTCGGACAGCCCCAAAGATATCGCCAAAGCGTATCGTCTGGGTGCCAAGTCCTACTTAACCAAGCCGAACCGGTTGACGGAATTGACCGATCTGGTCCAGACCCTCATTAAGTACTGGTTTCAGTACAACCAACAACGCACAGGATAAGCTATGAATGCCAGATTAATCTATTTGCTCGAAGACAATCAGGATGACATCTATCTGGTGAAAGAACTCCTGAGTCAGCACAACGCGAGACACCATTACGCCGTCAACGCCTTTGAAACCATAGAGTCACTGCGTGATGCCGTCGCCCAGCTTAATCCAGAAATCATTTTAATGGACCTTAATCTGCCACAAAGCCGGGGGCTCGAAACCTTACTGCGCGTCAAAGATTTTGCCGCACATATCCCTATCATCGTGCTGACGGGGATGTCTGATGAAATGTTTGGTGAAAAAGCCATCCAACTGGGGGCACAGGATTATATACCCAAACACGAACTCAGCACCCATTTACTCAGACGAACCATTGTGTTTTCCAAGGAGCGCTTTGATATGCAGCGCAACCTGGAAAACCTGGTCAGCCTGGACAGGCTCACTATGCTCAGTAACCGCGGGGCACTGGACAAGCATTTACACACGCTGGTACAGGATGCCCTGCGTTATGGCAAACAGTTTGCCATGTTGTTTATCGACCTTGATAACTTTAAGGCCATTAATGATGAGTTAGGCCACCAGGCGGGCGATCAGTTACTCAAGTTGCTCGCCACCAAACTCAAAATGTACAAGCGCAGTTCAGATTTTGTGGCGCGCTATGGGGGTGATGAGTTTGTGGTGATTGCCCCGAATATAGATAACCCGGCCCAGCTGGAGCTGTTCACCCGCTATAAGCACACTCTGCTGGCAGACAGCTACTGCTTACAGGATCAGCAAGGTAACATGCGCGAAGTGACTTTGGACCTGAGTATTGGTGCCGTGCTGTTTCCGGATCATGGCGATGCGCCAACCGCCCTGCTGAATTGCGCAGATAAAACCATGTATGAGGCCAAAACTCAGTCACTGCCTTTTCTGCTGGCGCAGCCCACCCGTAACTCAGCGTAATCTCAGCGCCTGATGGCCAACACCTATCAGGCCTGCCAGCAAACCTCATTACCCCTAATATAAGCCCCTGACTGAACAGCTGAGCCCGGCCAGACTCATCCTCTTACTTATTGGCGTCCTTGCCGCCAAAAATGAAACAAATTTGTAAACATTAAGAAACAAAAACAAATTACAGAGTAAAAACTCAAATTGTACATTTATTCAACAAAAGGATATATCTGATTGTGCACTCAACCCAATGAGGATACAACATGAAAACACTACAATACGCTTTACTGGCAGCCGGGGTGGCGAATTTACCCGTCCACGCTCAGGGTCAGCATCATGATCAGACAGCCTATCAGCTTTCCAAAGAAGCCCTGGCAAAGCACACCCTTAGCCCATTGCTGAACATAGACATACAGCAATTTCTGTTCACTAATTCTATGCAGCAAACCGACTGGACGGCCATACTGGCAACCCATGCACCGCACTTGCTGGCGCACCAGGAAACCCTGTTGCACTGGGCAGGTCACGCCAGTATTAACCCCAAGCTGTTACTGGCATTGATGGAGCAGCACAGTCAGCTGCTATCCGCGCCCTCAGCCAAAGCGCTCGAACGACCATTTGGGTCGCTGGTCGCACAATCCGGATTTTCAGCTCAGCTGGAGGCCGTCACCACTGCACTCTCGCAGCGTTTCTATGCCTATGAACAATGGCAAAATCAGCAGCACACGAGCACATCCGCAGAAACACGCAGCCAATTGCATGCTGCCAGTGCGGCTTCGTTTGCACTCAATGCACTGCTGGGTAATACATCGAGGCTTGCCAGTGTAGCTAAACATTATCAGCTGTACTTTGGTGATGCCTTGTTCAACCCGGCGGCACGCATCGCCGCCCCAGCCTCAGAATCCGCTGCCGCCAATAATCAATTTTATCTCAACTTCCCCTGGCCATCAGGCTATGCCTGGTACAGTGGCGGAGCGCACTCCAACACCGGTTCCGGCTACCCTTATTCATCGCTGGATTTCAATAATAACTCCGGTGGCTGGGGGTCGAACACCCCCTGGGTTCAGGCGGCACATGGTGGTACAGTCACTCGTTATTCTCGCTGTAATATTCGCGTCACTCACCCCAGTGGCTATGCCACTCAGTATTACCACATGGACGCACTGCAATATCAAAGCGGCGATGTGATCGATGCCGGTGCCTGGCTAGGTCGCTATGCCAGTGACTACAACACCGCACTGTGTCAGGGTGGTCAGTCTAGCGGCCCACATTTGCACTTTTCCTTACTGTACAACGGTCGCTTTGTGTCTTTACACAATACCTATATCAGTGGCTATCGCGTAGATGTCGGTAATTACAATTACGACGACAATTGCAGTCGCTTTTATTTTGAACGTAATGGTTATCGTACCTGTGCCTGGCGGGCACTCTACCGGTAACACCTCAGGGTGGTCGGGCCAGTATAGCCCATCATCCCATTTCAGGCGTCACATCGTGACGCCTGCCCAGCTCTGAATAGCCATTCGCCAATTCATCACAGTATTGTCAGTAACAAAATGGAATGTTCCAATAAGACATACAATTCTGGTCAGTTCCAAAAATTGAAAATAAGTACTAAACATCTTGTAAAAAATATGTATATTTGGGTTAACGGAACAACAAAAGGACAGTCGAGAAAATGATGTATTCAGACAACCAAACGCGTGGTGCTCTGTTTGTCCTGACAGACCAAAAGACCAACACGCTGAGTCAGGATTTCCTCATGTTTGTCAAAATGCTTGAGGCTTGCGGTAACAATATCAAGGTCGATACCCGCCTGCCCACCACTGAGCAACGATCACAGTACCAGCTGTTTCTGGTCGATGTCAGCCATCGTGAGTGTCGCGATTTACTTAGCGCACAGCTCAGGGCGCTGGCTCAACATCACAGTGTGTTGTTATTCAATGCCTGCCCGGACACCCTGAACGAACAAACCGCTCTGCTCGCCAATGTCAAAGGGGTGCTCTATCAGGGGGCTTCTCCGGAAAGCCAGTTTAAAGGCATTCAGCGAGTATTGGGTGGTGAGCTGTGGTTTGGCAGAGGTGCTATTTCACTGGCATTCAGTGCCCTGATGCAGCGCCTGCCACAAACCCTGCCCGGGTTGTCAGACGAGCAGCGTGATATTACACTGGCTTCGCTTACCAAACGCGAAAAATCCGTGATCCGATTGCTGGCCGATGGGGCCAAGAACGACGATATTGCCGATTCTCTGAATATCAGCAGCCATACCGTCAAAACCCACATTTACAGCGCGTTTAAAAAAACCAACTCGCGCAACCGGATTGAATTGGCCAACTGGGCCCAGCAACATATCCCTTTCGGCGGACTGGCGAATTAGCCAGCCTGCTGTTGTGCGGGTTTTGCCGCCCAAACCCCTTTTTCGAGGCCCTGATGAACGAGTAGTGTCAGGGCCTTTTCAATCGCCTGAGTGACACAAATATGCATGGGCTCATTTTCACTGTACCCTGCTTCCGCTTCGGCCAGACGTTTATAGCTGACATAGCGGAAAAAGCCCGCACGCATTTCTTTTGACAGTACTTTTTTACTGGTGGCTACCGACAACAAAATTTGTCCTGTGCGTACATCAACCGCCCGTAAATAGATACTGATGGTGTCTTCTCGGTATAGCTCGGAGGCACCTATCCCAAAGTACTCCATTCCCATACCACCCGTTTTAATGTTGGCATCATAACTGATAATGCCACCTTCAAAGATCAGCTTGGCATGCGTCAGTGGCGGCAGGCTGCTTGAGTTTTCCTGATCCTGTATCGCAGCCCGGGTGATCTTACGCTCGGTCAGCAGGTTTTGCAGACCCTCACGTTCAATGGGAATAAACCAATCGGTTTCGTGCAGTGCCTGCATCAGGATCGAGTTGGCCCCCTGCGTCACCGCCGTTGAAAATGAACTGACATTTTCCTGAGGTTTATATTGCCCGGTTTGGTCGCGAAACGAATACACAGAAACCGGGATTGGGCCGCGTGGTGCTGGCAGTGCTTTTAATTCACTGAACACGTCAGTGGCTGCCAGCGGCTGTGCTTTTGCCATCGGCGGCGGCAGCACCGGTAGAGTGCTACAGGCACTCAACAGTAACATCATAAACATAATACTCAGGTACTTCATTAACCAAACCTCGGTACTTCCAGTGTCGTAATATCGCCCGTCAGTGTGTTAGTGATCTGCACCGTAATGGAATCCGGTGTGCTGGTGATCACCTGAATTTCGTAATCGCCACTCATAAAGGTCGAGTCTTTATCAAAAATACTGTCCTCAACTTCATCGCCAAAAGCTGTGGAAGTAATTTCCCGCACCATGCGGTTGAGGTAAGTCCGCTCCAGGGACTCCTGAAAGCGGTCACCATAGGATTTTTCAATGACAGGCGCACGATGCTTATTTTGCGCCTGTGCCTTATTTAGTAGCATATTGGCATTGAGAGGATTGCCGCCAAACGACGGGTTAATGGGCTTGTAGACTAATTCCGTGGCATGCAGCGACAGGCTGCATAGCATACCAAAGCAGCATATTATTGTTGTTTTCATTGTTACCACCCGCTTGTTGCTAAATCTGGAGAGTGTTGCTGATGCTGTGCGCTGGCCATCGCATCCATGATGGCAAATAGCGCCGCCTCGACGCGTGCTCTAAGCGGCCCGCCGCGACGCCCCATCGCTGTGGCATACACCAGCTGGTTGTTCATAAAGACCTGTAACCGAGTGCCTGCGCGCGGCAGCACGGTTTCTTTAATCGTGATATTCACACCGGCGGTCGTCGGTACATCACGCCACAACTGAGAAAAATCAAAGTAAAACTGATAGCCAAAACGGCTAATGCTCTGGTCGATGACCAGTCCACCCAGCTCAACCTCTTCGTCGGCTCCATGGCTGTACGGTATAAAACTACCCAGTATGACAGCCAAAACAAATATAGATATCTTCATATAGACAACTTGGCCACAAAACCATCAGGCTTTGTGGCCATTGTGATTACTGCTGAGTCACGGTCGCGACGTTATAGTCGCCGACCTGAGTAATGTTGATAGTCTGGCCACTGCCGTTAACGCCACCTTCAACCAGGTTGCCAAAGCCATCCTGGTTGATTTGGATGTTGTTATCGCTGCCACTGACAACAAACGCACCAGAGTCAACACCGACCACAAAGTTAGCACCACCGGTTTGCTCAATGGCGATGTCATTACTGCTGCCCTCTAGCATCAGGTCGATGGCATTAAGCTCACCACTTTGTACCAGGTCAAGCTGATTCAGCCCACTTTCGGCCACAGAAGCAAGCGTGACCGACACACCATTATTGCTGCCCGTTTGCGCAACATTCAGCATGTTGTTGTTACTGGTCAGCGAATTGTCAGGATGCGATGACTGCAGCACCACCTCATTGCTGGTACCATTTTGAATGACACCGACTTCACTGCCATTGCTGTTAAATTTTGCAATGTGCAACTGGTTGTTATCACCCAATTGTAGCGTGCTGTACTCATTATCATTGCCCGCAGCGCCAAGGTAAGCCTGATTGTCGTTACCACGTTGCTGTGCATCGAAGTCGTTGTCATTGCCAATCACATCAAACGTTGTCTGGTTGTTGTCACCCAGCTGCGCCACCGTAACATAGTTGCTGTCACCGCTAAACAGGGTCGACGTCATGCGATTGTCATTACCTTCCTGCTCAAGGTCAACGCGATTACTCTCACCTTGCAGTTCAGCCAGCTCAACCCGATTACCATTACCTGCGCTTTGCTCTACCTGGAGTTCGTTGTCATTGCCAGTTAACGCATCAATGGTGAACTTGTTGTAGTTGCCTTCCTGAGACAAGCTCAGATCATTGTCATTGCCCTGCAAATTGGCCAGGTTCAGCTCGTTGTAAGTCCCGTTTTGATCGACCTCAATGCTGTTCTGATCGCCCTGAACACGGTCAATATTCACTTCGCCCCAGGTACCTTGCTGAGTTGCCGTGATCTGGTTGTTGTTACCCTGCATGTCGGTATTGTAGAACCAGTGACCACCACTGCTTTGCTCAACATGGATACGGTTGCCGTCACCATTAATGGTGTTTATGACTTCGTTATTGATACCCAGGTAACCAACCCCACGTTGCGTGATGTTTAAACTGTTGTCGTTACCATTGAGCTCAGTCAGTGACCCATTGGCCTCACCATCCTGGCTATACTCCTGCGTATTGCCATCGCCCGCTGCAGTCACTTTGGTCAAATTGCCCGTGCCCGCCTGCGATACTGTGGTGATATTGCTATCCCCTTCAATCGACAGTTCGCTGACATTGGACTCGCCTTGCTGTGAACTGGTTAGCACATTGCCTGCACCATTATTAGAACGCTGGGTCACCGTCAGCGTATTGCCCGTGTTGTCTACCTGGATCAGCTGTGCCAGCTCAGACGTTGAAGCCGCTTTTGCTTCTGTGTCGGCAGCCTGTGCCACGCTGACACCAGATAATGCCAATGCAATTGCACAGCAGGTCAGTGATTTCGAAAATTTCACCTGGTTCTCCTTAGAGTTATTAGTCATTTTTGCAATATCCTTCAACTTGCACCCCAGCCTGCCTGGATGTGTTAAGCGCACCGTCTTGGTGGAGGTTGCCAGCTCCTGACGCATACGCTGAGGCAGACACAGTACAATCTAACCCGGGTTATCTGCAGCTTCCCGTATGTCACGAAACCCGATATCGCTATCAACCGGGCCGCATTCATACTCGCTTAGCCATTAAAGCCAGAGTCCACTGCCCAGCACCTGGCTGCGCAGTATTTGCACGTTTCATTTTATGGACTCATACAATCACTCTAGAGCGCCGCGCGAGGCAGGGAAATTAGAAATAATCTTGAATCTTGTAACTCTATACAATTCATTAACTTAAAGATAAAACACCAAAATTACCGATATTGGTACGACGCAATCTCACAAAATAGTATGAGTCTGAGCATGGCCAAAACCTGGCAACGTATCCAACAAAAAAGTATGAGAACCCTCCTCTAAAACTCATCCCACTGGCAATAAAGTCGGATTTTTACGACTAAAACACGCTTTAAAATTGCATCCATAATTCAGGCTGTTTTAGCGTGGCCTGAGTTGCCAAACCGAGTTATCAACCGTCTGCCTCAGGGCCTGGCGGAGCACCCATCATGCCCACTTAGTCGAGCACACGCCATGACGTCATGGCCAATAACTCAACTTACTATCTAGGACAAATGATGAAATTAAAACTTTCTGCCTTAACGTTGGCATTACTGCCAGTTTTCAGCGGCGCAGCTCAAGCTGCAGTACAAATCACAGCAACAGAAAAAACCAATGACAACAGCGTCATGGTGGTCTTCAAAAAGGATGCATCCAGTGCGCTGCGCGCCCAGGCTCGTAATCTGGTTAAAGCACGTATCTCGGATAATAATGCTGACGAAGTCGATGATCGCTACAAGCATGTACTGGCGGGCCGTCTTGCCAATTTCAAGCTGGACGGGATCAGCAGCAAAGAGGCCATTGCCAAACTGGCCAAGCACCCTGCGGTAGATTATGTTGAGCCGGATTATCAGGTTCAGGCGCTGGGCATTCCTGATGATGCGCGCTTCGGCGAACTGTGGGGCCTGCACAACACAGGACAAACTGGCGGTGTTGAAGATGCTGACATCGATGCGCCTGAAGCCTGGGACATCAGCATCGGTTCACGTGACGTAATTGTCGGTGTTATCGATACGGGGGTTGACTACACCCACCCGGACCTGGCGGCAAACATGTGGCAGAACCCGGGTGAGATCCCAGGAGACGGCATAGATAACGACAACAATGGCTACATCGATGACGTATATGGTGTCAATGCCATCACAGGTTCGGGCGATCCTATGGATGATCAGGGCCATGGTACACACGTATCAGGTACCATAGGTGCAACCGGTAACGATGCCACCGGTGTCGTGGGTGTAAACCACGAAGTATCCATTGTGGGCTGTAAATTCTTAAGCTCTTCTGGTAGCGGTTCAACATCGGACGCCATTGAGTGTATCGACTACATGGTTGCACTGAAGCAGGCAGGCCACAACGTTCGCGTTCTGAACAACAGCTGGGGCGGCGGCGGTTTCAGCCAGACGCTGGCAGATGCCATTACCGCCAGTGAAAATGCAGATATCCTGTTTGTCGCAGCGGCAGGTAACGGCGCGGTAGATAACGACAGCAACCCGCACTACCCCTCAAGCTATGAGCATGACAGCGTGTTCTCAATCGCCTCAACCACTGACAACGATACTATGTCATCTTTCTCGCAATGGGGCCTGACTTCGGTTGATATGGGGGCGCCTGGTAGCGCCATTCTGTCAACGGTACCGGGCGACGGCTACAGCAGCTTCTCTGGTACTTCAATGGCCACCCCACACGTTGCCGGTGTTGCCGCTCTGGTGCTGTCTATCGACCCGACGCTGGATACTCTTTCACTGAAAAATCTGTTGATGCAAAGCGGTGATGCGAATGCCGCGCTGCAAGGTAAAACGGTGGCAGGCACGCGTCTGAACGCACACCAGGCACTGATCGATGCCGATCCGGCTCCCGGTTTCAGAGTGGGTGTAACACCCGGTGCGCAGGAGATCACTGCAGGCGAGACCGCCAGCTATGAGTTCAGCTTTACTTCAGTGGCTGACTGGCAGGGCGACATTGCCCTGACACTGGACAGCCCGTTGCCAGGTGCTGTGCTATCACAAAATACGGTAACACCAGGTAATACAGTCACCCTGACTGTTCCTACCACAGCAGATACTCAGTGGGGCGACTACAGCTTCACTGTTAACGCCACATCTGGCGATTTGGCTGAGAGCAAAGCTGTTAGCCTGTCTGTGCTGCCACAGGGACTGAGCGACTTCAGCTATGACAACACAACGGCTGTGGATATTCCTGATAACGATGCCACCGGGATTAGCTCTGTTATTACAGTAGCCGATGACATCACTATCTTTGACAGCAACACGCTGGTGAATATCACTCACACCTTTATTGGCGATCTACTGGTGACCCTGACTTCTCCGGCAGGTACCTCAGTGACTCTGCACAATCGTGCCGGTGGCAGCGCTGATAATCTGGTTGAATCCTTCAATTCAGCAGCCTTTAATGGCGAAGCTGCGCGCGGTGACTGGACACTGAGTGTGTCAGACAATGCAGGAGTAGATACCGGCACGCTGAATAACTGGACGCTGACGCTGACCGGCCTTGGCGAAGTGTCGGCACAGCCTCCTGTTGCCGGTTTCAGCTTCGAGAAAAACGGCCTGAGCGTTGCCTTTACTGACAGCAGTACTGATGCCGACAACGATATCGTCAGCTGGCAGTGGGACTTTGGTGATGGCAACAGCAGCAGTGACGCTAACCCAACGCATATCTACACCACATCGGGCACTTACTCTGCCACACTGACCGTCACTGACAGTGAAGGCAACAGCAATAGCACCACGCAGGAAGTCACCGTCAGCTCAGACGATATCGCACTGGAAGTGGTACGCACCAACAAGTCTCGTCTTGGTTTCTACCGGGTGTCACTGTCCTGGTCTGGCAGCAGCGCTGAACAAGTCGACGTCTACCGCGATGGTGCATTGCTGCGCACGGTTAATAACTCAGGCCAGTTCCGTGATTTCGGTCGTGACCCTGCTGTAACCGGTTTCACTTACAAGATCTGTCAGTCAAGTGATATCTGCTCGAACGAAGTGAGTGTGAGTTTCGAGTAATCTCGTTCCAGTAACCTGGTTTGATTAACTTCATTCCAGTAACCTGGTTCGATTAATCTCGTTTGATTAACGTCATTCGAATAAATCACGACAGGGCCGCATATCGATGCGGCCCTTTTTATGTTGTTATTGTCGGCAGGCTGGTTTGATGATGTTTGTCTGGCTATTTCTTTGTCGTTTTTATCGCCTTTGGCCACGATATGACGAGATCCCGATGGTATTAAATGGAATTAAAAAAGGAACAATCGAACCCTCAGCGCCTCGTCCACAATCGTATTTCACCGGGCCGCCATTTCATACAGTTCCAGGGGTAAGCCATCTGGATCAGCAAAAAAGCAAAAACGATGCTGGGTATATGGATCGACTCGGATAGATTCACAACTCACCCCGAGGGCAAGCAGCGCATTGCGTGCCGCCTCGATGTCGGTGACAGACAACGCAAGATGACGCAGCCCCTGAGCTTCCGGGTAACTGGGCCGCGCAGGTGCCGAGGCAAAGTGGAACAATTCAATCTGAGTACCGTCGGGTAGTGACAGGTCCAGCTTATAACTCTCACGTCCTGGCTGATAATGTTCAGCAACGACTCGACAGCCAATAATATCGGTATAAAAAGTTTTTGATGCCGCATAGTCTGAGCAAATAATCGCGACGTGGTGAACACGCGTAATAAAATGAGCAAGCATAGGAGTTTACAGTGATCAAAAAACCCTACTGTGCCGCAACCCTGTTACGGTGTCCACCACATATCTCTACAGTTAACTCTGTCGTAATGCTTGTGCCGGCGGCGCTTTAACCTGCTGTGAGACTGGCAATAAAGTGGCCAGCAATACAAGTAAGACGATAAAGGCGGGGATCCCCAGTAGCGCCAATACATAACTTTCAGGGTCGATAATCATTGCAGCACTAAGCTGTCTACTTAGCCATAATGCCACGAGTACTCCGATGACCAGCCCTACTGCCAGCTGCACAAGCGCCTGTCTGACAAACAAGCCAACCACTTGTTTATCCGGTGCGCCAAGGGCGCGCCGGGTGGCAATCTCCTGACTGCGCAAAGTAATACTGTTGGCAGACATCGCATAAATGCCACTGGCCGCTAAAAACAAGGCGATCAGCCCACCGACTAAGAACACCTGATTAAGTGATTCCATCAATAGCAGTGGCTGTTTAATTAAACTCTGGTAGCTCTGGATCTGGTGCACCGTTGCATCCGCATCCAGATCAATCATAATCTGCTGCAACGCAGCAATGGCCTCTGATTCAGCGCCACTATAATGCACGACAATATTCATCCACCATGACCGCAGATCCATCAGGCCATACCCGGTATACGCAGTACTGGTGGCATTCAGTGTTGGGCCATGAATGCTGTCGGACACCACACCGACTATGGTCCGCCATTCCGTATGCCAGCCTTCTCCATCCAGAGTGCGAATACGCTGCCCTACAGCACTCCCTTGCGGAAACAACTCTCGTGCCATAGCCGCATTAATAATGACCACAGATCCCTGATTGCGCAGCTCTCGACTGTCGACAGCCAAATCCCCTAGATTGAAATCCCGGCCTTCGAGTAAGTGCATACCCACTGTACCCCAGGCATCGCGGCTGACTACTTCAAAATTCCACATTGGGTTGTCACTAAAAACCTCTGCCGCCTGTCCCTGGATCTCAAAGTGTGAGGTGCCCCCGCCGGTGCCGGGCAGACTACTGAAATAAGCGACACTGCGCACGTTTGGAAGCTGTTCCAGCTTTTCTTTAAGTCCGTAGTAAAAATCGTTGCGCTTTTTTCGCGCTTGTGGCTCACCCCCATTCCAGCGATAACTCCCCCATGCCAGACGCACTGACGCTGTCAGGCGCTGCTCGGTTTGTACACCATAATCAGCCTGTTGTGCAGCCAAACTACTCCCCAGGAGCATTGCTGCAATGACCAATACAACGCAGGACAAAGCGATTTCTGTAATCACCAATACCTGGTTTATTCTGCCTGCACGTTTACTTACCGCGCCCCGGGTTCCATCACGTAAAATGCCATTCATATCTCCTTGCAAAGCACGCCATGCCGGAATTAACCCCGTGATAAGTATCATCAGTAAAACAGCGCCAAGTAACATCCAGACGGAGTCCTGCGACAAATTGATCGTCCACCAGAAAGGGCGCGCGCCGCTCAATGCAAAGATTTCGTCTAATGCCTGATTGGTCAGTGTCATCCCCCAGTGTGCCAGCCCCAGTGCCAGTACTCCGCCAATACAACAAATCAACGTGCTTTCCCACAACATCTGCAAAATTAAACGCCGCTGTGGCACACCCAGCGCAACCCGAATAGCCACATCGCGGATCTGCTCATTCACCCGGGCCAGCAGTAAATTACCGACATTGATACAGGTCAGTAGTAAGATCAGTAACACCACCAACATCATGGCCACCAACACGGAATAGTGCTGATACAGCACATCAACGCTGAGTTTAAACGGTACCGCCTGCAGGTAGCCCCCTGGCACATCAGCGCGCCAGGCAAACTCCTGCGGCAAGGCCTGGATCTGGCGCTGCAACAAAGTGGCCAGCTCATGTTGAAACTGTGTCAGAGCAACATCAGGCTTCAGCCTGGCTATTGCATGCAACCCTCCCCGGTTCGACGGGCTGGCAGGCGATAGCCGGGTCTGGGTCATAATTTGCCAAACCTGAGCCTGAGTTGGAAAAGCAAACCCAGGCGGCATGACACCTATCACTTGTACGGGGATTGCCTCAACCTGAATCACCTGGCCAATAATAGCTTCATTGCCATCGAAGACCCGTTGCCAGATATCATGGCTCAGCACCACCGTCGACTGTGTTTCATTTTGCTGATCAGCAGGGCTAAAGCTGCGGCCCAGCAGAGGCTGCACACCTGCTACCTCAAATATATCCCACTGCACGTAGCTCAGATGCACTTTTTGCGACATGGCTTCATTGCCCAGCCTGCCCACAGTGCGCACTGCCGACTGATACAGACTCATACTCTGTAACAACGTACTGTGCGCCTGGATTCGATTCAGATGATAGGGATCAACACGCTGGCGGACACCATGGGCAGCCTTAAATTCACCCGCTATGGCGATAAGCTGCGTATCCTGACCTAAGGTCAGGGGCTTAAACACCAGCTGCTGCATCAGCGTAAAGGTGTACAACGTCAGTGCCAGTCCCACCGCCACAATGGCGGTGGTGGTCAGGGTAAACAGGGGCTTTTTCAGCAGCAGCCGAGCTGCATATCGGATATCTATCCAGGCAGGCATTCTCAATTCCTCTTCAGCAAATTGCTAACTACACTGCAAGGGCAGCACGGGCAGACGTGGGACTGTCCGACACAATTGCGCCGTCCTTCATTTCGATGATCCGCCCGGTACGTAATGCCGATGACATATCGTGGGTTACCATGCAAATCGTCGCGCCGTTATGGTGCAGGGTATCTAACAGTGCCATCACAGCTGCGGCATTTTTGGAATCCAGGTTGCCCGTTGGTTCATCCGCTAAAATAATCGCAGGCTCCCCGGCAATGGCCCGCGCGATGGCCACCCGTTGCTGTTGCCCCCCAGATAACTGAGCAGGAAAATGACCGGCGCGGTGAACCATCTCCACCTGCTCAAGTGCCGCCGCGACACGTGCACGTCGCTGCTCCCGGCTCAGGTCCTGACGATATGTCAGTGGTAAGGCCACGTTATCCTCAACATTCAAGTCACTGATCAAATTAAATGCCTGAAAAATGAACCCAATTTCCTTGTTCCGGATCCGTGCGCGTTCATTTTTGTCTATCTGTGCGGCATCGTGCCCTGCCAGCCAGTAGGTACCATCGGTCGGGGTATCCAACAAGCCAAGCTGAGCCAGCAAGGTCGACTTACCACAGCCGGATGGCCCTGTGATGGCAAGGTACTCCCCTTTTGAGATCCGCAAATTGATGTTGTTCAGCGCCCAGGTTTCAACATCATCGCTGACAAAGACTTTATTTAACTGGTTTAGCTCAACCAGCATTTCATGGTTTGGGTGTTGAGTTGACATACTCGGTGCTCCTGTAGAGTGAGGGCTAATACTGCGCAGAAAACGGCTGACTAAAGCGCACATTGCTGTGCTGCCAGTGTGACGTGTCCGACAAAATGATACGGGTGCCGACCGTCGCACCATGTTCAATTTCAATGTACTGACTGGACATGTGACCAAATGTCAGAGGCTGACGACTGGCCTGCTCGCCAGACTGATCCAGCAGGTAGAGGCTGGCCTGACTAAATCCACTGGCCATGACCGGGCGTTTAACAAACAAGGTATCAGCAAGCGTTGCTATCTCTATGACCCCATCCACACTCAAGGCCGGACGGACTTCTTTGGGCAGTGCTCCACTGAGCGCAACTTCCACCAGCACCGCGCTATCGCTGACGGCCGGATCAATGCGCTGTACAGCGCCATTGATCTGACTTGCCCGGGTATCCAGCACAACAGCCTGACCAATCTGTACATCTTTGATCTGGCTTTCCGGTACGCGCAGCTGGGCAACAAACTGATCATTTCTGGCCAGCATAGCCAGGTTACTCCCGGCACTGATCTGCTGTCCGGGCTCCAGAGGCATGGCCTGGACAATACTATCCATAGTGGCTATCACTGTAAGCCCATTCACCTGCTGTTCAATGCGCTCGACCTGTTTGCGCAAACTGTTGAGTCTTGCGTTACCAGCGCGTAACTGCGCTGCCAGGTTTTCGCGCCGCTTATCAAGGCGCTGCTGCTCAAGTAAAAAACGCTGGCGAAACTGGGCCACATTGATTTTGACTTCTTCAAAATCAATCTTAGAGACGGCAACGATCCCCTGAGCCAGCAGCTTTTCCTGTGCAGCCAGGGTCAGTTCGGCGCGTTCCAGGTTTAGCTTTTCATCAATCACCGCAATTTCCTGGTCAAGCAAAGCAGACTCCAGCGTCACCTGCTCCGCGTGGATCTGTGCCTCCAGTGCCTGTAGCTGCCAACGCGCCTGTTCAAGCGACTCTTTCAGTTCAGGGTTACTCAGTTGCAGCAGTACATCCCCCTGTTTTACCTGCGCACCGGCTTTCTTAAATACCTGTTCCACCCGGCCATCTACCGGGGTCGTTATCCAGCGGATCTGAGCGGGTACCAGCACGCCGCTGCCTCGTACCGTGACTTTTAGCTCGCCCCGGCGAACGGTATCAATCAACAACGGGGCTTTATCTACCAGGTTGGTCGCGCTAGTATGGCGGTTAAAAAACACAGCCAGGCTGGCCATCACAACCAAGCCCAGTGCACTCATCGCTTTGCCTCTATGTCTTAACAGGGGGCTTTTCTTCGTTCTCACTATATCCATGGTGACTTCTCCAACGGGACGATGCACTCTACTTTAGTGGGCGTATGGGCGTGACAACAGGCAGGCTATGTAAAATAAAACGGCGCAGGTTTTACAAAAGTTTACGTGCGCTTTGGCGCCGGACCAGCTAGATTTTTCACATCACTGGCCGCGACTAAAAAGGGAATAACAACAAGATGAAGCCCACCCTGCTGATCGTAGAAGATGAACCAGCCATCCTGCGTGGTCTGACCGATTTATTTGTCTTTCATGGCTATGACGTCGACAGTGAAATGGACGGTGCACAAGGCCTTAAGCGTGCACAACAGAACGACTATGCCTGTATTTTGCTGGATGTCATGTTGCCATCAATGAGCGGCTTTGAGATCTGCGAAGCGCTCAGACAAACCTCTGCAACGCAACCCATTATGATGTTGACGGCCAAAAGCACTGAGCAGGACATTATCAATGGCCTGAGCCTCGGCGCCGATGACTATGTGGCCAAACCCTTTTCAACCTCGGAACTGGTGTTGCGCGTCAATGCGCTGGTACGCCGCTCGGGCTGGAGCCAGCATGACGGAGAGCTGATCCTGAGCAAAGACGTCAGTGTTTGTCCACACACACTGACCGGAACATCTTATCAGCTGCCCGTAAAGTACACGCGTCGTGAGGTCAGTTTATTAAGTTACCTGCTACGTCAGAACAAACCCGTCAGCCGTGATGAGCTATTACATCAGGTTTGGGGCTATAAAACCGTGGGGGACATAGATACGCGTACGGTCGATATTCATATTGCCAAGTTGCGCAAAAAAATAGAGCAGGATCCTAAATCACCACGCCATCTGGTCACCCATCGTGGTGAAGGCTATCAATTGCACACTCAGTAACGGCATCGCGATGTGGTTTAAAAACACTCAACTAATGAGCTATCCACAACGCAGACAGCGACTGCGTTGGCAAGCCTATACCTTTTTACTATGCCTGTTATTACCACTGGGTATTGTGCTCTACTTTGGTTTTGCACAACTTAAACAGAACCAGCTTCACACTTATCAGGAACAGGCTCGCAATCTGATATTACAAATTGACCGCCAGATGTTTAAACGCCGATTGCTTACCGATGCGCTGCCAGTCAATGCATTTGACTACTATCAGGCGGTGTACAACCCACTCACCGACGCAACCCTGCAGATGCCCTCAGTGCTATCACATCTGGATCCTGCCAGACCAACGGCCACCCGCCCTATTCAGGGGTTGGTCGGTTATTTTCAGTTTGATGCGCAAGGCCGGTTCAACAGTCCAATCTGGCCAGAGCCCCTGTCGGATAAAGACATTGCGAAGCCTGGTTCAGAGCAAAAGAAAGCCTCACCCGAGTTACAACAGCGTTACGATCGGGCAAAATTTATATACCAGATCCTGGCGAAATCCGAAGCATTACAGAGTAAGCTGTCGCAAGGGTTAAGCAAAGAAAGCGGCCTGTACCAGCTGTGGTTTGATGTGCCTGGTTACTTTATTTTCTATCGTCTGCCCAAAGTTGGCGCGCAGCGCAAGTTACAAGGTTACCTGGTCAGGCGAGAGCCTTATTTACTGAATCTTGTCAGTGAGTATCTGAGCCAAAGTCAGTTTAACCTCCCGGTTCTACTGACGCTGGATGCAAATAGTTCAAGCGGCTCCAACACATTGTATAACGCAATGGCAGCTCAGCCGGAGCCTGTGCATTTTTTATTTACCCGTTCTCAGTCATCTGCTCGCCGCCTGGCGCAAACCGAGATCCCCGCAGAGCTGCATGAACAGTTCATATATAGCAGCCCCCTGCGCTGGCCATTTAACAACTTCACACTGCACTTTACGACCCATTCTTTGCCAATGAGTCCGACCATGTTGTACAGCAGTGTGTTTGCCCTGTTGCTGATATTGACGATTCTCGGTGCTTGTTACGGATTTTATCGACTGAGTGTCAAGCAGCTGGCGCTTGCAGAGCAAAGAATGAATTTTGTGTCTTCGGTCAGCCATGAACTCAAAACCCCCCTGACCGCCATTCGTATGTATGCCGAAATGCTGCGCTCAGGTACTGTGGTCTCGTCGGATGCCCGGCAGGACTATTACGGCTTTATGCACAGTGAAAGTGAACGGCTAAGCCGTCTGATCGACAATATCCTGCTCCTGACACGGTTAAATCATCAAAATCAGGACGGGCTGAGCCAGGTTAATCCCGATTACGTGCCAGTCACTATGCTGGCCGATATTATTCGTTCAAAGACGTCAACCTTGTTAGATAAACACGCCTTTACCCTGAATATGGTCATTGAGTCTCCTTTGTCTGAGGAGACAGCCGTGTTAGTTGATCAGGATGCCTTCGCGCAGGTGGTGATTAACATTACTGAAAACGCCGTCAAGTTCTTTGCTGCCGAGGGCATCATCGACCCGGTACGCAGACAACTCGACATTACCTTTAGACGCAACGACCACAGTCGAGACAAACTGGAGTTGGAGTTCCGCGACTACGGTCCCGGTGTGTCGCAACAGCAATGTGATAAGCTATTTGAGTTATTTTATCGGGGAGGCAATGAACTAACCCGCACGACTCAGGGAACCGGGATTGGCCTGGCGCTGGTCGCACAACTGATCAGTGCTCAGCAAGGCCAGATAACAGCCCACCGGATGACACCAGGCCTGGCGCTAAGGCTGACCTTACAGACTCAACCTGTGACCGATGCGATGCCCGAGCCGGCGGTCCTGAAATAAGCACACGGTGTGCGTTATAACCCAGAATGGCAATTTCGAGGGATAGACGTATGTCCCTAAATTATATATAACCTGCGCTACACTTTGATACATTTTGGTAGTGACTGTTACGGTTTTCCCCTCAGCTGCTCGCTAAGCTGTTCGTATCAAATGTGACCACAGGAATAAAAACAATGAACAAGGTAATGATACGTACCCTGGCAGGCTGCTTGTCTCTGACCGGGCTGATAAGTCAAACACTACAGGCGGCAGAGTCACCACAGGACCCACACACCGAGAGCAAAGGGTTTATCGCGGTTGGCGTTGGCGCTTTTGCCGGACAAGGCCCATTTGGCGATGCCAGTGCGGGCTTGGGTTACTTTATCAATGGTGCCTATGAATGGGATAACGGGCTGTTTGTTGAAGTCCCGGGCGGGCCCAATAATATTCTCGGCAGCACCAGCGTGGGCTACAACTTGTATCGCAACGCACACTGGGATGTGGATTTTCTGGCCTCATCGGCACACTCAGGTGCCGATACCAAATACATTCAACAGGACGGCTCCGAGCTACGTTTTACAAAAAATCCGACTAATTATCTGGGTGTCCGTTTTCGTGGGATCTGGTCCGGGTTACGATTTCAGTTAATTGCCACCCCGAAACTGAGTGATGACCGGGGTGCTTACATGAGTTCGCAGATCAGTAAACACTGGACAATAAAAAACTGGCATGTGTTCAGTGCTTACCGGGTTAATTATCTGTCAGGTGATATGCTGAATTACTATTATGGCGTCAACAACACAGAGAATAACAGTAATAACCGGATCAGCGGGTTGCCCGAGTACATCGCCAGTAGCGGCTTATCTCACAGCCTGCACCTCGGCGTCACCTATCCGCTCACTGAGCACTGGCTGTTTGATGCCTCTTTACGCTACTACCATACCCCCAGCGCCATTGTCGATAGCCCAATCATACAGAGTAATCTGGCACGAGGTGATAATCGCAGTCGCAACGCGCTGGGATTAGGTCTGTCCGTCAGCTATGTTTTTTAGGGGGCCGATAATGCATAAATTTATCTTCACCTTAGCCTTTACTGGCATAACCCTAGTCCATTACCCGGCCGATGCGAGTACGCCGGTGACACTGACACTGAGCCCGCAACAATGTGTCGCGCTGCACCAGGGTGAGTACTGCCATAGCGAACTGACACTCCACTGGCAAGCCGATACTCAGGGGCACTACTGCCTGACTCAATCCAATCGTGAACAACCGCTAAAATGTTGGCAAAAGACCACGGCAGGCACACTGACATTGGCGCTTAAATTCAACCAAAATGTACGCTTTGCCCTGCAAGATAACCAGCAAAACACGCTGGCCAGCACCCAGTTAACCTATGCCTGGGTCTATAATAAAAGTAAAAACACACGCGTAAGATGGCGAATGTTCTGATGACAACAACACCAAATACACACCTGTTACTGATAGAGGATGACCACGAACTGGCACACTGGATCTGTGACTACCTGACGGAAAAGTCCTTTACCGTCAGCCTGTGCCATCGTGGCGATGCTGCTCCGCAGCAGATCCTGAACCTGAATCCGGATCTGGTCATTCTTGACGGCATGCTGCCCGGTTTGGATGGACTGGACGTTTGTAAACAGGTCAGGCCTCAGTATCCCGGTCCAATTCTGATGCTAACGGCACGAGATGAAGATATGGACGAAGTGCTGGGGCTGGAAATGGGTGCCGATGATTACCTCACCAAACCGGTGCGAGCACGGGTATTACTCGCCCGCATCCGTGCACTACTGCGTCGCCACGGCGCAACCAATGCTGAACCTGATGCCCCTCAGAATACTGCAAGTATCCAGATACAAGGCCTGTTAGTGGACAAAAGCGCCCGAACCGTGACCTTACAGGGCCAGACGATTGACGTTTCGTCCAAAGAGTTTGATTTACTCTGGCTGTTAGCCAAGTCAGCCGGCGAGCTGGTCACCCGGGACTTCCTCACCCAGTCGTTACGCGGATTTGAATACGATGGATTTGATCGCTCCATCGATTTGCGCATCTCACGGTTACGCAAAAAACTCGGTGACAACCCGGTTGCGCCCTTTCGCATCAAAACTGTCTGGGGGCAGGGGTATCAATTGGTTCGGGAAACCTGGTAATGCGTCATTTTGCCCTGTCACTGCTGCTGGCCATCGTGGTCATTTCCATTGCCACCAGCTGGCTGTTTGACCACCTCTACCAGGTTTTCACACCAATCCAGCAGCTACAACACACGCCTCAGACGCAGCTTGCGCACCTGGCTCGGGACATACATGCCCTGGTTGCTGCAACAGATTCGCCGCACTCTTTGCTGAACCACTGGCCTGCTCAGTCGCTTTTGCAGCCACAGATTGTCCCGGCAGCGGCATTCCCGCTCCCCGCAGCACTGCAAACTAAGTTACAAGCCAATGAACAGATCCAACTGGAAACCGATCAACATCGACTGTTTTTGCATCGACTGCCAAATACCCATGATTTGTTAGTCATTCGAAGCGACCAGGTAGCACCTCACAGTGGCCTGGCCTGGTGGCTGACGGGCTTGTTTTACGCGGCTGTCATGGCCTTGATACTGATCTGGCTGCTGCCCTTCTTACTGCGGCTGCTCAGACTACGTCGGGCTGCCCAGCAATTTGGTGCCGGCGACCTGTCGCAACGCCTACAGGTTGGATCTGTACTATATTTACGCGACCTGGAGCGTGATTTTAACCACATGGCTGAACGCATTGAGTACCTGGTGCAGGACGTCAAACTGCTCAGCGGTGCCATGTCACACGAGCTGCGCACACCATTGGCGCGGATCCGTCTCGGTATGGATACACTGGAAGAAACCACCGATCCCGACAAACGGCGTCACTATGAAGCCAGGATCAACCGCGATCTGGATACCCTCTCCAGGCTCATTGATACTTTGCTGAATTACGCCAGGTTGGATCAGACCATACATAACAGATCCAGTCAGCCGCTCGACTTGTGCCAGCTGATCAAAAAAACCTGCGCGGCGTTTGAAACGTCCTCACTGACAATCGACCTCATCCTCCCTGATACGCCCGTACAACTGAGCGGGGATGCCTTTTATCTCAGCACATTGCTCAATAACCTGCTGGGGAATGCGCAAAAATATGGCCGGGGACAAGTGCGGCTGGAGTTAACCTGCCAGGGCGAACACGCCATACTGGCAGTGCATGACAACGGCATGGGTATCTCCCCACCAGACGCTCTACATATTTTCAAGCCGTTTGTCCGCGCCACCAGCGCAATCAACACACAACGCAGTGGTTTCGGGCTTGGTCTGGCACTGGCACAGCGGATAGCGCAATGGCACCAGGGGGAACTCAGTGTCCGTGACTCGGATGCGCTGTCAGGCGCCTGTTTTACTTTGCAGCTCCCCCTGTTATGAGATGACAGCACCTTCGGGGCCAGACGAATAAGTTGCGCGCAATTGACAGAAGCACTGACACGGCTTTGATATCCTGAGCTACACTAAGTAAACATAAGTTTAATAATATGATTCTGAATGATAATACCCCATGCGCTGAAGGCCTGTCATGCGCTACTGCTGTGCTGTCTCTGGCTATTTGCTGCCACTATTCGAGCCACCGAGGAAACAGACCTATTCGAGTTGAGCCTCGATGAATTACTCAATGTCACCCTCAGTGGCTCGGCCGTGCGCGACCTGAACCTGGAGACCACCCCAGTCAGTGCCAATCCATTTAACCTGAGCACGCTATATCTGCCCTTCAGTATCGATGTCATCGAACGTAAAACCATGCGTGCGCGCGGCCTGACCTCAGTGACCGGCGCAGTCGAGAACCTGGTGGGCGTCATATCGGGCGAGTCACCCGCCGAGCCTTCGAGCTTTGCCATGCGTGGCTATATTCGCGATTCTGTCTCTGTAGTGCGCGATGGCATTAAACTCGGCCCGGTTTCGATGACCATGCGCCCCCACAATACCTTTAACCTGCAACAAATCGAGGTCGTCAAAGGGCCAGCCACACTACAATTTGGCCAGGGCACCGCATCCGGTGTGATCAACATGATCACCCGTAAGCCGCAGCTGGACGCGCCAGTAAGCGGCGAAGCCTTTGTATCTCAGTCACGCTTTGACACCCGGGAATGGGGAGTAGGGTTGAACCTGCCCATGTCGTCAAGCGCTGCTGCGCGGGTCGATGTGAATAAAACGCAGTCCGATGGCTGGGTTGCGCAGACTCAGTCTCATTCTCTCAATGCGACAGCATCTCTGCTCTGGCAACCCACAGCGGACCTCAGCTGGCTGGTGAGCTTTGATTATCTGGAGGATGACCTCCCTGCTTACTGGGGTACCCCGTTAGTCCCGGTTGATGCAGCCAGGGATCCGGTCAGCGACATCGTCACCAGCACCGACGATCGGGTGCTGGATCTGCAAACTCGTTATCTCAACTACAATGTGGCAGACAGCCGCTCTGACTCCGAGCACCTGTGGTCGCGCCTGAGTGTCAACTGGCAGCTCACAGACGCGCTGTCGCTCAGCAATACGCTGTTCCATTTTAAAGCCGATCGCGCCTGGCAAAACGCCGAAAGCTATGTCTTTAACCCGGCCAGCGGATTGGTTGAGCGGGACCGTTTTTTTGTTTTTCACGACCACACCTTTTATGGCAATAAGTTTGAAGTGGTATATCGCCACAAAATCGCGAACCAGCCCCACCAGCTGGCCTTTGGCGCGGAATTTAAAGCCACCGACTTTAGCCGCGAAAGGGGCTTTCCCGAGGGCGACAGCGTCTCTTTATTTGCCCCCGTTGCCGGTCAGTTCGGCACCTTAGACAAACACCTCAGCCCAACCGACATTCGCCAGTGGGGCATCTATCTTAACAATACCCTGTCCGTCACCCCGGGCTGGCGTCTGTTTGGCGGGCTGCGCCGCGACCACATCCGGCTGGACCGGGACAATTATGACGTATCTGGCAATTTTCTTGCCGATGACAGTTTTGAACGCACCTTTACGCCACTTGCCTATCAGCTGGGCACCAGCTATCAACTCAGCGAATCGCTTAGCGCGTATGCCCACTGGAGCACCGGACACGACCCTGTGGGATCTAATATTTACCTGGTCAATGCCAATGAGAACTTTGATTTCACCGATATTCGTCAGTACGAATTTGGCATCAAAGCACTACTGAGCGCATGGCAGAGCGAGCTGACCGTAGCCTGGTTCGATATCGCGCGGCGCAATATCCTGCTGCTCACATCCCACGATACCGTGGGCAACTCAGGGACTCATGTGGCAAGTGGACTGGAGCTGGCCATCACCAGCCAGCCAACCGAGCATTTTCGCTTGGGAGGTAATATTGCCTATACCGACGCCCGCTATGAATCCTTTGTCGATCCGGATTTTGGCGTCAATGCCAGCGGGCATATTCCACCGAATGTGCCTGAAATTGTGGCCAACGCCTGGTTTAGCTGGGATCAGATTATGGGCTTACCGCTGGAGATTGGCGGTGGTGTGCGCCATGTCAGTGACCGCTACGGTAACTTTCAAAATTCAGTGACCTTTGCACGCTATGAAACGGTTACCCTGTTCGCCGCCTATCAGTTTGAGCACGCCAGGATCAACCTCAATGTGCGCAACCTGCTAAACGAAGCCTATGTACCCTGGGCAGATATTTTTTACCCGGCGCAGGCTGCCATTGCCTCACCAAGAACCGTTGAGCTGAGCCTGCATATTAACTATTAGCGCGCACAAGGCTCAGCCAAACACACAACGAAAGCAGGCACCCTGAGGTTTTTGCAGATAGATAAGGTCGCCGCCATGACTGACCATGATCTGCCGCGACAGGCTCAGGCCAATACCCGAGCCCTGCTGTTTGGTGGTAAAAAAAGGCACAAACATCATATCCACCACATGGGGCTCCACACCCGGGCCATTATCGCGAACTTCCACATACACCTGCTGCGCGTCGTTCTGAGCCAGCGTCAGGTGAATAACCGGATCGCCTGTTTGTTGCGCGCTCCCCGGCTGTGTCTGTGCCATGGCCTGAATGGCATTCGTGAACAGATTGATCAACACCTGCTCAACCTGTCCGGGATCCAGCATTACTAACAGTTTAGTTGAGAACGTCAGCTCACAGCGGATCCCCGCCTCATCAAGCTGCTTTTTGTGCAGCACGACTAACCGCTCCAGCAAAGGTGCCAAAGCGGTGGGCTTCAGGCTCGGGCGCGGCAAACTGCTGAGCGCTCTGAAGCGGGTGATAAATTCCCCTAAATGCTCGGTACGGGCCGCCAATGTGTTCAGCGCCAAAACCAGGTCGTCTTTATCGTCCTCATCATCAAAACATAACGTATCGGGTAATAGCCCACGACAGGACTGAGCAATCGAGGACAAAGGGGTAATAGAATTAGCCACCTCATGAGTTAATACCCGGGTCAGACGCTTATAAGCCTGCTGCTCTTTGTTGATCAGTGCATTGTGGATGGATGTCAGTGTGATCACCTTGCGGATCTGGCCCTGAATTTGTGCCACGCTGATCTGCACCGACAAGGTATCCTGCTGCTCACCACGCTGCCAGGGCGCACTGGTTTTTAACTGGGTATCACAGCGCTGAATTAATTCGCCCAGGTGTTCAAGCTCCCGCACACAGCTTACCGGCTTACCCAGCAAGCGCGCCACTGCCGGATTGGATTCAATCACCTTACCGTCGTTATCACAAACCAGCACCGCCAGTTCAATGTGCAGCAATAAAGCCTGAAAAAACTGCGCCTGCTGCTCGGCTTTAAAACGCGCTGCCTGCAAGGTGTGGCGGATCTCGTCATACTCCTGATTGAGCGGATGGCTGGGGCCCAGCCGCAACGTGCTGTCGCCGTTTACCAGCGCCCGGATCACCGCCGTGCTTTGCCTTTGCTGCTGGCCAAACAGGGTAAACACCGCGCCCCCACACACGGCTATCAGCAACAACAATAACAACCAGCTGGCACTGAGCCCCCCCTGAAGATAATGCCCCGTTGCGCCGCTGACCAGCATGCACAAAACACCCAGCTGTATGGCCAACAACCAGCGGGGGTGGCGTTTCAGATTATGCATAACCAGACCCTACAAACCATATTTTTCCAGGCGCCGATACATGGCACCCCGGGTTAATCCCAGTGCTTTGGCGGCATGACTGACATTACCCTGATAATGCTTGAGCGCAGCGCGAATTGCCCGCTGCTCCAGCACCTCTAAATCGAATGTATCGTAATCGCCATCAGGGCCTTTGTCCGGCTCGCTCTGAGCCGCCGAATTTGCACCTAGCACTGAGCTGATATCCAGCCTGCCACCGTCAGACAGGATCACCGCGCGCTCAATGGCATGGGCCAGCTCGCGCACATTGCCAGGCCAGGTGTAGCCACACAGCGCGACCATATCCTGCTCAGCGATCTGCAATGTGCGTTTGTATTTGTGTGCAAAGTGCGTCAGATAATAGTTCACCAGCAACGGAATATCCTCGCTGCGCTCACGCAGCGGCGGCAGACGAATTTCGACAGTGTTAATACGATACAGCAGATCCTGCCTGAAACGCCCTTCATTAACCGCCTGTTGCAGGTTGTCGTTGGTTGCACAGATCAGCCGGATATCGACCCCGAGCGCTTTTGTGCCGCCCACCGGCGTTACACAGCGATTTTGTAGCGCTGCCAGCAAGGTGGCCTGCTGCTGTAAAGGCAGGTTCCCCAGCTCATCAAGAAACAGTGAGCCGCCACTGGCCAGTTCAAAGCGCCCTATTTTATCAGTTTTGGCGTCGGTAAACGCGCCCTTCTTATGGCCAAACAGCTCGCTTTCGAACAGGCTTTCGGAAATCGCCCCCATATCCAGGCTGATCATCGGCTGCGCTGAACGCAGACTGGCGCGATGAATGGCATGGGCGGCCAGCTCTTTACCTGTGCCACTCTCCCCGGTGATCAGAATATTGGCATCTGACTGAGCCGCTTTGTCTATGGTGGCAAACACCTGCTGCATGGCCGCACTTTGGCCCAGAAAATCAAACGCCGGGCCCGTTGAAGATTCAGTTAAGGCCTGATTGAGCCCCTGCGTCTGGCGGGTCAGCTTACCCAGCTGCTGCTTATCTTTAGCATGGGCAAATGCCGCCGCTACGGCGCCTAGCAACTGCTCGTTTTGCCAGGGCTTAGCAATAAAGTCCGCCGCCCCGGCCTTGATGGCATCGACCGCCAGCTGAATATCGCCATAGGCAGTCATCAGTAGTATCACAATACTGGGGTCCTGGTGGATGATTTTCTTCAGCCAGTAAAACCCTTCCTGACCGCTAATGGCATCGCGATTAAAGTTCATGTCCAGCAGGATCACTTCAATGCCATGGGCCTTGACCATGTCTTCTATATCGAACGGGTTGTCGGTGGTTTTTACGACCTGGTAGTGTTGTTTGAGCAGCAGCCTTGCCGCAATCAGAATATCCGGATTATCGTCCACCACTAAAATGGTCCCGGGTTGTTTTGCACTCACACGCTGTCCCTGTTTTATTTTTATTTGCCTGCTAGCTTAGCGCATTGCACATGGATGTGTCCATTTATGGGCAGTTGCACAAACAGCACTGTTCTATTAGCGGACACTTGTGCTCAGCACCCTCTTACAAAAACCCAATAACCAACTGTATTTATTGATTTTTAACTTTTGGCACGCCGCTTGATTAACTGAGTACATATACCTGCAAAGAATCGACAACAGGAGTGGCACTATGGATAAGAAAATTGAACGTTCAGGATTACAAAAACACCTGAAAACGGGCGTGGCCGTCGGTCTGATACTGGCCACCGCTCTGGCCTATGCCTTTACCCAACCCGGCAGCACCGGGCGCAGTCAGACGGTGGCGCTTAACAGCCTGACCATCAGCACCGTACAGCAAGGCCAGTTTATTGATGCGCTGAGTCTGCGCGGCCAGGTGGTACCAAAAACCACCATCTACCTCGACACCGTGGCAGGCGGGCGGGTTGAAGAGCGTCTGGTTGAGCAGGGCGAGTATGTTGAACAGGGGCAGCCACTGGTGCGCCTGAGTAACACTAACCTGCAACTGGATGTGATGAGCCGCGAAGCCCAGGTGACCGAGCAGCTTAACTTTTTGCGTAACACACAAATGAACATGGAAACCAGTCGCCTCAATCTGCGTCGCGACCTGCTGGAAATAGAGCTGCAGATCAACCATCTGAAAAGGCGCTACACGCAGTCGGTTAAGCTGGCCGAAAAAGGCGTGCTGGCGCAGGACACCCTGGATGAAATAAAAGACGATCTCGCTTACTACCAGGCCCGCAAGGAGCTGACACTGGATCGCCAGAAGCAGGAAAACACCATACGTGAGGTGCAGGTTGCCCAGCTCGAAGACAGCGCCGAGATGCTGCAAAAGAACCTTAAGTTTGCCCGCCACAATCTGGACAATCTGCTGATCAAAGCGCCGGTCTCTGGCTATCTGAGTGAGCTGGACGTTGAAATTGGCGAATCGAAAGAGCGTGGCGCACGCCTCGGTCAGATAGATATCCCCGACGAATACAAACTCACAGTGCGTCTCGATGAGTTTTATCTGAACCAGGTGCACAGCGGCATGGCGGTACAGGTCTCGCTGGGCAGCGAGCAGGTTAACGCGCGGGTGAGCAAAATTGACAGCCGGGTCACCAACGCGCAGTTTCAGGTTGAAGTGGCACTGCCTGCGGGGCTGGCTGGCATCAAGCGCGGTCAGAACCTGGATGTCGCGCTGATGCTGGGAGACAGCAATAACAATGCCCTGCTGATCAACCGCGGCGCGTTTTATACCAGCAGCGGCGGTAACTGGGTTTATGTGCTGGCGGGTGACCGTGCGGTGCGCAAAGACATAGTACTGGGCAAGAAAAACCGCGATTACTTTGAAATATTAGAAGGACTGGCACCGGGCGATCAGGTGATCACCTCCAGCTACAGCCAGTTTGATAAAGCACAGACATTACAACTGAACTAGAACCAGAATAACAACAGCCTGAAGGAATTGAAGATGATTAAACTAACCAACCTAAGCCGGGTATTTCGTACCGAAGACGTAGAAACCACAGCGCTGAGCGAGATTAACCTACAGGTTAATGAAGGCGAGTTTCTGGCCATTATGGGCCCCTCGGGCTGCGGTAAATCAACCCTGCTGTCAATTTTGGGTATGCTCGACTCGCCCACTTCCGGCGCGTTTGAATTTGCCGGCACCGACATTGCCGGGTACAACGAAAAACGCCTTGCAGCGCTGCGTAAAGCCTCCATCGGCTTTGTTTTTCAGAGCTTTAATCTGATTGACGAGCTGACCGTATTCGAAAATGTCGAGCTGCCACTACAATACCAAAACATCTCTAAAGCCGAACGAAAACAACGTGTTGAGGCGATTTTAAAACGGGTTGCCATTGATCACCGCGCCGATCACCTGCCGCAGCAGTTATCGGGCGGTCAGCAACAGCGGGTGGCCGTTGCCCGGGCCCTGGTGATCAACCCCAAACTGATCCTGGCGGACGAGCCCACCGGTAACCTGGATTCCAGAAATGGCGAAGAAGTGATGGCCATGCTGCGAGAGCTGAACCGCGAAGGCACCACAGTGATTGTGGTCACCCACTCCGAAAAAGAAGGGGCTTATGCCGATCGCCTGGTAAGGCTGCTTGATGGCCAGGTAATGCTGGACAAAGCCAACAGTGTTTCGCCAGCCGCTTAACGCCCGGAATAAGAAGGAAGACCCCGTTATGTTAGTGAACTATTTTAAAACCACGCTCAGGGCGATTAAAAAAGACACCCGCCACTTTGCCCTGAATCTGGCTGGCTTTAGCATCGGCCTGGCGGCAGCCATAATGGTGGCGCTGTTTGGCGCCTATGAACTGTCTTTTGACAAGCAGCACCCCAATGCCGAGCGCGTCTACCGGGTGCATACCGACTACCGCGCCTGGGGCCTGCAACTGATCGCCGCGTCCGATTCACAGCATGCCCTGAACATGCAAAATCATGCTCAGGTGGAAGACGTGATGATGCTGGTTTCAACCGACAACCTGGCTTACTCGGCCGAGCCGATGGCGCTGGATGTCAGTGTGGCCGGAGAGCAGGTGCGCCTGAGCAAGGTCTATCTGGCGACGGACAATTTACCGGAGTTTATCTCTATGACGGTGTTGCACGGCGACCTCAACACCGCCCTGAGCCGACCGGGCCTGTTGGCCATCAGTCGCGCCGAGGCGCTACGCCTGTTTGGCAACATTGACGCGGTGGGAAAAACCCTGTCGTACCAGCGCGGTCAATACGAGATTGCCGCCGTCTTTGATGACTTACCGGACAACACCCACTTTGTGTTTGACACCCTCACAGCGCTGCCCAAAGCGACCAAAATGCCCTTTATCGGCTATGTTTATATGCGTCTGACTGAGGGCGCAGATGCAGCACTTATCGCTCAGCAGATGACAGAAACCATGCGCGCGCAATCGACCGGCCGGCGTAAACTCAGAGCACTGGAGCTTAGCCGCCTGTCGGAGCTGCACTTTAACAGCAGTGGTCCGTTTGAGATGAAACAAGGAGGCTCGCGCCTGGTGATGCAGGTGTGTATTGCGTTAACCATTTTGCTGCTGGTCATCGCCAGTGTGAACTTTATTAACCTCAACATTGCCGGTGCGGCAAAGCGCGCCAAAGAAGTGGGCGTGCGTAAAGCGTTGGGCGCCAGTAAAACACAATTGATCACCCAGTTTTTAACGGAGTCTTTGTTTATTGTTCTGATTGCCGCGCTGGTGGCGCTGGCGCTGGTGGAAATGATGATCCCCTACGCCAATCAATTGCTGGAGCGCAGCTTGTCATTGAGTTTTTCGCCGCTGTTTTTGGTGGCGGTCATGGCCGTGGTCGTGCTGATCGGGGTGATATCTGGTCTGTATCCTGCACTGTTCATTGCCTCGTTTAGTGCCAAACGGGTGCTCAGTGGCGATCTGCAACGTGGTAAAACCGCCATCTGGGTGCGCAAACTCACACTGGGGCTGCAAGGGGCCTTGTCTGTGGCGCTGATTGTGGCGGCTGCCGTGGTGTACCAGCAGATGGCATTGATCAACGACCTGCCAGTGGGGTATGCGAAAAACGACCGGCTGATCATCAAAAACCTGCCCGCAGAGGCACTGTATCAGGAAGCTCAGCCCCGGGTACTAAGAACTCTGAGCGCTTTGGATGGCGTTGCCCAGGTCACTCAGTCGGATACTTTGCTGACAAACGACATGACCTCAGAACTGTTTTTAGTGTTCCCAAATGGTGAGCGCCTGGAAGGCACGCAACCGACCATAGCCACAGGCTTTCATGCGGTTGAAACCCTGGGACTGGAGCTGATAGCCGGACGCGATTTTTCTCCTCAGTTTGCCAGTGACTGGATCCAGACCAGCGATGATAACATTCGGTCATTTTCCGTATTGCTGTCACAGAGCCTGGCAAAACAAGCCGGCTACGACGACCCCAGCGTGCTGATTGGTCAAACCCTCAGCTCACACTCGGGCCGCGCCCGCGCTACGGTAGTTGGCATTGTCAGAGACATCAAAATTGGCTCAGCGCGTCAGCAGCAACTCCCGGTATTACTGACCGCTGGCGATATCAATGTCGCCATTGGCACTTTGGTGATGAAGCTGCAACCCGGCGCAAACAAAGCGCAGGTGGTACGCCAGGCCGGGCAAATTATACGCGATGAGCTGGCGATGCCAGAGGTGGAGATCAGTCTGATTGAAGACGACTATCAGCGCGCTCATATCAATGAGTTCAGAATGCAGCAACTGGTGCTGCTGTTCAGCACGCTGTCGATTGTACTAACCTGCATGGGCATTTTAGGTTTGGCATCATTCGCTACCATTCGTCGGCAAAAAGAAGTGGCCGTACGCAAAGTGCTGGGGGCTTCTCGCATCAGCATAGTGACCATTTTATCCAGGGAGTTCATGAGTATCGTTGGCATTGGCGCTCTGCTGGCCATACCTGTGAGTTATTGGGTGATGAACACCTGGCTGAGCAACTTTAACGAACGCATTGAGCAGACCGCCTGGGTTTACGCCGCCGCCACGCTGGGCGTGCTGGCCATTACCTGGCTGACTGTGGCCTGTCTGGCTTTTAAAGCCGCCAGCACCCGTCCTTCATTGATACTCCGTTATGAGTAACCGCCCCGGTTAGCCACAACCAAGCGGCGCACTCGCCTACTCGTGTGCGCCGCTTTTCTTACTCGCCCTCAAATAAACGCTGCAACAATACCGGGCGCTCCGTGCGTGGCATTGCCATGGCGCGGTCGATATCGGCCTGACTCAGCACTCTGCCATGATGGGAAGACACATACCGAGCGACTTTAATACCCAGCTCGTTCAGCCTCTCCACCAGTCCATCAAGGCGATAATAGGTGTCGAGATCCGGCCAGCGTGCCGGTGAATGCAATGCCAGCTCAAAGCTGCTGCCGAACATATCCTCCGTCAGCAGAATCTGCGAGCGCGGCAGGTACACCACCAGATTGTGCGCGGCATGGCTGTTGGGCACATCCAGCAGGCGGATTTTTCCCCCGGCCAGGGTGTAAGACGCCGGGATAGATTCCATTCTGACGTGTGGGCCCAGCGCTTCCGCCACTGCGTTTTTGTCTGCCGGGTGCACCAGCAAGGTGGTGTTTTCAGCCAGCGTATCCCGCAGCCCTCTCAGGTGGTCGGTATGATGGTGCGTCACAATATGGTATTTCACGGGTTTGCTGAGTGAGGTGCTGTGCCTTAACCTGGCCAGAGCTTTTGCCCATGACCCGGTCCCGGCGCCAGCCTGTTCGTTCATCTGCCAGGTACCCGCCGAGATCAGATAATCACCAGCATCAACAAATAAGCTGTAGCCCCAATCCTGGCCGACAAAATAAACACCGCTTGCCAGCTCACGCACGGTCAGTTCAGAGACATCAAAAGGCGTTACCGCAGGTGCGCGCTGATACGCCGCTGGAGTCTGGAACGACGCATCCACAGGCTTACCGACCGTGACAGTGCGTGCTTTACTGTGATACTGCGGGCCATCCGCGGTGCTGACAAGCACGTGTGATGCCCAGCGAATGGCCCCGCTGTTGCGATGAGCCATAAAGTCATAAAAGCGCTTTTTGCCCTGCTGCTCGGTCATCATCCGGCTCAATAGCCCGTTGTTTTGGTTGAGATAAAGAGTGTGACTGGTTTGCGGGTTATCATCCAGCGGTACCGCTATCACATCGTGGGGTACACCCGCAATATACGCCGTATCCAGCCACTGGCTGGGTTGCTTAAGCTGCGCCAGCTTACGCACGATCAGGGTATCCAGCATGGCTTCATAGCCCAATGTGGTGTTGTCAAAGGTGATACGCGCCCTGGGTTGGTAACGTTGTAGTGCATGATCAATGCTCGTCCCTTGGTTGCCTGCAAACAACCGGTGGATCACTTCCGGTGCATTACTGCCATGACTGCCCACCCGGCGCGAATTAGCCTGTTTAAATACCTTACGCTGAGCGACAAAATCAATACGATAGTCATTTTGCAGCTCGCTTAAATAAGTGACCATGGGCCCCTGCAAAGCATGGCCGCTCAGCCATTGAGAATAGTGATACAAGGTTTCGCTGACCGAGATGCCCGGCAAGGTCTGTAAATGCTCACCACCATAAGCCGCTACCGTGCGTTCAATGATCTGTGCTTCGCGCGATTGCGCATGAACGAATGGAGATATCCCCATCATGGCAAGGGCGTACATCAGTACCAGAACGAATGGCCGCCTGGCACACAGGCTCAACCCTGGCTTAAGGTGCTCAGCCACACAGGCGAAATGATTGAAGACCTGTCCCAAAGGGTAAATAAAACGTTTGTTATTATTACAGTACATAGGCTTTGCGCTCTGTTGTTATTACTTGCCCGCCATTGAACCCAAAGGCACAGAGCAAGGCCACAAAGCCCCCCTAATGAAAAGCTGATGAATTGCTGAGGGGCAGTAATTGACCGATCCAACTTCTGAAAAAACAGCTAACCAACTGAATAAATTAGATAAGTTTTATATTCTTCGTTGTTCCAAGCTCTTTTCTACTTCGTCCCAGTCTCTTTACTCAGACAAATACCACCTCAAATCACTGCGCGCAGCAACACATTGTCACACATCACCGGACCAGATCCGCGCTTGTATACCTCGACAGACATAATATTGCGCCGTACACTCAATGCCGGATTCAGGCAGTAGCGGATTACGATGGCACAGACAAGATTCTTTATTAACGAGTTTGAAATCGACCTCTCCCGCAGTGTGGTGATCCAAAACGGCCAGCATACTCAGGTTGAGCCCAAAGTGTTGCAGGTACTGCTGCTACTGGCACAGCGCCAGCGTGAGCATGGCGAGCAGGTGGTCACCCATGAAGAGATCATGACGCATGTCTGGCAAGGTGTTGAAGTGGTGCCCAATGCCCTGCAACGTTGCATTGCCATTTTGCGCAAGGTACTGGGAGACAATGCCAAAAACCCCAGCATAATCGCAACGCACCCCAAAATTGGATACCGCTTGCTGGTCCCCGTTCGCTGGCCCGAGTCTGCCACAAACCAGCCCAAAAACAAAGCAGCAAAGCCTTATTTTAAAGCACGCACTCTGATAGTAAGCACTTTCTTACTGTGTGTATTTTTGTATCTGCTGTGGCCCGGCACACAGCCGCCCGGTTACACCCGCCTGACTCCAGTAACCCACACCGATGCCCATGAATCACATGCTATTTTTAGTCCGGATGGCAACTACCTGATCTTCAACCGCTATGCCGGAAGCTGCACCAGCCATTTATGGGCGCGGCACATAAATAGTGGCCAGGAGCATCAGCTCAGCGCCACATCCGGACAGTTCGGTGCGCCCGCTTTTACCCCGGATGGCCGCGAGCTGGTGTTTGCCGCCAAAGCCGATTGTGCGCAACCAAGCGCCCAGTCCTGCTGGGCACTGGCGACGGTGGATTTTGCCCGGGCACTCACTAAGCCACAGGCTATCGAGCCGCGTTATTTGTGTGATGCAGGGCAGCCACACGCCCTCAAAGCACTGCCCAGCCATGCGTATGCCTATTTGCACAGCGACGAAAACCAAACCCGGCTGGTGCAGTACAACGACCTGACCAAGGCCGTCGACACCCTGTATTCCGCTGCGGACGAATACCTGTACCACTTTGACTATCATCCACACCAGCGGCACTTTGCCCTGTTTAGCCGGGATCAGTCGCTTAATTACGTTCTGACAGTGCTGGATAAAAACGCACAAACAGTGCAGCGCAACGCCATTGCGTTGCTGCCGAACATGGACCCAACCGCCTCCCTCGCCGGTCGTTTTGCCCCCGATGGCCGCACTTTGCTGGTTGTCAGCAATGGCCAGCTGTACAGCCTTACCCTGAGTGGCAAATTAAGCCTGCTTCCTACGCCCGCCACTGGGCTGCTTGGGGCAGACAAACATCCGAGCCGTCAAACCTTGCTGGCTGTAAATGGCCAGAAGGACATTGATATTGCACAACTGCCGCTCAGCCACGCAGACTCGGCTGCTGATCCGGTACACGATCTGAACGCCCGCGCCCTGCCCTACCCGAGCCTGTCGCGCACTCAGGCGCAGGAGCGGCAGGCTCAGTTTTCACCTGACGGCCGGCAGACTGCTTTTATTTCTAATCGCAACGGTGCGGATCAGCTTTGGATATGGAAAGAAGATCGGGCCACTGCACTCAGCAACATCGGCGCTTCGCATCCTATTCATGGCTTTGCCTGGTCGCCGGATGCCAGACACTTACTCTGGGCACAGGGTGGCAAACTGTATCGCGCTGATTTATCTGGTCAGCATCACAGCCTGAGCACAAAATTGCCAGTTCATTCGGTACAGGCCTGGCATAAACCGGGGCAAGCGCTGGTGCTGATCAACGACCCAATGCCCGGCGGGTTGTATCTGTATGATTTAGCAAGTGGAGAGCTGAGTACACTGGGGATTAATGGCGTGCACCGCGCATGGCAGGCAGGTGAGCAGGTGTACTATAGTGACGCACAGGGCAAGGTAAAACGCTTTACACCGGGTGACGACCCCGCCCACGCCAAAGTGCTTACCACCCTGAATGGGCGCGCTATGGTCATAAAAGATAAGCATATTTACAGCGTGGATCAGACAAACCTGACGCTGAACCGCTACGACTTAGACGGTACTCTGCTTAACACGCTGCGCCCCCTGAAGCCCACCGCCTGGAAAATCAGCGACGTGCATCAGGCGCAGCTGTTGCTGGAGCAGTTTATTGCTATTGAGCAGGAGCTGGTGCTGATTGACTAGCGGTACGATGCTCATCATGCCAAAGCCACTTGAGAGAATCGATTAACACTTTGCTACCGTGCTCCAGCGTATGTCCGCCTTGACCAAAAGCGAACTGATAGTGGTAACCCTTAAATTTAAGTGCTGATGCCATCGCCTGATTGCCAAGCGCCCAGTTACCATAGCGGGTATCCAGATCGTTCTCGCCACTTTGCAGATATACTTTAATCGGCTTAATGTGCTCGTTTCGGATCAGATAGGGGTATACGCCGCCACCTCTGATATCCACAAAACTGCCGCAGTGACTGAGCACTTTACTAAACTGATCGCTGCGATACCAGGCTACTGTCCAGGCGCAGATCCCACCCGAACTAAACCCGGCGATCGCCCTGTTTTTTGGATCCTGTGAGACATTCAGGCCGCTTAATGCGTCAGGAAGTAACTCGGTTAGCAAAAAGCGAGCATACTGATCGCTCACCGTATCGTATTCAATGCTACGCAGAGTATCGGGATGATGGTCCGGTTTTTCCTGCACGGCCACTTCGCCCGGGTTAACAAAAACCGCTATGGTATGGGGCATGTCGCCGGTTTTGATCAGCTGATCAAACACCGCTGGAATGTTCATCGGCTTGTCCGGATTGATATACTGATAACCATCCTGGAAGATCATTAAGTTCGACGCGTGATCAGCGTGATACCCATTCGGAATATACACCCAGTAATCCCGAGTTGTGGCCGGGTAAATCTCACTTGAAAACCGGCGATGGATCAACTCTCCTGCCAGCGTGTCAGAGGCTAACTGCATTTTATATTTCCTTTATCCCTTTTTTAGGAAAAAGTATACCACTCGCAGTCTTACTCTGAGAAATCGAATTGTTCCCGGCTCGCTGGCCGGGATGACTAAAGGCTCGCTGGCCGGGATAAAGAAAGCCACCAGGTTTCAGACTTAAAACAGTAAAGTCAGGAATCCAAGCGGCCTCATCAGGGATCAATGACCAAACTTAATACGCACACCGGCATTGACAATAAAGCCATCGTTGCGTGACCAGATATCGGTTGTCCACTGACCACTGACTGCCTGCTGTGGCAACAACAGCGGATGCTCATCGGTTTGCTTCACATCCAGCAGGTTCTCAAAGTTGATAAACCAGCTGTAACGCCCGGTGGTGATCTCGCCCATCAAACCCAGGTGCCAGTAAGGATCGGACTCAGTGACAAACGGATTGGCATTCAGGCGCTGCGGCCCGGTGTAATAGGCCTCAAACCCGGCGCGGAAGTTACCGTGTTGCTCCCACATGGCCACAAACCCGGCCGAGTGTTTAGGCGTCAGCGCAATCTCAGTGCGGGTCTGACCATCCACGCTTTGGGTTGCATCCAGATATAAATAGCTGGCGGTCAGTTTGACGTCGCGCCAGTAATAACGCAGCAGCACTTCAGAACCACGGATCTGACTTTCGCCCAGTGCATTGGTTAGCCGTACCTGGGGCGGTGGCGTGCCATCCGATGCTGGCACCACCTCCAGCTCGGTTACGTTATCCACATTCGAGCCAAACAGGGTCAGACTGGTTTCAACCGAATCAAAGGTGTAGGTAAAGTCCAGCGAGGCAGTTTCAGCCTCTTCTGCATGCAATTTACCTATCGGTGCCAGGCGTGACAACCCCGCCGCTTCAATGTCTTCCACAAACGGCGTTGGCGCAAAATAGCCCTGCGCATAGGCACCGCGCACCGTCAGCTCACCCGGACGATACAACAAGGTCATCCGCGGACTAAACTGAGTGCCATATTCATTGTGGTCATCCACTCGTGCACTCACCGAAGCGGTCAGCGTATCGCTCAGGGTGTGATCCAGCTGGGCAAACAGGCCCGGCACGTCATAGCTGTAATCAAAGGTCGGAAACGTCTCGGATTCAAACACATCCGACTGATAGGCAACCCCCAGTAGCCAGTCGGTTTTGTCGTTGTAACCACTGACACTGGTTTCAAACAAATAGCTCTCGTGCCTGTCCTCTTCCAGCACCAGACCAAAGCCGTGCTCATGGTTTTGCACCATGGCCGATGAGCGTGCATGCAGCGTCAACGTGTCGGACATCGGCTGGCTATACACAAACCCGCCATCCAGGCGCTCTGAGTCCTGCGTTTGTACGTACGGGTTGCCATCCGCCATGGTAAACCCGTCTTTAGTACCACCATTGCGCTGCTCGGTCATGGCACCCGCCGTCACGTACAAAGATTCGCCCTGCTCACCTTCCCAGAACAAGCGCGGCCGTGCGGTGTAGCGCTCATAGCCGGCCAAATCGAACCAGCCATCGTTGTCTATGTCTTCCGACTTTTGATGGTGTGCACCCAGCGTCAGTGAGCCTTTCAGGTCATCGCTCAGCGGGCTTTCGATATAAGACGTGAGATCCTGCCCATCGCGAGTGGTCAGGTTTAGCAGCACCTCGCCCTTGAATTCGCCGCCCGGCTTACGGGAGATCAGGTTGATCACCCCGCCCAGCGCCGAGCCACCATATAAAGACGACGCCGAGCCTTTGATGATCTCCACCCGACCTAAATCCGTGGGTGGAATTTGCAACAAACCAATCGACGCGGCCTGATTACCATACAGCGGCAGGCCATCGGCCAGTAGCTGAGTGTAGCGACCATACAAGCCCTGCAATCGAATATTGGCACTGCCCAGCGCTGGCGAGGTAGTTTGCATCCGAACACCGCCGGTTTCTGCCACCAGCATGGAGATATTGCCCGGGCGCATCGCCGCCTTTTCTTCGATTTCTTCGCGGTTGATCAGCTCCACCCGCACCGGCTGCTCATCGGCAATCCGGCCAGAGCGCGTTGCCTGAATAACGATTTTTTCCATCTCATGACCGTGATCATGGTGCTCATCGTCAGCATGCGCATCATGATGCCCGTTTTCATGCTTTTCTTCAGCATGAGGCTCCTGTGCCTGATGCTCAGGCCCCGGCGCAACCAGCGCAGCACTCACAGCAATGGCCAGCGGACTCAGCGGTGCCGCCACACTCACCGACATCCCCAGTGATAAACAACTTAAAGACAAAACCAAACCGGCAGAACGAAACGTATCAGACATAACGAATTACTTGACCCTCAGGACAGGAATAAATGATACTGCCGATGCTAAAGGTTACAGCGACAGGAAGGTCAATATGAAAATCAGCGAACTTGCGACGAAATCCCAGATAAATGCGAAAACCATCCGCTATTATGAACAAGTTGGCCTGCTCAAAGCACCGCAACGCGCCAGCAATGGCTATCGCCATTACCAACCGGGCGACGTAGACACCCTGATCTTTATCCGCCGCTGCCGCGAGCTCAACATCCCGCTGGACGACATCAAGCGCCTGGTAGAAGTGCAGGCCGACCCCAACGCCTCCTGCGCCGTCGTCGATAAAATCATCGCCGAACAACTCGCTCAGGTACAACGCGCCCAGCGCGAACTCGCGCTGCTGGAGCAATCCCTGCAAACCCTCGCCTCATGCAGCGCCGAGCAGGTAGACCAGTGTTCAATTTTGCATAAGTTAAAGGCGCGGGAAGAGGTTGAAAAGTGATATAACGCTTTGAGTTATCATCATTAAAAATGCCTAACCTGAAAGTTCAGGCCATACTTCAAAGGTAATGCCTGAAACATGGCTCATGTATCTTAGCTGACTTTCACAATCACCCTTGCCCTGCCATCTTCTTCAACAGCAATTACCTGGCCGATGCAATCCATATATTCGCTAAAAGATAAATCTGACTTACGCTTAGCGACAACACCAATCCCGCCATTTGCATCTACAGGCACTAAATAGGAACCAGGCTCCGCACCAATGATATTGACGGGTACCTGTCCACAGAACGCGATTCTGTCTACCTTTTTCCTTTGTGCTTCAAGGTGCTGTCTCTGCTCTTCTTCCGTATAAGCATCAGGCAATGGTCTAAAGCCATTTTCATGCCAGTCATCTCCACCAACAAATGAAGGGTTGGTCGACTTTACAACAAAGGATACGGCTTCATGCCATTTGTCGGTAAGCTGCCCATTGCTATCAATACCACACACATCGCCTTTACGTATGTCTCCGCAGGTCTCATTCTTAACCATATACTCGGCATAATCTCTGCCATCCGTATTGATTGTGCCTGATACATTGATAGATCTCTGGGTCACGGTATTGTGCCCTAATTTAAATGCTGCACCCTGCCAGCTTGGGGAATAACCGTCAACAGTATAGAAATAGCCTCTGTCCAGGCCGAGGTAGGCACTGCCCTGAGGGGCATTGTGTAAAGCAGAGATACTGAGCATATCACCATTTGGACTGGTACCAAGTTTTATTCCTTTACTTTGGCCCTCGACGCTGGTTTCTAAGGCAATTTCGGGAGCCGATGCTTTGTCTAAAGAGGTGATTTTGAGCGTCTTTCCTGTCTCATCTGTTCCCAGCTTTATACCATTACTTTCATCATTTACCTTAGTTTCTAAGGCAATTTCGGGAGCCGATGCCTTGTCTAAAGAGGTGATTTTGAGCGCCTTTCCTGTCTCATCTATTCCCAGCTTTATGCCATTACTTTCATCTTTTACCTTGGTTTCTAAGGCAATTTCGGGAGCCGATGCCTTGTCAAGAGAGGCAATTTTAAGCGTCTTTCCTGTCTCATCTATTCCCAATTTTATACCGTTGCTTTTTCCTTGTATGTTGTTTTCCAGGACAATTTCTGGCGAAGGGAAACGCTTTACATTATCGTACTGATTGTAACCAGGAGCATTTTCATCTGTTGCTATGACTCGCATGCCACCAGCAATATCCATCGGATATTGGGGATTGCGCCTTTGAATACCCACATCACCCGTATTACCGCTCATAACAAAACGATAGACCAGTAACCCCTGTTCTTGACTCCACAAATTTTTATGGAAAGACCTGTCACCATTAACAGTCCACTGCCAGATGTTTTCGTCATCAATTCTAAATCCTATGGATGAAGAATCAACGGTGTCTGATCCCGCCGCTTCGGCTATTTGATGTGCTTTTTGCTCATATTGCCCAAAAGACGCTTTAGTCTTTACATTTAAAATAAGCCCGGGGTGATAAGGCGCAGTGATATTTAGCTCATTAACCGGGACACCATTTGGATAGCCTCCATAAGGGTTGCTAAAATGATTTAGAAATAGTACCTGTTCGCCTGCAGGGCCTGTGTAGTTAACCGTCGTATTTTTCGGCCAGTCTAACAAATTAAAGTCCACAACCCCTGCTGCGGTTGTGCTCTTATTGACCGATATTCTTGACGGGCCACAGTCAACAACTTTGCGCTCTCCATTGTGACTTTCCTGATTCGCAAACTCAAAAGCAGCTTTCAGCCCTGGGATATTTGAACTGGCGCTGGTGTCTTGATGCCACATGGTTGCACCAAAATCCTTGGCATAAACTCGGTCTGTAAAGCGTTCACTTAATGCTCTGGGCGTAGTAGACGACTTACCATCCAACGAAGACGTGACCATTAATGAGCTCGCATCTGATTCTTCTGACTCTGATGCCTGTGACTTTTTCGACCCCAAAATGGCCGCGCCACCTAATACAGGCAAAGCATACATCATTTTTCGGCGCGATATTTCAACCCCTTCAACAGGTGAAGAGGTATTTTTTTTCAATTTATCTTTAGACATGTAATTCCCGATATTCCGTGTAATTAGAGTTATCCTGACAATGGTAACTTTTTCCATTTTAGCAACATCAAGTCCCGTTTTTATAAAACTTCGTTATTTTGAATTAAAAAATAGATAGCTTTGGGTACCCACGTGAACTCGCACCACAGGAGCAATCCCTGCAAACCCTCACCTCATGCAGCGCCGAGCAGGTCGACCAGTGCAGGATTCTGCACAAGCTGAAGGCGCCGTAAGAAGCTGAAATATGCCTGAAAGTGTTATAACCTAACGTTATACACGCCTGATAAAAATAACAAAAATCTATTGATGCCAAGACTATCACTTTACCTGCTATTCAGCCTATGTTGCCAGCTAACTACACAGCCATTATTTGCGCAGCTCAGTATTGACCACACTGAAAATACACTTATTCTGCCGTTGGAGCACCCGGTTGGCACGCATTACATGCATTTTGAGGACTTAGATCGTCACAGCCACAGAACACAACCAAACGCGTCCAGGCAACTTGGTGTACGATTTTTTTACCCTACCAACCTAACTGCCAGCAACCAGAGATTACCGCTGTTAAGCAATCAGTTTTCGCGCTCGCACAGGCTGATTTATGATACAGACGCAGATATGACACATATCGCTCCGCTGAGCGCAATGACATGGAACATCGCAGCAGATAGCGAAATTCAGCTGTCGCACAACGCTTTACCCCTGATCATTTTTTCCCACGGTTATTATCTTAACCCCGAGCTGTTTACCATCATGGCTGCACATATCGCCAGCCGGGGATACCTGGTCGCTGCCATTAATCACAGTTTTGGCTCGGATTATTATCAGCCGCCCAATTCAAAAGCGATAAAAACGATAGACCTGCCATCAGACGATCTGGGTATTGATTTACCTATGTGGTCTGCTGATCAGCGTTTTGTACTGGCTAAAATACAACACATGAATCACGACCCGCAAAGCCCGCTTTTCAACGCCCTCAATGGCCAAGTAGGTATTCTGGGTCATTCTTACGGTGGTGCAGCGGCGTTTTATACCGCGGCAAAAACCCCCGAAGTAACCGCTATTGTTAATATGGATGGCACTGTATTTGGCTGGCAAGACATCACCATTACACAACCTTTTATGTACGTGCAAGCAGAAGAAGAATACTTCAGCGAAATCTTTCTCAACGTACACAATAAAGGCTACTTAGCGCTGTTTGAATCGCTCAATCACGTCAGTTTTTCTGACATTGTGGTACTAAAAAACTGGCTAGAAAACGGCCTGAAAGACACGCCTCAATTCAATGCTATCCTGGACGTAGCCAGACTAAATGCCGCTTTTTTTGAGCACCACTTTAATCACGCCGAGGCCGCATTTGTGCCAGCAATCAAAAGCAACCCCCCATTTTCCGTAAAACTCTTTGACTGCAACGCCAGGCATAACGACTCAGCAACGCCATTGCGCTGCCTGATGCATCGAATTAAGCACTACTGGAAACAACAGTTATTTTAATTTGGCAGGGAAAACGAAACAGTTCATGTTTAGCAAGCTGACAAGTATCCCCTCAGGTCAAGCGGCTGTTGGTGCTGCTGATACGGCAAGAGGCATCGCAAGACGGCGGCTTCCAATTTTGAATTACAATATAAAAGTACAACGTTCTCTGAACACAGACTTTTCTTTTCGAGTGCTAGTAATGCCCTCTAAACCCGTGTCCGGTTTTATTGAATCACAGCAAAATCAGCTTTTTGAACAATTTAAACGACATACCATTTTGCCCTCATATGAGCTTAAAGTAGAGGTTTGATTGGCCAAGTTTCCACAACCCCATCATTTGTTTCACTGATGACCACTTGCCTGGACTCATCCATTGCGATGCTTAATACTGACGCCCGATCTCGGCCATCGATTTTATTCGCCATAAACTTTGCAATTAAATCTCCATCTGCAACGCGCCAGATCTGCACTTTTTGATTTGGCGAGGCGGTGAGTAACCACTGATCGTTGTTAATAAATGCCGACTGATTAAACTCGATAAAGTTGCTATATGTAGATAAAGAAGAGCTTAACTCTTGTGATTTTAAATCAATAAATTGACGAGCATTCACAGAGTCCAGTACGAACGCCATCGTCGCATCTGCGTTAAGAGAAACATGGTTGATTCTGGTCGAAAATTTATAAGACTGTAATTCTTTGCCTGTTTGCACATCCCACAATTTAACGAATTTATCGCTGGAACCTGTCATCGCAGTGCGCCCATCAGCTGACAGCGCCACAGTGTTTACATCTAAGTCGTGTAATGTGTGTTGTGATCGACGATTGCTTCTGACATTTATTACTTCCGTTATGCCGCTTCTGTAGCCTAACAGTAGCGTTTCACCGTCGCTGGATATCGCTATATCTCTAATAATATTTTCACCGCTAGTCCACGCGCCTAACAGCTTACCCGACTTGGCAGAAAACAGGCTAACAGACAGCCTGTTGGATATGTAAAATACACTTGCGTTGTCAGCGAAATCGGTCAACTCAATGTTGCCCTCCGCGATACAGGGAAATACTTTTTTATCTGAGATGTTACTCCACAGGCAAACGTCATCTTGCCTTGCAATGACAGACAAAGCACCGTTTTGAGATAGGTCTGACGATTGTACTAATCCTGAGCCATGTTTCTTTTGGGCACTTGCTGGTGTGTCAAAATGAGAGTCAAACAAGCAGCCCGTCAATAGCAATGACAAGGCCGTAGCGGATATTTTTCTCATTTTTATAATCCTTTCAGTATTAGGCACTCAAGCTAATACTCTTTTTCCGTATACACGTTCACTGCTAAAGTTGTTGCCCTCAGCATATTCCAGCAACTTACCTGATTGTAATGGCATAGTAAAATGGGTCACCTAACTAGAAGATTAGATGACCCATCTTAGCAGTATACAAACTTTATTATAACGCCCCACCTAACACGCCTGTCCGCACGCCCAGCCGCAGCTCCAGGCGTACTGGAAGTTGTAGCCGCCGAGCCAGCCGGTGACGTCGGTGACTTCGCCGATAAAGTACAGGCCCGGGGCTTTTTTGGCTTCGAAAGTTTTAGAGCTGAGTTCGTCGGTGTCGACGCCGCCTAGGGTGACTTCGGCGGTGCGGTAGCCCTCTGTGCCATTGGGTTTTATGTGCCAATGGTGCAGTGCGTGGGCCAGCGTGTCGATTTCACTGTGGCTGAGCTGGTTGGCATTTTTATCCGGTACCGTTTGCTCGCTGATCAGGACCTCAACAAAACGCTTAGGTAACACAGTACTAAGTAAGTTTTTCAGAGACTTACTGCCTTGCTCATGACGCCAGTCGTGCAGTTGTGCCTGCATATCGGTCTCTGGCAGCAGGTTAACAATCACCCCCTGCCCGGCGCGCCAGAAAGAGGAGATCTGTAAAATTGCCGGCCCCGAGAGGCCTCGGTGGGTAAACAGCAGGTTTTCTTTGAAGCTGGTGCCGTCTTCACTTTGTGCAGTGCAGGGTAAGCTTACGCCCGCGAGCCCATCAAAGCGGGCTTTGTCGTGGTCATGCAGAGTAAACGGCACCAGCGCTGCCATGGTGGGCAATACTTTCAGGCCAAACTGCTCGGCAATTTTATAGCCAATGGGGGTGGCGCCCAGCTTGGGCATGGTCAGGCCACCAGCGGCCACCACCAGAGACTGACAACTGAATACCAGCTCTGAGGTGGTCACACGATAGCCGCCGCCCTCGGTACGCTCTACCTTAATGACCTCATTGCGCAGGAACAGCTCTACCCCGGCCCACTCGCACTCGGTTAATAAGATGTCGACTATGTCCTGCGCACTGTTATCACAAAACAGCTGCCCCAGGGTTTTATGGTGATAAGCCAGGCCGTGGCGGTCCACCAGCTCAATAAAGTCGTGCTGGGTATAGCGACTCAGGCAGGACTTCACAAAATGCGGGTTTGCGCATAAATAGTTCTGTGGTGTGGCACCCTCATTGGTAAAATTGCAACGACCGCCGCCGCTAATGAGTATTTTTCGGCCAGCTTTTTTGCCCATATCAACCACCGCCACACTGCGGCCCCGATATCCGGCCTGTGCCGCGCACATCAGGCCAGCCGCGCCCGCGCCGATGATCACCACATCAAAGTTCAACATTGTATATTGTGTCCTGAAAAAGTTATGCGCGCATTGTATCAACTTATGCCCCAGAGGTGGAGTAATGCGATTATTTAGCAAACAAAGGCACATAAATTTATCACAAGTAGTAATAAAATATTAACCATTTACAATCATTTACAATACTAACTAAATCATACTTCATCCTGTAACAAAGAATAATTATGCAATAAAAACAACAGATTATTGCAATAAACGAACTATCTAGCCATCCGCTTATAACCAAAACAATAGTGTAAATAACAAAACAGCACTTTAAATACTTTAACCAACTCTTTACCTTCGATAACCATCTGCTTGCACACGCAAACAGAACAACAACAAGTAAGAAACTAGGGAATTCTAACAATGACAACACGTAACCTGAAAATCGGCGCAGTAGCGCTGGCAATGTCTGGCATGTTTGCCGCCTCTACTGCTATGGCTAATAACGTTGAAGCACTTAACAACAGCGTGAGCATGGCGCAACTAAGCCAGAAAATGCAAAGCCAGAACACAGCCGGTACGCAGTTCATCATCAAGTACAAAGACAACAGCAACCAGCTTATGTCTATTTCTGGTGCTGATATGTCACCAGCCATGATGAACTCACGCGCTCAAAGTTTCGTGAAGAACTTCAAAAGCAAGAAAAAATCTTCACTGCAAACTAAGTACGTTCGTAAGATGGCACTGAGCAACCACCACGTTATGCGTGTTGACAAAAAACTGACTGCGGCGGAAGCACAAAGTCTGATGCAAGAAATGGCAGCAACTGGCAACATCGAGTACATCGAAATTGACCAAATGCTCCAGCCTTTCGCAACACCAAACGATCCTCGTTACTCAGATCAGTGGCACTATTTTGAAGCCGCTGGCGGCATCAATGCACCAGCAGCATGGGATAAAGCAACCGGTAGCGGCGTTGTAGTCGCGGTACTGGATACTGGTTACCGCCCTCATGCGGACCTGGACGCTAATATCCTGCCTGGTTACGACATGATCTCTAACCTGTCTGTGGCAAACGATGGCGGCGGTCGCGATAGCGATGCACGTGATCCGGGTGATGCAGTTTCTGCAAACGAGTGTGGTTATACGCACAGCGCACGTGATTCAAGCTGGCACGGTACGCACGTAGCCGGTACAGTTGCTGCGGTTTCTAACAACGGTGAGGGTGTTGCCGGGGTTGCATACAACTCGAAAGTTGTACCAGTTCGTGTACTAGGTAAATGTGGTGGTCTGACTTCAGATATCGCAGACGGTATCATCTGGGCATCTGGTGGTTCAGTATCGGGTGTACCTGCAAACGCCAACCCAGCAGACGTTATCAACATGAGTTTAGGTGGCAGCGGCGCATGTAGCTCGACCACTCAGAGCGCGATCAACACAGCGCGCGCTAACGGTACGACTATTGTTATTGCAGCAGGTAACGACAACGACAACTCTGCAAACTATAACCCGGGCAACTGTTCTGGCATCATCAACGTTGCGTCTGTAGGTCGTAACGGTGGCCGTGCTTACTACTCAAACTACGGTTCAAACATCGACGTTGCGGCGCCAGGTGGTGCTCAAAGCTTCGCAAATGACCCTGAAGGTATTCTGTCTACTTACAACTCAGGCAGCAACACGCCTTCAAACGACAGCTACGCTTACTCACAAGGTACGTCAATGGCGGCACCACACGTTGCAGGTGTAGCGGCACTTATCAAGCAAGCTAAGCCTACTGCAACGCCGGACGAAGTAGAAAGCATTCTGAAGAACACAACACGTAGCTTCCCGGCTACTTGCACAAGCTGTGGTACTGGTATCATTGATGCGTCAGCCGCGGTAGATGCAGCACTGAACGACACTGGCGGTAACGAGCTGGAAGATGGCGTTGCTAAAACAAGCCTGAGTGGCTCAAAAGGCAGCCAAACTTTCTACACCTTTGAGGTAGGCAGCGGTGTAAGCAAAGTTACCTTCACTATGAGTGGCGGTACGGGCGATGCTGACTTGTATGTACGTGCAAACGCTAAGCCTACAACCAGCGTTTGGGACTGTCGTCCGTACGAAGGCGGTAACAACGAAGTTTGTACCATTGATAACCCATCTTCAGGTACTTATCACGTGATGATGAATGGTTACTCTGCATACAGCGGTGTTAGCCTGAAAGCTGAAACTGCCGGTGGTTCAACGGGTCCTGTTGAATTAAACGAGTCTAACCTGTCTGCAAGCACTGGTGGCTGGGTTCAGAAGTCACTAGAAGTACCAGCGGGTATGAGCAACCTGACTGTCACCATCTCTGGTGGTACAGGTGATGCTGACCTGTTTGTTAAGCAAGGTAGTGTACCTAGCAGCTCAAACTGGGACTGCCGTCCTTATAAAGGTGGTAACTCTGAAACCTGTACCTTCACTAACCCGCAAGCGGGTACTTGGTACTTCGGTCTTAACGCTTATCGCTCATTCTCTGGCGTAACACTGAGCGCACAAGCTCAATAAGCGCTTTTCCCCGGGCTTTATAATGAGGGCTAAACCTTAGGGTTTAGCCCTTTTTTATTGATTGTGATTTGGTGTTGGCGGCTTCCGGATAGCTGGCAGGGATGACGGTGTGGCATGTAGATGCGGTACAGAACTGACTCTCTGAGTAGCCAGCTAATAATAGTTCCCGCTCGCTGGCCGGGATGACGGTGTGGCATGTAGATGCGGTATAGAACTGGCTCTCTGAATCGCCTGCTAATCGTTCCCGGCTCGCTGGCCGGGGTGACGGTATAGCATGTAGATGCGGTATAGAACTGACTCTCTGAGTAGCCAGCTAATAATAGTTCCGCTCGCTGGCCGGGATGACGGTGTGGCATGTAGATGCGGTGCATATAACTGGCTTTCTGAATCGCCTGCTAATTGTTCCCGGCTCGCTGGCCGGGATGACGGTGTGGCATGTAAATGCGGTGCATATAACTGGCTTTCTGAATCGCCTGCTAATCGTTCCCTGCTCGCTGGCCGGGATGACTGAATTTTGAGTAAAAGAAAGCAATGTGCTATGTACAGAGCAATGTCTAGTCTATAAATTCGGAGCACCAGTTTGAATCACGCACTCAGAATCGTCAGGCCTAACTTGTTTTTAAGCAATGTCACCAAACGATGAAAGATGAAGTAATAACAGGGAGCGTGCTGGAGAGATGCGTGAGCCATTCAAACAACAGAATGACTCTACGAGTATGTTTCTGGCAACGCTAAACAAATGAGAAAATGAAATACCTGCGCTGCGACTTAGCTTACATTTGTTCAAACAAGCTGTCGGTGCTTAACCCCTCGTGTTGCAGAATATCTTTTAAGCGACGCAATGCCTCTACCTGAATTTGACGCACACGCTCACGTGTTAAGCCAATCTCGCGGCCAACATCCTCCAGTGTTGATGGCTCGTAACCCAACAACCCAAAGCGACGTGCCAGCACTTCTCTTTGTTTCGGGTTTAATTCCCCCAGCCAGTCAACAATATGGCGGTTAATGTCTTTGTTCTGAACTTCGCTTTCCGGCTCGTAACCGCGCTCATCAGCAATAATGTCGAGCAATGCCTTGTCATTATCCCCCCCAATGGGCGTGTCTACAGACGTAATTTTCTCATTCAGACGTAACATCTTACTGACGTCTTCAACCGGTCTGTCGAGTGACTCTGCAATTTCCTCCGCGGTCGGCTCGTGGTCCAGTTTTTGGGTCAGTTCACGAGCCGTTCGAAGGTACACATTGAGCTCTTTAACCACATGGATGGGTAATCGAATGGTGCGAGTCTGGTTCATAATGGCCCGCTCAATAGTCTGACGGATCCACCAGGTCGCATAGGTAGAAAAGCGGAAACCCCGTTCCGGATCAAACTTCTCAACGGCCCGGATCAGACCTAAGTTTCCTTCTTCAATCAGGTCAAGCAGTGCCAGCCCTCGATTATTGTAACGCCGCGCAATTTTAACAACCAGGCGTAAGTTACTTTCGATCATGCGCTTTCGCGATGCCTCGCAGCCTCTCAACGCCTTACGTGCAAAGTAGACTTCTTCTTCAGCACTGAGCAGTGGCGAAAAACCAATTTCTCCCAGATACAACTGAGTTGCATCTAAATTCTTTACGCTGTCGTCCTTGGCGAAAAGGTCTTCATCGTTTTCAATATCTTCAAGCAGCTCCGATTTGGGCTCCTCGACTGAAACATCGTCAAACTTCTCGTCCAACTCTGGATTTACTTTACTATTCAATTTTGCTGTTTGAGCCATAAGCATCCCCCCAAGCGAATAAGTGACAGTCTTCCATCATTACGTCGATAGGCTATTATTTAGGCAAATACCTACTAGGGTTTACGGCTTGTCCCCGGTAACGGATCTCAAACCGTAACGCAACAGATGATGCGTCTGTATCTCCCATTTCGGCAATTTTTTGCCCGGCTTTAACTTGCTGCTGCTCTCTTACTAGCAATTTGGAGTTGTGGGCGTACGCGCTGAGATAATCATCAGTATGTTTCAGAATGATTAAATTGCCGTATCCTCGTAATGCGCTCCCTGCGTATACAACAACGCCATTTGCCGCAGCCTTAACAGATGTTCCCTTTTTATTTGTAATCTGAATTCCCTTGTAGCCGTTTTCTTTGACAGAAAAACGTCGGGTCACCTTACCAACTGCGGGCCAGCGCCATCGTACCTTATTATTTGACAACTGCTTGGTATGACTGGATTTTTCGCTGGCTTGCTTTTGAACATACTCTCGTTGCTTAGGTCGATCAAGCTCTTTTTTCGGTGAAATGTTATTTTTTTGTTTTTTATCGGTTAAATTTACGGTTTTAACTGGCTGCTTTTTGGACGGTTTATACTTCTTTTTCGGATATTCTAATAGAATGAGTTGACCAGGGAAAATGGTGTAAGGAGGCTTAATTTTATTGATTTTGGCAACAGTTCTAACATCTTTATTTGCACTAAAAGCAATAGCAAACAGCGTATCTCCTTTTTTAACCTTATATTGATTATTTTTTATTTGAATTTTTTGTTTATAACTGGTCTTACCTTTGGAGAGGTTAACAACCGGTGCTGGGGAATGTGGCGTCGTACATGCGGCCAGAAAATAGCACAATAGCAATAGAGTATTGATGCGCGCCCGATTCATGCCTTAATTACTTTCCGCTTGTTAATTCGACCATCCACTTTAGCATACTCGTCTGGATTTTCTCGCCTTTTTTGTAGCTTCTAACTAAGCGCACCCGGGATCAAAGGCACAAAGCGCACCTCAGCCAGTTTGCTTTCAATATACTGCTGGCCTTGTCGCTGGTACATAGTGAGTACCTGATACTGTTCACCTACGGGGATCACCATCACACCACCATCCGAAAGTTGCTCTAGTAACGCCTGCGGAACTTGCGCTGCCGCGGCAGTGACAATAATACCATCATAAGGACCTTTAGACGCCCAGCCCTGCCAGCCATCACCGTGCTTCATGGCCACATTATATAGGTCCAGCATATGTAAACGACGCTTAGCCTGCCATTGCAAGGCTTTGATCCGCTCAATGCTGTACACCTGTTCAAACAACTGCGCCAGCACTGCGGTTTGATAGCCAGAGCCGGTACCAACCTCCAGCACTTTTTTACGCACGCCAGCCTGACGCAACAACTCTGTCATTCTCGCCACCACCAGCGGCTGAGAAATCGTCTGTCCCTGACCAATCGGCAGCGCGGTATTCTCGTAAGATTTATGTTGCAACACCGCATCGACAAACAGATGCCGGGGTGTGATCTCAAGGCAATTTAATACTTCAGGGTCGCTTATCCCATGGCGACCTAAGGTCGCAACCAGCGCCTCGGCGCTGCGTTTGTAGTTTTTGAGCAATGTGATTACTCCTGCGCAGCGATCCAGCTTGATAAAGAGTCCAGACTTTCATGCGCTGTCATATCTACTTTTAGAGGTGTAATTGCGGCATATCCCTGCTTAACCGCATAGAAATCGGTGCCTTCTCCCGCATCCAGTTCCTGACCCAGTGATCCGTACCAGTACACATCGCGGTTCCAGGGATCCAGTTGCCGGGTCATGGTCTCAGCTTTGTGTCGTGCTCCCAGGCGAGTCACTTGCATACCTTTGAGGTCCGACAGTGGAATATCGGGCACATTGATATTAATGATCTGATCTTTAGGTAGCGGATGACTTTTTAGCGCTTTGATGAGTTTAACCGTGACGGCAGCGGCAGTTTCGTAGTGGACCTCGCGCTTAGAGCACAATGATACGGCAATGGCGGGCAAACCAAGGTGACGCCCCTCTGTGGCCGCAGCAACGGTACCTGAATACAGTGTATCGTCTCCCAAATTCGCACCGTTATTGATACCGGCGACCACCATATCCGGCGCTTCGTCCAGCAGCTGGTTCACACCCAGATGTACGCAGTCGGTCGGTGTCCCATTCACGCTTATAAAGCCATTTTCCAGGGTGGTTGCCCGCAAGGGGTTCATCAGTGTCAGTGAGTTACTTGCACCGCTGCAATTACGGTCTGGCGCAATCACCACTACCTCCGCTATTTCGCACAAAGCTTGGTAGAGTACTTCTATTCCTTTTGCATGTACTCCGTCATCATTACTGAGCAGGATCTTCATTTTGGTTGCTTCCTTTTTTATCATGGTTGCGGTGGCTGACATCCTCATGATGCACCAGCTCTCGCAGTATTGCGGTGGCGTAACACCCTTTTGGTAAGTCAAAACTAAGCTGAATGGTTGTTGGGTCGAGTGTTTTCACCGTCAGGTTTTCAGGGATCACCCGTAAGGCGCGGCGTTCATTTTTAAGCCCCAAAGCGCCAAGCCCCTGCCACCAATCGGAAAACGGTTTGAGCCATTCAATCTCAAGTGCGGTTAGGCCTTTTTCGCCTTTGCCCAGTAATGGGGCCGACAACACAATATCCGCTTCAAGCAGCCGGACTATCAGCGCATCACTGATGTCTTCTTCAAAAAACGCGTTGCTGCCACGAAGCATAAAGACTTCGCGATGCCAGGTCTTTGCCAGGCCATGTTCAGCAACCCGCCTTGAAACCAGCTGATTAAAAATGTGTGAGCGGGCAGCCGAGATCACCAGACCTCGTAATTTTTTATCACGGATCCGCTCTCCTTCAAACAGTCTTTGCGCCATTTCCAGGTTATACCCATCATGACCAAAGCGTTGCTCACCAAAATAGTTGGGCACGCCCTGACGCACCGCGTTAACGCGTGACAACAGATCCAGTGGTTCACTGACATTACGTAGTGTGATCGTAAAACGATTACCTTTGTGGCATCCGGTGCGTAGTTTTCGGTTGTGACGAACCTGCTTAAGCACAAACAGGCTATCGCAGTTGAGCGTGCTGAAATCAAGCTCCTGCTTGATTGGCACCGGGACGCTAAACCACTGAGTACACACACCGTGACGGTCTTTCAGTCCGCCGTAGCTGACATCTCTTGGCGCGACGCCGGCAAACTCGGCCAGCTTACGGGCGATAAAAGCGGTGTTTTCGCCTTTTTTAACTATCTGCAGGCAAACATGCTCCCCTTCCCCGGTGAATTCAATGTCGAGGATCTCGTCGACCATAAAGTCTTCCGGCTGAGACTTAAACTCAGCCCGCGCTAATGGCTCACCGTAGAGGTAATTCAGATCAGATACAGAGGTTTTCACACTAGGCCACCTTCGTCAGCAACACCACGGCATGGCTGGATATGCCCTCTTTGCGCCCTTCAAAGCCTAGTTTTTCTGTGGTGGTGGCTTTAACATTGACCTGGCCAAGATCAGCATTACAGTCTGCCGCCAGGTTGGCGCGCATGGCATCTATGTGCGGGCGCATTTTTGGTGCCTGTGCCACAATCGTAACGTCCAGATTACCAAGCTGATAACCCAGTTCGCTGACCTGCTCCATTACTCTGCGCAGCAAAATACGGCTGTCGATGTTTTCAAACTCAGCGGCAGTATCAGGAAAATGCTTGCCAATGTCGCCCAGTGCCAGTGCCCCGAGTAAGGCATCGCACACGGCATGAATGGCCACATCACCGTCGGAATGTGCAATAAACCCCTGACTATAGGGGATCTTTTCGCCACAAATGGTTAGCGGGCCTTCGCCACCGAACTTATGAACATCAAACCCATGACCTATGCGTATCATAGTGACCTCGCTTTGCTTTGTTGTGACATCAGAAAACTGGCCAGTGCGTAGTCTTCTGGTGTGGTAATTTTAATATTGTCTGAGCGGCCGCTGACTAACCGTACGGGTTGCCCGGCCTGCTCGATGGCAGATGCCTCATCGGTCACCTGTAACTTGTTTTGCCGTGCCTGCTGCAATGCTGTGAGCAGTTGCTGATAAGGGAAGAACTGCGGCGTTAAGGCTTGCCATAAGGTCTCTCTTGGCACCGTCTCTTCGCTGTGGCTGGTGCCGCGCTTAATGGTATCTTTGACTTTACTCGCCAGGATACCCCCTTCCTGATGTGTTAAGCATTGCTCAATCAGATTGGTGATATCGCTGACCTCTACCAGCGGGCGCGCAGCATCATGGACCAGCACCCAATCAGGTGGTGTAACTTGCATGGCCAGTAAAGCGTTCAGTACAGAGTCGGCGCGCTCCTGCCCGCCCGTCACCCGGGTAACAGCCAGCGCACTTAAATCAAGCGCTGCAAAATAGCCATCGGTTTCACTCACCGCGACATAGATTTTATCCAGCTTGGGCACCTTCGCCAGTTTGCTGAGCGTATGCTCAAGCACGGTTTTATCGCCAATTTTCAGGTATTGCTTGGGGTGATTCAGCCCCATTCTGGCCCCTACGCCGGCAGCAGGTACAACCGCTGCAATGGTTATGTTATTCATCATGCTTCTTTGATAATACGCGGATAAAGGTTTCGTTGGGTTTGATCATCCCCAGCTCATGGCGAGCGCGCTCTTCAACCCCTTCAAGGCCGAGCTTAAGATCTTCGATATCAGCTTTTAGTAATTTATTTCGCTTTGCCAGGTCGGCATTGGCGGCCTGATGTTTATCGACCGCCGCTTTGATGCGTCTGAAATCTTCCAGGCCATTATGCCCGAACCACAGATTGTATTGGGTGTATGCACACAGACATAGCAATGCAAGTTGGAAATATCGCATCAGGGCTACCTTAATTGCTTTACAGGATCATGCATTGCCCCAGGCAATGTGCACTACTTGCGTTGTTGTTTTTTCCTGACGTTTGGCCAGTTTATACTGCTCGCCAGTAACATTTCACGTAATCCCAGTGTTCTGGGTGGCAACATTTTATGATATTGCCAGCGGTGACCACAACAGGCGGCCGTCATTAATGCTTTACTGGGTTTGAGTAAATAGCGTGTTGCTGGCAATTGGGCATACTCATCATCACCGTGCGCTTTGCCTGAGTTATCAAACCAGCCAAACTGATTGCAATGCCAAAAGCCGTCACGGCTCTGGTCGAGCGTGTCTAAATACAGGCTGGTAATCCCGCCATCAACGACCAGTACCGGCACCACTAACCCAACCGTGGCCTGATTGGCGTAATATGCCTGGGTTTGCTCAGCTTGCCACTGGGGGCATTTGCCTTGCTTAGCCAGCCAGCAGCCATTGTGGCTGTCAAGCTCAAGGGGCACTTCGCCAAGCACAATGTGCGTAGCGGCTCGCTCTACATAATAAGGCAAGCTGTTTAAGCGCCTTTGCAACCGCGCCGGGTCGGGCTCTGCCGATAAGCCGGGTATTTCACGCGCATAAAAGACATTCGCCAGCTCAGCATACGCCAACCGGGTAGCCTCATCCTGCCATATCGTGCTTTGTTGCTTAGTGTGACCTGGACCGTTCAAAATGCCTCCTTTACACAGAGGTTATATCACGACCACACGGTTAAATATAGCGCACTAACATGAAAGCCACCGATATCAGGCGGTCAAGCACAATTACAGGTTTTTAGGTCGCTTGCCGAGCCTGGCTTCTCCGGATTCACTGAACATCACCGCCGTATCGCGCTTTTTGCCCAGCAGCAGGCTGCCATCGGCCAGAAACATAAAGTTCTGCCAAGTGCGTTTAAATACATCAAACTGGGTTTCAATGATCAGCTCACGCGACATACAAAAGTACACTGTGGTGTTGTCTTCCCAGTTAAGGAAATCACAAATGGTGTCTGGCAGGGTGGCTTCACCCGCTTCCCACGGACCTTCCCAGTCCAGGCTTTCATGCCAATTTTCTTCTTTACCTGGCCAGTCATGGGGCGTAAAAAAGTCGGGGTGATCCTGCTCACGACTGACCATAGTGGTCCACAGCACCGCAGCACGTTGCTCCGTCATCGGCTTGATCCGAGCCAGATCGGCCTCCTCAATGGGCAAGTCCTGATGACGAAACACCCAGGCTTTCTTGAACGCATCGAGCGCAATATAATTCATGTCAGATACCTATTAATTAAAACCCCGACATTATACCCAATTGGAGCAACGACCGTGAGCAAAGAACTTAAACCCGGCATTTACCAGCATTACAAAGGCCCTAAATATCAGGTGCTGTTTGTCGCCACCCACAGTGAAACCGAAGAAGCGATGGTGGTATACCAGACCTTGTATGGCAACTTTGATCATTGGGTGAGACCGCTCAGCATGTTTTGCGAAACGGTTGAAGTAGATGGTCAGCAGCGCCCACGTTTTGCGTATTTAGGGGCCGCCGAATGACGCGTATTTGCACTGCCCGACTGCGCTGTGGCACACTGAACCTCTATTACTCATCAGACCAGAGTTAAGAAGTTTATGTTTAAAGGTACCGAGTCTTATATTGCCAGCACAGCGCTGCAACAGGCTGTGAATGCAGCCGTGATCCTGGAAAAGCCACTGTTGATAAAAGGGGAACCTGGCACAGGTAAAACCCTGCTGGCCGAAGAGCTGGCCAAAAGCCTGGATACAGAGCTTATTCAGTGGCACATCAAATCGACCACCAAAGCGCAGCAAGGCCTGTATGAATACGATGCGGTATCGCGTCTGCGCGACAGCCAGCTGGGCGATGCACGAGTGCACGATATTGGCAATTACATCATTAAGGGCAAGCTGTGGCAGGCCTTTACTCAGGCAAAACGCCCTGTTCTGCTGATCGACGAAATCGATAAGGCAGACATTGAGTTCCCCAACGATCTGCTGCTAGAGTTAGACCGCATGGAGTTTCACGTGTACGAAACCGGTGAACAGGTTAAAGCTCTGGTTCGCCCAATCGTGATCATTACCTCCAACAACGAAAAAGAACTCCCCGATGCATTTTTACGTCGTTGCTTCTTCCACTATATCGACTTCCCGGACAAAGAAGAAATGCAGGCGATCATTGATGTGCATTTCCCGGCGATTAAGCCTCGCTTAGTAAAACAAGCACTGGAAGTGTTTTTTGAATTACGCAGCGTGGCCGGGTTGAAGAAAAAGCCCAGCACCAGTGAGCTGCTCGACTGGCTTAAACTGCTACTGGCAGAAGACATTGACCCCGATACACTGCAAGACCGCAGCCACAAAGGTGGATTAATGCCCATGTTTGGCGCACTGCTGAAAAATGAGCAGGATGTGACCTTGCTTGAGAAGCTGGCTTTTTTAGGTAAGCGCTGATCATGTTGATCGACTTTTTATTCACGCTCAGGCGCTATGGCGTCAAAGCCAGCCTGCGGGAGCTGCTGGACTGCCTCAATGCGCTCGATAAAGGCGTGTGTTTCGCTGACACCGACGGGTTTTATCATCTGGCCAAAACCATCTTTGTCAAAGATGAAACCCAGTTCGATAAGTTTGACCGCGCCTTTGCCGATTACTTTGAAGGGGTGGAGTCTCTGGATCTGTTCAGCCAGTTGCAGCAAAACGCCCTGCCGCAGGACTGGTTGCGCAAAGAGTTTGAAAAGCACCTGAGTGAAGAAGAAAAAGCTAAGCTGAAAGCACTCGGTGGACTCGATAAGTTACTGGACACTTTAAAGCAGCGGCTCGCCGAGCAGCAAAAACGCCATGCCGGTGGCAATAAATGGGTAGGCACCGGTGGTACCTCGCCTTTTGGGGCGTACGGTTATAACCCGGAAGGTGTGCGGATTGGCCAGGATGGCAGCCGTCACCGCCGTGCAGTCAAAGTGTGGGATAAACGCCAATACCGTAACTTAGATGCCGACAGCGATATCAGTAACCGCACTATCAAGCTGGCGCTTAAGCAGTTGCGTAAATTTGCCCGCAGTGGCGCCAGCGATCAACTCGATTTGAACGAAACCATCCGCGCTACGGCTAAGCAAGGCGGTATGCTGGATGTGAAAATGGCCCCTGAGCGGCACAATGCCGTCAACGTCATTATGTTGTTTGATATCGGCGGATCTATGGATGATCATATTCAGATCTGTGAACAGCTGTTCAGCGCCGCACACAGCGAGTTTAAACACCTGGAGTTTTTCTACTTTCATAACTGTGTGTACGAGCATGTCTGGCAGGATAACGACAGGCTGGATAACACCTTGCTCGATACCCATCAGCTGATCAACCGCTTTGGCCGGGATTATCGACTAATCTTTGTCGGCGATGCCACCATGGGCCCCTATGAAATAGCCTATCCCGGCGGCAGTGTTGAACACTGGAATCAGGAAGCCGGTTCAGTGTGGTTACAAAGGCTCACTCAGCATTTTGATAAAGTCGCCTGGCTCAACCCCCAGCCAAAAACACACTGGCCCTACTACCAGTCTATTGGCCTGATCGATGAGCTGATGGCAGGTCGCATGTTTCCGTTAACTTTAGATGGGCTTAGCGAAGCAATTAAAGAGCTAAGTTAATGAAAGTACAAAGTACAATGACAGCGAGCATCGCGAGTACATTTACTTTGCGCAAGGGCGATGAGAAACCGAAGCAACGCTTCGCAGTTCGAAGAGGTGAGCGCAGGGACCCACATGGATGTGGGGAAGTAGAGTAATGCAGGAGCAATTATCGAGATGCGCGATGGGACCAAGCTTCATGGATGAATAGACAACACTATTCCGTCTACAACGGCTTTGAATGACTTAAACACAAAAAAGCCTACTTATTTCGAATCTAGCTTTTCTTGTTTGAAATCTGATAACAATTGTCGGATCTCAGTGCATCTCACGGTGTGGCCTGTTAGAAGATCCCGCATCAAGTGCGGGATGACGCTAGTGTGGGCTTTATGATCGGAAAGTTACGCAACTTTTTTAAATCACATATAACAAAAAAGCCCGACTCTTTCGAATCGGGCTTTGATGTACAAGGAGGTACAAATGTCGATGATATTCATGGATGAATGTCTTTCGTCGACCTTTAAATAGGTGCTTGGCAATGTCCTACTTTCACATGGACGAAATGAGACCGAAGCAACGCTTCGCAGCTCATTGAGATGAGCGCAGGGACCCACATGGATGTGGGGAAGTAGAATAATGCAGGAGCAATTATCGAGATGCGCGATGGGACCAAGCTTCATGGATGAATAGACAACACTATTCCGTCTACAACGGCTTTAAATGACTTAAACACAAAAAAGCCTACTTATTTCGAATCTAGCTTTTCTTGTTTGAAATCTGATAACAATTGTCGGATCTCAGTGCATCTCACGGTGTGGCCTGTTAGAAGATCCCGCATCAAGTGCGGGATGACGCTAGTGTGGGCTTTATGATCGGAAAGTTACGCAACTTTTTTAAATCACATATAGCAAAAAAGCCCGACTCTCTCGAATCGGGCTTTCTTTAATTAGGTGCTTGGCAATGTCCTACTTTCACATGGGAAACCCCACACTATCATCGGCGCTATTTCGTTTCACTACTGAGTTCGGCATGGGCGGGGCTGGCCTTCCAGTCAGGTGGTTCCAAAATGCCTCCTACCACACGATTTTAGCCATAAACGCAAAAAAACCCGACTCTCTCGAATCGGGCTTTCTTTAAATAGGTGCTTGGCAATGTCCTACTTTCACATGGGAAACCCCACACTATCATCGGCGCTATTTCGTTTCACTACTGAGTTCGGCATGGAGTCAGGTGGTTCCAAAATGCTATGGTTACCAAGCAAATTCTGTAAAATCTGGAAAAGCGTATTAAATTCTTCGTCTACTTTAGTTCTTAACTTCTAACAAACAAAACCACTTTGGCGTTGTATGGTTAAGCCTCACGGGTAATTAGTACGAGTTAGCTTAATGGCTCACACCACTTCCACATCTCGCCTATCAACGTTGTCGTCTTCAACGGCCCTTTAGTGGACTCAAAGTCCAAGTGAGAACTCATCTCGAGGCTCGCTTCCCGCTTAGATGCTTTCAGCGGTTATCGATTCCGAACGTAGCTACCGGGCAATGCCATTGGCATGACAACCCGAACACCAGCGGTTCGTCCACTCC
>NZ_JAKRFZ010000039.1 GCF_022347765.1 Pseudoalteromonas sp. OOF1S-7 | reverse complement strand
GCGGTGTTGTCTATTCATCCATGAAGCTGGGTCCCATCGCGCGTCCTTGCGCTCATCTCAATGAGCTGCGAAGCGTTGCTTCGGTCTCATTTCGTCCATGTGAAAGTAGGACATTGCCAAGCACCTATTTAGAGGTCGACGAAAGACATTCATCCATGAGTATCATCGACATTCGTACCTCCTGTACATTAAAGCCCGATTCGAAAGAGTCGGGCTTTTTTGCGTTTGGAGTAAAGTACTTCCATGTAGTATCTCCCCTTCGCGCATCCATGCGCTCACTTCCTCGAACTGCGAAGCGTTGCTTCGGTTTCTCGTCACCCTCGCGTTCATTGCGCTGCGAAGCGGTGCTTCGGTCGCAATTCACCCTTGCGCAAAGTAAATGTACTCGCGTTGCTCGCAGTCATTGTACTTTGCACTTAATTCATCCATGAATATCATCGACATTTGTACCTCCTTGTACATCAAAGCCCGATTCGAAAGAGTCGGGCTTTTTTGCTATATGTGATTTAAAAAAGTTGCGTAACTTTCCAATCATAAAGCCCACACTAGCGTCATCCCGCACTTGATGCGGGATCTTCTAACAGGCCACACCGAGAGCATGAGCTGCACTGAGATCCGACAATCATTATCAGGCTCCAAGCAAGAAAAGCTCGATTCGAAATAGGTCGGCTTTTTGCGTTTAAGTCATTTAAAGAACTTGTAGACAGAGTGGTGTTGTCTATTCATCCATGATGCTGGGTCCCTTCGCGCATCTCGATAATTGCTCCTGCATTATTCCACTTCCCCACATCCATGTGGTAATGATTTTGCAGCCCTCTGATTTTATTAAGCTCTTCAAACAGACTAAAGATCCCAGAAAGGAAAGTGCGCATGCTCGCACTGGCTCATTTCTTTGAAGGTAAATCTCGCTATCAGATTGCTGAATACTTGAAGGTCAGTCGTACTCGCGTGAACTAATGGGTGAAAGACTATCTCGATCACGGCTTACAAGGTTTGGAGGAGCTACCTCGCTCGGGTCGCCCTTGCAAAAAACTGGATGATGCACAGCTGAAGCAGCTTAAAGCATATGTACTCGATTCTATAGACCGCACGGAAGGTGGCCGACTGACATTAGAAGATATTCAGCAGTATATATCGGGACAGTTTCACATAGAATACGAGTTGTCAGCCGTTCACAGACTGTTGAAAAGACAAAACTCCTCATGGCTCAGCAGCCGTTCAATCCATCCTAAAGGGGATCAAGCTCGCCAGGAAGCTTTTAAAAAACTTTGAGCTGGAAACGATCCTTCACACCCCGGGACACCTTCGTCCTGAACGTATTGATGTATGGTTTCAGGATGAGGCGCGATTTGGTTAGCAAACTTCAACAACAAAGGTATGGGCTGAAAAAGGCTCACGTCCAAGAGTCGTAAAGCAGCAACAATTCGAATATGCCTACTATTTGGCGCAATGTGTTCAACGACTGGTGAAACAGAAGCACTCATCTCACCTTTAGTGAATAAAGAAGTCATGTACTCTCACCTGGAGCAAATATCACAAAGGACTTAACCGGGAAGAATGGCAGTAGTCATCATGGATCGCGCAGCCTGGCACTTCGAAGATGGTTTGGTAAAAGGCTTGGGGAATGTAGTGATCATCAGGCTTGTGCCTTATTCACCGGAGCTAAACCCCATAGAACAAGTGTGGAGCTGGCTCAGACAGGATAAGCTATCAAACAGAAGCGTTGAAAACTACGATGACATTTTGGATCAGGTCAGTGAAGTATGGAATGCGTTTATCTTATGCGCTGACAGGGTGAAATCATTGTGCTTTAGGGACTGGATAAATCTAACGAGTTAATTATTCAAAATGGTACAAGTAATATCAATATAATGGACCGGGCACATACCACATCGACTACATGAGTAAGAAGTAGTGCTACTAATAACACTGATGCTGAAGGCATTCTTTGCGCTATTTGTATACGAAGCAAAACGACTAAAACTCACCGATGCAATTTTTATCAACTTTCTGACTCCCTCTATATTCAGTGTCATATATCCGGGAAGGAGAAGAAGCAGAATATTGGCTCTGAGCGCCTCTCATAATATGGTCTGTAGTGTTGTCTATTTGTAATCTTATCCACAGTTGGTTGTGTGTATCTTGTTTGTGCTTTGTGTGTATTCGGGGTTATGCGCGGTGATGACATTTTATCTAGAGAAAAATGAAAAAAGGGGTTGCATCGTTTTTCGATTTCCCTATAATGCGCATCCACCGACACGGGGAGCAACGCTGAGAAGCAAGGCGCCAAGTGACGGGGAAGCCAAACGGAAAGCTTAATTAAGAAAAATTAAATTTTCTAGTTGACTTTAAAAGTGAAGCGGTTAATATGGCGCTCCACTTCGCAGCAAGGCTGCGGTAACTAACCAGGGTTAGTTATTTTGTTCTTTAAAAA
>NZ_JAKRFZ010000038.1 GCF_022347765.1 Pseudoalteromonas sp. OOF1S-7 | reverse complement strand
GATAAGAGCTTTATTGTAATCACGCCAGTTAGTGATACGCTTTTCTTTCAAAGTTCAGTCTCGGTGTTTGCTTTTTAGATCTGATCACACAAGGCAAGATTAGTTCAATGATTTAGGAAACAACGCCATTTGGACAATGTAGCGATACAAGTTATATAAACCCCATTTTTAGTACTCGAAGCGACATCGCCCCAACCTGCAGAGCGATATTACCTTGCATATTAAGTTCAGGGGCATACTCGTTGAGTATGCCCCTGTGGATGAGCTACGTGTTGGCACTGAACTAAATCAAATCGATGTTGTTCAGCACCATGCTCACACTGCACAACATCGCCCTGGGGATGACAAGGAGCAACGCCCCAGGGACCAAGACAAGTATGCTGGCATTGTTTCCAGTCACCTCCTGGGTGAGCAACAACCACATGCGCGCATCTGACTCGATCTCCATTGGGATGAGCGGGATGATTGCATTGGTGAGTTATTGTTTCACAGCGTCTGCTGCCACCGGCACAATTCAGAATATTATTTGCACGTTGACGGCCGGATGGATACCCTCGCGAAGAGAAGTGGCCAGCGTTAGCTTGCTCTAAGATAGTTCTACTAATGTCATGATCAAAACCGATTGAAGCCAACTTTCTGGCTGCCCAACAATCGGCTTCCAGCTCTTGTTCAGCAGTACCGCCATAAAACCTTTTCAGTTGACCTAATCGAGTAGTATGTCCGATCAGATGGTGCGCACATTCATGAGCAAGAATGAACACCCTTGATACTGTCCAGTTGCTCATTGCTGCTGGGTCAATATGGATATATTTTCTTCCGTGTTGATCCGTCCTTGCTGAAGCAACTTGAGGGTCTGTCCCGACTACAACAGGCAGACCGCAGAATGCATCATAGCCAGCAAAAACCTCCGCGTTGTTTTGCCATGAAGCGAAAAGTAACAGTAGGCAAACAAAGTAGTTTCTCATATTCAAAACCCTTCCTAAGGAACTTACGTCGTATCATAGTGTGAACAAATTTACCGCTTAACCTAAATCACTGCGTTGTAAATATAAAACTGACTCAGGCTAAGAATTGCGCTTTAACACATGCTGTGCTTAGCCTCACCACTTAGCAAACCATTTCTGTTCTTTGAAGTAGACAGGAAAGGCTTTAAAAGCAATTGTTGTGGATGCTGGATAGGTGAGGTTTGTTTGCTTGTCTCTTACTACACCACTAGAAAGCTGAGCCTTAACATTCGACAAGAGATCGAAGCCCAACAAAGCCTGTAACTCTGCTGATGATTGCGAACTATAAGTAAAGTCAGCGACAACAAGTTGTTGGAAAGGAATCACCATGCCTTCTCCCATACCAAAGTCGTTAAACTCAGTGATTAACTTGGCTTTATCTTTGTTGACTTCCTTTGATACATCCAAGCCCCCAACCACTTTTCTATATACGGTAAACCGAATTCGTGACTTTCTTAAAGCAGCTATGAACGTTGATGCCTTTATCCCTCTTTTCTTCAGCGTTGCTTCCAGTTCCGCAGAAAGATGGCCAGCAAGCGTCTCTTGAATCTGGTAACTCACCCCTTTTTGCCACTCTATTAAAGATGAAAAGTCATACCCCTTACTTAGCTCGAATAACTGTATGTCTTTACCCCTTTCAGCCCATTCCTGGAGCTCTGGAGCAGAAAGCGGTTTTTCAACGTAGTACAAGCGCCCTATCTCAGCGACCTTTTCGCCATGATAAGATATCAAGTTCATGTTACGTCGTTCAGCTAAGTATTTAAAAAGCCCATTGAGGAAAGAGGCTTCAAAGTCTTCTGCGCTTACATTAAAAGACACCAGGAATGATGTCGACAACATTAGTGTGATAAATTTCCTTGAGTACATATTAACGCTCCTTCGCCATAATCCAGTTAAACATGCCTAATTAGAATGCACTTAGACACATAGCACTGGCTTAACCGGCGAAAAATAGCAGGCTAGGATTGGCGACAAAGGAGCGCAGCCTGCCGTTTTGCCTCCTTGACTGAAGTCCCTGTTAGGTGCTCAATCAAACAAAATGCCAACAAGTTTAATGAAAAACAGTGCACGGAAACCCACAAGGATGACCCACCAAAGACCTTAAGAAAACGATACATTTCTCTGGTCTTCACCTCATTATATGAATCATAGTTGATAGATTTCTCAAAGCCAGTATTCCCTCCAACACCCCAAAACTTTTTAAAATAAGGTAGATTAGTCGAACACACCAGATACAGCGATGCATCTTCACTGGGGTTTGAAATTTGAAAGATTTTCCCAGATAGTTCCTCAACTCTAGTTGGCAGTAAAAAACACGGGCTTTAGCCACCAACCGTCCGGCCGACTAGTCCAAAGCCAAACGCGTCTTACTGTACGCTAAAAGTATGCAAACTGAAGAAAGCTTTCGAGACTTGAAAAGCCCCAATACGGTATGGGTCTGAGAAACAGTAAAAGCCGATGCCCACTCCAGCTCAATATTCTGCTATTACTCGCTATGCAGGCGACGATTATTCTCTTGTGGATCAGCCTGTATGCTCAGCACTCAAGTTGATATAGAAAGTTCAGGCAAATACAATCAGCTATTGTGCTGTTGACTGTCAGACTTGGCAAAGAGGCCAGGCTGCGAAGCGCGATTATGTTTTGATCGGGAAACAACGCTGGACTAAACGCAATTATTTACGTCTGATATATCCGCTGGGAGACCTCAATTGTGAGAAGAATTTGTGGTGAACCCTCTTTTATACTGTGCCACTCAGCCATATGATGTTTCCTACTCGCTGGCTGCTCAACATCCCAGCAATTAGTTAATGCCTAGAAGCCAAATTTCAAAACTCTAAGTCAATAAATTTATACGATTTTTCGTAATATTCTGTTTTAATACCTGCCCTCTATCCGATATCCAGAAACAGACGTATAATTGTGCAAAAAGTAGTAGAAATAACATTTGAATTCATCACCTTATGCAAGGAAAAACGTAAACTTTCAGATCATACCTTAAAAGCCTACCAGATAGATTTAAAGCAATTTTGCGCAGCAGTTAATCCAGAAAAACACATCAATGAAGTTACCAAGTATGACTTAGTCAAGTTTCACCAACGCCTTGTTGACGCAGAGTTGTCAAACACGTCCGTTAAGAGAAAAATGGCTTGCCTCCGCGCCATGTTTCATTGGCTTGAACGTGAAGAAATTATCGACGTGAGTCCATTCCATAAGTTTCAGCTGGATATAAAACTACCAAAGCATCTCCCAAGAAACGTGCCACAGTCAGATCTAAGGCGCTTGTTAAAGCAGGCCCGAAAAACCAGTAAGGACATGCTAAACGACCAGTCCGGCAACTATGAAGTGCGCTCCAAACGCCGTCTCAACGATCTCACTACTCTGGTTGCACTTGAAATAATGATCAGCACCGGTGTGCGAGTTTCAGAACTCTCGGGTATCGATCTGAGCGATATATACATTAATGAAAAGAAAATTAAGATTATGGGCAAAGGCTCTAGAGAACGTTTTGTGTACCTAACCGATCAGGAGATAGTTAAGCTACTTAAGAATTATATCGACAATCGGCCTATATGCGCACCCAACCACTCCCAATTACTCACAAACAGTCGCGGACAGCCCGCCTCAACCCAGTTTCTCAGAAAACTTATTAAGACTCTAAGCCAGCAATCAAATACTCAGCTAAAGGTAACGCCACATATGCTCCGACATAGTGCAGCGTGCGAATTGCTCGAATCCGGCCTTGACATCCGATTTGTGCAAAGGCTGCTAGGCCACAGCAGTATCTCCACCACAGAGAGATACACACACGTAAGCGATAATGTTCTACAGAAGAAAATCACCAAAGCCAACGTAAGGAAAAGAATTGCTAGTTAGTAAGGATAACTAGGAATTATGGGTAGTGAAATACATAGAGTTTTAATAATACTTTCAAGGTTGGAATTCGATACCGATAGTGAAGTAAAATATTTAAAGGACGCAGTTGAATCAATTGATGGGAAA
>NZ_JAKRFZ010000037.1 GCF_022347765.1 Pseudoalteromonas sp. OOF1S-7 | reverse complement strand
ACACGACAAATGCCGTGGAGGCTGTACATCGCCAGTTCCGGAAGCTGACCAAAACCAAGGGCGGTTTTGCCAATGAAAACAGCTTACTAAAGCTACTCTATGCCGGTATACTTAAAGCTCAAGAGCGCTGGACGCATCCTATCCAGAACTGGAATCTCACGCTGTCGCAGATGGCCATCCACTTTCCAGGACGCTTGGATGATTACATCGAGCTTTGAGCTCAGTAGGCTGACACAGAATTATGAACACCCTCGGCCTACTCGGCTTGACATCGCTGGAGCGTCCATATATGTCTTCCAAAATTCACCGGATGTAAAATCAACGAATTAAATTGACACACAACCAATATCACTACTTATTTCCTTGAACCTCTTGTCGTTGGACAACTCATTTTCATAGTCTAATGAAACATTTATATCATTCATTTCAGCCCACTTTAAAAAGCCAGACTCTGAATAAATTTCAACCTCTCGACTTTTAACATTAATAACCGCTATTTCTAAGCCACTTTGATAATGAGTAAGAACAACTCTATTTTCACCACATTCATAAGTTATAGCCTTGATTCGTAAAACAATTACAAACCCACTTTCCGAATAAACGTCAACAACATGCTGATCTACGATCAACTCCCCCGTCTTTTCATCAACAATATATTGATGCTCAGAGTTTTTACCAGAAAGCTTCAGCCCAGTCCCTCTAATTTTAAACTGATTCCAATCACCAATGTATTCACCAATAAAAATACATATTATAAAAGTCATTAGTAATCTTTTCATTTCTCCCCCACAGCGATAGGGTTCGTAATATTAGTATTCCCTCGATAATTGATCCAATACCCTGTATTAGGCCATCCACTAGAAGGAGAACCAAATAGCGTTGCAATATTTCGAGTAACTCCTCTTAGAGAAAAATCGTTATGCATTTCATAATCATACTTTTGATCATAAATACCATATGTTCCATCTGGCCTTGCTCTTATCGTGACTTGACCATGAACAGCATAATCAGCACCAATCACATCTGCCACGAAAGTTTTTTATGTGACACCCACCAGTAAATTCACACATCTATTGTGGGCATGTTCAAAGCCACAATGCAAGGCTATTGAATGTTACGCTTTCTATAAGCTTCCAATAGTGGAACTTGTAAGTTTAACTATGAAATACTGAAGAATAATCAGATTCGGACAATACGAGTTCGCACCCAAGCCTGAGCCTGGATAAATCGAAATGGCACAAAAAGAAAGGTGTTAGCCCAGCAACCGCTCGCACTGAGGCAAGTTGGCTCGTCGCCTTTTATGAAGATGTTCACAGTAATCTGTCATCGCTTGCTTTCGCCCCACTGCACCATGAAAGACCTTTGTAAACTGCATAGTCAGTTTGAGCCAGTTGTCTGGCTCTATTTGCAATCGTGTCAGCAGTGGCTGACTATCGCTGATATAACCCCGCTTATCTGCACGCATGCATAGGCCTGTTAACTCAACCAGTTGAATATAATAAGTCAGCTCAAACGGCAGTCCTTTAGGCCTGTGCTGTCTTGGATTACCAGCAAAACGCAGTAAGCTTTTGTGCTGTGCATGCTCAATACGCTTTTTAATACTGGTGTAGTCTGACGTTTCCGGTGTATCTGCCATTTGGGCTCTGACTGGGTTCAGGTCAACATAAGCCAGGTACGCTGCCAGTGCCGCTTCATCCAATAAAGCCTGTGACTTGAATCTTCCTTCCCAAAATCGACCTGTGCAACCATCTTCTTTATTGGCTCTGCGGGCAATGTCTTCATTAAGCACCCGCATAAACCAGCTGATGCTCGCAAGACGGGATCTGAATTCAGCTATATCAGCTGCCAGCATACTATGCTCGGATGCGCTCAGCTCATCACCACTAATGAATTTGTGCGTCAACCAGTTGCCCTTAAACAACTTATGCCAGCGAAGCACTATCGCTTTATCTGATAACCTTTGTGCTTTCTTATCATCCACATACAACACAATATGCGTATGATTGATCATAACTGCATAGCCACACACATCGATGCAAAACACCTTCGCAAGGGTCAGCAATTTTTCCTCAACCCAATCTCGACGATGTTCATAAGACTTGCCCGTTACACGGTCTTTGCCGCACAGAAATGCCCGGCGAACACACCGGGATATGCAGTGATAGTACTTAGTGTCTGATAAGCTGACCTGTCTCTTCCTTGCCATTGGCATAATTTGTCACCCTCAATCCATTGAGTATTACCTAAAGGTAGACGGCGTACAGTCTGCACGCCAAATTTTAGGTGGCTGTCCATGTAACTATTTCTGCATGTAACAGTCCATGTAACAATGTAATGTAGCTATGCACCCCCCTCTTTAATCCCCTTACAATTCATTTTATACCTAGGATTATCTCCCGAGTATTTAATTACATCTCTAAAAGCCATTGTAAATGAGGGAGGGGTATTTATGTCACTTTTCGAACTCACACTACGGTAGCGAAATGAGAAATGTAAATCTTCCTCACTTCCTTTTTTAAACCATGTTGTCACTATCGAATAGTATCCACAACTATCATCTTCAATACGAGACAATTGAGAAACTTTAATATCATGTGAGTTAACTGCCATAGTTACCGATTCAATTCTAGAACTTTCATACTCACGAGGAAAGTACAGATAAGAGGAGACATACTCTCCGTTAACCAAAGTTTCAACAAAAATCTCGCCTTTAATCCCCACTCCTTTAGCCTGTACGCTACAAATAAAAACGAGACAAAAACCACAAGAAATTAAAAAAATACTATTAACCATATCGCCTACCTAATCTTTTTTAGCTCTAAACTCTTTATAATATGCATCCGGAGAGGCCGTACTATAAAAACCTCCTCCGTCAGTTAAATTGGTTACTCCATGACTTGGCGCTATAACAAATTGCTTTGGATACATGTTTGCTATTGTCTGGGCTACTCCATTAGTACCTGAGTAACATGAATTAAGAAAAATAGGTCTGTCCCCTTTATAACCATTACTTGTCAACCAAGCTTTAATCTCGCTAGCATCTGTCATTATCTGAATTCAGCGATATCAGCTGCCAGCATGCTGTATTCAGATGCACTCAGCTCACCTCCATTGATGAATTTGTGCGTCAGCCAGTTGCCTTTAAACAGTTTATGCCAGCGAAGCACTATCGCTTTATCTGATAACCTTTGTGCTTTCTTATCACCCACATACAACACAATATGCGTATGATTGCTCATAACTGCATAGCCGCACAGAAATGCCCGGCGAACACACCGGGATATGCAGTGGTAGTACTTAGTGTCTGATAAGCTGACCTGTCTCTTCCTTGCCATTGGCATAATTTGTCACCCTCAATCCATTGAGTATTACCTAAAGGTAGACGGCGTACAGTCTGCACGCCAAATTTTAGGTGGCTGTCCATGTAACTATTTATGTAACTATTTTTACTCGGCTTGACATCGCTGGAGCGTCCATATATGTCACCCTAAATTGTCACCCTCACAGAAAAAAGGCGCCCACTGAGCGCCAACTTGAATGGGTATCACTATTCCTATCTTTAACTTTTTTCAAAGGAAAACGATATAAAAGTTAACTAGCAACAGAAAAGAACTTAACCATCTCTTTTTTTTAAAAAATAAAAAAGTTGACAAGAATGGAAGTAGATTTATCAAAAAAATATAACCCCAATAATGAGAGCTTGAGGAATACCAAAAACCATACACCTCAGAACCAAAAACATAATCACTTGGTGACTTTAAATACAAGCCAAGAATAAACAATCCAACAAGTAAAAATAAAACATTAAAAAAAACAATAAACATCTTCACTCGTAATTTACCTTCAATATAATATCCTGATTGTAACTTTTAAAATATCTTACAAAATCAGACATGTTGGATGTCAAATCTATACAGCCTGCCGAACCAGGATACATGCCACCATGTATAGAAAATCCACTTCTTCCATAAGTTTCAGTCCCGTACTCTGGCGAAAGCCATACTCGGTGTTCCCCCCACGCAATCTTTCCGCCCGGCCAAGGACCCGCTTTCATGATAGCAGCTAATTTATACTCGTCAGGAAGAGACTCCCAATCTTGCAAACGATGCTGCTCCACATAATATTCACCTTCAGGTATAGGGCCAACATCTTTTACATTCTGTTGATCTGCAGTAGCTCCACCTCTACCCGATACCGCATCCCACTCCTTCTTGACATTTCCTTCATCATCGATCCATTTCAATTTCTTGCCATTGAATCGCATCTCAGCATTCAACAAATGCATCATAGCCGCTGTTCTTGCACCGTTTGAGAACTTACCGCCGGTAATAGCACTTGCTGTACCACCAACAATAGCTGCCACCGCTGTCCGCCCGGCAACGGCTGACAATGTGCGGTTATTCATATTAAAGCCGGCATTGCCCATGGCCATTTTAGTAAAGCCAGCCGCAATAAATCCATGGCCAAATTTGCCTCCTGACAAGACGCTAGATACACCACCTACAAGTGCATGA
>NZ_JAKRFZ010000036.1 GCF_022347765.1 Pseudoalteromonas sp. OOF1S-7 | reverse complement strand
CAGTGAGGTTTTTGCCGTCCTGGAGCGCTTTCAATACAGAATCTAAATCAAATTTTTGTGTAGTCATGGGTCATTTCTCTTTTTATATCTTAACTTATCGAAATGACACAGAAAATTGAACACTACCGTTATTTGTTCCTTTTTTTGGGCTGGGTGTCTCATGGGACTCTTAATAACTGTAAGCCCGAAGACCTTCCCAGGTGTTCGGGTATTTTACTACTTACTAGTACTGAAGCTGCCCACCATTTTGAATAAACTGCACGTAATCCTGCCAGGCTTGCTCTACACCAATGCCTAGTATATCGGTGAAAACACGGTCGAATGACCAGGTGTAGTTGGTGTAATCCACCGCTGACTGGTTAAACTTACGGATAAACAGCGGGTCTTTTTCCTGCTTGATATAGTGCAGAAAGAAGCCGGTTGTGGTGTACCCGCCCAGCCACTTTTTAGGGTTGCTGATATCCGGTTGTCTGGTTTTATGAAAACCTGCACCAATTCGCACGGCATCTGCCAGGCCTTCGGTATAGGCCCAGTAAGGGCCGCCGTCACCATAGCCATCGTGTGTTATCGGAGAGTTGTTATAGCCATGAGTAACCTCATGAAATAAGATGCCGTCAATCTCATCGCGGATCGCGTTGTCATCATTATTCCCTTCCCGGTAAATTTTTTCCAAATGTTTAGTACTAACGGCAATAGTCATTTCGCCGGAACCATCCTGGCCGAGTTTATAGGCCACAAAGTCGTTGCCCCAGGCATCTTTCTCTCTGAGTTCAAAGCGCAAATGCCTGAAACGCTGAGATTCCTGCGGATTGGTATAGAGCACTTTGGCCACATCTACGCAGCGGTTTGCCATGTGGGCTGCTGGGTCGCTTATGATGCGCTTAACCAGCTGCGAGCCTGCGGTTTCTGGGTTCATATCAACAAAATCGACCACAGGTTTATCCCAGTTACCACCTCCATTATCGCTTTCTTCTTTGATGTTGATGGTGTAACGGGTGGCAGACCAGCCATAAACGGAGACATACAGGTTATTGCCCTGAGCCTGGCAGGATTCTGTCGCGGTGGGGGAGGTGCTGGCACACAGATAATTGTTGGTGGTTGGCCGGCTACCCCGGCCGATATACAGATCGGCGTCACCGCTACCAGAGGTGGTTGCTGACACTTTCCCGGCCACATTGAATGGCCCATAATGTTGCCACGCTCCTTTACTAAGTGACTTGTTGTCAATTAAAGGTAATGAGTCTCCCGGTGGCGTAACGTTACCCAGCAGCTCAATTTCTGCCAGCTGCAAAATACCTGCGCCCTGATTAGCGGTGACATTCAGTTTATAGTGGCGATAGGCTTGATTGTTAGTGACACCATACAGGCGAGTCTGGTAGCGTGCAGAAAAGGTCTGATTAGTTTGTGTATCAAGTTCATACCAGGTGTGATCGTCGTTTGAGCCGAGTAATTGCCAGTCTTGCGGGTCGCGGCTGGCCTCGTCGTTGGCCGACGTCAATGTGTAACCCGACACCACCTGAGGGGTGTTGAATTGATATGCTATCCAGCCGGTAGGTGAAAAGGTCAGCCACTTGCTGGACTGAGAATCGTCAAATGCCTTAGTGCGCCCTTCTGCTGTGCCGTTTTCCCCACTTGCAGTGATGACGCCGCCATCAGGCTGGGTGAGATCCGAGTTGGCAAAGCTCATAGAAGTAAATAGGGCACTGCTCATACACAGTGCCAGAGTACTTTTAGTAAAGTGTTGTAGTGTTTTCATCCTGTTGCTCTCATTTATATGTTGTATTTGTTTTTTATATCGTTCCGCTTAAATGTCGTAAAGGCGGCTCTGACCTTCTATCTCAAGTAAATAAAATAGGTATCAAAATCAATTTGGAACGATCTAAATATTGATCTTGCACATTGAGTTGTCAAATTTATGTAAATATTAAATTGTTTTAAAGTTGAACCGTTTGGTTATAAGGCGCGCAATTCAGGGCTTGCTGGCTGCGGATATGGGTGTGATTCTTGTCTGGATGTATATGCATCACTCTTTGGAAGACCTGGGCATTACTACTTATCATACAATTTATGCAGATAAACAGGCTGGTCATTTTTACACAACTGTTATTCGCTTATTTCGCATGTTTAAGCTTGTCTTGCTGGTAGTGCAGAAATAAGTATTTAGAAAAATACGGAAATCGCTGTAGGTACAAAGGTTACAAAAAACGTTATAAAAAGCATGCTAGGTAAAACAATGACCCTCATGAATCAGTAGGCCGGGTTTCTTCTTCTCACAAGGCTCAGGGAAGAAAGGGGGGGGTATTCAATTGGGTAAAGCTGCTCCCATAGATGATAGTGTGGCTGGAGGAGCTGTTGATTCAATTGCAACCACCACCGTAGGCAACGGTGCCAGAGATACATTTATAAAAACGACAGAGCATGTCAAAAAGAAAGACAGACATATATGGGCACTCTGGCGATACCAAGCCAACTGAGCCAGGGGTAGCGAGTTTTCGCTATCTCATTTGCAAATATACAAAACTCCCACTTTAAAACTCAAAAATTACTTTTCAAAAAACCACTCAAACCAGGCTGAATTCCGAGTTTCTGGGTCATTTTTCAGCTGATATAAGGTATCAAATTGAGCGAGGTCTGGCTCAACCGGTGGCGCAAAACCAGGGCTGTCTTGCGCTAATGTTACACCATTTTTACGACCTTTTTCAGTGACCTCACAGACTCCGTTTTTGCATGAGACATCCGGCTCGGGGAGTGAAATGCGTTCTTCTGAGTGGGAGATAATATAGCGCTCGCTGGTGCTATTTGCCTCTGTGAATGTTTTAAATTGCGCGGGCGAGTCACTGGCAGGCATACCCGCCGTTACTTCTGCCATGTGTGTCAGAAATTGATAGCTGCCCCGATGAGAGAGCGCGCCAAGACCGGGCTGCGTGATAAAAGACACAAAGCCTTTGTCCAGGGCACTGTCAGACAAGGCACCACTGTTCGCCAGGCGATCTATTGAGGCTTGATCTTTTTGTGTAAATCCAACAGTCAGCTGATGGCCGTCGGCATTATAATGCCCTTCATTGAAATTACCCAGTAACTTGCCGTCGTCATGCCGCCTGTAGTTGCCAAGATCACTGGCGAGTTTTTTAATGTAGGTAAAATCTATGTCATTTTGATCCGCATATTGATACATGTCAGCCAGCACATTCCGGTCTTTCTGGGTCAAAAATTCATAATTGCTGCGCTCTAAGTTATTTAAAGACATACCTTGTGCGCTGTTTTGTATTTTAGGTTCATTGCCGCCAAACAAGTCTGCCACCATAAGCGCATAGTACTGCTCAGATTCACTGCCCTTCGCTTGCGCCGATAGGCTCATATCTTGTATCGCAGACTCAAAGTGTGACTGTGCTTGCGACATGTAATTACCGGGGAGCATCGCTTTAGCGAGATCTGAAAATGCCTGGTAATGTGTATTTAACGCAGTGGCAAATGATGCTGCGGCATTATCATCTTTGAGTGAATGTCGCTTCAACTCGGACAGCGTTCGTTGATCAAGTGCATGCCATTGTTCATAAGCGGCAACCTTTTCTGCCTCTGAAAAGGTATTACTGGGGTCCATAGCGATGGTCTCCAGCTGAGATTTGGACAGTTGCTCAAACTCGAACTTAGCCGAGCCAATCGCTACTTGTTGGTTCTGAGCTTGCCACGTTGAAGCACTTTTGTTCTGGGGAAAGGGTTGTTGAGTCAAACGGACTGCGTCAATGGCATGTTGTGCTTCTTTTAGTCTCACCGCCAGTGAAGAGACAGACACCTGTGTATTGCGGGTATCCTTATGGCTGATAGTCGCATTCGAGCGATATGAGGTGGCAGACGAAGCTTTCGTTTTTGTGTGCCATCGGGTATCTGATATATCCATATTTACTGTCCCCAGAAATGAGGTAACCCCTTATTAAATAAGGGGTTAAATTAGACTTAGTTGGCCGAATAGTGGAAGGTCACACTTTCCTTTCTGTTTGGCTCAAGGTAATGAAAACTACCTGTTGCATCTACACGATGCACTATTGATGCTTTAATACCCGCTTTGAATTCAAAGCCATTGAATGCAGTCACATGACCCGAAGAGTTAGGAGTAATTTCAACACACTTAATAGGGTTACTGGTATAAGCTCGATAGTAGCACAACTCAGCTGTTTCGGTGGTCGACTCAGAGAAATTTGCAGAGACGTAGCTGATACCAGTGATTGTCCCTGTTTTGTCTCTATATGGAATATCTCTTAAATCCATATTCAGTACTGAAAATAACTCACTGGAAAGTCCACCAGCAGAGCTTAATACCAGCATTCTGTTAGGCTGTCTTTCCTTGGTGATATTATAATCGGTAGCGAATGATTGGCCACTCATTACCAGGGTAGATAAAAGTAGAGCAGAGGCAGACATTTTATTCATTTAAACAACTCCTTATTGAATGTCTATTTATGGTATTTTCTATTACCGAGCGGAATGCTATTAGATTTTCATGTGCGCGTCAATGTGTTGTTTTTATTGATTATTTTGCAACTTTAAAGTCTTGGGTTTTGCGTTTTTAAGGATTGTTAAAGTGGGGGTTGTAAACGGATCCAAGCGATTTTAAGTGGAACTATTGAGTGACGAACAGCAAAATAAGCTAAAGCACGCAGACATATATGGACGCTCCAGCGATGTCAAGCCGAGAAGGCCTGCGAGATAGCGCATTTTCGTTATCTCGTTCGTTATTTTACCCGCTTTGCCATGCCTGATGTTTGGTCCAGTCCGCTATAAAT
>NZ_JAKRFZ010000035.1 GCF_022347765.1 Pseudoalteromonas sp. OOF1S-7 | reverse complement strand
GTAAGGATAACTAGGAATTATGGGTAATCAGGAACACACTTTTCTAAAATTAAGCTACGCATTGCGGGACCTTAAAGAAGAGGAAAATACTACCGTAATTCTGGGTGCTGGATGCTCGCTCAGTTCCTCAAAGAAAGATATTTCCACAATGGGTATAATGAAAGAGTGCTTAATAGACCACGGGGTGAGTGACGTTGATGAATCTAGCTGGGAAGTTTTATATAGGGATTTTATAAATATAGTTTGGGAAGGGAAAGGGAGTGAAGAACGAAAAAGGCTACTTAATAAAAAGTTACTAAATATTGAACCTACGGAAGGGCATAAATGTTTAAGGTTACTTATTGAAAATGGATATGTGAAAAACATAATTACTACAAACTTTGACATGCTGCTAGAGAAAGCTTTTCAAGGGCTATCCTACAACAAACGGGTTGGAGACGCTGATTATATAAAAATTGGAGATAAACCTACATTTAATTTGTTGAAAGTGCATGGGGATCTAGAAGAAGGGAATCTAAAGTTTTCACCTGATGATCTGAGCGTTCTTCCGAGTACTCTAGCAAATGACATCAACGAAAAGACATCTGGATTACTTATTTTCATTGGGTATCGAGGCCAAGATATCGGGTTGATGAATTCACTTTGTAAATTGGGTCACTTTTCCGCATTCTGGATTGATGTAAATGAGTTGAATAGGACGGACTTATTAAGTTCAAAACCAATATATAAATTTATGGCAGAAAGAGAGTCTGATGGTAACTTTCTATCTGGTGACCGCTTTGGTGATTTTTGCGAGATAATGGCTAAGCTTAGGGGGATAATATTTAACCCACCAGTAAAATCAACAATAAAATCAAAAGAAAACACCATCAACAAACAGTGGTTGAACACAACAATAATTGAGCTGCTTTCTATATATGGCCGAATTTATGAGATTTTTATAGATATAATTAAAATGTCTGAAAAAATTCAACGTGAATTATCCTGGAAGGGGGAGTACCCTTCATTTTCACTAAGTTATGACGAACTCCTTGGATCATACTTATATTTTTTTAATAGTGAAAGGCTTCCTGCCAATCTACTGCATATACCAAACAACGAAATCGATGCCCTTATTCTTGGTCTTTCAGTTGAAGTTAACGTAAGAGCAAGTGGAAACTGCATCGAGCCGAAAGAATTTATTTCGAAGCTTCGTGCGGAAGCAACACTACATGAAAGAGACAAAATAGTAGATATTGATTCTATTTGGTCTGCTGTTGAAGAGGTTTCCTTTTCAAGTTGCAGTGAAAGAAATAAGGTTAAGATAGGAATGGATAATAAGCTGTTCCTAGAATCACATGATATCCCTCTTCTAGATTTTAAGGAAATTATGGACGTAGTTAGCTTCTTATCTTTGCTAACACCATCTAGAAATATAAGAAAAAAACCTGATGACACTATTCAAAAAGTTAGAGACTTCTTAAGAGGAAAGCTTGATAAAGTAAGGGTTTATCAGGATAAGATTTGTGTTGATTTAGGAGTGGTTGATGCGAAATATTTTGATTCTCTTACTTCCTCCTATATAAATAAAATACCTAATATAACAAATGAAAAGATCAAAGAAGAATCGAACAATAGAAGCTTGTTTATCTTTGATACTAAATGGTTGTCTGTAATTGTTGGTGTAGAGAAGTCAGTGCTATCCGCTGATGAATGGTCCGAAGATACACTTTATTCAAATTTAGTACGTTGCTCAAAAGATAGTGTTTTGAAGTTTTTAAAGTTGGGTTACGCTTTCAATTCTCCCCACAGTGAGCATGTTGAGCTAAAGCTCGATATGGACCTGGAGAACTTTATAAAAAGTACTAAGATTGCAATTTTTATCACAGGTCCAAGTGGAAGCGGTAAAACAAAATCATTACAGAATCTTGCGTTAAATGAAAAATCAAATAAAGACTTAATTACGATCTTCTTTTCTCCAAAGCGCGGCGGACAAACACAAGGAGGGTTTGATTTGTTCTTAGACTTTGTTAGAGCCGAAGAAATAGAGCTAGAATTGAAAAACCTTGATGAGAATTTATTATCAAGAGGGAAAACACTTATTTTTATACTTGATGGTTTAAATGAGTTCGACGGTTTTAACAATCAAATAAATCACTATTGTGAAATTGTAGATATGATCGAAAAGATATCCCTAATCGGGTGTCGAAGCATTAAAGTAATAATTTCCTGCAGGGATAGAGCTTATCAGGAGTATAGAAATAAGTCAGCCATCAATCTAAATCCAATATATTTCTTTCACAACAAGAAAAATAATAATAAAAATCAAATGGAGTTTGATGCGGCTTATAGAATATCTGAGGTTAGTTCAGCTGAAAAGGAGATGCTCATAAAGCTACATTACCCAAGTGGACATAAATCGGAACTTTCAGACTGCAAATTCATATTTAACAATATTCTACCTGAAAACCCCACTCCTTTTATTATTGCTCTATTAGGGAGGTACATAAATGAAATAAGCAATGCTGACTTTCCTATTGATAGTAATGAATTATATTGTCAATTCTCAAGCTTAATGCTTAAACAGCTTTCTGAACAACACAGGTTTTTAGCTAGGAAGGTAATATATACATACTTTGATTTTTTATTAAATGGTGAAAAAGGCACTGGGGTCACAAAGTTCAAAGTGATAGATAGCTTTTCAAGTCAGTTTGATCGTGATGTACCATTGTTAATCAATAAACTAGAAGACTTAGGAGTACTCATTAGAGATGATTCGGAGCTTGAAAAGATAACTTTTCAACATGATAAAATAGAGGAAGTGTTCTTTCGTGACTACATTGAAGAAAATGAATTTAAAGGTAGTGATTTTTTTGAAAGGATTATTAGCTTGGTATTAAGAGGAGTTATATATCAAAGTGGGTTTTATCAATACCTCATGGGGTTAGTTATGAGTAGGAACCTGTCATTTTTTAGGCAGATTTTATTAAATAACCTCTATAAATACGGCCGCTTTATACCAAAAATTATTATTGAGTCACTATCGTGTTCTCCTAACTTAAAAGAAGATATTGGTTTTATTATAAATTCAGGTTCTGATATAGAAAGAGATAGGGTGGTTAATACCCTAATAAGTGGTTTAGATAACTGTTTGCAAGACTTCTCTACAACCGGCCTTCCACTCATTGAACTTTTCCCCATTATATCATCAATTGAAAGCACTAGCTTGCGTGACAATCAAAAACCATACTTCTCCTTTTATCAATCTAAAATACACTATTTCACTAATGATTATATAGGAGCTGAGAAATATGCCGTTAGAGCATATAAATTAACTGATGATTCATTGCCTTTACTAAGAGCAAAAATAAAAATTCACCAATCCGTAATTTTTATGGAACTCGGATATCCCATGAAAAGTATAAGTGTGCTTCACGATGAGTTCGAGCGCTTGAAGACAAAGAGTGATAAAAGAATGCTGGCCGAAGTTGGAGTTGAACTTGGTCGTGCATATAATCATTGCGGAAAAACAAAAGAGCCATTAGAAATCTATGATATTCTATTGAGTGATAAGAGTATCGTGGACGATCCATATTTATTGGCAAGAATATATGAACAAAAAGCAAATACATTGAATAAGGTCATGTATAGAAACTTAAAATCTTTAGAAAAGTCTAAATCAAATGAAAGTGAAGGTGTAGACTTATTATTTGAACAGGCTATTGACTTATATGACAGATCAATAAGGATTCTTTTGAAAAATAATTTCATCTTTACTTATAGTGGAGTTGTCCCCGAGAAAATAAACACATATATAAGTTACTCAATTTCAATAAACCCCATTGGAATTAATGAGTGTGAAAAGCTAATTTCAGAAATGGACTATTTATTTAGTGTTATATCGACACCTTTTGAAGGTGACTTTCTCTTATCCAAAGCCTATTACCTCGAGTTTAGAGGAAAATATAAATTGGCAGAGTCTGAGATCGAAAAAGCAATAACAAGAACCAAGGAGATGAATGTTAAAAACAAGGAAGCAAAATGCTACTTTTTTAAAGGTAAATTTATATATAGATGCTTGAAAAAAAAGGTGTATCTAAAAGGTAAGGGGGATATGATACGCAGTGGGATTGATTCAATAAATAGTGCGATTGACTATTACAAAGAGCACACTCCATCAAACAACCCCACATTAATCAACTGCAAAGAGTTAATTAATGACTTAAAATCGATTTAATAAACAATTACATGGGAACTTCTTTAGGTATGTAATTTCCTGTTTTATTTAAATTTAACATTTCAATTGCATCGAATTGAGCTTTTGATCTGCCTATTTCTCTCGAAATTCTCTCTGAGATAACCCTGTCGATACTTAATGTCATGGGAAACAAAGAAATGGCGGATACATATAGCCCTTTGCTATTTATAAAATATTTTGGAAGAAACCTAACAAATTTCTGTGTTCCATTTTCAAAGTTTTCATTGGATAGATACTCGGAGAAACGGAATAAGTATGAGTTATTTCTTTCTATAGTGTAGGTTTCTGAATTTATTATTTCACAGAAATTAATTTTGCTATCTAGAGAACTGCACCAAATAATTGTACCAAAGCCGTAAGATCCTTCTCCGTTTAATACTTCAAAACCATGTTCTGGTAAAGAGTTCTGGAAAGAGCATGCTACATCAACCATATTTGCAACATATGCTCTAATACCTTCAACACCTAGACTCTGTAACATATTCCATGCAGATAAAATTGCAGCCGATCCTCTAGAGTTATTTAGTGAGTAGTGATACGGTTCTCTATTTCTTTCGTCAACAGCATTATCAAATATTGAATAAAGGCATTGAGGGTCTTTTGTCAAAAATACACTGTTTCCAAATGGGCATAGCCCAGCCTTGTGAAAGTCTATCCCTATTCCATCAGCAAGCTTTGTGTATACCAGGTTTTTATAAATAGATTCAACTTTAATTAGAGCCTCTTCTCTTATTTTTAGATTGTTCTTCTCAAAATCATATCCTTTAAAAAATAACCAAGGCCAACCAATAACTAAGTCAAAGTAGATATATGGACAATAGCCTGTAGAGTACTTCAATGAACATTTTTCTATTATTTCGCTAACTTTCTTCAAATCTTCAATACTGCAGTGTCTGGTATTTCCTCCAGATACAATAACACATGCTATGGGTGTACCTTGCATAATATATTCTTCAAGGGTTTTTTCTAGGCTATTCAAGTCGATTTTGTCATTGATGGTTGGTATACGTTTAACTGAGGTAGCTGGAAGGCCTAATAAAGAGCAAGTTGACTCAATCGAGTAGTGGTTAATTTTTGAAGTAATAACAACCGGTTTTCTTTCACTATCACAAAATGGTTCACATCGATTCATTCCCATTTTTATCCCGTAAGTAATACAAGCTTTTCCACCTGAAGTGAAGATTCCGGATCGCTTATTTTTCCATCCTATTAAATTCGACAACTGTTTTATTATTAGGTTCTCCATCTTTACTATACCTGGAGCTGTTTTTCCTGCCATTGCATTAGGGTTATACAAACTGGATAAAGTGGTTGCAGCAACAGTGTTTAGCATTGTTGGTGGGTTAACATTATATAAGGTAGTTGGAGCATGCCATCTTGGTTGGCCATCAAAAACTTCCATTGAGTCATTAAGTACCGTATCAATATCATTGACTTCTCTAGGTATCTCTTTATATTTATTTAAAAATGAATGTGAAGATTTATAGTTACCAAGAAATGGGGATTCACAACTATTTAATTCTGGTAAATTACTCATTGCATCTCTTATTAAATTTACAAGCTGCTCCTTGTTTCTTTCATCAGGGTATAGAAAGCTTTTCTTAAGCTGATTACAAATATCCATGTAGTCATATTCTTTGTATAGCTCCTTCACTAAGTTTAAGGGAGCTAGTTTCTTAATTACTTCCTCGGATATCTCTTGTGAAAATTTAAAAATTAGATTTCTAAAATCATTTTCCTTTGATTTCTCAACTAAAAATATAAAAATTATTGTGTATAGCACATCTTTGAAACTAGATTTATATTTCTTTTCTATGCTAGAGAGCATTGTCAGGTCTAATGGGTTTGATGCATTCACTCCGTTTAGGTATATTTTCTTACTTTTTTTACATACTGAAAATTCAAATTGAGAATAATTTTGTAGTTTGTATAGCTCTATTAATTTTGAATTTTCCCGTAGAAGCAGCGTGCTAGTTTTTATATCTAACTCACTATTATCCTGGCTGCCAACATGATGGATTATCTCAATGTTATTCGGCTCTTTTCCCATTGTGGATACAATATAACGTTTACCTTCCTTTGGAATTCCCTTAATTATGATCTCGCTCACCGGTTCATCACATGTAAAGATTCTAGAAATAAAAAGATTGGCTTTATCCCAACTTTCAAAAATATAATCTTTGCATTTAAGTGTAGTTTTAAAACAAGCTGTTTCTTTCTCAATAGATATTGAAAATGTTGTATCAGAAAACTCGTTAGGCCTTCTCCCTAGAAGATATGAATCTTTTGTTAATACACTTGTAGGAGGTGATATCTTGCAAGCATTATGACTAGCAATCAGATTATTTGCTAAAAAATTTGAGGTGTAGCTATTTGCGAAATATGGAGCTTCCAGAATCTCAAGAAGTTGGATAATATTGAATTGGTTTGTTTTAATATCTTCTTCATAAACCCCACCAATACTATATTGAGAACATGGAATAACGCATAAAAAATTTTCACTGTATATGGTTTCTTCCACTTCTTTTTTAGATGGGTCAATAATGCATTTGAAGCTTAGCCATTTCCCATCAATTGATTCAACTGCGTCCTTTAAATATTTTACTTCACTATCGGTATCGAATTCCAACCTTGAAAGTATTATTAAAACTCTATGTATTTCACTACCCATAATTCCTAGTTATCCTTAC
>NZ_JAKRFZ010000034.1 GCF_022347765.1 Pseudoalteromonas sp. OOF1S-7 | reverse complement strand
ATCGTCACACCGAGCGGGACGAAGCCGACACGCCAGTACAGGACAGCGATATTCAGGCACTGCGTGCACAGGAGCGCACCAACTATCCGTTTAACTTATCGGTCAATGATTATGGCGCAGCCCATGTATTCAGCCTGGACTTACAAATTGATGAGCAGGTCGAGATCAGCCGCATCGCAGAGTATGTCATTACGGCGCTGAGTAAGCTGACTGAAGCAACCCAAACACAGCCGGTGAGTGAACTGAGTGTACTGCCGGCGGATGAAGTGACCAGATTACTGACCCAGGGTCAGCGCAGCTTAGGCTACGACGACACGGCCTGTATTCATCATTTATTTGAACAGCAGACAGCGGCTGCACCCGAGGCAACGGCCCTGGTGTTCCGGGATCAGTCCATCAGTTACGCCGAGCTAAATCAGCGGGCCAATCAGCTGGCCCATTACCTGCTGAGTGAACAACAGATCATACCCGAAACCCTGATCGGGGTGTGTAGCAGCCGCTCGATGGAGATGATGGTGAGCATGCTGGCGATACTTAAAGCCGGTGGCGCGTACGTCCCACTGGACCCGGATTATCCGGCCAGCCGCCTGAGCTATATGGCGGTTGATGCAGGCCTGAAGCACGTGATTGGGTATGGCAGTGGTCTGGCAGTAGCCCAGAGCCTGATGAGCGAACAAGCGGGCAGCGCTATAGATATTGCAGCTCTTGAGTTGGATGACTATCCACATCACAACCCGGGACTGGAAGAGATCAGCAGCGACAGTCTGGCTTATGTGATTTACACCTCAGGTTCAACGGGCCAGCCCAAGGGCGTGCAGCTTATTCATCAGGGCGCAGTGAACCTGGTTCACAACCAGCAAGCCCGTTTTGCTAACTGTGCCGACAGTAAGGTGTTGCAATTTGCATCCATCAGTTTTGATGCGGCGACCTGGGAGTGGCTGATGGCCTTGATCCCGGGTGGTACCCTGGTGATTGCCGATGAATCACAACGTACGGATGTACAGCAGCTGTCTGAGCTGTTAAAAACGCAGCAGATCACCCATGCGACTTTGCCACCGGCGTTGTTATCGACCATGACGTTGCAGACAGATCTGGCGCTGCAATGTTTAATTGTGGCAGGGGAAGCCTGTGAAGAAGCTGTGGTGGCACGCTGGCGGGCACATTATCCTTTCTATAATGCTTACGGTCCATCGGAGACCTCAGTCTGTGCCACTGTGGGTGAAATTACCGATGACACTCTGCATATCGGCACACCTTTGTGTAATGTTCAGACCTATGTGCTGGATCAGCAACAGACCTTATTGCCTTATGGTAGCTTAGGTGAGCTATATGTCGGTGGTGATGGTCTGGCGCGCGGCTATCTGGGTCAGAGCGAGCTGACTGCCGAGCGCTTTATTGAGAATCCATTTTACGACCCTGAGGCGGCAGGCAGCTCGAAGCGCCTGTACCGCACCGGCGATTTGGTGCGCTATCTGGCCGATGGCAACCTGGCCTTTGTGGGCCGCACCGATGACCAGGTTAAGATCCGCGGCTTCCGCGTTGAGCTGGGAGAAGTTGCCCAGCGGCTGAGTCAGCAGGCAGGCATAGATTCGGCTATTGTCCTGGCCAAAAAAGGTGTATCAGGTCATGATTTGGTTGCCTACATACAACCAGACGAGGCCCTTACAGACGACGTTCAGAGTGATTTTATCAGTGCGACTTTGACGCAGCTCGCAACATCGGTGCCTGACTATATGGTGCCTAAGCTGGCAGTGATCATCAACGAATGGCCACTGACGGCGAATGGAAAAATCAATAAAAAAGCGCTACCTGAGCCCGATAAGGCATTGCTGCAAAACGACTACTGCATACCAAGAAACAGCACTGAAGCCACTTTATGTGATATCTGGCAGGATTTGCTGGGCATTGAGCAGGTCGGGATCCAGGATAACTTCTTCACGCTCGGGGGAGATTCTATCATTGCCATTCAGATGGTTGGGCGGGCCAGACAACAAGGTTTACACCTGAACGTGAAACAACTGTTTGCGACCCCGACAATCGCCACTCTGAGCGAACATGTTGAATTCAGTACCCGCGTTAACGCACAGCAGGATGCGGTCACAGGTGATATGCCATTGCTGCCAATTCAGCAGCGTTTCTTCGATGCCAATCGTGCTGCGCCGAACCACTATAATCAGTCTTTGCTGCTGAACGCGCCTGCTGGCCTGGTAAGTCATTTCGCAGAGCTGGTCAATGCACTCGTTGAGCGTCACGACGCATTGCGACTGAGATTTACCGAGCTGGCCCGTTTTACACCTTTAAGCGAAACTCAGGTTGCCCGCATGCATCAGGTTGTGGATTTAAGTGAGCTGACGGAGGCCGCGTTTAGTGGCGAGGTTGAGCGGCAGTGCGATGCCCTGCAACGGCAGCTGGATATAGAGCATGGTCCCCTGTGCAAGTTTGTGTATTTTTATGCTGGCGAGGATAAACCCGCAAGGCTGTTTATGACCATACATCACCTGGTTGTGGATGGGGTATCCTGGCGGATCTTATTACAGGATCTGGAAACGGCGCTACAGGCAATCGAAACTGGTCAGGCTATTCAGTTGGCTGCGAAGACCAGTTCATATCAGGCCTGGGGCGAAGCGGTCAATGCGCTGGCGCATTCTGAGGCGCTGACCTCACAGCAGGCATACTGGCATGACAGGCTGTCGCTGTTCCCGGCTCAGCCATCAGTCAAAGTTGCGGCTGAGCAGTGGCAGAATGTGTCATTCTCTTTGGATGAGTCGGATACCCGGGTCTTGCTGGCAGACTGCCAGCAGGTTTTCCACAGCAATGTGGACACCCTGATGCTCAGTGCCTTCCTGCTGGCCTACCAGGACACTTTTGCGAGGCCTTTGCTGCGTGTTGATATGGAAAGTCATGGCCGCGAAGAAGCCCTGTTTGAGGGACTGGATGTGACCCAGACAATGGGCTGGTTTACTAATCTCTACCCCCTGATCCTCGGTGGTCAGCAGCAGGACCTGATCGCAACGGTTAAGTCGGTCAAACAGACCTTGCAACAGCTGCCTATGCATGGCCTGGGCTATGGCTTGCTGAAGTATATCCGTCAGGATCCCGAGATCTGTGCCCTGGACGAGCGCAGTGCCGATCAGGCAATTGTGTTTAACTATCTGGGCAAACTGGACAATGTAGCGGGTTCACAGGGCCGTCTGGCCATGGCACACGAGTCACGGGGGGCAGAATCTGCAGCAGAGGCGGCCGACTTGCATCACCTTATAGTCAATGGTCAAAGCCAGGACAGCCAGCTGAGGTTTGATTTGAGCTTTGCGATGCCAAGTTATACAGAGGGGCAAATTGAAGCGCTGGCAGCCCGGTTTAAGGCTGTGTTACTTCAGCTGGTTACACAGGCCAAAGCGGGGGCTCAGTGTCATACCCTGATTGTTGAAGATTTTCCGGCTGCGACACTGGAACAAGCCCAGCTGGACACATTACAAGCGCAGTACACGGACATTGAAAGAGTGTATGTTGCCACCCCTATGCAGCAGGGGATGATCTACCATGACTTGTTACAGCAAGATGCCAGTCTGTACACGACGCTGACTCATTTCGATGTGGCAGGTGATGTGGATGCATCGGCCATGCAGCAGGCCTGGCAAAAGGTGATAGCACGCCATGCTATTTTGCGTACCAGTTTTAGCGTGTTCGATGATGCGGATATTCATCAGGTCGTACATCATAATGCATTGATAGATATGGAGGTGCTCGACTGGCAGCAGGTCCCGGCTGAACAACTTACGTCACAGCTCAGTGAGCTGCATCATGCCATTAAGGCGAAAGGCTTTTCCTTCGACCTGGCACCGCTGATGAGTCTGACACTGGTGCGCCTGAGCGGGCAAAAAGCACAGCTTATCTGGGCTCACCACCATGTCTTAACCGATGGCTGGTGCCAGGCAACCCTGTTCTCTGAAGTGCTGGGCTACTATCAGAGTCTGACGGCTGGACAGCCACTGAGCTTACCTCCTGCAGCGAACTATGAGGACTATATTCAGTGGCTATGTAAGCAAAATAAGGATGAAGCACGCGCGTTCTGGCATGCTGAACTGGCCGGGGTAAGTGCACCAACTCAATTGCAATTACCTGCTGCGGCCTGCGATACACCGCATTATGAAGAAATCAAATGGACGTCCGATGCACAACTGACCGAGCAATTAAGCCAATTTGCTCAGCATCACCAGGTTACCGCCAATGCGGTGTTGCAGCTGGCATGGGCGTATACACTGCATCGCTACAGTGCGCAATCGGATGTCTGCTTTGGCACCACACTCTCTGGTCGACCGCCGGAAGTGGCCAATGTGGAACAAATGATAGGTTTGTTTATCAATACGGTGCCGGTCAGAGTTCAGCTGGATCACCAGGCCAGTGTTGGGTTTCAGCTACAGCAGCTGCACAGGGCGCATAGTCAGCGTGAACAGCATGGTTATCTGCCTTTGCCGGAAATTTTAAGTTGTGGCAATCATGGCATTCAGGGCGCGCTGTTCGACAGTCTGTTTGTGTTTGAGAATTTCCCGGCAGATTTACATGATACCGGCGCTCAGACAGAACAGGAAAGCACGGGTCAGCTACAAGTGCAAAATGCAGCGTCGATTGAATATACGAACTATCCGGTTGCGCTGACGGCTTCTTTACAGGGCGTGTTGAGTCTGCGCCTTAGTTTCCATGGCCATCACTATGAGCGCGCCGATATGGCGCAGTTATTGACACACTTTAATACCGCGCTACGCAGCCTGCTATCACTTGATGCCGCAGCACCACTCACAGGCATGGAAATCCTGCAGCCAGAGGAGCTGCAAATGTTGCTGGCACCACCGAAACTGGCCTTTGCGGATGCGCAGCTTTGCAATATGGTTGCGCAATTTGATCACCATGCACTTGCTACGCCTGAGCATATCGCTTTGGTGATGGGCGAGCAGCAGGTCAGTTATGCTGAACTGGATAGGATGGCGACCAGACTGGCAGCTTCACTGATTGCGGACAGAAGCATACAGCAAGGCGATCTGATCGGCTTGTGTGTTGGGCGCTCAATTGAAACTGTAGTTGGGATACTGGCAATCCTGAAGGCCGGTGGCGCTTATGTACCGTTAGACCCAAACAGCCCACCAGAGCGTCTGAACTATATTATTCAAGATGCCAAGATTGCCTTGTGCCTGGCACAGCCTGGCTGCGCAGCGGCGCTTGATGCGCCAGAGTGTGAGGTCGTCACGCTGGATACCAGTGCATTGCTGACTGAAGACATCGCGCCGCTCAGTTCATTGCCAGAGATATCACTGGATGACCCAGCTTACGTGATTTACACCTCCGGATCGACCGGGGCACCGAAAGGTGTAGTACAGACGCATCGCAATATGGCGCGCTTATTTGCCAGTGCAGCCGAGGATTTTTCCTTCAGCAATCAGGATACCTGGTGTCTGTTTCACTCCTATGCATTTGACTTCAGTGTCTGGGAAATCTGGGGCGCGCTCAGCCACGGTGGTAAGCTGTTGATCCCAACGCATCATCAGACCCGCGATACCGCAGCGTTTGTTGAGTTATGTCAGCAGCATCAGCTCAGTGTGTTAAATCAGACCCCGAGCGCCTTTGGGGTGTTTGCTGAGCATGTGGTTGCGCACGATATCAGCCTGCCGGCGCTGCGCTATGTGGTGTTCGGGGGTGAAGCGCTGCAAACGCAACACCTGCAAAGCTGGTGTCAGCACCCGGCTAATGTCCAGGCTGAGCTGATCAACATGTATGGCATCACTGAAACCACAGTGCATGTGACCTTTGCGCCTATTGCACGCCAAGAGGTAGCCCAGATCCATATTGGCAGAGCGCTTGCGGATCAGGCCATCTATATGCTTGATGCACAGTTGCAGCCTGTGCCTGTGGGTGTCGTCGGTGAAATGTATGTTACGGGTGCCGGGCTTGCTGCGGGCTATCTGGGACGTGAAGCACTCAGTGCTGAGCGTTTTATCGACAATCCTTATGGCGCCGATTCAGGGTGTAACAAACTGTATAAAACCGGCGATCTGGCGCGCTACCAAAGAGATGGCAAAATTCAGTTTATTGGGCGTGTGGATGACCAGGTACAGATCCGCGGCTTCCGGATTGAACTGGGTGAAGTTACCCATCAGCTGAGCAGTATTGCCAATGTCGACAGTGCGGTGGTGATTGCCAGGCAGAGTCAGGGGACGCAGGTACTGCATGCCTATCTCAAGTTGGAGCATGGGATCGATGAACAGCTCCATGCTCAGGAGATTGAGCGCATTAAACGCGCAGCAGCGTCATTCTTACCGGCTTATATGGTGCCTGAGCAAATGACGCTGATGCAGGACTGGCCACTGACGGTAAATGGCAAAATCGACAAAAAGGCGCTGCCGCAGCCGGGTGAAGGTATGTCAGGCTGCAACAGGGTGGCGCCCGCAACGCACACCGAGTGTCAGTTGCGTGATATCTGGGCTGAATTACTGAACTATGATGGTGCTCATATCAGTGTGGATCAGTCCTTCTTTGAGCTGGGTGGACACTCGCTCAGCTTGATGAAACTGGTTCAGCGTTTGCATCAGATGTTTGGGGTGTCGGTGTCGATTAAAGAAGCCATCGGGCATGCGCAGATTGACCAACTGGCATCGCTCCTTGAGAAGAAAATGCTGGACATGCAGCTGAATGAAATCAACGAGGATGAACTAGACGAAGTTGAGTTTTAACGTCCGGTTACATGCCCCATTGCAAACCAGCGTTGCGCAGGGGTAATCATGCCCTCATGATCTCACGCATGAGATCGTGGGGGCGTGTATCCTGCCATTGTAAAAATGTCACATACTCCCTTGCATACAGCATCTCTGTCACTGTCCAAAATCGTCTGAACGCCGCCATTTTTGGCTGTCAATAGCGCTTGCAGGTCACTCGCCTTGTCAAATCTTACAGGCAGTCATCACCATCCCGGTTCTGTTATAAATAGTCGTATGTAGTGACCACAGAAGTAACATGAAGTCAGTCTCTGGCGCATGTCTCGACTAACAGGACTTGAATGAATGGTTGAAATCAACAAATTATTAGCTGAACTGGTTGCTCAGGGAGTAGCAGTTTACCTGGATAATGGCAAGCTCAAGGCCAAAGCCCAGAAAGGGGCCCTGACCGCAGAGCATAAAGCGCTTATTAGCGCAAACAAGCATGACATTATTGCCACGCTGTCCCAATCAGCCCCCATTGAGCAGGTTGAACGCATCCAGCCGGTGGCAGAGCAAGAAAAACAGCATAGTTTGTCGTTTGCTCAGCAGCGTCTGTGGTTTGTCAATCAACTACAAGGCGGTGGCAGTGAGTACAACATGCCGATGGCGTACTCGGTGTACCAGCCGTTTGATGTACCACGCGCCACGCGTGCGTTGCGCAGCATTATCGCGCGTCATGAAATACTCAGAACCGGCTATGAAGCCAGTGACGAAGGACCCCGGCGTCTGGTACGTGAACAGGTCAGCAATGAGGTACAGTTTACCGATCTGAGCGCGTTGGCGGAACCTGTGCAACGGGACGAGGTCAAGGCACTGGCGCTGGCCCATGCCGGACGGGAATTTGATCTGCAACATGATGCACTGCTGGATATTCACTATGTTAAACTAACCGATACGCCATGTGGTACTCAGCCTCATGGTATTTTGCTGTTTAATATGCACCATATTGCGTCCGATGCCTGGTCGATGGACATACTTAAAAATGAATTTATGACGCTTTACAGCAGCGAACAGGGATTACCCCGTTTAACGGTGCAGTACAGTGATTTTGCTCACTGGCAGCAAAACTGGGCAAAGTCGCAGGACTATCAGGACCAGTTAGCCTACTGGCGTTCACATCTCACAGGTTTACCGGAATTACACAGCCTGACCCCAGATCATCCCAGACCGGCGAAGAAAAAGTTCAGTGGCAAAAAGTGCAATCAGACACTCAGTGCTGAACTGACGGAAAAATTAGTGACCATTGCCCGCCACTATCAGTTATCGCCGTTTATGTGCCTGCACAGTGCGCTGGTGTTGTTACTCCATACTTTTACAGCCAGCCGGGATATTGTGGTGGGCACCACCGTTGCTAACCGGGCGCAGGCCGAAGTGGCCCAGCTGATAGGGTGTTTCTTAAATCGTCTGGTATTGCGGGTTGAGCTCAAAGCGCAGTCCCTGGACAGTTATCTGCAACATATTCGCCAGGTTCATTTGTCGGCTCAGGCCAATCAGGATGTGCCTTTTGAGCACCTGGTTGAGCAGCTCGATGTGATCCGCTCTAATAGCTATACGCCGCTATTTCAAATTCAGCTGACCTGTAATGACAGTGGTTTAGCTGACAGCCCGCAGGCTCAGAAAAGCACGCCGTTCAGACCGTATGTGCCCGAAGATATGACCATGACCATCCGTGGTGATATCGATATCCATGCAGAGCTTGGTCAGCAGGGGAGCGTGATTGGCTGGTCATATGATGACGCATTATACAGTGAGCAAAGCATCACGACTATGATGGCACATCTTGAAACTATTTTAGAAAACTATGCCCGTTGTCTGGACACAGAGCATGGATTTAACACTTCTACTGATGCTTTGACAGCGCTCAGCCATACGCAGTTTACTCAGTTACAAACCCAGTTGCCGGTCACGCACAGCGCTTATGATTCGCGTAGTTTGACAGAGCGATTTGAACAGCAGGCTGCGCTGACACCGGATGCCATTGCCGTGCACAGTGACAGCGAGCAACTTAGCTATGCGCAGCTTAATACCCAGGCGGCCAAACTGGCCGACTGTTTGCAGGAGCAGGGCGTGGAACCCGGCGATCTGGTGGGCGTTTGTATGCCACGCAGCGCCTGCCTGATGGTCAGTTTACTGGGCGTGCTCAAAGCCGGGGC
>NZ_JAKRFZ010000033.1 GCF_022347765.1 Pseudoalteromonas sp. OOF1S-7 | reverse complement strand
TTCTTCCCCAGTAGTGGGCGCAGCCACAGGCCTCCATAACGACTTTACAAGGCGGCATATTTTGAATGGTTTCTTTCAACTTCTGACGGTTCACCCGGCGTGAAAAACAGGGCTTGCCGTGCTTATCGACAGCGAGTCATTGAAACACGTTTTTAGCCAGTTCAATAGATAATGTGCTAACTTGATTCATGATGGATGCTCCTGTTAACTGTAAATATCACTCTCAGTTTGGCGCATTGACGCCGATTTAGGAGCGTCCATCTCAATCACCCATTCCTAAATTACACAAAATAGCGCACTCACATTTACCCAACAAAAACCCATAAAAGTAACAAATAACGCTGGGTGTCCACGTATTTCATTTCAACTGAAAATGCTCATCCGTAAAGTCTAATTTCTGAAAGTTTTCGCTTATTTATTTGCAGTAGCGCTTGTATTCATTTCCTATGAAACTGAAACAGATAAGACTGGGTGTCCACCTATTATATAAAAAGAAAGTGCCAGGTTTGGACTTGACAAGTACAATCGGTTGTGAATCTTCAAAGCCGTCAGTACACCTTTGCTTTTTATAATAAAGAAGGCGTTCTCTGAACGCCTTCTTTGAATGAGTTCCACCCTAAATTACTGATTGAGGTTAGGTGTTATCATCTCCTTTGAACCTTCGTCTACCAGAAAGAATTGCGAAATAAAAAAGGCAAAACCCAGATACCAATACAGTTCCCGCTCCATTCGGCAAAACTTTTGTTACCAACAAAACTAGAGGTGTGACGGCTCCGAGATAACAGGCAAATAAGTATGCCGCCCTGCTTCTCAACACCGATAAAACTACCCTGAGGATACACATAGCTGCTATCGTAATAAGAAGTGTGATCATGCTGAGTGTTCCTTAATTGAATTAGTTCCGACCAGACCTGACATTTCGATTTGAAAAATTGAGAGTTACCCGTTTTGATAAAGGTGTCGAATCTTTGTTCAAAACAACTAAGGAGTAACTCTCATGTTACATACTAACAATCCAATCATTAAACACAAAGCTGGTTTGCTAAATCTGGCCGAAGAGCTTGGAAACGTATCCAAAGCCTGCAAAGTGATGGGCGTATCGCGGGATACATTTTATCGATATCAAGAACTCGTTGATGAAGGCGGTATTGATGCACTCATCGATAAATCACGCAGAACTCCAAACCTAAAAAACCGTGTAGACGTAGAGACTGAACAAGTCGTTTGCACATATGCACTTGAGTTTCCAGCTCACGGTCAAGTTAGAGTCAGCAATGAGCTAAGAAGGCAAGGCATATTTGTTTCGGCCAGTGGTGTGCGTTCAATTTGGCTGCGCCATGACTTGGAAAATTTTAAAAAGCGCCTTAACGCGCTAGAAGCTAAGGTCGCGCAAGAAGGCATTATTCTCACGGAGTCCCAAGTGACAGCCCTTGAGAGGAAAAAGCAGGATGATGAAGCCTGTGGAGAAATTGAAACGGAGCACCCCGGATACCTTGGGTCACAGGATACTTTTTATGTCGGAAATCTAAAGGGGGTTGGCCGTATTTATCAACAAACTTTTGTTGATACATACTGCAAAGTCGCGTTTGCAAAGCTCTACACCACTAAAACGCCGATTACGGCAGCGGATCTATTGAACGACAGAGTCCTGCCTTACTTCGAGCAGCATGAGTTGCCTTTGCTAAGGATCCTCACTGATCGCGGAACTGAGTACTGTGGCAAGGTCGAGCACCATGACTATCAGCTTTATCTGGCTATCAACGACATAGATCATACCAAAACTAAGGCGATGTCACCGCAGACTAATGGTATCTGCGAACGCTTCCACAAAACGATACTGCAAGAGTTCTATCAGGTGACATTTCGCAAAAAATTATATAGCTCTCTGGAAGAGCTTCAAAAGGACCTGGACGAGTGGATAAATTACTACAATAATGACCGAACTCATCAAGGAAAAAAATGCTGTGGCAGAACGCCACTTGAAACATTATTAGATGGGAAATCGCTCTGGGCTGAAAAGAATTTAGCCCAAATCTAGACTGACAATCACCGATTGAAAAACGGGTAACTGTCAGGTCAAGTCTGAGCTAGTACAATTTTTATCGTTTTTATTTCCTCTGACAAAAGGGGTGACATGTTGCGCAGGCACCAGATGTGCTTTATGACCCGCTTTGATACACATTCTTCCCCAGTAGTGGGCGCAGCCACAGGCCTCCATAACGACTTTACAAGGCGGCATATTCTGAATGGTTTCTTTCAACTTCTGACGGTTCACCCGGCGTGAAAAACAGGGCTTGCCGTGCTTATCGACAGCGAGTCATTGAAACACGTTTTTAGCCAGTTCAATAGATAATGTGCTAACTTGATTCATGATGGATGCTCCTGTTAACTGTAAATATCACTCTCAGTTTGGCGCATTGACGCCGATTTAGGAGCGTCCATCTCATCACCCATTCCTAAATTACACAAAATAGCGCACTCACATTTACCCAACAAAAACCCATAAAAGTAACAGATATCAATAGGGGTCTGTGGTTTTGAGAACAGAGCTCACTGGATATCTGTGTATTTCATTTTTTCGTACGTTTTTTGTCAGAAAAACGGGTGTAACACTAAAATGCACTACAACCGCTACTTAACGAACCCATAATAAGAACAGATAACGTTGGGTGTCCACGTAGCTGCGCTCACTACATTTCTACGTTTTCTTAGGTTAACGCTCCACAGAAGTCTCTACCATTTGGCAAAGACAGCACCCAAGGTTCTATGGTTTCAGAGGTAAATATCTCAAGTTTTTTCCCTGTGGACAACTCAAAGACTGGGTCTATTGCAATTTGCCCTCCTTGCACCGAAACCCCTATGACCTCGGCATCTAGGATTTCTAGTATCTTATCTTCAACCCCTTCATCCCAACAGGCAAAATCAACCGCTCCATTTGAGATTACCCGCCACGCTCCCAAGGTATGAAAACTCCAATTTTCACCACTCATGGTCAGCACATCCCCGTTCCAAGAGCTAAAAGAGACCTTCAATGGAAGGTGTTGCTGCACTTCTAATATTATTTTTTCAATCATAAGTCTTGCTCTACATGAGTTCTTGAACGGACAAACTGTTTACGCTCGGCCTTTGTTAGCCCTCTAGGGGGTTGCGGGGGTTTTCCTGTAAACGGATTAACAGGCTCTCCGTTTTTGTTTGTAAACGAAGCCCTTCGACCTGCGTATTTAGTGGGTTCCATGGTTCGCACAATGCCGCCATCTGGCATATGGTGCTTGATGCCTTTCCCATCTGGGAGCTTTTCTGATGGCATATTGCTAAAACTCTGCCTCATTTTGGTTTGGCTTGTTGAAACGGTGGTTCCTCTTGGCCCAACTATGAAGTCGGGGCCTTTCTTGCCAGCAGTGAGGGCTTCACCAGCCTTATCTGCCGACCTTGCTATTTTAGCTGCGCCAGCAGCATTTCCGACAAATGGGACCATTGCTGCCGTTGATAATGCAGCACCTTCATAGTCACCCCTAACTACGGAAATTCCCGCATTAGCGAAGTCAGCTATCTCACCAAGAATCGGCACCATGCCGGCAACATCAAGCCCTGCTTGGATGGTATCCCAGATTCCCCATCCACTATTTTGGCTTTGGTTGTTACTATTACTCGCCCCAATACTCTCCTGCGACCCAAGGTTAGATGTAACACTCCCACTAAGCATATCAATATTTGCTACTAAACCACTGGTACCGTTGAGCTTTATACTGTCCACCTTGATGAGTGTATCGCCCCCTTGATCAAGATAAACGCTACCATTATCCATTTTGATCAGCTTATCACCTTCCCCCATATCATAGCTCATTGCATCACCGCAACCCGGGGCTGAGTCACCACTGACATCTGCGCCTTTTGACTGACATGCTGACGAATATCCAGTTGGATCTGTGCCGCCCAGCGGGTTGTTCATTATATACGAGTACGGATTGATCGACTGCGAGTTACCCGGACTTTGAATGACCGGATCCACCGACATAAACCGGCCCAGGTTGTAGTCATACACCCGGCCATTCATGTGGATCAGCTCTAAATCATCTAAATGCTCGTGGTCGGTAAATCCGCGTCGAGTTTTAGCTGATTTATAGTCGTTCAGTTGAGCGGTAAATTTAAGGCCGCCTGACGCTGCTCTGGGTTTACCAAACGGGTCAAAGTTTCGCTCTGCTACCACATATCCATCTGCATTGGTGATCAATCTTGCACTGCCTAATCGATCTTTATGGAAATACCGGATCTGCGGCACGCTGCCCGACTTGGACGAAATCACCGCAATATCACCGATATAAGCGCGGGTGGTTGTCTTGTTTCCTTCAACCTCAAGCTCGTAATGCTTACCTGCATAATAACTCGTTACGCTGCCTTTCACCTGCTTAAAGCGCATGTGATCCGGACCATAGGTAAAGCTTGCCGTTATACCGTTTTTGGTGATGCTTGTCGGTTTATCCATTGCATTATAGCTGGCTGCACTCAGTCCATCACCTTTGGTCATATTACCGCGAGCGTCATAACTAAAGCCCACCCATTGGCCATTTTTGTACACACGTTTAACCGCATTAACACCACCGCCGGTGTACCCTGAAACACGATTAGTGTAATCGTACTGAGTTGCGTAATCTGATTTGCTTGTCAGGTTACCCACTGAGTCGTAATTGTAACGGATGGTGGTATAGCCGCCTATTGCATTGCTCTTAAGACGATGCAGATCATCATAGCTATAAGACTCGGTAAACTGGTGCTGTTCACCCAGCTTGCCAGAGGTTACTGACAGTGATTTGAGATTGCCAAATCCATCATAGCCGGTGTACTGAATTGCCAGCAGGTTACTGCCATTTTTATGAGTATAATGCTCCGTCATCTGGCCGCTTTGACGACTGTAGTAGTTGTCCATTTGCAGACCATTACCTAAGGTCTGAGACTGGATTTGGCCAAACACATCACGCGCAGTCACCTGCTGGAAAGTATACCCGCTGGCTTTGTTTTTAACGCCAACCTGATACCCTCGCTCGTCGTAAACGAATTCCAACGTCAGGTTATTAGGGTAGCGCATCCCTTTGGCACGACCATAATTGGCATCGTAATAGGTGCTTGTTGCAAAGGTTCGACCTTCACCGGTTACCGTGTGTACTGTGGGACGGCCCAGGCTATCGTATTGATAGCTATGTGTTACGCCATTGCCTGTCGCATTACTCAACTGACCATAAGCGTGCGCATCAAACGTGTAGTTCAATGTGCTCTCACCCGTTGCTGCTCTTTTAACTACGCGACCTAGCGAATCAACATTGTAGTGAACAGATTTTCCATTGCTGCGCGTTTCTCTTTGAACCTCACCAAACCCGTTATAAATGAAGTCAGTTGCCCCTTGATTAGGGTCATTCACTCGAGTTTTATGTCCAAATGCGTTGTACTTAGCAACAATGCTATTGCCCTTAGCGTCACGTACAACAATCGGTAAGCCAAGGCCATTATATGAATAGCGCGTATAGCCATTTAATGCATCTTTGGTTTCAATCAACTGTTTTCGGCTATCATAGGTCCGGCTCATTTGGCCTAAATGCAAACCATAGCAACTCTCTGACACGTCAATGGTCGTTGTAAAACCATTATAGCGATACTCAGTAGCCATCGTACCGGTAGAAAATGGTGAACACTGCTGATCAACTGTCTTGCTGTCTACACGGCCAAGCTCATCGTAGTTACCATATCGAACGCCATATTTGACCTGGCCATACAGATAAGGCTGTGACTCAAATGATGGATATCCCTGTGCATTAAAGGTTTTATCCTGAAGGATCCAATCGCCGCCCTGATTTTCAACTTTTGTTCGGATGGTACGCCCAAGCTTGTCAATAAAGGCAACCTTTTTAGGCGCGCCTGCTGCAACCGTCAGCACTTGCATTACCGCATCTCTGGGTGCATAAGTCCCCGGGCGTTGTATGGCAGTATAAACCTTTGGAGCTCCTTCTACCTTCTGACTATAAGGTCTTAGATAGCGGTCATAGCCATATTCTGTTGTGACATATTCGCTGGCACTCACCTGCTGATGCACTTTGGTTTTAAGACCCGTCTTCGGATCGGTATTCACCCTTGTTTTATGTCCTCTGGCATTGCTGGTTTCATACACATAATAGCCACTGTCGGCGGCTGATGAACCGTTTGAGGTATAGGACAGAGTTTCAACCCGCGTTTGAGAAGTCCATGCGGCATCATTGTAGACACTGGCTTTTTTGATGACCCGGGTTGGCAAACCATAACTGTTAAAGACGTAAAATGACTCCTGACCTGTCCCGGATGAACCGGTGATCTTAACAGTTCTGGCCTTTCTTGAAGTATGAAAATCGCTAAATTCGGTCGTCAGAGAGGTTTGTACATCCAAAGATCTCTCTCCACCCGCATACAGAATATACGCATCTGTGGTACTTCTTCCACGCAGTGCAGACTTGGTAACGATTTGTCTTGTTAGTTTATTTACCCACCAGTTAGATGTACTAACATCATAGGTTCTGGAGGTTACTACTGTCGTTTCACCATAATGGTCATCGTGCGACTGCTCCGTCCGTTTGATGTTGCCATAAGCATCAATGGAGGTGTTTTTTACCTCGGTTGTCGCCAGTCTGCTCTTTGTTGAAATATCGCGTTTTATTTCAAGACTGGTATTCACATACGGGCTGTATACTTTTGAGAGATTGTGACTCGGGTTATCTGCCCACGTCATTTTTGAATGGCCAATGGCATTACTTTCTGTAGAAAGTAACTTTCTGCCATCGAGCGTATATTCATCAGCAATAAAAGTGGCCTTTGCCTTTAACCTTCCCGCATAGGGGAATTTCTGAAGAAAGTCCGATTGCGTGACCAGTCCACGTGTTACATCCGCTTCAATGATGCTTCTAAAGCCCATAAAGCCGCGACCCTGATTATTAAACAGCGCGCCACGGTAAGCGTACCGGCGTACAAAGTCGCCCCCCACGCCATTATCCTGCTTAAACTCTTTTACCACATACATGCTGGATGTAAAGTTCTGATACCCTGTATCGACCTGTGTATCAGCTTTATAGAGCTTGTTAGCGCCAGAGATATACGTAGAAACTGAAGACGACAGTGGACGATAATCCCACTCACTTTTAAGCCCAATACCATCTGTCACGGAGTGAAGTATGTCGAGAGGTCTATATCGGCTCCCGTTTGTCCCCGAGCCAGTTCCGTAGTTACGGCTAATGTTGACCTTGCCTCTTGCATAACCATAAGGGGTTGAACCCAAAAAGCGGCAATTTGACCCTGCAGGACCACTTGCACATCCATAGTTAAAGACTAAATCAGGCAATCCATCGCCTTGTGCATCGACCATAGCCGACTGACGAACAGAGCCGATAAAGTCGGTATCTGCTTTTACAAAGCCACTGCCTTTTAGCTCCAGCTTGGCAAAGGAATAAATGCTGTGGTCGTGACGCCCATCGATTGACTTGTAGGTACCCGGGCCACTTGGGATCTTCTCATTGTAAATTTCTGTTCCACAGAATTCAGTGACACTACTTCCTCTGAATTCATAGTGGGATACGTTCTGACACGCTTCAACTACAATCCCGTTCGGTATTAGCAACTCCTCTTTGCCGTCAGCGTCGATATCCGCAACCTTAATGGCGTCACCATACTTAGGCAAGTTAACACTTTGCTCGCGTTCCTTATTACCCTCTAAGCCGTAGCTGACTGAATAGTAAAACTTTCGGCTGTACGCGCTGGCATTCATATAAACAGGCGCCGTAAATCGGCCATCTCCCAGGCTGTACCTTGCATATAACTTAGTGCCATTTTGTTTTGGGTTGTACCAGCCAAACCAGTCTTTGAGACCATCACCATTTAGATCTGCAAAACGGTAGAAACGCCCCCAGCCTGAATTGTAGGTAGGAATATAGTCATCTTCATCGTCCCAGTTAACGGTTCTGCTTGTAAAACTCAGCGTTCTGCCATTAGATGTCGTCAGCTGTACGGAACTCAATTTACCCTGGCCGATGTCATTTCGGTGTAAAGACACACGATAAAAATCAGGTATGCCGTTGCCGTCAAAGTCTCCGCCTATCGAATAGGAGGTAGAAGGATTTTCCGAGTTAGATAACTTACCTACGGTAAACAGTTTTTGTTTATAAGACGTGGAATAAGGCGTCGAGAAATTACCACTATGATAGTAAAAATAGATGTAATCATCAGAGTATGTTGCTGTTTTTTCGTAAATCACCAGATCTGGCAGACTGTCACCATTCATGTCGCCGACATGTAAGAAAGAAGACAGCTGAGGTACTTCAATATTGGTATTGATCCGAGTTGATGTACCATTTTTATTGTTTTTATACAGCACTAGTTTTTTCTTAGAGCCTACTGAACCCGCTACAAAATCAAAGTCGTCTGTAAGACCGTCCAGATTGTAATCCGCGGTATCCGTATGACAATTCACCTTTTCGCCACTCGTACCGGAAAACTCGCATTGCGTCATCGGGTGACTATTACTTGTTGTATTACCCTCTGCATCAATAAAGAAACCCGGCCAGTCTCGAGCACCATCACCATTTCGATCGCCATTGGGCAAAACCGATGAAATACTTCGGCCTGTATTAATATTGACAAAACTGCCTCTGATTTCAGGCGCCTGATCTTCCCAATCAAAACGAGTTTTAGGCAAACAGTTAGCGCCCGTAGCACCGTAACACAACTCAACTGAAGACAGCAGATCTACACCCGATGCAAGGCTGGCAACATAGCTAAGCGTATATTCTCTGGTTTGCGTGGTGTTGTGCTTAGTGACAATACGCTTTAGCCGTTGCGTCTTTTCATACATTATGCCTTTGTGGTACTTTCGGGTTGGGTCCAGTGCCTGCTCATATTCGAAATAGATGTTATGCATACCCATGTGTGAGCTGCTACTACCGGTATAGTTAATTCGGTCCAGCAGTTTTTCATTTGTACCGTACTCGACATATTCATAATGAATGAAGTTTTTGTTCGTTGCGTCACGGGTGTAATCAATTAGCCAGGCATAAGTGCCATTGTAAGTTGAGCGAATATCGCGACTATTGGCTGATGCACCATAATAGCTAACATGACCATTTTTGAGCCGGACAACAAAATAGCTTGATGTAGAATTCATTGCGCCGTGTTGCGTAACTTTGGCAAAGCTGTCAATTTCCGTTCTGTATTCAGTGCCGCTTGCGCCATAGCTGCCACTGATAGCCACCAGTCTTTGACCATTCAGGCAAAGGCGGTCGCTCTGATCGTATTGTGGGTTTCGGCTATAGCCATCTTGTGCATAAGTGGCCGGACAGCGTGTAATCGCAGATCCTGCTGACAAAGACCAGCCTTTGCCCGCAATTCCTGAGCCAGAGCGGGAAGAATAATTGAGTGATACACCTGGCTGCATACCTGCACGCCCCGGTGTTAATTCTATTGGTATACTATATGTTGCACCGCCACCACTGACTCCGGCACTCCCTTTAATTGTACCAATATTATCAACACTGGGCATGCTAGAGTTTACCAGCGACGCATTAGAGGGAATGGCACTGGTCACACTTGCATATTGCGTATCAAATATGTTTTGTATCGCGCTGCCAACTGCAATTAAAGCGCATGAGTTGTTGTAACATGCTGCAACTCTTACCTGCAGGTAGCCATTGAATCTGTCATCCAATTTTACAGACAATTCATGTGTGAACAGCAGGTTTTCCCACTGTCCGTCCTCGTTCAAGACCTGAACTGCGTATTTACTGACACCTTTCACGGAAGACCAGGTTAAGTGTTTTTCCCCATTACTTACCGTTAATTGTGCCTGATATTCACTGGCATCCAGCTTTCTGGGTATTATTATCAGCTTACCAGCAACAGAGATAGGGATAAACAGACTTTTAGAACTAGCGAATGCCATTGAGGAAAACGCTATCAGTTGTGTTATGCACAGCAACATAACGAAATGTAGCCTTTTGGCTTTGTTCAAAGCGCTATTCAATGTGAAAAATTCCTTGTTTAGTTACTGAAAACAAACCCTGCAGGTTAAACATTAAGTATTCCTGAACATTCAAAAGATGATTACAGCAGATGTTTTAAAGTACAGAGGTGATTATTCAGATTTATTAATTAATGGGCGCGAAATATACAGCAAAAGCAAAAAACATACAAGAAAACAAGGAAACAGCAAATGATTGGCAACAAATTTTAATTGAACATTAAAAACTGAGATTGATGATATTGAAGTTTGAAGAAAGAGACTATAACAGATTCTGGTTAATCGCCATTTAGTTAACAAAAATCAATATGAAAATTAGCAGAGAGAAGCATGATAGCACTAGGGATAGCAGAGGGGTAGCAGACAGGGGTAGCAGAGACAGGGGTAGCAGACATATATGGACGCTCCAGCGATGTCAAGCCGAGAAGGCCTGCGAGATAGCGCATTTTCGTTATCTCGTTCGTTATTTTACCCGCTTTGCCATGCCTGATGTTTGGTCCAGTCCGCTATAAATG
>NZ_JAKRFZ010000032.1 GCF_022347765.1 Pseudoalteromonas sp. OOF1S-7 | reverse complement strand
GAACTCAATCTGTACGAGTGCCCACACAGATGATTGCTTCATATTTTTAAAGAACATAATCCGGTTACCCGGTGCGACTCAATGTCGCTGCGCTGTTAGCGCTGAGGGTTGTGCATTCTAATCACTTTCCTCTTTTTGTCAACACTCAGATTTAAAAGAAATAAAACTAAGTTTTATATGACCATCAACATGTTGTTTAGCGTTTTGTTTGCTGTCCGCCGTGTCGATGGATGCGCATTATAGGGAGATTCGAATTCAGCGCAAGCGCTTTTTATGATTTTCTTGAATTAATTTTTTACCCAATATGTCCTCACAATTGCCACACAAGTTACTCACAAAAACCTGTGGATAAGACAATAATACTTAGAGTTGAAAGCCGTCATGTGCTAAATTACGCCACCTTATTTACCCGTTCTGCTATATCTATAATAAGGGTCGTAATCCAATGGCTGACTTTTTTAACACAATAAGCGGCTTGCTGTGGGGTCATATACTTATATACCTATTAATTGCAGCAGGTGTTTTCTTTACCCTCCGACTGGGTTTCATTCAGTTCACTCAATTCCCGTATATGATTAAGGTCATGGCAAACAGCCGAAGTGGCGCCAAAGACGGTATCTCCTCCTTCCAGGCGTTTTGTACCTCTCTCGCCGCGCGGGTTGGTACCGGTAACATGGCAGGTGTTGCCGTTGCGCTTTACCTGGGCGGACCCGGTGCTATTTTTTGGATGTGGCTAATCGCCCTCATTGGTATGGCAACCAGTTTTGCAGAAAGCGCCCTGGCTCAGCTATATAAAACCAAAGACGATGATGGCAACTTCCGAGGTGGTCCTGCTTATTATATGGAGTATGGCCTGAATAAACGTTGGATGGGCGTGCTCTTCTCTTTATGTCTGATCCTGGCATTTGGCTTAGTGTTTAATGCCGTGCAAGCAAACTCAATTGCAGCAGCATTCGAAGTCGCCTTTGATGTACCTAAATATGTAATGGGTCTTCTGTTAGTCTGTGGCTCTGCTTTCATTATCTTTGGTGGCCTTAAAACCATTGCCCGCTTTGCGGAGCTGGCAGTGCCTTTCATGGCAATCGCTTACTTGTTACTGGCAATTATTGTCTGCGCTATGAATGCAAGCCAATTACCCGACGTCTTTATGTTGGTCATCAACAGCGCATTTGGTTTTGAACAAGCTGCGGGCGGCGCATTCGGTTATGCTGTGATGCAGGCGATGATCCAGGGGATAAAGCGTGGGTTGTTCTCCAATGAAGCCGGTATGGGTAGTGCAGCAAATGCCGCAGCAAGTGCAACGCCTAATCCGAATCACCCAGCTTCACAAGGCTACGTCCAGATGCTGGGCGTATTTGTTGATACTATTGTTATCTGTAGTGCCACAGCGGCACTTATTCTGTTATCGAACCAGCTCGTCCCAGAATCTGGCGTAACAGGTATTCAGCTAACACAGGCAGCACTGGTTGAGCATGTGGGTGACTGGGGCGCAATTTTTGTTGCCATCGCCATTTTGTTCTTTGCCTTTACTTCTATTGTTGCAAACTATAGCTATGCAGAAACCAACCTGTTGTTCCTTGAGCATAACCATCCCAAAGGCCTGTTTATATTCAGAGCCTGTGTACTGGCTATGGTCATGTTTGGTGCCGTAGGTGAGCTTGGCCTGATCTGGACACTTGCCGATATTTCTATGGGCCTGATGGCAATTGTGAACGTGATTGCGCTGTTTATGTTGTCAGGCATTGTTATCTGGCTTGCCAAAGACTACCGTACCCAACTAAAACAAGGCAAAACCCCCGTTTTTGATCCTTCACAAAAACCTGAAGTATTAAAAACCCTGCCTAAGGGTATCTGGCACAAGTAATCTGTAAAGGAGGTAGTCACCCGGCTGCCTCCCCTTTATCATTCTTCTGTAAGTAAACTGCTCAACAAACCTCCACGCAAACCCATTAAGTACAAATAACATCCATTTGAAACAATTACTTATTGCCTTTCATCAAAAAATCATTATAGTGAAACCCAAGTCGGCATATAGCGCAGCTTGGTAGCGCACTGTCATGGGGTGTCAGGGGTCGCAGGTTCAAATCCTGCTATGCCGACCATTCTTTTCTCGCTCCAGTCAAATACTTATATTTCATTATCTTCATCTTCAAAAGCTTCGTGCCACAACAACGCCACAATTAAAAGTCAAAACCTGTTATTTCATATATTTGTTTTCTTTACGCATTATTGTCATTCGCAAGCATACTGTTATTGCTCAGTACAATTTTATCGACGGAGCAGACACGATCCTGAGATAAAGCGAACTGGATGCATTCAAAGACATGTCGCGCAGTCAGATGCATATGGTCAGTGTGCGAACGAGGCTGATCCCAGTGCGCTCCATTGAGCGCAGATGGATTGTCGAAGTTGGGCGGATAAATACTGATCACTCTTATACCCTGCCCCATTAACCGATACCGAAGCCGATCTGCAAATGTGGACTGTGCAGCTTTTGCAGCGCTAAAAGCTTCACTGGCAACTGAGCGTGGGTTGTTTTCGAGACTGGCGGTGCTATTTATAAACAGAATGTCTGGTGAAGCTGAGCGCTGTAAAAGTGGTAGGAATTTTTGCGTCATCAAAATACTGCCTGTCGCTGTAGAATTGATAGTTTCGACAATCTGTTCTTCGGATACCTCTAATATTGAGCCAGACAACCAGAATGAGGCATTGTTGATCAAAATGTCGACTTCAGCCGTGAGTGCTTCAACTTCCTGTGCAAACAGCGCAATCTCACCAGGCTTGGTCACATCGACCTGAAACGGCGAGACTTTGGCACAGGGAACCGCTTCGATTACCTGCCGGGCTGTCGCTTTCGCTTTGGTAAGCGTTCTGGCCGACAGAAATAACTCAGCACCCAGCCTGGCAAACAATATAGACAGCGTAAGCCCAAAGTCTGGACTGGCTCCTGTAATCACAACTTTCTTGTTTTCAAAACGCATATTTAACTTTCCTGGTAAAATGGCTATTTGCTTCACAACACGGTAAGACTTAACCGATGTCAATCATGAAGTCAGTTAGCTGTATTTTAAAGCTTTCTGACAAGCCATGTTTACCACACGCCAAGCCCATTTCCAATTCAGTTAACTTCACTCGGGAAAGTTACCAGTGTATTCATAACCCCTGGCCTTTGCTTTTTTGTACAAAGGGCGTCCCTTTGAAACCCTTATGTTTAATTAATGTTCAAACAAACAGCTCTGGTGTTGCCTTTCCAATAAAAATCATTATAGTGGCAACCAAGTCGGCATATAGCGCAGCTTGGTAGCGCACTGTCATGGGGTGTCAGGGGTCGCAGGTTCAAATCCTGCTATGCCGACCATTCTTCTCCCCCTTTTTTCTACTCTTATTTTCACTTAGTCCTTCAGTATTTTCAGCGACTTCCATGTCGTTTCTCTTAACGCAACTCTCTAACATCAGACTCTTGATGCATTAATCTGACCGCGATACTTTTCATGGCGCTGCCCGATTTAGTGTCCAGTCCCCGATTCATCAGAATAATAAACCCATTTTTGTTGTTTGGATCAAAGTACATGGCTGCGAATACACCAGGATCCGAGCCCATATGTCCTATCAACCCCATGCTGTTGTCGCGCCAGAAGAAACGTTGACCTTTTGATACAGTTTCGGGTACCTGGATCGATATCATTTGCTGAAATATTGCAGCTGACAGAAGTGGCTCGCCGGTTATAGTTTGGTTTTTTAACAGCTGGGTCAGGAACAGGCTGAGTTCTTTGATACTGGTGCGGACCCCACCGTCAGGATACTGTGGGTTACCATAGTGAGGCTGTGGCACAAACCGCTTGAATGCAATGGGCGGATTAAAGTACTCGTTAATCACATAATTCAATTTAGGTGATTCGAAATCTCCACATACAGGCGTATAGGGAATGCAGGATTCCACTTCATAAGGCACTGCTATTTCTGCAAATGGGAGGCCTTCTAATCGCCAGCGGGTGTTGTCCATTCCCAGTGGTTTAAACAAATGATCTATGCTGTACTGCGCCAGGCTTTCACCCGTGGTTGTCTCGACCAGATAACCCGCCAGAGCAGAAGCCAGGTTGCTATACTTGCGATGAGTGCCTGGTTGATGGTCCAGATAATATGCCCCTTGCTCATACAGATGCCCCCCGGGTGTCAGTAATGACTTCAAGTGCGCTTCCAAGGTCGTTTCAGGATCCCGATTTGCCGTGAAGCTGTTTACATCATAGTAATCTGCAATCCCGGAGGTATGTGTCACCAAATGCCTGAGTGTAATCGTCTCATTCTCTCGTTTGGGGTTATCAACCTTAAACGGTAAATAGTCGTTAATATCCCGGTCGAGATCTAGTTTTCCCTGCTCTACCAACTGAAGCAGCACCACGCCCATAATGGGTTTGCTGATTGAAGCGATATTAAACAAGGTGTCTTGTGTCACCGGCCTGTTTTGCGCTACATCCGCAAAGCCAAAGGTATGAAGTGTGGCTTCACCATTGTCAATTTTGGCAATCGCCAGTCCTGGGATGGCCGCTTCTTCCATAACAGCCTTGATGTATGCGTTAAACGTCTTCTTGTCCCGGCTGATGGCTTCTTGTTTTGGTAATAAAATCCAGAACACAGGCAATAGTAAAATCGCGATAAACAACTTTTTCAAAGATTTTCTCCGATTTAAAATCGCATACAGGAGCAAAATACAGACCAAAATTTATATCATTGAATTTTAATAACATTTTAAAATGGAAGCCACAGGGGATTATGCATGTTAGTTGTTCTGGCTAACTTTTAGCTAGTTTGACACTCAATATGTATCAAGCTTATGGCCATTGCTACCCATGCCCTTACACGCTACTTAAACTTTGACTATCATTAAAAGAACGGTCGTGCTATAAATATATGCAACATAGCAGTGAGTAGTGTATGAGCAAAGGCAAACAAACCCGCGATAACATTTTAAATGTGGCCTTTACGCTGGCCAGTGAGAGTGGTCTGGAAAGTCTGACGATTGGTGAGCTGGCTAAACAGTGCGGTATGTCTAAAAGCGGTTTGTTCGCACACTTTAACTCAAAAGAGAACCTGCAGGCGGCAGTTGTTGATTTTGCCAACGATATTTTTTTACAACGCGTTATTGTGCCTGCTCGGGCGGATAACTGCCGTAGCTATGAAGAGAAGATAAAGGCGCTGTTACATCACTGGTTAAACTGGAATCAATCATTCCAGGGTAGCTGTATGTTCCTGGACGCCTGGCGAGAAAAATGTGCCGACGAATCTGCCGCTCAGCGAGTGCTCAAGCAAGGCATTGAAAATTGGCTAACCTATTTGCAAATCCAGATAGGTAAAGGCATTGAGAACAACGAGTTTCGGGCTGATCTGGCACCGGAGCAAGCCACTTTTGAGTTATATGGCATGTATTTGAGTGCCCACCTGTATCATTCAATGCATGGACAGGAAGAAAGCACACAGCGGTTCTGGCATGGCGTAGAGCGCCAGATACAGAGCTGGAAGTAATTGTTTAAGCTATCCGGTAGTTTAGACTAAACAGGATAAACCCCAGGCTGAACACCTTCAGCCTTTTTTTGAACGCATTAATAGCACGACCGTTCGTTTTAAAGTTAACTGGCTATGGTGTTTTTCGTGGAGAAAGAGAAATGAGTGACAAGATTTACTTTAAATCAGACAGCAAATTTAACTTCAAAAAGCATATGCTTAATGTAATGACCCGTGCGCACCACAGAATAGCGCCTGGACATGCCGAAAAGACTGCAACTAAGCTGCTCCTTACGCCGGTCAGGGCTAAGCCCAAGCATGCCGCACCAAATGAAATGGTTGAGGGCAGTATTTCTTCAAAAGAAGGCTTACTAAAAACCTACCAGATTGGCAGTGGTCCGGTTTGGGTGTTAACCCACGGCTGGTCTGGCAGTGCCAATCAGTTCTTTCCTCTGATGCAGCACATCGCTCAGCAAGGCTACACAGCACTGGCCTTTGACCACCCAGCCCATGGCAACAGTGAAGGCTCGGTCGGTCACCTGCCTGCCTTTGTATACGGACTTGAAGCTGTACTCGACAGCACAGAGCATGTTGAAGGTGTTATCGCCCACAGTATGGGCTGTGCCGCTGCGATTGAATGTAAGCACCCAAAACTTGCCGACAAACCGCTGCTACTAATTGCACCCGTGCTGGATTATGTCAGCAATTTGTTTGGCAGTATTGAGCGTTCGGGTTATTCAATGCGGCTGTTTCGCTCCGTCGTCAGCAAGGTCGAAAATGAATACAACTACCCAATGACGTCTGTTGACCCGTTTGAGAAATTAAAAAACAAAAATGCACACTGTGTGATCGTGCATGATCAGCATGACCGGTTTGCGCAATTTGCAGTGTCTAAACAGGCCGCCACACAAATGTGCCGGGTTAAACTCATAGAAACTCAGGGTCTGGGGCATGGCAGGATATTGCAAAGCCAGCAAGCAAAAGACGCGTTCAATACGCTGATAATTTAACGACTTTTGTTTATTTGAGTGGTCTGTTGTTGAGCTACAATAAAGTCAGATAACCTACCCCAGCACTATTTGATAGTGCCTGAATATGGGCGATAAATACAGGCTGTTTTAAAAATGGCTCACCGTTTTGCCCGGCCTGAGGCCGGGCAAAACAAGCATTGTTAACAAATATAGGCCGTTGGGCAAAATGCAGGGGCCGTGTAACACGCACCGTAGTCTTTACTGTAAGCACTTGCGCCACCAGCAATGTCTTTGGTTTGCTGCGCATTTAAATTGTTATCTGTGCTCAGCGTTTTTAATTTAACCTTTTTCAGTTTCATGTTGTTTCCTGTTGTATTTCTCTATTGTTTAATCGAATGGTGATGACGGCACGCTTGTATGGCTATGCTCATCGGTTAAACAATGTGCTGAAATTAGCAACAAAAAACAAGGCAACCTAGGTGATTTTTCGACCTTACTTTTTAGGTACTTGTTTTTTATCTTATTTATTCTATTGAAATTTTATCACGCAATCTTAAATGACAGCGCTAGACTTGTGTACTATGAGCGCAGTCAGATTGTGTCTATATTTACAAGCAAAGATACCGGCTAGTCAGTCAAAGAGCGTTTTAAAATAGTCCCACAGCCCTAAAGATTCATCCGCAAAAATATCTATTCCCAGCCAGGATTTAAGCAAATAGAGAATAACGAGTACCAGACCCACCAAGATCACGCCCACTATCAGTAGGCTTATCAGGAACATAATGGCCGCTGTGAGCCGCTCTGTATTGCTCAGGCTGCGTTTATTCACGCCGCCCAGGAACACAATATAGAAACTCCAGGGCAAAAATGGCATCACCAGTGTTGGCCTGAAATCAATAGCATGGTCGTTCCAGCCGCGAGTATTAATGGCTTTATGCAAGGCTTTACGCTGTTTATAGCTAAAGCTCGCCGCAATCTCAGGCTCCATCTTACTCAGCAGCTGCTTAACATGAGTATACTCTTGATTTGAGCGGTTCTGCGTCATTTAGCCTCCTTATCCGTCGCTTTGGGGTTACCTTGATTAGACGTGAGTAATTAAGTATAGAACCGAAGCAAGCGCGTTTGGACACGCTCAGCGCTATGGGCAAGTGTTCTGTTTAGTTTAGACGTAGACGAGGCGCTAGCAATAATTATGCAACTCTATTCGTTGTCATATTTTGGAGATTTACTTTTGAGTAATACTCGGCTCGCAGGTGCCCGGGGTAACGGAGTTATTGCTAAATTATACCCCACTTAAAATTGATCTTAGTCACCGAAATAGCTACCCATTTCATATAAAATCACTACATTGAAGCGGCTACTTACTACATGTTAGTACTAGCCGTTTTTTATCATACAATAGAAATAAAATAGGGAATTATTATGAAAAAGCACCTACTACTTCTTTCCTTGGTCAGCTCATACAGCTACGCCACACCGCAATATATTGACCTTAAGGAAGATACGATTCTGGATGGACAGTTAGACGCCGGGTATACAATGTCCAGCTCTGAATTACTGAGAGTACAAGAAGATTTTTTACTCAAATCTGACAACAGTGTGATTAAGGGCCAATACCTTCACAATGATAATATGATCGAGTTCACCGCAACTGATGGTGATATCAAGAAACATTATCTTGGCAAGCTCATGTCTAATGGGTTATATCAGGGTACCTGGTATAACAATAACCTAGAATCTGGCGACTTCCAGCTGATGTTGCAATCGGCTACAGGTGCTGATGGTCAGTCTTGTGACGAAGTAAAAATAAAAGATCCAATGGCGCAATCAGGGATCCACACAGTTGAGCTTACTCAAGATGGGATCCCAACTTCTGTAGCCGTTTACTGCAATATGGAAATTGCTCAAGGTGGGTGGACACTGGTTAACACCCGTGAAAAGAATGGCGGTGCATCCCACACTCGCACTCAGGAACTCACAGATCCAACAACTCAAAAAAACCACTATATTGATGTGGGTGTCTGGCAAGCACTAAAATCGAATGCCACGGAGATCATGATAACGGACGGCAACAACGACAATTATGTTGTGTTTGATCTTGCACAGCTGGATACTGCAAATTGTCAGGTGTTAGTAGACGATTTAGCAAACACGCCTGTTTTTCACTCTGAGCCCGGATGTACCTATACAGGCTCTGATTACACCTATCTAAGCAATCCAAATAACGGAACTTATTTCACAACAGTTACTATCTATAATCTCGATTTTAAACCCACGGAACGCAACGGTAAATACGGCACTGCGACGAGTGGTAAAATGTTCTACGCACCAGAAAACATACAAATCTATGTAAGATAAGCTATTTCAATTTTAACGTGTGGGCAGTGACTGCAGTCCACACTTTCTCCTGCTGACATTAACATCACCTTTGAATGTTTCATTTACGACGTAAACCACGCTTTTTTAGGCGCGGCCATTGCCAAACTCGCCTGTGTCAAGATTTCCTGATGCAGATTTCTCCTGTGCATTTCTCCTGATGTGCATTTCTCCTGACACCCAGAAGATTTCCCCTGAGATTACCTCTGATGGATTACCTGATTACCTCAGACACCTACCTGATTACCTCAGACACCCATTCCAACGCTAGCAAGTAATGCTGCAGATCCGGTTTCGACTTCCTTCGCTCTTCGCTTAGAAACATCTGCATTGTGTAGATTACCCCAGACATCCATTCCAAAACTAGCAAGTGATGTTTCAAATCCGGTTCCGTCTTCCTTTGCTCTTCGCTTAAGATGGATTACCTCAGAGATGGATTACCTCAGACATATATGGACGCTCCAGCGATGTCAAGCCGAGAAGGCCTGCGAGATAGCGCATTTTCGTTATCTCGTTCGTTATTTTACCCGCTTTGCCATGCCTGATGTTTGGTCCAGTCCGCTATAAATGTGTTGCTCTGACATATATCCGGGCTTAACTGATTGTTCAGCGCCCCAAATGAGTTCCGAGCCTGCACACCCTAAAATTAATACACCCACTCGGTCTGTAACGACCGTGCCGTCGTCGGGTTTTACACAGGCAGGGTTGGACCTTTTGTCATCGTACTTTGGCAAACAGATAAGCGGTTGTCAGTGGCTCACTACACCCACACGGGTTCAATGACCCTTGTCTGCTCCGAGCTCACCTGACAACCTAAACCTTGATACATTGTGTCGCCCCCGATTGTGTATATTGTGGCTGATACGGCTCATTTTTCTGTAGTAGTATCCACATCAACCTGGCCAGCCGGTGGGCAGTGGCCACAATGGTTTTATTTATACCAATTCGCTCTTTCAAGGTGCTGATCCAGCGATTTAAATCGTCGTCTTTTTTATGTGCATGCGTGACCACAGTACGCGCACCGTGGATTAATTGCTTGCGCAGGTATCTGTCCCCTCGCTTGGTGATATGGCTCAGAACGCTTTTATCGGCGGAAGCATATTGTCTGGGCGTGAGCCCTAACCAGACACCAAACTCTTTGGCACTGTTAAATGCCTGGCCTTTATCTATGAGAAAAACGGCGCTCTCTGAGCGCCGATTATGGCTGGGTGTCAATAATTCAAAGCTTTATTAAACCAAGGCCACGTCATTAGCCCCACTTGCTTTGAGTAACCATTCCAATGAACCAATTGCTGTTGGCCAATCTCTGACAACAATCACCAGCTCAAAAAGATCGTCGTTTAATCGATTGCTTGACCACCAATACCAAGTTCTTTGTTCTGGTTCCAGCCAATATAACCAATCATCAAGGCTCCAATCTTGTTCGTTTTCCATTTTTTCTTGCTCTTCAGGGCTAAGTAAACGCCATTTGCTTAAATATTCTTCTAACTCATCAGAGCTAAGCTCACGTCCACAGCATTGAACAAACCAGCTAGGTAGAGCATTAGTCCATTTAATATATTGAAAACATTTACCTTTTGTGCATGAAAGCAATGTCAACATTACTTCCTTAGCTCTATCTAGTACTTGAGCAGCATCACCATTGCACCTCACTCTCAGCTTAATTTTCAATAATCCGCAAGTATCAATACCGTCCAAGGTATTATTTTTAATATGAAGATATTCATCATCAAGTATATTCATTACTCAACCTTTCCTGTACCTTGTAATATTGCATATTTCAACAAATCAATCTGCCTGTTCTTCAATCCGATTTGATTATTCGCCTTAGTTGGATCAACTTTTATAGGCAAATTTGGAAATCTTTTCGATAAACGTTCAGGGACAGCTAAACTTTTCACTTGCTCGGCGTAATCACTAGCTACCTGAAATGATTTCATCTTTGTATCAGAAAAACCTTGCGCTAATCTTTGCTGCAAAAAAGCCTCAGCTCTATTTCTATCGCCAAAATTAAGAAACAGCATAGCATGTCCCTTTATGGACACTTCTCCAGCTGAATTTATAAATAACCTTTGGTTACCTGAACCTTCCACGCGATAAACAGTCTCACTTCCCTCTGAATTAACCTTTGATCTAATTAAGACTTTGAGAGTGGATATTTAGCAGACATATATGGACGCTCCAGCGATGTCAAGCCGAGTAGGTCTGCAAGATAGCGAATTTTCGTTATCTCGTTCGTTATTTTACCCGCTTTGCCATGCCTGATGTTTGGTCCAGTCCGCTATAAATGTGTTGCTCTGACATATATCCGGGCTTAACTGATTGTTCAGCGCCCCAAATGAGTTC
>NZ_JAKRFZ010000031.1 GCF_022347765.1 Pseudoalteromonas sp. OOF1S-7 | reverse complement strand
GCGGCTCGAAGGTGCCAGCTCGGTCCCGAGGCGTCTCAAGTTCGAATGCACCAGTAGGCCCTTTGACCGTTTTAGTGGATTTACCGTTCTTACGATTGGGCTCGGAGCTTTCAGCTAAGTGGTTTTCCAGCTCAGCCTTCATTGCGGCTTCAGTGAGCTGTTTTATCAACGGGGTGAGCGCTCCATCTTTACCAGTGAGGTTTTTGCCGTCCTGAAGCGCTTTCAATACAGAATCTAAATCAAATTTTTGTGTAGTCATGAGTCATTGCTCTTTTTGTATCTTAACTTATCGAAATGACACAGAAAATTGAACACTACCTCGGCGCGTGCAGCATCCAGATAAAACATAATTACTGATTTGGAAGTGCAGTGGAAACAAGTACAGGCATGCACTGTGGAACTGTAGAGGGTACACTTGAGAGCCGCCCCACCATACATCAAACTCCTTAACTATCTGGGTAGTAGTATAATTTACGTGGTGTTATTGGCTGTGTTACAGTGAATTCGTGTGTTTTGAGCGCTTAGTTCAATCGCACACCCGGTTTAAATCTGAAAACGGCTAACGCCAGAGGAAAACACAATGAACACTCCCCCTGTAGAGCTAATTTTAGCTAATACACGCTCGACCGTTGTACGACACAAATTGCCATCTACGACTTACGGTGCCAAAGACGAACTACTCAGGATCATGCGTAACGCGTATGACATGGGTGAATTTGCTCGAAATATTTATATGTTTGCCATCGACGGTGCTCCTGATGCATCGAGAAAAAACTACATTGGGTTGCTGGTCGAATATGACAACGATCATTTTGATTTGTTCGACCGTTGCAAAATCAATATTGGCAATAGAAGCCGGGAGCATGAAGTTACCTCGCTGCTGAGAAGTATGTCATTGCTGGCCAACTACAATCACATAGTGTACACAACGAAGCGGATCCCGCATACCATCAGCAACATGCCACCATTAGAAGCCGCCTGTGTTATCAAAATGCAGGCCATGAAGCCATTGCTATCAAACTGGCATGCGTTCACGTCGACCTGCCAGGAAGACTATACGCTCATTAGTAAATCGGTTTTTGCGGAAAAAGAGTGGGACAGCTTATACCCCAAAGCTAAGATGGCGATCCGAACGGTTGAGATGGTATCCCTTTCAGACATGATGGACAGAGCAGGGGAGTTTGAATGCCTCAGGTTAGGCCGGTTAGGGGTATCTCGCAAGCGCGTGGTCGTTGGTGTGTCAAATATGCAAGCCACGGTATGTGTTGTAGATAAAGAAGCTTTGCCAGCCGTGATAGAGAATATCGGGCGGGGGGCATCCCTCTATGTTTATGAAGATATGCTGCCGGAATCGCTCACGACGAGTCCAGGCCAGCGAGTGCTTTCGATCAACAAAATTCATTGTGTTGCGTTTACAGAGAAAACGCAAAACTGGGTGTAACAGGTTAAGCCAGGTACCTAGATGCCTGGTCCTATCTATGGAAAAGAAATATGTCAACTACGATAGCTGATGAAATAAAACATCTGACCAGTGAGCAGATCGAAGAACTCTATGAGAAGTACCGATCAGGAGAGAAAAACCAGACACTCATTGAGGAATATGGCCTGGCTTGCACTCCTCAGAATCTGTACAAGGTGTTCCCACCCATCATGCAAAACGACATGATCTGTCCGACCTGTAATATCCCGATGTATGAGCCAAGGCAGACCAAAAGTAATAATTTAAGAACACGAGCTTACTTTTGCTGCAAGTGCCAGCATAAGCGTCCTGTCTATGAGGATCATTTTAACACTGTCTATTGTACTTGTGATGCATGTGTTCAGGATCGATTAGATGAGAAGGCGCGTCTAGAGCAGGAAAAGGTAGAACGAATAAACCAGCAGTATGCATTGGAGCAATATAGCACTTACCCCTACTCATCTTTGAACTTTATGGATAAGTGCTATTTGCTGGCGCTTTGTCAGATGCAAGGCAAAATGGGCAATGATGTTCTGAAGCCGGTGGCATTCCACCATGCCCGGTTCACTCCGACAGAAACGATGGACAGGCAAATTATAGAGTCACTGTATGAAAAACAAATCTTGCTTGTTAATCCAGATTCACAGTTAGATGCGTTCTCCGAATCGGGGGAACATATGGCTTTTTATTTAACTGAGGTAAGTTGGGTTGTAAACGTAGCTGGCACAACTGGAAATCGATTGTCATTGGATGAAGTACAGGAAATGCTACTTGCTGATTTATCAGCATACCCGAATGAGATTTATAAAGACGATATTAAACAATTTATCTTCGAGCTGGCGGAAGCAGATCTTGAACGGTACGTCACAGAGCTGCTTATTTCGTTCAGGTTACCGGCCCCCCCAGATAAAACGAAGCTTTCACTCAGAGAAATACTGAATCACTTTTCTGTCGCACAGGCGTACTATTTTTGTTTTTTGGCGGCCAGAAGCGCACGGGAGTTTTATTCAGATGGAGCAAAAAGCAGACAACATGCCGTCAATTCCATACCCAATAGGCTACTGACTTTGAAAAACCGCGCTTTAATGGATAAATGGGATGTGAAAGGCTATAAGTGGGACAGAGACGCATCTTACAGTCAGTTGGGCAATACATTTTACGGGGTATTGTGTCCAGATGCGCCGGACGTGGCATTTTTAGAGTGCCCGGCCACGCTTTGGGAGAATGTGATCTCGCAACGCTTTCCGACATCAAAAAGCGAAGAGTGCACCTTTGCCTGCCCTGAGTGCGGATCTGTCGATCACCGCTTTAGTGGGGATATGAAATTGCTCCTAATGACCTGCAACGGATGTGGTTTTGAGGCGGGATTTACAGAGCTGGAAGTAGAAGCACCTGAACCCGACATGACTGAAAAGATGGAACACAGCACTTGAAACTAATGTGCTGGCCAACCCAGAGCCACCACATATACAAGTTGGTGGCCTACCTCCGCTACAAAAAAGAGTGCCGAGCTCAGTCATTCAACAGCTTCATTGCATTGGCCACCGAGGCCAATTCCTCGCTACGCAACGATAAATATGGCTTGAACACAAAGGCTTCTTCATAGTCATACGTGATGTACCCTATAGCTTGCCCATTAATACTCACTTGACGATCAAGCCCGCATGATGATTGCTCAATGGAAACTTGTGGGGAGTCGATGTGTGCTGCCTTTGCCAATGTTTTCCCAGGGAGGTACTTTAGTTTTATCTCAAGTTCTACGCCATAAAGGCTCATGTCTAGCGCCGGATTTTTACCAGTGTCATTTAACTCAATCATTAATGAAACGAGACGCCCCAAAAACTCACCTGTCGGCTGCTCCAGGTTACCCATCGATGTTTTTTCATGTTCCATCACTCACTCCTGACATTTGCTGTAAACATTGAAAGTAACACGACCCGAAAAACAGTTAAGCTATTGATATTAAATAAATATACAAATATACCATTAAACATTTATATATTTTGGGTAGATCAAGGGGAAGATTGCAATATTCCATTCTCAATGTCTGCTCCATGTTATTGCAAACACACTGGTCCGTGTGACTTTATCAGTAGCATCAAAACATTAAATACAGAAAATACGTATTGAAATGAAAACGCGTCAAGCATATATTTTACGTAATTAATGCAGCTTACGTAAAAGGTGGTACAGTTTGGAATTTCGATATCCTGCCGCAGTCGCGGAAACTAATGCAGAGTCCCTGGAATACCTAACCAAGAACCTGGCAGACAAAGAGGCTGGAAAGATAGCTTTTGAAAAGCTGGTCAATGAACTGGGCAATGCTGTAGATAGCTATCCAGAGTGGCACCCAATTATTACGCTCCCCCCTTCCGATGATGACGGTCGTTATGTAGGCCAAATTGATGCTTATAAAGAAGCCGATCACACGCAGACCTTTGTAAAAGGGTTTGTCACCTGCCCTTACTCGTCAGATTCTGCTGATAGACTCGTTAACTCGGTGAATGAAATAGCGCCAGGGCAACTTCACGCTTACCGATTTGAACATTCGTTATACCACGATATGGCATATCCCGTTGTTGTTGTAGCGTTAGACATAGAACTTGAAGCGGATGGTACGATCAGAAGCAGAGACGCGCTTGCATGGTGCGCGCAAAAGCTGGTCAAACATGCCCGTGATGCACAGGTAGCAGAGACATGGTGGAACATCAGGGGAGAACTACTTGGTTCGCCTCACGGCTCCCGCTCATCAGTACTTGTGAATCAACATACGGGAATTCACATGCGCAAGATACTTGAAGCGCTGAATAATAGCGGTATGTACGGTCCAATAAAGGAAGTATCACTGGACATGCTACCTGCAAAAAAACGGACAAAGATTAGCGAAACCTTGTTAAATGCAGCCCTCAATAGCAGACCTGAAACTGGCAGTTGCAAATTCGAGTTCAACCTTAGGGATGAGACCTGTAAAGCTGAAATTAAAGACACATGGGGTGATGGAACAGAGCTCAGTATTCGCGTGAACATTGGAGAGTATGATTTATACACATCAGGGTACTATTATCCAAACAGGAAGCTTATAGAAACTTCAGACCCCAAAGGAAAACGCGCATTGGCTGAGAAATTCTTATAGCCAAGAATCGTAGGTGATGTCTTTGGGGGCTGAGTGGCACTGTCACATATGGCAGAGATTTTATAGCGGCAACAGTGCAGTCTCCATGTGAAATAGTTCCAACTAAATCGGCGTTCAGTGAGCGCTTTTTTCTTGTGCATCGAGATCTGCGTGGTGTGTTAATAACACTCGTGTAACCATACAAGATTGGGCAGCTAAGGACTGTTGTGACCCGTTTTGCTACTTGCTCCCCCGAACATGCGTATTGGTCCAAATTTCCATAATGCTGGTCCACAAAAAATAGAATACTGGCCGTAAAAATCAGAATCGCGGTCCAAATCCCACATAATATGCAGCTGCATATTATGCTCAAATCATCCACCCATTCTATTCGGCCTGGACCAAACTCTGAAATTTGTGGACCACAATTATGGGCAGCGGACCTGTGGTCTGATCTGGGTTAACGGCAAAAAGTGGATGAAATAGATTTTGTTAAGTGGGTTTGGATATACGAAGAAGTAAGGCGCCGCGCTAAATTTTCTGACGCTTTCAGAAGCAGTCTTTCCATGAAGCAGGGTAAGTTGGTGTGTGTGCATTGGCTCAGGTAATAGTAATAAAGCAGGCATGTGAGCGAGTTAAAATCTGACTGGTTACTTAGCTGGTCAAGATATTTGAATGTTGGCCAGGCATTGTCTGTGCTTAGTTTATTGGGGAGGATAACCCTTCGTTTAAATTGAGTTATGAAATACGGCAGCGGAATGTACTTCAACTCATGTTGCATAGTAGGCCCGTCAATATATTTTCCGAGGGTTAGTAACTCAAAAATTACATGATCCAGTAGCTTATGCGCTTTTGGGAACATGGCTTCAATTCTTTCAATTTTATGGCGACTTCTTATAGGCTGCCCTTGATTTTTTAAATACCAGAAGCACGATTTTTCTTCGCTTAAGATGGCGTTATCGTTGCCTGACAGTTTAAATGCTCTGACTAGTTGTGCCACAGACGATACATGGGCTCGCTTTATTAAATATTGAACAAGTCCGGACGTTGCCAGCCTCTTAAATTCAGGTGCTACCCGCGGGTAATATCTAAGTTGTAATGGGTACATAATACTCAACTTAACAGCGCAAATATTGCTCTATTTTGGTGCAAGCCAACAAAACAAATGTATTTACTATGCATTTGTGTTGTTTTCCGGGCGCATAACTTCTCGCTGTAGTTCTGCCTAAACAATTGTTTTAAATACTCATTCCTTAGCACTAATCCCGGTTCAGTTCACCCTGGTCATTTTGCTTGCCGAACCTAGTGTTATTTCGCAACAAACTACAGATATGTTGTTATTTTTCAATGTGATAACGCTATTTGCACTTAGCGGTTGGCGTCTAGTCTTAGATATTATATCTCAAATAAGGTGTGGCAATGCATGATAACGTAGACGAAGACATAGAGAGGCTCGCCCATGCCTTGGAGCGCGATTTATATGAGCTGTACAAAACCCCGATGCTGTCAGGCGAAAAGCTGCAAATGGCGCTAGGGTTTAGCAGCCTTGATGCATACAGGCAGGCGTTAACACGTAAAAAATTACCGGTACCTGTTTTCAGGCTTGAAGACAGGCACGGTTATTACGCATTGGTAAAAGATGTTGCGGCATGGCTGGCAACGCAAGCGGTTAATGCGAGGAGAGACAATATAAAGCGTAAATAAATTTGTAGGTGCATAAAGCGAAAAACCTCGCGACTGGTACTCGCAAGGTTTTTCAAATCAGTGTCTATTTTCTCGAACAGACACTGTTAGCTTAGCCCAAGATTCGGTTATGTCAAATATTGGTGTTCTCATCAGTAGTGGCATTGTGCGCCTGTTTTTCACATTGTAAACAGGAGATCAAAGATGAATTCTGTCGCCAGAGTGCGTGAATTACTGCGCATCCGATCTAAAACGAATTACAGCAATCGCAAATTAGCCGAAATGCTGGGTTGCTCTCACCAGACTGTCGGGCGAGATTTAAAACTGATAACTCAGTTGTCATTAACGTATGAGCAAGTGGCTCAACGTGATGACGATGAGCTCATCCTGTTATTGGCGCCGTGGGCCCCACTGGCGTTGCAAAAAAAGCGGTTGCCGGACTTTGCAGTCTGGGTCAAAGCGCTGACAAAGAAACATCAGACAATCTACAATTTAATTGCCTTATATACCAGAGAAGATCCTGCAACAGCCTATGCACCCAGCACGCTCTATCAACATTTCAAAGAGTATTTGAAGACTACCAAACTGGAAGCATTGTTAGAACATTGTCCTGGCGAGGAAGCTCAGTTCGATTTCTGTGGCGAAATAGTGTGCTTGTCTCCTTATAATTCAGCTAAAAAGGTCTGGTATTCTGTGTTCGTTGGCGTACTGTGCTACTCAAAATACTTTCTTGCCTATGCAACTCCAGGTCAAACAACCAACGATTGGATCGCTGGAACAAAAGCCTTTTTTAACTACATTGGAGGTGTACCTCAAATTGGCATACCGGACAACCCTAAAGCCGTTGCTGCCCAGCCTCGGCCAAACCTGAAACTCAATCTCATGTACGCTGCCTTCGTGGAACACTATGGATTTATTGCTATGCCGGCAAGGCCCGGTGAGCCCAGAGATAAGGGAATTGTTGAAGAAACCGTTAGATTTGTCACTGAGCGGGTTTTGGTCAATATGCAGTCTATGGCGTTCCGGACTTCAGATGAAATAAACGATTACCTCAGAAAAGAGTGCGATAAGCTGAACGCCCTGCAATTTCAAAAGCGTTCCGTATCTCGACGTGAGTTATTTGAAAGTGGCGATAAACCAGCACTAACGGCATTGCCCGCCAAACCCTTTAAACCAATCGAGCATGCTTTTGGCTGTACCATTCCCAGCAATTATCGGGTTATGTTTGAGGAGCACCTATATTCTGTGCCCTGGCGGTGGGCGAATAATAAAGCAGAGGTCATTATTACACAAGACGAAGTAACTATCAGACATGCCAATAAATTCCCTGTTGTGCATAAACGCTCGTTCGAAAAAGGCAAGGAAACGGTCGAAACACGTCATCTTCATGCCAGTCACAAAGGCATGGTACGGCTACCACAGTCCGAGTTTACTCGTTGGGCTGAAACTGTCGGGGAACAAACAACACAATTTATTCAGCAACTGTTTGCTGGTAAAGCTGATGGAGATATTGTCGCCAACAAGGCGTGTAAATCAGTGCAATCGTTAGCAAATAAATATACCGCTGAAGAAATGGAAGAGGCGGCTCGTTATTGCATTACTTACGATAAATATTCTCCTACATCTTTGCGGCACACACTGGCATCTCGTCTTTATGAGGATACTGGCGCGGATATATCGCTTGTTGGTAAGCATAAGAATTTACACGCTCCGCAGCACTTTCAGAATATGGGGAGGTCGTCATGAATATTAAACTTGTGGCCAAAAAGTACGCTGATCTGAAATGGCTGGGGGCTGCACAGATGATTGAGAAGCTCCAGTTGCAGGAGCCTATTTCTACGACAGCTGTCTGTAATGTGCTGAACGATATCGCCGTTTCACAGGAAAATTATTTTGCCGTTAGTAGACAGGCAAGGCTTAAAAAGGCCGCTAAGCTAAGGTGGCCTGATGCGCTGGTTGAGGACTTCGACTATCGCTGTGAAACGCAGGAAGTGCAATACCTCATTGACAAGGCGTGTGAAACCGATTGGGTTAAAGGGCATTCCCATCAAGTAATGACCGGCAGCTCAGGTACAGGCAAAACCACATTGGCATGCGGGATTGCCAATAAGCTATTAATGCACGGATATAGTGTTCGAATGTGGCGTTTTAACGACCTGGTATTCGACCTTGCGTTACATGAAAAAGAGGGTACGCATCCGCAGTTTTTAAGAAAACTCAGTAAATTTAATGTCTTAGTCATTGATGACTGGGCCTTGTTCCCACTTACCAATAAACAACGACAAATGCTGTATGAGTTAATTGAGCGCCGCGAACAAGTTGGCTCACTGATGATCACGAGTCAATATGATTTCGACAAATGGCATGAAGCAATTGGTGAACAGACGATTGCCGATGCTGTGTTAGATCGTATTGCGTCAATGGCTGAGCGAATTGCATTGCGTGGTGATCCGAAGCGCAAATCGCACAGAGCAAAAGGAGGTAACTCATGAAATCTAATTTTCCTCCCTGTGTATATGCTGAAACGTTGCTGGAATTACCGAACTTATCGGCATCAGATACACATGTTGCAGAGCAATACCTACCAATGATTGTGGAGTATTACAAGCAAAGCTTATTAACGCACCAGAAAGCTTTAAGCTATCTTGAGACAGTCTATGGCATATCTTCAGCTGTTGCACTGGAGCACAGTATTGGCTACTCCGATCGTTCATTGGGGCTGGAGTTACCAAGTGCAAAAGATAACGCTGGTGAAATATTGCGAGGAAGCCTTAAGCGGCTGCGTGTGTTTAAAGGAACCGGACATGAAGCTTTTCGGGGTTGTATCGTCGTGCCTGTCATGTCAGGTGATAGTATTGCGGGTTTTTACGCTGAGCGGATTAACAGAGTGTGCAGAAAAGCCAAATCACAATACTTTGTCAGGTTATATCCTCATTGCTTGTTTGCTACGTCGCAATGTGATGGCCATCCTGAGGTTTACTTGTGTGCGAGCCCACTGCTTGCTATCCAACTTACAGAGTCTATCCATCAGCCCGCTTTTGCAACCGATCATAGTTTTAATGTGAGAGGCGAGGACTGCGCGTATTTGGCGGATGCTGGTGTAGATCGCGTCATTGTGGTTGCACAATCACATACAGCGCCGGAGCACCTTAAGCAACTTACGCGCAGGCTGAAAAAGTTTGACCTCAAATACCGGAAAATAGATAACTTCACGGAGGTGGTATATGGCACGGCATGATCCATTAACCTTTGTGGCCGCGCTCAAGGCATACGAGAAACATTGCCTGGCTGAGGGATTGTCAAAAAATACGGTTGGGAATAAACGCTGTAACATCGAGATGTTTATCAATTGGGCGCGGGCTGACGGCATAGATTCGCCAGAAGAAGTGACGAAACAGATAGGTGAACATTACAAAGCGTATTTGGTCGAATATATTTCGCCGCACACAGGGCGTGCGTTGAAAAAGTCCACGCGAAGAAAAAGGGTTTCTGATGTCAGAGTATTTTTTGCCGAGCTTACCTACCTCGATCACTTTGAGGTTAATCCACTGCACCGTTTGAGGTTGCCTAAGGCTCCACGGCCTATGGTAACGGCGCTGCTGTCTCAAGAAGACCTTGAACGTGTGGTGGCTGAAACGAAAGTCATGGGGTTGAGGGGGCTCAGGGATAGAGCTATTTTGGAGTGTTATTACGCCACGGCTGTACGTCGAAATGAACTCGGTCATCTTAAGCTCAGCGACTTGAAGTTTGAGCGGGAACAGGTACTCATCGTCAATGGTAAAGGCGACAAAACCCGGTATGTGCCCCTGGCCCCCAGAACCGCCAGCTGGCTCAGGGCATACTGCGAATATGTTCGCCCCAGATTGATGAATTTAAAATCTGGAACAACGGTGTTTTTGGACAATCATGGTCTGGCATTCAGGCCACACCAATTAACAGCGTTAGTTAAGAAGTATCTGTTAAGCGCAGGTGTTGAAGTTGGTGCGGCCTGCAATGCGTTTCGACATAGCGCAGCCACACACATGCTTGAAAATGGCGCTGATTGTCGTGAACTACAGGAATACCTGGGGCACGCGGATTTGTCTACAACCCAAGTCTACCTGGAGGTTACTCAATCCCAGCTTAAGAAAACGTATGCCAAAACACACCCAGCGGCCCTAGCCGGAAAACGACTGCTTAAAGGAGAAGTCGACTCGTATTTGTATCACCTGTCGTAAGTGCTCGCTGGTTATAATCCTTTTCTTCTCTTGAGAGGTTTGTAACCGGTGTACTTTGCTATTTGTATACTCTGCTTGAGCAAACCATGGCATTAAAGCCTTAAAAGTATGGTACATTAAAACCTATAAATGACAAATCATCAAAACCTATATATGATAAGGCATTAAAACCTATAGATCGAAATATGAAACTAAGCCGTATTTCGAGCAACCGTGGGCGAGAACATGAACGACATATCACAAAAATTAGCAGATTCGCTTGAGCAATTACAGCTGCTTCAGGAATCAGGAGTTGTTGCTATTCAGTCAAAGCAGCTTAGCCGGGTGCACCGAGAGCGGCTTTTAAAGCATGGATTTATTCGCGAAGTCATTCGAGGCTGGTATATACCGGCAATGCCAGATGAAAAACCTGGCGACAGCACCTCCTGGTATACTTCCTTCTGGGACTTTTGTGGTGCTTATTTATCAGAACGCTTCGAACAGTCCTGGAGCCTCTCGCCGGAGCAGTCAATTAGCCTGCATATTGGCGACAGAACCGTACCTCAGCAATTGCTAGTGCGCTCACCAAAAGGAAATAACAAACCCACAGCCTTTTTGCATAACACCTCGATTTTTGATGTTAGGCTGAACTTGCCCGACGCTGAGCACATTGAAAATTTAGAGGGGCTTAACGTTTACAGCTTGGCTGCCGCTTTGGTCTATTGCTCGGCTAACCAGTTTCAACAGACACCAATTCAAATGCGTACCGCCTTATCTATGGTGACTGATGCCTCTGATGTGTTATCCGTTTTACTTGCGGGTAATCACAGTGTAATTGCGGGCCGGTTAGTGGGCGCTTTTAGAAATATTGGCCGAGATTTGATAGCAGACAATATACTTAAAGGCATGCAAGCGGCCGATTTGAAAGTATATGAAGAAGACCCTTTTGAGGACAAGGCGTTGGTCAGTTTCGGTCGCCGTGATGTCTCACCCTATGTGAATCGAATGCGGTTAATGTGGGCACAAATGCGTGAAAATGTGATTGTGCACTTTCCTTCAGCCTTAAGCCGAACCATCGACATTGAAACGTATATGGCTGAAGTAGAAGACAAATATGTCACAGACGCTTACCACTCACTGTCCATTGAAGGTTATCGGGTAACTCGCGAATTAATAGAGCTGGTTCGTTCTGGTAATTGGCAAGCCGAGGGCTCAGACGAGAGTAAAAAGCACTTGGATGCCATGGCCGCCAAAGGGTACTGGGATGCATTTCAGGAAGTAAAAAAAGCGGTTAGATCAGTGTTAGAAGGCAGAAATTCCGGTGACGTGTTGGAACAAGCGCACAGTGACTGGTACTTAGCTTTATTTGGTCCCAGTGTGGCTGCCGGTATTATTAAGCAATCTGATTTGGCTGGTTATCGGACAGGGCCTGTCTATATCCGCCAGTCTATGCATACGCCACCCAATCGAGAAGCAGTCCGCGACATGATGCCGACATTGTTCGACTTACTTGCTGAAGAAGAAAATGCAGCAGTTAGGGTTGTACTGGGACACTTCATTTTCGTCTACATTCATCCTTACTTTGATGGCAACGGCAGAATGGGAAGATTCATTATGAATTTAATGATGGCCGCAGGCGGATTCCCCTGGACAGTTGTACCTGTAGAACGACGAGATGAATATATGGAGGCACTGGAAGCTGCCAGTGTTGGACAAGATATTGTGCCATTCACAAAGTTTTTAGCCTCACTGCTACCGACATCTTAACTTATTAAAAGGAGGAATGTTTTTCTCTTTTGATGGATCGTAAAGCCTGATCGCCCATATGAATGGTCGAGTGTACGATGCAGAAACGGGCCGGTTTATGCAGGCGGATCCGGTGGTGCAGGCGCCTTCGAATCTTCAGAATTACAATGCTTACTCGTATGTGCTGAATAATCCGCTGAGTT
>NZ_JAKRFZ010000030.1 GCF_022347765.1 Pseudoalteromonas sp. OOF1S-7 | reverse complement strand
TGCTAATAAGACGCTGTACCGCTCGATGTGGGGTCAGCACGCCCTTGGGCTGACCCGTTGAACCTGAGGTGTAAATCACATAGGCCAGACTGTCGCCGCCCAACGCTTCCCGTGCCGGGTTGTGCTGCGGATAGTCGTCCAATTCAAGTGTCGCAATATCTATGGCGCTGCCTGCTTGCTCGCGCATCAGCGCTTCGACCACGGCCAGGCCGCTGCCAAACCCAATCACCTGCTTAAGGCCGGCGTCGGCGGTCATATAGCTCAGGCGACTGGCCGGGTAGTTCGGGTCCAGTGGGACGTAGGCCCCACCGGCTTTGAGTATTGCCAGTATGCTCACCACCATCTCTACCGAGCGGCTGCTGCATACCCCGATCAGGGTGTCTGACGTAATGTGTTGCTCACTCAGCAGGTAATGGGCCAGCTGATTGGCCCGCTGATTTAGCTCGGCGTAACTGATGGACTGGTCCCGGAACACCAGGGCCGTTGCCTCGGGCGTTGTAGCTGCCTGCTGTTCAAATAAATGATGAATACAGGCTGTGTCGTCGTAGCCTAAGCTGCGCTGACCCTGGGTCAGTAATCTGGTCACTTCATCCGCCGGCAGCACACTCAGTGCACTCACCGGCTGTGTTTGGGTTGCCTCCGTCAGCTGACTCAGCGCCGTAATGACATACTCTGCGATGCGGCTGATCTCGACCTGCTCATCAATCTGTAAGTCCAGACTGAACACATGGGCTGCGCCATAATCATTGACCGATAAGTTAAACGGATAGTTGGTGCGCTCCTGTGCACGCAGTGCCTGAATATCGCTGTCCTGTACTGGCGTGTCGGCTTCGTCCCGCTCGGTGTGACGATAGTTCAGCATCGCGCTGAATAACGGACCATCTGAGCCCACCGCACTGTATTTTTGCGCCTGAGCCAGTGACACCTGCTCATAAGGCAGCAACGCTGTCAGTCGCTTGTCCACCTCTTTAATCAAGTCTGCGACCGAAGACCCCTGCAAATCGACCGCCACGGGTAAGGTATTGATCAACATCCCCAGCAGGCGCTCTACACCGGCGCCGCCATTCATCCGCCCGCTCATCACAGTGCCGAACACCACTTCCTGCTGGTTGCTGCAAGCCCCCAGCACCAGTGCCCAGGCGGCGTGGAAAATCGCCGCCGGACTGACTTCATGCTGCTTTGCATAGGCACGGATGGCCGTACTCAGCGCGTCACTCAGAGCGACTTTATGCTCTCGGATCGTGTCGCCGTTACCCTGAGTATCCTGCAACCCAAACGGCAGTGTCGGCTCGCTAATATGGCCCAGCGACTCAGAGAAAAACCCTTCTATATCGAGCGTTTCCATGCGCGCCAGGGTATCGCTGATAAACTGACGGTAAGATGCCGGCGCAGGCAAGCTCTGCGCCCCGCCCGCGCTGTAACTGTGTAATTCGTCCTGGATCACCGCCATCGCAACATGGTCGATGATCAGGTGGTGTGCCTGCAATAGTGCATAGTGATACCCCGTGTCCGGGTCCTGACACACCTGCAGGCGCAGCAGTGGTGCCTGAGCCAGATCCAGCCACTGTGGACCATCGGCCAGTGCGGTGATGGTCTGCTGTGCACTCAGTCCCTCGGTACAGGCGAGCTGAATCACGGGCAAGGTCACTTCACGCTGCACCACCTGCAATGCCTGACGCTTGCCCTGCCAGAGAATGGCAGTACGCAGCACATCATGGCGGGCCAGCAAAAAGTTCAGGCTGTCTGTAAACTGAGTCAGTGCCGCATCGCTTTTTAATTCATAAAGATAGTTGGTGACATAGGGGTCGTTATCCGGGTCCATGCTGTGTACAAACAGCACGCCTTCCTGTAACGGCGCCAGCGGATAGATATCCTGAATATTGGCCATGCCTCCGGGGATCTCGGCGGCAATGTCGTTCAGCTCAGCTTCGCTCAGTGCAGCCAGCGGCACCATATCCGGGGTAATGGCGGTGCAACCGGCCGGGATCAGGCTGCGGCTCTCATCTGCCTCACTTGTTGTGGCAAGGCTTAGTCCCAGTGCCATTTCCTGTAAGGACTGAGCGGCGAACAGCGCCTGTGCATCCACCTCAAAACCTTGCTGTCTGAGTCGGCTGGCCAGCTGCATCAGCAACAGGGAATGCCCGCCGAGAGTGAAAAAGTTTGCCGTGACGCTGAGCTGCTCAGCAGGCTGTGCCAGCAATTCGCCACAAAGCGTGACGATTAATTGCTCACGCTCCCCCTGCGGCGCCACATAAGTGCCCTGCAATGCCGAGGTATCCGCTTCGGGCAGGGCTTTTTTGTTCACTTTGCCGTTGGCCGTCAGTGGCCAGTCGTCAATCACCACACCCAGCTTAGGCACCATATAATCCGGTAAGGTTTGTGCCAGCGTGGCCAGGGTCTGAGCCATAAACTCCGGCTGAGATTGTTCTGTAACAGCCTCTGCTGGCTGGACGTACGCCACTAAATAGGTGCCTGCCGGGCCGTTTTTAGCCAGCACCAGGGCACTGTCTACTTGTGTCTGGCGGCTCAGCTGCTGAGCTATCTCGCCCAGCTCAACGCGGAAGCCGCGAATTTTGATTTGGTCGTCGGCACGGCCCACGAAGGCCAGGTTGCCATCGGCCAGGTAGCGCACCAAATCGCCGGTGCGATACAGGCGTTTTGAGCTGCCTGCCACCTCGGGGTCATAAAATGGGTTATCAATAAAGCGTTCGGCCGTCAGCTCGGATTGACCCAGATAGCCGCGCGCCAGACCATCACCACCGACATATAGCTCACCCAAGCTGCCGTGAGGCAATAAGTTCTGCTGCTGATCCAGCACATAGGTCTGAACATTACACAAAGGTGTGCCGATATGCAGAGTGTCATCGGTAATTTCACCCACTGTGGCACAGACTGAGGTCTCCGATGGACCGTAAGCATTATAGAAAGGGTAATGTGCCCGCCAGCGTGCCACCACAGCTTCTTCACAGGCTTCACCCGCCACAATTAAACATTGCAGCGCCAGATCGGTGTGCAGGGTCATGGTCGACAACAACGCCGGCGGCAAAGTCGCATGGGTGATCTGCTGCGTTTTTAACAGCTCAGACAACTGCTGTACATCCGTACGTTGTGATTCATCGGCAATCACCAGGGTAGCACCCGGGATCAGGGCCATCAGCCACTCCCAGGTCGCCGCATCAAAACTGATGGATGCAAATTGCAACACCTTACTGTCGGCACAGGTAGCAAAACGGGCTTGCTGGTTGTGAGCCAGGTTCACTGCGCCCTGATGAATAAGCTGCACGCCCTTGGGCTGACCGGTTGAGCCTGAGGTGTAAATCACATAAGCCAGACTGTCGTTACAAATCTCATCCAGAGCCGGATTGTGCTGCGGATAGTCATCAAGCGCCAGAGCTGCAATATCTATAGCGTTGCCCGCTTGTTCGCTCATCAGGCTCTGAGCCACGGCCAGGCCACTGCCAAATCCAATCACTTGCTTCAGACCCGCATCGGCGGCCATATAGCTCAGTCGACTGGCCGGATAATCCGGGTCCAGTGGCACATACGCCCCGCCGGCTTTGAGTATCGCCAGCATGCTCACCATCATCTCCATTGAGCGGCTGCTGCATACCCCTATCAGGGTTTCAGGTGTGATCTGCTGCTCACTCAGCAGGTAATGGGCCAGCTGATTGGCACGCTGATTTAGCTCGGCGTAACTGATGGACTGATCCCGGAACACCAGGGCCGTTGCCTCAGGCGCTGCCGCTGCCTGTTGTTCGAATAAATGGTGAATGCAGCGGCTGGTATCATACTCAAGACGCTGCTGCTCCCCTGTACTGAGCAATTGCTGACGCTCAGACTCACACAAGGCCGGGATATCCCGTAAAGGTAAATTCTTTTCAGCGTGTGTACTCACCTGACGAAGCAAAGCCGCAAAGTTTTGATTCAGCCGGGTAATAAAAGCGTGAGAAAAAATACTGCTGTCATACAGCCAGTCCAGTTCGACGCCGCCATCACTGATGTTGATATGCATATCAATGTCAAACCTGGCTACGACCCGCTTTACGCCAAACGGGGCCAAAGCCAGCCCATCAGAAGCCAAAGCAGAGGCCAGCGTTTCACGGTTCGGATTTATACCAAACTCGCTCGCGGTGGTGAGCATAATCTGACACAAAGGCGCATACTGTGCACTACGGGGAATATTAAGATGCTCAACAAGCTGATCAAACTGCACCTGCTGGTGCTGTTGCGCCGCCAGGTGTACCTCTTTCACGTGAGCAACCAGTCCATGCAAATCATGCTGGCAGGTATCCACACGCAGTGGCAGAGTATTGACAAAAAATCCGATTAAATCGTCCAGTTGCGGAGAAACCCGGTTCGCCACCGGTGTGCCTATAACGATATCGGCACTATTGCTATAGCGGCTCAACAGCAAAGCCAATAACGCATGCATCAGCATAAACGGAGTGACCTGAAGGCGCAGCGCCAATGCCAGTAAAGGCTGCGCAACCGCTCCTGTCAGTTGATCCCGAACATGCCCACCGGCATGCTGCTTGGTCGCCGGGCGCGTGTGGCACAGAGGCAACTCATGCACCAACGGTGCATCTGTCAGCTGTTGTTGCCAGTAAGACAATGCGTGTTCCAGCCCCCCTTTATCTGCGCGTTGTTGCTGCCACAAGGCAAAGTCACCATATTGGATCTCGAGCGGAGCCAGCTCGCCAGGCTGTCCGGCATTAAGCTGCTCATACAGTGTCACAAACTCACGGATCAGAATTTGCTGTGACCAGCCATCAGAGGCAATGTGGTGGGTATTGAACAGCAACACGCCACTTTCCTGCTCCGTCGCAGGAGCCTTGAAGTAGTCAACACGAAGCATCAGATCTGCGCTTAGATCGAAGCATTTTTCCGACTCCGCGGCGATAACCTGCACTATCTGTGACTGCCAATTGTCTATCGCTGACAGGTCATGAACCCGAACATGGCATGGCTGACTCGCATTAACCTGCTGATAGGCCCCCGTGTCATCCTGATGATAGGTGGTCCGCAAAACCTCATGTCTTGCGATGATGGTGGTCAGAACCGTTTCAATCTTTGCCAGATCAGGTTGTCCGCTCACCGTAAACGCCAGTGGCTGGTTGTACTCGGCCGATCCCTGTTTCAGAGAGTCGATAAACCATAATCTCTGCTGTGCGTTCGACAGTGGCAATCGCGTCTCAGAGGCTGGCCTTTGTGGGATCTCAATATCACAGTGCTGACTTGCCAGAAACTCGATAATTTCTGCTTTGTGGGCCTGGATTTGTTGTTTCAGCGCCTCCGGAAAAGGCGCTGTAGATTTTTGTTTAAACCCTAACTTGCCTGCTTCGGTGAACAGTAAAATATCGCTGGCAATCGCTTCATCGACAATCTGTTTGGCTATCATAACCACCCCTCCGCTTCTGTGACTTTTTCTTCCAGTGCTTCTTTGGCTTGCTGCTCAGTTACTTTGTCCTGAACATATTGCGCCAGGTCACGCACTACCATGCGATTAAACACTTCGTTAAATGTCAGCGTAACGCCCCATTGCTTTTTAAGGCTACCGAGCATGTTTATGAGTAGCACCGAGTTACCACCGAGCTTGAAGAAGTGACCATCGCGGCCAATTTGATGCTCCTGCAGAGATAGAATATCGGCCCACAGTTGACATATGCAGACCTCCATTTCAGTCTCGGGTGCCACAAAAACTGCATTTTGTAGCGTCGTTGCAAATTGCTTTAATTTTTCACTGTCAAGCTTGCCATTGACCGTCAAAGGCCACTGCTCAATCATCAAATAGTGTGCCGGGATCATGTACTCAGGTAGCTGCTCAGCCAGCGCCTGCTCCAGGCCCTCCGTCATTGCCGTTTCTCCCTGCTGCTTAACCAGAAGTTCTCCCTCGGGAGTAAGCTTAATAAAGGCTACCAGTTGCATCTGAGCCTGTTGCTCTAGCAAATGTACTTCCGCCTGCTCCACTAAGCCTTGCCCGGATATCTGACGCTTAATTTCCTCCAGTTCAATCCGGTATCCGTTGAGCTTAACCTGCTCGTCAATGCGCCCTACAAAAGTCATTTCTGAATTCGTCAGAGTACGGACCAGATCACCGGTCTTGTATAACTTGCGATAACAGGCTGGTTGTCCACTCTGATAGGTCGGATTGTCGATGAATCGCTCTGCGGTTAACTGTGGGCGATTAAGATAACCACGTGCAACACCCGGTCCGGTCAGATAGAGTTCGCCTACGGCATAAGGGGGGACCGGCTGACCTTGCTGGTCGAGCACAACGCCCTGCATATTCGCGACAGGTAAACCAATTGAAACCGGCGTCTGATGATCGGCTTCTATGCACTTCCAGTGACTTCCGACGGTTGTTTCTGTCGGTCCATATTCATTGATGAACTGGCTATTTGGCAGGTAGCTTCGCAGCTGCTCAATGATGTTTAAATTCAGCTGTTCACCGCCCAGAATAATGGTGTGCCTTTGATGGTTTTGCTGAGAGAGTTTGGCAACTATCAGTTGCAGGTGCGCCGGTGTCAGTTTAAATAACAGCGCCGATTGCGCCGTCTCCAGGGCCTGCACGACCTGCTCACATGCTTTGTCCTGGTTGCAGGTCAGATTGACCACGCCACCTCTGAGTAAGGGTGTAAATAAGCTCGTCACGGTCGCATCAAAGCTCAGTGAGGTACTGACCACGCCGTCGACTATCTCCGCGGCCAGCTGAGTATTCAGATGAGTGAGATAGTGACTGAGGTTGGCATGTTCTATCATCACTCCTTTGGGCTTGCCTGTGGTGCCTGAGGTATAAATTACATAGGCCAGACTGTCTGCGTCAGGTCTTATTTGCTTAACGCCGCCCGCAACGATATTTGCAGCTTCACACTGCGCCATATCCAGATACGGTATCGCACTTTGCGAGGCTGCGTCCGGTAAGGTGCTCGTGCCCGCCCCACCCAACACAGCAATGGCGCTGCTATCTTCCAGCATATACTGGATCCGCTGTTGCGGGTGAGCCGGGTCAACCGGTAGATATGCACAACCGGCTTTGAAGATTGCCAAAATGGCAACCACAGTATCAATCGTACGACTGGCTTCAATCGCAATGATTTTATCACGACCACAATAGCCATGTGCTATCAGCCAGTCAGCCAGTTTACTGGTGCGTGCTTCCAGCGTCGCATAGCTCAGACTTTGCTGTTGATGCCGCACAGCGGTACGTTCCGGGGATTGCTGAGCAAACTGTGATACTTGCTCAAGCACCGAGTTGGCTGCGGGTAATGAAGCGTCGATGACTGGTGCCAGGGTGTTGCCTGCCATGCTCATATAAACCGATTGCAACAGGCAACTTGTGGTAACGGATGACTGGCTCAGATAAGTTAATACGCTGCACAGGTCGTCTGCTAGCTGTGCGACATGCTGCTCAGTGAACAAACCTTTATCGTAAGCCCAGTAACAGCTCACTCCAGACTCTGTCATTTTCAGTGCCAGGTCTAAATCATATTTAATCGTAACGGCACTGTGTGTCAGAGGTTCAAGCTTAAGGCCCGCCAAACTCAAGGCACCGGACTGCTGATAATCATTGTCCGTATCAACTATGATTTGAAATAATGGTGTCTGGCCCGGTATCCTGGCTGCGGTCAGTGCCTGCACCAGCGTTTCAAAGGGCACATCCTGATTCAGTTGTGCATCGATATGAACCTGTCTGACGTGGCGCAAATACTCAGCCAGAGATGGCTGCTCTGTGTTCACCCGGTACACCAGTGTGTTGACAAAGAAGCCGATCAGGTTGTGCAGTTGCGGGTTCTGGCGATTAGCCTGGGGGCTGCCGATCACAATATCATGGCTGCCACTGTGACGAGAAAAAACCAGTGCCAGTGCCGCATGCAATAGCATAAAAGTGGTCATATCAAAGCGGCTTGCCAGTGTCTGCAAGCCCTGCTTTACGGTTTCCGGCAGAGCTCTTTCCAGCAACCCCCCCTGTCCGCGAGCACGGCTATCGCGCGGGCCGTCCAGCGGCAAACTGTGCGTATGTGGCAAACCATCTAACTGCGTACGCCAGTAGTCCAACTGCCGTTCTGACTGGTGTGAATTACGTTGATGCTGCCAATGCGCGAAGTCAGCATATTGGAGCTGTGGCGCACTCAGCTGTGCGGCTTCTCCTTTGCTCAGGCTCTCATATAAAGTAGTGAATTCATTCACCAACAGCGCCATTGACCAGCCGTCGGTTGCAATATGGTGCAAGGTCAGCAGTAACAAGGTTACAGGCTCCGGAGCACCACTCAGGGCAATCGCACGACAGCGGATGGGCAGTTCGTGTTGCAAATCAAATCCGCGTTGCGCCTCGGCATTGACTATGCCCTGTATGCTTGCCTCGTCAAGTTCATCAGCCGAGAATGTATCATATCTGAGGCTGAGCTGTGCGTCGTGATTAATCACCTGACAGAGCGTTTCCTCGGTGTCGGTGGTATAAGTGGTTTTGAGGATTAAATGACGATCCATAATGCAGTTGAGCGCTTGCTCTGCCAAAGCAACATCAAATTCACCGGTGATTCTTAAGTTGACGGGAACATTGTAATTGGCCTGGCTGTCACTTTGTTCTGAAAACCACAGCGCCTGCTGAGATGATGACAAGGGCATTGTCCCGGTACGAGGTTGCGCGGTGATCTGATCCGCATCGCTCTCTGTGCTGGCCAGTGCCAGATAGTAATCCTTCAGCTGCGTTTTATGCGCAATGATCTGCTCACGCAAGTCTGCCGAAATGACTTTAGGTAACTTAACGACCAGGTTGTTGTCTTTGATTTTGAGTTTCACGCCAGCTGCGATGAGCTGATCGACTAATGCTGTTATTTTCACTTCGCTATTCCTGACTTAATGCGGTTGATTACGGCTAAGATGGATACAGAATTACAGTTGAGAAAAACTGATTGGATCGCCAAAACACACCAGAATTTTTCTGGCCCCTCGATACGGATTTCGGGCATGTGCTTTTAGAATGTTATCGACCAACATGACATCCCCTCGTTGCCAGTCGAACTGCTGTTGATTTGCCCGATAGACTTGCAATATCTGTGTCATCGTCTGGTCGGGGATACGGTCGCCATTACCAAAGTAACAGTTGCGCGGGTAATCGGCCTCATCGTCAAACATAATGGCCAAATTTTCTTTCAGATCTTCATTTAAACAACTGAAATGCCAATGTTGTGCCTGGGTTATCCAACACAGCGAGCGAGTTGTAGGATGGCTCACCACAGCCGGGCGAATGGCGCGGGTTGTCAGTTGCTCACCGCGCCATTCAAATTCCAGCGCCTGTTCGCGACACTTGGCCTCAACTTCGGCTTTGCTATCCGTCTGAAAGATGGTTTTCCAGCCCAGGCCCACAAAGTCATCGGCCTGGTAGTTGCGCACATACATGACCTGCTTATCGATAAATTCCTGGACTATTTCGGCGGGTAACTGAGACAGAACAGTTCTGGCATCGACTATCGGAGTTTGCCCACCGCTCAGCGCAGCTTGTTCACAGGCGAAAATGGCACGGCCGGGAAAGCGTTGATTAAAGGTATTTTCATTGTGCCAAAGAAGGAATTCGGACTCCGAGTATTCAACCGGCCTTTGCACATGACCATTGGTGCTTGCCGGACGATGCTCTGTATTGTTGGTCAGCACCTGAGTCATAAAACGTGCCGCCAGTTGTTCGACCTGAGCGGGTGAACCAAAGTTGCCACCACGCAGTAACACCGCCCCAGTGTCCGCCAGATGTTGTTCTATTGTATCTTGCAAGGCAACGACCTGATCATACGGTGTACTCTCCTGGTGTAACTGTATCACTGCCGGACTGTGTGCCTGATCGTTCAGTTTTGTGATCTCGCTCAGAGTGATAGTCAAAGCCATACGGGTTCCTTTTTGTCATTATCAGTCGGTGCGCCATGACCCCCATGGCGCACCGAAAAGTCAATTTAAAGTACGAGTAACTCCCCCTCATACTCATCATCATCGTCTTGTTCCATCCACAGCAGATGCTCAATGAGCTTCGCCATACTCTGAATGTCTGAACTTTGATACAACTCCCGCAGTTGCAGTGCTGCACCAAATTCACTACGCAATTTATTGAGCAGCAACATCAGCGACAAGGAGTTACCTCCGAGCGAGAAAAAGCTCTCAACAACACTGATATGCTCTGCCGACGTTTGCAAAACCTCAGACCAGATCTGCACCAAGCGCACTTCCGTCTCTGTCGCTGGTTGTACTGCCTCCGAGGCAAGTTCAGTCAGCGAAGGCATTGGCAGCGCTTTTTTATCCAGCTTGCCGTTTGCCGACAGCGGCCAGTCTGCCATGACCAGGTACTGACTGGGCAACATATACTCAGGCAATTGACCAGCCAGACTGCGCTTAATGGCCGCCAGCTTGCGTTCATTGTCCTGCTGTTGCGACTCACTCGATGCAAATTTGATCTCATGCGTGAGATCAAATTTGACATAGGCTACCAACTGCCGTTGACCCGCCAGCTCCGTCGCCTGTACCACTGCGGAATCTACTTCGGGCAATTGCAACAGTTGATTCTCAATATCACCCACTTCAATTCTGAAGCCTCGGATCTTGATTTGTTCATCAACCCGTCCGCAATACTCGAGATAATCTTCGCCGATATACCGAGCCAAGTCACCTGTCTTATACATCAGGTTATATTGCGAATTTTCGGCTTCAAATGGATTGACAAAAAAGCTCTGCTGGGTTAGATCGTCTCTGTTGAGGTATCCCTTAGAAACACTCGGGCCAGCAATATACAACTCGCCCATCGCACCTTTAGGAACTAAACCTAACTCCCTGTTTAATAAGTATACTTTTGTGTTTGGTAGTGGCTTACCTATGGGCATAGCAGCACCAATCTGCGCACGCTGAGCTGTGACATTCAAGGCAATTGCACCCACTGTCGCCTCTGTCGGGCCATAGTGATTATAGATAACACTGTTTGGAAATCTGCTCTGCAGCTGATCATACAGTTCCAGCGGGAAGGCTTCTCCCCCGATAACAAAGGTGTGATTCAGTGCACAAACTTCCTCACCCATGAATGCCAACAGCGCTTTGGCATGGTGCGGTGTCATACGCAGCAGATAGGACTGAACCTGCAATGCATCTTTCATACTTTCAAAACGCGCCTCACCGGCCAGGATGTCAACCGAGCTGCCACTGATCACAGGCAGGAACAGGCTCGGCACGCTGATATCAAAGGCATAAGACGTGATCAGCAATGCCGGCTGTGGCTGCGGATAATATCTGTGCCGTACCGATTGCAAGTAGTCACACACATTGGAATGGCGTAACTGCACCCCTTTTGGTTTACCGGTTGTGCCCGAAGTGTAGATCACATAGGCCAGGTCGCTGGCACTGATGGTCTGTTGCGGGTTATCCCGCTTAGCCTGCCCGCTCAGTTGGGCTTCAAGTGCCGATACTTCAAGATGTGCGCAGCCTGGTGGCAGGGTCGCCATCCGCTCTGGGTCGGTAAATACCACTTGCAGCTGCGCATCCTCGATGATCTGCTGATTACGATGCAATGTGTTGTGGTGATCAAATGGCACGTAGGCTGCACCGGCTTTGAGTACTGCCAGCATAGTCACCAGAATATACTCCGAGCGCTCCACACAAATACCCACTCGCTGTCCCGGCGCAATGCCATAGTGATCGATCAGGTGATGCGCAAACTGGTTACTGAGCGTGTTTAATGCCTCATAGCTCAGCGCCCGCTGCGGCCCATTAACCGCAATACGGTGCGGCTGTTGCTGTGCCTGTTGCTCAAACAAAGTATGGATGCACAGCTGTGTATCATAGTTTTGCTCTGTTTGATTCAGCGATACCAACAGTTCATGCTGTTCCGCCTGGGACAGCATATTGAGACTCCCTGGCACCTGGCTTAATATATGCTCAGGCTGGGAGTTTGTTAGGGTCTTAAGTAACTCACCCAAATGACGATTCAGGGTGTCAATGCGCGCCGCACTGAACAGCGCCGTATCATAGGTCCAGCAGATGTCGACCCCCGCATCATTGAGCGCGATATGGACATCCAGGTCAAACTTAGCGACCACCGAGTCCTCTGCCAGAGGCGTCAGCTGAGCGCTTCCCAATGACAACAAGGCATCATCCATATCCGCATTAAGTCCATAGTCTGTCTGAGTGCGCAACATCACCTGAAACAGCGGTGTATGTGCCGTGCTGCGGGGCACATTGAGCTGTTCAACCAGTTGCTCGAACGGCACATCCTGGTTCGACTGGGCATCCAGGTGCACCGCTTTAACGTGTGCCAGATACTCAGCCAGCGTCGCCTGAGTCGTATTGACATTCAGCACTAAGGTATTGACGAAGAAGCCGATCAGTGGCTCCAGCTCAGCCTGCATTCGGTTAGCCACCGGGGTACCAATCACAATGTCCGGCGTATTACTGTGTCTGGATAGCAGCAGAGACAGTGCACCATGCAGCAACATAAATGGCGTCAATCCTTGGGCTTTAGCCAGTGCTGCCAGCCCCTGAGCAACGTCTTTGCTGAGCGTCCCTTTAACCTGCGCACCCTGATGTTGTTTTACTTCCGGGCGCGGATAATCTAAAGGCAGGCTGTGCACTGGCGGCACATCAGCCAGTTGCAGCTGCCAGTAACCCAATTGCTGCTCAAGCACCGCGTCGCTCAAATACGTACGCTGCCACTGCGCATAATCTGCGTACTGAATCGCCAGTGGTGTCAGCGGGTTACCCAGGCCCTGACTGTATGCCTGATAGAGGGTAATAAACTCTCTGATCAGCACCTGCATTGACCAGCCATCAGAAGCAATATGATGCATATTGAACAGCAGTACCCCGCTGGTTTGTGACGTATGCAGATAGCCTGAGCGCACCATCACGTCCCGCGTCAGATCAAACGGCTGGCTCAGTTGTGCTGCCATCGCAGCGGCAATCGCCTGTTGTTGCTGCGTCTCATTGAGCATGCGCACATCCTCATAACTGAGGGTAAACGGCACCTCCTCACGGATCACCTGCTCGACGCCGTGTTCACCATCTCGGTATACCGTTCTGAGCACTTCATGTCGATCGATAATGGTTTGCAGTGCCGCTTCCACAACTGCCAGCTCAAGGTCACCCTGTACCTCAAAAGCCACCGGCATATTGTATTGCGCTGAGTCGCTGTGTAACTGATCAATAAACCATAGACGTTGCTGGGCAAAAGATTGGGGTTGTACGCTGTACTGACCCAGCAGGTCATCTTGCTGTATCACTCTGGGGAGCGGTTTAACACCTTCCCTGACAGCCTGGCCGCGACACGCCACAATGTGTGCGGCCTGCTCGGCAATAGTGGGGGCACTAAACAGGGTTTTAACCGGTAATTCCACGCCCAGTTTCGCGCGCAGACCGGCAGCCAACCTGACCGATAACAATGAATGTCCACCTAGATGGAAAAAGTTTGCCGAAGCGCTGATGGCGTCAGGTGCCATATCCAGCAGCTCAGCCCAGACCTGGCAAATGGCCTGCTCAGTCTCATTGGCAGGTGCCACATAGTCGCCCTGCAATGCCTGGGTATCGGCCTCAGGGAGCGCTTTTTTGTTGATCTTACCATTGGCCGTTAGGGGCCAGTCAGCCATCACCACCGCCAGTTTTGGCACCATGTAATCCGGCACCTGACTGGCCAGTTCAGCCAATGCGCTCTGAATGAACTCAGCCTGTGGTATACCGCTCACGGCCTTCACTGGCTGCAGATAAGCAACCAGATAGGTGCCAGTGGCCCCCGTTTTAGCCACCACCAGGGCCGACTCAATGGCCGCTTGCTGACTCAATTGCTGAGCAATTTCACCCAGTTCAACCCGAAACCCACGAATTTTGATCTGATCATCCGTACGGCCAATAAACACCAGGTTGCCATCCGCCTGATAGCGTACCAGGTCACCTGTGCGATACAAACGCTTAGAACTGCCGGGCACGCTGGCATCGTAAAATGGATTGTCAATAAAACGCGCCGCCGTCATCTGAGGCTGATTCAGATAACCGCGTGCCAGACCATCACCACCTACATACAGTTCACCGGCACAGCCAAACGGCACCAGACTCTGATGTTCATCCAGAATCAATGTCTGCACATTGTACAGGGGCCGCCCAATATGCAGGTTATTATCGGTAATTTCACCCACAGTGGCACACACAGATGTTTCTGACGGGCCATAGGCATTAAAGAAACGATAGTGGCGTCTCCAGCGCTCAACAACCCGCTCTTCACAGGCTTCACCCGCCACAATCAGACACTGTAGCGCTAAGTCTGTCTGCAGCGCCATGGTACTTAACAGGGCCGGTGGCAAGGTCGCATGCGTGATGGCCTGTTGTTTCAGCACCTCACCCAGCTTACCCCCTTCGGTACGCGCCTGCTCGTCACAGATCACCAAAGTCGCCCCGTTAAGCAACGCCATGACCCAGTCCCAGGTCGCCGCATCAAAGCTGATCGATGCAAATTGCAGGACCCGGCTGGCAGGCGTTATTTCGAACAGCACCTGCTGATTGGCAGCCAGATTCACCGCGCCTTTATGACTCAGACCCACCCCTTTCGGACGGCCGGTCGAACCTGAGGTATAGATCACATACGCCAGTGAGTGATTCGATTTAAGTATGCCCAGCGGCTGTTCATCCGGTACTTTCGTGTCTGTCAGGTTGCTGACATTGAGGTTGACTATGTCTCTGTCCTGACATAACGCGTCAGTCACCTCCACACCCCGGCCATAGCTTAAGATCTGAGCGACTTTGGCATCATCAACCATGTACTCCAGGCGTTCCATCGGATAATCAGGATCAAGCGGCAGGTACGCGCCACCCGCTTTAAGGATAGCCAGCATCGCCACTATCATTTCTGCCGAGCGCGCCATGCACAGGCCGACTATGGTGTCGGGCACGATTTGACAATGTGCAACCAGGTAGCCGGCAAGCAGATCGGCACGCTCATTGAGCGCCTGATAACTCAGCACCGTGTCACCAAATTGCAGCGCCGGAGCGTCAGGCTGGGCCGCCACATGCCGCTCAAAAATGGCATTAATACAGGCCTCATCATCATAACTGCGCTGCGTCTGATTGCGTGTCACAAGTAGCTCATGACTTTGTTGTTCGCTCAGCATCGGCAGACGTGCCACGGTTTGCTGCGCCATGTCAGTCTGTGCCAAATTGGTTAGTGTATTGCCCAGATGGCTCATCAGGCTGTCGATGTACTGCGCACTAAATAAGTTACAATCAAAATTAATTTTCAGCTTACCACCGTGTTCGCTCAGTGACATGAAAATATCCAGGTCAAACTTCACCGTGACTTGCGGGTCTTCCAGCGGCTTAAGTTGTGCTTCTCCCAGTCGTGTCGTCTGAATATCAGGCGCATCCAGTCCGTAGTCATTATCTGTCAGCAGCATGATCTGAAACAGCGGACTGTGGCTGGTGTTGGTTTCTATGTCCAGGTGCTCAACCAGCTGTTCAAAAGGAATATCCTGATTGTCTTGTGCTCCAAGATGGGTCTGCTTAACGTGTGCAAAAAACGCCTCAAGGGTTTTATCGCTGGTATCCAGTCTCAATACCAAAGAGTTGACAAAGAAGCCAATCAGCGACGCCAGATCCGCATGCTGGCGATTCGCCACCGGCGTGCCGATGACAATATCCTGGCTGTTGCTGTGGCGCGAAAGCACAATCGCCAGAGCACCATGCAGCAACATGAACGGAGTGATCTCTAAGCTGCTGGCCAGCTCAGTCAGACGGCGACCCACCGACTGAGGCAGAGTCATTTCCAGTGATTCACCAAAGTGGTTTTTCGTCTCTCCACGACGTCCCTGAAGTGGCAGGCCATGTACGGTTGGCACACCCTCTAATTGTTTTTTCCAGTAGTTAAGCTGACTTTCACCCGCTTCTCTTGCCAGCCAGTCGCGTTGCCAATGGGCATAGTCAGCATACTGAATGGGCAGTGGCGCCAGTTGCGCATCCTGGCCAGAAAGATGCGCGCTATAAAGGGCCGTAAACTCTTTGACCAGGAGCTGCATCGACCAGCCGTCCGACACAATGTGAGGCATATTCAGTGCCAGCACCGCGCTTTGATCTGACAAGGTCAGATAGTGCGCCGACAACATCTGCCCCTCATCCAGCGCAAAGATGTGCTGGCCATGACTCGTGAGGTGTTGTGCGAGTGCGTCAGCCTGTGCCTCTCCCTGTAACGCGCTGAGATCGAACCGCTCAACCTGACAAGCATAGGGCGCCTCTGCCTGTTGATAGATCTCTCCCTGTATCTCTGAATATGCACTACGCAGTACTTCGTGACGTGCAATGATGGTACTCAGCGCCGCCTCGACCGCATTCAGGTCCAGCGCACCGCTCACTTCAAACGCCGCCGGCATATTGTATTGCGCCGAGCCACCCTGTAAGCGGTCGATAAACCACAGTCGTTGCTGTGCAAAGGATGCCACCATGCGGCCATCCGCCGGGCGTGGCTGCGCAACTATTCGCTCTGCGACCATAGTGCCTTGTGCCTGCTTAGCTGCTA
>NZ_JAKRFZ010000002.1 GCF_022347765.1 Pseudoalteromonas sp. OOF1S-7 | reverse complement strand
GATAAGAGCTTTATTGTAATCACGCCAGTTAGTGATACGCTTTTCTTTCAAAGTTCAGTCTCGGTGTTTGCTTTTTAGATCTGATCACACAAGGCAAGATTAGTTCAATGATTTAGGAAACAACGCCCATTTGAGGAAGATTCAGTATATCAAATAGAAGATTCAAAGTTTCTTCCCGGAAATGTGAAGCCGGTAGAGTTTTTATGGATCCCACCGACAGGGGGCAAGCTTGTTTTAGTTGAAGCCAAATCTTCGTTTTCCAATCCATCAAACGCTAAAGATTTCAATAAAAACTTACAAGAAATCTATACGAAACTGGTCGACAGCTTAACTGTATTGATAGCAACTAAATTAGGCCGACACCCAAATATAGGGCAAGAACTACCCGCTCAATTTCAGCAAATTTCCTGGAGCGATGTGACGATACACTTGCGATTAGTCATTCCAGGTTTCGAAAAAAGTTGGCTTCCCCCGATTACTGATGCTTTGAGAGTTCGACTGAAACATTTTCTTGCTGCTTTTGGAGTATCGGACATGCACTTTCAGGTTCTGAATAAAGAACTGGCTTTGAAACAAAGGTTATTAAAAGAATAAATCTGCTAACTCGCTTTTTGGCGAAATCGAGTCAACGTAGATTGGCAATCTTCAAACCGGGCGGCTGATTAAGAGCGCATGGAATAAATAATAAGGATAAAGGGTTAATGATCACAGAAGACCAACTAGAACAACAATGTCTCGACTGGTTTCAAGCGTTAGGGTATCAATACCAAAACGGCTATGATTTGGCACCGGATGGTCCGGTTCATCCAGCCACGGGCGCCCCGGAACGTGAAAACTATCAGCAGGTCTTGCTTGTGGCGCGGTTAGTGGCGGCGCTGGAAACCTTAAACCCCATTGTACCGCATGACACCTTAATCGAAGTGGCGAAAACGGTCGCCACAGCGCAAACGCCAGTTTTGATTAAAAACAACAAAGCGTTTCACCAATACCTCATTGAGGGGGTGCCCGTTGAATACTCGGTACTGGAGCACGATCAGCGGGTGACTAAACATACGCATGTCCGGTTAATTGATTTTGATAACCCCGAGCATAACGAATTTTTAGTGGTCAATCAGTTTACTATCTCGGGCACCAAAGGCAATCGTCGCCCTGATGTGGTGGTGTTTATCAATGGCTTGCCGCTGGCGGTAATTGAACTCAAAAACCCAGCCGATGATCACGCCGATATTTGGCATGCCTACAATCAAATTCAGACTTACAAAGAAGAGATTGCTGACCTTTTTGTGTTCAACGAGGCGCTGGTTATTTCTGATGGCTGGACGGCACGAGTAGGCTCGCTGACCGCGAACAAAGAGCGCTTTTTGCCCTGGAAGACCATAGAGAGTGAAGACGATAAACCACTACTGGAATTTCAGCTGGAAACCCTGGTGCGGGGCTTTTTTAAGCCAGAGCTGTTGCTTGATTATATTCGTTACTTTGTGCTGTTCGAAAACGAGGGCGGTCAGGGCGATTCGGCCACAGGCACCATCATCAAAAAAATTGCGGGTTATCATCAATTCCATGCCGTGCGTGCTGCGGTAAAAGCGACGGTTATTGCGGCCACAGCCGCTGACCAAATCACCGAGCCACGGGCAAATTATGCCAATACCGTGGTGCCCGGAAGCAAAAAAGCGGGCGTGGTGTGGCACACCCAGGGCAGTGGAAAAAGCATTTCGATGGTCTGCTACGCCAGTAAATTGCTGCAACAAGCACAGATGAATAACCCAACCTTAGTGGTGGTGACAGACCGCAATGACCTCGACGGCCAGCTATTTAACACCTTTACGATGGCGCAGGAAACCCTCAAGCAAATCCCGCAACAGGCAGAAGACCGCGACTCATTGCGCGATTTACTACTCAATCGGCAGTCCGGTGGCATCATCTTTACGACGGTACAAAAATTTGCGCTGCTCGATGAAGAAATGGCACATCCGGTGCTCTCGGAGCGCTCGAATATCGTGGTGGTGTCTGACGAGGCGCACCGCAGCCAGTACGGCAATAAAGCGCGCCTTGTTGATGTGAAAGACGACAATGGCAATGTGGTAGCTCAGCGTTATGTGTATGGCTACTCCAAGTACATGCGTGACGCGCTGCCGAATGCCGCTTTTATTGGCTTTACGGGCACGCCGATTGCGCAAGATGACAAAGACACCCGGGGTGTGTTTGGAGAGTATGTGTCTGTTTACGATATTCAGGATGCGGTGGATGATGGCGCTACCGTGCCCATTTACTACGAATCTCGCTTGGCCAAACTCGATATTAATCAGGATAAAATTGAAGCGCTTAACAGTCAGGTTGAAGAAGAAATAGGCGAAGACGAAGAAACGCAAAGTCGTGAGAAAATAAAATCACAGTGGTCAGCACTTGAAAAACTGGTTGGTGCGCAACCACGCATTGAGCAAGTTGCCCAGGATTTGGTCGCGCATTTTACCACCCGCTGTGAAACTTTTCCGGGCAAGGCGATGGTCGTTGCCATGAGCCGCGAGATTTGTGTGGATTTATACGATGCCATTGTGGCCATCAAACCCCAGTGGCATAACGATGATCCAAACAAAGGCGTAATCAAAATTGTGATGACAGGCAGCGCTGCCGACAAAGCCAAAATGCAGCCTCACATTCATGATAAAAAAACCAAGAAGCTATTCGAAAAACGCTATAAAGACACCAGTGATGAGCTGCAACTGGTGATTGTCCGTGATATGTGGCTAACCGGTTTTGATGCGCCTTGCTGCCATACCATGTATATCGACAAGCCAATGAAAGGCCATAACCTGATGCAGGCGATAGCGCGTGTGAACCGGGTGTTTAAGGATAAACCCGGCGGCTTGGTGGTTGACTATATTGGGATTGCCAATGAGCTTAAAAATGCGCTTAAGACCTATACCCACAGCCAGGGTAAAGGCAAGCCAACCGTGGATACCGCCGAAGCTTTTGCTGTCTTTATGGAAAAAGTCGATATCATCCGTGGTATGTTTGCCACCCCAGTGGATGGGGCCGTCTTTCATTATCGTCCGGACTTTGAAACCAAACCGCTGCAACTGCTTCCGGGCGCTGTAAACCATATTTCAGGGCTCTGTAATCGCAACGGCAAAGGCGAGGAAGTCCGTGATGGTAAACGCCGATTCCTGGATGTGATGGCGGCATTGATGAAAGCGTTTTCTTTGTGTAATACCTTGGATGAGGTGGGCGGATATAAGAGTGAAATTGCTTTTTATGGTGCGATAAAAACAGCCTTCTTAAAGCACTCTACCGTAGACAAAAAACGTAATGACGAGCTACGCAATTCTGCTCTGAGGCAGATCCTCAATAACGCCATTGTGGCTGATGGCGTTGATGACATCTTTAAAACGGTCGGGTTAGATAAGCCGAACATAGGGTTACTATCAGAAGAATTCCTTGAAGATGTAAAGCATATGAAGGAGAAAAACCTGGCCGTTGAACTGCTTGAAAAATTGTTGCGGGATGAGATAAAAGCACGGATGAAAAACGATGTGGTGCAGGAGAAAAAGTATTCTGACCGTATCATGTCGACACTGCAAAAGTACCATAACCGCAATATCGAAACCGCTCAGGTCATTGAAGAGCTGATCCAGTGGGCCAAAGAAATGCAGGCGGACAGCGAGATGATGGATAAGCTGAACTTGTCAACCGATGAAATTGCATTTTACCGGGCACTGGTAACCAATGAAGCGTCTGTAAGAACGCTGGGCGACGATAACCTGCGTCAACTGGCCATTGAACTGACGCAACAACTACGTAAATCAGCAACGGTTGATTGGCAAAAACGCGAAAGTGTTCGCGCAAGAATGCGCAACCTGGTGCGTCGTTTACTGCGACGCTGGAAATATCCGCCAAATATGGCCGAAGAGGCGATAAAACTCGTGCTTGAACAAGCCGAGGTGCTGGCTGATGGCTGGTATAACTGATTGCCAGAAAGCCCATTAACAGTGTGACCTTATAACACATCGGGTTTTTATCTGCTTTTATCGCGTATCAAGTGACATCTGTGGCGCACTGCATAACTATGTGGCTCTTATTAAAACGACAACAATAGGAGGCTGTTTATGCCTTTTGGACTGAAACGTACTTTGCAATGCTCCTTGCTGGCGTTTGCAACATTACCCGTACTGGCGCAGGCGAATGCCGGGTTACAGGCTGAGGATATTTTTGAGCTGGAGTATGCAAGCGACCCACAAATATCGCCCAATGGTGAGCAAGTGGTGTACGTGCGTAACAGCAACGATGTAATGAAAGACGCCAAAAGACAAAACCTGTGGCTGGTGGATGCCAAAACCGGCGCACAGTCTCCGTTGTTCTCAGACGAAAACCGTTACTACCAGCCACGCTGGTCGCCCGATGGCAGTAAAGTTGCCTTTCTGAGCGATGTGTCTGGTAGCACTCAGGTGCATGTGCATTATATCGCGCAAAACCGCACGGCTTTGCTGACTCAGTTACAGTCTGGGATCAGTGATTTAACCTGGTCGCCAGATGGTAAATGGCTGGCTTTCAGCCAGAAAGTAGAAGAAAAGCCGGCGGTGATTGCCAAAATGCCTGCCAAGCCTAAAGGGGCGCAGTGGTCAGAGTCGGCGATTGTGATCGATAAAGCCTACTATCAGGCGGATGGGCGCGGTCTGGTTAAGCCAGGGTTTAGGCAGATCTTTGTGTTGCCAAGTGAAGGCGGCACGCCTCGTCAGCTGACTTCAGGTAACTATCACCACAGCGGTAAACTGGCCTGGCGCAGCGACTCCAAGGGGATTGTATTCTCGGCTAACCGCATTGCTGACTGGGAATATAAACGCTTAGAGGGCGATCTGTTTGAGGTTGATTTTGCAGGTAAGATCACACAGTTGACCAATGCACCGGGTCGTGAGCACTCTCCGAGCTTTTCGGAAAATGGCAAGCAGCTGGCGTTTTTGAGCTCATCAGGCGAGCTGAACCCGTACCGCAATCACAAACTGAACATTATGAACTGGCAAAGCAAGCAATCTCGCATGATTGCGAAAGACTTTGACCGTTCAATCCAAAGCCCAAGCTGGATAGGCAGCGCTAAGCTGGCCGTCGCCTATGACGACCACGGTATGCGCAAGCTGGCTACCATTACCACTAAAGGCAAAATTAAAGATCTGACCGATACGCTGTCGGGCACCACGCTGGGGCGCCCCTATCTGAGCGGTCAGTTCAGCGCTAACTTTGATGGTGAAATCGCCTTTACCAAAGGCTCAGGCTCGCGTCCTGCGGATGTGGCCGTGACAACCAGTAAGGGCAAGGTCAAGCCGCTGACCGCGCTGAATGAAGACTTACTGGGGCACAAAACACTGGGTAAAGTGCATGAGATCACTTATAAATCGTCGTTTGATGGTGAACCCATCCAGGGCTGGTATATCACGCCGCCGGATTTTGATCCGAGTAAAAAGTACCCGCTGTTGATGGAGATCCACGGTGGTCCACACCTGGCTTATGGCCCACACTTCTCGGCCGAGCTACAGCGCTATGCCGCTCAGGGTTACGTGGTGTTTTACGATAATCACCGGGGCAGTAGCTCATATGGTGAGCGCTTTGCGATGTTGCTCAAATACAAGTACAGCTCAAAAGAAGACTTTGCCGACCACAACTCGGGCGTAGACGCCATGATTGCCAAAGGCTTTATCGACCAGAATAACCTGTTTATCGCCGGTGGCTCAGCGGGTGGAATTGCCACGGCGTATGCCATTGGCCTGACTGATCGCTTTAACGCCGCTGTCGTGGTTAAGCCGGTGATCAACTGGTTAAGTAAAGTACTGACGGCCGACAGTGGCCTGGTGCAGATCCCCACTCAGTTCCCGGGGATGCCGTGGGAGCACGTTGACCATTACTGGGAGCGCTCGCCGCTGTCTCTGGTAGGTAATGTCACTACACCGACTATGCTGATGACGGGCGAAGAAGACTTGCGTACCCCAATGGCTGAAACAGAGCAGTTTTATCAGGCACTGAAACATCGTAAAATTGACTCCGTGCTGGTGAAAATTCCAGGCGCACCACATGGTATCGCCGGGCGTCCTTCGCGGATGATCAGTAAAATAGAACACACGCTCGCGTGGTTCGAAAAATATAAAAAATAATAGAAAAGCCGCGCAATGCGGCTTTTTTTAACGATGTAGTTCAGGAGTTTTAATGAAGTTTTTAAAAGGATTTGGTCTGGTAGCTGCCTGCTGGCTGAGTACAGCAGCAGCCGATGTTCAACCTGCCAGTGTTTACGATAAAGCCCGTGACAGGGCCATTCCGGTTGAGATCACTTACCCGGAATCTCACACACAATGCAGTGAAAAAGCCCCTTGTCCGGTGGCGTTTCTCGGTGCGGGTTACGGTATGTCGCATACCGATTACACCTTTTTGGCCAAGGTGCTGAATAAACACGGGTATCTGGTGGTTGCAATCGGACATGAGTTGCCGGGCGATCCGCCGCTGTCTGTCTCTGGTAATTTGTTTGAAACGCGCAGCGAAAACTGGCTGCGCGGAGCAAAAACACTGGCGTTTTTACACGATGAATTGCAAAGCACTATAACCGGGTACGATTTTAATCATTTAACTTTGGTTGGCCACTCCAATGGCGGTGATATTGCTGCCTGGCTGGGCAATCAAGGCGAGCCCTATGTAAAACAGATCATTACCTTAGACCACCGCCGTGTACCGCTGCCAAAAACCAAAGCGATCAAAGTGTTGTCGATACGCGCCAGCGATTTTCCGGCAGACCCGGGTGTGTTACCCAGTGAGGCGGAGCAAGCTGAGTTTGGCAGCTGTGTGGTGACCATTCCCAAAGCGCGCCATGATGATATCGCCGACTTTGGTCCTGGCTGGTTGAAGGATAAGATCACGCTGCTTGTTCACCTGCACCTGGCTGGAGACTCGTGTCCTCAATTGCAAAAAGCGTGACGGGCTGATAGAAAGTGCAGCTGGATTTTGATATCGAAAATTAAACCATTGCACTTTTGCTAGTACATGGCAGAGGATATATTCACCCTTGCTCAATTTCCTCTAAAAATCGACTAAGTATTGCTTTACTCTCGACCAGTCGTGCCGATTGTTCTTCAACCGCTTTTATTTCACGGTGCAACAGGGTTCGAAGTTCGTCGCAGGGCTCAAAAATGGGCCTGTCACCACGAATACAGGGCAGGAACTGTAAAATGGTATTGAGTGTCATCCCTGCAGCGCTTAATAGCTGGATGCGTGTCAGTGTTTGTATATCCTTTGGGTTGTAATCACGATAGCCTGACTGGGTGCGCCCGGGATGAAGCAAGCCCTGCTCTTCGTAGTAGCGCAGCATGCGTATGCTGATCCCCGATTGTTTCGATATTTCCCCAATTTTCATTATGTTCTCTTGACTCTCACAGTGCTGTCAGGGTTTATAGTACTGGCTTCCATCAATGCATTCAAACTGGGAGTTAATTGTATGAATGAACACACTTTTACACCGCAAACTGTACTTAATGGCCGGATAATTCAAGAGTCACAGATGAGTCGCCTGGCCTTTGCCGGCTTTGCACATTTTACCGCCATGCAGGTACGAGATGGTATGGTAAAAGGCATGGACTTGCATCTGGACAGGTTACGCAATGCGTCGGTGGCGTTGTTTGGACAAGCGCGGCCTGACGCTGACATTCTGGATTCAGTTCGCGCTGCGATGGCTGTATCGGACAAAGACGCTTCTTTGACCGTGACTGTGCACTCGACCCATGGAGAGTTTACCCCTGCCAGTATGAATGGCCAACCAGAGATTTTGGTGCGTACAGGCGCGCCTGCAAATGGACCTACCGGGCCGCTGAAACTGCTGGCCACGGAATATAGTCGGCCGTTGCCTGAGATTAAGCATGTCGGTGAGATCAGTAAAACTTACTATCTCCACAGGGCGGTAGAGCAGGGCTATGAAGATGCAGTGTTCACAGATAAGAAAGGTTATCTGAGCGAAGGGACCATCTGGAATCTGGCCTTTTGGGACGGTGAAGCGGTAATTTGGCCACAGGCTCCAAAACTGCAAGGTACCATGATGAGTATGGTACAACGGCAACTACGGCTGCTTAACATCGCGCAGCGAACCGAGCCTGTGACATTGGCGAGCTTGCCATCGCTGCGCGGGGCTGTGGTGATGAACTCCTGGACACCGGGTGTGGCGGTGGCAGAAATTTCGGGGCATAAGCTGAGAGAGTCTGAGCCTTTGCGCACGCTACTTCATCAGGCATATCAGGTGGAACCTGCTCGGGCAATCTAGTGCGCTGAGCCCCGTTGCGACGGCATTTCGGGGCTCAATGATGCACTGCGAAATGTGTTTATTCGTCATTCAGTTCATTCAGCTGCTGTTCGACGCGTTCAAGCAAAGGTCCAAACCTTTTCCTGGCGGCGCGTCTATTCCAAAAGTAGATCCCCACCATACCAAGCAGTACGAGCAAGTAATACAATTGCATGTGTGGCTTGAGTTGAATAACACCTTCATCATCCATATTGGCGCCCAGCGTGATCAACATGACACTGATAAAAATCGGTGCTATGTACCACCACACAATGTTCTCCAGTAGTTGCTTTTGCTGAGCAAGTCTTTGCTGCTCCTGGTGTAAATACGCACGGATACTGTCTTCTTTGCAAGGGAGCAGGCGTCGGGCTTTTAGCAATTTGTACGGAATATACAGGCTCGTTAGCGTCGCCAGAATACAGCCTGAAGACTGGACCCAGTTAGCACTGATAGTCAGGCCGTACAGCCAGACCGGGATAAGCAGCAATGAAATGGAGATTTCCATAAAATCACGCATTTTAATATCGCGCTGATACTTTTTTGTTTTGGCTTTCAGTTCGTCAACTTGCAACGCCAGCTGTGCTTCCGCGCTGCTGTCTGCAATTTGCTGCTCAAAGTTGTGCTTTAGATCATCCAGTTTCATGGCTCATCTCCTACAAAGTTTTGTTCAAACTCACGTTTAATGCGTTTTATTCGCGAGCGCACTGCGTTATCGCTTATCCCCAGGACTTCTGCAATATCCTCAGATTTGAGCCCGTCCAGGTACATGATGAGGACACCCACATCAATATCACCCAGTTGATCCATAAACTGCGTCAGAATATCGGCCTGGCAGCCTGTGTGCTCAGCTTCTGATTGCAGCTCAACGTGTCTCGATATCGAATGCCGGAGGTCGTTGTGCTTGATTCTGTTTTTGACAAATGAATTGGCAGTGTTGAGCGCCACTTTATACACCCAGGTGCCGATTGATGCGTGCCCTGAAAAGCTTTCATAGCTGCGCCACAATTGCAGTAGGATCTCCTGATACATATCATCGCGCTCACCCGGGCCACCATAGCGTGAAGCAATGTACCGTATTCGCCCGTCGTTCTCAGCGAGCATGTGTTCGAATGAAGGTTGGGTGTTCACTTTGTCCCTGCTTTTTGTTGTTGATGTTATTAGGTTAGTTGTGTTCAGGACCTGAATGTGTCACAACCTGTCAAAAAAAGTGCGGTGAATTTAAGGGTGGGGTGGTATGCCATAACTTCAGATATGGGTTATGGCATGTCCCCCGGTTGACCAGCCGGGGATGATTGTATCGAGCGTGCTAGAGTTTCCCTTCAGCCAGGCCAATGATAAAACCATAGCTCAGCGCAATATCATTGATGCGCTTAAAGCGGCCCGATGCGCCACCATGTCCGGCTTCCATATCGGTTTTTAGCAGCAAAGTGTTGTCGTCCGTCTTATACTCGCGTAGCTTGGCCACCCATTTGGCTGGCTCAAAGTACTGTACCTGAGAGTCATGCAGGCCCGTGGTGACCAGCATGTTGGGGTAGTTCTGCGCGCTCACCTGATCGTACGGAGAATAAGAACGCATATAGTCGAAGTAGACCTTGTCATTTGGGTTGCCCCACTCATCGTATTCATTGGTGGTCAGTGGCAGTGAATCGTCCAGCATGGTATTGATCACATCCACAAAAGGGACCGCAGAGTGCACACCGTGATACAGTTCAGGCGCCTGATTGATCACCGCGCCCATCAACAGGCCACCGGCGCTGCCGCCACGGGCATAGAGACGTTCAGAGTCGCCATAACCTGACTTAACCAGAGCCTTGGTGACATCAATAAAGTCATTAAAGGTATTCTTTTTATTAAGCTTTTTACCGTCCTCATACCAAGGTCTGCCCAGTGCCTGCGAGCCACGAATATGCGCAATGGCATACACAAAGCCACGGTCCAGCAAGCTCAGGGTGCTGACTCGGAAATAAGGGTCACGGGTTGAGCCGTACGAACCATAGCCATATTGCAATAGCGGGTTCGTGCCGTCCTTTTTGAACATCGACTTTTTATAGACCAGCGTCACAGGCACCTTGACCCCGTCTCTGGCTTCAATAAACAAGCGCTCGGAAGCGTAGTCATCGGCATTGAAGTCGCCCAGAACCTTAGTTTGTTTACGCTGCGTTTTTTCCAGTGTGTTCAGGTCAATGTCATAAATGGTTTTAGGCGTGGTCATGCTCTGATAGCTAACCCGAACAAACTGGCTGCCTAATTCGTGATTGCCTGTTAGTGAGGCCATATAGGCGGGATCGTTAAAGGTCAGTGTCTGGTGCTTTTGGGTTTTCAGACTCAACACATTCAGTGTACCTATGCCTTCAACGCGAGACTGATACACCAGGTGATCATTAAACAGCTCCACGCCTTCCAGCTTGGCATCCGGGTTATGTGCAATGATGGTTTTCCACTTACCTTTGTCCGTTACGTCATTTTTGTGGGCTTTCATGAGCTTAAAATTGACGGCATTGTCGTTGGTGTAAATAAAATAGAAGTCGCCCTGCTTAAGCAGGCTGTATTCATGGCCTTTGGTACGTGGCAGCAGACGTTGTGGTTTAGCCTTAGGATTATTGGCATCGAGGATAGAGAGCCCTTTGGCTTCTGTCGCATGGTGGACGATATGGACTTCGCTGCCGTCTTTGCTTTTGGCCAGATAAGTGTAGTACGTATTGTCTTTTTCTTCGTAAACCAGTTCATCCTGCGACTGGTCCTGACCTAATACGTGACGATAGACCTGGAAACCGAGCAAAGTAACCGGGTCTTTTTTAATGTAGTAAATACTGCGGTTGTCATTGCCCCACTCGATGCTATCCGCAGCGCCTTCGAGCTTATCTGTGTATATCTCACCGGTTGCCAGGTTTTTAACGCTGACCGTATAGATACGGCGGCTGAGCGTATCTTCAGCAAACGCGATGAGTTTACCATCCGGGCTTACGCTCAGTGCACCCAGGCCGTAATACGATTGACCTTCAGCGCGTTCATTAGCGTTAAAAATCTCCGCGGCTTCGCTGCCATCGGCGTGTTTGCTTCGATAGTAAGTACGGTACTCCTGATCGCCCTTGACTTCACTGAAATAGTAATAGTCACCGCGTTTGTGCGGCACGCTGCGATCGTCTTTGGCGATTTTATTTTTTATTTCTTCGAACAGAGTACTGCGTAGCGTGTCAATAGGTGCCAGTTTTGCATCGGCGTAGTGGTTTTCCTGCTCCAGGTGAGACAATACCTGAGCTGAGCTGCGCGTGTCATCACGCAGCCAGTGATAATTATCGACCAGCTTATAGCCATGGATCTGGGTTACATGAGGTATTTTTTGAGCGACAGGTGGCTGGACCTGTTGCTGGTTAGCCTGGGTGTCTGTGCTGTGCGTTGTTTGGGTTTGTACATTCTGTGTTGATGTCATCTGACTGCACGCGCTTGCCAGCAAAACCGCACCGGCAATGGTGCTTAGTTTAATTGTTCTCATGTTTGTCCTTTTTGACACTCGGGGTGTATACCGGTTGGTCAGTAATGTGAGCAGGTGCCCAAAATGTAAATAACTTGATTGTTGTCGGATTGTAATCACATCCGAAACAAAAGTACAAAAGGGCTGAGATAAGCGGGGTAGTTTCGCGGATAGTTGAAAAGGGACGAAGGGGCCAGCTCTGTTATGAGCTGGCATGCCCTGCTGTTAGCAGTTTTCGTTTTCTGCATTAAGGTTTTCTTTGGCTTTTTCACACAAATCTTCGGCCTTGTTTTGAACGTCTGTGATGGCTTCGTCTACGCGCTCGCCAGCGTCTTCTGCCGGGCCGTCAGAACAACCAGCCAGACCTAAAATGGTGATAAAAAAAGTGGTCTGAAGTGCAGTAATAATGTGGTTCATAATGAGCTCCTTAATAAAATTCAAACTGGGTTATTTGTGACTGCTATGCGTTTGGTTTTTTAATCACAGGCAGCACAAACGACAGCAAAACCAGAGCAATAAACACAAAGAATAGTATCTGTGCAATGCCTGCAGCGGTGCCGGCGATGCCCCCAAAGCCTAAGATGGCACTGATCAGTGCAAGGACTAAAAATCCAAGTGACCAACGTAACATGTGAACCTCCTGTTGGTGTTTAATCAAGCAGGGCCCTGGCCCTGCGTCATCAATAAAGCGGTGATCATCACTACTATGCGGTCAGCTTCTGCAATGTTTTCATTTCATTGTGGCAGGCCTGCATGCGAACCTGGATTTGCCTTAGATCCTGAACACACTGAGGCGGTAGTGCCTGCTCCAACGCATCGGCTACTTTTTCCAGCACCTTGTCTTCGACTTCTTCAAGCTGCGCGATGTAGGTGTGTGTTTTGTCGGTACTCAAAACACCCAGCACTTTAGTGTAATGTTCACGCAGCGTAACCAAGGTGTCTGAGTCAGTTTCGCGCTCGCCTTCATCAATCAGCACATAGGTTTGCAGCTTCGAGATAGCTTGTACCTTTTCAGTGATCATCGTGTTGAAAATGGCACTGATATGCTCATCGTCCACTTTCTCCTTGGCGTCTTTGTAAAATTCCACCCCACCATTGAGCACCTTCACTAATTCCTTCAAAGGCGCCATTTCGTAGTTTGAATGTGACATAGTGTAACTCCTTACTAGATTGCTTTAGTTCGATACTTGGACTGATGCATGGCCCGTACCAGATTTAAATGTGTTTAACATCAGATGTTTAAGTGTTTTCAGTTGAACGGGCGATGCAAGCTTTACCGTGTGTCTGTAACTTTTACGCTTAACTGTTCTGTACTTCTTTCTCACTTTGCTGCTTGTGTGCTCGCTGGCGCATATTGATTTGCATGTCTTCCAGATTGGCACCGCCCTTGGCATTAAAATCCAGCGTACGGATAGGAAAGGGGATAAGAATGTCGTTTTCTTCCAGGGTTTTATGGATTGCAATAATGGCTTTATGGCGCATCTGCATAAAGCCAATCTCCCCCGGATAGTCAATCCAGAACCACACCAGTAAATTGATAGAGCTGTCGCCAAACCCGCAGGCATAGACATCGGTTTCGTGTTGCTTTACAACGCCATCCAGCGCATTTATTGCTTCCACAATCACAGACTCGGCCTGCTCAATATCATCGGCATAAGAGATCCCAACTTCTATTTCAATACGTCGGGTGGCCAGGCGTGAGTAATTGATCAATTCATTTTTAAACAGGATCTTGTTGGGCACGATGGCCAGCTGACCATAAAAGTTCTCAATTAAGGTATTACGTAGATTGATACGTCGGACTGTGCCGAAGGTGTCGCCGGCCTCTACAACATCACCAACCCGAAAAGGTTTGCGAATACCCATCACGACCCCGGCTATCATGTTTTCGGTCATATCCTGAAAGGCAAAACCAATGGCCAAACCTATGATGCCGGCACCGGCAAGTAAAGAAGCCACCGCTTTTGACAGCCCCATGATGTCCAGCGCAAAGAAAAATCCTATTGCAACCAGGACCATGCGGCAGATCCCCGCAATCAATCCGGCAATCTGATTGGACTCAAATAAGCGTTTCAGTAAAGTCAGCAGCCAACGAGCGAGGAATTTAGAGAGGAACACAAACACAATAAAAATGAGTGTTGCTATGACCAGGTTTGGCAAATTCTTAATCGTAAGTTCGGCCCAGTGGACGAGCTTTTCATTGATCAGCGACCAGAACTCTTGTGGGGTAAATGTAAATGACATAACGCCTCCTTATTTGTATCTGGTGATAGCAGCAGGGAGCGTGCCATTGAACGATGTGTTTAATTTCAATAGGTTAGTAAAAAGCTCGACGACTTGTGTAGAAATTGCCAGTAAATAGTTCCACATCGGTATGTAAAAGATACAGGCGAAAGGCAGAGGGATTTGCTTAACTTTTTGATTTTAAATGGCTAATTCAGCTGGCATGTAAGCTGCAAATGTGAAAGTGAACTCATCCACAAGGAGAATGATTATGAAACGCACAATTTTAACACTGGCTTTTGCGACGGCTTTTTCAACTACTGCGGTTAATGCTGCTGACAATCAGTGGGAAAAAGAGGCCAGCGACGCCTGGATAGACGGTAAAGCCGAAGCCACTTTACTGTTCAATGGCAACCTGAATTCGTTTGACATCAATACAGATGTAAAAAACGGCGTGGTGATCCTCACAGGTAAAGTTGACCACAGTGTTGATAAAAAACTCGCCACTGAGCTGGTGATTGGTATTGACGGTGTAAAAGAAGTAGACAACCGCCTGACTGTGGTACCAGAGAAAAAAGATAAAGACGACAAAGGCGATGTTGAATCTGACTTTGTCGATGCCAAAATCGCGACAGTGATTAAAACACGTCTGCTGTTCGATACTGACATCAGCGGTACCGACATCGACGTTGATGTCGACAATCAAACGGTCACGCTCACCGGTGAAGTAGAGTCAGACGCCGAGAAGCAGTTGGTGGTGAATATTGCAGCCAATGCAGACGATGTAAAACGCGTTAACAACAAGCTGACTGTGGTTGATGAACGCTCTTAAAGCAACACAGATTACTCCCTTGACTTACAGGCACGCACAGCGTGCCTTTTTTATACGCTTTGCACAATGGCGGCCAGATCGGGGAGTGAAACGGGTTTTAGCAGCACCTGGCTGACCGGGTAAGAGAGCAGGGCGTCAGGGTCGGGTTCACTGCCGCTAACCACCACCAGTTTGGCCTGGCTCTGGCGCTTATTAACAGCCGCAACCAGTGCCAGCCCGGAGCCATCGGGTAAGTTCAGGTCCAGCATCACAACATCAAATTCAAGGTGTTTGTTCAGCTCATTCAGGCCCTCAGCACAGCTGCCCGCAGCGATGACCTCACACTCTAATGATTCCAGTAAGAGCTTCATTAAGTTGCGCGCATCCGGGTCATCTTCAACCAGTAAAATCCGCTTGTTTTTGGCGTGTGAATCGCCCGGCTGTGTGGTGAGCGTGTCTTGTGCAGGTTGCGCGGATAAATATTCCTGCAAGCAGGATTCAAGCTGAGTAACATTTATGGGCTTAGTCAGTGTGTCATTAAAGCCGATGGCTTTGAGGGTTGCCAGGTTACCTTTTTGGGCTGCGGCTGTCAGTGAGATAATCGGTGTACTAATGCCCTGTGCGCGCAGTTTGACAATGGCGTCTTTGCCGTTTAATACCGGCATGTGTAAGTCCATAAACACCAGGTCAAAATCCGCATCAGCCTGCGTGAGTAAATCACACGCAACTTTGCCATTTTCAGCAGAGCTGACCTGGGCACCGGTGGCTGTAATGAGCTGCCCCAGTAGCTGGCGAATTTCGGGTAAATCTTCGACTACAAGCACCTTGCCGGATAAATTCGTTATTTTTGCTGAAGGCCGATTAACGGTCGTACCCAGCAGGTTTAACTGACCAAGTCGCCCAGAGCACTGGCCTGCCTTGATGGTAAAGGTAAAGGTACTGCCGCTGCCCACGGTTGATTCAACCTGCAAACTCCCTCCAAGCAGTCGGATCAGGGCTGAACTGATTGCCAGTCCAAGGCCGGCGCCTTCCTCACTGCGCGTTGTGCTGTCCTGCACCTGCTCAAAGGGTTTAAAAATATGGGTCAGCTTATCTTGTGGAATACCTATACCAGTATCTTTAACGGTGAAACAGAGCTTACTCTCTGCGGCTGGTTGCACCCGAATTGACACCTGACCACTCGGCGTGAACTTTATGGCGTTGTATACAAGATTAATCAAAACCTGCTTCAGCCGTTTTTCGTCAGATTCTAAGTAGGCGGGCAAAGAATCGTCGGTGTGAATGGCGAACTGAATACCTTTCTTGTCAGCAGCTATAGAAAACAGGTTATGCAGATCGGCAAGTAACGAGGCCAGGCAGATCTCGTCGAGTTCAACCTGCAGGCTGTTGGCATTGATTTTCGACAAATCCAGCACGTCATTGAGCAGGTTTAGCAAATGCTGACTGTTATTGTGAATAATCGACAGTTCGGGTTTGATATTGTCCAGCTCACGGCGGGTCAGTAACAGGTCGGTATAACCCATGATAGAGGTCAGGGGGGTACGTAGCTCGTGACTCAGGTGCGCCAGAAAGCGGTCTTTGGCGCGACTGGTGGCTTGTGCCCGCAGCCGCTCCAGGCGCTCACTTTCAAGCTCTCGACGGGATAAGGCGTAGCGGATGGCACGGATAAATCGCGGGCTGCTGATCTCAGATTTAAGCAGGAAGTCTTCCGCGCCCAGTGCCAGGGCATCGGCGTCCAGTACCTCATCAGCCTGGCCTGTGAGCATCATAAACGAGGTATTGATGGGCAGCGCTTTGGCGGCTTCAAGAATGGTCAGACCGGTATGTCCGCCAAGCTGATGATCGAGCAGGCAGAGATCGAACTGATCAGATTCCAGTGCCTGAAGCACTTCATCGAGTTCACTGAGCCAGGTCACTTCAAACTGGTAGTTGGGCACTTGTTGTAAGTAATCCAGTGCCAGTACATAGTCGTCTTCATCATCTTCTACCAGCAGTAGCTTAACCACCTGCGCATGTTGCATCTGGGCCTCCTAAGGTAACTCGACGATTTCGATCCAGTATTTACCCAACTGACGCATCAGCTCGACCAGGCCATCAAAGTTCACGGGCTTGGAGATGTAAGAAGCGGCACCGAGGTCGTAGCCTCTCAGTTTATCTTCTTCTTCCTTTGAGGTGGTGAGGATCACCACGGGGATTGAACGCAGTGTCGGATCAGCCTTTATTTTTTGCAGTGCCTCACGACCATCCATACGCGGCATGTTCAAGTCCAGCAGGATTATACTGGGCCTGGGGTGTTTGGTTTTATCTTCGAACGGTGGTTGATTGTTAAGGTATGCCAGCAGCTCAACACCATCTTGCACAAAGTTCAGATTATTCAGTACCCGACTTTCCTGCAGGGCGTCCTGGGTAAGCAAACGATCGTCTTCATCGTCGTCTGCCATCAAAATGTTAATGCGTCTGGTCGGTAAACTGCTCATCGGCGGTATCCTTTAAGGTGAGAGTGGAAGCAAGGTCGGGTAACAGGATCCGAAAAGTGGTGCCCTGGCCTTCAATACTGTGCGCGCTGATCTGCCCGCCATGGCGCTCGACAATGCGTCGGCATACGGCCAGGCCAATCCCTGTGCCTGCATAGGTTTTGCGGTTGTGCAGGCGCTGAAATGGGGTAAATATTTTCTCGCTGTATTCGGTGGCAAAGCCAATACCATTGTCGGTCACATCAATTTCCAGCCAGTCGCATTCCATGTCTTCGAGCAACTTGTTGGGGGCGGTGGTTTGGCTCATGGTAATGGTGATCTGTGGCGGGATGCCCTCGCGACGGAATTTCATGGCGTTGGATAACAAATTCAAAAACAGTTGATGGAGCTGGCTTGGATCGCCTTCAATGGTCGCCAAGGGGGCGACCTGAATGCTGGCCTGGGCGTCACTGATAGCGAGTTCAAGGTCATCCAGTACAGTGTCAATCAGTGGGTTCAGTGCCACGTCTTCGAATTCCTTGCCTTTGGTGGTCACCCGGGAAAGCGCGAGCAGATCGGTAATTAACACCGACATGCGGGTTGCGGCGTTATCCATTCTCGACAGGTAGTCTTTACCTCTGTCGTCAAGTAGCGTCTCGTAATTGGCTTTGATGCGATCGGAGAAGGCGCGAATTTTTCGCAGTGGCTCCTGCAGGTCATGCGAGGCAATAAAGGCAAAGTCTTCGAGCTCCCGGTTGCTGCGGGTTAGTTCATCTGCATATAGTTCCAGTGCCTGGGTGCGCTCTTTGACTTTGTCTTCAAGTTGCTCGTTGTAACGTTCAAGCTGCTCTTTAGAGCTGCGAATATTATGCAGGTGCTTAATTAAAAACAATAAAAACAGCGCACTAACCGAGATGCTCAGAACCGTAAACCAGATCAGGTTGCCTTGTGCACTCTCGCGTGCCTGTGTCAGCCGTGCCATCAGCAGGTTTCGGATCTCGGTTTCTTCGGTCATGATGGTGGCATACAAGGTACGCAAATCTATTCCGGTACTTCGCACGTCGTCCAGCATCCTGTGTGGCTCAAGCTGCTCATTGTTACGGGCAAGCGCGACACTGGCCGACAATGACTCAAACTTTATCCGGGCGTACTGAATGTAACGTTCAAGTCGCTTTTGTTGTGGCGGACTTTCTGACTGAATAGTCTGCGCCTGACTCAGGCTGTGTTCAAACTTTTGCAGTGCAATCTTGTATGGGGCCAGATCGCTTTCGCGCTGAGAAATCAGATAGCCCCGTTGTCCTGATTCGGCATTAAGAATATCTATGTGCAGCTGATCAACCCTCAGCATAACCTCGCCTGTATTTTGCAAGCTCCGCTGGATCCGGGCGATTTCGTCGGTATTTCTTAACCCCAAAGTGGCAACTAACAGGATCCCGGCCAGGATCAACAGAGGGACCAGCCAGACCACATTTTGAATGCGGCGCGGTTGAGTGAATGCGTGCACATCGGCTCCTGCTAATCTAGTTCCATCAAGGTTTGTAGTAACTCACTACAGGCCTTGCTGGCTTTAATGATGTCGTCGGCTGAGTGCTGAATTTCTGTTTCTGAGCCCGGCTTTTGGCTCAGGATCTTAATCAGCTCCGCGTGCATGGAAATATGATTAAGTGGCTTTCTGGCATCATGGATCAGGGTCGCCAAATCGGTTTTGTCTGTCATGTTTCCCCTCGCTTCACTTTGTGTCTTCGGGTGATGATTGTTCGTAAGCGTTCAAACGGTTATACAATGTTTTAGTGCTGATCCCCAGCATTTTAGCCGCCAGGGTTTTATTGCCGTTCACTGAGCCCAGAGTCTGATATATCAGTTTTTTCTCGACTTCTTCGATGGTTTCTCCGACTTTAACCGGTGCGGATGGGGTTGTAATACTTGCGGTTCTGGCAACGGGAGCCGGGGTCTGGACTTGTTTGTCCGGCTCTTGTACGGCTGCAAATGGTGAACTGACAATCTCGTTTATCGTCAAGGTTGTTGTATCGGGATCGGCCATGATAAATGCCCGGTGGATACAATGTTTAAGCTCGCGTATGTTGCCCGGCCAGCTGTGTGCAGCCAGTACTGAGTGGGCCTGTTCGCTGAGCTGATAGTGTGTTTTATACTCCTCATTAAGCTGGTGGACAAAGAACTCACTGAGCAGCGGAATATCCTCTGGGCGTTCGCGAAGCGGTGGAATTTCAATGGGAAATACAGCCAGGCGAAAATAAATGTCTTCACGGAGTACATTTTTATGTGCGATTTCAGCCAGTGTACGATTGGTGGCAGAAACCACTCGACAGTTCACCTCTATGGGTTTTGCGCCTCCCACCCGAGTAACCGTTTTCGTTTCAAGTGCCCGTAGCAGATTGGGCTGCATTTCTATGGGCATTTCGGTAACTTCATCCAAAAATAACGTGCCGTCCTGTGCCAGTTCAAATACCCCTTGTTTTTGGCTGATTGCGCCGGTAAAAGCGCCTTTTTCATGGCCAAATAATTCGCTGCCGATCAGATCTTTGGCAATCGCACCACAGTTAATTGAGACTTGCTCGCCACGACATTGACTGGCGTTATGAATGGCCTGAGTAACCACTTCTTTACCGACGCCGCTTTCTCCCATCAGCATCACATTAGCATTGGTTTTGGCGACTCGTTCTATCATAGTGACCAGCTTTTTCATAGCAGGTGAATGGCCAATCAGACAACCAAAATGGCGCTCAAAGGGATCTGTCTTGCGATGCTTTGGTGCGGTTTTTCTGCTCAATACGCGCTTAACGTCATCGGCCTCAATTGGCTTAGTCAGATAGTTGATTTGTTCGTCGCACATGCTGGCTAATGCAGTTTTGACAGAAGGATGGCCGGTGATAAGCGTAATGTGTGCTGAGAGCTTTTGGTCACGTATGTGGTCTATCAGGTGCAAGCCACTGCCGTCGGGCAGCATAAAATCCAGAAAAAGGTGATCAAAGTGCATATCAGCAAGCCACTGTTTTGCTTCACTAATGCTACCTGCGGTGTACACGTCACAACCGATAAACTCGATGATCCGTGCGGCGATTGTCGTAAATTCCTGGTCATCATCAACCAGTAGAACTGTCTTCATTCGGATTCCTTGCTATCTTAGATGCGCGGCTCTGGGTGCCATTATCCATAAAGAGTCTGGGTTCACCTCAATATTCAGGCTTTCGGCACTTTTCACTTCGCCATCAATACTATACTGTATTGATTCGGAGTCTGTGTGTAAAGTCACTCGCTGGCAGCGGGAGTGTGATGTGGCGCTTTCTTGTGCCGTTAAGCCCGAGATGCCATGTGCGATAAGCTGCGCCACACTCAAAGCTCGAGATGCAGACTCAGGCTCGTGACGGAGCAATGTCAGGTCCAGCAAACCATCCTGATAATCCGGCTCTCCTCCACCTTGTGCCAGCACTGTGGTAACGGGGGCGGCGTTGGCCACCACCAGGCTGGCAATATCCAGGCTCTGCTGCGGTTGGTTATCGACACTTAATGTCACGCGTTGCTTTTGACCATCAGAGACCGCATTAATAAAGCCGCTGATGTAAGCCAGCTGGCCACTGCGGTTTTTTTCGCTACGATTAGCATGCTCAATCATTTGTGCTTCAAAGCCAAAGGCAGCGACCAGCAGACCAGTTTCGCCGTTGCAGCGCATGGTATCTATCCGGATGTGATGCTCGCTCAACAAGGTATCACAGGCGCTGTTGATGGGATCAACCTTACTGCGCACGCCCAGTAGTACGTGCGCCAGCGCATTGGCAGTGCCCAGCGGAATAAACCCCAGTTTACATTCACGATTGACCAGTGCATGGGCAACGGCAGTCAGAGTGCCGTCACCGCCACAGGCAACCAGGCGCGCGGTGTTTTGGCTCAGTTTGTTAGCCAGTGCCGCAACGTCGGTGTCTTTTTCAGTAAAGTGCAGCTGGGGAGTATATTGGCTGCACAGCAAGCCAATCACCTGATTATCGTATTGATGCCACTTTCCTGAGCCCGAAACAGGGTTAATGATCATCGGCAGGCGTGGGCTTGGGGTCTCGTGCATATACCGTATGAGCGCACTGAGACGGCGGTGCTGGTAATGGTTTAAACGCGCCGTCTGACGTTTGTAATTGATAAACTGCATGGCATCATCCACACACAGAGATGGGTCTTTTGCCATCAGGTACGCCGCAACCACAAACACCGAGCGGCCGCGCCCTAGCGCACAGTGGACCACCACCTTTTTGTTGAGCTGATGCATGACACTGAGCCAGCTCAGCGCATGCCTAAGCTGGACTTCGCTGGGGGTCTGGTGATCTAAGATGGGAATGTTCAGATAATACAGGCCTTGCTCTTCGGCAGACCAATTCAGCCCGTCAAACTCGGCGGTCACATCTAAAATGGCCTCAACCCGCATGGATTGCAGCATGGGGATGTCGCTGGGAAATAACCGACAGGCCAGAAACAGGTTGTCTTTCACTTCCTGAATGGGTGGAACGCAGTCCTGATATCGTTGCCAGGCGTTGTAAAGCTGAGCGCCCATAAAATAAGGCATGAGTAATACCTTAATATACAATGGCACTTGTCCTGTGGTGCGCTTACGGAATAGCCCCGGCCTGTCCAGCGCGTAGGCCACATAGACACAAGCAACAGAAGCGCTGAGCCAGATAGCGGGCAAGAAAAACACGCTGTTCAGGCTAAGCATGGTCAGTACCAGGGTAAACAGTAATAGAGCAAGATAGTAGTGCGCAGTGCTCATGAATACTCCTTAATTGAGAGACTTACCGACACTATTCAATTTTCATTCCGCCCTGAGGGCCGCGAAAACTGTGTGGGCTCCTGTCAGCGTAGGTGAGTTTTACAGGGTGTGTAAAATTTACTGACCCATATCGGCACATGAGTACTTGTCGGTCTGGGCCTTAAAGAATTTACAAGAAAGGTGAGATGTAAATGAGTTGGACGAACGGCCTCACAGAAAAAGCACTTTGCCGGGTGATTCGTCACAAGCATGGGTACCAAGCGGTACCCACATCCCGGCAACCAGGTTCATGTTCTGGCCAGTTTTTTCAGCGCTGAGCTGGCTTTTTTCTTTAGCTGCTTGCTTAGCGTTTCAGTAATTACTTCGTCCAGTAGCTGTCTTGCCATTGCGGTTTTGCTTCTATCTATGGCTAGCTCAGCCAGCCTGAATTTGACCTGGCTTTTGTCGGGTAAATCGTAGTGATAGGCCGCCTCTTCCAGATACTGATGCAGCGCTGCTTCGCCTTCATCCTGGTATTTTCCAAGTTGCTGACTTAGTGTTCCGATGAGCACCAGTGCGTGGTATCTGGCTTTTTCCTGCTGTGTGGTGGTGGTTTTCATGGCGGCGGCTTTGCGGAACTGGAGTAAGGCTTTTTCGGGCTGTTCGAGCTCTCGATATACCTGGCCCAGAGTATAAAAGAACCGGGGATCAGCAGCAAAGCTCTGCTGCCCGATAGCAATTAAGCGTTTGAACTCATTCTGTTCATCTGACTTTCCATACAGGTGTAAGTGAGTCAGGAAGGCTTCAAAGGGAGCGATTTTTTCTAACTCTCTGATATGTGTCAGTGCAGCTTGCTCATCGCCGCCAAACATGGCTGGGGCGTTGATGTAGAACTTTATCAGCGCACTGCGATACTCAGTATTGTCTGGCGCTAACTCTACAGCCCTGATAAATGACGCTTTGAGCTTTTTGATGTAACCAGAGACTCGAAAAATACTCGCCTGCTCAGCGATTTTGGCGACCACTTCAACATGGGCAAAATAGAGTTCAGGGTTGTCTGGATACTGCGTAAGGGCATTTTCTATGTGTTGTAGTGCGGCTTCATCCTGATCACTTTTCAGCGCAATGCGGGCCAGAAGTAAAGGTTTTTGATAGTCAGCGCTTTGTTGCTGCACTAAAAGCGTGTGGGCCAGGCGTAGATTACCTTTGTCGAATTCTGCCCGGCCCTGTTCAATACTGGCTGAGGCTAAAGGGCAAATAAAAAGTAATGTAAGGGGTAACAAGAGTGTGTTTTTCATGGGTACGTTTCCTTCTAAATAGCTAAAATACAATGTGATAATTCAATTCCTCAGTGCGTTGGTGCGCTGAACACCCCGGTCCTAGGGCTAACTTATCGGGCTTCGTCGGGGGAAGGTGTCAGGTGTCCGCCATCGGATAGCCGTCCACGCAATGGTGAGAAGCAAGGCGAGTTGAATAGAGGCCAGGAAAAGATAGAAAGGATCCGTCTCCACACCGCCCAGTATAAACAGAAACGTTAACGGGACAGCTACCAGGTTACAGAAGCGGTTTGGCCGGTAGCCGAGAAATTGAGATAAGAAAATCATCACAATGGGCACTTCGATCAGTAAGGCGGAAATCAGTAGCAGCGGTTGAGATAGCTTGACCGAGCCGGAATATCCGCTCATCAGTGTGTCAATAACGCCGGGCGTAATAAAGGCCGAGACAAAGGCCAGAATATCGGCGTAAATCATATTGAGCATGACCAGCAGCCAAAGTGTCGCAAGTTTGCGGCGAATGCGGTCATCCTGTGATGTGTCAGCGGTTGAAATTAGGTTTGTCATACGCGTTTCCTTAAGTCATATTGGATGTCCATGTAAAGGTGTTTACCCTGATGTATCCGGGTTGCACTCAGACTAGCCGCACTGAATGAAGGTGTCGTCCTGGCGTAAAGGCTCGGACAGTTTTTGTGACAAAGAAAAATTAAACGTAAATAAAACAAACAACTAAAAATGGCTTTATATCAAGTGTCAGGGGAGAGAAGTGGCTGAACCTATTGTGATGGTACTCACGGCAATGTTAATCGGGCAAGTGGTATTGAGTGTTCCGGTGTTGCTGATCAATAGAGCGACACGCCTCTATCGACTGCCGCTGGTGTTGTTTCTCAGTGCCTGTGGCATACTCGCGTTGAATGCAATAGTTCCTGTTATGTTCCCTCGCTGGTACCAGGTTTATACTGTCATTGGGTTTCCCATGCTGTTTGTACTGTGCCCTGCCTTGCGCTTGTACATTGAGGGACTCACCACGCAAAAAGTGTGGCTTTTCTGCACACTGAAGCTGAAGCATTTCGCTTTGCTATGGCCCGCCATCGTTACTTCCTGCGCGATCGCCTTGTTGCCGCCACAACAGCACCGGGCACTGTTTGTGACAGATGACATGCCCGGCGGGCTTAACGTTGTGATACTGGCCGGTGCTATGCTGGCGCTGGTGTGCCTGTGGTTGCTGGAGTGTGGGTTAACCCTGCTGGTGGTAGCAAAGCGCCTGTTGGCTTTCAGAACGGCATTAAAAGCACGTTACTCCAATCTTGGCGACCCCAGAATATTTGCTGCTAAAAGGCTTGTTTTTTTGACTATGTGTTTCTGGGTGCTGGCATTGAGTTCTGCTTTTTTGTCCAGTCTGTTCGGGCATGTCATGCTGACGCCGGGGGCCGAAATGTTCACGGCACTGATACTGATCTGGAGTGTCACGTTTTTTGCTATGCAGCAAACCACACCACTATTAGCGTCTGAACCGGATTGTGCGGCGAACAAGCAGGGTGAGCCAGATATATCGTTAAGGGAAGAGGCCGTCAGTAAATATGATAAATCAGCATTGGACGAGGCCCAGTCTGCCCGGATAGTTAAAAAAATTACCCTTGCTATGCAAGAGAAGCAACTCTATCTGGATGCTGATCTGACACTGCAAAAACTCTCGCAAGTAAGCGGTGTCTCTCCTAACTACCTTTCTCAGGTGTTAAACGAAACACTGCAAATGAACTTCTTTGACTTTGTTAATCACTGGCGCATTGAAGCCTCGAAATCGCGCTTACTGGCCAGTAAAGATTCGGTGCTGCATATCGCGCTTGAGGTTGGGTTTAACGCCCGCTCTTCATTTTACAAGGCATTCAAAAAGGAAACGGGCCTGACTCCGGGGGAGTTCAGGCGTGAGAACGTCTCGGCAAGCGAATAATGGGTTTGCCTGTTTTAGTGATGAGCTGGCGGGAAAATCAGTAAAACTTACACATTCCCAGCCCCAGCGTTTCGCCGTCGCGCAATGCATAGCCGTAGCGCTGGTAGAAGGCCTCTTTGCCCTGTGCTGCCAGCAATGCCGCGGTTGCGCCGCCGTGACAATGTGCAGATAGGTATTGCTCTATATTGTCCATAACGATATGGCCAAGGCCGCAGCCCTGATACGCCGGGTGCACAATAATATCCTGAATGTAAAAGTACATCTGTCCATCGCCGACCACCCGGCCACAGGCAACCAGTTGCTGCCCTTTTCGGCATTGCACCCAGTACAGTGAGGCCGCAATGCTGGCTGCGACTTGCTCAAGGGCCGGGTTTTGCCAGCCGACACTTTCGCGCAGCACACTGAACTCAGTCGCTGTGGGTGGTGATTGCAAGATCTCCAGCTCAGTCATCAACATCAAACCTGTCCACCAGTTGGTCAAGGTTATTGGCCAGTTCAACTAATTGGGTTGCGCCGGCGTGCAATGCATCGGCAGAATCCCCCACTTGTTGTACCGACTGGCTGACGCCCTGAATGCGAGACTGGGTTTCTTCGGCGGCTTCGCCCTGAGCGTTGGCCTGGCGGGAAATATCGGCAATGATATTTTTAACCCGAGAGACCGAGCTGGCGATGTCGTCGAATGCCTGATGTGCCAACTCTGATTGCTCTATGGCTTGCTTGGATTCATCCACACTGGCGGTCATGCGCTCAGACACACTGCGAGTCTGATCAATTAGTTTTGTCAGTACCTGTTCAATATCCTGAGTTGCATCATGAGAGCGCTGTGCCAGTGTTCGCACTTCGTCTGCCACCACGGCAAAACCGCGACCTTGTTCACCGGCGCGCGCGGCTTCAATGGCGGCGTTCAGGGCCAGTAAGTTGGTCTGCTCGGCAATGGTACGGATCACTTCCAGAATATTGGTGATATTATTGCTCTCGTTTTCGAGTTTACTCATGGCGGTTGCGGAGTCGCCCAATGAGTCGTTGAGCTTGGCAACCTGAGCCACGGTGCTTTGGATCATCTTATTGCCGGTCTGAGTGTGTTGCTCTGTGGTGGAGATTTCGTTGAGCGCATCGCCACAGTTGTCGCTCACCGTCATGGCCATGGTAGCCATGGACTGCGTGGTATCCGTTGCCGTCTGCGAAGTTTTTTCCTGGTGGCGACATTGGCTACGAATGTCATTGATCTGCGACTGGGAGTTATGCGCTTCACTGTTCAGGGTGCGTGCATTGCCCTGAATGTCTTTGACCAGCGCATTAATTGAATTTAAAAATTGATTGAACCAGGTTGCCAGCTCACTGATTTCATCATTACCGATCACCTGAAGTCGTTTTGACAAGTTGCCTTCACCCTGGGCGATTTCTTTGAGGCCGTCCGAGACCATTTCTATGGGGTAGACAATTTTGTTGGCCAGCACAATGGCAATCACCACAAACAGCGCCAGCATTATCACAGCGATGATACTGATGCTGTAAGTCATGTTGTAAGACGAAGTGAGGATCTCGTCTTCTTCAATGATGGCAATAAAGGTCCAGCCGAGTTCGTCAGAGCGATAAAACTTGGCGTTGAACGTCTTGTCCTGGTGCTCCAGCGTAATAAAAGGCGTATTTCCTGCGTTGCGAATTGCCTGATACCGTGCGTCGTTCAAATCGCGGATGTTTTTAAAGTTATTGTCGGCATTTTTGGGGTCTGCCAGTACGGTTCCCTGATTGTCGAGCAGCAGTAAATAGCCGGTATTACCAAGCTTGATGTTGCTGACAATGTCGGTGAGTGTCGATAAGGTCACATCCAATGACTGAACTCCGAGCATGTCGCCGTTTTTCATGATCCCGGTGGCCACGGAGACCATGGCCTGCCCGGTTACCCCCTGATAGGGCTCGGTGATCACCACCTCAGATGGGTTAGTACTCACTTGCTGATACCATGGCCGCTTGCGTGGGTCGTAGTTGCCAAGCGGCTCAGCGGGGTACTGGATAAAGCCGCCGTTACGAGTCCCTAGGTAAACGAACAACAGCTCCGAATGCGTTTTGCCAAAGGTCGTGTATAGATCAAAAATGGCGGCCTCAGCTGCCCCGGAGGCTTCTGGCGTCATCATTTTTTCGGCACCAAAATAGGTTGTGGTGTCCTGAGATACCGACTGCACCGTTTTACTTTGTGCTAAAAACCGGGCATTGCTTTTCATCTGGTCGAAAAAAATGATAAAGGCGTTTTCAATTTGTCGGATCTCGTTGACAGATGTTTCTAAGAATCGGTCCAGAGACTCCTGTTTGGTGCGCGAGATACTCATGATGGATATGGCAAGAATTGGAATGATAACGGTCATTACAAAGCTTAAAATCAGCTTTTTACGCATTCTCATGGGCAACCACCTCGGTTTTTATTGTAATAATAGTGTAGTTGTGAACGAAGCAAATTGCTCCGAATTCGCCCAATTTATGGGCTTTGCATTAATATTGCAAACTTCTGAGGGTTGAACAAGGCGTGCTGCGATAAAAGTAACAGCGATTGTTGCAGGTTGGGTAATGCAGGACCCCAAAAAGCGGGATCCTGCATGATGATTTGGCTCGCAGGAGGTTATTGTATATCGTGCTTTTTCATGAGTTTATAAAAGTCGGAGCGGTTTCTTTGTGCCAGCTTAGCGGCTTGCGGCACATTGTTTTGACACAAAGCCAGTACTTTCAGTATATAGTCCCGCTCAAACTGACGTTTGGCATCATTAAGTCCGATAAACGCCTGGCGGTCGTCCTGCGCCGGCAAGGCATTAAGCACACTGTCCTCAGAAATATGGCTGCCTGGCGTCATTGCCACGCAGTACTCAATCACATTGTGTAACTGGCGGATATTGCCGGGCCAGGCATAGCTTAAAAGGGCGGTCATGGCATCCGGCGAGAGCCGTTTGGGTGCTTTGCTCAGCTGTTTTAAAAACAGGTTGGCCAGTAAGGGAATGTCTTCAACACGCGCTTTGAGCGATGGCAGCGATAACTGCACAACGTTAAGCCGGTAGTAGAGGTCTTCTCTGAACTTACCGTCGCTGACCGCCTGTGCAATGTTTTTGTGGCTTGCCGAAAGAATACGCACGTTAACGGCTTGCTCCTGATGCCCGCCAATCGGGCGGACGGTTTTTTCCTGTAAAACCCGCAGCAACTTGACCTGCAAATCGAGTGGCATATCACCGATCTCATCCAGCAATAATGTGCCCTGATCAGCGCTCTGAATGAGTCCCTGTTTATCTGCAATGGCACCGGTAAACGCGCCTTTTTTATGACCAAATAATTCGGACTCCAGCAGATGTGCTGGCAGGGCACCACAGTTTATGGCGATAAATGGCCCCTGAGCATGGCTGCTTGCCCAGTGAATGGCCCGCGCGGTGACTTCCTTACCGGTACCGCTTTCGCCCTGGATCAGAATATTGGCCTGACTGGGGGCAATGGCTTTAATTTGTTGCACCAGCTGGCGCATGCTCGCGCTCTGGTGGTACAGGCCATGAAAATTATCCGGCTCGGGGGCGTGCGATGTACTTTGCTCCGGCAGCGCTTTGTTAATTGCCGCCAGCAGCTCGTCACTGTCGATTGGCTTAGTGATAAATGCCGTGATCCCCTGCTGAATGGCATCTACCGCATCGGGAATAGAACCGTGCGCGGTCATCATGATCACCGGCAGGCCAGGATAGCTGGCCTGTAACTTTTGATTCAGGGCCAGGCCGTCCATGTTATCCATGCGTAAGTCGGTCAGCACCAAATCGATGGCGGTGTTTGCCAGTTGTCGCAGTGCCGCATGCCCACTGCTGGCCAGCGTTACCCGAAAGCCATGACTTTCCAGCCGCATTGCCAGCAGCTCGCTGAGGGCCGGGTCGTCGTCTACCAGCAAAACAGAGGTGCTGTGCGATGCAGGCTGAGGATCTGTGGTCTCGATTTCTGTGTAAGACATTATTGCTGCTCCTTGGGTGTCTGAGGGGACTCATTCAGGGGCACGTCCTGAAGTCTTTGTTGCTCTATGTCGGCAAGCTCCTGCTTGAGGGTCATCAGGGCCTGATTGGTTTGATTCAGCTGTGATTGGATCTGGCTCAGTTTGGCATTGCTGCGGTGCAGGCGGATTTTTTGTCCCCGCAGCACCTGAGTGTGTTGTTTCAGCGTGTTAAACCACAGCTGATAGTGCTCCGGCCAGGGCTGGCTTTGCTCAAGTGCGGTGATCAGTTGTAACTGTTTAGTGGTCGACACGGTGTCGCAGTAGTCATTAATAAAGGTTTCAATGGCAGCCTGACCGATATAGCGCGCCGACTGGTTATGCTTTGGCGGCAAACCCTGCTGGCAAACCTGTAAATAACGTTCGAGCAGAACCGCCAGTGACGCATAGTCCGGGCTCACTGTTTTACTTGGCCCGATAAAGCTACTTTTGTGTGTACTGGGGCTTAGCTGACAGCCACTCAGAGCGACAACGAGCACTAAGCTAAAAAACGGGATTCTCATTTGCTTTTTCCTTGTTTTGGCAAAGTTAAACTAAACTCGCAGCCCGGGTAGATATTTTGCCACCCTAACTGGCCGCCAAACTGGGTCACACATTCCTCAACTATGGCCAGTCCCAGTCCGCTGCCAGCAACCTGGTTACGCTGTTTACCTCGAACAAAGGGTTTAAACAGATGCTTGGCTTCTTGCGGGTCGAGCCCGGGCCCATCATCACGGACACTGACTTGCCAGTGGGTTGGTGAGTCTGTGAGGTCTATGCTGATTTGGCTCTGGGTATACTGAATGGCATTGCCAAGCAGGTGTGTTAGTGCCAGTTTGACTGGCATTTCGGGTAAGTGAGTGAGTGCGGGGTCAAAGCGCCAGTCAATCTGAATACCTGTGCTTTGCAGCCGCTGTGCAAAGTGCTCTTCAAGCTGCTCTTTGATTGCCTGGGCGCTACAGCGCGCCTGTTGACTGTGCGGATGGCTGGCAGCGCTGAACGTGAGCAGATCTTCAATCAGCTGAGTCAGTTTGGTCACTGAGGTGCTCAGAATGCCGATTATGCGCCGTTGCTTGTCGTTCAGCTGCCCCAGATGCGGTGTATTCAGTAACTCGGTGCCTTCTTTGATTGAGGACAGCGGGGTTTTTAGCTCGTGTGACACATGGCGCAAAAAGGTCTCTTTTTGCTGCTTGCTGGCGGCCAGCTCATTACGTAATTGCTCGAGTCGTTCACCCAGCTGAGTAAATTCGTGACTCCCGGACAGTTGAATGGGCGTGGCTAACTGGCCGGCACCCACGACCTCAATGGCCTGCTCCAGCTGAAACAACTGGCGGGAGATCCGTTTTATCAGCCAGATACTGAGTCCGATCAAAACAGGTAACAGTATGCTCAGCCCGATTAAAAAGCGTTGCCGGATCTTACTTTGCTGTGCCAGCGCGTCGTTGAGCGTGTTATCAAGGGATTGCTGGAGCGATTGTGACTCGCGAGCCAGGGCAGTGACTATAGCTGATAAGGTTTTACTGTCGGGTGCCTGGGCTTGTGAGAGGGACTGTTGCCAATTTGCAACGGCTGCGCTTTTTTCGAGCTTTATCAGCAGTGTTTTGAGCGAGTTTTTACGCTTTTGCCAGTTGTCGTTGATACTTTTTTGCAGTTTTTCGCTTTGTAGCAGCTGATTGTTCAGCTGGGCCTTTTCGAGCGCCTGTAGCGCGTTTCTCAGCTCATTAAACTCTGATATAACCTTCTGATTATTGGCATAAATATCCTCTACTACTCGCTGCTGGTAGGCTACCGATTGAATAAACCACAGGGTGAGCAGTAACAGGGGCACCAGGGCCAGCAGCAGCGCCATCAGTGCCTGTTTCCATAACGCCTGAGAAAAAAATTGTTTGAGCGGCTCACGAGCGCGCAGTTCTGAGCTGGCATGCTGCATAAAATATCTGGCTTTTTAGTGCGTTTTCAGTCCGCTGTTGCTAAATGGCAACAGGTGTAAGTTGTTGATTTTTAAAATTGAGCCAAAAACGCAGGTGAAACAGTGTTGCCATTTAGCAACAAACCACCTTAATCCCATCTGAACTTTTTTACCCATAAATAAGTAACCTGTTGAAAATAAAGAGCTAATAAAATCTGGCATCAAAGTTGGAATAGTCATGTCAAACGCAGCCAACAAACTCCAAGCGGTTTCGCGGCAGCTGATTTAACAGCAAACATTCAAATAACAGAAGGAAAGTAACATGAAAACATCTATGACAATGATTGCAGCTTTGGGTCTGACTGTGCTGGCAACAGGTGCGATTGCAGGCGGTGACTTCGAACAATATGACGCAGATGGTGATGGCGCTATCAGTCTGAGTGAATCAAAAGCAAACCCCAGATTGATGGGTCAGTTCAAAGACCTGGATAGCAATGGCGACGGTCTGCTGAGCAAAAGTGAATTTTCTGGCTTCAACGGCTAAGCATTACTCTGGAAGGAGGATTAATTATGCAACTAAAACATGTATTTGCACTAACAATCGGTATGTTTACCAGTGCACTCGCACTTGCTTCTGAGGTGGATTTTGCGCTACTGGATGCCAACAACGATGGATTGATCAGTCTTTCAGAGGCGAAACAAGTCCCTCAGGTGGCAGAAGCATTCAGACGCCTGGACAGAAATCGCGATGGTGCACTGAGCGCCAAAGAATTTAGTCACTTTTAACCCAAGTTAGTGAGGAAATAATGATGAACAAACTAATGTTAAGCACAGTATTGATGCTGGCCAGCCTGGGCGCACATGCAGCAAGCAGCTCATTTTCTTCCTTTGATACCGACGGTGACGGGTTTATTACAAAGTCTGAAGCTGCAGGCTCAGAAACCCTGACGGTTATTTTCGACAAGCTCGACAGCAATGGTGACGGTAAGCTTTCCGAGCAGGAATTTCGCCAGTAACTGAATGAGCGCGATAAACCAAGTGGCGCCATTGTCGCGCCACTTCCCCCAAGGTTAGATAAAACAAATTTAAGTCTTACGCTAAGGAGCTAAGTATGAATAAGTTAATGATCACAGCAGTCTTTATGATGGCCAGTCTGGGTGCACATGCAGCAAGCACGTTTTCGTCGTTTGATAAAAATGACGATGGTTTTATCAGCAAGTCAGAAGCCGCAGTTTCAACTGAACTGAGTTCTGACTTCGATACACTTGACAGCAATGGTGATGGCAAGCTGTCTAAGCAGGAGTTTCGCCTGTAACAGCCTGAAGTAACACAGATACTCTCCCCCAATTTTGTATTTTTACGCAATGATCTTCATGGGTCCTTCCATGAACCAAGGCTCCTGATAAGGGAGCCTTTTTCGATTCTTAAGCCGTTGCAGCCATGCCATGTTCACTGCGTAACAGGCCGTACATATAGCCATCATAATAGCCATGGCTGAATTTGAAGTGCTGACGTAAATGCGCTTCCTGCTGCATACCCAGCTTTTGCATCAGCCGCCATGAAGCCTGATTTTCAACCGCGCAAAATGCACAGATCTTATTGAGCCCAAACTGCGCAAAGGCAGTCTCTATCAGAGCGTTTGCTGCCTCAAATGCATAACCCTGACCGATATATTTCTCATTCAGGCGATAACCGATTTCGGCTGTTTTAGCGTTGTGACACAAAAACTTATACATGAGTTCACCGACCAGCACATTGTCTTCTCGTCTGACTACAGCCAGCAGCAGCCGCTCGTACTCGTTTGCCTGCCAGGGAGCACTTGCCTGATCAATGCGGGCCTGGGCATCTTCCAGTGTGGCCGGGTCTCCGATATATCTGGATGTCTGTGGGTTACGTCTGCTCTCGTAAATGGCGTGCAGATCACCTTGCTGCAATGGCCGAATGGTAAGGCGGGCCGTGTTAAAATGAAGTTTTTCGAACATGAAAGATCCCAAAAAGTATACGTTAAGTGTGTTCAAAATGTGGTCGCTGAATGCGGATAGTACGCCAGCTTAATAACAGCAGCACGGCGCACACTGAAATCAACAGTGACAGAGTTTGCGTGTTGTCTGGCAGCCATAAATTAACCAGCCAGGCAATCACAGAAAAAATCAGCAGCTCGATTGCTCCGACCAGGGCGTTTGCAGTGCCCGCCTGAGTGGGGTGGAGTAGGCCAATCAGGTGCATGTAGCTTGGAAAATACCCGCCAAATACCAGCATAATGGCTGCATACGCCAGCAACACGGCCAGAGCGTGGTCGCTGGCCAGCAAAAAAGTCAGTGCGCTCATGAGTAATGCCGGCCACAGCCACAACACAATCTTCAGATAGCTGACACGGCGCTGCAATACCTTAGCAAACACAGCGCCCAGCAGCAGGCCCACCATGGGCAGCATCATCGCCTGGCCGGTCTGGCTGGTAGTGAAACCGAAACGCTCCTGAAGTAAAAATGGTAAGTGCAGTTGAAGCGTTAAATACAAAAAGGTGGGCACCCATTTGAGGCTGGCCAGAGATAAAAAAACCTGGCATCTGGCCATATTCTGATAGTGCCTGATAAGGCTCATTGGGTTAATCGCAATAGGCTGAGGTGCGCGGGTCTTGAGCAGGCTCAGTCCAAATAGCGTGATAAACAGATAGTAAGTGATGAGCGCCAGAGATAAACCCTGCCAGCCAAACCAGCTGCTTAGCATGCCGCCGAGCAGCGGGGCAATAATGGCGGTGACACTGGCTGAAATGGCAACCGTGGCCATGGCACTTTTCAGTTTGGCGCCAGACAGGCGCTGAGCCAGCAATGTGCGGCTTATTAACACCGGTGACGCTGAGCCTGCGCCTTGTAAAATTCGACCAATTAAAAAGGTGCTGCTATCTGGTGCAACGGCGCATAACAGGGTGCCGATCAGCAAGACGATTTGCCCGGCAATAAACAAAGGCCGATCACCAAATTTGTCGCGCAGCGGGCCGACAATCAGCTGCGCCGCGCCCAGGGTAATAAAATAGCTGATGATCATTGCCTGACTCAGACCATTGGATAGCTTCAGGCTGTCAGCAATATCTGGCAAAACAGGCATATAGACCTGGCTGACCAGCTGAGAGCAGGACATCAGTAAAACCGCGAGCATAGTAAACAAGTACACAGGCACTCCAGGTACAGAGGATTTGACCTGGGCACTATACGCCGCTTTCATTGTCCTAAAAATAAGGTAATAATTAAAATACTATTTCCTGTTAGGAATTAATTGAATGGATTGGTTAACGGCGACACGCAGTTTTTGTGTTCTGGCGGAGCTGGGCAGCTTCACCAAGGCGGCAGAACATCAGGGGGTTTCGGCATCTGCCATGAGCAAACGGATTGACTGGCTTGAGCGGCATCTGGGACAAAGCTTGTTTATTCGCACCACCCGGCAGGTCAACCTGACCGAGCAAGGGCTGCATTTTTTCCCTCGCGCCAGAGACTGGCTTGCTCAGTTTGAAGCGCTGGTGGAAACCGCACAAACTGAGCCGTGTGAGTTACAGGGGAGTCTGAAAATTGCTGCCACGCAGGCGGTGGGCAGCAGTGTGTTGATGCCCAAGATAGAGCTGTTTTTAGCGCTACATCCGCAGATCACCATTCACCTGAACGTACTGGCACCGGGCGAGCCACCGGATCTGCAACACGACGTGGTGATCACCCGTTATAACGAGGCGTTCGATTCGGTTTCGCACAAGGGAACCCGATTGTTCGATTATCAAATGCAGTTATTTGGCGCACCCGAATATCTGGCCCGTTGCAATGAGATAGCCAGCGTTGAGGACCTGGCAGCGCATAAAATGTTACTGAGTAGCTACTACCACAAAATTGGCGGGGTGGTGCTTGAAGATGGTCGGCTGTTTGAGTTCACTAACTATAATTTTGTGACCGATCATCTGGATGCCATTTTAAAGGCGGCTGTGCAGGGGATCGGCCTGCTATTTATCGCGCCCAGTTATATTGAGCGGGAATTAAGCTCAGGCGCACTGGTGCCGATTTTGCCGGATATTCGTTCTGAGGTTAAACAGCTCTGGGCTTATTATCCCAAGGCGAGCTACACCCCCCGCAAAACCCGGTTGTTTATCGAGCACCTAAAAACGACGTTGTAGCAGTAGCAGGGGCATTTTCCGGCTTGAAAATGCCCTCACACCGCGTCATTCCGGCAAACGAGCCGGGAACTACTTACATTCAGCTCAACTGCCTGTGGTTGCATTGGTGTTGCAGTTTCATCGGATACGCGATGGCCGACGAAATAACGCCGGCCGGGCAAGTTAAAACCGGTAAGTCAGGCCCACATTCAGCTGGAACTGATTTAGTACATCGCCGTCGAAATGCCAGGCACAGGCATCCTCGTCGCTGCCATCACAGCGTACTTTAGACGAGTTCTTGATAGCAGAGGCAAGCCAGCGTATTTCAGTTTGCGCGCTGAACCCGGCTCCCAAATCATATTTCAGGCCACCATAAAAGCCCGCAGCAAAAAAGTGATCCGGTTCTTCAAAGTTAGGGGTTACTTTATTCACACCGATTTGGGCACCGATGTAGCTGTCGAGATTGTCTGTGATATCCACATCTATGGCGCTTTGAAACATCAGATATTCCATATCCACTTTCTGAACTGGGGCATCTTTAAATTCAGTTTCGAGCATACTGTAAAACAGGCCATAGCGTTTTTTATCTAAATAGCGATCAAAGCTTACCCCAAAGTGATTTTCATCGGCCAGGTCGACCACGGCTTTTTGACTGGTATGCAACTCCTGATTGCTACTTTTACCACCATACAAAGTGACACCAAAGCCGTTTTCGGCCAGAGCAGGGCCACAAAACAGCCCTAAACCAAGTGCTAACCACACATAGCTGCGCATAATAAATCCTTGTTATCTCGTGTGTTGTCGGATGAGTTGATTGCCAAGAAAGTAACATGCCTTTACCTCCAATAACAGGCATTTAGTGACTTAATTTGCGCTGGTTTATAGATTTGTGCCATCAGCATTGGCACCGCCTTGCAACCTCAAGTACAATAGGGGTTTTCGATTGCAATACACCGGAACCTTCCCCCATGGAAATCAAAGTAAATTATCTCGATAATCTTCGAATTGACGCCAGATTCGATGATTTTTCTGTCATTGCCGATCAGCCTATTCGCTACAAAGGCGATGGCTCGGCGCCCAGCCCGTTCGACTATTTTCTGGCCTCATCAGCGCTGTGTGCGGCTTACTTTGTGAAAGTGTATTGCAACGCGCGCGACATTCCGACCGACGGCATTCGCGTGGCGCAAAACAACATTGTTGACCCCGAAAACCGCTATAATCAGATCTTTAAAATTCAGGTTGAGCTGCCAGAGAGCATTTCTGAAAAAGACCGTCAGGGCATATTGCGCTCTATTGACCGCTGTACTGTGAAAAAAGTGATCCAGACCGGTCCTGAATTTCAGGTTGAAGCGGTAGAGAGCCTGGATGACGATGCACAGGCTATGCTGATGGTAAACACCGATTCAGATGCCAGCACTTTCATTCTGGGTAAAGACTTGCCGCTGGAGCAGACCATCGCCAACATGACCGGTATCCTGTCGGACCTGGGCATGAAAATCGAAGTGGCGTCGTGGCGTAACATTGTGCCTAACGTCTGGTCTTTACATATTCGTGATGCCGCATCACCGATGTGTTTTACCAATGGTAAAGGTGCAACTAAAGAAAGCGCGCTGTGCTCAGCACTGGGCGAGTTTATTGAGCGCCTGAACTGTAACTTTTTCTATAACGATCAGTTCTTCGGTGATGAAATTGCCAACGCTGAGTTTGTGCATTACCCCAATGAAAAGTGGTTTAAACCGGGCGACAACGACGAACTGCCAAGCGAGATCCTCGACGGCTACACGCGCGAAATCTACGATCCGGAAGGCGAGCTGCGTGGCTCAAACCTGATAGACACTAACTCGGGCAACGTGGAGCGTGGGATTTGCTCTATTCCTTACACCCGTCACAGCGATGGTGAAACGGTTTACTTCCCGTCCAACCTGATTGAAAACCTGTTCCTGAGTAACGGCATGAGCGCGGGTAACAACCTGTTTGAAGCCAAAGTTCAGTGTTTGTCTGAGATCTTTGAGCGTGCGGTGAAAAAGCAGATCATAGAACAGGAAATTGTGCTGCCGGACGTACCTGAAGACGTACTGGCTAAATTCCCGGGCATTGTGGCGGGTATTAAGGGGCTTGAAGAGCAGGGCTTCCCGGTTGTGGTAAAAGACGCCTCCCTGGGCGGCCAGTTCCCGGTCATGTGTGTGACCCTGATGAACCCGAAAACCGGCGGTGTGTTTGCTTCTTTTGGTGCGCACCCAAGCCTGGAAGTCGCGCTGGAGCGCAGCCTGACCGAGCTGTTGCAGGGCCGCAGCTTCGAAGGCCTGAACGACGTACCTAAGCCAACCTTTAACAGCATGGCAGTGTCTGAGCCGGAGAACTTTGTTGAGCACTTTATTGATTCTACCGGTGTGATCTCCTGGCGCTTCTTCAGTGCCAAGCACGATTATGAGTTTGTGGAGTGGGACTTCACGGGTACCAACGAAGAAGAGTGCGACAAACTGTTCGCCATTTTGAAAGACTTAGGTAAAGAAGCTTATATCGCTGAGTTTACCGATATGGGCACAGCGTGCCGTATTCTGGTACCTGGTTACTCAGAGGTTTACCCGGCAGAAGACCTAATCTGGGATAACACCAACAAAGCCCTGCAATACCGCGAAGACATTCTGAACATACATTCGCTGGAAGATGAAGCACTGGCCGATTTGGTTAATCGCCTGGAAGAAAGCCAGCTTGATAACTACACCGACATCATCACCCTGATCGGCGTAGAGTTCGATGAAAATACGGTTTGGGGCCAGCTGACCATCTTAGAGCTGAAGATCCTCATCTATCTGGCGCTGGGCGACATTGAAGCCGCTATTGAGCTGGTCGAAACCTTCCTGCAATACAACGACAACACCGTTGAACGCGGCTTGTTCTACCAGGCAATGCACGCGACGCTGGAAGTGGCACTGGATGAAGAGCTGGAAATTGAAGACTACATCCACAGCTTTACCCGCATGTTCGGCAAAGAAGTCATGGATGCAGTGATCGGCTCAATCAACGGCGACGTGAAGTTCTACGGCCTGACATCAACCAACATGCAACTGGAAGGCCTGGACAAGCACCTGCGCTTAATCGACAGCTACAAAAAGCTCCACGCCGCACGCGCTAAATTTGCCAAGGGGTAAATCGCTAAGTTGTTATTAAAGCCCGCAGGTTAATTACCAGCGGGCTTTGGTTGTGCAATGTGTGTGGAGCGCAGAATTTGGGGCGGGTGATGAACGTCGAACCGAGGCTCTGGCGCTATGTAAACTGAGTATTCTCGCTACAAACAGGCTCCTTTTTCGATTCAATTATGCTCCCTGTATAAAGTCATACCGGCCTTGAGCCGGTATCTTTTCAGTGGCGAGTGGGTGTTTCAATTTGGGTTATTCCCATTCACCAGGGCCTACGTAATTAAATATACAACCCCTGCTGACTAATCGTCTTCTCCGTCAATGCTTTATCCAGCCAACCCAGTTTAACCGGTGTATGGTACAACCTTGGATTACCTAGTTGTGGCCAGATGTGGCACAGTCCGGGTACAAAGACTTTAGCCGTACTCAGCGGAATAGGCGAGCGGGAATAATCCAGTGCCAGTGTTTCCATATCCAGGCTGTGTAATTGTTCAACTATGGCCAGAATGTCATCTTTCAGATCGCCGCTCTGAGTCAGCTTATAACTTGCCCTTGGTGCCTGGTCGTCTGGCAAAAGTAAGCTGTCATCTGTAATGGCATCAAAATCAAACGGTGCACCATTTTGGTCCCGGATAGGAATAAGCTGGCATAACTCAGTGAGCGCACGTTGCGCCGCCATTTCTGGTTTTAAATGACAGCCAAATCCAAATACATACCCCTGGGTTGTTTTGTTACGACCAATCGCTGCCATTACAGGCACGCCGGTATCCACAGTGAGGTCCAGCACCCAATAGTCGTGTTCAGCGGTGATGGCTTCATGCAGCGGTGCCAGATAATCCGGGTCCAGACCACTTAACTCAAATTGCGGGCGCGGTAAGCGGTTGTACCACCAGATAGCAGTTGCATCACGCTCAAGCAACTCAAATAAAGCCTGTAAAATGGCTTCTTCCAGGTTATTACCAGCGGCACAACCATTGGAGTGCCATTTGCCAAAGCGGTCTTCCTCAAACGGCGTATTGGCAAAGCAGCAAACGGTAGGCACGTAAACCTTTTCATCGCGAGTGAGTGACCAAAGTGCAGTCCAATTGACGGCTTCCCCAGTATAAGGCAACGCAGCTTGTTTACGCTGAGATTCAGAATCAGCGGGGTCTGAGAAACGGGCGTATTGCTGCTCGCTGTAGGGCAACAGCTGTGCAAAATCATAACTACGGGCATCAAGTTGTTGAGCCTGCACCACCTGACTTGGCTCATCGCCAATATACTGAGCGTTCTTGCGTTCTATTGCTTCACACAGAGCACTGGCTTTGGATTGCTCGTGCGTGACGCCTTTGCCAAGGCAGGTTTGATTGAACTCATCGACATTGAGCGTTGGTAAGCTTTTGTTCGGGCATTTGAAAAATGCGCTACGGTATATTTTTATTGCTTTTGAATTACTCAGAGTTGAAAGCTCATTAATTAGGCCAATGCATCGGTTGATATAGGGAGAGATTTTGCTGTTTGTTAGTTCTGGTTTCATGCTTCTCGAGCCGCCATCACGACCAAAAACTATCGGGCAGTTTTCTAGTGCAATTTTTGTTGACCATTGCTTTGCATTCTTATGGCAGGAGCTAAATGGAAAAGTATCTATCTTTAAGTCATCAGACACGATGCATACTTGATCAGAGGACAGCAGCTGTTTGGACACAACTAGCGCGAGTGCCTTGTCAATAAAGTTGCTTGATTTGCGATAGTACCGTGTTGTTGCATTATCAGAGTTTTTTAAAAAATAGGAATTCATGGGCAGGTTATTGGCCCTGAGTTTTACATAATACTCAAAATCACTTGCTGATTTTAAGGGCGGGCTAATAACAAGCAGATTGAAGAAGTCTTCGACTATAACCAGGCATTTATTATGTGCCTGAAACGTTTGTGCCGATAGTTCTAGAATATCTTTTGTTATAACTAAATTACAACCAGATAAGTCGGTTTTCCTGATATCACGGTTTTCAATAAGAGCAACCTCGGAGCACTCTATGTCCTGTTCCCATACTTCCTCTGGTCCTTGCAGTGATATTACAAGCCCTGCTTGGATCAGGTTATCAATATAATAATAGAACAAGGCTGATTCTTGTGGGTCGTTAGATTTAAGAGCAATCTCTTGGATCGTGTGCTTACCATCAATGTACTGAAAAAGTGGAAACCGATTGCGTTCCAAGACATAATTTTGACTGTAATGTGTTAGAAATACATTCCCTTGTTTGTCCGTGATGACGGTAAACTTAGGGTTCCACATTATAAAACTGCTCATTAGTCTTTTTCTCTTATATTAATGATGGGCAAAGGCGAGGGTTATTTAGTATGTCACTATACCCATAGTCAGGAGTGCTTCTGTCTACACATAAATCTTCTGTATACACGCCAACGGATAAAGCGATTCGAGCTTTATCACTGGTATTTGCATCACTGCCATGAATTAGATCCCAATGATGTAAAGAGAAACCTCCGAGAGGAACTTCTACAGGTGTTTCTGAGTATTTTCCAGTTGAAAAATGTGAAAGGCGTTGAGTTTCTGCTCTCAGATTAAGCTCCTGACCTCCCAAAGGCTGAACGTACTCTTTTGTGTTTTGTGAACCGCCAATATATTTCAAACAGCCCGTATCCAAAGAGGTCGCAGAAAATGGGATCCACAAAGTTGCAACGCCTGATTTAAAAAAGGGCATATGCTGAGAATCTCGGTGCCAGCCAACGTTGAGTGAAGGAGAGTGACCTGGTGGCTTAATATAAAGCTGGCTGCCCCAAACCTTTAACTTGCGGCATTTCAAAACGTCAGCGATCAAAGGTCCTATGTCGCTTTCAGTTAAGAGCTGATAAAACGCCTGGCTACAAAAATGAGGCTGAGCAATTCTGGTCAACGAGTTATTGTCGATGCCGTTTACAAGGCCCCAATGTGACTGCCCAGTATCGCTGTGTCCATTAATTATGCGACCAATTTGTTGGTGGGCTGAGTCAAGGAGTGTATGGTTAATGATTTGGCTATCGAAAATAGCAAAACCCAATGTAGAGCAATTATCCACGGAAACTTCCAAAGCATTTTAGTGGGTTTACTTCTAGGATTTGATTAACAATTTCTTTGCTTAGAGATGTTTCTTGATATATACACTCTGTGTTTACCCCTTCATGATCAGGGTGTGGGAAATCAGAACCAAATAGTAGTTTATCACTTCCTATGAGCTTAACAACTTCGTTCAAGCAAGGCTCCTGAGGTTCAATACTCACCCAGCAGTTTTGTTTGAAATAATATGATGGTTTATTTGGCAACTTATCTTTGATTAATTCAGGAAACTCTTCATAACAAATGTTGTCTAGCCTCCACAGCCAGTAAGGGACCCAAGCGGCGCCGGCTTCTAGAAAGACGAATTTTAGTTTTTTATATTTCTCTAGCACACCACCTTCCAGTAAACTCAGAAAAGCGAGTTGTGCTTCTAAGGCATGTGAACAGGCATGTAAGCTGAAACGAGAATTAAATCGATCTGCTCCTACGGTAGGGCCATGTAAATGAGTACCACCATGGAACGCAATAGTGATGTCGTTTTGTTCACATAATTGCCAAAAAGGCTCGTACTCTTCGCTGCCTAGGTGCAATCCCATGATGGGTTCAGGTCTCAGGGTTACTGTACTAAAACCTTGCTTTAATATAGTTTTCAACTGGTTTACAAGGGTGCGCGGGTCGTGTCTACTCACCACTGCGGCAGGAATCATTTTCTCGTAATTCATTGCGCAGTAATTAAGAATCCACTTGTTGTAAGCGTTAGCATACTCTATCGATACAGGTGCGGGCAATGCCTGATGGTTTACTATATAGCCTGTAAAGGTAGGGAATATAACTGCACGGTCTACACCGTCGTTAAGCATGCTTTGTAGTTGACCCATACCACTGCTGGCAAGCTTTCGGTCTTCAGTATTTCTTGGCCTTTTGGCGGTTTCCTGCTGTATGTCTGCCCCCCAGTTATTCAGAATTGGATGGTCACCGATATAATATGTTGGAGGGAGTTTTGCTGCTTTTTCGGCATTTTGAATACTATCTAGAGCTGTTTTCTCAGGTGAACTTTCATTTCGAAAATACACGGGGTACTCTTTAAAAACCTCTGGATGGACATAGTCTTGCCACAAATGTAGTGGCTCCATTACATGCCTGTCACAGTCTATGAGTGTCATATGGGCCTTCTTTTGGGTTAAACGAGAAGCAGCAGTAGCTGCTTCTCCGTATTTTGATGCGTAATTAGCACGAGGTAAATGGCTGGCTTCTACAAATATCCATGAAGTCGCTTATAGCTTGTGATTCAACCATTGACTTTTGTGATTCGTTATCTATGTGTGATAAGTCTGGTTTTGGTGGAATGGTAACAATGAAGCAGCCCGTTAATTCGCTCATATCTTTGAATTGCCATCCATTGTGCAGCGGTGGAAGATCAGAGCCGTCAGTGTGGCCGTCAAGTCCAAGCATTTCAATGAGCTTATTTTTGATTTCTTCATCTGAAGGTGGCTGTTCGCAATCACCACAAATGCTTGTTACAGATTCTATGTTACTACTAGTTTGAAAATCAGGATTATTTGATATGTAATCTGGGCACGGTTGTAATTGTTCTACAATCTGCTGAGTTTCCGGCTCACCAGCAACTGTTGCTGATATAGTTCCTCCAGCATTTCGGTCACCATGTGTGAAAGTGACAGAGTCGCCTTTACGAATTACAAATCGAACCTTAGTTTGATAGGCTGGGATTTGTGGGAAAAAGCCAAATTTTGCTAAGTAATACTCAGGGAACTTTACGATATAATCTAGCTCTTGATCATTGTCCCAGTTTTTCCAAGTATATGCGATCATCCGGCTCAGGGCGGAGTGCCATGCACTAATTGCTAATACATTATCTACAGGAGTTGGCTCGGACTCCTCTACATGGCTACCAAAGCCATATCTTGTACCTAGTTTATGAAAATTGTCAGACATTTTAGTTTTCCTCGTTTAATAGTCTAGAAAGTTTGGTGAAAACAGGGCTATCTTCTAGTTGCTCGTTGTTCACAAACCAGTGATAGTTTTCTCTTAGTAGCTCAAAATTTTCTCTATCCTGCTTTAGAGAGTACAAATATAGACGGCTTTCGAGTTCAAAAAACTTTGCGCTTTGGCCTTTAGCTGCATCTATTGAAGAATGTAACAAGGAGATAATTTTCTCGTTAGCACTCCCTTGTTCCAGGTACATACACTCAGCTAGCGTTTTTTTAATAAATGGCATCACTGAAAGCTCTCCTTGGCGTTCACAGCGTTCGAAAGATGAAGTCATTAAGTCAAGCGCTTCACTCAAACCGCCTTCTTCTATATATGCTTCTGCTAGGTGTGTTACGTAGTACCCTGCAGCAAAAGTTTGTCCCGTTTCAATTTGTTTGTTCAGCGCCTCACGCGCCATTCTCGTGTCTTTGGCAGATGAATAGCTGTAGCACTCAAGGAAGTGTAAATGAAACACATTCCCCCTTGCTTGAGCACCATATAGCTCCTGAAAACGAGACCAATTATCGACAACTTTATCGTGTTGTTTCAGGAAAATGTGATAGAGGGCTACAAAAATATTTGCAAATACTATCTCTCCAATGGAGTTTAGGTCCTCTGCATAACGTGCAGATTCATAAGCACAATATTTAGCTTTTCTCAGTAACCCTAAATGGAGGTAGTTATATGATGCGAGAGATAAAATTTGAACCTTAATGTTCATTCCGTACTCAAGAGCGAGTGCGGCGTCTTGTTCATCATTGTATAGCTCTAGTGCCTCTTCATATAGTTCACTAGCAGATAAAAGGTCGCCGTCGATATTGTATGCTTGAGCTACGTGGACGAGCACTACGATAATATCTTGTCTATTCCCTTTTTCTCTTACAGCTTCAAGTAAACTTTCCCCTAAAGCACGAGCTTTGCTCCTGTGCGAAGCATAATGTGCCGACATGAATAGAGTCCATTGACTTTTCTTGTACATGTCGAAGAGAGAGTCTTGCTGTTTGTCGTCGAGCCAAGGACTTTGAACAATTTCGGCAACCCGATTACCCCAACTTAAAACTCTTTCTGCACCATAGCCAAACAGAGTCATGATAGAAGGTAGCATGGCTTTGTGGAGGTCTAGTTCATTCAACATAGAGCCTTTGTGCTCTTTGTAGTTTTCAAGCCAGCTGAGAGCTTCGTCACCTATCACAATTGCTGATGAGTGAGCCGAACTTCTCACTTGCTTATTAATTGCTTTGGTGCGAAATGATACTGCGTTATCAATTTTATCTGCATTGTAGTAATGATTAGATATGACTAGCGGTTCATCGAAATTAGAATTAGCATATTCAATGCTGAGGGTGTCTCCAATTCTTCCGTGATTCCTGACCTTGTCTTTTGGGTTCATACTCCCATAAGCCGCATCTCTCACCAGCGCGTGTTTAAAGATATAACTGTCACTTTCAACCCGGCGTTGTTGAATGATGAGGTCTTTCTCGATCAGTTCATTCAGGTCGTTTTGGATCTGATCTTCGCTGAGTGATGACGCGGCGACGAGCAGGTCGTATTCGAATTCGCGGCCTATGGTGGCGGCGAGCTGTGCGGTTTCTTTGGCGTGTACCAGGCTGTCGAGTTTTTGCTGTAGTGATTCGCGCAGGCTGCTGGGGACCTGATCGAGTTTATCCGGGCTGACGAAGTTGACTTCGCCGCTTTGCTCGCTGACGAGTGCTTTTTGTTTCAGCATATCGACCAGCTCTTCGATAAACAGCGGGATGCCATCGGTGCGGCTAACCAGGATATCGCGTACGTTTTTCGAGACGGCTTTGCCTTCGAACAGTTGCTCGATGAAGTCTTCGGTTGCTTTGGCGGTGAGCTTGTGTAGCTCCAGCTCCAGCAATGTCAGGTCGTGCAGGCTGTCTGGCTTAGGCTGGCGCGAGGTGCTGATCAGCACGCTACCATCGCTCAGGTTGGCTGCAAAGTGGTGGATAAACTCCAAAGTGGTGGAATCTGCCCAGTGAATGTCTTCAATGATGTACAGCTTGTGGTTGCTGAGGCTGAATTTGTGCGACAGCAGCAGGGCACTCAGGCCTTTGAACAGCAATTCTTTTTGTGCGTCCGGCGCCAGTGACGATGGCTGCATGTCTTCGGGCAACTCAATATTCAGCCACACCAGCAGGATTGGCAAAATAGTCTCGGTGTTGAGTGTGCTGTCTTGTTCATTAAGCAGCGATACAAACAGGTCTATGACCTCTGTATTGCTGAGATTGCTGGTATTAAACAGGTAACGCACCAGCGTCAGAATAGGGTAGAGCGCGTTGTTCTGGTGCTCGGGCAAACACTGGGCAACCAGGTGCTGGTATTTACCGGCGTTGGCGCGAATTTCTTGCAATAACCGAGACTTACCAATGCCGGCTTCACCGTAAATATGGGCAACCCGGGTGGTTTGTTGTTCGTTATTGATAATAGACAGGGTTTTGTCCAGTTCGCTCTGGCGGCCAATCAGCTTGTGATGATGGCGTGTACCACGCATAAAGCCAAAGGCTTCTACACGTTTTTCGCCCTTGAGGTTATAAATGGCCTGTTGTTCAAACGCCATACCCAGCTGCATATTGTCGAAATAATCGAACTCACTGTAAGGCTCAAGGATGGCGCGGGATTCTGCGGTACACAAAATCTGACGTTCACCTGCCATGCGAGCCAGCTGCATGGCTGTGTTGGCAATGTGGCCCTCTGGCACGGCATTGGCGTAGGTGACAAAAATGCCCGAATGCAGGCCAATATGGGCATTGAGCTGCACGCCGTGGGCTTCCTGCATCAGTGCATTACGCTTGCCCAGTTCACTGATCACATCCAGTGCGGTACGTGCGCTCAGCCGGGTGTCGTTGTCGCTGGCAACGGGGTAACCAAAGTAGAACAGCGCAGTATCGGCCAGATTGCCTACATGATACGCACCAAAGCGGGTGGCAATATCAATACAGGTGTTGCGCTGCGACTTAAACAGGGTGTCGATGACATCTAAGTCTTTGGTGTTTTCATCGAGCATTTTAGCGCTGAGGCGCAGTGCCATAACGGTGATCTGTTTGCGCTCTGTCAGCGTGGTGTAATCCTGCTGGCCGGGGTGATTAGGGTCGTCGGTGCGCAGGACCACAGTGGCATCGTCGTAACCATGTTGCGCCTGGACATCTGCCAGTACGCCCACCAGGTTCGACACATTCATGGAGTTAAGTTCACTGAAGGCCTCTTCCCCCGTGATCACCCGCTCTGTGGCATTCTTTTGTAGCACACGGCGCAATAATCCCGACAGCGGGTGGCCAAGCAAGGCGCTGGGCAGCGGAATATGAACATCGCTCAATTGCTTGTGATAAATCGAGGCAATACTGGAGCCGGTAACGGCTGGTAAGCCGGTCAGACATTCTAAAAATACCAGACCCCATACATAGATATCGGTTTTGGCAGAGGCCGGTTCACCACGTAACTGCTCGGGGGCACTGTACGAAGGTGTACCCAGAGTTTCCTGGGTGAGTGTCAGCGTGGCAAAGTCCTGATGGCGGCTTTCCTGGCTGAGCGTGCCGATACCAAAGTCGAGGATCTTGGCGTAGGTTTTTGCGCCAGCCTGGGTCAGCATGATGTTGGCAGGTTTAATATCCCGATGGACTATGCCTTTTTGGTGTGCATGGATCAGGGCATCCAGTACCTGCAACATAATGTCGGTGGCGTCTACTGCGTCTAACGCACCTTCCTGGATGAGGTGCTCGCGCAGTGACTGGCCTTCCACATATTCAAACACGCCATACAGCAGGTTTTCGTCTACCTGGCCTTTATCCAGCAGGCGAACAATATGCGGGTGCTGCAGCTGACTGCTGAGCGAGGTTTCACGTTTAAATCGCTCAATGTAACGGTGTTTTTTGGCTTCGTCCAGATGTGGCTCAAGTGCCAGAAACTTGATTGCCACTAGCTGGTCGGTGTTTTTATTCTTTGCTTTGTAAACCTTACCAAAACCGCCTTCGCCTATCTTGTGAATGAGCTCATATTGCGTCGACTGAAAGCGATCCTGAATGTAAGGATCAGAAAATTGAGTTAGTGGCATAGTCTTTTATTTTTATCTAATTTGTTAACAGGGCTCGAACCTAAGCTCTAAATTATTGTTAAGAATTACGATTATTACAATGTTTTTTCAACATCCTTGCCATTAGCATCGTTTTATTTGACATCAGACAGGTTTCACTAAGATGAAGGTCGTATTGATTATCGGCAACTTATCCCACCACATGAGTAAATTTCAACAATTTCAATCGTTACTGATTAGTCCGAAGTATGCTGTATTTCTTGGCCGGTAATCTTTACCGATTATCAATAGAGGGTCAAATGCTTCTGACTGGGGATTGGAATAAATTACGGTGAGTAAGTGCTAAATTCCTATATTTATAACAAGTTTCAATACTAAATTGGTAGGTCTCGCGTGTCGTGTAATATCGTGTAATATCCAATTATTCAGTAGTTTGTAATAATCCCCCAGTTTTTTGGCTGTTAAAGGTATATATAGATGGAACGTCGTACTTTTCTTAAATCAGGCTCTCTCTTGTGTGCCAGTGGTGTACTGCCCATCGGTGCATTCGCTGCTAACACCAGTACATTTACATTTTCTGAACAAGGTACTCAGCGTGTTGATGCCAGTACATTGGACAAACTGGGCCTTACAGCACCAAAAATATCCGTTCAAGCGCCAAGTGGCGAACAGGTTGCGTTAACACTCAAAGCATCGGTTGCCAGGCGCTACGGTGATTTACTGTATGTCTATTTTGAAATGAGCAAAGAGATTGCAGTGTTCGACGTTGATGGCAATCAGCAAAGTGCAATAACTCTGCCAGACGGGTTTGGCGTACTCAGTGATTTTGCCGTTGAGCCTTCACAACAACTACTTTACCTAATTAAACGTGGTCATCACCACATTACTGTAGCGAGTTTTTACGGTGAAAAACTCAGCCAGATTGGTGAATTTGGTATCGATCTGGCTGCCCAATTAAATGGGCCAAAAAGCATTACGCTGGATGCATTTGGTCATGTGCATATTCTGGAAATGGGCACATCCAGCATCAAAGTGTTTGATAGTAATGGTGCTTTCTTGTACACCTACGGCCAGGCGCGACTCGGAAAAAGGCCTAACTATAGAGCGCTCGACGGCACACAGCAAATCGTAGTCAGCGGTGGTCAGCTGGGCGACAGAAAATGGATTTTTAGTAAAGAAGTTCGCAAATTATTGGCGCTCAACTAAACTCAAACGTGAAAGCTGACGCAGCGCTGAACAACACGGCTCAGTGCTGCTTCTTGTTGTCAGGGACAAACCCAGTTAGGTAACGCCTATGGAAAAACATCAAGTGCACGATGCAACATTGACCGACTATGCAGATCCGCAGATCGATCAGTTATTAAAGTATTCAGTTCGAAATCAACTAGAGTCTTTACTTAAGGCTAAACTTACCACTACACAAAGGCAACAAGCGCTTACTCAGAGCTTTGTAGACGCGATGACTTTAGTGCTTAGTACTGAACCGGTTCAACATGCTCAATTGACGGCAGCATTCGAGGCTATGTATGAACATGCTGTCCAGTCTATGGCCATGGCAGAACTGAGTGAGGAGCTGCTGACTCGGCAATACATCTCAGCGACTGGCCTGATCATGTCACCACTTAATTGTCGTCATACAATCAAAGACATCTATCGGATCCAGGGTTATGTTAAGGGAATAGACAAGGCTGTGCGGGCTATGGCCAGTCGAAAAGAAAAACTGACTATTTTGTATCCTGCATGTGGGCCATTTGCGCCTTTATTATTGCCCTTGCTGAGTTACTACAAGCAGCATCAATATTTTGACGAAAAGCAGTTACAGGTCATTCTGGTAGACCTACAGCCAGGTGCTGTACAGTCGCTACGCCAATTGGTGAGTGATCTGAACTTACAAGACTATATCAGTGAAATCACTGAACAAGATGCGACTACTTATGAGCCCAAGGAAAGTATAGATTTACTGGTGCTCGAAGCTATGCAGCATGGCTTTACTAAAGAGGGCCAGCTGAGCATTGCCCGGCATCTAGTGAAATACTTGACGATAGACGGTTGGATGATCCCTCAATCGGTTTCTATTCGCGGCATGATGGTACTTGGTGAAACAGAGTTTAATCAGCAATGGAAACAGGCTGAATATAGTCATTCAAAAAATCGCCACCGGGCTGCGCTTGACGACCGTGTTGAGCTTGGCGAGCTGCTGCATATTGATAAGTCCAGCTTATTGAAAATGGAAGAAATAACGCTAGCTGATGAGGCTAAAGTTATTCCCGCGAATCAGATAATTTTGCCGACTGATGTGCATGATATGAGCAAGCGCATTCTTGCCATTTATGCTCACATTACTACTTTTGCAGAAGAACAAGTTGATCAGTATGACTCGGGCATTACTCACCCCAGACCGGATATGACCTTTTATGTTGATACCCGGCCTCAAGACGTAGAACACACTCATTTTGTTGCCAATAGCGGCGACACAGTACAGTTTTATTATCAGCTCAGCGGCTTGCCGGGCTTTGTGCCTACAAAAGTGTAAGGAGGCTGGTATGAGTGCAAGATATGCGGTATTCAGTGGCAGTTGCCTTACATTGGGGGCAATTCAGTATCTACACCAGGCGAATCTGCTGGCGTGTGTGGTGCTGCCGGACGCAGAGCCGAACCCCGATTTGGTGCGGCTGGAGGAGTTTTTGCGGCACCAGCAAGTGAAGGTACTAAAATACCAACACGAGTCAGACGACGAACTGTTAGCAAGTCTCGACAGGCTAGGGATAAATGGCGGGTTAGTACATTTATTCAGACATAAAATTCGTCAGCGTCTAATCCAGTTTTTTGCTGGCAATTTATACAATGTTCACCCTGGAGCTTTGCCCGATTACCGTGGGCCAATGCCATTATTCTGGCAATTGCGCAATGGTGAATCTGAGGTTTGTCTGACTCTTCACCGGGTCACCAGCGATCTGGACTGTGGTGAAATAGGTGCTGAGCTGGAAGTGCCAATTCATCCGTTTGATACCCACCAGTGTCTGCACCAAAAAACAGCGCAGGCGATCCCTGAATTGTTGTCACAATTTTTTAGTTTACAGCAGGGCGGTGAACTACAGTGGCGCGAGCAGGTTTTGGTGAAGGATGGTGGAGCGAGCGAGGAGCCACGGCAATTTGCCCGCCAAGTACGCCAGGAGGATCTGCTAGTTGACTGGCAACGACATAGCAGTGCCGAGATCATTAATTTAGCAAGGGCTGCGAATGCTGATTTGGGCGGGGCACGGTTTGTTCTGCGCGAGGCTGCGTATCAGCTTTTGCAGGCAACGCGTGTTGAACAGGATATGGCTGGCATACGACCTGGTACCGTGGTGTCGTTGGGGCGCAGAGATGGGCTCGTTGTAAAAACTCGGGATGGTGCGCTCAGGCTGGATGTAGTTGTAGCACCTCAGGGGATATTTGACGGATATAAATTTGCAGTATTATTCGGGCTGGATCCCGGGCTGTCGTTGTGAGGTGTTAAACCTCAAATAACGAACTGGAATAAAGTGTGGATATTTTGAATTTTGATATTGAAAGGCGGTACCTTTGTACTAAATTTTGTAGATGAAGCTTAGTTGAGAAGGACTCGATAGTGGCTTATCCAGTGTGGCACTTTGAGGTTTATGGCCATATTTGTGTAACCGATGTTTATCAATCCTGCAGTCTAACTTTGCTCTGAACTTAACTCAGAAGCGAGATAGATATGAATATTAAGATCAACCTGACAAACCGCTACGGATATGAGCTAGCTGTACATCCGTACAATGGTGGTGCGTTTCCAGAAGGTCAAGGTGAGCGTATTGCTCAAAAGGAAGGAAAAGGAGTGATCACCTTAGCAAGTGGTGAAAATAGCATTCTGATCATTCCGGGGATGGACAGTTTATTGATTCAATTCATGGGGAACCAAAGACTTGAAAACATTCATGAGCGTTTTCGTGATACCCCGGATGAGTTTGATCAGTATGAGCAAATGGCATTGCTAAGATATAAAACGACCGAGCTTTATTGGCGTTTCCCTGGCGATGACGATGCTGCGTTGGAGCTGAGCATTAATGACATTGGTACTGTGTGTCTAGATAAAGTGCTGACGGGTGAAGTACGTCAGGTGTCTTTACCAGAGTTTTTTATACCACCAGTGTTTTGTGATCATGGCCCCGAAGGCGTGGTAGAAGCTGTGTCGAATAGCGATCAAACAGAGCAATAGACTTGAAGGCGTATCCAACTTGTGGGAAATGCAATTGTCACGAGTTGTATTAGCAAGTGTGTTATTGCGGTTCTGTAACCGTTTAATGCGAACTTGCGTACGCCCAGATAGCAGTTGGAGTTGTTTAATATCAGCGAGGGTTTTTATTTATAAAACTTCGCTATGCGAAGGTAAAGCCAGACAAAGCTCTGTTGGCGATTACCTTAACAAAAGTATGTTTACATATTAAGAGGAATTAACATGTCTACTGATCCATATATTGGCTCTCTCTCCACATTTGCCGGAACGTTCACTGTTGAAAATTGGGCAATGTGCTTAGGACAGCTTCAGGCAATTGCACAAAATACAGCACTCTTTTCACTGGTTGGCTCACTATATGGTGGCGATTCGCGCACAACCTTTGGAGTGCCCGATCTCCGTGGCCGTAGCCCGGTGGGGCAAGGCACTATGGTCGGCGGCTTGACGTATCCGCAGGGGCTTATGATGGGGAAAGAGCGGGTTACCCTGAAGGTCTCACAGTTACCTGCGCATAGCCATACAGCTACGTTTACGCCAACAGGTGGTGGCACAAGTGTTACAGGTAAGCTAGAGGTGGCTACGAATGATGGAACGACCAAAGTACCTTCTAACAGTACCTATCTGGCTGCAGGCACTGCCAGCGAGAACTATATTACGCCAGGGCTTGGAGGCGTCAACCTCACTGAAATACAGGGTCTGACGGTGACTGGCGGAGGCGATGTTAGCGGCGTGGTTACAATTGGCAGTACAGGTAGTGATCAACCGGTGGACATTATCAACCCGGTGCTGCCAATGAACTGGTTAATTGCGCTCCAGGGAATTTATCCGCCACGTAGTTAATAATGGCGTTGTATGTGGCGGCTGGCTGAAGGTTTTCTGGTCGCCAAAGCAAACTCAGCTCAACCGATTGAGCTGAGGGATTTCAGGAAAATCGGGGGTTGGCCAGCCTTTGACCTGAGTGTACAAGGAATGAATTGTCGGTATTGATGTCCAGCACCACCACTTGCATGCAGTAAAGGCGGATGGTGGTGCAGGGCGCAACAATTAATTTTTGGGCTCCAAATGCTAGGTGGTACAGCTGCGAGGTCAAGTTGTAAGTTAGGATAAAACAATGCATTTTAAATCGCTATCGTCTACTCAAATTAGCCCGCTTGGTAAGGGGGGGTCTCAGCAAGGGAAACTGCATAATTTGTCGAAATTGGCATTGCTTATGTCAGCCATGTTCAGTGCCGACTCTTCAGCTTCAAGCAGTAAGTTTACTTTCCTGGTGGTAGATGGTAACAACACCCCGACGCTGACGACCACCATAGACACAGTGACACTCACCGGTACCCAGTCCAATGGCAATACGCTTACCGTTTCATCGGGCTTTATGGATGCGGGAACGTCAAGCAATGGCGAAACCTGGACGATCAGCTTTGATAAGGCGATTGCCATTACCCAGTTTGATATTGGCGAGTTTGCCAACCAAAGCGCCGGCACCTATGTATTTACTCCTGACAGCGGCACCGCAGTTAGCATTGTCTCAAACCATGCAGACTTAAGTGATTTTATTGCAACACTAACCCCTTCAGACTGGACCTCTGTGACCTCGGTGGTCATGAGCTATGACCATCCTACCGATGGTTCCCGGGTCGGTATTGACAATATCATCTTTACTATCGCAGCCTCAGATACAACCGCGCCGACCTTCGATGGGGGCAACTCCACACCTAATGACAATGCAACCGGTGTGTCGGTGGGCAACGATATAATCATTGACTTCGATGAAGACATTGCACTGGGAAGTGGCAATATCACCATCCGCAACGTCACCGACAGCAGTGATTTTGAAGTGTTTGATGTTGCTAGTGAAAGCGATGGCACAACAACATCACCGGGCGCCGGCAGGGTGAGTATTACCAGTGATAAAGTGTATCTTAATCCCACTAACGACCTTTCAGGCAATCGCACGTATGCAATTCGCATCGATGCGAGCGCTGTTGATGACAGTGCAGGCAACAGTTTTGCCGGGATCAGCGACGATACCACGTTTAATTTCAGTACGCCCAATACCGCACCTGAGGTTGATTTGAACTCGGGGACAGGTGGCAATGATAACACCGCGAGCTTTTCTGAAGGCAGTGGGGCGGTCAATATCGCCAGTAGCGCGTCAGTAACCGAAGCGGACAGTGATACACTAAACACCATAACAATTACACTGACCAACGATCAGGATGGGGCATCTGAAGGTCTGAATGTGAGCGCCTCTGCGCAAAACGCGCTGACCGGTGTATCAGGGGCATCGGACATTACACTCCAAGATACGATTTCTATTACGGGGGCAACCGCAACGGCCGCCGAAGTCGCTACGTTCTTGCAGGCGATTACATACAACAATACATCTAGCACGCCTGATGAAACCGCGCGGACTGTGACCGTTGTGATCAATGATGGGTCGACCAACAGTACGACCCGAACTGCTACCATCAGTGTGACAGATATTACTGCTGCCAGCTCCAGTGCCGCTGGGTTTGACACTAGCAGTGGCACCAACCTCTCACCAGCCATCACCTTTGCAGGAGGGGATGAAACCCTGACGATCGCCAATGCCAGCCATACGACAGGCTCTACCGCAAGCGGTGGTACAGGCACCGATATTCTTTCTGTCCCTACCAGTACTAACCTGGCAAACTTAACCTCTTTAAGTGGCTTTGAAACGCTAACACCAGATAGCGGGGCTTCCGTTACACTCACCGAAACTCAGCATGAGTCATTTACCACGATAAATGGCGCCGGGACCAACCAATTTACACTCAGCAGTGCTGATGGTGATGCGATTATTAGCGGTGATGCTGACATTGAAACCTATGTATTGGGTGCCGGCTTTACCTTTACGCTGGGTGGTGCTGCGCAAAACGTGACAGGCAGCAGCTCGGGTGACACAGTTGTGACCGGCTCAGTAACCGCAACTGGCACGTTGGCCGGTAGCGACGGTACCGATATATTACAATTGAGCAATGGGGCCAGTATCGCGGGTGCCACGGTGAGCGGCTTTGAAACCCTGACTGTAGACGCGAATGCATCTGTAACAATGACAGAGGCACAGCATGATGCCTTTAGCACGATTAACGGCAGTGCGACGGAGAGTATAACTATCTCTGCAGCAACCAACGGTTTAACAGCTGCAAGCGCCATCGAAGCCTATGTTTTGGGAGCAGCAAATAGTATTACGCTTAGCTCAGCGGGGCAAAGTGTTACAGGTAGCAGCGGCAACGACACTGTAGATATTGGTACATTAACTGCAACTGGCACTCTGAATGCGGCAGGTGGTACTGACACTTTATCAATGAGTTCAGGGGCAAGCATTGCTGGCGCGACGGTGTCTAACTTTGAAAACTTGACGCTGGCCAGTGGGGCAAGCGTGTCGATGACGGCCTCACAGCCCACGTTGTTCGGTGGTACAATCACCGCAGCTGGCACCGAAACCATCAATATTTCAGGTGATGGTAATTTTACCACGCTTTCAAATGTGGAAAGCTTTTCAGTTGGAGATTCATCGACCAACAGCAGAACGGTAACTGTGGCTGCTGCCGGTACATCGGTGACTGCTTCGTCATCTACAGATGCCGTGACTTTTGATATTGGTACACTTACCTATACAGGTACGTTGACGGGGGATGGCACGACAGCAGATACATTGTCTATGTCTTCAGGCGCCAATATTTCGGGCGGTACGCTTGCAAATATCGTTAATCTGACCTTGGCCAGTGGTGCATCGGTCACGATGACGCCGGCGCAAAATGCCACGTTTACAGGTACTGTCACTGCGGCAGGCTCTGAGACCATTACCATCAGCGGTGATGGTGATTTTACAACGCTCACAGGCATAGAAACCTACTCAGTTAATGATGACAGTACCAATACCCGGACTATCACAGTCACCAATGCGTCTGCCACGATAGACGCGACCGTGTCTAATGATGCCATTACGTTTGATATTGCTGGCAGCGCCTTTAATGGTTCGTTGGTGGGCGACCCGACTACAGGCGATACCGTGAGTGCATCCGATGGCGCTGATGTCAGTGGTGGGGGTTTTACCAATATTGGCACCTTGTCACTGGCCAGTGGCGCAACGGTGGCGATTGATGCTGCCAATGTGGTAAACAACTTCACTACGGCGATTACCGGCGCCGCAGGTTCTGAAACCCTAAAACTCATGGACGGGGGCACGTTTAACTTTAGCAATACCAGCGTCTCCGAAATAGAAAATCTGGCGATTGGTACCAATAACATCTTTACCATTACGCTGACAGATAACTTTGATTCCAATGGCAACTCTGTCACAGTTTCTAATGCCAGTGGTTTTGCGGTCACCGGTGGGATTTCACTGAATGCTAGCGCTCTCAGCGGTGATACCATTAATATGACCGCCACTGACTTTGACGGTAATGACACGATCACTGGTGGTAGTGGTACCGATACCATTCGTCCGGGTGGTGGCACAGACTCAATGACGGGCAATGCGGGCAACGATAATTTCGTCGGCGACGCATCTGATCTAAATGGTGACACCATCACCGATTTGAGTGTGGGTGACATCATTACCATAAATAGTGTCACCGGACTGACAACCAGTAATGTGCGCTTCAATGGTACGAGTACACTTCAGGTAGATACTGATGCAACTGACTTCAGTGCGATTGAAGTTGCAATCAGTTTGTCAAATGCGCCAGCTAATTCGCTTGATTTTACCGTGGCAGATAATGGTGCCAATACCGATATCACCTTTATTACGCCAAACGATGTGCCAGTATTTAGCAATCTCAATGGTGGACAAACATTCATTGAAAATGGCTCGGCTGTTGTCATAGATTCAGACGTATTGATTGCGGATACTGAACTGGATGCACTCGACAGCGGCGCAGGTAACTACAACAACGCTACGCTGACCATTGCTCGTAACGGTGGTGCCAGCTCGCAGGATGTCTTTGCTAACAATGGTCTGTTGGGCACCCTCACCGAGAGCAGTACTTTTACCTATAATTCAACGACGGTTGGTACAGTTACTACTAATTCATCAGGCACTTTAGTGCTGACGTTCAATACCAGCGCGACATCTGCAATCGTTGATTCTGTGTTGCAAAATATTACTTATCAGAATAGCTCAGAAGCGCCTCCTTCGTCTGTAACGCTCGACTATACCTTTAATGATGGTACAGCAAATAGCACAGGCACCAATCAGGCAACCGTTACCATTACTGCGCAAAATGATGCGCCAACTGACATTAGCCTGGACACGACATCAATCAATCAGTCAGCGACCGGCGCAGGTGCCAATATAGGCACTTTGAGTACGACAGATCCCGATACCAGCGATAGCCACACCTATTCTATCGTTAGCAGTGGAACCAGTGCCAATGGCACTTGTAGCGCAGATACCAACAACGGTAGTTTCCAGATCAATGGGTCTAATCTCGAAACACAAGCTGCATTATCGGCTGGAAGCTATGTTGTTTGCGTACAAACCAGTGATTCTACAACGACTTTCCAGGAAGCGTTTACGATTACTGTGAATGATGATGTGGCACCAAACGCACCATCTACTCCGGATCTCGATGCCAGCTCAGATACTGGCTCGTCAGACAGTGACAACAACACTAACGACACAACCCCGACCTTCAGTGGCACCGCTGAAAGCGGTTCAACGGTTAGACTGTATAGTGATCAAGAGGGTGGCGGTACAAGCGTGATAGGCACCGGCACAGCAACCGGTGGCAATTGGCAAATTACCACGAGTGCCCTGACTGCCGGTGTTACACATGCGATCACTGCGAAAGCAACGGATGCAAATAGTAACGAAAGTTCGGCATCTAGCAGTTTAAGCGTCACGATAGACACAACCGCGCCTTCAGCACCGGGCACACCCGACCTGGATGCCAGTAGTGACACTGGTACATCCAATACGGACAATGTCACCAACGATACCACAGCCACGTTTACCGGTTCAGGTCCTAATGGTGGTGACATTACGCTGATTTCAAGCATTGATGGTACTGTAGGTACTGGCACTGCAACAAATGGTACATGGACAATCACAACGTCTGCTTTAACAGCAGGCACGCACACGATGACAGCACGCTCAACTGACACAGCAGGAAACACTGCTGATGGCTCAGGTCTGTCAGTAACAGTGGATACCAGCGTGGGTGCTGTCAGCATTACCACGCCTATCGAAGTCGATGGCATCGTTAATGCGGCAGAAGACAATGACGTCTTAATTGCTGGCTCGGGTGCAGAGTCAGGTAACAGTGTGACCGTGACCATCACGGACAACAACAGCTCGGTGAGCCGTACGGTGACCGCCGACGGATCTGGTAACTGGACACTGAGCGGCAGTGAGCTGGATGTCAGTGGCCTGAACAATGGTACCCTGACGGTCTCGGCGACTCAAACTGATACCGCGGGGAACACTTCAAGCGCTGCGACGCAAAGCATCACCCTGGATAACGCGGCGCCCTCCGCGCTGACCATCACCACGCCGATTGAAACCGATGGACTTGTCAATGCCGCAGAAGACAATGATGTGCTGATCGCGGGTTCGGGCGCGGAAGCGGGCAACAGTGTGACCGTGACCATCACGGACAATAACAGCTCGGTGAGTCGCACGGTGACCGCTGATAACTCCGGTAACTGGACACTGAGCGGCAGCGAACTGGATGTCAGTGGCCTGAATAACGGTACTTTGACGGTCTCCGCCACACAGGCCGATACGGCGGGCAATACCTCAACCGCAGCCACCCAGAGTATTACCCTGGATAACGCGGCACCCTCCGCCGTGACCATCACCACGCCGATTGAAACTGACGGCATTGTTAATGCCGCAGAAGACAATGATGTCTTAATTGCCGGCTCCGGTGCGGAAGCAGGCAACAGTGTGACTGTGACCATCACGGATAATAACAGTTCGGTGAGTCGCACGGTGACCGCCGACAATTCCGGTAACTGGACGCTGAGCGGCAGTGAGCTGGATGTCAGTGGCCTGAATAACGGCACTTTGACGGTCTCCGCCACACAGGCCGATACGGCGGGCAATACCTCTACGGCCGCGACGCAAAGCATCACTCTGGATAACGCCGCGCCTTCCGCGCTGACCATCACCACGCCCATTGAAACCGATGGGCTCGTGAATGCGGCAGAGGACAATGATGTACTGATCGCGGGCTCGGGTGCGGAAGCGGGCAATAGTGTGACCGTGACCATCACGGACAACAACAGCTCAGTGAGCCGCACGGTGACCGCCGATAATTCCGGTAACTGGACGCTGAGCGGCAGTGAGCTGGATGTCAGTGGTCTGAACAATGGCACACTCACCGTGTCGGCGACACAGGCGGATACGGCGGGCAATACCTCTACGGCCGCGACGCAAAGTATTACCCTGGATAACGCGGCACCCTCCGCCGTGACCATCACCACGCCGATTGAAACCGATGGGCTCGTGAATGCCGCAGAGGACAATGATGTACTGATCGCGGGCTCGGGTGCGGAAGCAGGCAACAGTGTGACCGTGACCATCACGGACAACAACAGCTCGGTAAGTCGTACGGTGACCGCCGACAATTCCGGTAACTGGACGCTGAGCGGCAGTGAGCTGGATGTCAGCGGCCTGAATAACGGCACACTCACCGTGTCGGCGACACAGGCCGATACCGCAGGCAATACCTCTACGGCCGCGACGCAAAGCATCACTCTGGATAACGCGGCGCCTTCCGCGCTGACCATCACCACGCCGATTGAAACCGATGGGCTCGTGAATGCCGCAGAGGACAATGATGTGCTGATCGCCGGTTCGGGCGCGGAAGCAGGCAACAGTGTGACCGTGACCATCACGGACAATAACAGCTCGGTGAGCCGCACGGTGACCGCCGACAATTCCGGTAACTGGACGCTGAGCGGCAGTGAGCTGGATGTCAGCGGCCTGAATAACGGCACTTTGACGGTCTCCGCCACACAGGCCGATACCGCAGGCAATACCTCAACCGCAGCCACCCAGAGTATTACCCTGGATAATGCCGCGCCTTCCGCGCTGACCATCACCACGCCCATTGAAACCGATGGGCTCGTGAATGCCGCAGAAGACAATGATGTACTGATCGCCGGTTCGGGCGCGGAAGCGGGCAACAGTGTGACCGTGACCATCACGGACAATAACAGCTCGGTGAGTCGCACGGTGACCGCTGATAACTCCGGTAACTGGACACTGAGCGGCAGCGAACTGGATGTCAGTGGCCTGAATAACGGTACTTTGACGGTCTCCGCCACACAGGCCGATACGGCGGGCAATACCTCAACCGCTGCGACGCAAAGCATCACCCTGGATAACGCGGCGCCCTCCGCGCTGACCATCACCACGCCCATTGAAACCGATGGGCTCGTGAATGCCGCAGAAGACAATGACGTCTTAATTGCCGGCTCGGGTGCGGAAGCGGGCAACAGTGTGACCGTGACCATCACGGACAATAACAGCTCGGTGAGCCGTACGGTAACCGCCGATAATTCCGGTAACTGGACGCTGAGCGGCAGTGAGCTGGATGTCAGCGGCCTGAATAACGGCACTTTGACGGTCTCCGCCACACAGGCCGATACCGCAGGCAATACCTCTACGGCCGCGACGCAAAGTATTACCCTGGATAATGCGGCCCCTTCCGCGCTGACCATCACCACGCCCATTGAAACCGATGGGCTCGTCAATGCCGCAGAGGACAATGATGTGCTGATCGCCGGCTCGGGTGCGGAAGCGGGCAACAGTGTGACCGTGACCATCACGGACAACAACAGCTCGGTGAGCCGCACGGTGACCGCCGATAATTCCGGTAACTGGACGCTGAGCGGCAGTGAGCTGGATGTCAGTGGCCTGAATAACGGCACTTTGACGGTCTCCGCCACACAGGCCGATACGGCGGGCAATACCTCAACCGCAGCCACCCAGAGCATCACCCTGGATAACGCCGCCCCTTCCGCCGTGACCATCACCACGCCCATTGAAACCGATGGACTCGTCAATGCCGCAGAAGACAATGATGTACTGATCGCCGGTTCGGGCGCGGAAGCAGGCAATAGTGTGACCGTGGCCATCACGGACAACAACAGCTCGGTGAGCCGTACTGTGACCGCTGATAATTCCGGTAACTGGACGCTGAGCGGCAGTGAGCTGGATGTCAGCGGCCTGAATAACGGCACTTTGACGGTCTCCGCCACACAGGCCGATACCGCAGGCAATACCTCTACGGCCGCGACGCAAAGTATTACCCTGGATAATGCGGCACCCTCCGCGCTGACCATCACCACGCCGATTGAAACTGACGGCATTGTTAATGCCGCAGAAGACAATGATGTCTTAATTGCCGGCTCCGGCGCGGAAGCAGGCAACAGTGTGACCGTGACCATCACGGATAATAACAGCTCGGTGAGTCGCACGGTGACCGCCGATAATTCCGGTAACTGGACACTGAGCGGCAGTGAGCTGGATGTCAGCGGCCTGAATAACGGCACTTTGACGGTCTCCGCCACACAGGCCGATACGGCGGGCAATACCTCTACGGCCGCGACGCAAAGTATTACCCTGGATAACGCGGCACCCTCCGCGCTGACCATCACCACGCCCATTGAAACCGATGGGCTCGTGAATGCCGCAGAAGACAATGACGTCTTAATTGCCGGCTCGGGTGCGGAAGCGGGCAACAGTGTGACCGTGACCATCACGGACAACAATAGTTCGGTGAGTCGTACGGTGACCGCCGACAATTCCGGTAACTGGACGCTGAGCGGCAGTGAACTGGATGTCAGCGGCCTGAATAACGGCACACTCACCGTGTCGGCGACACAGGCCGATACGGCGGGCAATACCTCTACGGCCGCGACGCAAAGCATCACCCTGGATAACGCCGCGCCTTCCGCCGTGACCATCACCACGCCGATTGAAACCGATGGGCTCGTGAATGCGGCAGAGGACAATGATGTGCTGATCGCTGGCTCCGGTGCGGAAGCAGGCAACAGTGTGACCGTGACCATCACGGACAACAACAGCTCGGTGAGCCGCACGGTGACCGCCGATAACTCCGGTAACTGGACGCTGAGCGGCAGTGAGCTGGATGTCAGCGGCCTGAACAATGGCACACTCACCGTGTCGGCCACACAGGCCGATACCGCAGGCAATACCTCAACCGCAGCCACCCAGAGTATTACCCTGGATAATGCGGCACCCTCCGCGCTGACCATCACCACGCCGATTGAAACTGACGGTATTGTTAATGCCGCAGAGGACAATGATGTGCTGATCGCCGGTTCGGGCGCGGAAGCAGGCAACAGTGTGACCGTGACCATCACGGACAACAACAGCTCGGTAAGTCGTACGGTGACCGCCGATAACTCCGGTAACTGGACGCTGAGCGGCAGTGAGCTGGATGTCAGCGGCCTGAACAATGGCACACTCACCGTGTCGGCGACACAGGCGGATACGGCGGGCAATACCTCTACGGCCGCGACGCAAAGTATTACCCTGGATAACGCCGCGCCTTCCGCGCTGACCATCACCACGCCCATTGAAACCGATGGGCTCGTGAATGCCGCAGAAGACAATGACGTCTTGATTGCCGGCTCGGGTGCGGAAGCGGGCAACAGTGTGACCGTGACCATCACGGACAATAACAGCTCGGTGAGTCGTACGGTAACCGCTGATAACTCCGGTAACTGGACGCTGAGCGGCAGCGAACTGGATGTCAGCGGCCTGAATAACGGCACTTTGACGGTCTCCGCCACACAGGCCGATACCGCAGGCAATACCTCAACCGCAGTCACCCAGAGTATTACCCTGGATAACGCGGCACCCTCCGCCGTGACCATCACCACGCCGATTGAAACTGACGGCATTGTTAATGCCGCAGAAGACAATGATGTCTTAATTGCCGGCTCCGGTGCGGAAGCAGGCAACAGTGTGACTGTGACCATCACGGATAATAACAGCTCGGTGAGTCGCACGGTGACCGCCGACAATTCCGGTAACTGGACACTGAGCGGCAGTGAGCTGGATGTCAGTGGCCTGAATAACGGCACTTTGACGGTCTCCGCCACACAGGCCGATACGGCGGGCAATACCTCTACGACCGCGACGCAAAGTATTACCCTGGATAATGCCGCGCCTTCCGCGCTGACCATCACCACGCCGATTGAAACTGACGGCATTGTTAATGCCGCAGAAGACAATGATGTCTTAATTGCCGGCTCCGGTGCGGAAGCAGGCAACAGTGTGACTGTGACCATCACGGACAACAACAGCTCGGTGAGTCGCACGGTGACCGCCGATAATTCCGGTAACTGGACGCTGAGCGGCAGTGAGCTGGATGTCAGTGGTCTGAACAATGGCACACTCACCGTGTCGGCGACACAGGCGGATACGGCGGGCAATACCTCTACGGCCGCGACGCAAAGTATTACCCTGGATAACGCCGCGCCTTCCGCGCTGACCATCACCACGCCGATTGAAACTGACGGCATTGTTAATGCCGCAGAGGACAATGATGTACTGATCGCGGGCTCGGGTGCGGAAGCGGGCAACAGTGTGACCGTGACCATCACGGACAACAACAGCTCGGTGAGCCGTACGGTGACCGCCGACAATTCCGGTAGCTGGACGCTGAGCGGCAGTGAGCTGGATGTCAGCGGCCTGAACAATGGCACTTTGACGGTCTCCGCCACACAGGCCGATACCGCAGGCAATACCTCTACGGCCGCGACGCAAAGTATTACCCTGGATAACGCGGCACCCTCCGCCGTGACCATCACCACGCCGATTGAAACTGACGGCATTGTTAATGCCGCAGAAGACAATGATGTCTTAATTGCCGGCTCCGGTGCGGAAGCAGGCAATAGTGTGACTGTGACCATCACGGACAACAACAGCTCGGTGAGCCGTACTGTGACCGCCGATAATTCCGGTAACTGGACGCTGAGCGGCAGTGAGCTGGATGTCAGTGGCCTGAACAATGGCACACTCACCGTGTCGGCCACACAAGCGGATACGGCAGGCAATACCTCAACCGCGGCCACCCAGAGTATTACCCTGGATAATGCGGCACCCTCCGCGCTGACCATCACCACGCCGATTGAAACTGACGGCATTGTTAATGCCGCAGAAGACAATGATGTCTTAATTGCCGGCTCCGGCGCGGAAGCGGGCAATAGTGTGACTGTGACCATCACGGACAACAACAGCTCGGTGAGCCGTACTGTGACCGCCGATAATTCCGGTAACTGGACGCTGAGCGGCAGTGAGCTGGATGTCAGTGGCCTGAACAATGGCACACTCACCGTGTCGGCCACACAAGCGGATACGGCAGGCAATACCTCAACCGCGGCCACCCAGAGTATTACCCTGGATAATGCGGCACCCTCCGCGCTGACCATCACCACGCCGATTGAAACTGACGGCATTGTTAATGCCGCAGAAGACAATGATGTCTTAATTGCCGGCTCCGGCGCGGAAGCAGGCAACAGTGTGACCGTGACCATCACGGATAATAACAGCTCGGTGAGTCGCACGGTGACCGCCGATAATTCCGGTAACTGGACACTGAGCGGCAGTGAGCTGGATGTCAGCGGCCTGAATAACGGCACTTTGACGGTCTCCGCGACACAAGCGGATACGGCAGGCAATACCTCAACCGCAGCCACCCAGAGTATTACCCTGGATAATGCCGCGCCTTCCGCGCTGACCATCACCACGCCCATTGAAACCGATGGGCTCGTGAATGCGGCAGAGGACAATGATGTACTGATCGCGGGCTCGGGTGCGGAAGCGGGTAACAGTGTGACCGTGACCATCACGGACAACAACAGCTCTGTGAGTCGTACGGTGACCGCTGATAACTCCGGTAACTGGACGCTGAGCGGCAGCGAACTGGATGTCAGCGGCCTGAACAATGGCACACTCACCGTGTCGGCGACACAGGCCGATACGGCGGGCAATACCTCTACGGCCGCGACGCAAAGCATCACTCTGGATAACGCGGCGCCTTCCGCGCTGACCATCACCACGCCGATTGAAACCGATGGGCTCGTGAATGCCGCAGAGGACAATGATGTGCTGATCGCCGGTTCGGGCGCGGAAGCAGGCAACAGTGTGACCGTGACCATCACGGACAACAACAGCTCGGTAAGTCGTACGGTGACCGCCGATAACTCCGGTAACTGGACGCTGAGCGGCAGTGAGCTGGATGTCAGCGGCCTGAATAACGGCACTTTGACGGTCTCCGCCACACAGGCCGATACCGCAGGCAATACCTCAACCGCAGCCACCCAGAGTATTACCCTGGATAATGCGGCACCCTCCGCGCTGACCATCACCACGCCGATTGAAACTGACGGCATTGTTAATGCCGCAGAAGACAATGATGTCTTAATTGCCGGCTCCGGTGCGGAAGCAGGCAACAGTGTGACCGTGACCATCACGGACAACAACAGCTCGGTGAGTCGCACGGTGACCGCCGACAATTCTGGAAACTGGACGCTGAGCGGCAGTGAGCTGGATGTCAGCGGCCTGAACAATGGCACACTCACCGTGTCGGCGACACAGGCCGATACGGCAGGCAATACCTCTACGACCGCGACGCAAAGTATTACCCTGGATAATGCCGCGCCTTCCGCGCTGACCATCACCACACCGATTGAAACTGACGGCATTGTCAATGCCGCAGAAGACAATGATGTGCTGATCGCCGGTTCGGGTGCGGAAGCGGGTAACAGTGTGACCGTGACCATCACGGACAACAACAGCTCAGTGAGCCGCACGGTGACCGCTGATAACTCCGGTAACTGGACGCTGAGCGGCAGTGAGCTGGATGTCAGTGGCCTGAACAATGGCACACTCACCGTGTCGGCGACACAGGCCGATACGGCTGGCAATACCTCCAGCGCCGCCTCTCAGAGTATTACGCTTGATACTGTTGCGCCATCAGGCCAATCAGTTGCAATTGATCAGACTCTGATCAACCTGGACAATGAGTCGGCGCTTAGCTTTACCTTATCTGGCCTGGAAGGGGCAGGTTCATTTACTTACCAAGTTAGCGATGGCACGAATACTGTGTCCAGCAACAGTGCTACAACAATCACAGCAAGCAGCCAGCAATTAACAGGTGTGGATGTAAGTACCCTTGATGAGGGCACTTTGACATTGACGGTGACTGTGTCCGATGAGGCAGGTAATGCCGCTGAGGGCGTAACTGCCACAGTGACTAAGCAGTATAATGTTACACCTGTACTGTCTGGCACGCCTGCGACCTCAGTAAACGAAGATGAGGCTTATAGCTTTACACCAACCCTAACTGATTCGGACGACGGAGACACACACACCTTTAGCATTGTGAATAAGCCAGATTGGGCTGAGTTCAGCACCACGACGGGCGCTCTCACAGGAACGCCGACGGATGATGATGTTGGCACCCATGCAGATATTCAAATCTCAGTATCGGATGGCACTGATCAGGCGACGCTGACAGCATTCAGTATTGAAGTGGCAAACACCAATGATGCACCGGTTGGACAGGACTTTACCTTCACATTAGACGAAGAGGCCACGCTGACAGTAACGGCGACTCTCGGTTTATTGAGCACAGCCACAGACGATGACATGGACAGTGGTGACACATTAACGGTGAGTGCAATAAGTCAACCGCAATATGGTCAGTTGTCACTGAACGCAGATGGCAGCTTTAGCTATCAGCATGATGGCAGCGAAAACCACAGCGATAGTTTTACTTATCAGGTGATTGACAGTAACAATGCAACATCTGCTACCCAAACGGTCACGTTGACTATTACACCGGTGGCAGATGCGCCAACTGTGGTTGATGATTCGGCGACGACCAACGAAGATGAAGCTGTTATTTTCGATCTGTTAACCAATGACAGCGATCCGGAAAATGATCTGGTAGAGGCTTCTGCTGCTATTGTGACACAGCCTGGCAAAGGATCGGTGACTATAGCTAATGGCGTAGTAACTTACACGCCAAATGCCAATGAAACGGGACAGGATACATTCACTTATACGGTTAAAGATGCGGCACTCAATACATCCGCCGAAGCAACCGTCACAGTGACGATTACGCCAGTCAATGATCAGCCGACCGTAGAAAACTTCATTGTTTCAATAGATGAAGACAATGCAAGTGACGCCATCGCCGTGCGTGCCAGTGCCAGCGATATTGAGGACGGAATGCCTTCAGGCGATATTGCACTGGCTACACAACCTTCAAAAGGCAATGTCGCTATTGACCAGGATGCGGGCACTTTGGTGTACACACCGAATGCAAATGAAACGGGTCAGGATACTTTCACTTACACCATCACTGACAGCGAAGGCAGTACCTCAGAGTCCGGTTCTGTCACTGTGAACATAGGTGCAGTTAATGACCGTCCGGTTGTAGCAGATGACAGTGTGACCACCGATGAAGATGTTAGTGTGACGCTTGACATACTAAGCAACGACTCGGATGTAGAGGATCAGGGCTTCAATGGAGCCAACGTTACCCTGGAAGATCAGGGTAGTGGTGCGGGCAGCTATGCTAAGGCAGATGTGAGCATTCTTACAGACGGATCATTGCAAATCTCTCCAAAGCAAGATGAAACGGGCACCTTTAGTTTCACATACACGCTTACCGACAGTGAAGGACTTAGTTCAGATGCAGCAACAGTGACAGTCACCCTGGCACCTGTGAATGACGCACCTGTTGCGGTCGATAACGTGGCACAGTTAATGGAAGAAGGCTCATACGAAGTCAACGTGTTGGGCAATGACACCGACGTTGATGAGAACGATAGCTTTGATGCATCCAGTGTTACTGTGGTGCAGGCGCCAAGCAGTGGTCAAACGCAGGTCACTACGGCAGGGGCGATTATCTACACCCCTGATACCGACTTCTCGGGAGAAGATACCTTCACATATACAGTAGCTGATGCCGCAGGTGCAGTTTCGAACGAGGCGACAGTCACTATGACGGTCACACCAGTGAATGATGCGCCTGTACTCTCAGGGACACCTGCAACTGAGGTTGATGAAGACAGCACATACAGCTTTGTACCATCCGCAAGTGATGCGGACGCCGACACGCTTACGTTCAGTATTCAGAACTTACCGTCATGGGCCAGTTTTGATACAGCAATAGGCTTAGTAACAGGTACGCCAACCAATGATGATGTTGGGACTTATCAGGGAATTGTGATCAGTGTAACGGACGGCACGGAAACCGTGAGTATGACGGCCTTCAACGTCACAGTGGTAAATACCAACGATGCACCCACAATTTCAGGTACGCCAGCGACCAGTGTCAGTGAAGATGCTGTATACACCTTTACGCCGACAGCGGATGACGTGGATGTGGGTGATAGCCTGGTCTTTAGTATTGCGAATCAGCCTGCCTGGGCGAGCTTTGATACACAAACAGGCACGATCTCAGGTACTCCGACGAATGACAATGTGGGTACAACTTCGGATATTGTTATCAGCGTAAGTGACGGCACAGAAACAGTCTCACTGGCGGCATTCTCGTTAACCGTCACGAATACCAACGATGCGCCCGTTATATCCGGGACGCCAGCGGCCAGTGTTAATGAAGACTCCGGCTACAGCTTTGTTCCAACGGCGTCGGATGTTGATAGCAATGACACATTAACTTTCAGTGTAACGAACCTGCCATCTTGGGCAAGCTTCTCTACCTCAACAGGAGCGATAACCGGCACACCTGTGAATAGTGACGTGGGTAATTATCAGGGTATTGTCATCAGCGTAACCGATGGTACCGTCACTGTGAGCCTTGACGCCTTTACAATTACGGTTGTAAATGTAAATGACGCACCGGTGATATCCGGTACGCCAGAAACATCGGTGAACGAAGACACGGATTACACCTTCACGCCTGTTGCATCGGATGTAGATGGAGACAACTTATCCTTTAGTATTGTGAATCAGCCAGCGTGGGCAAGCTTCGATGCTCTGACTGGGACGCTATCAGGTACACCTACCAACGGTGACGTGGGTACCACCAGTGATATTGTGATTTCAGTCAGTGATGGCACGGTTTCTACATCGTTGCCGGCGTTCTCACTCACGGTTGTTAATACTAATGATGCACCGGAAATTAGCGGCACACCGGCGACCAGTGTGAATGAAGACGCCAGCTATAGTTTCACACCTACAGTGACAGATGTCGATGTGGGCGATGTGCTGGTCTTCTCCATCAGTAATCAACCTGGCTGGGCTAGCTTCGATACCACCACAGGAACGCTTTCAGGTACGCCAACCGACGTAGACGTGGGCACCGACACGCAGATCGTAATTACGGTTTCAGACGGTACAGCACAGCAGTCACTAAGTGCCTTTGATATTGAAGTAATTAATACCAATGATGCGCCAACAGCTCAAGACTATAACTTTGGCCTTGATGAAGGGCAGCTGTTGACCGTGACTACGATGCTAGGTTTACTGAGCAACGCCAATGACGATGACTTAGATAGCGGCGACAGCCTGTCAGTCAGTGCGCTTTCGCAGCCGCAGCATGGTGTGCTGACCTTAAACGCTGATGGCAGCTTTAACTATCAGCATGATGGCTCGGAAAGCACCAGCGACAGCTTTACCTTCCAGGTAACCGATTCACAAAATGCCGCCTCTGCTACCCATACGGTTTCGTTAACAATTAACCCGGTTGAGGATGCGCCGACAGCGGTAGATGACAGTGCAACAACCAACGAAGATACTTCGGTACAAATAGCCCTGCTGGACAATGACAGTGATCCAGAAGGCAATATGAACGCGGCTTCGGCTGTGGTTGTGACTGCGCCGACCAAAGGGTCAGTGTCCATTGTTAATGGCATCGCAACTTATACACCTGCGACTAACGAGAATGGCCAGGATAGCTTTACTTATACGGTAGCAGATACCGCGCTCAATACGTCTGAGCAGGCAACGGTTGTAGTGACAATCACGCCAGTGAATGATGCTCCTGTTGCTGCAAACTTAACGATCAGCACAGATGAAGACACCCCATCAGCGGCATTGGCTGTGCGTGCAGCAGCGACCGACATCGAAGATGGCGTACCAACGGGAGTGATGACACTGACTAGCACACCAAGTCTTGGCGTGGTCTCACTGGACCAGGAAGCTGGTACTTTAGTGTATACACCAAACACTAATGAAGTTGGTGAAGAGACCTTTACGTACACGATTACGGACAGTGACGGACAGGCCTCGGCATCTGCCAACATTACAGTCAACATTGGTGCTATCAATGACCGACCAGTGGTTGGTGACGATACGGTAACCACGGACGAAGATGTCACGGTTGTTCTGGCTATCCTGGCTAATGATTCGGATGTAGAAGATCAGGACTTTAATGGTGCCAATGTCACGCTGGAAGATCAAGGCAACGGCGCGGGTAGCTATGCTAAAGCAGATGTGACTATTCTGGCCGATGGCACACTGGAGATTACGCCCAAACAAGATGAAACGGGCACCTTCAGCTTTACCTATACACTAACGGACAGTGAAGGGCTTGCTTCATTACCTGCAACAGTCACAGTCACCTTAACACCGGTGAATGACGCACCCGTAGCAGTCAACAATAGCGTGGAGCTACAAGAAGAAGGCTCGTTTGAAGTCAATGTTTTAGGTAATGACTTTGATGTGGATGAAGGGGATAGCTTCGACTTGAGCAGTGTTACCGTTGTGAGTGAGGCTCAGAACGGCCAGACTACGGTGACGGCACAGGGCACCATTATCTACACTGCGAACACGAACTACTTCGGCAACGACAGCTTCACTTATACAGTCAAGGACCAGGCCGGAGCGGTATCGAACGAGGCAACGGTGTCACTAAGTGTAACACCAATAAATGATGCACCGGTCGTTGAGGGGCAAGCACTGTCCTTAAATGAAGATGATACTTTGCTCATCACTTTGGACGGTACCGACCCGGATGCGGATCCGCTGACATACAGTATAGTGTCAGGCGTGTCGTCTGGAACATTGCAGCAGCAGTCTGATACGACCTGGTTGTATACACCGAATACAGACTTTAATGGTTCGGATAGTTTCAGCTTTATGGCAAATGACGGGGCGCTTGACTCAAACACAGCGACAGTATCGTTAACGGTCAATGCAGTGAATGATGCGCCAGCGATTTCCGGAACGCCTGATACCTCCGTAGTCCACAACACTGCATACAGCTTTACCCCGCAGGCCTCTGATGCAGATGGAGATGCTTTAACATTTGCTGTCGCTAACCTGCCTGTGTGGGCACAGTTTGATACCGCAACGGGCACGCTTTCGGGCACGCCGGGCAGGGATGACGAGGGCGTTTATAGCAATATTGTGATCAGCGTAACTGACGGCACTGCACAGACCTCCCTGGATGCGTTTGATATAGAGGTGCAGTTTGTAAACAACCAGCCAGTTGCTAATAATATGGACGTGGTGGTTAACGAGGATGGTACAACCAGCTTTGTGGCTGATGCATCGGATGAAGATGGCGATAGCGTTACAGTATCCATTGAGCGTCAGCCAGTGAACGGTTTGCTGGTGTTGCAGGGTAATACCTTCACTTATACGCCGTTTGGCAACTTTAATGGTCTGGATAGTTTCAGCTACATTGCTAATGATGGCACTCTGGACTCGACGGCAGGCGAAGTGAAGATCACCATCAATTCGGTTAATGATTTACCTCTTGCAGTTAATGACAGTTTTGTTTTTGAACCGCAGGCAAACAATACCTACATTCTAGATGTCCTGGCCAATGACACTGACGCTGATGCGGGAGATGTGCTGAGGATTGTTGGTGCCAAGGCCTCGGTGGGCACAGCTTCAATTGTAAATGATACAGTGTCTTACGTAGCTCAGGCGGATACCCAAGGTTTAATTGTCATTGATTACCTGATAGAAGACAGCCAAAAAGCACGTAGTAAGGCCACAGCTCAGCTGCAAATTAACTCGGCGCCAGCGAATACGCTCCCTGTTATCACTGCCCCAGCTGATGTAACAGCCAATGCAACGGGCTTGTTTACCAAAGTGGCACTGGGTACTGCAACGGCAGTGGATGGCAGTGGTAATACCATCGCCGTATCCCTTGTTGATGGTAGAACCCTGTTTGCACCTGGAACGCACTTTGTATATTGGCAGGCAACAGATAGTCAGGGATTACAATCTATTGCAACACAAAATGTGTTTGTGAATCCGCTTATCTCATTGGAGAAAAACAGTGAAGTGGCTGAGGAGCAGAGCCACACAGTTAGTGTATTCCTCAATGGTCCGGCACCAAGCTATCCGGTGACCATTCCTTATACTGTTTCGGGCACTGCCGATACCGCAGATCATGATTTAATTGACGGTCAGGTGGTGATTGAGTCAGGTACGTCTGCCCAGATTAACTTTAACGTGTTTGGCGATGGCGTCATAGAAGGTAACGAGAACATTGTGATCACGTTGGCAGATTCTCTGAATCGAGGTGCCAAATCGTCCACCACAGTGACTATTGTTGAAGAAAATGTAGCGCCTAAAGTCTCTGTCAAAGTGACACAAGCCGGTGAAACGCGCTCGCTTCTGACTATCAATGATGAGCTGGTCACTGTGACCGCAACCGCTAGGGATGCAAACCCTCAGGATAACGTGACGTTAAGCTGGAATTCTGTTGATAATGCGTTGACTAATCAGAGTACAGACGAAAATACCTTTGTATTTAGTACCTCAGAACTCACTGAGGGAATTTATCAGTTGACTGTGACAGCGACAGATGATGCTCAGCCCAGTCTGTCTTCCAGAAGAGATATCTATCTGGAGGTGGTTGCTGAGCTACAGACTCTGACGCAGGTGGATACCGACGGTGATTTAATTCCTGATGACGAAGAAGGCTATGCTGACTCCGATGATGATGGTATACCTGACTTCCAGGACGCCATCACTGAATGTAACGTGATGCAGGAGCAAGCTGCTGAGTCAGCTCAATTCCTGGTTGAAGGTGAACCGGGTGTCTGTTTGCGTAAAGGTGCCACCGTGGCACAGAATTCCACCGGTGGTGTTCAGCTACTTGAAGATGAGTTGCCGGGAGATGGAGATGCTATCAACATCGGTGGGTTGTTTGACTTTATTGCCACAGGGCTGCCACAGGCAGGCGATACGTACACCATAGTTATACCTCAGCGCAGGCCCATTCCAGCAAATGCGGTCTACCGTAAACTTAAAAATGATGAGTGGGTCGACTTTGTGGTCGCAGATGGCAACGCGATATTGTCAGCGACAGGAGAACCTGGTTACTGCCCGCCTCCAGGTAGTAATGAGTGGACTGATGGAGTGAGCGAAGGCGACTGGTGTGTTCAGCTACAAATTGTAGATGGAGGTCCTAATGATGACGATGGCATTGCCAACCGCAGCGTGGTGGACCCGGGTGGTATTGCGGTTCCAAGAACCAGTAACACTTTACCCATTGCTGTGGCAGATGAAGTTACCATTGCGGCGGGCCAGCAGATTACCATAGATGTGTTGGAAAACGATACCGATGCAGATGGCAATGCCTTGACGATTACCGGTGCTACCGTTGATTTTGGTTCAGTGCGTATTGTGGACAATAAGCTGATTTATACCCCACCTGCTACTTTCGTGGGTGTTGCAACCATCCAGTATAGTATTTCAGATGGTGAAGGAGGGACGTCTAACAGTCAGGCTATTGTCAACCTGACCGTTAACAAAGCGCCAACCGCAACGCTGGATGTGGCTTCAACGGATGATAGAACAAGCCTGGTGTTGGATGTACTTGCAAACGATACCGATGCGGATGGAGACGAACTGTTCCTTATCAGTGCGGTGGCAACACATGGCAAAGCAACGGTGAACATAGATGGCACGCTGACCTATGAGCCGAAAGTGGGTTTCTCTGGGGAAGATGTCATTGTGTATCAGGTGAGAGACAGCAAAGGCGCGCTCAGCAAGGGTATCGTCAAAGTAACGGTTTCTGCTTATCAAACTGTGGGCGTTGAAAATACATCTTCGGGTGGTCTGGGAGGATTATTAGTGATAATGATGTCGGCATTAATTTTACGTCGTCGTAATAGAAGTAAGTTGCCAGCATATACGCTGCTAAGCACGAGTTGCTTGTTGGTAAATCCGGTATTGGCAGAGCAATGGCGCGTCGAGGCAACAGTCGGTCAGGCTGAAGCTGATTATCAGGCTCCGGCTTCCGTTGGCGGATTGACCGTTGGGTCGGTTGATGACAGCAGTGAGTCCTGGTCGGTTGGCGCTTATTATGAGCTTATGCCAAAGTGGGAAGTTGGGCTTCGTTATATTGATTTGGGCCAGGGACGTCTTGCGTTAACTGGTCAGTCTCTGACGCCAGAAACAATACATGAGTTGGTTGCACGAGCGACTCCAGTATTACCAGAGGGCTTTGCATTGCAAACCGGTTATGAGCTGTTACGTTATGAACGCTTTAGTGCTGCCTTGTTCCTGGGAGCTTTTGATTGGAAATATCAAATTGACAGTACACGGGATAACAAGCATTTATTGCAGTATGAAAAAGAGGGGACCAGTGCCTATGGTGGGATAACACTGGGGTATGATGTTCTGGAAAATACCACAATTAACGTGAATTACAGCTACTATAACGTCAGTGAAAATACCATTAATGAAATATCTGCCGGGATCAGCCTGAGGTTCTGATCCTGCGTCGACTCGACCGGGGTTGGCCTGTCAGTCCAACCCCGGTATCTCACTTTTATAAAGCAAAGTAAGAACAAGGCTTGCTATTAGCCCCCGGCTTGTGCTTTGTGCGCCTTAATCGAACCATGAATTTTACATTCGGTAGTTCATAGATATACATTTCAACTTGCTACTGTGTTAGAGTCCCCTTCGATAAGTACCGGTATAATCTACAGATATCCTATACAACCAATGCGATCTTGACTTGGTCGACTGTAGAAATGGAGTGTAATTTTGCGAAGTAATGGAATGTGCCTCAACGTCCGCTGGGTTAGCGCCTTAATTATTCTAATCTCAATGTTGATATCGTCAGTTTCCTGGGATGTTTTTTATAATCAGTTTGATGTCCCTAAGTGGATTGTATTTGATGTCTTTGTTGGTATATTGCTGGCTTATGCTGTTATTCAAAAGGTCGATATTGACATTACCCCACTAGGTAGCCTGTGTATTGGATTATTGCTCCTGATGTTTGCTTCATTGCTGCATGCGGTCAACCATTATGAAGGAACGGTGCTTATTCTCCGCTTTACGGGGTGTGTATTAGCCTCATACATTCTGCTAAAGTGCGTATGGCAAAAGAGTGGTGTCAAGCTATTGTTCGATAGCGTTATCTTTTCTTCCGCAGTTTTTTCGTTAATTTACATTGAATCTCGGGTAAATGATTACGATGTGATTCACGCAACAGCATTTTCTTCATTTGGGTTTATCAATAATCTAGGGCAGGTTTTAAATATTTGGTTGCCTGTGCTCGTTGCTGCTATCTTGTATCAGGGTAGGCTAAACGCTCGGTCTGTTTGTGGTTTCATCTCGTTTATTATTTGTATTTGTGCGTTATTGGAAGCGGGTACACGCGGTACGATATTAGGTTTATTGCTGGGCGAGACGGTGTTGTTTTTGCTTATTTTGGGTAAACTCAAACGCCGGGCATTTACCTACCTTACTATCACAGCCAGTTTGCTTGCTGGCAGCATTGCATACAGCCAGGTAGATAGTTATTTAGGTGGAAGGCTGAGTCACAAGATTGAGAGCATAAAAAACCTGGAAACTGGACGAGGGGAGCTATTTGTCAATACGATTGATATGATCCTTGATAAACCACTGGGTGTTGGCGTCAATAATTTTGAGTATATTCATCCTAAATATGCAAAGCTTGGGACCGATGCTGTCTCTCCCATGGTGGGAGAAGACTTAGTTCTAAAAACGCCACACAACATAGTACTGAAGTTTTTCAGTGAAACGGGTTGGCCTGGAGGGCTAATTTTTGCTGCGATACTTGCCTTGATACTATTTAAATCAATGGTGAATGCTTACAAAGGAAATCAGACTGATCGATGGTTACTGGTTGCTGTGATTTCTGCTTTGTTCCACTCAATGTTTACTGCACTTTTTTTGACTCCCGGAAGTCTATTTTTTGCGACACTTTTGTTTTCGTTTGTATTATACAGAAATAAGGAATTAGCCGGAGAAGATACACCAGTAAAACAGCGTATCAGGTTTAAATATTTACCTTTATTTATCGCTTCATATACGGGCTTTTTTGCATCGAACCATTTGGCTAGTTACTATGCCCACATCGGATATATATCTGGCAATCAGTTATATATACAACGTAGCCTCGCACTAAACCCTTACGACAGCAAAGCATTGTTTGACTACTACATACTTCAGCGGCATTTGCACAAAGATAACGAGCAAGCATTGCAGGCACTTGAACGCTTTTTATCATTGTATCCATACCATACAAGCGGGCTTCTTGCGGCAGCCGAACTGATGGTGCAAAACCAGGACTATGCAGGCGCGGTGCGTAAGCTGGATGACCTTTTAGCATTCTATCCTGAGCAAATTCGTGCTCAGGAGATAAAGGTCGTAGCTCAAAAGAAACTGGAACAGCAGTCTGCGCTTTAATAGTAGGCCGGATTGGGAAGGAATGTTCCCATTAAGTTTTTGTAAAAAAAGAAAAAAATGTTGTTTGGAATAATAGGACTTGATAGACTTGCTTTGCTATTTGGACCTGCAATAGTTCCAATATCAATAATAATACATAATTCAGGAAGAAGAAAATGACTAAGGATATACCTTCATGGATGTTTGCGATTGTTATGGCAGCGTCGCTTTCAGCATGTGGCTCAGGAGGCAGTGAAGATAAAACACAAGCCGGTGAAAATAATACCAGTACTGACCAGCCTGTCACACCTAAGCCAGAGCCCAAACCGGATCCTACCCCCGGTAAAGCAATACATACTGTGTCCCAAGCGACACAAGCTCAGCCCGTAATACAAAGCACTTCTTCTGGACGTCACGATCTAAAAGCCTCGACGGTCATCGTGACGCAGAAAGCAAGTTCCAACAACTTCCAATTAGACAATGCTCAAACCGCTCTAGACTAACTTTATAAGGGAAATTATGTTTAAAGTTAATGCGTTAGCCGCAATTATTGCGGCTGCCAGTGCTATATCTATGCCTGCAATTTCAGCACAATTAAATCACCAAGGTACGTTGACTAACTCGAACACACAAGAAGTCGTCAACGATACTCTGACCATAACATTTACACTTTATGCAAATGAACAAAGCCTCTGGCAGGAAATCAGAGAAGTTCAAGTCGTAGACGGTCAATATAGTGTCCGTCTCGGGGAAAACAACGATATTGATGCCGCAATATTCCAAAACACAGAACTGGAGTTGGGTATCAAAGTGGGTGACGATATTGAAATGTCCCCTCGGTTGCGTATTGATACAGTACCCAGCGCGTATTACGCCGAAGTATCAGGGTCTGTGCAAGGTGCAGTTGATGCGACACAAGTTTCCGTTGCAGGGATCCCGGTGATTAATGAGAACGGCGAGTGGGTTGGTTCTACAGTTGGCCTGAAAGGTGAGCCTGGAGCTGATGGTCGTGATGGTGTCGATGGTAATGATGGCGCGGACGGTAAAGATGGCGCTGATGGCCAAGATGGCGCTCCTGGTGCAAATGGCCTTGATGGGGCTAAGGGCGAAAAAGGAGACCAAGGTGAAAAAGGCGAGCAAGGTGAAAAAGGTGAGCAAGGCGAAAAAGGTGAGCAAGGTGCCGATGGTGAAAAAGGAGACAAAGGCCTCCAGGTTAAAGGTGCATGGACAGAACTTGCGGCTTACGTTGTTGATGACTTAGTCAGTTTTAACGGCAGTGCTTATATCGCTATTGCTGATGTTGCTGCTGTTGAAGCGGGGGGAGACGCCAATCCATCGCCGGATGTTGCTGCACAATGGTTGCAATTGGTTGCAAAAGGCGAGCAAGGTGAAGCCGGGGCTGATGGAAAAAATGGCACGGATGGTCGTGATGGCGTCGATGGAGAAAAAGGCGACCGAGGTGAGAAAGGAGACACTGGCGAGAAAGGTGATCAGGGTGCCAAAGGCGACCAGGGTGAGAAAGGAGACCGAGGCGAGAAAGGAGATCCCGGTTTGAAGGGGGACCCGGGTGTTAAAGGTGATCAAGGTGAAAAAGGTGATCGAGGTGAGAAAGGTGACCAGGGTAACCGGGGTGAAAAAGGTGAAAAAGGCGACCAAGGTGAGCAAGGTGAAAAAGGTGAGAAAGGTGATCGTGGCCTGACCATTAAAGGCAGCTGGTCTTCTGAATCTGCTTACAACATGGATGATGTTGTTGTTTATGAAGGACTGGCCTATGTTGCCCGGGTAAATATTAGTGGTACTCAGGAGTCTGGTTCGGTCAATGATGCGCCATCTGTTTCTAATGACTGGTTGTCGCTGTTTGCCGGTGTTGGATCTGGCATGCCAGGTAAAGATGGTCTTGACGGTAAGGATGGCAAAGACGGTCAGGACGGTCAGGACGGTATTGATGGCCAAAACGGCGAACGCGGCGAAAAAGGCGATAAAGGTGACAAGGGCGATCAGGGTGACAAAGGTGATCGAGGTGAACAAGGCGAACGCGGCGAAAAAGGTGATCAGGGTGACAAAGGAGAAAAGGGCGACAAAGGTGACCGAGGTGAGCAAGGTGAGCGCGGCGAAAAAGGTGATCAGGGTGACAAAGGTGAAAAGGGTGACAAGGGTGACCGGGGCCTAACGGTAAAAGGAACGTGGTCAGCTGAATCAGCCTACAGCACGGATGACGTAGTAGTACATGAAGGACTGGCGTATGTTGCTCGTGCAGATATTCTGGCGACTCAGGAGTCTGGCACTGTAAACCCTGCCCCCGCACTGTCCAACGACTGGTTATCGTTGTTTGCCGGCGTTGGCTCAGGTATGCCGGGTAAAGATGGACTGGATGGTAAAGATGGCGCACCAGGTAAAGATGGTGTTGACGGTGCCCCTGGTGAGAATGGTGCGCCCGGGAAAGATGGTGCTCCAGGTAAAGATGGTGCTCCAGGTAAAGATGGTGCTCCAGGTAAAGATGGTGCTCCAGGTAAAGATGGTGCTCCAGGTAAAGATGGCGTTGACGGTGCCCCGGGTAAGGATGGCGCACCTGGAGAAAAAGGGTTACAAGCACGAGGTGTTTGGAATGCACAATCAGGTTATCAAATTGATGATGTCGTTACTTTCCAGGGCAGTGCATATATAGCATCAGTCGCCATTGTGGAAACTGATGGTGATAATGTGTCTCCGGAACAAGATACACAGCGCTGGCACCTGCTGGTCGCTAAAGGAGCAACGGGTATTAACTTCATTGCTGCAGGTTATCTGTTGACCACAGAGTACCTGACAGGAGACGTGATTAACTATATGGGCAGCGCCTTTATAGCGACTCAGGAAGTCATTGGTGTTCCACCGCTCGACTCTGAAGGTAACATACAACAGCCATGGTCCATATTAGCTCAGGGAGTGGACTACGACGTTGAACAGCTTGTTAAACGTACTGAGTTACCTGATTTTGAATCGTTTGCGCTCAGCTCTGATGTGGCGCAAATGTTGGCCAGTTATGTTACGGAATCACAAGTAAATCAAGCTCTGGCTGTAAAGGCAGACCAAAGCGGTGTTGATACCGCGCTCGCTGCTAAGGCAAATCAAAGTGATGTGGATACCGCGCTCGCTGCTAAGGCAAATCAAGGTGATGTGGATACCGCGCTCGCTGCTAAGGCAAATCGAAGCGATGTGGATACTGCGCTCGCTGCTAAGGCAAATCAAAGTGATGTGGATACCGCGCTCGCTGCTAAGGCAAATCGAAGCGATGTGGATACTGCGCTGGCTGCTAAGGCAAATCAAAGTGATGTGGATACCGCGCTGGTTGCTAAGGCAAACCAACGCGATGTGGATACCGCGCTCGCTGCTAAGGCAAACCAAAGCGATGTGGATACCGCGCTGTCGGCCAAGGCAAACCAAAGCGATGTGGATACGGCACTGGCTGCAAAGGCAAACCAAAGTGACGTTGATACTGCATTGGCGAGTAAAGCGGATCAGGCTGATATGCTGACAGCCCTGTCATCAGTGCTTAAGTTTACGCCTTCTAAGCTTGCCTGGGCACCGGAGCATACCTATCACATTGGTGAAGTTGCACGTGTGGAGTTAAGCAACAGTCTCTATGTAGCAAGTCAGGAGATCACAGCATCAAGCTCTGAAAAATCGCCAATTCTGGATTCCGAACGCTGGTCTTTATTACTTAAAGGTAATTCATCGAGTGTTAAAAATGTAATCTTTGTTACAAGTACTCAGCACACCGGTGACCTGGGAGGAACAAGGGGTGCAGACAGTATTTGTAATGCATTGGCAAATAGTGCAGAGTCAAAGGTCCCGTCGGGCACTTATAAAGCATTACTGAACGTGTCGTATGACAAAGTAAGTAGCTCAGCAAGTGTATATAATATAAATGGAGATTTGGTTGCCAATAGCGGTTCGGATTTATGGAAAGCCAGTGCTTCCCCCCTGCTCGCAGGTATTATATATGATGAAAAAGGAAACGATGTATCGGGAGCTCGTGTGTGGACAAATATGAATTCTCAAGGAAACTCGATTCACTGGAATGCATGTGGAGGCTGGACCAGTGACAGGCCTTACGATGTATATAGCTACGAGGGAGCTATGACGGGGGTTGCAGGAGCAACTTCTTCCGTATGGGTTGCAAATAGAAATTACAGTTGTACGCTAAATGCACGACTGTATTGTGTTAAACAGTAAAAGACGACTGCTCAAAATAACAAAAAACCCGGCTTTTCATAGCCGGGTTTTTTGTTATTTGCATCACACAAAGAAATCTAAGTAAAATACAGATCAATATTGAAAAATACGCAAAGTAAATGACTTCTAAGCCACTTTCCATCTTAATTGACCATCTTTTCCGACAGACATTGCCGGATGAAGTTTGTCGCCTTTTCCACGGCAGGGGGCGCTGTTTTCCCGGGCTTGAACACGTTACGGTAGACTGGTTACAGGGACAGATCCTTGTTTCCCTGTTTAAAGAGCATGAGCCGACATGGGTTGAAACGCTTAAATCTGAGCTACAAACGCTAATGACGGCCCAAACATGGGCTGATCAGGTGTCGGCTGTCATACTGCAGCACAGATATATTAGTGGCGCACCGATTGATGTGGTGTATGGCGCGTTATCTGCCATGCCTGTTGTTAACGAGCAGGGCCTGAAGTTTGGCTTATCTGTGGGCGCAAATCAAAATATGGGGTTATTTCTGGATATGCGTTTGGGTCGCCAATGGGTGAAAAGCCAGGCTAAAGACAAGCGTATACTGAATTTGTTTTCTTATACCTGTGGTTTTTCCGTCGCGGCGCTGACTGGTGGTGCAGATCATGTCGTCAATCTTGATATGTCGAAAGCGGCACTCAAGCAAGGAAAAGCCAACCATAAGCTGAATGGGCATGATTTGACTAAAGTCACTTTTCTTGGTCATGAGCTGTTTAAATCCTGGGGGAAAGTAAAAAAACTCGGACCTTACGATTTAATCATTATTGATCCACCCAGTTTTCAAAAGGGGAGCTTTGCGCTGACCAAAGATTATCAGCGGATCTTAAGGCGCCTGGAGGAGTTATTAACAGAGCGGGGAACAGTACTGGCGTGTGTCAACTCACCGCAGGTGAGCGCCCAATTCTTAATCGATGAAATGGCAAGAGAAGCGCCGCAAATGCAATTTGATGCTCGGTTACCAAACCCGCCAGAATTTCCTGACATAGATGAAGACAGCAACCTGAAATGTCTGGTTTTCAACAAAGAAACGCTTAATTGAGTTGCCATTGTGCGAGGATCTGCTGATATTTCCCCGACTCTTTGAGATGAGCCAGGGCATTCATCAACAGATCTGCTTGTTGTTGGTTAAAGTCTAAGTTGGTTGCCAGGTGCAGCTCTGAGGGAAAAGCAGGCACCACCATCTTGCGTTCAACCTGCTCAGCAGGCAGCCCAAGTGCATTGAGCTCTTTGTTTATGGTTTGGGCATTGGTCAAGACTAAATCAGTGCGGCCCTTGAACAGCATGTGCCATAACGTTTGATAGTGCGACACCAATACCAGTTCATGGTCTTCTGAAAATCCTGCGGCACGTAAAAATCGCTCACTATAGTATCCGCGAATGGTGCTAACGCGATGTTGTCTGGCACTCTCTAAATCCTGTAAGGAAAAAGTGCGCTCTTTCAGGCCAATTAAGTAAGCCTGAGCATGACACATCACACCCAAAAAGCGATACTTCTTGGCACGTTCAGGGGTCTTTAGCCAGGATAACAGCAAGGTATTATCTCTTGCCTGCATTTCATGCAGTGCGCGGGCCATAGGCATGATTTCTATATGGCCCTGTAATCTGGTTTGTTTGAGTAATTGCTGTGCTATCTCAACTAAGGCGCCCGCGGGTTTTCCGTGTTTGTCGAGGTAATGATAGGGAGGCAGATCCTCTGCAACAAAACGGATGACGGTGGTATGGCCGGAAAAGGGTATCAAAGCAACAAAAAAGACGAACAAAAACGCAAAACGCATAGACACTCGGCAAACAGCCTAAAAAACCGCAGTTTGCCGTGTTTCTGAACAAAAATCCAGTTCAGCACCTCAGACCACCTGATAAGGGGACGTATTCATTGAGCTGAGAACAGCGTGCGACTGTGTTAGGCCGCACGCAATATTGGCATTAGTTTCTCAGACGAATTTCAAACTTATCAGAGTAACGTTCCTGAACCGCTTTTGCAGAGCTACCGCTTGCATAGCCTGGGTCAACGCTTCCCGGGCGGGTACGGGCAAGATAAAATTCAGCACTACACTCCTGACGAGTGTTGATAGCAGTATCTTTCAACTCTTCGATGGTGCTCAAGTTGATAACCTGAGTGCCATCATCGGTCAGCTGCTCGTTATTCACATACACGAAAATACTGTCACCGTCGTTTTTCTTACACTCAATTGTGAGTTTGCTCTCAAATTCAGTGTCATCTTCTGTACCTGGGGTCCAGGAAAGTGTTAGCTCGTCATTCACCGAATAGGACTGGTTTTTTTGTGGGGTGATAATGTCGAAAGGACGAGGTAACTTCATGGTTGTAGTCAGAGTTTTATTTTCAGACGCTCTGGTAAAATCTACGGTAAACTGGGTGCCACCTGAGGTAACATCAAAAATTGCGCGATAGTCTACGTCAAATAGTTCTTCGTCTTCGCTCATAACTTGGCTGATATTAGCAGCCTTTGCCACAAGCTTATCATTGGCAGTGAGCCTGATATTGTTGCCAGTTGGGCCATCAATATTGAGTTCGGCAATCACTCGTGATGTTTCACCCGTGGTTGTCACATAAATTTTAGACCAGATGGCCTCTGTTTTAACATTCTCGGAGTTAGTCGTTTCGGTTGAGCAAGCAAGCAGAGCAGAGCACGCCAGCGCAATCATAGAAAATCGTAAAGTATTCATTGTCTTCCCTTACAGGTTGGAGTCATAACAGGCCCCATTCTAATCACGAACAGCAGAATAAAAAATGGTGATTTACATTTTTAAACAAACAATCTGATTTTTAAAACAAACGGTTCGGTATTTCTGAGCGGATACTGAAGCGTTGGTGAGCCTTAGCAGGTGTAATTTTTTACACGAATAGTGAACATATTAAGCCTTGATTAATGCATTGTGTTTACGATGCTTTTTTTGCAAAAGGTAGCTGTTTTTTCGAAAATACAATAGCGTAATATAAGAATAATTCAGCCGCAGGAGTGGTAGTGTGTCTAAATTGATATATATAGCGCTTGGTTTGTTGATGACCTGTGCCGTGAGCGCACAGCAGCCCATCAAACCGGGCATTGATAAGGTTAGTAATTGCTTTAGGGGAGGCTTCTCAGATTACGCTAGCTGGGTGGGGTTTATGGAAAAACGATTTGCTGCAAGCGGGTCAGATGAGCACAGGGTGAAAAAGCGGCTAACCGGCTTTATGGCTCGGTTTCCAGAGGCTGATTTCAACGAATTTCAACAAAACCTGTCATGTCATACCTTTACTTATAATGTAGATGATCAGATCGTTGCCGGGTATGTCATAAAGCCCAAACAGTTAAATGAAAAACTACCTGTTATTATCTATAACCGCGGTGGCAATGGTAACTATGGCGCCGTTGTTTTTGGTAGCATGATGGCAAACCTGTTTCCACTGGCCAAAGAGGGGTTTGTAATTATCGGGAGCCAATATCGGGGCACGTTTACCCAGGAGGATAACCTTGATGAGTTCGGAGGCCAGGATGTGAATGACGTCATCGCACTGATGGATATTCTGCCCCAGATTGAAGGAGCTGATGCGCACCGGGTTGGTATGCTTGGCGCCAGTCGGGGTGCAATGCAAACACACCTGGCAACGAAAAAAATGTCAGGTATAAAAGCCGTCGCTACCATAGCAGGAGTTGTAGATTTAAACAAAGAGCTGGCGTTGCGGCCCGAGATGGAAAGAGTCTATAGCAAAAGAATGCCAAACTACCATACAGCTAAAGAGGCTCTGCTGGCCAAGCGATCGGTGATCAACTGGGTAGGTGAGTTGCCAAAAAATGTACCCGTTTTATTGATACATGGCGAGCTTGACAAACGCGTGTCAGTGGAAAATTCAATCCGCTTTTCAAAGGCTCTGGAGAGCGAGAAAATCCCAAATAAACTGGTTGTTTATAAAGCAGACAACCATAGTTTAGCGCTAAATAAACAAGCCGTCTTTGCTGAACTTTCTGAGTGGTTTCACACACATTTATAAGGTACACCAAAGCTGCACACACAGGGGAGACTTGTGGTCTGCCCTGAACTCTACTTTCTCTTCATTGAAATTTTCTAAATTTCAAAAAGCAACGGGCAGGATCTCTCCCACAATCAAAATGACTCACCCGCTGACAGGACCGTTGCTCTTTTTAATGCTGGGATGAATCCGGATCCTAGTCAGCAGAATAAGACAATGGCACTAACCGTATAATAAATGAGCTTTTTAATATTTCAGTATGTTTACACTTGGGGGTTGCCTCAACTTATTTAACAAGGAATTTAGGTTTGAGCGGAACGTTAGACACTCATCAACAAAGAGAAGGAAACACTATGAAAAGAAATGTACTGGGTACGCTCCTATTGAGTGCCATAAGCCTGTCGGCCACTGCACATAGCCCCTCTGAAATAACCAGCTCACAGCCTTTGGCTGTTTCAGAACATACGTTATCCACCTATCAGTTAGCGTTCGCAAGTGAAGCGCAAAAAGTCGAATATCTGACTCGTTATCATGATGCACTTCTGGATGTAAAAGACAATTATCTGGTGCTTACATTAAATCAAGCAGAGTTTGCAGAATTACATGAGGCGGGGGCACTGATTTTTTTAACAACACGCGCACGCACTTTTCCAGACACCAGGTCACTGGCAGACATGCCAATGCAGGGGCGTAATCAAAGTGCATCACCCGAGTCGGGTATACCAAACTTTCCGTGTTACCCGACTTTGACAGAAACGCATCAAATGGCGCAGGCACTGGCGCAAACCTATCCTGATTTCGTGGAGCTAAAGCACATAGGGCCATCCTGGGAGAAAAGTCAGGGGCTGGGTGGTCATGATCTAACGGTATTGGTTTTGAAAAATAAAAAGAAGAACAAATGGCGCAAGCGTCCGGCACTGTATATGCAGGGGGCACTGCACGCCCGGGAGTATACGCCAGGAGCAACTACCCTGAAGTTTGCCAAGTACTTGCTTGAAAATCGCGAGACCAATGCTGATATCAACTGGATCATGGACCAACGCGAGATCCACATCTTGCTCATAGCAAATCCGGATGGACGTGTGCTGGCAGAGCAGGGGCAATTGTGGCGTAAAAACACCAACACGGCATACTGTGCACTGGATGACACTTTGCGAGGTGTTGATCTTAACCGTAACTTTGATTTCGCCTGGGCTTCCCCCATTGGTGGCTCGACAGACGACCAGTGTGCAGCAACTTATCATGGGCCCAGCGCCGCATCGGAGCCAGAAACACAAGCGATTCAGGCCTATCTCCACGGCCTGTTTAAGGACCGCCGTGGAGACTTGCTGACTGACCCTGCGCCACTCAATACCCAGGGGGTCTTTTTGGACCTGCATAGCTTCAGCCGCTTTGTGATGTGGCCCTGGTCCAGTGAGCTGACTCCCAGCCCCAATGCGCAGCAGCTCTCTATGATGGGACACAGAATGGCGGCTTACAATGGTTATACGGCGTTTCAGACCAAAGAGGTATTCAGAACCGGTGGATCTGCGGATGGGTATGTGTACGGACAGCTGGGGGTTGCATCATTTACCTTTGAACTGGGCAATTCCTTCTTTGAAAGTTGCGCCAATTATGAGGGGGAGATCTTTCCGAACAACCTGAATGCACTGATATATGCTGCGAAAGTTGCAAAGCGTCCGTATAAGATGCCAGCCGGGCCACAGATCAATGACCTGCGCATACAAGGGGCGGGAGATGAAGCGATACCTGCCGGCACGCCAGTGCAGATAATTGCAGATGTTGCTGATGATCTTTTTGGTCGTTCTTTGATAGGACAGCTGCCACCAAGTGAGGCAATTCGCAAAGTTGAGCTGATCATTAAGAGAAAGGGGAAGCGTGTAAAGCAGCGTATTTTATTGCCCGCCGCGGATGGTGTGTTTGACACAGTAAGTGAATCAATCAATTATACATTAGACACACATCGCTGGCGTAAGGGTCGCTATACTCTGACGCTTCGGGCGCAAGATGCTTCTGGTCAGTGGGGCCCTAAATATGCGAAGTTTCTGACCATCGACAACGACGCGATGCCTGGCAATGTTGCCCCTGTGGCCGATTATACCGCTGATTGTCGAAAAGGTATTTGCGGTTTTGATGGCTCTGTAACCCAGGATGATCGGGATGCGCTGACCTACAGGTGGGTTTTGGCCGGTGACCGTTTCTTAGGCGTGTTCCATGGTGAGCAGGTCGAGATAGAATATGGTCTTGCGGGCAACTATCAACTCACCTTGACGGTTGATGACAGCCACGGTTATCGCGATACCAAAACGGTGCAGCTGGAGCTGGATGGTGTACGTCCACCGGTTGCGCAATTTAGCTATCAATGTACCGGGTTGACGTGTGAATTTGATTCCTCAGCCTCATATGATCCGGATGGAGACATTGTTCAACGCCTCTGGCGTATGGGCCTGAGTGCACCCTACTTACCGGGCGCAGAAAAGGCGGTGCACACCTTCCCGGCGCCAGGTGAGTACACCATTGCGTTTGTCGTGATAGACAATGACAATGAATTTAATGAGACATGGCAGACGATAACGATCACAGAGACGAAGTAACCAGCCGCTGACCTGAGCGCGCGTCAGCGCGCTTTTAACCCGATTTATTCTGGTCGCTCACAGTTTTTCATTAAGTACCGAAGTAATGATAGCAATCCCCTCTATAAAGTGTCCGATCCTCAGGTTTTCATTAGGACTATGTTGATTATTGTCACTATTGACACTGGCAACGATCGCCGCTGGAATGTTCAGCGTATCCACTATTGGCGCAATGGGAATAGAGCCACCGCCTGAGCGCAGTACAATGGGGGATTCTCCAAGTAGTTTCGTGATTCCCTGGATTGCCATTTGACCCGCAGCAGAGTCGGGTTCACTGCGAAACGCTCCGTATATTTCTCGTGATGTCATACTCACAATGTATGGGTATTGCGCCCGTTCAGTATCAGTTGGAGGCCTGTCTATGACATAGTAACCCAGTTTCTCAATATGCTGTCTAACAAGCTTTATCAAATGACTGGCATCCGACTCTTTTACCAGGCGAATATCCATTGCAGCCGTTGCCGTTGCAGGCACAATTGTTCTGGCCTGCTTGCCGACCCAGGCACTGCTCATTCCCCTGATATTTAAAGAGGGGTATTGAATGGATTCTTGCAAACTGCTAGCTACCGCATCGGCTTGCGAAAAGCCCAACTGTTTCATGATTTGCGCTTCATCATCCGGAACGGTCGCCAGCTGTGCTTTGAGTTGAGCAGACAGTGAAACCCCGTCATAAAAACCACGGATAAGTACTTTGCCTTGCTGAGACTTCATTGAGCCCAAAATCTGAGCAAGGTGTAAAGCTGGATTTGGGGCATAGTTGCCGTAATGGCCACTGTGTTGAGGCTTGTGAGGGCCATATGTAATGAGCTGAATAGTGGCTATGCCACGTGCGCCCATGGTGATTGTTGGTTTATTGGTCTGATGTGGCGGACCGTCGAATATTAGCAGTAAATCGGCACTGAGCTTGTCTTTATGGGTTTTGATGGCTTGGGGCAAGTTGGGTGAACCTTGTTCCTCCTCTGTATCCATGATGATCTTTAGGTTGTATTCGGGTGAAGCTTGTTGATTATCCAAAATGTCCAGTGCTGTAAGAAACTGAGCGATTGGGCCTTTCGAGTCGGCAGCGGAACGTGCAAATATACGCCAGTCGGGATCCAGAGCCTGTACTGGATCGGGCCATGGCTGTGACTTCCATTGACCATTTACAAGGTGCTTTAACTCTGCTTTATAGGGGTTGGGTTGATCCCAGGCTGAACGGTCAACCGGCTGGCCATCCGCTTGCAGATAAACCAGTACCGTTTTTTTTGCGCCAGGTACTAAACGTTCAGCATAGACAATTGGGCTGCCCGACATTTTTAGCTTCTCTACTTTAAACGCCCGGTCCCTGAAAGCCTGTGTTAACCAGGCCGAAAGCTTTTCAATATCATTTGGATAGTTTGCATCATTTGGCAAGCCCAGAAGCTCACGATACAGTGTGATAGCGTGTGGTGTATTGCGTTTAACTTGTTGATGGATTTGTGCTGCCGTCAGCGCGTTATTTGCTTGTATTAAAGGGGCGTTGAAAGCACTGCCGATAAGCAGTATTGGAGTCAGGCGCATAACGGCCAAGTGTTTTATCATTTTTACAATCCTTTTTCATCAGTATTAACGTAACGAGATAGATAGGAAAGCAATTAGAGACCATATATCGCTGTAGTGCGTTAAATAACCCGTTGAGCAGGCAACATCGAGATAAGCTGAGGTTATCCGGATTTGAACTAACAACTTACCAGAAACAAAGAGGAAATTGATATAGAGTTAGTTTGTCTTAGGTTGGTTAATCTACCACCAGGGTTGCGCTGTCACTGGCGGCATAGATCCAGCAGGTTTTTCCAGATTTCAGAATGGCTGCCTGTCTGACATAATCCGCAACTTCATAGCGGTCAGCACGTATTAACTCCAGCTCCGTGATCATGAATACAGTGCCCGCTACTTCATCGTCGGGGTTTGCGGTATGGATGAGGATTGGATGGTACGCCTTGCCACTACTTTTCAGTACCTCCGTATCGGTAATTTTGATCTGTCCAAGCCGATATCCAACCAGGCTGTCTGCGTCACCATCGAGTAAGCGACCAAAGTTATCCAGCTGAACCTGAGACTGTTGTAATGTGCCATAAGAGAAAAGTGCTTCCATAGGATTTCCTTGCATGTTTATTTTTCACCTTAGTGCAACGCAGCGTTGTCGTAAAGAGGTTATACCAATTTACTTTCATTTGGCGACAACCCCAATGCGGGCCCGCAGGACCCCAGCAGTTGCATGGTTAATACCAATTTGCTTAATTAAATGTTCTATTTTGAGGCGAGAAAATAGGGTCGATAACACTGCTCCCGCGTCCTGCTATCACTGAGGCACCTACGTCCATGTAGGCGAGGCAAAAATTTGTGAACCTATGTCTAAGGTATAAGGTTCTAAATGAGAAGTTTTTAACGCTGTTAGCGTCATATTTGCTCCGTCAAATTGAACAGGTATTTAGTGAAATTGGTATAAGCTCCGTTATAAGTCACCGGGCCTGCCAAGGTCACGGCCTTCGTAATCACAGACGCCCTGTGGAAAAGTTGCCCTGAGGGTATCCAGATGAGGGCGAGCATCAAATGGTAAATACCAGCCTCTTTGTATGGCTGTTTCAACGCTGACGAGCGGGCATTTGAACATGTCGCCACCCCAGCCTCCGCCGGCCTGAATACGGCTTGTGCTAAACATTGGAAAGCGGCTCTGGCACTGACCCAGAGGCTTGTTGTTCCATTGTCCGTCAAAAACGTCCGAGCCGGCAGCGTAAATACTGCCGTCCTGGTTAAAGCAGGTATCCTGCAATGAAGCGGGTTTTGCAGCTGTAGCGCTTAACTGCGGATTATGTTTCATAGCGCGCAGCCAGTCATCCATAGCGGCAAAGGCTGCCGTTGTAGGGTTGTGATCTTTATGTGCAACCCAGATCACGTGATTGTCGCTGTGTCCCTTATGTTGCGCAATCCTCACACGGCTGTAAAAAGAGGCTGACATATGGTGCATATCCAGCTCGTTTTCCAGATAGTGGCGGGCATCAATTATGGGTAAATCGACTTTACCTATGAATACCTGCCCGGCACGATATGCCAGTTCCATGGCTTGTATTGAACCCTGATGTCTGGCTGCCGGGCCCTCTGATGCCTTGGTTATATTATGGTTGCCCCACAAAGTGAGCCATATCGGGACACGGGTGCCAAGCGGTAAGGCAATTTCTTCCTGACGCATCTCAGGTTGAGGTTTCCAGCCACCAATGTGGTGATTAATGTGAACAAATTCAGCAAAGGTAATCTGTCCCTCACGCAGCGCATTCAATCCATATTGCACGCCTACATTGTCCCAGGTGCTTCTGCCAAAACCTTGTTCGTCTGTACCAAAGATATGTTTGAGATCCTGCCAGTAACTCCAGCGCGTTTGCGTAACGACTTGATCAGAAAAAAAGGGTCGTAAAAAGCCCTGTCTGGGGTTATTGATAAACGCAGACAAGCCAAAATAACCATTAATACACTCACTGTTGCCATCAGGAAATGAAGGGACAAACCCGGCCATGAGTTGATTCAGAGGCTGTAAAAACCCCGCTTTCTGTGGAAATTCATTAATTGCGTTAAGGCCCTCTATTTGCCTTCTGCGCTCCCAGTCTCGCCAGGCTTTTGGATTATCAGAACGGAAAGTAAAGTAGTTATTCAGCAAGTCACAATCTAATGCATAGGTTGTTTGTGTGATCATATCCGGGTAGCTGTAAAGGGGGATCAGTCCATCCAGGATCCCTTTGCTATTTTGCCCAATCAGATATTGCGCAAGGCCACCACCGGAGCCTCCAATGCCCACCGTATAAAGGGGAGCGCCATAGAGGCTGACAAACTGCTGCTTAACGCGTCTTGCGGTATCTTCTGCCAGCAGCATATTGTAGGTGTAGCTGGTTTTGTTGCCACTGGAGCTGATTACCGCATAGCCATCGAGCAACTGTTGTGCCTGACGTGTCATTACCCGGGAGGCCTTTTGTCGGCCCTGCCTGTAACCAATCCCTGAGCCGCCATTAAATTGATAGATGAGCTTTTTATTCCACTGAGACTGACCATGCCTGTCTCCAACTTCCTGATTAGAAATTGGCATGACTAAAGTGTAAATAAAGCGATTTATGGTGCCTTGTTCCACCCTGAACAATGGTGAAGAATGATGTGAGCGGGCAGTATATTCATCAAGCCTGACAGCTGAGAAACTTCCGTCTTGCTCTACCAAAGTGAAATAAAATAATTGTGAGGGCAAGGAGCAGTCTTTGCTGTACCCCACTATTTGCTCACCCTGAAATACCGGTACTCCCAGGCCTTGCTGATTGTCTACCAGAGGCTGTCCAAGTTCCGACTCCTGAGTCATACAGAAAAAAGGATACTGGTTAGGACCTGAGTAAAGGTTGTTGACCGGGCCCGTTGCACCCAGTGCAATGGGAAAATCAAATGACTCTGGTGGTCTCGGAACTTGGGACACATGCGGCGTAAAGCGCAATAATGGGTTAGCAGCAGGCTGTGCAATCGCAGTGATCTGTCGTGTGCCCGCCTCATCTTGGTGAGGGTAATACTGGAAGACTGCAACAAGAATTGCTCCAAAGAGCAAGGTTAAAAGAAAAATGACGCCCGCTTTTTTACCCATAACAACCTCTGCTGTGATAACCGTCACTCATATTAATAAGTGTAGGGCGAAAGCGTCAAAAGCATTGTTGTTTATTTGTTATTTCAGTGAGCGGGGTTGTAACTACCCTGAACTTTATCGATGGCTTTAAGAATGGCCAGTTTGGTCGAGGGCTTAGTGATGTATCCCATCAGGCCCAGGCTTGCCCATTTACGGATCAGTTCTTTGTTGCGGTTCGTGGACAGGGCGATAATGGGGAGTGTTTTACAGTGTTTGAAGGTCCGTATGTTCTTAGTGGTGTTATAGCCATCCAGTTCAGGCATAAACAGATCCATAAACACCATATCAAATTTCTTCTTCCTCAAGAGCTTCACGGCTTCAAGACCGGTTGTGGCGTATTCGGTAATATGGTCTTCTTCTCGAAGTATTCTAAGCAGCATTTCGCGATATATTTCATTGTCTTCAACCACCAAAATACGCATTTTTTTGGGGATTTCGGGGGGCGTGTGTGCAGCTGGTGATGCCGGTTTAGGAGGTGCAGAGGGCGCTGTTTCGGTGGGGGGAGTCTGAGCTGCCGATACACTACGAGGGACACGCCTTTCGGTCAGCAATGCAGACAACTCTGCCAGAGAGACCTGTTTATCTTTGAGCTGAGATTTGAGTAATTCCACACTGGTAGTGAGCTGGTGTTCCAGCTGCGTAATTAAAGGGTTAATATGTTGTTCTTTGAGCTGCTCAAACATTTGTCGTTGCACGTCATTGTGGCCCTGCTGCTGCGCAATTTTATCCCGTGTCTGTGCAAAATTATCTTCGGTTTTGCACCTGTGCTGTGCAACGTCATCAATGAGTACCCGCAGTTGATTATCCATTTTGCCAAAATGCGCCTCCTGAAGCTCTGCACTTTTTTTGCTGCCTGACACTTCATTTAATGCATTGTGCAAGATCATTCTGAAACGGTAGTTTTCGTACATGGGTTTGTGTACAAAGTAGTCGCTGAAGATGTCCTTCATGCAACATTTAAATGCAATGCCCGATTCTTTGTTTTCGCATAACAAAATGTTTTTGTGTGGATAATTGAGCAGGCCTTGTTTCGATAACTCAGTATAGGTCTCAATACTGCCGGCAACATCATTTTTTGCCATGATAATAATAGACGGGTTAGTTTCTACTATGAGTTCTGCCGTTTCTTCCCAGTGAAATACAGTGCGATAGGCGTCGGTATGGGCTTCAATAATCTCTATCACGCCGGTTAGTTCGTCGGTTTTGTCGCAAATAATAATGACCTGAGGCCGACGTTGTGCGTGATTGGGGCTATTTTCTGTCATTGTACTCGACTTCCCGGAACATGATTGTTACCTCGTTGCTATATCACTTACGGACAGAGCAGCGCTCTGAGTTGTTGCAAAGTTATTGGTTTTACAAAATGCTTATTGATACCTGCACTGGCATAGCGACTGGCACAAATCTCATCGCCCGACATCCCAACCAAAGTGCAGAGTCGGTCATGGTGTGATTGCTGCTCTATCAGTACATTGGCCAGTTGCAGCCCACATTCGCCGTCTTCCAGGTGCGCATCAATAAATGCCCAGTCATACCAGTTAGATTCGAGGTGTGCCAGTAGCTCCTGCTTATCTCTTGCCTGCGACACAGTAACCCCCAACGAGGTTAGCTGACTGCTCAGTAGCTTAAGAAATAACGAGTTATCGTCTATGAGGATAGCACTTTGGCTCATGTTCCCCACTCCGCCAGAGGTTTGTTTAAATGGTGTTCCAGCCAGTTCAACAAGGCATCAGTGGCCAGGGGCTTAGCAAACAAAAAGCCTTGTGCGACATCAATGCCACACATACGTAAGTAGTTTAGCTCACCCGCATGTTCTATGCCTTCGGCAACGGTCTTGAGCGACAATTTTTTTGCTAAATCAGATGTAGCAGAGACAATCGCTTGTTTTTTGCTATCTGTATCGCAGTTCTGGACAAAGCTACGGTCAATTTTGAGCTCACTGAAGGGCACTTGGTTGAGCTGGGTAAAGCTTGAAAACCCCGTACCAAAGTCGTCAATTGACAGCGCAAAGCCCTTTAATCTAAAACGCAATAACACTTCCAGTGTACGGGGGAGGTTATCCAGTAACTGACTTTCGGTGATCTCCAGAATGATCTGCTTGCGCGGCACTGAGTGCTGGTCACACAAAGTGGCGAGCTTGTTAGGCAGTTCAATGTCATACAGGGCTCCAGCGCTGAGATTAAGGCTGAAATTGAGAGATTTAACCCGTTCATAGTGTTTATTGTAGAGTACCAGGGTTTGCGTTAATAGCTGCAGCGAGAGTTCCGCCGAATGACCGGCGCGTTCCAGTTGAGGAATGAACTCGCCGGGCGATATGATGCCATCAAAAGGGTGATACCAGCGTGCCAGTATCTCCATGCCAATTACACTAAGCGATTCCAGCGATACTTTGGGCTGGTAGTGAGCTTTAAATTGCTGCCGGTCCAGACCAATCCGGATATCACTGGCGTTATAATGCTTGTCTGGCAGAATGGGTGAGGCTCTGTGGTGTTGGTCCAGGCATTCAAGCAGAGCTTTCAATCGTGGCAAAGACACGGGTTTATCTATGTTGGAAATTATATTGAGATTATGCATTGTGCCCAAATTGCTGGCGGTTTCGAGTACGTCTTTGTCTTCGCCACTGAGTAGCACTATCGGCGTTGTCAGTTTGGCATCGGCAAAAATACGCAGTAATTCTATCCCGTCTATTTCAGGCATGTTCAGATCTAAAAAAATCAGCGACGCGGAGTCGCATAGCCCGGAGTCCAAAGCATGACGGCCTGCGGTAAAGCCATGATAGTCGACGTCCCGGGCAACTTGTTGTAGTAACAATTCCAGTTGGGTAATAATCAACTGGTTGTCATCAATTGCAATTACTCTGATCAGATTATTCATCTTGCCTTTTATGACCCTGCGTTTTGAGCATGTATAGTCCTGAATACGTCTTGTGTGGGCATACTTTTTACTCAAGTATAGTTTCTATTTCCACACATGCGGCATTAAACTTGTCGTCGCAGGCCTTTTGTAAGGCCTGTACCTTAATAACATCTGCCGCCTTGGCGGCTTGCTCCAGCGCGAAAAACTCATCTGCAAGTGTCTGAGCCCCAATGGCTTTGGCCGAAGATTTTAACTGATGCGCGGTATTTTTAATGGTGCTGAGCGACACTTCTTTAGCACTCAAGCCTTCAACCAGAGGACGAGAATCGGCCAAGAAGCCTTGCAAAAACTGCTTTTGAATCGCTTTGTCACTACCAACATAATTTTCCAGTACATTCAAATCTACAATACGTGTTGAAGATTTTTCCGGTTCACTGACTTTGGCCTGGGCATCGGACAAGGCAGCTTCAGGTTGGTTGACTACCGTGCTAACCAGCCCAGTGGCATGACCATTCAAAACCGGTAACCCCGAAGTCTGCGGCCTGTGAAGCCACTGTTCAATTTTGGCGCGCAGTGCATGCAGTACAATGGGCTTACAAATATAATCGTCCATTCCGGCGGTCAGACACTTTTCACGCTCACCACTGAGTGCATTCGCCGTCGCCGCGATAATGGGCAGGCTGGGCACTTTACCTTGTGTTTCAAGTTCACGGTAGGTTTTCGCAAAGGTATATCCGTCCATGACGGGCATATGACAGTCACTGATGATCAAAGAGAATCGATATTTCTGCATTAACTCAAGTGCGATGGCACCGTGCTCGGCAATAATGCACTGCAGTCCAAGCAAGGCAAGCTGGCGCTTAAACAAGTCCTGATTGTAGACATTGTCTTCTATCACCAGAATTAAGGCATTCTTTTGCTGGGCCTGTTCAATTGTGGGTAACTGCTCTTCACTTGCCAGCTGGCTCATATCTGGCTCAGGACTGATCTGGCCTTCGAGTGTTGCAATCTTCTCAATCACTCTGAATGCATAGTATGGGTTATTTTCAAGCGCATAAATATTCGCTCCTTCAATGGCAGGCATCTGAATATTGGTGTGCTCCAGCACCAGGCACTTGAGTTCGCTGTTAGTGGAAATGATGTCCTGGCCATTGGTAACCAGATGCTGGTATTTTTCGCTCGTAATAATCAAATAGTCAACATTCAGGCGGGCAAGCAAATAGGCATTGAGGTCGTCGTCACTGATTAACTGACAGTGCATACCATGAGCGCTGAGGTTGTGTGCCAAATCCTGTTCAAACTTATCATCATCAGAGACGATATAAGCGGTTAAGCCCTCAAAGCTAATCGCAATTTCCTGCTCACCGGTTTCGCTTGGTGCAAAAGGCAAGGTGACAATAAAGTTACTCCCGACATCTTCCAGGCTGTGGCACACTATGGTGCCATTCATCAGCTCACAAAGCCGCATGGTAATGGACAGCCCCAGCCCGGTGCCGCCATATTTTCTCTGTATGCTATCGTCAGCCTGTACAAAGGGCTTAAACAACCCCTGAGTTTGCGCCTCGCTCATCCCTTTGCCGTTGTCTTTGACACTGATCTCCAGGTATCCGGATTCAGTGGCGGGTGACACAAAGACTTCCACATTTCCGGTTTTACTGGCAGATGTTTTAGTGAACTTTACGGCATTACCTACAAGATTGAGTAAAATCTGCCGGATCCGGATAGGGTCGCTTTTGTGCCAGTAGCCCAAAGCGGGATCAAAGTAAAAATTCAGATTTATGCGCTTTTCGTGACACTGATGGCTCATCAGTTCACACAGTTCTTTGGTCAGGTTTTGCCAGCTAAAGGCTGCGTGCTCAATGACCATTTTACCCGCTTCGATTTTAGAAAAGTCGAGTATGTCGTTGATTATTCGCAATAGCATCATGGCTGAATTCTTGGCAACAGATGTCAGGTGACGCTGCTCATCGCTCAGCCGTGACTGAGACAAAATATCCAGCATACCGACTACACCATTCATCGGAGTTCTGATCTCATGGCTCATAGTCGCAAGAAAGCGGGATTTGGCTTTGTTGGCGGCTTCGGCGGTTTCTTTGGCATCGGCCAGGGTGGTGGCGTCGTTCTTACGTTGGGTAATATCATGTTGATATAGCAGCATGTACTTTTTATCGTTGCACATAATGTTGGTTAAAATCACTTCAAACCACATCTTAGCACCGTCCAGCTGATAGCATATCTCCATATCCTTGTAATACAGGTCGCGCGTTTTGGCTGATGCAAGCGCTTCCAGCAATGGTTTTTTATTCGACAACGGAAGCAAGGAAATCACGTCAATCAGGTTGTCGTTTACACGCATCAGGGTATTAATAAACAGGCCACTTTCTTCAAGGTTCAGGCGTTTGCTTTTATACCAAAAGCGGTTGATCAGGCGGATATTGGCGTCACCGTCCAGTAACAAAATAAAGGCAGGAATACTGTCCAGTGTGGCCTCCAGCAGGCTCTCGGTTTCGCGGTTACGGTGGAGCAGCTGCTGCACCTCGTGGCGCTGGGTTTCGGCTTCTTTCATACGGTCAAGCGCTTCCTGACGAGCAGCCTGCAGGGACGCCTGATATTTGCCCTGCCTTTGCTGCTGCGCGACTTGCTCTGAAATATCTCGCACAACGCCGACGACACACAAAGAATCTGACGCATCGCTCTGGTGTGACGTCATGATCACTTCTAGCTGCTTCTCTGACTCCTGCTCGTCGCAGAAGCTTAGAGTTAGTCGAATCTGTGAATCCAGCGTTTGAGTACGCAAATGGTTGAATAAGACACGTCTGCTCGAGTGCGTTAATTTACGCAGTACCTCTGTGTAAGGTACGTATTTTCCGCTACTTTTTACACTCATTAGGTTTTTCAATGTCTTAGATAGCAATACATCACGACTGCCTTGTTGCCACTCCCAGCTCCCCATCCCGACAATCTGTTCAGAGTTAGACAGCAACAAGCGTTCTTTATCAAGCTGTGCCTCAGAATGCTGTAACTGCTCAATAATGCGATTTTGCGCCCGATGGGCCAGCACCAGGGCGGTCAGGCTCAGTGTGAGCAGTAAGGCCAGTTGCACCGAAAACTCTTGCTGCAACGTATTGATGTACCCCTCTATTTGCTCTGGATCCTGAGTTGCTCTGACGGTAAAACCAAGCGCAAAGTTTTGATGTATCAGCTCCAGTCCGTTTTTGGGTAGCATGGCAGCCTGGCCGGTCGAGTAGTCGTTACGGCCAATCACTATGTCGTTGAACAGCAAATGCGTTGTAATTCCCTGATAAGCAACGGGCATTTTTAGGATTTTCGTGAGGGTGTCGTCAATGGGCTGGATCAATACCAGTAGTATGTCTGATAATCCGTTTGCACTAGCCTGCGGTGCCGTTGAGACACTATATAACTTATTATTGCTGTCGGACATCAATGCCAGAGAGAGTGACTGAGGCCCTTGCCTGGTAATACTGTCTGTAATGGTTTTTTGTAGTTTCTGCACGGGTAAAGTGGCAGGGAACAAGCCAACCAGATCATTATCTGAGAGGGTAAACTTGCCTATATATTCTGTACCTGTCGCATTGGAAAAAACAGGTTGCTTGGTAATACTCAATGTGTGCAGCCGCTCGGCCAGCGGCTTCAGCCATAAATTGTCGATGGCAATAACGGAGTAGGCAAGGTTATTACTCAGCTCATTTGCCGAGCGCGTGTACAAGCCGTTGCTCAGCTCACCCTGACTAATGTCATGCTCAGACATAATGAAAGACACGATTAATCCCAGTAATAGCAAAAGCTGCGACAGTTTGACCGGAGTCTGGTGCCGTTTGGGTTTCTTGCTATACCCCAGTGTGCGCCAAAGCAGAGTACTGGCCAAGACTATACCCACAAATGCAATTACAGCATACAGGGCATAGTCCAGCTTGGTAGAGTCATGTGCTTTGAGTTCGGTGCTGAGCTGTTGTTGGTGAGCGGTCAATTGCGTACTGACAATCGTGATGAGCAGCTCGATATATTGTGTTTTTTGTTGCCACCATTGCTGTGCATTGAATGTACTGTGGCCGGTGCGTTCGAGCAACAACAATACATCATTCAATGTCTGATTCTGAGGCTGAGTTTGTAAGGCTGTTATTTGCTTGACAATACTTTCACTAAAAGGTGTGTTGGTGAGTAGCGCAAGATGGGTGTTGTGTAAGGTTGAGAGCTCAAAGATGGCGCTTGCACGGTTGTCCAGTGTGTTGTTGAGCATGGCATACGTATGTGCCCTGAGTTTGCCGGCCTGTTCAATGGCCCGAGTCAGACTATATAAGTGCGAGTTAACCGCATCTGCGGCAATTTTCAGTTCAATCGCTAAAAACAGGTCCAGCAGCGCATCTATTTTTGCCGTGTAGAGCGTCATGGCCTGCTCCCGGGTGAGCAGCCGCTGGTCAAATAGAGCCCTGAGACTCATCAGTTCTGCCGTGCTGGGGAGTGAAGACAGCAAATTTTGGTTTTGCGCGCTCTGAATTGCAATATCGGAAAGCGCAGTATTGCTGTCATTGCGATACTGATTGAGCTGGCTGAGCGTTTCGCCTGTAGCCCGTTCAGACAAACCAAATGTATAACCACGCTCTTTTTGCAGCGCGAAGATGGCATTGCTTATCTGCTGCATATGATGGATATTTTTCAGGCTGTCCCGGGTTGCTTTAACCTGGTGATGGGAAGCGAAATAAGACCGTGCAAACCTGTCAAGTGAAAGTAAACTGACAAGCACGACCATTAACCATACAATAATTTTGAATTGCACTTGCACGCGTGCTTTCCTTAATGTAGACGTTCAGGCATTTTTAACTATAGTTTATAAACCATCTGTTAATTGGTGATTTGGATGAAAAATCCACCACTGCCGGATAACGAAGCACTGCGATTGCAAACGCTGCATGACTTAAAGGTGCTTGATACTCTTCCCGACGCCGAGCTTGACAGGCTTACGGAATTTGCTGCACATGTCTTTAATGTGCCTATTGCACTAATAAGTCTGGTCGACAGCGACAGGCAATGGTTTAAATCCAAAGTTGGGCTGGATGCAGCACAAACACACCGGGACATTTCTTTTTGTGGCCACGCTATTTGTCAGAATGAGGTCTTTGTCGTTGATAACGCATTAAAGGACGATCGTTTTTTTGATAATCCTCTGGTAACCGGGGAGCTGAATATCCGCTTTTATGCAGGTTGCCCCTTACGGCATCCGAATGGCAGCCAGCTAGGCACTTTGTGCCTGATTGATTTTGAGGCCCGAGAGTTTAACGAACACGATGCTTCAATTTTGAGTCAGGTTGCGGCAGATGTGGTGGCGCGACTGGTGATACTGGCTCGTCAGCAGGCGTACAGTTAATACTGATAGTGTACTTGAATCGCTTTCACCAATTGACTGGTCAAATTGTGTCTGGTTAGTACTGATATTGTGCTTTAATCGCTTTAACCAGGTCGTCCGGTAGTGCAGCCATAGCAGCTTCAAGCTGCCTGGCTAGCAGGGCATTACTGTGACGGTAGCCAATATATTGAGGCTCACTATGAAAATCTTGCGCCAGTATCACCACTGGCAGGTTAAATCGTTTGACCATATGCTGGGCCCATAATTTATCTACCAGCATAGCATCAACGCGTGCAGTGGAGAGAATATTAAAAAACGTCTTTGCATGCTCGTCGCTTTCTTCATAGTAAGAACGCCTGACTAATCTGGCATTCAGTGCTTCAAGCTTTCGATAAACTGCTTTGGGATACGGGTATTCTGTTGCCAACATGATCCTGGGCGTGTCAATTTGCCTGAAGTCTTTCATGCTGTTAAACCGCTCTGCGGACACTGCCAGGCTAAGTTGCCAGGATGTCGCTGAATCTGAAAAAATTGCCAGCCCGTCGGTCTTGTCCACATGGAGTGAAAAATCCGTACTGCCAAACTTAACGTTAGCAACGCAGCGTTTAAAAGGGAGCTCACTGAACTCGACTGTGCGATTCATCGTTCGGGCTGCAGCTCTGATCAGTTCGACCTCTTGCCCGCGGGCAACACCACTTTGATCGGTATAACTAAACGGACGCCAGCGTTCAAAACAGACTGTGATAGGCACAAGGACAACGTGTTGTTCAGGTTGTGATGCCCAGACAGACTGACTCATTGATAATCCAGGTAGTACCGTTACAAATGCGAAGGCTAACGGTGAATAGTAACGCGTCATTGGTTCCTCTGGACAGCTTTAATATGATTGTGGCAAAAACAGCGACGGCTCGTTGCGGCGCAAGCGTCGCAGCGCCTGGTTCATGCTGTGAACCCACCGTGCATCAACCTGTTTATTGCAGGCAAAGCCCAGGTAAGAACGTGACAAGGGTAAAATTATGCGGTAGTGCGCTGGGTCTATACCGGCCCGTTTAAACTGAAAGCGCGCAATAATATCGCCATAGGCAATTAAGTCAATGCGTTTTAATTTAAGCATTTGTACTAGCTCAAATCCGGAGGCCAGGAAAACAAGATTGTCTTTGCCGACATCTGACTGGCGTAACAGCTGGTGGCCAATGTCGTTTTTAACCACGCCAATTTTGTAGTTTTTCAGATCTTTGAGGGTTGAGACGTCGTAGTCGTTGTCCTTATGGCCAATGATGGCCACCTGGTTATCTATCGATGGGCCAATAAACTGAAATATTTTAGCTCGCTCCTGAGTATAGGTAATAGAAAAGATACAGGTTTTAGGTGAGGTCATGGCCATCCGATAGGCTCTGGGCCAGGGCACCAGCATGATGTCTCTTTTGTTCAGAGTCCAGCCCAGGTCACGATAAATACTATCCAAAATGCGGATCGATAAGCCTTCTATCTCGCCGTTTATGTGGTAATTAAAGGGTGGATAATCTTCGGTCACCCAGTCCAGACTGGGCGTATCATAGGTTGCCCCAAAGCTCATAAATGGATACAGGGCAACCAAACGCACTAACTGATGCATTGCAACCTACCTTGTAATCAGGCCGATGCCGTGTTCGGCCCGGATCTGTAAATCGACATGATTTCAGTATAGTACGTTGAGCGTAATTGCACTGTCTGTTAGCCTGGTGTGGTATCACTCAGTGCATGTTTGACGGCAGACTTAAGTGCTTTGATAGAGCGAAAACACCTCACTGACCGTGCCGCTCGGTTCGGTTTCTACAGGCTTATCCTGGCTGTCGCCAAGCAGCTCATCGATAGCCGCTTCCAGTTTGGCTTTGAGTTCATCAATTGTGTCTTTTAGTTTGTCTTTTTCATAATCGGGAAGCGCTCTATCATCGTGCATTTCCTGCTCTGTCAGGTCGAGCATTTCGATTCTGACTTTGAGCTCTTTATAGGCTAGGTAGTCTATTCCGAGGTTATTGAACAGCAAGGCTTCATTGACTTCGTGTGGCTCGACCTTGACTTCGATTGGCATCTCCATGATTTCGCTCATGGTTTCCTGATAGAACTGGATCTGCTGCTGCTTTTCTGGCTGGCTTGAGTCAACGCGTTTGTGGGCGTTGTCTCTGGCAACCTGATAGTAGCTTCTGGTCTGCTCAGAAATACTTTGATAATCCACCCCAACGGAAACCGCAACCTCGTTGTCCGGTTGTGTCCGCCCGGCTGCCTCCATGGCACCATTCAGTTGCTGTGTAAAGTGCGCCTGTTTATCCAGTTGTGCCGCATTGTGTGCTGCATACTGATTGGCAGAAAAGGCGCTTTGAGGGGTAATCGTGTTAATTTTCATTTGGTAATTCCTTTGCAGAGTCGGGAATACCTAAGCAAAGATTGTACCTAAACTTATTATCCAGGCAGGGTGATCTAAATCGTAATAAAAAGCGAAGTGGGCAGGCCCACTTCGCTTATGTGTTTTGCTAATACGTTGGCAACGGGTAACCGGATAACCGGATTACGGATTACGGCACCTGTGCTTTAGAACTGGTAGTTTACAGACAGCTTAACGTTACGCTCGTTGCCTGGCAGGCCGCCAAGGAACAGCGCTTTGCTGTAATAACGCTCATCCGTCAGGTTCTCAATATTGAGCTGGATCTGATACTGGTCACCCTGATAGCGCGCTGCAGCATCCCAGCGTGTGTAACTGTCAATCGTTGCTGTTGGCAGGCCGAATGATGCCGAATTAACGGTACGCTCATCCACATAGTTCACACCCAGGCTGAGGGTCAGGTTTTCCAGCACCGTGGCTGGCAGCTGGTAGTTGACCCAGGCGCTCGCCATTTTTTCTGGAACTCCTTTTTTCTGCTCTGAGCGCTCCTGGGCACGGATCTCAATCGCGTCCTGCCAGGTGGCGTTCAGGTTTAAGTCAACCGACTCAGCCAGTGCCAGGTTCAGGTCAATTTCGACACCCTTTGATTCATCTTCGTCATCGTAGAAGTATTGCGCAACACTGATGTTGTACTCCGGATCTTTGGGATCATCGTTGTACAGCGGGTTGGTATAACGCAGATTTGTGCGGCTGGTCTCAAACCACACGATTGAGCCAAGCAAATCTTCGTCCAGCGCCGTGAAACGGATCCCTAAATCGAGTGACTCTGACTCAGAATCCGGACGGTTTGGTGATGCTGTATCATCGGACAGAGCACCTAAAATACTGTAAGCCGTGCGGCCTTTGGCGACATTAACAAACGCAGAAAGCTGCGGGTGAACCTGGTAGTTAATACCGACATTATAGGTCATACCCGAATCATCTGAATCCAGTTCTTTGCTGGCTTCTGGCGCGCGGTCACTGCCTTTGTGTTGATAAGCCTGCTCAATCGCAGAGTAAGCAAGACCGGCACGTGCGGTTAACTGATCCGTCAGATACAAGACTTCCTGGAAACTGATCCCATAGGCATCCAGTGATTTATCATAGTTGCTGCGCAGTGACGGGTCGTAATCCATGATATCGCCGCTTGCCCAGTTCGGGTTGCGAATATCCAGAATATACGGGATTGCATTGTCGCCTTTGGCACTGTCGGCATCGTAAGCTGACCAGCTCTTCAGCGCCATTTCGCGGTTTTCATAGTTTACGCTGACAAGGTGTTCACCCATAACGCCACCCAGGCTCCAGCCCAGTTGCAGATCGGCAAAGTATTGCCAGGTTTGTTCTTCAGCAACCTGACGGCGGTATTCCTGACGACGGGCGGCAAAGGGGTGCAGTTCGCCATCAATAATTAGCGGTGCACGTGGATCGGCATTAATCACGCCGCGACGCTCCCAGTACACGTAGTTGTAAGCACCTGTCTGGCGCGCAAACTCAGAATCATAGCTGCGCCACAAGACTTGCTGTGTCAGGGTCGAGTCGTTGTTGATATGCCAGTCGTGGCGCAATTTAATGCGCAGCTCTTCACCTTCGTTTGGCTTGGACAAAGGCGATATCAGGTTGCCATCACCCAGATTGTAAGGTTGCAGGCCATCGCTTGCGCGCACTGAGGCTGCCAGCTGTTCACGTTGCTGTTCTGTCAGTTGTACGCCCAGATAGTTTGTGCCATCGTCATCCAGTTTGGCATCGTTTGGCAGATCAGCCCCGCTCAGCTTACCTGGCGTACCACTGGTGCTGTCCCAGTTCATGATCCGCACGGGATCGCCAATTGAGTCAATTTGCAACGCATCATCGATATAAGCGGTTGAAAGCAGCAGCTTGTGACTGGCGTTTACTTCAAAGCTCAGACTGGCGTACACTTCGTCTCTGTCTGATTGCAGGTCGCGATAGCCATCGCTGCGCTCATGGTTGGTTACCAGACGGTAGGCCCACTGGTCGTTCAGGCCACCTGTGGCATCAAAGCCAATACCATAACTGTTCCAGCTGCCTGCTTTGGCGCTGATTTCGAAAGCTTCCTGTTGCTGAGGCTTTTTCTCAACCAGGTTGATAACACCGCCTGCGGCGCCAATACCATATAAACCGGTTGCCGGGCCTTTTAAGACCTCAATGCTCTCAACATTGGTCATCGAGCGGGTAGGGTTAAAGTTGTTGCCTAAGTCAGCACCACCATACATGCCATCATAGGTGTAGTTGACTCCCAGGCCACGTACGGTCAGGTTGTCACCAATGCCATAGTTATTACCGGCTTGCCCCAGACCACTGACGTTACGCAGGGCTTCCTGAAGTGTGGTGGCACTTTGTGCTTTAAGCAATTCTTTATCAACAACCACAATGGCAGCCGGTGTTTGCATCAAGGCCACGTTGGATTTGGTGGCTGTGCCTGACTCCAGGATCAGCGTGTTGTGTTTATTATAAATACTGATCCGTTCGATACTTTCGTCAGTATTTTGAGCAAAAGCAGCAGGGCTGCTCACAGCGGCGCCTAACAGGGCGATTTTAACGGCATTGGCCAATATATTTGGTGAATTCTTTGAGCGAGAGAATTGCATTTTACACTCCATACGACTAAGGAACCCGGCTTCGGGACTGCAGAGGGAGCGCATACTAACAGTGATTTTAAATGATAACAACTCTCATTTGCGTTTAATAAATGTTGCTTGTGTGGCGAATTATTTGACCGGGTATACTGGCTGAGAATGAATTATTGATAATTTATTAAATAAAAACAATCGAGTAAAAAAAGCACACAGATCGGATGATCGGCTACACTCGCCTAAACGTGATGAGAACACATAGGAAGAGGCAGATTAAAGGCTTGTCTGGTTTGCCTCATCGGCATATTTTGCTTTAACCAGAGCAATATAGTGTTGCAGGTTCTTTTCCTTTGTGAGTTCAAAAGGGTGCGCCAGCAGGGAAATATCACACACCCGATCAAGGCGAAACTCGCGATAATCGTTGCGCAAAAGGCAATGTCCTATAATGGTCCATTTGCCGCCCCAGTAAACCAGACCCAGTGGCTCAATATCCCGCTCACTATAGGCATCTTTGGCATCTCTGTATTGCAATCTGACCTGACGCTTTTGTACTACGGCTTCGCGCAGTGTACGGCTGAATCTCTGATGGTCCTCTGTATGACCAAAGCTGGCGGCCACATAGGGAAAGTCGTCCAGCTGTTGTTTGAGGTGGTCGGGCAGCGCCGCCTCAATTTTTGCCATGGCACTGCTGGCATGCTCCGACAGTAGCGGATCGGTCCAGGCACTGGCCATACGTGTACCTAACAGCAAAGATTGTAGTTCCGCGACGGTAAACATCATGGGCGGCAGATCGCACTGGGCTATCAGATAACCTATGCCCGCCTCGCCTTCGATGGGCACACCTGAACTTTGCAGATGCTGGATGTCTCGGTAGATGGTGCGCTCAGACACGTTAAGCCGCTCGGCAAGCTGCTTCGCGGTAATGGCCAGTCGCCGGCCTTTAAGCAGGTTGACTAGCTGAAATAAACGCTCAGATTTGTGCACGGTGATCTCCAAAAAACGCCGGGGTATAGCCCCGGCACTCAAAAAGCCAGGTCAGGTTACCCACTGCAAGGCGATTGCGCAACCACCTCAGTCAAGGTCAGTGACAGACTATCCTTGTCAATCAGTGCCGCAAATTGCTGACACACCTGCTCATGCTCGAAAGCAGCTTGCACGCGCTTCGCATCTTCCAGTGTAGTCCAGTACACAATGTCGGTGTAAACGCCGGTGTCAGCATGTTTTGAAACCGAACGATATAATGACCCTGGTTGTGCATTAACGAATGCCATAAATTGCGCATTTTGCTCTAAAAAGTCAGCTTCAGTTACGCCGCTTGCGAGCTTGAAAGTAGCGATTTCTACGATGTTGGTGCTCATGTTTTATCTCCTTGTTTAAGTTGATAACAGTAAAGCACGTGGTGTTGTCAGGGAATGTCAGTAGGGCACCTTGATTTGCCACTAAGACAGGACGGTCAGTTTTGCCTGGATGAACGCAGGCAAACTTAAAAACGGATGGTAGGAACACTCGGTCATATTTTTGGGGTGGATTTCGGTATTGCTAAATCACTAAGATGCTGAATTTCAAAACGTCAGGGAGTGAGGGCATGAAAGCTGACAAAAATAGCAACATCCTGGATGTAGTGGTGAAATGGCTGGCTATTGCTGTTGCTACAGTGTTTGCTTTGAGTGGAGTACTGTGGTTGATGTATGTACTCGTTTCCACCCATGATGGCTAATCCTGATCGGCTGAAACGCCACCTCAACTGACTAGCTGGTTCCGTTGTTACGTGAATTTAAACATTGGCCCGCTCTTTACGCTCGGTTAGACTATGCGCTTTTAGTTCTGCGGAAAATAAAGATGGAATTAACGGCCTGGTTAAGTCTGGCGTTTATATGTTGTGTCGGAGCCATGTCTCCCGGCCCCAGTTTGGCGGTAGTGTTACGTTACAGCCTGTATCACAGTGCCCAGCACGGGATTGTGGCGAGTTTATCTCATGGCCTGGGCGTGGGTATTTACGCCAGTTTGTCTCTACTGGGCCTGGCCAGTCTGATTGAGCAATTTCCCTTGGTTTATCAGGGCCTGGTCTATGCGGGGGCGGCGTATCTTGCGTATATGGGCTACAAAATCCTCAGCAGCAATAGCAGTGGTATTGAAGTCGCCAAAGAGCACGATACTAAAAGCTATCTTACTGCGGCAAAAGATGGCTTTGCCATTGCCTTTTTAAATCCAAAGCTGGCCATTTTCTTCCTGGCGCTGTTCTCACAGTTTATCGACCCTGACGCACTAACACTCAAGGCTGCGGTGATCATGTGCATGACAGTACTGGTGATCGATGCGCTGTGGTATTTCTTTGTCTCTGTCGTGACCGCCTCTGCCCGTGAACGCTTTGATCTGAGTGCGAAACAGGGCGTGATTGACAAACTACTTGGCTGCGCTTTTTTGCTGCTGGCAGCACGGGTTGTTTATCAAACCATCTAAGCTTTAATGCCAGCCGTGCAGGCGCACGTAGTTACTGACGACATAGACTTTTAGGGTTGGACTGGCGACGGTGTAATGGTCAAACTTCAGTGCCAACCGGTGTTCGCTCCGGCTTGACACTGAGGCAATGTCGATTTGGATGCAGTGTCCATTTGGTAACACCAGACTTGCGCCTCTTAGTGTAAACATATCCTGGTGTGCCCAGGCGTTGAGCGGGAAAGTGTTAATGCAGGCACCGGTAAGTGACAAAGAGTCAACATGAAATGATGCCCTGGGAAAGTTTAGCAGTAGACGGACTGCCGGGTAGGGGGTAAATCGCCAGCTGCGTGGCATACCGTGTCCCTCAACGATCTGAGGCAAATCGTCAATGATAGACAACAGCGTTTGGTGATCCGGATGCCACCGATTTTGGCTGTCTGGCTGCAGTACAGGTTGAGCAGGGAAGTCGACGATATTGGCAGCGCGTAAATGGGTGTCGAGCATACGCTCGTTTTGCGCGTAGCTTGCTTCTTGCTGGGCCAGCTCTTCAAGCAGATCACTGGTAAACGCTTTTAGTTCATTGCATAAATTGGTGTGTGCCTGAAATAAATCTAGCTGGGATGTTTCAACCACCAAATGAATATAGTCCAGCTCATCCTGTGTCAGATCCATGATAGTAATCACCGCATAAGTCGTAGTTTAAAATTTAAGCATTTTTTGTACCAGTTTTAGTATCTTATTTGACTGATTTTTGACATTGTGTGTGGGCTGCAACGTGGGCAAAACGGATAAGCTGTGATTTTACTTCTGTAGTGAGACACAGGCCAAAGTTGAGACGAACATATTGTTGATAGAGCCCGGTGGTAGAAAAAGCGTCGCCGCACAGAATATAAATTTGCTCTGCCTGAAGCTGGGTCTGAAGTCTTTTGATATCAACACCCGGTAGTTCAAACCACAGCACTAACCCCCCACGCGGGCGATTGATTTGGATATTTGCGGGGAGCCGTTGTGTCAGTGTCTGGATGTATTGGTTGCATTGCAGTGCAAGTGTCTGGTTAAGTTTTTTCAGGTACCGGGTGTAATGTCCCCGACCAATATAGTCTGCCAGTGCCAGCTGGAGAGGCCGGTTACATCCTAAAGAGCGCACACGGATCAGGTCGCTGTAATGTTGATAGAATCTTCCCGGCGCGCACCAGCCCAGCCTGAGTCCCGGTGCCAGAGTTTTGGAAATACTACTGCACCAGATCACCCAGCCGTCTTCATCAAAGTGTTTTACCGGGAAGGGCATCGTGCGGTTGTGACTCAGCTCCCGGTAAACATCATCCTCTATAACAGGGATTTGATAGCGCTTTGCCATCTGCGCGAGTTCCTGTTTTTGCTGCACGCTCAGACAGTGGCCGGTTGGGTTTTGGAAGTTGGCGCTGAGCATACATGCCGCAATTTTCTGCCCAGCCATTGCTTGTTCCAGTTGTGCCAGATCGATGCCGTCCTGATGACAGGGGATCTCCATAACTTGCCTGCCCATGACGCTGAGCGTATCCAGCAACCCGGCGTAGCACGGAGACGGTACAGCAACGACCTCGCCTTCTTTGGTCGTAACTTCCAGGGCCGTTTTTACGGCATCCAGACAGCCTTGTGTAACAATTAACTCCCGCTCATGCAAAACAAACCCCTGGGTTTTAAGATGTGTCGTCAGTGCTTGTCGCAGAGTTTGTTCACCGAGTGGGTCCCCATAATTGAACAAGGTATGATTACCACGCAGGGTGCGCGCCACAGAGGCACGGAGTTGCTGTGTATCTATCAGGGTGGCGTCAAGTTGCGCTGTTGCAAATCCTGACCTGAGTCGCAGGGGTGGGTTTTTGGGTAAAGTGCGGATCTCTGCGTTAAATTTTGTGTGCTCTGTAGCCTGTGTCGAGACGGGGTTGTAACAAGGAAAAAAGCCACGTTTTGGATCTGCGTGAATGTAACCCAGTGATTCAAGATAACGATAACAGGAAAGCGCAGTGGTCATACTGACCTGATTGAGCGCACTCAGCTGGCGCAAAGAAGGCAAAGGCTGGCCACATTGGTACTCACCGGCTTCAATGGCATTGATAAACTGTTTGGCCAGTGCTTTGTATTTTGCTTGCTTACTCATCTGTTATCTAAAAATTTCTATTCTTTGTATCTGTTACCTTTTTACTATCACGTTAAAGTAGGGCCGTAAAGTCAAAAGGAGTCATTATGCATGCATTAACACCCCGGCAGTTGCCGGCTTATGAACAACTGCTCGCAGCACTTGAGCAAGAGTGTTACGCCTTCAGAGAGTCGCTCGGTACCCGGCGAGTAAGCAATCCTGAGTCTTGCTTACAAGCACGTGAACTTGTCGAGCAGCCGGCCGGGTTTGAGGTTTTCAGGCAAGTCTTCAGTACAGAAATAGCCCCTCAGCTGTCAGCCAGTAACGGTGGGCGTTACTGGGGATTTGTCACTGGCGGAGCCAACCCGGTTGCCACGTACGCCGATTGGCTCGTGACCTTGTACAACCAAAATGTCTCCAAAGGCGGCGACTCAATTGCCAGCCAGGTAGAGCGTCAGGCGATTAAGTGGATCACTGAGTTATTTGAGCTACCTGCTGCATATGAAGGGGTTATGACCACAGGTGCGACGGCCGCCAATGTATTAGGTGCCATGACGGCCAGGCAGGAAGTCGGACTTAAACAAGGGGTTGATGTCGCGAAGGCCGGTTGTAAGGCGCTGGATTATACCGTGTTTGCCGCGACCCCACATGCGAGTATGGTCAAGGCGCTGGGGCTGGCAGGTTTGGGGCAGGAGAGCTGGGTGCAGATTGCCTGTGAGTCAAACAGTGAAGCGATGGATACAACGGATTTGGCCAACAAACTGAATGAATGTCACAGTCAGGGAAAAATTGTTATTGCCAGTGCAGCAACGGTGACTGGCACCGATTTCGATGATCTGGTCCGCGTCGCACAGTTGTGCCGTAAACATCAGGCCTGGCTACATGTGGACGGCGCATTTGGTATTTTTGAACGACTGCTGACAGGTTCGCAAGGGAAAACGCAGGGGATAGAGCTGGCAGACAGTATTACGCTGGATTGTCACAAATGGCTGAATGTACCTTATGACTGCGGCGTTTTTCTCACCCGCCACCCGCACTCACTGTTTGCAACTTGTAATGCAGATGCGCCATATTTGGTCAATGATGAAACAGAGCAACCTTTTATGTCTTTGGGGATTGAAAACTCCCGGCGTTTTCGTGCTTTGCCCGTCTGGGCCACTTTGCTTGCCTATGGCAAACAGGGTATCAAGTCGCAGATCCAGCGTAATGTGGATCAGGCTAACGTGTTGGCCAGCTGGCTCAATAACTCACCTGCCTATGAATTGGATAAACCGTGTGAGCTAAACGTTGTGGTGTTCTCAGCCAGCGATAAAAACAAACTGGATACACATGACTTATTAGCACAGTTAAACGAAGCCGGTCAGGTGTTTATGACACCAGGCGTGTGGCAGGGTAAGGCGGTGATCCGTTGTGCATTTAGCAACTGGTGCACTGAAATGAAGGATGTGGAGCTGGCGATTGCGGAACTATCCAGACTGGCAAGCTAAGAAAAAACGCGGTCCCTCTGATATCAAGGGACCGCAGTCAAAATTTACCTAGCGGCGCATATCTGCATTAAATTGCATATACGAACTGACAGGGTCGTTTTCTAAAACTATCTCAGGCTCCATCATTTTCAATACTGACACTTTCCAGCCATCATCTAGCATGTCACTTGGCGAAATAACATAACCTTCAGCACTGAAGCCAAATTCAGGCTGATTGGCCAACAAAGTGAGTTGCCCCTGATTAATGGACCAGGTGTAGGCACGCGTTTTACCCTCTGTGACCACTTCTGCCAGGGCATTCTCGCCATGAAACTCCACGTACATAGTCTCGCTGCCATTTATGAGCGCAAAGCGTTCATACATCAGAGTATGGCTATCGAACAAAGGTTGACCTGCACTTGGTTTAACACGTTGTACAGTACCCAGATCGTCGCCGTCTTTCCATTGGATCACATCCCCGTTCAGGAACATCGCAAAAATAGTGTCGCTGTCAGCGAGCTGATTCAGTTCAAATGTTAGTTCAGTTCTGCCTGTGCTGGCATCATAATTAAAGCTGCCGTAATTGATACCTGCCATGGCAGAATCTGCGCTTTCATAATCTGCTTCAAAGAACTTGTTACCGGGTAAGAATGCACTGACCCAGATCCGTTCACTATCCAACGGATACTCAACATAGGCCCCGACTAAGGGATTGTTTGCATCTACTAGTCTGCTTAATGTAAAGCTCGGTTCGCCTTCAATATCAATGGTCAGTGTATCTCCATCGACCATCAGGGTATGTTTAAGGTCAGAGTCGTACCCATATACGCCATTAGAGTCAAAGAAGAGGCTAACCATAAACTCGCCGGTTTGTTCATCCCATTCGGCATAGCCCACTTCAAGCCCGGCCCTGCCATCGGGATCATCATCGGTTTTAAGCTCCATATGGACCCATCTACCATCACGGATCACCACCAGAAAATCTGGCTGGCTGGGGTCATACCAGGCACCACTGACTTTTTCAGTTGAGTAAACAACTTTAGGTGGCGGAGTGATCATAGTCGCCTTGTCAGCAGCCTGACCGTTAAGATAGTAAGTTTCTTCCATACCTTGGTCACAGTTAGTATCCAGCGGGTAGTTACAGACCTTGATGTAGTCGCGATCAAAGCCTTTTAAATCACTCACAGTCACAGATCCGGACTCGTCAGAATGTAGCTTGCCGGATTTAACTGAAAAGGTACCAATTTCGCTGAAATTACTGTCGCGAATTACCCGAGTGAACGTGTCGTCGTCGCTGTAATTCAGGAAGTAATATTTAAACTCAACCTGGTTGTTGTCGTTGAGGATATGGAAAGTCCGGTTGTCCATCCACATATAGTCGAATTGCGTTAACGTTGTGCCGGTCTTCATATATTTCAGCATATAACTGGAACTCGGGCCTTGCTCATAGGCGTTGGTAAAGCTATAGCGCACATACCAGCTGTTGCTATCCATGGAGATGACCTGATAGTCATTGCTGGAGTTAACGGTACAGCTCTCGGGGGTTGCCCCTTCCGGGCACTGGTGTACATTACGCCCATTCATGCTGTCGAAATAGCTATTAACTGATAAGGTGCGGTTGTCTATTTCCCAGACTTGTGTGTATTTGTTCAGCCGGGCATAGCTCACGCCATTGACATAGTTGTCAAAGAAATAGTTTTGTGGCAGGTTTGCCCCATAATATGGAATAAAACGCCCCTGGGCCATGGCATTGTTCAGGGTGATGGCTTGTTCAGGCATCATGATCCCGCTGCGACGGCGGTGCGTCATTGACGCCATTTTATCAGGCTCTGTTGCAACGGCGTCATCGGTGATTGCCCAGAACTGAAAGCCATTTTGTAGTGACTTCAGCAGCCAATAGGTGATTGTTCTCGCTTCCATTGAGTCAGTTTTGGCCAACATCACTATCAGATTATTGCCACTTATCTGCCAGCTGAAATCGCGCTCGGTGCCGTCAGGCAGGGTAGACTTGCCAGTGCCACCCTGGTTGAATACCATCTTACCGGCTTGTGGAAGGGTGTATTCGTTACCGGTTTCACCACCCATCAGATAGTACATTTGGTCAAAATGCCAGGTGCCAGGGATCTGTGCCGCTGTGGGTGTGATTGTATTGTTGCGCACAACCATAGTGAAATCGTCGGTGTCGGTGACATCTGCATTTAGCACAGTGTCGTCATCGGCTTTGATCTCGTCACGGACAGCGGTCAGGCTGATTGCTTTCGCAAAGCTGTTATCGTCGTAAATAGAAAAGGTCGCAGTTTTGTAACGCGAGTAGCAGGTATAGTTCATGCCCTCAGCATTTTTGCAGCTGTGTCTGGGTGAGAAAATGCCGTCGGCAAAAACAATACTCACTGATCCGTTAGTGGCCTGTGTCCAGGTAATGGCACCGCTGGTATGATCGGTGAAGGTGCCCGTACCATCCTCATTTAGCGTCATTTCTGTAAAGTGACTACGGAACCAGCGCGTGGAGCCAATCAGGTAGTCGCCTACAATAGAACCTTCGCCGTTATCAACCAGCTTGTCGTCCTCTTTGATTTCTTCTTTGGTTTTATCAATTAAGGTCGGGTCTGTGTCGTTGATGGTGTTGGTCAGTTCATCGACGGCGCTTTGGCTCGAAACCAGTTCAAAGGTATTGTTGACGCTGGCTGGCAAAGAAAACTTAGTATCACCGCTGCCGTCGACAACCAGTTTTATCAGTGCAGATAAAGTCAGTTTTTCATTGGCATCAACCCCTACCAGCGCATTGTTCAGCTCGTTGGTGGTTTGTGGCACACCGCCGACAGCACGGGTAACGAGCGCATACTCAGCGGTAGTCACATTGGTCACATTGACCCCAAAGTTTTCGCTGCTATTGACTATGCCGTCGCCGCCTGCCTGGGTGGCAACGGAGGTAAAGCTTTCCAGTTGAGAGTAAAACTCTACATTCTCCTGGTTTGTGCCACCATTGGCTTTGATACGAATAAGCTGGTTCACTGCCGAATCGTCGATATTCAATTGAACGGTGTAGGTACCATCATTGCCGGCGGTCGCCGGGAAGGTTTCATCACCTACGTACACCATGAGTGACGCATTCGCCACAGGCGCGTCGGTGACGATGCCGGTCAGCGTAACGGATCTGACTAAACGTTTTACCGTGAAGTTTTTCGTTGCGGTCGCCGTTGCACCATCGTCATCGGTCACTGTAACGGCCAGTATCATCGCTGTATCTTCAGTGACGTCGGGCGTTGTGAAGCTTACATCACTGGTTGTACTGTTATTCAGCGTGACCGAGGGTCCGGTGCTGACACTCCAGCTGTAGCTGACAACCTGCCCATCGCTGTCGGTTGCGCTGGCTTTGAGTGATACGGCGGTGCCTTCCAGTGCTTCACTGTCGCCACTAATACTGACTGTAGGAGCCTGGTTAGTTGTGCCTGGATTTGGGTTCGGATTCGGGTTCGGATTCGGGTTTGGGCTGGGGGACGGGCCACTGTCTGAGGAGCCTCCACATCCAGCCAGTATGGCTGTCAGGCAAGAGGCAGCCAGCAATAATTTTAGATTTTTCATAAACACACCTGTTCTATTTAGCGAAATAAACTCGCCCTTCCTTTGGTTATAAAGTGAGCAGGGTAAGCATAGTTTATAAGTCAGAAAAGTGAATGCTAATTCAGTGCAAATTCAGTGCAAATTCAGCTGAGTCTGTAACGCGGAACATTGGCTTAGTTTGCCTTCAATCTCCTGGTTGTTGCACAACTTCTGCTCAGCTGTCGTATATTTCTGCCATGTTCTTTTGCTGGTGGGTTGCAAAGCTTTGAGATGATCATAGACTAAGGCGAACCTTGTTTCGTCATTGCTTCCTTCGCAGGCGCAATATCAGAATAAGAACAACGAGCCCGAATTTGCCGACTTCACGCGATTAATTGGAAGAAAGCGCGAAGCCGCAGAGGATAGACGAGAAGTCCATGGATTTTATTCAAATTGGCGAGTTTCGCCTCTACCAACAAACCAACGAACTCATTACTGATGAGCATAGCATCACACTGGATCCCCGGCTGCTGTCACTACTGATATTCTTTATTGACAACCCAAACCGTATTATTGGTCGGGATGAATTACAAAATGCCATCTGGCAAGGCACCATAGTGACGGACAATGCCATCAATAAGCTGGTGGCGAATCTGAGAAAGGTATTTTGCGACGATCCTAAGTCGCCTCAATATATTCAAACAGTGCCTAAACAGGGTTACCGCTTTATTGCGCCTATTAAACTGGGGGCTGAGGAAAATACGTCTACACCAGCACGATCCGCCGCGCAAAAACGCCTGTCAGGGCGCTATTTATTGGCGGGCTTAATTATTCTGGCTGGACTGTTGGTTAGCGTGGTTTCGCATTATGGTAGTTCGGCTGCGCCACAGTATGGCGAAAGTCGGGCGTTGAGCCGGGTGAGTGGCGGAAAAATGTTTCCTGTCGTGCTCACTCAGCAAGCCCATGTTGCATTTTTGAATGTGACCGCAGCGCAGGGGCGCAGTTTATGGGTTGCTCAATATGCCCATGATAGCAGCGCATTACCGCAACCTATTGAGACGCCCGGTTATCATCTGCAACAATTGCTGGGTAGTCAGGGGGAATATTTGGTCTTTAAAGGGTACTACAAGGAGCAGTGTGGCTGGTTTAAAGCCAGGCTAGATTTGCCTGCGCGACAACTTGCGCCGCCTGATCAGGCGTTATATGACTGTGAGCTGATTTATCATGACAGTATTTATGTTGCGGGCGATGATCTTATCTATGCGCTGGCGCATGAACGCCGCTTTGAGCATAAAAACGATTTGTACGCGCTCAGTTTTTCGGCACAGAGAGCCAAGGTACCAACCAGCCTTGAGTCAACCTGGCGACTTGCCTACCTGGATGCCCATCCGGGCACACATCACTTGTTGCTGACGGCACACACTAATGATGGTAACAGCCGGGTGCTCAGCTATGACCCTGAGTCGGCAAAACAAGTCTTGCAGCTTGCGCGTACCGGTCTGATGCATGGCGCAATTTGGGATCATGACCACAAGGGGGTTGTTTTTTCGTCTTCCAGTCCACGCACTCAAATGTATCATCAGGCATTTACCGATAACGAGGCTACCTTACTGAGCAGCCTCAGCGATAAAATCTGCTGTAATATCGCCCGGCATAGTAATGGTGCGGATTATGTTTTTACGACCTATGATAAAGACATCGAACTTCAATGGCTGGAAACCGGGTTTGTGCTGGATAACAGCAATGGCCTGGATCGCTCGCCACGTTTAGCACACACTGATAATGGCGTCTATTTTATTTCTGACCGTTCGGGTAGCTCTCAGGTGTATTATCAGCGCCCTCAGGAGCAAGCCAGTCCGCTACCGAGATTACCTGATCATGTACGACTTCGGGGTATGGCGCTGTCGCCAGACGATGAACTGTTGCTGATCAATCACGATAATCATGCCATGTGGTTGATCCCCACCGGTGAAACAAGCCAGGGTAACACCTTGTTCTTTGACGGATATATTTACCAGCAAAGCTGGTTGAGCAACAGCTTGTTTGCCCTGTCTGTGAAGCAGAATGAGCGTAAACGGGTGCAAATCTACAATCGTCAGATGCAGCAAGTGGCACAGCTGCCAGAGGGCTGGATAACAGCGATGGCAGACCCGGCAACACCAGAATATGTTTACCTGACAGACAAAAATCATACGCTCTATCGCTTTCCCTTTGCGAGTATTTTAAATGGCATTGCGCAAGCTCAGGGAGAGCAAATTGGTGAGCTGGAGCCGTTTTCAAGTCTGGAGCTGGAGAACGGTATGGTGTACCTGATGACCAAAGAATGGCATGAACTGGTGCGATACAAAGTGACTGATGAGGGACTACACCCTTTATCTCGGCAAGATATCGGCGCTTATATGGGGTTTGATGTGCGTGATGGGCAAGTGATTTATGGTCGCAAAGCCGCATTCAGAAGCGACGTTTACAGCACCGTTGCGAGGTAACTGGCAGCGCGTTGCCTTAATAGGGCAACGCGCTTTTTGTTACCACCGATAGGTGTAGTTGAGCTTAACGGCGGTCTCACTGAATACGGTTTGTTTGTCGTGCCATCCATCCTCTAAATCATATCCTTTATTAATACTCAGCTGGTAGAGCTCATCCGGTGCCGGCTCATAGCGCAGCCGGCTAAACAACGAGAAACTGTCTGACTGAGTATTGTGCTGCAACAGCGAGTTCCACGACCATTCACTGTTGAAAGCAATATTGACTTTTAGTCGCGTGTTGTACATGTTACTTTTCTCGCCCGCACGCTCGTAATAGTACATATGACGCCCAAGCTGTACATACAAATGCTTGTTTGGGCGGGTATTTATGGTCAAGCTGAGGCGCTCTAAATCAGCATCAAAAAAGTCGCCTTTAACAACCCGGCCGCTGACGAAAACAGGTCGATCACTGGCGCTTTCATAGTACAGGTTCCACTGTTTGTAGTCATACTCACCTTTGGCAAATTGGATGTTATTACGGAATTTAAACGGATCTTTGAGTACTTTGTTGTACATCTCATAACTGATGTAAAAATAGTCATGGGATTTGGTTTGCACCACTAAAGGTTGCAAGAACAGCTGCTTACCTTTCTTTTCGCCATCGGTATTCTCCCAGCGTTTATAATAGGTTCTGATCTGGTAGAGGTTTAAATTATCTCCCAGCCAGCCCGTTTGTGGACGAACCCGGTAATGGCTGGTGAGGTGATAGTATTTAAGATCTGTGCGGTTCACAAAACCCAGCGCTGGTTTAAAATCCTTACCGATGTAGCGATACTTGGCATTAAGATAAAACCGGTCATTGGGCAGCAACAATGCCAGACCATAGGACTTACTGTCACTGTCGGATGTGTCGTCTGGCAGGTCAATTGACTGGTAAAAGGCGTTGGCAATCAATTGCTCTTCACCAAATAGTAAATCGTCAAAGCGATAATCAACCCCAGTCAGGGCCTGACTGGCACTGTCATCGGCGCTGCCATGAGTGAGTATGGCACCGAGCTGGTGGCGCTCGCCAATATGCTGTTTGGCTCTGGCGACACTGAGCTGAGTGGTTTTGTCACTATTGCCGTCGCGTTCCTGATTGACACTCAGTACGCCTAAGTCTGTATTACCCACTCTACCTGTTAGCTTAGTGCCCCAGTTGATATCCAGTACGCCTGATTGTGGTCCCTGACCAATGCGTCGGGAGTAAAAGGGCATGCCGTTATAGTCGTCGTCATCCATGCCGCCAAAGCGAAAGATCTGGCTGTCCTGCAAAAAGAAATCTCGCTTTTCGCTGTAGTACTGACCAAACCGGGTCATGTTCATTTCAATTTCGTCGACATCGGTACCGGAGAAGTCGGTATTGAGTGTGATCTGGCCGGTCAGGCTGGGTGTAAAACGATAAGTGGCGTCCAGGGAGGGCTCGAAGCTGCTCTCATCGAGTGTATCCTTGTAGGCCAGGCCGGGCTTAACCTCAATACCCTGCCCCTGGTCTAATTCGTGAAGTCCGGAAATGGGTGCGGTTTGTGATGCATGCCAGCCTGCCGAGTTGGGGTTGTTAAGGTTCCAGTAGGATTGCACATAGGGGCTGGAGAGCTTATGGCGTAACTGTAGTCCCCAGTTTTTGGCATCCGGGTCAAAGGATAACGATTGCATGGGAATGGCAATTTCCACCGTCCAGCCATCTTGCTGTTGCTGAGTTTTGGCATACCACAGGGTTTTCCATTCGGCGATGTACTCGGTCCCATTCACCAGACCATCTTCACGAACCCCTGAAGGCGTGACATGAAATAGATAGCCGTCCGATTTATCGTAATTGGTGTCCAGGATCAGACCAAAATAGTCTTCGTTCCACACACGCTCACCCTGAGTGAGTACCCGATCCACAATGGTGTTAGCAGGCTGGGTGATTTTGGCAGCAACATAAAAGAAGTGTTCATCGTAGGCCACATAGGCGGTGATTGGGTGCCTGGGTGTACCACCCACCGTTGGCCGGAATTCAACAAACTCAGTGATCACACGGGCATCAGTCCACTCATCAGGCGCTAGTTCACCGTCTATGCTCGGGGCCGTAGCAAGTCGTGGGATAGCGGTATCACTTTGGGTAAATTGTTGCCAGTCCCGAATGGTTTCTGGTGATTGCTGCGCGGTGCTGCAAGCCGTGTATAAAGTACATAGTGCTAAGCTTAGTGCGTTCAACTTGTTCATTGTTTTATCCGTTTCGTAAAAAGCTGGCTCCATTGTTGTTTGAGTGGAAATAAAAAGCGTGAAAAAGGCGCGAAATTAGGTGACAAAGTGGGGAAATTATGTGACTAATACCTGCCTAACATAATGAATTGAATGGTTTTAAATTTCTAGCATGTAAAAAGGACCAGCATATGCACTATCCAGCCCCCTTAACCTCTGGCAGCACCATTGCGGTTACCGCATTTTCCAGCGGCGTAGCGTCACCTCTGCACGCCCGGCTTGAGCTGGTGCTTGGCGACCTGGTACGGCGTGGGTTTAATGTGCTCGAAGGGCGCTGTTTACGTGAAGATCAGCTGCATGTCAGTGCACCAGCGGCGCAGCGTGCCGATGAACTGATGCGGTTTTTACTCGACGACCAGGTAGATGCTATTATGGCGCCCTGGGGCGGAGAAATTGCCATGGACTTGTTGCCCTTACTGGACTGGCAGGCATTGAGACTGGTCCGGCCAAAATGGCTGATGGGGTTTTCCGATATCAGTACAGTACTCAGTGCGTTTACCAGCAAACTCGGCTGGGCGAGCTGCCATTGTACCAATCTGATGCAGCTGTCGCTGGCACAAACTGATCCATTGACAGCCACTACCTTTGCGCACTTGCAAACGCCAACAGGTGAGGTCTTTACTCAGCATAATGCGCCGTTTTTTGAGCATGGCTACAGCAACTATGCCCAGAACAGTAATGCCGTATTTAACCTCACTGAACCAGGCGGCTGGCAGTTGCTGGGGGAGGAAGCAAACAGTACAAAACAGGTGTCTTTTCAGGGCAGGTTGACAGGCGGTTGTCTGGATACGCATATGTTGCTGTTTGGCTCTGAGTATTTTGATCCCCAGTCGCTGCGCGACAGACACCCGGACGACAAGCTTATTTTTTACTTTGAAAACGCCGAACAGTCACCGACCGCCTACTACCGGGCATTGCAGAGTCTGAAATTACGCGGCGCGTTTGATCACGCCGCTGGCATACTGATTGGTCGTAATGCCGTATCAGGTAATGCAGGTAAAGCCTTTGATGGCCAGACCGCGGTAAGAATGGCACTGGGTGACCTGTCAGTCCCCATCGTCACGGGTGTCGATATTTCACATATTGCCCCGAATCTGGTGGTGATAAACGGGGCGCTTGCAGAAGTTACTTTTTGTGGCAAGCAGTGGACGCTGGTCCAGCATTTACGTTAGCCTGCGCGGGGCGAGTGCGGCTCGTCCCGAAAATCTGTTACTGGTCGTAAAACGCCTCTGGTTCGGTAAAAGGTCCTTCATTTTATTCATCTTTTGGTTTTACAGTGCCTGCGCTGGTTTATCGTTTTAGGAACGCAAGGGTATGATGATCAATCGCATATTACTGGTTTTATTCTTTTTTACACCTCTGATCTCTTCTTTGGCTTTGGCAAAGCAAACTGCAAATAAGCAGCTTGCTGAGCAAAGTGTGGTGATGATCTCGCTCGATGGCTTTCGCTGGGATTACATCGAAAAGCACAAGGCTAAGAACCTGGCTTCTATCGCAGCGCAGGGCGTTCGGGCCGAGTACCTGGAGCCTGTTTATCCAACCAAGACTTTTCCCAATCACCTCTCTATTATCACCGGCTTGCTGCCGTCCAATCATGGCATTGTTGGCAATCATTTTTGCGACAGAGAACGCAACCAGTGCTATAAAATGGGCCATGGCAGGGATGACAGCTCGTGGCTAAAAGGGATCCCGCTGTGGAACCTGGCCGAGATGCAGGGGGTAAAGGCCGCAACGTATTTCTGGCCCGAATCGGATGCCCGTATTAATGGTATGACACCCAGCTATTTTCACCATTACTCAAAGCACAGTGACTACCAGCAACGCATTGACCAGATAGTGCAGTGGCTGAAACTGCCAGCGCAAACACGTCCTCGCTTTGTGGCCGGGTATTTTTCACTGGTGGATACCATGGGACACGACTTTGGTCCGGATGCACAGCAAACTTATCAGGCGGTGCAAAAGGTAGATAAACTGATTGGCCAGCTTGCAAGGCGGATTCAGCGCGAGGTCGAACAGGATGTGAACCTGATCATAGTGTCAGATCACGGTATGGCGCAGCTGGACCCTGAGCAGCGTTTGCAGCTGTCGGACTTAAGCGTCGATCTCAGCAATTTCATCGTTAAAAACAGTGGCACTCAGGTTTGGCTTTACAAAAAGCCGGATGCAACGTTAGACCTCGATGAGGTGCGCGCTCAGCTGATGCGCAATGCCCGTGGTCGCTACGACATTACCAGTGAAGCAACCCTGAAAAGTCGCGGGGTAACCATCACTTCAACCACCGCCGACATAGTCATTGAAACGCAGGCGCCGCGCTATTTTGCCTATGATGACAAAGACAAGCACTATGGCACCCATGGCTTTGCGGTGACACCCGATATGCATGCGACCTTTGTCGCTGTGGGTCCCGCATTTAAACCAGGCGCAGAAATTGGCCCGGTGAAGAATCTGGATATTTACCCGGTCGTGGCGCAGATCCTGGGTCTTGCATTGCTGTCCGATATCGATGGCACGGGTGCGACTTTATTACCGGCGCTTCGACATTAATAAGCGGATGAGCAGATTTGGATGGGGTCGTGGTTTAGTTATGCAGGCCAGGTGTGTTCATTTCCAGCACACAGGGCAGAAGTGAATGAGAGGTTTTCTGAACTATTCCTGAGTTACTCACAAGATAGTCACAAAATCTGTGGGTAATAATGTAATGGTAAATAAAAACAATGAGTTAACTGTTTATTTTCCGGTGAGTGAACAGTCACGCAATTTGCCAGCGACCCATAAAAAAGGCTGCCTCAGGCAGCCTTTTCCACTGTGCTATTAGTGCTTACAGCGACAGGCTGTTTAAAATTTCGTCGTCTACACCGTTTGGCAGCGTCACTTTAAGCTTAGGCGTGCGGGCCATTTCGCGCTTAATCGCAAAGTTGGCTTCTTCGTTACGGGCCCAGCTGCGCCGTGCAATACCATTGTTGACATCGAATAACAGCATAGACTTCAGACGACGCTCTGCATCGCTGCTGCCGTCCAGTACCATACCAAAACCGCCGTTGATCACTTCACCCCAGCCAACGCCACCACCGTTGTGGATAGACACCCAGGTTGCACCACGGAAGCTGTCGCCAATCACGTTGTGAATGGCCATGTCTGCGGTAAAGCGGCTGCCATCATAGATGTTGGACGTTTCGCGGAACGGTGAATCTGTGCCACTCACATCGTGGTGGTCACGACCCAGTACCACAGGACCAATGTCGCCGCGCTCGATGGCATCGTTAAAGGCCTTGGCAATTTCCATACGACCTTGTGCATCGGCATACAGAATACGCGCCTGTGAGCCCACAACCAGCTTGTTCTGTTTCGCATCCTTGATCCAGGTGATGTTGTCCTGCATCTGCTGCTGAATTTCTGCCGGAGATTCCGCCATGATCTTGTTCAGCACCTCAGCGGCAATGGCGTCGGTTTTATCCAGATCGGCTGGATTGCCAGAAGCGCACACCCAGCGGAACGGACCAAAGCCGTAGTCAAAACACATCGGGCCAAGAATATCCTGCACGTAAGACGGATATTTAAAGTCGATGCCGTTCTCAGCCATGACATCGCCACCGGCACGTGAGGCTTCGAGCAAGAAGGCATTGCCGTAATCGAAGAAGTAAGTGCCACGGGCTGTGTGCTTGTTCACCGCATCGGCATGACGCTTCAGCGTAGCCTGCACTTTTTCTTTAAACACTTGTGGCTCTTCGCGGATCAGTCGGTTAGACTCTTCAAAACTGATATCGACCGGGTAGTAACCGCCTGACCAGGGGTTATGCAGCGATGTTTGATCTGAACCCAGATGAATAAAGATATCCTGCTCGTAGAAGGTTTCCCAGACATCAACCACGTTGCCGATGTAAGCAATTGAGACCACTTCTTCGTTCGCCTGCGCGGTTTTAACGCGCGCAACCAGCTCGTCCATGTTGTCTACCAGCTCATCAACCCAGCCTTGCTGGTGACGCTTAGTGGCAGCAGCCGGGTTCACCTCGGCACAAACGGTAATACAGTTAGCGATGTTTCCAGCCTTAGGTTGTGCGCCACTCATGCCGCCAAGACCGGCGGTGAGGAAGATTTTGCCTTTCGGGCTGTCACCTTGTTCAAGGACTTTACGGAATGCGTTCATCACAGTGATGGTGGTGCCATGAACAATGCCCTGCGGGCCAATGTACATGAAAGAACCCGCCGTCATCTGGCCGTACTGAGTCACGCCCAGCGCATTGAATTTTTCCCAGTCATCAGGTTTTGAGTAGTTGGGGATCATCATACCATTGGTGACAACAACGCGCGGTGCGTCTTCGCTTGACGGGAACAAGCCCATCGGATGACCAGAGTAAATGTGTAGTGTCTGGTCACTTTCCATTTCGCTCAGGTACTTCATGGCCAGCAGATATTGCGCCCAGTTCTGGAATACCGCACCGTTACCGCCGTAAGTGATCAACTCCTCCGGATGCTGGGCAACTGCCGGGTCCAGGTTGTTGTCGATCATCAGCATGATGGCTGCGGCCTGCTGACATTTGGCCGGGTAATCGCTAACTGAGCGCGCTTTAAGGTCGTAGTTAGGCTTAAAGCGGTACATGTAAATACGGCCGAAGTTTTTCAGCTCTTCGGCGAACTCTGCCGCCAGCTCCTGATGCCATTCTTTCGGGAAATAACGCAGGGCGTTACGCAGCGCCAGTTGCTTTTCTTCGGCTGATAAAATGTCTTTACGCTTGGGGGCGCGGTTGGCACCGGCCGGGTAAGGCTTAGGCGCTGGCAACTCGCTGGGGATCCCTTGCTTAATTTGGTCCTGAAAACTCAGTGTGGTGGTCATTGTTATTTTCCCCTTAGTTAACCGTAAATGCTTGTGACTTAACCAATGCGACCATGTGATCAATGTCGGGTTTAAGCAGTCTGTCTTCTTCAAGTTTGGCGACTTTGCTGCGGATCAGCGCAAAGTTTTCTTCAATCAGGTCTGAGCAGGTGTTAGGGCGTCTGAACTCAATGGCCTGGGCTGCATACATCAGTTCAATGGCAAAGATTTTTTCCAGGTTACCCAGGATCTGGTTTAGTTTACGACCCGAGATACTACCCATAGACACGTGGTCTTCCTGGCCCATGGAGGTGGGTACGCTGTCTGCCGATGGCGGGAAGCACAAAGACTTGTTCTCAGTGACCAAGGCTGCGGTGGTGTACTGTGGGATCATCATGCCCGAGTTCAGACCGCCAGAAGTGGTCAATAAGCGCGGCAGACCGTGCAGACCTTCCAGCAGCAAATAACAGCGGCGGTCTGAAATGTTGCCCAGCTCAGCGGCAGCAATTGAGGCGTAATCCAGCACCATAGCCAGCGGCTGGCCGTGGAAGCTGCCACCCGAGATGGCTTCTTCGCTGCTGATCACAATCGGGTTGTCGGTGACTGAGTTCATTTCAATCTCAGCCAGCTCTTTAAGGTGGTTGTAGGCGTTGCGAGACGCACCATGCACCTGTGGTATACAGCGCAGTGAATACGGGTCCTGTACGCGGTCGCACTCTTCATGGTCGGCCATATTCTGCGAGTCTTTGAATAAACGGCGCATCCGCCTGGCCACTTCCAGGTTACCGGCAAAGGCGCGAATTTGGTGCAGCTCTTCACGGAACGGCGACTGGCTGCCCTGCATGCCTTCAATACTCATGGCACCGGCCACGTCTGCCAGGTCCAGAAGATAGCGCATTTTGGTCAGCGCGGTGATGGCGTGTGAAAGGATAAACTGAGTACCATTGATCAGGGCCAGGCCTTCTTTGGCGTGCAGCTCCATTGGCTCCAGGCCATGTTCTTTCAGCGCTTCGGCCGCGGGTACAATTTTGTCGCCCTGCCAGAATTCACCTTCGCCAAGTAGTGGCAGGAATAAGTGAGACAGTGGCGCAAGGTCACCCGATGCACCCACAGAGCCTTGTTCCGGCACCACAGGGATAAGGTCCAGCTCAATAAACTTCAGCATACGTTCCACAGTTTCCAGGCGAATACCTGAAAAACCCTGGCTCAGCGCATGGACTTTGGTGATCAGCATGAGTTTAGAAATCGGCTTAGCGATTGGCTCGCCAACCCCAACAGCATGGGTGATAAGCAGATTTTTTTGCAGCAGATTGGTCTCTTCTGGTGAGATTTGCGTGTCGCATAGTGGACCAAAGCCGGTGTTAATACCGTACACAGCCTTGTCTGAGGCGGCCATCACGTCAACATTGCTGCGGCTGGCGTTGATTTTATCCAGCGCTTCCTGACACAGTTCGGCTTTAATGCTGCCGTCGGCAATGCCGTTGACTGTGTCCAGATCCAGACGATCGATACCATATCTAAACGTCATTTTATTCTCCTAAATATCATCTTGTTACATGCAGATGGTGTTTTTATCTCACAATCCTAACTTGCTGTAGTAGTTTTATAAATGCATAATTATCGTAATTCATTCCGATTTTATCGAACTTAAAGTGCCGAACTAAAAAGTATCGAACTAAAAGTTCGAGCGAGTAAGAGGTGGCGTTTTAGTTGAACAGCGTACGTTTAACCTCGGTCATCCCGAACTCAACTCCGGTTATTCGGCACCTAACTCCGGACATTCAGCACCCAACTCTGGTCATCCCGCACTTGATGCGGGAACTACCAACCGACAACCTGGGTGTTAAATCTGACGGCTGAATAGCCTGGGTGTGGATCCCGGCTCAAGGCCGGGATGACGGGAGAAAAGGGTAGGTTTTCGTGAACAGGTGTGATGGTGGATAATTTGATTAGTGTGCTTTTACGTTTGGTCATTCAGCACTCAATTCCAGCTCTCCTGCACTCAACTCCGGTTATTCAGCACACAACTCCGGTCATCCCGCACTTGATGCGGGAACTACCAACCGGCAACTTGGGTGTTAAAACAGACGCCTAAATGGTCTGGGTGTGGATCCCGGCTCAAGGCCGGGATGACGCGAGAAAAGGGTAGGTTTTTTGTGAAAAGGTGTGATGGTGGATAGTTTGATTAGTGCGCTTTTATGCTTCGTCATTCAGCACTCAATCCCAGCTTTCCTGCACTCAACTCCGGTTATTCAGCACCCAGCTCCGGTCATCCCGCACTTGATGCGGGAACTACCAACCGGCAACTTGGGTATTAAAACAGACGGGAGAAGTAGAGCAAGCCGGAGCATTGCAGACATAAATAAAAGAGGTAATTAGGCGTGCAGGTACAAGACGTTGATTTAAGACTACTGAGGATCTTTGTCGCTATTGTGGAGTGTGGCGGCCTGTCGGCTGCGGAGTCGCGCCTGAACATCGGCCGTTCGACCATTAGTTCGCACCTGTCGGACCTGGAAGTACGGCTGGGCCTGAAATTATGTAAACGCGGGCGCAGCGGTTTTGAATTGACCGAGCCCGGCAGGGTGACTTATCAGGCGTCCCTGGAGCTGTTGCAGCAATGCGAAGCCTTTGCCAGTACCGTAGCCAGTTCTAAAAATGAACTCTCGGGGCGGGTGACCATTGCCACGATAGATACTATGGTCAGCGATCCCCGTTGCGGCGTGGCGCGGGCCATTTCGGCGCTCAAAGCGCGTGGTGGCAATATTCAGTTTGATATTCATGTGTGTGAAGCCCGCGAAGTCGAAACCTCAGTGGTGAACGGCCGCTCTCTGGTGGGTCTGGGCGTGAGTCGCCATCAGCTGCGCGGTCTGGACTATTACCCGCTACACAATGAGTACAACTATTTATATTGTGCTCAGGGTCATCCACTGTTTGAGCTGCTGGAAGATGATGTGGCCGAAAGCGACAGTGCAAAATTAGAGGCATTACTGGCCGAGGCTGAAGTGATCACCAGTAACTACCTGCGCGATAAAGAAGTGCGCAACGATGGCCTTAACTACCAAAACAGCGCCATCGCTTATCATGATGAAGGGATTGCCCACTTAATATTGTCCGGCGAGTTTATCGGCTATCTGCCAGAGCATTACGCCAGCTACTGGGTCGATAAAGGCATATTCAGAGCCATACAGCCAGAAAAATACGCCTATCAGATCCCGGTGATGCTGATCACGTCAAAAAGCAACAGCGCTTCACCATTGGCTGAGGCGCTGATAGAAGAAATAAAGCGGGTGCATGCAAGTTAGAGTGGCGCACAAAGAATGCCAGTCAGCAAAGCTGACTGGCATCGGGCAATGGAATTTTAGGGGCCAATTTAAGATGCGTGAGAAGCCTCAGAGCCGTCTTCTCTTCCGGACAGGATCATCATGGTCAGCAGGGCACCACAGCACAATGCCCAGGCGATATAAATTAACCCCTCAAAATTATCATATATTAACGTCCATGACTTCATGTCGAAGTAAGACCAAGCAATGTTTTCTAGCATTCCTAGGATATATAGCAGCGACATATACATATATATCCAATGGAAAACACCATCAAAGTTAGTAAGCTCAACTTTGGAAGATTTTGAAATTAACTTAGAAATCTGGACTCTAAAAATGAGCACAAAAACAGTGGAAAGGCTTAATAACAATTGCGTTCCATAAATGATAGTGCCTTGTAGAAGAGGGTTACCTGAAGGCGTTACATAGTTTATTATACCATTTTCGAATAATACGTAAGAAATACCAGTAGCAACAAACATAAATCCAGCAATGTGAGTTATGTTTATATCCTTTTTGAACTTGCCGTAGCATGCACATACCAAGAGAAATATTAGGTATTGCGGGGTTACAAGACGATCATCCCATAGTTGAATATAAAAGAGTGCTAAGGAAGCAATGCTAAGCAAGATTAAATTTGAAAGTTTCATTATCTCCCCTTGTTAGTTATCCATAGCGTTATTGAATAACAAGTCCGAGTTGATACAGGCAGCTCTAGGCGGTTTTTTAGCGCCAGTACCACCAGTTATCAATATGCAAGCTTCGGTACTAAGAGGTTTTCTCTCAACTATATTACTAGAATCGTCTGTTTTAGTTAGGGCATGTCTTGGTGGTTTTTTTGCACCTGTTCCACCCATTACCTCTGCGCTTAAACTATCAGAAAGAACTTTTGACGTATTGCCATCTGAAGCGTCTGGTTTTACCGGCTTAAAAGCACCTGAGACGCGAGGATCATTAGGTTCATAAATACCGCAACCCGATACTAATCCCTCCTGACCAGCTGATAAAGTTTTTTCGTTACTCAGGTCTTGGCCTGTCTCCCGGCCTGTTATATTAGTCAGAGAAGCCAATTTATTGAGAAATGTAAGTGGGCGTATCTTTTTCATTTTTCGTCATCCTGTAACTTTGACGCATCATAGCGGTTTAAACTGCCACTGATCTGTCTGATTTCATTGAGTAAAGAGCGTGTATCTATTTTGCATAGCATCAGCCAGCGAAAAAGCTGTTTAGACTTAATGTCACTGACACCCTGCTCATAGTTACTGATTGTCTTACGGTCGCACTCTAACTTTTTTGCCATCAGTTCCTGGGATATGCCGGCGTTTTTCCTCATTGCCTTTAAATCATCGCCATCAATCACGTCCTTTTTTTCCTTTTTTTATTGAATGCGGAGACTTTTCCACATTCGAATGAACATAATCTTAACAAGAAAGTCGCAATGTTAATACAAAAAGGGAACATGTCAAACTGACTTAAGTTAGAGATATCAATTTATCTCGTTGCTATTGCAACACTAACAGCCGTGCGGGACTGTGAGTTACACGATATTTCTTAACGTTAAAAAGGTCAACAGGACGTTTACATTGGGAGCGATTTTTCCAACAGTTTAACCAGGTGGTGTGCCTGAAACGGTGCTTTTCAGGTGTATCTGATAAAAATACGGTCAGCGCTTGTGCAGGCCAGTATACAAGCGTGTAAAAGGATTAGGCTATGAAAAACGATACATTTGCCAGAAAACAGAGAATCAATAAGCTGATGGGGCGTTTGCAGTGCAATCTGCGCAACTTGAGACATAAAAACAAGCTCTCCCAGGCTCAGCTGGCCGCCAAGCTCAATGTTGATCAGTCAACAATCAGTAATTTTGAGTCGGGTCGCTCAGTGATGACCATAGAGCACGTATACGAATTATACCTGATGTTCGGCGATGACTTCTCCTGCCCGAATATCTTGTTTTCTGAGCAAAATAAGGCTAATAAAAAGGATGAATGCCTTCAGGAATAAAGCAACTGACTAAAACGATATGGGTGTTTGGTCCCCCGGATTACCGTTTCCACAAAAAAACCAGACGCAGGTCTGGTTTTTTGTAACTCACGCTTGCTTAAAGCATGGTTTTAGTTTTTTGTGCTGTTTAGCACATAGCAGAGCGGCAGCAATACGTCGCTGCAGCATCAGTGTGCTTTGCGCTGTCACAGGTATTAATTTCGTGAGTCCAGCAGTGGTTTGACCAGTAGTCTGTTACACGACCGCCAGCTACAGCAGGTGTTGCATCATTTGGCAGTTGCTTGTTGTCTGCACTAAGTGTTTTGAAGCTTTTTTCTTTAGACCTAATTTCATTATCATATTCCTTTAAGTTTTTGATGTAGTTTGCTTATTTGCTATAAGCGAGCATTAAAATAGTCTAATGTATCTGCTTGTGTTAACAGTGCTTTTGTTTCGTGTTTTTCTGTGAGTAAAATGTTACTCGGTTGGGTGTGGTGAGCTGAGCTGCGCAGTATATATACCATAGTTGCTTAGTAAGAATTATTGACCTGCTTAACTGTACTTGCATGGCTTGTATTCTTGCCGCAATGGCTACGCCAGTACCAGTCTAGCTTGGCTGGAATGGCTAATAAGCTAACAAAAAGCATGCAAATCAACACATCCCAGTACCACTGGGCGGTGGTATACGCATGGCTCCAGGGCAGCAGAAAGTAAATCACCACACAGTGAAAGGTAAACACGGGCAGGGCGTGCTGGCCGATAAACACCGGGTATTTCAGTGTAAAAAGCCACGAAAAACGTCGCATCAGCAGCATTATCAGATACGCGCTTAGCAACAAATTAACCTGATAGAGCACAGAGGCGCTACCGTGGCCCGCATAATAGGGTTGCATCAGCTGTGGGTAGCCATGTTTAACAACAAAGAAGCAGCCCACACCGCTTAGCAGCAATATTCTCACCACAGGAGTAAATATAAAGGTATGGCCTTTATCAAATTTCAGATAACTGAGCATCACACCCAGATAAAAATAAATCTGCCAGGCGAAGGGGTCAAAATGACTGACGTTTAATGTGATGTCGTTAAACACAAGATTAAACGGCGATGCTAAAAACTCAGCTGTCACAAACTGGGCCAGTAGCCAGACCAGCAAGGACGTTGCGACCACATACCACGCTTTAGCGCGTTTAAGTGCTACGATGGCAAACGGCAAAAATGTCATAGGCACCAGATAGAGGATCAGAATATCGTGAAAACCAGGGTGTTCGAGTAGCAAGGCGGCAGACAAAACACTTTGGATGGGATTGCTAAACCAGTTGGCAGCATTAAAAAAATCAGACCACTGTGGGATATACAAAGGAAACAAGGCTACCAGCGAAAAGCACAGCACAATCGCGCTCAGATGAAACCCGTAAATCACCCAACAGCGTCGCCATATTTTTCGCTGCATCGTTTTGCTATCACCAGCCAGTCGCCCATACACCAGATAAGCAACAAACCCGGATAAGAACACAAACCCCTCAGCTGCCGAAACAAACCCCAGCGGAGTACGGGTAAACTGAGTGACAAAGCTGCCAAACAAGTGATTGCAGGCAATGATAATAAGCAACCAGCCGCGAAGGCCATCATAGGTTAAATCTCGGCTCATGTTCTCTCCTTAAACCTCACAGATTTTGTCCGCAGGCGGGTGGGCCATGTCATCGAATAGGATATAGACTTTTAGGTACAAAACTTAACGCAGAGAATGGATAGAGACAATTGAGAATGTTTAATAGTTACCGGAAGGAGCATTAACAAGGGTTGTGGTTTGCCCTCATATATACAAAATAAGGGAGCCTGGCAATTTAAGCTCCCTAATGATGAATTACTGATACAAGTGAGACAATTCGGCCGGAACCTGAGTTGAGATATTAGCGACTCGCTCTGTGGTGGTATCTATCCCAACAAAGGTGGTGGTATCGTTACCTGGTACACACAATGTGGTTGTGATTGGACCGGTTGTCTGGTTGGCCTGGGTAAAATTAACCCGTGTAATGCTTGATGAGCTGGTGTTGAGTACCGCCAGGTTCATACAGCCTGCCATCATAGGAAACTTCACGCCATCTTGTTTGGTATTGTAAGGCAGGCGAGCCAGTTCAAAACCCAGGTTGTTGGCGTTTTTGGTTGTTTGCATACTGGCACGGCCGTAATTGGCTACCTGATGCGAAGAGCGACCATAGACATTCAAGGTTGATGTAGGTTGTGCATTGTCTAAAAAGTAAAAGTGCACATTACTGGATGGGATCAATACCGTTGAAGTCTGCTCCTGATGATGCAGGTACATCCAGCTAGAGATCTGTTGAATGGACCCCTGCATTGATGCTCTGCCCCAGTGAATGTTGGATAATGTGACTGCACCATTCATGTTTTTGATGGTACAGGAGTCCTGATGATACAGAATCAGGCATCGCCCGCCATTACTCTGATATTGATAGTCCAGCATGATGTCAAAAGAGAACGCGTTCTGGCCCATAATCGGCATAGGTACAGAGTGGGTTGTTCCGTCAGTGGTGGCTGCGAGTTTAAAGGTAATATCATGATGACCTGCGTTCGCATTAAACCCGAATGTTAAAGAAGAAGCTAAGGCAAGGCTTAGCGCAGCTTTTGTGAATTTCATAACTTATCCTTAATTTTGTGATCCAAAGCATTTATCTTTCGACGGTCGGCAATTGCAAGCAAACCTGCCTGTACGCGACTTACAAACGCATGTTTTAGGCATCCGTATGTTCTAATCAATAATTACATTTGGAGTTTTTTTGGAAACGCTAAGTTAACCGATTGGGGAGGTTTCCACAACAAGTCATTGAGGGTTTACTGTTGTGTGAGTCAATCCACATTGGTTGCACACCAAAGCATAACGCTGTTGCTCCTTACAGAACTGTTATTCATTGGGGGTAATAAGCGTATTCCACCATCAATCTGGAGTGTAGCAGCCTAAAGCATGCTCACCAGTTCTTAAAGTAAGGTAGGCTGAAACGGGCGAGCATCACATTGCAGGTACCAAGAAATCATGGCTTCTTAGTGTGAATTAATTTTCACATGGCTTTGTTGTTAGTTCATAGTTTTCATTTTCTTTTTTTACGAACTCGCCGTTTTTCTGCTTGATATCGTAAAGTGTGATTGTACATTGCTTTTTGCCATCTATTTGATCTACATAATATTGAGCTTCATAATTATGATCGGCAAGTGGAGTAAAGCTGACTTCTTTAACACAGTATCTATAGCCGTCGATGCGTGTATTCGTGCCAGTTACCCAAACGCCCGCAAAATAAAACGAAATAGGTACGTTTGCTTCTACTTTCAGCTCCGTTTGCTGTTTTTCGTGAACCTCTGAACGATACATGGGCATACCAATTACTCGGCCTGCTTGGCGGTCCGCAAGCAAGTTGGCCTTTACCCCCAAAACGGCAATTTCTCCATCACGAATAAAGTTGTGATTAATACACCCTTCCGTATTGTCAATCCATACTGACACATTGCCGCTATCCAGAGAGACTACGCGAAGTGATGCGGTTTCTTTACCAGGGGCAACCGTATAACCAGTTGTTGAGCAAGCTGATAATGTTGCAACCATAAGAGCACTGACGGCTATTTGTCTGTTCATTTATTTTACCTATTGCTTTGAAATTGACACTCATAGAGTGAATGGCTTTTGTGCCTGCAAGGAGTGAATTATAGATCCACTATGGTAATTGAGTACAGTCATTCAGTATTGAGTTGAAGCTGCCACTGCTTGGTCGGTATTCGTGTAACCCTCCAGGGATCCCTTCTGCTTGCTTTGGGCGAATCTTAGCGTCATATAGTTTGAGGCAAATTACGCCGTAATTTGAATCAGTACCAACATTTGAACTGAGGTTTTAGTACATGCAATTACCGTCTCACAGGCTGGAAATTCAAGACTTAATCAGCCAAACCTCCGTTTACATTTGAGTTGGGACGGTTAAATATGTGCGCAGGTTTAGCGGCTGGTATTGTTAAGCGGGTAAAAGACTATTCAGTTCGCAGTCCAGGCTTGCAACCTTCTGAAACTGCGAACTGGTTGACCCTACAGTGTCTTCATAAATTCAATGATCTGCCACTTTTCCTCGTCGCTAAACTCAGTGCCATAGCTGTGGCCAAGGTTGGAGTTGCCGGGCATGATTTGGCCATTACCGGCCTTTACCCTGAACTTGTTCAGTCCCTGTGTTGTAATGTACCCGACGTTGACGGGATCGAACTCGCGACTGCCCACCCAAAACTCGGTGATGCGCTGTTCGGGTTTTTTCATTAACTCATAAAGGTTGGGCACAGAGCCGTTGTGTAGGTAAGGCGCGGTTGCCCAAATGCCATTGAGCGGACGACCTTTGTATACAGCGCCATCAAGTACACCATCGGCACAATCGTTTTCCACTGCATCGGCACGCTCTCCGCGGGCTTTCAGATGTTGCATGACCAGATTTTCCAGTTCTTTCACAACGGATATTTTTTCTCCGTCAGCGCCGGTCCTTTCGGGAATATTGCCTGCTTTGAGCGCAGTGGGTAAATCTTTCAGTACTAAGCCGACCACGCCATTGACAGGCACATCGATTGCATTGTCGATGGCCTGAAATTTATTGCCGATCAGAATGCGCTCTTTAGTGCCCTCTAAAATCAGTGTTTTGGCCATGTGGCAGGAGGCGTTGTTAGCCGTCACTGGATCGGTGCCCAGCTCAGAAACCAGGGTCTGGTTTGCAATATAATCCAGGTGCTCTTTTTCCCGGGGGATCAGTTGGTGGCAGCTGGCACAGGCTTGCTTATAAAGCAGCCCCCCCTTGGCCGCTTTTTCTGTATCAATGGCGGGCAGATACTCAACAGGCCATTGTGGCGACCTCAGGGTTTTGACCCAGGACTCAATATAACCCAGCCCAATCATATCGACGGTCGAGCTGTAGCGGAATTTCTTACCCCAGATGCGTTGCCAGACCGGTGCTTCTTCAATGTTCAGTTCGCCAAATACCCCTACGACTTCGCCAATATTGCGCACCAGGGGTCCCACAATCGGCGTATTGGGCGCAGAGGCATTCCACTGCACGACGTCTGACTGATGCGTGCCCCACAAAAACGGATAAGACACAGGTCCTGTCGGGGTATTCTTGTTGGTGAGATCGTTAAGCGCAAACGCCGTCCCCGCGTTTTGAATGTTGCCGAAGGCATCTAGCCGGGCATAACTGGTAAAATCTTCGGGGTAGTCGTCCGGCAGCGCGTTAACGGCCTGTCTTTGTGCTGTTTGCAGTGCGACTTGTTGCAGGCGTTGTTTGAGGCTAGCCTTGCTGCTGTCGCTGTATTTTGAACCCAGTACATTTCGGGCAAAGCGATCAAACTTAGCGTCGTCCTTCAGGGTTGTGTTCAGGGCGGCGACCAGCTTATCAAAAAACAACACGAAATTGGCCAGCGTAGGCGCGCCTTCAACGAGCATTTTGGTGCCCTGATAATCAATCTGGCTGGTATGACACGCCGCGCAGGTCATGCCGACCCAGTTTTCACCGGTTTTTTGGTTGCTATGCAGCGCAAAGCCAATGGGCAGACCGCCAGGGTTGCGTGTGCTTGCCTTGCTGGGCAGATAACGTAAAAATTCCATGTGTTCACTATGTCGGAACAGTTGCGTGTTGTCGGCTTGTTCCAGCCAAACAAACCAGGTGTAGGGAATGATTTGCGAACCTTGCCCGGTAAACCAGAAATCTTCGCGGATTTTGTCACTCCAGCCCTGATCTAACCACACCCGTTTGGGCACATCGCCATGCTCAGGGGTGACCTCTATGGGAGCAGCGGGGGCTATATGACGGTTGGTAGAACAGCCAACTAAGACCAGCAGGCTGGTCGCGCTCAGGGCTGCGATAACAGGTAACTTGCTCATTGGTTTTTTTCCTTGCACTCAGAGAGATGTAAAAGAATAGTTACCAAATGCCGGTTTGGCTATTACAGCAAGTTACAAATTAGGTGTGGTACCCGTTATGATTCAGCAGCAATCTCGGGCTTTATTCTTCCTTGTTTATCTTAACAACCACTTACGGAGGACTTTTAACGCCCAATCCCGGTGTTTGAGTAAAAACCGATTCTTAGGCAGCCAGCTGCTGGAATACAGCACGGTTTTGGCCTTCGAGAAGGTTAAAAAGCCTTCGTAACCGTGATAATGACCCATACCCGAATGGCCAATGCCACCAAACGGGGCATCATCTGCAACCACATGCATGGCGGTATCGTTAATGCCTATGCCGCCGCTGTGCGTGTGGGTGATCAGGCGTTCAATCAATGTCGGATTGTTTGACATAATATACAGCGCCAGCGGACGAGGTCGATCAGTGATGTAAGTTACCACGTCATCTAACGTTTCGTAGGTCATAACAGGCAATAATGAGCCAAAGATCTCTTCTTTTAGCACCGCCATATCGTCTGTCAGGTTGGTCAGCAAATGCGGGTAAACGCACTTGTTGTCATCTGGTCCCATCGCCTTAACAGCATGTATTTTGGCACCTTTGGCTTTTGCATCTTCCAGCAGTTGCACTAAGCGAGTGTGCTGGCGCTGTGAAATTATATGGCTTTGCTGATTGCGGTTGGCACTTTTCAGGTGGTATTCGCTGTAGCGTGCAATAAATGTCTCAATAAATGCATCCAGGCGCGTGGTTGGGACAAAAACATAATCCGGGGCCACGCAGATTTGCCCAGAGTTGATAGATTTACCCATGATCACGGCATCCACAGCGATCTTCATATCAATATGTGCGTCGATAATCGTGGGTGATTTGCCGCCCAGCTCCAGCGTAACCGGGGTCAGGTTATCGGCGGCAGCTTTGGCAACCAGTTTGCCAACGGCGGTTGAGCCGGTAAATATCAGATGGTCGAATGGCAAGGCGGTGAATGCTGCGCCGGTTTCGGCATCGCCTTCTACGAGATGAACATGGTCACTGATGTCGTCAAGAATGGTGCGCAATATCTGATTAGCATTTGGCGTAAATTCACTCATTTTGATCATCACACGGTTACCTGCGGCCAGCGCCTGAACAGTTGGGCCCAGCGCGAGATAAAACGGGAAGTTCCAGGGAGTTACAACGCCAACCACACCTAATGGCTGATAATGCACAGTCACCGTTGAGGGGGCGAGCATCAGTCCGGCGTGACGTTTTGAGGGCCGCATCCATCTTTTCAAATGTTTAATGGCATACTTAATGGCCGCTATGGTAGGCATGATATCGGCAAAGAAGGTATCGAACTCACTGCGATAACCATAATCAATGGATAGTGCCTGGTAGATCTGCTGTTCGTGAGTAATCAGTGCCTGTTTAAGCTTCTTAAGCACGGCAACGCGCTGCGCGTAGTCGGGCGCAGGGTCCCGGCGGTAGGCCGACTGCATAGCCTGAAAGTTCATGGTTAGCAGCGCGTGTTCAGATACTGTGCTCATATTGCTCATTGTTGCGGGCCTTTTTCGCGAAAGTTTGCAAAGCGGTTTACCTGATAATAACCCTCATACGCTGAAGTGTGAATAAAAGCTCTAAAATTGGTCAAAAATATTCGCTAACCTGAACGCAATCTAGACAGAGTTTTTGCTAGTTATCCTGAACAAAATGGGTAAACTGTGCGTATCACAGGATTGAATTAAGTTGCAGGAGTTGAGTGTTGAATAACAAATCGCGCCGAGTACCGGCTAGTCGCTTGAGCAGGCTGGCACACTTTGGTGGCCTGGCAGGTAAAGTGGCATCTAATGTGGTGATCGCGGGTGCCAAGCAAGCCTTGAAAGGTCAAAAATCCAGCCGTGCAGAGCTACTACTGCAGCCGGGTAATGTGAACGCGGTTGCTGAAAAGCTGTCGCACATGCGTGGTGCGGCGATGAAGCTGGGGCAGTTGTTGTCGATGGATGCAGGAGAACTGCTTCCTGCTGAGCTGGCTCAATTGTTGGCGCGACTCAGAGCCGATGCGGCACCCATGCCTCACAAGCAGCTGGTTGCCACGTTTGAAAGAGAACTTGGCCCCGACTGGTTGGATAAATTCAGCCACATAGATCTGAATAGCTTTGCTCGTGCATCTATAGGTCAGGTGCATAAAGCAACGTCTGAGCAGGGCAAGCCGCTGGCCATCAAAGTGCAATATCCGGGCGTTGCCGGCAGCATTCACAGTGATGTTGATAACGTCGTGAGCCTGGTTAAGCTCTCCGGATTATTGCCAAAAACCCTGAACATCGCGCCTTTGGTTGAAGAGGCAAAGTTACAATTGCTGGCGGAAACCGACTATCTGCACGAAGCGAAATCCCTTAATGCTTTTGCTCAGGCTCTGGCGGATAATCCACACTTTAAAGTACCGGGCAGTTACCCGGCTCTGAGCACCAAACACTTGCTGACCATGGAGTTTGTCGAGGGTGAGCCACTGGAAAACATGGTGTCGTTGCCACAGCAGGCTCGTGACGAGCTGGCCTTTCGCTTGATTGAACTGTTCTTTACCGAGATGTTTGAGCTGGGTATGGTACAAACTGATCCGAATCTGGCGAATTATCAGTACAATCGGGCGACCGGTCAGATTGTGCTGCTCGACTTTGGCGCAACCAGGACCATTTCGCCTGAGCTGATTCTGGGCTATAAAAAGCTTCTCAGGGCTGGGGCCGAGCAAAATCTTCAGGCGTTAAAAGAGGCGGCCTGTGAAATCGGATATTTTGCAGAGGGTATAGACCCGCATTACCAGCAGGCGGTGTTGTCATTGTTTGAACTGGTTCTCTCGCCGCTGCGCGCTACAACGCCGTTTGATTTCGCTGCCAGTGGGCTGGCAAAGCAGATCAGTGAGCAGGGCAAGCAATTGAGTATGCAATTCAGGGAGTGGCATACTCCGCCAGTGGATTCTTTGTTTATTCATCGTAAACTGGGGGGCTTATACCTGATTGCTGCCAGACTGAAAGCACGGGTAAACCTTGCGCCCTTGCTGGAACTGTTAAACGACTGACGCAGCCAAGCCGACATCTGCGCTTGATTGTTATCAAAAAAGAAACATTGGAACATCAGTTTAGCTTAAGCTATGATGTATTTTTTGAGAAAAATGAAAATTATCATGATAAAACAACTGTTTGTTGGCGCAGCTTTAACGCTGACGCCTTTTATGTCTGCTGCTATAACCGACATCGGACTTGGAACGCTAAAAGGCGTTAAGGTATACGACTATTCATCTAACAGGTCGATCCGTCTGTACTTTAATAATGATGTACAGTATGAGCTGGCCGGTTGTAACAAAACTGCGACAATTACATACAGTAAGCACACTGCAGACAAAATGGATCATTTTTTGAGTCTGGCTTTGTCAGCTTATATGTCGGGTAAAAAAGTGCGTCTGACATCGGCCTCAGCTGATTGTGAAGTTAGCCAGATATCACTTCAGGACACGCGATTCTAAAAAGCAACAGCGACGCCTTATCACAGGTGCGTCACTAGCTTTCCACCAGAGCGCCCAGTCGGGCGCTCTTCAGTTCTTTCACATACATTTCACAGCCCGGAGCACATGCTGAGCCCCAGATAACTTAATGAGGGATTCAGACATGGCTTTGTCACTTGAGGTCAGTGGCCTTAAACACAGTATAAATCTACACAATGGTACACGGTTGGCATTGATTGATGCCCTGGATTTACACCTTGAAGCGGGTGAGCACATTGCTATCGTAGGCGCTTCCGGGTGTGGTAAGTCGACGTTACTTTCTTTGCTGGCCGGGCTGACGCCTTATCAGTCTGGACAAGTGTATTATCGTTGCGATGATCAGACACTGAATCCCGCTGAGGTGCTTGTTCATAGTGGCTTTGTATTTCAGCAGTTTCACTTGTTGCCCGAGTTAAATGCAGTAGAGAATGTCGCATTGCCACTACAGCTCAGGGGCAACCGTGATGCGCAGCAGCAGGCCATTGACTGGTTAACCCGGATGGGACTGGCACAGCGATTAACAGACAATATCACTCAGTTAAGCGGCGGTGAGCAGCAAAGGGTAGCCATAGCCCGCGCTTTGTGCGCACACCCTAAGATATTATTTGCAGACGAACCCACGGGGAACCTGGACGAAAAAACCGCGGAGCAGGTGATGGACCTGATGCTCAGTGGTGCCAGAAAAAGTGGTGCAGCACTGGTGTTGGTGACACATGATATGGCTCTAGCACGGCGTATGGATAAGGCCTATCGCCTGAGCCATGGGAGGCTGTCACTATGTCACTAACGCAGACGATGACGCACGATTCAGATAACCGGCATACGGTCACACCCGCACACGCGCTGCTTGCTTTTTCCAGTGTACTGTGGCGGCAAGTGTTAGACGGTAAATACTGGCTGACGCTCGGCGCTCTGTGCCTGTTGTTTTTTTATTTATTGCTCAGCAGCTTGCTGGGTCAGGGGGTTGAGCGGTTTTTGGCGTACAATCTGCAAAATACGCTAGGCGCAGACACGCAAGTCACAGTCAGGCGAGCCTGGCAGGAGTCGGAGTTAACCTGGGTTAAGGCGCACAGCCAAGCTTACAGCATACAGTCTCAGTATCATGTTACTCTGAGCCATCAGGCGCATCATCAAAGTGTGCTTCTCAAAGCCGTTGATAATCATTACCCGTTGCAGGGTGACATTCATATCAGCCTCAGCAAAGGGCTTAATACACAGCACGTTCAAAAAGGCCCGCAACCCGGAGAAATCTGGCTGGAACCCAGACTTGCCGCTGCTTTGTCGGTGGAGTTGGGCGAGACAATTTTGCTTGGCGAAACACAACTGCGAGTCGCTGCGCTTCTGCTGCTTGAACCGGATCGAGTGCTTGAGGGGCTCGGCAGCGATATGCGTGCAATGGTGTCTGAGTCCAGCCTGTCCGCAGCCCGCCTGGCCCCACATCTGAACAGAGCGCTGATGCGACACAAGGCACTTTCTGAAAGCACTATTGCACAGTTTCAGTCGGCTTCGCCCACGGCACAGGTGATCAGCAAATCTCTCAATAACTACCCCCTGGCTAAAGTTTGGGAGCGGGTGCAGAATTTTCTCGGGCTGCTGAGCTTGATCATCGTGTTACTGAGCGTATTGATCCTGTGGTTATGTAGCCAGGTTCAAATTCAGCCACTTAAAAGAAGTGTGTCTGTGATGCTGGCCTGTGGCATGCCGCGCAGCCTGTTACCAGTGCTGGCAATCCATGCCGGTGCGATGATCTTAATACTGAGCTTGCTACCGGCGTTGCTGCTGGCGTTACTGGTAAGCTATGGGATAGGCCATCTGGCGCAGGGTTATATCGAAGGATTTGCCCTGCAATGGCAGTGGCGAGATCTACTGGCTGCCTGCACTTTGGCCACCACCGTCTATTTTTTTATTGTTCTACCTGTATGGCTGTCCTTGCTCAAAGGGGATATTCGTCTGCTACTGGCACAACGTACTGAGCGAGGGCACGGGTATTGGCTGGCAATGCTTAGCCCGGCAGGATTGCTGATAGCATTGGTACTGCGGTATACCGATAACTGGCTACTCAGTGGCATGCTGCTGGGTGGGCTGGGAGTGTGTGTTTTACTGGTGCTTTTGGTCACCTGGCTGGTGCTTCGCTTTGGCAGCTATTTAATGCCACAGCCTTGGGGACTGGTGCGCTTTACTCTGTTGTTATTACGAAAGCGTATGTCAGTCAAACTGGTGCAAATTACAGCACTGAGTCTGAGTCTCACCTTGTTATTGCTGAGTATTAATATGGGACGGGATGTAACCAATATGCTGGCGCTTTATCTTTATCAGCATCAGGGTAATGTATTTGTCAGCAAGGCAGATGATCAACAAAAAGAAGCGCTTACATCCTTTGTTGCCCGCTATCAGGGGAATATTAAAGAGATGAAGGCATTTCAGCTGGCGCAGGTCACACATATTAACGGTATCGGGGTGCTGGAGCGGGATGTTCAACCCAGTGATACCCTGCGTCGTCTGGCGCAACCTGTGAACCTGCACTGGCATGCACAAACGCCTGAGAATGTCCGGGTTACAGAAGGGAGGTGGTCAATGGATCCATCCCGGATGGGGGTTTCTGTCGATCATGAGGTATTCGTTGAGCTGGCACTTTCGCTTGGCGACACTGTGCAGTTTTTCATTGGCAATGAAGCTGTTGAGGCTACCATTACCGCGGTTCACCAGTTTAAACCTGGTGGCAGCTCGGTCACCTTTTGGTTTGTGTTGCAACAACATAGCGCCCCCAGTCTGGTGGAGCCGATTTACCATATGGGCAGTCTTGAGCTCAATGCGCGTGGCGTAGCAGCCGTGAGTGAGTTGTGGCGTGCATATCCACAGTTACGCCTGGTCACTGTGGATGCCCTGCTGGAGAAGATCCGTACGCAAGTTCAGGCACTGATTGTGCTGGTCATGAGCTACGGTGCATTTATTGCGTTGCTTAGCAATCTGCTGATGGTGGCTGCAATTCAGACCCATATGAAAAAAGATCAGATACGTAATGGGTTGCTGCTGAGCTTTGGCCTGTCATCCGCACAAGGCCTGAAGATCCTCAGCATTGAATGGCTGATAGTGACTGTGATCCCGGCTTTATGTGCGGTTGGTGCAATATACAGCTTTATCGATGCATTTTATCAGCAGAATCTGGCCATGTCTTATCGGGGGAGTCTGCTGCTGATGTTTGCAGAGGCAGTTGCCATTGCACTGGTGGTGGCACTCAGTGGCATTTTACTCAGCCGTAAGCAATTGTGCAGAAGTAGCATGGGGTTATTGAAAGAAGGCGGATAACGCCGTGCTGAGCAAGGGAATTGACAATTTGATGTACGCGATGTTTAACAAGCCTAAGCGCACAGGGCCACAGTTCGATACATTTCCTGACAGGGTACGACACAATTAAACAACCTTGAATAAGCATACTACAGAATCGAGCAACGCATTCATCTAGCCTTAAGTCTCCTCATCAGGGCCAGCTCAGGCTGTCTGGGCTGGAAGACAATCAAAAGGAAAAGGACAAAGGTATGTGTGACGTGAAGGGTAAGAGAAAATCAAGGGGGATGGCGTTGGGCCTGGTCAGTGCGGCTTTGTTGCTCGCAGGTTGTGGCACGAGTAATGACGATCATTCGCTGGCAAAACATCGGGGGGTTTGGGTGCAGCAGGGCACTGGCAATCTGTGGCAGTTTGATACCGAACATTTGCGGCGTTTCCAATATAACAGCCATGGCTGTGTGCTGGTTGAAACACACCCCTACAAAGAGCTGGACGAGCTGGATCAGTACCTCAAAAGCGACAAAAGTACATTGACGTTAACCACTCATGCGACCAATGACTGGGTATTTACAAAACAATCAGAAATGCGTGAGCAATGTCAGCGCAAAAATCGCCTGAACGGTGACGACCCCGTAGCCAACTTTGAGTATTTCTGGCATACATTTAACGATTACTATGCATTTTTTGCGCTTAGAGACATTGACTGGCAGGCAGCCTATACGACATACCGACCCCAGATCAATGCAGGTACTTCACCACAGCAGCTTGCGAGCGTTTTTGAAGCCATGCTTGAAGACTTTGATGATACGCATGTGTCACTCACAGATGGCAAGCGCTTTGAAGTGTCGGGTGAAAGCAGCACGGCGCTATATGAAGATTTAGTCTGGCTTATGCTGCAGCGCCACGGTGAGCAGTGGGAAGCGTATATTGACACCGCCTATGACGAGCAGCTGGGTGAGTTTGCGCAAATTACCAATCTATATCTGACGGGTGAAAAACTAACACGATATCAGGACAGTAATGCCCTTGGATGGGGCAAAGTGGCAGGCAACCTGGGTTATATTCGTATTGACCGTGAGTCTGCCATGCTGGCGCCTGAAGAGTCACAAAGCGATGATTTTTTTGCTGTTATCTCTGATGCAAAGCAGGATATTGAGGATACCCAAACATTAATGCGCGAAGTGATGAAAGACCTGGCTGACAGCGACGGCATTATTATTGATTTGCGAGTGAACGATGGGGGATTTGATGGGGTTTCACTGGAGATTGCGCGATTTTTTAACGATCAGGCACAAACTGTGGCATACAAGCAGATCCAAAATAACGATTACCAGCAGGACAAGCAGGCAATAACACTGAAAGCCGCGCCGGATCAGGCTTACACTAAGCCAGTATATGTGCTTACCGGCGAGCTGGCTTACAGCGCGGGCGAAGTATTGGCCCAAACCTTAAAATCCTTGCCTCATGTAACACTTATCGGTGGCGCGACCAATGGGGCGGTGTCAGATGCACTGAGCTTTACGCTGCCTAATGGCTGGACAGGATCGTTGAGCCACCAGAACTATTTGGATCTCAGTAACCAGGTCCTTGAAGCGGCCGGCGTGACGCCGGATACGGCTGTGCCGGTCTACGCCAGAAAAGAAGTCGAATGGGCATCGGATAATGTACTTGATTATGCTATTCAAGCACTCGGCGCGGCGCCGAGCCGGGGTTTTAGCTTTCCGGGAGTAGACCAGACCTTTGCTCAGAGTCTGGCCGAGATGGCCATTCCCGGCGTTGCCGTGGCGGTTATCAAAAATGGGCAGATCATTTTTGAAAAAGGCTACGGAATCGCAAATCTGGAAACCGGGCAGCCCATGACGGTCCATGCCCCGATGAATGTCGGCTCAACCAGTAAAGCGGTGATGGGGGCTGGTATGATGCAGTTAGTTGAACAAGGCCGACTCAATCTGGATATGTCATTGTCTGAGATGAAATTGCCGTTTGATATAGCACACCCAAATACAGAGCGTGATATCCTGCTGCGGCATTTAGTGACGCATACCTCGGGCATCAGAGACACCGTACAATACAATTGCAGCTACTATATTCATGGCACGAATTTGTCTTTATATGCGCAAGGCGGGCATGAGGTCTGTGAAGACACAACGCTGACGGATCCCACCGAGTTCTATCGGGCGTATTTACTGCAAGATGGTCAGTATTACAGTGAGGACGTATATATTGGGGCAGGCAGCTTGCCACCTGGCAGTGTTCACAACTATAGCAATGTGGGGGCAGGTCTGGCAGGGTATGCCGTTGAGCATGTGCTGGGTATTAGCCTGGTTGAGCATTTGCAGCAAAACTTGTTTGCGCCGTTGGGGATGAATAACACACACTGGGATTATACTCAGTTGCCAGAAGACAATCCGAAAACACCTCAGTACACAGTGGATGATGAAGGCACAGTACACTATGTGCCTGAGTTCAGTTATCCGACTTTCTTTGACGGAGATTTGAACTCAACGGCGCATGACCTGGCTCGCTTGTTAATTGCCATCAGTCAGGGTGGCACACTGGACAATGTCAGCGTGTTGAGTGAGCACAGTGTCGCAACCATGCTGTCTGTGCAAACAGACGTGCCGACCTATTGGATGGACACGCAGGGGTTGTTTTGGTTCTGGCAAGGTCCGTTTGTGGGTCATGGCGGAGGCGATCCGGGTACCCATACCATTATGAGTTACAATCCATACACCAAAACGGGTGTGGTGGCGCTGGCGAATGCGGAAGATGGCACGCTGGGGAACGGGTCAAACATACAGCGTTTGCAGACTCACCTGGCTGCATTCTACCGTGCCGGAGTGGCTCATCAGTAAAACGTCGTAGTGATACGGTACAAGGAGGGCTGCGCCCCTCCTTTTGGCACTGTAAGCAGATACAGGCTGACGTATCTCATAAGTGCTTAACTGTGGATATTTTATAAACGTTATTGTTAATTGTACTACCGAATGCTTCAAAGCTGAGTGTACCTATTTGCTTAGCCCCCAGTCTGCGATAAAACTGGTTTGCTGTGTTTTCTGTCCAGGTGTAAAGCCACATGGGCGTACCATAGTGACTGGCAACCCGGCTTAGCAGAGCACGCCCAGCCCCTTTGCCCTGAAATGATCTATGCACATACAGTTTGTCGATTTCATAACCATTGTCTGGCGTCTGGTACTGAGCGGCCAGGTTGACCAGCACAAAGCCTTGCAGCATATCAGCCTGTTCACAGACAAGCAGCCGGTAATCCGAGTGTTTAAGCAAAGACTGAAAATAGGCTGTGGTGAAGGTGCTGTTCGCGTATTCTGCATAGTCTGGTCTAATCCCATCCGTTGCGTAAGTATCGAGCCAAACCTGCGCAGCCAGCACGGCCAGCTTCTGGCAATCCAGACTGTTCGCAGTGCGGATCTTATAGTTGTGCGTGTTACTTTCATGCATGGGGCCGTGTCCGTTTAAACCGCGCTTTGAATAACAGCAAAGCGCTCATTACAATCAGCGGCAGGTGAGCAGCCACTGAATAAATTGCATTAAACAAAAATGTCCTTTTGTAATGCGGTCAGTGCCAGTGAGCAACCAGCCAGTACAACAATATTTAAATATATACTCGTGAGTGTATGTATTTGTACCGAAAATTAAAGTAATTTGTATGGGCGTTAATAAGCAAGGAGCTGAAAAGGTGGGTATTAAAATGGTGCAAGTTGGTATGTGGCTTGCGATGCTGGTCTGGTTTGTCAGCAGTTGTAGCGGGCCTCAAACTGCCGAGCCTGGTGAAATCACACTATCTGACAGTGACGTTCACAGGCAAGTAGACCTCTTACTGGCCGATTTAGTATCGGACTTTATTCCCGGCGTGAGCGTCTACATCGAAACGCCCAGCGGACAATATACTGCCAGCGCTGGCTACGCCGATCTTCAAGCGTTGGCGCCTATGATCAGCCAGACCCGGATCCCCAATGGCAGTGCAGGCAAAAAGTTGATCGGTTTGCTGGTAGCTATACTGGATGATAAACAATTGCTTAGCCTCGATGAGCCTGTGTTGCCCTGGGTGCCAAACGACCTCGTAACAGAGCTAAAAGGCATAGAGAAAATGACCTTACGTCAGCTGCTTAATCACAGCGCCGGGGTCGTTGAATACAATGACGTGGGCGAGCTGGATTTTATTCGAGCGCAACTGGCTGACAAGGCGCGCCGCAAGGGAAACCGGTTTGCATTGCAGTTTGTCCTGGGTAAGCCAACTTACTTTGAACCGGGCAATGGCTTTGCCTATTCAAACTCTGGGTATGTACTGGCAGGTATGGTAATAGAAAACAAGTTAAAACAGCCTCTTGGCCGATTACTGCACGAGCATGTGCTTGAGCCACTGGATTTAACAGAGACCTTTGTAAAAGGGTATGATATTGCGGCGGATGATGTGGCGTCCGGCTATTTCTTTAACATGGACGAGCCTGACTTTGTCCTGCCATACCGCCAGCGCTACGACACGAAACAGCTGATTGTGAATACGGCATTAGCGGATGCACCGGTTGCATCAAGCGCACGGGATATGGCAAAGCTACTCAAAGCCATAGTCGTTAAAGCGCAGCCTGTTAATGAACGCATCCACCGCAATATGGTCGGTGATAAGCATCTGCGCGCAGCCCGCTGGTTGCCGAGCTTTATGGACGGGGCATTGTATTATGGTTTAGGCGTGATGGTTGAAAAGCATGAAGACGGTGTTTTATATCATCATGGCGGCAATGAGTTTGGTTATATCACACAAAGTGTTTATCTGGCCGATCAGGGGGTGGCGATCGGACTGATCGCCAACTGTGGGGCTCAGGATGAGTGTGATGAACCGGTTATAGCGCTGACTCACACTCTGATCGCGCTTTTTGCTGCTAATAGTAGCGGCTAAGCGGGTTGCACTGAGTTGCAAGTAAATGTGCGATGGCCTGACGGGTGTCGTCACTCTTGTTCTGACTGAGTTTAAATGTACCCGTTATTGACGTTATCTCTATGCTAAAGAAAAACAGTTGCGAAAACAGTTTATCTATCTGGTGTTCGCTCAGCGTCGACATATCCCAGGGATTGGCCTCAGATTCAAACTGGGTTAACTGGCGCTGCATGGTCGCGTATTTATCGTCCGGGTGTGTGATCTCCTTGAGTTGTCCGCGGATATGCACGGTGGCGTAATCCCAGGTTGGTAACATGATCCCGGCAACCTGGCTGGGGGATAAATAAGCATCCGGTCCTTTGAATAATACGTGCTGCTGTGTGTTTTGTTGTTGTGTTAACGGGTTGGCCAGATTTGCATGCCCCAGTAACTGGGTCTTGTCCTGACTCAGGCTCAAAGGCATATGCACCAGCTGACAGTCAGGATCTGCGGTGATCACTGTGGCAAGTGGGCAGTCCTCAATCAGTTGCCACAGGTGCTCGGTATTGTGCTGTGAAAAAGCACTACGTGGATAACTCATAACCAGCCCTGCAGTTTGTTCTTCACGCCCGGCCACATGTCATCTGTGATGGTAAACTGAGCGGAATTACGAAATGCATTGGGCGCAACACGCTGATCCTTCATCATAATCCCTTCGAACTGCGCACCCAGTCGGGCGATTGCAGTACGCGACGCCTGATTGTGTTCGTGCGTGCGCAATTGCACGCGCACCAGGCCCAGCGTTTCAAAGGCATGTTTTAGTAGCAGGTATTTGGCATGGGTATTAATGTGGCTCCGCTGCCACTGTTTACCAATAAAAGTATGCCCTATTTCCGCGCTCAGGTTGGTTTTGTGCAACCTGAACAAGCGGGTGCTGCCCGCCACCTCATTACTGTGCTGGTCGATGATCACCAGCGGTAACTGAACGTCTGGGTCAAACTGTGCATTTTGTTCAAACCAGTGAACGAGTTTGTTATCCGTTTGACAGTAATTATCCAGCACCCAGCTCCACAGCTCAGTTTGTTCCCCGAATTTGCGTAAGTGTGGCAGGTGTTCACGTGAAAGCGGCTCAAGTCGCACCTTGTCTGTTCCCAGTGAAATTTGTTTCAACATAAATCTGTACTCCATAACTGTATTCCAATTAGGATCAGCTTAGTGATTTCTGGTAGATTATAAACAACCAGAATTTTATTTTTAATTAGACCAGTTGGTGTTGTCGAACTGGCTGGGAGAGTAAATATGTTAACGGGCGCACCCTTGACTCAGAGTTCACCTAAGTATATTCAACTGGCACAGCAGATCCGAGTTGCAATTAAGCTGGGACATTTGCAGCCCAATGACCCGCTGCCTTCAGCGAGAAAACTTGCCGAGTTATATGGTATTAATCGCCATACCGTGATGACCGCGCTGCAAAACTTAGTCGCGCAGGGCTGGTTGTGCTCCGCACAAAGACGTGGATATCGAGTGAATCAGGCACTGCCGATTGAGTCCAGTCAGCTTGTTGTGCAGCCCAATACACAGATCAGAGACATTAAACCCGACTTTGCGTCATCGCTGTCAGGTATCCAAACCCGAAGTTCAGAAAAAGCAACTTACGAGTATAGTTTTGCAGGCGGTTTGGCTGACTTGTCTGACTTTCCTTACGATGAGTTTCGGCGTCATCTCAATCAGGCCTGTCGCGCTGTGAATGTACCACAGTTGCACTATGGTAATTGCAGTGGAGAACCGGCTTTGAAGCAACAACTTCAGCATTATCTGCGACGCGCGCGTGCTCTGGATTGTGAAGATCTTCTGGTGTGCAATGGCTCTCAGGAAGCCTTATTTTTGATTGCCAAAGCCTTTATCAGAAATGGTGAAGGTGTTGCAGTGGAATCGCTGGGTTATCCTCCCGCACATTGCGCATTTGAGGCATGCGGTGCGACGCTCCATGGTATTGCCCAGGATAAGGAGGGATTAGACGTAGATAACCTGCGTGCTTGCTTCGAACAGAACAAGATTAAACTGCTGTACTTAACGCCGCTACACCAGTATCCGACGATGGTGACCTTGTCCGTTGCGCGTCGTATGGCGATATATCAGCTGTGTGCCGAATATGGTGTATTCATTATCGAAGACGACTATGATCATGAATTTCACTATCGTTGCCCACCACTACAGCCGATGGCTGCAAGCGACCCTCACGGGATTGTGATTTATGTCTCTACCTTTTCGAAAATCATGTTTGCCGGAGCCAGAATGGGCTATCTGGTTGCCAGAGCGGACGTGCTCAATCAGCTGATTTTGCTTAAGCAATTGATGAATCATAAAAATGATATTCTGCTGCAAATGGCACTGGCGAGCTGGATGGCCTCCGGTGAGTTTGAACGCCACTTAAGGCGCATGACCAAACGCTACCATGCGCGCTGTGATGCGATGGCGTCTGAGCTTAAACACTATCAGGCGCAAGGGTATCCAATGACGTTTACTGTGCCAGATGGCGGTATGGCATTTTGGGTTAATGTGCATCAGGATGTGTCTGAACTGAGTGTCCGGGCGGCCGAGCGAGGCGTTTATGTGCAGACCGAAGATGAATTCTGGCGATTTTCTCAACAACACTACTCGCATATTCGGCTTGGATTCGCCGGTCAAAATGAGCAGAAAATGCGAGCCGGGTTAGCGCGTCTCATCGCATTACTTGAAAAGGGGGAACGAACAGGGTGAACAATATGTCTTGCAGAGTTGCAACCATATTGTTGAGTAAAAGTGTCACATATTTATTATTCCCGGTACTGTCTGGAATAATATATTCATAATAAACATAAAGGTAGCTCGAATTCTCTTCTGGCTTGTTAAGGTGAATGCGAACCCATTATGTGCGAAAAAATATAACCAAAGTGTAACTTTTTTGTTTTCATTGTGTCTTTTGTTATTTCTATTGTTGACTTTTGTGTTGGTGTTTCGTTACTTTCATTAACGAATGTTGCATTTCTTGTTTCATTTCAATATCGAGTGATTCACAAAAAACATAAGGATAATAATTATGAAGACAACAATAAAAGCGTTCGCGTTGATCGCCGGTACAGTATTTGCGGGTTCTGCATTTTCTGCTCAGGTAGTATGTGATGTTTACCCTAAATCAAATGGTCACAGCTGGGGCAATGGTACGCCTAATTGTTCTGGCTTTGACTTCTCATTCGGTAGCTCCACGAGCGGTCGTTTCTATCTCAAAGATGTGACCAAGGAAATCAAGGAAGTCCGCTGGGAAGGTAATGCGAACTGTTCTGGTGGTACCAGCTGCAGAACAACCATCCGTGCCTACACAAGTAACACAGCAACTGCACTTATTTTGTATAAAGACGGTACCTGGGAGCGCCCCAAAGCAGCCAGCGCATTCTACGAAACAGGACACTAGTCGATATGTGTGAAGCCTAATTGCAAAGGGGTTCACACTTTTGTTCTGCTTAGATGAAGTTCTAAACACTAAAAAATGAGATAACAGAAAAGGAAATGACCATGAAAACAATAATAAAAGCATGCGCGCTTATTGCAACCACCGTATTTGCTGGATCAGCATTTTCGGCGCAATTGGTTTGTGAAGTATATCCTAAAGGAAGCAATGCACACTCCTGGGGTGATGGAACACCCAACTGCGGTGGTTTTGACTTCTCGTTTGGCAATTCAACCAATGGCCGTTACTATCTGAAAAATGTCGCAAAACCTATCCAGGAAGTGCAGTGGAGCGGCGATGCAAACTGCTCTGGTGGGACGAGTTGTAATGCTACTATTCGTGCGTATACGACTAACTCAGCTTCTGCGCTGATCTTGTACAAAGACGGTTCCTGGGAGCAAACCAACACAGCCCGAGCCAGTTACGAAACAGGCTACTAGGCTTTTAGAGGGGGGCTATGGCTACCAAGTTCCTCTCAATTGTTATTGACGTCTCAATTGGAATGCCGCTTTTCTAATATGGCTTTGCCACCTTCCCAGCTTACGATAAACACTTTATGAAATTCATCCTCGCGAATACTGACAGAGTGTCCGCTCAGTAACTTGACCAGCTCAGGCGTCGTATTACTGTGACCGGCAACAACGATGGTGCCCGATTGCGCTTTAAGTTGAGTAGCGAAAACCGCCAGTGCGCTTGGGTCATACAATTGCACCTCGATTGACGTAGCTGCACTTAAGGGCGCTAATGTTTGTTTTGTACGATGGTAATCTGTTGAAAATAAACGGTCCGGGTCCAGTGGGGCCAGTAACGTGACGAGTCGCTGTGCTCTTTGTTGTCCTTGTTGTGTTAATTCCGGGTTCTTTCCCGCCTGTTTTTCTGCATGACGTATCAAAACGATACGATCAGGCAGTGCGTGCGCAGCGGCGGCAGTGAGCATTATTAGTATCAGAAATAAGGGCTTCATATTCTTTATGGTCTTTATTTTTAAAGCTGGCAGTGTGTCCAATTTTTACCGCGATAGCAAGCGGCCACCTCAGCGGGGTGTTTAACAGTCAGTCCTCAAACCTGTCCGTTTTGCCAGTAATGGCGGACACTTTTTCTGTCCGCGGACACTTTTCCATTGTCACTAAACTCATTAAACTCAATAAAAACAATGTGTTAAAAATTGGCACGACTCTGGTATTCATTTTACTAAACCGATGACAGGACACTTCGACATGCAAAGGTTTGTGGCTTTGCCACTGCGCAATGTTGGAAGCAAAGCCTGACCAATGTGAAGTGAACAAGACTAAGGAGTACCCATGATTAAAGACACCAGTCAACAGGATTTAGTGGTGAAACCTGGGAGGGTGAGCTGGAAAAAGGCCGCTGGCGCGATTGCACTGATTGGCGCTTTAGGCGTCACCGCGCGGGCTATTTCAATGGCGGATTCGACAGGCCGTTCCTTTGAACGCAGTGCCCTGCAGGTGGCAACGGTGTCGCGGGGAGATTTCGTACGCGATATTTTGGCCAGTGGCAGAATTGTGGCTGCTAACGCACCGCAGGTTTATAGCCCGGAGGCAGGCTTTGTTGATTTATTGGTAAAAGCGGGTGATACCGTCACTGCTGGTGAAGTAATTGCCCGAGTCGTTAGCCCGGCGCTGACCAATGAATTGAAACAGCAGCAGGCAGAGCTGGCAAGGTTGCGTGATGACCTGGCACGAGAGCAACTGGAGGTCAGGCGCGAGACATTGACACTCAATCGTGCTCTGGAGCTGGCGAAAGTAACATTGGATGCCGCTGAACGTGAGAATCGACGGGCACAGCTTTCCATACAGAAAAATCTGATCAGCCAGATCGATCTCGAAGAAGCGGTGGACGATCTGGCTCGCGCCAGGCTGAACTATCGTCATGCGCAACAGGAAGTGGCACTGAGCAAGGATACGCTGGCATTTGAGCTGGCCGCGGCGAGTAACCTGGTCGAACGACAGCAGTTGGTTGTGGATGAACTGCAACGCAAGGTGAATGCACTGGATATCAATGCACCGGTTAGTGGTTTAGTCGGAAATCTGATGGTACAGACCAAGGCTGCGGTTACGGCCCAGCAGGCGCTGATGACACTGGTTGATTTATCCGCCTATGAAGCACAACTACAAGTACCTGAAAGCTATGCCAATGAGCTTGGCCTTGGCATGAGTGTGGTACTGCAGGTTGGTGCCAGCGAGGTGTATGGTAAGCTCTCTGCGATTTCTCCGGAGGTCAGCAACCGGGAAGTGACGACCAGAGTACGTTTTGATCACAGCGATATTGGCGGGATCCGACAGAACCAGCGTTTGTCTGCTCGCATACTATTGGATCACAAAGAAGGCGTTGTAAAAGTGCGTCGGGGTTCATTTATGAACGCAGGGGGAAACGTCGTTTATCGGGTTGAGGGGGCAGTGGCAACACGCCTGGATGTGCGCACTGGCGCATCCAGCGTCAATGAAGTGGAAATATTGCATGGCCTGAAACCTGGCGATCAAATCATAGTGTCTAATTACGAACAATTTGAACAAGCACCTTTAGTGCAACTGAGATAAAAAAGGATAACAACAATGCTAGATATGAAAGCGATCAGTAAAGTCTATCAAACTGACATGGTACAGACGCATGCACTACGGGATTTTAATCTTCATGTTGCAGAGGGAGAGTTCGTGGCGGTGACCGGCCCTTCGGGCTCTGGGAAAACCACTTTTTTGAATATTGCGGGCATGCTGGAACCCTTTAGTGGCGGGCAATACTGCCTGGACGGGGTCGATATTGGCAAACTCAACGATAACGCCAGAGCAGACCTACGCAACCAGAAAATTGGTTTTATTTTTCAGGGTTTTAACCTTATTCCAGACCTAAACCTGTACGAGAACGTGGAAGTGCCATTGCGATATCGTGGCATTAAATCGGGTGAGCGTAAACGTCGCGTAGAAGAATGTCTTGAGTTGGTTGGATTAGCGGGACGGGCCAAACATTTGCCTCAGCAATTATCCGGGGGTCAGCAACAGCGTGTCGCGATTGCCAGAGCACTTGCCGGGCGACCGCGCTTTTTGCTGGCGGATGAACCGACCGGTAATCTTGATAGTCTGATGGCGCGTCAGGTTATGGAGTTACTGGAGCAAATCAACCGTGAGGGCGCAACCATAGTGATGGTAACGCATGATCCTGAATTGGCACGCCGGGCACCGCGCAACATTCAAATTGTCGATGGTCGGGTTACAGACTTTACCTTGTATCAGGGACGTTCTGTGGACACCATGATGACAGCAGGGGGCTAACATGTTTACACATTATATTGATCTGGCATGGCGCAGCCTGCGCCAGACACCTATGGTTACCTTCCTGATGATATTAGCCATCGCCATCGGCATTGGGGTGACCATGACGACTTTGTCTGTTTATCACATGATGTCTATGGATCCGATCCCACAAAAGAGTAATCGTTTATTCGCAGTGCAAATGCAAACTATGGATGAGGGGGAAACGTGGCAAACGGAAGATAATATTCCATATCAGTTAACCTACCCGGATGCCATTAACTTGCAGGCGTTGCCCGGTGACTTTGCGCGTGCAGCGATGATCCGCTCCGGATTTTCCGTCCATCTTAATACACCAAGCAGTAAGCCCTTCATAGAAAACGCGCGGGTGACCGGACGTGATTTCTTTAGCATGTTTGACCTGACCTTTATCCATGGCGGGGCCTGGACTGAGGCGCAATCACGCAGTGCAGCACCTGTGGTTGTGATTGACGAGGAGATGGCACAGCAGCTATTTGGTAAAACAGATGTTGTGGGCGAGTCATTATTTCTTGGAGAGCGTCGTCAGGAAATTGTGGGCGTGACGCAGAAGTGGCGACCAACCATCAAATTTTATGACCTCAACAATGGCAGCTTTGGCAAGGCAGAGCGACTGTTTGTACCATTCAGTCATGTGAAGGCCTATGACGTGGATACCTGGGGTAATACCAATGCCTGGAAATTTGAAGAAACCCGCGACTTTAACGACAAAATGAACTCCGAGATGGTCTGGATCCAGTTCTGGGTGCAGCTGGATACGCCAGCGCAGCGCCAGGCCTATGGTGATATGCTGATGGCCTATATGCAAGCGCAGCAAAAGCTGGGTCGCTTCAACCGTGAAGAGTTATCGTACGGATTACAAGACGTTAATGCCTGGATGAACTACAACGATGTTATCAGTGAAGACAACAAAATCCTGGTCGGTCTGAGCTTTATGTTCTTGGCGGTGTGCGTGGCCAATATTCTGGGTCTGCTGCTGGCAAAATTTATGCGCCGTGCTGCAGATGTCGGTGTAAGACGAGCACTGGGAGCCAGTAAGCGGCAGGTATTTTATCAGCACCTGGTGGAAGTGGGCTTGCTGGGCCTGCTAGGTGGCAGCCTGGGTGTGTTATTCGCCCAACTTGGCCTGCTCGGGGTACGTCAGAGTTATGATTATTATGAAAGCCTGGCCAACATGGATTGGGTGATGCTGCTCAGTGCGCCCGCTATCGCCATTTCGGCGTGCATCCTTGCTGGGCTTTATCCGGCCTGGCTGGTCTGCCGAACCACACCCGCTACACATCTTAAAGTGCAATAAAAGGACAGTTATATGTTTGAACTAAAACCGACTATTAACGCACTGATGCGTTCTAAATTAGGGGCTGTGTTATTGATCCTGCAGCTTGCTATCACACTGGCGATAGTCAGTAATGCGGTATCTATTATTCAGGACAGGATGACCTATCTAAATAAAAATACCGGCTATCCGGAAGACGACATTTTCAAGTTCAATTCGCTTAACTTTGATAAGCAGTCAGACTTGCTGCAACAAGTGGAACTGGATGAACAAAAGCTGCGCGGTATTACCGGTGTTATTGACGCCGTTGCGATCAGCTCTGTGCCTTTGTCGGGCAGTGGCAGCTCCGGTGGTATGCAGCTTAAGCCTGAACCACAAGAAAGTAAAAGATCTAACATGGGCTATGTGACGGGTGATGAACATGTACTTAGCACATTAGGCGTGTCTGTGTCTGAGGGGCGAGATTTTACCGAGGCTGATGTGGTGGTGATTGACGACAGTGATGCGCGTCCCTCGGTTGTCATTGTCAGTCGTGCTTTATCTGATGCGTTGTTCGGAGCGGGTAAGGGACTGGGTGAAACGATCTATTGGGGAGCCGATCCGCTGAGCATCATTGGTATCGTCGAAACTATGGCCAACCAGTGGCCGAAAAGCAGTTTTGGCGAAAAAATGGCCATTATTCCTATGCTCAGGGTTGGCAACTTTCAGAAGTACCTGGTCCGAACTGCCCCCGGAGAGCGCGCCCAGGTAATGCGTCAGATTGAAGAATTAATGTTGTCCGGTCACCGCGACCGGGTGATCAGTGATATCACTGGGCTAGATCAGAAAAAAGCGCGCTATGATGCCAAAGATGTACTGATGATGCGCATGCTGATAACGCTGATTGTGGTACTGGTGATTGTTACAGCTCTGGGCATTTTTGGTTTGTCGACCTTTAATATCAGTAAACGAACCAAGCAGATTGGTACACGACGGGCCCTGGGGGCCAGAAAATCAGCCATTGTACGCTATTTTGTGGTGGAAAATGCACTGATCTGTGCCATGGGGCTGATGCTGGGTACCGCAGCGGCAGTGTTACTTGGGCAGCAGCTGATGCAGTGGTATTCAGTCCCGGCGCTGGGCTACTCATTCATTGCCATCACCGCCGGGTTGTTGTTGATGATGAGCCTGCTCTCAGTACTGATGCCTGCATTACGTGCTGCCAATATTTCTCCCAGCATTGCGACACGCAGTGTCTGAGCTGGCTTTGTCAGTATCAACTGACTTTGCAATCTGACCCACGGTGGCAACCTGGTTGCTGCCGTGCACTTACTTCAGCTGCAGGCAGTTTGAATTGATATGAGATTACTTACTGATAATAAAAGAGATTATGTTACACTGAATGGACTGAGCCAAAGTGATGGATATAGCTGGCTCCCGGACACAATACGAGCACAATAATAATGATGAATAAGATACTCGTCGTCGATGATAACCAGGCTGTGTTAGATGCACTTTCACTGCTGCTGGAACTTCATGACTATCAGGTCGAAACGGCTTTAACTCCCTTCGAAGCGTTGCAGATCGTGCGCTACCAGCGCATTGCTTTGGTGATCCAGGATATGAATTTCACTGCTGATACGACCTCCGGAGAAGAAGGCAAAACTTTATTTCAGGCATTACGTGCTATCAATCCACATTTACCCGTGATCCTGATCACAGCCTGGACCGAACTGGAAATGGCCATCGAGCTGGTCAAAGCTGGCGCAGCGGATTATCTAGCCAAGCCCTGGGACGATCAAAAGCTGCTCACATCAGTTGCTAACCTTATCGCCTTAGGCGAAGCAAAAGCGCAAAACGAACAGTATGAACGAGTTGCGCAACAGCGTGAAACACTGAACGATGGGGCTGATCTGCGTGGCCTGATTTATCGCAGTGCAGCAATGCAGCGCGTTGTGGACATGGCGGTACAGGTTGCTAAGTCCGATGTGGCGGTGTTGATCACCGGAGATAATGGCAGCGGCAAAGAAAAAGTTGCCGAGATTATTCAGGCTAATTCTGCGCTTAAAGCAGCGCCCTTTATTAAAGTCAATGCAGGGGCATTGCCACAAGAGTTAATAGAAGCCGAACTGTTTGGGGCAGAAGCCGGGGCCTATACTGGTGCTAACAAGCAGCGTATCGGGCGTTTTGAGGCTGCTGATGGTGGCACTTTGTTTCTGGATGAAATTGGAAATTTACCCTTATCTGGTCAGATGAAGTTACTCAGAGTCTTGCAGACAGGTGAATTTGAGCGGCTTGGTTCCGTTGCAACCCGGCGGGTCAATGTACGCGTGATCTCGGCGACCAATGCTGATTTACTGGCGGATATTCAATGCGGCCGGTTTCGTCAGGATCTGTATTATCGCCTCAATGTCATCGAACTGAATTTACCGCCGCTTAAATCGCGTAGTGATGATATCTTGGTGCTGATCGCACACTTTTTACCTGGCCGAGAACTGAGTCTGAACGCGGAAAACCAGTTGCTCAGCTATGATTGGCCGGGCAATGTCAGGGAGTTGGAGAATGCCTGTAAGCGAGCTGCAGTGCTTAATCCGCAGGGATTGCTTGAAGCGCAGGACTTCGGTTTACAGCAGGCAGCTTTGCGCCCCGAACAGCCTGCGACGGGCAAGCAAGAGCCCGGTAAAGCGGAACTTGAGGCAGCAATGCGGCAATTTCATGGGGTCATTGCCAAAGTTGCACGCCATTTTGGTATGAGTCGCCAGGCCTTGTATCGGCGCCTGCAAAAACATGATATTGATTACTAAAATGAAGCTGCCCGGACTATCTATTGCGCAAAAACTGCAATTATCGCTGGCGCTGACTCTGATCATTGTTAGCGTGCCGTTGCTGCTTGTTATTGGCTGGCAAACCTGGCTCAGTGTTCTGTCATCGGCCATTTTAGCCGGGGCAGGTATACTCAAACTGCTGACACGAAAATTATTTGCCGGTTTGCAGGCGCTTGAAAGTGGCTTGCTCAATTTTAAAGACAGCGATTTTTCAACCTTACTGGCCTATCAGAATAACGATGAGCTGGGCAGGTTGTGCCACTTATATAATGAGGCAGCAGAACAGCTCAGAGACGAAAAACAGTGGATTTATCAGCGCGAGCTGATGCTGGATAAGGTGTTACATAGTGCGCCGCAGGCTTTGTTGTTGACTGATGATAAGGGCATTGTGGTGTTTTCAAATCACAGTGCCAAGGCGCTGCTCAATTGTGAACATAATCTCGAAGGTATGAAGCTCGATAAACTGGCGCAGCAGGCCAGTCCAGCGTTGCATGCCGCGATGTCGGATGCGATGGATGGGTTGTTTGAACTGCAACCCGACGGCACAGACAAGCAGACCTGGCATTTATCCAATGGCGAGCTGCTACTTAACAACCAGTTTCATCACCTCTATATCTTCAAGCAGCTGACTCGCGAGTTAAATCGTCAGGAGGTGGCGGTATGGAAAAAGGTCATCCGCATCATCAGCCACGAGTTAAACAACTCACTGGGGCCCATTTCTTCGATGCTCCACAGTGGCAAAATTTTAGCAAGTAAGCTAGAAGAGGCGCGACTTGAGCGGGTATTTTCAACCATAGATGAGCGGATCCGTCATTTGACTGAGTTTGTTCAGGGCTATGGAAAATTTGCTAAGTTACCTGCACCCAGACTCCAGCCCGTGACTTTGTCACAGTTGCTGGCGCGCCTGCAAGCTCACTGGCAGTTTAGTTGCACACAAACGAACGTACTGCCGCAGAGCCGTCAGTTGCTCGCCGACGCGGCCCAGCTTGAACAATTGCTGATCAACCTGCTTAAAAATGCTCATGAGTCGGGTGGTGACCCGGGTGCCATTGCTATCGAGGTGCGCTTTTCGGCTCAGCACGTGTTGCTCAGTATTGTGGATGCCGGTCAGGGGATGAGCGAGCATATTATGGCAAATGCTCTGATCCCATTTTATTCTACCAAACCCAGTGGTACGGGCTTGGGCCTTGCGTTGTGCCGTGAAATAGTGGAAGCGCATCATGGGCATATTTATTTAAAAAACCGGCCGCAGGGTGGGTTATGTGTCGAGGTCCGCTTGCCGCTCACCACTATCTGATGTGGCAGTCGGGTGCTTTGGACAGCCTTGTACGCTTTCCAGCCAGGATACGGTATTCGCAGCAATGACGATGGTGCCAGATAGTACCAGGCTGGCAGCACTGACTAGTCCGGCGCCAGCCAGCACCAGTGCGCAGGCGTCGCCCCGACATTGATTGATGGTCTGCATTTGGGCACTCGTCAGTGTCTTTTTACGCATCATTATTTTACATTTAGCGTCGTAATACTGAATATCTTGCGGGGCAAATAAACAACCACTTAATAAAATCAAGCTGATAAATGACAGGCCCACCATGGGTTTTAAACATGTCATGCTGGCCTCTGTTGGGTGAAATAAGGGCACCTAAGTATGGCGCGGATCATTCAAGCTGGCTTGAACTCGATAAAAAAATGCACATACTCAAGTAAATAGAGTATCAAAAACACGCCCACTGATTATGACTGAACCGCTTAAACAGGTAAAGCAACTCAGAATCAAGTTATTGCTATTGCTGGTCATTGTGTTTATGGCGCTGGCAGCATTAGTGCCGTTTGTGATCTCCAGTTTAAATGAGCGCAATGAACTGAATGCACATATTCAGTCAATCAAGAAAATAACCAGTGAAATCATCTACTACGATGAAGTGCTGACGATGTCATCGCGCATGTACACCTTTACCGGAGATGAAAAGTGGTCGCAGCGCTATCTCAGTATTGCCAACACGCTGGATCAGACCTTATCTGAAGCGGAGGCGCTGGATCCTGTCATTGCCGACGCAATCGTTGCCACCGCTCAGGTTAACACCAAATTAATTGAAATCGAGACTAAAGCGTTTGCGTTGCGTCGTGCTGGTATGGCACAGCAGGCTCAGCAAATTCTGCTGAATGAGGCGTACTTTGCGCTCAAATCTCAGTATCAGGCTACCGTTTTTGACGCACTGGATAAGACCAGGGTGCTGGGTGAAATCCAACTGGTGAAGCAAAATGAGCTTAAAACCCAGATCCTGCTTGTGTCTTTAATCGCGCTGGCACTATTATTTCTGGCTTTCATTGCCTATTTGTATCGTCACAATAAACAAGCTGACGTAACCGTGGAAGACTTACTGAAGTCGCTCAATGGCTCGATTGTTCAGTTGAAAGCGACGTCAGCAGAGCTGGAGCAGGCCAGTAAAGCTAAGTCGCAACTGTTGGCCAATATGTCCCATGAGCTCAGAACACCCATTAATGGTTTGTATGGCGCACTGCAGTTACTGCGCAAAGAAAAACGCTCCACTGAAAGTACAGCTTTGCTGGATACCGCCACTATGTGCAGTGAGATGTTATCGACGCTGGTGAACGACATTCTGGACTTTACGCAGATGGAAGCCGGGAAGCTGGCACTGGAGATAGATGAATTCGACTTGAGCAAAGTGGGCAGAACCCTGGAGCATATCTATAGCCATGAATGTGAACAGAAAAAACTGCACTTTAGTTATACATTTGAGGTCAGGAAAACGGCTAGGCTAGGCGATGAACTGCGACTTAAACAGGTACTGATTAATTTACTCAACAATGCCGTTAAGTTCACTAAGCAGGGGCGTATATCTTTGTCATTTACCGCAACGCCGGACTCCGAACAGGTCGAGATTGTGATAAGCGACACCGGAATTGGCATGACGGAGGATGTGCTGAAAAGGCTATTCATACAATTTGAACAGGGTGATGCCTCGCCTACCCGGCTTAAGGGCGGCGTTGGACTGGGCCTGGCAATCGTGAAGTCTCTGGTAGATGCTATGCAGGGTACCATTCATATTTCCAGCGAGCCAGGCAAGGGCACGATAGCGACCTTAGTGTTACCATTGCCGCTACCTGATAAGTCGGCACAAAAGCACTCGGAACAAGTAGCCCCCGATAGCCAAAAGGCAAACGCAGAAGCAGCCTTACAGGGGTTGTCGGTTTTGATCGTTGAAGATAATGCCGTGAACCAAATTATCCTCCAGAAAATGCTGGTCAGTCAGGGAGCAAAAACAACCGTGGCGGTTAATGGTCAGGATGCAATTGAGAAAATGCATGCCGAGATCCAGCTGGTATTGATGGATATTCAGATGCCCGTGATGGGTGGCATTGAGGCGTTTCAGGTGATCAGAGCTCAGTGGCCGGTTGTGCCTGTGATAGCGGTTACCGCCAATGTATTTGAAAGCGATGTATCACACTACATTGATTTAGGGTTTGACGCTGTGGTGGCCAAACCCATTTCCCAGCCGGAACTGACCGAGTCAATTCTTGCCCACTGTGTATCACTGCATGAATGAGCCGCCAGTTTACAAACGGCTCTGCTGGGTTAAGCTTAGTTTTGCAATGATCCTGTTACTGGCCTGCTCAACCAGGTCTAACACCAGTTCAAACCCGTCACCGCCACCATAATAGGGATCCGGCACTTCACTTTGGGACTGTTCGCCATAGCGCAGAAACAATGTCAGTTTGTGCAGGTATTGTTCCGGGCATCTGGATTGCAGGTCTGCCAGATTCTGTTCATCAGCGCACAGGATCAGATCAAAGTACGCAAAGTCCTCGGGCTGAACCTGTCGGGCTGTGATAGATGACAGGTTGTAGCCGCGTTTATGAGCGGCAGCCGCACTGCGTCGATCAGGCGGGTTGCCCTGATGATAGGCAATGGTGCCCGCAGAATCGACTTCCAGGTTAAGTCCCTGTTGTATGGCAGCATGTTTCAATACTGCTTCCATGGTGGGAGAACGGCAGATGTTGCCCATACAGACGACTAACACCCTGGCCGGGTTACTAAATTGAATAGCGACACTCATAAAAGGATCCTTTTGCTGTGCGGCTGCCAGGGTAAGGCAGCCCAGAGTGTTTACTATACTATCAGATTTTTATGGCAATATTAGGGTAGATCACAGGCTCTCATGCGGACCAAATACTTCGTACAGTATACGCGCTTCATCAACGCCCAGCGCCAGCAACTGTTGTTTCAGGTCGGCCATAAAGGGCGTTGGACCACACAGGTAGAATTCGCCGCTGTTAACTGGCAGTGTGCTACTCAATGGTGCCAGGAGCATGCGTCCGGCGCAGCCTTGTTCTGAGCTGGCTCCGGTTGCACCTTTTTCAAACCAGGTATAAGTACTCAGTGCTGGCAAAGATTGAACAGCTTTCGCCAGTTCTGTGTTAAAGCTAAGTTGCGCCTCGGTACGGCAGGCATGCAGAAAAACCACCGCCTGATTGCTGCGGTGCTCAGCCAGGGTATGTAACATCGCCATCATAGGCGTAATGCCAACCCCGGCACTGATCAATACCTTGGGCGTGTCTGTTTGTTTGAGCACAAAGTCACCCGCAGGCGGCATAACATCCAGTTCATCACCCTCGTGCAAACTGTGTAAATAGCCGGAAACCAGGTTATCTTGTTTGACTGAGATACGATAGAACCGGGTATTAGAGGCATGTGATAAAGAATACTGGCGGATTTGGCGATGGTTTTGGCCCGGAATGTCGCACTGAACTGCCAGGTATTGTCCTGCCTGATAAGGCATGACGGCCTGCTCATCACTGGGTGTCAGGTAAAAACTCTTAACCAGTTCAGACTCCTGAACAATTTGACTGATCGTGAAGCGGCGCGTGCCCCGCCAGCCGCCATGGTGTTGCTCGGCCTGGCGATAGATCCCTTCTTCCTGGGTAATAAACAGATCGGCCAAAAAGGCATAGGCTTCGGCCCAGGCTTGCTCTATATCTGCGTTAAACTGCTGGGGAAATTTTTCCCGCAGGGTTGCGAGCAGATGCTCACCGACTATGGGGTAGTGATGTGGTTGTATACTGAGACTGGCATGCTTGTGGTTAATGCGATCAATGGCATCGGCCAGTACCTCAGGTTGATCAATATAGGTTGCATAGGCCGCGAGTGCGCTAAACAAGGCGAATTGCTGCCTGCCAGAGCGTTGGTTGCTGAGGTTGAAAACATTAAGCAGCTCTGGGTTATGAGCGAACATACGCTGGTAAAAGTGTTCAGTAACCTCGACGCCGGCGTCGGCCAGCAAGGGGATAGACTGTTTAACCAGGGTTATAGTTCGTTGAGAAAGCATAAAAAACTCCTAAAAAGTCCACTTCCCGTTGAAGTGGAATAAATGCACGAAAAATTAAAACTAACCGCGACGCCCATCCCGGCGCTTAACGACCAGCATGGGAGCATATATAAAGACAAACAGCGCAAAACTGGCAGACCAGATCAGGGCACTGAGTTGCCAGGCCAGGTGCGCGCCAATGTATGTGGGCAGCATACTGCGGATCAGCGCGCTTGTGAGAATGAGCAAAAATGCCACTGACATCAGCGGGTGTGGCGTTAAGGGGCGGGCAGTATGGCCCAGTGCAACCCGGGCCATCATAGCCAGGATCATCATGCCCATACCGCCTATGGTGATCAGATGTAGCGCATCTTTGGCCTGCCAGCTGGTGTTAAAGTAGGCACTGCCAAAACCAATCAGGCCGAGGGCCATCATCAGATAGGCCAGATAGAGTGACCACAGTAATGGCACCATAAATAAACGACGCTGAAACCACGCAGCTGCACGTGCCAGATGTAATAGCCCGGCCAGGATCAACAGGTAACCGGGCATGACAGTAAGCTGCATAAAGTGATGAGCAAAAAATCCAGCCACACCTGTCAGCGAAACAAGCAGCAGTAGTTTATCGAGCCGGGGAGTACGTTGTTGCTGTGCCAGTCCCAGACCTCGGGAGATGAAAAAGGGTATCACGCGGCCACCCAGTATACTGATCAGTATGGTGAACCCCAGAACAGCCATCTGACTGAGCAGGCCCGCCAGTTCAAAAGCTTGCAGATCAAGCACGACGATAAACACGATATTCAGAGTTGCCAGAAGGGCCAATACAGGAACAAACAGGTAGTTTTTGCTGTTATGAACCTGGACAACCACCCAGGTGAAATGACAAATGGCAATTAACCAGAAGGCACCTTGCAGGACAATTAGCCACAGCAAAGGCTGGGCTGACCATACCCCGGCAATCCGGGCACTGCTCCAGACCACACAGAGCCCCAGTAATGGCCAGCCGTTTAACGTACTGACGCCCGTCCAGTTTTTTGCCGCAGTAAACAAAAAGCCAATGGCGATTGCGCTGGCAAAGCCAAATATCATCTCGTGTGCATGCCACAGGGTTGCCGGATAGGGGGCAGACCAGTTCAGATAGCCACTTAGTATTGCAAACCACACCAGCATCGCGCTGCAGGCCCAGAGGCTGCCCAGTAAAAACAGGGGTCGAAATGCCAGCATCAGCACAGGTGCATGGTGTAATTGATACCATTTGGCTACGCGTGGAATCGGTTCATCAAGATTGAGCAGAGTCATCAGCACACCTCCAGGCCAAGGTTATACTGGCAAAAGCACCTTGCTACGTAGCTAACTTTGAGTAGGGTGGCAAATACAATAGTACTGATGTGGGCCGCAATTTGTGTCGATAAAGACAGTGAGTGGTCAAAGACATAACTGGCCATAATGGCCAGCACAAAACCAATCAGGCTGAGTATCAGGCATTGGTTGGCATAGGGGAGTGCACGATGATAAAGCTTCATAATTACCCTTGTAAAACACAGTGAGTCGAACTCCTTAGATAAGGGCATGAAATATGCCAATGTTTTTATTTTTATAAAACAAGGTGATATGATTTTTTAATTGCCGGCATGAGTCATAATGACTTACACTAAATGTGTCTTAAAAACTTTAGTGGGTCATATTGACGTGGATCAACGAACGCTATCACACCTGCTCGGTATCAGCACTGAGCTGGCTCAACAACTGCCACATGTTAAAGCGGGCGATATCGGGGCGTTTAGTCAGGCCCTGGTTCGTGTTGTAAAAAGTGTGGTGACGGCAGATGCCATTGCAGTTTTGCGCTGCGAGCAGGGGATTGCCTATCCGCTTGCGTGCTCAGGCCTTGCGCCAGAAGCTATGGGGCGGCGATTTGTTATCAAGGACCATCCGAGACTGGCCGCTATTGCCAGTGCTCAGCAGCCGCAGGTATTCGCGGCGGATTGTTCGTTGCCGGATCCTTATGACGGGATGCTGCTGGCCACTGCCGGGGCATTACCTGTACACGCCTGCATGGGGTTTTCGTTATATCAGGACGAGCAGTTGCTTGGCATGGTTACTTTTGACAGTCTGACGCCCAGCGCCTTTGAAGGCGTTGCGTTGCCAATGTTAGCGATGCTGCAGTCACTCATTGCAGCACATTTTGCAACAGCACTGAACCTGGTGACCTTGTCTGAACAAGCCCGGCACGGTATGGCGATGCTCAGAGAGATCAGTCACCAGAGTTTTACTATGATAGGCGACAGTGAGGTGATGCAACGGCTTAAACAGGATATTGATCTGGTTGCCAACTCTGAACTGAGCGTGCTGATCCAGGGGGAAACAGGCACAGGTAAAGAGCTGGTGGCAAGACGTATTCATGAGCACTCCTCGCGCTGTCAGGGTCCGTTTGTCCAGGTCAACTGTGCGTCTTTAAGCGAAAACCTGGCTGAGAGTGAGTTTTTTGGCCATCGTAAAGGCGCGTTTACCGGTGCCGACAGGCATCGCGAAGGTAAATTCTTGGTTGCTCACGGTGGCACTTTGTTTCTTGATGAAATCGGTGAGCTGCCACTGAGCATGCAAAGTAAGCTGCTGCGGGCGCTACAAAGCGGCGAAATTCAGCCTGTCGGCACAGACAAGCCTCAATACGTAGATGTCAGGATAGTCGCTGCAACTAACCGGGATTTACGTCAGGAGGTCGAAACCGGTCGCTTTCGCGCCGATTTATTTCATCGCCTGAGTGTTTACCCGCTCCAGGTTCCGCCGTTGAAAAACCGGGCTCAGGATATCGTGCCGCTGGCGGGTTTTTTTGTTGAACAACTGCGCAAAAAACTGGGGGTACGCCAACTGGTCCTGTCAGATCCTTTTGTGAAACAACTGCAAGCACACGACTGGCCGGGTAATGTTCGCGAGCTGGAGCATGTGCTCAGCCGGGCGGCGCTAAAAGCAAAACATGCCGCCCGGGAGCAAGATATTGTGCTGGTTGATATCACCCATGGTGCTCAGTGGCGAACTGATGTCGCGAGTGAGCTGACAGCTAGCCCGAATAGCGATACTTTGTCCGTGTCATTGCCAGCAGAGCAAACATTAAAGGCGGCTACGGAAGCATTTCAGAAAAACCTGATCAAGACGCGGTTACAGAGCAATGGGCTGAACTGGGCTGCAACGGCGCGTGAACTGTCTGTTGACAGGGCAAATCTGGTGCGATTGGCAAAACGCTTAGGGATAGAAACGTGCAAAAAGCTAAATTGATTGCAACTGGCGTTTTGTAAAATGAAAGTAGTTAAACAAGGACTGTTATTCGCAATGAAAATTGTTCTTACTAAGTTTATAAGTTATTTATTTTAAAAGGATATATTAAGAAATTTATTAGTTTTAATCGGTCTTGCTAAGTTGCAATTTTGTTCTAGGTTTATAAGGCGTCTAACTATTTCTTATTGAGGGGGCCCTATGCAGGGTAGCAAGCAAGTAATAGCAGCATTAAATCAGGTGTTAACACTCGAGCTGACATCCATCAACCAATATTTTCTGCATGCTCGTATGTGGAAAAACTGGGGCATTGAAGAGCTCAACGAGAAAGCCTACAAGAAATCCATCAAAGACATGAAGCAGGCCGACGACTTAATTGAGCGTATCTTATTTCTGGAAGGCCTGCCAAACCTGCAACATCTTGAAAAATTGCGTATTGGTGAGCATACCGAAGAAATGCTTAGTTGCGACATGGCCTTCGAAATGGAGCAGTTGCCGGTACTACGTAGTGCCATTGAGCTGTGTGAAAAAGAGCAGGACTATGTCAGTCGCGAATTGCTCGAGGATATTCTGGAATATGAGGAAGACTATGTCGATTGGCTGGAAACCCAGCAATTCCTCATCAAAAACTGCGGTATAGAAAACTATCTGCAATCGCAAATTGAGGAGTAAGACATGCAAGGTTCTCAAAAAGTAATTGATTTACTCAACAAGCAGCTGACTCTGGAGCTATCGTCAATGGACCAGTATCTGGCTCACTCCAAAATGTACGAAGACTGGGGGCTGTCCAGATTGCACCATAAGCTGGCCCATGAATATGAAGAAGAGCTGGATCATGCCAAGCGGATCACTGAACGTATTTTGTTCCTTGAAGGCACACCTGATACGGCGTCCAGAGCGCCCATTAAAGTGGGAGAAAACGTTCAGGAGATGCTTGAAAACGACCTGGCAGCAGAGATCACAGTCAAAGATCACCTTAAGAAAGTAATTGCGGTCTGTGAGGAAGAGCAGGACTATGTATCGCGCGAGATGCTCGAAGCCCTGCTGGACGACACTGAAATGGACCATATTTACTGGCTGGAACAGCACCTTGGGCTGATTAAACTTGTCGGCTTGCCGAACTATATTCAAAGTCAGATGTCGGGTGGCGACCCCAGCTAAGCAACGGATAACAACCCAATCTAAGGAGGCCTGGCCTCCTTTTTTATGCCGGGTTAAACTTAATCTGCAGGCTTGCCAAACTGGCTATTCGCAGAGATACTTGCCGCCACGAAAGGTGGTGGCACAGTGCTGCCGAAAACGGAGAGTTAAATTGGAGAGACAGGTCGCCTGCCTGATAGAGGCATGTAAACAACTGGATTTAAGGTACGAGTGTATCGACCATGAACAAAACCTGGTGAGGGTATACTTTAACCATAGTGTTGAGTATTTTGAGCTCAATAAAACCCCCTTTAACTCTGAATCCATCTATGGTCTGTGTCGGGATAAAATGCACTCATACCAGGCATTTAATCAAGCTGTCACTATGCCCAAGACTCTTTCTTTCCTCGACCCCAATGTACCGGACGAGTACAAGCACTATTTGCAGTACCAAACCATGGACGAGATTGTGGCGGCGGTTGAGGGCACATTTGGCTATCCGGTGGTCATCAAAAGCAATAGCGGTGCACTGGGTGTGAATGTTCACTTATGCCAGGATAAACCATCACTTGTTGCTGCCTTTGGTGAGATATTTAACGGTCAGTCAAAGCACTATGATTATCTGGCGCTGGCGCAGGCTTATGTTGAAAACAAGGCTGAATATCGTCTGGTGTGCGGTTTTGGTGAACCTTTGCTGGCGTATAAAAGAGGGATGGCACAGACATTTAATGTACGCTACTGGGAGAAAAATGAAGTCGCCACACTGGAGCAGGATGAGGCTTTGCTCACGGCCTTGTTTGAGTTTGTTAAGCCGGTGTTTGAGTTGGCAAATATCGGTTTTGTTGGCTTTGATATTATTCTTGGTCAGGATGATCGTTATTATCTGATTGAACTGAATTCATCACCCAAGTTCAATCATCTGATCATAGATAACCCGGAGCTTGGGCCTGCGGCGGTAACCAGGATGTATAAAAACATGCTACAAAAGCTAAATATTAGCGCGACTTAGGGCTAAACTGTTGGAAACCCTGTGAGCTGGCTAACTGACGATGAAGTGGTTAAAGGACATAGACAGCAGTTTTGATAAACTGCTGACTGATTGTTATCAAAGGCGTGAAATGGACATGGAGCGTCATGTCAATAAATTACGCTTTTTTGGCCTGGTAGCCTTGTTTTTGACTGAGCTGGCCATTGGCTTATACAGTATTGGATGGGATACCACGCTGGTGGTCGTTGACCTGATCACCCTCGCCGTGGTGACTTGCTGGTGCGGGTTAGTCGCGCACTGGGCACGCTCAGAAGGCTATAAACCCTGGCTCAAATATGTCTCTATCTTATTTGATTACGCCATCATTCTGACAGTGTCTGTTGAAGTTGAGTCTCTGGACGTTTTTAAACACTTTTTACATGACCTGCATCAGACCGAATTTGAGCTCATGCTGGTGAGTGTCCTGTTGTTGTTCAATATAATGAGTGCGTTTCGCCAGGGCAAGTTAATCATTTACTATTCAACATTCTGTTGCGTGGTGACCGGGACCTTAGTACTGGAGCACAGTCACACAGCCAGAGCCATAGAGCTCCACGAACAGGTGATCATTATCTGCTCTGGTTTTTTAGCATGGTCTTTGTCCAGTTATATCACAGGCACCTATACCAAACTGCGTCATCGGGAGCGTCTGCTACGCTACTTACCTGAGCAACTGGTAAAAGCGGTTGAACGGGGCGAGGTCGATATTGAACCAGGCGGTGAAAGACGTGATGTCACTGTGCTGATGGCGGATATCCGGGGTTTTACCAGGCTCTGTGAGCAGCATGATCCTGAAGTGGTCACGCAATTACTGAACCGCTACTTTTCTCGTATGAGCAGCGTTATTTTTATCCACCAGGGCATGATTGATAAATTTATTGGTGATGCAATCATGGCAGTATTCGGGACACCTCAGAAAGAAGAAAACAATGCTAAAAATGCAATAGAAGCGGCCCGACAAATGCTTCAGGCGCTGGATGCGCTAAATCAGGAGTTCATCGCAGAGGGCTTGCCGAGCATCGCGATTGGGATTGGCATCCACAGCGGCGATGCAATCGCGGGTAACGTGGGTAGCAGCAGCTGTATGGACTACACTGTAATTGGCGACACCGTCAATGTCGCTGCACGGATTGAGAGTAAAACCAAAGAATTGAAATACCCGTTGCTGATCAGTGAGCAAAGTGTTCATCAGTCGCGGCTGACACAGCTTAAACGGGTTGCCATGGTTGAGCTCACTGGACGTAGCCAGCCTATCGAGGTGTATTATTATCCGGACTAGAAAAGATTAACAGAGTGTTGTGCTAAGCAATCTTTATGAAATAGTCTAACTTTAAGTAATCAGGTACTTAACGCGCTTATGAATATGGAACGGACACTGCTTGCTGTTTTTCTCTGCATTGTGACTTTCTGTGTGCTGGCAGATGCCGCAGAACGACCAGTGCTGCATATTTATCATGACTCTGATTACAGTAATCACAGTGCGTCGGCCGAAGCCATGAAAATGGGCTTTAATAGTGCGCTCAGTGAACGCAATTTTGAAGTTCAGGGGTTCAGGTTGCAACTGCTGGAAAAGGATCACAGGGGCAATAGTAATCGCAGTTTACTGACTATGAGACGCTTTTTGCAGGACGACAGTGCGTTATTGGTGCTGGGCGGATTACATTCACCGCCATACATAAAACATCGTGAGTTTATCAATCAGCAGGGCATTTTACTCTTAGTGCCTTGGGCCGCAGGCGGACCGGTAACACGGTATCCGGATGGCAACAATTGGGTGTTTAGACTCTCTATTGATGACACCAAAGCCGGGTTGAGACTGGTGGAATTCGCCGGACAAAAGCAATGTCGTTCGCTGCACCTGTTACTGGAGCGCACTCCCTGGGGTAAATCAAATTATCAGACCATCACCCGGGCTCTGGATAAACCCGAGGCCCCCGTGACCTGGTTTAACTGGAATATGAAAATGAACGCCACCAAAATCATGCTGCGAGAGATTGTCAGTAACGGCCATGATTGTGTGATTTTTGTGGGCAATGCACTGGAGGGCAAACAGCTGGTCAAGGCAGTTGCACAGATACCAGAGGCGCAGCGCCCGGCTATCATCAGTCACTGGGGCATAACGGGTGGCAACTTTTTCGCTCAGGTATCCGACGAGCTGCGTGCGGGCATAGACTTACATTTTCTGCAAAGTTGTTTTTCCTTTCAGAAACGGCCTCACAATGAATTTGCAGCCCAGGTGTGGCAGCAGCTGGTAACCGCTTACCCAGACAAAGTGGTTGATGGTCGCTTTATTCAGTCCCCCGCCGGGTTTATCCATGGCTATGATCTGGGCCGAGTCTTACTTGGTGCATTCGATCAAATATCCTTAAGTGGTGAGGTCAAACAAGACAGAGCCGCGTTGCGTACTGCGCTTGAAAACCTTAAGCAGCCGGTTCAGGGGCTGCTCAAAGTTTACAAGCAACCATTTTCACCCTGGTCAGAGTCGCAGCCGGATGCCCATGAAGCACTGGGCCTGGACGACATATGTATGGCCCGCTATAACGCTGACGGGAGCATCAAGGTGCTAAATAACTAATGAATAATAGAGCTGTGAATTCGCTATTTAAGATGAGCTCCGACAAAGCATTCTATGCATTCTTATTGTGTAGTCTGGTATTGTCTGTGTCCTTGAGTCTGGTGATGCTTAGCAATCACGCTGATACTGCCATTCGGCAAGTACAAACGGAAGTGCGTCAGACCGAAGCGCGATTGGGGGTCAGTAATCTGGGACAGTTTTTACGTACCCGGCTGGTACTGCTCAAAGATCTGGCGCAATACCCGGTTTTAGCCAACGGGGTTATGGGGTCAGATATTTCACGCGCTTCTTTGTCTGATTTCCTTGGGGAGTATCGGATTCTGGGGAAAAAAGAACCCTTGTCCTTGTACAATGTACTTGGCGAGCCGGTATATCGCAGTGGTCAGGTATCGCCAACTCTCGGCGAAGAAGGAGACTGGCTTGAGCTGCTGCTAGACGGGCGATTACCTCACGCAGTAATTTTACAACGTAATGCGCAGTTATTTAGTTTTGTCATTGCCGTACCCATAGAGTACAACGGATTTACAGAGGGCGTACTGGTTGCAGAGTTTGATACTGACTTGGCCAATCTCCTGGCACTGGATCTGAGTAATCAGGCCCTGGCAGTCGAATTGTCCGGACAGTGGGTTGATTACAGTAATGCAGCGCCCGGTGCTGAGTATGTTGTGCTGCACAATACACAAATGCCGGGCACAGATATTCATGTCAGTCTGATGATTAGCCAGTCAACCATTGACGACCGTGTCTTTGCGTTTATTGTTGAGCTAGGTCAGGCTATTTTTATTGGGCTTTCTTTATCTTTTCTGCTTCTGCTGTTTTTTGGTCGCCAGCTACTGCTTAACCCGTTCAAACGCCTTCAGACCTCAGAGCAAATGATCAAAAAAAGCGAAGAGCGTTTTAAATTGGCAATTGAAGGGAGCCATGATGGGATCTGGGATTGGGATATTGAAAGCGGAGATGTATTCTACTCGCCGAGATACCGAGAGTTACTAGGTTACAGTCCATCAGATCACACAGGCTTTCCAGATCGCTTTGAAGTGCTTGAACAGCATTTACACCCAAAAGACAGAAGTTCGACTTTCTCTGCGCTGCAGGATCATTTGAATGGTAAAGGCGGCTTTGACGTTGAGTTTCGTTTGCGTACCAAACAAAATGACTATCGATACTTTCGCTCAAAAGGGCTGGCACTGCGCGATGAGTCGGGAAAAGCGATTCGTATGTCCGGTTCTCTGACTGATATCACAGATCAAAAAATGTATCAGGAAGCATTAAGTCAGGCAAAAGAGCATAACGATTTACTTGCTTACGCAATCGAATCTTGTGATGTCGGTATTATAATTTCAGATGCCAAAGTTCAGGGTCTGCCACTGACTTTTATCAACAGTGCATTTACCACTATCACCGGCTATGGCGAAGAAGTACTGGGCACTAACTGTAAGTTCTTACAGGGGGAAGAAAGTGCCCCTGAAGCTGTCGCTAGTATGGTCGAGGCAATTAAAAGCCGCCAGGCGCACCGCACCGTTATTCTGAATTACACCAAGCATGGCAAGCCATTTTGGAACAATCTGCACATCGCCCCTGTGAGCAATGACAAGGGAGAGCTGGTTGCCTATGTAGGGATTATTCAGGATATTTCTGAAGAAATCGCGCAGGAACGAGCGCTGGCAGAGGCAAAAAGCCAGGCCGAGCAGGCCAGTCGGGCGAAAAGTGAGTTTCTGGCCTCCATGAGTCATGAGATACGTACACCCATGAATGGGGTATTAGGTATGCTGAACCTGTTGCTCAGTAATGAACTGGATGAGCAGCAAACACACAGGGTTAAACTTGCGATGAGTAGCGCCAACTCATTGCTTAACCTGATCAATGACATACTCGACTTTTCTAAGGTGGATGCAGGCAAGTTAGAGCTTGAAATGCTCGACTTTGACTTGCGAGGCATGTTTGAAGACTTTGCGGAGTCTGCGGCTTTACAGGCTCAGTGCAAGGGCCTTGAGCTGGTGTTGGACACCCTGGATATTGAAGAAAGTATGGCCAAAGGGGATCCAAGCAGGATCAGACAGATCCTTGCAAATCTGGTTGGCAATGCGATTAAATTTACTGAGCAGGGCGAAGTGATTATTCAGGGAAAACTGATCAGGCAGGAGGGTAATGTGCTGCGCCTGGAGTGTGCCATAACAGATACCGGTATAGGGATCCCCAAAGCCAAAAGCGCGGCCCTGTTCGACTCCTTCTCTCAGGTTGATTCGTCTACGACGCGAAAATATGGTGGCACTGGCCTGGGCCTGGCGATTGTCAGAAAGTTGTGTCAGCTGATGGGCGGCGATGTCTCGGTTCACAGCACTGAAGGTGAAGGGAGTACCTTTACATTTTCTGTGTTACTTGAGAAAAGTGCGCAATCAAAGCAGATACTGCCAGACTTGGATATGTCTCAGCTTGAGCTACTGGTCGTGGATGATAACCAGACGAACCGTACGGTATTGGGGCAACAGCTCAGACACTGGGGCGCTCAAGTGTTTGAATCGTCTTCTGGCATCGCCGCGCTGGCTGAGTGTGAAAAGCGCTATCACGATGGTCAACGCAAAATGTTTGATATTGCATTGCTGGATATGCAGATGCCCAATATGGATGGCGCGCAATTAGGCAAAACTATCAAAGAAGATAAGCGTTTTCAGGGAATAAAACTCATTATGATGACCTCAATTGGTCACCAGGGCGATGCCTCTTATTTCGCAGATTTGGGGTTCTCAGGGTACTTTCCCAAACCTGCAACAACAGAGGACTTGTTTAACGCCTTGTCTGTGGTTGCCGATGATGGTGAGGCGCTGGCAAATGCTAAACCACTGGTAACGACACATTATCTGAAGAGTATGAAAGACCCACATCAGGATACGAAAAAGGTTAAATGGGCACCCAAACCACGCATCTTATTGGCAGAAGACAATCAGGTTAACCAGATAGTGACAGTAAGCATGCTGCAAAAGCTCGACATTGAATACGTTGATGTCGTGAGCGATGGCAATGAGGCACTACGCAACCTGAGAGATTATCAACATTCAGAAGGCTATTCGCTGGTTCTGATGGATTGCCAGATGCCGGAAATGGACGGTTTTCATGCCACCAAAGCCATTCGTAAAGGACAGGCGGGTAAGTCAAACATGGACATTGCCATCGTGGCGCTCACCGCCAATGCCATGGTGGGCGATGAGAAAAAATGCCTTGAAGCCGGCATGAATGATTATCTGAGTAAACCTGTGTCGATTGAGGCGCTGCTGAGCTGCCTGAAAAAGCACCTGGAGTATGAGCATATCCTGGTCGAAGAATAACAGAATGAAGAGCAACAAAATAATGCTCGCTAATTGCTGCGCTTAGCTTTATTATCGCGCGGCTTTGCTCAGGGTGAGTGAAGTTTGTACAGTTTGGGCGCAGCCTGCACTGTGTAGTTAACCTTAAACTAAGTTAATTGACACCATGATAAGCAATAAAATAAAAGTGGTTTTTGATAAATCTGTTGATGCAATCTTCGCAGTCATCTTACTCTTTATTATCATTGGCATAGCCATTGGCACACTGCAACTCTTTGTGACCACCTGGAAGCTATTGGCGTTTAAAGGAATTACCGGGCATTACATCGATATCATTGCAGATGTTCTGACTCTGTATGTTCTGATTGAGCTGTCTCGCTCTTTGGTTGAGTACTTTAACACTCATCGCCTCAGGCTGACTTTTATTGTCGATGGCGCGATTGTGTTTGTGATCCGGGAGATCCTGATTGCATTGTTTAAGCATGACCTTAAACCAGACATGATCTACGCATTTTCGGTGTTTTTATTTGTACTGGGTGCATTGCGTATCGCTTCTGTGCTGGTATATCAGCGTGAGAAACACCTCTCAGAGCAGGAAAGTCACTAATCTTTACTTCGGGGCTGCGGCCCCGTTTTAAAACTCTGTCCTCTCAACCACCATACGCGCGTTTAACTAATATTGCATAACAACGGGCTTTGCTTTCATATCAGATTAGCTTAGGATTTTACTGTGATAGTATACAGTGTTTTGGTTTTCAGGGTTGGTTGTCTATGTTAAAAGCGTTACCAGAAAAGTATTACCTCGCCCATTTCAATGAGCTGCAGGGGTTTATCGCAAAAACCAGCCTTCATTTGCTGAGCCCAGCGCAGCAAACGTTGTTCAGAGAGCTTACCTCTCTGGATGAAGATTGCCTGTGTCTGTTGCTGCGGATCATTAATCGCAAGCGCGTATTTGTGACCCGGGCCCAGCTTAACTACGCAGAAATTAACGATATTGATACAGCGCTGCTTGCACTGGCGCGCAAGGGCCTGATTTGTGTGGCACAAGATGAGGATAGCGATGTACTGCTGGCTGAGCTTACAAAGGAGCAGTTGCAATCTATTGTCGCTGAGCTGATTTCGTCAGGCAACATTTCTGTGGCAGCGCCGGCGAAATCAGCGAAAAAAAACCTATGGGTTGAGTTTGTGTATACGCAAAGCAAAAGCGCCTCCCTGACGGATACATCAGTCTTTCGTGCGCACCTGTCAGCGCCAGTCAAAGCGGACTTTGAATACTGGTTGTTTTTGTTTTTTGGCAAACTGGGTGGCACCTTGCAGCAGTTTTCATTGCGCGACCTGGGTGTGATGCAGACGCGCCAGGGCGTTGCCACCGGTAATGCGCACTTTTCGGAACTGGCAGAGGCGCAAAGTGCTTACTTTTATCTTGTCCAGAGCAAAAACCTGAAAACTCGGGATTTGGCAGGCAAATTGTCATTGGCAAAGCAAATTTGCGAACAGCAGGTGCCAGTCGCTGAGGGACCCATGGCCCAGGCCTGGCGTGATGATTTAACGCATAAACTGGCTTGTCAGCTGGAGCAGGATGACGCCGAATTAGCAATGGCAATGCTTAAGCTCAGTAACCACCCAAAAGCTCAGGAAAAGTATATTCGTGCTTTATACGGAGCTGGGGAGTATGAAGCTTGCCAGGCGCAGCTGGATGCGGTGTTGGCCTGCCCACAAAATGAAGAGCTGCTGATATTTGCCGAAGATTTCTCAGCGCTGAAATTCACCACTAAGCGTACCTCAGTACTAACCGATATGCTGCGTCAAAGCGGCGCGCCGATTGCACTGGATGAGGCCTATGTTGGCTATCCTGAGCAGGGGGCAATTGCCTGGTATCACCGTCAGGGTTGTAACGCTTTTCATGGAGAAAATCAGTTCTGGCGTATGTTGTTTGTATTGGTTTTTTGGCCCGCGCTATATGAATCTAATGCCAGTGCACCCAGTAATGAATTTGACTTAACCCCCAAGAGCCTTAAATATAACCAGTTTTATGAAGTACATAGCGAACAAATTGAGCAAATCCTTGCTGCTATTACCGACAATCAAAGCCTGTTCGACTGGTTACTTCACCAGGCAGGCTCGCATTTTGGCAAACCGAATCGTTTGGTGTTTTGGCATCAGCCAACTATAGACTTGTTACTGAAGGTGGCCCGGCTTATCCCCATTGCGGCGTTAAAAGCGCATCTGTGCGCCATGTGTAAAGATTTTAAAATGCTCAAAGATGGTTATCCGGATCTGATCTGCATTAACGGCACCGACGTCTCATTTGTTGAAATTAAAGCGCCAGGCGACAGCCTTCGACGTAATCAGCTGGTGACCATAAGACGCCTGATGGAGTCGGGCTTTAAGGTGGATATTCAGCAAGTGTGCTGGCAAATAGCGCCGCAACAGGCCTATGTTGTCATAGATGTGGAAACGACTGGAGGCAAAAAGGAGTTTGACCGCATTACCGAAATCGCCATGCTCAGGGTGGTCGACGGCCAGGTGACGAAGCGCTGGCAAAGCTTAGTTAATCCGATGCGGCGGATCCCGAAATACATCACCGAATTAACGGGCATAAGTAATGAGATGGTGGCTGATGCACCGCGTTTTTCTGAGGTTGCACAGCAAGTGGAAGACTTTATGCAGGACGCCATTTTTGTTGCCCACAATGTGAATTTTGATATGGGCTTTATCAAGGCCGAGTTCGCGCGTCTGGAGCAAACCTTCCAAAAGCCTAAGCTGTGCACAGTTCAGCAGGCCAGAAAGTGGCTGCCCGGCCTGAAGTCTTATGCGTTAAACAAAGTGTGCCACGAGCTGGATATTACTCTGACCCAACATCACCGGGCGATGGCTGACGCGCAGGCAACGGCCGAGTTATTTATGATGATCAATATGCAAAGGCTCGCACATCAGCAACAGTCAGTGTAAAAACAAATATGCGTGGGGGATGTTTGTTTGAGGTGTTTAGTGTACATTCCTCACCATGTCCTGAGTGAACAGTCACTGCTGTGTATAAAAAGTATCTGGTTTATTCTTTGTTGCAGGTATCCTGGGGGTTGTCAGCGCTATTGCTGGTGTTTGCTATCATGCCCAGCCTGATAGCCCTGTCTGTTCCTGCCTGGTGCATTCCTGTGTATCTGCTGGTCTCTGGTGCCATTGTGTTTGGGGTGTATGGAAGAGATAAAGCATTGTCAAAAAAAGGTACTGAGCGACTCTCTGAGCGCCTGTTACTGACTGTCTCTGCGGTTTCACTACATATGGCTACTTTGCCGGCTATGTTGGTTTTCAGGCATAAAACAATCAAGTTGCCGTTTTTATTAAAACTACTGGCTCTGTATTTGGTTCAGCTCTTCGCCTTTGTCACTGTGCTGGTCGGTTATTTGATGTAATACCCAAGCGCCTGGCTTGCAGCTAGGGGAAGTTTGGTGACAGGCTGGCACCTGTCACTCGCTTATCACTCGAGTTTGAGTTCAAACTCATAGTCCAGCTCGTCCATTAAAGACCAGCGATGCTGCTTGTTTTGAGTGCCTTTGCCCAGGATCCAGTAATCATAACTCTTAGTGATTTGTCCCTGGCTTTTCGCAATGGTGAGCCAGGCGTTAACAAAACTCAGAATATCCAGGTTGCGTTTGGCAACGGCAAACCCAACCGGGTATTGCATCTCTGCACCTTTGGGCACAACGACGCCAAATTCCGGGTGGAACATACTCCAGGCAAATCCTGCCTCTGCGCTTATCACCATGGCATCGAATTGTCCGTCGGATTCAAAGAATGCCTGATGATTTGATAAAGCTGACACCTGGATATGTGGATATTTTTTTGCCAGGTCCTGCATCAGCGGGGTGTATTCCACGTGAACCAGGCGCAGATCACGGTAGCTGAGTACCTGTTCCCGGGTTGCCAGTTGCTTAAGGCGATGATCTTTCGCAATTAAGGCCAATTGTAATTCGAGTACAGGATCACTAAATCTGACCTGACTGAGGTCGGCAACATTGATTTCCAGCCCCGACATCGCAATGTCAAAGAAGCCCTTGTTCAGGTATTCAGCCAGCTGCGACTTTTTAAACGGAATAAACTCAACTTTCACATTCAGATCGGCAGCCAGTTTGTGTGCCAGACTGATGTCAAAGCCCACCAGTTCTCCTTTTTGGTTAAAGTAGCTAAATGGCACGTTGTCGACCAGATAGCCCACTCTGAGTAAGTTACGTTTTTTTATCACGTCTATGTTGGTCAGTGACAACTCTCCGCTTTGATAGGATTTGGGCACATGGTTCAGCACTTCTGCCGGCACCTTATCAGATACCGCCATATTGGCAATGATCTCATCGGCCGCCTGAGTATCACGAGCCAGATGATTATTGGCCGTAAAGCTGAGTAACATAAACGCGGGCAGCAGGGCGCTGAGTAAGGTCAGGTAATACACCGAACGGATCCGCTTAAGGTGCAGCTGACGCTTGGTATAGAAGATACATAACAGCACGAAAGAAAAAATATAAATCACCGTCGTTGGCGAGACTATTTTGGCAGTCAGTACCGACATTGACAGATACAGCTGATAGCTGTCTGCCGGGATCTTGAGGCTGTCCAGCAGGTAAGGAATAGCAATATGCACGTTGGCAAAATAGCTCAGCATGGCCGACAGAGTGACATTGGGGATCTGATCCAGCATAACCGGGCTGCCTGTCAGCCAGGCTGCAAAAGTCACAAACATCAGTGTTGTCAGTTTTCCTAAGCTAGGAAAAGTATAGGCGATAGGTACCAGCACTTCAGCGATGTGGTCCGACTCTTCATCACTGCGTTTGATTTTTGCCAGGTGAGTTTTTATGCCTTCTGTGATCACAGGTAAGACAATAAACACGTTGCCGGTACTGAACGCGGTGATCCACGCATTACGCATCACCATAATCAGGTCTCGATACTTAACCGGGGTTAATGCTGCAACCAGCATAGGTAGCAGGGCAAACATCAGGTAAGCTCCCAGACAGGTAACCAGCACCAGGTAAATTTGCAGGTTGTTGAGCTCTTCCATACTGATGGTGCCGGCGGTACTGGCGGTCATCGCAAAGATCCCAATCGGGAAGAGTTTAATGATTTTTTTCGAAATCAAAGATAATCCCTGACCGACAACTTCAAGGACATCTAACAGACTGTTCTTTTGTCCGTTAGAAATCAAAGAAAGCCCGAGTGCAATACAAAAAATCACCAGCGCGGGCACATTGCCTTCAGCCATCGAAGCAAAGGGGTTGGCGGGAATATACTGGCTGACAAAGTCCACTTCCGGGGCACTGGCGACCAGTGCAGGGGAGAAAAAGGTGCCTGCATCATGGCTTGGTAGCGTAAGTGAAAACGCCCAGATGGCAGCCAGGCCTACCAGCCACAGGCTGATCATGACCGTGGTTGCTTTGACTAAAATCGATTTAACCTGATCCGGGTTGAACTTGCCCAGCCCGACTATCAGGCTGACCACGATATAAGGGAAAATGGTGATCTGCATGAGTTTGACAAACCCTTCGCCGAGTGGTTTTAAAAACGCCACCCGTTCACCAAAAATAAGGCCACATGCAATACCGAGCAACAATGCCCAGAGCATCCAGTTCATGCTCTTTAACCAACCTAAAACGAGTTTCATAATCCCCATGTACGCAATAAAAAGAGCGAGATTATATTGAGGTTAGCTGAAATTAATCTGAATGCAGCGCAGGCAAGTAAAACTACAGGTGTATTTGCAAGCAAATGATGGAGATTGGCTTGTTGAGCGGGTTGTGTGCGCTGACGGCAAAGCCAACCATGCTCGGTTGTAATTTACTAAGGGCAGTTTATTTATTGTGCCGTGCTTTTGAATATTGAGCGCTTACACTGATGTGAGCACTCAACGTGTCTTTTGTATCGCCAGCAGCGCGATTTGTCCGTTACAGCTGGTAGTCCTCACCATTTTTTGCCCGGTAGCATTTACGATCTTGCTCGTTGACCAAGGCATGCTGCACGCCAGAAACAAAGCTCATCCACATACGGCTGAGTGCTTCCCCGGTGCCAGTAACCGGGCTGAGTGGCGTTTCGTACTGGACATCATTCAGGTGAGCGCGGTCATGGCGGCCAGGCTCGCAGCCTGTATCAAAGCTGAGTTCAATATGCATGCCGTCCGACTTTTTCAGCAAAATGGCACTGGGTGCTTCACGGTGGCCACATAATGCTACGAATTGCTTGCAGTTTTTGAGTCCGCAGTGCTGGCCGTCGGCGAAGAACACCATCAGGTGATTGTAGTAAACGACATAAGAGCTGACATCTTTGTGAGAGCCGAACTCCAAAGGACAGTGTTGATCCAGGTACTGCTTTGCGACGATCAGCTTTTGACATTCTGTGCTGGTGTTTTCTAGTTCTGTATGCTGAATTTGTGCTTTCATGTGTGTATTCCCAGTTACCAAGGTTACCCGATACCCGCTGCCTGTGTGGTGAGAGCTCGATGGCTCGTTAATTCACCCGTTGTCGTCACAAGGCAAAATATCGCTACTATTATTAACTTCCTGCAGTGTCCCGATGGGTGCAGAGTCTTCTGTTGACAAATTCAGTGTATGAAAAAAAATCGATAAATTTCACAAAAAGAATTTTACAGTGTAAATTTTACAAAAACTGGTCTGACCATGTGTTGTGGCATAGTAGTAAAGCACAGCGTTCAGGCGCCTTACAGACGTAAACAGGAATGAAACGGTGAAAAAAAATTCAGAACTCATGAGAAAGTCACACTTTCTGGGCACCAAAATTCGTAATTTACGCAAGCGAAATCACTTAACTCTTGAAGACTTATCTGCACGATGTATCCGGGTTGATCCGCAATCGGCACCTTCCGTGTCGTACCTGTCAATGATTGAGCGAGGTAAACGCACGCCCAGCAGCGACATGCTGGAGAACCTCGCCGAGGTGTTTCAGAAGCCGGTAGACTGGTTTTTGGACAATGAGCCCGAGGTGAACGAAATCACCCCACAAAAAGGGCGTCATGGTGGGATCAGCGGTATGGCACTGGAGCCCAACTTTTTGTTTGATAACGACATCTTACAAATTGCCATTCCGGAAATGCTGTCGCAGACGGGGATCAGCGGACGTCAGTTTGCACACTTGCTGATCCGCGCACATCAGGAACACCACCAGAATCACTTTCCGGATCTTGAACGCGCGGCGGAAGAAGTCGGTGGCAAAGACTTATATCTGAATGCTGAAGCCTTGTTGAGTATGCTTAAAGCCCAGGGCCTGGTGGTGCATTGGTTTGATGAGGCACCGGGGGAAGTCATAGATGAGAGCGGCCATATGTTTAAGCGTGTGATCACCTCTTACTTTGCGCCACCGAATGAGGTGCATATCAATCGCGTGTTGCAGCAAAACCAGCCCAGACTGAAGTACGATTTGGCCGTACACCTGGGCCACGCGGTTCTGCATAACAGAGATAGGTTGCAATGTGTACTGGGTTCCGGTGGAGTCAGCGGCGGTACAAACGCCGACGAGTCTGCTCCGAATGCTCAGGATATCCTGTCTGCCTGGCATGACTTTGAATCCAGTTTTTTTGCCGGCGCGCTATTGTGTCCCAAAGTCGCTTATCGTCAGCTGCTAGACTCGTATGGATATGAAACGCACATACACCAGGCACTAGGGATTTCGCCGTCGGTGGCCATGCGCAGAATGACAGTGGCATCGCCTTACCCACACTGGCACTATTTTGATGCCTATCTCCCGGGTAAGCTCAAAGCTGTGTATCGAGGCAATGGTATCCCCTTGCCCTGGGGAAATATGCGCAGTGTCGCTGATCCATGTCAGCACTGGGCAGTGTTTCGCAAGTTTCAGCAGCAGGCAATGCAGGCCAGCGCACAATTGTCAGTACTCAATGTCAATAATCAGCCACGACTTTACTGTTGCGAATCCATCAAAGTGAACGATGTCGCTGACAACCCGCATGTACTTTGTGCTGGGATAGATCTCAATCCGGCAATAGCTGCCCAGGGGTTAGATGCCAATGAAGTGGTACAGGAGCTACAGGCCTTGTGCATCAAGCAGGGTGGTGCCAGTGTGGTGCCCTGGCACTTGAAAAAGCAATTGCAAAGCGTAGCTAAAATTCTCAATATCAATTGGATTGAGCGGGGCATAGCGAATGATGTCCGTGTTATTTGTACACGTGGTAAAGCCTGCCCCCGGCAGCCAGGTTGTTATGACTAAAGGATAGAAATAGCAATCTCTACTTCATCGCTGTGGTGATAAATCTCTATATCCTGACAATAAGCGCGTTGGTATGGACAGTCACTTTGCTCGAAATAGCGCCAGACAAGCTCCCAAAGGCGGATCACAGTTTGCGGCATCTCACCCTGAGCGGCAAAGCTCAGGTAACGCCCACCGTCCAGCTGCAGAATCTGGAGTGACGGATCGTTGTCGGCCTGCACGATTAGTTCCGATGAATCGCTGGCTACGGTGGCATTAAAATCGCCATGGTGATCTGACTCGTAATGTGAGTAGATACCGTAGAGTGTGGTACCTTCATGCAGTAAAGGCACATAGTTTTGGTTAAATGTTTGCCATAATTGGATTATCTGACCTTCTCCCTCGGTCTGTTCAAGATGATTATTGGTGCGGGTAGTGATCCCCACAACCTGGCGTGAAGTGAACGTTTTTACTTCCATTGGATTCCCTGATTACTCGTCGTATGTCGCGAAATTGCTTTACTCCGAATATCTGTCCCTGTCTACTGACAAAGCCACAACATCTAATGTGTCTATAAGCCTTTCCCAAAAGAGGCGGAGATTGCAATTTTATATGTATATTAAATAATCACTTAGACTATTAATAAGGCGGCCGCATGGTAACATAGTGTGAGTTTTAGGCAAGTCGCTGGGTAGGAAAAGTTCCACGGCTTTAGTCTTAGAGTGGGCCACAGGGTGTGGTCCACAAATGATAATAGGGTGAATTGAGGTTATTGGCCACGCCAGTCCCAGTCGGGGTAAAAGATGCCGTTTACCGTTGCGTTGTGGCCTGAGATAATTGAATGCGGCTTATCCACGCTCTGCCATCCGGTTGCGATAGAGTGCTCCAGCTCAAAAACCACGTTGCCCCAGAGTCTGTAGGGTCCGGTGATACTCGATTGACGATACGCGGCAAACAAAGTCTGCCCGCCCATCATGATCTCTTTCACGGAACTTTGATTGTTTATTTCCGCCGCACCTTTGCTCCAGATCTTGAGCAGCTTAATGCTGGATTGATTGTCACCCAGAAAGTACCCATTGCCAGATACCTCGACCTCATCAAATTGATTGCTGCTGGTGGAGCGGGCCGTTGAGGTGTCGGTAACGTTGAGCGCAACCTGGCGATTGCCTTCCATCAGATCCGCAGCAGAGCTGCCGGATACTTTAAGCTGTAAGCCTTTGTGGTTCTTGACGTACACGGTACTGTTGTTGTGTACAGTAAAGGGATAATAAGGCGCCTTGGGGTCAAAAACATGAGATGTCGTCAGGCCATCAATGGTGACGGTGGCATTTGCTTCTACATGCAATGCCAGAGCGGTATCGGGTGTGTCGATTGTAAAGTTACTTAGTGTTGATACGGCCGATTGAACGTGTACGGCACTGTGGTGTTCATCTGCAATGCTGAGCTTTACCGACGCGGTTTGCCTATCCTGACCTGTTAATGTTATGCCATCTCGTGTGATGAGGATGGGACCCATGCATTGACCAGAAAACTCGACCGTTACGTCAATTGAAAGCGCGTGAAGATAGTCGAGCATGCGTCCCAGTGCCAAGGGGTCATGTTCACACTGTACAGTGATAGTATGGTAGCTGTTGCCCTGTTGCTGCATGATGATGTTATTGGCACTGAGTGGATGTGCAGCCACGGTACAAGCCGTGATACAAACAGGGAGCATACATCGGGTGAGTGTATTTACTGGTGTCATTTCTATTGGCCCTACATGTTGTTTTAATGAAAATAAAATGTAGCGTCGGTGATTTATTTGGTCAATTGATTTTACTAATTTAATAGGGCAGAGATGAGAAATGCAAGAAATTCAGAAAGTTTTAATTAGTTAAATCAGTAAGGTATGCCAGATTTTTCAATCCGGCATAGTAGGTTAGTTCATCAGTTGACGAATGTACTTAACGGGGGCGCTGCCATAGCTCAGGAATTCTTCGTGGAAGGCTTTGAGGTCAAAGTCTTCACCCCGTTGTTTCTTTTGCTCTTCACGTAGGTCGTAAATTTCGCGGAACCCACTGTAGTAACTGGTCAGCTGCACCTGGCTGAGTGTGGCCCGACGCCATTTTCCTTCTGCTTCAGCCTGTTCCTGGAATGCACCGTTCATGAGTAAGTCCAGGCCTTGCTCTTTGCTGATTCCCTTAACCTGGATGCCATAGTCTAAAATGGTGTTGCAAATGACACGCAGGTTCCACTTGTAATACATCAGCCACATTTCAGGTTCGAAATTACCATATCCCTCTTCCAGCATCATGCGCTCAGTGTAGACCGCCCAGCCTTCAATCATGGCCCCGTTACCAAAGATGCTTTTCACCAAAGAAGGGGAGGTATTGGAATACACCAGCTGCGTATAGTGACCAGGCACGGCTTCGTGGATATTCAGGATCTGCAAGATCCAGTGATTGTATTCACGCAACATAGAATCTGCCTGTGCATCCGTCAGACCATCTAGTGGTTCAACATTGTAATAGGTGTTTTCTTTTTTCTCATAAGGACCTGGTGCCGAGATAGAGGCCAGTGCAAAGCCCTGCATGTAATCTGGTGTTTGGCGAACAACCAGCGGTTTTTCCGGGTCGAGTGTCAGCAGGTCTTTTTCCATCACAAAGCGTTCCAGCTCCGGGATTTGGCGCTTAATCTCGTTTACAAACTGAGATTTTTCAACGTGACGCTGGGACAGGTGCTTGATAAGTGTTGCAATGGCTTGAGTATCATCGCCTGGGCGCATCGTATCGGGGAAATACTTGGGCCACAGTTGATCGGTCAGCGTGATCATTTCAGCAGTGACCCGGGCTTTGTCCGCGAGTGCTTTTTGGTACATTTGTTTCGCGGTGTATCCTGACTGTATATCAAAGGCAAACTTTTCTTCGTAAAGTGCCTCTCCAATCCTAAAACTCCGTGCATTACCAGTTTGTTGCAAATCCTGCTCAAGCGCGGTCAAAAAATCGATATAACCGTGGATTGCCGTTTTAGCATTGGCAAAGCGTTGCTTGAACGCGGCCTTTTCTTCGGCACTAAAAGTGCTGAGTGCATCCACACGTGTTAATAGATCGTCCGTCAACACACTGAATGCCCCTTTATTTTGCTGGATCCCGAGCTGAGTATATTCTAGTGTTGGCTGGTCAATGTTGGCCTGAGCGGCGCGGTAGTAATCAGGTACATACTTGAGTCGTTTAAATACCAGGCGGAACTTGTCATCTTCAGACTTGAAACGACTGTTCAAAATGCTGGCAAAGCCGTACGACACATTGTAGCTACTTGGGTTCCACTGCCAACTTTTGAACGTTTCCTGCTCCCATTTGGCACGCTTTAGCGTATTTTCAATCAGGTGATAATCAATTTTCAGGTGGTTGCTAAGTGTGGCCAAATCAAATGACTGTAGCTTTGCTAACTGTGTATCGATAAAGGCCCGGTTGGCTGCGCGATGAGCGGCGTTCGGGATAGTGATGATATCATCATATTTGCCGTAGCCAAAGTAAGCCGACAGTTCTGGATACTGTTGCCAGTATTGTTCGATAAATTGCTCTGAGAATGCGACGAAGGCCACATCATTTGATTGCTGGCTGGTCTGTGAGGTTGCCTGCTGCGGCTCTGATTGGGTCGTGGTCTGAGCACAACCTGCCAGCGTAAATATGGCTGCCAGAGAGAGGCTGAGTGCCGTTTTTTTCATTCGCTTGTTCCTTTTTTGTTATTCTCGTTATCATAACAAGATTTGACGGCGCTTGCCTGCTCGGGATTATCTATCAGTACCGCCCCGTTACCTGCTTGTGCCACCACATCATCTGGGTTGTACATAGGGCAGCGGCTCATAGACAAACAGCCACAGCCAATGCAGCCGTCAACCATACTGCGCACTCTTTCCATATAAGCAATTTTTTCATCCAGTTGTGCGCGCCATACACTGGACATTCGGGCCCAGTCTTCTTTGCTCGGGGTGTTGCTGTGTGGCAAAGACATCAGAGTTTGTTTTATCTGGGCCAGCGTGATCCCCATTTTCTGGCCGGCCTTAATGATAGCAATACGGCGCAATACGTCTTTTTTGTAGCGTCTTTGATTGCCGCTGTTGCGCCAACTACGGATCAGTCCCTTGTTTTCGTAAAAATGGAGTGCGGAGACTGCGACATCAGCACGTTTTGCTACTTGCCCAACACTGAGTTTGGGGTCGTCTCGTTCTGTCATGTTAGATAGGGTCATTTTTGCACTTTACCTCAATCTTGGTTGAGGTTTTATGCTAGCAGCAAATAACACAAAGGAGAACCACAATGAAGTCGATCATTCTGTATTCAAGCTCAAATAAGCAGGGCAATACCGCGCAGTCCGCTCAACAGCTGGCACAACTGCTTCAGGCCGAAACCCTTTATCTCGATGATTATGAGATTAAAGACTATTGTTATAATCACAGTAATTCGGAGGATGACTTTCGTGCACTATTTCGTTCATTGCTGGACTATGATCATCTTGTTTTTGCTTCCCCGGTATACTGGTATGCGATAACGCCGAGGATGAAAGCGTTTTTCGATCGAATTACCGACTTTATGGATGATGAAACACTCAAGCCGGAACTGAGGAAGCTGCGTACTAAAGAGTTTTCGATATTATCAAATTCGATTCACGAAACCGCACCAACTTGTTTCACAGAGATGATCCAAAAAACCTGTGAATACCTGGGCATGACCTGTCGTGAGCGTATTCACCATCAGTACCCCTGTGAGGACAATAAATAAAAAATGCGATTCTTGGTTAAAAAATAGGCGATAATTGTTTCGTTAAACTAAACTGTGTTTGCTGTGGCATGGCGATGGGGTTGGTCAGTTGCTGTGCCGGAGTAACGATCAGTAACCGTCTAAAACCAGGAATTACCATGAAGAGATACAAGCTGCGCAACTGGCTTGTCATATTGTCTGTTTTCATACTTGCCTCCTGCCTGGGAGATGATGACGACGACAATACCAACATGCCAGATCAAACCGCACAAACCACAGAAGTCAAAGTGAGCCCGGCATTGGGATTAACCAAGAATGCAAATGTCAGGCTCATTTTACTTGCCAATAACACGCCTGTTGAGGGCGCAACAGGCAATACCGGTGAAACCGGTGTTGCAACCATCACACTGACATCTGCTATTAACGAGCCCTTTATTGTCGAAGTATTAGGGGGGGGAGACGCCGAATACTTTGATGAAGCCAAAGGTGTTTTCCTGGCCTTTACGGCCGACGCGACGCTTCGCGCCGTATTGAGCTCTTTTCAGGCTGAAGTGGGAGTAACAACGCTGACCGAAATTGCCGCAACGGCAATACTGAACACAGGCGCTACGAGTGCAGAGGCTGTTAACCTCGTCAACGAACAGGTCCGTGTTGCACTGGCACCTGCTTTGACGGATATCACGGCGCCGCCACAATTGATTGATGCAGCCAGCGGTGTTGCTGCAAGTAACGATCAGGCCGGTATCTATGCTGTTTCTCTGGCTGCGCTGGCACAAATGGGCAGCTCCTCCAGTTCACCGGCTCTTGCCATGGTCGATGCATTACGTGCCGACTTTTTAGATCTCACCATAGATGGCAAGGTTGGCGACAAAGCTTTTGAGTCACCTCTGTATAATGCCAGTACTTTCATCAGTGAATATACCAGCGCCATTGAGGCCTATGCACAGCAGGTGGGTTTAACCGCGGACTTAAACACCACGTTTTCACTGGATAACATCAAAAAAACCTTAGAAGGACTGGACGACCTTTTTGCCAGCCTGGATCTGGGGTCTCTAAATCTGGACTTTGTTCCTGGCGGTCTATCCTCAGGATCAGGTGACGATTCCGGCGATAACAATGACGGCAATGATGGTGAAGGCAACACTCTGACCATCACTGGCACTTCGACTGTAGCGGGTGTCACCACCGAAATACCAAAAATCACGATCAATAATGTACCTGCGCCTGACCCCAGTGACCTTGAAACCATCAAAAAGCAGATTGAAGATTCGTTTGTTCAACAAAATCTGACTGTAAATGATCTGGCCTTTGAACTGGTAAGCAGCTCAGACACCAAAATTGTGGTTTCTGTGCGCTACTCTGTAACTACCCAAGGAGTCACGGTTTCATCAGACCTGCTTTATACCTGGACGCTGACCGGCAAAGACAATGACGACATGGACGACGATGTGATGTTACCGGACGTACTCAAAAGCAAGTCGTTTATGATGGTGTTTAATTTGGCGCAAAGTGGCAGCAGCTACGCTGACGGGCAAAAAGTGAAATTTACTTTCTCTGGCTCTGGTATGCTGTTTATTGACACTGATCCCGAAGCAAATAACGGGGATGAAATGTCGCTGGATGATGTCATGATGGAAGGCACTGAGTACGTCTATAAAGATGAACAGAAAGGGTTTGTTTACCGAGTGTCAGTGACCCCAACCGGACTCAATGAAATTAACCTGTTCACGATGGAAAAGGTGTTGCTTGGCTCGTTTGTTGCTGACGAGGTCACTAATCTGACTCTATTGACGGCAAAAGCAGGAGAATACAAAGTTGTGGGTGAAGGTCATTCTCGCGGCACTGTGGTGATAGGCTCTGATGGTGCTATCGACTTTGACACCGGCATAAGTTATACACCCAGTGATATTACGGGGATCGATGACCGTACTGGCCCTCAACTTGAGGAACCGAGAATTCAGGTAAATTATGGTAAAGATAATGACGGGCCATTGATTAATCTGTTCCTGTCTCAAGATCGAGCTCAAATAACCAGTATTCAATATAAAAACACGGCGGAAAACGCGGATGTAATGGTGACGGTTGAAGGCACGGTTACGGGCGGAGGTGGCGGTTAACGAAAAATATCTTGTCTTGTACTCAGACAGAGCGGGCATGGCAGCCCGCTTTGCCTGATATTATCTATCCCCTCAGATGGGGTAACGTTGAGCTGTATCAGTAGTGGCTTGTTCATTTACCACTTAAACAGTTTACACCTTTGCTGTGTGTTGCCCTGGTAGCTGGATACGACAAACTGACCAACCTTGGATTCACGGATTGGATCGACACTGAAGGTATTGATGTTAACGTCGATGCTGCCATTGCTATCAAGTTTATAGGAAGCCTGTAGCTTGGTGCTGCCTACTTCAAACAAGCTCAGAAATTCATCTTTAAGCAGGTATTGATCGATCACGACTCCGTTGTTTTCATCCACTGCATAATGGCCCAGGTTTTCATTAAGCGTTAACAAGCTGTAGTTGCGAACACTTTTACGCTCTCCCTCTCCATAAACAATGATCCAGTCGGCTTTGTTATCGACCGCAGCACCAATTTCAAGTGACATTGGAAACTGATATAAGGTCCCGCGAGCAGGGGAGATAACCTCACACTGGCCTTTATAATATCCCTGCCATTCCTGAGGCGCGGCCTGTGCCGTTGTATTCAGCATCGCGAATGTTGTCATTGCCAAAGCGGATTTGATCATCTTATTCATACTATTTTCCTTTGTGATAGTGTTTACCCATTTAAGGTAAGTAGTTCTTATCCGTGTTGCAAGGCTGTATGTAATGGTTTGTAAATGAAGTGTACTTTTAGTGTTTTTCATGCTGAACATGTATATTACCTGTCTGTTTATAGTTTAAAATCAGCAAGCGTTTGTTATAGCTGTCTTATCTGTAATAATGACGAACAGAAAATGCAATGTAAGGAAAATAAGATGTTAATAAGAACAATGTTGAGTGTGTTTGCCATGGTGTGCACCGTGTCTGCTCTTGCTCAGCCAATGGAGTTCGGCGGCGGTGCCGACAAAACCAATGTCATTGATGCATCAACCTTGCTGGCAAAGGCGGATCAGTATCATCAAACTCAGGTCACAGTGAAAGGGGTGGTTACAAAGGTGTGCAAAAAGCGCGGTTGCTGGATGACGCTGGATGTAGAAAAGGGTGAGCAGATCACCGTGAAGGTACGTGATGGAGACATGGTTTTTCCTATGTCCGCGGTTGGCAAAACAGCCTTGGCCACTGGTCAATTTGAAGTGTTTGAGCTGAGTCTGGAAAAATCACGTCGTTACCTTGCTCATAAAGCTGAGGAAAACGGCGAAGCTTTTGATCCCGGCACACTGGAAAATCCGATCACGATATATCGGCTTAAACCCAGCGCGGTGACCATTCTCTGATAAAAGCGACAGTAAGCTCCATATTGTTTCCACTGTTTTGTGCTCTACTGGTGCCATTGTGTGATACATAAAAGGCCAACACGTGACCGAAGATAACAACCATGGACTTAAACCTGTTCCAGGGTCGGCAAGAAAAGGCGGGGTCGCTTTATCTTTGCTGATGCTGGGGCTGACTTTTTTCTCTGCAAGCATGTGGACTGGCGGGACGCTGGGTACTGGCCTCTCATTTAACGATTTTTTCCTGGCGGTCTTAGTTGGTAACTTATTACTCGGTTTATATACCGCGGCACTAGGTTACATTGGTGCTTCTACCGGATTGTCTACACATTTGCTGGCGCGATTTTCATTTGGCGTGAAAGGTTCCTGGCTGCCTTCGTTATTATTAGGAGGCACTCAGGTAGGTTGGTTTGGTGTTGGGGTGGCGATGTTTGCCATTCCTGTCCACAAAGCGACCGGGATTGATACCAATGTGCTGATCATTGTGGCGGGTCTGGCGATGACGACGACGGTTTACTTCGGTATCTCTGCACTAATGGCTCTGTCTGTGGTTGCTGTTCCTGCCATTGCATTACTGGGTGGGTACTCTGTGTGGCTCGCGATACAAGAAATTGGAGGGGTAGTCCAGTTACAATCTGTGGTACCTGAAACGCCTTTGCCTATGAGCGCTGCAATTGCGCTGGTGGTGGGATCCTTTATTTCTGCAGGTACCCTAACTGCGGACTTCGTACGTTTTGCACGCAGACCAGCCAGTGCCGTGCTGATCACGCTTATTGCATTTTTCCTTGGCAATAGCCTGATGTTTATCTTTGGTGCAGCGGGGGGCGCGGCAACGGGGGAGTCTGATATCGCCCAGGTACTGATGCTGCAGGGCTTACTCATACCGGCAATTGTGGTGCTTGGCCTGAATATCTGGACCACCAATGACAATGCACTGTATGCATCCGGCCTCGGATTTGCCAATATCACCGGCTGGTCTAGTCGTAACCTGGCCGTGATCAATGGTGTCATTGGTACACTCAGTGCGTTATGGCTGTATAACCATTTTGTTGGCTGGCTGACTTTTTTGTCGGCTGCGATTCCACCCATAGGTGGTGTGCTGATAGCCGATTATGTGTTTAACCGACAACGTTATCATGCATTTGAGAAAATGCATTGGCAAACAGTGCGCTACAGCGCCCTTGCGGCTGTTGCTATGGGCGTGTTTGCTGGCCATTTTCTGCCCGGGATTGTGCCGTTAAATGCAGTGTTGGGTGCAGCTCTGTGTTACTGGGCTTTCTCGCGCTGGGAGAGATACTGAGCGCGTAAAGTGCAATGGAGGCGGGGTGCGGATTGATACATAAACTGATATAATTGACGTCTCTCAACTTTGTATTTGGTATTCAATGGACGATACTGCACGCGCTTTTAACACCCGTATATTACTTCCTCTGCTGGCCAGTATTGTGGCAATAACGCCGCTGGCAATTGATATGTATTTACCAGCAATGCTAGTGATCGCCAGTCGCTTAGGCACGGAGATGCCGCAGGTGCAATTATCTTTGAGTATTTACCTTGCCGGTTACGCACTTGGTATGATGGTGTATGGTCCACTGGCCGATCAGCTTGGCCGGCGCAAACTGGCCTTGTTTGGGCTTGGTGGGTTCGCATTGAGTTCATTTCTGCTGGCATTTAGCAGTGATATTTTACACCTATGGGTACTCAGGGCCGCTCAGGCGTTTACCGGCGCGGCAGCAACGGTCGTCGTGCCAGGTATTATTCGTCATATTTATCAGGCAAATACCGCCAAAGGTATGTCCTATGTTTCGATGATAATGATGCTGGCTCCCCTGGTTGCGCCCAGTGTGGGATCTGCCATTCTGGGGCTAGCCAGCTGGCAATGGATTTTCCTCACCCTGGCGAGCTATGCGGTTGTGGTCATGGTCCTTGCTTACTTCTATCTAGTGGAAGTACCGATCTATAAGAGTGATAAGCACGGGCTCCACCTGTTTTTTGATAGTTACGCGACAGTGCTTGGCAATCGGGCAGCATTACCAGATATTGCCAGCTCAATGTTGGTTTCATTTGCCTTTTTCTGTTTCCTGACTTCTGTGTCTTTTATCTATCTTGATTACTTTGCGGTCTCTGAACGGCTTTTTGGCGTTCTTTTTGCCTTTAATGTGGTTGCCCTGATGCTGGGGAACTTTCTCAACACTCGCCTGGTCCCCAAGCTGGGCTCTAGAAAAATGTTATACATAGGGCTGTTTCTCGGCCTGGCCAGTGCCAGCACGTTGTTATTGTTTAGCCTGTTTGACTTGTCTTTGTACTATATCGTATTTAGCATCGCGCCATTGATGATGAGTCTTGGGGTCAGTGCGGCAAACGCTGATGCGTTGATTTTACTGGAATTTGAAAAGAACACGGGGACAGCAACGGCGGTTATAGGCACCTTACGGTTTGGTAGTGGGGCGCTGGTTGGGCCTCTACTTGCATTCTTACATGCCGATAATACGTTGCCATTTTCTGGCATGATGTTTGTGGCTGTCTTGCTGACTGCATTTGTACAATATGGCCGTGCTCGTCAGTGCAAAAATGAAAAGGCAACCCGGAGCGAGACAGCATAAACCGTGCTGAGCAAGGAGCTTAGCTTACCTTAATACGATTATTGTGGACATTCCGGTATTTTGTGTGTAACGTTTTGCTCATGCTTTTGCCAAAAAAATAATAAAAATGCAATACGCAGCAGAGCTGATATTTGAGCTTGTTCGGGTTATTGAGCTGCTGGTTATTTACCCCGTAGCCGAAATTCTTTCTAATGAGAGTGTCTTTATTGCAACCAATTTGCTTATTGCGGTTGTGTTCTTACATTATAAAAAACGCAAGCAAAGTAAACGCGTTAACTGGAAAACCCTGAAAGGTGCGTTTCTTTCAACCCGCATCTGGTGGAGCAAGTCCAGCCGTATTGATTACCTTTCTCTGATCATCAATTCTTTTTGTCTGGCAAGTGCTGCGTTACTGATAGACAGGTATCTGAGTGGAGGGGCAGTAAAAGACAGTTTGTTTGTCTCCAATTGGCTGGAGTCGATTGCTGGCCCCAGTGAATCAGATCTGCCAGCACAGACGTCGGTGGCAGTGACCACTATCATTGCGTTTGTGGTGTTCGACTTTTTCAACTACTGGTATCACAGAGTTCTGCATCAGCATCCATACTTGTGGCGCATTCACAACCGCCATCACAGTGCGACTAATTTGACGCCTTTTACCAATTTTCGAGCTCATCCACTTGAGGCGATATTACGTTTACCTGTCACATATTTTGCCAGCATGCTGATCGCAGGCCTGTGCAGCTATTCGCTGGGACAACAAGCATCCGAAATGTTGATCCTGGGAACCAATCTATTTACCTTTGGCGTGTTACTGCTGGGTGGTACTTTGGTTCATTCACATATTTTTCTGCGATTTCCTCGTTGGCTTAGCTACCTTATCGTTAGTCCGGCAATGCATCAGGTACATCATAGCTGCAAGCCAGCGCATCGAAACAAAAACTATGGCAGTAATCTGGCCATCTGGGACTGGATGTTCGGCACTTTATATCTGCCTGACAGTGAGGAGTCTGTGTTGTTCGGGTTGTCACAGAGCAATCGGGCGCAACCGAGCTCTCGGGCTTTTTTCTTTGGTAAAAATACAATTAAACAGGAGGAAAGATGAAAAAGATCTTGATTGGGACAGCCATAGTTGCAGCGTTAGGGGTGATGTTAAGTGGCAAACTTGAGCGCAGTACTGACAGTTTTGTGAGTACACAAAACGTTGCGGAAAATTATGGTGTCGAAAGCTTGAGTGCAGGCCGTTCCCGTGCAAACGGCAACCGGGCTGCCGCAAGTTCACTGGTCAAACAGGGAAGCTGCTCGGCTGTCTTACGTCATGTCGACGGCTGGTTCGGTTTGAGTAAGTGTCAGGCCTGATTGTAGAAGTTATACAACAAGACTGGCTAAACAAACATGCCAGCCCTGATAGAACTAATCAGCGGCTGGCATGACTTAATTGGATTGGGGTAGATCTGGATTACAGCTTATTGTTTACCAAAGCATCCAGCTCAGACAGCGAAGCGGCGATTTTAACGCCCGGGACGTTGGTGCCAATAGTTGCTTCAAATGAGCCTTCAACAGAAGAGCGGAACGAGGTAAATCCAATGCGATAAACGCCACGAACCAAAGCTTCGGTCGGATTGTTCATTGACGTAGTTTTACGCAGCAAAGAGTTGTAGCTTGCGCCGCTTGGATTTGCCGGTAGCTCACTGCTGTCGTCATTACGGCCAAGGTTTTGTAGAACTTTGCCGCCATCTGCAATGCTGTTGCTGTCGATGATGTTCATGCGGTCCAGCACGATATAAGTGTCGAAAAACTTATTGGCATCCTTGTCCATGCCTGGTTTAAAGTTTGCGTGAACAAAGTCTTTGTCACCAGGTGTTGCAACAGCAGGTGAGATCATAGAAACGCCAATTTCATCGACCGCTGCAGGCACCCAGACATACAGATAGTAGGTATCTTTGCCTTTATACTTACCTTCTGGCACAACTGATTTATCTACATAACCAAAGTAGTTGCTGTAATTGGCATAAGGCAACCGTGCTTCGATGCCAGCAACGCCTTCAGAGACAGAGCTTTTAAGATGTGGGCCTGTGCTCATACAGCCTGCAAGCGTTGTGAGTGCAATCAGAGGGAGGATCTTTCCGGATAACTTCATTTTCATTGTGTTGACTCCATGTCACCATTTTAAAATTCGCTCGAATTATAGGCATGTACTGCGAAAAGTAAAACAATTTTTTACATATTTACCTGATGCCAAATGAATAAACGTCTTCAAACGGGCCAGTCAGCGGCCTTACATTCGCTTTGTGCCTGTGAAATCAGAAGCACAGCAAGCCGTATTACTACTGCACCGGATGAGAGAAAGGTTAATTAAGGCGCGTACCGCATGCCTGAATCAGACCCGGAGTTTTTTGCTTGAATTTGGCATTGAAACACCTAAAAGTTATTGCACTTATTATCTGAAATCAGGGAAATCTAGGTGTAATAAAGTGTAATAGTTTTCCCTGGTTATTACCATATCATTTGAAATGTGCTCAGTGAAACTTCAACGGCACAATTTAAATACTTAGATAGTCATATTGGCCTTATGAATAACCAAAGATTTTATTAAAGGATGAGTCATGTCTGATTTAAAAAATGGTTGTAGCTACAGAAATAATGGTGTTGGATTTAATAACATTTGGAACGGAAAGATAACAGACGAAAAAGTACTGGGGTCTATAGGTATAATTCCTGAAGATAATAGTGAAGTCAACCAAATCATAATGTTATTCGTTCCCGGTGGTACAGACTTAAAACCTAATTTAGATAATGCAAAACAGTTATGGGTATATTTACCCTATGAAATGATGCCTCAATTTTTAGAGTTATATCGCCTCGAAGGTGGTTATGTCTTGTATAACAATGGTAATTTTGACTTCTATACCACCCGGTACGCAAACTAACACCTTACCCTAAATAAGCACCAGGGTGAGAGCATACCTCGTTAACTACCATTAACCAAAGATAAGCTCTACCCTGTATTCTTCGTCAAAATTGTCCCAAACATATTTTCCACGTACTAAATCTTCGCCAGCAAAGAGCAGCAGGATAAACAGCTGACACCCGAATTAACAAGCGCCCTATAAATCACACAAACAGCACAAAGTTTTCGCGCCATTCCCTCACACTGAAAGAAAATGCCCCGTTGCTCGACACTAATGGAGTGATTCGTAGCTATCAGACATAGACATTCGCATAAACAGGCTCAATAAAGCCACTTAATTGACCAAGCCAACGGAATGTTGCCTGAAAAAAGAAGGGTATTACTAAGAGGAACTAAGCCAGCAGACGATCACATTGTGTCAGATCAGCACGCCGCCTTTCTTGAAATGTTCACAGTAGTTGGTTATTGCCTGATTGCAGCCGACGGCACCGTGAGACATTTTGGCTACAGCGTCATCGTGAGAAGAAGTAACCAACATTCCTCTAAGTTACTGTTATGTATATATAATTGCAAAAAATGGCGCAGTGCAAAATCTTTATAAGCAAATGAAAATGCAAATAGTTATCACTGGCCTTGTTTTTGCTGTGATTTGGCAATACCATATTGCCGCTTTTACATCATTATTATTCTAAATCCAGCAAGGATAACCATGTTAAAAACTACTCTCAGTATGGTAGCGTTGGCTGTTAGCGCAGCAGCCATTGCAGACGATACCAATGTTCAAGATCTTCAAGCTGCAGATATGGAGCATATCGTGGTCTCGGGCAGCCGTGTTTTTGAAAGCATTGATGAAGTGCCTGCCTCTATTACGATAATTAATCAAAAGCAAATTGAAGATCATTTAAAAGTAAATCCAGAACTACAAAGTTTGTTATCTCAAATCGTTCCTGGTCTTGCTCCGGATACGGGTAGTTCAAGCAATACAGGGCAATCGTTGCGTGGACGTGCGCCACTTGTGATGATTGACGGTGTACCTCAGTCTACACCACTGCGAAATGGTTCTTTGGGTGTAAAAACACTCGATCCAAGCGCCATCGCGCGTATAGAAGTGATCAAAGGGGCAACCTCAATTTATGGTAATGGTGCTTCAGGCGGGATCATTAACTACATTACCAAGCAGGCCAATAGCGACGGTAAACCAGAAGGTGAAATTAGCCTGTCCAGCCGCTTTAGCGCAGTAAAGCTTGCTGAGAGTGCGGGGGCTCGAATTGCGGGGGCGATTAATGGCCGCGTTGATCAGTTTAGTTATTTAGTCACGGCAAGCTATGAAGAAAACGGTGTTCAGCGTGATGCCCAAGGTGATATTCTGGGTTTACAGTATGGCCTGTCGGATACCGTGACAGAAAACTACTTCACTAAGCTTGGCTATGACTTTGATGAAGACAAGCAACTGCAATTTAGCTACAACTTCTACAGCTCACAGCAAAAAACTGATCTGGGTGATGTGTTTGGCAACATTAATTTAGGTGAAAAATCTTACGCTATTCACGTGCCACCAGCTCAGCAAAAACAAGGTAAGCCACAAGGCCCTGAAGGCAACGAAAATATTACAGTCAAATATACCGATTTTGCGATCTTTGCTAATACACAAATGACGCTTGATGCATATATGCAAGACATTGAGAACGTGTTTTTCTTCTCACCAAGCTTAGCAAACCCGGATGAAGGGTACAGTGGCGGACAATCTGTCATTCGCTCTGAAAAAAAGGGCGCACGCGCGACATTTAATACCTTAATTGATTTTGACAATATCCAGGCTACCTTCATTTATGGTATCGATGCGTTGAATGATGTGACCTCACAGCCACTCGTCGATGGTCGTATTTGGGTGCCAGAGATGGACATGGAAAGCATCGCAGGTTACCTACAGACCAAGTGGATTGTTGCCGATGACCTAGTGTTAAAAGCAGGAGTGAGGCAAGAAAGTATTGATCTTGCGGTAGCTGATTACCAAACCCTAAAACTTTGCCGTTCAGTGGATCAGTGCTCTGTTCCCCTCAACGTGAAAGGTGACACCATTGACTATGACGCCACAACTTACAATGTGGGTATTAAATATAACGCGAATGAAAAGTTCAGCCCATTTGCCAGTTATTCGCAGGGGTCTGATATCTCGGATATTGGCCGTCTGCTGCGCAGTGCAACGGTAGAAGATATTGGTCAAATTCAAACAGAAGCGTCGATTGTTGATAACTACGAAATCGGTTTTAACTCTCAATTTGAGGCGTTACGATTTGAATTCGCGGCATATAGAAGTACGTCTGAGTTTGGTACAACGAATAAATTCAATGAAGTAACCGGAGTGTATGAGCCTGTTCGAGCACCACAAAAAATATGGGGTTATGAGGCGCTTGTCGATTACAAGATCAACGACACGCTAAAACTCATTACGACATATAGCTATGTAGAGGGTAAAGATACCGAAGCGGATACGTATCTTGGCTCAAGGCAAATTAGTCCACCAAAGCTTACTGCAAACCTAAACTGGCAGCCAGTTGACGCGTTATCAATGACGTTAAGCTGGTTACATGTGGGCGACCGTAAACGTTTTGAGCGGAATGATAAAGGTAACTATGTTGGAGATCAGGGTCCAATTGACAGCTATAACGTGGTTAACTTTAGTGGTCAATATCAATTCGGCCAAAGCTGGCAAGCGTTTGTTGGTATTGAGAACTTATTTAACTCAGACTACTACCCGGCTCGCGCGCAAGCCTATACGTACGGTGGCTACAATATTAAAGGCCTTGGCACAACGGCAACTGTTGGCGTGAAGTATCGCTTCTAAGCCAACTCCCGGCTTTATAATGTAACGCCAAGTGGGTTTGCTGGTCACCAAGTTCAGCAAACCCTAACACAATGAAAGGTGTATCTGGACTGATACTTAATCTATTGGCAAAACAGGAATGTAGTTACAGTATCCTCGTTTCTTTTACCCGTTTTGCCATTCCTGATGTTTGGTCCAGTCCACATGTAAATGTGTTGCTCTGACCGAAATCCGGGCTTAATTGATCACAGAAATGCACTGACCCCCAGCGTTGCTTGACCCTTTTATGAGGGATTTACATTATCGCAGAGTAGTTAGGGTTGTGTTGTTTTGCATAGAAAAAGGCTTGCCAGTCTGGCAAGCCTTTTGTCTTTTTAAACCATAACAACAGCAGTTTACTTATTCTGCTCTTTTACCGCTTCCAATTTGGCAGCATGGTCAATTTCATACGCTGGCATGTCTTTGTTGCCGTGGATCAGGTAGTTGTCCATCCAGCGCATTAAGCGCAGGCTGTAGTCATACTGAGCAGCAACTTTGCGGTTACCATGGCCTTCACCCGGGTAGTAAACCAGACGTACGTCTTTGTCTTGTACCTTCATGTAGCGGTACAATTCCATAGACTGAGCCGGGTGAACGCGCGGGTCGTCTTTACCATGCATGATCAACAGTGGGGTTTTCGACTGGCCAGCCCAGTAAATCGGGCTGCGCTCAAGGTACCACTGCCACTTCTGCCACGGGTAAGAGCGAGCATGAACCAGGAACATTTCGTTCGAGATATCAGTAGTACCAAACTTAGACAGCTGGTTGGTCACACCTACAAACATCACACTGGCTGCAAAGTGCTCGGTTAGTTTAGTTGCGCCCCAGGCAGACGCGTAACCACCGTAAGAGCCACCTGTGATACCAACGCGCTTGGTGTCAACCAGGCCCATATTAACCAGGTATTCTTTCATGTCGACCAGATCGTCAAACTCTTTGCCGGCATAGTCGCCCTGACCCAGTTTAGAGTAGTCAACGCCTTTGCCCGTTGAACCACGGTAGTTCGGGTAGAATACCGCATAGCCACGTGCTGCACCCATTTGACCCGGATCTGAGTAGCTGGTCAGCCAGCCGTTTCGGTCATGGCTTTCAGGACCACCGTGTACCGCCATGATCAGAGGGTAACGTTTGCCTTCCTGATAATCCAGTGGGTAGATAAGTACACCACCAATCTCAACGCCGTCACGGGCTTTGAATCTAATCGCTTCTTGTTTCGCCAGGCGCTTGTCGTTCAACCAGGGGTTTGAATCGGTTAAGCGGGTTGGCTTTTTAGAGCGCACCATAAACACTTCGCTTGGGTGTTTCGGGCTTTCTGCACGCACGCCAATGGTCTTGTCAGAATCAGAAACTGACAGGCTGTGCGCAATAAACTTGCCTTCTTTAACCAGCTTTTTGTATTTGCTTGAGCCTACTTTAACTTGACCAATGAAAGTCTCAACGCCTACATCGGCAATAAAGTTCAGTACGTTTTTACGGTTTGACCACTCAAAGTCTTTGAAGTGACCCATAAAGTTCGGGATCCACTCTTCTACTTTACCGGTTTTGGCATTGGCCAGATACAAACGGCCCTTAGCCGGGTCGTGTTTGTCTTCGGCACCTAAAATGGCAATGTATTTACCATCGTGTGAGAATTCGGCTTCACCCAGTTTACCTTCGGTTTTAAACGAGGTGGTGATTTTCTGCGTTGCCACATCCATCACATGCCACTGAGACTTCATATACTGATCATCAATCAGCGCTGTTGGCTGGGTTTTTACCAATAACTTGCTGGCATCATCAGACCAGTTGATGTCGCTCACATAACCTTCAACAGGCACCACGGCAGGCGTCAGAGGTTTGTTGGTCTGTGCCAGGTCGACCAAATGTAGCTGCTTGTTTTTCAGGCCCAGCTCATATACTTCAGCCATAAAGCCAAGCTTTTTAAGCTCTTTTTCGCTTGCATCTTTGGCAGGCATAGCCAGGATAGCCACCTGCTTACCGTTCGGGCTCAGGCGATACTTGCTGATAGAGGTGCCTTTCAGCGACAGTACTTTTTGTGCTTCACCACCATCGACTGCGATACGGTAAAGTGACGTGAGTTTGTCTTCTTTTTTCTTGGCTGTGAAGTAAATGAATTTGCCATCTGCTGACCATTCAATCTTACCGACGTTGATCTTACCTGTGATGAAAGGTACTTCATTGCCCTCATCATCAACAACATACAGTTCGCTGTAGTTTTTACCGTTGCTGTCTACATACAGCTCACGGGGTACGGAGCGACGAAATGCAACCGACTCGCCATCCGGGCTCACTGCGGTTTGAATAACGCGTTGAATAGTTGGAATATCTTCAACTGTGATTGTGTCTGTTGCCGATGCGGCAAAGGTGCTGGCACTGGCAAGACCAATGGCAAGCGCGAGCGAGGTTTTAATTAGTTTCATAAATGTTCTCTGGGATTACGTTTTCTTATAGACTAGACCGCAAGCTGCAGTGCTGAGTAGGCGATATTTTACTTCAGCATTGGCTGAAAACCAGTGTTTGCGATTAACCGTCTGCTTTATGGGATAAATAATTGCGACATATCAACTAAGTGACATATTTTATTGTTAAGGAGTTATGATGTCAGAGTCACAGACGCACCTTTTGGAGACTAGGGTTCCACCATTGGTCGTGTTATTGCTTCATATGTTAGTGAGCTGGGGACTGGTGCGGATAACCGGATATGTTACTGTGGACGGGGTTCTCAAAGTTGGCGGTGCGGTGGCGCTGAGTGCGCTGGGTGTTGCCGTGGCCATGGCGGGGGTTTTGGCGTTTCGTAGTCATAATACCAGCGTTGATCCGGTGCATGTAAATAAAGCATCGACACTGGTGACTGGTGGTATCTATCGCTTTACCCGCAACCCAATGTATGTCGGGTTTCTTTGCTTACTGGTTGCACAAAACTGGTATCTGGCATCCCCTGCTGGCGCGCTGGTTGCCCTGAGTTTTATTGGTTATATGACCCGCTTTCAGATCAAACCTGAGGAACGCTTTTTACTTAAAACTTACGGACAGGCCTATCGCGACTTCCTGAGTACAACTCGTCGCTGGGTTTAGCCTGTTTGCTTTGTGTTGGTCTGCCTGAACTGTACTTCCATACCCTCAACACTTTACCTCCTGTCGATAATTTCTACACTTAGGATAAGAGTGTGTCAGCGGTTCGGGGAAGTACGTGTAATCATGTCAGGTGCTCAGAGTACTCAAGCGCGAGTTTTTAAGCGGATAAGCAATGCGCTTGCTGTGCTTTTATTGGTGAGCACACATGTCTGTTTTTCCTCATTAAATCAGACACTTGAACTGGTCAGCAGTGAAGGGCCACCCCATACAATTAACCACCCAGAACACAGTGGCATAGATCTGGACATTACCAAAGTCGTACTGGCACAGCTTGGGTACACCGTACGTCTGGAGTTTGTTGCGCTGGGGCGTGCTGAAAAGTTGGTGCGCACGGGCCAGTATGATCTTATGGCCCCGATTTTTTCTACGCAGGACAGCAAAAACTTTTATATCAGTGATCCGATTGTCACTTATAAACCTATGGTGTTTTCACTGGCTAACAGGAATCTGACGCCTCGGTCGATTGACGAACTGGCGAACCATTCAGTGATCACTTTTCAGGGCGCGCCCGGATACTTTGGGGAGGCGTTCAGAAAAATGTCTGAGCAGGCTGTTTATAGAGAGTCTCCCGACATGTCCGTGATCCCGCAAATGCTGGTCAAGTCACGCTATGATTATGCGGTGCTTGACCAGTATATTTTCTATTACTTTTACCGGCTTAAAGACAAACGACGACCACTGACGCTGTTCCGGCATCATTATCTGATCCCCCCGGTGCCAGCGAGTGTGGCGTTTAAAGAAAAATCACTCAGGGACAGATTTAATCGTGCGTTAGCGCAATTTAAGCGAGGTGACGGTTATCAGCAGATCATAGAAGCTTATATTGGGAAAGTTGAAAAGATGATGTTTGCAGTTAACGGCACGAATGTCTCCTGGCAAAACCAGGAGACAGGCAAGATCACAGACTTTTCTTCGGTGGCAGCGCCACATTGGCAAAGATAAGGCCGGCGATTAAAGACATAAAGATCAAAAAGGTTTGCTGGCCAATGTGATCGGCAGCAACAAAGCTCTGACCTTCAATCAGTGAATTCAGACCGATATAGGTTTTTGACCCGGGTACCAGCACAATCAACCCCTGCATGGCGACAATCGAAGCGGGCGCGTTAACAGTACGGTTAAACACATTACTAAACACGCCCACGGCAAATGCGCCGACAAAGGTGCCCAGTGAATAATCCAGATAGACCGCTGAACCGATACTGGCGGCGTAGGCGATAAAGCCTGATGCAATCGACCAGCTGGCGTGCTTGAGCTTAGTGCGGAAAATCACAATCAGGCTGCTACACAGCAGCAAAATTGCCATCCAGGCTGTCCATTTGGGAAGCGGATCGGGTTGCACATAATCGCTCTGTCCAAACAGGAAAAAGCCAATACTGATCCCCAAAAAAGCACCAAAATACAGCTTAAACAGCAACATAATGGCATCCATAACCCGCGCGGTGCCCGACACCAGATGGCGTGCAGACAGCTCTGCAAACCCCAGTGCTAATGCCAGCCCCGGTATAAAAACAATGATGGCCGACAACACCACCAGGCGAATATTGACCATAGGATCAAGGTACGACGAAATCGCACAGGCTGCCAGCGCAGAAACGATGGCCACTACCGGCTCCAGCATATGGGTGACCCGCTTTGAGCGCGTGGACCACAGCACAAAGATAAAGACCAGGATAGACAACACCGCAGACCACAGCACATCATTCCAGCTGGTTCCCATCAACATGGCAAACGCGCCACCCGACACCGCAAACGCGATACCCGTTAGTAATCGGCCATACGGGTCTTTGGCCTGGGTGATGGCATCCAGGTTTTGATCCGCCTGCTCTATGCTGAGTTCGCCTGCCAGCATGCGATTCACCACATCATCGGTATCGGCAAGCGATCCCAGATTGTGATCGCCGGGCTCTACGCGGGCAACATGGGTGTATTCATCCTCATGTCCTTCTGTCCAGATCACAAAAGTGACCGACGTTGGAGACATAACAAAGGACGACTTAAGGCCCAGGTGGGTGGCAACTTCCATCAGATGGGCTTCCAGGCGATAAGCCGGGGTTCCGTATTGATGAAGCATTTTGCCTAATTTAACAATAAACTTGCGTTTTTGTGTAAAGGTGGCTGAATTCAACGGCGTGTAACCTAATTATAAGTAAAAATCGACAGCAACTTTGCAGTATGGAAGCTAACAGCTTGTTTCGCCTCCACACTCAGTTTAGGCAATAACCTAAATTGCCGCGAATTCTAACCGCTTTTCACGCAAATTCAACGCATTTTATTTGCATTTTTTGCTTCAATCCACTGTGACATATATTGGGTACTACGAAGTGTGTGGTGTCGCAACATGCTGCCGGTGAAATTGGCTCGCCTGTGCGCAGTTAAATTAGTCAGTATCTCGCTAATCTTTTGTTTTAACTGAACCTCCAGAGTGCGCTTGTTATACCTTGCCTGGAGCAAAGCCCGTCCGTATTGCTGGGCCTGGTGATAGCGTGCTTCATTCTGGTACAAGTCGATCGCCTCGGCAGCAAATGCTTCAGCACAGTCGCTTATTGCGCCGTGCCAGGGTAATTCGCCATGCATGCCTTCGGCACCGATCTGCGTGGTTACACACGGGGTTTGCGTGATCATGGCTTCGAGCAGCTTGCCTTTAATCCCGGCACCAAAGCGCAGCGGCGCCAGACACACTCTACTTTGTGCCATCACGTTCAGTGCATCTTTTGCCCAGCCTTTGATTAAGAAGCCTGTTTTGGGATTATGCAGAGCGGTCGCTTTGGGTGGCGGGTAAGAGCCATAAATATGCAGCTGTGCGTCCGGCAGCTGCTTGCGGATCATCGGCCAGATCTGTTGCAGATAAAGTACGGCATCCCAGTTAGGGGCATGGCGAAAATTACCTATGGTCATAAAGTGCTGCCGGGCGTGATAGTCAGGGACATCGTGGCTGATTGCGTCCAGGTCGACCATAAATGGCAGGTGATGGAGTAAGTCTTCGGACACGCCAAACTGAGACGTCAGTAACTGATGTTCATAATCAGAAATAATCAGCGACAGGTCGCAGCGTAAAATGGCGGCGATTTCGCGTTTGGCTAAGTCACTGTCCAGTAAGTTATCTAATGCAAAAGCTTGCTGCGCTTTGTGCGCGTCATGACGAGCATTACGCAGGCATTGCAAATCTTCTGTATCGAGGATCTTGAGTGCATCGGGCGCAAACTTATCGACCCGCCAGCCAAACTGCTCTTCCATCATAAAGCGGTCAAACATCACGATATTTGGCCTGAGCTGAGTGATATAGTCGTCAAAGCTACTGCAATTAAGCGTGATCGGCGTGCAGGTGATCTGCTCCTGGCTTAAATCGGCCATATGCTCGGTTTGCTGGGCAGGGCTGGCAAATTCAACCTGCCAGTTCTGAGCGCGGAAAAAGCGCAGTAAGGACATCATATGACTGCCGGCGGCCGAGGAATTCGGCTCCGGCCAGACATAACCAATTACTAAAACTTGTGTCATTTAAATGGAAGATTCTCTGAGTTGCAGCGATACATCCACCAGGGTGCGTACCGCAGGTTGCGATTTATTCATAATTTCTGCCAGTGCCTGACAGGTGCGTTTGCCAATGTCATCGGCGTCGATACGCACAGAAGACAAAGCCGGTTTCATTAACCTGGAATCGGCCAGGTCATCGAAGCCGACTACTTTGATGTCTTTGCCCGGTACCAGTCCATGCTCCCGCATAGCCTCCATTGCGCCATATGCGATGACGTCACTAAAGCAGACTACGGCCTGAGTATCCGGGGCCTGAGCGTATAGTGTATTAAATGCCTCACGGCCTCCCTGGCGATTAGTTTGATTAGTAATTTCGGGCATAGGCTGAGTCATCTGGCGCAGTGTCAGTGCGCTGCGAAAGCCTGCCAGACGTTCGTGGTAATCCGAGATATCAGGTGTTCCCCCCAAAAAAGCAAGCCGCTCTAGCCCCTGGTCGAGCAAATGCAGCGTTGCCAGATGGGTGCCTTTTTGGTTGTCGGGCAGAATACAGGGGGCGTTGCTGTAGGGGATTTCCCGCATGATGTTAATAACCGGAAAGCCTGAGTCGACCAACTGATTGACCCATTCCATAGTTGTGCCCGGTGCCGGCACCATCACAAAGGCGCTGACATTATATTCTTTCAGAGTGTTGACGACTTGCTGCTGGCGTGTCAGGTCCTCACTGGTATTCACCAGCATCGGTACCAGACCTAACGCATAAATATGTTTCTCAAGGCCCACCGCCAGTTGTGCGGAATAGGGGTTGGTCAGGTCATTGATCACCAAAGCGACCAGGTTGGAACGTTTACTGCGCAGTGCAGCGGCATCGCGGTTGTAAACATATCCCAGTTTGTCGATGGCGGCGAGGACCTTTTCCCGGCTTTTATCGCTGACTTTGTCTGAATGGGTGAGTACCAAAGAGACGGTCGATTTAGACACCTGCGCTTCTCTGGCGACATCGAATATGGTCACTTTGTCTGGCTTTTTATTGTTGTTCATAATGGCCTGAATAGCTGATCAATCGGTTGATGAACGTTTAGTTTACCGTAACTTTGCGCCCGGATGCACCTTAATACCAATCAACATTAATACATAACCAACCTGAGGGATTAAATTCGCCGCTCACTTTGTTAGAAAATTTTCATTTAGAACAAAAGAATATTAAATTTCCAGCCGTGTTATCGACGGCATTTACTTGGTTCATGATTAACTGCCTAAATTATACAGATTGCTATGAAACTAGTGCACATTTGAGGAATTTCGTTATATCATGAGAGGTTAAGATACGAATTCAAGGGTAGAAAAGTGGTGAATAAAAGCCCGGCTTTGCTGTTTTTTTTAGCTTGTTGTATGTGGGGACATGCTGCGGTGGCATCAGGTGGTTATCAGGTGCCCAGAGAAGAAATTGCCCAACTGGTTGGCGTAGCGCCTATGCCCGAAGTGTTGCTCAATGAGCAGCATGTCTGGATGGCCTTGCTGACCAAGCAAGAAAAGACAGAGCAGGCGAGCGAGCAGGGTGTGCGTTACGGCGATTTACACTTTAATCCTATCACCTTTATGCGCCTGGGTCTGACAACCTACTCGGGCCTGAGCTTTAAGCATGTGGCAACCGGCGCTGAAGTTGCAGTGAACAACCTGCCCCCGGGCAAAGTACTTGCACCGCGCTGGAGTGCCGATGGCCGCTATTTGGCTTTTATTCTGCTTAACGAGCAGGATGGCCGCTTATGGGTGTACGACATCAAGCAGCGTGAGTTGCGCGCCGTGTCGCGTTTTCCGCTCAACGGTGTTACCAGTGAAGTGCCTTACCATTGGCTGCCCGACAGCTCTGCGCTGGTGATTAACAGTGCCGTCAATCATACCGGAGAGCAGCAACAGCCATTGCAACAGTCGCATGTGATTGGGCCGGTGGTGGCGCAATCACATGGGTCTCTGAGCCTGGTGAGTAAAACTGCTGAATCACTTTCAACGCAAGCCTTTGCTCATTATGCGCAGGGGCAGTTGATCAAAGTGCCGTTGCAGGGGCGGCCAACGGCCATTGGCGGGCCGGCTTATTTCCATTATTTTTCGCCCTCACCGGACGCCACTAACCTGTTGGTAGCAATGGCCATGCTCGAAGCACCGCAGCAGTCACAAACAGCCCAGCGTACACTGGCAGAGCATCCCAGTGTCTGGCAGGTCTGGGGCATGACAGGATTTGCCTTGTATGAGCTGTACCGGCCTGTGGTGCAGCCTGTATTGCCTGCGCCTCAAACGGAAGAACAAAACGTACTGGCTGCCATCTCACAGCCCAGCGCTGCACCAATGCGCAGTCACTTTCAGTGGCGAGCAGACAAGGGCGCCACTGTGGTCTGGGTACAGGCAGGTGATAGTGAGCGCGACTATGGTTTGTACCATATTGCATCGCCCTTTAAACGAGAGCCCCGGTTATTTATGGCCTTGCAGGAACCTTTTGTCGGGATGCAGTGGGGTGATTCAAACATCGCCTTGCTGACCACGGCAGAGAACGAACGCTTCTGGCGCACCTCGGTGATCAATCCACTGGCGTCGCAACGCAATCCTCTGGAAGTAACCCGGTATAAAGTATCGGACGCAAACTCTGAGCAGTGGCTGACATCACGCAATGATCTCGGTGCACAGGTTGTAAAAGTGGTGGGCAGCCGCTACTTGTTTATTCGCGGTACAGAGCAGGTGCAGGGAGAGGAACTGCCGTTTCTGGACCGGTTTGACGCCAGAACCAACACCCGCACCCGAATATGGCAATCTCAAGCGCCGTATTTTGAACAGTTTGTTGCACTGCTGGACGATGAGGGCATGCGCTTTATTACGCTCAGGCAGTCTAAACAGGAGCAGCCGAATTACTTTGTGCACGACCGGACATTCAGTTCAGTCGAGCAGATCACGCATTTCAGGCATCCATATCCGGCTTTGCGGGGGTTGTCGCGTGAAGTGCTGAGCTTTGATAGTGGTAATGGCACACAAATGTCAGGTGCGCTGTATCTGCCGGTTAATTATGACCCCAGTCTAGGCCGAATACCTGTGCTGATGTGGGTGAAATCACCCGAACAGAGCTCGCAGGCAGTCCGTTCTCCTCATTACTTTGTGCCGCTGGATCATCTTGGTCCCTTGCCACATCTGGCACAGGGCTATGCCGTATTTGAAGTAGATGGCTTTACTTTGCCAGGTGAGCAGGGCACCCCTGCACAGCTCAGGGCGCGGTGGCTTTCCATCGCCAAAGGCGCTGTGGCAGTACTTGCACAACAGGGTATTGCGGATGTCAGTAAAGTGGCCATTGGCGGTCACGGTGCTGGCGCCACGGTGGTGGTTGACTTGTTAGCGAATTCGGATTTGTTTGTGACTGGTATTGCACGCAGTGGCACTTATAACTTTACGCTGGCGCCGTTTATGTTTGAGCAGAGTATTGGGACTTTGTGGCAAGAACCGCAAGCTTATCTGACGAGCTCATCGCTGGCTTCTGCAGATAGTATTTCTGCGTCCTTGTTGCTAATTCATGGTTATCAGGATCGTCAGCCAGGCAGTTTCACGGTGCAAAGTGAGCGCCTGTTCAGCGCGTTAAATGATTTAGGTAAGCGGGCGCGCCTGGTGCTACTGCCCGAAAGTGAACACCAGTATACTAATCGTCAGGATGTACTGCATATGTTGTGGGAGCAGCAGATCTGGTTGCATCGCCACTTCGAACCATTGCCCCTGATCGAAGAGATTAGCCAGATACCAGAGGCGTTACGGTTTGAATTGGTGCCAAAGCCTGCCACACCCTGGCCGATGTAAATGGAATAATTCATGGATTATTCCACGGATTATTCCACGGATTATTCCATGGATTATTCCTTTGCAGACATTGAACTACCCAGTGATGCGGCGATCACCATAAAGATCGCCAGCCACTGCCAGGCGCTCAGTAACTCACCTAAGATCATCAAACCGGCCAGCGCTGCGATGGCGGGCTCCATACTCATCATAATGCTAAAGCCCTGAGCAGGCATTTTTTTTAACGCCACCATCTCAAGGCTGTAGGGCAGTGCACTGGACAATAAACCAATGGCGATACCTAAAGGGATTAACGACCAGTCAAGTAATGCGGCGCCCTGCGATACAACGCCTACCGGGACAACGGCAACAGCCGCAACACTCATACCAATCGCGACCGTTGCGCCGCCAGAGCCATGACCACCACTTTTTTTGCCAAACAGGATATATCCAGCCCAACAGGCACCGGCGGTCAGTGCGAGCAATACGCCAATGGGATCCAGGCCATCTACTTCGCCCATTTGCGGTAGCAGTAACAATATGCCGGCCAGGGCCAGAGCCACCCACAGGTAATCTCGTTTACGTCGGGACGAAAATAACGCCACCGCGAGAGGTCCCGTAAACTCCAGTGCCACGCCGATACCGAGCGGGATCCGCTCTATCGCATAATAGAAAGTCAGATTCATAATACCCAGGCTGAGGCCGTACAACATCACCGGGCGCCAGTTTTTGGGTAAATGTCGCCAGGGTCGAAACACCAGGCATAAGATCAGAGCTGAAAACCCCAGACGGTAAGCAGTTGTGCCCTCAGGGCCAACATGAGGGAATAGCTGTTTGGCAATCGAGGCGCCAGACTGAATGGTGACCATTGCCAGTAACAGGCATGCGATGGCATACACAAAGCTTTTGTTTAAAACATGCATCGAGAAGTCTCGCCATAAATGAGGCCGCCAGTCTACTTATCAATCTGATACTGCTCAATAGTTTTGTATACATTATTCCGTAATTTTCGATATTTCGGTAAAATTAGCGAATTTCATTTAAATTTTATTATCATTATGTATTAATTTCCTTTCAAATGACCGGGTTATTTAACGTTCTAATTGGCCGTATTTCTGTATCTGGATATTAACTGTGCCCTATTTTCATTATATAATCTAATTCGTATATAGGAGAGCTATGCAGTGAAAAGTATCTATGTGACAGGTGAAAACCCAGACCTGGTTTGGTTGGTTGTTTCATTACTTAATCATCACAATCCGAACATCCAGGTGTGTCATACTGTGAATGCCAATCATCAAATAAGTCGTCAGGCCGTGCAGGCGCTTTCAGAGTTTGGCCTGGCTCACGGCATAGACCGCCGTCACATTGAGTTAAGTGAACATCACTGCGATATGCGCATCCATATCGGCAACCCTGGCACTGCTGAAAAAACCGCCAGTACACACATGTGGCACATTGAATTAGAGCAAGTGTTTGATCTTTTTAACCCGTATCGCAAGGCTTTGTACGAATTAAACTGCAAAGTACGTGTACTCTTAGCTGAGTTCGAGCAAGCCGACCCCATTACACCCATGGCGTTCTACAAAGCCATGAGTGATGAGCTGAGGCTGAAAACCTTACTGCTAATTTTACAAGAGCAGGAGCTTTGTGTGTGTGAGTTAATGGTTGCGCTGGACGAACCCAGCCAGCCCAAAGTCTCCAGGCATCTGGCACAGCTGAGAAAAGCGGGCATACTTACGGTGCGCAAGCAAAGCCAGTGGGTGTATTACGCATTAAATGCGCAGTTGCCCGGCTGGATGCAGCAGGTATTGCAGCGAACCTTGCTTGGCGAACCCGACTGTATTGCGATGGAGCTGGCCAGACTGGCTCAGATGGGAGACCGTCCTGCGCGTCAGCAAAGTTGCTGTGTCTAGTTTTTTTTAAGGTAGTCGAGCCAGTCGTTTTCATGCCTTAGCATCATAGCATGCTTTTTTGATCCCCGATGTGCCTGCTTGTCCTGCTCGCTCAGAAATGGGCCTGCACGACACATGGTGCAATGGTTGTGTGTTAAATAGGGGGGACGGTAAAGTAACTGACGCACAGATGCATGCGGTTTTGCTGACCAGTAGTAGGTAATACCACTGGTGTCTTTCACATGTTTATCTCTGTCGACATTGCGGATCCGATAGCCGTCAAACGTGTCAATGTTAAAATCAGACTGGCCCAGATACCGGTAGTCCAGGCCGTCACACAGGGACCCTTCCAGATTCCATTCACAATAGGGCTTCACATCTTTCGAGGTGACAAGCGCCAGCATTGGGCCGCTAGGGTCCAGTGCAAACTGATGGCTAAAATCAACAAAGTTGCGTAATAATCGCCGATTGAGCGTGTTGGTCGACAGCGTCTGCGCATCAAATGCCTGTTTGCTGGTAAACGCAGGGATCAAAGGGAACTGGAAGATCACAACATCAAATTGGCGACCGGGCAGGGCCGCCCAGCAGCGCTGATTGTTTACATCAAACTCTGTCAGTACCGGCACATTCAGCGCACGTAACTCATCTAACGCGTGAAGCTTATATTTGCCTCTCAGCGTTGCTTCATCGTCGTAGATACTGGCACACAAATGGCCTGGTTTTAACTGCTTGCTCAGTGATAAGGAAAAGCTCAGATCACCATCGCCAACGGTTAATACGCGCCAGTCAGGCTCTATCAGCATATCATTACTGCTCAGGAAAATAACAAAGGCGCGATGATAACAGATGCACAAGAGGGGATAAACCGGGCGACGCCAAACAGAGCCGCCCTGAGCAGGGTTAGTGCGTTACTTCATCCAGCAACCTGAGCACATCGCGGCTGGCTTGTTCCATGCGATTAAGCTCGCCGATGGCTTTTTGCTTTTCACCCGCAACAAATAGCGTCATAGCTTCGACACCTGCGCGATGGACTTCTTTGTGTGGACCATCGATGCGATTGATAATGCCTGACTTGTTCATGATTTTGCTTGCTTCGCCACTGAGCCATTTACCCAAACGACAGCTTGTGTGGTCGGCAAATTCAGTGATCCGCTTATTACTGTTGCCAGCAATAACGCCGTACACTTCACCTTTCCAAACCACATGATCGAGCTTGGCAGTCTGTACAAAAGTTTGTAGTGAAGCCGAGACGATGGTTTTTTTCATCGAGCCGCAACAGCTGACAATATTACCGTATTCGTCATTAAGGTGAGCAATGCTTGAGGACAGGTCGTTGTTGGAGTTTTGGATCACATTCACCCCATCGACAGTAAGCTGGGTGGTGTCTATGATCTTTTTGACCAGATCTGACACTTCGTTTGCCGACTCGTTGGTATTATTCGCCAAGGCGCGCACTTCATCAGCAACCACACTAAAGCCCCGGCCTGCTTCACCAGCACGGGCCGCTTCAATGGCTGCGTTCAGTGCCAACAGGTTAGTCTGATCAGAGATTTTTGAAATTGTAGTGACGAAGGTATTGATGTTGTCAGCCATGTGAGAAAGGCCCGAGATATTGTCGGTCATACTGGCCATATTGGTCGACAGGCTGGACATCCCTGAGAGGATCTTTTCCAGCGAGGATTCGGAGGTTTCGAACGATGCACTGACCTGAGAAATGGAGCTGCTTTCTTCTTCTATCTGGTGCAGGCTGCGCAGTACCGCATCACGTACTTCGTGAATTTGACCCAGCCCGGACAGGGCACATTGTAGTAGCTGATTGTCCGTGTTGTCGTTTAGCTGCTGTTGTGCTTCCACCAGCTCGCTTTGCATCGCGTGCTTTTCTGCTTCTAGTTGCTCATAAGCCTGTCGTTGAGCGGCCAGTTCGGCTTTTAACTGCTGAATTTCCGATTGTTGGCTGGCATTAGCAAAAAGATTCTTTAACACTGGGGTTTCCTCGACTATCAAAACTGTCAGCAGCATAACAGCGAAGCCACTAAAGTGCTAGATTTATGTAAATAAACAATGATCTACATAAAAAATAAGTAAAAAGAACTGATTTTAACCTAGCTAAAAGATCAGCAAGTACGCACGATACGATGACATTAAACAATGCTATCTGACAGATGTTCGGATACTCTTGTTAGCTTTATTTTCATACATGCCCAGATCGGCCTGATGCAGCAGCACATCCGGATCCAAAGTGGGATCGGCCTCAGTCCGGCCAATACTGACCCCAACCCCATATTCAAAGACCTCCTCCATCAAAACTGCCCGCAGATCCTCTTCCTGTAAACGGGTATCCGGGGTGAAAGCCACAAACTCATCACCCCCAATACGAAAGCAAGCATCAGCGCTAAATTGTCGGATCATGGCTTGTGCCACTTTTTGCAGTATTTTATCGCCAATATGGTGACCATAGTGATCATTGGCCTGTTTAAAATTATCGAGATCGAAGTAATAGAGATACGCACTGGCAGTACACAAATGCTCAAACTGCTCAAAGCATGCACGGCGGTTTCCCAGCCCGGTCAGCTCATCATGTGTAGCGTCAAATTTAAGTTTTTGCTCCAGTTTGTGGCGCTGCGCAATTTCATGGTTGAGCGCAGTAATGGTGTCACGTTTTTGCTGAATAATGGTGTGCAGGCCATAACAAACAAGCATAAAACCCAGATGTTTTAATGACGTATCAAAGGTATTGACGGGAAAAAGCTCAATGGTCATCAAGTCATCAAAGAGATCCAGCAACAGTCCAAAACAATAAATTATCCAGGCGTACAATATGAGCTGGTGTTTGAGGTGTGGCAGACTAAACACCAGTACGGTCAATGCAATGGCAAACCAGATCAGCTCTTCTACTGTGGCGCCGAAGGATTCATGGGTGCCATAAAGTATGAAGATGGTAATAGTCGTTGCCAACCAGATCAGAGCAAGTAATAGTTTTTGTCGCATACCGAACCCTCAGTAATTCCCTTAGTTATAGCAGGTTTTACAAAGGTCGTGGTTTCCTGTTTTCACCCTGCCAGTTCCACCGCTTGCGCAATCATGAATAAGTGACTTACGAAGACAACGGAAGTCAGGGTAAAACGCATTTTCTGATAGTCCTGGTGGGTTTCTTTCCAACTGGTGGCGCTTCGCTCGAATATCAATACCAGCCAGTAAGCAACAGATAAGTAGGTTAATAATATGACCTGAGAGGCTAAAGCGAGTAATGGAAATGGAATGATCACCAGGATAGCAACGACGGCGCGTTGCTGCGACTGCTCCCCCGGACGCCACAGGCTGCCAGTTAAAAATGCCAGAACGCCCAGACTATAGTAGCTGAACGCATCAATCACGGCTGAAGAGCTGCCTACCATTAGAGTGAGAGCGACACACAGTAAAAAAGGAATAAAGCCGATGTAGGCCAGCATGATATGGTTAAGATAAGGGTGCATTCAGGTCTCTTAAAAGTTTGTTCTGACTGATGTTTTAATTATATCTGATATACGCATAAACTTTGCCAAAGTTTCATCAATTTTTTGGATTACAGTAATTCAAACAATCTGTTTTAATAAAAAACCAATCCCCTCTATCTTAGTTAACACACAGAGACACTCGGGCTGATACAGCATTAGGCCCGCATTTTTTAACCTGAAAACTGAGAGAGAAACAAATGACTACCTCTTTGATTAACACCAAGGTACAACCTTTTAATGCCACTGCTTTCCATCATGGTGAATTTGTTGATGTCAGTGAACAAGACCTGCTTGGCAAATGGTCCATTGTCTTCTTCTATCCAGCGGATTTTACTTTTGTCTGTCCTACCGAGTTAGGCGACCTGGCTGACCATTATGCTCAGCTGCAAGATATGGACGTAGAGGTTTACTCTGTTTCAACAGACACGCACTTTACCCACAAAGCCTGGCACGATGCCTCTGAAACCATCAAGAAAATTCAATTCCCAATGATTGGAGACCCGACAGGTAAAATTACTCGCAATTTCGGTGTGATGATTGAAGAAGAAGGTCTGGCGCTGCGCGGTACTTTTGTGATTAACCCTGAAGGTGAAATCAAAGTGGTTGAAACCCACGACCTGGGTATTGGCCGCAGTGCAAAAGAATTAGTCCGTAAAGTACAGGCCGCTCAGTATATTGCTTCACACGATGGCGAAGTATGTCCGGCTTCATGGCAGCCAGGTGAAGAAACGCTGGCGCCGTCTTTAGACTTAGTCGGTAAATTGTAATAAGACACTGTGTTCGGGCCTGCATGGCCCGAACCGTCACTTTCCCTGCAAGCTCGCCCATTTGAGGGTCGAATCAATCGGTTTATTGGCGTAAATTTCGAGGATGTACAGAATGTTAGATAAGCAAATTAAAAGTCAGCTGCAAACCCACTTTGAGGCGCTGACCGATCCCATTGAGCTGATCCTGGCGTTGGACGACAGTGCCAAATCAGCTGAGGTAGCGTCGCTGGCGGAGGAATTGGCGTTGCTCAGTGACTTGATCACTCTGGGTCAGGCTCACAATAGTGAACGCACCCCCAGCATGACGGTTTACTCATCCAAGCGAGATACCCGCATAGAGTTTGCTGGCGTACCTATGGGGCATGAGTTTACCAGCCTGGTATTGGCGTTGCTGCACAGCGGGGGACACGCTGCCAAAGTATCTGAGCAGGAACTGGGTGTGATCCGCTCACTGCAAGATGAACTGAATTTTGAAATTTATATCTCACTGAGCTGTCAAACGTGTCCGCAGGTTGTGCAGGCACTTAATCTGATGGCTGCGCACAACCCCAAAGTGAAAACCACTATGATAGACGGCGCGCTTTTCCCGGATGAAGTTGCGCAGCGTAACGTGTTAGCGGTGCCCAGTGTTTACCTTAACGGTGAGCTATTCAGTCAGGGGGCAATCACTTTGAGTGACGTACTTGCTAAGCTGGACAGCACGCTCAGTGAGCAACAGGCCGAGTTACTGGCGCAAAAATCTGAATTTGATGTATTGGTTGTTGGCGGTGGCCCGGCAGGCGCAGCGGCTGCCATTTATGCAGCGCGAAAAGGCCTTAATACCGGCGTTGTGGCCGAGCGCTTTGGCGGTCAGGTTGCCGATACTATGAGCATCGAGAACTTTATTTCCGTCTCAGCCACCGAAGGGCCAAAGCTGGTTGCCCAGTTAGAAGAGCACGTTAACGACTATCAGGTCGACGTGATGAAAAACCAGCGCGCAAGCGCTTTGACTCAGGGCGACAAGCTAGAGCTGACGCTGGAAAATGGCGCAACCCTTAAAGCCAAATCTCTGGTTATCGCAACGGGCGCGCGCTGGCGCACCATGAATGTGCCCGGAGAACAGGAGTACAAGGGACGCGGCGTTGCTTATTGTCCTCATTGCGATGGTCCCTTGTTTAAAGGGAAATCCGTTGCGGTCATTGGCAGTGGCAACTCGGGAATTGAAGCGGCCATTGACCTGGCGAACCTGGTTGAGCACGTTACTGTGCTGGAGTTTGCCGATTCCCTGAAAGCCGATGATGTACTACTTAAAAAGGCACACAGCCTGAGTAATGTGACCTTGATTACAAACGCGCAAACAACCGAAGTCGTGGGCGATGGCAACAAGGTCACGGGGCTGACCTATATCGACAGGCAAAGCAATCAGCAACACCAGCTTGCGCTTGCGGGTATCTTTGTACAGATAGGCCTGATCCCCAACACGGAATGGCTCGAAGGCAGCGGCATCGCATTGACGCCGTTTGGTGAAATAGCCATAGATGCCAAAGGCGCAACCAGTATACCCGGCGTATTTGCTGCCGGAGACGTGACTACTGAACCCTATAAACAAATTATAATTGCGATTGGCGGCGGGGCAACAGCCAGCCTGGGTGCATTTGACTATCTGATCAGGCAGCAACCGGGGGCTGAACAGGCGGCCTGATAAACAGGCGTATGCACCAGTTTACACCCAAGCCTGTACTCATCTGAGTACAGTTAAGCCGCAGCCGGATTCGCACTGGTTGCGGCTTTTTTGCGTTTGCGCTTTGTACCTTTGTTGTTCGTCTATACTTGCGGGTGTACTTCTATGTGCTGACGAAGGGTCACTTTGATTATTGGGCTTTTGCAGGTAGGACAGTATGCAGTAAAAGTGAGCACAGCACCCGAAGAACACGGTGATATAGCAAGGTAAATTACACTGCTGTATCAGTCTGCATACGTACATAAGGCTGCAACAATGAAAACCTCAATCGCGTCTGGTGCCGCGCGAAACACCTTAGGTCTGGTTTTTTGCTCGTCACTGTTGTTTGCGCTGGCTGGCTGTGGGGTTGATTCTCCCAGTGCAACGACTACCAATACTCCCCCAACTCAATCTGAACCACCACCGGCAGATCCGCCTCAATCAGATGCGCCTGCTACCAAAGGATATAAAGTCGAATTGACTTCGACTCAGCCAATATCGGCATATGAATTAAAATTAAACTTTAGTATTGCCCCTAATGAAGGGTCGATGTCCACCAGTAATAGCTTTATTGTATCCGACGGTACTTTGGTTGCTCTGGGTCCTGTGTCGGCGGAGCAAGGGAAGTCGCTGCATTTCGGTGCGCTCACCTATGGTAATAGCACAGGATTTAGCGGCTCTGCAGAGGTGCTGAGATTTGAAGTCAGTGCCGACTCAGATACTACGCCGACCGTTTCCAGCAGCAAAACACTTTGCATGAATCGTCTTGCGCAACAAGTGAGTTGCAGCATTTCGGTCAGCGAACAGTGAGGGCGTGACGATGAAATATTTAATGATGACAGCGCTACTGAGTTTGCTGAGCGTGCCCGCACTGGCTCTGGAAGGCTCGACCGCCGGTGATAACTACGACAAGTCACTGGCAAGACCGGTGCCTGCTCAACAAGCTGCGGCGGTGGGCATGACACCGATTACCTTCAGTGAATTTCCAAATGGTACAGCAATTACCGATCAATATGCCGACAGAGGGATTATATTTGGCGGTGATGCGCCATTCATTACATCAGACAGTGCTAATCCAACTACCCCGGTACTAACTGGATCACCCAGGTTTAATGGCGCCATTGAAGGGCGCTTTGTTGACCCGCAAACCGGTGAGCCCACGACGGTTAACAGTTTTTCTCTGGATGCCGGGTATTTTGATAATTTAAGCTCGACCCGGCTTCAGTGGTTTAACCCTGAAGGTCAGCTGATCAGGGAAGTACTGGATTCACAATTTGGCATTGAGCATTTTGCCATTCGAGATGAAAACATAGCTTCATTTCGGATAGAAATTATTGCGCAAGAAGATGCAGGCTATGCCATTGATAATGTAGCATTTAACCTCATGGAAGCGGCGTTTGACCACACCTTTAACCTCGATAAAGTGATCCTCTCACCGGGAGCGCTCACAGCGAACCAATTCTCTATTTATTTTAAAGATTTGGAAGCACTTAATGGCGCGACACTCGAGGATGTTTGTAGTTATCAGTTTCATGCCGAAGACAGCAGCCAGAAAGTCACGGCTTTGAACTGTGATGTCAGCACGGATAAGAGAACATTTCGGATTGATTTCTCCTTGGCTCAGGCCCCTTACAATCTCAGTGGGGCAGAGGTATCTGTGTGTAAAGAGCAAGAATGTCAGACCATTGATGACGTCAACAACCTGAACGTTTATACCACGGCGTTTAACGTTGCCACGGATGGTTTTTCCTTCCAAAATGGTGACTGGAACCGGTTTATGCTGACCGAAGTCAAAGACGTCTCACTGTCCTCTTTCCTATGCTGGAAATTTGACCGGTGTACACCCGACCAGCTATCTTATCTGGGCTTTATGCGCAAAGTGGCCAGGTCTTTTGCAAACTTTCTGGCACCTGCAAACAGGCGTAAAGCCTATGATGTGATTGGCTATTATCGGCTGAAAGATTATACTCAGGGCCTGAACAGGCTGGACCGGCGTTTTCTGGGCGTATGTCATGGTATGGCAGCATCTGCGATTGCTAATTATAACAACGCCAGTGAAGGCGTTGCCTGGGGCGCTAATATTGACGCCACACTGACACGTGCTCAGCTCATTTCTACCTTCCAGAGCCACTGGGACAACCGCAACAGTGAGTCACCTAAGCCTTATGTTAAAGCCGTAGGCAGTTACGATGTGAAGGCTGATGCTGCGGATGCCTTTCATGGCCTGTCTAAAATCGGTTACTACTATCTGTCGCAGTCTGCGTTTAAGGGCAGCGCCTGGATAGGTTCTCACCCCAGGACGATTTTCCCGGGCATATCTGCCATGAACGCATTTTACTCACCGCATTTTATGGAAAACAAAATTGCCAGTCTGCGCTTTACTATTAACCGTCCGAAAAGACGAGGTGGTCATTCTATTCTGGCTGCGGGGTTGATCCAATACAACGAGGTGTCTTTGTATATCACCCATGACAACAACTTTCCTGGTGAATATACCATGATGGAATTTACTAATGCACTGACACTGAAGCACTTTATATTCTCTGGTGCGCCTTCCAGTGACAGCGAAATGTATGACCAGCATGGTGATTTTAGATTGACTAACTACTACAGTGCATCGAGTTATGCGCAGTTTGGTGCTTATACTGATTTAACGGATCAGTTGCGTATTTATGGTCAGCCCGGTGCCAGTGAGCGCATTGATGATGTTCAGAATGCAGAAGGTGATGAGGCGGGTTCTGTAGTTGAACTGGAGCATCCGCAGCACATCACTGTACTTATTGCCGGCGGCAGGTTAGTGGGGGTGAACAAGGTGAGTGACCAAAGTGCGGTGATCTTATCGCCCATTCTGGATGAACCGGATATATCTCAAGCCTATCTGAAGAACGCAGAACTGGTTACTGAGTTTATTTTGCCTTTATCCGATACTTATTCCATTGCGGTAGAGAAGTACCCTCAGTATCCTGAAGTTGAAGTATATGTCACCATCCCACAAACCAACGGAAAGGTATTGGTACTGAATTATGAAGATGTGTTGACTCAGGGTGACGAAAACAGTGCCACTGTACAGCTAACCGTCGGCCAGCAAAATGACAATGCCAATATCAGTATCAATGGTGTGGCTCAGGCGCCCTCGTACGCTGAGGAAAATAGCTTTGTGGTGGCTCCGGTGTCAGCACTGAAGGCCATTGTAAATGAGCGAGTGGTGTCCTTGAGCTGGCAAAATCCGCGGGGTGACAACCTCAAAGAAGTGGTGGTAACAAGAACCGTTAATGACTTACCCACGTCCATAGATGACGGCGTCAGGGTGTTTGCTGGGCTTGACTCAGAGTATGTTGACAGCGCATCTGCAAATACGCGCTACTACTACAATGTCTACTCAATTGCTGACGATTCGACTTCTGAACCGAACAGCATTTATGTGGATACGCACCAGGCTACCTTGCACGGCAAAGTAGAGGATGCCAGTGAAACGGGCATTGCCAGTGTTGAAGTTGTGCTAACCAATGGGGTGGGCCTGAGTCAGGTAGAAGTTGCACGTCAGCTTACTGATGCTAACGGTGTATTTAGCTTCGCGAACCTGGCGAAAGGGCTATACAAACTTAGCTATAGTCATGATTCTTACCGTTTTGATGTATCAGATGAGGCGGTCAATTTATCTGAGCCTAGTCAGCAGGTAAAACAGCTGGGTGTAGCAGTCCCTGTTCTGTTAGTTAATGTGGAAAACGCCGTTAGTACTGAACAACAAGTCAGTATAAATTGGTCGGGATTACATATCGCAGAAACCGCGACTGTAGATATCGTCTATCAGGTCGGGGAGCAAACAACTGAAATTGCCACTGGGGTTGCGTTCTCTCTGGGTCGTTATTTATGGGACGTCTCTGCACCAGGCGACACATCGGTATCCGTACAAATTATGCTGAGTGACGACAAAACGGTAATTAGCGAACAGCAGGTCTTTGTCTTGAAAGAGGTCAGTCCCTTTGACTTTAGCGGCGATAGTATCTTGTCGGCAGATGACGTTACCACGATTGTGACGGGGTGGTCTGCCACAACAGGCGATACTCAGTTTGACCCGCGTTTTGACCTGAATCAGGATGGCGAGATAGATCTTAAAGACATTATGCAGGTGGTGGCTGCCTTAAATGAGGAATAATCCATAGAATAATTCGTGGAATAATCCATAGAATAATTCGTGGAATAATCCATAGAATATTTCGTGGAATAACCCAAAACAGTTAAGGTTTACTCAGGCTAAACGTTATGTTCGGCCTGAGTAAATCGTTAGACGTATTGTTACAATTGAGATGCTGTTTTATCTGAGGTTTTGTTGCAAGATGATGGATTAAGCTCATTCATCAGTTTACTGAGTGATTTATGTCCGATATTTATTTTGCAGACTACCGTTACAATCTGTCTGGCATGGCACTATATCAAAACGGCTATCGTGTGCCCCTTAAACCCCGACAAGCCCAGTTGCTTCATTTGTTACTCACCCGCCATAAGGAGATAGTCAGTAAAGCCCAGATTTTAGATGAGGTTTGGGGTGATACTGTGGTGTCTGAGCAGGTTATCTTTCAGACTATTAGTCAGCTGAGGGCCTTGCTGGGTGAAAGCGCCATACACACCTATGCCCGCCTCGGATATCAATGGCAGTGGCCCATCACTGACACACCGATGCAAAGTAGGTGCTCAGATAAACGTCGAGTGTCACCCTGGCGGGCAACCACCGCGGTAACCGCACTACTATTAGTTTGTGCGACATGCTATGTGTTTTTTGATAGGACCTCTGCAGATACAACTTCTGTTGGGCCTGAAATCTCGGTATTAACCACCAGGCAATCACAAAATCAGCTCGATACTTTTTCAGATATTGCTGCTCAAGCTGTTGCCATAGCAAAATTGCCTCTTGTACAGCAAACGCTGACGGAGATGCGTAACGAGCAGGTGTTTGAAACCCCCAAACGATTGTGGTCACAGGTAAGGGCAGGCGATACCCACTGGCGGCTGTGGGGCACAGTTTATGCGCAGCCAAAGGGGAGTTTCTTACATTATGGCATGACCCGACCAGGTCGTATCTGGCAAGGTTATGTGTATGCGGCAGACCCCAGTGATCTGGCTGTGCGCTTTGCTGAGCGTTTGAGCGCGCTTGCACAATCGGGGGTATTTGCAGATAAATGGACAGGGCAGGACGACCTTGCGCTACTGACATTAAGTCGACAAAATCCTGATGACCCTGAGTTTATTCTGGCGGCTGGTCGCCATTATATCGACCGGGCGCAGCCCGATCTGGCGATGACTTATCTGGACCGGCTGATAGAAGAATATACTGACTATCAGTATAAACCTTATGTTGCGCTCGCCCACTGGCACAAGGGCAAAATATTTAAAATGCGTGGTCAGCACACGCTTGCAACATCAAGCTTAGGTCTGATGCGGGATATCCTGACCGATACCCAGTTACCATTGCTGAAGCATACTTACGTGACGACGCTTGCTTGGTTGAGTTTTGAGCTGGGCAACTGGACACAAATGAATGCCGTGCTCGAAGAGGCGCTTTCAGAGGCCAAAGCACATGGTCGTGTACTGCACCGTTTTGAGCTTCATATCCTGTATTCTATTTTGGCCAGTAAAACCGGTCAGACAGAAAAGCAATATCAGCACCTCAACCTGGGTCAGTCAGTGCTGGCTGGCCATGCGCTGGACAACAGTAATCAGGCGCATGTTTTGTATCTTTTTGCATTGTTCAGTGACAGCGATGCGGATTCTGTGCCCTATCTGAGACAACTTATTGCGCTGCCACGCACAGGCAGAAACTACTGGGTGCAGGAGGACGCATTGGCGCGTCTGGTCGATTTCGCACTGACGCGAGGGGATTATAGTGAGGCACACGCTTTGCTTCCTTCTGAGAAGCTAAATCCCAGGCTGCTGTTGCTACGTGCTAAAGTATATCTGGCACAGGGGCAGCCTGAGCGAGCTATGCCAGTGCTTAAAGCGGCATTTAAGCTCGCACAACAGCGTTTTGATGGGCAAAGTGCATTAAAAGCCGCCTTGCTGTTATACCGGGCGCCTACAAGCAGCGGCGAAGAGAAACGCTACTATCTGGCGTATCTCAGGGCCAACACGGGGCTTGACTGGCTTCGCCACCAGCAAATCTCGCAGCAAGAGCTGGCGACGTTATAATGTGAAGTGTGCAGCATAACCTTTAGTATACAGCAGGCCGTCTTATTATGGCACGGCCTCCAGCTGTTGGTTAAACTGCATCCAGTCAATCATAAACCACTGCTGACCAAGCGCCCGGATCTCCAGAGGAGCATTGGAAGCAATCAGGTTTGCGGGTACTTTGATTAAGTGCATTGAGTCGGGCGGTATATTCTCTACCCGAGCGACCAGGTGGTGACCTTGCCAAATCTCTATCCGGGCTCCGACATCCGCTCTCAGTTTCATTTGTAATTCAACGTTTTGTGGTGATCGGCTGATGAACTGGTAGCTACTCCATGCCGGCAGTAAGGGCTTATCTCCCGTAGGGTAGTGACGGGGGTTTTCGCTAAAGGCCAGGCTTTGCCCGCGGTTTTCCGTCCGTGCAATAATATAGGCGTTATCCTGGGCAAGATAGTGCTCAGCCTCAATGCGTTGTCCGACCTCAAATACCGGGTGTTGCCCGATTGCTATCGGAGCACTGAATGGACCCTGGCCAGCTAAACTTAAGGCCGCTACGGTGTAACTTGCCCGGCCACTGCCGGGGAGCTGATCGATGTACTGGCCAGCTGTCAGGACTTTGCCAATCTGCTGATATTCTCGGCTCAGCTCGCCCTGAGGATCAATGTAGCTTCGATACACCGTATAACGAATGGATTGCTCCTCCATTTCTTGCCAGCTGATAGTGACCCGGTTTCTGGTATCACGTGAGACACGCACTCCTGTTGGCGCAGCAGGGAGCTGCTGAAGCTGCAAATGGGCCTGTCTGGCCTGGTGCTGTGCTTGTGAGACGGCTTCGGCAAACTGGGCGTCAAACGGCGTTTCTTTTGTCATGGCGGGCTGGTCTAACACCAGACGAAACCCTTCAATACTGCCGTAAAAATCTGCCGCTATGGTATCTGAGTTGAATACCCCACGTGTCTGCCAGTGCCAACCCTCGCCAGCCACATGGTATTGGGTGCACTTTTGTGGATTTTCCCGATCCCAGCTATGGCAGCTTTGCAATAGTTCTTTTACATTGCCCAGCATATCGTGCAGGCCAAATCCATTGGGACGGTACATACCAACAACTGTATGGTAAACAGCTCCATCGTTACATGCTGCACTGGATTCATAACGGTGTTGATGATCAATTTGCATACCCGCCAGGTTTGCCAGATCTTCGGTATTTTCATACTTACAGATCTGTGTTTGTTGCCAGTCTTCGCCAAACGGGAGTCGGCTGGCTGTCCCTGCAGAGGCTGCCAGCTGCCACTCTTCTAAGGTCGGTAAGCGATAGGGTTTGCCCGTCTGTTCAGCCAGCCACTGTGAATATGCCATAGCGCCTGAAATCCCGATACAGACTACGGGACGATAGGGGTCTTCAACCAACTCCGGGTCGTTCCAATTACCCGGAGCGTCAGGATCCGGCCAGCGTGTTGAGGTAAACAGCATACACTTTTTTGGCACCTGATAATTCGTGGCAGCCACGAAGCGAGAAAACTCTGCAACCGTAACTTCATATTTACCCATCTGCAAATCTATTTGCTGGGCCTGATCTTTAACGGTAACCAGTGCGGGCTCTATAGGCGCACTAAGCATCTGAGCTGATGTCGCACTGAGCAGCACTGAACTAATTGGTAAAATCATAACATCTCCTCTCTAAGTGTATGGCAACACTAGCCGTTGGCGAGAGGCAGGTCTTATTGTACTTCTGATAGTGCTAATGTGAGAAATTAGATAGATTATATAAGCAATAAAATCATTTACTTAAGAAGTGGATAGCAGAGAGGGAAATCCACTGCAATCACTCCGTTTTGTTTACTCTGACTGCACGTTATCGAAATGAGAGCCAGAATCGTGCAATTCAACCCACCTCATTAAGCGGGTGGATGTTAGTTCTGTTTTTCTGCCGTGGCTTCATGGGATGTTGCTTCACGCCAGGAAAATTCTCCGTAGAAAGTGGCGCAATTCATTGTTACCTGCCCGGCATCAGCGAGATAAAGCTGGTTGGTATCGGACTGTGGGTAGGTAAAATAGTCGCTACACTGAGCGCTCTGGCCAGGCCCTATCACGACCTGACTGCCTGCTTTGAGTGTACAACGAACCAGCATGTCCAGTGGCGAATACTTTGGGCATATGTTGAGTGCAGCACGGTAGTGTGCAACCGGCCCGAGCGGCTTTTCAAGCGACCACCATTTACCGAATTTAGACCCTTTGTAGGTGCTGTTCCAGGCTCGCCAGATAGTAAAATCACGGGTTACCTTATAGCTGCGTGCATTGCACAATCCACCCTGGCCGCTGATTGCTATCACATCTTCAGGCAGACTCTGTACAGGAAGCGGTGCCAGGTCTGGGTGTTCAACTTCGGGCAATGGGCAACTAGAGGCTGTATTGACCTGTGCAGGTGGTGCTGAGGTCGCCAACAAGTTACAGCCGGCGAGCATCATAAGGCATGTTGTGACCGCACTATGGTATAGCGTAGATTTATTCATTTGGTTAATTTTTTAGCTAACTTTTATTAACTATATGGCGTTTTAAATAGGAATAAAAGAGGGATGTTTGGATAAACCTCATTATTTTGTCGGGTTTTTGGTGCTGCTGATGCACATTGCGTCGTGGAAAGATGGAAAGCAATCAGAAACAGTTTGTCGGGATGGACTGATTTAGAAAAATTCAATTTAGCTGGCTTGTGGAGTTATCAATTAAACACTAGGTTTACTTTTTTAACAAAAAAGGAACTAGTTATGTGTCGCTTAATACTTATCTTGCTGGGGCTGACTATCAGCCTCAGTGGTTTTGCCACGGTTTTACCTGCAACCCACCACGCGCTGATCTATGAGGGCCGGGTACATAAAAACTATCAACAAGGCAGCGTGGAGTTTAACTGGCCCGGAACGACCATCCACACTCAATTGGTAGGCAAGTCCATTGCCATTCGCCTTCAGGGGTATGGTGACCAATTTGATGTATTAGTCGATGGTCAGCTGCATCGCAAGATAGAAACAGCGACGACGGGCGAGACCGAGCGTTTTGTTCTGTTTGAACAGGCACACGCGGGCCGTGTCCTCATCGAAGTGGTCAAGCGCTGGGAGCATTACCAATCACGCAGTAAGCTGCTGCATGTCGAGGTCGATGGCAGATTGGAAGGGGTGTGGGAGACGCAACCTCATATTCTGTTTATTGGCGATTCAATTAGTGCGGGGTTTGGCAGTGAATCCACCAAACGCCAATGTGACTGGCAGGAAATTGTCGACTCCAGCAATGCACGGCTGGCTTTTCCTTATGTTGCGGCGCAGCAGTTGAACAGTACATTTACTCAAGTTTCATATTCCGGACTTGGCTTGATCCGTAACTGGAATGGCAATCAGGCACACCATACATTGGTGGACTATGTTGACCAGCTTTCTGCAGTGTATGGCGATAACTTGTCTTATCAGGAACGCTTTCCTAACTTAATTGTGCTTGAGTTTGGTACCAATGACTTTAGTACGGACCCCCAGCCACATGAACCCTGGCAAAACATAGAAGAAGTCAAACTGGCCTGGGAAGAGGCAATGGTTGACTTTGTTCACGCATTGCGCAGCCGCTATCCCGGTGTTGCCATTGTGGTGATGCCTCGCCCGGCGTACCCCTATGATTTTATTATTCCTGCCACCGAAACTGCGCTACGCCAGCTCGCCAGCGAGGGCATAGAGCAGGTGTATGCCAATACCTTTGTGTCGCCACTGGAAGGTTGCATTTGGCACCCAACTGCACGAGAACATCAGCACATTGCCAGCGAATTGGTCGAATTCATAAAGCAGCATAATTTGCTTTGAACATTTAGCTGTTGGGGCGCAAAAGTCGTTTTTCTTCAATTCTGATGTCGCGGTTGTAGGTAGTCTTATGGTCATTAACTAGATAACAGGAAATGACCATGAAAAGAGCCAATTATTTACAATGCGCCCCAAAGCTGATGCAGCACCTCTTTGTTCAGGAGCAATTACTGAATGACGAAGTCACCCGTAATCTGGATATTAAACTCTGGGAGCTGGTTAAGCTCAGAGCGTCTCAGTTGAACCAGTGTGGCTATTGTATTGCCATGCACAGTCGTCAGGCGATGGAGCAGGGTGAATGCGCCAAACGGATCATTGCCCTCAATGCCTGGCGGGATATGTCGGGCTTTACCAAGCAGGAACGATTAGCGCTTGCTCTGTGCGAGCAATTGACAAACGCCCGGCCGATTGAGGATACTTTGTATACCGAATTGTCTGAGGTATTCAGTGATGATGCCCTGGTTACCCTGACGGTCGCCATCAACGCTATCAATGCCTGGAACCGCGTTGTTAAAATGTTTAAACCTGACCCAGATGCACAATGAGTTAACTTTACAACGCCATCAACCGGATGGCCATACAGGACGATACGTGCAGGCCGTGTGGTTTGCACGTGCTGCGCAAACGGGTACTCGCTGGTTGCCCTGCGATGGTGCTCAGGGGATCATGTTTGTGCTTAAAGGCGAGTTGGCACTGGATGGGCATAAAATAGCTGCGCCTTTTCATATCCAGGCCCCTGCAAAACAATCTGTAGAGCTAAGTTATAGTGCCGGGGCTGAGTTTGCCGGGATCCGGCTGTTTCCGGCAAGGTTTAAAGCGCTCCGTGAGGCTGTGTATCCTTTGTTGTCGGCGTCAGGTTTATATGAGCTGGCAAAGCAGCTCAGGCAAGCACCGGCAATCAGTACGCTTGAGCAGTGGCTGGTGGATTTTTCTGCTTCAGCGCCCGACCCGGGCTGTGAATTGCAACACACTTATCTGCTGATCAATAAACTGATGCAGCTGAACCCGCTTGAAGATGCTTACCGCATGGTGCCACTGTGTATGCGCCAGTTAGAGCGGCAGGTCAAAGCGCAATCAGAGCTGACTCCCAAATACCTGGCTCGTATCTATCGGATCCGCAATGCGCAACAGCAGCTCAGGGATAACCCTTTGACAAATCTGGCACAATTGGCGCTGGCGTGCGGGTTTTCTGATCAGGCACATCTCACCCGGGAATTTAAGCAGATTCTGAGGATCACCCCGGGTAAATATGCCCGCCAATTATTTGTGTAAATAGCGATTTTTTTATTGCCAGCAACATGGATTGGGCGTATATATCGCGCTCGAATTCTATTTAACCGTCAGGTGTGTAATTGGACCTTATATGGGTTTTTTTGCTTATTGTTATGAGCGCTGTATTTGCTTTGTGCGAAATCTCGCTGGCTGCTGCACGCAAAGTTAAACTGCAAAGCAGGCTGGACCTGGGCGATCTCCGCGCTAAAAAAGTGATGTATTTGCAGGCCAATGCACACCAGTTTTTTGCGGCCGTTCAGGTTGTACTGAACGCGCTGGCGATTGTTGCTGGTATGATTGGCGAGTCGGTATTTACGCCCTATCTCTATCAGGCATCACAAGTGGTTACTGCACTATTCGTTGCCGATGTAAGCCAATATCATGCGGTTTTGTTGCAAATCTCTACCGTGCTGTCGTTTTTATTGATCACTGCGATGTTTGTGTTGTTTGCCGACTTATTGCCCAAACGGGTTGCTATGGTGATCCCCGAGTCAATTGCAATGCGCTTTATCAGCCTGATGCTGGCAAGTGTCTGGCTGTTTAAACCTGTTATCTGGTTGTTTAATCTGATGGCGGATGTGATTATCCGCGCATTCAAATTACCCAATCAGCGTGATGAGCTGATCACCCGGGACGATTTGTTTGCGGTGGTTGACCAGAGCGCGGAACAAGGCGAGCTGGGTGTACATGAGCACAACATAATCGGTAATGTGCTGGATCTGGATCAGACCAGCATTACCCAGGCGATGATCAATCGCGATGCCGTTGAGTGGCTGAATATCCGTGACGATGAAAAAACGCTGGCTACACAAGTACAAAGCCGAAGTTTTCAGCAGTATTTACTGTGTGACGGTAGCTTAGATCAGGTGATTGCGGCTGTGGAGGCGAAGCAACTGTTAAGTAATTTGTTGGCAGGCCGTCCACTACTGGATGCGCAGCAGGAGGCCTTTTTGCAGCCGGTGATCCTGCTCGATACGCTGAGCTTGTCTGATGCACTGAACGCGCTGAAGGCACATCCGTGCAATACTGCGGTGGTGATCAATGAGTTTGCCACTGTGGTGGGTATGGTGACTTTGTCCAGCATATTGAACTTTATTGCGCTTAAAGACAGCGAAGCGATAGAAGCCCAGTTTCGGCAAAAAGATGCGTCGCGCTGGCTGGTGCAGGGTGACATGTCGATGAAAGACTTTCAGCTGTCGGTGGTCGAGTATGAGTTCATGCCTGTTGACTCAATTGAGACGCTGGCGGGTTACCTGATCCATCATTGCCGACATTTTCCGCATCAGGGCGAAACGATAGAAATTGAAGGCTTTACTTTTAAAGTGACGGAGATACAGGGCCTGGCCATCAAGCAGATTGAAGTGAGCCGCAGCTAAACCTTCTGCGATTGGCATCCGCGATTGGCATCCGCAAACCTCAAGCACACCCTGGTTAGGATGACACACATTGTGTCAAATCAAAGTGCCAGACAATATTGGAGTCGGGCACTTTCACTCACTTTACAAGCCTGCATCTGTCTTCTAGAGTTTTGAATAACCGTTAATTTTAGCGGAGCCAGTTCATTTATGCTGGTTCCCTATCGAGTTGTCAGTGCAGTTGTCAACGCCTTCTTTATTGCTTATGGCCGGTGCCGGGGTGGTTGCCTCCGCGCTGGCTTTGGTGTTTTTGTGGCTGGCTAACCGCGATATGAAAGCCACGCTTTACTGGGCATTATCACCAATCTGTCTGGCACTCTGTATGATCCTGTTTGGCGTGCAAAGTGAGCTGCCACTGAGTGTGCGTTATCTGCTGCCTAACCTGTTTGGACAGGCAGCCTTAATTCTGGTGCTCATTGGTTGCTATCACGCCTGCGAACAAACTGTTCCGCTGCGCCAGATTGCCTGCTATTACGGGGCATTTTTACTTATTCATTGTATTTTCACCTATGTAGTTTCAAATTACGCATCGCGGCTGATCTTAGGCATGATCACGCTGACTATCACTTCGGGCTGGATCTGGGCTTGTCTGTACCGTTTTGGTCGGCCTCGTTATTCCGTGTCATTGGTCCTGATCAGCTTGAGTCTGGGGTTTGTCACGTTGTTTGCACTGGGTAAAGCGTTTGATGTCTTGTCTGATCCAGTGACCAGCAGTCTTCAGCAAGACCACACTTTAAAGGCGCAGCTGTTTGTGATTTCCCTGTTTATGAGTCAGCTGGTGTTTAATTTTGCCTTTGCGATCATGACCGGGGAATATCGCAATGCCAAAAACCGTGAAATCCAGCACCAGTTAATGGAATCGAATCAGGCGCTGCAGCAGGAAAAGCAACGTGCCGAGCAGCACTCCAAAATGAAGTCTGAGTTTTTGGCCAATATGAGCCATGAGATCCGCACACCCATCAATGGCGTGATCGGGTGTCTGAACTTATTACTCAGTCACGAGCTGGATTCACAGCAGAAACAATACGCCAAACTGGCGGATGCCAGTGCTCACTCGTTATTAGGTGTGATCAACGACATTCTGGATTTTTCTAAAATCGAGTCGGGCAAACTGGAGATAAGCCCGGACTCGGTCGACCTGTATGAGCTGGTTGATTCGGTGGCTAAATCGTTTGCTATCACGCTGGATCAAAAGCAACTCACATTACTGGTCGATTGTCATGGCCTGAAGCATCGTTTTGTCCGTCTGGATCCGGTCAGGACACGTCAGATCCTGACCAACTTACTGAGTAATGCCGTTAAGTTCACCGACGCCGGCACGCTTCAGCTTAATTTGGTCTGTGATGAAGTGACAGTATCCGCCTCTCGCCCGGCTATCACCGTATTGCAGTGTGATGTCATCGACTCGGGGATTGGCATTAAACGGGAGGCCAGACACAAGCTATTTAGTTCATTCAGTCAGTGCGATGCGTCGACAACCCGCAAGTATGGCGGGACCGGTTTGGGGCTCGCCATCGTCAAGCAATTATGCAAACTCATGCATGGGGACATTGAGCTGGTTGATAGCACGCAAAGCGGTGCACATTTTCGCTTTCATTTTCAGGTCGAGGCGCAGCAAGGCGGGTTGTGGGGCAGGGATATAGCCCCGCATGAAGCACGGGTTGCGGTGCTATCACAGCATCCCAGGCTGGCACAGATTATGTGTCGACAGCTTGAGGCGTTGGGGTGTCAGGCACAGGTATTAATGTTACCGCTTGCCGGTGATATCAGCCACGATGTGCTGATTTTGGATATGACCGAGCCTGTGTATCAGGAGAAACAGCTCGAAGCACTCAAAGCCTTGTCAGGAAGTCGAAGAATACTTGCTATTTGTAATATGCAGTGCGAAATACAGCACGAGCCGGTATTTGTTCAGCATCAGATAACAGTGGTTTACCCGCCGGTTACAGCGAAAGATCTGGTGCAAGTGTTTTCCGACCATAGCGGCTCTAAGCCATCCGAGCCTGTCACAACGGAGTCGCCTTTACGGGGCGTACGCGTGCTACTTGCTGAAGATAACCCTATCAATCAGATAGTTGCCAGTAAAATGCTGGCTGCCTGGGAAGTAGAGGTACAACTGGCTGAATCGGGTAAGCAAGTCATAGACATGCTGAAAGCCATGCCGGAGCATGCCTTGCCCGATTTGGTTCTGATGGATTGCCAGATGCCGGTTATGGATGGCTATGAAGCAACCCGGCATATCCGCAGCAGTCCGGAGCTGCAGGCCTGTCGTGATTTGCCTATTATCGCGCTGACTGCCAATGCCATGCAGGGAGAACGCAAAACCTGTCTGGCCTGTGGTATGAGTGGCTATGTCAGCAAGCCCATTGAGGCCGAACTGTTACAAGCTGAAATGCTCAAAATGCTGGAGGACAAAGCAGCAGGCCAAACGCAGTAGGTGCAAGGTGTGCAATGGCAAAATGAGTTCTGCTTGCCTTTATTCAGAGCTTTCTGCCCAGGCGTTTCTCTATCTGGCGTTTCTCCCATTTTGCGCCAAACAGATCAAATACTTCAAACGCGCTCGCCCAGTGGCTGAGCAGTCCGATCCCCCAGCCGAGTGCAGGCCACCAGGCCCAGATATAGCCCGGGCTGGTGAAAAAGTTGATGGCGAAGAGTACTAAATTTACCAGCACATAAGTGATTAAATGAGAGTAAAAATCTTTAATGGCGCGCACTTGTTCTATGACACGCTGTTCTTGTTGAGTGATTGAATCCTGTGACATGCTATCTGGCTCCTCTTTAAGGTCTGCGATGTTAGTTTCAAATACAGCAGCTAACGACTTTAATGACTCCAGGCTGGGGCCCTGACCACGCTCAATGCGCTGAATGGTGCGAATACTTAAGCCGCTATACTCAGCCAGTTGCTCCTGAGACCAGCCACGTTGCAATCTGAGTTTCCTGATTATCATTTTTATATCCTATCTGCTGTGCTGTTATTTGTTTTACGCATGTCTGTGCTGAAAGTGTACGTCAACACCCCGACACAGGTATGACAAAGTATATATTTCAGCTAGTTAAGTCACTCAAAGCTCGCTTAATCTTGCTTAGCAGAAAAGTGAGCGATAGCCTTGCTTGTGTAATAATAATGAACTGCCAGGGCAAATGCACGGGCGTTTGAGCGTGCGGGCTGTGGATCACATCGTCCAATGGTATTATGAGAGTAAGGCAGACTGATTGATTCCCCAGTCGCAACATCATTCTCGTCAGAGTACTGAACACGCTAATTATCGTCGGTGTCTAAGTACTCAGCGCTTAGCTAGTTGCTTAATTCTTTGGGTAACACAATGGTAAATACGGTGCCGTCACCGGGTTGGCTGGATAAGGCGATACTGCCATTTAAACGGCTCTCTACCAGTTTTTTCACTATGTACAAGCCAAGACCACTGCCACCGGTTCCAACGCGGGTTGTGTAGTACTTATCGAACACTTTACTGGTTTGCGCGCATGCTATCCCTTTACCATTGTCTTTAATCTCCAGGGTTACATTGTCATCCTGATGCTCGACATGAATGTCTATATTACCAGCCGTTTGCTCTTCAAATGCATGGATCAGGGCGTTATTGATCAGATTGATCAATACCTGAGATAAAGCGCCGGTATCCGATACTATGTGCAAGGTTTGTGGACAGTTAATGGAAACTGTGTGCGGGGTACGTTTTAACTTAGGGGTTAAAACGTACTGGATATTGTGTAAATAGTCATGCAAGTTGCACTGTGAAATGGTGCCACTGAATTCGCCGACAACGATGTTCTTAAAGCTGTCGATGAGGTGCATCACATTATCCATGCTGGAGAGTACTATTTCACAACTTTGGGCCGTGTTATCTATAAATGCTTGCAGATCCTGCTTTGCCAGCGTTTGCTTATGTAATTGTTGAGCAAGCTCCTGCTGCTTTTCATTGAGGTGAGACACAGCGGTGCGCACCACACTCAAGGGGGTACCCAGTTCATGGGTAAGTTCACCAACCAGCTCGCCAATGTGGCTAAAGTGCTGTGAGGTTTCCAGTTGCTGCTCTTTGAGTTTAGAGAGCTTTTCAAGCTCCAGCGTTTTGTCTCTGAGGGTAGAGATCAGCTCATCACGTAAATTGATCAGCGCTTGAAGTTGCACGTGCGTTGATACGCGCGCCAGTAACTCTTCCTGCCGAATAGGCTTAGTGACGTAATCAACCGCGCCGACACTAAAGGCTTCGACTATATCGCTTAATTCGCTTTTGCCGGTCACAAAGATAACCGGTATCTCTTTAACTTTGTCCAGTGATTTAAGCCGCCGGCAGGTTTCAAAGCCATCAATGCCGGGCATCATCACATCAAGTAAGATCAGGTGCGGAAGAAAAATCGTGGCAATGTTTACCGCTTCTTTGCCCGATGTGGCAAAGGCCACTTCGTAGCCTTCTGGCTCTAAAAAATTGGTCAGCAGTTCAAGGTTTTCAGCCTTGTCATCAACAATCAAAATTCTGCAATTATTCAGTGAAACTGGATCGTCATCCATCTTGCACCTCGTCGAGCGCTGCAATAAAGCCTGTCATGTCAAACCTACTTATAAATTTAGCCAAGTATTGCGTAAGCTGCCTGTTATTTGGCTGCCCGGATTCAATTTCTTTGAGCGTTTGTTTGATGCGCGAGCTGTTATTCACCTGGGCAAAGCGTATCAGTTGTGCTTTTTGCTCAGCGGGCAGCGAATAATCGGCCAACCGAAGCGCATCAGCAGACACATTGCCTGAATCGGCGGCGTCTGTCAGCTCGGTGTGCTCAAAGTGGTCGGGGAAAAAGGACAGCAGGGAGTCGAAAATTTGCGCTATGGTATAAGGCTTGCCAATAAACTGATCAAAGCCAATACTGAGATAATGCTGTACCTCGTGGTGCAGGCTGAATGCCGAAATGGCCACACACTTCAGCTCAGACAGACCAAGCTCCTTGCGAATGATAACAACCGCCTCATCACCGCGCATAACGGGCATGAGTAAATCCAAAAACACAATATCAAAGGGGTTTTGGCGAATAACGTCGATGGCCTGTTTACCATCTTCGGCGTAGTCTACTTCAATACCACACGCGGCCAGTGTCTGGCCCAGTATTTCACGGTTATAGGCGACATCGTCCACGCACAGTGCGCGCAGTCGCTTGTTGTTGCACACTTTCAGCTGTTGTAACGCTTGTCTCTGACTGCTGGTTACGGCAACCTCAGCGTGTGGCAGTGGCAAAGTAAAGCAAAAACAGCTTCCTTTGCCAGGTTCCGACTGCACATTTAGCTCGCCGCCCATCATTTCAACCTGCTTGGATGAAATACATAAGCCCAGCCCGGTGCCGCCTTTTTCAACCCCGGCACTACCTTGCGTAAAGCTGTTAAACAGATCTTCCAGATCTTCAGGTAAGATCCCGGGTCCTGTATCTTGCACCTCAAAACGGTGTAACTCAGGGTCGGGCTGTGAATAGCTTAGTGCTATGGTGCCCTTGTCTGTAAATTTCACGGCATTTCCGAGCAAATTGATCAGCACCTGACGCAGTTTACCCTGATCGCCATGCACCCCGGTTGGTGCTTTAAGTGTGCTGTTTAATTGCCAGGTAAGTTGCTTTTGTTCGCACTTGAGTTTAAACATACTGCCCAGATCTTCGAGCAGCCCATTCAGCTCAAAATCAACCGGGTTGAGTTTGCTCGAACCGGCTTCTATTTTTGAAATATCCAGCACATCATTGACGATGTCCAGTAAGTGGTTGCCGGCCCGGATAATTTTATTCATGGTGGTTTTGTGACTGGCATTTAACGCACTGTCCCGCTCCATCAACTGAGCAAAGCCGAGTACCGCATTCAGTGGCGTGCGTATTTCATGGCTCATATTCGATAAAAACATGCTTTTAGCTAGGTTGGCTTGCTCGGCTCGCTCTCTGGCTGCCTGTAACTCCGCTGTGCGTTCCTCTACCAGACCTTCCAGTGCAATATTGTTGTTGCTGAGCCTTTCCTGAAGCTGAGTATTGCGCCAGGCAATGCCTAAGTTATGGGCCAGATTTAACAGCAGCTGTGCCTCTTGCTCTTCTATCGGGTTAGCGTAACAGGCAATTGCAAAAACCGGGGAGCCATCGCTTTTATCGCCCAGAAAAAGCATGGCGTAGTTATCCAGCACCACGCTGGGCTCTGCATGGGCACGCGCCTGGGCGTTATACTGGGTCATAAACTGTGCCTGGATGGGGGCCGGGATGTCCAGAGTAACCGCGTCTTGCGGCAGGGTTTGCTCAAAGGTCTGGCTGTCGCAGTTCAGCGAGACGATAAAAACGCTCATAGGAGCCGGTTCAAATTGCTGACTTAATGGCAGTGTTTCGGTCAGGCTCTGAAACACCCGTAATTCAAATTCTACCAGCTCGGAGTCGCTCAGCAGGGCGCTGGTGCACGAGATGATCTTGTCTAATCCAGACTGGACTTGCTGGGTTTTATCCAGATGCTGGTACGTGCGCAGTGCAACCAGCACAGAGGCTTTCAGTTTACTGCTGGTCAGCTCCGTTTTGGTTTTGTAGTCGTTAACATCATATTCCCGGGTAATGTCGGACTCTGGCGCCATACCCGGTTGACCGGTACGTAATATGATCCGCACCTTATGATTCTGCGCCTCCTCACGGACGTATTTGGCAAAGTCCAGGCCTGCTTCAGCCGTTTCCATCACAACGTCGAGCAAAATCAGCGCAATGTCGTTGTGTTCAGCCAGGACTTGCTGTGCCTGAGTACCACTGTACGCATTTAAAAAAGTCACGCCACGGCCATCCAGCTCCATTTGTTCCAGTACCAGCCTGGAGATCTGATGGATGTCTTCTTCATCATCAACCAACAGGATTTTCCAGGGGGGCAGAGTAGGTGACTCAACAGGCTCATCATCAGAGCCAAACAGGAGCGCGTCATCGTCAAACATTTTACATCTCACTTCACGTACTGAACTTACAGTGTAGTGAATGATCAATAAAAACGACCAGTGATTGGTGTATTTATCAGGGCCGGGGCGCCCTGAATGCGGGCGTTTGGAGGTCTATTAAAGCGGCTAAGGCAGTGTGGCTTCCATGGGCTGATAAACCAGGCCGCCGGACTCGGCAACCTCCCCGGCCAATTCAAAACCATACTTTTGATAAGCCCCCACGGATGGCAGCGAAGCCGAAACCGTAACGCTCTGCTCCGTGGCCAGTTCAAATGCGGCATTAATCAGGGCTTTGCCAACCCCTTTATGTTGCTGAGCCGGGGCAACAAACAGCATGGCGATATGGCGACCCGCCTTTAGCTCAAGCATACCAACAGGCTTGCCTGCAATTTCAGCCACCAAAACTTGGTTATCCTCCGCCAGACGCGCCGCAATCGCAGCAGGGGTGGCGATTGCCTTAAAAGTATCCCGGCCCGCCGCGGGTAAGGTATCCGCCAGGGCACGATCAAATGACTCTAAACAAATCTGGCTGAGGGTATCTAAATCCTTTTGTTTTGCGGGTCTTACGTGCATGTTATTCCTTGTTTTAAGTGGTGGAGTTTATTGGTGCAATGATGGTTTATCTGGTAAGTGGTACTCAGTACGTTCGCCAGAATCGGCTGATTCTGAGGTGTATATTAATACTTTAATTCAGATGGCCAAGTTTATTGTGACACTACACTGTAGCTGAGTCCATCGGTCTTCCCTGACCTCACTGCCTTGCGCTGCGAAAAGGTGTTTCTGTCACTCGTCACCGAGCGCTGCCACCCACAGCACCCCGACGCTTTTCTTGACCACTTTGACTGTGGTGCCTTTTGCAATAGGCGTTTCGCTTTTTAGCTGCCAGGTGATCCCTGAGTAGGCATGGGTGAGCTGGCTTTGCTCGTTAAGGTCGTCGCTAAGTACCAAGGTGATGTCGGCAAAGTCGCTGTTTACTTCTGTGCTTTGCGTTTTGGCTTGCATACGTTTGAGCGGTTGCCAAAGTACAGCTGCCAGAGCGGCGGTTAATACCGCATTGACCCACAGCGCGTTCATCAGGGTGGCGTCCAGTAAGCCCACCGACATCATTAAGCCACTCAGGACCAGTGACAGGCCGAGGAAAAACAGCACAAAGGTGGCAAAGCCCAGTACGGCGACTTCTATGATTAAAGCCAGCAGCCCGAGTACAATCAGGATCTGGCTCAGGTGTTCAACAAACAGGGTCACGGCTGCTCCTTCTGCTTTTTATTCAGGCTGTTGATGATCGACATGCCCTGAGCCACCAAAGAGCTGGGGTCGGTGCCGCTTTCAGGTAACAAGACCACGGATGATTCGCGGGCAATGGCTTCTTTGGCTACAATGGCTTTGCTGGCCAGGTCGAGCTGAATGGCTTTTTGGCCTTCCTCGGTGTTGGCGGCTTCACCGACTTTTCTTAGCGCATCTGCTTGCGCCTCAGCGACGGCGATTATGGCTTTTGCTTCACCCTCTGCTTTGAGGATCTGCTCGGCTTTTTCGGCCTCTGCAGCCAGTACCTGGGCTTGTTTTTTACCCTCGGCCACGTTGATGGCGGCTTGCCTGTCGCCTTCCGATTCCAGGATCTGTGCACGTTTAACCCGCTCTGCCTTCATTTGCGCTTCCATGGCTTCCATGACGGAGTTGGGTGGCACTATGTCTTTGATCTCATATCTGAGTACCTGAATGCCCCAGGGGTCGGATGCGGCATTGATGGCAGAGACAATATTGGTATTGAGCATATCGCGCTCTTCAAAGGTTTTGTCCAGCTCCATTTTGCCCAGCTCACTACGCATGGTGGTTTGCGCCAGCTGAGTGACCGCGAAAATGTAATCGTCCACGCCATAAGTAGCTTTGTAAGGGTCCAGCACTCTAAAGTACAGCACGCCGTCCACAATCAAGGAGATGTTGTCGCGGGTGATGGCAGACTGCGAAGGCACATCCACGGCTTGCTCTTTGAGGCTGCGATCGGCAGACACCTGATCGATAAAAGGCACAATAAAGTTCAAACCAGCTTCTTTGGTGGACTGGTATTTACCAAACCTTTCTATGATCCAGGCGCGGTTTTGTGGCACAAATTTAATACTGCCTTTGAGCACAAAGATGATAAAAATCAGTAAAAAGGCCTCAACGGTGAGGAGGTAGTCGAGAATGAGCGTTACGGGGTCCATGTTTATTCCTTCTTTATTTCCGTGTCTGTACTATAGCAACGATGCTGAAAACGGACCATTACCAGCCGCCAAAACGTGGCCAGTAGTCTATTTCATCATCGAAAATCACCTGATACCCCGCATGTTGCGCGGCGGTGGCACAGGCGTGGTTAGGCAATATGCGCAGTAAGGTGCCAATGGCAAAATGACTGAGGTCCAGGCCTTCGGGCAGGGCCACTATGCCATGCTCCTGATTAACGCTATTTACGCACAGCTCGGGTATGATGTGACCGGCTTCATCACAGATTAAGCCGTAACCATATTGCAGTGAGGCAATGCCGGTATCGCGCGACAGCGCCATCCAGCCGGCATCGAGGATCAGCCAGTTTTTCTCGCGATTATGGCCAATCACCCGGGTCAGTACACTTAATGCAATGTCTTGTGGTCGACAGACGCCAAGCCCAGCCATGACCAGATCCATGCTGGCATAGACACCGGCCCGTACTTCCGTGATGTGTTCAAAACCCTCTCCTAATAGCGCCGTGGGGGTGGAACCGACACTCACCATGGTACAGTCTATGTGTTGTAAACGTAGCCTGTCAGCGGCTACGCGAACCGCATGGTGTTCCTGTTGCGCCATAGTGCGGATTTCATCTAAGTTGTGGCATTCGTAGGAGCCACCCGCATGGGTCAGCAGGCCGGAAAAGAGCTCGGCTGAGGTCAAAATTTTTGCAATGGCGACAAGCTGAGGGTCATCTGGTTTAACGCCTGCGCGTTTGCCATCGCAGTCTATCTCGATCAGGCAGCTCAGTTTACAGTCATTTTCCTGGCAAAATGCATGGACAAACTGCGCCTGCTCAAAGCTGTCCAGCAGAATATGCAGTGTTATGCCTTGATTTTGGATATCCAGGACCTCAGGGAGCTTGTGCTCACTGATCCCAACAGCATAAGTGATGTCTTTAAAGCCAGCCTGTGCGAACTGTTTTGCCTCTTGCAGGGTTGATACGGTGCAAGGGGCCGACGGGTCTTCAAGCATATAGTGTGCAGCATCTACGGACTTGAGGGTTTTCAGGTGTGGCCGCAATTGAACATCAAATTGGCTCAGGTGCGTATTAAGTCTTTGTATGTTGTTCAGTAGCTTTTTTTTATCCAGCAGTAGACAAGGGGTGTGTAAAGCGTTAAGTGACATAAAAACTCCTTGTGTAATGGATCCCTGACGTAAGCCGTAGGGGTCAGTAGGGAACCAATCCCCACAGGTATTAAGATGTTCGGAACCCCGGTGACAAATTAAGGCAAACACTGTTTATGTACACCGGAATGTGGCAACCAATGTATACGCTTTTGTCCCCAAATCAAAGTGTTAATCATCACTGAATCTCAGGCATGTTTAACCAAAGTGTCATAATTGTGCCTTTATTGTTGTCTATGATGGTGTTGTAACAGGAACGCAAGAAATTGGTTGGAGCGTAGCGACTATGCCTATGCAATATTACGAAGATAATGCATTACAGCTGGCTAAATTGTACCAGTCTTACCGCTTTGAGCTGCTACATGCTTCATGGCTGAAATTTGTCACTCCTTTGATGGAAAAAGCGGGTCTGAAGTTTTTGGATATTGGTGCCGGGGCTGGCAGAGACGCCAAGTTTTTTGCCGAACAAACAGAGCAGGCGCAAGTGGTGGCCGTGGAGCCGGTGTGTTCGCTGAACCGTCTGGGACAGGCTTATACGCGCGATCTGCCGATCAGCTGGTATCAGGACGAGTTACCCTGTTTGTACAAGGTGCGCAAAAAGCATCACGCTTTTGATGTAATTTTAGTGAGTTCAGTATTTAATTATCTGCAGTCAAGTTCAGGTCAGCAAGCCATGCTAACCCTACGAAACCTGCTAAGCCCCGAAGGGTTATTGATAGTGAAACTGCGTCACTGTAGCGATGAAGAAGCATTACAAATACGTGGCATGCTCAATTGTTCTGTTGACTACTTACTGGACATTGCACAAAAAGCCGACTTAACCTGTTTGGAAGTGACTGAGCCTGAAGAGGATGCACAGGGCCGGACATCCGTTACCTGGCAGACACTGCTGTTTAAACCAGCTCAATAGATAAAATTTCCTGGCTGTTACTGCTTGACCAGGCTTGCTCGGCAGCGTGTTGCTGAGTAAGCCACTGATAAGCCAGATGCTCACCAGGTGCAAGCCGCACTTCGCAACCTTTCGGTACGCAGACACTGAATACATACTCAGTGTTGACACTGGCACCTGCTATATATCTGTGTCGCCATTGCTCTCTGATGATGTACTGATTGCATTTTTGGTGGTCGGTGATGGTCAGGCCGAGTGCTTTGGCATCAATGCCCGTTTCTTCTTTCAATTCCCTGTACGCGGTTTCTGCGGGTGATTCTCCGGGGTCAATCCCTCCTGTCACAGATTGCCAGAAACCGGGATCATCTGCACGTTGCAAAAGCAAAAATTCATGGTGGTTATTATAGATAACGACGAGTACGGAGTGAGGGTGCCTGAGTGCCATGGATGCTGCTGTGCTGTTTTTGCTAAATTTACCCAAAAACAAGTTGGGTTAGCAAGCCCAAAGGCGCGGGTAGAAGAAAAAAAAGGCAGGAAATGTCCTGCCTAACTCCAATAGCAACAAAACTGTGCCAGGAAATACCCAATAAACCAACATCCTTGTTGGTAAGCTCTACTTCTCGGGAGTTCATTTGGAATGACTTGTGTGATTAGCCATGCCCTAAGGAACAACCTCATGCTATCGTAGTGTTTTTCAAATGTAAACAAGAAAATGAGAAATTTCATATTAAAATTTTTATATTTGTGTTTTTTGCTTATTTTTTATCAATAAAATGAGTTGCTTCCTATTTTGTTTCTGAATAAGGTAAGATTGTGTTTGAGTAGAATTATTAACATACGTATGTTTTTTGTATGGGGTTTTGGTGTTTTTTTATTCGGGTTGTATCAATAATAGTCAATCAGGAATGGCCTCGTTATCTGGTATATTAATTGTATCTGTACCATGCTTAACCACATTGTTATTAGGTGCCACCGACTTATGCTCACAAGCTTGCTGTTTTCCGCTGCCGTTGTGTTCACTCCCGCGGAGCTATTTAAGACATTAAACCAGCTAAAAGAGCTGAATGATAAAAATCCCGCCCAGGCCGCTTTGGTATTTCATCTGGCACAGGAGCGGTTGCCCACAGAGCCCAGCAAAGGGTTGCTGCAAGTATACCTCGCCGGACTTGAATCGGGTGTCAGAGCCCGTGATCATAAAGCAGTCACCGAGATCATAGAACAACTCAATCAGGAGAAATGGCAAGCGTATTTGCAGGGCGAGCATATTCATGTGATAGGCTCGGTAGCGGTTTATCACCGTCATTTGCATGACTACGAATATGCTGAGCAGCTCAATGAGTGTGCATTGAATTATGTGGCAGATGAGAAACAGTATGCCAGGATCGCCAACAACCTGGCGGTGGTGTATCGATTTACCGGTCAACACAAAAAGGCAACGGGGATACTCAATGAAGCCATGATGCTCTCTGATGACCGGGAGATAATCGCGAATATTAAAAACAATCTGGGCAATCTGTATTTCGACAGCAGCAGCTATCGTAATGCTCAGCTCATGTACATTCGGGCATTTTTATTTCATTCAGAAGCAGAGCAATTCGGCCATGCGGCCGGTACAGGTTTGAATCTGCTGAATACTCAAATCCATTTGCGTGACTGGGGTGGCTTTATGCGTTTTAAGTCTTCTGTTGCTGCTCAGATAACTGCCAGCGAACAAATGGTGTTCAATGACTTCTATCAGTGGCAGCTGGCAGTGTTCGACACTGTGGTTGAGACCCGGGACTTGCAATCTGAGGTGCAAACAAAGTTAATCGCATCAATGCCAGCTTTGATTGGTTCAGAGCTGACCCCGTCAGTTGATTTGTACGTTCAGTTGCTCGACAACACGGTGATCACTGCGGCCTGGTCAAAGGCCAAAGCAAACCGTCCTAAGCAAGCGCTGCTTACCCAAACAAACAGCAGACGTATCGTATTGAAGCGCTGGTGTGCTCAGGAGCACAATCAGTTGCCTCAGGTCGACTTAAGCAAAACGGTGCGTCATGGCATAAGTCAGTAGCGGTGTGGTTTGTCGCAGATATAACGAACAGAAAAATTTAAATTTGAAAATTTGTAAAAATAGCGTTAATAATTAAGTTCCTATTTTCATATCTCTGTTGATATGAAAAGGCACACATACATGTAAAGGAACTTAATTATGCAAACACTACATTCTTTGTTAGCCATTGGCGCACTAAGCGTTGCTGCGCTTGCCCAGGCAGCAATTCCCTACAACAATATGCGTTACGAATTTACTCAGCCTGACGGTCAGATTATCACCTTATTCCTGCAAGGTAATGATTATTACGCAGAGCAAAGAACGGCGGATGGCCGTCTGGTCATTTATGATGAATTGCTTAAAGGCATGGCGTATGCGCAGGTGAGTGAGGATGGCCAGGAGCTGGTATCTACCGGGCAGCTGGTTGGTAGTCATGGCAAGGTGCAAGCGCGTGCTGTCGGTGAATTACAGACCGGACTGACAGATGCTGCCAAAGCTGCGCAGGTTGAGAAAACACGCGCACGGATGCTGGGGAGCCATGGGGCGTTTCACACCGCTATGGTTGACACGCAGAGCGTCGAAGAGATCAGTGGTCAGGTAAAAGGTTTGACGATTATCATCGATTTTCCGGATGAGCGTGGCACCATCACTAAAGCGCAGGTCGAACGATTTTTGAATGAGTTAAACTACACTGAGTTTGGTAATGCGCAATCGGTGCGGGGTTATTTTCGCTCGGTATCGGGCAATAAGCTCGACTACACCAATACGGTTACCCAGTATTACACGGCGAAAAAGAACAAGGCGTACTATGCCGATTCCAGCCTCAGCTCAACGGTACGCTCCCAGGAGTTGATCAACGAGGCGCTGCAATGGCTGGAGTATCAGCAGGGGTTTGATTTTTCTCAGCTCACTACTAACAGCAGTAAACAGATCCGGGGGCTTAATATCTTTTATGCCGGTAATTCAGACAGTGCCTGGTCTAAGGGACTGTGGCCGCATATGGCAAGGCTCAGCCCGCGTTTTTGTGCCGATGGCGTATGTACCGACCGCTATCAGATCACCGACATGCGCGCCAGCCTGGCCATTGGTACTTTTGTTCACGAGTCGGGCCATTTGATCACAAACTGGCCAGATCTTTATGACTACGATGGCAGCTCTGAAGGCTCCGTGGCCAGCTTTGGCGTGATGGGTTACGGGGCCATAGGCACAACAAATCGTTACAAGCCGACGCCTCCTGTGGCACATTTCAGGGCCATTGCTGGCTGGGACACGGTGACTGAACTGAATCCGGCAATTAACGCCAATGCGCCCTCTGGTCGTTTAAGTCATACATCGGACAGTGGGACTTCTTACAAATGGACCAATCCGGCAAACAACAATGAGGCGTTTTATATCGAAGCCATTCATAAATCGGGTCAAAACTCAGAGCAACTCGATCAGGGGCTGGCCATCTGGCATGTCGACAGCCGTGGCAATAACTCCAATGAGTGGTATCCGTATATTCAGATGGAACACGGTGATGGCAATCGCGATCCCGAGTACAAGCGCAATCGTGGTGATGGTACTGATTTGTTTGATGTGGCGGGGGAGTTTACACAGGCTTTGCCTAATGCACAAACGTCTCGTGGTACCAATGCGTTGTGGTGGAACGGCAGCGATTCCGGGCTCAGGATCAGCGATGTCTCCGACCCGGCACAAACCATCTCTTTTACTCTTGATGTAGCAACTCAGCCCGATCCAGACACCTACACAGGTACACTGAGTAACAAGCAAAGTGCCATTGAGCCAGACGGTAGCTGGTTTCAATACAGTGGCGGTACAATTGGCCTGACGCTGAGTGGCCCAGCCAATGCCGATTTTGATCTGAAAATAGAAAAGTGGTTAAACGGTGCCTGGCAACAGGTAGCTATTTCTGAATCGCCAACATCCACGGAGTCAATTAACTACAGTGCTGCGTCTGGCTATTACCGCTTTGTGGTGTATTCCTACTCCGGGGCTGGTAGTTATACATTGCGCGTGAGTAAATAATCGACCACGCTGGTCGTGATTTTTAGTGAGCGCGCAGGCTTAGTCTGCGCGCATTTGCCCCGCAAAGCACACTATGAGTAAAAAACACGCCAGTTTTGCTATGACTTTGCAATCTGCGACTATGATTAAAACAGCAATATTAAAATGCTGTGGGAGTGACACTCCAGGGACACATAGCACTTGAGACGTTTACCGAAAGAAACAACAAGGTGAAATCATGTGCAACTCCCCGCTCAGAGCCCAGTCTTTGCAATTGCGGACTCTGCCTTTGTTACTCTGCCCGGCGTTAGTTGTTGCTGAAACACCCACTAGTGCACCAGCTGACGATCAAAGCACCATCGAAACCATCACAGTTACGGGGTCGCGGATCAAGCGCTTCATCCAGTCAGAGAGCGCCTCGCCGATTTCCAGCACAGAACTCAGTGACCTGACCGATATTGGCGCAAACAATGTCAGAGATCTGATTGAGGTTTTGCCCTTCAATGCCGGATCGCAGAACAACTCAGACAATTTATCGCAAAACTTTACCGCGGGTACCTCGAACGTCAATCTGCGGGGGCTGGGCGTGTCGTCAACCTTAGTGTTACTGAATGGGAGCCGGCAGGTCACGTCGGCGGTGGTGACCGATCAGGGGGCAAGTTTTGTCGATACCGCATCTTTGGTGCCCACTCTGGCCATCAAACGGGTCGAGATATTAAAAGACGGTGCCTCCGCCATTTATGGTTCAGATGCCGTTGCCGGGGTGGTGAATTTTATTACCCGGGACGACTTAGAGGGGAGCGAGCTGCAATACGAATATCGCACCCGCTGGAGTGATGGCGATCAGGAAGACACCAAAATTGACTTCGCCTATGGCGGGGTTGTGAGTGATACCGGACACATGTTATTTGCGGCCAGCTTTCTTGAGCGCTCCAGTTTATTACTGGACGAAGTTGACTGGTTGCAGCCAGCAACCAGTAGTTTTGGTAACCCGGGTAGTTTTGTCATTCCCTCACGTGCAGATGAAAACAACCCCAATGGTTTAACGGTGGCAGATCCGAACTGTGTTGCTAATGGTGGGATATTCTCCGAAGGGAACAACGGCAATTCGTTTTGCTTGTTTGATTTCGGTCCTCAGATCACGGCCGTACCGAACGAAGACAGGCTACAAGCCTACGTGCGCGCAACCTGGGACAGGAGCGATACCACGCGCTTATGGGCAGAATTCGGCTATGCCAGAAACAAAATAACCCGGGAAGTGTCACCCAGTTTTCCGGTACTGAACGCCCCCAGCGTACTGGCAAGTCACCCGGATAACCCCTTTGGTGAGGACGTCTTCTTTCTTGGTCGGCCTTACGGGGTAGGCAAACCAACCGAAATCAACTATTACGACCACACGACCTCGCGCTTTGCCTTTGGTGGCGATGGTGAAATAACCGAAGGTATTTACTGGCAGTTTTCTTTTGTTGCGGCTGCGAACGACGCCATACTGAACCCAAGAGACGTCATTACCGATAACTTTCAGGCCGCATTGCATGGCTTAGGAGGGAGCAAATGCAGTGGCACGACAGTGGCCGAGGCCGGGCAAGGGGAGTGCTATTACTTTAACCCCTTTGATCCGCAGGACCCGGACAATGAGCTGCTCAGAGACTTTATTATTGGTGACTATCTGGGTGACGCTGAATCGGAAATTCGTGTTTATGAAGCCGTGATCACCGGTGAGTCGTTGTTTGAAGCGGGCGGTGGTGATGTCGGCTACGCGCTCGGTGTTCAGTACCGCGATGAGTCCATTAATAATGTTTATGACTCTTTAACTCAGCAAGACAGCTTTGCCTTTCTCATTGGTAATCAGAATTTTTACGGGGAGCGCGATGTAAAAGCCGTGTTTGCCGAGGTGCTGGTGCCGCTGACACTCGATTTAGAAATAGGTGCGGCATTGCGCTATGAGGATTATGGCGAGTTTGGTGGTGATACCACTAACCCTAAGGTCTCGTTTTTATGGCTGGCAAGCGAGCGGTTTTCTATTCGGGGCTCTTACAGCACGTCATTCCGGGCACCTTCGGTTCATCAGTTGCAGGGGGTACAGACCAACTTTGCCAACATCACAGATCCCGAAGATGGCTCGACTACGTTTGGTGGTAACCGAACCGTCGGCGATCCTAACCTGGTCCCGGAGACCTCACAGGCGGTGAATCTTGGCTTGTCTTTCTCACTGGATGAGCTTGCTGTGGATCTGGATTACTGGGACTTTTCTTTTGAAGACGTACTGACCCGTGAAAGCCACCAGGCTGTGGTCAACGCCAACCCCAATGACCCAAGCCGGGTGATCCGCACATCAGCCGGTACTATCTCAATTGTGAACACCAAATTCATCAACGCCGAAGCCATTGATACGTCCGGGCTGGATATCAGCGCAACAACCGTTTATCGCACTGATATGGGAGATTTCAGGCCGCAACTTAAGGCTGCTTATTTGTTGAGTTATGACCTCATGGATACATCCGGCAACACCAGCGACGGGCTGGGCAAGCTTAACCGGAACACGGTCGGTAATCCTGCCCCGCGGTTACGAGGCAGCATTGGCATGAACTGGTCAGACGGCGAGCACAGTGTCAATATTTATATTCGTCATGTTGCCAGCTATGAAAACGACGTCAGCGGCGAATCTATCAGCTCGTTCAACACCATTGATTTGCAATACAGCATCAATCTGGGCGACCTGGTGAAGGAGGATTCAGAAACCCGGCTTATTGCTGGCATCGTCAATGCTACCGACGAAGATCCGCCTTATGTCAGCATTGCGGGTAGCTACGACCCCAGAACGGGTGACCCCCGAGGGCGTCGCGCCTATATTAAAGTGCAATTGAGTTTCTGAACTATGGCTAGTAATTTGTTGCATGCTCAGTTTGTATCTGAATGCGCAAAAGCGTTTGCCCAGTCCCTGCCCAGGCTGACTGGAGAAGCGTCATGACGGTTTGGCGCGGGTTGTTATTTAGCCTGGCGGCGTTTTGTTTGCTAGGTGCGAGCACACCCCAAGAGCGGGTTATCAAGTTGGTTACGCTTGAGTATCCCCCTTATGAATTTCAGGGGAAAAATGGTCCCAGTGGCATTGCGGTGGAGCTGGTACGCGAGGTATTCAGGCGGTTGGAGCAGCCCTATAGCATCGACATTCTTCCCTGGGGCAGAGCGATTAGAGAAGTTGAAATTGGACGCTATGATGGCATATTCACCATTTATAAAACCCCCCAGAGACTGACATCCCTGGACTATTCGGATGAGGTCCTGATTGAGCAGTCTATTGCTCTGTTCACGCTGAGAAAAAATAATATCCACTTTGATGGTCGGCTTAACTCATTGGCGCCTTATCGCATTGGGGTTATGCATAAAGTGAGCTATGGCACAGAAATCGACACGGCGCTAAAAAGAGGTGTGTTTGAAAACGTTGTCACGACAGATACGGGCCGGCGGAGCTTTGAGTTGCTGCTTGCTGACAGAGTGGAAGTGGTGGTGATCAACCGACTCGGTGCCCTTGAGATCATTAAGCAGCTCGGCATAGAAGACTTGGTTGCCGAAGTGCCCAGTTATCGCTACGAGATACCCAGTTATATTGCGTTTTCGAAGGTCCGCACGCTGGATAAAACCAGGCTGGAGGTGGAGCAGGTGCTGCGGGAAATAAAAAAAGACGGCACTTATGACAAGATACTGCAAGAGTACCTCAAACACTATAACAAGGAGCAGTCCATCTACGACACATCGCCACAAACTGATAAAGCGATTGAAGAGCGCTCTTAAAGCTGCGCAACAAAGAGGCTGAGTAGCATGAAACTCAAAATAAAGCCCAGACTGGTCTTGTTGTCACGGATCCCCGTGATCATCATTTCCTCCGTGGTGACCTTAATCACCTACCTGGAAGCGAAAAAACTCAACGAGGTGCAGGTTGAGTTAAGCCGTAAAGAAATGATGCGCATGAAACGCGTGGAACTAAAAGCCTATCTGGAAATTGCCAAAACGGCCCTGACGCCCTTAATGCAGGAAGATCAACCTCAGTCAGAGGCCATTGTGAATCGTTTCAAAATTTAATTGGGAGCAAAGTGAATGCCACTGCATCGGTTAGGAAAGCGTGAGTCATGCTAAAGATATTTCAAAACCTGGGACCTGGCGTTATTGTGACCGCAGCCTTTATCGGCCCGGGCACGATCACGGCCTGTACACTGGCAGGTGCTCAGTTTGGTTATGCGTTGTTATGGGCGCTGGTATTTGCAACCCTGGCGACCATTATTTTACAGGAAATGTCGGCCCGGGTCGGGATAGTCACACAGCAAGGGCTTGGCGCCGTGATCCATCAGTCTTTGCAGGATTCTGTGTGGAAATGGCCATTATTTGCTCTGATCATTGTGGCCATTTGTATTGGCAATGCGGCCTATGAGGCGGGTAATCTGGTGGGTGCCGCACTGGGCATTGAGGCGATCACTTCGCCCGGAAAGTGGGTTTTTCGCAGCTCTATCATTGCGTTAACGGCCCTGGGGGCGGTGATTTTAATACTCGGAACCTATAAGCAAATTGAGCGTATTCTGATAGCGCTGGTGTCTGTCATGGCGCTGGCATTTGTCGTCACCTTTTTCCTGGTAGACCCGGATTTAACCGCCTTACTTAAAGGGATGGTGACCCCTCAGTTGCCCGAAGGCTCTTTGCTGACGGTCATTGCATTGATTGGTACAACTGTGGTGCCTTATAACTTGTTTTTACATGCCTCGGCGGCAAAGGCACACTGGACTGAATCGGATGATATTCCGCAGGCGCGTGCAGACACCGCAATTTCCATTGGCCTGGGTGGCCTTATCGCCATTTTGGTGACCTCTACGGCTGCGGCCAGTATCTTTTCACTGGGGTTGAGCGTGAATAATGCCGTTGATATGGCCCAGGTTTTTGAGCCGCTGTTTGGCAGTTTGTCTAAGTATCTGCTGGGCGTGGGTTTGTTTGCCGCGGGTCTGAGTAGTGTGATCACCGCACCGCTGGCCACCAGTTATGTGGTGACAGAGTTATTGCAGCTGGACACCGAAGTGGACGCCAGGCCGTTTCGGTTTATCAGCGTCACCATTATTGTAATCGGGGCGGTGTTATCTATGGCCAATATCAAGCCGATAGAAATTATCTTGCTGGCCCAGTTTGCCAACGGTCTGCTGTTGCCCATCATCGCCGCTTTTCTGCTCTATGTAATGAACAATAAACGCATGCTGGGCAAATACTCAAATACGCTGGTGTCCAACATTTTAGGCTTTTCCGTGCTTATTTTAACCGCCATGCTGGGGATCCGGCTGGTAGCCAAATCTCTGGGCTGGATCTGATGCGCAGCAAAGTATCCAAGGGGGATATAAAAGCTGAAGCGCCATACCCGCTCCAGCCTCATTTAATTTGTGATGATATCAACCGGGATTACTCGGGTTCTTGGTTTTCCTTGAATGGAATATGGCCAGGGCAATATACATACAGGCTGCATAGATATTGATAAATGGGAGCAAGGCAACGAGGACCGCAACGGCTTTGCTGTACTGATATTTATAAGCAACCAGTAAATTAACTCCCAGACACAGGCACAGCTGTAACACAAGCACCGTGGGGGCTAATGGCAGGTCGCCATTTCTTAGCATCTCTAACATCATTTAAGTCCTTTTAATCGTGAAATACGCCGTATACAGGTTAGTTTGCGTTTCATTGATTGTAAATAAGGGTCCTTTTGGGCCCGGCTCAGTCAGGCCCAAAAGGTACTGTGCGCAGTGAGTTTATGATGGTGAATTACTTTAACTGAGCTTTTAAATAATCGACGGCGGCTTCTAACTGGTTATCTCTTTGTGCTCTGATGCTTTCAATGGTTCTGGGCACCCAGATATCAATTTCAACCCCTGCGTTGATCAAGGGATCGCCGTTAAGCCGGTTAGCGAGCATATTGGTAAAGGTGAATAGGTTATCCCGTGCCATACTTGCCGATAAATCAAAGAAATCAGCGTTAAAAATTTCCCCATTGATACCCGAAGTAGATTCTCCGAGTACTTTTATGCCACCACTGCGGGCAAACACCAGTGCATGCTCACTCTGGCTCTGGCTTTCCCGAGATGCCAACGCAATTGCCGGAATGTTCAGTGCGTCCTGTGCGACAAGGATTGTCTGTGTAAGACTTTGTATTTGCACGTCACTTTGGTTGGGCGCACCTTGCCAGTAATGGGCGAGTGTATTATTGACGGCGTCTCGTTGAATAAACCAGCTGAGTACGCCCTGCCATCCTTGCCAGCTGGTCGGGTACTGGCGCATATCCAGTACCACGGCTTTGGCATCTGTTAGCTGAGCACGCAATGAGCTAAGGTTTTGCTGTTCGACTTGATAAACGTTGATACGATAAATATTGCCACCCAGGTGTTCCAGTACCTCTGAGCCTATGGGGACATATCTCATACCATTAAACTTGAGCGGATTATCGCGCTTAAGCGGGATAACGGTTTGCTGAATTTCACTGCCGTCTGGCTTTTTGATCTGGTAGCGAATAGGGGTTTCTGAGGTTTGGTATAAATGCCAGCGTGCAGCCCAATTTAAGCGGTGTAGCTGGTTGCGAAACGAGTCAGCTGCGCGACTTTGCAGATAGGTCTGCACGGGTTCTTCATCGATTGAGAGGACCTCGTCACCAATCTCGATATCCGAGCGATTGTTTTGCTCCGTGCGTGTGATAATGGCTTTTCCTTCGACTATCTCAAATAAGAAGGGCATATAATAGTCAAAAGGTGGTAACTCCGGGTCAGGCAACACAATGCTGAGGTGATTGTCATTTAGTTTTGTAAACTCAGTATAAATCAGCGCGTTTCGCTGAGTCAGGACCGGCTCAGTACAGGCGTTCAGTAAGGGTTTAAGGCTCTGCGTCCAGTTGATTTCGACCTGCTGAAAATAAGGCCAGAAGTGCTGGATCATGGCCCACATCCCAGAGACGGTTGCCATGCATATTTCCGGCTGCCTGAAATCACTCGTCAGCTGCCAGCGCCCCAGCCGGGAGAAGGTATCGCCCGCAAGTTGAGTCTGCGTTGGCAGGTATAATGGGAGATAAACGGATTGCCCGGCATAGTTTAAGTTGATATGGCGGTTGCTGGGTAAATACGCCTGGCTGCTTAGCGAACCGTAGCTGTCCTCGAGCAAGTTTCTCCTATAGGTCACCTGGGAGAAGGGCGCGTTTTGCCGCCAGGCTGCAACCTGTGTTTGTTGATTAATCGTGGGTAACTGGTCCTGCCTGGTTACCAGGTAAGGCGCAATCTGCCGCAATAGTTCAATGCCCTTATTGGTTCTTGCGCTATCTTCGGTTTGACTTAATTCAACAATACTTTCAGCAATAAAAAGTGGCCAGTCTGATGTCTGTACCGATTTTGATGGGTAAAAGTATTGTACTGAATGAGCGAGTGTGACGAAGTCCTCTACGTCCTCGATGAGTGTGTCATCAAAGACCACATCCGGGCGTGCCCGAGGAGAGTTAGGTAGTTGGCTCGTTTCTGGCGGGGCAACGGGGCTGGAGCTTACAGCTTGACTACTTTGTATGTCATTGTCTCCACTGCCGCTGCCACACGCAACCAGACAGAGGCTGAGCCAGATAAAAATGAGCTGATTTCGCATTAGACCTTTTCCTTGTTTTTATCGTTATCAGGTACGAAATTGGCGTTAATTTGTGCACATGTAAACCTGCGTCTAGAATGTGAGCCGTGAAAGCATCAGATCGCTGTCGGTATTTTGCCAGTGGGAATAATAATAGATAAAGGCGTTTTGCTCGCTGTAAAAAGCGCTGCTAACAAACTGAGCGGACTCGGGCAGCGGCTGCTGAGACAGCAGATTGAGGTGGTGGTCGAACTCAAGCAGGCGCTGAGCACCCGGTGTCGCAATCTGTACCAGGATACGCTCACCGACACTGAAGGCATGGCGTATTTTTCCGCTATCGGGTTGCCAGCTCACTCCGGTGGAGGTTCTGAGGGTATTGCCCTGCCAGCCAATGTTGTGCGCCTTGCTTGCATAGATAAAGTGATCTGAGCCCGATAATAATTCTGTTTCGCCCGAATCGATGTGGTATTTCACTGTACTTGCCTGCGCGGCATGGGTTAGATAGAGCACGCCGGAACCCGATAAGTCAGCTGTCTGCCAGTATTCAACCCTGGTGATTGGCTGAGCCAATGGTAAGGCCATAAGCTGACGAGTCGCGATGTTAAACTGATACACTTTTTTGTCCGCTGCAAATACCAGTTGCTGTGCATCCGGGCGCCAGATAGCGCGAGATATAAAATCTTCCCGCCCAGGGTTGTTAAAAATCACCTCGGGTTGACTGCTCTGAACTGTCAGATAAAGCTGCGGGTAACCGCTGCGATTCGAAACGAATACCACACTGCGGCCAGTGGGTGAAACAGAGGCGAGGTAGTCTTCATACTTACTGTCTATTAGCGCTGCGCCCGGGGTTTGGCTGCTGAACACGTCAATGGTTTGATGAGCCCGGCTGGTGAGGAGTTTGTCCTGGTACAGGTTTGCATCCAAAATGCCTGCCGACAGAGCGTGCTTAATGGCGACAAGCTGGTTATTCGCTTCTAATGCGAATAGTGCGGGCTTTAAGCTGTCCAGCAATAGCAGGCGTTCATGATACGAAGACCAGGCCAGTTTATAGCGCCCGTTAAGTTCAGCGTTAACAACAGAAACGGTCTGTGGATCGGGCTCAACTTTAAGCAGCTTGTTGACTTTTTTATTTTCAAACAATGATACATAAAGGCCTTGATGCGTTGCAGCAAGGTCGACGATATCGTGTGCTGCGGGCAGGGTCATCAGCGTTTTTAGCTCAAAACTGATTAAGTCCAGCTGCATGATAACATTTTGTTTTGTGTCGGTTTGCGCGCTATCCGGATGAGCCGCAACAAAGTAGATGGCCGAGTCTGGCCCTTTGTGCAGGTGCCTGATGCTGCGTAGGTGTCTGGTCGCGGGCAGGCTGTGCAGTGGTTGAATACCGGATTGTTTTAGCTGGACTCTGATCAGCTGGCCTTCTTCAGAGTCTGCCTGTGCAACCAGCAGTTGCGTATTCGTCACCCAGGTAAAGTCGCGGATCTGTAGGTCGGACAACAGCAGGTCCTGGCCCGGACTTTCGAGTTGTCGTATGACTAATTCCGTTTGCTTATTTGCGCTTTGGCGTAAAAAAGCAATGGTCTCGCCGTCGGGTGAAAACTGGCCGTTAAATTCTGCCAAAGAGGTAAAGGTGAACGCCTGAGTGTCAGAGAGTGTAGGGGGTGACCTGAAAAAAATATAAGCAATAATAACAAATAATAAGAAGAACATGCCAAGTGCAGATAGCAAGGCTTTGGCGGGCTTTTTAGTGTGGGGTTGGGGCTTTGAAATAGCCGCTTCTAAACTGTAGCCCTGTTTGGCATGTGTAAAGATGATTTCGGGCGACTTGCTTTTGTCTCTGAGTGCTTTTCTTAGCAGTGCAATCAGGCGCTGCAATGAGCTGGGTGAAAAAACGCGACCTGGCCAGATAGCTTCATGCAGGATTTCTTGTGCAATCACCGTATTGGGCTGTCCGGCAAGCACACATAACAGGGCCATCGCTTTTGGTTCCAGCGAATTTATCCCGTCCGGGTGCTGCACCTGATTACGCTGGGGGTCAATTATTATGTTGTTGATTACAAAAGCGTGCGTTAATTTTTCCATACTTAACTTGTTGAATTATATGGCCTAAGAAATTCCTAAGATAAAAATTAGGACGATTACATCGCCTTCATTGGGTGTTTTTAGTTGTATTGCTGAGTGCAGTCACCCACCTGGATACCACACAGACAATTTGTCGCTCATATGAGTAAACCTATGAGTGTACCCATGTGGGGCGTATTTAAGCGCTTTTAAATAATAAATACAATGGAGTAAATAAAAATGAAGTTAGCCTGGCTATTCGCACTGTTATGTTTGCCACACTTATCCTGGGGCAATGAAAGGGAGGTTGAGATTGAGCTGGCCTCAGCGGTGTTTAAAGAAACACGTAAGGTACATATTTCGTTACCTGTGGGCTATTTTAATCTGGAGAACAAAGCACGACGCTTTCCCGTGTTATACCTGACGGATGCCCGAAGTCAGATGGACCATGCCGCCAGTATGATCCATTACTTGCAAGGTGGTATCTCCGAAATGATAGTGGTGGGTATTGAGACGCCATTACGCAGTCGGGATTTGAGTCCGTATACAGAAGACGGTCAGGTTATTACCGACCCGGCGGATCACTCGCTGCTGAGCTTTATTCGCACTGAGGTGAAGCCGCTGGTCGAGCAGCGTTATCGGACCAACTCGTTCAGTCTGCTCAGCGGTCATTCTCTGGGAGGGCTGTTTACCTTGTACACTATGTTGTCGGCTCCTGAGCTATTTGATGTGTATATAGCTTTATCGCCGGCGATGGGCTGGGGCAGTGGTAATATATTGCCATTCATTGAGCAGCGTCCGGGTCGTTTAAAACTGGACAAAACGCTGATCATCTCAACAGAAGCGGATACCCCGTTTGAAAAGCAGATCCCAAACTTTATCCGGCTCAGAAAGAACCTGGATGCACATGCCGGACCTAAACTTAACTGGCATGCCGACCTGTATGAAGCAGAGGATCATATGACCATTGCCCATATTGGCCTCTATGATGCCGTGCGCTATATATTTCGAAACTGGTGGATCACCGGTGAGCAGATCAAAGGCAAAAAACACCAGTTTGATGCACATTATCAGGGGCTGTCAGCGCGTCTTGGTTATGAGGTCGTGCCTGAATTTAATGAGCTCTGGGGGCTGAGCAACTATTTGGTTATGAAAGAGTATATTGAAGAGGCCGAATATATCGTCAATAAATGGATAGCCTATTATCCGACTACCGCAGAGCCTTACGGCATGTTGAGCCGGGTATTGATGGCCAAGGAGGCGCCACAACAGGCAATGGAAGCGGTGAACAAAGCGATATCTTTATCTGTGGATGATGCGTCTCAGCTGGCCTGGCTGCACAAGCAAAAGCAGACAATTCAACAAGCCTTGTAATTCAACCCAGCCGCCAGTTACTCAGTGCCTACCGGTAACTGGCGGCTGCTGCCTCAAAGTGTGGTTACTGGCACTGTTTAACCAGTGTATTGGTTAAGAACTGATTGACCTGAGCCTGCGTTTCACGGTTAAAACTGTAGTGGCCGCCAGGTAACTCTATATGATCATATGGATAGGCAAAATCAGCCTGTTGCAGGGAGTCGATGATGTTGTTTGCCATCCTATGAGATGGCCAGATCTCATCCTGCTTGGCTGAGACCAGCAATACTGGGCCATTGGTTTTTTCTACCGGGATCCGGGCGGCATTAAGGGTACTGGCCGCTGCATTTTCAAGTGCGTTTTTGAATGCTGGTGTATATATGCCGGTGACTACCCCTTTTTGCATTGGCCAGGAAATCAGCGGCGCATCAACATAGGGTAAAGGAGTTTGCTTAAGCTGCCAGCCTGGCTGTGAGGAAAAGGTTTTTACCGCGTTCCAGCTAACATGGCTGGGCATGACCGCTACCGCATGGTTAATGTGCTCAAAGTGCGCAGCCAGCAGCAGCGCCAGCTCCGCACCTTTGGAAAAACCGTACACCGTAATGCAATTTGAGTTGATCCTGGGGTCGTTTGCCAGCTTGCTGATTCGTGTGGCAATGTCATCAAGCGACAGCGAAATTTGTCTCGAAGGCGTGCCCGGTGTACCAAAATAGGCGAGCGACGCAACAGACATACCGTGTTTATGAAAGCTATCCAGCAGGGGCTGAAAATGGGGTTTCGCCAGGGTATTACCGCCTTCGCTGCCACCAAGCAGCACAACCAGCGGGTGTGCCTGATCGTCATCAATAAAATGGCGCTTCACATCGGGGTCCATGGCTGAATTGCAGGCACTAAGCAGCCCTGCCAGCAGGATCGGCATTATGTTTTTCATATCAGTTTCCTTTGTTTTTTTATTGTTTGGGCGAGCCGCAGGACTCGGTGTTAAATCTGTAGTTTTTGCCTCAGCAGCTTTGCACCACTGCGACTGCTGATCACCTGTTGCCCACTGTGTGCCAGTTTGATCAGGTACCCCCCGGTAACCCAGCGCTCCAGTGTGCTTATTTTCAGGTGGTTGACAATGGCGTTACGGTGAATACGCAGAAACACATCGGGCAGCGTGGCCATGAGCTCTTCAAGCGTCAGATCTATGGGGTAAGTGTGTGTGGCGCTGTATGCGATGGCATGGCCGTGTTCCAGCTTGATGACTTCAATCTGGCTGGCTTCAATACGCGTTACCTTATCGCCGACTTTGCTGGTCAGCACTAATGGCTCAGTGCCGGGCATGCCTTGTGCGGCAACCCGCGACAGTGCCAGGGCTAGTCGTTCATTGGTATAGGGCTTGAGCAAGTAGTCCGTTGCGCCGAGTGTAAACGCATCAACGGCAAATTCACTGTAGGCTGTGGTAAAGATGATCTGGCCTTTAAATCCGGCTGCACCTAACTTCTGGCTCAGTTGCACACCGTTCAGTCCCGGCAGATTAATATCAAGAAAGACCAGGTCAATTTGATGTTGACCGAAACACGATAAAAATATCGCAGGGTCCTCGCCATGATAGACAAGCTGGTAGTGACACAGCTGACTCAGCTGCGTTTTAAGTTTTTGTAATGCCGGCAGTTCATCTTCGATAATGGCGATATTCAGCATTGTTGTTCCTTCAGCACAAACAGTGCTTTGGCGCCACCATTGGGCAAGTTAGAGAGCGTCAGTTCAGCATTGGCCTCCAGCTTGAGTCGGGAGCGGGTAATCGCCAGGCCCAGGCCTGCTTGCGCATCACCCGCCAACACAGACTCGGGAAAGCCCACACCATTGTCAGTGACTGAAATAGATGCTAATCCCTGCTCAAGGCGGGCTTGAATGGTGATGCACAGCGGGCGCTGCTGAGCATGTTTGATGGCATTTTCAATGAGCGGCTGGATCACCATAGCAGGTAAGGTAACACCGAGCAGCGTTTCGTCGACCCTGAACTCGATTTGCAAATTTTCACCAAACCGGCACTGTTCGATCTCACACCATTTATGAAGTGTTATGAGCTCATCGGACAGATTAACCGCGGGCGACTCGGTACGCCCTGATGTGGTATGCCTGAGTGAGTAGCGCAGAATAGCCGACAGGTTATGAACCAGCGTTTCGGCTTGCGCCGGGCGAGACGAGGTCAGTGCAGCAATGGTGTTTAAACTGTTAAACAAAAAGTGTGGGTTAAGCTGGCTGTGGAGTAACCTGAGCTCTGCCTGCTGGCGTAGTAACTGCTCATCTTTGAGGTGCTTTTGCGTAAGGTAAAACTTTGTCAGCACAAAAATACCGCTACTCCATGGCAGAGCAATGAACAGCGCTTCTGCTAATTCCAGGGCGCGGATCTCGAGCAGCTGAGCGCGTAGCGCCCCAAATACCAAAGTGCCAGAAACTATAGCCAAATAAAGCAGGCCATATTGCGCAACCCAGTGTGAAATTGCTACGCGTCGTATCAGTACATAACTGACGAGCATAGGCAACCAATACATAAACAGTACAGCAGCCAGTGAAGAGAAGACAATGAGGGGTGAGAGCGGCAGTGCGCGCTGCACCCAGTCGGTTAAGCTAATCGACAGGCTCACCATGGCGATGGTGGCCAGTGCCATGAACTGCTCGTTACGCTGTAAATAGATTACTGACATCTCAATCCGTTAAGTAAATGACATAAGGACAGTTTACCTTATTTGGGGAGCACTACAGTAACAAGCTGAGTGAACAGTCATTTTTCTACGGTGAATGGTTGCAAACTAATAAATAAACAAAATAACTCAGCGGTGCTAGCCGCGATTAAAAATCGTGCGTGTCGCAATGCCGGTTGATGCGGTGTCTAAGTTATACAAATTGCTCACGCCCAGGGCGACGGGAGACATGGAAAACTTTTGCGAGAGTGTTGCGCGGTGGGCTGTATTGGCGAATGCCTGGCTTGAAGCCTGCATCAAATTGCCCATTGCAACGGCCGGGGCGTCTCCAAGAACTTTGGTATTGGCCTGAGAAACTGAATCCGTGATCTGGTTGTTTACTGCGGTAGGAAATGCCATGAGTATAATCCTGTAGGGGTAGTGAGATGTCTTATTATGGTGCAGCCCTAAAATCAGCGCGATTACAGCCAATTACACTCTGTGATCATTTGCTAATTGTGCATACATCAATATTCATCAGGTGAGTACAATTTACATTTACAGTTTCAATCCTTACTATACTCACTTGCAACTGATTCTCATTATTATTTTTGGAGCCTTGTGTGGTACAAAAAATACTCTTAATTGAAGATGACAGCACATTAAGCACTTATCTGGCTGATTTATTGCGCAAGGCGGGGTATCACATCGATCAGTGCTTTGATGGTGAAAGCGGGCTTGAGGTCGCAAAGACGCAGCAACATCATCTGATCCTGCTGGATAAAATGTTACCTAAGCTTGACGGGGTCACTGTGCTACAAAAGTTACGCGCGTCGAGCCAGCAGCCGGTGATCATGGTCTCAGCTAAAGGGGCTGAAGAAGAACGAATATTGGGCCTCAGTCACGGTGCGGATGACTATGTAGCAAAGCCGTTTAATGCAACAGAATTATTGCTGAGAATTGAGCGTCTGTTAAGGCGTAGTCATGGTAGTACTGCGCCAATTATGCAGTCTGAAATTTCAGTCGACGGGCTCAGACTGACATTGCATTCACAGTTGATCACACTCCATGGCAAGCCACTGGATTTCACCCCCATTCAGTTTAAGTTATTGTGGGAATTGATGTCACAGCAAAATACCATAGTCCCCAAGTCCGATCTCTATTTGTCGGTACTGAACAAAAAGCTTGGCGCTTATGATCGCAGCCTTGATATGCATTTAAGCCGGGTACGCAGAAAGCTCAATGAGGCCAATTGGTTTGGAGAGCGGCTGCAAACTGTCCATGGACAAGGATATTGTTTTAAATGAAGCGTACATTTCTCTGGAAGCTGTGCCTGATTGTAGCGACTGGCTTGGTGGTATTTTTTTACCTGTTACACGCTCTGACATTAAAAACCGAAGAAACCATGAGCATGATAGCGAAAGCGGATCGTACTGAGCTGACGCAGTGGCGTGTAAAGTCCGAACAACTCTACATGGACAATAATACCAAGGCGTTGAACGCTTGGTTACAGCAATTGATGAGCGAAGAGTCGACCTGGGCATCGGTGGCCAGTTTCAGAGCGGTTCATCTTGCTGGTGAGCCGATAGACAAAGACATTGTTGGGACCTACCATTTTGGACGCAGCATAGAATGGAAAATTCATTTGTATTTTGCCGCTAACCCGGTGATGGAACTGCCATTTGAACACAGCAATGCCAGCTTGCTGATAAAGTTACCCAGCAGAATGCGGCCCGGCACTTACTGGGCGACAACCAAGTTTTTGCTTCAGGTTTTGATCCCGATGGCCGTGTTAGCGGTGCTGTCAGTGTTACTATATCGGCATATTATTACCCCGCTGCGCAAGCTGGACAGTGCGACGTCGGCATTTAGTCAGGGAAATTTTAAGGTCAGGCTGGGCAGGTATCTGGGCAAGCGCAATGATGAGTTTGCCCACCTTGCCGCCACATTTGATCAAATGGCGGTCAGGATTGGCGAGCTGATCGCCAGTCAGCGACAGCTCATTGCGGATTTGTCCCATGAGTTACGTACACCGCTTACCCGCCTCGATATTGCGGTCGAGAGTTTTGATGTGCAGGATGCCCAGACACACCTTGCGCGGATCGCCAGAGAGTCCGGACAGATCCGCAAACTCGTCGAAGACGCGTTGACACTGGCCTGGTTGGAGAACGAAAAACCGCTGCTCAAAAGAGAAAACGTTGACTTAGTGGATCTGCTCGATGTGCTGGTGGAAGACGCCAGATTCGAGTTTCCCAGCAGGTGTATTGTCTTCGATTCACCGACTAGCGCCTTAGTGCAAAACAGTTGTCATCGTGCGTTGTGCCCAGCCATTGAAAACGTCATTCGCAATGCACTGCGTTACACGCCGGTAGGTAAAAAGGTACAGATAACGCTGACACAGCAAGCAAAGCAGTATTGCCTTCGTATTCAGGATCAGGGACCCGGGATCCCAGAGGCCTTTATTGAGAAGGTCTTTGAACCCTTCTTCCGTGTTGATAATGCCCGGCACGCACAAAGCGATAGCTTTGGTCTGGGATTGGCGCTGGCGAAGCGACACCTGACGAGCGTGGGTGCATGTATCTCTGCGCATAATCCCGGTGCTGGAGGGCTTGTAGTTACGATAATGATTCCCATTACCCAAATGTAACAGTTGTAAAAGTGATTGATTGAGAAGTCTAAATGACAATAATTCCGATTTATACTTTTAACTGTTGTTTGACTGAGATGTAAATCATGCCATTTATCCCACATAAGAATCATTTGTTTAAGAAAAGCCTTGTAGCCTGTACGGTCGCTTTGACCGGTTTTGCAACCAATGCCCATGCTGAGATTGCAGGTGATGACACTGACAAACAGCACATAGAGCGAATAGCCGTGGTTGGTGCTACAACCAACTCTGAGATCACGCCAGAAGTGCTAGAAAATTACCAGGCGAACGATCTGGAGGATATTTTTCGTCATACCCCGTCAGTGACTGTTGGCGGGTCGTTGGGGATTGCACAAAAGATTTTTGTTCGGGGTCTGGAAGATTCCATGGTGAATGTCACTGTTGATGGTGCACCGCAAACCAGTACTTTGTTTCACCATATCGGCCGTGTCGCGATAGAGCCTGAACTGCTACGCAGCGTTGAAGTACAAGCCGGGGCCGGTGAAGCTACAGCAGGCTCTGGCGCTGTGGGGGGCGCCATACGCTTTAAAACCAAAAGTGCCGATGACTTACTCAAGGCCAGCGAACGATTTGGCGGAACAGCCAAAGCGAGCTATTTCACCAATGATGGCCACAAAGAAAGCGTGTCTTTGTACGGTAAAGTCACAGATTCGGTTGGGGTGTTGGCCTCGTATGTCACTGTCAGTCGGGATAACATGGAGGATGGTGATGGCCGGGAAATTCCGGGATCTGCTGCGGATCAGACCCTGGGGTTTGTGAAAATCAATACACAACTGACAGACACTCAGGAGCTGGTGGTCAGTTATGAACGCCGCAAAGAAGAGGGCGAGTTTGGCAAGCAAACCAACTGGGCACCACTGGAAACCGACCCTTTGTTTGCGTCCTGGGGCGAGCGCGAAACCTTGGTACTTAACCATACCTGGTATTACAGCCCCCTGGTTAATCTTGAAACCACAGTGTATCAAACCGAGTCATCGTTCAAACGTGAGTTACATACCTGGGATGCCTCTATCGAAACTACCGGCTTTGATATACGTAATACCAGCGACATTGGTACACACTCTGTCACTTATGGTATCGAGCGCAAAAACGACAAAGTTGACTCCAAATCTTATGCCGATTTTGGCGGGATCTATGATGAAGAGGGCACCGTTACCGGGCTCTATGTACAGGATCATTGGCAGCTACGAGATGACTTACTGGTAAGTTTTGGCCTGCGTCACGACAGCTATGAGCTTGATCACACGGGCATTGATGCAAACTGGGTGAAAGTCGACGGCGCCTGGGTCATCGAAAAAGATGCAAATGGCAACCCGGTGACAACCAGTAACGCATTTTCTACAAAAAAACAGGATGGGATCAGCAAAAACCTGGGGCTGGTGTATGAGCTTGCCGCACACCTTAAATTGTCGGTGGGCTATGCCGAAGCACTGCGTGGCAGACAGGTCGCGGATGCCTTTACGATAGGCGAACTGACACCTAATGAAAACCTTGCACCTGAGGAAGTCGAAAATACAGAGCTGGGTCTGCAATACAACGACGGTACCTGGCTGTTTGAAGCATCACTGTATGTGAGTACCATTGATGACGTGGTGTTTGATAAGTTTAAGGGCCGTGAAGGCGTTTTTTATGAAAACATCGGTGAGTTGCAAAGCAAAGGAGTTGAGCTGGTTGGCGGATATCAGGCTGATAACTTTGATGTAATTGTCAGCTATAACAACAATGATGTTGAACTGAATAAAGCCGTGTTTAACTGGCCAGACCCAGCAGATCCGGATTCAACTAAACCAGTCATAATCAATGGCATTGATATGGCGGCTTATGAATATGGTGGTCTGGGTAATGCGGTTGGTGACTCAGTCAATGTTAATTTTAACTACCGCCTGAATGAGCAGATTAAACTAGGCTGGAACTATCACTATGTCGCCAGTCTGGACGATATTGAAGTGTTCCATCGCTCTATGGAGCTGGGCTGGGTCACTGAGCTGGAAACCATCAGTAAGCCAAGTTATCAATTGGTTGATGCATATATCAGTTATACGCCGTTCGAAGCATTGAAAGTGGACTTGTCTGTTCAAAATCTGCTCGACGAATCATATCGCAGTCATGGCAGCGTCGCCGACTATGGTCATATCCCTGGGTATGAAAACGTGGTTGGTATCAAAGAAGCCGGTCGTGATATTCGTTTGACTCTGACCTATCAATTCTAATCTCAAACGATATCAGCCATAGTACTTGTGTAGACTGTGGCTGATATGGTGCCCATTTTTTACACTATGGTTTTAATATCATGAGCTTATCAGCAAAGCCTGCTCAAGCCGTTGCGCTTGGCTGGCGGGTATTACTTGCCCTGGTTGGCGGATTTGTCATTGCAAATCTTGCCGCTATCGCCATTTCTCAGTTGCTAGTGGACAACAAAGTAGATGGCATCGTTGCCGGTATGATGTGGAGTTTTGTTGTTTATACGTTTGTCATTATATGCGTGTTTGCTGTCAGAAGTGCATGGCGTGCAACCATACTGGTAACGACGCTTATAGTCTTGCTGTATGGTTCAATCCAGTTGCTCTTTGCGTGGGAGGCAGTATGAAAGCAAGATTTCGACAGTCCATGGGCTGGCTGCATACCTGGAGCGGTGTGGTGTTTGCCTGGTTGTTGTACTTTATCTTTGTGACTGGCAGCGTCGGTTACTTCGAAAACGAAATCGACCGTTGGATGAAACCCGAAATTGTGACCAGCAATGATGTTTCGGATAAACAGGCCATTGAGCTGGCGATGGCACAGCTTGCTGAACACGCTGATGATGCATCTCAGTGGTATGTCAGTTTGCCTACTTCCCGGGATCCCTACATTGAAATTTCCTGGCTACAGCCAGGCGATCCAGAGAACCAGGTTCGTCGTCAGTGGCACGAAAAGCCTCTGCGGCCAGAGTCGGGAGAAGTCTTGTCTGTCCGCGATACCAGCGGCGGAGAAACCCTGTACCGGCTGCACTATAACTTGCATTATGTGCCGCCGCTGGCGGGATATATACTGACCAGTCTGGCAGGTATGCTAATGTTAACTGGCCTGGTGACCGGGGTGATCATTCACAGGAAGATCTTTGCGGAATTTTTTACTTTTCGAAATGCTAAAGGTCTGCGTTCCTGGCTGGATATTCACAATGTCTTCAGTGTATTGCCATTGCCGTTTCATTTTATGATCACCTACAGCGGCGTTATGTTGCTCATGGGAGTGACTATGTCTCAGGTCATTGATACTCAATATGGTGAAGGCCGGCAGATGCATCGTCAGTTTTATGATGCCTCTCAACTGGAGGACTACACCACCATAGCAACTGAGATTTTGCCAGCTCAGCTAAATGTAGATGCAGCACTGGCGGATGCAAAACAGCGAGTTTCCGACCAGGCAGTAAACTTCGTCGGCGTCATTGACAGGAACACTGCTAATGAGCACATAGAGATCTGGTTTGAGGCCAGTGAAGGGGTTGAGTTTGCCTCATTGCTCAAGTATCACGCCCGCGCAGAACGGGTTGAGGTTGAAATCGCATCGGGCAAAGTCGGACGGGCCGCAGCGATTTATGACCTGTTGGAGCATCTTCATGAAGGCTTGTTTGCCGATATCTATCTGCGCTGGCTATATTTTCTCTGTGGGTTATTTGGCGCTGCGATGATAGCTTCCGGGATGATCATTTGGTTAAAAAAGCAGATGATGAAAGAGGCCACACCGTCAATGCTTATTGTTTTAATTGTTCGGCTAAACAGAGGCGTTCTGCTCGGTCTGCCGATTGCAATCGGCTGCTATTTCCTGAGCAACCGGCTACTGCCTGTTGCAATGTCTGACCGTGCTGCCTGGGAGATGCATACATTGTTCACTGCAATACTGCTGTGTTGTTTGTATTGTCTGACTAGTCGAAGTCAGGCTCAGTGGCTGACTATGCTGAGGTGCACAACGCTTGTATATGTGCTGGTCCCTCTGGTTAATATGCTCACCACGGATCACAGTGTCATTAACAGTCTGCTAAATGAAGACTGGTTGATGCTTGGCTTCGATCTCAGCATGTTGTTATTTGCTGGCTGCTTTGGCCTGGCGGCGGCTGTCGTGTCCCGCCAAAATGCAAGTTCACATATAGCAAAAAAGGAGCCGCTAGTATGCTGAATACGCTGATACTGATGCTATTGTTGTTTGGTTTCACGCTGCTCAGCATGGCGATGTATCGTCATTACAGTCGGATTGTTGGGTCATCAATGTCCCCTTCCAAATGGCGGCGGTGGTTATTGCGCATCAGTGGTACTGGCTTGAACCTTATCGCTTTGTTGGTCTGTGTTTTTTCCTGGGGAATTTCACGGGGGCTCGTATACTGGTTTGGCAGCGCAACTATGGCGGTGTTTATTGTCATTATTGTCCTGACCTACTATCCCAGGCTGCTCGGCAAATTTTTCGGTAAAGTGTGATTTATACATTCTTGTAAATAGAACAAACCTTTCACTTTTTACGTAATTACGTTCTCAATCAACTATGCAATCATCACCCTGGTCTACAGGCACACATGCCTATACTTAACGTAAGAAGTAATCAAACATGGTTAGCTGGTTAAAACAGTTGCTGTCGGGGAAAGCCTCGACAGCGCACGGAGAAACGACGATGACAAAAGTACTGGTGTTATATTATTCAAGCTATGGCCATATCGAAACCATGGCACATGCCGTTGCTGACGGCGCAGGGTCAGTTGAGGGCGTAGAAGTAACAATTAAACGTGTTGCTGAGTTAATGCCGGAAGAAGTGGCTAAGAATGCCGGTGTTAAGCTGGATCAGGCCGCTGAGGTTGCTGTTCCAGCGGAGTTGGAGCGCTACGATGCCATTATTTTCGGCACACCGACACGCTTTGGCAACATGGCATCGCAAATGCGCAATTTCTTAGATCAAACTGGTGGCTTATGGGCGGCAGGCAAGCTGATTGGCAAGGTCGGCAGCGTGTTTACATCTACCGGGACGGGCGGCGGCAATGAGACGACCATTGGGTCTTTTCATACAACCCTGTTCCATCATGGCATGGTGGTTGTTGGACTGCCTTATGCAGCGGCTGAGTTAACGGATATTTCAGAAGTCAGGGGGGGCTCGCCGTTGGGAGCTGCCTGTATTGCCGGGGCCGATGGTAGCCGTCAGCCATCAGATAAAGAGCTTGCGCTGGCTAAGTTTCAGGGTCAACACGTGGCAGGTATTGCAGCGAAACTCAAATAATACGCCGATAAAAAAAGAAAGCGTGATTGTCCATCACGCTTTTTAAAGGGAGAAGCGCTATTGCTTCTTCAGTGTGGCAAGCGAGAAGCCATGATTTCTGGGGTCGTCATTGTCATTACTTACCTCAGGCTCTACAAACGTCAGGTTAAGTACTTTCATGCCATCTTCTGTTTCTCGTGTTGGTGTAACTATCACACCAAAGGCATATTGGTAATCCGTGGCACTACCGCTAATGAGCAACTGCCCCTGACTGATGCGCCATGCCCCGGTGTGCGCTCTGTCATTAAAAGTAACTGTGGCCGTTTTATCGGCATTCAGTGCCAGTGCAATCGGGTGCAGTTTATCGCTGCTGTTATCCATGGTTAATGTATAATTCCCTGCCATGTTTTGCTCATCGAATGCAATGGGCTCAACCAGGTTAAGCACGCGTTTCATAACGCCTCCTTCATCACCGTCTTTGTATTGCAAGGTGTTATTCTGCGCCCGAGCGACAAAGTCCGGATCCCGAGCCAGTCCTAGCTGATCCAGATACAAATCCAGATGTACTTTGTTGGTTTTACTGTCATAGCTGTAGTTGCTGCCGGATACGCCTTTGTTTGAAGTAATATATTCCAGCTCGAAGGCATACCCATCTTCTTTGAAGACAGTAAGGTAAAATTCGCCACCCAGATCACCTTCGTAATAGGCACCAACGAGTGGATTGTTAATATCTTCGATGCGGGTGAATGAAATCGCCTGCTGCTCCTGTTCAAAGGTCAGTACCAGCTTGTCATTCACCACTTCGGCCTTGGTGGTGAGATCTTCATCCCAGCCAAATACACCATTGGTGTCGTCATCCAATGTCACCGTCATCAGCTTACTGGCGGCGTCCCAGCTAAAGTCGCCAATTTCGTAGCCTGGTTGTCCATCTTCTTCATCCTCTTTGTGCTTAGTCTGAATATGCACCCACTTACCGTCTTTGATAATAATCGCGACATCGGGTTCACCTTCCAGTTGCCAGGCCCCCTGAAGTGGGTGCTCAGGTGTTGGACGAGTGCCATCACCGTCGGCATCGATAAGGTTCGGGTCGGTTATGATCTCTTCTATGGTCTGCGCTATGATATCCGGATCTTGCTCTCTCACCTCAGCCTCAAAGGCTTCGGCCTCGGCTTTATTATTGGCCAGCGCACGTGTTGAACTTACACTGGCGGGCAGTGAGTACTCATCGTTGTCTGCCACCAGTTTGAGCAACGCTGCCAACACCAGTTGCTGTGAGGGATCGACGCCTGCTCGGGCACTGGCCAGCTCAGTGCTGGTAAGCGGACGCAGGTTAGCCTGTCTGATCAGACCATATTCGGCCGTCGTGACATTGGTGATATTAACGCGGAAATTCTCCCGACTATTTAAAATACGGTCGTCACCCGCTGTGTTGTATAAAGTATTCAGCGTATTAAGTTGGGAAACAAACTGAATTGTTTCGTTCTGGGGATCTGTGGCTATCAGTTGTACCAGTTGATCCTTATTGGCCTCGTCTATCTCCAGAGTAATGCTGTATTCGCCCCTGGCATTTGATGTGGCTATGAAGCCGACATCGCCCACTGTGGCTGAGACCTTGGGATTGGCGACGGGTTGATCGGTAACAATGCCTGTCAGCGTAACACTGTTTACCTTACGCTTAATTTTTATCGTCACTTGTTTGCTTGCAGTTTTGCCCTCATCGGTAATGGTGACTTCTAACGTCCAGTTGGTATCCTCATCGACATTGGGTACGGTGACCTCCAGTGCGCCGGTTGAGTGATTACTCAAATCCAGCGCAGGCCCGGACAACACTTTCCAGCTAAAGGAAGCATTGTTATTGTCATCATTTAGCACCTGCACAAATAGCTGTAAATTACTCCCTGACCATACTTCATTGGGGGCTTCAAAGAGGATGTCTGGGTTTTTACTGTTCTGATCATCGACTTGCTGTGTGGGAGTATCTTTGGGGTCCCCGGAGCCGCCACAGCCGACGGCACAAGATAAAATTAAAGGGACGGCAATCAGATGTCTAATGCAGTTCCACTTGCTGAATTTCATGGGTGCTTCCTCATTATTAGTTGTTCCCCATAACCATAATGATTTTTGCAACTGAGGGTGTATCTATGCGCGACTAATATGTAGCCTGTGGCGACATTAGTAATATTTTCAGCTAGTTATACCTTGTTGTTTTGAAAGTCCTTAGGAGAGCATGCAAACTTTTGTTTGAATAAACGGGAGAAATGGGTGCGTGATGTAAAGCCTGTTTGGGCCGCGACCTGACTGATCTGGAGGCCGGTTTTTAGTAAAGAGGCCGCTTTTTCTAGTCGATAATTGCGCAGATATTCCAGCGGACTGCAATCGACCAGTAGCCGGAGCTTGCGTTGCAACTGACGTTCGCTTAATGCAACGGCTTGGGCGAGCGAGTGTGGGGTGAGGGTGTTGTCTGAGTAATGATTGGCGAGAAAGTCATTCAACTGGTTCAGTAAGCGCACGTCCTGGCGCATGAGTTCTGTGGCATTGTTTTCTCGCATGGCCGTCGGGTACCGATCCACGTAACGCAAGACATTTGCCACTTTCATCAGTAATTCATCGCGCGAGAAGGGTTTAGCCAATACATCCAGGCAATTCTCCGCGAGGGCGCTTAAACGAGTTTGTTCATCCTGTTTAGCCGTCAGCAATAAGGTGGGAATATGGTTGGTCGCAGGGTGGCTTTTGAGCGCGGCCAGCAAAGCCAGACCATCCAACTTTGGCATCATGACATCGGACAGGAGTAGGTCTGGTACGTGAAATTGTGCCAGCTCCAGAGCCGCCTCACCGTCTTCGGCACACAGTACCTGGCCCAGTTGCGCAAGCTCCTGCGCCAGATACGTGCGAAGTTCCGCATTGTCTTCTGCAATTAAAATCAGCCGGTGATGATTTGCCGTTAATGTGTTGGGTAGTGATATAGGAGACATTTGGTCCGTACCATCACTTGCTGCGCTGTGAGCACCGGGTGCCAAGTGTTCTGGTATCTCAAAGGTTACCTCGAAGCGGCTGCCCTGACCCGGCTTACTGGTAACGTTAATTTGCCCTTTTAGCTTGTCAACAATCTCTTTCACAATACTAAGCCCAACGCCATGCCCCGGCTGAGAATTGTTTTGCTCAACGCGGTAAAACAAAGTAAAAATTGCATTCAAATCATCCGCTGCAATACCTTTGCCGCTGTCCTCCACACACAGAATAATTGCAGACTGTTGCCGGGTAAGGCTGAGGCGTACATGCCCATGGATGGTATATTTGAAAGCATTACTTAGCAGATTATGTAGCAAATCTTTGACTGCATCGGCAGATGCTGTGACATACAGGTTGGGCTCAATATCATAATAAAACCGGACATTGTGACTTGGCTGGGACGCATAAACACGGCAAAGGTCATCAGCAATGGCTGAGAAATGACTCACCTGATTGAGGTCCGGATCATGGTCATATCTGGCCAGTTGTAGCATTCGGTCGATGAGTGACTTAAGGTGGAGTGTATGAGTTTGGATCAATGAGAGTTGCTGACGTTTAAAGCCATCTCTTTCTTGTGCCAGCAGGGTTTCACTGGGTGCCAGGATCAGCGACAAAGGTGTACGCAATTCATGAGAGGCCCGGGTAATAAAGCGGCGTTTATCCGCCAGCGTATCTGCCAGAGTTTGTGCCTGCGATTCAATCAGAGATTTTTGCTCGGCTATTTGTGCAGTTCTGGCCGCGACCTGTTTTGTCAGTAGGTCTTTTTGTTGCCTCAACCGTGCACTCCAGGCTAAAAACAGCAACAGTATTGAAGCGCATATCGCCAGAGCCTGAAGCAGGTAGCCCCAGATGCTCTGATACCAAGGCGTTGCGACAACGACGGCACGCTGAAAGCTGGCTGTTGCGGTTTTATCATCGCCGGAGACAGTAACCTGTAAAAGGTATTCGCCGGGGGGGACGCCTGTGTAATCGACCATGAGTCTGGCACCTTGAACACGTTGCCAATGATCTTCAAATCCTTTCAGCCGGTATTGAAATTGGTGTAAAGCCGGTGCTTTGAAATGCAGGTAATCAAATTGCAGGGAAAGGCGTAGGGTGTCATGTGGTAGCGTCAGGGGTAAACTGGGGTCATTATTGAGCGTGTCGAGCATGGCCTTGTGTTGCGCAGACTGATCTTTTGTTAACCCTGCCAGGACAAGGCGCGCTGGAACCTGGGATGGGACTTTAAACGGAGGTGCGAGTAGGGTAAGCCCTTGTGTGCCGCCAAAAATCAACCTCCCGTCAGCCATCGCCAGTGCGGCTCCTGCGTTAAACTCGTTCCCCTGTAAGCCATCTTGTGCCTTAAAATGTGTCACGTTGTTAATTGCTGTGTCCCAGCGCCATAAACCCTGATTGGTGCTTATCCAGATATTGTGCTCGATATCTTGCCTGGCTTCGTAAAGACTCTGTGCGGCAAAGTGTCGACTTGCCGGATGATCGAGAAAGCGCCGTGTCTGGAGGTCAAAAACACTAAGTCCCCGCGCAGTGGTGAGCCACAAAGTCTGTTGGTGGGTTTTGAGTATGCCCCTGACAGAGTTGTGTGTCAGGCTGGGGTTGTTGAGGTGATGGCGGTACTGCTCAACCTGCCTGGTGACAGGGTCATAGCTGAGTAAACCACCGCCATCACTGGCAACCCAGATCAGCCCCGTGTCGTCAGGATAAATCGCGCTAATGCGACCTTTGCTCAACGCGGGGTGAGCAAAGCGGTTGCTAAAGACACGTGTGCTTGTATTCAGGTGCTGCAATCCGGCATCCCGTGTACCAATCCAAAGCCCTCCCTGATTGTCTGCTGCCAGAGAGTAAACTTGATTACTGCGCAGCGCAGAGTTACCGCTATGATAGTGTGTCACAGCGCCGTCGGACGCAATGACATCAAGCCCGTTTTGCCAGTGCCCAACCCAGACATTTCCCTGGCCGTCTTGTGCTAGCGCCTTGATGGCATTGCTGCTCAGCCGGGTAGGTTGAGTCTGATCATCAAAATGTGCGACTCGTGCCAGTGTTTGGTCGAAAATATCAATACCACCGCCCCAGCTGCCATACCAGAGTTGTTGTTGTGTATCTTCCATCAAAGCCCAGGCATCCTTATTGCTCAGACCGCTGGTTTGATTGAATTTGGTGAAGTTTAATGTCGACGGATCTAGTTTGCTGGTACCATTTGCCGTGCCAAACCAGACAAAACCGGTATTATCAACCAGTACGGAATACACCCTGTCATGAGCCAGGCTATAAGGGTCAAACGGATCATGTTGAAATACCATCCAGCGCTGTGATTTAGTATCCAGCAAGTAAGCGCCCCCACCGCGGCTGGCAATCCACAGTTTACCTTCGGAGTCGCGTGTTATATCGCGAAGGTCGTTAGTACGCAGTGGTGAATTTTGCTTATCAAACTGAGTCAGTGTTTTACTTTTTAAGTCAAAGTGATAAAGCCCGCCACCCTGGCTTGCCATCCATAGTCCGCCCTGGTTATCGGACTCAAAAGCAAAGAGGCTGGTATGTATCTGACTGGCAAGCGGCGTGTTGTTTAGCATTATGCGAACAGTCTGGTGGTTGACCAAATCAAAGTGATGAAGGCCCTGGCCATGGCTGCCTACCCATAACAGGGAGCCTTGTACATGGAGTGCATAAACAGGGGCGTTCTCCACGCTAAATAGTTGCTCAATCTGCTGCGTCTGGAGCTGGTAACGATATACTCCGCCCTTAAAAGTGCCAATATAGACCACTTTTCCATCAATCAATAAGGCGCTGATCCGTTGCTCCTTAAGTAAGGGGAGCTGAAACGTCAAATCTGACAGTAACAAGCGGTTGATGCCACCGTATTTGGTGCCCAAAAACAGGTGATTGTCTTCGCTCAGAGCAAGCGGGAAAATGTAGCCATCTGTCATACCCTCAGCGTTGGGTTGATTAGGTCTGAATACGGTAAACTTGCTGCCATCATAGCGGTTAAGGCCATCCTGAGTGGATAACCACAAATAGCCCTGGTGGTCCTGCACCATATCAAAAATGATATTCTGTGACAGACCCTGCTCATTATTAAAGTGCACAAATGCACTGGCTAAAATGTTATGAGAGGCAAAGAACGCAATAAGGGCCACAATGAGGGGGAGCGCTTTTATGAATTGGCATAATGGCTTGGAAAACACAGATACACGCCCTGATGGATAATTCATTCCTTTGGTAGGGATAATCATACACAAAAATGCGTGTTTATCAAAAATGCGGTGGCAATGGGGACTGGCACTGAACGGCCCGATCTGGATTGGACGTAATACAACCGCCGGCTTCGGGCTCATTCTGAAACAAGGTGATTATAAAACTTAAAGGGTTAACTTTGGTTGTTTGGCAGGTATTGCTCCCAGCAGGACACCATAAACGGATATTCTCCGGTGACATCAACCCGGCTGCGCCAGAACTGCATCGCTCCGGTGTTAATGCCCTGATAGGTAAAGATCACGTCGGCGACTAATCTGTCGCCACTTTGGCTGGTGTCTGCATCCACATTGATCAGCTGGTAGCCATTTGGATTTGGGCCGTCACGGCGGCTTTGATAACATAAATGGTAAGACTGCTGATAAATAGTGGGGTTGTTATACAGCGTATAATTGAGTGCCCTTGTTGAATCGGTATCACCGGCCGATATGTCGAGTGATGTGATCTCTTTGACCAGGTTTTTAAATTGGTCCTTACCTTGGTTTTCTTCCTGCAGAACTTCACCGAATGGCAGTGCACTGACCGGCACTATCGCCTGTACCAGCACGGCATTAGATGGCTGTAGTTGTCCGACGATGACCACTTGTCCCGCGTCATCATTTTGTGCCCGCCCGAGTGCCGTAATGCACTGCGTGAGCAATTCATCCGTTGGGGTGTGCAGGGTAAACATTTGTTCATTGTATCGATTGTCCAGTATCCAATGCATGTTTCGAGCAATATAGCGGTTTTTGGCCAGGCTTAAGCCTTTAAACAGGGTTTGGTATAACTGGTTATTTCGATTCAGCCGTTGCAGGGCAATGTCATCATTGATGTTTTCGAGCATGGCCAGCTGGGTTTCGTTGTTGCCGGTCAGACTATTCTGATAGAGCTCTTTTTCCAGGTTCAGAGTGGGAAACTTTGCATTGATAAACCCAACAGCATAAACGTAGCGAGATATTTGCTTCGTGAATTCTGTATCTGGCACGGCCTCAAACATACGCTGTGCTGTTGCTGCATGAAGTGACGGCATATTTTGTTGATTGTTAATAGACAGAGTCATATGGCCTCCTTAATTACTTTTTGCAAACGGCGAAAGCCGTGATGAGACAAAGGGATATTGATTGGTGACATCAATGCTACAGGCATAACGCATGCGATCTGAGTCGGTCAGGATAAACTCAAAACTCTGCTGCGTTGACTCGTCATTTAAAGGTTGTACATGGATAGCCTGTACGTCCTGCAGCACCAAAGTGTGCGCGTTAGTAACCACAATCTGATAAAAGTGACTCAAAAAATAGTTACCAGCCCTGTCTTTGGCGCTTAGACCAACGCTCGGTTTTAACGCGGGTAGTGGCAACGGGCGATTAGCAGGCTGGCCGTCAGCCAGTGTGGGCACTGTGATGTCGGTACTGTTAATCAAATGCTTGACACACACCAAGGGCAAGATGGTGCCATCACTGTAATAAGGAACGTCAAATCCGGTCATTTGGCCATTCACAATATAGGTCGATTGCGCCTGACTTGTCGTGTTAATGAGTGCATCAAGCTGAGTGGGTGTTTCCGGTTTGAGCACATAAGTATCGACCAGATTAATCGTCAGCACCCAGGTAGCCTGGTTTGCCAGATACAAAAATGGTCGATAAGTCAGTTGTGGCTGATTGTCAGTCGTCACCTGATAATTAAAGACGGTGTGAAAGTCGTCCGGATTGGCTTTGATAGACTGTGCTGCCGCTTCATATTGTTTTTCGAGGTTTAAAGCCGGGAAGCTGGGCCGTATTTTTCCGATTGCATAGATAAGCTCACCGCGATTATGCTCTGCAACGCGCTGTACCGGGACGGAACTGTGTGTGGGCGTGTTCATTATGGGTTTCCTTAGCCAAAAATCTGGCGCTTACAGAGTCTGAAGCGGCAGGAAAGACTGTATTTCAGTATTGATAAAGGGATACAGGCCACTGACATCGACCCGGCAAAAATAGTAATGATGCCTGGTAGAGGTGTTTTCTTTGTAGGTCAGTGTGATATCCACAATTCGGTGGTCAGACAGCGCATCAAACCGGCTAAATGTGATCCTGACCAGAGACGCACTGGGGAGTGTGTTCGTGCCCGTGTTCATTGTGTGTGTTTGTGCATAGATGTTGGGATATCTGAAGGCTATGAAATTTTTGGCTCTGTCGAAATCACTGCGTCCCGGATTGGGCTCAACTTCAAGTTCTCTGATGACATCCTGAATAGCGTTGGTTTCAGCGCTCGATATTTTTTGAATTGTCTGATGAAGCTGAGACAAAGTCTGATGGTAGACCTGCTGGCAAATGACTTCTGGTAATTCTAACGTATCGTGGCCGCTGGTGATGTGTCCAATCACGCAGGTATAAACCGATTCCAGTGTATTATTGGGGGGCTGTAATGCTTCAATGAGCGCTTCCAGTTCAGTTGGTGTGACCGGTTTCAATACATAACAGTGTTTCTGATTTACAGACAATACCCAATCTACTTGCTCTGCCAGATATAAATACTTGTACCGGGCAGGGTTACCAACTGGCTGAGACTTATTTGTGAATACGGCATAATAAGCCTTTTCGTTTACGCCTAACGCCATCGCTGCACTCAGGAATTGTCGTTTGAGCCCTTCGTTTGGAAATACTATGTCTATCTGTCCCAGCGCATAGATGTAGTCATAGCGGTCTCCTTGTAATGTCTGTTCGCCCGGAATTGCTTCTGACTGACGCTGAACAGGCATGTCTGTTGTTTGCTGCATGTTGTTTTCAGGATTTTGAGTTTGCTCTGAGTCCAATTGGGCGTGAGTAGCCTGGTAATCAGGTGCACTGGATTGCGCCTCGACGTTGGTTTCTGGAAGGGGAGTCGGATCAATAGTCGCTCCGTCTGTTTTCAATTCGCTCATAATCTTCTCTCTGGGAGTGAAGAAGTGCTGATGGAGCACAGCACTTCAGTGAGTCGTAGTGCCCGCCTCGAGAATCGGTCAGGCACTTGTTTGGTTGAAGATTAACTACCCAGGATCTTTGTGGTAGCAATCCCAGTCGATGCGGTGTCAATAGAATAGAGTGTGGTGACGCCCATGGTTGTCGCTGCCTGCGCGGCCACCGCCATTTGTTGCTGTGCGGTCGTTGCGTTGTGGGCTGCATTGGCGAGGGCCTGCGAGGTAGCCTGAAACAAGTTACCCATCGACATTGCCGGCGCATCGCCGAGCACTTTTACGTTTGCCTGAGTAACTGAATCCGTGATTTGATCGTTAACTGAAGTTGGAAATGCCATGATTTATTCCTCAATGGTTAGTTGCTGATTAGCGTTAAAAAGTAAGGAATAATTTAGCCTGTTGCGAGGGGATTGTTTTGGTTTAACTTATTGAGGTGATGGTATATTTAATGGCTTTTAATGCGCGTTGTTTTAACAGTGTTTGGTAATATTTAAGCTCAGGGTTATAAAATGTTGGGCCTTTTTACTTATCTGCTGGAAGATAAAATAGCCCCGAAGCGGGCTCCATAATTCCGCGTACAGGGCTAGCAACTCAATTGACATTTCCAACGTGAGTTGGTGCTATTAACTATACCTCTGAGGGCTTTTACCAACTTGGTAAAAGTTATGATTCACAGTGCAGAGATGCTTTTTATTGGCGTGGCTCGACGCAGCTGCTAATTTCGATATGGCGGCCAACGCTTTTACCACCTTAACTGGGTTTGATGATCTGACAGTCGGGCTATGCCTTCATGGATGTCGGCCAGCTGTATTTCGCTGCGGTTTTGTGCGAGTAACCTGAGCGATACAAAACGCAGCACATTGATAATGTCAGCGCCACTGAGCGGGTATTGTTGTGAGAGTTTGGTCAGGCAAACATTGGGTGATAAACGAGACTGGGCGCACAGTCCGCTTTGCCATATCTCAAAGCGCTGTTGTGCTTTTGGTGCCTGAAATTCAACAATGGACTCGAAGCGACGGAAAAACGCGTCGTCTATGTTGTCTTTGTAATTGGAAGCGAGGATCACAACGCCGTTATAGTGTTCAATACGTTGTAATAAGTAGGCGACGTTTTGATTGGCAAATTGGTCATTGGATGAGCTGGTCTGCAGGCGTTTACCAAACAGGGCATCGGCTTCATCGAAAAATAGGATCCAGTCACGGTGCTCTGCCAGGCTGAATAGCTGTTCGAGGTTTTTTTCTGTTTCGCCGATGTATTTTGACGTAATGAGTGACAGGTCAACCTTGTATACCTGCTTTTGCAGAACTTTACCGAGTACGCTGGCAGTGAGTGTTTTGCCAGTTCCCGGTGGGCCATAGAACAAAGCACGGTAACCCGGTCTGAGTTGCCTGCCTATGTGCCAGTGTGTGCGCAGCGTCTGACCATGTTTGACCCAGTCTACTATTTCGTTCAGTTGTGCTGTTGTGGATTCGGATAGTTTTAAATCCTCCCAGCCCAGTGCTGTGCTGACCAGGCTGGCCGGAAAGTGATGGCTGGTTTCTGGCTGATACGGTGCACCTGTGGTAAACATTTCTACATATTCTGGCTTCAACGTGAGTGCTGCATGTAATATTGTGCGTTCAGTCTGGCCCGGCTCTGAGTTTAAAAGTTGTTTGAGCAACACGCTGGTGCCCAGCTGCTCAAGGACCTCAAATTGCGTAGACAGTTGCGTACCATTGAACAAAAAAGCCGCTGTGGCCCCCGTTGCCAGCAGCTGGCCCTGAGACTCCAGCATACCGAACTCTGTAAATGGTCGATTTGTGAGTTCATTAATTGAAAGAAAGATATCAAACAGACCGGGACGGATAACAGGCACCAGGGCAAGAATAACCAGCAACCGTTCGACGGGGGTTGGGTTGTGTGCAAAGAGAAAAGTCGCATACGGAGAACCTGAATGTTGCAATGGAGGGGCCAGGGGCGGTGGTTCAGGAGCCGGCTCTGACATTGCCTGTGGTGCTTCAGGCTCCGAAATTGACCCAAAATAGCGTGAAACGCGATACTGAATAACACTTTCCAGCCACAGACATTCGTTTTCTAAGTCGTGAGCATTCAGTGCAGTGTTTGATGGAGAAAGCTCAGGCTCTTTGGTTGCAAGATGCCACATAAGATATTCCTCATAGTCTTGATTGGCGACTTTAGTCAGCTGGTTTATTTCTGTGAGTGTAGCTTGGGACTCGTCGGATCAGGCTGGTAGCTATGAGGAATCTTTTGGTAATTTTAACGAAAATAATAGTCTTACCCGGGTGGTGTTTCGACGCAATGATGTTTCGTCATATATCTGATTTTAGGACTAAAAGGGATCAATAGGCTCTGACCAGGCTGTAACTTGCTGAGATCAGCGTATGCATTATGCTCTATGAGGTCCATGACCGTGACACCGGCAGCATTGGCCAGTGCGTCACAAATGGAATGTAGTGTGTCCCCTTTCATGATCTCATAGTAAAAATGCCCACTGGCCTTAAAATAGGGGATTTTAATCCGGGTTTCGCAAGCTAACTCTTCTGATAACAAGGTTGGGTTCAGCCTCTCAATGTCGGCAGGTGAAATACCTGCACTGGCACGCAGTGAGATGCTGATCAGTGCCAAAGAATCGCCTGGCTGAATGGTATATATGAGTACGGTACGCATAGGAAATGACCTGTATTAAGAGCAGGATAGCGTTGGCATACCTGCTCATGTGGGAAGGAAAGCGTTACTGAACAGCCCAGTAAATCGGGAATGACCCTGTATTGTCACCTATCGTTATAGTGCGTACCTTGGCGCCACTACTGGATTGCTCAAATGGCGTATAGGTAGATTCCAGTACCCGTCCATTGGTTTGCTGTTGCTGCACTTCGTCTCCCAGTATTCCTACTGAGTAACCAGACTGAAAAATTTGATGTTCTATCGCCTGAACCTGGTCAGAACTGACACCCTTGTCAGCTTTGGTCAATTGCAACCAGACAGTAGTGCCGATTGGAATAGCAGCTGTACTAAGTGCGCTAAGTACATCGGCAGCAACTGCTGACGGGGTTTGCGCAGTGTTGCCCGACGCTGTTTTGTTAGTAAGTGCTGAGGAGTCTAGAATATATACAGGCATTAAAGCCAAGCCATAGCCGTGCTGATCATTTGTGCCTGTTATTCGGTTGGTTTCTTGTGCCGTTAAGGAGATATATTGACTGGAACCATCTGACTGGTTTAGGTTTCGCATACAAAAGGTATAACCTTCACTTTTGTAATTGTCTGCAATACTTGGCTTCATTGTACCATTATAGATAAAGCCTTTTGAATGTGGGTGCGCGACGGTTGAATATGCTCGGTGTAGGTCAGGGCTACTGGTTATTTTAACATAGCCTGGATTACTTTCTGAACCTAAGTTATTTTGATTACTCATAATAAATTCTCTCTAGTTAAGTGTTATTAACATGGGGTGTGAAAACCAAGTAAGCTGTTTGGTTGAATTAACTATAAGGTAGGCGGCTTTTACCAACTTGGTAAAAGTGTGGATTTGTTTGGTATATGTTGCTTAATATAAATTAACTTAATGCTTGTTTAATTTTTGAGTGTGAAAAGCCGCCATTAGGCGGCCCGATGTCAGGTTTTCTGCTTTTAATATTAACGCTTGAGTGCCTCTGAAATGGCTTTTATCCAGTCTCCATTACAGTCACTTGAGAATTGCCAGTTCATTATGCCACCCAGCCCCGAGGTATTTTGGATAGGGTCAATGACTTGATGAACTATCTTATTTACAGGCATATACCCTGAACCAGCATCCTGCATAGATACAGGGAAACCAGCCACTATTTTTACAGGTGACATGTTCGGAAGCTTGGTGTAGTTGAGATACGAGCTTACTATTTGGTCCGGGTTAGCGCTCCATGGTGGATTGTTGTAAAACTGCACATTTAACCAGTCAATATCTTGGCCAGCCTGTTCTACCACCTCAATATAGCCAGCCATAGAACCGCCTTGTTCAAGATAAGGCGGTTGAGGTGCATGCGAAATAACATAGTCGGGGCTGGGCAGTCGTTTTCTGAGTTCCTGAGTTAATGAAATCAAAAATTGTGCACCGTCGTATCCGGCATTGCCAGTGAATGCTGCGGTATCCTCATAATCCAGGTCGATACCATCAAGGTGATTATCCGTGACGAATTTTGCCAGTAATTTGGCCAGTTTTGCTGTGTCCTCAGACAATTTCTGGTATGTAACAGACTCCATGGTAGCGCCACCAAAGGAAATCAGCACCTTCTGCCCTTTTTGTTGCATTGCCTTAATTGCCTCAACAGTGCTACTTGTTAAGCTGGAATCAGTAGCCGCGATAGCACCACTTAACACCAAATTAAACGGATTGCTGTACGATGAAGACAAAAATGCCAGGTTCACCACATCATAGGGGAGATCACAGGCGTTTATTAGTGGGATCGCGCCAGAATTGTAGTAGGTAATCGTTTTAGACATGATAGTTCCTTGTATATGTTTGACTGTAAGAGTGGGTTGCGCAGTCAGCTTAGCTGCGTCTGCAATACCTGACTTGGTAGAAGTTACGACGTTCAGTATGCTGGTAACTCAATTTAACGTCTCGCAGGTTTGGAAATCGATGTTGCAATGTCTTGGTCATTACCTGCTATCAGTCAGAAAAACTTAGTTGAGTCTGTGATAGATTGATATTACATATGATTACAAGATTCTGATTGAATAAGCGGTTTAGGGGCTTTGTTATTGTTGCTAAGCAACAAGGTCGGGCCATTTTCTGGCTATCCTTGTTGCATGATATTTGGTTTACTGAGTTTGCGTTGTCGTTGTGCGGTAGTGAGTTAGCTAAGACGTTCTTTAAGCTGATGTAATCGTCTTTCATATTCACCCATAATATTGCTCACTATCCAGCTGGCAATGACGCCACTGCCTACATGTGCTGCGCGAATAGCCTGATATTCGGGATAAGAATGCTGCAACCATTCGATACCGGCACTGATTGCACCACCGAGAACAAGGCCTAATATACTGGCGTACTTGTTGTAAAAGCCTCGCGCAGAGTCCATGGCTTCTTTGGCAACGGACAGATCTGATGCTTTTATGTCTTCCAAACCAAAATTCAGAATGCGATTGGCAATAATCACGTCATCTCGTTGTGGGTTAGTAAAACCCGGGAAAAAAGCCAGAAACCTGGCGATAAGAGCAAGAGCCGTGGTTTTACGTGACGGGAAAATCCCCACACTGGCAGGAGATGTGGCCTGATCGATGTCTGGCTGAGGGGCTATGACGGTTGCCTCTTGTTCGGAGTCAACAGGGTGTGTCAGTTCAGGGTCACTGGTATTTTGTGCTGAATGTAATGTATCCATAACTAATCCTTTTGCGTGTAGGCAGGTTGTGTTGTGAATAACATAGTAAGTAATATGTCTCGGGGCTTGGTATTTTTTATGCTTTAGGGGGATGTTTATCTGAATCCTATGGCTGTGGGTGATTTATAAGCTAATCGATATTTTACTTTTTGATTTTGGTTAACAAAAACCGCCAGAAATATAATTGTTTATACCAAGAGTACTTTCTAAAGAACATATAACTTGAGTGTAAATCGTGTCATCTTTTATATATACATCATAACTTAACCTTGATGAGTGCTGATGAAGTTGCTTTTTAAAAAGTTGTCACAGTCAATTAAGTCCATCAAGTTATAACTTGCAAGGGGTTGAAATATGTATGATTACTTAGAAAGCAAAAAACGTGCCATTGCCCATCCATATAACAATAAGGAGAGTATCCGGCGCGGAACCATCCAAAGGCAAGAGGGACTCGCGGGTTTGTTTGGCCTGGAACTATGGGTACCAACTGGCGCGCCGAACCCTACCAGAGCAGATTTTCAGAATTTACTTAATGGCGGCACAATAAATGCTGACCAATTAATGGCAGTTATCCCTGCGGGACTGGAAAACACCTTTGAAATTGGGCCAAGGACGCAAAGAGGGTTTAAGTTTGAGTGGGGTAATTGGCATGTTCATGGCCATGAGGCTGATGCCGGTGCCCATGCGGGGCATGTTGGCGGAGCTGGCTGGATTGTTCGAATAAGAGATGGAAATCAATGGCTCCTGTCACAGCCGTTAATAAGTGATCACCCTGTTGGTCACGTGAACTACTTTGCTCCGACAAGCTGGGCTGCGGCGAATGGCCAGTTTGCACGAGCCCATTCACATATACCGTTAGATGTAGACTGATGGTTTTATTGACGCCAGATGGTTTAGTGAATTAATAATTTAGATTAAAGGGGTCGTGGTATGTACGCTCAATTAAAGGAGGGTAAAATGTACAAAAATAGGGTAGCGAGAGGTTGCTTTATTCAACAAAAAACCGCCTTTCTTTTAAAGCCTATTGTACAAAAAGCGGAGCACAAATACGTTAAATATGCCAAGGAACTATCACCTGACATTGTAGGTGAGAGTAAGGATTTGAAGGTTAAGGAAGGGAAACTAAAGTACAAAATATTTAATTATGAAGGAGCGAAAATACTAGAAGTTACGGATCTCGTGTCTGACAGGTTCACCAAAGGATCTGGGGTTAAACTGATGAAGCAAGTCATGGAAATCGGCAAGGAGGCTGGGTGTGATATCGTACGTTTAATAGCCGAATCATCAGGTCATTATGGGAGGTTAGGGCAGAGGGAATTATTGACGTGGTATGAAAATAGAGGCTTACATAATATCAAGCCCGGAGGCACATTCGGACGTTGGATGGTTGGTGACATCGATGAATGTTTAAGACGGGGCAGCTTAAGAACGGCGGCAGGCAGTGCGTGAGTGACGAGGAACGGCGGGTCAGGTCTTGCATTGTGCAACTGCGCGGCTGACGGTGGAGTAGTGTACATCAAAGGCTTGTGCTATTTCGTTCATAGTATACTGTCCATCTAAATAGGCGGCAGCCATGGCCCGTTTTTTGTCGCTTCTATAGTTATCTTTGTACCAATCAATGGGCTGCACCTGAAGGTGCTTTTGCTTCTTGGGAACTTCGCTTTGCGAGGCATCAGTTTCCACTGAGGCGTTTTCCTGGTGCATCTTTACAAATTCATTACTGCCCATAAAAACCTGACTTTTTAAATGTTGCCAGATGTCGACACCTTTACCTTGCGCTACAAACTCTATGTATTTGGCTATTGCAACCTGACGATCTCTGGCAAACATAAGTAGCAAGGCATCGGTGGCCAGCCAATCTGGGGAAGCTCGTTTACCCAGGGTCTCCTGATAGCTACTCCACAGCCATTTATCCGGGCTATCCACCATGCCTTTTGCTCTGACAGGATTGAGTACAATATATCTACTCAGTTCCAACAGGTAACTATCTTTGTCGACCAGAATGCTCTTATATCGGCCTTGATACAAATGCCCAACCCGGTTGTATTTGCGATTAAATCGCTGTGTGTATACGCCATTTAGTTGCCGCATACCTTTTGACAGGTTGCCGTCTGGCGTTTCGACCAGTAAGTGGTAATGGTTGATCATCAGGCAATAAGAGTGGATCACCCAGTGAAAACGCGTGCATACCTCACGGAGTAAGTCGATGAACGCGGCAAAGTCATCTTTATGTCTGAAGAGCTCCTTACGTTCATTACCTCTCGAAGTTACGTGATATAAAGCCCCTGCAAATTCCAATCGTAAAGGTCGGCTCATTACATTCGCCAAAGAGAAATGGATTAACTAAGGATAGCTAATCCATTGAAATATGCACGATGCAAGACCTGACCCTGGACTTCCCTGATGCAAGACCTGACCCTGGACTTCCCTAGTTTTCCTCTTTCTAGTTTCCTGCTGGGTTGCGATAGAAGTACGTTGTTTTAAGTAATCATCTGTGTAACGGTAAGTTAATATTTGTTTATTTGCATTTTTCACATTGTGTGTATAGGGTAATTGACTCGTTAATCAATGTGTGCTGATTTCATTCGTTCTAGAGCAAAGATCTTAACGGATGGGTATTGCCTGTTGATTAACGGCACAGAATAAAACGTTCACTAGTTGGATAAACAATCAATTATTTTTATAAGGAAATGCTATGAAACGCATTATGAGCATACTTCTGACCAGCTTACCTTTGGCGTTTGCCAATCATGCAGCTGCCAATGTTAGTTCAGAGGGCCTACAGGCTCATTGGTCTGGTTCTATTATTCCGGGATTCGCGCGCGATGTTTCATTGAATGAACATCACGGTGCACTCGTTGGTGGCATGTCTGTTCGAGCGGGGATGGTTGATTTTGGCTTTAATTTTGATGGCAATGATGCGCATATTAAAGTTGCGGATAGCGATGCATGGGCATTTGCAGACAAAGATTTCACTATCAGCTTCTGGATTAAGCCTCGTGCCTATAACTCGTCGTATACTCGGGTTATGAGTCACTGGCAGTGGAGTGGTGGTTCAAACAGAGCATGGGAAATGTACATCAATGGCGGTAAACTAACTTTTGATGCCAATGGTGCATTTAGCCTCAAAACGTCCAGTACGCTAAGCACGGATCAGTGGCACCATGTCACCGTATCTCGTAGCGGTGGTGTCGCAAAAGTGTATGTGAATGGCCAAGTAGAAGACACAAATGTGAACGCCAGTGCAACGTTAAACAACTCAAGTACGTATATGTTAATTGGGGCTGTAATAGGCACGGATGGTGTGAACGCGAATTCAGGCGATACGTTTAATGGCGAAATGGACGAGATCAGAGTATACCATCGTGCTTTGTCAGACAGTGAAATCAATAAACTCGCTGACCCATACCCACCGAGCTCATGGCAGCCTGAACCTAATACAACTTCTCAATTTTACCCAGCTGCTACAAACTGTAATATGGAAGACTTTGTGCTGACACCCAAAGCACACGCTTACAGAGGTAGTTACGAGGTATCTCAAGGGAAGATCATGACATGTAACTTGCCAATTAACCCGGGTAAGTTTATTGAGCGTGTAGTCTTTGATCATCGAGTTCACGAGATGGCGAGCAAATCATGCCGTATTGGTGTAATTAACGCTGCATATGGCAGTACGGCGACCAATACGAACCCAATGACGTTATCTACTGATGGCATGATCGATGTGTGGGTTTATGAAGATTTAGGTGCCTGGGATGCATATAGCAATGGACATCCACATAATACTATCGTTGTGACATGCGACCACGAAACCTTCACCGGCGAATCTTGGATAAGATATGGTGTGATAAGAGTAGATTATGCGGCTCAATAACATGATAGGGCAGAGTATCGGATAGAAACTAGTTTGTACCTTCGTTTTTCAAACTGACGAAAAAGAACTCTGCACAGTGTTAAGCAGCACCCGTTTTTGAACGAGTGTTGCTTAACTGACATCATTGACGCCCTCGACTAAAAGCGACCCTGCAATAGATTCTATGCACGATGCAAGACCTGACCCCTTTGGCTCTGACGAGTGTTGCTTAACTGACACCATTGACGCCCTCGACTAAAAGCGACCCTGCAACAGATTCTATGCACGATGCAAGACCTGACCCCTTTGGCTCTGCTGACCCCGTTGGTTCAGCCGCGTGGAGTATCCAGTTCAAAGTTGCCTGAGGAAGACTTGATAAGCTTGCTGGTAGTGCCATTTTTACGGTTAGGCTGTTCAGTTTCAGCGAGGTGTAGTTCAAGTTCAGCGTTTGAAGCCGCTTCAGTGGTTTGCTTTATCAACGGCGTTAAAATGCCATCTTTGTCAGTCAGCTCCTGATCTGCCTGAAGCGCCTTTGTCGATATCGAAGCTTTGGGCCATGTGTCACTCCTGTTTCAATCATAATACTGAATTGACACCGAATTATGAACACTGCGGTTAACTATGGATAGTTATTCTTCTGACATATGCACGTTGCAAGACCTGACCCCATTGGTTTTCCCTGACCCCATTGGTTTTCCTGACCCCATTGGTTTTCACAAGACCTGACCCCATTGGTTTTCAAGATGCAAGACCATTACCTGTTGGACGCCTGTCGGATGACTAGCGTAACGATGCCACCCAACAGTTTCCGCTTCCCTTTATACATCACCTATATGTTTTTATGAATGTTTTTTAAATATTCTACTATTCTGTGAGCTTGACCTCCAACGGTGTCTTCGACAGCGTCCTTCATGTTATTCCTTATCAGTGGCACTACGATGTTAGCACGTGTTAGATTGTCGAGATTTTGCGACTCAGCATCTGTGTATCTATTCTGTATTTCATTCAAATCCTTTAATGCACTCAGATCCCCCGTAGATGCTTTTGCAATAGTAGATAGTATGGCGTTCATGTCTAACACTCTCTTACCCCATATGTGCTTGTTTCTGAATATATTACTACCCAGGTTTTTAGCCGCGTTTAAAATTGTTTGTTGACGTTGAACAGTCCGCTTATGCCTGCATGTTCCATTTATCCCACCTTGTGCAGTCAGTTCCCTTGGCCCGATAATTTGTCTCGGTTTTGTTATCTCTTTTCCAGTTGTTTTTGCTAAGTATTGATACATTAGTTACTCCGTTAATTTTTTAAGAATGTTATATTTTTTCAAAACCAAGTCTGTGCTAATACGCTTGGCTATTCTTTACTTTCAGTTGGTAATTTCCGAGCTCAGAACTTTCGTTTTGCACATGTGACAAACTCCATACACACCACATCGAAATCAACCCCAACACCCCATCCGCAACCCCTCGGCCAAGTTCGCTGTTAAACCCTTGTGTTATACTCGCTGTTACATCCGGCGTTACGCCTGCGCTTGCCCGACTCAGCCACCCGCCAAAGGGGTACCTCGCTCATAAAGCTGCTTCAGTTTGTTTAAGTGGTTGACCTAGGTTTTCCAAGCCAGTGTTAAGTTGTTCTTTGGGTTGGGGGTTATCCGGTATCCAACGAAGTCAACTCCTGCATCTTTGATCCTCCCTATATAGGTTTTGTACGGGTGTTTGGTTTGCTTAACGGCCTGCAAGCTAGTGTTCATCAGTTTTACCACGGCACGTAATTGGTGGCGGGTTTTACATAACATGATCCAGTCGTCCATGTAGCGGTAGTAGCGCAGCCTGCAATGATGGCAATAGTCGCCAAGGGCAGTGTCCATGGCATTTAAATAGATGGCATCAGGCAAAGGCGCCAATGGGTTGCCTTTGTTCACGCGAACCCTTGGCTCGTGCAGTACGCCATTCACGTCGTGCAAGGTGGCTAACTCAGCTGACAAACAACGGTTTTTAATTGTATTGCTCAGCTCAGCCACCACACTCATCTACCCCTGTTCGCCCAAACGCAATGCCATATTCCCCCACTCTGTGGCCTGTTGCTCCAGCGCTGGGTCGTCATTAACCGCCACACCATTGACCTCTGTGGTAGGTTGCACCATACCGAGTGCTTGCTGAGCAACATGGCCAAGTTCATGGGGCAGATGTTTTTCCTGACCGGGCGACAGATAAATATCACGTCCTTGTGCATACGCGTGGGCTTGAACCTGTGCTGGTTTGGGCGAGTTATAATGCACCCGCACATTGGCCAGATTCACGCCGGTAAGCTTTTCCATACCCCGTCTCAGACGGGGCGGCAGGGCACGGCTGACAGGTTGAACGCCTGTTTTCGCGCATCGTTGTGCTGCTCCTTGATTAACGGGGCGAGTAAAGCGGTTTTGCTTCACCTTAAGTTGATAAAACGCCATGGGGTTATCCCGTGTTTATTGGATGTACTTACTATAAGTGGGCTGACGCGTGATGGATTGGTAAAAGAGCGCGAATGGATTGGTATTTATGAGGGAAGAAAAGCGCTATTTATACACTGCTGGTCTCAGCTCCCGTGTCGAGTGGCGGGTGACTGGTTTTTGGATGTTAGCTTTACCTATAGTGGTGATTTGAGGGGCCGGTTAGCAGTGCTGTCATTCGCTGCCTGATGAGGTTCAGACTGACACGGTGTTACAGACAAAAAAGACCCGAACGGGTCGGGCACTTTGGTTGGAAATAACATGTGTTACTCGGTTGCTGCTACTGCTTCTGTGGCAATTTGCTCGGCGCTTTGCGGCGTGGCACCCGGGGGCACATTAAATCCATGCTGAGTGTCGCCTTGTACCGCGGCTATTACGGCGGCAGTGGCTACTTCTTCCGCTCCATCAGGCGTTGCTGTCGCATAGCCTGTCGATTGTCTTGCGGTGTCAATGTCGGCTTTGGCTACAGCTTCCAGGGCGTGTATTTCCGCGTCTGATACTGCTTGTTCGTATGAATTACTCATGGCTGATCTTCCTTACATATGGTTAAGTTATGCACTATGCAGTGCGTCGAATGGGCCTTCCACCCAGATGTCGTTTTGTGTGAATAAATTCAGTAGCTCCAGGGGGCGGGAGCTGGCCAGTTCAGTAAAAGAAGTTTCCCAGATATTGCGCTCAGAGCGAACCTTGATCAGTTTATGCTTGTCCCGCTGCCAGTTCAGGGGCAGAAACACACATTTTTCTTTGGGTTTTTGTCCGTATAATTTGTCCTTCGCCGAGAGAAAGACGAGATTACGTTTGCGTGTCTCCATCAGCTGAGATTCCTCAATACAGTAGCGTAGTGAGGCCCTGAACCAGGCGGGAAAAACGTTGCGCTCCGGCATTGAGGAGTCAACGGGTAACGAATATTCCGCGTCGTTAAGATCCTGTTCGTCGGACTGGTTATGCCAGGTTTGCAGGGCATCGATACTCAGGCTTCTGAACTGCAGTATCGGTAGCGAATTTATGAAAGCGTTAATATCTGACTTTTCATCGGAGCGCTCACAGTGCCTGAAGTGTTTAAAGGCCAGATGAAACTGGCTGAGTGCACTCAGGCGAGCAATCACCAACTCTGGTCGATTTAGCCCCAGCAGCTGAATACTGACTTGACCTTTGCTAAGCTGTTTTACTCTGTCTTTGTCCAGTGAGTGATACCAGCTGGTAAACTCAGGTAACTGAGTAAAATCAGGCGCGTGGCGCACAATGCCCGGATGTGACCAGATCTCTTTTGCTACGTCGTCGGATTGCTGTAAGCGGGTTTCCATTAAAAAGGCTGACAGTAAATCGAAGGGATAAGCGCGGCCAGATACCGGATCAAAGCGAATATACAGTCTGGGATCATCCTCATAGGGGTTGACGAGCAGCGGTTGCTCCTGCTCAATACTGATGCCTGGCTGGCGCTGCCCGGCCAGTGGAAATCGCCCGCCTTTATGTTGCTCATGGCACGCTTCGCAGACAAATAGCAGGTTGCGCTGTTCATAGGCTTGTGAGTAGTAGGGAGAGCAAGTGGTAACCGTACTTTGTCCAGTCGCTTGGTCTGTTTCCAGTAGCTCTACAGGGCGAAAGTGTCCGACCTTTCCTGCATCGGTTGCCGATAAGTAACTTTCACAGTAGGCACAGCACCCCCGACTAAGCTGTGCCAGATGTGTCCTGAGATGCACAGAGCTGAACAGTGAGGTATCAAAAGCCGCGTAGTTAAACCCGCTTGTCACAACATCTTTGCCTGGTTCGTCGGTTCTGAGTGTAATAAACACCAAATTGTCTACCAAATCTGCAGCATAACCTTCATCAATGAGTTGCTGGCGGTCCTGCGCAGTCAGTGTGTGGTATTTTGGGGCGTCTGCCAAGCGCGCAACCAGCTCCCGCATTTGCCTGTTTGCTGCGGTCACTTTTACTTTCTCATCGGGCAGCCAGGTTAGTGGGCTAAAGTTAATTTTGATCATGATGAAGTCGCTCCTTGCATTGTGGCTTATTCGTCAGGCGTGTCTGCACTGCGTTGCATAACGTCACTTTGAAAAGCCTGATTTTGTTGCATCAGCTGCGCTTCCATGTTTTTTATGGTCGTTTCCATGGCTTGCTGGGCTGCCTGGGCACTTTGCTGAGCTGCCAGCTCTTGTTCCGTGTAAACTTGCTTCATATGAGCGTTTTGTTCTTCCAGATAAGTAACCTGGGCGTCGATCACCTGCTCTTGCAGCTGGTTTAGTGTTGCCTGGTCTGTCTCGTCATTCGATGTATTTGGTGCATTGAAAGCCTCGCTTGCCAGGGCATGATTAATACGGGCCAGATGTTGACGCGACTGGTCAACAAGCTGAGATGACTGCTGCAAAGACTGATCAATGGTCTGCCGGGCACTGGCTAGCATGGCGTCTATGTCCGACAGGATGGTGTTCAGTTGTGCTGGCATCACGGCTTGGGTCAGTTCACCGAGCGCGGCTTTTTTTTGTTGTGCAGGGTTCATAGGTTTTTCTCCGGTTAGGCGGCGTTAGGCCAGTGGTTAAATAGACTCAGGCAACCCTGACTGTCGACATTGAGTAGCGCTTCACTGTTAGGTAAGTTGAATAAGTAATGGCGATACAGCCCGGCCTGACAGACATAGCTGTCGCTGGCTAAGGTATTGATCAACGTGGTTTGCAGTGTGCTGAGGTACTCGTGTGCCGCTTTCACCAGATCGTCGGTATGCAGGTCGATATTCAGTACAATATTGAGTAACCCGGCGCTAAAACTACTGAACCCGAGATTATTCCCTCCTTCATGCCATTGTTTTATCGCGTTGTGCAGATCAATGGCCTGTAACTCAAAGGTGACAACCGGTGAGTCGAGAGTGTTATTTACCACGGGGGCCAATGTCTCAATCAAGAGATCGGGGGTGCCAGACTCTCCTCGTTGATTTTTTTTCCAGGCCAGATAAATGCAAAAGTAGTGGGCAAATTCGCTCAGGCTTTGTGCTTTTTGTGTTGCCCACTGGCAGGCGGGGAGCACTGTCTGGTTAGACAGCACATACGCCTGCTCGCAGTAGCAGATAATGCTGTACAAAGTGAGCTGATCACGGAACGAGGCACCCCAGCCCAGGGTGTGATAGTTGAGATTATAGCGTCGGTAAAACAGTGCTATTTTGTTTAAAATGGCACTGTCTACCAGGCGGTATTTGGCCAGAATGCTTGCCAGCCTGGCTTTATCTGTTTCTGAATCCCGGTTACTGAAAGTTGCCAGATCTCTGAGGTCGTTGGTACTTAGCTCAAGGAGCTTTTTGATGTCAACAGACAGGGGGATCTGATGTAAGTAGAGTATCGTTGAGTTCATTAATCCCAGGTATAGCTGTTCTACAAACTGTGCTTCTGAGGTGAAATTCAGTACCTCGTTTTGTTGTATGAGTGCGTCGGTGCTGTGTACACCCTGATTAAGAAACTGGATCAGGGTCTGGGTTTTATCAGAAAACTGTTCCAGTTGCTCAATTTCTGTGTTGTTCACTATGATCGTCATAAAAATCTCCTTAGCCGCCGTTAGTTGTGTATCTGCTCAGCTAACTGCCACCGTCGGGAAAATTGTCGAGCAGGTTACTTGCAGAACTACCGACCTCACCAAAGTTTTTAGTACCATTCTCGACCATTTTATTGGCGGTTTCGATGATGCCCGCGTAGTCACCGACTTTACCCGTTGCCAACATCTGAGAAATGGCAACCCCCATAGCCGTTGTCGCCATCGTATTGATGTTTCTCAGGTTATCGGTGGCATCCTGAATCGCGATGGCAGTCGACTGTGAAACCGACTGGTAGGCCTTTCCGGCACCGGAGAGTTTGTTTAACTCGCCGTTCAAACTGGCGTTTTTTAATATATCCAGTGAAGTCTGTGCCGATGGCCCGACATTTGTTAACTCGTTCATATGTTGTGCCTTTGTTGGTTGTTTTTTGCAGTGCGTTTCTATTACTTACCTGGAGTCTGTGGTCCGTCATGTTTTTCGAGTAGCTCCTTTACCAGGGCTTCTATCTGAGTCAGATCCGGTTTTACTTCGGGCGTCGGTTTTTTAGTCGGTGGCGGTGGCGACTGCTGGAGCATTTTTGCACAGCTTGCGGCTGCGGCTGCGGAAGCTGAAGTTTGGGCGTTTTGTTGCGCAGATACGGCATTAAACATTGACATACCAATGGTTTCACTCGCTGTAACATTGAGCATCCCCATCGATTGCATGGGTGCAGAACCCATCAGTAAAGTGTTTACTTGATTTACCGAATCTGTGATTTGGTCGTTTATTGTACTCATAATGACTTCCTTATTTATCCTGGTTTAGCTGCTGCGGCGCTTGCCGCACCTGCTGATATCATGAGTGCGCAACACTGTGCGACAGTGGCCGTTGATATCAGCTGACCGCGTGCTTCATTTTGCACGGCGTTTTCCATCAGCAGCGAGATCGAGTGGCCCATACTGGTTGATGCAGCGGCCAGTGAAAAACTGTTGGCTTCAAGTGTGTTTAACACTGTGATCCCTCATTAAACGTGGTCAGATTGAAGCTGAGCAAAGTGGTACTGATACGTGTCGCATCAGTACCCAGAGCGGTTTAGCGGAAAACCTTGTGAATGCCTTCAGCTGTGGTTGCTGTATTAACACTCATTAGCGTATCAACCCCCTGAACCAGTGCTGCTTGCGCAGTAACTGTGTTGTTTTGCTGGCTGGTGGTGGCGTTGTGTGCCGCGTTTGAAAGCGCCTGGCTGGTTGCAATCATAAAGTTACCCGTTGCAACAGCAGGTGCATCACCCAGAACTTTTGTGTTTACCTGTGAGACTGAATCAGTAATTTGACTATTTACAGCGGTTGGAAATGCCATAACTATTTTCCTTTTAAAGTTTTTGATAAATAGGCGTTATTGCCTGGTTGTTTGTGACTGAGCAGAAACCACTACGCAAAAATTTTGCTGGTCGCAACGCCAGTCGTTGCAGTGTCAATGGAGTAAAGAATGTTTACACCCATTGTGGTTACCGCCTGAGCGGTAATATTTGCTTGTTGCTGAGCAGCCGTTGCATTGTGTGCTGCATTGGCCAGCGCTTGTGAGGTCGCCTGAAACAGGTTACCCATGGCAATAGACGGTGCATCGCCCAAGACCTGCACATTCGCTTGTGTCACAGAGTCTGTAATTTGACTGTTTACCGCGGTTGGAAAAGCCATCGTGTCGTCCTTTTTTAGTTAACTAGTTCAGCCTGGTTGTTTTGTCGGCTTGAATGTTGGTGTATGCCACCTTGTTGTTCGGTAGGTGCAGGTGTGCCGTGTCAGCGAGCTGTTCAATGCAAATACCGACGTTAAACGCATTAATTACCTAATCCGGCAACGGGCTGTTTCTGTGGTTGCAAAATACGTTTAGTCGCAATACCTGTGGTCGCTGTATCAATTGAATACAGGGTCGTAACGCCCATAGTGGTCGCTGCTTGTGCAGTCATGGCTGATTGCTGCTGCGCAGACGTGGCGTTGTGCGCTGCATTGGCCAGTGCCTGAGACGTTGCCTGAAACAGGTTGCCCATCGACATAGCGGGCGCATCGCCCAGTACTTTGACATTGGCCTGCGTGACGGAGTCCGTGATTTGATCGTTAACTGCGGTTGGAAATGCCATAATTTCACCTATTTGCTTTGAGTTTTTGAATAAAAGTACAAGTTTGGTGTCCGGCTTATCATGTCTTTATGAAGCCCCTGAACACTGAGGTCAGTATAGAAAAAGCCCGTCGCGAGGAATTGGCAGGAACGCTTAATCTGATTGGTAAAATAGTGGTGAGATATTGGTAAAACGCTTGATTGCATTATGTGCCGATACTAAACGTAATCAGCACAACGCGTGTTCGTTAGTGAATACCTGAGTTAGTGCTTGGTACGCTGATCGCGATACACTCCGGGGCTGACACCGACAACCGATTTGAACTTTCTCACAAAAAAGCTCAGATCAGAGAAGCCAACATCATCGCACACTTCAGTCACCTGGCTATAAGGGTCTTCACGCAGTAATGCCATCGCCGTTTTGATTCTGATCCGCAGTAGAGTTTGTTTAAATGACTGACCTACATAACGTTTAAATAAGAATGATAAGTGAGAAGGACTAACACAGGCATAACTGGCGACTTCGCTCAGGCTCAATGGTTTTTTAAAGTTTTCGTCGATATATTGCAGTGCCCGGGCCAGGGCCGGGTGAGGTTTACTCGCTGCTTGCAGTTGCATAAGGGGGGCGGTGTACTGTTCAGTGCTTGTATTTTGTGGCTCAAATGCAAGTTCATTATCACAGGCAATAAGAGACTGAATTACCTTAGTGAACTCATTGCTTACCTGCTTCGATGGTACGCTATCAAGCGGTTCGGGGTATTGCTTGTTCGCCTCATTCATGACTGGGAAAATATTGATGAGTGTTGGTTTAGTGATCGCCTGCTGGCCACTCAAGAATGACAGCTTATCCAGAGTGCGTTTAAGTTGTTTCGCGTTATGGGGCCAGCTGTAGGCAGTCAGTACTGCCAATGCCTGTGTGTCTAGCTGCAGGTTGGCAATGTGCTGACAGGTTGCTTTGTAATGATTAATCAAATCAGGAATATCTTCCCGGCGCTCTGCCAGTGAAGGAATGTTCAGCTCAAGACAATGGTAATGCAACCAGCTTAAAAATGAGCTTTGTTGTGGATCTGTTAAGGCCTGTTGATGTTTTTGTGTAGTAGTAGAGGTAATGAGTTTTGGCGCAGGGGAAGCGGTGGTCAGGTTCAGCCAGTAGTCTTTAATGGCTTCGGCTTGTTCGGGGTCCAGTGCGTCTATGTTTTTCAGGTAGAGTGTGCCGTCCAGTGCTTGTGAGATCAGAGATTCCAGTTTTGTGACCGCACAACTGGTATCCCAATGATTAACGCAGGACACGACCAATGGATGTGAGTCTGGCTTTCCCAGTTGATGCAGATGATTTACCGCTAAGTGTTTACCACTGCCAGGCTGGCCTATGATGTGAACTGGCAGATTGCACTGGGCAAGCAGAGCGATTTGTTGTTTTAGTTTAAAAAGCGCGTCACTACTGCCAATCCAGGGAAGTGCTTGTGGTGTTAATTTCAAAAGTGAGGACATGGTATTTCCTTGTTTTCAGGTTCAGTGAAAACATGCGCACCCCGCGAGGGCTGGATGGCATGTCGTGTGGTCAAGGAAAATGTATTTTTTTTACAGCCCCGGTATTGGGTCAGTTACTGGTCACTTGGTTGGGACACCTGTTGGGGTGATGATGCCGTGGGTAGGTGTACCAACTGAATTCGTTGTTTGATGTCTGGCTCTTAAGTGCTTCCTGAACAAGTGGGTGCACAAAGCAAAAATGATCGTCACTTTGTTTGATCAGCCCGCTGCAGAGCAATTTGTGCAAGACACACAGTGGAGCACGGATCTTCTCATTCTCGTTGAATTGTTGTAGCTGATGGGTGTTGAAGCACAACCCAAGACTGGCTGCAAATTTAAGCGTACTGGCCACTTCGCGGGGCATCGAATTTAAGCAGTTACGAGCAAAGTGTTGCAATGCATTAGGCAGCGCCACGACAGGGCCTGGGTCAGACAAAAGCTGTTTGAGAAAGTACGGGTTACCCTGCGCCCGTTTTATGGCATCTGCGGTCCGTGCCCGGTGCTTATCGGGTGCCATGTCCTGACACCGTAATGTGTGCTTTGCAAGCTGAGTCATGGCATGCGGATCTAATGGCTTGAGAATAATTGTGTGGGCATGGCTAAGCCATTTGGGAGGATGAATAAAGGCGTGTTGTTGCCGCGCTGAAATAATTAATGTGACCGCTTGTTGAGCGTCGCACGAAGTGAACAAGTGAATGAACTGGAGTGCTTTGGTCGACAAATTGTGCGCCCCGTCAATGATAATCGCTGCCATGCCTTTATGACTTGCATATGCAAGCAGGTTTTGGGCAACCTGCTTATCCAACTGCTGAAGTCGAGTTTCTGATACTCGGGCAAGTGTATCCGTTTCGCCCTGAGTTAAGCGGCTTCCCAACCATTGACGCAGGCGTAATGCACACAGTGTACTGCTGGCGATCAGGTCTATTTTCAGCCGTATGTCATGGCTCTGTATTGTCTCAGTGACAGACATCAATGCTTTGACAAAGGATTGGATGGAGAACGAGGAGAAGGTACTTTCTGTTGCAGTACTACATGAAAAAGTAACACTGCGTTTGCCTGCTGTCGCCAATTGCGTAGCAAACGTGGCAAGTAACCTGGTTTTGCCAGCGCCGGTCATCCCCTGTAAATAGAGGGTTTGCAAAGCTCCGTGATTAAGTGCTCGATTGAGGACCGCATGGAGATAATCTAGCTCCCATTCTCTGCCGTAGCAGGGGGAGGACATCCCTTTTACCAGATGACGATACATCCAGGGGGGCGCATCGGTATCGTTAATCAGCGTATCAATACTAACCTGAAAGTAGTTGGCCAGGCTCTGTATGGTGCGACATAGTACTTGTTTTCCTGCTTCGGCGCGTTTTATTGTGGAAACCGAAACAGGTAATCGCCTGTTGCTACACTCCTGGGCAAGTTTTTCCCGGCTAAGTGCTTTTTTTTCTCAGCAAACGCAGAGTTGTTTTATTTACTGCAATTCTTCCGTGGCTGGAAGTGTTCATAGTAGCTCCTTTGGTTAGTGTTTGGTTTATTACAACATTATTACTATCGATATACTTACTGCTTGTATATTTAAGTTTATTTTTATGTTAACGGGTTTGGTATTACAAGTGATTACATCGGCTTTTTAACGAGCATGATAGGAACGTACGGCACCTTAACGACTTGCCAATGCAATCGCAGCGGGATGCGTTTGCTGTCGTTAGGGTTTCTGTTTGGTCTTTAATTCATGGCTAGTAACGGCGTGTTTAAAGATTTTTAAATTTTCTTGATCTTTGTTTCACTAGGTTGCGTATTGCTCGAATGTTGACCACCTTGATGGAGAAGAGCGTGAAAGCACTGATAAGAATAATGTTAATAAGTACTCTGGCCTTGCTTGCGGCTTGTTCCGACGACGATAACGAGGTTGTCGTCACACCCCCACCCGAAAACTCGGTGTATGACGCAGCCAAAGCGGCTGGCAATTTCAATACCCTGGTGGCGGCAATTGACGCTGCGGGCCTGGCTGCAACCTTAGACAACACTGAAAGCACTTTTACCGTGTTTGCACCGACCGATGCAGCCTTTGCTGCGCTGGGTGAGGAAACCATCAATGGATTACTTGCTGACCCTGGCACGCTAAGTAAAATTCTGACCTACCATGTGCTTGACTCAAAAGTGGCAGCCGAAGCGGCGCTCAGTTTAGCCGGGCAGACCACCACAACGGTTAATGGTGCTAAGCTTGCCTTGTCTTTGTCGGGTGATAACTTGCTGATCAACACCGCAACGGTCACGCAGACCGATATCATGACGGACAATGGCGTAATCCACGTTATCGACGCAGTTTTAATGCCGCCAAGCACAGCAACGTCGACCGCGAATATCGCCGAGGTTGCAACACAGGCGGGTAATTTTACTACTCTGCTCAAAGCAGTCGAAACGGCTGGTCTCACCGGCGCGTTGACGGGCGGTGACGATTTGACCGTATTCGCACCTACAGATGCGGCGTTTGCTGCGCTGGGTACGAAAACCATCAACACCTTACTGGCAAATCCGGATGTGCTGGGCAGTATCCTCAAGCAGCATATTGTGGCCGGCAAAGTCGATTCTGTGACTGCAATGTCGCTCAACGGCAAAACCGCAACAACGCTTGAACAGAATCAGCAAAGCGTGGCCATTGATGCCGCAACAGACATGCTTAAATTCGCTGGCGTGACGGTAACGCAAACCGATATTCCAGCGTCAAATGGCGTGATCCATGTGCTCGATGCTGTGGTTGTGGGCAACATCAGTGTCCCTGAGTCTCTGGGCCTTATTCCTGAAGTGGCAGCGGGTGCAGGTTCCTTCAATACCTTATTAAGTCTGGTTACCGCCACGGGATTGGACGCGACGCTGGGTGACCCGACAACCAAATTTACGGTGTTTGCACCGACTGATGCCGCGTTTGCAGCTCTAGGTCAGGAAACTTTAGATGCATTGGCCGCAGACACAGACAAGTTAAAAGACATTTTGCTTTACCACGTGGTGGCAGGGCAGAGCGTGATGTCCGATACCGCAGCCGGTATTGCCGCTTCAACTGATAACATGGTGGCGATGGCCAACACCGACAAAAGCGCCCTGAGTATTGTGGACAGCATGCTGTTTATCAATGATGCAGTGATCCGCACAGCCAATGTACAGGCTGACAATGGCGTTATTCACGTTCTCGATAAAGTGATTATGCCGCCGATGGATAAAGTGGCGACGGAGAAAACCATTGTTGACGTAGCAATGGAAACCGAAGATTTATCAACGCTTGTGACCGCACTTGGGGCTGCCAATCTGGTCGACACGTTATCCGACACCAGCAAGCAGTTTACTGTCTTTGCGCCGACCAATCGTGCGTTCCAGAAAATCCCTGCCGACACTCTGAACGCGTTACTGGCTGATCAGGCTGGTTTAACTCAGGTACTTACCCAGCATGTTTTGGGACTGGAAGCGTCTTCTTCTTTGGCGTTCAGCCTGAACGGTAAGCAGGTTGAAACGCTGGCTACTAATATGTTGGGCCTGAAAGTGGTGGACTTTGTTGCAACGGCAAACACAGACAACGATATGGTCGCGTATGATGCGACGAACCAAAGGTTAGTGTCTGGTAATGGTGCCGCTATGGCTGGTAAAACACTCTACGTGTTTGATGACGACCTGACGTTTGCTAACAGCCAGTGTGTGGATGCGTGCGCAACAACCTGGACGCCAGTCATCGCGACGCAAGCACAGATAGCCAATATGCCTGGTTTGTCACTGGTAGCAAGGCTGGATGGCAGCATGCAGGCCGCTTATCTTGGTCGTCCGCTGTATATGTTCGCACAAGACACCAACCCAGGTGATGCCACGGGCCAGGGCGTTGGCGGAAAATGGTGGCAGGTGAGCTTGCCAACGTCGGGTTTGCAGGTCGAAGGCAGCAACGTCATGCAAGTAGATATATACACCGCCAATGGCGTGGTGCACCTGATTGATACCGTGATCACCACGGTAGATTAATTCCCTTCCTTACTCCTTTCCTATGAGGTTTGGCGCAACTCCCTGGGTTGCGCCTTTTTTATTTGTCACTATTCATCCAGCGTCAGGACGATCCGCCCATTAATTTCGCTGTTCAGCATTTGCTCAAACACGTCATTGATGGCTTCAAGGGGTTTGGTCTCAATGATGGCTTTGACCTTGCCCTGTGCGGCAAATTGCAGGCACTCGATTAGGTCCTGACGTGTACCAACGATACTGCCAACCACACTGACGCCCTTGAGTACAGTATCAAAGATGGGAATGGGCATTTCCTCCGGAGGCAGGCCAACGAGCACACACACGCCACAGCGTTTAACACTATGAAAGGAAGAAGTAAAAGCGGATTTTGATACGGCCGTACAGACTACTGCCTGAACGCCGCCCAGCTCAGTTTGTATGGTTTGTGCCGGGTCTTGCTGAGTGTAGTCCACCACCATGTCGGCGCCCAAATCGCGTGCCAGTGCCAGCTTTTCTTCTCCACTGTCTACGGCGACTACATTCAGGCCCATGGCTTTGGCATATTGAATGGCCAGGTGGCCCAGACCGCCTGCGCCGACAATAGAGACCCAGTCGCCGGGTTTTGCACCAGACACTTTGAGTGCTTTATAAGTGGTAACGCCGGCACAAAACAGCGGTGCTGCTTCAACAAAAGGCACATTATCGGGGATTTTAACCACATAATTGGCGTCAGCTTTGGTAAATTGCGCATAACCCCCATCGACCGAGTAACCGCTGTTTTGCTGTTGCGGACAGAGGTTTTCATCGCCTTTCAGGCAATGCTCACAATGGCCGCAGGCGCTGTGCAACCAGGGCACGCCAACCCTGTCGCCAAGCGCCAGATGGGTTACATCCTGTGCTTTAGCGACCACAGTACCCACCCCTTCGTGTCCGGGGATCAGCGGCAGCTTAGGTTTTACGGGCCAGTCTCCGTGGCAAGCATGCAAGTCGGTATGACATACCCCACAGGCGGCAATTTCGACCAGTACGGAACCTGGAGTCAGAGTCGGTTTGTCGACGGTTTGTATTTCTAACGGCTGTTTAAAGGCATGGACGAGCGCGGCTTTCATATGATTCTCTCCTGGAAGATGTTAGCCACGAGTATAGTGATTTAACACTGACACAATTTGATCCGGCGCAAACTCGTCACTGACAGTGTCTTCAATTTAGGTATGGGTCTGACATTAGGCTTTTACGTGCTATGCAAGGATTGTCATACACCTGGCTCAAGATATCTGTGCGTTTTTAATATGAGCGACTAAACTTCATGCAAAATAGCAGTTTGTAGATATCACTGGGTAAATAACCAAGGAAACTAAGACCAAAACATGTACCCGTGAGGGTACGTAAGCGGCTGTAATTTACCAATGCAGCTTACTGAGTTAGATTTTGCGAATAGCTTGTGTGGCTATCTATCGCTATTTTCAGACTGCTCATCGCTGTCAGAATAGGAGCCTGCTGGCTATATCTGTCAGTTGTTAAGATTTTTTTGGTTGCATATTTGTTAAAATTGTATTTATTTTTGCTTTATTTTTTAGTGCTTTGTGATAGCATTGATATGAAAATCGTCAAACAGGAAACGTTGTAGCTGTTATTAAAACAGCGTTCAGAAGAGAAAAACAACATTAGGGAATGGTATTTTTAGTTCAGTTGTCGTCCCGCCAGATTAACTCTATCAGAGAATTTAGACCTGGTTGAATGCAGGCAGATTTGATTGTTTTCTATTCTAATCAAAGGTTTGCGTTCTTCCGGTAGTAAAGGTGTAGTTGATTAGCATGGCTTGCGGTTTTAAGCGGTTAGTTAACCTTTAAAACCACAGTGGCAGAGTGCTGCGACTTTGCGATTAATCGCAGTCCGGATGCTCATACTTTGTCATTGTGTTTATGTAATTAATTGGTTTTTTCCAATTTTACGGGTCGAACAGTTGTACTTAATAGCAAGGGTGACGCCACTTTAGTCGCTTACCTTTGGGTTATTGAGTCAGATGTTTTGATCAAAGGAACTTACTCAATAAACCTTGTATGGGTATGGCATGAATAACGACTTAGTGGCTACTTTAGTGACATTGGCCCGGACACGTGGCAATGACATTGCATATCAGTATTTCTTCGAAGACAACCAACCGGCAGTTTCCCTGAGCTACGCAGAGCTCGACTTAAAATCCAGAAAAATAGCGGCACGTTTGCTGACTTACTTCGACAGAGGCGACAGAGCCTTACTCTTGTACAATTCAGGATTTGAGTTTGTTGAAGCTTTTTTTGCCTGTTTGTACGCCGGCATCGTGGCTGTGCCTGTCTATCCACCGAAAAAAAACCAAAATACCGACAGGCTTAGGAGTATTATTGAAGACGCCGGGGCAACCGGAGCGCTGACCAGTAGCAAAATATACGAAATCGCCCAACCGTTATTTGAAGCCGAAGCCAGCCTCAGCAATGTGTCTATCATTGCCACCGACAGCGAGGGGGTGGAGCAGGTTGAGCCTATGCCCTGGCAGGATATCCGCATTGCTCCGCAAGACCTGGCGTTTTTGCAATATACCTCGGGCTCGACGGGGAGCCCCAAAGGCGTGATGGTAAGCCATGCCAACATCATGGATAACGAAGAAATGATGAAGCTTGCCTTTGGTCACAGCAGCAATACGCCCATTGTGAGCTGGCTGCCTCATTTCCATGATATGGGGCTGATCTTCGGTATTTTGCATCCTATCTACATTGGTGCGCCTGCCGCATTGATGAACCCAACATCATTTTTGCAAAAGCCTCTGCGCTGGCTGAAGTTGCTGAGCGAGACCAAAGCCGTCACTTCCAGTGCCCCCAACTTTGCCTACGACCTGTGTGTTGACACCATCAAAGAAGCGGAGCTGGCGAACCTGGATTTATCGCACTGGCAAAGTGCGCTTAATGGCGCCGAGCCGGTGCGGGCCAGCACGCTTGAGCGTTTCTATCAGAAATTTAAACGCTGTGGGTTTCGCCGGGAGGCCACCGCTCCCTGTTATGGCATGGCAGAAACCACTTTATTTGCCACAGGCGGGCGCTTGCTGAAAACCCCTTCCGTGTTGCAGCTCGACAGCAAGGACATGCATCAGGGCAGGGCCTCGTTATTAACGCCAGCCTCAATCCACACAGAGTCCTTTTATGATCAAAACGCTACGGATAACAACTCTGCAGATAATCAGCCTTATTATGCGGTGTCGTGTGGCAGCACCTGGCATGGCCATACGCTAGCGATTGTAAACCCGGACACCAGACAGCGCTGCGCTGAGGGGCACACCGGAGAGATCTGGGTAAAAGGCGCCAGTGTTGCCCAGGGCTACTGGCGCAAAGCCAAACAAACCGAAGAGATTTTTCAGGCCCGCATTGCCGATGACAATGACGGTCCTTATCTGCGTACCGGCGATTTGGGCTTTGTTTATCAGGACGAGCTGTATGTGACCGGGCGTGCCAAAGACGTGATGATTTTCCGTGGTAAAAACTATTACCCTCAGGATATTGAGCTGACCGTGGTTGAAGCACATGCCGCTATGGACAACAACGGTGGCGCGGCGTTTTCTTATTTGTCTGAGCAAGGTGAAGAGCGCCTGGTTATCGTTCAGCAGGTAAAACGCACCGCCGTACGCAAGCTCAATGAGCAAGAGATTTTTGCGGCGATCACCTCAGCAATTACCGAGCAACATGGCATTACACCGCATGAGGTGGTGTTGATCAAACCCGGCAGGATCCTCAAAACCTCCAGCGGTAAAATTCAGCGACAGGAAAATAAACGTCATTATCTTGCAGACACTTTTGATGTACTTGCCCGCTCACGTGCGTCACAAGTTCCGGTTGCACCGGAACAACCGTCGTGTGAAATAAGCAATCCTAATTACTCAGACCTTGAAGCGACATTGGTTAAGGTGTTACAGCAAGTGGTGGGGGATGAGGTAGACCGTCAGCCAAATAGCCTGGATGTGGATGCCACCTTTCTATCTTTAGGGGTGGATTCAATGAAGGCCGTGCGGATCTCCGGCGAGTTGATGGAGTTGCATGATATTGAGCTTGAAGCCACGGTACTTTACGAGCATCCGTCGATTGCCCAGCTTGCTCATTATCTGTGTCAGTTTGAGTCAGTACGCGAACGCCTGCAAGTACAGGGGCAACCTTGTGCTGAGCACACAACAGTGCAATCTGAAGCGCCAGAGGTTGAGCGAAACGAGCCCGCCACACATACGTTGCCAGGTACCATGGATGTGGCTGTCATTGGTATGGCGTGTCGCTATCCACAGGCCTCAGATGTCGATGGATACTGGCAATTATTGGCGGAAAAACGCGATGCCATCAGTGTGCCAGACGCAGTTCGACAGGCACTGTGCCCTGAGCTGGGCCAGACTCGACTGGGTGGATATCTGGACAACATCGAACAGTTTGATGCCGGGCTGTTTGGGATATCACCGGCGGAGGCCAGATATATAGATCCGCAACACCGCTTGTTGCTTGAAACCAGCTTCCATGCCATTCAGTCGGCCGGGATGATGCCAGCCGAATTGGCCGGTCAGCCCGTTGGCGTGTATGTGGGGATTTCTCAGAATGACTACTTCAATATGTCGAATAAGGCGCATCAGGGCAATGCCTATCTCGGCACCGGCACAGCGCTGAGTATTGCGGCAAACCGTTTGTCCTATACCTATAATTTCACCGGGCCTAGCCTCTCTGTCGATACCGCTTGTTCTTCTTCTTTGGTGGCTTTACATCATGCCCTGAGCGGGATCCGCGCAGGCGATATGCCCATGGCACTGGTGAGCGGGGTGAACCTTATCCTCAGCAATGAGGTTACGGATGCCTGCGAAAATGCCCAAATGCTGGCTGAGGATGGCCGTTGTAAAACCTTCTCGCGTGCTGCCGATGGCTATGTGCGCAGTGAAGGCGTTGGCTGTGTGTTACTAAAACCGTTGGCACAGGCGATGGCCGACAGGGACCCGATTTATGGGGTACTGAAGGGCAGTGCGGTCAATCAGGACGGGCGCAGTAATGGCATCACCGCTCCCAACGGCGCTTCACAGCAAAGGGTGATCAGAGCGGCATTGCACAGTGCGGCAGTTGCGCCGGCGGATGTACAGTATATTGAAACTCATGGCACTGGCACTGAACTGGGCGACCCCATTGAAGTGTCGGCACTGGCAAAAGTATATGGTGAAGGGCGTGCGGCCAATCAGCCTTTGCTGTTGGGGTCGGCAAAAGCCAACATTGGTCACCTTGAGTCTGGTGCAGGCCTTGCCGGGCTGATTAAGACACTATTATGCCTGGATAAAGGCCAGGTGCCGGCCCAGCTACATACCGCGCAGCTGAATGCCCATGTTCCATGGCAAAAGCTGCCGGTACGGGTTGCAACGCAAGCCCAGGACTGGCCTGAGCAGGGTGATAATCCTAGGCTGGCGGCGGTCAGTTCGTTCGGCTTCGGCGGCACCAATGCCCATGTGGTCTGTGCCCAGGCACCTGCTTACCCTGATCAGAATAGCAAAACCTTGTCAGTAAACTCGGGGTATGTGCTGCCATTGTCGGCAAAATCCACCAAATCACTGGCAGCGCTTGCCAGCCGTTATGCCAATGCGCTGAGCACAGCAACGCCATCGATGTTTGATGCCCTTGTTAGTCAGACTGCGTGTATGCCCCATTACAAAGAAGCGTGTCACGCTTTTGTTGGCGAAACCCGCGAGGCGCTGGTTGCCGCGCTGAATGATCCCACTCAGCTTGTTCACTGTGCAAATGAGCTGCAAGCACCTGCGCATGCACTGGTGTTTTTGTTTACCGGGCAGGGTGCACAATATCCTGATATGGGCAAAGCCTTATACGATACCCAAGATGTGTTTCGCGATGCCATTGATGAGTGCGACCAGTTGCTGGGCGATACGCTGGGGCCCAGACTGCTTGAGGTTTTATACAGCGACCCGGGTGAGCAATACCTGGCACAAACTCAGTGGACCCAGGTGTGTTTGTTTGCCATTGAATACGCTCAGGCGCAGTTATGGCTTGGCCGTGGCCTGAAACCAGATTATCTGGTGAGTCACAGCGTTGGTGAATATGCCGCGGCGTGTATCGCTGGTGTGTTTTCGCTCGCCGATGCAATTAAGCTGATTGGCGAGCGTGGCCGGCTGATGAATGCACTGGCGGACAATGGCCGCATGGTGACAGCGCGTTGCGACCGCGCGCAGGCCGATGCACTGGTGGCTGATATGAGCGAGCAGGTTTCGGTATCGGCTTATCATGGTGAGTCAGGCGTGGTATTTTCTGGTCACAACAGCGCCATGGATAAGTTGTGCGCGGCGCTGGATAGCGCCAATGTGCGCCACAAAGCCATTAACACAGCGCGGGCATTTCATTCACCGCTGATGCAGCCAATGCTCAGTGAATTTGCCAAAGTGGCCGCACAAATCACTTATGCTCAGCCAACCATCCCTTATATTTCGTCTGTGACCGGCCAGCAAGAGGCGCTGCGGGTGTGCGACCCAGGCTACTGGGTTGAGCAGATCTGCGCGCCGGTGCAGTTTGAAGCCTGCATGGCACAGCTGGCTCAGTTAGATGCCTATTGTGCGCTTGAACTGGGCCCCAAGCCGGTATTATGTGGTTTATTGCAGGAAAACCGCCCGGCTGAACAGTGCGAGTTTTTACATGTACTGTACGCCAAAGGGGCCGATCTGCCGCGTTTATTGTCAGCGCAGGGACGGCTGTTTGAACTCGGATTAGCGCTGGACCTGGCGCAGAGTACGTCAAGTGAGCACCTGCCCAAAGTACCTTTGCCTTTATACCCGTTTGACCACAGCCCCTACTGGATAGCCGACCTGCCCGCTGAGTTAAGCACGCAACAGAGTGCGCAAACTAATGCAGAGCAGACGGCTGGATCTCGCGAAGAAGCTATCCGCGCCTTTGTTCTCAATACTTTATCGCGTTTGTTATCTATGCCAGTCGCCGATATTCAGACTCATGTACCGCTGCTGGAAATGGGTGTTGATTCGCTGATGATCATGAATGCGGTGCGCACCTATGAGCGAGAGTTTGGGCTTGAATTCAGTGTCCGTCAGTTTTATGAGGCGCTCAGTACGGTTGACTTGCTGGTGGCCTATATCATCGAACATAGCGATTATCAAGTGACACCCGCGCAGGTTACACCGAGCCACTCAAATAACAGTGAACAAATACGCGTAGCACCAGCGGAAGCAATGTCAGTTAACGCGCCAGCCGAGCTGGTTGCCACGATTTGTCGTGAGCAGTTACAGGCCGCTGCGATGGTGACCAACAGCAATGCTGCGCACAGTGTTGAAGCGGTCGCTGCCCGTCAACTGGCCATGTTGCAAGGCCTAAATGGCGAACAGCAAACTTCTGCTGTGGCACTGGCATCAACGCCCGCGCCGCAAGTGGTTACCGCAAAGGCAACGCCAACGTCGCAGGCTACAACGCAAAGCGACGCTACCCGAGTATTGCCAGGGTTTGGCAACAAGCAAATAACCACCGCTGCCAGCAGCCAGTCCGTGCAACGTCATCTGGCATCGCTCACAGAGCGCTACTGTGCAAAAACGCCACTGTCAAAAGCCATGGTGTCTGAGCATCGTCCGCACCTGGCGGATTGTCGCGCGTCGGCCGGGTTCCGTCTGTCCAGCAAAGAGCTGCTTTATCCGGTGTTTGGTAAACGCTGCGAAGGCAGTCGGATCTGGGATATTGACGGTAATGAATATATTGATATCACCATGGACTTTGGCGTCAATCTGTTTGGCCACAAGCCGGCATTTGTCACTGAGGCGCTGGAGCAACAAATTGAAGACGGTCTGCAACTGGGGCTGGCAAGTCCGCAGGCCTGTGAAGTGGCCTCGCTTATCAGCGAGCTGACCGCCCTGGAGCGCGTGACCTTTTGTAACTCGGGCACAGAGGCTGTGATGACTGCTGTGCGCCTGGCGCGCAATAAAACCCGTCGCAACAAAATCGTGCAGTTTGAAGGTGCTTATCATGGCCATTATGACGGTACCCTGGCGCAAAATGCACCGGGTGGTGACGGGGTTGAGCCTATGTGTGGCGGCGTCAGAGCCGGCGCCATCAGTGACAACCTGGTGCTTGCATATGGCGCAGACTCTGCACTGCAATGCATCAGAGCGCAGGGCAATGAGATTGCTGCGGTTCTGGTTGAGCCGGTGCAAAGCCGTCATCCGTCGCATCAGCCATGGGCATTTTTGCAGGCGCTGAGAGCACTCACGGCTGAGCTGGGTATTGCGCTTATCTTTGATGAGATGATCACCGGTTTCAGAGCCCATCCGGGCGGCGTGCAGGCCATGCTGGGGATCCAGGCGGATATGGCAACCTATGGCAAGATTGTCGGTGGCGGCCTGCCTGTGGGTGTGGTTGCGGGCAGCCATGAATTTATGGATGGCATTGATGGTGGCGTCTGGCAGTATGGCGATGCTTCTTATCCGCAGGCGGACACAACTTTTTTTGCTGGGACTTTCTGTAAGCATCCGCTGGTTATGGCCAGTGCCAAAGCGGTGCTGAGTGAAATTAAAAAACAAGGCCCGCAGCTGCAAGAGTCGGTCAGTGACAAAACCCAGTATCTGGCGCAGACGCTCAATGCATTTTTTGCAAAGCAGGGCATTCCTATGCAAATAGAGCATTTTGCTTCTTTATTCCGGTTTCGTTTTAGCCAGAATCTGGATGTGTTTTTCTATGAAATGCTTAATCGCGGCGTGTTTATCTGGGAAGGGCGCAATTGTTTCCTTTCGGCGGCGCACACCGAGGCCGACGTCAATACCATCATTCAGACCGTTAAAGACAGTGTGCTGGCATTAAAAGCCGCCGGTTACTTTGGCGAGCCAGGCCCGGCTGATGCACAGCCTGAGCAGTTCCCGTTAACGGGAGCACAGCAGCAATTACTGGCGCTGGCACTTAAATCTGAACATGGCGCAAAAGCGTATCATCTGCAAGCGGTGCTGCGCTTAAGCGGAGATCTGGATAAAGCTCGCCTGGCTCAGGCCATCGCGCAGCTGAGCACGGATTATCCCTTGCTGTGTTATTCGGTCGACCCGCTCACTTTGTCTCATGTCAAGCTGGCACAACCGGTTTTAACTCAGCACAGCGACAGCATCACCCTGACTGAATTGCGTTATCGCCCCTTTGAATTCGGTGCGCAGCCTTTGTGCCGGTTCGACTTGCTACAAACGGATGCACAAGAACATGTGCTTAGCATTAGTGCACACCATGTGCTTTACGACGGGCTCAGCCTGCAACAGCTGATGCTCCGTATTGCCAGCAATTATAGCTATAGCAGCGCAAACAGTCAGGTAACTCCGCCGCCTGTGGTGCACTTTAGCGCCTATGTTGAGGGCGTAGAGCGCTATTTGGAAAGCGCTGACTATGCGCAGGATAAAGCCTACTGGCTGGACCAACTTGCACCTTGCGAAGCGCTGGCGTTACCCACACGTTTTGGCGCCGACAGCCAGGAAAGCTTTGTTGTTGAAAAACGGGTGTTCAAACTCGATACGCTATCAGAAGTCAAAGCGTTGAGCCAGTCTCAGGGTTGTGGCCAGTTTGCAACCTTGCTGGCCGTGTATGCCCTGTGGCTACACAAGCTGACGGGCCAGAAGCACATTGCTGTGGGTATCCCGGTGTCTGATCGCGGCTTGCTCAGTGATGGTTATAACCCGGACGACCTGGACCTGCATTTACCGGGCTACTGCACCAATATTTTGCCTGTGGTGGTGGCGTTCAGTGACTCTGTCACAGTGGGTGAGCTGGTTAAGCAGGTGCAGTCCAGCCTGCTTGAAGCCTTCGAGCATCAGCACTTGCCCTACAGCGAATTAACCCATGAGCCGGTGTGTTTGCCGCAAACCTTGTTTAACCTGGATAAGGTACAACAGCTGCCACAGTTTACTGGTCTGAACGTATCGACCTGTACCACAGATACCCGCTTTGGCCAGTACCAGTTAAGCTGCAATTTGTTATGTGTTGATGGCCAGTGGACGCTGGAGCTGGAATACCTGAGCACGCGCTACGACAGCGATATGATGGATAATTATGCCCAAGCGCTCATCGCCCTGTTTACCAGGGTAAAGGGCGCTCAGGCATGTGCTGATTTAAGCCTGCTCGACGAGGCCGCGCGGGCACAACTGCTTGGGCAGGCATTCCAAAGCCCTGCACAACCTCTGCTGCTCGATGCATTGGGTGAGCAAGTAAAGCTCAGCGCGCAGCACTGCGCACTGATTTGCTCAGAGCAGTCACTGACTTATGAGCAGCTACAGTTTCGAGTCAATCAGCTGGCAAATTATCTGACTGCCCGGGGCGTTGGTCGCGATGCGCTGGTGGCCATTGCACTGCCGCGGCGCACGGAACTATTGGTGGCCTTACTGGCGGTGCTAAAAACTGGGGCTGCCTTTTTGCCACTCGATTTGAGCTTCCCGCAGGCTCGTTTGCAGGACATGCTGAGCGACAGCAAAGCAGCGTTCTTACTCTGTGATGCGCTGAGTGAGGCGGCAGTGGCCATTGCTAATACCCGACTTGATATTATCGATCTGGACGCCCGTCAAACTGAGGTTGCTCGCTGCCCGAATACCTTCGATGCTCAGCCAATTACGCCACAGCAACGCGCCTATGTGATTTACACCTCCGGCTCCACCGGTAAGCCCAAAGGCGTTGAAATAAGCCACGGTGCGCTGGCAAATCTGTTACATACCATGGCCAAAGAGCCTGGGCTTAATCAGTCCGACTGTCTGCTCAGTGTGACCACCATCGCCTTTGATATCGCCCTGTTAGAGTTGTTTGGTCCGCTGGTTGTCGGTGCAACGGTATTGCTGGCCAGCGAGCAGGCTTGCAGCGACCCGAACGAACTGGTTGCGCTGATAGACCAGCATCCGGTGACTGTGATGCAGGCTACCCCGACCTTGTGGCAGCTCCTGCTGGCGGCACGCCCGGATTGCGTGGCCGGACTCACAATCTGGAGTGGCGGCGAGCCGTTAACCCCGGTCCTTGCAGCACAATTATTCAGTCAGGCAAAAGCGTTGTGGAATATGTACGGACCAACCGAAACCACCATCTGGTCTGCCACAACGCAGATCCTTGACCCCGAAGACATCACTATAGGCAAGCCGGTGGCCAACACCCGCCTGGTAGTGCTGAACGAACACACTTTAGCCAATGCCGCAGTGCAGCCTGTGGGCGTATGGGGCGAGCTGTGGATCGGCGGTACCGGCCTGGCTGAGGGATATCTGGCACGACCTGAACTGACGAAAGAGCGTTTTGTCACTTATCAACTGGAGGGCGATGGCAGCGAGCGGCTCTATCGCACCGGCGACCGGGCCCGGTTGCTGGCCGATGGCCGGTTTGAGCTGGATGGCCGACTTGATCATCAGATTAAGCTGCATGGCCACCGCATTGAATTAGGTGAAATAGAAGCGCAGATGCGCAAAGTGCTGGGTGAGGTGGATGTACGTGTCTTTGTCAAAACCACAGCGCAAGGCCAGGCGGCGCTGTGTGCCTACGCCATTGAACAGGACGAACTGGCACAGCGCTGGACGATTAGCGCCCTGCGCAGTGCACTGGCAAACCAGCTACCGACTTATATGCTGCCCGAATATTTGTGCTGGCTGGCGCAGTGGCCAACCACAGCCAATGGCAAGCTGGACCGCAACGCTCTGATGGTGCCAAGCGCCAACCAGGGTACGCAAACCGAGCTATGCGCGCCACAAAGTGCAACACAAGAAAAGATCCTGGCCTGTTACTGTGAGCTTTTGAACACCGAGCAGCTTGGAACACGCCACAATTTCTTTGAGTGCGGCGGTAATTCGGTGCTGGCCATGCAGCTGGTGTCGCGGTTAAACCAGCACTTTGCGATCAGCGCCACGGTTGGTGACATCTTTGATAACCCCAGCACAGTGCAGCTTGCGGTGCGGGTGGAAGAGCTTATCAGTGCGGGCCCGGCGGACCAGCACAATGGCGTTGAGCGCCTGAGTAATATTGTCAGTGGTCGCGATATCAGTGTGGCACTGGATGATCAATCCATGACGGAGATGGACTTGTAAGTATGGAAAATTCAGCAATTGAAGCACTATTGGCCGAACTGGATGGTCAGGGGATTTATGTCTATTTGCAAGAGGGTCGCCTGAAACTGCGCACTCACCTTGCCACTGTGCCTGCAGCGCAGCTCAATAAAATTAAAGCCAATAAGCCGGCGCTGATTGCGTATATGCAGGCGCACCATCAAAAGCAGGGCCCGTTGTCTGCATCCCAGCAGGGGATCTGGCTTATCGACCAGTATCATGGGGGTGAAGTGGCCTACACCATGGCCGGGTTGCTCAGGCTGTCGCAGCCGGTTGGCAAGGCGCAGCTTGAAGATGCATTGAATACCCTGCTTGCCCGCCATGATATTTTGCGCAGCCAGTTTTTTGCCACAGAGCAGGGCGGATGCCAGCGCGTTAATACCGAGCTGTCTTTTACCTTAGCGCAGCTATCTGTGCCGGCGCCGCTCACTCAGGCGCGGATTGAAAACGAGTTACAACCGCTGTTACGCCAAGGGTTTGACCTGCAGAAATCGCTACCGATCCGCGGTGCTTTGATCTGCGAGCCTGACGCAAACCAGGGGCAGTGGGTCTATCTGATGATGCATCATCTGGTAGCGGATGGCTGGTCGGTGCGGTTACTGGTCAACGAATTGCTGGAAGTGATACAGACACAAGCACCAAAACAGGCCGTGCCGCTGCAATATCTGGATTATGTGCACTGGGAAAAGCGCTTTGTGCAGTCCGAGCGTTATCAGCAACAGCATGCTTACTGGCAACAGCAACTTATTGACTTTTCAACGTTTTCATTGTCGACCAGCTATACCAGACCGGCTGAGGCCTCGTTTCGCGGGGCAAGCCATTCATTTAAACTGGAAGAGACCCAGCGTCAGCGTTTTGAACACAGTTGTCAGCAGCTGGGGGTGACACCATTTTCTGCGCTGCTGAGTGTCTTTTATGTGCTGCTTCATCGCTACAGCCAGCAGCAGGATATTACGGTGGGCGTGCCTGTGCTGGGCCGCGAGCACAGCGAATTCGAGTCGATGATCGGCTGTTTTATCCATACTTTACCGCTGCGCCAGCAGCTCAACGGCGAGATGCGGTTTAGTGAATTGACCAAATGTACTCAGGTTCAGATAAGGCAAGCGCTCGACAATCAAAGCGTATCGCAGGACGCACTGGCAAAGCTGGCCGGTACATCCCGGCTGTTTACTGTACTGTTTAATTACGATGCGGTGCCGCCAGACCCCCTGCGCGCAGGGGAGCTGGAAGCACAGCTGTTCACACTCAATAATCACAGTGCCAAGTTTGATCTGACGTTAAACCTGAGCACGGATGATGCGGGCATGGTCGCGGAAATAGAATACAATGTGGACCTGTTTGCGCCGCAGCTGATTGCCCAGTTTGCCGATGATTTTCAGGCCCTGCTGGGGGCGCTCAGTGATAACCCGACTCAGTCGCTCGAAGAGGTTAGGCTGCCCTCGGTCGATGCCGCGCAGCAGCTGCTTGGTACCACGCCGGAAGCGAGCGCAGCACCTTTGCTGTTACCTCAAATTCTGGCGCACAGTCAGTCTAAACCCACACACCCCGCGATTGTTGCCGCTGATGACCCGGCCCAGTCTGTGAGTTACGCCGAGTTAGCCACGCAAACCGCTAACCTTTCCACTGCGCTCAATGATGTTGCCGCGGGCGATACGTTGGTTGCCGTGCTGGTCAGTCGCAACGTACAAAGCCTGGTTGCTTTACTTGGCGTGATGCGCGCTAGAGCCGCTTATCTGCCCATAGAACAGGATACGCCGGTACAGCGGATCATAGAAATTATGGAGCAGGCTGGTTGCCGTACCCTGGTCGTCTGTGATGCCCGGACAATGACAACACAGGCACAGGCTGCACTCAATGAACGCGAAATAGTGGTGTGGGAGTATCAGCAGCTGCTGCAGCGTGACACGGCTGCCAAAGCGCTGGATGCGGCAAAAGAGTTAAACGCCGATGAGCTGGCTTATGTGATCTTCACCTCCGGGTCGACGGGCAAACCAAAAGGGGTGGCAGTCAGTCATGGCGCACTGGCCAGTTACTGCGAGTCTGTTACCCATCGTATCCAATTTTCGGCGCATACGCGCGCCGGTATTGTGACTGGGCTTGCGACCGATCTGTGCCTGACTGGCATCTATCCGGTCCTCGCGCAGGGTGGTACTGTGGTCATGCCCGGGACGCGTGCGCTGCCAGAACCGCAACAACTGGTCGACATGCTCACAGAGCAGCAGGTGAACTTGCTGAAGATAACGCCGTCATTTGCCCGCGAATTATTGCCGCAAATTGCAGCACAGGGTGGGCACCTGCCGGCAATTGAACAGTGGATCTTAGGCGGCGAAGCGTTGGATGTGACCTTAGTCGACGAATTGCAGGCGCACTATCCCACAGCCCACATAGTCAACCACTATGGTCCCAGCGAAACCTGTATCGGGGTGACCACGCATACAATTGCTAATCGCCCGGCTCCCTGTATAGAACATTACCCCATTGGCAAGCCGCTGGCCCATGTCAGCGTTTTAGTGCTTAACACGCAGGGGCAGCCAGTCCCGCTGGGTATGCCTGGCGAGCTTTACATAGGTGGTGCGTCACTGGCCAGTGGTTATGTGCGTGCGCCTCAGCTGACGGTGCGCTATTTTGTGCAATGTCAGACCCCAAATGGGCAGTCTGCACGGTTTTACCGCTCCGGCGATCGGGTGCGGCTAACCTCCCAGGGAGAGCTGCAATACTTGGGCAGGTTGGATAATCAACCCAAGATCCGTGGCTATCGTGTCGATATCAGTGAAATCGAAGCTAAGCTGACGGCCCTGCCAGGGGTAAAAGCAGCTGCTGTGATTGCACGTAAACAGGCTGGTATTGACACCTTAGCGGCTTATTATGTTGCAGCTCAGGAGCTGGTCACCGTGGCCAGTTTGCGTGATGCACTCGGCGCACTTTTACCGCGGGCTATGATCCCCAGCCACTTCAAGGCGCTGGCGCAGCTGCCGGTGCTGGGTAATGGTAAGGTCGACCGTAAACAGCTGGCTGCATTGCCTGTGTGTGATGAGCGCCAGTACACGCCACCGGAAACACCACTACAGCAGCAGTTAGCCGCCTTGTTCAGTGAATTAACCGGTGTGGCGCAAATCTCTGCTGATGACGACTTCTTTTCAATCGGCGGCCACTCTTTACTGGCCATGCGACTTGCCAATCATATTCGCGCCAGGTTTGAGCGGGTGTTGTCGCTGCAAACCATTTTTGCCAACCCTACCATTGCTAAGCTGGAGCGCTGTTTACTGGCGCAGGATATCCATCTGGGCAACACTTTGGTGGCGATTGAACAAGCGGGTGAGCACCCCTTGTCTTTTGCCCAGCAGCGGATCTGGTTTGTGGATCAGATGCAGGGCCACAGTAAGCAATACAACTTGCAGGGCGCCTTTACCATTAAAGGCGCGCTCAATATTGCGGCGCTGTCACAGGCCTTTGAGCAGGTGGTTCAGCAGCACAGCATTTTGCGTTTCAATTATGCTCAAAACGCCCAGGGCGAAGCCGTTCAGTCCTTTAATGACACGCTGACCTTTGTGCTCCAGCAACGCGATTTAAGTGAGCTCGATGATGAACAGCAGGCCGATACGCTGCGTCAGTTACTGGCCGAGGATTATCATACCGGGTTCGACCTGAGTCGGGACTTGTTGCTGCGGGCTCAGTTGTTGCAACTCGATGCGCAACTGTCTGTGCTGGTCGTCACTATGCATCATATTGTCTCGGATGGCTGGTCAATCGGCGTGTTATGTCGTGCGTTAGAAGCCGCCTACCGCAGTGCCTGTGCAGGCATGCCGCATGAGGCGGGCAGCCTGACACACAGCTATATAGATTATGTGCACTGGCAGCGCAATCTGGCCACCTTACCTCAGTGGCAAACCAGCTTAGCGTATTGGCAAAAGCAGTTAGCAGAGCTGCCCAGAGTGCACGAGCTGCCTCAGGATAACCCCAGAGAGAATAAAGTGATCAGCGGCGGTGCTTTGTACTGTTACGAATTGCCTGCAAAATTAAGCCAGACCTTACGCGGCTTTGTTGCCAGCAGCGGACAAACCCTGTTTGCGGTACTGGAGTGTGCTTTTGCATTGTGGATGAGCCGTCTGTCTGGCCAATCCGATATTGCTTTGGGCACACCGGTTGCCGGCCGCGAGTTCAGCGAGCTGGAAGCTGTGATTGGTAATTTTATCAATACACTGGTGCTGCGCCATCACATCAAGCCCGATATGAGTTTTAGCGATGCACTGACACAGAGTTGCGATACCCTGCACTGTGCGCTTAATCATCAGCATATTCCCTTTGATGCTCTGGTCGAGGCACTCAACAGCGAGCGAAGTTTAGGCATTCACCCGCTGATCCAGGTGGTGTTCCGGGTTAACAACCAGGTCAATGAAGCGCTGCAACTGGATGGGCTGGATGTCACGGTGAATGATACAGGTGTACGCAGCGCTAAGCTGGATCTGGAAGTGTCCGTAATTGACTGCGGCGATACCATTGCCGTTGAATGGCTTTACGACAGCGCCTTGTGGCAGGAGCACAGCATTGAGTCATTCGCTCGTCAATACACTCAGTTACTGGGCGCTTGTTTGGATGCGCCGCAGCAGAGTATCAGTGACCATAGTCTGGTTGATGCAAACGAGCTGGCGCAGCTACTTGCATTCAGTGCGCCACAAAACCACGAGCCTGGCAGCGATATTGGCTGGCACCACCATTTTAGTGCCATTGCCGAGCTCCAGCCACACAGTATTGCGCTGCGGTGTAACGGCGAATCCTACACTTACCTTGAGGTAGAACAAAGGGCGAATCAGTTGGCGCACTGCCTGCTTGAGATGGGGTTTGAAGAACAAAGCCGCCTGGCACTGCTATTGCCCTCCGGCCCCGCCATGGTTATCGCCGTGTTGGCTATTCTTAAAGCCCGCCATGTTTATGTGCCTTTACACTACGACACACCGGAAAAATCCCTGTCTTACATCGTTGAAGATGCTGAGATTGTGATGATACTGGCACTCAGCGATGACACCGAGAAACTAATCGGAAGTGCCACCGACTTTCTGTTTCTGGATGATTTATTTGACGTTGAGTCTAACTTTTCTGGTTATCCGGTGTCTGCGCCTGGCGCTGAAGAGCTGGGTGAATCAACGCTCTCGGATGCGCAGCGCTTGTGCTACATCATTTATACCTCGGGCTCTACCGGGCGGCCAAAGGGCGTGATGATCACCCATGGCAACCTGAATGGGTATTTATCTCATGCCATGGATACCTATCTGGATGCCGATACAACCTTACCGCTGGCGGTGGTGAGTACACCTTTGGCATTTGATGCCACCATCACCGCACTGGTACCGCCGCTGTTGTGCGGCGGAGAGGTTGAAATCGTGACGCAGGGTCCGCATCAATTGGCGGCCATCACTGAGCTGCTGTTTAATGCTATCCGGCCACGCTTGTTTAAGCTCACACCGGCGCATTTACGGGCCGTTCAGGCACTGATGGATGAGCTGGGCAGCAACAGCGCTCCTCATACGCTGGTGATCGGCGGAGAGGCGCTGGATGCCGATTTACTGCTCGCGCTGCGCGAAAAGCTGCCTGCCTGCACCTGGATAAACGAATATGGTCCAACAGAAGCAACGGTGGGCTGTAGCGTGTTTGCGCTGGCCCCTGAGCTGAACCCTTACACGACGCTGCGTCATCCGGATGTGCCAATCGGCCTGCCCAATGCGGGCGTTGCTATGCTGGTGGTCGATGAATGTGACCAGCCCGTGCCGGCCAACACGCCCGGAGAGTTACTGATTGGCGGGGCTGTGGTGAGTCCGGGTTACGTTAATCAGGATGCGCTGAATGAGGAGAAGTTTGTTACCCTGAGCTTTGCCGGGCAACCGCCAGTGCGCTTTTATCGCAGTGGCGACCTGGTAAAGTGGCACAGCGATGAGCAGGGCAGGCTGGCTTACCTGAGATATTGTGGCCGCACCGACGAACAAATTAAGCTGCGCGGCTATCGCATCGACTTGAATGCGATTTGTCATTATCTGCGCGAACTCGATGGTATACGCGACTGCGCGGTGACGGTCGATGAAACGCAGCAATTGTTGCAGGCGCATATTGTCTACCTTAACGGCAAAGTCCCGCCAGACAGTCATTTACGCAATCACTTGGCGCAATATCTGCCGCCGTACATGATCCCCGGGCAGTTTAATCGCGTTGAGGCCATTGTGCTCACGGCCAATGGCAAAGTGGACAGTAAAGCACTTAAAGCGCTGGCGCAACAGCGAGAGGCCAGAGTCAATAAAAGTATCGACCTGGCGGCCCTCACGCCCATGCAGTCTTACTTGTATCAGCTTTACAGCGATGTTTTGCTGACGGAGCATTTTGATCTGGACGACAGCTTTTTTGACCTCGGCGGCCATTCACTGCTGGCCATCAAGCTGATCAGCCAAATTCGCCAGCAGAAACACCTGGAGGTAACGCTCCCTCAGCTGTTTAAAACGCCAACCATTGCGGCGCTGGCTCAGGTGCTGGAGCAGTGTGATCCCATCACTGCCGCACAAACGATTGTGTCTGTGTCACGCCAGCAGCCATTGCCGCTGTCGTTTGCACAGCAAAGATTGTGGCTGATTGAGCAGCTTCAGGCGTCCAGCACGCAATATCATATGCCTGCCGGGTTTAAGTTCAGCGGAGTACTTGACAAAGCCGCGTTCAGTGAAGCGCTTAATGCCCTGGTAACCCGCCATGAGGTGCTACGAACGCGGATCGTAAAAGCCGCGGATTCGACTGAGCCTGTCCAGCAGGTAAGCAGCCAGTTCGATTTGTCGCTGACTCAGCTCGACTTCACCAAAATGAGTGAACGCGCCAGACAACAACGCTGGCAGCAGGCTGCGCATGCCAATGCAACTGACCGGTTTGATCTCAGCCAGGATGTGCTGTTGCGGGTTTTGCTGGCTGAGTTTGGCAAAGACGACTATCGGGTGCATTTTAATATGCATCACATTGCCAGCGATGGCTGGTCGATGGCGATTCTGGTTCGGGAGTTCATCGCCTTTTATCGTCATTTTTCCGAAGAAGCCGGGTATCTGCTGCCAGTTGAGCTCACCCAGCCCTTGCCTGTGCAATATGGTGACTTTGCACACTGGCAACGTAATACCTGGGCGAAAGAGGGCGGTCAGGCAGATCTACATTACTGGCTGAAGGCACTGGATGGTTATCCGCCGCTTCATCAGTTGCCGCTCGATTATCCCCGCCCAGCCATGGCGCAGTTGAGCGGTTTACGCCATACCCAACGGCTGAGTGCAGCCCTCACGCGGGCAGTTCATGAGCACTGCAAGTCACAAGGCGTCACCTTGTTTATGTGGCTGCATACGGTGTTTTCACTGTTGATACAGCGTTACAGCCAGACTGACGACGTAGTGATTGGCTCGCCGGTTGCGGGGCGCGAACACAACGAAGTGGCCAATTTAATCGGCTTTTTTGTCAATACCCTAGTGATACGCACGCGTACTCGGCCAGAGCAAAGCTTTAACTTGTTGCTGGAGCAGCAAAAACAGGTGATCCTGGATGCGTTTAAGCATCAGGCGCTGCCGTTTGAGCAACTCGTCGAGGCGTTGAGGCCCGAGCGAAATCTGGGACATCAGCCCGTTTTCCAGATTTTGTTTGCACTGCAAAATAATGAAACCACCGATCTGGTGCTGCCGCAGCTACACATCGAAGTCGAAGCGCCAGATGAGCCCATGATGAAGTTTGATCTGGAGGTAAACGCCATCGAAAACGGCGATGGTATAGAGCTGGAGTGGAACTTTAGCTCGGCACTGTTTAAACCCGCCACCATCGCGGCACTGGCCGAGTCCTTTGAGACCTTGATCAGCGCCATTTTGAAATCACCGGAGCACACAGTGCGGCGTTTACCTGTGCTCACTCAATCACGTCAGCAGCAGCTGGTGAATATTAAGGGCGCAGATAAAACGATCAACACGCGGTGCATCCACTCTCAGATCAGTGCTCGGGCAAAAAGTTTTGCTAACCAGCTGGCAGTGCGAGATGCTGATGCCTGTATGCTCAGCTATCAGGCGCTCGAGCATAAGGCCAGTACGTTGGCCAGTTACCTGTTGGAGCAGGGCGTTAAGCCGGGCGCGCGCATTGCCCTGTGTCTGAGCGCAGGGTGCGACCAACTGGTGGCCATGCTGGCGGCCTTTAAAGTGCGTGCCGCCTATGTACCCATTGATCCGACGCTGCCCGCGTCCCGTTGTCAATTTATGATCCGCGACAGTGGCGCAAGCTGGCTGTTGACCGCCAGTCAGTTAATGGCGCAGTTAAAACCTGTGATTGATGCCGTACAGCAACCACCGTTGTCGGTGCTGGAAATGGATAAGCCACAGAGCTGGCAGCCAAAGCAGGTGGGCGACCACTTTGCCGGCAGCGAACATGCAGATCTGGCCTATGTGATCTATACCTCGGGCACCACAGGTCAGCCCAAAGGCGTGGCGATCACCCAGGGTAATCTGGCGCTCTATCTTGACCATGCCTGTCATGCGTATGTCGATGAAAACCTCAGCTTCAGTGCGGTGAGTACACCATTGGCGTTTGATGCCACCGTAACCGCCATCTGGCCTGCACTGCTGCAAGGCATGTGTATCGACATACTGGCAGATGATGAGCGTATGTTAAAACAGCTGGCGAATCGCTTGTGTGGTGAGGTTGCCGGTATGTTTAAAGTCACACCGGCCCATTTGCAGGGGGTGGTTTCGGTACTGAAACAATGTGGCCTGTCGGACGAGCGCTGTTTTGCAGTGCCGCACAAGGTGATTGTGGGCGGTGAAGCGCTGCCGGTTGCGCTGCTGGTGGAGCTGAGCGCGCGATTGCCACATGTTACCTGGGTCAATGAGTACGGCCCGACTGAGGCCACGGTAGGCACCTGCACTTATCACTGTGATAAGCGCGAAATTGCAAGGCTTCAGGCGCAGTCTCTGGTTCAGGTGCCCATTGGTCAGCCTATTGCTAATACCCATTTACTGGTGCTGGATGAACAAATGCAGCCGGTGCCTGTGGGTGTGACGGGCGAGCTGTATATCGGCGGCGATAACCTGGCGCAGGGATATCTGAATCGCAGCGACCTCAGCGCTGAAAAGCTTGTCTGGCTGCCTGTAGGGGCGCAGCAAAGTGAGCAGCGCTTTTATCGCAGCGGCGACCTGGTGCGCTGGTCGATGAACGACGATGGCACACCTGGTGCATTGCAGTTTTGTCATCGCCTTGATAGCCAGCTGAAGCTGCGAGGTTACCGCATTGAGCCACAGGAAATTGCTGAGCAGTTGCAGCAAGATTCCCGCATTGAACAAGCTGTGGTGTTGCTCAATGAAACAGCCGATAACCTGGAGGCCTATCTGGTCGTGAGTCCGGGTAAAGAGAGCGAAAAGCCCGGCGCAGCTGTGCTGGCTGACGCTGAATTGTCTGGTGCCTTGTCGGCGCGACTGAGCGAGTCTTTACCGGCCTACATGGTGCCGTATCGCTATGTGCTGATCACTGCATTGCCTCTGACTGCCAATGGCAAAGTGGATGTGCGAGCGTTGCATGCTTTGGGCACGCAGTGCGACTCACCTGCTGAACATATTGCACCACGCACCGGGACCGAAGCGGCTCTTGCCGAGATCCTTGCATCGGTATTAGGGCGCACTTCAATCAGTGTGGCAGATAACTTCTTTAGCCTGGGCGGCCATTCGTTGCTGGCGACGCAGTGTATTGGCCTGATTGAGGCACAATTCGGGGTTGGCATGTCAGTCAGAACCCTGTTTGAGCGGCCTACGGTGGCGGCTTTAGCGCAGTGGATTGAGATCCATCAGGCCATGGCAGAGCAGGCCCAGGATGATAACGAAAACGATACTTCAGAAGAGATGTTTTTGTAATGACGGAACAGTTGATAGCAATTGAGCAGTTAATCGCGGATGCATTGCGTGCAGGCATTACCTTGTATGAAAAAAACGGGGCACTGGCGTTTAAGCAAAAAGGGGACTTCCCGGCCTTTCTTAAGCAGCGCATCGTGGCGAATAAAGCCGACATCATCGCGTATTTTCAACAGCAGCGCTGCACGGCGTCAGAGTCGACGGCGTACACGGCGATTACGCAAGCCGACCGTTCTGTGCCTTTGCCTGCCAGTTATGCCCAGCAGGGACTGTGGTTTATTGAGCAGCTGCAAGGCAGCAGCCAATATTATATGCCCGCTGAATTTGTGCTCACCGGGGCGCTGAATATTGCCGCGCTCAAAGCCAGTATCGCCGCGTTGATTGCCCGTCATGAATCTCTGCGCAGTCACTTTATCGCCAGCAATGAAAGCGGACAGGGCGTGGTTGTACAGGTGGCTGAAACGCTCGACACACCGTTTGAGTGGCGAGATGCCAGTGTGTGGCCTGACGCCTGCCGGGCGCAGGCAATTCGCGATCAGCTGAGCGAGTTTCTGGCCCAGCCGTTTGACTTAAGCCACGATGCGCTGCTACGGGCGCTGGTGATTTCAGATCAGCAGACCCATTATCTGGCGTTTAATATGCACCATATCGTGTCCGATGGTGCGTCGATGCAAGTGCTGGTGCGGGAACTTGAGGCACTCTACAGCGCAGAGTTAGGGCAGCAGAACGCCCCGCAACTGCCACCACTGAGCGTGCAGTATGGGGATTATGCCAGCTGGCAGCAAAGCACGCTGACACCTGCGTATCTGGCCGATAAACTGACGTTCTGGCAGCAAGCGCTGCAAGGTTTGGATCCTATTCAGTCTCTGCCCGGGGATTTTGTTCGCCCGGCTCTGCAAACACAGTGCGGCCGGGTTTATCGCCAGACGCTAAGTACGGCGCTGACCGGGCACATTCAGGCCCACAGTGCACAACAATCAGTCACGCCGTTTATGTGGTTACTGAGCAGCTTTATGTTGTTTATCGGCCGAGTCACGCAAAACGAGCAGGTGGTGGTTGGTACGCCGGTGCTTGGGCGCGATCATCCTGAACTGACGCCGCTTATTGGCCTGTTCGTCAATACTCTGGTGATCCCCGCCAATATTGATGAGTCGATGCGTTTTAATGCCTGGCTGGCGCAGCAAAAGGAGCAGATCCTGGCGGCGTTTGAGCATCGAGAGGTGCCATTCGATAAGGTGGTCGAAGCGCTGCACTGTGAGCGCGATATGAGCCACCACCCACTGGTTCAGATCCTGTTTACGCTGGAGCAAAATACCTCGGCGCAGGCGCTTAATTTACCCGGCCTGAGCACCCTGGAGCAAACCCAGGTCGGGGATGACGTTGACATTAAATGCGACCTGGAACTGAGCGCGATACTGGATGATGAAACAAACGCACTGACACTCAACTGGAAGTACGACAGCGACCTGTACCGCAGCGAGACCATGGCCCACTGGGCTGAGAGTTTTGCCGTTATGCTTGAGCAACTGGTTGCTGCGCCGCAAACGCCAATTGGACAAGTAGGGTTGCTCAGCGAGTCGCAAACCGCGGCGATTCTGGCGCATGCCCACTATGCAGACACACACTGGGACACCAGCCAGACACTGGTTAGCCTGTTTGAGGCGCAGGTGCAAAAATTTGGCCAGCGGATAGCGGTGGTCGATGAGCGCGAACGCCTGAGTTACGAGGCGCTAAATAACCGCGCCAACCGGCTGGCCAGAGTACTGGTCGCAAGCGGCATTACACTCCAGGCCATGCTGCCGGTCAGTGTTACCCGCTCGGTGAATATGGTGGTGACCTTGCTGGCGATTTTAAAAGCCGGTGCTGCTTATGTGCCCATAGACCCGGATTATCCCAAAGAGCGGATAGAGTACATTATTGACGATGTTGGCAGCCGCTGGCTGATAGTCGACAGCGACACTCAGGCGCGTTTTGCAACCTGCGCAGAGCAGATAATCAACATAGACGATGACACGATTTATAGAGGCATTGCGATTGGTGATGATCTGGCGTTGGATATTCAGCCACAGCATCTGGCTTATATGATTTACACTTCGGGCACCACAGGGCGCCCCAAAGGCGTGCAGATAGAGCACCGCCATGTGGTGCGTCTGCTGCACGTTGAACCTGCCTTATTTGATTTTAATGAGCATGATGTGTGGACCCTGTTCCATTCATCTTGCTTTGATTTTTCGGTCTGGGAAATGTACGGCGCTTTGCTGTTTGGCGGCAAACTGGTGGTGATCAGCAAAGCGGTGAGTCAGGATACCCAGGCCTTTGCCCGCTGCTTACTGAGCGAAAAGGTCACGGTACTTAACCAGACACCAGGCGCTTTTTATGTGTTGCAATCAGCCATGTGCGCGTTGCCTGAGGCCGAGCAGGCACGATGTCGGGTGCGTTATGTGATTTTTGGTGGCGAGGCCTTACAGCCGGGCAAGCTTAAACCCTGGGCCAGTCGTTTTGATAATTGCCAGCTGATCAACATGTATGGCATTACCGAAACCACAGTGCATGTGACCTTTAAACGCCTCACACAGGCCGATCTGGCGCTGGGCGTGAGCAATATCGGTCATGCCATTCCAACTACCTCATGCTATGTGCTGGATAAGCACCAACAACTGCTGCCCATGGGCGCAGTGGGTGAATTGTACGTGGGCGGCGAGGGCGTATGCCGGGGTTACTGGCAAAGAGAGGCGCTCAATGCTGAGCGCTTTATTGCCGATCCGTTCGCCGCATCTGGCGACAAAAAGCTCTATAAAACCGGCGATCTGGTGCGATTTCTGCCCGATGGCGAGCTGACCTACATCAGCCGCGCCGACGATCAGGTTAAAGTACGTGGTTATCGCATTGAGCTGGGTGAAATTGAAAACCAGCTGCGCCAGCATCCTCAGCTCCAGGCCGTCAGCGTGCTGCTTAATCGTAATGATCAGCAGGGCGTGCGGATCAGCGCTTTTGTGGTCCCAGCTAGTGGCTTTCATTTAGATGAACCGCTCACTCAGGTGCAAGGGTATCTGCGCAGCACACTGCCCGAATTTATGCTGCCAACCAATGTGGTCGTGGTGGATGCGTTACCCCTGACCAGCAATGGTAAAATTGATAAAAAAGCCTTGCTGGCGCTGGACGTATTGCGTCAGGAGGCGGCGTACCGTGCGCCAGGCACACAAACAGAGCGGGCCGTTGCCGGGTGTTTTTCTGCCTTGCTGGGCGTTGAGCAGGTCGGACTCGACGACCACTTTTTCCGACTCGGCGGACATTCACTGTTGGCCACCCAGCTGGTTAGCCAGCTCAGGGAAGTGCATGGTCTGCCAGTTACGTTAAAGGATGTGTTTCAAAACCCCGCTGTGGCTGAGCTGGCCAAAGTGATAGAGCAGGGCGACGCCGAAGTGGCTTTGACTGCGGACATTCCACGAGTTGATACCTCCGCGCCTTTGCCCTTGTCGTTCGCACAGGCGCGGCTGTGGACGGTCGAGCAAATGACGCCAGATTCGGCGCAGTATCATATGCCCGGCACTTTTACGCTCAATGGACCACTGGATCTGGCTGCATTTAAGCAAGCGTGGCAGGCTATTCTTTGCCGCCACCAGGTGCTGCGCAGCAAGATAATACAGGATGAGACCCGTGGGCCCCGGCAAGTGCTTAGCGGCGACTTTGCAGTGCCGCTTACTTATATTGATGCACGCTCACTGACCCCGCGCGCGCAGCAGCAACGCTGGCTCAGCGCACAGCGTGACGATGCCATGCTGGCATTTGATTTAAGCCAGGGGTTGATGCTGCGACTGACTTTGATGGCATGCGCTGACGATGTACACAAATTGCGGGTGAATGTGCATCATATCGCTGCTGATGCCCACTCTTTAGCAATTTTAACCGCTGAACTGGCGGCGTTTTATCAGCACTTTTCCAAAGGCCAGTCGTTACCCGAGTGGCTGTCTCAGCCTTTGCCGCTGCAATACGCTGAATATGCACAGTGGCAACGCACCACCCTGAATGACGTGGCCTTGCAGGCACACAGGGACTTCTGGCTTGCCCATCTGGCAGATGCTCCACCATTGCATCAGTTGCCGCTGGACAGGGCCAGAACGCGCACATCCGCCAATCACGGCGCTGTGCATCTTGCTCACCTGAATACGGATGAGTTTGAGCAGATCCAGACGCAATGTCGTGATAGTGACGTCACGCTGTTTACCTGGTTGCAAACTGCATTTGCTTTGTTTGTGGGTAAATACGGTCGCAGCGCTGATGTGGTGATCGGTGCGCCATTCTCCGGTCGTGAGCACAGCCAGTTGCAGCCGCTGGTCGGGTTTTTCATTAATACCTTACCGATCCGCACGCGCTTTACGCCAGACATGACATTCAGCGAGCTACTGGCGCAGCAAAAAGTGTTGATGATGGATATACAGGCGCATCAGGCGATGCCGTTTGAGCAGATCCTGGATGCACTCAATGTGGCGCGTGACCTCAGTCATCAGGGGGTTTTCCAGTTAAGCTTTGCACTTAATCCGCAGCTGGACACCCAATTGCAGCTGGCTGATATAACAGTACATCCCGAGCAGGCGGTGTCTGTGACGGCTAAATTCGACATTGAGCTCAGTGCGGTGCAAACCGACCACGGATTGCGTTTCAGTTGGTGCTATAACACCGCCTTGTTTGATGCCGCCAGCATTGCCCGCATGAGCGAGGCATTCAGCGTGATGCTGGGCGCACTTATCCGCAGCCCAGAGCTGGATATTGCACAAATCCCGTTAACGCCGACGCATTATCAGGCCATTAGCGGACAATCGCACTCAGTGCCAGGCACCACGCTGGTTGAGCTACTTGCCCGACATGCGCGCCAGACACCCGACAAAGTGGCAATCAAAGTGCCTGAATCGAACCGCACGCTCACTTATGGTGAGCTGGAGCTGCGCGCTGGCAGACTGGCGCAGTATCTGACTGGGCAGGGACTTAAGCCACAACAAAGGGTGCTTGTCAGTTGCGATGCCGGCATAGACTTAGTGGTGGCCATGCTGGCAACGCTTAAAGCCGGTGGAGCCTATGTGCCCATGTCACCCGACTATCCAGAGGCGCGCATCGAGCATATTATCAGCGACAGCGCCAGTCAGTGGTTGCTGACGCAGACGCGCTTTGCCGGGCAGTTTGACGCTTACCCGGCCTGCAAACAGGTATGGCTGGACAGCCCGGATTTGCCCGGGCAATGTGCGGTTTATGCGCAGCAGCCGTTACCCGCTATCGACACAAACCAGCTGGCGTATGTCATTTATACCTCGGGCACCACAGGGCTGCCCAAGGGTGTGATGATCCCCCATCGCGGACTGAGCAATTTATGCCACTGGCATCAACGTGCCTTTGCGCTGAACACGCACAGTATTGGCAGTCAGACGGCTAATATTGCCTTTGATGCCGCGACCTGGGAGATCTGGCCGTATCTCAGTGCCAATGCCTCGCTGGTTTTTGTCAGCAGTAACGCGCTGAATGACCCGCAGCGACTATCGGCATTACTGAGCCGTGAAGCGGTCAGTCATTGCTTTTTGGCCACGCCAATTGCTGAAGTGATGCTGGCAGACTCCGACTTTGCCCCCGTGCAACTGGAATACTTACTGGTGGGCGGCGACAGGCTTAACCCCGTGCGCGCTCAGCATCACTTTAGACTGATCAATAACTATGGCCCGACTGAGGCCTCTGTGGTCGCAACCTCGGGCGAGGTTGCTCAGCCTTGCGAAGCGCTGCCGGATATTGGCTTGCCGGTAGATAACTGTACGGTTTATATCATTGACGAGCAGGGTCGCAGTGTGCCCGATGGCATGGTCGGCGAGCTTTATATTGCCGGGCCGGGGCTGGCTTTGGGGTATCTCAATCAACCGCAGCTGAGTGATGCGCAATTCACTGAGCTCACGCTGGATAACGGCGAGACTGTGCGCGTGTATCGCAGCGGCGATTTGGTCCGGCGACTCAACAGCGGCCGTATCGCTTATGTGGGCCGAAACGACGCGCAGGTTAAGTTACGCGGTTATCGCATTGAGCTGGCTGAAATCGAACACCAGCTACGCGAGCTTACAGCCGTGGCCGAATGTGCGGTGCTGATAACGCAAACGCAGCCAGGTAATAAACACCTGACGGCGTTTGTGGTGCCAGAGTCGTTGTCGTCCCAGAGCGAACTGGCTGAACATCTGCGCGGCCAGCTGCGCTCACGACTGCCCGAGTATATGGTGCCGAGCGCATTTGTGATGCTGGACGCACTGCCTTTGACGGCCCACGGCAAGCTGGATAGCCGCGCGCTGGTGCGGCTGGCACAGCTCGAAGGCGATGAGCAGGTGACGCAGATAGATACGTCGAGTGCCACGAAAGCCGGGCATAACCCCGTTTTAGCGCTGATGCAAACCTTGCTGAACAAACCAGACATGCAGGCTCAGGATGACTTTTTTGCCAGTGGTGGCGATTCCATTTTGGCCATTCAGCTTGCCAGCCGGGCCAGAGCCGTAGGCATTGGTCTGTCAGTGGCCGATATTTTTGCGCACAGCACGGCGGCGGCATTGACGGCGAGTTTTGTTAGCGACGATGCGCGCGCACAGCAGGGCGACTGCGAGTCCGAACAACAGCATTTTGTTGGCAAATTAACCCCTCATCCCATTGCGCAGTGGTTTTTCGCTCAGACATTTGCAGTGCCCGAGCACTGGAATCAGGCGGTAATGCTGAGTGTGGATAAGTCACTCTCGTTTAGTCATTTGTGTGATGCCGTACAGGGGCTGCTGGCGTGCCACGATGCACTGAGACTGATGGTCAGGGACAACACACACTTGTACGTTGACGAGCAGCTCGACAGCAAACAGGTGTGCCAATATCACGACCTCAGTGCCTCAGGCGCACGCTATAGTGAGGTACTCACCGAACTCAGTGAGCAGACGCAGGCAGGCTTTACCTTCGATGGCTCGCCCTTATTGAAAGTGTGTCATATTGCCACGCCGGATACGGAGCAAAGCAATCGGCTGCTGCTGGTTGCCCATCACTTATTAATTGACGGTGTTTCCTGGCGTATTTTGCTGACTGACCTTGAACAGGCATGTACTCAGGCGCAAAACGCTCAGGCTATACACTTGCCACCGGCCAGTGCCTCTTTGGATGCTATTGCGTTTTATCTGCAAGAGCAGGCCCGCGAAAGCCGGTATCTCGCCAGCTGGCAGGAAGCTGCGAAAGCCGCACAAAATCAGCGCCCTCTGGGGGCCAGCGCAGATGGTAGCAAGCACTGTGCTGCCATCTGCAATAAAATTCAGCTCAGCCCGGCTCAGACTCAACAGCTATTAAATGACGCAAACCGGGCATACAAGAGTACCATTCAAACCTTGTTGCTGAGCGCCTGGCAGTGGACGGCGCTGCGTTATTACGAGCGTACAGAGCAGGTGGTTATGCTCGAAAGCCATGGGCGCGCTCAGCTCAAAGGCGCGCTCGATGCCAGTCGCACCATTGGCTGGCTCACCGCGTTATTCCCGCTGCGTATGAGCAGCCCGTCTGGTCAATCGGAGCAGGCGCTAGCCGAGGTGATCTGCGCCGTTAAAGAGCAACTGGCCTGGACGACCCGCCATGGCAGCGAATTTGGTGCGCTGTGTTATACCCACCCAAATCCGCAGGTGCGGGCATCACTAACGATAGACACCAGGGCGCAAACTTTCTTTAATTACCTCGGGCAGCTGGACACCGTATTGGAGCAAAACGGGTTGCTTGTCGATGCCTCTGAGCCCACGGGCAGTCTGCGCAGCGAAGCCGATGCGGTGTTTGCGGCCTTGCAAATTACCGCTGCGGTGAGCGGGGGCCGTCTGGCTGTGGCGCTGGAATGCACACCAGAATATTATACCGAGCAAGACGCACAGCGGCTGAGTGCGCACTTTGAGCAGGCGATTGAAGAGGTGCTTGCTCACTGTTTAGCACAAACCGAAAACAGCCCAACGCCCAGTGACTTCCCGTTACTGCCGCAGCTTGACCGCGCGCAGTTGACCCAGCTGATGGATAAAGCCGGGCAGGGCGTGGCCGATATTTATCCGATGACGCCATTGCAGCAGGGCATGTGGTTTCACGCGCAGAGCGCAGACAATAAAGCCTATCTGGAGCAATCAGTGATGTTGCTGGATGGCGCTTTGGACACCGAGGCATTCGCCTACGCCTGGACGCAGCTGACTGCCAGCCACTCGATTTTGCGCACGGCGTTTTTTGTCACGACACATCAGCCCGTGCAGGTGGTTTATGACAAGCGTGCCTTGCCCTTGCAGATGGATGAGCCGCAGCCGTTCGATGAACAAGTGAAAGCTCGTTTGGCCGAGATAGCGGCGCAGGAATATCAGCAGCCCCTGGACCTGCAACGCGCGCCCTGCATGCGTTTGCGACTGGTGCCCTTTGGCGAGCATTGCCACGGGCTGATCTGGACGTATCATCATATGATTATGGATGGCTGGTCGCTGCCGGTGCTGTTTGCCGAGCTGATTGAGCACTATCAGGCCCGGGTACAAACGCGCATGGTGCAAACGCTTGCTGACCCTTTTCGCGATTATGTTGAGTATCTTGATAAGCGCGACAAACACGCTGAGCAGGCGTTCTGGCGTCAACAACTGGTACAGGTCGACACTCCCACGCTGCTCACTGAGCACCTGGCTATCAGTGATAAACAAAATCACAACGTCAGTGAGATAACAGAAACGCTGAGCGCGGATTTCACCGCCCAGCTAAGTGACTTTGCAAAGCAGCGGGGATTGACGCTTAATCAGGTGATCCAGGGCGCCTGGGCCTACTGGCTACGCACCTGTTGTCAGAGTGACTATGTGTTGTTTGGTCAGACCGTGTCCGGGCGGCCTGAATCGCTGCCTCGCGTAGCCGAGCGTGTCGGCCTTTATATCAATACTCAGCCGGTGTTGATCAACACCCCAGGGCAGCAAACGGTTAACGACTACCTGTTGCAGATCAGAGAGCTTCAGGCGTCGCTGGCGCAATATGCTCACACGCCGCTGTCACAAATCCAGCAATGGAGTCAGATTGACAACGGCGGCGACCTATTTGATGCCCTGTATGTATTTGAAAACTTCCCAACCGATCCGCTCGCGCAAGACTCCGGGCCATTCAAGGTCACAGTCTGCTCGGAGCGGGATCAGACGCACTACCCGGTCACTTTTGTGGTCGGCGTGGCAAGTCAGCTGTCGCTGACCCTCAGCTATCGTGAAGCCCTGTTGACATGCGAGCAGGCGCAGCAAAGTTTGGCATTAATCACCAAACTGCTATCAGCCTTTATGGCTAAGCCAGAAGGTATACTGGCCGAATTGCCGCTGATCAGGCCACAGCAAATTACGCCGCTGGTACAGTTCGGGCTGCCCGGTGCAAAGGCACAGAAAATACACCATAACACCTTACAACAGGCGTTTGAGCACATCAGGGCAAGTCACGGACAGTGCACGGCTATTCGCTACTATCCATCCGGGACTGAACAGCCCGCCACAATACTGACCTATGCCGAGCTGGATGACGCCGCAGCAAGGCTGGCGAATTACCTGCTGTCACAGCACTGTATTCAGGCAGGTCAGGCTGTGGTAGCGGTGTGTTTAGCACCCGGACCTCAGCTGATCATCGCCATTTTGGCGGCGCTGAAGCTGGGGGCATGCTACCTGCCGCTGGTCCCCGCGCTGCCCGAGCAAAGGCGTAAATTTATGCTTACCAATGCAAGCGCAGCGGTGTTGCTCACGACCGAGCAGGACTGGCAGGGTGTAACACCTGATTGCCCTGTGGTAGATCTGGTTGCGTATGAGGCAGAAATATCAGCCCAGCCAGCGCTGTGCGTGCAGCGTACCTGCCACAGCGACGCGCCGTGTTATGTGATTTACACCTCGGGCACAACCGGGGAGCCAAAGGGCGTGCAGGTGGCCCACCGCAGTGTGCTTAATTATGTGGCTGCTTTGCAAAGCAATTATGCTATTGCGCCGGATGACAACTATCTGCAATTTGCCAGTTGTAGCTTTGATGTTTTTGCCGAAGAAGTATTTTGCACCTTACTCAGTGGCGCAACCCTGGTGATGGCCCAGCAGGAACAGTTGCTCAATAGTCAGACGCTGGCAGATTTGGCGCGTCATGCGCAGCTGAGCCTGATGAGTCTGCCAACGGCTTACTGGCAGCAGCTGGCGGTCAATCCAGTTGATTTGGGCAGCGCAATGCGCATCATCACCGTTGGTGGCGAGCAAATGCAGAGCGCGGTACTGCGGGCCTGGCAGGCACATTATGGCGCGTCTGTTCGGGTTATTAACGCCTATGGTCCGACCGAAACTACCATTTCCGCCACGCTTCAGGATGTGACCGACTATCAGGGCGAGTCTGTGCCCATTGGCTTGCCTCTGGCCGGGGTAACGGCCCATGTGCTCGACAGCGAACTCAGAGCGCTGCCGGATGGCCTTGCCGGTGAGTTGTATATCAGCGGCACGGCGCTGGCTTTGGGGTATTTGGGCGACCAGGAAAAAACAGACAAAGCCTTTGTGCTCAACCCCCACACGCAAACGCGCTGCTATAAAACCGGCGATAAGGTCAGAATTGTGGACGGCGCGTTGCACTTTTTAGGCCGGCTGGACGAGCAGGTAAAGGTGCGGGGTTACCGTATCGAGCTGGGCGAAATCGAGCGCGCATTGTTAGCCCAAAGCGGTGTTGATGCCTGTGCGGTAATAGTTAAACACGAACAGCTGATAGCCTTTATTGAATCGGCTGATGAGCCAGATTTGGCCCATCTTAAAGCGGCTGTGGCCGAGCTGCTGCCAGCCTACATGGTGCCGCAGTGGATAGTACCGCGAGCCGCGCTGCCCCATAACCACAACGGTAAACTGGACAGAAAAGCACTCGAGCGAGAGGCTAATACCCTGACTCTGGCAGAGCCGCAAGACTATGTTGCGCCAGCAACGCCACTTGAGCACCATTTGTGTGACTACCTGGGCGAGTTACTGCACTGCCCGCGGGTGGGCCTGAACGATGACTTTTTTGCCCTTGGTGGCCATTCTTTGTTGCTGATGCGACTGCACAGCGAATTGTGTGATGCATTGCAGGCACAGGTGCCCGTTTCCTTGTTGCTACAGCATAGCCGCGTTGGTGCGCTGGCCCAGGCGTTAAATGATTTCCAGCGGGCTAATCAGCAGCAACCAGAGGCACTTCAGAGCCTGTTGTGTCTGCAAAATGGCAGTCCGGGCGTGACACCTGTGGTGTTGATAGCCGGAGCCGGTGGTTTGCTGATGGCCTTTCAGTCATTGGTGCAGGGGCTGGATAAGCAAGTCCCGGTGTACGGCCTGCAACCGGATGTGGTGGCGCATGACCCCGATGTAGTCGGCTCAGTTGACGCCACGGCACAGCATTACCTGTCTGCACTTGCGCAGGCGCAGCCAGGTCCGGTTCATCTTGTCGGCCACTCCTTTGGCAGCTTTATTGCGCTCGCAATGGCGCAGCGATTGAGTGCGAATAATGGCCCAGAGCCTGACTTTTCGAATATCTCGGTGGCATCAGTCACCATACTGGATACGCCCAGGCCCACGCAAAGCTCGGTGGCTATCAGCGCCATGGAGGCTGATCAGCTGATGCTTGAAAACCTCAATACTTTCTTTGCGTTGGGTCTCAGCGCGGCGCAACTTAGCGAACTCGGTGCTAAACCGGTTGAGGAACAAACTGTTTGTCTGGCGGATGCCATGGCGCGGTCGGGCTATCACTTCAGTGCAGAGCAACTTCAGCGCTTGCAGGCGGTGTTTCGTGGTCAGCTTATGGCCGATGTGCAGTTGCCAACGCAGTTAGGCTGCCGGCTCTGTGTGATTAAAGCAAGCGACACCAGCGAGTTTGAAGGCCAATCTCTGGCGCCCGATATGGGCTGGCAAACGCTGTACGGCAAAGTGAACTGCCACGAAATCGCAGGCAATCACCTGTCAATTTTGCAGCACCAGCAGGTGAGTGCTGTGATTGAAATAATAGAGAGTTACTACAGTTTGTAGTCTATTGTTTAGCAGTATGTTTTTAAATTGTTTTATTTTGATGTTGGTTGTGCGTAAAAAACAAACAATTAATGTCAAAATTGCGATGTAAATTTTACTTAATACCTTAATTAAAGGATGGGAATAAAATGGATCAGTTACTATCACCAGACATGGATTTAAATTCCGCCGATACAGATCAACGGATCCATGATCTCTCAGGACAAAAGCAAAGTGGTCTTGCCTGGGTAAAGGCGAATGTGAAGGAAATTAATGCCTGGGTTGACCGCGATGGCTTCGCGCTGCTTCGCGGCCTCAATATCGTTAGCACCAATCAGTTCAGTACTATTCTGGAAACAATCTTTGGCGAGCCGTTAAGCCAGTATATCTATCGTTCCTCCCCGCGTACCGCGCTGCGTAATAACATTTACACGACCACCGAATATCACGCCGATCAGGTGATCCTGCAACACAACGAAAATGCCTACTCCAATTGCTGGCCAATGCGGATGGGCTTTTTCTGCGTTTTACCGGCCACCACCGGCGGTGATACGCCGCTTGCCGACAGCCGTGAAGTATACAAGCGACTGCCTGAAGCGCTCAGAGACCGGTTTGAAGCGCGCGGCATTATGTATGTACGCAACTACGGCGACATAGACTTGCCCTGGCAGGAAGTGTTTCAGACGCAAAGTCGCGATGAAGTGGAAGCGTATTGCTGGAAAAACGACATTCAGTGTGAGTGGTTCGCCGATGGCAGGTTGCAGACCCGGCAGTTCAGGCCAGCAGTGATGAAGCATCCGCAAACGGACGAAAAGGTCTGGTTTAATCAGGCACACTTGTTTCACTGCTCTGCCGTAGACACAGACATGCCCGACAGCATTGGTGCAGACTATTTACCGCGCAACGCCTATTACGGCGATGGCAGTGAGATAGCCAAAGAAGATATTGATGTGATCAACCAGGTCTATCGCGATCTGACTTTTTCTTACCCCTGGCAGCGCAACGACATTTTGCTGCTGGATAACATGCTATTTACCCACGGCCGTCAGGCTTATACCGGCACTCGTAAGGTGCTGGTGGGAATGGCAAAAGCGGCACGTTAAGGCGTGCAATCCGGGGTTTGTTAGTGGTGCTGCGGTTGGCAAACATAGTGGTCAAATTTGAGGAAGCAAAACAATGAAATGGTTAAACCCGTCAAGGCTGAATATCATGGTAATGTGCCTGATAAGCCTCGCTCTGGCATCGTGTCTGCAAAATAAAAGTACGGCGAAAGACACCACGATCACCGCATCACAAATAGAAATGATAGACGCCTCGGTCAGGCAATATTGCGATGCCATGGTGTTTTTCGGCACTATTTATATTACGTCTATTGATAAAGTGGTTTATGAGCACCACTGTGGTCCGCAAAACATCCAATACAAGGTGGATAATACGGTTAAGTCTAAGTACCGGATCGGATCGAATACCAAGGCGTTTGCCGCGGCGATCCTGATGCGTATGCTCGAAGGCAAGGACCTCAGAACCGAAACTGTCGGCGACCATTTACCCTGGTATCCCAAAAATCAGTGTGCAGACGTCACCTTGCACAACCTCCTTGCCATGTCGTCGGGGATCCCGAATTACAGCGACAATGAAGAGGTGTATAACAACTGGGGCTGGCGGCCTTATTTGTATGACGAAACCCTTAATCTCAATGGGCCGGAAGGGTTTGGCAACCGCTTTTGTACCTGTGAAGAGCAGGGCGGGCAGCCGTCCTTCAGTCAGGGCAGCAAATACGAATACAGTAACTGTAACTACTATCTGGTCGGCAATATCATTGAGCAGCTGGCGGCAGGCACACAAGGGGATATCGACCGCAGTTTCTGGTTCAGTAATATCCTCAAAGAGCAGATCCTCGACCCGCTGGATATGAGCGACAGTGGCTCGTTCAGCGCCATTGGGATCTATTCAGATATGACCACCGGGTACATTTACAAAGACAATCAGTATCTGCCACTGGCCAATGGTCGTCCACCGGCTACGGGCGGGCCGGCCCCCTACGAAGACATTCTGGTTAACCCTTACAGCAATCCCTTAGTGCTTTACTCGGCTGGTGATATGTACTCCACCGTGGAAGATATGCACAAGTGGGATCAGGGTTTGTATACCAACAAAATTCTTAATGAAGCGCAAAAGCTGGCGGCATTTGCACCATATTCCAATACCGGAAGTTCCTCGTCGTGCGAATACTATGGCTACGGCTGGTTTGTCACTTATATCGACCCTAACCAGTACGGCAAAGTGGCCGATTGCCCGGATGATCCGAGCGAAACCAACCTCAGAAAGTACGAGAAATTCTTACAGTATTCAGGCAGCTATCCGTACTCATGGGTTACCAGTTTTAACCGTCTGCTGGAGCGGGATCAAAACGTGATGGTGTTTAGTAACTATGTGAAAACCGGCACTGAGTCGGACTGTATTGCCGAAGAAATTCGCAACATCATCTTTTACAGCGATAAACACCGCACCGAAGCCTGTCAGACGGTGTTAGATGAAGCGTAAAAAAGAAAAGAGATCAGCAGTGAATTACAGCGCTTGTGTATCGTATTCACTGCATTTTAAACGCATTTACTTGCTGTGTTTTAGGACATGGAAAGTGAAAAAGGGCAAGTTAGGGTCTAGGCTTTACCTGACTTGGTGGGTTTAACAACTGTTTATGCCAACTGAGTTTCTAACGACGTTGGTACCATTCCAATCATAGAGGAAAAAACATGACAGCGACAAAAACAGCGAAGGATGAGAAGGCCACAGCGGCTGCTGAAGCTGCAGCAAAGCAGGACTCAGTAAGTGTTGAGGTTGAGAATCGCGAAGCGGTAGCGCACATTATTGTCGACAAGTACACCAAATGGTCTTTTGGTACGGGGCTTATCCCAGTACCGGCAATCGACTTGGTGGCCTTGACTGGGGTACAAATTAAGATGATAAGTGAGATTGCCAAAGTATACGGTCAGTCTTACAGTGACAATAAGATCCGCGGTACGGTAAGTGCGGTGATTGGCGGCTCATTCCCACAGTCTTTGGGCGGTGCAGGACTTAGTAGTTTCTTAAAGTCAGTACCAATCATTGGCACGCTTAGCGCAATCGCATTTATGCCAGTAGTATCCGCTGCGTCTACCAATGCAGTAGGTTCTACGTTTATCAGACACTTTGAAAATGGCGGTACTTTGCTAGATCTTAATCTGGCAAGTATTAAGGGAGACATCTCTGAAATTGCGGCAAAGTATCGAAAAGATAAAGGCAACAGCACTCAAGACACCCAAGCTACAGCGTAAGTTGAGAGGCTAAAACACAAATAAACCAGCAGCGCATCTGTTGGTTTATTTGCTCATTGGTAAAACCGAGCTGAATGTCAGTTCATAGGAGCAAAATATGTTAGTGACTTTATATCTGGTGTTATGTGTACTTTCTGGTTACTGGGGACGCAACACGTTCGCAGGCCCTATAGGCTTCTTTTTTATTGGCCTGATCTTTACACCATTCGTGAGCTTACTGGTGTTATTGCTTGCAAAAACACGTCTGGCAGAGCCAAAAGAAACGGAGGAGCAACAGTAAACCTTGCATTGCCAACACGCATCGCTTGATTGTGGTGGAAAAATAGGCAAGCTAATAACCAGAGGAAGTATATCCTCAAGATAAGATAACAAGGATTGCAGTTTTGGCTGCGTCGTAGCGCTCAGTATTCTGACCAGTGGCGGACTTTCAGGCCACTGGTAACACAATGAAAAGACAATAAAAATGGTATTATACGATTTAATAAGTCGAAACATTAAAATTAAAAAAAGGACCTTTGTATTACTCGGTTGTATCTCTGGCCTTGCCAATGCATTGGTGCTTGCCCTTATCAACAACGTGGCAGAAAATATATCTGATATCCACAAAGAGAACCATGTATTTTACTATCTGGTGCTGTTTACCCTGACTGTGCTGATCTACGGGTTAACTCAGCAGAGGCTGATGACCAAAGCCGCAAGAATGGTCGAAAAAGCCATTGATCATATGCGTGTTGAGCTGTTTGAATCGGTGCGACATACCGAGTTATCAACGCTTGAAAAGATCGGTAAGGAGCGCATTTTTAATACGCTCAGTAAAGAGCTGCAAACCATTTCTCAGTCTGCCCAGCTCTTTGTGATCATCGGTCAGTCGATAAGCCTGGTCTTTTTCACCTCATTGTACATTGCCTATCACTCGGTGATGGCGTTTGTGGTCCTGAGTGTGCTGATCATGCTGGGGGGCAGTATTCATCGGTTACGGGCCAATGAAATTCAACGCAATATGGCGCTGGCATTTCAGAGCGAAAACCAGCTTATCCAGCGATTGTCAGACTTGCTCGACGGTTTTAAGGAAGTAAAACTGAGCGCACCCAGAGCGGACGATCTGGAACATGAGTTTTCGCTCTCGTCGGGCAAAGCGCGGCGTGCGCAAACAGTAACTAAAACCTTGTTTGCAACCGACTTTGTGCTCTCTCAGATTACCTTTTTCGCTGCGACCGGTGCGATGGTGTTTTTTGTACCTGTGTTATCAGATGTTTACCCTGAAGTGGTGATTAAGGTTACCACAGCCTCCTTGTTTTTAATCGGTCCTATTACCAGTATTGTCGGTGGTATTCCGGTATTCACAACTGCCACCGAGGCGGCGCAAAATGTGCTGGCACTGGAAGCAGATCTAAAACGAGAACAAGCCGAAACCTCGCCACCGCGTAATACCCAGATACACCCTATTGATAGCTTTGAAGAATTGAGACTGGAAGGCGCGTACTATCAACACAATCGCAAACCCGGCGACCGACCGTTTTTTGTCGGACCTGTCGATTTGACGGTTAAGCGAGGGCAAATCACTTTTATTACCGGAGGGAACGGCAGCGGCAAAACCACCTTCATTCGCATGTTAACCGGCTTATATGAACTTCAGGCCGGGCAAATCTTTTTGGATGGACGACCGGTTCATGATGCCGACCGGGAGAGCTTCCGCAGCATTTTTACATCGGTTTTTGCAGATTTTCATCTGTTTAAACAACTCTATGGGATCAGGGCTACCTCCCAGGAAGAAATTGACGAATGGCTGGTCTTTTTAGAAATGAACGCTAAGGTCAGCGTTCATGATGGCGAATTCAGCACCATAGACCTCTCGTCAGGGCAAAGGAAGCGCCTGGCGTTGCTGAGTACCATACTGGAGAATCGGCCGATTTATATCTTTGATGAGTGGGCCGCCGATCAGGACCCAATATTCAGACGTAAATTCTATGAACAGGTACTGCCCAGGCTCAAGGCCCGTGGTAATACCGTGATCGCAATTACACATGACGACGCCTATTTCCACCTGGCGGACGTGCATTTGAAGATGGTAGAAGGACAACTAATGGAACATCATGAAGTAGAAACCGATGGAGTGCCGTCATGAATATAATCCTGCCTCCTGATCTGATGCTCATAGGGCTGGCCGGCGCCTGTCTGCTGATCCTCATTGCCAATCTGGTGATGCGGGTACTGCGCCGGTACAAACCGGCATGGCGTAAACGCATATTGTCCTGGCGGTTCAGAGCCGGCCTTACCCTGTTAATTTGTTTGTTCTTAATTGTGGCACTGGTCCCTTTTATTTTTGTCAGGGTCGACTCTGGTGAGGTTGCTGTATTGTGGAAACGTTTTGGTGGAGGTACGTATCTGGAGCAACACTTTAGCGAGGGTACAGTATTGGTGATGCCCTGGGATAAACTGATTATTTATAACGGACGCTTTCAAACTGCTCATGAAAACATTGATGCCATTACCAATGAGGGACTCAGGATCACACTCAATGTTACCGTCAGGTATCGCCCAGTCATCGAACATGTTCCGTATTTGCACCAGCTGGTGGGCCCAAAATATCTCGAAGAAATGGTGTTACCCGAGGTGGCGTCTGCGGTACGTATGATAGTGTCGCGGTATCGGGCTGAGCAGGTCTACAGTCATCAGCGGATCAAAGTGCAAAAGGAGTTGCTGGAAGAAGTGCTGCATGAGTTGCACCTGCAGGAAGAGACTATTTTAGAGCAAACAGGGCATATGAAAAATGGTCATACTCTGGTTAATCTGGACGATATGCTCATAAAGCGGGTAGATGTGCCGGATAAGGTGCACGAGGCAATCATCTCAAAGGTGAACCAAAGCTACCTGAATGAAGAGTATGCAATGCGCCTTGAAGTGGCTAAGAAAGAAGCGCAACGTAAGAAAACCGAAGCGCAAGGTATTGCTGATTTTCAGGAAACGGTAGCCGGCGGAATTTCCGAAACCTACCTGAGATGGCGCGGTATTGAAGCCACTATTGAACTGGCAAAATCAAATAATGCCAAAGTGGTGGTGATAGGCAGTGGCAAAGATGGACTACCCTTGATCCTAAATACCGAAAGCAGCCTGAATGGATCGGTACCCAGCCTGAGTCAGGAGACAACCAATTTGGTTATGGCGGAGGAAGTGACAAAACCTCAGCCTGACTATACTTACAGTGTGATCAAGCCAGGTGAACCTATGACCAAACACCATATGACCTCAGCAAAATCAGGTGAGCCATTACATAAATAACGCAATGGGACAGGCGGGTTAACTCAACGGCAAAGTGCCATTGAGGCCGTCTGCTTGGAGCGTCCGTGTTATATAAGGAGGCCTTTTATTCGAAAAGGCTTTCCTTGTTCACGGCGGCTCGATTGAATTGTATTCAATGACCAGGTTATCTCTGTCGCTATGCAGTATTTGATACAGGGGACAGCTAATCAGTACGATCAAAGTTCAAATGCACATGACGATTTCAAATTCACTTGCGTTTTTCCGTATTCGATACGCGAACAGCTAATCAGCACCATCGAGCTTCGGTTATACATGGTGCTCGCACCATCATTTGGGTCGTAAAGGGGGTTTACATTAATCTTGCACAGGAAGCTGTATGTCCCAGACCTACTTGCAATAGCAAGCACGAACTTACTTGGCAGACACTAAAAATGTGAGTCTGGGCGCCCGCAAAGAAGGACAATAAAGGAAATACACGGAGGAAGGCACATTGAGCAACCTGTGTAACCATTGGGCTGAATTGCGCCACGACAAAGGCTTGTGTGCTAGGAAAGAGCAAAGAGGCCTAATTAAAACATAGCCGGATTTAGCGAGCAATCTCGAACAAAATCAGGGCATCTGGCGTGTTCTGGGTGATACCTGTTTATGGTGGTAACCTTGCTGTTGGGTAAAAATAACCATTACACATCCATATTTTGTTCTTATTTATTGGTTAATCTTTCGGGACGGTCTGAGGGAGCACTGTCTGCTTATGAATCGAACTGTTGTCGGTGGGTAACCACCTGCACGGAGTTGTTCCGTGTGGCTGTATGAGTCCGGATAGGAACATTTCGCGTTTCTGTTCGCCCTAAAGCAAGGGTTCGATAGCTTATTTGGTCTTGATTGAGAGAGTAAATAGAGTAAACAGGTACAGTCTCTGGCCAGGGTAGCCTGAAAAGGTGGTCAGAGTGAAGCGACTGTAATTGAGAGTACTTGTATCAAGGCACATTGGATGTGCCTTTTTTCTTATATGAAGCTCATTCTTTTTAGTCAGTCACTCTTTCAGTAAAGGTCGTTGAGCTGCGAGTCAGACGCCGGGCTACCAAGTCCGCTGAAAGCGTTTGTCAAATTGTTATTCCTGTACTCACCTATTAATAAGCAATCAATTGTCTTTTGACGTTTCCCAAAACCAACCAGACCATCCGCAGGTAGGTCACTCACCTGTCGGTTCAGGCCCGCCATTTAATTTGTAATCAAAAGTTGAGCAATTGTATTAAAATCGCTAATAACAGCGGACAAAAAGCTACTCAACCAGACAAAAGTGTTGTAAATTATTTAGGTGTCTGCACCAAATGATGGCTCATTCGCTCTTGCGTTATAAACTCAAAGAGCATGCCGGCACAACTAACAAGCATAGTTTTATCGTGTCGCGCAAAGGAAGTTGTAACCGCCGAACAACAGGAAAGAGCCGGGTAAACACTCAGGCACTGCCACCTGTCCCATGCATCACCTCCTTACCAGCTGCACCACAGAGTAAACGGGTGAGTGATGTCAGACTCCACATTAGAATACTACAGCCGCAATGCTGTCAGCTTTGCCGAGGCAACTTTTGCGGTGAACATGCAGCCACTGTATGACGAGTTTTTACCCGCCATACCCAAAGGCGGTAAGATCCTTGATGCCGGCTGCGGCTCCGGCCGTGACGCACTGGCGTTTAAAAACCTCGGCTACCGGGTCGATGCCTTCGACGCCTGCGCAGAGCTGGCCAATATCGCCAGCTTCCATCTGGAACAAGCTGTAGGCTGTTTCAGTTTTGATGAACTCAGAGCAACCAGCACCTTTGATGCCATCTGGTGCTGCGCCAGCTTGTTACATGTCCCCATGGCAGAGCTTCCGGAGGTTTTTCAGCGCCTGCAAAACGCACTCAAACCAGAAGGCATCATTTATATTTCTTTCAAATACGGCGAGGGCGAACGCACCACAGATGGCCGCGCATTCACAGACCTCACAGAGCAAAACCTGAACGCCGTACTAGCCCAAAACACCGGCCTTAAAGCCCGCAAAATCTGGCAAACTGGCGACCAACGCCCCGGCCGCGAACACGAACGCTGGCTCAATGCGTTGTTAGAAAGGGTGGGTGGCGAGTCTGGTTAACGTGTAATGTGGTGTAACTTGGAATTTGACCTCAATCAGAACAACCAAACTTAACCTTATGATATAGTAGAAAAGTTTTAGTTATTAGGAACGCCAGTCGGCCCCACAAGCGAAACAATGGATAGGAAACTCTTAAAGACAGGAATTTTATGCGTTTAAAAGAAGCTTTAAGTATTTTATCAAAATCTTCGGCCTATGCGGTTTCAACGGAGAGAAGTAATCAAGAGCTGTCTCTTCTTGATGAAATAAAAGCCCACTTGTACATCAAAATGCCAATAGAAGATAAAGTGAAGAAAATCATTTCGTCATTTGGTGCCAATGATAAAAAATTACTGTTTTTGTGCGGAAGTAGTGGCGACGGTAAATCTGAGTTGCTGACCAAGGTTAAACGCAAAAAGAAATACAGCAAAGGGGTCCGATTTCATTTAGACGCAACTCATAGCTTTGACCCTCAAGGTAGTGCTATCGATACATTAAACCGCGTATTTGATGATTACCAAGCGGGCAGTTATCCATTGGTCGTCGGTATCAACACCGGGATGATAGGTAATTATGCCGAGGAAGGTCGCAATGCATATGTTCGCGAGGCTTTAAAAGCTTATCTAACCGATAAGCGCGCGGAGCTGGATGATATTTATTTCGTAAGTTTTGAAGACTATCCTAAATTCGAAATAAACGAAAATGAGTTCACTTCGGAGTTTGCCAACAGCCTATTAGCACGCATTACCGAAGCAGGTGGGGTAATTTGGAATTTGGTCGAAAAAGAGCGGCAACTAAATGATCCTGATTCGGCAATAGTCTTGGCTAACTACACACTTCTATGTCAGCCATCGGTGCAACAGGTAATCATTGACTTACTCTTCAAAGCGCGTTTGATGCGCGATCAGTTCTTGACAGCGCGCGCACTACTAGATTTTATTCACGAACTATTGCTTGGCGGAGATTACCTGTTTGACAACTTGTTCGCGGGTGGTACCAATGAGCTTGCAAACAAAATAGAACACTTTGATCCAGCTCACTTAAGGACAAAGCAAATAGATAGGTTCATTCTGTCATTTAACCTAAATTTGCCTAATCCAGACTTTGAGCAATTTAAGCAAGCTTTGAAAAGCCTAGGAGTTTCTGAGTTGCAAAGCGGTACTCAGTATCTAAGGCTCTTTTATGTTTTCAAATACGATGCTTTATCAAATAACTTTCATCAGCAGTTTGAAAGCGATTTTAATGAGAGCCTAATTGATAAATACATCGCTATATTCCAGCTGCATAAAGAGTATACAGGCAGTACAGAGCAAAAGTCTAAACTGAAAACCTTTTATCGAGACGTTCTGATCTCTGCTGTTAGGAATTACATTAATCGAAACGCGCCTAAGTTGGGGAAAAAGTATTTTTTACTGTCTGACTTTGGTGACTATCAGATTGCAGCTCCTGCTGAGCTATCTATGGATGTAGCAATGATTCAAAACAGCACAACCACGAGTAGCGCCTTTTTTAACGCCAGATTAAAGCTAAGAGATAAGCAGTTTTGCCTACCGATAAACATAAACTTGCTTGAATTGCTGATTAATATCAATAGTGGGTATCGTCCAAATAAACACGACAAAAACTCAGTGATTTTACTTGATGAGTTGGCGAATGAGGTTATTCAGGCGGCAAAAGCTTCAGAAGAGTTAGTGATTACCGGAGAAGGCAATAAGTATCTGCTAGAGCTGGAAGATGACGAAATCATGGTAAGTGAGGGATAATTCATGCCGCTACAAGACACTCTGAAACCCAAAAACAATAGCGCATCGAGCTTTTCCCCAGCTTCTACAAATAGCTCGAATAACAAATATGACTGGGATACAACAGTTGGCCTTTTCATAAAGTCTTTACACAATATAGAGCTTGCCAAAGGTGTTAAAGAGATTGAACACTTCAGGGATCTCTGCAAGGTACATTTGGCTGAACAACTAGATGGTGAGCCATTTTGGCATGTTATCGAAAAAATATATTTCGAAAATGGTCAAGTGATAAACATAGCACCAGAAATGCAGGCGTTGAAAGTATTAACCCCATCGGAAAGTAAAGCGGGGGATGAACGATTAGCATCAATGTTCGTTGGTCTATTGGGTGATTTCGAGTTAGAGATCAAGCCACAAAGCAACTTGAACTTTTTAGAAAGAAAAATCAAAGAAGTTTTTGACTCCCCGTTTGTCACGCAAGCAAGTCAAAGTAAAAAAGTAGTTAACTCGCCCTATATTCCTGAGCTTGCTGAGCAGTTTCAGAAAGACTTGAGCTTTCTAGTCGGCTACCCTGAACAATTCCAACAGAGTATTAAATCATTTTTAAAGCTGTATGGCTTTTTATATACCGCTCAGCTTGCTTTGAATGTAAATGGCTGGGGGCAAGTACCAGAAATAAAGCCATGTTACTTTATACTCGACAGCGAAAAAGCAAGTAAAGAGCGGACTAAAATACAGCTTCATGGCCTCAAGCAGGTTGTTGAATCAAGCTATGCGTTATTCCCGCTTCTGTCACTAAACGAGAGCTTACAAGATACAAAGCATGCGGTAAAACCATTATGGCAGATCTATCGAGAGCTAGAAGATCAGGATATAGATAAATTAAATAAGTACGCCCATGGATTTCATGAAGACCGAAAACTAACCAGTGAGCTAAAGCCTGCTAATACGCCTAAGGAAGCCATTGAGCTTTTGGTCAGGCTTTTCACTGAGCAGTTTAAAAAAGGGGCTTCTCGAGAAGCTGCGTTCAATAAATTTACATCTGCAACCAGAGAAACCTTTATCAAGCCATTTGAGCAGGGTCGTGGTCGTGCTGGTAGTTACTTGGTATTAAACCAGGATTACTTACTGCTTATTACGAATCTGGCAATTGGTCAGCGCAGCAGGCTACGACTACATGAGTTGTTGCTTGAGTTTCAAAAGCGGGGAATATTTTTTGATAAAAGTAGTGAAGAGTGCTTAATCGAGTTGTTTGAGCGTATGGGGAATGTTGAGCGAATGAGTGACAGCGGGGATGCAGTATATGTCAGAAAAACAATATGAAGACTTTTTAGTTGAACACTTTTGCAATTGGGCTAAAAAAGGTTTTGATGGCGAAACCCGTTTTCAATTTCGTTCGCCAGATGGCGCAAATAGCCAGAAGCTTTACCAAGCGCTAAAAAAGGCCTGCGATAGCTCCATTCGTGTTGTAACAAATGAAGTTGACCAAACATTTAATATAATTGATTTTGGAAGCGCTAAGCTTATTCCTGTTGTTCATAGTGAAGGCACAGATGGATACAGTGAGAATTTTATTTCTCACCTGCGAGACCTGGTATCTACTCAAAATGACAGCCTAAAAGATTGTGCCTTGTTAGTTGTCCATAATTCGTACTTAGATACCCTGATCAACTCTGCGAAAGACTTAGGCGCAAGTGGCGAGGTTTGGCACCCTTCTACCATCAAGCGGTCGTTGAGTGAATTGATCGACGCCAGAGATGAAACCGATAAGGTGTCGCAGTGTTTGTTAAACCACAGGTTTAAGCTCATTGTTGAAGATGGCGCTACTATGTTTGGGTTTGCTGAGCTATTTGATGCACTTGAAGACGGCGTGATCAACTTCGATGAACTTGGCATGTTCCGAGACCCAACTATCGTTGACTGGGACGATACCGCCCAGATAGATAAGCGTTTGTCACATAACCATCAGCTTTTTGAAAACATTAGTGATATTGTCGAAAAGTACCCCCAGGAACTTGTTGAAAAGATGGGGGATTTGGAGCTTAGTGAGAAGTTTGTAAATGATGTTTTTAACGAGACAGACACTTGGAAAGACATAGAGTTTGGTGAAATCCTGGCAGAGCAGCGGGCTAATAAAGAAAACTTATTAGCATTTGAAAAAGAGTCTGCTGGTGGTCTGAGCTTTATTGCAAGAGAAAATAAAAAAGAGCGCCATATCATTATCCAAATCCCTGCTGATAAGCAGGATTTCAGGTTCGAAGCTAGTTTTGTATGCGGCAAAATTCAAAAAAATGAACTGAAGTTACAACACACGAAAGAGCCAATTACATTAGATGTTAACAATCGCTCGGCTAAACGAAGTATCGTGGAGGTTGTTGGTACTTTCACTAATCAGCCTATGTACTTTAGTATTGACTTTAAACGAGAAAAGCCTAAAGAACGCTTCAAATATTGTATTTTGGTGATCCCAGAAGGAGCATTTTACCTCGACGACATAGCAGATACATTTTTATTAGCGCCAAGAAAAGACCTTATTACATTGCAAACCAACGCAGGTAAGTTACAAGTTGCCCAAACAGGAAAACAAGCAACAGTAACCAAACCAAATCAGACCTTTTTGGTGAGTGATGTTCAAACGGTCGACTTTGCACAGTTTGCCAACGAGACAGATACATTGACCTTTGCCATTCAAAGTGGTGAACATATCTTGAATTTTGAGGTCGATGGTGCGGTTTCTTCAGACACCCTAAGTTTGCCTTTTATTCTTGATACGAACTTGTTCAACCGTCTTTATAACGACGACTTTAACGGCTTATACAACAGGGCCAAAGAAAAAGTCGTACTTGATGGCAAGGACTTAACACCAAATGGGGCTCGCAAACATACTCTGAATTGGGAGGCGTGGCTGCAAGACCAGCGAATCCTGGCAAGCAAAGTGGGAAGCCGCCCGGAAGTTAAACTGGACGATCTGTTACCAAGTTTTGGTGCGTTACATACGGCCTACTCCAAGCTGTTTGATTACCTGGATGCAAGAAAATCACTACTGAGTATATGTTCATGGGGCCCCGAGTTACTCGAACTTAGCAGAGTAATTGCAGAATGTTACTTGGCTGAAGTTGAAAAGTTTGAAACCAAGTCACTCCTTAATCCAGAAGCCTCAATGCTGGTCAATATTGGTATTGCCGAGTTTGCTGAACGTGAGTATCTCACGCCTTATCATCCGCTTAACTTAGCCTATTTTGGGCAGCTGGTAGCTGCCTCAAGTGATGAAAATGATACAAGTTTTAGCACCTTACCCACAGCAACTATTAAGCGCTTAAATTCAGAAGGCTTGTTACCTTTTGTTTGGCATGCAAATCAGGGGTTTGCATATAATCAAGCGTTGCCAGAAAACCCAATGTGGTGTGAGTTTGTCACAAATAAAGACGCAAATCTGACCTATGTAAGACCGTTAGTTAGGCAAAAAGCGAACGAGTTTACCAAAGCCTTTGACGTGTTATTTAGTCAAGGTGCCAAAGAAACTCTATACATTAACTCAATCAACAATGGTGATAATACGGCGTTGTTTCTTGGTCTTGTTGACTATTTAAAGAGGCAACCACCAGAGCAGGCAAACCACATTCACGTTAACTTGTATGATAAATCGTTTCAACGTACCTACTTTGATGAGTTTGCAGATGCCCCCAGTTATGATGAGCTAAAAGATATCGCACAACTTGGCAGAGAGAAAGACAAAGCTGATGCTGTGGCGGACATGATAAAGAACCGAATTACTTACAGTAAGTTTAAGCTCAATGAAGAGCATACAGGTTTTAACTATGCGCACATCAGCTTTGTTAGGAACGATACCAAGGTTGAGCCAATCCCTGTCGATGTAATGACAGAGAAAACCGGTGTAGCCTGTCATGGTTTGTTGGCAGGTGAGACGACATACAACGAGCAAGATACCTACTTTACAACGTATGGACTGAGCGATATCAAGATTGACTCGCAAAACAGCCTCAAATTGAGTAGTCACTTTAATAATATGGCTAAGGCGGCATGGAGTGGCCAAAAATACGAAACCAATAATGGCTTGGCGCTGAAAGTAGCGGGGGAGCTATCTGAGTTACTTGAACATGTTTACGAAAATTCAGTTTGGACTGTGATCATAGACCCTAAAGTCACGCTCGACTTTTTTAAAGCGCAAAAAGATGCTGTGTTGATCCATTACTCTGATAATTTCTCCAACTCAGCCAATTACGATGCCATTACGGTAACCAAGCGCCGTGACCTTTACGATCAAGTCTTGTCGCAAGGTGTTAAAGGACTGATTGACGAGTTCAATGCGTTTAATGGCGAGTGGTTACTAAAAATGATCACCTGCAACGAAAATGAGCGAAAAGAGAAAAAGAGCATTATTGGTGCATACAAATTTGTAAATTGTTTACTGTATCAAAGTGATATTACTTGGGTACCAATGAGTGTTGCTGAAATGATCCGAGTAGCAGGCAATATTGGTCTTAAAATGAGAGGAAGTGACTTTTCTAGGCTTGAGCATGGGTTTACTAGTGGTGAAATCTCTGATGACGTTTTATTTGTAGGCTTTAAAGGCCAAGCCATGTACTTGCTCCCGCTAGAGGTGAAAATTGGCCAAAAGCGCACCCATAATAAAGGTATTCAACAAGCGAAAGAATTAAAGCGTTACTTAGTTGAAAGCCTGTTTGGTCGCAAAGACTTAGCAGGACACTTGTATCGTGGTTTATTTGTACGCCAAATCCTTATGCAAATTGATAAGTTTGAACTCTATAAGGTTTACAAAGAAAATGATTTCAAAAACATTCATAAGAACCGTGAATGGTGGTTACAAGGCGATTATCAAATAGAGAATATAAGTGATTACCCACAAGGCTTTATGATGGCATTTTTTGAAAATGCTGATTACGCGAAAGAAGAGTTCAGCCTTGAAGATGATATTCTGAAAATTAGTTTACCAAGTGCTAATTTAAATAAATTTATTAGTACGCCGCTACAACAGCTATTAGCTAATATCGAGAGCGCCAGTCTGTGTTATGTACCAGAAAAATATATTTTGACTGGTAAAACTCAGATAGTAATTTCGGAACCGGTGGAAGATGCTACTACTCCGACCCCACCAAAAAGCGTTTGTAACCTAGCAATAGAACAAGCCTTTAAAGGAGAAAGAGAACAAACTAAAGCCCCAGTTGTTAAAGTTGAACCAGCGAAAGATTTAGAAGTAGTTCTTGGTCATACCATACCTAATAACGAAATTGTAACTTGGCAACCGACGAACTCGGCTAAAACCAAAAATACAAACTTTGGTGTTATTGGCACTATGGGAACAGGTAAAACACAATGCGTGAAGTCCTTAGTAAGTCAGCTGATATTTAACCAAAATGATAATTTAGATAATAAGCCAATAGACTTATTGATATTTGATTACAATTCGGATTATGTGGATGAACAATTCACTAAAGCAGTTAACGCCGAAGTTTACGATCTATTAAAGTTGCCTTATAACCCTTTATCTTTATTCGGTGATACGCCTATGTTGCCGCTTTATACAGCAGGAGCATTTGCTGAGACAATCGATAAAGTTTTTCACTTAGGAAATAGACAAAAATTACGATTAGAAAATCTAATATTAGAGTGTTACGAATTGGCAGGTATACAACCTGAAGACAAATCTACATGGTTACGACCGGCCCCCACAATTGAAGATTTATGGCAGCTATTTTTAAGTCAAGAAAAGGTTGAAGAAGATACCTTATATGCTGCGCTTGCAAAATTAGCTCGGTTTAAAATTTTCGAGAGTGATCCGGCGAACACGATCAGCCTTTTCGAGTTTGTGAAGGGCGTTAAAGTAATAAAATTAGAGAGCCCTGCGAAAGAAGTACAGAACCTAGTGGTTGCGTTGACATTGGATCTGTTTTATAGCCAGATGCAGAAGTATGGTCATTCGAAAAGTCTGAATGGCAAGCGTCAAATTAATAAAATGATTCTAGTTGATGAGGCTGATAACTTTATGTCTCAAAACTTTAAGAGCTTAAAAAATATCTTAAAAGAAGGCCGAAAGTATGGTGTTGGTGTCATTTTGTCTACCCAAGACATTACCCACTTTAAAACGAAAGAGAATGACTATGCACTTTATATATTTGGGTGGGTTGTGCACCAGGTAGGCAAAATCTCAAATGAAGAAGTAAAGGCTATCTTCAACATATCAAAAAAAGAAGAACAAGAAGTGTTAATGAATACAATCAGGAAACTAGAAATACACACAAGTTTATATGTTGATGGTGGTAAACAAATCAAAAGGATCAGAGATAAAGCGTTTTGGGAGTGGTTAAATGACGCCCAATGAGTTACGTGCAGCAGTACTTGGTGTTAAACGTTGGAGCCGTGCTGATCAGCGTGCGCCCAACAAGCCACTTATGATGGCTTATGCGTTAGCAAACTACATTAATGGTCATGGCCAAATGTTCAGTTATGAAGATGAAGTAGATAAAGACTTATATCTTTTACTAAAACGCTTTGGCCCTGCTCGAAAAGTTGTTCATCCAGAATACCCGTTTTGGCGTTTAATCAACGATGGGTTTTGGCGCTTAGATAATGCCGAAGAGTGTTTGCCACGAAAAAGTAATACCGATCCACCTAAGTCTGAGTTAATCAAGTATGGGGTAACGGGTGGCTTTAACAATGCGGCTTATCAGCTACTGAAAAATGATACGCAATTAGCAATGGAGCTTTTGCAAACCATTTTAAGTGAAAGCTTTCCTGAAAGTATTATTCCAGAAATCACGGCGCAGCTTGGCTTAGAATTTACGTTTAGGCAAGTTCAAAAACGTGATCCAAATTTTAGGCGCGAAGTTCTAAATGCTTACAATGGCAAATGTGCAATTTGTGGCTTTGACGCTCGATTAAATGATGATTTATTTGCGCTTGAAGCTGCGCATATAAAGTGGAAGCAGTTTCATGGTCCTTGTTCGGTGAATAATGGTTTAGCACTGTGTTCAATTCATCATAAAGCACTAGATAAAGGGGTGATATCTTTTAATGATTCCTATGAGTTATTAATTTCAAGTTCTTTAAATGGAGGAGGGCTGATTGATAGGTACTTTTCTAATTTTGAGGGTAGTAGGCTAAATTTACCTAGAGCAGATAAACTTGCCCCACGTTCAAGTTTTATTGAGTGGCATAATAGTGAGGTATTCATAAAGTGATAATCGAGCTAAGCGCAAAGACTAAACATATTTTGAAAATTCATTCTAAATCATTTAATGAAGTTTTTTGGATGACCGTCGCGGCTTTGTCACCAGTTTTTTTGGCATGGTTATATTTAACTTTGAATGAAAATAAAGTGCCTTTTTCAAAGGTTGTTCTTGAAATTTTTCTTGGGGGACCTATTTTTGCTTATGTAGCAGCTTTGCTCGCTCCATTTTTATTTTTATTAAAGAATTATTTTTCAAATAAGAATAAAGATACTTTGAGTTTTGGTGGGGTTTCTTTAGTTTTAGCAATTCTTGTCACGATAATCTCAGTTTTTTTATTTTCGGATAAGCAAGAAAGCTTATTTGATGAAGCCTCAACCTCAGAAATTAATTCTTTAGTCGTTAAGATGATACCTGAAACTAAGTTATACAAATATGAAGTTCAAGCAAAAGCTAAAATTGAAAAAGAAAAGAAAGATGATCAAAACTTCACTTTCAGAGATATTCTAGCCTTAATTTGTTATGTATTGGCGCTCATTCTATTTTATTACTCAGTTTACATAAAATATAAAGAAGCACCGGATTTAGACCAAGATGCACGAGACAGAAATACATCACTTCAACAGGCGATAGACAAAGAATTTGGTGGTAAATAAGATGAAAATAGAATTAAGCGCATTTAAAATCACACAACAAATAGGTGAGTTCTTCGTCGCCAAGGTTAAAGCTGATGAGCTAGTGAATTTAACCTATTCAGATGTAAGAGAGTTGCAAGAAGAAAGAGAAGTTGAAACTTATCTAGGCATACAAAGGCCTTTAAACGAGAGACGAGCTAAAGAAATACAAGAGTACGTAAAAAATTACGATGCTGCTTTCCCTAGTAGTGTCATTCTTCATGTTGACGAAGAATATATTAACTGGGATCCCAAAGCTAATAAATTAACATTTGAGTTTGAAGAAGATTTAAGCCCTGCAAAAATTTTAGATGGGCAACATCGGATAGCTGGGTTTATGGATCTCAAAACGGGGAAACCAATTCCCGAAGTATGTAACTTTCGAGATGGTAATGAAGAATTACCCTTTGAGTTAATGATTACTGTTTTTGTTGGGTTAGATTTACCTGAGCAGGCGAATATATTTGCAACGGTTAATTTAAAGCAAACAAAAGTGAGTAAAAGCCTTGTTTATGACTTAGAAGCATATACAAAAACGAGAAGTCCACAAAAAACAGCTCATGATCTTGTTGTAGCGTTGGATTTAAATTCTAAAAGCCCTTTTTACGGCCGGATAAAGCGACTTGGTTACAAGAATGATTCAACGGAAAATTTGACACAATCAATGTTAGTTGAAGAATTTGTAAAACTAATATCAAAAGAGCCCATGAAAGACCGAGATGTTCTTATCAGGAAGGAGAAACGATCATTTTCTCAGTTTAGGAAAAGCGAGTTAGAAAAGTTTCCGATAAAAGATGGAAAAGTTTTTCGGGATATGTTTATTGAAGATAAAGATGAGTCTATCTTAATTTCTGCAATGTCATTCTTTAAAGCCGTTGAAGAGAAATGGAGTGCTTCATGGTTACCTACTTCAAGCTCTGTGTTGAATAAAACCGTAGGTGTAAAGGCATTATTCCGTGTCCTGCGTGACTTAATGCAAGAGTATTTAACTGAGAATAAAACGACGGAGCCTGTGAGGTTAAGTTTTTTTGAAAACGCACTTGAAAAAGTACATATCACCGACGAATACTTTTCGCAACTAGAGGCGGTCTCAACCTCAGAAGGGAAAATCTACAACAAAATTATGGAAAGCTATAAAAAGGTATAAATATTTTAAATGACGAGTTATTTTTTTAAAAATGACTCGTCAAAAGTTTAGGTTGTTAAATTAACAGGTTAGTAAAAGAGAGGGGTTCTTTGAGTCCTTTAAGTTTCGATATACCACTTTCAACATGCGCTGCCCAAGCCATCTGTAATTCTTTATCAGAGTACTCAGGGTAGCGCTGTTTAAGTAACAGCTCTGTCACTTGCTGGGTTTTGCCCAGCCAAGTGAATTTATCGAGTTTAAGGCTGCCAGAAAGTTTGTAATCTTGGGCTTTATCAAACACAAAACCATTTTCAACTGAGCGAAAAAAGGCAATGCGGGCGGCAACATTGGGTGTAATGCCTGTATTGGCCTTTAGGGTTTGCAGTTGCTCTTCAACTGATTTTTTAAGCCACATGGTTTGCGGTAGCATTATACGGCCTCCTTAACTTTACTTGCCCAAAAATAACCTTCAGAAAGCCTTGAGCACTTAGTGGTTTGGTCAAACTCAATTTCAAATGCATGCGATACTTTGCTCGCCATAATATCGAAGTAGTCTTTATCTACCTCGGTATCGGTCGAAAGTAAAATGACTTGCTCGCCAGCTTCTGGGAAGTAATGTTTAATCAGTTTATTACGGTGTTTTGAGTCTAAACGACCAAGTGGGGTATCAACCACCACTGGCAGCACTTTGCCTGAAAGTTTGCCAAGCGCCTCTAAAATAGCAAAAGCAAAAATTTGCTTTTCACCTGCCGACATTGATTTACGGTTAATGGTAATGCCATCTTGGTCAACCAAGTTAACATCGAAGGTGGTTGGGTCTATTTGTGCGCTTAGCTTTAAATCTTCTTTACGCGCTAGTTTACGATATGACTTGGCAAAGAGCTCTTCAAGTTGCGTAACACGCAATTGAGTTAACTCGTTAGCAAATTCTGTAAGCGCAGCATTCGTTGCATCAACACGGGTAACAGCTTTAGTAATTGAGCTTTCAGTTTTTTGGCTTACATAGAGTTTTTCTAGGCGTTTTGCATTTTCTAGTGCTTGCTCAACTAGCTTTTTCGCTTTTAAAAGCTGGTTTGTATATTTAGTTTTAAGTGCTGATTTTTGAGCATCTAATTCACGCAATGATGTATATAGGGCACTTAGCTCTTCTTCATCAGGTGCACGTTGAATATTTAAAGAAAGGTTTTCATATTCAGTGGTTGTTGCCTCAAGCTTTTCAGCAAGGTCAGCAATGGTATGTTTTGCGGTGTTTGAATTATCAAGCTGCGCTTTAATAACAGCAAAATCAGAATCTGATATATCAAGCTCTAACACCTCAAGCTCCGCACCTGCGTTTAATTGTGCAAAGTATTTATTTACCTCTTTGTATATACCAGGAGCACTGTTTGAAAATTGCTGTTTCAGTGCGGCTTCTAGGCCTTGCATATTTTGGCCAAGCTGCTCGTTAAACGCGCGTTTGGCTTTTATTTGCTGTTCGTTTTCAAGCTCGTCAATTAAACCTTGCATGGCAGTTGGTGCCAATGCCATTGGGAATTCGCTGTTAAGCTCGTTTAGTATTGAGGTCTTTAATTTGGTTTGCTGTTTTAATAACTCATCGGCACGGGCTTTTTCTTGCGACTTGGTTTTAGCCCAAGCGCCGCCACGCGACTCAATTTTATGCTCGAACAGTTCAATTTGTTTATTGATACCCGCAAGCTCGCTTTGAATACTTGCTTCAAGTTCGCGCTCAGCATTGGCTTGTTTAAGAAGTTGTTTTTTCTCTTCTTCAAGCTCGGCAATTTTACGTACCGTACTGGCCGATGCTTTGTCTTTGGTGATTTGTTTTATGTAAATATCTAAATCGTCACCAAGGCGATTGATTACATCTAGGCCCAGCAGTTTTTGTACAGCTTCTTTTAAATAAGTGCCGGTGTCGTCTTCTGCTAGCTCAGCAATTTTTTCACCGTCAAAAAAGAATAAGTCACCAATACCCGGTGGTACAAGCTCATGTAAAAAGCTTTGTACTTGCTCTGAATTAAGGGTTTGGTCTTGTTTGCCGTTTTCACTTAGCGTAACAATTTCATCGCCATTACTTGCCCAAGTGCGCTCAATAACATAAGCGTTATGTTGGCCTTGGTGTGTATGGGTAAACTCAAGCGTTACCTTGGCTTGGCTTTGATTGTTATCTTTAACTGCTTTTTTGTTTACTTGCTCACTTAAAAAGGCGGCGTAGTCTTTTTTATACACGACATTACCAAGTGCACGGCGACCCAGCAAGGCTAAACGAATGGCCGTTAAAATAGAGGTTTTACCTGCACCGTTTAAACCACCAAATAAAACTATGGGCTTATCGTTAAACTCATCTTTTTTTGGTGTGAGGTCTATATGTGTTGTTTGGTTAAATACACGGAAGTTGTGTAGTGTTAGGCTTTTAAAAATCATGATAAGCCCTCTTTAGCAAGTAACTTGTTGAGTGCTTCAAGCTCTTGTGAGATTTCTTTTACTTCTTTTGATTGGCGCATTTGGTTTTGGCGGCTTTCTAAATGTTCTTCAATAATTTCTTCGGCAGATTCCCAGTCTTGCTGTACTAATCGGCCAAGTTTATTAAATATGCCTGTGCGGCGGGTTAAGCCACTCATTGATGTTTCAAGGTCAATCAGCTTTTTAATCATATGCGGTGAAATACCGTGCTTTGGTGCAATGGTATTTAGTAGCTGGCTCTCTTCGCGGCTAAATTGTGTGGTGTCGTCCATTGTCCAATCAAGGTCATAGCCATACACTTCTTTAAAAATGGTGGGTAAGGAGTCATCCCAATCTGGCTCGTTAGGGTCGTTTAACCATTCGTGGCGCACTGCATGTAACTCTGGAATGGTGATCAGTGCCTGGCCGCTTAAATGCTTTTCGAGTTTTTTTTGAAGTTGCAGTAATACGCGCAACATAAAGCGGCGATATTTAAGCAAGTATGGTCCTGTTGTGTAGTCGTCTAGTAATACTTTTTTACCATCTTCTTTTAGTGTTTTAAACGCTAAACGGCCATTACGGCGAATATGGTTACGGTATTTCTTTTTAAGTGCGGGTGACGTACTACGCGATAAAATATTACGGTATTTAAGGAGAGGCTCCATCCATGTTTCGCCGTTAGCCACTAGGCTTTCCATCGCGCGGTCTTTTGTTACTACGGTACATGTCCAACAGCCAAAACGTGAGTTACCACACGAAGGTGTTGTTTCGTCGATGACTAACGGGCATTCACCTTGGCCAGAAGAGTCTTTGTAAAGGTTCCAAAGCAGTAGGTTTTTACCACCCCATGGGTTTTCCCATTCTAGGTCGTATTTATCTATCCACTTATTACGTGGGCCGTATGGTGTTTCTTCTTGTTTTAAGTGGCATAAGCGTAGAATTTTCCATACATCATCGACGTGCCATGTGTCGATAGGTGTATAAATAAATGCATTTGCAAGTGTGGTATGTACTGCGAGATCAGAGCCATCAATTTTGTGCTTTTTGATCACTTGCGCACGTGATGCACTTTCTTGTGAGCGAGAGCCTAACACAACAATTACTTCATCGTATTGGCTTACTTTTTCGGTAATAAAGGTGCTAACTGGGTCAATCTTCATGCGCTCAGTACACCAACGGAAATTACGTGTTGGTGCTGGGTAGCCTTTACCTAGTAAGTTCGACCAAAAGGTTTGGTCGGTTTTTGGTGTGACCTTGTGTGCTGTAATCGGTAAGTTATCACGCTTAGCGCCATCGTTGATTGCTTTTAGCGAGTTATTTACATGGTCTACAACCACAGGTGTTTCTACGAGTGTATCTGAAGCTACTACAAATACAGGTTTATGACGTTGCTCTTTCTCTAAACCTAATAGCGCCATATAAACGAGCGCCATCACAGCTGATGAGTCTTTACCACCACTGTAGCCAATAACCCATGGGCGAGTATCAGCAAGGTAAACCCGTTGTGTGTCTGCAATAAATTCACTTAAATAACGACCTGAAAACTTTTCACTTTCGATAAAATCTACGTACTCTTCTTCCAAGTCGTGTTGGTGTATTAACTTCATGCGTTTAGTAACTTGTTTTCTTTCTCTAATTCTTCGGGCGTAGGCGTAATTCCGACCTCGCGTTTGATCTGCATTGCTGTTAAGAAAATATTTGATACAGCTTTAGAGAGTCTACCGTGCTGCATTGCGCGGTTTGACCATGCAGAGTTTGATTTTAGCCAATTAATTTTGCCAAGCTTAGCTAATAATTGGTTTTGCTCATTTTCTTCTAGTTTTAAGATGTAGTGACCAACATTCGCTATAGCTTGAAGCCCAATACCGTGTGCACTTAAAAATTCTTGGCGAAACTCTGGTGCTGATAAAGTTTTATTTTGGACTTGTTGCCATTCGGGCATATTGTCGTTCACTTTGTTCCAAAAAGCGACCGCTTTTGTTTTTTCTTCTTCATTAAAGCCTTCTTTTGACCCTTTTCCGAACAGTGTGCGATTTGCTTGCTTTATGCCACTTAAAGTGAAGATCTTATTACTACGGACAGAGACAGATGAACGTTCAAACTCTGTGAAGCCAATAAAAGGTTTTGCATTCATAGCAAGGTAGCGGGCAATCTCTGAAGCTTGATCTCTGTGATCATAAAGCGTGGCTAGAGATGAACTGGGCCTTACCGCGTATTTATTAAGGTCAGCAAACATTTGTTGGCTACGTTTTAAGCCTTCATCGACAAAAAATAAAACCGCAATGTTGTCTTGGCCAAGTTCAGGGTTTTCTTTTATGGCTTCTTCAATAGCTGCACGGCGGTGTTGGCCATCGTTGATAAGTATTTGTGCATCCATAGGTACAGAAAGTGTGCCTAAATTGGGATTTTCTTGTGACTTTTTAAATTCTACTTCAGTACCAACCGACGCAGTAAGAGCTGAAAAAACGTAATCGTCAGGTGAATCTAAAAGGTATCTTGCCATTTCAGGAATGCGGCTTTTATTAAGCGTCCGTTGCGAGCGTAGCTCTGCCGGTACCTCTTCTTCGTCATACATGAAAATTTTTGGAATTATTCGAAGTGGGCAAGTAGCTATATAAAAAGGTTTACCTGCTTGCTGACCACGGACAGCCGGGAAGCTGTAGCAATAATTAGTATCTATTTTGCCCATTTTGCTTTACGTAACAATGAGTGGTACGTAATATTATTACGTACATTACGTTACTTGTCATCATGGATTCTAATTTTATTGATATTAAATCAATAATGGGCTGGTTTTATAGTTTACAAAACCTATTGCATCTAAACTCAACCCCCCAATACTCAAACACTTTTTGCAGAATGTCCCAGTTGGGCCATTCTGCTTTTGGTACGCCTTTGAGCATCTCTGCCAGCTTTTTATCAAAGCGTTGTTGGGCTTTGTGCTCTTTGGTGTCTGGCGTCAGAAAGTCAATTTTGTTGTACAAAGGTTGCAACGGATAGTCGGTGCCGTAGTTAAAGTAGTCTATGTCTTGCTCTAGTAGTTTTACTTTAATTCGCTCTGTGAGTAGCGGGAGTTTTTTGTTGTAGTCGTCGTACTTGAGTAGAGTGACTTTACCCGAGCGCATGTGGATTTTGATGAGGTCTATGTCGTCTAAATCGCCATACAGCTGGGCGGCGCAGCCAACATACACGCGCAAGATGGCGGGCAGTTGGTTTAGGTGGCTTCGTGGCAAAATATAACTATGGCTATCAATGAGTTCGCCTAATTGCAGCTCTGCATAGGCATCATGACAGGCTTGTCCTATTTGGTGTGTGTCAGATACAGAAAAGAGTAACGCTTTGGCTGCGTCAACTGCCTGATTAAAGCTTTCGAAATGGCTTTTAATGTCTCGCATTAATTGGGTTGGTAAGTGGCTTTTGGCCTGGCGTTTACCAAACAAGCTCAGTGCAAAGTACACAAGGAGATCTTGCTTGCGTTTGTCTTTGGCAAGCGCCATGTCTTGTTGGTCGTACTGAGATTGCAATAGTGCAAAGGCTTTGTTGTGACTGCCTATAATAGCGCGCAGTGCATCGCTTTGTTCAAATTCTTCGTTAGCTGGTATGCGGCCATAGTGTAGGCAGTGTTGCCAAAACTCTTCGAATAGTGGCTGGTGTTTTTCAAACAGCGATTGCTTTGTTGCGGTGGGTAAGCTCTTCGGGGTAGGGCGCTGGGTAATATGCTGCCAGTTATGGCTTTGAAATTGTAGCTCCGCGTGATGTTGCTCTTCAAGCTCTGGGCATTTGAATACCGCAATGATCCCTTGGCCAAAGGGCGTTGTTTTTACGTGTAAAGTATCTTCTATAAACTCGCGGATCTGCGCTTGGCTATAGTACTTTTGAAAGGTATTGCGTTTTGTGATCACACCATCCTTAAAAGGCTTGAACTGTTCAAGCACCGAGGAATTGGTTAGCATTACAGATACAACAAGGAGTTTGTTACAGTGCTCAAAGGCCTGGCGCAGGGTATCTACTCGCTCAGGGTAGTCTTCAATCACGTTTAAAACAAAGCCCAAGTTTACAATATCGCTTTTTACTTTATTGCCATTTGGCCGGTGAACCGGGTCCCAGGCGTTAATGTTTAGGCCATGCGCTTCAAGCTCTGTTGTATCATCGCCAAGACCACAACCATAATCTAAGATGCTGTGATCGCCAGCCAAATAGCCAAATTTGGCTAGTTTTTGGAAAGGAGCCGATAATCGATCTCGGTTAATCGCGGTTAGGTGGCGCTGAATGCCATTTGTAGGGGTTTTGGACGCTTGCTGCGCACATTCTTTTGGCTCTTGAACTGCTTGAAGTCTTCCTTGCTCGTCCAGCTTATAGCCTTTTCGCTTTATGAGTTTTTCCCACTGTTGCTTAAAGCCGATAGCTTTAGTGTTTTCATACAGACCAATCGCTTCACCTTCCGCCGTGATGGCTTTGAATGTATCAACATCAGGGTGCGATGGAAGCACGAAGGTTTCCTTACGGTGTAAAATGGGCGGATTTGCAGACTTGGTGTAGTCGGTGCACTTTACGGATTGTGCTATGACATCTACCGTTGTGCTGGCATACAGTGCCGGATAAGCGTAGCGCTCAAAGTCTGGATAATGTAACAAGGTGAACTTAAAGTCTCGTTTAAAGAGTTTGAGCACATTCCAGGGCTGATCCAACTGAAGGAATTCAATCGCCTCAAAAACTAAGCCTTTTACTGGTGCGGGTAAGGTAGTCTCTAACGTACTCTTATGGAGGTAAATAGCGCTGGGTAATATCTTGCCAGTTTTAAGCGTTTTGATTTGCGCCTTGTATTCAGGAAAGCTGAGAGAGGTCGACATGTTCAAAATAGTAATAATAAGCCCTGCCACGTTTTTCAAACTTCAGTTCACCACGCTCGCGGCGATGCATTAGTTCGCAGCCACTGATCTTTAAATGCTTTTGTGTTTGTTTGCTGGTGAGCCAGTGGCCTTTGTGTGTCATGGGTTGCTCCTATGTGTTTTAGCATCATAGCAAAGCCTGCTTAAATTAGTAGCGGGAATAGCGGCCATTTAAAAAGTGAGTGAAGGCGCGCAAACGCTTTGTTTAGGGCAACCGTTTATAGCTTTGCTTCTTTATCTGTTCTGAATTGTTTACCTCTGATCTCTTTACATATACATCACACAACAAGCACGACAGCCGTGCTCTATAAGACCAAAATCTAATGTTACCGGGCTTTTTCCTGTACCTTTTATGTGGTTATATTGTAACCAGCTGTAATTGTGTTGGTGTTGGGTTTGTGGAAACCCAGCTCAGGTCGAACATAAATCTGTCAGGAATATTGATGACTCTGAGCTGGCGAAACCGGTCGCTGAGCAGGTGCTGGATCGTCTGGTTAGCGCTATGTATACCCTTGTAAAAGACGGATGTTTGTTAAGTCCGTGACGATCTCATGTGAACCATCTGGATGGTCAGATGGCTTTTTGGCAATGTCAGGCACTGTGGATGGCATTGCTTTTTTTCATGTTTCAATTTTTGTGGTGATACAAGGCTAGCCATCTTTAATGCCGTTTAAGTGCATACTAAATGAGCGAATAACTGTTTTTTTTGTATAACAGCTGTTATTTAATGGTTAATGCCTTTACCTTCGCGCTGCTGGGCGGTATAACACACTAAACTTATGCAAAAACAAATTTCTATGTCTATTCAGTTGATTAAAAAAGCTGTAAAAGCCTTGTCGGCAAATAGTGAGCTCCAGCCAGATATTCTTTACATTGAAGGATATTTAATGGGGCTGGGTGTTGCGTTGCAGCCCCCTTTGCCAAGCGAATGGCTTGAGCACTTATTTGGTCACTATGAGCTTGAGCACGTCAAGCACCTGGAAGCGGTGATGGATTTTCATACCATCTGCTTTCGCAGGATGCTGCGTGACGAAAATGCTTTGCCTAAGCAATGTGCGATATCTAAAACCGCCCCTGAAGAAAGCCTGGGCGCTGATAAGCCACTGTCTATGTATTGTATGGGCATGTTGCGCGCGCTTACCTGGATCAATACAGAGCATATCAATGCTGAGCAGCGCCAGCAGCTACAGTGGCTTAAAGAGATTTTACGGGGTTTTACCAGCTATGAGCAGGCCAGGCGAGAGTTTGACGACGAGGGCCAGGACTTTGGTAAAGTACTGCTTAAGCAGCGTCGTATGATCCCAACTTATGTGGCCAATACCGCCTACGCAATGCGTTTTGCCGATGATATGGTCGAAGTGTTGGGCGAGTATGGCATCACTGACGAAGAAATGCTGGAGCAGGCGCACGAAGCTTTCAACGAGATGCTCGAAGAAGTCTTAGACCGTGACGATGAAGAGGCGATTGCAGATTACGACCGCCTGGTTATGCGGTTTGAAGAGAATATGATCACCCCCGACTTTGTGACAGAGAACATGGGGGTTTTCTGGAAAATGCACGAGACTCGGCCATACATGATGCTCCGCGCCAAGCGGGCACAACTTAACCTGTATTATGGCAAGCCAGAAATAGCCGCTGATGAGCTTGAGGATTTGCTGCGGTTGAATCCCAACGATAATCAGGGAAACCGGTATCTGCTACTTAATTGTTTTATTGTGATGCAAAACTGGACAAAGCTCAGAGACTTTCTTGGCCAGCTTAGCGAATACTCTACATTTACTCAGGCTGCACATGCACTTATGTTGTATGCCACGGAGGGAGACACAGTACACAGTCGCGAAGCGAAAAAAGCCCTTAAAGACCGAAACAGTTATTTTCATAAGATTGCAACCGGACAGAAAAAAACCAAGTTGTGTCTGGACTCATACTCACCAGGCAGCGAAGAAGAGGTGGAGTACTATCTTGAGGCGGGTGGTAAAAAAGCCTGGCTGAGTGTTGAAGGTAGTTTGTTCTGGTTACGCCAAAAGTAACGGGTTTTATCCATTATGGTTGCTTGGCTTGTTAGATTGCTTACCAAAAAGCCAAAGCCTAAGCGATGGGCCGACCAACCTTTTGAGTATGTTGAAGACAAAAAAATGCTTTGGTGTCCTTGTGTAAAAGGCCCACTTGAAAAAGGCAGCCCTATACTCAAAATGCTTGAAGAAGGGTCATTGACCATGGGGCATGTGCGCAAAGACCCTTATGCGGGCTTGTATGATGCCCGCAACTACGATTGGCGCGAAGACCCCAATAACCGACCTTAGTTTTTCAGTGCCTGCAAATTTAACTTAGTCTCAGGGTCGCCTGTAAGCAGATCCCGTGTCGGTGCACGGGATGACTGCGTGGGTTTTTTGGGCGGGCGAAATTCACCTACCGAATAATTTTGGCTGACCTGACAAACCAGTTTTATTCGTCAGCCTTAGGCAATTGTCTCAGTCTATGCCGTCATCCCGGCTTGTGGGGCAGGGACCTTCGACACAGCCACCACTTAAGGTTCTCATTATTCTTGGCTGTATTTACAGAGTTTCAGGCAACTGCGTGGCTATCGGATAACCGAGTGCCGGGTAATTATATGCTAGACTAGAATGTGAGTAGAGCTTTAACAAGGCATGGCTGTTGCATGGTTAAACGTTTTAATCCATTGATTACTTTGGTTATCACATCATATATGGTGCTGGTGAGTCATGCGTTATGGGCAAAAGAGTTAGTGGTGGCATTCGGGCTGAGTCGCCCACCCTATGTGGATGAGCGCAGCGAAACCGGGATCAGTGTTGAGCTGTTTAAGCAGGCTGCCGGGCAGCTGGATTGGCAATACAAAACGCTCTTTGTGTCCATCAAGCGGATGGAGCGTTTACTTGAGCGGGGCGATATCGATGTGGCGGTAGAAATGTCCCGCGCTCTGCCCGGACTGCACTATTCTGTTCCGTTTATTTCTTACAGCAATTATGCCATACACAGCCGTGATCCCCGGTTTGTGCTGAATTCAATGCAAGAGCTTGCCAGACACAGTATCTGCGCGTGGCAGAACGCATCTGAGCATCTAAAACTTAGTGAAATTGTGGCTGGTAAAGAAGATTATCTCGAATTTTCAAAGCAGCGAAATCAAGTGATTGAGTGGCTTAATGGTAAGTGTGATGTGATCCTGATTGACGATACACTGCTGCGTTGGCACCTGTCTGAACTCAATCAGTCGTCCTCTGTGTACATCAATAATCGATGGGGCAAAGTACTATTACCTTTTGAAAATAATCCGCTGTGGTTTTATGTCGCGTTTAATGATGCACAGCTCAGAGATGCGTTTAACACTAGCCTGAAAGAACTGATCCAGACGGGTCGTTACCAGCAAATTAGAGAATACTGGCATAACGCAGCAACAAAATGAGTGATACTGATATTGCGTGTTTTGCTGATATGATGCCGGTCTTCGACAAAAACACTTCAGTCGCCAAGGAGGCGGATAATGAGAGACTGGAAATCAAACTTGTTACTGACTGCGCTTATATTATTGGCTTTATACCTGAATCGGCAAGCGATTGCAGTGTGGTTGGGGAGCGATTCATTCACAGAACCTGGGATCACTGAACAGGCCGGCGTCAACCCCGGGCAGCCCATAAGTACAGATTCCGGAGCTGGGCATCGGGCCGGTGAGCTGGATGCCAATCACACTGAACACACGGCATGTGGTGCTCCAACGCAATATCGTTGTAACAGCGCAGCGTTGGGCAAGGTCAAAATACAAAGTGCTGCAGGCATTTATACCTGGCAAGATGATAAAGGTATTACGCACTTTGGAGACAGACCTCCGCAACAAGGAGCGACCGAATACCAGTTTAAGTCTAATCAGGCGCTGGACTATTTTGAGCTGGAATTAGACTCAGGTGCCCTGAGCCATGATTTTCGAAATCGTCTCGAAGCCAGGCTGAATGCCGTGTTTCGCACATACGCTGGGATAATTGGCCTGGAAGCAATGCGTAAGGTTAAGTTGCGAATAGTGATTGCCAATAACCGTCGCGCTTACAGCAAAATGCTCGACGTTTTGGGTTCCAGTGCAGCAGGAAATCAAGGAATTTACAAAGCTGCTCATAATATCGCGATGGTCGAGTATCGAAATGAGGCCCAAGCAATGCGCACAGCCATTCATGAAGCGGTGCATGCCATCAATCAGGCGGTGATTGGAAACACGCCGCGCTGGTTTAATGAAGGAACCGCGGAGTATTTTGAGTATATCGAAACCTCCATGAATCTGAGCCAGCTCAAGCCTAATGGTGCCTGGGTGCGAAATAGTTATCTGGTGGGCAGCCTGGTGCATCCACATGGTTTGTTTGAAGCGGCAGGATCCTGGAGGGGTAAGGCCCAAAGCCTGATGTACAGAAGTAGTTGGGTATTTATGTACTATCTAATGAGTTCGCAGCGTGGCCGTTCACAACTTAAACATTATATGCGTCTGGAACAGGAAAACCCCTGTGATCTGCTTGGGTTTGGCCCGGTCCAGTCAATTTTTGAAACCCGGGAAGAGCAGTTTGCCAATAGCTATGCCCAAGTTACGCGACAAAAACTCACCGGACACAGGTTTTAGGGCAGCTATCTGAAGCGCTTGGTTGTTTGAGTCGGTTTTGAGCTGCCGCTTCGTGTGTTTTCCAATTACCAACCCTTATCGCAGGGCGCCGCCTGGCAATCCGTGGGCAACAACTTGTATGTTGTCGGAGGAGTCTCTGAGTGTCAGGTCATGTTATTGTACTGCAAGCTTCTTTTCCGGCAAATCTGCGCCAGATCGTAATCCTGACGCAGATGGCCGGGTGTCAGAGTAACTCGCTTCGTATTATTCTGGCAATAGAGGTGAGATCGGTCTGGCGCTGCATGGCTTCGCTTTTACTGATCCCCTTTATCGCTTCGTAATCATCAAGAAAAAAAGCGGTATCATATCTATTTGAACGGTTGCATTTAACATAAACCAGCACATAGCAATATTGAAAAATTTGGTCTAATGAACGAAAGAAGTCAATGTCGTTGGCACTGATGTTTGGCTTTACCGTCTCGTTAAGTCGATTGAGATACACATGTTTTATGTACACCGAACGGCCATTGCGCGAGTACTTAGCAATATCATGAACCCCTTGATTAAATACAGTTTTAATTTGTACATCGCTCAACGGCACTAAGTTTGATGTAAACATGTCTGTGCCTGACTTATGTGCTGACGTTGCCCATGACTTAAACTGTTCAAACATGCCTTGGCTCCTTCAAGTATTGCTATTCAATAGGTTAGCTGATCAAGTTGCAACTACAGTGACCTCATCGTGATTGAGGCGAGTAAGTGCAACTGTTGTTATGGTGTTAAATAATAGCGTAACTGAATATTAATGTGTTCATCATTTGTAACTTTTTTAACGGGAAACTTACTACCCAACCCAAATTGGCCAGGATAAGCTTGGATTAAGTTATCAAAATGTTTCTTTTTTGAACAGGTATTCTGAATGGACGACCGTCTCTTAGTTTGGCTCTGCAAGGTTGATAAGCGGCTGACTGGCCGGTTTGGCGGGAAGCGGAGGGCTTTGGTGAGGCATGTCATAGTTACTGCGTTAAGGAAACGATGCTTTAAATTCAGTTTGTTCAGGTCCTCCACCGTCACCCTGTACTCATCAACACAAGAGCTGATCACCAACAATGCAACAGGACATCCTTATCCGGATACCCTGAGCCACGCAATTCATCAAACTCCTGCGTTTTGGAGAATTGTTTCTGTGGTCAAAAATTATCTGTGCCCTAAAATTAGTTTATTCATCAGGTGTTGAATTAACCGCCTGCGCTTGGCCTGGTGCATAAGTCATAGCGTCAGCGCAGATGTAAACAGGAGCATTATGAAAACCCGAGGTCGTCCCGATAAAAACGATGAAGATGGCAGAGCACGGCTAGTGCTGGCTGCCAGGCGCTGTTTTACAACGGCACCCTATTCTCATGTGACTACGCGTATGCTGGCACAAGAAGCAGGAGTCGATGCTGCGCTGATCCGCTATTACTTTGAAAACAAAGAAGGCCTTTACAAGGCTATGTTTATGGAGGTCACCGGTGAAGTGATCGCAGGTATTGAGCAAGCGATAGGACAGGATCAGCCGTTTGACTTGGAAGATATTTTTCATATTTTCTATGACGTAATCAAACAATCCCCGGCATTTCCCATTTTGATGTTTAAAGAAATTGTGCTGGAGCAGGGGATTTGCCGGGACTATCTGATAGACAAGCTGCAAAACACTCGCAAACCCTTTTTCTTTGGCATGCTTGCGCAGTTTAAACAGCAGGGGCTTATCAAAGAAGAATTGGATGACAGGTTGCTGATTTTAAACCTGATGGGTTTGTTGATTTTCCCCTGGTACATGCGCGAAGGCATGGCCAAAGCAATGGGTATAGAGTTTAACGATGAGCAGCTGACAAAGATGGCAACTCATAACGCCAATATGTTCAAATATGGCTGCTTTAAAGAGCGAGAATCGCATGAAGATTAACTGGCAACAAAGACGCTGGCTGTTGGTATTACCTGTGCTGGGGATCGTGATTTTAATCGCCCTGGCGTCGGGCAAAAAGCCGCCACAAAAACACAATAATGGTGCAGAGGCTTTGCTGGTCGACACAGCACAAGTCAAAACCACTCGGATAGCGCCCTATGTGACTGGGTTTGGTCGGGTGCGCCCCAAGGAGCGCTGGCAGGCGCTGTCTGAGGTTAGCGGCCGGGTAATTTATCGGCATCCCAAACTGGAAAAAGGCAAAGCACTGAAAGCGGGCACTGTGCTACTGAAAATCGACCCGATCGATTACGAGCTTAAACTGGCTCAGGCACGCTCTGATCTTAACTCGGCTGAGGCCGAATTGTCGCGCACCAGGCTGAACGACGAAAAGCTGTCTTTGTCTTTGCGCCTCGAAGAGCAGCGCCTGAGCGTGTTGCAAAAAGAGTTAAAACGAAAACAGGGGCTGCTTAAGTCGGGCTCTGTGTCGGTTTCTACGGTAGATGCCGAGCAGGCCAATGTCTGGGCACAGGAGCAAAAAGTACTGGATGTGCGTAATGCCGTAAACCAGCATCCCGACAACATGGCAGTGGCCGAGGCCAAAGTAAAACTGGCCCAGGCCCGTCTCAGTGAGGCCGAACGTAAACTGGCAAAAACCACTTTGACCTTGCCGTTTGACGCTCGCATTGCCGACGTAAGCGTTGAAATGCAGCAAGTGGTGGCCGAGCGTGAAAGCCTGGTGACGGCGCACCGTACCGATCTGATGGAGATCCCCGTTCAGGTGGCATTGAGTGACATGCGCCACTTTGGTCAGTACTTGTCGCCGCAACTTATCGAAGGCGAATTCCCGGATGTACAAACCTGGGATCTGGATGCCCAGATCAGTTTGTACATTGGTAACAAGCAGTTTAGCTGGCAGGGCAAACTGAGCAGTGTGGGTGAAAGTATCGACCCCGAAGGCAATACCGTCACTCTGATTGTGGATGTGGCCTTTGACTACAAAGCATTTGAGCCGGGTAAGCGGCCACCACTGATCAGCGACATGTATGTTGAAGCAAAGGTAAAAGGTGCGCCCCGGCCTTTATTGTCGGTGCCATCGCAAGCGCTGCATGGCGACAGGCTTTACCTGCTGGAAGACGGCAAGCTGGCTGTTCGTACTGTAGAAGTGGCATTTGAATCCAATGGTCGCACCGTGATCAGACAGGGCGTCAGCGAAGGTGATGTGGTGGTGCTCAGTGATGTGATCCCGGCTGTACCAGGCCGAGCGCTGCGCACGACTGCTGCCGGGGAGCCGGTGTTATGATTGCCTATTTTGCTCGTCATCCGACAGCGGCCAACCTGCTGATGCTGGCCATTATTGTGCTTGGGCTGAGTGCACTCCCTCAGCTTAAGCGAGAAACTTTTCCTGAGATCGCACCAAGCCAAATTCAGGTGAGCGTGCCATACCCAGGTGCCAACCCGGAAGAATCTGAGCTTGCATTATGTGTGCCGCTTGAAGAAGCCATGGACGGACTCAGTGATATTGAGCAGATCACCTGCGAAGCGCGCGAAAGCATGGCCAAAATGATTGTTGAGATACAAGAAGGTGGCGATATAACCCGGCTGATGTCGGATGTAAAAACCGAAGTCGACGCCATCGACACCTTTCCCGATAAAGCCGAAAGCCCGGTCATTAAAGAGCTTGGCCGCACTGAGTCGTTGATCACGCTGGCTATAAGTGCCGATTTACCTGCGGCTGAGCTAAAAGACTATGCCGAGTCGGTTAAGCGCAAATTACAGCGGCTGCCGGATATCTCTTTGGTAGAGATCCATGGCTTTTCTGACCGCCAGCTGAGAGTTGAATTGTCTCTGGCTTTGCTGCGCCAGTACGGTTTGTCGATTAACGATGTGGTCAGTCACATTGAGCGACAAAATATCAAGCTGCCCGCCGGTAATTTAGAAACCCAGGGTAAAACACTGCAAATTCGTTTTGATCAGCAGGGCGTAACGGCCGAAGAGCTGGGTGAGCTGGTAATAGCCAGCACTCAGTCGGGCGGGCAACTTAAGCTTAAAGACTTAGGTCAGGTGACCGAACGGTTTGAACTGGACGAGGCAAAAGTTGAGTTTAATGGCAAACCGGGTGCTTTGCTGAAAATCAAGAAAACCAAAGCGCAAGATGCACTGGACCTGGTTGAGCAGGTATATGAATTTGTTGAACTGGAACGCCAGCAGATCCCCGCTGGGATAGAGATGGCACTGACTTCCGATCAGGCCAAAATTGTCTCCGACCGGTTGGCTATGCTCACGACGAATTCCTGGCAGGGCTTTTTACTGGTATTTGCTGTGATGTGGCTGTTTTTTACCTGGCGTTATTCGTTCTGGGTATCTATGGGTCTGCCGATATCGTTTCTTGGCGCATTCTGGCTGATGACGGTACTGGGTGTGAGCATCAACATGATCTCTATGGTGGGCATGTTAATGGCCATCGGCATCTTGATGGACGATGCCATTGTGATTGCCGAAAGCATTGCCAGTCATGTTGAGCGTGGCGAAGGCGTGGAAGAGGGGGTGATCAAAGGCGTTAAGCAGGTTGCGCCCGGCGTATTGTCGTCGTTCTTAACCACCGCTTCTGTGTTTGTCGGGCTGGCATTTATTGCGGGCGATATCGGCCAGATCATGAAAGTATTTCCGCAAATGTTACTGGCCGTGCTGGTTGTGAGCCTGGTTGAGGCCTTCCTTATTCTGCCTAATCATTTGCTGCATTCACTGCATAAAAAACAGGATGCGCCGGCATCTGGCTTTAAGGCACGGTTTAACCAGCGCTTTGAACGTTTTCGCACTGAGGTGTTAGTCGACTGGGTGGAACGTGTAGTGACCTATCGCTATGCGGCAGTGGGTGGAGTGCTTGCGCTGTTCTTCCTGAGTATTTCTTTGATGGCAGGGGGCTTTTTGAAGTTTAAAGCCTTTCCTGAGCTGGAAGGCGATATTCTTGAAATGCGCCTGCTGATGCCACAGGGCACGCCTTTGTATGAAACCGAACAGCTGGTTGAGCGTGCCGTGAATGAGCTGAACAAATTGGATGAAGCGTTTACGCCGGAACAACCGGGTCAACAGGCGCTGGTGCAAAACGTGATTGTGGAATACAACAGCAATCAGGATGCCGGTGAGGACGGCACCCATGTGGCGACGGTGCGTGCCGATTTGCTGACGGCTGAAACACGCAATACCAGTTTGCTGTTGTTACAGGACCGCTGGCGCGAAGCGGTTGGTGAAATCCCCGGAGCCCTGGCATTGGCGTTTAAGCAGCCGGCAGTGGGGCCTGCTGGGCGCGCAATTGAGATCCGCTTGTATGGCGACGATCTGGCCATGTTGTCGAGTGCATCATTCGAAATTCAGCAGGCGCTGGCCGAATACGATGGGGTGCAAAACCTGATGGACGACCTGCGTCCGGGTAAAGAAGAATGGCTGGTGCGCCTTCTGCCCGGGGCAATGTCGCTGGGCGTCGATGGCGCAACTATCGCCAATCAGCTGAGAACTGCTTTCTTTGGTCAAAAGGCCGATGAGTTTCAGCGTGGTGATGAAACCATTGAGCTGGACGTCAGGCTGAGAAAAGCAGATAAGTCGTCCTGGTGGCAGTTACAGAATTACCCGATCACCCTGGCCGACGGCAGGCAGATCCCCCTGTCTGCAGTGGCAGAGCTGATCCCCGCGCGGGGCTATGCGCGGATTAACCGGGTTGATGGTCAGCGCTCGGTGACCATAATTGGTGACGTTGACGCGGCTATTGCCAATACCGGTGAGATCATCGCTGCGGTTGAAAAAACCGTGGTGGCGCCTTTACTGGCTAAATATCCGTCGCTGGCTGTAAGCTATGAAGGGGAAGTAAAAGAAGGTGGCAGTACCGGTTCGTCGATTGGCAAGAAGTTTCTGATGGGGCTGGTGGGGGTCTTTATTATTCTGAGCTTTCAGTTCAGAAGCTATATGGAGCCTGTGATGGTCATGCTGGCCATCCCGCTGGCGCTGATCGGTGCGCTGTGGGGCCATGTCTTGCTGGGTTATGATTTTACCATTCCCAGTATGATGGGGTTTGTTTCACTTGCCGGGATCGTTGTGAATGACTCCATTTTGCTGGTGACTTATATTAAAGAGCACCAAAAACAAGGGCTGGATGCACATCAGGCTGCGGTGCAGGCTGCACGGGAGCGATTCAGGGCAGTGTTTATCACTACAGCGACCACCGTAGCTGGTATGTTACCACTGCTTATGGAAACCAGCTTGCAGGCACAGATCTTACAGCCCCTGGTAGTAAGCCTGTTGTTTGGCATTGCGGCGTCGTCTTTGTTGGTGCTGTTTATCCTGCCATGCCTGTATGTGATCCTCGAAGACAGAGGCCTCGCAGCACAACACCATCTGAGTCAATCAGCGGCCAAAGCCTAGTCCGCTTGAGCGCCCCCGAATCTGTGGTTTCGGGAGTGCTTTGTCCTCTATCGTTTTTGGTGAGCTGTGCGTTCCAGACACTGACTTGCCAGGCCCCACTTCCGTCATCCCGTGCTCGACACGGGATCTGTTTACCGGCGACACGGTGAGGCAATTTTATCACAGAGCCTGAAAACCCGATTTTTATCTGCGGTAATTAAGTTGTCTTCTGAATGGTTCCCGGCTCGGAGGCCGGGATGACAAGGGGCTCGGAGGCCGGGATGACAAGGGGCTCGGAGGCCGGGATGACAGTGGTTAGGAACTCAAGATGGTGCATTGAGCTGAGTCAGGCACAACAGGGTCATTAGCACTATAGACAACGAATTTTGATGGGCAGCGTGTTTTAGACACTGACTTGCCAGGCCCCACTTGGGTCATCCCGTGCTCGACACTGGATCTGCTTACCGGCAACACGGTGAGGCAATTTTATCACATAGCCTGAAAACCCGTTTTTTATCTGCGGTAATTAAGTTGTCTTCTGAATGGTTCCCGGCTCGGAGGCCGGGATGACAAGGGGCTCGGAGGCCGGGATGACAAGGGGCTCGGAGGCCGGGATGACTGCGATTAGAAACCTTGAATGGCGCATGGAGCAGAGTCAGGTAAAAGGAATTCAGTAGCACTGTATACAACAAATTTTGTGGGCAGCGTGTTTTAGACACTGACTTGCCAGGCCCCACTTGGGTCATCCCGTGCTCGACACGGGATCTGCTTACCGGCAACACGGTGAGGCAATTTTATCACAGAGCCTGAAAACCCGTTTTTTATCTGCGGTAATTAAGTTGTCTTCTGAATGGTTCCCGGCTCGGAGGCCGGGATGACAAGGGGCTCGGAGGCCGGGATGACAAGGGGCTCGGAGGCCGGGATGACAAGGGGCTCGGAGGCCGGGATGACTGCGATTAGGAACCTTGAATGGCGCATGGAGTAGAGTCAGGTAAAAGGAATTCAGTAGCACTGTATACAACAAATTTTGTGGGCAGCGTGTTTTAGACACTGACTTGCCAGGCCCCACTTGGGTCATCCCGTGCTCGACACGGGATCTGCTTACCGGCAACACGGTGAGGCAATTTTATCACATAGCCTGAAAACCCGTTTTTTATCTGCGGTAATTAAGTTGTCTTCTGAATGGTTCCCGGCTCGGAGGCCGGGATGACAAGGGGCTCGGAGGCCGGGATGACTGCGATTAGGAACCTTGAATGGCGCATGGAGTAGAGTCAGGTAAAAGGAGTTCAGTAGCACTGTATACAACAAATTTTGTGGGCAGCGTGTTTTAGACACTGACTTGCCAGGCCCCACTTGGGTCATCCCGTGCTCGACACGGGATCTGCTTACCGGCAATACAGTGGGCAACTATAGCGTGTCTTAAGTATATTTAATAAGCCTGCATGTTTAATCTGGACTAAGATCCTATTTTGAGAAGAGGAAAAGGATTTTCTAATGCAAGCATATGTTTACATCATGGCTTCGGCTCCCTATGGGACTTTATACGTAGGTGTTACTACGCATCTGAAGAAAAGGGTCTGGCAGCACAAGACTAAAGTCGATTCAACATGTTTTACGGCCAAGTATGAGGTCTTTAACCTTGTATACTTCGAAATTAGCCAAAGCATTCAAAGTGCAATCAAGAGAGAGAAGCAGCTCAAGCGTTGGCGACGAAGTTGGAAAATTGAACTCATTGAAAAAGTGAACCTTGATTGGCGGGATATGTACTATTCAATTTAATCAATGAGTGAACTCTGGAGTTGGCTAGGGGAGTTCAATTGGTTGTTTTTCTATATGGCGATACAAACAAATTGAGACACAGATAAAAGTGATTTGTGTCAGCTTTGATTTTCAGATGTTGCACATACGTACCAACAATCAGCCTACTGAGCTCATTACTCGGTCATCCTGTGCTCGACACGGGATCTGCTTACCGGCGACACGGTGAGGCAACTTTATCTCATAACCTGAAAACCCGTTTTTTATCTGCGGTATTTATGTTGTCTTCTGGATGGTTCCCGGCTCGGAGGCCGGGATGACAAGGGGCTCGGAGGTCGGGATGACAAGGGGCTCGGAGGTCGGGATGACAAGGGGCTCGGAGGCCGGGATGGCGTAAGACTCACTGGCTGCAAAGTTCCACGCGGGGAATATCTTCATAAAATATAATTTCTAAAAAACATATTGACCTAAAGTTATCTTGAGGTTTTATCTTTGCCTTTCTTTCAGCGCAACATAGTGTTGCGACAACCACAAAGGAGAGAATATGAACTTAAATCAGGTTACTTTGAGCGTGAATGATATGGACGAAGCGGTTGAATTTTATCTTAAGCTAGGTTTTACGCAAATTGTCGACACGCCCCACTATGCACGCTTTGTGTGCCCGCATGGCAACGCAACCTTCTCGCTGTCAGTGTGTGAGGACGAGATCCTGCAAAACACCACCATTTATTTTGAACATGAAGCGCTCGAGCAGTGGATTGCAATGATAGAGTCTCGTGGCATTACTTTGTTGCAAGCCCCTACCGACGAGCCTTATCTGTGGCGTGAAGCCATAGTGGCCGATCCATCTGGGAATAAAATCAAGCTCTACTGGGCGGGTGACAACCGTCTGAATCCGCCATGGCGAGTTGAAAAGCGGTATACAGATGGTTAGGGCAGTCACATCATGAGGCTTGTATAAAAGTGAAAAATGTTTTCTACTGGCGCTTTAATGTATTGCCGTAAAAGGAAAAACAACCATGATAGATTTCAGATCCGATACCGTAACCAAACCGTGTAAACCCATGCTTCAGGCTATGGTTGAGGCAGAAGTTGGCGATGATGTCTATGGCGATGACCCAACGGTCAATCAGTTGGAGCAGTTTGCGGCGCAGCGTCATGGATTTGAGGCGGCGGTGTTTGTCAGCTCAGGCACACAAGCTAACTTACTGGCAATACTGGCTCACTGTGAGCGTGGCGATGAGTATTTGTGCGGACAAAGCGCCCATAACTATCGCTATGAAGCCGGTGGTGCGGCGGTACTGGGTTCAGTTCAGCCTCAGCCTGTAGAAAACGAACCGGATGGTAGCCTGGATCTGCAAAAACTGGCAACCTATATCAAACCCGATGACTTCCATTTTGCCCGTACTAAATTGCTAAGCCTGGAAAACACCATTGGCGGCAAAGTGTTGAGCCTGGATTACCTGGCCCAGGCACGCGCGTTTTGCGGTCAACACAAGCTGCAGCTGCATCTTGACGGTGCCCGGGTATATAACGCAGCAGTGGCACTGGAAGTCGACATCCGGGCCATTGCGCAACATTTTGATTCTATGACCATTTGCTTGTCTAAAGGATTGGGGGCACCGATTGGATCTTTGTTACTGGGCAGCGAAGCGCTTATCAGCAAGGCCCGCAGACTAAGAAAAATGTTGGGTGGCGGTATGCGTCAGGCAGGCATACTGGCTGCGGCAGGCAGGTACGCGCTGGAAAATAACGTCGAGCGTTTACGTGAAGATCACGATAATGCGCGTTATCTGGCCGAGCGACTGAACGAACTGACAGGGTTTGACACCTCGGCCTATCCGGTTCAGACCAATCTGGTTTATGTGGATGTTGCAAGTAAGGTGAACATTCATAAGATTGCTAAAGATCTGGTTGAGCAGGGGATCCAGATCACACCTGGATATCAGGGAATGCGCCTGGTGACGCATCTGGGAGTGAGTCGTGCAGATATTGATACGCTGATCAATGCGCTCAAATCGCAATAGCCACAGCCTCACCTATTTTTTCCTGCACAACCCAGCCCGGCTGTTCATCCTGCCTTATCTGTGAGAGTCTGGCAGTATAAGCATCAAAGCAAGGGGATAACAATGAAGACAATCGGATTGATAGGTGGCATGAGCTGGGAGTCAACTCTAAGCTACTACAGTTTGCTTAACGAAGGGGTAAAAGCTGCGCTGGGTGGACTACACTCAGCAAAAATTGTACTCGTCAGTGTTGATTTTGCCGAGATTGAGGCACAGCAACAGCGCGGAGACTGGCAAGGTGCTGCCACACTTTTGGCGGGGGCTGCCCAGTCTGTTGAAGCAGCAGGAGCTGACCTTATTCTGATCTGTACCAATACAATGCACAAGGTTGCCGATGAAATACAGCAGGCCATAGGGGTCCCACTTTTGCATATTGCCGACGCAACCGGACAGGCCCTGGCAAATGATGGGATCAGAAAGGTTGGATTGCTGGGAACACGATTCACTATGCAAGAGGATTTCTATCGCACCCGCCTGGCGGAAAAGTTTGGTTTGGAAGTCTGTGTGCCAGAGGAGTCCGATCAGCAACGCGTAAATGAAGTCATCTATCAGGAGCTATGTCTGGGCAAGGTAACTGACAGTGCACGACAGGATTATAAACGTATCATTCATGCCTTGAAGGAAACGGGCGTTGAGGCCGTTATTCTGGGCTGTACTGAAATCGCTTTGCTTATTGCCGATGCTGATGTAGACATTCCCCTTTATGATACAACCGAGATCCACGTGCAAAGTGCACTCAAAGCATCGCTTACATTGGCATAACAGCGCGTAAACGCTATTTTAAGGGTAAGTGATTGGTTATGTGAGAATAAAGGGATTGGTTATGGCATCTATAGAAAAACAAAAGCTAAGTTTTTATAAACAAAATGGCTTTGTGCGCTTTGAGCAGGCTTTGTCGCAAGATTTGCTACAGCGCCTGAGAGACCTGTCGACCAGATTAGAAATGTCGGCAAAAGAAGACCTGGCAAACGGTGCGCTGCGCAATCAGTACAATTTATCGACTGAATCACAAGAGCCCAGGCTGTTTCGCTACAATGATCTATTGTTTGACGATCCTGAACTGGTTCTGGCGCTACTCGCCAGTCCAACCATGATGGCGATATGCGAGCGCATGGTGGGTCTGGGCTGTGTGCCTATGCAGCTCGATCTGGTGTACAAATATCCACACCCTCACCCCCATATTGCCTGGCACCAAGGTGCACCTCATCCGAGAAATTATCCGTACCTGAATGTGGGTGTGTATCTGGATGATGCGGACCTGGATGATGGTTGTTTAAGGTATATTCCTGACTCTCAACACAAAATTGTGGATATCTACGCACTCTCCAGTGAGTATGGCTGGCATATTCCCGGTGTGGTTCAGCAGCCAGCTAACGCGGGTGACATTCTGGTACAGGATATGATGATACTACACAGCTCTGAGCCAAAAAGAAGTGAGGGCGCGCGTCGAACTATCTACATTGAACTACGCCCTATCGAGGGGATCGCTGAAAGCGCCAAACAAACCGAGCAATGGGCCGAGCTCAGAAAGCAATGGATGGCACATGTCATCAAGAAGGCCGATCCTAAAGATGTCCCCACGGACTGGCTGACTTTTTATGGCGAACCTGAGTACGACCTGGCCACTTTGGTGAACCTGATCAAAGAAAAATGGGAGTCTCCGATCCCGGCCGTCTGGTCTCATCGTAACGTTGAGCATCCGGATTACCCAACGCCAGCAGACTTGCGCTGAGCAGCTACTGTTTCAATCGGTTACACAATGTGGACTGGCCGGGCAAACTTTGTTCTTGTCAATCCGCAGGATTTGTTAACCCTTATCTCAATGGATCCTCTTTGCTTTGTCAGGTCTTCAAGATCTGAGTTTTACACCTAATCTGTTCCAAAACCTCAGAGTGGTGAATTTATATACTCCATAATTCATATTTGATTACTTAATATTCTAATCTATGTAAATTTGATGAATTTTTTATGTTTTATTAAAGATTTCATATTTCAGTTGTGTGACAATGCTTGGGCAAAATTAGTTAAGGAGTAATTATGAAGTTAAAACATCTCGCCTGTATTGTTGCAGTGGCGGCAAGCACGCAAGTCAGTGCTTTTACCCAGTTAGGTGGCGGCGGCGTTATGCCCATAGGCCATGAGTGGTTAACCAGAACCTCAGCCCTAGAGCTGCTGGCACAAGATACTAAGGTAGAAGATGCGAATGATCCTCGCTTAAGCTGGGAGCTGGGCCTTGCGAAGTCCACAGAGCTGAACATCGCGCAAACTGAAGTAGCAAATATTCTTGCCAATCGTCGTAATGACAATACCTATTACTCAGAATACGATGCGATTTTTGCCGCCATTGTCGGCGAGCGCTGGGTAGATATTGCTGGCTTTAACGTCACCAATGCCAGTATTGACCCGACCGGTCCGAATTGTTTTAACGCAGTGGCTCAGGAACCTGCTGAATTGCAGCAAGATCACTTTATGCGTCGTTACGACGATGTCGGCGGGACTGGTGGAGTCGATGCAGCCAGACGCGGACAGGCGCGTTTTATTGACCACTTTGTGAATGCCGCGATAGCGCAGAGCAAGCAGATTAAGGTCTGGGATGGCGGCGGTTATGCAAGCGCCGTAGAGGTCGACCACAACTACTTCCTGTTTGGTCGTGCGGTACACTTGTTCCAGGATTCATTCAGTCCGGAGCATACCGTGCGTCTGCCCGAAGACAATTACGAAAAAGTGTGGCAGGTTAAAGCTTATTTATGCTCTGAAGGTGCAGAGCAACACACGCATGCAACCGGCGATGCTATCAGTTATGAAAGTGGTGATGTGATCTGGCACCCGGGCACACGCACGGATGGCAGTTGGGATGGCTATCGCCCCAGTAATATGAAGCCTGTGGCTCTGGTGGCGCTGGAAGCCAGTAAAGATCTGTGGGCAGCGTTTATCCGCACTATGGCCATGCCGGTTGAGCAACGAGAAAGCTATGCACGTGTACAAGCTCAAATGCTGGTCGACGCCTGGTTATCCTTTGACGAAACGGCGATGCGCCAGTGGTATGACGATGAAAGTCGTCGCGATCACACCTATGTGTTGGCACCGGGTGAATCAGGCAAAGGAAAATCCCTCGAACAGTGTATGGCTGAGCTGAATGTGGGCACAGTGAGTCAACTTGAGCGTGTTGCGCAGCTGGACGAAGAACGTCGCCAGTGTCTTTATAATGTTGAGGCCGTAGAGGGTTATGAAGACGTCAACGATCCGCTGATGGACATGCCATACAACTGGAAATGGAAATCACCATTTTGGAAAACTGCACCTGACGGCTGGACGGCACCTGAGTTACCCGCCGATGCGTCTCAGGCGATGATCCTGAAAAGCGCCGAAACAGGTCTGGCTGTGTCGAGCGAGTCAGGGCTTGAAAATAATGCAAGGTTAAAAGCCAGTGGCGTACAACCGGTCGAGTTTTTGGTGGTTACGGGCAAAGATCAGCAGATGTATTTTCGCAGCCGTTACAATGCTGAATTGTTTCTGAGCTACAGCGCGTCATCAAGTGGTTACGTCAAATTGTGGGATTCTGCAAAAGAGTCCGGATTTACACTGATAGATCAAGGTGGCGTCTGGAATCTCAAGAATACCTATTGGGATCAGTATGTCTGGCTGGATACCAGTACACAACAGCTGCATCTGAACCGCCATGGTAAGGCAAGTAACGACAACGCGAAATGGATGATTGAATACCAATAGTGTTGATGAGTGAGTGCCTGAGTGTCAGGCACTTAAAATATCGTGGATAGTGGTAAAGCAAGCCAATTGCCTGGCTTGCCCAGACATAGCAACTTCTTTTCAGCTAGGGCGCCGCTTGTTCATTAATTGACACGGCAATTTGCGCGCAGGTATCGTCAATGATGTTATCCGTGTAGAGAATATTTGGGTAAAGCTTGGGTGTTGTATGTTGCGCTATTTGCGATGCCAGTTGCGCATTGGCTTGATCGGCGGCCTTACGTATTGAATTTGGATCACCGGGAAGCAGGCAGGCTAACACTTCCTCCGTACCTTGCGTGAGTGTCCATGACAGTAAAAAATACTCTGATTGGCCTCTCACTGTTTCCATTTTTGCGAATTGATCGTTCGCCATTTTTGTAAAGTCGCTGGTATCGGCATACTCGTTATAAACCTTGAAGTTGGCATTGGGGTAGAAGCCCTTGCCGAGATAAGGCCCAAGATTGACGTTATCAGGCTCAACGATCACTATGACTTTGGCCTTGCCATCACCAATCAGACTGTTCAATGTAGATTCGCAGAAGTTCTGATTTGGACTTGTAACATACAGGGCCTGGAGCTGTGCCAGCGTCTCAAACAGGCCATTCCACTGAGCCTGAGTGAATGAAGGGTAATTTTCATTGCCGCTGTCAGTGTCCATATCATGAGACAGATTTAAAATGACCAGCTCTGCATGCTGCGCCGTAAACGCATTTATTTCGTCAACAATATGCTCAATGAGCTGCCCCCTGGACCCTTGCATTGAAGGGCCATGCACCGGAATCGATATTTTGGAATAATGGCCGGTGTAATAGTCGCCACTGCCGATAACAGGGCGAATGTCGAAGTATCTGGCTCCAAATGCCAGTTGCTGACCTATGTTATAAGTTTGAGTCTGAGTATTACATGCATTAGATCCAATAGTACCATGTTGGACTATGCTCATTCCTGAGTCATGTGAGCCGGTAATGCAGATGTCAATGAGTTTTCGGTTGCCTGTCAGCGTTAAACTATCTTGCATCCAATCGGACGCGTTAAAGCTATTCATTGTATCTATTCCTTTATTTTAACGTGTGTTTTTATATATATCTTATTAATGATAATTAAAGGTACAACTTAGCGAGTGAGAAAGTGTCGTTAATAAATTACGAAAGCAAACCCGCGATTATTACTTTCATCACTGGATTGGAATTCATTTTATTGGCTATTGCTTAGCGTATGGGTAACTTATAAACGTAGCCATTATGGGTCACGGAACATAGTTTAAAGTTAAACGGGTACAACACTCTTAGCGTACTCTCCCAAATCTTTTCAACTTTAGAACAAAATCAATGCTTGTCCATTACAGCTTATTACAGCTGTGTCAGGTTAATGCCGATGGTTAGTAAGGGGGATAAAATTTCACTTTCATTGATTTTTAATTTTAATAATAAACTTTGAGCAATCATGGGTTTAGTTTTCTTTCCGGGAAGATTGATAAACGCCATATTAAATTTTTTTAATATTTTTATTTTTTTAACTGGCGGGGATTCAAGAACAGGCTATATTCAGTAACGCTAGGTTCACTTCCTGGCATTATTGAATTCAAATGTAAATCAAGTTAATAAGGAATGTAATCATGAAAAAAGTAATTGAACTTCAAAAGCTTAATGCAAAATCAGGTACTTGTCACCCTTCACAGATTAGTGCTTGGTAAGGCCTGAAATTAGATGCAAGCTAACCAAGCTTTAGTATTGTTTCTAATAAGTTAAGCATTACTAGGTACAGGTTGGATTACTCTAATTATTTACAACAAGGCTTCTTTAAATGAAGCTTTGTTGTATGTTTATATTTTTTTATTTTAAGCTGTATTTTTGTTTTAGGTGGTTTTAATTTAAGGAAGAACATGGGTGATGCAATTGATAAGCGTATATCTGCGAGTGATATGCCACACTTTTTATTCAGTAAATCTGATTTTTTCACTAAGATGCAGTCATATGAAGTAAATGACAATGGATATCTTGATATTGCTGAAGAGACATTAGGGGAAGGGTGGGTGATAAGACGAAGAGAGGCCTGGTATGTCGCTAAGCCTAACGCCGTTGAATTACCCAGGCATGGATTTAAAATTCATCTTTCTTTGATATCTGCCATTACCCCTGAAGCGCTAAAGTGCATTATTCCTGTTCTTGCTGAATTCGGCGTGGCATTTAAATTTCTGGTCGATGCCCATGTTCAGGATTTTTTTAATTCACAGGCTTGCAATAAGGTTGCATGTGGTAAGTTTTTAACAGTATATCCAGCAAATGAAGTTGATTTTAAAGCACTTCTTGAAGCACTCTACACTGTGACTGGCGCATATTATGGGCCTTATATCTTAAGTGATCGCGCGTATAAAGAGAGCCGATGTCTCTTCTATCGCTATGGTGCGTTTATTGGCAATAAAGATTGTGATGTTACCGGGGCTTCGACCCCTGTTGTCATAAATGAATCGACAGGAGAAACCGACCATCGCTTGCCATACTACCAGCTGCCCGAAGGAATTGCGGACCCATTCCCTTGTCATACTGAAGATTCTGGTTCTGAGCTGCTGAATCAGCGCTATGAGGTGATAGATGCGCTGGCAAGTCACTCCAGTAAAGGGGGCGTATATCTTGCCAGAGATACACAATCTGGTTTGACGGTCGTGATAAAAGAAGCACGCCCGCATATTAATCGGAGCCTGTTAAATACGCATGATGCCATTTCAGGCTTGACGCACGAGGCTTACATATTACAACGACTTGAACAAACCGGTGTTACACCAAGAGTTGTTGAGGTGTTCAAAGAATGGCAGCATCAGTTTTTAGTGCTGGAGCATATTCCTTTTGAGACCCTCAACTATAGTGACTGGGAAAACCATAATGTATTGATAAATGCTCACAAGGAGCAGGCGTATAAACTCTGTCAACGTTACCTGTTACTACTAACCAATATCATTAAAGCGGTTGAACAAGTTCACCGGGCTGGTGTAATCGTTGGCGATATTGCGCCTCAAAATATCCTGGTACACCCTGACACTCTGGAGATCAGGTTAATTGATCTGGAAGGGGCATATGATCAATTTGATGGAAAATTTTATGCCAGGATCTCGAGCCGGGGCTTTACCGAGTACGATAAGAACAAATCCAGAAAGCCCACTTTCGGTGAGGACTGGCAAGCTGTTAGTGTGTTGTGCATACATCTATTGCATCCGGTTTGTCCGCTTTTCGCTATGAATCCTGCTGTCAAAGATACGTATTTAGCCGCGCTAGTAAAAAGCCATGGTTTGCCCGAGTGCATTATCGACATTGCTGCGCTGTTGCAGTCTGCAAAAATCGATAAAGCAAAACAGGTAATAGAAGCCACTCTGGAGCAGTTAAATCGGCCAGCTTATCAGTCAGACTTATTTAAAGGAGAAAGGTTGAGTCTGGACGAAAGCGACTGTACGAAGTTGCTGAAAGAGATGGTAGATGGTCTGGCCTTTTTTATGGAAAACCCAGTTGGGGAAAGTATTTTCCCTGTTGACTACCGGGCATTAAATACGCACCACTTTAGCGTATCTTACGGTCTGTTTGGCATTATCTATTTTCTCAAAACGCGTACAAATATTGTCACTGAGCCAGTATTGAAAAAAGCCATCAATGGGTTAAAGGCTCAGGATATGGAAAATATGCCCCCGGGTCTTTATTCTGGTCTGTCAGGTATTGCCTGGGTAATGTATGAGTGTGGTAATCATTCAGATGCGATTGGTTTGATGAGGCAGGTACTTCAAAGTGAGCTTCGTAAACATGCCTGTGACTTGTTTTACGGTGCAGCCGGGTGGGGACTGGCATGTCTGCAATTTTACGGTAAAACTCAATTACCGGAGTTTTTAGCGGGGGCGATAGAGGCTGCGGATATAATCACCCGTCAGCTAAATGAGCATCAGGGCACTTTGTATTATAAGAATCTTGATGGTCAGCCGTACTCTGGTCTGCTCCATGGTAATGCGGGTATTGCTCTGTTCTTTTTACGTTTGTACCAAATCACACAAAATGAGGAAGACTTGCGACGTGCGACGTGCTGTCTGCAATTTGAAATTGACAGAGGTGAGCGCATTAATAACGAGCTGGTATGGCGAAAAAACTATAATGAAAAAACAACGTATCCCTACTTTCAGTTTGGCTCTGCCGGGCTGGGTTGTGTGCTGATTCGTTTTTATAGTGTGACTCAGGAGCAAAGATATCTGACACTTGCGAAAGAGATAGCGTTGGCAACGCAAGGCAAGTTTTGTATCTACCCTGGCGCCTTTATTGGCATGAGCGGTATAGGCACGTTTTTTCTGGATTTATATCAGGCAACCGGAGAAGCCCGGTACCATCAGGAGGCGCATTCAATTGCTTACCGGATAAGCCTTTATCAGTGCGCCGTTGGAGAAGGTGTTGCATTTCCCGGAGATAAACTAGCCGGGCTTACAACAGATTATGCAACCGGGACTGCTGGCGTGGGCTTGTTTCTATCCCGGCTGTTAGCGCAAGGACAAGGGGGCGAACTGTTTCTTGACCCTGATTTTTCATGTCAGGAAACCACGCAGAAGACGACTAAGACACAACTGGATCCAATATAACCATGCTTAATAACTATATTGATATTAGTCAGCAAGCGGGCTCGAAAGTGTTCGACTGTATGGTTGATGCATTGGACAGTGCGTTTGACTTTATGCACACCAAACAATCTCAGGATTTTACCGGTGGTGCATTTGTTCCACTGTATGATTTAACGACCCAGTTTTATCAAACTCATTTTCAGTGCATATATCAACACTACGTTCCATTGTACTTTTCACTGTGGAAGCTAAGAGTCAGGGATACGATCGGGCTGGACAACACCCATCAGGATGGTGGCATTCATTACTTTGCAAACAATGGTTATCAATCCAGAATGATCACGCTCTGGACTGCGCTCTATAAAGATTCTATGCCGAGCTTGTCTGCCAGTGATCTTGGGTTATTTGTGGTTGACAGTGAAAACCCTAAACATTTTCAAATCTATGAACAAATGGCAAGGACCAATACGCATTTTTACCGCAGTCGCGCTGGTGTACTAAGGGACATAAGGCAACTTGGCAATTTAACCGTTGGTTATGATGAAAATGCACTCGAGCGACAAGTTTATGACTATATGAAAGGGACGACGATACAATTTAATAGTCACCTGCTGCATGGGACGAATAGTATTGTTGAGCAGATGCCACTGAGCCTAAGTGAATATGACCGCTTCAGAGTTGCATTAACCAGCGTCTGGATCCACCAGGATGACTTCAATCACGCGATTTTAGATATGCATCAGGAAGACTATGCACAACTATACCTAGCTGGTATTGCGCAAAAGGAACGGGCTGAAATAAGGCGTCAGCAGGTACCGCTTTGCCAAAAGGAGATAGGGCGTTTGGAGGCCATCTCCCAGTTGGCGCGCCATCACTTAAGTAACAAGGTACCAGGGAGAATAGGCTGATGATCCCACTTAGTGCTGATATTACTGACGCATCTCACTTTTATGGAAATACCACTTTAACTGATTTATCTTGCTCGTATGATGGTCTTTATTATTTATTGAGCTCAGATCAGTCTGGCTGTGCGAATGTATACCGAGTTGCCACTGAAGCCAACGGTGTAGAACAGTTAACTCACTCAAGAGCTCAGCCAACCTTTGCCATAAGTTACTTTCCAAAAGACTATCGATTTTTATATCGTCAGGACCAAAGCGGTGATGAGCTTGATCACATCTGGGTGTGTGAGTGCGATGGGTATTGTCGGGATCTGACCCCTGGTGAAGGCCTCAAAGCCAGCTTCTTACAGTGGAGCGAAAGCGGTGACCATTTTTGGTTGTTGAATAATCAGCGAGAAGCCAGTGTATATGATGTTTACTGCTATTGTGTGGACGACTATACAAATCATCGTGTATTTACCAACGTCGACGAGGTAAACGTCTGTGGCATCAGTCGCGACGGTATGTGGCTGGCGTGTGAAAAAGAGTTAAGCAGTCGGGCAAATCAATTGGTGTTTTATTGTTTAAACACACCGGCAAGTCAGCGTTGTAATTACCAGCCCCGCTATCGGGTGGGCGAAATCGAAGCCCAGGCGCGGCACATGATAATGAGCTTTTCCCCGGATAGTCAAAGCGTGTTTTATACAAGCGATCAAGATTGTGAGTATAAGAACCTATGGATATTAGATTTGGTGACGGGAAAAACGGCTAACTATATGCAACTTGGCTGGGATGTGACGGCGTTTTATTTTTCGCCATCGGGCCATTATCAGATCTGTGAAGTGAACCGTGACGCTAACACCTATACCCGGGTAACAGACACCAACACGCAGACCCTCTGTGCTTTTCCCCGGACGGAGGGCTCCGCTTACGGATTGTGCTTTTCACCCGATGAAAGTCTGGTCGGCTATTATACTCAAAGCTGTACTTGCCCTGCCAGTTTGCATATCTGCCATATTGATGGAAGTCATAAACGCCTCATTCAGGCACAGAACCCTAAACTACCTCAGCAACGCCTTGTCCGTGCTCAAGTGGTTAATTATTCGAGTTTTGACGGATTATCGATTCCGGCTTTATTGTATCGCCCCTGTGAGGCCAGCGCAGATGCGCCCGTAGCAGCCATGCTCTGGATACATGGAGGACCCGGCGATCAGTCACAGCAGACGTTCGATCCAGTGATCCAACATTTGGTGAGTAACGGTTATGCCGTGTTAGCGGTAAACCATAGAGGTTCCAGTGGTTATGGAAAAACTTTTTTTCATATGGCAGACAGACAACACGGTAACCTTGATTTAGAAGATTGCCTGTACGCCAAACAGTATCTGAGTGGATTAGAGTGGGTGGACGGTGAGCGTGTTGGCATTATGGGTTGTAGCTATGGCGGCTTTTTAGCCCTTGCAGCATTGACCTTTAAGCCCGATGTTTTCGCGCTGGCGATTGATATATTTGGTGTAACAAATTGGTTGCGCACTTTAAACAGTATTCCGCCCTGGATGGGGGGCGTTCGTAAACGAATTTATGATGTGATGGGAAATCCTGATGAGGATCATCACAGGCTTAAGGGAGTCTCTCCCCTGTTCTATGCCTCTCAAATTTGTCGTCCCCTGCTGGTAGTGCAGGGCAAAAATGACCAGCGAGTATTGCAAGTTGAAAGTGACGAAATTGTTCAGGCTGTTAGCAATAATGGTGTGCCAGTAGAGTACGTACTGTTTGATGATGAAGGGCATGGGTTTAAGCGAAGAGCTAATTTAATTGCAGCATCTAATCACTATCTTAATTTTTTAAATCAGTATTTGTAGCGGCGATATTGCAATGGCCAGTCTATGAATTTGTGCAACCTCACTAAATCGAATGTGGATTAATATGTCTGCCTCAATATTAACTGACAATCACATCTATCCCAGATCGACCCTGTCCGGGCGTGAGCGTTGGCATATTGAGGGGATGTTGAATCAGCCTGTGCTTGCCAAACATCTGAGCAATTACCTGAGCAAACAGCCTGGTATGATACAAGTAACGGCCAACCCGATGACAGGCAGGATCTTATTGCTGTTTGATCCGTCTTGCTGGCAAACGAAAACAATACAGAGGCTACTTAAGCAAGCAATACAGCACTGTCAAATGCAAGGCGGTTGCGCTGCAAGCCTTTGTCCTTCCCGTAAAACAGGACTGGACGGATTCAAACAAAGGCTAAATGAAAACCACTTGTATAGCTTGGTGCAGCGAATTGAAGACGAACAATGTCGGGCAATGAGGCACACCGCTATGAGAGCCAGTGCCATAAACTCTTTCTTTAAGATACTGTCTCCCATTATGACGGGTCTGATGATCTCAAGTGTGTTGTCGCCCATTGCCGTACTGACAAAAATAGGTTTATCCCAAGGGGCACAACTGGCCTTCTTTACCGGGGCGTTCGGACTCTCCAAAGGTGCTGAGTCAGTCACTGCTCACTATAAAAACAAGCACTGGAGCAAGTACTCAAATGAAATAGACAAAAAAATGAGTGAGCGAGTATTTGCCCACATACAATCGCTGCCTATGCCTTATTTAGACAGTCAAAGCCCTGATAAACTTCAGCATCTGGTGAGCCATGATGTTGATATCATCAAGCGCTTTCTTAATTACACGCCGGCTGAGTTTACAGACAAAGCAACAACTATGGTGTTTAGCTCTGTGATTATACTTGCTATTTCTCCGATTGCTTTTGCGCTGTGCTTGCTTCCGGTGCCATTGATTACCAAACTCAATAAGCGTCATCAGGCCAGTGTTCGTGAACAGGCAAGTAAAGCGGGGGCACTGACAGACAACTACAGAAAGGTGCTGTCTAATAACTTAAATGGCCTGTCTACAGTCAAAAGTTTCACCGCTGAACGCATTGAGTTTGAGCGGTTTTGTAGCGCTAAAGACACGGCCTGCGAACACACAGTCAGACTGGATAAGGAAAACTCCTATTATTCCAGCACGAGCGAGCTTATCTTTGTAATGGGGATCATGGGGCCTGTTGTCTATGGGTGTATGAACGTACTGCGCGGAGGTATCGGCACTACAGAGTTCATGGTGCAGATTGGTATTGCACCGAGCATACTGAACTCAGCGACTGGGTTGGAGTACGGCAAGTCTTTATATCGAGATGCTAAGGCTGCGGCAACTCGCCTTAGTGCGGTGTTAAGTATTGAGCCTGAAATGATTTCGCGAGACGACCAGCAGCCGCTTACAGTGGGGGTCGGTGGTATAGAATTTAGCAATATTCATTTTGGTTATGATCAACACAAGGTGATTAAAGGGGTCTCATTTGAGGTCATGGCCAACAAGAAAGTCGCCTTTGTTGGGCCTACCGGATCAGGGAAAAGTACACTTATCAAGTTGTTGCTTGGCTTTTACCAGGCGCAGCAGGGGCAGGTTTATATTGATGGTAAGAACATAGAGCAGGTAAGTTTAAAAAGCCTGAGACAATCCATTGCTTTAGTGAGTCAGGAGCCATTTTTATTTAATGGATCCATCTATGACAATCTCGTCTATGGTCGGCCTGATGCAACATTCGACGAAGTGGTCGCGGCTTGTAAAATAGCACAAGCTTTTGAATTCATTGATGCTCACCCGGACGGCTTTAATGCGCAGATCGGCGAAAGAGGGCACAAACTATCAGGTGGTCAACGCCAGCGGCTTTCTATTGCGCGGGCCGTACTTAAAAATGCCGCAATACTGATTCTGGATGAGGCCACATCGGCAGTTGACAATAAAACGGAAGCCGCAATACGGCAAGCTGTTGATTTAATATCTCATACTTGCACTGTGATTATTATTGCCCACCGTTTATCGAGTATTCGTTATGTTGACACGATTTACCATATTAAGGATGGTGAGATCAGTGAAGCAGGCACACATGAACAGTTGCTGGCAAGGAACGGCGATTATGCTGCCTTGTGGCAATTACAGGTTTCTGAACAAGGAAATGTTCCAGCGATTAGGTAGCCCCAAAGAAGTTGTTGGATCTTTTTACCTGATTATTAAGGGCGATAGTCTAAGACGACTTGCTCTCATAATAGATATCTTCCACATCTTCAATTACGCTTTCGATTACTTGCTCTATGGGCTGTCCTTGCTCCAACGCTTCCGACACTTCTTGTCGCAAGCTCTGGTCACCAGCGCCTTTCGTGGTGGTGAACTGGGTGAGTAAACTCTGTCCTGTTTTGCTCAAACAGTAGGAGTTAGCGGCAACAAAAAGCATACCTACCGGCCCCAGCGCCAACTTGGCTGCCAGACCTGCTCCAGCATGAGCCAGGCCAAGTTTGCCTTTACCCTGGGCCAGCAGGCTGACACCGGGTGATAATAAAGTTTCGCCTGCGATACATGCGGCATCTTTTGCCATTTCTTTATTGGTCCGTTTGACAGTCATCTTGCCTATCCTTACTAAAGTATTGACTATTAAGTGTAATCACAGTTCGTAAAAAATCCAGACCAGCAGATACTTCGGGGTATCACGCAAGGATTCAAGTAGAGTACCTGAGCGCTTGCACTTAAAATGTTGTGAATTGCGGCAAAGATAACAGGGTTGTGTGTTTATGTACGCAGCGTTTATGGTGGCCGTGGTTTTGGCTGTGGTGCAAAAGGCTGTTTTGGTAGTGATGGCGGTTAAGGTCTGACACAGTGCACCGGGCAGATTTCCAAAGCCGTAAGTGCCCTCAAACAGGTTCTGCTAAAGAAAGTACATGGCAGGCCTTATTTGAAGGCACCTAGAATCAAAAATACAAATATGAGTCGCAGTGGCACTGTGGATCATCTTTCAGCTCGTCAATGTGGACGTCGACCTTGCTCTGCAAACGCGCATCATAAATTGTCACCATGTTGTGCTGTTTATCAATACTGAGCACTTCGACTGGATGTTTATGATATTCCACCCATTCTCCGTTGCGAACATCTTCAATATTCATGATATTTCCCCCATTTTTTAGCGAAACAGTGCAAAGAGTCATCATTATATTGTTGTGTTATAGAGTTTAGTGATAAAAGTGAAAAAAAGCACCTTAGCCATAAAGTGAGACAAGTAAACGGAAAAATATCCTACATCCAAATGTCAAACAATAGCCTCTATCTTGGTCATGTAAGATAGCCTTCGAGGGTTCCAAATCGAGGTATGCTTAGTAACAGATTCATTTTGCCTGGCCGCGAGGCCAACAGACAATATTCCCCTGGCTATATATCAAATAAAAAGAGAATCTTGTAAAATGAATCCACTTTATTTTAACAAGTCATACATAATGCAAAAAACAGCTACAGAACATCACGATAAAATGGGATCTGAGAACGATAGCCGGCTGGGCACTTGGTTAAAACGCTGTCAAGAAGCGCGTGATGGGCATTATAGGAGAGCGGAAAAGCTCTTTAATTTGTCGCAACTACTAGGCTTTGTGCTGGTCTACTCCACTGTGTTTGTAACAACGTTTTCATTTATTGCTCATGATCCTGCTAAAGTGTTTTGGGGCAGTATTAAGCATCAGCACATTGTCATTTTTATAGGGGGGATTGCAGCTGTCATCTCAGGCATAGTGAGTCAGGCCAGGTTTGGCGAAAGGGCTGAAATGCATCGCTCTTCAGCGGCTCGTTACGCCAATTTAGCTCGGGATATAGAAGAATTACTGTTTAAACAAGAAGAGAAACTATTGCTTGAAGGGGATTTACCTGCTCACATTAACACAATTATCAAGGAGTGGAATAACCTGTCCGAAGACTCTTTACTCACACCACATAGCAAAGCTCGAAGGTATTATTGCGGGCACGTTATCATAGCATTGTTATTTTTCATGATGTTTTTTTCTGTTTCGGGTGGCTAGCCAAAAGGAAGTTGAAAAAGCACATGCGCAGCGATACTGGTTTGCCGGGCCGTCGCTTATGAAAGCAGTAATAGGCACTATGTGTCATGTCAAACCGTGTTAAGTTTAAAAGCCCGGCAGTAGCGTCCGGGCTGGATGGTATTCACGGAGGAGTTATCCCCGTTTCACTCAACACTTGTTCAATGTGAAGGCACAATTAGGCATTAAAAACTATAGCTGACGCTGAGCTTAACACTGCGTGGCATAATATAACGGCCGTTTGGTGCGTCGGCATTGCGTGGATCTCCCTCGGTGATGCCTTGCTCATCGGTCAGGTTATCCACTGATACCATGAGTTTTACCTGCTCCGTTGGTTCCAGGGTAAAGCCCAGGTCAAACTTCTCGTAGCCATCAAGAACGACTGTGTTTTCATTGTTACCAAAACGGTCATCCACCGCTGAAATCGTCCCGTACACAGTGGCAAACATATCGCCCAGCTCGAATTCGTAGCTCGGGGTCACACGTACCTGCCAGCCAGGCTGACGTTGCGCTTCGTTACCGACATTGTTCGGACTTTCTGTGATTTCGGTTTTCTGCCATGTGGCATTCATATTGACACTAAAACCAGAGCTGTGATTGAAGTTATAATCGACCTCAATACCCATGGCTTCGTTGGTTAGGATCTCCGCAGGGTCGCCAGGTTTGCGCACAAAAGTGTCGCCCTGTACTTCATTGGCAAATAATGTGGCGAATACGTCGCTGCTTTCACCCATGTATTTATAGCCGATCTCAGCCTGGGTCACTTCTTTGATCAGACGCTCACCACCCTGATAGGCGCCGTAGTTGTCGCGAAAATCGTCAAAGTAAGGCATTTTGTAGCCTTTGTTCATACGCGCAAACACACCACTTTGGTCATTCAGTTTAAAGTCGGCACCCAGGGTCCAGGAGGTTTTGCGCTCATCATAGGTAACAAACTTGTCGATGGTGCCGTCCAGCCCTTCATCCACCGAGTAGTCAACTTCGTGCTTTTCGCTGCGCAGGCCTAAATCCAGCGTGAGAGAGTCGGTAGCACGATAGCTGTGGGTGGTGTAAAACGCCACTGTGGTTGCGTCGCCAGTACTGTTGATGTCGTAATTAAAGCCACAACCGTCTGCGCTGTTGTTACACTCAATACCAGTGAGCGCCTCGCCTCCAGCGGTGAGTACGTGATATGCAGAGTTGCCCAGGCTCCACCAGTCTTTTGCTGAAGTGGTTGCCGTGTAAATACCAAAGGCACTGTTCACTGATGAGAACGCTTTACTGATGGCTAAATCATTGGTGAATGCCTCAATCTCTTTAAGCACAACCCAGCGACCATAGTTCTGTACCCAGGTATCGCCGTCGTAAACAGTACCGGTCACAGCACCTGTTGCGCTGATACCGTCATCAGCCACGCTGGCTAAGGTTGTTGCTGCACCGTCAGGCACCAGACCATAGGTATTTGCGTCGCCGTTTGTCAGGCTAAAGCGGTCTATCAACTGCCAGCCATTAGCCAGTTCCAGTTTCAGACTACCGCCCGAAACATGGCCCTTCCAGCCGCGGCCTTCACCCAGGTCAATCTCCATGTCCTGACCGGCAACATGAATGACGGCCTGGCGGTTCAGGGTACCCAACTGTGTAAAGCCTGCATCAATGCCATCCACATTAAGCGGGGTTGGCAGGTACCAGGCGCCGGTGTCGTCGGTTTGACGGGTATAGACATTGAATTCGCCATTGTCGAATTCTTTGGTCAGGTTAATGGTGAACTGGTGGCCTTTTTCTGAGGTAAAGCCCGCATCACGGATCCCGGAAGAGCGTTTTGCATAGCCACCAATCATGTAGTAGAAATCATCGCTGAGTTCACCACTGAGTACGCCGTCGATACGCTGTAATCCGTAATCTGAGGTGGTGTATTTAACTGTGCCTTCGGTATCTTCTGAGCCACGCTTGAGGTGGAAGTTGGTTGTCAGGCCAGGCTGGCCGTTTGAAACAACCGGATTTGGTCCGCCACGCAGGCCTTCCATCCGGGCAATGGTTTCATCAAGTCGGAAAATAGACGAGTTTTCCAGGAACGACAAAGTCGGGGCTGGGTAGATAGGCGAACCCTGCAGGCTAACGGTCAAAAATGGTGCGTCACCACCGCCTGGAAAGCCGCGTACAAATACGTTGGCACCGGATTCACCACCTGAGCTCTCAACCCAGATCCCAGGTACAGATTTAAGCAGATCCGCCGTGCTTTTTGGCGCCAGGCGTTCAATTTGTACGGCATCGACGTTAGTCACTGCAAAACTGGCGTCCAGTTTACGGATACCGGCACCACCGGGTGTACCCGATACAATGATGGTTTCGACTTTTTTGTCTTGCTTTGTGGCTTGTTGCTGCGCCTGTGCAGCGCCCGATACGGTAATGGCTGCTGCCACCGCGGATGCGATTAAAGAGTATTTGTTGCCTAGGTTCACAGGAACTGCCCCCTTGGTTGTCATATGTGTTGTCAGTGTCTGCACAGCTCAGGCTGTGCTCATTGCTATTGTTATGCGCCGTCTGTCATGTTCGGTTTGTTAAAACACGACAGAGCAAAGGATGCACGCGGCGTCATTTTAAAATAGAACGTTATGCAAACGTTTGCAATAGGGTGTTTGCAACTTTTTTGGCCCACTTCAGCAAACCTGTTACTGGACCGATGAGTACTTAAATGCGTTCAGAAAAGGTAAGACAGGTGAGTAAACGCTGCGCTATAATGCAGTTTACGGACATTGACACTGTCTTTAAAATTAATATATTCAACTTGTTACAATAGTTCTTTGGTGGTGCGGTAAAGATGCAGTCAAAAAAAATGAAACTCGCGGACTTGGCAAAACTGGCTGGCGTGTCGACGTCTACCGCATCGCGGGCACTGAATAATAATCCGCTGATCAAAGAGGAAACCCGCAATAAGTTGCAGGCGCTGGCGAAAAAACACAACTTCAGTCTTAATGCTGCAGCCAGCCGTCTCAGATTACAAAAAACCAATGTTATTGCGGTGCTGATCAACTTCGATGCTGAGACGGAGCAATCAATTGATGACCCTTTTTTACTTAAAGTGGTGAGTGACATCAATCTGGCGGTCAATCAACAGGGCTATGAGCTGCTGCTGTCAAATTCTTATATGGCTGGGGATGACTGGCACGGCTATTTCATCGATGGCCGCCGCGCCGATGGGGTGATTGTGGTTGGCCAGGGTAAACAGCAGGCACGTATCGAACGGGCGGCAAGTGCGGGCACGCCTTTGGTAGTGTGGGGCGACCCTAAAACTGAAGGGGATTATCCAATTGTCGGCAGTGACAACTATCAGGCGGGCTGTACGGCAACCCAGCATTTACTGGATCAGGGCGCACGCCGATTGATGTTTATAGGCGACCCGGCCCATGCGGAGCTGGCAGAGCGCTATCGTGGCTATTGCCATCAGATAGATAAAACACCTGACGCAACGGCCTCGTTACTGAAAATCGACATTACCAGTCAGGCTGCGTATGACGTGATTAACCAGACTTTGCTTAGCGAAGGCCTGAGCTTTGATGGTATTTTTGCCTGTAGTGATATGGTTGCTCTGGGCGCAATGAAAGCTCTGAAAGAACGCTATGTCAGTATTCCCAATGATGTTCGCATTGTTGGGTTTGATGATATTGCGATGGCGGATATCAGCTCGCCGTCACTGACCACAATTAAACAAAATACCCGTCTGGCCGGGCAAGTGCTGGTCGACAAGTTACTGGCTCAATTGCATGGCGATAAGCCGCAGCCCACCCAGCTGGATGTGGAGCTGATTAAACGTCAGTCGAGCTGAGTGTTGCTGGGCCGGTTAGCACCGTAACTATCGGGTGCCCCCACGGCTGCCTCTGTAAACGAACCGAGCAAATTTTAAATTTTAAATTGCAAACGATTGCAAAAATAAATTGGCACGGCTAGACTGACTGTTATTGAATGGTTACAGAGTACCTTTATGAAGCACACCAGAGTCGTGGTGGCCATGGCGGCCTGCTACTTTTTGTTTGCGATTTTGCTCAACAGTGTCGGCACTGTCATATTGCAGGCGATCAACACCTTTGACGTGTCAAAAGCTCAGGCTGCCAGCCTGGAGGGCTTTAAAGACATACCCATCGCCATTGTATCTTTCCTTGTTGCCTCGTTTATTCCACGCATTGGTTATCGGCTGGCGCTGCTGGGGGCGCTATTTGTGGTCTCAGTTATGTGTCTGCTCACCCCTGTGCTTGGGGCATTCTGGGCATTAAAAGCCTTATTCGCCAGCGTTGGCTGTGCCTTTGCCATAGTCAAGGTGACAGTGTATGCGCTCATTGGCCAGGTCACAGAGGATGCAAAGGGGCACTCCAGCTTGCTCAACACCATTGAAGGCTTGTTTATGGTGGGCGTGCTCAGTGGTTACTGGATCTTTGCGGCGTTTATCGGTGAGCAGGCCGATTCGTTGTCCTGGCTTAATGTCTACTACCTGCTTGGCGCGCTGACGCTGGTCACGGCTCTGTTGGTGCTCAGTGCACCGATGAAAAAGCCACAACACAGTAACGAACTGCCTCTGAAAGACGAGTTTATGGGTATGCTGAGACTGGCATATCAGCCCCTGGTGCTGGTGTTTGTGCTGTCGGCATTCTTATACGTGCTCATAGAGCAGGGAGTAGGTACCTGGCTGCCCACATTCAACAATCAGGTTTTAAATTTACCGGTTGATATTGCGGTTCAGCTAACCAGTATTTTTGCTGCCAGTCTGGCGATAGGTCGCCTGCTGGCAGGTCAGTTACTCAAACATGTTCACTGGTACAGCCTACTGAATGTGTGCCTGATCGGCATGGCGGCACTGGTGTTGCTGACCTTACCTATGACTGAAAACCTTGAACCACGTGCGGTGAATAGCCTGTTTGATGCGCCGCTTGCGGCCTACCTGATGCCTTTGATTGGCCTGTTGATGGCACCCATTTACCCGGTGATTAACTCAGTGATGCTGAGCAGTCTGGCCGAGCGCCTGCATGCCCCAATGACCGGTCTGATAGTGGTTTTCTCGGCTCTGGGTGGCACCACTGGCTCGCTGATCACCGGGTTTGTATTTGAATACATCGGCGGCCAGCAGGCGTTTTATCTGTCTCTGATCCCCATGTTCGGCATTGCCATTACGTTATTTTTGTTTAAGCGACGCGCTCAGGCACAGACCAGCGCTTGCGCACTTTAGGAGTTCCCGATGCAGTTTGAACAGTCAAACTTGTTTAAAGCGGTGCAAATGCAGGCCATTTTTTCCGACAGTAAGCACTTTGCCGATGCCATTCCAAAAACCAGCTGGGAGCAGGCTTGCACTCTGTATGATCGCGAGATGCCAGAGGACCTGGCGGCCTTCGTTGCCCAACACTTTGAGTTTGCGCCGCAACCTGAGCTGGCGGCACTGCATGCGAAATCGGTTAAAGACTATATCAGCCAGTTATGGGTACGTCTTGAGCGTGCACCACAGGCGGGCAATGCCTCGTCATTACTGGATTTGCCTGCGAGCTATACTGTTCCCGGCGGTCGCTTTAATGAAATTTACTACTGGGACAGTTATTTTACCGCGCTGGGACTGTTGGATGCCGGTCGTACCGATCAAGTGTCTAACATGCTCGATAATTTTGTCAGCCTGATAGCGCGCATTGGTCATGTGCCCAATGGCAATCGCAGTTATTACACCAGTCGCTCGCAGCCGCCAGTGACCGCGCTGATGGTGTCTTTGCTGTGGCAAACGCATCATCAGGACCAGGCCTGGCTAAAAAAAGTAACCGAAGCGTTACAAGCCGAGCACGCTTTTTGGATGGCAGACAGTGAAAAACTCAACGACCAGCTGAGTGAAAGTCGACGGGTTGTGCGTATGCCCTGCGGTGGCGTGATGAACCGGTTCTGGGATGACTGTGCGCAGCCGAGACCTGAGTCTTATAAAGAGGACATTGAGGCCGCCGAGATGCTGGAGCCTGAGCATCGTGCTATGTTCTATCGAAATATTCGTGCCGCCTGCGAATCGGGCTGGGATTTCAGCAGCCGCTGGCTGGATGACCCCGAGCAACTGTGCAGTATCAATACGGTGCAACGTATCCCTGTCGATCTGAATGCGCTGTTGCAGCAACTGGAGTGGCAGCTCAGTGAGTGTTATGCCGCGCTCGGCCAGGCTCAGCAAAGTGCTTATTTCCTGCAACTGACTCAACAGCGCAAGCGTCTGATCCAGGCCTATTTATGGGACAAAGAGCAGGGCTGGTTTATGGACTATCATATTGCTTTGCAAACACGCAGTCAGGTAATGTCACTGGCTGGGGTTGTGCCACTGTTTTTGGGTATGGCCAGCCAACCGCAGGCCGAAGCTATGGTGCAGCGACTGGAGCAAGACTTTCTAAAAGCGGGCGGGCTTGTCACCACGCTGACCGATACCACACAGCAATGGGACAGTCCAAATGGCTGGGCACCACTGCAATGGTTTGCGGTCAATGGCTTGCTAAACTACGGGTATCAGAAGCTGGCAACCAGTATTGCCAGACGCTGGCTTGCGATGCTGGAGCGCGATTTTGAACAGCACGGTTGTTTGCTTGAAAAGTACAATGTGGTCGAGCCTGGTGTGCGAGCCGGTGGCGGTGAATACCTGGTTCAACAAGGCTTTGGCTGGACCAATGGCGTGACCAGTCGTTTATATCAGTTGCTGGAAAACTAACAGGCTTGCCATGCCACTTGCTGTGGCATGGCGCCTCACCCATCCATAAATACAAGCCGTACGATAATGGCTCCGAGTACGATAAAAAACAACACCAATTCGAGCCTGTAAACAACGGATCTGGCCTCTCTGTCAGCCTTGTTTTTGGCAATTTCCTTCTTTATATTGACTTCTTCAGGGTGCTTTTTCTCATACGCCTGATTGGCTTTTTGGGCAAATTGTTTGCGCTTGTCCGGACTGAGCGTTTTTTTCAGGGCTGAGCTATGGTCGGTAACATGACCTTTAGCTGAACGCTTTGGTGGGCTAGGCATAGGAACCTCCTGAACAGACACCTTAGACCAAGTATAGCGCCTAATGCAAAAGACTGGCAGCATACTCTGCTGCCAGGGGAAATAAGAGACGCTGCCTGATGAACCAGTTCTCGGCAAGCAGGTCAAAAGGTATACGTTTGGTTGATATTTGTACATTACAGCAGATTACATGAGAGACGGGAGGTGATCCGGGTGGCTCAATTTGCAACACATCTGTTTGTTGGCCTGGTTGTGCTGACCGTGGTTGGTTTAGGCGGTTGCGATGCCGCCCATCAGAACAATGACACTCAGCTGATTAATTTGCGACACAGTGCAGTACAGGGCCAGTTCTCAGTCGATGGCAATTATGTCGTTTTGCATAATCCGGGCGATAAGCTGGCCGTTTTTGATGTTGCAACTCAGACTCGCTTGTTTGAAAGAGTTGACCCTATTACTCAACCGGTCAATGCAAAAGGTAAAATACTGGCGTTCAGTCTTAGTGAAGATAACAGGCTGCTGGCGATAGGCTATCGCACATCGGTTGAATTGTGGGACGTCGAACAGGGTAAGCAGTTAGGAACTGTGACGGTTCACCCTACCTCAGAGCTGGCAAAAATATCGGTAATGCGTTTGTATAATCGCCCTCATTTATTACTGGTTGGCTTAAACGATGGCACCGTTAACGTGCTGGACCTGGATAATCAGTTGGTCAAAAAAGCCAGGTATCACGACAGCAAAGTGGTGCACATCGCAATGAGTGCACAAGGTCAGAGTGTACTCAGTGCGGGGCACGATGGTCAGATATTGCTTTACGATGCACACACTCTGGCAACAAAACGTCGTTTTACTTTTGACAGACGCATTACCAGTGTGGTTCAAAGTCCTGACGAAGCGCGACTGTTTGCATCTGATGCGCTCAATGAGCAACGCATTTTCTCTATTTACTCAGACGCTGAATACGATGTTAACTTGCGCTACCCGGAGCGATTTAGATGGTTCAGGGCCGCAGCCTTTAGCGCAGATCAGCGATATTTGGCGACGGGCTCAACTAAAGCCTGGTGGACTTTATGGGACACACAAAACGGTCAGGAAATTGGCGCTTATTACATAAAGGCCCAGAGTCGTGATGCAACCATTCTTGATATGTATACGAATTCTCAGGGCGAACTGCGCACTCTGAGCAGTGATGGTTTTATAGAGTTTTGGCAGATCAGCACCTTACTACAGCGTGATTAAGGGATGGTGTGGTTCTTGCTGCAGGTACCTCAGGTAGGGTGTAATTGAGATGTAATAGAAGCAGGTGCAACGGTTGGTTAAGCTAGTCAACCTCGTAGCCAGGTGAAAGCCGAGGCGTACTTTTTACTCTCAACGATTACACGTATAATGGCGGTTTTTAGTGGTGTCACGAGTAGAATTATGTGGTTAAGGGGAATGCTGGTCCTGATATGTGTGCTTGTATTAAGTGCATGTAATGAAGAGATCCAGCTTAGTAAGGGCAATGTTGGCAGACTGAATGACAGTGGCATTGTAATGGGCCATTTTTCAAAAGATGGTACAAAGCTAGTAACATTTGACAATCAAAAACAAATTCAGGTTTGGGATGTTGCTACTCAACAAACAGAGTTCACAGTGCCTGAAGATAAAACCCCTGAGTTTGTGCGAGATATTGCGCTGTCTGAAGACCTGCAGATGCTGGTGATTGCCAGCGAGACCGAACTGGCTTTTTGGTCACTGAGTAAAGGTAAGTTGGTCACCAAGGTGGCATTTGGCGGCGTGACCCCCGGTGCGGTGATCACAGCCATGGCTATATCCCCGAAAAATGATAAAGCCATTGTCGCTATGGCTGACGGCACGATTAATATGGCCGATTTGCATACCCAGATAAATAATCGTTTTGCGCCGCATTCCCGGCCGGTTCAACATGTGTTCTGGGATGATAAAGGCGAGTTATTTGTAACCGGGGCGCAGGACGGCAAACTGGCATTGTGGAAATTTGGCTCTGCTGAGCCTATTTTTATGAAAGAGTTTGATCACCGGGTGACCAGTGTGGCTGTGCGCGACGATTTTTCAGCCTTATTTGCTTCTGATGCATTGAACGAGCAGGTTGTTACATCACTGGCCGACGGACAAAGTATCAGCGAATTACAGTATATGTCGCGTTTTAAAGTATTTCGTAAAGCTCTGTTTATTAAGGGCAGTAAACTACTTGCAACCTCTTCGTCTAAATCGCATTTGAGTATCTGGAATACGCAAAGTGGTGAAGAGTTAGGAACCTGGCAAATTAGCTTTATTCACGATGGTGCGACCATAGTGGACATGTATGCTGCGGATAACCACACGCTCCTGACACTAAGTAGTGATGGTATATTGGAGGCGTGGACACTTAACGCACTGGCTCAACGCTAAAGAAGGTGAAGGCATGAATAGATGGATTTTGGCTTGCTTCTTGATTGTTTGCAGTGGTCTGGCGAACGCGCTGGCTATGCCTGATATTGCAGCAGCGGAAGACCTGAACGGACATTCGCTCAGTGCAGCGCATCAGGAAAATCAGTTGGTCGAGGCTGAAGTTACACAGTATGCTGTGTCAGACTTTACAGTGCTTAACCTGGTTGCATTGTGCTTTGTGACTTATCTGGCGTGGACAGTCGGTCGTTATGTGTTTTTACGTAAACGCGATGCCGATAAAGCTGCGGCAGACAGACTGAAATGGCAGGTTTATCAGAGCCTGACCACATCATTGGATGCGAAAAACTACACGATACTTAGCCGTCATCTATATCCCAATCAGCTTGATGCGTTATCTCTGGATTGTGTGGTGTTGTCGCCATTCGGCGTTTTTGTTGTCGTTGTGGCTGAACAAAGCGGCCTGGTAGTCGTTGAAACGGATAGCCAGGTCTGGCCTTGTCGGCATAAAAACAAAACACACTATCTTGCAAACCCACTGACGGCAGCAGCACAGCGAGCTTCAACACTGGCTGGCGTGTTAAACACGCCATTTGGTGTGCGTTGGGTCGTGGTGTTTCCGGATGATGCAGAGTTTAGCCCAACCCGACCAACGGATTGCTGTAAAGTGAGTGAAGTGTCTTTGGATATCCTCAGGTATACCCGTTGTCAGTTTAGCCATGAGCAGGTCCGCCTGTTTGAGCAGGCAGTGTTAAGTTATTCAGAGCTGCATAAACGACTGAGTGCCTGATTTATATTACCTGTTGCTGACATTTTTGATGCGCAGCTGTTGAAATCAGGGTACAATTGCGACTCTTTATCATTTCCCCAGCTGTATTTTATAAGGCATTAAACTGCTCGAATGACCGATCTGACAACACACCAAGCGTCTCGTAATCGACTTCTAATTGCACTTGCACTCACATGTACCTTTATGATAATTCAGGTTGTAGGTGCGTATTACGCCAATTCATTGGCGGTGCTAGCCGATGCCGGGCATTTATTTGTGCACAATAGTTCTCTGCTTATTGCGCTAATCGCTTCAGCTGTCGCAATTAAGTTAGCGAAAACCTACAATGACGGATATAAGAAAGCCGAGTATACCGGCGGTCTGTTCAATGGGTTACTGTATTTATCCATCGCAGCGATCATTTTGCTTGAAGGCGGCGAGCGACTTGGACATCACGCGCAAGGGCACGATCTCCATGTAAATGCCTTTGCTATGTCAAGCATTGCAGCCGTGGGATTTTTGTTTCACGGTGCATCGGCCTGGGTGTTATATAAAGGGCGTAAAGACAGTATCAATGTGTACGCTGTTTTTTTACATTCCTTTTTTGATTTACTGTCTACTATCTCCACCTTTGTGGCTGGCGTACTGATCCACCTCACTAATTGGCAGGTGATCGACATTGTTTCGAGTATGCTGATCTCCGTGTTTGTCTTGTTTACCGGTATCAAGGTCATTTATACCTGCATCCAGGGGCTGACAGAAAAGACGCAAATGTTACCGGCTGTCGACAAGCTGGAGCGGTTAATCTTGTCGACCGAGCATGTTGAGAGTGTACACAATGTCACGGTTACTATGCTGGACAGTCAGTTAACGGTTGGCGCGCACATTGTACTTAAACACCATTGTACGATTGAAATGCATGATGAAGCATGTCGTTTAGAGGTAGAACGGGCGTTGGTAAATACCTATGCCGTCAAACAATGTGTTTTACAAATAGAAAGTCACGATTGTCCCGACCACTAAACTTGGCAAAACTCAGTTTTTCCTTTACTTTTTAACAGTATCAATAAAATAAAAATTATCAGTCAGCGTAAATCTGGTGGCCTGAGTTTAAATAATGCAGGCAATGACCAGATAGCTGGCTGGAACACCAGAGCTTTGCTGCAGTGATATCGTGTCTTTGGGTTCTGTGAGTGTTGAGATAAAGAGGAGCCTGAGTATTGTTCGGGAAAATAGCTGCATTACCTAAGATCGCAATAGCGGTTGTGCTCGGGTTGTTGGGTGGTTTTGCTAACCTGCTCCCGTTATGGTTCCTGGATAGTTCCGAGTTTCTGCTGGGTCAGTTGTTCGTTATTCTCGCGCTGATGTCATTGGGTTGGCGCTATGCCTTATTGTGTGTGGCGATTGGTGCCGCGTTTATATTTTACCGTTGGGGCCACTGTTGGCCCTCTATGGTGTTTTTGCTGGAAATTGCCTGGTTACAGATCTTTTGTGTCAGGCCCAATAAGCCCTTGTTTATGCGGGGCCTGGCCTTTTGGGCATTGTTCGGGATCCCATTACTTTTCTTGTTTGGTAAGTTTGCCCTGGATCTCAACCTGCTGGTGATCATGACCGCACTGGCCAAATACTTTATCAATGCCGCCATTTGTCTGGTTATTGTCGATCTGTTGTCGTTATTCTTATTTAAGCAGTTGTGGCAAGCCAAGCCGCTCTATCGCATTTTGAATTATATGATCAGTCATCTCATTATTCTGGTAGTGCTGGTGACCACTATCATGCTGACCAACAGCCACTACGAGCGCATCGAATTTGAAGTGCGGGCGCAGCTAAGCGATGTGGCAAACACAACAGCGCAACGTATTGACAGCTTTTTGGGCAACCATCGCCGGGCGCTCGCGGACGCCGCGCACAATATCGAAGCCGGGCTGGACCCGCAGCAAACGATCACCCGGCTGGTTGAGTCATATCCGAATATTCGTACTGCTATTTCAGCAGATGCAAGTGGGCTGGTTAGCCATTTTTATCCCGATACACTGAGGACGAGCCTGGCCGGAGAAGTGCCGGCTGTATCTGATCGTCAGTATTTTATCCAGGCGCCGTATTACCCCAATGGCTTTGTGTCTGGTATTTTCCGTGGCAGAGGGTTTGGTGATGATTCAATTGTCGCCATCTCTGCACCAATTTATAATGAGGGAGACTTTGCCGGCATTGTAGAAGGCTCGGTATTTTTTAATACATTTGAGCAGTTTATTCCCCGGGTCTTGTCGCATATGGGGCACCTGATGATCCTCGACAGCGACAACAAGGTGGTATTTAGCTCCTTAAAGTCTGATTTTAATACCCTGGATGCGCTTGATGAAGCAACGTTGAATTCGCTCACGAATGACGATCTGAATCTGTATATTGGTAAAACGGAAGAGGTATTTTATCGTCGTAGTGTGCGTTCAGAGCAGTTTAGTTGGCAGGTAATTAGTCTCATCGAACGCAAGTATGTCAATATGGCGGTTGCGTCGGCCTGGGGACAGTCTTTTTTTCTTGCCCTGTTTATAATCGCACTTAGCAGCGTATTAGTGAGCAAACTAACCCGGATGCTGATCAATCCGATGCATGACTTAAGTAGCCGTTTGAACGGGTTTGATCCTGCCAGCCGTAATGATGATTTGTCACCCCGTGAGGAAGCGACTTTTCTTGAAGTGATCACGTTGCAACAGCAGTTTACCCAGCTTGCATTTAAACTCTCGATGAGTTTTAAAAAGTTACAAAAGGCGAACCAGGAAAACCAGTCTCTAAACGCACAGCTCAAGAATTTTAACGCCCAGTTAGAGAGCCAGGTTCAGGAAAAGACGGAAGAACTGATCGATGCGCTGGACAGGGCAAATAAAGCCAGTTCGGCAAAAAGCCTGTTCTTAGCAAATATGAGCCATGAAATTCGTACACCACTTAACGGTATTATTGGTATGACCGCAGATATGCAGCGTCAAACTCATGAACCATCGGTTGCAGAGTCTTTGCAGATTATCTATCAGTCGGCACATAACCTGTTGCTGATCCTGAACGATATCCTTGATTACTCTAAGATAGAGGCGGGCGCGCTGGCACTGGACCGACACGATGTGGAATTTCGTAGGATGTTACGGTCGCTGACAACGTCATTTTGCAAAACCGGCATGAAAACAGCCGTAGTTTTTAGTTATGAGGTGGCGGATGCTGTGCCGCAATATCTAAAACTGGATGAGCTGCGGGTAACACAAATTATCAACAATTTGCTCAGTAATGCAGGTAAGTTTACTGAGCGAGGTAGTATTAAACTCACTGCCAGTTACTATGACGAGGCTTTACACATAGCTATCGCTGACACCGGTGTAGGCATTGCGCAGGAAAAACAGAAACTGCTGTTTGGCGAATTTATTCAGGCAGATGTGTCAACAACGCGCAAATACGGTGGTACCGGCCTTGGATTGACAATATGTAAACGCCTGGCAGAAGCAATGGGTGGCTCCATTAAGCTTGATAGCGCCTGGGGGAAAGGCAGTACGTTTACGGTGATTATTCCTGCGCTGGCCGGAGAGGCTCAGCACGAAGAGACGCAACATGTCAGTGCACCTGACTTGAGCGGGCTGAATGTATTACTGGTCGAAGACAACCCAATAAACCAAATAGTTGCAGCAAAATTGATGGAGCATACCGGCTGCAGCCTGACCAAAGCCAATGATGGCCTGGACGCGTTAACCATTTTAGAAGGCGCACGGATCCCATTGATCCTGATGGATTGTCAGATGCCAAACATGGATGGTTTTGACTGTACGCGCCGGATCAGACAAAACCCCAACCTGTATGGCTCACCCTATATTGTCGCTATTACGGCTAATGCCTTTAACGAGGATAAAGTGAAATGTCTGCAAGTAGGAATGGATGACTTTGTTTCTAAACCCATAGAGCCTGACGCGCTGTACCAGTGCCTGATACGCTGGCAAAACCGTTAGCTCACTTCGGCTACATCAGGCGGATATTGTTCCGCTAACCCGCTGGCGTTCAAAGGCTTGGAAAAATAATACCCTTGCATGTATTCGCAGCCCAGATCCCGAAGAAAGCTGACTTGCTGGGCCGTTTCTACGCCTTCTGCAATACACGCCATATTAAGATTTTGCGCCAGCATATAGATGGTTTTCACAATGGAGCGGTTGTGTGGGTGGGTTTCCAAAGTACGAATAAAACTCTGATCGATTTTGATAATGTCGATGGGAAACTGGCTTAGGTAAGTGAGCGAAGAATAGCCTGTGCCAAAGTCATCTAACAGCAGTGTAAATCCAAACTTCTTTAATTCGATCAGGGTTTTTCCTGCTTTATACCTGTCTGCCAAAAAGCTGGTTTCTGTGATCTCAAGTTTAAGCTGATGATTACTTAGTCCGAATTCTGCCACAATGGAGTTCAGTGATGTAGCGAGATTGTCGCGCATAATATGCTGAGGTGAGAGGTTCAACGACAGATAAAACGACGCCTGCTGGCGGAAGAATGGTGCGAGCTCCTCAAGCGCATGACGCAGCGCCTGCGTCGTCATTTGCTCAATTAAGCCTACTTCTTCTGCGATGGGAATGAACTCAGCGGGAGAAACCGACGTTGCCCCCAGTTGCCAGCGCATGAGCAGTTCTACGCCCGTCAGGGTATGATTAGTGGTGTTCACAATTGGCTGATAATGGTTGTAGAACTGGTTATCAGCAACGGCTTCTTTAAGTGCAGCTTCAAGACTCAGTTTTCTGCTCAGGTGTGCGTTCATCTCACTGGTAAAAAACTTAAAGCTGTTTCTGCCGCTCTGTTTTGCGCTCAGCATCGCAATATCCGCGTTGCGTAATAACCCTTCGGCCGTTTGTTCGTCAAAGGGGAATATCGCCACTCCAATGCTGGCAGAAATACTCATGGAGATACCATCCACTTCGTATTTATCACACAAGGTGTTGATCATCTCCTGAACAAGAGTGGTGACCTGAGCAATGTCTTCGAAGTTTTTTACCAGCACAATGAACTCGTCGCCGCTCTGTCTGCCCAGAATGCAATGTTCATTGAGCACACTGTTGATCCGCTTGGTTACGGCGATCAGAAGTTGATCTCCTGCATAATGTCCGTAAGCATCATTGATGGGCTTAAATTTGTCGAGGTCAATAAACAACAGTGCGCAACCTGCGTTGTTCTTAGTTGCGTTATAAATTGCGAATTCAATGTGTTGTAGCATCAGGTTACGATTGGGCAAGTCGGTCAGAGCGTCAAAATTTGCAAGGTAGCGCAACTCACTTTGGGCTTGTTTTTGTTGCGACAAATCAGAGCCGACAATGACCAGAAACTCAATGTCACCTTGCTCATCAGCAACGGCATTGATACTGAGCTGCACTGTACTTTGACGCTGCTCATCAAAGATAATGTCGATTTCTTGTTTGATATTTTCTCTGGGCTGTATTTGCCTCAGCGCACCAAGCAATTGAGTGAGTTGTTGTCGTCCCAGAAGCTTTTTCAGTTTAGCCAGTGTCAGCTGCTCTTGAGGTTGCTGATTTCCCAGCCCTAAAGAGGCTGATAAACTCTGATTGACCGACAACAGTTGCAGGTTGCTGTCTAATATCAGTAGCCAGTCCTGGATTTGAGACAAGGCCTGAGCAAACATCGCAGCATTCAGCTGATGTGCTTTTTGCTCGGTAATATTGCTATAGATGCCGGACGCTCTGAGTGGGGAACCATGGGCATCCCATTCACTGACCTTGGCAATATCGTGATACCAGAGCCAGCCTTGCTGTTTTGAATGAATACGATAAGTGATAGAAAGCTGACTGTCAGGGGCTGCCAGAAAGCGTGCCCACTGCCGCTGCACCATCTCCAGGTCCTGAGGATGCACCTTATCAAAAAAAGCACTCAGACTGAGCTGCTTGCCCTGGTTAGCGCCCTGAGCATTGCCAAGCAAAGTGATTTGCTGAGTAGGTATATCCATACTCCACAACCCGCTTTGTGTTTTTTTAAGTGCCAGGTCGGTTTGGGCTTTGGCATGTGCCAGTTGTTCGTAGGTCTGGCGCAGAGCAAATTGCTTATGCTGGTGTTTACGGTACAAAGCTATCAGCAATCCAATCGCGAGCAAAACATAACTAACCATTGCCAGCGGTGTATTCCACCAGGCATGTTTGACCTCAAAATGTAGCTGGCTTTGTGCACGTGTTTCATCGCTGCCGGGTCTGAATTCAGACAGCGTCAGGGTATATTGTCCTGGTTTTAATGTATTAAAGAACAGGTAGTTATTCGGAACATGCTCAACCTCGACTGAAACTGGACCAGATAGGTGAGCGTGGACAAAATTACGCCGGACATTAAAAATATTGAACTGGCTGAATTCAAAGCGAAATCCCATATCGTTATATTCGAACTGCAAAGTCTGCCCCTGTAGCTGTGCCGGTGATGCCAGCATAGGTCTCGACATCAGTTGTACGTTAGAAAAGGCTAGTTGTTCTGTATCTGCCGGCAGGGTAAAAGCATTGGGGGCAAACTTCACTGCGCCGTTGGGGGTGCCAAATAGTAAATCGCCTGAATGCAGGACCTGGCTCGCTCCCAGGTTAAATTCATTGGTAACCAGTCCGTTGCGATGGTCAAAATGGGCAAGGCGCAATGTCTCTAAATCAAGTGAATAGAGTCCATTTTGACTGCTGATCCAAAGCTTGTTGTGTAAATCACGCTCCAATTCGTACAGGGTGTTGCTAGCCAGTCCCTGATTTTCAGTGATATGTATGATACGTTTGAAGTTGCCCGTTTCAAGTGCAATCAATCCCATTGAGTTGGTTGCCAGCCACAGTCGTCCCTGTCCATCCTGCATCCAGTCATTGACGAGTGGGTAGGCACTGTCAGGCGCTGTTTCTGCTTGCCATACGGGTGTGATCTGGTGACTACGTCGGTCGTAGCTGAGCAGTGCTGTGCTGCTGCTGAATAGTAACTCATAGGGCTTTTCTGGTCTGGCAGGCAGAAATAACAGGCTTTGCAGATCTTTGAGCTGTGCTTCAAGCTCTTCCACTCTGGTGACCGTTTGTAAAGCAAGGTCATACAGGAAAATATTGTGATGGGTGTGAAACAGCAGTGTCCGTTGATCCAGCATTAACGACCCAACCAGGTGGTCATCGCCCGTTATGGCCTCGTTTGTGTTGGAGACAATGATATCTGTGGTTTGCCCGGTCAATTTATCAAATTGCTTCAGCCCGGCTCTGGTATCGAGCAGGAGGATATTGTCGGCCAGATAGGGAGAGCTATAGATGCGGTAGACGGCATGGCTGCCGTAGGCTGGTTTGCGGTTTGGGTCACGGAAATAACTTTGTTGCAGGGTTGAGTGTGGTGTCACAGAAAAGCGATGCAGTCCGTCATCGCTGCCCAACCAGAGTGAGCCATCGTTGCCTTGATGCACAGCCCAGATATTGTTGTTAAAATTATTATCGTGGGAAGCAAGCAACTTAAAGCGATATGCAGACGTTGGCCAGACAAAGGCCCCATTATTGTTGGACCCAAGCCATAAGTTTGCATGTTTGTCTAATAGCATGACGGGGATGGTATTTTGCGGTGTTAAGTAGCGGCTTTCATTGAAAGAGAAAAGCTGACTGGCACTGTGACGACGGCGGTCAAGCAGATATAACCCGGTGTCTGTGGCCAGGTACTCCCCATAGGGACCACGTTCATGAGCCCAAATGTTGAGCTGCGGCACAAGTTGATAAGCCAGATCGGATTGTAGTTGGCGGTCATGGCTTGGAATGGCAAACAAGCCTTCCACTGTACCTACAAACAATCCCAGTGCTGGGTCTTGCTTTAGCAATTTCACATTGTTATTGAGCGCAGACTGTTTGGTTGAACCTAAGTGGTTTATCAGAGTCAGTTGCTCGTTTTCGAGCTGAAACAGCCCAGACTCAGAGCCAATGAGCAAAGTATCGTGCCATGTCAGTAAGGTTCGGATATAAGCTGTACGGGGAAGTGTCGCCAGGCGTTTAGATTCGAGAGTTTGTGCATTGACGGTATATAGCACGTTTTCTATTGCAATCACGTAATTGTGCTCAAACTGGGCAACGGCGTTAACCGCGGCATCAGGTGCTATGCCTTGACGCCCTCCCTGATCAAACAATTTAACCAGAGAAAAGGTGTGGGTGTCGATTAAAAAAGCACCCGACTGGGCTGTTGAGACAAAGAGCTGATTATCACTAAGCAACTTGATGAGTAAGATATCACTAGCGGAAAATAGCGCTTGCCCCTGAAAAGGACTAAACTGGTTGCCGTCGTAACGATTCAGTCCCTGATGGGTGGCAATCCAGATGTACCCTTGTTTGTCCTGCACCAAACCAGTTACACTCGACTGAGATAGTCCTTCTTGTGTTGATAGGCGGCTTATTTGGTTTGCATAATAAGGATCTGCAACCACCAGGTGATGGTATATCAGTAAAAAAGACAATAATGCTGCTTGTAGCCAGTTGTTCATTCACTCTTTCCCGGGCGCACAACAGAGAACAGTCCTTTGATGCTTTTGTGCTGTCATAGTTGCTGAGACAAGCGTTGCTCAGGTTATGCTAATTATATCAATTTATAAGCCGAGCTGAACGAGATTTCGTAAAAATGACTCAGGTGGCTATTTTTTAGGTGAAAAAAAGGCGGGTCGAGTAAAAAACTAAGCTCTTGAACTAAAAGGCGTATAAAAATCCAATTCAATGCAACTACGAATTATTCTCATTATTTCTGTTTTTGTTGTTGATAACCATTTTTGTTTAGATTAAACTTATCTGCAGTTAAGGTTATTGAGAATGGTTTTCAGTTATGTATATCTGCATTTGCCACGGTGTAACGGATAAAAAAATCGCCGAGTCTATTGATGATGGGGCAAGATCTATGCGTGATTTGAGCAAAGAGCTGGGTGTAGGTTCACAGTGCGGTAAATGCTGTAATTGTGCAAAGAAAATACTGAATGAAAAGCTGATCGACATCGTTGATGTAACAGAGCAGGTTGCTTAATTTATTATTGGGTTAAAACCTCATTCTCAAAAAAAGGGCTGTTAAGCCCTTTTTTAGTATCACATCTGAGTCTGTAAGTAGTTCTCGATGCCAGTCACCTTAATTAGGTGCTGCTGAGTTTCCAGCCAGTCAATTTGCTCTTCCTGCTCGTTGAGGATATTATCCAGTGCTTCACGACTGATGTAATCCTGCTTTTCCTCACACAAAGCAATGGCGTGAACCAGCTCCCCTAAGGAGGCCTGTTCAAAAGCCATATTGGCTGCAATCATTTCTTCGCAATTTTCACCAATTTTGAGTCTCCCCAGATCCTGCAAGTTAGGCAAGCCCTCCAGAAACAGAATACGTTCAATCAAGCGGTCTGCATTTTTCATTTTCTGGATTGAGGTTTTGTAGTCTGCTTTGTCCAGCAGAGTAAACCCAAAATCTTTGAACATCCGGGCATGCAGGAAATACTGGTTGATACCTACCAGCTCGTTTGCCAATACGGTGTTCAGTGCACTAATGACAGCTTTATCGCCTTTCATAATGACTCCTTATGCCAGCTGGGATTGCAAATAATTTTGGATGCCGATTTTATCGATCAGCCCGATTTGCTGCTCCAACCAGTAAACATGGTCTTCTTCTGTATCAAACAGCAGTTTTTCGAGTACGGCACGTGACTGGTAGTCCTGTTCCTGCTCGCAGATCTTGATGGCTTGCTTAACGCTTTCTACCACTTCCAGCTCCAGTTTAAGATCGTTTTCCATCATGGATTTAACGTCACTACCGATCAGCAGGTCGCGGCGCTTGGTCATGTTTGGGACACCTTCAAGGAACAAGATACGCTTGATGAGCCAATCTGCGTGCGTAGTTTCTTCTTCCATTTCGTGATTAAGACGCTCATAAAGCTTATTCAGACCCCAGTCGTCATACATACGGGAATGAATAAAGTACTGATCAATGGCAGCCAGCTCATTGGCCAGTAGTGCGTTAAATGCATCGATTACCTGTTGCTTGCCTTGCATAAGTGTCACCTCAATTCGTTCTAAATTGACGCCAGTGTACGTATTTAATTTTCCGTGTCAACAAAAAATCTTTATAAATCAACATATTAACAAGTGATTATTATTCTCATTTCAGTTCAGTTTTTGGACTTTAAATAACAATCAAATGCAATAGGAGAGTAAGCGGCTTAAAAATTACGCCAAGCGTGAGTTGAGGCTATGTTTGTTGTGCCCGGTCATCACTATAAATTGTGCGTCAATGCGCGCATAATATATGTGCAATCTGGTCACTCCTTTGTATTGGGTTCCGAATATGGCCAGTATCAGGTCCCGATTGAGTTACACTGAGTCCGGGTCACACACAAGAGTAAAGTATGTTTTCCTCAGAAATTTGCGAAAAGGCACGAAAAAGCAGAGACGCTCGGTTCGATGGGTTGTTTTATGTGGCAGTGAAAAGCACCGGCATTTACTGTCGCCCAATCTGTCCTGCACCGGCGGCAAAAGAACACAATGTGGTTTATTATCAGCACGCGCATGCAGCAGCCCAGGCAGGCTTCAGGCCCTGTATTCGTTGTCGGCCTGACAGCGCGCCGGGTAGTTATGCCTGGATGGGCACGCAGACGACTGTGGTTAGAGCCAAGCGTATGATAGACAATGGTTTCCTAAGCAGTGCAAGTGTCGCGGAGCTGGCCGAAAAACTGGGGATCACGCCTCGTTATTTGGGCAAGTTATTTCAGCAGTATTATGGCATCGCGCCCAAGCAATATGCTTTGTTCAAACAATGCGATCTGGCAAAGCAACTGTTGCAGCAAACTGCGTTGCCGATTACTCAGGTAGCTTATGCCTGCGGGTTTAATTCCCTGCGTCGATTTAATGATGCTTTTAGCCGGCTACATCAGATAACACCTTCCAGCTTACGCCGAGGTGCACAGGCCTGTCGCCAGATTGAACTAATGATGGCATTCCGCCCACCATATAACTGGCTTTTGCTCAGAGAGTTTTTAGCGCACCGCCTGGTCACTGGACTGGAATGGTTAGACGACACTTCGTATGGTCGTAATTTTACCCTGGATGAGTACCAGGGGCGCTTTAGCGCTTACTTTGAAAAAGAACACAACCGCTTCAGAGTACTGATTGAAATGAACGACCTGAAAGGCCTACCTTTGGTGGTAAGTAATATTCGCCGTATTCTGGACCTGGATGCTGACGCCGTGTTTATCAACGCGCATTTGCAACAGCATTGCGATGGAGTTGTGCTGCAAGAGGGACTTAGGTTGCCGGGGATATGGACGCCGTTTGAGGCTGGCGTACGTGCTATACTGGGGCAACAGATCAGCGTGGTTGCGGCTAAAAACCTGATGATCCAGCTTGTGGAAGCACTGGGTGAGCCACTGCAAGATGGCAGCTATCAGTTTCCCGGTCCCGCTGAGATAGCGGCATCCGAGCTGGCGTTTTTTAAAATGCCTGAGCGGCGTAAACAGGCTATCATCGCGCTGGCACAGCACTATGTCAATGAGCCGGATTGCACCCCACAGTCCTGGTTAACAATCAAAGGTATTGGCCCCTGGACCGTAGATTATGCAAAAATGCGCGGCCTGAGCGCCCCTGATATTTACCTGGGCGGCGATTTGGGCGTGCGAAAAGCGGTGGATAAAGTCGGGGAGATAAATGAACCCGGTTGCGCCCCATTCAGAAGCTATCTGACTTTTCACTTATGGCAGCAACTCGCATAGGCACGTATTTATACACAGGAGCAAATTATGAAAGTTCAAACCACTTTAGCGAGCCCGGTTGGCGACGTTACCCTACAGGCGACGGATAAAGGGCTGAGTTATGTAGGCTTTGCGCCTAAATCCCGGTATCCAGATGGCAGCAATACTCACCTTGAGCGTGCCTGTGAGCAGTTAACTGAATACTTTGCAGGGCAACGCACTTGCTTTGATGTGGCGTTGGACACTCAGGGCACGCCTTTTCAGCAAGCTGTGTGGCAGTTACTGTGTCAAATTCCTTTTGGGGAAACGAATACTTACGGCTGGATGGCGAATAAGCTTGAAAACCCAAAGGCCGTGCGGGCGGTTGGTTCTGCCAATGGCAAAAACCCAATCAGTATCATAGTACCTTGCCATCGGATTATTGGTGCAAACGGTAAGTTGACGGGTTACGCCGGCGGGTTGGCGCGCAAATCCTGGCTCTTAGCCCACGAAGGGATAAAAATTACCCAGTAATGCAGGCTCGTCATAGCCAAGCCTACAGGTGGGTTATATAATAAGAGAAAGCCCGACTAAAAGTCTGTTTTAATGCGATTTACTGTTATTTCTTTGATATTTTTGCTGGTCTGCTGCCAGGTGGCTGCAAATGTGTCAATTAGGCTGTGTTATGAGGACAAGCATATTCCGCCATTTTTTCTGGGTAACGGGCTTGATGTGCCACAGGAAAATCCCGGCGCGACAATAGAGATTTTAAGACAACTCGAAACTCAGGTCGATGACGTACAGTTTCAGTTTGTGCGTAAACCCTGGCAGCGTTGCCTCTATGAGATCAAACGCAATCGTGTGGATGCCGTTATCGCCAGCTACCGCCAGTCACGGCAGGCGTTTTTGTCATATCCACTTAACGAAGATGGTTCTCCAAACACGCTAAGCTCCATCAGTCGGTTGGGCACTTGTCTGGTGGGTATGACGCAACTGCAAACTGCCATTTCTGAGCACACCTATCCAATCGACCTGGCAGTGCCAAGAGGGTACTCGGTGGCCGATTCGGTAGGCAGTGATAAATATACGATCCTGAATACCGATTCTCAAAGTGATGCTTTTGAGTTGGTACTCAAGGGCAAAGTACAAGGTACATTCGGTTTATGCCAGGTGGATGGTAAGGCGGTTGCGGCATTTCCGTATCGCAGACAGCTAAAAGCGGTATACCCACCACTGGATATCAGCTTTGGTTATCTGACTTTTTCTAAACAGTTCAGGGAGGAGCATGCCTCAACGGCACAAGCCCTGTGGTCTTCCTTAAGTACCACCGAGCTGCATCATATTTATATTGCTTACATTAATCGTCAAAGTTATCCGGGTGATGCCCAGGACAGCAGCAGGCTTCCTGCGCCGGCGCCCTGGCTGGTATTTGACTAGGCTGGCTTATTCGGTTCAGTTTGGGTAGACTATCGCGAATTTTTTAGCGGCTGATACAAGCACATGGCGCAATTATATTTTTATTATTCAGCAATGAATGCGGGTAAATCTACCACTTTGTTGCAATCTGCATTTAATTATCGCGAACGGGGAATGAACCCATTTATTCTGACAGCTGCGCTTGATGATCGTGCCGGGGTTGGCAAAGTGGCATCGCGGATCGGACTTGAAGCCGATGCGCATACATATGAGAGTACAACGGATCTGTTAAGCTTGATTAATCAGTGCCATGACAAGCAATCTCTGGATTGTATTCTGGTCGATGAGAGCCAGTTTCTGAGCAAGCAGCAGGTATCGCAGTTAACCGATGTGGTCGATCTGTTGGGGATCCCGGTGCTATGTTACGGACTCAGAACCGATTTCCGCGGCGAGCTGTTCGAAGGTGCACAGTATTTACTGGCCTGGGCGGACAAGCTGATTGAACTGAAAACGGTATGCCACTGTGGTCGCAAGGCCAACCATGTATTAAGACTGGACGCGACAGGGCGCGCGATTGCGGACGGCGCTCAGGTCGAAATTGGTGGTAATGATCGCTATGTATCGGTATGCAGAAAGCACTATAAGGCAGAGCTCAATAAACTCTGAGCTCTGTATATTAGTTAAAAGCGCCAGGCGATAAAACGACTGGTTTTTTGGCCTTGCTGCATTTTAACCACCTTGATATCACGCGATTTGACCTTTTGCAGGGCTTGTTGCAATGCAGGCAGGTTATCTTTTTTAGAGACCAGTGAGGTGAACCAGCCAACCTGCTCAGCAAAATTCTGGCTTTCGTCGATCATAGATTTAATGAAGGCCAGCTCACCACCCGGGCACCAGAGTTCAGGGGCATGACCACCAAAATTCAACTTCTCGGATCGTTGTGATTTACCCAGATTGCGCCATTTTCGCGCTGTGCCAGCTTGTGCAGCCTCTTCACTTTCGTGGAAAGGCGGGTTACACATAGTCAGGTGATAACTGTCTTTTGCCCCTATGATGCCACTGAAAATGGCGTGCTGATTTTTTTGTTGTCTGATTTTGATCCCCAGCCCGTTGGCTTTGGCCAGCGTTTGCGCTACTGAAACTGCCATGGGGTTGATGTCTGAGCCGGTAAACTGCCAACCATACTCAGCCTGGCCGAGCAGCGGATAGATCAGGTTGGCACCGGTTCCAATGTCGAGACAGCGGATCTGCTTGCCGGTGGGGATTTCACCCTGATTGTCCTGGGCAAGTAAATCCGCCAGCGCGTGGATATAGTCGGCACGCCCGGGCACTGGCGGGCACAGAAATGGCTCAGGTAGTTGCCAGAACTGTATGCCGTAGTCGCTGGCAAGGAGCGCCTGGTTCAGTGCTACGATGGCATTTCGATCGCTAAAGTCTATGGTGTCATGACCATGAGGGTTGCTAAGTAAGTGTTGCTTTAATGCTGGACTTGCCTTGCAGAGGCGGACAAAGTCGTAGCCATGTAGGTGTTTGTTTCTGGGATGCATCGGTTGACTTTTTACTTACTACATTAATGCGCCATTATATCTAAATTATCCGCGTTACGCTGCGCCTTTATCATTATTGACTGGGTGGGTGCGCTTGCGATGGCTATGACTCACTGGTACGATGAGTTTAAAAAACAACTCTATACTTTGACATGATCAGACAAAACTCTCTCTATGTGCCTGTTAGCGAAGGTCATCAGCTACACCTGCGCCATATTTACCATGAACAAAAAGCAGGTCCGGCTGTGTTGTTCATACATGGTGCAGTTGAAAACGGAAGGATCTTTTACACCCAGAGCAATAAGGGGTTAGCGCCTTTTCTGGCAGATCAGGGATATCAGTGTTTTGTTGCTGATTTACGTGGCAGAGGGGACAGCAAACCTGCTATCAGTAAAGCGGATACACATGGTCAGACGGAGTCGATTGTTGAAGATATTCCGGCTATTTTGCACTTCATAACGACCAAAACGGGTAAACGCCCTCAATTCTGGGTTGCGCATTCATGGGGTGGGGTACTATTAAATAGTGTTTTGGCCAGGTTTCCTGAGGAAATTGAACATGTCAGTGCCAATGTGTACTTTGGTACAAAACGCAGTCTCTATAATCGTCATCCGGAGAAGCTGCTTAAAGCCAACCTTATCTGGTATACCCTGGCGTTCTGGCAGGTTAAAAAGCATGGTTACCTGCCTGCCAGACGGCTTAAATGGGGCTCAGACAATGAAACGCGCAAGTCTCATGCGCAGAGTGTTCAATGAGCAAAGCGCCTGCCGTGGGTAGACAGCGATGATGGTTTCGATTACGCCGCGGCGCTCAAAGAGCGAGCTTTGCCACCCACCTTACATATCGCCGGGGTCAAAGACAAAGCGCTGGCACAGCCGATTGACATCAAACAATTTATGGCTGAGTCGGGTATCGGCATTCAGGAAATAGTCGTCTATGGAAGGCGCTATGGACATCAGCATGATTATGATCATATCAATATGTTAACCCACAGCGCTGCAAGGCAGGACCAGTTTACTGACTTGCTGGCCTGGTTCGAGCGGTTCGGGCAGGTCCCGTCAGTGTGAGTCGGGCGAAGCCAGCTCTTTGGTGATCTGCGCCTCAAATTTTTTCCAGTTTACCAGCGGGGCTGTGTTAAGTGGTTTACGCACCTGTGCTTTGCTCAGGGTAGATACTACTTTGTGGCTCTTATAAAACTCCATACACTCCGGCTCGTATTTTTGGTACATAAAGTTGAGTGCCTTGCGGATCTCCCGCTCGGGCTCCTCAAGGAGCTTTTCGTAGCTCATTGTATGGATATTACGTGGCAACATGGCTTTAAAGTGTGCCATTACATCGTCTGTCATATCGCTGTAGAGCTGATATTCCTGCAAAGAGCAGAAATAGGGCTCGTCTTCAGCAAAGTGGTTGCTATATACGGACCATGCATTGGGCATAAAGTCCCGGGTCATATGAATAAAGCGCGCATCGGGGAACAGTTTGTAGATAAGGCCAATATTTTGGAAATTAGCCGGCAGCTTGTTGATCACTGCCTCTTCTGCAACGCGATGCCGTTTTATTTCATCGACGTATAAGTTACGGCAATGATCCAGCATAGAGGTACTGAGTGTTTTGGTACAATCCGGGAATGGTGCTTCGTTGCGCATACTCAGGTAGGGCACAATATCGTCGCTGATCACTGTGCTTTCGCCCATAGAGCCGACCTGAGAATGTTGGATAAGCATTTGCTCCAGCAAGGTCGAACCTGTGCGGGGCAGGCCAACGATAAACACGGGTGTAAAGGTGGCTTTGACCTTGTCTGCGGGCTTGGCAAAGTACGCTTCGTTAAAGCTAGTTTTTAAATAGTCGAAGAAAGGTTGCATGGCTGAGGTGTGGAAATCACAAAGCGCATGCTGAGCAGAATTTGCCTGCTGGTAATGACTAAAAGCAGCATCAATATTTGCTAGCTTTTCGTAGGCGTTTGCTTTGGCATAGTGAGTAACAATATGCAGCCTAGGGTTTTCCAGGTCGCCATCAAGCGTATCGAGTAACGCCAGATATTCATTGAGTTTTTCGCCTTCGGTGAGTTTGATCAATTCATGGATCATAAACACGGTGATGGCTGAGTGAGGGCAGGCAAGACCAGCCTCAAACACACTACGTGCGTTATCAATAAAACCGTAGTCGAGGTAAAACTGACCTAAATGGTAGTGGGCCTGAGCATTATGTCGGGCAACACTGAGCGTATACTCGAGCACCGTTTTAGCATCAACGGGAGAGCCAACTGCGACAAAAGCATCTGCCAGCGCATAGAGGGGATCGAGCATCTTAGGCAGGTGTTCACAGGCGCGTTTGAGATAATAAATGGCGTTGTCATACTGTTCGAGTCGCATACAGATCCTGCCAAGACCGAACAGGGCCTTGCCGTTTTTTGGGTTCTGTTTGAGGACTTGCTTGAACATAAACTCGGCTTCGCGTAGCCGGTTTTCTTCGAGTAATTCTGAGGCTCTTTCTAGCAGTAACATGTGGTTTTAAAAAAGTTTTGTATACATGATAGAAATAAAAAGGGGAAATAGCTATAGCTACTTCCCCCTTTGTTTCTGGGTTACAGTAAGTCGTTAGAATGTGTAGGTTGCTTTCACGTAGTAAAAGCCACCGTTTATCCCATATGGAGACGTCTCATAGTAGATACCACCCCAGGTATTAGAGGGGGTAAGCTCTGTATTACCATCTTCCAGGAAGTCGACAACTTTCTCTGCATCCTGATCGAAGATGTTGTTCGCACCGACAGTCAGGCTGATGTTTTCAGTTGCAAAGTAAGTTAACTCAGCATCAAATGTAAAGGACGGATCGGCCATGATTGCCGTTGCGTCATAATCTACGTGTACACCCTGATATTCACCATAGTAGTTGTAACGCAGGAAGCCTGAGAAGCTTTCCCATTGTTGCGTCCAGGTGTAAGTTGCGCGGTGCTGTGGTAGGTCTTTTTCCAGACGCGCCACTTTAAAATCACCGGTAATGTCGGAGAACTTGTCAACTTCAGTCTCATTCCAGTTATAGGCCGCACTGAAGGTGGCAAAACCGCCTAACAGGTCCATCGAGTAGTTGGCGACGATGTCGACACCCTGAGTTGTCGTATCAAAGTCGTTGGTGAAGAAAGAGACCTGCGCCAGGCTGTCTACGTTTGGCACACCATCGGCTTTTAACGCTGCCTTTTGCTCCAGTGTTAAATCAATTTTGTTCGACTGGCTCAGGCGGTCTTCCACCTCAATGTTGTAGTAGTCAATTGTCAGGAACAAGTCGCCCGACTGATAGACCGCACCAAAGGTATAACTTTGTGATTCTTCCGGCTGCAACTCGCTACCACCAAGCAGTTGTGATACGGGGTTAGTGGGTGGTAACAGTGCCGAGTCAACCAGTACACCGCTGCTCAGGTTTGTCTGAACGTTACTCACATTCGCCTGACCTACCGTAGGGGCGCGGAAGCCCGTGCTGAGTGACCCCCGCAGTGCAAGATCTTCAGTCACATGATATTGCCAGGTCACTTTGTAGTTGGTTGTCGAGCCAAAGGTGTCATAGTCTTCGTAACGCAGTGCCCAGCCCATCAGGAACTCTTCGGTAAACGGTGTTTCAATATCCACATAGGCTGCGTAGCTGCGACGTGAAAATTCCCCTCCCTGTGATGGTTTAAAGCCAGGGAAGCCGTTTGAGCCAATACCAAAGCCTTGCTGTGTTAACGGCCCGGCAATAAAGGAAGCTTCGTCACCCGGGATAACTTCGAATGTTTCTTCTTTCCACTCCAGGCCACCAGCAATGTTGACATCATAGGCCAGGTCAAAGTCATAACCCTTCGAGAAATCAGCATTAAAGTTCTTTTCAAGCTGGATGTATTTACCCGGGCTGAACTCCATAGGTGTATCAGGACCCATTGAAGCGTTAATGGTGTTGGTAATGAAGTAGCGTGATTCGTTACGACCTACTGAGCCGCTGAAATCATAATACGCCCCTTTCATGAAACCATCCGTAAACTCACCTTTAGTACCTATGGTCAGTGACGTATCAGTAATGTTACCACCGAAGAAAGGCGTGAAACCGGCCGGTAAAATATTGTTGAAGGCAAAACAGTTTGCAGCCGCCAGCGAATCCAGGGCGGCTTGATCTGGCAGGCCGTTTGACTGAAGTTCAACAACAGGGCAGTTTATTTGCTGGTCGTAGCCGTCAAGTGAGCCCACTAACACCGTCGGAGTCGCTGCGTCCCAAGCTGCTTGCTGTGCTTCATCTGTAGGGTGGCGTCTGGTCGGTTCACCATTCACGTTGCGGATCACACCACCATATACCTGAGGGCGTGTAGTCGGGTTACGATAATAGAAGCCACCTTTTACATCACGCTCTGAATAGTTACCGAACATGTAAAACTGTGAGTCGTTTGTCAGTTCAAGACCAACGTTACCAAACAGGGAAATATCGTCGTTGATCTCGGGTGCACCCCAAACCTGGGCCGGATCGCGTACACCCTCTAAGCCTGCATCCATAAATGCTTGCGCATCTGGGCGCTGAACACTGCGGCTGGTCGGATCGGCTTCTTTGTACTGAAAGCTCAGGTTGGCAAAGCCCTGATCAGTAAAGGGCAGGCCGATGTTACCTTCCACAGTCGTTGTGTCACCATCGCCTTCATAGTACTGACCTTGTTTGACAGAGATACTGCCGCCTTCAGAGGCATCTTTAAGTACAAAGTTTAGTACCCCCGCGATGGCATCTGAACCGTACTGTGCCGCTGCGCCATCACGCAGTACTTCAACTTGCTTGAGTGCAATACTGGGGATCACGGAAATGTCCGGGCCCTGAGCACCGTCGTTAATACCACCACCTAAGAAGGCGATAACGGAAGAGCGATGACGGCGTTTGCCGTTAAGTAAAATTAAGGTTGAGTCTGCTGGCAGGCCACGCAGGTTAGCGGGACGTACCAAAGAGGCCGCGTCACTAATAGGGTTAGCGTGAACGTTTAGCGAGGGCACTGAGCCTTTGAGCAATTCCAGCATGTCATCGCCACCAGCTTTGCTCAGATCATCACCGCCGATAATATCGATAGGGACCGGAGAGTCACCGACTGAGCGTGGCGCGGCGCGGGAACCAACGACCGCAATCTTTTCTATTTTTTTGTTTTCGGCACCGGCGTCAGCTTCTTCCGCCTGCACACTGGCCACCGCTAACCCCATTGTCGCTGTTGACGCCAATGCAAATTTAATCGCACGACTGAGCGCGTTTGTTTGTAGTTTCATCCTGTTTCCCCAGTTATTATATGTTGTCATTTTCACAATGCACACAAGTTACATATCTTTAATTAACTTGCTATGTACTCTTAATTAAAGATAATTGCAAATATGTTCACTGCAACATTAAAGGTAGCAGTGAATTTAACAAGGTCAAATTTTTCAATAACTTTTTGTTTGTGGTACAAAAAGTGTTCATTTTTGGTGTTTTAATGGGGACGTTTCGGAGGGGGAATTGGCAAACTGGAATATCATTATTGCGTACTACAGCAGGTTTTTGTGCAGAAGTGTTCAAAATGTGAACTGTTGTAATCTTCATTTAACCAACCCAGTGTCCAGGTTCGTGTAGTATTAGACTAATTAATTAGAGCCTGCTGATACAAACACGGTAGGCTAACGTCGAGTTGTTATTTCTGCTAGTATTGGCAGTACTGAGATTTCCCAAGTACGTGAATGCGATTAATTAAAGTAGTACATAAAGCGCCCATTCGAGTCGCACGGATCAGCAAAAAGCGCCAACAGTTAAGGCTAAAGCGCGCTCTGGTTGGTTTAAAAATAGCGCTGGCTCAGGAAAAGCAAGAAACCCGTACAATGCTGGATATTTATAAGCGTTATCCACATGGTGGGGTGTCTAAACAAGAGCTGGCGACGGCGAATCAGCAATTTGTTGATATATTAAAGGGACTTGGTCTGGGGGTTTTTGCCTTGCTGCCTTTTGCGCCTATTACGATTCCGCTCATTGTTAAACTTGGTCAGTGGTTAGGAGTCGATGTGTTACCCAGTTCGTTCTCGATAAGTAAAAAGCCTAAAAACAAAGATGAATCATCTGATTAAGTAGCTCTGGCGCGCTATTCCTGCATTATTACTTCGCTTTGTGCATCCAGTGAGTGAAATATTCTCCCCACCTTGGTATTCTCTTGTCAGGTTTATGTAATTCAAGAGGCATGTATGAGTCATTTACTTGTTCACTCATCACAAGGAATACCGGTACATTTTTTAAAGGAAAGCCAGCTAAGCGATTGGTTAGAGGAAAATGCGCCACAAGCTAAAAATATCACGTTGGCCACCAGACAAAAAGCACAAAAAACGCTGTTGATCCCAGATGTCCAGAGCGGTGAAATTAGCGCCGTACTTTGTCTGGCTGAGTCGCTGGATGATATGTGGTTGGCGGGTGACCTGCCATCCCAGCTGCCGCAAGGCACCTATCGTTTGCAAGGAGATGAGGCGTTTGTTGAACAGGCTGCACTTGGTTACTTGCTTGGCGCATATACATTCGATGCGTATAAGAAAGTATCTGCACCCAGTGCAAAGCTGGCGATTGCTTCAGAAACCACGTTGAAAAAACTGCAGGACCAGGCGAATGCAATCTATCTGGTCAGAGATTTAGTCAACACACCAGCCGCAGACATGATGCCGCAACACATGGCAGAGATCTGCACAGAAATGGCGGACCAGTTTGGTGCACAGTTTACTCAGATCGTTGGTGATGAATTACTGGAGCACAACTACCCAACCATTCATATGGTGGGCAGAGCAAGTGAAAACAAACCACGGTTGTTGGATCTGAGCTGGGGTGATGAAAGTGCACCTAAACTGACTTTGGTTGGTAAAGGTGTATGCTTTGACTCGGGTGGCCTGGATCTTAAACCGGCTTCCGGCATGCGTAATATGAAAAAAGACATGGGCGGAGCCGCACATGTTCTGGGTCTGGCGCATATGATCATGGCCGCCAATCTGCCAGTGCGGTTGCGGGTACTGATCCCCGCCGTGGAGAATGCGGTTTCGCGTAATGCGTTTCGTCCGGGCGATGTGATCCAAACGCGTAAAGGCTTGACGGTTGAGATTGATAACACAGACGCTGAGGGTCGACTGGTATTGTGTGATGCGCTGGCAGAGGCACAATCAGAGCAACCCGATCTGCTGATCGACTTCGCCACATTGACAGGCGCTTGCCGCATCGCGCTGGGCACGGAGTTGCCGGGTTTCTACAGTACCGATCAGGAAGTCGCCAATGCGATGATTGTCAAAGGTAATGCGCTTCAGGATCCTATCTGGCAATTACCTTTGTTCGATCAGTATAAGGCATTGTTTAAGAGCGATGTAGCTGATATGGCGAACTGTGGGTCAACCCCGTTTGGTGGTTCAATCACCGCCGCTTTGTACCTTAAAGAGTTTGTTGAGCCAGAGCAGACGCCCTGGGTGCATTTCGATGTGATGGCCTGGAACTTACGATCGCTGCCGGGCAGACCGGTAGGTGGCGAAGGACTAGGATTAAGAGCCACTTTTGCTTACCTTGAACAGCGCTATGCATCATAAGCTGTTAAATTGAAAAAAGGGCTGTAATGGCCCTTTTTCTATGTTTCTAAACGGGGAAATGCGCTCAGGCTAGCTTGCTAAATTTTTAAAAAGTTTTAGAGTGTCGCAGGATAGAGCCTGATTCTGAGTACTGTTTTGTCTGTATTTACACCGCAACAAGCTGAACTGGCACCGCTTGAGCCAGAGTCTTCTGCACTACCTCATTTGTCTAAACAATTCTGGAGCTTACAAATTGCTGGCTGGCTTGGTTATGCCGCTGTGGTGTTTCTGGCAATCATTCAGCCGCAGTTTGACTCGCCCGGGTTTAATCTCACCGGACAGGTGATCAATCTCGCAGTTGAGAGTCTCAGCGGCTTTGCATTGTCTCTTATACAGTGGTTGTTTATCCGCAGGATCATTCATCAGCCATTGCAGCGCACGCTCGTTATCAGTTTTCTTTCCGCGGCTTTGCTGGGCCTGATTTATAACATCATCAAGCTCGCCAGCTATAAGGTTATAGTACACGACCAGCGCTGGGATCAGGCCTGGAACATGCTGGAGTTTGGCGGCTGGTTGTTGTTTTCACTGACCACGATGTTTGTCTGGACATCGATATTTTTTATCATGCTCTATAACAGCCGATTGCAAAAAGAGCACGAACGCTTGCTAAGAGCCCAAACACAGGCAAAAGATGCACAGTTACAAATGCTGCGTTATCAGCTTAATCCGCATTTTATGTTTAACACCATGAATGCCATTTCAACTTTGATCCTCAAAGAAGATAACGACGCGGCGTCAGAAATGCTCGACAAGCTCTGTGATTTTTTCCGCCACTCGCTTGAAGCCACCGAGGACAGCCGGATCTCTTTGCAAGAGGAAATTCAGCTCATCGAGCTGTATCTGGCGATAGAAAAAGTGCGCTTTGGTGCACGTTTGTCAGTGCGCTATACACTCGACCCTGAGGCATTGAGGGCATTGGTACCGAATATGCTATGTCAGCCTGTGGTTGAAAATGCCATCAAGTATGCCATTGAGCCCAGTAAACAGGGAGGAGAAGTGAGCATCTCGGCCAAGCGGCGAGCGCAGCAACTCGTTATCGAAATTTCAGACAGCGGGACCGGCAATAATGGCCTGGCAGTAAAGGGGTTTGGCATCGGGCTGAACAATGCCAAATCCAGACTGGACGTTATGTACAGCGGGAATTTCACCATATCTTTGAATGAAAATGCAGCCGGGGGAAATACGGTGACCTTGGTGCTGCCGTACGAGGTTGACTAATTATGACAAAGCCACTCACAGCCCTCATTGTTGATGATGAACCTCTCGCGCTGGAGGGATTGAGTCTGAGACTGGCCAAGATCCCGGAAGTCGAAGTCATTGGTCAGGCCGAAAATGGCGATGACGCGATCCGCTTGTGTCATGAGTTATGCCCCGACGTGTTATTTCTTGACCTGCAACTGCCTGGGCTCAGTGGCATTGAAGTGGTGCAGGCTATACAGGCAGATGTACTGCCCATGGTGGTATTTGTCAGTGCCTACAGCGATTATGCATTAGACGCCTTTGAGCTTAATGCCATTGATTATGTCCTGAAACCCGCAAACCTCGGCCGGTTACAAAAAACAGTGACTCGGATCCTGGAGCGCCGCCAGCCTCATCAGGCCGAGCAGGAAAAATACCGGTTACTTCAGGCACTCACGCAAACGTCTGGCCTTGCGGTAACTGAGCTAGAGTCCTGGCTGGAAACAGACCGCCCATTACCTGCTAAGCAGGACAGAGAGTTGATCATTAAAAACAGCGATAATGAACAGGTATTGGTGCCCATGGATACCATTCGCTGGATTGATGCTGCTGGTGATTACATGTGTGTGCACACTGAGTCAGAAACCCATGTCCTGCGTATTACCATGAAAAAACTACAGACGTTGCTGGATGACAGCCTGTTTGCCCGGATCCATAAGTCGACCATAGTTAACTTAAGTTATGTCACTGCGATTAAACCTATGCGAAATAACGAGAGCCTGGTGACGCTTAAAGGACAGGTGGAGCTCAAAGTCAGTCGCAATTATAGTCAGGCATTACAGCAATTTGTTGCCAAAAAGAAAACACTGAGCTAGCTGATTCGCGTTACTACAAACAAGAAATATCAGTCGGCAGCCAGAAGTATTACCTCTTCTGGTGCAACGACTACAAGTTTTGGTGCAATATATTTGTACCCGATACCTTCCAAAAGCCAAGGAAAACATAAGGCTAACCTTTCATCCTATTTTTGTATCGTCTTGTCGTGCACTATTGTGGCCCACATTCTTGTGTCGCAGCAGTTGCCCGTGATGGCGCGTTTCCATTGTAACATTTCAGTTAATTTTACAGGATACCCTCAGGCGCAGTCCGAACCGGTCATCTGGTTCGCTGCTCATTCCCGGTAGTACGGACAGTGCAGGTTGCTAGCATTCCTATATGGCAGCGCGCACATAACAACAACAGCGGCCTTGTGCCAGACTGTGAAAAGAATACGTCTGTGCTGCGCAACAATCGGAACGATTAGTTGGAACACACATTATGATAAAAGTTGCAAAATCCCTCACCGCAGTGAGTGTCCTGCTTACACTGGCTGGTTTAACCGGCTGTGGCGGCGATGCTAAAACGCGCACCGATCTGAGCAAAACAGATCCCGCGGCGCCGGTCAGTGACTGGCAGCTTGTCTGGCAGGACGAGTTTGACGAGTCACAAATTAATAGCCAAAACTGGACGCACGAAGTGAACTGCCAGGGTGGTGGCAATGAAGAGCGCCAATGCTATACCGATGACCCGGCTAACTCATATGTTAGTGACGGGACATTGAAAATTGTCGCACTGAGCGCGCAGGACGGCGCCGAAAAGCCCTACACATCGGCGCGTTTGATTACTAAACACAAAGCGGATTTTAAATATGGCCGATTTGAGATGCGGGCAAAACTGCCAAGCGGGCAGGGCAGCTGGCCGGCATTTTGGATGCTGCCAACGGACGAAGTTTATGGTGGCTGGCCTAACTCTGGTGAAATAGACATTGTTGAAGCGGTCAATTTAAAAGCACAAGGGGCGGATGGCGCACCCGAGGCTCAGGTCTACGGCACTTTACATTATGGCAAAGACTGGCCGGACAATGTGCATTCTGGTAAAGCATATAGCCTGCCGGGCGGCGCTAATCCGGCCGATGATTTCCATACCTATGCTCTAGAGTGGCAGGAAGGTGAAATACGCTGGTACGTGGATGATTACCTGTACGCAACACAACGCCAGTCCGAACCTCTATACGACAGTGAAGGCAATGTCTTCAGCCTTAAACATCGGGGCTGGTTTGCCGAGTATCATGATCAGGGCAGCGGTGAGCTGGTAACGCACTGGGACAGCGCGCCGTTTGATCAAAATTTCTATCTGATCCTGAATCTTGCAGTAGGTGGTAACTGGCCGGAAGCCGTCAATGAGACGGGCGTAAATGCAGACGCTTTTGCCAATGGACAGACCTTTGAGGTGGATTATGTACGGGTCTATCAGTGTCAGCAAAACCCGCAAACCGGCAAAGGCTGCGACACTATTCGCAACGGGTGGGATTCCTTAGAGGATGCGCTGGTTGAAGGCAAAGCACCCAGCCCAGCCCCTCCTGCAACCTCAGGTGATAGCCTGCAAATCTTTGACGGTGAGCTCAATAAAGACTGGCCTGCGTGGGACTGCTGTGGTGGCAGCGTACCAGCGCTGGTGGAAGACGACGAAGCAGGTACAGTCATCGAGTTCAGCGTGGGCAATGAGCCCACGGTCAATGGGTTTATCTCGCGTGATCCGATGGCGTCGGACGCGGGAGGCAGCCCCAGCCCGTTCGATGCCTCTTCGTTGATTGAGTCAGGCGTTGTGCGTTTCGATTTGAAAGTGACTTCTGCGCCTGCGAATACAGACGCGCCATGGATGTTAAAAATAGAAAGCGCAAACGCAGAGAAAGCGGTTGAACTGACCTTGTCTGAAAGCTCAGAAGGGGCCATGCCAGAGGTTGGGCAATGGCAAACCTTTACGTTCTCGCTTCAGACATTGGCTGAGCAGGGGCTGGACATCAGTAGTATTGATGCATTGCTTATTTTCCCGGCGTGGGGCAGTGGCGAAGGCGCAATTTATCGTGTCGCAGATGTTGCGATTGTGACACCAGGCAAAACCACCGCTTTGACAGTGTTTGAAGAGAGCGAAAATCCGGCCTGGCCAATGTGGGATTGCTGTGGTGGAACCGTCCCTACGGTTGAGCCAGACGATGATGCCCATGGCAATGTGGCAGAGTTTAAAATCGGTGACGTGGCAACCGTGATGGGTTTTATTTCCAGACAAGAGTTTATTACGGCTGAAGGCGTCACAGCTGCGCCATTCGATGCGTCTTCTATCCTCTCTAACGGCGTGATTGAGTTTGACATGAAGGTGGTCAGTGCACCACAAGATGCCAGCGCAGCCTGGTTTTTTAAAGCGGAATCGGTGGGCGCGCAAAGTGCAGCCGAGCTGACTTTAGATACCAGTATCCAGCAAGCCGTACCTGAGGTTGGCAAGTGGCAAACATACACGTTTAAGTTAACCGAGTTGGTTGCAACTGGTCTGGACATCAGTGCAATTGACGTCTTAATGGTTTTTCCCAGCTGGGGCCAGGGCGCAGGTGCAATATACCGCATAGATAACGTGAAAATTTACGACCCGAATCAGGCCGATGATTTTGCGGGGGAAGTGTTATTTGCCGACGATGTGGCAGCCAAATGGTCGCTGTGGGACTGTTGTGGTGGTTCAACCCCTACACTTGAAAACGATGATATGACTCAGGGCATGGTGGCTGAATTTAAAGTAGGCGGGGAGCCTACGGTAATGGGCTTGTTTGCTGAAGATGGCCACTATCTGGATGCGTCTGCTTATCTTGAAAAAGGTGCAGTGCAGTTTGATCTCAAGGTTGTGACTGCGCCCAATGATAGCAGTGCGCCCTGGAAGTTTAAGATAGAAGCGCTGGATGCCAGTTTTGCACTGGAGCTTAATCTGACCGACAGTCTGGAGGCGGTGGCGCCTCAGGTTGGCCAGTGGCAGACCTATACTTTCCCACTTCAGACACTGCAAGATGGTGGGGTGAATATCAGCGGCATTGACATCATCATGATTTACCCAGCCTGGGGGCAGGGTGAAGGAGCTGTATATCGGCTCGATAATGTGATGGTAGCAGCGCAATAAAACCAAACCGATGGCGTGGCATTGCCACGCCCAGACAGCGAAAATTATTCAAGCAGGTCATTATGAATACAGTAAATTATAAACTCTCACATGTCGCGATTCTGATCGGTGCGGTACTTGGTACTTCTATGGTACAAGCTGAGGAAGCTGCGTCGCAGGTTGCTGAAGAAACGCCGGAGGTTATCGAGGTACGTGGGATCAAGGGCAGTTTGATCCGCTCTATGAACGTCAAACGGGATATGTCTGGCGTGGTGGATGCGATTTCAGCAGAAGAAATGGGTAAGTTTCCCGACACCAACCTGGCGGAGTCTTTGCAGCGTATTACCGGTGTGGCAGTGAGTCGCAGTAATGGTGAAGGCAGTCAGATCACCGTGCGTGGCTTCGGCCCCGACTTTAACTTGGTCACGCTCAATGGCAGACAAATGCCGGGAACGGGAAACAGTCGTTCCTATAATTTTGAAAACTTGTCATCCGACGGGGTAACGGCGCTGGAAGTCTATAAAACAGCGCGCGCAGATAACCCAACCGGTGGCCTGGGTGCCACGGTCAATATCGTCACAGCCCGCCCGCTCGACAGTGGCGCCGAGAAAATGTCCTTTTCTGCCAAGGCCATTCATGACTCCTCCAATGTGGCGGGTGACGACATCACGCCAGAGGTCTCTGCTTTATATTCCAATGCATTCTTGGATGAAACCATCGGGTTTGGTTTTAACATCAATCACCATCGGCGGGACTTTCAGCAGCAAAGTGCCAACATTCAGGGTTGGCAGGCAAATGTGGATTTACCCACCAACCTGGAGGCCGGTAACGTTATCGACAATCGCCCGCTGAATGAGCAAGGGGTGCCAGCTGGGGATTACTTCTTCCCACGGGATATGAATTATCAGATAAGCGATTTGCAGCGCGAAAGAACCAATGGTCAGGTGGTCTTTCAGTATGCGCCCAGTGACTTTCTGGTGATGACCCTGGACTATACCGGGACCAAATCCATAACCGGTAAAAATGGCATTTCATGGGGGATGTGGAACGACTACGGTGGCAACATTAATGGCTATGAGCTGGATGAAAACGGCACTGTGGTTTATGCCGATATCAGCGGTAACGATGGCTCTTTCAGTGCCTCACGTTCGACGACCGAAGTCAAAGAGCGCTCCATTGGCTTTAATGTTCAGTGGCAGGCCAGCGATGCGCTGAGCCTCACTTTGGATTATCACGATTCGCAAAGCGAAACCGATAATGGCGCAGACGTTGGTCTTGGCAGTGAAGGCACTTTGGTGCTTGGGTCGGATCAGTTAACAACCAAACGCTATGACTATCGCAGCGGCGAAATTCCCCATGCTGAGATTTTGTGGAAAAACGGCACCAACGAGCTGGCAGCCAGTGAAATTGACTCTCATTTTAGCCAGTTTGTACATTCACCCGGTAAAGCGACCGTTGAGCAGTTACAGCTTGATGGCGTATGGGAAAACCTCAGTGACCGTTGGGGACTGGTGAATATCAAGTTTGGTGTGGCACGTACAGAGCAGGAAATGAGTGGCTCCAACGCCTGGAGTGGCTTGATTGGAGGTTTCTTGTTTAATCCTGCCTGGCCGGAGTTGTTCCCCGACGGCATGTTTACTCAACATGACACCAGTGATTTTTTAAATGCATTTGACGGCGGTGGCAGTGCGCTGCAGCCACATTATTACTACACCTTTGACTTTGATGAGGTTGCCGCCCGCTCTGAAGCCTTTTTGACCAATGAATTACTCGGCGGCAAAGATTATTTTGCGACTACGGCATATCACGACATGGGCACTCTGTCGCGTGACAGCGTGACAGAAGAAACCAGCAGTATCTATCTGTCGAGCTTCTGGGAGTTCGAGGTTGCGAGCTATCCGGTACAGATAAACGCCGGTGTCCGCTACGAACAAACGGATGTGACCAGCAGTACTTTCCAGCCAACGCCTACGGCCGTATGGTGGAAAGGCGGCAGTGAATGGCATACCCAATATGTACCTGACGGAGATGCCTTCTTTACCCTTGAAGGTGAGCACGACGTGGTGTTACCTATGGTGGACTTACGCGTGGATGTTACCGATGAGCTGGTTGCCCGACTGTCCTGGGGTAAAACCATTTCCCGTGCGCCGCTTGGCGACCTGGTCGGTGGCCGAAGTCTTACCAATAGCCCTAAAATCGGTTCGCGCAATGCCAGCGAAGGTAATACCAACTTGCAACCGTTCGAGTCGACCAACTTTGACCTCAGCCTGGAGTACTACTACAGCGAGGGCAGCTATGCAGCCATTGGATACTTTGATAAGTCGGTGAAAAACTTCATCGGAAGTCAGGTGAATTCGACCACCGTAGATGGTTTTCACGATATTTATCAGGGGCCCAGATGGTTACAAGCGGTTGCCGACATCGAAAGCCGTGGCGAGCAGGCCACCAATGATGCCATTTTTGCACAAATGCAGGCCAATGGCGCAACACTCAATGAGCAGGGGTATATCACACCAAACGCCGAAGATCCGTTGATTGTGTGGGATTTTACCCGACCGTTTAATGCCCCGGACACCAAGTCGGTAGATGGTATTGAGGTTGCTGTGCAGCATCTGATTGGCGAGACCGGCTTCGGTGTTGGTGTCAACGCCACCTTTGTGAATGGGGATGTGGAGTTTGATGTGTCCAGCCTTAAGCAGCAAACTCCGCTGACCGGACTGAGTGATTCTGCCAACTTCCAGGTGTTTTATGAGCTGGACGGCTTGTCGGTGAAACTGACTTACGCCTGGCGCGATGAGTATTTGATAGGGGTTGGCCAGGATCAGGGGTCCTCGGATAACCCGCCACAGTTTGCCAGGGCCTTTGGCCAGTGGGACATGAGCATTAACTACGACTTGACGCAGCAGCTGACGGTATTCTTCGAAGGCGTGAACCTCAATGATGAAACCGAGCAGGGTTTTGGCCGTTATGAACGCCAGTTCCTGTTCGCCCGCCAATACGGGCCGCGCTATGCGCTGGGCTTTCGCTACACGTTTAATTAATTCTGAGTAAGCTCTGGTCGTCGCCCGGCGCGATGCCAGAGCCCGCTTGTCCTATTTTTTGTTGGAAATTCATTATGGCTAGTTCATCTGTGATGCTGGATACCCAGCATGAGGCGCAGCCGGGTAACGGGCATAGATTTGCCTTATTCACGCTGACCACTTTGTTTTTTATGTGGGGCTTTATCACCTGCTTAAACGACATCTTAATTCCCTATCTGAAAGGGGCTTTTTCCCTAACTTATACTCAGGCCATGCTGGTGCAGTTTTGCTTCTTTGGCGCCTATTTTATCGTCTCCATCCCGGCAGGCATATTGGTGGGCAGGATTGGATTTAAAAAGGGCATTATCACAGGTCTGAGTGTGGCCAGTGCAGGTTGCCTGTTGTTTTATCCCGCTGCTGAACTGGGGGTATATGGCTTGTTTTTGGGCGCCTTATTTGTACTGGCTTCGGGCATTACCGTGTTACAGGTTTCTGCTAACCCGTTTGTCAGTGCGCTGGGCCCGGCTAAAACCGCCTCGTCACGACTGACAATGACGCAGGCATTTAATTCACTGGGGACAACGGTTGCGCCCTTTTTTGGTGCCTGGCTAATTTTCTCCGGCAGTAGCGAACCGGCACATGCCGATGCCTCAGCGGTGCAATTTCCTTATCTGATGATTGCAGGCGCACTGGCCGCGTTGGCCATCGTATTTGCCTTTATCAGGCTACCGTCATTGGGGGCAGAGCCGCAGGGCGCGCCTTCGCTGAAAAAGGCCCTGCAATACAGACATCTCAAACTGGGTGCTGTGGCGATTTTCTTATATGTCGGTGCTGAGGTTGCGATTGGCAGCTTCCTGGTGAACTTTTTACATGATCCGCGCATTGCCGGATTAAACGAAGCGCAGGCAGCGCAACTCATTGCCTATTACTGGGGCGGCGCCATGGTTGGGCGTTTTGTCGGTGCACTGGTCATGCAAAAAATTGCAGCAGGCAAAGTGCTGGCATTCAACGCACTCATGGTGATTGTGTTGTTGTGTCTGGCAGTAGTGACCGAAGGCCCTGTGGCAATGTGGTCTGTGCTTGCTGTGGGTTTGTTTAATTCAATTATGTTCCCCACCATTTTCAGCCTCGCCATTGAGAAGTTGGGCGACAGCGCCAGCCATGGTGCAGGTGTATTGTGCCTGGCCATTGTGGGTGGCGCCATCGTGCCGCTGCTTCAGGGTATGATGGCAGATATCTCTGGTGTGCAACTGTCTTTCCTGCTTCCAGCAGTGTGTTACCTGTTTATCGGTTACTTTGGCCTTAAGGGACACCGACCTGCTTTGCTATCCACGGAGAAATAAAGTGAAGAAAAAAACAATTAAAATGTCACTGAGTGTATTGGCCGTCGCTGTGCTTAGCGCATGTAGCAGCCAGTCTGAACCTGGGGCAGTGAGCAAGGGGATTGAAATCTGGCCCACAATCCAGTCTGAAGTGGCCAAAGATCCCCACATTGAGCGTCAGGTAGCGGCTTTGCTCAGTAAGATGACGTTAGAGCAGAAGGTGGCTCAGATGATCCAGCCAGAAATTCGTGATATTACGGTGGAGGATATGCGCCGCTACGGATTTGGCTCTTACCTCAATGGTGGCGGGGCATTTCCGGGCAATAACAAACATGCCAGTGTTAAAGACTGGGTTGACCTCGCTGAAGCCATGTATCAGGCCTCTGTGGATGACTCGCTGGATGGCATCAACATTCCGACTATGTGGGGCACCGATGCGGTGCATGGTCACAACAATGTGATCGGTGCCACGTTATTTCCTCATAATATCGGCCTGGGGGCTGCGAATAATCCTGAACTGATTGAACAAATTGCCCAGGTAACGGCGAAAGAAGTGATGGCTACGGGCATTGACTGGGTCTTTGCGCCGACGGTTGCCACGGTACGTGATGATCGCTGGGGACGCACCTATGAAGGGTATTCGGAAGACCCCGAAATCGTAAAAGCCTATGCCGCAGCCATAGTACACGGCTTGCAGGGTCATGCTGATGAGGATTTCCTGGGTTATGATCGGGTGATAAGCACCGTGAAACATTTCCTTGGCGATGGCGGCACAGTTAAGGGCGACGATCAGGGCAATAATATCGACGCTGAACAAGCGCTGTTTGATATCCATGCTCAGGGTTATGTGGGCGGTCTGACGGCGGGCGCACAATCCGTGATGGCGTCATTCAACAGCTGGCAGGGTGAGAAGATCCACGGCCATCGCTACCTGCTGACCGACGTGCTGAAAAACACAATGGGATTCGATGGTTTTGTGGTGGGTGACTGGAATGGCCATGGTCAGATCCCCGGTTGCCAGAATGACAATTGTCCGCAGGCCGTCAATGCTGGTCTGGATGTGTATATGGTCCCAACCGATGCCTGGAAACCTTTGCTGGAAAACACCATCGCTCAGGTCAAAGCGGGGGTTATTCCCATGGCGCGTATCGACGATGCGGTAAGTCGTATTCTGCGGGTAAAATTCCGTGCAGGATTGTTCGATAAACCCAGCCCGGCACATCGCCCGCATGCTAACAATACGCAGTTAATTGGCCACGAGGCACATCGCGACATCGCCCGTCAGGCTGTGCGGGAGTCCCTGGTACTGCTTAAAAATAATCAGCAGCTGTTGCCGCTGGCCCCCAATCAGCGCATTTTGATTGCCGGTGACGCGGCGAACAATATTGGCAAGCAATCGGGGGGCTGGACCATTACCTGGCAGGGCACCAATAATCAGAACAGCGATTTTCCGGGTGGCCAGTCGATTTTCGATGGACTGGCAAACCAGATAAAACAGGCGGGGGGAGAGGTTGAACTAAGCGAAAACGGTGAGTTTGACACCAAACCGGATGTAGCCATTGTGGTATTTGGTGAGGAGCCCTATGCCGAAGGGCATGGCGACCGCGAAACGCTGATTTATCAGCATGGTAATAAACGCGACCTGGCCCTGTTGAAGTCACTCAGGGCGCAAGGCATTCCTGTGGTGTCGGTGTTTATCAGTGGCAGACCTATGTGGATTAATCCTGAACTTAATGCCAGTGATGCCTTTGTGGCAGCCTGGCTGCCGGGCTCTCAGGGTGAGGCCGTTGCCGATGTGTTACTGAGAAACGGCAAGGGTGAAATACAGTATGACTTTAGCGGTCGCCTGTCATTTTCCTGGCCAGTACATCCGAGTAAACCGGTTAACCGTGGTGATAAGGACTATGCGCCTTTGTTACCCTATGGGTTTGGTTTGAGTTATGGCGAACCTTCGGTGCTGAGTAATACCTTGCCGGAGCAAGTTGATACTGCGCTCAACACCTCAGACGTGTATGAGATATTCAATGGCAAAACACAGCAGCCGTGGCAGATGCGACTATTCTCGGGCCAGCAAAACCTTGCTGTCAGTGCCAGTAGTATGGCACTGGACGGCCTGAGTTTTCGAACCATCGATAAGGCTATCCAGGAAGATGCTTTCAGAGTCGACTGGCAAGGCCCGACAGCGGGTGTGCAGTTTGTCAGTGGCAACGGCTTCAGAGAGGATTTAGCCCGTTATCAGGCATCTGCGGGCGTGCTCAGTATGACAATAAAGCGCGGCAATGCGGTTGCAGACAAAACGTTTATTGGCATGCACTGTGAAAGTGACGGGGATAAGCCGGGAAGTTGCCGCTCTGATGTCGATATCACGGCTGAATTACAGGGCCTGACTGCTCAGCAGTGGCAAACACTGACGATTGATTTGCAATGTTTTGCCAGACAAGGGGTGGCATTTGATCAAATGGTGATGCCATTTGAACTTTCAGCCTCTGGTAATATGAGCTTGTCTTTCAGTGACATAAGTATCAAGCCTACAGGTGATACACATGCCTCTGTATCTTGTCAGGAGTAACTTTTTGCGCAGCCCAGGCGCAATAAAATCAGGCACCCTGAGGTGCCTGATTGACTCTGTCTACGATATTAATCGCGTTCAGGAATATTTTGCAGTAAGGCCTGCATTTGCTGCCAGTAAAGTCCGACCGACTCAATGTGCACTTTCTCATCCGGTGAGTGCGGGAACTTGATCGTCGGGCCGAACGAGATCATGTCCATGTCAGGATAGGGTTCTTTAAACAGGCCACATTCCAGTCCAGCGTGGATCACCATGATGTCTGGTTTGTTACCATAAATGCCCTCGTACATATCGCGGAAAATATGCACCAAAGCCGAGTCTGGATCGGGTTTCCAGCCAGGGTAGGCACCAGAGAATGCGATTTCGGCCCCAGCCAGTGCAGCCAGTGAACTCAGCGTGCCCTCTACATCGGTACGACCCGAATCAATCAAAGAGCGGATCAGGCAAAGTATTTCCACTTTGTCTGCGTCTGTGTTGATCACACCCAGATTCAGAGATGTCTCTACCACACCCTGAATATCATCACTCATACGGACAACGCCATTCGGGCAGGCATTAAGCAGAGCCAGCAAAGTATCCTGAGCCGGCGCTGACAACGCATCAAACGCACTGTCAGTATCACTGACCGCAAAGGCGAGGCTGGTTTCAATAGCACCCAGTTCATTGCTCAGCACCGCCTGGAAGTCGCTCAGGCGTTGCTCAAGCAGGCCACGCTGTCCAGGCGCAATAGCAATCGTGGCATAAGCTTCACGCGGAATGGCGTTACGCAGTGAGCCGCCTTTAAAGGCCATCAGGCTGAAGTCCACATCAGTGAGGTGATATTTCAACGCGCGTGCCAGTAATTTATTGGCGTTACCACGACCGGTATGGATATCAACGCCTGAGTGGCCACCTTTAAGACCTTTTAAGCTGATCTCGAGCAGCTGATGGCCTTCTGTGACAGGTTGACGTTCCAGTTTGAGTGTCATGCTGGCATCTACACCTCCGGCACAGCCCATGTAGATTTCACCTTCCTGCTCTGAGTCGGTATTAAGCAGGATCTCGCCTTCCAGCCAGCCGGCTTGCAGGCCAAATGCGCCAGACATACCGGCTTCTTCATCTACGGTTAGTAGCACTTCCAGTGGGCCATGAGGGAGATCCGAGGACGCCAGCACCGCAAGGCAAGACGCCATTCCCATACCATTGTCGGCACCCAGTGTAGTGCCCTCGGCCGTTACCCACTCACCGTCGATATAAGGACGAATAGGATCCTTGGTAAAGTCATGATCTGTGTCGTCGTTCTTCTGCGGCACCATGTCAATGTGCGCCTGCAGCACCACGGGCTTACGGTTTTCCATACCTGGTGTGGCGGGCTTTTTGATGAAGACATTGCCCGTTTCATCGCGGCGTACGGCCAGATTTTGAGACTTTGCCCAGTCAATAATGAAGGTGGCTAACGCTTCTTCATGTTTTGACGGGTGTGGAATGGCACAGATTTGGTCAAAGAACTGCCATACGATCTGTGGTGCCAAATTGGCAATGTCGGAATATGGTTTAAACACCGGGTTCCCCTTATTTGAGCTATTGTCTTCCAGCCTGCATGTTTATCGTTCAGATAGGAGCTGGTAAGCGGGTAAAAAGTAGCGAGAGTTTACCATCAGGGGGGATTAAGGGTCGAGTAGATGCGGCCAATTCAGCGTGAATGCTAAACTGGCCTTGTAAAGGAATGAGACCTTTACTGTTGGCATGCCTTGACGGCATCTGCGATTAACTCCATGCCTGTATGTTCACAAGCTGGCAGCGTTTCATCACAGTGCGCCAGTGGGGTTACGCGCTCACCCCATTTGATGTAGCTGGCAGCCCAGGTCAGACCGGCACCAAATGCAGCTGACATAATGTTTGCATGGGGCTTGATCAGACCCTGTTCAACGGCTTCACATAAGGCAATGGCAATGGTTGCTGCCGAAGTATTACCGTACTTATCGATATTGACCATGACTTTGTCATCGGCAATATCGAGCTTTTTCTGGATTGCCTGAATGATCCGCAGGTTTGCCTGGTGAGGCACCAGTACGTCGATGTCGGACAGCGATAAGTTCGCCTGCGCCAGTACATCATCGCATGCAACGCTCATTCCGGTGACGGCGCGTTTAAAAATCTCTCGTCCTTCAAAAGCTAAATCTGACGGGCCTGCAGGTTCATAACGGCTCAGATCTGTGCCATAATTCGAGATATGTAGAATACCCCGATCTTCACTGTCACATCCGGTTTTGGTGCCAAGTAAGCCACAAGGCTCGTCACTTGCCTCCAGAATGACTGCACCCGCACCATCTCCAAAGAGCACTGCGCTGTCGCGCTTGGCCCAGTTGACGTACCAGGTCATACGTTCGGCCGCAACGACAACCGCGCGTTTGATCATACCTGCCTGGATCTGTGCGGTGGCATTTTGCAGCGCATATAAAAAGCCTGAACAAGCGGCGTTCGTATCACAGGCTGCGGCGCCAATGGCACCGATATTTTTTTGCACCAGAGATGCGGTGTTAGCTACCATAGTGGAAGGCGTACAGGTGGCCAGCAGGACCAAATCAATGTCCGTGCCTTTCAGACCGGCGCAGGCGAGCGCCTGTTTACTGGCATAAGTAGCCAGCTCAGCGGTACTGACATGGCTAACCCGGCGAGATTTAATGCCAGTGCGGGTGCTGATCCATTCGTCATTGGTATCGACGATGTTGCTTAGTTCGTCATTACTGATAGAGGCGGGGGGAATGGCTTTTCCCCATCCGGTTATTTTTGCGTACTTCATTTCATCTCTTATTCAAATCCGACCAGTAGGCTACGGCAGAGTATACCGCAAAGCGTTGTATGTTACATCCAATTATCCCTTGTCGAAATCGACTTATTGACTAGACTGATAGAAGGTGATGGCGTTAATTGTTTGGTTTGTAATGCAAAAAATTAAATTTGATACGCTGGATACACTCATAAACCTGGAGCGGGAGTTATTAGACCCAGCGGTGCGCGAGAGCCCGAAACGGTTGGCTCAGCTGCTGGATGAGGACTTCTATGAGATTTCAGCGAACGGGCTGATGTTTAATAAGTCTCATGTGCTGGCCAGGTTACCCCGTGAAAAAGTCCCGCAGTTTTATAATCAGGATTTTCAGGGCCAAATGTTGGCCGAAAACTTAGCGCAAATTACTTATCATGCTGCATATCGCCGAAATGCCTATTCTAATTTAAATTATTCAGTCAGAATGTCTATCTGGCGCAACAGGGCGTCTGGCTGGCAACTGCTGTTCCATCAGGGAACACCTTGCCCTGAATTTAAGCTCAAGTACGAGTAATCGCCATCCCGCAAAACAGATGTCCACTGGGCGGGTGAGTGGCCAAGAATCGAAAGAGGTGTGTATTGTTTTACCTGGATAAACTGATCGAATTATTGAATTTTCCGCTATTCACCTATGCTGAACGCTCCTTTACGTTAGGGAAATTGCTACTCGTCCCGGTGCTCTTATTGTTCGGGATTTGGCTGACCCGTTATCTGGTTGGTAAGTTGACCAATCGGCTTAAAGCGGGTAATACCGACCCGAATATGGTGCACCTGATACAAAGGCTGTGTTATGTCCTCGCAATCGCCATTACAGTGATCACCATATTGGATGTGATCAATGTGCCCATTACGGCGTTTGCCTTTTTGTCTGGTGCAATTGCCATTGGTTTTGGTTTTGGTGCCCAGAACATCATCAACAACTTCATCAGTGGCTGGATTTTGATGTGGGAAAAACCCATTCGCATTGGTGATTTTCTCGAGGTGGAGGGGACTAAGGGCATAGTTGAAAAAATCAATACGCGCTCAACCCGCCTGCGTCGGGTGGATGGGGTACATATGTTGATCCCCAACAGTAAACTGCTGGAAAACACAGTTATCAACTGGACGCTGGTCGATAAACTCATGCGTACGTCGGTACGGGTCGGCGTAGCATACGGCTCGCCTGCAAAACAGGTTGCCGCGTTGATCTTGCAGGCAACCGAGGAGCAGTCAGAGGTACTGAACGACCCAAAACCTCAGGTTACGTTCGAAGACTTTGGCGACAATGCGCTGATATTTGAGGTCAATTTTTGGCTTAATTCCACTGTTGAGGGCGGCCTCAGACAGGCGCGAAGCAAAGTGCGCTTTCGCCTCGATGAGTTGTTTGCCGAACATGATATTGTGGTGGCCTTTCCGCAACGTGATGTTCACATTGATGGACAACTTGCCATTGTCAGGCAACCTAAGCGCACTGGCTGATAGCCGCTTTGTGGGTCGGCATAATCAATAATATGCCGACGCTTTTTTTAGATTAAAACGTAGCACATCATGTTGATTAACTTTTCACCGAACTCGGCCCTTGGTCAGTTACTGTTACTGCGCTCCATTGCCATTGTATTGCAACTAGTACTGGTGCTTATCTCGTTGTGGTTCTTAGACAAAAACCTCCCGGAGCAGCCTATTTTTACTGTGATTGCACTGGAGTCGGTGTTTCAGCTGGCGAGCATTTATGCCTATCGCAAAGTCAGTGATGTGTCTCCGGGTGCAATGGTGATGCAGCTGGTGGCAGATATATTGTTTCTGACTGTGTTACTGTCTTTTCTTGGCGGCGCCAGCAACGCATTTGTCTCTTTACTGCTATTGCCTTGCATCATTGCTGCGGTCACTGTGCCACCAAGGTTTGTGGTGTTTATCTCTGGCGCAGCGCTGGCCGCCTATGGCTATTTGTATACGGTCGTGCCGATGCATCATCATGGTATGCATATGGGTCAGCACTTGCTTGGCATGCTGGTGAATTTTATTTTTATGGTGATTGTGACTGTAACGATTGTCACCTATCTGGCTAGCCGTATTCAGCAGCGCGAACTGGCGCTGGCCAAGAGCCGTGAAAAGCAGCTACAACAGGAACAGGTACTGGCGCTCGGCAGCGCAGCAGCTCAGGTTACCCATCAACTGGCAACCCCTATTGCGCATCTGAACTTACTGTTTGAGGAACTGAGTGAAGACTTTCCCCAACATCCAGCGGTGCAGGACATGCAGGCACCACTTGCTCAGTGCAAAACCCAGCTGGATGGTTTCAGGGCACAGACTGAGCTGCTTAAGCCCCATGCCCAGGTCAGCACGCAAGCGTTTGATATGCTCTGGCAGCAGCTCCATGAGCTCATGACTTTGCAATTTCCTGAGCAATCGATCACCTGTCAGTTACCAGCGCAGTCATTTTATGTCAGTGGTGATCCTATGCTGATCCCGGCGTTGTTCAACCTCTTTGTGAATGCCGCCAAGGCCAATGAAAAGTGTTCTGCGTCGCAACTGGCAGTCGACGTGACATTGTCTGAGAATGTCGCAGCGGGGAGCCGTCAAACCTGGTCCTTATCGATCCGCGATTGGGGGCCGGGTATTGAATTGGACAAGCTGGCGCTGATAGGTAAGTCAGTGGTTGATAGTTCGTCTGGTATGGGCATGGCACTGCTGCTTTCTCATGCTACAATCGAGCGACTCGAAGGGACCTTGCATTTGTCTAACCACCAGACGCACGGCGCCGTATCTGTAGTGACTTTACCTGTTATATAAATTATGAAGTTAATGATTATTGAGGACGATGTGCCATTTGCGACGACGTTGTCGCGCAGAATGAACAAACTCGGGTTTGAGTGTCAGAGTGTGCACGATGAGGCTAACATAGCAGCCCAGTGCCAGCAGTTCCTGCCGGATTATGTACTACTGGATATGAAGTTGACAGCGAGTTCCGGGTTACAACATATTGCAGTGATCCGCCAGATTGTCCCGGATGCTAAAATTGTACTTCTGACCGGATTTGCCAGTATCGCCACCGCTGTTGAGGCAATTAAGCTGGGTGCAGATGAGTATTTGACGAAACCTGCTGACACCCAGTTGATAGCAAAAACTTTGCTGGGAACACTGACACCACTCGCCATAACTGCCGAAACTACGATGTCACCCGAGCGGCTGGAATGGGAGCATATTCAGCAAACTCTTAAATCTAATAATGGCAATATTTCTGAAACCGCCAGGCAATTGAATATGCATAGACGAACATTGCAAAGAAAACTTCAGAAACGCCCTGTACTTAAATAATTCATGCAAAGCCAGGTTTGCTCTTCCAAAGGTTATTAACTAAATTGAAATTAGTGAAATAATTGAGGTAAGTGCTGTGACTGTGTTTGATGTAGATGTGGTTGCCGTTGTCATTGCGGCGATCTCCTCCTTTGCTTTGGGAGGAATATGGTACTCACCTTTGTTGTTTCATAAATCCTGGCTTGAAGAAGCTGGCTTGACAGAGCTTGATATCCAAAACGCGGACCATAAGTTGATCTTCAGCGGTGCAATGTTTTTGTCTATATTGGCAGCATTGCTCATGGCTGCATTATTGGGGAAAAGCCCGGCCATAATGGATAGTGTACTGCTGGGACTGGCGGTAGGGATCTGCTTTGTTGCCAGTACGCTTGGCACGAGTTACTTGTTTGAGCAACGCCCCCTCAAGCTATTCCTCATTAATGCGGGGTATCACACCGCGCAATTTTGTTTGATTGGTTTTGTACTTGCCATACTGAGTTAACATTTTACGTGTTTACCTGTATGTCATCACACTGCCATAGTTGATGGCCAATCTGAATATTTTTTTGACGACAAAAAAGCGGACAAATATCCTGTATTGCGTTGGTCTGGCACCATATTATAGGAGGGTTTGTGCTGTTTCAAAGACTGAAAATCACCCTACCCATGGATCCGGGCCAGCGTGTTTGGGTGAGCCTATTTTATATGGACAAAAACATGATAGATATAGTGTTTGATATTATTGGTATGATGGGTACTTTCCTGGTGGTTGGTGCATTCTTTTTACTTCAGCTGGACAAAGTCAGCCCCGACGGTATTAAGTACAATGTGATGAATCTCAGTGGTGCTATTTTACTACTTATCAGTCTCTGCTATAACTTTAACCTTGCAAGTTTTGTGATTGAGTTGTTCTGGATAGCGGCTTCGCTGATTGGTCTGTACAAGTACTTCAAAAAGCGCAGACTTGTGACAGCCTAATGTCGGATCAGGGCAGTGCGTCAGATGATGTACTGCTCGATATCAGTACTCCACACTGTACTTTGTTTTTTATGCAATAAATCGTCATATTTAATTATCATTTCTCACGCTTTTTGACTAACCTTTCTCAATAACTTACTAAAAAGTCACAAAAAACTTGCGAACTGTCCCTGTCTGCGTAATATTAAAATTGAAATATAAAATCGCTATTTGGGACTTGTTTTACAAGAAAGTACCAGTTTGCTTAATTAAGTGTTCTACTTTGAGGCGAGAAAATATCGTCGATAACCAGGCAAAAATTTGCGCACTCATACCTTAGGCAAAGGTTCTAAATGAGAAATTTTTAACGCCGTTAGCGTCATATTTGCTACTTCAAATTGAACAAGTATTAAGTGAAATTGGTATAACCGTTTAGCTGTAATTGCGTCGTTGAGCGAATGAGTATGATAAAAAGCCTGCTACCTGTAAGTATAGTTTTGCTCAGCTTGCCTCTGTGTGCCCGCCAGGAAGCGTTGTTCGAACTGACGTTCGAAGAATTGATGGATGTGACGGTAGAGCTCGCCAGTAAGACCTCAGAGACTGCCCAATCCGTCCCGTCAAGTGTGACATCGTTTTCTCAGCAGCAGATAGCTTTGCTCGGCATTCGTAACGTCTACGAACTCATGAATTTTGTGCCCGGCTTTCAGTCTACGCGAGGTGACTGGGTCGGCAGTGTGCCCAAAGAGCATGCTCGGGGTGTGTATCTGGACAATGGCAATATCCTGGTGATGCTAAACGGTCAAAGGCTGAACGATGCTTCATTCGGTAAAGCATCGGTATACGCGCCGTTTATTCCGGTTGACGTGGTTGATAAGGTCGAATTCATTCGTGGTCCGGGCTCTGCTCTGTATGGCAGCAATGCCTTCCTTGGTGTTATGAACATTGTGACGCGTCAGTCGGTGCGCCAGATTCAGGTTGGCGTAGGGTTACATCAGAGCCGCCAGGCTTCGCTAAGTTATAGCAATAGCCCTGATGCTGAACGAACCTTCTATGCAAATATCAGTGGCTATAAAACGGATGGCGAACTCTATACAGCGCACCAGGTCAGAGATCCGCAGTCGAATATTTTTATTGAGCTTGGCGGCCGCTGGAATGCGTTCAGCGCATCGCTTCACCTGACCAGGACAACGTTGGATGAGTTTATGAACTTATCCAGCTACAGCACAGACAATTTTCACACCAGTCGCAATGTTGGAGCAAAACTCAGCCACAGAACCAGGTTGTCAGACAAACTGGACAGCGATTTAACACTCAGTTTTATTCGTCATGATATCGACAGTGCTGGGTTGATCGCCACGGCTGAAGAGCTGGGGCAGCAGCACAGCTTTTTTAACGGGCCAAAGTGGCGCTCAGAAGATCTCACCCTGAACTGGGATCTGGCTTATCAATATGATGCACAGGTGGCGCTACACTGGGGGCTTGAATATTCACTAGAAACGCAGTCAAAAGCGGGTACCTATACGTCACATTTTGACCCCGTAAGTGGGCAAATTATTTTGCAAGATCAGTATTATCTGGGTGACATTAAGCCGCTGGATGAGTTTGCTGCGTTCGATAGTCTGAAGCAGGATTTTGATTCATACGCAACTTACCTGCAGCTGAAATACTCACTAACTGAACAACTGACGGTGTTTACCGGGTTGCGATTTGATGAGTTTATCGATATCGACAGTAAGCTGTCGCCTCGGATAGCCGCCATCTATGAGTTTAATTCGCACTATGCATTCAAGCTGCAATATGGTGAATCTTTTCGCATCCCGGTCAGCAATGAACTCAACTCTAATGATGATATCACCCGGGGCAATCCGCAGCTGAAATCAGAAAACATTAAAACTACTGAGCTGGTCTGGCACATGGCTTATACACAATGGCAGCTGGACCTGGTGTTGTTTGAAAACCAACTGGATGATTTTATCACGCTGGAACCGGTCGATATGGCGCAAAGCCGATTTACGTTTAGTAACGTGTATTCCACGACTATGCAGGGGCTTGAAGTCAGTGCTTCTTTTGAACTAAGCGATGCCAGCTGGTTTAAATTTAATTACACCCAGCATTTTGATGATCCATTCAGTGCCAGCTACAAGCGTTTTGGCTCATGGCAACTCAATCATCAGTTTGGTCACTGGCAAGTGGGTCTGAATGGGGTTTGGCGTGCGCAGGTTAAAGCGTTTCCTGAATTTGTACCTGATGAACCGGGCTTTCGGCACTATGAACAGGAGGCACACTGGCTGATCGGAGGCACATTGACCTGGCATCTTGATCCAAATACGCAGATTAGAATCAAGGCGCAAAATTTGTTTGATAAACAAACAAACGCATTTGACCCCAGAGTTTACGATGGCCGCGTTCCGCAGCGTGGTCAGCAACTACTGTTACAGTACTCTCAGTCATTTTAAGGCGCCACCAGTGGGGGTTACTGCTTGTATTGCTACCGCAAGTTGTTTGGCAAAATAGCTGACTGTACCGGTTATGTTGAGAGGCGTTGCTATAAAAGTCCTGTGTTTTGCGAGCAAACAAAATATTTCTTCTCATGCCACGACCCGGTGTTAATTTTCCGTTATTGCCAGATGCCTGCAAATGAGGAACGATTTGGCTATGCAGCGTTTCTGATCCCCCCTATAATACGCAGCACCTAAATTAATCTTTCTTTACTATTTGAAATGAAACCATTTATTTACGTGATCTTGCTTACTTTGCTCAGTGCCTGTTCATCGGTGCCCCACACTCCTGTTGTAAAGCAGGCGCTGCCAGATGTTACTTATGAAGGGAGAGGAAGCGCCGCTGGTCCTATGCTGGTGGGGGCCATGGGTCCTGTCGGCATTGCGATAGGATTCGCAATTGATGAAGGAATTGGTAAGGACATTGGCTCGGCCATGGAAAAATCGAAAGAGCAGGGGTTATCTGAGGTGGCAAGTGCCATTGCAGAGCAATATCCCGATACCGTATCGGTGGTCCTGCAAAAGTTGGCGTTTAAAGCGCAACCGGGTGATGATGATTCGGCGTTTGCAATGGTTGAGCTAGAGCTTGGAGCTGTGGGGCATACAGTATCATTGTGCTTACAGACAGACCCCGGTAATTTGTCCGCTCTCAAAGAGACATCACTTGGCTGGCAACTTATGGTTAAAGCCGTGTTAGCGGACCAAACATGTGTTAGTGATTAAACAGACACCTACATCAGGATGTTTTGTTATAGTATATCGTTTGGGGTTTGACAACCTGCAATATTAATCATTAAATGCCAATATCACCTTGTCTGTAACAAAATCCTTACACTTAGTGCGTGGCGCACACGCTTGCGTGTTCGGGTTTTGTATTCAAGTAAATGTAAACAAAGCTAATTTTAAATTTTAAGCTTTGGTAAACTTTAAAATAACCAAAAGTTAATAAAAGTTTATTTTTTTAGCTTTGTTACTAATCTCTATGTTGCGTGTTCGTTAACTAAACGCGTTGCGAGTGGGGTTTCTATACCTCCGCCGCACACAAAACAACAAGTAATCATGGAGCAAATCAAGTGAAACTATCAAAAATCGCATTGGCAACGGTTACTGGACTGATGCTGGTGTCAGGTACCGCGAATGCCGCTCAAAAGCGCTTCCTAAACACCCATAATACCATTTCTGCAATGCTAGAATCTGCCGCCCCAGCCGTGTTATCTGCACAGCCGGAGCAGTTAATTGGCCTTGGTGCGGACAGCACCTTGGTTGAGTTGAAGTCCTATCCGCATGACAGTGGAGCGGTTACCAAGCGCTATCAGCAAATGTATAAGGGGCTGCCGGTCATTGGAGACACCGTTAGCCTGACTTACAATAGCGCCGGCGCGTTAAAGCGGGCACATGGGGCTGCTGTATATGAGATTGCAGCTGATCTAGACACTGTGACGCCAAAATTGACCATGCAGACATTGCAGAACAATCTGGAAGCGCAATTTATGGCGCAACAAAATGGCGAGGAAGTCGTGCTGGCAAAGCATAATGAAACCAGTCGACTGGGCATCTGGCTTGATGATCAGTCTACGGCCAGGCTGGTCTATGAGGTGACTTATGTCACCTATGGTAAATCGCCATCACGTCCCTATAAAATTATTGATGCCAACAGTGGTGAACTGCTGATGGAATTCGATAATATTCAGCATGCAAATGCAACCGGCCCGGGCGGCAACCAGAAAACGGGTCGTTATCAGTATGGGACTGACTATGGCCACTTAGATGTGGGCCAATCGGGTAATACCTGTACCATGAATAACGCCAATGTAAAAACCATTAATCTCAATCATGGCAGCAGCGGATCTACAGCGCACAGCTTTACCTGCCCAGAAAACACGGTTAAAGAAATCAATGGAGCATATTCTCCTTTGAATGACGCGCATTACTTTGGCAATGTTGTTTTCAATATGTATAACGACTGGTTAGGTACGGCTCCCTTAACTTTTCAGCTTAAAATGCGCGTTCATTATGGTAACAGCTATGAGAATGCATTCTGGGATGGCAGCGCGATGACCTTTGGCGATGGTCAGAATCGTTTCTACCCCTTAGTCAGCCTCGATGTGTCGGCACACGAAGTCAGCCATGGGTTCACAGAGCAAAACTCCGGACTGGTTTATCGTTATAAATCAGGTGGCCTGAATGAAGCATTTTCAGACATGGCAGGTGAAGCTGCAGAGTTTTACATGAAGGGCAGTAATGACTGGATGGTTGGTGAGGAGATCTTCAAATCTACCGGTGCACTGCGTTATATGGATGATCCGACTAAAGACGGCAACTCTATTGGTCATCAATCAGATTATACCTCCAGCATGGATGTACATCATAGTTCCGGGGTATTCAATAAGGCCTTTTACACACTGGCAAACAAAGCCGGCTGGGATACTAAAAAAGCCTTCATCGTCATGGCTAAAGCAAACCAGCTTTACTGGACGGCGAATACTGATTGGGATACGGCGGGCAATGGTGTAATGGACGCAGCATGTGATCTGGGCTACAGCCATGAAGATGTGAAAGATGCTTTAGCGGTTGTGGGGGTTACTTCTCAGCTAAGTCCGGGCAGTTCGTGTGGCACGACTGAGCCTCCGCAGGATGAGCTGCTGACTAACGGTGTCGCCCGTACCGGGATTAGTGGTGCATCAAAGGCGCAAAATTTCTTCCGCCTGGAAGTGCCAGCTGATGCCACTAACCTGTCATTTGTAACTACCGGGGGCAGCGGTGATGCGGATCTGTATGTTAAGTTTGGCAGTCGCCCGACTTTACAAGCTTTTGACTGCAAGAGTACGTCATCCAGTAGCAATGAGACTTGCAACATCGCCAACGTGCAGGCGGGTACCTATTACATCATGGTCGAAGCATGGAATGCGATTTCCGGTGTATCACTAACCGGTTCTTATAGTTCAGGAGGAACAGGCACGCCCCCGATTGACCGTACCGAGAGCAATGTCAACGTGGGCTCCGGACAATGGACGCGATTCACGCAAGAGCTGACCGCTGGCTACTCTAATCTCACCGTTACCATTAATGGTGGCAGTGGCGATGCCGATTTGTATGTGAGATACGGTAGCGAATCGACTCTCTCAACATATGATTGTCGTCCATATCGTAATGGCAATACGGAGAGCTGTACCTTTGATAACCCTCAAGCGGGTACCTGGCATATTGACTTACGTGGCTACTCTGCAGCGAGTGATGTCACAGTGAGTATTCAGGCTAACTAGTGATTGAATAGGGGAGCATGACGCTCCCTTCTTGCTTGTACATTGACTTATAAAGGGGTGTTGCGATGACAGCTCAACGATCAGCTCGTGTGCCTGCCAGATTAATGGCCGCGAACTTAATATTTTTTTCTCATGGTGTCGCATTTGCCAATGCTGCGCCACAATCGGATCAGTCCTGGATCACGATAGATACGATGGCTGGACAGCATTACCAGTTACAGAATTTACTGACAGGCAGGCATATTGATGCTCAGGTCAGTGCAATACCGGGTGTCAGCATAGCGCAGATAGATGGTGCGGAACATGGTGAGTTAAGCCATTTTATGCATGAAAACTACCATCGCTGCGGTGGATTTGTTGCGCATGCATCAAAAAGCGACGCTGAGCTCTACCTGTCTCAGCTGAACCTGGTACATAACAATCAGCCACTGCAAACCTACACCATAGATAATCCGGCCATGGTCAATGCTATGATGAATGAAGTGAGTACGACCAGCCTGGATAACACGGTAGCCAGCCTGACCGCGTTTCACAACCGTTACTATACCCAGCAAAGCGGTGTTGATGCGGCGCAGTGGATTAAACAAAAATGGCAGACCATCACTCAGTCTCGCAGTGACATAAGCGTAGATTACTATGATCATAGCTGGTCTCAGTCATCGGTGGTTGTGACTATAAACGGGGCTGAAAATGCCAATGAAATTGTCGTGATAGGTGGGCACCTGGACTCGATTAACCAATCGAATCCGTCTGGAGGAAGAGCACCAGGGGCCGACGACAACGCATCGGGTATTGCTGTACTTACCGAGGCGTTAAAGGCATTGGTTGCTGCCGATTACAAACCACAACGGACCATTCAGATCATGGGCTTTGCCGCAGAGGAGGTGGGTCTGCGGGGCTCAAAAGCGATTGCGCAGGACTACCAGTCTCAGGGGAAAAATGTTGTCGGTATGGTGCAGTTTGATATGACCGGAAACAATGGCAGTGCACAGGATATCACAATGATGACAGACTACACCAACAGTGGTCAGAATCAATTTTTGTCGCAGCTACTTGATGCCTACTTAGCCAATTTAAGCTATGGCTATGATCAGTGTGGCTATGGTTGCTCAGATCATGCCTCCTGGTATCAGCAAGGGTTTGCTGCTTCGATGCCGTTTGAGTCCCGTATGTCTGAGATCAACCGTAAGATACATACCAGCAACGATACTGCTTTTGATGCCACGCATGCCAGTAAGTTTGCCAAGCTAGCGGTCGCGTATCTGGCTGAAATGGGCAAAAATGCCGGAGATTTGCCACCACCGGATCCCGGCAAGCTGCAAAATGGTGTGCCAAAAACGGGGATCAGCGGTGTGGCCAAGTCCCAACATGATTTCTCACTTGAAGTACCTGCGGGGAGTAGCAGCTTGGTTTTTAAAACCTCAGGCGGCTCCGGCGATGCTGATCTGTACGTCAAATACGGCTCCAAACCAACGTTGCAAAGCTTTGACTGTAAGAGCACAACGTCCAGCAGCACTGAAACCTGCACCATGAATACTGTCAATGAGGGTACTTACTATGTCATGGTAGAAGCCTGGAATGAAATTCAAAACGTAACTCTTGTGGGTGAGTATCAACAAGGGGGCACAACACCGACACCAATTAACCGTACAGAAGTCGACCTTTCGGTGGCGCAAGGGGACTGGATTAATTTCTCACAATCACTGGAAAGTGGCTACCAGACTCTGAGCGTAACTTTATCTGGCGGAGTAGGAGATGGCGACCTATATGTCAAACAGGGTTCTGAGGTAGGTGACAATCATTATGATTGCCGCCCCTATAAAAGTGGTAACGAAGAAACCTGTACCTTCAGTACCCCGAGTGCAGGCAACTGGTATATCGGGGTAAAAGGCTATCAAAGTGCCAGTGGGATGACGTTGTTGATAACAGCACAGTAGCAAGATTTTCCATACTCTGTACTTATTTTACTGGCATAATACCCATAGAGTGTTAAATCCAGGTAAAAAAATAAGTAATGGATAATTTGAAAAAGTCAAAACTCTGGACCGACCGGTTATGTCTGCTGCTCGGTCCTGCTTTTATGCTGCTAACGTGCTTTATCGCCCCTCCCGAAGAGATGAGTGTTGAAGCCTGGCGCACTGCCGGACTTGCAGTGTGGCTGGGTATCTGGTGGGTCAGTGAAGTTGTCCCCATACCTGTTACTTCTTTGGTTCCTCTGCTGGTGGTGCCCCTGGCCGGGATCAACGACATTAAATCCGCATCAAGTTTGTATGCACACCCTCTGATCTTCTTGTTTCTGGGCGGCTTCCTGATCTCCATTGCCATGGAAAGGTGGCAGCTGCACAAACGTATCGCACTGCATACAATGCTACGCAGTGGCAACAACCCCAAGACCCAAATTCTGGCAATGATGCTGGTAAGTGGGTTTTTATCTATGTGGATCAACAACACGGCAACCACTTTAATGATGTTGCCAATTGCCTTGTCGGTCATCCATGTACTCAAGGACAATCAGTCTCAGGATAATAACTATGGTATTGCACTGTTGCTGGCGATCGCCTACAGCGCGAGTCTGGGCGGTGTAGGTACTATCATTGGCACAGCCCCGAACGCACTGATGGTTGCCTACCTGTGGGAAAACTATGAGATTAAAATTGGCTTTGCTCAGTGGATGGTGATGGCAGTGCCTTTCACATTTGGTATGATTTTGTTGTGCTGGGTGTGGCTGACACGGTTTGCGTTTAAGGTGCAGGCTACGAATAGTGACACAAACCTTACTCAGATTTTTACAAAACAACTGGGTGAACTGGGCTCTATGAACCTGGCTGAAAAAAATGTCCTGCTGGTCTTTGTCTTTGCTGCCGTGAGTTGGATTGGCCGACCATACCTGGCAGACTGGACGGGTCTGGACATCACAGACACAGGTATTGCGATGGCAGCTGCTTTACTGTTATTCGTGCTCCCGGCAAAGCAGGGGAGTGATGTGAGATTAATGGATTGGCAGGCCGCGCAGCAGGTACCCTGGGGGATCTTATTATTGTTCGGTGGTGGGTTAACACTGGCATCACAAATTAAAGGCTCTGGACTGGCTGAGTACATCGCCAACATGCTGGCTGGTGCCAGTGCCATACCTTTGGTACTGGGTGTGCTGGCAGTCGCGGCACTTATTACCTTTTTAACAGAGCTGACCAGTAACACAGCAACAGCAGCTGGCTTTTTGCCTCTTTTGGGCCCGGTCGCTGAGCAAATCGCGGGTACACCACTCATCTGGGTAATACCTGCAGCAATGGCCGCAAGCTGCGCCTTTATGATGCCGGTGGCCACACCGCCTAACGCAATCGTATTTGGCTCGGGAGAGATAAAAATCCGCGATATGATAAAAGCTGGGTTTGTTATGAACCTGTTTGCGATTGTGGTGATAACGACGCTGACTGTAACAGTCGGTAGTTACATGTTTGGCTATTAGTGTGGCTAAATAGGAAGAAATAAAAAGGTCAGGCCCTGCACTGATAAACTCAGGCAGGGCCATATATCGTATTAGTCGATAGAGAGTGTTTTAACCCCGGTTGAGATATCAGTATCAGAACCCGGTAAACGGTAAGTAATATCGACATCTACGCTGTTTTCCGCGTTATCGGCATGGTCCATGAATTGCGCCGTCCCTGCATAGTGCCCATCTTGGTCAGACTGGCCTATGTAGTCAAAACAAATAGAACGGTAGTAACCATTTGGTTGAGCTGAGCGCGTATTTAGGTATACGTTGGAATCTAGCTGCTCATTGTCAGCTAGTGCATAGAAATAAGTGTTAGAATCCCCATAATAGTGGTGGTCGGCTGTGTATTTAACACCATTGGTTGTGACCGCACTGATACGTGCTGCAACAAGTGTCACTTCTTTTGGTGCAATGATACACAGCTGGTACGAGACAGTATCGCTGTTAGTACCACTTTGTTCGCCGGCTGTGTTCTTGGGTGTGATGAGTGCACCACCGCTGCGATAGTTCATGTTGTCTGCTTTGAATTGAGATTCATCGAACTCAAATGGTGTGTCGATTGAAAATGAAACTGAACGGTTGACGTAACCATATGAGTCTGTTTCTTTTCGAGCGACATTGTCAAGCTCGTAACGGTACATATAACCCGCTTCAAGTGGTGCAGCCGGGGTAATAGAGAGCTTGGTATCATTGAATGACAGCGCGCGGTTTACCTCGACAGAGTGGTTACTACGGTGTATAGAGGTTGTTCCTGCAGCGACGTCGTCACTGTCAGAGTCATTGCCTTTTACAACGGTGATTACACCTTGCTTGTATAACCGGACAGAGTCTTGCTGTAGTGAAACAGGGGCATTAAAGTAGTAAGTTAAGCCGTGTGTCTCTGCAACGGTGTCTTCTGTAGACTCGATGATCTCCAGTCCCAGGTAAGGCGCCGAAACTTGTTCTTCGAGTGGTATGGTGATCGCCAAGGTGTTGTTGCTTAATTCAGACTGATACAAGCTCTCCCGGTGGCTGTGATTGTGATGTCGGCTTATATTAAAGGTGCCCCTTTGATCACGAGAAATGCCAATATTGTCGGCCTTATACGTACGACCGTTAACTGAGAACTCATGAGTGATGAATTGCAGATCGCCGTAGTACTTAGCTGATAAATTGTAATGTCCTTGCGCTTCATTAAATGTAAAGCTGCTGTCACCTTTATCATTGTTGATTGCAAATACAGTATCAGGATAAAGCTGCTCACCTGATGCGCTGACAAAGTTAACCATTAAGTCGTACTCATTCATACTCTCAACGGTTGCATATAACGCTGTTTGTTGCTCGGCATTAAAGTTGTACAAGCTCACGATGCCATTGCCTGAGTCAATGGAGTAGTCTGATCTATAGATGGTGTACTCGTCATGGCCATCGTTGTCTACGTCTACATCAATCTCCAGATCGAAATCAATGCCTTGAGGCACGATGAGTTCATACTGGTTTGTATCAGTGTTATAGGTTGCGCCAATCTTATTTTGTTCCAGCATATGTTCCAGTTCATATCGCGCACTGGTATGAGTGTTAATTTCTGGTTCAGCCGTAATTTGCAAATCGGAAATGGCTTCAAAAGTGTTCCGATTGAGAATACTAAAGGTAACAGTATGCGGTTTGGATACCGTCAATGTTTGTACAGCGCTGACTACTTCAGTACGGCTACCGGCACTGCGTGTTGCATGGTCGAACAGCTGAGTAATAATCGCGTTGCTTGGACTGCTTACTTTGAGTAAAATATTGCTGTACTGAGGGACCTTAGGAATTGAGTAGCTGCCATCTTCGGCAACGTCGACAGGCTCGTGCCACATGCCGTCATAGTATGCAGTCACTTGCACATCAGACAGATCAACGCCTTCCACTGCTGCAACAATGCCACCTTTCAGAACAAATGGTGTTTCGAGCGCTTTGTCTTTAACGGCCTGATCTTCGCTTTGCTTTTTGTTTTCATCAAGCTGGTTTTGTAAAATTTGATTTTGCTGTTCAAGTTTGTTGACCAGTTCATCATTGTTGTTATTGTCTTCAACGTCAAGACATCCACTCAGAGCAAAACATGCTGCTAAACCCATTGCAATTTTTGAATATTTAAACATCCATATGACCTTTAATTTATGTACAAAATGTCCCCGTTTTGGGATGGGGGGATTAAATCATATCGGAAAGTAGAAATCTTCACAGGGTTACAAAAAGAGACAATGAAATTCTTTTTTTTACACTTTGTTGTCGTATATTTAAATTTTAATATCACTAAATTTTCATGGTTAATCTGGCAGGAGTTTAAACGTAAGGTGGGTATTCTTCAGGTGTTGGTTACACTGAGAGTGTAAAAATGATGGGCAATATTATCCCTTAAACCCGCACAATGAAGCCTTATTTGTGCGGGTTGTGCAAACTCCAGACTAGTCTTCTGTAATTTGCGACCCTGCAATATAGGTTCTGGCCTGAATTTTGTGATAAATGGTATCGGCGATTTCCTGTGCATCTTCACGTTGAGAGCGTGACATACTCTTTTCATCAAGTCTGCGGCTGGTCGACGCTGGGCGGTAACCATTATATTCGGCCAGTGTATTCCAGATATATGAGCGCTGAATGTTTTTTTCGCCCCCGAGACCTTGATAATAAAGCAGTGCGAGATTAAACATGGCCAGTGTGTAATTATTGGCAGCCGCACGCTCATACCAGAATTTGGCCTGGCTGTAATCCTGCGTCACACCATCTCCGTTGGCATACATTACACCCAGGTTAAACTGGGCGGCAGGTAAGTTCTTTTTGGCTGCTGACATAAATAGATCAACGGCTTTTTGTTTATCAATTTTAACACCCTGGCCTTGCTCATACATTACGGCCAATGAAAACATGGCATCAGCACTGCCCAATTTTACTGCCTGCTGCATTAGCTCGGCTGCTTTGTGTGGGCTTCTGGGTACGCCATATCCACCCTCATGCATTTTGGCCAGTTCATAGATACCCGGTGCGTATCCCATATCAGCAAGGTATCTGAACTCTTTCAGGGCGACATCAAATTGCCCGGCATTGGCTGCCGCAATACCTTCTTCGAGCCCGGCTTGCGCAGCGGGTGTGTTGGCAAGCAGACCCGCAAAGGCCAGTGCGTAAGTAAGTTTTTGCCACATGTGCGTTCTCCTTCAAAACCGATGTTGTGTGTCACCAGATCAAGTGCTGAGTATAGCACTGTGGTGCGATTCTGGTTTTGCTTAGTAATCATGCCAAATGAGTAGTATAAGCGATTGAAGCGAAATAAAAAAAGCCCTTTCGGGCTTTTCTGTTACATATCAACCGTCACTGATATGAGCAATGTAGCAAGTAAATGAGTACGTGAGCCAATTTCCCCTGTGAAAAGTCCTTGGCAGATCAACGTTAATGAAGCCGGAAACGGAGAATAGAGCAACGAGGTGTCCTGGTCTTCATTGAGAATGATTATCACTAACGAGATTTGAAAAGTCAACAGTAAATGATAATTAATTGCGTTTAGGTGGTTTTATAACTTTTCTGTTTTGCTTGTCATCAAAGTATCTTTTCTTTTTTACTGTAGAGTCAGTATATTGGGGTGAGTGAAAATTGTTCAGGGAGCATGTTATGCAACAGCAATATACAGAATTGAAACGAAACGTGAGCCTGCTGGGTGAGCTGCTGGGCACCACCATAGCCCACTCACAGGGGCCAGAAGTACTCGAAAAAGTGGAGTTGATCCGGCATCTCGCCAAATCATCACGAAGTGGTGATGCCGAGGCAAGAGAGACGTTAATTGAAACTCTGCAGTCCTTGCCTGACGAAGAGTTACTGCCGGTGTGTCGCGCGTTCAGTCATTTCCTTAACCTCGCTAATGTTGCTGAGCAACAGCATACTATTTCTGACTCTGGATGCCCGCAAGGTCCGTTTGACACCTTGCAAGCCACTTTGTCTGACATCACCAGAAAAGTGAGTCAGGGCGAAACAGATCAGTACAAAGTCGCCCAGGTGATCGAAAATCTGTCTGTCGAGTTGGTGTTAACAGCGCATCCGACAGAAGTTACGCGCCGTACGCTGATCAGCAAGCACGTAGAGCTGAGTGATTGTTTGACAGAGCTTGCGGCATGCCAAGATAGCAGCCTTTGTCGCAATGAGGTGATAGCGCGGATTGAGCAATTGATCTGCCAGGCATGGCACACCAACGAAATCAGAAATAAGCGACCTACGCCACTGGAGGAGGCGAAGTGGGGGTTTGCGGTGATTGAAAATAGCTTGTGGGATGCGGTGCCTAAATTTACCCGAACGCTTACTCAGCTCGCTGAAGGGCAACTTGGTCTTACCCTGCCGGAGGATTATGCGCCCATCAGTCTGGCTTCCTGGATGGGCGGCGACAGGGATGGCAACCCCAATGTGACAGCTGAAGTTACTCAAAGCGTATTGGATCATGGCCGCTGGATGGCATTAGATTTATATTATCGTGACCTTGATATATTGAGCTCTGAACTGTCAATGGCCCCCGCCAATGGGGAGCTGAAAGAACTAACCGGGGACCATTCTGAACCTTATCGTGCGCTACTTAAGCAGCTTAAAGCTGATATCAATGAAACAATTATGTTTTTGGAACACAAGATTAAATCCCAGCCAAGTTCCTGCCAGGATAAGATCCGCTTAACGGCACAACTAATGAAGCCATTAAGTATCTGTTATCGTTCACTCACAGAATGCGGAATGGAAGTGGTGGCCAATGGCATGTTGCTGGATGTAATGCACAGGCTCAGATGCTTTGGTGTACAGCTGTGTAAACTGGATATTCGTCAGGATTCAGGGCGCCATGGTGACGTATTGTCTGAAGTGACGCGCTATCTGGGGCTGGGAGATTACGCGCAATGGTCTGAGCAAGATAAACAGGCTTTTTTGCTGTCGGAGCTATCGTCACGGCGTCCTTTGTTACCCAAACATTGGCAACCCAGCGAAGAAGTGCAGGAAGTGCTAGATACTTTCGCTGTTATTGCAAATCAAGACAGGGCAGCGCTGGGGATCTATATCATCTCAATGGCCAGAGAAGCATCGGATGTACTCGCCGTTGAGCTGTTGTTGCAAGAAAGTGGTTGTCCTTTCAAGCTGCCTGTCGCGCCGCTCTTTGAAACACTGGATGACCTGAACAACGCTCAGCAAGTAATACAGCAATTGTTCGACTCCAGTTGGTATAAAGGCCATGTAGGGCAACAACAGTATGTCATGATTGGCTATTCGGACTCAGCCAAAGATGCCGGTATGATGGCGGCTGGTTGGGCACAATACCTTGCTATGGAACAGCTCATTGAAGTCGGGGAAAAATATCAGGTTGAAATGCACCTGTTTCACGGCCGTGGTGGCACCATAGGGCGGGGAGGGGCACCAGCGGCACAGGCGCTGCGTTCTCAACCTCCCGGCTCATTGAGCCATGGCTTACGCGTGACAGAGCAAGGAGAAATGATCCGCTTTAAGTTTGGTCTGACTCCGGTGGCGATACAAAGCCTGTCTCTGTACGCCAGCGCAATTATCGAAAATAACCTTTATCCACCGCCGCAGCCTAAATCAGACTGGCGTGAAGCCATGGCACTGCTGAGCGAGCATTCTTGCAAACAGTACCGGGATTTTGTTCGCGGCAATGCCGACTTTGTCTCTTATTTCAGAGCGGCCACGCCGGAAATTGAGCTGGCTAAGCTACCTTTGGGTTCTCGTCCGGCTAAACGTAAGCCGCAGGGTGGGATAGAAAGCCTCAGGGCAATCCCCTGGATTTTCGCCTGGAGTCAGAATCGTCTGATGCTGCCGGCATGGTTGGGAGCACTCGCGGGTATTCAAAGTGTAGTGAAGACACACGGAGAGGCATTACTGGGAGAGATGAGTGAACAGTGGCCATTTTTCAGAACGCGTCTTGAAATGCTGGAAATGGTGTTTTGTAAAACCGATGTGTGGCTGAGCGAATATTACGATGCACGCCTGGTGCCGGCAGAGTTGAGGCCTTTGGGTGAGTCACTGCGCAGTGAATTAAAAGAAGCGACGTTGTTTATCGAAAAGTATGCACCAAAAGGTTCTCTTTTGTCTGCACAGCCCTGGATCAGAGAGTCAATCGAATTGCGCAACCCTTATACTGATCCCCTCAACGTACTACAAGTAGAGCTGCTCAAAAGAACCCGAGCGAAAGCTAATCAGGAACTCGACAGTGCGCTGATGATTACGATGATGGGCATTGCTGCTGGGATAAGAAATACAGGTTAATTTTATTTATTACAATAATAAGTTTATTCTGCAATAACAAAAACCAATCCTATAGGGTTGGTTTTTTGTTTTTATCTGGTTTTTTATGGTTGGTTTGTTGACATCAATTCTTAATTAACTAGAATGCCCTGCTACCTTGTAAACGCGCTTAACTTTAACAAAAGCAATAGTCAGAGGCTGAAATGTCAACGCTTTCAACCAGTATCACTTACGATGAAACCACAACCCTGATCATGATGACCCTCAGAGGGAAGGCCGGGGTGGATGATGTTGTTAATGCTTACAGAGCTGCTAACAATTATGCTTCCAAACACCAAAGTAGCAAATTGCTGGTGGATGTGTCTGAGCTGGAGCACAGATTTGCAGCGATTGACGTGGTCAACATCATGCCTAAAGTCGCACATCATGTTAAAAACATGAAAATTGCCCGAGTGGTGGGGATAGAGGGGTTTATGCATGATCTATTTTTGCAAAAGGTACAGCGCTTTGGCATTAATGCGGAGAATTTCGAGTGCTTTAAAAGTGCTAAGGAATGGTTGAGTAAAAGCTGATTCGGGCGTAAACTGGTCTGCCATGAAACAAGCGCAAAACAGCGCTGCGCAGGCCTTTGCTTGTGCAAATAATAACGATATATGGTAGATACTGACAACAAGCTAAACCTTTCCGTACTGGAAGTGTGTAAAACCGCCAAAGGCGTATTAAACCTTGATCTTCAAAATCACGTTCAAACTTTATTAGGCTGTAGCAAAACACAGTTAGGGCAAGCGCTCTTGCCATATGCTGCCAGCTTTGCTCAGGCACCAATCTCCTCTTTTCTGGTCGGCGCTGTGGCGTATGATAAGCTCAGCGAACAGTACTTTTTGGGTGCTAACCTGGAGTTTTCACACCAAGCGTTGTCTTTGGTGGTACATGCTGAACAGGCCGCCATCAACAATGCCTGGCTAAATGGGGCTAAAGAAATTAGTAGCCTGGATATTACCGCTGCACCATGTGGTTACTGTCGTCAGTTTATGAATGAACTGAGTAACGCAAAACAGCTCAAAATTACACTGCCAACAGGTGAAACCTCGCTGTCTCAGCTATTACCCGGAGACTTTGGGCCGACCGATTTGGGCAATCAGGAATCACTATTTGACAGCGCGCCAGTCAAAGTAGTTAATACGGATGGCCTGTCTGGTGAGCTTATTGGCCACTTGACCCAAGTCTATGCGCCTTATACTAACAATATTGCCGCTGCTGAGCTGGTGATGACCAATGGCGAGCGTTTTTATGGTCGTTATGTGGAAAACGCGGCATATAGCCCGAGTTTGTCACCTATGCAAAGTGCATTGAGTCAGCTGGCAATGAGCGGTGAAATATTGGCAGAGGCTAAGCTTGAGAGGGCCACTTTGGTGGAAACAAAGGGAAAAGAAAATCAGCGCGCGGTTACAGAAGCTGTAATAAACAGCTTTAACAAAGCGCTAAAGCTGCAGTATTATTTGATAGACGTAAAGCAGGCTTAAGCCTGCTTTGCTTTATCCAATACCAGCTCAGCGGCCTTGATAACCACAGATACTGCATTTTTTTCAACCAATTGATGATCGACGTTTGGAATTTCCTGGCGGGTACGATTAACCAATACACCGGCAACACAGGCCGCTTTTAAGCCCAGAGCTGCACACATAGTGAACAGGGTGGCAGATTCCATTTCATAGTTCATGACATTGAGCTTTTGCCACTCTTCGCATGAACCCTGAAACGCTTTTGGTACATAGCCAGAGAACGTATCGTATCGCTCCTGACCAGGGTAAAACGTATCGCTCGATGCTGTAATTCCTGTATGATAAGTGACATCTAACTGCTCACAAGCCTCGACCATAGCAGCAGTACAATGAAAATCCGAAACCGCCGGATAGGCAAGCGGCGCGAAGTGCTGGCTGGCACCGTCAAGACGCACTGAAGCTGTGCTAACCAGGATATCACCTTCATTAATATGTGGCTGGATTGCGCCGGTCGTACCGATACGCAGAAAAGTATTCACACCCAGTTGAGCCAGCTCTTCGACGGCTATTGAGGTCGAGGGTCCACCAATTCCAGTTGAGCAAATGACGATGGATTGGCCCTTGATATCGCCCAGATAGACGTGAAACTCACGTGTCTGAGCCAAGCATTTAGGGTTATCGAGTTGCGAAGCAATGCGTTCTGAACGTTTTGGATCGCCAGGTACGATAGCCAGTGTTGCACCGTTAAGATCTGCCTTTGAGAGACCTAGGTGAAATACTTTGTCCATAAATAAACCTTGTATAGTTCTAAAGCCCAATGGTCAATTTTACCCGCATTTAAGTACAGGACGAATGTCCTTATGATGGCCTGTGAGCGTTACAATTATGTATTTTGAACCAGAATATCATGAATGCCGGAAAAAATGCTGGAAATTAAATGTAATGCTATCTTAAACAAAGGGTTGCTCATCAATTGTCAGTAAGATAGCTGCGCCGATAGGGGGCCGTTTGTAACGCCTGACACCATTCAAATTAACCGATTGCTTGCAACATTGTCGACTGTCTTCTAAACCTTAATAAGGAGAAGCAAAAGGGGAATACCTACTATGCCTGCAACACAATCAATAGACAAGCACACCGAGTTTGCCCGCTGTTTTGAAAGTAACAAGTTAAGCCCTTTTGTGGCGTTTCACTGGCTTGCACTCGCATTCAAAGACATTGCTAGAGCGCCTTTACTCAGCCTAATATACGGACTGGTTTTCACAACTATTCCTGCGGCCATCATGTGGCTTGCGTTTGAAGTTGAATCCCACCTGGTTATCTTGCCTGCGGCGGTTGCATTTGCACTCATTGGTCCTGCATTTGCTGCCGGTTTGTACGATGTGGCCTGGGAGCTTGAAAAAGGCCATAAACCAACGCTTAGCCATAGCCTAAAATCTATGTTTAGAAATCCGGCAGGCGAGTGGGGCTTTGCTATCTTGCTGATGGTGATTATGATCGTCTGGATGAGATTGGCTGCACTAATCCATGCGCTTTACCCTAATGTGCCAAACCCAAACTTTGAACAGCTGTCGGCCTTCTTAGGGCTAGGGACCTTAGTAGGCGGTATCCTGGTCGTGACCGTATTTGCCATTTCAGCGTTTACACCTCAGATCATGATGGAGCGGCGTGTTGATATTATGACGGCTGTGGTGTCCTCGATTCATGCGGTGAGATCTAATATTGCCGCTATGATAGTGTGGGGCGCAACCATAGGTGTGCTGGTGATTGTGGGTTTCTTGACGGGGACAGCCGGGTTTATTGTGATTATGCCGTTACTGGCCTACGCAAGTTGGCATGGTTACATAGCGACAATTAAAACCAAAAAACCGAGGAAATACGAATAAGCAAACACTTAGCCTGCATATTCAACCGCTCTTGCTACGCCAGACAATGTCAGAGCGGTTGACTTATCCCCCAGCCATGTTATACCGACTTCAGCAAAGTATATTTTTATGTTTTAAAGTCCACTTTATTTCCGTAACCATTTGAAAAGTAAAAGTTAGATTGGTTTGCTGATTAGCTGCACTTGATGCTTTGGATAAGTATATCCAAAAAAAGGGGCGAACCCGATAATAAATCTTTGTGTAACGGTGTGGCATGTTTATGCAGTTGACTGAGGAGGTCTCAATGAGTGATAGCAAAGCAAAATTTCATCAGAAAATAGAAAACTGTCTGTGTCCGCCGGGCGATGGTGTATTTACCGTCAATACAGCAAAGGAAAGAAAAGCGGCGCTGCGTGAAAAGCTTTATGGACAAACTGAGAACATTGAACCTCTTTGGAAAGCATCATTAAACACATTAGGCGACAGTAAGCACAAGGCGGCTATTTTAGGGATCAGTTCTGATTGTGGGGGCGGGATCCTCAGAGGCGCTAACTGGGGGCCATTATTTCTTCGCTCGACTTTGTTGACCGAGCAACCACAAGTCAGTGCATTTGATTTAGGTGATGTGCGCGTTATTCCTCATTTGCTTCATGATAAGTATTTAAACGAGGGAACGATCAGCAATTGTCAGAAGGCGCTGTACCAGGATGAAAACAGTGAGTATCACGTTTCTCCGCTGTCTATCACTGAAGATGTGTGTGATGGTTTTTATGCTCATTACCCTGAAAAAGGTATCTTCGGTATTGGTGGAGACCATTCAATCAGCTACCCGCTTACCAAAGCCTATCTGAAGGCGAAACGTGAGCAGGGTAAGCGCACGGCTATCATTCATTTCGATGCACATACCGATCTGTTGGTTGAGCGTTTAGGTATTGATCTGTGTTTTGGCTCTTGGTGCACGCATATTCTGGAGTTTCTGCCAGCACCCCACCACCTGATCCAGTTTGGGATCCGTTCCAGCGGTAAGAGCAAGCAACATTGGGAGTCAACGTTTGGTGTTAAGCAACACTGGGCTAATGAAATTCGTGAACAGGGAGCCGACGTTATCGTTGCGCAGGTAATTAAACAGCTTAAAGAAGACAAAGTTGATGAACTTTATGTGAGCTTTGACATTGATGCACTGGATGAGCAGTTTGCCGCTGCAACTGGTACACCAGAGTCTGGTGGTATGACACCGGACGAGGCAATGACAATTCTGACGGCGCTGAACAAAGAGTTTCCGATCACGGGTGCTGATATGATGGAGATCGCACCATTTACCGATAGCTCTTTGGCAGGCCAGTCTAGTTCTGAAACAACACTGCGTGAAGGGGCTAAGCTATCAGCCTTCCTGATTGATGCGATGAATAAAGGCTAAACTCCTCACCAGAAAGAGGGGTCCGCCCCTCTTTCTTTGTTTTATCTCACCTGTTTTACCTAACTCATAAAAAATTTAACTATCCTTTGTATTCACAGTATTCGAATATTTTCCTATATTAAAAATTGCAGTCTGAATAATTCATAAGGAGCGATATTTGGTACGCTGGTTTGTTTATGTGTGGCTGATGCTGAGTAACGCAGGTGCGTATGCCTATACACTGACTCTGGTTACTGAGAATTTCGCACACTATCAGTATGTGAATGGAGAGGGTGAGTTAGTCGGGTATGCTGCTGAAAAAGTGGTCGCTGTTCTCAATGAAGCACAGGTTGATTACCAGTTATCCATCGATAACTGGAGTATCTCTTACAACAGCGCTAAACGTGATCCAAATACCTGCATTTTTTCCATCGCTAAAAGCGAGCAACGTAATGCGTTATTTTCCTGGGTATTTCCGATTGGCGCCTTTACAACCTCATTTTATGCACTAAAGACTGCGAATATTCGTATCGACACACTCGAGCAGGCGAGGCAGTATAAAATTGCTGTGATCCGGGACAATTTCAGTCACCAATACCTTAAAAGTCAAGGGTTTGTTGAGGGTCAACAACTGTTACTGATCCAGTCTTTTGACAAGATATTTCAGCTGCTTGCTACGCGCAGAAATATTGTTGACCTGGTGATTTTGAGCGATGCTCAGTTTGAGCATAAGAGCAAAAGTGAACCTATGAGCAGCGAACTTGAACCGGTGATGACCATCAATAATATGAACTCTCAGCTCTATTTTGCTTGCAACAAAAAAGTGCCTGAGCGGATCATTGATCGCATTCAGGCTGCATATCAACGCTTATATTAAGGTTTTTTAATTTCCGGCCAACTAAAACCATGGAAAGTATCCAGATAGAGTTGCTCTACTTTCTCTCTTGCCCAGGGGGTTTTGCGAAGAAATTTCAGACTTGATTTTACTGACGGGTCCTGTTTGAAACAATTGATATTGACTGCTTCAGCCATGGCTTCCCACCCAAGTTGTTCGACCAGGCGCTCGACTATATCCTGAAGCTTAACACCATGTAGCGGATTATTAGGTTGTGATTCGCTCATACTGCCTATATTCGTTGATTTAAAGTCGCTAGTGTACCCTGATTTTGCCTTTCATTTCTACTCTGACGGGCTCTCCGTTTTTATCGAGTTTTAGCCACATTAATGGGCTTTGTGGTTGGTTCTGATAGCGGTATGAGCAGACATAGAGTTTGTCAGCCTGCTTGATAACAGACCCTTCTGTATAACGTAGATCCTGATACCAGCATACAGGTTGTAGCTGTTCAAGGTAGAGGTTCGTCTCATTGCCAAAGGCTGTCCCTTTGAGTGGAATCAATAAAATTGTAAATAAAAAGCAAATTAGCTTATTTTTCATGGCATAACTCCAGGTTCCAGCTAAATTTAAGGGGTAAAGCTAATGTACTATACACCTTAGCTATTGGTAATGTGCTGGCAAAGCGCTTTTGGCTGGCCAGTGGCGGTAATACATGCAGAAGTTGGGCCTATTTTAAGGTCTCAGGAGGGAATATGGCATTTGATGAAAAACTAATGGCTGAGCTGGAACTACTGGTGAAATTTCCACGTAGTAGCTTGCATCAGGGGATAAAAATACACAAGAATGCAGATCAGGACATATTGTCGGCGGCAGAACGGCTATATGCTAAAGGCGTTATCGATCAGCCTGATGGTGGATATTTAACCGATTTGGGACACGATCTATTGGTGCATATAGATCAAGTGCATAGCGCACTTAAGTAGTGAGTGCAAGGGGTGGTCAGGAGCGCATTTAAAGCGCTCCTGAGTTTTATTTTTATTTGGGCGCGTCCGGTTGATTTTCCGGTGCTGCATCTGAAAACGCAGCCATTGTGTTGCAATGCTCATAAATACGCGCAATTTTTGGAAACTCGCTCATGTCTACCTTAAAGCGTAAGGCATTATAGACCTGAGGGACCAGGCAAACATCTGCAAGCGTAGGTTTATCACCAAAGCAAAACGCACTGTTGTTATCCAGCATTGCTTCCAGTTTTTTAAACCCTTCAATTACCCAATGGCGATACCAGGTATTCTTTTGCTCGTCGGTAACAGCCAGTTCATTACTCAGGTATTTTAATACCCTAAGGTTATCGATAGGGTGAATATCGCAGGCAATGGCATAACAAAAGTTACGTACTTGCGCTTTTTGCCAGGCATCAGCTGGTAACAATGGGGTTGCTTCGAATGCTTCTTCGAGCCATTCTAAAATGGCTAAAGACTGCGCCAGTACACCCTGATCTGTCTCTAGCGCAGGCAGAAGACCTTGTCCATTTTTATGGAGGTAGTCAGCGCCTTGTTGTTCAGATTTGAGTAAGTTCACTGGTACCAGCTCATGATCCAATGCCTTTAGGTTGAGTGCAATCCGCACACGGTACGCAGCAGAGGAGCGAAAATAAGTATACAGTTTCATGGTTGTTCCTTTTGTTCACGACGTAGATTTAGTTTTATATTACCAGTTAAGTATTCAGGGTGAATAAGACACGATGAAAAGCGGGCATATCAGCCCGCTTAATTTACTCTGAACTTTTCCCTAATTGATTAAGCACCCTTGTAGTACTTCTTGATACCTTTCCAGCAATCAAGGTAGTTTGGCTGGCGCTCTTTACCCTCCAGGGCGTACTTGGTCGGTGAAATCACATATCGCGATTCGAACATAAAGGCTAGTGTATTTTCATAACGCTGCGGTTCGAGTTCTGCATTCGATGCCTTCTCAAAAACGTCTGCTTCGGGACCATGTGGCGACATACAGTTGTGTAAACTCATGCCGCCTGGCACAAAACCATGCTCTTTGGCGTCGTAAACACCTTCAATAAGGCCCATAAACTCACTCATGATATTACGATGGTAGTAAGGTGGGCGGAAAGTATCTTCTGCAACCATCCAGCGAGGCGGGAAGATAACAAAGTCGACGTTGGCTACACCGGGAGTACCGGACGGAGAAGTCAGTACGGTGAAAATCGACGGGTCCGGGTGATCAAAGCTGACGGTATTCATAACATTGAAGCGGGCCAGATCATATTTATAAGGCGCGCTGTTACCTGTCCAGGCCACCACATCAAGTGGAGAATGTCCGATATCACAACGGAACAGATTACCGTTGAACTTGGCAACCAATTCAAAATCGCCTTCAATGTCTTCGAATGCAGCCACCGGATAAAGGAAGTCACGTTCATTGGTATAGCCATTTGCGCCAACAGGGCCGCGCTCAGGTAAAATATAAGGGTTGCCATAGTTTTCACAGATGTAACCACGAACTTGCTCACTCAGTAGCTCGACACGAAACTTGATGCCACGCGGGATCACCGCGATTTCACCTGGCTTAACTGCCAGCTTACCGCACTCAGTGTGCAGCACCAGCTCGCCAAGCTGAGGTACAAAAAGTAATTCACCATCGGCATTGTAGAAGTAACGGCCTTCCATAGAGGCATTTGCCACATAGACGTGAATGCCAATACCCGCCTGACCGTTTGCGCTGCCGTTAGCGGCCATAGTCACCAAGCCATCGACGAAATCAGTCTTATCTGAAGGTACTTCCACTGGGTTCCAGCGCAGCATGGTTGGCGGCGTAGGCACTTCAGTGATTGGAGCTGTACGCAGCAGGCCGTTGTCCATTACCTGATAATCGCCCTGTACCACCGACGGACGAATTCGGTAGAACCAGTTTCTGCGATTTTCAGCGCGCGGTGCCGTGAAAGCGGTGGTGTTGTATTGCTCCGCGTAAAGGTCATATTTTACTTTTTGTGGCGAAAACTGGCCAACTGGCAGGGCGCCGGGCAGGGCTTCGGTCTCAAATTCATTGCCAAAACCACTCATGTACTCGAATTCTGCACTCATTTTGCATAGACTCCGTTGATGTTTTTTGTAAAGATACTCTCATGTGAGAGTATTTTCAATCTTTGACGAATATTTATGTGTAAATTTTTATATACAGAAATGGAGCTGGTGTACCCGGAGCTTGATAATGGCATTTGATATTAATGAATTTCTTCCTTATCGCATGGTGAGACTGGCGAATGCCATGAGTGAGGCCTTTTCTGAAGTGTATGAGCGCGCCGGGTTGACCATACCCCAGTGGCGAGTACTGGTTCATCTGGCTCAGCATCCGGGGGCAACCGCAAAGCAGTTGTGTGATCTTGCAAGCATGGATAAATCTACGGTGTCACGGGCCATTAAACAATTGCAGCAACAGGACCTGCTCGTAGCCAGACAAAGCAAGACAGATAAACGAGCGACTGAAATGTCGCTTACCTCCAAAGGGGGAGTGTTGTATGAAACGCTGACACCACAAGCGTTGGCTTGGGAAAGCCAGCTGCTGAATCAGCTAAATTCTGATGAAAAGCAAGCATTACTGGCGATGATGAAAAAACTGGAGGGCCACTTTCTTTCACTGTGAGCCATTAGCCATGGCGCCGAGCAAGCGTCTTGTCATAAAAAAGGTCAACCGAAGTTGACCTTTGAGATTATCTAATTACGTGTGTTAGATATTAGAAAGTGTATTTAACGCCTACGCGCATTTCCCAAACAGATACATCTTCTTCAATTGATGGAGCTACCAGGTCTTTGTTGAAGTCAGAGAATACATACTTGCCATCAACCAATGCTGCTTTAACAACGTTGTTACCAACGAACTTACCTTTGCGCATTGTGCCCCAATCAGAGTTAAGTAGATTAGTTAAGTTATCAATCACGAAGAACACTTCACCTTTGTGGCCGTCCATAAACCCAGGCAATTCTTGCGTAACTTTGAAGTCAAACTTAACGAACCAGTCTGCATTCGCTGAGTTACGGCCTACGATTGAACCGCGCTCCAGGCCTTCAGCTGCGATGAAATCGTTAAACTCTTTCAGCTCGTCAGGGGTCATGTCATATTCAACGTTCGGATCGTTTTCTAGTGGCACATACATTAGCTGACGACCATTACGGTTCCAGCTACTGTCGCCCCAGTTACGATCTGAACCGCTGAACAGGAAGCTGTATGGCTGACCTTCGCTCGCCTGACCGAACAGATTGAACTTAGTGGCATAGCCATCTACGAATTCGTGCTTATAGCCAAATTGTAGAGTGAAGCGGTGCGGTACTTCGTAGTCAGATGTCGCCAGACCTGGGTTCCACGGGTTGCTGGTTGCCAGGTTACCGTAGTTTGACCCTGCTGTAGAACTGGTCATAGGGTTTACATCTTTAGAATCGGTGTAAGCGTATGACAACGTGAAATCAATGCCATTGTCGTAGCGTTTAGCTACAGAGAAAGACAATGTTTGTGCTTCGCCATCAGGACCTGAAACATTAGTTAGCAGGTATTCGCCGCTGCGTGAGTCATTCGGGTTATGCGCTTCCAGGACAGGACGACCATCAAAAGTAGTCTTATCGCTTGGTGTTAGACCAATGTCCTTGATAAGCGCAGAGTTCTGCTTGTCTGTGAATAACCAGTCTACGCTAAATACATATTCGTCCTCAGTCGTGTATGTGGCACCAAGGGCAAGCTTCCACTCAGAAGGTAGCTCAAAGTTAGGGGCAATCGCGTTTACGCTACCGTCACCTGCACCAACCGCTTTGTTGCCGATTTCGTCAAACATTTCCTGTGGCACGTCAAAACCTGGTGTGCCGCCGTCAAAGTTAGTCATCGGATTTGCAAACAGGTCAAATGGAGAACGGAATGCACCTACCTGTGTCACACCATCGTTTGAGTATGAGTTTGAAACCCAAACATTCGGGTTACCACCTGAATACAGACCGATACCACCACGTACTTCTAATGCGTCATCAACATACCAGTTGAAACCTACGCGTGGTTGTAGCAGGTCAATACCATCCATGTTCTTGGTGTTGGCGAAACCGTAACGAGTTTGATAAGCATCGTTCATTGTCGGTTGGTCGTCACTGGTGTATTTGTCGTAACGCAGACCAAAGGTCAATGTTGCATCGATGTCAGTGAAGCTATACTCATCCTGAATGTAGAATGTGTGCTGCTGATAAGAGAAAGAAGCTGCAACGTCATTTTGGTTGTTTGTGCCAGCTGCGTTGTTGTAGTAGATGCGATTCGCATTACCAGCTTCCAGATCTTCAATTGACTTGAATCGGAACTCACCCTGTGTGTGCTGTACAAACAGGTTGAATACATTCAGGTCTTCATATTCATAACCCGCGGTGATTGTGTGCTGGTCAAGGTAGTAAGTACCGGCTAGTTTAAGGGTGAAGTTATCCCAATCAAGGTCATTCGCTTGACGAGAGTCATCCGGACCAAAGTAAACTGTACCGCCACCGACAGTTTCAACCTGGAATTCACCAAAGCCACTTGCTGCATCCAGAGATTTCTGACGAGCGTCAAGGTCTGATTTACCAACGCGTATTTCTGTAGAGAAATCGTCATTCCAGTCTGAGTAAATAGACGCAACAACTGAAGTAAACTCCGCACCTTGCTCATAATAGTGACTGTCCAGAGGTAGTTCATCACTGGCCTGGTCAGACTGGTCAAGCCTGAAACCATCATTGTAGTTATATACTAAATTAGCACGGTGAGAATCATTGATGTTCCAGTCAAGTTTTACAAGTAGTTTCTCATCTTCTACCGGCATACTTGGGATCATACCGCCAGCATTGTAGCCGTACTTGTCTTTTGCGATTTGTGTAATTTTGTTGATATCGTCTTGAGTTACAGTTGCTCCCAGTGCTGAATACTGGAATTGCTCAACGCCTTCCAGCTTCTCGTAAGACGTGAAAAGGAATAGCTGATCTTTCAAGATTGGCAGGCCAACGTTGAAGCCGTAACGTTTCTCGGTGTATTCACCTGGATCTACGTCTCTGTCTTCTGCCTTGTCACCTTTCATTGAATCGTTGGTGTAGTCATAGAATACGCCACCGTGGATTTCGTTTGAACCAGTTTTAGTAACAGCATTAATGTTACAAGACGTGAAACCACCATATTGAACATCAAAAGGTGCCAGTTCTACTGCAACTTGCTCGATTGAGTCGAAAGAAAAGGGTGCACGTACAGTTGGGTAACCGTTTGAGCTCAGACCGAAGTTGTCGTTCATACGAACGCCATCAAGTGTCAGGCTGTTGAAGCGGGGGTGACCACCACCACACTGGATAGCGCCGCGGCTTTCGTCAACGTAAACACGCGGATCTGCGCGTACAATGTCTTTCAGGTCGCGGTTGATAGCAGGTGCTTCTTGTAGGTTTTCAAGCGTGAAGGTTGCTGCGGGACCCGTACCACCAGACATCTGGCTGATAGGACGACCAGTTACAACGATCTGTTCCATGCTTGATTGTGGCTGAAGTTGAACGTTTACTGGGTACTCAGAGCCCAGAGAAAGATAAACGTTTTCCAGCAATTGATCTTCATATTTGTTTGAATCAACGATAATTTGGTAAGGACCACCAACGCGCAGACCCTTGGCACTGAAGTAACCTGCATCGTTAACACTTGTGACTTTAGTAGAGCCAGTAGGTAAGTGCATGATCGTAATAGTTGTACCTACGGCAGGGTTGCCGTTAGGGCCAACGATCTGACCTTTAACAGATGAAGATGTTTCGTTAGCGAATGCAGCACCACTAGCGCCAATACCTGCAATAACTGCAAGCGATAGAGCCGTTTTGCGTAGTTGCGTTTTCATTATGTTGTTTCCCGTGTTATAGGTTTATTAAATAATCATCGTCAAGTTCACTTGGCTGCTTTTAAAGCAGTGTCAAGAGGCCTTGAATTTTTGTCAAAAATTTGATTTAGCAATCCTGCCAGTCTAATCCCACCATGAAGTAGTCGAGACTTCACGACTGGGGTGTACCTGTAAATATACCCCCAACTGATGTCAGTTTCATTGCTGTCATAAATCTTTTCAGCTATTTGATTTGACTCCAAAAGCCAGTCGGTAGGGCGGCTGTTTAACATCTGAGCTATCTTCTGTTTGTCGCGGGTAAGAATAAAGTCACTGAGCTCGCGATATGATAAAGACTGGTGCTCGATGAGTTTTGTATCGAATACGGAATGCAGATTAGTTTCTTCTTTAAAGAAGGTGACTTTAATTAAATTACCACCGCGGTCTTCGCTACGTCCTGCGTGAAATGGCTGATGTGCGTCGCCAACTAAATGAACCAGGAACTTTAAAGCAAATTGCTTGTCTTCTCTAACGGCTTTTGGATTAAGTAAAGTGGAAACAGAATAGTTGATCCCATCAAGGATGTGTGACACTTGATGTTTGTGCTCAACAGACGGCGTATCGTGTTGTGCCATTTTGCTGGGGTCTTCGATATTGATGTAATGCCATTTACCGGATTGCTTTTTCCAGAAATCATCGGGATTGGAACGCATTTCGTCTGCCCAGGTAGACACTTCGGCAAGTGAATCTTCAGCTAACAGGGCTTTAACTGCTTTTTCTGTCGCCGGGGTCAGGTGCTGTTGGGCCAGTTCGCCAACCACTCTGTGACCATTCATACCCCAGGACCAGGCGCTGGTGCTTAAAAGCAGTGCAGATAGCGCTAAACCCATTATAGAAGCTCGTAACATCAAAATCTCTCATTACCCAAACTGGGTATTGTTTACACGTTTGGAATGCGGCCAATTGTCCGGATTTTTCAGAAAAAGAAAAGGACTCAATGGGATTCATAATTTCTTGTTAATAAAGCAATGAAAACATGGGTTTAAATCTTTTTAGTAAGGTTACCTATTGCAATAAGTAATAAAAATTGATCTAATATAGGGGCGCGCAACCTAAGAAATACGATGTTTTGAAATATAATCACTCTCTAAGCAATAAAACAACTATTGTTACAGTTTTGTTTCTCTCTGTCTGGTGCTGTTGGTTACTTGCCAGTAACCTCACTGGCAGGCCTGTTGGTGAGCTGCCAAAACTGGTTGAAAGCAGCGTCTCTTGTAAGACGCGTTCAACCAGTAATATGGCTGTTTTCAGAGTTCATGTCCCGGTGGAACCGCTGGCTCGCAGGCTGGCGCCTGCTCTATGTCAGGACGATGTTGTCGCCAAGCAATATGGTCGTGTTGAAGTTCGCTACAGTGGTGAATTGGCAGAGCAAATAGACTATATCGCAAAGGGGCTTGCAGATCTGACGTTGTCTAAAGATAACGTCATGGCAGCACTGAAAGCACAATCGACTTATAACTATATGCCGGTCGTTGGTTATCCGACTTATACTGCTTTTTTCATTTCTAATCGAGAGAAACCAAGATTAGATAAAGCCTATTTTCTGGATAAAAAAATTGGCCTGCTGGATTACCCCACCAGCCGTTCGGGACATATCATACCAAAACAAATGTTCAAACGGCTTGACTTGGATATGCGCGTACTGGATATCCAATATGTCAGCTCTCATCAGGTACTCAGAGAAAAGCTCTCATCCGGTGAGCTAGACATTATCGCAACCTATTGGCAAGAGAGTGACGAAAGTCGTTTTTCTGCCAATTACATAACCCCTATTGGCGAAAACATCAGTGGTAGCCGCTGGTATGTAAAAATGGATGTAGACAATACTGATTTGGCCTGTGCGTTACAGCAGCAACTACAGGAAGTGGCTAAGAATAACGGATCAAGTTATTTCGATGAGCTCGACTTGTACTGGCAATGTGACGCATTACCTGTTTATTTTCTTGGAGAAAGAGATGAATCGTAAAACAGGTATGCTTGCACTGCTTGTGTACAGTGTCATTTTCTCGCTGATTTTTATCATTGCCCATGAACATGCAATTCGATACACCATAGAGCAGGATCTGAACAGTATTAAGCTCAGAGTAGCGCTGGATAAGAACCGCCTTCCTATTGCTGATCCATTGCTGAATTATGCGGGAGACGCGACGCGCGTTAAGGCATATATCGATGCGCTTAATGAAAACTTGCAAAAGAAAACCAGCCGGATCCGAATCCTCAGCATCTCCACCGGTAAGGGGGGCGCGCCTGAAGGTCAGTTGCTGCTATCTGGTCCCGATGGCATTACTGCAATAGACTATCGGGCAAATACCAGTCACAACCAGTGGCTTTACATTATTCCGCTGTTAATTGCGCTGCTTAATTTGGCCTTTTACAAGTCAGTGTCTAAAAAAAGAGAGCAGGCAAAGCGACATACTGCTACAACGATGACGACAAAACCTCAACCACAACATCTGGTTGTTGATTTGTATTCCAAGACATTGTGCTTAAGTGGTGACAAAACGTGTCAGGTTCAGCTGGCTAACAAGCCGCTGTGTTTCTACCTCGCTTTACTTGAGTTTTGTTTGCAAAATCCAGACGTTTCATTAAACCAGAATAAAGATGTACCAGATGACTTACTGGATATTGCTGATAAATATTTCCATCGCTTAATTGCGCTCGGACACACCATCAGAAAGCGGCCTAATTTCTCAAACAGCCTGGAAAAAACATTGAGTGAGATCCGTGCTGCGTTAGATGAGCTACTGACCCATCACCCCGACCTGAAAATAAAACTCTATCCACCCAAAGCACATGGCGAAGGGTCACGCTCTAAATTACATAGCTATGGTTTGAAAGCGCTGTGTTTGGATGATGTTGAAATAATCGGTAAGTAATGACGTGGCGGATGCATATCAGATGCTCCGCCACCTACTAAGCCGTTATAGGTTATAGAGAGGAGCGTTTGATCGGTGAGTGCCGTTCAATGTAGTCTTTGAGAACCTGTGCATCTGTGCTGTCTGTCGCAGTAAATCCGGGTAAATCTGATAGTACTGGGTAACCATCTCCACCGGCTGCATTATAGCTATTGATGCTCATGCGATAAGTTTTGCCAGGCTCAACGGGGACTCCCTGAATTCTCAAGTTCGTCAGCTTATCATCCTGTATTTCGAATTCGACGCCGTGATATTGTAAGTAGGCGCCCGAATCTGGCGGAAAGCGACTGACTACAGACAGGTAGTCATGCAGTTGCTCACCACGCCAGTCGATATACGTAATGCGGTTTCTGAAAGGGTGAACTTTCAGAATATCCTTGTAGCTAACTTCTCCGGCTTTGATACTGGCGCGCAGTCCACCTCCACTGATAAGACCAAAATCAGCACCAACGGCGGCCATTTGGGCTTTGATCACTAAGTCACCCAGTGGGCTTTGTTTGAAACGTACTGTGCTTCTGCGGCCGTCCAGAAAGGCGTCCACTTCGCCAACGGCACCCGAGATTTTGCTTTCACCCGCTTTTTGGTAAGGCGCGAGAAAGGCTTTTATTTTCGGGTCATGTGCGATGTAGTTGGCTGCCCACTGCCCTTGTTCATTTTTAAGATTAACTGGTAACAACTCATAGCTCTGTAGTGTTTTCTTGCCTCCTGAAATCTTAAATACGGCTTTTCCAACGTATTTGCCCCACTCATGCGCCTGCATGATCCAAATGCCGTTTTGCTGGTCTGGTTTACAGGCCTTTCCGGGCACATAAGTGCGGTCTTCAGTGCCATTTTCGTTAATACAAACGGGCTCCTGTGAATGGCCTCCAATGATCATATCCAGTGTGCCAGCCGGGACATTGCGGGCAAGCGTGACATCGCCTGGTGCATTTATTCCATAGGAGGCGTCGTGATAATGACCCATATGAGTCACAGCGACGATGACATCCGGGCTATATTTTGTTTTTATCTGCCTGGACAGTTGGGCGGTGACAGGTGCTGGATCCACAAAATCCAGACCACCGACGAATTCAGGATTAGCAATTTTCACTGTATCAACTGTAGTTAACCCAATAATCGCGATTTTAAGCCCTTGTTTCTCGATAATAGTGTAAGGCTGATAGGCTGGCTGGCCATTATGTTTATGTAAAATGTTGGCAGACAACAGCGGAAAGTTAGACCAGGTGATTTGTTTATCCAGCACATCCAAAGGGTTGTCAAACTCGTGGTTGCCAATGGCCATAGCATCATAACCGAGCAGGCTCATGCCCTTAAAATCAGGTTCAGCATGTTGCAGATCGGATTCAGGCACACCCGTGTTTATATCGCCTCCCGATAGCAATACCACACTATGGCCTTTCGCGTGGGCTTGTGCTCTTAGTTGATCGAGCAAGGTTTTCCTTGCCGCCATGCCGTATTCACCATCTTCATTGTGCCAGAAGCGACCGTGGTGATCATTGGTGTGCAACACTGTCAGATAGCGAGTTGTGTTGTCGGCAGATTGGTTTAGTGATTGTTGTATTGAGTAGCAGGCTGTCAGCGACAGCGTTAACAGCGAAGGTATGATAAAGCGCATAAGTTTACTTCAGTGGGGACGAACTATGCGCTCTATTTTAAACTAAAAGCTCTACGTAAACCTAGCTGATTATTGAACTTTTGATTTCATTCTTGAGTCACAGACTGCGTTATGCCTGCGGCTGAGCTCTTCTTTGGCAAGCGACTGCTTAGCATGACCGGTCGCAACCATCCAGTTTAAAAAGCTTGCTGGTAATTTGCAGTAGGGCTCACCACTGTGTAGCCCAAAATCGCAGATCGGTTGATTCGTTTCCATTGTTTGCCCCTGATGACCTGTAGTTGTGATTATATTTCACAGTCAATGTTATCAAATGGATAAACTTATGTGATAAAAAATTCTTTTAGTTTTTCCTTTTATTATTACGAATTGCTATAAGGGAAGGTTCTGGACGCTTTCCGATAGAGATGGTGGACAAGTCCACTTAGAGCGTAAGTCACTAAAATGTTTGATGGTGATTGAATTGTACCGAGGTTAGATGGTAGCGTTTGAGTGTTTGAATATGGTCTCAGGTTAATAAGGGGCCAGACTACTTATTTGAGATGGACAGATAATGAAAAAAACTATGATAGTGGCCAGTATTGCACTGGCATTGTTATCCGGATGTACGGCGACGCATTACGGGGCAGGGAAAGCGTCGACTGTTGCCGAAGCAAAAAAACTCGTTGTTAGCCCGAATGATAATCGGCAATATAAAACGCTGACATTGTCAAATGGCATTGAAGTTATTCTGGTCTCAGATCCTGAAATCGAGAAGTCAGCAGCAGCGTTAAGTGTCGGGGTTGGCTTGCTGCAGGACCCCATGTCGCAACAGGGGATGGCGCACTATCTTGAGCATATGTTGTTTTTGGGAACGGAGCGTTTTCCTGACACTCAGGGTTATAAAGACTTTATGAGCCGTAATGGAGGCGCTCATAATGCCTACACCTGGTTAGATATCACCAACTACATGTTTAAAATTAATAACCAGGCTTACGATGAGGCGCTTGATCGCTTTTCCGATTTTTTTAAGGCACCGAAACTGTACCCTGAGTATACAGAAAAAGAAAAGAGTGCGGTTAATGCAGAGTGGTCAATGCGCCGTGAAATGGATTTTTTTGGGCAATATAAGTTGTCTCGCAGTATGATGGGCACACATCCGGCCAACCGATTTTTGATAGGCAACCTTGAAACGTTAGGAGATAAACCGGGTAGCAACTTACACCAGGAAACAGTCGCTTTTTATAATCAATATTATTCATCAAACATTATGAAGTTGGCGATGATATCTAACCTACCGCTATCAGAAATGGCAGAAAAGGCACAGCATCACTTTGCTACGATAGAAAACAAGCAAATTGAAAAGCCTCGGGTCGATGCCTCGTTAGACTTTTCGAAATTGGGTAACAAGCGTATACATTACGTGCCCAATGAAGATGTGAAAACATTGAAGCTGGATTTCACCATAACCAACAATCGCGATGAATTCGCGTTTAAGCCGAATTATTTTGTAACCTATCTGCTGAGTAATGAAATGCAGGGCAGTCCGGCACAAGTGCTCAAACAAAAAGGCTGGATCTCTGAGCTGACAGCCAGTGCATCACCAGATTTATATGGTAACTTTGGCACCTTATCTGTCGATATTCAACTGACAGATCAGGGTATGCAACACCGCGAGCAGGCTGTTGCTATCGTGATGCAATATATCCAGCTGATCAAAGAGCAGGGGATCGACAGTAAGTACTTTAAAGAAATAAAAACCTCTCTGGCCAATCAGTTTCGTTTCTTAGAGCGTGGTGATGAATTTGGCTACGTTTCAAACCTTGCCGACAGTATGCAGAAGTATCCGCTGAATAATGCGATTAACGCGCCATATTATTTTGCTGATTTTAATGAGCAAGCAGTTAAAAATGTACTGGCGCAACTAAATGCCCAGCACCTGCGTGTCTGGTACATCAGCAAACAAGAACCACACGACAAGCAGCTGCACTTTTATGACGGTCGTTATAAGGTCGTAGATATCTCACAACAAGAAATTGCGTCCTGGCAAGCAGGGCCAGCCTCAGAGCTGGCATTACCGAGTGTAAACCGCTTGTTACCGGAGCAATTTGATATTGTCACTCAGTCAGAAGCATCAGCAGCCGTCAACAAGATTTATCAGGATAGTTCAGTGGCCGTTTGGCAGAAAACCAGTGACAAATACAGTGAGCAACCAAAAGGTCGTCTGCAGATCCATATTAACTCCCCGCTCACTTTAGATAGTGTGCAGGTTCAGGTGGCCGCAGCACTCTGGGCCGATTTATACGCCATAGAAAAAGCTAAGCTACAAACTGAAGCGGCGGTTGCGGGTATGGGAATGCGAATGAGTGTTAACAATGGCTTATTACTGACCTTGTCCGGATTTACCGACAAGCAGGGAGCACTGCTGTCTCAATCATTAGAGGGGTTGCAAGTGCAGCCTACGGCCAAGCAGCTTGAACAAGCGGTCGATCGATTTGTCCGGGATATTCAAAATCAACGCCAACAGTTTCCTTTTTATCAAGCATTTGGCCGTTATCAATCACTGGTCCGCTCCGGCAATTTCGATGAAGATGTTCAGATTGAAGCCGCCACTAAGATGACCTTAGAAAACTTTCTTAAAGCGCAGAATGATCTTTTGAATCATCATACTGTGCGGATTTTTGGGTATGGTAACTACAACAAAGATTTCCTGGCAAAGGTGGTACACAAGGTGAAGGGCACATTGGCCAAGCCAGCTAAAAGCAACGAATATGTGCGAGCCCGCTTTTTACAGCCACGGGCTGGAGAGGCACTGGTTTGGCAACAAGATAGCGAGACGGCAGATGTGGCTATTGTTGATATGTTTGTCCACCCGAAGCCTGGGTATGCACAAAAAGGGGCTGCATTGATCTTGAAGTCGCATTTGAGCAGCCACCTTTTCAATGCATTGAGAACGGAAGAACAGCTTGCCTACGCTGTTGGGGCCGTTGCGCAGAGTATTGATGCACACTCGGCATTGGGCTTTTATATTCAGACACCAGTGTTAGATGTACAATCAATGCAGGCGAGGTTTGACCGTTATCGCCGGGAGTATGCCCAGGCTCTGCAAGAGCTGGATGAAGAAACCTTTACACAACTTAAGCAGGCAGCACTACTGTCTCTTAAAGAGGTGCCAAAAAATCTGGCGGAAGAGTCCCAGCCAATACTGATTGACTGGTATCGCGATAACTTGGAGTTTGATTCAAAAGCCAAATTAATTGCAGCGACTGAGCAAGTAACACTGGCAGATATTCAGTCTTATTATAAACAAAGTATGCTCAATGCAGATGCCGCAAGACTGAATGTGCAGATCCGGGGTAAGGCGTTTGCCGATAAACCTTTTGCGACCCTGGAAAACGAAGTGAAAGTTAACTCTCTGCTTGAGCTATATAAAAAAGCGCATTTTGAGTAAATAGTTGTAACCCATGGGGCAAATTGCCCCATTTTTAAGGATGTACTTTAATGTCAGATATCGTAACGCATACACAGCGGCTGATTATTCGCAGGGCGCAAATTACCGACGCGGAGTTAATTTTTGAATTGCTCAACCAAAAAAGCTTCATTGAAAACGTTGCTGATAAACAGATCCGAACCCTGGCTGATGCTCAAAAATATATTGAAAGTGCGTTTTTCGCACCTTACGATTTAGCTGCGCCAAGCCCATATATTGTAGCACTGAATGATGGTACGGCCATTGGTATATGTGGGCTTTATCAGCGACCCTACCTGGCGTTTCCGGATTTAGGCTATGCATTTCTGGATAGCTATTCTGGTAAAGGCTACGCCTTTGAAGCAGCCGATGCATTATTGTCGTTTATTCGCAACTGTGGTAAGCATAAGGCTCTCGGAGCTATCACAACACCGACTAATACGGCGAGTAACAAGTTGTTGAACAAATTGAACTTTATTTTAGTAGGTACGTTTGAATTGGTGCCTGGCATGGGGCAGACTAACCTGTACGTCAATCTGCTGCGTGACTAGGGCCTTGTGCATCGATCTCCAGGTGTAATTGTGCCATTAACTGCTGCCAGTTTTGCTGGTGAGCAACGATCAACGCATTGAAACCATCTTGTGATAGTGGAGACCGGTATTCAAAATGTCTTACATCAAGTAACTCATTACCTTGCTCCGTTATTCGATATAAATGCCAGGCCCCTTTTAAGAGAGCACCTTGCTGGTAGTGACCAGCCAGGTCGGACACTTCAATAAGCAGCTTGTAGTCGCCAGGCTTGATATCGCTGGCATGGGCCGAAAGCACAGGCGAGAAGCCTGCGTTATCCAGATATCTAAGCGTTGCTTTTGTAAGTAGCAGCTTGGGGTGCTCTGCCCAGTAGTGGTAGTTAGCAATATGCACTTTGTGTGCTTCGATGTACTGAACAAGCGCTTGCTGATCAGCAACACCAACTATATTCACCTGGTCAACGTACACCCTGTGATCATGTGTAGTAAGCGCATTGTTGTTTTGGCTTACTGGTGCGTCAGGCACTGAGCCAAATCGGTAGTACTGATACTGGGCAGGATCAGAGCCTGCACACCCTGCTAATGCGATAGCTAATAATGCAATGACGGCTTTCACTAGCGTTGCTTCCTGGGTTCAGGATCTGCCTGCGTCTCTTTATCGAACAATAACATATTGGGTTGTTCATTAAGCCCCTTTGACACCGGCTTCAGAGAGTTGCTCAAGCTTTCCAGCTCTTGCAGTGTATCTGTCAACTGTTCGACCATACCTGAACCTTTTTGATAGTTGTTCAGCGTTTTCTCAAATTGTTTCAGGCTGGCTGTCAGCTGCGCCAGTGTTCCCTGTAATTGTGTTAAGTTCTTTTCCACTTTTTCTGATACTTTCGTTGTGTTGAAACTGTTTACCAGTGCCTGCGTTTCATTTGCTAACGCAGTGAACGCCTGCATTGTTCTTTGCGCCTCAACGAGCGAGTTGTCCAGTGGCAATTTATTGAGCTTGTTCAACAAAGCCATTACTTGCTCAGACAAGGCGGTAAATCCACTGGGCACACTCGGCAACACCGGGTACGCGTAATTCATCCCTAAACTGGTCGGAGGGGTCGAGTTGTAAAAATCTAGTTCTATATATACCGCACCTGTTAAAATATTGCCACTTTTTAGTGAGGCTCTTAGGCCATTTTTAACCCATTGTTCTATATTTTCTTGCCAATATTGTTTGGCTTTCGCATCAACTTCATAGATGCGTCCGTACTCAATTTTGATTAATACGGGGATGGATGTGTTGCCTTGCTGGAAGTACAAAGGCTGCCCGTCACGTTCTAGTCTTGCAGGTACTTGCTCTACCGTTCCGACCCGCATGCCACGGTATTCCACCGGGGCGCCTGGTTTTAGACCACGAATTGACTGCTCAAACTCAACCAGATAATGGTCAAACAAATCAAAACGTCGTTCCAATGCAACAGCAAAATTCTGGTGCAATGTAAACGAACGACCCTCAGCTGAGACTTCTCCACTCCCTTGGTCAGGTGGATAGTCGATTGATATGCCACCTTTAATCATTTTCGCCAAAGAGCCGGTATTCAGGTTTATCCCTTCACTGGTTAATGAGAGTTCAACTCCTGAGTTGATCCAAAAAATGGCATTATGAGTAATGAGTTTGTCATATGGAGAATCGATAAAGATACCGTATTCCATTTGTAGTGACTCTGTATTAAACACGGCGCTTTCAATCTGACCTATATGATAGTTGCGAAAGAAAATGCCAGTCCCTACATCCAACACTTCACCGCTGGTAGAGCTGAGTCGATACCGCAGGCCCTCCACGTCAGTGGATATAAGTGCGGGCTGGTCCTGAAGCGTGTAAAGGCTAGTGCGCAGTTTGCTTTCGCCTGGTAACAGCTCGATGTAAACGCCGGATAACAGAGTATTGAGCCCACTGATCCCGGACTGGTCAATTCGGGGCTTTACAATCCAGAATTTGGCATCTTCGGTCAGTAAGCTATCATAGTGCTTATCAATTCGGACGGTAGCAACCACAGCTTTTTGTTCAACTTGCAGGCGCAAAGATTCCACCACGCCAATTTTAACGCTTCTTACTCTAATTTCTGTCTTGCCCGCGATGACACCATCTGCATTCTTCATCTTGATGTATATTTGATGGCCTTTATTCTGCTGATGCTGGTAGAGCATCCAGCCGGTGATCAACACAGCCAATAAGGGCACAATCCAGATGACTGAAAGCCTGGGCTTGGGCTCGATATGCGCTTCTTTATTCATGTTTTTTTAAGGAGTCCCAAAGTAGTCGAGGGTCAAAATTGTTTACAGCAAAAATCTGGCAAATAACCATAGCAGTAAAAAATACAATGCCTGGCTGCGGCTCAACGCTCAGTACAGTACCAAGCTGAACCAGAGAAACCAAGAGGATCACGACGAAAACGTCTATCATTGACCATTTTCCAACCGCTTCCAGCGCGCGATAGAACTTGGCCGTCACTTTTGGGTTAACTGGGCGTCTGACACGATACAGTAAATAGAACAGAGTACCCGCTTTGAGCAGGGGAATGCATATGCTGGCAATGAAGATCACAATTGCGATAGGGTACGAGCCATTTCGCCATAATACTTCAACACCGCCATATATTGTCGCAGGGGTGTGTAAGCCGAGATTGATTGTATCCATAATAGGAAACGACAGAGCAGGGACCATAAAAACCAGAGAGGTTAGCATCCAGGCTGCGCTGCGTGTAACCGAGTTACTTTTTCGATAGCTTAGTTTTGCAAGGCAGCGAGGGCAGTGTTCACTGCGGCTAATCTGCTGGCAGACATGGCACTGCTTTAACTTCTGCGAGCTTGCGCGTTTGGCACAGTGTTCAATCGTGGGGGTGAAATGTGCTTGTTGTAACTGCCACAGCTGATGTTGGCTCAATAAAGACAGGGTTTCGATAAAGCAGAGCACAAACAGTATGTACGCCCAGAAGCCAAGCCCTACCTCTATTTCCGCAAATGCAGTTAGTTTAAACGCACTGATTAACACCGCGACCAAAAATATATCAGCAAGGTTGAGTGGTCTGAGGGCCATAATGAATTTTGCGACAGCACGAGCATTATGCGGATTTAGCTTTTGCCATATCGGAGTGTGGACCAACAGGATAAGCGTGCTGGCGACAAGGGGTAAAATAACAATACTGGTGCAAAGCAATGCGGCTAAAAATACGCTGTAGTTTTGTGCAAGCTGCATGATCGCAGCCATCAAACTGATAGTTTGCTTAAGACCATGTTGTGCGTACGAAATAAAGTGAGGTTGTAAGCTCAACAGAAGAAATATGATAGATGACAGGCTGAAAGCGGCTATCCATTGTGTATAGTTGTGCTGAGTAGTGGCTAATACATTACCACAGTGTGGACAAACAGCTCTTTGCTGCTCGCCCAATTCTCTGATAGATACTAAATAATCACAATGCTGACAGGCGACTATCACTGTTTAACCAATACTTTAACTGACTCCTGCCTATAGTGTGATTGACTTACCTGTATTTATCAACTGTCAAATACCGCAACGGTTTGTCTGCTCAGTGCCAGTAATTTGCCGTCTTGTGAAAAGAGTTTCGCGTCTTCGATAGCGTAACCATGCTCCGCCTGGTGTGTGACGGCCTCCATCGCAAACCATTCAGAGCTCGTTAACTCAATTTCGTTGAGAAACTCAATATACCATGACATGCTACTTGCCGGAGTTGGTCCCGTGCAAAGTTGCAGCAAAGTGGGTGGCCAGGCATCAGCAAGCGCAAGTAAGTGCAGCACAGACAGATGAGATTCAGCGGGTGTTTTGAACTTCATCCAACCACCAAGGTGGCTTGAGTCGGCGCCACTGAAGGGTAAAGCACCCTGTTGAAGATTTAAGTCGATATGTTGAATAAAATCGGGCATTACACCTTCTATATAGGGCAGGGTTTGTTCGTGGTTCACTTTAGTTAAAGTACAAGCGTCACCAGCGGGCACTGTAATTACAGAATCACGCGGTTTACCAAAGCAGGCCAGGGCAACGAGACAAACCTGGTCATTTTGCGTGATGGTCGTTTGCATTTGAGTGGCATTTTTACCTGACCTCAGTAATTTCGTATCAAGCTCAAAAGGCTGTTCGCTCAACAGCGGACCAACAAAATTACAGCTAAAAGAAAGTAGGCGCCTGTTTTGTTCACCAAGCTGATGCAACATGCTTTGTAACATTAAGGCTGCGGACAGGCCGCCAAACACCGTTCTGCCCTGGCCCCAGCTTGCTGGTAACGTCAGTTGTGCCTGTGCGTTTTTTAAAACAGGTAAAGAAATAAGTTGATCGAATGTCATCACGGTTTACTTTTGGTTAGTTCTTTAAGTCATCTATCTGGTCATACCAGAATGGAAATGTCAAATTGCCGTGTTTTTTGATGAAAAAAACGGCATAGCGAAAAAAAATAAAAAAAAACCACATTTTTTTTGTTGTGACGCTTGAATTACAAATTGCCGCCCCTATTTATCAAGTCATCTAACAGAACAACGAATTTTTGAAGTCGGAGAAGATTCACATGGGTAAAATTATTGGAATCGATTTAGGTACTACTAACTCTTGCGTAGCGGTACTTGATGGTGATAAGACACGCGTTATTGAAAACGCTGAAGGGGATCGTACAACGCCATCGGTTATTGCATTTACCGAAGAGGGCGAAACGTTAGTAGGTCAACCGGCAAAACGTCAGGCTGTGACTAACCCTCAAAATACACTGTATGCAATCAAGCGTTTGATCGGTCGTCGTTTTGAAGATGAAGAGGTTCAGCGTGACATCGGCATCATGCCATTTAAGATTGTAAAAGCTGACAATGGTGATGCCTGGGTTGAAGTACGCGGCGAAAAGCGTGCCGCACCTCAGATTTCTGCTGAAGTCCTGAAGAAAATGAAAAAGACTGCCGAGGATTTCCTGGGTGAAGAAGTAACAGAAGCAGTAATCACTGTTCCAGCTTACTTCAACGATTCTCAACGTCAGGCAACCAAAGACGCTGGCCGTATTGCGGGTCTTGATGTAAAACGTATCATCAACGAGCCAACTGCTGCGGCACTTGCCTACGGTATGGACAAGAAGCAAGGCGATAACGTTGTTGCAGTTTATGACTTAGGTGGTGGTACATTCGATATCTCAATCATCGAGATTGATGAAGTTGAAGGCGAGCACACATTCGAAGTACTTGCGACTAACGGTGATACACACTTAGGTGGTGAAGATTTCGATAACCGCGTAATCAACTACCTGGTTGCTGAATTCAAGAAAGATCAGGGTATTGACCTGAAAACTGACCCACTGGCAATGCAGCGTGTGAAAGAAGCCGCTGAAAAAGCGAAAATCGAGCTTTCATCTGCGCAGCAAACAGAGGTGAACCTGCCTTATGTTACTGCTGATGCAACAGGTCCTAAGCACATGAACGTGAAGTTAACTCGTGCAAAACTTGAGTCTTTAGTTGAAGATCTGGTTGCACAGTCAATTGAGCCGCTTAAGCGTGCACTGGCCGATGCAGATCTGTCTGTAGGTGACGTAAATGACATCATCCTGGTGGGTGGTCAAACACGTATGCCTCTGGTCCAGAAGAAAGTGGCTGAGTTCTTTGGTAAAGAGCCTCGCAAAGACGTAAACCCTGATGAAGCAGTAGCAGTAGGTGCTGCGGTTCAAGGTGGTGTACTTGCAGGTGACGTTAAAGACGTACTACTGCTTGACGTTTGTCCTCTGTCTCTGGGTATTGAGACTATGGGACAGGTGATGACTGCGTTGATTGAGAAAAACACGACTATCCCTACTAAGAAGTCACAAACTTTCTCTACAGCAGAAGACAACCAGTCTGCGGTAACGATTCATGTATTGCAAGGTGAGCGTAAGCGTTCAAGCGACAATAAGTCTCTCGGCCAGTTCAATCTGGAGGGGATTCGCCCTGCACAGCGTGGTGTACCACAAATCGAAGTCACGTTTGATGTTGACGCGGATGGTATCTTGCATGTATCTGCGAAAGATAAAGATACAGGCAAGGAGCAGAAGATCACTATTCAGGCATCTTCAGGTTTGAGCGACGATGAAATTGAAAACATGGTGCGTGATGCAGAAGCGAATGCTGAAGAAGACAAGAAGTTCGAAGAGCTGGTAGGCGCTCGTAACCAGGCTGATGCTTTGGTTCACGCTACTCGTAAGCAAGTAGAAGAAGCGGGTGATGACCTGCCAGCAGATGACAAAACTGCGATTGAAGCAGCTCTGTCTGACCTTGAAGCAGCCATCAAAGGTGACAGCAAAGAAGAAATCGATGCTAAGACACAGGCGCTTGCAGAGAAGTCTCAAAAGCTGATGGAAATTGCTCAGGCGAAAGCTCAGGCACAACAGGCTGGCGGCGCTGATGCTGGTGCACAGCAGTCAACTAAGGCTGATGACGATGTAGTTGACGCCGAGTTTGAAGAAGTGAAAGACGACAAGTAATTGTTGACTTGCAAGAGCACACAGGCATGACCTGCTGTGCTCAACAGGGCCTGTTTATCCTTCAAGTTCTAAAGAATGGCAGAGGTAAACAGGCTCTGACGTATTTAAATTTTGGCGATAAATGGATTGTAAACCGAGGTCAAAAACCTCTTGAGTAACGCAATGAACCAACCTTCGCCAGGCGGTCATCACAATGGCTGATCGCTCAGTAAGAATTGTGTGAGAACTATGTCAAAACAAGACTATTACGACGTTCTTGGGGTATCTAAAGACGCCGGTGAACGTGATATTAAAAAGGCCTATAAGCGCTTAGCAATGAAGTATCACCCAGACAGAACGGCGGGCGATGCAGAATTAGAAGCAAAGTTTAAGGAAGTAAAAGAAGCCTACGAAGTCTTAACGGATAGTCAAAAACGCCAGATGTATGATCAATACGGCCATGCTGCCTTTGAACAAAACGGTGGTGCAGGCCATGGTGGATTTGGCGGCGGTGCTGATTTTGGTGACATTTTCGGGGACGTATTCGGTGATATTTTTGGAGGCGGTCGACGTCAGTCACGCCAGCAGCGTGGGGCAGATCTGCGATACAATTTAGATCTGAGTCTTGAGGATGCGGTACGAGGCAAAGAAGTCGAGATCCAGGTGCCAACCTGGGTTTCCTGTAAGCCGTGCGATGGCAGTGGTGCAAAATCCGGGTCCAAGCCTAAAACCTGTTCAACCTGTCATGGTGCAGGTCAGGTGCAAATGCGGCAAGGTTTCTTTGCGGTTCAGCAAACTTGTCCTACATGTCAGGGGACCGGACAGGTTATTTCAGATCCTTGCGATAGTTGTCATGGCCAGGGTCGAGTTGAGAAAACCAAGACTCTGTCTGTAAAGATCCCTGCGGGTGTTGATACGGGTGACCGCATCAGACTTTCTGGCGAGGGTGAAGCAGGCATGCACGGAGCGCCAGCGGGTGACTTATATGTTCAGGTGAGTGTACGAGAACACCCTATTTTTGTTCGCGATGGTAATAATTTATATTGTGAAGTGCCTATCAGCTACACGACAGCAGCATTAGGTGGTGAAATTGAAGTACCTACCCTGGATGGTCGAGCAAATCTAAAAGTACCTACCGAGAGCCAGACTGGCAAAATGTTCAGAATGCGTGGAAAAGGTGTAAAATCAGTGCGCAGCGGCGCTGTGGGTGACTTGATCTGTAAAGTCGTGATTGAAACTCCGGTTAACCTCAATGAAAGACAAAAAGAACTATTAAAAGAGCTTGAAGAGAGCATGGGCAGTGATGCGGGTAAAAACCGACCGAAAGCCCAGGGATTCTTTGATGGTGTAAAGAAATTCTTTGATGATCTGACCAAGTAAGTCGACACACGTCGTGTACTGAGTCAATCGCTCGAAAAATAAACGGCGCTTATATTGCGCCGTTTTCTCTCAGTTTAACAGCATGAGATAGTCCATATCTCCAGTGCATTTGCATGCCAGCACCGTTCGACTGTGTCCTGTTAAGAGAAGTCCATCGCTGCAACCTAATCGTTTACACTTGGACGCACAGGCCACACTGCTTTCCCAAAAGTGGTATTCACTGGTCAAAAAAGATAGAGCAACGTAGCTAACCGCACATACGACCACGATACGAACAAGATGCCTGCTCATAACGACTCCAAGCTGTATTAATACAGTGCGTGTAGAGTTAATAAGACTTTAGTCTAAATTGACGTTTTGTCTACCTTAAAATAGGGTTATTCTTGACGACACGCGTTTGAATCATTTAAGACAGCCAGTAAGACTATGACACCGGCAATACAGCTACTTAAAAAGTATGAGATCAGCCACGAAATACTCAAGTTTGAACATGATCCGGATATCACTGACTTTGCACAGGAAGTCACAGACGTGTTGGCGCTTGCACCTCAGCAAGTGTTTAAAACTTTGGTGATATGCGTTGATGGTCGACTCGTTGTTGCCGTCACACCCTCTACTCAGCTTGTTGATTTAAAGGCGTTTGCTAAAAGTTGTAAGGGTAAAAAAGCACAGCTTGCAACACAGCAGCAGGCTGAAAACGCAACCGGTTACCAGCTGGGTGGGATCAGCCCGTTTGCGCATAAAAAACGCTTACCGGTGCGATTACATATTTCAGCGCTCAGTTATAAAACGATTTATGTCAGTGGCGGTCGGCGGGGCTTGGAGCTGGCGGTTAGCCCGGATGCGCTCAAAGCACTATGTTTAGCTGAGGTCGCTGATTTTTAGGCTTTCAGATTGTTAATACCAATTTTCTTAATACCTGGTCAATTTGAGGAGCAAATATAGTGCTAACGGTGTTAAAAATTTCTCATTTAGAACCTTTTACCTAAGGTATTCGTTCGCAATTTTTTGCCTCGCCTATATGGATGTGTGCCTCACCGGTAGCAGGACGCGGGAGCAGTGTTATCGACCCTATTTTCTCGCCTCAAAATAGAACACTTAATTAAGCAGATTGGTAGTACTTTAAAATGCCTGTTTGACTCAGAGTGACGCAATCGTTCAATTTGACACTTCAATAGTATAAAAAACACCCAAAAAATTCAATTCAGCGAACACTTGTAAGCTATTAATTATTTAGAAATTTTTTAAACAACTCAGACCTTACAGTAAAAAAGCCGTTAAAAAATGACATAGAGTAATTGATCTAAACGAGATTTTGTGCCGTAATGTAACCATATCAATCTGGTCGGATGAGTTTATTATGAGTTTAAGAACACAACTAAGAAAAATATTGCCAAGCATTTCGGTGACTGAACAAGAAGCACTCGATGCGGGTGATGTATGGCTTGAAGGCTCTATCTATCGCGGGAAACCAGACTTCGACGCATTGCGCGCGGTACCGGAAGCCAAATTGAGCAGTGAAGAGCAAGCGTTTTTGGACGGTCCTGTGCAAGAACTAATGGCGATGATTGACGATTCTGTGATACAGAACGAAAAGCATTTGCCAGAGCATATCCTTGAGTTTTTGAAAAAAGAGCGCTTTTTCTCTTTGATCATTCCTAAAGAGTACGGCGGCAGAGAGTTCAGCCCGTATGCAAATTCAACCATCGTGGGCACAATTGCAACTAAGTCTTCGGCTGTTGCTGTGACTGTGATGGTCCCAAACTCGCTTGGTCCCGGCGAGCTGCTCATGCACTACGGCACCAAAGAGCAGCAAGCACACTATTTGCCGCGCCTTGCTAATGGTACGGATATCCCGTGTTTTGCATTGACCAGCCCTGAGGCAGGTTCGGATGCCGGTGGTATTCCTGACCAAGGTATTGTTACCAAAGGTCAGTATAACGGCGAAGAGGTGCTGGGTCTGGAAGTCACCTGGGATAAGCGTTACATCACACTTGCGCCTATCGCGACCGTACTGGGTCTGGCATTTAAAGTTTTCGATCCGCAAGGTTTACTCGGCGGCAAAGAATCATTGGGGATAACCTGTGCCTTGATCCCTAAATCGCATCCAGGTGTCGAGCTTGGCAATCGTCATGATCCTATGGGGATCCGTTTTTACAACGGCACAACACGCGGCGAAAAAGTCTTTATTCCAATGGACTTCATTATTGGCGGCCAACAGAACATAGGCCGTGGCTGGCAAATGCTGGTTAGTTGTCTGGGCGCGGGTCGTGGTATTTCACTGCCTGCACTGGGTGTATCCACCAGCCAGGTTGCACTGAAATCGGCATCTGAGTACGCGGCGGTTCGCGAACAGTTTGGCCTTGCCATCGGTCAGTTCGAAGGTATTCAGGAAAAGCTGGCTGATATTGCTGGTAAAACTTACCTGCAGGAAGCTATGCGCGTATTGACCACAGAAGGTTTGGGTATGGGCTTGAAGCCTTCCGTTGTGACCGCGATTGCGAAATACCACATGACAGAAACGGGCCGTGACGTACTGGATTCGGCAATGGATATTCTGGCAGGTAAAGCAATCCAGAATGGTCCTCAGAATACGCTGGCAAGTGGTTATGTTGCTCAACCTATCGCAATTACGGTAGAAGGTGCCAACATTCTTACCCGTAACCTGATGATTTTTGGTCAGGGTGTGATGCGTTGTCATCCATACCTGCAGTCAATGGTCGAAGCAATCCACAGCGAAGAAGCGAATGCCGACAAAACCTTCAATAAGATTTTGCGCCAAACAGTGGGTTACAGTGTGGCAAACAGCTTGCGTGCATTCAAACTCGGTGTGCTGCCATTTACCGCAAGCAGTAAATCGAGTCTGCCTGAAGTACAGCCTTATGAGAAGGCGGCACAGCGTCTGTCCGCTAAGCTGGCTGTTTATGCTGATTTCTCCTTGCTGATCTTGGGCGGTAAGCTTAAGCAAGCTGAGATGTTATCTGCGCGTTTGGGCGATGTAATGAGCTATCTTTATGCGGCTATGGCTTCAATCAAATATTACGAGCAGAAAGTAGCTGTAACCGACCGTGAAGCCGCAGCACCTTATTTTCATTACGCGACACGCTATGCCTTGGTTGAAGCAGAGCAAGCGCTGCATAAGTTCCTGGATAATTTCCCGGCACCGGGCACGCGTAAGTTTATGCGGGTGCTGACAATGCAGTTTAGCCATTCAATGCCACAGATCAACGACGACATGGTACGTGAGCTGGCGACAGCGGCACAGTTAGATACAGCGTTTAAAGCGCAACTGACACACCTGGTTAAGCCTCAAGCGGGTGACGGACACGACATTAACGAGCAGGCTTATAAAGCCAAGATCGCGTGTCTGGACTTACTGAGTAAAGTTAAAAAAGCACTTAAAAAGCGTGAAATCAAAGCGGGTGTACGCTTCTACGAAACGCTGGACAATGCACTGATAGCCAAGGTTATCAACGAGACCGAATACGCACAATTGATCGATTACAATCGCAAGCGGGAGAAAGCGATCCGCGTTGACGAGTTTGATTTTGACTTGAACTTACTGGACGAGAAAGCCGAATCTGACACAGTCAAATCGGTCGTAAATCAATAACGCTGATTGTTAGTTATCTCTTTAAAACCTCGTTTATTCGGGGTTTTTTTGTAATTATGCTTTGCTTGCACGCCTGGGTAGAATAAGGCAGACATGTTACACTGGTAAAAAGTATCGGCTTAATGCCACTAAGATTTGAGGGAGTGTAATGGCAACCTGTGCACTTATTTCGCATGTTATGACCTTGCTGCCAGATTCACAACACAGCCAGGTGCTATGGAGCGGATGTGGTCACATCTATAAGTTCACTTATCAGGACACGTTGCTTGTTGCAAAAGTCGCGACAGTTCCCGAACAGCTGGCACACCCTCATATCACGCAAAGCCAACACTCATTACGTCGTAAATATCATTCTTATCAGAAAGAGCTGAACTTTTATCAGCACAGAGCACAATGGTATATTGATGCTTGCCCCATGCCTGAAGTAGTGGTGTTGGCAGAGCAGAATGCGGTTTTTATCGTGGTTTTTAAGGATTTTGAGTCACAGGGATATCACAATGTCAGTAATGCGACGCCTGAGCATGTTGCACAAATGCTGGAGTGGCTTGCGCGTTTCCACGCCATCGGGTTAGTTCGCCCTGTACTGACGGAAACAGAAGTGCAGGGTAACTACTGGCACCTGGACACTCGCCCGGATGAATTCGCCCGTATGGCGACTGGTAAATTAAAGCAGTGCGCGTCTGCCATAAATCAAAGACTGATGGCGTGTCCCTTTCAGACTTTGATCCATGGTGATGCAAAACTCGCAAATTTTGCTTTGTCCAGTCAGGGGGTAGGGGTACTGGGTTACGATTTTCAGCATATCGGCAAGGGAGTGGGCGTAAGCGATGTGATGTTGCTACTGACCAGTTTGTATTGCTCACGCGAACTGCAGGCAAATGTACAAATATGTCTTGATGGATATTTTGCTCACCTGGCACAGGCGTTGGCAGGGCACTGGCCGGTGACAAAAATAATTGCACTTGAAAAAAGCTGGCGAGCACTATGGCCATTCGTTTGGGCTGACTTTCAGCGTTTCTTACTGGGCTGGAAGCCAGACCACCAAAAACTGACACCATATATGCTTCACCAAAGTGAATTGTGCCTTGAACAGCTCAGTGACGTATCATGCTGAGTGCATTTTTTAGCGCGCTATGTTGGGCGTGTTTTGATTTTCTGCGTAAGCAATTGGCACGAGAATTTAGCGCGCCTCTGATGTCAGTTATGTTCAGCTTACTGGTATTACCCGGGTATCTGGTTTACTGGGTGTTGCAGCAAGCGCCTGTGCCCGACATTGCTTACTTTGTTCCGGGCACTATCAGTGGGTTGCTCGCGGCAATTGGCAGTGTGTGTTTTATTCGCGGTCTGGCAATTGGCAAAATTGCTGTGATGTTGCCCTTGTTGTCTGTTACCCCTGTCGTGTCAGGTGCTTTTGCCTGGCTCTGGTTAGATGAGCCGCTTGGTGATATTCAAATGTTAGCGCTCGGGGCCATTACTCTGGGTTCTTTTATCCTGCAAGGCGGCAGATTTTCAATCCGCGAAAAGGGGGCAGGGTATGTGCTGATAACCGCGTTGTGCTGGGGAATGTGTATAGTATTTGATAAACAAGCTTTGCAACATAGTGAAGTCAGCTTTCACTTAGTCTATCTAACCGCGTCAGTGGTTGTGATCAATAGCCTGGTGTTTAGACCTGAGTTGTCGTTTAAACTGTTATTGCACTCAAAGTGGTTATGGGCTTGTGCTGCGCTGGTTTTTGCCTTTGCTGTAGTTGGTCAGCTGTTCGCTCTGCAGCAGCTGCAGCCGGGAGTGATGGAAGCCGTAAAACGTGCAATTGGGATTTCCAGTGCCGCTCTGCTTGGTGTCTATTTTTACAAAGAAGCGCTTAAAGGCTATCAATGGTTCAGTATTGCCGTCATTCTGGCAGGAACTTTAGCTTTGTGTTAATGGAGCAAACAGTTAGCTTGCTCCACAAGCGACTACCTCATCCGTGAGCGCGGTCTTCATTTTGATTTATTGGCATTGTGCGCCTTTGCGCCATACATTGCTGAAAATATCAGGGCGTGCAGCCAGTGACCACCAGGTCGCCTGATACTCATAACCGCTGTAAGATACTTTGTCGCCAGTGTTATAATAGGTGCCAGCATTCCACGCCTCAACACCACTACAACCGCCTCCGTTGCCGCCATCTGTAACCGTAACATTCAGGCTCTTTGATGCGGTTTTGTTGTTCGCACCTGTAACCGTCAGGGTGACGTTGTAGGTGCCAGCTTGTGCATATGTGTGGCTTGGACTGGTCTGCGAGCTAGAACTACCATCTCCGAAGCTCCAGCTGTAAGTGCCGGCACTTGACTTGTTGCTAAACTGAACGCTCAGGCCATTCGCCGTGGCACTGAAATCTGCAACCAAAACAGGCTGATCACTACATCCGGCGTCAACCAGATAATCATAAGCGGCTTTTGCCTGTACGATGCCATGCCCGTAGTAGTTATCGCGCCCAGCTGCACCTTTATCTTTTGCTGTAGCATTCAGGGCTGAGCGGATCTGGTCAGCACTACATTGCGGAAAATTACTCCAAACAAGGGCTGCAACGCCTGAGACGTGAGGCGTTGCCATCGAAGTACCACTGATGCTCTTATAGCGGTTGTCATTCCATGTTGAGTTGACGCCTACACCTGGTCCGGCAATTTCAACCTGACTATTGTACTGTGAGAATGATGCTACACTCTCTGAGCTATCTACGGCTGCAACGGAAACCACAGCATCGTAAGATGCTGGGTAACTGAACGAGCTGTTTGAACCATTACCTGCGGCGGCAATGTGGAGCATGCCGCGCTGCGCACTTGAAGCAAAGGCGTTACGCTCTGCTGCAGAGCTGCCGCTGCCACCCAAGCTCATGCTGGTCACATCGGCACCGGCTGCTTCACACTGTTCAATCGCCTTAATTAGATCTGAACCATACGCCCAACGGCCCTGGTCATTGAAGACCTTAACGATATGTAAACCAAGTTGACCCGACGGGTTGACACCTACAACGCCCTGGCCATTGCCACCAAGAGCGGCAATTGTACCAGCTACGTGTGTACCGTGACCGTTTCCATCCTGATACCAGTTACCTGTGTCATTCGAACCATGGCCATCATTTCCGGTTATACCTGTACTGGGCAGATCAGGGTGACCACGAGTATAACCTGTGTCCATAATACACACTTTTTTATTACCCGAGCTGGCGTCACTGACCTGATTAGCCTGGACCATGTTAATTCCATAAGGGACAGACTCCGCATATGGGACAACCGACTCGCTGAGCACCTCTGGCAGATACCGCTTAGGGTCGACTTCAATTGACTCGATGTTGCCACCTGCTTCAAGAGCAGCGAGTTGTTCAGGGGTCAGCTCCATGACAACGGCATTGACACTCGGCAGTGTTTCTATGGCGTGGGCATTGGCTTGTGTCGCAATGCTGGCAAGCCCTTGTGCTTTAAACTGAGTAAGCTCAGCACCTGAAATTCGCATCGGCAAGGTTTTGGCGACTGCCGAATCCTTAACTGTGACAATGACACGCTGTGTATCTGCGGCCTGAGCTGTGCCGAGTGCCGCAGTGACACCCAATGCAAGTAAAGAGTATTTTACGCTTGTTAGAACTTTGGTTTTCATAAGTTTACCTATATTACATGTTGTTAACCCTTATAACTAAAACAGGGAATGCTAGCGCTGTCAATAATGAAAAAATCAGGAAAATTTAGCAGGGGAAATTTTATACTATATGTGGATGTTTCGTAGATTGAAGTTTGTTGCAAATGCAACTTGAGTGGTATTTTATTTTCCAGACTCAGAATAAAAAAATTAAAATTTTAATTGCTGATTCAGTGTCTTAATATTGTAACTTTGGCCGCTGCCGGTGAATAGTTTAAAGTCAATGTCATTTAAATTGGCTCCATGGATAGCTCGATACAAAGGTCTGAAATTTTCAGAATATGGCTGAAAAATAGCAATTTTCTGTTCTCCGATTGCACTGATTTTACGGTTGTGGAATTTCCTGATTTCTGTCAGTAAGTAACCGCCCAGCAGCACATGTCCACCCAGTGAAACGTCAATGATATCTTCATGGCCTTGATCCCAGTTAATGCCTCCGACACGTAACTGCTCCCTGAGGTTGAGATCTGTAGCAGCACGCGCTGCACCCCGAGCGATGGCGTCATTCGCGCACCAGATAAGCCGTGTATCGGGAAATCGTTGTAGCAGCCCGGTTGCCAATTCGTAGGCATTTTGCTCGGACCATTGCGCATCGACACGCTCAACCAGGTTTACACCATAAGTCCGGTTGGTATAGCCAAGCAGGCCTTGCTCGCGCTCAATGGCGGCATTAGTGGCGACATCTCCGAGCAGAGCAAGCATAACATGACGATCAGCGCCCTGACTGTTGTCGTCAGGTAATGATTCATGTAATAGTTTTGCGAGCATTCTGCCGGCCTGGTAATTATCAGGCGTAACCGAGCCGAGCACGCCAATGCCTTTGGCTGCTATCCGTTTTAGTGCGAGTTTATCCGGACTATTGAGTAAAAATGCAACGCGTTTATGCTCACCTGGCACTGTCAGCAGAGCATCAGTTATTACGCCTTTTTCGTCAACAAGGATTAAATAATCGGCAGAAGAGCTGAGTGCTTCCTGCGCCAGTTTCTTCATGTGAATATGATTTCTCTCGGCGTACACTGTAGTGAGTGCTATGTCGAGATCTTGCGCGGCGGCTTCCATGATCTTTGTAACGTTATGCCAGAACGCACCAGTCGGATTAACTTGCTTATTACCCGGGTTAACAAAGGTGACAGTGATCGTTTGTGCAAAACCTGTGAAGGTGACAAAGAACAGCAGCACAATCGGTGAGATTAAATGTTTCATTGTGCTCCTCTATGTCTGGTCGAACAGTTTGTTTGCGACGCATTTACTTATATACTAGCCCATTGTTGATTAAGGGGGGAAAATGAGTCGCTTGATAATATTTCTTTTTTCTATGTGCTTTGCTCAAGCTGTCGTTGCGCAGCCGGGGCAGGATCTCAATCAGACGATGAAGAATATGGGACATGCTTACAAACAGGCAATGGAAGCTCAACAAGCAGAAGAGGTCAACAAGCATCTTGAAACTATGTTGCTTTTGATCCAGCAGAGTAAGCAACATAATTTCAAAGCTGATGTAAAAGCACAGTCACTGCAAGGGCTGAATAAGGTATCAGAAGTGATCAGTCAGGCGCAAAGCTTGCTGGCTCAGGCACAAGTACAACAAGCCAAGCACTTGCTTAAACAGGTAGACGGATTGAGGAAGGAATACCATGCGTTTCATGAGCCACCAGGTTTCTGGGAGCTTCTGTTTGGCAAATAGTCAGCCGAAAAGATGAGTTAAAGTGGAGAGTTGCGTGTTTTAGCGCAACCCTCAGGTCGAAAGGGTTAGATTTGCCAGCTAAGGTCAAACTTAATTGTACGCTCGGCATGAAACGGAGCGTCTTCGTCTGCGGTGGTTTTGTGAAGGCGGTTGAACAGGTTTAATATGCCAGCACGCAGTGTCCAGTTTTCATCCATATACCAGTTCAAGTTCAGGTCTACCACAAGGCTTTTGTCCAGATCTGCTTCACCTGAGCCTGGTTGATGCTTTGCCAGTTGATAGTTTAATGCGCTCTTGAATTCAAAAGACTGCCATGCATAGTGGCCTGATAAGCTGAATTTACGCGGGGCGATATCTGAAAGGGGCTCACCAGAGTCGCTTTCACCTTGCTGATGTGTGTATCCGAGCGTATAAGACAGTGCATCGCTCACCTCAATATGAGTTGAAATTTCAGCACCAGAAATGGTTGCCTGCTCAAGGTTGAGATAGGTTCTGTCACCTGAGGTTAGTTTTACTCGTTCAATATAGTCATCCAGACGGGTATGGAACAGATTCAGGGTAGTCTCTGTGCGTTTGCCATCAAGGCGATAGGTGAACTCGACTCCCTGGCTGGTTTCCGGGTCAAGCTGTGGGTTGCCCACTGTATTTCCTCGCGGTGTCACACCATTAAAGTATAATTCTGTCAGCGTTGGAAATCTGAATGCACTGGCATAGCTCAGTGACACACTGTGTGCTTGCCATTGTCTGGTCAAGCTAAGACTGTGGCTGAGATGGTTATCGGATTTACTGACACCGAAGTTGTCGGCCGAAAAGTGATCAAAGCGTGCGCCAAAGTCTGCCCGCCAGTTTTGTCGCTCCCAGATACCATTCATAAATGCAGCCAAGTTATCTTGCTGACCATCCAGCAAGGTATTGATGGCCGGGTCAGCCATTGTTTTGAGGTTAGATTCCTGATCTGTGATCGAAACCCCACGCCTGGCTGTCCAGTCAAGACCAGCGCGCATGGGCAGGTTATTCCAGTTAAATTCATGATACAGGTTAGCGCCGAGTGTGTGAGACTGATACTCGGTCAGATTATGCCGCTTGCTAACGCGCAGCACATCGCTGTCCCAGTTCTGATAGTGATGGAACACGTTAACCAACCATTGCTCAGATTTGACTGACACTTGTGCCAGGCTGTGTAAGTCCTCCGGATATATGGCAACCTGGCTCTCAGGATACGTTATACTGTTTTTCCCAACATTTTTACTAATAGAGGGAAGCCACGACATATTCAGCTCAATGCCATCCGTTAGCTGGTGTTTGTATCTGACACTGGAAGAGAACTGTTCATAGCCATTGTTGAGCTGATCGCCATTGGGCGCATAGCTGCGGTCTTTTTTCCTGTAAGCGAATGCCAGGTTGTAATTATCTTCACCTGTAATCGCAAGGATACGACGCCCACTTCCCGTGTCTTCGAAGCCCAGTTCCAGCGTGTCTTGCTCACCCTGAACTGAGTTCATTGCTATCACACCGCCGATCGCTTCTGATCCATACAGCATAGCAGCAGGGCCCTTTTGTACACTCGCAAGTTGTAACAGACCAGGGTCGATAAAAGACGCAGAATTGCCAGCGCGTCGATCGGTTAGCAAAACAATCCCATTGACTTGCGTTCTTACCCGCCAGCGACTGAGGCCACGAATGCTATAGCTTTGATATAGCCCACCCTGACCATTCAGAGAGACGCCGGGAACCTGAACAATCCAATCTGCAATCGTGTTGCTCGCACCATGCAGATCGTCCTTGCCAATATGACTAATGTTAACGTTTGTAAATGGCTCAGATGCAAGTAAATTTTTCCCGCCAATGACTTCAATTGTTTCAATGGCGCTGCCTTGCGCCGCGATAGTGGATAAAAGTAAAAACTGGATCATGTACTGCTAACCCTAAATTAACTGCTTTGACTCGTTAAGAAACCATTCATGTTTGATGAATTTCTGTTATTGTTACAGTTAAATGTACCTTTAATTGATAATGCAGTTAAGAGAAATGCGGTGAAATGATGGTGTTTGTAACTTTACGCATTTGTGCTTAACTTTGTTGATGTTTTTAAGGGGTGAACGGCTTGCGGTTAAATTTGCATATCTGTTCGCTTACATTCAATTAAAACTATAACTACTTAAGAAGGGATAAATATGAAACTCTTACATCCTGTGAGCCTCGCAGTTGCAGTTGCGCTAGGCGGTGCCAGTTACCTGGCCTATCAAAATGCGCAACCAAGTATGTACGAACAAAAAGCGGATTACCTGGCTGCCAAGGCAGAGAAAAAAGCCAATTCACCAAAGCGCTATGACAAACCTAAAGAAGCGCAAGAGTTTTATATTTCTCAGCGTCTGCCTAAAGGCGCTGAAACATTGCCGACTGAGAAATACTCTAAAGCATTAGCTCACATTAAAACGATGCAGCGCTACTCACTGGCTGATAGCAAAGTCGTTTTTGATTACACGCCTCGTATGAACTCTTTTGATGGCATCAATCGTGAGCTGGGTCAGTGGGAAGAGCTGGGACCTGGCAATATCGGTGGCCGTACAAGAACTTTGATCATCCACCCAACAGAACATGACATCATGTATACGGCGGGCGTTGCTGGTGGCGTGTGGAAAACAACCGATGCCGGTCAATCCTGGCAGCCGCTGAGCGATTTAGCGACTAACCTCGCGGTTACAACGTTGACATTCGCTCCGAATGATCCCAATACCATTTATGCCGGAACGGGTGAAGGTTTCTTCAATGCTGATGCTATCCGTGGTGATGGTATTTTTAGATCTACAGATGGTGGTGCAACCTGGGAGCAGCTTGAGGCAACCGCCAGTAACGAGCTATTCCACTACACAAATAAAATCGTGTTCAGCAAAAATGACCCAGCCACCCTTTATGCGGCAACGCGTGGCGGTGTGCAGCGTTCAAAAGACAGTGGCGTGAGCTGGGAAACGGTGTTTGTCGCTGAGGGCGCTGCGGTTGGATGTACTGACTTAACTCTGGTTGACGATGGTGATAAAGATGTATTAGTCACTGCCTGTGGTTCGTTTGACACCGGCGGTATCCATCGCAGTGCGGACAGCGGTGACAGCTGGGCAACAGTATTGGCAGTACCAAATCAGGGTCGCTCTACCATTGCTGCAGCCCCGTCAGACAGCAACATCATGTACGCCTTACTGGCTAACATCAATGATCACGGTATGGAAGCTGTTTATAAATCTGAAGATATGGGTTTAACCTGGAATACGACAGTGACCCGTGATTCGGCAGACGCCTATAGCAGACTGCTGTTGAGTAACACGGTTTATGGTTTATTCCCTCAGTGTGGTTACGGTCCTGAGCCCCAGTATTACAACCAGGGTTGGTACGACAACATCATCGCAGTTGACCCTGTAAACCCTGACGTAGTCTGGACTGGTGGTATTGATTTATTCCGCTCTGACGATGGTGGCCAATCATTCGTGCCGACCAGTATCTGGTGGTTTGATATGACGCACCCGCTGTATGCGCACGCTGATCAGCACACGCTGGTATTCCACCCGGCTTATGACGGTGTTAATAACACGACCTTGTTTGCGGGTAACGACGGCGGTATCCAACGTACAGACAATGCACTGGATGCAAGGCTTGACTTGTCTCAGGTGTGTGGTGCAACGAATGACCCTACAGGTAAGGTGAACTGGCAGACGCTAAACAATGGCTATGCGGTAACGCAATTCTATCATGGTACTGTGATGCCAGACGGCACAGCCTACTTTGGCGGTACTCAGGATAATGGTACTTTGCTTGGAAGCGATGGCGGCTTTAATGAATGGCGTGAAATCACCGGTGGTGACGGCGGCTGGACTGCGGTTGATCCAACCAACCCGGACGTGATGTTCTCTGAGTATACTCGTCTGTCGCTACAGAAATCGACCGATGGCGGTGTAACATTTGCTAATTCAGTCAATGGTATTACCGGTGACGGTTTCCCGTTTATCACCCGTTTCGAAATGGCGCCATCTAATCCTCAGGTTCTGTGGATAGGTGGTGCTCAGCTATGGCGTACAACCGATCAGGCTGAAAACTGGGTTGCTGGTAGCCCTGTTCTGGACAGTTCAGTGTATGCAATTGGCATCGCACCGCAGGATGAAAATATCGTTGCAGCCGGTACACGAGAAGGCTACATCTACATTAATTACGCAGCGGGCGCAGCGGATGCTGAGCAACCCTGGCACAGTTTCAAGATTGGTGCTGAGGACGAACGTGCTACGATAAGTGCTATCGCGTTTGACCCATCCGATGCCCAAATAGCTTATGCAACTGTGTCTACATTCGATCAGGCGCATGTCTGGAAAACCACAGATGGTGGTAAGAGCTGGTTGCCTATCGATAAAGATATTCCAAACGTACCTGCGACTTCGGTAGCTGTTGATCCAAATAATCCACAGCGCGTTATCATTGGTACGGATCTGGGCGTATTTATTTCTGTTGACGGTGGTGAAAACTGGTTTGCCGATGGTTCAGGCTTGGCGAATACCAATATTGCTAAAGTTGCTTTCCACAATAACGAAGTGTTTGCATTTACTCATGGGCGTAGTGCATACAAGGTGCCGTTAGCGACCTTTGGTAAGGTTGAGCTTAATACCCTGGAGGACACGGAACTGAGTGTGACTCCTGCCTTTGTAAGCCGGTTCTCCAAAGAGGCTTTTGCAACGGTAGAAATCATTGTTGCACCGGAGTCTGGTGCACTTATGTTAGAAGGTGACGTGCTTACTGCTGGTTCCGTAGTGGCAGCAGATAAATTTGCCCAGGTTGTCTATTTACCACACGCTGATTACAGTGGTGAGGACAACTTCACACTGAACGGCACGCCTGAAGGTTCAGACGTAGCCGAAGAGGTAATGGTTGATTTGACAATTGAAGCGGTGAATGATGCGCCTGTCTTCGATGAGTTAGACGACATTATCTTAACTCTGGGTGATAAGATTGGCATGAACTTTAATGACAAAGTGTCTGATGTCGATAGCGAATCGATTAAGTTGTCCATGGAGCCTAAAATCTCTGGACTGACTCTGGTTAATGGCGTATTAATTGGCACGGCAGAGGAAGCATTTAGCGGAGACGTTAAGCTAATCGCGAGTGATGGTGAAGCAGAAACCACAACAAGTTTTGTCATTGACATTGCTGAGCGTGCGCCCGTCATTGAGCTGCAACAGAGATTCGAGGTGTTTGAAAATACAGCTGTAGGCACAATCATTGGCCAGCTGGCATTTAGTGATCCGGATGCAGATGTTTCTCCGGTGACTGCATTCCATGTATATGGCGATGATTCATTCACGATTGACGTTGAAGGTAACATCACCGTTGCCAGAGAGCTTGATTTTGAGTACCAGGAGTTGGCTGTTTTAGGAGTTCAGGCTGAAGATACCTTTGGTCATATGTCTAAACACACAACGGTCAATGTAAAAATCAAAGACCTGCGTGGCGATGATGACGATGATAACGACGGTGATTCAGGGTCGTTCTCGTGGCTCGCATTGCTGAGCTTGCCGTTGGCAATGCTTCGCAGAAGACGTAAATAAGTAATTCCTGAAATTGACAAAGAGCGAGTTGGTGAAAACTGACTCGCTTTTTTGTCTCTGGTATGTGTCCTAAGAAAAGGGTATTTGAGCTGTTTTCTGCGCAATAGATTACTTTTTATAACGAATTGTTGATAGATTGAGCGAACAGCATACAAAGCACTGGATATTCCAAACTAGGCTGATATAACTAGCTATGGATTGAGAAACAGGAATTCGTTATGATGGACAAAACACAACAATTGGATAATAGCGTCATCGCTGAATTACAAAATAAAGATCATTCAGAGCAATTGAAACAACTGGACAATCTAAGCTGCACACATGGCGATATTATTGAGCTATTGGCACAGTATCTCGCTTTGAGCGAGCAGGATGATGACAGTCAGTTTGATACCTGGTACGACGCTCTATGCCAGGATCAGCTTAGAGTCTTGAAGGCGTTTGAAATCTTCAGAGCCCACTATGAGCAGGCTCACTAAAGAATAAGCTGAACATTGAGAGGTCTTCAGACCTCCCGACAATCAGCGAATAGATAAGTCGTACTTAGCTATCAGGCTCTCAATGTATTTGAAACGTATGGACATGGGTTTTTCGTGTTCCATATGGTGGCTGAGTGCACGATTTAGGAGTTTGAGTGCGCCAAGCAACTCAGCTCTGCGTTCCGCCGGGATATGGCTGGCTGTGCGCTCTTCAGTCAATGCATCAACCAGTGCCCGGCCCAAGTCTATGTACACCACTTCTTCAATCAGCCCGTTTTGACTGATTACACCGTATTTGCTGCACAGGAACTGCTGCCAGCTCTGCTGTATATGTTCTGGTAAATCTTCGTTAAAGCGGTCGTCCTGACTTATCAGGCCCTGCTGCGCGCACTTGCTGAGTACTTGAACGTACTTTTGCTGAAATAACTCATAAGCATGTGTTGATTGCTCAACCTGATGCTTCAGGAGTAGCTGTCCCCATAGTTCAGCGCCTCTTGGGTAATAATCTGTATGCTCAACACATTCATAGAGGCCCAGGTAAGAACTGCACTTGATCTGGTTTTCCAGGCTATAACTGGCATTAGGGAAAATACACATCTCCTGCCAATGCATAAGTTGATCAGGCGTAACGCCAAGTGCGCTACATAGTTCATCAGCGCTGAAAAAGTGTGTACTGAGATGGTGTGTCAGACGCATAAATTTAATGACTGGTTATATATACAGTGTTTTTATTCTGGCCGAAACACTTCGGATAGGCAAGCTGTTTTAGAAATTTTCTACTTGCCCCTCGGATCTGGCATTTATTTGTGTTAAAACTTAGCGCCAAACAATGAATCAATCGATATCTGTATGCGCAACATAGAAAAGATAAAAAAAGCCAGTTTAATTACGGCTATCAAAACACCTTATGATTTAAACGGCAATATTGACCTTGGCGGTTTTGACGCGCTTGTTGAGGCACAAATTGCGGCGGGCGTTGATGGGATTGTCGTCGGTGGTACGACGGGTGAAGGCCAGCTAATGAACTGGGAAGAGCATCTGATGCTCATTGCCCACAGTGTTAATCGGTTTTCCGACAAGCTGGTGATCATCGGCAACACGGGCAGTAATAACACCCGTGAAGCAGTGAAGGCAACGGAGTACGGTTTTGCCTCCGGAATGGATGCCGCACTGCAGATCAACCCATATTATGGCCGCACTTCAGAAGCGGGACTGACAGAGCACTTTACACGCGTCCTTGATATCGGCCCTGCGTTTATTTATAACGTGCCTGGGCGGACGGGCCAGGATCTGACCCCGGAAATCATCGAACCTTTGGCGGGGCATGCTAATTTTGTCGGCATGAAAGAGTGTGCAGGACATGAGCGAATCGCCTATTATGAGCAAAAAGGCATAGCCTGTTGGTCTGGTAATGATGATCAGGCCCATGACAGCCGTCACTTACATCGGTCTCACGGTGTTATCTCGGTCACTTCAAACCTGGTTCCGCAGCTGTTTCGTGCACTGATGGACAGTCCAAATGAGTCACTGAATGTGCAGTTACAGCCGTTGATGAATTGGTTGTTTTGCGAGCCAAACCCAATTGCAATTAACACAGCACTGGCCATGACAGGCGCTGCATTACCAGTGTTTCGTCTGCCATACGTACCACTGAATGATTCCCAGCAAAGAGCTGGCGTTGAGTTGATCAATCAGCTTAATGCCGAAACCGTGGTTGGTGGCGTTGCCGATGTGATTAATCCTGCTGATGTAAAGCTATATTAACCACATGCAGGTGACACCGGGTAATTAAATAGCGTATAATCTGCGGCCCTTCATTATTGGTCGCAGGTTTTTGCAATGAATTTTAAGTCTTTCAGTTTTCCCGATGCCTTACTACAGTCGCTAGATGAATTAAATTTCCATACCCTGACACCGATACAGCAGGCGGCTATCCCCGTCGTAAGGCGCGGTCATGACGTATTAGCAACTGCGCAAACCGGAACCGGTAAAACAGCGGCGTTTGCGCTGCCAGTGATCCACCGTTTGCTGGAGGGAGCATCACTGAAGTCGCCGCGCGCACTGATCCTTGCGCCAACCAGAGAGCTGGCAGAGCAAATAGCCAATAATTGTCAGGCGTTTTGCCAATATACTCCACTGACCGTGCAAGCTGTGTTTGGTGGGGTGAACGTTGAAGGGCAGACACAGCGCCTGGCTCAGGGCGTTGATATTCTGGTTGCCACACCTGGTCGTCTGTTAGATTTGATCCGCCTGGGTGTTGTGAGCCTGGCACAGGTAAAGTACCTGGTGTTGGATGAGGCAGACCGCATGCTGGATATGGGCTTTGTTGCAGATATGCAAAAGGTCATAGATATGGTCAGTGAAGAAAGACAGTTGTTGTTATTCTCAGCAACCTTTCCAACCGCAGTTAAGCAATTTGCCAAGCAAGTACTTCACGAACCTAAACTGGTGCAGGCTACCAAAGAGAATACTACCGCAGAAACGGTACGGCATGTTGTATACCCGGTTGAACAAAAGCGTAAACAGGAGCTGCTGTCTGAACTCATAGGCAAGAAAAACTGGTTGCAGGTACTGGTTTTCGTCAATATGAAAGACGATGCGGATCAGCTGGTCAAAGAGCTGGAGCTGGATGGTATTAGCGCCACTGTGTGTCACGGCGATAAAAGCCAGGGGGCGCGTCGTCGTGCGCTGCGAGAGTTTAAGGAAGGCAAAGTACGGGTGCTAGTTGCCACCGAGGTTGCGGCACGGGGAATCGACATCGACGGGCTTCCTCGAGTCATTAATTACGATTTACCGTATCTTGCTGAGGACTATGTTCACCGCATCGGTCGAACTGGCCGGGCTGGTAATTCGGGTCAGGCAATTTCTTTTGTGGCACGAGAAGAAGAGCAGACCTTGATCCACATCGAAACCCTGATTGGTCAAAAGATAAAGCGTTACTATCTGCCGGGTTATGAGGTTGCCAACCGCGAGAACCTGATAGAAAACCTTGCCAAAAAACCGTCTCACCAGCGTCGTAAAGCGCGTACGAATCGTCCGAGTAATCAGGCAAGTGGTGAGGCGCGGGCTAAAAACCGTGCCAAAATCAGTAATGTTCGTCAGAGACTGAAAGGCGCTCAACTGAAACTACAGAAGTAATCAAATCTCTCAGGTCTGGTTAAAGCAACCAGACCTGAATCATCACCGATACATCCCTAATTCAGTCCCTTCCTTCTTACACACTGCTTCAATAGCGGGATGCCTTGAGATACCACTTAAGTAACGCCCAAGGTGCTCAAACTGCAGCGGGGGTTTAGCAAGCTCGTCAGCCCAGATACACAGCATAAACAAATAGCAGTCACAGACTGTAAACTGCTCGCCAACCATATAGGTTTTGTCTGCCAGATGTCTGTCGAGCAGGGTCAGCATTTCTTGTACGCGCGATTGCTGTGTTCTGACAATGTCGTCGTACATGAGTGCGCTTTGTGTGTGGCGCTCCGGGTAGAAATAGATCATCAACTCGGCCTGAACCGTGGTCGTCAGATACATCAGCCACTGGTAGAACTCTGCTTTTTGTTTTGGCTCAGCTGGGATTAAATGGCCCTCGGGATGTTTTTCACACAAGTAAAGGCAAATTGCAGCACTTTCGAACAGAACAAATTCGTCATCAACTAAGGTTGGGATCCGTCCTGTGGGGTTGAGTTGTAGATATTGTGCTGAACGTTGCACATTTTTTTTTCTGTCGACCAGCTCCAGCTGGTATGGGACCTGAAGGGCTTCGAGAACAAAATGAGGCGCTAAACTCGCGTTGCGTGGATAGTAGAACAGTGTATACATGGTTAGCCTTAAATAGTTTATGTCGTAGGTTTAAACTCCTTTTCGGCGATTCCTATAGGACTGTAGGACAGCATCAACCATTAAACAAATGGAACCTTGCATATTCGCCAAAAAAAATGCCAGCTTGCGCTGGCATAATCTGATTAGGGTTGATAATAAATCGGGGAGTTTGGCCCGACTGGTAAGCCGAAACCGAATACCCAGATATAGAACAGAGCCACCCAGCCGACAAAGAAACACATGCTGTAAGGCAGCATAGTTGCGACCAGAGTGCCGATCCCCATATCTTTTTTATACTTGGTAGCCACAGCTAAAATCAAACCAAAATAACTCATCATGGGTGTGATCAAGTTAGTTACTGAGTCACCAATTCGATATGCGGCCTGAATGGTTTCTGGTGCATAGCCAACTAACATGAGCATAGGCACGAAGATAGGTGCAGTCACCGCCCATTGCGCAGAGGATGAACCCAGGCTTAGGTTCACGACGGCACACATTAAAATAAACAGGACGAAGACTTCCGGGCCTGTCAGGTTCAACGCTTGCAACATAGCCGCGCCGTTAATCGCCAGGATAGTACCTAAATTTGTCCACTTAAAGAAAGCAACGAACTGAGCTGCAAAGAACACCAGCACTATGTACATGCCCATTGAACTCATACTCTTACTCATGGCGTCGATAACATCACGGTCGTTACGCATAGTGCCTACTACGCGTCCATAGACAAAACCGGGAATCGCGAATGTCACAAAGATGAATACGACGATGCCTTTGAGAAAAGGAGAGCCGGCGACGGCGCCTGTTTCAGGGTGACGCAGTATGCCGTTTTCAGGCACTATGGTTAATGCCAGCAGGGCCGATACAACCAGTAAAGCAACACCGGCCCATTTCAGGCCAGACTTTTCTTTGTCTGTCAGGTGCTCAATGTTGTTACTGGACAGGTCAACACTGGCTTCGTCCGGGTTGTATTTACCAAGGCGAGGCTCAACAATGGCTTCTGTTACCCAGGTACCTACGATGGCAATCAGGAATACAGAGATCATCATGAAGTACCAGTTTGCTTCAGGGCCGACCTGGTAGGTTGGATCAATCATCTGGGCTGCTGGAGTGGTGATACCGGCAAGCAGGGGGTCTATGGTGCCAAGCAACAGGTTTGCACTGTAACCACCGGACACCCCAGCAAACGCTGCAGCGAGCCCCGCGAGTGGGTGACGCCCCAGGCTATGGAAAATCATGGCTGCGAGTGGGATCAACACAACATAACCGAGCTCAGAAGCTGTATTAGATAGAATGGCAGCGAATACGACCATAAAAGTAACTAACCGCTTAGACGCGCCCATGACCATGCCGCGCATAGCCGCTGAGAGCATGCCAGAGTGTTCCGCTACACTCACACCCAGTAGCGCAACTAGCACGGTCCCCAGTGGCGCGAAGCCTGTAAAGTTAGTAACGAGACCAGTGACGATACGCTGCAGACCTTCTGCACTCATCAGGCTGACGACCTCGATCACACCGTCTGGCGCTCTGCCTTTTGCACCCTCTGGGCGCGGGTCTATGGCACTGAGCCCCATCCAGTCTGCAATACCACTGAAAATAACAATGGCGATACAAAACATGGCAAACAGGGTGATAGGGTGGGGCAGCATGTTGCCCAGAAACTCAACCGTTGCTAGAAAGCGGTTAAACAGGCCGCCTTGCTTTTGCTGGTTGGATTGATCAGCTGACGTCTCTACAGCATTCGACATAGCAAATTTCTCGATTATAAAAAATGCCGTTACTCTACCACCAATTGCGCATTTGTTTTATAGCTACGCGTTAATTTTGAAAGAATCTGAGACAAAATGAGTAAAACACCTACTTGTACCCAGGAACACAGGTTACTCTTTAGCCTCATTAGCCATTTGATAGATAAAATTAAGCTTGTTAATAAAGTCCTCTTTGTTCTTTTCGTGCTGGTAATCCAGGTGGTAGGTATTGTGAAAACCAAACCTGAGCAACAGGGCACTGCCCTCAAGGTAGATAGTGTAACCGTCTGGATCAGAGTAGGCCCGGATCCCTTCGAATAATTTTCCATTTTCGTCGGCTTCACCATGTTGCTGAATATATTCATAAACGGCGAGGATCTGGCGACTATCGATATCATTTTTCATGGTATGCTCCTGTTTCTGGACTGAGGTGCAACTTCCTATAAACGGCTTGTAAATCAGTCCGCTTAGCACAAATCAACCGGACTAGTTCCACTGTAACTTAAGCCGTGGCAGGATCAATGGCTAAAACCGTATTTTTGGAGTTGTTTTGCAAATACATTTTTTAGGGACCTCTTCAGGTTGTCCCAGTCTGAGCAGAAATATGTCTGCAACCGGGGTTAGTTTTGAAAAAACCAAATCCTGGTTGCTGGTGGATTGCGGCGAAGCCACTCAGCATCAGCTGCTTAAATCTGGTTTGTCTCCTTATCACCTGAGTGTGATTTGTATCACTCATTTACATGGTGATCATTGTTATGGTCTGCCAGGTTTGCTGGCGTCAATGGCTATGTCTGGCCGAACTGACCCTGTTTATTTGATTGCGCCACAGGCAGTGGTTCAGTTTGTTATGTCAACGCTGGGACTGACTCAGGTCACCCTGTCTTTTGACTTACATACGATGGCAATTGAGCTAAGTGATCAGTTCGCTTCTTTTGAATTTTGCCATATCGAGATCATCCCTTTGAAGCACCGGGTGCCCAGCTTTGGATTCAAAATCACCGAAGCGCAGATCCCACGCAAGCTGAGAATTAAACAATTGCACATGGAGGGTATAGCAAGCGGGCCGCATTACAATTTGCTGCAAAAAGGGCAGGATGTGATTTACCAGGGGCAGCAACTTACAGCCAAGACGTATACATTCCCCAGCTGGCGACCCAGAATTGTGATTATTTGCGGGGACAATGAAAAACCCTCGCTGTTGTCGTCATACTGCGACGATATAGATATGCTGGTGCACGAGGCGACATTTACTCACCCAGATCTGATGCGTGTCGGCATCCATACTGGCCACAGCGACGCCAAGCGGGTTGCACAGTTTGCCCAGCAATATCAGATCCCAGCACTCATACTGACCCACTTTAGTGTGCGTTATCATGGTGAGGGCATGATTGATGCATTAGCGCTTGAAGCCAGTACACATTTTCACGGGAGTTTGCGCCTGGCTTACGATTCTTTGGTTTTAACAGTGCCTAAACAACTACTTTCTGAGTGAGCAGAAAAGCTCCCAGTCTTGTTCGACCAGGCTGGCATAATCATTTGCTGTGTCAATCAGCTCATCTCTGGCCCCCGGCAAGACATCTGTAACGACCTGTTGAAACATCAACGAGCGACGGTCGCCACGCATGTGCGCATAAGCCAGTGCAATAGCACAGGCCTCAGCATATTGACATAAGCCATCCCGCTGGGCAGCGCGCTTGCCAAGCACAATGTGCTCCGGGTCAATGCCAACGCGTGCGTGATGACGAGATCGCACCAGCCAGTGTGTACCTTGCCATAATGCATCATCTAAGACCAGATCGGGTCGGCGCTGCATTTTGCGCTGGCAATTAACGGTCAGGTGCGCATGGTTAAGGCGGTTGGTTGGGCTCAGGTCAGTGTAATAATGTAATGGTGCGGCCAGTTGCTGTTGTTTGACTTCGACTATGTGATACAGCTCGGCAGAAGAGCAAAATTTAGGACCAACCAGCAGGTAATAACGTTTCAGGTTGTTGGACCCTGTCCCGGCATCCAGGCGTTCAATGCAGTCGATGATCTCATCATCGACATAAGGGCGGAAATACTCGATCAGCGCATTGCTCAGATCTTCATGCAAACGAGAAAACTTTTCATCATGGTCTTTAAACTTAAGCGGTGTATTGTTCAGCTCTACTTCTTTTGCGAGGCTACTTTTAAGATTAAAGGCCGCGCCTCCGACCAGGCGTTGTAAGCCTTTTTGCCAGCGTTTATGTAAAATATGTTCCTGGCTAAATTGGGTCAGGGCGCTTTGATTATTGTTCTCACCGCGTAAAGACGCTCCGCAGGTGGCCACATAACTGTCGATGAAAGTGCGCTGTGCCCGAAGAACTTGTGCCATGTCAGCCAGCGGTTTTTGTCGAAGCTTCATATCTTCGCTGTTGCTTTGTAACAAGGCACCTTCTTGCTGCGCCAGAGGCAGACTGTTCAGAAAACGCAGTAAATCCCATACAGCATGGCCAACGCAGGCATCATCAAAGTCGTTAGGTGAAAAAACCAATGTGCCGCCGTGTGAGCCTTCCTCGCTCAGAAAACCAAAGTTACTGGCATGGCAATCACCCAGCACATTAGTCAGAGGTAGTTCAAATAACGTCGTTGGCAAATCAATAACACGATGCGTTAAATCCCGGTACATCAAGGGAGCACTGCCACGGAAAAAGCGAAATGCGCTGGAGGCCATCTTGGTGTGCTTGGCTAAAGCCATGCTCGGGTATGTACCATCATGGTGGTCGAAATACTGACCAAGTACGTCTGCTCTTTCCATTAGTCCTTCCTCTTGTGTTTAATACCTAAGTGCTCTTTTGCCAATCTGACCACGTTTGTGTCCACCGGTGGGGGAGTCGTGTCTACTCCGTCGCTGAGTGTTCTTACCAGGGTCTTGAGTACCTCTACCCGGGTATACCACTTATGCTCTCCAAGAACCAGGTTCCAGGGAGCTTGCTGGGTATCGGTCCGGGCAAACATGTCGTCAATGGCTTGTTCATAATCGTCACGTCTGTTGCGGTTGCGGATATCTTCTTCTGTGAGTTTCCAGCGCTTGTAAGGGTTGTTGAGACGCTCCTCGAAGCGTTTAAGTTGTTCCTCAGCACTGATATGCAAAAACAATTTCACCACTTTCACGTTGTCATCATGCAGCAGGCGTTCAAATTCGTTGATTTCCTGATAAGCCCGTTGCCATTCACTTTGTGCTGCGAATTTTTCAACGCGTTCAACCAGAACGCGGCCATAGTAGGAGCGGTCAAAAATCGTAAGGGTGCCTGCCTTTGGTAGTTTATTGTAAAAACGATAGAGATAATGCCTGCCTTGTTCTTCATCTTTTGGTGCGCTGATGGGAAAAACCTGGTAACCCCTCGGGTCCAGCCGTTCAGTGATACGGCGAATAGCACCCCCTTTGCCGGCCGCATCCCAACCTTCAAAGACGATCAGCGCACGGCGCCCCTGGTGATAGTAGGCTTGCTGCACGTGCAGCAACTCGTTTTGCCAGTACTTCAGCGCCCGCCGATAGGCTTTTTTGTCATCCAGTGCCGGATGCTCAAGCGGTGCTTTGACCGTGATCTGACGGTTTAATAATACACTAAGCTTAGGTTCAATATTCACAGCTCTACCTCGTTGGCAGTGATCACTGTCATGGTCGCGCTTTTTGCCAGCTTGATATCTCTACGCTAGCTCAGAACAATGACAGTTTTGTTAAGACTGTTTTGTGACAGTTGAAAACTTAACCGTCATTGCTTTTCAAAACAACCAGAATGTTGCCACATACTGACAGAGTTTTTGCTTTACAAGGTTGATCTCGCCATAGAATCGATTCAATCAGGCAATAAAAAAGCAGCCGGATGGCTGCTTTGACAAGTTACTGTGATAGCGCGATTAGCGCGCGTTAGTACTTTCGAAAATTTTGTCGGCAGATGCCGCAACAAATCCCGTGTAGATTTCGCCATCTGGCTTGTTATAGCGCAGCGCAAACTCGTAGAAACAGCTTGGAATGCTGAACTCGCCATCGCTGAATGCCACAGCCTGATGGTCAGCGAGTGTTGATGATTGCTCAAGCAACACTTCCGGTGAGCCTTTGATTTCACCACCAGAAGCGTTCAGTTCAAATCCAGCGTCTTTCAGTGTCTGGTTAACGGCTTCGATGGTTTCAAAGTTACCCAGGTGGTTGATGCTCACTGTGAAGTGGTTAGCACGGTAGCCCCATGCTGCCATCCAGGCTGCGTATTCAGACTCGGCCAGCAATTGCTTGTAGGTTTCGTGGCTGACTTGCCAGTGCGTACCTGAGTACAGGAAGTTTTCCGCAGTAACGGCGCTCTCGTCAATTTGCTCAACCAGCTCGTTAACGATGGCTTGCAGTTCAGGTGAGCATTTTTCTACCAACAGCTCAGAAATAAACACTTTTGGTTTGGTTGGATCACTGTGCTCAAAGTGCTTGGCATAGAGTTTTTTGGCTTCGAAGTGGTATTCACCGCACTCTGTATAGCCAACCGCTTTGAAATGCGCTGCCAGTTTTTCCAGGCCAATTTTTTCGTGATTAAAGGTGCGCAGTGCAATATGATCGTTGATCACATCATCCTGTTGCGTAGAACCAAGTAGTTCGTGGACTTTAACAGCTGAAGGAGTAACTTCCAGGTAGTTACTCCATAGTTTTTCAAATAAGCTATCTACATTGTTGTGCATAATGACAATCCTTAAAATGGCGGCCCAGCCGCGTTAAATGTTACGACTAAGCACGACGCAAACTTTTAATTCGATTTTTACCTACCGCTTAAGCGTTGTTGCTCTAAGCGCCAGAGTTAATGTGTTTGTTACAGGACGAACCCGCTAATCTCGTCGCCTTCAGATACTTGCAGTGCCGAGGCGATGTCTGCCGTCACTTTGAAAGCGGCGGTTTTACCACACCAGTTAACCTGAGTGTCAAAGGTGGCTCTGAAATTCGCTAAACCACAGTTAGAGACGGACCAGGTTTGCGCTTCGGTCAGGTTTAATTCTTCGGGCTTGACGATGCGCACAGCGCCACGCTTGGTTTCACGGACCGTTTTGATATTCTGCAGTCTCGACTCAACAGTCGGGCCTGCATCAAACAAGTCCACATAACCACGGTGTTCAAACCCTTCTTTTTGCAACAGGCGCAGCGCAGGCTTGGTTTTTTCATGCACCTGGCCTATCACGGCTTGCGCTTTTTTGCTCAGTAAGTTGGCGTAAATTGGGTATTTAGGCATCAGCTCACTGATAAATACCTTATCGCCCAGGCCAACCAGGTGATCGGCCTGAGGAAACTCAATACTGAAAAAATGTTCCTGCAACCACTGCCAGAAAGGGGAGTGTCCGTCTTCGTCACTCACGCCGCGCATCTCCGCGATAACTGTTTCGCTAAAGCGATCTGCGTGCAGCGCCATAAAGTTAAAGCGCGAACGCGACAGGAAGCGGCCTGCCAGTCCCTTGCGGAAGGGTTCTCTGAGAAACAAGGTACAGATCTCGGATGCGCCGGTGTAGTCATTACACATGCTCAGAATGTCGACCGTATTGTATACATTCAGGGTGCGAGAATGGTGTACCGTTTTGCCCAGATGATAGTGGTATAAAGGGGTCTGCATGCCAACCGCGGCTTCAATCGCGGTGGTGCCTAAAATTTCGCCGCTGTCGCTGTCTTCCAGCACAAATAAATAGCCTTCATCTTTTGGCTGCGCAACGGCTTTTGCAAAACTTTGCTCTGAGCGTGCAATTTTACTGCTCAGCAAGTCGTCATCTACCGGCAATGAGGTAAACCCATGGCCCGATTCGATGGCGATGGTTTTGAGCGCCGCAAAGTCTTTTTCTGAAATGGGTCTGAGTACTTGCATAGTTTAAACAGGGCGCTTGCGCGCCCCTCACGATTAACCGTTAACTACGTCTGCTACAGCCAGCTCAAAGCGAGCCAGACCTGCCTGGATATCTTCATCAGGAATAACCAGAGAAGGTGTAAAGCGAACAACATTGGTACCTGCAACCAGGGCCATCAGGCCATGTTTACCACTTGCTACCAGGAAGTCACGAGCGCGACCGTTAAATTGTTCGTTTAACACGGCGCCCAGCAGTAACCCTTTACCACGTACTTCACTAAATACGTTGTACTTTTCGTTAATGGCAGCCAGTCCGTCGCGGAACAATTGCTCTTTGCGCTTTACATCAGCCAGTAATTGCGCATCGTTAACAGTATCAAATGCAGCTTCGGCTACAGCACACGCCAGCGGGTTACCGCCGTAAGTAGAGCCATGAGTACCAATTTTAAGGTGCTTAGCAATCTCTTTGGTTGTCAGCATTGCACCAATCGGGAAACCACCACCCAGCGCTTTTGCGGTCGTCAGGATATCCGGAGTCACATTCAGGCCCTGGTAGGCATACAGTTCGCCAGTACGACCAACACCTGTTTGTACTTCGTCAAAGATCAGTAATGCGTTGTGTTTGTCACACAGCTCGCGCACGCCCTGAATAAATTCGCTTGTTGGAGGAATGATACCGCCTTCGCCCTGAAGAGGCTCCATCATCACTGCACAGGTCTTGTCGGAGATAAGTTTGGCGAAGGCTTCAAGATCGTTGTAATCAACGTGTGTTACGTCCTGAGGCTTAGGACCGAAACCATCTGAGTATGCTGCCTGACCACCTACGGTCACAGTGAAAAAGGTTCGGCCGTGGAAGCCTTTGTTGAAGGCAATGATCTGGGTCTTTTCTTCTGAGTAGTTATCAATAGCCCAGCGTCGTGCCAGTTTCAGTGCCGCTTCGTTTGCTTCTGCGCCTGAGTTTGCAAAGTAAACTTGTTCGCCAAAGGTCGCATCGGTGAGTTTCTTTGCCAGGCGAAGGGCCGGCTCATTGGTCATTACGTTAGACAGGTGCCAGATTTTCTCACCTTGCTCTTTCAGCGCGTTAACCAGGGCTGGGTGACAATGACCCAGACAGTTTACGGCAATACCGCCAGCGAAGTCGATGTACTCGTCGCCTTTTTGGTCCCAAACACGTGAGCCCTTGCCTTTAACCGGGATCACTTCAGACGGATTGTAGTTTGGTACCATTACCTCATTAAACAACTCGCGATTCACTTGCATGACGACTTCCTCTTTAAAATCTTTACAACTTAGGGACCGTTCCGGCTATTGATTGCAATAGACGATGTCGCTTTCCCCGCTTTTTGTCATTATTACGCGTTGCGTTGTCAATTTGCAGTGCAAAAATAAATAAAATGATTAAAATAACAGTCAAAATGACGATTTAAGTTTTCACAATGATCCATTCACAAGACGAACGTTTACTTTCTGAGCTTAGGAAAAATGCCCGTGCCAGCATCTCTGAACTGGCCAGAACCCTGGATATGTCCAGAACGACGGTCCAAAGTCGATTGCAAAAACTCGAACAAAATGGTGTGATCCAGGGGTACAGTGTTGAGTTGGGCAGGCAGTATCAGGAATCTCAGGTTGCAGCGCATGTTTCTATCAAGGTCCGGCAGAAGCTGACCGCACAAACCAATAATGCACTGAAGCAGATCAACAACATTTCGGCTTTGTATGCTATTAGTGGCGAATACGACATGATTGCAGAAGTAGAGGCACAAAGCCTTGAACAGCTCAGTCAGCTGCTTGATGATATCGGCAATCTGGAAGGGGTTGAGCGGACCACTTCCTCGGTGATTTTAGAAACCAAGTTCAAACGCTGACAGTTGTCGGTGTTCAGTTAACTGGAGGACTCAGGTAACCAAACGCTGGTGCCGGTGGATGCGATATGGTTCATATTGCTTTTCAGCACTTTGTTGCCAACCCGGCTGGAGGTTTCCGGACGACTCACCAGATACCCCTGCACACACCGTATTCCCATCTGTTTAACTAACTCAAACTGGTCGACCTGCTCAACCCCTTCAGCAACAATTTTGAGGTCGAGTTGTGCGCCCAGCTCGCTGATGGAGTTGAGGATTTTGTAGTATTTGGGGTTGTCTTTGGCCTGAGAGATAAACAGTTTGTCGATTTTAATCACATCGATTGGCAAGTCGGCCAGGGTGCTGAGCGAGCTAAACCCGGTGCCAAAATCGTCAATGGCGATGGTGACGCCAGCAGAGCGGCAACGCTCAAGCTGTGCAATGATTTCATCACTGGCGGTGATAAGCGTTGATTCCGTGATCTCCAGCATCAGTGACGTTGGCGGTAAGCCGGTTTTTTCTAAGGCAGCCATTACCCAGTCAAAAATTGCGCGGTGCTTGAGTTGGATCCCGGATACATTCACCGAGATGCGCACTCGCTTCATACCTGCGTTGTGCCAGGCGGACATTTGCCGACAAGACTCGAGCAAGATCCAGTCCCCCAGGTCCAGGATCAGGTTCGACTCTTCCGCAATGGGAATAAACTCAGACGGGGGGATCAGGCCCTCAATCGGGTGGTGCCAGCGTGCCAGTGCTTCAAAATAGTCAATAGAGCAGTCTTCAACATGTACTATGGGCTGAAATGATAAATGGAAGTTTTGTGAGGCAATGGCCAGACGTAGTTCTTCTAACAGGTAATGATAGCGCCTGATTTTATTGCCCATTTCAGGCGAGTAAACCCGAAAGATCCCACGACCATCCGTTTTGGCGCGATACATAGCAACGTCTGACATTTGTAACAACGCATTGGGCGTTGCGGCGCTGTCGGGATAAACGGCAATACCTATACTGGCACTGATCTTTACCAGCTTATTACCCAGCACAAAGTCACGCTCAATCTCGCCAAGTATGGTCTGAGCCACTTCGGTACAAAACCCAGTATCTTTCAGGTCGGGAATGAAAATGGAAAACTCGTCACCGCCAAGTCGCGAGAGGTTTTGATCAAGCCCGTGTACGGCATGCAATGCCTGCAATTGATACTGGCGGACAACCTGGCATAAACGTTCTGCAACCTGGATCAGTATCTCATCGCCAAAGCTATGTCCAAATGAATCGTTTACTTGCTTAAAACCATCAAGGTCAATAAAAAGCAGGCCGCACTTGCTTTGCTGTTGTTCAGCCATAGCCAGCTCATTGCTGATGTGCTCTATATAGGCATGACGGTCTATCAGTTTCGTGAGCTTATCCTGAAAGACATGGCTATCGGTGTTGATCTTAATGCGCTGAATGTTGCTCGCTATGGCGTGCACTGCATGGCTGATCTGGGCAACGGAGCCACCAATCGGCAATGCTTTGTAATCAATTTCCAGACCGCTAATAATATCTTTGAGGTCCCGGTCAATATCTGTCAGCGCTTTTGCACGGGTGTGTTGTTGCCTTAACTCACGCAGTCGGGTCAGTGTCAGTATTAGCATCACCATCACCAGTAACAACAAGACTGGTGAAGAAAACACGCGAGTCATTACGTGTTCTACGGAGGCTGAGGTGGCTTCAGTTTGGCTGCGCTGTAGCAGTACATGGGTTTCTTCGTCAACCTGCAAAAAGCGCTGGTCTGCCAGCAAGAAAGCATACCAGGGGATATATTCTGACTGGGCGCTGATGGGTTGCTTGTGTAATGGTATGATGGTACGACCAGTTTGTAGGTCAACCACATGTTTTGTAAACAGCAAGCTAACAACAATGCTAATCACGACAAAACAGACAATACAGGTTGCTATATTTTTAAAAACACTTTGCATGATTGAGCGTATCCACCTACCTAAAGAAAATCGTCCCTGCCAGGAGCAGTAAGTATACTATAAATAAGCCCTAAGTATGACATGTTTTACACCTAATTCAGGGTGCTATCAATCGCAGCTCAGTGCCTCAAGGTATTCTAATTTATTAATATCGCTTTGCTGTGTTTAAGATCAAGTATCAATTAAATTCACTTTACACGAGAATAGTTCTCACCTAACTTTTTAACAAGTTTTGGCGCGCTTATTGCCCGTATACTAATATACAGTCAGCTGCGCCAGCTTTCTAAGTGAAAATCACCACATTAGTGCAAGGCTGGACTGTCATTGCACTGTAATGAAGCGTACACACTGTACGTAGACAATGAGCAATTATGCTTTGAAGTTTCACAGCAACCGTTAGTCTAGCTGTAACGGGCACGGCACTGTGGCAAAGATAAACAACCTAGCGGTTTTTTGGAGCCCACAATGTTAACTAAGCGTTTTTTCAAAACAAAAAACGAAGCAGAAGTCACGTTTGAAATCACTCATCCTGAAGCGATCAAAGTTGAGCTAGTCGCAGAGTTCAACGATTGGCAACCTTTAACGATGAAGTTTAATAAAAGGGACAAACGATTCAAGCTTAAGCATCGCTTACCGACGGGGCATGAATATCATTTCAGGTATTTAATTGATGGGGCGCACTGGGATAACGATGATCAGGCCGATGGCTATGTGCCTAATGGTTTTGGTACGCAAAATAGCGTCGTAGACACCCATAAGCAGGCCTGATAATAATGCAAGGGCTGGAACAGTTGTTCTACTTGCATGGCATAGGCTTTGACTATACCAAATATAATGGTGAGCACGTCTATTTTGACCATGCGACGCGGGTCGATGCATTGCGTTGTTGTGGCATTGATACAGACGATGGCTCCCAGATTGCCGAGCTAAATTTTTTACTGGATGTTAAACCCTGGCTTGAGGTTGTCGATGAGGTCGTACTTGCCGAGGCTGAAACCGGGGGTTTTTCGTTAAAAGTGCCGCAAACCGCTCGTCATTCGTCGGTGGTAATTCAAATACCAGACCTCGCTTTGAGCACCAGCTTTGCGCTATCTCAGGCCGAAGTGTGTGGTGATTATCATTACAATGGACAGATTTATCTGGACCTGAAAGTCAGCGTAGGGGAGCTACCTGCTGGGTATTTTAACGCCCAAATCGAAGGGGTGTTTGGCACTAAAACGACTGAACTATGGTCGGTACCTAAACGTTGTTATGCCATAGAGCAAGACGATGTTAAGCGCACAGGCTTATCACTCCAGCTTTATACATTACGCAGCGAGCGCAACGCAGGTGTGGGGGACTTTCGCGATCTACATCAGGTGATCTCCAGCGCCGCAATCTCGCATTGCGACTTCATTTTGCTTAATCCTTTGCACTTACTGTTTGAATCAGAGCCGGAACGCGCGAGCCCTTACAGTCCGTCACACCGTTGTCTGATTAATCCTTTATATATTGCATTAGATTGGGCAATCGACACATTACGCGAAGACTTTCAACTGAACATAGATGAAGCACTTGGCTCTGTACAAAACGAGTGTGCTCAAAACTACATTGATTACAGTGCGGTTGCGAAAGCGAAATATGCTGCATTAACGGGTTTGTTTGATAAATGCGAAGGTGTTCCGGCTGTGCGCCAGGCTCTGAGCGAGTTCAAGCACGACAAGGAGCAAACTCTGAGCCACAGTGAACTCACTGAGCGTGAGTGGTTTATGCAGTGGCTTGCGCATCAACAGCTTCGAGCCTGTCAGTTACATGCCAGAAACGCCGGTATGGCTATTGGTCTGATCAACGACCTGGCCGTTGGCTGCGCACAAGAAGGCGATGAGTTTACTCAAAATGAATCCTTGTTTGCGAACGGCGCAAACATTGGTGCACCACCAGACCCATGGGCCGAATCCGGTCAGAATTGGGGGCTGCCAGCGCTGAACCCGATTAAAATCAAACAGCACAACTACGCGTATTTTCGCTCTCTGGTGCGCAGCAACATGGCGTCATTTGGTGCGCTGCGCATTGATCATGTAATGGCAATACGGCGCTTATGGTGGTGTTTTGAGTCGCAGGGCAAGCAGGACGGGTGCTATATCTATTATCCCTTTGAGCACTTGCTGGCGATTTTAAAGATTGAATCTCACCTGAACCGGGCTATGGTAATAGGTGAAGATCTAGGCATAGTACCACCGGAAGTCTCTGCTGCTATGAATGACGCCAACCTCTACGGCAATATTTTGATGTATTTTGCCAAAGATCAGCAGGGTCATTTTAAACCGGTCGAGCAATATCGTCCTGATACGTTACTGATGGTTGCCAACCATGATGTGGCACCGTTTAGCGCCTGGTGGTGCCAAACTGACATTAGTCTCAAACAAGATTACCAGCTTTGCAGTGAACAAGAAGCGGCAGAGATGATAAGGGATAGGGAAGAGGATAAGGCCAGGTTGCTAACATGGCTGGGGCTGGATGGTACACATAATGGGCAGCAGCTCAATGACGCACACCATATCTATACTGCCATTGTTAAAAAACTTGCGGCCAGTCCGAGTAAATTGCTGGCTATCCAATTGGATGACCTGGAGCAACAACAACTGCCTGTCAATATTCCTGGCACTGACCGTGAATATCCCAACTGGCGTCGGCGTCTGGCAATCCCGGCCGAGCAAACTTTAGAGCAAAACAATCAGTTAATGACAGAGATAAAAAGGATCAGAGAGCAGGCATGAATTCAGCAAGTAAATCGCCCATAATTACCCACGACTACGCGGCACAAATTTCGGCCCTGGATACAGGATGTTTTCGTGATCCTTTCTCTTTTCTTGGTTTACATCGCACTGAACAGGGCTCCATTATCCGGGTGTACATGCCTGGCGCACAGGCGTTATCTGTTAATGTTGCACAGCAAACTACAGCCATGCAACGTATTGGTGAGTCGGCCTTGTTTGTGCTCGAATTCAACAGCCATATCGCTTCGGGTTATCATCTGATCATTGAATTTCCCGATAGTGTTATCACCACCCGCGACGCCTATGACTTTAGCAGTGCGCTGGACGAGTCTGCCATGTACTTGTTCAATGAAGGGTCGCTTGAGCATGGTTATCACCATTTTGGCGCACGGTCGCTGACTCACCAGGGTTGCCACGGCACGCAGTTTTGCGTCTGGGCACCGAATGCGCGCAGTGTCTCCGTGATTGGGGAATTTAATCATTGGCAATCATGTCAGCATTTTATGCGCTTTCATCCTGCCAGCGGTGTGTGGGACTTATTTGTGCCGCACCTGACAGCCGAACAAGGTTACAAGTACGCCATTGTTGGCGTGGATGGAGAGGTGACTGAACGAGCCGACCCTTTTGCGGTTAAAATGCAGCAAGCCCCCGGTACCGCCAGTGTGATTCAGCCAGCTCAGCAGAGCATGCCGCTGAGTGATGCCGAGCAGACACGGCGTCGCCGGCGCAATGCGATTGATGCGCCCATTGCCATTTATGAGGTGCATTTGGGCTCGTGGAAACGTCGGGAAAAAGAGGATAATCGCTACCTGACTTATCGCGAGCTGGCTGATGATTTATTACCTTATGTTAAAGCACTGGGTTTTACTCATGTACAGCTTATGCCAATTAGCGAATATCCTTTTGATGGCTCATGGGGATATCAGCCTGTGGGGCTTTTTGCGCCGACCAGCCGTTTCGGCTCTGTGGATGATTTTCGCTACTTTGTCGCCCAATGTGCTGTATTAGATTTGGGTATCCTGATTGACTGGGTGCCAGGGCACTTCCCGTCAGATCCCCATGGCTTACATCGTTTTGACGGTACACATCTGTATGAACATGCGGACAGTCGTCAGGGGTATCACCCCGACTGGAACACTTATATCTACAATTATGAGCGCCCGGAAGTAAAAAGTTACCTGCTCTCCAATGCAAACTACTGGCTTGAAGTGTTTAAACTGGATGGGTTAAGGGTCGATGCGGTTGCCTCTATGCTGTATCTGGATTACTCGCGTAATGATGGTGAGTGGATCCCGAACCTGTTTGGCGGCAGAGAAAACCTTGGCGCGATAGACTGCATCAGAGCAGTCAATTCCCGCAGCTATGGTCGGCATCCTCACATTATGATGGTTGCTGAGGAATCTACCGCCTGGCCAGGGGTGACTCAAGCGGTGGACCACAATGGTTTGGGATTTGGCTACAAATGGAACATGGGGTGGATGAATGACAGTCTGAGTTACATGCAAAGAGATCCCATTCACAGAAAATACCATCATCATGAAATGACCTTTTCTATGGCCTATGCTTACTCAGAAAATTATATTTTGCCACTGAGTCACGACGAAGTTGTGCATGGCAAAGGGGCATTACTGAGTAAAATGCCAGGCGACGACTGGCAACAGTTTGCAAACCTGCGTGCTTACTATGGTTTTATGTATGCGCACCCTGGCAAAAAATTACTGTTTATGGGCAGTGAACTGGCGCCACGCACGGAGTGGGATCATAACCGTGGACTGGATTGGAGTTTACTGGAGTCGCCCGCACATCAGGGGGTTTATCAGACAATTAAGTCGCTTAATCACCTGTACTGCAATACACCCGCTCTGCATGAGCTGGATAATTCTCCGTGTGGGTTTCAATGGATAGACTGCCACAACGGCGAGCAGTCAGTATTGAGTTTTGCACGTTTTGGCAAATCCAGTACTGACTTGATGGTGGTCGTGAGTCATTTTACCCCGCAGGTCCTGCATTGCTATCGTATCGGGGTGCCCCGTGGCGGCATTTATCGAGTGGTGTTTAACTCCGACGACACCAGCTTGTACGGCAGTGGCACAACACCAGTTGCACATCAACAGCAAATGATACAGAGCAAAGCTATCGCCAGCCATGGCTTTGAGCACAGTATCGAAATCACCATAGGGCCATTGAGCACTGTCTATTTGCAATACATGAGTGCAGACGCCTGATGTTAACGTCACACCGGGGTCAACCTTCACCTCTGGGTAGCTCACTGCACGATCAGGGAGTCAACTTTGCTGTCTATGCCCCAGGGGCAACTGAGGTGCAGCTGTGTTTGTTCGATCAAAGTGGTCATAGTGAAATAGCCAGGATCACTATGTATCGCCATGAAGGTGGGCTGTGGTCTGTGTTTGTCTCGCCATTGTGCGCAGGAGCATTGTACGGCTTTCGCGCTGCAGGCCGGTATGCACCCGAAAAGGGGATGTTATTCAACCACCACAAGTTGCTGTTAGACCCCTATTGCAAAGATTTTCATGGGGAGTTTACCTGGAGTGAACGGCATTTTTGCCATTTACCAGTAGGAATACTCAATCAAAGTGATAATGCTGTCGATATGCCCAAATCTTGCGTTACGGGTATTGAGCCATATGAAGGAGCCAGGCCGGCTATTCCCTGGTCAAAAACCCTGATTTATGAGTGTCATGTTCGCGGTGCGACGAAACACTGCGAGTTTGTACCAAAGCCTCTGCGTGGCAAGTTTTTGGGTCTGAGCCACAGCAACTTCATTGCACACCTGGCCAGTTTGGGTGTGACGACAATAGAGTTACTGCCTTGTCATGCCTTTATTTCAGAGCAATTTTTAACAACCAAGGGGTTAAAAAACTACTGGGGCTATAACTCGTTAAGCTTTTTTGTACCTCACAAAGACTTTCTGGTAGACGGGGATATTTGCGAGTTTCAGCAAATGGTTCGGGAGTTTCATCGCGCGGGCATAGAGGTGATCCTGGACGTCGTGTACAACCATACTGCAGAAGGGGGGCTGGATGGACCAACCCTGTCGCTCAAAGGGCTTAACAATACTGGCTACTATCGTATGGTGGGTGAGCAAGCCCATTATATTAATGACACCGGATGCGGTAACACCCTCAATATTGATGACCCCTATACTCTGAAACTGGTGATGGACAGTCTAAGGTACTGGGTCGAATTTATGGGCGTTGATGGTTTCAGGTTTGACCTGGCAACCATACTGGCCCGTACTGAGCGTGGCTTTAGTCCGCAACACAGTTTCTTGCAGGCAGTAGCGCAAGATCCCGTGCTTAGCAAGGTTAAGTTAATTGCCGAGCCCTGGGATGTTGGTCCCGGTGGCTATCAGTTGGGTGGCTTTCCATCTCCCTGGCGAGAGTGGAACGACAAGTACCGGGATACGGTAAGACGTTTTTGGCGTGGTGACGCAGGTACCTTGTCAGAGCTCGCGAAGCGTGTCCATGGTTCTCATGAATTATTTGAACACAATCAACGCGGGCCACTCAATTCAGTTAATTTTATCACCAGCCATGATGGCTTTACGCTTGCTGATTGGGTTAGCTATGAGCAAAAACACAATTTTGCCAATGGTGAAGACAACCGCGATGGCCATAGCGAAAACATTTCATTCAATTGCGGCGTAGAAGGTCAAACCGAGCATGAGCATATACAGGCATTAAGGCATCAAATTCAAAAAAGTGCGCTCATTACATTAATGATGTCTAAAGGGGTACCTATGCTCGCGGCCGGTACGGAAATAGCTCACTCGCAACAGGGCAATAACAATGCTTATTGTCAGGATAATGACATTAATTGGTTGAGCTGGCCTCAGAGTATCACTGAGCGTTGCAGTCAAAACCGAAGTTCAAAAGGAAACCGGAGCAGTGATGAAGTCTGCGACTTATGTGACTTGATTGCGCGGCTCCAGGGAATACGCTGCCAGTATGCGATATTTCATCACCCGTTTTATATTCACACCCAGGATGAGCGGTTCAATATCAGCTGGTTCAACAAAGACGCGTGCCCGATGGCGGAGGGAGATTGGCACGACAGCCACAATAAGACGCTGATCTATATGTTAACAGACACGCTGAGAAAGCAAAATTTGCTGGTGATATTGCATGCCGGCAGCGACGATGTGGCGGTGAAATTACCCGCAGTTTCGGGTGTTGTCTGGAAGCTAATGCTCAGCTCTGTGCACCCCACAGAAACCATTGAAAAGGGGCATCAGACCCAATCCCTGAGTGCACACAGTGCCTGGGTATATCAATCTCATAACGAGGATCTCAATAATGACTAAGAAAACGTCAAATGTATGTGTCGTAAAGCATTGGCAGGAAGCACCAAAACTGGATGAAAGCACGCTGGCTGATGATTTGATGCGACACTTTTACTATACCCTGGGGCGTGACAAAGTTGGAGATTCTAAACATTATTTGTTTCAGGCACTGGCGTTGACCGTCAGGGACCGGCTGGTGGCAAGATGCAGGGCGACAAACCAATACCTGGCCGACAATCAATGTAAACGTGCAGCCTATTTGTCATTGGAGTTCTTAATGGGCAGAGCGCTGGGTAATGCGGTGCTCAGTCTGGATTTAGAAAAGCAAACCCGTGAAGCACTCAAAGAATATTGTACTGAATTTGAATACGTTGAACAGGCTGAACATGATGCGGGCCTGGGTAATGGTGGTTTGGGTCGTCTGGCAGCCTGCTTTTTGGATAGCTGTGCGACACTGGCATTGCCCGTCATTGGCTATGGGATCCGCTATGAATACGGGATGTTCAATCAGTCACTGGATCAGGGCTTTCAGGTCGAACACCCTGACAACTGGCTGCGTGAGGGCCACCCCTGGGAAATGCCGGCACCGGAGCAGGCCAGGGTGATCAAGTTTTTTGGTCATGTTGAGCCCCATCAGGACAGACAAGGCCGCACTCATCGCGTATGGGTGAATACGCAGGATGTACTGGCGGTACCCTATGATGTGCCCATTCCCGGATACCGAAATGGTGTCGTGAATACATTAAGGTTATGGAAATCCGAGGCGACGGATGAGTTTAATTTGAAGGAATTCAATGCCGGAAGTTATTCCGAAGCCGTTGCAAAGAAAAATCTGGCCGAGCAGATCACTATGGTGCTATACCCGAATGACAGCAGTGAAAACGGCAAAGAGTTAAGACTCAGGCAGCAGTATTTTTTGTCCAGTGCCAGTTTGCAGGACATACTACATCAATGGGTGGAACAACACGGTACAGACTTCAGCGAATTTGCTGATCTGCATGTTTTTCAGCTTAATGATACGCACCCGAGCATTGCGGTAGCGGAACTGATGAGGCTGCTGGTTGACGAGTATGAGCTTGAGTGGGAACTGGCCTGGTCGATCACCACATCAACTATGGCGTATACCAACCATACCTTGTTGCCAGAAGCGCTGGAAAAATGGTCGGTGTCTTTATTTGCTCGTCTGCTACCGAGATTATTAGAAGTTATTTACGAAATTAATGCGCGCTTTTTGTCTGAAGTCGCACTGATGTGGCCCGGTGATATGGAAAAGCAACGTGCACTGTCCCTCATCGAAGAAGGCGATCACCCACAGATCCGTATGGCCTACCTGGCGATAGTAGGGAGTTTCTCGGTTAATGGCGTGGCAGCGCTGCACACTGAGCTACTTAAATCGGGGTTGTTTCATGACTTTTATCAGCTCTGGCCTGCTAAATTTAACAACAAAACTAATGGTGTTACCCCCAGACGCTGGCTTGCCTATTGTAACCCATCTCTGGCAAAGCTCATTACCAGCAAAATTGGCGAACAGTGGCAAGCAGATTATGCCGAAATCAAATCGCTGCGCCGTTATTACGATGACAGAGCTTTCCAGAGTCAATGGCAAGCGGTCAAGCAGGGCAATAAAGAAAAACTCGCGAAACTGGTACAGGCACGCTGCGGCGTTGAGTTCGACGCCAGTATGATGTTTGATGTGCAGGTTAAGCGCATCCACGAATACAAACGTCAGTTGCTCAACATCCTGCATGTGATCTCATTGTACGACCGTATTCGCCGTGGTGAGACCCACGGCATGGTGCCACGCTGCGTATTGTTTGGCGGCAAGGCAGCCCCTGGCTATGCGATGGCCAAGCTGGTGATCAAACTTATCAATAATGTGGCCAATGTGGTCAATAAAGATGCTCAGGCCAGGCCGCTTTTGAGAGTTGCGTTTTTCCCTAATTATAATGTCACCGCTATGGAAACCATTTGTGCCGCGACTGATCTGTCTCAACAAATCTCGACGGCAGGCAAAGAAGCTTCGGGCACGGGTAACATGAAGTTCATGATGAACGGCGCGCTGACCATAGGTACGCTGGATGGTGCCAATATCGAGATTAGGGAGCAGGTGGGAGCAGATAACTTTTTCCTGTTTGGTGCCACCGCACAACAAGCCGATGAAGTACGTCAGCATTATGATCCCAATGCCATTATCCAATCCAGCCAGGCACTGAGTAATACCATGGCGTTACTGGAAAGTGGCCACTTTAACTTATTTGAACCCGGAATATTCAACGACATCATCGCCGCTATTCGTAGCCCTCACGATCCCTGGTTGGTTGCACACGACTTTGACAGCTATCTCGAAGCGCAACAACGTGCCGCAGAAACCTATCAGGATCAGTCGCAGTGGTTACGTATGAGCATACTTAACACGGCCGCTAGTGGCAGTTTTTCTAGCGATCGCACTATTCAACAATATTGTGACGATATTTGGCGCTTAACCCCAATGCAGTAGATCGTAGATAGACTTTTTAATGGAGATAATGAATGCCCAGTTATGCAAACCGATATATTAGTAACCTGACCAGAGAAACATATGCACTGATCCTGGCGGGTGGTCGTGGTAGCAGGCTGCATGAGCTGACCGACTGGAGAGCAAAGCCCGCGGTGTATTTTGGAGGCAAACACAGAATAATTGACTTTCCGTTATCAAATTGTATTAACTCGGGTATTCGCCGGGTTGGCATAGCGACACAGTACAAGTCACACTCTTTGATCCGCCATGTTAATCGCGCCTGGGGTCACTTTAAGAAAGAGCTTGGAGAGTCGGTCGAGATTTTGCCAGCCTCTCAGCGTTATGGAGACGAATGGTACTGTGGCACCGCAGATGCGGTGTTCCAGAACATGGATATCATTCGTCACGAGCTACCTAAATATGTCATGATCTTATCTGGTGACCATGTCTATAGGATGGACTATGGTGCGCTATTAGCGAAGCATGTAGAAACCGGCGCGGATATGACGGTGTGTTGTATCGAAGTGCCCTGTGAAGGTGCGGCCAATACCTTCGGAGTTATGACCGTTGATGGAAACAAACGGGTTCGTCGTTTTGATGAAAAACCAGCGGCCCCCAGTGAAATCCCGGGTAAACCTGGTGTATGTCTGGCCTCAATGGGAAACTATGTCTTTAATACCGAGTTTCTGTTTGAACAATTAAAAGAAGACGCTGAGCGCGAAGGCTCCGGTCGTGATTTTGGCCACGATATCATTCCGGCAATTATCGAAGAGCATAATGTATTTGCATTTCCGTTTCGTGACCCCAGCCATCCGGGTCAGCCTTACTGGCGTGATGTGGGCACAATCGATTCATTCTGGGAAGCAAATATGGAGTTGGTGTCTCCGCAGCCTCAGCTTGATTTGTACGATCCGAGCTGGCCAATTTGGACCTACCAGGAGCAGTTACCGCCTGCTAAATTTATCTTTGATGACGATGAGCGTCGTGGCATGGCCGTCGATTCTACCGTCTCGGGAGGTTGTATTATCTCAGGCTCCGTAGTCCGGAAATCTCTGCTGTTTTCAAATGTTCACGTACATTCGTACTGTGAAATTGAAGGGGCTGTGGTGCTGCCTGGTGTGGTGATCGAGCGTCATTGTCGGATCAGAAATGCCATTATTGATCGCAGCTGTCATATTCCTGAAGGAATGGAAATTGGCTACGATCAGGCGAAAGATAAAAGAAATGGTTTCAGAGTCTCCAAAAACGGCATCGTGCTGGTGACCCGTGATATGCTTGTCGCATTAGAAAAGCAACAGCAGCTGTTGGCAGGTAAAAACCAGGAAACGGCGTAAAGGGACAAACATGCATGTAGTTATGGTGGCAGCGGAAAATGATCGCCTGCCAAATTGTAAAGTAGGAGGCGTTGCGGATGTGATCCGCGACATTCCCTATGCACTGGCAGCGCGGCAGATCCGCTGCTCTGTGATTGTACCGGATTATGGTCAGTTTGCACTGAATCGGGAGTTTGTCGCAGACATTGCGGTGCCTTTTAAGCAACACCTGGAAACCGCGACTCTTTGGCGGGTGTCCAGCGACTCGGGAGTCGAGCAATATGTGGTGTCCCATTCGCTGTTTTCAGAGCATGGCGGGGCTATATATTGTAACGATGGCAACCAGCCATTTGCGACTGATGCCAATAAGTTTGCGCTGTTTTGCGCCGCGGTGAGTGAGTTGCTGGAGCATCAGATAATAGGGCCAGTTGATATACTGCACTTACATGACTGGCATGCGGCTGTGGTGGCGGTACTTAAAACATTCAGTCCCCGATTTGTCAATTTAAAACAAATTAAAACTGTTTATACGGTGCATAATCTGGCTTTGCAGGGGATCCGCCCGTTTAAGCATGATGAATCCAGCCTGGAATCCTGGTTTCCCACCTTAAGTTATGACGGCAGCCGGATCTGTGACCATATTTATCCGCATTGTTTTAATCCAATGCGCGCCGCAATTAGCCTTGTCGATAAAGTACATCTGGTGTCACCCACCTATTGTCAGGAGGTGCAGCACAGTAGTGACCATGAAAGTGGCTTCTTTGGCGGCGAAGGACTGGAAAACGATATGCAGGCAGCAGACAGAGCGGGCAGGTTGGCAGGGATCCTCAATGGCTGTATCTATCCAAGCCACGACGAACAAAAGCAAGACCTCACTCTGAGCCAGTATTGTGATTTGGCTGAGCAGTCTCTTTTTGTCTGGATGTCCAATGGGGGAGAGCTTAAGCCTGCCCACTACATTGCGCACCAACGCGTCATCCAGTGGAGACAGCATGCGGCTTTTCGTCGCCCGCTGGTGACGAGTGTGGGTCGCCTGACGGATCAAAAGGCCTTGTTATTAAGACAACCAAATGATGGTCAGCTCATTCTGGATAGCGTCGCGACTTTGATTAATGAGTACGGCGGGGTGCTGATTATTTTGGGCTCTGGCGATCCACACCTTGAGTACTTGTTTACTCAGGTTATGGCACGAAACGATAATGTCTTGTATTTACAAGGGTATGGACAGGCACTGGGCGATCATTTGTATGACCTTGGTGATTTGTTTTTGATGCCCAGCTCATTTGAGCCTTGCGGGATCAGTCAGATGTTGGCCATGCGGGCAGGTCAACCTTGTTTGGCCCACCAGGTAGGTGGACTAAAAGACACCATTGAGCATGAACACACCGGGTTTTTATTTGGTGGCAGTACTTTGCCTGAGCAGGCACAGCAGTTACTGGCGCGGTTAAAACAGGCGCTAGATGTTCATCGTAACGACCCGCAAAGATACCTCGAAATCAAGGCTAACGCTGGAGCACAGCGTTTCAGTTGGGATAACATTGCCAGTCAGTATATCGAAAAATTGTATGAGTAGGCGTTTGCCTGCTCGCTCTGCTATCGACTATTCTAATACATTAATGTTTTAGTTTGATTTTTTTTCTAATGAAATGGGGTTAAAATATTCCCCATTAAGACAAACTAATAAAACAAAAGTGCTATTATTTGAGCAGTAGATAGCTGGGAGCAGTGATTTGAAAGTGTTTGTGGCAAGGCAGGCCATCTTTAATCGGAAAAAACAGGTGGTTGCGTATGAATTGCTGTTTCGAGATGGTAAACAAAATTGCTTCCCTAACATTGCTGATGATGCTGCAACGGCGCGGCTCATTATGGATAACCAGCTTAATCTGGGTACGCGCTATCTGACATCTGGTAAAAAAGCGCTGATCAACATTGGCGAGGAGTCGCTTAATCAGGAGCTGGCACAGTTTTTACCCAGCAGTGATGTGATCCTGGAGCTGCTAGAAACAATTCCCCCGACAAAAGACAATTATGAGCGAGTCAGGGCGTTATTTCATAATAACTATCGCCTGGCGCTGGATGATTTTACTTATTCAAAAGATTGGGAGCCCTTTCTCAAACTAGTTCGCCTAATTAAATTCGACTTAGTTGAAAGCCCGCTGGATACAATCGCGCCACTGGTAGAGCAGTTAAAGAAGCGCAAAAACCTTAAACTGTTGGCAGAAAAAGTAGAAACAGAAGACGAGTTTATCGAAGCTAAGAAGATGGGGTTTACTTTTTTTCAGGGATACTTTTTTGCCAAGCCTACTATGATCACCCAGCAAGACATCGAAATAAACTACGCCATCGTCATGCTGATTTACGCTGAGGTGTTGAAGCCACACATGAACCTTGGGCGGATTTCTGAATTGTTCGCTCAGGACACTGCGCTCGCTTATAAACTATTGCGCTTGATTAATTCCGGGGTTTTCCCCATTAAAAGCCGTATTGAGTCCCTCAAACAGGCGCTGGTCTATCTGGGGAATGAGCGCGTGCTGAAGTTCGTTAATTTAATCATGACAGCCCATGTAGCGACCAATAAACCGACTGAACTGACACGCCTTAGTATTGTACGCTCTCGATTTTGTGAGTTAATTGCGCAGCAAATTGCACCTGGGGTTGCCAGTATGAGTTTTTTGACCGGGCTGTTTTCATTGTTGGATGCCATTTTGGATAAACCCATGGAGCTGCTGGTAGGCCGGTTGCCATTTCCAGAAATCATCCATGACGCGCTACTGGGTAAATCCAATACTTTACATTATATCTTAAATGTAGTGAGGGCTTATGAAAGTGGAAGTTGGTGGGCACTGCAAGAAGCTTGTGCCATGTTGAATATGAAGGATGACAATTTACCTGAGTTTCACGCGTCGGCCGTAACCTGGGCTGATATGTATCGTGACCACGTCTATTAATGGCAAGAAATTCCTATATTGACAGCATAAGGGGGTTTGCATTACTCGGCCTTAGCCTGACAAATCTGTTTTTTATGGCTAATTTCGCCTATGGTTATGTCCCTCCGGTTAGCCAGAATTGGCTAGAGTCTGGCTTATCACTCGCTACCACCATGTTTGCGGATGGCCGTTTTCGCACCCTATTCTGCTTGGTGTTTGGTGCTGCGTTGTTGATTCAATATAAGCAACAGAAAACGAATGACGACGCGCTCTTTCAGATAAAGTCCCGGCTGTGTGTGTTGGCCGTATTTGGTGTATTGCACGGGTATTTACTCTGGCCTGGAGATATTTTGCTGAATTATGCTTTATCCGGTTTGCTGGCGCTGCTGTGGCTCAATGCAAAGAACAGGCTATTTGCAGCGGCCATACTGACAATCCTGCCTGTGGGTTTGTTGGTAATACTCAGCGCTCTCGTTCGTGAGCCGAACATTGACCGCGCCAGCGCTGAGTATGCCACGTTACTCAATTCAATGCCGGTCAGTTATGCAGATCTGCTGAGCCAGAATATCAGTCATTTCAATATGATGATTATTCTTATTCCACTTGCTACTTTGTGGAATACGCTGGGCTTGATGTTGCTGGGGATGGAGCTCTATGAGCGCGGCTGGCTTAGTGGTCAACATACTTTACCTGCACAGTGGCTGTGGACCCTATGGTGGGGGAGTGCTTTTGTGTCACTGCTCCTTTGGTTGAGTCAAGATACGACCGCAGGTCAGGTGTTGGAAACAATGAACTGGCTGGCTGCAATGCCAATGGCCTTGTGTTATTTGATGCTGTTACAGGCCCTGGGTACACAACTGCCGAGATTCAGCAAGGTACTGGCCATTGTCGGACGCTACTCTTTGTCGCTCTATCTGTTTCAGTCATTGATTGGTATTGGTGTTTTTCATTTTATTTTTCCTGCTGCCCGGGTTTCATTTACTCGCCTTGAGTACTTTGAGTTTTTCCTGACTTTGACCCTAAGCCAGGTGATTTTGGCTATACTGCTTAACAGGGCAAAGAGAACAGGCCCTGCAGAGTTTATATTGAAACGTTGCGTGCGGCACCTCAGCCGTCTGTGACATAACGAAAGGCTGTGTGTTGTGAAGTTGTTGCAGTGTATGTTATTGGGCTGTGTGTTGCTTTTTGCCCCCCAAAGTTGGGCAAAGGCCGATTTTTCAGTTTTACTGGTTAATCCATCCGTTTCCGGAGAGCCTTTCTGGCAAAAAGTTGAGGCGATTGCGCAGGCTGCCAGTAAACAGCTTAATGTTAAACTCGACGTGATATACGGTGACGGTAGTCGCTATATTCAACTGGCAGAGTTGCAAAAATATTTGGAATATCGCGCGACACCGGATTATGTTGTTTTGATGCTCTATCCGGGAAATGCTGAGCAACATCTGGATCTGCTGGAAAAGTACGGGATCCAGTATCTGACCTTAGAGCAAACTATTAGCGGCCCGGAGCAGTCTGAGATTGGCAGGCCCGCACAGAGATACAAAAACTGGCTGGGTGAGATTTATTTTGATAATTTTCGGGCCGGCGCTGACCTGGCACAGGCGTTAACAGAGTCATTACAAGCGAGCAATCCTGCCGATAAGCCCCAGGCTATTGCAATCAATGGCCACTATGGCAGTGAGTCTGATGCGCGCAATCAGGGGGCACAATCGTATTTTGGTAGTCAGGGTGTTGCTCTGCAACAGTCAATTTATGCCAGCTGGTCCAAAACACAGGCGATGGAGAAAACGCAGCGCCTGCTGAAGCGATACCCGGATACCAATATTATCTGGAGTGCGTCAGATCTTATGGCCATGGGTGCGCTCAGTGCAGTAAAACAGCGAGCTAAAAAGGGCCGGACCTTTGTTGCGATAGGAGGCTTCGACTGGCTGAGTGACACGCTCAGACTTATCGAGCAAGGCGAGTTACAGGCGTCTGTTGGCGGGCATTTTATTATGGGCGGCCTGGCCATTTTATCTCTTTACGACAGATTTCACGGCCATTCCTACTGGCAGACTCACCAGTCTATTACTTACCCACTGGAGGTCATCAGTCAGCAAAATGTGCACCGCTACATCTGGCTGGCCGACAAAACAGACTGGACAGGGGTGGACTTTAGTCAATTCAGTTTGCTCAAAAACAAACAGTCGCAATATCTGGTGTCACCGGCATTTTTAGCCAAAGACACTCCCCAGATTAACGCCGTAGACTGAGCATTGCCCTGGTCTAGCTAAGTCAATCGTGTCAGGCGACTATGAAACATTTCTACTGGCGCAGAAAGTTTGTTACCATGCGCCACCTGTAAACTTGCCTGGTAGATAAGCACACCGCGCTTTAAGCCTGAGTGCAGGGTATCAGGCCGTTGATTATATGCACAGGAACAGATAACTGCCCCTTTATGAATGAACTTAAGCGATTAAACAAATACATCAGCGAAACCGGGTTTTGCAGCCGCAGAGAAGCCGACACCCTGATCAGCGACGGTCGGGTCTCAGTCAACGGGCAAGTTGCCGAAATGGGTCTGAAAGTAAGTGATGCAGACACTATTTTGGTGGACAATAAACCGCTCAAAGCTAAGCCAAAGCGGGTTTATATCGCTTACAACAAACCGGTTGGCGTAACCTGTACGACAGAGCGAAAAATTAAAAGTAACATTGTCAGTGCTATTCAGTATCCTGAGCGCATCTTTCCTATTGGCCGACTCGACAGGCCCTCAGAAGGACTGATATTTCTGACCAATGAAGGCGATATCGTTAACAAAATACTGCGTGCCGGTAATAATCACGAAAAAGAATACGTCGTCACTGTCGACAAGCCCGTTACTGATGCATTTATTAACGGTATGCGTTCTGGGGTGCCAATATTAGGTACGGTGACTAAAAAGTGTTTTGTTAAGAAAACCGCTGCGAAGCAATTTACCATTATTCTGACGCAGGGTCTGAACCGTCAGATACGACGTATGTGCGAGTACTTTGATTATGAAGTACAAACACTAAAGCGTGTGCGGATCATGAATGTTAATCTCAATGGTTTACGTCCGGGGCAGTGGCGTCATCTCAGCGAGTCGGAAATGGCTGAGATTAACGCCTCGATAGAAGGCTCTTCGAAAACAGAAGAAGCCTCTGTGGATACGAAGAAGCGCCCACAACACCTCATCGCAAAGCCTCGCCGACATGAAGGTGACTCTTGGGACGGAAGATCGAGCAGAAAATCTGCGCCCGAGCATAAGCGCAAGCACGGGAATAAGTCCCAGGCGGATAAAACCACGCAACGTAATAAACCGAAAAATCACTCCGGCGTTAAGCCCGGGAGCAGGGTAAAAGGGACACTGTCTTTGAAAAAATAGCGAAGAAAAAGGGCCGCTCTTAATGCGGCCCTTTTACTATTTGGGTGTTTTTACTTTAAAGAACAGACAATATATCACCGGCAATACTATCAGTGTCAGCACGGTCGCAAAACCGAGACCAAACATAATTGTCACGGCCATGGATTTGAAGAACACATCGAACAGGAGCGGGATCATACCTAAAATTGTCGTTACGGCTGCCATAGACACGGGTCGTACACGGCTTACACCGGAATCAAACACGGCCTGATAAGGTTCTTTTCCGCTATCCAGTTCCAGGTTAATTTGATCCATCAGGACAATTCCATTCTTAATTAACATGCCAGAGAGGCTCAATAACCCTAGCAGTGCCATAAAGCTGAAAGGGGCCTGAAAAACCACCAAACCAGCGGTTACCCCAATGATGGCAAGTGGTACTGTGCTCCAGATAACCAGCGGCTTGCGTACAGAGTTAAATAGCAACACAGTGATCATAAACATGGACAAGTAACCCAGAGGTAATGAACCAAAAATGGCTTTTTGCGCTTTACTGGACGATTCAAATTCTCCACCCCACTGCATTTCATAGCCCTGAGGCAGCTCGATTGCTTCGATGTCGGCGCGTACCCGGTTAAACAGCTTGGCCGGGGTTTCGTTGCCGATCACGTCATGGTCTGCCATTACTGTGATGGTGCGTTTTCGGTCCCGGCGCATGATCAGGCTATCTTCCCAGACTACGTCAACGTCATCAAGTATCTGGCCGAGCGGCACATACACATTGAGTACAGGACTAAAGATTTGCAGGTCAACCAGGTTTTCAACGCTGCGTCGTTCAACTTCCGGTGCTTTGGCTACGATAGGCAGCATTTTGGTGCCATCCCGATATAAACCCACAGTGTTTCCCGACACACTGGTCAGTAATAACTGGTCAAGATCGGATTTACTGATCCCAAGTCGGCGTGCCTTTTGCTCATTAAAAACCGGCTCCAGTACTTTGGCGCGCTGACGCCAGTTGTCGCGAATATTAAACGCGCCCGGGTCCTGTGCCAGAATGTTTTTGGCATGATCTGCCAGCTGTCGCAGTACAACCGGATCAGGTCCTGAGAAGCGTGCTTCGATTTTTGCATCGGTTGAGGGGCCGATTTCCATACGCTTTACCTTGAGTTTGCCATCTAGCTCATTGTGTGTAGCAAAGTCCCTTACTTTCGCAATCATTGTGGCCACTGCATCCCGGTCGCTAACACGAATGATCAGCTGACCATAAGAGGCGTACTGCTTTTCCGGACTATATGTGAGCATAAACCGCGGCGCACCTTGCCCTATGGTTGTGGTGATCTCTTCAACCAGCTCGTCCGCTTGTAAAAAGGCCTCTAGCTTTTCCAGATTATCCGCGGTGCTGCGAATGTCGGCACCCTGATAATGCCAGTAGTCGACATAAAACATAGGCGTATTAGACGCCGGGAAGAAGGATTGCTTAACTGATTTAAACCCAACCATTGCACATCCCAGCAATGCCAGCATGGCGATGATGGTGGTCCAGCGGAATCTCAAACACAGGCTGAGCAGAGCCTTGTACCCGGTAAAAATAATGCCCTGATAGGGGTCGTCTGTTTTTTTGCCTTGCTGAATTTGCTCTTTGAACAACATATTGGCAAAGAAAGGGGTCAAGGTTATGGCGGTAACCCAGCTGAGTAGTAACGAGATCAGTAGCACCCAGAACAAAGACCCGGCAAACTCACCACTGGCATCGGAGCTCAAGCCAATCGGTGCAAAGGCAGTAATGCCAATAACCGTGGCGCCTAACAGGGGCCATTTAGTTTGTTCTACAATATTGACGGCAGCCTTGATTTTGCTTTGTCCGCGCTTGAGGTTGATCAGAATCCCCTCAGTAACAACAATCGCGTTGTCGACCAACATACCGAGTGCGATGATCAGCGCACCGAGGGAAATGCGTTGTAAGTCAATAGCGAACATTTTCATAAAAATGAAGGTACCGAGCACGGTGAGTAATAAGATACCGCCGATAAGAATGCCACTTTTCACACCCATGAAGATCAGCAGTACGATAATCACGATAGCTACGGCTTCCAGCAGACTGACAATAAACCCGTCAACAGACTTTTCGACTTCCTTAGGCTGGTTGTAAACTGTGTGAACAGACATGCCATGGGGGCGCTGATACTCAAGTGACGCTAGGTGGCTGTCTATCGCCTTACCGACTTCCACTACATTTACGCCTGAGCTAAATGAGATACCAAGTAGCAAAGACTGGTCGCGGTTAAAACGCGTAATATGTGTAGGGATCTCGGCGTACTCACGCTTAACTGTGGCCACATCACCAAGGTAAATCAGCTCTTTGGCACCGGGTTTAGAAATCAGCAAGTCTTCCAACTCAGATACCTGATTAAACTCGCCCGTAGGATGAATTCGGATGGATTCATCACCAACACGAATTTTGCCTGCATTGGAGACACTATTTTGGGTTTGCAGTAGCGAGAAAATGCGATTATGTGAGATGCCCAGCTGTGACAATTTCTGACTGGAGATTTCCACTGTGACCTGGGCCTGTTGTTCACCTGCTATGGTGACTTTGCTGACGCCATCGACCAATACCAGCTCGCGTTTGAGATAATCGACGTATTCTTTGAGCTCTTCATAGGAATAACCATCACCGGTTACAGCATACAACACACCATATACGTCGGCGAAGTCATCCATTACTTTGGGCGTATAGACGCCGGGTGGAAGATTGGGTTTTAGATCGTTGATTTTGCGTCTGAGTTCATCCCAGATCTGCTTTAGATCTTCTTTACGGTAAGTGCTTTTCATCTCGACGGTGATCTGCGACTGACCGGGCGAAGAAATAGACGTGACATAATCAACGTACGGCAGGCTTTGGATGGCGTTTTCGATGGGGTAGGTTACTTCCTCTTCAACTTGTTGCGGAGAAGCGCCGGGATAGACTGTGATCACCATGGCTTTTTTGAGTGTAAACTCAGGGTCTTCCAGTTGTCCAAGTCCAAAGTACGACACAGTGCCCGCCAAAAACAGCAGCAAAGCGAACATCGCACTGATCACTTTATTTTCAATAGACCATTTGGCAAGACTCATTATTACAGGCCTCGCTCTTTAGTCCATGGGCGTACCTTCAGACCTTCTTTTAGGTGGTGAACCCCGGCAGAGACAATGATATCGCCAGGTTTTAGGCCACTTCGGATCTCAAAACCCTGCTGGCGTAGCTGGCCTGGCTGAACCGCGCGTTTTGAAACCTGCTGAGTTTCCGGGTTATAGACCCAAACATAGTGGTTGCCATCGGTAGCCTGAGTTTGTTCTGAAAAGACGGCTTCATTGGGCACGATGATGGCCGAAGTACTTTGATTAGTGATCTTACTCGGGTCGACATAGACATGGCCAGTCATACCGGCCAGCAGGTTAAAGTCTTGCGGAATTGGCAGCGAGAAAACCACTTTGTAGGTAAGCGTAACCGGATCGGCTTGTGTATCCCACTCTTTAATGTTCAACAGATAAGACTTATCGGGATAGCCGTCAAAAACCACTGTGGGGTGATAGTCGAGATCTTTGTTTACACGGGCAACCAGTTTTTCCGGCACCTGAATGACCACGTCCATGCGGTCGCGTGTCTCAAGACGTAAGATATTTTGCTTGGCGACGATGTTCTCAAAATTCTTCACAAACACCTTGGCAATCGTGCCATCGAACGGTGCTCTGAGTTCACTGTTCTCAAGGTTGGTCTGGGCGATTTTGAATGCAGATTCGGCAACCTGCTCGTTCGCCAGCGCCTGATCATATTCGGCTTTACTGGCAATTGACTTTTTATACAAAGACTCGATCCGGTTAAGCTGAGCAACCGCCAGTTCGAATTGGGCTTTACGCTGCTGATACTGAAGCTCAAAATCTTCCGGGTCGAGTTTTGCCAGAAGCTGCCCTTTTTCCACTTCCTGACCGGCCAGTACCGGGAATTCCATGAGTTCGCCGTTGACCCGAAAGGCAAGGTAAGATCCCTGGTTTGCCACGACTTCGGCAGGAAAACTGCGTAACTGACCGGCCTGTGGATCAGCAACGGTATGCAGTTTTACCGGGCGGATGACCTGGTTTGTTGGGGTTTGCTGCGCCGCGTCCTGACAAGCTGACAATAACAACAAAGCTGGAAAAAAGAGTGCGAGTTTATTCACCAAAATTACTCCCTCAGACTAAAATTTAGTGCAGGATAATGAATTTGGTCATAAAATAAAAATTATTAAAACTTTGGTATAAAATAAATTTTATTTATGAAGTTGGCAGATATACAGGTACTTGATGCCGTAGCAAATGCACAAAGCCTGAGTGCCGCGGCAAAACGATTATATAAGTCACAGCCGGCAGTCACGCAAGCTTTAAAAAGGTTGTCCGATGAACTGGGCTTTGCCCTGGTTACACGTGAGGATTACCGCATCCGCCTGACTGAGCAGGGAAAACGTTTTCATCAGCACGCTCAGAAGCTACTGGAACAGCATAACCATCTTAAAATCCTGGCGGACGAATTTTCACAGGGCAATGAGGCAAAATTTCGCATTTGTTATGAACCTATGTGCCACCAGGAAACGTATAACACGCAGATTAGCAGCACTTTTAAGCAATTTCCTTCTACTGAGCTGGTTATCTCCAGCGGTAGGCGCTTTGTGGCGTTGGAGCAAGTGAATGCCGGCGCGGCCGACTTGGGGATAGGCCCGTGGTTTGATTTATTTCACGCCACCGGCGAGCTGGAATCAATTGCCATCGGAGAAACCAAACTGGGTGTCGTTGCTAAGCGTGGTTTGTTGCCTAAGCGCATGTATTATGACGAATTGAGTTTATATCCTTGTCTGGCAATGGTGGAAAGTGGGTTCGACTTTGACAGCGAAAGGCTGGCCTATTCCCGAGGGCTCCATGTCATGAAATTGGATGATGTCAGTACCATTAAGCTATTCTTATCTCAAGGTGTCGGGTTTGCGCTGACCAGTCTTAATACTTGTCGACAGGAACTGGAAAGTGGTGAGCTGGAGCGAATTGAGATCATAGATCGGCAGCATGAGTTCACGGCAGCCATTCACGCTTTTCGCCGTCACCAGAGCCATTACGGACCGGTGGCACGGCATTTGTGGCAACAATTCACAGCATTAGGAGTTCAGTTTGCAAGAGGAAGCTAAAGAAGCGTTTAGGGTCAGGGTTTTTACCCTGATAGGGGCTATTCCAGCAGGATATGTCGCCACTTACGGTCAAATTGCGGGGCTTGCCGGTGCGCCGAAGCACGCGCGAGCCGTAGGTTACTTGTTAAAGCACTTGCCGGCAGGCTCCAGTCTGCCCTGGCACAGGGTGATCAACAGTCAGGGAAAAATTTCGTTTCCGCCCAAGAGTGATAAATTCAAGCAGCAAAGTGACTTATTGCGTTCGGAAGGGGTGCAGGTACTGGGTGGCAAAATTGCCTTACGTCAGTATCAGTGGTGCTAAATCTATCCGTTATTTTTAAGTTATGGAGAGAGCAATGGTAGAGCAAGCTTTTAACTTCAATTCCGCTATTAAAATAGGCATCAGTGCCTGTCTTGCTGGTGACAAAGTGCGTTTTGATTCAGGGCACAAGCGCAGCAACTTTTGTATGGACGAACTGGCCGACTATGTAGAATACGTGCGTTTTTGTCCTGAGGTGGCAATAGGCTTGCCCATTCCCAGAAAAACTATTCGCCAGGTCAGGGTCGAGGATGTCATTAAGGTTGGGCCGGCGCACAGTGATGAAGATTACGCACCGGACCTTGCCGAATACGGCAAGAAAATATCAGATGAGCATGGTGAGCAGTTATCCGGTTATGTTTTTTGCGCGAAAAGTCCCAGCTGCGGCATGGAGCGGGTAAAAATCTATAATGAGTCCGAAACAGGCAATACCTCAGAAGGCGTGGGTATATTTGCAGAGCAGATCATGGCACGCAACCCTTTGTTGCCATGCGAGGAAAATGGTCGCCTGAACGATATGCACCTGAGAGAAAACTTTGTTATGCGTGTGTATGTTTACAAGAGCTGGCAGGAGCTAGTCGTGACCGCGCCTGGGTTGCATGAGCTAACCTGCTTTCATGCTCGTCATAAGTACTTACTAATGAGTCATAATTATCAGGCTTATCGTGATCTTGGCAGACTACTTGCCGAGGGCAAAGCGGTACCACTGGAAGACCTCAGAGTGCATTACATCCGTGGCCTGATGGATGCATTGTCTCGCCCTGCCAGACGTAAAGATCAGGCGAATACATTGTCGCACTTGCAGGGGTATTTTAAGAAAGTACTGGGAAAGGTTGAGAAGCAGGAGTTATGCAGGGCAATTGATGACTATCGGGTAGGTCAAGTGCCTTTGCAGGTTCCGCTCACCTTATTACGTCATCACCTGATCATGCACCCAAACGACTATCTGATGCAGCAAGTTTACTTTCATCCTTACCCTAACGAACTCAAGCTGAGGTACGCAATTTAATGTCTGCTTTATTTTGGTTTCGCCGCGATTTAAGGATCTATGGCAACGAAGCGCTCATCGAAGCGGTTGAAAGCGGAGCGCGTGATGCGCTCTTTATACTGTGTAAGCAGCAGTGGCAGCAGCACAATGCGGCGCCTGCGCAGATTGATTTACTTAAACGCCGGGTTAGCTGGTTGGGTCACAAACTGGCAGAGTTGGGGGTTTGTTTACATGTGCTTGATGCTGGTAATTTTACGAAGGTACCGCCAATGCTGGCTCAGTTTTGCCAGACCAACGGGGTTGAACAGGTCTACGCCAATCGGGAATATGAAGTGAATGAGCAGGCCAGAGACCGGGCGTGTCAGGAGGCAGGGATTCAGCTGCAACTCTTCGATGGCGATGTAATTGCACCACCCGGGAGTGTCACAACGGGTAGCAACGAAATGTACAAAGTGTTTACGCCGTTTAAAAAGGCCTGGCTCAAGCAGTATGAGCAACAACATTTTTATTTACCGGGCTGGCCAGAGTTAGCTTTCACTCCACGCGAGTGGGAAGCACCGGAGGCGCTTATGGGTGACGGAAGCTCAGATAAATGGCCAGTTGATGATGACACTCTGGTAAAAGTCGTTCAAGTATTTATCCGGGAAAAAATGACAGACTACAAGGAAAGTCGAGATTTTCCGGGAATTAAAGGTACCTCCGGACTCAGCCCTTATCTGGCATTGGGGATAGTGTCGGTGAAGCAGTTGCTGGCCGAAATCCAGCTGCATTTTCCTGATCTGTTACAGGTGACCAGTGCACCCGCGTTTAGCTGGGTCAATGAGTTGATCTGGAGAGAATTTTACCGACACCTTATCTGCGCCTATCCAAAACTGTGCAAAGGATTTAACTTCAATGAAAAGTATAATGATGTTCGCTGGCGCCAGGACGAGATGCAGTTTAAGGCCTGGTGTGAAGGCAAAACTGGTTATCCGATAGTCGATGCGGCAATGCGTCAGCTCAATCAGACAGGGTGGATGCATAATCGTTTACGTATGATAGTGGCAAGTTTTTTAACTAAACACCTGCTCATAGACTGGCGTCAGGGTGAGCACTATTTCATGAGCAAACTGATAGATGGCGATTTGGCCAGCAATAATGGCGGCTGGCAATGGGCGGCCAGCACCGGTTGTGATGCTCAGCCATATTTCCGGATTTTTAATCCGATCAGCCAAAGTGAAAAGTTCGATCCGCAGGGAGACTTTATTCGTAAATTTGTGCCTGAGCTAAGTGATGTCCCCGCGAAGTCAATCCATTTTCCCCATGATTATTTACAGGCATTTGCTATTGATGGTTACGTGGAACCGATTGTGGAACATAAAGCCGCACGTGCAAGAGCCCTTGGAGCGTTTAAGGTTTAACCTGTGTCTGGCCTTTTCTTCCCGGGTCAGGGCTGACGCGGGCTGGGGCGCGGTGGGTGAAAAGTAAACAATTGGTGTGTGTTTTTGTGCCTGTTATGCTTACACCCGCGCCAGATAAGGCGAAATAGCGTAAATATTTTAGTTAAAAGGGGATTTTAGGCTTGCACAAAGAAAAAAAATGGATAACCATAGAATCCGCTTCGGCAAATTATAAAAACATAGGAATTATACAATGAATAAAGCTCAACTAGTTGAAAAGATGGCGGCTGACGCTGAGATCTCAAAAGCTGCAGCGACACGCGCGCTGGAAGCATTCACTGGTGCTGTAACTCAGTCTCTTAAAGATGGTAACTCAGTGGCACTGGTTGGTTTTGGCACTTTCTCTGTAAAAGAGCGTGCAGCGCGTACGGGTCGTAACCCGCAAACTGGCGCTGAAATCCAAATTCCAGCGGCAAATATCCCTTCATTCAAAGCGGGTAAAGGTCTTAAAGATCAGGTTAATCCTTAATAAAAAAAGGGGCTTAAGCCCCTTTTTTTACCCACCTATTATCATCCTCTGAGTGCCTTATCGCCTCGCCCAATTCCCACAGTACCAGAACGCACCATCTCAATGATATCGCTCTCATGCCTGAGCATATCCAGAAAAGACGCGATTTTATCGCTACTGCTGGCCAGCTGAACCGTATAGCTACGTTTACCCATATCGAGTATAGTGCCACCGAACACATCGGTAACACGCGTCACTGAAGCTCTGGTTTGTTCGTTGCCAGCAAACACCTTGACCAGTAACAGCTCCCGCTCAATATGACTGGTTTCTGTGAGGTCTATGATCTTAAGGACATCGACCAGCTTATTAACCTGTTTGGTGATCTGCTCAACGACTCGGTCGTCACCCTGTGTGGTAATAGTGATCCGCGACAGGGTCGTGTCATCTGTTGTGCCTACCGTCAGACTATCAATGTTATAGGCTCGCTGGGAAAATAAACCCACAATACGTGACAAAGCACCCGGTTCGTTTTCAAGTAAAATGGCCAGTATTCTGCGCATTATGCTTTCACTCCTTTTTTCAGCCACATATCATCAATGGCGCCTAGTTTAATTTGCATCGGGTAAACGTGTTCTTTTTCGTCAACACGGATATCCAGAAACACCAGCCTGTCAGTGATGGCAAATGCGCGCAATAGCGCTTCGTCCAATTCATCAGGGTGATCGACCCGGATCCCAACATGGCCATAACTTTCTGCCAATGCCACAAAATCGGGCAGTGACTCCATATAGGAGCTCGAATGACGACCGCCATACATCATGTCCTGCCACTGGCGTACCATGCCTAGAGAACGGTTATTCAGAGAAATAATTTTGACATTTAAGCCATACTGAAGGCAGGTAGATAGTTCCTGAATATTCATCTGTATTGACCCATCACCAGTCACGCAAACCACGTCTGCATCAGGATAAGCCACTTTTACGCCCATCGCCGCGGGTAGGCCAAAACCCATTGTTCCCAGGCCACCAGAGTTGATCCATTGTCTTGGGTGTTTAAAGGGATAGTACTGTGCCGCAAACATCTGATGCTGGCCGACATCCGAGCTGATATAAGCGTTACCCTGAGTAACCTCGTAGAGCCTCTCTATGACCGTTTGTGGTTTAATTAAGTCACCTTGCGCTTGGTAAGCCAAACAGCGCTGTTCGCGCCATGCCGTAATCTGTTGCCACCAAGTTTCTTGCGCGGCGCGGTCTATTCGCAAAGCGCTTTTCTCTATGGCGTTTTGCAGTTGCGTCAGTACTGTTTCCAGACTCCCTACAACCGGAATGTGCGCCTGAATTGTCTTGGAGATCGAAGTGGGATCAACATCAACATGGACTATGGTGGCATTCGGACAAAACTTTTTGACGTTATTGGTTACCCGATCATCAAATCGTGCACCCAAAGCCAGTATTACGTCTGCGTTTGCCATGGCTTTATTGGCTTCCAAAGAGCCGTGCATGCCCAACATGCCAACAAAATTTGGATGCGTGCCACTGATCCCCCCAAGACCCATTAACGTGTTGGTGATAGGCGCGTTTAGAGTTTCTACCAGTTCTGTGAGCTGCTCAGAGGTATTGGAAAGAATGATGCCCCCTCCTGAGTAGACGATCAGTCGTTTGGCACCCAAAATGGCATCAACCGCTTTTTTGATCTGCCGTGAGTGGCCTTTGGAACTGGGGTTATAAGTGCGCATCTCGATGCGAGCTGGCATTTCATAATGATATTTGAGTTGTGGGTTAAGAATGTCTTTAGGCAACTCAACCACCACCGGGCCCGGTCTGCCTGAGTTGGCCAGATAGAATGCTTTAGCCAGTACGGTCGGAATTTGCCGTGCATCACGACAGTTAAAACTGTGTTTAACTATAGGTCGCGAGCAGCCGACAATGTCGGTTTCCTGAAAGGCATCATCACCGATCAAATTTGATGGGACCTGACCTGAGAGGACGACCATGGGAATACTGTCCATGTACGCGGTGGCGATACCTGTGACACAGTTGGTGGCACCAGGGCCTGACGTTGCCAGCACAACCCCTGTTTTCCCAGTACTTCTGGCATAGCCATCTGCCATGTGGGTAGCGGCTTGCTCATGCCTGACCAGAATATGTTCAATATCATTTTGTGCAAACAGCGCGTCATAAAGATCCAGTACAGAGCCGCCAGGGTAGCCAAATATATACTCGACATTTAGCTCGGTCAGCGCCTTTACTACCAGCTCCGAGCCATTAAATTGCTCATTCATTACCTCATTCCTCAGCAAAATTTAAAATTAAAGGCAAAAAAAAACCCCGCTGGTGCGGGGTCTGTGCAAACGTTCGCTCACAACGGCCCCGCCGGACTTACCACTAAGACCAGTACGAGTACCACAAGTGTGAAGGATAGTGTTTGCATGTTTAATATCTGCGTAAAAAGTTCAATCTGATGCTCTTTATTTAAAGGGTAATCCGGGGCAGTGTCAAGGCTCAAAAATGGCCAATCTGCATTAATATGCCTTTTTTGTGTTTCAAATATTGAAATGTAGTATTTCATGGCGTTTATTTTTTAGTGTGGTGAATAGTTAATGCATTTTTTGTGGTTTGAGAATGTTTAGATGTGTTTAGAAAAATACTTATCAACCTGCTACTATCGTCGGGACAATCAAATCGGGTAAATCAGCATGAAATTCAGCTTTTTAGTTTTTCTTTTTGCCGTTATTGCAAACCCAGTCGTGGCCTTGCAACTGGATCAACAGCAACTGCGTTTCTGGCTTGAAAAGCATGCCGGGCGGAGCTTTTCTGATTATGAGGCTAGACAGCGTATCTCAGCGTATTTATCCGGCACACACGAACCAGCCCTTAGGTCTCCATACACGGGGAAACCCGCCATGCAGCCGGTGTCATTCAGAGGCAATCAGGCTGCGTCAGCAAGGCCGATGCAAGGTGCAAAAATACTGGCAATTCTGATTGATTTTCCTGATCTGCCCTATGACGATAATCGTCTGAAACAGGGCGATTCGGATATGTATTACCTCCAGTACCCGAGCAGTCATTATCAGCAGCTGATTTTCTCGGAGCAAGGCTTTGACGCACCAGATGGCGAGATACTTAACAGCGCGAATCAGTATTATCTGCAGGCATCTGGTGGGAGCTTTGCCCTTTCGGGTGAGGTTTTCGGCTGGATCACCGCTGAACAGAACGCAAGTTATTATGGGCAGAGAATCGGCGCTCGGCGCGATAGCAAGGTAGCAGACTTGGTCAAAGAAGCGGTTGATCTGGCAGTGAAACGCTATGCTATAGACCTCAGTGACTATGACCTGACTGATCTAAATGATCGCGATGGCGATGGTGTTTTGAACGAGCCAGACGGCGTGGTTGACCATATTATGCTGTTTCATTCAAGTATTGGGGAAGAAGCGGGTGGTGGTGTTTTGGGGACTGATGCTATCTGGTCACACCGATTTGTGGTCGCGGAAGACGGCTACACACCTGTTGCCTTAGCTAACAGTGACATACGTATTCACAATTATACCATTAACCCTCTTGATGCGAGCATGGGGGTGGTCGCGCACGAGTTCGGCCATGAGCTGGGTTTGATAGACGAATATGATCTCAATAACGGTACAATTGGTGAACCTGTTGCAAACTGGTCGGTGATGTCCAGTGGTAATTGGCTGGGCTCGCTGCGTGGCTCTCAGCCGGTCTCTTTCTCACCCCGTAATCTTGTGAAGTTACAAAATCAGTTTGGTGGGAACTGGGTCAAGCAGGTTCAAATCGATCTCACGCAGTTACGTCAAGGTTATCAGGCCAGTCTCAGCCGTGCTGGTGAACACACCGGGCAAACCGATCAACTTAAAGTTATTTTGCCTAGCAGCCTGGAGTATGTGGGGGAGCCGATATCAGGGCAATACCAGTATTATTCCGGGCACGGGAACGGCAAACAGAATCAGGCGAGCATGACACTGACACTGCCAGAATCAGAAGCACTGATCCTGACTATGCGCGCCCGTTTTGATATTGAGCGCGGCTATGATTTTTTCCAGGTTAAAGTAAATCAGCAGCCGCTTGCCGGTAATGAAACCAAGCCACAACATCCGCTTTACCCTGCAGTAACACACTATGTTGATGGCCACAGCGGACAGGCCACTGGTGGCTCAAACGGTAGCCTGGTTACTGAACTCAGATATTCGCTCACAGCGTTCGCCGGCGAGACGATCACCCTGGAATTTCTCTACCAAACCGACAGTCTGGAATATGGATTTGGTATTTTACTGGATGATATCGCCATTTCGGATGGTGAAAACATCGTCGCTATAGCAGATGCCGAATTGGCAGAACAATTGTCTTTGAGCGGTTTCGACAGAATTAGCCGCTACCGTGAAGGGTTGGAGCAGGCCTACTATCTGCAACTCAGGTCGCACCATGGCATAGACGCAGGGCTGCAAGGCGCCAGCTATATGCCAGGCGTACTAGTTTGGTATGCCAATGAGAATATCGACGATAATTCAACATCATTACATCCGGGCGAAGGTAAAATATTGGTGGTGGATACTGATCAGGGCATCATACCCAGGACTACCAGTGAGACTCCTGCTGCTACCCGGATCCAGCTCAGAGACGCAGCGCTCAGGTTAGAGGATCAGAATCCCGGGCTTGGTGATACCCAGCTGCAGGCTGTTTATGAGTTTAGTGATGCACAGGATTACAGCCATCCTCAGCAGCCTGTCTCGGGTGTGGTTTTGCCGCAACATGGCGTGACCATTGAGTTACTCAAGATTACAGAGCAGTACAGGCAGGCGCAATTACAATTGACGGCCTCGCCCAAAGCAAAAATTCGTGCAGCTGTAGATGGGCTTACCGTGAGCTTCTCTGTTTCAGGACTAACCTTAAATACTTCTGATACCTTTGAGTGGCAATTTGGTGACGGCAATCGCAGTGAGTTACTGGCGCCTTCTCATCAATACAATAGTCGGGGGACTTACACGGTGACATTTACCCGCAAAAACTCCGCCGGTGAAACGCAATCGGTTGAACAGCAATTCACGCTGGCCGCGCCATTAAAGCTGCTAGATACCAGCATCAAGGGTGAAGACGGTAATATTATTGCCAGTGTACAGTATCAGGGTGGAGCTGCGCCTGTGACCGTACGCTGGAAGATGGGAGACGGGACTGAACTAGAAGGGGCAAAGGTCCAGCATCAGTATAATTTATCTGGCTTTTACCAGATAGTGGTGTCACTGGAGGATGCCAGTGGCAGCAAAGTAAGTGACACTTTTGAGAGAAGTGTAACTGTCCCTTTGAGCGGCGAGATCACAGCTTCACAAAGTGGTTTGACTGCCAATCTGAGCCTGTCGATGCGCGGTGGCTCGGGCAATTACGCGGTTAGCTGGGCGTTTGGGGATGGTCAGAGCGCAAATGGTGAATCCGTCAGTCATACCTATCAGGGCGCCGGGCCCTATCAGGTGACGGCAACGATGTCTGACTTGAATGACAATCAGCAGGTGACGGTGATCAAGGATATTTCAGTGTCTGAAACAGCGAGCTCAGGGCAGGAGGGATCTGCAGGCAGTTTGTTTGGGCTAAGTATATTGCTAATGATGTTAATCAGGATAAGAAAACGCCCTGCATAAGCAGGGCGTTGGTATTCAATCAGACTGATTGATCTTACAGGCGCTCGATAACTGCTTGTGTAAAGTCAGTCGTGCCGTGGTTACCGCCTAAGTCGCGTGTAGTGCGGTCACCTGATTTGATTACGTCAGCAACGGCGTTGCGGATCTTGTCTGCGGTCTCACCCATATCAAGGTATTCAAGCATCTGGATAGAAGCCAGGATCACAGACGTTGGGTTTGCCAGGTTTTTACCAGCGATGTCTGGTGCACTGCCGTGTACAGCTTCGAAGATCGCTGCGTTTTCACCGATGTTTGCACCTGGCGCCATGCCCAGGCCACCGACCAGACCTGCACACAGATCAGAAATAATGTCACCAAACAGGTTGGTTGTTACTACCACGTCAAATTCTTCAGGTGTCATAACCAGTTTCATACACGTTGCATCTACGATCATTTCCGCAGACTCGATGTCTGGAAAACGCTCGCCAACTTCGCGCGCTACTTTCAGGAAAAGGCCGGAAGTTGACTTCAGGATATTCGCTTTGTGTACCGCAGTTACTTTCTTACGGCCTTCACGCTGTGCCAGTTCGTATGCAAACGTGACGATCTTTTCTGCACCTTCACGTGTGATTTTAGACATAGCTTCTGCTTCGCTGCCATCTTCAGAGACAACCTGACCCAGACCTGAGTACATGCCCTGCGTGTTTTCACGTACAGTGATGATGTCGATATCGTCGTAACGCGCTTTCGTGCCTTCGAAAGATTTAACCGGACGCACGTTTGCGTACAGGCCAAAGTGCTTACGCAGTGTTACGTTAATAGACGTGAAACCTTCGCCAACGGGGGTTGTAAGTGGGCCTTTAAGCGTGATTTTGTTGCGTTCAATGGCTTCTAACGTCTCAGGAGGCAGTAGCTCACCGGTTTTTTCCAGTGCTGCCAGTCCTGCGTCAACGTACTCATAGTCGAATTCGCAGCCAGCTGCATTCAAAATTTCAATTGCTGAGTCGATGATGCTTGGACCGATGCCGTCGCCACGGATCACCGTGATAGTTTGCTTAGCCATTTATGTTTCCTTTATCAAAAGTAAATTCACATCTAAGAACAATTCTAATCAAGTGTAGTCGAGCTGTTCTGGTGATGTTGGATCGCTTGAAAATTTAAGCGCGTTTTATAGCAATTTATTCCTTCATATTCCAGTCAGGAATGAATAAAAGGCATAAATGCAGTGAATGCTCGGTATGTACAATATTTATTGTGTAAATATCACTCAATTAAATTATACAAACCAAGAGATTGCAGATGCGCCTGCAGCGCGTTAAGGTTCGCCCAGTCATGCAACCTGGCTTGTTCATCCAAAACCTGCCGTTGCCAGGCTGAGGTTTGGAAGTTGGCATCACAGATCTGCAGTGTCAGGACTTTTACTGCCGTAAAGGTCAGCGACAGGCCCTTTAATTTTGATTTACGGTTTAGTTCTGACTGTTCAAAAGCCTGGTGAGCGTCGCTATTGGCAAAATGGTTGTGGAAGTAGTGTTTAAACGCGTCCTCTTCAAAAGCGTTAAAGCCATACAAGTTTGCCAGAGAAACGGGGTATGGGTTATCTGCACATTCACTCGCGTACACAAACCGTTTTATGTCTACGCTGTGATGTTTAAGCATAAAAGCGATGGCTGCACTGACGGGTGAAAGGACATGCTCATAGTGGTGGCCATAGTTTTGCTGCACAAGTGCGGCAAGCACCTGAGAAAATAATTGGTATTTGTGCCAGATGTCTTTAGCGAAAGGGTGCTTCAGTTGCACAATGAGTTGCTCAACCAGTACGCGCTGACATAATAATGCGGCGGCATCCAGACCAACCATAGTCAGGCAGTGGCGCAAGTTCGCGCCTTTTTGGGCTTCTCGGTTATAAAGTCTTGCAGCTTGAGACAGGGCTGCTTCAATTTCCCCAAATGGTGCGATTGTTTTCTCTATAGCTCTGAAGCTACTAAAGTTCTCACCCCCCAGTTGTTCGACCACATGCAGTGCTTCGTTCATCTGATCTGACGCCGTGGCAAGTGGCTGCGGTGGGATACGTGACCATACACCGTATAACAATTGGGTGTCTGAGACCCGAAATGCTTGATAGTGTTGCGGAGATCGTCTTTGTGTTTTGATTAAACGGGTGATTTTACCCGACTGTATAATTGCGAGAATTGCATGCTTGTTTTCTTCACAGAGCAACAACGTCTGATGCTCAGGATGGTGTTGTACTGCACCAGCCGGGTAGGCATTAAGTTGTCGCGCCAGCAATTGTAAACTGGTTTGTAGAAAAGTATGGGTATTGTTCAGGTACAACTGTTTAATGGTCGCCGGAAGGGAGGCCCGGTGATGCTTTTTCATCAAAGCATTGGCGATGTGAGTCGCAATAGCGACCAACAGTGTCACATTGTCATAAAGAGGTTTGTTGCTTTTGCGGCAAATTGATAACTCATAGCCACTAAGCCGGGCGAGGATCCGGGTCACCTGTGGTGACTTTAGTTGACCTGCACTAAGCACCTTGACTGCCAATTGATGGCGTAGCCTGAGCTTTTGCGATTCGACTTTTGACAAGGCGCTGTCGGCTGCTATTTTGTCATATTCGCGACTGGCACAGAGTACGCTTGCAAAGCTTGCTATCAGAAGCTCATGGATCATTTGCTCGGTATAACCATGGGCATAACCTAGCATACAAAGTAATATTGATTGTTTTACAAGAACGTTGGTAGAGTGACGGTACGGCACAGAGATGAAGTGCAGGTGTGCGTGTAAGGCACTTGGGGCAAGTCGATATAGCCGGGTATACTGCTCAGCGAGCTGAGACAGCGTCACGTCAATTTTAGGCCAGCTGCGCTTATCATAATATAGCGATAACACTGACTCAGACTGAGTCAGGAGTTTATGCAGTTGTCTTGCAATATCCTCATTGACTGTCATTCAAAAGCCTTGTCGTAGGCAACAATTGCGCCAGCACCCCAAAGTGTTAGGTTGCCATTTTCAAACAGCAGGCCAGTGCACTCATCCTGAGTGGTTATTCCATCCGGTTTTACCAGTTGTGTTCTGTAAAACACGATTTGCACTACGCGCTCACCTTCAGATTTCACATAAGTCAGATCCGGGCTGCCGAGTATCTCCAATACTTCGTCAAGTTCGACCACCATATCTGGTTTTAGCTTACTGATATAACGTTTGTTAAAGGCTTCTCTGTCTTGCCAGATCATAGCCTGAGGGTCATCTTTATAAAAGTTAATGACCAGGTAAACTATGACCCCATACACGGCAAGGCCAAGAAAAACGTATTGTAAAACCTTTTTAATCATTGAAATACACCAAATACTCCCGAAGCTAGCGTAACGGAAGCGCTGCAACACAACAAGCTATTTGCGCTCAATCACCCTGAGTTGACTTAAATTAAAGCCAAGATTAATGTCAGTTTGTAATGAAACGAGTGTTTTGCTCAAAATAAAGTTATCTAGATCCTGTTCCAGTTTTCGTCGTGTCGTGGCTGCAAGTGCCGTATCATTGAGTGCATTCTCGACCTTTCCAAACTCTGAGATTAATTCTATGGCGGTTTTTTTCCCTATGCCTTTTACACCTGGAATGTCATTCGTTTTATCACCCATAAGTGCCCACAGCTCAGTCAGGGCGTGATGGGGCACCGAGAACTTCTCTTCGATTTCATTGTGACCGGTGTAAGACTGTGAAAAATAATTGTAAATGCCGATATTGTCTGAACATAGAGGTAAAAAACCTTTATCGGTTGATACAATCACTGAGTGCACCTGGTTATTGCTGGCTTTGCTTGCCAATGTGGCAATGATGTCATCAGCTTCATCCTGCTCTGGAAAAAATGCGGTGATGCCGCAGTCCTTAAATCCCTCAGCGATCAGTGGCAAGTTTTGCTTGAGTGGTTCCGGCATTGGTTTTCTGCTGTGCTTATAGTCAGCGTAATAATGATAGCGCCAGCTACGCTCACCGTCGAAAACGGCAATCGCATGGCTGGGTTCAATACGCCTGAGCAGTTTTTTGCAGGCATTATGGACTCGGGCTTTGCATGATTGCATGACTTGTTGTTCGCTAACGCCTTGCTGGTCAACGTCAATTGCATAGATCCGGCGGATCAGGTTTAGTGCATCAATAAGAAGTAATTTTGCCATGTATGTTTTTAGCAGTATGTCATAGAAGTTAGAACGAGACAGGGTAAGGGCGACACCTTACCCAACAGGTTAAGACTTGATTTTGTAGCAGGGAACGTAAGTACTACCGGGCAACTTCATTCTGCCTTGTGAGACGAAAGCGCGTAGTAGTTTGTCCATATCACTCATTAACGACGCATCGCCGCTCAATATGTACGGTCCTTGCTGTTTAATGGCTGTAATGCCTTGTTCTTTTACATTACCGGCCACAATCCCTGAAAAAGCTCTGCGCAAATTGGCCGCCAGGTCTTGTTTGGGCTGTGCCAGATGAAGGTCCAACTCCGCCATATTCTTGTGCGTTGGCTCAAACGGCTGTTGAAATTGGTCTTCAATTTCTAATGTCCAGTTGAAGTAATAGGCATCACCCTGAGCCTTGCGGTATTCACGCACCTTGTCCATACCCTGACTTAGTCTCTTAGCAACCAATTCGGGTTGGTCAACCAGCACCTCGAATTTACTCAGAGCCTCTTTTCCCAGCGTTTTCTCAACAAAGTCACTCAGTTCGTCGAAGTATGCTTTCGCCGAACCAGGACCTGTCAAAATCACCGGCAGCTGTTGTTTGGCATTGTCTGGATGCAACAGGATCCCCAACAAATATAGCAACTCTTCAGCAGTACCTGCACCGCCAGGAAAAATAATGATAGCATGAGCGGTTCTGACGAAAGCTTCGAGACGTTTTTCAATATCCGGCAAGATCACCAGTTCGTTGACAATTGGATTAGGAGGCTCTGCCGCAATAATACTGGGCTCGGTGAGGCCGAGGTATCGATTACTGGTTATTCGCTGTTTAGCATGTCCAATCGTTGCGCCTTTCATTGGGCCCTTCATTGCTCCAGGCCCGCATCCCGTACAAATATTTAAGCCTCGCAAGCCAAGTTGGTAGCCCACTTCTTTAGTATATTTATATTCTTCTTCATTGATTGAGTGACCGCCCCAACAGACTACCATATTTGGGTCTGTATTAACTTCAAGCGCCCCGGCGTTACGCAACATATCGAAGACCATGTGGGTAATTTGTCTGGGATCGGTGAGTTGTTCTTCATGCCGCTGGCAAATAAACAAGATATCTCGGATCACCGAAAAAATATGTTCGTGTATCCCGGCGATAATTTTACCATCGACAAACGCGGATTCCGGAGGGTTTGTTAGCTCTATTTTTATGCCGCGTTCCCGTGCCAGTAATTTGATATCAAAATCCTGGTACTTGTTGTATATCTCATAGCTTGAGTCGGTATGACTGCCTACATTAAGCACTGCTAACACACAATTTCTGAAGAGCCGGTATTTTTCTATGGTTGACGTCTGTTGCAGCAGGTCAACTTCCAGCTTAGAAAGTAAATTAAGTACGCCTGTTGGGTTTAACTGTACATGCATAGGCAATCTCCATGTTATTCACGCAAGCAAAGTTTATCTCTGCCGCTGTTTTTAGCCTCATACAGAGCTTCATCGGCACGGTCGAAGGCAGTCAGTTTAGAATCACCTTCTTTGAGCTGTGTTGCTCCTAACGAGATTGTGATCCGGACGTCTTTATCTTTAAAGCGAAATGGGATCGATTTAACCGTTGCGCGTATTTTTTCAAGTGGTGCATAAGCTGCCTCAATGGGCATACCAGGCATCAGAATCACGAATTCCTCACCGCCGTAGCGCGCAATGAAATCAGATTTACGGATGGATTTTTTCAGTGCTCTGGCGATAACCTGAAGCGTTTTATCTCCCGCGCTGTGGCCATATTTGTCGTTGATCGATTTAAAATGATCAACATCAACGACCACCAAAGTGACATCATTGCCCTGGATTTCGAATAAATGAAACTCCTGGCTGTAACGATCATCAAAGGCTGAGCGGTTGGGCAGCTTTGTCAGGCCGTCTAAGAGGCTTTTAAACCTTTGCTCATTTAGCCGCTTCTTATACGTATTTACTTTGTTTTCAAGCACATTAATACGGCTGTTGATGGTATCAAAGCTCTCTAGCAGGGCTTCTTTATCGCGCCGCTCAATGTTTTCTCGTTCTACCAGGTCTTTGCTGATTTGCGCTAGCTCGTCGTCTACTAACCCTTTTAGCTCAGCTATTGAAGATGCTTTTTGGGTGTTTTCTGTCAGTCGTTTTATTTTAGCTTCAATTCGCACATTTAATGCATTGAGCTCTTTGTTAATAGACTTTGAATGACTGGTTGTATCAACAATGGATTTGTGTAGCTCTTCGAGCGTCTGGTTTAACGATACCAAAAAGCCCTGGGCGGATTGTCTTTCCCGAGCGATAGACTTGGCGAAAATACGAATGACGGCGATGGCATTTGCCAGCAACGAATCTATGTTCGAATTGGTTGAAATACTATGCTTAATGGTCTTTACTTCGTCAGCGACATCATCCTCAAAAACCAGCTCGTTAGTCAGGCCCAGCAATTCCGTCGCCAGCTCTGGATCACTATGCTGTGCTTCGTTATCAATTTCGTATCTGGCGTCAAATACTTGCAGATAAAATTGCAGTAATTTGTCGAGTAAGGGCACGAATTCGGGTATAGCGTCAATATCACCGAGCTCATGATCCAATAAATGGCGTAGTTTACGACGGGTATCTTCAGGAACGCCACGCAGTTTTTGTAATTGCTTTCCGGCACTTTGTATGTGTGTCACCAAGTTGCGGTGATTGGCAGAATTGGTGCTATCAAGTTGCTTTAACTGAGCACTGGTATTGTCAATTAAAGGGGCAAGATGTTCAAAGTCCATGCCTTTTGCCAGTGCGCTGCGATACTTTGCCAGCAGGTTATCCAAAGAGACGTCTTGCCCCTTGCAGCCTAGCGTGAGTTTAGCAGCAAACTCTGACAGGGTGTCGACCTGCTGCTTTCGCGCTTCTTCCAGCGCCTTTCTCGCTTCAATCGCTTGTGATAGTTTTTTCTCTAATCGCGCAGTTTTATCAGTCACAGAAACCTAACATCTTTTGTTTTAACCTATTCATTAGCAAGTTTACATCAAATTACTGATAAATGTGGAAGATTTTAGGCTGTGTATCTACCTATTTTGACCGTTGACTCATCGTGTTTGGTGGCCAAGTGTCAGACTTTTTTGTTAGTTTAACCTCATATTTGCAATTTTACCGATCCATTATGAAAAAAATCTTTTCCCTGCTTATCGCATTGAATGTGTTGCCTGCATTTGCAGACGTCGCATATACCCTGAAAATTACCCAGCCAGAACACCATCTGGGTGAGGTAGAAGTCACCTTTCCTAAAAGTGCTCAGTCACATATGGATATTAAACTGGCCGACTGGCGAACAGGACGCTATGAAATGCTGGATCTGGCAAATGGGATACGCGCTTTTGATGCAACTGATGCTGAGGGGCGCGATTTGAAATGGCATAAAATAGATAAAAGTACCTGGCGTGTTCATCTCGACAACCCGACCCGGGTCACTGTTAATTATCAGGTCTATGCCAATGAGCTCGGACTCAGGGCAAGGCACATTGACGATAGTCACGCTTTCGTTGATGCCTCAGGTTTTTTTATGTTCAGCGAGTCTTTTCGCAATGATCCCGTAACCGTAGAAATGCAAGTACCCGGACAATGGCGCTCAGTTTCAGGGATGGATTTTGCAGGCAGTGAGCACCGTTTCACCGCCGCTAATTTTGACGTGCTGGTCGATTCACCCATCGAATCCGGGGTGAATCAACTTCATAAGTTCCGTGTCGATGGACGGGATTATGAACTGGTGATCTGGGGAGAAGGCAATTATGACGTAGACTTGATGATAAGTGACCTCAAAAAGCTGGTTAAGACTGGCAGCCTAATCTGGCAAGATTATCCTTATGACAGATACGTCTTTATGGTGCATGCGACCAGTGGTGCCAGAGGTGCCACTGAACACCTGAATTCTACTATTATTCAGCGTCACAGAGATGCATTTGCCAAACGAGATGACTACATCGGATTTATTTCGACTGCGGCACATGAGTTTATCCATACCTGGAATGTAAAAAATTATCGGCCTGCCGGGTTAGTTCCATATGACTATGTTAACCCTAACTACAGTGACTTACTTTGGCTGGCGGAAGGGTCGACTAGTTACTTAGAGGACTTTCTACTGTTAAGTGCCGGGATCATCTCCCACGAGGAATATTATACAGGCCTAAGCAAGCGCATTAACCGCCACCTGGAGACGCCAGGAAAGGATATTCAGAGTGTTGCACAAACAAGCTTTGATAAATGGATTAATCAGGGCGGCGACCATGGCAAAAACTTCAGTACTAATATTTATTCAGAAGGGGCATTAGTTTCTATGATGCTGGACATTAAGTTGCTGGACGACAGTGATGGCCAGGTCAGCTATCGTGATGTTCACACCATACTTGCACAACGACACCACCTGCCTGGCACTTTTAACAGCCAGGATGTTATTAATATCCTCAATGAAATCAGTGGTCAGGATTACGCCCAGTGGTGGTCACACAACATTGAGAAGCCGTTTATACTGGATGTTGATCCCCTGTTCGAAAAAGTAGGACTGACTTATCATTATCCATCAGGCAGCCAAGCAGTGGCCGGCTTTGACGGTCAGGCACAATCACATGGTGAGTTATTAGAGTTAAGTCATGTAGCGCGTAACGGCAACGCATGGCAGGCTGGATTAACAAGTGGCGATAAACTGGTGGCGTTTAACAAGCACCAGGTGCGAGACACGCTGAACAAAACGATGGCACTGTTTGAGCCTGGGCAAAAGGTCATCGTTGATTTTATTCGTCGGGATAAACTCATGTCCACAGAAATGACGCTGAGCGAAGTACAATCAAAACCAAAACAGGTGGCAGCAGTCTCGCAGCCGACGCCGCGTCAGCAGCAACTGTATCGAGCCTGGATGGGTGTGTCGCATCCTAATGCGGGACAAACAAGCCAATAAGCACCACACAAAAAAGGGAGCTTTAGCTCCCTTTTTTAAAAACGATTACATTACATAATTCGCGAAAAGAAGCGTGACTTCTTCGTGGTTGAGCGGTTGCGGCGCATAGAAGAGCGGATCTGAGAGCGTGTGCCAGCCAACCAGCTTTCACGATCCACTTTAGCAGCATCCCCCCGGCGGGCTTCCTCTGTCGCACGGAAGCCACAGAATTGACGATAAGCGCTTAAATCCAGAGACAGTTCCTGAAGCACCAACTCGATCATAATGGCGTCATCAATGTAACCCAGCACAGGGACATTATCTGGCACTATGTCTTCAGGCTCACTAAAATACGCCAGAGACAGCATGATTTCGCGCTTTTCATCTTCAGGCATTTGCCATTCTTCGTCCTGCACTGCATCAATCAGTGCAGCAAGTGACATCATACGCGTGCGCACGAACTCAGGTAAGCTCGACTTTTCCATATTGTTGACCAGCTCTTTGGCCTTGCTGATGATTTCGTCGTCGCTCAAGCCATGGCTCTTTTCGATGGTTGCATTCATCATGCTACGAAAGTGCGCCAGGTCGGCATCGGATAATTCAAAGTTGATTTCAATTGACACTGGGTTCTCCCTGAGGATTTTGGTTTTTATTGTGATGTCTGAAGTTAGGTGGTTATTGATAAGTTGTCAAACTCACCTTAACTACTAACAACACTATGCCACTTTAGGTACTAATATTTAAGGGCTGATCAAACATTTATTGAATAATGATATGTGATTGTCGCCAAATTAAACAAAAACCGGGCAGATGATGAACATCTGCCTTTTGTGATACTAATTGGAGATGTTTATTGCGATAACCCAGGGTGTTTGGCGGTCCAGACCGGTCCCCTGGCTGAGTGTAATTTTTGCTGCCGAGGCGTTACTGGTATAAAGCTGGGTTTGGTTTTTTATTTCACGACTTTGCCATGAAGCTCCCAGACAGGTGTTCAACTGCTGCGCTACAGTGTCAAATAGTACGGTAGCTTGTGCTTTGGTACTGAACAATTTTGTACATTCGTAGGCGACACGCCCGCTGTTGTACTGGTTGATCTGGCAACTGTTGGCTATCAAGTGGGCCTTTGGTTGCCATGCGCTCATCAGTGGTGAGCTGACTTCGCTGCCTTTAAGTTGGGCAAAGTCATCCTGAGTTCCGCGTGTCAGAGCAAGTACTTTGTCACAGTCACTCATTGTGTCGACGCGGTTTTGTACGTCGGCAGGCAATTGTTGGCATGCGGTGAGTGATATCAGCGCAATAGGGAGAATAAACTGGCGATGATTCATGGCTATGTCCTTCATCTTAATTGTGGAGCCAGTCGAGCCTGAAATGACTCAACTGGCCTGAGCATAGCATGAAGCAGGCTGAGTTCGCAGAAAACTCAGCGTTATTTATGACGTTCGCTCAGTGTTTCTACGACTTGCTCAAGGGATAAACCACTGCGTTGCAGTAATACAATCAGGTGGTAGAGTAGATCCGCAGATTCGTTGCGCAATTCGAGTTGATCTTGCTTCATGGCCGCCAGTGCCACCTCAACGCCTTCTTCACCCACTTTTTGGCAGCTGCGGCTGAGATCTTTGGCAAACAAAGAAGCAGTGTAACTTTGTTCTGGATCGGCGTCTTTACGCTCGCAAATGACGCGTTCCAGCTCAGACAAGAAGCTAATTGCCGGACGCGCGTCGGCAAAACAACTTTGCGTGCCGAGGTGACAGGTTGGTCCGACAGGGTTTGCAAGCAGCAGCAGGCTGTCGCTATCGCAATCGGTGTGGGCTGAAACCAGCTTTAACACATTGCCAGACTCTTCACCTTTGGTCCACAGCCGCTGTTTTGAGCGAGAGTAGAAGGTGACAAGGCCTTTTTCAAAGGTTGCGTTGAGTGCAGCCTGATCCACAAAGCCCTGCATCAGGATAACGCCGCTTTGTGCGTCCTGAACGATGGCGGGGATCAGCGCCATTTTATCAAAATCTAGAATTGTGAGGTTGTCCGGAGTGAGTTTCATAATCTGCAAGGTACCTTGTTAGCCGCTAAATATTGTTTAAGCGCATCAATTTCAATGAGCTGTTTGTGAAAGACACTGGCTGCCAGCGCGCCATCGACGTCGGCTTGCTGAAATACATCGACAAAGTCCTGCATAGTACCAGCACCGCCAGAGGCAATCAGTGGTACGTCACATTGTTTGCGAATGTTACTCAGTTGTTCAATGTCATAGCCCTTTCGCACACCATCCTGGTTCATGCAGTTGAGGACAATTTCTCCTGCTCCAAGTTCCTGAACACGCTGTACCCATTCACTGGTTTTATAGCGTGTCTGGCTCGCGCTGTTAGGGTCGCCGGTTAACTGGTACACCAGATATTCGCCGGTGTTGGCATCAAAAAAGCTGTCGATACCTACGACCACGCATTGTTTGCCAAATTCATCGTGCAGCTCTTTAATGAGTTCGGGCCGCGCGATTGCCGGGCTGTTAATGGAAATTTTATCCGCACCTTGCTCTAGCACCTTTGCGGCATCTGCCACCGACTTAATGCCACCTGCGACGCAAAAAGGAATATCAATATGGCGGGCTATGTCCCTGACCCAGTTAACATCCAGCAAGCGTTTCTCAACGCTGGCACTGATCTCATAGAACACCAGTTCGTCAGCTCCGGCCTGACTGTACAGCGCGGCAAGCTCAAGGATCTCGCCAACGATTTCGTGTTGTTTAAACTTAACGCCTTTAACAACCTGACCATTTTTGACATCGAGGCAGGGGATTATGCGCTTTGATAACATGCGATTGCCTCCTCAACAGTAAATGCGCCATCCAGTAACGACTTACCCAGAATAATTCCACTTACGCCCAGTTCAATCAACTGACGAATATCATCTAAACTGCTGACCCCACCCGAAGCCTGAACTCGCACGCCTGGACTGTGCGCGACGATTTCCTGATAGAGTGCAAAAGAGGGGCCTGTCATAGTGCCATCTTTACTGATGTCCGTACATAAAAAGTCATACACGCCCAGCGCCAGGTAAAAATCAATGAGTTCAAACAGGCTTAACTGAGACTCCTCGAGCCAGCCATGGGTGGCAACTGCCCAGCCCGATGCGCTGCGTTTTACATCCAGTGCGATGACAAAGCGCTCGGCACCAAATTCTTCAATCCATGCGGCGACTTCTTCTTTGCTATCTACGGCCATGGAACCAATCACAACTTGTTGTGCACCCGCTTTAAGCCATTGCTTCACGTCTTCATAACGACGGATCCCACCGCCGACCTGATAAGGGGCCGTCAGTTCAGCAGTGGCTTGCTGGATTTGTTGCCATTGCTTCTTTTGTGGGTCGCGCGCGCCTTCCAGGTCAACCAGGTGTAATTTAGCGGCACCCGCATCCTGATAGGCTTTTAAGCGACTTGCCAGTTCGAAGGGGTAGAACTGTGCGGTGTCATACTTGCCCTGATACAGGCGTACAATCTGGTTTTGTAATACATCTAATGCAGGAATGATCATTATCTTGTCCTTATAATTGCCAGTTCAGGAAGTTATTCAGTAAGGCTGCACCTACTTTGGCGCTTTTCTCCGGGTGAAACTGCATACCGGCATAATTGTCTTTGGCAACCACGGCAGAAAAACGTGTGCCATATTCACTTTCGACCACTGTACTTGCATTGCTGGCGTGGGCAAAACTATGGACAAAATACACCTGATCGTCTGGGTTAAGCCCTTGTGTCAGCGGGTGTGCCTTGCACACAGACAAGGTATTCCAGCCCATGTGCGGACTGGTTAACTGACCGGTTTCAAGATAGCTGACTTTGCCGGGAATTTGGCCCAGACACTGAACGTTCCCTTCTTCGGTTTCGTCGCACAGCAGCTGCATGCCAAGACAAATGCCCATGAGCGGATTCTGATACTCAGCGATGGCGGTGTCCCAACCCTGGTCGCGAAGGCGTTTCATTGCCACAGAGGCGTGTCCGACGCCGGGTAACACCGCTCTGTCAAATTGCTTTAGCTTTGCCGGGTCGCGGATCACTTCCGGATTCACACCCAGACGTTCAAAGGCAAAGCGTACCGAGTTGATATTGGCACAGCCCGTGTTAATGATGGCAATCATAAGCACCCCTTAGAGCTTGCAGTTTGCTGGCTGGTATCTTTGGCGATGGCCGTACGCAGCGCTCGCGCAAAGACTTTAAACAAACCTTCGACCTGGTGGTGGCAGTTGCCTTCGCTGACTGACAGGATCAGACTGATGTTGGCATTATCTGCCAGCGACTTAAAGAAGTGCTCAACCATTTGCACATCCAGGTCACCCACTTTTTCACGACTAAAGTCGGCGTTTAGCACAAATGATGCCCGGCCAGATAAGTCCAGCTGACACTCAGCTTTGCATTCATCCATTGGCAGCGCAAAGCCATAACGGGCGATCTGCGACTTAGTACCGAGCGCCTGTTTAAGTGCCTGCCCAAGGGCAATGCCAATGTCTTCTACCAGGTGGTGCTCATCAATGTGCAGGTCGCCACTGGCTTCTATCGTCAGGCCGATGTTCGCGTGAGTGCGAATTTGATCCAGCATGTGGTCAAAAAAGCCCAGGCCTGTGCTGATAGACCCGACACTGTTTTGGTCCAGGTTAAGTGCCAGATTGATTTGCGTTTCTTTGGTATTACGTTGTACTGATGCCTGACGGTTTTGGGTCGTCAAGCGGGTGACAATTTCTGGCCAGTTATCGTCATAAAGAATCCCTTCAATACACAGGTTATTAGCCAGCTCGATATCGGTTTGTCTGTCACCAATCACATAGGAGTTCGCAAGATCAACTTTACCCGAGCGCATCAGGTTGGTTAGCAAACCCGTTTTAGGTTTTCGGCACTGACAGTTGTCTTCGTCAAAGTGTGGACAAATCAACACGTCTTCAAATCGGATCCCCTGACTGGTAAAAATCGCCATCATTTGATTGTGGGGCAGGGCGAAGTCTTCCTCTGGAAAGCTGTCGGTGCCCAGTCCGTCCTGATTTGAGACCATGATCAGCTTGTAGCCGGCGGCCTGTAGCGATAGTAAAGCCGGGATCACGTTGGGCAGCAAGGCCAGTTTTTCCAGACTGTCTACCTGTTTGTCCGAAATGGGTTCTTCAATTAACGTGCCATCCCGGTCGATGAATAAATAAGGTGTGCTCATTGTTATTGTTCTGCCTGTGGTTGTGTCAGCCAGCGTCTGACTTGTTCTAATTCCTGCTCGCTACCAATTGAAATGCGTAACCAATTATCCTCACCGAAGAGGGTAAAGGGACGCATGATAAGACCTGATTGCATCGCCTGTTTAATATCGTTTACCTGCCGTACCTGGACTGTAATAAAGTTGCCTTCGCCAATCATGACGTTGGCAATTTTTTCGGACCCTCCAAGTACCTCAGTGAGCTTTTCCTTTGCTTTATTGAGAATACTGACCTGACGGCGCATCTGGGTAATGGCATCCGGGGTCAACGCTTCCTGTGCAATTTGCGCTACCACCGCAGACACCGGATAAGGGGCGATAACCTTGCGTACTGGTGCAAGTACGTTGGGTGAAGCCAGGGTAAACCCGGTTCTGAGCCCGGCCAGGGCAAATGCCTTTGACAGGGTGCGCAGTACCACCAGGTTTTCGAAATCCGATAACAGGTTCGCTGCGGTGAGTTGTTCACAAAACTCAATATAAGCTTCATCGACGATGACCAGTGCCTTGTCTTTGAGTGCCGCTGCAATCGCAGCAATTTTATCTGTACTTACCGTCGCGCCGGTCGGGTTATTGGGGTTACAGATAAATACCAGCTTGGCGTTGCCAACAGCGCCTGCAATTTCTGCTGCGCTGCCTTGTTGCAACAGGCTCTGCTCAAGTGCTGTGATCCCGACATTGTGGGTATCTGCCGTTACTTTATACATGCCGTACGTGGGCAGGAATAAAGCGATTTTGTCTTGTCCGGGTGTACAATAAGTACGTACCAACAGCTCGATGCCTTCATCAGCGCCACGCGTCATCAACACCTGTTCCGGGTTAAGGCCCGCATAACTGGCGTAAGCGTTTATTACCGCTTCGGGTTGTGGATCCGGATAGCGGTTGAGTGCTTCAAAGTTGAGGCTCACACGCCGTGAATAAGGGCTTTCGTTGGCATTAAGCCAGGTTGTGCCGGTGAGCTTTTCGCTCTTCGCCGAGCTGTATGCGCTCAATGACGCAATATTCTCTGGTAATTCAATTTGACTCATGCGTTGTTCTCCAGCCTGATCTTGACAGCATTGGCGTGGGCATTCAGGCCTTCCGCCTCAGCCAGGGGGAAAATGGCCTTGCTTAGCAACTGTAAACCCCCTTTACTGATTGTCTGTTGCGTATAGGTACGATAAAAATCGAGCAGGTTGAGGCTCGAATAGCAGCGACTGTAACCATATGTTGGCAATACATGGTTGGTACCTGACGCGTAATCACCTGCGGATTCAGGCGTGTAGTCACCAACAAATACCGAGCCGGCATTTTTCACTAAAGGCAGATAGGGCTCTGGTTCACCGAGCTGTAAGATCAGGTGCTCAGGTCCGTACTCTGCGCTAACCGCAAATGCTTGTTCCATATCTTCGACCAGAATAAGCGTGCTATTTTCAAGCGCCTGTTTGGCGATGTCTGCGCGGCTTAGTTGCAACAACTGACGATCCAGTTCGCCCTGGACCTCTTTAATAAGCTGTTTGCTGTTACTGAGCAGCAGTACCTGAGAGTCGGGGCCGTGTTCGGCTTGCGAGAGCAGATCAGCAGCAACGTAAGCCGGGTTAGCGCGTTCATCGGCAATGACCAATACTTCTGAAGGTCCTGCGGGCATATCAATGGCAAATCCTGGAAGCGATTGCGACAGTAGCTGTTTGGCCATAGTCACAAAGGCATTTCCCGGTCCAAACACTTTGTCTACTTTAGGTACGCTTTGGGTACCCAGTGCCATCGCTGCAATTGCACCGGCGCCGCCGCTTTCAACGATTGTGGTGATACCGCATTTTTTGGCCGCATATAAAATTGCAGGATCAATGCTTTGTTCACCGTTAACTGGCGTGCACAATACAATTGTTTGTGCCCCTGCCAGTTGGGCACAGACTCCTTGCATAAGTACAGAAGACGGCAGTGGTGCACTGCCTCCCGGGACATACAGACCAACCGCTTCAATAGCTTGATACTTAAGCTCGCATATCACACCAGGTTGTGTTTCAAGACGTTTTTCTACGGGCACTTGTAGTGCGTGAAAAGTGCGAATATTACTGTAAGCCTGGTCGATGGCCTGTTTAAGTTCTGCTGAAATAACGCCTTCACTGGCCTGAATTTCTTCAGCGGATACCAATAACCGAGGCTGAGCACGTTTATCGAACTTACGGGCATATTCCAGCAATGCTTCATCACCGTTTAGCTCGACTTCTGCAATGATTGTTGCAACAACTTTTTCCAGCTCATCACTGATAGTCACGGCCGGGCGTTCAAGTGCAGCCTTTTGCTGAGCCCGGTCCGCCTCATTCCAGATAAACATGCGTGGTTACTCCATCATTTTTTCGATTGGCATAACTAGAATAGAGTTTGCGCCGAGCGCTTTGAGCTCTTCCATGGTTTCCCAGAACAGGGTTTCGCTGCTGACCATGTGCAGAGCAACATATTCTTCGCTTCCGGCCAGAGCAAGCAGGGTTGGTTGACCTGTCCCCGGCAACAACGCACAGATCTCATCAAGTTTCGCTTTTGGCGCGTGCAACATAATGTATTTGCTTTCTTTTGCCTGTTTTACACCGCGCAAACGGGGCATCAGTTTGTTGATAAGTGAGAGCTTATCGTCGTCACTGAGGTTAGCGTTTTGGATAAGGCAGGCGTTCGATTCTAAAATGGTGTCGCCCTGCATCAGGCCGTTTGCTTCGAGCGTTGCGCCGGTTGATACCAAATCGCAGATTGCATCGGCAAGGCCAGCACGAGGTGCAACTTCTACCGAGCCCGTTAGCATAACGACACTGGCATCAATCTGCTCTTGTTCGAGGTACTGCTTCAAAATTTCTGGGTATGTGGTTGCGATGCGTTTGCCGTTGAACCAGCTTTTATCCTGCATACCCAGTTCCTGCGGCCAGGCCAGTGCCAGACGGCAATAGCCAAAGTCGAGTTTTGCGAGCTTGCTGACTTCGCTGGGCTGCCCGTTGCGCTGGCGTTCAGCCTGCGTTTCAACCAGCACGTTTTCACCTACAATGCCCAGGTCGCACACACCATCCATGACCAAACCCGGAATATCGTCATCACGGACTCTCAGGACATCGATTGGCATATTGGTAGAGTGGGCGATCAGGCGCTGTTCGCGCAGATTTAATTTAATTCCAAGCTGTTTGAGCAGTGACTGACAATCCTTAGAAAGGCGGCCAGATTTTTGAATTGCAATTCGTAAACGGTTGTTGGTGTTCATAATTTATTTCCTAAGTTTAAAAACTAAAAGCCCCGAGGGAACCTCAGGGCGAAAATAAATTATGTTGAGTGCTAGTTCGCCGGAGGTTCCTTGAAGGAATAACCCACCAGCGAAATACCTGACAGGTTATCCCGGTGTATGATGGTGATGATGGATAGCTGTCAGTGTAATAAGCATGTCAGATTCTCTTGTTGTTTATCTTAAATGTGACGCGCATCAGGCGCTCAAAATGTATCTATAGATAAACACAGGAGAGGAATTGCGTGCAAGTACTTTTTTGCATAAATTAAAGAATAAATTATAACTGTCGATAATAAAGGCATGAAATACCACGAAATGAGGTGGATTATGGATGCATTTAAGCCGTTCCTGGCGCCGATAGTTCGGTTGCAAGTGAGTCATGATGGCCCGTTTAAAGTTGCGGGAGTGCTCGACAATCGAACAGAAAGGATTAAGCGTAAAAAGCACTTACTGGAGATGGCGCAGCAAAAGCATAAAGAGGAAGATGCCCGCAAAAAAGACGAAGATGACAGTGAGATCGACGACGAAGAGCAACACTTAGATACCTGGGCCTAAAATTCTCTCAGGCCCGGGTATGGTGACTTATTTGCGCTTGCCACGTTTTTATCTTGGGGGATCTATCTTACCCGCAATGGAGGTATTTACCCTGAACCAGCCTGCGATAGAATATCTGTCTCGTTTAGCCGGGAGTACTTCATGAGGAAACTCTTCACTTAAAAACAGGGCAAGCGTGCCGTGTAAAGGGACTACTTTTATCCCGTCAAGGTCATGGTCATCCCGGTAGAGCACCATTTCCCCCCCATCATTATGTGCCCACCCAGGATTCAGATAGGTAACCAGTGACAGGATGCGGTTGGTTTCACCTCTGAACGCGTCGTAATGGCGCTTGTAGTAACTGCCGCTGGCGTAATGAGCAAAATGACTTTCGAATGAGAACAATCCCATAAACAAGCGACGGTTCAAAAATTGCTGTAACCGCCTGGTCCAGTCAAGCCAGCGCTGTCCGGGCTCTGACTCGCCGTTTATCCAGCAAATTTCGTCTGTACGCACAAAATCGTTATGTAAGAAATCATCGCCACGGCCAATGCCGGCATGTTCATACTTTTGCGTACTTAAACTGTGCTGATAGGCCAGTAAATCGTCTGCCAGGTCGCACGGGAGTGCGCCCGGGCGAATGCTATAACCCTGGCTCAGTAAATCATCAGCAATGAGTGAAAACAGTGTGTCATCTGTTGTTGAGTCGTCGTGCCTTGCACGAAAATGAACTAAAGCGGCCAACCTGATTTCCTATATTTAGTCGTATCAAAATCAAAAAGTGTGTCATTAAAGCAAAAGAGAAGAAGTAATCTTAACCTCGTGGCTCTGGGCTTTATGGCTTGCTGCCTGCTTTGCAGGACGCATCATAGTCATTTTTTGTCCGCTGGCAAGCAAAAATATCTCAGCCTGTGTTTAAAGGGTATAATGCTTTAAAAGTGATTGCGGAGTTGAATGATGAGTGTAAACAAAGAGGCGAAATCTGCCCAAAATAACGCAGTGCAGGTCGCATCACCCTGTATTCGACATTGTTGTCTTGATGAGAACGATATCTGTGTTGGATGCTATCGTACTTTAAAAGAAATTATGAACTGGCAGTCATGTGATAACGAGCAAAAAAGGGCGGTACTACGAGCTTGTCATCAGAGGAAAACGCGCTGATGTGATGAAGATCGCATATTATTTCAAGTTGGCAGGTATATGCATGTTTAAAAAGCTAGGTGTTTTTTACGGTAATGTTAAGAGTTGACGGTGCGCTGGCTGTTTAATATCCACTTTGGTTAAGTTTACCTTGTTATCCTTTATATCTATGCATTAATTTGGTTAAGCTATTTATAAAATAGGAACAAGCATGATATAATAAGATATTATATTTTACATATTTTATTTTTTACCAGATGGACTTCATAAAAAATGATGTTTTGGCTCGCTTATTCGTGCGTTATTTAGCCGGTGGTTCGAGTCTGAGGCAGACAAGAGGTGTCACGAGAGCGCAGATTGCGCTTTTTGAATCACAAGCAGGTTTTCGCAATCAGGCCGTACTTCAGCAAGCTCATTTTAACCAGGTTTTTAATAAAGCAATAAGTGTCTTTATTGAGCACGGGGTGAGTGTAAACTCTCTATGTCGCGCCAATGCTATTTTATTAAACAGTCAGCCTGACGATACAATAAGAAAGGTTGAGTGCAAGGTTTCAGCCCCAAACGGTGAACGCTTATACATTCCACCGCCACCGGAGCGTATACACGCTTTAATGAATGAATATGTAAGTGATGTAAAATGTCAAGAGTCAAGCTTATTCAACACAATAATTAACTATTCAAGACTGGTTAATATTCATCCATTCTACGATGCCAATGGCCGTACAGCGCGGGCCATGGCTTTTGCTCAGTTACACCAAGAGCCACGCCTTCTTCTAAGCTTTTTATATCGCCTCTCGGCCGATAAAAACAACTACTTTAACGCGTTACATCAGTATGGCGTAACCTCGAAGGAGTATGTTGATTGTGATTATTGGACACATGCAATGACTTGGGCTGAAGCTACGGGGTCGCAATGCTTGAGTCTAATAGAGTCAACGAATAAAAAACTGACCGCACCATTTATTCTGATGCCTCAGGCACATGTACACCTTTTGGTCATCAGGTTTCTCTGGTCTCAGCCAATCGTTTTCCTGCCAAGCCTGGCCAAAAAATTGAAGATCAGAGTGGGTTATTTGCAAAGTGTTATTAAATCACTATGTGATAATAAGATATTGGTACCACGGGCCATGCGTTATCCAGAGGGGACAATCGTCTTCGAGTGCCCACAAATACTCGCCACTTTTGAGCAAATTGATTCTCTACTAAAAAATAATCTTTGAAGGAGTATAAATGAAGATTAGTGTCAAAAAGTCAGCGCTATATATGGCGTTGTTCACGACAAACTTAACACTCACCACGCACACCTATATAGATGATGAGACATCGGAAGATGTTCAAACGCTAGAATGGGGTTGGGGCCTAAACTCAGTTGCGGCATATGAAACTGATGACTGTACTGATTGCACAGATGGAAACGGCGGCGGCGGTGGCGGTGGCGGCGGCGGTGGCGGCGGTGGCGGC
>NZ_JAKRFZ010000029.1 GCF_022347765.1 Pseudoalteromonas sp. OOF1S-7 | reverse complement strand
CAGTGAGGTTTTTGCCGTCCTGGAGCGCTTTCAATACAGAATCTAAATCAAATTTTTGTGTAGTCATGGGTCATTTCTCTTTTTATATCTTAACTTATCGAAATGACACAGAAAATTGAACACTACCCGCTATCTCGCAGGCCTTCTCGGCTTGACATCGCTGGAGCGTCCATATATGTCTTTTATATTTTCTTTGGATCAAACAGAGAACCCCTAGTAGCTTAATACATTAGGGCCTCGTGTTTAACACTTAGCTAGCAACAACTATTAGTTTTCGACAAAATGAGCTTGCCAAACCTTTTCATTCTCCTTCTTAAACAACTCTATTTCTTTAATAATCTTGGATTCTTCCTGAGACTTTAGCAGCTGAATAAAATCTCTAAATTTAATTGTTTTAGGGTTGTGTGGATTAAGCTTTGGAACTAATTTTTCAGCTTCATTTACTAACATGAATTCCCTTTCAATATAAAACCTGATGAGAATATAATCAGCTTTTTCGAAACTGGATAATCTATCATAGTTGGCAGATAAAAACTCGACCAAACTTGTGTAATCCAAAGCTAAGCTTTCCCTAACCAGCTTGCACTTATCCAAAATGAAGTCAATCAATTCGCTCTCTGACGGACTAGATCCTTTACCCAAAAAGTGAGCCCTATCTGTGTCTGAAACATCTACATTCCCCAGTAGAGAGTAAGGGAAAATAAACGGAAAGCAAACATTAGGAAAAACCCAATAAAAAAACTTTGTACCTGACGAGTACTCACTAAATCCAACCCCACTTCTCACATTTTTAGTTGATGGGTCGAATACTAACATCCAAGTTTTGTCTTTCTTAAAACTTGCCGAAAATATATCTGTGTTCTTCGTCAATTGTGTAATAATTTTCTTTTTCATTCCTAATCACCTGTCGCAGGCATAATCAACACCAACTCAGTGGAGCTGGGCAAGTTTCTCTGATATTGTAGCTTTTGATATGGGTAGAGTATTGGTAAACCCGTTTTTAGGGCTTTGTTTCCTAAATCATTGAACTAATCTTGCCTTGTGTGATCAGATCTCAAAAGCAAACACCGAGACTGAACTTTGAAAGAAAAGCGTATCACTAACTGGCGTGATTACAATAAAGCTCTTATCGCCAGAGGCAACATCCAGCTGTGGTTTTCTGAGGATGCAATTGCGCAGTGGAACAACACGCAACATCACGGCGGCAAAGGGCGAGCTAATCATTTCTCTGAGCTGGCGATTGAGACTTGCCTGACTCTGCGGGCTGTATTTCGCTTGTCTCTTCGAGCTGTGCAGGGTTTTGTTTCTTCTCTGATATCAATGATGAAGCTTGATTTGGATACGCCAACTTATAGTTGTTTGTGCAAGCGAAGTGCAGAGCTGGCTGTTCATTACAGACCAAATACCAGTACTTCCGGAGGCATTGATATCGTGGTTGATAGTACAGGTTTGAAGGTATACGGAAACGGCGAGTGGCGCGCAAGAAAACACGACGCAAACAAACGCCGGACATGGCGAAAGCTGCATCTAGCCGTTGATGCAAATACACACCAAATCGTAGGCGCTGAATTGTCTACAATCACCGTAGCTGATTCAGAAGTTCTGGGCGACTTGCTCAGACCATTGCGCAGGAAGATCAGCTCGGTCAAAGCGGATGGCGCTTATGATACCCGAGGGTGTTATGCTGAAGTGGCAGCCAAAAAGGCCGACGCAGTGATCCCTCCAAGGTGTAACGCGCAGTTGTGGGAGGATGGACATGCTCGTAACAGCGCGGTCATTTTAACAAAGCATATAGGTAGCAGTGAGTGGAAAAAGTGTGTGAACTACCATCAACGCTCACTGGCGGAAACAGCAATGTACCGATATAAACAGCTTATGGGTGACAAGCTGGTCAGTCGTGGATTCAATCAGCAGCACACTGAAGCGATGATCAAAGTGAAAGTGCTCAATAGAATGGCTGGGCTAGGTATGCCTGAATATCAGGGAAACAGCTGAAATCGCAGTGTTGCCTAAGCTATCTGGATTTGATCAACAAGGCCCGTTTTTAGCTCAAATGCTAAATGTGGCTCCGCTTCTGGCCCCCAAGTTGCATCCGGTCGACTAGAGTTCAAAGTTCCCCACGGGGTTTCAAAACCAAGTAAATAATTTGGTCCTTCTCCTCTATAATCATCGATATCCGTTGAGTCAATTAAGTTTGAGAACTCACTGTGAATTTTATACCCTCGCACCATTTTATACAGCCAGGTAGGTAATTTAGTGGAAACCGCTCCAGACATATCAATGTTATTGGAAGCTGTCCCAGCCAGCTTTCTTGTAAGCTCAACAATTTCAGACTTTTTGCTTTCAGGGCTTAGTCCATTAAAGCGTTGCTTCCAGCTTTCACTAACCTGATTCAACAAATATTGCATGGCCCCAGTACGAGCACCATTGGCAAACTTACCGCCAGTAATTGCTGAGACTGTACCACCAATAATCGACGAGACTACCGTACCTTTTGCTATCTGGATAGCACTCAGGCCAGCGCCGCCTGGCAGGAACGCACCACCGGCTCCCTTGGTTATACCGGCGCTGAGAAACCCATGACCAAACTTGCCACCACTTACAGAAGCTGATATTCCCTCTACGATAGCATGTGAAGCAATCTGAGCAGCGATCTGACCACGAGTTAACGACAACCCACCAAAATCGTAAGTCACATTACCAATACCATGTTTTGCAGCCAGCAGGTTATCAGAAGACATCGCACTAAAGTGCTCACCAATCGGCCTGAATGCCTGAGCAGTAACAGCAGCGATTGCTCCAGCCTTAAACGCCTGTGATGAAGATCCTCCCATTGCCCGGGTAAATTCGTAGTTCCAGGCACCTGCGCACGCAGCTACAGCTGGACCACAGAATATAGAGGCTACATTCCCAGCAATACTGGTCAGCTCTGCACCAAATATTTTGACGGCACCACGGATTAGATTTCTGGTTATTTTCTTAAACGGGTTCAGTGAAATATAACCACTCGGATCAATCCGGCTAAGCGGGTTGTTCAGTACATAGCTGTACGCGTTGTAACTCTGGATGTTACTCGGCGTCTGCATCGTAGATCCGACCATTCATATGGGCGAATGTGATCTTGGATCCCTCTCAATCAGCTCTCTTTATTTGTTCTATGATTATTTTGGTGCCTGAAATCCTCAATGCGCTATCATATCTACCCATAGCTCACCATGCTTTCCTAAAAGCGTATACAAACTTATTGCTTGTATTCAAGTCAGGAAAGCTGGCTATTCTAGAGGTGTAACATGAAAGATTACGGTGTTAAACTGGTACACAGGCCAGCTATCAAGGTGAAGTCCGATTTAGATCTGAGTACCAGTGAAGGCAGGCAAATCGTCAGATCTGAAACCAACCTTATCAAACTTCGTCAGGCCAAAACTTTGGCTAAACTCGCCACCTTGTAGGTAAAAATGGCCCGTAGCTATATTTGGCCATTCTTGTTTACTGCTTTACCCCCAGCTCTCAATAATTGCTGTTTTGCTGCGCATCGTGAATACCCACTCCTTGCCTGCTTTTTCTTTTTCAAATAAGTTCAGCTCAACCAGGCCGTTTAAGGCATCTCGTGCGGTATTGTATGAGCAGCCCAGGTTTTCTTTCACATTAACCGCTGTAAACTGCTTGGTCTTACCGCTTTTTGCCACCATAAACAGCGTTTTTTGTTTGTCACTGAGCTTACTGAACAGGCCCGAGTCCCATAGCCAGCGGGTGAACGCTTCAGACTCTCTCAGGTTATTCTCATAGGCATGCTTAAATTCGCCAATCGCACGACCTACAATTTTGCACTGGTAGTCAATGAAGTAGGTTAGATCCAGGTCATCCGTTTCAGTGTATAAGTAGCTTTTTCCATATTGGATAGGGGCTGCTTTAAGTAGCACGCTGATGGCTATATACCTGAATGCCGCATAGTCATTTTTGAACATGTACCAGTAAAATAATGAGCGCGCTACACGGCCATTTCCATCCCGGAATGGGTGCTCAAAGCCAATCACAAAGTGCATAACGATTGCTTTAATAAGCGGGTGCAGGTAGTGACTGCTTTCGACATCCTGATGGTCCTGATTTACCCAGGCAATAAACTGCTCCAGCCGCTCGTGAATTCGGTTGGCTGGCGGTGGGGTGTGTACCGTGTTGCCCTCAGCATCAGCCACTTCAACATCATCTGTCTGCCTGAACGCGCCGGGGTGGTATTTTTCATCGTCTATCGACTCCACACCGATTTGGTGCATGGACTGAATAAGGTCAATGGACAACCGTTTGTGGCGGTTTTGCCAGGCAAATTGCATCATTTTAAAATTGCCAATGATCATTTTCTCGTCTGGCGTCCTTGGCTTTCTTGCTCGCTTGAGCAGATCTTTCGCCACTTTTGTTGTGGTTGCAGCCCCTTCCAGTTGGCTGCTACTAATGGCTTCGTCTTCGATCAGGTCATTAAGCAGATATTCAAAGTGTTTTTCTTCGCCTACCTTACTGCACATGTACTCGAGTGAGGCGCTGGTTGCATGCCTGTCAGCTTCTGAGATTGCCTTCTGCATGGTCGGTGTCAGATAGAAGCGGGCCTGACGCTCGGGTTCATCCAATGGCAGTACGGGGCTCAGCTGTTTACTTCTGGCTTTCTTGATAAGGCTCCAGGCAATGTCCAGTTCCAGCCCTTTTGGCAGACGAAACCGTAATTCGTCATAGTGCAGATAGCGCCCCTTGTCATCAACCACGGAGGCGTGATCAAAATAACGGGAGAGCTCTTTAGGAGCATGCTCAGTGATCCAGGTCAGTGGATCAGTGTGAGTCAATTGCGGTGGATGCTTAATCATATACTTATCTCAAAATACCTGGATTTTGAGATAAGTATATTATAAGGACAAAAGATATGTCTCAAAAATATCACAAATTGAGATATAAATTCCTGTTAATGTCTATAAACCTCACGGTCTCAACTACACATCTTCCCTGATATAGTCATGTAGCTTACTGTCTGCCATTACCTGCGACCTGGCCGCCGGGTGGCATCGGCTCAGCGTTTCCCTTAATTACACCTGAGTAACGCTCAGATAGACCTGAGTTGTTGAAATATCAGCATGCCCGAGGTACTCCTGAATACACCGCACATCTTTGTTGGATGGATCGTAGCTGACTCGACCTTTACAGCTCAGCGTACTTTCTAAATCGGTGACCGATGCCACCTGACGCCCCAGAGCATCGTACAGGGACGACCGCGCCCAGCTGCCGCGCTGCTCGCTATCCAGACGCCAGGGGTTGTCGGTGTAGGATATCAGCGTGGCCCACCAACGCCGATTTCGAAGCGTCCATCTCCATCACCCACCCAGAAATCCGAACTGAATGTCTATGATTTTGGGTGGGTGTCCTTGTAACTATTTACAACCCCATATCTCGAAAAAATCCTCAACCGCATGTCTGACTACCTTCCCTGACTCGACCAGGACTCAGTGAATCCAGTAGCAGAGATCAGTTCAAATCAGCATGATTACTCAGTTTGTACAGTGCCACCACCTGGTGGGACTGGCCGCAAATGCACCCTCTGCTGGTCAGTTGTGCATGCCAGCGCTGATTTCCACTGCACACCGCGCTGGCGTGATTGCACAGAAAAAAGGCGCTCACTGAGCGCCTTGTTGGAATGGATATCACCTTACGTTTCTTACTCTCTTTACTTAAACAGCTCTTTTGGCTCACCATCCAGATAAGTATTTTTAGGAAATCCAGAGGGACCAACTACTATTTTATTTCCTAAGTCATCGTGATAATCGAAAATTATACTATTTCCAACAATACCCTTTGGCTTGTCATTCACGTCAAACATTCCTACATACCTCCCGTCATTACCATCTAGAATGACGAGCCTTTTTGCAAGACGGCGATTGCCAAATTCCCTAGCATAGAAATATATGCAATAATTGAAATCAAGATGTGAGACCCCACCTATCAGCTCTATTTTTTCTCGACCATCAAGAATTCCAGAAAAAGCCTGTGAGCTTAATTTTTGTGATGTTACCTTTGTATTTTCATTACAGTCAGCCCTAGACTCACCAAAATACAATAAACATACCGTTAGAAGAGCCAACAAACTAATTTTAATTACCTTTTCTGCCATTTTACATTCCTGTTTGTAAATTTATTACCCTATCGGCATACCAGTCACGCATTTCTCTACCTCCTGTCTGCCTGTAGGCCGTACTCGTATTTCCGTTGTATCTTCTTAAAGCTTCAGAATGTCCTCTATAGAAAACTTTTTGCCCCACAGCATTATGTACAAACCCTTTATACCTCAACCATTCAAGCGCAGCAAAAGCACTTGTTTGTGGATCCATATTTTGGCCAAGAGTCAACCCAAGATCCGCTTTCCTTGCAACCCAGTCTCCAGGGTTGTTTACCTGTAAAGGATCGGATAAAAATGCTTCCCTGTCTCCACCAGATTCAACCATAGCCCAAGCTTTCATCATTCTTGGAGTTACATATTCTGCGTCACCTGGAGAATAGCCGTATTGGTGATTATATGAAGCAGTAGCATCTATAAAAGCTTGATCATTGCTTGCTCTCCAACTATTACTCCCCGATTCATCATAACCAGGAACCTCGCCCAGAGCACTACCTTGTTGTGAAGACTGCCTTTCAAAATGCAACTCATCATTCAACCCCCTCGAAAATGCCGCAGTCACAGCACCATTAGCAAACTTTCCACCACTGATTTTCGAAGCAGTACCACCAACTATGGCCGCAGCAGCTATTCTTAATGGACTATGTTTAACACCCGGTTGAATGCGGCCGATCGCAGGGGCGAGCGCCTGTGTAAATCCTGCCGCGGCAAAGCCATGACCAAACTTACCTCCTTGTATCACAGACATGGTACCACCTACCAGACCATGTGCCGCAACCTTGCCAAAATAGCCAGCACTTCCAAATGCAGTATTGACCCCTTCAAACGCACTCCCCACAGCATAAAACGCAGCAGCAGAAACACCTGAAACTGCACCAGCTTTGATTGCCGCTCCAAAATCCCCCGTTCGATAATAGGTATTTTGCGCTGATACATAAGCTGTCGCTACTATACTGCATGGTCCGCATATAGCACTTGATGCGATAGAGGCACTTGCTACATACAGCGTCGACAAAGTGCTACTGTTCGCAATAAAACGTTGTGTATGGTGTGCAACGATTGCCCCGATCAGTCCGTTGGTAGCAAACCCTATTACTTTGGTTAATTTATCGAAAAAATACCCACTAGGATCCGTATAACTCAGCGGATTATTCAGCACATAAGAATAAGCATTGTAATTCTGCAAATTACTCGGCGCCTGCACCACCGGATCTGCCTGCATAAATCGACCCGTATCTGCATCGTAAATCCGACCATTCATATGAATGATGCGGTTGTCGCCGCCGAGTGTGATGGGCTCATGGCCGGTGTAGCTGTGGTTGTTTGCCGGTACCCGGGTGAATATCCCCAGGGTGGCGGTGGACCAGTCGGTGTAGCTGGCGTCGCTGCTGGGCGGTCTGACTATCTCGCTTTGCTTACCAAACACATTGTATTTAAAGCGCTTTAGGAATTTACCGGCGTAGTCGGTGATCGCCACCACTGAGCCCTGATGGTCGGTGAACAGCCATTGCAGGCTGGCCTGGCCATTGGGGTGGTAGGTTTGCACCGCATCGCCGTTAATGCTGCGGCGTATGTACGTCTGGTTCGCAAATTCACCGCCACCTGTGCCCTCGGCCACTATCTCCAGCGCGCCCACGTAGTAAATGGTTTTACTGCCCTCGGTGCGCTTATAACGGCGGTTATTGGCATCATACGCAAAGTTTATCACCTCGCCATTTTGGCTGATTTGTGTGACCTTATTGCGGGCGTTGTAATCCAGCGTGCGTGTGTGCGTAATGCCGTTCAGGTGCACCGTTGCAGACAGCTGGTTGCCGTTGGCAACATAGCTGAAAGTTTCACGCTGCGACCCTTTAACCCGCTCATAGAGGGCATGTAAGGGTTCACCTGCCTTGTCATACTTTTGCGTCCAGCCGTCTTTGCGGGTGAGGTTGCCATTGGCATCATAGCCATAACGCTCCTCGCCATTCACTTTGGTAACCCGATTCAGTACATCGTACCCAAAAGTGGTCGGGGTTGTTTCACCAGTCAGGGCACGGCTGGTCAGGTTCCCCAGCGCATCAAAGGTGTAACTGTGCTGCTGAATATAGCTGTAAGTACTGGCGTCATTGATGCCCAGCGCATTGAGGTTGCCACGCTTGTCATAGCCCACCACCATGCTGAAGTGGCCTTTTTTATAGCCGGTAATGCGTCCCGCACTGTCTTCAGACTCTGCAACATAGTAGATTTGTCCGGCATTGCCTTCGCGTGCTTCCTGCTTCTGATATACCTGTCCTGCGCGGTAATACAAGCGCTGGCCACGTGCCTCTACAAAGCGGCCACGCTCGCGGGTGCGCCGGTAATCATCAAACTGCTGGAACACCCGGCCATACTCATCAAAGGTGGTCAGCTGCACCACACATTTAGCGTCATGGATTGAGGCCAGTGCGTCTGTTATCCGCACATCTTTAGTAGCAGGCTCGTAGCTGACTTGATCTTTACAGCTCAGCGTACTTTCTAAATCGGTGACCGACGCCACCTGACGTCCCAGGACATCGTACAGGTACGACCGCGCCCAGCTGCCGCGCTTGTAGGTGTTGGATATCAGCGTGGCCCACCAACGCCGATTCCGAAGCGTCTATCTCAATCACCCACCCAAAAATCCGAACTGAATGTCTACGATTTTGGGTGGGTGTCCTTGTAATTGCCTACTCTATCTCGCAGGCCTACTCGGCTTGACATCGCTGGAGCGTCCATATATGTCCTTGTAATTTTTGTTGATCGCAGTAATAGAGGCAATTGTCCAGAACTAAACGTAGTAACAGAGCACCTAAATAAATTTCGAACACCCAGCCACCGAATAACCTTATAGCCTCATCTAAGCTTGTTACATTAATGTTTATAACCTGGTCGTATGTGCGGATAAAGCTGATCATGACAAATCGACTTTGTGGTCATACAACTCTGACTTACCTGGTCCTATCAAGCGATATATACACGTGTATATCACACTCCCTGCGGACCACTAGGTCGATGGATACGACCACATTAGTCAAACCGATGTGACCACAAAATCGGTGACATACGACCAGAAACAGATAAGCCCCGGCGGGTGCCTGGGGCTTTGGATTGGGTGTCTTTTATATTTTCGATTTAGGATTTGCTCAGCTAAATTTAAATATTAACTTTCTCTATAGTAAATATACCAACCAGTATCTCCAAGATGGGTTAATTCACCATTATTGATCTGCTCCTTAACACGGGCACTTTCAACAACGATGAACTTTATTCCTTTACTTACCCCCGACACTGATAAGCCAGAGTTATATAATGGTAATGTCACAGAAACAAGCGGAGCGTTAATCTTGCTATAATCCCTTGCACAAAACATAGACTCGATCCCCAAATCAGTCATCACTAACCTAGTATTCGCAACAGAAAAATCATCTAAATTCGCATCTGATTTGGATGATAAATCGATGTCGTTCACTCCAAGCCACCTCACTCTTTCTTGCAAAGCACAGAACTCAACGAAGCTTTCAATGTGTACTTTATTTTGTGTATAAAAATTCCTAACACTGTCATTTGAGGGAGGGTTATTTTCTCCTGAAGAGTCACACCCTAAAATACTTACTAAAATAACAGCAAACATCACTTTCATTAATTTATCTTGAATCATGATAGGATCGCCGGTGTAGAGTGGCTGTCACCTTCAGTTGTTCTCAAGTAGGCTTTCATCATACCAAATATCTTCATACTCCCCAGCAATTAGGAATCTCCAGCCAGGGGGTAGCCCCAAGTACTTTTGAACCTCTGGGCACCAATCACTCAGGTGCTCAACATGTAAAGGTTGAAAAAATCAGGACTATCTGGCAATTCCTCACCTGCATATATGTACCACCCTGTTGTATCACCTTCAGGTGAGTGACGAAGGCCATTTATAGGTACAACGCCATCGCGAACATTCAATGATATTCCCACTTTTAAGTCACGAGGAGTAGGATAATACTCAGTACCAAGCTCTTTACACAGAGCTTTTTGCAGCTCTTCTGTAATTTTATTTGTCATAATCCTAGCTCCTTTTTTAATCGCCTAGAATATCTGTTTAGGGTACGTGTCTATTCAACCTTGCTAGAGCGTCCATATATGTCCTTGAAACCCCACACTGGCCAGTTGTGTATGCCAGCGTGTGTTTCCGCTGCACACCGCGCTGGCGTGATTACACAGAAAAAAGGCGCTCACTGAGCGCCGATTTTGAATCGGTGTCACGTTAGACTCTCATCTAAGATTCACTTCCACCCTACCACCTCCTCGTCTTTACAGCGTTGGCCAACATAGACAAGTCGATTTTTTCAATGCTTCTTTTTTTACTTTTCCAGAAAAGGGAAAAAGGGTTGATACTCGATTCATTTGAAAAGTATTTTTCAAAGTTGAAGCTAGACCTATCAATATGAAATTCTTCAAAAAAACTATTCATAAACTCATCAGCATCATCTCCATCTAGCCCCAATTTCCCTTGTAGTGTACTCGACATTGTTAACTTTTGAACAGGGATTGAGCATGATAGTGACACAAAATCCAATACTTGCTTTTCATATTTATCTTTACTCATATGTATTATTGTCCATGCATGAGATTGTACATTGTGCAACTTGATAACCATCATATACTAACAGCCCCGTTCCCAACACAGGAATCCAGCGTGCCCCAACCCTTCCTAGTTTATTTGACGTAGCTAAAACATTATTCATAGTAGGAGCCCAAACCCTTTTGGGTAATTTTTGTGGGAAAGTTCTTCCTAATGCATCTGATAGGTAAGACGTTTTTGGCGAAGAACCCTTCATTACAAATCGCTTGTTTTTTAGTGGTAACCCGCCATAAATTGCGCTTCCCGCTACCAGCGTTTCTATTCCCAAATACTCTACGGTACAAGTTGCCAGGCACTGTGAAACCGTCACGTTGTCTGCATATAGCCCCTTACCACCATTATCCAACATACCATTGATCTCTGTTTGTGCTTGCTCCTGTTCAAGATCTGCCATTGCAGCCTCTCTTGCATCCCACTCAGGGCTTCCGACCTCGTACTCCCCATTCCAATCGAAGCCTTGGTCTGAATTCCAATCCGCCGTCAGCGCCGCAACAAAAGCCGCGCTATAAGCGCCATTCGCAAACTTACCCCCTGTTATTTTTGAAATAGTACCACCAACTGCTGCGGAGATAATGACATTCCCAAACGGGTTGCCTACATAACTTCCCCCTCCAACAGCACTATTTAATCCAGCAGCCCAGAAACCATGCCCAAAATTACCACCATTAATGTCTGCTGCAACTCCTCCTGCCAAGCCTTGAACAACAAAGTTGCCTACAGGGCCAAAGTTTTGACCTCCCAAATATGCAGTCGCTGCGGAAGTCAACCCTGCTTTAAATGCTTGCGACGAAGACCCGCCCACAGCTCGGGTGAACTCATAATTCCAGGTTGCAGCACAGGCCGCAGCAAATGGCCCGCAGAATCCGGAGGCGATATTTCCAGCAATGCTGATAATCTCAGCGCCAAATATTTTGACGGCACCACGGATCACGTTTCGGCGTATTTTCTTAAACGGCTGTAATTGCTCAAACAAGTACCCACTCGGATCCGTATAACTCAGCGGATTATTCAACACATAAGAATACGCATTGTAATTCTGAAGGTTACTCGGCGCCTGCACCACCGGATCCGCCTGCATAAACCGGCCGGTGTCTGCATCGTACACTCGACCATTCATATGGATGATGCGGTTGTCCCCCTCAAAGGAGACCGGTTCGTGGCCGGTGTAGCTTCGTATGTTGGCCGGCACCTCATGAAGTAACAAACCTGTTTCTTCTGCCCAATAAAGTTTATCCGTTACATTGTCTGGCTCTCTGACTATCTCCGACTGCTTGCCAAAAACATCATAACGGTACCTTTTAAGGAACTTTCCGTCTCCATTTACGATTGCCACCACTGACCCCTGATGGTCGGTAAACAACCACTGCAATGATGCCTTACCTCCCGGATAGTAACTCTGAACGGCATCACCATTAATGCTGCGACGGATAAGATATTTTTCAGCTTCGGGCCGGCTGGTATCTTTTACCAACTCCAGATTGCCAACGTAAAAGATGGTTTTACTGCCTTCGGTGCGCTTAAACCTCTTATTGTTTGCATCATACGCAAAGTCTGTGATGGCATTACCCACTTTAATGCGGGTGGCTTTATTGCGCCCGCTGTAGGTGATATCACGCGTGGTGCGTACGCTATGCAGATAAATAGTGGCACTGGTCTCGTTGCCATTGGCATCGTAGCTAAAGGTTTCCGTCTGAGTGCCTTTACTGCGCTCACTGAGTGCATGCAAAGGATCTCCATCCTGACCATAGACTTGTGTCCAGCCATCTTTATGAGTGAGATCGCCGTTGTCATCATATTGATAGTGTAATGAGCCATTCACCGAAGTCACCCGATTCAACTTATCATAAGCAAACTTTGTGGCTTCATTATCTCCCGTCAGCTGCCGGCTGGTCAGATTACCCATGCCATCAAAGGTGTAGGTATGCTGCTGAATATAGCTATGAGCCCCCCCCGTGCCCAGTGTTTTCAGGCTGCCATTTTGTGCGTAACCCAGCTGCATGCTGAAGTGACCCTTGAAATAGCTGGTCGTGCGTCCAGCACTGTCCTGCTGGCCCAATGCATAGTAGCGCTTGCCATTCTGGCCCTCCCGGGCTTCGTACCTCTCGGTCACCTGTCCCGCGATGTAGACCAGACGCTGGCCGCGGGCTTCAACCCACTGGCCCAAGGTGCTGCGGCGGTAATCATCAAACTGTTGCCACACCCTGCCGTACTGGTCGAACTGGGTCAACTGGATCACGCAACCGGATTCAACCGGGTTGGCCAGACTACTGTCTGTGAATCTGATATCACTGGTCGATGAAGAATAAGTTACCTTGTCGGCACATTGACTGGCACCAGTAAGATCTGTGACTGAGGCAACCCCCCGACCCAGCGCGTCGTAAACATAGTGACGAGACCAGTTGCCGCTTTCCTCACGGTCAAGGCGGTGTGGTTTCTGATCATTATAGTGCCAGCTGGCAGTCTCCCCCTTGCTCGTCGACAACCCGACTTTGCGGCCGAGTTCGTCGTAACTAAAGGTCGATACCACGCCATTGGCATCGGTCTGAGTTTGCAGTTCACCAAATGGGGTGTAAGTATAGGACCAGGTTCCCCGGTCTTTATCCTCCGTTTTCGTTTTACGGCCCGTGACTGGATCGTAGGTATTAAGGAACAATTCACTGCCACCGTCTGCCAAAGAGCGCACGTTGAGTAGCTGACCAGTTGTATTGTGCGTATAGGTCAGTGTCTGGCCGTTGTTATCCGTTACCGACACCACCTCTGCGAGCGCATTACGTGTCACTGTTTTACTCTGATTACCACCAGCAATATCTCCATTCACCAAAGTGGTCGTGGTCAAGCCATCAAAGCTGACGAAAGTGTCCAAATTGCTCTGGGTATCCTGACTGTACACGATACGGTCAAAGGCATCATAAGTGCTCAGCTGTGCTTCCAGACCCGCTGGTTTTACCTCTACCACTCGGCCAAACTTGTCATACTCAGAGGTTGTACGTAGCCATATTCCGGCAGGTGAGAGGCCCTCACTGGCCAGTGTCCGGCCATACTTATCAAGGTAGGTTCTGGATAACAGCTCTGCATTCACTCGCTTTTCCTGCATCACAAAACACTGCAAAGGTGCATCCGACGGACAGTGTTGCATCAGCGTGCTCTGTTGCGATCCACTCCCCTGATGCTGGCCAACCTGTTGACCATACACGTCGTAGTAAAAGGTGGTGATCACGTCATCGGGGTTCTGACTGCGCGTAACCTGCCCAAACTTATTGCGACTCAGTACCGTCTGCACAGTGAACAGACTATTTTGCGTACTCTTAATATATCGCCCATCGTTGGTATATTTCGTTGTCGTTGTACGCGTTTGAGGCTCATCGTCCGAATTTAGGCACTTTTTCCCGCCAGTCGATTTACCTATGATACTGCCCCAACTGTTGTAGCTGTAGGTAGTTTTGAGGTATGCGTCACATCCGCCCTCAGATGCCACAACCTCTTCTTTCAGCAAGCCGATATGTTCACCAGAGGTGTAATAGGTAAATGCGCTATTGCGAACAATTTTTCCCTGATCGCTTTCATTGCGCCTGGTGGTCACTTCTGTGCTCTTTAAGCGACCCAACTGAAGCGCCAGATCAGAATAATATTGATTGACTATGTGCTTACTCTGAACCGACTTACTTGTAGGGCCGCTGCTAACAAAAGCTTCAGCATCCGCACTGTTGTAGGTTGAGATCGTCGAATTAAGCACATTACCGTACTTATCCTGTTCCATGCCTGTTTCAATACAGGTATAGCCCGCCACACCATAACTAATATCCCCATTGTATTGTGCATCAACCTGAGCACTGCACTCTCGCGCAGTGCCATTGTATACTGCGTAATACCTCAAACCGTTAGCAGCTGACGTGGATATTTTCGAGTACTGATTCCTGGCTTTGCTGAGTAAGTAGCTACCACTACTACTGTGCATTGTTTTGGTCGTACGTTCTGGCATGCCAATATACGGAAACGCCTGTTGGTACTCAGTCGTCGTCTTAAACGTATGCCCCCCTTTATAGGTGCTGGTAGTCAAAGACTCAAAACCAAGCATACCGCGGCCACCGAACTGCATACGTGCGCCAGCGTACTTGTAACGCACAGTAATTGTGTGATCACTCACATTTCTGCGGGTATCTTCAGCCTCGGTTTCCACCCGCTCAACCAACACAGACGAGCCAATCAGGTCAATGATCCGCTGGCCGCTTTGTTGCTCTAGCGCGCGGGTCCTTTCTGGTTCCCCTTTGTTATACAGGCTTGGATCTGTCATCCGGCCATAGTGGACCTTGGTTTTCGTGCCAAACCCTTGCGTGACAGTACTCAATAAACCGGGGAAAGCCGAACGGGTACTTTGGTGAAAAGCCCGTATCTGGGCTGGTTCAGCGAGGATCAGATCTGCCGCGCCATCCATATCATAATCACTGAAGTATCCGTAAGCCTGAAATCGAGGCACAAAATCCAGCGAGAATATGTCTGTTGAGCTATTACTATGCGTCAGAGTTTGGCTTTCAGGCTGCCACTCATAGCGATACAAAGCATACTTCTGATGCCTGTCCATTTCGGTCCCCACGACATAGAGTTCTGAAATGCCATTTTGATCGGCATCACCTATAATGGGAGACACGTGAAAGCTATCACCTGAAATAGAACCATGTTGTGGTTTTGGCAAAACCTGAGGCTCTCCATCAAAGCGTAGTCCACTGAATAAGGAAGGCCTTACGACGGCAACCGTCCACTTGTTGTCTTCGTTTTTATAGAGAAAATCAGACAAGCCATCCTGATTAATATCAATTAGTTGTAATGCACTGTGTTTCACACGTTGCGAACCACCCACAGTGAAACCCTGCGCCCCCGTTGAAGCGTCTATTTCATTGTATAACACGTAAATGGTGTCCCACTTACCCTGTTGCTCACAGCCGCTGGTGGGGCAGGCTGAAGTGACAATATCGGCCAGACCATCAAAATTCACATCTGCCAGATACCAAGGGGTGTTGGCATCCAATTGCTGTGGATACTGATAACCCATTGCCACATCAACCTCACGCGATTGTGCCATTAACAGATTAGCACTGTTATTATATCGTACCCACAGCTGCAGCGGTGCCGTCGACATAGCGCTGGGCTCAGCAGTATTAGGCTGTATGCCACCACCGCCGCCACCACCGGTACTGCCGTAACGACTCAGATAAATGAAATCATCAAACCCGTCACCATTGATGTCAGCAGCCCTGACTTTACGAGCGCCATTCATTCCGTTAATGGTGCGGTAACTCCACTGGCTATTTAAGCTATCGTAGTCAAACACACGCCAAACAGCAGACCCCAGCGCAGAGTCATGCGCACGGGTATTGATCAATAATGACTGGGTGCCATCTCCATCCGGGTCAAAGGGTTGAATTTGCACATGGTCAGATAAATTGTCGGTTGCTATGTCCTGACATAGCTCTCCTGTGCTGTACTCAATCACGCAAAGTGCATGGCTGCCGTTTGAATTGTGATAGCGTTTAAGCACAACCGTAGACGGCAAGCCATTACCGTCTAAATCCATCTGAGTTGTCGCTACAATGCGACCGCCCGAAGCAACTTCGGTGTAGCTTACAAACAGTTGAGCTCCCGGGCTGTCGTTGTAAGTAAAGGCCACAGGACGCTTACACGTTTGTGCAGAATCATCCGTACACTCTCTGACTGACATTAACTGACGTGTGCCGTTTTGCGCCTGAGAGAAGCCCAAATCGTAGTGCCTGAGCTGTGATTTGTTGTGGTTATACACATCAATTGCCGTTAGCTGTGCCCGCTCCACACTCGCAACTGAGACAGCCTCGATGCTGTAGCTATTTCGCCTGGCCGGACCGGCCTGATAACTAAAGCGCACTTCGTTGTTACTGTAGCTAATTTTGCTCAGCACCACCTCCAGCTGACCGGGTATATCTGACTCTTGGGTATTGTGCATATATTCGTAGTGCACTACGTTCGAACCATCTAAAGTGCGGTTAGCAGCGACACTGTCCATGCTTTTACGTAGTAACCAGCGGGACGGCTTCACCTTGCCCCCAGCCTGACTATTTTTAGTACCACCATAAATCCGTTTACTACCATCTTTCCCCTGTACAACAAACTGTTTAGTATAGGGTTCAACACCTTCCTCTATGGTTACTCTGAGCTGGCTATCAATCTCAGTTCGATAGGTTGAGCCGACAACGCCATCATATTGGTCCGACGTTTCGCCCGAGGTCAAAATCAGGCGCTGACCATCCAGACAATAACGATCACTGCCCTGATCGGCGGGGTTAATTGCTTTAAACTGGCCATCCTGTGCCTGTGTCTGTCGACAACGACTGATTTCAGACCCCGCAGACAACGACCAGCCTGTTGCAACCATGGTTTCTGGCAGCTGACTGTTATAGTTCAGTGCAACCTCAGGTGTAACACCCGCCACCCCTTCTGGCAGACTAATGGGCACCGAATACGTGGACGCTCCCTGTTCATTCACCCTAAAGCTGCCCGGCGTCACGGCATAACTTTCGTGCGCTTGTAACTGTTCTGTTGTAGGTACCGAATAACCAGCCCTGGTTACACTCGCAGCGATTGGATTTACTGGCACTTCCAGGAGGCTATCATTGACAACAACCGTTTCATCTGCTGATGGCGCAGAGCAAGCACGCTCAACTTGTCCAGCACTCAGTTCAATATCCAAGCACGCACGTACATTAAAAGTATGACTACCATTTCGCCGGACCAGGCTATGCTCAGCCGTTTTGCCCGTTGCGTTAATGGTGATGGGTCCAGTGTTGCTGGCAAAATCCGACAACTCAAACACTGTAATGTCGCGCCCGTAAGACATGCTAAAAACGATATCGCCGCCTATGGCTGTGCCAGACAATGCGGGGGCCTCAAGCAGTCCATCACGTGGATCTATCGGACTACTCTTTAAAATACGCTCTGCCTGATCGCTGATCCCATCGCCATCACTGTCAACAGGCTCTTCACAACGATTGTGTAAGTGGCAAAATCCATAGTAATAATAAAGAGTACTGCTGGTTACCTGATGAAAGCGAGCTGCTGCGTTCAGTTCACTCACAACATTGACAATAAACTCAGCCCGGGTTAAGTGTGTGTTTAACTCACTCAACCATTTTTGACGTGATTTGCCCGCAAGAGCATCATGATTTTCCTGATATAAAAACTCACTTACAGAACGATAAAACGTATCTGCAGAACTGGATTCCGGGAGCCGGGAAAGCCCCTCAGCGGTGTCGAGCATCGCATTGGCAATTTCTATTAAGGTCACATTGTTCGTCAATGCGTAGGCAAGAAAAGACAATTCTTCACGACTCAGATCGCGCCCCAGAATCACATACCCCAACCTAAGCAGCGTATGTAAATGTGGCTGTCTGCTTGACGGTGCCCAGCCAGCTGCCTGCACCAAGTTAAAGGCATTTAGAAGCGGTGAACTTTGTAAGTCTGACCATTTGAGAGCGCCTGGCCCTGCTTCATTACGATCAATAATGGTAATGTTACCGTCTTTGGTTTTAACCCAGATTTCACTATTACCAACCAAAAAGGGCTTATCTTCTATGCCGGTACCAAGCTTATAAAGGTAATTAACTTGCCCGGTTTCAGCAGTCATTGAATATAACGCACCATCTAAAGCGCCAACAAACAGGTCGGCATTATTAAACGGACGCCCCACAACAAGCCCTTCAGCCGAAATCGGCGCGCGCGTTTCAGTTTTCCATATTTGTTCACCCTGATGATTCCAGGCATACACGAAGTTATCATGTGCCCCCACCATAATCACATCCCGGTCCGCACTGTCATAAGATAAAACCGCTTTCGCACTGATCTTTGCACCTGCGCTTCTACACCACTCAGCAAACCCGTATTGATCATGTGCACACAGTTTATTGTCATAGGCAGCATAGAGCACGCCTGATGCACTATAGACTGGACTAATAAACTTATGATCGTTGTCATCCTGGTGTGTATTGTCAGCAAGATAAGGTCGTGAAGCGCCGATTTTGATACCGTTGGCAACTGAAACAACAATACCGCCATTGGTATAAGCTTTAATTACTTCGTCACCCACATCGACATGAAGTTCACGATCACTGATGTACCTAACCGTGTGAATACCCTTGTCTTCACCATGTTCAAATGGCACGGCGGTAACATTGTGCTGCATTGATACGGTAGAAGGGTTGGAAAAATTCAGACCCCGAATACGCACACAACTACTACCACAAGAACCATTGATTTCAACACTGCTAATAATCACTCTAGGGTGCTCAATGGTGATATTTGCACCATCTGTACATATATTATGTCTATTACATGTACGAGCTCGATAATCCATTACCCCTAAGCGCGGCGCTGATATTTCAAACTGAGTTGAGGCTGTTAAAGGCGTTAAATCTTGCCATTCGGCACGAAATGCTCTTCTGTCAAAATACTGAACCTGATACTTTTTATCTTTTAGATCATCCGAAGGCACTTTCAATTTAAGTTTATAAGATTTAAGTTGAATGCGATTCATGTCTTCAAACAACACGACACCAGGTGCTGGGTCAGGATAGTAAAGCGTGACGTCGGAGCACTGCTCCTTCTCACCAATAGAACTTACCTTACCAAACTTGTTCACAGCCTGAGCGCAGTAACTATAGCCATGTCCATGATGATCATGTGTTTTAGAAATATTGGTGGTCAAAGAGTCTGCATTATGACTAATACTCACGAGTGCTTGATCGGCCCCGTTTTCAAAAATATTGTAAGAAACCACATCAACATCGTCAGTACCGGGTACCACTGTTAGCTGCAGTTTCCCGTCACCTATGTCTTCTACAGTAACATTGGGTACAGCTGGTATAGGTAAATCGCTATCATTAACTGAAACGGTGAGCGTGTTTTGTGAAGAATTGGGAGGAAAATTGCTTATCCGAACCATTAGTCCTTCATTACCGTTATAATAACTTTGCAGCAGTTCACCTGAGATCGACGCCTTAATCTCACAACTTGTTTCTTTACATGAAATAATTGGCCGATCCAATGAGCGCCAAACGCCACCATTTTTGTTAGGCTTAAGCTCAACCTTTGCTTGCTTACTAAAGTACAAGCCGTTGATTGTTATAGGGCAGCTAGTACAGTTAAAACCAACGCGCGCAGAGCTGGGAGCCGCTTGCATATGGCGGATCTCTTTTGGATTGGATTCTGCGCAAAGGCTCTCTTGTGCTCCGGTGACAGAAAAACACGCGCGTACTTTGTATTCATAGACACCTTGTTCTAAGTCGTTAACGGCAAAGCTGACTGCTGATTGCGATACGATCTCTCGCCACTCGCCCCATTGAGACTCACCTTTTTTCCTCCGTTGGAGGTGGAAAGTCTCATTTCCTTTGCGGTCTGACCATGACAATGTATACACATTAAACTGATTTGATGAAATAGTCTTAAATGTCGGCGCAGGATAGTTGTGAAGGAGGCTCTTGCAATGTTCCCCAGTACCAGTCACAGGTTCAACGCTGCCCGTACCAAACGCCTTTGCACAGTAAGTAAATGCGTAGCCCGCACCGGGTTCAAACCTGGCCTCCAGGTTAAGTTCTGAAGCACTGATTGTAGCCTTTTTGTTATTGCCGTTCTGTAAGACTTCATAAGACTCAGCGTGCTCAATACGTTTAAGCTTCACTTTCACGTATCCTCCATCAGAGCTGACACTGTCAACCTGAGGCACTTCCAGTACGACTGGAGCAATATAAAATGGCTTTGATGTTGCCGTTGTTACTGTATTTGGCTCTGGCGCACAGTCCCAGGCCTTTGCTTTTAGGTCAATCTGCTCCGGAAGAGCACTATCGATTGGCCAGTCGACAGAAAATTCGGTCATCTGCTGCCGGTCGCTCGCTTGTGGCAGGATACTCTCACAATTCAGTTGTTTTGCGGCCACCTCAGTATCATTAAACAGCAGCGCAATTTTTTGTAATCTTGCAGAACTTGCGCTCAGCCGGCCAACACCAACCTTTATGGTCTGAGTAGAGTTGCGTGCAAATGGGTGTTCGATGTTATTTGACAGTGTTTTAATCGTGATGCCTGCAAAAGGCACCACGATGAAATCCAACTTACTCGTTGCGTACCAATCTGTAATATCACTATCGGAAAGAGACACATAAACCTGATACCCCGCAGCATTGCTGGCTGGTGCCTCAAAGGTTGCACGACAGGTCATCACTTCACCGCCCTGGACGATATTTTTATCACATGACGGGGACAAGGTCTGGTCTGATTGTGGGCAATGCTCTAATGTTTGTGAACTTCGGGTTACAACACATACCTTAAGATCACTGATATTCAATACCCGATCAGCCAGTCGAAAGTCAACCTGTACTTGCTCTCCCTGAAAAGCATACACTTTATCTAATCGCAAACCAGAGATAACTGGGCGTTTAGCAATCTTTATTGTACGGCTGGCAGTCCCTCCCCCGGCTTCTGCCTTTAGCGTTTTACTCTCCTGTATTTTCAGACCCGTGGAAACACAAGTAACAGAGGATGATAGAAAGTTGCAATCGTACTGTTTAAGGCTAGTACCGACTTTTATTTTTCCAGCCCCTAAAGTCTTGCTGGTACCGCCAGTAATCAATTCAGCCGCCTTCGGCCAGTTGTAACTTTGTGAATCCGGATCCGTTATCGTCACTTTCGCATTGACCGTTATGCTGTCTTTGTGAAAAACGGTGTAATCCAGTTCAGTGCCGTCAGAATGATACAGGTTGACGAATACTTCAGAGTTCTGGTCACGCTCTACCGTGGCCGCGACTTCTACTATTTCGCTATCGACATTGCCGAAGCTATCAACGGCGCTGACCCTGAACCGTTTACTATTACTAACTGAAACAGACTGCGCCCCCAACTTATAAACCTTATTCATTTCTGGATCAGACTCAGTCTTTAAATGGTCACACTCTCTGGGCGACTCGAATTCACAAACTGTCAGTGATTTAACGTCACTTCCCTCATCCTTTACCGAATACTCCAAATCAACAGTGCCGTCATAGTCATCCTCCCGGAGTACTGAAACACTGATTTCAGGCACCGTTTTTTTAACAACATCAATAACATAATAACAGTAGAACCAGGGTTCTACTTCACTTGCCACGTCGGGGGCGACTTGATATCCGTAACCGGCTCTGAGAAGGTAGGTGCCAAGGGCTTTTTCTTTAAAAAGATAATTATTATCCTTAGCATGTTGAATCGTTGTGTACTTATCCGTGCCGGGTTTACGCATAGTTAAGCGAAAATAGTCAGCCTGGACCTTATCCCAGTCAGATTGTTCAATAAATGTTAAATCAGCCTCTTCGTACCCTTCTTGAACAGCCATTCCCCCTCCGGTACAAAGCTGCCGTTTTTTGTCCAGGAAGAGCATAAGCAGGCCGGTGTTTTTCTTATAACCATCGGCCAGTGCTGGTGAACACCAAGCCATTGATAACACGCACAAAAACAGGACAATAGTTCGCAAGATCATACTACTCATAGCCCTGCTCCCTGCTCTTTAGTCCACTGAAGCGTAATATGCGCAGTGGGAACTGACGACTCTGCATTGGCTATGGAAGATAGCCTCCCCTTGAGAGCTCGGTTTGGTTGCTCGGTAAAGAGGACTTTATCATCCTCCACCCGGAGTGGGGCCGTGAGTAAAGAAGCATTTCCATTGCTGCTACTTGCGAGTGAGACTTTGGAAATCAACAGTCTATTGCCTGACGTCACCGAGCTTAAGTGATTAAAAAACAGAGATCTGTCACGATAGTTAACAGCCGGTGTTGAAATAATTGGCTGATTAAGTAACACCCCAGGAAGTCGGCCTCGTTGACGCACACGGGTAAGCCCTTCGCTATACTCAATGGTGTTCCCTTTAAAATCCACATATACGATGCTGCTCTCGACGCCCAAAGTTCGATCCGGAGATGCCCCATACGTATCGTCATCACCAAGGCGATAGCTACTGATAGCAACAGGACTTGCAATGATTGCAAATTGTGTTGGGTGACATACCATCGAGCCTGGCTCTGAGACATTTAGTACGCACGCTGCCCCCGTGCCATCAATGTTGCTTGAGCCAAAATATATCTTGTTCCTGAATAATAATGGCCGGTTTACAGTCTTACCTAACAAAGGTTCAGACTGTATCAATCGAGGGTCGCCATTTTGCACTTCAATTTTATGAAGCATGTTTGATTCATCAACAAATACCACCTGCTCATTGCCAATGGGCAATAAAGTTCTGGTCACAATGTTAATGCCTAGCGCCGTTAAATCTATCTTACTGGAGGACGCTGGCTCATTACTGGTGAGCAGTACTTTACTCTTCAGCCAAACTGTTTTGGCAGTGTCGCCAGAGAGCCCTTTGGCGATGAGGGTGTAGGGCAGACCTGTGTCAGCAGAAAGTGCTTTCTCTCCAATACTGGGTAAGGACCCGGCTATAATTTGACTACCATGTTGCAAAATGACCTGGTAAGCGCCACGTACTTGCCACTGTAGTACTGGCGTATCATCTGGCATAAATGTGTAATGCTCAGCACTGGGGAAATCAAATTCAGGCTTAGCCAAATCGTCAATAAATTTGGCTGTTATTGGCAAAGAGCAAGTATCACCAAAATTACTGCGTCTGCATGCCATTACTTTAACCTGGCTAACATGGCCAGGCAGAGTCATGTTCGCTGCAGATGAGTTAACGTATGATACCCCCGCGTTTACCCTATAAAAGGTAGCGCCGCTAACAGGCTGCCACTTCAGCTGAGTCTGACCACTGATATAGGCATGTAAGGCCCATTGCGGTGTTGCAGGACGTGACGTATCGCACCCTGGTGATACTGCCTCCAAGCTTTGCATTGAAAACACATCACTACACCCACTTTGCAAGCTGTTGGCCGCGATAACCCATAAAGGGCAGGACATCCATAGAAACAAAACCACTCTTATCATCTTTGTGCAAATTCCATAAAAGGTAATTATGTTAATTGTACACACAAAAAAGGAACAAAAACTCACAACCAATAAACAACACAAACCAAACAAAACAAACGGTTACCTTTTGTCAACTAAAGTCACCTTTTGTACAAATTAAACACCGCTAATACGTCTAACAAAGTGAAACTGGCGTGTTGACCGTATAAACGCGGTTAAAGATATGACAACTTACAGAGAGCAGGGGAACACCACTAAACTGCCAATCAAAACCAGACGCTAAAACTGTCTGGTCATCAGCACAGTAAAAAGCCGAGTATGTGATCAAGGTAATACAATCGCATCAATGAAAACCAACTACGTGTTATTATCACTTGTTCTGATCTCAGGGAAAGTCTGGGCATGGCATACAGGTGTTATCTGTGGTAACAGCGAGTTTCTTCCCCCTCTTTTGAGCAGGCCAGGCAGGCATTCTCACTCTGGAGGTGGTGCGATTTGTTTCGGCTGCACCGACCTTTTTATGAAAACTCCAGCAAATTGACACTGGCAGTGGCTGGCGGATTAGTTACCCTTAGATAGCAATGCAAGCAAGTCCCGCGACCTGTGATTATTTAAAAAAGACTTTGCCACCAATCATTTTAAAGGCGGGCGTGCCACGTACCAGTGTGTCGCGCGCAAACACGGTGCCACAACCCGGGCACACACCACCGTGCTCAGTATGATCCGTCACAATCCGCTCTTT
>NZ_JAKRFZ010000028.1 GCF_022347765.1 Pseudoalteromonas sp. OOF1S-7 | reverse complement strand
AAATCGTGTGGTAGGAGGCATTTTGGAACCACCTGACTGGAAGGCCAGCCCCGCCCATGCCGAACTCAGTAGTGAAACGAAATAGCGCCGATGATAGTGTGGGGTTTCCCATGTGAAAGTAGGACATCGCCAGGGCCTTATAAGAGAAACCCGTTGCAGCAATGCAGCGGGTTTTTTGCTATGTGTGATTAGAAAAAGTTGTAGACAGAGCGGTGTTGTCTATTCATCCATGAAGCTGGGTCCCATCGCGCGTCCTTGCGCTCATCTCAATGAGCTGCGAAGCGTTGCTTCGGTCTCATTTCGTCCATGTGAAAGTAGGACATTGCCAAGCGCCTAATTAGAGGTCGACAAAAGACATTCGTACCTCCTGTACATTAAAGCCCGATTCGAGAGAGTCGGGCTTTTTTGCGTTTGGAGTCATTTAAAGAAGCTGTAGATAGAATAGCATCGCCTATTCATCCATGATGCTGGGCCCCTTCGCACATCTCGATAATTGCTCCTGCATTATTCTACTTCCCCATATTCACGTGAGTCTGTGCGCCAACCTAAGGTTGGCTATTTAATTATGCGGATTGGTATAGTCGGGGCTGGTATTGTTACCTATCTTAGAGCAGCTAGACTGGTAATGTGCCAGGTAACTGGTGTTAGATATAAGTTGTTGAAGGGATTTATCAAATAGCTCCACATATTTTGAGTTGTGTTGGTTTATCAGTAAAAAACCTTGATTGATGAACGCTGGCTTGGGTTGACGCACCAGGCGCTTCAGTTCTGCATTAGACAGGGCTTTCGCGTATTCTCTCTCTGTCTGCTCATCCAAAACAACGATATCCGTGCGTTGACGCAACAAAAACTGCAGGTTTTTGGTGGTATAGGTTGCCTCCATGATCTCAATATTGTGTTCTTTGATTGCCTGCCATAGCATTTGCGGATATGTCAGGCCTTTGTTGATGAGTAGCCGATAGGGTTTCAGGTCAGCATAGGAGTTGAAATTAAATGGAATGCTATCAAGGTGATAAAAATGAGAGACTTCTGAGGTAATCGGCTGCGAAGTGTACAGATATTCCGATGCTCTTTTTTCATCGAAATACCAATAGGCACTTCCGATAAACTCGGGTTTTTTTCCCTCTTCATAGGCGCGTTGCCATGGCATAAATATAAACCGCACTCGAATTCCGTGTAAAGCAAATGCATCTCGGATAAGTTCTGCAGTACATCCCTGATCCTCACGGTGCCTGTCTACGTATGGAGGCCATTGACCTGTCGTAATGTGTACGGTTTCGGCGGCAGAGGCGAGACTGTAAAATAAAACCAAAATAATGTATTTCACCGACCATGCTCTAAAAACTGGGCTACATAGAACTATAGCGCTTATTGTTGAATAAAACGAATAAGCTTAAAAAGTGATTAACCAATTGATTAAAATAAAAGGCTAAGCCGTGGAAAGTTTCTTAGATATTTATGAACGAGCGCGTGAGCGCAAAGGCTCGAAGGACAGACTGGAGTCGCTACTAAGCAAGCCATTGCCCTCAGCACAGCTCGCAAAACTTCCTGATGACGTGTGGCTGGAGGAGTTCACTCGGAAAATATTTCAAAGTGGCTTTTACTGGTCAGTGATCAATACCAAATGGGCAGGGTTTCGGGAGGTATTCTGGGACTTTTCGATTGAGAAGCTACTGTATATGTCGCCCGACATGTATGAACAGCGAGCTCAGGACGAGCGTATTGTTCGCAACTTTAAAAAAGTCCAAAGTATTGCTGATAACTGCTTGATGATTCATGAATTAGCGCTTGAGCATGGCTCCTTCAGTGAGCTGATTGCAAATTGGCCCGAGGACAACATCATTGAACTCTGGTTATTACTTAAAAAGCAAGGTAGTCGTTTAGGCGGCAATACCGGTCCCTACGCACTCAGGGCTGTTGGTAAAGATACTTTTATCCTGAGTCGGGATGTTGAAGCGTACTTACGGACGCACGAAGTGATCTCGGGTGGGCTGCATAGCCAGCAATCACTCCGCGCTGCACAAGCTTTCTTCAATAAGTTACGTGGACAAAGTGGATATTCGTTGCAAGAATTAAGTCAGCTTATTGCTTACAGCGTTGGCGACAACCAGGTAGGAGTATGATTATGGGCCATTATTTTCCCCGCTATACCGAATTGGGAGAGACTTACCTGATCCCACAACAACCCTGCCGGTTTGAACAAGCCCAGTTACTACTCACAAACCGGAATGTGCTGTCTGACTTAGGCCTTGACGTCAACCTGCCGCAATTGAGGGAATACCTTGCGGGCCTGTCTCAGGTTGACAACATTCAACCGGTTGCTATGGCTTATTGTGGCCACCAGTTTGGGCAGTTTAACCCACAGCTTGGGGACGGGCGGGCACATCTGATAGCTTCGTTTGTTGCAGCAGATGGTCATGCCTATGATATGCATTTAAAGGGTTCTGGCGCGACGGTGTTTTCACGGGGCGGCGATGGTTTTTGCGCGCTCGGTCCCGCAATTCGGGAATATATCATGAGTCAGGCCATGCACTCGCTCGGCATCCCAACGACACATTGTCTGGCAGTCTTGTCCACCAATCAACAAGTTATGCGACGAGCAATGGAGCCGGGCGCCGTTGTATGTCGAGTCGCCCGTAGTCATATTCGGGTTGGTACTTTTCAGCTGATGGCAATGAATAAAGATGTAGCTGCAATGCAGCAACTTGTAGAGTTATGCATTCGTGAATACTTTAGCGATATTACCTCGACCGGCGAGGCACGTGTATTCGACTTTTTCCATCAAGTGTGTCAGCAGCAGTGTGCATTGATATTAAAGTGGATGCAGGTGGGCTTTATACATGGTGTCATGAATACAGATAACACCCTGATTAATGGCGAGACCATAGATTATGGTCCATGTGCCATGATGGAGTCTTTTTCATTCGATACAGTGTTTAGTTCCATTGATCGGCACGGGCGCTATGCATTTGGTCAACAGCCTAATATCGCCAGTTGGAACTGTGGACGTCTGGCTGAATCTCTGATGCTGTTGGTCGATGATAAGGACGCTGCACTTGAACGTTTTTCAAAGGTTTTAAGTCAATTTGCAGACGACTTTAATCAGGGTTATCAACGGATGTGGTCGAAAAAGCTCGGGTTACTCACCTGGCAGGAGTCTGATAAGGCATTGCTGAATGAGCTGCTTTCGCTGATGCAACAAAATAAATTGGACTATACCAATACTTTTGCTGCACTCACAAATTCATTACACACCAGCCCATTGCCGACCTATACTTTGCCGGAGGCATTGGCTGACTGGGTTACAAAATGGCGTAAGCGGATCTGTGAGGGTGATCTTTGTGAAGCTCACTCGCTCATGCAATCTGTTAACCCAGCCGTAATTCCGCGCAATGATATGGTTGAGTACTTCATCGCAGAGTTTAATCAGGGGGCGAACAGTGATGCATTTACAAGCTGGCTGAATGCGCTCAAAACCCCTTATTCATATCAGGCCTATCCTGCGCAGTGGTTGGCAACTATGTCGAATGAACAAGCCTACCAGACATTTTGTGGTACTTAAACGATGAAAGAGCAGAGCGGTCAGGCATTGACCTGGCAGGAAATCAAACGACAGATACTAACACACAGAACTCCTTTGATTTATGCACACCTGATCGCTTTTTGTGCAGCGCTGGTCAGCGTGCCTATTCCGCTCATGATGCCGCTTTTGGTCGACGAAGTGTTACTGGGACATCCTGGTACTGCAGTGGAGACCCTTAATCACCTATTACCAGTTCAGTGGCAGGGAGCGATGGGCTATATCATATCAATCCTGATTGCTGTAGTGTGTATGCGTTTAGGGGCGCTGGCATTGGGGGTGGCACAGTCGCGTCAGTTCACAATTATTGGGAAGGACATCTCCTACCGTATCCGAGAAAGGCTGTTAGGACATCTGGCAAAGGTACAGCTCAGGGAGTATGAAACCCAGGGCGCTGCGGCGATCAGTTCACGATGCATCACAGATATTGAGACGCTGGATGGATTTATCAGCCAAACGCTTTCTCGCTTCTTGATAGGGATTTTGACGATTGTAGGGACCGCTGTGGTGCTATTATGGATTGACTGGCTGTTAGGCCTGATCATTCTGACCTTGAACCCTGCTGTGATTTATTTTTCCCGGCAATTTGGCAAACGGGTTAAGGATTTAAAAAAGCGTCAGAACAGTGCGTTCGAAGCTTTCCAGACCGCCCTGGTGGATACCTTAGATGCGATTGCTCAGCTAAAAGCAATGCGGCGAGAGCAAAGTTATTTTGACACTGTCGTAGCGGCTGCACAGTCACTTCGCCATCATTCGGTGCAATCACAATGGAAGACGGATGCGATAAACCGTCTCAGCTTTACTGTTTTTTTACTGGGCTTTGAAATATTTCGTGCGATAGCCATGTTGATGGTGGTCTTTTCCGATCTGACTGTAGGCCAGATATTTGCGGTATTTGGTTATTTGTGGTTTATGATGGGGCCGGTGCAGGAGATCCTGAGCATTCAATATGCTTATTACGGCGCTACGGCAGCGCTTCAACGCTTAAATCAAGTACTGGCATTCAGTACTGAGCCGCAGCAATCGACAAACAGCGACATTTTCAATCAGCCAACTATTCAAATCGATTTTCGCCACGTCAGTTTTGCCTATCAAGATGGATTGCCGGTGCTCAATGATGTTTCTCTGAGTATACCCAGTGGTAAGAAAACAGCTTTAGTGGCGGTGTCGGGTGGAGGTAAGTCAACCTTAGTACAATTGTTACTGGGGCTATATCAGAAGCAGTCCGGGGACATATTGTTTAACGATACCTCTGTTGAAGAGGTTGGCTTTCATGCCATTCGGGAGCACGTTGTCACCGTGCTACAGCACCCCATATTGTTCAATGCCAGTATTCGGGAAAACCTGGCTATGGGCAAAGCGTGTGACGATAAACAGTTATGGCATGCGTTAAAGGTCGCTGAATTGGCCGAGACTGTGATGGCAATACCACAACAGCTCGACACTGTGGTGGGCCGAAACGGTGTGCGATTATCTGGCGGGCAAAAGCAACGTCTGGCTATCGCTCGTATGGTTGCCGCTGATCCTAAAGTCGTTATTTTAGATGAGGCGACTTCAGCGCTGGATGTAGAAACTGAAGCTAAAATCCATCGTAATCTTAATACCTTTTTAGCGGGCAGAACCACGCTTATTATTGCACACCGCTTGAGTGCCATCCGCCAGGCAGACCAAATCTATGTGCTGGACGATGGTGTAGTGAGCCAAGCAGGTGATCATCATAGTTTGGTAGCGGAGCAAGGCTTGTACAGAGTGTTATTTGGTCATCAGAGCTGAATGTAAAATTAACAAAAAATTCCTAAATTGTGTTAAGTAAATATTAAGACATCATCTACTATTATTACTGTAATTATCAGATTGCACTATTATTTTAGAGAGGGAAGGATGATGAAACTAAGAATGCTGAGCGTTGTTGTGACAGCTTTGTTGGCAACCGGTGCGCATGCGGATGACCATAAAGAGGGCCTATATTTAGGGCTCTTTGGTGACTACTATAATGCCGAGTGGGAGAATAGCCGGGATGCTGCCGGTGTCACTGTTGATGATTCAACGGGTTGGGGCGCTGAGCTGGGCTACCGATTCAGCAAGTACTGGAGTGGTCGTATTGAGTATGCTGATATGGACTTTGACTTGTCTGGATTACGTAATGACTCAGTTGATGGTGACAGAATCGGCATTGATGGCCTTTACCACTTTAATGGTGGCCCTTTCTATGCGCTGTTCGGCCTGAAGTCAATTGATGTGTTCGACAGCAATACCTTTGCCAATGTGGGGGCGGGCTATCGTCATCATTTTAGTGAGAATTTTGCCGCTAACTTTGAAACGGCTATCTATCAGGGGATTGATCGCGGTTACACCGACGTAGGTGCGAAGCTAGGTATCAATTACTTCTTTGGCGGTTCGAACAATAGCAAGCCTGTTGAGCCTGCACCAGCGCCAGAGCCGGAACCTGTGGTTGTTGTAGCGGCACCTGTAGATACTGATAAAGATGGTATTTATGACATGGATGACCAGTGCGCCAACACACCGATGACGGATGCGGTTGATGCTCAGGGGTGCACTTTATATGAAGATAAAGAAGTCACAGTGAGCCTGCTGGTGCGCTTTCCAAATAACAACTCCAGTGTATCACAGCAATATCTTGATGATATCCAGGCTGTTGTACGTTTCCTGAATGAGCATCCAGAAACAACAGTTGTGCTCGAAGGCCATACTTCAGCCGTGGGTAAGGCTGAGTACAACAAGTGGCTGTCTAAGAAGCGTGCGGATGCCGTAGCAAAACAGCTCATTGAGACGGGCATCGATGAAATGCGCATCACAACGGTGGGCTTTGGTGAAGAGCGTCTGAAGAATATGGGAGACTCTGCACAAGCTCATGCTGAAAACCGTCGTGTAGAAGCAAAAGTGAAATCTATCGAGCGTGTTAAGGTACAGCGTTAGTCCTAACCTGTTTTACATAGGCCCGGAAATATCCGGGCTTTTTTATGCTTTCCCTGCCCTTTAATCATTCATGTAAATATATTTTTCATGACCTCATATTCATAAAGCTTATAGTGAGTATAAGGCGACTTAGTGGTCGTTTGATTTTCATCTATACTCTAAGACCTTATAATAAATCATCATATTTTATATATACGTAAATTTATTGAGGTTGCTGACTTCAAAATTTAATTGTCTGTTCACGTCACCAAGAGGGCCAAATTGTGCTTCAAGAATATCGCAAACATGTTGAAGAGCGCGCAGCACAGGGGATTGTTCCCAAACCGCTGGATGCGCAACAAACGGCAGAACTGATCGAGTTATTGAAAACGCCACCAGCAGGTGAAGAAGAATTTATTGTCGATCTTTTTATCAATCGTATACCTCCAGGGGTGGATGATGCGGCATATGTGAAAGCTGGCTTTTTAGCGGCAATCACCAAAGGTGAAGCGACGTCACCTTTGCTCTCGAAAGCCTATGCAGCAGAGTTGCTGGGTACTATGCTGGGCGGCTACAACATTGCCCCTATGATAGAACTGCTGGATGTTGATGAGCTTGCACCAATCGCAGTGAAAGGGCTGTCCCATACTCTGCTGATGTTTGATGCCTTTTATGATGTTGAGGAAAAAGCCAAAGCTGGGAATACCTTTGCAAAGCAAGTGATTGAGTCTTGGGCCAACGCTGAGTGGTTCCTGGAAAAACCAGCAGTCGCAGAAAAAATCTCCGTCACTGTTTTTAAAGTCACAGGTGAAACGAATACGGATGATCTGTCTCCGGCCCCTGATGCCTGGTCACGACCCGATATCCCATTACACGCTCTGGCCATGTTGAAAAATGAGCGTGATGGTATCAACCCGGACAAGGCGGGTGAGATTGGCCCGGTTACTCAATTGGAGGCGCTGAAACAAAAAGCGTTGCCGCTGGCGTATGTCGGGGATGTGGTTGGTACGGGTTCTTCACGTAAATCGGCTACAAATTCAGTCCTGTGGTTTATGGGTGACGATATTCCGTTTGTGCCGAACAAGCGCGTGGGGGGGGTATGCCTGGGCGGTAAGATCGCACCTATTTTCTTCAATACGATGGAAGATTCAGGTGCTTTACCTATCGAGTTGCCAGTAGATGATCTGAACATGGGCGACCAAATTGACATCTACCCATATGAAGGCATCGTGAAGCGCCATGGCAGCGACGAGGTGATCACCACATTCAGCTTAAAATCAGAGGTGATCCTTGATGAAGTGCGCGCGGGTGGCCGAATCCCTTTGATCATTGGTCGCGGTCTGACAGACAAGGCACGGCAGTCACTGGGTATGGAGCCGGAAGAGATTTTCTGCAAACCTAAGCTAATTGAAGATTCAGGAAAAGGGTTCACACTGGCGCAGAAAATGGTTGGTCGTGCCTGTAATATGCCTGGAGTACGCCCTGGTCAGTATTGTGAACCGACTATGACCACAGTCGGCTCGCAGGATACCACAGGTCCAATGACCCGGGATGAGTTAAAAGATCTGGCATGCCTGGGCTTTTCCGCTGATCTGACGATGCAATCATTTTGTCATACTTCGGCATACCCTAAGCCTATCGATGTAAATACTCACCATACCTTGCCAGATTTCATCATGAATCGTGGCGGTGTTTCACTGCGCCCTGGTGATGGCGTGATCCACTCATGGCTGAACCGTATGTTGCTACCCGACACTGTGGGCACGGGCGGTGATTCCCATACGCGTTTCCCGTTGGGTATTTCATTCCCGGCAGGCTCCGGTGCTGTGGCCTTCGCGGCGGCAACCGGTGTGATGCCACTGGATATGCCAGAATCTGTACTGGTTCGGTTTAAGGGCGAGATGCAGCCTGGGATCACACTACGTGATTTAGTGCATGCGATTCCATACTACGCTATCAAACAAGGCCTGCTTACGGTTGAAAAGAAAGGCAAGATCAATGAGTTCTCTGGTCGCATCCTTGAAATTGAAGGGGTAGAACACCTCACCGTAGAACAAGCATTTGAGCTGTCCGATGCATCGGCCGAGCGCTCAGCAGCGGGTTGTACGGTTAAGTTATCTCAAGAGTCTATCGAAGAGTACCTCAATTCCAATATCGTCATGCTGAAGTGGATGATTTCTGAGGGCTATGGTGATGTTCGTACGATAGAGCGCCGTATCACAAAGATGGAAGAGTGGTTGGCGAATCCCAAGCTGATGGCAGCTGATCAGGATGCTGAGTACGCACATACGATTGAGATTGATTTGGCTGACATCAAGGAACCCATCTTGTGTGCGCCGAACGATCCGGATGATGCACGTTTATTGTCTGAGGTAACCGGTGAGACAATTGATGAGGTCTTTATCGGATCGTGCATGACCAATATTGGCCATTTCAGAGCGGCAGGTAAACTGCTCGACAACTTTGGTGGTCGCTTGCCAACTCAGCTGTGGGTTGCCCCACCAACTAAAATGGATAGGGATCAGCTGACAGATGAGGGTTACTACGGTATTTATGGTCGTGTTGGTGCGCGCATCGAAACGCCGGGGTGTTCTTTGTGTATGGGCAACCAGGCCCGGGTCGCGGACAAAGCGACTGTGGTGTCTACCTCAACGCGCAATTTTCCCAATCGTTTAGGGACTGGTGCTCATGTCTATTTGGCATCTGCAGAGCTTGCTGCCGTTGCGGCTATTATGGGTAAATTACCGACCCCGACGGAATATCAGGAATATGCCGAGCGGATCAATGCTACGGCGGCAGATACCTACCGCTACCTGAATTTCCATAAAATGCCCAGATACACCAAAAAAGCAGATAGTGTGATTATCCAGCAAGCGGTTTAAATCACAGAGTAAGAACCCTGACAGAGCCAGCTTTAAGCTGGCTCTTTTGCTTCTGGTGCACGTTAGAACTAAACTAAAACGGCTATTTTTATTAAGTTTTTCATATTGTTTCAGTGCGTTAAAGTCCATTTAGTTTCTTGACTATCTAACGGGCTGATTTATTATTGTACGATAATGTAAGAATCTGTAACCAGGGAGTGGTAGGTTTGTCCTTGTGTTACTTTTCAGTCCACTCTGCGCAAGGTTTAACGTTATGAATAAATCGCTCATTATGGCGTGTTGTCTGGTGACAGGCACTGCTGCGGCAGCACCCAACCCTTCTTATAGTGAAATTAGACTTGGTTTTGAATCAATCGACTACAGTGAAGCGCTCAACGATTTGAGCGGCCTGGGTCGTCTGACCCAGGATGCCACCGTCAGTAACCCCACAATAAGGCAGCTTTCCTACTCAGGCATAAACGATGACTGGGGTGTGTACATCGGAACGGCCGCAACCATATACACAGGCCTGGATACCGAAACCTGGTATGTGAACGATTTCACGGATCCGAATGACAGTTCAGTGACACATCAATTTGGTGCAGTGCAGACCAACGACTTTAAAGTGAAATCTAACGAGATTGCCTTGAGTGCCGCCTACAATCTGACGCGTGCACTGCAAGTGACTATGGGTGGACGGGTATTCACAACCAGTTTTACCCGCTCTGACTTCCAGTTCGCACAGCCCGGCGCTGGTCAGTTTGATCAGGTGCTGCAGTCTGCACCACGTGGTGATGATGATCCGGTAGCCCGTTTTAATTTACCTGGACAAAACAACATCGGTACGGGAGGCCTTGAAGGGTTACCTGGCAACTTACAGTCTGTGGTTTCCACCACAGAAGATCAAATGAGTATCATAGCTGCAGCGGGGCTGCGCTACGACAGCAAATTACAGGATGCCTTTAATAAATTTAGCTGGTATGCAGATGGTGAAATCACGCTCCCCGTTTATACTCGGGTGCAAAATACCCGGACCATAGAAAAAACCCTCAGTGAGACGTTTAACGGCTGGGGTATACAGGCACGTGCGGGCGTCCGTTATCAGATTTTTAAGACCATTGCCGTGATGGCAGGGGTCGATGTTTCCTACAAGGAGCGCGATGCCATCTCTGAGTCGGATGGCAATCGTCGTACGGTGCCAGATATAGAATACACCAACCTTTCTCTTTCAGCTGGAATTCAGTGGAGTTATTAATGTACAAACACAGCAGCCTCGCCTTACTACTGGCAGTTTCTTTATTGGGCGGATGTAAAACGCTGGATTCGGTGAGCAACATTGTCAGCAGCAACAAAGCCTCCCCTGAGCAGATCCAGGCCGCGTACAATAAGGCACAGGCAGCCTATCAGGAAGCACAGCAGGCGATAGGCTTGTCTGCACAAGCTGCGCTGCAGGAATACGACAGCGATCGCACAGCCAAAGCAGACAAGCTTTGGCAATCTCTGCAGGAGGATTTTGCCGAATTGCGTGCAAACCCGGCCGAGTCACTTGAAAGCGCCTCTTTATTTTCTTCAGATACAAAAGCAGATGAAGTGATGGCGGCAAGCCAGGAAATTGTCAGTTTAATTGCGGCCGCACAAAGTGCAAAGCAAGCGATTATCAGTGTACTCGAACCAATCCGCTCGCATTTTGCTGTGCTGGACAAGCTGGCAACCCAGCAGCATTTTGAACGCCGTTATGCGCGTCTTGAAGAGCATCATCAGGACCTGAAAGAGATGCTGGTGGCAGGCAAGCGGGAACAGGTAGAAGGTTACTTACCCGACTTACAGTCTCAGCTGCATGCGCTGGAGCAAGATGCCGCTGAGCACTACTTTCTGGGGAAAGTGCTTGAAGATGTAACCAGGTTGGCAAATTCAGAAAAGGCCGAGATATTACCTTCTGTCTATCAGGACGTAAAAGCCACGGCGGAGTCTGCACAAAGCTTTATTCGTCAAAATGTGCGCGCGTATGATGATATAGCGCACAAGGTGAACCTGGCAGAGTTACAAGTGAAAAGAATGGAGCAGCTTTTTGCTGAGCATATGAGCAGGAAGGCGGCAATTGACGATAAGCGCTCTGAAGCCCCTTTACTGGCGCTCGAAGCACAGCTCTTAGAAATGACAAATAAGGCTGGCTTAGGGGATCTGCGTCACCTGAGTTTTAGCGAACAACTGGAGGCTATTAATAACAAGCTTTAAATGGATTAACGCATGTTCTGGGTATGTGCATGTTATCAGCAGGATGGAGCTGTGTGCTTCAACGTGGAATATTATAAATAATAAAGAATGGAAAATATGGATAAATTAGCGAACTTCAGATGGAAAAATCTGGTTTTGGCTTCGGCCGTCGCCCTGGTATTGACCGGGTGTGGAGGGGGAAGTGATGATCCAGATTCAGATAACAATCGGGATCCAAACCCTCCTTCCGTAGACGACAATAATCAGGCTCCCGAAGTCAGTATTGCCGATGTGGCTGAGCAATTAGAGCAAAATGCATTTACATTGACTGCCACAGCCAGTGATGCGGACGGCTCGATCGCGGATTATACCTGGTCGCATAATTCGCCACTGCAACTGAGCGGCACAGACACAAATAGCGCCACTCCCTCTTACACAGTACCCGACATTACTGAAGATACCACCATCACCTTCAGTGTGACTGTCACGGATGATAAAGGCGCTACCCACAATGCCAGTAAAGCGGTATTGATCAAGCGAAAAGTGAACTCGGTAACCTTAACAGGGATCGTGACGGATAAGCCAATAGCTAATGCAAATATCACAGTATCTGCTGGTGAGTCTGTAATGCAAACGACCGCGGGCAGTGATGGCTCCTATCGGGCAACACTGACGGTGGATGAAAGCGAAGCCAATAGACCGGTGAGTGTGACAGCTTTAGGCATCGATGGGCAAAGTCAGGTGAAATTTGTATCCGTCCTTAATTCGGTGGCACAGCTTGAGCAGCAGGCTGGTGAAGATGGGTTATTGGATAAAGAAGAAAACTTTGGTGTTAATATTACCAACGTCACTACTGCAGAATACGCTTTAATGACTCGCAGCGGCGCCAGTCTCACCACCAATACTGAGCTGGAACAGGCGCTTTTAAATGTAGACGCCGATGAAAAAATCACCCTCGCAGCACTGATTAAAATTGTGGTCGACAACGACGAATTCTCTTTGCCAGAAGGAGTTAGCTCAACACTAGACCTGGTTGACGATGAGCAAACGGCGCAGCAGTTTGAAGATGATGTTAATGAAGCTGACCCTAACCTGATTGAACAGATCAAAGCAGAGATGAAAAACGACAGCGACCTGATTGACGACTCAATCGCGTCGCTCAGTGGTGAGTTCATTTTGCAGACGGTCAAGCATTACAATGCAAAGGCCTACCATATCAACCTAAACGAGGCTGGTACGGGCTCTATGACGGCGATTAACACCGTTGAGATTGACCGCTGGCAGCAAGAAAATAATAGAATCACAATTGAATTAAAACAGCCATTGCATATTTTTACTCCGCAAAATAACACCAATCGGTCAGATTATATTGAGTCACTGGAAATGACCATATTGGCTGAGAACGATGTTTTCAGAACAGTTGATGTTATTGAGCGCGGAAATACTGTGATTACCGGTGATAACCCCACAACGGAAACATACGAAGCCAGCTATACCAGTAACTTACTGAGTAAGCAAAAAACGGCTCAACCTGAACCGGCTGAAATACTCGGTATTTGGTATCTGCAAATGCATGATTCGGATGGCCGCACTGAGCAAGATCCGCCGCAAAAGTTTGAGTTTCAGGCTGACGGTAAGCTGGTATCACTGGATGACCCTGAGGGCGTACTGACTTGGAAGATCGTTGATAACAGCTTAGTTATCGAATATCAGGAGGACGAGTCTAGCGGTACGATCAGCTTTTGGCTAACCAAAAAGCTGGGGGCGGGCTATCAGTTCGTCAGTCTTGACAGCAGTGATCCGCAGTGGCCAATGACTGAATTTGGTTTGTGGATCAAAGAGCAAGAGGATGCCAGCTGGACAACAGAAACAATGATAGGACGCTGGAATGGGTTTATTGGCTTAGCGCAAGACCGCTTCGACATGGATCTGTTTGCCTCTGGGGACTTATACATTGATACCTTTGACTACCATTATTCATGGCGACTGACGGATGGTATTTTCTATCGTGAACGCTTTAAGCTAAATGGTGAACTCATCAAATATTGTGATGTTGCCTTGGCCAATTGTCATCTGGAAACCAGGGTGACCCATCAGCTTATCGCGGCGGTAGACGATCACTACTATCTTGAACGTCAGTTTGAGCGTTTTGATGACATGGGCGGACAAACAATGGATCAGTATGGTGTATTTATTTACCGCTACTCGGCTTCCACGGCGCAAAATGTCTTTTATCCACGTAATATCGATGGCTGGCATGTGTTTTGGGTGAAAGATGAAGGCAGTGCCAGCTGGTCTCGAATAGAGTTTGGTTCTATGACCTACACACAAGGGGATGGCAAGACTGTCACTAAAAATGAACTCTATATCAATGGTAGCCTCCATGAATTTGAATTAGTCGACGGACGGCTGCAATTCATCAAGTCGGGTATAAGTTATCAACTGGCCCTGTTGGAGTATACCGCGCAAGCGATGCGGATATGTTTATATGAAACCGAGTTGGGTTGTCAGGAGCAGGATCAGCAAACCTGGTACTATCAGCCAACACGGTTCACCCTCACAGCAAGCGCTGACGAGTTTGGACAGGTCTTCCCTGTGTATCAGAAGGTTGTTGAAGGTGAATTTGCCCAATTCCATCTGCAACCGGAGCCAGGTTATATGGCATCCGAGGCGACCGGGTGTGACGGTCATCTGGATGGGCAAAATTATTTCATTGGAGCGGTGACTGAGTCCTGTGAGGTGTCGGTTGTTTTTTCACCGCTGCCTGAACACCAGGTTACGGCCAACACATCGACGGGGGGGAGCCTGTCACCGCTCAGTCAAATGATCACCCAAGGCAACACTGCAGAAATCTCCGTGGCCAGTGAGCCGGGATATGTACTGGACCATATCTTTGGCTGTAATGGTAAGCTGGAAGGGGCACAATACGTGATCCCGAAAGTGATGGAGAATTGTACTGTTGAGGCTTATTTTAAAGCGGTAGACATCAAGGCTGATGGCTTTTTAAGTGATGTGAAACAGTATTATTCCGATACCGTTCAGTTGACTTACAGTGCAGATCAGAATGCACAAGTCAGCATGGCGCCCTATGGCCAGTTTGATGCGCAGTGGAGTGAGTCCGGTGAGGTGATGGTCTTTGTGCCGCAGCAGGAAGTATCGTGGACTGGCTTTGAGTACATCGCGGATAAGCAGGTTAAGGTAACTCATCGCCTCGAACAGTTAGAGCTGTCTTTGCGTGGCATGCCGAAACAGTTCAACTTTTTGAAAAAATTCACCCGATTGGAAGATGATGTCGAAGTCGACAGCTATGTTGAAAACCAGCAGTTGGATTTTGTTGCCAATACAGAGATGCTGACGCCATTTAATTTGGCCGGCACCTGGAGCGTATCGGGTTTTGATCCCAATCAACCCACGCTGGATGTCACCTTTAATGATGACGGTACGGGCCTGCAAACCGTATTCGGCCAGGCTGCTGAGCCGATCAGCTGGTCGGTGACGGGAGACCTGTTAAGAGTCGAGCGCCAGGATGGGGAGACCAAGACGGTGCTGTTCTACGTTGAAAAACAATTCGATGTGGGATATCAAGTGATCGCAGTGCCGCAGTTTGACAATCAGGCACCAAGCAAAGGCTTGATGATTAAACATCAGGAGTTGGCACCCCGTACAGCTCAGGATTATATTGGTCGCTGGCGTTATATAGACGGGGTTGAGCTGGACGAAGAAAATTTTGCCATGGAGATTTTCGAAAATGCTGATCAGCCAGACTATCTGGATATTCAGTTTGGCGCCGCAACAACGTCATTTCAGGGGCGCTTAAAAGAGGGTCAACTGTTACGCAGTCGCTATGCCATTCGGGACGGTGAGGGCAATCTGATCGGGTATGAGCGCACTTGTCCACAAGGCAGCAGTTGCGACGAGTTTGATGAAATGGAATATCAACTGGTGGCGGTTTCCGCAGAGCGGCATTACTTTGTCAGAAATGTTTTCTTTAATGGTAATAAAACCAACAGTTTAGGGCGTATTCTTGTGAAAGAGTATACGATGGATACGGGCATACCAGAATCCAAAGATTATCTGTTTGACCGTATGGCAGGGGTTGAAGAGGGCTCAAACGCCAATTGGTTGATCGAAAACAGTGCCTGCTCGGCCGAGGCTAATGGCAATGCTTGTGTGACCATCAATGAGGTTCAGCATGAAGCTGAGTTAAAATCGGGTCATGTCTACTTTCATCGTGACGGAAGCGACTGGGATCTGGCCGTTATTCCGTATAGTAATTCGTTTGGGTTTATCGAGTTGCTGGTGACCGAAGTGCTTCCACCGCCGGGAGAGGGACCGCAAGTACCAGCGCAAAGTTTTGTTGTAAGATTAGCGCTGTAACGCACTGAACTAGATTAAACCTTGCCTGCCCGGATGTCGGGCAGGCAGTATCAACTTATGTCAATAATCAAAATGGTTGTTCTGCGCAGAAGTTGTTTAGAACTATTATTTACCCAATTCATAAAAGAAGGTTAATAATTTCGTTTTGATGAATAAAACCAATAATTCAAAATCAAAATTCCTCTTCAAATAGATTAAGATCTCCGCCAAATTGTCATCCCTAGGCGAGAGCAAAATGACCGCAGTAAACAACCAGAATTTGCTACAACTTCGTTTTATTCAACAAGCGCAGATCGATGCCGTTAAACCGTCGTTTAACCGTCTGCCAGATAACCCGTATGCAGACGGTGCATTCAGAAAACGCCGTTACTCTGTACTGAAATTTACCCATGGTGAGGTGGCACTGCAGCCAACCAAAGCATTTGTGCAGGACGACTCAATCAACACCTTTCAGGGCAATGTTGAGCGTGTCTATGAAAACCTGGAACAAGATCTGATCCACAGCGAGGGCTTTAAGCACCTGCTGAACGAGTTTAAAGCAATGACAGGTATCGGCGAAGAGCGTGATATTGAAGTACATCAGTTCCGCATGCTGGCCATTGAGAGTGATACGCCGCCGGCACCGGAAGGCGTGCATCAGGATGGTTTTGATCATGTTTGTGTGTGTGGTGTCTCACACGAAAATATCGCCGGTGGTGAGCTGCTGGTGTATGAACACAAAGATGCAGAGCCATGTTTCAAGATGGAGATCAAAGATGGCCTGTTTGCTTTGGTGAATGACCGTGAGGTATGGCACAACGCAACGCCAATGAACAAGTTAGATGCCACGCAGACAGGATACCTGGACTGCTTTGTGTTTACTGCATAAGAGGCCATTATGAATCTGAATCAAGTGCGTCGTCAGTTTCCTGCCCTGATGCAGCAAGTCGCGGGTCGTTCTCCTATTTTTCTTGATGGTCCGGGCGGCTCTCAGGTACCACAGTCTGTGCTAAGTGCCATGTCTGCTTATCTGGGTTACTTTAACTCAAATCTGGGAGGGGCGTTTTTCTCCAGCGATAAGACCGTCGAGCTGATGAACAATGCACGTCAGGCGGTAGCCGACCTGCTCAATGCCCCGACCAAAGAGCAGATTGTCTTTGGTGCCAACATGACCAGCCTGACGTTCAGCTTCAGCCGTGCAATTTCTCGTGACTGGCAGGCTGGTGATGAGATTATTGTCACCAATGCGGATCATTATTCCAATGTGTCGTCATGGCGTCAGGCTGCCGAGGACAAAGGGGCAGATGTGCATGCGGTGAAGGTGAATGAAGCCGACTGTACGCTGGATATGGATCATTTCCGTAGCCTGTTGAACAGTAAGACCAAGCTGGTGGCGGTGACTTATGCGTCGAACACCACCGGTTCTATCAATGATATTAAGCAGGTAGTCGAGCTGGCGCATAAGGTGGGTGCACTGGTGTACGTTGATGCCGTGCACTATGCGCCGCATGAGCTAATCGATGTGCAGGCACTGGATTGTGACTTCCTGGCTTGCTCTGTCTATAAGTTCTTTGGTCCGCACGTGGGGGTGGTTTACGGTAAAATGGCCCACCTTGCAGGCTTTACGCCCTACAAAGTAGAACCAGCTAAAGACGTGGTACCGGGCCGATGGGAAACTGGTACTCAGAGCTTTGAAGGCCTGGCCGGCGTCGTGGCTGCCATTGATTATATTGCGTCATTGAGTGGATTGCCGGAAGATACCCCAAGGCGTGAGCGGCTGGGGGCGGCGTTTGCCAATACCAAGGCCCATGAAATGGCACTGAGTGAGCACTTTCTGTCGCGTTTGCAGGCATTCCCACAAATCCGTTTGTACGGTATCGCTGATACGGCGCGTCTGGCAGAGCGTACACCGACCTTTGCATTGACCTTTGATGGCATCGCGCCACGCACTGTGTCTGAATACCTGGGTAAGCAGCATATTTGTGTGTGGGATGGTAACTTCTATGCACAGGGCCTATGTGAACAGCTGGGTGTTATGGAAAACGGTGGGGTGGTGCGTATCGGGTGTATGCACTATAACACCATCGAAGAACTGGACACCTTGTTCGGACATTTCGAAACGTTACTGGCACAATAATTACAAGAAGGCGTCTGGTTAGACGCCTTTTTTAATACAGCTCCTTATTAGCAGCCAAACTGAGGTTTGTTACTGACGCAGCCCAGATAACTCATACAGTACCAGGCGGGTTGAGTCTGTGGGCAGGTTGCAGGCGCCTGGCTGTTACCGCCCGCAATGCCTTGTGTCTGCTTATTGTCCAGAGGTGTAGAATTAAGTTGCTTGATCGATTTTTTTGATAGAGTGAGTTTCATGGTCCTGTCCTTATTGTGCTGTTCTAACAGGCCCATCATATCGGTGTTTATTTCTGGTTGACAATTGAGGGATTTTCAATCGAACATGTTGTCCAATATGAGCCTTTAACTCAAGGCGTCCCTATTATAAATGATCTTCAATATAATGATTGAGCTGGCTGATCCGCGCGCTCATTCCTTCAATGAGCTTATCTTTGATTTTTTCTCGAATCACATTAGGCAGCCGTGTCAGGGCATCGGGTGTAATGGCCAGTAAGATAGTATCTTTGTATGCCTGCGCATTGGTGCTGCGCTCCCTGTGAGTAATAAAGGCGCCCTCTCCGAGAAACTCACCAGGGCCGACCCGGCCAATGATATGATGCTGATCCTGCGTGTAGATTGACAGCTCGCCACTGAGCACAATGTACAGTCGGTTGTCTTTATCAAAGCGCCGAAATGCGTGCTTGTCTTTACTGACCAGATAAAGGTGGCTGAATGATTCGAGCAATACCTGACGCTCTGACAGTGTAAATTCTTTAAAAAAGGCCAGTCTGTTGAGAATTTCCAACTGTTTTATCAGTGGGATATGCTCCAGTAGTTTCATTGTACAATGCAAGATCGGAATTAGATGACAGCATAGTGCTTGCTTTTTGTAGTGGGGTCAAGGGAGAGGCGGGCGCAGAAGTTGCCGGGTTGGTGCCCGGCAATCAGGTATCCACTTAGCAGTTTGGATCATAAGGCGAGGTTGGACATGTCAGCCCCTGGTAGCTCATACAACCCGGATTGTAAGGCGAGCTGGCATACTGTCCACCTGCGGCTTTTGGCGTTAGCTCCTGAGCCAGTGGGGCTTTGTTGTTCAAGCGTTTGAGCGATTTTTTCTGTAATGTGATTTGCATAGTCGTTCCTTAAATGTTGTATATGGTGTGTGCGACAGCACATGCTCAAATTACGATTTCAAGCTTTCAGGAACAAGTGATGTTTTTTCATACAGAAGATCGACTGCTCAGGTAAAGTTTCGCTCTTTCAGTTTACGGGTCAGGGTATTGCGGCCCCAGCCAATTTTCAGGGCGGCTTCTTGTTTATGACCATGACACACGGCCAGTGCTGTTTTAATCAAACGGGTCTCCAGCTGAGCCTGTACCTGAGGCCAGATGTCTTCTTTGCCCTGATGCAGCTCCTGTTCAAGCCAGTGTTGAAAGGCATCCAGCCAGTCACCCTCAATGACCTCAGCTGCGGCGGCATTTATTGGCTGGTTCAGCTCCTCCGGTAGATCAGCGACATTGATAATATCGCCCGGTGCCATCACCGTTAACCAGCGGCAACTGTTTTCGAGCTGACGCACATTGCCTGGCCAGTGAAATGCCTGCATCGCGCTTAACGCTTCTGCAGTTAGCACTTTGCAAGGGACTTTTAATTCTTTAGCACTACGCGCGAGAAAGTTCTCACTCAGCTTGGCAATGTCCTCCCGGCGTTCGCGCAGGGGTGGCAGTTTAAGCCGCACGACATTCAAACGATGGAACAGATCTTCACGAAACTCGCCCTGTTCAACCAGACGCTCCAGATCCTGGTGCGTTGCTGCAATGATCCTGACACCCACTTTGACACTGTGATGCCCACCCACACGATAAAACTCCCCATCGGCCAGCACCCGTAATAAACGAGTCTGTACATCCAGAGGCATGTCACCTATCTCATCCAGAAACAGGGTACCGCCATTGGCTTGCTCAAAGCGTCCACGACGTATACTGTCGGCACCGGTAAACGCGCCTTTCTCATGACCAAACAGTTCCGATTCAACCAGATCTTTGGGAATGGCTGCCATATTCAGTGCGATAAACGGCTGCTCACGACGCGGACTGTGATTGTGCAGCGCCCCCGCAACCAGCTCTTTACCTGTGCCCGACTCACCATTGATCAGCACACTCATGCTGGAGACGGAGAGTTTACCGATCGCCCGAAAAACTTCTTGCATGGCCGGGGCTTCACCGATGATATCGGGTTGTTTGCCGTTGCTGCTGGGGCGTTTGGCTTTGTTATTTTGCGAACTGGCCTGATAGGCGCGCGCCACCAGGGAGACGGCTTCATCCAGATCGAACGGTTTGGCCAGATATTCAAAGGCGCCTTTTTGAAACGCATTGACAGCGGAGTCCAGATCGGAATGGGCGGTCATGATGATCACTGGCAGATTAGGATGTTGCTCGGCAATCTCTTCCAGCAAGGCCATACCATCCATGCCCGGCATTCTGACATCAGAGATCAACACTGCTGGCTGGTCATAGGTCAGTGCGGTGAGCACATCCTGGCCGTTAGAGAAACTCTCGGTTTGAAAGTCTGCGCGAGCCAGCGCTTTTTCCAGAACAAAGCGAATAGATGCGTCATCATCGACAAGCCAAACATTTTTCATGGTGTCATCCCACTTCTTAAAATAGGTTACGAACGCACGTCTGTGCGATGTGTTTATGCTTCAAAGGGCAGGTAGATAGCAAACTCGGTATGGCCGGGCCAGCTGTCACAATCAATAAAGCCATGATGTTGCTCGACCAGTGTTTGGGCAATCGACAAGCCTAAGCCTGAACCGCCTTCCTTGTTGGTCACCATAGGGTAAAACAAGGTGGCCTGCATTTCCTGCGCAATACCAGGCCCGTTATCGGTGATCCGGATCTGTAAGGCTTTTTTCATCAGCTGCTTGCCACGTCTGACCCTGTGTCGGATCCGGGTCGATACTTTGATCTCGCCTTGCTCACCCAATGCTTGTTGTGCATTGCGAATAATATTGAGTACCACCTGCTGGATCTTGGCTTCGTCCATAATCACATCCGGGATACTGGGGTCGTAGTCTTTGACCAGTCGGATCCCGGGTGCACCATCGAGTTCACTCAGTCGGATCACCGATTCCAGCATACGGTGGACATTACAGGGCTCCTTTCGGGGCAATTCATTGGGTCCCAGTAGCCTGTCCACCAGTTCGGTCAGGCGGTCAGCCTGCTCAATGATTAACTCGGCGCACTCATCACGTTCTTCCTGCTGTACTTCGTACTGCAATAATTGCGCCGCTCCTCGGATCCCGCCGAGTGGATTTTTTATTTCGTGCGCCAGTCCGCGGATCAGGTTGCGGGCAGCCTGATACTGGTGTGCCTGATTAAAGGCCTGGTCAAAGCGCAGCTCCTCGTCGATACGGCGACATTCAAGCTGGATAAAAGCCCGATCTGCAAACATAAAACGACGCGCAAACAGGTTCAGTGTGCTGGCGCGATTATCGATGAAGACCACGTCAACCTTGTGCTGCTGGCAATCGACGCCATCGTCCAGTACGTAACGCTGGAGCCGTTTCATGTCGATCATATGGTGATGAAAAATCGCTTCAAAAGGTTGGTTCAGTAAGCGTTTACTGCCCAGCCCAAGCAGTTCGCTGGCACTGTTGTTGGCAAAATAAATGGTTAGATCTTCGGTCAGTAAGATCACCGCGGTGGAGAGATTTTGCCATAACTCGTGTATTAGTTCAGAGGCGGGTTGTGCCATATTGGATCACCTTGCACCAAGTTGGTGCACAGCAGGTTAGCACACCAGTTATTATAATCAACGGTTGAGCACGCTGGCGCGGTGCAGGAAAAAGGTGGTTACTGCACTTTGGGCAACCAGCATGCCTTTGTCATTAAATACTTTCATCTGCAATTTGTGTTCCCCTCTGGGCACATCACGTAATGCAAAAGACGCCGTGGTTTGCTTTGCGCCAGTGGCCTTGCCATTTAGAAACAGCTGAACCTGAAAGCCATTGGCAAAGCGGGGTGTCACTAATCCATTCACATAAACGCTGCCACTGTTTTCTCGCAGTGTTTGCTGATCGCTGGGGGCAGTAATTTTTGCCTGATAGGTGACTGTGGGCGGTGCTGGAGTGGGGGTCAGAATACTGGTATCCGTGGCAGGCATGGTGAGCATATTGGTACTGAGTTTGACTTTCTCAGAGCCCTTTTTCGGCACATCTGAGTAAACCCAGTTGCCGTTTTCGTCTTTCCAGCGATAGACTTTTTGATCTGATACAGCACTGCCGCTGTACACCATACACAGAATCACCCAATAAAGCCGTAACACGATTTCACCTTGCTCAAAAGACGCACATCACCAGCTATAACTTTAGTGCTTTTAGCGCAAGTTTACCATTGCAACGGTATGAAAAAAGCCCGCAATGCGGGCTTGAGAACACATATGATTTAAGAGCGCAGAGTCAGCCAGTTCTTTAACTGCTCAGGCGACTGAACAATGAGCGACATGCGGCTGAAATAAGCATTCCGGATTGCGCAGTGTGCATACCTTAACGGCCTGCACACACCGAAATACTGAAAACAAATTTATACGCTGTAGTACATTTCGAACTCAACCGGGTGAGTTGTCATGTTTAGCTTCTCAACTTCCTGAGATTTCAATGCGATGTATGCATCAATCAGGTCGTCAGTGAATACACCGCCCTGAGTCAGGAACTCACGATCTGCATCCAGAGAATCCAGCGCTTCTTGCAGTGATGAGGCAACAGTCGGGATCTCTGCTGCTTCTTCTGCTGGCAGGTCATATAGGTCTTTGTCCATCGCATCGCCAGGGTGGATCTTGTTTTTGATACCATCAAGGCCAGCCATTAGCATGGCAGAGAACGCCAGGTAAGGGTTCGCAGTTGGATCCGGGAAGCGTACTTCAATACGACGTGCTTTTTCAGACGGTACAACCGGAATGCGGATAGACGCTGAACGGTTACGTGCTGAGTAAGCAAGCATAACAGGTGCTTCGAAGCCAGGTACCAGACGCTTGTACGAGTTGGTAGAAGCGTTTGCAAATGCGTTGATGGCTTTGGCGTGCTTGATGATACCACCGATATAGTAAAGCGCTTCTTCAGACAGACCGCCGTACTTGTCGCCAGCAAAGATGTTTTTGCCATCTTTACCCAGTGACTGGTGACAGTGCATACCAGAGCCATTGTCGCCTACCACAGGCTTAGGCATAAAGGTCGCTGTCTTGCCATACAGGTGCGCCATGTTGTGGATAACGTATTTCATTTCCTGAATTTCGTCAGCCTTGATCACCATAGTATTAAAGCGTGTTGCGATCTCGTTCTGACCGGCAGTGGCTACTTCGTGGTGGTGCGCTTCAACAACCTGACCCATTTCTTCCAGAACCAGACAGGTCGCACTACGCCAGTCACCTGATGAATCTACCGGTGCAACCGGGAAATAACCGCCTTTTACGCCTGGACGGTGACCCATGTTGCCTTCTTCATAGCTTCTGTCTGAGTTCCAGCTTGCTTCCTGGGCATCAATTTTGTACATAGAGCCAGACATATCAGTTTTGAACTTCACGTCGTCAAACAGGAAGAACTCAGGCTCAGGGCCGAACAACACGGTGTCCGCAATACCAGTAGAGCGCATGTAGTCTTCTGCACGTTTTGCTACAGAACGCGGATCACGCTCATAACCTTGCATGGTTGATGGCTCAAGTACGTCACAACGTACGATCAGTGTGGTTTCTTCTGAGAAAGGGTCCAGTTTAGCGGTAGAGGCATCCGGCATCAGGACCATGTCTGATTCGTTAATGCCTTTCCAGCCTGCGATAGACGAGCCGTCGAACATCTTGCCGTCTTCAAAGAAGTCTTCATCGGCCTGGTGATGAGGAATAGAAACGTGTTGCTCTTTACCTTTGGTATCCGTGAAACGTAAATCAACGAATTTAACGTCGTGTTCTTTAATAAGGTCTAAAACCGATTGTGACATGTGTCCTCCGACTCGTAGGGTTATTTTTTGTTGCAGTGCTCTGCATTTGCGCACTACTAAGCGTTATTCGTGCCAGTTTTACAATGCATTGTTAATAAAGGGATTATTTTTTCCTGTAATGTATTGAGCCTTAATCTGCACCAAGTTGGTGCGCGTTAATATTGAAATTCGCACCACCCTGGTGCGCTGCGCAATGATTTCACTGTAGCACATGGCTGTGACTGTGGAGCGACAAAACAGCAGACTTTGCGCATTTCATGGCCCGGGCTGTAAAAAAAAGCTGGATAAACTTTCATCTGTCACATTATTAGGGGATAATACGCGACCTTTAATTGTGGATCGGCATCTTAGGTGCGCATTTTTGCGCGATTCGACTAGGATCACTGAGGGCCAACTTCTCTGAGTAAAAATATGAGCATTGAAAAGTTAAGAAATATCGCGATCATCGCGCACGTTGACCATGGTAAAACTACCCTAGTCGATAAGCTGCTGGAACAATCTGGCACATTAGAGACACGCGGTGGCAACGAAGAGCGTGTCATGGACTCGAATGATATTGAAAAAGAGCGTGGCATTACCATTCTGGCGAAAAACACCGCCATCGAGTGGAATGATTACCACATCAATATCGTAGACACCCCGGGACACGCCGACTTTGGTGGTGAGGTAGAGCGTGTACTTTCAATGGTTGACTCAGTATTGCTACTGGTTGATGCCCAGGAAGGTCCGATGCCGCAAACGCGTTTCGTAACGCAAAAAGCATTCGCGCTGGGTCTGAAGCCTATTGTTGTTATCAACAAGATCGACAAGCCAGGTGCACGTCCTGACTGGGTAATGGATCAGGTATTTGACCTGTTCGATAACCTGGGCGCGACTGACGAGCAGCTTGACTTCCAGGTTATCTATGCATCCGCCATCAATGGTTGGGCGACGCTGGACCTGGACGAGCCGTCAGACAACATGCAGCCAATGTTCGAAGCCATTGTTGAGCAGGTAGAAAAGCCAGACGCAGATCCAGAAGGCGCGTTCCAGATGCAGATCTCTCAGCTGGACTACAACTCTTACATCGGTGTAATCGGTGTAGGTCGTATCAAGCGTGGTACGGTTAAAGTCAACCAGCAAGTAACGATCGTTGGTGCCGATGGCAAAACACGTAACGGCAAAGTAGGTCAGGTTCTGACTTATCTGGGTCTTGATCGTCACGAAGCAGAAGAAGCACAGGCGGGCGACATCATCGCTATCACAGGTCTGGGCGAGCTGAAAATCTCTGACACTGTGTGTGATGTGAATGCGGTCGAAGCATTGCCGGCGCTGTCTGTTGATGAGCCTACAGTAACCATGACGTTCTCTGTAAACACGTCTCCGTTCTCAGGTCAGGAAGGTAAATTCGTTACTTCACGTAACATCCTTGAGCGTCTTCAGGCAGAACTGGTACACAACGTTGCACTGCGCGTTGAAGAAACAGATAACCCGGATAGCTTCCGCGTATCTGGCCGTGGTGAACTGCACTTAGGTATCCTGATTGAAAACATGCGTCGTGAAGGCTACGAGCTGGCGGTATCTCGCCCAGAGGTAATCCTGCGCGAAGTAGACGGTCAGCTGGAAGAACCGTATGAGACGGTCACGGTTGACGTACAGGAAGAGCACCAGGGCTCAATCATGGAGCAACTGGGTCTGCGTAAAGCAGAAATGACCGACATGGCACCTGATGGTAAAGGCCGTATCCGTATGGATTTCATCATGCCTTCTCGTGGCCTGATCGGCTTCCAGACTGATTTTATGACACTGACTTCAGGTTCTGGTCTGATGTACCACACATTCGATCACTACGGCCCGCACAAAGGCGGTAACATTGGTCAACGTAAGAACGGTGTACTGATCGCAAACGCAGCGGGTAAAGCACTAACCAACGCCCTGTTCAACCTGCAGGACCGTGGTAAGCTGTTCATCGGTCACGGTGTTGAAGTATACGAAGGTATGATCATCGGTATTCACGCACGTGATAACGACCTGACTGTTAACGCCCTGAAAGGTAAGCAGCTGACCAACGTACGTGCATCTGGTACTGACGAAGCACAGAACCTGGTACCGCCTATCATCATGACGCTTGAGCAAGCGCTTGAGTTCATCGATGATGACGAGCTGGTAGAAGTAACACCAGAAAGCATCCGTATTCGTAAGAAGCTACTGACTGAAAGCGAGCGTAAGCGCGCGAGCCGTCAGGCCAAGTAAGTAATTACTTGACGAATACTAAAAAACGCCGCATTTGCGGCGTTTTTTATTGCTATAACGAATGTGTTAGCACAGCCCATGCGGGGCATTTCATGGTTACCAGCACTGAATATTCAGAACAAACCATAGGCCTCGGTTTCTTCCGGCTCATAGTCTTGCAAGTGATCAGGTCGAAAGATGGCACTGGGGTCGAGCACCAGGCTATGTTGCTCTCCCTGTTTAATTAAGCCTTTCATCATCTTGCGAGTCTGAGGGTCAATCTCAAATCCCATGCTGGTCATTTCATGCAGAGACTTGATGTCCGACTCATCGCAGTGAATGTTGTCTTCGACCTGATCGACCAACAGGCCAATGTGTGGCTGCTGACCATCCTGGGTGGTGAAGACGATAATGGGCTTGTGGTCCAGAATGATTTGATCCCGGGCCGACTCAAACAGGCGGATCAGCTTCATAAAGGTGGTCGCCTTTTCTTTTTCCAGCAATCGCAGGGCCTCATTTTTATCACCCTTGGCATTAATGGTGAGTAGCTTATCGGCCAGCGCATGGAGTTTATTGTGGGGCTCCTCAAAGCGCGCCAACAACGTGCGTAAGTCTTCATTATCCGTTTTAAAGCTGTAGTACCATTTACCAAACGCAGATTGCTTGGGGTCTTTGGCTTGCGTAAAGGGCTGATCGTTGTATATACAGCGTTCCAGCTCTGCCAGCCAGGCTTTCTGATCTTGTTCCCGTTCCTGCAACATAGTGACCAGAGACTTGTTAATGTCGTAGGAAGATTGATTATTCAATATCAAACCGAGGTCGAAAATGGGCGTTGGTGTGCCCATATAATCCTTTACTCCCATAAAGCTGGGGTTGTCGTTGGGCAAAGAGGTGAGGTTACCTTCGTAGCGCTCTGTCAGCAGAATATCCAGTATCTTAAGTGAAATGGTTTTTTTCCCTACCCGAAAATTGATTAAGTCCATGTCTGCCTCTGTACGTTAACGTTATGCCCTAAGCATAGACATTATTGAAAATAAGATCGATACACACGGGGTTTATTCTCCGTGCCCGTGAGCCCAAAAATCGCTCTGATCGTCGGGTCTTTTTGTAGCACCTGTTGCATTGCGCCGCTCAGGCATGTGCGTTGAACAGGTTGTCGGCAGTAGTCGAGCGCCGAGACAAAAATGGCGGCGTTAAGAAAGCCTTCAAAGATCTGCGGGCTGACAGCCAGTGTGTGTTTGGCTGCCAGGGTGCGAAATAAATCACACAGCTGTGCCTGGCACTCGTTAGGATTGGGCACGACCTCGCTTATCATCAGCGTGGGTTGGCTGGTCAGCTTGGCAAATAGCGCACTGGACGAGGTGAAAGACACCCCGGTAAAGGTGCCTTTGAACCCCCGGTGCATGGCTTTGTCGATAAATACTGAGAGCGGCTGATATGTGCCGATCATTGCCACAGCCGTCACCTCACTACGCATGATCTCTTTGAGGGCTTTGTTGATATCGGCACTGTTGCGGCGAAACCGAGCCGTAACTTTGGGGGAGAGACCCCGCGCAGTCAGTGCCTGGCGAAAGCTTTTCTCCAGGGTCAGGCCAAACTCGTCGGCCTGGATTAACAGGGCAATGGCTTTATGCTTCTGCTCATCAACCAGATAACGGACCTGTTCACTGGCTTCATCGAGGTAACTGGCGCGCCAGTTAAACACCGGATAAGCAGTATTGTGGCGCAGAAAATCAGCCCCCGTAAAGGGCACTAAAAACGGCAGCTGGTGATGAGTCAGGATAGCCTGTATCGCGTGTGCGGTGGGCGTGCCCATGTTACCAAATAGGGCCATTACCTTGTGCTGCTCAATCAGATAACGGGTGTTGACGACGGTGCGGCTGGGTTCATAGCCATCATCCAGCACCATCAGTGACACCACCTGGTGGGACTTATCGGGCTGGGCGTTGGCATACTCAAAGTACAGCTGTGCCCCTTGTCTGAGCTGCTGACCAATGTCTTTGGCCGGACCGCTCAGGGCAACCGACATGCCGAGCCTGAGCTCGTCATCGGCGATGAGCTCAGGGCTGCCCAGCAGGGCTATGCAGCAACTCAGGGTTGAGATCAATTTCAGCATGTACTTCCGTCACTATTAACCGCAAAGCGGCTTGTCGTTGTTTTTTTGTAGCCAGGTTCAAAGTATCTTCTAATACTTTTGGTGGGTGACGTTGTAATAATAGCCGAATCATTGTGACTTGGGAACTGGCTGATAATCGGTCCAGCAGCGAGGGATGGCGGCGGATCAACTCATGGAGCAGGGCTGCTATCTGTTGCTCCCCCGCCGTGGCGCTGGCAAAGTAAGTCAGTTGTTGCAATAACAAGGAGTCGGGTGTGTTGTGCGGCAGGGTTTTACACAATTCAATGACCAAAGTGCAGGAAAAGTCGCGATACAACTCGCCGAGCTGATTAAACCACAGGTGTTTAAACCAGTGCTGCAGCGGCTCAAGTGCAATTATGTTAGTCACCGACTTGATCACCAAAACTGCAAATTCACCACTGGCTTTGTCCTGCTTAAATCCCAGTTTAACGGGCCGGTACTGATGGTTTTGCCAGAACCTGAGTAACTGTGCGTTACAGCCAAAACTGCTGCCGAAGTAGTCTACCTGGCCGCTGAGTTGTTGCTCGGCAAAGCATAACAGCTGACTGCCAATGCGCTGTCCCTGTTGCTGTGGAGACACCGCAATCCGCACAATCCGGGCACCAATGCGTTGAGCAAGCGCCGGGTTGCCGGTCAGTTGTGCAAGCTGCTGCGCCATTAAGTGCCCAGCCGGGCGGCGTGTTGTTGCGGCTATATCCTGGCTGAGTTGCGCATCAAAACCGCCTTCCAGCTTGAGCAGGCACACTGCCACCACACAACCTTGCTGACGAACAAGGTATAAGCGATTGTGCGGACTGTCGAGCAGCTGGCGCAGATCGTTCACCGAGGTTTGATAATGTGCCAGCACCAGCAGGGCAAAAACCTGAGACAGGGTCTCTTCATCCGTTGCCAGTTGTGCGCCTGTGAGCGAGTCGAATAGCAGTGGTGCCGACGGTGCTGGCGGTTTTTGATAGTCACAATCCAGGGCAAACAGCTGGCGTAACCGGGCTTCGAGCGGATCTTGCTCGCTGTAGCGGATCGGTTGACTGAGAGATAAATTGAGGCGCTGCGGATGGGTGTGCTCAAGCTGCCTGGCAAAGCGCAGCGTATAGCCCCGGCCATTGCCCTCATAGCCAATCAGGGTGCTGGAAAACACCACTTTAGGGTACGCATTCAGTAGCGACATCAGCATGGGTACGGGGATCGCTGCCGCCTCATCAACCAGTAACACATCACAGTCCGGGCGCTGTGCAAGTAGCTGATCGGGTGGCATAAAGCGCAGGTTCGCAAGCTGGTTGAGCTTATCGGTGACCGACTCATCCAGTGCCGCGCCAAGATGAACAAAACTGTTGTGCACCGCGCGGCGCTGCTGCGCGCACAAGATAAAGCTAACCTGTGGCAGGCCTGCGGCCAGTTTGCCCAGTAACGAAGACTTGCCCCGACCACGGTCGGCGCTGAGTAACACCGGTCCGGGTGCAGGCTGCGCTAAGTGTTGCGTCAGCTGGGTGAGCGCGTTTTGCTGCTCGCGGGTGTCGAGTGTCGCGTGCGGCGCGTTATACTGTTGTGGCAGTAAATCGCCCTGTGACTGGCTGATCTGCCACACTGAGTTGCTGCCTAGCAGGTGTTGCCAGCGCTGCAAGTAGGGGCTGGATTGCGCGGTTTCGTTATAAGACAGCCAACGTTCCAGTGCCGGATCGCACCAGCTATGCCATTGAGATAAGTCCGGAGCAAGTAAAATCAACAGGCCGCCAGCTTGCACTGTGCCTGCGGCGGCAGCCAGCTTATTTGGTAGCAACCCACTGTAGAGGTCGTAAACGACGCTGGAATACTCCTGGCCCAGCACCTGATGCAGATGTTCGGGCCAGCAGGCACCTGGCAGCTCTGTGTGCTGACTCAATACCAATGCTGAATCAGCCAGGGTGGGAAACAGGCGCTGCACTGCTTTGTAAGTCCAGTCCTGCTCGCCGCTGATCAGCAACAGCTGACGATGCCTGGCCTGCTTGAGCTGGGTAAGCAGGCGCGCCAGCTTAAAGTGCTTGCAGTCTGGCATAGGCAGTGACCAGCCACTTGCTGCCGACATCGTCAAAATTCACCTGAATACGTGACTGTGCGCCGCTGCCTTCGTAATTGAGTACCGTGCCGGCCCCAAATTTGGCATGTAATACGCGCTGGCCCAGGCTGAAGCCGCTGTCTTCAAACGCGGCATGGCTCACCGAGCCGCTGAAACGACCACTGGGGGCCGGGCGCGACACTTGCGTCTTAATACGAATTTCTTCCAGGCAATCTTCGGGGATCTCGCGTAAAAAGCGCGACGGGCTGTGGTATTTTTCCTGACCATAAAGGCGGCGGCTTTCCGCATGACTGATATAAAGCTTTTCCATGGCCCGGGTCATGCCCACGTAACACAGGCGGCGTTCTTCTTCGAGACGACCGGATTCTTCATGGCTTTGTTGTGACGGGAACATGCCTTCTTCTACGCCCACCATAAAGACCAGTGGGAACTCCAGACCTTTGGCCGAGTGCAGCGTCATCATCTGTACCGCATCTTCGTGCTCGTCGGCCTGACCTTCGCCAGACTCCAGCGAGGTATACGCCAAAAACCCTTGTAGTGGTGAGGTGAACTCTTCTTCTACCGGCAATTCAAACTGACCGCAGGCGTTGATCAATTCCTCAAGGTTTTCTACCCGGGCACGGCCTTTTTCGCCTTTTTCGGCCTGATACATGGCCAGCAGACCCGACAGTTCTATGGTGGTTTTGGCTTGCTCGGCCAGCTCCAGTTCCATCAGCTTGTCGTCGAGCTGTTCAACTAACTCAATGAAGCGGCGAATAGCGGTGGCGGCGCGTCCGGCCAGGTGGCCCTGTTCCAGCACCGCTTTGGCGGCATACCACAGGGGCAGCGACTCAGCGCGGGCACAGTCGCGGATATGGCTCAGAGTTTTGTCGCCAATGCCGCGGGCAGGAGTGTTGATCACCCGCTCAAAAGCCGCATCGTCGTTGCGATTGCTGATCAGACGCAGATAGGACAGGGCATCTTTGATCTCCTGACGCTCGAAAAAGCGCATGCCACCGTAAATGCGGTACTTCAGACCTTCCTGTAACAGCGCTTCTTCCAGCACCCGCGACTGGGCATTACTGCGATAAAGCACGGCGCAATCGCTCAGTGCGTTGCCGCCCTGCAGCCAGGATTTCACTTTGCTGACCATAAAGCGGGCTTCATCCAGCTCATTAAACGCGGCATAGACGGAGATAGGCTCGCCCTGATTGCCATCGGTCCAGAGGCTCTTACCCATGCGCTCAGCGTTGTTCTGGATCAGCGCATTGGAGGCTTTCAGTATGGTGCCGGTAGAGCGATAGTTCTGCTCCAGACGAATGGTTTGCGCGTCAAAGTCGGTCAAAAAGCGTTTGATGTTTTCAATACGCGCACCGCGCCAGCCATAAATACTCTGGTCGTCATCGCCTACGATCATAATGTTGCTGTCGCTGCCCGCCAGCAGCTTTAGCCACAAATACTGAATGCTGTTGGTATCCTGAAATTCGTCGACCAGCATATGGCGAAAGCGCTGCTGGTAATGACGCAGTAGTGTGGGGTTTTGTTGCAGTACTTCGTAGCAGCGTAGCAAAATTTCGGCAAAGTCGACCAGTCCGGCGCGATCACAGGCGTCCTGATAGGCGGTATACACCTGTAACATCAGCTGTTCGTTAACGTCATAGGCGGTGATGTCTTTGGGGCGCTGACCTTCGTCTTTGCGTGCACTGATATACCAGCTGAGCTGCTTGGGTGGCCACTTTTTATCATCGATGTTCATCGATTTCAGCAGACGTTTGATCATTCTAAGCTGATCGTCGGAATCCAAAATCTGAAACGACTCTGGCAGATTGGCCTCGCGATGATGGGCGCGTAAAATACGATGGGCCAGTCCATGGAAGGTGCCTATCCACATGCCACCGACCGGATTTTGTAAGGTTTCTTCGACCCGGGTACGCATCTCTTTGGCGGCTTTGTTGGTAAAGGTCACGGCAAAAATACTGTACGCCGAGGCATGCTCAACCTGCATCAGCCAGGCAATGCGGTGCACCAGCACCCGGGTTTTGCCCGAGCCTGCACCCGCCAATACCAGCATGTTTTGCAGCGGTGCAGCCACCGCTTCACGTTGTTTGTCGTTTAAGCCATCAAGTAATTCTGATACGTCCATCTTTGCGCCCGTCGTCTTTATTCAGCGCAAAGTATACCTAGGGCAGGGCACAAAGCCCAGTTTGGTGCGGGTATTTTGCACGTAGTTAAAATTAACCACATGAAAAATATAAAGTTTAAATTATTACTTACCTGTTTTTATATACAGTTACCGGTTGAGTACGTCTTTCAGCCGGCGCTGCATTTCTTCAACCAGGCGATCTGGCTGGAACTTTGACAAAAATACATCACAGCCGACTTTCTCGACCATGGCTTTGTTGAAGCTGCCACTGAGCGAGGTGTTGAGCACAATATAAAGGTTTTTCAGGCGACTGTCATTGCGGATCTCATAGGTTAAGCGATACCCATCCATGACCGGCATCTCCGCATCGGTGATCACCGCCATCAGCTCCTGCTCAACATTGATGCCTTCGTCGGCCCAGTGTTGCAACAGCTTTAAGGCCTCATGGCCATCGGTGGCGGGCAGTACTTCAATGCCCAGCTGTGCCAAAGTATCCGACACCTGACGACGGGCTGTAGGAGAGTCATCAACATGCAAAATTTTGCGGCCCTGAAACTCATTGATGATGTTTTTATCCAGGATATTTTCAGGGATCACCACATTGTACTCGATGATCTCGGCCAGCACTTTTTCGACGTCAATGATTTCAACCAGCAGCTCCTGATCGCCTCGTTTCAGCTTAGTCAGTGCGGTTAAATAGTGATTGCGACCGACAGAGCGCGGCGGCGGCATAATATCAGACCAGGTGGTGTTGACGATTTGGTCGACCTTGCCGACCAGAAAAGCCTGAATGGTGCGGTTGTATTCGGTGATCACCAGATTGCTGTCGCTGTCGTATTCACAATGCGGCATGCAAATGGCCTGACGTAAATCGATCACCGGAATGGATTCACCCCGAATGGTGGTAACACCGGCTATCTTAGGATGGGCATTGGGCATCTTATTCAGGTGAGGCAGCTTAACGACTTCTTTAACTTTAAACACGTTGAGCGCGAACAGGTGTCGGCTGTGCAGATGGAACAGCAATAGCTCAAGGCGGTTTTCACCCACCAATTGTGTGCGTTGATCAACGGATGCTAATACTCCAGCCATAAAGCTACCCTAAGATACGTACCTTCTCTCAGTATATACTTATTAGATAATAAATTAACACTCTCTGTGCATACAAATTGCCCCCGACCAGATACAACAGGATGAAGCTGACAAGTTAGTGTTGTGCAGCGGGGTATCTCAGTTGCATAATCCTGATTATTCAGTATGGTAAATCAGAGACTTGCATTAAAGGAAGGACGATGCCTTTGTTATTTAAGCGTTTGCTGCTGGTATTGCAAACGCACATTGATCAGGCCAGCTGGCCCTTGATTGGACTGGCGACACTGCTGCATATGGGCGCGACCTGGGCGCTGCTGTGGCTGGCACAGGAGCATGCCTTACTGCCTGTCAGTACCTATATCTATTATTACGTGGTGACCACATCAACCGTGGGATATGGTGATTTTAGTGCCACGACGGAGCTGGGGCGTTGGGTGGTGGCTGTATTTCAAATCCCCCTGGGGCTGGCACTGTTTGGTATTTTGCTGGGTAAAGTGGGACAACTAATTACAATTTGGGTTAAAAGAGCAATGAAGGGCGATAAAGACTATTCACATCTGAGCGATCACATCATTATCTTCGGCTGGCATTCAACGCGTACAGAGCGCATGATCGAATATATTCTGGCTGACAACAAGCGTATCGCAAGGCGCATCGTGCTGGCGGTGTGTGATGAAATGGAGCATCCGCTGCTGCGTTTTACAGAGGTAGATTTTGTCCGCCTGGTGAGTTTTACCGATGATCAGCAGCTGGCGCGCACCGGACTGGCCCATGCGGATAAAATCATTGTTGATGGTCAGGATGATGATCAAACCTTTACTACGGCGTTAAAGCTCAGCCCCATGGTGAAAGACGCAGCGCACATCAGTGCCCATTTTAACGATGAAACTAAAGCGCAGTTGTTGCGTCAGCATTGTCGTAATGTGGAGTGCTCGACGGCTATGTCTGCCGAGATCCTGGTGCGCTCGATGCAAGACCCCGGTTCAAGTCGTATCCAGGAAGAGCTGTTATCGACTCTGCATGGCGATACCCAGTTTAGCTTGCTGTTGCCATTGTCGCTGGGCAATCTGACATTCGGTCAGCTATTTTTATATTTTAAAGAGCATCATAATGCGACTTTGCTGGGGGTGGCGCATGACCTTAGCGGTCGAGATATGGATTTAAACCCACCGCTGGATTACGCACTGCAAGGGGGTGATGTACTGCATTACATTGCGCCGCAGCGGGTGCTTCATACTGAGGTAAACTGGGAGCGAGTATGACAGATGAACTGCTGCTATTGATGGGAGCGTTATGCCTGTATTTATTGCCGATAGGGTTAGTCGCAGGCAGCAAGCGTACCCGCGGCCATGAGAAAAACGGCTGGCTGATTGGCACCTTGCTGTTTTCCTGGCTGGCATTGATTTTGTACTTTTCTATGATCCCGAAGGGGGGCAAGCAGAAAAAGCATCGCTGACAGATGGTTCGGCGCTGTTACTCAGTGCCGCCAAGCTGACAAATGTGTGCCCACTCCGCCTCGGTGACAGGCATGACGGAAAGCCTGCCGGCTTTTTTCAGCGCCAGCTCGGTGATGGCAGCATCCGCTTTGATTGCTTTAAGTGTCACCGGGCGTGCCAGATGTTGCTGATAGTGCACTGTTACCCCGACCCAGCGCGGGTTGTCCCGGCTGGACTTGGCATCATAATAATCACTGCTGAGGTCAAACTGATGGGGATCGACCTCGGCGCCCTTAGTGACTGTGGCGATACCCACAACAGCCGGGACTTTACAGCTTGAGTGATAAATAAAAACCTGATCGCCTACCTGTACACCGTCGCGCAGAAAGTTGCGTGCCTGATAATTGCGGATCCCCTCCCAGAATGTGCTTTGCTCCGGTGCCTGATGCAGATCGTCTATCGAAAATGCGTCGGGTTCGGTTTTAAATAACCAGTATGCCATGTCTATTACCTTGTCTGGAAAGCCGGTAAGCAGTGTATCGTACTCTTGCCATGTGGGCTATGTGTTGGTCCGTCACTTGGCTTAACCACCTGATTTACCATGCGATGCCTCTTGTTACTTGCATAATAGTGTATAATGATGGGATCAGCTAAGCAGTGAAAGAGGTGTGCAATGAGTCAGGCATTACAGGGGTTGCTGGATCTACTTCAGCTCGAAGAAATCGAACAAGGGATTTACCGGGGCCAGAGCCAGGATCTGGGCTTTCCGCAGGTGTTTGGTGGCCAGGTGATGGGGCAGGCCTTGTCGGCTGCAAAATACACATTACCGGCAGGGCGCTACGTGCACTCGTTGCACTCGTATTTTTTGCGTCCGGGTGATGCCAGCAAGCCGATTGTGTACGATGTTGAAAATATCCGCGACGGACGCAGTTTCAGCACCCGCAGGGTCAGCGCCATTCAGTACGGCAAACCCATTTTCTATATGACTGCTTCTTTCCAGGGCGATGAGCCTGGCTTGTCACATCAGTCTGAGATGCCCGACGTGCCCGGTCCAGAAGCGTTGCGTTCATCGCTGGAGTTTTATCAGGACAAAGCGGATTTAATCCCCGAGCCACTGCGCGCTAAGTTTACTCAGCCTATGCCGATTGAGATGCGTCCGGTGGAGTTTCACAATCCGTTTCAGCCTGAGGTGATGGAATCGACCCGACATGTCTGGTTTAAGGCCAATGGTGCCATGCCCGACGATCGCCGTATTCATAACTACCTGCTGGCATACGCATCGGATTTTGAATTTTTGCCGACCGCGTTACAACCTCATGGGGTGTCCTTTATGCAGCGAAATATGCAGGTGGCGACGATAGATCATGCGATGTGGTTCCACCGGCCATTCCGTATGGATGAATGGCTGCTCTATAGTGTAGACAGCCCCAGTGCCAGCAATGGTCGAGGCCTGGTTAGAGGACAGTTCTTTAACCGCCAGGGTGAACTGGTGGCGTCGACCATTCAGGAAGGAGTCATGCGCCAGCGCGAAGCGCGCTGATGCATGAGGTTAAAGGCTGCCCCTTTATAAAGTATCTCGGATAGACTGCCAGATCCGTGCTGGCAGCAGATCATTGAGGTGATCAGACAGCGTCGCCAGAGTCGGTGTGGCGTTAATGCTTTGCTTATCGGAAATACAGATAAACCCTTGCTCCTGCAACACACTGATCAGGTTGCTTTGCACTTTCTTATCAAAAAACTCTGGGCTCTTAATGCCGTGTAAGGTGCCCAGTCGTTTTGCCAGCACTTCACTTTCGCTTTCCAGTGTGGCACGTGCAATTCCCTGTTCGCGCAACAGCAGGCTGACGGTGATGGCGTAGCGCTCCAGCGTCAGGTGGATCACTTTACCCAGCATTTCAAGCTGTGCCAGAGCCTTGTTGTCTTTGACGACCGTGGCAAGGTGGCCATCAAAGTCAATCAGGCCTTCCTGGGCAAAACTGTTCAGCACCGCTTCAATATAGCCATCGCGCAGGTCGTGCATAAACCACTCTTTGGCAAAAAGCGGGTAAAGGCTGCTGAGGCGTTCCCGACACTCAGTCACGGTCACGCTGTAACGGTTAAACAGCATTTGCGCAATCACACTGGGCACGGCAAACAGGTGCAGTATATTGTTGCGGTAATAGTTAAACAGAGTGCGCTCTTTTTCCCTGATGGTGATGATCTCACCCAGCTCGTCTTCCAGTACGTCGAATTTATCCAGTTTCAGCGCATGCTTTAGCAGAGCTTCGGCATCTTCATCCGGTGCCGTGACATTGATGTCATAGGGCGCCTGGTTTTGCAAAGTGAGATAGAAGCGCAGCTGGGTGAGCAGCTTCTGTTTGCTCAGCGCAAACTGCTCATTACACAACAGCACCATGGCCAGCAGGTTAATGGAATTCAGCGCCGCGCTGGCGTTAATGTTCGTCATGATCTGATCAGCGACCTGTGCCACCTGACCATTCAGCCATTGTGGTTTAGCCCCTTCATCCTGGCCAATGGCGTCGCGCCAGTCGGACTGATGTTCATTCAGGTACTGATTAAGGTGGATGGGCTCACCAAAGTTCAGATAGCCACGGCCATAGTTTTTGAGGTTCTTTATGGCTTTAAACACCCCTGCGACGGATTCATTCTTTTTACTGCTGCCCGCCAACTCTTTCAGATAGGTATTGATCTCCATCACATGCTCATAACCGATGTAAACCGGGACGATGGAGATAGGTCTGTCGATGCCGCGCAGCATCGACTGCATGGTCATCGCCAGCATGCCGGTTTTGGGCGGCAACAAGCGACCGGTGCGGCTGCGGCCCCCTTCGGTGTAGAACTTGACGGAATAGCCCTTGATAAACAGCTGGGCCAGATACTCTTTGAAGATGGCTGAGTAGAGCTTATTTCCGGCGAAAGAACGGCGAATAAAAAACGCGCCACAGCGGCGGAAAATCCCGCCGGCCGGGAAAAAGTTGAGATTGACCCCGGCGGCTATGTGTGGCGGCACCAGACCCTGATGGTAAATCACATAGGTCAGCAACAGGTAATCCATGTGGCTGCGGTGGCAGGGCACATAAATGATCTCGTGGCCTTTGTCGGCCAATTCATGCACGCGTTCGGCATTTTTGACTTCGATACCGTTGTAGAGTTTGTTCCACAGCCAGGTTAGTACGCGATCGCTCACACGGACCATGGCTTCGGAATAGTTGGCAGCGACCTCTTCGAGTAACTCCAGCGCCTTTAAGCGTGACTCGTCATGGCTCAGCCCCTTGGACTTGGCTTCATCGGCGATGGCCCGTTTCACAGTGGGGGCGGCCAGCAGGGAGTTAAATAAGGCTTCGCGGGAAGGCAGTTTGGGGCCCGTCGCGGCCAGTTTCTGGCGATGAAAGTGTACCCGAGCTACGCGCAGCAACTTATGGGGCAGCTCGTCGACATCTGCTTTGTCCGTCATCAGCTGATCGAGTGCGATAGGCGCGGAAAAGCGTACCAGGTTGTCGCGACCAGAAAACAGCACCACCATGGCCTTGCGCAACCAGCTGGGGGTCAGTGAATGACTGAACAGGGTGCCTAAGCCTGGCTTCTCTTTACCAGGATTACGGCCCCACAGGACAGTCACCGGGATCACCTGTGCTTTGATGTCCGGGTGCGCGCGCAGGGCAGAGAAAATGGCTTTACCCTGATCTATCGCCGTGCTGGGGCCTGGTGTCTTGCTCAGCAGGGGCGTTGGGTTTTTAATGCCGATAAAACGCGGTAATGCTTTACTACCCAGCAGCTGATCCTGCATCGGGCTGGGTAGTCCCAGCTTCTTACACATGGCATTCAGCGCAGCCAGATCGGCCCGTGAATTGAGTCGGGCAACATAAAAGGTGGGTAAGCTTGGGTCCAGGTCAAACTGTGTCACGGGATCAGCCGGCAACAGTTTGCTCCTGACCAGTAAGCAGTTGGTCCATTGGGCCACTCGGTTAAGCCCCTGAGAAAGTATGCGCATAGCGGTACCAGATTCGTATTAGTGCTGTATAGAATATCAGGCTTTAACTGGACTGACCATTTGTGTCAGTACAATGATAAGCCCGGAGTGTGCAAACCCAGCGCAAAGTATAGACGCCCGGAGTGACTCACAATGCAGGGGAGCCACAGGACAAATAATTTTGCAATAATTGTTGCATTTATCACCAGTCTCATTATAATGCTCGAACTTTCTGTGATTCGTCACACGAAAGTCATACATAGGCCTGGATTTCAGGCACGTAAACAGGAACTCCGATTTGGAGTTCAATGGTAGAAATAGAAGAACAACCGACCTCTTAGAAATTGAGATGGCCTCGGTGGTTTTTTTATGCTCTTTTTAAATGCTCTTTTAATTGAGGTTTAAGAATGTCAAATCAACGCATTCGTATTCGCCTAAAAGCTTTTGACCACCGTTTGATTGACCAATCAACGGCGGAAATCGTGGAAACTGCGAAACGCACTGGCGCTCAGGTACGTGGTCCAATCCCACTTCCTACTCGCTTCGAACGTTTCACTGTATTGATCTCTCCGCACGTAAACAAAGACGCGCGTGATCAGTATGAAATCCGCACCCACAAACGTCTGATCGACATCGTAGAACCAACTGACAAGACTGTAGACGCTCTAATGCGCCTAGACCTTGCTGCTGGTGTTGATGTTCAAATCAGCCTGGGTTAATCGAAAGATTAGAGAGGTTTTAGGAAAATGGCATTAGGTCTAGTCGGTCGTAAAGTGGGTATGACACGCATCTTCACTGAAGATGGTGTATCTATCCCTGTGACAGTTATCGAAGCGACGCCTAACCGTGTTACTCAGATCAAATCTGACGCAACAGACGGTTACAACGCGCTTCAAGTTACTGCAGGCGAGAAAAAAGCAAGCCGCGTAAACAAACCAGAAGCGGGTCACTTCGCTAAAGCTGGTGTTGAAGCGGGTCGCGGCCTGTGGGAATTCCGTCTTAACGGCGGTGAAGGTGAGTTTGAAGTAGGTGCTGAGCTTACTGTTGAGCTATTCAACGAAGTAAACAAAGTAGACGTTACTGGTACTTCAAAAGGTAAAGGTTTCCAAGGTGGTGTTAAGCGCTGGAATTTCGCTACGCAAGACGCTACTCACGGTAACTCTCTATCTCACCGTGCTCCTGGTTCAATCGGTCAAAACCAATCACCTGGTAAGGTGTTTAAAGGTAAGAAAATGGCTGGTCAAATGGGTAATGTGCAAACAACTACTCAGAACCTAGAGCTAGTACGTGTTGACGCTGAGCGTAATCTGCTTTTAGTTAAAGGTGCAGTACCTGGCGCTATCGGCGGCGACGTTATCGTTAAACCAGCTGTTAAAGCTTAAGTCCTGGAGATTTAGTGATGGAATTAGCAATTAAAGGCGCTGGTGCGCTTGAAGTTTCCGAAGCTACTTTTGGACGTGAGTTTAACGAAGCATTAGTACACCAAGTAGTTGTTGCTTTCGCAGCAGGTGCTCGTCAGGGTACTAAAGCTCAGAAGACACGTTCTGAAGTTGCTGGTGGTGGTAAAAAACCATTCCGCCAAAAAGGTACTGGCCGTGCACGTGCTGGTACAATCCGCAGCCCAATCTGGCGCAGCGGTGGTGTGAGCTTTGCAGCTAAGCCGCAAGATCACAGCCAAAAAGTTAACCGTAAGATGTATCGCGGTGCGATCAAGAGCATTCTTTCTGAGCTTGTTCGTCAAGATCGTCTAGTAGTTGTTGAAGAATTTGGTTTAGAAGCACCAAAGACTAAAGAACTAGTAGCTAAGCTGAAAGAGCTTGAGCTTAAAGACGTATTAATCGTGACTGAAGAAGTAGATGAGAATCTATTCCTTTCTGCACGTAACCTGTACAAGGTTGACACGCGTGATGTAGCTGGCATCGACCCAGTAAGCCTAATCGCTTTCGATAAGGTACTGATTACTGCTGCTGCTGTTAAGCAACTTGAGGAGGCGCTAGCATGATCCGTGAAGAACGTCTTTTAAAAGTAATCCTTGCTCCACACATCTCTGAGAAAAGCACCATCTCTGCTGAAGAGAACAACACGATTGTTTTCAAAGTAGTAAAAGATGCAAACAAAGCAGAAATCAAAGCTGCTGTTGAGAAGCTTTTCGAAGTAGAAGTAACTGGTGTTCGCACGCTAAATGTTAAGGGTAAAACTAAGCGTACAGGCATGCGTTTCGGCCGTCGTTCAGACTGGAAGAAAGCCTACGTTACTCTTAAAGAAGGCAGTGAGCTAGACTTTGTCGGCGGCGCCGAGTAATAAGGGGAGTTAGAATTATGGCACTTCAAAAGTGTAAACCAACTTCTGCGGGTCGTCGTCACGTCGTTAAAGTGGTTAACCCTGATCTGCACAAGGGTAAGCCTTACGCTCCGCTATTAGAGAAAAACTCTAAATCAGGTGGTCGTAACAACAACGGTCGTATCACGGTTCGTCACATCGGTGGTGGTCACAAGCAACACTACCGTGTAATCGACTTTAAACGCACCAAAGATGGCATTCCAGCTAAAGTTGAGCGTCTAGAGTACGATCCTAACCGTAGCGCAAACATCGCTCTTGTATTATATGCAGACGGTGAGCGTCGTTACATCATCGCACCTAAAGGTGTTCAGGCAGGTGATGCAATCCAGTCTGGTGTTGATGCACCAATCAAAGCTGGTAATGCACTGCCTATGCGTAACATCCCAGTAGGTACTACAGTACACAATGTTGAGCTTAAGCCTGGTAAAGGCGCTCAGATTGCACGTTCTGCTGGTGCTTATGTACAGATCCTAGCGCGTGAAGGCCAGTACGTGACTCTACGTCTACGTTCAGGCGAAATGCGTAAAGTTGAAGCGGATTGTCGCGCAACTATCGGTGAAGTAGGTAACGCTGAACACATGCTACGTTCACTAGGTAAAGCTGGTGCAACTCGCTGGCGTGGTGTTCGTCCTACAGTTCGTGGTGTTGCCATGAACCCGGTAGACCACCCACACGGTGGTGGTGAAGGTCGTACATCTGGTGGTCGTCACCCTGTGTCTCCATGGGGTAAGCCTACCAAAGGTGCTAAGACACGTAAGAACAAGCGTACTGATAAATTTATCGTACGTCGTCGTACTAAGTAATAGTTGAGGAATTGCCATGCCACGTTCTCTCAAGAAGGGTCCATTCATTGACCTACACTTGCTGAAGAAGGTAGAGAAGGCGTTGGAAAGCGGTGACAAGAAGCCTATCAAGACTTGGAGCCGTCGTTCAATGATCATCCCTAACATGATCGGATTGACCATCGCTGTCCATAATGGTCGTCAGCACGTACCTGTATTCGTTACAGACGAAATGATCGGTCACAAACTAGGTGAATTTGCACCTACACGTACTTACCGCGGTCACGCTGCGGATAAGAAAGCTAAAAAGCGTTAATCGGAGGGTATGATGGAAGCATTAGCTAAACACAAATTCGCCTCTGGTTCGGCGCAAAAAGCACGTCTAGTTGCAGATCAGATCCGCGGACTTCCGGTTGATCGCGCGCTAGAAATCCTAGCGTACAGCCCAAAGAAAGCGGCTGTATTAGTTAAGAAAGTACTTGAGTCTGCTATCGCTAACGCGGAGCACAACGAAGGTGCTGACATTGATGAGCTTAAAGTGGCTAAAGTATTTGTAGACGAAGGTCCTACAATGAAGCGTATTATGCCACGTGCTAAAGGACGCGCAGACCGCATCCTTAAGCGTTCAAGCCACATCACTGTTGTGGTTTCAGATAGCTAGGAGATATAAGTAATGGGACAAAAAGTTCATCCTACTGGTATTCGCCTAGGTATCTCAAAGCCTTGGGTATCTACTTGGTACGCGAATACAAAAGATTTCTCTGAACAGCTTTTTGGTGATCACAAAGTGCGTCAATACCTTACTAAGGAATTGAAAAACGCTTCTGTGTCTAAAATCGTTATTGAGCGTCCAGCTAAATCTATCCGTGTAACAATTCACACAGCTCGTCCTGGTGTTGTTATCGGTAAAAAAGGTGAAGATGTTGAAAAGCTTCGCCACGCTGTAACTAAGCTTGCTGGTGTACCTGCACAAATCAACATCGCAGAAGTACGTAAGCCAGAGCTTGATGCACAACTAGTTGCTGACGGTATCTCTTCACAGCTAGAGCGTCGTGTAATGTTCCGTCGTGCTATGAAGCGCGCGGTACAGAACGCAATGCGTCTGGGTGCAAAGGGTATCAAAGTTGAAGTTAGCGGCCGTCTAGGCGGTGCTGAAATCGCACGTTCTGAGTGGTACCGTGAAGGTCGTGTACCTCTACACACTCTACGTGCTGACATCGACTACGCAACTTCTGAAGCTTTGACCACTTACGGTATCATCGGTGTTAAAGTTTGGATCTTCAAAGGTGAAGTTATCGGTGGTCTTCCACTGAAACAAGAAGCTGAGAAGCCAGCCAAGCGCGCTCCGAAGAAAGCTAAAAAAAGTGCTAAGTAAGAGGTAGCGACTAATGTTACAGCCAAAACGTACAAAATTCCGTAAAGTGCACAAAGGCCGCAACCGTGGTCTTGCAAATAGCGGTAATAAAGTTAGCTTCGGTTCTTTCGGCTTGAAAGCGACTGGCCGTGGCCGTATGACTGCTCGTCAAATCGAAGCAGCTCGTCGAGCTATGACACGTCACGTCAAGCGTCAGGGTAAAATCTGGATCCGTGTATTCCCAGACAAGCCAATTACAGAAAAGCCGCTTGAAGTTCGTATGGGTAAAGGTAAAGGTTCTGTTGAATACTGGGTTGCTGAAATTCAGCCTGGTAAAGTACTTTACGAGATGGAAGGTGTTTCAGAAGAGCTTGCTCGCGAAGCATTCAACCTAGCTGCTCGTAAATTACCTTTCAAAACCACTTTTGTAACTCGGACGGTAATGTAAATGAAAGCTAGCGAACTTAAAGACAAAAGCGTAGAAGAGCTAAATGCTGAACTTCTAGAGCTTCTGCGTGAGCAGTTCAACCTGCGCATGCAAGCGAGCACTGGTCAGCTGGCTCAGACTCACGAGCTGAAAAAAGTACGTCGCAATATTGCGCGTGTTAAAACGGTTATCAACCAGAAGGCAGGTGCATAATGAGCGATAAGATCCGTACTCTTCAAGGTCGTGTAGTTAGCGACAAAATGGACAAGTCAATCGTTGTTGCTATCGAGCGTCAGGTTAAGCACCCGATCTACGGTAAATTCATCAAGCGTACAACTAAGTTGCACGCACATGATGAAAGCAACACTGCGCAAGCAGGTGATACTGTGACTATCCGTGAATGTGCGCCGATCTCTAAGAAAAAATCTTGGACTTTGGTAGACGTTCTGGTTCGTCCTAAGAAAGCTTAATTTTAGTTTTTAACTAAATTAAACTTTTGAAAAGCCCCGGCCTTTTGGTCGGGGCTTTTGCGTCTGGGACGTGCAGGTTTT
>NZ_JAKRFZ010000027.1 GCF_022347765.1 Pseudoalteromonas sp. OOF1S-7 | reverse complement strand
AGTGTTTATTTTCCAAAGTATTACCGCCACTAATTAATCGCAATGAACCCATTTCTTCACGGCTGTTGCCAATTCATCGGGGTTAAATTTAGCAATAAAGTCATCAGCACCGACCTTTTCGATCATTGCGTGGTTGAATACGCCACTTAATGAAGTATGTAAAATAACATGCAAAGGCGCCAGCTTAGGATCCGCTTTTATCTCTGCGGTAAGGGTGTAGCCATCCATTTCAGGCATTTCAACGTCGGAGATCAACAAACCCACGCGCTCTGTGACATCATTCTGGCAATCCATCTCCGCAATTTCTTTCAAACGGATCAAGGCTTCTTTACCATTTTTAGCCAGCTCTGTCTGAACCCCTAAAGGTTCCAGCGCACGCTTCACCTGATTACGTGCCACCGCGGAGTCGTCGGCAATAAAGACAATACGTTCACCCAGATCACGTTGCATTTCACCGTCGGCGACAATTTCTTGACTCACTTCAGTATTGATTGGACAGATTTCGTTGAGGATCTTCTCTACGTCCAGGATCTCTACCAACTCATTTTCAATTTCAGTGACTGCGGTCAGGTATGAATAACGACCTGCGCCCGAGGGCGGTGGCATTATTTTTTCCCAGTTCATATTCACTATGCGCTCTACCGCACCAACCAAAAAGCCCTGTACTGAACGGTTATACTCAGCAATGATGATAAAGCAGTCTTTGATATTTTCTATCGGCGGTCCGCCTACAGCCAGTGACATGTCGATGACGGAAATAGTTTGCCCCCGGATGTGGGCGACACCTCTGATAAACGCATTAGATTTAGGCATTGCTGTCAGGGGGGGGCACTGAAGTACCTCTCTTACTTTGAATACATTAATTCCAAAGCGTTGGCGCCCACGAAGGCGAAATAGTAAAAGTTCAAGTCGGTTTTGACCCACCAACTGCGTTCGTTGGTTGACTGAGTCCAAAATACCTGCCATGTCATTCTCCTGCTATAAAACTGCTTATCGGAACAATGTTTGCTTGTACTCTACCATTCAAAGTCGCCCTTGAAGCGGTGAGGCAAATCACGCAAAATCTTTATACCTTGTTTCACCCCATAAGCATAGTCGAAACATCATGAGTTTGTTAAAAATTACATTATCCGCTTATTTCTTTCCCATAGTGGCATATTTTTTAGCCACGTCATTTGCTTATGGTCAAACCTATGAGTCAAAAGACGTTGAGAAATTGGCAATAGATTTTATCGTGGGGCAGATCCCTGCGCCGACTCAGGAAGAAGAGCAGCAACACGTTTCGGCATTGCCACTGGATACCCGAATTCCAGAACGTCAGTGTCTACGTCCACTGCAAGTCAGCAGCAAATCCAGCCCGCCCTTCAATCGGCAGGTGACGGTCATGGTACGCTGTGATGACCTGGAGTCCTGGGTTCAGTTTGTTCATGTAAAAATCGAAACACTGTTACCTGTGATTGTCAGTACGCGTATGCTTGATAAAGGCGTACTGCTAACCGCAGAGGATCTAACAATCGAGATGCGGCCCAAGCACTTTGTGCGTGCAGCTAACATCGACGATATGAAGCTGCTCGTGGGCAGCAAGACCAAACGCCGCATCCAGCAAGGTAAGCCGCTCAGCATGTTTCAGATTTGCATGATTTGCAAGGGGGATAACGTGACAATTCTGGCCAGTGATGGCACACTTATGATTAAAACCAATGGTATTGCCTTGCAGGACGGGAACTTAGGAGAGCAAATCCGGGTCAAAAATGCAAGGTCAGGAAAAACGGTGCTTGCACGGGTGAAAGATGTTGATTCAGTAGCAGTCAAAATCTGATTTTTTTGCTAAAGTAAGCGAATGGCTTGCCGATATAAAGGCTGAAGCAATTTAACTAACGGGTCATCATCATGGTAAACAACATTAACGGTCAAAATCAGCCGAACAATGTTGCAACAAATGCAAAGCAACAACGTGCTGAATTACAAAGAAATGAAGCAAGTAACACCGCAGCCAAACCGCAAGCACAAGCCAAGGCTGCCGCAGATTCGGTGAGTCTAACGCCGCAAGCTCAGCAACTCAAGGGGTTGCAGGAAAAAGCGCAACAGGCCCCCTCTTTCGACAGTAAAAAAGTCGAAGAGCTTAAAAAAGCCATTGCTGAAGGTAAGTATCAGGTCGACAGTGAGAAGCTGGCTAAAAATATTGCCGCCTTTGAGTTCGATTTATTTGGATAGAGTATTAAGTGGACGATCAAACGGCACTGTGTGCCCATCAACTAACAGCGCAAATTAATCTTCTGGAAGCTCTGACCCAGCTTCTGGATGATGAACTTGAGGCGCTTGCTTCTCGCAACGGCGACAACCTCAAAGAAATCGCCCGTACTAAGCTCACGACCCTTAATCAGTTGCAAAAGCTCGATAAAGACTTGTCTAAATACCCGCAAAACACGTTCAGCCACGATGAAATAACCCCATTAACCGAACAGGTTAAAGATTTACTATATCGCTGCAAGAAACAAAATGACGTTAACGCGCAAGCTGCGCATCAGGCACAATTGACCGTGCGTGAACTGAAAGATATTTTGATTGGTGCGCCAACCTCAATGACCTATGGACAGGATGGTAGTGTTGTTTCCAATATGGGTGAGCTGGTTAAAAACATTAAAGCCTGAGTGATCAGACTAGATAAACTAAGCTTTGGTAGGAAACAAGTTTTTGGTGATCACCAGGATCACGCCGAATACCTCAGCCAAAGTACCCGCCATATATAAATTGAGTGTCCATTCTTCAAAATGCAGCTTACCCACGCCAACCAGCACGAGTACCAGATTCATAATCAAAAGCTGTACGGCAAGAATAACAATGAACCACAAAGCATAACGTTGTTTCAGGCCACGGTCAGACTCGGCATCTTTGACCTTCTGCACCTGCATGGGGTCAACATTGGTAAATTTCTGTTCTTTAACGTTGTGTTTAATTTGTGCAACAAACGACGACTGCTCAGCCTTTCGATCTTCCCTGTTTTGCGTCATTACAACAGCTCCAGTGCATTGAGCTTATATTTGAGGGCCTCAACTGACACACCAAAATGCAGCGCCATTTCAAAGTGAGCCATTTTCTTGCGATGCAGCTTTTTCACTTCTTCATTGGGCATTAATAAGTTGGCAGCAAACTGGTTGGCAAACACTTCTTCCTCGTCTTCGCCGGTAGACGCGCTGGGGCCTCTCAGATCGATATATTCGTATTCTTTGTCTGTATTGTCAGACTCGATACGGGAAATATAATGGCCAAGCTCATGGGCGCAGCTAAAACGCTTGCGATTCAGGTGGTCGTCCTGATGTAACACGATAACCGGATCGGCACCTGCCTCTTTGATCAGCGCACCCGAGACCTTATCTGGTAGCGCCATTTCTACAACGTCCAGACCAAGCGACTTACAAATGGTCACAGGGTCAACCGGAAACTGACTGTCACACCACAAACGTTTAAGCACCTTTTGCGCTTCATTTCTCGGATCAAGCACCGACAAATCTCCCACTCACCTTACTATGCACCTCAGCATCGCTGAGGTGACGTGTATATTTAAACAGTATAAATTGAAGGCACACTGAAAGCAAAGGACATAATTTACCGCCCTAACCCGTCAGGCTCGCTCAGTAATAAGTGACACGTTCGACTTTACGTGGTTTAACCTCGCCAATATACAAATCGTAAACCCGCTTCATATCCAGCTCCAACTCTGTGGTATAAATATCCCCGACCGCATAGCTCTTCATTACCTTTGCACCGCGAATAAGGCCCTGCACCTGACTGCGTAAACCATCATTCTGTGCAACTGCACCTTGTACCGTTGTGCTGGCACTTAACCTGTGACCATAAACCTGCTCTGCCAGTTCTCGATAGGCTTCGAGCTTAGAAACTTTAATGGCCATCAGCATTTTTTCACTGTCACTGCTGCCTGGCTGAGAGCTCAACGGTGCATAGCCAACCGCCTTGAGCACGGGATAAGAGTCGGGTTTCACATAGCTGTATTCAACATGCTTGTCTATGATAGAGCTACATCCCGCCAGACCCAGTGCCGCTGCAATAACACAGGATTTGAGCAGGGTGACTACCCGCTGACGCCAAAGCGCTCTAAACTGATTCATAGGGTAACTCCTCTGTGTGGCCCATGTGGCATATCATCAAGTAACAAATCTTTATGCACAAACCTTGCCAATACCTTTGGCACAGGACTTGCTGTACTAAGTAAGAGATTTGCTTAAAGTTCGGTAATAAAGTCATGAAATTGTCGCGTATTATGAGTGTGTTACTGGCCACCGCCAGTTTTGGGGCCAGCGCAGAGTGGTTTGAAGTTACGGGCTATGCCAATGCACACACCGAAGATCTGGCCGAAGCACGCCAGGAAGCGGTGCAGGATGCCATTACTCAGGCGTTGATCTTTTCCGGCGCCACGGTGTCTAGTGTCACCACACTGGCCGATGGAGTATTGACGCAAGATCAAATCAAGATCAAAAGCCATGGCGAGATCCAGCAAATCAACCTGGTTTCTGAACAAAAGCAAGATGGGATTGTCAGCGTCACTTTGCACCTGGATATCTTCCCCAAACTGGAGCAGTGCGCACAAGCGGCGGTGGCAAAACAAGTGACCATTACGCAAAGTCAGCTCATTCAGCCGCACCAGGCCCGCCTGGGTCAAATTTTTGACATCGCCAAAGCCAGCAGTGAACGCCTTTACCATACACTGGCACAGCGCAATCTCACCGTAAAGCCGATCCCGTATCTGGATCATGCGATCAATGCCCGGCCGTTTTTTACCCAACGCTTTGAGTATGATGGACAACTGATCGACTCTTTGACCACGCTGAGCAACAGTCAGTATGTGCTGATGAGCCAGATCACCGACATTGCAGCGGGAGATAAAACCAACGATGACTACGCATTCTGGCAGGATGAGGAATACGTGCGCAGCTTTAAGATCGACTTTGTTGCATTTGATGCCCTGACCCGTGACAAGGTCTGGCAAAAGCACTACGCCGTCAGTGGTGTCTGGCCTTTTGAAAAGACCAAGATTGTTGATGTCTACAGCGATACCTTTTGGCGCACCAACTATGCCAAGCAGATCCAGAGCGTTTTTAACAGCGTGGCACAGGACCTGGACTCTGCACTGTCATGCCTGCCCAGCAGAGGTAAAATATTACATCGCGAGCAAGGCAAGTTGGTGATTAATCTCGGCCGTAATCACGGCATTGAAGCAGGACAGCTGCTCACCATTTCTCATCGGCGAGATATGCAGGGCACGACCAACCAGTTTTTCCCACAAAGCATCAAAACCCTCAATCAGGTGCGTATCATTCAGGTTAATGCACAAAATGCGATTGCAGAAAACATTTCAGAGCGACCACTGAATAATATCCAGATCAATGATTTAGTCGAAGTCATGGTACAAAAGCAGGAAGATTTTGCGCTGTAAGCGCTTTACTTCGGCAGAACACACAGTGAGGATTAATAACCCACCAGTAATTTGGATTACCTATACCATTTTAGGTTGTTTCTACTGAGGTGTGATTGCTATATCTGATTTGATTTATAAGAGAAAAACGCTGGCGGCCCCTGCAGGAATCGAACCTGCAACTATCCCTTAGGAGGGGACTGTTATATCCATTTAACTAAGAGGCCGTGTCGCTTTGAAAAATACTAAGCGTTTTCGGTTAATTGGTCAACCTTTTGATTCTTAATAAAATAAATGATGTTTTTACAGAGGATGGGCAACGGCAAAGGCAGCACTTTGCCGCTAAATGGCTATCTGGCCGCGGTTGCGCCTGAATCTAAAACAAAGTAGGGAATAGTCACCATACAACTGGCAACCACCAGCCGGCTTTCAAAATCCAGCAAGCGTGCGTTGACTTCCACGCCCCGGTCACGATAGATCATAGTACCAGAAAGCACATGGCTGGGATCGGGCTTGCCTGGTAATGCTCTGCTGTCCCGAGAAAATACAAAATCGCCACTGCGGGTCACCTGGATCTGTTGCTGTGATTTGAAATCAAGGGCCGCATAACCCAGTTTTTGAAATGCGTGTATCAGATTCTCAGACAACTGATTACCCAACTGATTGCTGCTTCTGAGTGTGTCATCAAAACTCACAAAGCTGGTCACTGCCACGGAATGTGGGTGCACGCCTAACAAAGAGTCGGACAATTCCAGTGCTATCTGGGATGCATAGTTGGCCACCTGTTTACGGTGTCGCTCGCTCACAAACCCCGGATCAACCGGCTGCTCAGCCTCTGGCGCTTGTTCCTCCAGTGCTTCATAAAGCACCTCTATCTCTCGAAACTTGGCCACTTTGGGCGTCATAGGCGTGGTTGCCACTGTCTGCGGGGGAGGCTGTGTACCCATCAACTGACAGCCATTCAACATCAGTACCGACAGCGTTAAGCCACTCAGAATGCGTGTTTTCATGATCACTCACCCGCTCGTTGTAACCGGATCCCTTCATGAATAGCGCCGTCTCTTAGCGCATTCACCACTGACTGAGGTAAAAACCCTTGGGCAGTGCCCACCACCACTTTGCTTTGCATACCCACTATCCGGGCATTCACTAAGATCCCCCCCTGATGATGGGTCAAGGTGCCTGCCAGTACGTATTTAAATGGCAGCTCATCAGAGAGCTCTAAAAAGTCACGACTGAAGATAAAATCCCCGTGCTTAGTGACACGCATAAAGTCCGTGGTTTTAAAATCGATCACCGGCACGCCAAAGTTATGCAACTCATGAATAAAGCTTTCGGCAATCTGGTTGCCAAGCAAAGTTGCGTGATTAAAGTCTTCGTCTAAAAAGACAAAACTCGATACCGCTACTGGCGTCTGGTCATTAATGTATTTCACATTGCTCACCATGTCCTGCATCAGCTTCTGTACATAGTGCGTCACATTTTTGGCCGCCATACGTTGAGATACAGACATTTGTTGCACGCCCCGGGGATGGGCCTGAAACTGTTCAGCCGCACTGAATTTACCCGGTGATGTGGCGGTTTCCTGGTGTTTTGTCATACCCAGTTGTGCGCACCCAAACAGAGTTAAGGTAGGTAACACAAGTGCTATCACAGATTTTTTCATCTTTGTCTCCACTAATACTGGCCGCGATGTAGCTTGCCATCTCGCATCTGGGCTTTTTCATTGCCCCACAGCACAGCCTTGGGCACGGATATGGTCGCAGCGGATGCCGTACGACTATCAAGCATAGTGATCAATCGCGCATTGATCGTGTAATGGTCGTGGCTTTCGCTGATGGTGCCTGTCAGAGCAAGGTCAAATTTATGACGTTCGCGCAGCAGGGCAACATCACGGTTTAATAAGTTATCGGCACTGTCCGACAAAGTTAAAGTACGCTGCAGCCGAAACTCCACCACTTCCAGTCCCATCTGTGTCACATAGCTGATCAAGCTTTCCTGAACCTGAGTACTGAGACCACTGCCCTGGTTGCTGGCAACGGCATTGCCAAGTTGGTCCGCCAGATAAAAACTCGTGACGGCAACCGTGGCACCGGGTTTCAATGGGCGGCTATGCTCCCCCAGTGCGGCAGCAAGTTGCCCCATGTATTGATGCAATGTCGGCAAGGGTTGCGCTTGTTCCACCTTCTTTTGTTGCTGCGTCTTCATTATTCCGGCACAGCCACTGAGCAGCACCGACAGGGCCAGTGCGGCTATCACAGCAGGAAATTGCATAATGATCACCTCTTTCTATTTGACGAAACAAATGCAAAAAACGATCCACAATGCTGATGATAGGACACTATAAAGTGATAGGGTTGTCTGTGTAATGACTCAGCAAGCACTGTGGATGAAATGGCTTTAGCTTGTCGCACAATGCTCTACCTTGCGCTTTATTTTCAAATGCGCCCAGTTTCAGCCGAAAGTATCTTTGGCCACGAATTTCGACTTGCTCAACGTTCACCGGTTGCTCCTGTAACGGCGGATAACTTTTGAGCAACCGCTGATGAACCATTTTTAGCTGACTTTGCTTCCTGGTTGATGCCAGCTGAACTGCAAACTCTGCTTTATCTGTTTTTACAGCTAACTTAGGTTGCACATCGCGCGCCTCTTCCGGCACTTCCTTGTTTTCACTGGGTGCAGACTGCACGCCAAGAGGACCGTGATTGCTCTGAGCCTGTTCAACATTACTGGGGGGAGTTGCCACTTTTGCAACCATAACATCCCCCGCGGGCTGAGCAACTGGTGCCAGTGCCAGCTGTAACTGTGAAGCCAGTAAATTCAGATCTTGCTCAATATTTAGCAATTCACTGACCTGAGGCGCAACCTGCTGCCACTGCTCGACACTGCGCTTTATTTGTTCAACCTCGGTATGCAACTGAGCCAGTTGCTGCTCAAGTTGGGCAAGGCGCTGCTCATCCTGGCCTGTACTGGCACAGCCACTGAGCACAACCAGCAAGGGCCATACCAGATAACAATATAACTTCATCACTCACTCCTCTTATAACTTCAGTTCTGTGTCTTCAAGCTGACAGGGAACGCCAGCGCTTTGCAATGACTCGCAATGTTGCTGCAACTGTGTGGTATCCGCGCCCTGGTGAATAAACGCGATCCCCAACACATAAGACTTGGTTTTATCATCAAAAACATAAAACGGAGGCTCTGATATCAAGCTACTATGACGTTGGCGGAGCAACAGCGCATAGGTTTTCAACACCGCCAGCGACGTAAAACGTCCGACAGAAAGGACGGTGACGGCTTTGCCAGACTGTGGTGCCAGCTGCAAATCGACTTCCACCAGCACATCGCCCTGCTCGGACAGGACCACCTCAACCCGATCGCTATGGGCCAGACCGCGCCTTGCAGCACTTGTCACTTTTGCCTGATAGCGGCCAGGCTTAACGCCTGTAAATACATAATACCCATCATATGCCGCCTCGGTTCTGGCTGCCTCCTGCCCCAGCTCGTCAATCAAAGATACTTCCGCATAAGGCAGGGGCGCATGCTCAGTGTCCGTTTGTTGGTACACCACCCCTTCTATTTCGCTGGTGTTCACGAGGGGAAATTCGAGATACTCCACAAAGCCTCGCCGTGGCGTGATTGCAACCCCTTCACTTGCCGGGACAACAAAAGGCATTTCAAGACTCTGAGGATCAATCACCATGTCAGTTTTTTGGTTAACAGGCATACCACTGAGCAGAACCAGCCCCTGCGCATCGGTTTTACCCTGCATGTAGTTTTGCAACGCCCGGATCCGCACATCAGGCACCACTTCATCATCCGCATCAAACACCCCATTGGCATTGTGATCCAGATAGACCTTAACCAGTACAGCCCCATTGCTCGCCAGTCGCCGCTGGCTGACCAACAACTGCTCACTCTCGTTGTGATACCCGAAACTGAACTGGCCATTGACTCCAAGCGACCACTCATCATCACTGTCGTAGCTAAACTGACTGTTAAGGCGTAATTTATCACCCAGCCAGTTAAGGCCTAACTCACTTCTTTGATAGTCGGTATCAAGTGTTTCCCGAAAGCTCAGCTCAACGTTGAACTGCTCGTTCAGGCTGCGGTAGAACCTCGTTTCATATGCAGTTAACTCGCTGTATGGATGCAAGTCGTAATCTAAAATCAGTCGGCCAAAGACGCGACCTAAACGGGTTTGAAATCGCAGCTGACCTGAGGTTGCATGGTCCTTTGCAGTACTGCTGGATTGCCGTTGTAGCTGATTGCTGATGTTCACACGGCCAAATGACGTGCCCACCCGATTGCTCAACACTGTGTATTCGCTGCCCTGATCGGTGCGATTCCACTGTATCTGATTCTGATAAGACAGCGGCTTATCGAATACATTAACCGTACCCGACATCACCATATTCAGACCCTGGCTGTGGCGATACTCCTCGCTTGCTTGTGCGCCTGTAAGCCGTCGTCGTTGTGTTTGCCAGCTGGTACTAACGGCCTGCCCTGCCCACTCGGTTCTGGCACTGAGTTGAGCCTGATGCTGAGCGTCACTGTCGTGGGATAAATCCAGATTTAGCAGCATTCTTTTCCACAGGCTCAGCGTACCACCTGTCGTCAGGATGCGCTCTGTCACCGACTCATTCGTTAAAGCCTGAGAGATACCCGCATACACCGAGATATCATCAGACAGACCGAGATCGTAACGGCCATCGAACTGCCAACCCGAACGAGACGCTGGTGCAGTTCCATTATTAAACACCGAACCGCCTATATCTGTTACTGACACATCAAAATAGCCCTGGCCACTGTCCAGCCCCGTGCCTTCTACAAAATAGCTGCGCTGTTCACGCTCTACTTGCCCCTGAGGGCCATATTTAACCAGCTCAAACTGATTGCTGCCAAAATACAGGGGAATGCGGTCAAAATCATATCGACCCGTTTGAACCTGAAGCTGCTGTGCAACTAGCAGGCCGTTATGATACAGCTCAACGTCCCAGCCAGCTTGAACCGAACCACTGATCTGGACGCTTTGCTCCTGAACTTCATTGTGCAGCGGCCTGTCGGCAACACGCACCCCAACACCTTGCCCTGAGGGTTGTCCGGCGCCAACGTGTGTTGCAAGTATATCGCCCACCTCAACCTGAGTGGCTTTAAGCCCCCCCAGCAGGCGACCTTGCCCATCTTCGCGCTTTCCTTTAAGGCGGCCCTGATCAACAACATCTCCGTCTGTGCCTGAAACAAAGTATTCGACATTCCAGAACGCCAGATCATGTGCCCCTAGCATAGAGTAGTAGTACGCGTCCTCTTTATTGTCACGACGATAGCCAAACTGAACATCCATCAGTGGTGACGACAACATCTGGTAAGCATTCGGTTTCCAGGTTAACCTGGAGGCCGAATTGCCTTGATGCTGAACCAAACGACGCGCCGCCCGAGCCTGACGCTCAAGCGCTGGCAATGGTTCAGGTGTCTGCACACTGAGCCTTTGATCTGTATAATTGAACTGTAAATCGAGTCCAAACCAGTCCGCAACTAAGGCAGACTCGACAAACACTTCACCCTGCGCATGCAATACATCCTGCTGCGCAACGACATATTGCTGTTCGTTGACCTGCGCCACCGTTTGCGCGCTATCAAAGGAAAAGGTGCGTTCAGGGCTGAAATACCAGCCGGAGAAATAATCGGTTTCTTCGTCATCACTGATGGCAAAATCCAGTACGGCAAACAAGCTGCGCAATTCAATTTTTGCCTCTTGCTGACTTTTAACCGCAAACACTTCACCCAGATAGACATTGTCGGCATACACAGACAAGAACAAATCTTCCCCTTCCGGGATACCTGTTTGTTTTGACTGATTGCGCACTGCCAGGCTGGCTTTAGATTGTGTCAGCTTAGCCTGGATGCGTTGCAACGTACTGAGGGCTTTGGAGAGATCCTGCTGCTGAGCACTATAGACAGGCATGGCGCTTCCCAATGCCAGCCCAAGTAGCAGGATCAGAACAAATCTCACCATCTGACCACCGGGGTCAGCGTAACGTGACAGGGAAGATGCGCTCCGCAAATGGTATTCCCTGATATTCACCACTGCCGGTATACACCACTTTTAGCTCCCCGGCACGCGCCCCCTGCATAATACTCGGATCTATCAGCTTTAGCTGTAAGTGCGACTGACTGACCTCCGGATAAATGCTATAGCTGCTCACAATGGCGGCTTCTTGCCATTTAGCTGTGTTGTGTCTGCGCCAAAAAACACTTACCTGGCCAAACGTACTGGCATCTCCCTGGCGAGAGAGCGCCAGCTTAAGGGTATCATAACGACCACTTTCTCCCCGGCTCACCTTAGCACTATCAATGGTGACCTGCGGCACAGATGCCGATTGACGATAAATCACTGGAATACTGTAACTCATAATCATATTCAGCCTGATCCCAACCCCCTTTTTTGCCGAGTCTTTTTTCTCAGGCAGTGCCTGAAAGAACAGGTGTGAGCGGTATTCACCCGCAGCCATGTCTTTCTTTCGCCGCAAAGCCAGTTTAACGACCTGGCGCTCGCCTGGTGCAAGGCGTACCTGCTTCGGTGTCATTCTGAGTAACCCACTTAAACGCCTGGGATTTTCCTGCTCTGACACATCTTTATACCCGCCCTCTGGCAGTGCCAGTTTTTCTTTAAAGCTCAGACGGTAAGTTTTGTACTCCTGGCTGTTGTTGATCAGAAATACTTTGGCATTTCGCTGGCGCTCATCAAACACGACCCGGGTGGGTGAAATCAATAAATTGGCCTGAGACTGAGCGGCGCAAAACAACAGCACCAACAGCATGATGTGAGTAATATATTTCATTGGATCTTGCCTATTCTACTTCTAACGGCGATGAAAGAGAGTCTGTGCTTACTTAATAGCTGACTTCGACGCTGATGGTTGTCTCATACTGTCCATCCAGGTAACTGCCAGCATGGGGCATACTCTGCAATGTGCCTCCTATCACAAGCCGGGCGCGACCATATTGATCAGCGAAGACCCTGGCAGGATGATGAAGCTGGATAACACGCAATGTTCCCTGGCTGATAAGCTGAGTATGTGCCAGCTCATCATTGAGTATATCTGTGGAGATATTCAGATAGACACCGATGGGAAAAGACTCCAGTACAAGCTCTGCTGGGTGTCCTTTTTCGACCACATAGATACTGCCAGAGGAGCTTGTTCCACCGCCCCGGGATACAGTAACCGTGCCGACCACACTGGGGTCTGCCACAATAACAGTGCCAAAGTTCAGATCAGCATTGAGTATAATACTCGCCTGACAGAGCATACTGCCCACCAAGCTGACGAATAGCAAAAGCGCCTTCATACTAAACTGGCGGGCAAATCGCTCACCCGCCATAGCAGATTAGTAGCTCAGCTCAACGCTGAACGTACCTTCATACTCGCCGTCGATATAGTTACCCGCAGCGGCGCTGGTTGTTGTCAGCGTTGCACCCACATTAAACGCAATTTTACCGTCAGCATCAGCCTGTACTGTGGTTGTTGCCGGGGCTGGAGATGTACCAGAAGTCACATAGTAGGTGAAAGTGCCTAGCTTAAAGCCGGGTGTTGTTGGCGGCAAATCTATCGGTAAGACATCGGTTTCTGTCGGATCAGTAATAGTCAGCGTCGCATAGGGTGAAACGCCATCAACGGTAAATTTTGCTGGCGTACCAGGTTCCAGGATCGCAATCTCCGCTTTTGTCACATCGGTTGAATCTGCCCGAGGCGCGGTATTAGGGTTTGCAGCAATAACCAGAGTCGCAGTTTCAACCCCCCCCGTGTCACCACTGGCACGTATTGTACCAAAGCTAAGTGGCTCGGCATTTTCAAACGTGAAGATATTTCTTACTGTTACGGATGCTTTGAATTCCGCAGGCTGCGCTGCAGCCAGTAAAGGCATTGCAGCCAAAATTGAGAGTAGAGAGTACTTGTTCATTAACTTTTCCATCAGCTAGTCCTTTTCATTAAATAGCCGCTTCCATACCCGGCCAAACCACACGTGCAGCGCTTTGCACTGAACGTACAACTAAGACTTTATAGTGATTTTATCAATTCATTCGAGTGCCCTTGGGTAGAAAGGTGCTCAATTTGAATAAAAACACTACTCAGACTTCTTTTATATCGTACCTAAATACAGAATCTTTAATATTATTTCAATACTTTTTAGCTAGTTAACCAATTTACAAGGTTGGCCACTGGCTTGAATAAGACGACAGAACACGACACTTTCTTGTACAGACAGGAAGCCGGAAGCCTGGGAAAGGTAAAACTGAGTATCATTTACCGCCGGTGTTTGTAAATATAATGATACATTTCTAAACATCTCTGGGTAGTAACTTTGTATGAGAGACAAAGATGCGCTGATCCGGTCGTTTTGTGCTCGAGCGCGTGCGTTCAAAAGGTGACGCCCAAACTGCACCACAATGGAACCTTCGCTTGGTGCATTGAACAATTCGCTGGCGGAAGCTGGCTCTACTTGATGAGTCACAACACTTTTCTCTGACTGAGCGATTTTCTCTTCAAGCGGCTGTATGTCATGAGCAGACGATAATAAGATCAGAAGCTGAGACAAGTCCTGCTCCATCGCAGCAACACGCTCAATACCTGCTTTGTGTTCATTGTAGGTCTTGATCAACTCAGCCCTGGCACGCGCTTCAGCTTCTTCGTCCACTGATGGCTGTGAGCTGCAAGCGGACAAAAACCCGGCTACTGTCAATAGTGTGGCCAACATACCAACGAGCCGATGATGTACTAACTGAGTTATTTTGGAATGGATGGACATAACGCCTTACTCCTGCTACAACAAGCGGCCTTCACTGGCCGCCTACCACATAACTAACACCAAATTGGTATAGAACAGTTTAAAATCAGATCGCAACAGGAGCTTTGATGTTGGGATCGGCGTTATAACCCTCAATCGCAAAGTCCTCGAATCGGTAGTCATAGATAGACTCAGGCTTGCGCAGAATATTTAACGTTGGTAACCCCTTAGGCTCCCGTTGCAACTGCTGTTCAATCTGCTCCATATGATTTGAATAAGCATGCAAATCTCCAAAGCTGACAATGACTTCGCCAGGTTCAAGGTCGCATTGTTGTGCCAGCATATGCACCAGTAAAGACAAGCTGGCGATGTTATACGGCAGCCCCAGGAAAATATCTGAGCTGCGAATATACAGCTGCCCTGATAACTTACCGTCCGCCACGTAGAACTGATAGAGCAAGTGACAAGGTGGTAAGGCCATACGACCGGCTTCAACATTCTCTTGCGGGCTCATCGACTCGTCCGGCAGATACTCAACGTTCCAGCCATGGAACAAAATACGACGGCTGTTAGGGTTGTTTTTTAAAGTATCAACGACATAGTCGATCTGATTAATTTCACCACCGTCTTTGGTCGGCCAGGCTGTCCACTGCTTGCCGTAAATTGGGCCAAGATCACCGTTTTCCAGTGCCCATTCATCCCAGATTTTCACCCCGTTTTCATTTAACCAGGTTTTATTGGTATCGCCTTTGAGGAACCAGATCAGCTCATTGGCAATGCTCTTAAAGTGCAGCTTTTTGGTGGTCAGCAGCGGAAAGCCATCCTGAAGATTGTGACGAATCTGACGGCCAAACACGGAGCGCGTACCAGTACCTGTGCGGTCCCCTTTCTGGGTGCCGTTTTCTAATACATCCCGCAACAACTCCAAATACACTTTCATGCTTTACTCCTCAAATGATCTCACTATTGACCCGACTCAGGGGTTATCTGGCACGAAAGTATACTACGTTCGCAGGCTGGGGTAACTAATTCACGACGGGATTTATTGGCGGGCAAAACGGGACCCTGAGATTAGGGTCCCCCTGAGGTTTACGCGCGTGCAGTCGCCGTACGCTTGTGGCTCCAGATCATCAAGCCAAGGCCACCAATCATCATAGGTAAGGACAAGATCTGACCCTGAGAAATCATGCCGGCATACAAACCAATATGGGCATCCGGTTCACGGAAGTACTCAACGATAAAACGGAAAGTGCCGTAGCCAACCAGGAACAAACCAGCAACACTGCCAGCAGGGCGCGGCTGTTTGCGATACCAAATCAACATGATAAACAACACCAGTCCTTCCAAAAAGGCTTCGTAGAGTTGTGACGGATGACGTGCAAGCGGACCACCTGTCGGGAAAACCACAGCCCAGGGCACGTCTGTTGGGCGACCCCATAATTCACCATTAATGAAGTTACCAATACGTCCTGCCAGCAGGCCCACTGGGACCATAGGCACCACAAAGTCGCCAACTGTCAGAGGTGACTTTTTGAATCGCCAGGCAAAAATAAAAATACCTGCAATGACACCCAGTGCGCCGCCATGGAATGACATGCCACCCTGGTCGATACGTAATAGGTACATCGGATTTTCAAGGAAATGATTAAACTGGTAAAACAATACGTAACCAATACGCCCGCCCAGAATGACTCCCAGCATGCCATAAAATAGCAAGTCACTGACTTCATCTTTGGTCCAGCCCGAATTAGGTTTGTCGGCCTCTTTGTTTGCCCACCACATGGCAAACGCAAAACCTATCAGATACATCACGCCATACCAGCGTACACTTAGGGGTCCAATCGAAAAAATGATTGGATCGATTTCTGGAAACTGCAAAGCCATCGCTTTCCCTCAATAAAATAACATTTTTCCCGCAATCACCACGAGCAGTAACGCGAACACTTTCTTAATCACTGGCACCGGCAGGTAGTGCGTTGCTTTAGCTCCGACAGGAGCAACAAACCAGGATGTCAGCACAATACCAAATAATGCTGGTAAATACACAAAACCAGCAAAACCGTCGGTTAATTTCAATATCTGACCACCCGACACTATGTATCCCACGGAGCCAAACAAAGCAATAACGATCCCACTGACCGCCGCACAACCGATTGCCTTGCGCATATCCACGCCGAAGTAGCTCAGCAGCGGGACAATCAGCACGCCACCACCTATGCCAATCATGGCAGACAGTGCCCCCATCAACGTGGTGATAGCAGTAAGCACAGGACCTGATGGCAGTTCACGTGGCTTTTTCGGGGCGCTTGTGCGTGTGCTGAACACCATTTTAGCAGCTATTAACAACACCGAAATGACAAACGTCCACTTTACCCAGTGCACCGGGATCAGCGCGACCATAAACCCACTGATCAACGCACCAACAGCCACACCCGTCATCACCCAGGGAGCAATCTCCCAGGGCACATTATGATTTCGGTGGTGAGCCAGCGCAGAGGAAGTTGACGTAAATAGAATTGATGCCAGTGACGTTGCAATAGCAACAACAATAACAGGCTCATCGGCCAGCACTTCAAAGTACAGTAAGATTGCCGACAGTACAGGCACAATGATCAAGCCTCCGCCGATGCCAAGTAATCCGGCAAGAAAACCGACAATGCAGCCAAGCAAGGCGCAGCTTAAAATGAGTAGCACACTGATTGTCATAAAGACACTCTTATTATTATGGGCGCGTTATAGTAGCGTATCTGTGCGCAGGCCTCCAGTCACGGTTCAGGCCGTATCACTTTTGGTGTAAAGCAGTTCACTAAGGCCTTGCGCTATCAGAAACTCACGCAACAGTCTGTGAACCTGTTTGGCGCTGGATGCCGCAAGACACTGCTTAAGCAGAGTTTCCATATCTTTGACCGCCAGCCTGCGCAAAGTCCACTTTATTTTATTTAATGAGGAAATGTTCATACTAAGACGACGAAATCCCATTGCAACCAGTAAAATTGCACCTTGGGGCTCACCACCCAGTTCACCACACAAACTAAACGGCAGCTCCAGCTGCTGGCAGTCGTCAGCTATTTTCTTTAGCACCCGTAGCACGCTGGGGTGATAGGGTTCGAACAACTCAGCCACCTGCGCATTAGCCCGGTCTACCGCTAATAAGTATTGTGTTAAGTCATTACTGCCTACCGAGCAAAAATCAACTTTGTCGGCCCATTCCGGCAGTAAAAAAATACTGGATGGTACTTCCAGCATCACCCCGATGTCGGGTTTATCGATAGTATAAAACTGATCGGCCCATTCCTCCTGCAACTCGAAATATGCCTGCTCCAGCAGCGCCAATGCTTCATCCACTTCCTCAGTGTGACTGACCATAGGCAACATGATCCGCAAGTTACCCAGGCCCGCATTGGCCTTGAGCATGGCCTTGAGTTGATCTAAGAACAGCTCAGGATGGTCGAGCGTGACCCGTATCCCACGCCAGCCAAGGAAGGGGTTATCTTCACTGATATTAAAATAGTCCAGCACTTTATCGCCGCCGATGTCCAGAGTACGCATAACGACTGGTTCTGGATGATAGCGCGCCAGCACGTCACGATACCAGTTTTCCTGCTCGGCCTGAGACGGGAACTGTCCACGTTGCATAAACCAGGCTTCAGTGCGATAAAGGCCTACACCGTCACAGTATTTAGCACTGAGGTGTTCAGTAGACAGATCCAGACCCGCATTCAGCAACAGGCTGATCCGCTCACCATCTGCGGTGACAGACGCTAAGTGGTGTTCAGCCTCAAATTTATCATGTAGCTGGCCTTCTTTAAGCTTCAGCGCGGAATACTCGTTGCGCAAAACCTCAGAAGGCGAAATATAAACGCGCCCCGCATAGGCATCGAGGATCATATCTTTGCCATCGAACTGCAACAAAGGAATATCTTCAATCCCCCAGATAGCGGGGATCCCCATTGCCCGGGTCAGAATCGAAGCGTGTGAGTTCGCTGACCCATGAACACTGATGACCCCTTTGAGCTTATCTTTAGGTACTTCGGCCAGCATCGCCGGGGTCAACTCGTTGGCAATTAAAATGGTGTTATCCGGGTGGCTTTTCACCATGCTCTCAGTGCTGACCAGGTGATGTAATACCCTGATCCCTAAATCTCTGACATCGACCGCGCGTTCACGGATATAGGGATCGGACATGGCTTCAAACTGCGTCACCAACTCAATAATCACATGCTTTAATGCAGATTTTGCGTTCCATCCCTGCTCCAGCTGTTGCTCAACACGCTGGCCCAGGCTGCGCGCATCCAGAAGCTGCTGATAAACTTCGAATACCGCCAGCGCTTCTTTGGGCAACGAGTCACTGAGGGTATTTTTCAGTACATGAAATTCTTGTCGGGTGGCGGCAACGGCTTGCTGAAACAGCTGTCGCTGCTGATGGACTTGCTCGCACTGCTGAGACTCAATGCTGGCAAAGTCGAGCTTAGGGATCACCACAAAAGCTTCCCCCAGCGCTATACCGGGGGCACTGGCAACGCCTTTGAGCACCGACGTTTTATGACTGGAAGCGTCTTGCTTCAGGACGGACTGTAACTCAACCTGCGCAAGCTGTGAGGCAAGCTGCGCAGACAATGTAATGAGAAAAGACTCTTCATCATGACTGAACACCCGTTCATCACGCTGTTGAACCACTATCACGCCCAGCACTTTACGTTGATGCACGACGGGGACCGACAAAAAGGCATTATAGCCTTCTTCATGTACTTCGGCGTGTAATTTAAACCTGGGGTGACTCTGCGCGTGGGCAATGTTGATTGGCTCTTCACGCTGGGCAACCAGTCCAACCAAACCCTCTGTGAAGCCAACCCGAAACCGGCCAACCGCATCCGGATTGAGACCATCGCTGGCCATCAACACGAAGTTGTCCTGACTATAATCGGCAAAGTAAACAGAACAACACTCGGTGTGCATTGCCTCCTTAACCATCATCACAAAGCGAGATAAAGCCGTTTCGAGGTTATCCTGCTGAGAGACCACCTCCGCGATGGTTCGTAATGTTGCTAACACACCTGACTCCTAAATTGGTAGAAATCGCTCTGTACTGCTTATTTACTCTTTCTGTTGACCACATTTAACACTGGTGACGATACTTTGCACGGATTAACGACGCCGCCAGTGATCTTTATGCGAATGTTCTTTGCGATTAAAGGGCATCGCAAAAGGCGCGAACTCTTTCATCACCCGGCGATAGACATCCCGTTTAAAGGACACAACCTGACGCACGGGATACCAGTAACTCACCCAACGCCAGTCGTCAAATTCAGGATGATGCGTGCGCATTAAGTCTACATCTTCATCTTTGCACTTGAGTTTCAGCAAAAACCATTTTTGCTTCTGGCCAATACACACGGGACTGGAGTCTTTGCGGATCAGCCGCTTTGGCAGTTTATAGCGTAACCAATGTTTTGAGCTGGCAACAATTTCTACATCTTCCGGCCGCAGCCCAACTTCTTCATGCAGTTCACGGTACATGGTCTGCTCGGGTGTTTCACCTTCATCGACGCCACCTTGCGGAAACTGCCATGAATGCTGGCCATAGCGTCGCGCCCAAAATACCTGCCCCTGATTGTTACAAATAACAATTCCTACATTGGCACGAAATCCTTCGGCATCAATCACCTTAAGTGCCTCGTATATTTGTTTGATATGATTTTGATTGTTCCACAACTCAGGGCACTGGGCAAATTTAATTCCCGCTTTTACGCAACTTACCCACAACTTGTGCATAAGTTTAATTATTCATGATGATTTTACAGACAAATCCACAATAACACGATGAAATCTGCATTTTCTCCACAGAATCTGTGGATAATTATGTTTATATACTTGTATTTATCCAATACCGGGCTGCTTTTACCTTTTAATTATGTGGAGCAAAATTCAAAAAGCTCATATAAATCATAAAATTAAATATAAAGAGTAAGAAAGTCACCGCTTAAAGAGTAACCCACAACGTTAACGTACAAAAAACACACAAACCAGTTTTCATCCACATTATCAATTTATTTTTGTTACCATACGGGTCCAATCAGACAATGGCGAGCCAGACCGTGCAAAAACCAACCCCGCCCCTCTCAATTGCCGAACTTATGACCCGTGTAGATGTCATCGCCGGACAAACGCTGGGAGAGCTGGCGGCACAATTTCATTTTAAAACCCCACAGGATCTGAGCCGGGAAAAAGGCTGGCCCGGTCAGCTGATTGAGTATGTACTCGGCGCCAGCGCAGGTTCGAAACCCGTACCTGATTTTGAATTTATCGGTGTCGAACTGAAAACCTTACCGATTGGCTTTAATGGTAAACCGCTGGAAACCACCTATGTGTCTGTAGTACCTCTGACCAACCTGACAGGTTTGCGCTGGCAAGACAGCACAGTCAAGAAAAAGCTCAGTCATGTATTGTGGCTGCCGATTTTAGCGGAGCGAGACATCGCCCCGGTTGATCGCACCATAGGGACAGGTTTCTTATGGCAGCCAAACGCCCTTCAGGAACAGCAGTTGCAACGGGACTGGGAAGAACAAATTGAATTAATTGCGCTGGGACGAGTGGATGAGATCAGTGGCAAACTGGGTGAAGTGATGCAGATAAGGCCAAAAGCAGCCAACAGCAAAGCATTGACCGACGCCATTGGCCCTCAGGGCAAGCTCATAAAAACCCTGCCACGCGGGTTTTACCTGAAAATGCAATTTACACAGGGCATATTAGCTGAACAGTTTGTGGGGTAATATCACAGAGCTGCGATTCTCTACGTTACCTCACTGTTATTTATTCAGCGCAAACTTTTTCATACCTAGTTTATCTAAGGATATCCACCTGCCTGTTGGGCAAGTTGTGGTGTCTTTAAACCAAAATGAAACCTCCTGCTGAGTAGTCAGCGCCACCAATAAAGCACTGTAGATGCCCTGACAGTATTCACTTTGGCTGCCATTTAAATGACAAATACCTGAATCTTTTACCCCACCACTATATCCATTCCAGTTGGTCATGGAAACTAGTAACCGACTACCCGGATCCAACTGAACGCTGCTTACTTTAGCCGTACAAACAGCTTCGGCCGCATTTGCGGTTGCAGAATATCCAAATGAAAGCGCGCCGAGCAAAAGGCATGCGCTGAAATACTTGATCATTGTTAAGGTTCCTTTTTTGAGATTAGGCCTGTTAATTGAGTTTACAACCAGAGCCTACTCCAAAGTTAATAATGGAAGTATTATACTGTTTTCATTAAAGAAACAAAAATCAAATGCTGCACTGTATGTCACATTGCTAAATCAGCGTTAATTTTTTACATGAAAGGCATAAAAAAACCGCGCTCATAGCGCGGTTTTCAGTCAGATAATATGGATTACTGACCTTTGATCTCGCTACGACCTTTGTAGATAGCCTTGTCGCCCAGCGCTTCTTCAATGCGTAGCAACTGGTTGTACTTGGCAACACGGTCTGAACGGCACAGTGAACCCGTCTTAATTTGACCAGCTGCAGTACCTACAGCTAAATCCGCAATGGTTGCGTCTTCTGTTTCGCCTGAGCGGTGAGAGATAACCGCAGTGAAGCCTGCATCCTGAGCCATCTTGATTGCGTCGAGAGTTTCAGACAGTGAACCAATTTGGTTGAACTTGATCAGGATAGAGTTACCGATCTGCTCATCGATACCACGCTTAAGGATCTTAGTGTTAGTAACGAACAGGTCATCACCCACCAGCTGTACTTTGTCACCAATTTTATCGGTCAGGATCTTCCAGCCAGCCCAGTCGCTTTCGTCCAGACCATCTTCGATAGACACGATTGGATAACGTGCAGCCAGGTCTGCCAAGAAGCCAGCAAAACCTTCAGAGTCAAACGCTTTACCTTCGCCCTGCAGGTCGTATTTGCCGTCTTTGTAGAACTCAGAAGCCGCACAGTCCAGTGCCAGTGTGACGTCTTTGTTCATTTCATAGCCTGCAGCTGCAACCGCTTCAACGATCACTTCCAGCGCTTCTTCGTTTGACTTAAGATCTGGAGCAAAACCACCTTCATCACCTACCGCCGTGTTCAGGCCGCGTGATTTCAATACTTTCTTCAGGCTGTGGAAGATTTCTGCGCCCATGCGCAGTGCTTCACGGAAGCTTTTCGCACCCACAGGCTGAACCATGAACTCCTGGATATCAACGTTGTTGTCAGCGTGCTCGCCGCCGTTCAGGATGTTCATCATAGGCACAGGCATAGAGTACTGGCCTGCTGTACCGTTGATGTCTGCAATGTGCTCGTACAGCGCCACGCCTTTTTCTTGCGCTGCTGCTTTAGCCGTTGCCAAAGACACAGCCAGAATCGCGTTAGCACCCAGCTTTTCTTTGTTTTCAGTACCATCCAGGTCCAGCATCAGCTGGTCAATTGCACGTTGTTCAAGGGCATTGTGTCCGTTCAGGGCTGCTGCGATTTCGTTGTTAACATAGTTTACCGCGGTCAGTACACCTTTACCCAGGTAACGAGCTTTATCTCCGTCACGTAATTCAAGTGCTTCGCGAGTTCCTGTTGATGCACCTGATGGTGCACATGCGCGGCCCCATGCGCCCGACTCTAAATGTACATCGGCTTCAACGGTAGGGTTACCACGTGAGTCCATAACTTCACGGCCAATCACTTTTACGATTTTTGACATCTTGATTCCTCTTTTCCCAAAGTGGTGAGTGTGTTGTGTGTCTGCTTTCGCATTGCTATATACCCGCTTGTTGCAGTTACATAGCAATACGGTGTGTTACGGCGATTAAAAAAGCCGTGCACTGAGGCACGGCTTTTCATCATTAAGAATCAGCTTTTTGGTAGCTAAACGCAGCTGCAACGAACCCTTCGAACAGCGGGTGGCCATCGCGTGGCGTTGACGTAAACTCAGGGTGGAACTGAGCCGCAATAAACCAGGGGTGATCTTTGTTTTCGATGATCTCAACCAGTTTCTTGTCTTCCGACAGCCCCGTGAAGGCCAGACCTGCCTGCTCTAGACGCTCAACGTAGTGGTTGTTTACCTCGTAGCGGTGACGGTGACGTTCGGTGATCTCGGCATTACCGTATACGTCGCGTACTTTTGAGCCTTCTTTAAGGTGACACAGCTGAGCACCCAGGCGCATCGTACCACCTAAGTCCGACTCTTCAGTACGGGTTTCAACGTTACCATCAGCATCTAGCCACTCAGTGATCAGACCCACAACCGGATGGGGAGATTTGGTATCGAACTCAGTTGAGTTAGCGCCTTCCAGACCCGCCACGTTACGTGCGTATTCAATCAGGGCAACCTGCATACCTAAACAGATACCCAGGTAAGGTACTTTGTTTTCACGTGCGTACTTGGCCGCCAAAATCTTACCTTCAACCCCCCGATTACCAAAGCCGCCTGGCACCAAAATTGCGTCCAGGTGGTTCAGCAGCTCAGTGCCTTTACTCTCGATGTCCTGTGAATCAACGTACTCGATATTCACGGTCACGCGATTTTTCAAACCTGCGTGCTTAAGTGCTTCGTTGACCGACTTGTAGGCATCCGGTAATTCAATGTACTTACCAACCATACCAATGGTTACTTCACCCGTCGGGTTTGACTCCTGATATAACACCTGTTCCCATTCAGACAAGTCTGCTTCTGGCACATCCAGGTAGAAACGACGACATACCAGGTTATCCAGCTCCTGAGATTTAAGCAGCGCCGGGATCTTGTAGATGCTGTCTACGTCTTGTAATGAGATAACCGCTTTTTCTTCTACATTGGTGAACAGCGCAATTTTAGCGCGCTCATTGGCTGGCAGTTTGCAGTTTGAACGACACACCAGGATATCCGGCTGAATACCAATTGAACGTAACTCTTTCACCGAGTGCTGAGTGGGCTTGGTTTTTACTTCGCCTGCTGCGCCCAGGAAAGGCACTAGGGTCAGGTGCATAAACAAAGCGTGCTCACGGCCCAGCTCCGTACCCAGCTGACGAATGGCTTCAAGGAAAGGTTGTGACTCAATGTCACCCACAGTACCGCCGATTTCAACAATCGCGATATCATGGCCTTCAGCCCCTTCCAGGACTCGACGTTTGATATCGTTGGTGATGTGTGGGATCACCTGAATGGTTGCGCCCAGGTATTCACCTTTACGCTCACGACGCAGTACATCTTCAAAAACACGGCCCTGCGTGAAGTTGTTGCGGCTGGTCATTTTGGTGCGAATGAAACGCTCGTAGTGACCTAAGTCCAGGTCGGTTTCTGCGCCGTCTTCCGTCACAAAGACTTCACCATGTTGGATCGGGCTCATTGTGCCAGGGTCAACATTGATATAAGGATCCAGCTTAAGGATAGTGACGTTTAAACCACGCGCTTCTAATATCGCAGCCAATGAAGCAGCTGCAATACCTTTACCCAAGGAGGAAACAACTCCGCCCGTTACGAAGATAAATTTTGTACTCATGCGAACCCTAGAATATCAGGAAAATTGGAATTTAAATAAGAATCAAGACGGGGCAATAGTATAGCAAAAGCGCAGGGGGCAATCCAGCGAAAAATCACCCCTTTAATTATTCTCACCTGAACGCTGGCGTCGCTTGATTTCCTCCCAGGCGTCATCCATTTGCGCCAGGCTGGCGTCCGGCAAGGCAATTTCCCGCTCCGCCAGAATGCCCTCGATGGCACTAAAGCGGGCGATAAATTTATCACTGGCACGGCGCAAAAGCTGCTCCGGGTCGCGTTTGATGTGACGTGCCACATTCACGGTGGCAAACAGCAAATCGCCAAGCTCCTCCGCACTATGTTCAGAATGCGGGTCCGAACTGAGTGCCTCACTGACTTCTGTGACTTCTTCGGCGACTTTGTCCAGTGCGCCCTGGTAAGTCGGCCAGTCAAAGCCCAGCGCGGCGGCACGCTTTTGGATTTTTGCTGCCCGTGACAGAGCCGGTAAATTCAGTGGTACGTCATCGCCAAACCGCGCGGGCGTCGCTGCGCGTTCCTGGTCTTTAATTGCCTGCCACTGCGCATTTAATTCAGCATCGCTCAACGTGCTATTAGGAGTGTCAAAGACATGAGGATGACGGCGTACCAGCTTATCATTAAGCCCTGTTACTATGTCGTCAAATTCAAATAACCCGGCTTCTTTGCCCAGCTGAGCATAAAAGATCACCTGAAACAATAAATCGCTCAACTCATCTTTGAGCCCGACAAAGTCTTGCTGCTCTATGCTGTCGGCCACCTCGTAGGCTTCTTCCAGTGTGTGGGGCACTATGGTTTCAAAGGTTTGTTGTTGATCCCAGGCGCAACCCTTTTGCGGGTCACGCAGGGTGGCCATAATCTCCAGTAATTGCTGCAATGGGGCACTCATAGTCAGTGTTGTCTCCGGGCTTCAAATACGCCTTCTATTTGCATCAGTTTGGTCAGCAAACGGTTCATCGCAGATAAGTCGCCCACTTCAAGTTTCATGGTGAAAATGGCAATGTGCTTGTCATCCTGCGTATTGACGTTCATATTCATCACATTGAGCTTTTCGTTGGCCAGCACCGAACTGATATCGCGGATCAGGCCGTGGCGGTCATTGGCCTCAATATGCAAGGTCACGGCATAACAGGCACGCACATCGTCTGACCAGCTGACGGCAATTTCCCGTTCCGGGTGCTGCTCACAAATATGGGCAAAGGAATCACAATCGGCACGATGCACGGCAATGCCCCGCCCTTGCGTGATATAACCGACAATCTCATCCCCCGGAACCGGCTGACAACACTTGGCAACATGGCTCATCAGATTGCCAACGCCTTCAACCACAATGCCATTGCTATCGCCTTTGTGCTTTTTCGGCGTGCTCATTTTGAGCTTAGGCATCGGCTCTGGCTTGTCCTGAACATAATTCAGAAACTGATTGATGCGAATATCACCGGCACCAATGGCCACCATTAAATCGTCGAGCTCTTTAAAATTAAAGCGCTCAATGGCGGAGTCGAGATCTTTGTAAGTCAGGTCAAGCTTTTGCAGATGACCGTCCAGAATTTCTTTACCCGCCTGCAGGTTTTTATCTCTGTCCTGCTGCTTAAACCAGTGATGGATCTTGCTGCGTGCTCTGGATGAGTGTACATAGCCCAGCGACGGGCTGAGCCAGTCACGGCTTGGTGACGGGTTTTTCTGGGTCAGTATCTCAACCTGATCGCCGGTTGATAGCTTATGGGTAAAGGGCACAATTTTGCCAAATACCTTGGCACCGATGCAGCGATGCCCGACATTGGAATGAATGTAGTAGGCAAAATCCAGTGGCGTGGCCCCCAGTGGCAAGTCAAAAATATCGCCTTTGGGGGTAAAGACATACACCCTGTCTTCTACAACCTGGTTTTTCAGTTCTTCGGCCAGCTCGCTGCCATCGACCACTTCTTCTTGCCATTGCAGCAGTTTTCTCAGCCAGCTTATCTTTTGTTCATACCCTGAACCACGACCCGGCAACGCCCCTTCTTTATACATCCAGTGCGCCGCCACGCCCAGCTCGGCATCCTGGTGCATGGCCTGAGTGCGGATCTGGATCTCAACGGTTTTGCCTTCAGGACCAAACACCACAGTGTGAATAGACTGATAGCCGTTCTGCTTTGGTGTAGCGACATAATCGTCGAACTCTTTGTGCAGATGGCGCCAGTTAGTGTGTACTATGCCCAGTGCGCCGTAGCAGTCCTGAATTTCATTGACTACCACCCGCATTGCCCGGATATCAAAGAGCTGGTCAAACTCGTAATTCTTTTGCACCATTTTTTTGTAGATGCTGTAAATGTGTTTTGGGCGGCCATACACTTCGGCCTCAATGCCCGCCTCTTTGAGCTTGCTCTGCACCAGCTCGACCATATTGGCCATATAGGCTTCACGGTCCAGGCGTTTATCCGACAGTTGCTTGGCAATGCTCTTGTAGGTTTTTGGGTGCAAATAGCGAAATGAAAGATCTTCGAGCTCCCACTTGAGCTGCCCGATCCCCAGCCGGTTGGCCAGTGGGGCAAAAATATTGGCCGTGGCTTTGGCTGCCACAACCCGCTCTTCCTCAGAGGCATTTTTAACGGCGCGCAAATAGCAGATCTGCTCCGCCAGTTTGATCACCACAGCACGGACATCTTCTACCATGGCCAGTAGCATGCGCCGGATTTTGTCTATCTGCAGACTGCCCTTGCCCTGATGGGCCAACGTACTGATGGAAGCCATCTGTTCAACGCCCTTGAGTAACAGGGCAACATTTTCGCCCTGTGCCTCTTCAATGGCGTCGATCTCAATTTGTCCGGACAGGAAGTAAGGCGTCAGAAAAGCCCCGGCCAGCGACTCCGAATCGAAGTTCAGCTCTGCCAGGATCTCAACCATTTCAATGGCTTTGGCCAAAGTGGTGGTCGCCTCATCTTGCGGACATAAAGCATACACCTGATCCAGCCGGTCGCGCTTTTCCTGCGATAAATTCAGTAACCCAAGCCGGGCATGAAAGTCAGCCGGAAGACCGGATTGATGAGACTGGCGAGTCGCAACCATATGACTACCTCCTTTGGAACAACGCCATGGTTTCTATATGTCCTGTGTGCGGGAACATATTCATTAAACACACTTTATCGACCACAAAGCCCGCTTCCAGTAGCAATGCCGCATCTCTGGCCATGGTCACCGGATCGCAGGACACATATAAAACCTGTTTAAATTGCGTCAACGGCAACTGGCGTAATATCTCGTACGCCCCGGTGCGTGAGGGGTCTAACACCAGCACATCCAGCGCCGCATGAAACCAGTTCGCCGTCGTCAGGGGCTGAGTGAGGTCAAACTGATGAAAACTGACCGTGTCGATGTGGTTAGTGTGCGCATTTTGCCGTGCCATTGCAACCGACTCAGCCACCCCTTCTACCGCAACCACCTTGTTTGCGTATTTTGCCAGCAATAAGGAGAAGTTGCCTATGCCACAAAACAGGTCCAGAACCTGTTCCCTGCCCTTCAAATCCAGCCACTCGAGTGCCCTTTGCAGCATTTGTTCATTAATATCTCGGTTCACCTGAATAAAGTTGTCGAGCTTAAACGCAAACGTCACGCCGGCGCTTTCATAAGCAGGCAACAGCGCATATTGTGGCTGAGACTTGCCATCATCCCAGACAAGCTGCCAGTTTTGCCCCGCAAGGCGCTCTGCAAATTGTGCTTTAACCTGTGAGCTAATCACCCGGGTATGACGCAGCAACACAAACGCACCATTATCTGCGGCACAAAACTGGATATGACTGACACTGCGCAGCTCAGGGTGGGCGCTCAGCGCCCGGCGCAGCGCCTCAAAGCCACCAGCAAAGGCATCAACCATGACCGCACAGTGATCAATTTCAATAATTTTCTTTGACCCGGCGGAGCGAAACCCTAGTCTGAGCTGGTTATTTTGTTTGTCATAGATGCAGGCAATGCGCCCTGCGCGGCGATAATGACGATCGGGCCCTGTCAGTGACGCCTGCCAGGGCAACTCAGTTGCTTTGGCGAATTTGTCAAATAAGGCCGACACCGCCTGCTGCTTGTGCACCAGCTGCGCACTGGCATCCAGATGCTGTAACGAGCAGCCACCACATTGTTGATAGTAATCGCAAAACGGCGTAACCCGCTCCTCACTTGCCTCCAGCACCTTGACGGTTTGCGCTTCGAAAACACGACTTTTTTGTGTCTTTATACGTGCTTTAACCCGCTCGGAACGCAGTGCACCATCCACAAAGCCGACTTTTCCCTGGTGTCTGCAAACACCGCGCCCCTGATGATCCAGCGAGTCGATTGTCAGCTCAACTGTCTCAACTTGCTTACTACGTTGTTTAGAAGATTTTCCAGCACGAAATATTTGTGCCATATTGCCGCCCCTATAAGATTGCTAAACACCTGTTAACTCGATACTCTAGGACTCAGACTACTTACTGTTTTACATCCAATTTATGTCTAAATTGAGTTTGCGCGACAGCGTTTTAGTGTTGACCCTGATCCCAACGGTGTTAATCGGCCTGGTACTTGGCGGTTATTTTACTATAAATCGTTACGTTGAGCTTGAACAAATCCTCAAGCAACAAGGCACCAGCCTGGCCAACACCCTGGCAATGACAGTGGAACAACCCCTGGCTGAACGAGATAAAGCCAGATTACATCGGGTGATCACCACCACCCACAACCAGCATGGCAATTTCGTCAATAGCATCGCGCTGTTTAATGAAGACAATCAATTGCTGTTGACCAGTAACTATCACAATGATTTTAATCAGTTGCATTATCGAGGTAATGTCACTGAATTACATGCCACTGAAATCGTTCAGTACCTCGACAGATACATTATTTTTGCCCCTGTAAAACAGCAACAACAACAGCCCGCCTCCGACTGGCAAAATGCCCATACCCGGACCACCGCATTGCTCATGATAGAGCTCAGTAAAGATCAGGCCATCATTGGCCAGCAGCAAGCGCTGCTGTTCAGTGGCGCCATTATTATGGTGGCGTTGTTGCTGAGTGCCTTTGTCTCGACACGGCTCAGCCGGATGTTTTCAACGCCGCTGTCTCACTTGCTGCTGGCCACGGACAAACTACTCGAAGGCAAAACCAAAATTGGCGTCGATCAGCCCATGCAGGGCGAATTCGACTTGCTCCGTGAAGGTCTGATCACCATCAGTGAAAAAATGGTGCTGCAACGCGATGAAATGCAAAAGCACATAGATCAGGCCACCAGCGATTACCGGGAAACGCTGGAGCAGTACGAAACCCAGAATATCCAGCTGAATATTGCGAAAAAAGAAGCCCAGGTGGCCAACCGGGTAAAATCCGACTTCCTCGCTAAGATGAGTCACGAACTCAGAACCCCGCTCAACGGCGTGATTGGCTTTACCCGCCAGCTCTATAAAACGCCCCTTAATAAGCACCAGAAAGACTACTTAGATACCATAGAGCTGTCGGCCAACAGCCTGCTGACCATCATCAGTGATATTCTCGACTTTTCGAAGCTTGAAGCCGGCGCCATGGAGCTGGAAAGTATACAGTTCCAGCTCAGAGATGCAGTCAATGAAGTGATGACGCTGCTTGCCCCGAGCGCCTATGAAAAACAACTGGAACTGTCGATTGCGATTAATCGCCAGGTACCGGACAACCTGGTGGGCGACCCGACACGCTTTAAACAGGTGCTGATCAATCTGATCAGCAATGCCATCAAGTTCACTGAAAAGGGCTCAGTGAAGGTCGATATCAGCCACCGCCTCAAAGGCGACAGCCAAACCTCGCTGCTAATCTCAGTCAGTGATACCGGACTGGGCATTGCGCAAGAAAAACAAGATACCTTATTTACACCATTTGCTCAGGCCGACTCCAGCATAACCCGCAAATTCGGCGGCACGGGCCTTGGCTTAATCATCACCAAACATATTGTCGAAGCCATGAGTGGCCGCATCACGCTGAACTCTGCGCCTGGCAGTGGCTCGTGCTTTACCTTTAATGCCATTTTTAATCTGCCAAGCCGTTTATTTGACGACGACCTGCCGACCAAGCCGCTGGAAAACAAACGCGTGCTGTACTTTGAGCCGCAAGAGCACACCCGCAACGCTGTTCAGGCTCAACTTGAGGATTGGGCAATGCAGGTCACCTGCTGTAAAAATGAAGAGACTTTCTTTGCCGCCCTGGAGCAGGAGTTTAAGTATGACATCTGCCTGATCGGCAATATGGCAACGGTGGATGATATGCAAACCGTGAAGGCCTATATTACCCAGGCCAGAGAGATGGCCGATTATCTGTACCTGATGGTCAATACCATTTCTCATAATATGCGCGAATCATTAATTGGCAGTGGTGCCGATGCCTGTATCAGCAAACCTATGCACCACAGAAAACTGTGCGATATGCTGGCAGCGCCTTACCGCTTGGATCATCCCAGCGTATCAATTGACGACACAGACTTAGCGCACCTGCCGCTCAAAGTGCTGATAGCCGATGACAATGATGCCAATTTAAAACTGCTTTATACCTTGCTGGAAGAGCAGGTCGATACCATAGATACGGCCCACAATGGTGCGCAGGCGGTGAGTTTATGTAAGTCACAAAAGTACGACCTGATCTTTATGGATATTCAGATGCCGATCATGGATGGCATCACCGCGTGCAGAACGATTAAAGAATCTTCACTGAATGATGATACCCCTATCATCGCGGTAACAGCACACGCGCTGACAGGCGAGAAGGAGCAATTGATCAAAGATGGCTTTAACGGCTATATGACTAAGCCCATCGATGAAGACATGCTGCGTCAGATCATATGTGACCATAGCCCCTCATTACCTCCGGAGAAGCAAAAAGCACAACAGCCTCAGGTGGCCAGCATTGCCCCGTTTGAAAGCCACTTGCTGGACTGGGAGCTGGCCCTGCAACGCGCAGGCAATAAACCGGAGCTGGCCCTGGAGATGCTGGATATGTTGTTGCAAAGTGTCCCCGAAACCCTCAGCCAGCTGAGTGAGTCGGCGCAACAGGAAGATACCCAAACGCTGCTGACGGTGATCCACAAGTTTCATGGCGCCTGCTGTTATACCGGTGTGCCGACGCTCAAGAACCTTGCCGAAACGCTGGAAACGGCCTTAAAACAATCCCGTGACTTTGATTATATTGAGCCGGAGTTGCTGGAGCTGATTGATGAGTTGGCGCATCTGGAACGGGACGCCCAGGTGGTATCAGGCCCGACGTTAACGCATTAGCAAAAGTTGAGCGGGTAGCAGACATTAAAAAAGGCGCTGATGCGCCTTTTTATTTTGCCCGGCACTTACAGTGCAGCAAAGATCTCGTCGGTTTTCGCCGCACAGATAAAGTCGTTTTTGTGCAGGCCTTTGATAGAGTGGCTCCACCAGGTTACTGTCACTTTGCCCCACTCAGTCAACAGACCCGGGTGGTGACCTTCATCTTCTGCCATATCACCTACTTTGTTGGTGAATGCAATGGCTTGCTTAAAGTTCTTAAACTTGTAAACACGCTCAAGCTGCATAATGCCGTCACGTACTTCTGGCACCCAATCCGGGATCAGCTTGATCAGTTCAGCTAATTCGGCATCTGACACTTTAGGCGCATCCGCACGACACGCTTCACATTTTTGTGCACTTAAATCAGACATCAATAAATCCTTAACTTGCTAGTTTGTTTTTAGGTGGGAACTTAGGCTCAAACAGACCCAGTTCTTTGGCCTTACGTACCTGCGCCATAATATCCATTTGTGAGATATCAAACAAATCGTCAATGGCGTTAATGGTGTAGTACAAAGGCTGCATAATATCAATTCGATATGGTGTGCGCAGTACATCAAGTACTTCTAACGGGTTGATCTGAGGCTCGCCGCTGTAAACGTATTGAGTTTCACCCGGGCTTGATAAGATCCCGCCGCCATAAATGCGCAGGCCATCTTTGGTCTGCATCAGACCAAACTCAACGGTAAACCAGTACAGACGGGCCAGATACACGCGGTCTTTTTTCTCTGCGGCATAGCCCAGTTGACCGTACTTATGCGTAAATTCCGCAAACGCCGGGTTAGTCAGCATCGCACAGTGACCAAAAATTTCGTGGAAGATATCCGGCTCCTGCAGATAGTCGAATTCCTCTCTGCTTCGGATAAAAGTCGCAACCGGGAACTGCTTGTTAGCAAGCAGGCGGAAAAACTCATCAAAGTCGATCAATGCTGGTACTGGCGCTACCTGCCAGCCCGTCTCACGCTCCAGTACCTCGTTCAGCTCGTGTAGCTGTGGGATACGGTCGTGGGGTAAATTGATTTTTCGCAGGCCTTCGAGGTACTCATCACACGCTTTGCCTTTAATGCACTCTAGCTGTCTGGCAACCAGTTCAGACCAGATCTGATTTTCTTCTTCTGTCCATTCGATCAGGCCCTGCTCGTTGGGCTGTTTAGACGTGTATTTACTCGATTTAGCCATAGTAACCTTCTTGGTAATGCGCCGTATTTGAAGAAAAACAACGCGTCAAAGTGTTACCCGGATACTATGTAAAAGTGAGGAAAAGTTTAATAGCCAGACCTGAAATCGGCCCGGCCAGAAAGGGTAATTTTGTACAGTTTATCTTACATGATTAGCAACAAAATAATACACCCCTTATTTAAAGGGCATCACAGAGGATACAACCGTAAACATCTATATACAAGCAAATGCATTTTCCAGGTCTTCGATAATATCCTCCACAGCCTCAAGTCCGACAGAAATACGGATCAGGCCATCAGAAATCCCTGCAGCCAGACGTTCTTCCCTGGTATAAGGAGAGTGCGTCATTGATGCTGGATGCTGGATCAAGGTTTCCGGGTCGCCCAAGCTGACCGCCAGAGTGCACAGCTCGGTCGCATTAATAAACTTCTCGCCTTCGCTCACCCCGCCTTTGATTTCAAATGCAATCACGCCCCCGGCACCTTTCATTTGCTCACCAAGGAAACGGTACCCCGGGTGCGCTGGCAAACCCGGATAATAAACGGTATCAACCTTAGGGTGGCTATCGAGAAACTCCGCCACTTTTTGCGCATTTTCACAGTGCCTTGCAACACGCAAGTGTAAAGTTCTGAGGCCTCGATTGATCAACCAGGCATCGTGCGGGCTAATCGTTGCCCCAATGTCCTTCAGTACAGTAAGTTTGATAGTCTCAATGTGTTCTGCACTGCCGCAAACAATACCAGCCACAACGTCGCCATGACCATTGAGGTATTTTGTTGCGCTGTGGATCACAATATCAATGCCATAGTGCTTGGGTTTTTGCAGTAACGGCGTCATAAAGGTATTGTCGATGACACTGATCAACTTGTGTTGCTGAGCAAACTGCCCCAGCATGACCAAATCCAGTACCGTCATATTGGGATTGATCGGCGTTTCAGCAAATAACATCTTACTATTTGGCTGCAGCGCATCGGCCAGCGCCTGCGAGTCTGTCATATCGACAAAGGTCACCTCAATGCCAAACTTGGGCAGCATATGCGCAAATAAGGCAAAACTGCACCCATACAGTGCCTTGGATGCGATCAAGTGGTCACCCTGCTGCAGAAAGCTCAGCACAGAAGCTGATACCGCCCCCATACCGGTCGCCGTCGCTGCTGCATCTTCCATTTCTTCGAGCTGGGCCAGCTTCTCTTCCAGCTCCCGGGTTGTCGGGTTACCAAGACGGGTATAGATATAGCCAGCTTCTTCACCAGCAAAACGCGCCGCGCCTTGAGCTGCATCTTTGAACTTGAACGTCGAACTCTGATACAGAGGCGCTGTCAGGGCACCATGTGGGTCATTAAAGTGGTTGGGACCATGGATACAATTGGTCTGATCATGTAGCTTCTTCATTGCTTACCTATTTTTGTTATTCGGACGAATACCAATTAGATATTCCATGGCGCAAAAATGTACAAGCGTGCCGGACGCGCAGATGGCTAACCCGGGCCGGTTAAATTAACCCGGGTGTACACATAAGTTGTCACAAGAAAGAGAAGAAAAATAAAAAACCAGTAAGAACAAACAAAATAACAACAGTAAACACTTACAAACTACTTTTTAACCGCCTCCTCCGATCCGCCGGAAGATTGCCGTATTAACAGGTTTGCCAGTTTACGTGCAGTCTGCGATAAGTAACCTGCGGCAGGCTTACTGACGGGAATGGGTCGACATAGAGACATCGCTTTGTAACCAAGGCGGGCTGTGAAAACGCCAGCGCTGAGACCCTGCGCCGAACGCGCTGACAGCTTACCCAGTAGCTCAGCGCCCAGGCTGGTGGCTGCCAGATCGCTCAACAGCTCACTGGCACCGACAAAAATGATCTGTTTAAGTAGTAAACGATAAAGCTCAATACGGCTGCGATAACCCAATTTAATTCCGTACAACTGGCTTATCTTTTCTATCAGCACCACCCCTCGCCACAACACAGCCAGCATATCAGTAATGGCCATGGGGCTAATCGCCACCATTAGTGCGGAGGTACTGGCAAACTGTGCGATGAGTTGCCGGGCCCGTTCATCCAGTTCCTGTAGTAAGGTTTTGTCGTACAGTGCCAGAACTTCCCGGTCGGTAAAATGGGGTTGTAAGGTCGCCATAAACTGACTGACCTGTTGCTTATCATGCTGCTTGAGGAGCGGCTTTAACCAGGTTTGTGCTTCGCCAATTTGGTTACTACTTAACAACCTTTGTGCCCCGGCGCGTTGCTGTTCCAGCTTTTTTAGTCTGCCAAGGGCACGTACTTCTGACCAACAGAACTTAGCCAGCACAACCAGCGCACTCACAATCACCAGTCCATATAATCCGGCCAGAACCCAGCTGCGATTAAGTGCATCCAGCAGTGTCAGAATCATTTCTACCGGGATCAGCACAGCCAAACCCAGCAGCAATAATTTACGCCAGCTCAGAGTGGCTCTGTGTGGTTGTACAACTGGCTCCATGGGGATCGCTTGCAACTGTGCATCAAGCGTCTGCTCGCGCTCATCTGATGCACTTATACTTGCCCGCCCTGTGCCCTGTTCAACGCGCCGGGCCTGTTGCTGCTCAGGCTCAGTGGTTGACTGAGCGGCCTGTGGGGCCGCCTCTACCCGAACTCGTCGGCCATGGGGTGACTGCGTTGGCTCACTCATAATAGTTTGTCTCCCAGTAAAAACTGTAATACATGGTCGAGCCGGATATGTTCGATTTGCCCCTGGTAAGCCGGATAAGGCTCAAAAGATAAGAACTCATACCCTTGCCCGGGCCATTGCTGCGCGCTGGGCAGATGCTCGGGCGGGATCGGCGGCAGATAGCTGATATAATTCGATTCCCCCACCGGCTTGCCATAAATGCAGGACAAGGTCTTACCCTGCTCGGTCAACTGCTTCGGCTGAGTACTCTTCACCGATGAAATTGCCATGGTATCGATTTCCACGCCTGAGAACCTGAGTTCGTTTTCGCTGGGCAACAGCAGAGCATGTAATAAACGGGTTAGCTTATCCTGATCGGCCAGCGCCACGCTGTCACACTTATTGGCCGCAAATAACACCTTGTCTATGCTGGGACGAAACAAACGGGCCAGCAGGCCGCTTTTACCATGGCGGAACATCGCCAGCGTATCACTTAACGCAGCCTGGGTCTCTGTTAGCGTGGTATGGCCGTCGTTGAGTGCGCTGAGCAGGTCCACCAGCACCAGCTGACGGTCAAAGCGGCAAAAGTGCTCACGATAAAAAGGCGTGATCACTTGCTTTTTATAGGCCTCAAAACGCTGTTCAAGATGATGATACTGACTCTGCTCGGGCACAGCGTCCAACCCGGATACCGGAAAAAACTGTAAAATTGGCGCCCCTTCAAGCTCACCGGGGATCAACATACGGCCCGGCTGCAACCGTGCCAAGCGGGTTTTCGCCTTGAGTTGCTTAAGTACATCCGCATAACAATTCGCCAGCGCAGCCAGCTCACTTTCATCAACTGCAGCCGTAGCATCAAACTTGGCCAGTTGCTGCAAAAAAGGTGCACTAATATGCGCATAATCCGGCTGAGCCAGGCGCCTGAGCTGTTGCTCGCTCCAGCTGGCAAAATCCTGGTTCAGCATTGGCAGGTCCATCAGCCATTCACCTGGATAATCGATCAGCTCCAGGTAAACGGTGTGAGTGTCACTAAGGTGCTGTCTCACCCCCTGCGTCGAGCGAAACTTCAGTGCCAGTGTCAGGGTGTTGATCCGCTGCGTAGAGGGCGGCCAGCTGGGCGGTTCAGCCAGTAAATGTTGCACCGCATTTTGGTATTCAAAACTGGGAATATCTAATGCGCTTTGTGGCACCTGTTTACAGGCGACCAGTCGCTGCTCACGCACTACTTCAAAAAAAGGCAGGTTCTGCGCCGTCGCCTGAGTGGTTAAATGCTTAACCAGAGCCGTAATAAAGGCCGTTTTACCACTACCGCTGAATCCAGTCACAGCCAGTTTGACATGCCTGTCCAGACTTCGGGTGAGGGTTTTGTGGGTGGTTTGCTGGAGCTTTTGCAGCGCCCTGGCAGTCAGACCTGATACACTCATAAAGGCACATATTCCTTATACTGTCAGCAAAGGTAACAGGGCTGCCGAGGCCTGGGCAGCGCCCCCTTTGCATAGCTGTCATTCACTCTGGCTAAAGTTTATTGATCTCGCGCTTTACCGTGTACTCGCTCGAAGTAACATACGTCTCCATATGCTGGATGCGGCCATCCAGGCGTGTCAAACGATCTTTCAGGTCAAACAGGGCCTGGCGCGGCGGCTCACCTTTTTGCCAGACTTTAAACTTGACCGAGACTGGGTCTTCGTCTTTGCTTGCATAGCTGCTGTCTGCACCCTGCGTTTGTGATGCCTCAGCTTTTTTATCCAAAATAAACCAACAGGCGATATAGACTACAATAAACAGCGGGCCACCGGATAACAACACCGCAGTCACGAACAAGATCCTGACCAGCCAAAGCTCCATGTCAAAGTAGTCGCTCAGCCCCGCGCACACCCCCGCTAATTTGCCCCTTTTCGGGTCGCGGTATAATTCTCGTCTACGTTTACTCATACTTTGCGTCTCCATTCAGGTGACTCTTGGTCAAGCAGGGCCTCCAGCGTTTCAACGCGTTGTGCCATCTTCTCTGCTTTGTGTGCCAATTCTACCAGCTGGCGGTGCTCGTGTTCGCTCAGCCCCTGACTGACCTGCTTTTTGCTACGATAGTGCAGGATCAACCATAGCGGTGCCACGACAATCATAAAAATAATGATCGGGGCGACTAAAATCTCTGCATCAAACATATTCCTCTCCTGTCTAACCTGGGCATGTTGTTCTTTTCATTATTGCACCTACCTTAACAGCAGGTGCAGTCAAATTCACTTATCGGCCAGTTTTTTCTTCAATGCCGCAAGCTCGTCGTCTACTTTTTCATTTTTTTGCAGATCAGCAATTTCATCCGCCAGTGATTTCTTGCCTAAATCGTACGATTCAACCTGAGATTCCAGTCCATCAATTTTGCTTTCATAACGCTCAAACCGATTCAGTGCATCTTCGACTTTACTGCTATCCAGCGCCTTTTTCACATCCAGACGAGATTCGGCTGAACGCTGACGCAGTACAATGGCTTTTTGACGCGCCTTAGCGTCGGCCAGTTTTTCCTGCAAAGTGGTAACTTCCTGTTGCAGTTTTTCAATGTGTGACTCAACGTGTGCCAGCTCCTGTGTCACACTGTCTGCAGCGTCCGTGGCCTTTTGCTTTTCCAGCAAGGCCGCTCGTGCCAGATCTTCACGATCTTTGGTCAATGCGAGTTCCGCTTTTTGCTGCCAGTCGTGGGCCTGAGTGCGTAGCTGTTCAACACGACGCTCCAGTTCTTTTTTCTCAGCCAGCGTTTTTGCCGACGTCGAACGTACTTCAACCAAGGTGTCTTCCATTTCCTGAATGATCAAACGGACCATTTTTTCTGGATCTTCCGCTTTATCCAGAATCGCATTGATATTAGAATTAACAATATCAGCAAAACGTGAAAAGATTCCCATAATCTATTACCTCTTTGGTTAGTAATTAGTTTGCTGATTAGATGTATCAATTAGCTTGCCAACTTTTCAATAAAATTACTTTATTAGAATCAAAAGGTTATAATAATACAAAAATACTTTCGCTTCACCGGTTTTTAAAATACACTAGATGTTAGTCAAAAATACTAAGAGTTAGGCAATATGAGCCAGTTTCGCCAACAGGATAATTTACTCGGCCAGTCTGATAGCTTTCTGGCTGTATTGGACCAGGTCTCACAGCTCGCTCCACTGGAGAAACCGGTGCTGATCATCGGTGAGCGTGGTACAGGTAAAGAGTTGATTGCGGCACGATTACACTACTTATCCGAGCGCTGGGATCAGAACTATGTCAAACTCAACTGTGCTGCATTGAACGAGAACTTACTGGAAAGTGAGCTGTTCGGTCACGAGAGTGGCGCGTTCACCGGTGCCAGTAAACGACACGAAGGTCGCTTTGAGCGTGCCAATGGCGGCACCCTGTTTCTTGATGAGCTTGCCAATACCTCAGCCATGGTGCAGGAAAAACTCCTGCGGGTAATTGAATATGGTGAATTTGAACGGGTTGGTGGTAAACAAACAGTTAAGGTCGACACCCGACTCGTCTGCGCCACCAATGAAGACCTGCCGACACTTGCTGAGCATGGCGAATTTCGCCACGACTTACTCGATCGGTTAGCCTTTGACGTTATCACACTTCCCCCATTGCGCGAACGTAAAGAAGATATCCTGCTACTGGCTGAACATTTTGCTATTAATATGGCCCGCGATCTGGGCTGGTCGTTATTCAGCGGCTTTACCCGCAGCGCCACTGAATTGCTGCTCGATTATCCCTGGCCGGGCAATATTCGTGAGCTCAAGAATGTGGTGGAACGGAGTTTATATCGTCATGGCAGTGAGCAATTGGCTGTGCACCAGATTGTATTCGACCCGTTTGCCAGTCCCTACCGACCCACGCAACGCATTAAAAGAGCCGTAGATATCCCAGCTCAGGCAGCTGTGGCCCCTGTGGTTATGGCAGAAGCACCGCAAACCAAACCGTCTGTTTCCTCGTTTCCGTGCGATCTGAAGTCACTCTCCAATGAGTTTGAAATCGACCTGCTGCGCAATGCCCTGGAGCATAGCCAGTTTAACCAGAAAAAAACCGCTCAGAACCTTGGCCTGACTTATCATCAGCTACGGGGCTATCTGAAAAAATACAATCTACTGGACTCGCAACAAGAGGCTTAGCCGTGGCTAACAGAGCAACTGATAAACCACCGACCCGGGCACTCTGTCTGGTGCCATTGTGTCAGCATCTGGGCAAAGGCTGGCTGCTACCCATCACTGCGTTCATCGCTCTGCTGCTCAGTGGCTGTAGTGATAACAAAGCACAGACCCAGCGCAAGATCCAGGGGATCGTCTATTGCGCCGAAGCTAATCCGGTGTCGTTTAATCCACAGGTCACCACAACAGGTTCAACCATAGATATCATAGCTAACCAGCTATACAACACGCTGATCAGCATAGATCCACTCACCGCAGAATTTCGCCCTGAACTGGCAACCGGCTGGGAGATCAGTGAAGATGGTAAGCAAGTCACCTTTACGCTGCGCAAAGATGTCTCTTTTCATAGCACGGACTATTTTACCCCCACCCGGACTATGACTGCCGATGACGTGGTGTTTTCGTTTAACCGTCTGTTCGATGTGTACAATCCGTTTCATTTTGTCGGTGATGCTAATTACCCCTATTTTCAGAGTGTTGGCATGGATCAGCTGATCCGTCAGATAATCAAGGTAGACGACTACACAGTAAGATTTGAACTATTCAGCAGTGAAAGTAGCTTTTTATCCAATATTGCCACTGACTTTGCGGTGATCCTGTCGCAGGAGTACGCCATGCAACTGGTAGCACAGGAGCGAAAACAGGATTTTGACATGCTGCCAGTGGGCACCGGCCCCTACAAGTACAAAGGCTTTTTGCGTGACAACCTGATCCGCTATCACAAGCATCCGGGTTACTGGAAACACGACCTGGCCATGGATCAGCTGGTGTACGACATCACCACTAACAATACCAGCCGCATTGCCAAAATGCTGACCAAGGAATGCGACATCACCGCGCACCCCAGTGCCACTCAGCTGGAAACCCTGGCGGCGCGCAAAGATATCCGGGTCGATAAAGCCGTTAATCTGAACGTTGGCTACTGGGCGTTTAACACTGAAAAACCGCCGTTTGATAATGTCCTGGTGCGCAAAGCACTGGCACACAGTATCGACTTTCAAAAAATCATGAAAGCGGTGTTTTACGGCAACGGGATCCAGGCCCGTTCTATATTGCCACCTTCTTCCTGGGCATTTCAGACTCAGGCAATGCCCAGCTATGATCCGGAACGCGCCCGGGAGTTTCTGACACAGGCAGGGTATCCAGATGGCTTTGAAATGGATTTGTGGGCTATGCCGGTGTCGCGCATTTATAACCCCAATGCCCGAAAAATGGCCGAACTGATCCAGAGCGACCTGCGTGAAATAGGGATCCGTGCGACCATTGTTGAATATGAGTGGAACACCTTTTTGGAGCGTGTAGACCGCCACGAACACGATAGCGTGCTGCTGGGCTGGGCCGCAGATACACCAGATCCGGATAACTTTTTCAGCCCTTTGTTAAGCTGCACAGCCGCCTTTAGTGGCAAGAACCCTGCAAACTGGTGTAATCCGGAATTTGACTTATTACTGACTCAAGCGCTGGATACAACCGATCTGCAGCAGCGTAAGGAGTTTTATCAACAGGCTCAGCAAATGTTGATTGCCGAACTACCGCTGGTGCCAATTGCCCATGGCATGCGCTTTCAGGCCAGTAATACCAGTGTGATGGGCATCGAGTTGCGCCCGTTCGGCGGCATCTCTTTGGCGAATGCGAGGAAAAACTAATTATGTTTGCTGACTTTCTGTTTCGTCGCCTCAGCCTGCTGCTGTTTATGCTATTTGCCCTGACAGCATTTACCTTTGCGCTGAATTACTTGTTTCCCGGTGATCTGCTGACCAACTTCAGTGGCGAGCTGAATGCCAACTTCAGCGAGACACAAATTCTGGAGCAAAAGTATCACATAGACGACAACCTGCTGGTCCAGTATCAGGCCTTTCTGGTACGCCTTGTTCAGGGTGACTGGGGGCTGTCTTTGTCCTCGGGCCAGGCTGTATTCGGCCACATTAAACAGCTATTTCCCGCCACCATTGAGCTTTGTGTATATGCACTGATTGTGGCGCTGTGTCTGGGGATCCCGGCCGGTGTTGTCGCCAGTGCCTATCACAATAAATGGCCGGACAAAGTGATCAGCTCGCTGACCTTGCTGGGTTTCTCTATTCCCGTGTTCTGGTTGGCCTTGTTACTGATTATGATTTTCTGCCTTAGCTTTGGCTGGTTCCCCATGTCGGGCCGTATTGGTCTGCTTTATGAGATCCCAGCGGTCACCAACTTTATCCTGCTGGATATCTGGTTACATGACTTTCCTTATGGCGGCCAGGCGTTTGCAGATGCACTGCACCATCTGACCCTGCCCACTGTGGTGCTGGCCATGTACCCAACCACCGTATTAGTGCGTTTTACCCGGGATTCCATGTTAACGGTACTGGAACAAAACTACATTAAAACGGCTCGGGCAAAAGGCCTCAACCGCCGTCAGCTGATCCTCGACCATGCTCTGCGTAACGCACTGTTACCAGTAATAAAACAAATCGGTCTGCAATTTAGTACACTGATCACGCTGGCCATGGTAACCGAAGTGATTTTTTCCTGGCCCGGAATTGGTCGCTGGATGATTGAGAGTATCTATCAGCGAGACTACCCGGCCATTCAGGGGGGACTGCTTGCGGTCTCCTTTTTTGTCATTTTCGCCAATATGCTGGCCGATGTGATCCACACGCTCCTTGACCCGTTAGCCAGGAATCAGGCCCATGGCAAAGTTTAACCTCTTTACAGAAGAGTCGAACCGCTCTCCGTTATCCCGGCTGTGGCGAAAGTTTAAAGCCAATCACCCGGCACTGGTCGGCTTGTGGCTATTTATTGCGCTTGCTTTGCTTGCGTTGCTGGCGCCTCTGCTGGCACCTTACGGCATAGATCAACAACATGCCGACGCCTTATTGCTGCCCCCTTCCTGGCACGATGAGGGCAACGTGAATTTCATCCTGGGTACTGACGATTTGGGCCGGGACGTATTGTCTCGTCTGATGCGTGGCGCCACCTATACCTTTGGATTATCTATTGTGGCGGCATTATTAACCACCCTGATGGGGGTGGTGCTGGGCACTTTGGCCGGATGTAGCCAGGGCTTCAAGTCGAGCTTGCTCAATCACTTGCTGGATATCACGCTGGCCATTCCCTCACTGCTGCTAGCCATCATCATTATTGCCATTTTGGGCCCGGGCTTATTCAATACCGTGTGGGCGATTATTTTCGCGCTGCTTCCTCAATATATTCATTCGATCCGCAATCTGGTGGTTGAAGAACTTAACAAAGACTATATCAGTGCATTCAGGTTGGATGGCGCCAATCGTTGGCAGTTGATAGTACGAGGCGTACTACCCAATATTTATGAACATATCGTGGTGATATTCACACTGGCATTGTCTACAGCAATTCTGGATATTGCAGCACTGGGCTTTTTGAAGCTCGGAGCTCAGCCGCCCACCACCGAGTGGGGTGCGATGCTGGCAGAAAATCTGGGCCTCATTTACCTTGCCCCCTGGACCGTGGGCTTGCCCGGGGCGCTATTGTTTTTATCGGTGCTTGCAACTAACCTTGTCGGAGACGGGTTACGTGACGCATTGCAGGCGAGAAAGGCGGATTAATGCAATTACTTGATATCAAAAACCTCACCATAGAGTTACCTACGGACAATGGTGTGATCCGCGCCGTTGACCGGGTCAGTATGAGTCTGAAAGAAGGTGAAGTGCATGCGCTTGTGGGTGAATCCGGTTCAGGTAAAAGTCTGATAGCCAAAGCCATTGTCGGGGTTTTAAACAACCGCTGGCGGGTCACCGCGGATCGGATGCACTGGCAAGGGGTTGATCTGATGCGCCTGAGCCCGGAGAAACGTCGTAAACTGGTAAGCCGGGATATTGCCATGATCTACCAGGAGCCCAGCCGAAGCCTTGACCCAACCGCTAAGATTTTTGAGCAAGTCGCTGAATCTTTGCCCGATAATTGTTTTAAAGGGGGCTTTTTCAGCCGCCGCAATGAGCGCAAAGAAAAGGTCAAAGCCCTGCTGCACAAAGTGGGGATCCGGGATCACCGCCGGGTGTCCGGTAGCTACCCTCATGAGCTCTCGGAAGGCGTCTGTCAGAAGGTGATGATAGCGATGGCCATTGCCAGAAGCCCCAAGTTACTGATTGCCGATGAACCCACTACGGCACTCGAAACCACCACCCGGGCACAGGTTTTTCGCTTATTAAAAAGCCTTAATCAGCTTAAAAACATGTCGATCTTGATGATCACCCATGAGCTGGAAGAAATCGCCGACTGGTCTCATGCCATGCATGTACTCTATTGTGGCCAGATGGTTGAGGCGGGGCCCACAACAAAAGTCTTTTGCCATCCTTATCACCCCTATACGCAGGCGCTGGTGAAATCTTTGCCCGACTACGCCCATGGAACTGGCCACAAAGCGTCTTTCTTTGCACTCAAAGGCACCATTCCGCCTTTACAGCACTTACCAATTGGCTGTCGGCTGGGCCCTCGTTGCCCGCAAGCACAGCGTGAGTGTGTAGTCACACCAGATCAGGTGAAATCGCATGGGCACGCCTATGCCTGCCACTTTCCATTGCTTCAGGAGAAGAAAAAATGCAACCCGTGCTGAAGGTGCAGTCATTGAATAAAACCTTTAACACCCGGGCAGGCCTGTTCCGACGCAAGCGCGTTAAGGTGCTTAAAGACGTTTCTTTTGCCGTGGCACCGGGCGAAACGCTGGCGGTGATTGGTGAAACCGGCTCAGGTAAAAGTACCCTGGCCCGGGTTCTCGCGGGCGCAGAGCATGCCGATTCGGGGCAGATCCTGCTAAGTGGTGAGATGATTGAAGACAACGGTCATCACAACCATGATTGTCGTCATATCCGGCTTATCTTTCAGGATCCGACTCGCTCACTCAATCCGGGTCTGACCATAGGGGATATGCTGGACGACTGCCTGCGCTTAAATACCCAGCTCACCAAGCGTCAGCGCGACAAAAAGATCAATGCAACCTTATCTCGTGTTGGCCTACTTTCCGAGCACTACGATTACTATCCCCATATGTTCAGTGGTGGGCAATTGCAGCGTGTGGCACTGGCGCGCGCCTTGATCCTGGACCCCAAAGTGGTGGTACTGGATGAAGCATTGTCGTCACTCGACCCGTCAGTTCGGGCGCAAACCGTAAACTTGCTACTGGAACTGCAACGTGATTCCGGGTTGAGCTATATCCTGATCACCCATCATCTCAGTCTGGTTCGCCACATGAGTGATAAGTTACTGGTATTGAGCCGGGGAAAAAGTGTGGAATATGGACACTGTGAAGCAATTTTTCGTGCCCCCCAGTCTAAGGTCATGCAGAAGTTGCTGGCAGTTTGATTATGTCAATACACATGGGCCAGGCACCTCATTCCCCTGCCTGGCCCATCGGCTTACTCTGCTCTGAGGGCCGCAACCGGTTCATCCTGAACAGCACGCCGCGTTGGTACATAACCGGATAACAACAACATACTGGTCAACAAGGTGCTGGTTATCAGGGCTATCGCAATATAGGTTGCCAGGCCAATCTTAGACCCTATCATGGAAGCAAACACCATGCAGCTCAACACATAAACTACCAGACCAATACCAAGGCCAATCAGCAATGGACCCATATTGCGTTTTAGAAACAAGATGGTGATCGCGTGGTCTTTCGCACCCAGTGCACGACGAATGCCAATTTCGTGACTACGCATACTGACCGACGCCGCAGATACCCCATACACGCCCATCAGGGCCAGAAATAATGAGAATACACCCGAGTAAATCACGCCATTTGACATGATCCCCAGCATATCGGCATACAGATTGGCATTTTTCTCCAGATCAACGATAAAGGAGAACTGATCCTGGTAATCACTGCGTCCAAGCCAGGTATAGAAGTCCTGCTGGGCAGACTGCATGCCAGATTGTTGCTCAAAGATCAGCTGAACCCACTCGTATGGCGATTGCAGGTAAGACACATACAATTCATCGTATTCTGCCAGGGGGGCATACATACCCTGAGTGTTACCACTGCGATCGCTGACAATACCTACGACAGTGTGGGTGACATATTTATCGTCCAGCTCAATGTCTAATTGCTTACCCAGCGCAGACTGAGTATTGAAGTGACGCTTGGCAAACGACTCGCTGACAAGGACAACACGCAGGTTTTCGCTGTTGTCTCGGGCATCTATCCCCCGTCCTTCAAGCAGGGTTTGGTCAAAGAATGCCAACTTGCCAAGTGTCCCCATCACATCGACTCGGACTCGTGACTGCGCATCCATACGGACATTTTTCAGCCCCATGTTCTGCATCATATCAGCCTCCGAGACACTGCTTAATTTTGCCAGATCCTGCACGGCGGTTTCGACAAAGTTGACCTTTTGCTCAGGCCGTTCAAACTCAGCCCCCACCAGATCAAAATAAGCGGCATAGCGCCCCTGGGTGTTTTCCGCCGTCACCATATCGGTAATATTAAAGATAACGGAACTACCCAGACTGCCCGACAACATGAGTACAGCAATGATCGCAACCTGAATAGTCACAATAATACGCGACAAACGACCTGCGCCTCTGCCCAGCGAACCTCGGGTGCCGTCGCGCAATACTGTATTAATATCCATCTTAGCGGCTTTCACGGCCGGTAAAACGCAGGCAAAGAAAAACGTAAACAGAATAAATAGTACTGCCATACTTAATGTCTGCCAGTCCAGGTGCCAGTTCCACCAAAACGGCATGCCATTACCTAAACTTGCCTGCAAAATGCCATTAAGCACTGATAATAAAATAGTTGTCAGCACAATGGCCAGCGTGCCGCCGAGTACGGTAATTAACCCCCCTTCACAGACCAGCTGGCGTACCAGTCGGGTTGTTTTAGCGCCCAGGGCACCACGGATAGCCGTTTCTTTCTGTCGCTCAATGGAGCGAGAGAACAGCAAGTTACCTGTGTTAATACAGGCCATAAATAAAATCGCCAGCGCAAAGCTTTGCAACCCGATAAAGATAAAGGCGCCCATACCCTCAATGTTCTGTTGCTGCAAACTCATGTGTGTGACTGTGGGGGCAATAAACTGCACCCGGTCACTTTGCGTCAGACGTCTTTCTCGCACAGCGGTTAGAGCCGCAGCCAGTTCCGCATTGGCCTGTGCCTCTGACACATGGTCATGCAGCCGGCCCAGCACACTGACTTGTTTGTCCTTCAGGTCAAACTGAGCGAACTGATTAGGATCCAATGGTAACCACAGATCAGAAGTGACCGGGAATTTATAGCCTTCGGGCATCACCGCAACCACTTCATAGCTTTTTCCTGCGAGACGAATATGCTCGCCAAGGATCGTTTCCCGACCTGCAAACACGGTTTGCCAGACATGATAACTTAACGCCACCACTGGTGCCTGGCCTGCAACGCCATCGTTATGATTAAAAGTCCTGCCCAGCAGCGGTTCAGTCCGGGTGAAGGAAAAGAAGTTTGGCATCACCTTTTCACCGAGCAGACTGACGCCCTGCCCCTGGTTGTCCATACGTACTTCTTCACGGTAATGCAAAGTATACTCATCGTACACCGCGCCAAATTGCGACTGACCCAGTTGCGTGACGTCTTCAAATGTCAGCACCCGCGTACTGCCTGTCAGGTGTGGTGTCACAATGCTGCTGGCGTCTTTACCCTGTAACGGCTTAAACGAAATGGTATAGACCATGTTGAAAGTCAGCAAGCTGATCGTCAATCCTGCGGTCAGTATAAAAGTCACCAGCATGGTGAATTTCGGTGCTTTCGCTAGCAGCCTGAGGGCATAGCGAATATCAATTAAAAAACCCATAGCCCCTTACCTCAAGCGCTTTTTGCCAGCTCAGGCAGTGGTTTATCACTGACAAGCTGGCCATCAAAGATATCAATTCTGCGGCTGGCGCAGGCAGATGATCGTGGGTCATGCGTGACCATGCAAATGGTACGCCCTTGCTGATGTAGATCATCAAACAGCTGAAGTACGATATCGGCATTTTTTGAATCCAGATTACCCGTTGGTTCGTCCGCCAGGATCAGTTTGGGATCGTTAACCAGTGCTCTGGCAATCGCAATACGTTGTTGCTGACCACCTGACAACGCAGACGGAAAGTGTTTTACCCGATGTAACATGTCAACCTGCTCAAGCACCGACAAGGCTTTTTCTTTCGCTTCTTTAGCATTGTACTTGTCCTGGTAAGTCAGTGGTAAAATAACATTTTCCTCTATGGTCAGATCACTGATCAGGTTAAAAGACTGAAATACAAAACCAATATGATTGCAACGTACGGTAGCACGTTGATCCCGGCTCAGGTTTGACACGTCATTGCCCGACAGAAAGTACTGGCCGCCAGAAGGCGTATCCAGCATCCCCAAAATAGACAGTAAGGTGGATTTTCCACACCCCGAAGGCCCATTTATTGAGACATATTCTCCTCCTTTCACTGAGAAGCTAATGTCTGATAAAGCCATCGTTTTCAGCTCGTCGAACTGAAAATATTTACTGATATTCTTAAGTTCTAGTATGTTGCTCATTGTGCTGTCCTAATTATGTAAAAATATTTTTTCGTTATTAGCAAAGTTGTCGGTGGCGGAAATAATTACGGTATCACCGTTATTCAGGCCCTCAGTAATCTCGATAAAATTCACAGAACTTTGTCCAAATCTGACCTGCACGGCCTGCGCAATATTGCCTTTACGATCCACTTTAAAGAGCTTGGCACTTTGATATTCTTCGGCAAACGCGGGCTTGGCAACGAACAAAGTATTGGGTTTGTCGGTGATATTAATCACCCCTTCAATTGACAGTTCAGGCCTTGCTTCACTGGGCAGGGTATCTATCAGATCCACTTCCACCGCAACCAGGCCCTTTTCAACCTGAGGGCTGACGCGTGATACAACGCCCTGGATCTGAGATTTGCGCGTATCTATGGTGACCGCTAACCCGGGTGTGACATCCTTGATTTGTAACTCCTGCACATCTATTTCTGCGATCAAACTGCGCGGATTGGCGATTTTGCCAACACTGCCGCCTTCTGCGACATCCTGACCCAATTCCAGATCCATGCTTTGTAGCACGCCATCCATTGCGGCACGTACATACAGGTTATCAAGCTGCTCCTGAGCTCTGGCCAGTTCTTGTTGCAGGGTCTGCTGCTGTGCTTTGTGGGCCTGCTTCTGCGCTTCAATATTGAGCTTTAATTTTTCCAGTCGCTGCTTCTGTAGTTCGTGATCCAGCTTGCTGCTTTGTACTGTAAATTCGGTACGCTTGAACTTAATCTGTGACACACTGCTGTTGCCCATCTCACGCAGTTTGCGCTGCGCATTCAGCTCCAGCTCATTGCCCTGGTGTGTCATTTTAGCCCGCTTTACCGCTGCCTCTGCGTCCAGCAAGTCAGATTCGAATTGAGCATACTGGGCGGTATTTTCGGCAATGGTTTTTTCCAGCTTGGCTTGCGCATTCGCCAGTACCAGCGACAGTTTAGGGTTATTGAGTTTGACGATGGGCTGTCCTTTTTCAACCACCGCACCGGCCTTTACAAAGACTTTCTCTACCCGCCCGGCCACTTCCGACGCCACCCAGATCACTTCTTTGGGTTTAAGTACCCCCATGCCTCTGACACTCACCTGGAACTGCCCGGTTTGCACTTTTGCCGTACGCACATCGGTACTGTCAACCAGGGCGGTTGCCTGTCCAAAATAGCTTTTAAGCCACCAGGCACAAGCCATGATCACCACCGCGGCCAGCGCAATTTTGACGTACCGCCAGTTAAACTTCTTTTGCTCTTCAATGGTAATGTCCATCTCTGTTCTCCACTGTGAACCGGACCCGCTGTCCAATTCAAATTATGTGTTATTTTGGTATTGCTTATTATTGCTTTAGGGCACGCACAGCAAGTGCTTACCAACCATGTTCTCTGGCCATGCCAACGAGTACTTTGCGATCACCACTAAAGGGCCTTCTGCCATGGGTAAACAACATATTGTCTACCAGCATCAAGTCGCCTTTTTGCCAGGGGGTGTACAGTGTGGTGTCATCATAAGCTGCACGAATAATATCCAGCACGTCGGGTTCAAGTGGCTCACCATCACCGTAAAACGCGTTGCGTGGTAAGCCACCTTCACCACAGGCACTAAGCAGCTGGGCGCAGGTTTCCTCACCCAACGAGGACACATGGAACAAATGCGCCTGATTGAACCACACCTGCTCGCCGGTTTTAGGATGTCGGGCAATTGCCGGGTTGATCTGTGAGGTGCGCAGGCGATGTTCGCCGATCCACTCAAAATCGAGCTGATTACTGACACAATACTTTTCTACTTCATGTTTATCTGTGGTCTGAAATACTTCACTCCATGGCAAGTCGATATCACCGTAATTGCGCACATATTTCACTTTCTTCGCGGCAAACTTTTCGCGGATCTCTCGCGGAATACGATTAAAGACTTCGCGGCTGTCAGCAATCGGAGTTTCACCTCCGGCCTGCGGGGGTAACAGACAACATAGCCCCAGTCGCATCGCCCACTTGTTTGAATAAGCGTGCTCATTGTGCTGCGGGATCACTTCATCCGGGTGATATTCCGTTGCCGTGTAGACGTTGCCCTTCAACTCAGTACGCGGCGTTGAGCGATAGGAATAATTCAACAGTTCAGCATCAAACAGGGTACTTAATACCTGACCGAATTGTTTACTGCTCATGATATTGAGACCACGCAACAATATCGCACCATTGGCATCGAGCAAGGCATCTATTTGTGCCCCATACTCCGCCGCCCAGTGAGTGGCTCTTTGCCCGTCCAGGGCAACCTCCAGTAGCAGAGGCATGCCCTTTACTGACTGTAAATCCTCCACGCTATACTTCTCTAACACTGTCATCTTCAAATCTCTCTTGTTGTAACTGTTGTTTGCCAATCCGCTGATCAATCTGCTGTTTTATCTGGGCAGCAAGTTCTTTGCTGTTTTCCTGCCACAATATTGAATAGTGATCGCCGGTCACACTGCTGTGAGGCAGCTGTAATTTATCTCTCAAAAATATCTGATAGGTTTCGGTCCAGCTGGGGTTTGCCCGGGCACCAATCAGGAAGCAACGCTGTGCCACTTCGCTCGTCAGCTGATAGCCTTTGGCCAGACTGGTGTGACGTAGCATCAGACGTTCAAACTGCTCGGCAAAACCAGCGGGGATCGCCAGCTGTTTAATCAGTGCCTGTAGAGCCTGCTCTGTGTTGGTCTCACTGACATCGGAACAGGCTATATAGCTGTCCAGCAATATGGTCAGCGCAGGCGAGTACGATGCCAGTTGCTTGCTGATCTCAGCCGCCAATAGTCCACCCATAGAGTGACCTAATAGCACCAGGCGCCCTGCTTTCAGTGGCTGCATAAAATGGCTGCGAATATGCGTGCAATATTCATTTGCATACGCCTGAATGCTTAAGGCTGCTGCGTGTTCAGGCAAGTGTTCATAGCCATAGACCGCCCCTTCTCCCTCCAGGGCTTGAGCTAGCGGCGTAAAGCTGCGCGCCAGGTCGGCCGCGCCCGGCAAACACAACACAGTGAATGCCGCATCGGCGCTGTTGTTTAAAGGTTTCAGCTGTGGCGTCGCCTGTTCGGTGCCGCCCGCTGCAATAAGATCTGCCTGAGCTGCCAGCTGCGTTGTTTTAAACAACTGCTCCAGCGCCACTGCACAGGCGAACGATTTTTCAATCAACATCGCCAGCGTGATCAGTTTCAGTGAACTGCCCCCGAGCGCAAAAAAGTCACTCTCTTTATAAATTGTCTGAGTCGGGCACTGCAGTACCTGCTGCCACAAGGTCGCCAGCTGCTTTTCCATGTCCGTTTGTGGCGCGCGTGCTACCACGTTTTTGCGCGCTGGCGTTGGCAGAGCGCGCCGATCAACTTTGCCATTTGCGGTCACAGGCCAGGGTGAAACATGGCACAACAGCGTCGGCACCATATAGGCCGGTAAACTCTGGCTCAGGCACTCCTGTAACTGCGCTGTCAGCTGTGCTTCATCCAGCTCCGTGGCACTTAGCGTGCTTTTAAAATAGGCCACCAGAGTCGGGGTAGCCTGGTCCAGCTCAATGGTGGTAACCAGGGCTGAATCCACTTCTGGTTGTGCCAGTAAAACGCTTTCTATTTCTCCCAGCTCGATGCGTAGTCCATTGATCTTTATCTGATCATCACTGCGCCCGAGATACTCAATATCGCCGTTATCGAGATAACGCACTAAATCACCGGTTCGGTACAATCGGGCACTGGCCCGCCCGCCCATTTCGTTCTGGTAGGGATTGGTAACGAACCGCTCAGCAGTCAGCTCTGGCTGGTTATGGTATCCCCAGGCCAGACCATCTCCGCCGATAAACAACTCTCCGGCACTGCCAAAGGGCACCAGCTGCAATTCATCATCGAGGATCAACAGCTGGATGTTCTGAATAGGTTTACCTATGGGTACTGTGGTGCTGATTGGCTGCGAGCAATCCCAGTAGCTGACATCAATTGCCGCTTCGGTTGGCCCATAGAGATTGTGTAATTGTGCCTCAGGCAAACTGGCTCTGAAGCCCTGTACCTGCTTAACCTGTAACGCCTCCCCGCTACAGAATACCTGACGAATACTGGTGCACTGTGCCAGCACACCATAATCCAGCATGATGCCCAGCATGGAAGGAACAAAGTGCAGCTTGGTCACACCGCTTTGGCGAATTAACTGACACAGATATTGTGGATCTTTATGTCCCTCAGGTCGCGCCAGTACCATCTGAGCGCCCCGGCACAACGGCCACATAAACTCCCACACAGAGACATCAAAACCAAATGGTGTTTTTTGCAAAATAACATCGTGGCTATCACACCCGTACTGCTTATCCATCCAGTCAACCCGGTTCACCAAAGCCTGATGGCTGACTAATACTCCCTTTGGCTTACCCGTCGACCCTGAGGTATAAATCATATAGGCCATATCCTGAGCACTCAGCCCGGTTTCCTGCGGACTCAGGTCCTGCGTTGCATAGTGTTCAAAACGTGTCGCGTCCTGCGCGTATCCATCCATCAGGATCAGTGCAGGCACATTTTCTTTATTTTCCAGGCACTTAAGCTGATGGTCACTTTGCGTCAAGATGCTCGTAATACCTGCGTGTGCCAGCATATAGTCCAGACGTGTTTCTGGCAGTGTCGGGTCAAGCGGTACATAGGCACCACCGGCTTTCAGTATGGCCAGTATGCCGATCACCATTTCCAGGGAGCGGGTCATGCACACACCCACCAGAGTGCCGGGAACAACCTGATGCGCCGCACGCAGGTGCCTGGCCAGCTGGTTCGCTTTATCATTGAGAGACTGATAGCTCAGTGTCTGCCCTTCGTAACATAGCGCGGTTTGCGTCGGGGTTTTAGCGACCTGACGTTCAATCCACTGCGCCATCGTCAGCGTAGTGTCATAATCAACCGGTGCCGGATTGAGTGTCTCAAGTAAGTGCGTTCGCTCCTGTGCGGATAGCAACGCGATGCTGCTTAACGGCACCGACGTGGATTGCAGCTGTGATAGCTGAGTTAATATCTGCATCAGATGGCGATTTAGCGTACTGATGTGCGCATGCGTAAACAAGGCTTTGTCATACACCCAGTTAATCGCAACCCCCTGCACTGACGTACTCATGTTGACTTCAATATCGAATTTGGCCACGGTCTGTGCTGCGCCACGCATAGTCAGTGCAGCCCCGTTCAGGTCCAGCTCCCCCTGCTCAGTGGCCTGATCATCAAGGCCATAATCAGTCTGCGTGGTGAGCATAATTTGAAATAGTGGCGAATGTGCTGTACTTCTGGGCACATTTAAGCGCTCGACCAGCTGCTCAAACGGTACGTCCTGATGCGACTGTGCGCCAAGATGCACCGCTTTAACATGCTCTAAGTAACGCGTTATGTCGGGCTGAGCCGTGCTCACTCTCAGCACCAGGGTATTGACAAAAAAGCCGATTAAAGACTCAAGCTCAGTCTGTGTGCGATTCGCAACCGGTGTGCCTATCACCACGTCTTTGCTGTTACTGTGCCTGCTCAGCAATAATGAAAGCGCGCTGTGTAATAGCATAAAGGAGGTCAGTCCCTGCGATTGAGCCAGCTCAGCCAACCCAGCCGCGACATCACTATCCAGATTACCCTGTACCAGATCCCCGACATGCTGCTTGATCTGCGGACGCGGGTGGTCCAGCGGCAGGCTGTGTACCGGAGGCAGATCAGATAATTGCTCATTCCAGTAGGTTAACTGGCGCTCCAGAACCGCGCCGCTCAGGTAGCTATGTTGCCAGTGGGCATAATCAGCGTACTGAATCGGTAACGGAGTCAGCGGGTCAGGTTGTTTTTGGTTGAAGGCCCGATAAAGCTGTACAAACTCTTTCATCAGCACCTGCAACGACCACCCGTCAGAAGCGATATGATGGATATTAAACAGTAACACAGACGCATGCTCGGAATCGGCACCCGTATCTATATACGCAGCCCGGATCATCAGGTCCCTGCTCAGGTCAAACGGTTGTGACTGTAAGCGCTGGATCGTGTCAGTGAGCGTCTGCTGCTGCGTCGTAGCGTCCAGCGTACTGATGTCTTGATAATCCAGCGTAAAGCGCGGGTCAGTCTGGATCACCTGCTCTGTTCCCGAGTCGCCGTCCCGATAGACACTGCGCAGTACTTCGTGACGAGCAACGATGGTGTTCAGCGCCGCCTCGACCGCATTCAGGTCCAGCGCACCGCGCACTTCAAACGCCGCCGGCATATTGTATTGCGCCGAGCCGCCCTGTAAGCGGTCGATAAACCACAGTCGTTGCTGTGCAAAGGATGCCACCATGCGGCCATCCGCCGGGCGTGGCTGCGCAACTATTCGCTCTGCGACCATAGTGCCTTGTGCCTGCTTAGCTGCTA
>NZ_JAKRFZ010000026.1 GCF_022347765.1 Pseudoalteromonas sp. OOF1S-7 | reverse complement strand
TAGGAGGCATTTTGGAACCACCTGACTGGAAGGCCAGCCCCGCCCATGCCGAACTCAGTAGTGAAACGAAATAGCGCCGATGATAGTGTGGGGTTTCCCATGTGAAAGTAGGACATCGCCAGGGCCTAATTAGAGGTCGACGAAAGACATTCATCCATGAATATCATCGACATTCGTACCTCCTGTACATCAAAGCCCGATTCGAAAGAGTCGGGCTTTTTTGCGTTTGGGTTAATCATACCATCGCTAACTGAACAACCTTTGGACACACTTCCCTGTGGAGGGCTCCCGGCTCGGCGTCCATGCCTCGCGTTCATTGCGCTGCGAAGCGGTGCTTCGGTCGCAATTCACCCTTGCGCAAAGTAAATGTACTCGCGTTGCTCGCAGTCATTGTACTTTGCACTTAATTCATCCATGAGGGTGGGTGGATGGTGAAGCACCTAGCAGAGCAACTTTTTGATACACCTTCTTGTGGAGAGCGTGGTGGAGTCTACAACCAATGACGTTGAGTTGGACAGGCGCAGGTTAGCGTTCTCATAGGTATATGATAAGTATCAGCGAAGGTAATTAACGGTGAGTTGACACTTGAAGTAGAATAACCGTTGCGAAAAAATGATAACTGTATATACTCACAGTAAATGCACTGTATGGAAAACCAGTTATATGCGACCACTCACGAAACGACAAGAACAAGTTCTTGAACTCATAAAAGTTTTCATTAAGGACACTGGCATGCCTCCGACTCGTGCCGAGATTGCTGAGTCACTTGGGTTTCGCAGTGCAAATGCTGCTGAGGAGCATTTGAAGGCGTTAGCGAAAAAAGGTGTCATAGAAATGGTGCCAGGTGCAAGCCGCGGTATTCGACTGGTGGAAGATGAGCCTGAACAGCTTGGCTTGCCGTTAGTTGGTCGTGTTGCAGCTGGCGAGCCGATACTTGCTCAGGAGCACATAGAGAGTCACTGTGCGGTCGACCCTGCGATGTTTCATCCTGCTGCTGACTACCTGCTACGGGTTAATGGTATGAGTATGAAGAACATCGGGATCATGGATGGAGACTTGCTCGCTGTCCACCGTACTCAGGTGGTCAACAATGGGCAGGTGGTTGTAGCGCGTGTTGAAGAAGATGTTACGGTTAAGCGATTTGAAAAATTGGGTAAAAAAGTCTACTTACATGCAGAAAACGAAGACTTCGCACCCATTGAAGTGGACCTGGAGCAGCAAAGTTTTTCAGTAGAAGGTCTTGCTGTTGGGGTGATCCGAGGCGATATATAATTATTTTCCAGCTGCAGCCCGGTATCTCTTTACCGGGCTATTTTTACTTCTTGTAAACACATCTAGATAACCATATCTCAGGCGCTTAGAGTTGAGTGACCCCTAACAAACAGCTATTTTTCAATTGTTTCCCTCTCCTTAAAAACAAAATGAGTACCGAGCAAAAACTTGCTAAACGGGTAAATTTTGACTAGTTGTTAAATGGTCGTGCAGTACTCATGGGATAACCCAAGTGAAATGACAGTCATCCGATAATAAGAACCGTTGCTTCTCACACTTGAGGCAATCGAGGGAGACGTCTAATGAAAATAGCGAAACTCATCACAATTGCGATGTGTTTACTGGTCAATATGTTCGCGTTCGCAAGCGACTATAATATGCGTACAGGTGTTACTGACATCAGTAATCAGGTTTATCAGTTACACATGACCATATTCTGGATCTGTTGCGTGATTGGACTGATCGTCTTTTCTGTCATGTTTTGGGCACTGATCCATCATCGGCGCTCTAAAGGTGCTGAGCCTGCACAATTTCACGAAAGTACTAAGGTCGAAATCCTCTGGACCGCCATTCCATTCTTAATTCTGGTTGCTATGGCAGTGCCTGCAACAAAAACCCTGATTGCGATGGAAGATACTGACAAGGCGGATCTGACAATTAAAGTGACTGGTTCACAATGGAAGTGGCATTACGAGTATCTGGGACATGATGTTGATTTCTACTCTCTGATGTCGACTCCCAGAGCTCAGATAGACAACATGGAGAGTAAAACCGAACACTATTTACTAGAAGTCGATAAACCTTTGGTAATTCCTACTGGTAAGAAAGTGCGGTTTTTGCTGACCTCTGACGATGTGATTCATTCCTGGTGGGTACCTGATTTTGCAGTAAAAAAAGATGCTAATCCTGGTTTCATTAATGAGGCATGGACGAATGTGAACGAGCCCGGCACCTATCGGGGTCAGTGTGCTGAGCTGTGCGGTAAAGATCATGGCTTTATGCCCGTTGTAGTAGAAGCAAAGCCTGAAGCAGAGTTTCAGGCGTGGCTTGCTAACGAAAAAGCGCAAAACGTACTCGCTGCGCAGCAGGAGGCTGCGTTACTGGAGCAGACGCTTAGCAAAGAAGAGTTGATGACGACCGGCGAGCGCGTTTACATGGCTTACTGTGCGGCGTGTCACCAGCCTACAGGATTGGGTTTGCAAGGTGTTTTTCCTGCATTGAAAGGCAGCCCAATGGTTACCGGAGATTTGCAGGCACACATAGAAATCATCATGGAAGGGCGTCCGGGTACTGCGATGCAAGCCTTTGCAAAGCAATTATCGTTAAAAGAAGTCGCTGGAGTTATTACTTATAAAAGAAATAGTTGGGGGAATGATACCGGAGAAGTCATTCAACCTAGTCAGATACAAGCTTACCTTGACGACAAACAGGAGAAAGCCAAATGACTTCGAGTACACAGCAGGCTGCTCATGAGCAAGAGCACGACCACCACGGTCCGGCATCCGGCATCAAGCGTTGGCTTTTTACGACTAACCATAAAGATATAGGGTCGTTGTATTTACTGTTTTCTCTATTGATGTTCCTAATCGGTGGCGGTATGGCCATGGTGATCCGGGCAGAGCTGTTCCAGCCAGGGCTTCAGCTTGTAGATCCCCACTTCTTTAATCAGATGACGACAGTACATGGTTTGATCATGGTGTTTGGTGCCGTAATGCCGGCCTTTACTGGGCTTGCAAACTGGATGGTGCCCATGATGATAGGTGCGCCCGATATGGCGTTGCCGAGGATGAACAACTGGAGCTTTTGGATCTTACCATTCGCTTTTCTGATACTACTCTCCTCATTATTTATGGAAGGCGGTGGCCCGGCGTTTGGTTGGACTTTTTATGCGCCGCTTTCCACTACTTACAGCAACGACAACACAGCTTTATTCGTCTTTGCCGTTCATATCATGGGAGTCAGTTCAATAATGGGGGCTATTAATGTCATCGTGACCATAGTCAACATGCGAGCGCCGGGCATGACATGGATGAAGTTACCCTTATTTGTCTGGACCTGGTTAATCACCGCATTTTTACTGATTGCTGTGATGCCTGTACTGGCTGGAGCAGTGACTATGGTATTGACAGATAAGTACTTTGGAACGAGCTTCTTTGATGCTGCTGGCGGGGGTGACCCAGTGATGTTCCAGCATATTTTTTGGTTCTTTGGTCATCCTGAAGTATACATCATGATATTACCGGCATTCGGTGTGATCTCTACGATAGTGCCCACCTTCTCGAGGAAAAAGCTGTTTGGATATGCATCCATGGTATATGCAACCTCCTCCATAGCATTGTTGTCTTTCATTGTATGGGCCCATCATATGTTTACCACCGGTATGCCGTTGGCCGGTGAGCTCTTTTTTATGTATGCGACTATGCTTATCTCTGTACCGACCGGTGTTAAGGTCTTCAATTGGGTAGCTACAATGTGGCGTGGCTCTATTAGCTTTGAAGTCCCGATGTTGTTTGCCATCGCATTTATCGTGTTGTTCACCCTGGGAGGTTTCTCTGGGCTGATGCTGGCAATTACTCCGGCTGATTTTCAGTATCACGATACTTATTTTGTCGTTGCTCATTTTCATTATGTGCTGGTCACGGGGGCTGTCTTTTCAATCATGGCGGCAGCTTACTACTGGCTGCCTAAGTGGACGGGCTATATGTACAGCGAGACCTTGGCTAAATGGCACTTTTGGTTGTCATTGGTCAGCGTTAATATCTTGTTCTTTCCGATGCATTTTGTTGGGCTCGCAGGAATGCCACGACGGATCCCTGATTACGCCCTGCAATTTGCAGATTTCAATGCGTTGATCAGTATTGGTGGCTTTGCCTTTGGTTTGTCTCAGCTGTTGTTTGTGGCTGTGGTATTCAAGTGTATAGCTGGCGGGCAGCGTGCGCCAGCCAAAGTGTGGGATGGCGCAGAGGGGCTGGAGTGGGATGTTGCCTCCCCAGCGCCTTATCATACTTTTAGTACACCGCCCGAGGTGAAGTAATGCATACCCCGTTACTGAGAAAGCTCGTGTTATTGGTGCTGGGCATGTTTGCATTTGCGTTTGCCTTGGTACCACTTTACGACGTGTTCTGCGATATCACGGGGCTCAATGGCAAAGTTGAACTGAAAGCCGCTGAAGCAAGCGAAGAGCAAGACTTAGCGCGCAAAGTTGATGTGAGCTTCACAACGCACACACAAGGGAAAGCGCCATTTAAAGTGCAGGCTGCGACCTACCAAGTCACAGTTACGCCTGGCACGTTGACTGAAGTGAGTTTTACGGCTGAAAACTTGAGTGGCGATGCTCGCATTATGCAGGCTATTCCATCAGTCTCACCCGGTAAGGCAGCCAAGTACCTGCATAAACTCGCGTGTTTTTGTTTTGACCAGCAGAGTATGAAGGCACATCAGAAGATGGCATTTACGTTACGCTTTTATGTCGACACGGAACTACCAACAGGTATTGGAGAGCTGACACTCGCATATACGTTGTATGACATTACAGACAGAAATGCGGCTAACCAAAATTTTCCTACGCACCCAACAACAAAGCAGCTAGGTGATTTTAGCCGCGCCGCAGTCGGAAGAGATTATGCTCACAGCATTCAGGTAGCAGTGTATCAACAAATACGAGGATTAAGTCATGGCTAATGGTTACGAAAAATATTATGTACCAGAGCAAAGCCCTTGGCCCATCGTGGGAGCCATTGCCCTGTTTGGGGTTGCCGTCGGGGGAGGGTTAACTGTGATGAAAAGCCCTGCTGGCCAATTTATTTTATACGCTGGTATTGGCTTACTGCTATTTATGTTAGCCGGGTGGTTTAGGCATGTTATTAGAGAGTCGCAGGGGGGCTTGTATTCTGAGCAGATGGATCGCTCATTCCGACAAGGAATGGCTTGGTTTATCTTTTCTGAAGTGATGTTCTTTGCCGCGTTTTTCGGCGCCTTGTTTTATGCTCGCATGTTTGCCGTCCCTTGGTTGGGTGGTGCTAGCAACAACGTAATGACACATGAATTACTTTGGCCGAGCTTCGAAGCTGTATGGCCACTGCTAAACACGCCAGGCGGAGACAAAACACAGGCTATGGGCTGGCAGGGTCTACCGTTAATAAACACCATCATTCTCTTGATATCATCTGTGACACTGCATTTTGCACACACTGCAATGGAACAAGGGCAAAGAAATAAAGTAAAGGTATTTCTAGGATTAACCATTTTGCTGGGCTTTGCTTTTTTGGTCCTGCAAGTTGAGGAGTACGTTCATGCTTATCAGGATTTGGGCCTAACCTTAGAGTCTGGTATTTATGGTAATACCTTCTTTATGCTCACCGGGTTTCACGGCATGCATGTCACACTTGGGGCTATTATTTTAGCGGTGGTGTGGCTTCGGGTAATGAAGGGTCACTTCACCGCGCATAGCCATTTTGCGTTTCAGGCTGGTGCCTGGTATTGGCACTTTGTAGATGTAGTCTGGTTGTGCTTATTTGTGTTTGTTTATGTGTTGTAGCGCCTGGAGCCGGGTTGAAGTTAAGCCAGCCCAACCCTTTGGCTAGTAGTATAAGCAGTAACACGCCGGCTGAAAAAAACACCCTTTTTCCCAGGAGTTGAGACATGGACTCATCAGAGTGAGTCCCTTTGAGCATAATGAACAAAGCTCGAAACAGGTTATAAATGATGCTGAAAAGCAAAACAATAATAATTAACTTGAGTAGCATGGCATATGACGCAGTTAAACATGAGTAGATTAAAGGTTAGCGCATATTGCTCAATTTTGGCAGTGAGTGTAGTGGTGTGTACATGTCTGGCACTTTCGGTGTGGCAATGGAAAAGAGCAGCCCAAAAGGAGTATCTTATTGAAAAACGGCAAAGTAACCAGTCACTGCACGAGTTTAATGCGCTTGAGGACTTGCAAAACCAAAGTGCGTTGGAAGGAAAGCAATACCGAGTGCGTGGCTATTTCGAAACGTCACGTTTGTGGTTGCTCGATAATCAGATATTAAGTGGCGTACCCGGTTATGATGTTGTCACTCTGTTTCGTCCTATTTACGGCGAGAAATGGCTGGTTGTCAACCTTGGCTTTATCCCGGCTGCACAAAGCCGCGCCGTTTTACCGCAGATTGAGCTCCCAACTGCGTTACAAACCGTCGACGTTGAATTCAAGATAGGTAAGTGGGCTGGCTTTACGTTAGCTGACCGGCCTGATCTGAATGCGGCTCAGCCTGAACTGATCCAATATCTGGATCACGCCTTTTTTGTTGCTCAGACACAGCGCCCGATAGCGTCTTCTCTGGCCTATGCGTCGCACCCGGTTGTGAGCGAGGTTCAGCCACACTATGAAGCCGTCGTTATGGGGCCAGATAAACATCGGGCTTATGCAGTGCAGTGGCTGTTGTTGGCGGTGGCGGCGGTGATTATTCCCTATTTTGCTTACAAAAGGAAGAATGATGAATAAGGTGCCCGGATTATTTTTAGCCTGCTGCGTGTTACCTCTGATCGCTGCATGGGTAGTGCTCTGGTCGGGATGGCAACCGGAGAGTACGACCAATCAGGGAAGCTTTTTGAGTCAGGAGGTCATACTGGATGTGCCTGAACAAGGCCACAATGCTTGGTTTATTGCGTTGAATCAGCCTGAGAATTGTGGCCAGTTGTGTCAGGGTCAGTTGGCTGTAATGGAGCAACTAACCGTCGCGCTGGGGAAACATCGTCAGCAAGTAGGCTTACTGTTGATAGGTCAGGGACAAAGTGAGGTGGCCGATGTTGTGCCTGAAGTTTCGACTTTGTCTCCGGGTGCATTTTATCTGGTCGATAAGCGCGGTCTGGTAGTACTAGAATATTTGCCGCAGCCGGACCAAACCGCCAACAGGGTGTTGCTTAAAGGCCTGCTAAAGGATTTAAAAAAGTTACTGTCTTACGAACGAAGCAGCTCAGGAGGCAAGCAATGACACAGGGGTTTAGAAGATTGGTGCTCATATCAGCGCTACTGGCGGCGTTGGTTGTAACATTAGGCGCGTATACCCGGTTGAGTAATGCTGGTTTGGGGTGCCCGGATTGGCCGGGTTGTTATGGCTTTCTCACTGTGCCCAATGAGTCACATGAACTGATGTCGGCGCAACAAAAGTTTCCTGGTAGTGAGGTACATCAAAAGAAAGCCTGGATTGAAATGATACACAGGTATTTCGCAGGCAGCTTAGGCTTGATAGTCGCTGCGATTTTTTTCATAGCGCTGCGTCATCCGAACTATAGTAAGCATATCAAAGGGTTGTCGACGCTGCTTGTCATATTAATCGTATTTCAGGCAATGCTGGGCATGTGGACCGTGACGATGAACTTACAGCCTCTCGTTGTCATGGGCCACTTGCTGGGAGGATTCACCATACTCAGTTTGTTAACTTTGTTGTGGCTGAAAGCTCGTCAGCCAGCGGCCGTCTTGATACCGAATGTCACTGGATTGAGGATTATGGCTTTGGTTGCACTGACGATATTGATACTGCAAATCGCACTGGGTGGATGGTTAGCCGCTAATTATGCTGCACCACATTGTCGGGGCTTGCCATTGTGTGAAAATGGTCAACTCTTTTCGTTGACCAGTTTATTTCAGTTACCTCATTCCTCTGCCAGCTACGAGTTTGGTGTGTTGCCATTTGAAACCCGACTTTCCATTCATCTGGTTCACCGGATCTGGGCGATGGTAACGCTGGTTGCAATCTTATTATTATGCTGGCGCTTGTACGGACAGATTGCTGACTCTCACATACGGCCTGTAATTGTATTACCAGCTATGCTGGTGCTTTGCCAGGTGCTACTGGGTGGGGCGATTGTACATTGGCAATTTCCGTTGTCGTTGACGTTGTTCCATAATGTGATGGCTGCACTTTTACTACTAAGTATGGTTCGGGTGTGTTATCTGCTGTTTTATCAATCGAAGGAGTAAGTTATGGCTATGAGCGTACATCAACTCGGATCAGCATTTCCCGATTTCTACGCAGGTATCAAGCCCTATCTGGCGATCACCAAAGCTAAGGTGGTCATGATGCTGGTGCTTACTGCCTGGGTAGGCCTTGCGCTTGCACCGGATACAGGGCGCACTCTGGTGCAACAACTAATGAGTTTGCTGTCAATTGGTCTCATCTCTGCGGCGGCTGCGGCGGTTAATCATATAGTTGACCGAAACAGAGACAGTAAGATGGCACGAACGCGCCACCGCCCTCTGGCGAGGCAACAACTCTGTGTATCAAAGGCTCTGCTTTTTGCAGCTTGCCTGGCTACTATCGGAACCACAGGTTTATTGGTGTTCAGTAATTGGTTGTGCACCGTGTTAACTCTACTGGCTTTGCTCGGATATGCGGTTGTGTACACTATGTTTCTCAAGCATATGACACCACAAAATATTGTCATTGGCGGGCTGGCAGGCGCTCTGCCCCCTTTGCTGGGGTGGGTTAGCGAAACGGGGAGTCTGGCTGCAGAGCCCTGGCTATTGGTCATGATCATTTTTGCCTGGACGCCACCGCATTTCTGGGCCCTGGCGATCGCTCGCGAAGCTGATTATGCCAGAGCAGGTACGCCGATGCTGCCTGTAACACACGGGATTCAATTTACTAAACTGTGTATGGTCGTGTATACATTATTGTTGGCGTTGATATGTGTACTTCCCTATCTGATAGGTATGGTCGGATATGTGTATCTGGTATCGGCAAGTACTCTTAACGGACTGTTTATTTATCTGATTGTACGGCTGTATGTTAATCATACGGTGTCGCAGGCGATGGGGGTTTTTCGTTTTTCTATCTGGTATTTACTGTTACTCTTTGTCTCATTGTTTGTTGACAGAGCGCTGATATGAGAAATTTTTTTCTTCTTTTTTTTATGGTCATGTTGTTTAGCGGGTGTCAGCCAGCCCCTAAAATATCAGAGTTTGCTGTACATTATGAGCAGCCTCGGATGCTCAAACCTTTTACTTTGCAAGATCAACATGGCATGCCGGTCACTGCCGAGCAATTAAAAGGGCAATGGAGCTTGCTATTTCTGGGCTATACACATTGTCCTGATGTGTGCCCAATGACTTTGGCTAAGCTCACCAATATTGCTGCACAGCTCGAGTCTTACCAGAACTTGAACGTCTGGTTTGTCGCGGTAGACCCGCAGCGCGATACGCAAGAAAAGCGAAAGCAATATATTGATTACTTTAATCCTGATTTTGTCGCAGCATCTGCGCCTCATAACATCTTATTCCCATTCGTGCGGGACATTGGTTTGATCTATGCCATTAATAGCAGCGACCAACCAGAGTATTATGTCGACCATAGTGCATCGATTGCATTAGTTAACCCACAGGCACAATTGGAAGCCATATTTAAACCCGAATTTAAGGTGGGTGAAGTGCCCGTTATTAATGAGGCTCAGTTGATTAAAGATTTTAAGGTGATTGTACCTGAGTACTAGCAAGTCCCGTAAAGTTACTGAATTTCATAATTAATTATTTCTTTTCCGTTATAAATATGGCAATTTCACGGTCACGGTCTAATCTATTCATATCAATAAGATTTGCAAGGAATGTGCAAGGCGCATGATTAAACTTCCCCCTGAGCTGGTTATAAACCAGGTTGAAGAACTGCATCAACAGTTGATGCTTGAGCTTGATGCTGGCCATGCTATTTCTTTAGACATCAGTGAAATTCAGCGTGCAGACACCGCTTCGATCCAACTGCTGTGTGCATTACAAAAATATTTGCTGGATATTGGGCAACATATTTCCTGGGTGGGCGAAAGTGCCGCGTTGTCTTCATCTGTTGAGAAACTAGGGTTAACCGAACTTTTATCTATCAGTAGTACGAATTAAGAGGTCATTATGAAAAAGATTTTAGCTGTGGATGATTCTGCTTCAATGCGTCAGATGGTTGGCTTTACATTAAAAAAAGCGGGCTTTGATGTAGTCGAAGCAAAGGATGGCAGTGAAGCGCTCAATCTGGCTAAGCAACAAGGGTTTGATGCTGTGATCTCGGATGTGAATATGCCTGTTATGGATGGTATTACCCTAATTCGGGAGCTGAGAAACTTGCCTGATTATAAGTTTACACCACTTCTGATGCTCACCACCGAGTCCGGCCTGGATAAGAAAAGCGAAGGTAAAGCCGCAGGCGCAACAGGTTGGATTGTGAAACCATTTAACCCTGAACAATTGCTGGCTGTGCTGAAAAAAGTCATTCGTTAACCCTCGCGAGGTGCTGCCATGAGTATCGACTTAAGTCAGTTTTTCGATGTGTTTTTTGAAGAAAGCTTCGAGGGGCTCGATGCGATGGAGTCTGAGCTGCTGAATCTTGAGCCTGGCAAAGAAGATCAAGAGACCATAAATACCATTTTTCGGGCTGCACATTCAATAAAGGGGGGAAGTGGTACTTTTGGTTTTACAGCGGTTTCTGATTTTACTCATGTACTGGAAACCTTATTAGATCAAATCCGTAACGGACAACGGCAGCTCACCGCAGAGCATGTCAATTTGCTGCTCAAGGCTGTTGATTGTTTGCGCGCCATGCTGACTGCTTTGCAAGCGCAACAGGAACCCGAACAGCAAGATGCAAACGAATTGAAACAACGCTTTGAAGCCATTCTGAACGGAGACAGTTGTGCTGATAACCGGGGAGACGAGAGCAGTAAGTTCGAGAACAAGTCTGAAGATCAGATGCATCTTCCCATAACTTTCCAGGTAGATTTCAAGCCGTTGCCCTATCTATTTAAAACGGGTAATGAGCCGCTATACATGATTGCCGAGCTCTCTGAACTCGGAGAACTGGAAACCCGGGCGCTACACGATGAGTTACCGAAGTTTAAACAGCTGACACCTGATGATTGCTATCTTTATTGGCGATTTTTTCTGACGACAACACGTGGAGAGGCGGCAATTCGCGAGATATTCGAATGGGTTGAAGATGATGCTGAAATCAGCATAGTGCATTGTGGCGGCCTGTTCGATGAGCCTGAAACTCATATTAAACAAGCTGAATCACTGCAAAGTGTTCAGGCTGAGCCGGCGTTACCAGTCGAGATAAATGCGCCCTCCCCAGCTGTTACGGAAGTTAAAACAGAGTCTGCGACGGGCAAAGACGCACGTAAAAATGCGGACCCCAGCACAACCTCTATCCGGGTCGGCATAGATAAAGTTGATTCACTGATCAACATGGTAGGCGAACTGGTCATCACACAAGCTATGCTTAGCCAGATAGGTGAGCAGGACATTACTGAATCCAGCATTGCGGCGCTGCAGGAAGGTTTGGCTCAACTGGCACATAATACCCGCGATCTGCAGGAAAATGTAATGCGAATTCGCATGCTGCCTATCAGTTTTGTATTCAGCCGCTTTCCAAGGCTCGTCCGCGATATTTCGCAAAAATTAAACAAGCAGGTTGAACTAAAACTGATTGGTGAACAAACCGAGCTGGATAAAACGGTAATGGAAAAGCTGTCAGATCCTATGGTACACCTGGTGCGCAACTCGCTGGATCATGGCTTGGAGACTCCCGAACAACGTATTGCGCAGGGTAAAGATCCCGTCGGGACGGTCACGCTGAATGCATTTCATCAGGGGGGCAACATTGTCATCGAGATTATGGATGACGGCAAAGGGTTGGATACAGATAAAATCCGTAACAAGGCCATCCAGAAAGGGCTGATCCAGGAGCTGGACGATCTCTCTGTTGACGAAATCAATGAATTGATTTTTATGCCGGGTTTTTCAACTGCGGACAATGTCAGTGAAATATCTGGCCGGGGTGTCGGAATGGATGTGGTTCGTAAGAACATTCAGGCATTAAATGGCTCTGTGGAAGTGAGTTCGCAAGCTGGTGTGGGGTCGACTTTTACGATTCGCTTGCCGCTGACTTTGGCGATTTTAGATGGTCAGTTGGTGCAGGTTGCAGAGCATACTTATATTATTCCGCTGATCTCAATCGTTGAATCGTTGCAAATTGACATTACCAAAGTCAGTAATGTCGGCAAGGGCTTACAGGTTCTGCGTTTGCGCGATGAGTACATTCCTATCTTGCGTTTGTATGACATTTTTAATCACAAAGGTGCGCGTGAAGAACTGGATAAGACCTTGTTGGTGGTAGTTGAAACCGACAATTACAAAGTGGGTATTCTGGTGGATGATTTATTGGCACAGCAACAGGTCGTGATCAAAAGTCTGGAAGCCAACTATCAGCGCGTAGACGGTATCTCAGGGGCAACCATTTTAGGAGATGGCACGGTGTCTCTGATAATTGACATCAGTGGTTTAATTAAGCTGAGCGGCTTAAGGCGACCTGGTTCTTCTGAGCTACTGGTGGACCTGAAAACGGATGAGGGTGTCCCGGCATGACAGATCGTGTGAACTTAAATCAGCAGCTAGTGCTGGATACCGAATCGGACGAAAAACAGTTTCTGACATTTATGATGGACGAAGAAGAGTATGGGATTGATATTTTGGCGGTCCAGGAAATTCGTGGCTGGGAGCCTGTTACGGTGATCCCCAACTCTCCGCCATTTGTAAAAGGCGCGATGAACCTGCGTGGGACCATTGTGCCCATCATCGATCTGCGACAACGATTTGGTATTACCCATATTGATTACGGTCCACTCACCGTGGTGATAGTGGTGTCGGTGACACTGAAAGAACAAACCAAATTGATGGGCATTGTTGTGGATGCTGTATCCGATGTTTACAGCATCTCCGAAGAGAAGGCGAAAGATGTTCCAGATTTTCAGGACTCAGATAATGCGCAGTTTGTTCATGGTCTGGTCAATGTTGGGGAAAAGATGGTGGTGTTATTAAACTTAAGAAAAGTGCTCGATTTACATGACAAAAGTAGTGTTAAGAGCAACGGGGGCTGAGATGAATAGTCAGAGTATCCAAAGTAGTGTAAACAATAAAATCATCATAGCGGGTGTGATACTGGTGGTCAGCATCGTACTGGGGCTGCAGCTCGGAGGCACAGATTCTGAAAACATGAAGCTGGTTGCAGTGGCGCTACCTTTGTTTGGAGTTGTGGTTGCACTGGGATACCTAAGGATGGGGTTAGCAGCGCTCAGTGCCCAGCTTGGCTGTGTTTATCGCATATTGCCGCACATTTCTGTGGCGGAACAGGATGTATTACAGGGGTTAGATCTCACAGATTTTCCTGAATTATTTCAAGCCTTAAAGGTCTCAGATGATGAGCAAGAGCACAACGACCATACGCAAAGTTTATTGCTGGCGTTGAAAGGTTGTCAGGCCAATATTATGATGGCTGACGCTGATCTGAATATTGTTTACCTCAATGACTCCGTAAAATCTATGCTCAAAGTTAACGAGCAACAATTACAGCAGGACTTACCAGGGTTTAGTGTGGCGGGCCTGATTGGCACCAATATTGATTCTTTCCATAAGAACCCCAGTCATCAGCGTAACATTCTGGCCAATCTGCGTGAAACCTATCAGACCAGGATCAAGGTTGCCGGGCTCTCATTTGACCTCATTGCAACCCCGGTATTTGATGAGGGACATCGAATTGCAACACTAGTGGAATGGAAAGATCAGACGCAGTGGCTTGCTGCTGAAGCAAAACACAGAAACCTGGCAGAACATAATGCCCGAATTTCTCGTGCTCTGGATGTCTGTCAGGCAAATGTGATGCTGGCGGATGAAGATCTTAATATCGTGTATGTGAACGAATCGGTATTGGCAATGCTCAGACGCAACCAGGCCCAGCTGCGCACTGCACTACCTAGCTTTGATGCTGACTCTTTGATTGGTACCAATATTGATGTGTTTCATGAGAATCCGCAGCATCAGCGCGGATTACTGAGTAAGTTGTCAGATGTTTATAACACCGACATTGTGGTTGCGGGCTTTAATTTTGGATTGATAGCCACACCTGTTTTTGATCAAAAAGGGATGCGTATTGCCACTGTGGTTGAGTGGGAAGACAAAACCGAGCGTTTGGCTGCCGAGCAAAAAGCATTGAAAGCAGCCGATGAAAACCTTCGTGTGCGTTGTGCACTCGACAATGTACAAACCAATACCATGATCGCAGATTCCAATAACACTATAGTGTATATGAATCAGGCGGTGCTCGACATGATGAGAAACGCCGAATCGGATATTCGCAAGGATCTGCCAGACTTCGATAGTAATCAATTGATTGGGCAGAATATCGATGTATTCCATCGCAACCCGGCGCACCAGAGACGCCTGTTAGAGACCTTATCAAAGCCCTATCAGACAGAAATCAAAGTTGGCGGGCGTACCTTTGGCTTGGTCGCCAACCCCATAATTACGGATTCTGGCGAGCGAGCGGGCACCGTCGTCGAGTGGGACGATAGAACTGGTGAAGTCGCAATTGAGCAGGAAGTGAATACATTAGTCGAATCAGCCCGTACCGGTAATTTGTCAGTCAGACTGGATGAAGGTGATAAGCGAGGGTTCTATTTACGCCTTACCCAAGGGCTTAACGGCTTGCTGGAAAGCGTAGATGGCGCCGTGACCGATACCGGTAATATGCTAGATGCGCTCGCCAGAGGCGATCTCACGCAGCGTATTGAAACGGACTATCAGGGGGCGTTTGACAAGCTAAAACAAGATGCCAATAGCACTGCTGATAAACTGACCAATGTGCTAGAGCGGATCAGTGCTTCTGCCTCTTTGGTTGCGAGTGGTGCGGAGGAAATATCGCAAGGCAATGCTGACTTAAGCCAACGCACGGAAGAGCAGGCTTCATCGTTAGAAGAAACAGCTTCCAGTATGGAACAAATGACCAGCACGGTTCGTCAGAACGCTGACAATGCTAAGGTAGCCAATGAGTTGGCTGAAGAAACCAGTGAAAAAGCGACGCGCGGTGGAGAAGTTGTGAATCGTGCAGTAGAAAGTATGTCAGCAATCAACGATTCAAGTAAGAAAATCGCCGATATTATTAGTGTAATTGACGAAATTGCTTTCCAGACTAACTTATTAGCGTTGAATGCGGCGGTAGAGGCTGCACGGGCCGGCGAACAGGGGCGGGGTTTTGCCGTGGTTGCTGGCGAAGTGCGAAACCTGGCTCAGCGCTCAGCCGGTGCAGCAAAAGAGATCAAAGATTTGATCCGGGACAGTGTTAGTAAAGTTGAAGATGGTACGCTATTGGTTAATGAGTCCGGTGAAACGCTCAAAGAGATAGTGGCGTCCGTCAGACGCGTCACGGATATGATCTCCGATATTGCAGATGCATCGGTCGAACAGAGTTCAGGGATTGAGCAGGTAAATAAAGCGGTTACTCAGATGGATGAAATGACGCAGCAAAATGCAGCACTGGTAGAACAAGCATCAGCTGCGGGTGAGTCTATGGCGGAGCAGGCTAATGATATGCGTAATATGCTGAACTTCTTTAAAGTTGGAGAAGCGCCTGCGGCCCATCAGGCTATCCCGGATAAACCTCAAGCGACGAATGGTCAGGCCCGCTCGCCTGCCATGGGCTTGTCGGCACCGGACAGTCGCAGTGCGCGACCACCCATAGAAACCAAGGCCAATCGTTTTGCCGACGACTCTGAGGAGTGGGAAGAGTTTTAAAAGTTCTGGTTTGTTTGCACCCCTGTGGAGCTGTACCGCGTACCCAGTGTCAGCTCCGTTACAGTGACACGTCTTAACTCACCGGAATTATCACATACCGATCACGTGTAACAAGGCAAGTTGCGGGCGGTCTGGTCTCATTGCGCATAGGTGAGGAGGGATATGAAAGAGTTTTTGATGACGGATGAGGACTTTAGCAGTATATCTCGGCGTGTTTACGAGACCTGTGGTATCGTGCTTGGACCGCATAAACGCGACATGGTTTACTCACGGCTTGCGCGCAGAATAAGAGCCAATGGGTTAGGCTCATTTTCAGCGTATTTGGCGCTCCTGAATGAGAAACCTGATGCTGAGTTTAGCCATTTTATCAATGCCATCACAACAAATCTCACCTCCTTCTTTCGCGAAGCACATCACTTTGACTTTTTACACCAACAGGTGATCCCTGAGTTAAAGCTTAAACACAAAACAGATAAACGGGTACGAATTTGGTCCGCAGGCTGCTCTACGGGTGAAGAGGCGTATAGCATTGCCATGACCATAAGAAATGCATTTCCAGCAGACTGGGACGTTAAGGTATTAGCAACGGATCTGGATTCGAATGTTTTGCATAAAGCGCAGGAAGGCATTTATAACAGTGCATCTGTGACTGGCCTGAACAGTGAGCACTTGAAAAAGTGGTTTATGTGTAGCTCCGATGGTACTCAGTACAAAGTTAAAGAGACATTGCAGGCAAGTGTGTACTTTAAACGCCTTAATTTACTTGAACCTTGGCCAATGAAGGGGCCCTTTGATGTGATTTTCTGTCGTAATGTGCTGATCTATTTCGACAAAGAAACCAAAGACAGGCTGTTTGAGAACTTTTATCAACTACTGGCGGAGCAAGGTTATTTATTTATCGGTCACTCTGAGACGATGGGAAAAGAGCACTTGGAATTTAGAAATCTGGGGAGGACGATGTATCAGAAGGCGGCGCAGATATGAAGCAGTTTAAGCCTGTGTTACATGGTTTTGACCATGTTAAGCGATTCTGGGATTCAGGCCGTGGCGCTGTCGTTGCTAAAGTACTGCCTGGGGAGTTTTATGTGTCAAAGAGTGATGAGTTGATTTCTACGGTATTGGGTTCCTGTATTGCTGCGTGTATCTATGATGAGCAACACAAAGTGGGTGGCATGAACCACTTTATGCTGCCCGGTGTAAAGGGAGCGACCGCCATTCACGCCGACGACCTCAATTGTCGCTATGGTAACTGGGCAATGGAATACCTGATTAACGAAGTGATTAAAAACGGTGCCCGGCGAGAGAACCTGAAAATAAAACTGTTTGGTGGTGGGAAAATCATTAGCTCTATGACAGACATTGGTGTCGGTAATATTCGTTTTGCTGAAGCTTATGTGGAAGAAGAAAACCTCACGTTAGTTTCTCATGATGTAGGCGGACCCTGGCCGCGTAAGGTGGTATTTCACCCACAGACAGGTAAAGCTCAGGTGAAGAAGTTGCGTCAGATGCATAATGACACCATTGAGAAACGCGAGGTCAAGTATCTGCATGATATTGAAGAGCAAGGTAAACAAACTGATATTGAGCTGTTTTAGAGAGATTGCATGATTAAGGTATTGATAGTTGATGATTCCCCTTCACTCAGGGCGATATTGACCGGGGTTCTGGAGCTGGCCCAGGACATCAAGGTAGTTGGGGCGGCCGAAGACCCCTATGAAGCGCGTGAGATGATAAAGAAGCTCAACCCCGACGTACTAACCCTGGATATTGAAATGCCAAGGATGAACGGGCTGAGCTTTCTTAAAAACCTAATGCGCCTGCGCCCGATGCCCGTGATCATGTTATCAACATTAACACAGCAGGGCTCGCCTGCAACGCTTGAGGCGCTGGAGCTTGGTGCCATTGACTTCATTGCCAAGCCAACCACTAATGTCGCTGCTCAGCTGAGTGCCTACGCCGAGACATTACATCAGAAAATTCGTATTGCCCGCCAGGCTAACCTCTACGCCTTCCGGGCAGACAAAGATGTGCAACAGCTTCCGGTGTCTCAGCACGCACAATTCAAAAGTAGCGCCGTTTTAGCATTGGGAGCATCTACCGGTGGCACCGAAGCGTTGCGTGAAGTATTAGTACGTTTACCTAAACACTGTCCTCCTGTTGTAATTGCGCAGCACATCCCACCGGTCTTTAGCACCTCGTTTGCGCTGAGGATGGACCGCTGCTGTGAGGTCCGTGTCAAAGAAGCCGAGGAGGGAGATGTGCTCATCCCCGGACAGGTATTTGTTGCACCGGGTGATATGCACCTCAAGGTGGTTCAAAAAGGAGGACGCTTGCAGTGTCACTTGTGTCAGAGTGAAAAGGTCAATCGGCACCGGCCATCGGTGGATGTGTTGTTCGACTCTTTGTTACCATGGGCAAAGCACGTCTGTGCTGGCTTGTTGACAGGTATGGGCAGTGATGGCGCGGCAGCGTTATTGCGTCTCAGGGAGGCCGGGGCAAAAACGCTGGCGCAGGATGAAGCGACCTCTGTGGTGTGGGGCATGCCCCGGGCCGCCGTTGAAATGAAGGCGGTCGAGAAGGTGGTCTCGCTGTCTAAGGTGACGGTGGAGCTGCTTAACGCTGTGAAGCGTCAGTGATCACCCAGGGTTGTGAGTACCAGTAAAATTGTCCACTTTCTTTTTTAGAAGGTGCCGTACAGTTATAGCGAGAACGCCCATTCGATAAGGGTTTTGGCGTCGTAATCGTCACTGTTTTATCGCCCTGCCAGACCAGCTCTGCTTTGCCTGCGCCTGATACAAAACAGGCGAACTGGCTCTGGTAAAAATCCATCTCTTTAAAGGTCAAGGTAATCGAGGGTGTGCGGTTATCCGTGACCGAATCCTGATATTTAGCCTGTGCCAGTGAAAACGGCAGTGAATAAAGCTTGGTTTTTAAGGTTTTCAGGCTGGCATAGATGCCCGAAGCGGGAAAACGTGGCAGACGGGTAAAGTCTGAGTCTGGTCCAACGGCGCCAGAATGTTGTCCAATCCCGATCAAGTTCAGCTCGGCGACTAACGCCTGTAAAGGGCGGTTAAATTCGCCATAGGGATAAGCGATATAAGGCAAGTCATGGCCCACCTCGTCTTTGATCCGCGCTTGTGACCAGAGCAAATCCTCACGTACCCGGCTGAGCCACTGAGCCTGATTTTCTCCGGCCAGCGTGTGATGCAGGTAGTCGTGCTGAGCGCTATGATTCGCAATTAATGCGCCGCGTTTTGCCAGCTGGCGCAGCTGCTCCCAGCTCATTACATAGCCCTTTTTCTCATCAATCAGCTTAGGATTAACAAAAATCGTGTAGGGGTAACCAAATTGCTCAAGCAGTGGTGCTGCGGTTTCCATGTTGTTCAGGTAACCATCGTCAAAGGTAATGGCGACGGTTTTTGCTGGCAGTGCATTACCTGCCTGCAGTTGCGTGATCAGCTTATCCAGTGCAATCACATTAAACTGCTCTGTTTTGAGAAAGGTCAGGTGTTCAAGAAAAGTGGCTTCACTGACACTGGTGACGGCCGGCAGTTTTTCACTGACATGATGATACTGTAGAATGACCGCGGCCAGACCTGCCCGGGTGTTGAACAAAACGAGTATAAGAACTAAAACATGAAACCACTTAATCGCGTGCATACTTCTCACCATTTCCAGTTGCTTGCTATTGCTGCTCCGATGATTTTATCAAATATCTCGGTGCCCCTGTTAGGGTTAGTTGATACGGCGGTCATCGGTCATCTGAGTGAAGCCTATTACCTTGCCGGGATAGCACTGGGTTCTGGCAGCATTGCCTTGTTGTTCTGGCTTGCCAGTTTTTTGCGCATGAGTACCACCGGGGAGATAGCACAGGCAAATGGCCAGCAAGACGCAAGGCGGGCGCTCCAGTCGTTGTCGGCCAGTATGAGCTTTGCCGTGTTGTTTGCTCTGCTGCTGATAGCGAGTACGCCCTGGTTACTCGACCTGGTCGCGGCGCTATCCGCGGCCACCCCTGAAGTTTTTGAACAAGCGGCGATATACTTTTCCATTCGTATCTTCAGTGCGCCCGCTGCCATGCTGAATCTGGTGATGCTCGGATTTATGCTGGGGATGCAATACGGACGCGGTCCTTTCTACGTGGTGCTGTTTACCAATATCGTTAATATAGTACTGGATGTATTGTTTGTGGTGGTGCTGGACTTTGCCGTTGCAGGTGCGGCCTGGGCATCTGTGGCTGCCGATTATTCAGCACTGGGACTGTCTTGTTATCTGCTGCGCGGGGTGCTGAAGCGGGCAGGCTGGCAGTGGCAGTTTAAAGTGCCACACAAAGAGGAGATGCAACGTCTGCTGCATCTTAACCGCGATATTTTCATTCGTTCCCTCATGCTGCAGTTGTGTTTTAGCTTTATGACTTTTTATGGCGCGAGGCTGGGCGAAGATATTCTGGCTGCCAACGCGGTGCTGCTGAACTTTCTGATGCTGGTGAGCTTTGCGATGGATGGCATCGCGTATGCTGTGGAAGCCAAAGTCGGGCAGGCCAAAGGTGCCCGTGACTTAGTTATGTTAAGGCGTTGGGTGCGGCTGAGCTGCTTCTGGGCTGGTTGCTTTGCCCTGGTGTATACCCTGGTGTTTGCCTTGTTTGGTCCGGCGGTGATTGGTTTACTCACCGACATTCCGGTGGTCATTGATACCGCATTGGTGTATCTGCCCTGGCTGGTGGTGCTGCCTGTGATAGCGACGAGCTGTTTTTTGTTTGACGGCGTATTCGTCGGCCTGACCCGGGCGAAGGAAATGCGCAACAGTATGATGTTCTCTGCGATGTTCGGCTTTTTTGTACCGTTCTGGCTAGTCCAGCAATGGGGTAATCATGGACTATGGTTTGCCATGAGTTGCTTTATGGGATTAAGAGGGGTGACGCTGGTAATTAAGTATCGACAGTTGAGTGTGAGACAGCAATTGCTGAAGTAGGCCATACATCGGATAGTCAGTTGAGTGCCGCAAAGAGGCGTTGATAGCTTATTTTTCATCCTCAAATGCTTCTTTTGCCGCCGCTTTTGCTGAATCACGCGCCGATAGCACCTGCGAAAAGCGATTGGCGAAGATCCCCAGGTAGCCATAGCCGGCCACGCCCAGTGCGAGCGCCAACAGGAGTAAGCCCGGCAGCTGGAGCCAGGCTTGATAGAAATAACCTAGCACAATCAGCGTCGCGCTGAGTGCAAACAACGCGAGCCCGCAGAGGAAAAACCGCAGACTCCGCTTAGGGTGAGACCCTAAGCGGTAAATCAAACGTCGCATACAAAATTAATAGTAGGAATGATCGCCTCGTGAGTGCTCGGTGATATCACGTACGCCGGTGATCTCCTCGAACTTGGCGATCATTTCTTTTTCGATGCCTTCTTTAAGCGTCACATCAATCATTGAGCAACCGTTACAGCCACCACCGAATTGTAATACGGCGATTCCTTCAGCCGTGATTTCGACCAGGCTAACCTGACCACCGTGGTTGGCCAGCTGTGGATTCACCTCGGTAACCAGCATGTGCTCAACACGTTCTTCCAAAGAGGCATTGTTGCTGAGTTTTTTGGCTTTCGCATTCGGCGCTTTCAGGGTGAGCTGGCTGCCCATTTTATCGGTGACAAAGTCAATTTCAGCTTCTTCCAGGAAAGGCGCACTTTCTGCGTCGACGACGGCATCAAATCCATTAAAGTGAAGGCGAATATCGCTGTCTTCAATTGCATCGGCTGGGCAATACGACACCCCACACTCCGCCTGAGCGGTACCTGGGTTGACGACGAATACGCGAATGTTTGTTCCATCGGCCTGATCGGCCAATAACTTGGCAAAGTGTGACTGAGCCGTCTCTGAAATTGTGATCATAATCTACGCTATACTTGACTAAATTACTCGGTTAATCCCTATGATACTCCCCTCATCTTGTTGTAGCTAGTGTTGGGCGTAAAAATTTGCAGCAACTGGAATCTGATTGCTAGCGTACTGGCTGGTTAAAAATTGCCAGAATAAACGGAGTATTTATGCATCGCCTGTTAATCGTGCTGTGTGTGTTGAGTTTACAGCTCAGCGCCAGGCCCCTGAGTTTTTATTTTGATGACACCAGCCAGTTCAACCCTAGCATCCCAAAACCACATGAGGTGATAGGCTATGACGTGGGCGAGTGGCATGTACGCCCCGAGCAGTTGGTTCAGTATTTAAACGTGCTGGCAGAGGCCAGCCCTAGGGTATCGATAAAAACGATAGGGTACAGCCATGAACGGCGTCCTTTGGTGTTACTGACTATTACTGAGCAGTCACGACAGAATAATATCGAATCCGTCAAAAGCGCTCATTTAGCCGCGCTTGAGCAGCCGCAGCCTCGCAAAGATGCTCCGGCGGTTGTCTGGCTTGGCTACAGTGTGCATGGCAATGAACCCTCGGGCAGCAACACCGCTATGCTGGTGGCATACTATCTGGCCGCGGCACAGGGCGAGAAGATTGACGCCCTGTTACGCGATACCGTGATCCTGCTTGACCCGTCACTGAATCCTGATGGGCTGGCCCGCTTTGCCAGCTGGGCGAACAGCCATCGGGGAGTGGTGTTATCCAGTGATCCTCAACACAGAGAGCACGTAGAAAGGTGGCCGTCTGGCAGAACGAATCACTACTGGTTTGATTTAAACCGCGACTGGCTGTTGTTGCAGCATCCAGAGTCACGCGCCCGGATCGCCGCCTTTCATGACTGGAAACCAAATGTACTGGCCGATTTCCACGAGATGGGCCCGAACTCCAGTTACTTCTTTCAGCCAGGGATCCCGTCACGCACACACCCGCTGACGCCAGAGCGCAATCAGAGTTTAACGGCGGCAATTGGCCAGTTTCATGCCGATGCGCTGGACCAGGCCGGACAGCTGTATTTTACCCAGGAGAGCTTTGATGATTTTTACTATGGCAAAGGGTCCACCTATCCGGATATCAATGGTGCGGTGGGCATATTGTTTGAACAGGCCAGCAGTCGTGGTCATGTACAGCAAACCATCAACGGTTTGCTGACTTTCCCGCAGACTATTAAAAACCAGTTGATCACCTCGTTATCTACCTTGCAAGGCGCGGCGGCTAACCGCCAGGCACTGCTTGACTATCAACAGCATTTTTATTTCAGTGCAGAAAAAGAAGCCAAACAGCTGGATTTTCAGGGTTATGTGGTATCGGCTGGTCAGGATCCCTATCGGCTTAAGCAGTTTGTTGAGCTGCTCAGACAGCACCAGATAAAAGTACAACAGCTGGAAAAGGCGATGAAAATCAAGGACAGGCAGTTTAAAGTAGGCGACCTTTATATACCACTGGCACAGCCGCAGGTGCGTCTGATTAATGCCATGTTTAGCAAGCAGACACATTTTAAAGACAATACTTTTTATGATGTATCAGGCTGGACACTACCCTATGCCTACGATCTGGATTTTGCCCAGGTCACCAGCAGCTGGGGACTCAAGGTAAGTGAGTCAGGTTGGCAAAGCCGCGGCCCTGTGGCGCAAACGTCTGACATTGAAGCATATGCCTACGCTTTTTCCTGGCAGCATTATCTGGCACCTAAGTTACTCAACCGCTTGCTGACAGAAGGTATTGAAGCGCGCGTTGCATTGCAGCCCTTCAAGGCTAGGCTTAACCAGGGAGAGCAACAGTTTGAAGCGGGTACTGTGGTGATCCCGGCTGGCTTACAAGACCTGGAAAACTGGCGAACTGTACTGGCTGAACAGGCAGGGAAACTGGGAATAGAGCTGAAGACTATCAGCTCAGGTCTGACGCCCGAGGGGATCGATTTGGGCTCGCGCCGGATGATGCCGCTGCTTAAGCCACAAGTGCTGTTGGTGGGTGGGCAAGGTACCAGTCAGTATGAAGTCGGCGAAATCTGGTATCACCTGGACAGACATGTGGGGGTAGCCCCCAGCATCATAGAGCTGGACCGTCTTGAGCGGGTTGATTTGAGTCGATATAGCCACCTGGTTCTGGCCGATGGACGTTATTCGGCGCTGAGCAAAAAAGCGCAGGCAGCCATTATCAGCTGGGTCCAAAAAGGGGGCGTGATCTGGGGGCACAAACGCGGTGCTCAATGGCTGATTGAGCATCAGTTGCTCAAGGCTGAGATCATCAGCACGAAAGACCTGCGCGCGACCTTTGACACTCAGGGACTGCGTTTTAAAGATAAGGAGCAGCTGGCCGCTCAGCAGCGTATTGCAGGTGCTATTTTTGGCACTCAGTTGGACCTTTCTCACCCACTTGCATTTGGCTTTGATAACAGCACGTTACCAGTCTTCAAAAACAGTGCCTGGGTGCTGCAGGCCAGCGAGGCGCCCTTTCGGGATGTAGCTGTATATCAGCCGCAGCCTTTGCTGGCGGGGTATGCTGATGAGAAAAACGTCTCACAGATAGCGCAATCGTCTGCACTGATGGCTGATACCTATGGTAAAGGGGTGGTAATCGCCATGCCGGATAACCCGGTGTTTCGTGGCTTCTGGTATGGCAGCAGCCGGTTGTTTAACAATGCGCTGTTTTTCTCGCAGGCCATTCATTAAGCTGGTGTCAGGCAGGTTGCACAGGCCCAGATCTGAGTCGCGCCGGCGCGTCGGCAGAGCTGGGCAGCCGCATTGATAGTGGCCCCTGTGGTGATCACGTCGTCAACCAGTAAAATTCGTCGGCCTGTTAGAGCACTTGCCAGAGTAAAGGCCTGACGCTGGTTATATAATCGCGCACGACGATCCAAGGTTTGTTGTGTAGGTGTCATGCGCTTTGACAAAACCGGCAGGATCGGCAGCTGATCGTTAAGTACGCTGCCCCAGGTTTGCATTACCTGATTAAAGCCCCGATTGATCAATCGGGGCCAGGGTAGGGGGATAATAATGGCGGCATCAACATCCGGCACTTGCTCGGTGCAATAGTGCTGCCACTGATAGGCGATGACTTGACGCAGTAAAGCCGCTGCGTGGCGTCGCTGGCGCAGCTTTAAATCACATAACCAGCGTTTTAAAACCCCATGGTACCAGCCACAGGCAATGAGGCCATCACAATCAGGCAAACTGAACTGAGATTGGATATCTGCACGCAACAACAGGTTCCCCTCCTCGGGGAAAAACAGCGGTAGTGCCTCTAAACAGGGCGTGCATAAAGCAGCGTGAGCAATTGGGCATTGGCAACAGGCACAGTAGCGGGGAAACAGTGCCTGTGCGAGTACACGGGACAATGACATTGCTTTCCATCCTTGAATCGCTATTATAGCGTCAAGTTTGGTTGAGGAAGTGAGTAAATGCAAAGCGAGATTGTCTTATTGCACGGCTGGGGTATGAATAAACAGGTATGGCAGCTGAGCATTGAACAGCTTCAGCAGGTACAGCCTTTACCGGTTCGCGCAGTCAATTTAGCGGGTTTTGGTGGTGCCGTTTTTCGTCAAAATTATAAGAAACTCGATGACATAGCGGATGACATAGCGTGCGACCTCAATGAGAACTCCGTGTTAGTCGGCTGGTCTTTAGGCGGGCTGGTGGCACTAAATCTGGCGCATCGCTATCCGGACAAGGTCGCTAAGCTGGTGCTGGTGGCATCAAACCCTTGCTTTGTTGAACTGTCAGACTGGCCCGGGATCAAGCCCAAAGTGCTGGCTGGGTTTAAACAGGCACTGGCAGGTGACAGTGACAAAACCATAGAGCGATTTTTGGCGATTCAGGCGATGGGCAGTGAACATGCCCGGGATGATATAAAACAGCTGCGTCAGTTATTATCTCAGTTGCCAGCGCCGCACCCTGAAGCACTGAGACTAGGTCTGGATGCCCTGCAAAACTGCGATTACCGGGCTTATTTTGAGGCGCTTCACCAGCCGGTATTCGGACTGTTTGGTCGTCTTGATGCCCTGGTGCCGAGCGATGTGATTGAGCGTATGGCGACACTCAACCCGCAATTTAAGGCGTTTATTTTCCCCAAAGCTTCTCATGCACCGTTTATCTCCCACAAAGAAGAGTTTGTTACCTATTTAAAATCAATTCTTTAGTTTTCTACAACGAAAAAAGCGGCAATTTTTTGCCGCCCTGGCTTTATTTTGTTTATAAATTAAGCAATAATTAGGTGGAGAATTTCTAACTTTAGGGCGAAATATGGCAGTCAATGATATCCTCAATGCAGGTGTTCAGGGTTTTGAGTTTGCCCGCCAAAGTGCCGCGCAAGCTGCAGCCGATATCAACAAGGCAACACTGGACCAGCAAAGTGAACAACAGGTTGTACAGCAACGTCAGCTTCAGGGCGCATCCGGTAATGAAGGTGTCACTGCACCTGTTGGGCAGGTGCCCAGGTTGGATGAGGCCGTGGTTGACCTAAAAGTAGCAGAATTTAATGCCAAAGCGAATGCACAGACCATTCGTACTGCCGATGAAGTATTGGGTACTTTGATTGATATTAAAGTGTAATGAACATAGTAACGCCACCCCCGGCGATGAATCTAAACACGGCGAACGTCTACACTGAGACGGCGCAACGTGACAATCAGCTCCGCGAGGTTATTCCAAAGCCCGCGCCAGTCTCCCCTGCGTTTACAGAAAACAAACCGCTGTCTGACGGTGACAAACAAAAGTCGTTCTCGGCGGATGATTCGGGCTTGTACGACAGTACGGGTCAGCTTAAAGATGGTAAAACCATCGAAGAACGTCAGGAGGGGGCGCAAGGGGATCAGGGGGAGCAGCAGGAACAACAAGACTCTCAGGAGCTAAGCGAGCGTGAACAAGCTGAGCTGGAAGCTGAACAGGCTCAGCTGCAAGAGCTTAAAGACCGCGATCGGGAAGTGCGGCTGCACGAAGAAGCCCATGCCAGGGTGGGTGGCCAGTATGCAGGTTCACCAAGCTATGAGTACCAGCGTGGCCCCGATGGTAACAACTACGCAGTCGGTGGCGAAGTCATGATTGATGTTGCCCCAACCGGGGATCCACGTGAAACCATAGATAAAATGCAAACTGTCCGTGCTGCAGCGTTAGCACCGGCAGAGCCGTCGGGGGCTGACAGAGCCATTGCCGCAGATGCTACGGCTAAAATCGCGCAGGCTCAGGCGGATTTGGCTAAGCAATCTATCAGCGGTGAAGAAGAAAATGAAAGTGGCAACCGAGTCGTGGGGTATCAAACTCGTCGCCTGAATGAAGATGAGCTAAGTGAGCAACAACCTGAGTCCGCCCGGTTGGAAGAAGAAGTGGATCCCTTTGCAGTGGCACTGCCTATCGAGCGGGATCCTGAAATTGCCTCACGGGCGCTGCGAATAGAGGGCTTTTATAGTCATGTGACTCAGCCCAAAGAAGCCTCTCAGTTATCCGTGGTGATATAGCATTGGTATTAGCACCAATCAGTTAAACGACACAGGCCCGCATTTGCGGGCCTGTTTTTTTTGCTTTTATTTCTTTGCCTCTATAGCAATTATTTTTTCAGTTTTGCAAAGGCTTCAGCAAAAGCATTACCCATAGCGGCATTGCCACTGTCACGTCGATTATCACGACGAGGCTCTTTGCGTTGCGCAGGACGCTGAGATTTGCCAGCAGGTTTTTGCGCGGCAGGTTTGCTTTGCTTGTGTCCGTGATTTGCCGGGATCTCATCGTTCAGGCGCATAGTAAAGCTGATCCGTTTGCGGGCAACGTCTACTTCGATGACTTTAACTTTAACAATGTCACCGGCCTTGACTACTTCACGTGGATCTGAAATGAATTTGTCGGTTAACGCTGAGATATGGACCAGTCCATCCTGGTGCACACCAACATCGACAAAGGCGCCAAAATTCGCCACGTTTGAAACCACGCCTTCCAGCGTCATGCCGACTTTCAGGTCGGCAAGGGTTTCTACGCCGGCCTTGAATTGTGCGGTTTTAAATTCAGGACGCGGGTCGCGACCAGGCTTGTCCAGTTCACCTAGAATGTCTGTGATGGTAGGCACTCCAAACTTATCATCGACATAATCTGCCGGATCCAATTTACTGAGTACATCGCTATTACCAATCAGAGCAGCGACGTCAAGTGCATTGCTGCCACAGATACTTTTCACCACAGGGTACGCTTCGGGGTGAACTGCCGAGGCATCCAGAGGATCATCGCCATTGGCAATACGCAAGAAACCGGCTGCTTGTTCAAAGGCTTTTGGTCCCAGGCGCTCGACCTGTTTCAGCTGTTTGCGGTTGCTGAATGAGCCATTGGTATCTCTAAATTTCACGATATTGGTTGCCAGAGTTTTATTTAATCCTGACACGCGCGTTAACAAAGGGACGGAGGCCGTGTTGACATCTACACCGACCGAGTTTACGCAGTCTTCTACAACTGTGGTGAGTGTCTGGCCCAGCTGACTTTGTGAGACATCGTGCTGATACTGGCCAACACCAATCGACTTAGGTTCAATTTTTACCAGCTCGGCCAGAGGATCCTGCAATCGGCGCGCGATTGACACTGCACCACGCAGCGAGACGTCCAGGTCCGGGAACTCGTTGGCGGCAAACTCCGAAGCGGAGTACACTGAGGCGCCTGCTTCACTGACCATAACTTTCGTCAGCTTCAGCTCGCTGGCTGCTTTAAGTAGCTCGGCTGCCAGTTTGTCGGTTTCACGAGACGCCGTGCCATTACCTACGGCGATTAGCTCGACCTTATGCTGACGACACTGTTGTTCCAGTGTACGTAGTGACTTATCCCAGTGGTTTTGCGGCGCATGAGGATAGATGGTAGTCGTTGCCAGCAACTTGCCCGTTTTGTCGACAATGGCCACTTTACACCCGGTTCTGAGGCCAGGGTCGATTCCCATGGTAACACGCGGGCCCGCCGGGGCTGCCATCAGCAGATCTTTGAGGTTTTTAGCAAACACATCAATCGCGCCTTGTTCGGCTGCCTCACGTGTGGCACCCAGCATTTCATTTTCAAGGTGGGTAGCCAGCTTGATTTTCCAGGCCCACTGCACAACCGTCATTAACCAGCTGCTGGCAGCGCTCCCTGACACATCCAGGGCGTAATGATCCGCTATCATTTGTGCGCAGTACTGCTGTGGATCTTCTGCCTCTGGCTCCGGATTAATAGATAGCTGTAAAATGCCTTCGTTACGGGCTCTGAGCATGGCCAGTGCACGGTGAGAGGGGACACTCACCAGCTTTTCATCGTGTTCAAAGTAATCACGATATTTACTGCCGGCCTCTTCCTGCCCGGGAACCACGCGGCTTTGTATATAACCATGCTGTTTTAGCTGGTTTCTGAATTTACTCAGGAGTTTTGCGTCTTCAGCAAAGCGCTCCATCAGAATAAACTTGGCGCCATCGAGTGCTGCTTTACTGTCTCCAATGCCTTTGTCGGCATTGATATAAGCTTCGGCAGCCAGCTCGGGTGTTTGCTCTGGATCTTTAAACAGCAGATCTGCCAGTGGTTCAAGCCCTGCTTCAATGGCTATCTGGCCTTTGGTGCGACGTTTGGGCTTGTAGGGCAGGTATAAATCTTCCAGTTCGGTTTTGCTTTGTACCTGGTTTAGCTCTGAGGCTAATTGCTCAGTGAGCTTACCTTGTTCATCAATGGTTTTGATAATAAAGGCACGGCGTTCCTCCAGCTCCCGCAGATAACCGAGGCGCTGCTCAAGTAACCGCAGCTGAGTATCATCCAGGCCACCTGTTACTTCTTTACGGTAACGGGCTATAAACGGAACAGTTGCACCTTCGTCCAGTAGTGCGGTGGCAGCATTCACTTGCTGTTGTGATGCGTTTAGCTCAGCAGCTAAACGGGCTGAGATGTTGCTCATGCAAAATCCTTATATAGTTCAATTGGCTAGGCTACTTTCTGGGCCTGCGTTTGCGGTCATCATATCATATCTGTAACGGAAGTGTTCAGGCCGTGTAATCGATCTTATTGACGTACCAAAGCATGTCACCTTGCGGGGTTTTGACACTGAATTCTTCATCGACGGATTTCCCAAGCAGCGCTCGTGCCATTGGAGAATCTATAGAGATGTAATCGTTCCGCTCGTAGATTTCATCAGGCCCGACGATGCGAAACCGTTTTACATCGCCGTCGTCATTTTCTATTTCGACCCAGGCTCCAAAATAAACCTTGCCCTGTTGCTGCGGTGAGTATTCAACAATTTTCAAGTCTGGCAGACGTTTACGCAGGTAGCGCACGCGGCGGTCTATTTGTCGTAACAGACGCTTGTTAAAAGTATAGTCGGCGTTTTCTGAGCGATCGCCTAAACTTGCCGCCCAGTTAACAATTTTGGTCACTTCCGGGCGTTTTTCAAACCACAAATGGTCGTGTTCTTGTTGCAGCTTGCGATAGCCCTCGGGGGTAATTAGATTGGTTTTCATTCTGTTGCTTACTATGGCAGAGCACCTACATGTGCCTAGTGTAATTCGGATCCGGGTCGATACCAATCTGACTCAGCCAGATAATAGTTGGCTGAGATAATGTCATATCAAGCCCGCACTTGTAACGTTCGGTAACAATCTTATTCAGTGTTAATGGTGTCTAAGCGTTTTAATTTCAATTATATTTAGGGTCAACTAAAGAAAAAATAAGAAGCATGCCAATGGGGAATGAAACCACCAAAGTGTTAGTCGTTGACGATGATATGCGTTTGCGCAGCCTGCTTGAGCGATATCTGGTCGAGCAGGGGTTTATCGTTCGCAGTGCAGCCAATTCTGAGCAAATGGATAGGTTGCTGGAACGTGAAAACTTTCATCTGATGGTATTGGACCTGATGTTACCTGGTGAAGATGGCTTATCTATCTGCCGTCGGCTCAGGCAGAAAGAAAATGAAATTCCCATTGTGATGTTGACGGCGAAAGGGGATGAAGTAGACCGCATTATCGGTCTTGAGCTGGGGGCCGATGATTACCTGCCCAAGCCATTTAATCCACGTGAATTGTTAGCCCGGATCAAAGCGGTGCTGCGCCGCCGCGCCAAAGAAGTGCCGGGCGCGCCTGCTGTTGAGGAAAATGAGGTCGAATTTGGTGCCTTCAAACTCAATCTGGCAACCCGGGAAATGCAAAAAGGCGATGAAACCATTGCCCTGACCAGTGGCGAGTTTGCGGTACTGAAGGCGCTGGTGAGTCATCCCCGTGAACCGCTGAGCCGTGATAAGCTGATGAATCTGGCTAGAGGCAGGGATTACAGTGCACTGGAGCGAAGTATTGATGTTCAGGTATCACGGCTACGCAGAATGATAGAAGAGGACGCGTCTAATCCGCGTTATATCCAGACCGTTTGGGGTCTGGGTTATGTTTTCGTGCCAGATGGCGAAAAGTAAATGAGTATTCTGCCTCGCAGTGCATTTGGGCAAACGGTGTTTTTTGTCGGTGCGCTGCTCTTGATCAATCAGATAGTCTCCTACATAACCGTGACTTTGTATGTGTTCAAGCCGACCTTTGAACAGGTCAACCTGATGCTTGCCAAGCAGGTTAAGACCGTTTTCATAGACTGGGAAGAAGGGGTGGAGGTTGACTCTGCTTTGTCGGAAAAGTTCTTTGAGATCACCGGTATCGAGGTCATGGACCAGCGAGAGGCGTATCGCAATGGACTTGGTGAAGCAAAAGAATACACATTATTGTCGCGCAGCATGTCTGAGCAGCTCAATGGTTCTGCTCGGGTGCGGATCAGTCAGGGCGATCCTGTGGTGTATTGGGTTGAAGCACCACAGGCTCCGGGTTATTGGGTTCGGGTGCCGCTGACCGGGTTTTCAGAAACCAAAATGGAGTTTCTGGTATTTTACCTCTCCAGTATTGGCTTTTTAAGCGTATTGGGAGGCTGGTTGTTTGCCCGACATCTGAATCGGCCACTCAAGGCATTGCAGATTGCGGCCAGCCGGGTAGGTGTGGGAGATTTTTCTACCCGTCTTGTTGAACATGGCTCTACCGAGGTCATCGAGGTTACCCGGGCCTTTAATAAAATGTCTAAGGGGATTGCTGAGCTGGAGAACGATCGACGCTTATTGATGGCAGGCGTATCACACGATTTAAGAACACCACTTACCCGGATCCGATTAGCAACGGAAATGATGTCAGACGAGGAAGCCTATCTGAAAGAGGGCATTATCGACGACATTGAAGATATGAATGCCATCATCGATCAGTTTATTGAATACCTGAGACATCATAATAGTGGTGAAATGGTACTGGATGATGTGAATGCGGTTGTTGAAGAAGTGGTGCATGCTGAGCAACAGCATCAAAGAGAAATTGTCCTGACGACGACTGCCAATATCCCTGCCGTAATGATGAATCATGTTGCACTGAAGCGCGTTGTGACGAATATGATCGAAAATGCCATCCGCTATTCTGAAGACGAAATAGAGGTAATGACGGAATTCAGCGCTCGCCATAAAGCGGTGTTTATTAAAGTTAAAGACAAAGGTCCCGGGATCCCCGAAGAAGAATTAGAGTCGCTTTTTGAGCCGTTCAAACAAGGTGACCAGGCGCGGGGTAGTGAGGGCAGTGGGCTGGGTCTTGCGATCATCAAGCGCATTGTCTCTACGCATGGTGGTAAAGTACGCCTGCGTAACCGTAATGAAGGGGGATTGAGCGCTGAGGTGATGCTGCCGGTGGCGAAAAAATTTGCTCCTGTGAGCACTTCTCCTGAGTCAAAAGCGTGTGAATAAGCACGACTTGACATATAAACCCGGTTGTATCAGTAGCGCTGCGAGAGCACAGCTGCTGTCTATTATCGGGCAGTGTTTTGAAGGGATAGAGCCTGAAGCCTATTTTGCTTACTATTTTGAGCAGGACGGAGCCATTGTTCGGCGATTGCGCTTGTACTATACGCAGGCAGGTGAGCTGGCAGGTTATTGCCTGCTCACCTTTGACGACAGCCTTCAGGCATTTTGTGTGATCGGCGCATCGGCTGGCTTTTTACCGCAGTTTAGGGGCAAGAACAACACCTTTTCTTTTTCCATTGCTGAGGTCACCAAAGCTTATCTGCGTCGTCCCTGGCGTACTTTATTATATGCCGATACGATGCTTAGTCCCGCGATGTTCCGGGCGATGGCGAAGAATATTGCCACTGTCTACCCAACGGCATCGGGCTCTGATGCTGAATCGCAGCTTTATCTGGCGTTAAACCCCAACGGGCTGGCATGTGATGCAAATGGTTTGCTGTGTCTTAAAGCCGTAGGGCGAAAAACGCGTTATTCAGCTGCGGAAGTGGCCCGGTTTAAAACCAGTGACAAACCCGAAATAGCCCATTACTGCGCCTTAAATCCAAACTTTGATAAAGGGGTGGCATTACTTGCCGTGATCCCGGTGACCTTAAGTCAGCTCCTCGCCACGGCCTGGAAGCAGCTCAAAAATCAACTTTAGTTGAGCGGCACTCGATTTCAGTTCAATTGTGAATTTCAGGCATAAAAAAACGCCCAACGAGGGGCGCTTTTGATAAAGGAATCTGATCCTAAATCCGCTTAGCCGCGAGGACCTGCTGATTTGATGGCTTCAGAGACATCGTATTTTGCGAAGTTCGCTTCGAAGTCTGCAGCCAGTTTAGACGCATACTCAGCATATTTTGCTTTGTCTTCCCAGGTATTGATTGGGTTAAGCAGTTTGCTGTCTACACCTGGTACAGCAACTGGCACGTCCAGGTTCAGTGCATCAATATGTTGTGTTTCTACGCCTTCCAGTGTGTCGTTAACGATTGCATCAATCACAGCTCGTGTGGTCGGGATATCGAAACGCTTACCAATGCCGTAAGGACCGCCCGTCCAACCAGTGTTAACTAAGTACACTTTTGAGTTGAATTCACGGACACGCTTCATCAGAAGTTCAGCGTAAACGCCTGCCGGGCGCGGGAAGAAAGGTGCGCCGAAACAAGTAGAGAAGGTTGACTCAATGTCAGAGGTTGAACCGATTTCAGTTGAGCCCACTTTTGCGGTGTAACCGCTCAGGAAGTGATAAGCCGCGGCTTCTTCAGACAGAATAGACACAGGCGGTAATACGCCGCTCACGTCACAAGTCAGGAAGACCACTGCGCGAGGCTCGCCAGCACGGTTTTCTACTTTACGCTTCACAACGTGCTCAAGCGGGTAAGCTGCACGTGTGTTTTGCGTCAGACTGGTGTCATTGAAATCAGGGACGCGTGCGTCATCCAGTACCACGTTTTCAAGGATGGTGCCGAATTTAATTGCGTTCCAGATAACTGGCTCGTTCTTTTGCGACAGGTCAATACACTTTGCATAACAACCGCCTTCAATGTTGAAGACACTGCCAGGTGCCCAGCCGTGCTCGTCATCACCGATTAGGAAGCGTTTAGGATCGGCCGACAACGTCGTTTTACCTGTGCCAGACAAACCGAAGAATAAGGTGGTGTCGCCTGCTTCGCCTACGTTTGCACTACAGTGCATTGGCAGTACGCCCTTCGCTGGTAACAGGAAGTTCTGTACTGAGAACATAGACTTTTTCATTTCACCGGCGTAATGCATACCTGCGATAAGCACTTTGCGCTCTGCAAAGTTGATAATCACTGTACCATCGCTATTCGTCCCGTCACGCTCTGGGTCGCAAACGAAAGAAGGTACATTCATTACCTGCCATTGGGGTAAATCAGCTGCATTGTATTTTTCAGGCTCGATAAACATGTTCTTGGCAAAAATATGGTGCCAAGCGGTTTCTGTTGTCACAACAACTGGAAGATAGTGCTCTGGATCTGAACCCACTTCAAGGTGAGAGACGAAGTGGTCGTTGCTGTTCACGTGTGCTTCTACACGGGCCCACAGCGCGTTGAATTTGTCTGCATCGAATGGGCGGTTAACGTTACCCCATTGGATGTCGTTTTCTGTGCTTGGCTCTTTAACGATAAAACGGTCGTTAGGTGAACGCCCTGTGCGGCGGCCTGTTTTTGCTACAAAAGCTCCATTTGCGGCCAAAGTCCCTTCACCACGGCGGATGGCGTGTTCGACAAGTTCAGCTGCAGTTAAATCGACAAAACGAGTAGCGCTTGAAGTCATGTTTATACCTAAATGTGAGAATTGAACGGGATAGCTCTGGAGAAGTTTCACCAAAAGCTGAAATTATAGTACCAGATGAAATTCAGATATTCGAGCCCTGAAACCAGGTAAAACGCCATAAATTTGTCAAAAAAATCGAATAATTTCAATGATACCGGTGTCATGAAATGTGACTTTAAAATGACACCGGTATCAATTTTTTGAGACAAAAAAGCCGCCAAAATGGCGGCTTGTCTTCAATATGATAAAAACTGTACGGCTAATTAAAAATTGCCTTGATATCCTGTTCTTCAAATCGGTAATTTTTTAGGCAGTAGTGACAGCTGATGTTGATCTCACCCTGCTTCTGTACATCTTCCAAAAGCGCTTCACGGCCGATATTGACCAAGGCGCTGATGGTTTTATCGCGGCTGCAGCCACAGACAAAATTAATTTCCTGGGGCTCGAACAACTGTGGGTTATCTTCGTGATATAAGCGTGTCAGGACTGTTTGTGCGTCGAGTTCGAGCAGCTCTTCATCTTTAATGGTATTGCTCAGTGCTTCTAAATGCGCAAAATCTTCTTCCGATTTGGCCTTGTCAACTGGCAGTACCTGCAAAAACAGTCCGGCTGCCTTAGCACGCTCGCCACTAACATCGGTGGCAAACCATAAGCGGGTCTTCAGCTGTTCTGACTGAACAAAGTACTCTTCCAGACATGCAGCCAAAGTTTCACCGCTTAAAGGGACCACACCCTGGTAGCGCTCACCTTTATCTGGGGTAATGGTGATCACCATATAGCCTTTGCCCATCAGGTCCTGGACACTGCTGCCCGTGATTTCACCTTGCACTCGGGCAATGCCACGCATATTCTGCTTGTGATCGCCATTGATAGCAGCGTATTTAACCGGGCCATCACCTTGCAATTGTACTGTGATGTCGCCTTCAAACTTTAGCGTTGCAGTCAGCAGGCTGGATGCAAGTAATAGCTCGCCCAATAGAGTTTGTACTTCTTTCGGGTAGTTATGGCCACTAATAATATCATTAAAGGTGTGTTCAATTTGTACGAGTTCACCGCGTACATCAAGTTGGTCAAAAATATATCGATGAAGTAAATCTTGTTGCATCAATTCAAATCCTAGCTAGATTTCAGTTTGAGCAGTTCGCGACGCTGCTTTTTATCTGGTTTATGATCGGGGCGCGGGGCAAAAAAACTGTTGTTTTTGCGCGCAATAGCGTTTTGCGCCCGTTTTTCAAGGCTGGCTGCGGACTCCTCGTAGAGAGTCTGGGCAATGGGGGCACTTTGGCGTTTTTCCATAATTTGCAGCACAGTGACTTCCTTTTCATCAAAGCCCTGTGCCAGCTTGATTAGCGCACCCACCTCAACCGTTCGGCTGGGTTTACAGCGCTGGCCGTTGTAGTGTACCTTGCCACCCTGGATCATCTCTCGGGCAATGGTACGGGTTTTATAAAAGCGTGCCGCCCAGAGCCATTTGTCCAGGCGTACTTTCACTTCGCTTAGGTTGTTTTCTTGATTGACTTTTGTCACAATTCGTTAACTAATGCCCAAAGCTAATTTAATCGGTGAAATTTAACACATTTGATGAGGCAAAAAAAGCATCTGAACACGCGCTACTGTGGTTACATCTCAGCCACAGGCATTGTTAATACTGTGTTCAGTTAGGTATCCTAAGTTGTACCTATTTACTTTAAAGTTTCATATACGCGTGCTTGTTGAATCGAATTCGAGGCGGTACACTGAGGCGCTTAACAGAATAAGAATATGACATATGGAATTACAGCTACAACAGTTGCAAAAATTACTACATAACCTACCCCATGCGAAGCTTAGCCGTCTGGTGGTGTATTTGGCTGTTGTGTATATTGCTTTCCTTTTTGCTAAGTTATTCTGGCTACTTTGGCCAGCACCTCAGACCCAACCTTTACCAACTCAATCTCAGGTCTATGCACAGAATTCAGCGGCGATCAGCAGCCGATCTATTCTGGGGCATAATGTCTTTGGTAAGGCCAATGAAAAGCCCGTGGTTGAAGCCCCCAAGCCAGTTATCTCTGATGCGCCCGAAACACAATTAAATGTGCGTCTGACAGGTATTGTTGCAGTTAGTCAGAATGATGCGGCGGGCCTTGCAATTATCGAATCTCAGGGTCGACAGGAAACGTATGTAGTAGAGGATCCTATCAAGGGGACGCGTGCAAAATTAGCCCAGGTACTGCCAGATCGGGTGATCCTGGATGTCAGTGGCCGGTTTGAGACTTTAATGCTTGATGGTATAGAGTTTAGCCGTCAGGTCGCAACACCGGTACAATCGCGCCGCACTAGCGCCAGCCATCGCGCTCAGCCAGACAGAATGAGTGATAAAGCCCGTGAGGAACTAAAGCAACGTCGCAATGAGCTGCTGGCTGAGCCGGGCAAACTATTTGACTATATTCGTATTTCGCCTGAACGACGCAATGGCCAGTTGGTTGGCTACCGCTTGCGTCCGGGCAAAGACCCTGAGCTGTTTAAGAAAATGGGTCTTAAAAATAACGATCTCGCCATTGCTATTAATGGCTTCCAACTCACGGATATGAAACAGGCTATGTCAGCAATGAACGAGCTGAGAAATAGCACTGATGCCAATATCACGATTGAACGTGACGGCCAGACTGTCGATGTGCAATTTAGCCTGTAAAGACAATAATTTTGGAGTTATAAAAATCATGGGTAGAAAGCTACACCTCACAAAAATCAAAAAAGGGTTAGCTAAGTATGCAGCTCTGTTGTTTGCGGCTGGATTGTCCTTGTCTGTTTCTGCGGTTGAGTATGCGGCCAATTTTAAAGGCACTGATATTAACGAGTTCATTAATATCATCAGTAAAAACCTCAACAAGACCATCATCATAGATCCCAATGTGCGCGGTAATATTAACGTTCGCAGCTATGAGCTAATGGATGAAGCGCTCTACTATCAGTTTTTCCTCAATGTTCTGGAAGTATACGGCTATGCGGTCGTCGAAATGGAAACCGGGGTACTGAAAGTGGTGCGCAGCTCGGACGGTAAAAAAGCCAATGTGCCTTTGGTCGGAGATGGTAACGACAACAACGGGGATGTGATGATCACCCGAGTTGTTGAGGTTAAAAACGTCAGCGTGCAGGAGCTGGGTCCACTGATCCGCCAGTTCAGCGATCAGAAAGATGGTGGCCATGTAACGAACTTCAACTCGGCGAACGTGATGATGCTGACGGGTCACGCAGCGTCGGTAAATCGTTTGGTAAATATTATCAAGTCAGTTGACCAGGCGGGCGATCAGCGCGTTGATATCGTGCGTCTGCAACATGCAACTGCCGATGACGTGGTTCAGGTCGTTGAGAAAATCTATAAAGATGGCGGTAAGAACCAGGTCCCTGAATTTCTGATCCCTAAAATTGTCTCTGACAACCGAACCAATAGCGTTGTGGTCAGTGGTGAAGTACAAGCGCGTACCCGAGCCATTGAATTGATCAAACGTTTGGATGAAGAACTGGAAAATCAGGGTAATACACAGGTGTTTTACCTGAATTATGCCAAAGCCGAAGAGCTGGTTAAAGTGCTGCAGGGGGTGAGCAAAACCTTGCAGGAAGAAGCGCAGGGCGGCAGCAAGACGCGTACCCGAAGCAGTCAGAATGAAACCAGTATTGAGGCACACGAAGATTCTAATTCGCTGGTGATCACCGCACAGCCCGATACCATGCGTTCACTGGCCAGTGTTATCGAAAAGCTCGATGTGCGTCGTGCCCAGGTCCTGGTTGAGGCCATTGTGGTCGAAGTTCAGGAAGGCGACGGTATCAACTTTGGCCTGCAATGGATCACTGAAAAAGGTGGTATGTTGCAGTTTAACAATGGCACAACTGTGCCGGTTGGAGCGCTTGCTGTTGCTGCCGAGCAGGCACGTGATAAGACGGTTACTAAGAATGTAATAGGCACAGAATCAGGAAAGGGTACCGAATACGAAGAAACCATCGAAGGTGATTTAGGGCCCCTGGGTTCCTTGCTGGGCGGCATCAATGGCCTGGCGATGGGGGTTGTGAAAAATGACTGGGGAGCGATCATCCAGGCCGTATCAACCGATACCAATTCCAACATTCTGGCTACGCCGTCGATCACGACGATGGATAACGAAGAAGCGTCTATGATTGTTGGTCAGGAAGTGCCTATCATCACAGGTTCTACGGCCAGTGAAAATAACTCGAATCCGTTCCAGACGGTCGATCGTCAGGAAGTGGGTGTGAAATTGAAAGTGACACCGCAAATTAATGATGGTACAGCGGTTCAGCTAACCATAGAACAGGAAGTCTCCAGCGTCAGTGGTGCAACTGCGGTTGATATCTCGGTGAATAAGCGTGCAATCAACACCACTGTGATTGCTGATGACGGCGGCATGGTGATTCTGGGCGGTTTGATTGACGAGGATGTTCAGGAAAGTGTTTCTAAAGTCCCACTGCTGGGCGACATTCCATTCCTGGGACATTTGTTTAAGTCAACCAATACCACTAAGCGTAAGCGTAACCTGCTGGTATTTATTCGTCCTACAATTGTTCGTGACAGCCGCAGCATGAACGAGCTGAGTCATGCTAAATACAAGTTTATCCGTGGTGAGCAGACTAAGCAGCGTGAAGATGGTATTGATCTGATGCCACTGCAGGATGCGCCAATTCTGCCACAGTGGGATGATGCGATGGTGTTACCACCAACGTACGAAGAGTTTCTGAACGAGCAAAACGAGAAGAACAATGACTGAGGCAATACAGGAACTCATTGACGGTCATGATGAAACCGCGTTGGCGTTGGATGAACCAATGGATGCAGAGGTTGGGTCGCATGTGCGCCTGCCCTTTGCCTATGCCAGACGCCAGAGCTTGCTATTAAGCCAGCAACCGGAAGGGCTGAAAGTTTTCTATAAAGGTCAGCCTTCGCTGGATGCGCTGCTTGAAGTGCGTCGTATTGCTCAGGCTGGATTTACCCTGGAGCAGCTGGACGACGATAAGTTCGAACTGCTACTTGAAGCGTCTTATCAGCGCGACAGCTCTGAAACACAGCAGATGATGGAAGACATAGGTAACGAAGTCGATCTATTCTCGCTCGCCGAAGAAATGCCACAAACGGAAGATCTGCTTGCTGCTGATGACGATGCACCGATCATCAAACTGATCAACGCCATGTTGAGTGAGGCAATCAAAGAAGGGGCCTCGGATATTCATATCGAGACCTTTGAGCAGGAACTAGTGATCCGTTTCCGGGTGGATGGTGTGCTGAAAGAGGTGCTTAAGCCTAATCGCAAGCTGTCTTCACTGCTGGTGTCACGGATCAAGGTTATGGCTAAACTCGACATTGCGGAAAAGCGAGTGCCGCAGGATGGCCGGATCAGTTTACGTATCGCTGGTCGCGCCGTCGACGTGCGGGTGTCTACCATGCCCTCCAGTTTTGGTGAGCGCGTCGTATTGCGTTTGCTGGATAAGAACAATGCGCGACTGAACCTGGAAGATCTGGGAATGACGGAGCGCAACCGTGAGCTGTTTGCCGAAATTATTGCCAAGCCGCACGGCATTATCCTGGTCACCGGTCCAACGGGTTCCGGTAAAAGTACCACCTTGTATGCCGGCATGACGCAGATAAACTCCAGAGATCGCAACATACTGACTGTAGAAGACCCGATTGAGTATGAAATACCGGGCATTGGTCAGACTCAGGTCAACCCGAAAGTGGATATGACCTTCGCCCGTGGTCTGCGCGCCATTTTGCGTCAGGATCCGGATGTGGTCATGGTGGGTGAGATCCGGGATCTCGAAACCGCACAGATTGGCGTACAAGCGTCACTGACCGGTCACTTGGTGATGTCAACGCTGCACACTAATACGGCTTCCGGTGCGATTACCCGGATGGAAGACATGGGTGTTGAGCCTTTCCTGTTGTCTTCTTCTTTGCTGGGCGTGTTGTCACAGCGATTGGTACGAACCTTGTGTCCTAGTTGTAAAGAAGCACATCTGGCAGACGAGCGTGAATGTGAATTACTGGGCGTTGAAAAAGGCTCACAAACCACTATTTATCGTGCCGTCGGCTGTGAGGAGTGTAACTTCAATGGTTATAAGGGCCGGACGGGTATTCATGAATTACTGATTGTGGACGAGCACATTCGTGAACTGATCCACAATGGTAAAGGTGAGCAGTCGGTTGAAAAATACATTCGTACCTTTAGCCCCAGTATTCGTCAGGATGGCTGTGCCCGAGTGCTGAAAGGTCAGACGACGCTGGAAGAGGTGATGCGGGTCACCCGTGAGGAAGGCTAATGGCTGCGTTTGAGTATCGTGCTTTAGACGGCAAAGGAAAAGAGAAAAAAGGCATACTGGAGGCGGATACCGCCAAACAGGTTCGCCAGATGCTGCGCGAAAAAGCCATGATGCCGCTGGAAGTGTCACCCGCTGCGGAAAAAGAAAAATCCGCCAACTCAGGTGGTTTCAGTCTGACACGTGGCTATAAACCCTCAGTATCTGATATTGCTCTGATCACGCGCCAGTTAGCGACGCTGATCCAATCATCTTTGCCGGTAGAGGCGGCGGTTATGGCCGTTGCAGAGCAGTGCGAAAAGCCACGTCTTAAGCGTATGTTGATGGCAGTGCGCTCTAAAGTTGTGGAAGGTTACACCCTGGCCGATGGCATGTCCGAGTTTCCGCACGTATTCGATAATCTTTATCGGGCCATGGTGGCAGCCGGTGAAAAATCGGGTCATCTGGATGAAGTACTGAATCGTCTGGCGGATTACACCGAACAACGACAGCACATGCGCAGTCAGATCACTCAGGCGATGGTTTATCCGACTATTCTGGTGATATTTGCTATTGCGATTGTGTCGGTTCTGCTCGGTACTGTTGTGCCTAAAATATTAAAAACGTTTGAGAAATCTAAGCAGGTACTGCCCTGGACAACGGAATGGGTTATGGCTGCCAGTAATTTTGTGCAGGCGTACTGGATGATTTCGTTTATTACCATTGTGGGCAGTGTCTTTTTGGTCAAGCAAGCGCTGAAAAGGCCTAAGGTCCGTTTTTGGTACGATGCCAAGCTGTTGCAGCTTCCGGGCATAGGTAAAATCAGTCGCGGTATTAATACGGCGCGGTTTGCCCGGACTCTGAGTATTTTGTCTTCCAGTTCAGTGCCTTTGCTGGAAGGGATGAAAATTTCCGGTCAGGTACTGGAAAACGAGAAGATAAAATCAGCCGTGACTGAAGCGGCAACCCATGTCAGTGAAGGTGCAAGCCTGCGAGCAGCACTGGCACAAACAAAGTTATTTCCGCCCATGATGCTTCATATGATTGCAAGTGGTGAAAAGTCCGGTGAACTGGAGCAAATGCTTGAACGTGCTGCCAACAACCAGGACAGGGAATTCGAAAGTATGGTCAGCGTTTCGTTAAAACTGCTCGAACCCGCCATGATTGCAAGCATGGCCGTGATCGTGCTGTTTATCGTAATGGCTATCCTACAGCCAATCATGGCGATGAACAAAGCAATTGGTCTGTAGTCAAATTAATTGCATATACAACATCAGCGTGTTGGCCCGACGCCGCACGCGAATAGCATTGAGGTAATCAACGTGAATAAACAATCCGGCTTTTCATTATTAGAAGTAATGGTGGTTCTGGTGATCATCGGTATGATCATGTCTATCGTGGCACCCAACATTATGGGTCAACAAGAAGAAGCAGCAAAAGAAAAAGCGATGCTGGACATTCGTCAGATTGAAGACGCAATGAAAATGTACAAGCTTAAAAACAAAAAGTACCCAACCACAGAGCAAGGCCTGGAAGCTTTGGTAACACAAACCACCATAGATCCTGTGCCTAAGCGCTTCCCGGAAGGCGGCTTTATTTCAAAGCTACCTGAAGATCCTTGGGGCAATCCGTACCAGCTGGTGAGCCCAGGTGAAATGGGTAAAATCGACATCTTCTCTATGGGTCCTGACGGCGAAGTGGGTACTGAAGATGACCTGGGTAACTGGGACAGCGAAGAAGACCGTTAATTCTTATGCACACAGCAGTAGACGTTCAGTCGGGTGTGCATCAGGCGCACCTACCTAAATCCGGTCGTCAGGCCGGATTCAGCCTTATCGAAATCCTGATGGTGCTGGTGATCATTGGCTTTTCTGTCAACCTGGTTACATATACACTCTCTGACGATATGGAAGAAGAACTGGAACGTGAAGCACTCCGACTGCACAGTGTGATCAATATGGCCTCTGAGTTCGCTATTCTCAACCAAATAGAACTGGGCTTTCATCTGGATAAGAAGAAGCTCGAATTCTTGGTTTTTGATGGTGAGAAGTGGGCGACATTTGATGCCGAAGAGCTCTATGAGGCGGTTGAGTACACTGATGAGTACAAAATAGAACTCAGCACAGAAGATTTAGCCTGGGCACAGGACAATATGCTGGAGCAGGCAAACTGGCGAGAGCTAATGGGCAGCGGTGACGAAGAGAGTCTGCTGGAGCTAAAAAAACTAAAAATTCCTCAGGTTTTGCTGCTGTCATCAGGTGAAGTCAGCGCGTTTCAGCTCAGCCTTGAACTCGAGGAACAGAGCGAGCCGGTGTATTTTATTGAAGGCGAGTTTATGGCACCGGTGAATTTACGCAAGGAGCCGGAAGATTCATGAATGGTCTGATTACACGGACAAAACAAGCTGGCTTTACGCTCTTAGAAGTGATGGTGGCGCTCAGTATCTGTGCCGTGGCGGGCATTGCCGCGATGCAGGCAACTGGTGAACACATCAACCATATTAGCACCCTGGAGCAGCAAGCTTATGCATCCTGGGTGGCAGAAAACCGTCTCGTCATGATGCGTGCCGGTGCCAAAGAAGGCGCCGTTAGAAATGGCTTAAAGGGAGACGAGGAGATGGGGGGCGTTACCTGGTACTGGTCCCAGTCAACCCTGGCTACGGCTGATCCCACTTTTGTGAAGGTGACGATAGAAGTGTTTTCCGATGAGAAGCGTGAACACTCAGTGTACGACCTGACCACCTTTATCTACAAAAAAGGGAAGCGATAATGCGCGTGCATATCTCCTCCCGGCAGGGCGGCTTTACCCTGATTGAAGTGTTGCTGGCACTGGCTATTCTGGCTATGGTGGTGACCGCGACACACCAGATCCTGGATACCACACTCAGGGCCAAGGAGGCTTCTGAGGAAACGATTGCTGAGCTGGAATCATTACAAACCATGTTTCGTCTGATGGATCAGGATTTCAACCAGATGACCAAGCGGGAAGTGCGTAATGAGGCGGGTGACTTTAGCCCGACTTATGTTATCCATGGTCGTTACAACCTCAGTAGCCAGTATGACGGTATTGCGTTTGTTCGCGATGGCTGGACGAATCCGATCAGTCTGTTACCTCGCTCTGAATTACAGGCTGTCGGCTACCGGGTGGTGGATGACAACCTGGAGCGCATTTACCGAATTTATATTGACCAGCTGGATGGCACTGAGCCTCGCAGCCAGGTGATCCTGGAAAATGTTGAAGAGCTCAAGTTTGAATTTCTGGACGATAAGCAGAAATGGCAAAATAGTTGGGACATTAAAGCCTTGCCTCTGGCAGTGGCTGTTACGGTACAACAAAAAGAAGCTGATCCCATCCGGCGTATATTTTTGACTCCGGGCGATGGCAAAGTAAAACAGGCCAACAGCGATGACGACAATCGCAATGGCAATGGCAATAACAACACCGATCAGGATAACGATGATGGACAAAGGAGGGGCTAGCGTGAAATCTCAACGTGGTGCAGCGTTAGTCATTGTTTTGTTTATCGTGGCGTTGGCTGCGACTATCGCAACAGAAATGACCATGAGTCTGATGGTACAGGTGCAAAAAGCGACGAACCTGCAGACCCATCAACAAGCCAAGTGGTACAGCTATGGGGCGGAAGAGTTGGTAAAAAAGGTGTTGCTCGATAGCCGTAAAGACGACCCAGATAAAGTTCACCTTGGCCAGCCCTGGGCACTGGAAGAAGTGCCATATCCGGTAGATCATGGCACACTGAGCGGTCAGGTTACGGATTTGCAGGCATGTTTAAACCTCAACGCATTGCGGGCTAAAGCGCAGGGTAAAACAGGTGCCCGGAATGAAACGAACCCGGCACATAAAGCATTGCTTGAGTTGTTAAAGAACATCGAAGACTTGCCCAGTGAAGAAAGCGAAGAGGCTATGGCTGACAGCGTGTATGACTGGCTGGACGATGACAGTATCACCTTTCGATCTGGTGCTGAAGAAGATGAATATATGTCGCTCCGAACCCCATATCTGACAGCGAATAACTTGTTTGCGTCGGTCAGTGAGCTGAGAGTCATCAAAGGGTTTAACCCGCTGGTAATGGAAAAACTTTTGCCATATGTGTGTGTTATCCCGGGTAGTACTGAGCTGGCCATCAATGTCAATACCATTAAGCCTGAGCAGGCTTTGTTATTAAGCGCTTTGATGGAGGGACTCAGTCAGTCTGGTGCGGAGGCGATTATTTCGGCTCGCCCGGAAAAAGGCTTTGACTCAATTCAGGAATTTTATACAGAAGCGGCAAATCAGGGCGCTTCAGACAAGCAAAAGAACGATAAAATTTTTACTATTTCAAGCAATTATTTTAAGTTACGAGCAAAGGCTCAGTTCGATGAGCGTTTGTTTCGCCTGACCTCAATAATCGAAATAAAAGATGGTCGGGCGAGCATCCTAGCGCGTAAATTTGGAGGCGTTTAGTGTCAGAAAAATTGATGATCCGTGTGGGTCACTCACAACAAGAGCCGGTTCACTGGTTAGTCTGGTCGGCGCAAGACGCGCAGATCATTGCCAGCGGGGAGCTGGAGCATGCCGGGCTGCTCGGTGAGCTCAGTGAAAAATCACAAAGCCGCTCGGTTGCCGTGTTGTTGCCTGCCTCTAGTGTGCAGTTAAAAACGATTGATTTACCCGCAAAGTGGAATCGTAAGCTGGAACAGGCTCTGCCGTTTATGCTGGAAGAGCAGATTGCCTGCGACATTGATAAGGCGTTTATTGCGGTTGGTAAAGCGGGACAACGTGACGAACAGCACACCATAGATGTTGCGCTGTGTGATAAAGCCTGGTTAACGGCATGGATGGCGTTGTTTGATGATTTTGATATCAGTGTTCAACGCTTGTTGCCAGATGCGTTATTGTTGCCAGCGCCAGCGGAAGATACCATCAGTGCCATAGAGCTGGGCACCCAGTGGTTGTTCCGTACGGCTGATTGGCAGGTGAGTGGCGTTGAGCCAGACTGGTTGGTGGGCTACTTGAGCTTGTTATCTGCTGAGCGTGTGCAACATTACAGTCCCGGCGAAGCCCTCGGGTCGACCAAAACACTGGAAGCCATGGAAAGCGAATATGACTTACCCTTGGCACTGTTTGCTAAACAGTTAGAGCAGCAAAGCTTCAATTTACGTCAGGGTAAATTTGCTGCTAAGAAAAAACAGCCCCAGTGGTGGCGTGACTGGCAAAGTGGTTTAATTGCCGCATCAGTGGCTTTAGTGTGTTTTATCGCGGTCAAATCTACACAACTGATCTTATTGCAAAGTCAGGCGGAGGAGCTTAGTGCTCAGGCGATTGCCAGTTATAAAAACGCTTTTCCGAATAAAGTGGTGCGTCCACATCTGCTGAAAAAGCAGATCCAGAATGAGTTGAACAGTTTATCGGGTGAGCAGCAAGGCGGGTTTTTAGAGTTGACCAATCACTTTGTGACTGTGTTCGACGAGGTGGAGGACTTTGAACCGGAAACACTGCGTTATGATCAACGCCGTAATGAGTTGCGGATCCGCGCTAAAGCAAATGGCTTCCAGGTATTCGGTCAGGTGAAGAGTATTCTTGAGCAGCGCGGTATGACAGTGCAGCAAGGTGCACTCAACAATGATGGCGACTACGTGATCGGAGAGATCCGCATTCGAGGTGCAGCATGAAACAGCAAGTGATCAATTATTGGCAATCTCTGAAAGAACAGGAGCAAAAGCTGCTGATCATTGCGGGCGTGGTATTTTGTATCTTTGTGTTAGTGATGGGTGTGATCCGACCCCTGAATAGCGCAGTAGAGAAAGCTGAAAAAGAAGTCGACAAACAACGAGCGCTGGTGTCCTGGGTAGGCAAAAGTGTGACTCAATTAAAGAGCCAGGGGGCGGGTCGTGCTTCTGCGGCTAATGTTAACCTGACTCAACTGGTTAACCGCACACGTGGTCAATATAAAATTGCCATCAGCAAAATGCAACCAAGCGACAATTCATTGCGTGTGAATATCGACAACGTGGAGTTTAACCAGTTGATTGCCTGGCTGGACGAGCTGACCAATCAGCATGGTGTTAAAGTGGCTAATCTGGATCTGGGGAAGGAAGATGCCCCTGGATATGTTCGGGTTAGTCGCCTGGTATTAGAGAATTAAGTATGAAGAAGATCATCAGTTTAGTGCTGGTTTTTTTACTGGCCTTTGGTGTATTTACAGCCATTAGCATGCCAGCGAGCATCGTTTTGCAGTTATCACAGAGCTCTCTGCCCAGGGCGCTGGCCGTTGGTGCTGTGTCAGGGTCTGTGTGGGAAGGACGGATCAGTGAGGTTCGTTACGAAAATGTCCAACTGAATGATGTGACCTGGCAGCTGAGTGGCTGGGGACTTCTGACCGGCCAGTTACAGGGTAAAGTGCGTTTTGGTTCTCCCAGAGCACTTGACGAAATCTCCGGGAACAGCAATTTTTCTGTGTCGTTGCTGGATCAGACGGCCATGCTGGACGGTGCTGTACTGCGTTTTAGTGTTGAACAGGCAATGCAGCAGGTTACCCTGCCGTTACCTGTGGATGCCAAAGGCCGGGTGATCCTCAGCATTGATGAGTATCACACTGGACAGCCATATTGCGAAGCACTGACAGGTGAGATCAGCAGCCCTAATATTGACATTAAAGGCCTCACTGGCTGGTTTAGTATCGGTGATATGAGTGGCACATTGAGTTGTAAATCCGGCGATATCGCCGTGACCGTCGACCCGGAAAACCGACTAGGACTGCATGCCGATGCGACTTTGGCGGCCAATATGCAGTTCCGCGTTGCGGGCAATATCAAACCAGAGGCCTCCTTGCCAAAAGAAGTGCACGATGCGGTTAAATTCTTGGGACGCCCGGATAGTGAAGGGCGTTATCCGGTCAATTTATAAGTTATGATGAGCTTTAATTACGAAACGCAGCATCAGCAAGCGCTGACTGACTACCTGGCAAAACGACCCGGGGCTTTGAGCTTACATGGTGTGGAAGGCTACCTGTTTGCACTCATCTGTAGCCCGGATGGCATTGAGCCAGAACAATGGCTGAGTGAACTCAGTCTGAATGATGAGGCGCTTGAAGAGCACACGGTGTTTGCCTTTTTGGCGCTCCATCATCATATCAGCGAGCAGGTTTTCTCTGATCAATTCTCCCTGCCTGTGCAGGCGAGTTCTGCCTGGGCTGACAAGCAGCAGTGGAGTCAGGGGTTTTTACTGGCCAGCCAACATTATTATGAGCGCCTGGTGAGCACCCCTGGCGTGCCGCAAGAGTTGCTTCAGGCGCTGCAAATGGCGACCGAGCAGTTGGCCTTTTTCAGCCTGCAAGAGCAGCAGGTTACCCTATATTGTCAGCAATCGGGGCAGGATATGGCGGCGTTTTGTGCTGAGCAGTTGGCGTTAGCCAATGACTTTGCACAAGGGTATGCCGCCTTGATAGAGCAGGTCGCCCTGGCGAGCGGCCTCTACAACGAGTAACTCAGTTACATCAAATCAAGTGCAATGTGGGTGCAGCCTTTTACGCAATGTGCACTGCCCTTGGTACCCTCAGCGACCTTCAGATCAAGCTGAACAGGCTGGTTACAGTGCTTACATAACACCGTCTGGCCTTTACTCAGCTTCTTGAGCAATGCCTTTTGTTCGTTAAAAGATTTGGCGCTGGCTTTGTTCAGGTGTGAAAAGTCCATTACAGTCCCGCCTCACGCAGCGAGCCGGCCGCGATCTCACACACCGTCAGCAGTTTTGGGCCATAGAAATACATATTGAGCTCGTTACCTTCGCAAAACTTCAGGTGAAACACCTTCATTTTTTCATTGGTCGACAGGGCGGACATAATGTAATCCTGCTCTGACTCCGTTAATGTCAGCTCTTTGTTGATCTGCTGGCGTGCAAGTTTGGCCGCCAGGCTGTACTGAGCTTTGCTGGTGTCTCCAAGCAGGTCAACGCCGTACTGGATTATTTGCTCGCGTGGCTCTTTGACCTTTGGATGATCTATGGTGAACAGTGCCAGGATCACCACCACTAAAATCAGATACTTTTTCATAACTGCAACTACTTTGATCTAAACAGCCAAAAGATGTCGCCAGTGTAATAAAATGACGGAATTAAAAGCAAGTTTAGCGCTCAGAATTTTTTATTACCTGGATTGGTCGCAATGCTGTTTTATGTCGGCTTTTCCCTTTAAAATGAGCGAGATCTAACCCAGATTGATATACTACATATATAAATAGAGGTCACTGTAGCAAGTACCTGTCCCAGGCGCGTAAGGAGCTGTGATGGACAAGCAAATTAAGGTCAAAAATATTCCCGTCGATGTCAAAATCCATAAACCCGACGATTTACAACCAGACAGATTTAACCCTCGCAACCGCATTTATGTCAGGGCTGTCACCGGACTACATCAGAAACTCCGAAAGCAGATCGGTTTTATCGGTATGCTGGCTTTCATGCTGCTGCCCTGGATTAACTTTAATGGCGAGCAGGCGGTGCTGTTTGATATTTTTGAGCAGAAATTCAATATTTTTGGATTGACGTTGTGGCCACAGGATTTGACAATCCTGGCCTTTATTCTGATGATTTCGGCCTTTGCCTTGTTTTTGGTGACTACCTTCTATGGTCGGGTATGGTGTGGCTATACCTGTCCGCAAACGGTTTGGACCTTCATCTTCATCTGGTTTGAAGAAAAGCTAGAGGGCACAGCCAATCAGCGTAAAAAACTCGATCAGCAACCAATGAGTTTTAATAAGTTCTGGCGCAAGTCTGCCAAACACTCCAGCTGGATGCTGTTTTCTCTGTATACGGCCATTTCGTTTGTGGGTTATTTCACACCTATTCGTGCGTTACTCCCCGACCTGCTGATGTTTTCGGCTTCCGGGTATGCGGCGTTAAGTGTGGTGATCTTCACTTTGTGCACTTATGGCAATGCTGGCTGGATGCGGGAGATCATGTGCTTGCATATTTGTCCTTATTCACGTTTCCAGTCTGCGATGTTCGACAAAGATACTTTCACGGTGAGCTATGATAGTGAGCGAGGTGAAAGTCGAGGTCCACGAGGTCGTAAGCAGAACCCGAAAGAACTGGGCCTGGGAGACTGCATCGACTGTAAGTTGTGTGTGCAGGTTTGCCCAACTGGCATTGACATCCGAAATGGTCTGCAATACGAGTGTATTAATTGTGGCGCCTGTATTGATGCGTGCGATGACGTGATGGATAAAATGAATTATCCAAAGGGGTTAATTTCCTACACAACCGAGCGCAACCTGGAAAGTGGCAGTGAAAAAACCAAAGCGGTACGGGGTAAATTAATCGGCTACGTACTGATTCTGATTGTGTTAAGTGGTGCTCTGGCTGTCAATGTCGCAATGCGAAAAACACTCGATCTGGATATCATCCGGGACAGAAACCAGCTTTATCGGGTCAATGTAGAAGGGTTGGTTGAAAATACCTACACGCTGAAGATGATCAATAAGGCGCAGGTGCCTCAAACTTTCCTGATCAGCATTCGTGGTTTATCAGACTTTACCATTATCGGTAAACAGGAAATTGCAATTGCAGCCGGTTCAACGGTCGATCAACCCCTGTCTGTGGTGATTGATCCGTACGATCTGACATTACCGGTGACAGAGTTTGAATTTGTCATCACAGTGAAAGATGAGCCTTCTGAGTTTATTGCACAGCCGACGAACTTTTTTAAAGGTCGTTAGCAGAGATAGGGTACAATGAGGCAACTCATATACATCACAAAAGCGGGTTAGCCCGCTTTTTTGTTACTTGGCCCACCGCCATAGAGGTGCCGGGCTGTGAAAGGTAAAAACTATGACTGATTTCAGCTTTCAGAATTTAACCCCAGATCTGATCCTCGATGCCATTGAAAACGTAGGGGTTTATCCTGAATCCGGGTTGCTTCCGCTCAATAGTTATGAGAATCGGGTGTACCAGTTTCGTGCTGACGATAATTGCCGCTATGTGGCTAAATTTTATCGTCCGGAGCGCTGGCACTCTGAGCAGATCCAGGAAGAGCATGATTTCACACTCGCCTTGCAGCAAGCCGAAGTGCCTGTTGTCGCCCCGTTACGTGTTGACGGGCAAAGCTTGTTCGAACATCAGGGCTATCGCTTTTGCCTGTTCCCAAGTGTTGGCGGTCGTCAGTTTGAAATGGACAACCTGGATCACCTGGAAATGCTCGGGCGTTACATTGGGCGCTTGCACAGTGTTGCCAGGCAAGGGGAGTTTGCGCATCGTCCGACGATTGATGCAGCCAGCTATCTGTATCAACCACGTACGGATATTCTCGCCTCTGACTGTCTGCCGGACACATTGCGACTGGCGTTTAGTACCGTGCTTGATCAGGTAATTAACAAGGCAGGAGAAAAATTTACACCATTCCAGCAGATCCGTTTGCATGGTGATTGTCATGCTGGCAATATTCTATGGTCTCAGGAACAGTTAATGATTGTGGACCTCGATGATTGTCGTCGGGGCCCTGCTGTTCAGGATCTCTGGATGATGCTAAGTGGTGACAGGCAAAATCAGGTTATGCAACTTGATACCCTGTTATCCGGCTATGAAGAGTTTGCATCATTTGACACCCGAGAGCTTGCTCTGATTGAGCCGCTCAGGGCCATGCGTATGGTGCATTACATGGGATGGCTGGCCAAGCGCTGGCATGATCCGGCATTTCCCCGGAACTTTTCGTGGTTTGCAACAGACAAATACTGGGAACAACAGATCCTGGCGTTAAAAGAACAACTTGCCGCACTGGATGAAGCGGCGCTCAGTCTTTATCCATAAAAATTTAGAGAGAATAGTAATGTTAAAATCGATTAAGGTTGCGCTAATTGCATTGTGTATGCCTGTGTTGGCGATGGCCGCCGACTTCACGGATGGTAAACACTATCAGACATTAACGACAGCAAAGAGCGACTCAGCCAAAGTCACTGAGTTCTTTTCCTTCTACTGCCCGCATTGCTTCCAGTTTGAGCCTGTGGCTAAAGCGCTAGAAAAAAACCTACCGGCTGGCGCTGTATTTGAAAAAAGCCACGTTAATTTCCTGGGCGGACTACCACCTGAAGTGCAGAGTTATCTGAGCTATGCCTACATCATTGCCAAACATCATGGGAAGGCGCAACAGGTAAGCGAGCAAATCTTTAACACCATTCATGTGCAGCAGGTACAACTAAAAGAGCTCAAAGACATCAAAAAGCTGCTAGAAGCCAATGGCATTACTGCTGAGCAGTTTGATGCCGCTATGGCCAGCATGCCTGTGCTCAGCGCTGAGAAAGCCATGGTTGAAAAGCAAGATACGTTCAGTAAGGCGGGTGCACTGACTGGCGTCCCCACTTTCGTTGTGAATGACAAATATAAAATTAACCTGAGAGAGCTGAGCAGTCAGGCTGAGCTGGATGAGCTGGTTAAACACTTACTAGAAAAATAATGGGAGCAGTCTATGTTTAAATCAATTTATGCCGCCGCACTGGCGCTGTTACTGCCTGTGATGGCCCAGGCTGCCAATTTTCAGGAAGGCAAGCACTATGAAGTAGTCGCAGAGCGCGGCACAAAGAAACCAGAAGTCACTGAGTACTTCTCCTTTTACTGCCCGGCGTGTAACAACTTTGAGTCGCTGATCGGTGAGTTTAAGCCAAAACTAGACCAGGATGTAAAATTCAAAAAGAGCCACGTTGACTTTGTGGGCGTGCGTGACCCCGAAATTCAACAGATGATGAGCAATGCGCTTGCCACAGCGTCAGTACTGCCACAAAAAGACAAGATTGTTGCGGCGATGTTTGCCCACTTACACGGTAAGCGTGGTAAGTTCAATGAACTGGCAGACATCAAAGACTTGTTTGTCGCGAATGGTGTGTCTGCCGAGAAGTTTGATAAGCTTTACAAGAGTTTCTCGGTGCGTACTAAAGCAAAGAAAATGAAGCGTTCACAAGAGCAGATGCAAGATAAAGGCGCGCTGACTGGTGTCCCTACATTTATCGTTAATGGCAAATACAAGCTGATCTTATCGCGTGAATCAGGAGTGACGTCACCAGATGACATCGCTGCTTTGATTAACTATCTTGCTAAGAAGTCGTAATTTGTAAGATGATAAAAAAACCCGCGATGATCGCGGGTTTTTTATATCTGCAGCCAGCTATTACTTTCTGGTCAGAAAGACGCCAGACTCCACATGGTGGGTATAGGGGAACTGATCGAATATAGCGATACGCGAAACCTGGTGTGTATTGCACAACATGTCTAAATCGCGCTCCAGGGTGTCAGGGTTGCAGGAAATATAAATGATGTTGTCGTACTGACTGACCAATTTACAGGTGAGCTCGTCCATACCTGCACGGGGTGGATCGACTAAAATGGTCTGGCAGTTGTAACTTTTCAGATCTATGCCTTTGAGGCGAGAGAACTGTTTTTCGCCTTTCATGGCTGCCGTAAATTCCTCACTCGACATGCGAATGATATCCAGATTATCCACCTTATTGGCTGCAATATTGTATTGCGCCGAATGAACGGATGATTTTGAGATCTCTGTGGCCAGTACGCGATTAAATTGTCCGGCCAGGGCAATAGAAAAGTTACCATTGCCACAATACAGCTCCAGCAGGTCATTTTGCAGTGGCGCGCACAGGTTCTGTGCCCAGGTCAACATCTTTTCATTCACTGTCGCATTAGGTTGAGTGAAACTGTTTTCAACCTGCTGATAGGTATACTGCCTGCCATTGACGGTAAGCTGCTCTGTCACAAAGTCATCGCCAAACACCACTTTTTGTTTTCTGGCACGACCAATAAAGTCGACTTTATAACTTTGCTGTAAATCCTGACGTAAAACCTGCATGGCCTCTTGCCAGGCGTCGTCTAGTGCTTTGTGATAAAGCAGGCTGATCAGCACTTCACCACTGAGCGTGGTCAGGTAATCGATCTGGAATAGTTTACGGCGCAGGATCTCGTTATGGCGCAGTTTCTCCATCATGACCTGCATCATTTCATTGACCAAGGGGGCGCCCGGATCGAACTGATCGACTCGGATCTTTTCCTTGGTCTGTTGATCGAACATAATGTGGAACAGATCGTCTCCATCATGCCAGACGCGGAACTCGCAACGCTGGCGATAGTGGCTTTTGGGGGAGTCGTACACTTCCAGCTGTGGCGCATCGAAGCGGGCAAATTGCGCACTGATCCGCTGTTGTTTTTCTTTCAACTGTTGCTCGTAGGTCGAAGTGTCAATCGTGATCACCGCCATATTAAAACCACCATAGTTAATGCAAAGAGGCGCTATTTTAGGATGCACTTTTGATTTGTCCAGCAAAGAGCAAAATTTTTTGCTCTTTTATTGTACAATAGGCTTTAGTTAAAGGCGTTTTGGCCGATAACCAACTATCAAGTAAAGCGGAGAGCAGACATGAAAATCGGACAGTTGAATCAGCTGTTGAATCCGGCGATGCAGCATAAGGCGGGTAAAGCCAAATCGCTTATCCCTAATATGTCAATTAATACGGATAGTTACCACGGAAACAAATCCCAGGCAGCGGCAAAGATCCTCGATGACAAACTGGCGCAGGCGCTGGGGATTGAGAAAAAAGAAGAAAAAGACAAGCCCCTGTTTGATTTTGAAGAAATTGTCAAAAATGTATTGGGGTTTGTGCAGGGGGCGGTAAAAAAAGCCAAAGCCGCAGGAGAAGACGACGACACACTCAAAAATATGCTTGAGCAGGCGCGCAAGGGCGTGCAGATGGGGATCGATGAAGCGTCTGAAGACTTAAAAGGCAATGGCCTGTTTAATGATGAAATTGAGGAAGGCATAGAAAAGTCCCGGGAAGGGATTTTTAACGGTCTGGACGAGTTTGAAAAAGAACTGTTTGATCCTAAGCCACAGCAAGTATCAGTGAGCGCGGCACAATTCGCCAGTTTATCTAATCAAGCCGAGTATGCCTTTACCACAGCAGAAGGCGATGAAGTGGTGATCTCCTTCAGTGATGCGATGAGCCAGTCGAAAGCGGCAAGCTATGCGCGTAATGGTGACGGTGAAGGGTTTGCTTATGGCGAACAAAGCAGTCATGAACTTAATTTTTCCATCAGTGTGAATGGCGACCTCAACGAAGATGAACAGGCAGCGATCAATGACATGATGAAAGACATCCGCGATGTCAGCGACACCTTTTTTGCCGGTGATTACGATGATGCTTTTGCCAAAGTCCAGGAGCTGGGGATCAATAGCGAGCAAATTGTCAACTTCACCATGGATTTACGCCAGACCAAAACGTCGGCAGCAATTGCTCAATACCAGCAGAGTAATCCGATGAAAGATCTGGAAAAAGCATTGCAACCATTGGATCAACGCCTGGAAGGGATCCATGATGAAGCGAAAGGATTGGGTATAGAGGCGCAGTTACCGGATATTATGGCGTGGATTAATGAAGGTCAGACACGCCTGAATGAGTTTCTTGATTATGCACAAGGATTCTTTAGCGCACTAGAATCGCGTCAGGCTGATAAGCAGGAGCAGCAAGTATAATAAAGCGCCAAAACCCTCCCAGCTTAGGATTTGACGTAAGTATTTATTTTGAACCCTGACCGTGGCACACTGCGCGCGAAACTGTAAATAAGGAGCGCATGTGCCACACATTCTTGTTTTTGATTCTGGTATTGGCGGAACCAGTGTACTCACGCACATTCGTAACGCTTTGCCTCATGCAGATTACAGTTATGTGATGGACAACCAGCTGCTGCCTTATGGCCTGCAGTCTCAGCAGACGATCCAGCAGCGTCTGGCTTCCTTGGTTAGGTGGCTCGATCGTGAGCAGCTCTCTGTCGATATTATAGTTATTGCGTGTAACACCGCCTCAACTTATGCATTAGCGTCTACCCGTCAGTTAACTTCTATTCCTATAGTTGGGGTTGTGCCAGCAATCAAACCCGCGGCTTTTGCTAGTGGCAGCAGGCACATTGGGTTGCTGGCGACGCCGGCGACCTCTCGGAATATCTACACTCAGCAACTGATCAAGCAATTCGCGAGTGAATGCCGGGTGGATCTTTATCAGTCGACTAAGTTGGTTGAACTGGCTGAACAGTTTTATTGGTCCGGCGAAATTGACCATAAGCAGCTTACTTCTGAGATCAACCAGCTTGACCTCGCATCTGAGCTAGATCATCTGGTACTTGGGTGCACGCACTTTCCTATTATTGCGAAGCCCTTGAGCGAGTTTATTCCAGAGTCTGTTACGCTGATTGATTCTGGTGCTGCAATTGCCAGGCGTGTAGTTTCCTTATTGGTGAACGACAACGTCACCCATACTACCAGTGAAATAAAGGTAATAAGTCAGCATACGCAAGTGAGACAAGGCATAATGAACTGGTACGCAACAGCACAGCAGGCACATCCAGTTGAGCGACTGGAAATCAAATTGATCAACCTTGATCATGAATAAAAAAGGGTGGTAATCGAATCGCCTCCACCTGTTTGTGCGTACAACGAGCTGTTATAAAATGAAAGAGATCAGTCCTGATCGTGAGTAGTCCGTGACGCTTGTTTTTGTTCCATCTCTCTGACTTTTAACGTGCGATGCTGAAATTCAGATTCATTGAGTTCGTTGATGGCCCTCAGTGCATCTGAATGGTGGGCGTATTTCGATATGGCTGTAAGCATGTACAAGACAAAAAAGGGGTGGTAACCGAACTGGCACCACCTCTGTTTGTGCGTACAACGAGCTGTTATAAAATGAAAGAGATCAGTCCTGATCGTTAGTCGTCAGCGGCTCTTGTTTTTGTTTCGCCTCTCTGACTTTTAACGTGCGTTGCTGAAATTCAGATTCATTGAGTTCGTTGATGGCTTTGAGGGCATCAGGCTCAGGCATTTCGACAAACCCAAACCCCCGGCGTTTACCTGTGTTCTTATCTTTAAGCAAACGGACTGAAAAAACACGTCCCTTTTCTTCGAACAAATCCCGGACGACTTGCTCATTTGCTCTGTAAGGTAAATTGCCGACATACAGTGTGGTTGTCTCCACTGAGGTACTGTTGTCACTACCTGTATTTCCTGTTGAGGAAGCAAAAGCAGATGCCACGCCTCCGATTACGATGCCCAGAGCCAGTAATAAGGCGGGATCAATTTGACTGTTTACTAGTACAAAGTGGCCGAGCGCATAACTCAATATGGCCAGGAGAAGTACAGTAATCAGTGTCTTACGATCGAGAATATTCATAAGGATCTACCAAAAAACGTTGAATACACATTAATTTAACAAGAAAGGTTGCTATATTAACGACTTAATCAAATATCGCAATAATTAAATATAGAACCTGTTGAAAAGATTGCACCTTCTCGATGGATTTCCCGTCAGTATTGAAGGTTTAAAGATAAAAGATCAAAAAGATCCAAAAAAATGAAAAAAGGGGTTGCATCGTTTTTCGATTTCCCTATAATGCGCATCCACCGACACGGGGCACAACGCTGAAAAGCAAGGCGCCAAGTGACGGGAAGCCAAGCGGAAAGCTTAATTAAGAAAAATTAAATTTTCTAGTTGACTTTAAAAGTGAAGCGGTTAATATGGCGCTCCACTTCGCAGCGAGGCTGCGGTAACTAACCAGGGTTAGTTACTTTGTTCTTTAAAAATATGAAGCAATCATCTGTGTGGGCACTCGTACAGATTGAGTTCTAACAGCAGATTTCAGTTTTACTGAATGACGCACAAAAATTTAGAGTCTCAACTGAACTGAGTGACTAA
>NZ_JAKRFZ010000025.1 GCF_022347765.1 Pseudoalteromonas sp. OOF1S-7 | reverse complement strand
GCCCCGGCTTTGAGCACGCCCAGTAAACTGACCATCAGGCAGGCGCTGCGTGGCATACAAACGCCCACCAGATCGCCGGGTTCCACGCCCTGCTCCTGCAAACAGTCGGCCAGTTTGGCCGCCTGGGCATTAAGCTGCGCATAGCTAAGTTGCTCGCTGTCACTGTGTACGGCAATGGCATCCGGTGTCAGGGCTGCCTGCTGCTCGAAGCGTTCAATCAGGCCTGTTGCATCATCAAGACGACATTCTCCCGCCTGTGTGTACAAAGTCTGAGGCTGATTAAACAGCACATCGGCCACACTGGCAGTCGCCATCGTGTGCTGCTGGTAAGCCTGAGTCAGATTACGACAGATCTGCTGGAATAAACTGCTCAGTGTGGCGATCGTTTGGGTGTCAAACAGTTCGTTATCATACGACCAGTCAATCACCATACGCTGCTCAGAGACATGGGCATGAATATCCAGGTCGCCGCGTACAACAACCGCGTCTTTACCCAGCTCAAAACCCGCAAATCCGGCGTCGCTCAGTAACCTTGCATCCTCGTTTGAGAGCTCGCCCAGCTCAGAACCCATAGTAAACTGGATCTGGAACAGGGGGCTGTAATTTCCTGCCCGGGTGATATCCAGCGCTTCGACCAGGTTATCAAAAGGCAGTTGCTGATTATTCTGCGCGTCAATGTGGGTGCGCGCAACCTGCTTAAGATACTCAGTTAGCGGCTGTGCCCGATCAGTGTCCAGGCGCAATACCAGGCGATTCAGGAAGCAACCGATCAGGGGGTGTAGTTGTTCACTGTCCCGATTAGAAATCGTCGTCCCCATCACCACATCCTGATACTGACCGTACTGAGACAATGCCAGCGCCAGGCAACTGTGTAATAACATAAAGGGGGTGAGTTTGTACTCACGAGCAAGACGGTGTAACACTGGCACCAGCTCTTCTGGCAGGGCCTCACTGTAAAGCTTGCCAAAATTAGCCTTTTCCGGCTGGCGAGGATGATCCAGCGGCAGGCTATGCAGTTGCGCCATATCGGCCAGTTTATTGCGCCAGTAGTCGGTTTGCTGCGCACATTGTTCGCTGTTCAGCCAGTCCTGTTGCCAGCTGGCATAATCCAGATACTGAATGGGTAACTCACCGTGTGGCTGCTGCGCGTTTTGTAACTGTAGATACGCAGTCATTAAGTCTTGCTTCAGAATATCCAAAGACCACGCATCACAGGCGATATGGTGAATATTGATGATCAGTAACCCGGCACCGGTCAGCGCGTCGGGCATAGTGAAATGATCAACACGGATCATCAGATCGTGCTCCAGTGCAAACGGGGCAGCAATACATGCCTCAGCCTGCGCGTTAAATTCCGCCTCACTGAGCGCGGCACCGTCATGGTAGTGAATGCGCAACTGCGCGTCACTGAGGCACTGCTCTGTGGTACCATCGTCAGATTGTACATAACGGCTGCGCAAAATTTCATGCTTTTGCAGTACATGATTAAGCGCCCCTTCCAGATGCGTCAATGACACAGCATCAGTCAGGGTAAATGCCAGTGGCATATGATAGTCACTCGAGCCACCACGTAGCTTATCAATAAACCAGAAGCGCTTTTGTGCCGAGGACAAAGGATAGCTTTTCCCTGCTTCACGGATCTGCTTGCTGATTGGGTTCGCGCCAGACGCCGGGCTCTGCTGTTGTGACAAATACGCCATTAACGCCGCTTTATTGTCTCTGATCAGGGCGGCCAGTTGCGGGGTCAGTGTACCCTTTTTGGCTTCCACGGCAAGACGCTCGCCATTCACAGACAGCAGGATTTGGTTGTTGGTCAGTTGATCGATAATTGCTTGTGTGTTCATTAGAATTCTACCCTTTCAATTTGGTCTGCGCTGGCATCGTTTATTTGTTGTTTTAATGCGTGTTGATTACGTTGGCGCTCGATTTCGGCAGCCAACGTGGCGACCGTGTCATTTTCAAAAATGGTGTGTACCGTCAGTGTGGCTTCAAGCTGTGCCTGGATCTGGGAGACGGCTTTGAGGATCAGCAGTGAGTGTCCGCCCAGATTAAAGAAGCTGGTTGTGACACCTATGTCCTGTGCATCGCGGGACAATAGCTGTGCCCAGATAGCGACGAGCTGGTGCTCCAATTCACTGGAGGGCGCACAATATTCGCTTTGCTGCACATTGAGTCTGGGCTGCGGCAAGGCAGCCATATCTAACTTGCCATTCACGGTCAGTGGCAGCTCATCGACCAGGTTCACACTGCCCGGTTGCATGTAGTGCGGCAGTTGCTCAGCCAGCTGCTGGCTGATGGCCTGCAAGGTACTTTGTGGATCTGCCTCTGCATAACGCGGATACAACTTAAGGTAAGCGGCCAGGTGCTGCTCTGCCTCGACCTTAAAGATGGTCACGGCGGCATCCTGAACCTGCGGGAGCTGGGCCAATATCCCATTCAGCTCCCCCAGTTCCACCCGGAATCCCCGCAGCTTGACCTGGTCGTCATTACGACCGATGAAGACCAATTCACCCTGCTCGGTGTAACGCACCAGGTCGCCGGTGCGATATAGTCGTGGCGCTGCGATCGCCACACACTGGTCGGTATAAGGATTGCGGATAAACCGCTCTGCGCTCAGCTGCGGTTGATTCAGATAGCCGCGCGCCACGCCCGGCCCGCCAATATACAATTCGCCTTCACTGCCTTTCGGCACCAGACCACCATCCTCATTGAGTATCAGTAAGGTGTTGTTAACATTTGCTTTGCCTATGGTGATCTGCTCGGCGTCTGATGCCTTGTGTAAACGCGATGTGGTCGCGGTAATGGTCGCTTCTGTCGGTCCATAACTATTGAACAAAGTCACCCCGGGGGCAGCAGCAAAGAAGCGTGTCATATGGGCTTTACTCATGGCTTCGCCACCAATGATCACCGCACGCAGAGTCTCGATGGCAAAGGCATTGTCCATATCACTCATTTGCTTCCAGAATGCTGTTGGCAGGCTCATCACTGTGATTTGGTGTGCGCTGCAAAACGCGTTGAAGGCCTCGGCACTGCCAAGACATTCCTCGTTGCGCAGCACCAGGCTGGCACCCTGACACAAAGCCCCAAACAGCTCTTCAACAAAAATATCGAAGCTCATGGTTGAGAACTGCAACATTACGTCCTCAGCGCTCAGCCCATATTGCGTACGGCAGTGACACTGATAATTCACCAGCGAGCTATGCTCTACCGCGACCCCTTTAGGTTTGCCGGTGGAGCCTGAGGTATAAATGACATAGGCCAGATTGGTACCGGACACCCTGGTCAGTGCCGGGTTGGTGAGTGGATAAGCGTCCAGTTGCAGAGCTGCGATATCAATGGCCGTACCGCCTTGCTCTGCCATCAGGGTTTCAGCGACCGTCAGACCACTGTCAAATCCAAGCAGGTGTTTTAGTCCGGCATCTGATGCCATATGGCGCAGGCGACTGGTTGGGTAATCCGGGTCCAGCGGTACATAAGCGCCTCCGGCTTTTAATATCGCCAGAATGCTGACCACCATTTCCACCGAGCGGCTGGTGCATACACCAATCAGGGTTTCAGGTGTCACCCCGTGCTCACTCAACAGATAATGAGCCAGCTGGTTGGCGCGTTGGTTCAGCGTGGCATAGCTGAGGCGCTGCGCATTGCATACCAGCGCCGTTGCCTGTGGCGTCGCCTGTACCTGTTGTTCGAATACAGTATGAATACTCAGTGCCGGATCGTAGCGTTCGACCTGCTGGTTAAAGGTCACCAACAGCTCTTGCTGCTCCTCGGCCGACAGCATCGTCACGGTACCCGGAGACTGGGCCAGCAAGGCCTGGGGTTGCTGGTGCGCCAGGGTGGTCAGTAAGACTCCCAGGTGACGCGCCAGGGTCTCAATGCGTTCTGCATTGAAGAGCGCTTTATCATAGGTCCAGCAGATCTCAACGCCGCCGTCGCTCAGTGCGATGTCTACGTCGAGGTCAAACTTGGCAATCACGGCGTCCTCTGCCAGAGGGCTTAACTTTGCCTCTCCCAGTGACCAGCCCGTGTTTTCCACCTGCTCGGCGGCTTCATAATCTCCCCGGATTGTCAGCATCACCTGAAACAGTGGCGAATAAGCGCTGCTGCGAGGCACGTTCAGATGCTCAACCAGCTGCTCGAACGGCACATCCTGATTCGACTGAGCTCCCAAATGGACGGCTTTAACATGGGCCAGATAGTCCGCCAGGGTCGTATGAGCCGTACTGACGTTCAGCACCAGCGTATTAACAAAAAATCCGATCAGGGGTGCCAGCTCAGCCTGCAATCGGTTGGCCACCGGCGTACCGATAGCGATATCGCGGGCATTGCTGTGTCTGGATAGCAGCAGCGACAATGCACCATGGAGCAACATAAAGGGCGTTAACCCCTGCATGTTTGCCAGTGCAGTCAGCCCCTTTGCCACCTCACCATTGAGCGTGCTTTTTACCTGACCGCCCTGATGCTGTTTTACATCCGGGCGTGGCTTATCTAAAGGCAGACTATGTACCGCAGGTATCTCGGCCAACTGCTGCTGCCAGTACCCCAGTTGCGCCTCAAGTACCGTGTCAGTTAGATTGTCCCGTTGCCACTGCGCGTAGTCTGCATACTGAATGACAAGCGGTGCCAACGGGTTACTCTGACCCCGGCTGTAGGCTTGATAGAGCGCTGCAAATTCTTTGACCAGTACCTGCATCGACCAGCCATCGGAGGCAATATGATGCATATTAAACAGCAACACGCCGCTGCTATCTGCGGTTTGGATATAGCTTGCACGCACCATCACCTCGCGAGTCAGGTCAAACGGCTGATTTAGCTGTTGCGACATCACCGTGGCAATCGCCTGCTGACGGGCGGTTTCGCTCAGCATACGCAAATCCTTATAGCCGAGCGTGAAGTCAGCGTGCTGGCGGATCACCTGCGACTCATCGCGATAAACCGTTCTGAGCACCTCGTGACGCGCAATGATGGTTTGCAACACGGACTCAACCACATTCAGATCAAGTGTGCCCTGGACATGAAAGGCACTCGGCATGTTGTATTGTGCCGATCCCTGTTCAAGCTGATCGATAAACCATAAACGCTGCTGGGCAAACGACAATGGCGCGACGCTGTACGCCCCCAGCTGCGGGTCGTCCTGAAAGACTCGGGACTGGGCTTTTATACCCTCGGACAGTGCCTGCCCCTGACGCACGATGACCTCTTTGGCCTGCTCAGCCACAGTCGTGGCATTGAATAAGATACTCAGTGGCAGCTCGGCACCCAGCTGAGCGCGCAGCGCTGCAGCGAGCTTGACCGATAACAATGAGTGCCCGCCCAGCGCAAAAAAGCTGTCTGTGGTGCTGATCGTCGCCGCATCCATATTAAGCAGCTCAGCCCAGATAGCACACACCGCGCGTTCGGTGTCGTTTTGCGGTGCCACATAGAGGCCCGGTTGTGTGCCTGCCTCGACTTCTGGCAGTGCCTTTTTATCGATTTTACCGCTGGCCGTCAGCGGCCACTGTGGCACCACCAGCCCCAGTTTCGGTACCATGTAGTCCGGCAAACGGCTCGCAAGCGTTCTCAGCGCCTGGCTGATAAAGTCAGCATATGACTCTTCATCCAGCGCCTCTGTCGGCTGCACATAGGCCACCAGGTAGGTCCCGTTGACGCCGCTTTTCGCCAGCACCACCGCACTGTCGATCGCCGCCTGGCGACTCAGCTGCTCGCTTATCTCGCCCAGCTCCACCCGGAAGCCACGAATTTTTATCTGATCGTCTGCACGGCCCACAAAAGCCAGATTGCCATCCGCCTGATAGCGGACTAAATCGCCGGTGCGATACAGACGCTTTGAACTGCCCGCCACCTTGGCATCATAAAAGGGATTGTCGATAAACCGTTCGGCGGTCAGCCGGGGCTGATTCAGATAGCCTCGCGCCAGTCCGTCGCCGCCCAGGTATAACTCACCGGTTGCCCCGTACGGCAACAGCGCCAGCTGGTCATTGAGGATCAATGCCTGCGTGTTGCTAATCGCCTGGCCGATACTCGGGACATGGTCGATTTCTTGCGTGAAACAGGCACAGGTTGAATAGGTAGTGTCTTCCGACGGACCATAGAGGTTATAGACTCGCTCACAATGCTGGCCTGTAAGTAACTGGTTTACCACATCGCGACCCAGCGGCTCACCGGCCAGGTTCACTACCCGTACGCCCGCCGGGATCCCCCCTTGCTCCAGTAACGCCTTGATGGCCGATGGCACAGTATTAATAAGCGATACCTGCAGCGGATAGTCCAGCAGGCTCAGGGCATTGTCCACCAGCACACAGGTGCCGCCCCGGGTCAGGGTAAAAAAGAGTTCAAACGCCGACAGGTCAAAGTTAATCGACGTACTGCATAACACCCGCGCGTAATCTTCGCGACTGTATACCGTGTCGGCCCAGCTCAGCAGCGCATTGACATTACGGTGACTTATCGCCACGCCCTTAGGCTTGCCGGTAGACCCCGAAGTATAAATAGCATAGGCCAGGTTATCGCCCTGATGCGCAGCTGGCTGGTAAGCAGATGAGATAGCCGCGTCATTCATAGTGGCCAGGCTCAGCGTGTCGGTGCCCAGCCCTTGCAGGATTGCCGGGTTATCAGTGAGAATCACAACCGGCTTAGCGTCATCGATGATCTGGGCCAGTCGGGCACTGGGGTAGCCGGGGTCAAGCGGCAAATAGGCCGCACCGGTTTTAAGGATGGCCAGTATCACCATCACCATCTCGGCGTGTCGCTGCGTGCTGACGCCCACCAGGGTATCGGCACTGAGCGTGTATTGTTGCTGCAGATAAGCGGCAATGCGATTGGCACCGGCGTCCAGCTGGGCATAGCTCAGTGTCTGCCCGTCGGGCATCTCAATGGCAATGGCCTCGGGCGTCAGCTGAGCCTGGTGGCTGAATTGCTGATGCAGGCTCAACTGGGGGTCATAAGCCAGCGTTTCGCTTTGTGCATCATACAGTAAATGTTGCCGCTCCTGTTCGCTCAGCATATCCACCTGCTGTGGCGACTGCTGGGCGAGCTCTAACGGGTTGTGCGACACAAAAGCGCGGATCAGCTCAGTCAGATGGCCACTAAGCATGGCAATATAGTCGGCGTTAAATAACTGGCTGTCATATACCCAGTTCAACGCCAGTCCCTGATCATTGAAGATCAGGTTGATATCCAGGTCGAACTTGCTGTTGCTTACCGGCAGGGCTTGCTGCGTTAACTGCGCATCGGCAACGCTAAAGTGCGTGCTGACAGGCTGAGCCGGTGTTCCCTCCACCGTCAGAAGGATCTGAAATAAAGGAGCATGAACCAGGCTGCGTGAGATCTGTAGTCCCTCAATCAGCTGCTCCAGAGGTAACGCCTGATTTGCCAGTGCCTGTTGATTGATGCCTTTAACGTGCTCAAAATACGCCGCCAGGGTGTCAAACTCAGTCGATACCCGCAGTGGTACGGTGTTAACAAAAAAGCCCATCAGCGACTGCAATCCGTTTTGCAGCCGATTCTCAACCGGAGTCCCGATGACGATATCCTGGCTGTGACTGTGCCTTGCTAACACCAGTGACAACAACGCATGTAAAAACGCAAAGGGGCTGAGTTTAAAGGCGTCGGCACTGTTGGCAACCGCTTCGGCCACAGTTTGAGGCAATTGCTGAGTGTATTTTTGTGCCGGATGTTGCTGAGCGTCTCGCAGTCCCGATAACGGTAATGTATGAACTTCAGGTGCATCTGCCAGCTGCTGCTGCCAGTAATCCAGCTGGGTTTGATACTGTGCCCGGGCTTCGTTTTGCTGCCACTGTGCATAATCAATGTAGTGCAGTGGCAGTGGCGCCAGTTCCGGTTGCAGTCCTGCGGCCAGAGCCGCGTAGGTCTGTGAAAATTCCTCAACCAGCAGGGCCACCGAATAACCATCCGAGACAATATGATGCAGGTTAAACAGCAGCATGCCCTGCAGCGGTGAAAGCATCGAATAGTGCACCCGGATCAAGCTGTCTGTACTTAAATCAAAGGCGTAAGCGGTTTCGTCTGCCTGTAAGCGCTCGAGCTGTGCTTGCTGTGCCGACGCATCCAGGTGGCTCAGGTCGTGAAAACACACAAGCCGGGATGGCGCTGTTTGCACAATCTGCCTTCCTTCCCCCGCCACTTCGATATATCGGGTGCGGAGTATCTCATGGCGCGCGACGATGGACTGCATGGTTTGTTCCAGCAACGCCGGTTCGAACTGGCCGCAGACGCTGAAGGCAGCCGACATATTGTACTCGACGGTATTGCCCTGCAACTGATCGATAAACCACAATCTTTGTTGCGCCGATGACAAAGGGTAATGTGCCTGGGTGCGCGGTATCGGTGCAATTGCACTCACCTGAGCCGCACTGGCATACAACCCCAGCAAATACTGTTTTAACTCATCTTTGCGCTCTATCAGCTGCTGTTTTAGCGCCGCATTCAGGGTTTTTGGGAGTTGTAACTTAACTTCACCTTGATGGTGCTGTGCGCTGGCACCTTGCGCCACTAAAGCGCGATATAGTTCATGGATCATCATAGGGTAAATTCCTCTAAATCGGATACAGCCGCACTTTGTTCCGTGCGCGCGTCACTGGCATGCAAAGATAAAACGTCGTCGATGTGGCGACTGATGTTGGCAACGGTCATCTGCTGATATAAATCCTGAATGGCCAGGTTTATCGCAAAAGTGTCGTTGAGCCGGGTCACCAGGCGCATCACCAGCAACGAGTGCCCACCCAGTTCAAAAAAGTTGGCCGTGACGCTGAGTGTGTCAAAAGGCCGTTCGAGCAAATCGGCGCAGATCTGCTGTACCTGTTGCTCCGTTTCTGTTCGCGCAGCCTGATAAGGTTCTGCTGACTGGCTGCTAACAGGGGCCGGTAATGCCTTGCGGTTTACCTTTCCGCTCGGCAGCAAAGGCCAGTCGGTTATCGCCACAAAGTGTGACGGCACCATATAATTGGGTAGCTGTGCCTGTAACAGCAGCTTTAACTGGCCACTGTCTGGCGCTGCTTCATGCTGTTGAAATTCAACATAGGCAACCAGTTGGGGCTGTGCGCCGGGTGATTGGTTGGCCAGCACCAGGGCTCGCTCGACGCCTGCCAGAGCCATGAGTCGATGCTCGATTTCTGACAGCTCGACACGGAAGCCCCGGATCTTGACCTGCTCATCGACACGACCCAAAAATTCCAGTTCACCCGCCTGATTGACTCTGACAAGATCACCGGTTTTATATAACCTCGACGCCCATGCCGGCAGTCCGTTAACAGACTGGTTTAAGACAAACTTTTCTTTATTTGCCTGCTCAAGCCCCAGATAACCCCGCGCTAATCCCCGGCCACCCAGGTGCAGCTCACCAGCCACGCCAAGCGGACAAAGCTGGCCGCTTTGCCCTAGTACCGCGGCGGCCATATTGGGATTCGGCTTACCAATGGTGATTGTCCTGGTGAGATCGGTACTGTGATCAATGCGCAGGGAAGTGGCCGTAATGGTGGTTTCGGTCGGGCCATAAGTGTTCATCAAAACGCAGCGCCCTTGTTGAGCAGCAATCACCTCAAGCCCGGCTACGTCCAGTGCCTCTCCCCCCACGATGATCATTCGCAGTGACAATGCAGCTAACTCAGATGCATTGAGGTGCAGGTGATGCCAAAAGGAAGTGGGCAAACTGGCCACCGTGATGGCGTGTTGCTGGCAAAATGCAATAAACCCTTGCTTGCCCGCCATCACCTGGTCATTGCGCAGCACTAAGGTCGCGCCAAAGCACAAAGACGCTATCCACTCTTCGACAAAAATATCAAAGTTCATGGTCGAAAATTGCAACATGCGATCCGCGCCGCTCAGGCCGTAGTTCGCCTCACAGTTCAGCGCAAAGTTGGTCAGATTTTGGTGCTCGATCAGCACCCCTTTGGGCTGTCCGGTCGAGCCTGAGGTATACATAGCATATGCCAGCGCTGACGGTGCCTGTATACTGAGATCATGGGGAAGATTATCAGCACTGTACTGTTGCAACACTTCACCTTCAAGCAGGGCGTCCAGTTGCACCATGTCACCACTGAACCCTGCCAGCGTCTGTGTGCACGTCTTTGAGCACAACACCAGATTGACCTGAGAATCTTCCAACATATACGCCAGGCGCTGCTGTGGGTAGTCAGGGTCTAATGGCAAATAAGCACCGCCGGCTTTTAACACGGCCAGCAGCGCAATCAGCATATCAGGGCTGCGCTCCATGCACAGGCCGATAATGGTGTCCGCCCCAATATGACCCTGAGCTCGCAAGTAGTGGGCCAGCTGATTGGCCTGCCCGTTAAGCTGCTCGTAGCTGAGCTCAGCTTGCTCATCAATAATGGCGGTGGCAGCCCCATTACGCGCTACCTGGCGCTCAAACAATTGATGGATCATCAGTTCGGACCAGGGATTGTCAACGCGCTGCGCTTGTAGTAACTGCGAGCGCTCAGACGCCGAGAGCAAATCGGCCGCAGCGACAGGCTTGCCATCATCGGCATCTAATTGTGCTAGTAAAAAACACACGGCCTGCACCATGTAATCCGCTATTCGCTTCGCACCAACGGACTCATCAATCTGTACGCTCAGGACAAAATCCCCCTGCTCAACGAAGTCGTCTACGCTGACAGAAAATGGATAGTTAGTGCGTTCAAAACTATCCAGCAGCCTCAGTGCATTGTCTTGTGTGTGCAGCTCCCGGGCATGACGGTAATTGATCAATGAACTGAACAGCGGGGTGTCGCTCGCCACCGCACTGCATCCCGTCGCAACGGCCAAAGGCGTATGTTCAAAACTGGTTAGCGCCAGTAACCCGCGCTGCACTTGCTGGATCACCTGACTGGCACTGTGTTGTAGATCCACCTTCAAAGGTAAGGTGTTGATCAGCATCCCGAGGATCATCTGCGCATCACCCATAGACTGCATCCGACCGGACAGTACAGTCCCCAGAACCACCTGAGGCTGGTTACAACATGTGCCCAGCACCATCGCCCAGGCACTATGGAATAAAGCCGCCGGACTGACCTGATGACGCTCACACAACATTCGGATCTGGCGGCTGGTCTCACTTGCAAGCGTCAGGCTGGTTTCGTCCATTCCCAGCCCTTTTCCTGTGACATCCGTGAGCCCAAAAGGAAAGCTGGGATCCTCAACGTCAGCCAGCATGTCCGTAAAAAAAGCTTCCGCGTCATTGAGCTGCATTTGCTGACGCTGCGCTATCACAGCCCGGAACCCAGATTGCGACGGCATCCGCAACGGCACCGTCGCCGGCCCTTTAAGGTAATCTTGCAGCTGATTTTGGATCGCATACAAAGACATGGCGTCATCAATCAGGTGGTGCATTTGCACGCCAATAATGCACTGTCCGGACGTTTGCGCGACCGTCACTCTCATTAAGGGCGCCTGGTGTAAGTCAAAGCTGTGTTTGTCGCACTGTAAATGCGCTGTCATCTCCTGCTGAGGGTCTGCAGTGTCAGGCACATCAAGGTAATGTACGTCAAGTTGTACCTGTCTCAGTACGACCTGCACGGGCTCATCCAACCCCTGCCAACAAAAGCCGGTCCGCAGGATATCGTGCTCTTCGATTACCGACTGGATAGCCCGCAATAACAGAGGCAAATGTGACTCAGATTGCAACGCCAACAAATACCAGGATACATAAGGGTCGTTTTCAGGATCTAACATGTGATGATACAAGATCCCTTCCTGCAACGAGGCCAGCGGATATATATCTTGTATGTTGGCAGCCCCCCCAGCAAACTGACTGCACAGAGTGTCTATTTGTGGCTGACTCAGACTGATCAGATCCAGGTGTTCAGGCGTGATCCGTTCACAGCCTGCGGGGATCTGGCTGGATGAAACCGGTTCACAATAAGCTGGCACCGTTTCGAGCAATACAGCCATTTGTTGCACCGAAGTGCAGCGAAGGACATCTTTTGCACTCACCTGATACCCAAGCTGGTTCAGCCTTGCCACCAGCTTCAGGCTCAGCAGCGAGTGCCCGCCCAGTTCAAAAAAGTTCGCTGTGGCACTGATCGTCGCCGCATCCATATTAAGCAGCTCAGCCCAGATAGCACACACCGCGCGTTCGGTGTCGTTTTGCGGTGCCACATAGAGGCCCGGTTGTGTGCCTGCCTCGACTTCTGGCAGTGCCTTTTTATCGATTTTACCGCTGGCCGTCAGCGGCCACTGTGGCACCACCAGCCCCAGTTTCGGCACCATGTAGTCCGGTAAACGGCTCGCAAGCGTTCTCAGCGCCTGGCTGATAAAGTCAGCATATGACTCTTCATCCAGCGCCTCTGTCGGCTGCACATAGGCCACCAGGTAGGTCCCGTTGACGCCGCTTTTCGCCAGCACCACCGCACTGTCGATCGCCGCCTGGCGACTCAGCTGCTCGCTTATCTCGCCCAGCTCCACCCGGAAGCCACGAATTTTTATCTGATCGTCTGCACGGCCCACAAAAGCCAGATTGCCATCCGCCTGATAGCGGACTAAATCGCCGGTGCGATACAGACGCTTTGAACTGCCCGCCACCTTGGCATCATAAAAGGGATTGTCGATAAACCGTTCGGCGGTCAGCCGGGGCTGATTCAGATAGCCTCGCGCCAGTCCGTCGCCGCCTAGGTATAACTCACCGGTTGCCCCATACGGCAACAGCGCCAGCTGGTCATTGAGGATCAATGCCTGCGTGTTGCTAATCGCCTGGCCGATACTCGGGACATGGTCGATTTCTTGCGTGAAACAGGCGCAGGTTGAATAGGTAGTGTCTTCCGACGGACCATAGAGGTTATAGACTCGCTCACAATGCTGGCCTGTAAGTAACTGGTTTACCACATCGCGACCCAGCGGCTCACCGGCCAGGTTCACTACCCGTACGCCCGCCGGGATCCCCCCTTGCTCCAGTAACGCCTTGATGGCCGATGGCACGGTATTAATAAGCGATACCTGCAGCGGATAGTCCAGCAGGCTCAGGGCATTGTCCACCAGCACACAGGTGCCGCCCCGGGTCAGGGTAAAAAAGAGTTCAAATGCCGACAGGTCAAAGTTAATCGACGTGCTGCATAACACCCGCGCGTAATCTTCGCGACTGTATACCGTGTCGGCCCAGCTCAGCAGTGCATTGACATTACGGTGGCTTATCGCCACGCCCTTAGGCTTGCCGGTAGACCCTGACGTATAAATAGCATAGGCCAGGTTATCGCCCTGATGCGCAGCTGGCTGGTAAGCAGATGAGATAGCCGCGTCATTCACAGTGGCCAGGCTCAGCGTGTCGGTGCCCAGCCCTTGCAGGATTGCCGGGTTATCAGTGAGAGTCACAACCGGCTTAGCGTCATCGATGATCTGTGCCAGTCGGGCACTGGGGTAGCCGGGGTCAAGCGGCAAATAGGCCGCACCGGTTTTAAGAATGGCCAGTATCACCATCACCATCTCGGCGTGTCGCTGCGTGCTGACGCCCACCAGGGTATCGGCACTGAGCGTGTATTGTTGCTGCAGATAAGCGGCAATGCGATTGGCACCGGCGTCCAGCTGGGCATAGCTCAGTGTCTGCCCGTCGGGCATCTCAATGGCAATGGCCTCGGGCGTCAGCTGAGCCTGGTGGCTGAATTGCTGATGCAGGCTCAGCTCTGTGTCATAACTGACTGGACTGTGTGATGTCCCCAACAGCCACTGCTGCTCAGCATCGCCTGAGAAGGGCAAATCGCTCAGCGCACAATCCAGTCCATGCTGGCTAAGATAAGCCAGTGCACGCTGATACCTTTGCGCGATGGCATCAATCTCTGCCTGGTTAAAATAACGATGGTTAAAATCGATTTGCAGTTCCAGATCGGTGTCATTGTTATCCCATACCGTCAGCGTAAAAGGGATTTTTTCGGCGTTGGCATTAAGGTAGTGGAATCGCGCCGGCTGATTTGAGAAATGAATATCGGCAAAATTCAGTGTCAGGTAGTTAAAGCTAAAATCAAAAAAACTGCCCTGCTCACCACTGTGTTGCTGGTCTTTCAGTAACTGACCCAGAGGATACTGTTGATGCCGATAGGTGGCCTTTTGCGCCTGCGCAACCTGCTTCACCAGCTCGCTCATGACACGCAGGTCCTGCACTGAGATCAGCAATGGGCTGATGCTGGTAAACACCGACAACTTTTGTTTTTGCAGTGCGGTTTTACGGTTATGACTCGGGTTACCGAACAACAGTGCTTTTTGATTGGTATGCAACGAAAAGTAATAGGCTAATGTGGCCAGCAACACCTGTGCAGCACCCAGCTTAGCGTGTTTGGCGTGCTGGTTGAGATTATCAAATACCGCTCTGGAAAGTGGATAAATGGCACGGGTACTGCGCTGCTGGTCCCCCTCGCTATGGTGACGCGGAGCCAGTCGCTCTCTCTGGTAACTGGCGAGATAATCTTGCCAGAAGGTGGCATCTTTTTGATATTTAGTACTGTCCCGATAGGCATTATCCAGCTGAGCGATTTCTTTGAGTGATAACCTGGCATCGTCCTGTATTTTTTCGCTGTTGTACAAAGCGGCCAGTTGCTTAACCCATATCGCAAAACCAAATCCGTCCATTGCCAGGTGGTGGCTTAGTCCAACATACCAGTGCTGCTGCTGAGATATTCTGAGCAAAAACCCTCGGGCCAGTTGTGTGTCAAAAATCGCTTGCGTTTGTGCAAAGCGCGCGTCAAGCCAGGCTTTAGCACTCTGTTCAGCATCTGGTTCGTTGCTAAAATCGATCACAGGCAGGCTGTCATCTACGTCTTGACTCAGATAAACGGCAAACGTTCCGCTTTGCTGACTAATGCGCATCGCAAACGCTTCGTGACTGCGCACCAGAGCCTTATGCGCCTGTACCAGTTCAGTACAGTCAATGTTGTCACACACGATATAGCCACCAATATTGTAAATGGCACTATCCGGGAAATAGAGCTGATCTAATAGTATATCGCGCTGGGAGGCGGTTAATTGCCATTGAGAATGTGTCATTTTACGCTCCTACCTCTGCCAGGAAATCGTTTTTGGCAGCCTGGTTTAACTGTAATTTGTCGAAATATTGTGTGTATGAGGCCTGCTCTACAACCTGACCGCTTTCCATCACAATGACTCGGTCGGCCAGCTCGAAGTACTTGTCATCATGGGTGATGGCGATTACCAGCTTCTGCTTTGTTTTCAGGCTGGGCAAAATGCGTTTGTAAAACACCTCTTTGAAAATTGGGTCCTGATCGGCAGCCCACTCATCGAACAAATACACCTGTTTGTCTTCCAAAAAGGAGACTAATAACGCCAGTCGCTTGCGCTGACCATCGGATAAGGACACCGTCGAGAAGTAACCATTTTCTATCGTCACTTTGTGGTCCAGGTGTAATAACTTCAGGTAATGCTGGATCTGCTCCATGGTGTCGTTGTCCAGCTCTTTGAGGATTTTTGCGAACAGGTAATAATTTGAATAAATTGCGCTGATCTCTTGTCTGTAACTTTCGATATTGCCGTTGTCGAGTGCAACGTCGTCAAAGTAGATGTGTCCGCCTACGGCCTGATAGTGCAAGGTCAGTAACTTGCTGAGGGTCGACTTCCCGGAGCCATTAGAGCCAACGATGAAGACAATTTCGCCACGGTTCAGTATCAGGTTAATGGGACCAACGGCAAAGCCAGCCTCATCCTGATCACCGGGATAAGCAAACTCCACATTATCAAATCGTAAAGTTTGCCAGTCGGGGACTGGTGAAACCTGATACTCGATTTGCTCTTCCGGCAATGCATTGAGTAGCGCGTTGAATTTTTTGTATGAAATCGTCGCCATCATTAATTGCGGCAGGGCGTTAAGAAGTACGCTAATGGGGCCGGTGACATACAGCAACGCCATGATCACCGCGACCAGTTCGCCACTGCTGATAGAGTGGTAATTTACGAACACAAAGCACAATGCTCCGATAACAAAGAAACAGAGTAAATCACCAAAATTGATAGTGGATATCAGGACAGACTGTGCCGTTTTCTCATTTTTAAGAATATTGGCTTCGTTATTAAGTAATGCATCCTGATGGAAATAAGCCCTTTTCTGAGCATCAAGCTTTAATTCCTTTGCACCGGATATCAAACCATTAACCCCTTCCTGAATAGCATCTCGATATTCCCGGGCGCGAGTAAGCAGCTTATTGCCAAAAAACATGGGGATTTGATAGGCCAAGATGCCAAACGCGATGGCAATCATCACCATTTTAAATACCGCGTCGTTGAGATAGACAAGGAATCCCAGCATACCAACCAGAGTCACCAGGTTAATCAGTAGCAGGGGTAATGCGCGCGCACCATTGATGATCCTGGGCACATCCAGATTCACCGACGCAACCAGTTTAGACGACCCCATTTTCTCAATTACGTGCAATGGCGTTCTGGCAATTTTATCGTAGAAGCTGACCCTGAGCTGCCTGGCAACATCGGTTGCAACGCGCTGCAGTAAGATCTCTGAAAGGCTTCTGATGATCAGGATAAAAGTACAAGCCAGGAAAAATAACGCCGCCAGTTTATAGTTGGCTACTTCCAGTAAACCGTAACGTGCATGTGGTATTTCTGCTAGCTGCAGACCGGGTGCCGGACGTTCAATACTCATTAATACGAAGGGGATTAACCCCGAATATAAAATCCCCGAAATGGCGCCCAGCAACACAGAGATAAACACACGATTGGGGTAGCTCTCACTAAATATTTTTAATAAATTCACGGTTTACTCCTGCCCTGTTTTTGGAATGAGTGTTAGCTTGTGGGTGGCCTTTGCGGGCAGTTCAAATGAAATGTACTGACCCTGCGCAAACTGAGCGACCATATCGTCATAATGCTGGCTGGCGACCTGACCAGACTGTCCGGTGGAATTCATAAACTGATAACGCCCGCCCATGTCGATAACTTGTCTGAATCCCGCACCATAGTTTTGAATAAAGCCACTGTCTTGTTCGTAAAACCCCGCAGCAACATTAACCGTATTACTGGAACCACCGGTTGCCACTTCTCGCGAGAACACGGTGTTGAGGTGCTTCACTTTGCCAAACGGCATATGGTCATAGCGGGTCGTCTGAAACTTGCCCCATTGCCAGTCCTCGATTTCATCGCCGTGTAGCTTGCTGTTCATGATTAATGTCCTGTCCAGTGCGCTGAGCAAAACTGTGTCACAGGACTCAATTTCCAGTGTGTTGGAGTCATCACAGAGCGGGGAGTCTTGTAACAGCAATTCGGCTAGTTGGTCATAGCTCAGTCGCCCGCGCAGCCCGAGCAATTGTCCCGTGGCCGCTTTTTCATTCCATGCGGGGATCAGTTCGTCATTTAACAGCACCCGATAAATCTGCCTGGACCAGGTATAGAAAAGCGTCGCGGCGATGCTGTCGGCTGTTGCTTCCCCCTGCCAGGATGACAGTTGATCCAACGCTTCTTGTTGCCAGAGGTCTTCAGCCTTGACCGTTTCCATGACCGCTTTAAGCCGGGTGACTGTCAGATCCTTTACATCCATTTGCATTAGTTTGATGTAATCAAGATCCAATGGCTGTTCGTCCAGCAACTGCTCAATGCGATTGGCACGTGCCGGATCCGCAAAGCTGGAAGAAACATGATAGGGGTAATCCTGCGCGACATTGCGATTGTTGGCATTGATGATGTAGCCTCTTGGCGGATTCAACTCGCTCGGCATCTCATCTTTTGGAATAAAACCCTGCCATACATCTCCGTGAGCGGCACGTGTAGCCGGTAATATCCCAGTCCCCTGCTGTCGAATCGGAATATTGCCAGCACCGGTAAAGCCAATGTTATTTTGTTTATCGACATAAAAAAGGTTCAGGCTGGGTGATGCGATTTGATCGGCAGCGGCCTTAAACTCAGACCAGTTTTGTGCCCGGTTTATGTGGAAAAAGCCATCATAAGTCGAGTCTTTTGCTTGTAGCGCTGTCCAGCGTAAAGAAACAGCCTGAGGCAAACCGGTCTTGCTGATCACCGGACCTGTCAACGTTTCTTTGATCTTCAGTTCAACATCCCGATAGGCTGGCTTAAGTACACTTGGAAAGTCGCTTTTAACCTTGATGTATTCCGTGCGAGAAGTAAAAGGCAACCATTGCTGTTGATAGCGATAGAGATTAGGGTCATCCGGATGCACCTGCTCTACAACCAGGTCTTGCAAGTCAGCTTCCATATTCGTGCCACCCCAGGCAATCTGATTATTCTGACCAAAAACAATCACGGGCAATCCGACCAAACTCATCCCCTGGAGCAGATTATCTGGCACATCTTGGGAAACGGCATACCACAGAGACGGGATCTGAAGTCCCAGGTGCGGGTCGTTTGCAAGTATGGCGTATCCGGTCGCACTTTTTTCGGCAGACACGACCCAGGCATTACTCCCTATGTGTTTCCCCCCCACCTTATAATCTTTTTCTAGTTGTTTAATGGTGTGATGCAGTCCGGATAAACTCGCAACCGGCCCTTGCGCAAGCGGCTCAACAGGCTGTGATATGTCTGATTCGAAAAACTGAGTAAACAAGGTTTTGGGTAACGTTCTCAGGGCAACACTGCGTTGGATCTCTTCTTCCAGATTGCCCGACATGCTGAGCGAAAACATCTTCATCCAAGCCAGGGAGTCCTCGACACGCCAGGGCTCAGGCGTGATCCCAAGCATAGTAAACTCCACCGGTAATGTAGGCTGTTGGCGCAGGAAATCATTGATCCCTGCCGCATAAGCTTGTAACGACGCCAAAGCCTGCTCAGACAAATGCGCCTTGCTGTGCTCAGCTACCGCATAAAGCCCCAGTGTGCGTACCCAAACGTCGTAATTGAGACTCTCTTTACCAAAAACCTCACTCAATTTTCCGGCACTGAGTCTGCGCTGTAATTCCAGTTGCCACAGCCGATCTTGTGCGTGCAGATACCCCATCGCAAAATAAGCATCCGCCGCTGAGCCAGCCTCAATATAAGGCACACCATGTGTGTCGCGTGTTATCACAACCGGCTCATGAACTGTTGCCGCAACTGTGTTTGCACCTGTCGGTGGTAAGGCTGAAAGTACCTGTTGCTGGTATGCCACATAGGCACACAGTACGGAAGGTGCCAAAATAAACGTGCCAAACCGGCACAACAAAGGGTGTCGTGTAAACCAATTTTTAATTTGCATGTATTTATTACCAACGGAGGGTTAAGATCTCACGCATGAGATCATTGCTACTGATAAAACGCTGTTGCAGGTCAGGGCTGCCCCTAAAGCTGACCGGGATCAGCTATCCACTCTAGTATTTAACCTGTGTCAGTTTAGGCTTGGAGGCTGAGCATCATGCTCGACGGCCATCATCTGGTGACTTTCTACAAATGCCTTTATGTCATCAAGCAAGCGCGAACGTCGGCCCGCTTCTGAGATATAAACGCCTTCTCTCATATCGGCAGAACCCAGGTTGTATCCTTTCTCAAACGCCCACTCAATGATGCTCATATCTATATTCATATCTTGACTCCACCGCTTGTAAACTGCGTTTTAAATTTATTCTGCTGTGCTGTGTGTCGATTTAAGACTTCACACCAGAGCAATTACTTAGTATGGTTCACATGGTGCATCGTTAACCTTTGAGTGTATACCTGTTAGATCTACCAACTAAGGTGTTCACCCTTTACCTTTAGCGTCGTAAAAGGCTCCTAACCCTATGAATAAAAATAAATTAGACCAACTGATGTTGGCTAACGTTAACAGTCGTGAAGCGCTCAATTCTGAAACTTTTGAGTACAAATCCCTGTTCTTATCTGCTGTCGCTCCCGATCCACACAATGCACGATTTCTGCCCGCGAAATTTATGGAGGATGAACATGCCAGGCAATTTACGTCTCGTTGGCTCACTAAAAACCAGCTAGTAGAAATGTATGACTCAAGAGATCACGTACTGATAGGAAAGAATTGCATTGTAAACTGCTTTAATTATGGCTCCGCACAGTGGAAAAAAGCCAATCAAACGCTGGAGTCTGTCCTTGAGCTGGCAGAGAACATCTCCGTTGCAGAAATCATTCAGGTTCCCACTGTGTACCCTTTAGAACACGGCAAGTACCAAATTCTAACGGGGCACCGACGCTTTTTTGCCATGGTTTACAGTAAAGGTTACGACTCAAGCGCTCAATTTAAAGTGTACGATGCTAAGCCATTGCTATCGAAAGTGAAGCAGTTTCAGGAAAATGCCAGCCGAGATGACTTACCCCAATACGGTAAACTGCAAGCGTTTTTAAGTGCTATGCAGGAATTGGAGAGCCTCAGCCTGGCAAAACTCAAAATCGGCGAAAAGAAGCTGACCGTCAAAGAGATGGCAGCTAATCTGGGGATCTCCATGGGAAGCTTTGACAACTACAATGTTCTTACTCGGTACAAATGTGTCATTGAGGCATATGAACAAGGGTTGATCAGCCTGCCTTTTATCAATGTCAAAAAAATCGTTAAGCAAGTTGAGAATCAATATTACAGTGAGTTTGATAAAACATTGTTAACAGTCACCGATAAAGCGGAGATCAACAAGCGGATAAATGCCAAACTCACCGGAGAAAAATTACCCGTCAAACCTCGTGAAAAAGCCTTCAGAATAAAGCCAATCCAAAGTATAGAAACAGTAAAAATGCTACTGACTCACAATATTACCGAAGTCGTTGATGAGATTGACTGGCACGCGCTTGAATGGGGTAATCGTAAAGCGGTCTCTGACATACTGACTAAGGCTATCGAAATTTTGGACAGTAAATGCAAAGCCTCTGAAGACTGACATGACTGTCGGTAAACAGTGGCACACACTGGCGGCGGTTCCGTCAGAGTTCCAGGCGTCAATTGTCTCCAGCCGACAGATACCTGTACTGCAACAGTGACCCGGATTTTTGTTAAATTCTTATCTCGCCATGACCTGCTATGCGGTTTTGAATCCGTGATATTGTAAGAATTTATATCTTGACCTGACACAGGAATGACTCACTACAAAATTTTAAATACACATAAAATTCAAAAAGATAAGATAAAAAGTATGCCACAACCCTTCCTTTTACATTTATCGAAAATAAATATAACACTTGTAAATCAAAAGCCCTTCTCATCTTTCTGTTGAGTTTTTACATGACTATATATATAGTCTGAATGCTTGACATAATCCTAATAACAACAAATTCAGGACAATGAACGAAGTCAGCTTCTCTAGAACAGTTAAATCGATCACTCTTGGCTCCTGGAAACTTGACCCTAAACGTCAGGTACTCACTGACGGAGACATCGAAAAAGAGCTTGAGCCCCTGCTCTTTCGCATTATCAGCTATTTGATTTTAAACTCAGATACTATCATCACTCGGCAAAATCTGGTGGAGGATGTCTGGTGTCAGAAATATGTTGATGATAATGCAATAAACAGAGCAATGTCTGAACTCAGGAAAACCCTGAAATCGGAGAATCAGAAAGGGATGATAGTTAAAACCCACTACAGAAAGGGTTATAGCTTAGCCATTGAGCCTTTTGTTGAGTATCATCAAACTGAATCTACTGAGAATACAAAACTTAATCCTGCCGTTTCAACCGAGATAAAAGCAAAAGCCATCACCGCTGAACCGCCTCACAGGCGTAAGAAGACCTCCTGGGTGTTGGGTGCTCTGTTCAGCACTCTGGCCGTTTCTATCAGTGTCGCGTTGCTCAGTCAAAACAATGATCCAGACAACGTGCCGGTTAATGCCATAGAAAAGCAGGTACAGGAAACGGTCTTATCATGGGTCAATGGCCGCTATACAAGGCCAAATATCTCACCCAATAAAAACTTTGTTGCCTTCTCAATTATTCAAAAAAATAGCCAAAATTACTCTCTCGTCGTAAAAACTTTGCAAACAGGCCACGAAAAGCGCCTCGCTGAGGACGGGACTAATTATTTCCCGATCGGCTGGTCAGCTGATTCTAATAAAGTTTTTTACCGGGCCATTAACGGTGAACAATGTGAGGTATGGCTGATCAATGCCAGCTTTGACGGAACCAATCAGTATTTATTTGACTGTAGCTTGCAAGGCTTCACCGGTGCAGGTGTCAGCGACGGCAGACTCATTTATTCCAAAAGCGGCTACCGTGATCGGGATGAACTCGCAGCACTTGCCAGCCGAGATATCTCAACAGGTCAGGAATATCAGATTACTTCGCCAAATTTGAATTCTTATGGCGATAGATTTCTTACTTATCTACCTGATTTAGAAGTTATTATTTTTGAAAGACATCACTATCAGGGCAGCGAATTATATATGACAGATCTTGATGGTGGTAACCAGGTCAAACTGTATGATACGGACAATCGGATCTGGTCGTTGTCTTATGAGAAGAAACACAACGCTCTGATCTGGTTTGATAATGTAGAAAATATTCTGTTTACTTATTCACTGGATAAGAAAAAGGTTATCTCAGCGGCAAAACTACCCAATACGGTAAAATATGCAAGCAATCAGCCTCTTTCTCACGATGAATTGCTAGCGGTTACCTATCCATTTTTACAAGATGTATACACATTAAGCCCGCAAGGTGGCGAGCTGCACCCTCTGATTAACAGCGAGTTTGATGACATTCACGCTGCTGACTTTGAAGACAGCGTGATTTTTTTACGCCAGCAAGGTGGCCTGCGCAGTATTTATCGTAAATCTCCCGATGGTCAGTACGAAGCCCTAGCTCTGCCTGCGTCGAATTATGAATCAATTCATTACAGTGCGCAAAGACAAGAATTACTGGTCCGTTACAACAATAAGCTTGAAACGTATGACGCCAAGACGTTAGAACTTTCCGATTCAATTAGTGTTGACGGCACTATAGTATCGGCAGAGTACCTTGAAGAGGATAACATTGGGTATTCGGTTGTGGATGCAAAAACCCTGAGAGGAAAAGCCTTTATGCACTCTCTGGATTCTGACAAAAGTATTGCCTTACCTATCGAACGTCCGTTGTGGTTTGGACAACTGAATAGTCAGTTTTATGCCAGCTTATCGTCACATGACGAAGTATCTTTGTACGATATCAATACCGGCGAAAAGGCTGACCGAATTGAGCTCTCAAAAGCCAAGTACAAGCACTCAATAACCGCTGGAAATGGTGCTTTGTACCACTCCGATGGTGAAACCGTGTTCAGGATTAATTTTGGCGAACAACAGCCCAAACAGGAAATATACAAAGTTGACAGCTCCAGTTTTGTTATCGACAGGATCCGCTTTTCTCAGAAAACGAATGCCCTTTACCTGGATATCATTGAAGTGGTAGAAAACCAACTCGTCAAAGCCGACATCACAGCGCCACTGTGATCTGGCATACTGGGGAGAGTCCTCCCCAGCAAAAAAATTGATAACTAACATCATTTTAAAAGCCAGCCTGTGTAACTAAATCAGATTATTGATAATGCACTTTACTATTGCCTGCTGTCGGTTTGTGCTATCTGTTTTTACAATACAGTTTGATAAGTGAAAATTAACCGTACGCTCTGAGATACCCAGTATCTGGCTGATTTCCCAAGAAGTTTTCCCTTCACAGGCCCATATTAAGCAGTCTTTTTCTCGTTTCGTAATATGTAGTTTTTTGACTCTGCAGCGTAACGCGGCCTGAAGCAGATAAGGTGAGATAATGGTCCAACACCAGTCCACAAACTCAATACTCTTCTGTTGGCAAAAACTGTCCGGAATATCGAATACCAGCCCACCATAAATGCCGGTCACACCACGCATTGGCATCACATATACTTGACCTTGCTGACGGCTATGCGTAAGTATGCCGGACAATGGCAGCAAACGAATACCAGATTTACAATGCTCATAAATAGCATGGTCAGACATTTCGTCAGCCAACTCGGTTGAAATTTCACCATAGATATTCTCTTCATATGACGACGCTGATACCGGACAGAAATCGATAAAACCCAGACAGTCGTAGCCCGACTCTTTTGATATAGATTTTAGTGTATTCGTTAATTCTTCAGCGATACTAACTTGTTCGAATTTGGCAATCATCTGTTTAATTTCATGTTGAGTGTCAAACAGTCCAAGGATGGTATTTTGTTGCATTGTTATGTCCTCAAGTGGCCCCGTTAAGCAGAGCATGTTTAATCATTTGATGGGTCCATATTGCCCCAGCAACAACACACAATCAAACCGCCACGAAATTTATTATATCAAACAATTTCAATCATTTAGCAAAGTTCCTTATGACTAAGTAGCGGCTAAATATTGATTAATAGCACCTCGCGGAGAGTCCCGTAATCTATCCATCTCATAGCTTTTTTGTTAATAATTATTCCCATCAGCAATTCGCTTTCCTGCTGCGTAGTCAATGTCATTTTCCCCTGCATACGCGCGCAATTTGTTTTCGCAGACACACCCGAACAGCACCTTTTCGTGCTCTTACAGGAGTCATGGTAAAAGATATGTAACCCTGAATATTTAAGTCTTGCCGATTGATTGTGAGCTTGCCTGGTTATTGCAATATTTGTGGCTGCGGGTGTAAACATCGGGCACGAGCCATTGAGCCAGGCTGAGCCATGCCGGATCAATTGCACAGTATGGCTCGCCGCACCGGTTTGGCGCAGTGAAAGATAGTAATACCAGTGCTACTCAATGAAAGAAATGCGGGACACGGTCCTGTAAGAGATGCAATCAAAAGTGGTGTTTCAGACTGCTCATCAGCGTGGCAAACAAGGCGCACAATGATCAAGCCAGGCCCCCCTTATCTCTGTTCAGATAGTAATCTCTCGCGACAACAGACTCACTAAACAACAAACAAGTCGGGCACCATGCCAGTATATTTAAAAATGTCTAGAAGGTAACAAGGTCCACATATTTGCATGTGGACCCTTTGAGAAGCACGAATTAACGCGAAGGAGAGAAAAGTGATAGCCAGCCACACGGGCTATTTGTATTTGGAGTGGCTAATGCTCCGTACTGTTGTCAGGAGCGCTCTGAGGGCTTATAAACATGCCTGCACAGACTGATGCAGAGCGAAATTGCCGCCGCCAATGGTCTGCTGTAGCTGACCATATTCTTCTTTTTTCAGTTGCATTGAGACGAGTAAACTGTTTTTAGCAATATCATCAACCCTAACCTCGATAGGCCGCGCATCCGAACACAACCACAAACTGGAGTTTGTCTGAATCTTCTGAAAAGCTTTTGTATGTTCGATCTCTTTTGGCTCAAAGTAGTGAGCGCCAAAAACCCGCCGACTTTGTATCCGCAGTAACAACTCACCAGGGGCAAACACTTTGCCCGGCTTGGCATTTGGGTTGACATAGTCAACATAGCCATTTTCGTTGGAAACTAGAGCTTTAGTCTCTTCGCTACCTTCAGTGACATACTGTAACATTATCTTTTTTTTTGCTACTTCACTTCCCACACTGATAGCCAGCTTTAAAACTCGCCCGGTTTCCCTGGAGTAATGATATTCGTTGGCTGGTTCTTGTAATACGAGGTTACCCGGAACAGACTGTAACCCCACCCCCATTGCCAAGACTAAATAGGATCCCATCAATTTAAAAACTCCTGTTGTTTTCTACAATTGGATTAACCACTTATTTTTTTAGGGTTAATCAAACCAACCTGAGTAATACTATCTGTATCTGTACCACCTGCAATCAGCTTTGTTTGGCGGTTATCTTTAATTTCGTTATTTGTTAAGTTTTTCAGTTTCTTTGTTTTAAGTGTAAGCATCGTGCTGGTCTCATTTTAATTTGTATCGAATTTAATTTTCAAAGTTGAACACCGTTTTGGTGATGCAACTATCATTGACCAGAGAGCGCAAAAAACCTAGTTATGAAACCTTATACTTAACGATAACAAACAAACACAAACCATTGATTATTAAGCATATAAAAACACATTACCGAGACCTTTTCATGCTGTAAGATTTGTATTCCCCGGAACAGCCCAACATCAAGTTCACAATATAAAATTAAGCCCGAAAAACCCTCTAATGACAAAAAATAAAATGGAAAATTTTGAGCAAAGCCAATTTAAACTCCACTTTAATGTATAAATTTGACAGGCCACCCCCAAGCGATAACTTATATTCACGTTTCTGACGGGTTTATTTTCCGGAGTCAATATCCCATATTTTTGTTTGGTTCAATAAACCACGTTAATTTGGCTAGTCAAGACACTTACTGATACATTTGAATACCCTTTCAAATAATTCACTATAAAGCAGAGGTGTCACGATAGTAACAAGTGATTTATTGCCTTAATACTCCAGCCACATGGTATACAGAGATCAGACGCCTTAAGAACAATAAATAGAGCAGCTACAGAGCCAAGCAGGCTACGCAAATAATGCAGAAGGTATAGCCAAAACGACCGCTACATTAAAACGATAATACGCAATGACTCGGTGAAACGACGACCCTCAACAACCAGGTGTGCAATAGTCAACTGTTTGCCTGGTCAACGGAAATAAACGTTGCGATAGGGTATAAGTGATAATGAAAGATGTGATGAAGTACTAATTCAACGAATTGGAATCCAAAAGTAACGACACAACGAGGCTGCTGCCAGTGGTCGGTTATCGAGTACCCAAGCATAAAGTGGTTTACTGGATTGCGATTGTGACGGGAAGTTATCTTAAGATGTGTACAACTTATTCTGCGGGTGTTTGGGTGATCTCGCCCCCTCTTTAAAGGTCAAAGCGTATACGGGGAGTGAGTCTGTTTCGCACTACGAGCAGCCGGGCCTGTCTTACGGCAAACAAATCATAAACTGCCAAGTGGTCGCAGAGACTGAAAAAGCCTCTTGCCAACCTTAACTGTTCTAGCTCAGACTAGACCTGACAAAGCCACGTTTAGACATCTCTGTTGCCTCTCATCAAGGCTTGATATTGTTTATGACCTGTTACCATAGCGATGAGGCTCAGGGTGCTGTTGGATCTTTTTGTGTAATGCTGTCCGTGTCTATTTGCCTGGCGACTCCCCCAACGACAAACTGAGTTCTACCAGGACCAAAGAGTTCTTTTGCAGTAAGGTGTTTTAACTTTTTAGCTTTCAACTTAAGCATGACCAGAATTCCTGTTGTAATAACACATTAGATTTATCTTAAACTTATCGCGCTCACCCATCCGGTGACATATCTAACCTTAGCGAATCCCCTATCAATACACTAATTATCAAAGCTTATCGTTTTTCATAACAATTAATTTTAGTTTATTGATTTATATAGATATAAAATCAAATCAGTCAGTTTGAAAAAACCTAATATTTCATACAGTGGCTAATATCGAGTGAAAACCACTCAATTTTCGAAGGTGTGATTACGTTCGCATGCAGCCTGACAGATGCTTCAGTACAGTAAGTCTGTATAGTGGGTAAAGGGAGAACACGGCACTACAAGGGCATACTATGGCGACAAATACGGGGAGAGTATGGTTCTGCAGGGCGCAGAGTAGCTGGAAGGACCAGCTGTGTTAGACGACAAGCAGACCAATTTCACTTAACACCCGTTCGATTTGAAGGAGCAAATAGAGCACCAGCTGTGGTAAACATTGCTCATTCAGAGCCTTTACCTTAAACACAGCTTCACAAATTTTTGCCTCGCCTGATCTATTTAGGGGCCTCGGTGATAGCTGGGCGCGTCAACGGTGTTATCGAGCATACTTTCTCACCTCACAGCAAATTGCATCAGGAGAAGCGCGAATGCCTGAGGATAAGGCACAAAAAAACCGATATCAGAACACTGATGTCGGTTTTTTATCAAAGTCAGCCAACTGATTACCCAAGCTTTTCCAGGCTGTTCAGTCCAGACCTGTTGTGCAAGTTAGCGACATGATGCGAAAATTACTGCATCTCATCACTAAATTGTAAAGCAGGGCGAACTACCTCAGCATCTGACTCTAGGGCGCTCAGCAAAGCAAGGAAGTTTTTATTTACCACAGACATGGTAATGTTCTGTTTCTGCTGTGCTTCAACCTCGCCAGTCACTTCAGTGGATGTTACCCCTTTTAGTACCAATAGCGCTGCATCACCACTATTTAATTCAACCAGCGCAGAGAATGTCTGGTCGTTGTCAGGGTGTGCCAGTTTGAATGCCTGCTGGACAATTTCAGGTGCCACTGTATAGCTTTGACGTTTAAGTGCCGCTTCGCTCTTCACTTCAACAGATTCTGCTGCTGCGATATCGCTCAGTGCTTTACCTTCCTCAAGCTGTGCAAACAGGGTGCTGGCTTTCTCTTTGACAAGCTCTGACGCTTTTTCGTTCTCAAGGCGGGTCTTGATCTGTGCGGTCACCTCTTCCAGCGGCTTCACAGTCGCCGGCTTGTGGTCAAGCACACGTACTACAACAATATGTTCGTTACCCGCTTCCAGCACTTCTGAATTGACTCGGTCTTCGATTAGCTCTGGCGTGAAAATAGCATTGGCAATGGTTGGGTCATTAAGCGGTGCAGGCAGTGCCATACGCGAGACCAACTCAGTACTCTTCAGCTCAATATCCGCGACAGCTGCGGCATCTTCCAGAGAGTCTGCCACCTCAAATGCCAGTTCTGCGATTTGTGATTGTTTCTCATAAAATGCATTGGCTTTAGCGTTGCTTTCAAGCTCGGTACGCAATTCAGCCGCGACCTCTTCAAATGCCTTAGACTGTTGTGCCTGTAAGTCCGTTAGCTTGATGATGTGGAAACCGAACTCAGTTTCGACAACAGGTGAGATATCACCGACATTCGTAAGCGCGAATGCTGCTTCTTCGAACTCTGGCTCCATCATGTCACGCTCGATCCAATCCAGATCACCTCCGATTTCTGCAGAAGCAATATCGTCAGACTCTGCTTGCGCCAGCTCGGCAAAGTCTTTGCCACCTTGTAGTTGCTCGTACAGCGCAAGCGCTTTTTGCTTAGCCGCATCGGCATCGTCAGTGTTTTCAATCAAAATATGGGCAACACGACGGCGCTCTTCTTCCAGGTATTGTGCCTGGTTTTCTTCGTAGTAAGCGCGTACTTCTTCGTCAGTAACTGGTTTATCCAGTGAAATATCATCAGACTTCAGTTCCAGATATTGCAGCGCAATTTGCTCAGGCGCCTGAAACTGCTCCTGATTAAGCTGATAGTAGTCTGAAATTTCAGCGTCCGTTACGGCTACCTCACCTTTCACGGTCTCTTTGCTCAGTAGCATGTAGTCAATATCACGTGTCTGCTGCTGCAGTGCCACCGTTTGTTTCAGTTCATTATCCAGCACAAAATCAGAGCCAGCAACCGCAGAAACCAGCTGGTTACGCGTCATTTCTTCACGCATGTACTCACGGAAAGAATCCGGTTGGAAGTTCATCTGGCGGATCAGCTGCAGATATCTGTCGTTACTGAATTGGCCACCCAGCTGAAAATAAGGCAGCTCAAAAATGGCTTGCTTCACTTGCTCATCACTGACTCTCAGCCCTAACTCAATGGCTAACTGGTTTTGTAATTCTTGTTGTACCAGGCGGTCAATGACTCCACTGCGGATCTGAGCCATGTAAGCCGGATCTGCTGAAATTTGTGTAAAGTATTCTCCAAACTGACGCTCCAGCCGTGCGCGCTCATTTTCATAGGCGCGGGAGAATTCCATTTGTGTGATCTTGACTCCGTTAACTTCTGCTACGGCCTGCTCTGTGGTTTGACCTAGGTAACCACCGATCCCTGCCAACGCAAAAGACAAGATCACTACACCAAGAATAATTTTGGCTGCCAGGCCCTGTGAGCCTTCTCTAATCTTTTCTAGCATTTATTCTATCTCTTATCTAAGTCAAAGCACGCTCAGTACTTTGGGTTTATATGCGTATCCAAGCCCGCTGAACACAATACTCCAGCGCCCTGTCTCGTCTCTGTACCTATTTATATGGATAAGTGCGGCATTTGCAAGCACTGAAGTGCAAACAACCAAAGCTTATATGCGAAGCATCGCATTTAGCCCAATCGCCATTGGTCAAGCCAATGTGCGTCATTATCCTGTCGGTATAAAAAAAGCGTATCTTAGCAGATACGCTTTTTTTCTTGAAGCTTATCTGGCCCAATCACACTATTTTAACATAGGCCATTGGACAGACTGAGCGAAATCTGCTTAGTTTACCGCGTCTTTCAGAGCTTTACCGGCCTTGAAAGATGGGATGTTAGCTGCAGCGATTTCGATTGCCGCACCAGTTTGTGGGTTACGACCAGTACGTGCTGCACGCTCACGCACTGAGAAAGTACCAAAACCGACTAGGGCAACTGAGTCACCGTCTTTTAGCGCACCAGTTACTGACTCAATGAATGAATCCAGAGCACGACCAGCAGCCGCTTTAGAAATATCAGCATCAGCTGCGATATGATCGATTAATTGAGATTTATTCACAATATCATCCTCTTACATTGTTATTATCAAGAGCGATGAGGGCTTACCACTAACATCACTTTTGTAGTTAACTCAGAGAAATCTGACGATTCTCTATTTCATCTAATGTCTCAAAGCCTAGTAACCACGCGGGTTGCGGGCTACCGGGCTAATCCAGTGCTTAAGTTAGCATACCATATAGATTTGAAAACCCTTTTTACGCACTTTTATGTACTTTTTCTGCTTTATCCGGCCGACTTTTGCGACTCAATGGTAAAACTGTCTACCGGATGAGCGAGCGCCAGAGATAAAACGTCATCAATCCAGCTCACCGGATGAATTTCCAGTCCTTCCAGAACGTTTTGCGGGATCTCTTTCAGGTCACGCTCATTCTTTTTCGGAATAACTACCGTTTTGATCCCACCACGATGTGCTGCCAGCAGCTTCTCTTTCAGTCCACCAATGGGCAGCACTTCGCCTCGTAACGTGATCTCTCCTGTCATTGCAACATCGCTGCGTACCGGGTTACCAGTCAGGCTTGAAACCAGGGCAGTCACCATCGCAATACCTGCACTTGGACCATCCTTCGGTGTCGCGCCCTCAGGCACGTGCACATGGATATCACGTTTCTCGTAGAAGTCTTCATTGATCCTGAGCTTGTCAGCACGATTACGCACTACAGTCATGGCAGCCTGAATCGACTCTTGCATCACATCGCCTAGTGAGCCGGTGTAGGCTAATTTGCCTTTACCTGGTACCGCCGCACATTCGATGGTCAGTAAGTCACCGCCAACTTCGGTCCACGCCAAACCGGTCACTAAACCGACACGATCGCCATCTTCCGCTTTGCCATAATCAAAACGTTGAACGCCGAGGTAGCTTTCCAGGTTTTCAGCATTAATCACAACCTTGTCTTTCGACTTACTCAGCAAAATACTCTTAACCGCTTTACGGCATAGCTTTGATAGTTCACGCTCAAGATTACGTACACCCGCTTCACGGGTATAGTAGCGAATAGTATCAATGATCGCGCTGTCTTCAATTTCAATCTCATGTTCCTTTAATCCATTACGCTTAATTTGCTTAGGGATTAAATGTTGCTTAGAGATGTTGAGTTTTTCATCTTCGGTATAGCCCGACAAACGGATCACTTCCATCCGGTCAAGCAGTGGACCCGGGATATTAAAACTATTGGAGGTCGCCACAAACATCACATCAGACAGATCATATTCGACCTCAAGATAGTGATCGGCAAAACTGCTGTTTTGCTCCGGGTCGAGTACTTCCAGTAAAGCTGAAGCAGGGTCGCCGCGCATGTCCGACGACATTTTATCGATTTCATCCAGCAGAAAAAGCGGGTTCTTCACGCCAACCTTGGTCATACTCTGGATCAGCTTACCCGGCATAGAGCCAATGTAAGTACGTCTGTGACCGCGGATCTCCGCTTCATCTCGCACCCCACCCAGTGCCATACGAACATACTTACGACCCGTAGAACGCGCGATAGACTGTCCCAAGCTGGTTTTACCCACCCCAGGTGGGCCGACCAAACACAGAATTGGTCCTTTTAATTTGTTGGTGCGCTGCTGAACCGCCAGATACTCTATAATACGCTCTTTGACTTTCTCCAGACCATAGTGATCTGCATCCAAGATTTTTTGTGCATTGGCCAGATCCTTTTTAACCTTGGAGCGCTTTTTCCACGGCACACCGATCAACGTATCAATGTAAGAGCGCACCACGGTTGCTTCAGCCGACATAGGCGACATCATTTTCAATTTGTTCAGCTCAGAAGTGGCTTTTTCTTCTGCCTCTTTGGGCATTTGTGCTTCTGCGATGCGCTTTTTCAGCGCTTCAAACTCATCCGGCACATCATCCAGCTCACCCAGCTCTTTCTGGATGGCTTTCATCTGCTCATTGAGATAGTACTCGCGTTGCGATTTTTCCATCTGCTTTTTAACGCGTGAACGGATCTTCTTCTCAACCTGTAGCAGATCAATCTCACCTTCCATCAACGCCATCAGATACTCTAATCGCTCAGTGACGTTGTATAGCTCCAGAACCTTTTGCTTTTCAGGTACTTTGATTGGCATGTGCGCTGCCATGGTATCAGCCAGACGGGCCGTTTCATCAATACCGGAAACAGAGGTCAGTACTTCTGGCGGGATTTTCTTGTTGAGTTTTACATACCCTTCAAACTGGCTGATGGCACTGCGAATGAAAATATCCTGCTCAGGACCTTCAACGTTTTCAGAGGCAATAAATTGTGCTTCAGCCAGAAAGTACTCATCCGTAACCAAAAACTTTTCTATCTTGGCGCGTTGGGTACCTTCGACCAGAACCTTAACGGTGCCATCAGGTAACTTAAGTAATTGCAGCACGGTAGCGACGGTGCCAACCTGATAGATATCATCAGTGTCAGGGTCATCTATAGACGCTTCTTTTTGCGCCACCAAAAAAATTTGCTTGTCATTTTCCATCGCGGCTTCTAGGCATTTTATTGATTTTTCTCTACCTACAAACAGCGGGATCACCATATGAGGGTATACGACCACATCACGCAGTGCCAATACGGGTATCTCGACTCGATCCATTCTCTCAAGCGTCATTATATTCTCTTCGCACTTCATTAATTTCAAGGATTAGGGAGGTATATGGGGATTGCCTTTAAAAAGTTCAACCTATATACCAATCCGTATCGATTTCCAGTTTGAGTTTATACCAATTTGCTTAATTAAGTGTTCTATTTTGAGGCGAGAAAATAGGCTCGGTAACAAGGCAAAAATTTTGCTATTTAGTTGTTCTAAATGAGAAATTTTTAACGCTGTTAGCGTCATATTTGCTCCGTCAAATTGAACAGGTATTAAGTAAAATTGGTATTGTAGATTGCTGGTACAACTAAACTGTAGACAAAAAAAGGAGCCTGAGGCTCCTTTTTGCGATAAAACCAAGTCGTTACTCCGACGCAGCTTTATCCTGACTGTTATTCTCGTAAATCAAAATTGGGTCAGATTCACCCTTAATGACGGTTTCATCTACCACAACTTTACTCACATCTTCTATCGATGGGAGTTCATACATAGTATCCAGCAGGACACCTTCAACAATCGAGCGTAATCCGCGCGCACCGGTTTTTCTGTCCATTGCTTTGCGAGCAATGGCTTTAAGTGCATCTTCACGGAACTCCAGTTCAACCCCTTCCATCTTGAACAATGCACCATATTGCTTAGTTAATGCATTTTTAGGTTCATTCAGGATCTGGATCAATGCGTCTTCATCCAATTCGGCCAGAGTCGCAACTACAGGCAGACGGCCGATAAACTCTGGGATCAGGCCATACTTGACCAGATCTTCTGGCTCAACATCCTTGAACGTTTCACTCAGCGAGCGCTCACTGTCTGATGATTTCACCTGCGCACCAAAGCCGATACCTGTGTTGGTATGGCTGCGTTGCTCGATAACTTTATCCAGACCCGCAAATGCGCCACCACAGATAAACAGGATCTTTGACGTGTCTACTTGTAAAAATTCTTGTTGGGGGTGTTTACGTCCACCTTGCGGAGGTACCGATGCAACAGTCCCTTCAATAAGCTTCAACAGCGCCTGTTGAACACCTTCACCAGACACATCTCGCGTAATGGATGGGTTATCAGATTTACGTGAAATTTTGTCAATTTCATCGATATAAACGATACCACGCTGTGCTTTTTCTACGTCGTAGTCACACTTCTGTAAAAGCTTCTGGATAATATTTTCAACATCCTCTCCCACATAACCTGCCTCGGTTAGTGTGGTAGCATCCGCCATAGTAAAAGGCACATCCAGTAAGCGAGCCAGTGTTTCTGCAAGGAGTGTTTTACCACTTCCGGTTGGGCCGATCAGCAGAATGTTACTCTTACCCAACTCTACATCGCCTTTCAGGCCTTGGTTTTTCAATCGCTTGTAATGGTTGTAAACAGCAACTGAAAGCACTTTTTTAGCGTGCTCCTGGCCAATCACGTAGTCATCAAGGTGATTACGGATCTCCCTTGGTACCGGCAATTTATCAGACGAATCGTGTTGCGGCGCTATATCCTTGATTTCTTCTCTAATGATGTCGTTACACAGTTCGACGCATTCATCACAAATGTACACTGACGGACCAGCGATCAACTTGCGTACTTCATGTTGGCTCTTACCACAAAATGAGCAGTATAAGAGCTTACTATTCTTGTCGCCGTCTGTAGGAGTGTCTGACATTCAGCTACCTCTTAAATTTGGTCAGTTATCTACTGAGATAACACAATACATATTTTAACTATACCAAAGAATTTTGTCTTTAGCATAGCCGGGTCAGTTGCATTTATCTAACTACAATCAGAAATGTACCAACCCGATACAGATTACTTGATGTTTCTGCTGCTATGAACGGCATCAACCAGGCCATAATCTACGGCTTGTTCGGCGTTCATAAAGTTGTCACGGTCAGTGTCATTGGCCACCACATCGTAAGGTTGGCCAGTGTGTTCAGCCATCAGACGATTCAACTTTTCTTTGATCGTTAGGATTTCTTTCGCATGGATCTCAAAGTCCGACGCCTGACCCTGGAAGCCACCCAGTGGTTGGTGGATCATTACGCGTGAGTTTGGCAGACAATAGCGTTTGCCTTTGGCGCCACCAGAGAGTAAGAATGCACCCATGCTGGCAGCCTGACCAACACACACAGTGCTGACATCTGGTTTGATAAAATTCATCGTGTCATAAATCGACATACCCGCAGTCACGGAACCACCTGGCGAGTTGATATACAGATAAATGTCTTTTTCAGGGCTTTCTGATTCCAAGAAAAGCAGCTGAGCAACGATCAGGTTTGCCATATGGTCCTCAACCTGACCGGTCAAAAAGATGATCCGCTCTTTGAGCAAACGAGAGTAAATGTCATAAGAACGCTCGCCTTTCGCTGTTTGCTCAACAACCATAGGGACTAACGCGTTAAGAGGATCAAACATACCGTCATTCATTTTATAGATTCCTTATAAACAGGGAAGTGCACTGCAAAAACCTGGCCGCCTGTCAGTTTCATACGAAGGACAAGCACAATTTGTTTACTCAAGTTACAACAAGCTTATAGACGTATGTTTATACAAAAGAGGCTGATAAACAAAAATATACGCACAACCGTGTTGCTTTGAGCAAAGAAACAAAAATGGCTCGCAGCACTGCAAAACACAGAGCAATACGAGCCATTTAAACGTTAGCTTAACAGTAAGTCAATGATTTCGTCTTTGACGAGATCAAAAGGGCTTACTGAGCTGCCTGTTGTGGGTTCATGATGTCGTCGAAAGACTTCTCAACATCAGCAACCTGAGCTGCTGCCAGAATCGCATCTACTGCTTGCTCTTCCATTGCAACGTTACGCATTTGCTGCATAAGCTGGTCGTTGCCTTTGTAGTAAGAAACTACTTCGCTTGGATCTTCGTAAGCAGAAGCCACAGTTTCAATGAGCTCTTCAACTTTTGCGTCATCTACTTTGATGTCGTTCGCTTTAATCACTTCGCCTAACAACAGACCCGTTTTAACGCGTGTTACAGCTTGCTCGTGGAACAGCTCAGCCGGTAGCTCTGGCATGTTCTTAGCATCGCCACCGAAACGTTGTGCAGCTTGCTGACGTAGTGCATCAATTTCCTGGTCGATAAGTGCTTTAGGTACTTCAACTTCGTTAGTTTCTAGAAGACCTTTGATCGCTTGATCTTTGATCTGAGCTTTAACAGCCTGACCAAGTTCACGCGTCATGTTTTTCTTCACTTCTTCTTTCAGTGCGTCAACGCCGCCTTCAGCAACCCCAAACTTAGTTGCGAATTCGTCAGTCAGTTCAGGCAGCTCCTGAACTTCTACTTTCTTCACAGTGATCTTGAACTGTGCTGCTTTACCCTTCAGGTTTTCAGCGTGGTACTCTTCTGGGAAAGTCACATCAGCAACGACTTCTTCGCCAGCTTTCTTACCGATGATGCCATCTTCGAAACCAGGGATCATACGACCCTGACCTAGCTCAAGAGGGAAGTCTTCAGCTTTACCACCTTCGAACTCTTCACCTTCAACAGTGCCCAGGAAGTCGATTGTTACACGATCTTTCTCGCCTGCAGCTGCGTCGCTGTCAGTCCAGCTTGCGTGTTGCTTGCGCAGCGTTTCCAGCATGTTAGCCAGGTCATCTTCAGTCACATCAACGACTGGCTTCTCTACTGAAATCTTTTCAAGGTCTTTCAATTCAACTTCTGGGTAAACCTCAAAAGTCGCATCAAATTCTAGATCTTTACCTGCTTCAAGTGATTTAGGAGCAAAGGTAGGTGCGCCAGCTGGATTGATTTTCTCAGCGATAATTGCTTCGATGTAGTTGCGTTGCATCAGCTCGCCCGCCACTTCCTGCATGACAGCAGCACCATAGCGCTTTTTGATTACAGATACTGGTACTTTACCGTGACGGAAGCCGTCGATACGCTGTGTTTTAGCCAGTTGTTGTAAGCGTTTTTTTACTTCAGTCTCAACGTTCTCAGCTGGAACTGTGATAGTCAGACGGCGCTCAAGACCTTGAGTCGTCTCAACAGAAACTTGCATGATATAACCTCAATTTTCATTTTTGGCGACTACGCGCCTTCCTTACAAACAAGTCGACTTTTTACCAGATCAGATGACAGCAGACCATCATATTTGCTCAATCTCTATTAAGCAGATCACCGCTAAAAACATCCCAACATTTGATGTTTAAGAATCAGTGCTGATCTCTGTCAGACTTGCTGCCTGCCCAGACAGGGCGCTATGTTAAATAATAGACGCGGCATTATAACCTATAAAACGGGAGAGTCGAGCAATCGGGGCAAATAATTGATGTCGCTAAGGACAAAATTAAAGGAACAAAACAGATTTAGAAAAAATATAGAAAAGAGGAAGTGGTCGGCGATGCAGGATTTGAACCTGCGACCCCTTGGACCCAAACCAAGTGCGCTACCAAGCTGCGCTAATCGCCGAATATATCAAATTTGAAAGTGGTCGGCGATGCAGGATTTGAACCTGCGACCCCTTGGACCCAAACCAAGTGCGCTACCAAGCTGCGCTAATCGCCGAACATATAGGTTTTGTAGATGGGGCGACTGACGAGGCTTGAACTCGCGACAACCGGAATCACAATCCGGGGCTCTACCAACTGAGCTACAGCCGCCACTACAATGTGGATTTTAAAAATGGCGCACCCGGAAGGATTCGAACCTTCGACCGACGGCTTAGAAGGCCGTTGCTCTATCCAACTGAGCTACGGGCGCGGCGCAAAGAATGCTTCTTCGTGCATACCACCAACTTTCGTTGATAACTTTCTTTTTAGAAAAGAAAGTGGTCGGCGATGCAGGATTTGAACCTGCGACCCCTTGGACCCAAACCAAGTGCGCTACCAAGCTGCGCTAATCGCCGATGAGTGTTATTTCAGAGTTTCTCTTGCGAGCCCCTCGTTGACAACGGGGTGCATAATAGTGATTTGCCCGGATGAGGTCAAACATTTTTTTTAGAAATCATGCCGACTGACTATTTTTACTTCAAAACGTTTAATAAATATAACAAAACGATTGGTTTTCCAGCAATTCTGTCTTCCTCTGGGGTAATAAAGTGGTCCTGTCGCGGATCCAGCTTGGCTATTTAGGGGATTTTTGCGAAAATAGTAGCGGCTCTATGAGTTTTGCTATCAGCCCCGGCGCTGTTAGTTATGACTCAGATAGCCTCTTTAATTAGAGTACCCTCTTTAATACACTCTATGAATCGTTCAAGTAATTAACCCTTAAATTTAAAGGTCAGTCATGACGGCAAACATCATCGACGGTAAAGTGATTGCGAAACAAGTTCGCAATACCGTAGCCAACCGCGTTGCAGCGCGGATCAATCAGGGGCTCAGAGCGCCAGGACTTGCAGTTGTACTGGTAGGCCAGGATCCAGCCAGCCAGGTTTACGTTGGCTCAAAGCGCAAAGCGTGTGAAGAAGTAGGCTTTGTTTCTAAGTCCTACGATCTACCCGCGGACACAAGCGAGGCGCAATTGCTGGAGTTGGTCGAAACGCTCAATCAGGACCCGCATGTTGATGGTATCCTTGTCCAGCTGCCATTGCCTGACGGACTGGATGCCGAGAAAGTGTTGGAGCGTATTCACCCGCACAAAGATGTTGATGGCTTCCATCCCTATAATGTTGGACGTCTGGCACAGCGTATGCCAGCATTGCGTCCCTGTACACCAAAAGGGATCATTACCCTGCTTGACTCAACAGGTGTCAGATATAAAGGCATGCACGCTGTTGTGGTCGGCGCCTCCAATATCGTCGGCCGTCCAATGTCACTTGAGTTGTTGCTGGCAGGCTGTACGACGACCGTTTGTCACAAATTTACCCAAGATCTTGAAGCGCATGTGCGCCGCGCCGATCTACTGGTCGTTGCCGTCGGTAAACCAGAATTTATTCCTGGTGACTGGATCAAAGAAGGTGCCATGGTCATCGATGTGGGCATTAACCGGCTAGAGTCTGGCAAACTGGTCGGTGATGTACAGTATGATGTTGCTGCACAACGAGCAAGCTTCATCACGCCAGTACCAGGTGGTGTAGGACCAATGACTGTCGCGAGCCTGATCGAGAATACGCTCGAAGCCTGCGAAAACTACCACAGTTAACCTTCTCATAGCAGGTGTGCACGGCACCTGCTTATCCCCTCGCCATATTTTCATTGTCAATCTTGGATTCAATCTAGCATGTCCCAGGATCTGGGCTATTATTGAGCTGCGCTTGCTACCAATAAAGGACCATGATGACCGCATTTATCCAGCCACAGCAGCACGCCTTTACGCTGCAATGCTATACACCAGGTACACTTAACGATGAAGACACACTGAGGCTGGGCCAGTTTCGCAGTGCGGTATGGCACGCGCAAGGACATACCATCTCACACTGTGCAACTCCTGAGTATTGGCTTGAGGACGCAGACAATGAAGCATATATCTGGCTAGTAAAACATCAGGGCAATATCATTGCGACGGCCAGAATGAATCTCTGTACTCACCTTGCACACCTACCCGAGCAACAACTTTATCAGCCGCTGAGCGACCGGTTGGCTATGCCTTTAGCAACCTGGGGCCGGCTTGCCGTGGCCGCACAGTGGCGAAGCCAGGGACTCGCCAATCAGCTTATTGAAACACGCCTGATGCTGGCTAAAGAGCTAGGATGCCGGTGTATTGTATTAGACTGTCCGGTGTCACGTGTAGCAGCTATGCAGGCTCATCACTTTAACGTGCTACTCCCTCCCCAGGCCGGAATTTTGTTCCCTGATATTCAATTTGTCGTAATGGGTCGCTGGCTTTAACACTGCAACTTGGTTGACTCAGGCGGAGAAAGTGAACTGACAACAAAGCTGTGGGGGTGAAGGTCTGAAAAGGTGATGACATCACCCAAATTAAGTACCATATTGGTATTTGGTGTGATTTTAAGCTGGTTTACGAACACCCCGTTTTTGCTGATATCTCTCAGGACCCACTGCTCGTCACACCAGGTAATAACGGCATGATGGCGCGAAATTTCGATCCCCAACACCTGAGTATCCACCTCACACTCAGCACGACCAAAGCGATGTCGTGGCTTGAGAGGGATGTGCTCATTGGTTTGTGCTAATAAAAGGTGTGCCATGCCTGTGCCTATCTAAATGTCCTGACGTAGCACCTTGCTACAGTGCGTATCTCGGAAAGAAAAAATACTCTATTATCCTACATGTGATTGTAATCGTTACTGCACAAGGATGACATTACGTCGTCTTACACCTCGGATTTGTGGCCAGAATGATTCTGTGAAGAGATCCAGCACTGGCATCTGAACAGATATTATCTAAAGTTACAGGAAGGTTTCCTTCAGGAAATACAGCAGTGTCAGAAGCAGTTAAAACAAGACAGTGCCGTTACCAGCATGGCAAGTACTCTGGCTACACTCTGATTATACATATACTATTTATTTGCGGTGTTTTCGCCGCTTTTATTGTGCGTGCGACAAGTCCGGTACCTGTCACGATTTTGGCTGATGACAGCTACCCACCTTACTCCTATGTTCAGGATGGTAAGTTAGTGGGCATTTACCCAACGCTGATCCAAGAGGCTGCCAAACTTATCAAGGAAGAGTATCTGGTTGAGCTTCGCCCCATTCCCTGGAAAAGGGGAGTTGCTGCGCTTGAAAATGGCGAAGCGTTTGCACTGATGCCACCTTATATTCACCGTGACACACGCCCTTTTATCTGGCCATATTCGGTGGCCCTGAAACAGGAAGAAGTCGTCGCATTTTGCAACCCGGGTGTCACACTGCAACATATCGAGCAACGTGATAACGAATTACCACCCATTAATATTGGCTTGAATGCCGGGTTTCTAATCCTCGACGAGGTGCTCAAACAAGCAAGAAAAGCAGGACGCATTATCGTCTGGGAAAACAAGAATACCCGCGCCAATATCGTCAAATTATATAAAAAAAGAGTCGACTGCTATATCAACGACAGGCTCTCGACTTTGATTGGTATTAGTGATCTGCAAGAGCAACTGCCCGGCATGACAGCTCAATCATTTGTAGAAGATCGCGTGGTACTAAGTCGTAGCGCCCATATCGGATACCTGAAAGGATATGAAGGAAAATACCCGTATAAAGCTGACTTTATCGCAAAAATGGATGAAGCCTTGAATACGGTTTTACAAAAAGCGACACCCCCCTGACTAAATCGAGCCAAGGTTACCCTTGAACAGCATTAAATTGCACAAAAAAAGGCAGCGTCGGCTGCCTTGTTATATCGGATCTAATACTTACTCAGCAACAACCTGCCAGTCGATGCTTGCACCGGCTTTAATTGGTACAACCTGAGTATCTCCAAGCGGATAAGATTCTGGCACTTGCCAGCTGCTTTTTTCCAGTGTGATGGTATCGGTATTGCGAGGCAATCCGTAAAAATCCGCACCAAAGTGACTGGCGAAACCCTCAAGCTTATCCAGTGCCCCGGCTTCTTCAAACGCCTCCGCATACAACTCAATGGCAGCGTGGGCGGTGTAAGCACCGGCACAACCACAGGCGGCCTCTTTTTTATCTTTAGCATGAGGTGCCGAGTCAGTACCCAGGAAGAACTTTCTACTCCCGCTGGTTGCCGCTCGTAGCAGTGCCTGCTGATGAGTATTACGCTTGAGTATTGGCAGGCAATAGTAATGTGGACGAATACCACCGGCCAGCATGTGGTTGCGATTATATAGTAAGTGATGCGCTGTAATCGTAGCAGCAACATTGTCTGGTGCTGATTCAACGAACTCAACTGCATCTTGTGTGGTAATGTGCTCAAGTACTATTTTCAGCTTAGGAAAGGCCTCGACTACTTTTCTGAGCTTAGTATCAATAAATACCTTTTCACGGTCGAAAATATCAATCGAGGAATCAGTCACCTCACCATGTATCAGCAGCAACATACCCACTTCCTGCATTACTTCAAGAACCGGGTAGATATTTTCAATGTCGGTTACGCCTGAGTCTGAATTGGTGGTTGCGCCCGCAGGATATAACTTTGCAGCGACAATATGACCACTGGCTTGTGCCGCACGGATCTCTTCAGCACTGGTGTTGTCGGTCAGATACAATACCATCAAAGGTTCGAACTGCCCGTTTGGCTTCGCAGCAAGAATTCGCTCTCGATACGCCAGCGCACTCTGCGTGCAGGTTGCAGGTGGCACCAGGTTAGGCATAATGATGGCCCGTCCCATATAGCGACTGATATCGCGCACTGTGTCAACGAGAACCGCGCCATCACGAAGATGCACATGCCAATCGTCCGGACGAGTGATTGTTAAGGTCTGTTTACTTGTCATTGCTCTTTCCCACTACTGAATTTGCCCGATCATAGGCTGAGCCAACGGGTTAGTAAAGTTTTTACGCCCAACCAGTCCATTCCGGTACTATTATATGTCGTAAAAGTGTCATCAGGTTTACAGCTAATAGCAATTTAATTGCAACATTGACTGTAACGCATGATTTAAGAGCGTTAACATAGTAGAAGATTAAGTAATCAGGCCCAAGCCATGCCAATACTGTCAGAAGCAAAACTAGAATCAAAAACCGAACAGTTAAGCATCATTAACCAATTTTCTTCATCACTACTGCAGATCACGCATCTTGATGAACTCTTTGACTATGTTACCAGTCAGGTCGTAAGCAAACTGGGGTTTGTCGACTGTGTTATTTATCTCAGTGATCCGGCTGGCCAGTTTCTCGACGTAGTTGCCAGTATGGGCGTTGCGCATAAAGACATCAGCCATCAGGTAAGCCAGCAAAAGATCCCTATCGCTGCCGGGATCACTGGGCATGTAGCGCGGACCAAGCAACCTTTTCTTTCTGGGAACGTTGCCCTGGAGCCCATGTACATTGCTGATGCACGACCGGCGCTATCCGAGCTGTGCGTACCTTTGGTATATGAAAACTCCTTACTCGGGGTGATTGATTGTGAGCACCCGGAAGCAGACTACTTCACGCAGGCGCATTTGCAGATCCTTTCAACCGTGGCACATTTACTCAGCGCCAAAATTCATCAGGTGCGAACACTCGATCACCTCACCGCCACAGTAGAACAACTTCACCAGGCACAGCAGCTGGAAAAGTGCCTGCTAAAAATCGCCAATATCACCTACCAGTCACGCAACCTGGAAGCGTTTTATGATGAGCTATACGGCATTATCTGTTCGCAGCTCCCAGCAGAGAACTGCTTCATTGGATTGTACGACACCCAGCAGGATGTTCTGGAGATCGATTATTTGATAGAGGCCGGTGTTAAATGCAGTGCTCACCAGAAAGTCTCTAAAGAGCAAATCAAACACACCGCATCCTACTACATTATCAAGCAACAACAGCCCTTGTTATGTGACCACCAGCAATTTTTGCGCCATATCAGAAAGCAAAACTTCAGAATGGTTGGCCGTTCGCCGCGCTCCTGGCTCGGTGTACCTTTCGTGGTCAATGACCAGTATCAGGGTGTGGTTGTGCTACAAAGCTACGACAATGACCGGGCATTTAGTCAACACCATAAAGCCATTTTAACTTATATCAGCCGCCAGCTCAGTATGGCAATCGACAGGCGCCTTGCCCGCCAGGCACTGGAACACAGAGCACTGCACGACGACCTGACAGGTCTGGCAAACCGTTATCTGATGCTGGAGCGTATTAAACATGCCATATTATCTTTAAGAAGAAGTCAGCCAGTCCGCCAACACTGTCTGCTATACCTTGATTTGGACAGGTTTAAGAGCATTAATGATGCGCTTGGACATGATGTGGGCGATCATTTTTTGGTCGCCATCGTTAATCTTATCCGGGCCAGTATTCGTAAAACAGACACCTTCGCACGCCTGGGAGGTGATGAGTTTGCCATATTCATGGAGAACATCAGCGACAAACGTCAGGTTGAAATGGCGCTGGAACGGATCACAGGCGCTATAGCCAGGCCCATTCAAATTGATGGTCATTTATTACAAGCTTCCAGCAGTATTGGCGTTGCATTTACTTCGAGCGACTCAGATAGCGCCATTACCCTGCTCCAGCAAGCCGATGCCGCTATGTATGAAGCTAAGTCGGCGGGGCGCAGTCAGATCCGGTACTTCAATAATGAAATGCGTAAAAAGCTCAAACAGCAAGCCGACATAGAAAACGATTTACAAAATGGGATCAAAAATGGGGAGTTTGAGTTGTACTATCAACCCATATTTACGCTGGCTCAACCTAGGGTTGTCAGTTTTGAATCCCTGGTGCGCTGGCACCATCCGAAAAATGGCCTGGTCACACCAGATGACTTTATTCCCATTGCTGAACAAACAGGTCAGATCATAGAACTTGATTTACACTTGCTGGAGCTTGCAGCAAAACAAGTGTCGCAGTGGCAGAATATTGGGATCGAGGCGGTGAGCCTGACTGTGAATGTCTCGTCACGCCATTTTGCCAGCCTGGAGTTTGTCGAACAAATCGCGTCCTTATATCGCACCTACGGCCTGAGTCAGGGCGCACTCAGCCTTGAAATTACGGAATCCGGCCTGATTGAAAATATCAACCTGGCCACTAAAGTTATCAAAGGCTTATCACCCTTTGGGGTTAAACTCTACCTGGATGACTTTGGTACCGGCTATTCTGCGCTTGGATACCTGCACCAACTGCCCATTCATGTGCTAAAAATAGACAAAAGTTTTATCAACCAATTGAAGGATGAGGAAAACCCATTAGTTGATGCGATTTTGTCGCTGGCAAAATCTCTGGACCTGGAAGTTGTGGCCGAAGGTATTGAAACGGAAAAGCAGTTTCAACTGCTCAGCACCAAAGCGTGTCAATACGGCCAGGGTTTCTTAATTTCTCATCCTCTAAAAGCCGCACAGGCCTTAGCCTTTTTGCAAAAAAACCAAATTAAAGCTGTAACAGAAACAGACCTTTGAAGAAGCGCAATGCGCCAGGGTCAAAACAGACACGTCCGTTCCGCTCTGTGCTGGTTAGCCATTTCAGCAATAAATGATTGAAGCACAGTCATAGTGAGTTCAGTCACCCTGTGTTCATGCAAACGGACTGACAGGAAGTACACCCGCAATACTCAACCGCTGACGGTGAGCACACCGTGTTGACCCATATGATTTCTGCTGAGACTAAGACGGTCAAATGCGAAAACGGACCTGAATTTTCCTCATTGATGCGCCCTCATATGCAACTTGAGTAAAATTAAATTGTAATTTTTTTAAAAAAAGTCAAATAAAGAATGACAACGCTGTCAAAAATAGTGCTATAGTAATTTTGTAAATATTTAGTCAATCGCTGCTGGATTTATAGACGTCTAGACGTTGAATAGCTAGGATTCACAGCGTAATATGGGTGTAATCTGAGTTTTACTCACGTTTAGAATGAGATTTGTTGATGATGATAGATATAAAGCACTTGAAAACCATAGCGACCCTGAAAGAAACCGGATCACTGGTCAATACAGCGCGTGAGTTATTCCTCACTCAGTCAGCACTCTCTCACCAAATCAAAGACCTGGAAAACAAACTGGATTGCCAGTTATTTGAGCGAAAGACCCAGCCTGTACGGTTCACTCCCCAAGGTATGCTGTTGTTAGAGCTGGCCAGTGATGTATTACCTAAAGTGGAAGCTACCAAATGCCGCCTAAAAGAAAGCCTGAATCAGCCTATCTCACAGCTGCGACTCAGTGTTGAGTGCCACGCCTGCTTCCACTGGTTACTGCCGACTATCAAAGAATTCAATAATTTCTGGCCCGACATTAAAGTCGATTATGAACGCGGTTTTAGCTACGACGCCATTCCGGAATTGCTTAGCGATGAACTCGACCTGGTTCTGACTTCCGATATTCGAGAACCAGATCAGGTTGAGTATGCCCATATCTTTGACTTTAAGCTGAAACTGATAGTAGCGCCCGATCATGAGCTTGCTAAAAAGGCCTATGTCACGGCACTTGACCTGAAAGACGAAACCATCATTTCTTACCCTATCCCCAAAGAGCGTCAGGATATTTTTAAACACTTCATCCAAAACGCTCGCTTTGACGGTACACTGAAAACCGTCGACCAGGGATTATTGATCTTTCAATTAGTTAGTGCTGGAATGGGTGTCGCAGCCCTGCCTGACTGGCTGGTTACCCCATACGAAAGCCAGGGGCTGATCAAGTCCATACCGCTGGGTGCACTTGGATTGAGCCGCCCTATGTATCTGGCAATGAAAAAGAATATGAGGGATAACCCGGTATACCGGCACTTCCTGAACACGTGCAAGCAATCAGTGAGCCGGTAATCAGCAGAACACCGGATTTACATTAAGCAATTACCGGACAATAGGAGTAAACTAAGCACAAACTAAGTAAACGGACAATTTTTATGTTTGAGATAAAAAAGGTCATTGGCTCACTGCTGATGCCCTTACCATTGACGTTGTTATTACTTGCGCTTGCTTTACTGTTTATTGCGAAAACGAATCGGACATCTTACATGCTCAGTTGGCTGTTCACGCTATGCCTCTGGGCAGTCAGCACGCCTTTTGTTGCTGACAAATTGATAAGTCCCGCTGAGGCAAAGTTGCGACCCTTCGCCATTAAAAAGCACCAGGAGGTGGACTATATCGTTGTGCTGGGGTGTGGTCTTAGCCCGAATGCCAGACTGACAGCCAATATGCAGCTATCCGGGTGCGCATTATCTCGTCTCACTGAAGGCCTCAGACTCAGTCGTCAGTACCCGCGAGCCTACTTGATTGTTTCAGGGGCTGGATACAATAAAACTACCAGTAGCAAACTGATGGCCGACACTGCCATTGCACTAGGCACGCCAGCAAATAAAATAATCCAAAACCCAAAAGCCAGAGATACTGCCGATGAAGCATTGCTGCTCGCTACCAAACTGGTTGACAGTAAAGTAGCACTAGTCACATCTGCCAGCCATATGGCGCGCGCTCAGGACCTGTTCGCCGCTCAGGGTATAGATACGATTGCAGCACCTGTACAATTTTACAGCTTCACAAACTCGCCGGAATATCGGCGCTTTATTGCAAGCGCAGATGTATTAAAAGCCGTCACCACCTACGCGCATGAAGTGCTGGGGCAACAGTGGATTGCGCTGCGCCGCATGATTGACCCACAGGCATTATAAACTAGTCCAAAAGTCGGACACCTTGCACCGAATCAAGTACAGATTTGCGATGAATCAGAGCTTAAAAGCGCAAAAAATTGAAAAATACCTCAAAAATAGGTATAAATATCGTTTAATCTTAACCTGCGTATCCGCGTATAACACGACTGGGATTTACGATGAGTAAACTAGATAAAACTGAAGTTTTAAGTGCATTTGAAGCCGCATATGAAGCCGCCCACGGCAAAAAGCCAGAGATCACCACTAAGCCTGGTTGGTACAGCATTGACGGCGGTAAAAATATGCGTCTGGCAGATGTAGCGGCTTTGACCGAAGCGCTAACTTCAGGAGCAGCCGCGACAGAACAACCTGCGCCAAAGAAAAAAGCAACAAAGAAGGCCGCAGCGCCTGCTGTTAAAAAAGCAGCGCCATTCTCGGTTGTTAAAGCCAATGACGATGGCTATACCGCTGAAGAAGCGTGGATCATTGAGCTGGCAGAAAAGGACCATGATTGCCGCCTACCGCGTGGCGTTGTCTAATCGCCTTTTCGCATGAGCCAGTATCTGCTGGCTCACTCCCTTCTAAAGTTTCTAAAATTCAGTCACCTGCCACTAAAACTTTGCTATTTCCTGATACCTTCAGCTATGCTTTTGTGCAATAAATCATCACTGAGCAGTTCAAGCAATGTACCTTCTCTACCGTTGTTATCATTTTTTACTGAAATCGATTGTCAGATTTATCGGTATTCCAGAACCTCGGCTGTATCAGGGAAAACAAGGACTGGACGATGCCATTCTCGACTTGTCTTTGCCAGCTGATACTCAGGTTATGGTTGTCACTGACAAAGTGTTAAACGAACTGCAGGTCATTAAACCGGTGCTCGAAGCATTGCGCGCCCGAAACTTGTCTCCCGTGGTGTATGATCAGGTGCAGGCCAACCCGACAATAACGAACATTGAACAGGGATATCAGGTTTACAATACACACCGTTGTGAAGCCATTGTCAGTGTTGGCGGGGGATCTGTGCTGGATGCTGGAAAATTAATTGGCGCCCGTGTTGTCAGGCCACACCGTTCAGTCGATGCCTTTTCTGGCTTGTTTAAGGTATTTAAAACACTGCCGCCAAATATTGCGATACCAACGACTGCTGGCACAGGCTCAGAAACCACCGTTGTAGCGGTGTTTAACGACGATAAACAGAATAAAAAGCTCGCAGCGGCTGATTTTTGTTTGGTTCCTCAGCGTGCGGTTTTACTCAGTCAGCTTACCACAACCTTACCTGCAAAGATCACAGCGGCCACCGCCATAGATGCACTGACCCATGCCATAGAGGCCATATTGAGTATTAACGCCACTGAACATACCAATCGCAAGGCACTTGAGGCGTGTGCTCTCATATTTACTCATTTGCCAATCGCTTATCAGCATGGCCAGGACCTGGATGCCAGAGAAAAGCTATTGTATGCCTCGTTTTTAGCTGGACAGGCATTCACCCGAACTTCCGTAGGCTATATTCATGCCATTTCACATCAGCTTACTGCCAGATATGGCACCCCACATGGCCTGGCCAATGCCGTACTACTATTACCTGTGCTGCATTGGTATGGCAGCAGAATACACCCTCAGCTAGCAATGATCGCCCGTCATTGTAGCCTGACTTCACTGGATTACCCCGTTGAGCAACAGGCGCAAGACTTCATCTCCCATATCACCCATTTACTGATTCAGCTGAACATTCAGACTCAGTTAAATGAGGTGCTCAGCGACGACATTCAGTCTCTGGCAGCCATGGCTCTCGATGAGGCACATCCCGACTACCCGGTACCGCACTTTATGGCACTTCCGGATTGCCAGCACATACTGACCCAGATCCGGGCCTGATCTGGGGAAAGTTAACCCGCTACCGTGTTATCAGTGCGGAGCTGCTGACGAGTCACAGTGCCCCAAAAAGGGTCTTGATAGATGTCTTCTTTCATATTTTTTATGCCGGCAGACGCGATTGTTCTGCGCCAGAATTGTGTAGCATACTGTGCACCCGCGATCTGCTTAATGGTCCAAAGGCCAGGCAGCTGAGCCCAAATAGCCTGGGCAAACCGGGCCCCGAACCCTGCTTTACGGTATCGCGGCACAATGTAAAACTCACACACCTCGAATTCATCTTCCTGATGCTGCGCAATCGCCGCAAGCCCGACTGGTGTTTCGTTTTCATACCATAAATAACCTGTCACCCTGCCCTCTAATAAGGTATCTAATGCGAATAGACCATCCGCACCTGGGCTTTTATCGGTTAGTACCGAAAACTCAGCCTCGTAAGCCTGAGCCAGATTCAGATAAACAGACAAGTTATGAGTATCAACCGGAGTAAGCATGTGTCGCTTCTGTTACTTATTAAATAATACACAACAATAAGTATATTACTAAAATAAGGATGCAATGTGCAGATCACACCGGCATACGAAAAAAGGAGTCAGATTACTGACATGGCACACCAGCTTCATCACTGGGAACAATGTCCTTTTCAAGCAATGCATCGGCATACCACTTTTGCATCGCGGGACACGCCGCCACTTTATCCATATAGGCTTTTACTCGTGGCCCGAGTTCAACCCCATAGGTCATGAAGCGTATCGCAACTGGCGCAAACATGGCATCGACGATACTCCAGCTGCCAAATAGCCAGCCACCTTGTGCAGCAAACTCGCCTAACTGCTCGTCCCAAATTTGACCGATCCTGGCAAGGTCTTTTTGTGCAGCAGCCGATAATTGCACGCATCGTTTCGCCCTGATATTCATTGGCATTTCTGCTCTGAGTGCCAAAAAGCCACTGTGCATTTCAGCACTCAACGCCCGCGCTCTGGCACGCAATTTAGGGCAGCTAGGCCAGGCCTCCCCTGAAAGATAAACATCATTGATGTATTCACAGATTGCCAAAGATTCCCAGACGACTAAATCACCATCCACAAGTAAAGGCACTTTATGTGTGGGGCTAAGCCCGGATAGTGCCTGATAAAAGGCCTCAGTCTCCAACTTGAGTGGCACTTCCTCAAAGTTTAGTTTATATCTTTCAATAAGTAACCAAGCTCTTAGTGACCAGGTCGAGTAGTTTTTGTTGCCAATATAGAGTTTCATATTTATCCTTTATCCATTGTCTGTTTTTGTTAGCAACTCCACTTTAGGTTGCTTTTTCGATTCGAACCAGCGGATAATTCTGATACCAAATATCAGTAACTCTTATGAATATGGACATAGAATCTCTGCGCAGTTTTATCGCCTGTGTCGAAAATGGCAGTTTTACCCGAGCGGCCAGTCAACTACACCGGACGCAATCAGCAATCAGTATGCAGATGAAAAAGCTCCAGCAGGACGTGGGTAGGCCCTTATTTGAAAAATCCGGCCGTACGCTACATCTGACCCAGGACGGACACACTTTCATGCGATATGCCAGGCAACTGGTGCGCTTACACGATGATACCCTGGCACACATGCGTTATAGCGAACGCACCACACTGCTCAGAATAGGGTGTCCTGACGATTACGCGGACACTATTTTACCCAAGCTTGTCAAACAACTACATCAACACTGGCCAAACCTGGAACTGGAGATTCACTGTATGTCCAGTAACCGAGTAAAAGATGCACTGGACCAGGGGGAGCTGGATTTAGGCATCATCACCCGCAGTCCCGGCTCTGAGGAAGGCCTACTCTTGTTCCATGACCAAGGTGTCTGGGTTGGAACATTGCAGCCAATATCACCATTACCCCTGGCTATATTTCAGCGCGACTGTCGCTTTCATCAGGCAGCCACCGAAGGACTAATGAAACAGGAGCGACCCTTTAAAGTCATCGCAAACTGTGGCAGCGCTTCAGCTTTGCGTGCACTGGTAAGAGCCAGGTTGGCAGTAGGGGCATTGGCAAGAAGCAGTGCACAGGGCCTGGATATCATTACACATTCTGACTTACCTTCTCTGCCAGCCATTGAAGTGGTGCTGATCAGAAGCAATACTGCCGCCAATCCAATCAATGAAATTGAATTACACGCTCTCTGTGATGCCATCCAACTCGTTGATTAATCCATTAATCTTTACTCACATTCACTCTACATGCGCTTACACTTTATGACAGGCCCCAAACAGACTCTCACAAGGAGTCTGCATAAACTTGTTGGCAAGTTAATCAAACGGAATGACAGCAATGAAATCTTTATCTCTCCTCTCACTCGTTTTTGCAGTTTCAGCCTCTTTCGCGACACAGGCTGCACAACAGGATGAACAACACCGCGTAGGTGCTCAGCTATTCGGCGGCAGTGCCTCTTATAAGAACTCAGATCAGGATGGGGATGGCGTTACGCATGTCTATGCCTACTATAACTATCAATTTGATTCTACCTGGGCGCTGGAAGCCGGTATCAATACAGGTATGGAAGCAGATGAATGGAAATGCAGAGACGACAACGACGACAAATTTACCTGTACACGCAATGACAAAGCACTATTTGAAATCGGCGCAAACGAATTGGATTATGACAATCTGGTGCTTGCGGTAAAAGGTCAGTATCAGCTCACAGACAACAATTACTTGTATGGTAAAGTTGGTGCGCATTACTATGATTACGAGATTGGCTACAAAGGTAAGACTATGGTTGAGGAAGATGGCGTTAGCTTTTTAGCTGAGGCAGGATGGCAATACGACTGGGACAATGGTCTGTCAGTTAATGCCGCTATCCAGTATATGGATATGGGTGACCTTGATGCCTCAAGCCTGGGTGTGGGTATCAGCTACCGCTTCTAGAACAAAAACATTAAACGCGCAGCCAATGGCTGCGCGTTTAATGTTAACTCTGTAACAGTTGCTGCTGCAAAATCTGCACTTCATCACGAATACTCGCCGCTTTTTCAAACTCCAACTCCCGCGCATATTGCATCATCTGGGCTTCCAGCTGCTTGATCTGCTCTGTCAGTTCAGCCACACTCTGGCCCTGCTTGGCAATCGTTCGCTGGGTCGGCGCTTTCGAAACCTTAGCCGCTGGCTCAGAAGACACTTCTTCGCCTAAGTCCATTACATCAGTGATCTTTTTAACCAAGGCTTGAGGTTTGAGACCGTGCTTCTCATTGTAGGCATGCTGAATCGCACGACGTCGCTCCGTTTCATCAATGGCTTTACGCATAGATTTAGTGATCACATCGCCATACAAGATGGCTTTACCATTGATGTGCCGGGCTGCCCGACCAATCGTCTGGATCAGAGAGCGCGCCGAGCGTAAAAAGCCTTCTTTGTCCGCATCCAGGATCGCCACCAAAGACACTTCGGGCATATCCAGTCCCTCTCTCAATAAGTTAATACCAACTAACACATCAAAAACACCTTTGCGCAGATCGCGGATAATTTCCATTCGCTCTACGGTATCAATATCCGAGTGTAAATAACGTACCCGGACATCATGATCATTGAGGTAATCGGTCAGATCTTCGGCCATGCGCTTAGTCAGCGTAGTCACCAATACACGCTCCCGGAGTTCAACTCTTTGATAGATTTCCGAGAGCAAATCATCAACCTGAGTCGCCACAGGCCGCACTTCCAATATGGGATCGAGCAATCCAGTCGGACGGATCACCTGCTCTGCCACTTCGCCGCTCGAACGCTCGATTTCGTAATCACCTGGCGTGGCCGAAACATAAATTGTCTGCGGTGCTATCGCTTCGAATTCCTCGAATTTGAGTGGACGGTTGTCCATTGCAGAGGGCAATCGAAACCCGTATTCCACCAGGTTTTCTTTTCGGCTGCGATCTCCTTTATACATGGCACCTATTTGTGACACAGTTACATGAGACTCATCAATGATCATCAACGCATCGTCAGGCAAATAATCCAGTAAGGTTGGCGGCGGCTCGCCAGGTGCACGACCAGACAAATAACGACTGTAGTTTTCAATACCTGAGCAATAACCCAGTTCGGTCATCATTTCAATGTCGTATTGCGTGCGCTGCGCAACCCGCTGCTCTTCAACCAGGCGGTTATCGGTCAACAATTTGTTGCGACGCTCCTTAAGCTCCAGTTTGATTTTTTCAATCGCATCTAAGATTTTTTCGCGTGGTGTCACATAGTGGGTCTTAGGATAAATCGTAGCGCGCACTAAGTGTTTTTCGACTGCACCGGTAAGCGGGTCGAACATGCTTATGCGCTCTATTTCTTCATCGAACATTTCTACCCGGATCGCATAGGTATCCGATTCTGCTGGGAAGATATCAATCACTTCGCCCCGAACCCGATAAGTACCACGGCTAAAATCCATGTCGTTACGGGTATATTGAAGCTCCGCCAAACGCCTGAGCATGGCTCGTTGCTCCATGGTTTCACCCACTTTCAGTAGCAACATCATTTTCATGTATGAGTCTGGGTCGCCCAGGCCATAAATCGCCGATACAGACGCAACTATGATGGTGTCGCGGCGCTCTAACAAAGCTTTTGTCGCCGACAAACGCATCTGCTCGATGTGTTCATTGATTGACGCGTCTTTTTCTATAAAGGTGTCACTGGCGACCACATAGGCTTCGGGCTGATAATAGTCGTAGTAAGAAACAAAATACTCAACCGCGTTATTAGGGAAAAACTCTTTCATCTCACCATATAACTGCGCGGCCAATGTTTTATTGTGCGCCATAATGATGGTTGGCCGATTCAAGGTATGGATAATATTGGCCATGGTAAAGGTTTTACCTGTACCTGTCGCCCCCAACAGGGTCTGATGGGCCAGGCCTGCTTCTAATCCATCACACAACTGGGCAATGGCGGTAGGCTGATCGCCATTGGGCGAAAAGTCGGAGACCAGATCAAATACATCACTCATACAGTTTTCTCCTGTGGTTGGCTTACTTGCATCGCATTTAGGGTGCTTGTAAACCATTTATAGGCCAACATTGCCGTAAACAGGTTACCAATTGCAGCACCAATAAACAGCCCCTGAATGCCCGCGATATGTGACCCCAGGTAGGCACAAGGCACATAAAACACAAATAACCGCACAACGCTCAATACCAATGCGCGCATCGGTTTATGTAATGCGTTAAACGACGAGTTGGTGAGGATGATCACCCCTTGCAGACCATAACTCAGTGGCAAGGTGTAGATAAATAGCTTAATAATGTCGATCACCTGAGGCTCATCACCAAATGCCTGGCTGATCCAATGCGATGCTGCAATAAGCAATATATAAATGCCAAATTGCCACGCCATGACAAACTTTAGTGTCGTACGGTACGCATCTTCAACTCGCTGATATTTCTGAGCTCCGAAATTTTGGCTAACAAATGGCGGTAAGGTCATAGAAAGCGCTAACACTACCAAACTGGCAATGGATTCGATACGACTACCAACACCAAATGCAGCCACAGCTTCAGCACCGTAAGTTGCGATAATCGCAGTCATAACAGCCATCGCGATCGGCGTGAGCATATTCGCTCCCGCGGCAGGTAAACCAATCTTGAGTATTTTACTGGTCGCCTGAATAATGCTTTGTTGCGGACTGGATATCTGTAGTAAGCGCTTTTTTACTGCTAATAAGTACAGAATGAACACCACACCGACCCCCCAGGCTATCACACTGGCGATCGCCGCACCTTTTACGCCAAGTTCTGGAAACGGACCATAACCAAAAATAAGCAAAGGGTCCAAAATAGCATTGATAAGCCCGCCTAAGCCCATGATCAGGCTTGGGGTTTTAGTATCACCACTGGCTCTGAGGATAGAGTTGCCTATCATCGGCATAATCAAAAATACAGCCCCCGCAAACCAGATAGAAATATAGTCATAGATATACGGCATGGTTTGCGGACTCGCGCCCAGTAAAGTAAAAACAGGCTCAATCAATACATATCCAATGGCAGATAAGATAGCCACCATCACCGCAGAAACCAACAAAGCGACAAACCCGTCAAACTTTGCTTCTTCCATCTTGTTAGCGCCCAGTGCCTTTGCAATCACCGCGGACGTACCAATACCAAGACCAATCGCAAGACTGATCACCGTAAAAGTAACAGGAAAAGTAAAACTCACTGCCGCCAGCGGCTCGGTACCGAGCAAACTTATGAAGAAGGTATCGACTAAGTTAAAACTCATCAGAGTGATCATGCCAAAAATCATGGGGACGGTCATACGTCTGAGCGTAACCGCGATTGACCCATTGAGAATATCACTACCGGGATTTGATTGACGAACTGCGGACATAGTTTGCTTTACCTCATTTGGAAGCGGGTATTCTAAAGGATCCCCCTCTGTGATGCACTTAATTAAACATCCATTTATACCTACATACGATATGCAAGACGTACGGAGTAAATGACGACTCATGATGTGCTGTGAGCTCAGGTCAGCGCACGAATTATGTCTCCACACGAGGCTGGCCAACACGAAAAGCGAACTAGCCAGGCTTCTCGTACTACCTACATCCGGACACGGCATTAAAAATTGTTTTATTGGGGTATTTCACACCAACTCAAACATATTGACGAAAAAGTCGGCTTTTTATCGTAACAGGATTTGATTCGGGTCACTTTTTGCACATAGTTGGTGCTGGTGCGAAATAAAACCGTCATATTGTGCATTTCTCACTCCAGTATGGTGCAAATTACATAAACACCTGAATAATAACAATTAAATATTTTTCATCAAAACACTTGCATCGTCGCTATGCCCCGGAATATATGGCTTTGTAAGACTTTTTAAAGTTTAATAAACAATGTTATCCACAGATTCAGTGGATAACTTATCACAGCCTTTAAAAATAAAGGCCTAGCTTGCGATCCGGGTCAAGGATCGTAACGCATGCAATGATCCTAGAGTAACCGGGCTGGGATCGGGTAACGATTCTAAGCCGGATCACACGTCGCTAGAACAAAACAGGAATATTGCAAATTCAAGGCCGCATGATTGAAAAACACATAAACCACTGATAAAAAAGAAATTTAATTATTACACAACATTTATATGCAATAAATCTGTATATATTGGGTAATTTTTGTGCAATAAATTCCAATTACACTGGATTGTTATTCGATCATTTCAGAGATCTTCGTTGGATCTCACAACGTACCAATTATTGATCACAGAGAAAGTGCAAAAAAAACTCGCTTCGCACAAAAATAAGCCATAAACACTAAAAAATATACATTTCGTGACTAAGCAGAATGCCCTTATCTAACAACCTCAGTTACAGTCAACAGTCCCAAGAGGCTCATCAGGCAGTTAAAAAAGGCGCAAATCGCGCATTAATTCAACGAACGAGCTGCTTTTTTACAATTCAATGATTTTTATTGTTGACACCTTGCCTAGCGGTCATTAATATTTCGCCCCGTTGAGAGACATGCTTCCCCCTTAGCTCAGTTGGTTAGAGCGACGGACTGTTAATCCGCAGGTCCCCCGTTCGAGTCGGGGAGGGGGAGCCAATCTTTCAATATAAACGATTCCCCCTTAGCTCAGTTGGTTAGAGCGACGGACTGTTAATCCGCAGGTCCCCCGTTCGAGTCGGGGAGGGGGAGCCAATTTTTAGTGGCTTATCGTTTTACTCTAGAAGTTCCCCCTTAGCTCAGTTGGTTAGAGCGACGGACTGTTAATCCGCAGGTCCCCCGTTCGAGTCGGGGAGGGGGAGCCATTTAGAGTAATGTCATTTTTGTTCCCCCTTAGCTCAGTTGGTTAGAGCGACGGACTGTTAATCCGCAGGTCCCCCGTTCGAGTCGGGGAGGGGGAGCCAACTCTCTATTCTCTTCCAAGTTATCTTTATTATCCCTTTATAACTTTTTGGCAATTGTTCGAATATATTAGACTTTTTACGATGAATGCTCTACCCTACAGGCATTCTAGGCGGCTATTTCACTCCTCAAAAAAGCTGTTGATGCAAGTCAGTCGACGAACGGAATTTAATCCCACTTTCAGGTAGATGAATAACAATGGCAGGTTTTAAAAAACTCATATTTCTCCAGCTCATTTCCTGGATTGTTTTTTCTGCGCTTGGTAGCTTCTTGATTGCAAGTAGCTTTGATAATGCCGTCAGCAGAGCCCAGCAAAATGCACAGAGCATGGTGAGTAACTATATTCAGGAAAAAACCATGGCGGATGTCACACCAGAGCACATACGCTTGTCTTTGGGTAGTGGCAATGTTTTTTCTTCTTTTATTGTCCGCGATTTTGCCGGGCAGACCGTGCTAAATATCAATACACAAAGCGAAATGCCAGTACTAGCGGGCATCATTGCCGAAACCATGAACTCAGTCCGACCACAATTTGCGGTTAATACCAGCAAAGACATAAAAATTGAGTTTCTGATCAATGTACAGAGTCAGGCACAGCTATTACAGCAAGCACTGATTTTCATGATTATTGTTTCTGCACTGATGGCCTTTTTCCCTATCTTCTATATGAAGACCATTTATCGCAAGCTCAATCGTAATGTCAGCATGACCGTTGCTGATGCCGTTGATATCTACATTACTCAAAATCAGGTCTCCGAAAGCATAGATCAGGATTTTAATACCAATAAAGTCGCTGAGCTGGGTGCTGAACTGGCGCCCTCTTTCAACCGGCTGGCACACTTTTTAAAGAGCAAGCAGGAAGACATTAAATCGGCAGCTCAGTCCATCAAACAAGAAGCTTATAAGGATGTGGTGACCGGTCTTGGCAACCGCAATATGTTTGTTGAGTACTATGAACATCAGATTGAATCCGCGAGCGATAAAAGCTTTGGCTCTCTGGCTATGGTACGCTGCAGTGAACTACAAATGATCAACCAGACCCGGGGTTACCAAAAGGGTGATCTTTATATAAAAGGCATTGCCGACATAGTTAAACATGTTAGCGGCACGTATACAGGTAGCCAGGTATTCCGTCTTAACAGCTCTGACTTTGCTGTGATTTTGCCAAATATTCCGTCTAAAGAAGCTGAGCGTTTTGGTGAGACTCTGCAAGCCAGGTTCACTCAGTATCAGCAAAACCAGGAATTAAGTTCAGTTGCCAATACCGGTATTGTGCCTTACGAATCGGGTAAACCTTTGGGCGAGCTGCTATCCGTCGTGGACAATGCCATGAGTATGGCACAAAGTAAGCAAGCAAACGCCTGGCACCTGCAGCGCGAAACGGATCTGGTGAACAACGTCGGTGCCGGATTTGGCAACCAAAACTGGCGACGTGTCATCCGTGAAGTCATCGAAAGCCGCCGCGTGATGCTGATGATGCAAAACATCATGCCGATTGGCAAAAATGTTAAAGCCTACGCTGAAATACAGGCGCGTTTTAAAACCGAAGACGGACAGATGCTGCCAACCGCCTCATTCCTGGCAATGGCCGAAAAACTGGATATGGCGGTGGAAATCGACCAGCTTATCATCGATACCTCAATCGAGATGATTAAGTCGCGCAATTTCAATGAAAAGTTCTTTGGCATCAATGTCACAGCCTCCAGTGCACACAGTGATCAGTTTGTCATCTGGCTTGAACGTCGACTGTTAAAAGAAGCCAATCTGGCTTCTAAGCTTATCTTTGAGGTCAGTGAATTCGGCCTGCAGCAGAATATTAAAGCCAGTAAACGCTTTATCGACATGGTGCACCGGGTTGGCGCCCGTATTACCGTTGAGCGATTCGGTGTTGGACTCACTTCCTTCAAGTTCTTCCGCGACCTGAAACCCGACTTTATTAAGATGGACGCCAGCTATACCCGTGGCCTTGAAGAAGACAAGAACAACCAGTACTTCATGCGACTGATGGTCGACCTGGCCCACCGTATTGGGGTCAGTGTGTTTGCCGAAGGGGTCGAAAGTCAGGAAGAAAAGCACATTGTCGAAACCCTATGCCTGGACGGCGTGCAGGGTTATTACATCGAAAAGCCAAAAGAAATTTAATACTCTGATGACAATAGGGCAAGCCCAATGCCCTATTGTCAACTTTACTAGCCATTTTTAACAAACTTTCCCCTCAGTCACCCGGCTAAATACTGTGATCTCTGGCCCGAAATTGTTAGAATTCTCAGTCTATTCTGGTTCTCTGTAAAATCATTCACACTAAGGGGCAAGCATGACAGAGTATATTCTGTTGCTTATTGGCACAGTGCTGGTAAATAACTTTGTTTTGGTGCAATTCCTCGGCTTATGCCCGTTTATGGGCGTCTCGGGTAAACTCGAAACCGCCATAGGTATGTCACTTGCAACGACATTCGTACTCACGTTGGCATCCGTGACCAGTTACCTGGTCAACCAATACATTTTATTGCCCCTGGATCTCACCTTCTTACGCACCATGAGCTTTATTCTGGTGATTGCTGTGGTGGTGCAGTTTACAGAAATGGTGGTCCGCAAGACCAGCCCAACCTTATACCGTCTACTCGGCATCTTTTTGCCACTGATCACCACCAACTGTGCGGTGTTAGGTGTTGCGCTACTGAATATCAAAAATGACCACACTTTTATCGGTTCTGCTGTGTATGGCTTTGGTGCCGCGGTGGGTTTTTCATTGGTACTGGTGTTATTTGCTGCACTGCGAGAGCGACTGGCCATTGCAGATGTGCCAGCGCCGTTTAAAGGCGCTTCAATAGCCATGATCACAGCCGGACTGATGTCACTGGCCTTTATGGGTTTTTCTGGATTGGTGAAGTTCTAAGATGACACTGTTTTATGCACTGATAGCCATTGGCGCACTGGCGCTGATATTTGGCCTTATTCTCGGCTACGCAGCCGTAAAGTATCGAGTGGAAAGCAACCCCATTGTTGACCAGGTAGATGCCATCTTGCCACAAACCCAATGTGGTCAGTGTGGCTATCCCGGCTGTCGTCCCTATGCAGAAGCAATTGCTAACGGAGATGACGTCAATAAATGTCCACCTGGTGGCGAAGCAACGGTGAAAAAACTGGCAGACTTAATGGGTGTTGAAGCCAAACCATTGGCAGGAGGCGAAGAAGCTGAACCCATTAAAAAGGTTGCTTACATACGCGAAGATGAGTGCATTGGTTGCACCAAGTGTATTCAGGCCTGCCCGGTTGACGCCATCGTCGGAGCAACCCGTCAGATGCACACCGTCATTGCCGATGAATGTACCGGCTGCGACCTGTGTGTAGACCCCTGCCCTGTCGATTGTATTGATATGATCCCGGTGGCACAAACCATACAAACCTGGAAATGGCAGATTGATGCCATTCCCGTGAAGCAAATCGACTAAGAGGTTTAAGTGGAAACTTTACTTGAACAAATTGAACACGGTAAATTGTGGCAGTTTCCCGGCGGCATCCACCCTCCGGAACAAAAATCTGTGTCAAATCAGGCGAGTATTGGTCGTATTCCCCTGCCCGACTATCTGGTGCTACCTCTGAAACAACACATAGGTGCCAACGGCCAGTTGCTGGTCAACAAAGGAGACACCGTGCGTAAAGGGCAGCCGCTCACCCGCCCTGGCGCAAACTGGTCACTGCCTGTACACGCCCCAACGTCCGGTGTGATCAGCGACATCAAGCCGATGCCATCGGCGCACCCTTCCGCTTTACCTGAGCTTAGCATCGTTCTGACCCCCGATGGTGAGGACCAATGGTGCGAGCTGAGCCCGGTGGCCGATTATACCCAACTCGATAACCAGGCACTGATCGACATTATCCACCATGCTGGTATTGCCGGCATGGGCGGCGCCGGCTTCCCCACTTATGTCAAAGCCGACAGTGCCAGGCATAAACCCGTCGAATTTTTGGTGGTTAATGGCGTAGAGTGTGAGCCTTACATCACTGCCGATGACCTGCTGATGCGTGAACATGCCGAGCAAATTGTGCAGGGCATCGAAATTATGCAGCACCTGCTGTGTCCACAATACGTTTTGGTGGGCATTGAAACCAATAAACCTGAAGCCATTCAGGCAATGACCGCCGCAGCGGCTCACAACGATAAGATCCTGGTCCGTGGCCTGCCCGTCAAGTACCCGTCCGGCGGTGAGAAACAGCTGATCCAGGTGCTCACCTCAAAGGAAGTGCCCAGTGGTGGAATACCTGCCGATGTTGGTGTCTTGGTACAGAACGTCGGTACTTTGTTTGCCGTCAGCGAAGCCGTATGTAAAGGCAAGCCGCTGATCGAGCGTGTGGTAACGGTGACCGGAAATACTATCCAGACACCACAAAATGTCTGGGCTCTGCTCGGCACCGAGATTAAACACTTACTTACCTGTCAGGGCTTTGAACCTGTATCCGAACAGCGTGTCATCATGGGTGGACCTATGATGGGCTTTACCCTGCCAACAGTACGTATTCCGGTGGTTAAAACCACCAACTGTATTCTTGCACCTGATAACCAGGAGCTGGCTGTTGCAGGCTCTGAACAGGCTTGTATTCGTTGTAGCGCTTGCGCCGACGCCTGCCCACAAACCCTGCTGCCGCAACAGCTGCAATGGTTCGCCAAAGGCAAAGAGTACGACAAACTGGAAGAGCACAACCTGTTCGACTGCATTGAATGTGGTGCCTGTGCCTATGTCTGCCCGAGTGAAATTCCACTGGTGCAGTACTACCGGGTTGCCAAAGCCGAGATCCGCGAACAGAAACTGGAAAAAGTGAAAGCGGAGCGTGCAAAGGAGCGTTTTGAGGCACGTAAAGAGCGCCTAGAGCGGGAGCAGGAAGAGCGGCAGAATCGCCATAAACGTTCAGCGCGCAGCAATACTCGCAGTGCAGAGCAAAGCGATAAAGTCAGCGCCGCAATGGAACGCGTCAAGCAGAAAAAAGACAGCCAGTCTGCTGTACAAGCCGCAATTGAGCGGGCCAAAGCTAAAAAATCGGCCGATGGCACGCTGGAGCCGGATAATTCAGAAGTGGCACTGGAGCGTGCTAAGCGCAAAGAAAAAGCACGTCAGTACAAAGCTGAAAAAGACACGCAAGCGACACCTGAAATGCACGCAGGCGGAGCAGGCTCACGTAAAGATGCCGTTGCCGCTGCGATTGCCCGTGCTAAAGCCAAAAAAGCAGCACAACAAAACGACGCAACGGAATCTTCAGCAACAGCGCCCGCAGCAAGTGACGATCCGCGTAAAGCCGCCGTCGCCGCAGCCATTGCTCGCGCCAAAGCGAAAAAAGCAGCCAAAGAAACTGAACAGCCAGACGAGGCACAACCCGTCGAGGCAGACGCTGAACCGGAAGATCCCCGTAAGGCCGCCGTGGCTGCTGCGATTGCCCGCGCTAAAGCAAAGAAAGCCGCAAAAGAAGTCGAGCAGCAGGCGGAAACAGAAGCACACGAGGAAGCCGCCACTGAGCCGGACGATCCACGCAAGGCCGCCGTGGCTGCTGCGATTGCCCGCGCTAAAACAAAGAAAGCCGCAAAAGAGGCCGAGCAGCAAGTAGACGCTGAACCTGACAATGCCGCCGCTGAGCCGGACGATCCGCGCAAGGCCGCCGTGGCTGCCGCGATTGCCCGCGCTAAAGCAAAGAAAGCCGCAAAAGAAGCCGAGCAGCAGGCGGAAACAGAAGCACACGAGGAAGCCGCCACTGAACCGGAAGATCCCCGTAAAGCCGCCGTAGCCGCCGCGATTGCCCGCGCTAAAGCAAAAAAAGCCGCGAAAGAAGCCGAGCAGCAAGCGGATATAGAGCAGGCCAGCTCAGCGCCTGAGCAAGAATCGCCCGCGAATAATGCGCCCCTGAGCGCCGAAGAAAAACGTCAGGCGGCGATTAAAGCCGCTGTGGCGCGCGCAAAAGCTAAAAAGCAGGCCGCCGCCAAAGACCAAGAAGGAAATGATCTGTCATGAAATTAACCATGGCTTCATCGCCCCACAATCACAGCCACAAAACCCTCAGCCGCCTGATGCTGACGGTCATCGCCGCCTGTATCCCCGGCATCCTGGCGCAAAGTTACTTTTTTGGTCCAGGCACTGTGTTCCAGCTGGTACTGGCACTGCTGACAGTCAGTCTCAGCGAAGCCGCGATGATGAAACTGCGTGGCCGACCTGCATGGCCAACGCTCAGTGATGGCAGTGCCTGGCTGACCGCTGTGCTGCTTGCCGTGAGCATTCCGCCTCTGGCGCCCTGGTGGATCACTGTGATTGGCTGTGTGTTTGCCATTGTCATCGTCAAACAATTATATGGCGGCCTGGGCTTTAACCTGTTCAATCCAGCTATGGCTGCGTACGTTTTACTGTTGATCTCATTTCCGGTGCAAATGACCAGCTGGACACCCATTATCGAGATACAGGCAACGCCGCTGTCAGCTTTGGATCAGCTGGCACTGATTTTTATCGAACAAACCCTGTCGGGCGTCCCACTGGCTGAAGCCCGCCAGGTGGTTGATGGCACCACGTCAGCCACACCACTGGATCATGTCAAAACGGCCGTATCACAAAATCTGACCGTGCTTGAGGCCAGCAATAATGCTGCCTTTGGCGACTACGCCGGGCAGGGCTGGCAATGGGTTAACCTGGCTTATCTGCTGGGCGGCCTGTACCTGCTAAATACCAGAGTCATTAATTGGCATATCCCGGTCGCTTTTATCGTGACACTGGCCGTGTGCAGCGGCTTAGGTTACGCGCTGTCCCCTGCCACACAGGCAGGAACACTGTTCCACCTGCTCAGCGGTGCCACTATGCTGGGGGCATTTTTCATTGCTACCGATCCGGTGTCGGCCAGTACCACTAATCGCGGCCGCTTGATTTATGGGGCGCTGATCGGTCTGCTGGTTTATCTGATCCGTCATTTTGGTGGTTACCCGGACGCCGTCGCCTTTGCTGTGCTGATCATGAACATGGCGGTGCCTTTGATTGATTATTATACGCAGCCTCGTACATACGGGCATGGAGCAAGCTCATGATCCTGTCATCAATGAAAAAGAACGGCCTGATCCTGACTGCCTTTGCACTGGCCACTACCGGCAGTGTGGCACTGGTGCAAAGCTTTACCGCGCCAGAAATAGCCAAGCAGGAGCAACGCCACCTGATGCAGTTACTGACTCAGGTCATTCCCGAAGCACAATATGATAATGAGCTCTACCTGGATTGCACCTTGAGCAGCGCGCCAGAATTGGGCCCGAACGGCCCCCATATAATCTACCGAGCGCGTTTACAGGGGGATCCCGTTGCCTTACTGGTGCAACATATTACGCCTCGTGGCTATAGCGGCAATATCGACATTCTGAGCGCTGTCTATAACACAGGTGAAATTGCCGGTGTACGCGTCACACGCCATGAAGAAACGCCTGGTCTTGGCGATAAAGTCGAGCTGGCAAAATCTGACTGGATAACCCGTTTCAGCGGTACGACCGTAACCCGGCAAAAAGACCCGGCCTTTAATGTCCAAAAAGATGGCGGGCAGTTTGACCAGTTCACCGGTGCGACTATCACACCGCGCGCCGTCGTTCAGAGCGTGAATGCCGCAGCCTGGTACGTTCGCAGTAATTTTGACACGCTCTTCGCAGAACCAAACCACTGTCAGGAGGCAACCGATGAGTGAATTTAAACAACTCGCCCACGAAGGCATGTGGAAAAACAACCCGGCTCTGGTGCAGTTGCTGGGCCTGTGTCCGTTGCTGGCCGTCACCAGCACCATCACCAATGCCTTGGGTCTGGGGCTGGCTACTTTGCTGGTACTGGTTGGCTCTAATGTCACGGTTTCCCTGGTACGAAACTGGGTGCCTAAAGATATCCGGATCCCGGTATTTGTGATGATCATCGCCGCCTTTGTAACCATAGTGCAGCTGTTGATGAACGCCTACACTTTTGGTCTGTACCAGTCACTTGGGATCTTTATTCCGCTGATTGTGACCAACTGTGCCATCATCGGCCGGGCTGAAGCCTATGCCTCAAAAAATACGCCCCTGTTGTCTGCGTGGGACGGTATCATGATGGGGCTGGGGTTTGGTGCTGTACTGGTATTACTGGGTGCCATGCGCGAGCTGATTGGTCAGGGCACGCTGTTCGATGGGGCCAACCTGTTACTCGGTGACTGGGCAACCGCACTGCGCATCGAAGTCATCGAGTTCGACAGTCAGTTTCTGGTGGCCATTTTACCACCGGGTGCCTTTTTAGGACTGGGGTTAATCATCGCTGCCAAAAACTACATTGATGCACGTAAAGAGGCCCAGGCTGAGCCCGTCGCCAGCCCGGAAAAAGCCCCCCGAGCTCGGGTCACCAGCTTAGATTAATGCGCAGCGGGAGAGCCGTCACTCTCCCGCCAGGTTCAGATAGGATCAACAGCAAGTAAGTACTATGAATAAAGCAAAACGACTCGAAATTCTCACCCGTCTGCGGGATGACAACCCTAACCCGGAAACTGAACTGGAGTACACCTCACCGTTTGAGCTGCTGGTCGCCGTCACTTTATCAGCCCAGGCCACAGACGTGAGCGTGAATAAAGCCACCCGTAAGTTGTTCCCAGTCGCTAACACACCACAGGGGATTATTGATCTGGGTGTGGATGGCCTCAGGGACTACATCAAAACCATCGGCTTATTTAACTCCAAAGCCAACAACGTCTACAAAATGTGCCATATCCTGATGGAACAGCATGGTGGCGAAGTGCCGGAGAATCGCGAAGCGCTGGAAGCCCTGCCCGGTGTGGGTCGCAAAACCGCCAACGTGGTGCTCAATTGTGCCTTCGGCTGGCCCACTATCGCCGTCGATACCCACATCTTTCGCGTATCAAACCGCACCAAATTTGCCATGGGCAAAGATGTGGTTGCGGTTGAAGAAAAGCTCGAAAAGGTAGTCCCCAAGGAGTTCAAAGTGGATGTCCATCACTGGCTGATTTTGCTGGGCCGCTACACCTGTGTGGCCAGAAAGCCTAAGTGTGGCAGCTGTATTATTGAAGACTTGTGTGAGTTTAAAGAAAAAACCTCTGGCTAACCTATTGCGCCAATAAGACCATGGCTGTTCAGTAATAAACTGCATATTCATTGTCTTATTGGCATGCTAAGCTCATCTCATTAAGTAATGGATTTCTTAAACTCTGATGACGCTACCACAACTGTTCACGGCCCTGGTGCCTATTCTCAGCGTATTTATCCTGCTGGTCCTGTTCAGACTGCCTGCTAAGCGAGCAATACCATTTAGCCTGTTGGTGACTGCTTTATCGGCTTATTTTATCTGGCAGGTGCCTTTAGGGCATATCACCGCCGCCACACTGGAAGGGCTGGTCATCGCCCTGACCATAGTGTGGATTGTTTTCGGCGCGATTTTTTTACTGAAAGTGCAGCAGCAAACCGGCGCTATCCATACTATTAAACACGGCTTTGCCGGGATAAGCCCCGACAAACGGGTGCAGCTGATCATCATTGCCTAGCTATTTGGCAGTTTTCTGGAAGGTGCCGCGGGGTTTGGTACACCTGCCGCCATTGCCGCCCCTTTGCTGGTTGCCCTGGGCTTTACACCCCTGAGCGCCGTGGTGCTGGCACTGGTGGCCGACTCCAGTGCGGTCTCATTTGGTGCCGTTGGCACACCGGCGATTGTCGGGATTGGTCAGGATGCGACCAATATCGATTACGCCGACGTTAAGCACATTGCCTTAACCGCCATTGGTATTGATATTATTGCCGCCGCCCTGCTGCCTCTGATTATGGTTGTGCTGTATTGCCGCTTTTTCAGCGACTCACCCAGCTGGCGCGCCGGGTTCGTTATGGCGCCTTTTGCCGTTTTCAGTGCGCTGGCTTTTACCCTGCCCGCCTATAGCGTCGCCTGGTTTCTGGGGCCGGAATTTCCCTCTGTACTGGGCGCGATGGCAGGATTGGCCATCGTCTGCCCCTTAGCACGCACAGGGTTCTTATTGCCAAAATCCGAAGCCTTAACAGCACCTCAAGTAGAAGAGACGCACGTCCCCTCACTGGGCTTACTCAGAGCCTGGTTACCATACGTCTTGGTTGCAACACTCCTGGTGCTGACCCGGATCCCTGCGCTACCTTTTAAGGCCATGCTGCAAAGCGTGAACTTTGAATGGGATCAGATCCTGGGGTCAGCCATTTCTGTGAATGTGATGCCCCTGTACCTCCCTGGCAGTGTGTTTGTTGTGACCGCGCTCATTGCACTTTGGCTGCAAAATGGCAAGATGGCGCAGCTGCGCGTAGCCCTGAACAACAATATCAGTATGTTATTCCCCTCTTTGATTGCGCTGAGTGCATCGGTGCCTATGGTGCGTATCTTTCTTCACTCTGACGTCAACAACGCCGCCCTCCCAGCTATGCCCATGGCATTGGCCGAGACGGTTGCCATACATTTGAGTGATCTGTGGTTATTTATCGCGCCCTTAGTGGGCGCGTTGGGGGCGTTTATCGCGGGTTCGGCGACCTTTTCTAACCTGATGTTTGCCAGTTTTCAGCAAGCATTGGCGGCAGAAGCGGGGCTTGAGATGAAGCTAGTACTGGCCTTGCAGATGCTCGGCGCGAATGGTGGCAACATGATTGCGGTGGTGAATGTGGTTGCCGCCGCCAGTGTTGTCGGCCTGCACGGCAAAGAGGGGGATATTATTCGCTACACCCTGGTTCCCATGCTCTATTACTGCCTGGCGGCCAGCCTGATTGCCTGGCTGCTTTAAAGTACCGCATTGCGAGAGGTAAAACGCAGGATCAATGGCTATTTAACTTATCTGTCAGTGTCATATGATAATTAAGCAGCGTAATTTTTGCCTGTATCACCGCAGACTCATCAGCCTGAAACTGTTCGAGCAGGCGCTTTAGTTGTGCCTGATCCGCGCTCATTGTTGCCAGAGACTCCAAGGCACTCAGACGTACCAGTTCACGCTCGCTGTGCCGGGCTGTAGCGACAATATCCCGCATCTGGCTGAGCGGCTCTGTGCCTGGTTCAAACTGCTCGACGCTTTGCGCTATAAGGTGGATAGCAAAACTCTGAGACAGCTCACCTTTGTGCTCAGCTTGTGTCAGTAAATCAGTAAAAAATTGCACGGAGGCAATCTGTGGTATGGCTTCCAGATAATGCTCTACCTCATCAAACTGAGCATACACATCGCCCTGTGAAGCACGCAGATTTGTCAGCAGATGCTGTTCAATGAGTCTGGTAATATCCTGATTGGGATAACCAGCCAGATCCGGGTAAATACCGCTGTCTAACCCTATTTCCTGCGCTATTGAAAGTAGCCTGGCCTTGTTTTCGTCATTGTTTGCAGGTTCATCATTGCGCACTGGGGGTGCGGGCGAAGCACTGGTGTAAAGCCGTTTTTCGGGGACTGGTTGTTCCAGGTTTAATGGCAGTGAGCGGTCCTCTGCCTGAGGTGCAGGTATAGTGTCGGGGCTTTCAATGTCGCCTACTGGGGTATCGTGATGAGGTACTTCTTTATGCAGTAGCACGGCAGCCACAAGAAAGCCGAGCATAAAGCACAACATGTTGATCATCAGGTATTTTGCTTTCATCATTAAATCCCGGCCTTAATGCTAAGGCTGACCTTATTGCGCCAGCCCCAGGTAGCGCTTAATGAATATCGAAGCGTACGCCCTGACAGCCATTGTTATGATAGGCCGTGCCCGCACTCTTGATTGACCAGAATACTTCGCCGCGCGTCGAATTAGCATTGGTTGGGGTGAAAGTACGTTTGCAGGTTTTGGTTTTTTTATTATCCCAGACCGGCTTGCCGTGCTTCAATTTTACGAAGGTATAATCCAGTTCCATTCTGTATTCTTCGTTGATATTGGCGCTCAGGTCAGGATAGAAACCGTGACCATATCCTGACGTGAGGTTTTGTTTTCTTTTTTCACGAAACACAACGGTGTTATCACTCAGACGCTTGATCTTTAACTCAACCGTGGTGACGGTATAACCACCGCGGTTGCAATAGAAAATCATTGACTGGTTGCCACGCGTGGTATTCGCCCAGTTGTAGGGCGCAACGTCTCGCCAGATCTCGCAGTCTTGCTTTTTACCGGAGAAATAACCGCCATCCACTCCTGCGATACTCACTTGCGTGTTAACCAAGGTTATGGCGAGTGCTGCGGCACCTGTTTTTAAAGTTTTCTGTAAATTGCTCATTCATTATCCCTTTGTGTGATTTTTATGTGCATATCCAGGTCAAAAGCGGCGATTTTGCCACATAAATTACCCAAGCGAAATCATACCAGCAAGGAATGAACTATTCACATTTTTTTAATGTTTCTGCACTATCGACTTAGCCTCAACAGGAACTGATCAACCAGTGCCGCTTGATCTGCCAGTGCCTGCTCTGTGTTTCGCATCGCTGCTGTGGTGTTGTCTGCACTTTGCATTGATGCATTCGCCAGCCCAGAGATACTGACCGCTTTGTCGTTGATCTCATTACTGGCGCCCGACATTTGATCTGTTGCAGTGGCGATTTCGTAATTTAGCGCCGAAATATCTTTCACCATGTGCTCTATCGATGCCAGATTTTCTTTGGTTTGTTCCGCCTGCACCACACACTGAGTGGATTTATCGACTCCGTTTTGAATGGCTTCTACCGCACGTTCAGCGCGTTGTTTAAGCCCTGCAACTATGTCATCAATCTCTCTGGTCGAGTCCTGAGTGCGTTGTGCCAGGGCTCTGACTTCATCGGCCACCACTGCAAACCCTCTGCCCTGTTCACCAGCCCTGGCCGCTTCTATCGCAGCATTCAACGCCAGCAAATTGGTCTGCTCAGAAATGTCCCGGATCACATCAACAACGCCGCCAATATGCACCGTTTGTTCATTCAGCTGTGCAATATCGCGCTGAGTTCGGCTCAACTCTTCGCATAAAGTGCGGTTGGTCTGCATACTTGCTTGCACGACAGAATTTGAATCCAGCACCGAGCGTAATGCGCCTTCAGAGCGGTTCGCAGCATCGCTGGTATTGCTGGCAATATCCGCAATCGCTGCGGTCATTTCATTCATGGCCGTAGCCAAAGATGCTGTCTGGCTCTGTTGCTCCTGCAACAGCTCAGTATTACTGTGGCATTCCGACACCGTTGCCTGCGCGTGCTGATCGACCAGCTGGCTGGCATCCTGAACCCTGCCAAGTACGGCGCGTAATTCAGACCCCCGTGCCAGCAGTGCCAGTTCAATGGCCGCGACATCATTGACTTTATTAAGGTAAATCTTTTGCATGAGCGGGTTGTCGTAAACTTGCTTGGCTTTCTCACTCAACCGGCGCACCGGGGATAATCGCTGATAAGTCAGTGCAAGTATGCCAGCTAGCAGTAATGTCTCCAGAATATAGTTCCATGGCGCAGGCAAACTGGTAAATACCATGCTCAAAATATAAGACACCACCAGGATCAACATCATCTGCACAGACAAAGACATAGACGAACGCGTTAGTTTTGTCGGATCAACGCCCTTATCGAGCTGCTGGTAAATGTTTTCTGCCCGCTGTACGACATCCCGTTCAGGCTTGGTTCTGACTGACTGGTATTCAGCAGTCTGACCCTGCTGATCTTTGATTGGCGTCACATAGGCATTGACCCAGTAATGGTCACCATTCTTACAGCGATTTTTGACTATGCCCATCCAGGGCTTGCCAGAGCCTATAAACTGCCAGAGATCTTTAAAGGCGGCTTTGGGCATGGTTGGGTGACGTACCAGATTGTGCGGCTGACCTTCTAGCTCGCCTAGCTCAAAGCCAGCAACATCACAAAAGCTTTGATTTGCATATGTGATCCGCCCTTTGGTATCTGTGGTAGACAGCAGGTTATAAGAGACCGGATAATCATTTTCCTTATCCGTATAATCGGTACATCTTTTGGCCATGATACTCACCTAAAAAACGCGATACTAACCCATTTTTCGTAGTTGAGCTTGTTAATAAAGCCTTAACCTTGTTTTAAATCAAATAATTTAAGTAAATGAAATATATGAAAAAATTCATTAAAATATTGATATTTAAGATCGATAAATATGAGCAAGAATAGAAATGGGAAAAAATGAGTGTTATTGAATGAATTGGTACTAGTGAGAAGAGTGGCGTCCCCTAGGGGATTCGAACCCCTGTTACCGCCGTGAAAGGGCGGTGTCCTAGGCCTCTAGACGAAGGGGACACTGAAAGTGTCACTAGGACTAGTTGTTTATACTCTTACTATATGAGTTTGGTACTTACTAAAAAGTAAGTGGCGTCCCCTAGGGGATTCGAACCCCTGTTACCGCCGTGAAAGGGCGGTGTCCTAGGCCTCTAGACGAAGGGGACACTAAATGTGTCACTAGGACTAGTTGTTTATACTCTTACTATACGAGTTTGGTACTTACAAAAGTAAGTGGCGTCCCCTAGGGGATTCGAACCCCTGTTACCGCCGTGAAAGGGCGGTGTCCTAGGCCTCT
>NZ_JAKRFZ010000024.1 GCF_022347765.1 Pseudoalteromonas sp. OOF1S-7 | reverse complement strand
CCTCTATCTCTCAGACCAGGAAGGTGCCCATCACTGGCTAAGCGTGTTGACCGACCTTAATAATCGAGGTGTTAAAGACATCCTGATTGCCTGCGTGGATGGCCTCAAAGGCTTCCCTGAAGCCATTAAAACCATCTATCCGAACACAGAGATCCAACATTGTATCATTCACCAGATCCGTAACTCACTCAAATACGTGGCATCCAAAAACCAAAAGGCTTTCATGGCGGATCTAAAATGCGTTTATAAGGCTGCAACCCTGAATGCTGCTGAAATCGCGCTGGACGAACTGGAGGCCAAGTGGGGTGAAAAATACCCTTTGGTCATCAAATCATGACGCTGTAAATGGCCGACACTCAGCGCTTACTTCAAGTACCCGGATTACGTAAGAACGCCTATCTACACGACAAATGCCGTGGAGGCTGTGCATCGCCAGTTCCGAAAGCTGACCAAAACCAAGGGCGGTTTTGCCAATGAAAACAGCTTACTAAAGCTACTCTATGCCGGTATACTTAAAGCTCAAGAGCGCTGGACGCATCCTATCCAGAACTGGAATCTCACGCTATCACAGATGGCCATCCACTTTCCAGGGCGCTTGGATGACTACATCGAGCTTTGAGCTCAGTAGGCTGACACAGAATTATGAACACCCTCCTTCTCAAGGGCTGTTACCTGGGACTCTGTGAGAATGATGCCTTCTTGCGCGACTTTAGCCTCTAGTGCTTTCAGACGTTTTTTAAAGTTTTCCAAGTCATGGCGCAACCAAATTGACCGCACACCACTGGCAGAAACAAACACGCCTTGTTTTCTCAACTCATTGCTGGCTCTGACTTGCCCGTGAGCCGGAAATTCAAGCGCGTAGGTGCAAACTGCTTTTTCAGTTTCTTCATCCACACGGTTCTTCAGGTTTGGTATTCTACGCGATTTATCGATGAGTGCATCAATACCGCCTTCATCAACGAGCTCTTGATAACGATAAAATGTATCTCGCGAAACCCCCATCATTTTGCAGGCTTTAGATACGTTTCCAAGCTCTTCAGCCAGGTTGAGCAAACCAGCTTTGTGTTTAATGATTGGATTGTTAGTATGTAACATGAGAGTTACTCCTTAGTTGTTTTGAACAAAGATTCGACACCTTTATCAAAACGGGTAACTCTCAATTTTTCAAATCGAAATGTCAGGTCTGGTCGGAACTAATTCAATTTATCTTTTTTTCACCCGAGGGGTATAAAGTGGGGTATCGAGTAAGTGCGCTTGTATTGCTTCTAGTGCCTAGCGTCAGAGAAGTCGGCACACCCATGAAGAAACATGTGGTCGTATCTTCGATATGAACGACATTAAATCCGGCCCAATCTAATTGCTTCCTGTCACAGTCCAATCAGTGATGAGTGCAAAGCGCCTACAATAACATCGCAAGCGCTTTTTTATTCGTAAATTAAGATTTATCGCTCAAACAGGTTGCGTTAGGACGTTGTGAGATCCGTCTCCATACTCCCCAGGCGTCCTCGGCGAAAGCTCTACTCGGTGCCTGCCCCCCAACAATGTACCACTCATTGCTATATTCATGGCAGTCGAGTGCATCTATAACGGTGTTACCGGGTTGGTCATATAGTTGGCTAGGATCCCAATAGCCATCTTTTACTGGTGGCGGTGGGGTATGTGGTCCTTGTTCAAACAGGCATTGTTGATCGTCAGTCATGCTAAACTTTAGTTGAGCACTTAATGATACATAGCTTTCATCAGTACTCGCTTTGAGTTTTGCAAGTGCATCATTCGCTTCATGTATACAGTTTAATGTTCCATCACTGATATTAAACTGTGTGAATTGGCCTTTGATATCAACAGCAATTTTATTTTTTGACAAGACAAATTCATTCACATCGGATTGGCCAGCTTCATTGTTGGCGACAACGAGTACAGTTTTTTGTGTTTCATTGTAAAGATAGAACTGTTTTTTACCCTGTTCATCGTACGGGCCGCCTTCGCCTAACTCGTAAATTGGGAGGCTAATAATAATATGTTCTAAGATTTTACCGAATTGGCTTTGATATGAGATTAAGCTATTCGTACTAATGTCATCAAAAACGGCTTTAGCAGCAGACTTAGCTTTATCTATATTCTTTTGTGAGTAAAAGCCATAATTTTGCAATAGCTCTAAGTAGTTGTTTATATCATTCCAACTTAGTTGTGTGTCATAGTTGCTTCCTTGGCGCGCGGCTTGAGAAAGTGTGTTAGTTACATCAGGGATCTGTCTAATATAGCGGGCACCGAAGTCATTTTGCTTGTGGAAACATGTCCAATCGTCTTCTAAATCTTGTTCAATTTCCACGCAGTGACCAAAAACTTCTTGTGAGCGTAGTACCTGATCTTTTGCAGCATAAGGCCCTCGGTTGTACATAAAAGACATCAGCATAGATAGTGCGTCAGGATCTTTAGATTGTTGTAAAAAAAGATGCATTGAATCTTGAGAGGAATCAGAACCTTGGTTCCAAGGTAATGAGCCACTTACTATTGCTAATGCAGAGCCGTTATAAAAACCACTACTCAAAGATGAACCGAGTATATTGCGAGCCGGTCCCGTATGTGAGCTCAATACCGTTTTTGGATCAAGGTTTTTAAATGGAATAGGGAACCCCCCTCCAACAACGCCCTGCAATTCTGACCAAGCGCTGCCAGGGTATTCGATTTGTAGTACGCCATCATCTTCTTCAACGCCACCAGGCAGGTCCTTACCAAGAGAGCTTTCTTGTAGACCTTTTGATACAAAGTAGTTTGGATTCATCTGTCGTTCGAAATAGTCACCGAATAGTTCACCTGTCGCGAATGGTCGGGATAAATCAAACGTACCGTTGGGGCTCTTTTTTAAGCCGTACTGCATTTGTACACGGCTCGACGCACTGGCATGGGCAAAAGCCAATGCCCACAGCTTGTGTTCGGTGATAGTATTTGAGGATGGAGTACCTCGTAGGCTTAGGTTTATCTCGTTTGGAAACTCAGCATACCAATCAATGTGGTAAAACTGGCCAGGTTTATTACAACCTTCTCGATCAATATCATATCCTCCGTCAGGAGTTTCGATGATCTCACAGTGGTAATTCACGGTTATCCTGTCGGCGAGCAAAATGCGGTAATCCACATTGCCATTATGAGTGGGCAATAGTTGGCGATATTGAGCCAAGTCAATTGTTTTTATTGCTGATACTTGAGTGCTCATGCTGAGCAACAGCGCACTATAAATAGAGTGAAGATGTACTTTTTGCATATGTTAGTTTCTCATGTTGTATCGAAATCGTTTGATTTGACATCGCTGTCAAAGTATAAAGTATACAATTTTGATCAAAAAACATACTGTGTAAAGGTTTTCAGTTCATTTTTTATTGCAAAGTGAATTAGATTTGCTTGTAAGGTAAGCGAATATCAATCGCTTAGGTTCCATTTGCGTTGATTGCGACTGTGAGTGAAATATTTCAGTTTTTTTGATTATGTTCCAAATAGACAAGCACTATCTCAGTTAGCGATCCACTTCGAAGGGCGCCTTGCTAGCGCACTGGATCTGTGATTTAAATTAGCTTAGCTGACACAGAATATTGAACGGCCTATTGAAAAGGAAGTATGATGACAATAACATTTACATTAGTCATGGCAATGTGTGCTTTTAGTTTAGCCATGTCTATCTCACCTGGACCAGTTAATATGGTTATTGTTTCTTCAGGAATTAACCATGGGGTCAGAAGAACAATGCCTTTTGTATCTGGTGCAACAATTGGTTTCACTATGCTATTGGCATTCATTGGTTTTGGATTTATTCAGATCCTTGAGCGTTTCCCTCTTTTTCTTAACTATCTGACATTTGCAGGTGCAGCTTTTATCATTTATCTAGGGATCAAAGTAGCCAGGTCTGGAGGAAGTCTTTCTGTATCTGAAGAAGAGAAAATGGCCACTTTTTGGGAAGGCTTTGCTCTGCAATGGTTAAACCCAAAGGCTTGGATAGCGTGTGTTTCCGGCGTTTCGTTGTTTAGTAGCGTTGAAAGTCATGCTGTCTTTTCCACATTTGTTTTATGTTACTTCATCATCTGTTATGCATCACTGGCATTTTGGGCAATACTCGGTGATCAAGCTACACTCTTTTTAAACAATAGTAATCGCCTGAGAATTTTTAATATGTGCATGGGGTCGCTGTTAATTGGTACGGCGCTTTATCTAGGGTACTCTCAACTTTTTGCTAATTGATAGGATTATCCCTGAAGCCTTTCTATGAGTTGATATTGTTTATACGTGTCAACTCATTCGTGAAATGCACATGTAATTTGTTTGGACTTTAAGTCTCCACTCCCAAAAACCCTTAATTTCTTGATCTTTGCAGGTCTGATTAATTTTACGGCCCTGATTTTTCCATTTTTCAGCGCCAGCAGGTTATTCCGAGGCGACTGAACAGCGGTTTTGCGGCGCAATTACAGATCAATGTTATCATGTAACCTTACCCAGCCTCTTTCATAACCCTATGCACTTTTAAAGCTTTTATCACTCTTTGAACTGTCAGTTGGCAATGAAGGTGAGCAAGGCGGGAAGTCTTCGAAGGGGCTCTTACAAGAGGTTATTGCGAATAGATTGAGTGATTCAATATGGCTATTAAGTGGGGAAGCAATACGCTGGCTTCCCCGATGATGGTGATAAGTTGGATGCCATATTTAACAAGGTGCTTGTCAGATCAGTAAGTTTTTCTATGTGCGAAGCCTGCTCCAGGGTTAGGCGGTTGGCACTGGAGACAATGCTGATCCTGAATGTGCGATATTTCTGTTTAATTAGGTGTAAATCGATTTAATAAAAATGATGAGGATATAAATAAATTTATATCTGGATGAGAAAGGAAAATTGGTATGTTTATTTCTCATCTAAATGGTTCATAAACTCATCTGGGGTTACGGCTATCGTGCGAATGTCAGAGCTGCTTGATTATTTTGATAAGTGTTTATTAGTGTGATTTATCCCGCTGTCAAAAACCTGAAATAAAATGTCGGTTGACGGCTTTATGTTGTTTTCTATAATCAATGTCGAAAACCCTCACTGATGGAGGGGAATAAAATCAATAAGGATGAATATGTCTTTTTTTAAAAAAGCACTTGGCGCTGTCGGTATTGGCGCAGCAAAAGTAGACACACTATTAGATTTTCATCAGGTTGCACCCGGTGAAGAAATTTCCGGCACAGTCAAGATTAATGGGGGTAAAGTCGCTCAGGAGATCAATAAAATTGATCTCAAGGTGATGTGTACTTACACCGTTGAAAGAGAAAACAGTGAAGGCGAGTCTGAAACTGTCACTAAGCAGTACGCGTTAGCTAAGTTTCGGATTAATGAACGTTTTACGATTGAGCCCGGTGACGAGAAGCATATTCCCTTTGCATTCGATTTAGATTTGGAAACTCCGATCACGGTGGGTGAGTCTCAAACCTGGATTGCAACCAATCTGGATATCGACATGGCGTTAGATAAATCTGATCGCGACTACATTCGGGTGGTACCAACTGAGTTGCAGCAGGCTGTGATTGATGCAATGGAAGAGCTGGGCTTTAAGCTGTACGAATCAGATTGTGAAGGGATAGAAGAAGCGTCTTTTTCGCGCCTGCCATTTGTCCAGGAATTGGAGTTTAAAACCATTGCCGGCGAATTTCATGGTCGTTTTGATGAGGTCGAACTGGTATTTTTCAACCGAGGTAGTCAGCTAGAAGTGATATTTGAGATTGACCGTAAGGCCCGTGGTCTGCGCGGCTTTTTTGCCGAAGCACTCGATCTGGATGAGTCAAAAGCTCGTCTAGTGGTCGATGAAGATAACCTTGAAGACCTGGAAGATCTGATCTACGACCTCCTTGAAGACAACTGCTAACGTCTTTTCAACTCGATAGTCAGCCGTATGGTACATGGCAGTATTGCGGCTGATTTGAAAGCAACAAGCTGATATTTATAGGGAATATAATGAAAATACGCTCTCTTCAGGCTGCTATTCCAGCCTTTCTACTACTTACTGCCTGTGGCAGTGAAACACAACAGACGGAGTTGCCTCAATGCGATGATGAGGATGTGATGGAGCTTGTCCATGATACCGTCAAAGAGGAAGCAAAATCTCAGTTGTTCGATATGATGCTGGCACAAGCCGGCAAATCGGGTCAAATCACTTACGAGCGAGCTGTTGAAGTGAAAGGGCGCTCAGCAGACTTGGCAACCGTGCTGGATGCCGTAGATGATGCGATTGAACAACAAGATATGAGGTATTCTGAGATTACGCAGTCTTCTGAGGACGCAGGGTTGCAAAAGATATGGTGTAGCGCCAGCATGTTGAGCCAGGGAGGTCAAAAGCCTGCGATCATCAATTACACTGCGCTGTATGAAGGAGATGATGTGGAGGTTCTGGTTACCTTTTAGGCGCACTTAGTGTTGTCGGGGTAGGCAGCTTCTGTCTGCCCAATTGTTTTGTCAGCGACTTTATTGGGCTTTATACTTATTAAATGAATCTTTACATCTGGTATACTGTATTTATACAATTTATTATGCCTCCTTCAATTAATTATTCTGGTTGTGGTGCTCAATATATCGTGATTTCTGTGTTCCTAAGTTGAGCAATAAAATTTAATGCCCGTGCCAGATATTGGTGCTTGGTTATCCATCGCAATTATGTAGAATAGAAATCCTGAATTCGTATCAAGGTAGATCAGGTGACAATGAATGTCCGATTTTAAAGTTTGGAAACTGATAAGTCTGCTCTGTGTCATGGTGTTAATGCTGGGGTGTGAATCGAAAGAAGAACGCATACAGCAGACAATTACCCACACGCAGCAGGATGCCTCCCGAGCCATTAATGCATTGGGAGATGCCCTGGATAAAAACCAGGTGCGTAATGCAAACCTTTTAACTGAGTACGCTAACGTACTGAGCCAACAAAGCCCGCAATTGAGCAACATTGCTCAGCTGGTCGCGCAGGATGCAACCAGCAATGGTCCGTTATATCAGAGTCTACTGAGTCGCTATCAGGCATTGAAATCGCCTCAGTCGGGTATGAGCAGTGATGACATCATTGAACAGGCTGTGTTGCTCAAAGAGGCAGCCTCTGTGAGTTTATTCAATGACGCTTTGACCGACCCCATCAATGTGTTGGCCGACATGTCTAACGGCACGCTGGCCCGGGTTGGGGCGGTCAGCCAGTCAGCTGAGCAGGCGGCCAATAATGGTCAACCTGCACTCGGTAACCAGCTGGTTGGCAATGCCAACTACGGTGAATGGCAAACCAACTCCAATGGCACCAGTTTCTGGATGTGGTATGGCATGTACCGGATGCTGGGGGATCTGGTTGGGGACATCGAATATGGCAGCTGGAGCAAGCGCCGCAAATATAGCTATTACAGCGATTATGGACGCAAACGTTACACCAGCTATCAGGGCTATAAGCGCCAGAATACCATTGAGCAGCGCACCCGGCAGTCTTACCAGCGTCAGGGCCGGCAATTTACCAGTCCGTATGCAAAAAGGAAGGCGGGCGCGTCTGGCTTAAGCCGGGCCAGTCATACCCCATCATCAATATCGCGAAGCAGCTACTCTAGAGCTAAATCGAGCTCGGGCTCAATTCGCAATAGTTCAAATCGGACCTCTCGCGGCGTGAGCCGGGGCAAGTAGCGCATCAGATAGTGGAGTTTACACATGTATCAATTTAACGGATTAACCGTCTGGACATTACAGGCACTTCTCATCGATATGGCGGTCATCATTGCCCTGTTTGTGAGCTTAAAATATATCAAAGGGTGGGTGTCTAACCTGCACGCCAATGACGAAATTACCGAAAGAGACAACTTTGCCTTTGGCCTGAGCTTTGCCGGTGGCCTGACCGGCCTGGCCATTGTACTGACCGGGATCACCAGTGGTGCTTTTGCGAGTACGCTGACTCAGGAAGCACTGCAAATGGCGGGCTATGGTGTGGTGGGCATTGTACTGATCAAGCTGGGCCATTTTTTCCAGGACAAAGTCGCGCTGCGCAAAGTTGACCTGCACAGCGAAATCATCAAGGGCAACATTACCTCGGCATTAATTGACTTTGGCCATGTGGTCAGTGTTGCGATTGTGATCCGCTCGGCATTACTCTGGGTGCTGACCGAGGGCTGGTATGGCCTGCCGATTGTTGCCATCGCCTTTATTATTGGCAATATCTGTATGTTGCTGGTGAGTCAGTACCGGGTACAGCTGTTCAAACGGACCAACCGTAACGGCGACTGTCTGCAGCAGGCTATTTTAGATAATAATGTGGCTGTGGGTATTCGTTATGCCGGATTCCTGATTGGCGCAGCACTGGCCCTGACTGCGGCTTCTGGTCTGGCTCCTTATGTGGCAGACAACATGGCCAGCAGTTTAATCTACTGGAGTGTGGCGGCGCTGGGCAGCATCGTTTTGTTCGCGTTGTTACACCTGGTGATGATCAAGGTTATTCTGGCTGGTACCGACATTTCTGATGAGGTCAATCGACAGAAAAACATTGGTGTGGCGACCATTTCTGCGGCGGTGTCGTTTGCCGTGGGCGTGACGATGGCAACCCTGTTAGGTGCATAATTCTTGAGTGTGTCTGTTCCCCCCAATCAGCCAAAAGTGACCGGCGGCTTATCGCTGCTGGGTCACGATGTTTTACTGATCGGCGTGATGGCCATTCTGGCTGGCTGCGGCCTGATCTACGAGTATTTACTTTCTCACTATGCCGGGCGAGTGCTTGGCTCGGTAGAAAGCGCCATTTATGCCATGATAGGCACTATGATAGTGGCCATGGGAATCGGCGCGTTTCTGGCGCGCTGGTTTAAGGATCCCTTTACGGCCTTTGCCTGGCTGGAAAGCGTGATTGCGTTGCTGGGTATGAGCAGTATATTAATCATTGCCAGTATCATTGCGCTAACCTACACCTTACCACACACTTTATCAAGTCATTACAATCTGCCCCCAGACAGCCTGCTCGATGGCATGCCGTTTCAGCAGCTACAGGATTTCGCCCGGTTTCTGCCCTATATATTCGGGCTTATTTTGGGGATCCTGATTGGCATGGAGATCCCCCTAATTGCCCGTATTCGCCAGCAGGTGTATGGCCGCTTTCTGGAGAATAACGCCGGCACCATTTATGGTGCTGACTACATTGGCGCCGGTGTCGGGGCGGCTATCTGGGTGATGATCATGCTGGCTTTGCCGATTATGCAGGCCGCAGCCTGGACGGCTTTGTTCAATATCGTTGCCGGGCTGATCTTCTTATGGCGCTATTTTAACTATGTGCGCTTTGCCAAACTCCTGCTGGTCTGTCACATCCTGTTGCTGGGTATCTTTGCCATCATATTGCTGCACGGCAGTGGCTGGATGAAAGACCTTAGCAATGTGCTCTACAAAGACAAGGTCATTTATTCTGAATCGACCAAGTACCAGCATGTGGTGATCACCGAGCGGCTCAGCCGCACGCAGGCGGCGCCCATTCACGATTTGTTCTTAAATGGCCGCTTACAGTTCTCATCGGCGGATGAGCAAATCTACCACACTATGCTGGTGTATCCGCCTATGCTGGCATCAAACCGGCACGATAGGGTGCTGATCATTGGTGGCGGAGATGGGCTGGCATTGCGCGACGTGCTTAAGTGGCCGGTGCAAAGCGCTACTTTGATTGACCTGGACGGCCAGTTGTTGTCGCTGTTTGGTTTGCAGGGGCAAGGGTTTGAGGCGCGCCCTGAGATCACAACTAAGCTAGTGCAGCTGAATCACAACGCGCTGAACGACCCAAGGGCAGAGGTGATCGTTGCAGATGCCTTTTTAGAAGTTGAGCGCATGCTGGACCGTGGTCTGCAATTCGATACCATCATCATTGACCTGCCTGATCCTAACCACCCGGATCTGAATAAGTTGTATAGTGATTATTTTTATAATCATGTCAGGCAATTACTGGCACCAGATGGGGCGCTGGCTATCCAGTCAACCTCGCCCTATCATGCCAAAAAGGCCTTTATAAGCATTGCAAAAACCGTAAAGCAGGCGGGCTTTACCCATGTTGAGCAGTATCAGCAAAATATTCCATCTTTCGGTCAGTGGGGATGGACCATAGCGACTCGTACCGGTCAACCTGCCAGCGCCAGAATTACATCCGTTGAGGGGCTGCCGGTGGCGAGTAACTGGGTCAGTAAAAACTATTTACTGTCTTCTTTTGTCTTTCCTAATCGCTTTTTTGACAAGAATAAAGAGATTGAAGTCAACCGGTTAGGCTCAGGTGTACTGTACGATTATTACCGCCAGGCATGGCAAACCGAAGATGAACTGTATAAAAATTAACGCAACAGTGTTGACATATTATGTCGCACATGCAAATCTTAACTCAGACATAATATGTCAAAACCAAAAGGTAAAGAAAGATGGAATTAAATGAGTTATCAATCAAATTGGCATCGTTTGAAACAGAAGGTGCTAACTTCGAATCCTTTCTGATCTCCAATGAGGGCGAGCAGGATGTATTGCAAGTGATTGTAGAGGGAAATGACGAATTACCGATCTTTGTAACTCAGACAGAAGAGCAACTGGTGTGTATCAGTTATCTGTTCAACGAGAACGAAGTGAAGCCTGAGTTACTGAATGAGTTAAACGAAGCACTGTTAAAACTCAATGTGCCGATCCCGTTGAGTGCGTTTGCTAAAATTGATGAACAGTACGCTATTTTTGGCGCGCTGGCTGTTTCCTCCTCCATCGATGAGATAACGCACGAACTGGTCACGCTGGCAGACAATGCCATCGAAGCACTGGATGCTGTGACTGTGTACTTAAAAGATTAATAGTGGAGAAGTGAAATGAGTATTCTAAAGAAGTTATTTACTGCTGTGCGTGGCGGTGCCCGTGAAGTGGGCGAGTCGATTGTTGATGCCAATGGCATCCGTATTTTTGAGCAGGAAATTGCCGACGCGAAAAATGCCCTGGCGAAAGCCAAAAAGAGCCTCACTGAAGTGATGGCGAAAGAAATGCAGACCAAGCGCAAACTGGCCGCGCTGGACGAGAGCATTGCCGAGCACGAAGAATATGCAGGTCAGGCACTGCAACAGGGCAACGAAGCGCTGGCGGTCGAAATTGCCGAAAAAATTGGTGAGTTTGAAACTGAGAAAGAAGAGCATCAGCAAGTGCTGGATGGTTTTACTAAGCATGTTATTTTACTTAAACAACAAGTCAAAGATGCAGAAAAGTCGATCAAAGAAAACCAGCGTCAACTGACTATGGTAAAAACGACCGAAAGCGTACAGAAGGCCACGATGGCGGTCAACAGTACTCTGAACACCAATGAATCATCCATGGTGAATGCACGTCAGTCTCTTGAGCGCATTAAGCAGCGTCAGCTGGACCGGCAGGACCAACTGGCTGCCGCCAAAGAGTTGGAAGCTGCGGCAACGGGTGCTGATCTGAAAGCCAAAATGGCTGAAGCAGGTATTGGTACAACGCAAAAGAGCAATGATATTCTGGACCGCATTAAGGCAAAGCAAGCAAAATAATGTGGCTTGACTGAAAAAAGGAGGCCTGGCCTCCTTTTTTGCCTTCTCTAATTTCTTAAAGGTGAGTTATGTTTGGTTTTTTTAAATCTAAGAAAACGCCAGAGCGCCAGCTCAATCATGCTCGTGATTTACGCGTGGGTGATATGCTGACCGTGATCGATTCATTTGCCTACCCGGACTGGTTGAAAGGCCAGACGCTAAAGGTTACTGCGGTACAAACCTATCAGTACCAGCGCAGTGCTGACTATGAGTTTGTGCTGGAGTCTGAGTCAGGTAAAGTCGTATTCTTACAGATTGAGCAGGATGATGGTGAGGAGTTTGCGAACTTTTCTGTGAAGATCCAGCGCGATGATGTGGATGCCATATTCACTCTTGATGAATTTGCCCGGATCTTCGATGAAGAGTCACTGACCCAGATCGAAACACAGGCAAAGCCGGCGGCATTCGAACGCTTTCTTGGGCAGAGCTATCAGCAAAGTGAAGCGCCTTATGTCGCCTATTATTATGAGCAGGATTACCGGGAGCGCACACTGCCAAGGTATCAGGATGAAAGCGGGGAAGTGTGCGAGGTGATTGAGCTGGTTTCGCCTGATGAAAAGCACAGTATCAATATTGAAGTCTGGGACGGCGGAGAGACGGAAGTGTCCCTGACGCTGACACGACCACTCAGTGATATTGTTGATCTGTTTCCCGGAGCCGACTCGTGACCGATAAACAAGCGAAATGGCAGCGTCAGGAGCGGGCGCTGCGGGCGACTCAAATGGCGTTTGACTTAACCACAGAGGTGCAGAAAAGCCTGAAAAAACAGGCCATCGATGAAGAGTTAACGCCGTCGGATATGATCCGAAAAATCCTCGATTTAGAAGTCAAATCGAAAAAAACCCGACAACGTTTGTCATTCAATCTTACAGACGAAGAAATTGCCCTGCTGGCGCAACGCTTTGGCGTAGACCCCAGCGACAAGCGCGCGGTTAAGCAGCAGGTCGCCAGCTTATTGATCAATCGCTACACTGACGCGCAAGGCACTTAGCCCAGGCGCGTCAGGGGGATTTCTCAGGCCGCACTGCGATTGCTGCGCCACAGGTATACGATCAGCGGTTTGATGGCAAAGTGAGACACAACTGACACCAGAGTAAACAACAGTACACCGACAAAAGGCATGGCGGGCCCCGACAGCAGACAGGCCCCGAGCACATAACCCAGGATGTACTCCATTCTGTGCAGGGGTACAAACAGGGCTGTGATTAACAATCCAAGTAACATGTATTTAGCCAGATCATGCCAGCCGAGGCTGAATACGATTGCCTGACACAGGCTGAACAGTAGCAGTATACAAAACCCCAATTGTACATTGTGCCAGATTTTAAGGCGCGCGGTTTCGTCTTGTGCATGCGCAGTTAGCCTTGCCTGAACATGCATACCAGTTACCAATACCAGTGCAGGCAAGATGAGTAACCCCCACCAGTTTGAAATGCCCGGTAGATCGGCACGCATTAATAAATGATGAGTGACGACTCCTCCGTTGAAGTGTTCCCAAATGAGCTGAGCAGTCTGAAGTAGCAGAACGGCGACGAGAAACACATTTCTCGTCTGACTGAGTGGTTGCGTAATCATACTTTGTTTACCTTATATTGATCGTTCTTGGTTACAGTGCAAAGTATGAAGCAATGGACATTCCATTTTTAAGTGATTGATTATATTTGTTTTGCTTGGGTGTCTATGGTGATTTATGCCAACTGTTGAGTATTTTGATTAAATGATGATGCGTTGGAAAGGTGCAGCAGGCACCCGTTTGTCTCGTGATAACCCGGGATATATTAGCCTATTGAACAGGCAGAATATGCGTGACTGAGCTAGAGTTACAGAGCCTGATATCGCGCCTTGTTTGTACCACAGATAGTACTCTGCGATACGGGCGGTAAACCTTACTGGAGTCAGCTGGTAGTAGGGACAGTTTATTATCCCAGGCCACCAGGCTGGCTCTATGTGTTATGCCATTGTGCGCATTTTTAATGTGTACCAGTTAACCACAGTAAACGAGCTGGCAGGGGGCGGTGTTTTTTAAGGAGCAACTCATGGCAGAACACCAATCACGCGCACGTTTTTTTCAGCAACATCCTAAAGCCAGGGCGCATGCCGCGCTGGATGATGCGACCAATCAGCAACTCAAAGTCACGCCGGGGCCGGTAACTCTGACTAAGAACAAGTATCAGGGTAAGAAAGCCGTGATCATTGGCGCCGGTGTGTCCGGTCTGACGACAGCCTATGAGTTATTGGCGCAACAGTCGGGCATGGAAGTGACGGTGCTCGAAGCACAAAACCGCACCGGGGGGCGTTGTTTGAGCCTGCGTACCGGTGACACCTTAATCGAAGATGTTGACAGCCAGCTATTTAACTCCAAGCCAGGCCAGCCTCAGGTGGTGCGTTTTGACCGGCCACAAGGTGACGCAGAACCCTATCTGAATGCTGGTCCAGGCCGCATTCCATCTAGCCATAAACGTCTGTTGTCATATCTGAAACAGTTCAGTGTGGATGTTGAAGTCTATGTGATGAACAGTGAATCGAACCTGGTACAGATGTCGGACAGCTTTTCTGGTTTACCATTGGTCTATCGGCGCCTTGACCACAATACCCGGGGCTGGCTTGCTCAGATGGTGTTTGAGAATGCCGAGCAGCTGATTAAAACCACGGAATGTGGTGTGACTGACCGGGATGTGCAGAGTCGCGCCGAGCAGCTTAAGGAGTTGATGATCAGCTTCGGTGAGCTGGTACCCAGCGGCCCCAACGTCGGCAAATACGTTGTGACAGCCGGGGAAGATGGATTGGAGAATGGCCGTTCCCGTGCTGGCTATACTGAACTGCCGGGTGTTGATGCTGGTACAATTGCAGAACCATTGAGCTTCGATAGCCTGCTGGCGTCGGAATTTTGGGATAAAACACGCTTTTACCAGCCTGTAGATTTCCTCTGGCAGGCGACCTTATTTCAGCCCGTAGGAGGCATGGATCAGGTACAGCATGCGTTTGCCCAGCATGTAGCGGAGCTGGGCGGGACTATCTTGCTCAACAGCCCGGTGAAGCGTATTGACTGGGATACATCCCGCCAGCAGTTCGCAATCTCTATAGCGAAACTGGGTACCGAGGACCTTGACGTTGTTTATGCTGATTATTGTTTTTGTAACCTGGCCATTCCTTTCTTAAAAGAGATCCTGTCAGAGACGCTTCAGGACCCGACCAGCCAGGTGGGCCTCAACAGCGATTTTAAATCAGCATTACAGGCCGTGTATCAGTCTCAGTTTGTCGATGATCATGGTGGCTATAAAGCCAAGTTCCTGGCCTGTACCACCAAGGTAGGCTGGCAGGCCGACCGCTACTTATGGCAGGGCAGTCAGGTCAAAGAAGTCCATGATGACTGTACAAATGTTGATATTTTGAGTGTGCCTGATTCGGAAATTGGCGTAGTGCCTATCTTTGGTGGTATCTCCTGGACAGACAACGATGTTACCCAAATTTGGTACCCCTCCACCGCCTACCATGACCAAAAAGGCGTACTCACCGGGGCCTATAACTTCTCTGAAATCGCTTATGAATGGGGCCGGTTGCCAGTCCAGGCGCGCCTGGACAAAGCGCGTGATGGCGCAAAGTTGTTCGGTCAGGCATTTGGTGAGGGTCTGGAGCATGGTTTGGCAATTGCCTGGCAGAATATGCCTTATATCAAAGGTGGCTGGGCGCAGTGGCATGTGGTAGGCGATCAGGCTGTGCATCACTTTAATATGCTGGCTCAGGGGAGCGCAGTGAAAGCGACGGATGGCAGCGAAACTCAGCCTAACTTCTTTATTGTGGGTGATCAGTTGTCCTCTTTGCCCGGCTGGCAGGAAGGGGCTATTGCAGCGGCACTCAATGCGCTAAACCGGATGGAACGCCCGGATCTGGCGATTCCGCACTTATCTTGTCTGCCAGATACGCGCCTGATTGTGGAAGGCGTTTAACCGCGATACCCGAGCGCATCTAGGTGCAGGCAATGATGTGAGCGGGTTTTGAACCTGAAGAAGTGGGACGGGCAGTTCCACTTCTTATTTGTGCTCTGATCAATCATAAAAATCTGATGGGCGGAACTATTCCTGACATTTGTTGCCACATAAACCCAAAAGGCTGCTATTTTTAAAAGAGCCTTTAATCCCTTATTTGAATACATCATTTTAGACGTTAGATCAGGCTCTTGCGTGCAGTTGATGTATTCAGTGCAGACACAATAATCAGTAAATCAAAAACGATATAGCGGTGATCACCTATGATAAGAAAGCACACCTTCCTGTTAGTTGTCGTCATGGCGACAGGTTTGTCTGCGTGCTCTGAGCCACAGACGTCAGTTGAGAAAGCGCCACAGTTGCGACCAGTCAGAACCATTGAGCTCAGCGTCAATAACTTCGGACCGCTGCAGGAGTTTCCGGCGGTGGTCGATGCGGCTAGCACCGCCGATCTGTCGTTTAAAGTTTCTGGTGAACTGGCCCACCTGAATGTGAAACAAGGTCAGGAAGTTAGCAAGGGGGATGTGATTGCAAAACTCGATGACACCGATTACAAGCTGGCGCTGGAAGAAGCACAAGCGGCATTTGAAAAAGCCGAAGCCGACTTTGAGCGAGGCAAGCAGCTGATTGTCACCGGCACCATCAGTCAGTCGGATTATGACTTGCTGAAGTCTCAGTTTGCCAGTGCCAAAACCAGACTGGCCAATGCCAGAAATAATCTGGACTACACTCAATTAAAGGCTTCGTTCTCGGGGATTGTTGCACGTACACACGTTGAACAATTTGAAGAAGTACAGGCTAAGCAGGTGGTGGCGACCTTACAGGACATAGAACACATTAACCTGAAAGTAAATGTGCCGGAAAGTATTATGATCCACGTCAGCAAAGACACGCCAAAACAGGTGTTTGCAGAATTTGCAGCGATTGAAGGCAAGCGCTTTGAGCTGACGTTTGTTGAGGTGAGCACCCAGGCTGATGAAGTGACAAAAACCTACGAGGTGACGCTGGGTATGTTGCCTCCTCCGGGCTATAACATTTTGCCAGGGATGACCGCCAAAGTGATGGCCAGTGCACCAAGTGAAACCCAGTCTCGCCTTTATTTGCCTCTGTCAACGGTGCTAAAAGACGATAAAGGCCACTATGTGTGGACGGTTACATCAATCGGTGACGGTAAAGGTAAAATAGCGAAAACGCCGGTACAAATAGGAGAAGTGTCTTCGCTCGGGTTCCCTGTGATCTCCGGGGTGACGGCTGGCACGCACGTGGTCACGGCAGGCATGAGCAAGGTGACTGAGCAACAGGTTGTGAAATTCCAGGGAGGTCGTGAGTGAACATCACCCGAATTGCATTAGAGAATAATCGCACCACCTGGGTTTTGATCTTTGCCTTACTGTTTTTCGGCATCGTGGCGTTTAACAAGATGCCCAAGGATTATGACCCGGGTTTTATCATCAGAACGGCACAGGTGGTGACTTACTTTCCCGGTGCGAGCCCGCAACGGGTCGAAGAGCTGGTCACGGACAAAATTGAAAAGGTCGTACAACAAATTCCGGAACTGGATTTTGTGAAAAGCACCTCGAAAACCGGGGTCTCAATCGTCAGTGTCAATATTAAAGAAAGCTACAAAGAAATGCGGCCCATCTGGGACAACCTGCGCCGTAAGATTGAAACCGTGGAAAGCGACCTGCCCAGCGATGCGCAAAAGCCCATAGTGAATGACGAGTTTGGCGATGTGTTTGGTGTTGTCATCGGGCTGACTGCCGAGGGCTATACCTACCGCGAAATGGAAGAAGTGGCCGAGCAGGTCAGAGATGAGTTACTCAGGTTGCCTGAAGCGGCCAAAGTGGAGATCTTTGGTGCCCAGGAGCAGCGTGTTTTTATTGAGTTTGAAAATGCCAAGCTAGCATCTCTGGGCATTTCACCGGGGCAACTTAAAGATCAGCTGGCCGCGCGCAATATTGTTAACCCGGGCGGCTCCATTTTTATTGAAGATGAAACACTGGCGCTGGAGCCAAGTGGTAATTTTGAATCGGTGGAAGACATTGCCGGCACTATCATTAATATTGCTGGGTCGGAGCAGGTGATCCTGCTCAGTGACATTGCCAGGGTGTACCGTGATTATGTTGATCCGGCCAAAGTAAAGGTGCGGGTTGCGGATGAGCGCGGTATGACGATCGCCATTTCTATGCGCCAGGGGGGCAATAACCTGTTACTGGGTGAACAGGTGCTCGATGCCATACATTATCTGGAGTCTGTGTATCCGATTGGTGTGGACTTTGAGTTACTGTCCTTTTTGCCCCGAGAGGTTGAGCAAAAGGTAGATGATTTTGTCTCTAACCTGGTTCAGGCGGTGCTGGTGGTGACCCTGGTGATGCTATTCAGCTTAGGGCTGCGAACCGGTTTGATTGTGGCCAGCCTGATCCCCATGAGTATGGTGTTTGGCATACTGGCGATGTCGTTTTTTGATATCAGCATAGATCAGATCTCTCTGGCCGCACTGATCATTGCACTGGGCATGCTGGTGGATAACGGCATTGTGATGTCGGAAAGTATTATGGTGCAGATGGAGCGCGGCAAGTCGGCGGTCGAGGCCGCGGTAGACTCGGCAGATGAGCTTAAAGTGCCCCTACTGGTGTCTTCGCTGACCACAGGCGCGGCGTTTTTGCCTATTTTCCTGGCAGAATCCGCCACCGGGGAATATACCGCCTCTTTGTTTAAGGTCGTGACCATTACCTTGTTGTGTTCCTGGTTACTGGCAATGACTATGATCCCTATGCTGTGTGTGCTGTTCACCCGGGTAAAATCCGAGGCTGCTAATTACGATGCGGGCGTGTATCTGGTTTATAAAAACATTCTGATGGGGCTTATCAAGCACCGCTGGATGACTCTCGCCGGATGTGTGTTGATGTTTGTCCTCGCATTGCAGGGCTTGCAGCTGGTGCCTAAGTTGTTTTTCCCACCCTCTGACAGGGATTACTTTAAAGTTGAGCTGGAGCTGCCAGTTGGCACGCGTCTGAGTGCCACCGAAGCCATGGTCAAGGATATGGAAGCCTTTTTACAGCGCGAGTTGAAGGTCAACGAGTCGCGTGATAAAGGCGTAACCAACTGGGTCACCTATGTGGGCAACGGAGGACCCAGATTCCTGCTGACGCATACCCCGGAGCCGACCAGTTCAAACTACGCACTGATGATAGTGTCGACCACCTCCTATCGTCATATCGATGAACTGATGGCAAAAATTGAGACCTATGCGCTGCAGCGGCATCCCGACTTACTGATTAAGCAACGAAAAATTGAAAATGGCTCACCGATCGACAACCCGGTTGAGGTGCGTTTATCTGGCAGTGATATTGATGTGCTGACTGGACTGGTCAATCAACTCAAAGCACAAATGCGCAACACGCCGGGGTTGAAGGCGGTGAGTGATGACTGGGGCTTGCCGATTAAGAAGCTGCAGATCAAAATTAACCAGACCCGCGCGCGCCGCGCCGGTGTATCCAGTAAAGACATTGCCAGCTCTTTGCAAACGGGGTTGAGTGGGCTGGAACTAACTCGGTATCGCGAGGGCGATGAGCTTATTCCGGTTACCCTGCGTTCGGTGGCCGCTGACAGACAGGATATTGGTAAGCTCGAAGCTATGGTGGTGTACTCACAGGCCTCGGGTAAGTCGGTGCCACTGAAGCAAGTGGCGGATATTGAAGTAGTGTGGGAAAACGCGCAGATCCTCAGGCGAGACCGTCTCAAATCCGTGACTGTGGGTGCTCAGCTGGATGGCATCACCGCCGATGAAGGCTTTTCTAAGCTCAAACCCTGGCTTGAGGAGCAACAGAAAAGCTGGCCGTTTGGTTACAGCTATGAACTGGGCGGCGAGGCTGAGTCTTCTGGCAAAGCCAATCAGTCTATCGCCGAGAAAATGCCCATTGCCATCTTCATTATTGTGATCCTGTTGGTTGGCCAATTTAATTCGTTACGTAAATCGGCCATTGTCCTGACCACTGTGCCGCTGGGTTTTATCGGGGTGGTTGCCGGGTTGCTGGTCGGGCAGTCATTTTTTGGCTTTATGACTTTACTGGGGATCATCTCACTGGCGGGCATCGTGATTAACAACGCCATTGTGTTACTGGAGCGGATCAAATATGAACTGGAGCAGGGAGAAGATGCGGTACTGGCCATTATCCAGGCCGCCCAGCAACGCATGCGGCCTATTTTGCTTACTACCGCAACCACGGTTCTGGGACTGGTGCCGCTCTATCTGGGTGGGGGAGAGATGTGGGAGCCCATGGCGCTGGCCATTATGGGCGGCTTGTTGTTTTCAACTATACTGACATTAGGCGTTGTGCCCGTCTTATATGCGTTGCTGTATCGCATTTCGGTTAAGTCGTAACACGGATGAAGGATACCAGTCCGCCAAAATCAGTGGATTGGTATCAAATTGTCGTTAAATGTTACCTTTCATTGCGCGTTCAGCAAAAAATGCACAGTATTTAAGGGTCGATATCTAACATCGATCACAGATGGGTTGGCAATCGTGAGGAGAACACCATGAAACTTTTACATGCAATAGCGTTGCTTTGCCTGAGTCCATTGGCTGCGCAGGCCGGCGAAGCCAATGTCACCTGGCGCGACTTTAATGATTATCGCGATGTGGTGCCGGCCAATGAAAGCAAAGCGGGTTACCACAAACGGGTGGCCTCGCAGCTTGAAAAGCACCTGAGCAAGTTGATGACACAGACACCCGAGGGTTATCAGCTGAATATCACTTTTGAAGATATAGACCTGGCGGGTGATGTGCGCTTTAACATGCACGACATCCGGGTTGTTAAACCCATTTTCTTCCCGCGTCTGAAAATCAGCTACACGCTCACCGACAACAATGGTGCGGTTGTGGCGCAGGCGCAGGAGAAGGTGCTCAAAGATCTGTCGTTTATGGACCGAGTGAGAACCGGGCGAGACAGTGAGTTCTACTATGATAAACGGCTGTTAAGCACTTGGTACAAAGAAGAAATTGCTGACAAAGTGAAAGGGTAATTGCGGCATCGCCGGGTTGGCTCACCCGGCCAGTGGTTTTGCTGCGCTTTACTTAAATGTGGCGAGTAACTGGATAAGCTGCTGGAGCTTAAAAACCGCTTTTTTAAGTTGTGCTTCGTCTAGTTGTTCAGTCTGGCTGAGTGCTTCGACATCCGCCGCGACGTCCAGCACATAAGGCTTAAAACGCTTAGCAGCAAAATCAAACCCGGCGTCTTCAGCAAACAATGCCTGGAATTTTCCGTGACCTTGCTGCTGCAGTTCGTCTAATTTTTTATCGGCATCAAGTGCTTGACGGTAAACAAGTTTTAGATTTTCATTCAGCTTTTCGATAACGGCTTGCATATTTTTCCTAAAGACTTACGGGAACTGGCCGATATTGTACTTGGATCCATCAATCTTGTCAGGTATAAGCTTATGAATATATCCGGAAGTAACCTACCTGCTATGTCTGGGACAGGGCAAAGCGGCGAAGTAATGAGCGCGCAGCTAGCCAAAAAACAGCAAAAAGCAGATGGACAAGCCGCCCTGGCCCTAATTGAGTCTGCTGGTAATTCAGCTCCAGCAAAGTCAACCACGGCCACTATGGGCAATAATATCAACGTCTACGTGTAGGCATTGATATGCTGTGCCTAACCTGAATTCGCAAGCCCTGGCTTGTGTGTGGTATCAGGTCGGGCTCAGTCCCAAATCAATCGGCGTCTTACTTGGTTGGCCGCCGATTTCTCTGACCAGCTTAGGCACCAAAAAGCCGGGCAAGGTATCCAGTAGTCCATGCATCAGTGTAATAGCCTCTTGTTCTGCAACGTCAAAATGGCTCGCTCCCTCTACTTTATCTAGCAAGTGCAGGTAGTAAGGCAGTACATCAGCGTCAAACAGCGCTTCGCTTAGCGCCTGTTGAGCCGCCAGGCTATCATTAATCCCTTTGAGCAATACCGCCTGATTTAACAGCATCACGCCCGCACGTTTGAGCTTTTGCATTGCCGCTGTAAAGTGTGTATCGATTTCATTGGCATGATTAATGTGATTTACCAGAACCGGTTTTAACCGGCTTCTGCTGAGCGTCTCGCATAAGCCGTCGGTGATTCGTGCCGGGATCACCACAGGTAAGCGTGTGTGCACTCTAAGGCGTCTGAGATGTGGAATGGCTTCCAGGTGTTCAAGCAGCCAGGCCAGCATATCATCTTTGGCCATCAGAGGATCGCCGCCACTCAAAATGACCTCATTGATCTCAGGATGTGCGCTCAGATAGTCGAATACGGTCTGTAAAGAACGTTTATTGAGCTGGTTGTCCTGATAAGGAAAATGACGACGAAAACAATAACGACAGTTCACGGCGCAGCCGGTTTTGAGCATCAACAACACGCGGGAGCGGTACTTGTGCAGCAGTCCGGGCAGCGCTGCCTGCTGTTCGTCGAGGGGATCTTTGTGAAAACCGGCTTTGGCTAAGAATTCCTGATGCTGAGGCAGCACCTGAAGCAGCAAGGGATCCCGGGCATCTCCATAACGCATTTTTGCGATAAAGGGACGTGGAACTCTGAGCGGAAACAATCGCTTAGCGGCCAGGTCTTGCTCACTGAAGTGGCCCTCCAGGCCCACCAGTTTAAGCAGCTCGTCTGCACTGGTGACCACATTCGCCAATTCTTTTTGCCAGTTAGTATGCAAATTTACTTCATTTATTTGTATCATTAGCGGGTTTATTACTCGAAATACAAAGATTAGAGGATACGATGGCGAATTATAGCACCAACGAATTCAAGGGCGGCCTAAAAATTATGATCGATGGAGAGCCTTGCTCCATCCTGGAAAATGAAGTGGTCAAGCCCGGTAAGGGCCAGGCGTTTAACCGTGTTAAGATCCGTAAGCTGATCTCAGGTAAAGTTTTAGAGAAAACTTTTAAGTCTGGTGAATCGGTTGAAGGTGCAGACGTCATGGACACCGATCTGGCTTACCTGTACACAGATGGTGAGTTCTGGCACTTTATGAACAACGAAACCTTCGAGCAAATCGCGGCAGATGAAAAAGCACTGGGCGATAGCGTGAAGTGGTTGGTTGAAAACGATGTGTGTACCATCACATTGTGGAACGGCAGTCCAATTGCTGTGACGCCGCCTAACTTCGTTGAGCTGGAGATCACTGAAACAGATCCAGGCCTGAAAGGCGATACAGCAGGCACCGGAGGTAAACCTGCGACGCTGAGCACGGGCGCTGTGGTACGTGTTCCTTTGTTCGTACAAATCGGTGAAGTGATCAAAGTAGATACGCGCAGCGGCGAATACGTGAGTCGTGTTAAGTAAGCCTGTACGCTTTGTTGCTATCTCGCTTGTGATTAAGTGAGTCTGCATCGACAAGTCACCTGTAAATCCCGGTCCCGACCGGGATTTTTTTGTCCGGAGTTATTATGAGTCATTCAGCATCTGGTGGAACGTCTGATATTGTTTGGGCACCGAGTGCCAGTATCGAGACCCTGCGTCAGCGTGCCGCTATCCTCGCTAAAATTCGTGCCTTTTTTGCCGCACGAGAAGTCCTTGAAGTCGAAACCCCGAGTCTGGCACAAGCCTCAGTGACGGACGTTCATCTTGCCACCTTCTCAACCACATTTGTCGGACCGGGTCATGCCAGCGGTACGCCATTGTATCTGCAAACCTCACCGGAATTTGCCATGAAGCGGCTGCTGGCTGCCGGCAGTGGCGCGATTTACCAGATTGGTAAGGCGTTTCGCAATGAAGAATCAGGCCGACATCATAACCCCGAATTCACCATGCTGGAGTGGTATCGACCCGGGTTTGATGAATTTGCGCTGATGGCGGAAGTGAACGACTTAATGCAGGCAATCCTGGGCTGCCCTGAAGCCGATTCACTGAGTTATCAGCAGGCCTTTATCACGCACCTGGGCTTGGATCCGCTGAGCGCTTCTATGGATGAATTAAGACAGCTGGCATCGCTGCGCGGCCACGGCCATATTGCAGAGCAGGAACAACACCGCGATACGCTACTGCAATTGTTGTTCTGTATGGAAATTGAGCCTCTGATTGGTCAGCAGGCACCGTGCTTTGTTTATCATTTTCCGGCCTCCCAGGCTGCGCTGGCACAGCTCAACGCCGCGGATCCCAGAGTGGCAGGACGGTTTGAACTCTATTACCGAGGTATGGAGCTGGCCAATGGTTTCAATGAGTTAACAGATGAGGTTGAGCAGAGCGCGCGTTTTGATGAAGATAACGCGTTGCGTGCAGCAATGGGTCTGGCACCTGTGGCAAAAGACCCACGCTTTCTGGCGGCGCTGGCGCAAGGACTACCTGCGTGTGCCGGGGTGGCGCTGGGCGTCGATCGCCTGGTCATGCTGGCAACTGGTAAAACCCAGCTCAAAGAGGTGATTGCATTTGATGTTGACAGAGCATAGGCCAGACTAAGCTGGAGGGGCCTTTGCAGGCCCTATACAAAACGCTTGAGTTCTTGCTGTGTTCTGGTGGAGCGCTGCTGTGCATCCTGACAGTCCGCCAGAGCGGTATCGATCTGTGCTTTGGCGGATTGTCCCAGCTCAACAATACGTTGTACTGACTCGTGCGTGTGTTGCTGAGTGGATTCGAGCTGATGGACGGCACTGACAATCTCTTCCAGTTGCGACTGATTACGTTCAAAGTCTTCAGACATATCAGCAAAACCCTGTGATGTGGTGCGAATGGCCTGCTCGGCAGAGCTGGAGTGGTCTATCAGCTGCTCTGACTCCTGATGGGTTTCACCGACCAGCACATCCATCTGATTAATAAAGTCACTGATCTGCCGGGTGGCGTCATTCACCTTGACCGACAGATTGCGAACTTCATCTGCGACCACGGCAAAGCCACGCCCCGCTTCCCCAGCTCGCGCCGCCTCGATGGCAGCATTGAGTGCCAGCAGGTTGGTTTGATCGGAAAACTCTTCAACCATTTTCAATATACTGCGGATGTTCTCACTGTTTTCTTTGAGTCCGGCCACGGTGGATGAAAAGCTGCCCAGCAGATGGGTAATTTGCTGCACCTCTTTGACCAGGGTTGCCAGTGACTGTGATGAGCCTCGAACAAAATGCAGGCTTTCCGTATTGGCCTGATAAACCTGATCGGTGTTGTGTACTATGCTTTGCAAGCTGTGTGTGACCTGATCGCTGGCGGCGATAATGGTATCGCCCTGATCGATTTGTTGGCCGCCCAGTAGAGCCGTTTGCTTCATTGAGTCGGTTACCTGTTGGTTGCTGCGGTTAGCCGCTTCGGCGCTTTGGTAGGTAGCAGCCAGTAGTTCGCTGAGGTGCTGAGTAAAGGTGTTGTATTGCTCGCTGAGGTCGCGAAACTCATCATAGGTGAACTGCGGCAGCCTGGCATCGAGGTCGCCGTCCTGACGGTTAATTTGCTCCAGTGTGTCTCGCATGGCCTGCACAGGGCGCACGATCAGGTAGCGCATATAAAAGAAGGTGAAGATAAAGGCACCCACCGACACCAGTGCCAACAACCAGAACACGCTGGTAGTGCCACTTTGTTCGGCCAGCTCACTGTGTAGCCACAGTAAAGTAATGATTTGGAAAACTAACAAAAACCCCAGATTACCAAAAATCTTGCGAGTCAGGGTGAAGAACAAAGATTCTTCGATCAAATTATAGATGCGCATGTACAAACTCATATTAGGCTCTTCACTGTGCCGTTTAGCATACAGTATAGAGTAAACCCGGCAGGTGCAACTGTTTACAGGTTAAGCAATTTATTTTGGTCAGCGGCATAATCCGGTGAGCTACTTGCTTCCCTGCTTAGCCGCAGACGTCTGGTTTAGCTGTTGTTGCACCACCATTTTGGCGTAACAGGGGTAATTACTGAATATGCCGTCTACCCCATAATCTAACATTAATTCAATGTCTTTAGCCTTATCGACGGTATAAGCCAGAACTTTAAGGCCGCGCTGCTTGGCATCCTGAACAAATTCGTGGTTAATGAAGTTCTTGTCCATATGAATACTCTCGGCGTGGAGCTGTTGGGCAAACTGGGCAAAAGTGAGCGGAATTGAGGCTGTGAGCGCACCGATCCTTACCCAGGGGAGTTTTTGTTTGAGCCACAACAGCTGGTGGTGATCAAAAGAAGACAGTAACAGCTGATGTCTGGCAATTGTGCCACGCTGCACATTCTCTTCTATGGTTGCAACAAACTTGTCCAGGCTGAAGGTATGCTTGAGCTCCAGATTAATCGTCGTTTGCTGACCTATGGTATCCAGTACCTGTTGCAGTGTAGGCACAGACTCGTTATTGCTGAGCTTAAGCTGGGTCAGTGCCGCACGAGAGGTTTCATTAACTTTACCCCGGCCGTTGGTGGTTCGGTCCAGCCAGGTATCATGGATAATGGCGTAATCATCCAGGCAACTTTGCACATCGAGTTCTATGCCATCGACGCCCACTTCCAGTGCCGCTTTAATGGCGCTGAGCGAGTTTTCCGGATAGTTTCCACTGGCACCTCGGTGTGCATAAACCTGGATCATAGCTTGTTCCTTGTGATCGACCACGTTTCATAGCAGGCAGCACTGACAACCAGGACGCCCCCTGCCAGGGTGGTTAGAGTGATGGTTTCTGCCAACAGCATATAAGCCAATACAGTTGCGTACAAGGGCTGCAAGCAAGAAATCAGCCCTGCGGTGGTGGCTGATAAGTAACGTAAACTGGACGCAAATAAGGCATGCGGGATGGCGGTAAATACACAGCCAGCCAGGACAATCAGCATGAGGTTTTCTGCGCTTAACTCTGTTGGTGGCACCTCTACAAAGGCGCAGAGCATCAGGCTGGCTACCAGAGTTTGATAAAACATAGTGTGTGGCCCGCCATAGCTGGAAAACAACTTCTTTTGCAGCAAGTTTCTCAGCGCAAATAAAGCGCCTGAAATCACCCCGGTCATTATTCCCAGCGTAATTTGATTGCCAGGATCGCTGGTGGGCACCAGTAAATAAATACCGAACATGACGACGAGCGCTGTAAAGACATCTTTGCGCTTGAGCTTACTGTGGAAAAAGAGCGGCTCCAGTAGCACAGTGATCACCGGGTAAGTAAAAAAGGCGATTACGCCCACGGCAATGCCGGCCATTTGCATGGCGGCAAAGTAGGTCACCCAGTGCAGTCCAACGCAGACACCCAGTATGAACACCACGCCATAGTCTTTGCGGGCGTTGAGTTTGAATACACTGCCTTTGAATTTCAAAATGCAGGTTAAGGTAACAAATGCGATGGCAGTACGATAGACCGTGATATCGAGTGCAGACAGGGAAATGAGTTTGGAGAATAACGCCGTACCGCCAAATAGCAGCACAGCCAGATGTAAATTAACGAGAGAGGATTGTTCCGGGCGCATGGCGAACTCGGCTTGTTTTTCATTAGCTTATCACGGTAACTGAGGGTTGCTAAAGTATTATGATAGGCACTTTGCGATCATGAGATATCCATCCATTCGGATAAGCTGGCATGATCTGGTGAGGTAATTTCAAGACAAAAGTATGAAGTGTAATCCCGTGTAATGTCGGATGGATTAGATTTTGCTTCCAGGTAGCACAAAATTAATACTATACTAGTAGTTCTTTTTGACGATGTTTGATGCGGTATGGGCGATCCGAAACAACTTTTACAGATCCTGGCTTTGACGTCGTGCGTGTGCGCGCTGTTTATGCTGGTCAACTGGTTTATCCATCGCCGTCTGCTCGGGACCCGGTTATGGGCTGGTTTTTCTGTCTGTACTGCGTTTGGCTGTATTTTCATTGCCTCTTTTTCACTGTCTGTGACCTGGACCATTTTTATTTCAAATAGTCTGATCTTTATTGGCCTGTATTGTTTAAGCCGCGGTAGTGAGGAATTTTTTTCGGTACCAAGACTTATCTGGCCCTGGGTGTTACTGGCGGGCGTATTTTTCCCCGGCTACATATATTACACCTACATTGACGCTAACTTTATCGCCAGAGTGATTTTAAACTATCTGGGCTGGGCACTGGGTATGCTCTTATGTCTGCGCGCTTTATGGCTTGGCCAGCGACGCCAGTGGCAGAGCTTTTCGCCCGCACACTGGACGTTTTCCCTGGCCTGTGTTTGCCTGTTTATCGTGTTTACCGTACGCCTGCTGATGCTGCATCATTACACTCAGCACGACAGCCTGACCACCAACAACTGGGTTAATCAGTTTTTCTCCGTTTCTGTCATTGTGATGCCCTTGATTTTGTGTTTCTCTTTGTGCTTACTGTGTAGCGGGCGACGGGAAAAAGAGCTCCATGAGTTGCGTCATCGTGCTGAACTCGCCGCACAACACAAAGAGCGCTCGCTGACCCTGCTTAGCCATGAACTCAGAACCCCTTTGAACGCCATTGTTGGTCATGCAGAGTTACTCAAACGGGCCCCGAGAGAGCCACAGCAGCATGGGCAGTTTTGTGATGTAATAATCGCCACAGCCATGTCGATGTCGGATCTGGCCAATCAGATCTTGTTACAAGCACGTGGCGCTGTGCCTAATACCATAGTTGAACCGGTTAACCTCGCCACCCATCTTAAAGAGCAAATCACCTTCTTCAGACCCCTTGCTGAGAAAAAGCACCTACAACTGTCGCTGACAATGCAAGGCATTGATACCAATCTGCAGGTCATGATTGACAAAGACCCCTTTACGCTGGTGATTAAAAATCTGTTATCCAATGCGATTAAATACACGGAGCGCGGTGAAGTGGAGTTGATCGTCTATGGTTATGCACTGAACCCCAGCCGTCATCAACTGCGAATTGCCGTCAAAGATACCGGTATTGGCTTAAGCCGTATTCAGCAGCAAAAGGTCTTTGAGCCCTTTGTCACATTTGGTTCGCCACGCGCCATCGCAGATAGCGCCGGGGTGGGTCTGGCCTTGTGTAAACAATTGCTGGAAAACATGGGAGTTGACCTGGAAGTCGAAAGTGTCCCGGATCAGGGCAGCGAGTTTTTCTTTGAGATCCAGGTCAACTCGCAGCAGGGCGAGCAGTCAGAGGCGCTCGACAGCAGGCCAACGACGCTGGGTGATATGTCTGTCCTGGTGATTGAAGATAGCCACCTTAACCGTGAGGTTGTGCGCGGATATCTCGATACCCTGGGGCTTGATTATCAGATGGTTGAAACGCTGGCAGCAGCGGAGCAGCATTTAACCCAAAGTCACTTTGATGTGGTTTTGCTGGACATGCACTTACCGGACGGCCACGGCCTGGAGTGGTATCAGTCGCGCTTTGCCAAGCTTGGACTGGCCCACCCTCCGGTAGTGATGGCCCTGACTGGCGATGTAGACCAGCAAGCGCGTCAGGCTTATCAGCAGGCGGGAATTTACACCTGTCTGGAAAAGCCGTTACGCATCACCATACTAAGACAGGCGCTAGAAGATATTGTGCAGCAGAACAACAGTGGTCTGGCGGCAACTGAAGCGGCTTATGTGGATCTGGCCTTTGTCGAACGCCAGTTGCGTGGATCATCTGAACGTTCCGAATTTTCCTCGCGGTTGATGTATCTCAGTGACCGACTGGATTATGAATTTGCCCAGTTGCGTGGGTTGGCTGACATTCAGGCAGACGAATCGCTGCGTGAAAAGCTGCTGCAACTGGAGCACGAAGTCGAGCAGTTGGGGTTATATGCATTGCGCCAGGCATTGCATCAGACCCGGCGGCGTGCGGCGCAGGAGCGCGATATCGACTGGTCTGCTTTACATCAGTTTGCCAAGCAAAGTGCCTCTGCACTGCAGTCCTGTCATCAGCGGATGCATGCCTGAGTGTTTTAAAAAGCGCAAGGTTAGGTGGGCCATTGACAGGATTTGAGTTAGAATAGTCGTATAACTTCTCTACATACTCAGTGAATGTCTAAACAGGATCCCTATCTCAGCCGAGAGCAAGAAAAATACGACAACCCGGTGCCCAGCCGCGAGTTTATTCTTGACCATATACAGAAAAGCAATAATAAAAACAATTTCAATCAGTTATGCCAGGACCTTAAAGTCTTTGAAGACGAAAGGCAGATTGCCTTTAAGCGCCGTCTCAGAGCGATGGAACGCGATGGTCAGTTATTTTTCAACAAGTTTAAATGCTACGTGATCCCAACCGACGATGGCCTGGTAAAGGGTCGGGTGATCGGGCACCGTGATGGCTTTGGCTTTCTGGAAGTAGAAGGGGAAGCCAAAGACTGGTTCATCACTAAGTACCAAATGGACAGAGTATTACACGGCGACTGGGTGCTGGCGAAAGCCGGCTCACGTGGCTCTGGTGGCAAAGTCGACGCGCGCATTGTGCGGGTGCTTGAAAAAGAACGTGCTCCGCTGGTCGGTCGGTTTTTTATTGACCATGGTATGGCGGTCGTGGTGCCGGAAGATCCACGCCTCACTCAGGATATTATCATCTTACCTGGCAGCGAAAATGGTGCTCGTCACAATCAGATGGTGCAGGTGGAAATCACCCAAAGCCCCAGTGAGCAAATGAATGCAGTGGGCAAAGTCACCGAAGTACTGGGCGATCATATGGCGCCGGGCATGGAAATTGAAGTGGCGTTGCGCAACCATGAAATCCCTTATGAATGGCCACAGGCTGTGCTGGATCAGGTCTCTGAACACGGCGAATTCGTCGCCGAACCGGATAAGCAGGGGCGGGTTGATTTACGCGCGCTGCCTTTGCTTACCATAGATGGGGAAGACGCCCGGGACTTTGATGATGCGGTTTACTGTGAGCGCAAAAAGTCGGGTGGCTGGCGTTTATGGGTCGCCATTGCGGATGTCTCTCATTATGTGCCAAAAGGCAGCGCGCTGGATAAAGAAGCCATCTCGCGGGGGAACTCTGTGTACTTCCCTGAGCAGGTTGTCCCTATGCTGCCTAAAGTCTTGTCTAATGGTTTGTGCTCGTTGAACCCTCAGGTGGATCGCTTGTGTATGGTGGCCGAAATGACGGTGTCCGAAGCTGGCCGTTTATCGGGCTATCGCTTTTACGAAGCGGTGATGAACTCACATGCCCGACTGACTTATACTAAGGTCCACGCCATGTTGCAGGGCGATGAAGTATTACGTGAGCAATATCAAGATCTGTACCCGCATATTAGTGAATTACATCAGATGTATATGGCGCTGAAGTCAGAGCGTCAGGCCCGCGGAGCGATTGAATTTGAAACCTTAGAAACCCGTTTTGTTTTCAATGCGCATCGTAAGATCGAGTCCATTGTGCCTGTGGTCCGTAACGACGCGCACAAATTGATCGAAGAATGTATGATCCTGGCCAACGTTTCGGCAGCACGCTTGTTGGAAAAACATGAAGCCAGTGCCTTGTACCGGGTACATGACCAGCCTGATCCGGAAAAGCTCAGTCAGTTTAGGTTATTCCTGCAAGATTTAGGGATCGAAAGTACCCTGGGCCACGAACCCACACCGCTGGAGATCACTGAGGCGCTGAGTGGTTTGGGCGAACGCCCCGAGCTGGAACTGATCCAGACTATGCTGCTGCGCTCGATGAAGCAGGCAGTCTATCAGAGCGACAATATTGGTCATTACGGACTGGCCTTAAAAGCCTATGCGCACTTTACGTCACCTATTCGACGTTATCCGGATCTGGTGGTGCATCGCGCTATTAAGGGGATCCTGGCCGAGCAGGGGCAACAGGTATCGGGTGCTTATGTCTATGAAAGTGACGAAGCCGATCAGCTCGGTGAGCAGTGCTCTATGACTGAACGCCGTGCCGATGATGCCACGCGTGAAGTAGCAGACTGGCTCAAGTGTGAATTTATGCAAGATCACGTGGGCGATGAATTTACCGGAGTGATCTCATCGGTCACGAACTTCGGTTTGTTTGTCAGGCTCGATGAGCTGCAAATTGATGGCATGATCCATGTCAGCAACCTGGGCCACGAATATTTCCACTTTGATGGTGCCAAACATTGCCTGGTAGGCGAGCACAGCCGCAGCGTGTTCAGACTGGGTGATAAACTGAGCGTAGTGGTAAACTCCGTGAGTCTGGATGAGCGGCGTATTAATCTGGCGCTGGCGGAAGAAGCCGTACCGGACCGCTATGCCAGACGACGTCGCAAAACGGCGCCAGGCAGTACAGCCAGCAGTGTCCGTGCACAACTGAAAGACGGCAAGATCCCGGGCAAAGATAGCAAAGCCGATACAGACGTGAAATCGGCTAGCGGCGAAGGCAAAAAGCCGAAAAAGGGTAAAAAGACCACACCCAAAGGCACGGCCAAAAAAGCCAAGCTAGCTGAGAAGTCGACCGGCAAGAAAAAGTCCAAGAAAAGTGCAAAGAAAGCCAAGGCAAAACGGCCTGGTAAAAACGCGCGTAAAAGAAACAAACCTAGTGCGGGAGCTTAACCTTGAGTAATGAATTAATTTTTGGTTTCCATTCTGTTGAGGCCATTTTAGCCACGACCCCTGAACGTTTTTTAGAGATCTATGCGCTTAAAGGACGAGACGACAAACGCCTTAATGCGGTCGTCAATGAAGCACGTAAGTTTGGTATCTCTGTGCAGTTTATGCAGCGTAAGGCGCTGGACAATAAAGCCAATGGTGAGCAGCACCAGGGGATCATTGCCAATGTAAAAGCGGCCAGAGTACTCAATGAACGCGATCTGGATGAGATCTTAGCCCGAGAATCTACGCCATTCTTTTTGGTCCTGGATGGGGTGACGGATCCGCACAATCTCGGTGCCTGCTTACGCAGTGCGGATGCCGCTGGTGCACACGCTTTGATAGTGCCCAAAGACAAATCTGCCAAGCTCAACGGCACGGCCCGAAAAGTTGCGTGCGGGGCTGCGGAAACCGTCCCGCTTATTCAGGTAACGAACCTGGCGCGTACGCTCAGGGACATCAAAGAAGCGGGTGTCTGGGTTGTCGGCACCGCAGGTGAAACCGACACGGAGCTGTTTGATGCCAGTCTGACCGGCCCAATTGCTATCGTGATGGGTGCTGAGGGCGACGGCATGCGTCGTCTGACACGCGAACATTGCGATGTGCTGGTGAAAATCCCGATGGTGGGCACGGTATCCAGCCTAAATGTATCGGTGGCCACCGGAGTTTGCTTGTTTGAAGTATTACGCCAGCGTAACAATCAATAACCCGAAGTCGCTATCAGTGACATGAAAAAGGCAAGCTTAGCTTGCCTTTTGTGTGTCTGGGTTCATAAGCAGGGCCTGGAGCTGCGCGAGGTTGTCGACCGTGTAGGTCGGGTTGATTTCAGGCGGGCACTCGGCACCCGGGTGGCGTAACCAGCAGCTGTCGATACCAAAGCGATTGGCACCCAGTACATCACTGGCGGGTGTATCACCAACCATCAGTACCCGAGACTTATCAGGATTGTCCAGCAGTGACAGCGCGTGCTTAAAGACGCGGGGATCGGGTTTAGCCACACCCACTTGCTCAGAAATCACAATACTGTGAAAATAATCTTTGAATCCGGTGTGTGCCAGGCGTTTCTCCTGCAAGGCGGTAAAACCATTGGTGATGATTGCCAGGGTGGCTTTGCCTTGTAAAACATGTAATAACTCAGCTGCACCAGGCAGTGGGTTACAGAGCTCGGCCATGGCATCCAGAAACCCCAGGTTGAGGGTTTCAGCAGGCACGTTGAGGCGCTCAGACCAAAATGCAAAGCGTGTGATCTGGAGGGTTTTTGCATCAATTTCGCCGTTCTGATACTGCACCCACAAAGGTTTGTTGATGCGCTGATATTCGGCGTTATCGGCTTCGCTAAATTCCACATTATAACGGGCAAACAGGGCCTTTAGGCCTAAAAAAGCGTTGAAACTGAACAGGGTTTCATCGGCATCAAAGAGAATATGGGTATATTTCATACGTATAGCTCTGGATGGTTAAAAGGGGCCATAGCCAGCAACAGGGCCTGCGTATAGGCGCTTTCCCGGGTTGCCAGGTGGTTAGTCAGCAAACCTATCGCGCCCCCTTTTTGTTTAATATTGTCGGTATTGAACAGGCGATCCATCACGTGACCCAGCTCTTCTCCTGCGATCAGCGCATCATAAATCCGTTGCGGTAGTGGCAGGTTGGCACTGCGGCCAACACTCTCATGCTGACCATTGGATATGACAACAAAAGCAAAGGTGGCGGGGCCATAAGCAAACTGATGGGCACCGCCTTCCATTGCACAGTAGTAGTCGGCTGTGTGGTGGTCAGCCAGGTATTGCACGCGGTTTTGTGCGCCCAGTAGTGTGTCAGCTTCGCCCAGAGGCTGGTCCGCTACCCCACTAGGGGCATGCAGCCCGTCGCATAGGATTTCACTGTTCGGAAAATACTGTGTGAATATCTGCCTTGCGGCATTAACTTTGACCGGGTTTTTTGACCCGACGAGTACCTTAATAACTGCCATGCGCGATGCCCTGAAAAAGCGCTAGTGTAACGGCTTCGCCTGACAGGTCGCAAGCGATGAAGTGTAACCGGGCGTTAAACCGGCAAATCCAGCGGTACAATTTGTTCCAGTGCCCGCTTTTTGGTCAGCAAGTCTTTAATAAGTGGTGTTAACACCAACTCCATCGCCAGGCCCATTTTTCCACCAGGCACGACTAAGGTATTGACGCGTGACATAAAGCTGCCCTGGATCATCTGCAGATAGTAAGGGAAATCGACATCTTTGATATCGCGAAAGCGGATCACCACGAAGCTCTCATCCAGTGAGGGAATGTCTTTGGCACTGAACGGGTTGGAAGTATCGACTGTGGGGACACGTTGAAAGTTTATGTGAGTACGCGAGAACTGAGGGGTAATATGGTTTATGTAGTCATCCATACTACGCACGATCGAGCTCATTACGGCTTCACGTGAATGCCCGCGCTCGTGGGTGTCACGAATTAATTTCTGGATCCACTCCAGGTTGATGATAGGTACCATACCAATCAGAAGATCAACATGATGGGCGACATCATGCTCTTCGGTTACTATGCCACCGTGCAGGCCTTCATAAAACAGCATGTCGCTGTTGCTGTCCAGTTCCTGATATGGTGTGAAAGTGCCCGGTAGTTGATTATAAGGCACCGCATCATCAAAGGTATGCAGATAACGCCGAACCTGGCCGGTACCGCTCTGACCATAGGTTTCAAACAGGGTTTCGAGTGCGGCAAAATCATTGGCTTCCTGGCCAAAGTAGCTCAGGTGTTTCCCTTCTTGCAGGGCCTCCCGTTTGAGCTTGTCCATTTCCGGGCGGGTGTAACGGTGAAAGCTGTCGCCTTCCACGAATTCAGCTTTGGCGTCCAGGCTACGAAAAATGTGCTTAATCGCGGCTGTGGTGGTGGTGGTTCCGGCACCGGAACTCCCCGTGATCGCGATGATTGGATGCTTTGCAGACATTTTGTCCCCTTACCTGGCTCAGTCAGGCTGAGCGTAACTTCCGATTAACACCTTTCGATGTTACTCGATAAGGGAAAATTCGCAAGGCATTTCCGGTGACTGGGCGGGCAATGATTGAGTTCCTGCTGTTGCCCGGTATGATAGCGAAAAAAACAAGGGATACAACACAATGACACTGCTGAAAAAGATCATCACAATCGGGTTGCTATGGGGCGTAACGGGGGCGCTCAATGCGATGCCAGCCTCCCAGCTGTGGCTGGCAGAAGAGCACGCAGGTGCGCTGTCGGTCAAACCGATTAGCGCAGCGGATGGCTATCACAACCAGCCTTTGGTTGTCGACAATGGCGTCTATTTTACGCAGCAGGTTCAAAGTCCTGCAGGTGCGCAAACCGACCTGTTTTTTTATGATTTTACTACTCAAGAGGCTCGTAATCTCACCAATACCCCAGTGTCTGAATATTCACCCACTCTATACCCCTATGATGACGGGCTTTCTGCGGTGGTCGTTGAAGCCGATGGCTCGCAAAAACTGTGGTTTTATCCATTTTCAGAAGCACATTCACCGAGGCGACTGTTTGAGCATATTGCCCCTGTGGGTTACCACGCCTGGGGCGAAGACGAGCAACTGGTAATGTTTATTCTTGGCGCGCCACATACTTTGCAGTTCACGGACTTAAAAGGGCATTTACCTCAAGTAGTGGCCAGTGATATTGGCCGTACACTTGCCTACAACCCTTCGCGGGCGCTTTACAGTTTCAGCTATACCGCACTGGGTCAGCAATGGTTTGCGACTTTCAATGCACAAACACATATGGTGACACGGCACTTTGCACTACCAACCAGCGTCCATTATTACACCTGGTTTGATGATAATACCATTGCCTATGCCATTGGCGGTCGCATTTATACCCGCCAGCTGGATAACCCATATGATGTTCGGTTATGGCGAAACTTGTCGGCCTATTGCGCCGGAACAATTTCACGCCTGAGCAAGCAAGGGCAGCACCTGGTATTTGTGTGTGAGCAAGCCTAAGCGGCGACGGCCCTTATCTGTAAAACACTGACACATCGGACGTGATCGTTTACAATGAACGCAGTTATGTTTTTAGGAAAATTACTATGACCGTCTTAGTTACCGGTGGTGCCGGGTATATTGGTTCGCATACCGTGCTGGAGTTGTTGAGTGAAGGCAAGGATGTGGTTGTTGTCGATAACTTGAGTAACGCTTCACAGCAATCTTTGCAACGCGTAGAAGCGTTAACAGGTCGTGCCGCGACGTTTTATCAGGGTGATATCTGTGACAAAGCCTTTCTCGATCGCGTTTTAGCGCAACATCAGGTGGAACAGGTGATCCACTTTGCCGGGTTAAAGGCGGTTGGTGAGTCGGTGCAGAAGCCAGTTGAATATTATCAAAATAACGTTCAGGGAACGCTGACTTTACTGGATGCGATGCGAGATGCCGGCGTATTTCAGTTGGTGTTTAGCTCTTCTGCAACGGTTTATGGCGACCCTGCCAGTTTACCTATTCGCGAAGAGTTTCCGGTAGGTGGTACAACTAACCCGTACGGCACCTCTAAACTGATGGTCGAGATGATCCTGCAAGACCTGGCTAAATCAGATGCACGCTGGGCGTTCGCGATTTTGCGTTATTTTAACCCGGTCGGCGCACATGTCTCTGGTCAGATAGGCGAAGACCCGAATGGCATTCCGAACAATCTGCTGCCTTATATTGCACAGGTTGCGGTGGGTAAGCTAGATACGCTGGGCGTGTTTGGTAATGACTATGACACCCATGATGGGACAGGGGTGCGTGATTATATCCATGTTGTTGACCTGGCCATTGGCCACCTGAAGGCATTGAACAAGATTGCAGCACAACCTGGCGCGCATATCTATAATCTCGGCACAGGTAATGGTTACTCGGTAATGGACATGGTCAAAGCGTTTGAAAAAGCTGCAGGCAAGCCAATCAATTACGAAATAAAACCGCGTCGCGATGGTGATATTGCCGCCTGTTATGCCGCCCCCGAAAAAGCGCTGAATGAGCTGGGCTGGCAAGCAGAGCGTGGCATCGATGAAATGATGCAGGACACCTGGCGCTGGCAAAGCCAAAACCCGAACGGGTATGCAGGTTAACCTTCAATAGGCGGCCCATTTTGGCCGCCCACTCCACACCTATCAGCGCTGGGTGAAACTCATCATAACAGCGTGTATAATTCCACTCTTAGTTATTTTGATGGCCACTCGCGACCGGTTATTTGCGAAGGACGGGCCAGGATGTAGTTTGGTATTAGTCTTGTTGGCAGTTTCGAGCTGTTAATTTGAGCGTTCAGAGGTAGTATGACAAACACAGATAATTCAGGCGCAAGCCCGCTAGACACAAGCAATCCGGCGTTTCGTCGCTTTTCCGTTGCGCCCATGCTGGATTGGACTGATCGCCATTGCCGGACCTTTCACCGAAAGTTGACTAAACACGCAGTGCTCTATACTGAAATGATCACCACCGGTGCAATCATCTTTGGTAAAGGTGATTATCTGCACTTTGGCGAGCACGAAATGCCGGTGGCATTACAGCTGGGCGGATCAGATCCTAAAGCTCTGGCTGAGTGTGCCAAGCGCGCTGAGCAGTATGGCTACAACGAAGTGAACCTTAATGTGGGGTGTCCGTCGGATCGGGTGCAAAATGGCCGTTTTGGTGCGTGCTTGATGGCAGAACCAGAACTGGTGGCGGAATGCGTCGCGGCGATGAAAAGCGAAGTGTCTATTCCGGTGACGGTGAAAACCCGGATCGGCATTGATGAGCAGGATTCGTATGAGTTTCTGACCCGCCTGATTGAAACATCAAAAGCTGTCGGCTGTGATGATTTTATTATTCATGCCCGCAAAGCCTGGTTGCAGGGTCTGAGCCCCAAGGAAAACCGCGAAATTCCTCCACTGGATTACCCACGAGTGTACAAACTCAAGCAGGACTATTCGGATCTGCATATCAGTATTAATGGTGGCGTGAAAACCATTGAAGAATGTCAGCATCATCTGGCCCATCTCGATGGTGTGATGATTGGGCGTGAAGCTTACAGCAACCCATTTATGCTGTCTGAAGTTGACAGCGCCCTGTATGGCGCCCCCGCATTTACTCAGACTCGCCATCAGGTCGTTCGCAGCATGTATGACTATATTGAAGCTGAGATGTCTAACGGCGCTAACTTTTGGCACATCGCCCGCCATATGCTGGGGATTTTTCAAAACCAGCCCGGCGCTCGTGGCTTCCGCCGTCACCTGTCGGAAAACGGCCATGGTAAAAGCGCCGATATCAGCGTGATGGAAAAAGCGCTGAGCTTTGTGCCAGAATTGTAGTTCTGATTTTGGTCAAAAAAGCTAACTATGTGCTTTTTTGACCACACCCCCTTTCATATTCTGCGTCTTAATAATCCACTTTATATTTTAACTATTTGATTTTTAAGAATAAGTGTGTTTTGGCACAAACCTTGGAATAAGTTAATCAACATTAGCTTATTCAAGGAGCCTGTCATGGCCTTAATCGACCGAATCGAAGATTTAATCAAAGCCGAGTTTAATGCGTTGCTCGACAAAGCGGATGATCCGAAAAAGAACCAACGTCAGATCTTGACTCAGCTTGAGGAAGCGCTCAGTGAATGTCGCAGTACTGTGGTACAGGTGATCTGTGAGCAAAAAGCGCTGGCTCGTCGCAACCAGACGTTGGCAAAAAAAGCCGAGCAATGGCAGCAGCAGGCTGAGTACGCGCTGCAAAAGGATCGTGAAGATCTGGCCCGCGCCGCGTTGCTGGAAAAGCAAAAATGTCAGCAAGCCCAGCAGCACATTGCAGATGAGGCGGCGCAGTTACAGCAGGCTTACGACAAGCTGGAACAGGATGCACAAACATTGACTGAAAAGCTCAATCAGCTGCGCGATAAAGAAGCGCAGCTGACTCGCCGTGAACACACAGCCATCAGCCAGCTGAAAGCGCGTAGTGTGGTGAGTCAGCAGTCGATAGAAGAGGCGTTAACCCGCTTTGAACACCTTGAGCGTAAGGTTGAGCGAGTCGAGGCCGAGGTGGACAGCTACGAGCTGATCAGCAAAGAGCAAGCGCAATGGCAGGCACTGGAAACACTGGCGCGCGAAGAGCAAGTGGATAAGGCATTGGCCGAATTGAAACAAAATACACAGCCCGCTTAGGTGCTGGCAATGTCGGTGCCCAGGGGCCTTGGAAGGTAGTCAAAGTGAGGAGAGATCTGATGACAGAACATGATACTTATTACAGTACGACACGCCCGCAGCAACCCCGCAAAAAAGTGGCTGGGGTGTGTGTTAATGTGGCAAACAGACTGGATATGCCAACCTGGCTGGTCCGTGTGATCACCGTCTTACTGGCACTCAAAGCACCAGTATTGGTATTGATGGCGTACTTTATCGCCTGGATTGTGCTCTCGGAGCGCACCTAGGGAGGCAATATGAAAGCGGCATTTATCTTACTGATGGGCTTAGTGGTACTATCAGCGTTATCCTGGGTATCATCGCCACTGGCCTGGTTCAGTGTCCCTGAGGTTGTCCTGGATGTAAGCTGGGTTGGGATCGAAATGCTGAGTCTGTTTGTGGCTATGATAGCCGTTTTTGCCTTACTTGCATTGCTGAGCATAGGGTTGCTTGGCGTGATATTAGTTGTGCTCATTGGGCTAGTGTTAGCATTGCTATTTAACTCGGTATTGATTGCCATTCCGTTATTGTTCCTGGTTGCAATCGGGTGGTTGGTAAGCGATAAGCAGGCGGTATGTTAATGCGCCTGGCGGGTGTCACTGTATTGATTGAAGCGCTTTTACGTGCTTTGGATGGCTGTAAAGAAATGGTGATGAAAGCGCGTTAAACTAGGGGCAATGTGGTATAGTAAAAAGACTATACCTAACAAGGAAAGCGCTTATGATCAAAAATTTAGCCTTCTTTATGCTGTGTTCATTGCCTTGGATGTCACAGGCACATCCGGGCCACTCGGATGGAGAATCTCATCACCACACTCACGTCGAACAGAACGCACTGCAACTGACGCGTGCCACGCTGCGTGACTTTTTGCCTGCGGCCAGTTCAACTGCCGGATACTTTACATTGGCCAATACCAGCCAACAGGCAGTGACGTTGCTCAAAGCTGAGATAGAAGGGCTTGGGCGAGTTGAAGTTCACGAACACACACATGTTGACGGCATGATGCGCATGCAAAAGATAGATAAGCTTGAAATTGCACCGCACAGTCAGGTTGAGTTTAAACCGGGTGGCTATCATCTGATGGCCTTTGAGCCGACAAAGCCATTAAAAGTAGGCGAAAATCGTAAACTTACACTATATTTTGCTGATGGCAATCGCATCTATGGTTTGATTGAAGTGGTGTCACTTAAAGCGCAGATGCATAACGCGAAAAATGGACATCAGCATCACTAGGAGTATTGATGGATCACAACACACACAATCACATGGGTAAGCTCTGGGCAGGGCTGGTCGTGGCATTGCTCTTGGGGTATGGCCTGGCAATTTACTGGAGCGCAGAGCCCGAACAATTCGATGTAGTCGGCAGCGCGAAGAGCCACGCCGAGCAGTCGAAAACTGAGCTAGTGACAGGATATGTCACGACTCATGCCCTGATCCGGGTATCACAAACTTTACTCGATAAGCCGGGCGGCTATTTGTCTAATGACGTATTGCCCCCTAGTGTGATGATGGACAATATGCCTGCCTGGGAATATGGCGCGCTGGAAATGGTGCGTGATATGGCCTTGTCTATGCGTAAAGATTTTAGTCGCTCTCAATCGCAATCTACGGAGCACCCCAGCCTGAAAAAAGCCCAGCCACAATTTAATATCAGCTCTACGGCTTGGTTATGGCCCAGTGCCGAAGGGGAGTACCGCACCGGTATTGCCCACCTAAACGATTATCTGCAGCAAATATCTAACCCTGCCGATCAGGGCAGTCAGTTTTATGCGCGTGCAGATAACTTGAGGGGCTGGCTAAAAGAGGCGGAAAAGCGCCTGGGCAGTTTAAGTCAACGACTGAGTGCCAGTGTAGGTCAGGACAGACTGAATACGGATCTGGCGGGCGACAGTGCGGCGAATCAGGCAACCTATGCAGCGAATCATCATGAAGTGAAAACGTCATGGTGGAAGATAGATGATGTATTTTATGAATCTCGTGGTGCCACCTGGGCCCTGCTACACTTTTTAAGGGCAGTAGAATACGATTTTGCGGATGTGCTCGAAAAGAAAAACGCAAAAGTGAGCCTGCAACAAATCATCCGTGAGCTTGAAGCCACACAAGAAACGGTGTGGAGCCCGATGATTTTAAATGGTAGTGGTTTTGGATTGGTAGCCAATCACTCACTGGTGATGGCGAACTATATTTCCCGGGCCAATGCGGCTCTTATTGAACTCAGTGAACTTTTAGCGCAAGGATAAATAAATGAAAAAGTACTGTTTAGCGGCAGCGTTATCTCTGGCCTGCCTCGCACCTGCAGCACAAGCAGACACCCTGTTAGGTTTGTATCTGGGTGGTGAGGCATGGGGTGCAGAGCCAGAAGGTAGCTTTGCCAACAAGGGTAATCAGCAAGACTTTGACTTCGCTGATAAAAATTTCTCGAGTTTCTATGCAGCGCTCGAACACCCGGTACCTTTAGTGCCTAATGTGAAGCTTAGATATACCGAATTAAAACTGGAAGGTTCAGCGGTGTTGAATGAAACCTTCGACTTCGGTGACAAAAGCTTCACCGTGGGTGGTACTGTTAATACGGTAGGCGATCTGAATCACGTGGATTACATCCTGTATTATGAGCTGTTCGACAACGACTTAGTCTCGTTTGACTTCGGTCTGAATGCGAAACACTTTGATGGCGATATCAGCGTGACCGGTTTTGCCAATGGTGAAACAACCACTGAGACCGTCGATTTCTCAGGCTTTATTCCGCTGGGTTACCTCAGAGGGGAAGTGGGTTTACCACTGACGGGTCTGAGTGTGTTTGCTGAAGGCAGCTTGCTGGCCATTGATGATAGTAAAATCCAGGACTTCCAGATTGGGGTTGCCTGGGAGTTTATCGATAACATGGCAGTGGATGTGGCTGTGCGTGCGGGTTATCGTTCTATGGTGGTTGAGCTGGATGATGTCGATGATATCACCACAGACTTAGATGCATCGGGTCCATTTGCCGGCGTACAGGTTCATTTCTAATCACGCCGTATAGCAGGAATGCAACACAGCTTGGTGCTTTGCTGCATTCCTTGCCTTAAGATTCCCAGGCCAGGGTAAATTCTTCTTCGAGCGCTTTTCCTAATAATTGTCTGTAGGTCTTATTCACAGGCGTATTAATCAGTTTTTTCAGCTCATCGCCGGTTTGTGTCAGCTTGTAATAGCTCAGTACCAGATCGTTGCTGTTGGCTTCGATTGACAGATGTTTGCCCTGATAGGCCAATGTTAGTGACTGACCTTTCTGCAGGTTGGCAGATTCAATCTCCTGGCGATAGATTAGATTAATATCCATCAGCGTTAGAATATGTGGAAAGCTGAGCCCGGCCTGAGCCAGGTTCAGTGATTCCTTAGCCCCTTTCCTGAGCAAATCGAACAGCGATGGCTTTTTATAAAATCCCAGCAAAATGAGATAGCTGTCCTCTTTTTCCAGGTAGCCACATAATGAGGCGCAGCGCTGCAGCGCATCAGCTTCTTTTTGTGTCATTTGTTTCAGGGTTTGCAGGCTTTTGATTGAGAAGGTGCCTGGCGCTATCGACTCGCCAACCAGAATTTTGGCCCAGAGTTTCTGCATGGCACTGTTCGCGATGTCTTCGGCCAGGGCAATAAAGTGCTCCAGCCAATCAGGATCCGGCCGTCCCCGACTGGTGACATCGGGGCATAAAGTCAGTGACATCCCCATAATAGATTCGATATTGCGCTGCTGGGCAATACGTTGTAACTGGCTGCGTTTTAGCGCTCTTTTCAATACCCCATGTTCGCTGCGTACAATGAATTGATTCTGGCTGGGGTGAGGTGTTTGCGCAAAACGCCGATCTTCAGACTGAATGGCGGCCTTGGGTTGTTTGATCATCGCATAGCCCAGTTTCTCTTCGATAAGAAGTGCTAAGCTGGAGCGTGCCTGAGCATTTTTTATTGTCATACCTGTCCTTGTGTGTGTAATTTTAACTGGCTGATCAGCTGGTTCATCATCATTTTTAGTTGCTGTTCGATATAGTAGGCCGCAAAGCGGGCATACAGTCCGCCTACAAAAGGGGTGTGGTTCTCACCTCTGGCGCTAAGCTGAATCATTAATGCATCCGCCTGGGGTTGCAGCAGTAGCTCGATATGTGCGATATGCTCGGTATTGAACCTTAATTGTATTGTCACGCGCTGTTGCTCAAGGTTCAGTACTGTCACCTCAGCCAATCCCCAGGGGTGAACCAATTCGCCATAACCACCCACTTGTTGTGCCTGAGTCAGAAAAGAGAGCTGCAGATCCGGATGTGGCGTCAACAACGCTTGCCAATGTTCGGCGTTTAAATACTTTTGTACACGCTGCAGGTCCTGTTTGGCTACTCGCTGTGCAGTTTGAGCCTGATAGCCGGAAGGAAGCAGTGCGGTAACCACAATCAGGCCTAATATCAAAATAATGCTGAACGTAAAAGCCCGAAAAATTGATGCTGTCATAACCTGCTTAGAGCCGCTATATTATTTAGTTAACGAGCACAAGTTGTTGAACATCGACTATAATATTACTTGAGTGTTAACGGGTATGGATCTTGATAGTAAAAACCTATCATAATTTATAAGATACCACATAGGCAAATATGCCGTGTGCGCAGAAACTAAGTAGTTGAACATAAGGTTGATGATGGCGTCAGAACAAGAAGAGTTTTTGTTTGCGGATCAAGACTCAACGCATGACTCACAAGATACGGTCAGCGCGTATTGGGATGTACTGGTTGTGGACGACGATCCTGAGATCCATTCGGTCACGAAACTTGCCCTATCCGGGGTTGAGTTTTGGGGACGTGCGCTCAAATTTCATCATGCTTATTCAGGCAAAGAAGCGCTAGAAGTTTTGTCACAACATCCCGAAATTTGCATTTTATTGCTCGATGTTGTGATGGAAAGTGACGACGCGGGCCTGTCTGTTGTTAAGAAAGTGCGAGATGAATTTGGTAATTACGCCGTGCGGATTATTTTGCGCACCGGGCAACCAGGTTATGCGCCGGAAGAAAAGGTCATTCGTGAATACGACATCAATGACTACAAAATGAAAACCGAGTTGACTCGCGGTAAGCTGGTGACCTCTTTACTGACCGCCATTCGCTCTTATCAGCAGATCTGCGAGCTCGAACAACAAAGTCTGGCACTCACCAATATTCTGGAAGCGTCCCATGCCATTTTAGGTCATACAGATATGCCGTCTTTCGGTTTATCTGTGGTCAATCAGCTGGCCAAGATCTTAGGGTCTGAGCCACATGGCCTGGTTGCGGGAGCGATTGAAAAAGATGCAAAGGTGTTGGTTTTTGGTGGTACACAGCCCTATTTAACACACATTGGCCAGGGGTTGGAGCAGATCGACAATGGCCGGGTGATCATGCAAGTGCAGAATTGCTTCGACATGGATGCACATCAGCAAACCGATCACGATGTGACCTTTTTGTTGCAGGGTAAAAATCGCCGTGCAGCCATTTATCTTGAAGTGGCAGAGCCACCCAATGCCGCACAGATGCAATTTGCCGAGATCTTTCTGACCAATGTTAGTGTCGGCCTCGATAACATTAAGTTGATCAATGAATTGCGCGACGTCGCTTATAAAGATGCACTCACCCGGTTGCCAAACCGGGCTAATTTTGTCGATCAGATAGCTCAATATTGTCAGCCAGAGCAAGATCGGCTGGTGTTTGTCCTGATTGATATTGCGCAGTTTTCAGATATTAATAATGGTTTAGGCCAGGAAGTGGGTAATTTGCTGCTGCTGGCTGTCAAAGAGCGCTTGCAGCAGGAATGCCCGCAGGGCGAGTTACTCTCGCGGATCGGAGCGGATGTATTCGGTGTGTTGCTGCCAAAGCAAAGTTTTGATGAAACGCTGTTTTTAGATGCGCTGACTGTGCCCTATCAGGTCGGAGAGCATGTGCTGACCATGCATTTTCATATTGGCGTGTGTTGTCAAAGTGACTTTTCACAACAAGGGCTGGAAACTCTTAAATTGGCCTACATTGCTCTGAACCAGGCAAAACAAGCACGGCAGACGCTCAACTGGTATAGCTCTGATCTGGAAGAGAAAATGGCATGGCGACTGGGATTGATCCGCCAGCTCAGGCAAGATTTTGAACAAAGGAAACTGGAAGTCTGGTATCAACCGCAGCTGTGTTTACAGTCTGAGGCCGTAATTGGGTGTGAGGCTCTGCTAAGGTGGCCAACCGGAAAAGGCGATTACATTTCGCCGGCGGTATTTGTGCCGCTGGCAGAAGATGCCGGTCTGATTGTGGAAATCGGTCAGTGGGTACTCGAGCAGGCGTGTGTGATGCAAAAGCAACTAAGCTCGCTGGGTCATGACATCAGCGTGGCAGTTAACGTGTCTGTGCCGCAGTTTAAGGTGTCTAATTACGCCCAGCAGGTCAAGCAAACCATCCTGGACCACGATGTTGAGCCACAAAAAATTGAACTGGAAGTCACAGAAAGCGTGGTGATGGATGAGATTAATACAGTGGTGCACACTCTCAGTGAGCTCAAATCTTTTGGTGTTGAAGTGGCTATCGACGATTTTGGTACTGGCTTCTCTTCTTTGAGTTATTTACAAAAGCTGCCGCTGGCAAGGCTTAAAATTGATCGGGCCTTTGTGAAAGGGATCCCCCACGAAGACTCTGGTGCCATTGCTGAGCTGGTGACTTCGCTAGGTCGTCACCTTGGACTTAAAACTATTGCTGAGGGCGTCGAGACTCAGGAGCAAGTCGATATTTTGCGAGCTCTGGGATGTGATGAAGTGCAAGGGTTTTTCTTTGCCAAACCCATGGCTGAGGCCGATTTACTGGCGTATTTGAAGAGCTAGTACTGGGAAGCCATGGTGCTTTTTAGTATAATCCGCTTCTTTTTTCAGCATTGAGCCGTCATCATGAATGCGTTACAGGCCGAGCGCCCGCTTTTTTCTTATCCCAAGTATTGGGCCGAATGTTATGGTCCTGCGCCATTTCTACCTACTAGCCGCGCCGAGATGGATGCGCTGGGCTGGGATAGCTGCGACATTATCATAGTCACGGGGGATGCCTATGTGGATCACCCGAGCTTTGGTATGGCTGTCATAGGCCGGGTGCTGGAAGCACAAGGGTTTCGTGTCGGGATCATCGCACAGCCTGACTGGTCGAGCAAAGACGCCTTTATGAGTCTGGGTAAGCCGAACCTGTTTTTCGGCGTGACGGCCGGCAATATGGATTCCATGATCAACCGCTATACCGCGGAAAAGCGCATTCGTCACGATGATGCCTATACGCCGGGCAATGTGGGTGGTAAGCGTCCGGATCGCGCTGTGGTGGTGTACAGCCAGCGCTGCCGTGAGGCCTATAAAGAAGTGCCACTGGTGATCGGTGGTATTGAAGCCAGCTTACGTCGTATTGCACATTATGACTACTGGCAGGAAAAGGTACGTCGCAGCATTATTTTCGATGCCAAAGCGGATCTACTGATTTACGGTAATGCCGAACGCCCGTTGGTTGAGGTAGCACACCGTATCGCCAATGGTGAGTCAATAGATACCATCCAGGATGTGCGCGGCACCGCGGTGATCCGTAAGGAGCCGTTACCACAATGGCGTGGTAGCGATTCAACCGCCATCGATAAAATTGGCAAAATTGATCCTATTCCTAATCCTTACGGAGCCGACGATGTTGGCTGTAGTAAGTCAGAGTTTGTACAGGCTGAACAAGCACAGGATGCAACCCAGGCCCAGCCCATTGTTGTACAACCGCCAAAACTGAAACCCTGGGAAAAGGTCTATGTGAAGCTGCCGGCTTACGAGCAGGTGAGTGTAAACAAACCTTTGTATGCCCATGCGTCACGGATTTTGCATCAGGAAACCAACCCGGGCTGTGCGCGAGCGCTGTTTCAGCGTCATGGCGATCGTAGCGTATGGGTCAATCCTCCCGCCTTTCCGCTGGAAACCGATGAAATGGACGAAGTTTTTGGCTTGCCGTATCAGCGAGTGCCGCATCCCAGCTATGGCGATGAAAAAATTCCGGCCTATGATATGATCAAAACATCCGTGAACATCATGCGGGGCTGTTTTGGTGGGTGCAGCTTCTGCTCAATCACAGAGCACGAAGGGCGTATTATTCAGAGCCGCTCTGAACAGTCGATCATCGATGAGATTGAACAGATCCGCGATAAAGTGCCCGGATTTACCGGCGTGATTTCAGACCTGGGTGGTCCGACGGCCAACATGTATAAACTGCGCTGTAAGAGTAAAAAAGCAGAGAGTACCTGCCGTCGTCTGTCGTGTGTGTATCCGGATATCTGTAAGCATATGGACACAGATCATACGCCAACTATAGAGCTATATCGCAAGGCGCGCGATGTTGAAGGTGTGAAAAAAATCCTCATTGCGTCTGGTGTGCGCTACGATCTGGCCATTGAAGATCCGCGCTATGTCAAAGAGCTGGTCACTCATCATGTTGGCGGTTATCTAAAGATTGCGCCCGAGCACACTGAGCAGGGGCCATTGTCTAAGATGATGAAGCCGGGCATGGGTACCTACGACAAATTCAAAGAGTTATTTGATAAGTACTCCAAAGAAGCGGGTAAAAAGCAGTATCTGATCCCTTATTTCATCTCTGCGCATCCGGGCACCACGGATGAGGACATGGTCAATATGGCGCTGTGGCTTAAAGCCCATGACTTTAAGCTGGATCAGGTGCAGAACTTCTATCCGTCACCGATGGCCAACGCAACCACCATTTATCATACCGAGATGAATTCGCTGCGTAACATCAAAAATAACAAAGAAGTGGTTGCGGTCCCTAAGGGGGCCAAACAACGCCGTCTGCATAAAGCCATTTTGCGTTATCACGATCCGGCTGGCTGGCCAATGATCCGTGAGGCGCTGAAAAAAATGGGTAAAGCGAACCTGATTGGTCGGGGACCGCATTGTCTGGTGCCTGAAGCGGGGCGCAATGAAGGTAAGAGTACGACCCGACGCAAGCCGGGCAGCAAAGCGCTGACGCGCCACAGTGGCTTTGGTCAGTTTAATCAGGCCAATACCAAGCCCAGGGTGGGGAAGAATAAACCCGCTGGGCGCGCGGCTAAACGCTAGCGCGGAGCAAAGAAAAAGCCGCTGTATAGCGGCTTTTTTTGGCTTAGTTTTCGGGCTCTTTACGATAAGGGATCCCCGACTTGATCCAGTTCGCTGCGGGCTTACCCATCAGGTAGTGATCAAAGTAGTCCTTCATGCGAACAGAGTAGTCCACCTGATTCGGGAACTGTTTCAGGTGATGCGGTTCGCCCTCGTACTGTAAGAAGATGGCATCTTTGTTGTGACGGCGCAGTGCAAGATAGTACTGGATCCCTTCTTGCCACGGTACTGCGCCATCTTTATCACCAAACATCAACAGAATAGGTGTATTGACCTTGTCGGCATAGAATACCGGTGAGTTTTCAATATACAGCTCAGGCGCTTCGGTGAGTGTTTTACCAATCCGACTTTGTCCTGTCTCATACTGGAACTGACGCGCCAGACCCGACTTCAGGCGAATACCACTATAGGCCGAGGTCATGTTAGAGACCGGCGCACCGGATACCACCGCTTTAAACATATCGGTTTGGGTGACAGCAAAAGCACTTTGGTAGCCTGCCCAGGAGTGCCCCTGAAGACCTATCTTATCTGGATCGGCAACGCCCAGGTCAATCAGCTTTTGTGCGGCATTAATCAGGGTTTGCGTTGATGAGCGCCCCGGGTAACCAATTTCAAACCGAATGTCGGGCAGGAAAATGGCATAACCGTTAGAGGTAAACATCGGCAAATTCGGTCTGTGGTTCAGCACCATGTGCGGGAAATCATACATGCGCTGGCTCATGTAGCGATAGAAATAGAAGATCACCGGTACTTTTTTACCTGGCTTATAGTTAGCTGGTTTGATCAGCACGCCCTGCAACGACTCGCCATTGTACCCCTGATATTGCACCAGCTCGGGCTTCTGTCCCCAGGCAAAGGTGCTGAGCTGAGGGTTCAGGTTGGTTATCCGGCTATGCTGGCTAAAGGTGCTGTCGGTTTGCCACAGATCCCCAAACTCATGGTAGCTCTGCCTGGTAAACAGCAGGGTATTCGCCTGTTTGGCTTTTTCCAGCAAGCTGTATTTTGCTTCACCTGAGGTCAGGGTAGTGAGCTTGCCCGTGGCCAGGTTGAGCCTGGCTATGTGTGTTTGCTTGTTTGCCAGATTGTGTGCCGACAGGTACACCTGATCCTCTGCGCTAAAACCAACAAAGTCTTTATCCAGTTTGATCACCCGGTACTGTGTCTGGGTTTCTTTACCTTGTGTCAGGCGTTTGGCCTGGGCGGTTTGGCTATCAAAGGCCCAGATATCAAATTTACTGTAGGCATACAGCGTGCTGCCATCGCGTTGCCAGCCGGCAAATCCGTATCCCGGATTCGGCTCTGGGTAATCGTGACGGTCATCAGCAAACAGTGCATCGCGAACGGCCTGACTCACAGCCGTTTCTTTTTGTGCATGTAAGTCTTTAAGCCACAGCTGATCGTTCAGGAAGTAAGCGGCATGCTGACCCGTTGGCGACAGTGTGGGGCGATTCGGTGCTTCTTTAACGATAAAGCTGCGGGCACCCGTTGCAACCTGCACGGCGTAGTAGTCGGCGTAGAAGCCTTTATACATGATCTGGTGCAGATAAGGTTGATCATTGCTGGCCAGCAGGAAGCGGGCTTCACGATTGAGGGTCAGATCCCGTGCCGTTTCGTCACTCAGCTGAGCCACACGTTCACCGCCTAAATGATAGACTGCCTGATAGTCACGATCCCGGTTGGTTTTTTCCCAGGTATTGATCTCTCGTGGTTTGATCTGCTCATCGCTGTTATGCCAAACCTTCAGACCTGATTGGGCCATAATGGTATCAAGATCGGTCAGCGATGTCTGATCCTGGTATTTCTTCTCGGCGGGTTTAGGCGCAAGAAGCGGACGGTTCTCAAAGTACAGTCGCTCACCTTGCTCAGACCAGCTCAGTGCTGCAGACTTGGCGCTATACCAGCCTTGTGGTTGTGTCACTTCAGTGAAACGGTCTACTTTGGCATCCCATAAACGGACTTGATAGGCACGGCGGCGTGCATCGTTATTGACATAATTGCCCTGAGTAAAGGCCACCAGAGATGAGTAGGGGTGCCAGGCGATCGTGGACAGGGTCACACCAGGTTCTTCTATTAATACACTGAGCTGTGCCCGGCTCAAATCAAAATACTGAATTAGGTTGCCTGCGCCATCTTCGCTCTGCGTGCTCATCAGTACGCCATATTCTGCAGGGCTCAAAGCGTAGCGGCCAACCTGATCAAATGTGTGCTGTTGATCTGAGGTCAGGTCCACAATCACCAGTGGATATGCTTTGTCCTTCTTATCGGCTGGAATGGCGCTGTCTGCCTGGTTCTCGCCTTTATCTGATTGACTGGCTTCCACATCCTGGCGATAGGCCAGCCAGCGGCCATCGTCGCTAAGCTGATAATCTTTAACGGCGTCAAAAGTGCGCTGTTCACCCGTTTGTGTATTCACCAAAACCAGCGCGCGTTTGAGTTTTTTACGGGCTTTTTTGTCTGTGGTTTCGGATGTCAGCAGGCTGGGCACCTGAGTGAAGGCGGCCCAGTTGGCAGCCCGGTTGAGCTGGGCTTTGGTGCCGCGCTCCACACTGGCTAGCAATTTTTGGGTGCTGAGGTCATACAGCTGGCCTGTGCTGTCTCCCCGATAGGGCTGGGCACTCAGGGCAACAAAGCGCCCGTCTTCGGACAGGACCCGGCCCTGGGCGTACTTAAAGTCAAATACATCGCTAAATTCCAGACTGGGTTTTGCGGCCAGGGCAGAGGCAGAAAACACGGTGGCCGTGAGTATAGATTTGGCAAACGTCATAATATGTTTCTTGTTTGATAGGAGTTGTAACTTTGTAACACTTTTATCTGAGAGACTAAACTGTGCTGCGTTGGGTGTGAGGAAAAACTGGATAAAGTCAGGCGGACCAGGCCCGCCTGCTCGCAATAGCGGCGAGCCGGGCTAGGCCAGCCAGATACGCTGTAACTCTTGCCAGTGGCTGGCAAAATTGGCCGCCGGTTTGGCTTTAAAGTCGCTGCGTACAAACTGGTTCATTTTACCTTCAACATACGCGAGGAAAAAGTTTGCTAAAGCGGCTTCATCGCTGGCAAAGGTCTTACCCTCGCGCAGTTTGCGCTCTCGCAGCACTTGTTTAAACTGGGTTTCGAGTTTTTCAAACAAACCTTGTACGCGCTCGCGCAGTCGTTCCTGCTCTCCCTGTAGCGCATCACCGGTCAGGATACGGGTGATCCCCGGGTTCTTTTCTGAGAAGGTCAGCAATAGCATCAGAATATTGTAGATACGGCTCTGGGTCTCTTTTTCATTTTCCAGGATCAGATTGATGCGCGACAGCAAAGTATCTTCTATAAACTCAATCAGTCCCTCAAACATCCGCGCTTTGCTGGGAAAGTGGCGATACAGCGCGGCTTCAGAGACGCCTACTTCATTCGCCAGCTTGGCGGTGGTAATACGCTGCCCTGGACTGGTTTCAAGCATCTGCGCAAGGGATTGAAGTATTTGCTCTTTGCGATTACTGCGTTTAGTCGCTGGCATGAGGTTTCCTTTATGATTATCGTTATTTTAGTAGGAGCGGGCTCCATGATGCTGGCCAGTCGTCATGCTCGCCTGAACGACTAACCGCAGAGCCCTAAACTCAATTATCTGGCCATGTTAATGCTTTATTCAGCTTCTTTCCAGTCTTTTAACATGAACTTAATTAAGTTTACCGGCAATTGCTTTGACGACAGTAAGCGCTAACTCTGACTTGCTTGCCAGAGGCAGAGATTGTTGCGCATTATCCCAAAACAGGGTCAATGCATTGTCGTTGGCATTAAAGCCGATCCCAGCCTGGCTGACATCGTTGGCGCAGATCATGTCTAGCCCTTTGTTTTTCAGTTTGCCTTGCGCATATTGCGCGACATCCTGGGTTTCAGCCGCAAAGCCCACCGTATAAGGTCTGTGTGCTTTTAGTGCGGCAACATCGGCAATGATGTCGGGGTTTTTCACCAGTGTTAGTGTCATTGCATCGCCCTGTTTTTTAATTTTTTGTTCGGCGATATCTGCGGCGCGGTAATCCGCAACGGCTGCACAGCCAATGAATATATCAGAGTCGGGGGCCAGTTTCATGGCCATCTGATGCATATCCAAAGCACTGCTGACAGCATGCACTTCACAACCTTGTGGTGGTGTGAGCGTAACGGGGCCGGAGATGAGATGCACCTGAGCACCCAGTGCAAGTGCTGCTTCTGCCAATGCGTAGCCCATTTTGCCTGAGCTATGGTTGCTGATATAGCGCACTGGATCGAGTGCTTCGCGGGTTGGGCCGGCAGTGATGGTCACAGTTTTGCCTGCCAGCAGTGGGACTTCGGGCGTAAGCGCATCCAGTGTCAGTGATACCAGCTCATGTGGTTCCAGCATTCTGCCTTTTCCGACATCCCCGCACGCCTGCTCGCCCTGACCGGGTCCCCAGACAGCGACTCCCCGACTTGCCAGCGTGGAGAGGTTGCTCTGGGTCGCCAGGTGTGCATACATTTGCTGATTCATGGCCGGTGCAATGGCCACTGTGGTCGGCGTTGCCAGCAATAAGGTGGTCAGCAGATCATCGGCAATGCCTGCGGCCATTTTTGCGATGATATTACTACTGGCCGGGGCAACTAAAACCAGATCAGCCCATTTGGCCAGTTCGATATGGCCCATGGCGGCTTCGGCAGCCGGGTCGAGCAAAGAGTCAGCAACGGGCTCGCCAGAGACTGCCTGCATGGTCAATGGCGTAATAAATTGCTTAGCCGATTCTGTCATCACCACTTTGACGTCACAGTGATGATCTTTTAACCGTCGTACCAGTTCGGCACATTTATAGGCGGCGATCCCACCGCTGATCCCCAGAAGAATACGCTTGTGTGTTTGGCTCATGCTCGGCCCCTGCAAATAAAAACTAGCGCTAAGATAGCATAGCCTACCCCGGGTTTTGAATTATTCTGCCCGGTGACTACACTCAGAGAATCACAGTGACGTGGTGAATGCCCACAAGGAGGATGCAAACATGCAACTATTAGCCATGCCCAAAGCACAGCGCCCGAGAGAGCGCCTGTTAACCAGTGGCGCCAGTGCGCTCAGTGATGCCGAGCTGCTGGCTATTTTTTTACGTACCGGGGTGGCAGGTATGAATGCGATAGAGCTGGCTCAGTCGCTGATTGAGCAAAGTGGCTCGTTACAGGCTTTGATGAATGTGTCGTGCGGCGAGTTTTGTCAGTTTAAAGGGGTGGGTGAGGCTAAGTACGTGCAGTTGCAGGCAGTGCTGGAGCTGAGCCGACGTTATTTGCTGGAAGACATGGTGCGCGATGCACAGTTTGGCTCACCTCAGGCGGTCAGTGACTATCTGAAAATTCAGCTCAAGGGGTTGCACCACGAGGTTTTTATGGCGCTGTTTTTAGATAACCAGAATCGCCTGATCCGTGATGAGGTGCTGTTTTCGGGTACCATTAACGCCGCCAGTGTGTACCCCAGAGAAGTAGTGAAGGCTGCGCTGAAATACAATGCGGCCGCTTTGATCTTTGCGCACAATCATCCTTCGGGGGTGGCTGAACCCAGTGAAGCAGACAAGCTGATCACCAATAAATTGCAGCGTGCCCTCGCGCTGGTGGATATCCAGGTACTTGATCACTTAATTGTGGCAGGCAGTTGCTGCCTTTCATTTGCACAAAGGGGGCTGTTGTAGCAGGGGATTGGCCCGGATATGACGTGTTTCAGGGCGCTTTCCTAGCATAAATTAAAAATAGTTTAATTTAAATGCAGTTTTTACTTTCCTAAGCGGCCATGGATCATTATAATTGGCCGCTATCAAATTTACCCATGAGCTGATTAGGATATCATCAGATCCTTGAACTCTGCCTGTAAATACTGTATAAAGAGCGCCCTTTGATTTTACCCAGGGCAAGCAGTTTGAAGGCCTAAGGGGAAGTTAAGCTCGAGCGAAGTTATTGGAGATATATAGACATGTCTAAAGTCTGTCAAGTTACAGGTAAGCGCCCGGTTGTTGGTAACAACCGTTCACACGCGCGCAACGCAACTAAGCGTCGTTTCCTACCTAACCTGCAAACACACCGTTTCTGGGTTGAAAGCGAAAAGCGCTTTGTTACTCTACGCACTACTACTAAAGGTATGCGTATCATCGATAAAAAAGGCATCGACGCGGTATTGACTGATATCCGTGCTCGCGGCGAAAAAGTATAAGGAGCTTAAATCATGCGTGATAAGATCCGTCTAGTTTCTACTGCTGGTACTGGTTATTTCTACACTACCGACAAGAACAAGCGTAACATGCCTGAAAAAATGGAGATCAAAAAGTACGATCCTAAAGTACGTAAGCACGTGATCTTCAAAGAAGCGAAAATCAAGTAATTCGCTTTTAGATTCGAAAAACCCGGCTCAGGCCGGGTTTTTTATTGCCTGTGTATTATACTCGCCCTGATCCCCTGCCTTTGACTCGCGGATACTGATAAGCCTGGCCATCATCATGCGGGTGGTTTTTGTCTATCAGTGTCTCGGAAAGTTTATACCAATTTCACTTAATACCTGTTCAATCTGAAGGAGCAAATATGACGCTAACGGCGTTAAAAATTTCTCATTTAGAACAACTGAATAGCAAAATTTTTGCCTGGTTAGCGAGCAAATTTTCTCGCCTCAAAATAGAACACTTAATTAAGCAAATTGGTATTAGCGAGACGAAAGGCCATATATCGCCTGCTGCGTAGAGTAACTAGGCGATAAAAAAGCCCTGACTGGATAAGGGCTTTTTTGGGACTTGTTCAGCCAGGATTATGCGAATGCATCTTGCAGCGGCGGAACAACCTGCTTCTTGCGGCTCAGTACGCCATCCAGCCAGACTCGGCTATTTTCAGGAGTAATCTGATAGGCTTTTGCCACAATACTTTCGTCGTCAGAAGCGATCAGCATTTGTGAGCCTTCCTGCATAATGTCGGTCAACAGCAGTAACACTGAGTGACGACCGCCTTCTTCTTTCAGCTTAGCAATGTCGGCTTCCAAGTCGGCTTTGATGTCGTCGAATACAGACAGGTCGATCACTTCCAGCTGGCCGATACCGACCAGGTTGCCGTTCATGTTGAAGTCTTTAAAGTCACGCATTACCAGGTCGCGTGCAGGTGTGCCTTCAACCGCGGATTTGACTTTGAACATCTCCATGCCCAGTGCTTTAAAGTCTTCGATGCCCGCAATTTCAGCCAGTGCTTCTACACATTTAATGTCTGCTGTGGTGCAGGTTGGTGATTTGAAGATCACCGTATCGCTCAGGATGGCACACATCATCAGGCCTGCAATCCCTTGTGGGATTTCTACGCCGTAAAAGTCGTACATCATTTTAATGATGGTATTACTGCACCCTACCGGGCGGATCCAACACTCAAGCGGCGTTGAGGTTGTCAGGTCGCCCAGTTTGTGGTGGTCAACCACACCGACAACAGTGGCTTCGTCGATGTCGTCTGGCGCTTGTGTTTTCTCTGTATGGTCAACGATATAGACTTCTTCACCGGCATAGCTAAGCTTGAGCTCCGGGGCTTCAAAGCCAAAGCGCTCCAGAATAAACTGGGTCTCGGGAGAAACATCGCCCAAACGTGTTGGGATCGCTGCTTCACCGATCTGGTTCTTCAGGTAAGCCAGTGCAATTGCACCACAAATTGAATCTGAGTCTGGGATCTTGTGTCCCACTACATACATTGCCATTGACGGTTCTCCAAAAAAATTTGTCGCCATTCTAGCAAAAATTAACCACAAGAAAACAGCATAAGCTGGGCTAATCGCAGCTTTTTCATGTGTCCCATGCCATCTGCTTATAGGCTGACTGTCATCGCGCGTGAGGTAACGCGAAACTTGGGCATTTTCTTTGCCCTGTAAATACTGCAAGCGTAGTATGAAGCGGTATTTGATTAACTTAGCCAAGGAGGCATAAAGTGGAAAAAATCTATCTGGTGATGGCCTGGCTGGGGCTGGCCATTTTTTTATATTCCATTGCCATTCGCCAGCTGCAGCGAGCGGAATTTACAGGGCCGATGTGGTTTGTGTTATTTGGCTGTGCCCTGGGCTGGTATTTTCAGGAGTTTCTGGTGTTACGGCTGGAGACGCTGCGCGAGTTTCTGCCGCTGGTAGAACTGATCCTGGCCATTTTTTTGTTTTCTGATGCGGCAAAAACGCGTCTCAGAGTGCTGTTGCACTCTTATCAATTGCCGCTGTTACTGTTACTTGCTCTGCCGTTAACCATGGGGTTTGCGGCGCTTGGGGCGCATACACTGTTGGCCTTGCCCTGGCTGAGCTGTTTTATTCTGGCGGTTATGCTGACACCAACCGATGCGGCCTTATGTCAGAGCTTTATTCAGCAAAAGCAGGTACCGGCTAAGCTTCGCGAGGCCATTAATGTGGAAAGTGGCCTGAATGATGGCTTGTGTGTGCCGGTTTTTCTGTTTTTACTTGGTCGCAGCTTGTATACCCAGCAACCTGCACATCACTCTCTGGGGGTGCTATTTTTGCAGGAGGTTGGCCTCGCACTGGTTGTTGCATTGGTGTTAACTGTTGCCGCCATTTACCTGATAAAGTTGACCTGTCGTCATCACTTTTTTGCCGCCAAGAGCAGTCCATTTTTATTTATCGGGATTGCCATTGCGGTGTTTTCTGTTACGCAATTAGCTGGCGGCAGCGGCTTTATCGCGGTGTTTATCAGTGGTTTGTTGTTTGACTATGGTTTTCGCGATGCCCTGAAGGACAAACTCATTGAAGAAAGTGAACAAATAGCTGAGCTGGCAGCATATATTCTTTGGGTGATCTTCGGGATCAGTACCTGCGTGCTGTTGTTTGCCACATTTGACTGGCTGGTGTGGGCCTATGCCTTGCTGGCAGTGGCCGTGTTTCGATTTTTCCCCGTGGTCTTACTGTTACTGAGCACCCGGCTGACTTGGTCTGAACGAGTGGTACTGGCCTGGTTTGGGCCCAAAGGACTGGCGTCGGTCGTGTTAAGCCTGATGTTGTTGGGTTCTGAGCTGCCACATAGCCTGCTGATCACCAAGATCACGGCAGCCACTGTGTTGCTGAGTATTTTTATTTTTGGGGCGAGTGGTCATCTGGCCGGCACTTTTTTGATTAAAAAACAATAGTGCAATTACACAAAGTGTAATCCGGCTGAAATAAAAGAGTCATCAAGTGTCCCTAAACTGTGCCGCGGCTCAGATGATTACGTTTTAGGAACACTACAATGAAAAAAAAGCTATTAGCAGTGGCGGTATCTGCCGTCTTATTGACCGCATGTAACGATGACGATACCAAAACGGTAGAAGTTATCAAAGAAGTTGAGGTGGTTAAAGAGGTTGAAGTTGCGCCTAAGCCTGTTACTCAGGTGAAGAATGTTATCCTGATGATTGGCGACGGTATGGGTGCACAGCAGGTCGGTTTACTTGAAGAGTATGCTCGTCGTGCACCCAACTCTACGTATAACAATAAAAACAATGAAACCGCGCTGTCTAAACTCGCTGCCGGTGGTCACCTGGGTTTATCACTAAACGCACCGCATGGCGAGAATGGCAAACTAGTGGTGGATTCTGCCTGTTCAGCAACGCAGCTGGCAACGGGTAAAGCCGCTGGTTCAGAAATGATTGGTCTGGATGAAAAAGGGTATATCATTGAAACTATCCTTGAAAAAGCCAAAAAAGCAGGTAAAGCCACGGGCCTGGTATCTGATACGCGCCTGACTCACGCTACTCCGGCGGCCTTTGCGGCACACCAGCCTCACCGCTCTTACGAGCCAGAAATCGCCGTTGAAATGGTTGAAAGTGGCATGGTCGATGTCATGCTGTCTGGCGGTGCGCGCGCCTTTTTACCTGAAGTGCTAAAAGCGGCGAAAGCCGAAGGTGCCTCTGAAGAAATTAAACAAAAAGCGGCTGAAGTTAAGCAGAAAATGGCTGCTCTGGGCATGCCTGAAAAGTCATATTCAGACTCAAAGCGAAAAGATGAACGCAATGTTGTGGTAGAAGCAAAAGAACAGTATGGCTATGAGTTAGCCTTTGACAATGCACAACTGAGTGCACTTGAAGGTGACAAAATCCTTGGTTTGTTTGCGAAGTCAGGCATGGCAGATGGTATTGCTTATAAAGCGTGTAAAGCAGACAACAGCTGTACTCAGCCTTCTTTGAAAGAGATGACAGTGAAAGCGCTGGATATTCTGTCGAAAGATGAAGACGGTTTTTTCCTGATGATCGAAGGCGGTCAGATTGACTGGGCAGGTCACGCGAACGACGCGGGCTGGATGCTCAATGAACTGCTGAAATTTGACGAAGCGGTAGAAGCTGTCCATGAATGGGCAAAAGAGCGTACCGATACTTTGGTTGTTGTAACTGCTGACCACGAAACGGGGAGTTTCGGTTTCAGCTACTCAAGCCACAACAAACCAGACGGAGTTGATTTGCCAGGCGACGGCATGCGCGGCAAACAGTACAAGCCTAAGTTCAATTTTGGCGGACTAGAGTTACTGGATACGCTGTACGCACAAAAAGGCACGTTCTACGATGTGATTGGCCATGTAAATGGTGACTATGATTTCAGCAACTCAACGGATCAGGACTGGCAGGATGCCATCAAAATGTACACCCCGTATGAGGTCAGTATTGATGAAGCCGCTCGCATGAATGAATTTAAAGGCTTCACCAGCGATAACGTCCCGCTGCCTAAGTTTGATGACTTCTCTGACTTCTATGTGTACGGCACTGAAGACTATACAGCTAAAGTCGGCCGCATCGTCGCGAAACAGCAAAATGTAGTCTGGGGCACAGGTACGCACACGGCAGCGCCTGTCCCTGTCTACGCGTTTGGTCCGGCAGGTGTCACTGAGCAGTTCTCAACACTGCAGCACCACGTCGACATCGGCACTAAGATGATCAAAGCACTGGGCCTGGCAGAGGCTGAGTAAGTACTGGTTTTTAAGGATAATCCATAATAACTAACATAAAAGATCTGCCGATCTTATTTGGGCCACAGCCAAGCTGTGGCCTTTTTTGTTTGTCTCAAAACGCAGCCAAAGAAGCGTAAAAGACCGTTTTAACTGTGTAATGAAAGGGAAATCCTCATGCAATTGGAATGCTTACCTACACTGATAATATAGTCAGACTTTCAAGAGCAGAGCGATTAGCTTTGCACTATTAAAACTAATGTTGAATTTTGAATTTGGGGTGAGTGTTTTGTGTGCATAAATTAGTTGGCATGGTATACTCCGCGCCGATTTCCCGTTTGAGAAACATAGGATAACAATGAAATTTAAAGGACTACTTTGCTGTTTAGTGCTCTTTTCACCGCTGTTAAACGCATTTGAGCAGGCTTATGCTCCCATCAAAGCTGGCAAAGCCACAATTTTAATTCCCATTGAATTGATACCAGAGAATATCGTTCGACTATCTACTAAACGAACGGGTGATGTCTCTCAACTGGCATGGACACCTGTTTCGGGAGCGGACTACTATGTCGTTGAGCACTATCAGGGTGGTCAATGGAAAACGGTGAATGACAAGGTCCTGACGTCTTTTACCAGCACAGCTCAAATGGGCCCTTTTCGAGTAAAGTCATGCCATCGCTATGGCTGTTCACCCTGGCAGCAAAATGCCGTTACAGTCGATGCAGACCTTGAAGTTCAGGCATTTTACGCTACCAGTAGTCAGGTTGAAGCCGGTGAGGTGTTTCAGTTGCACTGGTCGCAATCAGGCGCAACTGCGATTTCTGTCACCAAATCAGCTAATCAAAATACAGGACCAGCGCTGACAATGAAGTCACCGTCATTCAGGTCGCTTTCTCAAAGTATTAATTACGTAACTAAATACACATTAACGGCCTACGGCTTTGGTGGGCAAAGAATTCAGCGCGAGGTTGTCGTCTCTCCGCTCGCTGAGGTACGGGCAATAGAACAAGCTTTGCCATCTAATTATCCTCAGCCGTTACGTGAGCTGGGGCTGGATGTGATAGAGCGAACCATTGTCGAACATAATGGTAGCCTGTATTTTGCAACCCATGACGATAAGCTATTCAGATATAAAAGTCAGGTCACCCATAGTGCACAAGGCGAAAAAGACATTACCTGGCAAAAAGAGTGGGCGCTCAGTACTACTGGGGTTGTCGCTAATGCACCGGTGTTTAATGACGGCTTTGCTTACTTCACTGTCAGTATGATGGGAGAGAAAGGCAAGGCCTGCAAGGTTGATGTAAACCAACCCGGTACACTAGATTGTTCCAATCAATTCGATAGTAATGCTATTGCGGCCCCAATGCTGGTTGATAAGGCTCAGCTTAATGCAGCAGCATCATCACAGAGTGAGTCGAGCTTCTTCAATTCCGTATCTGAGGCCAATGAAATACTGGTAAATGGCCTGTATGTCTTTCAGCGTAATGGCACCATCAAAGTGTTAGATACGAACAACCTTAGAACTGAGCTAAAAACCTATATCATGCCGGCACAAGTAAAGAATGTGCTGACAAAGCCCTTACTTATTGGTTCTGTTGAGTTGGTTCGTGCTGCGGAGCAATCTACTCAGCTCGCAAAACACGTCACAAAGGCTGTCAATACTGCGGGCTCAGGGCCTCAGCTTATTTACCGTGAAGGCAATAAATTGCTGGGGATTGCATTTCCAAAAAGCGCGCCACAGAGTGAATCTGTTACACAGCGAATGTCACGTATGTTAGGTCTGGAAGCGGTACCGTCGACATCACAGGATAGTCAGACAATGCAGGTAGTATGGGAGGCGGAGTTATAATTATGAGATATATTGTCCAACTACTCGTTTTGTCTCTAGTCCTATTGGCCTCTACATATTCAGGCCTTGCCTTTGCTCGCTGGGTTACTCCTGGCTGTTTCACAAAAGATGCTTATGTTCTGGAATACAATAGTAATCTTACGCTCAAGTTAACCGGGAACTATGAAAGCCACTATTACCCACCAGATAATGACGATGGTGAATCGACGGAGTTTGATAGGATATCAAAAATTTCCATCGGAAATAATACTCTCGGTAATACGCGTTGGTCTGCGGAGCTGATGTCCGAGCAGGACCTGCCAAATAATTTGCGTCATGATAAAAAGTATTATCACGTGCCCGTGGTTGAGGTGGAAAAACTCCCGGCGGGTAAATATGACTTGAAGGTTCAAATTAAAACCATTGATTATGAAGAGCCTGATGATCCTCAGGCTCCTGGTTCATTTGACAGATATACAACCTGTACTATCTCAATGGATGTTTATCACGTTACTCGTCCTTCTTTCCGTAGCACGAGCCCATCTAGCGATACGTCCATCGTTCAGGATGAAGCGCTTACCGTAAGCTTTACCGCTTATGATGCAGGCACTGACTTTGCTTCATTCAGCTTATATCGCAATGACATACCTATCACGGCTAAAAGCTGTGAAACCTCTCGTGACAAGAAATCAAAAACATGTTCTAGGTCTTATGATAAAAACACGCTTAAAGTGGGTGAACACACCTTCAAAGCGATTGTAAAGGATAGCCGGGGCTATCAAACCAGTAAGACGCGCAAAATTACTGTGCTGGAGAAAAACTCCGCTCCCACTATCAGTAATTTTTCTGTTTCACCTGAGTTTGGTGCGGCCGGGGAAGCGATATCGGTAAGCTTTACCGTAGAAGATAGCGACGAGCAAAATCAAAATAAATTATCACATGTAACGCTGCAACGGGATAACCAAAATCCTGTGACGGTATCGCAACAAGACTGTGCGCTTTCTGAGCTTAGTAGTCAAAGTTGTACGCTGGCTTTTGGTTCTATCAGTGGAGACAATGCACAAACCAGTATTACGCTGACGGTATATGATCTGCAGGAAGCTAATGCCAGCGACAGCGGTACTGTTGAGTTTGTGCCCGCAGATCTGACGGTCTCGTCAGTGACAGTCTCGCCTGGCACCCCGTTTATTGATGATATAGTGACGATTACGGCTAATGTGAACAGCGGCCTGGATTATCTGGACACCCTGCAGTTGTGCGCCATCAGAGGGGGCGGCTTTACACAAGACGCCCCTTGCCCCACTGGCACCATCATCAGCAATGCTTGTGATATGACAAATGGTAGTTGTTCAGCAACGTATAATTTGGGAGGGCGCTCCTCCACTGCTAACTTCAAAGTCTATGCGGCTAACCGGTTCGGTGATACAGACGAATCTTCACTCACAGTGGTGCCCAATAGTTACTTTGGTGCAGCGCTTGGTGTAAACACGAATCCGGGCACGAGCCTTTTCGTCGAGCAACCTGTACCATTCGTTGCGATCATTGGAGCAATTAATAAAAATTCAAAATCTCTAAAGCGGATCGAGCTCAGATCTGGAGGGACTCTGCTGCGTTCCTATTCGGTCAATGTACCACTTTACCGGGATAGAACTACAGAGCAGCGCTTTTCCTGGACGCCGCAAGAGGTCCGTTCAAATATGCCGATATCTGCGGTGTTGTACGATGATAAGAATCAATCGGTCTACACGTCGTCTGTTTATTTGGACATAGTATATCCGGAAACTCCCAAGCCAGGGTTGCCACAACTCACTATCGACCCAGCCGGTGCCGGCACCTTTCGGGTAGTGGCAAGCGAGCTGTCAAATACAGCACAGCTTAACTTTTCAGCACATGTAAATGGCTCATCCAGAGATGTTTTGCCAAATGCAGAGGTTAAGTCGCCAGGTGAAAAAGCAGCCGTTGAAGTCGATGTTAGTTATGCAGACCACAATAAAACACTTAGTGTGTGCGTACTTGCGAGTAATTATCGGGTGTCAGACGGGGAGCCGCTCCCTGATACAATTAAAGAAGCCGATCGACAAGTCTGTGCGACAGAGCGGATCTCGTATCCGAAACCAACACCCGATACACCTAAATTCAGTGCACTTAAGTCACAGGTGGGTGGTCGCTATACAGTACAGTGGCAGCAGCAAAATGACGGGGCAACGAACTTGTTCAGGCTATACCGCTGGAATGGTCTGCCAATTGATCGCAATTTGTCAAATCTGCTCTACGAGGGAACCGCGAACCAGGTAACGATTGAAAAGCCCGAACAGGGCCACGTAACCTATGAAATTCAAGCTTGTTATGATGGCAGTACGTGTACTGCCGGTCAGCAGTTTACTGTAGAGCACCTGCCGCCTTATATTCAGTCTGCGAGTATCGATGAATGTGGTGCGAATCGCTGCTTATATGTGAAAGGGATTGGCTTTTCACAATCACAAACTTCGCTTCAGGTACAACTGCGTCAAACCGCTGAGACCTATAGTTATTCTTCTAACCTGTCTATCCAGCAAGACGGATTTAAAGTGTTGGTATCCGACTATGTTGCCGATAAGCTGATTGACGGCGGTGCCTATTTAAAAGTAAATAATGGTGTCAGTAAAAACGATGCACCTATTTACTCCAGTATTGTCGTTGATGGCTCTGGCTCAGAAAACGGTCCTGATCTGCTTTCAAGAGGGTTCTCATTCAGCGAAAATGGCATTTTGTATGCGGGATCAGAAACAGGCCTGAATGCATACATAGTGACGGATAAGCAAAAGTTTGAGCTGAAATGGAGTCATAAAACCCCAGCCGGTGTTGCTGATGCGTCAAAGTATGATGATGTTGTCGCCATGCCGCTTGTCAAAAGTAATACCTCGATGGCCAATGGTGGCATCTATGATGACATTTACATTGGGGCGCGAAACAATCGCTTTTATAGCATCCGCCACGATATTACGAATACAAATGAGTCGAGTAAACGCGTTAAATGGCTGTTTGATACACGCGGACCCATTATTGCACCTGCTCAGTTGACTAAGGTATACGGCGAAGATAAGCCAGTCGTGTATGTTGGTTCTTTAGACGAGGCTTTATATGCGCTAAACGCAGAGACAGGTGAGGTTTATTGGCATTATGTATTCCCTGGTTCCGGGGGCGTGGTTGCGCAGCCTCAGGTTTCTGCTGATGGACATGTCTATGTCCAAACTGACAAAGATGTATATGTCATTAATCCGGGGTTGATTAAACGCAATGCCATGCACTGGCAGGGCTTGGGGGAGCTAGAAGCGTTACTGAATCAGTATTTTCCACAGTGGCGAGACACCATTGCTAAGGATGCAAAATTGCTGCGCCCGGAACAAAGGGATGAGGCAATCTGGACTATTACAGAGCTTATGTTTGTGCTCAGAGATGAGTCCCCGACAAAAGATCAGCTGAATGTTCTAAGCTACCTGGTGACTAACGATTTATTGTCCATCGAAGAAGTGGCACGCTTGATTTTAGGAAGTGTTACAGAAGATGGCGTTGCTATTTACAGTAACAGCGCTATGTCAAATGAAGCCTTTACGTTGGCCATGATAGCCAGAGCAAAAAATATTTCACTGCAAGTAGCGCAAACCGCATTGGTAGGTGGAAAAAATTATCTTTACTGGCAGGGCTTACTTGAACAGGGCATGTCCAGAGCAAATCTTGTTCTTGAGCTGTTGTTTTACCGCAGTGAACAGTATGACCAGCTGACTCTGAAAACACTCAACTATTTTTATGATTTCTGTACAACTAATGAAGCGTGTAGCTACAGTGCGGATGATGATGGTGACGGACTCAGCTTCGAGGCTGAATTGCTGCTGGGAACGGATCCGTTCGACAAAGAAGACGGTCTCCAAACAGCAGAAATCAATGTGCTTAGTCAGAACTTTGGTAACCTGACTTTAGGGCTTTCAGTGTCAGGTCCGGTTGAATTTTATGACCTTGAAATGAGTGTGAACGGTCAACCTTATGAGTCTGAACCCAAGGTTACTGCAAGTAGTAGCAGTAAAAAAGCCCCTAACTCAGACAGCACGACCTACAATATGGCCTTACATAATGGTAACTATAAGTTCCGGGCTCGTGCGTGCATCTCTGTTGCAGTGAATACGAATACCAAAACGTTCTGTAGCCCACAATATGCTGAGACCAAGCAGGTCTACATTCAGGATAGTGTGGTGCAGTCCGGTATCAATGTTCACCTGTCTGAAGGTGCGGCAAAAGAGCCGACGCATGACCAAGAGGCGCTCTTGCAGCACGCACGCCTTACGCCAACGCAAGGTAACTTTAGGGTAACGGAAAACGGCAGTGCCAGTTATACCGTGCCGATTGAACTGCCATCCGGCATCGCAGGAGTGACACCAGAAGTAACCCTTAACTACGATTCTCAGGCTGGCAGCTCTAATGTGGCGCTGGGTTGGTCCATTGGAGCGGGTGGCGCAATTTCTCGCTGTGCACAAACGTTTGCACAGGATGGTCAGTTTAAACCACTAACCTTTACACAGAGCGACCGCTTCTGTTTGGGTGGACAAAGGCTGATCCCAGCGGATGTGACTGGCGACTTTGATGATTACAGCCCCCTGGAGACCTATGTGCTTGAGCTGGACTCTCAGGTCACGGTTGCAAAAATCAGCACAGCAGACAGCGTAGAGTTTCTGGTTAAAGCGAAAGACGGCACCCTGAAGCGCTACGGTGGAGCGGCTGACAATGAAATTCGGCTGGGTAACAGAAGCGACAGAGTACTAACCTGGTTGCTGCATTCAGTGTACGACAACATGCAACTCGAAGAAACGGCCATCAAATATGAATACAGTGATGCTGTATCTGGCCAGGTGCTTGGCGAAGCAGAAAAAGTCCTGACTAAGATAACTTACAGTGGCAACAGTGTGGTGTTTAATTATCGGGCGGGTGAAATACGCAGAGCTGGCTATGTCTTTAACGGCCTTATGTCATCTGAGCGTGCCGAGTTGCAAAGTATCACAGTTGAAAACCACTTTGACAGAGTGTTATCCCGCTATGTATTAGATACGGAAACCGCGGCAAATGGGCTGCGTTTGCTGATTTCTGTGAAACAGTGTGATACTGGTAGTGTCTGCAAACTGCCGATCCAGTTTAACTATGACGCCTTCTCTGATTCCCTGTCTTACACGTCCAGTGCGAAGGTATATAGTCTGCCCTATCATAGAGAAGGAAAACATGCACTGGCGGCAGTCACAAGTGTCGACAGCGAAGGGGATGGTATACCTGAAATCGCGGTACTGGAGCGTTACGAAGGCAAAGACTACAAGCTATGTTTGCTTAAAGGCGGTGACAGACTTGCTGACGCTTCTCGCTTTGCCTGCGCGGACTTTGTCCGCGGTGATGATGAGGCAAGTGTCTCTGTTGAGTCCATTGATCACAATAACGATGGTAAGCAAGAGCTGTTCGTCAACATGAAAAAAGACTATGACAGCAACTACGGACATGACTACTTTGCTATCTATGAGCTGGTTGGCCAGACCCTGCAACGCGTGGATATCACCGACTTATTTGTGCCCTCTGACAGCGCGTCACTTGAAAGGGAGCGGGCACTGTACTTTAAAGAACCAAAGTTTGCAGATCTGAATGGCGATGGGTACAGCGATATTGTGTATAAGCTGGATAGTTCAGAAGCCGCCTATGTGCGCCACTATGATCCTGTTAAAAAACAGTTTGCTACACCGTTAGGATTAAAGCTCTTCAGCACTGACTATTGGCTTGGCGCAGTGAGTGAGGAAGATGGGGAATGGTTCCTGACGGATATGAATGCCGATGGGTTAGCTGATATCGTGTCGTTGAAATGTACTGGTGGTTCTAAATGTGACGATAAGCAGTCAAACAGTGTCTATGTGTTTTACAACCATGGTGTAGAGAGCACAGGCACTAACCAGGTACAGCGTTTCAGAGCAAAATCAATTGTCTCCTCTAAAAAAGTGCGCTCGCTACAGCTTAACGATGCCAATGCTGATGGCCTCGTCGATCTGCTATTTTTAGATGTTAGCGAGTGGGATGACTACAAAGGCGATCAGGCAGGTAGCTGGCAGTTATGGATCAATCAGTCTCAGTCTGAGCCTATGTTTGAGCGTAACTTTACATACGATGTTGACCTAGATTTGAGTGATCGCAGCGAAATCCACAAAGATATCACTACACCCACAGCCATTGATGTAGACCGAAATGGTAAACCAGACCTATTTTTCCGGGGCAAGCGAGATACCAAATGGACACATTATGAGTGGTCACCACAAAACAATACGCTGGAGCTGGCAGACAAGTTTGTGCTTTCAACCGCGACTTTGCAGTCTAAGGCAGGTGACTATCTGACGACCTTCGACTTCGACTACGACGGTAACAATGATCTGCTATTCAAAAATGGTGGTTCCATTGAAATCCGCTATGATAACAGCATGCTGCCAACCAGTGGCCTACTGAGAACGGTTACACAAGGGTACGATAGCGTAACCGCAATTGACTACGCCTCCATGACTGAACCAAGCGTATATGAGGGCAACGTAATTTTGTTTACGCAAGATGAAGACGTAAAGCGTGCTGATCTTAAGGTGAGCAAGTATATTGCGCCGATGCAGCTGGTCAGCCAGGTCACAACGGACAGCCCGAACAGTAATAATGTCGGTACGGTCTCTGTCGACTACTTCTATGAAGGGGCGCGAGTGCAATTTGGCGGGCGCGGTATGCTGGGCTTTCAGTCTCTGACAACGACGACCTATAAACAAGAACAGGAAAGTGATGAGCGCTATGCCATTGTAACCAAAACGCATTATCTGCAGCACTTCCCGTTCACTGGCATGCCACTATCGACCGACAAATACTTCAAAAAAGCGGATGAGGCGGACACGGTTATCTCAACAACTCAGTACCTGAGCCGGGCTTACAATACATACAAGAAAGTTGAAATCGAACATCGTGGTGGTAAGGCATATCAGGCCCTGCTGCAAAATGCCCGTGAATGTGATGCCAGATTAAATAGCAATTATACAATCAGTGGATATGGATGTAGTGAAACGGCCATGACCTATGATGAGGGTAACAATGCGAACTTGACCGAATCTGTCGTCACTAAATTCAATGTAAGTACTTCAGGTAGTGGTACTTTTGTACGCTCAGGTAGTGGTGGAACCGCATTGTCTCGAGTGACCACCAGCAACGAGTATGCAGGCTCGGCGCAAGCTAAGCGCTTTGGTCGGATCACCAAGGCAACAGCAACACATGCGGACGGTAGCGGTGAGAACGGCATAAGCAAGACATCAGCGTTTGTGTATTACGGTGCAAGTGACACGCATCCGTACATGCTTAAGCAGGAAATCATTGCCCCGGGTGGGCGCTGTGATGCGCAGCTCACCAAAACATACATCTATGATGACGTCGGGAACATCAAACGTACTGAGACAAGTAATGATAGTGACCAGTGTGCGCGTGGCGAAAAGCAAACGCGTGTGACTGAGCATGTGTATGATGCTGATGGCCGCTACCTGCGTTATAGCTTGCAAAATGTGGAGGCCGCTCCCGCCGACTTGAGCGAGGGGCTGGAGAACACGGGCGTTCTGGTAGCAAAAAGTGCAGAAGTTCTGGTCCGCAATGCGCATGGTGCACCGACTAAAATCCTTTCTCCGGGCGGGGTATTCACTCACAAGCTGTATGATACTTTCGGCAGCGCCATTGGCCAGTATCAGACTACGGGTGCCCATAGCTATACCTATCTGAGTGAATGTACTGAGCTAAAGTGCGCCGTGAAATCTGAGCGCTATGTTAACGGTGAGCTGCTCGAGACACAGTATCTGGATAGAGCGGGCAGACCTTATAAATCGATCGCGCTCAGTGTAAAAGGTAGTGCACTGGAAACGAAGAATTTCTATGATGAATACGGCCGATTGCTGCAAACCCAGGCGCATGGGGCTAAACCAGTAAAAACCTATCACGACATTTTTGACCGGGTTAAGAAAGTGGTAGATGAAAACTCCGGTATGACGACGGAAACGACGTTCAGTGGGTTGGCATCAACAACCACGATCAGTGGTCGTATTGGCGATGAATCTAATGCCTCACAATCCACGACGACGACCAAGAATACACTGGGTCAGGTTGTTCGGGTCACCGATGAAATGGGTAACACGCTAACCTATACGTATGATGTCATGGGCAATCAGGATACCGTTTCCTCGTCAGCGGATAATGGTCATGTCCTGGTAGACAATGAGTACGATGCGCTTGGTCGCAGAATTGAGTTAAAAGATGCTGACAGAGGCACCTGGACATACACGTATAATGCATTTGGTGAGCTTACAAGCCAGACTGATGCGCGTAAGGTAACTCAGTACTTTACCTATGATTTACTGGGTCGTAAAACACATCAGAGCCAGGAGCTGGGGGCTGAGTCCGACGGCAAGGACAGTGCGGCTTATCTGCAAACGGAGCGAGTCTCTGAAGGTGACAGTACCTGGAAGTATGGGACAGAGGCCAGTAATGTTCATCAGTTAATCTCGGCTACCCAGGGCCAGGACTGGCGCCAGTTTTATTTCTACGATAAGTTCGGTCGTGCGGTTGCGACGTTGACATCGCTTGAGCACGCAAGCGCGTGTGACAAAGACGATGTTGAGCTAGATACAACGTATTATGATTTGCGTATTAAGGTATCAGATCCGAACAACCTACCTGCAATAGCAGACCCTTTGAGCTCTTTGTGTGTCATTCAACAGCAAGCTTATGATGCTCATGGCAGGCTTGCCTTCCAGTTTGATGACTACCGCCGTATGAATAGTGGCGGGGAGAACGAGTATATTGAAGCCCAAGGTGTGAAAAACACCTATCAATATGGCCAATTGTTTGAGCGAAGGGAAGCCCGTGAAGGAAGCAGAGGGCGTATCTACTACCAGGTTATATCACTAAATGAGCGCGGACAGGTGAGCCAGTACATCAAAGGTGGTAAGACGATGGCAATCACCTATGATCCTGATACCGGAAATCTGACGAAGATTGCTGGTGAAGGAGAGCTTGAGGCAGTCCAGTCAGACAGTTATGCCTTTGATGGTCTGGGTAACCTGATCAATCGCACTCTGACCGGTTTTCAGCTGGAAAGGTTTGGCTATGATGATCTTAATCGGGTGACGCATATCAATGGTACGCAACAGTTTGAATACGACAGCAATGGTAACCTCACAAAAATAGGAAAATGGCATCAGCAATACGGGCAACATGGTGCAGCCCCCCATGCGCTAACTTCCAGAAGTAACTTTGTGAGTGATGATGGTAATGGCGTGCCTGTCATTCTTCCGCCACCACCACCAACGTTTGATACCTGGGGTAGTGAGGAGGCAAAGAGTCCATTGATGCAGAATCGTTTTTCTGCCTCGCTTAGTCGTGCCAGTGTGAGTGATGATGTACATGTAACTGAGTCTTATTTCTACGATGCTAACGGTAACCAGACGCGCATGGAGCGTGGTTCAACTACCATAAGGACCCTGAAATACAGCACGCGCAATAAAGTGAAGGAAATAGCGGGTCGTAGTGAAACCGTGACCTTCGACTACGACATTAACAACCGTCGCTACAAGCGGGTGGATGGCAATCAGACAGTCTACTATGTGGGTGCGCTGGAGTTAACGACCAAATCGGGCAATGACAAGCAGGCTTACATTAAACGTTATGTGGGTAATGACGCGACGATAAAGTACACCTCGGGCGATGAACAGGCTCAGGGAAGCACGATACAGTGGCTGTTTACAGACCATCAGGGATCGATTGTGGCCATTACTGATCAGTATTTTAATGTTGTAAAGCGAATGAGCTACGACGTGTTTGGCCAGTTGCGTACATCAGAATCAGAAATGGAAAAAGCAGCCAAGGCGGTTGGGTTACACCCTGATCTGGCATTCCTGTTTGATATTTCTGACAACACCCGTAGTTATACGGGACATGAGCCCGTAATGCTTGATGGCGAAAGCCGCATCATACATATGAATGGCCGTATTTATGACGCACTTACCGGGCGCTTTATGCAGCCGGATCCAATTACTCAGGCACCGGGTAACTTGCAAAACTACAATACCTTTAGTTATGTGTATAACAACCCGCTGTCTTACACCGATCCGAGTGGCTATATTATTAAGCCACTGAAAAAGCTAAACCGGAATATTATTCGCGCGACGGCTAAGGTGTTTGGTAAAGATTTAACGCATATCGCGGGAACGGTTGCATCGGCATTCTGTGGGCCAGGTGCACCAGCTTGTGCAGCAGCCTGGAATTATGAATATAACCGGGCAATGGGCGTCCCATCGGAATATGCCAGAGAGTCTGCTTATATTGCCTATATGAGCGCGACTGTATTGAATGCGATTGGCTCTAACTTTTCTAAGATGGGAGCACAAAACGTAGATGACGTCGTCTTCAATGGTGCTCAATATTCTAATTATATCGACTTTGGTGGAAATTTACTGACATCCGGTCAGGTTGCAGGTCAAATCACGGCACATGCTATGATTGGAGGGATATCTTCCGTCATGGCGGGCGGTAAATTTGGCCATGGTTTCTTTAGTGCTGGCGTAACGAAAGGAGCTGGTGGCGCTTACTTGCCAGGGGGCAGTGATCTGACAGTTGGTCAGGTTGCACAGGGCACCGTTATTTCAGCTGTTATTGGTGGCACTGCATCCGTTGTGTCAGGTGGCAAGTTCTCTAATGGTGCACGTTTTGCTGCTATGCAGTATTTGTATAATCAGGCTAGCAAAGTAGATTACGGAAAAATCTGGGATGATGCGACTCGTACTTTAGGAGAGTACGTTGGCGGGGTGAAAGATGAACAAGTCCGAGCGCTGTCAAATCCAAATTCAGTTAAAATAATCGTTGGAGCAGCCGGGGTAATAACCTGCCCTATCAATGGATGCACTTTAGCAGCATATATTATACCAACGTTGACCCTCTCAGATGGGCTTATACAGGGCTCGACAATAGAAGAATTATCAAGGCATGTAATTGAAGACGATAGTGCCAAAATGCTTGGGGCAGGCGCTGGCTTGTTGATTGGAGCATATGGTATGCAGGGAGCAATTAAAGGAATTGGAACGCAAATGGTAAAAGGCGGTGGGCTGTCAAACGCGGTACAAATTCCACTCGTGATCGCCGATAGTGCTGTCTATCATTTAGAAGTGCAAGATAATCTAGATAAACTTTCTGGAAATAAGTAATGAAACATACAATGGTTCTGAAAGATAAATTAACGCTGATAGGCCTGGCTGTCGGGGCAATTGCTATGGTTGTATATCTGATTTTTGTAGAAAGTAGGGAGCCTGTTTCTGCCACTGGTACATTACAGCAATATGAATGCAGGTATTTTGGAGGTAAGGGTAAAAAGTTTATACATGAGTTTCATATAGAAGGGGATGAGTATACCTTTACTTCCAAAGCAGCTTGTGAAAACTTTTCTAGGCCGATAGTTGGAAATCAATATAGCTTTTATTACTTTGAGAGATTGCAGGGAGCATCGAACATTGTTTTCTTTGAGGGTGTGATATCTCAAGCGCAGGGGGAAAAGGAAATTGGACGGTCCAAACTAGCAATCGTGCTTATGGCGCTGATGTTTACTTTATTATTTTGTGTAAAGCTCTGTAAAGTGAAAGCGGGAGGCGGGTAGCTAAAGGCGGTGAAATGATGTTAGACGTTTTTATCTTTCTGTACTTAGTCTCTTGTACAACACTCTGGTTTGTGTATGTCACACGCTTTTACTTAATTCAGCGCAGCTTTGAAGGCATCCAAATTGCCTGCATATTGATTTCGGTGAGTTTTTCCGGGGTATACTTTTTCTCAGGTCAGTTTGTTAAGTTGATACTTATCTTACCTTTTTTCATCTATTTGCAATCAAAATTTAAGAAGTTCAAGCAGAACAGCTAACAGTCAGTATCTGAATGGAGCACCTTGATGCCCTTGGCGAAGTCTGTGTTAGATATATTACGACTGTGCCTGAAGAACTGATATGCTTCGGGACCCTGAAGGAGCTTACTGGATAAGTTATTAGGAGTTGAGATATGAAGCTTATTTATGCTGTTTTGCTTTTATTCGTTGCCCTTGCCCCGAAATTAGTAAATGCAACCAGTTTCGAGGGTGATATTTTGACACCTACAAAAGAGGTGTGTGATAAGTTCATTGAAGAGGGAGTTAAGCAAAGAGAACCAGATTTATCCAGGCCCTATGCCGATTCGCTTTTTGTAAGCCAGCTAGATACTGTTGCACGCTGTTTGTATAAAAGGGGTCGTTCTAAACTTGCGATAGAGTTTTGGCTGCTGGCGTCTTCTTATGGCTCGACTTCGGGTGGAGAGCTTGGTGGCGTATTTTTAATTGTACATGCGGAAAATGCGCTTCAGATGCATTCAGGTGTGGCCTTGTTACGCCAAACAGCTGAGCGTAGTGCTCAGGTGATGAATCGATACCATGTTCTTCGAGCGCTGGCATTATTACAGGGAAAATTTGAAAAGAGGAACAGGAAGCTGGCGCTTAAAAATCTAGTGGATGCCTGGAAAGCGGGCTCCGCTCAGGCCACGTATTTGCTTGCCTACTTCATTGAAAAAGGGATTTATAAAAAGAGTGAAAAACTGTCGAGTGCGTACTGGAAGAAAGAGGGGGATAAACTGAGTGGAAATATTGGTTATGACCACTTTATTGATAATGCGCTTTTGAGTGATGTATATGGGCCCCTTCTTAAGGGAATTAGAAACGGACAAGATGACTAAAAGATAAGTCAGTCACTGACTACTGTGAATTAGTTCCGACCAGACCTGACAATTCGATTTGAAAAATTGAGAGTTACCCGTTTTGATAAAGGTGTCGAATCTTTGTTCAAAACAACTAAGGAGTAACTCTCATGTTACATATTAACAATCCAATCATTAAACACAAAGCTGGTTTGCTCAATCTGGCTGAAGAGCTTGGAAACGTATCTAAAGCCTGCAAAATGATGGGGGTTTCGCGAGATACGTTTTATCGTTATCAAGAGCTCGTTGATGAAGGCGGTATTGATGCACTCATCGATAAATCGCGTAGAACACCAAACCTGAAGAACCGTGTAAATGAAGAGACTGAAAAAGCAGTTTGCACCTACGCGCTTGAATTTCCGGCTCACGGGCAAGTCAGAGCCAGCAATGAGTTGAGAAAACAAGGCGTGTTTGTTTCTGCCAGTGGTGTGCGGTCAATTTGGTTGCGCC
>NZ_JAKRFZ010000023.1 GCF_022347765.1 Pseudoalteromonas sp. OOF1S-7 | reverse complement strand
GGTGACAACATCAAGATGACTGTTGAGCTAATCGTTCCAATCGCGATGGACGAAGGTCTGCGTTTCGCGATCCGTGAAGGTGGCCGTACAGTTGGTGCTGGTGTTGTTGCAACTATCGTTGAGTAATATCGACTTTAGTTAATGCAATAAGCATTATAAAAAAGGTCACTTCGGTGGCCTTTTTTAATGCCTGAGTGAAAGTCATCATGTGAAGATGGCATTCTCCACAAGGTAATGTAGGTGCTTGTAGCTACAATCGTAGAATAATCTACAGATTGCAGTAACACTGTGAAAAAGGTCGCCCAGGCGACCTTTTTTAATGCCTGAAATATGAGACTGGATAGTTCAGTGTGGAAGTACATCCATGTAGCGGCGCCCATCGCGCATCCATGCGCTCACCTTCTCATGCTGCGAAGCGGTGCTTCATTCGTCGCCCTTGCGCAAAGGAAATGTCAGTGCAAGCACTGTGTCATTGTCCTTTGCACGATAGGTGGCTCTCTCTACAAGGTAATGTCGGTGCTTGTAGCTACAATCGTAGAATAATCTACAGATTGCAGTAACACTGTAAAAAAGGTCGTTTCCTTGTAAAAGGTGCGGCCTTTTTTAATGCCTGAAATATGGCGATGGAAAATGCGGTGTGGAAGTACATCCATGTAGCGACGCCCATCGCGCATCTCGATAATTGCTCCTGTATTATTCTACTTCCCCACATCTATGTGGATCCCTGTGCTCATCTCCTCATGCTGTCAGAATAGCTGTTCAAAAATATTCCAGATATTTTTGTCGTTCATTCGTCGTCCTTGCGCAAAGGAAATACCAGTGCAGCACTGTGTTATTAGCCATTGCACGATAGCGCGTTTAATACTAACTGGTGATTATGTAAAGGCGAATGCCTGATTCAAGATTGTCTCCACTAATTTCAAGATAATTAATAAATTGTGAGTATTTTTATTCACACTTTGCAAATTTAAAAAATGAATGTCTGTCTGTTGTAGTGGTTGATTTATAATTAGACAATTGTTCTGCTTTTCTGAATGTATAATGAACGTTTTTATTGACATGAAATTGTCTATGTGTAGAATTTAGGTAACTTTTTTAATATAAAGATAAATGGAAATGAAATACTCAATTATCCCTGCTGCTGCACTGGTTATGTTGTCTGGCTGTGCAAGCGTTATGACTTCTGACATGCAAACTGTCGAAGTAACAACCAATACTGGCAAAGTTGTTGAAGTGACTGCTGATGGTAACCAATCAAGCACGCCTGGTCGCATTCAGATACTGAGAGACGGTCAGAATAAAGTGGTCAGAACAACTGCTGCTGGCTGTGCTGCTGAAACACCAATTGAGAAAACAGTCACTCCGGTATTTTTCGGTAATATCGTAATCGGTGGTCTGCTGGGTTCAACTACAGATGCCTCAACAGGTAAAATGTGGGATTATGCCGACAGCGTAGAAATCCAGTGTGACAACTAAGCTGTAGTTCAAGTATGAAACTAATAATAAGCTGTTTTATAACAGCTTTTTTTTTATTCGCTGCCCAGGTTGTTGCGCATACCACGCCGTTATTGGAGCGCCTTGCTAGTTCAAAACAGTGGCATCTGTTACTACATTTAGATGACAATGGTATGCCTCAGATCACGGACCCACAGTTTGTGTTGTCTGCTCAATCAGGGCGTTTCTCGGCAAAAGCTGAGCTAGATAAAACACTGGCCCTGATGAATGAAGATATCCTCAGTGCTTACTGCCAGTTTCCAGCCAGAGTTACTTTAATATCTCAGGTCACCGGACGGACACTTTCAACAGATTTGGCACAACAGTGCCCGGAGTTGCAACAGTTTCTTGATTATGTTCCCTTTGACGCACTGACTCTGGTCTTTGCATCTGAAGTCGTGACGTCTGCGTCCAGCATGATGGGTCACATCTTTTTCAAGGCTGAAGGTAAAAATCACAAGGGGACAGACGTTGCTCACTCTTTGGCATATTTCACAGAAATCACCACGTTTAACCCATTTAAACTCCTGGTTGAAAGTACCTATACGGGTATGCCTGGATTTTTCTCTGTACGTCCATTTTCCAAAGATTTGGAGAAGTACCGCGATATTGAGCAACGTAGCTTGTGGCAGTATAAATTAAAAGCAGCTCCTGAAAAGCTGTCATTGTTGCAGTTACATTTGTGGGAGCTTAAAGGCAAAGAGTTAGTATATTATTTTCAATCGTATAATTGTGCCACGATGACACTCGAGCTATTGGCTCTGCTTAATACCGATATTCTTGCCGAAAAAGGCAGTATTGTGTCACCTTTGGACGTTGTCAAGGCTGCAAACAAGCATCAGCAAGTGGATGCAATCTATGTTGATGCATCAGATTTATGGCTTGTACATGCTATGTCCGATGAATTGTCTGCTGCCAGCCTGGCCAGGATGGAGTTTTTGTTGGCAAATGATCTGGCGACCATGGAGCAGTTGTCGTTATCCGCTCTTGAGAAAGAGTACCTGATGAGGTCACTGAAATACCAGCCTGTGTCTGAGCGTGCCAGGATGCATTTTGCACACCTTAAAGCGGAGGTTGATCAGCATCAGCTCAATCTGATGCACCATAAAATGCCGACAAGCGCACCGCAAGATTCTTCTTTTGATCTGCGTTATGCGAGGCAGAGAAATGACCATGATGTGATTAAATTAGGCTGGTTACCTGCAGGCCATTTTTTACACAGCGACACCCGGCAGTACTTGTCTGAATCAGAATTGCAAATGGGTTATACCGTGCTGGCCTATGACTTAGATACGCAAAGCTTGAGTCTGGATGAGCTGACGCTTTACAAAGCGCGTTCGTTGGCGGCATCTTTGCCTGCCTTTGAACAGTTATCATCTGAAGTTTATTTTGGTTATCGGCCACATAAAACGCGGCAGCTAGATGAAAAGTCATTGCTGGAGATTTCAGGTCTCGCTGGTAAATCATATCAGCTACACAGGGATATACTGGGTTATTGGTTACTGGGGGGAGGCCTGACATCGGATGTGCGTCATACGCGAGGCTACATCCAAGCTTTGGCGGGTATATCGGCGGATATACTGGTAGACAGTAAATTCACACTGGAGCTGGGTGCGACAAGCGGAGCTGTCGCCGAAGCAAGTCGCAGTCACTATTTAAATTCCTCTGTAAGTTGGTTTATGACCCAGGACAGCATGATTAACCTGTCTTACAAATTAGAGCGTAATCGCGACTACGAAAATCATCAGGTGGGTTTGCAATTTGTTCAGCATTATTAGTTGCATGGTGACTTAATTATTGCTCTATCGTGCATCCAGTGCTTCACTTAATCGGTGAATGGTATTTAATCAGTGGGTGCATTATGGCATTAGTTTCTTATAACCGGGTGGGCGCTTTTTGTTGGGCAGAGCTCTGCACCAGCAATTGGCAAGCGGCGAAAGCCTTTTACACGCAACTATTTGACTGGGATTTTGATGACCAGCCGATTGGAGAGGGGGCATATTACACTATGCTACAAAAGCAGGGTGATGATATTGCAGCTATGTATCAAATGATGCCGCAGCAGAAAGAAGCCGGGGCACAGAGCCAGTGGTTGAATTATATCGCAGTTGAAAACGTCGATGAGATGGCAGACAGAGCACAAGCACTCGGCGCTGAGATCATTGCCGGTCCTCATGATGTGCCCGACGCAGGCAGAATGGTAATGTTACAGGAGCCCGCTGAGGGCGCGCATTTTGCGCTCTGGCAGGCAAAGGAGCATCAGGGGTGCAAACGTGAGCACGAAGCAAATGTGCCTTATTGGTTCGAACTGGCGACACGTAATAGTCAAAAAAGCAGAGCCTTCTATAGTGCATTACTGGGCTGGCAAGCACAGGATAAGCCTATGGAAGACATGGATTATGTCTTGTTCAGCGCGCGTGACACGGTCGTGGCGGGGATGTTGCAAATGAGCGAAGAGTGGGGAGATGATATCCCTGCACACTGGATGACCTACTTCTCGGTGCTTGACTGCGATGGTATGGCTGAGAAGGCCCGGGCGCTGGGTGGGCAGGTGTGTGTGCCACCGACCGATATTCCTCAGGTTGGTCGTTTTGCAGTGATCACTGACCCTCAGGGGGCCGTTTTTTCACTTATTCAATCTCAAATGCATGATATTGAACCTTAACGCAGTGGTAGCCCTTTTGCATCTTAGTCTAACGAGATCAGCTGCCCCTGGCACAGTGAAAAGGCATTTTCCAGGCGCTCTGCATATTGCCTGAGCTGCCCGCTTTTTCTGACAGCTTTGATTTGGGCGCTGAGTTTTGGTATCAGGGCCTGATGCTTTTTATGAACATAATGGTAGATGGTAAAAGTGTGTTGTGAGGCCGTTTTACTATATAGCACAGTCAACCCGGACTCACACAATGAGCCTAATGCGTATTTATCGGTGGCTAGTATCCTATTGACGCGCCCGCGGCTCAACGCCTGATAGGCCGAGATGTCATTCTGAACCCGGTTGCAATTGAGTTGATGCTGCTGACAGAACCAAACTGTGATCAGATTACCGGCTATAACGGCCAGATCGGTTTCATTGGACAGGTCACAGTACTTTGGTACTGTGCATAATAGCATCAGCTTGAGTTCATTGAGTGGCACAGGCACGGCAATTAAGTTTGGATAGCGTGCGCCGATTAAGTCGACGCGTCCGGCTTCCGCATCCAGTTCGCCATCATTCACCATTTGCAGGCCACGTTCGCTGGGCAAAAATTCGAACTCTGGTTGGATCCCCAATGGCGTATAGATGGCGGTAAACATTGCGGTGATTTGCTGTTGTCCCAGGCTGTATGACAAAGCTTCGCTGATATTGACACGATAGGTGTTAGCAAGCGCAACAGGCAGCCATAGCAGAGCAATCAGGATCAAATATCGTGGCAAGAGTATACTCCCTTAGCTGACATCTTTTAAAGGTAGCAGAACCTGGTGAGGCTGAAAGAAATCACCGCAATCTATACAATGGGTTCTCAGTTATGAGTGTAAACAAAGTAATAAGGAGGAAGGTATGTCAAACCATGTGGTGATCACCGGAGCCAATCGTGGCATAGGTTTGGAGTTGTGCCGACACTATTTAGCGGCCGGAGATCGGGTCACGGCAGTAGTACGCAGCGCATCCGATGAATTGCAGTCGCTGGATGTCACTGTGATTGCGGGTATCGATGTTAGCATTGAGCAGGATGTTCGCACCTTGTCAGCCGCACTTGGCGAGCAGGCTATTGATATACTGATTAACAACGCAGGTATTTTTCACAATGAAACTCTGCACCAGATGGATTTTACGACGCTGGAGCAACAACTCATGGTCAATGCCGTTGCACCGGTACGGGTAACGCATGCATTACAGCACAATCTGGTAACAGGCGCCAAAGTGGCGATGATCACCAGTCGAATGGGCTCCATTGCTGACAATGGCTCCGGCGCGTACCTTGGTTATCGTATGTCGAAAGCCGCATTGAATGCGGCGGGTGTCAGCCTGGCGCATGAGCTAAAGCCACGCGGTGTGGCCGTGGCATTATTGCATCCCGGATTTGTACAGACTGAAATGGTTAACTATGCCGGAGATATATCACCCTCAGAAGCGGCACAGCGTCTGGCTAAGCGTATAGATGAGTTGACGCTTGAGAGCAGTGGGGGGTTCTGGCATTCAAATGGCGATCGTCTACCCTGGTAAGCAGGAAGCGGGTCATCTGTGATGAGCAAAGTTGTGCTAAACTTCCCCCAGGTATTTGCATAAATGAGCTATTTTTCATGGAACTTCAAGAAAACACCCCGCTTAACCTGCCGTTGTTTAAACTGGATGATAACCTGGCCGAGCGTGATATTGAGCAACCCGATCTGACATTAGAAGTTATTTTGGATGCCACCTTACTGGCCAACCTTTGCCAAAATCCAGCCCCTGAGCAAAGTGTCAGTATTCCACTTGAGGGTTATCAGATCAGTAATATTGAGCAACAGGTGGCTGAGGTCCTGAGTCAGGGACATCAGGCTCAGTTGCTGCTTAATCATGGTCCGGTGCTGAGTGCGGTATTGAGCTGCGAGAGCCAGGCTGTATTTGTCTCTCCGCCGATGGAAATGATGCCCACATTCGATTTAGGGCTTGATGACGAAGAGGACGCGTAATGCGCAGATCCGGTTGGATAGTGGTTGGCCTGGTTACTTTCTTAAGTGGCTGTGTGGCATTGGGTATGAACCATTACGATGATTTGTTTGGGCCGCAGCAGCCACAGCAGCGGATCCAACCGCAGTCAGAGCAGCGTGGTGAGACATATCTGAGCGACATCAAACCCATCCTGGATACCCGGTGTGTCGTGTGTCATGGTTGTTACGATGCGCCTTGTCAGCTCAAACTGAGCTCGCCAGAAGGCATTGACAGGGGGTTAAGCAAAACCCGTGTTTATGATGGCACCCGCTTATTGGCTGAATCGCCAACCCGTCTACTGTTCGACGCACAAACCACGACCCAGTGGCGCGATAAGGGCTTCACACCTATTCTCAACGAGCGAGTGCAAACTGAGTATGCCAACCTCAATGGCAGCGTGCTGTACAACAGTCTGCTACTCAAACAGACGCAGCCCTTTGCTCAGCAAGGGCTGTTAGCAGATCATTACGACTTTTCATTAGACCGGGCGCAAACCTGCCCCACTATGGATGAATATCCGGAGTATGCTCAGGAGCAGCCACATGCCGGTATGCCATATGGTTTGCCTGCGCTGACCAGCAGTGAATTTGCCCAGCTTTCTGAATGGATCAAACAAGGCTCTCCCATGAGCCAGATTGCGCCACCCAGTGAGGCTGAGTTACAAAATGTCGCGAAGTGGGAAGGCTTCTTAAATCAGGACGACAATAAAACACGTCTTGCCGTCCGGTACATATACGAACACTGGTATCTGGCGCACATTTACTTTAATCAGCTGGATGGGCAATCGTTTTTTACCCTGGTGCGTTCTAAGACGCCCCCGGGTGAGCCCATAGAGTTGATAGCAACGGTCAGGCCATTTGACGACCCTAAGGTCGCACGAGTTTATTATCGCCTGATGCAGGTGCGTAGCACTATTTTATCGAAGACCCATATGCCGCTGGCGCTGAATGACGATAAGCTGGCGCGTTTACAGGCCCAGTTTATTCACAGTGAGTATGAGGTGGCGCAATTACCGGGTTATGCCCCTAAACTGGCTGCTAACCCCTTTAAGGTGTTTGCGGCGATCCCGGTTAAATCGCGTTATCAGTTTATGCTCGATGAGGCGGAGCTGATCGTCAAAGGCTTCATCAAGGGTCCGGTATGTCGCGGTCAGATAGCGCTGAATGTGATCAATGACCATTTCTGGGTGGCCTTTGTCGACCCCGAGAAAAATGCTTCGCCCGCTGTGGAGCAGTTACTGACCCGACATGACGACGACTTGCTCCTGCCGGCGGCTGAGCAAAGCAATGTGTTGCCATTGTCGAGCTGGGCGAAATATGCCAAGCGTCAGCACGATTATCTGGAAGCGAAAACGGCCCTGTCGGATAAATTGTTTGCCGATGGCAAGCGCCTTAACCTGGGCCTGATCTGGCAAGGCGACGGACATAATCAAAATGCAGCACTGACCATTTTCCGCCATTTTGACAGTGCGACTGTGGTGAAGGGCTTTATCGGGCAAGCACCTAAAACGACTTGGGTACTGGACTATGCCTTGTTTGAGCGGATCCATTATCTGCTGGTCGCGGGCTTTGATGTCTATGGCAATATCGGTCATCAATTGGTGACCCGGCTGTATATGGACTTTCTGCGCCTTGAAGGCGAGCAGAATTTCCTCAACTTACTGCCGCTGAGTCATCGCCAGGCCATCAAACAGCACTGGTATCGCAAGTCGCACCTGAGTCTCAGTGAGTTTATCAATCGTAAGTCATTACTGGGTGCACCGTCTGGGATCCGCTACCACAGTGACGACCCGCAGGCAGAGCTCTACGACATGTTAAATGCACATCTCAAACCTGTGCTGAATGAGGCCTATGATTACACGGCCGTACCTACTGCGCTTCAGCCGCTCAATACCTTGCCGGTTGCAGCAATTAATCAGTTGCCTCAGGTGTCGTTTATTCTGGCTGTAGACGCCAAAGGCGCGCATCAGCCCTATACCCTGATCCATCATAATGCGCACTTCAATATTTCCAGTTTGCTGAATGAGGAAGGCCAGCGGGCCTATCAGGAAGATACCGCAACCTTAGTCCCAGGGTTTATCGGTGACTACCCTGAGGCCATTTGGCATCTGCCAAATCAGGCGCACATAGACGCCTTTGTGCTGCAACTCAGCGAGGTACGCACAGAGTCGGATTACCGCACGCTGAAAGCCACCTTTGGGATCCGCAGAACACATCCGCAGTTCTGGCAATACAGTGACTTATTACACCGTATAGCCCGTAAAACGCGGGGTGTGGATTATGGGCTGTTTGACTACAACCGACTGGAAAACAGGTAACCAATGGCGGGCCCGGCTCGGGCCCGCCGGATATTATTTTAGATTACTGGCGGCACGGACCGCGGCCAGCAGCACGCTTTCTTCCAGACGTACTTTGTAATTGGGGTTAGCATACTGAAACTGCACCAGACCCGCTTTATCAATCACAAAAACAGCGGGCACGGGGAGCGCCACTCTGCTCTTGCCATCCAGATCGACAAATTGTACGCCCATGCGGTCGCGATAGGCCTTAGCGGTTTTGTCATCCAGATAATAAGCCAGTCCCAGCGCCTGAGTTAACGCCAGCTGGTCGTCCGAGAGCAAGCGATAGTTAGGAGAACTGATACTACTCTTACTCAGTGCCTGCGGGCTGTCAGGAGAAACTGCCACTATCTGCGCGCCCAGCTCGACTATCTGCCTTTCAATTTTCTGTAGCCCAGCTAATTGGCGTGAGCAATACGGGCACCAGCCGCCTCGATAGACCACCAATACCGTAGTCTTGTCTTGATACAGTTTTGCTAAATCCACCGCTTGGGCGTTGTTGTCCTGAAGAGTTAAAGTCGGCGCCGTCAGGCCTGGCAGTAAAGGCGCAACCTGCTCCGGGTGCTCACTAATATTTGTGACTTGCGCAGCAGACGCAGAAAAGGGCAGCAACTGGGTAACAGTCAGTGTGAACGCAACAAGTATGGATCGCATGTAAAACCTCAAAAAAATGTATTTGTGAAACCTAATAGAACGGGGTAGCGCAGAAAAGCTTTCATCGTGGCTCATCGTGGTAATTACGTCACGGTGTGGGTATCATAGCGCTTTGACTGAATAGTGAGAGTGAGAGCGCAAATATGTCTGCGAATAGTGCGAAGCTGGTTGTGATGCTGGAAATGCAGAACGCCATGAATACCAAAGTGCATGAGCAATGGTTCAGCCAGGGCTTTGAATGGTACCGCGCCATTTGGGTTGAGTGTGCCGAAATGCTGGATCACTACGGCTGGAAATGGTGGAAAAAACAGACTCCGGATACCGAGCAGGTGATCCTGGAACTGGTTGATATTTTTCACTTTGGTCTGTCATTGCGTATTGATGGCGAAACAGCCTATGAGGCACTGGCAGCACAACTGGATAACGAGTTGGCCCAGCCTTTGTATGCTGAGGACTTTAAGGCAACGCTGGAGGTGCTTGCGGCCTCGGCAGTAGCCGACAAAACTTTCAATGCAGCAGCCTTTGCCGGGTGTATGCAGCAAATTGGCATGACGCTGGATGATTTATATCGTGGTTACGTGGGTAAAAATACCCTGAATTTCTTCCGTCAGGACCATGGTTACAAAGATGGTAGTTACATCAAACAGTGGCACGGTAAAGAAGACAATGAGCACCTGGTTGAAGTGGTGAAAAGTCTGGATACCGAACATCCAGACTTTGCTAAGCTTGTTTATCAGGGCTTACAGGCGCGTTACCCGGGCTGATCAGCTGATTGGCAGTAACGTGCGATAGTCGCAAATGGCTGGATAGTCTGTGATCTCTTTATGAGGTTGTTGGCTATCCGGATTTGCGATCGCCAGCAGATGGCCAATGCCATACTCTTTTGCGGCAGCCAATACCGCCAGGCTGTCATCGACAAATAAAGTGCGGTTCTTATCAAACCCCAGATCGGCCTGAACTTGTTGCCACAGCTGTTGACTTTCCTTACTGACGCCATAGCTATGTGTAGAGATAAGTTTATCCAGATACTGGTCAAATTGAGTGCGCTCTACCTTTAGACTCAGGCTATCTGGGTGTGCATTGGTTAATAAAATCAGTTCCTTTCCTGCGTCTTTCAGCGCTTGTAAAAATACCGGCACGTCTTCGCGGATAGAAATCAAATGTTGGATCTCGCGTTTGAGCGCCATAATTGGCAATTGCAGTTGTTGTTGCCAGTAATCCAGGCAATACCATTCGATTTGCCCCATGACGGCTTCGTAGCGCGCGAGAATGTCGGCACGGGCTTGCTCCAGTGTCAGGCCTTGTTTGACGGCATGGGCCTTAGGGATCACGTCCAGCCAAAAGTGATTATCAAAATGCAGGTCGAGTAAGGTGCCATCCATATCCAGTAACACAGTATCGATCTTTGACCAATTTAACATAGGCATTTACCTGTAAAGGCTTTATGATGAGGTTAACGGCCATGATAGCAAAATAATCTCTATGTCACAGAAAAAGCACCCAATTCCCCCTGAGATATTAGCCTCCGAGGTTGTCGCAAAAAGTAAGTTGTTTACAGTAGAATCGCTGTCGCTGTCATTTTCCAATGGTGAGCACCGTGAGTATGAACGTGTTCGTGGTGGCGGTCGGGGGGCCGTGATGATAGTGCCCATATCGGCCGAAAATGAGCTACTCTTAGTAAGAGAATATTGCGCGGGGACGCACGATTATCAGCTTGGTTTTCCAAAAGGGTTGATTGATCCGGGCGAAACTCCGATTGAAGCGGGAAACCGTGAGTTAAAAGAAGAAGTAGGCTTTGGCGCTCGACAATTTTGTGATTTGAAAACCTTATCACTGGCACCTAGCTACTTTAACGCCAGAATGCATATCCTGGTGGCGCAGGACTTGTATCCGGAGCAACTAACGGGTGATGAACCTGAGCCGCTGGTGGTGGTCAAGTGGCCTCTGGCGCAATGGCAGGCGTTACTGAGTCAGCCTGACTTTACCGAAGCCCGCAGTGTCGCCGCGCTGTTATTACTACAACAGTACCTGACAACGGAGGCTTAATGCAGTCATATTTAGAGCCCTGTATCACCCTGGCTGAGCAGGCGGGGCAGGCGATCATGGCAATCTACCAGCAAGATGACATAGGTGCACGAGAAAAATCTGATCATACGCCGGTGACGGCCGCAGATCTCGCTGCAAACGAAGTGCTGACCGCAGGCCTGCAAGCATTGGCCCCGGATGTGCCAATTATGTCTGAAGAAACGCCTATTCCGCCGCTGGAAAGTCGACAACACTGGCAGCGTTACTGGTTGCTGGACCCGATGGATGGCACCGGCGAATTCATTCTGGAAAGTGGCGACTTTGCGGTTAACATCGCATTGGTTGAAAACAATCAACCTGTGCTTGGCGTAATTCACTGGCCAGCAAAAGGTGTGACTTATTTTGCCACGCATCAGGGTGGGGCATTTAAACGTCTGGACGGGCGTGATGAACCTATCTCAGTGGCACCTAAGGGCACACTCACCCTGGCTGTCAGTCGCAGACAAAAAATTGAAGCGGTAAGCCAGTATCTCAATAGCCACTTTGATACCGTGGCACTGGGATCATGTTCGCTTAAGGCCTGCATTGTGGCCGAAGGAAAAGCTGACTGTTTTTTACGTGTCGGACCAACAGGTGAATGGGATACAGGGGCATCGCAAGTCATCGTTGAAGAAGCGGGAGGCTGTATCACCGATGCTGAATTCAATCCATTGACCTACAATCAAAGAGAAAGCACAGAAAACCCTGATTTTATTGTGATGGGCCATCCCGACTGGCAGTTTCAGAAGCTGATCAACCCACACCAAAGAGAACAATAGTCTGTCGGTTAATTTGGCTGGCAAGACAATAAGTGTCATAAAAGGGCGTTAAAACAGTATCGTTTGCTTGCTTTTTGAGCGGTTGACGTCCTTTTCTTCATTAAAACCTTGCAATAAAAATCTAATTCTATATTATAGCGACCTCTTAAAGAGTTAGGGCAAATTAAGCCTCAATAAATACTTTTTAGGTGCTTCGCTCAGTAGAAGTAAAACCCTGAACATACAGGCGCGGGATGGAGCAGCCTGGTAGCTCGTCGGGCTCATAACCCGAAGGTCGTCGGTTCAAATCCGGCTCCCGCAACCACTTTCTGAGTGGTAACGCCGAAGGTCGTCGGTTCGCTCTTCATAAATTAAGGGCTCCCGCAACCACTTTCCGAGTGGTAACGACTGAAGGTCGTCGGTTCAAATCTGACTTCCAGCTTCTTTCAGTAGAAGTAAAACCCTGAACATACAGGCGCGGGATGGAGCAGCCTGGTAGCTCGTCGGGCTCATAACCCGAAGGTCGTCGGTTCAAATCCGGCTCCCGCAACCACTTTCCGAGTGGTAACGCCGAAGGTCGTCGGTTCGCTCTTCATAAATTAAGGGCTCCCGCAACTACTTTTTAAGTGGTTAAATCGAAAGTCTCGATTGTATCTTCTCCAACAGAAGTAAAACGTTGAACATACAGGCGCGGGATGGAGCAGCCTGGTAGCTCGTCGGGCTCATAACCCGAAGGTCGTCGGTTCAAATCCGGCTCCCGCAACCACTTTCCGAGTGGTAACGCCAAATGTCGTCGGTTCACTCTTCATAAATCAATGGCTCCCACAATTACTTTCTCAGTGGGAACGCCGAATGTCGTCGGTTTACTCTTCATAAATTAAGGGCTCCCGTAACCACTTTCTGAGTGGTAACGCCGAAGGTCGTCGGTTCACTCTTCACAAATTAAGGGCTCCCACAATTACTTTCTCAGTGGGAACGCCGAATGTCGTCGGTTCACTCTTCATAAATCAATGGCTCCCACAATTACTTTCTCAGTGGGAACGCCGAATGTCGTCGGTTCACTCTTCATAAATCAATGGCTCCCACAATTACTTTCTCAGTGGGAACGCCGAATGTCGTCGGTTTACTCTTCATAAATTAAGGGCTCCCGTAACCGCTTTCTGAGTGGTAACGCCAAATGTCGTCGGTTCACTCTTTATAAATCAATGGCTCCCACAATTACTTTCTCAGTGGGAACGCCGAATGTCGTCGGTTCGCTCTTCATAAATCAAGGTCTCCCGAAAACACTTCCTTATGTGGTAACGCCGAAGGTCGTCGGTTCATTTTTCAAAACTCCAGCAAACACTCCAGTAAACACTTTTCAAATTGTAGTGCCAAAAGCAGTTGGTTTACTCTCCACAAATTAGTTGTCAGATACCTATTTTCGCTAATCCTGTTTCTTAACATTGAGCACGTTTTTATGTCTAATACCAATTTGCTTAATTAAGTGTTCTATTTTGAGGTGAGAAAATATGGTCGCTAACGAGGCAAAAATTTTGCTATTTAGTTGTTCTAAATGAGAAATTTTTAACGCCGTTAGCGTCATATTTGCTCCTTCAGATTGAACAGGTATTTAGTGAAATTGGTATAATCTATGGTGGACTGGGCAGTTGTTGTCTTTCCATGCCCTCAGTTCGGTAAGGCTTGTGATGGTATAAGTTTGGTGTAATGAGTATTAAATGCGTGTGCTTACACACACGCGTCAGGATCTGTGATCTGGATTAACACAGACAGCTATAATCTGTTCTGTTACAGCTCATAACATCCGAGTGGTTGCATCCACCAGATGGACAGTCCACAGTGTCGCGACATGTACCCCCAGGGTATAGCGTTCTGCAGGTATGAGTGTTGTTATAATCGCCACCGGCTACATTCGGTGTAGCATTAGGATTAAGATCCTGAGATGCATTCAGTTTTTTCAAGCTTTTCTTGTGTAGTGATAGTTTCATTTTTATTTCCCTTAAATAACTGGGTTATTATTGAATCTTTAGTCGCTAGCACTAAAATATTCCTTGCTAGCAAATTGAAGTTAGCACTTTAATTGCTTGTTTGTAAACAGGTGTTTTCACTTGTTTTTATTTTGTTAGCACGTGTTGCGTGTGGGTGTTGCCGAGTCAGAACTGAACGGGCTTAATTCGGGAAGCTGCCAGGCAGCCTCCGCAATAGAAATATAGACGGGTTAAAACTGTTTGGCGTATTCTTCAGCCTGGCGCCAGACGCGCAGGGTGTTGCCGCCAAGGATTTTCTTGATCTGCCCTTCGGTGTAGTTACGGTCTAACAGGCCCTGTACCAGGTTAGGGTAAGTTGAAACGTCTTTTAATCCGATAGGCAAGGAATCACCCACACCGTCATAGTCAGAGCCAATGCCCACATGGTCGATACCGATCAGCTTAACAACATGGTCAATGTGATCCAGTACTTGTTCTAGGGTGGCGTAAGGGAAGGGGTTTTTCGCGCGATACGCCGCTCTGAAATCGGTTTTACTCTTGCCCTGACTGGTGGCCTGCGCTTCTGCCTCGTTACGTTGGTCGTACCAGGTACGAGAACTGTTGGTCACAAAGCTGGAGCCAAAGTTGATCTGAATAACGCCACCGTTCTTTTTCAGCGCTTTCAGCATTTTGTCATCCATATTGCGCTCAAAACCCGGGGTATATTTACGCAATGAAGAGTGCGAGGCGATCACGGGCACTTTAGACAGTTCCATCACCTGATAGAAAGCAGCATCTGAAATATGTGAGACGTCGATCAGCATGCCAATCTTATTCATCTCCACCACCAGGTCTTTACCAAACGGGCTCAGACCTTTCCATTTACGACGGATGTCATAGGACGAGTCGGAAATATGGTTACTTTGCGAGTGGGCCAGTGTGATATAGCGCACACCCCGGTCGAAGAAGTGCTTCAGGTTTGCCATGTCACCTTCAATCGGTGAGCCATTCTCCATGCCCATCGCCACAGAGATCTTCTTTTCGCGGAAATGGCGATAAATGTCTTTGGTGTTGTAGGCCATCGCGAACTTATCCGGTGCACGTTGTGCCAGCGCTTCCATTCCGTCAATAAGCTGGTTAGCCAGCTGGTAACTCTTGCCTTTACCTTCAAACTCTAGGTTAGCGGGAATATAGATCGACATAAATGGCGCATTCAGGCCGCCTTGCACAGCGCGAGGGTAGTCGAAGTCGCCGCTTTTGGTGGCCTTAGTCACGTCTTCCCAGTTATCCAGAATACGATAGGGCACATCAATGTGGGTATCGATCAGAATATTTTGCTTAGCGATGTGTCTGGCGCGCTCAGACGCCTGAATATCATTGGCATAGGCATTTGACAGGCTTAAAGCCAGTGCGCAGAGTGTAGCGGGTAACTTCATGGATTGACCTTGTTATTCTTTGTAGTGTGTGTCGATTGTAGCAAGTTGGCGTTTATCTACAATCCATTCTGTCGGGCTGCCTGCGGGGCTGACCGCATTTATTCGTAGTCGTATTCCTGTGCCTGCATGGCCTGAAACTGGGCTTTTGAGACAATATTCACCGACTCGTGCAGCTCGGAATACACCAGCAAGGCTTCACCCGACTTGAGCTGAGCGTGGACCTGTTCGACCTTACGCTCGGTGCTGACTTCACTGTCACCATAATCGGTGCCTTCGCGCAGCACATAGTGTTCAATCAGGTTGCTCAGTGTGGTTGGGTCCAGTTGTTGATATGGAATGATCATAATTTTTTTGAAACTCGATGGTTGAGTAATGAATGCAAATAAGCTGGCACAATTTGCTCAAGCCAGAAAACCGGCTTAAAAGGATTGTGCCCGGCGATAAAGCCAACATGACCACCACGCTGAGACACTGCCAGGGTAACCAGATCACTGATCTGATCCTGGGTAGGCACCGCACGGCTCGACAGCATGGGATCATCGGCTGCGTGGATCAGCAAAGTTGGCGTGGCTATCTGTTTCAGATAGGGTTGAGCGCTGGCCTTAGCGTAGTAGTCTTCAGCGCCTTTAAAACCGTGTAATGGCGCCGTGATCCGCTCATCAAATTGCCATAGATCGCGGATCTGTTGTATCTCGTCGCGGCCGATCTGTAAGGCGTGCTCTATCTGATCAAACTTACGGGCGAACGATCGCTTCATGCGATCCAGCAAGTACTTTTGATACAGCTTAAAACAGCTCTTGCGGATCACCTGACAGGAAGAAGACAAATGGTAGGGCGCTGAGATCACCGCAGCACCATCCAGCAGGCTGTTATTGCCCTGCTCTCCCAGGTATTTTGCCAGCACATTACCGCCCAGAGAAAATCCCACCGCATACAAGGGACGGTCGACAAAGCGTTGTTTCAGGGTGTCGAGTAAAAATGCCAGATCACCGGTTTCTCCACTGTGGTAGGCCCGGGGCTGACGATTCACCTGACGCGAACAATTGCGAAAATGCATTAACACGGCATCCAGCCCGGTCGCGGTCAGGGCACTGAGCAGGCCCTTGGCATAGAAACTATTGATATTGCCTTCCAGTCCATGCAGCACCACCACCAGAGGTGCCTGTTGGTCCCCTTTGTTGGCCCAGGCCAGTTCTAAAAAGTCATCATCGGGTGTTTCGAGATGCTCATAGCGCACATCAGCTTTCAGGTTTGGCCTGAACAGGCGGGGCAAAATGGTTTGCAGGTGACGGTTGCGCATCCACCAGGCGGGTTGAAAGGTTAACTCTGACGGCTTTAACATGTGGTTTGTATTTCCTGTAAATACCTCTGCGACGATGAGGCTCATACATGCCCCCAGAAGAAAAGTCGCCTCGTCTGACGGCAATGAATAGACTGGTATGATGAGCCTGAAATGACATCAGTGTATCAAACTGCGGGAAATAACCCAAAGAATGTTCGGGTAATACCAATTTGCTTAATTAAGTGTTCTATTTTGAGGCGAGAAAATATGGTCGATAACACCGCTCCCGCGTCCTGCTACCGCTGAGGCACCTACATCCATATAGGCGAGGCGAAAATTTTGCTATTTATTTGTTCTAAATGAGAAATTTTTAACGCCGTTAGCATCATATTTGCTCCGTCAAATTGAACAGGTATTAAGTGAAATTGGTACAATAAAAAGCACCCGACCAGCAGGGCTGATAAGGTGCTTTGTGCGTCGTGCTTAATTCTAGAACGGGAACTAATTGCTTAACGTTTCAACAACATATTTCGAATAACATAAAAGAGTGTCGACGATTTACTCAGGCACTTCTGCTTCTTGTACTTTCTTGATGAAGTAGTAGACGTAGAAACAACACAGTACGATTACCACGCCCAAGATGCCGAAAGAAAGAAATAACACCGGGTCAGTAAAAAAGTCTCTGAAGAATACGTTCATGTCTGTGCCTCCTGATTTGTCGATGAGGTAATCTTAGTCGAGCAGGTGCAGGCCAGATATGATCAAGATCAAGTTTCACCAGTGCCCATGCGGGACTTGGTAAATTGCTTGATCCCGATCATGTTTTTGTGGGTATACAGCCCTGCTGAGTGGGTGTCAGGTAGTGAGTCAGGTTGTCCGCAGACGAGTTTGGTTGCAGGGGGTGTTGATTGAGGTAGTTGATAAGCAGCGACTGTTGTAGCTTCTCCTGGGCCAGCTCCGCTTTAAGCATAAACTCGCGCAGCTCAGCATATTGCGCATAGTGCTGATGTTGATTTTTGAGTGTGGCGCGCACCCGGCGCTGGGGATGCAGCACTGTGTGGTCAAAGGCTTCGCACACAGCGTGCAGTCCTGCAAATTGTTCAGCTGTGAGAGACCTGCCGCACGCGTCCAGGTACATCAGCAGCAAGATCAGATTAACGTTTTTATCCTCGTTCTCCTGCAAGCTCAGCAGGGCGTCTTGCATACCTGCACGGGCATAGTGTGTGCAGGCATAAGTCCAGAAATCTGCGGCGTCTAGCATATTTCGCCACTTTGCTCGAAACGGGCCTGTTTCTCTTCGAGTTCTTCAAGCGCCACAAGCAGGGCTTCCTCGGTGTCGTTCAGCTCGGGCGTCAGCTTAGCCTGCTGAGCCAGCAGCTCACTGAGTCTGCCCTTATTTTGCTCTGAGTATAGGTCGTTGTCGGCCAGCGCCGTTTCCACGTCACCCAGTGCAGCGCTGAGCTTATCCAGCTCTTTCTCCAGCTTATCTATTGACCTTTTCAGCGGCTGTATTGCTTTTCGGAACTCGGCCTCCTGGCGTTTCTGTTCTTTACGGTTCACACTCGAGTGGGCTTTGTCTTCACTGCTGTCTTTGCGCACCGCTTCTTTATTGGCGTTGAGCAGCCACTGATAGTAGGCATCCAGATCATAGCCAAATGCACTCACCTCGCCCTGATCAACCAGGTAGTATTCGTCTGCGGTGTGTTTAAGCATGTGGCGGTCGTGCGATACGGTGACCATAGCGCCCTCAAAGCCTTGTAGTGCCATCACCAGCGCATGGCGCATCTCCAGATCCAGGTGGTTGGTTGGCTCATCCAGCAGTAATAGATTAGGTTTCTGATACACCAGCATGGCCAGCACCAGGCGGGCCTTTTCGCCACCGGAAAACGGTTTCACCGGCTCCAGAGCCTTGTCGCCGTTAAAGGCGAAGCCACCCAGAAAGTCGCGTAGTGATTGCTCACTGGCTTGTGGGTCGAGCCGCTGCAGGTGCGTCACGGCACTGGCACTGAGATCCAGCGATTCCAGCTGATGCTGGGCGAAATAACCAATTTTTAACCCCTGATGCTGAAACACTTCCCCTGCCTGCGGGGATAGCTCACCTGCGAGCAGTTTGATTAACGTTGACTTACCAGCGCCGTTACGGCCCAGCAGGGCGATACGGCTGCCCGGTACCAGGTTCAGTTTGATCTTGTGTAAAATGGTCACGTCACCATATCCGGCCTGAGCCTGATCCAGTGTCATCAGTGGGTTGGGCATATTGTCCGGGTTGCTGAACTCAAAACTGAACGGCGAGTCAGCATGGGCAGGGGCCAGTTTTTCCATCCGCTCCAGTGCCTTAACTCGGCTTTGCGCTTGCTTGGCTTTACTCGCTTTGGCTTTAAAGCGGGTAATAAACTGCTCCAGGTGGGCAATGGTGGCTTGTTGTTTTTCGTATAACGCCTGTTGCTGCGCCATACGCTCGGCCTTTTGGCGTTCGAACTGCGAGTAATGGCCTTTATAGACGTTGAGCTGTTGCTGGTCGACGTGCCAGATCTGATCGACCACTGCATCGAGGAATTCGCGGTCGTGTGAGATCAGCACTAAGGTGCCCTGATAGGCTTTTAAGAAGCGCTCCAGCCAGTATACCGCATCGAGATCAAGGTGGTTGGTTGGTTCATCCAGCAGTAGCAGATCGGCATCGCGGATCAGTGCCTGCGCCAGGTTCAGGCGCATTCGCCAGCCCCCGGAAAAGGCACTTACGGCATCGCTGAGTTGTGCATTGCTAAATCCCAAACCATGCAAAAGCTCTCCCGCCTTGGCTTCAATACCATAGCCGCCAACTACTTCTATTTGCTGGTGCAGACGCGCCTGCTCAGCACCATCACCGGATGCTTCGGCGCTGTGCAGCGCACTGCGCAGGGCATAGTACTCCGGATGGCCCTGCAGCACGTATTCCAGCGCACTGACGGCCAGTGCCGGCGTTTCCTGTTTAACGGATGCGATGGACCAGTCTTTCGGAATTTGCAGCTCGCCCCCATCCAGGTGCAGCTCTGATTTAAGCAAAGCAAACAAGGAAGATTTGCCACAGCCGTTGGCACCAACCAAACCCACTTTGTGCTGTGGAAACAAGGTGGCACTGGCATTTTTAAGCAGTGTTTTACCACCGCGCATAAGTTCAATATTCGAAAGCTGGATCATACCGTTACATTACTGTTTGATAATGCGCTCATCATAACACGGATCCCCGCAGACACTCCAAGCGTATCAACAGCGAGTAATATAGGATAAAATAGGCCACCCGGGTGGTAAGCCCGCGATATAAATCGTCAGCTGAACAGTGGCTTGTTCAGCTAAGCTGAGGTAACAAAAGGTGAGAAAGAAAAAGCGTTTTATTGCAGGAGCATCCTGCCCTGAGTGTCATGAAGCGGATGTCATGATGCTGTACAAAGAGCACGACGTGGAAAAGGTTGAGTGCGTGAAGTGTGGTCATATTATGACGCAGCCAAAAGAAGCCGTTCAGGCATCAACGCGTCAGTTTGAGCAGGTGATCGGGGTATTCAGGCCTGAATAGCGATAGCTGTTTCAGAATTCAGTAGTCAGAGCGGGTTTAACCCCGCCCGACTGGGCCACTAATAGTGTGGCGGCGGTGGCTCCTGATGCTGCGGCATCATGCCCGGATCTCTGCCTTCTTTAATCTTCTCTGCCAGTAATTCAATCTGGCGCTGCATTTTGGCAAGGCGTACCTGATGCGCACTCAGTTCATTATTTAAAGTCTCTATGGTTTCGTCCTGAAATGCCACTTTGGCTTCCAGCTCGTTAATGCGATCTTCGAGTTCGGTCATGGTTACTCTCTTGCAAATTGTTCTAACAGGCCACTGGAGCTTTCTGTCAGCAGGGTGCCATCGTTCCCGGTAAACGCCACAGCAAAGACTACGGCGGACTTAGGTCGACTGCCCTCGCGCGGCTTAACACGCCAGGTAGCGAGCTTTTCACCGTCTTCAACCTGCCACAGGGTCAGTTGTCGGTTTGGTGAGCCCGTCGCGATTAAACGCCCATCCTGATTAAAGCGTACGGCACTGAATATCTTCTGTCGCGCAATATACTGTAATTGTGCTTTGATTTCACCTGAAGTGAGCTGCCAGATGCTGGCCTTTTTCATACTGTCTGCGGTAAACGCATAGCGCCCCCGGGGATCCAGCGCGACCTTAGTAACTCGGCTTGGGTGATTAAAGCGATGGATCACCTGGCCGGTACGTGTGTCCCAGAAGTAAGCGCTGTAATCATTGGCTCCGGTTAAAGCAAAGTGGCCGTTGGGTGACAGCGCAATACTATTAATTTTTTCTTGATGACCAAGGAACTCTATGCGCCTGCCGCTTTCTAAGTCGAGGTGCACAACCACATTGTCGCTGCGTCCATACAGGACATAGCGACCTTCGTTGCTGATGGCGATGTCGCGTATGGTACCCTGTTCTATTTGGTAGTAGCCTATATTCTGGCCGTCGGATAATCGCCAGACGGCAAAGCGGTCGTTGGCTGCGGTTACGGCGCTGGAATTATCATGGGCAATGGCCAGTGAATGCACCAGCTCGTCGGTTTGCTGTGACTGGGACCACTGATATTTTAAGCCATGGGTGGTGTTGTCCCATAAAACCACCCCATGTTCGATGGATGACACTAAACTGTAACGCCCATCGTGTGAAATAGCTGCGGCAAAAGCACCGCGTGCGGCATGTTCTACGGTCAACAGCGCATCTGAGCTGTCCCCGGAACAGCCTGATAACAGTGAGGTGATGAAAATTAATGCAATTTGTGCGTTGTGCCGTAAAAATTTGGGCATAAATTCGGTATTTCCTCTTAACTCCATGATTTGCACCGAGTAGACTAATGGGTAATTTGCAGAGGCCTCAAAACTGATATTAGCCTATCGGTACATGAATGTCGCCGATCCTGAAATGAATTTTGCGTCAAAAAGAGAAATTTGGCTTTATGCGCTCCGGATGTTAATGTGGCATCCGCCCTTTTTAAGATTAATATAATTTTAACAAAGACACCCAACCAGGATAGTGATTGTCGCACTCTGAGCCTGGGTTTGTCGGAGAGAAAACATGAAACAAACAATTAAGTTATCCTTAGTGGCTGCCGCGGTTCTGGCACTGACCGCTTGTAATCAAAAAGCAGAAGAAAAAACAGCGAAAGTTGAAGAAGTCAAGCTGGAAACTGAAGTTCAGCAGCAGGCTTATGGTATCGGTGCATCGGTTGGTAACTTCCTGCAAAAAGATATGGCAGACAAAAAAGAGCTGGGCATTGAGCTGGATCAGGCACTGATCATGCGCGGTTTCAAAGATGCACTGGACGGCAATGCAAAGCTGGACGAAGCGAAAATTCGCGAAGTACTGACAGCATTAGATTCATCTGTGCGTGAAAAGCAAACGGCAAAAGCACAGGCGGACGCCGAGAAAAACAAGGTTGAAGGCGCTGAATTCCTGGCTGAAAATGCCAAGAAAGACGGTGTCAACGTGACTGAGTCTGGTCTGCAGTATGAAGTACTGAGCGAAGGTGAAGGTAAAAAGCCGGTTGCGACTGATATCGTCAAAGTACACTACAAAGGTACTTTACTGGATGGTTCTGAATTTGACAGCTCTTATGCACGTAATCAGCCTGCTACTTTCCCTTTGAATCAGGTTATCGCGGGCTGGACTGAGGGTCTTCAGCTGATGGCGGTTGGCTCTAAGTATAAGTTCACTATCCCTTCAGAGCTTGGCTACGGTGAGCGTAACCTGGGTAAAATCCCAGCGAACTCAACTCTGGTATTTGAAGTAGAACTACTTGAAATCCAGGAAGAGAAAGAGCAAGGTCACGACCACGCGCACGACTCAGAGTAATTTCTGTCTAAGCCCCATCAATCTGTGGGGCCCATAATACCAGGTATTAAGACCCAATAAAAAAGGACTCATGCGGTCCTTTTTTATTGTCTGTAATGCGTTTTACAGTGTGATCAGTCTTCACTGTGATTGGCGTAGAGGTTGTCAATCAGCTCATCTTCGAGCGCAAATCGCAGCTCCAGGGCTTCTCCCAGCTCGGAGAGATCTTTATCAAAGTCTGACATTCGGTTCTCTGATTGCATCTCGGCATATTTGTCGTTGAAGTCCAGTGCCAGATCGGTTGTATCCGTGATCCGTGGATACAGAGACTGCGCCAGTTTCAGGCTTTGTGGACCTTTCTCTTTGCAGGCGGCGACCAGGTTATCGTAAATTTCAAAGTGTCCGGCTGACAGGTAATCCATCAGGATCTGACAAAATGTCTGGATCTGTAGCTGGTCAGGCAGGGCGTGGTCATCCTGTTCGAAAGGTGACAGTCCTGCAACCTTACAATACAGCAGCAAAAGCTCCTGTCGTTCAGCTAACCAGTTGTCGATAACGCTATGGCTACCTCCCCACCTTTGTTGGGCTTGTTCTAAGCGTGACAGCATAGTTATCTCCTTAGCGGGTCATTATCTGCCCGTGGCTTGCCAAAAACATCGGCACAGTGTGACCCAAAACGGGGTCAAAACTTGACAGTGACCACCAAAAAGCGGTGATGCCGATTATGTTTATCTGTCCTCTATAAAAAGGAAATCTGATGCAAAGGTCAACCACTTTTTTTGTCAAGTGTGTAAATAACAGAGCGCGTTTCTGATGTAGGGGCGGGAATAGCTCTTGTTTACCCATTGCTTAATCTGGTTCACGGGAGAGTCAGAGAGTATGTTTAAAATTAGTTAAACAAAAAAGCCGCTCCAGGGGGTATTCCTGAGCGGCTATCAATGCAGTTTAGCAATAGAGCTTTATTATTATTGGTTTTAAAGGTGTTTTTATTCTTCTTAGCGCAGCAAATTTATAGCAAGCTTTTACCCTTGTTGCAAACAGTTTAATCGAGTGTTTTTAATCTGGTTTGTAATATGTTGAAGTAAAAGGGTTTTAATTTCATGCGATCTGAGCGAAAAACAACCTATCGAAAAGAAAACGTTTAATCCAGATCACAGTGACGGGAATTTGCATGCTGTTTCAATAGTGACGTATTGAAGTTAATGATACAATCTGAGCAATTTTTACAGCATTGGAATGAAATTACGCTATGAGCGAGTTGAAAAATGATCGTTATCTGCGTGCGTTGATGAAACAACCCGTAGATGTTACGCCCGTTTGGATGATGCGTCAGGCTGGTCGCTATCTTCCTGAGTACCGAGCGACCCGAGCGCAAGCCGGAGACTTCATGAGTCTGTGTAAAAACGCTGAACTGGCCTGCGAAGTGACCCTTCAGCCGTTGCGTCGTTACCCGCTTGACGCCGCGATCTTATTCAGCGACATCCTGACCATCCCGGATGCGATGGGACTGGGCCTGTATTTTGAAACCGGCGAAGGCCCTAAGTTTGAGCGCCCTATCAACTCGCTGAGCGATGTACAAAAGCTTCCTAAGCTGGATCCCACCGATGAGCTGGGCTACGTGATGAACGCCGTAAGCACTATTCGCCGTGAATTAAAGGGTGAAGTGCCACTGATCGGCTTCTCTGGCTCACCATGGACATTGGCGACTTACATGATCGAAGGCGGTAGCAGTAAGACCTTTGGTAAAATTAAGAAAATGGCCTTTGCCGAACCACAGACTTTGCACCTGCTGCTCGATAAAGTTGCGGACTCAGTCATTGACTACCTGAATGCACAGGTCAAAGCTGGTGCCCAGTCTCTGATGATCTTTGACTCATGGGGTGGGGTGCTAAGCCCACGCGACTACAAAGAGTTCTCTTTGCAATACATGCATAAAATTGTTGATGGTCTGATCCGTGAAAACGATGGTCGTAAAGTACCGGTCACCCTGTTCACCAAAAATGGCGGCCAGTGGATTGAAGCCATTGCAGCAACGGGCTGTGATGCGGTTGGTCTGGACTGGACGATTGACATTGCGGATGCCAGACGCCGCGTGGGTGACAAAGTGGCCCTGCAGGGCAATATGGACCCATCTATGCTGCACGGCACGCCTGAACGTATTCGTGAAGAAGTACAACACATCCTGTCTGGCTACGGCCAGGGGTCGGGTCATGTGTTCAATCTGGGTCATGGTATTACCCCGGATGTTGACCCGGAAAATGCCGGTGTATTCATCAACGCCGTGCATGAATTCAGCCGTCAGTATCATCAGGAATAACTGACAGACATAAAAAACCCGGCTGATGCCGGGTTTTTTATGTCCGAATAAACGCTGCCAGTGCGCAGGTATTAATCCTTGCTTTCAAAGGCCCGGCGCATAAACCCTGGGGTTGCGAGCGCACCTTTGTGGATTCCTGTGTTGTAGTACTCAGTGTCAAAGTTCGCCTGAGCGGCATCCTGTTCACGGAAGCCATTAAATGGCTCGCCTTTACGTGCCAGCGTTGCTGACCATAAACCGCTTGGGTAGATAGGCTGCGGGAATGGCAGGGTTTGCAGATCAGCAAAACCCACGTCCAGCATGGCCTGGCGCATTTCTTTCAGCAAGGTCATGTGCATCAGGGGAGATTCGCTTTGCTGCACCAGAATACCGCCCGGGCGCAGCGCCTTCAGGCAGCTGGTGTAAAAGGCGTGGTTGAACAGGCCTTCACCCGGTCCAACCGGATCGGTGCCATCGACGATAACCACATCAACTGACTCCGGTGCGGCGTCGTGCATATATTTTATACCATCGTCAAACATCACAGTGGCACGCGGGTCTTCATTAGAGGCACATAGTTCCGGGAAGTATTTTAATGCCATTTGCGTGACGACTTCATCAATATCGATCTGTGTCACAGTGTCGACATCCGGATGCTTGAGCACTTCACGGAGTGTACCGCAGTCACCACCACCAATAATTACCACATTCTTTGGTGCCGGATGAGAAAACAAAGCCGGATGACTCATCATCTCGTGGTAGAAAAAGTTTTCCCGGGTGCTGACCATAGTACAGCCGTCAATGATCATCAGATTGCCAAAGTCTGTGGTCTCATACATTTCAACATTCTGAAATGGCGACTGGATCTCGTCCAGTTTACGGTTGACGCGCAGTGAGAACGCGCTGCCATCACGGTCACTGATCTCAGTAAACCAGCGGTTTGCTTCTAAATTTGACATTGTTGCCTTCATGCAGATGTAATTTTCAGAGATTTTGCCAGCGCTTTCGCCCCAGCTCAATCTATTTTAGCGCATAAACGCCGACTCGGTTAGAGACAAGTGGCTTGCGGGCTTGCAAACTCGTGCAAGGAGTAACAACTGGCGGGCGTGTTTTGCGCTTAGGGTGGCAAAAGATTGTCACATCTTGGCCTAAAGTATTAAAATATATAGTCTGTAAAGCTAGTTAATAGAGATTGCCATGACCTGGGGTTTGCAAACCGCGCGTGCCACTTATAATGTTACTCACTGGAGTGAAGGATATTTTGACATCAATGATCAGGGTGAGCTGGTCGCTTATCCCGATGGCGATCGTGCAAAGCCGGCTATTTCGCTGGTTGAGTTAACCGAGCGTTTTAAGGAGCAGGGCCTGACTTTGCCTGTGTTGGTGCGCTTTACTGATATTCTCAATAGCCGTGTTGAAACCATGACACAGGCCTTCGCACAGGCCACTGCAACCAAGTCTTATCAGGGGCAATACACCTGTGTTTATCCTATTAAAGTGAATCAGCAGCGCTCCGTAGTGAGCAAATTACTGGCACATCCGAGTGGCCTGGTTGGTCTCGAAGCGGGCTCTAAGCCCGAGTTGATGGCCATTCTGGGGGTTGCTAAAGATCCCATCACCATTGTCTGCAATGGCTATAAAGATAGCGAGTTTTTGCGTCTGGCGATGATAGGCCAGGCGATGGGCCACAAGGTGCAAATCGTGATTGAAAAACTCTCTGAGCTGGATACTTTGCTCAAGGAGATCGCGATTTTGGGCATTGAGCCAGCCATAGGTATTCGCATCCGTCTTAATTCAATTGGTAAAGGCAAGTGGCAGAACACCGGGGGGGAGAAAGGCAAATTTGGCCTGACTGCCAGCCAGGTGCTCAGTGCGGTCGATAAGCTCAAAGCACAAGGCAAGTTGCACCTGATGCAATTGGTGCACTTTCATATTGGCTCGCAAATAGCCAACATCCGTGATATTCAGCGCGCCCTGCGCGAGTGTGCTCGCCACTATGCGGAATTGTCTCAGCTGGGCGTGCCATTAAAAACGGTCGATGTAGGCGGTGGTCTGGGTGTGGACTATGAAGGCTCCGGATCCCGCAGCGCTTGCTCAATGAACTATACCGTAGCAGAATACGCCCGCAATGTGGTCGGCGCGTTTGCTGAAGTCGCTGAGCAGCACGGGCTCCGTCATCCGGATATCATTACCGAATCTGGTCGGGCACTGACGGCACATCACGCGGTGCTGATCACTGATGTGATTGACGTTGAAAAAGCCCCATACCAGACCATCCCGAGTATGCCGGCACAATCTGCCCATCATATCCAGCAGGAGCTGTGGTCATCATTGCAAAGACTGACTCCCAGACTGGCCATAGAAACCTACCACGATGCCATGCACTTGTTTGGCGATGGCCATGATCAATATGTACACGGCCTGATAGACATGCAGCAATGGGCGCAAATTGAACAGCTGTATTTTACCATTTTGCAAAGAGTCAGAGAGTGCCTGAATATTCATTCGCGCTCTCACCGCGAAGTGCTCGATGAGCTGAATGAGAAACTGGCCGATAAACTGTTCGTGAACTTCTCTTTATTCCAGTCTTTACCTGATGTCTGGGGGATCCAGCAGCTGTTTCCGGTAATGCCTATTGCGGCGCTGGATCAGCCACTCACTCAGCGTGCAGTGATCCAGGATATCACCTGTGACTCGGATGGACAGATCCGGGAATACGTTGAAGGTGCGGGGATCGAGTCAAGCTTGCCTATTCCGCCTTATCAGCCTGGTGAGCAATATCACATTGCGATGTTTATGGTCGGGGCGTATCAGGAGATCCTCGGCGATTTACACAATCTGTTTGGAGACACGGATTCGGTTCATGTGGAGCTTACCGAGACGGGTTACGAGCTCAGCAATGCCATCAAGGGTGACAGTGTTGAAGATGTGCTGAGATTTGTACACTATGATAAAGCAGCACTGGCAGAGAACTTTACCATGCAGATCTCTACATTGTCAGTCGATGAGGCAACCAAAGCTGACTACCTGGCACAGCTGCATGCCGGACTCAGCGGCTATACCTATTTTGAAGACTAATTCGTCGGAAATCCATAAGTCTACGCCGGCTGCCTCACTAGTCTTGGCAGCCAAGGGCCCGGTATGATGTAATAGGGCCTGTTCGTCATTCTTATCTAATGGTCTGCTTGCTCCGTCAGTCAGGCCATCATCAGTCGTAGTAAAGGAACATTGCATGTCGCTAATCCGTCAGGTGCTGGGGTTACTGTTATACGCTATCAATACACTGGTCTGGTTTATTCCCATTTTTTTATTGGGTGTGATCAAACTATTGCCCATTGCACCTTTGCAAAAAGTCGCCAGTCGCATTGCCAAAGGGTGTGCCAGTTTATGGGTGGCAGGCAACAATCTTAATCAATCGGTTGTGTCGCCATTTCGTCTCACTGTCTCCATGCCAGACACGATCAAACCTAAAGACTGGTATCTGGTCATTGCCAATCACCAGAGCTGGGTAGATATATTGATCTTGCAGCGGGTGTTGCACCGTAAAATTCCCTTTCTGAACTTTTTTCTGAAAAAAGAGTTACTGTACGTGCCAGTACTCGGGCTTGCCTGGTGGGCGCTGGATTTCCCGTTTATGAAACGGACCAGTAAAAGTCAGTTGAAGAAAAACCCTAAGCTGCGTGGTAAAGACGTTGAAACCACGCGCAAGGCGTGTGAAAAGTTTAAAACCATGCCGGTAAGTATCGTTAACTTTGTCGAGGGGACGCGCTTTACAACGCAAAAGCATCAGCGTCAACACAGCCCGTTTAAGCATTTGCTCAAACCAAAAGCCGGCGGCATCGCGTTTGTGATGCAGGCAATGGGTGAGCAGATCAACCAGGTGGTGAATGTCACCATTCACTATCCGGGCGGTATTCCCAGCTTTATGGACTTTGTGGCCGGGCGTGTTGACGAGGTCAAAGTTCAGATCGAACTGATGCCGGTCAGTGCCGATCTGATTGGCGACTACAGCAATGACAACGAGTTCAGAGTACGCTTTCAAAGCGAGTTGAACCGGCTGTGGGCGCAAAAAGATCAGCAGTTAGAAGACCTGGTTACAAACCACAGCAGTCCCCAGGTGTCTGCTGAGCAGCATCAAAAGTCGCAGCAGCCCTGAGCATTCTTCAGGTAAAGGAGGTGGTATGTTGAGAAGGTTTTTACCAGCCTGGTTAGTCGGTATGCTAGCCACGATGATACTACTGGCCAATACCCTGTTGTGGGGGGTTGTGGTGTTTGCACTGGGGTTGGTGAAATGTATTTTGCCGCTGCGGGGGGTGTCAGACATATTGCACTGGGCGTATAAAGGCTGGTGCCGGGGCAATCGCCTGGGGCTCTGGCTGGGTTGTGCTGAGATATCGCTGGACTTGCCTGAGAAAATGAGCGAGCAGGCCTGGTATATGCTGGTGGCCAATCATATCAGCTGGTTAGATATTGTGGTGCTCAGTGCACTCGAGCGCTTACCGGCCCCTAAGTTTTTTCTTAAAGACGAACTTAAATACGTGCCGCTGATCGGCACCGGTGCCTGGGCGCTGGGCATGCCCTTTATGAAGCGTGCCAGCAAGGCGAAAATAGCCAAAAATCCTAAGCTTAAGGGCATGGATGTAGAACGCACCCGGCACAGTTGTCGTCATTTTCGACAGCACCCGACGACCGTGATCAACTTTGTTGAAGGTACCCGCTTTACTGCACAAAAACACCAGCGTCAGAGAGCCGGGTTTCAATATCTGCTCAAGCCTAAAGCGGGCGGAGTGGCTTTTGCGTTAGAGGTATTGGCGCAGCAACTGGACGGCATGCTCGACGCTACGGTGATTTACCAGAGCCCGGACCAACATATTTGCCGTAGCTTTATGCGTGGCAAGTTACAGCGAATTGACGTGCAGATCCGCTTAATGACAATGGACAGTGTACCGCTTGGCAATTATCAGACTGACAAGCAATATCGGGTGGCCTTTCAGGGGTATCTGAATCAGCTATGGCTGGACAAAGATGCACAACTAAAGGCGCACTGGGAGCAACAGCACGCGATGGGGACTGTGTGTGGCGATGAGGTGAAGCAAGCATGAAGGTAACGCATCTCAGTGAAGTGCTGGCCCCCTGGGTCGGCGCCACGCCCTATTCCGGCTTGCTGATACTAGGCACTAATGTTCTCGCACTGGTGATTTTGCTAGTGGTCTTTTGGCTGATCCGACAGTGGTTACTGCCACGTATTCAGCATTTTTTAAGTGAGTACTCAACATCCAAAATTGGCTTTCTTGCCCCCTATCTGAGCAAGTTCAGCGGGCGCTTCTCCCTGGTGATGTGTACGCTGATGTTCATTGCGTTTAAAGAAGCCCTGTTTATCGCACCGGTGTGGTTATTCAAAGTCTTTGGGGTGATCTCTCAGGTGTTGCTGGTGATCAGCATCGGCTTCTTATTGAGTAGCCTGGTCAATATTGTGAATGCGATTTATAACCAGCAGCCGTTTGCCAAGAGTGTGCCAATACAGAGCTTAGTGCAGGTCAGCAAATTACTGATTTTTATTGTCTGCGCCATTTTGGTGATCAGCCTGGCCGTTGATAAATCGCCCACCTATATTTTGTCCGGATTTGGTGCCATTGCTGCCGTGACCTTGTTGGTGTTTAAGGACACCATTTTGGGCCTGGTGGCCAGCATTCAGATAGCTGCAAACCGACTGCTTGCGACCGGAGATTGGATCCAGGTTGATGCATTTGGCGCAGACGGTGAGGTCATTGAAGTGGGACTCAACACAGTGCGGGTGCGCAACTGGGATAACACGGTTACAACTATCCCTACCTACAAAATCATCTCAGACTCGTTTAAGAACTGGCGCGCCATGCAGGAGTCCAATGGCCGGCGGATCAAGCGTGCTGTCTATGTCGACTTTGATTCAATTCAGCTGTTGAGCGAGGCTCAACTGACCAGGCTAAGCCAAACACTGCCCGAGGTTGCACAGATAATGCAAGACACGCCAGATCAGCAGTGGAATAATGTGTCTTTGTTTCGTCGATATGCCGAAACCTATCTGAAAGCGCACCCGCAGGTGAATCCGGATTGTCTGTGCATGGTGCGAGAGCTGGCACCCACGCAGTATGGGTTGCCCGTAGAGTTATACTGCTTTAGCCAGGATAAACGCTGGGTACCATATGAACATTTACAAGCTGACTTACTTGATCATGTGCTGACGGTATTGCCGTCTTTTGGGCTGCGCCCCTACCAGGTGATCTCAAGTCATCAAAGCGAAATAAATCTCAAAAAACCAGAGTAAGCTTTGTGCCCTTGTGTTATCTTAACAACTCAGATTTTATCTTTTTATGACATATTTGTGACATGGAGACGAATGAGGTTGCTGAATTGCCCAAGAGGTAGGTAGTGCAATGAAGTATTTTATAGCAATCATGCTGGTATGGAGCTTGTGTTCAACCAAGCGGGCCCTGGCAGATCATCAGCAAATTTTGGTCGCGATTGACCACGCTCCTCCCTATAGTGCTCTGGATGATAAGGGCAACGCCAAAGGCCTGATCCTCGATATTCTCAACTACATTAAACACCACAGTGATGAAGACATCGCTGTTAAAGCCGTGCCCTGTCCATTCTCTCGTTGTATTCGCATGCTGGCACAGGGTGAGGTGGATGTGATGGGTGGACTGGTCAGAACGGTGGATCGTGAGCAGCAGATGACGTTTGTAACACCCCCCTATATGGCATTGTCTTCTTCTTATGTTTTTTATGGTCATCAGCATAGTCAAATTTCAGTACAGCGCTACGAAGATCTGATTGGTAAACGGATTGCCATTATGCGAGGTGCGGCCTTTTTTCCTCGTTTTGACCAGGACACGCGCCTGGATAAGGTTGAAGTGCCCTCAGAGCGGGTGGCCGTCGATCTGGTCTTGAAAGGACGGGTCGATCTGGTGATTGCGGTGGAAGACACGGCCGACCTGGCAATGAATGTGCTGGCTCAGCCTGCGCATCAGCTGAAAAAGATGGACTATCGGCATACTCAGGTGATTTACGGCCATATGGCGATGAGTCGTTCATTTGCACAGAGCCAGGTGGGGCAGGCGTTTAGCGAGCACATGCGCAAGATGGCAAAAAACAAAGTACTTGATAAGCTGGTTGCGCCGTATCAACTCCCGGCAATCCCACCCCAACTGCTGTCAGAAGAGGCGGGCAGCACACAAACCCGTACGTTTTAAGGCTGGTTGGTCCCCGTCCGAGTGAAGCCGTAGCTGAAAGTGATCACCAGCTGCGCTATCTCATCATAAGCCTGAGCGCTGCTGTCATTGCCTGAATCCCCGTTGGTCAGCAGAACAAAACCGCGTTGCTGACGTAAATCACCGTAAATTTGGGTGAGCACGCCCGGATCATCGCCGCTGTGATAGATTTTTTCGCCATCCAGGCCCCAGAAAAAGCCTCGCTCTACCGAGATGCTCGGGATAGCCGTTTGCGGGCTCAGCATCGTTGCCACCGCGCTGGCTTTGAGCCCAGGCGCGCCGTTGAGCTTGCCCTGTTGCATGGCGGCTATCAGAAAATTCCCCAGGTCATGGGCGGTAGAGATGGCACTGCCTTCACCGTAGGTGATATTGCCGTAGTCAGGTAAAGGGATCAGAGTATGCGTCTGTGGGTGGTGAATATAGCGCTGTACCACGGGGGTGTCTGGCTGGGTAATGGCCCATTCACTGCGGTGCATTGCCAGTGGTGTAAAAACGCTGTCCTGGGTTAATTGAGCGAGGGGCTGTCCGCTTGCCTGCTCGGTGACATACCCTGCCAGTGCGGCGCCGATATTGGTATACACAGCGGCTTCATTATTAACCAGGCCAAAGCGGCTGACAAAGTGACTGGGCTGATAGTTGCTGCCGGACTGTGACAGGTACGCCGCAAAAAAATGGCCCAAATCTGTGTTTGTTGGCTCGCCACAGGCTTCGGTCTGAGTGAGTCGGTTATACAAACTGCTGCCGTCGGCATGTACAAAGTAATTACAGCGGTACACCTCCTCTGTGTCCATAATACCGCTGGTGTGGGTGATCAGCTGGCGTAAGGTAATGGCCTGAGATAAAGGAGCCGGAAAGTCGATGGCGAAATTCAGATAATCCATGACCGGCGCATCGAGATCAACGAGTTGCCGCTCAACCGCATCGGCAAGCGTAGCGCCCAACAGGGTTTTGCTCACAGATCCCAGATAGAAGCGGCTGTGTGCATCGACTGCAGTGCCCAGTTCATCCGAGCGGCCAAAGCCTTGCTGATAGACCGACTGGCCATCGTGAATAATATTAACGGCCACGGCCGGAATATTGCCCTGTTGCTGCAGCGCGCTCAGCTGGCGCTCAAACTCCTTCACTGTCAGCTGTGGTGTGGGATTTTTGCCGAGTAACGTCAGGGCGTGATCGTAACTTTCAAAGCGACCACTTTCGAGTGCATGCATAGTAAAGGCAGGCACGAAAATATCTGGCTGAATGCCACTGTGTTCATACAAAGTGCCGTGTGCATCCCGGTAGACTTCATTGGAGAGCGAAATTTCCCAGCCATTGGGTAAGGTGAAAAAACGCATGTCCGATAAGGCACCCGCGGTTTCTTCACCGAGCAAAGTGACCTGCGGCAGGTGCATCATGGCCAGGGTAAAGACCTCACCTGCGCTGATGGTTAGCTGGCTGGTCAGCAAATACACGGGTTGGGTGTATGCCTCGGGGTGAGCCTGAAGAGACTGACTGAGCAACACCCCCTGGCCCGCACGATTCAATGCTTGTTTGTTAAATGCCAGGCGCTTAGAGGTATTGAATCGGGAGGCGATGGCCAGAGCAATGGCATCATCGCCGCCAATGTTGTTGCGAATATCGAGGATCAAACCATCGGTATCGGCCAGCTCCGCGATGATGCGGTCTATCAGCGCTGTGGCTGCACTGAGGTGTTCGGTCTCGTCTGCATCCGGATCACTGCTGTACTGGGAGAAGTTATTGATCACCAGCACACCAATGTTGTCCTCAGTCTTACCCCATAGCAAGGTTTTCTCCTGCTGCCGGGCCCCAAAGCTGCCGATGCTGTCACGGCTCAGGTATTGCTGACTCACATTCAACGAGTCCAGCACCAGCTCAGAGAACACCTGTTCGTCGCTCAGCTGCATGTCGTAACGCAGATAATAGCTGGCGGTGCCCCGAGCCGCGCGCAAAATAGGGGCGTCCTTCATCACAAAAAAAGGACGCCCCGGCGTTCTGGCGACCGACACATGGCCATCGGCAAGCGGCGTAATCATCTCGGTCAGTATCTCAAACAGCGCGTCATCGGACATCTCGTCGTGGATTTTTGCACGGTAATGGGCGTATTGTGCTTGCCAGTCCATGTCGCGCAGGGCAAAGAAAGCATAGTAATCGTTAAATGCGTGCCAGAAGTATTCGAAGACCTGAGTTGGACTGGCTGTGGCATCGACGGATAGCGGGGAGCGGCAAACATCCGGAAGCGTCGCCTTACGCTCATAAATATGTGGATAGACTTCACCGGCATAGGTCAGTTGCAGTTGCGCTTTGCTGCGTTGCTGCGCCTGGGTTATCCGCGGCTCAGTGCTGCTCTGTGGCAGCCCAATTTGTGCAACTTTAATACATGCGTGCGTATTAAATTCATAGCGTTGCACGCGCTGTGGTGTGATATCAAGCACTTCACCATAAGCGGTTTTTTGCCACACGCCGGGATGCTTTTGTACTGCGGTGCGATGATCTGTGGTGTCGCCGCAACCACCGAGCAGTGCGCTGATAATGAGTCCCGAGGCGAGAAGAGAAAAGCCTTTAACCATAGTGATATCCCTTACTGAGTGAGCCAAATGTTTAACTGGTGTGTGCTCAGTTTAAGGTTCGGGGACTACGTGCGCTGTTAGCGAGTTGCGCCAAAAGGTCAGAAAATGTACCCGGTCGTTGACATTTTTAAACAGAGGGTAACGTGAACTCTGGCTACACTGCCTGATAAGTAAACTGATCCCGTGAGGTCGATATGATGCAACGAACTGCTGCCAAGTATTTCGCCATGAGCGAAGAAGTATGGGCGCGCCATGCCAACCCGTGGAGTGTCTGGAGCCGCTATTCCTGTTTGCCTTTGCTGATTGCCTGCCTGTGGTGGCGTGACTGGCTGGGAATGGCTTTTTGGCCTGTGCTGGTGGTGTTGTTGCTTTGGGTTTGGCTCAATCCCAGATGCTTCAGTAAACCCAGAGACACCCATAACTGGGCGTCACAAGCGGTGCTGGGCGAGCAGATCCTGATCTATCAGCTGGAACGGGTGCCGCTGGTGCACTATCAGGTGATTAAAGTGATCATTACGGTGCTAAGCGTGAGCACGTTGGTATGCGCTGCAGGCTTGTGGTTTCAGGAAGCCATCAGCACCAGTGTTGGCGCATTGGGCGTGATCCTGAGTAAAACCTGGTTTTTGGATCGCATGGTCTGGCTCTATCAGAGTGTGACCCCATCAAGCACCGGGATGGCAGCGCGTCAGGCAAAAACCTGACACACTTCCTCCGCTTTACAGGTGATCACGCTGACATTCTGGTAGCCAATGCGGGTCAGCTGCTCGGCGGCAAATACTGCCCGGCCACCGGCAGCACAGTGCAGATAAAGCGGTCGGCTTGGGTCTTTTTCAAGGTTAGGTAATTGAAATTCCAACACGCCGCGCGGAATATTCATCGCGCCCGGGGCCGCTTTTTCCTGATGTTCCTGAGGCTCACGCACATCAATCAGCAGGCCCTGGTTGGTGGCGATTTCTGCTTTGGCTTGCTGCGCGCTGATACAACGCTGGTTAGGTCGGACGGTTTTTAAAATGTCCTGCGGGGATGTCAGCATAAATTAATTCTCCATTCCAAGTTTTTTGAGCAAGGTCATCATAGGACACCAGCCGGTAAAGGCGGATTGCATCAGATTCAATGCAATAAATACACTGAACCACACCCAGCGTGGATCCATAAACCAGGTGAGTAAAAATGACAGTATCAGCATACTGCCGGCTACCAGCCGGATAGCGGCTTCAAGTCTCATAATAATTACCTCCTGCATTCAAGTATATTGCAAGATTGAATATTAGCAAGATCTAATATTAGCAATTTCTAATGTTTCATCCTATACTCCCTGCGTAACCAATGTTGAGGGGGAAGTATGGATTTACACGCAATGGCCGACAGCGCCGCACAAGCTGAGGCATTACTGAAGATGTTGGCAAACCGCAATCGGTTAATGATTTTATGCAGCCTGCAAAGCACGGAGCTCAGTGTCGGTGAGTTAAATGCCCAGGTGCCGCTAGCTCAGTCTGCCTTATCTCAGCATCTGGCAGCCATGAGAAAAGCCGGGCTGGTCGCGTCGCGGCGCGAGGGGGCAACGGTGTACTACCGCATTGCCGATGACAAAGTGCTGGTGATCCTGCAACAGCTCTATCAGCTGTTCTGTGCCGACAAGGAGGGATCATGAGCGGGTCCGGGGGATTCACTGAGCGAGTCATTGGCCAAAGCCTGACGGGTCGTTTACCGGCGCTGTTGTTCTTCTTTTCTATGGTCCTGGGTGTGCTGGCCTTGCAGTTCACACCAAGAGAGGAAGAGCCGCAGATTGTGGTACCCATGCTCGATATTCATGTCACCGTGCCCAACATTGCAGCGCCGGAAGTGGTGCGTCTGGTGACCACGCCGCTTGAGAAGCTGCTGTTGCAAATTCCGGGGGTGGAGCATGTGTATTCAACCACCCACAGTGGCCGCGCGGTCGTCACGCTGCGGTTTCAGGTGGGTGAGAGCCGTGAGCAGGCCATCCTGAATACCTACACAAAACTTTATGCCAACGAGCATCAGATGGCCGCGGTGGTCAGCGACTGGCAGATCCGGCCGGTGGAAGTCGATGACGTGTCCATCGTGATGCTGGGCCTATACAGCGAAAACCCAGCCCAATACGATGATTATGACTTAACCCGTTTTGCCCAGGAAATTTCAACGCAATTACAGCGCCTGCCCGACACCAGTGAAGTCAACGTGGTCGCCGGGCGGCAGCGCCAGCTGAACGTATGGCTGGATGCAACCGCGCTGGCGGCGCATCAGAGCACGCCGCTGGATGTATTACAGGCCATTCAAAACAGCAATCAGTTGCTACAGGTAGGCAAGCGCAGTGCGGGCAGCAAACAGATTGTGCTGGAATCGGGCGATGTGCTGCGTACCAGTGCGGCGTTACGTGACTTAGTGATCACTGTGGTGAACGGGCGCGCTGTGAAGCTCAGGGATGTTGCGCGCATTGCAGAGGGGCCGGGCGAGCCGGAGCATTATCAATGGCTGGCGCTCAGCGATCAGCAACAAGGCCTGCCGCTGGTCACCATCAGTGTGGCAAAGCAAAAAGGCAGTAATGCCGTTGCGGTGGCCGAACAAGTGCATCAGCTGATGAGCCGCTTGCAAACACAGTTATTACCGCCGGAAGTGGCTGTCCGGGTATTACGGGATTACGGTCAGACCGCCGATGAAAAGGTTAACGACCTGATGGCCAGTCTGGCGTTCGCGGTGCTGACCGTGGTGATCTTTGTGGGGGTTTTCCTCGGCTGGCGACCGGCTATCGTGGTGGGCTTGGCCATTCCTGTGTGCTATGGGATCACGCTGGCACTGGACTGGACGTTTGGTTATACCATTAACCGGGTCACCCTGTTTGCCCTGATCCTCTCGCTGGGTTTGCTGGTGGATGATCCCATTACCGGGATAGATAACATCAGCCGTATGCTGGTGCCCGGCAAGCCCCGTCGCCAGCAGATTGTCGCCGCTATGCTGGAGATCCGTACCGCTTTATTAATGTCAACGCTGACGATTATGATGGCGTTTTTGCCGCTGGCGTATATCACCGGCATGATGGGGCCATACATGGCACCTATGGCGTTTAATGTGCCCGTCAGTGTGATGATCTCAACCGTCGTGGCCTTTTTTATCACTCCCTGGCTGGCCAGTCGCTTACTGCGCACTCAGCCGTCGGCGGCATCAGCACAGGATAACGCCTGGTATGGGGCTCTGCTTACCCCGTTGTTGCGCTCGCCATGGCGTGCCAAAGCGGTGTTATGGGCAGTGCTGGCGTTGTTTGTGCTCAGCGCTAGCTTACCTGTACTGCGGGCGGTGCCGCTCAAGTTGTTGCCCTACGACAATAAAAACGAAGTTCAGATACTGATCGACTTACCCGAGGGAAGCACGCTGGAAGCCACCGCGCGCCTGACCCGCACCGTGCAGCAACGGGTCTGGCAATTCAGTGAGGTCAGCGCCATTGCCGCCTATGTGGGTCAGCCGTCGAGTATGGATTTTAACGGTATGGTGCGCGGTTATTATCGTCGCCACAGTGATAATCTGGCCGAGCTGCGGGTGTTATTGCTGGATAAACGCGAGCGGGCACACCAGTCTCATGCTGTGGTGCTGCGACTGCGCCAGGCTCTGTCTGAGTTCAATCGAGACGGCGTGGTGATTAAAGTGGTTGAGGTCCCGCCGGGGCCGCCGGTGTTAAGTACGCTGACGGCGGAGGTCTATGCGGAGCCCTTTATTTCTGCCGACACCCACCATGATGCGGCCCTCAAGCTGGCGGCACGGTTGCGTCAGGAAGCTCATGTGGTCGAAGTCGACACGTCTTTGTCGGCGCCGGTTACCTTGCAGCGTTTTGTTACGGATAAACACAAAGCGGCGTTGTCCGGGGTAAGCAGTGTGGAAATTAACCAAACCCTGGCCATGGCCAGCGGAGGCATGCAGGCCGGACTGCTGTATCAGCCAAGAGAAGCGCAGCCCGTGCCTATTACCTTGCAACTCGCCTATGCAGATCGCCAGCGATGGGCGGATCTGCTTGCCACCCAGATCCGTGGCAGCAGTGATGTCACGCAGCAGCAGGGCAGTTTTGGCCTCAGCCGGGCAGCCCGTCCTATGGTGGCCCTGTCTGAGTTAGGAGAAGTACATACGCTGACGGTTGAGCCGGCGATTTATCGTAAAGATCTGGCACCTGTGGTGTATGTCTATGCTGAATTAAATGGCCGCACCCCGGCCGAGGTGATTGCCGATGTGGTGGCCGATGAGCAACCAGTTGGCGCAGTTATAGCGGATGAAACACAGGCAAGCGCCTGGCAGCAGCGTACCTTTCTCAGTAGCGGTGGCGGCGTGCCCTGGCAGCTCCCCGAGGGAACCGAGTATCGCTTCAGCGGCGAAGGGGAGTGGCGGATCACCGTCAGGGTGTTTCGGGATATGGGGATAGCGTTTGTCTTTGCGCTGGCGGCGATTTTCGTGATCCTGCGTTGGCAGACCGCATCCAGTGCCTTGGCGCTGATCATCATGTCAGCTATTCCCCTGACTATGATAGGTATTATGCCGGGCTTCTGGGCACTGAATCAGTTTGGTGAGCGCACCATTGCAGGCGCACCAGAGCCGGTGTTGTTCACCGCTACGGCCATGATAGGCATGGTAGCACTGGCCGGGATTGTGGTCAGAAACTCACTCATTCTGGTGGAATTTATTACTCAGGCCAGACAGGCCGGTATGCCACTGCAGGCGGCCCTGATCCGTGCCGGGAGCGTGCGTATGCGGCCGGTGCTGCTGACCGCTGGCACCACTTTACTGGGCAATCTGGTGATCATTCTCGACCCCGTGTTCAGTGGTCTGGCGCTGGCAATCATGTTTGGCATTATCGCTTCAACCCTGTTTTCTTTATTGGTTGTGCCTGTGGTCTATTTCCTGGTGTTCAAAACGCCCGACGACACGGCCATAGCCGACCCCAATTCTGTTGCTCCGGAGACTCGTTATGTTTGATATTCGATTTTTGCGCCCCGTGCTGGCGATTGCCTTGTTACTGGTGGCAGTGGCCTGGATGGCCGGGATGTTTAACAGCAAAGTGTCGCCCGGGGATAAGCCGCACAGCACTATACCAAAGCTGAACTTGCACCAAGTTGAGCTGCGGCTGGTCAAAGACGTAGAGCAGATCCCGGGCAGCGTGATTGCCAAACACAACACGGTAGTCGCCAGCCGGGTGCTGGCACAGCTGAAAACCCTGACGGTGCGCTCTGGCGATCCGATCCAGGCGGGTCAGTTGGTTGCCACGCTGGATGATGCCGACTTGCGCGCACAGCTGGAGGCGGTGAAAGCCGAACAGCAGGCTAATCTGGCACAGCTGATTCAGGCAAAAAAACAGCTCGCGCGCGCACAGGCGCTCCAGCAAAAAGGCCTGGTTGCCCATAATCAGGTGGATGAGTGGCAGGCTCAGGTGAATGAACTGACCGCCAAAGAAGCGGCCCTGGCCCAACAATATGCTGGTGCTGAAGTGGCCTTAAGTTATACCCAAGTGCGGGCGCCCATCTCCGGCACTTTGGTCGCGCGCTTGCAAGAGCCGGGTGCTATGCTCAATCCCGGCACGCCGCTGGTCTCCATTTATAACCCGGCGCAGTTGCAGGTTGAGGTCTCGGTGCGTGAGCGCTTGCTCAGCGAGCTGACAATCGGGGCGCGTCATCAGGTGCGTATTCCGGCGGCCGAGGCGACGCAATATGCCACCATCAGTGAACTGGTTCCGGTGGCCGATCGCGGCGCACGCAGCTTTACGGTGAAGCTGGATATGCAGTGGGCGCAGGGCGTGATACCGGGCATGTACGCCATGTTAAAATTGCCCGGGAGCGAGCACCCGGCGGTGCTGATCCCAACGGCCTTAGTGCAACATTATGGCCAGCTCAGTAAAGTGGTGGTGCTGGATAACGGCCAGGTGCAAAGCCGCTTTATTCGCCTTGGCAGGGAGTATGGCGATCAGGTTGAGGTGATAAGTGGCCTGCAAGTCGGTGAGCTGCTGGTTGCAGGCGCACCGACAAGCGTGACTGCCGCTACAGAAAAGTCGCAATCTCCTCAAGCGGCTTTTTAACCAGCGCGTGTTCTGGCACGGTGGCATCCTCGGCCGGATAACCGGCGATCAGCAGCATATAAGGGCGTTCGTTTTCCTTATCGCGCTGACAGATCTCCATCAGGAAGCTCATGGGTTTCGGCGTATGGGTCAACGTGGCCAGCCCGGCATGGTGCAAAGCCTGGATCAGAAAGCCAGTCGCAATACCAACGGATTCATGGACATAATAGTTGGTATGCTTGTCCTCGCTGTGAATACCGCCTTTTTTCTGGCTAAAGATGGCAATCAGCCAGGGGGCATGCTCCAGATAGGGTTTATCGGCATCGGTGCCCAGCGGTTTTAAAGCATCGAGCCACTCTTCACCGGCGCGGCCCTCATAAAAGGCCTGTTCCTGTTGCTCTGCGGCAGCGCGGATCTGTTGCTTCACGTCCTGGCTGTGGATGGCCACAAAATGCCAGGGCTGGTGATTGGCACCACTGGGGGCAGAGCCTGCCGTTTTAATGCAGGCTTCAATAATTGCTTTAGGTACCGGCCGATCACTAAAGCTGCGGATAGTGTGACGGCGCTTTGCTTCATCCAAAAACTCTTTGGCCCGGCTTAGCATTTCTTCCTGTGGGTACTCAACAAAGTCGTTGAGGGGCACGTTCGCATGTTGTTTCATGATTTACCTTTGTCTTTTTTGTTTATATTTTGTTATATCCTGACTGCGGATCCCTTGCAACTGGCGCGCCTATCGGCTGCAGTGACAATGTAAAGCAAACGGTGAGGCTGCGGCAATTTAACTTTACCTTTGTCGGCTAGAGCAAAAAGGCGACTGTTATTCATATTGGTTATATCCAACATCAGGGCTCCGGACTCTGTGTTGATACATCGATCCGTTATACTTGTCACTCATTTATGAACGGAGGTCTTTATGTACCAGCATGTATGGAATTCGGGCGACGCAGTTGCTCTGGGAGTTGGCAAGGCCGTGTGTGTGGGTCGCAATTATGTGGCACATGCCAAAGAGTTAAACAATCCGATACCGGACAGCCCGCTGCTTTTTATTAAACCTGCTTCGGCGTTTTGCGACTTTCAAGCGCCACTGGCACTCAATGCCGCACTGGGTGAACACCATTATGAAGCTGAACTGGTGCTGCTGGTGGGGGAAACCATAAACAGCAACACCCGCGCGCCGCTGCAACACATCTGCGGTATTGCAACCGGGCTGGACCTGACTCTCAGGGACTTACAAACCAAACTGAAACAACAAGGGCACCCCTGGGAATGTGCGAAGGCGTTTGATCAAAGTTGTGCGCTGACCCCCTTCACGCCCGTTCAGGGTCTCGATGAAAACACCGAGTTGCACTATCGATTCTGGCAAAATGACGTCCTTAAACAGCATGGCGACAGCAGCCTGATGATTTTTTCGCTGGCCACTTTGCTGAGCGAGATCAGCCGTTATTTCACCCTGCATCCGGGCGACATCATTATGACGGGCACCCCGCAGGGCGTTGGCGCACTCAAGGAGGGCGACACCCTGACACTACAGCTCCAGGATGCTCCCCGTTATACGTCGAGTGTGACCGTCAGACGCTGACGTCTGCGGGCGCCGCCTCAGGCGTGGTTTCTTTGTCTTCTGACTGCTCTGGCTGGTTGAGCGATGGGCTGAATAACAGCACTATGCCCAGCAGCGACAGGGCACCAAGCAGCAACCAGCTGACTGGCAGAGACACCAGGTTGAGTAAAGCGCCCGTCAGCGCAGCGCCCAGCATCCCACCCATCCGGGTGGTCAAGGAACCGAGTGACTCTATGGTGGCCCGCACGCTGTTGTCGCACAGCTGGTGCTGCAACTGTAACTGCGCAGGCTGAGTCAGGCCAAAGCACAGGAAGAACAGCAGTAACGCTGCCACAAACCAGCTCAGGCCCGGGGCCAGTGCCATGGCCACTAAGGCAACCAGCTTAAGCAGGTGAGCAACGGCCATAGCTTGTCCCAGTTTCTGATTGAGCAGTGTACACAGCTTCGTGCTGAGGACCGCCGCCACCCCGTTGAGGGCAAAGGTCGCCGCCATTACCGCCGGGAATAACCAGGCCACCGCATCCATGTCCACCTGCTCCAGCTGGTGCACAAAGATAGGCCAGAACTTTTCGATACTGGCGCTGACCGGAATGACTATCACCAATGCAATCAGCAGCTTCGCAAGTGCGGGTTGCCGTACTGTTTTGATGGTGGTGCCAACATGATGGTTCAGTGCCTGTTTAAAGCTATGCTCAGAAGGGGACTTCACTTCTTTGACCCAATGAAATGTCAGCGGCAGCAGCAAAATAAACCCGATACTGGAAACGATAAAGATCTGCTGATACATCTGCAAGGTCGAAAGCCCCAGCTGATTGCCAAAGGCCAGAAACACAGCAGAGAGCACCGCAGAAGATGCGCCAATACCATAGGCCAGTCCGTAGGCCGATGCAAACCCCTGATTCAGGGTTTGCTCGCCCTCGGCTTCTTTGAAGCGCTCGACAAACCAGGCGTTGAGCGTGCCACTCAGGGTGGCCTGATTCAGTCCCCAGCAGCTGACCGCGATCAGCAAAGTGACAAAATCAGTGGCTACCAGCAGCAATAAGTTGGTCAGCAGGGCAAAGATCAGCGAGCAGCAAAACAACCGGCGACGACCGAAATGGTCGGCAAGGGCCCCGCTTGGCACTTCACTGACAATGATCACCGCGCTCATGATCACCATGGCAATGGCAATCTGGCTGACCACAAACCCCTGGGCAAGCAGATAAGGGGTCAGAATGGGCAGCAGCAGCATGGCCGCAAACATGGTCAGGCCAAGGTGTATGCCGTAGCGCTTACACAGTTGTTGTTTGTTCATGCGCGTCGCTCCTGAACAAGGTGGGGATGGGCCGAGGCCAAAACCTGATTGATGCGCGTGGCAATACAGTGCAGGTCCTGTTCATCGGTCATAATTTCATCATGGGCGCTGTGCAGGCGGATGTACTCGGCCTGTGGCAGCAGTGACGCAAAGCCGTTATCGGGCAGTGCAAAGGTGGCCTTATACACGGTAGGTACATCAAACACCGGCTCGAACAGCCCCAGCACCTGGGTGGGCATGGCGTCATCATTCACCCTGTCGGCTGTAAAAAAGCTCACCGAATAAGGGTAAGGGTCGGCGGTGTGGAAGTGACGCACAAAGTCGACAAAGGCGCGTCCTACCGGCCAGGTTTCCAGACCTGGATCGCTGTCCTGTACACATTGCTCTGCCTCGGCCAGCTGTGTTGCGCTTAGTTGCGGAATGATGGGGTCAATCAGGAAGCTATGCGCCACTTCATGGCCCAGAGATTCCAGGTGCCTGGCCACTTCCAGACTCAGAGCTGCGCCTTCACAGAAGCCACCCAGATAGTAAGGTCCTTCGCTTTGGTGCGCGATGATCCGCTCGGCATAATACCGTATCAGGCTCAGCTGGTTGAGGTGACGACCGGTGAAGATTTTCACATTCTCCAGCGCGTGCACTGCGAAGTGCTCATTTAATCTGGCAATCAATGGATTAAAGCTGTCGGCACTGGCGGCGGCCGGGAACAGGTGGAGCACAGCGGCATCGGATACCGTGGCCGGACGGATCAAGCCGGGCTCAAAGTGTGGCAGCTGTAATACGGCCTGCAGTGCTTCGTCATCATTCATACCGTTAAACAGATCGCGGTTTTGTTGATCCAGTAGCTGGGCCTGGGCACGTATGGTGTTGTGCTCTATCACCAGTTTGGGGGTCAGCTGCCAGCCTTCTTTACTGGCCGCGCTGCAAAAGTGCAGCAGCCGGATGGAGTCGGCACCATAGTGCATCACAGGCTGAGTCACACACATGCTGTCTAAGCCCAGCAGGGATTGCCAGAGGAGCAGCAGTTTTTTCTCTGTCGCCGTATCGGGTGCAATCACTGTGTCTGCAACTTGCTGTGGCGCCGGCAGGCGACGCTTATCCAGCTTGCCATTGGCGGTCAGTGGCAGTTGCTCAATGGCACTGAGGGTATGGGGCTGCATATAGCCCGGCAGACGCTGGTTTAGTGTGTCCCGGATCACAGCAAGCTGCGCTGCGGTATCTTGTTGTTGGGTAAGCACCACATAGGCATCGAGCTGACTGTGGCCCTGATGCTGGCGCACCACCACGGCGCAATTACTGATCTGAGGCAGCACATTGAGTTGCTGCTCGATTTCTCCCAGCTCCACGCGGTGGCCACGGATCTTGACCTGCTCATCATTGCGGCCCAGATAGGCCAGCGTGCCTTCTGCTTGCCAGTACACCAGATCGCCACTGCGATAGTAACGCTGAGCCTTATCAAACAGGCTCAGGGTGACAAACTTTTCTTCACTCAGCGCCTCGCGGTTGAGATAGCCCTGGGCCAGACCGGCTCCGGTGATGTATAGCTCGCCGGGGCAGCCAGGCGGCAGCAGCTGGCCTTGTTGACCCAGTACCACCGCAGCGCGTCCGGCGATGGGTGCCCCAATCGGGATCTGAGCATGTGCTTCGCTGAGCTCATAGCAGGTCGTAAAGGTGGTGCACTCGGTCGGGCCATAGCCGTTGATAAAATGTGCCGGAGCATAAGCGGAGCTGAGCAGCTGATTGACCAGCTCGCAGGTCAGGGCTTCACCGCCCACCAGAAGATGTTCCAGCGAGGCAAACAGCGTGGGGTCTTGCTGATACAGCGTGTCGAATAATGCCCGGGTCAGCCACAGTGTAGTGATGCCTTGCTCATTCAGCAGCGCCTTAAACCCGGCCACCTGACTCAGCAGGTCGTTATAGCCACAGTAGAGGCTCGCGCCATTGAGCAGCGGCATCCATACCTCAAAGGTGGTGGCATCAAACGCCGGGTTTGCCAGTTGCATAAAGCGCGACTGAGGCGAGACGCTAATATAAGTGTTATCCAGGGTTAAAGAAGTACAGCCATAGTGACTGACCATCACGCCTTTGGGCTGTCCCGTGGTGCCCGAGGTATAAATGATATTCGCCAGGCTGTGTGGCGTGATTTCACTGCGCACCGGTTGTGTGCTGAGTGAGGTATTGCCAATGATGTCGTCGACATTCAGTAACGGCAGCTGGGCTGCGTCGGCCAACATCTCTGCCTCTTCAACCTGGGTGCCCTGGGTGAGCAGCAGCGCTGCCTGGCTGTCTTCCAGCTGATAGGCACGTCGTGGCAACGGGTCCTTACAGGGCAAGGTAGTGTAAGCAGCCCCGGCCTTGAGCGTGGCCAGCATGGCGATGACCAAAGCGGCATCGCCCGGTAAATGCAGGGCGACGACCCGAGCCTGAGGCGCAAAGGCCTGGATCTGCGCAGCCAGACGATTGGCTTCCTGATCCAGCTGCTGATAGGTCCACTGTCGTTCAGCCGTGACCAGCGCAGGGCGCTGCGCACAGCGCGATGCCATGTCAGCAAAGCGCTCAGTGATGGTGTGCGGTGCCGGAAAAGCCTCTGACATGCCGCTTAGCTGCTGTTGCTCCGCGAGGTCGGCCTCACTGAGAAGCGGCAGGTTAAACAGCGGCGTCTGCTGAGTTGTTAGGCTGTCTGCGTAAGCGGCTAATATCCGGGTATATAAGGTGGCGATACGCTTGGCATGTGCCTCACTGTACAGCGCGCTGGCATAGTTGAGGTTCACTTGCGCCTGTCCGGGAGCCAATTCCAGGTGCATGGTCAGGTCAAACTTAGCGGTCACATCGGCATCCGTTGTTGTGTGGTGTTGTTGCCACAGCGTGTGCACACTGCCTTGCTGAAACTGACTGGAGGTGAACATGGTCTGGAATATTGGGTGGCGGCTGGTGTCCATGGTCACCGCCAGCGCCGATTTGATTTCTTCAAAAGGCAAGTCCTGATGGGCTTTGGCCTCATTGACCTGACGCTGCACCAGTGCCAGCCAGTCGCTCACACACAGGGTCAGTTCAGCCTGTAATCTGATCGGCAGGGAATTAACAAAGTAGCCAAGGATCTGCTGACAGGCCTGGTTAGGGCGGTTATCGCTGGGCAGACCGATGATCAGGTCCTGCTGGCCACTGTATAAACACAAAGTATGGAACCAGGCCGCCAGACCGAGCGTGTTGGTGCTGATCTTGTGACGTTTTGCCAGTGCCTGGAGCTGCTCGTCACTGCCCTCAGGCAGGGTCAGTGTGATATTTTTCCCGCTGTGGTCAAAGACTTTGGGTCTTGCGTTGGCACAGGGCAGATGCAGGGCGCTGTGGCTGTCCAGTTGTGTTTGCCAATAATCTTTCAGTGTAGCAATACGCAGGGTACTGAGGCGCTGTGCCTGCCAGTGTGCGTAGTCATTAAACTGCAAGGTGTCTGCCAGCGGCGTTTGCTGGTAACTGGCTTGCAGCTGCGCTAAAAAGACCCCCAGCGACCAGCCATCAAAGGCAATGTGATGCCACACCAGATACAGATATTGGTGCGACTGTGTGCTTATCCAGGTGGCACGAAACGGGCGCGCTTCATGCAATGCAAAAGGCTGGGTAAACAGCTGCTGACATGTTGGCGCCAGCGCCGCTTCATCGCAGTTTTGTTGTGTCAGCGTAAAGGGCGTTGTGCAACGTAGCTGTTGCATCTGACCTTGTGCGTTGCTGGTAAAGCAGGTATCCAGCGCACTGTGTCGCTGACACAAGCGCTGCAACGCCTGCTCCATAGTCGCCATATCGCACTCAGCACTGAGCTTGAGCAGGCAGGGAATGTGATAAGTATGGGTCTGATCGCTGACCTGCTGAGAAAACAGCATTTGTGTCTGGCCCAGTGTCAGCGGTGCGGCATCACTTTCGCTGGCAAAAATCTGAGTTTGTTCAAAGCACAGGCGGCTGTTGATGTGATGACGCTGCAAATAATCCAGCAGCTGGGTTTTGTGTGCCCGGATCGTTGCCACTATGTCTGACTGGCTAACATCGCTCTGGCTGGCAAGCTTCAGCTTGCCCTGATCATGCCAGACACTGATCTGCTGGGCTTTTAGGGTATACATTAACTGGTGCATGGAGAACCTCATTATAATTCCATTTCAAATTCGGCGTCGGGGATGGCTTGTTCCGTCAGCAGCCGATCAACGGCGGCGGCAAACTCGGCCAGCACCGGATGAGTCAGTAAGGTGGCCAGTTCAATGTTGACCACAAAGGCTTTTTCACACTCGGCGATTAGCCGCGCAGCCTGTACAGAAGAACCGCCCAGCTCGAAAAAGTCATGATTGATATTCAGCTCAGACACGCCCAGCAAGCGCTGGCAAAGTTCGAGCACGGTTTGTTCGGTTTGCGTTTGCACGGCGCGCTGCTCAACCTGAAGCTGCTCCAGCTCAGGCTGTGGCAACTGCTTAAGATCCAGCTTGCCGTTTAAGGTCAGCGGGAAATGAGACACAAACAACAAATGTTTTGGTCGCATATAAGGCGGCAGCTGGGCGTTCAGCCAGTTGAGCAGGGCACGCGAGTGCGAGTCTGCTACAGGGGAGGTGGCGCTTTGGTTCAACATACAGTAGGCGATCAGCTGCTGTGCATGCCCCTGAACCTGACAGACCACGGCCTGGCCGACATCCGGGTGGGTCAATAATTTTGCCTCGATCTCACCCGGCTCAATGCGGTAGCCATTGATCTCCAGCTGCTGATCGGTCCGTGCCACAAACTGCAGGGTGTCCGCATCAACCCGGCGCACTAAGTCTCCGGTGCGATAGACCTGCTCATGTAGTTGTTGCGCACCATGGTGCATTGTCAGGGTGATAAAGTGGGCCGCCGTCTTGTCGGCATTTTGCCAGTATCCCAGCCCGGTACTGCAGCCTGCGCTGTGCAACTCGCCAAAGCCGCCCGGTGGCACAGGTCGTTGATATTTATCCAGCACATACAGACGGGTATTGCGAATGGCGCGCCCTATGGTGACTGGTTGCCGGGGTGTGACCTCAGCCTGAGTCACACACACGCTGGTTTCACTCAGTCCATATTCGTTGTAGAGTGTGCTTGCCAGGGGCTGATGCACCGGGTTGAGCGGCGCGCCACCAACAAACAACACATCCAGCTGGCAACCGGCCAGCAGATCCGCAAACTGATTGACCAGCACGGTGGGCACAAAGGCCACATCCACGCGCTGGCGACGCAAGAACTCACACAGCCTGGGTACATCGCGACGTATGGGCTCAGGAATGATCTCCAGTCGCGCACCCGCAGCCAGCGCCGGGAAAATTTCGATGATGGAGGCGTCGAAGACATATTCGGCATACTGGCTGGCAACCACCTGACGTGACTGACCCATTAAGCGGTGGCTGTGCATCATGTGTGCTGAGAGGTTGATAAGGCCGCGGTGGCTGAGCATGGCCCCTTTGGGGGTGCCTGTGGTGCCGGAGGTATAGATCAGATAGGCGAGGCGGTCCGGGTTGTGGTTGAAGTTAATATCATTATGCTCGGTCTGTGTCTCTGGCCAGTCTCGCCAGTGATACAGCAAGGTGGGCACCGTTGACCAGCTTAACGCATCATCACTGAGCAGCAGTGTGCACTGCGCCTGTTGCAACAGGGTTTCACGGCGTGCCTGCGGGTGGTTGGGCGACAAGGCAACGAAAGCAGCACCGGCTTTGAGCGTGGCCAGCATGGCGATGATCATGTCACAGCCTTTGTGAAAGTGCAGCGCGACGCGGGCGGGTTCGGCACCCGGCGCACCAAGGCGCTGATGCAGTGTGGCAGCCAACTGTGATGACAGGCTATCCAGCTCGCCATAGCTGAGTTGCTGATCTTCAAACGACAAGGCAATATTGTGCGGCGCACGCTCGCAGGCCTGTGCAAAACAGGCTAACCAGTTTGTGTGTGGATCACTGTGTTGCTGTGCCTGGTGTGTCACCAGGGTTTGAAATTGCGCGTGGCTGAGCAGCGGGCAGTCGCGCACCGGCTGCTCCGGGGCCGCCATCAGGTTGTCTAACAGCACCTGATAAAATGCCAGAAACTGCTCACAGCGCGTGGCATCATAGCGGGTTGTGGCATAGGTAAACTGGCCTTGCAGCTGGTCGCCGTCGTCCTTAAACACCATATTCCATTCAAATTTGGCCGGCGTATAGGCGTAATCTTGCGGGTTCTCCGGGATCACCTCAAAGCCGTTAAATGCCTGAGTCAGCGGGTTAAACTGATCCAGTGTGAAAAACAGCTGAAACAGCGGCGACAGGCCACTTTGGCGCTCAACGTTGAGCGCATCAGCCAGCACATCCACAGAGGTGCCCTGATGGCTTTTTGCATCGTGCACCTGGGTCTGCACCTGTTTCATTAATGCCGTAAAACTGAGTGTGCTGTCCAGGCGCAGCGGCAGTGCCAGGGTATTGACAAAATATCCCATCAGCTCGTGACTGTCCGGATGGGCGCGGTTGTCGCTCGGTGTGCCAATGACAATGTCATCCCGATCGGCCCAGAAACTTGCGGCGAGCTGAAAGCTGCTGAGCAGGGTTGCATAAAGGCTGACCCCCTGTTGCTGTGCCAGCGCACGCAACGAGCGGGTCAGTGCGTCGGGCAGGGTAAAGCTCAGCGCCTTGCCCTGGGGATCATAACTGGCGCTGCGGCTAAAGTCGCTCTCCCATGGGGTCAAGTCAATACCGGCAAACGCCTGTTGCCAGTAATCCAGCTCTGCCTGCTCGTCCAGGGTGCTGCGCCAGTGGGCATAGTCCCGGTAAGTCAGTGTGGGCGGGGTAAGTACCTGACCGGCCATTTGCTGATCCAGTTCACGAATAAAGCGCTCGACCGACCAGCCGTCAAAGGCTACATGGTGAAACACCAGTAACAACCTGTAGCTGGGCAGTGGGCCTACACGCAATTGCGCCACTCGCACCGGCGCTGAGGTGTCTAACGTAAACGGCGCATTGACAAATTCCTGCAAGGCACTGTCATTATGGCTCTGTAACGCCAGCACCTGACAGGGCACCGGGTAGCGCGTCTGACTGATAAACCAGTGTCCCTGCTCATCCTGATCGTAGCCCTGCTGTAATATTTGATGGCGGCTGATCACTTGCTGCACCCCTTCCATCAGCGCCTGCTGCTGTGCCAGCGACTCGCAGCTCAGCATCAGAGGAATATGATAGGCCCCCGCAGTGGTGGCAAGGCGTTCACTCAGTAACATAGCTTGCTGCTGAGGGGTGACTGCCACAGGCTGAGTTGGATCGGCGAGTACGGGAATGGGCTCGATGCGGTGCTGGGTATCCAGATTAGCCAGAATAGCGGCCGGTGTCTTGTGGCTCAGCAGCGCTTTGAGCGTGACAGGCAGCGCCAGAGTACGCTGCATTTTAGCCACCAGGGTCATGGCGCTTAGCGAGTTTCCGCCCAGCGCGAAAAAGCTGTCCTGCATGCCTACCTGCTCAACCCCCAGGTGTTCGGCCCACAAGGCGCAGAGATCTTTTTCCAGCGCGCTTTGCGGGGCGACATAGGTAGTGCTGACGCTGATATCCAGCGGTGCGAGTGCGCGGGCGTCAACCTTACCCGAAGGCAGTAAGGGCAAAGTCGCGCTGCATTGCAGTGCTGCCGGATGCATGTAATCGGGCAGCCGTTCGTTCAGCCAGGGCAGCAACTCATCAAGCGCTAGCATGCTGGTGGTGCCGAGGTAAGCAACCAGCGCAGGCCCCTGTGCCAGAGTTTGCACTTTCACACAGGCCTGCTCAATATCCGGGTGCTTAAGCAGCACCACTTCGATTTCATTGAGCTCAATACGATAGCCACGAAGTTTAACCTGCGCATCATTGCGGCCCATAAATTCCAGGTTACCGCAGGGCAGCCGACGGGCCATATCGCCGGTGCGATAGGCGCGCCCGCGCGCTGTGGTAATAAAACGTGCTTCAGTTTGCTCTGGCAGATTGAGATAGCCACGGGCAACACTGTGGCCTGAGATCAGGATCTCACCGGGGCAACCGACCGGCAGAGAAGCGAGTGCGTCGTCGACTATGTCGATGGTAACATGGCGCAAAGGTTGGCCAATGGCCTTGAGGTTTTGCTGCTGAGCAAACTGCCTGTGCACTGTGGCCGTGACCGTCGCTTCGGTAGGGCCATATTCACTGAACAGGCGCTGTTGCCAGGTATCGACCAGGCTTTGGCTACAGGATTCACCACCGAACACCACCCGCCGAATGGCGCTGGCTTTGCCGCAGTGTCCAATCGCTTGTAAATGCGATGGTGAGGCCACCAGGTGGGTGACGGCTCTGTCGAGAATTTCCTCTCGCATGGCCAGCGGGTCGTTGCAGCTGCGCTCGCAGGGAATGACCAGGCAGGCACCATTGAGTAAAGTCATAAACAGCGGCTCGACTGAGGCATCAAAAAAGTAGGGCGTTAGCCAGTAGGTCCGCTCGTCGCTGGCAAATTGATAGACCTCGCTGGTGCTGCGTACCAGCGCATCAACATGACCATGCTCGACCATCACGCCCTTAGGCTGGCCGGTACTGCCCGAGGTATAAATAACGTAGGCAAGTTGCCCAGCATCGCCCTGTGCTAAGTCATATTCCGCAGGGTCTGACAGCAGGGCCTCGGTTGTCAGTACTGGGGTGGCATCGGACTGGGCCAGTTGTTGCGCCTGTGCCGCCAGCTGAGATTGGGTCAGTAGCAGTGCCGCCCCCGAATCATTAAGGATAAACTGGTTACGGCTGCTGGCCTGAGTCGGGCTTAGTGGCACATAAGCCGCGCCTGCGGCTAAGGTGGCCAGAATCGCGGTGACCATCTGTGGTCCACGAACAAACATCAAAGCGACCTTAGGGTCGTCATGCTGTGCTATCTGTGCGCGTATATGGCTTGCAAGCGTTTTTACTTCCCGGGCCAGGGTGCGATAACTTATCTCCTGCTCCTGGTAGATCAGGGCATTGGCCTGCGGAGTTTGTTTGGCCTGGGCAACAAAGCGTGCATAGAGGTTCTCATAGGCAGGTTTGTCAGGTGTCTGCGGTTCGCTCAGACACTGACCCGGCGGCACATACGTGTGCGATTGCAGCGGCTGGTGGGGCGAGGCAACACTGCACTCAAGCAGGTGGATAAAGGTCTGACGAAATGCCTCAATATAAGCCTGGCTGAAGCGGTTTGGGTTGTAATCAATCTGACCTGAGATAGTCGCTTCACTGTCATCCAGTGCCAGCAACAGGTCTACTTTAATGGGCTGATACAGCTCATCATCACTGAGCAATGGGCTGACTGAAAAGGGCAGTGACAACGCCGGGTCCAGCTGGCTGGCCAGTTTTTGCACACTGAACATGATCTGCAGTGCGCTTTGCTCACGGTCGCCCTGTGTAAAGTATTGAACCACCTCATCAAATGGCAGATCTTGATGGCGTTTGGCCTGATGCAGGGTGTCTTTCACCTGAGTGACCAGTTGCGCAAAGCTGGCTTGTTTATCAAGCTCTGCCCGTAACGCCAGGGTATTGACAAAAAAGCCCATAATGTCCTGGGTTTGCGGGTGATCCCGGTTGTCTGATGGCACTCCCAGCAGGATATCGTTCTGATTGGTAAAGAGCATCAGCGTATAATAGTAGGCACTGAGCAGGACACTGAATGGCGTGGCACTGAGGGAGCTTGCCAGCTGACGAAGCTGGGTGCTCAGTGTGTCGGGCAAAGTAAAATACAGATTACTGCCACGGGTGAGTGGCTCATTTAAAGGCGCGTCCAGCGTTTTGGGTAGCCGGGTTGGCAGCGCATCTTTTAATTGTGTCTGCCAGTAATCATGCGCCTGTTGCTGATCCAGTGTCCGGTGCCAGCTTGCGTAGTCAAAGTAGGACAAAGGCGATGGCTGTTGCTGCGCCCATAAAGGGTCGGCCATCAGCTGACTGAGCTCTTTGAAAAACAACTGCATAGACCAGCCGTCAAAGGCAATGTGATGCCATAAAAACAGCGTGTAAGTGCTCGAGGCACAGTGATAATGCACCACTCGCAGCGGCGCATCCTGGCTTAAATCAAACGGTGTCAGCACCTGCGTTTGAACCTGCGCTTTCAGTTGCTCAGGATCGTTGCACCGTGTTTGTACTGAGGTCAGTGCGCGACTGCGGGGCTGACAAAAGAGCTGATCGTCGTGCTCCACAATCTGGCTGTTTAAGATCGGGTGGCGTACCGTCAGTGCCTGAATGGCGTTGTCCAGTTTGGCTACCATGTCCGTTTGCTGGTGCTCGACCAGCATCGGAATATGATAGGCACAGCGCTGTGGCTGTAAGCGGTCGACAAACAACAGTCGTGCCTGAGCATTAGATAGTAAAGAAAGCTGCAACACAGACCAGTTTAAAAAGGCCTGCTCCGAGTGTATCTGATGCTCTTCAAGCAAAGCCAGCAAGGCAGGCTTGTTGGCTTTTAGCTCGGCAATCAATTCAGCTGCGACGGTTTCCTCATATCCCAGTGCCAGCGAATTGTTGTCACCCAGCCAGACCCGCAGGCCTTGTGTGTGTAGTTTTTGAACAAAAGATAACATATTAAAGCTCCATGACCTGCTTCGCGCTGGTCTGTGTTGCATGCTGTGAACGAACTATGGTGTTTACCTGAGTGCTGCTCAGGTGCTCTGCCAGAGCGGCAATATTGGGGTAACTCAGCAGGGCCGATAACGGGATGGCCAGCTGCAAGGACTCCTGTGCTTCGCGTACCAGCTTAACAGCCAGAATGGAGTTGCCGCCAAGCTGGAAAAAGTCATCCTGAATGCCAACCTGGCTGACGCCGAGCACCTGCTGCCAGAGCGTGCAGAGTTGCTGTTGTAATGGGGTTTCGGGTGCCACATAGCCGCCCTGAGGTGTCAGGCTGGAGGCAGGCAGCGCCTTTTTATCCAGCTTGCCATTGACCGTCAGTGGCAGGGTCTCCAGTGCAATCAACTGATCCGGGATCATATAACTGGGCAGGCGTGTGCCCAGGCGCTGACGCAGCGTTTCGCACTCATGCGCATTGCCGGTGGTGACGATATATCCCACCAGTGCCGTTTGCCCCTGATTGTCATAGGTCAGCACACAGGCCTTAGAGATTTCGCTGAAGGTCAGCAGCTGCGCTTCTATCTCGCCCAGCTCTATGCGGTGGCCGCGGATCTTCACCTGGTCGTCCAGTCTGCCCAGATATTCCAGGTGTCCGGTTGGCAGCAGCCGTGCCTTGTCGCCGGTGCGATACACCCGACACTGACGCGAACCCGTCGTAAGGGTAAAGAAGCGCTCGGCACTCAGTGCCTCGCGATTGAGATAGCCGCTTGCCAGGCCCGCGCCGGTAATATACAGCTCGCCCGGGCAGCCCAGCGGCACAGGTCGATGCTGTTCATCCAGCACCAGCGCCTGCATGTCAGACAATGGCTTGCCGATGTCGGCAATATGACGCGGCATGGCTGCGCTCAGGGTCAGGGCGGTAACATGCACTGTGGTCTCAGTAATGCCATACATGTTGACCAGTGTGATACGGTCACCATAGTGCTGCCACCAGGGGGCCAGCTTACTGTAATTGAGCTGCTCGCCACCAAAGATCACATAGCGCAGGGTATTGAGTGGCACCTGAGCTGTGCTGGCGATATCGGTAAAGGTATAGAATGCGCTGGGCGTCTGGTTCAGTACGGTGACGCCATATTGCTGACATTGCCCGACAAACTGCATGCTGTCGCGGATCTCCAGGTAGTCGGGAATAAACAGCTTGCCGCCATAGGCCAGCGCGCCCCAGATCTCCCAGACACTGAAGTCAAAGATGTAGTCATGGTACAGCACCCAGGTGTCTTGCTCTGAAAAACTAAAATGCTGCTCGGCAGTACTGAGCAGGCGCGCGACATTGCCATGGGTTTGCACAACACCTTTAGGCTTGCCCGTGGTGCCAGAGGTATAAATAACATAGGCCGGATCGGCGCCTTTGATGTTGCATGCGGGCGGCGTGTCCGGATAGTCACACAGTGTTGCCTCGTCGTCGAGCAGCAGATACGTCAGCTGCGGGGCGCCCAGTTCCTCGCTCAGTTCACGATAACTGATAACCACCTGCACTTCGGCATCGTCGAGAATAAACCCATTGCGGCTGGCCGGTGCCCGGGTCGATAAAGGCACATAGGCGGCACCGGCTTTTAAGGCCCCGAGAATGGCGACCAGCGTATCCGGGCCCGGTGGTAAATATAAGCCGACAAACTGGCCGCTCATATTCTGTTCAACCAGCCACTGGGCCAGTTGATTGGCCCGGCGCGCCAATTGATCGTAACTCATGGTGCCCGTTGTGGTGAGCAGGGCGGTATTGTTGGGGTAGCGCTGCGCCTGTTGAGCAAATAAGTCTGTCAGACTCTGCTCTGAATACAGTGGCGTGGTGAGTGGCTCAGGCAGCGTTGCCGCAGGTACCAGCGCACTCAGCGGTTGCATCAGCTCGGATTGCGAGGTGCAGTTCACCAGTTGCGCCAGCAGGTGGGCAAAGTTGCTGGCCATGGACTCAACAAACCACAGATCATAGCGGCTGCGGTCATACTCCCACTGCATGATAACCGGACGCTCCGGATTCTGACTGTGGATGTCCTGCAGGGCAATGTTCAACTCGAACTTGGTATCCTGAGCTGGTGCACCGTGCTCAAGTGCAATATGCGTAAAGGTATCCAGGTGCTGCGTCGGTAGCGGCGTATCCTGAAAGGTAAAGCACACCTGAAACAGCGGGTTCACACCGGGGATGCGCGGCACATTCAGGGCCTCAACCAGCGCCGGGAAAGGCAGTGCCTGGTTTGCCTGTGCTTCGCTGCATACTTCAAAACTCTGCTGGATCAGCTCATCAATGGTCGTCTGAGGCGCGCTTTGCAGGCGGTGCACCACAGTGTTGACCAGCATCCCCAGTGTGGTTTCCAGTTGCGGGTGCGCCCGGTTAGCCAAAGCCGAGCCAATACAGATATCCTCATCGCCGCTAAAGCGCGACAGTACCAGATATAATGTGGCCAAAGTGGCAGAAAACGGCGTGACCTGGTTGCGCTGACAAAACTGTTGTAGCTGTTGCCACAGTGCTCTGGGCAGCTCAATCTGATGAGTACCTGCACTGACAGGCACATCCTGCGCCAGCTGAGAAACGGGTAAGTTAATGCGTGGCGGCGCTGACTCTAACTGGGTTTGCCAGTACATGCGCTGCTGCTGTGCCTGCTCGCCACTGAGCCACTGCACCTGATGACAGGCGTAATCGGCATACTGGATCTGGTTTGGCTGGGCGGCAGGGGTTTCGCCATTATCCAGCTGGGCATACAGGGCCAGCAACTGGCTTGCAAACTGATTGGCCGACCAGCCATCGTGGATCAGATGGTGCTCGATTTGAAGCAGCACATGTTTTTGGTCACTCAGCTTCACCAGCGCCCAGCGTGCCAGTGGCAGGCAGTCAAGCTTAAACGGGACATTCAGCTGATTTAGCTGCTGCGTCAGCTGCGACTCGGCTTCGGCTTCGCTCAGTTCACTGTAATCCAGCAGCGGCAGGTCAGGCACATAGTCCGGGTGGATATGCTGAAGCGGTTCGTGCAAATCAAACGACGTGCGATAAATTTCATGGCGCTGAACCAGCGCGCTGAGCGCCGCATGCAATCTGGATGGCGCCAGGGCACCGTTTAGCGTCAGTCGGCTGACCGAGTGGTAGGCAAGGTTGTCCGGTGCCTGGCGCGCTAAAAACCATAACCCGCTTTGTTGCGCCGAAAGAGGTGCCGTGTGCTGGTGGTGCGCCGGGCGATGTGCAATGGCAGCAGGCGGACGGACGTTGTGCGTCAACAGGGCCTGCCAGATCTGCGCCGGGGTGCGCAGCCGGTAAATCAGCTGAGTGTCCAGGTGCAGCTTAAGTTGCTGCTGAACTTCATTGGCAATACGGATAGCAGAAATCGAGTCGCCACCTTGCTCAAAGTAGTCGCTGTGCCAGTGCAGCTCAGCCGGGCAGTAACCTTGCATCAGGCTTAAAAATACCTGCTGAGTATGAGATAACTGGGCACCCACGTGAGTGTGTTCGACCTCAACAGGCAGGGCCGCCAGTGCACGCTTATCGGTTTTGCCATTTTCCGTCATCGGTAACTTGTCGAGCAGCACTATCAGGTCGGGCTGCATATAATCTGGCAGGGTACGGCTCAGATGAGCGGCGATGTGCTGAGTCTGCTCAGCGTCGCTGTCCTGTGCCACTACATAGGCGGCGAGTAAGCGACGATTCCCCTGTTGTTTGATCACGCAGCTGACCAGTTTGACGCTATCCAAAGTCGCGATGGTTTGTTCGACTTCCTCAAGCTCAATGCGAAAGCCACGTAACTTAACCTGGCCATCATCACGACCGGCAAAGTGGTATGCCTGACCGTCAAAAGAAGCCAGATCGCCCGTCTTATATAAGCGGCTGAAACCCGCCGGATCGCACTGAGGGTCGTAAAAAGGGTTGGCGATAAAGCGGCTCTGGGTCAGGTCGTCCCGGTTCAGATAGCCCAGCGCCAGCCGTGGGCCACTGATATAAAGCTCTCCTACTTCGCCCTGTGGGCAGGGATTCAGCTGAGGGTCCAGCACATATAGCCGGGTATCGTTCAGTGGCTGGCCAATATTCAATTCGCTGTCTTGTGGCGCAAAGCGATGCAAACTGGTGGCAACCGTGTTTTCTGTCGGGCCATAACCATTATAGATTGCAGTGACCTGGCTGTAGGCTTCGAGCATGGCCACATTCGGCGTCTCACCTGCGACTATCAGACACTTCAGTGCACTGAGTTGCTGCGGCGGGATCAAGGCCAGCAGCGCGGGCGGGATGGAAGCAAATTCGATGTCATTTTGCTGTACCAGCTTGCTCAGCGCCTGCGCATCTGTGCGCTCGTGTTCGCTGGTGATATACACGCTCTGGCCCAGTAATAAATGAACAAACAGCTCGAACACGCTGGCATCAAAGATATACGAGGCAAACAACAAGGCGCGCTGATATTGCCCTGTGTTGAACCAATCGATATGCGCATCGGCCAGGTGTAAAATACTCTGTGCGGGGATCTGAACGCCTTTCGGCTGTCCGGTTGTCCCTGAGGTATAAATCACGTACCCTACCGCATCTTGCGTTTGGGCGGGGGCAGTATCAAGCACGGCTTGTGTGCTCAGCTTATCAACGCAGAGCACAGGATGGCCCGTAATGGCGTCTGCTGCCCTTAGGTCACTGTGAGTCAGGATCAGCGCTGGCTGGCTGTCTTGTAAAATGAATTGCGTTCGCTGCGCAGGCGCATCAGTGGAAATAGGAATATAGCCAAACCCGCAATGCAGAACTGCCAACATACTGACGACCATATCAATACCGCGCTCGTGATAGAGTGCAATGTACTGAGAAGAAGGCGCTGTTTGTGCCTGATCAGGAAGTTGCTGGCGAATGTGTCCGGCAAGAAAAACGACTCGCTGCGCTAGTTCCTGATAACTGATATGATTATTTTCATAAATAAGTGCAGTTCGATCCGCAAATTTGCCATAAACCTGTGAGAGAGTCTTCGCCAGTGGAGGCATCCCACTGTCTGAAAAATGCTTCGTGTTCACGTCTTCTAGTCCTTCGCTAACATGTTCAACTTGGTTGAGTGTGAATAATGTGTCTTAACTGTGTGCAAAATGTGTCTTTATTGTTTTTATTTGGGTGTTTTCACGCTTTTTTTTGTGCTTTCGGTATTGCAATTTATGTTATTTTGTAGTGCATACTTCAAACGCATCGTTACTTAGGAATAAATTATGAAAATTAAACAGTTGGGTACGCCGTTTAGTGCGACCGCGTGCAAGGTGTTGTTATGTGGTGGCGGGGAGCTTGGCAAGGAAGTGGTGATTGAGTTTAAGCGCCTGGGTGCAGAGGTGGTGGTGTTGGACCGCTATGAACATGCACCCGCCATGCAGGTTGCCGACCGTAGTTACACTTTATCTATGCTGGATGGTGATAAACTGGCTGCAATTATAGAGCAGGAACAACCCGACTATATTGTGCCAGAGATCGAAGCAATCGCGACCGACACATTGGTGACACTGGAGCAACAGGGGTTTACTGTGGTCCCCAGTGCCAAAGCCACACAACTGACCATGAACCGTGAGGGGATCCGCCGGCTGGCTGCTGAAGAGCTGGGACTGGCGACATCGCCTTATCGTTTTGTCGATACCCAGCAGGAATTCATCGCGGCAGTTGGCGAAATTGGCATGCCCTGTGTGGTGAAACCGATTATGAGTTCCTCAGGTAAAGGGCAGAGTGTAGTGCGCACTGAGGCTGATCTCAACGCTGCCTGGGAATATGCACAGCAGGGCGGGCGTGCCGGCCAGGGCAGAGTGATTGTTGAAGGTTTTGTCGACTTTGACTATGAAATTACCTTGCTGACCATTCGTCATATTGATGGCACCAGTTTCTGCGAGCCGATTGGACATGTACAACAGGATGGCGACTATCAGCAAAGCTGGCAGCCGCAGGCGATGTCTGAGCTGGCATTATCGCGTGCTAAAGCGATGGCCGAGCAAATCACTGAAGCGCTGGGTGGCCGAGGCCTGTTCGGGGTTGAGCTGTTTATTAAAAACGATGACGTGTACTTCAGTGAAGTGTCGCCGCGGCCACACGATACCGGCATGGTGACCCTGATCTCTCAGGATCTGAGTGAATTTGCTCTGCATGTGCGGGCCATTCTGGGGCTGCCTATCCCCAATATTCATTGTCACGGCCCGTCGGCATCCAGTGTTATACTGGTCGACGGCACGTCACAACAGCTGAGTTTCACCCAGGTTGCCGAGGCCCTCACTGAAGCCGACACCGATTTACGTTTGTTTGGTAAACCTGAAGTGGCAGGCCGACGCCGCATGGGGGTTGCACTGGCGCGTGATGAAAGCTGTGAACTGGCCACAGAGAAAGCAAAACGAGTAAGTTCAACCATAGGCACGATTTTATGACACACAAGGTAATGGGCGATCTGGTCGCCGGGTTCTGGCGTTTACTGGACTGGCAGCACAGCCCGGCTCAGACTTTAGATTTTGTAAAGCAACTGACAGAGCTGGGTATACGTGACACCGATCACGCCGATATCTATGGCCAGTATGAATGCGAAGCGGCTTTTGGTCGTGCGCTGGCATTAGAGCCGTCGGTCCGTGAGCAGATCCGTATCATCACCAAATGCGGCATTCGTCCGGCTCTGGCAAGTAAGGGACTGGGGGGCAAAGCCAATCATTATGACTCAAGTAAAGCCCATATCATTGCCTCGGTGCAGCAGTCTTTAAAGCACTTTGGCACAGATCGCATCGATACATTACTGATCCACCGTCCCGACTATCTGATGGATGCCGACGAAGTGGCTGAGGCGTTTAACACGCTCAAACAACAGGGTGATGTGCTGCACTTTGGGGTATCGAATTTCACCCCTTCGCAGCTGAGCCTGCTGCAGTCTCGCTTAGACTTTGACCTGCTCACCAACCAGATAGAGTTTTCACCTTATGAGCTCAAGGCCCTGAATGATGGCACCTTAGATCAGTGTCAGCAGCTGCGTATTCACCCCATGCTTTGGTCACCGCTGGCGGGTGGGCGTATCTTCGCAGCACAAGATGACAAAGCGGTGCGTTTACGTACTTGTCTGAGTGAGGTGGCAGCAGAAGTGGGTGCCAGCGGCATCGACGCGGTGATCTATGCCTGGTTGCTGATGCACCCAAGCAAGCCCTCTGTGGTGCTGGGCACGGGTAACATTGAGCGGGTACGTACGGCCGTGGCGGCACGTACGCTGACCTTATCCCGCGAGCAATGGTACCGTATCTGGCAGGCATCGACCGGCCATAGTGTGCCTTAACTCAGTGGCTGCTGGGCTCAGAGCGTAAAGTCCAGTGCGTAACTCACATAGGCCTTGATGTCATCATCGGCATCAAGGTCTGTTTTGACCAGTCCCAGCGTGAGTCCTCCGGTGCTTAAACTGACACCATAATCCATATAGCTGTCATCCTCACCGGTCCATTCCATGACGGTATCACCACTGGAGCGGCCGATATGCAGGCCCAACTCAGATTCAGAAAACACCGCAAATGCGGCATTGAACTCCAGATACAGCATATCTTCTTCGCTGGTTGAGTCATCCTGCGCTGTGGTCAGGTGGCTAAGCTTCACGGTGAAAAATTGCCAGCCGAGTGAGGCGTACAATTCGCCAAAGTCGATATCCCCGGCCGCATCCGGATAGGCGTAATGGATATAACCCAGGTCGTAACTGAGCTGATTGTACTCGCCACTGAAACCTGCATAGAGATCCAGTTCATAGCTGGTGCTGGCGGCATCACCAAAATCCACGTTGGATGCCCAGGTGCCAATGTAAAGGCCTTTGCCGCTGTCGTAATCCAGCCCGCCTGAGACGGCGGCACCATCATCCGACTGGGTAATACCGCGCCAGAAATAATTGGAGCTGGCGGCGACATTAGCGCTGACAGAGCTGGGGTTGTCGGCGAATGCCTGCGCGTGGGTGAACAGCAGTGAGATTGCACAAAAAAGTGAGTATTTATTATTCATGTAGAGTCCTCTGGAGCACAAAATTGTTGTCGTGCACGAGGTTGCAATGGCTAAGCCAGCCTTAAAAAAATGCGCTTTTAAATTTTAATAGTTTGATTTTTATTAATATATTTAGGTTTCTAGGTATTGGAGAGTAGCTTGAAGTGGGGGCGAGTATGCACGTCGCTGGTGCATAGATAGCTGAGATTGCACAATTATCAGGCAGTATCGTTGACTGCCTGATAATCGTCTCTGAGCGATTAACCGAAGATGGCGCGCATCAGTGAAATGGTCTCATCGACACTACGGCCTTTTTCGACTTCAGCGATGATAGAGTCACGCTTGGCACGGATATGCTCCGGGATGCTCTCATCACTCAAGGCGCGGTCAACCAGAGTTTCTGCCGACTCTTTGCTGCGACGCGTGGTTTTAGTCCCGCCACTGCTTGTGGTCCGCTTTGGCTTATTAAGCAATTTGTAATAGTTGGAGCTTTGCGGCGTGTCTTTGTCTGCATAATAGAAGAAGCACGGCAGTAAAGCTTTAATGGCACTCAGCCTGGTTTCAAGCTCGTCAGCGGCGCTGCCCGTTGCAAACCAGGGCATCTTGTTGATGGCCACCACCACATCCTGCCAGTAACGTTCAAAGTCTCGGTTGGTCAGTTTCGCAATGCCTAATGCCTGGCACAGGGCATCCAATTTACTGTTAACCAGCGGCGTAAACACATCCGGGCGACGCATTGCCAGCAGGCGTGTGGCGGGCGCCAGAGTGGGCTTCTCATCGCTGTGACTAAATGCCATCAGGTAAGCCAGCACAAACTCCTGATAGTGCTGCGCAGTTACCTCACCTTCCAGTGGAATAGACGCCAGTGCAGTATCGAACTCACCCGGCAAGTCGGCGAGTAACTGATGGAACCCTTTGGCGCTTTTGGTTGAGGCAAACCACTCGACATCGAACTGGTACACACCCGTATCCAGGCTGGCGGCGTGCTTGCCGCTGAACGCCAGACGGTCTTCACTGATCATGTCCTGTAACGGGGTCGCACGTAATGAGGCAAGATAGTCAACCAGCTTGAGCTGTTCGTCCAGTGCCAGCTCCGTCTCGCGTTGACGAATGAATTCGCAGATCACAGGCCAGGGCGCAATCCGTAAGGTTTTTAGCTGCAAAAAGCTGATCGCGCTGATCAGCATGTCCTGAAGCTTCTTAACGATAGGCAGTTGGTGATCGTCAAGCAGCTCAAAATTAATGCGATTCTTGGCTACATCCAGTAGCTCATAGCACCATCCCAGAAAATCTTCCGGATGATTCTCGACCTTAACGGCCATCAGGTTAAGGCTGATCTCGGTGGCCTGTTTCAGGATGTTCTGGTAAATCTGACTTTCTTGTTCGCCCAAAGCCATATTCGACGGTGAAATGAGCAGCTTCTTCATGTCGCAACGGTTCTCCAACTAGAGGATTAAATACAGACTATTCAGTTTAGCGAAAGGTCGGTAAAACTGACAAGGGCGTGGATCATACCGGGATCTCCCGCAAGTGCAATGCGAGATCGGGCGGATTAAAAAATCTTGCCGCGTGAAGGTGAATTTATTAACTAAATCGCTATCATAGAATGAGTCATAGATGATTTTTAAAGGAAGAGTTATGAAACGCGTGCTCAAACTGGCTGGCGCTCTGGTACTGTTACTGGTGATTGCCGTCGTGGTAGCCCCAATGCTGATCCCGACCTCCACCATTATTGCGCAGCTGGAGCAACAGGTTGAGGCGAATACCGGACGCAAGTTGGAAATCGCAGGTGATAGTGAACTCAGCATTCTGCCACGCCTGAATATTACCCTCAATGATGTGCGTTTTGAGAATATGGCGGGGGGCAGCCAACCCCATATGCTGACGATGGACCAGCTGGCTGTACACATTCCCTGGGTTTCTCTGTTCTCAGGGGAGTTTCAGCTGGAACAGTTTGTGATCCGCAATCCCAAAATTTTACTTGAGAAGAATAAAGCGGGGCAGGCTAATTGGGTACTGGCATTGGGCGCAGGGGAAGCATCCGCACAGTCTGCACAGCAAGCAGGGGCATCTGGCCCTGTCAAATTGCCAGCCGGATTCGATATTTCCCTTGGAGAAGTGGCGATTTATGGAGGGGAGCTCATCTATATTGATGGTATGTCGGGTGCGCGCCAGGAATTATCCGGGCTGGATGTAATCATCACGCTACCCTCACTTTACAAAGCGCTGGAGTTGGAGGGGAAAGTAACCTTTCAGGGGGAAACGTTTGCGTTGAATATGACCGTCGACACACCTGCTAAAGCCATCGAAAACAAAGACTTTAGTTTTGCACAAACGCTGGAATCACGATTGGTCAATCTGACCTTTGATGGTCAAATAACTCAGCAGGGTAAGGTGTTCAGTGGGGCGCTGACATTAGCCGGCGATTCAGTGAAAGATATTGCGCAGTGGCAAAAAGTCGATCTCAAGGCTAAGGCCGAGGCTTTTAACCAGTTTGAAGTCGCCGGGGAAATGCGTTTTGCGAACGATATTTTTTCGTTGCAATCATTACAAGCGAAACTGGATAAGCTGGAAATCCAGGGCCGTAGTGAGATTAAACTGGGTGAACGCCTGCGTGTTGAGGCGAATGTCGATTTGGGTATGCTCGACCTTAATCCATATTTGCCTGAGCCTGTTAAAGCGCCAGAGCAGCCAGACACATCATCTAGTGAACCGCAACCGATTGTCTGGGATGACAGCGAAATGGATTTATCGGCGCTCAATATGCTCGATGCCAACGTGGTGATCCGCTCCAGCGGTCTGCTTGCCAGAGAGGTTAAACTGGGGGCAAATCAGTTCTCTGTGGCGCTGAACAAGGGCAAGGCAAAGCTGTCGATGGACAAATTTACTGCCTATGAAGGCAACGGCAAAGGGGTAGTTCATGTCAATGCAGCGTCTAAGCCGTATCAAATCACCACTAATTTTGCGCTTAACAGCATCAATGCTGAGCCACTGCTGACCGATGCGATTGGTTTTGACAAGGTGCTGGGTAAAGGTAGTCTGAACTGGGATCTGGAAACGCGTGGCGTCAGCCAGAAACAGTTTGTCTCGGCATTGGCCGGGGAACTGGCGTTTGAGTTTAAAGATGGTGGCGTCAAAGGTGCCAACCTGGCAGAAATGGTGCGCAAAGGCAAGGAGATGCTCAAAGGGGACTTTTCTTCTGTCTCTGAAGGGCTGAATGCAGACTTTGACCCGAACCAGAAAACGGACTTTTCTGCACTGACAGGCAGCTTTCAGTTTCTCAATGGGGTTGGCCGTAACCGTGACCTGAATCTGGCGAGCCCGTTGATCCGAATTACCGGGGAAGGAGAGGTCGATCTGCCGAAAACTTATGTTAACTATCGGGTTGTAACTGGAATTGTGGACACCATTGAAGGTCAGCAGAGCCAGGACGACAGCACCGGTTTTAAAGTACCGGTCAGAATTAAAGGGCCATTTCATCAAGTAGAAACTAAGTTGGACCTAAGTGGTGCGGCTAAAGACAAAGCCAAAGATGCCGTAAAAGATAAGCTAAAAGACAAACTGAAAGGGTTTTTTGGCGGATAACCTGGCATACATACAGCTTACACCGGGCCACCCGGCTCGGTGTACAATACCAACCCGAAATAATACGTAACGAATTAGAGTGATTAAATCTGCCGATAATTAAATTAGAAGTTTCTTATTTAGAACCTAAACCTTAGACAAATGGTCTCAAATTTATGCCTTGTTATCGCCGAGACTTCCTCGCCTCAAGGTTAGTTACTTAATTATACAGATTGGTATTTTGCTATAAATTCAAAGCGCTAGCCCATCATAAGCTTTCTTCATAAAACCTTAAGTGGCGTCACTCTCTTGACTTGGCCACACTGAACTCCTGACTATGATTTTCTCTTTTCTTTCCTCCGGAGTAATCCATGATAAAAATGATAAGACTGCTGACTCTGCTGAGTTGTGTGCTGGGCCAGTCTTTTGCCCTGGCTGATAGCCATAATAAGCCGGGTAAACAACTGAGCGATGACTTCCAATATCCACAGGGTGCCCGATACGCCGTTAGCCTGACGTTTGATGATGCCAGAGAGAGTCAGCTCGACGTGGGCGTTCCTATACTTGAAAAGCTCGGGGTCAAAGCCACTTTTTATGTTATGTCGGCGCCCGTGAGCGCACGCCTTTCTGATTGGCGTAAAGTGGTTGCGGCGGGCCATGAGTTGGGCAATCACACACATTCTCACCTGTGCACGGGCAACTTCGCCTGGCTGAGAGCGCAGAATAAAGGGCTGGAACAGGTCGATCTGGCCTGGCTCGAACAGGATATCTTGACGACGAACCAATACCTGAAAACCCAGCTTGGTATTGAACCTAGAAGCTTTGCCTATCCGTGCGGCAATACCTTTGTTGGCCGTGGCGCAAATGTGAAAAGTTATGTGCCGCTGATCGCCCGTCATTTTGATACCGGCCGTACCTGGCTGGATGAAACAGCGAATAACCCGGCTTACACTGATTTTGCTCAACTCACAGGGATAAGAATGGATGGTATGACCTTTGACGAACTAAAAACAACCCTGGAAACACTGCGAGAAAACAATAAATGGATCATCCTTGCAGGCCATGAAGTAGGTGAAAATGGCCTCTATAGTGTCGATGCCAGGGTGTTGTCACAACTAATTCAATATTTAAAAGCGCCTGAAAACGGTTACTGGGTGGACACCGTCGAAAAGGTCGCCAGTTACATAAAAATGCACCGCAAAGAACCCGGTTAGTCTATTTTTTGTTCGCAGATAAGAGGTTATGTAGATTGCCTTTGTAATCGTTTTGCATAATTAGTTTGGCAGTGTGACTTGTGAAGATTTGGTTTGTCCCCATATCCCTGTTTTACAGCAAGTTCGGCATAGCGGCGTACTCAAATTAATTAAAAATTGAACTATCTTTAGCGCTGCTTTGCTGTTACAATTGCCCGCCCTTGAAGCACGACACGTTCGTATTTTGAGTGGAAATTAATCTAAATGCTTGGGTTTTAAACAAAATCTAGGCGTGTTGTAATTACACCGGAGCTCATCAAGATGATCCAAATGCAAACTCAGCTGGACGTTGCTGATAACAGCGGCGCTCGCAAAGTGCAGTGTATTAAAGTCTTAGGTGGTTCGCACCGTCGCTACGCAGCGGTTGGCGACATCATTAAAGTTTCTGTTAAAGAAGCAATTCCTCGCGGTAAAGTGAAGAAAGGTGATGTTAAAAACGCAGTAGTTGTGCGCACCAAAAAAGGCGTTCGTCGTCCAGACGGTTCTTTGATCCGTTTCGACAGTAATGCTGCTGTTATCCTTAACGATAACCTACAGCCGATCGGAACTCGTATCTTCGGCCCTGTGACTCGTGAACTACGTAACGAAAAGTTCATGAAGATCGTTTCACTAGCACCAGAAGTACTATAAGGAGTCGATCATGGCAGCAAAAATCCGTCGTGATGACGAAGTAATCGTACTAGCCGGTAAAGACAAAGGTAAGCGCGGTAAAGTGCTTTCTCTTGTAACTGAAACTGGTCGAGTATTTGTCGAAGGCATCAATATCATCAAAAAGCACCAGAAGCCTGTACCACAACTACAGCAAGCTGGCGGCATTGTTGAGAAAGAAGCGTCTATCGACGTATCTAATGTCGCGATCTTCAATGCCGAAACTGGCAAAGCAGATCGTGTAGGTTTTAGATTTGAAGACGGTAAAAAAGTCCGTTTCTTCAAGTCTACTGGTAAAACTATCTAATAGTTGGAGTAGACGATGGCGAAACTGCATGAAGTGTACAAAGACAAAGTAGTAAAAGAACTTTTCGAAAAGTTCGGTTACAGCTCTGTCATGCAAGTCCCTCAGATCGAAAAGATCACACTAAACATGGGTGTGGGCGAAGCCCTAGCTGACAAGAAAATTCTAGAGAATGCAGTAGCAGACTTAGAAGCTATCTCTGGTCAGAAGCCTCTGGTAACTAAAGCACGCAAATCTGTTGCTGGCTTTAAGATCCGTGAAGGTTACCCAATTGGCTGTAAAGTAACCCTACGCGGCGAGCGTATGTGGGATTTCCTAGAGCGTTTAGTCTCTATCGCGATGCCACGTATTCGTGACTTCCGCGGTGTTAGCGCTAAGTCTTTTGACGGTCGCGGTAACTATTCTATGGGCGTACGTGAGCAAATCATCTTCCCAGAAATTGATTATGATAAAGTCGACCGTGTTCGCGGTATGGACATCACAATCACTACTTCTGCGAAAACAGATGACGAAGGCCGTGCGTTGTTAGAAGCGTTCAACTTCCCATTCAAAAAGTAAGGGTAGGGTTATGGCAAAGAATTCAATGAAAGCACGTGACGTAAAACGTGCTAAATTAGTTGCTCAGTATGCTGAAAAGCGTGCTGCGTTAAAAGCTATCATCAGCGATGTTAATGCATCTGATGATGAGCGTTGGGATGCAGTGTTAAAGCTACAGTCTTTACCACGCGATTCTAGCCCTTCACGTCAACGTAATCGTTGTAACATCACGGGCCGCCCACATGGTTACCTTCGCAAGTTCGGCATGAGCCGTATCAAAGTTCGCGAAGCTGCTATGCGCGGTGAAATTCCTGGCCTTAAAAAGGCTAGTTGGTAATAGAATCACGGGAGTAAGACATGAGCTTGCAAGATCCAATTGCGGATTTGTTTACACGCATCCGTAACGGTCAGACTGCGAAGAAGGTATCTGTAACTATGCCAACTTCAAAGCTGAAAGTAGCTATTGCTAAGGTACTAAAAGACGAAGGTTACATCGGTGACTTCGCAGTATCTGGTGACGTTAAAGCAGAATTGACTATCGAACTTAAGTACTTCGAAGGCAAAGCTGTTATCGAAAACATCCAGCGTGTTAGCCGCCCTGGTCTACGTATCTATAAGAAACGTGACGAATTACCTAAGGTAATGGGTGGTCTAGGTATCGCTATCGTATCAACTTCTAAAGGCCTGATGACAGACCGCGCTGCGCGTAACGCTGGTGTTGGTGGTGAAATCATTGGCTTTGTAGCTTAATCGGAGGGGAACTATGTCTCGTATAGCGAAGGCTCCTATTACTGTTCCTGCCGGTGTTGAAGTTACAGTTAACGGCCAGGACATCAAAGTTAAAGGCAAAAATGGTGAATTAACGCGCACGATCAACGATGCGGTTGAAGTTTCACTTAACGACAACGTTATCACTACAGCTCCACGTGAAGTTGCTAATGCTTGGGCTCAAGCAGGTACTGCACGTGCCTTGATCAACAACATGATCATCGGTGCTAACGAAGGTTTTGAGAAGAAACTACAACTAGTAGGTGTTGGTTACCGTGCGGCAGTTAAGGGTAAAGTATTAGACTTAACTCTTGGCTTCTCTCACCCTGTGAACTTCGAGATCCCTGAGGGTATCACTATCGAAGCTCCAAGCCAGACTGAAATTGTTGTTAAGGGCGCAGACAAGCAGCTTGTTGGTCAAACTGCTGCGAACATTCGTTCATACCGTGAGCCAGAGCCTTATAAAGGTAAAGGTGTACGTTATGCTGACGAATACGTGCGTCGTAAAGAGGCTAAGAAGAAGTAAGGTAAGACGATGGATAAGAAAACAGCTCGTCTACGTCGTGCTAAGCGCACTCGTAGAAATATTATCGAACAGGGCACAACTCGCCTTGTTATCCACCGCACGCCACGTCACATTTACGCTCAAGTGATCAACGCTGAGGGTACTGTGCTGGCTGCTGCTTCTACTGTTGAAAAAGCAATTGCTGAAACAGTTAAAGGCACAGGCAACATCGAAGCGGCTCAAGCAGTTGGTAAAGCAATCGCTGAGCGCGTAGCTGACAAAGGCGTTGAAAAAATCGCTTTTGATCGCAGTGGCTTTAAATATCACGGCCGTGTGAAGGCGCTTGCTGATGCAGCGCGTGAAGCCGGTCTGCAATTCTAGGAGTAGACAATGGCTAACGTAGAAGCAAAAGCACAACAGCCTGAATTGGCTGAAAAGCTAATCGCGGTAAACCGTGTGTCTAAAGTAGTTAAAGGTGGTCGTATCTTTAGCTTCACAGCACTGACTGTAGTTGGTGACGGCGCAGGTAAAGTAGGTTTCGGTTACGGTAAAGCACGTGAAGTTCCAGCTGCTATTCAAAAAGCAATGGAAAAAGCACGTCGTAACATGATCTCAGTAGACCTTAACGGTCATACTTTGCAGCACCCTATCAAGGGTCGCCATGCTGGTTCTAAAGTATACATGCAGCCTGCATCAGAAGGTACAGGTATCATCGCCGGTGGTGCGATGCGTGCAGTACTAGAAGTTGCTGGTGTGCAGAACGTACTTTCAAAAGCATACGGTTCTACTAACCCGATCAACATCGTTCGTGCAACAGTTGCCGCTCTAGAGAACATGAATTCTCCAGAAGGCATTGCTGCTAAACGTGGTCTTAGCGTTGACGAAATTTTGGGGTAAGACACCATGGCAAACACAGTAAAAGTAACTCAAGTACGTAGCTCAATCGGTCGTTTACCGAAGCATAAAGCTACATTACGTGGCCTTGGTTTACGTCGTATCAACCACACTGTTGAGCTAGAAGATACGCCAGCAGTTCGCGGTATGATCAACCAAGTTTCTTACATGGTTAAGGTAGAGGGTTAATTCGATGCATTTGAATACACTTTCACCTGCTGCTGGTGCAAAGACAGCTGGTAAGCGTGTTGGCCGTGGTATCGGTTCTGGTCTTGGTAAGACTGGTGGTCGTGGTCACAAAGGTCAAAAATCACGCTCAGGCGGTAAAGTACGCGTTGGTTTCGAAGGCGGTCAAATGCCTATGCAACGTCGTCTGCCTAAGTTCGGTTTCACTTCTCGTAAATCACTAGTATCTACAGAAGTTAACCTATACGAAATCGCTAAAGTTGAAGGCGATGTGGTAGACGTAAACGCGTTACAAGCAGCTGGTATCGTTAAAAAGAACATCCAGTTCGTAAAAGTTGTTAAATCTGGCGAAGTTTCACGCGCAGTTACCGTTAAAGGCATCAAAGTGTCTAAAGGTGCTCGCGAAGCTATCGAAGCTGCCGGAGGCAAGGTAGAAGACTAAGGAAGTACACTATGGCTAAACCAGGTCAAGATATGCAAAGCGCACAGAGTGGGCTAGCGGAACTGAAGCGCCGACTACTGTTTGTATTGGGTGCTATCATTATTTACCGTTTAGGTTCGTTCGTGCCGATCCCTGGGATTGATGCCGCCGTACTTGCCGAATTCTTCGAGCAACAAAAGGGCACCATTGTTGAAATGTTCAACATGTTCAGCGGTGGTGCGCTTGAGCGTGCCTCGGTACTCGCGCTGGGTATTATGCCCTATATCTCAGCTTCAATTATTATGCAGCTATTAACGCACATACATCCTGCGATGATAGAGCTTAAGAAAGAAGGTGAGCAAGGTCGTAAGAAGATCAGTCAGTACACGCGTTATGGTACGCTTGTGCTTGCTACATTCCAGTCTATCGGTATTGCCACTAACCTCCCTAATATGATGGATGGGTTGGTCGTAAATCCTGGTTTCGGTTTCTACTTCACCGCTGTGGTGAGCTTAGTAACCGGTACTATGTTCCTGATGTGGTTGGGCGAACAAATCACAGAGCGCGGTATTGGTAACGGTATCTCAGTTCTGATTTTTGTTGGTATTGTAGCTAACCTGCCGTCTGCAATCGGTTCGACAGCAGAAATGGCGCGTCAAGGTGATCTGAACGTATTAGCTTTGGTTGTGATTGCGGTAATCGTATTCGCTGTAACTTATTTGGTAGTGTTCTTTGAGCGTGGTCAACGTCGTATCGTTGTTAACTACGCAAAACGTCAGCAAGGCCGTCAGGTCTTCGCAGCGCAGAGCACGCATTTACCATTGAAAGTAAACATGGCGGGTGTTATTCCACCAATCTTTGCTAGCAGCATCATTTTGTTCCCTGGTACAATTGCAAGCTGGTTCGGTCAAGGTGAAGGTCCAGTTGCTGACTTCTTACAAGCCGTCTCTGCAGTGTTGACTCCTGGTCAGCCTCTGTATGCGATGGTACTTGCAGCAGCGATTATCTTCTTCTGCTTCTTCTACACTGCGTTGGTATTTAACCCGCGTGAGACAGCAGACAACCTGAAGAAATCTGGCGCATTTATTCCAGGCATTCGCCCAGGTGAGCAGACATCTAAATACATTGATAAAGTAATGACACGCCTGACTTTGGCCGGTGCGTTGTATATTACCTTTATCTGTCTGGTGCCCGAGTTTATGACCATGGCGTGGCAAACGCCGTTCTACTTCGGCGGTACATCAATCTTGATTATCGTTGTGGTTATCATGGACTTTATGGCACAAGTACAGACCCATCTGATGTCTCATCAGTATGATTCTGTGCTGAAAAAAGCGAACCTTAAAGGCTACGGCCGCTAAGGTCTGTTTACGGAGTTGAGTAATGAAAGTACGTGCTTCCGTTAAGAAAATCTGCCGTAACTGTAAAGTTATCAAACGTGCCGGTGTGGTACGCGTGATCTGCAGTGAGCCTAAGCACAAGCAAAGGCAAGGCTAAGAAATCTAGTCGTGCAGGCTAAGTAATCTACTTAGCCTGTTTCATTGGTAAAACCTGAATGTCGGTTGGGTATCCTATACGGGCTTTCCAGCAAGATGATAATCAGGTTTATTTATAGGAGATATGTTAGTGGCCCGTATCGCAGGCATTAACGTTCCTGATCATAAGCATGCTGTTATCGGTTTAACAAGCATCTATGGTGTAGGTAAAACTCGCGCTAAGGCTATCTTAGCTGCGACAGGTATCGCTGAAACTACTAAAATCGGCGATTTAAACGACGAAACTCTTGACATCCTTCGTGAAGAAGTTGGCAAGTACACTGTTGAAGGTGATCTTCGTCGTGAAGTTACACTAAACATCAAGCGTCTTATGGACCTTGGTTGTTTCCGTGGCTTACGTCACCGTCGTTCGCTTCCACTACGTGGTCAGCGTACTAAGACTAACGCGCGTACTCGTAAGGGTCCTCGCAAGCCTATCAAGAAATAAGGTGGGGTAAGTTATGGCAAAAGCACCAATTCGTCGTAAAAAGGTCAAAAAGCAGGTTGTTGACGGCATGGCTCACGTTCATGCATCTTTCAACAACACGATTGTGACCATCACTGACCGTCAAGGCAATGCTCTTTCTTGGGCGACTGCAGGTGGTTCAGGTTTCCGTGGTTCTCGTAAGTCTACTCCTTTCGCTGCACAGGTTGCTGCGGAGCGTGCAGGTACTGCTGCTCAAGAGTACGGTCTTAAGAACCTAGAAGTATTCATCAAAGGTCCAGGTCCAGGCCGTGAGTCTGCTGTTCGTGCATTGAATGCTGCTGGTTTCCGTATCACAAACATCACTGACGTGACGCCAATCCCACATAATGGTTGTCGTCCACCGAAGAAACGTCGCGTATAATTAATAGGTTAGGAGAAAGAACATGGCAAGATATTTGGGCCCTAAGCTCAAGCTGAGTCGTCGTGAAGGTACTGACCTGTTCCTTAAAAGCGGCGTAAGAGCTATTGACTCTAAGTGTAAACTAGAAACAGCACCTGGTCAGCACGGCGCACGTAAAGGTCGTCTATCTGACTACGGTCTACAGCTACGTGAAAAGCAAAAAGTTCGTCGTATCTACGGTGTACTTGAAAAGCAATTCCGTAACTACTACAAAGAAGCTGCTCGCCTTAAAGGCAACACAGGTGAAAACCTGCTTCAGCTTCTAGAGCAACGTCTGGACAATGTTGTATATCGCATGGGTTTTGCAAGCACACGTGCTGAAGCTCGTCAGCTAGTAAGCCACAAAGCGATTATGGTTAATGGTCGTGTTGTTAATATCCCTTCTTTCGTAGTTACTCCAGAAGACGTGGTAGTAATTCGCGAGAAGTCTAAAAAGCAAGCGCGTATCATCGCTGCTCTAGAGTTGGCTGAGCAACGCGAAAAGCCAACTTGGATTGAAGTTGACGGTTCAAAAATGGAAGGTACTTTCAAGCGCCTACCAGAGCGTTCTGATCTGTCTGCGGACATTAACGAACAACTAATCGTCGAACTTTACTCGAAGTAAAGTTAAGAGTTAAGAGAGGATAAAATGCAGGGTTCTGTAACCGAATTCCTAAAACCAAGATTAGTCGATATCGACGCTGTAAGCTCAACGCGTTCTAAAGTAGTTTTAGAGCCTCTGGAGCGTGGTTTCGGCCACACACTAGGCAATGCTCTACGTCGTATACTTCTTTCATCTATGCCTGGTTGTGCTGTGACAGAAGTTGAAATTGACGGTGTATTGCACGAGTACAGCGCGAAAGAAGGCGTACAAGAAGACATCATTGAAATTCTGTTGAACCTGAAAGGTCTGGCAGTATCTCTAGAAGGTAAAGATGAAGTTTTCCTTACCCTGACTAAGTCTGGTGTAGGCCCTGTGACTGCGGCTGATATCCAGCACGACGGAGACGTGACTATTGCCAACCCTGAGCATGTGATCTGTCACCTTACGGCTGACAATAGTGAGATCAGCATGCGCATTCGCGTTGAGCGTGGTCGCGGTTATGTACCGGCGTCTAGTCGTTTATCCTCTGATGACGATGAGCGTCCAATCGGCCGTTTGCTGCTTGATGCATCATTCAGCCCGGTTGAGCGTATTGCGTACTCGGTTGAGTCAGCTCGTGTTGAGCAACGCACAGACTTAGATAAACTAATCATCGATATGGAAACGAACGGCACTTTGGATCCTGAAGAAGCGATCCGTCGTGCGTCTACTATTCTTGCTGAGCAGCTGGAAGCATTCGTAGACTTACGTGATGTTTCTGAGCCGGAAGAAAAAGAAGAGAAGCCAGAGTTCGATCCTATTCTGCTTCGTCCAGTCGATGACTTAGAGCTAACTGTACGTTCTGCGAACTGTCTGAAAGCCGAGCAAATTCAATATATCGGTGACTTAGTACAGCGTACTGAAGTTGAGCTTCTGAAAACACCAAACCTTGGTAAGAAGTCTCTGACTGAAATTAAAGACGTGCTAGCTTCACGTGGTCTTTCTCTGGGTATGCGCCTGGAAAACTGGCCACCTGCAAGTCTGGCTGAGTAATCTAAGTTACTATATTAGTTTAGTTAGAAGGATAGGGTCATGCGCCATCGTAAGAGTGGTCGTCAATTAAACCGTAACAGCAGCCATCGCAAAGCGATGTTCAGCAACATGGCTGGTTCTTTGGTGAAGCACGAAATCATCAAAACAACTTTGCCTAAAGCGAAAGAGTTGCGCCGTGTAATTGAACCTTTAATCACACTGGCTAAGACTGACAGCGTAGCAAACCGTCGTTTAGCGTTTGCTCGCACGCGTGATAAAGAAGTAGTTGGTAAATTGTTCTCTGAGATCGGTCCTCGTTTCGCGGATCGTCCAGGTGGTTACACTCGTATTCTGAAGTGTGGCTTCCGTGCAGGTGACAATGCGCCAATGGCTTACATTGAACTACTAGATCGCCCAGTTGCGACTAAAGAAGTTCAAGAAGACGCGCAGTCTGCAGAGTAAGTCTTACTAGTTAAGACACAGAAAAGCCGGGCAATGCCCGGCTTTTCTACGTCTGCTGTAACGCATTTCGCCTGAATTATCTCATTGGCTTAAAAGTTCCAGTGAAGCAGAATACCAACGTGATTTGCATCTACTTTATTTTCACGTGCAAGATCGTCTACAACAGAATACCTACCAACTTTTGCTACTTCATATTCTACGATGCTGTATCTGAACTCAAGACTGGCACTCCAGTTTTCAAAACTGTACATACCTGACACGATGAATTTGCCTGCGCTGTCGAACTCGAGGTCGTCACCAAAGTCATTTTCTAGCTCTACAGCTGAGTCTATACCTGCGCCGAGTCCCAGCTTGATTTGTTCACTTACTTTATAATATGGAATGGCTTCCCATGCTAAACGGCTAAATGTGAAGTCGCCGTTTTCTGCATCGGCGGAATCAAGGTGTATTGCCGCGTTCAGGCGAACATCAAACTTCTGGCTTAGCGCGTAGTTGAATCCACCACCAAGGATCAACCCCGACCCTGCTTTTACGCTGTTGTCGCTATCGTCTTCATATACCAGTGTTCCGAGTGTATCACCACCAAAAGTATAACCTGCAGTTGCAGAGAAGGAAAAAGGGCTGGGGCTTTCTTCCGATGCAAAAGTCGTTGTGGAGAGCGCTGCTATGACTGCTAGACTGAACTTTTTCATTATCTTCCTATTTTTAATCAAATGATTCGGCAGGGATTTTGTATAAAATCAGAATGCTTGTACAGAAAATGAGGAAATATCCGCTAGGAAAAGGTGCATAAATGAACGTTTTGCTTTGTTTTTGCGCGAACAACCTGTTTTTCTCACTTTTCTTCAAAAAAGGGGTTGCGCTGGGTTTCGATTTCCCTATAATGCGCATCCACCGACACGGGGCACAACGCTGAAAAGCAACGCGCCAAGTGACGTGAAGCCAAGCGGAAAGCTTAATTAAGAAAAATTAAATTTTCTAGTTGACTTTAAAAGTGAAGCGGTTAATATGGCGCTCCACTTCGCAGCAAGGCTGCGGTAACTAACCAGGGTTAGTTATTTTGTTCTTTAAAAATATGAAGCAATCATCTGTGTGGGCACTCGTACAGATTGAGTTCTAACAGCAGATTTCAGTTTTACTGAATGACGCACAAAAATTTAGAGTCTCAACTGAACTGAGTGACTAACATAGTCAATTCGTTTTGATTTTACTTTTTTGAAAAGTAGAAACAGACAAAATCAGAATTCATTGAGCACGAAACTTCGGTTTCAAAA
>NZ_JAKRFZ010000022.1 GCF_022347765.1 Pseudoalteromonas sp. OOF1S-7 | reverse complement strand
CGGTCATGATAAGCCTCTGCCGATGAATGAACGCTAAGCTGATCGCCCAGCGCATTGTAGATATAATCCAGAGTTTGGTTATTATTGTCTACCACCTGAACAGTCTGACCAATGGCATTGCTATGTGTCGTTTTAACCTGCTCTTTGAAACCGGTACCGGTGACCGTCACGGCTATCGTTCGCCCCGCAAAAGCGGTCTCCGATTTGGTTTCAGCATTTGCGTCATCGACACGTGTTACTCTGTCCAGCACATCAAAGGTGCTTGTCACGGCTTTTGAACCAGCTTCCTTGATCACATCGTTGCGACCGTAGCGGTCAAACTGATACTCAGAGGTCAGCCACTGGTCCTTAAGTACTGTCAGTTTACTGACTTTATAAGTACGGCCCAGCTTATCCAGTAAGTGTTTTTCGCGCAGTACGCCGTTCACTTCTTTATTGAGTCGTATTACACAGTTTTCAGTCGATTCGCATGGCGTAAAATAACTGTACGCCTGCGCACCGGTCTCACTGTAAGAGCCGACTTTACCGCCAAAGTGATCATAGAATAATTCGGTCTCTACGCCGTTATTGTCAATTATCATTTCTGGCTGACCAAAAACATTGCGACTTGCCTGCCCCTGACCATCAACAGAAACCTTTCCAGATATCAATGTCAGCGTGCTTTTACTGCCGCTTTGCTTAGTATGGAGTACGTAACGGCCCTCACCATCATAGACGGTTTCGGTAATACGCGTTTCGCGCTCTAACTCAGTACATCCGGTATTTTCACTCTCCACCTTCACTTTATTGCCAAAATCATCGTACGAATGTCTAGTCGTCAGTTCATTCTCACAACCCAGGCCTTTACCTACAACCTCTTTGTAAAGCATGTTTTCGTGGCGATGACCATCCGGGTAGTATTCAAAGTAACTGCTTCTGGCAATAGCGCTGAGGCCTTCACCACGATGAGTTACTTTGGTTTTAGACAATCGGCCCAGACGCGCATGTTCGCCCGTTGTACCATACTGGTTTTCAGTCGTAACACTTAGCATTGCATTCGCTGGCGCGCCCACTGTGGTGAAATGTTCGGCACCGGAGGCAGCAACATCGTGTGTATTCACGGTGAGATTTTTAACATTACCATAGGTATCTTGAATGGTTTGCGTATCTGTACAGGTGTAGGCACTCACACTTAGATCCGAGTTAACCACAGCACTGCATTCACGGCTAGCCGAATTGTAAACACGATAGGCTGACACATCATTCAGTTGCTGCGTTTTGCCCTTGTAATACTCATTGACTGCCATGCTGAGCAGCACATTGGAGTCGGCCAGTCGCATTATTTTCTGTGTAGAATACGGCATCCCGGTAAACGGAAATGCCTGATGGTAACGTGTGGTGGTCTCAAATGTCTTGCCGTCCTTTTGCGTGGTGGTCTTCAGCGTTTTAAACCCTAATGGTCCGCGACCACCAAATTGCACACGCGCGCCCTGGTAGTGATAATCCACTTTGGCTTTATCCACAGACAAAGCACCACTGCGGTTGCTCGGGCTATCTGTTTCAACACTTGAGACTAACACGCCCCCACCGGTCACCTTACTGACCAACAACTGTTGCGTATTAAAGAGTCCTGCGTCTGCGGTCAGATCATCTTCAAGATCTGTATAGACCGTACTATCCGACATTAGTCCATAGTTAACTTTGGTGCTGTTAGTATGCCCGGCATACCCTTGTTGAACCTCATTCAGCATGCCCTCTGTTGCCTGCTGACTCAGGTTGTATCTGACACTCACGCCGTAGCTGTGTTTTACAAGAATGTCTGCAACACCATCGTTGTCATAATCACTGAAAAAGGCAAAGTCGCCAAGCTTGGTATCAACAGCAAGCTCAAACGCATTGTCGCTGACCTTTTCAAACGTCTCGCTTTGAGGTGACCATTCATAACGCCGCCATTGTTTTGTGTTCTTTTCTTTAAAGAACAGATCCGCTTTACCATTTTTGTCTATGTCCATTGACATAGGCGGGATCAGTTCACTCACCGAGAACGCATCATTGCTGGACTTAGCCGTGACACTAAACACCCGTTTAAACTCAACCCGCTCACTGGATTGATTAAGCAACACGTGCCAACGTTTTACACCCTGGTTGTATTGTGTCGTTGCCAGGTAGATCAGATCCACCAGGCCATCACCATTCACGTCGCCTGGTGTTAATAGCTCTATTTTTTCATCCGATGCAATATTTTCCGTCAGGAAAGGGTTAAACCCACCATACCCTGTTTCTCCCTGGTTGTAGTGTACCGCCAAACGTTTGGCATCATCATTTTTACAATGCGTAGAGTCACATTTAAGCGCAACTATATCCGCCAGGCCATCAAAGTTCATGTCGATAACATGCCAGTCGGTACCCTTACTCGTAAAGTCGCCGTATCCATAAAAGTTGCCTTCGCCCACATCGGTACCGAGCACATACTGACGACCAAATGCTCTGGTTTTCGCATCTGCCAATCTGACATACAAGTTGGGATCGTCTTTTTTATGTTTATAAACCAAATCTGCGTAACCATCGCCATTAAGATCTGCTGGCTTTATTTCACGCATGTAATGATCGGCAGGCCAGCCACTTGGCAGGGCAAGGTTTTGCAACTGGTTGTTGTCACTCAGCGCATAATGAGCCCAATAGCCAGGGTTTGCATCTGACGTATGTTCAGAGCGCAGGTTAATCATCAGGGAGAGTCGGCCATCCAGATCATGATCAATGGCAAACATACTGACACTCTGGTGATCATCATTTCGGTATACGTCCCGACATGCCAACTCTTCGGCAGCTTGATAGGTATGACCCTGATAAACGCACAATGTATAGCGCTTAGCGTCTTTATCTGTCTGCTCCAATGTGACCAGTTGCGCCTGACCAGAGCCTTTAAGGTCGGCCATCGTGACAGATGCAAGCGCATTGTCCATCTGCTCTTTTGAATACACCCGGCTAAACGCTTTAAAGTTTAGGTCGGTGGCAAATGCGTGATAGTTGAAAGTGACAGGTGCACGACAAACACTGCCACGGCAGTGAGTAATGCTTGTGAGCAGGCGCATGCCATTGGCCGCATCCGCGAAGCCCAATTTATAATTTGCACGCTCCGCCTCCTGATGGTTGAATACCTCGATATTTTTAAGGCGTGCAAACTGAGCCACTCTGGCTTTATCTACATAGCCGACATGGCGAAGCGGCCCAACCTCGTGCGTAAAGACAACTCGGTTTCCACTGTAGGTAATTTCTGACAGTACTGTTTCGGTGTTCGCAGCATTATTAGGATCCACCAGCTGATTGTATAGATAACGAATTGTGGTGCTTTCATTGCCCAGGTTGTCTTCCACCTCTGACAACATCCAGCTCAGGGTATGCACAACGTCATCTGCGTCCTTCAGCGTGATACGGCTGTCTTCTGAAGCGCCGTATCGTTTCACCGAGCCATCTTTCGCCAGAACAACAAACTGGTCATGATTGCCTACTCTCAGTTTATAAATCGTTGTCTGCGAATCGATCTCTGTCGTGTACTCGTCAACAATCTGCTCAGTATCAAAACTGCCACTGTGCGTTGTGACCGCTTTACTGATCAGGCGTTGTCCATCAAGACAGTACCTATCCTCTTCACTCAAGGTCAGTCCTTTAAACTGGCCATCCTGAGCTTTGGTTTGTCGACAACGCGTCACTCCGGATGCTGCGTTCAGGCCCCAGCCCAGTGCGATTGCACCATCGCCCCCTTGAGAGCTATAGTTCAGGCTAACCTCAGGCTGCACACCTGTAATACCTGCTGGGAGCGCAATTGGCAGGCTGTAAGATGCTGCGCCACTTTCGGTGACCCTGAAGCTGCCTGTCGTTGGCTGCAATTTCGCATGGGCAAGTAACACACTCCCACTCGGCGTTTGCTTTTCTGCTACCTTTACTGACGGCAACTTAACCAACGGGTCACCCTCTTGTGCTGAGCTAGTAATGCCGACTAGCGCTTCATTGGAGTAGTTCTTGCTACAACGAGATACTTCTTTACCCTTTAGTGACTCAGGATGCTTTACACAAGCCAGAGCTTTAAACTGATAATTACCGTTATACATAAATGTTCTGGTAAGAACACCTAAATTATCGGCATTCGTTTTGTCTGCTTCTATGGTTGCAAGCAGTTGATAATAAGGGTTACCTGGCTGCAAAGCATAAAGCTGGTACTCTTCAACCATGCCCGTACCGGTCAATGTAAAATTGATTGTGCCACCACGCTCTGTCACGGTTAATGTGGGACTCTGCAAGCCATCCCGACTATCTGCCGCATTGGTGCCTATTGCATCTTCTAACCTGTCGCTCAGGCCATCTTTATCACTGTCATAATCAAATGCACAGTAGTCAGTTACTAAGCAGCGATCATAAAAGTACTTGAGCAGGTTAAAGGTTGCCGATTCATATTGAGATGCACTTGCCCCTAACAGATCAATGATCACGTCCGCTCGGGTGACACCCATTTCAAGAATACCCACCCAATAAGCTTGATCACCAGAACCGTAAACCGCTCCGCGAAGAATCGAGTTTGTATTCTCTTTTAGCAGTAAATATTCAAACAGTGTGCTGATAAATTGAGCATTGGACGACTCAGACAATGCCGGGTCAATGTTAATCAACGCATTGACCATCTCATTGAATGGATGACCATTAGCCATCAGATAAGCCATGAAGCTCAATTCAGCTTTACTTGGTGTTCTTTGCAACAGCAGCAACATAACTTTAGTCAGTTTAACAAGATCATCGGTGTTTTGGTTCGGATGCCACTGCAAGGCTTCCCATTCCTTGATTTCCGTTTCAAACTGTTCAGCTAGGTCGCCAATTTCTTGCCATTTAAAGGCATTGGCGCCAATCATACGTTCATCTATGACGTGTACTTCTCTGTCCTGTGTCGTTACATAGATGTGTCCCGAGGCAGAAACCGTTGGTTGCATCACCACTCCCCCACTGCGCGGGAATGTGTAATGCCAGTTAACTAACCCTGTTTTTGAATCCAGCGAGTAAAGCGCTTCATCCATCGCACCAACGAGCAGTGCACCATTTTGGTCAAATTGCGCACCAGCTCGGATCTCTCCTTGCGTTTTAAACTGCCACTTAGTCGTCAGTTCCAGGTTTGCGAGCGGATCATAAGTCAGTCCATAGAAATGATGGTTTAATGAACCAAAGTAGATATTGTCTATTTTTCTGGCACCAGCAACATCGGAAATAGGCTCAAGCCTTGCCAAAGGTTTGGCAATAACCTGAACACTTTGATGGCCTGATTCCGGATAAGTCCACAGATGCTGCAGATCACCATCCAGATTTACTTTGTGTGCTTTAAGACCACCATCTTCGCCGCCAACATAAAGTACTTTGTTTTCACTCACCGTGAATTCACGCCCCCGCAGATTTGGCCGCGGTGCCGAACCCGTTTCATCCAGAATGATGGTGTTTTCCAGATAGGTATTATCTGCTGTATCATCCGAACGAACACCATTTGTAACAGTTAACTCCACGCCATTATCCAGCAGACCCTTGTGTACTCTCTCTGGTAACGTGCCTGTCAGTGTGTAGCCGTTTAACGATAAGTTGTGTGGGGAAATGTAAAATGTATCACCCGTTCCGCGCATACGCGCATACAAACCGGACTCAGAAGCACTAAAACCAATACCGGTTACCGTTACTTTTGAGCTGGGCTCCGTACACTGAGCACCACACGCCTCTATCGTTGCCGTATCAATATATGGTGCGATATGCTCAACGGTATGTTGCTGGCCTGCGGTGCACGCCCCCTGGCTGTTACAAGCACGGATCTCATAAGTGTACTGGCCTTGAGTTACGTCGGTTACCTGATGACTGGTGCCCGTAGAGGTTGCCAAAACAGTATGAACGGCACGATTTCTGTCACCTGGTAACCCTTTCCAGACCGCCAGCTCGTAGCTTTGCGTGACACCATCAGTGTTAGCAGCCCAGTTCAGTGTGAAATTGCCGCCGGCTTGCGTGATATCAGCATTAAATCTGGGCGAATGAGGCCTTGTCTCGTGGTTTACGACGGTGATTGGGGCTGAGCTGCCTTCTTCCCCTCTGATAACAACCTGCGTACCGAATGCGATTCCATGCGCGTATACCCGTAGTTGTTTACCATGATCTTCCGCTTTGGTCTGAATTGTCTTTGTATAAGAAGTTTTGTCCAATACGCCCACCGATGAGTTTTCCAACGGGTAGCGATTGCCATCCAACGTCGCCCTCATTGAAAGGGCAGTCATTCTGTTCAATTCAGAAAAGTGAGCCTCATATAAACCAGCTCCTAGATCCGTCAATTTGATTTCCGGCACACTCGGATTTGTCGGGTGTGGAGTCATCAGCTGGATGTCAGACACGTTAGCAACAGCCTGGTGACCATCATTATCTCTAGCAATCAAAGAGAGTTCGATGAAATTGCCCACATCACCCAGAGATGGCGTCCAGCTAAAGCTTATAGCACGTGCTTCTTCTTTAGTACTCGCCAAAGGCAGCTCAAGGGCGCCTACTGCAGGCGAGATATCAATACCATCGGAAACAGGCGCACCATTTCTGAGTAACGTCAGAGAAGTAAGCTTAGGCACTCCACCATTTGAAGTACGTCTGGAAAACGCTGATGCATGAACCGTAAAGTTCACTTGGTTTCGACCAATCACAAAATGTGTTCCGATTGGTGGCGTAACTCTAATACCAAAAAAGTTCACATAATTAATCACCTGTGCAAAGGCATTCGCCCCCCCCTCATTCGCCACCGCATACGCGTAATAGGTATACTGACCAGAGCGACCTGGCGCATTTAGAGTCAACGTACAATTGCTGCTATTGGTGCTACAGGTTTTCACAGCCGTTACGCAGCCATTTGTGATCTCCTCATAATTTCCCGGCGCACGGCATATTTTGTACTCTTTTAAACCGGAAGTATGGGTTGCCGTCGCCGATAAAGTCACAGATTCATCAATAAATGGACTCGTTTTACTCGCTGTCAGTGAGACAGCCGGCGGGGACAGAAGGTTGACCTTGAGTGATATTGCCTTACTTTTACCTTTACGGTCTAAGACTCTGACTTTCATCGACGCAATACTTTGCGTAACCGGGATAACGACCCCTGAGCACTGCAGTGTACGGGTAGAGCGCTGGCAGGTGTTATCGGCATAAGATGTGATGTTGTTATAGCCGTTGCCTATATCGAGCTCTATTCTGTCAATTTGGTTAGCATCGGCGTCATCGCTATCATGCGCACTCGCTTCCAGGGTAAGATTGTGACCAGGCGCAACATCAAGTTCGCTGTCAGACGACACTTCAGTGCCATCCACTGTCACTCTCAGTGTGGGCGCTGTATTTTCCTCTTTGGCTAATATTGAATATGAATGTGAGTCAGTATTGCCTTTGCTATCTATTACCTTAGCTTTAAATTTGTAAATTCCATTTGCAACAATTTGGCTTTTTTCGATAGTACGGCTGCACGAGTATACACCATCAGAGTTAGCGTTCGTCTCACATGTTTCTGTACCTCCAGCATTATCTAATTTTGCCCCATTTACGTATACATCATATGAGATCTGGAAAGAGGTGATATCTTTATTGATATCTTTAAATGCAACTGTACTAAACATGCTCGACTGACCATATTCTATACTGTTGTCGGTACCCGAGTAAGTAGCAGACTCTAATGCAGGTGCAGCATTTCTATTTACGACTATGGTTCTTTGGCAATAGTATTCAGCATCATTTTCATTACTCATATTCATAAGTCTAAGTGATACTGTGTATTCGCCCGTATTAGTAAACGTGTAATGCAGCGAAGTACTGGTACTGCTTTCTTTGAGCGTTGTTGTGCCGCGCTTCAGCGCCAGGTTTTGATTGGGAGTACTGCTAAAGCTGATTACCTTTGTTCTGCTGCCGAGCGTCACATGTGTTTCTTCACCAGCAATAACATGTAGCTCAGATGCATTACATACCGGCACCCGAGCATTATAAGCCTGTACTGTGCAGGTTAACAGGGTGGCACCGGCCATTATGAACGATTTAAAGAAGCTCACAGTTTTTTCCTCCAGACCACAGGCAGTGTTTGCACTTGATTGATTGTTCTACGTGTCTGAGTTTGCGATTGCTCCGAACTAAACCATTGATTCATAGTACTGCTGATAGCGGATGGCACAGTCTGAACTGGCACATCAACACCAAATATCTCATTTTCACTATTTTGCATAATAAATTGCTGGCGCTCACCCGAGCCGTCGGTAATAAGGGCCGGGGTGTTTAAAAATTCAGTTTGGATACCCCCAACCCGATATTCACTAAGTACAATATTCAGATCATTTGGATCTAATACCTGGATCAAACCGTCACGCTGGAAGACATATATACCCTCCTGTGCTCTTGTGGACTCTGTAAAAAACTGACTAACTGCGCTCAACCTACTTGGTTGCACTCGGTTTACTATTAAGGGGCTGGCGATCAGATTGCTACTCTTCTGAGCACTACAGGACTGCCCCTCTCCATCAGAGGCACGCACACTACATACTTTTCCATTACCATTTCGCATGCTAACCGTAAATATCAGTTCATCTCCCTGGATTGTCGGTGCACTATTCATCACCCCGTCCAGAGGTATATTCCATTTAGCATGCCAGTCAGTGATCTTGCCAGCTTTCTTTTTAACCGAGTAACGATGCAGTCTTCCGCCATGAGTCGCAAAAAATAGGTTATCTTCGTGCTCTAATACAGAGCGCTCGATAACATCGAGGCCGGATAAAAATAAAGGCTGGTGGAACTCCCCTTTCACACCGTTCAGCCGGACAGGGTTCTCTGGCAAAGTTGCAATTGACAGCGTTCTGGAAATCGCTTGACCATCAAAGTCATAGGCAGTCAGATTAAACCTCGCCATACTATTTACATAACTAGACATTTTACCCCGGGCTGGGTTTAACGCAGGCCAGGTCTGCACCGTTCTGCCATTTTCAGTTTTTGTAATGGAAACTTTTGCAGCACCAGTAATCTGCCAACTTACTTCAACCCGGCCGTAATCATCAACCTGGCTCCGATTGCTGTAGAGCGCTTTGACGGAAAATGGCTCAGTGACTACCCGATTTTGCTGTTTCGCTGCGGCACATCCGAAATCATCACATGCGGTCACACGGTAAATACCTGATGCCGCTGCGGGCATGGTGTAATGGGTACCCGACACATTCGCATTTACCATTTCCCATCGGCCGTTAGTGTATTGCTCAATACGATAATATTTTGCGTCACTAACCGCGGTCCAAACCAGTTTATCGCCTGTGTTATCTGGTTTAACCGAAAAATAAATGGGTGCGTCAGGAGCGCGCTCTACAGGAATGAGAACAGTAAAAATCCCCGCTCTAATTGGAGCATATGCCTGCTTAAACTCCATGGCGATGGTGCTATTGATTGCGATCAAGTTGAGTAAAACAAACAAAATTGAGAGTCGGCTAGTCATGCAAATTTTGGCCTGATTTGGATTATTATAATAAAAATGGCGCACAGTGTATTTCATAAAGGAACACAAAACAATACACCAAAGAAAAACCACATATACAAACAAATCAAATTTGCAACAAAAGAACAAAAAAAGACCAAAAACAGAAGATTTAAAATTCTAAAATCCAATAATACGCTTTTATTTGAAGAAAGAACGTATATCTGACAAAAGGAAAGGTAAAAAAATACCCACAAAAGTTAACCAAAGGAAGTCGAGCGGATACATGGACACCTTATAGCCAAAAAACAGTCAATGAGCTGGCGTCATGAACAGAAAAGCATATTAATTAAACGGAGGTTACATAGAATCTGCTAAAGAGTCTCGATAAACGGCTACCTTCCTATTTGCAATTGAACTTCCCACGCTTTTGCAATAGCGGCGGTGCAGAAAAATATAAAAATGACGACTCACCGTTCCAGCCATACTGAGCCGTATTAAGGATAACGCAGTAATTTTCGACAGACGTTGTGAATAGGACAACATTGCTTTTATATCGGGATATTACTCGAGCATATCATCACATCTGAGCTTCCAGATTTTCTTGGATTTATCTGATACACATAGTTTTGACTTACACACACTCAAAGGGTTTCCAAATACCTTTTGGCATGACTTCAGGCAATTTTCGTACATAAGCGTCATGCAGACCTTGAATGGTTCAGAATTTTGTTTTGACTGATTAAAAGTCGTCTGCCTGGAAATGAGTTCTTCTACATAATATAAAAGCGACTTATATGTGTTAATGGTTTCTTCTTTTGGAAGTCGTGAAATCAACTTTTCATTATTATTCCACTCATCAAATCTTTGAATAGTAAGCTGAAGCATAGCTCTTATTCTTTTAAGCTCTGGCGGGTGGCTCCTGCGATATTCATTTTTAACACCATATTGATCTAAGTAATACCAATACATATGAGAAGGAAATGCCCCCGCTGGAGGCAGCCCTAAATCAATAAAAACTCTGCTTGCCCACTCATCCGCTTCTTTTTCTTGTTGCCTAATTTTGGCAAGCGATACCCCATCTCCATACCTATGATGGAGTACATGATGCGCAATTTCATGCGCTAACACATACCAGAGTACAAGTGAGTGTGCGCCTTGCTGCTCATTGTTGAATTTTGCACTTGAAAGCAAACGCTCAATTTCATTTTTAGTGAGATTGGCCTTTTCCCATGGCGGCTTTCCCCCGCCAAATCGGCCGGTCGCATAAGTTGAGGCTGTATATCGCGCATACTCTTCACCGAAGTTATCTATATTATAGTAATACTCAATTAAGTATCCGCTTACAATCATTCTCGTAATCACAGAGTAGCCCGTACTCAATTCAATTTCTCTCCCCCTGGCGCTCTTGAAAGCCCGAACACGCACGGGGGCTGGGCTAATTGGGACTGACACTTTAATTTCATCAATTATCCTTCGTTCATGGGGTCTAGCCACAGATTTTATATGCTTCATTCCATCGTTTAATATTCCCACTGCTTCATTTCTAACAAAAACATTACTGGCCAATAGATGAGACGAGAGCAACAGTATTATGATAAACGTCGCTATTCTTGTAATAGTGTATCGGTAAGCCATGCCTCTACTTCCTTGTATGATTTACTCATTTGACAAGTCTTGTCATCGCTTTCATTACAGTTAAAATATTCCTTCAATTCCACATTTGAAAATTTATAACTAGTAAGCGTATCTCTATAAGCCCTTAACCTTTCTGTCGCTGAGCTGATAGCTTCTCTGTGACTCTCGTATGGCGACGAGTTTTCAAAATTAATCAGATCTAGAGTATTTATGGCTGTAGCAATTCTTCTTATTCGCGACTCATGCATAGTATTTGCCAGTAAGAACTCCTTAGTCTCTGACTGCCCTGAAACTTCGTCTTTACTACTTTCACGGATATTCAAACCGTTCATTAGCGCCACGGATAAAACAATTGCCCCAAATGCTGAGAAGAAGACACCCGGGCCTACTTTTTGTAATGAAAATTTGAACCCTTTCCCTGACAGCTCGCCACTCTGAGGAGAAACAACACCAATCTTAAACAGATGCCAGCCCAAAAATATCGAAGTACCGGCAAAAAAAACGATTAACAACCTTTCAAAAGCTCTGATTATTTCGACTTCCACCCAAATCTCCTTCAAATGATAAGGCCTCAGTATTTATGTGTGCACGTATTCTCTTGTTGAACTGAGCCACTCCCTGCACGCCGAATTCGGCTGATATGGGTTATACGATGGGGTTTACTTTTAATGAGTGACTTTTGTTTTGAGCCGTTTGTGATTTAAACCGATACAACGTGACTCAATCCCTGCCTGAACAACGTAATTAAATGTATTATTAGACCCGTTTTTCCTATTTAGCAAGGTGCTGTGATCTTCGTACAGCCGTGCTTATTTCACTTTGCCATTGGTACTGGCAGGCTCCCCCAATGCTCTATCCATAGTTTTATTATTTATAATAGTGCCATTTTTACCAAGTCACATAGCACAGAAGTTATCAATCAAACGCCTATTTGAAGAGGGTATCAGTGTAGTTATTTCTGCCATGACGATCTTAACATCCTGCTCTGCGAAAATTATTGGGCATTAGCGATTGTTTTAGCGAAAGTGGTCTGTCGTTATTAGCTGTTAACACACACGGAAAACCGATTGGTAGCTGCTCGGTGCATGGGAAGAGGAATAAGACATCATTCTTTTTCGTCTTCCCTGTTAGCTTAGAACACAATCTTAAAGCAGATTTGCATTGTTTTGAGCAATTGCGACATCGGTTGCCCTGGCGTATTCGACATAGTCGACATAAAGCAGGTTAACTATCTTTCCATACTGGTTTTTCATCGGTAACTCGACCATTGCACTGCCTAATGCCCGATTTGCTTCTTTAGAAACTGGCCACACTGCGGTTGGTGGAGTGAGCGTCCATGACAGTAAAAAGAGATCGCAGGGAACGCTTGGATCTTCTTGGCATTTGCCGGTAAATTCCTCGAAACTCTTGAACTGACCTTGCTTCATTGAACTAAAACTAATGGTATCTGAATACTCATCAAATACGGTGAGATCAGCGTCAGCAACGGAGTCAGAATCCCAGTCCTGGTAAACCCAAAAACCTTGCTGAGGCTGCTCAATCGCTAAATCATTACCAATGGTCACCATCATGGCAGAACCGTCTTTAACGTAATCATTGAGTGTGCCTTCAGCCAGGCGCTTACCTTCTGGCTTGGTTTTGATCATCCAGGACCCAATTGCGTCTTCCACTTGTTGACGGAATATTGGGTAATTATCGCTGTTAATGTCATCAAAGTGGGAGAACTTAAGGATAGCGAGCTCTTTGTGGCCTTGCTGGCAGTAGGAACGAATATCGGCAAGTACTTCTGATAAATCTGGTCCGGTAATTGGACCGTGGTAAATAACAAACTTACTGCCCGTCCATTTAGGGCGCAAATCGAAGTATCTGACACCGGCTTCTAACTGGCCTTTAATTGACAGGTCTTGTGTTTTACCAAATACAGCCAGTCCGCCTTTGTACATACCTGAATCATGAGACGCAGGCAGAGTAAGTTCTGATACGGTTTTATTACCCAGTTCGCCCAACCTGTCTTGCATCCATGATGCCCGGTTTGTCAGTATGGAAGTGGAATACCACAATCCGTATAAAATAGTTTCTGACGGGTGCACCTGTACTGCGGTGTTGTTAGCAATGCCAACAGAGGGGCGTTGGCCGTCATCAAATTCAATGGCATCACTTTGCCAGTCAATTTGCGTTCCATTAATCTGGCCCTGACGTTGATAAAGCTTTCCGCCCTGACTCCATACCGTAATCACAGTTCCATCGTCAGACAATGCCACACTTGGGGCTGTACCAGACCCGAATTCGTGACTGCTACCAAAATCAATTTTGCTGCCATTTACCCGGCCAACGTGGTACCAGACTTTTGATTTACTTTGTGATTGATGTACTTCAACAACGTAACCATTGTTGTTCAGCGCCACCTGAGGGACAGAGCCTGAGTCGTATTCATGGCTGGCGTGCCAGTCAACTTTGCTGCCATTTACCTGCCCCACATGATAATAAAGGCCATTGCTAAAGGGGCTTTGGGTTTTGTGAACTTCGACCACAATACCATCGTCATTGACAGCAACATTGGGCTCGATGCCGCTATCGTATTTATGGGAACTATGCCAATTTACACCGTTTGAAGACACGTCTCCAACATGGTAATACAGCGTGGAGCCTGCTTGATTTTTATGAACTTCTACTGCCACGCCACGGTTGTTCATGGCAACAGCTGGGGTGTTGCCGTCATCGTATTGGTGGCTTGCTCCCCAGTTTACGGTTGCTTTGTTTAAGTTGCCAAACCGATAGTAAAGTTTGAAACCTTCTTCGTTCTTATGTACCTCCAGTACCTGACCAGAAGCATTGATTGCAACACTGGGAATACTGCCCGTGTCATATTGTTCTGCTAAGCCAAAAAATACATCTTTCATCGGTCAATCCTCGCATTTACCGTTTAATAAGTGATGAAAGATTAGAAGAGTCTGGGTTTACTGGGTATTACACGGTATTACGTATGCGCTGCCTAACAGCAAAATGCGCTTAGAAGCAGACGAGAAGTATCAGGAACAAGATCTGCTGGAACATCCACCTGAACATTCGCAGTTTTGAGTGGGTGTGACCTTACTTTTTTCCTTCACCCATTTTAATTCTTAACCACGCCCTATCTCAGTGAATGTTCCACTTCTAGGGGCGCCTTGATAACGCCCCTGATCTGTGGTTTAAATTAACTGACACAGAATATTGAACGGCCTCAGAAAATCAAAGCCTAAAAGAGTATTGAGCCAATCGCAATGCCTTTCAAATCCTGAGAGTTATTCCAGTAATTACAACTGTCTTTTATGGCCTTTACATGAACAGTTTCACCGGTTGCATAAGCCATCATCGCAATACTGACCATTTCCTGGAAGTTTGCAACTGAATCATCAATAGCAAAGCGTTTGGTATATGCGCAGGATGCCATATGGTTAGTGTCATTAATCTTGATGAATAAGATGCTTTTACCGCCATGATGGTAAACAGCTGCGCCAGTAAGCTTTTTACCTTTAAAGTCAGAGGCTAATAAGTTGCTTGAAAATAAAATTGCGAGTGATGCTAAGATAATTCTTTTCATTCTTCCTTTCCTGTTTTTATTTTTAAACTCAATATTATACCGGAATTTTCTCTTCTTGTAAGTATATTACTTAAAAGATGCAGCGGGGATAGAAGGGCTACAACAGCTTGGGAGTGCCTCAATTTCTAGGTCGGTATTGCTTGTTTCTTCAGAAAATCATCCATGACTCACCTTAATGCAGACTCCATTGCAGCCAACGGTTTTTTGTACTTATTTACAATCATATTAGCTGTCGAAAGCAAAATAGGCATCGTTTTTATGATAATAATCAATGGCAATGACCAAGTCGCTACAGGACCACGACGGTTTTTGAATTGCTAAATTCTCTTTAATGTCTTGCAAGTCAGCAACACTCAGAAAATAGCGGTACCCTTTTGACGAAGCATAACTTGGCTCATCATTTTCGTCACGCTCAAGTTCATCATCGTCATTTAAAACCAAAACAGAAACCTGCAAGCCTGAAAGACTCTCAGATTTCAAATACAAATGATGATCCCAAGGTAACTTATCAAGTAGATCCAAGACTTCGAAGAACGAATATTCAACTCGCATCATTTCTCCATAGACAACTCATACCCGCTAAGGGGGAAATAAATAGCTCGATTTAAATTTTTAGTGCAGCGCGAATAACCAAGCTCTATTTGTCCGCTTAAGTTACTTGTTAGCTGCCCCTTACTCCAATGCCTTTTCAGAATAAATAGCCATTTCTATGCCTGAATTTAACTTTTCTGTTAAGCTGGCTAGTCCTTTAGGAAAGTGATCATATTGATTAACCACCTCCTCTTTTAACCTGGAGTATAAAGGGAAATCCAAATAACCATCAGCGTCAAATATTTCGGAAGTTAGCCCTTCCAGCTCTGAAAAATTATCGGTTAAGAAATTTACCGCGTCAGTTACTTGAGCTGGGAAATCATCCCAACCAGCATCAGAAACATCAAAGAAACAACAAAAGTTGTGCTTTTACTTATTTTCCTATATTCATCCCTGCACAGCTAACAGCTTATTCACTAGAACGCAGAATTAAGTCAGCACCCAAAACGCATCACTCTCGAAAGCTGATTACTTTAAGGAGCAACAAACTACCACCATTGCCCCCTTCACTCAAGCCAATCTATTTAGCTCATTGTGCCAGCAGGAGTTGCAGAGACACTCACATATAAATTCGCAGAGCAAGCGCCTTCGCACCAATTTTGAGGTAGATACCTCCCTGGCTTTAGTATTTTGTTTAACAACACGTCGCCTGACTCGCTTGTAATTGCAACTTCAATTTTATATTGTATACATTATAACAAATAATAATGAGCGTAAAATGATGGATAGTGTTTTCAGACGTTTCGCGATTGCATGTCTGTGCAGTGGTTTTTCAGCCTCGGCTGTCTCTGGTCTACCTGATGGAGGGGGTGGAGGTGACGGAGGCTACAGCAGGGTATCGGGCCACAATAACGATATTATTTTGTCCAAAATGATCACTGATTTTGAACTGACACCTCTGACAAAGGATGCCTTTGGCGACAAAATCAGCATGGAAAGTGGCTTAGTTAAATTCAGCTACAAAGATGTCGCTATTCCGTTAAATGCAAACCTGGATCTTGCTATTTATCGCTCCTTAAAAACCGGCTCCATCGTTGAAATTTCAGGAAGTGACCCCGAGTTTTCTAACTGGCAGTTAGACCTGCCCAGAATTAGCCTGAATGTAATTCATCAAAGCGGACAAACAGGCGATTTTACGCATGGCTGGTGGACTGATCAGGAGTGTCATCGCCTTCGTGACGGGCAAGGAGCAATGGATATAGATGAGTATTGGAAAGGTGCGATATTACACGTACCAGAAAAGGTACATGAGCGAATGCTCTATAACAGTACGGGTGTCGGTGGCAGACTTATTACTAAGTCAAGCTGGAGTATAGATTGTTACACGCGCTCAGATGGTCAGGGGGAAGGATTTAAGGCAACATCACCCGATGGGATCACTTACTACTTTGATGTAAAAAGAACCAGTCAGTCAGGCGTTTATGATACAGCCTGGAGACGAACGCCTCATGTGGGTACTATGTATGTATCCCGGATTGAGGACAGGTTTGGTAATTATCTGACATACAATTACTCGGGTACAAAGCGACTTACCTCAATTTACTCCAACGAAGGTGCAGCAATAAAGCTTACTTATAACTCAACGGGTAAGCACATACAGCATATCAAAACCTATACCAGAAACAGTGGCAATGACTCATTCACAGGTAAAACCTGGCGTTACAACTATAACTCTGGTGCTTATAAACTTGAATCGGTTACGCTGCCAGATGGCCGCTCATGGCGCTATCAAGGTTTTAGCGCTATCTCCTACTTGCCTAGTTTTCAGGTTCCGGAGACTAGCTGTGTTGTAAACCTAAGAGACACGAGTGACTTTGGACAAAATTATGTTTGGACAGTGACTCATCCAAATGGAGCCACAGCCAGCTATGAGTTTCGGGGGGAAATTGCGGGAATGAGCAACCAGCCCAGCTTTGAAAACTATGATAAAGCGCAACGGATGAATCGCGACCCCGCTGAGAAGCTGCACTATCATCCCCGCTGCTATTTAATTAAACGGTTGAAAAAGAAAACCATTAGTAATCTGGATAAAACCTATCTTTGGCAATATCAGTATGATGAAGGCCTGGGGGGATATGCGGCGCCAACCAACAATATTAACCCAGTAGCGACAGCCATGCACGGCACGGTACCCACGGCGTATGTTGATGCAGTGAACTACCGCAGAGTTACAGTAATCCGACCGGATCGTTCGAAGACCGTAAGTTATGTCAATCGAGACTATACCTCTATCGCACAAGGAAAAGTGGTCTATTCAACAGACTATGCGGCAGATGGCACTCGGTTGTCTAGCACCCATCTCAATTATCAGAAATATGGTCAGCGGATAGGCTCTGATTTTACTCGACGTGGAAACCCAAACGACCCATACCGAATTGATCTCACGAAAGTTACTCACCGAAACTATTTACAGGATGGCATCGATGTTTTTTATACCGAGTACTCACAACATGATCTGTTTGGCAACCCAGGAAAAATCAAAGAATACTCTAACTTTTCGGCAAAGTCGCGGTATTCCAAATTTACCTATTATAACGACTATCAGCATTGGCTTATCGGATTACCACGCACTAAGCAACTCTCAGAAGATGGTGTGAATTGGTCTGCCAGTGTGGAGGAGTCGATCTATTACTCTGCCAGCGGCACATACAAATCTGCGTTATACCAGTCCAGGCAAATGGGCCGGGTTGTGAAGCGCATTTCTCAGTATCACAACAGCGGTAAACCCAAAAGAATTGAGTATGAAGGAACGGCTCGCTATGAACTATTTGAAGATTACTATCGTGGACACGCACGTAAAGTGACAGTCCCTTGCTTTACAAGCAACCATTGCAGCACAGCCAATGGCAGCAGTACAAGCACAATGAGTGCTAAGCTTGAAGTGAACTCGGACGGCAGTATCAAAAGTGTAACTGATTTTAAAGGTAATAAGGTTAGCTATGCCTATAATCAGACTGGCTGGCTGACACAAGTAAACTATGCGGATCCTCGCTGGACTGATACCCATATCAGTTACAGCAAGGTCAACCGTTATGGAGATGGCATTCCGGGCAGCGGGGTGCGTACAGGCCAGTTGAAGCAGGTAGTTTCAACGGGAGATTATCAAAGCACACTGTATTATGATGCCATGTTGCGAAAGACTTTGAAGATGCAACAAGACACCACTGACACTGCGACCAATGTTTTCAGCAGGTATGAATTTGACTTCGCAAATAAACCAGTTTTACAGTCTTTTCCAGCCGCTTCAGCGTCAAACAATGACGGTATAGAGACCCACTACGATGCACTTGGTCGGCTCACTTCGCTCATCAGAAGCCACGACGGCGCAATTACCACATTCGAATATTTACAGGGCAACAAAACACGAGTTACAGACCCAAACGGCAATCGCACAACGACTACATACCTTGCTTACGGGCAGCCAGACTATATGCAGGCAGTAAGGATACAGGCCGAGAATAGCAGTGATGTCGTAATTTCCTACAATATTTACGGCAATATCACTTCCATCAAGCAAGGTAATGTAACTGAAAAGCGTCTTTATGATGGCTATCAGCAATTGTGTAAGATCTATCGTCCCGAAACAGGGGTATCGGTGTTCAGCTTCAATGCACAGCGTCAGTTACTTTGGCGTGCCGACGGAACTACGGGCGGAACAAGCTCATGTAACAGCACGGCTGTCCCGAATAGTCACAAAGTGCACTACAGTTACGATAATTTAGGCCAGCTTAAATCGGTAAATTACCCGGACAACACGCCGGACCTCGCCTATGAGTACGATGAAAATGGCAATTTAACCAGTCTGATCAGCGCCAGTGTAACCTGGGAGTACCTGTATAACTCCAGAAATTTATTAGAAAAAGAAGTATTGTCACTGGACAATAAGCGATTTGAATTAGACTGGGGGTATGACAGTCTCGCAAATATAGCTTCGCTTACATATCCAACGGGCAAAACCATCACCTTTTTACCCAATGCTTTAGGGCAACCGACCAAGGCTGTATTCGGTAATACTGCTTATGTATCTCAGGCAAAATACCATCCCAATGGACAAGTAAAGCAGTTTACCTATGGCAACGGGATAGTTCGCAAAACCACGCAAGACTCAATAGGTCGCACAGATTCACTTACTGACCGTGCGTCGGTCACACTGTTGAGTCTGAATCCGGCTTATGACCGCAATGATAACCTGAGCCAGCTCTTAGATGGAGTCAACCCAGATAACGATATCACTGCTTTACGTTACGACGGAGCTGACCGTTTGCTTTCAGGACAAGGCCCCTGGGGCAATAGTGCTTATCAATACGATGGTCTGGGCAACATAACACGTAACTCGGCGGGCACCAACACTCTGTCATATCGCTATGACAGCACAAACAGACTGTCCTCCGTGAGTGGTGCCAATAACTATGGATTTCAATACGACAGTAGAGGCAATGTTGTTAACAATGGTCAATATTCCTTGTTATTCAATCGAGCTAACCAACTAACATCCGCAAATGGCGCCCGTTTTCTATACGACGGTAACGGACGCCGTGTGAGAAAAGAAACACAGGGTACAGCAAGCTATAGCGTGTATAGCAAAGGGGGGATGCTGCTCTATCGTTTGTCCGAAAACGGGGATAGGACCGAGAGTATCTACTTGGGTGATCAGTTAGTTGCAGAAGTAGAAAGTCGATAAGGGCAAGACATGAAACTATTAAAAGTATTTCAATATAAGTTAGTCATTCTATGTTTTTCTCTGTACTCGACATTCAGTTTAGGTAGTCAGGGAGAAACGGTTTTTATTCCAATTGCCGTTGGTGGTATTACCACAGTAATTCCAATATTACCTACACCTGATCAGGTGCAATTAAATACGGTTGGCATTAAAGGTCAATACCCTTTGTCGTGGTCTTCCGTGTCAGGTGTACAGTACTATCAAATAAAGATTATAAATGACATCGGCGAGATAACCATAGTTGAAGTCAGCTCAGCAAATTACACGCTGGCGGGTTTAGCCCTGGGTGACAATAAAATTGAAATAAAAGCATGTAATGGTGCGCACCAATGTGGCATCGCAGTATCTGCTGGCACGGTGTCCGTGGCGAATAGAATAACCTATATGCATTCAGATATTTTAGGCACCCCTGTAATGGAGTCGGATGCTGCCGGGCGCGTTGTCAATCGGAGTACATACGAGCCTTTTGGTAAACGCATGCAGGGAAATAAATCTGGCATCGGATATACTGGCCACATTGAAGACGAAGCGTTATCTTTGGTCTATATGCAGGCACGATACTATGATCCAGTGGTAGGTCGCTTCTATTCGAACGATCCGGTTGATTTCTCTGGACACAAAGCAGAAGGAAATGCAGTGCACGGATTCAATAGATATGTATACGCAAATAACAACCCGTATAAATATATTGATCCTAATGGAGAAGCTCCAATAGGTATTAATACAGGTGGTAGTGCGACCTTTCTCGGGAAAGGTAGTTTAAGTAGTATGGTACTATTTGACCCTGACACTTTAGAGTTAGCATTTGTAACAAATCAGGAAATCGGCGCAGGAGGCGGCAAAGGAGCAGGTCTATTTTTCAATGCAGTGTGGACGACAGACGATATAACAATAGACGACTTTGCTGGAACAGGGACGTCTGTCAGTGGCTCTGCTTCTGTAGTTAATGGCTCAGTTTCTTTACCAGATTCACATCATGGTGTTGAAGTATCTAAAAATGTAGCTCTTAATGGTGCTGAATCTCCGGGGCATGGGGCAATTATGGAAGCAGGAGTTGCTATCGGAGTGGGCGCAGAAGGTGGCGTTACTAGAACAAACTCTCAAGTTTATAAAACAACTATCATTACTGATGTGGTGAATGAAGTTAAATCTTGGATTGATTAGAGGTTTTGATGGTAATTTTTTTAATAATCACTTTGTTTGTTGCGGATTATTTATTTTTCGGTGTCTTGGCTCTCCTAGTAACCAAGCACCGAATTAATAACAATTTTGAACAGTTGTTCAGATGTGCTGGTTGTTTTACTTATAACAAGCAAGGAAAAATTAATTACTTCTCAGGCTCATTGTCCAAAGTAGGCTTTAAGAATAAAGAAATTTTCATTGGCATTACGAAGCTCTCATATCATAAAAAGCTATCAGATATAAGAACCGTAAATATAAAAAATCACTTTTTATGGAAGTGCCTCATCATTGAATTACACAATGGGGAAAGAGCAAAAATATTTTGTGATTCAGAGCAAATAAAAAGTCTCAATAACTATTTGGAACAATTTGAAAAATAAGAAGTAATCAAGCAAAAGCCTCGAAAGTTTCGAGGCTTTTTTATACCGTTCTCAAACATGCTAAATAGATTTCCCTTAGATACGGACGAACTTTTTCAATGTGGATATGCTGGACGAAATAGTATTGAAGGAAAATTAATATGGCACTCCCAAAAGATAACTCAATACAATTTTGCAAAGCTTTTACCCAAAGAGAGCTTGGCAGTTATAGAAGTGACAACCCAATTTGGATGACATATTGGCCAGTTATGGGACGAATGATTGAAAGAGAAGTTTAACTAAAACTTCCCTTTCAAGAATTAGTAGATGCTTTTGGCTATTCCGATAGGTTTGAAAGATACCCGCCAAACAACGCTTATATTTGGCTAGCATTGGAACACATTTGGTGCAGCTTTGACTTTTGTAAAGAAGATGTAGTAAACGCCAGAGAAGACTTTAAAGAATTAAAAGCACTTCAAGAGGGTATTGTTGAATTAGCATCAAAACTTGCCTCTAAGTTACAACGGCAATCCGAGCTATATGAAGCGTCAGGTTTTTCAAAGCCTGAGTATCAATTCATTGACGACTTAATTGAGCAGGATATTGAAGGTAATTATCTGTACAAGTGGCACGTTTCTGAAAAACGGATAACTGTCAGGTCAAATCTGAGCTAGTACAAGTAAAGCTATCTATTATCTGAGCTAAACAATGGGGTATATGGCTTCCAAGTCATGCTCTCGCCAAGCTTGGAGCTCAGGCAGTAACTTGTCTGTTACGGCATTGATAGTACCGTTGGAAATGGAGATACCTTACATATCGGCGATGTGAGCGCGGATATCCGGGTCACTGTTGCCCAGGGCAAACAGCGCAAAAATCTTGCGCTCGAAGGCGCCAGCTCGGTCACGATGCGTCTCAAGTTCGAATGCACCGGTGGGCCCTTTGACCGTTTTAGTGGATTTACCGTTCTTACGATTGGGCGCGGAGCTCTCAGCTAAGTGGTTTTCTAACTCCGCCTTCATAGCGGCTTCAGTGAGCTGCTTGATCAATGGGGTGAGCGCTCCATCTTCACCAGTGAGTTTTACCATCTTGGAGCGCTTTCAGTACAGAATCAAATTGTTGTGTAGTCATGAGTCATTTCTTTTTTTGTATCTTAACTTATCGAAATGACACAGAAAATTGAACGCTACCGCTTAAGATGATTTTCTAGCCTGATACCGTTTATTATTTTCATTTTCATAGAGGTGAATATTTCTGTCTTTTTTCTGGATGGATAAGTAAAACTTCCTTTAATTACAGTAAATTAACATTAAAGGAAAACCCTTTTTGCAATGAAAAAATACAAAGGATTATACGTTTTTTGATATTCTCGATAGCTACTGTAAATTAGCTTAATTATGTGAGCATCATCAGCATTCAAGGCTTTGGCAATAATTGGGGAAAAATCACAGTCGCAACTTCCAGCTTCAATCTCAACATTCTCAAATTTAAGCCCGGTGCTTAAATAACCCACCAATATAGCTTTCCATAACTCTTTTAACGCTAACTCTTCACTTTCTATATAAGGTAGAATGACCGATAAGGCATGACACCCTGTTACTGTATGCAATAAAGTGAAGTCATTTTGTAAGTAAAAGATTTTCAAAACAAACGCCCTAAGGGTTTCTAAGTCGATTATTTTGGGTTGAACAATTTCATTTCTAGACCTTAAAAGCCCCCCTATTTCAGACATACGGTCAACGATAATACCGGGTGAAAAATCAAAATTTTCACCTAGTGGAGATAGTCTAATTAATATATCTTCTAAGCTCTCATCAGTTGTTTCTTCACCTAACCCAAAAGATTGAAACTCTGCACTCCAATACGCGAGTGCAACTGCAATTTCACTTTTGCAGTTTGCTTCTATAGCAAACGCCAATCTAATGAGACCATGAAAAGCGGAAGCAGCTATACCGGGCAATAATTTCGGTAGAGCTTTATTAAGTACTTCTTGTAATGAACAATTTTCTAATTGGCTTTGAAAGTACTTTAAATATCTTAGGTAGCTTTTACTATTGCCAAGTTCTGACTCCATAACATCAATAGCTGTTACATTATCCAGGTTATCTATCTTTTCAAGGTTATCTATACTTTGATTGAATGTTTTCACCAATTTACTTTTCGGTGCCCCTAGCGCTTTTAAAGCAGTCAAAACCATGGGAACGTGAGTAGCCAGACCTCCACTATGTATAGGATAGTATTTTCCTGCTCGTTCAAGAAGTGTATCTAAAGTATTTGAGTCTTCCATGATTATCCATATACATTGAGCAGCCAGATTCAGTATTGCGACACTAACAGCTTGGCTAAAATTGGTAAGGCAAGGACCAGGAGAAGCTTTATTAACCCAGCGCGTTTATACGTTGATTATACAACTATTCACCACCACAGTCTTCACTTTATTCCCCCCCCTCAGAGTGAATTGGAGTGTTACCACCGTTGTAACCATTTAAACACCAAAACTTAGTATATCTGTAGAAAGATGTATGCTCAGCACTCAAATTGGCAACGAAAGCTCCAGGAAAATACCATCCGAGATCGTGCTGTGCCGAGCTGCTGACAGTCAGACCTGGTAAACAGGTTAGACGACGTGATTATGTTATAACAGGGAAGCAATTTCGCTAGGCTATGCGTGAATAAGTGCGCTTGATGCATCAACTTGAGAGGCTCACCCTGCACCTAAATAACAGGCTAAAATAGAGCAAAGCAAACAGCCCCCTGCTTTTAGTCCTTGTTCATTTCTTTGTTAGCTACCGTTACAACTTGATATGCTGCTATACCGTACCATGCCAGTGTAATCGCGACCCAAACTCGCTGTGTAACTCCTTTATATTCGATAGGCATAAATCCATAATTAAAGAACCAAAAGAAAACAACATGAATCAATGTTACTAAAACACAGAAATTCTTGAAGTACTTTGATGAATAATATTCTTGCATTTCCAATGCAAATATAACAGGAACAACTATTAGCACTGTTGTCAATCCATAAACATCATGCAATGGACTGGTCAAAATAAACACACCTGCAAAAACCCATGTTGTGCCAAATGCAAACATTGTCAAAAATGTAAATTTAGCTTTAGCAACCAACAGACAAACTAATGAAAATATACACATGGAAAGACCAATTAATACATCAGCAAGTCGATGTGTGTATGAAAAGAAAGGTGCTGCCAAAGCTAGCTCACTAATATGTTGAGATATAACACTATATCCAGATGCGAATAATCCAACAAATATATTATATAAAGCTAACCCTGGGATAAGCATCGCTTGTTTGATTGCTAGCAAATAATTTTTATTCAACGAATACTCCAAATTTCAATAGGTAGCTGAAGCCAAGTTTAGTGGCATTATACGTGGAGTTTAATTTTCCGGTAAAACGACATCCACAAAGATTAAACAGACCTTATAATACCCCATAGAACTTATTGTTATACGGATTACAGACTGTACGTGAGGATATAAGAATGCTTACCTTCACTTTGGATGATTTGGAGAGAACCTGAAATTGATGCTAATTCGCCAGCACCGGACCCAGGAACAATTTCAATTTTTAGTTCTTGGGTTTCTTTTGACATAAAGCCATAGTGACTTAACGTAAAACTTCCCGATTTACCCTCAATGCTACCAACAAACTCTTCTATTGCTGAATAAACAGCTACACCACTCTCGGTTCGTTTACTTAGCATTTGCCCCACCCCCGTACCGATAACATCACCATCATACGTTTTGTTGATAAGCATTCGCCCTGCTGGGGCAACTTCGTCTTTTGCTGGATCTAACTTTACTTCAAATGAACCTTCGGCTTTCATACTGTTTCCTTTTATGAATTGTTTATCTTCTGCTTTTGCTGGCAGTGAAAATACCAACATCAAAGCGAAAGAAATAAATAGTATTTTTTGCATAAACGTGATTTCACTTAAGAGGTATAACGACCCAGCAGCGCTAAGTAACATTGGCCAGCCTTTTACCCCGTAAGAAGTCAGAAAAAGCGCGACAATGTTACAAATCCGACTGACTTGGCTTGTTAGTTTTTTATAAACTCGACTACAAAAGTGACACCTGAAGGTATTAACTCAAACTTTTGAGAGATAATTTTGTAATCAACATACTCCTTATGAATAGACATGAATTTCTTGGCTTCTATATCTAGATCTTTTTTGGCGTATTCAGGACCAGCGAATCCTCCTGTATATATTTTTAACGTATATTGATTTTCAGCTTGGTTTGTTTGTACCGGAACAAATGAATTTCCATAAGTGGAAGACATACAACCTGTTGTAAAAATAATTCCAATGATAAGTACCAATACAATTTTAATTTTCATTTTTTACTCTCGTCGATATGTGCGCAGAAAACTAACGCTTTAGTATTTATGCGTACACAGTACGCATAATCGCTTGTTGAACCAGGCCGCTACCTGCACACCGTATCCGCCTGGCGAGGTTGATGCTGTGGGAATTGGTCTTGATGAGTAACTTTTGTTTTGAACCGTTTGTGACTTAACCCGTTACAACGTGACTCATTCCCTGCCTGAACAACGTTATTTATAAGTATCATTAGACCCATTTTTTTCCTATTTAGCAAGGTGCCATGATTTCGATATAGCGTGATTTGCTCTCCAATTTAATTCAATTTCCACTGAACGCTCCTTAAAACCTAACAGCTTATTAGCGTGAATACCGCTCAAACCCTGCCCCCAATTGCTCGCCAATTCACCACTAAGAAATTTATGCATACTAAGTAAAAAAATTACTACCATTGCTCTCATTGCTCAACCAAAATGGCTCTGTTGAAAGCGAGCCTTGTCCATAGCGAGATTTGAGGCCTCGTTATGTAGAACGACTAACTTTTTAAATTTAAAAAATTTAAAAAGATTAGCGGCATAAGCGAGACTCAAAAGTTCGAAGAAAACAAGAAGTTTGACATGATGAATAGCGATATTCATCTGTATCTGAATAGACAACATCCAAAGTAAAAACATGATTAGCCAGAGGCTGGCTAAGGTATCACTGCAACGGCCACCAGGGAGTATGGCCGCTGCAGAATACCCGGTTTTAAAGGTTAGAACGCGGTGTAAATTGCTGTCGATTGGTTAAATTCAAACACCGAGATCTGGCCGCAGCGGGCAAAGTGGTTATTGCTGCTGTAGGGGGAGTTGATCTGGCTGATATCGCCTTCCCAGCCCTGGCCGTTTTTCACAAAGGCTTTTATCTCGAACCAGCCGTTGTGGGTCTGGCTACAATCCATGTCTACATCCAGCATCCAGTAATGGGTACCCCACTGGTTCAGCGGTGTTTCACCATAACCCTGGCTTTCTACCGTGGCTTTGGTACCCCACTGGGCAGGCCACAGGTTGGTTGTCCAGTCCAGTGCGCTGCCCTGGGCATCGGCACTTTGGCCTGATTCAGCCCCCTGCCAGTCGAGGTAGTTGTCGCCCTGTTTCCAGCCTTGTGTAGTTGGGTTTTTTAGGTTGTTGTGACGAACAGGCATGGCACATTGCAGCGGCTCCTGAGCGCAATCACGGCCTAAGGTGGCTGCAAAAGTATGATCTAAGCCACCGCGCACGAACAGATCCTGGCCTGCTGCTGTTTCAGCTTTGATAAAGACCACGGTTCTCTGCCAGTCACCCGCAGGCACATCCGGCGCGTCACCCAGTTTGCTGTTATGATGAATTGCTACAGCACTCATCGCATCGACGTTGATACTTGCCAATCCACTTTGAGCAACCGTGATTTGATTACCAAGACATGCATCGCCCGCGGTATTCTTGCCGCCGCTGAGTACATCACAGTAAACGCCTGCAGTCAGGCCCGTTTGCAGCGTCTGGTTCAGGCTAAAACCTTCACGGTTAATAGCCACAAACCCTTCGTCACCACGGGAAAACGCAATCTGGTTATTGCCATTGTCCCACCAATTGTTCACGGTCCAATGGCCTGTGGTGTTGTTTCTAAATTCCATGGCGCCTGCAATCATATTGCGACGATGCTCACACTGCCACTCATTAGCAAAGCAGTTCAATGTGTTGCCCTGATGCACTGTGCTGCCCGGCGGTCCGGCATCGCCGTCATGGTTAAAGTCATAACTCGACATCACCTTTGGATAGCCGTAGGGGTAAGCCAGCATAAAGACATTAGCCAGATCATACAGGGCACCGTCTTTATAGGTCACAACGTTACCAGCCCCGCCATGACCGCGCTGATTATCGTGGTTATCGACGAATACCACAGCCAGGTGGCTCGGCATCATGCCCCAGGCTTCGCCAAAACTGTTTAGCCAGGCCAGCTTGCCGGATTTAAAGGTGTCTCCCAGTTTGGTGCTGTACTTAAACTCGGTCACCAGACCGTTGCCAAAGTACTCATCAGCGCGCACAGCCTGGCCACCCTGATCAATTACCTCCTGAAATACCAGAGGGTCACCATTCACCTTGTTCATGATGGCAGCAATATCAGACGACGCCATATGCTTACTGGCATCCAGTCTGAATCCGGCCACGCCAATGCCAACCAAATCATTCAGATAAGCAGCCAGTGTATCCTGCACATAAGCGGCGGATGTATTCAGATCGGCCAGACCAACCAGCTCACAGTTTTGTACCCGCCAGGCGTTGTTACCATAGTCGGCATCGTTAATCGCGCAGGTTTCGTGAAAATCTTGCGGGCTGTAGATGGGGTAATGCTTGTCGCCAAACGTACTACCCGCCACGCCTGTACCGCTGCCGTGTGCCATGTGGTTGATCACCGCATCAACATAAATATCGACACCCGTAGCCTTGCAGCGCGAGACCATATCGATAAACTGAGCGCGGTTTCCGCTACGACTTTCCAGTTGATAACTGACTGGCTGGTAGCGGGTCCACCAGGGTGCACCTGTGATATGCTCGCTCGGTGGTGAAACCTGCACAGCAGCGTAACCCTTTGGACCCAGGAAGGTTTCACACTCGGTCGCAATATCCTGCCAGGACCATTCGAATAAATGAACAAAGGTTGTGGGAGTCGCCAGTGTCTGAGCAGACACGCCCAACCCTGCGGTGATCAGCGCTGTATTCAGCGCTTTGAGTGATTGTTTAATCATTGTGTGTTCTCTGTTGTTGTCATAACGGTAATGTTTACATCACGGTAACAATATAGAGAGATCCGATTAAACGTCTATTGAATACGTATGCAGTCAAGTTTGTGAGTATATGAGAAGCCGGAACCGGTCAAAAACCCTCCAAAAGACCCGGCGTTAGCCTCCATTGTGGCCTAGCTCTGACACGCGCTTCACGCCTTCTGCAGCACAATATACGCCTTACTATGCACTCAATACGTAACGAGCCTGCATGGCTAACTAGTTGAAAATTATACTTTGTCACAAAAAAGTCGGCACAATTTACTTGTCCGTGCAAAGGCTTATGGTTAACACTTTTGCGCATCACAACGCAGCGAGCTACTCTATGATCCTAAAACAACTCAGATTAAGCAAGCACCTGACCCAGGCCCAGCTGGCCATGATGTCCGGGCTCAATATCCGCACTATTCAGCGGATCGAGCAGGGCCATACGCCCAGCCTGGAGTCTTTAAAATGCCTTGCTGCTGCACTGGATACCGACATTCACACATTACAGGAGGCGTCATTTATGACCGACAAACATACTCAATCGCGCCCGCTGCCACTGTGGCTGCAGATTTGGTTTTTTCTTGGCACTTTTCAGAGTCAACCAGACAGACCATTACTTAGCAGGCTTGAGCGGGTTTTACATGGTTTTGGTCTGGTATTTTGTTTCCTGGGATTACTCAGTGAGGCCGCACTGGTTGGGGGGTTGATCTTACTCGTCAACGGATACTTTATTAGCTACTGCAAATATATGGGTGACAGGTTCGCTATCTGGTGATGGCTGGCAGCAAGAGAGCTAATGTGATCCAAAGCCATATCTCAAATGGATCAATCATCCTAAGTTGTACCCACAGCAATTACAACTTTATACATTTCTTAACGGAATATTCTGACTGCGCCGCTTAACTTAGACTCACAGAATATACAAGAAGGAACAACGATGAGCGCGCGGATCCATGGTATTGACCTTGCCAGAGCGCTGGCAATTTTTGGTATGGTGGTCGTTAACTTTAAGCTCGTGATGGGTGCCAACACAGGCAGCCCCTTGCTGTTATCACTAAGCGCGCTACTGGAAGGACGCGCCGCAGCTCTGTTTGTGATCCTCGCTGGAGTCGGGCTCACTTTATCTGCTCGTAAAGCCCAGAAACATGATTTGCTACACCGAAAACAGATGCAAAACAAGGTCGCAATGCGTGGCATTTTGTTGCTTTGCCTGGGATTACTCTATTTACCCGTCTGGCCAGCGGATATTTTACACTTTTATGGCTGTTACTTTATCCTGGCTTCGTGGTTACTATTTGCTTCTCATCGTACCCTGCTAACGCTCTGTGCACTGGTTGTATCTACTTTTCCTGCCCTGTTGTTGCTCATTGATTATTCCAATGGCTGGCACTGGGAAACCCTCTCCTATCTGGATTTATGGACGCTCGATGGCCTGATAAGACGGATCTTCTATAACGGCTTTCACCCTGTATTTCCCTGGTTTGCTTTTTTACTGTTCGGTATGTGGCTTGGCCGCCAGCCGTTGCACCAAAGTGCATTACAAAAGAGACTATTTAAGATTTCAGTGATCACTTTAGTATCTGTCGAGGGTGCCTTCTATCTGCTGCGCACCCTGGCCGTGAGCGTTGGAATGCAAGATCAGGACATTCAGTTTTTGCTCAGCACCGGACCCATTCCCCCACTGCCTCAGTATCTGGTTTGTGCCACCGCCAGTTCAGTGCTCGTCTTACTGGGTTGCATCAAACTTGCGCAGCACTTTGCGCACTCAGCGGTACTAGGTTCATTGGAAGATACAGGTAAGTTATCGCTCACTTTTTATATTGCTCACGTCATTATTGGCATGGGTACGCTGGAGGCACTGAATATGCTGGGCAATCAGTCAATAGAGATGGCATTGTTGAGCAGCCTGCTGTTTTGTCTGTCAGCCTGGTGTTTTGCCATACTGTGGCGCCGCAAGTATGCTCAGGGCCCTGCCGAATGGCTGTTCAGATATCTCCTTACACGTGCAGGCACGTACTCAGACTCGCTAATACATACCCGTAAATAATACCGGGTAAAAATTTCACACGCCGGTAAAAACACCCTGCCCAATCACAGAAATAAAGTTAACACCATGATTTATATAAACATTGTTTTTGGCAAAGCATTTGCACCACAGGAGTACTAATTCTCGCAATCAAGGAGTTATTATGAGTACCAGCAAATCGGCAGCCAATAGTCAGGCAAACAGTGAACATGCACACCCAGTTTCAGATCAGCTCGCGGATTCCCTTCATCACACTGTCGATGCGCTGCACGACACGGCGGCGAAAACCGAAGAGCAATTAAGAAGCAAAGGCGAAGCGTCTAGCGAGGCTTTACAGGCTCAAAAGCGCCTGCTGGAGAAAAAGTGGAATGCTTCAGGTGTTAAAAAATACGCCACAGATAACCCGGTCAAAACTGCAGGCATTGCATTTGGCGCCGGTGTTCTTCTGACTATGCTATTGCGGAGTAAGTAATATGAGCGCGCCATCAAACCATTCGACAGAAACACACCAGACAGCCACGATGGGCGCACAGCTTACAGCCCTGATGCAGCGAGGCGAAGCAGTTACTGCAAGCTATGTAGACGTTGCCCGCGCATGTGCAGCATTGTTTAAGGCTAAACTGCGTGCCCATTTCAAAACGATCCTGTCCTGCATCATCCTGCTGATGATATCCGCACTGCTTATCTCAGCAACCTGGTTGTCTCTTCAGGGTTTGATGGCCTACGCCATGGTGCAGGCTGGCCTGAGTTGGTTTGTCTCTGCGGGGCTATTGATGGCGCTTAATCTGGCACTGATCTACTATTTGATAGCGACTGCAATACAGCTGTTTGATAAAACCACCAGCGATCTGCTTGGCATGTTTTGAATAACGAACATCGAAGGAAACACAATGACCTGGCTGGCACGTTTTATTTACCGTACTGCACACCAGGAGGTGCAGCAGCAACAACTGAGCCTGTTGAAGCAACTGTATCATGCGCAGTTCAGCAAACGTCGCTTTTGCCGCCAAGTTAAGCACTTGACCTGCACACCACAAGGTATAACGCTGCTCGCACTAAGCGGTATGTTACTGATCAGTAGTAAGCATAAGTTTTCAATATTGCGTAAGCTGGTTTTGTTCAGGCGGCTGCTCCGCCAAATATAACCCGCCAAGAATCACTCCTCTCAATTGTTGGTAGCCTGAGTGCTTAACTCAGCGCCCGGACAAAAAATTTTCGACTACACTGAAATGAAATCCACTGGATACAGGTCTTGTCGTTACAGCAGCATGTTCAGGTAGCAAATAGCTACCGATAAGTACGGGCATGAACATGCTGCTGAACCACCTATACATAGTGACATAGCAGTCATTGTGGATCGAAAACCGCCACACTCTGTCTGGCACACACTCAATGAGGAAGATAATATGAAAGCACTAACAGGGGCCGCGATGGCGGTCATGGTTGCAGGTCTGGTAGGGTGCAATGCAACCGATAATTCGTCATCCAATACGGCTAGCACAGGCGCAAACGCCGCTAGCACAGATCTGGTGCATTGCTATGATGTTAATGTTTGTGGTGGCCACAATGACTGTAAAACGTCAAGCAACGCGTGCGCCGGACAAGCCAGCTGTAAAGGTACCGGGTTTGTGGCAATGCCAGCCAAAGCCTGCGCAGATGTTGGCGGTAATGTAAAAGATGAGTGGGTCGGCTCCGTTGCTAAATCCGACCTGGTTAAGTGCCACGATGTGAATATTTGTGGTGGTCATAATGATTGTAAAACCGCTAATAACGCCTGTGGTGGTCATGCTTCCTGTAAGGGCACCGGATTTGTAAAAATGCCAGCCAAAGCCTGTCAGGATATCGGCGGTAAAGCCGACAGCTAACCAACCACCACCTGAGTCAGCAAGTACCGCTCCCGGCGAGCCTGACTTGCTGGCCCTCACCTTGAGCTTGAAACGGAGTTACATTGAACACATCACCTCCTTATTTGGGGTTTGGCCTGGGGCTCAGAACCTGTTATTTTGAAGACATTATCCAAACTCAGCCAGACGTGGACTGGTTTGAGATTATCTCTGAGAACTACTTTGTTGACGGTGGCAAGCCTTGGCATTATCTTGAGCAGATCAAAGAGCGCTACCCCATTGCCATGCATGGTGTGTCTATGTCCATTGGCAGCACTTGCAAGGTAAACTTCGATTATCTTAAGCAACTCAAACGCACCATACACCGTGTGAACCCAGTATGGATTTCTGATCACTTATGTTTCTCTTCACTGGGAGCCTTTAACAGTCATGATTTGCTGCCGATGCCATACACTGAAGAAGCGCTGGCGCACCTGAGTGAGCGATTACGCATTGTTCAGGATTTTCTGGAACGCCCCGTTATCCTCGAAAATGTGTCCAGTTACCTGACCTACCATCAGTCACAGATGACAGAGTGGGACTTTCTCTGTGCACTGCATCGTCAGTCGGGCTGTCAGTTCTTGCTGGATATCAATAACGTTTATGTTAGTGCCAGAAACCACGGGTTCGACGCGATGGATTACCTCAACGCAATTGAACAACAGGCCGTTGCACAGATCCACCTGGCCGGACACAGCGACTTCGGCAGTCACATTGTCGATACACATGATCAACCTGTATGTGATGCCGTTTGGCAATTGTTCCAGCGTTACACCCAATCCAGACCGCCCGTTAATACTATGATCGAAAGAGATGATAACTTTCCTCCTTTTAAAACCCTGATGGCAGAGCTGCATCAAGCCAGAGCGATTGCACCAAAGAGCTGGAGGTCGAATGGCTGACTTAGCCAAACTACAGCAAGCGTTTATCGATATGCTTAATGGCGCAGCTTCAGATCTGACAAACCACATTGCGCCGCAACCAGGTCTGGATGCCAAAGACAGGGCCGCTATTTACCACAATGCCTATCGTATTCGCCTGACCAAAGTGCTGGAGCAAGACCATGAGATGTTAGGGCGCTATCTGGGCGATGATTTATTTGATCAGCTGGTCGAGGGATATCTTGCTCAGTACCCTTCTTGTGATCCTTCCTTACGACACTTTGGCGACCGCCTGCCCACATTTCTGGCGCATCAGCCCCCCTTCTCTGCACATGGGATCCTGAGTGAAATGGCTTTATTTGAACGCCTGTTACTACAAGCTTTTGATGCGCCGGATGACACGCGCCTGACAATTCAGGCATTGCAACAGGTTCCGGCTAATTTATGGCCCAATGTAATGTTTACGCTTCATCCAAGTGTACGATTGCTCTGCTGTCAGTTTGCCGCGGTTGAAAGTTGGCAGGCACTCAAGCAGGCAGATACCCCACCGCAACCCGAGCTCCCAGCGTCGCGTTATTGGTTAATTGTTCGCGAAATGGATCTGCGCACCGCGTTTCATCCGCTCTCTCATAGTGACTATGTGTGCCTGAAAGCAATAAGTGACGGTCTGCCCTTTAGCTTCGTTTGCGAGGCCGCAGCCAGGCTGCATCAGGATACTGAAACAGGCACACATGCCGTGATGCAATTACTACAAAAAGCGCTGAATGCAGGTTGGCTTAGCCAGTACACGCTGCCTGTGAACACACCAGATCAACCCGATAAGGAAAATCATGAAGCTCAGTGAAAAAATTCGTCTGTACCAGCTTAGCCTGATTGCCAGTATGCTGTTTGCTTTTGTCGGCTTTGCTTACAATGCCTGGCGACTTGAGGTCTCGGAACAGAACAACAATATTCGAACCGCCTGCTTTGAAATGCTCAAAGAGCTGGCACAACTTGAGCAGCTGATTTACATCGCCCATTATGATCAAAACAAGGTAGAAGGCAGCCCACGCAAAGGCTGGATAAGTGTAGGCTTAATCAATGACTTCAGTTATCTGACCAATGGCGAACTACAAAAAAGTGCCACTACGCTCAAAGCAACCTGGTCAGAAAACTGGCAAAGTATTGATGCCAGCACCCAGGCCGTTGATTTAGTCGTTAAAGACATAGACAATGTGCGCACTGAAATAAAACAGATACTCAATAGACTGGAATAGCCTGGTTGCCTGCATGCGCACATTGGCAGTCTGATATTAATACACAGACTGGCCCATCATTTAGTCATTGTCCTTCAACAGCCGCTGTCGTTTTGCTACCGATCACAGTTTGTTTAAGCACGCATCATATATCTTAAGATTATAACTTTTGGCGTACTGGTACGCTTCACTACGTGCGGCTTTATCTGCCTCACTGCGCAAGGTGTCCCCCGTTCCGGGCATGACTTTCACACCACAACGCGCTTCCAGATCCTTGAATGCAAACTGTTCAAAGCCCGGCACGACGGGCCGTCGGCCCGTCGTGTAGAACAAACGAAAGTCTTGCTTGTCCAAGGCTTCTGCGAGTGCTTGCTGAAGCTTGTCATCAACACTGGCTTCTTGTTGCTTATGCATCCCCTGGCACCCCATAGTCAGGCCTACACTAAGCAGGGTGCCCACTGCGGTGAGTTTACCCTTCATACTTTTTTACTCCTGCCCGGATGCACAGGTGTGTAATCAATAACCAGAGCATCACAAATAAGCCACCGCCTGAACCGCCGTCATCCAAAGACTGTGTAGGAGTCTGTGGATCCGGCTGTGGATCAGGTTGAGGGTCTGGCTGCGGATCGGGTTCTGGCTCCGGTTCTGCGGGTGCAGCCGCTACCGTTACTGTAACCTGGCCCGTTGCACTGCCGCCGTTCCCATCTGTCACGGTGTAATTGATGGTATCTGTGCCAGAAAATTCGCTGCCAGGAGTATAAACCAAACCATTTTGAACAATGGTAACCGTACCACTACCCTGATAGTCCACCGACGAGATACTCAGTGGATCGTTATCTACATCAGTGTCGTTACTCAGTACAGTTAGCAACACTTGCTGAGCCTGAAAGTCGACGTCGAAGGTGTCATTTTGCGCCACAGGCGCATCATTGACCGCCGTTACTGTCACCTTGATGGTGAACATATCGCTGTTTTGACTATTTTTAGTTGCAATTGCAGATATCTGCAGCTCTCCATTGTAATTTTCGCTCGGGGACACTGTTAGATCTGTATGAGTATAATTAGCGCCGGGAAACAAAGTAATTGAATCCACTGCCAGACCCAGCTCAAAATTAAGGTCTTCTTTTTTTATCTGTATCCGCTGGTCTTCAGCAACAGACAGCGCTTGTTGAGAAACAAATACGGGTTTTATGGGGGCTGGCGGGCCATCAAAGTTAATCGTAAAGTTGCCCGAGCTGATTGCAAAAAAGACATTATCAGTACAGTTAACTCTGATGCGAGCAGAGTCAGTGCTTATTGCCGACGTGATGACCACATCCTGCTCTCCATCATTATCAACCCCGTTCGCCAGCGACGTGCCAAAGTTCATTCCACCATCCGTTGACAGGCTGATACTCACTCTGCTGCAAGATACCGGCGCATTCTGAGTGTTCGCGGTATCCCAGGTCACTGTGTGGGTTTGAGAAAGCCACTGGCTGCTGCTGTCGGGCTGTGTCACGGTGAACCCGGTCGCTGAGTCGATCACAGTCACTTGCATCGTATCACTGGCGACATGCCCCTGACCATCTCGTACTGCCAGCCGAAAGTTCAGGGTTCTGTTCGTCGTTGGATAGGCCTCCCCATACGCTACACTGTTGGTCAGAATATCGACTAATTTGGGAAAGGTTCTGCTCGGGCCCATGGTTGGGTTGAACACTCTGAACAAGGGGCCGGTGCCAGCATCAATCGCATCCTGACTAGCACTGTTGGTCGCTGTGCCCAGGTCGAACTGTTGCCAGCTGTAGCTTAGTGTGTCTGAGTCAGAATCTGTCGCACTGCCTGTTAAAGTGAAAGGCGTACGTGCAGGGATCGTAAAATTATCGCCTGCTTCAACAACCGGACTTTGATTACTCAATTCAGTGCGAGTACCACACGTGTTACCAACTCCCTGACGAGTTACTTCCACCATTTGCTCTATGGAATGTAAATGAAAAAACGGATCTGAGTTTTGCTGTAAATCCTGTTCACCACAAATACCGGTATATCCCATGATGGTCGACCCACTGGCAGGTTCGTAGGCAGATAGCCCAGCGCGGTTTCCCTGACAGGCTCCGACCAAACCATTGAAGGTGTGCTCGGCACCCAGCTGGTGACCAATTTCATGGGCAACATAGTCAATATAAAACGCATCAGTCTCAGGCTCCGGACTGCCTGTCAAACCTGCTGCTTTCTGGGTTGTGCATACTACCCCAAGCCCGGCGACCCCGCCTCCGGTCGTCACAACCAGGTGGCCAATATCATAGTCCGCGTCACTCATTACGCTTTCTATTGCCTGAGTTATAATATCCCCGTCTATGTCCTGATCAGTGTTGGTAAATGGGTCAGTGTCAGCGTCCAGAAAAACAATCAAATCATTATTAGCAACAAGTTGAAAGGTCACCCCAAGATCCCGGGCATACACCTGATTAACCCGGTTAACCATCGTCACTATGGCTGCCAAACCCAGAGCCCGTGTACCACCATGATAAGCGGTATACTCTCCGGTAGCCGCTACCGCAAGACGATAGACTATCCGTTCACTAATCTGACTGGTTTGCATCAGGTCACCTGGTTTATTTACCATGACATCTGAAATACCGGGAAACCGGAGCGGCGGATGACGTTTGATATCAGCTGAAAGTGAATGCTGCTTGGTTGAGTTAAAATAGTAGCTGCGATAGCGATGAGATGCAGATTGCGGGTCGATATAAACTGTTTTTCCCTGATGCTCAAACATCCCGTGAAATCCTTTGGGTGACAGATCAAAAGTACCAAAATTCCCGGGCTCTCCCAGCCCCACTCCCTTAAAGGTCATGATGTCCGGGTATTTTCTTGCCAGTTCTGGCGCCATCACCTGACTGGGCTCCAGACGAAAGGTGACAAACTCACCATTAGGTAGTGGCAACGCCATGTCCAGCGTGTTTGCAGCCACAAACTTTGCTCTGACGGATGCTAAGTCGAGTTCCAGGTATTGCTCGGTGTGCATGCGCTTAAGCTGGCTATCTCGCTCAAGCGCAGTCCAGTGGGTCTGGTCAATTAACTGTATTGCAAACGCGCTATGACAGCTGAAAAGCAGCATCAGGCATATCAGTGAGAGTTTATTCATAGTTAGCCCCGTCGAACTGTTGTCATTTGGGTCATAATTTGACCATGTAAATACAAGCATAGACGGTTCGCACTCATTTGGAGGCGCTTTATCTCAGGATTAATAAATGTACCTAAACAGTTTACTTATTCCAGCACGTTCAGGCACACTTATCTGAGCAGTTTAACAGGTTGTTTTTACAGAGAATAATCGCAAATGTAGGTATCTAGATCGGCTCAGCCTGGCCTGCTAACTTGCCTTTGCCTGCCACCCGGTAACGCTGTTGATATTTACGTTTCGCGACGACCAGAGCTAGAGTGCCCACCACTGAAGGTGCCAGCCATGCCATTAAAATAGCCTGCTCTCCCAATATCTCAACGAGTAAATACCGGCCTCCTACAGCGCTAAATGCAGTATACACCCCTATGCCTGAGCCGATCATCGCGCTCAGGTGTTCAATCACCCACTGCCTGGGCTGCACTGCCTGTGCAAACGTGTAGCGCATCATCTTAATCGCCACAAGCATACCGATAACGCTGAACACCAGATATAACACCTGGCCACTTTGACTGCCCAGATAAGCCACATAAAGTGCACTACACAATAGGGCAAGGTAGTTGAACATCATATCAGCCCGCCTTAATGACTGACGAGGTGCCTTGTCTTTGAGCGCTCGAACACCATGCACAACGGATGTCAAGACCAGGAAAGACAACATAAGCAGGAAGCTGGCCCGTCCATGCGCGTTTTGGATGAACTCAGCCTGGTTTTGTGCCTGCTCAAAAGCCTCCTGATAAATGGAAACGGGATCAAACAAAACCAGTGCACAGCACAAAATGCCTGTTAAGGCGACAAGCTGCATACAATAAACGTAGGCTTTGCCCGACAGGTTGTGCACCTTTCCCCCTTTTTTAGCCAAAACAGGTGCCCAAAATAAGAGCAGCGTACAACTACCCACTATGATATGGATGAACAGTGAAAATTGATGAATGTGTTGCATGACGTTTTACTCCTGAATTGATGTTGGTTCAGAATAGGGAAAAGCCATTCGCCCTTCATGTCACTATTGTCACTAAAACACAATGACATTCGTCATACTGCCTTTCTTGCTCGGATCTGATATAAGTACAGAATATCAATACAAACGATGACTTTACTGTGCAGTCTTACTTTCAATATCAACCATCTATGCTTGTAACAGCACTTGTCACCTGGTGTGCGGTTGCCATTCCAAGCCTCCTTGCGCTCTCTCAGGCTCCGGCCTGGACCTGGTTACCTCACTTGCTGCTGCTGCCGCTTATTTTGCTGGTAACCAATGAATCTCAGCAAAGCTACGGCTATGCCGTCAGGTACTGGCTACTTGCGATTATGGCCGTTCTGATCCTGAGCGCAGGCTTTATGTTGCCCTCATCGGTTTACCTTATTTACAGTGTAATGCTCATTGCCATATTGACCTTCTATTTGTCACCGGTGCAATCCTATTGCTACATAATCTTTGCAAGTCTTGCCTATCCACTGACTCAAATTCTCTACTGGGCCCAGCCATGGCCCTGGGTAGAAACCGGGTTGTTTGCCTCGTTTCACTTATTTTCTTACGTAGTAAGCCATAGGATGCGCCAGGAACGTGCCGCTAAAGAGCAGGCTCAGCTGGCCAACAGCCAGTTGCTGGCTACCCAGTCTTTACTGGGGCAATCGGTTTCACGACAAGAGCGACTTCACTTAGCCAGAGAACTACATGATGATGTGGGCCATCAGCTGACCAGCCTGATTGTTAATCTCGACGTTGCCAGAAGAACTGCGCAGGAGCCGCTCAAGTCTCAGCTGCAACAAAGCTATACGCTGGCGCGCGAAACGCTGGAGAAAATCCGCACACTGGTCAGCGATAAACGTGCTGAGCAGCCTCTTGATCTGGAAGCGGTTCTGGCGGAGCTTATCCATCACGTGCCCCGAATCGAAATCTCGCTGGCATTCTATCCGCATCCTGTTTTGCAAAGCCTGAGCCATACGCATTGTATCTTGCGGGTTTGTCAGGAAAGCATCACCAATACCCTCAAACATAGTAACGCCACTCGCCTTAGCATTGAATTTTGCCCCAATGACGAGGCGGATTTTAAGATGAAAATTATCGATAATGGCTCGCCTGCTAAGCAAAATGAGCCCGGTAATGGTTTACTCGGCCTGCAAGAACGGGTGAGAGAACTCAAAGGTGACTTTGCCTGGCAAAGTTCATCCGAAGGCTTTGTTGTACAAGTTAGTTTTAAGGAAACACCAGTTAATGCATAAAATAAAAGTTCACTTAGTTGATGATCAGGCGCTCGTCCGGCAGGGCATGCAGGCACTGCTGGGATTGTGCGGAAATATCGAATGTAGCAGCAGCTCTGAAAATGGCCTGGCCTTTATCAACGACTACACAGCAGGCCTGATTGATACAGATGTTGTGTTACTGGATATGCGTATGCCCGAGCTCGATGGGATTGGCGTGCTGGAGCAACTCAGCGGGTTACAAACAGCACCCAAAGTACTGATCCTTACCACATTTGACGATACCACAAAGCTTCAGCAAGCCCTGCAACTGGGAGCCAACGGCTGCCTGCTAAAAGACGTTGAACTGGAGGAGCTGGAAGCTGCTATTGAAGCTGTGCACTGCGGAAAGCTGGTGATCCAGAGTGCATTGAGCACTGTGTTTAAACACGCAGAGTCGGTGCTGGCCGAGCTGACTGACCGCGAAAAGCAGATACTTGTGCTCATCGCACAAGGGCTATCTAACAAAGAAATTGCGGCCCAGCTCTTTAAGGCCGAAGGCACTATTCGCAATCATGTTTCTAATTTGCTCAGCAAGCTGCAGGTTAGAGATCGCACTCAGGCTACACTCAAAGCGGTAGAACTGGGCCTGGTGCAGCAAAACAGCTAATACCAGACGTTCACTAAATGTGAGATATAACCCACTCAATGAGTGAGAGAAATAGGTTAAACCTGTAATTTACCTATATTGAGGGCGATTCACTTGCAAGATTAGAACTCAAACTCTAGAGTACAGCCTGTTTTATTATTGCATCGGACGCACTATGGCTTATTTAATCAGATGGATCTCGGGCATTGCCTTGCTGACGCTGGCATTACTGACACTACTGAAAGGACATTGGGTAAATGCCGCCCTGTTTGCCACTATGGGTATTCTGGCTTTTCCCCGCTACTCGCAAACACGCTTGGATGGCAATGCAGGCTATGGCCGCAAGTTGTATGAAAAACATCTGGTTGCTCAGTCCAACGAGCGCTCAACAAGCTCACCTTACCTGCTCATTGGTATTTCGCTTGTTGTTGTCATCGCTTTATATCAGCTTCTACCTAGTACAGCCGTTTAGAGCCACTGACAACTGGCCAGAATAATGGAACCAGGCTCCTGCGCAAGGCAGCCTGGTTCCATTATTTACTTAATTTGCTCTAACCCGTTGTGAAATACCATAGTTGCTTCGTCACCAGCACCACACTGGGTACCAAGAGGGTAACGACAAACCGATATCGCTTTGCGATTAGCATCCACTATTTCAACGACCTGGACCGCTCCGTCAGTGGCAGAAAGATGAAGCTTACCGTCCACCACGGAGAATTGTCCCTGAACATTTCTGGGGGTGCCTTTTGAATAAAGATACTCCCACTCGCCATTAGCTGTCGGCATTAATGAAAAGAAGTAAAGTTCAGACTCGTCCCCTGATTTCACCGTAAACCTAGTTTGGCTCAGCCAGCTATAGTTAAAACCAGATACACTATGTTGCTTTTTCAGCTGAAAAGGTTTGACGGCTTTACCCATAAAGACATGAGGACCGCCCGGTACCAGCTCAGAATCCGATGTAAATGAGATGTACAAGATATCATTATCTCGCGCCAGTAACTTCATCTTGAAAACACAAGAAACATAGCAAGTATCATCGGGGCACACCGTCACGGTGCCCAGCTCTGGGTGCACTATCTTCTGTCGCTCTATTTCCCCATTCTGATTAAAAGCCCAAAGGGACGCAGGGAAGGCCAGGTTTGGGATATGGATATGGTCTTCATAGTAATCGTAACGAATATCGCCGCTGCGCCAAGCACCTACCGTATTGTCGTAATTGAAGTGCAGATCCTGTTGCTTAATCATGAAGCCCGTACGGACCAATGGCGCAGTATTATCGGTATCATGCAAAGTGGCAATCACACGCAGACCAATTCCGTTGACCGGCTCTACAATTCTGAATGTAAATTTCTTTTTCACACCATTGCGCCAATACTTTAAAGACAAACGATTCCCTCTTAAACGCCACTTGAAACGACTGGTGCTGTTGTCATAATGTGTTATCTCGCCACGCCCATTAGCAAAAAAGCGCGCATCAACATCACCAAATACAGATACTGAGTCTGCACCTTGGTATATATGATCAACAGCCGGCAGCGACCAGACCCCTTCAGCCAGATCAGTAGGCCATTCATCCATCGCTTTTGCCGATAATAACAAGCCGGAAAAACTCTGCTGGCTGGTCTCCACCACTTCCATAGTATCCAGCCGCACTATACGAATATGCTGAACATAGGTCACTTCATCGCCGCTGCCTTTAGGGTATACACTCCATTGATAGATCTCTGAACGAAAAGGCGTCCCCTGCTCAGTAAATTCCCATATTAGCTCGGGTGACTGGAGGGTGGCCTGGAGTCCATCTGCCGTTTTACGCCACTGCAGCGCGCTTGAACTTGTACTTTTGTATTCACCTGCACCACGCTTTTTAAGCGCTAAACTCACAACCGGTTCATCCGGTGTGTTACCAGCGAGAAAAAACTTGCCCTTTTTAATCTGGTGTAACTCTGACAAAGTCATTGCCTTGGTATTGAACGCCATGGCCAATATCAGAGAGCCTAACAGCGGGATTAAAATTCTAGCTATACTCATACTCTAACTCCTTGATTATATTTTTATTTGATAGCAAACAGAATGTGTTGCATTGTCACTGTGACAGAGACGTCAAATTTGTTCAAGAAGTCGTCAATAAAGTTGAAAAAGATGGGTAAATGGAGAACCAATTAAGGACCAATATAACTTCGGTTGTGCTCCGCCAGAGCCCGACGAATCTTATCAATGAATTCACTTTCTGTGCCAGGATGAAATGCCATACACGCCCTCTGTCCCGAACGGTCACGTACTTCCAGCGCGGAAGTAACTGTCTCGTAGGGCTTACCGATCAGACGCAGCGCCTCATAGATGGTAAACTCTGTGGTAATCAGAAAATCTACCCGCCCTGCCAGTAGCTTTCTGGCCAACGAGCTGGGCTCAGCAGACAAGTCCAGGTTGACACCGCCCTTAAACCCTTTGGAGAGCAGATATTCATGGGTCACACTGCCTCTGACCAAAGCAGTAATGTAGCGCTTAGCATCGTCAAGTGAATTAAGCTTTATATCGTTTCGGGAGGCTAACCGAAAGAGATGCTCTTTGACCGGTCTTAACAAAGGACACGCCCATTCAAAATGGGCTTCGCGCTCGGGTGTTCGAAAAATCGAATAAATCATGGTGTTGGGCTGAGTCTGCGCAATTTTCATCGCCCTGGTCCAGGGGAAAACCAGAATTTCGTAGCTGACACCAGCAGCGTCCAGCACTTCGCGCACTTTTTGGGTTGCACGCCCATCGACCTGCCCCTGTTGATTGATGAAGTTGTAAGGCACCCATTCTTCAGTTACCACCTGGAGTTGGATGTCCGGCTCAGGTGAGGGCACAATCACGGGACGCGGTTCCAGATTTGCGGCGACTAAATCGAGAGACATGACCAGCGATGCCAGCAAAGTTAAAAAACCTCCCCTAAATACCGTGCAATACCTCATGCAATATTTTTAACCTCAATACCTGCTATCTCGACCAGAACCTGCGCAACTACATCCGCAGACTTTGCAATTTCTGAGCCTCTCATGCAACATGCTAGACCAAACTCTCAAACAGATCACTGCTATGTTAAAAAATATCCTCCTTTTCGTCTCTTTACTGATGTGCTGTACCCTTACCGCACACGCTTCACAACCTACAACAACCCTGACTGAACAGCAGCAGCAACAAGCATTACAACAGCTGAAAGAGCCCATGTATCGCCCGCTAATGGAACGCTATGTGCTGGATGAATTAAAGTCTTTACGGCAGGATCAGCAAAAATTACGTGAAGATGTCACCTTACAGCTCACTCACAAACAACTGGATGCTGCCGACCGGGCACTGACTTACACCACAGACACCATCAACAACGTGTTATTTATTATTACCGCGACCGCCTCACTGCTGGTTTTGGCCGGTTGGAACTCACTACGCGATATCAAAAATAAGGTAGAAGAAACCGTTAATGATCGGGTGGGCGATATTACGGCAGAGTATGAACAAAGACTCGGCACCTTGGAGGAAAAGCTCAAAGAGCGCTCAGAAGAAATCCTCAATAACCACCGCAAAATCACCATCACCAATGAGGTCCATTCATTGTGGATGCGGGCCAATCTGGAAAGTGATATGCAAGGTAAAATCGAGATGTATGACGAAATCCTTAAGCGCCAGCCTGATGACGTCGAAGCACTGGTGTATAAGGCAGATGCACTGCTGGAACTGGAGCAAACCGGTCCGGCCATTAACCTGTGTAACCAGGCACTAGAAATCGACAGCGACTACGGCTACGCCTACTGGCAACGCGCTTGTGCTTATGCCATGCTGGAACAACAAGCAGATGCCATAGCCGACATTAAAATGGCCCTGGCTTACTCACCCAACCTGAAAAACGAACTAACACACGAACCGTCATTTCAGGTGCTGGAAACTAACCCAAGCTTTAAAGAGCTGGTAGAGCACTGGTAGTAACACCAGCCATAACAAGTCCCAAAATGGCGCATCTGACTAGAACGACTCAGTCAGTGCGCTTTTGTGATTAGCGGAAAAACACCACTTTTTTAATTTTACCCTCTTCAATTTGATAGCTAGTGACAAACTCTGAGCGTTTATCAACGACACCCGGCTCTGTACTGCAGATCTCTGAGGTTTCATGATCAATAACGATTGAGCCATGCGTCACTCGCTTTATTGACGTTGCTTTAAGACAGTGCATTTTTTTGAACATCAGTCCATAACGCTCAATAAGTTTTTCTTTGCCCTTAAACATCAGCGTTTGTGGATACATATAAAACTCAACGTCTTCTGCATATAACTCTATGAACTGGCGAATATTCTGTGCGTTGTATGCCATGATAAGCTTGTCTACCACAGCTTCGGCCGCTAACTCCTGCTCTGTCTTTGCTAGCTGATATTCACTGGCCTCTTCATCAAGCGCCGGGTTTGCCAGCCCGGAAACAGAGTAGATTAGCACAATCAGAACAAGTAGGTACTTCATAAATTACCTTTTGATGGGACAATTTGGCCTGCAAGATAACAAATTCGCGGATCAGAATACAGGTTCAGGCAAGATTCACGCTGTTACGGTGTCAATCTCTCAATACATTACCATTAACTCACCAATACTGCTCTACCGTAATGTGGCCTGGTTTTGCACGCCGATTCCGTGAAAAACCCATGGTCTGCAATAACGCGCTGGTATCTTTCACCATTTGCGGGTTACCACACAACATAAACTGACTGTCTGCGGGTAATTGGTCAAAACCACAATGGCGGCTCAGTTCACCGCTTTCCAGCAAACTTGTGACTCGCCCGGACAGCGTATGTTCGGCCCGCTCGCGGCTGACCAAAGGGACATAATTAAACTGCTTAAATATTTTTTCGGTATCCAGTAGCATGTCTTGATAACATAAGTCCTGCGCATGACGCACACCATTCACCAGAACCACTTTATCAAACCGCTTCCATAGCTTGCCATCACTTAGCATTGATAAAAAAGGACCTATCGCGGTTCCGGTGCTGAGCATCCACAGTACGCTGGCGTCCGGTACTTCATCGAGTGTAAAGAATCCGCTGGGTTTACCTGCCACCAGAATATCATCGCCAATGTCTAACGAGGCCAGTGGAGAAGACAACTGACCATCCGGTACTTCGATCAGAAAGAATTCGAGTAGTGGGTCCTGAGGCGCATTAACGAAAGAGTATGCGCGAGACACTTTCTTATCTTCAACAGGCAAAGCCAGCTTGGTAAACTGACCGGCACAAAAAGGGTCGATGTCTGCCGCCACTTTGATACTAAATAAGCTGGGTGTCCACCACAGCTTTTCGACCACTTTACCATTCACCCAGTTTGCCATAATTGCTCCCGATCATTTTACTATGCCCGCCCCTTAAATCTGGCATAAAGTGAGGTAAAAACAAATTTTTATGCTAAACCATCAAAAACCACTGTTGTTATAACGACGGGCACCAGTGTTTAGCCAACGCACCCGACAGAGGTGAATGGTGGCTTTTATTTCGAGTTCGTAGCGCCACATCCTGATTCAGACCAAAACGCGCCGACAACAACACAACAAACTCACGATAATCTGCTGCTATTTCCTGTATGTCCTGGAGTTGTTGCTGCTGTGTCTGACTCAGATTATTAGCAGCATTATATGACCGGAAGGTGTCCAGCCAATTTACAAAACGCTGTCCGTGGTCAGTGAGCAAACCGAGATCAAGTGTGCTCTGAGGGCGTAGCCGATCATAATTCCCCAAGTCATTCGTCGCCAACGCCACAACCAGCATATTAGCAACCACAGCCTGGGCATTACGCCTGTCTTCTATTTTCAGATAATGATTGCGAGCCTGCTGATAAGCGCGCAGTGCTTCATCATAGCGTTTGAGCTGCAAAGCCGTGTTACCTTTGGCTACATGCAAGCCTGCCAGTATAACACTCGGTAAATACCCCTCGTCTATGCCTTCAAGTAAACGAAAACCAATTGCAGGCTGTTCGATATTACGGTGTACTATCGCAATATTAATCTTAATGAGCGCTCTGGTATCGTGTGTTCTCGCATAGGTTAAGGCGCAGCGATAATGTGCCAGGGCATCCTGAGGTTGGCCGGCCTTGCGATAGGCCACTCCGATATTATTGATAATATTGAGCTCTTTTCCTTCCACATCAGAAGCCAGATGAGTCGATTGGAGCGCCATGGCTGCCTCCTCAACCAGCGGCCAGTTTTGTTCTCGGGTTGCAGCCATCAGTAAGTAGCGATATACCAGAGTGGTGTCTGCGCAGAGCGTTCGTCGGAGACTTTGTTTATGGTTTAAATAGGTTTGTATGGCTTGATGCGGCTGGTTGGTTGCCTGTGTTTTGAATAACTCAACAGGCAAAGTACATGTATTCTGTGTTGAAACAGCCAACGCCCAGGTCAGTAACATCATCGAAAAAGCCATCATCTCTGAACCTAATATAAAAACAATCACCCTGAGTATATCGCGAGTTGGCGATATAAAACCAACGAAGCTTAAAGATCAGAGCACTTATATCGGAACAACTAATACCAATTTGCTTAATTAAGTGTTCTATTTTGAGGCAAGAAAATATGCTCGCTAACCAGGCAAAAATTTGCGAACTCATACCTTAGGTAAAGGTTATAAATGAGAAATTTTTAACGCCGTTAGCGTCATATTTGCTCCTTCAGATTGAACAGGTATTTAGTGAAATTGGTATAAAATAGTCAATAAACGTTCGGAAGCACTTGAAGAGCAACTCCTGAAATGTGTGGCTATGCTCAGCAAGCCAACAAATCGCAGGTTAAAAAAAAGCCGCACTAAGTGCGGCTTTTTGGGTGTGATTCGCGTTGTTTTAGGCGTGTCTCCAAAACTCTGCGATTACGTTACCAAGGAACAGGGAGGCCCTGTTAAAGGACCGAATTCGTTAAATTGATTCTAGTGCGATCTTAACCATTTCATTGAACGTGCTTTGACGCTCTTCCGGGGGCGTTGCTTCACCGGTGATCACGTGGTCACTCACAGTGAACAGAGCCATCGCCTTTGCGCCGTATTCAGCGGCAACGCCATACAGACCAGCCGTTTCCATATCAACAGCCAGTACACCCAGCTTGTCCAGTTCAGGGTAAAAGCTGCTGTCGGCCTGATAGAAGGTATCTGTGGTGTACACGTTGCCTACTTTTGCTTCAATACCCAGACGACGAGCTGCGTTAACACCGTTTTCAAGCAGACCAAAGTCGGCCAGCGCGGCAAAATCATAGCCACGCACACGAGCGCGGTTGACGTTTGAATCTGTACTGGCACCTTGCGCGAAGATCACATCACGAATTTTGGTATCCTGATTGATACCACCACAAGTACCGATTCGAATTAAATTCTTAACACCAAAGCTGACAATCAGCTCGCGAGCATAAATAGACATAGATGGAATACCCATGCCTGAGCCCATAATACTAACTGGCTTACCGTTATAAGTGCCGGTAAAACCAAACATGTTGCGTACGTCCGTTACCTGACGTGCGTCTTGCAAAAAGTTTTCAGCAATGTACTTGGCACGCAGTGGGTCCCCTGGCATTAGCACCGTTTCTGCAAAATCACCTGGGTTAGCATTAATATGCGGAGTACTCATAACATGTTTCCTTTAAATCAAGCCTTAGCGAGTTGGGCTGCAAAGCCATCACCATAATCACAAGCAGATAAGTTAAACCATTGAGCCAGTGTCTGACCCATATCTGCGAAGCTGTTTCTTTCACCTAACGGAGTATTGTTCATTCCGTTACGATACGCCAATACTGGCACGTATTCGCGGGTGTGGTCTGTGCCCGGTGCGGTCGGATCACAACCGTGATCGGCCGTAATAAGCAGCAGATCATCGTCTTTTAACTGATCGAGTATCGTCGGCAAATAGGCATCAAATTGCGCCAACGCTTCTGCATATCCAACCGCATTGCGGCGGTGACCAAATTTTTCGTCAAAATCCACCAGGTTAGTGAAGATCAAGCTATGGTCAGGCGCACTGTCAATGACTTCGCTGGTTTTTTCCAGCAGATTCATCAGTCCAGGCGCTTTGTGCTTTTGCGTAATACCTTGATGCGCATAAATATCTGCGATCTTACCGATACTGATCACCTCACCACCATCGTTTACCAGCTTGTCTAATACCGTTGGCGACGGTGGCAACACTGAGTAATCGCGACGATTACCAGTACGAATAAAGTCGGCACTCGAAGTGCCTATAAATGGCCGCGCAATCACTCGTCCTATATTCATTTCATCAAGCAGTGCCCGTGCGATTTCACATACTTGATAAAGCTTGTCAAGGCCGAATGACTGCTCATGTGCGGCTATTTGAAACACACTGTCAACTGAGGTGTAGCAAATAGGCATGCCAGTTTTGACGTGCTCTTCACCCAGTTGCTCTAAGATGGTTGTACCCGACGCATAGCAGTTACCTAAAATACCGGGGAGCTCTGCACGCTTGCACAACTCATCAATAAATTCTTGTGGGAAACACGGCTGTGTGTTGGGGAAATAACCCCAATCAAATAACACAGGTACGCCTGCCATTTCCCAGTGTCCAGACGGTGTATCTTTACCACTGGATAACTCTTTTGCATAGCCCCAGGCTGCTTGTGGTTCGCTGCGCTCGGCAACTTCACACGTTTCTTTGCCTGCGGCTTCACATGCGGCAACTAAACCTAACTTACTTAAATTAGGTAAAGATAAGGCTTCGCCTTTTTCTTGCTTATAAGCTGCTAACAAATGAGCGAAGGTATTAGCACCAGCATCTCCAAACTTTTCGGCATCGGGCGCTGCACCAATGCCCAAGCTGTCTGCCATTAATATGATTGCTCTTGCCATAATTTACCTCTCATTTGTTTATTCTGACGCACAACGATTTTGTTTTTTTGTCGTGGTAACTCGTCAGAGGGTGTTACTTTATTTGTAGCCAAAATTAACGTACAGGACATAAGTCCGCTGTCATAAAAGCATAACAAAAAACAATTTGTACCTATATTAATTAAATCCTGCCGCTAATTGGACCAGCGGACATAAGTCCTGTTTTGTTATAACCAAAACAATTAAATTTGCTCCTTAAGCGAGGCAAAAGAGATTAATCGTGTCTTTTTTGCTATTGTGATCTTCCAACATTAACAGCTGCTGGGTGTGAACTTTAGTGACACGAACAATTATAGCCATCGCCGGCGCATCTGCGTCCGGTAAGTCTCTTTTTAGTCAAACTATTTATAACGAATTAGTAAACGAGCTTGAATCGGGTGCCATTGCCGTTATAGAAGAAGACGCTTATTACAAAGATCAATCGCATTTGCCGTTTGAACACAGAACTCAAACGAACTATGACCATCCGGATGCGTTTGAACATGCGCTAATGAAAGAGCACCTGACGCAACTGCGTCAAGGTAAGTCTGTACAAGTACCGACTTACGACTATGCTCAACATACACGCAGTAGTGAGACACGCACGGTAAACCCGGCAAAGATTTTAGTTGTTGAAGGGATCTTACTGTTAAGCGATCCAGCATTAATCGAAGAATTTGATATCAAGGTATTTATTGATACACCGCTTGATATCTGTCTGCTGCGAAGAATGCAACGAGACATAGAAACTCGCGGTAGAAGTATCTCTTCGGTGGTTGAGCAATATCAGGCAACGGTAAGACCTATGTTTTACCAGTTTATTGAGCCTTCAAAGCACAATGCCGACTTGGTCGTTACCCGTGGCGGTATGAATCGCGTTGCGATTGATATTATTAAAAGTAAAATAAAATATTTACTGCAAGAATAATACGGGAACAATCTGGCATGACAACAATAATGAGCTTAGTCGGCATGTTAATGCTACTGGCCATCGCCTACGCGGCTTCCACCAAGCGTAGTGCCATTAATTATCGAACCGTGGGTATCGCATTTATCATGCAAATACTCATAGGTGGCTTTGTACTTTTTGTAGAAGCCGGTAAAAACGCGCTGGCGGCCATGTCGAAAGCGGTTTCATCTGTCATTGGATATGCCAATGACGGGATCAGTTTCCTGTTTGGCCCATTAGCGGGTGCAGACAACATAGGGTTTATTTTTGCGATCCAGGTATTACCTGTAATCGTGTTTTTCTCAGCTCTGGTCGGTGTGTTATATCACATTGGTATCATGGAGTGGATCATCAAAATCTTAGGGGGTGGTCTACAAAAACTGCTGAAAACGTCCAGACCTGAGTCTTTGTCGGCAACGGCAAACATTTTTGTGGGACAAACTGAAGCACCTTTAATTGTAAAACCTTTTATCCCTAAGATGACCCAGTCAGAACTCTTTGCTGTGATGGTCGGTGGTCTGGCAACGGTGGCAGGTTCAGTCATGGCTGGCTATGTCGCCATTGGTGTTGAATTAAAATATCTGATCGCAGCCAGCTTTATGGCAGCACCGGGTGGTTTCCTGATGGCCAAAATGATAGTGCCGGAAACCGAGAAGCCAAAAGAGAACCTCGCTGAGGTAGACAGTGGCGACGACAAGCCGGTAAATGTGATCGACGCGGCGGCAGCTGGCGCGTCAAGCGGTATGCATCTGGCACTGAATGTCGGTGCTATGTTACTGGCTTTTGTGGCACTGATTGCACTATTAAACGGGTTACTTGGCGGTATCGGTGGGTTATTTGACTATCCGACACTGACACTACAAGAGATTTTGGGCTATGTATTTGCTCCGGTTGCCTGGATGTTAGGTGTACCTTGGGCAGAAGCCACTCAGGCAGGCAGCTTTATCGGCCAGAAATTGGTTGTAAACGAGTTTGTTGCTTACCTGGATTTTATGAATTATCGCGACACGTTAAGTGAGCACACACAAGCGATTGTCACATTCGCGTTATGTGGATTTGCTAACTTGTCATCGATAGCCATCTTACTAGGCGGACTGGGCGGTATGGCGCCAAGTCGACGAAAGGATATCGCACGCTTAGGGCTCAGGGCGGTTTTAGCAGGGTCTATGGCTAACCTAATGAGCGCAGCAATTGCAGGGTTTTTCCTCTCGCTAGCTTAGAAACTTAATGAGATATGCCTCAGTTGCAAAACAATTGGTTGGTTGCTTTAAGGGGTTAGAGTAACCAAACTAACTTGAACGATACTTCACCAAAGGGCCTTTATGGCCCTTTTATCGTTTCTGCCTCACCACTTTTTACCATCCGATAGGTTTCCTGTGCATGCAGGTACAGCCCTTTCACAATACGATAAAACCCCCAGATAAGCAGCAATGGCATTAGGATCAGGTCAAACAGGTTCACCGCCAGTGTACTCACCAGGTAGTGTGACAACGCATTTTGCTGATATCTGACATGCTTAGGCGATACTTTTTCCAATTCATGAATGCTCGACTCAGCTTTATCTTTTAGCGACGCTTTATTTTGTCCGTGCGTGACGTCCTGGTGATATTGCAATAATGCGGTGCGACCCGTGGTTTTATAGCTGCCGCTGACAGAATGACTGATAGCGCCGCTAATATGAATGGCATAAGGCAACATCAAGTGCAGCAACACAAAAGTGAGTAACAGACCTTCACACACCCGCTTTAAGACCGCACACAACACCACAGGCAAGCCAAACAGCTCAGCACACAGCCAGATTGTCGCACCGCTCAAAGTGACCACCAATAACGGCATAACGATGACGTGAGCGGCTTCACTGAGTAAGGACAGGATCTCCACGGCAACCAGTGACGCAAGGTTAAGATTAATCCCTTGCTGCAAATAATGCGTGACCGTCGCGATCATATTGCCAACATCGACTTTAAATTCAGCAATGAAAGACACGCCCACCTGACTGCTTTCAACCACTTTAAGCAGGCCATTGATCTCGGCCAGATAGAATAAATCGTCCAGCGCCTGAACCTCAACGTGATGCAGATACGCCTGATTACTCAGATACAACGCATCCGGGCGATGCTGCCAGTCGTGGTAGTGGATCACCACCAAAGTTAAAAACGTCACCACAATAAGCAACAACAATGCCCGCATGACCGTGTGTTCATGCTGCCAGAGCTTTTTTGCAAAGTTCATGATTTTGCTCCCTCTGCTGTGCACTTCATAGCATTAAGCCCCGATTCACCGGCTATCACCACATCAACATCAACTTGGGTATTCACCCCTGCAAGTTGTGCGGAATCTGAGTATTGCCACAACCACCAGGCCTTCGCCTGCTCTGGCACACTGGGGCTGTCAGCGTAATCAGCCAGCCAAAAAGGTTGATTGGCAAATTGGGACGATAAGTTTTTTTGCCAAAAGTCGCCATAGCTGTAAAGAATCGTCTGGCATCCAGTGCGCTGTTGCAAAGTTGCGATGAATTTTGCAACCCCGTTGCTGATCTGCTCGGGGGAGCGGTTACTGGTGATCTCCACATCCAGCATAGGCATTAGCGTCAGCCCGACTCCCTGTACGGTCGTCACAAAGTTTTCGACCTGCTTAGTGGGATCGTCATCTGGCTCAAAGAAATGATAAGCTCCCACTTGCAAACCGGCCGCCTGCGCGCCCTTCAGGTGAGAGTAAAATGCAGGATCGCGATAAGTAATGCCATCCGTAGCCTTGATGTAAACAAACTGCACTCCGGTATTCGCAACTTGCTGCCAGTCTACAGCACCCTGATAATGAGATACATCGACCCCCAGTACCGGCGTTGCATTGGGGTTGCTGAGATACTGATGCAAGTTCTTCGGAAATAGGGCTTGTAGCGGCTTTTCAGCTTGTTGCACTGCGGGCATAAAGCCAGGTCGGAAAAAATAGAGCAAACAGGCCAAGGCCGCAAAGAGCACAAAGACCATGGGTGAATCATGTTCGAGTGTTTTGCTGGAAAGCATTCAGTGTCCTTATCATAAATGGGTGCTACCAAGCGAATAGCATTTAGTTTAGTCAAAGGAAGTGAATTTGTCTGATGAGATATAAGAAAAGAAACGTGCGATGAGCTGGCCGATCTGGGTATTCGGCTCGCTCACGTGTAGTTAAGATTACTTATTGTTTAAGCTGCGCTTTTGCTTGCTCCACTTTATCGTAATCGAGGCCGAGTTCCTGTACGGCTTCCTTGATCAGAGCCGGGTTCTGCATCACAAGTGCCATCAGCTGTTGTAGTTTGTCAGCAGGGATATTAAGTTGCTGAACAACCGCCATAGCCATCAGGGGATTTTCGGTCAGTGCCTGAAAAACCTCATTGATTTTTTCATCACTAATATTGTGCTCTTTAAGCAGGGCAATAATGGGGTTCATGTGTTTTATCCTATTTTAATCTAGTGGTGAATCGTTACGGCACAATACGGCGCCATAAAATCCGTCAAATTCTGAACTGATACCCGGCAACAGACTTAGCTCTTGCTGCAATGTCCAGTCGGGATTTGCATCCAGAAACTGTGCAACCTGCTGTTGATTTTCAACCGGCAGCACTGAGCAGGTTGCATAGACCAGCTTACCACCCGGACGACACATTTGGCTGTAACGCTGTAATAAGTCTGTCTGAAGCGCAATGAGCTCATCAATGCTTTGCTCGTTCAGATGCCACTTACTGTCCGGATTACGCCGTAACACCCCAGTTCCGGAGCACGGCACGTCGAGCAAGACTCGGTCAAACTTGTCTTTCAGGCGCTTGATAGTCTTATTATTTTTAATAACCCTGGTTTCAATCATGTGACAACCGGCACGCTTTGCACGCTTTTTCAGGTTGTCCAGTTTATGCTGATGAATGTCCATCGACAACAGACGACCTTTGTTGTTCATCAAAGCTGCAATATGCAAACTTTTGCCGCCAGCACCGGCGCAGGCGTCGACCACTTTCATGCCTGGTGCCAGGTCAAGTAACGGCGCTATTTGCTGAGAGCCAGCGTCTTGCATTTCGCACTCACCTGCCTGAAACGCGCTGGATTTAAACAGTTTATCAACCGCCTCTATCGCAAGGGTATCCGGCAACGATGAGGAGACGAGTTCACAGGCTATCTGCTCCTTCGCTAACTTACTGGCAAGTGACTGCGCTGAGCTTTTCAAGGTATTGGCTCTGAGATAATAGCCCGGCGCACGATTTAACGCTTCAGCGACCACGGGCCACTGCTCTCCAAGCTGAGAAGCACCCAATGCATCCAGCCAATCAGGATAGCTGAGCTGAATTGCCAGGGGGGCGGCCGCCAGCCGGGTTTGTAGCTCTGCCGTTGATAAGTCACACATTTCTGGCCAATCAGGAATTGGGTCGTCTTTGAGCATGTGGTAAGCCTGCCAGACAGGCCAGAAATCCTGGTCACTGGCTTGACTAAGATACGTCAACTTGCGCGCAAAACGCACCAAATCATACAGTGTTGTGACAAAGTAGGCTTTATCTTCACGGCGCCACTGTGGATTATCATGTAAATGGTATTGGATTACTTTATCGGCATACAGTGATTGTTGAAAGATGCCATTAAATGCGGTGTGTAAGGTACTGATAAGTTGACGGTCAACGGTCACGCGGAATTCTCTGCCTGCACTAACTAAGGTTGAATTGTAACGCTTTTGTCGGACTCAAACCACATTAGAGTTGTGAAACTCCGATGCTAACCTCTGATTTATACCAATTTGCTTAATTAGGTGTTCTATTTTGAGGCGAGAAAATAGGGTCGATAACAAGGCAAAAATCTTGCTATTTAGTTGTTCTAAATTATAAATTTTTAACGTAGTTAGCGGCAGATTTACTCCTTCAAATTGAACAGGTATTAAGTAAAATTGGTATTACGCCCGTTTTCATAAGATAAAAGGCCAGCATTCAAATACTGGCCGTTTTACAATGCGACATGGTTTTAAAATTCCTGGCAAGGTGAATTACACACATACATAGAGCGTGCTCAAACTGATTGTGATATTGCATATTTAGGCGACGATATACGCATATTTATACCAATCTGAGAGCTTAACTCCGCGATAACTATATTAAAATTTCTCATTTAGAATCTACACCTGAGACAAAAGGTCACAGATTTTTCCTTGTTATCACCGAGATTGGCGACTTAGTTATGTGGATAGGTATAAGCTTACGTACACCTTACTTTCCTACTTTGTAGCTTTTGCCTTCATAGCATGCAATGATATTCTTCATCATTCTGTTGCAAAATCCCCTGTATGCTGCTTCTGTAAGCGTGTCTTTAAACCACTTCCACCTATCTAAAAACAGTGCAGCCATTAGCGGGGGAACCGGAAAACTCTGGCAAGCCAGAAATGCCACTTTGACATAATTTTCAGGCGTACGTTTAAACAGCAAATACCCGTCATCACACGCGGCAGAGCCATTTGGGCTGTGCACCGTTTTCATCCATACACGGTGCTCATTCTGACCATATTCGACCTTTTCAAGCTTGTATACGTCTAAGTTACCTTTGCCCATAAATGCGGCGTAATTAGGTTGAGGTAAAGCAACAATACGGGCACCCTGGTAAGTTGGGCGTCCTTTTGTATCCCGCTTTACAATTTGTGTAACCAGGCCCACTGAATCACGATAAAAATCCCCCGCGTGCGCTATGTCGACTTTTTCAACAAATTCATCAAAAGGAAGTTTGAATTCTTGTTCACCATAAAAGTAGGTTGTGTCTTTAAAGTGCACCCAGTGCATCCTGTCTCTATTCCCGGGTGTGCTTAATACTTCTGCTTCAACTTGGCGCAACACGTCGATTATCTGCTCATAGTCGCTGAGTGAGTATTGAGACAGGTCAACATCAAAGGAATACGCTTTACGTCGAACGGTATTTTTCGCAAAAAAGATTTGCGGAGCTTTTGATATATTTACTAATACTTGCGCCAACATGTTTACCTCCCTTGCACCAATCTAGACTCGAAGCGCGTTATTCTTGTTTTCGTTTGTATTCTGTTGCAGAGGCGTCAGTGTTGTTCGTAATGTACTGTGATGGAAACCTAAGCGTGGATCTCCCCACCATTTCAGCGTGTCATCATACTGTTGCATTGAAGGCATTTTTACCGATAAGTTTACGGTATTATCGGGATAGTTATAAACCGTGATTGTATTTAAGCCTCTGTTTGCAGTGAACAAGTACTTCTGATCTGAAGACAACTGACACGCATAAACTGAGTCTAACATTGTCCACCTTGAAGCACGTAAAGCACGCAAATGAAAATGGCCGTTGGTAAAAATGGAGCCTCTGGTCATACTGTCGATAAAAGTCCGCATGCGTTGTCGCGTTGCGCCCAAACGAGCAAGAAACTTGGGTCGCTCATCAATCATCCTGAATGAGCTAAAATCGTCTCTGTCAATCATCACAATTGTACCGCTTGCTCCGTTGCAATAAATCAACTCTTGCTCTGACAGACAAACATCCGAATTGATATGTGCATGAAGGTCTTGGCCAGCGCTCCAGTGTCTGAGCACTTTTCCTGATACCGCGTCAATCTCAAAAACATACTCTTTAAACAGCGAAATGGCCCATTCATGCCAATCACCACCTTGTGGAAGAACACGAAAAGACAGGGCATAAAATTTATCTTCCGTTGGATGGCAGGCAACATGCCAGCATGTTGCAGGCAGCTCGATTTTTCGCACCTCTTTAGTCTGCAAATCCAATATACCGACTTCTTTTGCTTCTCCCTCTTCGGGGTGATCCATACCACCATACACCAGGTAATTTCCTGAGGCTGTTTTTTTCAGCGCGTGCGGTACTTTCAGTCCATGCTTTGCAATGACTTCTGCTTTATCAAGATCCTTGATGTTAATGCTCCACAGGCTCTCGCCGATCGCAACGATCACTTCCTCATCATTCATCCACACAGCATGGGTGCTACCTTTGATAGATGAATTAGTACTTTCGTACCACAAGGTCGAAACTCGGCCTATTTCCTCCAGTGTCTGGGTATCAAAAAACATTAAGTGCTGACCCGTACTACCTAAAAAACCAACTTTCCCATTTGGACTAACACTGACGGCATGGCCGCCCGCCATGCCGTCATAATACTTAATTAGGTAGTCATATTTCTTTGATTCAGGATCATAGCGAAAGGCGCACATCCCTGCGCGGCCCTCTAATCCATTCAGCCCATTTCCATCCAGAGCAATATAAAAAGAATACGGAAACTCCATGTTACTACCGTGCCTCGCTACATTTATCTCGACTCGTTTTGCTTACCGATCTCGGTTTTCCTGTTGCAACACTCTCACCGGCATACATTTTTAGTACGTTACCGGATGTATCATTCCAAAAACGGCGATATGCCCCGCGAGTCAACCACTCTCGATACCACTTCCACTTGCTCAACCCAAATAACACCATGATCCTTGGCAACGGAAACTCTTGCAAAGCCGCAAATTCCAGCTTAGTCCCTTTGCCATCTTCACTGGGTGATAAAGCAAAATAACTGTCATCTATCACAGTAGATGCATTCGGGCTGCATACTGTTTTCATCCAGTTGACCACTTTTTTGTCGTGATACTCCTGAAGCTCCAGCTTATACACATCAAGTTCATCTTTGCCCAAAAACGCGGAATAGTTTGGCTGTGCAAGGGCTGCGATCCGTTCAATTTGCAATGTGGGACGGCCTTTATCATCACGCTTAAAGACTTCAGTATTGATGCCCAAAACATCTCTGAAACAGTCACCGACACGACTGATATCTACACGCTCAACCATCTTTTCATATGGAATGTTAACGATTCGCTCTCCGTAGAATTGCACTCTCAATTCACCGTTAAAATCAATGATCCACTTCATGCCCTTTTCACGAAAAGGGATCTGCTTCAGGTTGTCTACCACTTGTTCAATTTGAGTCTTACTATAGGTAAAATCCTCTTTCTGAAACGCACTGCAGTCCAAAGCCAGGGGCAGCAACTTTTGCTCTATGGACCCTTTTGCCAGCATGATTTGAATTGCTTTAAAGATGGTTTTAGGCGCTATGTCGGATAGCAAGTTCCCCATAGGTACAGTTTCATCTGATGCATGCTTAGCGTACAAACTATCTCTTTGTTCTTTAGTTCTTGGATATTCCCAGCTATCAGCAGCCTTTTTTGGGTGACTCATGTCATTCTCCTTCGATTCTAAAATATTTAACCTATTCCTTGACAACTTAGTTGCTACAGCATGCAGGCTTAGGCACTGAGTTCTACTTCTGATTCTTGAGGTGCGTCATTAAATCGCACGTCCTCACTAAATAACCCTTTCAATATTTGCTGGGTTACATCGGTTAATACCCGGGCAGCAACTGGATTTACTATGCTTTCCAGAGAAGGCACCCCAAAATCAAAATCGACGATCAGGGCAACTCTCACATCACCATCCAGTTGTTCTATATGCCAGGCTCCCAAAAACTCCTCAAAGTCGCCATCGATTTGCTCAAACTCCAGCCGAAGTTCTTCTCGCTTGAACCAGTCCCGTTCGGTCCATTTAAGCAGGCCATTGCGAAACTTGACGACCCAGCTACTTTGGGCCTCTTGTGCGGATTCTCTATCCATCTCAACACTGACAACCGTGTCGACAAGTTCTGCGTAGTGGCGGAAATCGGATAAGGTATCAAATACGTGATCTGCCTGGGTATTAGGGATAACCGCATGGATCTCAACACGTCTCATAATTAAATCACTCCAACTGAATTTAAACTTGGGTATTGCTCAGCTAATGCAATACATGCACTTTCAAATGCTTCTAGTAAAAACACCACGTCACTTTGGCTCATTACCGCAGAAGGAGTGAAGCGCAACACTGCCCCAGCATTAAGCGAGTAATTAACAATCAAACGTCGTTCTATCAGCTCTGCTATTAAGGCGCCTGCCAGACCCGGTGAATGCAGCTCCACACCGATCAACAGACCAATCCCTCTCACTTCTTTTACTAAATGGGCACAATTGTGCCTAACCGTATGTTCAAGGCCTTCTTTAATTTGCTTGCCCAGGGCTGTTGCTTTGGTTGTCAAATCATCGTTTTCTATTGCTTCTATTGCAGCCTTAACAGCAGCCATGGCAATAGGCGCACCAGAAAAGGTCGAGGTATGGATAAAAGGATCCCGATTAAATGCTTTAAATACGTCCGGGGTTGCGACCATAGCCGAAACCGGCACTATGCCACCAGACAGCCCTTTGCCACACAGCATGATATCCGGAGTAACTTGTTCAAAGTCAGCTCCCCACCATCTACCCAAACGCCCCATACCTGTTTGAATTTCATCCAGAATTAGTAACGCATCATATTTGACACACAGAGCTTTAACTGCCTTCAGATAACCGCAAGGCGGTATGCGAACGCCTCCTTCTCCCTGAATAGGCTCTATGATGACAGCCGCTTTTGAGCCCTGCTTTAAAGCGTCTTCCATTGCGTTCAAATCGCCGAACTCAACACAATCGATGTCGCCCAACAACGGTTGGAACGGGCTTTGGTAGACATCATTTGCAGTCACGCTCAATGCCCCCATTGTCTTGCCGTGATAGCCATTTTTCGTCGTTATCAAGCGTGTCCTGCCTAAAGTCCGGCACAACTTAATCGCAGCCTCGGTGGCCTCTGCACCTGAGCCTGCAAAGTGCACATGGCGTAGTCCTTTTGGCGCTATGCGGATCAGTGCTTCGGCAGCGAGCGCTGCGGTTGGTTCAAGTAAAATGCGTGAAGAAACAGGATTGGTCTGGATCTGCTGGATGACAGCCTGCTCGACATGTGGGTGGCGCGCACCATGAATAAATACCCCATAGCCTCCGGCATTGAGATATTGAGTCCCATTCGAGGTTGTGATCCATGCGCCCTTCGAGCTCACTTCCAGATCAGTGCCAAACACATCCGATATTTTGGCTCTGCCTTTAGACAAATGCTGCTTACATAACTGCAAAATCTGTTCAAAGTCAGCGGATGATTTTGCCGCTGGTGCTAATGTATTGTCCATCTGACATCATTCCATTGTTAATACGTTGCCTTCAAACCAACTATGTAAACCTGAAATAGCGCTTGCCCGGGAAGGTGGGTGGAAGCTGATGGCCTGTGCAGCAGATGATAAGTATGAAATTTCAGGGCATTTAATAAATGCAATCCCTCCGAGTAGTTCCACCGACTTAACAATGCTTCTGTGGATTGCATCTGTAACCTGATAACGTGCAATCAGTGCATGTGCCAGACATTCGTTACGATCAGAGCCACTGTCCAGCTCTTGGGCAACAGAGTCCAGCAACATAGAGACACCCTTCAGTTCTGTTGCCAGCGCCACACGTGCCGCTGCATCGCCTCGAGCATTTTCGAACACTCTTTCGACCAGGGACATCGCAGCCCCGAGATAACTGGTAGTCAATAACAATTCAAACCAAATAAAACCATAGGTTTGCAGGTCGTCTAGCTTGCCTTTAAACTCCAGCCCCAGTTCAAAGACCAATTCGGGGTGCACTTCCACGTTATCCAGAACCAGTGCGTCAGACTCAGTCCCTGCAAGAATCTTATTCTGCCAAAATGGTTCTGTCGAAATCCCCGCTGACTTAGCAGGTATCAGCGCCACCCCGGTGACACTTTCCTGTCCCGCTTTTTCTAATTTGACACTGGCAGTGATGAGGTCCATCGAACGGGCTAAACTGCAGGGCTGCTTACGCCCGCTGACCAACCAGTTATTTCCGTCCCATACCGCGCTCATTGTAGGCTCAAGAATACTCTGTCCGGCTCTTCCCTCGGCAAAAGCAGAACACATCAGCAGCTTGTCCCGAGCGATACCGTCTAATAACATCCACTCTGGACCATCGCTGTTTCGCGACAGCTCAATCAGGCTCGCAAGTGAAAATTGGTGCATTGTCGTGCAAAGAGCCAGTGACGGTGCCTTGGAAGCGATAGCCCGTGTCAATTTAATCATATTGACAGCACTGACTCCCGCTCCTCCAAAATCCTCTGAAACAAGCAGCCCGGCACCACCTGCCTCTTTATACCAGTTGATACTGGGATTTTCATTTCCCTCTAATACTTCTAATGGTGTTTCATCGAGACGCGCATTCAGACCTGGTAAATATCGCTCAAGCAATTCTCTCTCTTGCCCTAACAGTTTCATTTTACTTCCTTTTTTGACGTTACGTACTCAAATACTGACTGACGAGGTCGGATCCCTTCACCAACACTTACGCCCTGCAAGTGCGTCGTCCTCAGTAGCGGATAATTCAGCTCACCGAACGGTCCCCCGGTCAGCCCTGTACCGCCATGCGTACCCAGCCATGGTGCAAAGCCAATGTGTGAATCATTAATTTTCAGCAGCCCGCCGTTGTTGACCTGCTTGATTACAAACTCAATGGTTTCTTTATTGCTGGTCCAGAATGAATTACGCAAGCCATAATCATTGCTATTGATAAATTCAATAACTCGATCCAGGCTACTTTTCTCGTCTTCAGCCTCGATCACGATAACCGGCAATAACGGGAAAAAAGTCTCTTTTTTTACACACTCAATCTCCCTAGCTCCGGTTAAGCCCTGAATTTTCACAAGCGTAGGGGAAAGGAAGGGGCCTGTCGGAGATGCTTCACCATCTAGCTCGACTCTGACACCCCCTGTGATCACTTCGCCCCCCTGTTTCACGGCGTCATCCAGGAAACGGAAAAACTCTTCCGTTCTGAGTACGGGAGACAGTAACACGTCTTTTTCTTCTGGCATGCCTGGCTGTATCATACTGACTAACGTCAACAACTTATCCAATAAGCGATCCGCAATGGCAGGATGGATAAGGGCGCATTTTGGTACCATGCAAATTTGCCCTGAACCGAAAAAGCATTCCGTCAGGGCTTCAGCTGCACAGTCTAAATCAGCATCATGCCAGACGACGCATATGTCATTTCCCGCCAGCTCCAGGATCGGCTTTTTCCCCTTCTGAACGGCCTCCTTACCGATTTCGATACCGCGCTCACTGCTACCAAAAAAGAAAATGTCATCCACCAGCGGATTATCCATCCAGCGTGCCATGATCCTGCTCGATGTACCGCAAACCAGGTTCAGCGTGCCGCGCGGAGCACCCACCTCTTCCAAAATGGGCGCGATTATTTCCCGGCAGACATACATGACACCATAAGAGCAACTTCTTGGCGCCTTCACGACCAGGGCATTACCAGCAACTAAGCAGGCAAGTCCACCGACTGAGTTGGAAGCCGCGGCATTTTGAGGTGGACTAAGAGCTACGACACCATCGGCTCTTCTGATCAATTTAAGATCTCTGGGACCAATTTGGCATTCTTCATATAACTGTTTTCGCCACAAAGTAACGGCACTTTCATCCGTGCTTTGCAGTATCCCTGACACTTCCCATTCAGCTAATTTTCTGGGATGACCTTCCTCTATCAGCACATCTATAAACTCTTGCTTGCGATCCTGAACTGCCTGGTGGAATCGTGTGGCGACTTCCAGTCTTTTTTCGATGGGAAATGTAGACCATTGCTTAAACGCAGTACTGGCCGATTCAAGTGCAAGCTGGTGATGTTCGTCGGAAGTAATATCACACCTTGCCGCGACATCTGGATGTGACTCCCCGTCATCACGCCTTCCTTTTTCCAGATTGCGTTTCAATTTAAGGCTTTGAAGTGTATCAGCTAAAACAGACGAAGCTTTGATCGTATATACCCATGAACCAGAAGAAACCTCCTCTCCATTGATATAAGAGTTATAAGAGCGCATACATAGTCCTTCCTTCGACGAAATTATTTTCAAACAATGGGTACATACTTATATATTTGTCAAATCAGATCAACACAATTATTACCAAATACACATTAAAAGAACAAAACCTCCTGTTACAAAAGAAGAAAATAACAAAAACGCGATCTTGCAGATAATTGTATTTACATCAAAACACCTTTTGATTAACCTTGGTACCCAATAAGTATATTTCACTTGTGAGATTTGCACTGTAGCTCACCGGGCAAGGATAATGTGGAGCACATGAGAGATGGATTTGTTAAACAAGCCAGAACAAAAAAAACAACCCAATGAAGCATCATGTCGATACGAGAAATTTAAACAGCTCGATTATCGCTTTTGTGAAATATTCAACAAACTTAACCATATACCTAGACTCAGTAAATTTCTTGGGATCATCAGTATATTAGGAAACGGGCGCTTCTGGTACGCACTCATCCTATTGCAACCCGCCATTGCCGGCAAACCAGGGTTGTTAATATCATTATCCATGATGTTAACCGGGTTAATAACTCTGGTTTTGTATTTATGGATAAAGAAGCAGTTCCAGCGTGACCGCCCCTTCATTAAATTTCCAGATATAAAAATCACAGAGTCAGCGATTGATCTGTATAGCTTCCCCTCTGGTCATACTATGCACTCCGTATGTTTCAGTATTATGCTGGTATCCAGTAACGTCTACTGGGGATTTTTAGTCGTTCCCTTTACGATTTTGGTAAGCCTGTCCAGGGTTGTATTAGGCCTGCATTATCCATCTGATGTAATCGTCGGTGCCTTCATCGGAGCGAGTGTCGCCACAACCTTCCTTTTTCTTGCTCAGCTGAGCATTTCCACAGGAATATAAGTAATGCACAAACTAGTCATGTACTCGATAGCACGCCCCTGGCACACGGTATGCCTTACCCTGATGTTAATTGTCATCGCTACGGCCGGCGCTTTTCAGGGTTTTACATGGAGTATTCCTTTCAAAAATGACTATAAGGTCTTTTTCCGTGAGGATAACCGCTACCTGAATGACTTTTTAAACCTACAGAAGACTTATACAAAGAGTGACAACGTCGCCATCGTTTTAGCCCCAAAATCAGGTACTATTTTTTCGCCACAGACGCTGAGCGTTATTCAGGAGCTGACAGAGCAGGCATGGCAACTGGATCACAGTACGCGTGTCGATTCTGTGAGCAACTTTCAACATAGCTATGCAGATCATGACACCATCATCATTGAGGATCTGGTGCCGCTCGATACGCCGCTCTCAGCGCAACGGGTTGAGCACATAGCGCGAGTTGCGCTTAATGAGCCACTGCTGGTCAAAAGTATTCTGGCACCGGACGGCTCTGCTACTGTCGTCAACATTACTTTTACTATCCCGGATGAGGATATGACCGAGGCAGTGCCTAAAATTGCAGAGGCGACAGAGCGCCTGACGACGGAGTTTGCCAGCCGTTACCCAGATATCGAATTCATGTTGTCAGGTATCGTCACCATGAATAATAGCTTTCAAGACATTGCTATTAGCGATTCGGCAACCCGGATACCTGCAATGTTACTGCTGGTGTTAGTGCTCCTGGCAGTCTTTACCCGCTCGGTTTCTGCCAGCTTAATATCTTTGCTGATCATCATCGTCAGTGTGGTAACCACAATTGGGATATGGGGATGGCTGGGGGGGGAACTCAGTAGTCCGACCACAACCGCGCCAATTGCAATTTTAACGCTGGCAGTCTCTGATTGCGTCCATGTCATTACTTCATATATCAAACAGATCCAACAAGGCGACTCAAAACAGACAGCGATTGAGCGCAGTGTAAAGTCAAATATTCGTCCCATATTCCTCACCAGTATTACCACCGCAATCGGGTTTCTGACAATGAACTTCTCGGACTCTCCTCCTTTTGTTGACTTGGGTAACTTAGTTGCCATCGGTGTCATGCTGGCTTTTTGGTTTACCATCACCGTACTTCCTGCTTTGATGACGATATTTCCTTTCAAAGTTCCGGTTCACGGAAGTAACTATGCGCTAATGAGCCATTTCTCGCAGTTTGTGATCCGTCACCATAAAGTGATATTCGGCATATGTGCAGTTAGCATGACTTTGGCCATTAGTCAGCTTCCCAAAAACCAACTGGATGACGACTTTGTCGATTACTTTGATACATCTGTGCCTTTTAGAACCGCAGCAGACTTTATGGAAGCCAACATAGCGGGCATGACCACCTTGGAATTGTCCTTTGACTCCGGCAGGGCTGAAGGCATTAACGACCCGGCATTTTTAGTATTCATTGATGAGTTCCAACACTGGCTTAAAACACTTGAAGACACTGATCACGTCAACAGCATAACGCACACAATCAAACGCCTAAATATGAACATGCATGGAGACGATCCCAAGTATTACACTTTACCGAATTCCAAAGAGCAGGTGGCACAGTATATTTTACTACTGGAAATGTCATTACCTCTGGGGTTAGATATGAATAACCTGCTGAATGTGGATAAATCAGCAACTCGGGTAACCGTCACTTTTCAGGACCTGACCTCAAATGAAACCATCGCATTAGAAAAGCTGATACAAACCCACTTTAATGCACTAAACAGTCCCTACCATCTATCGATTGCGAGTCCATCGTTGATGTTTTCGCATATTGGCGCTACCAATATAAGAAGTATGTTGGAAGGCGCCACAACTGCCCTGGTGTTGATTTCATTGCTGCTCATTTTGGCACTACGGTCACTCAAAATAGGCCTGATCAGTCTTATTCCGAATTTAACGCCAGCAGCCGTCGCGTTCGGTATTTGGGCATTATACACAGCCGAAGTGGGCTTGGGACTTTCCGTCGTACTGGGTGTGACACTGGGGATAATCGTCGATGATACCGTTCACTTCTTGACCCGCTACCAACACGCCAGGAAAAACCTGGGCTATTCAGCTCAAAACGCTATCCAATACTCATTCGAAGTTGTTGGCACAGCTTTAACCACAACCACAGTAATACTGATAGCAGGCTTTCTTATTATGGCGACCTCCAGCTTGCAAATTAACGCTGAGATGGGACTCATGACCGCAATCACTATCAGTATCGCGCTATTGGTCGACTTTTTGTTTCTCCCCTCATTGTTGTTGTTGCTTGCCAGAGACAAACACGCTGAAACGGATGAGGTACAGAACTTGAATATCTCTGAACCAGACAGAAGAATTGGAAAATAAAGTAAGGAAAAACATGTTTAAACATCTCTTATGTAGTGGCTTAGCGTTGCTAAGCCTGAGCAGTTTTGCTCAGAACGAAAAGGGTATGCAGATTGCTCTGGAGCAGAAAGCCAGGAACTCTGGATGGAATAGCTCCTATTCAGAGTTCAAAATGGTGCTGCAAAGTAAGACAGGTGATAAAAGTACGCGAGAAATGCGCCTTAAAACACTTGAGGTCGATAACGATGGTGATAAGTCTTTGATTGTATTTGACCGTCCAAATGATGTGAAAGGCACTGTATTTCTCAACCATTCCCACATTAATGATGCAGATGAACAATGGCTGTACCTGCCAGCATTAAAACGTACAAAGACGATCGCCTCACGTAATAAGTCAGGCCCATTTGTCGGCAGTGAGTTTTCATTTGAAGATCTGGCCTCTTTCGAGGTGGGAAAATATCAATTTACATACCTGGGAGAGGACACCATTGCTGATAGGAAAGTGTATAAAGTTGAGCAAGTCCCGGTTGATAAGTTTTCCGGCTATAAAAAACGGATTGCATGGATAGATTCACAACGTTATATCCCTCTTAAAATTGAGTTCTTTGACCGAAAAGGCAGCGCCTTAAAAACGCTGACAATGACCGACTATCAGCTCTACCTTGATAAGTACTGGAGGTCTCACCATATGCTGATGGATAACCACCAGACAGGCAAATCAACCACGCTGATCACAGAAAAGTTTGAATTCAACATCGACTTACGTGTTCAAGACTTTGCTAACAGAAGGTTACATAAGGTTCGCTAATGCAGCGCAAAGTTATTTTAAGTAAACGACTGCTGGCCATGATAGCGCTGACAGGAGATGTACATGCCTATGAATTACAGGGTAATCTGAACTTAGAGCAGCGACATTATGTCAGCGAGGGAGAGCAGCAACCTGAACAGTATGAGGCGACGCTATCATTTCAGCCAGAGTTATATTATAGCCAGGGTGATCTTGAGTTAAACATCAAACCATATGCAAGGGTCAACTCCTTGGATAACAGTAAATCAGAGTTTTACTTTAAGGAGTTAAACCTGACTTACACCGCTGATATCCACGAGTTTAAGGTGGGTATCAACCAAGTATTTTGGGGGGTCACTGAGTCCCAGCATATCATCGATATCATCAACCAAACCGATACGTTGGCCAGTGTGGACTTTGAACAGAAAATTGGCCAGCCCATGCTTCAGTATACCTACTATGCAAATGAAGGGGCATTGCAGGTTTTTTTGCTAACTCATTTTCAGGCGCCCTTGTATGCATCGGATGACGGTCGCTTAAGAGCCCAGGTGCCGGTCGACCCTGCTCTCACTGAGTACCAGTCAAGCAGTGGCAAAAATCGCAAAGACCTGGCAATTCGCTATAGTAGTCAGCTCGCCGAAATAGACTATAGTCTGCACTATTTTAACGGGATCCAACGCAACCCAGAGTTACAATATTCCCCTTCTCATTCTGCACTGGCTCCCTTTCACCCAACCATTGAACAGATTGGGCTGGAGTCGCAACTCGTTCAGGGGAGCTGGCTATTCAAGCTGGAAGGTTATCACCGCCACGCATCACACAATTATACCGCGTTAACGAGTGGATTTGAGTACTCATTTGTCGGCATCTTTGATTCGCAGTGGGACGTCAATGCAATTGTGGAATATCAATATGACTCACGTCAGGATGCGAGCTTAGCGCAAGGGCAAAATGATGTGTTCATAGGCGCGCGAGTTACACTCAACGATATGGACGGCACTACCGCACTATTTGGTGTAGCCCAGGACCTGGACGACACCAGCACGGTTAGCGGACGACTTGAGATGTCTAGTCGGTTTAATAACAGCTGGCGATGGCGCTTGGAAGGATGGATGTTTCAAACGGACTCGGCAAGCGAAATTACCTATTTCGCCCGCAAAGATGACTTCGTTCAGTTTTCATTGGAGTACTACTTTTAATACTGCATGGATCATCGCTACCTGAGCTGGGATACCATTTGCACCTAAAACCAGAACCCGACAAACCAGCGCCTGTATTTTCTGGTGGATGTCCCATAGTAACTAAAGTAGTAGCTTCATTGAGTAACTGAATACATGGCCGGATGACAATAGCCAAACGGCCATTCGCATTAGTTCGTATTCGTCAGCGTTCGATATTCATCAAACGAAGACTGAGAGTGTCACATCAGTGAATTATAGGCTTTATTCATCACCTCAACCGAAATATTATTGTTTTGGTAGTTCCCGACAATCCTGTTCACTTTAAGTTGCTTACTGCGAACAAAATCGATAAAAGCACGGGTGTAATTGGGGATCACTTTAGGAATCGTATTATCGTAAGCAATGTGAAGAAAATCGGCCTGGAAGATGATCCCTTCATACTCGAAATGAACAAAGCTCTGCCGCTTAGAATGCAAACTTTCCAATATATAAAAGCGTGCGCCATCAATAAGCTGCTCATCTTTTATCGCTCGAAACTTGAAGCCTTCAATGTCATTTGCAAAATCCGGGTAGGCTTTGATGGCCGCGATACTATATTCATCGGCAAGTATTTCTATGCCTTGCTTAGCAAAAACGCCAAGTCCGGCAATATCAGCTTCCTGAGCATGTGTAACATGAATTGCGCTGATTTTTTTCTCTGGGAATTGCTCACGGATCAAGTTAATCGTTTTAGTCGCTAACTCAGGGTATCCTGCTGCACCAAACACAGTAATTTCATCACCATTGACTTTGAATACACTGTTCCGCCAGGCCGCCGAGTCTGCTACAAGATACAGTCCGGTTGCTATTTCTTTTGCTACGAGAATACCATCGCCCGCCTGAACTTCGGGGCCATACCCTGGTGGTAGCTGAAGCTTGGAGGCATCGACCTCCTCAATAATTTCAAGCTTGTCATTGAAACTAATGTAAGCAGGTACTTTTTCTCCGTTATAGTATTTTTTTACCTGACGGGCAAACGTGATGCCTCTCGTTGTTTGATAATCATCATAAACATAGAATGCCTGCCTTGTTTTATTGTTGACCGTTACCAATTGCAGCGAGTTATTGCTAAATTCATAATCGACAATGTGATCTAGCGCATTTTTATGAGTCAGAATGGTTGTTCCCGCAGCCTTGTCCTGATGCAGGGTAATATTATCTGCAACATTGCTCTCGTCAAGTAAGGGCCTTACCACGATAAAGTCGATGTTAAAGGCATGATAATGCATAAATCGGTCAAAATTACCTAAACCTTCATTAAAGTAGCGCTTGCCTAAATAGTTACCATTCTTTTCATAGAAATAACTGTGTGTATCATTCTGAAACTGAACCCGGTCGAGTACCTCTCCCCCCGGGCCGTACAGTATGTCATTGTCATAAAAATGTTTTTTATCTAGATCGACTTCAACCATACGCACCGACATCACTCTGTTTGGCACCTGATAATCCCAGTAGTCATGAGATCTGAATTGCTTATTGAAGAAATGATAATTGAGCGAAAAAGCCGTAATAGACCTGGTTTTCTCATAATGAGTTTTTAGCTTGTCAACAAACGCTTCCGTTTCCCCCGCCCAGACGTGCACAGATATTATTGCCAAATAGGCAGCGACACAGTGCAGTAAGCCCTTAACGTAGCGGGCATGCATAAAATTCTTAAACATGATTGTTACTTTCCTTATTTTGCAATTTCAAAACGACTAGAATAAGATAGCCGCGCAATCAGCTCCGTTCATTAATTGTGCGACCACAGGTAAGCGTTGTGCGTTCAACCGCATTGTTCACTCGCTGGGGAGATATTGTTTAGTTACAGCTCTGAACTTTTTGAAACTTTACATTCATCAAAAACCGGCAGGCCTGATTGCAACTCAATGATCTGCCACCACTTCGGGACAATTCACCTGACTAGGGTTGTAAATTAATTTAGCCAAGCCCCCACTCCTTAAGCCATACTTCTATCATACTCTAGCTGTAAAATTCGGATGTGACTAACCGGCGATTCAGCTGTTAAGATTAAATTGAACCTGGCTCACCAAGGACAACCCTATGCCAACCACTTCAATCGAAATAGGTTTACCCATTGCACTGATATTGATCATGACCGGTGTTGGCTTAAGCTTAAAACCCGCAGACTTTCAGCGTGTGTACTTACAACCAAAAAGCTTTTTCATCGGAGCTGTGTGTCAGTTGGTTCTGCTCCCCTTGCTCGCAATGGCTGTTATTGTGGTTACAGGACTAACAGGGGAGCTGGCAATTGGCTTATTTATTCTGGCTTTGTGCCCGGGAGGCACAACTTCCAACCTCTATACATATCTCGCCAAAGGAGATGTAGGCCTGTCAGTGTCTTTAACGGCAGTGGTAGGGTTTATCACCCCATTTAGTTTGCCATTCTTAGCCGCATGGGCAATCGGATATTATGGGCAAAACGGCTCATTAATCGAGTTCCCTATTTTAAAAGCCTGGATTCAACTTATTGTGGTCGGTGTTCTACCAGTTCTGGTCGGCATGGCTATCAATGCCAGGTGGCCTGAATGTGCTAAAGCAGCCAGCCCCTATATCAGCGGGTTCTCAATCGCTGTTTTGCTGCTGGTGATTGTCAGCATCTGTTATAAACTGGGCGATAAGCTGATTGACTACCTGGTCTTGGCAGGTCCCTCTGTCATCATCTTAAACCTTGTTTCAATGATTGCTGGATTTCTGGTGGCGCACACTACTTTACACTGCGCTACACGGACTCGCACTATTACCCTCGAGGTTGGCCTGCAAAATGGTACACTCGCCCTTTTAGTAACAACAGGCCTGTTGGGCAATGAAGTGATGTCTATTGCACCGAGCATATACAGCTTGTTTATGTTTGTCAGTGCAGGTTTATTTACTGCCTGGGTTATTAAAGGGCCGTCAAAGTTCTCGAGCGGGTAGGTGAACTGCTCTGTTTAATAGAAAAATGATGTATGACTCATTCATCGCAAAGTGCATGAGTACATAGCCAGAACAATCATCCTCAATCCATTCAGTCTTATCTATAGGTAGGTGTTTCCCCAAATCTACTACAAATCTACTACAAATCTACTACAAATCTAAACTAGTGTTGCAAATCAATTGTAGAATAAGTCGCCTTCTCCAAATCAACCTCATAATACACGTGCGATTGTACAGTCCTGTATATAAATAAGAAATCGCCACTTGTAGTCGATTCTGTGACTTGCATTAACTCTATATTTTTGTCGATAGCAATTGAGTTGTGCACTTCAAATATACGAGACAAGAGGCTTTCACTGACCTGCTGTTCCCGTAAATTCAATATAACACCTTTGTCTGTACAGTTACCATTTGCTCTAGAAACCAACTCACTTCTTTGGTGAATGAGGGCTTTTTTTGTATGTATAACAATCACCTTGTTTGTTATACAAAACCCCCACTTTTTAATCGTTGGGGCAGTCACTTCAACCACTTCTTCTCCTTGCTGAGATGTAAAGAGAGCACTTTTTCTCTTTATATCAAGCTGATAGTCAGTGGCCTGTACATTCAAAGATGCAGCCAAAAATAATAAAAGATACATATTACTCAAAACCTGCTTTCCTGTATGCCTTAAATTGCCGCATTCAGTGCCCATATCGCTATCGTCGCAAAAATATAACCACTGGGGTCAGTCTTATTCAGCGGGTTATTTACCACATACGAATAACGGTTCAGATTCTGAATATTCTCCGGCGCCTGCACCATAGGATCTGCCTGTAAGATTCGCCCCAGGATAGGGTCATAAATACGCCCGCCCATATGCACCAGGCCCACTTCATCCATTTGCTCGTGACCCGTGTAACCACGTAACGTCAGCTTGCTGGTGAACTTACTTTGGTCACTGAAGTCCCTCGCCCAGGTGGTCGCATTGCGACGCGCACCAAACACATCAAAGCTCATCACCTGCTCTTTCTTACCGCTGGCATCCGCAATCACATGTGTTGAACCCAGATGGTCATCCAACATAAAGCGAGTGGTCGCCTGGTTGTTCACAGTGGTGATCAACACCTTGCCTGCAATATAGCGCTTGCTCACCCAGGAGCTCTGACCGTCATCTCCACATTTCCCACATAACGGGTTTCCTGCGCGATTGGAATAAAGGTGCTGATATCTCCATTGAGGAGAGGCAGCAGCAAGCCTTTTTCACCGCCAAACTCAGTTCGCTTATAACGCTTACCCGAACCCGAATAGGCAAACTCCACCCAGTAGCAACTGCATAGCCACACACATCAATGCAAAACACCTTCGCAAGGGTCAGCAATTTTTCCTCAACCCAGTCTCGCCGATGCTCATAAGACTTGCCCGTAACGCGGTCTTTGCCGCACAGAAATGCCCGGCAAACACACCGGGATAAACAGTGATAGTACTTAGTGGCTGATAATCTGACCTGCTTCTTCCTTGCAGTTGGCATAGTTTGTCATTCTCAATCCATTGAGCATTACCTAAAGGTAGACGGCGTACAGCCTGAACGCCAACTTTAGGTGGCTGTCCATGTAACTCTGTAACTTTCCTTGTTGGATTGCAGAGAATGAGCATAAGGCTACATGCTACTACACCCACCTTTTCCTATATTGATATAGTTAGCACTCATAAAGAACTCTAGGTCGGGGTTTTTATGGAGAATAAGAGGGGCATAATGTAACCTGTAAGACTTCTTCTCACTAATGTTAAAGCGCTTTATGAAGTCCACTTCAAATTGAAACCCTCCATATGGCGATATGTTAATCTCTTTAGACGCAGCATTAGCTACATAACCACTGCGCTCGGTCAAATCAATATCTGCGATTGCTACGCCTTCTTCATTATAGGTATTCAGGTTAAACGCAATACCACTGTTACCCACTACCCCTAATTGCTCACTAGATATATTAAATTCATGCCCACTAACGTTCACAATATCAAATCTAACACTAAAGTCAGTCTCTCCACAGGAAGTATATACATGTAAATATTTCCTATGCCCTCCCTCTTCCACAGCAAATGAAGCAACGGAGAACAGGTATAGAACGAACCAAATTAATTTCAAGTTATTCCCCTAACTTAATTTTTCTAAGAGTAAAGTCTAAAGTATAGCTATTATTAAACAAATTAACCCTACTTGACTGAATTAGCGCGAGTCCGCTTTTGTCCCAAGGAACTGTGCCAAAATTTGCAACTCCACTGGTTTTAGAAAGTGATGAAAAAGCGGCATCCATCCCCCATCCTCTGTGGTGTATACCTCCGACATGCATCAACTCATGTGTGATTGCCGCTTGGGCGTCAGGAACGAAGGCCTTTAGATATACATCCGCGTTAACAGCTATCTGGCCGTTGTACTCTATTGCATTCAAATCCGAAGAGCCATCAAACACCCTTATTTTAGATGGATTACTTATTATTTCAGACAATTTATCGTCGAGCTCCTGTGCTCTAGCAATAAGTAAGTCTCCAACAGATCCTTTTAATCCATCTATTGAGCCAAACATATCCCCTTTCTCAAACCCAAAGTTATGCTTGGCTAATTCATAGTACTCCCCTGATCTAGCCTCCATTGAACTAATGAACTCTCGAATATTCTTCTGTTCTGTAGTCGCTCGCCCAATGATTTGCTTTTTTTGCGCATCAGTTGGTGACCTTGTTCCGTGGCTGTCTACTTCACCCTTGCCACTCTTATTCACTTTTTCTCCAGAGTTTCCATCTGTCTCACTATTGCCCTGTTCTTTAGTCTCCAAGCCACCAACACAGCCACCACCCGCGGCCATATTTAGCATGCAGGTAACCGCTTGACCCTTTGCAAAGCTTTTCGCAAATCCACCCGCAAAGTTTGCAAGCGCAGTCCCTCCATTATTAGCAGCCTGAATAATACCGACAGCAAGCTTGGCATAGCCATAATACTCGTATGCGGTAAATGCAGCAGACATGATTGCTCCAATTGTTGTTGCTAAAAATGCCTTGGTAGCAAAGGTATTGAACGCCCAAACAGCAATAGTCATGAAGATATAACCACTGGGGTCCGTCTTATTCAGCGGGTTATTCACAACATACGAGTAGCGGTTCAGGTTCTGAATATTCTCCGGCGCCTGCACCATAGGATCTGCCTGTAAGAATCGCCCCAGGATAGGGTCATAAATACGCCCGCCCATATGCACCAGGCCCACTTCATCCATTTGCTCGTGACCCGTGTAACCACGTAACGTCAGCTTGCTGGTGAACTTACTTTGGTCACTGAAGTCCCTAACCCAGTTGGTCGCGTTTCGCCGTGCTCCAAACACATCAAAGCTCATCACCTGCTCTTTCTTACCACTGGCATCTGCAATCACATGCGTTGAACCCAGATGGTCGTCCAGCATAAAGCGTGTGGTCGCCCGGTTATTCACTGTGGTGATAAGCACTTTACCTGCAATGTAACGTTTGCTCACCCAGGTGCTTTGACCACCATAGCGGATGAACTCCACATTGCCCACATAACGGGTTTCCTGTGCGATTGGAATAAAGGTTTTGATTCGGCCATTGAGAATAGGCAGCAGCAAGCCTTTTTCACCACCAAATTCTGTACGCTTATAACGCTTACCTGAGCCCGAGTAGGCAAACTCCACCCAGTAGCTGTCTTTTTTGATATAAACCGGCTTGTGGAAGGTGTTGTATACCAGCTCACGAGCGTTGTCCTTCACCATGTTACCTGCTGCATCGTACTGGTAGGTATTGGCTCTGTCACCCGTGACTTTGGTCACCGCATGAGGGCGGCTCGACTGGTAATGATAATGGCCCACACCTGTTTTATAGGTGATGTTACCCAGCTCATTATAGCTGATTGTGGTGCTCGGCCCCCCTGATATCGCGCTGCTGGTAACCCGGTTCAGGCTGTCATACCCAAAGGTTTCTTTCTTACCAATTGTATGGTCCTGACGATAATTCAGGTTGCCCAGGTTGCTCCAGTTGTAAGTCCAGTTCTGTAACGTGCCGTTACCCGTTGACCTCAGACTGGTCAGTAACCCGGTTTTATCATCGAACACTTTAGTGCGGGTAATACGGCTGCCCAGTTTCTCCGTGGTGATATTACCAAAGGCATCGGTCGCCGTGGCCTGCCAGACAGTGCTGTTAGTCTGTAAGTCTTTAAGAGAACTTAGGTGCTTATGAGCATTGTAGTGGTAGGTCACTGACTTGCCCGAGGCATCCGTCTCTTTATCCAGCTGACCGGCATTGTTATAACGCGCACTTTCTTTATAGGTCGTGCCGTCAATCACCGTATGCTTTTCTCGGGTGCGACCAAAACTGTCGTAGTAGAAGCGCTCGGTAAATCCTGTGACCCTGTCGGTCGTCACCGCAATCATCCCCTTGGCATACGAACCACTGTCATAGGTATTCACCACATGATGCTCAAGCTTCGTACCACCGCGCTTGCGCTGTACTTCTGTTGTCCGTCCCAGCACATCGTACTGATAGGTGATCACATTGCCATTGCTGTCTGACTCGCGGGTTACCTGATGATAGGCATTGTAAGTATAATTGATGGTGCCCTTGTCAGGGTCGACAACCCGGGTTTTATTACCGTACTTATCAAAACTGACCTGGATCTTATTGCCCTTAGGGTCTGTCAGCAGGCGTGACTTGCCGTTTTCATCATACTCATAGTATGCCGATTTACGGTTTGCATCTGTGACTTTGACCAGCAGACCCATCGCATTTGTCAGCTGGGTATTTTTACGATTCGACGGGTTAACCGTAGTCACGCTCTCGCCGTTGTACTCGGTTTTCCAAATGGAGCCATCGGCCTTAGTTACCTGTACAACCCGATTCTGCTTATCGTATTTGTACACATTCCAAAGCGGTGTGCCACCATGGAAATATGGCATAGACTCTTTATACTTGCGACCTTTGCTGTCATACAAGTAATCAACGTTGATAAATGTGCCGCTCAGGGACATGCCAGACTCACGCAGCAGACGACCATACTTATCAAAGTACTTTCGGCTGGTAGGTTCGCTCTCAGACACACTTTCCTCGTAATACCTCGCACCGCTCACACAGCCATTACCGCTGGTACACCAGTATTTACTCTGGCTGCTGCTCAATGCCTTAGTACCAGTTTTACTTGTGTTGTCGGCCGGAGTTGAAGTTTCTCCCGTCAGGCGACCTAGCTTATTATAGGTATAGTAAGTGCGCTGACCATTGGCAGTCTGGGTATAGGACTTGCGGCCCAGGCTGTCATGGGCAATGGTACTGCGATGGCCAAGACTGTTCTTCTCACCAGTGACTAACCGATAAGTACCGTCATAGTAGGTTTCCAGTGTCTTGGTGGGTAAGCCCGGCTTGCTGACCGTCTCTTTGCTGATCAGGCCATAGCTGTTCAGAGTATAGCTTTTCACCACACCGTTATCTGCGGTTGTCTTTGTCAGCCGGCCTTTGCTGTCATACGCAAAGGTTGAAGTATGGGTGATTGAGATGGACGCTCCTAAATCGGCGTCAATGCGCCAAACTGAGAGTGATATTTACAGTTAACAGGAGCATCCATCATGAATCAAGTTAGCACATTATCCATCGACTTGGCTAAAAACG
>NZ_JAKRFZ010000021.1 GCF_022347765.1 Pseudoalteromonas sp. OOF1S-7 | reverse complement strand
GCAAGCTAGAAATGTTACCGCTCGACTTGCATGTGTTAGGCCTGCCGCCAGCGTTCAATCTGAGCCATGATCAAACTCTTCAATTAAAAGTTTTTTGAAACCGAAGTTTCGTGCTCAATGAATTCTGTATAAATTGACTATGTTAGTCACTCATAAGAAATTGAGACTCTAAATTTTTGTGCGTCATCTAGCGAACTAGAATCTGCTGTTAGAACTCAATCTGTACGAGTGCCCACACAGATGATTGCTTCATATTTTTAAAGAACATAATCCGGTTACCCGGTGCGACTCAATGTCGCTGCGCTGTTAGCGCTGAGGGTTGTGCATTCTAATCACTTCCCGCTTTATGTCAACACTTAATTTTGAGAAATTTCAGAATCAAGTTTTATTTGACTCCCAACTCGTTGGCTCGTTGCTTTTCAGCGTTGTGCCCCGTGTCGGTGGATGCGCATTATAGGGAAATCGAAACCCAGTGCAACCCCTTTTTTGAAGAAAAGTGAGAAAAACAGCACGTTCGAACAAGATTCAAACAAAACGCGCTTTTTTAGGCCTTTATTGTACAAAAAGAGCGCTTAATCGCGCTCAATTTTCAATATCCAACCGGCTTTTTCCTGATACCCAGCTTCTGACTCCAATTCGCTGCGCATCAATGGATGTTCATTTAGCCAGTCGCCTGGCATAGTTAAGGTGAGCGTTTCAGGTTCTGTTGCTGTTATGTAGAGATCAGGCAAGACATCGTCCTGACGGCGCATCGATAGGATCACTGCAACCCGAAGGATTCTGACGAGTAACTCGATGAACCCCTGTTGATTGCCAAACTGAGTAAAAGAACCTTCTTCTACATCGAGTCGATGGTTACCCACCAAAACTACTACCATTTGCTTTTGTACTCGCGAGTATCCCGGCATACCTGTGTGTTTTAAAATATAGGCACTGTGCTGGTGATAAGACTTGTAGTCAATGACCAGACCAATTTCATGCATGGATGCCGCTGCACTCAACAGGCTACATGCACTTTGAATATCAAGCTGCATGGGGGCTTCTAGTTGCTGCAGCAGTATTTTGCATATATCAAACACACGTGTCGCCTGACCCGCATCAACATGGTATCTAGACATAAAGCCATCGAGCGTACGTTTACGAATATCAGCCTGATTGAGCTGATCAATCATGCTATATAAAATGCCTTCGCGTAATGCCCCCCCGGCCAGACCCATTCGCTCAATCTGTAATGCTTCAAAGAGCGCAATCAAAATCGCCAATCCGGAAACAAATACCAGGCGCCGTTCTTCGCTCAGCCCAGGTAGCTCAAGTTGATCGATACTCTCAAACTGGATTGCCTGGGTGCGAATTGCCTGAAGCTTCTCCAGACTCAGCATTTCATCCAACCCAAGGGCGGCAAAAATTTCCTGAATAGCCTGAACCGTACCAGAAGCACCAATCGCCAACTCCCATCCGGCAGTTTTGTATTGTGGGGCGTAAGGCGCAACCACATTATGCGCAGCTGCCGTTGCAGCAGCGAAATTGGTTTCGCTCAAGGCACCATCTGAGAAATAGCGCTCCAAATAGGTAACACACCCCATATTCAGGCTGTGGTACAACTGTGCTTCAAAACCCTGACCAATGACGATTTCTGTACTGGCACCACCTATGTCAACAACGAGTTGCTTCCCATGACATGCAGAGGTGTGTGCAACGCCCTTATAAATAGATCGAGCCTCTTCTTCACCACTGATGATAGAGATAGGGTGACCAAGAATTTGCTCGGCTTTATGCTTGAACACCCCTGCATTGGTAGCCAAACGCAAAGTCGCAGTAGCAACAATACGTATATTGCCAGCCGGAATATCCTGAAGCCGCTCAGCAAATAAGGATAAACACTCCCAGCCCCGCTGCATCGCTTCTTCACTCAGCAGATATTGCTCATCCAGACCAGCAGCCAGACGTACTTTACGTTTGACTCGCCCAATTGTATGCACGCCGCCAGCCATATGTTTTGCGATCAGCATATGGAAGCTGTTTGATCCTAAATCAATCACCGCATACACGTTTTCATGTGGAGATCTCTGAACCACGCTCACTAACCTCTATCTACCTCTACCAAAGTGCCCGGTTAGTTGCGCGGGCGTGATTTTTGGTAACTACCTTGTCGACGGTTACTGCCACTGCGATTGCCGCGCTGTCCGGGTGTATTTCTGCGCCTTTGTTGCCTGGCAGGCGCTTTAATGTCATCCAGTAATGCTGACTTATCGTAGTGAGAAACCGGAATTGCATGGTCAATGTATTCTTCAATCTCATGTAAGTTATAAGCATACTGCTCACAAGCAAAACTAATTGCATGGCCCGATGCGCCAGCTCGGCCAGTACGACCAATGCGATGCACGTAATCTTCGCAATCGTCAGGTAAGTCAAAATTCAGTACATGACTCACCTCAGGAATATGCAAGCCTCGCGCTGCAACATCTGTGGCAACCAGCAGGTCCAGTTCGCCTTTAGTGAACTTGGACAAAATCGACAAACGTTTTTTCTGATTTACATCACCAGTTAACAATCCCACCCGGTGCCCGTCATTTTTCAGCCACTCATAGACGTTTTCACAACTATGCTTGGTATTAGCAAATACAATGGCTTTGTCTGGCCACTCTTCCTCAATCAGAGTAAGGAGTAAAGGTATTTTGTCCTCTTGCGAGGGGTGAAATAGTTCTTCTTTGATCCGCTTGCCCGTTTTGACATCCGGCTCTATCTGCACATGGATCGGGTTGTGCATATGTTCAAAGGCCAGTTCTTGCACACGATAAGACAGCGTTGCAGAAAAGAGTAAATTCAGACGCTGTTGCGTATCCGGCATACGGTTGAACATATAACGAATATCTTTAATGAAGCCTAAATCGAACATTCGGTCCGCTTCATCCAACACAACAACTTCAATGTTATTAAGGTTATAAGCACCTTGTTTATAGAAATCGATCAGGCGTCCGGTCGTGCCGATTAGGATATCTACCCCTTTTTCTAGCTGCGACCGTTGTTTTTCATATTCTTCGCCACCATATACTAAGCCAAGCTTTAACCCACACGCCGGCGCCAATATTTGTGCGTCTTTGTGGATTTGGATCGCAAGCTCTCGTGTCGGTGCCATTATCAACGCACGTGGCTGACCGGCAACCTGAGCGTCAGATTGGCTTTGCAACAGCTTGTGACATGTCGCAGTTAAAAACGCAAGCGTTTTACCTGTCCCTGTCTGAGCCTGACCGGCAATGTCTCTGCCCTCACTGATGTAGGGCATACACTTTGCTTGGATTGGCGTACAGTATTCGAAGCCACTCGCTGTCAAACCGGCGACCACTTCCGGCGCTAAAGCAAAGTCGATAAATTTTTTATTGGTCAAATGTGTCTTAGTCATAGCAATTAAGCATAACGTTTAAACTTGCAATAAGAAACAAGAGTGTTTAAATACGCATTAAATAATTGACCTAATTCTAACGGAGAGCGCAATGAGCGACAAAATTATTCAACTAACTGATGACAGCTTCGAAGCAGACGTGCTTAAGTCGGATACCCCTGTACTGGTAGATTTCTGGGCTGAGTGGTGTGGCCCTTGTAAAATGATCGCCCCAATCCTGGACGAAATTGCAGACGAGTTCGAAGGTCGCGCGACCGTAGCTAAGCTCAACATCGACCAAAACTCGCTGACACCGCCTAAGTTCGGTATTCGTGGCATCCCAACTCTGCTTCTGTTCAAAGACGGTGCTGTAGCAGCAACCAAAGTTGGTGCGTTGTCAAAAACACAATTGATCGAGTTCTTAGAGAACAACATCTAACTGAACACTGCTAAATGGCACCGGCATCGCTGGTCGCCAATCGGTCACAGTCCGAATGTATCAGGTAGCGCTGTTTTAGCCCTGCCTGATTAAATTTGTATAAAGACTGGACGACTGCTCCCCTAGCTGCTAACTTATAGAGCCACTAACCTTAAGCAATTTCAATTCAATCCCTCGTACCACGAGAGAACAACTTTTAAATAAAGAACCCACCAATATGCATTTACGCGAACTGAAAGACAAGTCAATCAATGAGCTTGTAAAACTTGCCGAGTCTATGGGGCTCGAGAACGTTGCCCGTCTGAGAAAACAAGACATCATCTTCGCCATCTTGAAAGCGCACGCTAAAAGCGGCGAAAACATCTATGGCGGCGGCGTGCTGGAAATTCTTCAGGATGGCTTCGGCTTTTTACGCTCATCAGAAGCCTCCTACCTGGCAGGCCCGGATGACATTTATGTTTCGCCTAGCCAGATCAGACGTTTTAGCCTACGTACCGGCGACAGCATCAGCGGTCTGATCCGCCCACCTAAAGATGGTGAGCGTTACTTTGCGCTGCTGAAAGTAAACGAAGTTAACTTCGATAAGCCAGAAAACTCCAGAACTAAGATCCTGTTTGAAAACCTGACGCCTATACACGCCAACGAGCGTATGGTGATGGAACGCGGCAACGGCAGTACCGAAGATATCACTGCGCGTGTTCTGGACCTGGCTTCTCCAATCGGTAAAGGACAGCGTGCACTGATTGTCGCACCACCTAAAGCCGGTAAGACCATGCTGCTGCAAAACATTGCACAGTCTATTTCTTACAACAATCCAGATGCAACGCTGATGGTACTGCTGATCGACGAGCGTCCGGAAGAAGTAACAGAAATGCAGCGCCTGGTACAAGGTGAAGTCGTCGCCTCAACGTTCGACGAGCCAGCAAGCCGTCACGTGCAGGTTGCAGAAATGGTCATCGAAAAAGCGAAACGTTTGGTTGAGCACAAAAAAGACGTCATCATTCTGCTGGACTCTATCACGCGTCTTGCACGCGCCTACAACACCGTGATCCCGTCTTCAGGTAAAGTTCTGACGGGTGGTGTCGACGCCAACGCACTGCACAAGCCAAAGCGCTTCTTCGGTGCTGCACGTAACGTAGAAGAAGGCGGCAGCCTGACTATCATCGCGACAGCCCTGATCGACACGGGCTCTAAAATGGATGAAGTTATTTACGAAGAGTTTAAGGGTACCGGTAACATGGAACTGCACTTAAACCGTAAGATTGCTGAAAAGCGCGTCTTCCCGGCCATTGACTTTAACCGTTCAGGTACGCGCCGCGAAGAGCTCCTCACCAAACCTGATGAGCTGCAAAAAATGTGGATCTTACGCAAAATTGTCCATGAGATGAGCGAAATCGATGCAATGGAATTCTTGATCGACAAGCTGTCAATGTGCAAAACCAATAACGAGTTCTTTGATTCGATGAAGCGTAAATAACCAATCGCTTGAACAGAAAAAGCCTGCTTATGCAGGCTTTTTTATGCCCTCATTGCTTGGAACTCTCAAGGGTGTGTTCTATATATTAAAGGATATGCATAAGACATTTGAACGCAAATAAGGACACGCTCCTTATCCTGCAAGTCCGATAAAGGAACCCAAACCCATGCGTTTAGTAGCCAGTGCCATGGCCGTGACGACAGTGAACATAGCCGCCGTGCTGGTCTGTACCGCCATCTTTGCTTTGCCTCTGACAGTTACCGCGACCCTGATTACCCTGATGGTGGTTGCCTCTGTGCTGGTCACGATATGGTTAGATAAAAAACAGGAAAAGGGCGCCTATCTACAGAGTTTTGTCAGCGCATTACATCACCAGGATACCATTGATCTGACATTTCGCTTTGACGAAAAAGACAAAACGCTACCCAAGGCTTGTCTGGCCATTAATGCCAGTATGGCGATGATGGAGCACATTATTGGCGAAGTGTATGCCTCCTCTTCCCGTCTTACACCTATGGCTGACAGCCTACGCGATACTTATGCCTCCATGACACAAAAAGCCACTATCCAGCATGTGCACGGCGCGGATCTCGCCACAGCCATCAACCAAATGCTGACGGTATCAAGGGAGCTCGATGACAGCCTGGAAAAAATCTACAGTTCCGTCGAGAATGCCACGCAGGCGGTCAAGAAAACCCGTATTGATACTGACCGGAGCCAGCAAAGCCTGATGACGCTGGCAACGAATATTCAGGCCACCAGTGAACAAATAGCGGCACTGAAAGCAGACAGCGACGCCATTAGTTCCGTTATTGATGTGATTAATGCCATCGCTGATCAGACCAACTTACTGGCCCTGAATGCCGCCATCGAGGCAGCACGCGCAGGTGAGCAAGGTCGAGGCTTTGCAGTGGTGGCCGACGAAGTACGCAGCCTGGCCGCACGCACCAGTCAGTCAACGCAGGAAGTACGGACCATGGTCAATAAAATCCAGGCGGGCACAGACAGTGCCCATGCACTGATGCTCACCGCACTGGAAGAAACCGGTAAAACGGTCAGTTTGTCGGAAGCCTCTACCAAAGAGGTCGACCAGATAGAAGGCGCCATGATTGAGATTAATGCGATGTCGCACAGTATTCACGATCAGGTAAGCCGGCAAAAGGCAGTCTCAGACGAGGCACAATCGAGCATTGAGTCTATGGTTGAACTCAATTCGGATGCGCTATCCACGTCTAAAATTCAGGCTGTGTCGAGCAGTGACCTGATTAACCTGGCCGCATGTATTCATGAGAAACTGTCTATTTTTAATGCAGAACGACCTGAGCTGGATATGTCGCACCGTACCGATACCAGCCGCTATAGTTGCGATACCGATACACCTTCAACTATACCTAAGCGCAATCACTCTGTGCAGCCTGACAAGCACAGTGGACTAGGTGACATCGAGTTGTTCTGAGTAATCACACACTTTTAGCTCATCACACAAGATCAAAAACAGGTCCTGATACAGCGCGGTTTGCTGCTGTTTCAGTGCGGTTTCAAATTGTGAGGCAACATCTGCAATATGGACAAATCCAAACATGCTCGCTGCGCCATTGAGCTTATGGCAGTGATGCTGTAAAGCCTGCCAGTCCTGCTCCTGCCACAAATCAATCAGCTTATACCTTTCTTGTTCCAGCGTTTGTGCAAAACTCTGTTTGAGGTCACTCATATCTATCGCCAGGTCTAGCGCTTGCGACGCATTAGTACGCTGCAAAGACTGAGCAAGAGTCTGATACAGTAGGTCGCTATTGATCGGTTTGCTGAGATGCCCACTGAAGCCCTGAGCCAGGTAATCTTTGATTTCATGCTCCATGACATTGGCCGTCAGTGCATATACCTCGCCTTCAAAACCGGCCTGACGCAACAATTGCAGTGCCTCCAGTCCATCCATTTTGGGCATCTGAATGTCCATTAAGACCACATCCGGATAAGCACTGAGGCAATGTTCTACTGCGTCTCGCCCATTATTGACCGCATCGACTTCCAGGCCCATTTTTTCCAGCATGCGAATGATCAAAGCACGGTTGTCGTCATGATCTTCAGCTAATAATATTGTGCCGGATAAACGGGCTTCGGTGCCCTGTCGTTGAACATCCATAACTTTATTGCGGCACACAGGTTCGCTGACATGACTCAGTCGTGCACAAGGTATTATCAACTTAAACTGGCTTCCTTTGTCCACTTCACTGTGTACTGAGATCTCTCCGCCCATCATCTTAGCCAAATGCTGCGACAGGCTGAGCCCTAACCCCGAACCACCAAAGCGACGAGTGATGCTGTTGTCGCCCTGCTGAAAACACTCAAATATCCGCGCTACCTGAGACTGAGACATACCTATGCCACTGTCCTGAACTATAAATGTCAGGCCACCTTCATGTTGTCGGATAACTAAGTCTATCTGGCCCTGCTGCGTAAACTTGACGGCATTACTGAGCAGGTTAATCAAGATCTGTTTCAGGCGCACGTAATCGAGTCGCACCAGATAGGGGGTGGGCAAATCATTTTCAACCAGTAAGGCGAGCGATTTTTCCATACAGGGACGCTGGAACATATCACAGACATCTGCCAATAAGTTCTCAATGGTGAACTCGGTGTATTCCAGTTCCAGGCGCTGTGCCTCAATTTTACTCAGATCCAGTACATCACTGATGAGATCCTTAAGGTGGTTTCCCTGGCGTGTTACCACTGCCAGGGAGGACATCAGATGGTCATCGTGCATATAGTCCTGTTGCAGGCTTTCCGCATGACCCAAAATTGCCGTTAAAGGAGTACGAATTTCATGGCTGATATTAGCTAAAAATTGGCTTTTCACCTGGTTTGCATTACGCAATTCATCTGCCGTCTGTTGTAACTGTGCAGTTCGCTGCGCGACTTTTTTACTGAGCTCGATTTTCGCCCGCCGCTCCGTTGCACGGTGATAAAAGGCAAACACAGAAATCAACGTCAGACATAAGATCAGCCCGCTCATCCACAGCAACTGATTGCGTTGCTCATCCTGCAGCTTTTGCAGTTCTTGCGCCTGCTTCATCTGTGCTAATTCCTGACTTAACTGGCTTTCTTCAAACTTACTTTGATACTTATTCAATCGTGAGATAAGGCCTTCATTCAGCAATGAAAACTGTAAGTCCCGATAATGGTCAAGTGTTTCTGCCGCAGCCTGCACCTTGCCTGTTGCCGCCTGCACCAGTGCCAGTAAATGCAAAAACTCGCGCTCCCTGAGCCTGTCTCCTAACTTCCGCGTCAGCATCAAGCCCCGCTCGATACTGGCTTCGGCCCCGGCTATCTCACCACGCATCAACTGTAGCCTGGCCATTGGGTGCAAAGCATGCATGACGCCAGCCTGATTGTCGGCTTTTTCAGCATAATACATGGCAAAGTTCACTTCCTGCCCTGCCTTTGTGTAGTCGCGGATCAGCAGGCTCAGTTTTGCCATATTGACATATTCAAACGCCAGATGGCGTGTATCATTGATGCTGTGATAATACGCTACAGCGGCTTTAACAGCTCCGCGCGCCAACTCAGGACGGTTGGACTCAGTATAAATAACCCCCAGGTTGCCCTGTGCCAGGGCGACACCATACTGATCTCCCAGGCGCTCAAACAACGCCATTGCGCGCTTGAGTAACTCTTCTGCTTTGTCATAGCGAAACTGGCGAATATACACCCCGGCCAGATTCAATAGCATATCCGCTCTGTCTTGCTCATTGCCATGCTGTTCATACAGCATATAGGCAGCCAGATAATGCTCCAGTGACGCTTCTAAATCGTGGATCTGGATGAATGACATGCCCAGGTTATTATGAATATCCGCACGTTCAATGGGCTCATTTCTTTGCTCAGCTACACTCAGCGCCTGCTGATAGTCAGTCACCGACGCGGCGTAATCTCCCTGGTAAAAAGCGCTGATCCCCTGCATCTTGAGAGCATGATACAAGCTGCCAGACAACTGCTCGTTGCGACTCAGAGACTCAAGTTGCTCAAAGTAGCGGATCGCCATCTCATAGCGTGAGCTTTCCAGGGCAATTTTGCCAATGGCTTTCAGGGTGGCTGCACGTTGCTCCGGGCCGAACTCACTATGCTGTAGTAAGCGTTCAGCACTCAGCACTTGCTCCTGCCAGCTGGTCATTTCAGACAACGCGTGAATTTGTGATGTAATCGCAGGCTCACCAGCAGACTCGTCAGCATGGCCTGATGCCGACCACATACCCACCAATAGCGCAGTGGTCACAGCCCACTTAAACCCCTTTGTCATCCCTGTCTGCCCCGTATTACTTGCAATAGACGTGTCAAAAAATAAGAATTGAACAAAGAAGATACACTATGTTTACAGGCGGAACAATGTTGAACCCCCTCCTTGATGCCACATTTAGGATAATCACCCGTGAGCGTGCCACTCAATTACACCGGCTGGCAGCCGCTTTGGATGCCGAAGTCGGCCTGCCGACACTGGATAGCGACCCGGATAAAGACCTCTTTAAGCGCAACTTTCTGCTGATGAATGCCCTGTATCAATTGCAGCAAGAGGTCGCTGAGCAAGGTTACTATCTGCAGGTTGAGGCAATGGATATCCGCCTGAGTGAACAATCCCTCCCGTCAGCATTGCAAACCCAGGATCCGCTCAGAGAATATTATTTAGATTGGTGCAACTATGATACTAGTAAAGAGGAAGTGAGTGCACTGCTCAATCAGTTCTGGCAACGCTATCTGAACCTACCCACCCTGGCACCACAGCAACACAACGCCTTAATACAGAAGTGGCAACTGCCCAATCCGTATTCACGGCGCCAACTGAGTAAGCGCTGGCGCACGCTGGCTTTTGCAGCCCACCCGGATCAGCAAGGGGAGAACTCGGCGTTTCAACAGCTGCAACACGAATACGAACAACTTAAAAACTTTGCTAATGCGAAGGAATAATACCAATTTGCTTTTCTAATATGGATTCATGTGTATTGGTATCAAGACAGGCTCATCCGCTTGGCTTTAAATTTGCGTCCCTTGAGCTTGCTCTCCTGCAACTTTCTGAGTGCAGGTTTGACCCCTTCTCTGGCCACGGCAACAAACGCCTGATGGTCCAGTAAATCAATATTGCCAATCAGGTTGGCACCTACCCCTTGCTCCGACGTCAGACAACCCACAATGTCTCCGGCACGTAGCTTGTCTTTTTTACCACCATCCACTTGCAAGGTAACCATCGGAGGCTTAAAGACCGGCTTGTCGAGCAGGCTCAACGGCGGAGGCGTTGCCGGCTCAAACGTCTGCTCATAAATTTCACTCAGTTTGGCAACTTTAAAGGCCTCATTTTCACCATATAACGAACAGGCGAGTCCCTTCTTACCACCGCGTCCGGTGCGGCCCACCCGGTGCACATGGGTTTGTGGATCCAGCGCCATATGATAGTTAACCACCATATCCACATCTTCGATATCCAGACCCCGTGCCGCAACATCTGTGGCTACCAATACCGAGGCACTTTTGTTAGCAAAGCGGATCAATGCTCGCACCCGCTCGGCCTGATCCAGATCACCATGCAGGGTCACCACATTGACGCCACAGCTCTTGAGTTCACTGTACAGCTTTTTAGTTTCTACTTTGGTATTGCAAAAGGCAATACAGCTGACCGGCTTGTAATGCTGCAGCAACAGACGCAATGTATTGAATCTCAGCTTGTTGTTTTTGAGCGCAAAAAACTGCTGTTTGATCTGCCGGTTAAGGGTCTCTTCCTCCCCTTTGACCATCACAGGTTCACGCATAAACTGCTGTGTCAGCGCTTCGATGTCCTGCTGATAAGTGGCACTGAACATCAGCGTCTGGCGCTCCGGCGGCAGATAAATTGCGATGTTTTCGAGCGCCTCAATAAAGCCCATGGCCAGCATTTGATCGGCTTCATCCAGGACCCAGGTTTGCACCTGAGTCAGGTCGAGCGTGCCCTTATACAAGTGCTCTTCAATCCGACCCGGCGTGCCAACCACAACGTGCGCACCATGCTCCAGAGAGCTGATCTGCGGCCCGATGGGCTCCCCGCCACACACTGTGAGTACCTTGATATTTTGCATGCCACGCGCCAGCTTGCGGATCTCTGTAGCGACCTGTTGCGCTAGCTCGCGGGTGGGTGCCAGTACTAAGCTTTGGATCACCTGCTCTTCGGCCACCAGTTTATTGAGCAGGCCAAGGCTAAAGGCCAGTGTCTTACCCGACCCGGTTTTTGCCTGGGCAATTACATCCTGACCGGCAACAATGGCGGGCAATGCCTGTGCCTGGATAGGTGTCATGGTGGTAAAACCGGCTTGCTGTAAACCAGTTTGCAGATGGCGGGCCAATGGCACTTGATTAAACGACTGAGTCACACTATTACCTCGGATGAACTTAATCCGCCAAGTTTAGCAAATCCCGCATAGCGCCGTCACTTCAGTAAACAAAAACGCCCGTTCACCCCGAAAAGTTTAATTTAACAACAATTGTTGCGACAATCTCAGGCGATATAAATTACCAAGGGTTATTATGGATCAGATGATACGTTTTACGCCTTTTAGCAGGCTAACCAGCGCCGCCAGACACTGGCTGTTACCACTGTGTGCATTAACTGTCAGTACGGTTGCCCAGGCACAGGAATTCACGCAAACACAACTTGAAGCTGTCGCCAAAGTGCGCACCCTGGCAAGCCAGAGCGACTTAAGCTGGCAACTGCTGGAGTCGCTGACAACAGAGATTGGCCCGCGCCTGCCTGGCACAGAAAATGACAAGCTAACGGTGGCCTGGGCAGAGGCACAGTTCAAGCGCCTGGGTTTTGATAAAGTCTGGCTGGAAGCCGCGACCTTTCCTGAATGGCGCCGTTACCACGAATCAGCTAAACTCACCGCGCCAAGTGAACAGCCTTTGCACATCACGGCACTGGGCAACAGCATCAGTACCCCAAAGCAGGGGCTGCGTGGTGAAGTCGTATTATTTGAAACATTCGACGAACTCAAAGCCGCACCGCCAGGCAGTCTGACCGGCAAGATCGCCTTCGTAAATTACAGAATGAACCGGGATATCGATGGCAACGGTTACGGCCCGGCAGTTCAGGCACGTAATAAAGGTGCCGTAGAAGCCGCGAAAAAAGGCGCCATTGCCTACATGATGCGCTCAGTCAGTACCGCCCACCACCGCTTTGCCCACACCGGCGGCAGTCATTACGACGATCAGGTAACAAAAATCCCAGCTACTGCCATTGCAAACCCGGACGCCGACCAAATCGCACGCCTGCTCAAGCATGGTCACACCCCGCAGGTCGAAATCAATATTCAGACCGAAGATCTGGGCGAAGGGACCAGCTTTAATGTGATCGGCGAAATCACTGGCTCGGAATTTCCGGACCAATACGTGCTGCTTGGCAGCCATCATGATTCCTGGGATTTGGGTACCGGAGCACTGGACGACGGAGCCGGTATGGCGCTGACCATGGCGGCGGCTAAGCACATTGCGTCTGTGACTCGCCCCAAGCGCAGTATCCGGGTGGTGCTGTTTGCCGCGGAAGAGCTGGGATTATGGGGGGCAAAAGCTTACTTTAAACGCCATGAAGACAAGCTGACGCAGATTGTTGCCGCTGCCGAGTCAGACTTTGGTGCCGACGTGGTCTATGCCTTCGAGTCCAAGGTCAATGCCGCTTCTCTGCCACTGGTGCGCGCCATCGCAGAACAACTGAAACCGCTGGGGATTACCTATATTGGCGCAAATCGTGCGCGTGGCGGCCCGGACCTGATCCCGTTAAATAACGCGACTTCTGCACCCATTTTCGATCTCCATCAGGATGGCACAGACTATTTTGATTATCACCACACAGCCGACGATACCCTGGATAAAGTCGACCCAGGTAAACTCAAGCAAAATACCGCTGCTTATGCCGTCTTTGCCTTGATGGCAGCGAACGGAAAAACACGTATGCAGGGTAAGTAATAGCCGCTTTGCTAATACAGCAGGATCTGCCACACCGGCACCGGCCTGACAGGGTCGGTGCCAGACCCAATCACAAGGAGCGACCTTGAATAAACTCACCGCCGGGCTGTTTGTGTCTCATGACCTCATCAGCCGCTTTCTGATCCGCTTTAAACATGGCCTGATACTCACCTTAGTGCTGGGTATCATCGCGTATTTCTGGCTGCAACAAGTGCAGCAGACGGCCCAATATCAGCGCCTGTTACTCGACCCGCAAACAGACGATCTGATCTTAATTGATCTCGGGCGCTTCGATGCAGACAGGGTCTACCAGGCGCAGTTTCGCATCACCCAGGTCATTGCTGCCAGCGATGACAAGATCACGGTTAAGCAAGGGCGCTATTCCTATGGACGCAAACGGGACATCAAACGGGCTATTCAGTTAGACAACCTGATGCTCGACAACTATTTTGACCCGGACCCCGTTGAGTGGCCAAGAGCCGCACTGGCAGATTACTTTGCGCGTGGCGCAATCTACGCCATCCACCGGCCCAATGATATTTATGTGATGGGCGGCATCGTCAAGCCCAGAGCCATTCCCCGCTTGCACGCGCCAGCGGTAAGACACCGACTTTCGCCAGAGAACCAGCGTGGCATTGCCCACTATCAACTGGGTGAGCTATCCGAAGCGCGGGAGGCCTTTGCTGCTGCAGCCCATAAGGACGATCATTGGGGACAATATAATCTGGCAACCATGCTGCTTGGGGCCGAAGGTGGCGAGGCCGACCCTGCACGCGCAATGGCCTTGCTAAGACAGGCCGCCGCGCATGGCAACCACAAAGCCCAAACACTGCTCGATACACTGTGCCCGGACAACGCGGCCTGTGACTAACGCACCAGGCTGGTCGGTTCAGTCGCCTTGTCTGGCTGCCCGTTATAGTTTCGAACAAAGGCTTCGAATTGCGCCGCATCACCGGGTTTGGCATGTAAAAAGCCTTGCGTATAGTCACAGCCCAGTTCCTGTAAAAACGCCAGCTGCGCTGGTGTTTCAACCCCTTCGGCAATGACCGTTAGGTGAAGCTGGCCTGCCATAGAGATGATGGCACTCACCAGCGCCCGATCTTCCTCATCGTCAGGCAAATCACGAATGAAGGCACGGTCAATTTTCAATTTCGAGAGCGGGAAGCGCTTCAAATAGCTTAAAGACGAATACCCGGTGCCAAAATCATCAATGGCCAGACCTACCCCCATTGCACGCAGGGTCTCCAGCTGGCGCTGAATATGACCTGAGTTGTCAGCCAGTACGGTTTCGGTGATCTCCAGTGTCAGTGCCTGGGCCGCCAATCCGGTTTCCTTGAGCACTTTGGCAACCAGGCTGGCAATATCCTGTCGTTTGAACTGAGTGCTCGACACATTCACTGACACAAACAAGGATTGACCGGTTTGGGTGATCCAGGATTTGGCCTGCGCGCAGGCCTGATACAATACCCATTCACCTATCGTGATGATCAGCCCGAGCTCCTCACAAATGGGGATAAAATCGGCAGGTGACACCTGCCCCAGCTGAGGGTTTTGCCAACGCAATAATGCTTCACAACCCAGCCGCTGTTGTCCAACGATCGGCTGATAAGCGAGATAGAGCTCACGATTCGTCAGCGCACGATGTAGCGCCCCTTCCAGCGCGCTGCGTGCTTTGGCATGCTCGTGCATCGCAGAGGTGAAGAACTGAAAACAATTTCGGCCATGGTCTTTTGCCTTATACATGGCACTGTCGGCATTTCTGAGCAGCACTTTGCGATCCGCACCATCATCTGGATAAAACGTGATCCCCATACTGCCTGACACAAATGCTTCATGGCCTTCGAGGAAAAACGGCTCACTCAGTACATGCAGGACTTTGGTCGCAAGTTTTTCCATGTCACTGATCTTGGCCATATCGGGTAACAACAGAGCAAACTCATCGCCACCCAAGCGCGCAACCGTATCTGAATTGCGGGTGCACTCACGGATCCGATTAGCCGCTTCGATGAGCAGCTGATCGCCAATATGATGACCCAGCGTATCGTTCACTGCCTTAAAGCGATCCAGATCGATAAAACACACCGCCAGACGGGTTTGCTTTTGTTTAGCCTGAGCCAGTGCCAGATCGAACTTTGTATGGTAATGGTGACGGTTTGCCAACCCGGTCAGGTTATCAAAGTTAGCCTGTTGCCACATCAACTGCTCATTGCGTTTGCGCGATGTAATATCATTAAACAACGCCACATACATATCAATTTCGCCGGTCGCATCAAACACGGCAGATACCTGTAACCAGCTGGGGTACACCTCTCCGTTTTTACGTTTGTTCCAAATTTCACCTTCCCAGTGTCCACGGGTGCTTAACGCGTCATATAGCTGGGCAAAATAGGCTGCATCATGGCGACCTGAATTGAATATCGATGGTGTATTACCCAGCACCTCTTGCGCCGAAAAGCCGGTAATATCGGTGAAAGCCTGATTGACCATCTGGATTTGATTGTCACGATTAGAGACCAGTACCCCTTCACTGGTGGTTGCAAACACCGTGCTGGCAAGGCGCTGCTCTTTTTCATCCGCCAGGCGCTTGCTGATGTCCTGAATAAGATAAATCGAACCACTTTGTGTACCGGCACCATCCAGCACCGGCGTTTTGCTGATCTCAACATCGCGTTGCTGACCGGCCAGTATCACCCGGCACTCAATGGGTTCTGCACCAAGTGCTTCGAGGCAGGGGCAGTCCTCAAGCACAAACGTCATCGGGCGCCCCTGGATAGCGCCTAAATCGCGCAACGCTGCCTGATTGGCCGACGCCACCACGTTGCTTGCGTTGGTATAGATAAGATAATCGCCAATGGCGTTGAAGATAGCACTGAACTGGTTCTTCTGCAGTTCTGTACGGCGCTTGGCACGGCGCAGGCGCAGCGTAAACATCACCAGCACCAAAATGGACCCGGCCAGGATCGCAATCACACTGCCGAGCAGGATGAGCTGCATCGTATTGGCATCTTTCAGCTCTGCAGTTTGCAGGGCAACCTGTTGCTCCAGGTTAGACTGATAATGCCACAAGTCTCGCTCCAGCGTGCGCTGCGTGCTGATGTCCTGGATCACCGACAACAACAGAGGCTGACCCTGCTTGCTACTAAACGGGGCTGAATAGACACTTACAGTGCGAACCTCATCATTGGCAAGTTGATGCTGAAAGATAAAGTAATTGCGGCCTTCACTGAGTGCAGACATCCGTTCCTGCTCAACCTGTTGGGCCGAAAATTGATTGATTTGCTGGATCTGCATGGTTTCCAGCTGTGTCTGGCTATAGCCATAAAAAATCGCCGCCGCCTCATTAGCCTCGACGATGTCGCCAGATTTGGGCTCAATGATCAGCATCACGGCACTGTGTTGCTCAAATGCACTCATTGGTAAAGGTGACGATGCCGCCTTGCAGCCCGCCGCCACAACAAGTGAGGCCAAAATGGCAATACATGAGCTGGCTACTATGGTTGTTATTTTCAAGCCGCCTCCAAACAAATACTGCGCAATGCGTCCGACTATAACTGAAAGCCAAAAGCAAAGATATATGAGGACTGAGGACTATTGCGCCGAATCAATTAATTCTACTGTTAGCATAATAGTAGTTAATAAAGTCGAAATGCACACTCGGTGTCACGCCCTAAACCAGATGGGTATTGCGAACGTAAATACCTGTTCTACCTCTGGCGACTTGTTATACTATCGCCATCAACTCTGAGCAGCCCAAGATAGTGATGAAATATAAAGATTTGAGAGAATTTATTGCCCTGCTGGAAAAACAGGGTGAACTGGTGCGGGTCAGCCAGCCAATTTCCACCAAACTGGAAATGACAGAAATTGCCGACCGTACATTACGCGCCGGTGGACCTGCCATCCTGTTTGAGAACCCTGTTGGCTTTGATATGCCGGTGCTGGCCAACTTGTTTGGCACCCCCAAGCGGGTCGCTATGGGTATGGGCCAGGAAGATGTCAGCGAATTGCGAGAAGTCGGAAAGCTACTGGCATTTCTGAAAGAGCCTGAACCGCCTAAGGGTATAAAAGACGCACTCGGCCAGATCCCGGTATTTAAACAAGTGCTTAATATGCCGACTAAAGAACTTAAAAAAGCGCCCTGTCAGCAAATCATAATAAGTGGAGATGATGTAGACCTCACCCGCCTGCCCATTCAGCACTGCTGGCCAGGCGATGCCGCGCCACTCATCACCTGGGGCTTAACGGTCACCCGGGGACCCCATAAGAAGCGTCAGAACCTGGGCATTTACCGTCAGCAGTTACTCGGCAAAAATAAGATCATCATGCGCTGGTTATCCCATCGCGGTGGCGCACTGGATTTTCAGGAGTGGTGTCAGCAAAACCCCGGCGAACCGTATCCTGTTTCGGTTGCGTTGGGTGCCGATCCAGCGACGATTCTGGGTGCTGTGACACCGGTGCCTGACACGCTGAGCGAGTATGCCTTTGCCGGTCTGCTACGCGGCAGCAAAACCGAGGTGGTCAAGTCCATTTCCAATGACCTGCAGGTACCGGCCACTGCAGAAATCATTCTGGAAGGCTACATTCAGCCCGGGGAAACTGCGCCGGAAGGCCCTTATGGCGATCATACCGGCTACTATAATGAGGTTGATGATTTCCCGGTGATGACAGTGACCCATATCACGCACCGTGAGGATCCCATTTATCACAGTACCTACACCGGGCGACCACCCGATGAACCGGCCATTCTCGGTGTTGCACTGAATGAAGTCTTCGTGCCGATTTTGCAAAAACAGTTTCCGGAAATTGTCGACTTTTACCTGCCACCAGAAGGCTGCTCTTACCGCATGGCAGTGGTGACGATGAAGAAACAATATCCGGGTCACGCCAAGCGTGTGATGCTGGGCGTGTGGTCCTTCCTGCGTCAGTTCATGTATACCAAGTTTGTGATTGTCTGCGATGATGACGTCAATGCCAGAGACTGGAACGATGTGATCTGGGCGATTACCACGCGGATGGATCCCGCCAGAGATACCACAATGATAGAGAATACGCCGATTGATTACCTCGACTTTGCGTCGCCGGTATCGGGCCTTGGCTCAAAAATGGGGATGGATGCCACTAACAAGTGGCCAGGTGAAACTGATCGGGAGTGGGGTGAACCGATTGTCATGGATGAGGCAACCAAGCAACGCGTAGATGACATCTGGGACAGCCTCAAAATCATTAAGTCATAGTCAATTGGACAGACTTTTTTCTGGCTTGCACTATGAGCAATACGGGAATCTGTCTGTCTTGGTGTGAAAGCGGTTACAGGGTAATCATGAGTGTGCTACAGTGCACACACTTTCACCACCGTGCTTATTTTCTAAGGTAAAAAATGCAAGTACTCAAAGCCACAGTGGCCGAGATTTCGCCACTGACCGAATACGTATCTAAAGTTGTCTTAACACCGGAGCAGGATGCCGAATTTGCCGCTGGCCATTACCTGCAATTAGTACTGGGTGAAAAAGACAAACGCGCCTTCTCTATCGCCAGCAGCCCGTCAAAGAAAAATGCCCTGGAGCTGCACATTGGAGCCTCAGGCGCTGACTCTTACGCGATGCAGGCGCTGGATCATTTAAAAGCCGCACACACCAGTAACGTACAGGTTGATCTGGAGGTTGGCCTGGGCGTCTCACAGGTTCGTCCTGAGCAAGCCAGACCGCTGGTTTTGCTGGCGGGCGGCACCGGGTTTTCCTACGTCAAGTCCATGGCCGACCACCTCGCCGAAATTAACTACGACCAGCCCGTGTTGTTCTACTGGGGTGTTAAAGAAGAATCTGCCTTGTATGCCAAAGCGGAAATGGAAGCCTGGGCAAACAGCAGAGCCAACTTCCAGTTTATTCCAGTAGTAGAACATGCCTCTGAGACCTGGACAGGCCATACAGGTTATGTCCACCAGGCCGTGATGAAAGACATCGTCTCTTTGGAGCCCTATAGTGTTTACATGGCAGGTCGATTCGACATGATCGGCATCGTGCGTGACGACTTCATCAATCATGGCGCACAGCGCGAATTTATGTTCGCGGATGCGTTTGCATTTATTAAGTAATGCACCAGATGCGCGGTCACCCGATCGCGCACTCATCAAAAAAAGCAATCATTGTGATACAAATAATCTATTTTTAAAATACGCTTTGTTTATCCATACTGGGACTGTCACTTAACAGGAGAATCCACATGGCTAAACAATTTATCGCAGACATCATGTCTACCCAGTTTCCACTGATCACACCCGATACTGAAATCACCGACGCCATTGTACAGCTCGAAAAATTCGCCCTATTCGGTGCGCCGGTGCAGGATCATGAAGGCAAACTGGTGGGCTTTATTTCAGAACAACAATTGCTGGCACCGCTACTACAAAGTAGTTACTTCTGCGATGGTGCCACTCGGGTTGGCCAGTTGATGCGTAAAGAGGCTCTGACGGTCAGTAAAACCACCACAGTGGTCGACTTAGCCACACAGATGCAACAGGACAAACCAAAAATTTACCCGGTTATCGAACATGATAAGGTGGTCGCGGTAGTGACCCGCAGCCAGGTGCTTAACGCACTGAAAGAAAATTACTTAAGCTGCTCAGCACACTGAGCAGCTTAACACGCAGGGTTAGGCGTATTTTTGCAACAGCGCCTGCTTGTCTGAATCGCTTAAGAAGGCGATTTCAATTGCATTCTTTTGTGCCTGGCGGATATCCGACTCACTGAGACCCGCCAGTGGGGCGGCTTTTTCAAACTCATTGTCCAGCTCCACGCCTTGTACGGCCGGATCATCGGTATTGATTGTCGCCAGAATACCGTGGTCTAAGAATTGTTTAAGAGGATGTGTTTCTATACTCGCCACCGTGCTGGTTTGCAAATTGCTGGTCAGGCAAGACTCAATACCAATGCGATTGTCCCGCAGGTAATTCATCAATTCAGGATCTTCAATGGCTTTTACGCCATGACCGATACGCGTTGCGCCCAATTCGTTGATCGCCTGCCAGATGCTGCTGGCACCTTCTGCTTCTCCGGCATGGATCGTTGCCCCCAGATAGGCATCGCGTACTTGCTTAAAGTGGTCGATAAACAAGGCACCCGGAAAACCAATTTCATCTCCGGCCAAATCAACAGCCACTAAATCGTTTTTGAACGCTAACAGGGCATCCAGCTCATACTGGCATTTTTCAACACCAAAAGTGCGCGACATAATACCAATCAGGTTTACCTGGATATCCTGCCCGCGCGTCGCGGCTTTTATCCCGTCGACCACGGCTTCCACCACGCCCTGTGGATGCAGGTTATGGGTTTTGGCCATATAGTACGGGCTGAAACGCAATTCAGTGTAATCCATCTTCTGGGCAATAGCATCTTCGACATTTTCAACTGCAATACGGCGACAGGCATCATAATCCCCCAGCACCTTTACGCCCCAGTCCAGCTTAGCCAGAAAGGCCATCAGGTTTGGCGCATTATCTATAACCTGAACGTGTGGCCTTAGCCCTTCCACATCGTACGCAGGCAGCGGCATATTGAACTTCTGACCGAGGTCTAAAATGGTCTCAGCACGCACATTACCGTCTAAGTGGCGGTGTAAATCAAGTAAAGGTAGTTTGGTATTGATCATAAGGCACCCGGATTGCAGATAAAATTTTTCAGATCATACGCAGCTTAAGTGTAGTTTCAAGGACAAATATCCGCAAAGTGACAAATTAGCATCAGGCACTCTCAATGCGGGGTCAATTTGCAGGGAAAATTGGTACAAAAAACCGGTCTGGCAGACCGGTTTCTAATGTGTCTCTTGGGGCTACTGCGTGGCCAACAGGTAGGCTTTATCAAACTGCCCGCTTTTGGCGTAAGCCTGCTCAGCCTGCTGTTGCCACAATGCCTGCCAGGGGGATTTTGCCAGTGTATCGAAAATCTTGGCCGCCAGTTCATGCTCTCCTTCAGCATTGGCCAGGCACGCCAGACTGAATAATAACTCGGCCTGCTCCGGCTGCTTCTGCAGTGCCGCCTGGATCAGTTTGCGCAATTCAGGGTCGGAACTGCCGGCATATTGTAAGGCCTCGGCGAGCTGCTGATACTGACCTTTTTTCAGGTATTTTAATAAGTCTCCGCGCACCGCATCAAATTGACCCAGACGCAGCGCCTGTTGAGTCAGCGCCGGGGCTGCCAACGGTCGTAACGCTTTGGGCAGTGCATTAAACGTGGTCTGAGCCGAGTTGTCGTCAATGGCAAACAAAGCATGCAGGTACTGTTGCCAGCGCGATTCAGACCAGCCCAGCTGTTTGTGTCTTTGCTGGATCAGTGCCAGTGCCTGCTGCCCTTGCCTGGCCTGGAGCAAAGCTTCCAGATAACTGGCCACGACATTGTCCGAGACTTTTTTCTCGTCCATTTGTGCGCCAAGTAACAACAGTGCCTGTTCACCCTGATTCGCTTCCAGCCACAACTTAGCCACCTGACCTTGTGACTCTGGCGACATCGCCTGTAGCTGTGCCAGGGCCTGAGCTGGCTGTTGCTGCTGCAATGCAACCCGTGCAGCCATTGCACGCTGCTGATCCTGCCACTGGTCTGGTAAATCAGCGATACTCATGGCCTGCTGTAATTGTTCGTCATCGCCATTGATACATGCCCACAGCACAGCTTCAAAAGCCTGTTGCTGACGTTTGCTTTTACGGCCTTTCAACCAGCCACGACTGCGGGCAAATGCCCGCCAAACGGTTCCGGCCAGATTCAATAGCAAAGACCCCAGCAGCAGTGCAAAAATCAGCATGACACCAAGTGCAAACAGGGAGGTTTCTATGGTGTAGTTGTTCACCGCAACCAGTAAATAGCCTTTTTCATCGATCAGCAAGTGACCCGCCGCCAGCACACCCAGCAGCACCATGACTGAGATCAGTGTGCGTGTCATTGTAACCACTCCTTCACCGTCTGCGGGGTTTGCAGCTCAAGCACGCGTTGCGTTGTAAACTCTTGCTGCTGTAATACTTTCAGGCCGGTTTGCATTGCCGCCACCGCACTGTCCTGGGTACGGTAATAACGCGCTAAGGTTGCGCTTGCCCCTTCCAGGGCTGTGAAATAAACACTTTGCTGATGCTGCATCAGGGCCGTCTGCGCCTGACGCAAATAACTGCTCAACTGGGCCCGAATAAGCTGCTGCTCTTCACCGTCCAGTAGCGGATCGATGACAGGTTTATCATGCGAGCGCACCTTAATAAACTGATCCTGAATTTTGAGCCAGGAGCGCCAGGCATTGGCTTTCCAGTCACTCACCTGCTCGGTCAGTTCACTCTGCTCACTGTATTGCTGCGCCGGTTTGGTCATCACCTGTAACGGTAATTCGTCAGCCTGGCTAATATAGCCGTGCAAGTCCAGATACAGCGCTTCTTGCTGAGGTTTCGGCTGCGCATTGAGCAGGGCCAGATCGGCGGCAATGGCGGTTTGCACTGCCGTTGTATTACTTTGCGAGCGCACCAGATCATGCAAACGTGTAAGCGTCGCCCCCGCCGCTAGGTAGTGGCGTTGAATATTCGCCTGAAACTCAACGCTGCGGATCAGCGCGTTGATTTCGGCTTTCTGAGCACCGCCAAGCTGTTGTTTAGCAGCCTGTAACGTGCTTTGCAGACGCTGTTCAAGCTCCTGAGTTTGTGCACTCAGTTGTTTTTCAACTTGTTGTTCGCGCTCGCTCACCTGCGTATTCAGCGCAGCCAGCGTTTGCTCGCTGGCACTCAGTGCCTGGCGCAATTGCTGATTGTCTCGGTTCAACTGAGCCACAGCCTGCTGGTACTGGGTCAGCTGCTGCTGTCCAAGATAATACACACCCGCAGCACCGGCGCCGGACGCCAACGCCACCAGCAGCGCCAGTACGGCAGTTTTACTGACTTTGTTGTCTGAAACGGCTGCGGGTTTGGCTGCCTTGCCCGAAGACTGAGGGCCTGAGTGACTTTGTTGTTGTTCTGTCATAGTTCCACCTTGGCGGGGCTGATTGTCCATAATGCAGGCCAGTAACGCATCGTTATCTGCCCCTGCACTGATGGCGATTTGTTTGTCCTCTATCGCGTATTGTTCGCGAAGGTATTCAGCACTGCGTTGACTGACCAGATAAAACCGGCGACTGCTCAGCCAGTTCAGTAATTCGCTCTGCTGGGTATTAAAAACGGCATCAATGGCCGCATTACTGGTGATCACTATACCGTCAATACCCTGCCTTTGCCAGTGGTCCAACCAGATATCAGAACCCGTCGCAGCCGGGATCCGCTCATACACCACACAATGCGATAGCAACGCGCCACGCTGTTTCAGCATTTGACTGATCAGGGTACGGCCACCACGCCCTTTGACCACCACAACCCGTTTGTCTTCAACCTGTTGCAGCTCGGTCAGCGCGAGTAACCCCTCTGAGTCATGTTGCTTTGGCACACGCGCACGGCGACCAAAACAGGCCTCGATGGCGGCTGCAGTCTGCTCGCCTACGGCGAAAAACTGACAATCGGGAGAAAAATCAGGCTGGTGCTGTGCCAGATAGTGCACGGCATCCTGAGAAATGAAGATCAGCTGCTCGGCATCCACAATGGGCGCCAGTTCGGCCTCGCTGACAGGCAGTTTTACCAGCTCCAGTACGGGGGTACAGTCACACTGGACTCCCTGCGCTTCAAGCTGCTGCGCCAGCAAGGTTCCTTTGCCGGCCGGGCGGGTGATGGCTAGTTTCACATTAGTTGTCCCGATAAACCTCTGCCAGAATTTGGTCCGCTCCTTGTGCCAGCAAAGTCTCAGCCAGGCGGATCCCCAATTGCTCAGCATCCGCGACCGGACCGCTTTGCTCACCGCGTAAGATCTGGCTGCCGTCAACCGCCCCCACCAGCCCGCGCAGTGTTAGCTGCTCGCCTGCAATTTCGGCAAAGGCACCAATGGGCACCTGACAGCCCCCTTCCAGACGGCGGTTCATGGCGCGCTCTGCCAGTACTCTCATCCGCGTTTCACTGTGCTCCAGCGGTGCCAGCCAGGCCTGAACCTGTGCATCATCACTGCGGCACTCAATCCCAACCGCGCCCTGGCCATTGGCCGGCAGAGAATCTTCAACGCTGACAAAGCTGGCAATGCGCTCAGCCATTTCCAGTCGGATCAGGCCTGCTGCGGCGAGAATAATGGCATCGAATTCACCGGCATCCAGTTTCGCCAGCCGGGTATTCACATTGCCACGTAAGTCTTTGATCACCAGATCCGGGCGCATTGCGCGGATCTGACACTGACGACGCAAGCTGGAGGTGCCCACCACGGCGCCCGCCGGCAGGTCAGCCAAGGCCTGATAATGGTTCGACACAAACGCATCGCGCGGATCTTCACGCTCACAAATAGTGTGCAGCTCCAGCCCTTCAGGGAAATCAACCGGCACATCTTTCATCGAGTGCACGGCGATATCCGCACGTCCTTCCAGCATAGCCTGCTCCAGCTCTTTTACGAACAAGCCTTTACCGCCAATTTTAGCCAGCGGCGTATCGAGGATTTTATCCCCCTTGGTCGACATAGGTACCAGCTCGACGGTCAGGTCGGCGTGAAACTTTTCCAGTTCGGCTTTTACAAATTCGGCCTGCCATAAGGCCAGCGCACTTTTTCTTGTTGCGATACGCAACACGTTATTTTTCGTCGTCATGCTTTACTCAGTCTGCTCACTATTGAGCGGTTGCAATAATTCTAAAGGTTTTTTGTGCCAACAGCTGATCGTCAGCAGTGATCACTTCAATGCGCCACTGGCCACTTTGGCTGGGCATTATGTTTTTGCTGGAATAGGTACGATGGCGGTAGGCACTAATGGCCAGGTCAATCTCTGCCATCAGCTGATCCTGATGAAACCACAAATGGCGTATGGTTTGCCCCTGCAAACCACGTACTTCAGTAAAGAAATACAACTTGTCCGCAAAGGCCGATTGCTCAACGCTGTCCTTGAGTACATCCACCGGCTCACGGTTGACCACCTCAGAGGTCAGCACCGCGCGGCTAACGTGGTTGGTATCCACCTGCGCCGCCATGGCCACACTGGCCACCTGGGCATCGTCAGCAAAGCGCTTAGTCGGCTCGTCGCTGGCTTCCTCATCGGTCATTATATCCGCAATCTGCGGCTCAACATCGCCACTGCTTTGCTCATCGTCCAGCGCTGGATCAACCCGGGTGATAATCGGCTCGACAGCAGCGGTCACGGCCGCCTGAGTTGGTGGTACTTCAATTAAAGGCTCAGAGGCGAATTCACTGGCCGCGGATGCGCCGACACTAACAGGCACGGGGTCATTTTCAGGCCCGGATGTCTCATCACCAGGTTGCGGATCTGGTTGCACAGCCACCTGGTAGTCACTCAGTGCCGAGACAGGCTGCTCATCGGCACTGACCGAATTCACTATCCCATAAAACAGGGCGGCTAATCCACATGCCGCCACACTGCCAACCACACCAATGCGGCGCCAGTGATATTGGTAGGTGACGGGCCTGGCCGGGCCTTCGTTTGCTTTGGTTACCGCTGTTTTAATCACAATGCGTTGTGTCATGGGTGTTCACTCTGTTGTCACGTTAGCCTGGCCAGTAACCAGGTGCGGATTGCCTCCAGCTCTTCCTGACAAACCTGATGCTGCATCGGGTAATCCTGCCAGCTTACTTCATAGCCTTGTGCTTGTAAGGTTTCAAATGCCTGTCGCCCAGCTACCATTGGTACCACAGGATCCAGACTGCCATGTGCCATAAACACATTGAGATCGGTTTGCAGTGCTTCCCGGGCCAGTTTATCCGGGGCACACATATAGCAAGAGAGCGCCAGAACGCCGCCCAAACGCGCCTTAAAACGCGGTGCTACGTGCAGTGCCATCACGCCACCCTGCGAAAAACCAGCCAAAATAATACGCTCGGGTGGTATGCCCGCGGCCAGCTCAGCATCAATCAATGCCTCGACCAGCTTAGCAGAGTCTCTCACGCCGGCCTCGTCGGCTCTTTTATCCAGATCAAAAGATTTGATGTCATACCAGGAGCGCATCACCATGCCATTGTTCACGGTCACCGGCTGCTCTGGCGCATGCGGAAAAATAAACCGGACACCCAGCTCGGCGGGTAATCTTAACTCAGGCGCAATAGGCAAAAAACCGTCGCCAGAATCGCCAAGGCCATGCAGCCAAATCACACTTGCCCTGTGGGTTCCCTGGGCCGGGTATTCTACAAACGACAGCATCAGTCGTGCTGCCATTCAATGGTCTGGCCCGCCTGACGGGTTGCGGCGTCGCTCATGAACTGCCAGAACTCAGCGCCACTGCGGTTGTCAATCCACTGGGTATCGCGCAACTCAAAATGATGCCCGTTAAACTTAGTGGCCACCCACACCTGATGCAGCGGGGCTTGCTTATTAATCACAATTTTACTGCGATCCGGAAAAATGATTTCCAGGATCCCGGATGCCGATTCATAATCCAGGTCGACCTCACAGTCGTCAATTTGTTCCTCAATGGTTAACATTAATGCATCGGCTAACTCGTGATATTCATGATCTGTCATAGCTTGATCCTTACTGTGCAAACCCCGAAAGTCCGCCGCTTTGGCGCAATTTAATTTACTTTCTAAGCTGCTTTTTTTACCAATTCTGTTACTCTGCGATTATAAAGGCACTGACATCATTAATCTAATGAAAGCGACATACACTCAATTTAGCCTATTTACCCTGATCTTGACCAGCCTCCTGCTGTTAAGTGGATGCGGTCAGAGTGGGCCTCTATACTTACCCGAGCAACGCGCCCAACCGACCAACGCGCCCGAGCAGGCTCCTCAGCCTGCAAAGGATAGCGCATCGTCTGAGGATGCTGATACGAAACAGGAGTCATAGATGGATTTCTTTCACTATCAGGATAATCAACTCCACGCCGAGCAGGTAGCCATCCGTGATATCGCAAAAAACTATGGCACCCCCTGCTATGTGTATTCCCGCAAGACGCTGGAGCGCCACTATCATGCATTCACCGATGCCGCTCAGGGACACCCTCACCTGGTTTGTTATGCCGTCAAGGCCAACAGCAACCTGGCCGTATTGAATGTACTGGCCAGGCTGGGAGCAGGATTTGATATTGTCTCTCAGGGTGAGCTGGCACGGGTACTCAAAGCCGGCGGCGATCCGGCCAAGATCGTGTTTTCTGGCGTTGCCAAAACGGCACAGGAAATCGCTTTTGCGCTCAAAACAGGCATCAAGTGTTTTAATGTAGAATCTGCCGCTGAATTGCGTCGCATCAGTGAGGTTGCCAGTGAGCTTGCGCTGCTTGCGCCCATTTCTATTCGGGTTAATCCGGATATTGATGCCAAGACACACCCGTATATTTCCACCGGGCTGAAAGAGAACAAATTCGGCATTGATATTAAAGAAGCCTTTAATGTCTATCAGCTGGCGTGCGCTCTGCCCGGCATCGAGGTGGTGGGTATCGACTTTCATATTGGCTCACAGCTCACTGAAGTTGCGCCCTTTATTGCCGCGCTGGACAAAGTGCTGGCGCTGGTCAACACGCTTGAGTCAGCCGGCATTACATTAAAGCACCTGGATATTGGTGGCGGTCTGGGCGTGCCCTACGACAGCGAAAAACCACCCCACCCCAGTGCCTATGCCGCTGAGGTCAAGGCACGACTTGCCGAGTATCAGCATCTGGAGCTGATCTTTGAGCCAGGCCGCGCCATTGCAGCCAATGCCGGCATACTGGTTACCAAAGTTGAATACCTGAAGCCGACCAAAGACAAGCATTTTGCGATTGTCGACGCGGGCATGAACGACATGCTGCGCCCTTCGCTGTATCAGGCCTGGCAGCAGATCATTGCGGTTGCCCCAAGGCAGGACGATACGCCTTTACATACCTATGATGTTGTAGGGCCTGTTTGTGAGACCGGAGATTTTATCGGCAAAGACCGCCCGCTCGCGATTCAGCCCGGAGATTTGTTGGCACAACGCGGCGCCGGGGCCTATGGTTTTACCATGAGCTCAAATTACAACTCACGCCCGCGGATTGCGGAAATCATGGTCGATGGCGATACTTGCCACCTGATCCGCCAACGAGAAACGCTGGAATCGCTGTGGCAGGGCGAGCAAGTGCTTCCGTAATAGCGCACGGCGTGGCAAAGTAAGGGTATCACAATCATAAAATAGGTGCGGGCATACACAGCGCGACACCAAAATAGAAAAGGCTTTATGTTTGTAAATTTTTCAAAGATGCATGGTTTGGGCAATGACTTCGTGGTCGTGGATAACGTGACCCAGAATGTCTTTTTGTCGCGGGACCAGATCCGTAAACTGGCACACCGCAATTTTGGCATCGGATTCGACCAGCTACTGTTGGTTGAACCGCCCTATTCGCCCGACCTGGACTTTCATTATCGTATATTCAATGCCGACGGCACCGAAGTAGAACAATGTGGCAATGGCGCACGCTGCTTCGCCCGCTTTGTCCGCATGAAGGGCCTGACCAACAAACACAAAGTGAGCGTGTCCACGAAAGGCGGCAATATTACGCTGTTTACCGAAAAAGACGGCCAGGTCACCGTGAATATGGGCAAACCCGAATTTGCGCCCGCACAGGTGCCATTTAAGGCGAAACAGCAGGAACAAACTTATATTCTGCGTGCCGAAGAACATACGGTGTTTTGTGGTGTGGTCTCTATGGGGAATCCGCATTGCGTGATTGAGGTCGAAGACATTGAGCAGGCAGATGTGAACACGCTGGGACCGCTGCTGGAAACCCATGAGCGCTTTCCAAAACGTGCTAATATTGGCTTTATGCAGATCATTAACCGTGAACATATCAAACTGCGTGTCTGGGAGCGGGGCGCCGCAGAAACCCTGGCATGTGGCAGTGGCGCTTGCGCTGCCGCAGTCGTCGGCATAGCGCAGGATAAACTGGCCAGCACAGTGCGTGTTGACCTGCCCGGTGGCAGCATTCAGGTGCGCTGGAATGGCCCTGGCCAGAGCGTTAAGATGACTGGTCCTGCAGAGCACGTCTTTGACGGACAAATTGCATTATGAGCCACTCAGAAGGCCCACTGACACACCAGCAGGTGCAGGACTTTCTGCACCAGCATCCCGACTTTCTGCTTGCGCACCCGTATCTGTTGCTGGAGCTGAACCTGTACAACGATACCCAGGGCGCGCCTAACCTGGCACTGTTGCAGCAACGTACTTTGCGTGAACAAAATCAGCAGCTGCAAAAGCAAATTGCGCAGATGGTCGCGCACGCACAAGAAAATGAACAGATTTATCGTTTGTTCAGTGAGTGTCAGCGACGCCTGTGGCAATGTCAGGATGTGTCAGCCCTGACCGAGCTGTTGAGTCAGGAGTTAACCCAACTGCCTAACGTCAATCACTGCCAGCTGGTTAACCTCAGTGACGACAGTGAGCAAGCCCGTGCAGTGAATGCGCTCAGGCACAGCCGCTTAAAAGACAGCAATGGTTATCAGGGCCGCCTGAATCAGGCAGAGCGCACCGGCCTGGTTGAAGACGAACAATGTCAGTCGTTTGCATTATACACACTGGGCGACAAGGATAGCCCGCAAGCCGTGTTATTGTTTGCCAGTCATTGCGCCGATCATTTTGCCCCAGGTAACGGCTCTCTGTTCGTCAGTGAGCTGGTGTCTTCTTTGCAACTCAGATTGCAGCATCTGGCATGAGTAAACCGCACCTGGATGTTAATCCAAACGAACTCGGTTCGGGCTGGCTGGAGCCGATTGCCGACTTTGCCAATTACCTGAAGTTTGAACGTCAGTACTCAGCCCATACCCTGGGACAATACCAGCGCCAGTTATTGCAAGCTGCGGCTTTTTTTGCCCCCCACTGTGAGCACTGGCTGGCAGTCAGCAGTGAGCTGGTCAGACGCTACTCAATGCAGCTGCGCACCCGCCAATACAACCCGCGCAGTATCAATCTAAAACTCAGCTGTGTGCGCAGCTTATACAAGTTTTTGCAACACAAACACGCCACAGATCAAGACGCCTACAACCCGGCCCAGGGGCTGCGCGGACCAAAATTTCAAAAGCCACTGCCAAAAAGCCTGGATGTGGACCAGATGGCGCAACTGCTGGACATTGCAGATGACGATGCGCTCGCAGTGCGCGACAAGGCCATGATGGAGCTGATGTATTCCAGCGGACTGCGGATCAGTGAGCTGGTCAATGCCAACCTGCACGATATCCGCGATGGTGAAATACGGGTGCTGGGTAAGGGCAACAAAGAGCGGGTTGTGCCTGTGGGCGGCAAGGCCCTGGAGGCCATTGCACAGTGGCTCAAGTATCGCCCTGTATTTGCCCCTGCTGATGAGCCGGCACTGTTTGTCAGCAAACGCCAAACCCGTATTTCGGCGCGCCACGTGCGTGCCAGAATGCAGGAGTGGGGGATCCGTCAGGGCATTACCGGTACCATTCACCCCCACAAGCTGCGTCACTCCTTTGCCACCCACTTACTCGAATCCAGTGGCGATCTGCGGGCAATACAGGAAATGCTGGGCCACACCAGCCTGTCGGCAACTCAGGTCTATACACATGTCGACTTTGGTCATCTTGCCAAGGTGTATGACAACGCCCATCCCAGAGCCCGCAAACAACGTAAAGGCTAAGTAGGCCTGAAGCGTTTCTTTAGGTACACTCTGGCAGACTTAAACAACTGAGAGGTGTTATGCGATTTAACCGTGCTATTGATGAGATCCAGGTACTGAGCTTCGACCTGGACGATACTTTGTATAACAACCACCCCGTGATCGCCGCTGCTGTGCAGGCAATGAACGACTATGTCAATGCACTAGCGCCCTGGCGTGCGCAGGGTCCACAATTTTGGCTCGAATGCCGCCAGCACGTCGCCACCGGGCAGCCAGCACTCAGCAATGACGTTACCCGCTGGCGTCAGGCGGCACTGCGCTATGGCTTAAAGCAAGCCGGGTTTAGTGATGCAGACGTTGAACACCACGCCGATGCTGCCTATCAGGCGTTCGCAACCGCGCGCAGTCAAATTGAGGTCAGCGCGTCGGTATTGGATCTGCTGGCGCGTCTGAGCAAACGTTTCCGGCTGATTGCAATTACCAATGGCAACGTTGAAGTAGAGCGCTTTAATCTGGCCGGTCAGTTCGAACAGGTGTTTATGGCAGGCCGGGATGGCCGTGCCAAACCCCATGCCGATCTGTTTGAAGCCGCCTGTCACTACTGCGCTGTGGCGCCGCACCAGTTGCTGCACATAGGTGACAGCCTGGATACGGATGTGCAGGGCGCCAATCTGGCAGGATGTCGTAGTGTGTGGCTTAACAATCAAGACGCTGCCTACCGTTATCAGGGCCTCGCCGACATTGAAATTGATGATATTCAAGCCCTGTCGGCATTGACCACATAGCCGCAATACAGGCGCACTCCCCTCAGCCGAAGGCCAACTCACTTCGGTTGCAAACTTTTAACAAATCACGTACTAATAAGACTTTCGTATAATAAAACAACAATCGGAAGTCTATTATGTCATCTCAGGACACTCATCTTGATACAGGGTTTTTTGGCCACCCCCGAGGTCTGTCGACGCTCTTTTTCACCGAAATGTGGGAGCGTATGAGCTACTACGGTATGCGCGCTCTGCTGGTGCTTTTTATGACCGCCTCATTGCAAGAAGAAGGTCTGGAGTTCACCGTTGCGGCGGCGGCGGCCATCTATGGCTTATACACAGGCGCAGTGTACTTTCTGGGTTTGCCCGGTGGCTGGATAGCCGATCGCCTGCTCGGTGGTCAGCGTACCGTCTGGTACGGCGGGATCATTATCATGTGTGGCCATATCGTGTTGGCCATCCCTGCCCATGAAACCTTTTTTATTGGCCTGATCCTGGTGGCTGCGGGCACCGGCCTGCTGAAACCCAATATCAGTGCCATGGTGGGCCAGCTTTATCGTGATGAAGACGAACGGCGCGATGGCGGTTATGCCCTTTACTACATGGGGATCAATCTGGGGTCAGTGCTCGGCTACACCATTTGTGGCTACTTTATGGAAAACCTGGGCTGGCACTGGGCGTTTGGTGCTGCCGCCGTGGGCATGGGCGTTGGCCTGATCCAGTATCGCAAAACCCTGGGAAATATTGCCCATGTCGGTGACCAGCCCAGCAACCCGCTTTGCGCTGAAAAGGCGCGCAAGGCCTGGTCGGTCATCAGTACGGTGGTTGCCATCGTCGCTGGCGTCGTTGCACTGACCTACAGTGGCCTGATCATCATTAACCCGGTTGTCGTGGCTCAATATGTGGCAGTGGCATTTACGCTTATCTTCTTTGCCTATTACGGGTTCATTTACTTTGCCGGCGAGCTGGAGCATGATGAGAAACGCAAGATGTGGGCACTCTTTTTGGTCTGTGTGGCCTCAGCCTGTTTCTGGTCCGGGTTTGAGCAGGCCGGATCGTCACTGAACCTGTTTGCCCGCGATTATACCGACCGGCTGATTGGCGACTTTAGTATTCCCACCGCCTGGTTTCAGTCTACTAATTCCTTTTTCATCATCATACTGTCGCCCTTCTTCGCTGCCCTTTGGATCAACCTGGCAAAGCGCATGATCTCCCCATCATACACGGTGAAATGTGCCATTGGCCTGGTGATCATGGCCAGCGGCTTTATTGTCATGTTCTTTGCCGCGCAATATGCTGCACAAGGTCTAAAGGTTGCGCCCATGTGGCTGGTAACCACTTACTTCCTGCATACGGTTGGTGAATTGTGCCTGAGTCCGGTGGCACTGAGTGCTGTCAGCAAACTGTCGCCAAAACGCTTTGCCGGGCAGATGATGGGCGTCTTTGTATTAACTTACTCAATCGGGAACATTATCTCGGGCCTGCTGGCTGGTAACTTTGACCCCAACAACGTGGAACAGATGCCTAACCTGTATCTTCAAATCAGCCTGTTCTGTATTGGCGTGGGGATCCTGGTTGGCCTGTTTGGTTTACGTGCCAAAGTCTGGGAAGGTCAGAGTCAGCAACAAGCGGTGTAGTAGGTGTAGTAGGTGTAGTAGGTGTAGTATATAAGGGCCGGTGCAAACCGGTCCCCTCCTAACGTTTAACGTTTATACATGACGCTTCCAGCAACAACCTTATCGTGTTCCACAAAAAAATGTCCAAACCAGGCATCATTCTTGACTGTAACAACACCCTCTTCAAGCGTCTCCAGCGCCTCCCCCAAACTTGCTGCGTGCGCGTTATAGCGCAATTTTCCCAATGACCAGGGGCTTAAACCAAATAAGGTCTTGGCCTGCCAAACCCGTGCAGTTCGAACATTGATGGGTTCCAGCAGCTCTAGCTGTTTGATCTGCCCAAAATAGTTCATCGTCATGATTTGACTGCAACCCGTCATATAGATGCGAAAGCCTTGCTGTGAAACAATATTGACCAGCTCAGCTTGATGCCTCTGTATATACTGCTCTACGGAACCATTTTCATAACAGTGTGTGTTGGACCATTCAAGAGGTAGTGCTGGTAACCGGCCAACTTGCAATGCTTCAAGCCGAATGCCCATTTCGTCATCAGATAGTTTGACGCGAGAAGTCGTGACCAATGGGAAGCTCTCTTCAAGCTGCGCCAATTGATGTTCGTTCAGGAACGCTTTGTGAGGTGATTGGACAGTCCCCCCTGACACGTCAATTGCGAAATCCAGAGGGTGCATTTCTATGAGGTTGTGTACAGCGGTAGGAAACAGAAATTTCGCATATTGATAACCAATCAACTTATCCTGTTCGAAGAAAAGTACATGATTACGACCAATTGCAGCCATACGCAGATCTGCTGCAAGCTGCCAGGTCAGACTAAAACGCCCTACTCGTTGCTCGACTTCCGTATAGCTAGTACCCAAATCAAAACCAAACACACGATTAACTGAAATATGCGTTTCAGGCACCGTGACTGTCTTTGGAGCGTTCAACACTTGCAATGACATTTGGTAATCTATACCGTCAGACTTCTGAGCTAAGAATCGGTCATTTAATGTGCTCGCTGACGAAATTAAGTGATGACTGCGGCACTCAACCACCGGCTCAACTGTCAACGCTCCCTGAATAACAGCTTTATTCATACGAGATGCCGCCACTGGATGGCTCGTAAAATACAACGAGTCAACCTGAACCCCGTTAGGAAACTTACCAGGCTGACTCAGTAGCTGCTCATACAGCATTTCCTTAACTATTTGCGTGACTTCATTGTCTTCCTGGGTATAACGTTGGGTATACTCAGCACGAAAGGTAACCGGTTGCTCTGTGTCATCCAATGTACAATCGCTCCCTATGGAGTAGATAGTCTGAGCTGAGATTGCACCTGCAGGAAAGAGAAACATGACTGGTACGAAAAACTTGTGTAACTTCATAGTACTTCCTTCTACGTTGTTATAATAGTTCCAAATTCAAATAGAGCATAATTTGTTCAGACAATCAATGGAGTTGCTATGCAAACCATCGCCATTACCGGCGCCACCGGATTACTGGGCCGCGCGCTTGTTAAAATACTTGAGACCCGGTACAACATTATTGGCACTGGATTTCGTCGCGCCACCCCTCCGCTGGTTTCCCTCGATTTATCAGATCAGCGTGCCGTGCATACCTTCCTCGATGAATATGCACCAGATGTGCTGATCCACGCAGCCGCAGAGCGAAAACCAGATGTCTGTGAAACGGACCATGCTCAGACACTGGCGCTCAATGTCGCAGCCAGTGAGCACCTGGCCACACAATGTCGTCAACGTGGGATCCGGTTGTTTTTTATCAGCACCGACTACGTCTTTGACGGCACTGAGCCACCGTATCGAGAGCAGGCTAAGACCAACCCACTCAATTTTTACGGTCAGAGTAAACAACGGGCTGAGCAGGCAGTACTGTCTATCGACCCGGCCCATTGCGTGATCCGCGTACCCGTGTTGTACGGTGAAGTCGAATATCTGGCCGAGTCTGCTGTAACGGTGATCGCCGAGCAGCTAAAAGCATCTGTTTCGGGTAGCCACGATGACTGGGCAGTGCGTTACCCCACCCATGTTGAAGACATCGCACTCACACTGGCAGACTTAGTGGCACTCCCGGCAAAAGAGTTGCGTGGCATTTATCACGTATCGGATACTCAGGCGATGACCAAATATCAGATGGCACGCACTATGGCCCCCCTACTGGGTATCGATGCAGAGCAGCTTATTGCGGTGCCTGAGCCGACGCAAAGTGCGGCACGGCCATACAACTGCGCACTTCAGGACACCCGCCTGCACGCACTGGGTATCGCCCACCATCGGGATTTTGCCTCCGCGATAGCGGCCGTATTGAGCCGGCACCTGTAGGAGCAACCGGCTATGCAGATGAAATCGATACTTTTAGGACTCTCTTTGGTGTGCAACGCCTGGCTGGGCTGGCAGTTGTATCATCTGTCATCTGCATCACTTCCCGACGGTCCACAATCGGTTCCTGCCGCACCGCAGGCCAGTGCTGCACAGTTTAAAAAGAGCAGTACGCCAGCCTCGGTTACCCGGGCGCAGCAGGCATTTGAGCAGGCCCATTATGAACAGGCCCTGGCCAGTTTGCTGCAAGCGCGACAAACCCATCCGGACATCACAAAGCGCTATGCGCAGCAATGGTGGCAATGGATAGACACCCAACTCATGCAGGCAAGCCAAGCTCAGTTATTCGCCCAGCTGGCTCTGGTGCAGGGCTACCTCAGAGCCGAACCCCAGGCAGTGACAGCGCAACGGATAGAAATCCTTATATATCAATCTCTTGATCAACCAGACGAAGCACTTACCCGGCTCCTTATCGCATATCGGCACAACCCACATTATGCTCAGTGGCAAACGCTGGTTGATACCCTGCTGGTGCCGCGCCTGGACGAGCTGAGCCAGCAGCAACAGTGGCATGAGCTACTGACACTTGCTGCCCCCTGGTACGATGAAAAGCCACAAATGCTGCCCTTACTGACGCACCAGGTCGAGGCACATCTGGCATTATTGCAACCTGCCGAAGCCTTGTTTTTAATTGCCCAGGCGGCTCACACCCTGCGTCACCACCTAGAAACCGAAGCACTTTACCAGCGGGCGAAAGCGCTGCAACAAGGCGTAACACATGTCCCGCTGCGCCGCCTGGGTAGCCATTTTGTCCTCGAAGCCCGACTCGCGGGCACCACCATTGAATTGATGATCGACACCGGAGCCAGCGTGACGTCACTGACCCAGCAGCAATTCGCTGCATTAGAGCAAGCTGTTGACTATCTGGATACCCGCACGGTGTCTACGGCCAATGGTCTGGCAAGCGTCGAATTCTATCAAAGTGCGCAGATGCAAATTGGCGATCAGGTGCGCGGCCCGATGCAATTTGCGGTGATGAATGAGATGCGGGCAGGCCCCGGACTGCTGGGCATGAACTTCTTGCGCCATTTTGACTTTGATATTGACCAGCAAAATGCAGTACTGATTTTGCGTCCGCGCAGCCACAATTGATATACTGAGCTTTTGCTCCCGGGTTATCTCTTTTATGCAACCAATGCGCCTAGCCAAATACCTGAGTCACTGTGGTGTCTGTTCCCGCCGTCAGGCCTCACGGCTGATCGAAGCCGCAGAGGTGACTGTGAATGGTCACCCGGCTAACCACATTGATCATGTCACCGACACCGATGACATTGTTGTCAGTGGAAGGCCGGTATCTGGCCTGGCCCCAAAAAAACTCTATGCGTACCATAAACCGGTCGGGATAGACTGTAAATTGCGCCTGAACGACGCAGACAGCCTGATCCATTATCTCCCCCCAGGAGAGCGTGTTTATCCCATTGGCCGCCTGGATAAAGACAGTCGCGGGTTGTTGCTACTCACCAACGACGGAGAACTCTGCAACCGGCTTATCCACCCTGACCATCATCAGGAAAAAGAGTACCGGGTTATCCTAGACCGCCCGTTTGATGCGCAATTTTGTGCCCAAATGCGTTCCGGGATACCTGTAGATGGCGTCACAACCCAACCCTGCCGGGTCGAGCCTGTTGCAGCAGACACCTTTACTATCATCCTCAAACAGGGGCTGAATCGGCAGATCCGTAAAATGGCGCGTTATTGTGGTTATCGGGTGGTAGATTTATATCGGGTGCGAATAGCCAATCTGTACCTCGACCCACAGCTACTGCCACCCGGGCACTATCAAGCCATTGCATTGACGCAGCTTGCGCTGCTGGATAAGGAAAAATAATACCGCCCGACCGATTGTCTGGGCGGTAAGAAGTAGCATCACAAAGCAGTATAACGCGCAGCGAGTAGCGATACACTGCGGCAAATTGTCGCACCACCATTTTCCATTATGATACTGAATATTTTTCAAGGCACTGGTAATTCATTGTCAGCGCGGGTAGTTTCAGTGTTCCGAAATTACTAAAAGTCATCGCGCATGGAATGGATTGCTTTCACCTGTCTGGCCGCATTTAGCCAGGCCTGGCGTAACGCCCTGCAAAGTCGTTTGAGTCAGCATGCCAGTGTGGCCAGCGTCACGCTGGCCCGTTTTTTGTTGGCGACGCCCCTGGCCGCCCTGTATCTGCTGGGTCTGTATCACTGGCAAACAGCCCCCACACTGACCCTTAATCTGACTTTATTGGCTTATATTGGCGGCGCGAGCGTAATGCAAATCATCGCCACCGGATTAATGGTGGTCCTGTTTAAACGCAACAATTATGCTGTAGGCGTGGGCCTGGCAAAAAGTGAAGCCTTATTGGCGGCTATTCTGGGCATGCTGTTTTTTGGCTCTCACCTGAGCGCGCTGGGCTGGCTGGGCGTCCTGCTGGGTGGGGTTGCCGTACTGCTGCTCAGCGGCGTGACCCTGCGTCACTTTCAATTATCGACCGCCCTGCTCGGGTTGGCCTGTGGTGGGGCTTTCGCACTCACCTCATTGTGGGTAAGAGAAGCCAGCATTGCCACTCAATTGCCTTTCCCACATAGTGCAGCTTGGGTGTTGCTATTGGTGTTGTCCTGTCAAACTGTGCTGCTGGCCGGTTACCTGAGCTATGCCGAGACCGATTCCTGGCGTCAGCTGTGGCAACATCGCGGACTCACCTCAGCCATCAGTACCACCAGCTGCATTGGGTCGATTGGCTGGTTTAGTGCCATGAGTTTGCAACACGTTGCCTATGTTAAGACCCTGGGTCAGATTGAAGTCTTTTTTACACTGGCCATCTCATTGTGGTGGCTGAAAACCCCCGTTGCCCGGCGTGATACGCTGGGGCTGGGACTGATAGCAGTGGCCGCAATACTGGTCATGACGGGCTAGGTGACTGGCCAGTCGTAAATTTTCAGGGAAAAAATACCGACGCTTTCTATACTGAAGATATCGCAACAATGATAACTGAGTGCCTTACGTGCCGATTGCGCAACACATTTATAGTCAGCCGGATGAAGTTGAACTGGTCAAAGTAAAACTGTTTAAGCAAGTCGCTTACTATTGCCTGTGCTTACACTTACTGTTTATTTTTGCCTTCTGGTACAGCCAGGTTTATATCCTGTCCATTGCCAATATCGCCAGCGTTACAGCCTGGGCAATGGGGATTTATTTGCTGAACCTGGGCCACAGCCATTTGGCACTCAGGGTCTTTTGTGTCGAAGTAACCGCCCACTCGGTACTAGTGTGCGCCACCCTTGGCATGGACTACGGCTTCCAGTATTACCTCTGGACCATAGCCTGCTTGCTACTGCTGGATATGAAACTAAAGTTACGACTGGCGATAGCCATGTCGTTGAGCCTGATCGTGTTATTTGCCGCCCTGTTTGAGCTGTTTAGCGACGTACATACCGCATTTGTGTTTCATGATTACGCCCGGCCTATTCATTTTATCAATGTGTTTATCTGTGGCCTGCCGATGATTTACGTCATTGGCCACGTGCGTGAAAGTACCTTCATTCAGCGTCATCAGCTGGCGACGCTGGCTGCCAGGGATCCGCTCACTAATTTGTTTAATCGCCGCTACGCCAAGGAGCTGATCCTCAGGGCACACAGCAGTTGCGCGCACAATGGTCAGAACCTGTGCGTGGCCATGGCCGATCTGGACCATTTCAAACACATCAATGATCAGCTGGGTCATGATATGGGAGACGAGGTGCTGCAAACCGTGTCTGATATCTTACGTGAGCATGTCACTGATCAGGATATTGCCGTGCGCTGGGGTGGAGAAGAGTTTTTGCTGGTGCTGGTTGACTGTTCATTAGAAGAAGCGGTTTTGCGCCTTGAAACACTGAGACAAACCCTGGAAAAGCAGCGTTATAATGGCAATGAACTGACTGCAACCATGAGTTTTGGTGTGGCCTTATGGCACACTGCGCTACCCTTTTCAGTCGCCTTGCAACTGGCCGATGATGCGCTCTATAGCAGTAAAGCGCAGGGCCGCAACCGTATCACAGCGGCCCAGTCTGGTTAGTTCATGGGTGTAAAAGTAATGCGATGACTAATTTGACCCGGTAACAAAGGCACTGCCTTGCCTTGCGCGTAGCCACTGAAACCAGCCCGGTAAAATGGCGACAGTGGATGACCGCTTTGTCCACCCGCAATACTCATAATGGCGTTATCCAGGTGCCCTGGCTGAGCAATAAAACGCTGAGATGCGCCAAATGCCGGCTTTTGTACTGCGGGCATATAACTGTCACCAAATCCCGCAACCACCGGCATGTCGAGCAAGCCACTGAGCAGCGGCATCTGCCGGCTAAACGGATGCTTCACCTCAAGCTGGTTAACCCGCCCCCATTGCCACGCCGCCATATCCCGACCCTGAGTCTCACTTAGTTGCACCTTCGCGGCTTCATAGGCCGCCAGTAACAGGGCATCCCAATCAGGATAATGCTGTTGCCAGTGCGCAGGTTGCTCACGCAACAGTTGCCACGCAGCTGGCTCAAGATAGCGTTTTAACGGTGACAAGCTACCCTCTGCTTGCTGCAGGGTCTTTTCTACCGGTGCAAATAACAGATCCAGGGTATGATCACGAAAACGCCTGACCAGCGTATAGCCAACCGAACCCGGGCAGGCACACGCCTGCCAGTCAGCCAGATATTGTCGATCACGCCCATAGCGGTCGCCGTTGTTTGCCAGCAACTCGCTGAGCAACTGGTGCCAGGGCATCATAAAACGTGCTTCATTATCGAGCTGTAAACGCATAAAGTCTGCTTCATCGAACTGGCTCTGCGCCATCAGACGGTCCCGGATCTGTACGGCACGCGCACCCAGCGCATAGCCGCCATCACCGAAGCGCTGATGCTGCTGTGCGGATACCACCCGGGAGTTGGCAGTCCAGAGTCTGCCATGAGCAGGATTTTTAACGACCGGACGCTGCGTTTCATTATGCTGCCAGTCAGCACTGTAACTCTGACTGCCGGCCGCCAGATCACTCGGCACCGAGCGGCCCGGCACAGCGCCCGTTGGGCGCCATGCGGCGTTACCCCTGGCATCCACCACCACCATGTTTTGTACCGGGATCGCAATCAGTGCAGCCCGCTCCAGTGCACTATCGACAGAGTCAGCCTGCTCCAGAGCCAGTAACCCCAGATTGACAGCATAGCCCTGATGCGCCACCCAGCTCAGCGCATAGGACTGACCCTGGATCTGTTTAACAGGTCCATAGTCACTCATTGTCAGCGTAAACGCTTCACTATTACCATCCGGCAACATCAGCTGCTCAGTCACCTGCCAGGTATTGTCGTTCTGCGGGTCAAGCTTGATCCAGTCCGCAGTATCCAGATAACCATTAGTGAAGCCCCAGGCAATATGATTGTTACTGCCCACCACCACAGCCGGTGCTCCCGGTAAAGTAACGCCCGTCACCTGAACGGACGTGCCCGTATCAGTGTCATAGTTTAGTTGCGCACGATACCAGATAGCCGGTGCATTTAACCCGAGATGCATATCGTCTGAAAGCATAGCTGAACCAGTTTTGGTATGCTGTCCGGTTACTGCCCAGTTATTACTACCATATAGTGAAAGCTCTTTAATATGAAAAACATCTTCAATATGCGCAATGTCACCTAAATTTGGTATTTTAACTGTTTTTTTGACGACTTCAGAATTATCAAGTGACGCCTGATAGTTGCTAGGCTGCATGATAAAATCTACAACTTCCTTTCCAAGTAGCGATTCAACCAAAATCAGTGACTCATCCCTTTTTATCGTGCTTTCTTGCAAATCCAGATACATACTGAAAATCACTAACAGGCTGTCTTCTGGTTGCCAGGGCCTAACCTCTGCACCAAGCAGGAGATATTCAAAACTCTTCACCCCGCTTTGCGCCTGCCCTTCATTCACCCCCTGAGTGTAACGCGCCAGCAAGACTTGCTCAGATTCCGACAGCTGCTGAAAAATGGTCTGACTCAGGGCCCGAAAACGATGAAACCTAAGGCGTTTATCCAGTCCAATGGCCGCTTTACCAAATAACTCGCTTAGCTCCCCAGCTGCATTACGACGCAGCAGATCCATCTGAAAGAAGCGATCCTGGCCGTGCGCAAAGCCCAGTGCGTAAGCAGCATCATGACGGTTCTGAGCCGTAATCACAGCCTGCCCGAGCGCATCTCGCTCTAACGACACTGGTGCATTCAATCCCGTCGACTGCCCCTGTCCGTCGAGTGCCGGCAAACTCAGTGATAACATACCATACACGGCCGCACTGGCAGCCAGTGCAAGTAACACCAGCCCCGCCACCCCACGTTTAAGCCAAGTCAGCATACTTTTCCCTCATTTGATTGATTAATGACCTTTGCCAGCTTAGCGGTTATTACGCTGTATTGCATTACATCTCAGTGAATCTAAATCGGCCACAGCACTGTCTTACGGATAAACTAAGCGTGACCTGGCCAGTACTATGAGGCGAACTGCACGCACCGACACACCGGCCATTAATGACGGCGGGATTTTTCCGCTTTAAATGTATCTGTGCCTTGGCGAGTTTTCATACAGACAACTATAGTTAAATGATTCAAGGATACTTTTTCATGTTTACATGCAGACCATACACGTGCTGTCGTCAAGGAAAGCCTTTTTAACCCGCTTCATGGTGGGCGCACTGTTATTGGTGATCCTGGTCGCAGGCTGGTATATAGACGATGTTAACGAGCGCCGCTTGATCGAGGTTGAAAAAAACCGTACGTTTGAAGAGCTCAATGTCTATCGTACTCAGCTTGAAGGCACGCTGGCATCTAATATTCAGCTAGTGCGCGGGCTGGCCATTGCGTTGGCACCACAGCCAAATCTCAATCAAGCGCAGTTTGAGCGCTTTGCCGCCCCGCTATTTGAGACCAGTCAGGTGCTGCGCAATGTCGGTGCTGCGCCGGATATGGTGCTGCAGATGGTTTACCCGCTCGAAGGCAATGAAAAAGCCATCGGGCTCAATTACCTCACTCACCCGCAGCAAAAAAAAGATGCCATCAGGGCAAGAGACTCCCGTACCATAATACTGGCCGGCCCACTGGAACTAGTTCAGGGCGGCGTGGCTTTGATCGCACGTGTCCCTGTGTATGTCGATAAAGACCGGTTTTGGGGCCTGTTATCGGTTGTCATTGATATGCCAAAATTGTACGAACAAGTGTCACTGAATAAGCTGGAAGGGGATTATCTGATTGCCATTCAGGGCAGAAATGGCTTGGGTGACAGTGGTGAGTATTTCTATGGCTCACCCACCATACAGGAGCACAATCCGCTGGCTTTTACCATTCAAGTGCCATCGGGCAGCTGGGTGATGTATGCCGCCCCTCGTTACGGATGGAAAGCGTCTTCCGCAGCATTGTGGCCATTCCGGCTTGCACTGTTAACCATAGTACTGTTCTTTTTGTTTGCGTTCTCGTTTTATACCCGGCTGCTCTCTGAGCTTAAAAGCAAAACCAGCGCGCTGACCAATATGGGGTCGCTGGCCAAAGTCGGTGCGTGGTCGGTCGACCTGGCTACGCACCAAATCACTTTATCGGAGGTCACCCGTCAGATTTTTGCGGTGCCACACGACTATCAACCCACCTGGATGAGCAGCACTGAGTTTTTCAAAGAAGGCCAGCATCGCAAAAAGTTTCAGGATCATATGAACCAGGCGATCAAATACGGCAAGCCCTTTGAGGATGAGTTCGTCGTACTGCCGCACAAAGGTCAGGAATGCTGGGTCCTCATCAAAGCCCAGGCAAAGCAGCAGAATGGCTGGACCTTACAAGTGTTTGGCTCAGTGCAAAATATAAACGATCGAAAACTGATGGCCATTGAGCACGAAAAGGTGGCCAGAAATAACGAACTGCTGGCCCAGTTGAGTACCCATGAAGCCATTCTTAACAATCACACTGAACGCGCTCAGGAGCTGTGTACCGATGCGGTTTGCCAGGCTGCACGCGCATCTCGTGCCAGTATCTGGCTACTCAGCGAAGATCATGCACTGCTCTACCCCACTTGTTTCAGTAATACCCGACGAGATAGCCTGCAGCACTTCCCTCCCTGGCGTAAGGCCACGTTACCTGGGCTGTTCTCAGCGGTTCTCAGTAAACAAGTTATTGAGGCCAGTATGGCCACCAAGCATCCCATCACCCGGCCACTGGCCGATCAGTATCTCGACCCTTTCGAGGTAGAAGCCATGCTGATTATGCCGATCCTTCATCGCGGTGCCGTGTGCGGTATCCTCTGCACAGAATATGGCGACCCATACCCGGACTGGACCGACAGTGACAGACGTTTTATTCAGGCCATTGCCGCCATGCTGGCGAGTTTATTCAGCGGCCAGCAACAACAGCAGGCAAAGCGCAAAGCCATTATTGAGAAAGAGCTGGCAGAACAGTCAGCCAAGATCAAGGCTGATTTTCTGGCCAGTATGAGCCATGAGATCCGCACACCGATGAATGGCATCATAGGCATGCTTGAGATCCTGGGCAATTCACAGCTGACAGACACTCAGCAGCGCAACCTGGCGCTTGCACAAAGCTCAGCGGAATCACTGCTGACAATTATTAACGACATATTGGACTTCTCGAAAATTGAGGCGGGTAAGCTCAACATTGAACAGATTGAGTGTGATCTTATCCAGATAATCAGCGACTGTTTTGCCGCCTTTGCCCCGCGCGCTAACGATCAGCAAACTGAGTTGTTTATTGATAGTCGAAATATGCAGTATCAGCATGCCAAAACCGACCCTCACCGGCTCAAGCAAATTCTCAATAACCTGATCAGCAATGCCGTAAAGTTCACTGAAAACGGGAAGGTCACTCTGACCTGCTATACAGAACGCACCAGCGAGCAATCACGCCTTTGGTGTAGTGTTGAAGACACAGGGATCGGGATCAGTAAGCAGCAGCTGAGTAAAATCTTTGATTCCTTCACTCAGGCCGACCCTTCAACCACGCGTAAATTTGGTGGTACCGGGCTGGGCCTGACGATTGCACGACAGCTGTGCGAGTTAATGGGTGGCGCACTCAACGCTTACAGCAAACCCAGTTTAGGCAGTACCTTTACTTTTTACATTGAACTCAATGACCCACAACCGATCCGGGCACTCGATACCAATAATGACAGCCTGTACGTGATCGATGCCCATTCTCCATCCGATCTGGCAGCACGGCATATGCTGGATGCCTGGCACATACCTACCGAGCATTTTGAAAGCGTAGCACACATGCTTGAGGCGTATGATGCCAACACACTACAAAGACCCGCTTTAATCATTGCCACAGAGGTACTCACCAGTACCCCGGAATCTGACATAAACAGCTTGCTGAAACACATCAAAACCAAGCAGCTCAGCTATGCTTTGTTGTGCCATAACATGGCTCAAACACAAGCCTGGCCTCAGTTTTCCTCCAACAATGTATTACTCGCCCCTCTGACACCCGCCAACGCGTTGTCATTGGTTAAGCGCAAAGAGCCCCTGGCAGCCAAAACTGTCGAAGAGGTCTGCCTGGATGTGGATATCCTGCTGGTCGAAGACAACAAGATAAACCAAACGGTGGCCACTACCCTGCTTGAGAAGTTGGGTGCCCATGTGACCTGCGCGCACAATGGCCTTGCCGCCATAGGGCACCTCAAAGTACGTGACGAGCCCTATGCGATTATCCTGATGGATTGTCAAATGCCCGAGATGGATGGCTACACAGCAACAAGAGAAATCCGCGCCGGTATAGCTGGCGAACAACATCAACAAACCCCTATCATTGCCCTGACGGCCAATGCGATGGAAGGCGATGAAGAAAAGTGCCTGGCTGCCGGTATGGATGCCTATCTGAGTAAACCGATTAACTTTGCAGCGTTGAGTAAAATGCTGCAGCGGTGGGTGGATGAAGCCAAAACCTGCTAAACCACAATTTGAAATTGTCTGCTATTCACCTGAGGCCACTATGCAAGGTCTTGCAAATCGCATAGAGTAAAGTCATGAAAATCAACTTGATCTGCTGCAAAGTACAACAGCACATCATTTAGGGAATAGATATGAACTTATCCAAAATAGAACAGCGGATCATTGGCTGTCTGCTGGAAAAGCAAACCACGACCCCTGATCAGTATCCACTCTCACTCAACGCGCTAACCAATGCCTGCAATCAAAAATCTAACCGGGATCCGGTAATGGCACTGTCTGAATCGGACGTACTGGACGTACTGACACAACTTGAGCAAAAGCGTATTGTGGTCTGCGAAGAGGGCCTATCCGGACGTGTAAGTAAGTACCAACATCGATTCTGTAACAGTGAATTTGGCAGCCTGCAACTCACAGAGCAACAACGTGCACTTGTCTGCCTGCTCCTGCTGCGCGGGCCACAAACACCGGGCGAGCTGCGCACCCGCAGCAGTAGACTGGCGGATTTTGCCACAGTTGGGGACGTGGAAACTGCGCTCAGTGAACTAATTCAGCAAGAACTTGCCATGCGCCTGCCCAGAGAGCCGGGCAAACGCGAGGCACGCTATCAGCACCTGTTCGGCGATTTTGAGGTCAGCGAGCAAGTCAGTGCACACTCCGATGAACCGGCGGTAAACCTGGATGAACTTCTACAGGAAATCGATCAGCTTAAGCAAGAGCTGCAAACCATCAAGCGGCACTTGGGCTTGTGAAGAGCAGATCACGACAAGAAACAGATCTAATCTGTCGTGATTTCAAGTAAACTTAGAGCAATTAGTCATAATTGGACCAGCCGGATCAAGTAAGGGTGGTCAGAGGGAGTCCCCATGCGTGAAGCTATCATTGCTGAAATGAAAGTTCAGCCAACCATTGATGTCGCGGCGGAAGTTGCCCGACGCGTTCAGTTTATTAAACAAACGCTGATCTCAGCCCATTGCTATAGCCTGGTGCTGGGGATCAGTGGCGGTGTTGACTCTTCAACTTGTGGCCGCTTATGCCAGCTGGCTATTGACGAACTGAATGCCGAGCGAGGTCAACAGGCTTATCAGTTTATTGCCATGCGCTTGCCATACGGCACCCAGGCTGACGAAGATGAGGCGCAGCAGGCACTGGAGTTCATTCAACCCAGCAAACGCTTAACCGTCAATATCAAAGCGGCAGCCGATGCCCTGCATGAGCAGGCACTTCAGGCGATGCAGATCAGTGACACTCCTGTACCAGGAGCTACTCTAGTCGATTTTGTTAAAGGTAATGTGAAAGCCAGGCAGCGTATGGTTGCGCAGTATGAAATCGCAAGCCTGACGCGAGGTCTGGTGGTTGGCACCGACCATAGTGCTGAAAACATTACTGGTTTCTACACCAAGTTTGGTGACGGTGCCTGTGATTTAGCGCCATTATTTGGCCTGTCTAAACGCCAGGTGCGCGCACTAGCCGACTATCTGGGAGCACCACAGTCACTGGTACATAAAACCCCAACCGCAGACTTAGAGTGTGACCGCCCCGGTCTTGCCGATGAAGAAGCACTGGGCCTGAGCTATGATGACATTGATGACTTTCTGGAAGGCAAACCACTTAGTCCAAATGCCGAGCAACTGCTGATTGAGATTTATCAGAAGACACAGCATAAGCGTCAGCCTATTCCCACCATTTACGATAACGATTAACAGCCGGACATAATCACCAGTGATCTGGCCTGTGCTGTACCACGTACAAGGCCAGACGCACAAAAGCGCACCATTAACTCTGCCAAGAAGGATACATGACAATGACAGCGCCCATTTTGATCACCGGAGCCGCACAGCGTATTGGACTGGCGATAGTTCAGCACTTTGTTGCTGAAGACATTCCGGTGATCATGACTTACCGTACTAAACATCCAGTCATCGAGACCCTGGTTGAGCAAGGCGTGACGTGTATTCAGACTGACTTTAATCAAGCGGGAGCCATTGACGCCTTGATAGCCCGCACTACGCAGCACACAGACACGCTAAGCGCCGTGATTCACAATGCATCCAGCTGGGATTGTGAAGCGCGTAACCCGGATCACAATGCATTATTCGATGCCATGATGCACATTCATGCCAAAGTGCCGTACCTGCTGAATATGGGCCTGGCACCTTTGCTACAAAACTATGATGGCACGGCCGACATCATTCATATTACAGATTATGTGGTCGAAAAAGGCAGCCCGAAGCATATTGCGTATGCAGCAAGCAAAGCTGCGCTGGATAACCTCAGTCGCTCCTTTGCAGCCAAATATGCACCCGATATCAAAGTCAATTCAATTGCCCCGTCCCTGATCATTTTTAATCAAGATGACAGTAATGAATATAAAGCGAAAACATTGAAAAAATCCATTATGGGTATTGAACCTGGCTGTCGCGAAGTGATCGACGCCATAGAGTTGCTGCGTAAAAGTAATTACATCACCGGCCGTACTTTGGCCGTCGACGGAGGCCGCCACCTGAAATAGCAGGCCAGAGCGAATCAACTACAGTGAGTTTTATTATGCATGAAGAATTAAAAAGCAGTTTTCAACAGATCATCACCGCCGTTGGCGAGGACAAAGACCGAGAAGGGCTGCTTGATACCCCAAAACGTGCTGCCAAAGCCATGGAATACCTGACTCAGGGTTATCGTCAGGAACTGAGTGATGTCACTAACAATGCCGTATTTAGCTCTGACGCCGATGACATGGTACTGATCCAGGACATTGAACTTTACTCTATGTGCGAACACCATTTGTTGCCCTTTGTCGGTCGTGCGCACATCGCTTACATTCCCAATGGCAAGGTGTTAGGCTTATCTAAGTTTGCACGTATTGTCGATATGTACGCACGCCGATTCCAGATCCAGGAGCAGCTGACACATCAGATAGCCCAGGCCGTAGAAGATGTGACCGGCGCCCGCGGTGTGGGTGTAGTCATTGAAGCGAAACACATGTGTATGATGATGCGTGGTGTTGAGAAACAAAACTCACAGATGCGTACTTCAGTCATGCTAGGTAACTTCCGTGAAGATGCCAAAACACGTAATGAATTCTTACAACTACTAAAACGCTAAGGACCGCTTATGCACACGGCGATCATCAATATTACTAACCTGAGGTTACGTACTTTCATCGGGTTCAATCAGGAAGAGAGAGAGAAAAAACAGGACGTAGTGATCAACATCGAGATCCACTACCCGGCTGATGCGGAGTGCCTGTTCCACGATGAAGTCGGCCATGCACTGAACTACAAAACCATCACCAAAGCAGTGATCGCCAAGGTCGAAGACGGCCACTTCCTGTTGTTAGAAAAACTGGTCGCCGATATTCTGGCAGAGTGCCATCAGCACCCGGACGTCAGCTATGCAAAGGTGAAAGTTGATAAGCCGCATGCGCTGCGTTTTGCCGATTCGGTCTCTCTCACACTCGAATGGCGCAAGCCCGTCTGAGCGCAATCTGGCAGTCACTCACATCAATCCGGCTGCCAGCCCAATCACCACGGCATAACGTAAGCCTTTGCCAGCAGACACCAGCAACAAAAAGAGACTGAACCGGGTGCGGAATACACCTGCCACCAGAGTAAGCGGATCGCCCACGACGGGCAGCCAGGCAAACAACAGACTATATACTCCATACTTCTGAAATTGACGTTGTGCCTTGTTCATTGCCTGTCTGGAGACAGGAAACCAGCTTTTGTCTTCAACTCGGCTAACCATAGTGCCAAGGTAATAATTCATCACACTGCCAAGCACATTACCGGCCGTGGCACTGAGCCATAAAACCAGTAGCTCCCCCTGTTGTTTCATCACCAATCCACTTAGCAATAACTCCGAAGAAGCGGGCAATAAAGTTGCGGAGAGCAACGCCGACAAGAATAAAGAAACATACAACATGGCTAGAGCACTCTGGGGTGAAATCTGTTGGATCCTGTGATGAGTCTGTTTCAGTGTATCCGCAGTTACACCGCTGAAACTTGCGCTCACGAGAAAAATACGCATTAATGAGGGTATTGTAACGCAAGGACCACAATAATGATAAAACGTCTCGCCATTGTCGCTCTGACTGCCACGTTAGGCAGCCAGCTTAGTGCCTGTAACGCCACACCGCTACCCGCTTCTCATGAAAAAGGCTACGAAACATACGTCAACCCGGGCGACTCCTTCAAGCACACTCAACTAACCAATATAGATGGTCAGTCAATCATGCTAGCCCGGGGCAACAAACTGATTATTCTGTTTGCGACCTGGTGCTCCGACTCTCAACGTACCCTGAATGAGCTGAAAGCGTCTGCGCTGCTGGCCGATCCCGGGATACAAATCATTGCCATAGGGCGTGAAGAAGATGCCGAAACACTCAAAGCATTCCGCGACTCATTTGGTATCGACTTTCAGCTGGTAGCCGACCCTGACAGAGCCATTTATCGGCAGTATGCCAACAAAGGGATCCCGCGCCTGATTATGCTGGATGAGCATAACCGCGTCGTGAATACATTGATTGGTGAACAGCCGGGTATCATTAAGCAGGTACGCTGGCAATGAGTAATGATGTTGTCAGCATACTCACGATGGCCAAGGTGATCCAAACAGCTGTCGCCCCAGTTTTTTTGATCACCGGTATTGCAGCCACATTAGGTGTTTTGTCGAATCGTCTGGCACGGATCACCGACCGAGCCAGATTGCTGGATCGCAAGTTGAACAACAGTCAGGATGAAGAACTAAAAGATCATCTTACTCGCGAAATGCGTGCCTTGCTTAAACGTTCGCGTTACATTCATATTGCTTTCAGTATGAGCGTACTGTCTGCACTCTTAGTGTGCGCTGTGGTCATGGTGCTGTTTGTTTCCCACCTTTATGCCTTGTCACTGGGTGTCACTCTGTCGAGCTGTTTTATTGCCGCTATGTTGTTATTGATATGCGCATTTTTGGCGTTACTTGCAGAAGTTTTTCTGGCCACACGCAGTATGCGCCGTGGCATGATTTTTAAGGATATCGGGGAATAACCCACACTGTCCCCTGCATGTCGTCATCTGTAAGACAAGATTTTCTGTCAATGCTCGGGTTGTGAAAGCAACCTGAGTTCATTTTCCTCACATACAACCACGACTACCTACAAACACGCACTCTGCGCCCCCCAGGGTGAACATACCTATCATTTTTGTCCTCAGCGTTAGCCAAAAAAAACCGCTCCGGGCTAACCCGGAGCGGTTTTTTCAACTAAAGCTTATTTAGTTGCTTATTTACGCTTACGGCGACGTAGTGCTGCAAACGGTGCTGCTAATAACGTCAACCAAGCCAGTGAACCTGAATCGTCGTCGTCATTGTCATCACCACCGGTCAGGTCGTTCACCCGCACCTCAACCATTACAGGCTCAGACGATTTACCCATCTCGTCTACCGCGACAACATTGAACTTGATTACACGCTCATACTCAAAGTCAATGTCGCCAGCCACAGTGATCGTACCTTCGGCATCGATAGCTACCAGGTTAGTGCCTGTCACAGCGAACTGCGTCACGTCCCCATCAGCATCAGAGAATGCAAGCTTACCAATCTCGGTACCGATTGCCGCATTCTCATTCACCGAGAAGCGCTGATTCATCTCAATCACCGGCGTACCTTCGTGCTCGTCTTCCAGCACATCGAAGATGACTTCAACGGCTTCTGAGCTGTTGCCCGCTTTGTCTTTCGCAGTCACCATGATCTTAATCATGTCGCTTGCATCATAATCAACAGGGCCGATGACCGTGATGTTACCTTCTGCATCGATTGCAAACGAAGAGCTGCCTTCAATGCTGAACGACTCAAGGTCACCATCCTGATCCATCACCATCAGCTTGCCAACTTCAGTACCGGCTTCTGCATTCTCCATCACCTCAAAGCGCTGCTCTGTAGCAATAACTGGTGTCTGCTCTTCAGTGGTATCCGCTTCGTTGGTGATCATGACTGTGATGTAGCCTTGCTCAGATACGTTACCCTGAACGTCAATCGCGACAACAACCAGCTCAACCTGATGTACACCCGCGTCGTAGTCCAGCAGGTCACCATTGGTTACAACGATGTCACCTTCTTTGGTCACTGAAATGCCTTCGTTAGACTGGAAGCGTACATAGAACTCAGAAACATCTAATGTGCCTTCTTGCTCTTCAAGTTCAACTTGACCTAACACTGTGCCTGTTTCTGTATGCTCTGGTGTTTCGTGCATTGCACTGATAATCATTGGTGGTGTTGCTGCACCCGGACCAGCTAGTACCTCTTCAGTCACAGCCGCCAATATTTCTGTACCGCTTGCGTCTGCAATTGCAAATGGTGCGTCTGTTCTGATATACGCTTTTTCACCTGGTGCCAGCTCTCTGATTTCGGTTCCTTCGGCATCTACCAGGGTTGCAGATGACGTTGCGAAGGTAACGTTGCCGCTGATAGCGTCAGTCACAGTGCTAATACCCAGCTGGTAGTCATCCCAGCCAACCAACGCTTCAACGTTCATCTCATTGCCCAGCTGATCCGCGGTCAAACCAATCAAGTCAGTACAGCCAGAGAAAGTCACAGTGCCTGACCCGGTTTCGTGGAACATTGGAGACAGGAATGCCCATGCTGGCGCGCCATCAACAATTTGACCAGACACGGTGCGGCCACGCCCAGGTACCGCGGCACTGCGGCCTACATCGTTGTAGATAGACAGTGCGTAGTCAAAAGTACCATCGTTGTTGGTATCAAAGTTCATCTGATAACCAGCCTGACGCAGGTGCTTAAGATCGTCACGTAACTTCATTGACGCTGTGAAGAACAAACCTGTGTCTGTACAGCCTTCAGCTTCGAAGACATTGAACGTCGCACCCAAAATATTGAACGCTTTGTCTTCTTTGCTTGCTTCTTCACCCACTGCGATCAGTTGATCTGTCAAAGGATTAAGTGTTCTGAAACCATTATTCATCACCACTGGCATTGGGTCGCCATTGATCATTTCGTAGCCCAGCTCTACACCTACGTGCGCTTTAGGCAGCATGTGGTAAACCATATGCAGATCGTGGTCGCCTTCAGTTTCAATGTCATCAAATACCAGAGCACCATCCATTTCTGATAAGGTCAACGCAGCTGTGCGCGGGCCCAGTTCATCAGCAGACAGTGGGTTCGTCATACCCCAAGCTGGTAGCTTAGCAGGGTCAACGGTTACTGATACATCAAACGCAATCGTCTGACCAGCAGGTACAGTTACTTCTGCAGGGAAATCCCAGCTCAGTGCACCGGCATCTTCGTCGTTTTTATAACGCGCTTCAGTACGCAGCTTGTAGGTTTTTGGTGCATCAGAGAAGTTCTTCAGTTCAACAGTTTTAGTGTAAGTTGTTACTTCTTCTAGTTGGTCAAAGCCAAACGACAGTGCACCTTGGTTTGTTTCGTACTCAGAGATCCAAGTCCATGCAGCAACCGGTGAAGCCATCGCTTTTTCAACATTGATCAGACCAGCACCGATACGGCTGATTGGCGCCAGAGGTGACTCTGGATCAACATTAAGTGAATCAACATGGATGTCCAGATTTGCTGTGTTCATCAGCATGGCTTTGATTTCAAACGCGTCCAGTTCAGGACGACCTTCTTTCATCAGTGCAACTGCACCAGCCACAATCGGGCTCGCCATGGATGTACCAGACATTCTGTGAAGCTGGTCGCCAGTAGCAGGCGCGGCCGCCAGAATATTTGAACCAGGCGCTGCAATTTCAGGTTTCAACAAACCGTCCATTGAAGGACCACGAGAAGAGAAGCCAGACACGCCGCCCGTCGTAGATTTCAGTACGCCGGATACGCTGTAAGTTGCTGCGCCATCACGTAGCTGATTTTTAAGTGCATCACCCGCCGCAAAATTAATGCCCACTGACGGGATTGTCACAGCAGCATCGCTACCACCCATAGGTGCAGGCGTACCATCGTCATTGTTGTTCGCAATCAGAACCAGTACCGCACCACGTTCCTGAGCGTTAAGCACTTTTTCTGTGAAAGCACAGGCACCACGGTCAATCAGAACCGCTTTACCAGTGAAGTCCATGCTCTCAAACGGGTTTGCACCGCCATCCAGGTCACAACCATTTTGGTTTTCGCTTGGATAAACCAGTTCAGCATCGTCCTGAGTAAAGGCAAACGCAACTTGTGGGCCAAAGCTCGCAGGCTGGATCACGGTTTCTGAACCCGCGATAGTCCCTTCACCGAACAAGCTCTCTAGTGTCGGGTGAGTCAGTGAAGCAACTGACATGGCATTTGGCGTTGTACTAGGACCACCAACACGGAATGGAATATCATCGTCATTACCGGCAGCAATGATCATATTGGTGCCCAGTTCAACGGCACGCTGAATGAGATATTGTGTGCCATCACCGGTGTAAGTGTTACCAAATTCACCACCCAGTGACATGTTCATCAGATCTACACGGTCGCTGATGTCGCCATCACCATTCGGATCCATCGCAGCTTCAAGTGCATTGATCTGCGCAGCCCAGGTACAACCGCCGCCACATACCGAGTAAACATACAGCTCAATATCAGGTGCGATGCCTGTTACATCGTGTGATACGTGCGTACCGTGGTCAGTCAGTTCCGTTGCATCTGAACGGAATCTTGGATCATCTTCAATCGGGTCAGCGTCATTACGCACATAGTCGTAACCACCTTTCACCTGACCCTGTGGCCAAGTAACGCTGGTTGGATCGGCAGCTTCTGCTTCATACGCTTCAATCGTACCAGCAGTTTCGTTGAATATTTTGTGTGTGTAATCAATACCAGTATCTAGTACTGCAACTTTGACGTCTTTACCGGTAACGTCCAGGTTTTGTTTTACGGCGTCAGCACCAATGTAGCCTGAGCTTTCTTCAACAAATAGTTGTGAGTCTCTTAGCGGTAGAATGCGCTCTACGGCAGCATTGTTGCGTAACTTATCAAGCGTGCTGTCAGATGCTTCAACGATCAGCGTAGAAGCCAGTACTTTGGTTGAGCCAAGCACTTTAGCACTGGCGTCAAGCTGTTGAATTTGTTGTCTTAGGTTAGACTGTGCAGCTTGTACGCTAGCATATGTGTGCTTAGCTGCTGCTTCGCTGTATATACCTTTAGAGACTAGGTCTACGGCCGTATTTTGTTTCATAACGACCAAATAGGCGTTTGTACGCGCTTCAGCGATGCTGCTTTGCTCTAAAGCAACCTTACTGACTTTTAATGATGTGCTTGGTTGAACTTGTGCGGTTGCAGCCGTTGCTGATGCTGCCATCAATGCACCGGAGACAGCTGTCGCTACCGCGGTGGCTTTAAATGAATACTTGGCCATAGTTTCCCCTAGGACTTGTTGTGTAAAAGATGTTTCTTTTAGTTTTAGAGAGTAGATTCGCCCATCAATATAGTGTGACTCCACTGTTAATTACAATATTAAACAAACAAAGAAGTTACAAACTTTTCAATCAAATCACAACAAAATGCGCAACTTCATGTTTATTAAGAAATTTAAAACTGTAAACGAACGTAAACCAACTTGCCATCATGTTGTCACATTGCTGCGTATGTAAAGTGATTTGAACAAAATACACACAAATTGAGTGTCTAATGTAGTCCAGAATTCTCAACTCGTCTAAGAGACTTGCAATATCTTTGGTAAAGACATAGAAAAGAGGCTGTTTTTTATTTAAGGGGTCAAAATGAGAATTACACTATTATTAACAAGTTTGTTCGCCGGGCTGTCTCTGAATGTTCAGGCAAGCTCATTATTCGAAAAACCAGAAGATGCCATCGAGTACCGTAAAGCCGTGTTTCAGCTGATCCGTTATCAGACTGGCGATATGGGTGATATGCTCAAAGGCAAAATACCATTTGACGCTGAGCGCTTTAAGCAGCGTGCTAACAATGCAGCAAGGTTATCAGCTATGCCATGGGAAGCTTTCCCGGCTGGCTCAGATAAGGGCGATACAGACGCATTACCTGCAATCTGGACTGACCGTGCCACGTTTGATAAGAAAGCACAAGATTTTGCAGATTATGCGCAAAAGCTGGCTGTTGCAGCTGAATCAGGTGACAAAAAGATCATTGGTGCGGCCTTTAAAAATTGGGCGAAAGGCTGTAAAGATTGCCACAAGTCGTTCCAGGACTAAGCATAAAAAATCAGTAAGGCAGCCTCAGCTGCCTTACTCTATCATTCTGTTTCCTGGCACATAAGGCAGGTCGAGTGGCCTCACCGTAGCCGCTACACCCACTCAATCATCTAAAAAGTCCAGGTCATCCTCTCCAAGATTACGCTTCAGGCGTTTCTGCTCCAGGTAGTCATCCAGACGGCGCTTCACCCGCTTCTTTTGCTGTGCCTGCAATTCTTTGTCTAACGACCCAAAGTCGTCTTCATAATCATCATCTAACGGATCATAGGAAAATGTTTTACCCACGACGAGCTCCAAAACTTAAATTGTGCTAAATGGTCCAACAGCTGACGCTGCTTAAGTTAGTATTTAGCGCTAAATGCAGACGCTGAAAAGCAAGACTTTTTTATCTATACGATAAATATTTTTTATTGCTCAAATGTACAAGAAATAAACTGGTCAAATTGACTACTTATTGGTCACATCACTAAAAAGCCAACACAGCCACGACATAATCAAAAACCACAAAAAGCCTACTTATCAGCAACTTAATAAAGTGGCATTGTTTTTGTTACCTCATCTTTGTCATCAACAGCCCAAGGAACATAGTATGAAAACAATTCTGCTCGCTTCAACACTGGTTTTGTCTACCCAGGTCGTCGCCCATACTGACCAGCACTTTTCTGTTAGCACTGATGAGTGCACCGTAGACTTTACAAACGATGTACAAATTACGCCCGACCGGTTGTACATTAAAAATGGCAATGGTAAACCTGTGATGATTGACGCTCAGGGCTATCTGTATATCGCAGACCAGCCCGTCAGTCTGAACCAGGATGCGCGTCTGGCCATGCAAACGTATGCCGACACGCTCAGAGCAGAACTTCCCAAAGTCGCCAGTATTGCATTGCAGGGGGTAGAACTGGCTGGCGTCGCGATACAGGAAGTCGCGACCGCATTTAATTTACACAGCTTCGACGCATTGTCTGGCCTGATGGACGAACTGCACTCCGAGATTAAAGATACATTTTATCAGCAGGGCACCTTTGTGATGGGTGAGCAAACCTTTAATGAGTTTGGTGAGCAGTTTGAGCACCAGTTTGAAGAAAAAGTTGAGCAAGCCGTAGAAGGCGCCATGATGGAGTCCATAGGTAGTCTGTTAGTTGCCATTGGGTCTGAAATGGTGAGTGCAGGCGGAGACATGGACCGCTTCGAGCAGCGCATGGAAGCGCTGGGCAATGAAATAGAGCAACGAGTAGAAGGACAGGCGACAGCCCTGGAGCAACAAGCCAACGCCCTATGCGGCCAGTTCGAATCGATTGCTGTACAAGAAGCACAGCTCAGCGCAATGATCCCTCAGTTAAAAGGCTATCAGTTGTTTAACTATCGCTAAGTAACCGCTTTCCCTGCGTAGTCAGCCACACCGACATCAGTACCCTACTTACTGCGGTTGTGGCTGCTTTTTAGCCTGATGAACCAACGCTCCCAGCGTGCGTACATAGCCTTCCATTTCCTCACTCCAGGGCAAACCATAACTGATCCGCACACAGCTACTGTACCTTTCATAGGCACTAAATATAGCCCCTGGCGCCACGCTGATCCCTGCCCGTAGTGCCAGTTGAAAGAACAGGCCGCCATCGTATGCCCCACCCAGGTCCAGCCATAGCACACACCCACCTTTTGGCTCGCTGACGCGGACATGATCAGGAAAATACTTCTGCACGGCCAGGCGCATTTTCTGCTTATTGTCATACAAGCGCTTACGCAGTTGTCGCAAATGGCGTTGAAACTCACCACTGGCCATAAAATCAGCCAACGCCCATTGGTTCATCATTGGTGCAGAACAACTGAGCGCCCGTTTAAAGCGCTTAGCCCGCGCACTGTATGGTCCTGCCAGCATCCAGCCAACGCGATAGCCAGGCGCCACCGTTTTAGAAAACGACGAACAGGTCAGTACTGCTCCTGGTCCCGCAAAACACTGTGCTGGTCTTACTCGCTGCTCACCAAAATACAAGTCGCCGTAAACATCGTCTTCAATCAGCACCACCTCATGCACATGCAGTAATTGCAGCAACTGTTGCATGCGAGATTCAGGCATTTGACTGCCTAACGGATTATTGATGCTGGTCGAAAACAAACAGGCTTTAATTGGATGGCGTGTCAGCGCTGCACTGAGGTCGTCAAGCCACAAGCCGTCGTCCGGGCAAACGGGGATTTCTATCGCTTTCAGCCCTAAGTTTTCAACCAATTCGACAATGCCAAAGTAGCATGGTGATTCAATCGCAACGATGTCACCCGGTTGTGTCACACACTGCAATGCGATGGCGATCGCTTCCTGGGCACCATTAGTGATGATCAACTCATCGCTATTCACCGTCAGCCCCAGTGCCAGATAATATTGCACAATCTGTGCTTTTAGCATCGTCAGGCCATCGATAGCACCATAATCGAGCATACGCTCCTGAGCCTGACGCATAGCCAGTCGCATGCTTTTGGCTAGTGCTTGTTGCGGACTGGCCGCTGCGACCGGGTTAGCAAGTCCCAGTGGCGCTACATCTGGTAAATGGATCCCCTCATACACTTGTTCAATGAGCTGTTGTTTATTTACCATCACGGGTTTGGCAGGTAATTTACTGCGCCTGGGTGTCGCAGTGTCATGACCACTTTGCAAAAAGTAGCCCGACTTTTCACGCGCAGCCACCATGCCCATCATCTCAAGCTGTTGATAGGCCTGTTGTACAGTGGGAATACTTACGCGCAGCCGACTTGCCATGGCTCTGAGCGACGGTAACTTATCACCTGGCATCAGCAACTCCTGCTCAACCATCTCTCGTACCACGGTGATGACTTGCTGATAGAGGTAATCAGGCTTACATGTAGAGTGATCCATCGCGCTCACCATCTGTATAGGTTTAAAAACACATTTTTTGTATCTGGCATATACAGAATATACCGCTAAACTGGCCACGCTGACTAGTCCTTCCTGTGAGTTGAAAGAATGAACAATGTTTTTCTGTACACATTAACCGTCCTGATCTGGGGCTCCACCTGGCTGGCGATTGAATTCCAGTTGGGCTCGGTAAACGAAGTGGTCTCTTTGTTTTATCGCTTTGCTATTTCTGCTGCTTGTATGTGGTTTTATGTACTGCTCAAGCGCCCGCCAATGCGCTATTCACTCACTGATCATGGCTTTTTTATGTTGCTCGCGCTGGGTAACTTCGGCCTAAACTACTTACTGCTGTACTGGGCACAAGGCAGTCTGAGCTCTGCGATGGCCTCCATTGCTTTTTCACTCTTACTGGTGGCAAACATTGTCAATACCCGGCTGTTTTTCGCCAAACCCATTGCGGGGCGTATCTATCTTGGAGCCATGCTGGGACTTGCCGGTATCGTCAGCTTGTTCTGGCAAGATCTGAGCAGTGCCGACCTCAACAGCGACGCATTCACTGGTTTGTTGCTGGCGCTGGCAGGTATGTTTGTTGCGTCACTCGGGAATATGGTCAGTGTACGTAATTCTAACCGCCAGATTGGGGTACTCCAGGGCAATGCCTGGGGCATGCTGTATAGCGCTGTGTTTTTAGGGGGCTATGTGGCCTTCAGCCCGCTGCAGTTTGACATTGAAGCCAACGCTCAATACTGGGGTTCTCTGCTGTACTTGTCGGTATTTGGTACTGTGATTGCCTTTGCGTGTTACTTCCACCTGCTAAAAAACATTGGGCCAGAGAAGGCCAGCTACCTGATTGTGCTGTTCCCTCTGGTGGCAGTCACGCTCAGTACGTGGTTTGAAGGGTTTGTCTGGCAGCTCAACACGTTTATTGGCTTTTCACTGGTATTGATCGGTAATGCCATCGTGCTCACACCATATCAACGTATCCGTGCCTGGCTCAGTCCGGCAACGCCGTCTCAGGCAAGACCCTGAGCTGTATCGCACCTGGCAGGCTGCGGATGGTCACCGGCGTTGTTGCCACCAGATCGCCGTCAGCCTCCACAGCCAGGCCCGGCGTTATAATATCCAACTGTGTACGCTTTTCCCGGTGCACCCAGGGTAGACGCTGATGACAGCCCACCAGCATCGCAGCGAACACAACCAAGCGTTGCCACCAGCTTTGGGCAGAAAACCACATACACTCCAGCTGACCGTCCTGTAAACTTGCCAGAGGCGCAGGCTGCAGGCCGGCAGCAAAGAAACGTCCATTGGCCAGAAGTAACATCATACCCTGCTTTAATCCACGGTTCTGGGCCGTTTTAAGCTCGACTGTCGGCGCACAAAATAACTGTTTAATGCCTCCCCACACATAACTGAGGGCTCCGGCTCTTTTTTGACCCTGTAAACTTTGCACTACTTCAGCATTAAACCCCACACCGGCAATATTCACAAAATAGCGCGCGCCTACTGCGCCTGCGTCTAAGGCGATACTGTTCGATGAGAATACTGCGGCTCGCCATTGCTGATCGGTGTAACTAAATTGGCGGCAAAAATCATTGCCCGTTCCCGCAGGCAGGCACGCCAGTTGAGCCGATGATCCACACATCGCATTGACAACCAGATTGATGGTCCCGTCTCCCCCTACAACCACAATCAGTGACTGACCATGAGTCTGTAACCGGATAGCGTCCTGATCCCGGCCATAAAACCCGGTGGTCTCGTACCAGCTAATGGTGATCCGGCGCTGTTTTGCCTGCGCCCGTAACCAGCGTAAATGACGCTGTAGCCTTCGCCCCCCTCCGGGCTTATAAATAACTAACAACCAACCCCCAAAATAATAAAACCAATTTATCTGAATAACTACCCAACAACACCATCCAAAAACAAACAAAATAAACATAAATAACTGTAAAACAAAATGTAAAACAAATCACCGCCATTCACAAAAGTGAATAAACAACCATTTAAGAGACTCGACAAAGCATCTAAAACATATTTTTTAATTAGTTTTTCTAATCTCTCACCGGTAATTTTTATCGTTTTATTTTTGGCCATAATGCACGCAAAATAACCATGTCGATACAGACCGCATTTACTTACGATTTTAAGGAGTCAGACATGCTTAATTCAGCTGCAGCGTGCAGCAACACGCAAACCACCCTAAACACAGTCGAAGCGCCCGTCACTAAACGTCGCTTTAATCTGACAGCTTGGTTGAACAAGCTGGGTAAACAACTGATGTTAAGTCAGGTGGTTATGTATAAGTAAGTCTGCTCCGGGCAGGATCTTCCCAACCGATCATGCCCAGTTTCTGCCATATCCCACTTATCTCAATATCATAAAACACACCTGATCGCCCATAAATCGGTCAAAGTCGTAAAAAACTGACGTTATTAGCACAAAATTTAAGCAAACAATTCAAAAACTATTTACAGCGCCAAATTCGCTAAGTATTATCTTTGCCCATGGAGAGATGGCTGAGTGGTTGAAAGCACCGGTCTTGAAAACCGGCATACGTTAATAGCGTATCTAGGGTTCAAATCCCTATCTCTCCGCCATTTTTAAGTTTTTGCGCCGGAGAGGTGGCCGAGTGGCTGAAGGCGCTCCCCTGCTAAGGGAGTATAGGGTTTGTAGCCCTATCGAGGGTTCGAATCCCTCCTTCTCCGCCATTACTTTAAGAGAACCGCCTTTACGGCGGTTTTTTTATGCCCAAATTTTACCTCTTCACGAATGAGAAGGTGGGTGAGAACCCTCGACCAGGGTTCGACAATTTTGTCTGGAACAAAATTGAACGCACTTTAGTGCGGCCCGCAGGGCAAAATACAGGACGTATTTTGTCATCCTTCCTTCTCCGCCATTGCTTTTAAGAGAACTGTCCCAATGCGGACGGTTTTTTTATGCCCGAAAGCGAATCCCTCACTTTTGTGCACACACCATTGCTTTTAAGAGAGCCGTCCCAATGTGGACGGTTTTTTTATGCCCGAAAGCGAATCCCTCACTTTTGTGCACACACCATTGCTTTTAAGAGAGCCGTCCCAATGTGGACGGTTTTTTTATGCCCGAAAGCGAATCCCTCACTCTTGTGCACACACCATTACTTTTAAGAGAGCCGTCCCAATGTGGGCGGCTCTTTCACTGAAAACCCCTTAGCAGAATATAGACTCGGCAGTCGGCTGCGCTCAGCAAATCAAAAAATGAGCTGCTTATTATAAAACTGACGGTTTTGCCCTGTATCATGGTTATGCTCATGCTGTTTTTTGAGTAAGGAACACTTCAATCCAAATTGATAAATAAGGAAAACAAATGAAAAATCTAACAATTAGCTTACTGCTTGCAACTGCCAGTATGGGGACGCTTGCGCAAAGTAATGGCAGTGCCGTGTTACCTCACTACACCTTCTCAGGCCTGGATAACTCAAACACATTCATCTACCTGACGAATATGACTGACTCTATGCTCGAAGTGGAAGTAACCCTCACTACAGATGTTGGGGCCATTCTGTATGATGACGGGAATGTGATAGACGGCAATATCGAGATCTGGAACACCTTATTCGCAGGGGAGCCCACTAATGGTGCTGGGCCATCAGCAACTCTAACATTGAGGGGGCGCAGCACATCTATCATTAAACTCCAGCCAATCGCAACCAATAATGGGGCTACAGGTATCGCAACGATCAACTGGGCTTCTTCTGAAAACGTTGCTGAAGCGCTAGTCTCTCATGCCCGCGTCACGCGCAAAGAAGGCACCACATCTGAAAGCAGTTATGCAGTACAGGTTAACGGCGGGAAAGCATTCTAAGCCAGTCTGGATATTGGCCTGATATTGGCCTGATATTGGCCAATATCCATCAACATACCCTCAGGCTTACCACATTCCATGCGCCTGCATGCTGGATCAGATTAGTATCACAGACCTGCCTTTATGCTCCTCTTCATAGTTTCAAGCCTTTGTATTGGGATAAATAACAAGCATCTGATCTTGTTCTATTTTTCACATAAGGAGGCGCCTTCTCCCCACTCCACCGTCTCGCTAATTTTAGTATGAACGACCTGCTCCACACTCATTGTACATTTCAGTGCTGGAATGTCAGCATTCACACAATGCTTGTCTCAATGGCCTCTCAATCACGGCACACCAGGTAGTTGAGAGGTTGGCCGGTACCAGCAAATCACGAAGTCTGGCCACCCAAACGGCAATCACACACAGCACTGAGGAAAAGTATGCACACCCCCTCATCAGAGTCACAGCCAGTGTACCCTTTGGGTCAGCACATTATTGTCGATCTCTTTGATGCTTCTAACCTGATTGGCGAAAGGCACATAGAAAAGATGATGATTGAATGTGCCACCACCGCGCACGCCACCATTTTGCAAACCCACTTGCACCCTTTTGAAACCAACGGAGGTGTATCAGGCATGATCATCCTGGCCGAAAGCCATATTTCTATTCACACCTGGCCAGAGTACAACTTTGCTGCCATGGACATTTTCATGTGTGGTGAAGCACAGCCTGAGCTGTGCCTGGCGGTGATAGAAGCCTGTTTTCAGCCAGGCAGAATGGTCATTCACACCCTCACGCGGGGGGGCTCAGTCAGCCGCACTGGGGAATTTCAGCCCCTTTTAAATAACCAGTTACACGCAACCCTTAAAACCGCATCAAAACGGAGTATTCACCCACATGACTAAGATTAATTGGCATTACGAACAAATGACAAGTGGCGTTCACATTGCACTTCGTTCAGAAAAAGATTTGGTCAACGTAGAAACCGAATTCCAGGATGTCAGCATCTTCGAAACCCGCCACCTGGGTAAAGTAATGCGTATAGACGATGGCATTCAGGTCACCACCAAAGGTGAACACATTTATCATGAAATGATGGCGCACGTGCCGATATTTTTTCACGACAAGATTAAAAACGTGTTGATTGTGGGTGGCGGAGACGGAGGCAGCGCCCGTGAAGTATTAAAACATCAAAGCGTCGAAAACGTCGTCATGGTGGATATTGATGAACAAATAATTCAACTAAGCCGCAAGTTCCTGCCCGAAATAAACAACGGCGCATTTGATGACCCCAGGTTTGTATTACGCATTGGTGATGGTGCGGAAATCATCTCTCAATACAATGACTGCTTTGACTTAATCATTCTGGACGCAGCAGATCCGGATGGCGGCGCATCAGAAACCCTGTTCACCCAATCCTTCTTTGCTAATTGTTTAACCGCGCTCAAGGCAAACGGGATTTTGGTGGCACAAGGTGGCACGCCGTACTTTGAGCCTTATATGATGCAATCAATGGTCTCGCGCTTAACCCAGGCGTTTAACAACCCCGCAGGCATATTTATGGGTGGTTGCTACGACTACTTTGGTGGCTCCCATGCATTTATCTGGGCAACCCGCAGTGGCACCATAGACACGCTATCGCTTGAGGAGCTGGAATCACGCTTTACCCGGGCCAACATTCACACCAAGTATTACTCTCCCGAAGCCCACTTTGGTTCGTTCTTCTTGTCAAAAGACATGCGAGATTATGTCAATCAGGCCGTGAACTGTGAAAATGTGGACGAACTGTCGATGCCAGAAGCCGGAGACTGGGATGACTACACCCCGGCAAGCTCTAATCATAGCGAAGACGACAAATAGGCCAGTCTACTGCATGACATAAAGGCTGATTACGCTCACGTTCAGAGCCACTGTAACGAAGCCCCACAGTCATGCCAGTGGCTTATTATGCCAGGCTCCGGCGATGTAGCCAGAGCAATACTCTATATGCCCAGGTGCCACACAACGAGATGAAATCATTATTTAAGCTATTTGAACAATTAGGCCACAAAGACACCTTTGACAATCAGTTAACACAAGCGGCCCACAACCTACCGTTTATTCGTCAGTGCGCCAAAGAGTTCTCTGGCTGGGTGGCTGTCGCCTTTATAATTTCTTTGTTAGGCGGCTTGTTACAGATTGTGACATTCGACTTTTTAGGAGATTTAGTCGACTGGCTGGATAGCGCAAGTGATCATGCGCAACTCAATGACAAAGGACATACGCTGGCCCTTATCGCAATGGCCATAGCCGTCGTAATCCCGACCATTACCCTGATTAAAAACCTGGTGTTTCACCAATTACTCGCTCCGAATCTGCAAAAAAATACCATTATAAAATTGTATCGGACCTTGATTGCTTCACCCGCCAGTTACCATGAAGAAGATGATCCTGGCGCAACCGCCATTGTGATTGTGGATACCTCAGAGGCAGTCATCGATGTGGTATTGCAGTTTTGTGGCTTTGCCGGGTTTTTGTTGGCGTTTCTGGGAGCATTGCTTTTTTACGTAGGCAACATTGATGGCTGGCTGGCGCTCCCTTTCCTGATCTGGACAGGCCTGTTTTTGGTTATGCTGCTAAGACAATGGATCCCCAAAGCTAAAATCACCAATCGGCTCGAAGCCGAAAGTTGTGCACAGATCACCGGGAAATTCACCGAACGTTTTGCACGTATTCGCACTGTAAAAATGCTGTCTAACACAGAGTATGAACAACAGTTTGCCGAGCAATGGGCCACCCGGCACCGCAGAGTAGTGGCGAAGGAGTTCCGTGTTTTCTCTCATTTTGCATCCATAATTGGGCTACTGAACGGGTTGTTAATTGTCGCTACAGGTGCATTATGTTTGCAGTTGTGGATGCAGGGCAGCATCTCAATTGGTGAATTTTCTATGGTGCTCGCCTTGGTTTATCGGGTGATATCGCTATCGGAATGGTGCCAGGAAGAGTTTGACGCTTTCTTTGTCTCCTGGGGCCAGGTCACGGTTGGCAGAGAGGTCGTCAACGAGTTTCTGGAAGATATCGAACCCGTCGAAGACGAAGGTAATTTTAACGTCGCAAACGGGAAAGTTACCTTCAAGCAGGTTGAGTTTGGCTATGAGAATAAAGCGCCGCTGTTCACCGACCTGTCTTTAAAAATAAAAGCGGGTGAAAAAATCGGGATCATCGGCCCTTCCGGTGCGGGGAAATCGTCGCTGCTTAACATGCTTGCCGGCATTGATGAAATTGAAGGCGGCGCGATTTACATTGATGGTAAAAATATCGAAGACTACTCAACAGACAAAGTGTGTAGTGAGATTAGCTTTTTGAATCAGGATATTGGCCTGTTTAATCAGAGCATTTATGGGAATGTTGCGTTTGGTTTGAATAACGTCAGTAAAGAAGCGGTAAGACAAGCACTGGCCCAGGCTAATGCTCTGGAATTTGTCGAAACATACACGGACGCGCGGGGACGTAAAGGCTTATCAGCCTTTATTGGTGACAATGGCGGACAACTGTCTGGTGGCCAGCGTCAGCGCCTGGCATTGGCCAGAGCAATCTTCAGAGATAAAAAAATCCTCTTACTGGACGAAGCCACCAGCGCCCTGGATCCGCCGCTCAAAGCCAAATTTATCACATCGCTTAAAACACTGATGAAAGGCAAAACCGTGATTTCTGTCGCGCATTCTTATGATGTACTCACCATGATGGATCGTATTATTGAGATCAAAAATGGCAAGATAGTGAGAGAGGGAAAACCCGAAGAGATGATCCAGCCTGTGGGCTGACAAAGTTAAGTGAGTACCGCATACACTGCCCAAGCCCTGATGCCTTGCATGGGGCTATTAGGTGGATCCACATTAAAAACCGCTGTTCATTTTGCCCTTCACCCACTTCCCTCCCCGAAGATAAGTTCGCTTTAATGGTTAAAAACTTGTAAATTTCGTGTTTATATTGTTATGCTGATAGCGTAACTAACGTTTAGAATAAAGCCTGTGCGCCGCACGTTTTAAGGCAAATAACATTGAAGAGGACTTGCCTGAATTCAGAAACCTAATAGCACACCAGCGTACCATGTACTGACACGCTTTTTTCAGGGATAGACATGTTTGAACAAGCAGTTACTTGCGCACGCGGGTAATAAAAACTGAATGCAGGTTTGCGTTCAGCGGGTGTTTCTCAATGCCAATTCGGGTTTGTTCTAACCGTTTTGCGTCAGTAATTTAAGGAGGATGTATGATTAAAAAGTCATCTCGAAAAGACTGTATCGAAAGAATCGGGGGGGACAGCCTGATTGTTGGATTTAATTTGCAAACTCAAAGCTGGGCAACTGAATCTGATTTACTCAATTCATCACCTGACGTGTTTGCCAATAACTTCCCTGTATTCGACGGTGAACTCATCACAGACGAAATCAGCCTGAGCGAAGCAGCAAACGATTTTGGTCATATTCATCGCAATGCCTCTCGGGTGATTTTAAAGCCCGCAACCTATCAAGACATCATCAATATGATCCAGTTTGCCAATCAACACAATGTGGCAGTTGCGGTTAAAGGACAAGGGTATTCAACCTATGGTGAAACGCAATCTCAGAGTGGCGTTGTCATTGACATGGTGTCACTAGCTGACGTCTCTGACGTCAGCAATCAACACGTTGTCACCCAGGCGGGTGCACGCTGGATTGATTTGCTATCAAAAACCGTACCGCACAATTTAAGATTACCTATCGCCCCCGACTTTGTTAACTTGAGTGTTGGCAGCACTGTGGCTGTGGGTGGCCTGGGTGCACAATCTCACAAGCATGGTTGTGTGGCAAATAATATCAGCCACCTCAAAGTCATTACCGGTGATGGGCGTTTACGAACGTGCTCAGCACATCAAAACAGTATGCTATTCCATTCAATGAAAGGGGGACTGGGCCAGCTCGGTATTATTGTAGAAGCCAGTTTTGAGCTGTCGCCAACCCCCGGCCAGGTCAGAATCTATCAGCTGGTGTACGATGATCTGGCACACTACTTAGACGATAACCAACGCCTACTGGACCAAGGTATTTTTGATGGGATTCAGGGCGGTGCGGAATCGGACTCAACGGGAAACTGGCGCTATGTGATGCAATTGGCTAAGTACTTTGAACCCGGCCTGCCTCCTGTTGATGCCGAGCTACTCGATGGCTTAAATTTTGTGCTTGGAGAAGAGGTAATTCAGGATCTTACCTATTTTGCTTTTCTGAACCGTTTAACCCCCTTCACCGAGCAGTTAAAAGTGGCCGAGCATTGGACATTACCTCACCCCTGGTGCCCTTTACTCCTCCCCGCGTCAAAAGCACAGGTACTTATCCAGGACGCCCTGGCAAGCACGCCTCCCAATGACGTCACAGGCCCGGTATTAATCTCTATGCATCAAAGAGATGCATTTAGCAGCCTGTTTTTCAGCGTGCCTGAAGAAGAAAAGTTCGTATACTTTTCTTTAATCCGTACGGTCACCTCGCCCACACCAGAGCGTGTTGAAAAACTCACACAGACGACCAGCAATATCTACACAGGATCGCGGGCTTCAGGTGGTTTCCAATACCCGGTTGGTACTATCCCAATAAATACCAGGAACTGGAAAAAATATTACCACAAGAAATGGTTTCTACTGAAACTGCTGAAAAACTGGTTTGATCCGAATAACCTGCCAGGTCCGATGAGGGGGATTCTCAAGCGATAAGGTTATGTTATCAAGACTGGGGAATGATCTGACGCTCACATTTCAGGGGGCAGTTTCAATTTGAAACAACCCCATCTCCTGCATGTCAGCTCAGGGAGGGTGTCTTCCAACATTTCCATCCCTGCTTCGAATTTAAATTTTTACATCAATCTGATAAATGCAAAATCTGCGCTGTAACTGGGTGTTGCTCCGATTCGCTATCCCAGGTAACTGATAAAACACACCAACGCCGACCATCGTTCAGCAGCTGAAAAGAGTTCACGCCTCTTGCATAAGGCGCTAACTCTGGGGAACGCCTCGATTCATAAACACTTAATACATTGGCCATATGACCAAATTTGAATACTTTCTGTGATACCTCACGTTCAAAAAATCCTTTATCTTTAAATAAGCGCTTATTTAAATCGATAAACTGATCAACACTGCCAGGTTGTGCAATGACATCTTCTCCTTTGTGAAAAACCGGTGTGATCATCGCGCCTGGAGAAAAGAGCTGTTTTAGAAGATGCCAGTCTTTGGTTTCTTCAGGACGTCCTGAAACTATGTCATATAAAGTGGGTATCAGAGTTTCAATTTGCGCTGCCTGTGTCGGGTTATCGACACCACAAAAATAATTTGTTTCAGCATAAACACTTGTAGCAAACGTGCACACCAGCGCTGCAATGAGTTGATATTTAAATGTCCTTTTAGCGACGCTCTTCATGTGTTTCTCCTCTGTGTCATTGCGCTTCTTAGCGCGTTACTAAAAACAGAGGCAAAACTATCAATTACATTTTGACCACACAATTGATATTCTTTTCTCATCTATGAATAAAATTCACAGTTAACCATGGCCACACCTTTAATGCCGCCGCTCAAATCACTTTATATTTTTTCTGTTGCAGCCAAGCACTTGAATTTTTCCAGAGCGGCAGAAGAGTTATGCATTACACCAAGCGCTGTAAGCCACCAGATAAGAAGACTTGAAGACTGGCTTGGCTGTAAACTTTTTGAAAAGAGCGGCAAGCAACTGATCATGACTCAACAAGCACAAAATTATGCACTGCAAGTTCGTCAGTCTTTTGAGCACATTTACAACTCGACTTGTGAAATTACCTCATGTGAATCCGGACATATTCAGCTAGGAATTACCAGCGCATTCGCCATGAAACGACTGATGCCAGCGCTGGAAAAGTGGCAGCTGGCAAATCCAGGAATCGACCTCAGGGTACGTATGCTTAACTGCGAAGATAAACCCGAAGCGCTCGAGCTTGACGCTGTCGTGGCTAACCCAATTCATCACGTTTCTTATGACAGCAAGTTTATCTGTCATGAAAGTTACCACCCTATGTGCAGTCCGTCTCTTGCCAGGCAAGTTTCCAGCTTTCCTAATCTGGATACTGCCAATGATATTCCGCTGCTTGATATTGAGGGCGTGAACATCTGGTCATTATGGCAACAAGATAAAAATATCTCATTCCCTGGCAGCCAAAAGCAAATTCTGTTCGGCCACACACTATTGTTAATGCAGGCTGCACTCTATGGTCAGGGTATTGCTATGCTAGAAAAGACTTTAGTTAAAAACGAACTCGAGTCAGGCGCTCTAATATGCCTTGACGATAGCGGTTTTATTCCACCACAATCAGCATATTATTTTTCATGGCGTAAAAGCCGTCGAAACGACCCTGCACTTAAAAAGCTTCAGTCATGGCTGGAAGCGTTGTTACTCGAATAAATGACTCGATTGCCAGCCATACGCTTCTATTCACGACCCTGCACTTTATATGACGCAAAGTTGTAATCCCTTGCCCAAAAAGTCTTTCGCCAGCTGGGATGCGATTCAACTTAGCGGCCTTCACTGTCGCAGATCGTGATGCTAGCCCGGTCAACAGGATCTGCACAGCCAGGTTTGCGGCTCAACGACTTGCTGGTGAGAGTACCAGGGTCATATTTGCCACCACCACCCCACCTTGCGAACAATTTCACCTTGCCTATCTGGTCAGATGTGTTACCTATATGACATGAGTGCGTGCGAATACATTACCAACATGAAGATCCATACAATCGAAGGCTATATTCAGAATATCTATCTGGTGGAATATCCGGATAAATTGCTGCTGCTGGATGGCTGCAGCCGCGCCGATGTGTCTCAGATCTGCCGTTTTATTAGCGATGAACTGCGCCGCCCGGTGCATCAGCTTAAGTTAATTGTGGTCACACATATGCATCCGGATCATGCCGGTGGTGCCCACCTGTTGCGAAAGATAAGCGGTGCGCAGATTGCGACGGCCAATTGCCCGGGTCAGTGGTATCGGGGCATAGACGGCATGCTGATGCATTTATCAGACATCGCCCTGGCACTTTGGGTGGCTGGGCGCAAACGCAAAGCGCGCAAAAACCTCTGGTATGCACGCACCCTTAGGCCTGATGTTTATTTGCCCGACGGTGCTACATTACCCGGCTTTGAAGACTGGCAGGCACTGCATACACCTGGCCACACTGACAGAGATATCAGCCTCTATCATGCAGAACGCAGCACAGTGTATATCGCCGATGTTATGGTGCAGGTTCGCGGTAAATTAATCCCGCCTTACCCGGTGTTTTATCCGCGTCTGTACCGGGCAACCCTGCTCAAGCTACAGCAACTGGCCCCCGCCACTGTGATGCTGGCGCACCATAGTGAAATTGCTTTTGCCGACATTGATTTTGAACAGCTGTTACAACTGGCCCCTAAGCAGCCAGTGACGCACTGGCGCTCAGTCAAAACAAAGACGAAAAAGGCACTGGGGCTGAGCCATAGTTCAGGTTGATAACGCCCTTTTGAATACCCGAATAAAGGCATCGATGTCTGCTTGCGTATTATAAATATGCGGAGAAACCCGAATACCGAGCTTGCGCGCATCAACCGCAATGCCGGCCTCTCGTAACGCCGCCAGTACCTTCTCCTGCGCATCGCCCGCATTCAGGATCGCGGTACCCGAGCAGCGCAGCGTATCGGTCGGAGCAATATACCAGGGTGCCAGCTCATCCTGCAGGCGTGCCAGCAGGTTCAGATTATGTGCCCGCACGTTTTCTACGCCTGTCTCGGCAAAATACTCGATGCTATGTGCGGCAAAGATATAAGCAGCTACGGATGGGGTGCCGCCCCAAAACCTCAGTGCACTATGGTGTGGTGCAAAGTGGTGAATATCAAACTCCATGGGGTTTTGATGGGAAAACCAGCCTACATCTTTAGGCTGGCATTGGTCGAGTATGCCCGGATTCACCCAGATAAACCCGGCACCCGGTCCGCCACATAACCACTTTACGCAGGACCCCAGTACGCAATCCGCCGCACTGTCTGACAGGTCAATGGGGATCACGCCCGCGGCCTGTGCAATATCAACAATCACCCGGCAGCCCTGCGCTTTTGCCAGGTGCGTAATGGCGTCAACGGGTGCCTGCTGGCCGGTGTTTGAATACACCTGACTGACAAATACCCAGTCTATCTCACCACTGAGATGCTGCTGCCAGACATTCAAGTCTGACATATCCAGGGCCGCAGGGATAAACTGGATCTCCACATCAGGCACGGCTTGCTTTAATACAAAGCCCATGCTGGGGAAGTCACTCTCACTCATCAGCACTCGCACCTTTTGCTTGCCCGTTTCCGGCAGACTCATAACCCACTTAGTCAAGCCACTGGAGAGGTTGCTTTGCGGACAAAAGTACTCCGCCTGGCTATTGAACAGTTTGGCCAGCGCTGCAGTAAAACACTGTATACCATTGATCCACTGATACCAGGGCTCATGGTTGTCTCCTGCCCAGGGGTGAAAATAGCGCAGCATAAAATCCTGCTCAGCCGTAACCAAGGGTCGACCTACCGAGTGGCTGAGTAAATAGTGGCCGTGAGGTAACGAGAAATCGGCTTGCTTCATTGGGTATCCCTGGCAATACTGCGGCGCAGCGTATTTAAATCATCAAAGCGGGTAAACACGTCCTCACGCTTTGCCGCCGCCCGTTTGTCTCTAAGTAGAGTCAGCTGCTCCAGCAACACAGGTAAAGGAGGTCCGCTGGCAGTGACTTTATCAAGGTGTTGAGTAGGCATAGTGCCAGACGGCTGGGCAATATACTTTTCCACCAGCTGATTATGATGCTGAATAGCGGTATCACCGTGCAGCTTACACACCTGCACAAACGCAGCTGCCGCTTCCTGATACCAGTGACTTCCATGATGCAGCGGCGCGGCCGCTAAAAATGCATCCATCAGATTGGGTAAACGCATACACTCTCTCAATGTGGCCTGATCCTCGGGCATCATATAGAGAAACTTATCGACCAACATCTGAGCGTAGTTTACATCATTGGCCTGACACAAGCCCAGTAGCAAATCAATCACATTGATCCCGGCGAAATCCCCGGCATTAGCACCACGATAGACTTCCTTTCCGACCCGATAAGGCTTGTAATACGGGCGCACCACATAAAAGAAGGCGTCGGTATCAAGCTGCTCAAATAAACGCTGATTGGAGCGGATCACGTCCAGCAAGGCTTCTTTTACCTGCACCAGCAGCACCGGCGTCATCGGATGTGAAATACCCATTGGCTGTATCTTTAACAAACACTCTGCGGCACGTTTATAGGCTAAAATCGCCCGGGTGTTGTAATCGACGAACAGCTGCTCAGCGGGGTGGCTGGTGAAGCGTTTATACACCCCATCAATGGCACGGTTGTGCGTAGTCAGGTGTGCTGTTGCAAAGCGAGGGGTGACCCCAATAGAAGCACCAATATGCATCGCCAGCGCGGAGGCTTCTTTGAGCGGTGAATATTGCTCCCGGCTGGGTTCCGTCAGTTCATGACGGCGACAGGCAGCCATGTACAGCCCCACATTGCCCAGCAGATCGAACGCATTGTCAAACCCTTCATCAGTATTGCCTTCTGCCAGCAAAGCCTGGATGTGCTGCTGCCCCTCATTCAGTAGTTGCTGTTTTACTTCGTCTTCTACGCCCACGACATTAGCTTTATCCTGCTGCTGCCAATATGCAGCTTCCAGCTTATCGTTGAGTGTAACAAAATCACTGCGGATCCAGTGATCGAATGCCTGTGTCAGTGTTGTCATCGGTAACTCTCCAAGTTGTTGAGTCACAGGCTACCAAATCTAGTCAGCTAAAATTTGCTAAAATTCAAGCAAATGCTAGACTGAATTGGTGATAAATACAGCCAAGAAACCATAAATTAGCAGAATTCACTACCATGGCGCATATTGATAACAAAGACCGTATCCTGCTCAGGGCCTTGCAGCACAATGCCCGGCTCAGTAATGCTCAACTTGCAGAGCAAGCCAGCTTGTCCGACACCCCTTGCCTGAGGCGTGTTAAAAAGCTACAACAGGATGGGGTTATTTTAGGCTACAACGCCACTATAGCACCGCAGTCGCTGGGCTATACTGTACTGGTATATGCCTTTATTAGACTAAGTGAGAACTCTGCGCAGGCCGCCACCCAGTTTGAATCTGATGTGGAGCAACTGCATCAGGTGCTCAGCTGCTCTGTGGTGTCTGGTGCGCACGATTACTTACTTGAGATCATTGCCGAAGATTTACCCAGCTACGAGCATTTCGTAAAGCACCGTCTTGGTGCCATCGGCTGTATTGCAGGGATTGAGTCAACCATAGTATTGAAACAAACGTTTACCAAACGCCCCCTGCCAGTTTAACGAAAAGGACAGGATCAATATGCAGTTCCAATTTCGCACAGTGTACCATCAATGGGCTGCTTACTTGCTCATGACAGTGAGCTACTTTGCACTGGGAAAACTGCTCACCGCCTTTGCATTTCAGGATCAGGTGCTGCCCATCTGGCTGCCGGCAGGCGTGGGGTTGGTCGGTGTGCTGGTTTGGGGTTGGCGTTTTCTACCCGGCTTATTTGTGGCCTCAGCTCTATTTAATTGGACCACAGCACACGGCTACATGCTGACAGGAGCGACCTTAACACAACTACTGCAAGTCTCCATTATTGCCTTGGGTGCCTGCGTGCAGGGCCTCGCAGGTGGATCTATCCTGCGGCTTTGGCTGGGTGACCCACTGCGAATGCGGTCACGCAAACATATTGCCTACTATATCTTTTTGGTCGGCATCCTTTGTAATTTGATATCGGCGAATATTGGCGTCTTCTCACTCAGCCTGTTTAACCCAGACTACCAGTTTAGTCATCACTGGCAGAATGTAGTGGCCTGGTGGCTGGGCGACAGCCTCGGCATACTGATTTTTACTCCTCTGTTATTGCTGATGCTTGATGCATGGGCGTTTAAACAACACAGTTACCACCGTAGCCGCAATGTCTTTGCCACCAGCTTTGTGCTGTTTTTATCTGTGGTACTCACAACCTACTTATACAACCAAGGTAATATTCAGGCAGCCAAGCGAGAGGCACAAAGGGAGCTGAGACTGATAGAAAACCTGCTGTTACAGCAGGTCAACCTCAGCATGCTGGCCGTGCAAGGGGTGGCAGCTAAACTGCAATCTCTGAGCGAAGTAAACGCCGAAGAGTTTCACCAAATTGCCGAGCAACAACGCGTGCGTTATCCGTTTTTACGAGCGATTTCCTGGAATGCGAGGTTAACTCAGACGCAGGGTAATGCCATGCAGGATAAGTTTGATAAGCTGTATAATGGCCGAGTAAAACTCAAAGGCTTCCCCCTGGCACCTGATGATCCTCTGGTCGTCGTGACCTATATTTCACCGCAAGCAGAAAACTTCAGCGCGCTGGGCTTTAATGTGTATTCACGTGAAAACCGCAAGCAGGCACTGGAAAATCCCAACATCATTGTACGACCACAGGCCACAGATATCATTAAATTAATTCAAAGTGACACCCCTGTGCCAGCTTATCTGTTGTTCTCTCCGGTGTACCGGCGCGGAGCAGCCGATCCTCAGGCGGATATTCTCGGCTATGCCACAGCGGTGGTGCAGACCGATACCTTACTGGGCTCAGTGCTGAAACAGTCACAGGCCGGCAGCTATAATATTGCAGTCTATGATGGCAGTGACGCTGAGCCCTTCTATAGCAATCACCCAATCTCTCCCAGTAAAGTTGCGGCAGATAACCTGTTTGATACCCGTATTCAGTTTGGTGGCCAGGTATGGCGCATCAAGCTTGAACTTAGGGCTGACTTTGTTGCCAGCCTCAACCACCGCCAGACAGTGTTGCTGCTACTGCTGCAGCTAAGTATCACAGCCTTGATTACTTTTATTGTACTGCTCAACAACTATCAGCATTACGAGCTCAACCACTTGGTTGAACAACGTACTTTGTCGCTGCGCCAGGCGGTTGAAGATGCCGAACGTGCCAACCACGCCAAAAGCCGCTTTCTTGCTAACATGAGCCATGAGCTTCGTACGCCACTGAATGCAGTGGTGGGATTTGCCTCTTTGATGAAGACGAGCGACTCATTTGAAACGCTCCAGTCTTATGCCAGCCGCATTGATATGGCGGCGAAAACCTTACTCAACCTGGTAAACGATATTCTTGATATTGCTAAAATCGAATCAAATCATCTGATCATTGAGCGTCACGACTTTAACCTGCAACACTTACTGAGCCGTATAGACAGTCTTTTTGCCACCAGCGCCTCGGACAAAGGGCTGCAATGGCAACTTGACACCAACATCAATGGTGCCTGCTGGATCAAAGCAGATGAACTCCGCATAGAGCAGATCCTGCTTAACCTATGCAGCAATGCGGTAAAGTTCACTGACAGTGGTAAGGTTACCCTGCATTGTGAAGCACTGCATGGAGACAGTGGTTACCTGCTTACTTTCTCTATCATAGATACCGGAATTGGCATTGACCACCACAAGCAACAGTTGATCTTTGCGCCCTTTACGCAGGCGGATGCATCAACCTCTCGGCGCTTTGGTGGCACAGGTCTGGGCCTGGCTATCAGCAAAGAACTGGTAGAGCTGATGGCAGGTCAGCTTACCGTCCAAAGCACCTCCGGACAAGGCAGTACTTTTACCTTTTCACTGCGCTGCCCATTCGGCGATGCCCAGCTGGCGCAAACCGTCACGCCGGATCATACTCTGCTCAAAGGGATGCAGGTGCTGGTTGCCGAAGATAATCCGGTCAATCAACTGGTCATTAAAGCTATGCTACAGTCTATTGATGTTGACTTTGTATTGGTGAGTGACGGCCAGCAAGCGGTAGACGCCTGTGATGACCAAACCTTTGACCTGATCCTCATGGATTGCCAGATGCCATTGCTCGATGGCTATCAGGCAACCGCAGTGCTGCGTAAACGTTATAATCAGCAACAACTGCCCATCATCGCCCTGACTGCCGATGTGATGCCAGAAGATAAGACCTACGCACTGGCAGTCGGGTTTAACAATCACCTTGCAAAACCACTGGAGCGCGATAAGCTGGTGCAATGCTTAACACAATACCGACCGTCATGATTAAAAAAGGATTGCTCTTTGCCATAACGATCACGTTGACTCAGCTGGGAGCCATGTCTGTACAGGCACAAACATGTCAAAGCCTGCTGACAGATCTATCACGCTATCAGGTCGATGCACAACAAGGCAGCTATCGTTTCGCCAATGAAACCGGGACTGCCGTGCAGGATATTCCCGAGGCGCAGTCGTACTCAGCGTATATTCGCTCTGCCCGGGCAATGATTTCAGCTCGCAACCCCAAAGCGACACTCAGCTGCGAGCTGACAACCGGAGTCTCTGCGCTGTTGCCTGGTAAGCCAACACAAGTAGCAGACTATGTTGCCCCATTTGAATTAACACATCCTAATAACCAAAGAGCTGTGCTATTGATCCATGGACTGACTGATTCGCCCTTTACCTTTCACTCTCTAGCGGCTGATCTGTATGCACAAGGTTTTGATGTCAGAACCATGCTCCTGCCCGGTCACGGCACTGCAGCCAGCGACCTAAAAGAGGTAGATTACCGCGACTGGAAGCAACATGTACGCTATGCCATTTCGCGCACAGCCAGTGATTACAGCGAATTTACGGTCTTGGGCTACTCAACTGGTGCTGCGCTGGCAACCGCAGAGATTGCAGCCCGTCGACCCGATAACCTGGCAGCACTGGTTCTGGTCGCGCCGGCAACGCAAAGCCACAGCAAGGTAGCCTGGCTGGCAAAGTGGCTGGACTGGCTCCCCTGGGTTGACTGGGTGGACAAAGGCGCCGATCTCGACCTTGCGAAATATGAGTCGTTTCCACTACATGCCGTCACCCTGGTAGAACAAGCCATGGCCGACATGCGAGAAGCCCGGTTACCGGCTTCACTGCCCACACTGGTAATCGCCAGCGATGTCGATGCCACGATTAATAGTCAAAGCACATATCAGTTGCTTTCACGCTGGGCACAGACACACACTGCACCACTGGCGTTACGAGTTTACGCGCCTACGCCCATTGCCGCGCTCCCGGACTCGATCAATGTCACTGAAGTCGCCATGCTGGATGGGGTGATTGATATGTCTCACATTGGTTTGTTAAATCCACCCGAGCACACGTACTATGGTGCAACAGGGATATTTCGTAACTGTGATGCCTATCTGGATGACACAGCGGCATTTACTGACTGCAAAACCACGGATAAACCCTACTTTGGTGAGCGCAGTGAGGTAAACCTGGCGCAACACCGCCCTCTGGTTAGGGTTTCCTTCAATCCGGATTATGACCCTATGCTCACCCAGCTGATTACGTTTTTACACAAGGCAATGCAATAATCTATGTATCAACATCGCTTTATTACCGGTCTTGCTGCGCTCACCGATAGCGAGCGCGCAAGTTTGTCAGGCGAATCTCCTTTTAGCAGCCTGAACTGGCTCGAAGCGCTGGAGCTCAGTGGCTGTGTTGGCGAGGAAACTGGCTGGCTGCCTTATCACCTGAGCGTTTATGACAACGGTGCGTTGATTGCGTTGTTGCCAGGCTATATCAAGCTACATTCCTATGGCGAGTATGTTTTCGACTGGGCCTGGGCTGAAGCGTATGAGCGTCATCAACTGGCTTATTACCCAAAGTGGATCTGTGCCATTCCCTTTACACCCGTGGTCGGCAGTCGCATTTTATCCAGCCAACCCGTGCCTGGTGCCTTGTATGACTATATCACGGCGGCGCTGCATGAAGCGGCCGGGCAACAGCGCTGGTCGGGGTGGCATATCAACTTCCCGACACACTGTTCAGGCTGGCAAAGTCAGTCGCTGATGGAACGTATTGGCGTCCAGTTTCACTGGAAAAATCATGGCTATACTCAGTTTGATGACTTTTTAAATGCGATGACATCGCGCAAGCGCAAAACCATCAAAAAAGAGCGAAAAACGGTAGCCTGTCAGGCATTAACCATTCGCTGGTATCAGGGCGCCGAGATCAGTGATGAAATACGCCAGGCATTTTATCAGTGCTATGCCATCACCTACCTGAAACGCTCAGGGCATCAGGGTTATCTGAATGAAACATTCTTTCAGCGTATCTTTGACACAATGGCAAGTCAGGTTGCCATTGTGTGTGCGATTGAGCACGACAAGATAGTCGCAGCCAGTTTATATTTGCACGACCAGAATACGCTGTACGGGCGCTACTGGGGCGCCTTGCAAAGTCATGCTCATTTGCACTTTGAGTTGTGCTATTACCAGGGCATAGAGTATGCCATCCGCCACGGGTTAGCCCGCTTTGATGCGGGCGCACAGGGGGAGCATAAGCTGGCACGTGGTTTCGAGCCGCTCATCACTTACTCTTACCACCACATCTGCCACCCTGATTTTGCCTTAGCAATCAGGGACTACCTGACTCGCGAGCAAGCCCATATGGCCGTTTATCGCAGCCAGTGCGAAGCCTCACTGCCGTTTAAAGATCAATAATCGATTGTTCGCTGGCATCGTATTGTCTGCGTGTAACGTCAGAGCTGCACTTTTTGCTAGCGCGCAGATCCACTCTATATCGCGGATCCCACTGTCGGGATCACGACTGCGCAAAAACGCATCAAATTCCTGGTTGCTGGCAGAGGTAAACTGGCTCTGGTAATTAAACGGGCCGTATATCATCAGTACTCCCCCGCTCGCCAGGTGCTGCTTAACCCCGACAAAAAAAGCCTCAACTAATGCTTCAGACACTATGTGCAAGGTGTTCGCCGTATAGATCGCCGGGACCTCGTTTACCGGCCAGGGCGTGGATGATAAGTCGAGCGCGAGTGGTGCTGGCAAATTAGTGGCCCCACTGTCTTCGCACCACATTAATATCCCGGCATGATTGATCGCCAGATCACTGCACTGCCATTCTAAATGAGGCAGTGCCCTGGCAAAAAACGCGGCATGCTGCCCGGTGCCTGAGCCGACTTCCAGCACCAACTCCACCTCGCTGACATAGGGCCGTATTTTCTCAAGTATGGGGTGTTTATTGTTTTCGCACGCCTGTGAGAAAGGTTTTTCCATAGCTAATGCACCTCGATGATCCAAGTTTGCGCTCTATTGAGGCAACCTTATCACCAAAAAGCAAGTCATTTGAGATTGCATATAGTTAAACATATAAAAAATATACGCTTTTATCCTTGGTATAAAGCATGCATTGTCTATACTGAAATTTCGACACAACGCTTGGAGCACATTATGACAACTTCAGATCTTTCTCAAACCCCACTACAAAGCCGTGGTCTGATAGACACGGAAGCAGAACCTAATTTATTAGAAAACAAAAAATACTGTCAGGAAGTCGCAAACATCCTGATCAGCCCGGAGCAGGAGCGAGAAAAGACAGCCGAGCAGTTTTTACTTGGCTATAACTAGGCGGTTAATCACCCAGTTATTAATTCAGACTTGCTAACCTTACGCTTTAGTGTAATGATAATTATTATCGTTACACTAAAGGATACTTCACTATGCTAACACCGCTTGCGCTTATCAACTTTAAGCCGCATCTTAATGCACACTGCACGCGTCCTCACCTTGACGCACCCCAGCAGGTCGCTGAGTTTATCCGCGCGGGCTGTGAGATAGCTAAATGGTACGAGCGACAATCCTGTGCCTTGTTACAGGAGCTGTACCTCAGACGAATATTCTTTGAGTTGCTTAACCACATTGCTGATCCCTTGATCCATACCTGCATCAGACAACAATGTCTGGAGCAAATTTATAAACCACTGCTCGCTTTAAAACGTTATTACAAAGCAAGGCGCAGGGGATTACACAAATTCTACCTGCTTGAGCGGGAAGCCAGGATCATCAGCCATGAATTTAATCCGTACAGCTAGGAGTTGTTATGAGCGAATTTCGTCAAGTTTCAGATAGTATGGGCGTGTTAGACGTACCACAAGATGCGCTTTATCAGGCGCAAACTCAACGCGCTATCAATAATTTCCCCGTCAGTGGTCTGACACTGCCTGGCAGCTTCATCCGCGCCCTGGCGTATATTAAGCAGGCCGCAGCAGAATCAAATCAGGAGCTAGGGCATTTACCATTACATCAGGCTCAGGCCATCGTTGCCGCCTGTCAGCAGATCATTGATGGCGATCACTTGTCGCAGTTTCCTGTCGACGTATTTCAAACCGGCTCAGGCACTAGCTCGAATATGAATGCCAACGAGGTCATTGCCTCCCTGGCCAGCCAGATCAGCGGCGAGACAATTCATCCCAATGACCATGTCAACATGGGGCAAAGCTCCAATGATGTGATCCCCACCACCATTCATGTCAGTAGCGCTATACTTGCCGTATACGAATTACTGCCAGCACTGAAACATTTGTCTCAGACCATTGAACGCAAAAGTAAAGAAGTCGGTCATTTAGTTAAAACAGGCCGTACACATTTAATGGATGCTATGCCAGTCACCTTTGCACAGACACTCAGTGGCTGGCAGCATCAAGTCGACTCTGCCTGTGAGGGCATCGTACAGGCACTGGAAAAGATCTATGAGCTTGGCCAGGGCGGCACCGCAGTTGGCACTGGTGTAAACGCCGATGCGCGTTTCGCCGCTACTTTTAACAACTATTTAAGTAGTAATGTTGGGATCCGCTTTACGCCCAGCAAAAACTTTTTTTATAACATAGGGTCACAAGATGCCATTGTGGCGTTGTCAGGTCAGTTAAAAACGCTGGCCGTGGCGAATATGAAAATCGCAAACGATCTGCGCTGGATGAATTCAGGCCCACTGGCCGGGTTAAGCGAAATAGAACTGCAAGCATTACAACCCGGCTCGTCGATTATGCCAGGTAAGGTCAACCCGGTGATCCCGGAAGCTGCAGCCATGGTCAGTGCTCAGGTAATTGGCAATGATGCGACTATCACAGTGGCGGGTCAGTCTGGTAACTTTGAACTTAACGTTATGCTGCCGGTCATTGCCTACAATATCCTGCAAAGTATCGAGTTACTGGCAAATATGTCCCTTTTGCTTGCTGACAAAGCCATTGCCACCTTCAAGGTCAACGAAACCAGTTTACAACGAGCGCTGACCCGCAACCCAATTCTGGTAACCGCGCTAAATCCGGTGATCGGATATGAGAAGGCCGCTTATATTGCCAAACAAGCCTATCAGCAGGGTCGCCCTATCATTGAAGTTGCAGCAGAACATACCGACCTAAGTGAAACCAGGTTACGCGAATTACTGGACCCACAAAAACTCACCTCCGGCGGTCTATAACCACACCACGCGCCAGTTATATTGGCGCGTGGCCTCTTGTATCTGGAGAAAAAGCGCGGCACACTGGAAGAAAAATTAACAGGATCAGATATGAACGCGTTTACACTTTCTCTATGTAGTTTGTTATTCATCGCAGGCTGTAATGCCTCGCATAGTGAACCCCAAAACAACGAGGAAACAGCGAGCAATCAACAGAGTAGCTCAGAAAGTCGTGCTGTCGCACCTGCCAAGTTACAAACAAAGGCGGCGGCGCGCCATGATGTTGGTCATAGCAAACCTTCACCCGCAGACAAAGTCCATAAAGCGGAGCCCATTGCCCACATAGACAAAGACGCCATCACCGAAGCTGGTCTGAAGAATCAACGCGCCTATCTGAAGTTTATGACCAAAGACAAAGAGTGCGACACCACCACCCAGTGCCAAGTGCTCCCTGTGGGAAGCCGTGCCTGTGGAGGTCCATCAGATTATGTGATTTTCTCAACAAAAACAGCCGATCCCAACAAGGTGAAAGAACTGGCCGACCAGCTTACTCATGCTGAAGCGACCTATAATGCCAAAAATAAGATGATCAGCATCTGTCAGCACTTGGCCGCACCCGCGACTCAGTGCGTAAACAATAAATGTGTTAAACTCGAGCATTCAAACCAGGCAACCTACTAGGAATTTCGATGAAGTATCAGTGTTTGGCGCTTTTTTTACTGACAGGCTTACTCAGTGCTTGTAGTAGCACTCAGACTACACCACACAACCACGATGATGATAATCAGGCACTGACAGAGTTAGTGGCAGATAAAGGATGTGATGCGAGCTTTCAATGTAAAGTGATCGGAGTCGGTGAGCGGCAAACCTGCGGCGGGCCAAGTCAGTATGTTGTGTATTCGGTGCGTAATGTTGATGAAACTCAAGTCGAGCAAATGGCGATGACCATTACGCAAAAAGAGCAAGCTATTAACCAACAGACTCCACCCAGTGAGGTTTGCAAACAAGTGCTGCCCATACAGGCTCTATGTATCAATAGTGAATGCCAGGCAATCACGCTGAAGTAACCGCCTCATAACGCCTCAGCTTAGCTGCCAGAGCGCTAATACCGTCTGGCAGTCTGCTCTAAACTAGCCACTGACTGAGCAACGAAATGGGTATAATGAGCAAAGCACACAGACATGCCCGCCATACATACCGGACTTCAATTCGCTTCTTTACCCAATAGCAATAAATAAACTTCACCAGGTATGTGGAAGCACAACCAAACAGGGCAAAAATAATAAAGAGAACAATTAAATATAAAGACACAATCAGCTCAGAACCACGGCAACCAACGCCCATCATAACGGGTCATTGCGTACAGAGCAATGTAAGCGCTTGAGTGAAAGTACTGTCGTGCAAGCCGTGCTTTAGCTCGAAAGATGAAAAGAGCTGGCTTAGCTGTTACTGAGGGACTTAAACGCAAAAAGCCGACCTCGTTCGATTCGACCTTTTATTGTTCGGAGCCTGATAACAATTGTCGGATCTCAGTGCAGCTCATGCTCTCGGTGTGGCCTGTTAGAAGATCCCGCATCAAGTGCGGGATGACGCTAGTGTGGGCTTTATGATCGGAAAGTTACGCAACTTTTTTAAATCACACATAGCAAAAAAGCCCGACTCTTTCGAATCGGGCTTTGATGTACAAGGAGGTACAAATATCGATGATATTCATGGATGAATGTCTTTCGTCGACCTTTAAATAGGTGCTTGGCAATGTCCTACTTTCACATGGACGAAATGAGACCGAAGCAACGCTTCGCAGCTCATTGAGATGAGCGCAGGGAC
>NZ_JAKRFZ010000020.1 GCF_022347765.1 Pseudoalteromonas sp. OOF1S-7 | reverse complement strand
GTGAGGTTTTTGCCGTCCTGGAGCGCTTTCAATACAGAATCTAAATCAAATTTTTGTGTAGTCATGGGTCATTTCTCTTTTTATATCTTAACTTATCGAAATGACACAGAAAATTGAACACTACCTTTTCAAGTACTGCTTATGCTGACAAGCCACATTAGAGTATAAATCTGAGAGTCTGTGTCCGGCGCAGACTTCAGAGCGTTATTTTTGAGTTAAACCAGCCCTTCTACCCATGCAATAAATTTCATCGCGTTATGCGTTCTGAATCGTGCTTTATTGGGAATATAATAACACAGCGCTGAGGAAATATTTTCATCTCCTACAGGCCTCAACTGGCCGCTTGAGCACATACGGCGAGCCAGTATCTCAGAGCAAAACACCAGCGCCTTTTCGGCTATAGCCTGTTGGATCCCAAACAACTCCTGGTCAAATTCCCTGATAATAAAGTCGTCTCTGTCTAGTCCGTTGCTGGTGAGCCAGGAGTCCAGTGGCGGTGTGCACAGCGCCGCGTTTTTCCAGCGTGTGGTGTAAAGCACCGAGCGAACAGGAGAGGCTTGTAAAACTTTGGTGCTCGTACTGGCGAACACATTGTATTGCTCCACATTCAGCCTGTCCTCAATCACAACGTCCTGAATATTACCTAGCCGTATCGGAATAGAGTAGGGGTGGCTGTCAGTTTGTTCACCGCTTGACACTTGCATCGAAATATTCGGATGACGGGCTGCGAAGGTATGCTGTGCAGGCAGCAGAACCTGAGCTGCGAATGAGGATGTGGTGCTGACCTGAATCACTTCATTTAATTGCTGGATATCAGCCAGAGCACGTTCAATTTTAGCAAAGCCCTCGGAAGTTGCACTGGCCAGTTGCTGACCCGTATCGGTGAGTCGTACTTTCCTGGGCTGACGCTCAAACAAACAAATATTGAGGCGATCTTCAAGCTTACTGATATGGTGAGAGATTGCCGTCGGAGTCAATGCAAGCTCCTGTGCTGCGAGCTTAAAGCTGCCATGGCGCGCCGCAGCTTCGAACGCTTTGAGCGCCTGTAAAGAGACAGATAATGGCATAGCAAATACCCTGTAAAAAATTCATAGGTGATTTTAACTCATCTATAGGTGTAAGAGTATCGTTTGTCTAATTGGCCGCAGAAACGCACACTGGTATCCGTCATTAATCAATAAGGTAATCAGTATGAGCACAATATTGCATATAGACTCGAGTGTCAGAGCGATCAGCAATACTAATCCATCGCACAACTCAATTTCTAAAAACATTGCGCATAAGTTTGTTGAAAGCTGGCAAAAGGCGGGCTTTATAGATGAGTATATCTATCGTGATGTCGGTATACATCCACCTCAGTTCATTACTCAGGACTGGATTGGGGCAGTATTCACGGCCGAAGGCGACAGAACGGAGGAGCAAACGCAGCTACTGGCCTTATCCGATACCATGATCAATGAACTGGTGAGTGCCGATATCATTGTTATATCAACACCAATGTACAACTACGGTATGCCAGCCCAGCTTAAAGCCTGGTTTGATCAGGTTGTGCGGATTAACAAGACCTTTGACTTCGACCTCGCACGTGGGGATTTCCCGTTGCAACCTTTACTGTCGGGTAAGACATTGATCGCAATAGCCTCATGCGGCGAGTTTGGTTTCGAAGCGCCCCAGATCAGAGCACAGAACAATCACCTGATGCCACATCTACGCACATTGAGTCGTTATCTCGGGGTTGAAACTATGTATGAAATAGTGAGTGAATATCAGGAGTTCGCAGATAGCAGACACCATGTATCACTACAAGAGGCGTATGAACGGGCGCACACGCTGGCACAGGAGCTGGCGAGCAGCAAACGAGCGGATAAGGTTAAGGTGCAAACCGTGTAATTTCGGTGAAATATCCGATTATGCAAAAAAGTGGAAAGTGATCGCTTTGGGTTACTTTTGTCAATAACCGACAGTGTTATGCACGTCGCTTTTCATCATGCGTGGCGACAACAGAACCCTGCTGGAGGAGGGGTTTCAGGTCGCGCAGGATTATATGTCCATAATCCTGATAACCAGCCTGTGAACCTGGTGTGAACCATTTCATATGTGCAATAAACTCAAGAGAACTGGCAATACTACTTATCAGGCTTTGTTCCATGTCAGAGTGGTAAGCCATTGGTGGCTCAATTGGGGCAATAGGCTCCGAAGTCTGCTGCTGGCGTTCACCGGTCAATAGCCACAGTGCATTGTCTTTGGTTGCCGGATGCAAAAAGAACTTGCTGATCACAGATAAAGTAGGCTCTCTAACATCTTTTTCATACTTTCGATAAGACGCAGTTGGAATATCCAGTATTTCTGAAAAGCCAACCTGAGAATAACCCAAGTTGATACGTAACTGTTTTAATCTTGTAGCAAAAGTATTTGACATATGACCCAATCCGGTTAATTATTTATCCACCTGACCCGTTCAGACTACATGACTCTTAGTCAAATGTCTAACCGGGACGAAAAATTAAGCACTTTTTTGGAACTGACTCCAGTTAAGTGCAAACTCAGACCTGTGTTTAGGGGCTTATGAATTGAATGGCTTTAGACACAAGGCTTTAGGTTTGTAAGACACTGTGATTTGATAATAAGCGGATATGTTATGACTACTGTTAAAAGAAATGAATCTGTGCGTAAAGCACACACCATAGCAGCCAGGAAGCAAATTCAAACTGCGATCCGTCGCCTGCGCAGAGAAATGAACTTAACTCAGGCTGAGTTAGGTAAAAAGCTTGTCACACCCGTTGATCAGGCAACCATCTCTAACTGGGAGTGCGGTAAGTCTGACTTATCCGCCTGTCAATTGCTGGATATCATGATGATTTTTGGTCAGCCAAACTTCATGAGTTTGCTGGAGCAAGGGGCCCAAAGCGATTTAATCGACGAACCACAGTCTGCATAAAGCGCTCAGCAAATCTCTGACAGAGCATACTGTCAGCAGGTTCCCCTAAGCTAACATATCGTGTTGTCGGGGCACGTTCGTGCCCTGTTTTCATTTTTTATTCGTCTAATCCCCATTCCTGTACTAGCTTTCCTGTGGGAGCATGGATCCTTTTGCCGTCGTTGGCTGTTTTCGATTGCCTGTTAAACCCTGTTTTTCAGGATAAACTCAAAGGTATTCCTGCTTGCAGTCCCATCCTGTCACGTGCCTGTCACTATTAGGGTTGTTAGCGACTAGGGCGCAATCAAGCAAGTACAAGGAGCTTTTTATGTCGTCACCTAAATCGCAGTTGGGATTTGATCAGAACCAACGTAAAATCATTATCGGAGAACAACAAGACTCGGAGCTGGGCCCGTTATGCCACCTGCCGGGCAGCTGGCAAAATATTGGTAACCTGCAGGGGCATGGTTGGAACATGATAGCCTTGCCTTTTGCTGCGGGCGATCTGGATTATCGGTTGCTGATGAACCAGTATGATGAAACACTGACTTTCAATCTGGTTGATAAAGGCGTACCAAACAGGGGAATACCTGACGACCAATCGGTTGCGACACTCGATTACACCCAAATTATCAACCAGATTGCTGCGGATGATTTCCCCCAGTCAGGTCTGGCGGGCAAGCCAGGGCTGGCTATCCATCATGAGCCCGGATTATGGCTGCACATGCGCGATCAGTTGACGGATGATTTAGATATCGCCCGCCTGTCCAGCATTCCTCATGGCGATGCGGTGATTGCATTGGGTAAGAGTGCACAGTCGCAGTCTGGATTTGAAATCCCAGCCCTGAATGGCTTGCCCATTGGTGTGTCGGGCGACATTGATTCAAACCCTTATCTGGTGCCCTATAAGCATTTCAGGGACCATCCGTTTGAAGGATTATTTGATCCAACTCAGGCAAATGCGCTGTTACAAAAGGCGATTGCACCTTTGCTCAGAGATGGCAAGGTACGCAATACGACCAAGCTCGAAGTGCGTTCAACTGCGGCATCCGGGTCAGTAAACAATATTCCATTCGTTACTCGCCAGGCAAACGCGGCAGAGATGCATTCTACATTCTGGATTTATGAGCTGACAGAAACCGACTCAAATGGTAATCCCAAGCTCTGGATGCAGTATTCCCAAACGGTGATCCTGGATTTCTTCAATCGCAAAGACAGACCGGGTGAGTTGATCCGCTGGCCTCATATCAGTATTAATACGCTGGAAAAGGTGAATACATAACAACCACAGTTGTCACTGTTGCTCAGTCCTGTTCGTTGTATAAGAGTACGTCTGGCTTTTACGGGCTCCTGCCTGAAAAGCCGGTTGGCAGATACTGGTTTGCGACTGAGTCGGCGAGCATTAACAGGGGACTAAATATCCCCTGAGGCTAGTTTAAGTAGGGCGATTAATACGCGTTACTTGATATAGATTGAGTCGCTCCAGTACCCAAACGGCGATGCTGTTGAGTTAGAGGAGGTATTAAACTGGCCACTTTGTTGACCACTGAAGTCAAAGTAATACAGGAAGCCTGTCACGGTTTCTCCTGTATTACAGATATGCAAGTTACTCATTGAGCCACACAAATATTCGCGGCTGTTATAGCTCTTTTGCTGGCCATTCATGGTTGCCTGATTTGGGTTTCCATATCCATACTGGATCACTGCAACCAGCAGTTGATTGCCACCATGATCTTCCGTCGTTGAAAACTGCGATGCAGGTGGATATTCCCAGCCTTTATCTGTTGAACCGACGGCAAAGACTTCGTAATAGCTGATGCCACTGGCAGGTCCCATTATAGTCACGTCTGATTTGCTGGCCTTTGACTGTGCCTGGCCTTGCAGATGGCTCAGGTCAAGTTGCATACCGTTCAGGGTTGGCAGTTTAACTTCCTGAACATCAACGGCAACACCACGTTCAACATGTGCGGCAATGGCCTGACCGGCAACAACAGAGCTGGCCAGCAGGGTAATACCAAGTGATACTTTTTTTAAATTAAACATAAATTTCCTCTTAATATGGTTTTCCTTGGATAAACACAGTCATTATTAAATAAAGTAATACAGGTAAATTATTGAATTTACTGGGCTATAAGCGACTTTGTTCGCTGGTTTTTATGTTTTCACAATGTTTATAAAAAGTAAATTAAAATTTAACTACACTGTGGTTCAAAATATGCATTGTGTTGATTGCGATCAATAAAAGTACAAAGGTGTACTATGAATATTCAAGGAATGGGGCAAAACTTTGCCGTCACAAATACAAATCAATACAGCACGGCCGGCAATTCTCACGTGTCGGCTTATCAGCATACTGACGTTAGCAAAACTTCGTCGGGAGGTCAGGCAGAGCAGACTATTGATATGCACAATATTTCTCCCAATCAATACAATGCCCTGGTACGTTCGGGTGTTGCCGATCTGGCTGTTCCTATGGTTTTACCCGGTGGTCGGGTACATCTTGATGGTCAGCAGGCCCAAATGGGCGATGTAAAAACAGACTATATTGGCCAGATTGAGCAGTCCATCGAGTTTAGCGAGAGCATCGGGGATTTGGGTCAGGTTGATTTTTTGAAGGAGAGGCTGGCGGCTGTTAGGGCGTTACACGGACAAAGCTACATGCCGTCAGAGGCCAGCGAGGGGCTAAATGTCACGGCCTAGTTGATCCCCGGGCGTTAACAATGCCCGGGGTGAGTATTAATCCTGTACTGAGCGAAGCAGGGCGTTAATACCGACTTTTTCGCGTGTCTGCTGATCCACTTTCTTCACGATAATGGCGGCATACAGGCTGTGTGTACCATCTTTGCTTGGTAAAGAACCCGGTACGACCACAGCGCCAGCTGGCACACGACCGTAGTGGATCTCACCGGTTTCACGGTCATAAATACGGGTACTTTGTGAAATATACACGCCCATTGAAATAACCGCGCCTTCTTCGACAATTACGCCTTCAACAATCTCAGAGCGGGCACCGATGAAGCAGTTGTCTTCAATAATGGTAGGGTTGGCCTGCAGTGGCTCCAGCACACCGCCAATGCCTACACCACCAGACAGGTGCACATTTTTGCCGATCTGCGCACATGAACCGACTGTGGCCCAGGTATCCACCATAGTCCCTTCGTCAACGTATGCGCCAATATTGACATAAGACGGCATCAGAACCACGTTTTTGCCAACAAAGCTGCCCTGGCGTGCAACGGCGTTAGGTACAACGCGCATGCCGCCTTGCTGAAATTGTTCAGGTGTATAGTCGCTGAACTTAAGCGGCACTTTATCGTAAAACTGGTTTACCCCATCATGCAGGGGTTGGTTGTCGCGGATACGAAAAGACAGCAAAACGGCCTTTTTTAGCCACTGGTGTACAACCCACTCACCACTGATCTTTTCCGCTACACGGGCTGCGCCTGAGTCCAGCATGGCCAGTGCATCGATGATGGCATTTTTAACCTGTGGAGACACATCACTTGGTGTAATGGTATCGCGTTGCTCCCAGGCTTGTTCAATAATGGTTTTTAAATCCGACATAGTGTCCTCATTTATTCAGATTCTGCATTGAGTTTTTTCATCAGTGAACGATGTAACGATGCCTTGGCATCTTCACTGAGGCGTTGATAATCTTTGTCCGAGACCACGAAGAAATCCTCCGCACGTTCGCCCACTGTGGTAATGCGCGCGGCGTGAATATGCAGTGCATGAAATTGAAATACCTCGGCTATTTTAGTCAACAAACCGGGAATATCCACCGCCTGGATTTCTATCAGGTTACGGTCACTGCGGGCGTGGGGACGTACCACGACCTTAGGTTTAATATTAAAATCTTTAAAGCGCTGAGAGCGGTTTTTCTTGAGCCGAATTTTCTTTTTCGGGTCGGTCAGGATCACTTCCAGGCTGCGGCGCAGCGTTTTGGCCCGACTGCCACTGATAGGGCGACCATCGACTTCCAAAATAACAAAGCTAAATACCACATAACCGTCTTTGGTGGTCAAAACCTGGGCATGTTGGATCTGGGCTTTTTTTGAGCCAATCACCGCCACCAGTTTGGCAAATAGGCTGGCTTCATAGGGGGCATAAACAAAGACCTGAGTACCGCCATGCATTGGCTGCTCAGAGACCACCACGCAAGGCTGGCTCAAATCATCACGACCGAGCAAGTATTCGGTATGCCAGGAAATTTGTTGCTCGCTAAATGCAGTAAAATAGTTAGCTTTAAAGCGTGCCCAGATCATATCAATTAGATCTTCGCGGTAGTCTTTGTTGATTAGCCGTTGCTTAGCTTGTTGTTTTTTATCTCGAATTTGGTCTCGCATATCCATGGGGTTTTCAAGCCCCAGACGCAGTGCGCGCTGCGTCAGCAAATAAAGCTCCCGCAACAGGGTGTTTTTCCAGTCATTCCAGAGATTGTCATTGGTTGCGCGAATATCGGCAACGGTCAGGCAGTAGAGGTAATCGAGCTGGCGTTCGTTTTTAATACGAGAGGCAAATTCGTTGATCACATCCGGGTCATTGATGTCCTTACGTTGCGCGGTAACCGACATCAGCAGGTGATTTTCAACCAACCAGGCAACCAGTTTACTGTCGGACGAGGAAAAACCGTGCATGCGTGCAAAAGCGGTAGCATCGACGGCCCCAAGTTCTGAGTGATCTCCACCACGGCCTTTAGCGATGTCATGAAAAATGCCTGCCAGATACAGCAATTCAGGTTTATCCATGCGGGTGACAATTTCGGAGCACAGCGGAAACTCGCCCTGATGCTCATGGCTGAAATAGCGGTAAATGTTGTTGATCAACTTATGGGTATGTTCATCCACGGTGTAAGCATGGAACAAGTCGAACTGCATCTGACCAAAGATATTGCGCCACTGCGGTAAATAGGCGGCAATGATACCGTGCTTGTGCATCAGGGTAAATGCGCGGCCCATGCCGTTGGGATGTTTGAGCAGGCGCATCAGTGCGTCACGGCAAGCAGCATAATCCTGCAAGTCACCGAGCAGGCGTCGTCTTACCTGGCGCACGGTACGGATGGTGCTGGGGTCGATGTCGGTGATCTCGGGATTGTCGGCGATGTGCTCAAATAATAAGATCAGGTTTTCCCTGCGAAAAAACACCGAGGGATTTTTGACCCGAATTTTACTGCCAACTCGCTCGAAATGGTTGTCGAGCGGGATCACGGTTTGCTCGCTTTGATCGGGTAAAATGCTCTGTTCAAAATAACCCAGCAGCATTTGATTCATTTCCCGAACCCGGCTCATGATCCGGAACAGGCGCTTCATCATACGCTCGACCGAAGCTTTACCTTCGGAGCCAAACCCTAAGAGCTCGGCGGCATGTGGCTGGTAATCAAACAGCAGGCGGTTTTCACTGCGTCCGGCTGCCAGATGCAGCGCAAAACGGATGTTCCAGAGATTTTCCAGACACTCCAGCAGCTCCTGATATTCTTCATGAGTCAGGTAGCCGTGGCTGATCAACTCTTCCAGCGTTTCGGCGTGAAAGTGTTTCTTCGCGACCCAGAAAATGGTCTGAAGATCGCGCAAGCCCCCCGGGTTTTCCTTGATATTCGGCTCGAGATTATAAGCGGTACCATGGCATTTTTTGCGACGCAGGCGCTGTTCTTTGACCTTGGCGATAAAAAACTCATCCGACTGCCAGATGGGGGTTTCAACAATGTGACTTTTGAGTCGTTCAAATTCAACATGATTGCCGCATATTAAGCGACTTTCCAGCAAGCTGGTGGTAAAGTGCACGTCTTCGCGTTTTTGCTCAAGTACCTGCTCGTGGGTCCTCACGCTGTGGCCAATATCCAGGCTCAAATCCCACAACAAAGTCATAAAAGACTCTAATGATCCTGTTAGCTCGGGCCCTGGCTCCACTTTACAGAGTAACAAAAAGTCGATGTCTGAATACGGGTGCAGCTCTCCACGACCATATCCACCTACGCCAATGAGGGCGAGGTCGGGGAACTGGGCCAGTCCGGTGTCGGAGTAGAGTTTAATCAACAGGCGGTCAATAAACTCAGCTCTGGCATTGATGAGCTGTCGGACAGGCTGTTTAGAAAACTGATTGTTCAGCCATTTATAAAAATAGGCCTGGCAGTTTTTGTAGTCATTCAAGGTTTGCGCTTCGTCGAGAAGCGTTTTTACTTTGTTTGGTAGTGCCACCTGGGCTCCCTATGTTGCGCGCAAAACTCACAGCTCAGTTTTACACTAAGTGGCAAAAAAATGCGAGGAAGTGATAGGGTAAGGGCGCTTAAATGGATGAAAAGGCAGCATACAAGTCTGCTAAGCAAGACGCCACCGGCTGGTGGCGTTTTTGAGTTCAACTTAAGCTGTGTGCTCAATCACTCTTTCAATGGTGTCGTCGCTGCGCAGCGTCAGCACTTCTACTCCGTTCTCAGTCACCAGCAAAGTGTGTTCCCACTGGGCAGACAGGCTGCGGTCCTTGGTGACCACAGTCCAGTCGTCTTTGAGCAGTTTACAGTGGCGCTTGCCTGCATTGACCATCGGCTCAATAGTCAGACACATGCCGGCTTGCAGTGCTTCACCAGTGCCTGGTTTACCGTAGTGAACGATTTGCGGTTCTTCGTGGAACTCGGCACCAATCCCATGACCGCAATATTCACGGACGATAGAATAGTTAAAGCCCTCGGCATATTTTTGAATTGCAGCGCCAATATCACCGATACGTACGCCTGGCTTCACCATACGAATACCGATATAAAGTGCTTCCTGAGTGACTTCACTCAGACGCTTGCCCTGAATACTTGGCTTGCCAACGAAGAACATTTTTGAGGTATCGCCGTGGTAACCGTCTTTAATGACTGTCACATCGATATTGATGATGTCACCTTCTTTGAGCGGTTTGTCGTTTGGAATACCGTGGCAAATCACGTGATTCACTGAGGTACAAATAGACTTAGGGAAACCGTGATAGTTAAGTGGCGCAGGGACCGCCTGTTGCACATCCACAATATAATTATGACAAATGGTATTCAGCTCATCGGTCGTCACCCCTGGTTTGACATAAGGTTCAATCATTTCCAATACTTCAGCGGCTAACTTACCGGCAATACGCATTTTTTCGATTTCTTCAGGGGTTTTGATCACTGCACTCATTGAGACTCCAAGTCATAGTTTCGACGCAACAACATCAGGCTAGTTAATGAACGATTTTTAGCCCAAACGTTGAGTTAATTTCTTTTATATGGTATAAAGCGCGCCGTCTTTTTACAAATAAATCTTTCGAGTCAATTTAGCTCACAGGTTGTTTGTAACGAAGACAACACGAAATTTAATTTTAACACACACACATATCGACACATACACTTGGGTGCAGGGTCGGGACAAATTACCGGGTAACCGGACTGCCGAACCTGTTGGTGTTATGGGATATGTGGAGGCCTAACCCTAACTAAATTAGAGGAAAATACAAATGGCAAACGTTTCAATGCGCGATATGCTTCAAGCTGGTGTTCACTTCGGTCACCAGGCTCGTTACTGGAACCCTAAGATGAAGCCTTTCATCTTCGGCGCTCGTAACCGTGTACATATCATCAACCTGGAAAAGACAGTTCCTATGTTCAACGATGCACTTAAGTTCCTTTCGAACGTTGCATCTAACAAAGGTAAAATCCTTTTCGTTGGTACTAAGCGCGCTGCAAGCGAAGCAGTTAAAGAAGCAGCTATTCAAAGCGAGCAGTTCTACGTAAATCACCGTTGGTTAGGTGGTATGTTGACTAACTGGAAAACAGTTCGTCAATCAATCAAGCGTCTTAAAGACCTTGAGACTCAAAGCCAAGACGGTACTTTCGAGAAGCTGACTAAAAAAGAAGCTTTGATGAAAACTCGTGAAATGGAAAAGCTTGAGAAGAGCCTTGGTGGTATCAAAGATATGGGCGGTCTTCCAGACGCTATCTTCATCATCGATGCTGACCACGAGCACATCGCTATCCGTGAAGCAAACAACCTGGGCATTCCAGTAGTATCTGTTGTTGATACTAACTCTAACCCAGATGGTGTTGACTTCATCATCCCAGGTAACGATGACGCGATCCGCGCTATCCAGCTTTACACTGGTGCTGTAGCGACTGCTATCACTGAAGGTCGTGAAAGCAACATCGTTGCTCAAGCTGAAAGCGACGACTTCGTAGAAGCTGAGTAATAGTTTGCATACCGCGCCACTGGCAACACACGTGTGCGAGTGGCCGGTCGCAACGCGCTAAGCTGTCATCAAGTCTTCATCTTATTTTTCCGAAGACTTGATATTCTTTATAAGCGGTAATTCGCTTATCAAAAAACCGAATTCAGAATTGAGGATATTCTAATGGCTGTAACTGCTGCCCTAGTTAAAGAACTTCGCGAGCGTACTGGCGCTGGCATGATGGATTGTAAAAAAGCACTGACTGAAACTAACGGTGACATCGATCTGGCGATCGAGAACATGCGTAAGAGCGGTGCTGCTAAAGCTGCTAAAAAAGCAGGTAACATTGCTGCTGAAGGTACAATCCTGATCAAGCAAGGTGAAGGTTTCGCTGCACTTCTTGAAGTTAACTGTCAAACTGACTTCGTTGCTAAAGACGAAAACTTCCTGGGTTTCGCTAACACTGTTCTTGATGCTGCTGCTGAAGCTAAGACAGACATCGAAACTTTGAAAGCTCAGTTCGAAGAGACCCGTGTTGCACTAGTTGCTAAAATCGGTGAAAACATCAACGTTCGTCGCGTTGAGTACATCGATGGCGAAAACATCTCTGCATACCGCCACGGCGACCGTATCGGTGTTGTTGTTACAGGTGACGCTGACGAAGAGACTCTGAAGCACGTTGCAATGCACGTTGCTGCGTCTAAGCCTGACTACCTAAACCCAGAAGACGTACCTGCTGAGGTTGTAGAGAAAGAAAAAGCGGTTCAGGTTGAAATTGCTATGAACGAAGGCAAGCCTGCTGAAATCGCTGAGAAAATGGTTGTTGGTCGCATGAAGAAGTTCACTGGTGAGATCTCTCTTACTGGTCAGGCATTCATCATGGAGCCTAAGAAGTCTGTTGGTGAGTACCTGAAAGAAAAAGGTGCTTCTGTTTCTTCATTCATTCGCCTTGAAGTTGGTGAAGGTATCGAGAAGAAAGAAGAAGACTTCGCTGCTGAAGTTGCTGCACAAATCGCAGCTGCGAAAGGCGAATAATCACGCTTAGGTGATTAAGTGATGCAAAAGCCTCCTCGAGATGAGATTTGCTTTTGCGTCACTGCACAAAATTCTCTAAAATAACCGCGCATTTATGTCTTTCATAAGCGCGGTTATTTTGTATCTCACTTTTAATTTGGCCCGGAAATTATGACTATCAATCGAAAACCTGTTTTTAGACGCGTTCTTCTTAAACTTAGCGGCGAAGCTTTGATGGGAGATGAAGGCTTTGGAATCGATCCTAAAGTATTGGATCGCATGGCCCAAGAAATAAAAGAACTTGTAGAACTCGACGTAGAAGTGGGTTTGGTTATCGGCGGCGGTAACTTCTTGCGTGGCGGATCGTTAGCCGAAGCGGGTATGAACCGCGTAGTGGGCGATCACATGGGTATGCTGGCAACCGTGATGAATGGTCTGGCAATGCGTGATGCGCTGCACAGAGCGTTTGTGAATGCGCGTCTGATGTCTGCCATTCCTTTAAATGGCGTGTGTGATGCGTATAACTGGGCAGAGGCAATCAGCTTACTGAAATCAGGTCGTGTGGTGATCTTCTCTGCGGGTACCGGTAATCCGTTCTTCACAACCGACTCAGCAGCCTGTTTACGCGGTATTGAAATTGAAGCAGATACGGTTATCAAAGCGACCAAAGTAGACGGCGTATTCAGTGATGACCCTGTGAAAAACCCGGATGCAGAATTACACCGCCACCTGACGTACAATGAAGTGATTGAAAGAGAATTAAAGGTTATGGACCTGGCGGCATTTACGCTGGCCCGTGACCACAACATGCCTTTGAGCGTATTCAACATGAACAAGCCTGGCGCGTTAAAGCGGGTTATCATGGGTGAAGAAGAAGGTACGTTAATCAGTACACAACCAGCTGCAGAGTAAGCGTTCCGGCGCATTAGCTGGCTATACCAGCAACTTAACCTGTAAGCTGAGTCCGATTAATACAGTAAAGAATAGGATAGCACTGTGATTGATGATATTAAAAAAGATGCGCAAGAGCGCATGACAAAAAGCGTAGCTGCGCTGGCAAGCCAGCTGTCTAAAATCCGTACTGGTCGCGCACACCCGGCATTGCTTGATGGCATTTCTGTGTCTTACTATGGCGCTGACACACCACTTAACCAGGTTGCAAACGTGACAGTGGAAGATTCGCGTACACTGGCTATCAGCGTATTTGACAAGTCTTTGGCGCAAGCGGTAGAAAAAGCAATCATGGCGTCTGACTTGGGCCTTAACCCAATGTCTGCGGGGACCGTTATTCGCGTACCACTCCCTCCGCTGACAGAGGAGCGTCGTAAAGACCTGATCAAGATCGTACGTGGTGAAGTTGAAGGCGGCCGTGTTGCGGTTCGTAACATTCGTCGTGATGCCAACGGTGACGTGAAATCACTGCTGAAGGATAAAGAGATTTCTGAGGACGAAGCACGTCAGGCAGAAGACGAGATCCAGAAGCTAACTGATAAGTTTATCAAAGAGATGGACACCCAGCTGAGTGCGAAAGAAGCAGAGCTGATGGAAATCTAAGCAACCACAAATTTATTAGGTTTGCAGCGCCGTCTAAGGTATACTAGACGGCGTTTTTTTTTACTTAAATAGGCATTATGATTTTAACCGCTGACGCAATTTCACAGCAATCTCTGCCCAAACATGTCGCTATCATTATGGATGGAAATGGCCGCTGGGCTCAGGCGCGTAAGCGTCCCCGCGCATATGGACACAAAAAAGGGGTAGATTCGGTTCGCCATGCTGTGCAGTTTTGCTCTAAGCTAGGGATAGAGTCATTGACGTTGTTCGCTTTCAGTAGTGAAAACTGGCGTCGTCCCGAGGACGAAGTCAGCACTTTGATGGAATTATTCCTGTTTGTATTGAGTAAAGAAGTTAAAAAGCTCCATAAGAATAATGTGAAGCTTTCAATCATTGGCGACATCTCGCGTTTTCCTGCCGGGTTGCAGCAAAAAGTTGCCGATGCAGAACAATTAACCGAGCACAACTCGGGATTAAAGTTGAACATCGCGGCCAATTATGGTGGTCGCTGGGATATCATGCAGGCAGCCCGGTCCCTGGCTGAACAAGTTGCTGACGGCGCCATCCAGGCGAGCGACATTACAGAAGAAGCGATTTCATCGCAGCTCACCATGGCGGATCAAAGCCCGCTTGATCTGTTGATCCGCACAGGGGGAGATTACCGCATCAGTAATTTCTTACTATGGCAGGCTGCGTATGCTGAGCTCTACTTTACCGAAACGTTATGGCCCGATTTTAATGAAGAGGCGTTTTCAGAAGCGCTCGCCTGTTACGTGTCCAGAGAACGACGTTTCGGTTGTACCGGCGAACAAATAAAACAATTACTCGCCGAGCGCAAGACAACAAGTTGAAGGTATAAAGTTTGTTAAAACAACGTGTTATGACGTCGGTGGTGCTGGCGCCACTGGCTTTACTATTGGTGTTTTTTACACCGCTGAATCTATTTAGCGTGATCGCCGGCGCTATCATTTTAATGGGTGCCTGGGAATGGGCGGCGTTCATTGGCCTGACCAACCGACTTCACAAAGGCATTTATGTCACCATGATGGCCGCCGTGCTGGCTGGCCTGCACATTCACTGGCCAATTACGGAGTTGTGGGAACAGGGCCGTCTGGTCGCCGATGCAAATTATGTGTTTACACTAGCCGCCGCCTGGTGGCTGGTGGCGACTATTCTGGTAATGAATTACCCGCGTATGGCCAAAGCCTGGAATGACGGCATGATCATGCGTACCATCGCCGGATTTCTGACGTTGATCCCCTTGTGGCTGGCACTCAATGTATTGCGCAGTGCTGAATATCATCAGGCGCAGCAATACGGGTCGGTACTAATCATGGTGGTACTGGGCATTGTCTGGAGTGCAGACATTGGTGCTTATTTTGCCGGCAAGAACTTTGGTAAACACAAGCTGATGCCTAATGTCAGCCCGAATAAAACCATTGAAGGGTTGATCGGTGGCTTACTGACGTCGGTCGTGTTTGTGATTATCTTCTGCTATTGCAGCGACGTGGCGCAACACCAGTGGCTCCTGTATGCCGGGCTAACCGTTGTGATTGCGCTGTTTTCAGCAATCGGCGATTTACTCGAAAGTATGTTTAAGCGCGAAGCTGGCCTAAAAGATTCCGGTAAATGTCTGCCAGGACATGGCGGTATTCTTGACCGCATCGATAGCTTAACAGCGGCCGCGCCGATTTTTGCCTTGCTATACGCCTGGACGGTAACACTATGAGTGACAAGCAAAACCTGGTTATCTTAGGGTCTACGGGCTCTATTGGTACATCCACGCTGGATGTCGTTGAGCGAAATCAAGCGCGATATCAGGTTTTTGCGCTGGTTGCAGGGCGTAATGTGCAGCTGGTTATTGAGCAGGCTCTGACGCATCAGCCTCGTTATGTGGTTATGGGGTCTGAGGACGCTGCGAAAGAGGTGAGCGCGGCATTGAGTACATCGCAGACAGAGGTGCTTAACGGTATGCAAGCGATGTGTGACATGGCGGCTCATCCGGATGTTGACATCGTGATGTCGGCGATTGTCGGAGCTGCGGGATTATTGCCAACCTTGGCAGCGGTGGAGCAGGGCAAGAAAGTCTTGCTGGCCAATAAAGAATCTCTGGTGATGTCCGGTCAGCTGTTTATGGATAAAGTGAAGCGCCATGGTGCGACTTTGCTACCCATAGACAGCGAACATAACGCCATATTCCAGTGTCTGCCAGGCTCACTGCAAAATGGTGACAGCACCGCCCTGGCTGCACAGGGGATCCGTAAAATTCTGCTAACCGGCTCTGGCGGGCCTTTTCTGACTCGTGCCACTGATACATTGGCTGACGTGACCGTCGCTGAGGCAGTCGCACACCCCAACTGGTCTATGGGCCAGAAGATTTCTGTGGATTCTGCGACCATGATGAACAAAGGGCTGGAATTTGTAGAAGCAAAATGGCTGTTTCATTGTCAGGCCGACGACATAGAAGTCGTGATCCACCCGCAAAGCATGATCCATTCCATGGTGCAGTACATCGATGGCTCTGTGATTGCACAAATGGGGCAGCCCGATATGCGCACACCCATCGCCTATGGGTTGGCTTATCCAGAGCGCATTGAAGCGGGCGTTAAGCCGCTCGACTTTGCTGATATCGTCGACTTCACCTTTACCAAGCCTGATTTCAACCGTTACCCCAATTTAAAGCTGGCAATTGATGCCTGTCGCAGTGGTCAGTCTGCAACAACAACATTAAATGCGGCAAACGAAATCGCTGTCGCGGCCTTTTTAAGCGAGCAAATTGGCTTTTGTGATATTTATCGCATTAACGCTGAAGTGCTTGAACGTTGCCACCTCGAACCTTTACACTCTGTGGACGCGATAATGGCACAGGATGCGCAAGCCCGCAGACTTGCCAGGGAACTGATCAGTAAGTAGGAGTCACTATGTTGGAATTTTTCTGGAACCTGGGTTCTTTCATTGTCGCACTGGGGATCTTGGTGGCCGTACATGAATATGGCCATTTTTGGGTTGCCAGAAAGGCTGGCGTTAAAGTGCTTAGATTCTCAATTGGTTTTGGTAAACCTTTGATCCGTTGGTATGACAAGCGCGGTACTGAATATGTCATTGCTGCCATACCTCTGGGTGGGTACGTTCGTATGCTGGACGAACGTGTAGACGAGGTGCCAGCTTCAGAACAACATCTGTCATTTAACAACAAGCCTGTCCTTTCCAGAATCGCTATTTCAGCTGCTGGACCACTTGCGAACTTTATTTTTGCCATTTTTGCCCTTGCACTGATGTATATGATCGGTGTTCAGAATGCCAAGCCCATAGTCGGGAATGTGACCGACAACAGCATTGCGGCGCAGGCTCAGGTGCAACCGGGTGATCGCATTATTAGTGTGGACGATCAGCTCGTCCAATCATGGCAGGAAGTCACCTTTTCGCTGATGGGCGGGCTGGGTGAATCGCAAGTTATCCTTAAAGTTCAGGACAGCAAAGGCCAGCTCGCTTTACGTCAGCTCGATACTCGTGAATGGCGGCTGGATGAGCAAGATGTGCCGCCTTTGACGTCAGTGGGTATCCAGCCTTATCGTCCTAATCTGAAACTAGAAATAGCGCAGATTGCCTCAGGCTCTGCTGCTGAGCAGGGCGGCTTAGCAGTGGGAGATAAGCTGCTGCGTTTTAACAATGAAACACTAGATTCCTGGGAGCAATTTGTTCAGCTGGTACAAACGTCAGCGCAACAACGCAGTCATTTGGTGGTACAAAGAGCGGGTGTAGAGGTTGACCTTTACCCGACACCACAGGGCCGCGAAGACAATCAGGGAGTACTGATTGGCTACCTGGGCGTAGTCCCTGTGCTTGAACCCTGGCCGGAAGGGTATATTGAAACTAGACAATACGGGGTGTTCGATAGTATCGTGCTGGGCGTTAAAAAGACCTACGACTTAACGGCGCTCAGTTTTGAGATGATTGGTAATTTATTAACCGGCCAGGTATCGGTTAAAAATCTCAGTGGGCCAGTTGGTATTGCCGTTGGGGCCGGAAATAGTGTCAGTTACGGGTTTATCGCATTTTTAGGCTTTTTGGCCTTAATTAGCGTCAACCTGGGGGTTTTCAACCTTTTACCCCTGCCGGTCTTAGATGGCGGGCACTTAATGTATTACTTTATTGAACTTATTCGCAAAAAACCGGTCTCTGAAAAGACACAAGAGTTAGGCTACAAGGTGGGTGCAGTTGTGCTCCTGGCGCTAACTTGTTTTGCACTACTTAACGATGTATCGAGGCTTTAGGCCGCTAGGTGCGATAGCAATTGAGGCGCACTGTTCGCCGTAAGCTGTAAAGGATAAAGATAATAAAATGCCTATAAAAAAACATTTAGCTGTAACGAGTTTACTGGGCGCGAGCTTTGCTGCTCTGGGGCAAAACTCCTTTATCGTAGAAGATTTGAAAGTTGAAGGCCTGCAGCGTGTTGCGCTGGGCGCGGCATTAACACATATTCCTATCAACGTGGGTGATCAAATTGACGACTACACGGTGTCAAAGACAATCAAGGCGCTGTTTGCGTCTGGTCACTTCGACGATATCTCTGCATTCCGTGATGGCAATCAGGTAATTTTCAAAGTTAAAGAGCGTCCGACCATTGCCTCAATCGAATTTGATGGTAACAAAGACATCAAAGATGAGCAGCTGCAGGAAAGCTTAGATCAGCAAAATATTCGAGCCGGTGAAACCCTTGACAGAACAGTCATTGACAGTGTCGAAAAAGGCCTGATCGAGTTCTTTCATAGTATCGGTAAATACAATGCCAAAATTGAGATGAGCATTGTTGAGTTACCACGTAACCGAGTCCGCTTAAAGCTGGACTTCAACGAGGGAGATGCGGCATCGGTCAGGCAGATTAACCTGGTTGGTAACGAGCTATTCTCCGATGAAGAATTATTAAAGCTGGTTGAGTCGCAACAAGACTTACCCTGGTGGAAATTCCTGTCAAGCGACCGATACCAGAAGCAAACCATTGAAGGCGATCTTGAAAAGATCCGCAGTTACTATCTTGACCGTGGCTACCTGCGCTTCAACATAGATTCAACTCAAGTGTCGGTGAGCCCGGAGCGTGAGTCTGTTTATGTCACTGCAAACCTCACTGAAGGTGAGCAGTATATGGTTAAGGACTTCGAATTCATTGGTGATCTGCTGGGCCGTGAAGACTTGGTCCGTAGTGTTGTACCACTGAAAAGCGGCGAGCTGTACAATGGCTCAATCGTAACGGCCACCGAAGAATTCATTAAAAGCTACCTGGCACGCTTTGGCTATGCCAATGCTGAGGTGCGCACCGTTCCTGATATTGATGACGAAAACAAAGAAGTAAAACTGACCCTGGCGGTTGACCCGGGTAAGCGTGTTTACGTGCGTCGTATCGCAGTGAATGGTAACCAGGTCACGGCCGATCATGTTGTGCGTCGTGAAATGACACAGCTGGAAGGCGCCTGGTTGTCTAACCAGAGTCTGGAGCGCTCTAAGCTGCAGATCCAGCGTCTTCCTTATATGGAAAGCGTTGATTTTGAAGTTAAGCCTATCCCCGGGATTGACGATCAGGTTGATGTTGACTTTAAAGTCAAAGAGCAGCCTGCAGGGAGCTTCCAGGCCGGTGTCGCCTATGGTTCATATGGTGGTTTGCAATTTAACGTTGGGGTCAGTGAATCTAATTTCCTTGGTACGGGTAACCAGCTGGCGTTTAACATTAATACCGGACGCGGCTCAAAGCGTTATACGGTATCTTATACAAACCCTTACTTCACGCCAGATGGTGTGTCGCAAGGCAGTAGTATCTTCTATAGCGACTTCGACGGCAGCAAGCTGGGCCTAATCGACTACGACCAGACCAACTATGGTATTGGTACCAACTTCGGTTTCCCAATCGATGCCGTAAACCGGATTAATTTTGGTGTGCGCTGGATTGAGGAAGAGCTGGATCGTATTCCGGATTACGAACAATCTCGGGTGATGCGTTTGGCCTTCACTGATCCGGAAAACCCCGATGCAGGATTCGACTTTACCAAATATGAACTGAGCGTGGGTTGGTCACGGATCACGGTTAACCGCGGGATGTTCCCGACAGATGGTTCTCGTCAGAGCGCAACTTTCAGAGTGACAACCCCTAACTCTGACCTGAACTTTTTCAAAGTGAACTACGACTCGCGTTTCTACTGGCCAGTCAGTAACGATCATCGCTGGGTTTTCTCGGCTCGTGCGGGACTTGCTTATGGCAATGGCTACGGAGAAGTTAACGGCTTTGAACAAACCTTGCCATTCCAGGAATTCTATCGCATTACCGAAATGGAATTGCGTGGCTTTGATCGTAACACCATACTGCCACGTGCGTTGCAGCGTTCACCTTCCTCGATTGGCGGTACACCGTTACCGGATGGTACAGTCCCAGATTCAATTGGCGGCGATCCGCAGTTTGACAACCTGATCCAGGGCGGTCGTATCGGTGGTAACGCTAAAGCGCTGGCTGGTATCGAGATGATTGTACCAACTCCATTCCTCGAAGAGGAAAACACCAGCTCAGTACGCACCAGCTTCTTCGTTGATGCTGCGAACGTCTGGGATACGGAGTTCGATGCCGATCGTTACACGAATTTGTCGCCGGATGTGTATAAAACATTGTCAGATTACTCTGATCCTAGCCGATTCAGGGTATCTACAGGCTTATCTGTACAGTGGATCTCACCGATGGGACCTATGCTGATCAGTTTTGCCTACCCACTGAAAAAAGAAGAAGATGATGAAACTGACTTCATCAGCTTTAACATAAGTAATACTTTCTAAGGAGCTAATTGTGAAAAACCTTTTTAAAACTTCGGCCATGGCGCTGATGGCAACACTCATGATGGGGGCTTCTGCGTCTGCGTTTGCACACAAAGTTGGCCTGGTTGACATGCAAAATATCTACAAAAAATTGCCACAAATGGCAAAAATTGAGCAAACTTTACAGGCTGAATTCGCAGAGCGTCGTCAAGAATTAGAAAAACTACAAGGTGACATCCGTTTCGAAGCTGAAAAGTTCAAGCGTGAAAGCGCGACAATGAGTGAAGATCAGCAGGTTGCATTGCGTCAAAAGATCCAGGGCATGCAGCAAGAACTGGCTACAAAAGGTCGTCCTCTTGAGCAGGAGATCAAAACGCGTCAAAACCAGGAACTGGCCAAAGTACAGAAACTGATCGTTGATGCCATTGAAGAAGTTGCCAAAAAAGGAAAATACGATGAAGTTCGCGTAAAAGATACGACAATTTACTTCAACCCTGATAAAGTTTCTGACCTGTCTGATAAAATTGTTGAAGTAGTCAGTAAAAAGTAATGACCAAACACTACACTTTGTCGCAGTTGGCTGACGCTGTGGGCGCCGAATTACAAGGCGATCCGGCTCAGCCAATTGAGAAAATTGCCACCTTGCTTAATGCAGGTGGTCAGGACATCGCGTTCCTGGCAAACAAGAAATACCGCAGCCAACTTGCCTCTACACAAGCTGGGGCCGTTATTCTGGCTCCTGCTGAGGCGGAACACTTCTCTGGCAACAAGCTAGTCTGTGATAACCCTTATGTCGCTTACGCTAAGCTTGCGCAATACATGGATACCACACCTGACTCAGCTCAGGGTATTCACGAGCGCGCTTCAGTCCATGAGTCGGTGAAGCTTGGCAACAATGTCAGTATCGGTGCTAATGCTGTGATAGAAGCAGGCGTAGTGCTGGGCGATGATGTACAGATAGGCCCAGGGTGCTTTGTTGGCAAACATACCCGTATTGGTGCAAAGACTAAGCTTTGGGCTAATGTTACGATTTATCACGAAGTCGTTATTGGCGCGTCATGTCTATTCCAGTCTGGCGCAGTGATCGGCAGTGATGGTTTTGGTTATGCCAACGAAAGCGGAGAATGGGTTAAAATTCCTCAGCTTGGCAGCGTCATTATCGGTGACCGCGTAGAAGTGGGGGCAAGTACGACCATAGATCGTGGTGCACTAGATGACACGGTGATCCACGATAATGTGATTCTGGATAACCAAATTCAGATCGCACACAATGTTGAGATTGGTTACGGTACAGCCATTGCTGGTTGTAGCGTTATGGCCGGTAGCGTGAAAATTGGCAAATATTGCCAGATTGGCGGTATGGTGGCTGTCAACGGACACAATGAAGTGTGTGACGGAGTCGTCATTACAGGCATGAGCATGGTGACAAAAGGGATCTCCGAGCCGGGGATTTACTCATCAGGTATGCCGCACACCACGAATAAAGAGTGGCGTAAAAACATTGCTCATCTACGTAATCTTTCGGATTTTAAAGCGCGACTAAAAGCGCTGGAAAGCCTCACAGAACAGCTTAAACATACTGATAACTAAAGGATGTTATTTTGGCCAACGAATTAAATAGCTTCGATATTCAAGAGATCCTCAAGCTACTACCACATCGATACCCGATGCTGCTGGTAGACAAGGTCATTGATTATAAACCTGGCGAATACTTACATGCAGTCAAAAATGTGACTGCGAACGAGCCTATTTTTACAGGCCATTTTCCTGATCAGCCCATTTTCCCGGGCGTGATGATTTTAGAAGCATTGGCTCAGGCGACCGGTCTGTTGGGTTTCAAGACCGTCGAGAATCGCGGTGATAATGAACTATACTTGTTTGCAGCAATAGATAATGCACGCTTCAAACAGCCGGTAGTGCCTGGTGATACCATGCATTTACATGTTGAATTTGTGAAAGAGCGCCGCAATATCTGGAAGTTCTCTGGTGTTGCAAAGGTCGACGGCAAGGTCGTATGTAGCGCTGAATTAATGTGTGCAAGAAGAGAGTTTTAAGCGTGATCCATCCTACTGCAATTATTGAGTCAGGTGCTCAGCTGGGCGAAAACGTATCGGTTGGTCCCTACAGCTATATCGGCAATGATGTCGTTATCGGAGACAACTGTAAAATTGAATCTCACGTGGTAATTAAAGGACCCAGCGTGATAGGTTCTGGCAACCATATTTTCCAGTTCGCATCAGTCGGCGAAGCCTGCCAAGATAAAAAGTACAAGGATGAACCAACTAAACTCGTCATTGGTGACAATAATATTATCCGGGAGTGCGCCACCATCCACCGGGGCACTATCCAGGATAAAGGCATTACACAGATCGGCAGCAACAACCTGTTTATGGCATATACCCATGTTGCGCACGATGCCATCATTGGTAACAACGTGATTTTCGCTAACAATGCGAGTGTCGCAGGGCATGTGCATGTCGGAGACTTCGTGATTTTGGCAGGTAATTCTGGTGTACATCAATTCTGTAAAATCGGCGCACATGCCTTTGTTGGCATGTACAGCGGCGTGAATCAGGATGTACCGCCATTTGTAACGACTACTGGCACACCAGCACGACCAGCGGCAATAAACTCCGAAGGGTTAAAACGCCGCGGCTATGGATCAGATGAAATTATGGCCATTCGCCGTGCTTACAAAACATTGTTCCGTAAAGGCCTGAAGCTGGACGAAGCACTGGAAGCCATGCGCGAAGATGCGGCAAACTTTGCTGGGGTCCAGCAAATGATAGACTTTATTGCGACCTCTGAAAGAGGACTGGTACGTTAAATTTATATAACGGCTGATAACCTTTCTGCATCGCATATCTGTATCTGATATACTAACGCCATACAGCCTGTATGGCGTTTTTTTATTCTAAAAGAATCACATGGCCAACGAAAAAGAAATTACGATAGGGATTGTTGCCGGCGAGCTGTCTGGCGACATCTTAGGTGCAGGGCTGATCCATGCACTGCGCAAACATTACCCCAATGCACAATTCATCGGTATTGCCGGTCCAAAAATGCTGGATGCAGGGTGTGAAACCTTATTCGATATGGAAGAGCTGGCCGTGATGGGCCTGGTAGAAGTACTGGGACGTTTGCCTCGCTTGCTGAAAATACGCAAACAACTGGTCGAACATTTTATTGCGCACAAGCCGGATATTTACATTGGTATTGATGCGCCCGATTTTAACCTGCGCGTGGAAAAACCTTTAAAAGCTGCCGGCATTAAAACTGTGCAGTATGTGAGCCCTTCCGTCTGGGCATGGCGACAAAAGCGCATTTTCAAAATCGCAGAAGCGACCAATCTGGTATTGTCTTTGTTACCATTCGAAAAGGCTTTTTACGATAAGCACGAAGTACCCTGCACTTTTGTTGGGCATACACTGGCGGATGAAATCCCTCTGGACGTGGATGTGTCAGCCGCACGCGCGCAGCTGGGGTTAAAAGACTCAGATACCGTGCTGGCTTTGCTGCCAGGCAGCAGAGGCTCAGAAGTAAGCCAGCTGAGTGAAACTTATTTGCTCACCGCCAAAGCGCTGGCGGATAAGATCCCGAATCTGAAAATACTTGTTCCGCTGGTGAATGAAAAGCGTAAAGCGCAATTTCAGGCAATTCAGGCCCAGGTCGCCCCTGAGCTGAGAACCATTTTGCTCGATGGGCAGTCTTCGCTTGCGATGACGGCCGCGACGGCGGTTTTGCTTGCCTCTGGTACAGCCACGCTTGAAGCCATGCTGTATAAAAAACCAATGGTGGTCGGTTATAAGCTCAAACCGCTCAGCTACTGGATTTTTAATACCTTTTTTACCTTCAACATCAAACATTTTTCTTTGCCAAACCTGTTGGCAGATGAAGCCCTGGTTGAAGAGTTTTTACAACAGGATTGTAACCCCGATGCCCTCACGGATGCATTGCTACCTTTGCTGAAAGGAGACAACTCAGCGCTTGTCCAACGTTTTTATGATATTCATCAGAATATTCGCCGTGACGCCAGCAAACAGGCGGCACAGGCTGTAGTGGAGTTAATAGATGCAAATTGAACGTCCTGATGTGCAGTATATTGCAGGCGTAGATGAAGTAGGCCGTGGCCCTTTGGTGGGCGATGTGGTAACGGCTGCGGTGATCCTGGACCCGGCTAACCCGATTGAAGGGCTGACGGATTCCAAAAAGCTCACCGAGAAAAAGCGACTACTGCTGGCTGAAGAGATCAAACAAAAAGCACTGTGCTATCACGTGGCACGTGCTACGGTCAGTGAAATTGATGAGCTGAATATTCTGCATGCCACTATGCTGGCCATGACGCGTGCGGTAGAAGGCTTGGCAGTAAAAGCCCAGTTTGTATTTGTTGACGGTAATCGCTTGCCCGAACTGAGTGTGCCTGCTCAGGCGGTGGTTAAAGGAGACAGCCTGGTTGCTGAGATCAGTGCCGCCTCTATCCTGGCAAAAGTGACACGCGATCAGGAAATGCTGGAGCTGGATAAGCAGTATCCACAATATGGCTTTGCGGCGCATAAAGGTTATCCAACCAAAGCGCATTTTGCAGCACTCAGTGAATACGGCGCAACACCGCACCACAGAACCAGTTTCAAACCGGTACAGCGCATTCTGGCGGAGAAATCTTAGTTATGGCAGCACCTGAGTTTGTTCATTTAAGAGTACACAGCGACTTTTCTATGGTCGACGGGCTGGCAAAAACCAAGCCCATCGTGGCGCGTGCCGCTGAACTGGGGATGCCTGCCTTTGCCATTACCGATCAGATGAATTTATGTGGTCTGGTACGCTTTTACGGCGCGGCCCATGGTGCGGGTATTAAACCTTTGGTCGGTGCCGATTTCTGGCTTAAGAGCGACCAGTTCCCGGACGAGCCCAGCCGTATTGTGGTGCTGGCAAAAAACAACGAAGGTTATAAAAACCTCACCTTATTGATCTCCGAGGCCTATTTACGGGGTCACGTATTTCACCGTCCTGTGATAGACAAAGCGTGGCTGGCCAAATACAAAGAAGGCCTGATTTTGCTTTCCGGTGCCAAAGACGGCGACGTGGGTAAGGCGCTTTTGAAGGGCAATCCGCAACTGATTGCCGATACGGTGGAATTCTACGAAACCCATTTTGCCGATCATTACTATCTTGAGCTGCACCGTACAGGTCGCGAGCAGGAAGAAGAGTACCTGCATGGCGCAGTTGCGTTGGCAACCGAAAGGGGCTTGCCTGTGGTGGCAACCAATGAAGTGGTGTTCCTCCATGAACACGACTTCGAGCCGCACGAAATTCGAGTGGCTATCCACGACGGCTATACGCTGGAAGACAAAAACCGACCCAGACGCTTCTCCAAAGAGCAGTATCTGAAAACCCCAGAGCAAATGCAGGAGTTATTCAGTGATATTCCGGAGGCGCTGCAAAACACAGTGGAGATTGCCAAGCGCTGTAATGTCACGGTGCAGCTGGGCACTTACTTCCTGCCGGACTATCCGACTGGCGATTTAAAAATCGAAGACTTCCTGGTTAAGGTGTCCCGTGACGGTCTGGAAGAGCGTTTACAGTTTCTATTCCCGGACGATGCCGAGCGGGCAGAGAAACGTGGCCCTTACGATGAACGTCTGCAAATCGAGCTCGACGTAATCAACCAGATGGGATTCCCGGGCTACTTCCTGATCGTAATGGAGTTCATTCAGTGGAGTAAGGACAACGATATTCCGGTAGGACCGGGCCGGGGTTCCGGTGCGGGCTCGTTGGTGGCGTATGCTTTAAAGATCACCGATCTGGATCCGCTGGAATTTGACCTGCTATTCGAACGTTTCCTTAACCCGGAACGTGTCTCGATGCCCGACTTCGACGTCGACTTCTGTATGGACCGCCGGGATGAAGTAATCGATCACGTATCTAAATTGTATGGTCGTCAGGCGGTATCTCAGATCATTACCTTTGGTACCATGGCGGCCAAGGCGGTAATTCGCGATGTGGGCCGGGTACTTGGTCACCCTTATGGTTTTGTTGACCGAATTTCTAAGCTTGTCCCGGGCGATCCGGGTATGACCCTGGCTAAAGCATTCGAGGTTGAGCCGCGTCTGCCCGAAGTATATGACGGCGACGAGGAAGTGCGTGAGCTAATCGACAAGTGTCGTATTCTCGAAGGCTGTACCCGTAACGCCGGTAAGCACGCCGGGGGCGTAGTTATCTCGCCCACCAGTATTACCGATTTTGCCGCGCTGTATTGCGACGAAGAAGGTAAGTTCCCGGTCACCCAGTTTGATAAAAATGACGTTGAAACGGCCGGTCTGGTTAAATTCGACTTCCTGGGTCTGCGTACACTGACCATCTTGCAGTGGGCGCTTGACATGACCAACGAGCGGCTGGCACGCGATGGTATTGAGCCGGTCGATATAGCGGCCATCCCGCTGGATGACCCGGCCAGTTTTGAAGTGCTGCTCAGAGCAGAGACCACCGCCGTATTCCAGCTGGAATCGCGCGGGATGAAAGACCTCATTCGTCGTCTTAAGCCGGACTGTTTCGAAGATATGATAGCCCTGGTGGCCCTGTTCCGTCCTGGTCCGCTGCAATCGGGCATGGTAGACAACTTTATCGACCGTAAGCATGGCCGTGAAGAGATCTCTTATCCGGATGCGCAATACCAGCACGACAGCCTGCAACCGATCCTGGAGCCAACTTACGGCATCATCCTGTATCAGGAGCAGGTAATGCAGATAGCCCAGGTCCTGGCGGGGTACAGTCTGGGTGGCGCGGACTTGCTGCGTCGAGCCATGGGTAAGAAAAAACCCGAGGAAATGGCCAAGCAGCGCAGCACCTTTGAAGACGGTGCCAGAGACAACGGCGTTGACGGCGAACTGGCAATGAAGATCTTCGATCTGGTAGAGAAGTTCGCGGGTTATGGCTTTAACAAGTCACACTCTGCTGCTTACGCACTGGTATCGTATCAGACACTGTGGATGAAAACCCATTATCCGGCCGAATTTATGGCAGCGGTTATGTCGGCGGATATGGATAACACCGACAAAATCGTGACCCTGGTGGATGAATGTGAAAACATGAAGTTGACGCTACTGCCACCGGATGTCAATGCCGGTGTGTACAAGTTTGCGGTAAACCGTCAGGGTGAAATTGTCTATGGTATTGGTGCCATCAAAGGCGTGGGTGAAGGCCCGGTTGAAGCCATTCTCGAAGCCCGCGAGCAGGGCGGTCCGTTTAAAGACTTATTCGATTTTTGTGCCCGGGTTGACCTTAAACGCCTGAACCGCCGGGTGATTGAAAAGCTGATTTACGCAGGCGCGCTGGACCAGCTGGGTCCGGAGAAAACCCAGCCTGGACGCGCTACCTTATTGGCCAGCCTGAAAGACGCCATGAAGTCTGCCGAGCAGCATCACAAGGCTGAGTCGCTGGGGCAGAGTGACTTGTTCGGTCTGCTGGCCGTCGAACCAGACGAAGTAGAACAAGCCTTTGTAAAAGCCATTGGGCTGTCGGACGATGAATGGTTGCAGGGCGAAAAAGACACCCTGGGCTTGTATTTGACCGGTCACCCCATAAATCAATACAGAAAAGAGTTAAAAAATTACACTTCGGGTCGTCTAGTAGAATTACAGCCAACGAATCGCGATGTGCAATCGACGGCTGCGGGATTGGTTATCAATGCAAGGGTGCTGATCAATAAGAAGGGTAAACGCTGGGGTCTGATAACTTTAGATGACAAGAGCGCACGAATTGATGTACGCTTATTCCCTGAACAGTTTGAAATGTACCAAGATATGCTGCAAATGAACCAAATCTTGGTAATATCCGGACAGGTCAGCTTTGATAACTTCTCCGGCGGCATTACAATGACCGCCAGAGAAGTCTGCACCATAGCTCAGGCCCGTGAAAAGCGGATTAGTGCTATAAAAATGACATTGAATATGGTGCAAATTGACACGAACTTCATAGATAATCTGAAAAAAGTACTGGAACCGTACAAGTTTGGTACGTGTCCGGTAAAAATCCAATATCAGCGCCCGGACGCGATAGCGGAAGTGACATTAGGTATGCAATGGTGTGTGACGCCCAGTGATGATCTCCTCAGACGATTATCCAAGATGGCGGCGCAGGAAATAGAACTAGAATTTAATTAAACAGGTCGTTTAGAGCATGAGCCTCAATTATCTTGAATTTGAGCTTCCAATTGCAGAATTAGAAGCAAAAATCAATGAATTACAAAACGTAAGCCGCTCTGGCAGTCTTGATCTCAGCCTTGAAGAAGAGATCAGCCGCCTCAAGGAAAAAAGCGTAGAACAAACGAAAAAGATTTTCGACAATCTGGGTGCCTGGCAGGTATCTCAGTTAGCGCGTCATCCGCTTCGTCCATACACACGCGATTATATCGAGCGTATTTTCACTGAGTTCGACGAGTTTGCAGGTGACCGCACATTTGCAAACGACCCGGCTATTTTAGGCGGTGTTGCACGTCTGGACGATAAGCCTGTGATGGTGATCGGTCAGCAAAAAGGGCGCGATACGGCAGAAAAAATCAAGCGTAATTTCGGTATGCCAAAGCCTGAAGGCTATCGTAAAGCCCTGCGTCTGATGGAAATGGCTGAGCGTTTTAAAATGCCAATCATCACTTTCATCGACACGCCGGGTGCCTATCCGGGTGTTGGCGCTGAAGAGCGCGGCCAGAGTGAAGCAATTGCCCGTAACCTTAAAGTAATGGCTGCACTGAAAGTGCCGACCATCTGTACCGTGATTGGTGAGGGTGGTTCTGGTGGTGCACTGGCCATTGGGGTGGGCGACCGCGTTAACATGCTGCAGTACAGCACATACTCTGTAATCTCACCTGAAGGGTGTGCCTCTATCCTGTGGAAGAGTGCAGAGAAGGCACCACTTGCGGCAGAAGCTATGGGTGTATCAGCGGCACGCGTGAAAGAGCTGGATCTTATCAATACTATTATTGATGAGCCCATGGGTGGTGCACATCGTAACTACGACACGATGGCGAAAAACCTCAAAGCACAGCTTAAGCGTGATCTGGGCGAACTGGAAGCACTGAGCACAGAAGAAATGCTGGAGCAACGCTACCAGCGCCTGATGTCATTTGGTTATTGTTAAACCACAGTGACACAACAACACGGAAAAAAGCCGCATCGCGGCTTTTTTTGTGCCCGTAAAATCGGGATAATATTGTCTAAGTACCAACAACGCCTGTGATTATGACTCAGACCCCGCTCTATAGCCGTTTTGCTGCCAGCTTAGATAAGTTACTGGCCGATGAAGAAACGTACCCGGCAACCCATGCAGTAACGCATACGATAACGCATGCAGTAACACATACGGCAATAAGTGGCCTCACCGTTGCACTCTCGGGTGGTGTCGATTCAATGGTACTGCTGCACCTATGTCGCCATTATATACAAGTCAATCCTCACCTTGCCTTACAGGCGATTTACGTGGACCATGGGCTATCACCTAATTCCCTGCAGTGGCAGGCATTTTGTCAGGAACAATGTGCGGTGCTGGCGGTCGAGTTTACGCCGATCTCCGTCAGTGTGGAGGCGCAAAGTCGTCAAAGCCTCGAAGCTCAGGCCCGCGTCGCACGGTATGATGCGCTGGATAAACACGCACACCCTTGTCATGCATTGGTGCTCGGACAGCATGGTGACGATCAGGTCGAAACTTTTCTGCTGCGCCTGAAACGAGGCTCAGGTCTGAAGGGGTTGGGCGCCATGCATGCACGTAGTACACTGCCATCCGGTCGGGTGTGTCTGAGACCCTTGTTAATATCTCAGCGCAGCGACATTGAAGCATTTGCAAAGACATTTGGGATCTCACATATTGAGGATGAATCTAACCTCAGTGACCGGTTCGATCGCAATTTCTTGCGAAATCAGGTATTACCTTTGCTGAAATCCCGTTTTTCTGGGTTTGTTCCCAGCGTAATGCGCACTGTTGAGCTGCTACAGGGGCAACAGGCGTTGCTGGATGAACTTACGCAGGCCGATCTGGCGTATTGTCTGAACGAGCAGAGCTTGTCTATCCGTCGTCTCGCTGAACTCGCCCCTTTACGCCAGCAGAATCTGGTGCGTGGCTGGCTGGCTGAGCAGGGAATTCAGATGCCCTCGCAGAAACAGCTGGATCAGATCCTGACACAGGCCCTCAATGCGCGCTCTGATGCACAAATGACCGTAGCTTTATCAGCGGGACAGGTCCGGCGTTTCAGAGATCAGTTATATTGGGTAACTGAGTTGCCGCCAAGGCAGGTGCAATACGATGTTGGCCTGGCGAACGTGGTGCTGGATGACGTTACGACCTTAAGTGTGGCTGAAGGGCGGGGGGTTCGTCATCCAACAGCGGATGAGCGGGTGTCGGTGCAGTTTAATTGTCTGAACGAGAAAGTTAAACCGCCCGGGCGCAGCGGCCGTAATACCCTCAAACACTGGCTAAAAGAGTATGGTGTCCCCACCTGGGAGCGCAGTCGCGTGCCCCTGATTTATTACAACGATGAGTTGGTGCAGGTGGTGGGATTTTTTGTCAATGAGGCGTTCTCGTCGCCTCAGGGACTCAACTGGAAATTAGAAGATGCAAGAAACAAGAAAGATTGGTGAATCACTGGCGAATAAAGCTATCTGGGCGGTATTGAGTTGTTGTGCATTATTTGCAATTCTGGCGGTGAATGGCGGACTGAATATTGGTAATGTCGCGCTTAGCGCAGGTGCCGGTGGGCTCAGTGCTGTACTGCTACTGGCGTACTGGCATGGTAAAGGCGGCAGCTTTTTTATCTTTGGCCTGGGGGCGCCCTTGCTGGCTATCATGTTCAGCGAACTGCCTGACTTTTTATCACTGGCCTGGGTTATTAACAGTTTCTTTAGCGGTTTTGCGCTGATACTGTTGCTCTATAAGCTGACTGTACTGCGAAAACAGTAACCATATTGCGTTAGGGGACGCAATATGGTCTAGCTGTCAGCAGGTTAAATCGTACGGGCGCAGTTTCGACCTGCGTCCTTAGCGCGATACAGTCCTTTATCTGCCCGCGAGAAAATTTCATTCGGACAATCCTGACTGGTTGCCAGTGTAAAGCCAATACTGGTAGTAACGTCATGATTCTTCATAACAGTACAGCACCTGACGGATGCCATAATACGTTCGGCAATCACCTTGTTGGTAGTAAAGGCCGGGTCGTCTATCAGGATCGCAAACTCGTCACCACCAAAACGAAACACGGTGTCTGTAGCCCGCACGGATGATTCCAGAATACGTGCAAACTCAATCAAAACATTGTCGCCCATTTTGTGACCATACAGGTCGTTCACTTGCTTAAAGTTGTCCAGATCCAGTAGCATCAGACTGAAATTACAGTGATGACGGCGGCTGCGTTCAAGCTTCTTTGCCAGAAACTCATTAAACTGACTGCGATTAGATAAGCCGGTCAGCGAATCTTTGGTCGCCAGTTTCAGCACTCTTTGGTACATCAAGGCATTTCTGAGTGGATATAGCAAGCAGGTGTGTAGCTGGATCAACCTGGCCTGTAGTGACTCACTCAGGCGGTACTTGCTAAAATATACAATCTGACCCAGATGCTGGTTGTTTAATTCCAGATCAAAGGTATATGGGCTGAGCTGGTTGTTGCTTTGTTGCATCTGAAACACGCCTTCACTGGAGTGAAACTGTAATCCGGCCAGATTTATGATACGTTTAATATAACCTGCAAAGATGTCGAGTAGTCCATTGACATCCAGTGTTGTTTGCAATTTTTCAGTCAGGCTCATTGGGTTTTCGGGGACGTGCGACATTTGCATTTGTGCGTTAAACGGCAAAAAATCCCCGCGCGTCGGTGCCCGTTGTGTCAAAATATGGACATTTTCCATCTAATATTCCCCTAAAGTACAACATTCAGTCTGTTCTAAGCGAGTTTCATGCCAAAAATTTAAACTGGCTGAAAAACAGCTGCTTGCTATATTTAGTAGTGAATAAAAATTGCTCACCACTAATTTATTGACGCTTGGGAGGCGGTTTGCAGCAAAATTTTGCCGGGTTTTTAGGTGAGGATGTCACCAGTACGCTAGTTGCCGCCCTGGAAGGTCAGTTTACCGGGCTGATAGCCTTGTTACTCTGTGCCGTGGCGCTGGTGTGGTCGTTTAAGCGCGTCGGGCTGCCACCCATACTGGCCTATTTATTGACGGGCCTGCTGGCGGGCAGCTATGGCTTTGGCTGGATAAACAACAGCCATGAGATCCAACTGATAGCCGAGTTAGGTATTGTCTTCTTACTATTCAGTCTGGGTCTGGAGTTCTCCATTCCTAAACTGATGGCCATGCGCAGTGTGGTGTTTGGGCTGGGCAGCTTACAGGTGTTGGTGACCACTGTGGTGCTGGCGGTCATATTGAAGTACCTGGGATTTAACTGGATAGAAGCGCTGATCATTGCCAGTTTGATCGCTTTGTCTTCCACGGCCGTCGTGGTGAAGGAGCTCAAAGAGCGGGGCATATTGAATATTCGCCGTGGTCAGCTGGCGGTGGGGGTTTTACTGTTCCAGGACATTGCCGTGGTGCCACTGCTGATCACCATTCCTTTATTAAGCCAGTCTGATAACCAGGTCCTGGTAGGCGCACTCATCCTTGCGCTCGCCAAAGGCGCGTTTGTGTGTATGTTATTGTGGGCCATTGGCAAGTGGGTGTTACCCAAAGTCTTCAATGAAGTTGCGATGGCCCGAACCGATGAACTCTTTGTACTGACTACCCTGGTGGTGGCGTTGTGTGCGGGAGCGCTGACCTATGCGTTTGGCCTATCGATGGCACTGGGGGCGTTTTTGGCGGGGATGATGCTGGGTGAAAGTCAGTTCAGGCACCAGCTGGAAGCCGAGATCCGGCCATTTCGCGATATTCTGATGGGACTGTTTTTTGTCACCGTTGGCACGCAACTCGATGTGTCTTATGTGATCCAGTCGTTTATTTACATTGTACTGGTTCTGGCGCTGCTCATTGTGCTTAAACTGGCCATTATTTTTCTGCTGGCTCAGCTAATGGGTGAGCGTCGCAAAGATGCCTTTGCAGCCGGGATATTACTGTGGCAGATGGGAGAGTTCGGCTTTGTGTTGGTGGCGCTGGCCGGCAAACATCAATTACTTAGCGCAGAAGTTGCCTCGTTCCTGATAGCGTTAGGGGTCTTGTCTATGGCACTAACGCCATATTTGATCAGCGAAACAGACAGGCTGATCAAACTGCTTGGAATTGACAGCGAAGGACGACCCGAGCCGCACGAGCAGGGTTTCATAACCTCCAGCAAAATCAAAAATCATGTGGTGATTTTTGGTTATGCGCGGGTAGGCCAGACAATCGCCCGTTTTTTGCGCCCGGAAGCCATTCCTTATATTGCTGTAGAGCGTAACCCGGCGATTGTTCAGGAAGCCTTAACCGCCGGCGAACCTGTAGTGTTTGGCGACCCAACCCAGCAGGAGGTGCTCAAGTCGGCCAATGTCAGTGAAGCTCGCCTGGTGATTGTGTCGCTGAACGACTTCGACAAAGCGCAGGCCGTGATAGATGCGGTTAAGCGCTTTGCCCCTGAGGTAAAAATTCTGGTCAGAATGAAGGACGATACACACCTTGAAGCACTCAAAGAACTCGGCGCCACTGAGGTTGTGCCTGAGTCACTGGAAGCCAGCCTGATGATGGTATCGCACGTGTTGTACATGTCGGGTGTGCCGATGCGGCGGATCCTTAAACGGGTAAGTATTGAAAGACAAAACCGCTACGAGTATTTACACGGCTTTTTCACCGGCGACAGCCAGGAAATGAAAGAATACGCGGGCGCAGAAGGCGCTAACTACAGCACAGACCGGTTGGAATATCTGCATGCAATAGCGCTACCGGATGATGCCTTTGCAGTCGATAAATCGATTGCGGAGCTGGACCTGGCAAGGCATAAGGTTGTGGTAAAAGCACTGCGACGCAATGGTGAAGAAATCTCCATGCCGGATGAAGAAATCACCTTATGTGCCAGCGATGTATTGTTGCTTAAAGGCAAGCCGCGGCGGGTGGAGCGGGCCGAGCAATTCCTGCTAGACGGCCTGCCATAACGATTGGTATGGGTTAATCCAGCTCCAGAAATGCACGAATTTCGTCCAGCCGCGCAAGCCCGTCCTGATAACCATACTCGATCAACTCCCGGGTATAGGCTTTTTCGAACAACAAGTAACTGGTCAAACTCGATGGCGAGTGCCGCCTTACCCCGATAGAACGCAGCAAGAGCTTAATGGCCATCGGCAGCTCATCGTAATAATGTAAAGCCAGCTCATTGAAATTATGAGTGGGATTGACCACCAGAGTTTTAATGTGTTTCAGCTCTTTGTGTTTATCTCTGGCGGGTAGTAACCCGACCGTGCGGTTTACCCGCTCCAGTCGTTCCAGATCCGATTGTAAGGTATCGCTGAACACACTATCGAGTAGATGACCGGCAACTACCGACATGCCGGGAAAGTGCGGCTCGTAGCCAAGTGGGGTCGGGATTTTTGGTTGCTCAACACCAATGACGAAAATCTTCTCGGCACCCAGATGGATCGACGGGCTTAGTGGCGACAGCTGGTGGATTGAACCATCACCGTAATAATGATGCCTGACCCGCACACTGGGAAACACCATAGGAATGGCACTGGAGGCCATCAGGTGATCCAGAGTGATATGATCGGGCACACCAATGCGCTTGGCGCGTTGCCACGGGCGCGCGTCCTTAGCCTGATAAAACGCCACAGAGCGGCCGGTTGAGTAACTTGATACGGTCACCGACAAGGCATCCAGATAGCCGCGCTGAATGTTGCGATCGATCCTCGACAGGTCGAGCACCTCGCGCAGCAGGTGGCGCAGTGGTGTGTTATCCAGCAAACTGGCCGGTGGCTGATTGATGTATTCAGCCTGAAAACTGCGCATCATATTACCCAGAATGTGGCCAAACGCACCGACAAAGCCACTCTCGTAAACCATATCGGTATGAAAGTTCTTCCAGATTGTCTCTATTTTACGGATCGCCAGATGCATATTCGAGGCATAACAAGCCAGACCGGCGGAGTTGATGGCCCCAGCCGATGTGCCGTTAATAATCCGAAAGGGCAGCGGGGCGGTTCTGGGCAGGCTGTGAGCCAGCGCTTTTAGCACGCCAACCTGGTAGGCAGCCCGGGCCCCACCACCGGTTAGCAGCAGTGCTGAACGAGGACATGAACGCGAACTGTGATGCTGACTCATATGCTTCCTTAAACCGCGCAAATTAACAGAGGTTGATTTGAGAAATAATTTTAGGCCTTGATAAGCCGACTATACCTACTATAACGATTTGTTTAACTTAGTAAAACCGCAATATATCGCGGATCAGAAACAAATTCATTGACGATTCATATTGCGCCCATATGCTCACTAAGCGGTAATTGATATTGCACCTTGTCACGGATGCGATATCTTTTAATGAATACTCACCAATATTGGATGCATTTGTGAGTATACGCGTTTAAAGAGACTAAAAATGCCATAGGTTGCAGACGCAAGTGTCGTCAAAGGGACCTGCGATGGGCTATAATCTTTTGTATATTATAGATTATTTTTGTTGCCTGATAAGCGGCCAAACGCCCAATCTGGTACTTTAGTTACCGTAAGTGCAACTAATTCGTTTAGCAAATTTAATGGAGCTTCCATGTCAGAGCACAACTCAGCAGAATCAAGGAACAGCAAGCCGTCTAACAGCCACTTATTGCTTGCCGTAAGCGTGGTCGTGGTCCTCGTTATTGTGGCCATATTTGTGCTTTCAAACCGAGACAATCAGCAGGAAAACACAAAGTTCAAACAGGATGTTGTAGTACCTGAAAAAACACCAACTGAAGTGGTCAATACCGCACGACCGGAGCCTGCGACTGAGGTTGAAGAGCCTTTAGCGCCAGAGCCAATTGCAGAGCCAGAACCCGTTATAGAACCAGAGCCGCTGCCACAGCGCGAGCCCGAGCAACCAGTTGCTGCACCGCTTCCTTCTCTGGATGACAGCGACGTGGCTCTGAGCGAGCAAATTGGTAACTATCTGAATGACACTGCTATGGATCTGGTGGTCACTGACGACATGATCCGCCGCAGCGTGGTATTCGTCGACAACCTGGCACAAGGCAAAGTGGCTAAAAACCACTTCCCCGTCAGTAAACCAAAAGACAGCTTTATGGTGATCGAAGACGATATCATTATCACCGATCCGAACAGTTTTGAGCGTTACACGCCGTACGTCAACATGCTCAATGCGATGAGCACAGCCCAGCTGGTACGCACGTACGACAAGTTCAAGCCGTTAATTCGTGAAGCTTACGAAGAAATTGGCTACGACGGCGGCGAATTCGATCTGACTTTGCAAGAAGCCATTGGCGAGCTGCTGGAAACGCCTATCCCGGAAACCAGCTTGCCGTTGCTGCAAGAGTCTGTGACCTACAAATACGCCTATGCCGAGTGGGAGCAACTGTCTGATGCGCAAAAGCTATTCCTGCGCATGGGCCCGGAAAACATGAAGAAAATGAAAAAGCGCCTGCAAGACCTAAAAGTCGCGCTGGCAAAGTAAGCTAAAAAACCCAAGAAAAAACCAACCAAAACAGCAAAGCCCGTCTAATTGTATACTCACTAAGCAGTTAGTCGGGCTTTTTCACATTTACCCTTGCAACCCGGCGTGAAACTCGCGATAATTCATCCCGCGCCAAACAAGGCCCTCAATGGTAGTCTTATTGGTCCTCTCGCAACGATAGTTCGTGAACCTGGTCAGGTCCGGAAGGAAGCAGCCACAGCGAATGACTCGTGTGCCGGGATGTGGCTGGTAAGACTGCCACCCAAACTCCAGAGTTTGCGGTGTCAAATTTCACTTCAAAATCAAAAATCTTCTAAAGCTAAAAAGTACTTTCCATTTAAGCTATCAGACTTTCTATGTGTTCTCTATTGCCTTTTGTTGTACTTAAAATTTGACATATTTTTACACCGAATTATCTTGTGAAACAAAGCTGATGTAGTGACGTTTTACTTAATCATTAGCAAATTCTAATCTAAGCGAATTAGTAGCCTATTGCTCTGCTATCATAGCCCATGAGTAAATGGTACTTTAACCGAGCCAGCTATTCATTTTCTAAACCTAAACAGATGCTATTATCGCACGGATATTTGAAAAATAGAGATAGAAAACTACTCGGTATAGTGATATGTGGCCGTCGAAAGTAGCTTAGTACACAACCACGCTTACTTTTGCTCGAATCATGATTTTTGAAACATATATTTTATGTCTGGGTTGACGCTGGTCATACATTGCGAGTTATTATGGAAAAGTTACAGGTTTTTTGAAACCAATGTATCTGGCAGCTTAATCGAATTTTATTATCTCAACATGCTTATGGATTGAGTATGCAGTAGTGAGAAGTTATAGGGAGCTCTTGACAGACTATTCTGATGTTTTAAAAATATTGATGTGAAAGCTTGGACGGGCCTGCCCCGGGAATTTTAGCCTATCGACAAGGCTTAGCTCTTTGAAATAGCTCAACATCATTGGATTAAATGGAAGTGAATGACGACACATTGTTGCTTAACCTCAGAGCTAGAGCCGAACTTTTATCCAGAAACTACAGACCTAGAAACATTTATGTTCTGATGATATAGGTATGCGTAACCGTTATCTTTTGTAAAGCTAATAGCCGTTAACACCATCAGAGAATAAAGAAAAACCATTAATAGTATAGTAGACAACGATCAATGAAAATTTTAATCGGACGTTTTTTTAGGACTCTTTCATCTCAAGTCAATAAAGAAATTAAAGAGTCGATTTATAAAAATAAAGCTTTTTTAAATAGTCAGTGGAGCTTTTTAGAAAAGGGTGTTTTCCGATGGTCGACCTACTATAAAATGTATATTTTTCAAGCGTTGGTGTTGGCTGCCTTAGTAACTTGTAATCTCATTTTTTGGCAACCGTGGGTTAAACCCTATGTTATCCAACATGCTCCTTTCTGGAGGGAGCTTCTTGAATGGCAGGGGGTTTTTCTAGGAGGTCAATTAACTATTATAGGGGTCGTCTACCCGTTAGTTGTTGGTCTTATAAGTGTTCTTTTTCAGAATAAGTCAGCCAAAAAGGTAATTTTTCCTTTGTACCAAAAATACTCCGGGTTTATGTTTGCGGGCTTAAGTGGCCTTACATTGTCAGTATTTATTGTTTTTGGTTACTTCCTTAGATCGACAATAAGTGAGCATGCATATGTAGCTATCTGTCTTACCTCAGCGTTGTGGTTCTCGTCAAATTTACTATTGACCGCTTGGTTTTTTGTCAAAACATTCCGAATGCTGGATGAGTCTTCTCGTGAGGCGATCATTTTTCGGTATTCCCTTCATGAAGCATGTGAGCTTGATGTTCGCAACCGAATTAAAGGTGTACTTATAGAAAACTCTGTCTGCAACAAGCTGATAGATAACCCAGACGAAAATGTTATGGAAGTTCTTTCATATAGTTATTTTAACGATGGATATAAAGATATAACCCGAAAGGTGAAACGGGAAAGATCTTTAAAAGATGTCAGACTGTGGCTTCTGAACTCTGCTATTCGAGTTCAATTGAATATCTTGAAATTAAAAAAAATAAAGGGAGCGAAGTTAGTGGTGCAACCTATGCGAGGGAGTGTAACTGGCGACACCATGATATTAGCTCTATATGATGGCTTTAAAATTAATCCGTTAGTAAAAGCTCTAATAAAATTGTCTTTCTCCTTCGAAAAGGAATTTCCTAGAGTAGGTATCGGTTTATCATCTGTCCTAAATGCTGTTATTGGTCCCGCAAATGACGCCATTAGAGATGGTGATGCCAGAGAATTCTCGGACGCTCTTGAAAGCTTAGCTCTTTGGCACACCGAGCTTGCAGAAGCCCTTTCGTTTAAAAACGGAGAGGGAAACTTGGATAACTGGCTAGTATTACCAGCTAGTGGCTTCTTGAGTAGAAGTTACCTTGATGAACTTATGGGGGAGTATTACCGTCTAGCACAAGAGACTGTTGAGCGAATTCCAGATAATTCACGTTTTTATACAGACATGCTGTACTTTCATAAGCGCATATTTTCGAGTCGAGATGCTTTAATCGAACAAGAAATGAGATCGCTTATACAGGGCAGCTACTATATGTGGTATATGCTGGTCGAATGGCGTTCGTATAACTCTGAGTCGAGTGATTTAAGGATAGCTAGCAAGTACGAGGATATTCTCTATGATTTTGTTGGTGCCTGGGAAAGTTGGATAATGTACATCGAACCAATTTCAAGGCGAACTTGGGATTTCAATAAGTCATATCCAGCTTATATCACGCATTTGGAGTTTACAGCGTCAACGGCAATTTCTGCTCTTCGGTTCGGTAACTTTGAGGCTGCTGGTTGGGGCGTTGATATGCTTCTGAATTGGCTTGATAAGCTGTCGCATGATGAGCATTGGAATGCAGAGTTCGGTTGGCACTCCGTGCTGATTAATCATTATTTCCTGGCATTGGAACCGACTAGTGACATTTGGCAGTTAATCCTCAGAGGAGACGATTATGATTATAGTGCTGCGTCTGCTCTCTCTTTTAAAAATGCTCATGTCGATTTAAGAGTCATTACAGCTTGCTACATGCTCTTGAAACCAGGCAATGAGCAACCTGATCTTTTGGCTAAATATGTTAACGCTCTATTGTCAGGAGCACGTATCCACCCATCAAGCTCGGGAGTGCAGCGTCCCTATGTTATTTCCAATGCAGGTAATTTGTTGGGTGCATACATTCGACATCGTGATTATGGACAGCATACCTATGGAACTTGGATATCAACAATATTAGAGTCCTTTGGTCGCATTTACAAAGAAAGACGAGTTTCTGGGCGTATTTATACAGGGTGGGGAGCAAGTAGTCCACAAAGTATGAAAAGAGCCTATGTCGAGATTGCTATTTCCATGTCGAAATCAATATGGAAACTACCAAACGATTGGAACGAAGCCATATTCTCAGGGTATTTCAGACATATGGATCAGAAGGCACTCATATCAGATCTTAATGATTGGATAAAAATTGCCAATGAGGATTGCGATTATCTTCTGGTCGATCCTGATAGTTTAGAAACTTTAAAGGCCAACTTTATTGAATCAGTAGAAGGTATCATTACGAGCATTAGTAATGTTCAGAGTCAGCTTGTTGTGGATGCTGAGATAGACACTGAGAGGCTTGCGAGTTTTGGTGTAGCTAGCTCGGCCATCTTAAGTGATAAAAACGAGCCTGAGTTCCCTCTAGTGCTTTTTGAGCATATTGAACTGGGAGTTGATCTTGACGACAATTTTTCTTTTGATGTGAATATCTCGGACTATGCAAAAGAACGAGTTGCCCTAGGAATTGATACGAATCGGCCGATTAATGAAGAAACCTGGATGCTTGACTGTGTTTCAAATAACCTTAAAGAAAACATATTAATGTCGTTACTCGAATATCCAAAATTTGCATCATACTACTATACTGATAAAGATTGCCTCCTTTCAGATATTCAAAGAACTTCAAAGTCAATGGCGTGTCCGGTGCTGTTTGTCGGGGATCGAGAATTAAAAAGCATGTTACGAAAATCATCTTATGAGCTAGAAATCGCAGACAGACACAATATTAGCCGCCAAGATGGTTTTGACAATGAGTATATTTGCCATGTTGGCAATTGTGAGGTCTATTCATTAAACTATAGTGATGTTGGTTATAGCTTGCTTACTAGTAAAGAGCTATTTCACAAAGTATGCTTTCGTAAGATAGCTGATGACCAATATGTCGATGTGGATTTCAAACTGAATAACGGTAGTGATACTGTTGGTAAGTTGACCTTTAAATATTGGATGAAGGTTACTTTTACTGAGAATACACCATGCCTTAAATTTGAATTGGTAACAAAAGATGGTGAAAAAGTTTAGCATTGAATACTTTGATTAGACTAAGATGTAAATTATTCCATAAATAGCAATCCACTTTCTTATGCCGTCGTTAGTTACAAAAAACGCACTTGCCCTCTAAAGAACAAGTGCGCCATTTAGCAGCATATCAATCAAGTGGATCAATAACACTCTACCGCAACGGTATTCCAGGTATTTGGGCTACCATCGACGTACTTGTTACAAATGCCTTTGGCAAACAGGTTTTCCAGGTGGTAACCGAAGCTGGTGAAGTGCACCAGGTTGCCGAAGAAGGGAAACTGGCCATAGAATTGTAGTTCGGCGAGCATGTCGTCGAGGTTATAATTCGTTTGCTCTGCAATAAAGCTTTGGTCAATGGCTTGCAGGTTGATGATGGTTGGATCCGGGAAGCCAGGGACGACGACATGCAGGTATTCTTCATCGTATTTACCGTCGTAAAACTTCACTGGCTTCATCATTTCAGTTGGTGACAGCTGAGTCATGGCCAGTCTGAAGTCAGTGACTTCAAACACTTCGCGCGTCAGGTTACGGTTCACGTAGATTTTGCCAGGCAGGATGTCATGCAGTGCGCGCATAACGCCTTGCTCATCGTCCGTTACATGTTGCGCCAGCGCATAGTCTGGGAATCTGGCATTGGTAAAGCGCTCGTAAGACTCTTTGACCATACCCATAAAGAAGGCAACCGTTTGCTGGCGCGCGATGATGTGAGCCTGCTCTTCAGTAACTGTTCTGGACATCAACAACGCGGCTTTTTTACCCGCATAGAAGCTCACCAGATTCTGAGTGATTGAATACACCGCTGCATTTGATGAGTTTTTAGGGTTACCGCCCTGATGAATTCGGGTGCCGTCGGCGTAGTCAAAAATCGTACTCAGGTCAAAACGACCGTTTTCTTCATTTTCGCGGGCCTGGGTATTCCACTGGAACAAATCGTGCGAGGCGAGCCCCATCACACCAACATCAACAACACGGATGGGCTTTTTTGCAAAAGCCGGCAGTGAGCACAGCAAAAGCAGCAGGACAGAGAGTATTTTCATTTTGTAATGTTTCCTTTTATGCAAATGAGAATCATTATTGTATTGTTTTTTTCTGTGAGGATCAATCCAAGCGCTTGCGTAAATGCAAAGTTAACCGTGGTTTTAGTGTAAAGCTAATCTACCTCTTGTCTGGCTTCGGGGTTTTATCCTGTGATCATTAAAAAGCCTTAAAAACGTCATGCCAATACAATTAAAGTTTAATAAAAATAACGGTTTGTAGAAATCTGAGTGTCACTTTTTGTGACTAATGTGTGCTGCGAAATTTTTTACTCACAGGTAATGCCGTGCAGAGCTCAGGTGTAAAAAATTATTAACAACACAAAAATAACAATGAGATTTCGGAGACGTAAAATGAAAGCTAAGCACGCGCTGCTTTGTGCACTAATGCTGATGAGCACCCACAGTATGGCCGATTCGCTGAAAGTGATGGCATACAATATTATGCAACTTAACGTACAGGATTGGGATCAGGAGAACCGGGCTGAACGTTTGCCCTCGGTGCTGGCGTCTATGAGCGACCGCCCGGATGTGATCCTGATCAGTGAAGCCTTTAACAGCGATGCCGAGCAGGCGCTGGATGCGCTTTCGGCAATTTACCCTCATCAGACACCTAACGTTGGTCAGGACTGTAGTGGCAGCGGCTGGGACAAACTAACGGGCAACTGTTCGAACAGTCCTTTTGTGATCCGTGGTGGCGTGGTTATTTTGTCTAAATACCCAATCATCACACAAAAGGCTCATGTGTTTGAAAACAGCCTGAACGGCAGCTGGGACTATCTGTCAAACAAAGGGTTTGCTTACGTAGAAATTGAAAAAGACAATCAACGTTATCACCTGGTAGGCACGCACTTGCAGGCAACTCACGACGGCGACACCGCTCAGGAGCACCGTGTGCGCATGGGCCAGCTGAGTGAGATTCAGTCGTTTATTAGCACCGAAAATATTCCTGCCAGCGAGCCGGTTATTATTGGTGGCGATATGAACGTAGAATGGAGTAAGCAAGATGAAGTGGCCGATATGCTTGCAACATCACGCGCAGTGCTGAACTTCGAGACGCCGCAGATAGGCTCATTTCCGGCAAAATACAACTGGTTCACCAAAGCTAACGCCTACTACTTTGACTACAGCCTGGATTACAACGACACACTCGATTACGTTTTCTGGCACCGCGACCATAAACAGCCAAGCAACACACCCAGCATGAAAGTACGTTATCCCAAAGCACAGCAAAACTGGTACTGGAGCTACCTGCGCGGCAACTGGAACCTAAGCAGCGGCCGCTATTATCACAACGGCTACTACAACGAGCTATCTGATCACTACCCGGTACAGGTTAACTTTGAGTTTAGATAAGTGTCGCTCACTTGCTGAATGGGCCCCGTAGTCATCCCGGATGCTTGCGCGCCGGGATTGACTTAAATACCACGCAGTAGTGTCGTGGTATCGGTGAACCTAACAGATCCGGATGTCTTCCCGGACGCTTGCGAGCCGGGGTCTACTTAAATACAACGTAGCAGCGCCGTGATATTGACGTACCTAACAGACTCCACTGTCATCCCGGACGCTTGCGAGCCGGGAGCTACTTAAATACAACGTAGCTGCGCCGTGGTACTGATGAATCGAACAGGCCCACTGTCATCCCGGACGCTTGCGGTCGGGGTCCACCTAAATACAACGCATCAGTACCGTGATAATGATGAACCTAGCAGACCCCGCTATCACTTCTGGCGCGTCCGAGCCGGGATAAACCTAACCAGATCACTATTCCAAATGGTAAAGAGCACCTTTAATATTAAGTACTGTGTATTTATTCAGGTGTAAGTGAATACCGTCGGCTTCCATGTCAAATTTCTCGTTTTCTCCGCGCCTGAAGGTCTCGTATAAGTGAAGTTATGATTTAAGTTGAATAGATTCAAAAGGTTAGTAGATTTACATAACGAGACCCCAAGTCTCGCTATGAACAAGGCTCGGTTTCAACAAAGCCAATTTGGCTTGAGCAGTGGGAGACTTGGTGGTAGGTTATTTTTCTTATTATGAATAAATACTTTTAGTGGTGGGTTGGTGAGGCTCTGGGAGCGGGGTTTAACCGGTATTCACGCTAATACACTGTTAAGTGATTTTCAAATTAAGGAGTCAACATGTCAGATGTAGTGAAATACAAAGGATATTCTGGAGCAAAGCAAAACCCAGACGGTACTTGGGTTGTTGGTGGTGCATATTCAGGTGCTAAGCAAAATCCGAATGGTACTTGGGTTGTTGGTGGTGCATATTCAGGCGCTAAACAAAATCCGAATGGTACTTGGGTTGTTGGTGGTGCATATTCAGGTGCTAAACAAAATCCGAATGGTACTTGGGTCTGTGGTGGCGCATACTCAGGTGCTAAACAAAATCCAAATGGTACGTGGGTTGTTGGCGGAGAATACTCAGGAGCTAAACAAAACCCTAATGGTACATGGGTATGTGCATAAAGCACCTAACAAGTGCCTAAACCAAAGGACGCAAGCGTTAGGTGCTCGCATAGCTCATCATGAATATCGTAGAACTACTAAAATTAAGAGGCATGGATACGAGCAAAAAAATCAAGCTCGTTCGCCATCAAGATCAACGCTATGATCTTTATGAGTTGATGACTACAGGTCAACTTGAAACATATCAAGCATGCCAATCTAGACCAATTTTAGATTGTGAATACATGGTTTCATTTATTGGGTTGCCCTACAGTAAGGCAAGGTTGTATGGAGTCTACAAAGTAGGCAAGCGTTGTCGTATTCGGGAAATATGCCTTCCCAATAATTACACAATGCCTGAAGATCCAGATAGTTGGTTTTACCAACTTGAAAAAGTCAGTGGGTTTGAGGATTTAGAAGAAAGAGTAGTTATAGACTGGGGGCAATCTACAAGGTCTTGGCACCAATGGATTACGGAAAAAGAAGTTGTCGAAATTTTGCCCGCCGGCTATGCGAGGCCATTCCCTGGTTATCTCGATTTTGTTCTAAATTTTGATGAGCTAAGCCGTATTTTCAATCATCCAGAGGCAAACCGAGAATGGCAGTCTGCGTTGTCAAATGTAGCAGGCATATATTTAATATTGCAGCCTAGTACAGGGGCGCAATACGTTGGCTCCGCATGTGGCTCGCAAGGCATCTATGGCAGGTGGCAAAATTACGCAATAACTGGCCATTGCGGTAATAAGCTGTTAAAGCAAATCTGTGGCAACGGTAATGATATGCATCGTGAGTTCAGATTTTCAATATTGCGTACTTTGCCAAAGTCTCTTACACAGAAAGAAGTTGTCGAATATGAAAACTTCTATAAAAACAAGCTCGGCTCTCGGGCTTTTGGTTTAAATGAAAACTAAGCACCTAGCAAATTGCTGCACGCGGACACATACTGCTACGCTCGTTTTTGTGTTGTCGCTGCGCTCCATTTTACACAAAAACGCTCTCCGCAGTATGTGCCGGTGAGCAAGGTGTTATGTTGCATTGGGAAATTTGAGTAATGAAGATTGATTCAACTTTTTTTAGATCACACCTGATTGGCATTCTTATATGGGGTGTAATCGCTTCAATTATTGGTGGATATATTTATGATTTGTTACGTTATAAACCTAAATTATTAGTTGAATGTAATGAAAATGACCTTTGTCAAGGAACTCCAGTTATGTGTAAAGTAGCTCACGATGTCGACAAAAAAGGAAGAAGTCAAATAAGTAAAGACATCGAATGGTTGCACGGTCCGGATTCACCAGAAAATGTGGATAAAAAGCTAGAAACTTCCGCAATCAAATTTGGAGACTGGAAAAACCCAAATTGTGGGTGGTCAGGAAAAGGATAGCATGCACAGGTCGGTGGCTGTAGGGAAAATAACCCTACAGGTCAAGGGTGGCAACGTTGTGAAAAAGTTAAAGTTTTACATGAATGAAACACAACAAAACAACTCAAAGCGGAAAAAACTCATTGGGCCATCACTTCGCGATTATAGCTCAACAAGTTTTTCCGTTTAGTTGAGCTGCTGGGGGAACCCCTCATAATTCAGGCCTCCCTAGTTGATGTATCAAGCGCACGTATTCACGTATAGCCCAGTGTAACTGCTTCCTGATCATAACATGATCGCTTCGTCGCCTAACCTCTTTACCAAGCTTGACAGTCGACAGCGCAGCACGATCTCTGATTGTATTTGCCTGGAACTTTCGTTGCCAATTTGAGTGCTGAGCATACAGGCCGGTCCACCAGAGAGTAATCGTCGCTAGCAAGGTGAGTAATAGCAGTATATCGAGCCGGCTGGGGTATCGGCTTTTACTACGTCTCAGGCCCATACCGTATTGGAGGCTTTTCAGATCTCGAAAGCTTTCTTCGATTTGCATGCGTTTGGCGTAAAGTGAGACGACACGTTTGGGTTTGAACAATTCTGCGGGCAGGTTAGTGGCTAATAGCCAAGGCTCCTTACTGCCAGTCCGATAACTTTTTTGTGCGGTATGATGCCTGCCAGCCTTTGAAGAGCGCCTGTCAGTACGGCCTTGTTGTTTGGCTTTATATAAATGAAGATGGCAGCTAATTGGGCTTTTTCGCCCAAGCTTTACTTCTCCAATATAACGTCCACGAGGAGTTGCTGATGGATAAAGTGCCTGATTTAAATGCCAATCTTCGCTGTTATCATTCTGATAAGTGACTTTACCACGCACCCGCCCGAGCCAGAACCAACCTTTTTTATCGACCTGTCGAAACCAGGTATTTCGATAGCCGGCATCGGTCACGATGAGTGGAATACATTTATCAGGCAGGATACTGGCGAGTTCATCAAGGAACAATTGATGGGACTTAGGCGAATTGTATTGAGCAAAGGTGAAAGTGCGTTCATACACGATCATTCAGCGCCCTTGAATGCTGACGGAAGCACGCAACGTCATCAGCCGCAGTTGTTCTCGCACATCGGCCCAGTCGACCAGCAAGATAGGCATGGGATTAGCGCCACATATCAGGCGCGCATGGAAGCGGTAAATAGCAAGTCGATCGTTATGCATAGCGGTGTTGCCAAGCAGTCGGTTCATATGTTTATTGTTGTACTTGGCAGCGACAGGGCCTTTCGTATTTCGGCCCAGCTCTGTAAATGAGAGCTGCTTGCTATCGAGCAAAGTCTCAGTTGCTGGCATTAATGAATCCAGGCGCCGGGCATGAATTTGGGGGCAGTTTTTTCTGAGCATATCGTGTAGGATGGTGATATCACGCATGGTATTGTTATCTATTTGGTCTTTGGCGAAATAGATTAGATAAAACAATGCCGAGTGTGTCCATCATATTGATTTAAAATATAATTGCCAGGGGATCCCTCAGTGTAGGGCATTAGGTTTAATTTGAAGTTTGGAGTAATTGATGGCTAGAAAACCAAGATGGATCGAAGAGAATTTTGATAAAGGGTTTATAGAAATTAATTTAAGCTCTTGGAAATATTTCTCTGATTATATAAACCAAGAAATGTTGGATTATACAAGCTATGTTTATAGAGGGCACGGTAGCAGTGAATGGAAGCTTGAACCCACACTAGATCGTATTGTTAAAAGTCCAACTTCGTCAAAAAGAAAAAAACACCTTAAAAACTTTAAATATGAAACTCGAGGAAGACGAGGAGCAAACCCGCCAGACTTAAAAACTGATAATGACTGGTGGGCATTAGGACAACACCATGGTTTAGCAACACCTTTGTTAGATTGGACTGAGTCTCCTTTTGTAGCATTATACTTTGCTGCCTCTGTTGCTCATAAGGAGAACCATGAACTCTTTTCAGTTTTTTCATTGTCACAAGGGATTATCAATAAAAACAATCAATACATACGAGAAAATGACGTGAAGCTGGTTAACAATAAAAAGCCAACTGTAAAAATAGTTAGACCGTTATCAGATGAAAATAGTCGCTTAGTTAACCAAAGAGGTCTATTTACTAGAGGTCCTAACAACATTGATCTAGAAACGTGGATAAAGTCACACCCCGGACAAAAAAATGTGTTAGAGCTATTAAAAATAAATATACCATCAGAAGGTGTTCAAGATTGTTTGAGATATTTAAATAGGATGAACATCAATCACTCTACTTTGTTTCCAGATTTAACGGGTGCATCTGAATATTGTAATAAGCATTTGATAACAGCTAAATATTAAATCTAGCAAGGTGTTAAATAAGGAAAGGTACAGTTAGGTTTCGCTCCTTTGTTGCTTATTCTAGAAAGCTATATTTTCCCCATGCTAAGGCATTAGACCAAGAGTATTTTAGAGTTGAGTATGTCGATAGAAATAATCAGGGAATCAGCGTGGCCTGACATACTGGCACTACAAGCAGAGGTCTATCTGCTTGTTGAACCTGAAAGTGTTGACGTGTTAAAGGATAAATGGAATCGAACCCCCAATTGTTGTTTTATCTATCGAGACAGGCAAGAGCTAAAGGGTTATTTATTAGCACACTCCTGGAATAAAGAGCAGCCCCCGAAGCTGTTTAACGCCTTACCTGCAGATACTGAAGGGGACATCTTGTTTCTTCATGACTTGGCAGTTTCCAGCTCCTCATTTGGTCAAGGCATCGGCTCAATGCTGATGAAGCATCTGATTGAGGCTGCAACTGGTTCGGGTTTCAGAGAAATAAGATTGGTTTCAGTCCAGAATTCAAGTTTGTTTTGGCAAAGGCAAGGTTTTAAACCGTTGTCAGAAAGCGTGTGCAAAAGTTATGGTACTGATGCGCAATTGATGTGGCGAAAACTCTAAACCTAACAAGCAATTATGGCATTGAGGAAAAATATATAGCTGGTGCTCATTTTTGTTAATTTTGTCCTGTTATTTTCCGCTGTTTGTATTCGGCGTTATATGTATTTAAAAAAGGAGTTATTCCATGTCCTGCTCAGAGGCTAATTGCCTGTGTGGTGCCGTGAAAATTACGGCACAAAACATTAATCCTAAGTTTACGGTTTGCCACTGTCAGTCTTGTCGAACCTGGGGTGGTGCGCCTTTCTTTGCTTTGAAATGTGGTACTGACGTGACACTGGAGGGGGAAGATAAGGTCAAAATGTACGAGTCGTCTTCCTGGGCTTCACGTGGTTTCTGTATTGAGTGTGGTACACACCTATTTTTTAAGTTCAAAGAAACAGGTGAGTACAATATGCCGGTGGGTTTATTTCCAAATCTGGCCGGGTTGGAGATGGATATGCAGTATTTTAGTGATATGCGCCCGCCCTACTATTGTTTTGCCAACGAGACAAAGGAAATGACCACAGAAGAGATCATGGCTTACTTTGCACATAAGGTGTGACCAAACTTAAAGCACATTGTGTAGAATGTCGCGATTACCCATGATCTTATTATTTGCTTAGGTTAATCGGTTTGTGCAGGTCAACCCCAACACGCTGACAATATATGAAGTAGGATAATAATGAAGTTTGATATTAAAGCATCCCATGGCAAAGCTGGTGAATTTTATTTCTCATACTGGATTTGTAATTTCTTTGGATGGCCCTGTAGACTTTTGGACATTGATGTAGGAATTGATGCTCAAATTGAACTCTTTGACGAAAAAAATCATTCACTGGGGATGTTTATCGGTGCTCAGGTGAAAACCAGCCAGGGTAATGAGCCCAATGTTCAGGTTAAACTTAATAACCTTGAGTATTGGGCTTCGATTGAAGATCCTGTCATTCTGGTGTCAATTACTTTAGATGAAGAACCCAAAATATATTGGAAGTTAATCAACGACGGAAGTATTTCTGGTTATATTGATAAAGCAAAGTCTAACGCGAGTGGGAAAGTACAAATTTCCTTTTCACCTGACAATGAGATTGATGTCACTGACAAAGCCAAGTTTAAGAGTCTGATATACATGAAGCAAGCTTCAGTGCTAGATGCAATGTGTATCAACTTTAATATCGAGTGTGACACGTTAAGTAGCAAGTTTCTTGTCGATGGTGAGATTGAAGCAGATCCTGTATCTCTGCAAATAGATCTTTGTGATTTAGAAGATTACATCTCACGCTTTGACAGCTTCTTTGGTAAATTCGATGCTATTGAATATGCATATGGAACGGAAGTTAAAAACCTTTCAACTCAATATGCTAACACTAAATATAAATTTAATGTTGTGAAAATGTATATATCTTGTTTTATCGGTGTCGTTAAAGATATTGATGTCGATTATGGTTTTGAGATCCGAAAGCAATGGATGGTCTCAGGTACAAACCGGACCTTATACAGTATATTTGAAGAAAAATACCCCGAATATTGAATTGATTGATAAGAGACCATATTTGAATTCAACAAAAACAGTTCTGACCTGGTGAGTATCACCAGGTAGGTTTAGCGTCACTTTGACTCGGCCATTATCACCTTTAACAGTCACAATTTCTCGCAGCAAAGCGCTTATAAGCTGCAAGATTACTGGTTTTGACCGAGCGGGCTTGATTGCACCGCAACAGTATATGCCAAGCTTGCCGGTTGTAGCGCATTAAACGATTGTGCCGGAAAAGTGTTTCAATTGAACGGACTGAAAGTAATGAGCGGTTAGCAAACTTGTGTCTCGCCAATGTTAATACTTTGATTTATTTACGTATTCATATAAGCTAAAGCACGTTTTCATACTGTTTGGCTTTTGCTCCTTTAGTGGTTAGTTTTAGCCAAACATTTCACGCCTTATAAGGCATTATATGTTTAAGGAGTAACTGCTAATGGCAAAGGTTTTTATTGTTTCCGGCGCCCTGATATTTGGAGTTTTAGGCACGATTCATTTGTTGTTCACGTTCTTCACCAACAGGTTCGATACGGTTGATCCCTCTGTTAAAGAATCGATGAAAAGCACATCACCACTACTTACGAGACAAACCACGATATGGAATGCGTGGGTCGGGTTCAATGCGAGCCACAGCCTGGGAGCGATGATATTCGCAGGAATTTATATTCCCCTTACTGTTTTTCATTTTGAGGTGATCCAACACTCAATCTGGTTTTTGTATCTACCTGTAGTTGTGGGGTTGTCCTATTTAATACTTGCTAAAAAGTATTGGTTTAAAACGCCCTTTAATGGAGTGCTCATTGCAACAATTTTGTTTGTTGCAGGGGTAATATCTGTAAATATATAGCAAATGCATGCGACGGGCGCGGCAGAGCTGCGTCATGGATGTGCGACGCCAGGAATAATCGAGTTTAATTATGGAATTCGAGTTTAGAGAAGCAAAACCAGAAGACTCAGCAATAATAAGCACTTTGGTCGTGGCGCTTACCACTGAAATTTGTGAAAAGACAAAGGCTCAACATTTTAACATTGATCTCAGGGAAACCAGCCAAAGATGTAGAAAGCTAATTATTGATGGTAAGTATTCAGCAATAATTGGCATGCATGAGCACCATCCGGTTGCAATTGCCACGATAACAGAAACGTATGCCTTATATGCGGGTGGTAAAATTGGTGTTATCCAGGAGTTTTATGTTGTGCCTGAATTCAGAAAAGCCGGGTTAGGCGCAAAGTTACTCGAACAAGTTAACAGATACGGGAAAGAGCATGAGTGGTCATGCATCGAATTGTGTACGCCACCTCTACCTGAGTTTGAGCGAACTTTAAAGTTTTACCAAAAAAACGGCTTGATAGCCGTTGGTGGCCGTAAAATGAGGCAAGTGCTGGCCTAAATTTATGAAGGTTTGGAGTTATTTCAAAACTTTCTCTGTCAATCATTGTATGGACTTTGCCGGTCATTGGCGCGATCATTGTGTTGGTTTTTATCTTGCTTGATAATGCCCGAAGCCCCTGCGGGATTACTAATAACGAGAGAGAAAGTGACAGTATGCCTGACGGAAATCAGTAAACCTGTTAAAAACGGAATAAATAAGATGAATATTATAGTTAGAGCCAGACTTAAAAGCCTATCCATTGTGATACTCCCGTTTTTCCTGGCTGCGTGCTCAAATAAGCCTGTCGCCGAGAAATCAGTAACACAGCAACACGCGAACCAGAAGATTACAGTTACAGGAACACCGGTAAAGAAATCAGATCTGCCACCAGGGCCGAGCCTTGCTATGAAGTTAAAGAAGAGTAAGTCAGCCAGTCCTGTGCAGGCGATTATGGACATGCAAGCTTTACCAAAGCCAGAGAATCTCAAAAATTGTGAAGCGCTGCTCCTAATACTCGCAAAATATAACATAGACTTTAGAGTGTCAGGTGAGAATAAAGTCTTGCTGGAAAGCGTCCACGCCGTATACGAATATGAATTCGATGATCAAAGCTGTGCCGCAGCCTTATAGCATCGAATAAAGGTGACAGAGCACGCTCAGGAGTTGATTGTCCGACGGAAAAGATTTCGGCTTTTAGTGGGGTATTAACAATTTCATGTTTTTAACGACGTTTTTTCTATTTAGGCTAATCCATCATGGTAATTAAAGTGACTCCGAGAATAGTTAGATAATTATGTTCCACTCGGCGGGAAAAGATATAAAAACAGTAATTATATTTTGTTTTATATTTAACAAGTTTTTTCTGAGGCGGTTTGATTTAAGTAGTATTTGGAGTTTTCTTTTATTTAATTGGAATTGCCAAGTTTTTAGGCTTGGGGATGAAGCTTGACTATGAATTTAGTTTTTAAATTTTTGCTTTAAGTTTGATATGAAAGAAAAGGTTAAGTGCAATGATGGAATTTATTGTTTCAGAATTTGATGAGAATCGTGATGAATATTCGATTATTTTGGATGGGAGAGTCGTTTATAGTCGTGTTGCGAATAAAGGTGATGATTTCAAAGTTTTTTCAGAAGGTGAAAAGGCGTTAGGTGCACGGGATTTGGAGTGTTTATTTAATCTTCCTTTGAGATTTTTCCCAGATTCATTTGTATATGAAGGTGAAATTGTTCAAGAGGTGGATTGTCTTGAACGAAGTGTTCTGGTCGAGATCAATGGGGGGGAAGTGTCAATTAATTATGAAATAAACTATGCTTTAGATAGGCTCACTACTGGGAATTTTGGTCATTTTTTAGATGAAATTGATGGGTTAGGGTTAGGTGAAAATTTTTACATTGAACATCGAATTTTTCATAAACAACTCAATATATCTTTAGGAGGTGAACCTTCCAGTGTTTACAATAATATTTTTGACTGTTTACGCTGTAACCTCAATTCGATTAAAGACATTGACAGCTATATTTGTCTTAATTATGTCGATAAAAGCATTGAAGACATCTTTGTTAGTACGTTTAAATTTCCCAAAGGCTATAATGTGTTATGTACACAGTATTTACAATGGTTTGGTGAATTACTCTCCAATCTAAGCCTTGATGCAGATGTGCGGACCGAAATTGATGGTGAGTCAACAAAGCTTTTGGTTTCCTGTCGTAAAGAGCCTGACTTATTTGAAAATATAGAAAGAATATTTTATCAATATATACAGTTACCTTATATTGATGTGTGCTATAGCGATCATGGTTGCACTAGAGAGCAACGTTACTTTATCAAATCAATTAAGCAACAGGTTGAGGATTTCAAAAGAAAGATAAGAATAAAAGATGATATAATCTCCTACTACGCAGGAGTTAACTCAAAACAGTTGAATAAAATTAATGATTTGGAAAGTGAAAGAGCTATTTTGCTAGATAGCGTTGAAAGCAAAGGTAAAGTTGAAAAGTATAAGCTTTTTAATGGTTTTGTGAGTGTTGATCGAATTCAGCCTTTGAATAAGAATAAGACAATTTCTGTAGATTTGTCTGTTATATTTGGTAAGCCAAAAAGCGAGTGAAGTGATATTTATCTGGTTTAAATAAAGAAATATTCCTGGGTAAAGTAAATGATGGCTTATGTTGCTTTTTAAGATTACTTTATGAAGGATTTTTATAGGTGTCTAGACTGTATACGACTCTTTGGTTTGGTAATTTTGAGTTTTTAATTGTGATTGGTTTACATGCGCCAGATCTATCCCTGAAGTGGTGAAACTCTGGTTTCTTTATGGGAAAATCAATGCGAAAATGATATTTTTATTTCTTGAATTAGGTTCTAGAAATAAATTTAATTATTAATTTCAATGTTTTATGCCGTGGTTTAATTTGCTATTTTCTCGACTTTCCCTTTACGGTTATGTTTTCTGAACCTACAGAACTATTTACTAACTCATGACGCAAATTGGCTTCGGTGAGCTAAGGCGCCAAGAAAAAATGACGGATACCTTCATATCCAGTCTAGCTGTATCAGACTGGTTGAAGTTTTAATCTCTGATAGCTTTGAATGCGCGCAACTTTTGTTCAACACTGACTGATATGTGTTAGAGTGAGAATTGAGGTGCCTGCTTGTCAATAAGCGTGAATAATCAATGTTTGGTAAGTGGGGTTTTTGTTTCCTATCCGGGCTATCACTTACAAGGAGAATTGAGTGCAATTTGAAAGTTGGATAACCTTTTGTTCAATCGCATTATTGGCGACCGCAACGCCTGGGCCCGCAGCTTTGCTGGTGTCTGTGCACAGCTTAACCTTTGGTTTTAAAAAGTCGCTGTTTACTGTACTGGGCAATGTCACAGGTTTATTTGCCATGTCCGGGTTGTCTGTCCTTGGCTTGAGTACGATTGTGCTCCATTCTGCTGTGGCCTTTACGGTCATAAAAGTATTGGGCGCGCTATACCTGATATATTTAGGCGTAAAACTTTGGCGGCATGGGCTAGGGACAGTAGACGTTCATGACTCTAACCGCTCCAATAGTCACGTGCTCAATTTGTACTGTCAGGGTGTACTTGTCGCGCTTACCAACCCCAAGGCGATTGTATTTACCACAGCACTCTTCCCTCAGTTTATTGATGTTTCAGTGCCGTTAGTCGTTCAATTTTCTGTACTTGTTTTTAGCTTTATGTCTTTGTCTGTGATGTGTTTATGTAGTTATGCTTTGATGGCTCAAAGTGCGAAATATAAAACACAAAATGCAAACTCGGGTACGTGGCTGGGCAAACTGTTTGGCTCATCCTTTATTGGGGCAGGGTGTTTCCTTGCCACCACTTCCAGGTAATACGTAACGGATAATCCAGCGGTTTTTCTCAGCTGAGTGTAGGATATACAGATGAATAAGTGTTTTATTCCGGAGTCATTTGAACCCCCTGTCAGTCATGTAACCGAACATTTCCACTTCAGGGTATTGGACACCCGCGTCGCCGAGCCTGATTACGAGGCAGTCATGTCGAGCCAGCAAAGTTTGCAGGGGATCTTCGGCCCTGAGTTTGACTGGCCAAGAGCCGATATGACGCTGGAAGAAAGTACAAGAAGTCTGAAAGTACATAGGCATGAATTCGACTCCCGAGCGGCGTTTGCCTACAGCATTTTTGACTGTATGCTGAGCAGGTGTCTGGGTTCTGTGTATATTGATCCCAGCCGCTCTCCCCGATATGACTGTGAGGTCTACTTGTGGATCCGAGCAGATAGTCAGGAACTTGATGAAGTACTGTATCTAAGTGTTCAGTCCTGGCTACAGGCGAGCTGGCCCTTTAATAACGTTGTTTTTCCAGGCAGAACGATGTCGTGGCAAGACTGGGCTCTGGAGATCCGTAAACATGATTCTTAACGGAACTTGGTGGTTATTGCAGGGCCTGAGAAATCGAGGAAGCGAAACATGCAGATATGCCGGCTCACACAGCAGACAGCAAGATCAGTGAGATCAAAAAAGGGATGCCATTAGTCAGCATCCCGTGCACATGTTTTGTGAAACACCAGGTAAAGCGGTGATCACTCTTGATCGTGAAACATCTCTTCAAGCTTAAGCCCGGTGAGCTTTTTCAACGAGTTCAGTAGGTAATACAGTGCGATAAAAAAAACAATCATGGTGGGTACCATGATCACCGGATAGCTCAGTGCGGTCATGCGGCCCAGTTCATTATTATAGGCTTCTGTACCCGCGGGGCTGACCACTATCATTTTAGCCAGAATATAATTCAGAGCAGAAGATAAGAAAAACGCACTGGCGAGGATTTTAGAGGCGACCAGCTGGACCTTGTTGAGTTTATCGCTATTGCCCTTGTCGGCCAATGCCTTTTCTATACCTTCAATGTCCATTACGGTATCGTTGAACATCAGGGTTTTCAGCAAGGGGTACTTAGTGTATTGGCTGATGATAATCCCAATGCCAATAAGACCGGGGATCAGTGCTTCTTTGATAGCGATGTATTTGGCATCCAGCTCCAGCAGACTGATCCCGCCTGTGAGCAATACAGAGACAATACCCAGACCAGAAATAAAACTGAACTTACCCGTGTTCTTGCGCTCCCAAAGTCCAAACCCCAGCGGAAAGGCAAGCGCGACCACAACGCCGAGTGCCGGACCCAAATGCTGCTCCCCTGAAAACTTAGTCAGGATAACCACCGGAATAATAATATTAAAAATCATTTGGCTGAAAAAGCCACTTTGTTTCTTATTGGACGACGACACTTTGTCCCCTGTAGTTCTAATCAACGAATGGCCTGAGTTTACGGCAAACCGGGGGGGAAGGGCAACTCTGGGCTCAGAGCGAGTATTCGGTAAAAAAGAAGCTGCACCTGGCAGTTTCTTTTTTACCTTGTCTGCCACTAAAGGTTAGTTACAGAAACTCTTCACCCATGTCAGGTCATTCACGCGGTGTGAAACATGGAATAGTTTAGTTGCTTGAGCCGTTTGCGGGTCAAGCTCGTAGATTGCGGCATCGGCATTACGTTCGCGACCCGATACATACAAGGTACCTTCTGGTGAGACAGCCAGACCGGATGCCCAATTAACCCCGTGTTTGCCGATCAGCGTCAGCTCCAGGTTTGCGTCTGCAGTATACAAAGCTGTGCCGGTGAGTACGTAAAGAGTGTTACCGTCAGCTGAGTAGGCAATATCACCGTTCTTGAAGTCTTCGTTAACAGCCTTCATTTTACCCAGTACGTGCTTTTCACCTGTGCTGACATCGTAGTCATAAGCATAAGTACGGCTGGTAGCCTTCAGTACGTCGCCCGAGATATCATAGGCAAGGCGAATGATTTTATAGCCATCGGTGACCGATTCCAGTGTTTGTGTTTGTGTGGTCAGGTCGTAGCTGTAAATATGTGAAGCACGGGTTTTGGAACTCTGCTGATCAATGAAATACAGTTTACCGTTATGTGCTGCAATATTTGATGCCGTGTTGTTCAGGTTGATCACTTTATCCGACTGGCCTGAACTCAGGTCTATCTGATGAACATAGCCCTGTTCGGTATCACCGTAATAGTTAATGGCATATAAGCCGCCATTACATACAGCGCTGTCATTTGGCAGCTGACCAATGAAAGTACCACCGCGCAATTCCATGGAGCCCGTGAAGCTGTTTGCGACGACCGGCATGGTCGCGGTGCCGTGTGGCGCAGTGATATCTGCTTTGGGTGCTAAAATCACACCTTCAGTTTGCAAGCCAGCCAGGTTAAGCGTTGTCGCATCAGGAAAGTTAAAAATAGTACGCTGCCTGTGGGCGCTCAATGTTGCGTAGCTTTTGTTATTTAGTGGCGCAAAATTCGCTTCACTACCTGAGATATTGAACACAAGAGTGGCGTTGTCCGGAATACCCGACACATCAAACGTATGGCTAGACTGAACGTCTTGCCCAGATAAGTTAAATACTTGCAGCTCGCTGGTATTGTCGCCGGTCAGGTAAAGGCCGCCCCATTGTTTGAGGGTTTCACCAGTTTGTGACAAGTCAGCCAGGCTTGCAGACAGAGCCAGCATATCAGACTGAGCATCGGCAAAATCGACAGGCAGTGAGGTTGCGTTGGCTATTACCCGGGCACCAGTTTCCAGACCTAAACGCACGGCGTCGCTTACCTTATCTGTCTGGCCACCTGCAATGATGTTACCAACATACTGTCGACCATTAATATACTGAATGTCCCCACCAGCAACCAGATAATGTGCATTCAGCGCACTGTTATGGCCATACCCGATAGAATAGCCATTGAGGCTGACGTCATCGCCTGCGAACACGGCACCCAGTGCATTCCCTGATGTTGAATAAAAGTCATCAAATACCAATGCGGCATAGCCTTTATCCAGGTCATGCGCCGATGACGCGTTCACCGAAAATGCACAAGCAACTAATGCGCTTGCGAACAGCTTTTTCTTCATTAAGTTCTCCACGAGTTAGGCCTGCACATGTGCTTTTGCGCAGCTGCCTTGTCAAAAATTCGCCTATTCTAGTTCTTTTATACTAATTTGTCTCTATTTTTCTTCTTTTCTATGGTCGAAGGTATATCAAGTAAGAAAGAGTATATGTTGCCGGGTGTAAGATTTAATGTCATTATTACTCAATTTGTTACAGTTTATATACATTGAGCATGGTGGTTATTGTTCATTTTGAGTATAGTCCGAGCACAACCCACCCATAAACAGGTTTTACAGGTGAAAAGATCGATTAAGTTCTTGTCCATGTTACTAGTTTGTATAATTTCTATTCCCTTGGTGTATATTCTGTATGCACAACTCACCTTTGATATCGAAACATTGCCAAAACACTATGGCAAAACAGATCCCCAGTTATTTGCATCTGATATCAAAAATCAGCCTTTGCTGGTGTATTTTGGTGGTAGTGAAGGTGGGAATGGGATGGCTTCTGAACGTTCTGTTGAAGAGCGGGCGCAGTATTTGGAACATGGTTATGCAATGCTCTCAATTGGTTATTTTGACATGCCGGGTTTACCTGCAGAGTTAGATAGGATCTCCCTTGATGCTATTTATGAGGAGATCAAAGCAGTACAGGCGCTGCCCCAAATCAATGCAAATTGTGTTGCGGTCATGGGAGGCTCCAAAGGCGCGGAGCTTGCCCTTGCTTTGGCATCTCGGTATTCAGATATCGATGCTGCAGTCTCTCTGGCTGGCACTCATGTTTCGTTCAGCAGTATCTCGATTGGGGCTGATGGCCGTACGCCTTCTTTTAATTTTAACGAAGCGCCTGTACCTTATGTTACGGTTCCAGTCAAAGCAGTACCACACATGCTGGTTGGAGATTTTAGACGTGCATATGAGGTCACACTTGAAGACTCAGAGGCTGTGAACAAGGCTACAATTGCCGTAGAAAACATCGCCGGACCGGTATTGCTTGTATCGGGGGAGCTAGATCCGGTGTGGCCTTCAACAGAGATGTCGAATGCTGTGGTCGACAGATTGTCACGCAAAGGGTTTCGCTATCCTGTTCGGCATATAGTGGTGCACGGAGGGAATCATATTCAACCGCAGCGTGATTATCATGATGAGGTAGTCGCGTTTTTAGATCAGCATTTCAAACCTCGCTGTCGCAGCATCAGCTCAGAGTAGTTGCGTGTCAATTCAATCATTCGTTTAGCCAGAATATAAGTTAGGATAGTGCGGATTATGGAGATCAGAAAACTCAATTCACTGAGGGGCCTTGCTTCGATAATCGTGTTTGTAACACATTTCAGTGATATCACACAGTGGCTGGACGGCGCGCTGGGAGGGGGGGCCGGGGCATACGGAGTCATGCTATTTTTCCTGCTGAGCGGCTTTTTGATGTCGTATCTATATCTGGACAAAGACTATACCCCTCATGGTGTGAAGCTTTATCTTGTGGCACGCTTTGCACGTGTAATGCCGCTTTATTTGCTGGTGGTATTAGGCTCTTATGCGCTGACCCTGACAGGGAGCGATTTACTCTATCATATTCCCGATCACCAAGCTCTGCTGGCGCATTTTTTGTTTTTATTTGGCGACAGCGTGCTCTGGTCTATACCGCCCGAAGTGCAGTTTTACATTTTATTTGTGCTGTTATGGTCGCTCGCAGCAAACAGGCGCGGCTATATCTACCTGCTGATCGTCGGGTGTCTGTTGCTATTGTTTTTTACTAATTTTCCACGTATCTATGGCGACATTTACGGTGTACCTTATAACCAGTTCACAGTGCTGCGCAGTTTGCCATATTTCTTTATTGGCGTGCTATTTGGGCTGCATTACAACACCCTGATAATTCCACCGTATCTGAAAAAACACCGGTTTGTGTTTGTACTGTGTTTAATTCCCCTGATGTATCCTGAATTGTCGCCCGTTACATCGGACGCCAAAAACCGCATGTGGCTGAGTTACGAGGTGTTGCTGGTAATGAGCACCATGTTTTTCTGTGTGGTGTTCCTTGTACCCAATAACAATATCCTGCTGGCTAACAAGGTTGGGGACTTCTTCGGTAAGATCTCATATTCCCTGTACTTGTTGCACATGCCTGTGATCACTTTTATTCATCAGTTTGACTGGGCTGTTGAGGTTAAACTTATTGTTTCATTTGCATTGAGTTCTGCGATTGCATGTGTGTCTTTTGTTTGTATAGAAAAACCTCTTGCCAGGTATATCAGAGGAGCGCGGTACGCGTGTACAGCCGAGCGACGGGGATGTCTGAATTAAGAGCCCGGGGGCCTGGTTATATGCGAGCAGTGAATTATTAGTACAGGAGCTTGCAGACACAAGCTGGTTCTTGTGTCTGCGACTTATACCAATTTCATTTAATACCTTGTTCAATTTGAAGGCGTAAATATGACACTAACGGCGTTAAAATTTTGCTATTTAAAGCAATTAAATAGCAAAATTTGCCTCGTCTACATGGGGTGTAGGTACCTCAGCGATAGCTGGACGCGTGAGCGGTGTTATCGACCCTATTTACTCGCCTTAAAATAGAACTCTTAATTAGGCACATTGGTATTAATCTAAAATTGAGTTAACAATGATAGAAATTATAACAGGGTCATAGGCTGTCACACTGGCTTGTGTGGTCTGGGATTTTTCGTTATTACTCACCGTTAGCTGCAGCTGATAGCTGCCCATATTGTGATATGTATGCTGGACTACGGGACTGCTGGTTTCCTCATCGACTACACCATCGCCATCAAAGTCCCAGCCATAGCTGAGTGTCCGACCATTGGGATCAGACGATGAATTTGCGGTAAATGTGTGTTGAGTTCCTACCTTGACTGAATAGGAGGGCTGGTCCAGTGCCGCGATTGGTTTCGCTTCTAAAGACAAAGCGGCGGCGTGCAGATCAATTCTGGGACGAGTGATGTTATTACGCTCGTCTGTTACGTTCACGCCCGTTAGCTCTAGCACCTGCTGGATACGAGCTACACTGGCATCTGGATTGATCTGTTTGAGAACGGCAATCGCGCCTGCAACATGGGGGGCAGACATTGACGTGCCAGACGATGAAGCAAAGGCTGGACCTGGCACAGACGATGTAATATTTAACCCTGGTGCAAGTAAGTCGACCTGTTCTGACATATTGGTTCCCCAACGAATATTGCCAGCAGGATCCCTGACGATGATCAGGCTATCGTCTGTGCGTAATGTGCCGCCGACTGTAATTGCATCACTGATACATCCAGGATAACTTACTGCGCGATTTAAGTATTCATTACCTGCCGCGATAACTGTTGCAATCCCCATCCTGCGCAAATCCTCAATTGGTTGTGCAAGTATGTCATCATCACACGCGGTATCGAACTCGCCGCCGCCCAGGCTGAGGTTGAGCGCAGCGACATTGTTTAAAGCGCCGCGTTCAATCTCATCTAAGACCCAGTTAAATGCAGCCAATAGTTCGCTGGAGTAGGCGCTCATGCATGGATTTTCGTTGCCACAGGTAGCTGTATCTTCAATTTGAGTGAACACTTGTACGCCCACGATATTCGCATCAGGTGCAATGCCACGAATTGAAACGCTAAAGTCGCCTGCAGCTATACCGGCAACATGTGTGCCATGGCGACAAACGTCGAGGTCTCTATTTTCACAAAAGCTCGCAGCGCCTGGCCCCACTAGCGAGGTGGCACCGTTAGGACATAAACTAGTGTTGTGGTTAGGGGTATTTGATGAAAAACATGCTTCCTGAATAACCCGGCCGCCCAGAAAAGGGTGGTCAACCTCAATGCCTGAATCAAATATAACCACCGTCTGACCTGCGCCAGTATAACCCATGTCAAAAGTCTGGGGTGCGTTTATGTGTTGCGATGATTCGGCAATATTTGCCGTTAAGGGGATGTTTTCTGAAACCATGTCGAACAGTCCGCTGCTCATCACTGCATCCAGTTCGATGTCGCTGACTTCCATTGTGATATATCCCCAGCGAGAAAAGCTTCTGTTAACGTTGACGCCGAGCATTTGTAGTTCTGAACTCGCTTCTGAGATACGAGGTTGCATCTGAGCTTGTTTTGCGAATTCTGCAGAACGATAGACGTAGGTTGATTCTTGTGATGGTTTTAACCTGGCTATCACACTTACTTGTTTTCCTTGTTGCGTTTTAGACTTTAGTGTCTGGTAGCTTTTATTGAGCTGAGGAGATAGCGTTATGCTATCGGACTCCTGTACAGCAATGGCTTGCGTCGTAAAAAGACAAGAAAGCGCAACCACACATAATTTTTTATACATACATATCCTTAATATTTTTCTGATTAAAGTGTGTTTCCTTTGTGCAAGTTCAGAGGCTTAGTGAATTGCCGCAATCTGGAACAAGCAGGACCATAGTATAATATCGGAACATTAAGGTAAGTTGAAGAAATTACGCAGCACAGCGGGCATACGAAAGTTCATAAATACTTATTAAATTATACATGCTTGAAATACCGGTAAGGCCATATGTCAATAGTGTGCTAATGCTGTACAGTGAAAGTATAAAAAACTTATTAATCAGCTGGTTGTAAGGTTGGTTGTTTGTGATTCAGGTTCGGTGCGCGACATTGGCCCATTCATCCCCCAATCTTGTCCGTTAATCGAATTCTTCGATATTTTTGTGAACTCTTGTCCTGTATCCGGGTCAGGAATAAAGGCAACTTGGTGATAGAGCTGTCGAAGAGACTCATTATCGATTAAAAATCGCGTTATTCAGGGAGTAAACCACCCACTATGGGATCTGATAATTCACCGGCATTGAGCCTGGGCGAACCGCTCCAGGTGTGTGATAAACAAAGAAAGCGGGCGGTGCGCAAGCGCTGGATCTTAACCGGCTCCACCAGCGCGGTTTTAAAGCAGCTGACCTTACCTATGCTGTGGGCGATCCTGGCCTTATTCAGCGCGGACTTGATTGAACTCTATTTTGCCTCGCGTTTAGGGGTTGAAGAGCTGACGGCGATGAGTTTTACCTTACCTATTCAGGCGACCTTGTTCGCTTTTGCCATTGGCCTGGGTATTGTCGTGGCTACCCGACTGACGCAGGCAAAAGAGGTAGAGCAGCTGGCAGCGGTTAGTCTGATTTTTACGGTACTGGTCGGCGCCACGCTTGCGGCTGTCATCTGGCTGGGTTTACAGCCTCTGTTGACTTTACTTGGGTTTGCCGAATTTGCTGCGCGAGAGCAAGTCTGGCCGACGCTTGAGCGTTATATGCAGTATCGCCTGGGCGCCGTCGTGTTCTTCTTTATTGTGATGGTGGTGTTTGGGGTGCTGCGGGCATTTGGCAATATGCGCGGTGCGGCGCAGTTGCTGGTTACTTTTGCCGGATTGCAAATTGTTATTAGCGCCGGTTTGTTCACACCCTGGGCACAATCCGCGTTATCGCTCAGCAGCTTGGAGCGCCTTGGCGTTGCACACGTTATTGCGGCGGTGAGTGCCAGCTTATATGCGCTCTATTTATTGCGTATCAAAGAAAATATTTCGCTCAAAGTGCGCTTACTATCACAACGCAGTCGGCAGGCATTTCGCCGCTTGTTCAGGCTGTTTGTGCCAGTTGTGGCTATGCAGCTGCTCACGCCACTGGCCCAGTCGCTATTGATGATGATTGTGGCCTCGCAGGGCAGTGATGCGGTTGCTGCCTTTGGCGTGGTGATGCGAATAGAGCCACTTGCCTTGTTGCTACCCATGGTGCTGACCACGTCATTACCTATCTTTGTTGGTCAAAACTGGGCGGCGAATAAATCACTGCGGGTGCGCAGGGGGATCAAACAGGCACTGGCCGCTTGTCTGGTTTGGCAAGGTGTTATCGCGCTAGCGCTATTTTGGGGCGCAGACATGCTGGGGGTGGGGTTCTGTAAACAGTCTTTTGTTAGTCAGTCCATTGAGCTGGCCATGTGTATTTTACCTGTGTCCTATGCGGCGCTCGCAGGCGTTATGCTGTATGTGAGTTGCTGTAACGCGATTGGCCGAAGTGCTCTGGCGCTGAATGTGACCTTAGTGCGCTTGTTTGTGTGTTCATTGCCAGGTGCTTATATTGGCGCTCAGCTGAATGGGTTTCAGGGCATTGTCTGGGCACTGGCACTGGCTAATTTTTTGGTGGGGGCCTGGTTGTTGTTTAGGGCATTGAATGTGCAGCGCAGACCACAGGTGCTCACTATGTCATAGTCGTTTATTTATTGATTAGTTATTCGTCATAGCAGTAATTAAAAACGCTATGTAAGGATAACTATGAAACACCTTTCCATGAGTGCCGCGGCCATTATATCTGCTGCACTGTTATCAGGATGTCAATCTGATCCTCAGGAGTTACTGGGTTACAGCGCCAATCAACTGTGCTCCAGACATTTTATTTCTAATGAACCCATTGAATTTATTACTAAAAATGTGGTTCCGGAGGCGTTGGCGGCACTACCTGACAGGCCTGAGATTGGCGTTGATACAAAGCTAAAGACGGTGAGTGTGAGTGCGCAGGTTGATGGCACCATAATGACAAGAACATCTGTTTTTCGGGCTGGCTTAGGTTGTACCCTCTTGTTTGACATGACCCCTGAGCAACTACACGCACAAATTAAGCATGTTAACTTACCTGTACCTACTCCCAGTACCCCGCTAGAGCAAGCTATTCGTCGGGATGTGTCTCTGGATGGTTTTTTCGCTCATAACACGAGTAATTACGCACACAGTGATAATACGTTTGCTGTGGCTGTCATGTATCAGGGGAAGTTGGTGGCTGAGCACTACGATGAACACCATGATGGTGATACACGGATGCTGAGCTGGTCAATGGCTAAGACGCTGACAGGTCTGTTGACAGGTATTTTGGTTCAACAGGGTAAACTGGCTTTAGATCAAGATGTTGTGGCTGGTTCGCATTCTATGACAATCGCAAACCTGATGCATATGAGTTCAGGCATAAAATGGTCTGAAACGGCCGATATTCATGGCTATCAGGATTTGGCTCCTATGTGGTATCACACGCCTGACTCAGTTCAGTATGTTACTCAATTGCCTAATGAGTATGAACCGGGAAGTCGGTTTGAATATTCTACCGGGACTACTCAACTGTTAAGTGATGCACTAAAAACAGCGTCAGGTGGTGACTTGCAGTCTCTGCTCAACCTTTATCATGACGGGCTATTTAAGCCGCTGGGGATCAATAATGCCATTGCTGAGTATGATGAAGCCGGGAACTTAAGGGGCGGGGCTCGGATGTTTCTTAGCGTGCACGACTGGCTTAAGATAGGTCAGTTGTTTATTGAGCAGGGCAGTTGGCAGGGCCAACAAGTCGTGCCGCGCAGTTGGGTTGTTGACGTAATGATGTCTCCCGGTGTTGCCAAACACTATGGTGGTCAGTTATGGCTCAATGATATGGGCTGGTTGATGCCAAAGTTGCCCAAAGACACAGTGTCATTGCGCGGTCACCGGGGGCAATATGTGGTGATCATACCTTCAAAGCAACTTGTTGTGGCTCGTTTTGGTGCCTATGGCTCGGCCGTAAATAAACACATAGGACTGGCAAACAGGCGAGTATTTCAGTCTGTGGTTGATTTAATAGAACAACTGGAAAAGTAGGTTATTGAGCCAGGCGGACCTGGCCCGTCAATGCCATGTTATTTTAGGTCGATACTCAAGGCGCAGTGATCTGCCAGCATTTTGTCTGGGTCCATATCGGCAAAATAGTGGAACTGAGCACTGCCCGACTGATAATGGTCTTGCATGGTTTTGGCAACAAGAATATGGTCGATAGGCGCCGGGTAGTAGGGGTGGCAACCGGTCAGCATCTGGTTGGCGTTAAATACTGGCGCCTTGTCTACATTGTTAGGCTGTGCATTTGCCGCGCCCTGCGGAAAATACAAATCCCGGCTGAGGCGGTTGTATGGGGCCGTCAGGCGGTGATTAAAGTCGCCTAAAACAATAAAGTCTGCTTTTGCTTTGGCTTTTTCCTCTACCCAGTTATCTAAAATGGGGACCTGCTGTGAGAGCAGTTTACATGCTTCCTTGTCCGAACGCTGGTAGTCATCGACAAAACAGCCGCTCTTGAGGTGAACATTCAAAAGGTGTAGCACCTCACCCTGATAAGTCAGCTGGATCTCCAGAGCGTTTCTGAGCCCGGGTTTCACAGCTGAAAAAGCGCTGTGCTGAACTGTTTTATCAATGCTCAGCGGCTTTTTGACCACAAAGGCGATTTTTTGCTGTGTCGACTTATTACCACTTTTACGACAGGTATACGTTTTGCTGTCGGCCCTGTCCGACATCACAATCTGCCAGTGTTGTTCGCTGAACACCTGACGAAGCGCTTCGGCAGAAGCGACTTCCTGTAGTGCGACAATATCGGCATTGAGGGACTGTGCATACTGTTTAAGGGCATGGATGTCTTTAGTACTTCTGGGTTTACAACCTGTGTTGCCTGATGCAGAAAGGTGTTCAATATTCCAGGTGGCAACGCGCAGTGTTTGTTTCGATGTTGTCTGTTCCTGATGAGAATGCGACAGTGCAGGTGCTGTACAAAGCAGTGCACACAATGCCGCAGCAGGTTTTAGAATTGAGGGAGTCATAAAGCGTCTAAATTCATAAAATTGCAATAGTGATATAGTGTATCAAGATTATTGCCATTTGATGATAGTGCCGGGCGCTTTTGTGTTGAATGTACTCAAAATGACGTTAACTTAGCTGTTAATGGTTTTAGCCTGAGCACAAACAGCGCTTTATTGAAAAGTAAACTGGTTAGTGCAAAAATACCCAAAGGACAGTGAGATAATATGAACCAGCACAATGACCGTTAAAGTTACCCGCAGCATGCTGAAACGCCAGGCTATTATTGATGGTGCCCTGAGCGCCTTTCAGCAATATGGTGTCAGTGATACCAGCATGGACAAAATTGCCGAAACAGCTCAGGTTTCAAAGCGCACCGTTTACAATCACTTTGAGAGCAAAGAGCAGTTAGTGACGCATATCATTAAAGAGATCTGGCAACAGAACATACTCACGTGTGATATCCAATATGATGCTGACATTGCACTGGACACACAGCTGACAGCGTTACTTAAAAATGAGTTGGATTTTCTGAGTAACCAAAATTTGCAGGAGCTCATCCGTGTTGCAATCGGGTATTGTCTGTTTAACCCCGATATTTTTACGGCTGAAATGAGCGAGTTTTTTGACCAGGAAACAGCGTTGATCCGCTGGATCAAACAGGCCATGTCGCAAGACCGCCTGCGTCAGGCCGACCCTCAGGTGGCACATGCGCAGCTGATCAGCTTGCTGAAGGGGCAAGCGTTCTGGCCGCAGATTTTGCATCAACAGCCCGTGCTGAACAGTGACCAAATAGACACGCTCGCAGCTGAAACCGTGGCCTTCTTTTTGGCCTATTACCGAGCTTAATTACATAAGCGCCTGTATTGGTAGTTTGCACAGAGCCAAAGACAGAAGGGATGTAACCAGTTTGTCTAAGCCCATTAAGCATTCCAGTCAAAACACCTTGTGTATTATCCGGGTGTGCGCCCAGTTGTACTACACTTTAGCTCATCTGCCATTAAGGAAAAGACATAATGACATTACGCGCGCTCACTCTCATAATTACACACGGCCTGGTTGGCTTTGCCGGCTTTGCGGGCGGCGTATATATGCTGCCTATTTTAACAGCGCCCCCAGCGCCGAATGAGGGGGCTGTTATGGCGGCCTCTCTGGGGGCCGACTTCTCAGCACAATTTCGCAAATCTCTGCAAGACAGCGATGCATTGCACTGGGGTGAGGGTATGGTGTCTATCAGCAAAGATCACATCACCTTGCTCGGCGAGCTTGCCCCGGGACCCGACTATCGTTTGTATTTGTCACCTCAGTTTGTTGAAACTGAGGCGGAATTTAATCGTCTCAAAGCCAGCATGGTGGAGGTGGGCGACATTAAAACCTTTAGTAACTTTGTGGTTGATGTACCTGAGCAAATCAATCCGGCAGATTACAATACGGTGATTGTCTGGTGCGAAGCTTTTGGCGAGTTTATTACGGCGGCACAGTATCAGTAGACTGCTTTTGTTGAATAAAAGCCGGGAAAAGTTTACTCGTTCCAGCGTAAACTTTTCCCATTTGAATTGTTACTTTTTCGCAATCACCCAGACTGCATGAAGCACGCCCGGGAAATAGCCCAATAGCGTCAGAAGCAAGTTGAGCCAAAATGATGCGCCCAGACCCACTTGCAAAAATACACCCAGTGGCGGCAGCAGGATTGCAATAATCACTCTGAGAATATCCATAATTCCTCCTAATATTGAATGAAGCAGTATGCGATTGGCCACCTGACTTAAGCAGGACTTATACCAGTTACAGGGTGGACTGAAAATTGCTCCTTACTTTGCAAGGACCCAGTAACGGATAAGCGAGCAGATATGTCGGGCGTAGATTTTGATCTAATTATCTATCATCTTTTTAAGATAGGCGTGGCGTTTATACTGACTTTGCCCATGGCCGTAAATCGTGAAAAAAAGTCAGACAGTGCCGGGCTCAGAACTTTTCCACTCGTCACCATTGCGTGCTGCGCCTTTGTACTGGTTGGTATTGATGTTTTTGAGCAGGGCGATGCCCAGGCTAGAGTAGTCTATGGCGTGATCACCGGAATTGGTTTTATCGGTGGTGGGGCGATTTACAAATGCGACCGTCACATAGAAGGGACGGCAACGGCCGCAGGGATTTGGTTGACCGGGGCAATCGGGATCTCCGTAGCCTACAGCCGTTACGAAATTGCCATTGTGCTGAGTCTGACCAGCTATTGTGTCTTTAAGTTACTCGAGCATTACAAAGTAAAAGCGCAGCCTGTTCAGGGGAGTGATCATGTTTGAGTCCATTCAGCTTAGAGGCGTATACCTTAGGGTGATCAATAGCATCGGATTTTACCCGGCGCTTTTGGTTGTCATCTTTATGGTTTTGTCGTTTGCTTTTATTTCTGTAGAGTATCTGAGTCTTACCCAGGCTTTAAAAGCACGCATAGCCTTTTTCCTGGTGGACACAGAAGAAAATGCCAGAGCAATACTGACGGTGCTAATAGGCAGTGTTATTTCTCTTACCGTATTTAGTTTTTCGATGGTGATGGTGGTACTCAATACTGCGGGCTCAAATCTATCGCCGCGTTTGATCCCCGGATTGGTTACCAGAAAACCGCACCAGCTGGTACTGGGCTGCTATCTGGGCACGATCATCTTTTCAACGATTATGTTGATCAATGTGGATAAGCAAGGATCTGTCTCTGATGTGGCCAAGATCCCCTCTCTGGGGATCTTGTTTGCGCTGTTGATGGGGTTAGTCTCACTGATTTTATTCGTGTATTTTATTCACTCTATTTCGCGTGAGGTACAGGTCGACAATGTACTCGACCGTTTGTTCCGTAAAACCAAGCAGGGCATTACCGAAGTGATTACACAGCAGGCACAGAGCAAAGTGTACAATTTACCAGATGTGAGCCACTGGTATCCCCTGACCAGCTTGTCCGATGGCTATTACAAAGGCATGGATAAATCCAGGTTGCTTAAGGTGGTAAAAAAGCACAACCTGACTTTGTACATCACCATTGCCCAATCTGATTTTGTTTTTAAAGGGCAAACCATTTTGCTGTGTAATGAAGACATTAGCACACAGGATGAACTGTATCAGGAGATCAATGCCTGCATCATTTTCTATGTCGAAGAATACGTGAGCGATCACTACAGCTATGGACTCAAACAAATCTCAGAAATCGCGGTGAAGGCGCTCAGCCCGGGGATCAATGACCCGGGCACCGCTGCAAAAGCCATCGACATATTATGTGTGTTGCTGATCCGCGCATTACCCCTGGCAGGCTATACCAGCATCGGCGATGAAGACGGTGAACAGCCTGCCATGTTTTGTTGTGAACCTTCCTTTGAACGTATCGTTTTCGATAATCTGGTACAGATAAAGTCCTATGCTAAAAGTGATGTGTTTGTGGTGTGCAAGCTGATCCGCTCGGTGCACAGGGTACTGATATCTGTTGATGATCCCCAGAAGCAGGAGGTGTTGTTCCTGTACATGCAGTCTATTGTGTGTGATGCCAGCGCAGCGTTAGATAACCAATTTGATAAAGCAAAAATTATCAGCGCCCTGAAAGAGGTGCAGAGCACAGATCCCGAATACGCTGAGCAGCTGCTCAAGGGGTTAGCCTGAACCACGGTGCTGACAATGCACATAGGTAAAAGCGGGCAGTAATAAAACGATCATCCACTGTTCCCACTTCGGTAATAGAGCCGCTCTATGGTTGTTTTCCTTAACAATAAAAACGTTTTCTTTTGGCGTAAACTTAGGAATAACAATGAAAAAAATAACGTATCTCTCTGCTGTTATTGCGGCTTTGCTGTTAACTGGCTGTGATGATGACAACACTGAAGTGGTTGAGGTAGAAAAAGCGGTCGTGACCACAGACACCAAAACTCAGGTGGTGGAAGTCGAAAAAACGGTGGTCGTCACCGACACAGTGACGGAAATCAAAACAGTAGAAGTACCAGTGGTTGTTGAAGTACCGGCTGGTGGTGCCAACAACATGCAAGTGGGTACGCGTCCGGATTTTCTGGTACAGGATATGGATGAAGGTGAGCTGAAAGACAAACTGGCCCAATGTGCAAATGGCCCGTTTTACAAAACCGACTTCTCGATTGGTCACCGTGGTGCGCCAATGCAGTTCCCTGAACACACCAAAGAGTCTTACCTGGCGGCGGCCAAAATGGGCGCGGGTATTTTGGAATGTGACGTGACCTTCACCAAGGACAAAGAACTGGTGTGCCGCCACTCTCAGTGCGACTTGCACACCACCACCAACATTCTTGAAACCGACTTAGCTGAGAAATGTTCAATCCCGTTTGTACCGGCTGACCCTGAGAATGGCGTTGTGGCGCAGGCTAAGTGCTGTACCAGCGACATTACTCTGGCGGAATTTAAAACGCTGGAAGGCAAAATGGATGCATCGAACCCAAATGGGACCACCGTGGCGGAGTACATGAATGGTACGTCTAACTGGCGCACCGACCTGTATGCCAGTCGCGGCACATTGATGACCCATGCCGAAAGTATTGATTTATTTAAAGCGCTGGGCGTAAAAATGACGCCGGAACTGAAGTCGCCTTCCGTAACTATGCCGTTCGATGGCTTCACGCAGCAGGATTATGCACAGAAGATGATTGACGAATATAAGGCCGCGGGTGTTGACCCTACGCATGTCTGGGCGCAGTCATTTAACCGTGACGACATCAACTACTGGATTGCTCAAAACCCGGAGTTTGGTGCGCAGGCCGTGTATCTGGATGACCGCTATGACGCGCAAAACGTGGCGAACGAGCAGGGCGTGACCGCTCAGCAGCTGGTCAACAATCCTGAATTGCTTGTACCGACCATGGCCGAGTTAGCAGCCGACGGCGTGAAGATCATTGCACCCCCTATGTGGGTGCTGGTCACCGAAGAAAACGGTGAAATGGTGCCATCGGCCTATGCCAGGGCTGCCCGTGAGGCGGGACTTGGGATCATCACCTGGACTCTGGAGCGCTCTGGTCATCTTACAGAAGGTGGTGGCTGGTACTATCAGAGTGTTAATGGCGCACACCGTGGCGATGGCATGATCAATAACGACGGCGACACCTTTAAGCTACTGGACGTACTGGCTAAAGACGTGGGTGTGATGGGCGTATTCTCTGACTGGCCGGCCACAACTACTTACTATGCAAGCTGCATGGGTATGCCTGCGAGCATCTGATCCGACAAATTGAATCTAATGTAAAGGCCGCAGCTTTCAGTCTGAGCTGCGGCTTTTTTGTGTTTAAAAGACAAGAAACGTTTAGTCTTGATGTCACTTAAACAAAGAAAGCGGACCGTTGAAGTGCACCAGGTTGGGAAAGATACCGTTGAGTGTGCCTGTGTCCAGGCCCATCCATTGCCCCAGGCTGGCGGCATACTGATCCACTGAGGTGGTTGGAATAAGGCGTCCGCCACCGGCGTCCAGCTCATGGTTGAGCTCCGACTTAGGAATATCGCCAAAGATTGTGCCGCCATTGACTGCGCCGCCCATCACAAAATGATGCCCCGCCCAGCCATGGTCGGTACCATCGCCGTTGATCGCCAGCGTACGGCCAAAGTCCGACGCCGTAAACAGGGTAACCTGCTCACTGAGGCCGAGACTTTCCATTGCGTTATTAAAAGCCACCAGCGCGCTGTCGAGCGTGGTCTGCAACTTAGGCAGGTTTTGCGCCTGTCCCGAATGGGTGTCGAATCCGCCCATGGCGACCACATAAACCTGCCTTGATGCGCCCAGCTGCTGGCGCGCGGCAATGCTTTTGCCCACCGTTTGCAGTTGTCTGCCCAAACCCGTGGCGGGAAACACTGGCAGGGTCACTGTGGTGTTGGCCTGGGCGGCATTAAACTGACTGTTTGCCTCATAGGCACTGTTGATGGCATTGGTCAGGTCCTGTTGCAGCAGGCTCTGTGCATTCTGTGCCTGGTTACTGAAATGAGCAATCAACTCAGGATGATGGTCAAATTCTTCCAGTGCCTCTATGGTGGCAGCCTGACCATCACTGACATGATACGGGGCAGTTTGTTTGCCGGTCAGCCACAGGGCGCCGTCGGCGGTGGTGATGGCATTAAACGGCGTGTTGCCCGTCAATCCCTGAGTCATCAGGGCGTCATTCATTAATCCTCCCCAGCCAAATTGAGCGCCCTCGGCAGCACCGGACATCCAGGTTGACTGCTGATCGTTGTGTGAGAACAAGCGGGCCGGCAATCTGGCGGTGTCCTGGGCAATCATGCTGGCGGTCACCGGGCGCAACAAGGGCCCGACGTTGCCCACCACAGCCACTTTATTTTGCTGATACAGGCCTGCCAACCCGGCTAACTCCGGGGGCAGAGCGAAACGGCGTGAGTCAAATCGACCCGGCGTTGCAATGGGTAACAGATTTGCCTGCGTGCGCGGTCTCGTATACTTGCCCAGCAAGCTTTGTCGGTGACCGGCCCACTGCGTATAACTGGGGTCATCGTAAGGAATAATGGTGTCGTGGTTGTCCATGCCGCCGTATAAAAACACGCATACCAGGGCTTTGTAATCGCTGTCTTGAGCCGGACTGTTTGCCAGTGCCTGACCTAACCGAAACATAGAAGACGCCATTAAGGAGGCACCACCGAGTTTGATAAAATCACGTCTGTTCATGGGCTTTGCTCCTATTTCTGGACTAAATAATCAGGTGAGGTCATCACCAGTAAAACGGCCAGGTGCACCAGTCTCAGTGGCTCCGCTTCGTCGTTTTGCGCCACCGTTTGCAAGATTTGTGTGATCTGCTGTTTGCTGGTGGCACTGAGCTGTCCGGCGCAGAGTAGCAGATCCAGATGATTGATTAAGGCTTCCGGGTCGCCCGCAAGTGCCTGTTCGGCATCGTAGCTTGCCAGAAAGCTCTCCACGGCGTTTTCGGCATTGAGCGGAATGTTTTCTTCGTCATAGCTGGCCTGCAAGTCTTCAACATCCACTTCCTGCTGTAACCCGGTAATATAGTAAGTCATAAAGTTGGCGTAGCCGGTAATAGTGCTGGCGTTGGTGATCTGCAACTCGGGCGCCACCATGCCACTGGCCGCACTCAGGCTGCCCGGCGCGGTGTAACCCGGGCGGAAGAAATTGAACACACTGGGAGAGCGGTACGGGTGCTGGCCCAGCATGCTGGCGTCTCGGGTATCCCAGAGCATTCCCTGATACTCGGGGGTGATATTTTTGACCGCGAATGCCCGCGCCCACTGGGTAAAGCGTACTATGGGTTCGCGGATCTTGCCGCCGCGTTCAGTGGCATCTGCTCTGGCTTCTGGGTCAAACAAAATGGCGGCCAGGGTTGCGATTAAATCGCCACGGCGACCGTCTCCCACAGCGCTACCATCGGGCAAAGTGGCCTGACCATCGCTGAAAGCCCCGGAAACGCGAGCGACGTAAGCGGGTGAGGGGTTAGACGTGACCAGTCGCTGGATCAGCTGCTTTGACACAAACGGCGGCACATTCGGGTGAGCAAAAATATGGTCCAGCGCTTGTGTTACCGATGCTTTGGGTCCTGTACCTGCGGCGATGGTGGTGCCCAGAAAGGTCTTGCTTTTTTCGCTGTGATGCTCCGGGTAGACGGCCATGGGCAGCGCAAATTCGTTTATTTCCTGTGCATCTGAGGTGTCATAGTCCATATCCAGGCCGGTAAATACCCGTGCCAGTCCGGTGATGTCCTGGTTGGTGTAAAGCTCTTTTGTTGCGCCATTGTCATCTTTTTGCTCGGTGCCGTCCGGGTTCAGAGCAACCACGCCAATGGTGAACAATTGCAGTAACTCGCGGGCGTAGTTTTCGTCGGGCATTCTGCCGGTAACCTCATCGCCTTTGAGGTTGCCCATATAGGTGAGGTAAAAGCCCATCGCGGGAGAGTAGGTGACCGCTTCGAGCAGTTCCCGGTAGTTACCAAAGGCATGCCGGATCAGGATATCCTGATACGAGGCGACGGCCTCTGGTATGTCGGTCAGCTCTTCGCCGCCCGCATTGGAGACCACCAAAAGCTCAGACAGGGCAAACGCCATGCGCTGACGCAGCTGGTCTTCACCGGCAATGGCATGGCGCCAGAAGGCGACACTGGTCGATTCGATGTACAGCGCATTAAAATCATCTTCTGCAGTGGGCGGTGGGGTAAACTCGCTCACCACCGGCATGATCAGGCTGGGCGGTACTTTAAGTTGTGCTTTAAACCAGCTTGATGCGCTTTTTCCCGTCAGTGTGTCCAAGTCCTGTGGCCGGGTCCCAAAGGTGGCCTGTTGCAAAAACCGTGAGGTACTGACGGCGGTGGCAAAGGTCGGATCGGCTTCGGATACCGTGTCGTCGGGTACCTCTCCCGTGCTGCCACCATCTGAGTCGGAATTATTTCCGCCTGAACCACCCGGATCGGGTTGTACGGGGGCCGTGGGGTTTGCGTCATTGTTTGTATTGTCCTGGGCGCTGTGATTGGTATCACTGCCACCACACCCGGCCAGGCCCAGGCAAACGCTGAGCAGCAGTATGTTAAGCGGGGTTAGTCTAAACATGGTTTCACTCTCTTACTTAGGGATGCATTAAGTCTAGAGCGAAACCGCTTGGAAAGGTTATACAGTTGCCATACGGCTTTAATACAAAATTGTATGCTTGGTGGTTCCCGGCTCGCAGGCCGGGATGACGGTGTTTTGAGCGGCTCTGCTCCCAACGCCCCCTCGTTCATCCGTGCTCCGACACGGGATCTGTTTACCGACATCTCATTCGTTCCCTTTGGCATGAACGCTACGCTAAGTGGTTCCCGGCTCGCAGGCCGGGATGACGGTGTTTTGAGCGGCTCTGCTCCCAACGCCCCCTCGTTCATCCGTGCTCCGACACGGGATCTGTTTACCGACATCTCATTCGTTCCCTTTGGCATGAACGCTACGTTAAGTGGTTCCCGGCTCGCAGGCCGGGATGACGGTGTTTAGAGCGGCTCTGCTCCTAACGCCCCCAGGGTCATCCCGTGCTCCGACACGGGACCTGCTTACCGGCACCTCTTTCGTTCTCTCTGGCATTAATATTACGCTTGGTGGTTCCCGGCTCGCAGGCCTAGATGACGGTGTTCATAGCGACTCTGCTCCCAACGCCCGCTCGGTCATCCCGTGCCCCGACACGGGATCTGCTTACCGACACCTCTTTTGTTCCTGGTGGTATTAACGCTACGCTTGGTGGTTCCCGGTTCGCAGGCCGGGATGACGGTGTTTAGAGTGACTCTGTGCCCAACGCCCCTCGGTCATCCCGTGCTCCGACACGGGATCGATTTGCCGACAATACCTTAGTTCAAAGAGATTTTTTCGCTGCGCTTGGCAGTACCCGGCTCGCAGGCCGGGGTGCCGAAATCGAGAAGTGTGCCTAGGAGATAAATAATAGAGCCACACCAGCTAGCACTAATCACTCCGTGCAGAGCGTATGGGGATCTCAATATTAAATACGGCACCAGGCTGTTGTTCAAGTAGGCATAGATGCGCTTTATGTACGTCGCAAATGGCCCGCACTATGCTGAGTCCAAGGCCATTGCCAGGGCGGCCGCGGCTGATATCGGCACGATAGAACTTATCAAAGACTTTTGGCTGGTCGCCCAGAGGGATCCCGGGGCCATCGTCACCAACTTGCAGCAGGGCGCTGTCGGTATGATTTTGTAGCCGCAGCCAGACATGGGCATCACTGTGGCTGTGTTCCAATGCATTTTCCAGTAAGTTGCAGATCAACTGGCCCAGTAAGTCGCGGTCGCCATGACAATGCACGGCGGGCACAATCGACACCTCAAAGCGTCGGCCGCTGTCTTCAAAGACGGGCTGATAGCTTTGTGCCAGTTCGTCGATCAGGGCTGATAAATCAAAGGTTTTAAAGCCCTGAATATGCTTACCCGATTCGATGGCATTGAGACGCACCAGGTTGTTAAAGGTATTGATGACCTGCGCCAGTTCATTGTTGGCTTTGTCGATATGGCCTTCCAGGATTGCCGGGTTGTCGACGTCCTGAACCATACTTTGCAGGCGATTTGAAATGCGCGATAAAGGGGTTTTCAGATCGTGGGCGATCCCCACCGACATGGTTTTCAGGTTGCCATGCAGCCGGGTGATTTCATCCAGCATGCGGTTAATGGCAAGGCTGAGCGCAACTATGTCCGGGTTTGAGGTGCTGACGTCAGTGCGCTTTGAATCCGGCGAGTGGGCCACCTGAGCGAGTTGATCAGAGAGTGCCTGCAAAGTGCGGGTGCGCTTGTACTGCAACCAGGCAATGGCTGCTAAAATCAGTGGCAGGCTGAGCAGCGCAAACCAGTGTGTTATTTGCGTATAAAACTCGGCTCTGTGGGTGTGCAGTTCGTCTCGCTTTTGCCAGTAATGCAGTTGCAGGTCGTCGGGTAAGTTCACCGAAGCTGACAGCAGTTCTACATTGCCTTCCTCGCCAAGTGATACGCTTTGCCACTGCGGCGTTGAGGCCACGGTCAGCCTGGTATTGGCGCCCAAAAGTAGCCGCTCTTGCTTAAACAGTGCAACCAGCCAGCCTTCGTCGAACAAATGGGTTTGCGCTTCGCTATCGGGCCAGACTTCATCTTCCTCCAGCTCAAATTCCTGTAACACGTGTTCCAGGCCATGCTCTTCCAGCGCGCTCTCAATCTCGCCCAGAAACTCCTCAAACTCATGTTGCTGCGCTTGTTTATCCTGCCACACCAACAGCTGACCTGTGAACCACAACAGCAACAGCAGGGTGGCCCAGAGCGTGCCGCCAAGCAGTGCTGTGTGCTTAAGATGATAACGGTTAATCATAGTGACTGCCCGTCAGCAGATAACCGCTGCCACGAATGGTTTTGATCATGTCAAAGGCAAAGGGCTTATCCAGCTTATTGCGCAGGCGGCTGACATGGGTTTGCACCAGGCTGGTTTTGGGGTCGAAACTAAACCCCCAGACTTGTTCCAGTAACATGGTTTTGGTGATCAGCTGCTCGGGGTTTTGCATCATGTATTCCAGGATCTGATATTCCTTGGGCATCAGCTCAATTTCTTGTCCGGCCCTGTATACCCGGCGCGAAGTGCGGTTGAGCCGCAGCTCGCCAATCACCAGCTCCAGTGTATCTGCTCTGAGCGGCTGACGCCTGGCAAGGGCCTTTAAACGGGCATACAGCTCGGCAAAGGCAAAGGGTTTGACCAGATAATCGTCGGCGCCGGCTTCAAGCCCGGCGACCCGATCGGCGGTATCACTCAGTGCGGTGAGCATGATGATGGGTGTCCTGACTTTACTGGCGCGCAACACCCTGACAGCGTCCAGACCGTCCATGTTGGGCAACAGGCGGTCAAAAATAATCACATCAAAGGCAGTGGCAGAGGCGCTGAGCATAGCCTGCTCAGCATTATTGCAATGCTGCACGCGGGCATTGTGCTGCGCCAGCCCGGCGCAGATAAACTCGGCCGTATCCGGGTCATCTTCAACTAATAAAATATGCATACAAACCTGAGGCTAGCGTCACTGCGTTAAAGCATATCGTATTTTCGCACCGCTTTGGCATACAATTTTGTATTGTGCTTTTTTTGCGCCTGTGTATAAGATTAAGCCAATTTATGATGGGCATAAGGAAATAAACATGACAGACAAGCAAGCTGAGGCCGGACCTAATCCGGGCTTGTATATTGGAATTGGTGCAGGTATCGGGACTGCCATTGGCGTAATAGCTGGGGTAACCTTTGATATCCTGGCTTTTTCCATTGCTCCGTGTGCCAGCGCTGGCATAGCCCTGGGTGTTGCGCTGTGGGGCGCTAACAAGCAAGTCGGTAAATAAGCGGGGCCGATATGTTCAGCCCCGTGCGGTGTTATTCCTGATAGGCGCCTGCGCTGTAAATTAGCTCATAACTGTGGCTGTAAATCTCAACGATGTTGCCAAACGGGTCTTCCATATAAATCATCCGATAGGGTTTTTCGCCGGGGTAGTAATAGCGCGGCTTTTCCATTCGCCTTTTACCACCTGCGGCCACGATTTTATCTGCCAGACCTTCCACATCCGGATCTTGCACACAAAAATGAAAGACACCGGTTTTCCAGTATTCAAAATTATTATCGGGGTTGGTCTGGTTATCGAACTGAAACAGCTCTACGCCAATGCGATCGCCGGTAGACAAGTGCGCAATGCGAAAGCGCTTCCAGCCCGCGCCAAATACGTCGGTGCACATTTCTCCGATGGCGCTGTCGTCTTCAACAATGTCGGTGGGGGCCATAATGACATACCAGCCCATTACCTGAGTGTAAAACTCAACGGCCTTTTCCAGGTCGGGGACTGAGATGCCAATATGCGAAAAATTACGTGGATAAACCTGGCTCATAGAATGCTCTCCTCTGTTTGAATACTGTGCAGGTTACAAAGACTCAACTATCAAGTAAAATTATTAAAAATAATCAAAATAAGTATATTTTGTGATGGTTAATAACACCTGGCTACGAACATTTTGCGCCCTGGCTCGAATTGGGCACTTTACCCGCACGGCTGAGCAGCTGCATATGACACAATCGGGTGTGAGCCAGCATGTGCAAAAGTTAGAGGCGCACTTTGGCGTTGCTTTGCTGCTGCGCGACGGCAAGCAGGTTGTGCTGACGGAGGCCGGGCAACGGTTGCGCACGCAGGCAAAGCAAATTCTGCAAAGTTTGTCGGACCTTGAGTCCAGTATCGGCGAGGATCCGCCGTTTGAAGGCGCAGTCAGGGTGATGTCACCCGGCAGTGTCGGACTCAGGTTATATCCGCACTTGCTGGCACTGCAGACGCGCCACCCTGAGCTTGTCATTGATCACCGCTTTGCACCGAATGAGACAATCATCAAGGCGGTGGCACAGGGTAGCGCAGAACTTGGCCTGACCACGTTAAAGGCTAAATCGGCCGAGGTCAGGTGCGAGGCAATCGCCACAGAGCCTTTGTTATTGGTAACACCAGCAAAGGTACATACGCCAAGCTGGGAAAATCTGGAATCGCTGGGGTTTATCGACCATCCCGATGGCGCACATCACAGCGAACTGTTGCTCAGTGCCAATTTTGCGCAGTTTCAGCACTGTGCTCAGTTTGCACGCAAAGGCTTTTCTAACCAGATCAACCTGATCCTCGAGCCCGTTAGCCGGGGGATCGGGTTTACTGTGTTGCCTGCTTTTGCGGTTGAGGCCTTTGCCCGGCAGGAACAAATACGCGTTCATTCGCTGGAACACCCCGTGAGTGAAACTATTTACCTGTGCACAGCGCGGCGGGGCCGCTTGCCAGCCAGAGTACACACTGTGATAGCGCAGGCCAAAAGCGGCCTATAATCGTGACGCGTTTATGCTCACCTGCACTAAATCAATAAATATAGGCTTAGCACTGGCACATCCGGGGCTGAGCCATTACTATGCAGACCAAATGAATCAATATGTAGTAAGTAATTATGTCTTTACCTCCTTGCCCAAAATGTAACTCTGAATATGTTTATCAGGACCAGAGTAATCTGGTTTGCCCTGAGTGTGCTTATGAGTGGAACCCACATGAAGTCAATGAAGACGATCTGATCCAGGTAAAAGATGCCAACGGCGCATTGCTGGCCGACGGCGACAAGGTGACGGTTATCAAAGATCTGAAAATCAAAGGCAGCTCTCAGGTGATCAAAATTGGCACCAAGGCCCTGGTCCGCCGTGTGCTGGACAAAAAAGATCATGAACTGGATTGTAAGGTCGATGGCGTGGGCGAAATGATGGTCACAGCCAAATTCGTTAAAAAAGCCTGATTGAACTATTGGGCTCGCAGGCCGGGGCGACGGCGTTTAGAGCGAGTCTCTTCCCAACACCTCCTTCGGTCATCCCGTGCTCCGACACGGGATCTGCTTACCGACACCACTTTCGTTCCCTTTGGCATTAACGCTACGCTTGGTGGTTCCCGGCTCGCAGGCCGGGATGTCGGTGTTTAGAGCGATTCTGTGCTCAATGCCCCCTCGGTCATCCCGAGCTCCGACACGGGATCTGCTTACCGACACCACTTTCGTTCCCTTTGGCATTAACGCTACGCTTAGTGGTTCCCGGCTCGCAGGCCGGGATGACGGTGTTTAGAGCGATTCTGTGCTCAATGCCCCCTCGGTCATCCCGTGCTCCGACACGGGATCTGCTTACCGACACCACTTTCGTTCCCTTTGGCATTAACGCTACGCTTGGTGGTTCCCGGCTCGCAGGCCAGGATGACGGCGTTTGGTGCGCCGTGATATGACTGATATATATCTGTGTTAAGGTAAATTCACCAAACAGTGAACCGGCGCGTTTTCTTAGCCGTAATAGAGTCTGTCGGTTTAGAAGGGGCACACATTGAAAACACTGTTAATTATTATGATGACGCTGGTCCTTAGCAGCTGTCTGGGCATGCCGCAGGGTGTGCAGCCCGTGGGGAATTTTGAGCTTAATCGCTATCTGGGTAAGTGGTATGAAATTGCCCGGCTTGATCACTCTTTTGAGCGCGGGCTGAGCAAAGTCACGGCCCAGTACAGCATGCGCGATGATGGTGGCGTAAAGGTCATCAATCGTGGTTTTAATGCCGAGGAAAACCAGTGGCGAGAAGCCGAGGGCAAAGCATTTTTTGTCAATCAGGATAATGAAGCTTATCTGAAAGTGTCATTCTTTGGTCCGTTTTATGGTGCCTACGTGGTGTTTGAACTGGATCATGACAACTACCAGTATGCCTTTGTTTCAGGCCCGGACACAGATTATTTGTGGCTGCTTTCAAGAACCCCGCAAGTCGACCAGGGTATTATCGACAAGTTTGTGCGTATGGCGGCCGAGCGGGGCTTTGATACCGATTCACTGATTTTTGTAGACCAGTAATACCGCACTCCACAACACTAACCGAGCGGCAACTGTATCCTGGCCCTGGCACCGCGCTGATCAGTACGATTGACCAGCGTTAGCTGGCCATTGTGCTGCTCCACAATATTCTTACACAGCACCAGGCCAATGCCTTTGCCATTTTCTTTTGTGGTGTAAAAAGGCACAAACAGATTGTCTGGATTACTGACGCCAGGCCCCTGATCCAGGATGTCGATAAAGGCATACTGAGAGGTTTTGCTGATGACAATCTCAACACAGTCAGGCTTTTCACTGGCCTCCAGCGCATTGGTGAGCAGGTTAACCAACACTTGCTCCATCAGGCTGACATCCACATGCAGCGTAAAAGATGCTGTGACTGAGCAGGTGAGCTGCGTGCCATAAAGCGCCTGCATTGGGCGCAGTAGGGTATCTGTGGTGACTTCCTCCAAATGCAACTGGTGTTGTCTTGCAACGCTCGCATAGCGATTGACGAACGACATCAGCCCATCGCTGCGCTGCACAATGACCGCAAGCGCCTGATCAAAATCGGCTTGCGTATCCGCGCCGGGTTGCAGCATCTGCAGCGTTTGTGCCAGCGACTTGATGGGGGAGAGCGAGTTGTGGATCTCATGGCTCAGAATGCGGATCATTTTTTGCCAGGCGTCGCGCTGCGCCTGACTGACCACCGACTGCACATCGGTGAGGATCAACAAATGGGCATGGCTGTCATTAATGGGGATCCGGCTTTGCCTAAGTTGCCATTGCTGCGCAAGCGACGGGTGGCTGAACTGCCACTGGCCACTGGACTGAACCAGGCTGAAATGGTGTGCCTTAGTCAGCCTTTGCGTTTGCCAGGGCTTGCCGGTCCAGTTCGAGAACGCGTCGTTGGCATGCACCAGCACATTGCTTTGGTCGAAAATGGCAATCGGACTGGGCAGCTGCTCAATCAGCCGAAACAGTAAAATAGCCTGATGATCCCGTGCCGATTTATACGCCTGCAAGTGCGTGCACAGCTGGCTGGTTTCAGCCTGTAATTGTGCCAGGATCCCGCTTTGGTCGGCGCTGTAAAAACGCTGGCCATAATCCTCAAGGCGCATGGCTTCGATTGTGGTGGTCAGGTGGTAAAAGGGCTGCACAAGGCGCTGTTTTATGCTCTGTAGCAGCAATGCCGCCGGGCACAATACCAGCACCCACAGGGTAACAACACCCAGCCAGCCGCTGCCCAGGCTCAGCAGTAACCCGGTGCTGAGACTGGCCAGCAGCAGCCAGACAAGCGTTAAAAATAGCGTTGTGAATCGCTCGTAGTTCAGAGACATCAGGTTCAGGGCTGTCGGGTTTTGATGTTGAACTTATCCATGCGCCGGTATAGCGCACTTTTACTTATTCCCAGTAAAACCGAGGCATCCTCCACATTGTCGAGGCACTGAGCCAGTGCCATTTTTATGAGTTTTTGCTCTGCCTGCTCCAGAGTGATCAGCTCCGATACCGGGCTGTCGACTTCGGTACTGGCCGTCTTGACTGGTAACTGACGGGCGCTGAGCTCGGCCTCATCACACATCAGCACGGCACGCTCCATAATATGGCTGAGCTCCCGCACATTGCCCGGCCAGTGGTAGGCTTGCAGGGCGTTACAGGCACAGGCTGACAAAGCCGGCTGCGGTAAATCATAGCGCCGCGCATGCTGCGCAATAAAGTGCCTGGCCAGCGGGATGATTTCATCACCGCGCTGCCTGAGTGGCGGCACTGTGAGCTCTATGGTATTGAGCCTGAAATACAGGTCCTGGCGAAATGCGCCCTGTGCCTGCCGTGCCTCTAAATCCGCATTAGTGGCGCTGATCAGACGACAATCCGCATGGCGGGTTTTGTCGGAGCCAACCGGTTCATATTCGCCACTTTCCAGTACCCGCAACAGCTTGGCTTGTTGCGACTCGCTCAGGGTGGCTATTTCATCTAAAAACAGGGTGCCGCCGCTGGCCTGGCTGAAGCGGCCTTCGCGGTTCTGTCTGGCATCGGTGAATGCCCCTTTGAGATGGCCAAACAGCTCACTCTCGAACAAGGTTTCGGGGATGGCTGCCATGTTAACACTGACCAGTTTACCTGCGCGTGCGCTGTGCTGGTGCAGGTACTGTGCAATGTGCGATTTACCCGTGCCGTTCTCACCGCGCAGCAAAATATTGGCCCCGGTCGGGGCAACCCGGTCTAGTTGTTTTTTCAGTGTCTGCATTTGCGGGCTCAGCCACAGCAGTCCTTTATCGAGCGTTTGCTTGCTTGCAGGTACAGCGCTTTGCTGAGTTCGCGTCATCTGTCGCAGCCCCAGATGTTTTTTAATCATCATCAGCACGGCGTGGTTGTCCCAGGGTTTGGCGAAAAAATCCACCGCGCCACGCTGCATGGCTTCTACCGCCAGGTTCACGCTGGACCAGGCGGTCATGGCAATAAAAGCCGGGCTGGATGGGTCAGGTACGGCATGCTCAGACAAAAAATTAAGCCCTTCCTGACCTGAGGTGGTGTCCAGCTCATAATTCATGTCGAGCAATACCAGGTCAATGGGTTGTTCTGCGAGTGTTTGTGCAGCCGCACTCAGCGAGCTGCATTGAATGGTGGTAAAGCCACTGTTTTTCAGCAACAGGTGCAGACTGAGGCGAATATCGGCCTTGTCGTCAACGATAAGTAGGGTGCCTTGCATGGTGTAACAGGCAGGCGCGAACGTGCGCCTGCATTTCCTCATTGATTATTGTTTGATTTATTATTCATTTCTCAGGGCCCGAATAGGATCCTGACGGATCACCTTTTGCACCGGCAGATAGCTGGCAATAAAGGCGACCAGTAACATAACTGGAATACTGCTCAACACGGCCAGCCAGTTCACCTCGACAGGTCCTTCGCCAATGCGTGACCACAGCAGGTAGCCCAGCGTGGTAAACAACAGGCTCACGGCTAGCCCGGTAAAAATAGGCACAAAGCTCTGCTTTACAATCATGGCGGTCAGTTTATGGGTATGCGCACCCAAAGACAAATGAATGCCCAGCTCGTAGCGACGCATCTGCACACTGTAGCTGAGTACCCCATAAATGCCCGCACCGGCCAGACTGAGCGTCAGGGTTAGCAAAGCCACAGTCAGCATGGCCTGAAGCCAGGTTTGTCTGAGTCGCTGACTGAGCATATCATCCACTTTCCTGAAAGCCGAGAAGTTTAAGGTCGGGTGAATGTCCCTCAGTACTTCACTGAGCTGAGACTGAGACAAGGGCCCGCCGGCTTTGATAATGAACGCGTTGCTGCCTTCGGTGAGCGGCACATAGTAACGCTCCAGCTCATAACCAAGCGGGCCGGTGGGCACGTAAACATCACCGACGACGCCCACCACTTTTCTGGGTGTTTGCTGGTCTATGTATAACGTCTGCCCTACGGGACTTGCTTCGCCATACAGACGCTTTGCCAGTGATTCGGAAAGCACAATTTCGTTGTTGTCTTCACCGGACGCCGCAATGGGGGAAAAGCTGCGCCCTTGTCTGAGTGGCAACGCTAAGGTGGTAAAGGCATCTTCATCTAAAAACGCAAAGCTCATGATCCCTAGCAGGGCGATGTTTTCGTCGTACAGGTAATTTTTCCAGCCCATCACCAGTGGAGAGGTCATGCTGGCAGCCACAGAGTTGATGCCCGTTTGCGCACTTAAGGTATTTTTAACCTGACGGGTCAGTTCAAACTGGTCAATTTCAGTGGCGCTGCCATCGACACGCACGTAGTACAGGTATTCAGTTTCAAAGCCGGTTGGGTGGGTCATTTCCTGATAGGCGGGCAACAGTTTATTGGCGGCCAGAAACAGCAGTAAACTGGCAAACATCACTTGCAGTGCCACCAGGATATGGCGGGTTCTGGCAGAGATTTGCGCGCCAGTGCCTTTGCCGCTCGCGTGCAGGGCGTCGGTGAGGGCCTGATAGTTAACCTGGCTGCTGGTGATGGCCGCAACTAGCAGAGTGATCAGCAAAGCCAGCACAAGTGCAACTACAATGGTGGGTGCATCGAGCGATAAGGCCTGCATGCGGGTAAACAGGTAGCTGAGATCTTCAGCCAGCAACACATTCAGCCACTGCGCGGCAAGTAGGCCTAATATCGTTGCTGCGCCAATCAGTAACGCGCATTCACAAAACATACTGATAAAGATGTGCCGGGGCTTGGCACCCAGCGCCGCCTGGATGGCCATAGTGCGTTGTTTTTGCGCACCGCGAGATAAAAACAGGTTAGTGACATTGGTCAGGGCAATGAGCACCAGTACCGCAGCCGAAAATAGTAAGCTCAGGGCAAGGCTATCGCTCTCGGCGATGATCCTGCTGCGCAGTGGTGTAAAGTGTGCGCCGATCGCGGTATCGGGTGCCACGTTCTCCTGGGATTGATACAACGCATTGATCTGCTCGCCCAGCGCGTGATTGGCCTGCTCTGGGTTTACTCCCGGCTTGAGGCGGGCAATACCATTAAACTGACTGCTGATGCTGTTCCAGTTGTTGGTGGTGCTGAGCGCCTCTGGAAAACTGCTGAATCCGCTGATAGCAAAGCTGCGAAAGATTTCCGGCACTTCAAACTCGGCGGCCGCGACGCCTATGATTTGATAGGCCACCCGGTTAAGCTGGGTAAAGGAGCCTACCACCTTAGGGTCGGCGTTAAAGTTGTCCTGCCAAGCCTGATAGCTCAGCACCAGCACCTTTTGCTCATCGCTGACGCCTTCGTTGGCGTTCAGTGCCCGGCCCAGGTGCATGGGCACACCCAGTAACGAGAAAAATTCCGGTGATACGCGCAGCACATCCACGGTGGGGCGGTTATCTACATCCATCAGCCGGGGCGAGGTGTGGTGCAGCATAGCCATTTGGTCAATAAACTGTTGATCCTGATAGATCAGTAGCTGCGTGGGCAGCATCTGAAAACCGTATTGTGTTTCGCCATTTATGGTTTCGCTCTGATCGGTCACCCACAGAGTATCGGCGTTGGGGTAGGGTAAGGGCTTGGTCAGCAGCCGATGATTAATGTTGATCACCACACACAGTGCCGCCAGTGTCAGCGCCAGTGTGAGGACCACGGTTATGCTGAAGCCAGGCAGTTTTTTCAGGTTGGCTGCGGCCAGTTTGAGTTCTTCTTTCATCATCCCGCCATCTCCAGTTTCACCTCGTCGACCATCACACCGTCAAGCAGGAAGAGTTTACGACCAGCCATATCGGCATATCTGGGGTCGTGCGTCACCATACACATCGTAGTGCCTTGCGCATTCAGATCGTGCAGCATCTGCATGACGGCATCACCATTTTTGGAATCCAGGTTACCGGTAGGCTCGTCGATGAGCAGAATATCCGGCCGGTTAACCAGCGCCCGGGCAATGGCGATGCGCTGCTGCTGACCACCCGAGAGCTGATTGGGCTGGTGGTCAACCCGGTGGGTCATCTGCACCAGCTCCAGGCAGTGCATCACCCGCTCTTTGAGTTGCGTACCAGTTAAAGGCTGCTCACTGTACTTCACTGGCAGCGCCAGGTTGTCGAACACGCTTAGCTCATCGATGAGGTTAAACGACTGAAAGACAAAGCCAATATGCTTGTTCCTGAGCGATGCTCGCTGATTAACACTGAGTTGGCTGACATCGTTACCGGCTATTTGATAGCGGCCGCTGCTGGGCGTATCCAGCAGGCCCAAAATATTAAGTAAGGTCGACTTACCACAACCGGAAGGGCCGGAGATAGACACATACTCGCCCTCGTTAATACTCATGTTCACGCCCCGTAAGGCCTGGGTTTCCATACCGCTGAGCAGGAAGTGTTTGGTGATATCGTTGAGTTCAATAACGCATTTGTTGTTCATTGTTGTTTCCTTATTTACTCAGGTACACGACCGGCTCACCTTGGTAGGATGCCATATCCGACAGAATAAAGCGCTGCTTTGGCTGTGCGCCACTGAGCAACTGAATATGCTGTGCGGTCTGGGCGCCATAGTGTACCTCAATGGCCTGTGCTTGTTGGGTATTGGGCTCGATGCGATATAAAGTGGCGGTGCTGAACGCTTTGGCGCCAACGGGCTTGTCGATATAAAGCGCATCTTTAAGCGTGTTGATATGAATGGTGCCTTCAATATTCAGCTCGGGCCGGGCGCTGTCGGGCAGCGCAGCGGGCAGGGCCACTTCGACTTCAATGTTGCCGTTTTGCACCACAGGGTTAATGCGCGAAATGGTGCCGGCTATCAGGTCGGTTCGGGTATTCACTTGTACCGACTGCTCAAGCTTTATTTGCTCGGCATACGCCTGCGGAATTTGCAGCTGTGCATATAAGTCTTTTGTGCTGCCAACCAGCACCAGCTGGGCGCCCAGCGGCACACTTTGCCCCAGCTCAACATGTAATTGCTGTACTACGCCGGTGAGTCCCGCGCGCACCGTCAGGCGGTCCACCCTGTGCTGAATAAGCCCATAGGCCTCTTCGGCGGCGTCGATATCCGAGCTTGCCAGCTGCAAATTGGCCTGATGCAGTGTTTGCAGCTGAGTAATTCTGCGCTGCTCAATCTCAATACGCCGCTTAAGCTGACGATGCTCCAAAACCGTGCGCTGAAAGTCCAGCTTAGACACCGCGCCATCTTCAACTAAACCCGCCTGGGCAGAGACCTCCAGCTCAGCGCTTTCCAGCTCAGATTTTAAGATCTCCAGGCTTGCCTGGTGCGACAGCATTTCTCGCTGCTGATTAATATCCGCCTGTAAATACTGATCTTTCGCCTGTTGCAGCGCCCGTTTTGCATCTTTAAGTGCCTGCGCCAGATTGGCATCCTGAAGCCGCATAATGATACTGTCGGGTGTGACCTCAGCACCCGGACGCAGTATAATCTCTTCAACCGTGGCCTCACTGGCTGCACTGATCAGACGCGGCGTACGTGACTTTAGCTGACCAAATCCGGCCACCGAAATTGTCAAATCCCCCTGCCTGACGTCTCCAATCCAGGCATCACCCGTTGCCAGAGACGCCTGCGCCGTTGGCTGGGCAAGCAGCCAGCCAGTCATAATGACAAACAAAGCAACACCACCCAGCCACAACCAGTTTACTTTTATGCTCTTTTTCTGTTCGACCTGTATGTCCATACCATTTCCTCTGTGGGTATTTAGGTATAGTCACTACAAGTCATGTGCCAATTTTTAAGTTATTGTATTATATGATTTTGTGTGACTTTTGAGTCTGGGTTTAGCGTGGCGATTTGTGGAAATGAAATTGCGATTTTTGGAAATGGGAAGGCTGGCCTGGCCAGAAGTTACTCAAACACAACGCAGTAGTGCAAAGTAGCGCCAATACTCACATACAGTTATCATCCCGGACGCTTGAGAGTCGGGAACTGCGTAACCATAGTGATGTTAATCTTAGCTATCCCACTGAGCCGTATTCACAGCCCATTGTTTAACGTTGTTCTAAATCAAAGGGGATAAACCCAGGATTGTGGCACTTCATCGCTGCTCTTAGCCTGTTGTGGTCAGCTAACCTCGATTACTTTTGGTATCGGCCAGGGGAGTGCCATCAGCTCCTGCACAGGGTGCACCTCAGCCTGAAACATACTTGCGACAGACAGTCCAACCAGACCAACTGCTGTGGTAAGCAAAGAAAACCCCGGCTGCGGCAGCCAGCCCGATACCTTTGACCTGCATACGGTATAACCCGGCCAGGCAAGCATGCCCAGCATGATGGTGAGATTGTCCTGGTTAAGCTGCAAGTTTAAAAGACTTCTCAGGTCGCCGTTAACCACAACCAGCAATACACCGCCAAAAGCGACCGCCAGTTGCAAAAGCTGTATCTGGGCTATCAGTGTTCTGCTTAGCAGCGCAGCCATAACGGTTGTGACGATAGGGCAGCGCCATGATCAAGGCGCCATTTGTTACTGGGGTGTGCGACAGCCCTGAAAACAGCGCCAGATTCAGACCACTTACGCCCATCACACCTATAATGCCAAGTATGAGGTTCCTGTTTAACGCCAGAGAGGCCATGCGCAATCAGGTCAGACGAGTAAAAATAAACACATAAGCGATGCCTTATCTGCGCAAAGGCACGAAGTGCAAGGTTGTATTCGTAGCTTTGTATGATGACCGAACTCATCAAGGAGGAAATGCTATGGCAGAACGCCACGTGAAACATAATTAGATGAAAAATTGACCTGGGTGAAAGGAACTTGACCCAAATTTAGGCTGACAGTCACTGATTGAAACACGGGTAACTGTCAGGTCAAGTCTGAGCTAGTACCCCCAGCCTGACTTCACCAACCCAGACATCATCTACAGCTATGGACACTTGCGTTGTAACCTGAACGACCAGACAGCCAATAATTCCTCCGACGAAAGGTACTGCCTAACCACAAAGATTTTACTTTTGTGTTCTTTTTATGTTCTGTCAGCGTGTCCATACTAAACCTTTTGATGGCATTTAGGGGCAGGAAGTACAAGTCGATATGTTTATAACTCATTATATTTAATTGAATTTCCCATTCGAGTGGGGTTGACACGACGGCTTGTGGAACTGAAATTGCGATTTCACGAAGAAGAAATTTGTTTCATATGATAATGAAATGTTTTTTTTGTTGCTTGAGCTTGCTTTTTGGTGTTTCATGCAAGAGTCATTAACAATGTAAGGATAACTAGGAATTATGGGTAATCAGGAACACACTTTTCTAAAATTAAGCTACGCATTGCGGGACCTTAAAGAAGAGGAAAATACTACCGTAATTCTGGGTGCTGGATGCTCGCTCAGTTCC
>NZ_JAKRFZ010000001.1 GCF_022347765.1 Pseudoalteromonas sp. OOF1S-7 | reverse complement strand
ACGTTTTTAGCCAAGTCGATGGATAATGTGCTAACTTGATTCATGATGGATGCTCCTGTTAACTGTAAATATCACTCTCAGTTTGGCGCATTGACGCCGATTTAGGAGCGTCCATCTCAATCACCCACCTAAAAATGGCGCACTTTTGATGTGACGTCTACGCTTAGAACACACTCAAAGGATTGAGGACAATGGACTATGCCAACGGCAAGGAAGAAGCAGGTCAGCTTAACCGATACCAAATATTATCACTGTATTTCCCTGTGTGTTCGTCGGGCATTTTTGTGCGGTGAAGACCGCTTAACGGGTAAGTCATATGAGCACCGGCGAGATTGGGTCGAGGAAAAACTGCTGGCGCTGGTCAAGGTGTTTTGCATTGAGGTGTGTGGCTATGCGGTGATGAGCAATCACACGCACCTAGTGTTGTATGTGGATGATAAGAAAGCAGAAAGGTTGTCAGATAAAGCGATAGTCATTCGCTGGCATAAGTTGTTCAAAGGCAACTGGCTGACGCATAAGTTCGTTAACGGTGATGAGCTGAGCGAGTCAGAGTACAGTATGCTGGCGGCTGATATTGCTGAATTCAAAATACGCCTCGCGAGTATCAGCTGGTTTATGCGGGTATTGAATGAAGACATAGCCCGCAGAGCCAATAAAGAAGATGGTTGCACAGGTCGCTTTTGGGAAGGAAGGTTCAAGTCACAGGCTTTACTGGATACAGCGGCACTGGCAGCCTGCATGGCATATGTTGACCTGAACCCTGTCAGAGCCAAAGTGGCTGAGACTCCGGAAACTTCGGACTATACCAGTATCAAAAAGCGTATTGAGTGCGCACGGAAGGGCAAACAACCCAAGCACTTACGACGCTTTGCAGGGAACTCCAGAGCAAACATGCCAAGTGGTCTCCCGTTTGAACTGACCTACTACATTCAGCTGGTTGAATTAACAGGCCGGTGTATGCGGGCAGATAAACGGGGTTACATCAGCGAAAGCCAACCACTGCTGACCAGATTGCAAATAGAGCCAGACAACTGGCTTAAACTTACCACTCGATTTACCAAGGTGTTTCATGGTGCAGTAGGGCGAAAACAGGCAATGACAGATTATTGTGAGCATCTGGAGAAAAAGCGACGCGCCAATCTGATGCAGTGCGAGCGCCTACTGGGCTAACACCTAACCTTTTTCAGTATCATTTAAATTTATCCCAACTTAGACTAGGGCGTTTTCATATTGTCTGACACCGATTCTTTCCAAGACTCCGAGCTTAGACTTACGAATTTCACTACGCAGAGCTCATAAAAAGCTCGATATTCAATAGTCTTACGTTTCCAAGTTAAAGCAGCCCTATCATCCAAATGCCAATTTAGGTTGGGTGTCTTTTCACTCTTGCGTAGAAACCCTAGCTGGTGAGACTAGACCTGCTGGCCCCGGAGATAGTGCTCCACCGGGTAGCTTGATTGGAGAGAATGGGGTTTTTGGTAGGCCTGAAAATAGTAGTGGTGGAGCTAGTATCGATATTCCAGCAAATGGCGATAAACCACATGAAACCTTACACTATGAAAAAGAAAAAAATTGACGCAAGAGGGAATGAAGTTGACTAATATACAAATTCAAGTTGCGAACGGTTCAATTGCGAAGCTCAAAGAGTTTCTAGTTGGCTCAATTCTTTGTGGCTATGAGATTCCAAATAAACAAAATCTTGGTTGTACTTGGGAATTACGTTTTTACTTCGAAGGTAAAACTTCCTTTTTGGTATTTAGCTCTGACGTAGAAAGTGCTGGAGGGTGGGAAGAGTTTGGATATTTGAAATGTGAATTAATACCCGAGACGGAAAGAAATGATTCTGAAGATATATTCAAAAAAGTTTTGATTGAGAATATAGCTATTGAAAGTATCTCTTTATTAATCAATGCAGAGGAAGATATTGAAGCAGAATGCGGCATTGTAATTCGGTCTTCTGAAGGAGAAGAGATTATTATTTCTACTGCTCCATCACCCGGTGCCGTATCAGTAATGGCACCTTTTAGTATTGATGAGTATAAACCTGAGGTGTTGATAGAACACTGTACATCAAGAGCTATTTAGAACCGACTAGAAATTGTTTGAATTGTACTAGCTCAGACTTGACCTGACAGTTACCCGTTTTTCAACCGGTGACTGTCAGCCTGGATTTGGGCTATATTCTTTTCAACCTAGATCGATTTCCCATCTAATAATGTTTCAAGCGGCGTTCTACCCAGGGTGGGTGAGAGCATACTTCGTTAATGGTCGTTAATGGTCGTTAATGAAGTATGCTCTCACCCTGACCTTCAGGAGCTGCTGTTAATCAGGCCTCCACTTCAACACTTAGTACCGATGCCCATGATATTCAGGGCTTAATGTCCTACACAGTGCGGAGCCTTTAAGAGGCTGTACCACCTAAATATATTGCTTATGAGCAAAGGCTTGATAATCAGTTTATTAATAACCTGCTGGCACAGCTGCTGGAAGATTCCCATTTATGCGACAAAGCATGAGATTTACCTAAAACCATAAGTTAACGTCTGACGAGACAGTACTTTTGTGGCTGTTTTGGTATGAAAAAAGGGATTGCTCGTTCAAAGCCAAAAAACCAGGAACGAGCCGTATCGATTAGCACTATCTTGGGGTATAAGTTGATAAAGCTTTTAAAGTCATGGCGATGGAAGAGATAGTCGCTGCCTGCCATGATTAGTGTATCGTCCGGTTGTGCGACTTCTTTAGTAAAAAATTTGAAAAAATGTCAGACTGATGACAAACCAATCAATAAGGTGTTGTTTTGGGTGGTTTGTTTTGGTTTGTGTGGCTGTATTAGGTAGTTAAAGCGCTAAAAACGAGGCTTTGCTGGTTTGGAAGGCTGCCAGTTGATACTGGCAGCCTGCGTATATTACTGAATAATCAGGGTGCCGACAGGCGAAGCATCTGACTGATTGCCTGCCAGGTCGACAGCAATAACCTGATAGCTGACTTCCCCTTTGGGTGGCCAAGGGTCGTCAAAGTGGGCTGTATCACTCAGGGTATAGGGCTGGCCGTTGCGGATAATCTTGTAAAAGCGAATGCCCTGATTATCTGCGCTGGGTTGCCATTGCAATGTTGCGCCATAAGCGCCATCCGACTGCACACTGAACTGAGCGGGGGCAGTGGGTGGTTCGCTGTCACCGGCTTTGGTATTCAGGCTTGCCTCAGCTATCACTGTGCCCGTTTCGCGGTGTACAGCACGAACCTGGTACTGGTAGTCCTGATTAAGCGGGAGCCAGTGATCTTCGTAGTTGTTGGCGGTGGTATGCCAGATCAGTTGCGCATCGCGATAAACCTGAAACTTCACCGGTATCGCGGCAACATGATTGAACTCCCAGCTCAGGCCAACGCCATTGCTGTCAAACAGGGCTGACGAGCTCAGGTTCAACAGCGCGGCCTGAGGTGAGTCCTCACCTGCTGGCAAGCTGTCTGTGTTATCACCACTTTGTACGCTTTGCTCGCACCCAGTCCACCAGCAGGGCGTCTGCTCAATAAAGCTCAGCACGGCATCGTATTTATGTGCCTGCGCACGGGTCTGGGTCTGATATTCCTTAAGCGGAAATGCACCCCAGCTGTCCCACCGGCCGATGCTTTCAAACACTACGTATAGTCCTGCGCCAGACGCCTGCCAGTCATTGAGGTGATTGGTAAACGCTGACGCCATGCGCGGATCGCGATTGGCAGTCAGGAATAATGCCTCGCTGATGGTATCTCGGCCATCGCGAATATCTCCGGCATAGGTGAGGTGCTGGCCGCCCTCATAGGCTGCCAGCATCAGGCCGTCTTGCTGGGCCAGTGCCAGGTTGCCCTGAATATTGTCTCTGGCCTGTGCCAGTGCGCCATGCTCAGGTGCCTGCCACCAGGGGGGCTCATCGGGGTTATAGGTCAGGCCATACAGTACGCCCGAATCCATTTCCTCAAACAGCTTGTTGAGACCTTCAGCCCCTTCACTGGCCCAGCCCTGTAAAATGGGCAGATATTTTTGGTCGGCAAAATAACCGGCAAAGTAGCTGCCCACCGCCAGTACATCCATGTTGTCGGCACAGCGCTGGCCCACGCCCGCTGCGTGAATAGGGCAGTTGAGTGCCTGCTCGCTGATCCAGGGCACCCCGGTCTGGCCGCCCATTACGCATTGTATGCGCTCTGCTTCCTCGGCAAACTCTGTTTTGATGATGTCGCACATCTGCGAGCTGCGCAGCCCGTAGTAGTTCATGCGATATTCAATATCGTGGTAACTGGTGTTGGGCCACAGGGCTTTACCTTGCTCTTCGAGATACAGGCCATCGAAAATATACGGCCAGGCGTTATTCCACAGCTCGTTACCAAACTCCACATATATCGCAGAATTCCCTTCGCTTTGCGTTTTCAGCAACCGGGCAAACTGGCGGATATAGTCATCATCTACCCGAACCGGGAGCGTGTACCAGGGCTCGGCCCCCAGCTTGTTACTCATGGCAATGGCCACTTCATAGGGGCTGCCACCATTGAGGGCCCAGCTGGCGTAATCGTACTGGTTTCTCTGCGTCCAGTGCTGAACCGGGTTGTCTATGGTGCTCAGCAGCTGCATAAAACGCAAAGTACGGAACTGGCGCACATCATCCAAAAAGAGTGGATGGAATATCCGTGCCTGATAGCTGTGCTCGAACGACACAAACTGCTCAGGGCTGGCACAGTCCGCCGCGCTGGCAGCATAATCCGTAGCGGCGTCACTGCAACTGCCGCCTGGGGCAATAATGCGAATGTTGCGAATATGGTTGCCGGTATTGTTTGGGTCGGTGGCATGGATCTGCAAATGGAAGAAACTGTTCGCAGTCATGCGTACCACGTCGCGTCCGGGTGCTGAGCTGATAAGGTCCGGGCCCGAGTAATAGAGCTCACCTTCACCCTCGTACAAGATCACAAACTCGCCGACCGGATGGTGCGGGTTATCGTGATAAATAATGGTGGTGACATAGTGAAAAGGCGAGTCGGGTGAATCCGCAGGTAAAGTGCGGGGCCAGCCTTGCTCGTCCAAATCCAGTAGTGCCTGATCGCCGGTGTTAAATTCCCAGGTATGGGCATTGCTGGTGGCCCACAGCTGGCCACTGCCGTTAGAGGCATGCTTCATCACATCCAGCGTGGTCCACTGACTTGACCAGTAATTAATGCCGGTGAGGTTAATCCCCACGCCTGAGTTAGCGTTATCGCTGCTTGCTGCCAGCAGGGGGAGTGATAAACTGAGCGCCATTGTACCGGCAGTGAGGGTTGCATAAATAGGTGTTTTCATAAGCTTGACCATTCCAATTGACCAAAGAGACTTCATCCATTTTTTCGCAGTGATATGTATATGACTATGCATCTTTTATGCTGTTCAGAACAGCACAACACACATCATTCTGCTTCCTTGCTAAGGGCTGTTCCCTGAAAGAACTCGCCAAAAGCACTGCAATAAGTTAGCAGTGATAGGAAAAAAAGAGGATACGAAAAAGGCATGGTTCAGCTGTTTTTTTGCGCTGATAGCAACAAAGCACAGCGTTTCAGGGATTATTTTCTTCACCCCAAAGCCTGATTGTGCCCAATAAGTAGCAGGTCCCATAAACACAACATATCAGAGAACTGACCAGCCAGAAGGTGATGGAGTTTTGCTGGATCGCTGCAGATGTAGTCACAAAGGGAGCCAATAATCCTGCGACTCCACGCAGCAGATAAATACTGGTGATGAGTATCAGGGCGGTTTTCAAAAACGGGAGTTGAATGATGATACCGGCACCAGAGAAAGCAAATACTCCCCAAAGCGCAAGCACGACAGCGATAAATGCAGTGACCAGCGTAGGGTAAAGATCGCCAGCTGCGGCCATGTCTGCCATCTCTTGTCCCGCACCTAACAAGAGATACCAATCCGGGCCTCCCCAGATACACAACACGTGCAGCAGTGATGCCAGAAAACTCAAACAACCAGCAATGACAAGGGGGCGATTTTTAGTCAATGATTACTCCGTCAGCCTCATAAAAATGAACATATGTTTGTCTTTGAAGAGCGCTCCAATCAAACGTCACTATTTGTATCTATTTTAACTACGGATATGACTGTAACTTATCATTGGGTGTTTTGGTAGGGTAGTGTGCCGGCTATTTTTTAATTGTTTTCTCGATAACATGTATCGTGACCTGCATGTGTACATAAACAACAGTAGATGATGGTGAAATAAAAAGCGCCCGCAGGCGCTTTAAATCATTTGTGGCGAATGGCCCATAAATGGAGCAGTTCGTAGGCGATGGTGGCTGCGGCAATGGACGTCAGCTCGCTCTGATCGTATGAGGGCGAGACTTCCACCACGTCCATACCAACGATATTAATCCCTTGCAGTGCGCGCAGTATCTTGAGTACTTTGTCGCTGCTCAGGCCACCACAGACCGGGGTGCCTGTGCCGGGCGCAAAGGCCGGGTCCAGACAGTCGATATCAAAGGTCAGATAGACCGGCAAGTCGCCGACTCTGGCCTTGATCTGCTCGGCAATGGTCGGGGCATCCATATCATTGGCCTGCATCGCATCAACCACGGCAAAGCCATGATTACTTTGCTCGAACTCAGTACGGATCCCCAGCTGGATGGAGTGATCCGGACAGATCAGCCCTTCTCTGGGGGCATGAAAAAACATAGTGCCATGGTCGTAACGTGAGCCCTGACTATAGGTATCGGTATGGGCATCAAAATGCACTAAAGCCATTTTGCCATGTATCTTCTGATGCGCCCGTAACAAGGGCAGGGTGACGAAGTGGTCGCCGCCCAGCCCAAGTAAGGCTTTACCCTGATGGAGGATCTGCTCTGCCGCCAATTCCAGCTGCGCGGTAAAGTATTCCGGATCTCCCACCGGATAAGTAAAGTCGCCGGCATCGTGCAGGCTAATTTTGTCCCATAGAGCAAATTGCCAAGGGTAACGTTTACCTTCCCAGGCTAAGTGGACCGAGGCGCGACGGATCGCATCCGGGCCCAGGCGGGCACCGGGACGTCCTGAGGTGGCCAAATCAAATGGCAACCCCAGTACCACCACGTCGGACTCAATATGGGCGATGTCGCGCACCATGGGCTGACGCAAAAACGTCATGCCGTTTGAGTATAACGAGTGGTCGCAATGGTCGAACAACTGCTTCACTTAGCACTCCTCCAGATAGGTGTAGCCTTCCAGGCCCGACGCCAGTTCACTCAGGCACATGGCCCGGTCGGCCTCTTCCAGTCGGGTATTAACCTGAACAATAAAGTTCTCTTTAAATGCCGCTACGTCCAGATGTACGTAACGCATCATATCTGCCACGCTGTCGCCTGCGTCGACGTCGTCCATTTGCAGCTGACCCTGCGCATCCACCCGGGCCACCACACTGTGGGTGTCGCCAAACAGGTTGTGCATGTCGCCCAGGATCTCCTGATATGCACCGACCAGGAAGAAGCCCAGCAAGTAGGGGGCATCCGCCGTGTATTCAGGCACAGGCAGGGTACTTTCAATGCCCTGACCATCGACATAATGATCCACCGCGCCATCAGAGTCGCAGGTGATGTCGAGCAGCACCGCGCGCTTTTTCGGCGCCTGTGTCAGGCCGCTCAGCGGCAGCACTGGAAACACCTGATCTATGCCCCAGGCATCAGGCAGCGACTGGAATAACGAGAAGTTCACAAAGAACTTGTCGGCCAGTTTGGTACCCAGCTCATCGATGATCGGACGATGAAAGCGGTTTTTATTGTCCATTCTTTGCTGCAATTCATAGCAAATACGTAAATTCACCTGCTCAGCCCAGGCGCGTTGTTCCAGCGACAGCAAGCCCATGGCAAACTGTCCGTGTACTTCCGCCAGGTCGCCCTGTGTATCGTGATAGAGCTCAATCAGGGCTCTGTCGTCGCTTTGCTCGCTCAGTGCCTGCCACGAACGCCACATGTTACGCAGCAGCTGCGGGGCATCGCTGGCAACCGCGCTCAGCTGCTCCGGCTGGTAGCTTTCAGTGCCTACTACATCAGTGATCAACACCGCATGATGTGCCGTCAGCGCCCGGCCCGATTCCGAAATAATGGTCGGCATCGGCTGATTATACTGCTGACAGGTATCACCAATGGTGTACACCACATTGTTGGCATACTCAGCCAGACTATAATTCATCGAGTTATGCGACTGGCTGCGTGTACCGTCATAATCCACCGCCAGGCCACCGCCCACGTCGAGGTTGATCAGGTTAGCGCCCAGTCTGCGCAGCTCGCAGTAAAAGCGTGCCGCTTCGCTTACGCCCAAACGTACATCCCGGATGTTGGCCATTTGCGACCCCAGGTGAAAATGCACCAGTTGCAATGCGCTCAGCATGTCTGCTTGTTTTAGCTGCTCAACCACCGTTAACACCTGAGAAGCGGACAAGCCAAACTTAGACTTTTCACCGCCGCTTGCCTGCCACTTACCTTTGCCCTGCGAAGCCAGGCGAACGCGCAGGCCCAGTCTTGGTGTCACATTCAGTGCCTTGGCCTCGGCCAGTACCAGATCCAGCTCGGAGCGTTTTTCCAGCACGATATACACCCGGTGGCCGAGCTTTTCGCCGATCAGCGCCAGGCGAATGTATTCACGGTCTTTGTAGCCGTTACAGACGATCACCGCACTGGTTTTTTCACTCAACGCCAGTACCGTCAATAGCTCGGCTTTGCTGCCTGCTTCAAGGCCCAGTTGTTTTTTCTCTTTGCCATCCTGGCTGGCTATCAGCCCTTCAACCACTTCTCTTTGCTGGTTCACTTTGATGGGGTAAACCAACAGGTAGTCTTTGGGATACTGATAGTCGGCAATTGCCGTGTTAAACGCCTGACAGATGTCATTGACGCGTTGCTCAAGGATCTGTGGGAACCTCACCAATGCTGGTAAGCCATAGCCCTGCGCTTTAATTTGCGCGGCAATGTGTGTCAAAGTAACGGCGTGCCCCGGGTTATCTACTGTCGGCATGGCGGTTACCTCTCCCTGATCATTGATACCAAAGAAGCCCTGGCTCCAGTGGCGCACGTTGTAGCATTCACGTGCCTGCTCAGAAGAGATCAAATCTGTCATTAACGTTCCTTAACGAGTAAAAAATTAATTTAAATGAGTATAGGTTATGGGGCGCATTAAACGAGCAATCGACAGCTGTGTCTAACAAGAAATTTTGCTCTTAACGAGTGAGCTTTTCACTGAAGAAAGTGGGTTATCAAACGGCAGGAAAAATACCCCGGCTCAGCCCACGACAAACACGTTGTGTGTGATATGGTGAGAGAAAGAGGCCAACGGGAGACATCATGCGGGGATTGATAGGTGCTTTATTGCTGTGTTCACATGCCTTTGCCACTGAGTTGGTTTATCAGGATATGCAAGCGCTGGATACCAAACAACAAGCCATTGTAAAACATTGGCTGAGCCAGGGACTCAAAGCGACAGAGCAAATCCTGGGGCCCTTGGCACAATCTCACCTGCCAGTGAAGCTACAGCGCGTTTATTTGAGCAGTGAGCCCGTGCCCTGGGGCGCAGTTAACCGTGCAGAGGTGGATGGCATTGAACTACACATTAGCCAGTTTGCGACACAGCAGCAACTGATCAGCGACTGGACTCTGTATCATGAACTGGCCCATTTATACCACCCTCTGCTTGACTACCCGGATTTCTGGCTTGCAGAAGGGCTGGCCACCTATTTGCAAAATGTCATTATGTTGCATGGCGGGGTGATTAATGCCGACGAATATGTCCAGAGGATCATGGCTGGTCTGGAGCGAGGCCGGCTGGGCACCTGGGAGACTCCAGGTCCGCTGGCCCGGGTGAGTGAAGACATGTGGCGACTGCGCGCTCATGCACGCGTTTACTGGAGTGGTGCGGCGTTTTTCATTGAAGCGGAGCTGGCGCTACGGCAAAAAGACCCGGCGCTGACGCTTACCAGTTTGCTAAAGCGCTATCAGGCATGTTGCAGAGCGCAGGCACCTGAAGGGCAAGCACACAGTGCTAAGGTGTTTCTCAGTCAGCTCGACAAACTGTCTCGGAGCAGTATTTTTAGCAATCTTTATCACAGCTATAAATTGCGGCAGGACTTTCCGCGCTTAAGCAAGCAGGCGGTGCGCTTGAGTGGATTGCACATGATGTCAGTCAGGCACAGTGAATTACTCAGGCAAAAATAAAGGCTGCCGTTTGGCAGCCCTGGTGTCGGTTAGATTTTAACTTTTACGTACTCACCCGGGGCGGCATAAATCCCCGGATTGGTTTTACTGCTGGTTGCACGCTTAGGGATTTTCTCGTCTACATACTGACTTAGCCATTTGCCCCAGTGTGGCCACCACGAACCACTCTGATGCTTGGCTTGGTCAAGCCAGGCATTGGCGTCGCCGGCTGCGTCCGGGCCATACCAAAAACCATATTTCTCTGCCGCTGGTGGATTGATCACGCCAGCAATGTGGCCAGACTCGCCCAGTACAAAAGTGGTTTTCGCGCTGGTATGCTGAATACCCTGAAAAGTCGCCTGCCACAGAGCAATGTGATCGTCCCGTGTCGATAACATATACACGGGTTGTTTCACCTTACTGAGATCAATCTTGGTGCCTCGGATTTCAATCTCACGCGGTTGTATCAGACGATTTTCCAGATACAGGTCACGCAGCATAAAGTTATGACATTTCGCGGTGAGGTTGGTGCTGTCGCCGTTCCAGTACAGCAGATCCAGATCCATGGGCGCCTCACCTTTGAGGTAATTATTAACGTAGTAATTCCAGTACAGGCTGTTTTCACGCAACATGCTGAAAGACACACCCAGCAGGTGACCATGCATGATGCCGTTTTGCAGGTTGTATTTCTCCAGCGCAGAAATGGTGGGCTCATTAACAAACACGCCAATTTCACCTGGCTGCGAGAAATCCAGCAGAGTGGTCAGCAAGGTGGCACTTTTAATGCGGTGCTTCATGCGCTTTGAGACAAAGTAGGCCATGGCCGTCGTAACCAAAGTACCCGCAATACAGTAGCCCACCGCATTCACATAGGCTTCACCGGTTTGCTTTTCAATGGCATCCAGCGCGGCAATCACGCCATCAACGATGTAATCTTCAAAACCAATATCGGCCATACTGGCATCGGGGTTTTTCCACGAAATCATAAACACCGTGTGGCCCTGATCCACGGACCATTTAACCAGTGAGTTTTGCTGTTTCAGATCCAGAATATAGTACTTGTTGACATATGGCGGCACTATCAACAGCGGCGTTTTATAGACATCTTTAGTGGTTGCCTCGTACTGGATCAATTCGAATAGGTGGTTCTGGAATACTACTCGCCCTGGTGTGGTGGCAATGTCTTTACCCAATTCAAAAGCGTGCTCGTCAGTCATGCTTATGCGCAGCATGTCTCCACTTTTGGCCAGGTCCTTCTTAAACATCTCCAGGCCTTTGAGCAGGTTTTCACCTTTGGAATCCAACGTCAGTTTAAGGAGCTCAGGGTTAGTGGAAATAAAGTTACTGGGCGAAATTGAGTTCACTACCTGGCGGGCAAAAAACTCCAGGCGCTCTTTTAGTTTGTCATCCAATCCGGGTGTTTCACGGATAGAAGAAAGCAAAGACTGGCCAAACAGCAGGTAGCTTTGTTTGATGTAATTAAACCAGGGGTTATCATGCCATTCGTCGGCTTTAAAACGACGGTCTCCGCGCTCCGTTTCAATGATATCAGGTTGTTCGGTGTCGAATCCCTGGCCCCAGGTTTGTTGCATAATTTTGATTTGTTCCTGCCACCAGTCAAACTGATGCTGAACAAAGGTTTCTGGCTGCTTCGCTATTTCGTTCAACCAGACACCAAAATCCCGGGCACTTTGCTCGTTCAGGGCTTGTTGAACGGGGTTTTCTTTGAGCAGGTTATTACTGAATATAGTGTAGAGATCTTGATTGTACTGCCACCAGGCTGTCAGTGTTTTATTAAGATCTGTGTTATCGGTATCCATTACTCGTGTCCTAATAGGCAAATTGATTGCACGTGTCTTGTGTCGTGTTTGGTATAGCGGATCAGCCACTACAAAAAACAGGCTAAAAAAATGCCCCTGCACAGGGCAGGGGCAGACGACAGCGATTAAGCTTTGGCAGTGGCCTTCACACTATCTTTTGAGATAGCTTCAAGGTGCTCTTTGAACTCGTTACCAAGCTGAGTCAGCTTTTGACCATCGTCGATCATTTGCTGGCTTAGCTTGTTCATCGCAGTGAGCTGACTGGCATTGAAGTCGATGAAAGACTTAACGTCTTTTACTTCTGATGCGGTTTTTAATTGCTCAACAGACGTTTTAGTGAAGTTTTCAGTTGCATCGAGCTGGATCTGTGCCAATTGCTCAATGTTTTTAGCAACCAGTTGATTGAACTTGATTGCCGGAGAGAAAAACTGCTCGCTTTGCTCAGTAAAAGTTTTCATTAGATCGTTGTACATGGTGTGCTTCCTGTTTATCAAAAAAGTCCGTATAGGTAGCGTTACTGCCAGGTACTTCAGAGCGCGTGCTCATTCCTGATATACGCCGCTTAGTTCATATAAAGTCCGCCGTTAATCGCCAGCGTTTCACCTGTGATATAGCCTGCCTGATCAGACGCCAGATAAGCGACCGACTGAGCCACTTCAAGTGGCGTGGCTAAGCGCTGCATCGGCACTTGTGCCTTGATGCTTTCAAGCACATCATCACGCATTTTTTCGACCATTGGGGTTGCCGTATAGCCTGGGGCAACCACGTTTACGGTCACGCCTGCGCGGGCGCCTTCGTATGCCAGCGCTTTGCTGAAGCCGATCATACCGGCTTTAGCTGCCGAATAATTGGCCTGACCGAACTGACCCTTCTGGCCGTTTACACTGGAAATATTAATGATACGGCCGTATTTGTTGGCGCACATGTGTGCAAAAACCGGGTGGGTCATGTTGAACATGGAGTTAAAGTTCGTGTCGATAACTTCCTGCCATTGCGTCAGGGTCATCTTTTTAAATGAGGTATCCCGTGTGATGCCTGCATTATTAACCAGAATATCAATGCGACCAAACTGGTCGATGATATTGGTGAGCTGTTGCTGACAGGCCTGATGATCTGTGACATCTAAGAAGATGCCGTGCACGGCTGCCGGGTTGATTGACTGCTCATTGAGCCAGGTATCAATATCCGCCGAGGTACGACGATGACTGGCTACAGCCACTACGAAACAGTTTGCATTTACCAGCTCTTTGACGATAGCTGAACCGATGCCACCCAGTGCACCAGTGACGACTGCGATTTTTTTGCTTTCCATATTGCTCTTCCGAACTTAAGGCGGCTCAACTATCGCACTTCTAAGCCACGTTTCCGGTTGTTTTTACACTAACCGAAAGGTTTACGAACTGGCGTTATTGTCATTCGTCATTGTGACGAATTCATAACCGATATATTTAATTCCCAAGACAAATTTGCACCTGTTTATTCGTCATTTTTAGTTTGTTCCTTCTCGGGGTGCAAAGTCCGTTAATGCAAAGCTTGATAAAAAATATAGCAAAATAGAGTAAAAACTCAAGTTTTAAAATGATGTTCCCTTTTTACTAGAGGGCGGAGTGATCACTTGCACCAGTCACTAGTAATAGTGGTAAATTCAAGGCCTGAATATTAGACTATAGCCGCAGTTGTCTGACCAATGAGCCAGATCAAATAAGTAAGTAATTGTAAAATAAATGGTAGATTTTTAAAGTGAAAAATTGCCAAGTTGCACTATGTACCCACCCTGGGTCTAATTCAACGTATGGGTTAGTGTTATTCCTATTTTGATGCTTTTCAAGATAAAATATTCCGGGGTGAAAAATGGCATATTTGCTATGCTTGTGGTATCAGAAAGTCTATGAGACAGAAGGGGTTTTATGATTAAGCAAAGTATGCTTTTGCTGTTTGGGTTGCTAAGCTTATTGGCTCAGGCTGCAACCGAAGTGATAAGCCAACAAGCGTTACTGCGCAATCAAATGTCGGCTCAGCCCCATGTGATTGTGGATGTTAGAAGTGAAAAAGAGTTTCTGGCTGGCCACCTTAAAGGTGCTATTAACATTCCTTATGATCACATAACTAAGTACCAGTCTTTACTGGACACGCTGAAACTTCAGACGTTGGTGGTTTATTGCCGCTCGGGGCGTCGGGCCGCGATATTTGAGCAAGCGCTGGCACAGCAGGGATTTAGCCTGCTACACCTTAGCGGTGATTATCTTAGCTGGCAGGCAGCAGAGTTGCCTTTGATCACGCCTACAATGTCGCAATAGTAGCCATTCAGGGTGCAACAGTGCGGGAGGCACTCGCCCGCACGTGTTTGATCCGCTTCAGAATGACGTAAATTAATTTGCTCCGTCAAATTGAACTGGTATTAAGAGAAACAGGTATTATACCAGGCTTGCTAGCATGTCTTCGGAGTAAGGAGTGAGTGTTTCGCCTTGTCTGACTTTTTTCACATAGTCCGGGTTGGCAATGAAAGGACGGCCAATTGCTAACAGATCGAAGCGATTGTCGCATATTGCTTGCTCGCCTGTTTGCGCAGTAAAACCGCCTACGCCGACAAGGGTTTTGCTGTAATTTGCTCTGACATAGTCAGAGACACGGCCACCCAGGAAATCGAATTCCATGGCGTCGTCAAGAATACCAATATGTACAAAAGCCAGTGTGCGTTGCTCCAGTTGTGCCAGCAAATAATCAAACACGGCTCTGTCGCGTTGATCGGCTTGTATATTAAAGTAGGCGCCAGGTGACAGTCGCACAGCTGTGCGCTCGGCACCAATGCGTTCGCTAATGGCGTCGATGATTTGTAGCGCAAAACGGCTCATATTTTTTGCGGTTGCGCCGTACTCATCGGTACGCCTGTTACTGTCGTAATGTAAAAACTGGTCAACCAGATACCCGTTTGCAGCATGGATCTCAATGCCATCAAAGCCCGCATCAATGGCATTACTGGCCGCCTGAGCATAGTCGGCAACCAATTGAGTGATTTCTTCAACACTGGCAGGTGTGGGTGTGATGTAGCTCAGATCCCGCATCCGCGGAACTGTGCCATCCACTCTTTCGGCACTGGGTGCCAGCACTTTGTCGCCCTCGAAAAAATACGGGTGTGCAACCCGGCCCGTGTGCCAAAGCTGAGCAAAGATCTTACCGCCTTTGGCGTGGACTGCATCAGTGACTTTGCGCCACCCAGCGATCTGCGCTGGGTTAAACAGCCCCGGGGTATTTGGATAGCCCTGTCCGTCAGGGCGAATGAGGGTTGCTTCAGAAATAATTAGCCCTGCATCAGCACGACGTGCATAATATTCGGCCATCGCATCGGTTGGTACCAGCTGGTCATCCGCCATGCAGCGAGTGAGCGGCGCCATTAGAATGCGGTTTTTTAGTAATATTTGATCACTTAAGGCATAAGTTTCAAACAGTTTGCTTGTCATAATAGGATCCGGTTAGTTTTTGAATGTTTATTCAAGATATGATCATTTGAACGAGCGTTCAAGTATATTTTGAACATTTGTTCAAAAATGAGTAAAATGTGCCATGTGAAATGAGGAGAGTTATGAGATGCGCAGTGCAGAATTTGACAAAGAGCAGGTGCTCAGAGCCGCAATGACGGCATTTATGGAAAAAGGCTACGCAAAAACCAGTATGCAGGACCTGAAAGCCGCAACCGGTTTACACCCAGGGTCGATTTACTGCGCGTTTCAGAACAAACGCGGCTTACTACTGGCAGCCCTGGAGCAGTATAATCGGGATCGTGGCGATGAATTACAGAGGTTGTTCTCACAGCATCCGTCCGCCAGCGCCGGACTGGCTGCCTATCTGACCCATGTGATAGATGAATGTGTGAGCTGTGATCCGCAAAAACTCTGCCTGACACAAAAAGCATTGAATGAGCTGGCAGAACAGGATGAGGAAGCACAGGCTATCCTCAGTGAGCAGTGTGCCATGTGGCGAAATGCTCTTTGCACAGTATTTGAACGCATTGCCGAGCAGGAGGAATTGACCGGTACACGCAGCCCACTGGACAGGGCCCGCAGCCTCATTGTCAGTATCTATGGACTACGTACCTTTGCCCATACGCACCCGGAGCCACAGATAATGCGGGAACTGGGTGCACAAATACTCAAAGACGTGTGTCAGTAAAGTTAAATGTGCGTGCCATTTTGCCTCATTCAGGGATTGGATAAATTATCACCAAGTGTGTTAATCTTTAATCTCACTATTTTTTCTTACTATCGATAGGGTTGCTAAGAGGAAATTAGGTCACCAGGGAGAGTGTCATGAGGCAGCTGGACGATAATATATGGATTTTCGATGGTGAAGCCGTGTCTTTTTTCACTATGCCTTTCACTACGCGAATGACGATTGTACGCTTGCCTTGTGGCGGTTTATGGGTACACAGTCCCATTTGTCTTACCCCTGGGCTACGTGAGCAGGTCGATGCGCTTGGGCCCGTAACCTACCTGGTGGCCCCTAACCACCTCCATCACCTGTTTATGGCCCCTGGCAGGATGCCTACCCGGAAGCACGCACATTTGGCACGCAGGAGGTCAAAGATAAGTGCGAGCTCCTCCGTTTTGGTGGGATCCTGGATAGTGAGCATCACTACCCTTGGGGTAACACACTGAAAAAAATTCTCTTTACGGGTTCGCCAGCTATGGAAGAAGCGGTGTTTTACCACCCGCAAAGCCGCACTATACTGGTGACGGACCTGATAGATAACTTTGACCCAGACAGCCTGAATACCTTCCGACGCTTTTTCGCTAAAGGCGAAGGCGTAGTGGCACCAGAAGGCCAGACTCCGCTGGACTGGCGGCTGAGTTTTATCTTTCATCATGACACCGCACGAGCACACCTGGCAGTTATGCTGGACCGGGCACCCAAGCATCTGGTGATGTCCCTTGGTTTGATCATCGAAGAAAACGCCGTCGCGTTTTTACATCATGCCTTTGAATGGCTTGAAAAGTAATATTAATTGATTGATTCTAAAGCTTATAAATTGAAGTTTTCAAAATGAAAATAGGGGCCAGTAAGACCAAAGTTGATAACTATTCAAGTGCTTGTAACTGGCATGTGAATAAAAAATCCGCTACGCTGGTGCGATAATAATAAGAATATTGTCAGGGTTATGGAATTTCAATTCGCCAATGCGCGTTTGAATATTGCGACGCAGTGCGTCATCATCAATGAGCGGTCGACTCAGCTGGACGACCGTGCCTTTATGCTTCTTCATTATCTTTTGCAGCGCCGCTCTCAGGTCTGTTCACACGCGGAGCTAGTCAAAGTGCTGTGGCCGAATACCGTCGTATCAGATTGGTCATTGCCAAAACTGGTCTCCGCTCTGCGCAGTCAACTCAATCGCGCGGGGCTTATGCAAAACTGCATTGTAACTGTGCGCGGTCAGGGCTATCGCTTTGCCCCCGCCATCGCAGTCAGTGAGCACGCGTTTACGGGTACTTTAATGGGGTCAGCCCATGGTGCAACGACGTCATCTGTTATCGCACAGCCAGTGCAAGTGATCGCACCACGAAATACCAGTATTTTGTCTGTCCGCTACTGGTTGCCAGTGCTGGTAATTGCGTTGATGTGCTTTATCGGATTAATGACGCACAGTACTGAGCCGGCCTGGGAGTTGCGACATGGTGAACCGTCTGATGCTATCGGGCGAATACTCTGGGTCGATGATAACCCCGCGAATAATTTACAGGAAAAACGTTACTTTGAACGGCATCGTATTGGAGTGTATACCGTCAAAACCAGCGAAGAAGCGTTATTACTACTGCAAATGTATGAATACAATCTGATTATTTCGGATATGGGGCGGGCACAGGAACCGCTGGCGGGATTGAAGCTATTGCAACAACTGAGGGCTCAGGGCAATCAAACCCCTTATTACTTTTACACTTTGATTGATAACCAGGCACTGTTACAAGTCATTGCTGATAGTGGAGGGCAGGGCGTGACGACCGAGCGACCGCAGTTATACGGCCACATATTGTCTCATTTTTCCGCAAAGAAAAGCTCCTTAAGTGATTGAAAAAAGTGCTTTTCCAAATTATTCAAAGGATAATTGATGACTTTTTTACATTGTTGTGCCACGGTTAAATCGTTGCTCTCCCGACCTTTGGCATTGACATGCGCTTGCTGAGCAATGTGAGTGTATGACGACAGGATCAAAGACCTGGACACATGTCTCGGCCCTGGCACTGAAAATGGGTGCCAGGGTCTTTTTTTATAGGCTCTTCGCAACCGCTCGATGTTGTAACATCAGGTGGGTATACCTGCCGAGGGAGGCATAGGGTTCCTGCTGATTGTACTTGAGTTCCAGTTCGAGCAAGGCGTCAAACTGACCATGTCCCTTTTCTGGGTCGCGTAGATAATCGTGAAAGCAGCGCACACCCGACTGAGCAATCTTTTGCAACGGTAAGGTGCTTAGCCAGCCGTTGACGTCCTCAGGCTCCAGCGGACGGTTAGGGCTCAATCCCACTTTTTGCTTCACCTGCAGACCATTACGTACATAGTCGAAATTACCATAGACCATATTGGCCATTCGCTGCGCTATCCGGTTGTAATACATCAGGGACAAGTGTCCTTGCGAGGTGAGTCGTTGGGTTAACAGAGCCAGCGCCTGTTGCTGCTCAGTAAGCCATTCCAGCACCGCATGACACATCACCAGATCAAACTGACCGAGTGAAAGCTCGGAGAGTGCCTGCAGCGGTGCATGGATCAGGGTCACCCGATCGCCGACGCCCTGCGCGTCGGCCTGTGTCTGTGCTTGTGCCAGCATTTCGTCAGAGATATCGACGAGTGTGACATGATGCCCTAATCGTGCCAGAAACAGCGCCAGCTGACCCTGACCACCGCCAACATCAAGTATTGTTTTGTCCAGCTCGACACCCAGCCAGGGCAAGTGCTGTGCGAGATCTCGTTGCAAAACGGCTTCTCTCAGTTTGCCTTTGTTGGTGCCATAAATATTATTCTTAAATTTGCTGGTTAATTCGCTAAAGTTGCGGTCCTCATTGCGATTGAGGGTACGTTGTGTGTGCTTGGCCATAGGTCACACTGGGTTGTCGATATCAACAAATTCAACATCCAGGTCAAACTGAGTTGCCAGATACTCGCCCAGAGCTTTTACGCCATATCGCTCAGTTGCATGGTGTCCGGCTGCAAAAAAGTGGATCTGTTGTTCATTCGATGAGTGGATGGTTTGTTCAGACGCCTCACCTGTGAGGTAGGCATCAACCCCCTGGCTGGCTGCCAGGTCAATAAAGCTCTGGCCGCCGCCAGTGCACCAGGCAATGGTTTTGATAAGATGGCTACCTGACTGATTGAGAAGCGGCTTACGCCCCAGCTTCTGTTCAATCAAAGCGGCAAAGTCGGTCGCAGCCATAGGCTCACTCAGCTTACCTTTGACCGCAACACTATTACTGTTCCAGGGTTCCAGCGGGCGTTCCATAGTCAGGCCCAGAAGCTTCCCGAGTTGCGCGTTGTTGCCAACTTCCGAGTGCACATCCAATGGCAGGTGATAAGCCAGTAAGTTTATATCATGTGCCAGTAAGGCCTGCAGACGGCGCTTTTTCATGCCGGTAATGGTTTGATCTTCGCCCTTCCAGAAGTAGCCATGATGAACCAGTATGGCATCGGCCTGTTTTTCAATGGCTGCATCGATGAGAGCCTGGCTGGCTGTCACGCCGGTGATGACCTTACGGATCTCCGTTTTCCCTTCGACCTGCAAGCCATTTGGACAGTAGTCTTTTATCTGAAAAGGTTTAAGAAATTCATTGAGGTGGTTTACCAACTTTTTACGTTGCATCGTGCTCTCACTGTTGGGCATTAAAAGCGCCTAGTTTAACGCTTTTTGAGGCGCTGAAAAAGGCATGAACACAAGGTGTGAAGATTTGTGCAGAGCTGGAGCATAATTCGACATTTCAGCGAACTGGGCTAGCTTTAAATGACCAGGTTGCCTGACGAGCGGTATGGTGTATATGTGGGTATGCATACAGCCAAAAGACATGTCATGGCACAGCTCTTAACGTGTGAGGAAATCATTATGACAGTTTCAGCGATACCGGATGGCTACCACGCCCTGACTCCCTACTTGATCACCGAAAATGCGGCCCAGGCGATAGATTTTTACCGCAAGGCTTTTTCTGCAGAGTTGATTATGCAGCTGCCTATGCCAGATGGCGGTGTGGCACATGCAGAGCTAAAGATTGGAGACTCTCATTTAATGCTGTCAGATATGTGTCCGGATATGCACTTTAAGAGTCCACAGCAGCTCGGAGGTACACCGGTTAGTTTGATGTTGTACGTCCCTGATGTTGATAGCACCTTTGCCCAGGCCATCGCAGCGGGAGCGACCGAGCTACGTCCCGTGGTGGATCAATTTTATGGCGACAGAGCGGGGACATTGCAGGACCCATTTGGTCACGTCTGGACCATAGGCACGCATCAGGAAGATTTAACTGAAGAAGAGATTATGGCACGCATGGCCCAGTGGATGACGGACGACTCATAACTGGTAAAATAATTGTTGATTTATTGTGGTTAAAATGTCAGGTTGTTTCTTGTGGTCTTTTTTTGGCCATAAAAAATTCAACTCAAGGACAAGAAAATGAAATTACAAATTAAAAAATCAGCACTAAAGCGCCTTACAGATACACAACAACTGGCACAGCAACAAACCCCTAATGTAGCGGGTGGTGCGCATTCATACCGCTGTAATCCGCCACCGCAATCAGAAACAGGTAATCGCTACTGGGCATGTGAGTGCTAAACTGGATTTGTTGATCACAGAGCCCGTAATGGGCTCTTACTGAACTCTCACATACCCAGCGAGGTTTACATCCCACCCTAATAATTTTGCCCACCATTCTCGTATTGAGCAGCTAAACTTAAATAGGCTTCCCGTGTTACATCTGCACATTGTGTCCATACTGTGTCGCTAGAGTGACAATAGGTAATCTGGTTATATGGTATTAGCACGGCATCTAATTTCACTCAGCCAGGTTAAACAGCGCTTTTAAAAGGGTGTAGGGATATGGTTAAGCGGGTCTTGGTGACGTTTTTATTGGGTCTTATGGGCATGCTTGGTGCTCACGGTGCGATTGCATCCGATGGCGTGTGCGTCGGACTGGGTGGAGGCGCCATTGTCGAATTAAAGCGCATGTCTTTGCGTGCTGTAAAATCGGTCAGGCACATCGTGGTGCTTAATATTGTTGGCACGACAGAGGCAGAAACGTACCGGCTAACCCTGGACGGTCGGCGCATTAAAGTAATGAGAGCTACCTCGGACAGTGCCAGCTGTGTGTTTATCTATGCCAATCAGGTTGAGCAAATTCACGTTTATCTGAGCGAAGGCAATGACAGTTACGACGGCCGTGCCATGACCATTGAACAACACATCTGGGCCGGCAGCGGTGATGATGAAGTGATGGGGGGGCGTGGTGCGGACCGATTATTTGGTGGCGCTGGCAATGATGAACTCAGAGGATTTTCCGGACGTGACAAGCTGGTCGGTGGGATTGGCGATGACACTCTGCTCGGCGGTGATGACAAAGATGTACTCGAAGGCAAAGAGGGGAATGATATTCTCGCTGGCGGCACGGGTTACGACACCCTTAACGGCGGCAGTGGCCGCAATCAGCTCTATCAGGGAGAGATAGTAACCAGTTCAAATGAACAAGGTGGTAAGTACTAGCCTGGCAGATATTAGTCCTCTGGTAGCTATACAGTGCCTGCTCAGCGGTCGTGATGGGCGTTTTATTACGCCAGATCTTTGCCAATCCACACGACTTTGCCGATGATCTCCAGTTGCTCCAGCTCGTCGGCCCGGACCACCTGCTCAACGTATTCTTTGTTATCACTGATAAGCCTTACCGAGCCATCCAGATATTGTTGTAAGCGTTTGGCGTACAGCTCTTCACCCAGTCGGACGACATAGATCAGACCTTCACTGAGTTTTTTATCACTCAAATCCACCAAAATAGTGTTGTTGTTGTGAATGGTGGGTTCCATGGAGTCGCCTTTGGCAAAGACCACTGCCAGCTCACTTTTATCAAGGTTTTTGTAATCTATCCACTTTTTTCTGAATGCCAGATGGCGTGCAACCTGGGCATTGTCATTAAAGGCACCATGGCCGGTACTGACCGAGACATGATAGCCCGGGACCAGCACAAAGGCTTCGTTAAATTCATCCAGCTTCACAAGTGGTTGGGTAATAATCGGTGATTGTGGGCAGTCCGCAGCAGTCTCTCCCTGGATCAGCCACATTAGATCCACATTAGCGACCTGTGCAATGCGTTCAACTATACTCAGCTTAGGATCTTCACCTTTTAGTATGCGTCTTAACGTTCCTTCAGAAATATCAATTTTTGACGCAAAGGCACGAATACTATGCGGTTTAATTGCATATTCAACGCGCTCTGCGAATGCTGAGATATCAGCTTCCGTATTATGTTGTTTTTCCATTGTTTGATACCACGCCTTTGGTGTCCCATTTTTAAGCAATACGGCATTATAGAAACTTGAATGAAAAAACGCAATTCAAATTTTTACGCAAAGTTTTGAAAATTACGCATTGATCTGCGTAAAAAACTAAACTATCATCTTTCATAAATTACGCATTGGCGGTGTTTTAAGGATTCAGTCCGCGTTAACAGCCATTGCTGATAGTAGATAATGACCCAATTGCATCAATATAGTTGGGCAACATGACAAGATTGCGTAAAAAAGTAAGGAAGTGGATATGACCAGCACAGTTACCTGCAAGATCCCGACAGAAACCATGATTAATCCGTTTGCTCTGGGAGGAGGTGTTCCATCACCGCACCAAGATAAGGCACAAGAGTTTGACTTGTTGCGGGCTCCCCGGGGGGCACAATTGTTAAAGTATGCTCGTAAATCAAGAGGTTATACTCAAGCAGAATCAGCCGCAAGCTATGGTATTGAGGAGCGTACTTTAAGGCGCTGGGAGAACAACGAGTTTAACCCGAGATGGAATGATGTGATTTCTTTACTGGAAGACGTGTATTTTATGGATATTATGCAGGCGATTGCGGGTGTTCGGTCTATGCAAGCGCAGGGAATATCGGTCTGAGAGTCTGAAGTAGCCAATTATAGCAGCAGCTCAGCGCAGAGGCTGAACTGCTGTCTGTCACTTATAAGTGAATGATGCTGTCGGCATTACCATCCGGATCTCCGGATGCGCGACCATCCGTTCTGGGGTTACCATTGCTCATCATAATCACGGCACAGGCTGCGGGTGATGCCATCGACGTACCCGACATTGTGGTCGTACCACCACCATTGCGTGTCGACAAAATGCTGACACCCGGTGCCGCATAGTCGACAGGCGGATTGCCATAGTTTGAGAAGCTGGCAAAGCGATCATTGGCATCTGTGGCTGAGATAGTATATACGCGCGGATGTGAAGCACTGGCGGGAGAGACATTGCTGGCATGCTGACTCTCGTTACCAGCTGCAATCACAAAGAAAGCCCCCGATTGTTGTGCTGCACTTTCGACGGCATCATTCAGTTCCTGGTTAAAGCCACCGCCCAGACTCATGTTGACACAGTCCCCCGCTGACGCATTGGCTGCGACATGGTCGATACCGGCTAAAACACCCGACCAGCTGCCTGAACCGCGGGAATCGAGTACTTTCACCGGAACAACGGTCGCACCTGCCGCGACACCAACCACATCGATGTCATTATCTAACGCTGCAATGGTGCCGGCGACATGGGTGCCGTGACCATTGCCATCGTCCACACCGGCATTCTTACCTTTACTGAATGCGCTGAAGCCTCGGCTGCTGTCTACATTGAGATCGCTATGGTCAACGTCGATGCCCGTATCTATGACCCAGGCGGTATAACCGCTGCCATCAACGGGGCCACCAACACGACTGACACTCCATGGAGTGGTCTGGCCTTGCGAACCTCCACCACCTGGTTTTCCAAGCTTTTTGGCCGGGCTGGCATACACGGCACCATCTGGCGTAAAGCGCATTGAGGCCGATTCTGCAGCAAAGGTTGCACGTGCCAGCTCACAGCTCATATTGACTGCCATGCCTTTCATTGCATGTTTGTAAATGTGTTTTGCCTGAGCGTTTGCGCGGGCCAGCAGCCCTCTGGCCTTGCCCTCCACATCCAGTTTTTCTGTTTTGTCGTCGAATCTGACGATACAGGTGTTGTTGATCGCCAGCTCAGCAGCTGCACCCCGATAGTCGGGTTCAGACGCTGATGTAGCGGCACTTGAAAGGACACTTACAACCGATAAGCAAATTAAAGAATGTTTCATTCGTTTTTCCTGTTGTCATAAAGGTATTTGTTTTTATTTGGTTAACTCGGTGTATCGAGTTGTATTAAAAGTTACGTTCAATTGAACAAAAGTCAAACGAAATGAATAAAAATTTTCATCTGGCCGGGTGTGTGGTCTATTTAATTCTTAGTATAAGTGTTTGTGGAAGTAATTAATCTTCTTATTTCAGGACCTTTTTTGGTGTTATATGTGGGTGATGTGGTGCTTCAGCGCGCTGGTCAAGGCCGATGCGTTATTTATTGCGCAGCATGCTGTATCAGATACACGCACATAAACGTCGGAAGGGTAGAGAGCCTTATACGTCCGATTGGATATGTCAAGGTGAGAGGCCCCCGGGGAGCCTCTGACAGGTAGGTAAGTTAGCTGCCGAATTCGGCCTGGTGAAGTTGGATCACTTCATTGAGTACCACTGTGGTGGCACGTTTGAAGAAGTTGAAGTCGGTCGCTGTTGCACTGGTGTAGGCACCCATCATGCGGGTGATCACCAGATCGCCATCTTCCAGTTTGGGCAGTTCAACGGCATCACAGATCACGTCTATGCTGTCGCAGGTTGGCCCTGCCAGTACGCTTGGATAGACCACATCAGCGGTCTTCAGAGTGCGCAGCGGATAGCACGCCATGTCGAACATCAGCCCACTGAAAGAGCCATAAATCCCATCGTCCAGATAATACCAGGTACGGCCTTCACGTTGTGCCTGACCCATCACCGAGGCAACGCAGGTCATCGCACCGGCAACGATAAAGCGACCGGGCTCGGCAATACGCTGCACCGTCTCTGGCAGTTGTGCCAGTGCCGCATTGATTGGCGCACAAAAAGCACGAATATCTACCTGGTTGCTCGCGTACGATACCGGGAAACCACCACCAATATCCAGGCAGCTCAGTGCAGGCAAGCCTTCAGCCACCACGTCGTCCATCAGCTGTTTGCACGCCTGAATAGCCGCGACATATTTGTCGGCATTGGCGGTTTGTGAACCAACATGAAACGACAGACCTTTCACCCGAATACCCCATTGCTGCGCCTGACGGATCAGGTTCATTGCATCGGCCGGACTGCAACCGAATTTTTTCGACAGGTCGGCATAGGCTTCACTGTTGCGAAAGCTCAGTCGGATCAGCACTTCAGCTTGTTCGGCAAACTCGCGAAACTTAGCCAGCTCGTTGAGGTTGTCGACCACAAACACCTGACAGCCATACTCCAATGCATCAGCAATGTCACTGCGACGCTTGATTGGGTGCGTATGGATTGTGCGTTCAGCCGGCACACCCTGCTCACGTACCAGTGCGACTTCACCGCTGGTTGCCAGATCAAAACTGGCACCCAGTTGCAGTAAAGTGCGCACTACTGCTGGATGCGGCAGGGGCTTCAGGGCATAGTGTAAACGCACGCCGGGCAATGCTTCGCAAAGTGCCTCGTATTGGTCACGCACCTGCTCACAGTCGAGCATCAGTAGTGGTGAACCGTACTGCGCAACCAGATCGGTAACAAGGGTAGCGTCAATAGCAAAATTTTGTACTTGAGGCTGAATAGGCATAGCGACTCCAAATAGTATCAGCGAATAACGACCTGCAGGCTCTGTGTGAACGGTGCTTGTTTGTGGTGCACGCGATCACCCCTTCAGGTCTTGAGCAAAGCGACTCAGGTTTTGACGACGCATCAGCGTATTACCTTTACCCGAATCAGTTACAGATCCTGGATAGTTGCTCTATCGCCTTGCCACGGGGTGACCACATCATGACTGGCTCATTGACCCGTCATGCTAAACACACCACCGCGATGTACTCGGATTGGCTATCTTCAGAAAACACGCAGATAGTAGGGCGCTTGGTGCTGCTGTGCAAGCCCCATTTCAACGAGAAATTTTGCTGCTGAGTGACAAATTTATTTGTCGTAGATCAAGCTTTGCCGGTTTATGAAATTGGCAACAACGCGACTCAGGTGAAGTTTCATTATTTTTTGAACAGAATAAAACAGGGTCTCTTAGGAGCGACTTTTGAAACTCTGAGCAATGCTTATGATGGCGGTGCGTGTTTTCTTTATTATTATGATTTAAATGGATATTTTTATGCTTTTCATAAGTAAGCCTACTTGTTTTTGAAATTTGTCTGGCGCGAATTTCTCTTGCTATGGTGACCTCAGTTGGTAAGCAAGGGCCAGACAGTCATCTGGCTGCCTGACCTGCGCTTCAGCATTTAGTCATTCACGTTTTATTTCGTTACTTATTAAAAGGACATAACCATGAAAACCTTATCTTTGTCATTTGCAGCCGCCGCTTTGTTCACTGCGTTTGGTAGTCAGGCTACTGCGTATCAGAACGTATTTGATACGGATGGATATGAGCGTCTGACCAACTATACCTCAGGTCCGGTGAGCTCGGCATTGTTGACGGGTGAGTTTGCCCATAACTTTGAAGCGCAGCTGATACTGCGTGGTGAAGGGGCACACTGTGATTCAGCAAACCTGTACTCGGCGCAGGACGGCAGCCACATTGCAAACCTGGGTGTGAAAACCATTGCAGATCGCAACACGGTTGAAATGGGCGTGGCGATTCCTGACACGGCACTGACTGACAAGAAAGTACTGCATGTCAGCTGCTACGACGCGGCGGGGGATTGGTACAATGTGTTGGTTAACGTGCCGGGTGCCCCCATCGTTGACTGGCAAATTGAACTGACACCTGCCGGTGATTTTGTTCATCAGCCTTACTCATATGGCTATCACACTGCATATCACATCAGCAGCCGCCTGGTGATTGACAACCAGAACAACGATGCCCGTTGTAGCGTTCTTGCAGATCGGGGTGTGTCTTTGGGCCTGTTCCACGGCGAAGATCGCAAGGGACCTTTCCATTCAGACGTATTTACGCTGGACACAGTCGTTGACAATAAAGCCAAGCACCCGGTGCTGTATCAAATTCTGGAGTGTGAAAACGCGGCAGGCAAAACCATGGCGGTGAAGGTCTTTAACCTGACAGATCCAAACAGCATCTACACCTATGAAGATCAGCTGATTGTAAAATAATACCACTTTGCTCCATCCGATGAGCAAATATAAAAATGGACAGGTATAAAACGGACTTGAATTGCGAACCTCACGCCGGGCTCAACTGAACTCGGCGTTTTTGTGTGTCTGGCGACGTTGCCAGTAAGGAGAACCGGGCCAGCGCCGTTCCTGTGCGTAATAATGTGCGCGATGGCTCAGATAGTGTTGCCAGATAGACTTGATCTGTGCCTGATGCAGGCGGGTTACTTCAATGGCGGCATCGGCGTCGCTCAGGCCATACTCACCCAGGCTGTTGGCCAGTTGCATGGCGCTTGCCATGGCATTAAACATGCCCTGCGACGACAAAGGATCGAAGCTGCAGGCGGCATCACCCAGTGCAGCCCAGCGGTGCCCGGCAGCCTGCGTCAGACAGGTACTATTGGCCGATACCACACCATGCAACTGTATGGAGCCCGACCGCTCAATACCTTGCGGCAATAGTGCCTTTAATCCAGGTTGTGTACGTGCCAGGCGGCAAAACTGAGCTAAATCGTGTTGCAGGCCTTTGTTGAGTAAGTCACTGTCGGTTTGCAGTGCCAGTACTCGGCGTTGCGCCGGTAATCGGGCGCTGTACCACCATCCTTGCTCGCTCGCTTCAATATAAGCCAGCTGGTTTTTAATGGCACAACCCAGGCTTGCCCACAGGGCAATCTGTTTGTCCAGCACAGTGCGCTTGAGTCCTAGCTTAGTGGCAAATGCGCTGTGGCGTCCGGTGGCATCAATTACAAAGTGGCAGGGGATAGCAATGCTCTGCTGAGTGGCCTGCGTTTGCGCTGAGGCACGCGCTGCCAGATACAACAACCAGCCGTCACTGCCAGGCTGGGCGTCCAGTAACCTGGCGGGCCAGAGTATTTCCACGCCGTACGCGACCACTTGCTCACGCAGCCAGTTTTCAAACCCGGCCCGATTGAGTTGCCAGCCCAAACCATCGGGGTTGCTAAGGTTGTCGTTAATAAGGCTTTGCTCGCTGCCCCAGCGGCTTTGAATGCCATAGTTTGGAATATGTAAATCCTGGCGCTGCTCAAAGTCTTGCAGCAGGTTTAAATTTCGTAGGATCCGCGCTGCCGCCGGCGGCAGGCATTCACCCACCTTGTCGGGGCAGGCTGTTTGCTTGTCAATCAACAATACCTGAAAGTGGCGACTCAGCGCCAGGGCGGCGATACAGCCTGCCACCCCGGCGCCAATGATCGCAATCTGACAGTGTTTTACCTGTGTCATTGCGTATGACCTTATTTAAAGTCCTTGGGAAAGTTTGCCGCAAAACGACTGACTTTTTCGATCACCCCAAGATCCACCCGAGAGCGTGAAGTCGCCATGACGGGCCTTGCTGCGTCCCTGCCATCCGGGCTGGGCACCAGATTCGCAGCCAGCTGCGCAACGGTCTGAAGCTGGTTCAAGGATTGCTCTTTGGGCACCGTCTTGATCGATTGTTCGGGAAGGTGATCTTTGGCGGTGATCCCAACCTGCATGGTAGCGGGCAGATCTACCTCGTCAGTTGCACCTGGTCGGCCCTGTACCACAGCCAGTTTGTCGAAATTGGCGATCATGCTGTTGATCTGTGCGGTATAGGTTGCTGGCTGGCCATACAATGGTAGGGCATCGAGCCAGTCGCTGCGGTAATTGAATGCCTCAACGCGGGTTTGCGGGTCCAGTGCCGGGTTAATGGCTTCTTCATAGCGCGCCACATCCAGAATATTATTCGGCACCCGAGCAGGCCAGAAAGTGGGCAGGTAAGGGTCGTAATCGGGCGTGTAGCCATCGCGGCAGCTGGCGGTGTCTGTCTGCCAGGGGATCGCCATCCAGCGGGTGATGCCACCGGCCACCTGACCTCCGAGGATTGGACCTTGTGCCAGTGTAATGGTATCGCCGTTGATTTGGGCTCCATAGTAAGTGGTGTCTTTACTGATCCCTTTATCGGCATGTTTGATGCGAAACGGTGCCATGTACATGCCGGCCGTGCGCATGGGCCAGGTCATTTCACAGCCCGGATGGAAGGCATCAGCCAGACAGAAATCCAGTGCCCCCCGGGTGAGCATATCCGGTTGCTCAGCAACGGGGACTTTATTTATGTCATCGGGGTTTGCGGCATGCGGACATACTGCCGGGTCGACGTAGTCGGCGGTAAAGTCGCCCTCTACCCATTGGTCTAAAAACGACAGTTGTAGTGCTGACAGGGTGGAATGCTGGCGCTCCGATCCCGTTGGCGGAATGGACAAAGCATCACCATAAAGCCAGGGCCACAGTTGCGCAGCCTGTGCACCGGGTTGACCGTAACGACGGAAATTGTTCGACAGGGTGCGGCGTAGTTCTTTGTAAGCCGGGGACGGGTTGCCCAGTTTGGCTTTCCATTCTTCACTGGTGTAGTTAAAGGGCGCTTTAAAACCAAACCCAGCGGCAAAGCCCGCGTTCACCCATTGCAAGTCGGTCATCCGCTCGAAAATAGGCAAAATATCGTGTTTGAAAGACGGACGAGCCGGACGGGTTAACATGCCAGCATTGATGGCGACTGAGCGCATCAGATCCCACATAGTGCGTACGGACTTTTGCATTGGTGCATAATCCGGTGGCGCGCACACCACCCAGGCCGGGTCGACCTGCAATTTGACGCCTTCATATTCAACTTCGGCGGTCACCGGGCCATCGGAAATATCGTCATGCCAGCCCTGATTATTGGCAAAGGTAATGGCAATGTCGCCATTGATATTACGCGATACCCCATTGCCCCCGAGCACAATGAGGCGACCCTGCTCGTCAGATTTAAGTTCACCCAGATAGACTTCTTCGCCCATGAATTCGCCATGAAACTGCGGGCCTTTTTTCACTTTGGTTTTATTCAAGGTATGACAGCCGCCATCGATCAATAAGCGGTTACGATCGGCGACATTATTGTTGCGCAGCAGGCTGGGCGGGGCATCGGCGGCTTCCGGCACATCCAGTGCCAGCTGAAATTCGTACCAGGACGACTTCTGATTGGCCAGGTGTACCTGCCAGCGAATATTGGCGTTTTCCATAGTCAGCTCTTTAACGGGCTTGCCTGCCGCGTTAAAACCATAAATGCGGAACTCAGCCGCCTGACGCTTAAGCAGCCCTTTTTTGTCACGATAGGCATCTTTTTCCAGGCGAGGTTTAGGGTTGGGCACCTGCGGACCAATAAAATACTCCTTGCTGCTGCCTACCCGCATTACGCCAATGGGGGGGTAAATGCCAGCCCGTACAATACAGTCACTGTCTTCGTCGCTGTTCCCGGTAAACTTTGGGTCGATGGCATCGGGTTCGTTCATCTGCTGACCATTGGCCTGATGGCGGGTATTGGCGCTGGCCTGATAAACGATTTTACGTGCTTGTGCAATGGAACCCAGCGGTTCATTTTCAGCCAGGGTGCGCCAGATATTAAATGCAAGATTACGGCCAAACTCAGCCTGACCTATGGCACAAATGTCTTGCTGTGGCAGCGTGAGGGTGGCAACCGGCTCGAAGGGAGCTTCCTTTTCTGACCACACGACCATGGCATTGTCGATGGGGAATTCTTTTTCTGAGGCACCTTGTGGGCGGCGCTGGATCTCAAACACAAACTTGGCCGGCCCCTGACGGAGCCGAATTTGTAAGTCATCGGCCAGATAATCATTGCCCTGGGCCGGTGAGCCCCGGTAGGTATCGACCGGACGAATACGATATTTCACGACATTCTGCTCACCAAGTTTGAACGGCAGTATCGCCCAGTAATGAGTGCTCAGACAGCTGGCTTCGGGTTTGGTCATGGCATCCAGTACGTCGGCTGTTTTCGGGTGTTTTTCCAGATAGGCCGGGTAGTCGCGGTCGATAACGCCGGCTGTGGTAAAGGCACACATTTGAGAGGCATCGCGAACAAAAAATCGGTCGATGTTCTGCATGATAAAGTCGACATTGTCACTGTCACCCAGCAGTTTCTTTCCTTTCACGCCAAAGAGTTTGATCCCCACGCCCAAAGTGGAATGCAGATCCGGGCCATCCGGTGTGGTATCGCTTGAGAAGCGCACCACACAGTCATAACTGGCCGATTTTGCAAATACACCAGCCTGTAAACATTTGTTCAGGTTGTTGTGGATCTCAAACTTGCCGTAAACGATACCATGTTGCTTACGAAAGACGGCCCGCTCAGCGGGCTTCTGGCCGCGTTCAATACGGGTTTTTTGTCCCATTTCAACAAACATTTCTTTCAGGCGCTGAGTGGCCAGTTCAATGGGCTGGAAGTCATCATTCCCGTTCCAGCACTTCACCTTATTGGCTGTTGGGGCATTATCTATGTTCTTTTTAAGATACTTAGGGTTTACCAGTTCACCTTGTTGTGGCTTATTACGTTTTTTCTTATCGCTCATAACGGTTTCCGCTTATCAATGTTTCCTTGTCAGGTAACTGCAATGACCTATGAGTTATTCACACGTCATTTACCTGTCCCGACCGGGCCGTACGTTTTACGTCAGCCCACTTTAAGTATAGCGGGGCTGCACCGATCAGTATCTGGATAAACTCTAGATGCAAAGGCATTCGGTGACTATTACAGAAGGTTACGCGGGTCAGAAGTGGGCTGAGAAAAAACCCGTAAACCGGGCTTTTGCATGCCAGATTCAGGCGGGAGTCTGTACGTTAACTATAAATGCGGGCGGTGCGACGGCAGGCTCCGGGTGCAACTCTTCTGATAGTTGCTCGAAGGTTAGTTGCTGGCCCTGTAGTGCACTGATGAGATCTGAGGTAAAACTCAGTGCAAACGCCGAGGCGATGCACTTATGTGTGCCCCAACCAAAGGGCATATAGGGCGCATCAGCGGTGGCATTTTCCCAGCGTGGCGGGTAGAACCGTTCGGGCTGTACCCAGTTGTCCGGATGCCGATGTAGCACGTAGGGGCAGACTGTTACCGTATCACTTTGTTTGATATGCAGTTTGCCTAGCGTGTGTGCTTTACTTGGAGTTCTTGGCAGGTTCCAGGCCACAGGCCAGAGCCTTAATGCCTCTTTGACTATCCAGAGGGCCGGATGCTGCACGCCGCCTTCTTTGGCACAAAAAAACAAAGACCAGGCCAGGGTAAATGCCATAGAGCTGTTAATGGCAAAAAAGAAAGATAAGAAGATCTGTGCCAGCGCTTTGGGCGATTCATTATCCGGGCTCGACGCCAGCAGAATGTCAATCACATCGCGGTTACTGCCCTGGTAAGGCGGCTGCTGGCGACGTGCTTTAAACACCGAGCGCAAGGCACGGTGAACACGGAGTCGGATAAAGGCACGGCGCCACCCCGAGCCGTGGGTTTTCTGACCGCTGTATAAAGAGAAGGTCAGTACTTTATCGAGTAGTTTGCGAAGTTGAGGGCTACGCTGGCTGTCGACCAGAAAGTCGTAAAACACTGTGTACATCAGATCATTGGCGCTATCAGGCCAGCACAGGCCCTGGCTGACCTGGCGCCGAAATGTCTCAATAACCTGGTTCCGGCGTTGTTCATAGTATCTTTTAAGGCTGAGGATAGCGTCTTTGCCGATGGCAATTTGTGCTTCCCGGGTGGAAAACAACATGCCATTGACGTTAAAGAAATCGGATTGCTCAATATAATTGCCGTCCGGGTTACCCATAGCTTGTTTCGCGGAGTCAAAGTCGGTCACATAATAATTGTCCTGCTCAAATTCTATGTGTGCGGGGCAATGTGACAGGGCCTGATCAAGCGCTTGAAACGGCTTGTCAAATTTTTCGTCAGTATCTTCTAATCTCATGACTGTTTCTCGCTAATGATGCCCTCAAACCCGGCAACGGAGGGAATGTTCATATTTTCAAATGCCAGCGCTGACGGATTGGTGAGTGTAATATCCAGTTCACTCAACAGCAGCTGGCAGAGTATGGCGAGCTGGTTGGTGCCCAGTTGCGCGCCGATACAGCTGCGTGGATTCCAGCCAAACGGCACAAAGGTGTTGGGCTGTACATTTGCCTGTTGCCAGCGCAGCGGGTTAAAAACATGAGGCTCTGGCCAGTACTGCTCATTGCGATGAACAAAGTAACTGCTGTTAAAAAAGGTATCGCCAGCCTGCACGGTGAACTTACCAACACTGAACGGGCAGCGGGCTTCGCGAAACACGATGGGTACACTCCACATACGTAAAGCTTCTTTTATAAACCAGTGTAACTGAGGCGTGTGCTTAAATGGCAAGGCAGGCACATCGTTTGGAAAGCCCCTGAGTTCGTTGCTGAGGATCTGTTGCCACTGCGGGGATTGCAGTAACTGTGCCGCCATACAACTGGCGACGGCACCGGGCGGGCCAGAAATGGCCGTGACTAAGGTCATCATGGCATCCAGGGCACGGTCCATGCCGAGGGCCGGATAGTCGTCGACTACGCTTTGTAATAAATCGAGTTTGCTACCTGAGCTATTACGGCGTTTGCGAATAGCCCGGCGGATCACCTGAGCCGCACGCAGATTGTACCACAGTAGCGGGTATTGTCTGAGTCGGGTATGTGTCTCGGGTTTTAGCAGCACTTGGATCTGTGCGCGCATGTGACGGGATATCAACGCTCGTTGTTGCTCCGTCAAATCGCAGATCATCACATCCAGCACACAAAAGGCAATACATTCCTGGATTAGCAGATCCAGATTAACCGTCTTACCTGGCTGGCTTAATAAGTGAGCTTTCATCGCATGTTTGACTCGGATCAGGTAGTCTTGTGAGTCCATTTTTTTCAGGAGTTTGAGCCAGCCGCTGCGAATATGCTGCCAGCTCATCGCGTTCTGGCTTTCCTCTTGCGCACCAAACAAGGAGTCCGGGAGGGTCATATCTGCAAAGTTCAACTGATTCGCCAGCCGGGCGCTGTGTGGATTAAAAAAGGCATAGCTCTGGCCGTCAACCTGATAGTCCTCTTTGCCCTTAGCGCAATCTTCTCTCATTTCTGTAATATCAGGGCGCTCTTTGGGTATCATCATTATTATTGTTCGCTCTGTGGGTTGCCATTCAGAAGGGGGTGGTGAATACAGCCCATGGGTTAGAGCATGGGCTGGTGCGAAACATTAGATGTTATTGTACAGTTTCCACAGGTAGCGCTTTGACTGAGTGGCAGTGCGAAGACCCATTGCGCGCATTACTTTTGCTTTAAGTGCTTTCATAGTAAAACTCCTTCTAGATTGTGTTTAGTCAGGCAATATCAATTAGATATTGTTGTACATGATCCATAAGTAACGCTTGGACTGAGAGGGTGAAGTGGCACGAACGCCCAGTGCACGAAGCACCTTGGTTTTTAGTGTTTTCATAGTCAATTCCTTCTATTTTATCGGTTAGATGTTGTTGTAGTGATGCCAGAAATACTTCGCTGAAGTGGAGGGTTTTGCACTGCGAACGCCGAGTGCGCGTAGTAATTTAGCTTTCATCGTTTGCATAATTAATTCCTTCTGACTTGTTGATTAGATGTTACTGTAGTTAGGCCATACATACTTCGCTGAAGCAGAGGGTTTTGCACTGCGAATGCCGAGTGCACGCAGTAACTTAGCTTTCATCGTTTTCATAATTAATTCCTTCTATGTTTGTTGTTGCGAATATTAAGTCGCTGTTCCACATTATTAACGAATTGTGAAAGTGTCAAGGCTGTTTTTTGAACAAATGATGGGGTTTGAGTTGAACGCCTGGTAATTTGGGATGAGTTTATACCGGGGTAAACATACATGCCTGGACAACGGCCATTCTACGATGCGCAAATGAATCAACAGGGTGCCACTTTTTCAGCCCTGTTTGTCAGAGTGAGTTCCGCAGGGTTTTGTGCTAAATCAGGCACCGGTTTGATTTTAAGTGGATGCAGTCTCAGAACAGGCATGGAAATGGTGGCGTCAGTACTTTAAACAACCTCAATTCACTGACGTAAAGGCCGCGAGAAAGCGGCTCTACAGCGTACTTAATGACAGCTCGATCGTTATTTTCTCACTGTGTCCTGAGTTGCTCGATGATCTGAGCATCCACCCAGTAGGGGCTACCAGTGACATAGCGGCTGCCATCTTCCCTGGTTTTGACATCCCCACGCCAGAAAAACAGATATTTGCCGTCAGGGGTCACTTTGGGCCGTTGTTCGTAGAGCGGTGTGTTTATCTTGTCGCCCATATTGATGGCTTCTCCCCAGCTGCCGTCTGGCTGTCGAAAGCTAATATAGATATCTGGCGTATTTTCGTCGTCCTTTTCGGCATCCCACATAAGATAAGATTCATCCGGTGCAACAAAAGGGTGGGCGATGTACTTGCCTTTGTTCACTGCTTTGCTCATTTTTACAGGTGTTTGGTATTTGCCATTGACCCGACGTGAATAGCTCAAGTGTCCGCTGCCGTCGTCAAAGTTCAATACGTAAAAGAAAATGGTATCGGCAGCAGAGCGTGTGTAGCCAATAACAGGAATATCTTTGAATGGTGCTATTTCTTTGATTTCTGATACCGCAGGGCTAAAACGTGACTGATAGGCGCTGGCCTCGCCGGAAGGGATTGTTTTCCAGTGCCACTGATCATTTTTATAATGCATTGCAAGCAGAGTGTTTTGCCCGTATTTACCGCCAGTGCGAGTAAATGAGAGTTCAGTCATATCAGGCAAAAAGAGTACTTCTGTTTCAAGGTATGTGTCTGTTGCTATCACCCCAGGCGCAAAAGCTTTGGGTGTCAGCCCGACAGAAGGTTGGCCGAGATAAGGGCCTTTAAGTATGGGTTTGTGATCGTGTGCGTTGCTGCTGTTGCTAGTTGTCAACGCCGCAAGTAACAGAGGAAGTATTCGACAGACAGAGTACATGGTTATTCCTTATTTTTCTGATGCTATGTGAACTGAATAAGATGAAGCAGCCTGTACTGTAACGTGTCTGTTTTTGACTGCCTGACTTAACGCTGACTTATCATTGATTTCATTCTGACGGGAAAAGCCGACAACTTTGAGTGTCAAAAATGGCTGACTCAGGCAGCTAAGTACACAGCGATAAATACTGAATAGGATTTATAATATATTGATTTTTATTCTTATTTTTTGTTGTTTGGACGTCTCCGTTTTTATCACGTTACTTGTCGCTAGCAAGCATGGCTAAGAATACCTGTTTTGCTTTGCGCTCGGGCGAAGGTAAACCTAACAGCTTTGCCTGAGTTGCATTTATTAGTCTCGACGGTGTTGCTGGAACATGGGCGGTTGACGTGGTTACGATAGCCGCGTTGTTGCCCTTGTGCATGGTTGCTTGATCAGCATATCCACCGGCAGGCTTTTCAGTCAGGGATAGCATTTGCTTGATCAGCATATCCACCGGCAGGCTTTTCAGTCAGGGATAGCATTTGCCTGCTACAGCGTTGTCACGCACTTGATGTGGACTGTCGCCACGGTTGCTGCGTTTTTCATAAGCGGCGGGATGAGATCATGTGTCAGCCCTGAGCAAATTGTGGTTGCATAACACCGTTCTCGTTTACCGGATCGTTTTCGGCGGAACTGAGCATCTGGTTATGTTGCGTCTGTCAAAAAGGAGGGAGTTAGTCTGTGAAGAAGTATCTAGAAAATTTTTCAAGAAAAAAGCGAATTGATTAAAAGTAAGACAATCATTCAGTTATGCCCGACTGGTTAACTAAGATCAAATTTTTGTATTTTTTTTGTGTTTCTCATGTTTACTTTTTGGCCTTTCACTGCTACTTTCCGTACCCAATATAGCATTTTTCGACATGGAACTACTATGGAAAGTAAGTCAGATTCCTCAATTAAGTTACAGCTTAGAGAACTTAGTGAATTGCGCCCTACAGAGCAACACTGCCCTGAGCATGCAGCTTTTTTGGCTAATGAAATCAGTAGGTTGATGGAGTGGACCACACCTATTATGATTGATGTAGAGTCGGGGGTGATCATGGATGGTCATCACCGTTATTCTGCCGCGAAGTTACTTCAATTGAAACGTGTGCCTTGTATCGCCTTAAGTTATAAAAATCCTTTGTTGTCTGTGTCTCATTGGGATCCTCTGTTAACAATAAGTACACATCAGATCTTGCAGGCGGGGCTGACAGGTCAGCTGCTGGGTAAAAAAACAACACGTCATCAACTGGCAAAAACGCTCCCTAAAACAGCTTTCAAACTAGCCGATCTGGCATGCGAACTCTAGTGGATACAACAGGAAAAAGGAATAAGTATGATTTACAACACGGCCCTGGAGCTGGTACACGATGATGTATTTCTCCGTCTAAATGATTTTCTCCAAGAACAAGACGTTTACCTTAAGATGGAAGGCTTTTCCATCGGAGGGTCGATCAAGATCAAGCCTGCGTTGAAGGTGATTGCACGGCTGGAATTAGAAGGCAAACTGATGCCCGGGAGTAAAGTAATTGAGAGTTCTTCCGGGAATTTGGGCATTGCCCTTAGCCTGGTATGTGCTGCGAAAGGCTACTCTTTCACATGTGTTACCGATCCCAACATCCTGCCAACTTCAGAGCGGCTTATCCAGGCTTATGGTGCAGATATCATCAAGGTTGATAAGAAGGATGAAAACGGCGGCTATCTGCACGAAAGAATTAAGCTAATTAAGGAAATGCAACGCAAAGACCCCTCATTGGTTTGGATCAACCAATACGAGAACAGCGATAACCTTGAAGCGCACTATATGTCCACAGGGCCTGCGATTATTAAGCAGTTTCAGCAGCCAGATTATGTTTTTATCGGTGCAGGCACCACCGGCACTTTAGGGGGAGTGAGTCAGTACATAAGACAGCATTCGCCAAGAACCAAGATAATTGCCATAGACACCTATGGTTCGGTTACATTTGGTGGTCCATCAGGTAAACGCTTCATCCCCGGGTTGGGCACCAGCGTCGCACCTCCGATCCGGCGCATGGCCCAATTTGATGAGCTCATTTTAGTGAACGAACGGGATACTGTGTGCATGTGTCATAAGATGGCAAAGCAGGGACTTCTATTTGGTGGTTCTACGGGCACAGTATTACAGGGTCTCCAGCAATACTCAGAAAAAATACCAAAGGGCTCGACCATTGTGGCCATTTCCCCTGACATGGGAGAGCGATACCTCAATACACTATACGACCCTGACTGGCTATTGGTGCGCTTTCCGGAACTCTTCACTACACCAGAACTGACCGCGGTTTAAATTACTAATCACTTTCTTAACTAAGGACTATCTTATGCTTGCAACTTCAGACAGTAACTTGTCATTTTCAGTTATCTCTGCGCCACTGATCCAACGCTGGTTGGACGACAATGCGTCTTCATTACTAGATATTATCGCCTCCGCCTATCAGTTACACGCGGATGACCGGGTGGTCAATCCTGACAGTTATTTTCTGCGTTTTCCTACACAGCCGCAAAACCGTATCATTGCGCTTCCCGCCTCGATTGAAGGGGAAGAGGGCGTCGCTGGGATTAAATGGATATCTAGCTTTCCTGATAATATTGAGCAAGGTAAGAACAGGGCATCAGCAGTTATCATTGTTAATGACCGACAAACCGGATATCCAAGGGCATGTCTTGAAGGAAGCCTAATCAGTGCCGCCAGGACAGCCGCGTCGGCGGTACTCGGTGCTAGCTACTTGCATTTAACCCCTGGAAAATGCCGCCATTTAGTGATCGTCGGAAGTGGTCCTATCGCCTTCAATACTCTGACGATTATGCTTCAGTTAAACTGGGACATCGCGAAAATTACCGTGGTTGACAAAAACTTGTCACGGGCAGAGGCTTTTGCTCAGCAGTGTGAGCATAACAACATGGATGCTACTGAGCAAAATCAAGTCATCGCTGACGCGGATATGGTGTTGTTTGCAACCTCAGCTATCGAACCTTATATCAGCGATGCTGAGCTTTTTGCCAACAATCCTACGGTATTGCACCTCTCTTTGAGAGATATCGCACCAGACATCATTTTAGACAGTCAGAACATTGCAGACGATGTTGATCATGTGCTCAAAGCAAATACGTCAGTTCATAAGGCACAATTACAAGTCGGTCATAAAACATTTATGGCAGGCGGCATCGTCGATTTAATCTCGGGCTCTGTGCAGCCAGACCCCGACAAACCTCGTATTTTTTCACCGTTTGGTATGGGCTGCCTGGATCTGGCGGTTGCTGAGCGGATCTTGCGCGACTGTGATGGTGCTGAGTCACTACAGTGTCATGACTTTTTCCCTCCGGCCCACGGTAACAAAGCGTAAACGGAGGTGAGTATGACGGAGTATGATTTTCTGATCATTGGCGGCGGGATCGCAGGCACTTCAGTTGCAAAAGAATTGGCCGAGCAGCACAAAGTACTGTTGCTGGAACGAGAAAGCCAGCCCGGTTACCACACGACAGGTCGCTCAGCAGCAATTTATCTGGAGACCTATGGCAGTAAGCAGATCCGGGCTCTGACCAAAGCCAGTGGTGCTTTTTTTCGCGCCTCACTAGACGGCGAGTCTCCGTTGATCAGTGATCGCGGAGCCATGTTTGTGGCCGATGAACAGAGTGTAGAAAAACTACAAGCTCATTATCAGGAAGTAAAGCGCCTGACGGAGAATGTGCAATGGTTAGATCATGATGAGCTGGCTGAGCGTTACCCATTTCTTGCTGAGCACTGGATTGCCGGAGTGTATGAGCCGGATGCCATGGATATTGATGTGCATGGTTTTCATCAGCAATGTATATCCCGGTTGAAGCGCAACGGAGGCGAGCTAAAAACGTCTGCCAGCGTGAGCAAGATAGAGTTCGTTCAGGGTAAATGGCAGGTGTATTGTGGAGAAACCTGTTATCGGGCGTCTCATATTATCAATGCCGCTGGCGCCTGGGCGGATGAAATTGCCAGGCTAGCAGGATTGGCGCCACTTGGTTTGTCGCCACTCAAGCGCAGTGCTGTGCTGATTGAAACCCAGGGTAGTTGCTTAGAAGGCCCTTATATCGGAGATATTGCTGAGAGCTTTTACTTTAAACCTGATGCCGGTCTATTAATGGTATCGCCTTGTGATGAATCTCCTGAGCCACCCTGCGATACCAGTCCAGATGTGTTAGAAGTCGCCATAGCGATAGACAGGTTTGAAAAGGCCACTGAGTTGCCTGTAACCCGGTTACAGAGTAAATGGGCTGGGCAGCGAACCTTTTCCACAGACAGAAATCCGGTGATTGGCTTTGATCCCAGGGCGACCAACTTCTTCTGGCTGGCAGGGCAGGGGGGGTACGGGATCCAAACGGCCCCGGCAATTGCAACATTAAGTCGGGCGTTACTCTGTCAGGAGAATGTACCTGAATCACTTAGTCAGCTAGGTGTCAGTTCCGAGGCTTTGTCGCCTCAACGCTTTTTAGCATAGCAATTCAAGAAAAGGTTTGCGTAAGTCGTCCCGGGAGGCATTGACTGTTGGGCCACGCCGCAGACCACTTTACTCACAGTATTTGATTTATCAACGAACGAAGGAAACAGCAATGACGAAGACAATTGTATATTCAGACACGGCACCCAAACCAATCGGTACTTACTCACAAGCGGTTAAAGCAGACAGTTTGGTTTTTCTATCTGCTCAGGCACCGTTAGTACCTGAGACGATGACCTTGGTTGAGGGCGGGATTGAAGCCCAAATCACTCAGGTCCTGGATAATCTCTCGGCAGTAACGCAAGCAGCAGGTGGCAGCCTGTCGGATATGGTTAAACTCACTGTATATTTAACTGATTTAAATAACTTCCCTTTGGTTAACCAATTGATGGCCAACTATTTTACAGAGCCATATGCGGCGCGCGCAGCGGTTGAAGTATCTCGTCTACCAGCTAACGGTGATGTTGCGATAGAAGGCGTGATGGCGCTGAAATAAATAACTTGGATGGGTAATACAGTAAGGGGAAAACAACTATGAATAGATTTGTCGCCGACAGTGTAATTGGCTTTAATTGTGTCCGATGCGGGGCCAGTCATTACCCTGCAGAGGTACAGTATACTTGTAGCTGTGATAGTGAGCAGGGGATCCTGGATATCGATTATCAGTATGAAGGGATACGGAAAAATGTCTCTCGTGCTGATCTTGCTTCATCTACCCAAGTGGGGATGTGGCGCTATTTACCCTTATTACCCGTCCCTGACAATGCACAACTACCTAGCTTGGTGGTTGGTAACACACCGCTGTATGCGCTGTCGGGGTTGGCGCACCAGCTAGACCTGAAACAGGTGTGGTGCAAGGATGAAAGTCGTCAGCCCTCTGGATCTTTGAAAGACCGTGCCAGTGCAATGGCGGTAGTCCATGCCAGGCTGGCCGGGTATGACACACTGGCAACGGCCAGCACAGGGAATGCTGCGGCTGCACTGAGTTGCCTGGCCGCGAATATGTCCATGCGGGCAAAAATTTATGTGCCTAAAGATGCTCCAAAAGAGAAACTACTACAGATCCAGGCTTATGGCGCAGAAATTGTTTTGGTGGATGGTAATTATGATGCAGCCTTTAAATTGAGCCTGACTGAAGCCAAAGAAAATCACTGGTATATCCGCAATACCGCTTACAACCCTTATATGACGGAGGGCAAAAAGACGGTAGCGTATGAAATTGCCGAACAGCTAAACTGGCAAATGCCGGATGTCATTGCCGTAAGTGTGGGCGATGGCTCTATTATTGGCGGTGTACATAAAGGGCTGAAGGATTTACTGGCACTCGGATGGATAGAAAAGATGCCACGTATTCTTGGAGTGCAGGCTAGTGGCAGTGATTTTATTTATCAGGCCTGGCACAACCGGGAAACAGTGCTAGACAAAGCCGCGATTGCGGCAAACTCCGTGGCAGATAGTTTGCAGGCGGACCTGCCGAAAGACAGAGTGAAGGCACTGAATGCAGTAGTGCAAACCGGCGGTATATACACCACTGTGACTGATGAAGAAATTTTACAGGCGATGAACACGTTGGGTCGTCATGGCATATTATCCGAACCCGCTGCTGCTGCGACTTTGGCTGGGATCACTAAGGCGCGTAAGGATCGACAGCTTGAAGCGCACGAGAGTTTGGTCATGATCAACACGGGAACGGGATTAAAAGATATGACAAGTATCCAAAAAATGCTAAAAAGTTATGGTTCTGAAAATATAAATCAAGGAAAGTGTTAAATATGCCAGGTCAATTACAACAACTAAAAACCGACTATGCTAATTCAGCCCTTGTGGCAGGGTTGATCGCTGTTATCGTGTCTTATGCTGGTCCTTTGATTATCGTCTTCCAGGCCGCTCAGGCAGCTGGTTTATCACCTGAACAAGTATCCTCCTGGGTTTGGGCCATATCAATTGGCAGTGCTTTGTCTGGTATTTATTTGAGCTGGCGGCTAAAAATTCCGATCATTACTGCGTGGTCTACACCAGGGGCGGCATTGCTGGTAGCCAGCCTTGGGCAATATTCGTTTGAGCAGGCCATTGGCGCCTATCTGGTGTCGGCCGGGCTAATTTTTATATTTGGTCTGACCGGTTGGTTTCAAACGATGATGGATAAAATTCCCAAATCTATAGCATCAGCCATGTTGGCCGGGATCCTGTTTAATTTTGGGGTGTCAGTGTTCACCTCTATCCCTCTTTCTCCAGAGTTAGTGTTACCTGTATTGCTGGCATATCTAATTACGAAAAGAGTATTGCCAAGATATGCCATTGTCAGTGCTTTGTTTAGTGGTGTCGCGCTGGCTTTCCTGTTCGGGCAGATTGGCCAGGCAGAGGTTGATTTTGCGTTTGCCACTCCGGTATTTACATATCCTGAGTTTTCGCTCAGTGCAATCATAGGTTTGGCGATCCCGCTGTTTATTGTCACCATGACATCGCAAAATGTTCCGGGTGTGGCCGTACTCAAAAGTGCAGGATACCAGCCCGCAGTGAACACCGTTATTTCGGGGACCGGGTTGGTGTCAGTTCTTTTGGCTCCTTTTGGTGCCCATGGGATCAATCTTGCAGCCATTACGGCGGCTATTTGTACCGGAGAGGAGTCGCATAAAGACGCCTCTAAACGCTATATCGCTGGTTTAAGCTGCGGGGCATTTTACCTCATTATTGGCTTGTTCGGTGCCACCATTGCCAGCGCTTTCTCTATTCTGCCTGCCGCTTTGGTTGCGACGGTTGCTGGTTTGGCTTTATTTGGAGCGCTTAGCAACGGCCTACATGGCGCTATGGCGATTGACAAAGAGCGCGAAGCTGCCCTTATCACTTTCCTGGTAACGGTATCTGGCCTGTCTATTTATGGTGTCGGTGCTGCATTTTGGGGTCTGATAGCCGGCATGGTGACCTGCTGGCTGCTCAATAGTAATCTGGTGCCGACGATAAAAAAGCCGAAGAAACAAACAGAACAATTAGCAGAACAAAGTGCAAAAGTACAGTAGAGTAAAGGGTGTGGAAATGAAAGAAAGGAATGTCCTTAAATCCAGTGCCTTTACCATATTCGGGTTGATGGCACCTGGTTTGGCGATGGCTGCGTTAAAGGCGCCAGCCAATGAGATCACTGACGTTTCAGTCGGTGGCTATATTCAGCTAGACGCTGTGTACAGCTCGGTCAGTGCCGGAGCTAACCAGTCAGCCGATCACTTCTTTATCGGTTCCAGTGTACCTTTGGACTCTACACACGGCGAGTCGGATCAACTAAAAATCAGTGCGCGGGAAAGCCGGATATGGCTTAAAAGTGGGGGGCAATATGAACACTGGCAACTCACAGCGAAACTGGAGGGAGACTTTTATGGTGCTAAACCCACGTTTTCCGAGACCTATAATAATAATTCTGACTTTCGTATTCGCCATGCTTATTTACAGGCAGACTATGACGATAACCACAGTTTCTTGATTGGCCAATACTGGAGTGCGTTCCAAAATACGCGTGCCTTTCCCCATACTACCACGATTGGCACTTTACCCGGTCAGGCATTCAGTCGCACACCTCAGATCCGCTACCAGTATAATCTTGCGTATTGGCAGCTTTACGCATCACTTGAAAATCCGGAATCAAATCTACTGACCGAACAAGGTGAGAGTGTAAGACCAGACGATGATAAGTATCCGGATTTGGTACTTGGAGTAAAACAGAAGCATCAGGCAGGTCAGATTTCACTGAGTGTATTGTATCGCTCCCTGAGCTGCGAGCAGTACCAATTGTGCCATGATAGTGAAGATGCCTGGGGCATCAGTGTGGCAGGCGAGTACAATTTCGATGCTCGGAATCAATTGCGATATCAGCTTAACCGAGGCAACGGCATAGGTCGTTACGTGAGTGGGGTTATTTACCCGGATGCGGTATTAGGTGCGCAGGGTAATCTATTCAATACAAGAGTGACTGCAGGCATGCTGAGTTTTCAGCATACCTGGCGTGACGATTTGACCTCGGCCGTGATCTTCAACTACGCCGACAGTGAAACTCAGTATGATACTTCAGGTTCTGCAGTCGTTATGACGGATAAAATCACCACACTGAATGTTAATCTGCAGTGGTGGCCTGTGCCCGAAAAGTGGCGTCTGTCTATGGAAGTTCTGCGCGCGAACACCCGCTTGTCGAGTGATGCAAAGGGAGATCTAAGCCGGGTTATGCTGTCTTCGCGTTATTACTTTTAACACAGGGATTTCTGGCTTATGAGCAGTCATAAAAAAACGCGACATCCGGTCGCGTTTTTCTTTTTTGTGGTGAGGCGTTACTTAACTTCTTTACCCGCAGCCTGCTGATCAGCGTGGTAGCTGGAGCGCACGAACGGGCCGCAAGCGGCGTGGCTGAAGCCTATCTCGTCGGCGTACTCTTTCAGCGCATCGAATTCTGCGGGTGGCACGTAGCGTTTTACTGGCAGGTGGTGTTTAGACGGCGCCAGGTATTGGCCAACGGTCAGCATGTCTACATTATGCTCACGCAGGTCGCGCAGGACTTCTTCAATCTCCGGCATGTCTTCGCCCAGACCCACCATCAGGCCAGACTTGGTTTTCACCTCAGGATGTGCTTCTTTAAAGCGACGCAACAGCTCCAGTGACCATTTGTAGTCGGCACCCGGGCGCGCCATTTTGTAAAGGCGTGGTGCGGTTTCCAGGTTGTGGTTAAACACATCCGGTGGTGTCTCAGTTAAGATCTCCAGCGCGCGGTCCATCCGGCCACGGAAATCCGGTACCAGGATCTCGATGGTAATGCCCGGGTTGTGTTTGCGAATTTCGCGAATACAGTCGGCAAAATGCTGGGCACCACCGTCACGCAGGTCATCACGGTCAACTGAAGTGATCACCACGTATTTCAGTTTCATGTCTTTAATAGTCAGTGCCAGCTTCTCTGGCTCTGCCGCATCTGGCTTGAGCGGACGACCGTGTGCCACGTCACAGAACGGGCAACGGCGGGTACAGATGGCACCCAAGATCATAAAGGTAGCGGTACCGTGGTTAAAACACTCAGACAGGTTAGGGCATGAGGCTTCTTCACAGACGGAGTGCAGGCCGTGCTTGCGCATTGCCTGTTTGATGCCATCGATACGCTCGCTGGATTTTGGCAGACGGATCTTCAGCCAGTCCGGTTTGCGAAGCATTTCGTCACGCTCGGTTGGCATTACTTTAACCGGGATCAACGCCATTTTTTCTGCGTCGCGGAGCTTTACCCCTGGCTCAATTTTCACTGGTTTACTCATTCGTTTTCAAACCCCTGGGTGTGTATAACCTGCTCGGCCGCGAGGCGCTTGAGCATGTGTTCTACCAGGCCATTGCCCGCCTCGATGAGCGTAGCAGGGCCATTAAGTTGACTGGTTTGCACCATTTCCATGCCGGCATAGCCACACGGGTTGATGCGTAAAAATGGACTCATATCCATATTGACGTTCAGCGCCAGACCATGAAACGAGCAACCCCGACGGACCCGCAGCCCCAAAGAGGCAATTTTGGCATCACTGACATAAACGCCGGGCGCATCCGGTTTGGCATAAGCTTCAATGCCGTGGTCTTTAAGCATGTCGATGATGGTTTCTTCAAGCCAGGTAACCAGCTCGCGCACCCCAATCTTCAGTCGGCGCAGATTAAACAGTACATACATCATCTGCTGGCCCGGGCCATGGTAGGTGACCTGACCACCTCTATCGACCTTGACGACCGGAATATCACCGGGGGCCAACAGGTGTTCGGCTTTACCCGCCTGACCCTGAGTAAAGACAGGCTCGTGTTCGACCAGCCAGATCTCATCCGGGCTGTTGTCATCACGGGTGTCGGTAAACGACTGCATTTTTTGCCAGATTGGCTCATACGCCTGGCGGCCCAGCTGACGAATTATGATACTGCGGTTACTCATATTTCGTTTGCGCCTTATAGCACGTATCGAACGTCTGGCAGTGAACCTATCTCGGTGTAGATCTGCTCAATGTGCTCTTTTGACGTCACAGTGGCAACGAGAGTGACGGATTCATAGTTGCCTTTACTGCTTGGCTTGGTTTTAGGTGCATAGTCACCGGGTGCCAAAGTTTGCATCTTTGCCACAACCTGATCGGTCAGGTTGACGTTCGCCAGACCCATGATCTTGAAGGTAAACGGGCAAGGGAACTCTAAGTACTCGTCAAACTTAGTATTTTTTACAGGTGTTACCACAACGGTATCCTCACTACTTGGCTGGGTCTGAACAGACCCTGGCACGCTACATATCTTGGCGGGCATTCTAGCATTTTTGCGACAAAAAAAAACGCCTCCGGTGGGAGGCGTCCTGGATTATAAACCCACTAAAACCGGGGTTATTGCATGATCTGTAAACGTAAGTAGTCGTAAATCTTGCTGAAGAAGCTGCCTTCCTCGATTTCTTCCAGCGTGACCAGTGGGTACTGGGCAATGTCTTCGCCTTCCAGCTGCAAGAATAAAGTACCCACCTTACTGCCTTTCGCCAGAGGCGCTTCGAGGGTTTTATCCAGCTCAAAATGCGCCTTCAAGTTTTTACGCTGACCACGAGGAATGGTAATTGGCGTATCCTGAGCAATCCCCAGCGATACGGTTTCTTTGTTACCCATCCAGATACGTTGATCGGCAAAGCTGTCGCCTGCTTTATAAGGGGTAATGGTTTCGAAGAAGCGGAAACCGTAGTTCAGGAGTTTCTTACTTTCTACTTTACGGGCACGCTCGCTGGCTGTGCCCATAACCACGGCAATCAGACGCATATCGCCTTTGGTCGCTGAGGTAACTAAACTATAGCCGGCTTCTGAAGTGTGACCGGTTTTAATACCATCGACATCCAGGCTGGCATCCCACAGTAGCGAGTTACGGTTGTACTGCTTAATGCCATTAAAGGTGAACGACTTCTCTTTGTAGATGGCGTATTCTTCCGGCACATCACGAATAAGCGCTGCACCCAGCGTGGCCATATCTCTTGGTGTGGTGTAGTGCTCGTTGGTATCCAGGCCGTGGCTGTTTACAAAATGGGTGTTCGTCATCCCCAGTTTCTCGCCGTGGGCATTCATTAAATCGGCAAAGGCACTTTCGCTGCCGGCGATATGCTCAGCCAGCGCTACGCAGGCGTCATTTCCCGATTGAATGATTACGCCGCGGTTGAGATCTTCAACACTGACCTGTTTACCCACTTCGATAAACATTTTGGAAGATTCCGGGAAGTTTTTCGCCCAGGCCTTTTCACTGATAGTGACCATGTCTTCATTGGCAATATTACCGGCCAGCAGCTCGGTACCAATCACGTAGCTGGTCATCATCTTAGTTAAGCTGGCTGGAGCCAGTTTGGTGTCCGGGTTGCCCTCTGCAATCACTTTACCGGTGGTAAAGTCTACCAGAAAGTAGCCCTTCGCACTGACCTGAGGTGGTGCAGGCAGGATCTGCGCACTGGCCGAAAACAGGGTGAACGAACACACGGCACCCACTAAGTGTTTAATAAATTTTGGTTTGAAAACTGTCATTATGCTCGCTTTTTGGTTGTTGATCGGCATGTTTAAATGTCATTACTGAATATTTTAAAGTTCATGTTCTGTGTAAAGCAAGAAGGCGCGATTAAATTCACCCTGGCGTAATGTTTCTAAGAGTTTCTGCGCCGTGTTATCATCGGTGATCGGGCCTAGTCTCAGCTTGTATAGATTGTCCTCAAAAGCAATGGGTGTGCCGAGCTCAAATTGCTGCGACAAAGTGCTGGCCAGCGCCTGTACATTTTCAATGTTACTGGCAGCTGCCACTTGCACATAGGTTAGTCTGGGCGTATCGCGCGCTATGGTAAGGGCTTCTATCTTAACCTGTGCTGTACCCTGGCGATGAAAGCCCAGTTTATAGGCAGCCGCATAGGACAGGTCAATCAGGCGGTCATCGTGAAACGGTCCACGGTCATTCACCCTGACAATCGCGCTTTTACCATTGTTGACATTGGTAACCCGCACAAAGCTTGGTAAAGGCAAGGTTTTGTGTGCGGCGGTCATATCAAACATGTTGAACACTTCGCCATTAGAGGTGTAGTAACCATGAAATTTACGTCCGTACCAGGATGCGGTGCCTTGCGCCTGATAGCCTTTTTCATCCGACATTGGTGTGTAACGTTTACCCAAAACTTCGTAAGGGCGACCCGCACTGACACTCTTGGCTTCGCTGGTGACCAGCGCATCCTGCATCTCCAGCTCGGTGGGCGCGCGCAGCGGTGCTTTGTCCTGCTTCACATGATAGCGACTGCTACAGGCGCTTAATACAACAACAAAGCCCAGGAGTGCAGCTTGCTTAAACGTCCTCTTGATCACTTCAATAACATCCTCTTATCTGTGGCTATCGACATAATAATGCCAAACCCGGCCATCAGGGTCACCATAGAGGTGCCGCCGTAACTGATCAACGGCAGTGGGACGCCCACGACAGGGAGCAGACCCGATACCATGCCGATATTAACAAAAATATATACGAAAAAGGTGAGTGTTAGTGCGCCTGCCAGCAGTTTACTGAAGGCATCCTGCGCGTTTACGGCAACGTACAGCCCCCGGCCAATAATAAACAAATACAGGCTCAGTAAAATCACCACACCGGTGAGCCCGAATTCTTCACTTAACACGGAAAAAATGAAGTCAGTATGACGCTCGGGCAAAAACTCCAGTTGCGACTGGGTGCCCTGCAGCCAGCCCTTACCCTCGATGCCGCCGGAGCCAATGGCGATTTTTGATTGTATGATGTGATAGCCAGAGCCTAGCGGGTCGCTTTGTGGGTCTAAAAAGGTCAGTACCCGTTGTTTCTGATAAGCGTGCATACCAAAGTGCCACAGTGCAAAGCCGCCGGGCACAGCAAGCAGAATGCCAGAGCCAATTAACTTCCAGCTTAGCCCGCCGAGAAATAACACAAATATGCCGGAGCTCGCGATGAGTATAGACGTGCCCAGGTCGGGTTGCTCCTTAATGAGCAAAGTCGGCACCAGCACAATCACAAAGCCAACAATAATGTGGATTAAACGCGGCGGCATATGGTGGCGGCCAATGTACCAGGCAACCATCATAGGCACAGCAACTTTCATGATCTCGGACGGCTGAAAGCGGGTAATGCCCAAGTCCAGCCAGCGCTGAGCCCCCTTACTGCTGACTCCGACAAATAATACCGCAACGAGCATCAGCAAGCCTATGGTATACATGGGAAACACCAGCCTTTTGAGAGTGTTGGGAGACAGTTGTGCCACCATTAGCATCGCCGCAAAGGCCGCAAACATGCGCTTGCTGTGGCGTGCCACCATGGCCATATCCTGGCCACTGGCACTGTAGACTATGGTGATGCTGCCGATCATCATCGCCAGCATAGCGAGCAGCAAAGGCAGGTCGATATGTAGTCGCTGCCAGATGGTGCGCTGTTGATTCAACGGGCTCATTGTCCCTCCGTGTCACTGGGGTAAGTGGCAAAATAGTAGTCCATCAGCTGCCTTGCAATAGGGGCAGCTATGGATGAACCTGCACCCTGGTTTTCTACCACAATGGCAACCACAATACGCGGGTCGTTATAGGGTGCGAACCCGGTGTAAATGGCGTTATCCCTGTGCCGCTCCTGCAATTTCTCGGCGTCGTACTCTTCACCCTGAGCAATACTGACGATTTGCGCGGTACCCGTTTTACCGGCTGGATCATAGCTTGCCCCCTTAAATGCTTTGTGGGCCGTGCCGGTGGTTTTGTAGACCGTGTTGTGCATGGCTTCCAGAGCAATACGCCAGTGGTCGGGGTTATTCAAAACCACGGGTGGCTTTTCATCGGTGTACATTTGCGTGACTTCGTTGTTATGGCGGGCAACCTGAGCCAGATGTGGTGGCCGGTGTGCCCCTTTGTTAACCAAAATAGACACCGCATTGGCGATTTGGATAGGGGTTGCGGTCCAGTAGCCCTGACCAATGCCAACGGAGATAGTGTCGCCTGGCCACCAGTTTTCTTTGAAGCGCTGTCGTTTCCAGTCTGTGGTGGGCATAATGGCACTGGTTTCTTCATGGATATCTATGCCGGAAAGGTCACCAAAACCAAACTGACTCATAAAATTGCTGATCTTAGTGATCCCTAGCTGGTACGCGGTATGATAAAAATAGGTGTCACAGGATTCTTCGATGGCTTTATAAACATCAACATGGCCATGTCCCCAGCGCTTCCAGTCACGCCAGCGGTGGTCAACATTGGGGATCTGGAAAAACCCGGGATCCCAGAGTTTGGTTTGCTCTGTCACCAGCTCTTCTTCAAGAGCCAGGATAGCCAGGTGCGGTTTAACCGTCGATGCCGGCGCATAGCGGCCCTGAGTGACTCGGTTGATCAGCGGCCTGTCTGGGTTGAGTAATGCTCGATAGTCTTTACTGCTGATCCCGTGGACAAACAGATTGGGATCATAGCTTGGGTTGGAATACATGGCCAGCACGCCACCGTCTTTGGGGTCGAGCACCACAATGGCCCCGCGTACGCCGTCAAGCGCTTTCTGGGCTATCTGTTGCAAGCCAATGTCCATGGTCAGGACCAGATCTTCGCCGGGTTGTGGCGGTTCCACGCCCAGGGTACGAATGATCCGGCCCCGGTTGTTGACCTCGACGCGTTGTGACCCTACCACCCCGTGCAGGCGCGATTCATAGAACTTTTCGATCCCCAGTTTGCCAATATCCCGGGTTGCGCGATAGTTGCTGGCATGACCTTCAGACTCCAGCTCGGCGAGTTCTTTTTTGTTCAGTTTGGCAACATAACCCAGCGCGTGGGTAAGAGTGTCGCCGTAGGGGTAGTAGCGAGCCAGCCGCGCCTCAATACTGAAACCGGGAAATTTATGCTGATTGACCGAAAATGTGGCCACTTCTTGTTCGTTCAATCGGCCTTTAAGGATCTGGCTTTTAAAGCGACGATTGTGGCGAATGTCTTTGCGAAACTCTTCAATCTGCTGGTCGCTGATGTCGATCAGCGTGCGTACCTGGGTCAGTGTGGTTTCCAGGTCATCTACGTCTTCGGGGATCACTTCCAGGTTATAAACCGGGCGGTTTTCGGCCAGTATAATGCCGTTGCGATCGTAGATCAGGCCTCGATTCGGCGCGACCGGAATGACTTTGATACGGTTATCGTTGGAGCGGGTCTGATAGGTCTCGTGTTCAGTGACTTGTAACTTATAGACATTGTGCAGCAGGATCCCTATCAGGGTTACTACGAAGACAAAGCCAATAAAGGCGCGACGCGCAAACAGGTTTGCTTCTGCGCTGTGGTCGCGGATCGTCGGCCTGTGATTGAGCATAATGGCGGCTATTCCCTGTGATATGGATGGTTGTTATTTAAACTCCAGCCACGATACAGGCTTTCTGCCACCACAATGCGCACCAGCGGGTGGGGGAGCGTCAGGTTAGACAGTGACCACTTTTGTTCAGAGGCCGCGATACATTCCGGCGCCAGGCCTTCAGGCCCGCCTATCAGCAAACTGACATCACGGCCATCCAGCTGCCACTTTTCCATATTACTCGCGAGCTGGTGGGTGTCCCAGGGTTTGCCTGTGACTTCCAGCGTGACGATGCGGTTGCCCTTGGGGATAGCGGCCAGGGTTTTCTCACCTTCTTGCTGCAAAATACGTTTGATATCGGCGTTTTTGCCCCGCTTGCCGGCGGAGATCTCAATCAGCTCCAGTGGCATATCTTTGGGAAAACGCCGCTGATATTCCTGGAAACCGGTTTCAACCCAGCCTGGCATTTTAGTGCCGACTGCTATGAGCTGGATCTTCACATTAACCCCAGAGTTTTTCTAGGTCATAGAAATCGCGCGTCTGATCCTGCATGACATGCACCACCACGTCACCCAAATCAACCAACACCCATTCACCCGTATCCTGACCTTCCTGACCAATTGGTGTTTCACCGGCATGACGTGCTTCTTTGGCGACATGATCCGCAATTGACTGGACATGGCGCTTGGAGTTGCCAGAGCAGATAACCATATAATCGGTGACGGAAGAGGTATTTCTTACATCAAGGTGAACAATATCGCGGGCTTTCATATCGTCGACTTTGTCTAGTGCAAAATCTAATAATTGTTTTGAATCCAAATCTCTGTCTCTTTGCTACAAATAAGCGGCAATTGTAACACGGTTAGCAGGGGGAAACTCAAGTCTGTGCACCCACTGCGCTCTGGGTTACGGGTTGTCGCTACTGCTTAGGTACAATTGATGTGTCTGAATATACTTTAAGACTGCATTATTCAGCCAAGGTTCAACAGCTTGGCGATGTTTTATCGCGTTTCTGATGGTACTGGACGCAGCCTCAAATGGCTGACCCGGCAAAAAATAACACAGGCCATCAAGTCGGGTGCTAAGCGTTTGGGTATCCGTGCAGCGCGCATGCGCCAGATACGCCTGTAAAGCCTCGGATGGGGCACACGCGTCACCCGGGCGTTGATACACCACAATATGGCACAGCGCCACGATTTCCTGCCAGCAATACCATTTGTCCAGGCTGTTAAATGAGTCCATGCCCATTAAAAACACCAGGGCCTGATCAGGGTACTCCGCTTTAAGCTCCTGCAGGGTGAGCAAAGAATACGAAGGGGTATCCCGTTCGAGCTCCCTTGGGTCAATGGTGAATCTGGGCTCATGGGCAGTGGCCAGTTGCAGCATCGCCAGTCTGTCTGAGGTGCTGATGGTCGGGCCTTGCTTATGCACCGGCACGGCATTGGGAATAAAGCGCAGCTCAGACAGGCCAAGCTTATTCACGCACTGCGTGGCCATATTGATATGACCCAGGTGGACTGGATCAAAGGTGCCGCCAAACAGGGCTATCATGCCAGCTCCTCATAGGGCAGGGCAAACGGCAGCGACTGGCAAAAGCTCAGCGCGATGTGCGCCAGCGCCTGATAGGGCGCGACCAGAATGTTGCGCTTATAGGTCGAATCGAACTCAGCCAGCAGGACTAACAATTGCTCCAGCTGCGTGGTATTGAGCCGGTCCAGCGCCTGCTGGGTATTCTGCTGCTGATTTTTCCAGACATTGTGTTTTTTGAACGCATCCTGCGCGGGGGTGCCCGATTGGATCAGCTGTTTGAGGTTCAGCAACAGCTGGGCCTGATTGTGCAGCGTCCAGGCAATACTAGCGGGCTCGACATTATCGTGTGCCAGTTTGTTCAACACCTTGATCAGTGTTTTCGGATTACCGCGCAGCAAACCATCGTTCAGATCAAAGATGTCAAATTTGGCCTGATTGAGCAGTCCGCTGAGTAGCTTTTCCTGATCGACAGGGGCACTCTTGTACAGTAAAGAGAGCTTCTCCAGTTCCTGATGTGTCGCCAGCAGGTTGCCTTCGGTTGCCTGTAGCAGGCTGCGTTTGGCATCATTATTAAGGTTCAGTTTCAGCCGCTTACATTCATCATCGAGCCAGCGTTGCAGATGATAGCCGGTCAGCGCGTAGCAGGGCACAAACAGGCCTTGCTTATCCAGCGCCTTAAACCAGGCACTGCGCTGAATATCCTGCGAGGCTTTGGCACCTTTGAGGATCAAAATCACATCCGGGTTCGGGTTTGCCACCAGCTCTTTTAAAATGTTCACGCCCTGAGTGGGCGGTTTCTGCTGGTTAAGATCGAACTCGATCAGGGTCTGAGCGCTGAACAACGACATGCTATTGTATTGATTGACCAGTTCCTGCCAGTCGAAGCCGGGTAGCAAGCTGAATTTGATCACTTCATCAAACCCCTGGCGTTTAGCGGCCTGACGCACGGCGCTGACACACTGGGCTTCCTGGAAAGGCTCTTCACCAAAGATCAGATAAAACGGTTGCAGGCCCTGTTTAAGCTGGCCTGCTAATTGATTGGCATAACAACGCATTAGAGTTGAGACAATTCGCGAATAATACGACGGCTGGCAAGCTGACGCAGCTCGCTGAGGATGATCTCCCGCTCCTGAGATTTACCCAGGGCATTATCCGGGTCATCCTGGTAGTTGCGGTACAGTTCAAATTCCTGCTCGACAGGCTCGAACCCCGGCCGGGTAAGACGATAGCGCACGCTGTAGGCCAGCTCATATTGCGCCACCTGGCCATTTTTAAACAGGCTCAGCGTCTGACGCTCAAGCGAGTCCCGGTACAGGTGCAGTTCAACCGCATCTTTGCCATTGCCAAGCTTAGGCGACGGCAGTAGTCTGACCTGAGCGCGTTTAAGTTCTTGCCTGAGACTCATAAACAGCGCCGATTTACTGTCGGTGCCGCTCAGGTGGAGTACCCTGAGGTCATCCGGCAGATAGGAGGCTTTCTTCAACTGAAAGCCACACCCTGACAGTGTCACGCAGGTAATTAACGCCAGCATAAAACCCTGCCAGCGTCGTGTCATACTGAATAATGGGGTATTCAGCAGGGTAGCCATTAGTTGGCTACCACATTGAACAGTTTACCCGGTACGTAGATTTTCTTACGTATGGTTTTACCGTCGGTAAACTTCAGTACGTTCTCATCGGCAAACGCCAGCGCTTCAATTTGCTCCTGGGTTGCATCGGCAGCCACAGTCAGCTTAGTACGCAGTTTACCGTTGACCTGAACGACGATCAGTTTTTCGTCTTCAACCAAAGCGCCTGCGTCAACCTGTGGCCAGCGTGCATCTAAGATGTCGCCTTGCTTACCAAGTTGTTCCCACAGCTCATGAGACAGGTGCGGCGTGATTGGCGCCAGCATGATGATCATGGCTTCCAGCGCTTCGTTGGCCAGAGCGACGTCCTGTGTGTCTTTCAGCGGCGCTTTGGCCAGCTTGTTTGACAGCTCCATGATAGCCGCAATGGCGGTGTTGAAGGTCTGACGACGCTCAACATCATCGGTTACTTTCGCGATGGTTTTGTGGATCTCACGGCGCAATGTCTTCTGTGCGCTGCTCAGTGCGCTCAGGTCCAGCTCGGCGGTACCTGCGGCTTTCACATCGACTGCAAATTTCCAGACCCGACGTAAGAAGCGGTGTGCGCCTTCAACGCCCGAATCAGACCACTCCAGCGTCTGCTCTGGTGGCGCGGTAAACATCATAAACAAGCGCACGGTGTCGGCACCGTATTGCTTGATAACGATCTGCGGGTCGATACCGTTGTTCTTTGATTTAGACATCTTGCTCATGCCCGCAGAGAATACCGGCTCACCGTCGTCTTTGTGCCACGCCTTAGTGATGCGGCCTTTGTCGTCGGTCTCGGTTTCTACGTCGGTAGGTGAGATCCAGATATCACCGCCTTTTTCATCTTTTCGGTAGTAAGTTTCTGCCAGCACCATGCCCTGACACAGCAGGCGCTCGAATGGCTCGCTGGAATTAACCAGGCCAAAGTCGCGCAGTAGTTTATGGAAGAAACGCGCATACAACAGGTGCAGGATGGCGTGTTCAATACCCCCAATGTACTGGTTAACCGGTAGCCAGTAGTTTGCTGCGCCAGGCTCTAACATGCCTTCATCGTAACGCGGGCTACAGTAGCGCGCGTAGTACCAGGATGACTCCATAAAGGTGTCGAAGGTATCCGTTTCGTGGAATACCTGCTCGCCGTTAACGGTTGCCTTGGCCCACTCAGGATCGGATTTGATTGGCGACGTTACACCATCCATCACCACGTCTTCTGGCAGACGGACCGGTAACATGTCTTCGCTGGCTGCCAGCTCACTGCCGTCTGCTTTGTTCAGCATCGGAATTGGAGAACCCCAGTAACGCTGACGGCTCACACCCCAGTCGCGCAGGCGGAAGTTGACTTTACGCTTACCGGCATTGATGCCTTCCAGCTTGTCGGCAATGGCGTTGAAGGCACCTTCAAAGTCCAGGCCATCAAACTCACCTGAGTTGATTAACACGCCTTTTTCGGTAAATGCCGCTTCGCTTAAATCTGCTTGTAGGTCGCTGTCGGCAGCCGGGGCGATCACTTGCTTGATTTCCAGACCGTAGGCGCTGGCAAATTCATAGTCGCGCTGATCGTGACCCGGTACAGCCATCACGGCACCTGAACCGTAATCCATCAGAACAAAGTTAGCAACCCAGATAGGCACCTGCTTACCGGTGAGCGGGTGGATAGCGTAAAAGCCCGTTGCGATGCCTTTTTTGTCCATAGTGGCCATGTCGGCTTCGGCGACTTTGGTGTTTTTACATTCTTCAACAAACGCTGCAATGTCGGCGTTGTTTTTTGCCGCTTCCTGGGCAATCGGGTGACCAGCCGCGACGGCGACGTAAGTCACACCCATAAAGGTATCCGGGCGGGTGGTGTAAACAGTGAATTGCTCGTCGTTATCGGCGCGTTTGAAGTCGATCTCCAGACCCTCTGAACGACCGATCCAGTTACGCTGCATGGTTTTCACCTGCTCAGGCCAGTGCTCAAGCTGGTCCAGATCGTCCAGCAGCTCCTGCGCGTAGTCAGTGATCTTAATAAACCACTGTGGAATTTCTTTTTGCTCAACGATGGCACCTGAGCGCCAGCCACGGCCGTCAATGACCTGCTCGTTGGCCAGTACCGTCTGGTCAACCGGATCCCAGTTTACCGTTGACATTTTTTTGTAGACCAGGCCCTTTTCGTACAATTTAGTGAAGAACCACTGTTCCCACTTGTAGTAATCCGGGTGACAGGTCGCGATTTCACGGTCCCAGTCATAGCCAAAACCAAGCAGCTTTAACTGGTTGCGCATGTAATCGATGTTTTCGTAAGTCCACTTAGCCGGCGCCGTGTTGTTCTTGATTGCGGCATTTTCCGCAGGCAGGCCAAATGCGTCCCAACCCATAGGTTGCATCACGTTTTTGCCCTGGAGTCGTTGGAAACGCGAGACCACATCACCTATGGTGTAGTTACGAACGTGACCCATGTGGAGACGACCACTTGGATAGGGGAACATAGACAGACAGTAGTATTTTTCTTTTGATTCGTCTTCAACAACTTTGAAGCTGCTGTTTTGTTCCCAATGGGACTGAACTTTGGGTTCGATTTCTTGCGGGTTGTATTGCTCTTGCATTGACGTTTCCAGACTTCTTGCAAACTAATTAGAAAATTGCCGATAGCATACCCGAAAAAACGCGCTGATCACAGCGCTTCAAAGCGGAATTATCAGCGTAAATTGGCGCTGTGATGATGATTTGTTTCAGGACTGTGACGTCAGCTGAACTATACTGATACACAAGCAGAGTAAATACCTTGCAAAATAGCCTGAGTCGGGAGGTAAACATGGCAGATTACAAACGCTGGCTGGATGACTTTTCAGTGTGGCTGAAAGACGTCAAAGAACATGAACTAAAAAAACTGGTCAAAGAGTTTATGGATGCCCAGGAAGCGCTGAAGCAGCTGTCCAAAGATAAATTGGCGGATTATCGCTATTATCTCAAACGCGACCTGGCTCACCTGAGTGAACACAAAGACCACTATGATGATCTGGCCTGGGAGGAGCTCAAGGCCAGTGTAATGTACGAGCTGGCTCAGCTGGAGGACCGCACGCAGCTAGAGTGGCAGGCATTAGTGCAGGACTTTCAACACGATGGCATTTATAAACAAGGGGAATGGATAGCATTGGGGCAATTAGTGTGTAAAAATTGCGGCCATAAAACGAATGTCTATTATGCGTTGGAAATTCCGTCGTGCAGCGAATGTGGGCACGGTGAGTTTGCTCGTAGGGCACTTACCCCTTAATCACAGCCCCGTGCGCGCGTGTCGCACGGCCGGCCAAGAGAAAGAAGTTAGGAATGACGAAAACCATTAAGCCTTTGAGCAGCGAACAGCTGGCTCCGAGTGTGTCTTTGCCACACATCTCCACCTGCATGCAAAACCCCTATCCGGATCCTTTGCCTTTTATCGGCCAAAATCGGGCGCAAAGTGCGCTGGATTTCGCGCTGGGCATGGAGCTGCCGGGCTACAATGTGTTTGTGATGGGCGAAGCGGCAACGGGCCGTTTTACCATGGTCAAAGATAAACTGGAGGCCCACTGCAAAACCCGCCCGACCCCCAAAGAATGGTTGTATGTTAATAACTACGACGACCACAGAGAGCCGATAGCTTTGTTTATGCAAGCAGGTGAGAGCAAAGTACTGGCCGATGACATTGACTCTTTCCTTGATGAAGTAGTGGACACGTTTCCTGCGGCATTTGATAACCCGGGCTATCAGCGTAAGAAAAAGTCGCTGGACAGGGATTTTGATAACAAATACAACGCCGCCCTGAGCGCTGTGGAAGAGCTTGCCGCGAAGAAAAGCGTTGCCATGATGGAAGAAAAAGGGGTGGTGAGCTTTGCGCCTGTCGTAGATGGTAAAGCGCTGGATGATGCCGAGTTTATGGCACTGGAAGAAGCTATACAGGAGCACTTTTTTGATGCCATTGAAAAACTGGAAGATTGTCTGATAGAAGCGCTGATTGAGTTACCGCGCTGGAAGCGCGAGTCATCAGAGAAGCTGCGCGAGCTAAAGAAAACCACCATTGAGCTGGCGACCAAGCCATTACTCAAAGCGTTGGAACACAAGTATGCCAGCCACATTGGGGTGATACGTTATCTGAAAGACTTGCGGGTGGAAATCGTCGATGCCGTACTTGACTGGCTGGACGACGATAGTGCCGCAGGGGATGAAAATAAAGATGACTTTGATGCCAAGGGGATGCTGAGTGATTTCTTTGCACCCAACATACTGATGGAGTTCAAAGAAGGGCAGGCCGCACCTGTGGTGTATGAGCCTAACCCGACCTTTGGCAACATCTTTGGCAAAATTGAATATGCCAACGCCCACGGTACGCTGATCACCAGTTACCGCTCTATTCAGCCGGGGGCACTTCACCGTGCCAATGGCGGCTATTTGATCATGGATGCCGATAAAGTACTGGCCAATGCGCAGGTCTGGGACGGGCTCAAACTGTCCTTAAAAACGCACCAGATTAAAAATGATTTACCTTATCAGGACAGCTCAGTCGGCAGCAGTTTTACCCTTAAACCTCAGCTGATCCCGCTGGATGTGAAGATCATCCTGCTGGGCTCGCGTGACTTGTATTACACCATAGGCGAGTACGATGAAGAGTTTGGTGAACTGTTCCGGGTGCTGGCCGATTTTGACTACTATTTGCCCGACAGCGATCGGCTGCAATATCAGTTTGTCACCAAAGTGCAGGAGTATTGTGAGCAGACTTTAAAGTGTACCCTGACGGGCGAGGCACTGGCGCGGTTGCTGAAATTCAGTTATCGCCAGGCAGAGCATCAGAACAAACTATCGGCACGCTTTGCGGATGTACTTGAGCTGGTGGCTGAGGCGAGTTATTACGCCAAGCAGGATGGACTCAGCGAAATCGACGCACCACATATCGATGAAGCCATTGTGGGCAAGCAATATCGTACCGGTCAGCTGAGTGAGAACATGCTCAGTGACATTGAAGAAGGTCATACTCTGATCGCCACAGACGGTGAAGCGGTCGGTAAAGTCAACGGACTGACTGTGCTGCACATCGGCGATACCGCTTTTGGTACCCCTGCGCGGATCACTGCGACTGTGTATGCCGGTGCTGATGGGGTGATAGACGTGGAGCGTGAAGCTGAATTAGGTAAGTCTATTCATTCTAAGGGGGTGATGCTGCTAACCGGCTACCTGGGCAATAAATATGCGCAAAATTTCAGCCTGACGCTGAGCGCTAATATCGCTATTGAACAAAGCTATGGCTTTATTGACGGAGACAGCGCGTCGCTGGCGGAGCTGTGTGGTCTGATCTCGGCGATCACATCATTGCCTATCGACCAGTCACTGGCACTGACGGGGTCCATCAACCAGCACGGTGAGGTGCAGGCCGTCGGTGGCGTGAATGAAAAAATTGAAGGCTTCTTTAAGCTGTGTAAAATGCGCGGCCTGACCGGGCGTCAGGGCGTGATCATTCCTCGTTCGAACCTGATCAACCTGGTGCTGGATGACGAAGTGCTGGCGGCGGCTCAGCAAGGTCGGTTCCATATTTTCGCGGTCGCGACAGTCGACGAGGCACTGTCTTTGCTGATGCAGCGTGAGGCCGGGGCGCTTACCAATGGCGAGTATCCGCAGCAGAGTATCAATGCGCTGGCACTGGCCCGTTTGCAGCAAATTGCCGATGTGGTGAATGGCGATGATAAAGACGCCGAGGGCGAAGCAGCCAGCGAACAAGAAAAAGATCATTCATAATTTAGGTAGTCACTATGTCAACAACCAATATTATTCTTGTGCTGGTCATCGTCGTGCTGGGCTGGCTGATTTTTAAAAACGGTAAACAGCAAAAACAGGCGGCGGCAGGTAACCGCATAGAGGCGGCGGAGTTTCTGGCGCAAAACGCTCAAAAGCCAGAGATCACAACAACTGATTCTGGTTTGCAATATGAAGTGTTAAACAAAGGCGACGGGACTGAGCATCCGAGCGCGACAGACAAAGTTACCGTGCATTATCACGGCACTTTACTGGATGGTTCGGTGTTCGACAGCTCCGTGGTGCGCGGCGAGTCCATCAGTTTTGGCCTGAATCAGGTCATACCGGGCTGGACCGAGGGCGTTCAGTTGATGACTGTGGGTGATAAGTTTCGCTTTTTTATTGGGCCGGATCTGGGCTACGGGGATAGAGCCGCCGGGAAAATTGCGCCGGGGTCGTTGCTTATCTTCGAGGTGGAGTTACTCGCCATAGCAGGGAAGTAATAAAAAAGGCCTTAAAGGCCTTTTTTATCGATGCAGATTTACGCCCAGCCGTCGTAGCGCTTACGCCTTGACAACACCAGGGTGAGTACCACGCCAATTAAAATGCCCGCGATACCAATCCCGCCACCATAGCTCAGCAGCATATGTTGCTCTGTTTGTGCCTTATTACGGCTTGCCTGTACTTGAGCTTCAAGCGCTTGCTTCAGCTCGGTGATGTTATTTATAAGCGCCGTATTGTCTTGCTGCAGTTGCAAGTTGGCCTGCTCAAGTTGTGGAATGCGGCTCTGTAAAGTATTGAGTTGAGCATTGTTATCGCTCAGTGCCTGGTTAGCGCTTTCCAGCCGCTGACGTAGTCCAGGCTCCGAAGTGACAAACCGACTTTCGACCCAGCCTTCGCGGTCTTTGTCATCTTTGATTTGAACAAAGTCGTCTTGTTCTGTGTTCAGGACAGTGATCGGAGTCCCGGCTTCGACTGAACCCAGGATGCGATAATTCTTACCGGGTCCGGTGTGCATGAAGAGGTATAAGTCGTCGACAATATAGCCATTATTGTCAGTTGCTGACTGCGCCTGGGCAGGCTCATTTTGCAGCTCGGTTTGCTCCGCCATTGCACTCAGTGAGAGCACAGACAGCAGCAGCGGCAAAGCGATATTTTTCAGCATTCGCAGGCCTTAAATATTGATATCGTTATAAAGTTACCAAAATAGTAGGGATTTCCCGACGCAAAGGCAAGGGGCAGGTTTTGCTGACGAACAGTGAATGGGCAGATTTGGCTGCGCAGCTGAGGGCAAATTCGGGTTGTATAGTGTGCAGATTTTTACACTTGTAATTGAGCAAACCGGTTGGCATTGGTGGTGATTATGCGCTAATAATTACTAAAAGGTTTGCAAAGTGCGGACCCTTTGTATATTTTGGGGGTTCGAAAATTACATAGGTAAATCACACCCCTGATGGACACTGAGATAGAACTGAAATTTTTGGTTTCAGACAATGAAGTTCCGCTGATCCCAGCCCTTATTACCCAGTTTGCCAAAAAAGTCAGCAACAAACCCGCTAAAAATCTGAAAAACGCTTATTTTGATACGCCCAGCCGGGAGCTGCGTGCATTCGATATCGGTTTACGCACGCGCTGCAATGATGATGAATGCGAACAGACAATCAAGCTTGCAGGTGAAGTGGTTGGGGGGTTACATCAGCGTCCTGAGTATAATTTACCCATTCAGGGCAGTCGGCCCGATATTCATGCTTTTGATTCCAGTATCTGGCCTATGGGTGTGCAGCTGGAGTCGATTGCCAGTAATCTTTTCCCGATTTTCAGTACGAATTTTATTCGTCGTACCTGGTTGATCGAAACTGAGGCCGGCAGCGAGATAGAAGTGGTGCTCGATAAAGGCGAGATTAGTGCACAGGGGGTGGTTGAACCCATTTCTGAACTTGAAATCGAGCTGATCGAAGGGGATAAAGACGATTTGTTTTTGCTCGCAGATCATTTGCTACAGCATGTTGGTCTGCGTCTTGGGTTATATTCCAAGGCGGCACGAGGCTACCGTATTGCCGACGATAAACCACTTAAAGCCAATAAAACTCTCGGTGTGATCAAACTACCTCGCGGCTGCACGCAAGAGCAGGCGCTGGTGGCGACCGTCAACCATGGTATTCAGTTTGTGCAGAAACATGAACAGTGTTACCTGGATGCGCCGAGCCTGAAAACCCTTAAACGTGTAATGGACGGGATCAGCCTGATCCGACACGCATTCTGGTTATATGAAGAGTTTGTCGATAAGTCGTCAACGGAGTTTTTACGCAAAGAGCTTAAGTGGTTATTGTCTGAACTGGGTTGGGTGGAAAATGCCATTCACCTGAAAACCTATACTTCTAAACGACATGCCTATTATAAACGGATCTCTAATGCGCCTGAGCTGGCCCAGGTTATAGCTGATCTGAAAGACGTACAGCCAACCGTAACGGACCTTGAAGATCTGTTCCACTGCTCTCGTTACAATCGTCTGATTTTGGCTCTCACCCGCTGGCTGTTAGACAAATCCTGGCGTAAAAACTGGGATCAGAGTGCTATTACGGCGGCGCAAAGCCCGGTTGAGGCACTGGCCAAGCGTGCTTATGATCATGACTGGAATAAGCTAACGACGCTATTCCCGGCTGAGCGAGCGATGACGGTGAAAGATTACCTGGAGTGTCGTCAGCCACTGGAAAACATGCTGTTAAGCGGCCATTGTCTGGGGAAATTATACGATAAAGAAACCCGTCAGACGTTCAGAGCACCATGGGTTGACATTGTTTATGGCATTTATGAACTGGAAACCTTGTTTTATCTTCGTCAGCTGTGTGAAGGCCAGCCAAATGAAGCGTTGCAGGGCATGTTAGTCTGGCTGCAACAAAAAGCCGACTTTCTCGTCAGTGCGATGGAGCAAAGTCGTCAGGCATCGTTAAACAGTGAACCTTACTGGTAATACACAACGTTTAATTTGCCTGTGCATGTTACTGTGGCTGGTCGGTTATGCCGCGCCTGGCCACAGCAAACAAACACCAGAACGCTGGCAACCCTGGCATCATTCCGCTTTGTTTTCTGTAGCCTATCAAAAGCGCGCAGCGCACCCTTTGAAGATCCGGGTGACCGGTAAGTGGCGCGGCGTCAGCGCAAAGTCAGTGATTAACCTGCTAAACGATACCGAACGTGTCCCGCTGTGGGTTAAGCATGTCAGCTCCGTCACCATTTTGTCTCGCCCTGCGCCAAACCAGACGCGGGTATTAACGCATTTTGACTTACCCTGGCCGTTGAGTAAGCGGGATATGATCACGCACGCCTGTTTACTGCAAGTATCTACTACCAGTTATGTACTCAAGATACGCTCAGTCGCTGCACATCCGTCTGAACCGAGTGTTATTCGCATTGAACCTGTTACTGTGCAATGGTCGCTGACGGAGCGAGACAACGCCGTTGAGATAGACTATCGAATATCGGCAGATATACAGGGCGACGCACCTCAGTGGTTTACCGACAAAGTGGCGCTGCGCAATATGCGCGCCTCGTTTAAAGCGCTGCACGAATTGTTGCAGGCATACCCGGCGAACACCCAACCCTGGGCGATGACTCCCGGAAATACCTGCCCGTTCGAATGATTATCATGTAATACCAATTTGCTTAATTAAGTGTTCTATCTTGAGGCGAGAAAATAGAGTCGATAACCAGGCAAAAATTTGCGAGCCTATGTCTAAGGTATAGGGTCTAAATGAGAAATTTTTAACGCCGTTAGCGCCATAATTGCTCCGTCAAATTGAACAGGTATTAAGTGAAATTGGCATATATCGTCTACACTAAAATCAATCTAGCCTGATGTGTCAGTTGTTATGCACAATATCGATGAAAAAACACTGGCGGAGCTGCGCTCCGGGTTTAACCTGCCAGCAAAACCTGAAATTCTGGAACACATTCAGAACGAACTCAACAGTGATGAGCCAGAGCTTAATCGCGTGGCAAATATTATTTCACAGGATGTTGCAACGTCTGCCGCTGTATTGAAAGTCATTAATTCTCCTGCCTACGGTATGTCCAGAACCGTATCTGATATTAAACAGGCGGTGATGTTTTTGGGCCTCAATAGCATTACCCAGATTGTGACAGGTTATCTGTTGAAAGAAGCGTTTGATCAAAGTCTTTGCTGTATTTCACTGGAGCGGTTTTGGGACAATGCCATTGATATTTCTCAGATAGCTATGCTAATTGGTAAACGGGTGCGTGCCAATGTGCCAGTTGAAAATCTTCAGTTGCTTGGCTTGTTTCATGATGCGGGTATACCTGCCATGGCGATGCGTTACGATAATTACAAAGAGGTAATGACCCGTGCTATCCAGCGCCCGGAGTATACACTGGCGTGCTATGAAGAGCAGCTATATCCGACGAATCATGCAGTAGTGGGCTACTATCTGGCTAGTTCCTGGCATATTCCAAAGGCGATGTGTCAGATCATCTTACGCCACCATGACCCTCAGTACCTGGAAGAAGCGCGGGAAGAGAGCGAACAACAGGCCTTTGCGATCCTTAAGCTAGCCGAAAACCTGGCTTTTGAAGGGAAAAATTTTCGAAACTGTGCTGATTGGCATGCATTTAAAGATAAGGTAATGATTGTTTTGAATATTCATGATGATGAATATGTCGATATTAAAGAAGATATCGAAGAGTTTCTAATTTCCGGAAACTAATTGTCCTAATTATCAAAACAAAAGGCGCCCTAAGGCGCCTTCGCTGTAAATTCAAGTTTACAGTTATAAGCCAGCAGCTGCTTTTAATGCTTCTGCTTTATCTGTTGCTTCCCACGGGAACTCATTACGACCAAAGTGGCCATATGCCGCAGTAGGCTGATAGATAGGACGTTCAAGGTCCAGCATAGTGATCAGGCCATAAGGACGTAGATCGAAGTGCTCACGGATCAAGTCGATAAGGCGAGTTTCTTCCAGTTTTCCTGTGCCGAAGGTTTCAACACTGATAGATGTTGGCTCAGCGACACCAATCGCGTAAGACACCTGGATTTCACATTTGTCAGCCAGACCCGCAGCCACAATGTTCTTAGCAACATAACGTGCAGCATAGGCTGCTGAACGGTCAACTTTTGATGGATCTTTACCTGAGAAAGCACCACCGCCATGGCGGGCCATACCACCGTAGGTATCTACAATGATTTTACGACCAGTCAGACCACAGTCACCCATTGGACCACCAATAACGAAGCGACCCGTTGGGTTAATAAAGAACTTAGTTGCTTCAGTAATCAGCTCAGCAGGTAAGACTGGTTTGATGATGGTTTCCATCACCGCTTCTACCAGATCATCCTGAGAAACGGAGTCACAGTGCTGTGTTGACAGAACAACGGCATCAATACCAACTGCTTTGCCGTTCTCGTAAGCAAACGTGACCTGAGATTTAGCATCAGGGCGTAACCAGGGTAAAGTACCATCCTTACGCACTTGTGCCTGACGTTGAACCAGGCGGTGTGAGTAAGTGATGGGGGCCGGCATCAGTACATCGGTTTCGTTACAGGCGTAACCAAACATCAGGCCCTGGTCACCCGCACCTTGCTCTTCAGGGCGTGTACGGTCAACACCCTGGTTGATATCAGGAGATTGCTTACCAATAGTATTGAGGATTGCACACGAATCGGCATCGAAACCCATGTCTGAATGGGTGTAGCCAATTTCGCGTACGGTTTTACGCGTTAATTCTTCGATATCAACCCAGGCGCTGGTGGTGATTTCACCACCGACCATCACCATGCCGGTTTTTACGTAAGTTTCACACGCAACACGTGCTTTTGGATCTTGCTCAAGGATAGCATCTAGTACCGCATCAGAGATCTGATCGGCGATTTTATCCGGATGACCCTCAGAAACAGATTCAGAAGTAAATAAATGTTTTGCCATTGTATTTATGCTCACAAATATTGCGCTTCACAAACTACAGGAATAGCGCGAGAAAATCAGAACGGTATAGTATCGAAAACATACCCGGCTGCATAGCTTTTTTACGCCTAGACGTCCAAATTTCAACCTTTGCGAAAAACGCAGTAAAAAACTCCAAAGAGACACCAAGATTTCATTGATTTTTAATTGCAGTGGTTACCCTAATAGGTAAGAATGGGGACCAATTTTCTAATCGAGTTACCTGCATTTCGGCGTGTCATGCATTGAATTGCCACAAACTAAGGCAAATGTGACACCGTCGCCACACGGGTATATTAGGTACAGATTTGCCACTCAAATGACAAAAAAAGTAGGAGACTTCATGCCATCTCGCAAAGAACTTGCAAATGCCATACGCGTTCTGTCCATGGACGCAGTTCAAAAGGCCAAATCCGGTCACCCGGGTGCCCCTATGGGTATGGCCGATATCGCAGAGGTATTGTGGCGCGATTATTTAAAGCATAACCCAAATAACCCAGATTGGGTCGATCGTGACCGCTTTGTACTATCAAATGGTCATGGTTCCATGCTCATTTATTCTCTGTTGCATTTGTCTGGCTATGATCTGTCGATCGATGAGCTAAAAAACTTCCGTCAAATGCATTCTAAAACACCCGGTCACCCGGAGTACGGTTATGCGCCGGGTATCGAAACGACCACGGGTCCACTTGGCCAGGGGATCACTAATGCCGTAGGTATGGCAATTGCCGAAAAAGCACTGGCAGCACAGTTTAACCGTGACGAGTACGACATTGTTAACCACTACACCTATGCGTTCCTTGGCGATGGCTGTTTGATGGAAGGCATTTCTCACGAAGCCTGCTCGCTGGCTGGAACACTGGGCCTGGGCAAGCTGATCGCGTTTTGGGATGACAACGGTATTTCTATTGATGGTGAAGTAGAAGGCTGGTTCAGCGACGACACACCTAAGCGGTTTGAAGCGTATGGCTGGCACGTGATTGCAGATGTGGATGGCCATGACAGCGACGCTATCACCGCGGCTATCGAAGCGGCGCGTGCAGAATCAGACAAGCCAACCCTGATCTGTTGTAAAACAGTGATTGGTTACGGCTCACCAAACAAGTCGGGCAGCCACGATTGTCACGGTGCACCGCTGGGTGATGACGAGATCAAAGCTGCACGCGAATTCCTGGGCTGGGAGCATGGCGCGTTTGAAATCCCTGAGTCTGTTTACGCCAAATGGGATGCCTCTGCGCATGGTCAGCAAATTCAGAGTGAGTGGCTGGTGAAGTTCACTGAGTACCAGATGCATTATCCTGAACTGGCGGCGGAGTTTGAGCGCCGCACTAAAGGTGAGCTGCCGGCTGACTGGGCGCAGAAAAGCGCAGAGTACATTGCCCAGCTACAGGCCAATCCAGCTAACCCGGCAACCCGTAAGGCATCACAAAATGCACTGAATGCATTCGGTCCTCTGTTACCAGAATTCATGGGTGGCTCTGCGGACTTAGCAGGTTCTAACCTGACACTGTGGGATGGCTCTAAAGGCTTGACGGCAGACGATGCTTCAGGCAACTACATCTTCTACGGTGTACGTGAATTCGGTATGTCGGCCATTATGAATGGTATTGCTTTGCACAAAGGCTTTATTCCTTACGGCGCAACCTTCCTGATGTTCATGGAGTACGCCCGTAACGCAGTACGTATGGCAGCACTGATGAAGCAGCCCAGCATCTTTGTTTACACCCACGATTCAATTGGCCTGGGTGAAGATGGCCCAACGCACCAGCCGGTAGAGCAGCTGGCAAGCATGCGCATGACACCTAACCTGGTCAACTGGCGCCCGTGCGACCAGGTTGAATCAGCGGTTGCGTGGCAGCAGGCTATTGAGCGTAAAGACGGCCCTACGTCTCTGGTGTTTACCCGTCAGGGACTTGAGCAACAGGCGCGCAGCGACGAGCAGGTAGCAGCCATCAAGCAAGGTGGTTACGTACTGAGCTGTGATGGTGAGCCGGATCTTATTCTGATCGCAACCGGTTCAGAAGTGCAACTGGCAGTGGAAGCTGCGGCACAACTGCGTGACAGCGGCAAGCGCGTACGTGTTGTTTCTATGCCATCTACCGATGTCTTTGATGCACAATCTGCTGAGTACAAAGAGTCAGTATTACCAGCCGCGGTAACACGTCGTGTTGCGATTGAAGCAGGTATTGAAGACTACTGGTACAAGTACGTTGGCCTGAATGGCGCGGTTGTTGGCATGAGCACCTTTGGTGAGTCAGCGCCAGCGGCTGAGCTGTTCAAGCACTTCGGCTTCACCGTTGAAAACGTCGTTGCCAAGGCAACAGCGTTGTTCAAATAAGCTCAAGCACGAGTACTGAAAAAGCCGTTCAGGGAAACCTGAACGGCTTTTTTGTGCCCTTAAAAAATGCCTCTTAATACTTCTACCGGCGTAAACTGTACGGTAAGGGCGGTAATGAGCGCCCATAGTGTTGTTACTCTTCTCACATCTTTATTTAAAACCGATAGCCGAGATTAAAATTTGCAGTGGATTTCGACTGGGTTCTGTTAAACCAATCGGCATGGTGCTGAGTGACCTCAAATGTGCCGAACAGGTTGTGTGTAAATGCGTACTCCAGCGCGAGACTGACGCCATAGTTGTTGCCGTCACTGTTGATGGGATCTGTTTTACATATTCTTGTGCAGCTGCTGGGATCCGGGATGTAATAACGGCCGTCAATTTCTCCGTCCTGATAGAACACGCTGCCATAAAGCAAAAGCTCAGGGGTAATGCGATAGCCACTGATAAATGCCACGTCAATGGAGTTTTTATCAAATTCCCAGTGGGACTTATTATATTCTCTATCACCAATATAATTGCCAGCTTCAATTCCTGAGTCATCACCACTGACATAGCCAATGTTCACTGCATGGGAGATATCGCCGCTGCTGGCTTCTTCCCGGCCTTTGCCGTAAAACTGATATTTAAGACTATATTTTCCTTCTCCCCCGGCTGCCCAGCCGAATTCGAAACCATAGCCTAACGAAAGCTCTGCAGCAGCGCGCAAATGTGAATCGTCAGTCAGGTCGTCCGAGGTGTCCATCGGGATGACATTAAGTGTATCTGTGCTTAAAGACACACTGAGGTGGAAAGGGGACTTATTTACTTCTGGGCTTGCAAAACGCGCTGTACTGTTTGGCGATTCAGGGCTGGAGTAGCAACCACCCAATAAAGTAGAAAGCGCAATGAGAGACAGTGTTTTTTTCATTATTTTTTACTCCGTTAAAACCGCGTCAGTGTGCAGGATCGTCCCTTAAATTACAACGTTTGCGAAATGGGGCAGGGTATAAGCAGAGCTGAATATAAATACGGGAAAAGAATTGTTCATCTTCAGCATCAAAATTGATCGTTTGCTATGGCTTAGCTTTTTACATACAAATAGCGTTATACCGGTTGTAAAACCATGATAAAAAGTGGCCTGGCGTACTAAGCTTAAAAGCATAACAGGCCAGGTCATACTAAGGACTATAATGTTGTCTACGCTATTTGTTGTTGATCAAAATGCAGATATTTTGCCACTGAATGACAATGTGGTGACTTTCGAAACTTACCTGCAAGAGTATCCCAAACTCGGCGAATCTAAGCTAAGGGTCATTAATCTGTGTGACTGCCGTCGATACCTCAGTCAGGGCTATTATTGCTCCTTGCTGGCTGAAGCGCGCAATCATCAGGCGCTGCCGAGTGTTAAAGTGATCAATGAGCTGGGTGATGAGGGCTGCACTGTGTATTTGTCTCAGGCCTGGTGCACGCAGCAGGGCATTGCGGTGTCACAGCCCTTAGCATTGTTGATCTGTATGGGTGAAACGCAGCAGACGGAATATACCAAGCTGGCAGCGCATTTGTTTGCGCAGTTGCAGGCTCCCTTACTGACTGTGCATGTTCAGCCTCAGGGCAGCGGGTTACAGGTACAGGTACTGCGGAGCGATTTTTCATCAATTGAGCAGGACGAGCTGGCATTTTGTACGCAGGTGCTCAGTCGGGTCCATGCAATGCAGTGGAAGAAGCGCAAAAGCAGCAAAAAGCATCGCTGGGATCTGGCTATGCTGGTGGATCATCAGGAGCAGTTGCCGCCGAGTAACAAAAATGCCGTGAGTCGTTTTGTGAAGGCCGGAGCCAAGTTGGGTATTAAAGTCCATCTGGTCGAGGCGGCTGAGTTGTATAACTTGAGTCAGTTTGATGGTCTGTTTATCCGTGAGACCACAGCCATTGATCATCATACTTATCGCCTTGCCCAGGAAGCAGAGCAAAAAGACTTAGTGGTGATTGACGACCCCAGCTCTATTTTACGCTGCTGCAATAAAGTATTTTTGCACGATGCGTTTAACTATAAAAAAGTGCCTTCACTGGAAACCCGCTTTGTCAGCCAGTGCTCAGAAGCGGTAATAGAAGAGTTGGTTGAACAGTTATCACTGCCTATGGTGTTAAAAATGCCTGAAAGTGCCTTTTCTAAGGGCGTGTACAAGGTAAAAACCAAAGAAGAGCTGCAATTTCGGTTGAATCTCTTACTGGGCGAGTCGGCCATTGTGTTGGCACAAGCGTACTTATACACCGATTATGACTGGCGCATAGGGGTACTGAACGGACGCGCCATTTACGCCTGTCGCTATCATATGGCACGTAATCACTGGCAGATCTATAACCACAGTTCAAAGCGCAACTTCTCGGGTGGATTTGATACGTTACCAACCTTTGAAGTCCCTAAAGCCGTATTGGGCGCCGCACTGAAAGCGGCGGCTGTGGTAGGCAATGGCTTGTATGGCATCGACATTAAAGAGCATGAAGGTAAGGCCTATGTACTGGAAGTGAACGATAACCCCAGCATTGATCAGGGTGTCGAAGACAAGTACCTGGGCGATGAGCTGTATATGCAGATCATGTCGGAATTTTTGCGCCGTCTTGAAGCGAGAGGTAAAAAGTAATGTTGCAGGCTTGTATGGTGGTTGAAAAAGCCCAGCCAGTGGATTTAGCCGAACTGGTTGAGCTGGAAGCTCGCTGCTTTAGCAGCGACAGGCTTAGTCGCCGCCAGTTTAAGCATCACATCGGGTTTGAGCACAGCCTGTTGCTGACGGCCCGGCTGGCAGGTGAGCTGGTGGGCTATGGGCTGCTGTGGCTGCATCAGGGAACACGACTGGCACGCTTGTATTCACTGGCGGTATCGCAGGAGCATCAGGGCAAGGGCATTGCCAGGCAGTTAATGGCGACGCTCGAGTCGCAGGCGGCTCAATTGGGCTGGCTGTATATGCGACTGGAAGTGGCCAGGCGCAACACGGCAGCAATCGCCCTGTACAAGAAGCTGGGGTATCGGGTGTTTGGTGAATATCATAACTACTATGAAGATCACGATGATGCACTGAGAATGCAAAAGTGTATTCGCAAGCGCACTGAGCAGGCGACGTTGCAGGTTGCACCCTGGTATCAGCAAACCACAGAGTTCACCTGTGGGCCGGCGTCTTTAATGATGGCCATGGCCAGCATCGATCCGGGTTGCATGGGGGATCAAAGCCTGGAGCTGGAGATCTGGCGTGAAGCAACAACTATTTTTATGACATCGGGGCATGGTGGATGCCATCCGTTTGGCCTGGCACTGGCCGCAGAAAGGCGTGGCTTTGCCACAGAAGTGGTGGTCAATACGGCGCAGCCTTTGTTTATTGATGGGGTGCGCAACGAGCAGAAAAAACAGGTGATGACACTGGTACACGAACAGTTTAAGCAAGAGTGCGAATATCGGGATATCCCAATTCAGTGCGCCAGTCTTAAGCTTGAGCAGGTAGAGCAGTGGTTGTCTGAGGGCAGCTCGGTGTTGGCCTTGATCAGTACTTACCGCTTAAACGGCAAGAAGGCACCACACTGGGTCTTAATCACCGGCATCGATGCGCTGTGCTTGTATGTCAATGATCCGGATGTGGAAGAGGAGCAGGAAGCAATCGACTGCCAGCAGGTGCCGATTGCCCGCGAGGACTTTGAAAAAATGGCCACCTTTGGTGCGGGCAAACTGAGTGCGCTGGTGGTGTTACATGAGTCTTTCTGAGCATATACAGAGTAAAAAAGGCCGCTCATTGAGCGGCCTTTTTACATTGAGTATCGACTGAGATCAGACTCGGAACTGATCAACCGATTGTCTCAGCTCTTCGGCCAGCTTGGCTACCTCTGAGCTTGAGATAGACGTCTGGTTTGCGCCCTCAGCCGTTTGTTCGGCGATGGTTACAATAGACTCCAGGCGTTCACTGATCTCCTGAGAAACCTGCTGCTGCTCGTTGGCGGCGTTGGCAATTTCCTCACTGACGTCGTGTGCACGCGACACCGCATCTGTGATTGAGTTAAGCGCTTCATTCGCTACATCACTTTGGTGAACACATGATTCAGCCTGCTGCTGGCCTTTCGACATCGCACTGACGGCTTCTTCAGCGCCGCTTTGCAGCGACTCGATCATGGCCTGGATCTCCTGGGTCGATTCCTGCGTCTTGCTAGCCAGGGAGCGAACCTCATCGGCTACCACCGCAAAGCCACGACCCTGTTCACCAGCACGGGCTGCCTCAATGGCTGCGTTCAGTGCCAACAGGTTAGTTTGCTCTGCAATACCGCGGATAACATCGAGGATCCCGCCAATGGCAGAGCTGTCCTGATGCAGTTTGTTGATCACCTGAGACACGGCTTCCACCTCGTGCGCCAGTTGCTCAATGGTGTGTTTGTTATCCTGAGAAATCCCCTTCACCCGTTCGGCTTCTTTATCGGCGTTTTTAATCTCCTGCAATGCCTGGTGGGCACTGTTGCTAACGCCATGGGCTGTACTGCTCATTTCAGTGGTGGCTGTGGCCGCTTGCTCAACCTGAGACTGCTGACTCTTAATCGCCTGGCTCGACTCTATGGTGATTGCTGAAGTCTCTTCAGAGGCTGCAGCCAGCTGAGTGGAGCGTGACACGATACCGGTAATGAGTTCACGCAGGCTCGCGATGAGGCTGTTACAGCTGCGCGCCAGTTCGCCAAATTCATCTTTTGCCGAGTCATCCAGGGTTTGCGTCATGTCGCCGCGCGCCACGATATTCAGTACCCGGTTTACTTCAGCCAGTGGTTTAGTAATGCGGCTGACGGTCAAATACGCAATCACAATGGCTAACAGGGCAGCCACTATCATGCCAACCCAGGTCCACATATTGGCAGAAGTCACATCTGCGCGCACTTCGTCCTGAATATCAAACGCCAGTTGTTTGGATTGTGCAACCAGTTCACCAAGTTGTTTGAGTGCCGCGTTGGTGGTGGTCTCTGCGGCGTCCAGTTCAGTGCGGGTTGTTTGTCTTGCCGCTATCAGCTGACCAACATTGCCTGCAATGCCATTCGTTCCTTTTAACTGAGTGAGGAGGTCATCATAGTACTGCTGTAAGTCGTCTGCCAGCGTGCTGTCGAGCTGTGCGACGGTTGTTGTCATCAACGCCATATTGCGTTCCAGCTCTTCCAGTACATAAGCCTGCTCTTTGGCGACGATATCCAGCGTGTTGCGCTCTTTGATGGTCATCATATCTGTGCTGGTAGTCACCGCAGAGCTGAACAGGTTTTCCAGCTTAGTTGCGGCCTGATAAGCACGACCGTCAGTGTCCTGCAAGCCATCCAGGTCCAGGATGTCGAGTACCACTGTGGTGGCATCTTCCGCGGCCATTTCGGTGTCTTCAAGCTGCTGTTTCAGGGTTTTAATCAGCATTAATTCGCGCGCTTTGTTACTTAACAAATCTTGCACTGAAGTAGAAAATTGCTTAAAGCTGGTCTCAACCTGGCGTTTGCTTTGTGCCAGACCAGGGTCTTGATCAACCACCGCACCTAACTCAGAAAAGGTTTTATTAAACGCTTGCTGGCGCTCATTAAATTTAGCCTTGAGTGAGTTCAGTTCATCGGGGGATTGAGTATAGTAACTTCCCTGGGCGAGTTTACTCATCTGAGTGAACTCAATTTGCAACGCAGCACTGCTGTCCAGAGCGGGCAATGAAAGCGAATTAACCAGTCTTGTGGAATTATCTATATTGGCGATCCTTAGCAGCGAGTTTCCTCCGATCATCAACAGGAGTAGAGTGATTATAATAAAACCACCCCAGATACGTTGGCTTACAGTCAAATTCATACGGGTACCATCAAATTAAAGCTGAATGAATGCTTATCGGATTTATTGCGCGATAGTTAAGTATTTTATAGCAGATGTGAATTCAAAATTCAGTAAAATCGGCTGAGAAACAGTTAATTGCTCGAAATTTGCTCATTTGTATCTAGATCAAGTAACGTCATTGGTCCTCCCCACACACACCCTGTATCTAAAGCGGTGACATTGGGTTTGTGAGTGATGCCTTGCAAGGCTGCCCAGTGGCCAAAAAGGTAACGGTTTGGATCGTCCTGAAAACGCGGATGATCAAACCAGGGACGTAATTCCCCGGCATCATCGAGTGTACCTTTATTGTCAAAATCGAGATGCCATTGAGGCGTCAGAAAGCGCATTCGGGTAAATACATTGACAATGGTGTTGAAGCGGCTTTGCTCGTCGGTGTCGAGCAGCAGTCGGGGCTCTTTACCGTACATAGCACTCAAAAATGGTTTGCCTTCATCACCTATATACTTTTGCTGCGCCCAGCGACTTAAGGTCAGTGCTTGCTCAATCTGCCATTCGGGATGAATGCCGGCATGAGAAATAAAGGTGTGGTATTTTTCAAGATACACACATAGTGGCTGAGCACGCAAAAAGCGTAAGTAATCTGGCAGTTTACAGTGCTGATACAGGGTGTCGAGCTTGTCTTTAGGGTTAGGCGCTTTGTCTAGCAACACGTTGCAGATCAGGTGCAAGTCGTGATTGCCCAGTGTAATGGTGACGCAATCCTGGTGGCGAAATACAAAGTCGAGGCACCCGAGTGAGTCGGGGCCCCGTGCAACGATATCGCCGACCAGATAAAGGTGGTCACGCGCCGGGTTAAAGTCAACTTCCTGCAATAGCTGCATTAATGGTGCAAAGCAGCCTTGCAGATCACCGACCACATAATTAGCCATTAGTGCAGGATATCCGGCCGACTCAGTCTGAATACCTGAATGGGGGCGCGAAACTCAGTACCAAATTCGTTGCGCATCACATAGTAGCCTTCCATAGTGCCAACGGGCGTATCTAATACGGCACCGCTGGTGTACTGGTAACTTTCACCCGGACGAATGGTCGGTTGCTCACCCACCACACCGTCGCCTTCAACCTCGGTTTCTTTACCGTTGGCATCGGTGATCAGCCAGTAACGGCTTTCCAGTTTGGCGTTGCACAAGCTGTGATTTTTAATGGTAATGGTATAGGCAAAGACGTATTTGTCTTTGTCTGGCTGAGATTGCCCTTCAACATAGAAGGTCTCTACAGATACTTTGATCGGTGAGCCGATCTCACTCTTTGTTGTCATAGATCCAGTTTGCTATCTCAATAAATTGCGAAAGGGAAATATTCTCGGCACGTAAACCCGGGTCAATTCCCAGATCACTTAGTTGTTCAGCTGTCATCAGGTTAGACAAACTGTTTCTTAGTGTCTTACGTCGTTGGTTGAACGCTTCAAGGCACACAGTGTTGAGTACTTTGGTGCTTTTAGCACTGCGTTGTTGTGCGTCTTTGGGGATCAGCCTGACCACCGCTGAATCAACTTTCGGCGCGGGTTTAAAGCACGTAGGCGGAACCTGGATCACGGGGATGGCATGACAGTAGTATTGTGTCATCACACTCAATCGCCCATAAGCCTTAGTGCCCGGTCCTGCCACCATGCGATTGACCACTTCTTTTTGCAGCATAAAATGCATGTGTTCGACCTGATCCGCAAATTCAAATAAATGAAACAGCAGGGGGGTAGAGACGTTATAAGGCAGGTTACCAAAAATCTTCAGCTTTCCGTCGCCTTTAAGCAGCGAAGAAAAATCAAACTTCGTGGCATCGCCTTGATGCACTGTCAGTTTTGGTCCTAAAAAGGGGTGGTGGATCAGGCGCTCGGCCAGATCACGGTCCAGTTCTACAACAGTTAGCTGGTCACTGAGTTCAACCACGGGCTCTGTGATGGCGCCTAAACCAGGGCCAATCTCGACCAGGTTGTCTGTGGGCTTAGGATCGATGGCCGTGACAATCTTATCGATGATATTGCTGTCGTTAAGGAAGTTTTGGCCGAAGCGTTTACGGGCTCGGTGGCCCAAATGTACTTTATCTGTCATGAACTCTGTGTTTTCTCGGTGGCGAGCTTAATTGCTTCGCGGATCGCTAATTCGAAACTACCGACTTCGGCGTTGCCACTGGCGGCGAGATCAAGTGCCGTGCCATGGTCAACAGAAGTGCGGATAAAGGGCAATCCGAGGGTAATATTAACCGAATTGCCGAATCCTTTGTATTTTAACACAGGTAAGCCCTGATCGTGATACATTGCCAATACGGCATCGGTATTTTCTAGATATTTGGCCTGAAACAGGGTATCTGCGGGCAGTGGACCGACAAAGTGCATACCCTGTGCATTGAGCTCGGCTAACACCGGCTCTATGGTGTCGATTTCTTCATTGCCCAGGTGGCCACCTTCGCCCGCATGGGGGTTCAAGCCACATACCAGTACATTTGGCTGTTCAATGCCAAATTTGGTTTGCAAGTCCTGGTAAAGAATATGGGCAACCTTAGTCAGACGTTCATGGGTAATGGCTTTAGACACGTACGCCAGAGGAATATGCGTGGTAACAAGGGCCACTCGTAATCCCTCAGTGGCCAGCATCATTACGACATCGGGCGTATTGGATTGCTGTGCAAAGTACTCAGTATGACCACTGAACGAAATACCTGCCCGGTTAATAATGCCTTTGTGGACAGGCCCGGTGACTACGGCATCGAATGTGCCGTCCATATTCTTTTCCGAGGCAATACGCAATGTATCCAAAACGTACTGACCATTGCGCTCGTCCAGTTCCCCGGCAATGACGTCACAACCTCTGTCTACCTGGAGGTAATAAATACTACCAGGTGGCGCTGCCTCAGCGGGCGCTGTAGGATCGAACGGAATGAGCTTAATGGTGGTATCAAGCTCCCGGGCACGCTGTAGCATGATATTTTTATCAACAACAGCAACCAGCTGTACGGGCCAGCCGTGTTGTGCGAGCTTGATGACCAAATCAGGCCCTATCCCTGCCGGCTCTCCGGGGGTGATTGCGATTCTTAAACTCATCTTAATTCTTCTATTAGTCGATTACTTCAATGTGCGCTTGTTCGCGCATTTCACGCATCCACTTAAAGCTTTCTTCCTTAAACTTACGGCGAAACAGAAGTTGGTGGGCACGATTTGCTTTCGCTTGTTCTGTTTTATCAGCAACGCGCTTGTCGAGCAACTGCACGATGTGCCAGCCAAATGTACTTCTGAACGGCTCACTGATCTCATTTTGTTCCAGCGACATTAAAGCATCGCGAAACGCAGGCACATAGGTGGTCGGATCTGTCCAGTCATATTCGCCACCTTTCAGAGCTGAACCGGGATCTTCGGAGTGTGCTTTGGCAAGTTCAGCAAAGTCTGCTTTACCGGCACGCAGATCAGTAACAAAGCCTGCTAACATATCACGTGCTTTTTCTTCACTGAGGATGATAGACGGTTTGATCAGAATGTGGCGGGAGCGCATTTCAACCCGCTCGACGACCTGGCGACCACGAATATCTTGCACTTTCAGAATATGGAAACCAGCACCTGAGCGCAGTGGACCTATGATGTCATCTTTCTTTTTACCTTTGACGGCCTCTGCAAACAGGGTTGGCATTTCATTGATACCCATCCAGCCCAGCTGGCCGCCATCCAATGCTTTTGAGCCGCTGGAAGAGGCGATAGCGATGCGTTTAAATTCTCGTCCTTCATTTAAAAATTCAATGACTTTTTCCGCGCGTTCGCGGGCGTCCTGAATATCTTGGGGATTGGCTTTGCTTTCCACTTTTATCAGGATGTGGCCGATATCATATTCTTCTGACTGACCTGTTTGCTGTGCTAAAATTTGTTGTAAGTTGGCAATTTCCTGGGGGCTGATATAGATGCGGCGATCCACCGCAGCACGTTGTACCTGTGATACCATGATTTCAGCGCGGACTTCTTCCCGGTATGCCTGGAAGCTCTCGCCTGTGGCTTCAATCGAATTACGTAAGTCGGCAATGGTCCCGCCTTGATCTTTGGCAATGCTAGCTAATGTTTGGTCTAACTGTGCATCGGAAATTTCCATCCCCATACGGGCCGCCATCTGCTCCATCAACACTTGATCAATGAGTTTTTCAATGGCCTGGATCCGCAGCACGTTATCAGAGGGAAGCTCAGTGTTTTGTTGCTCAGCCTGCTCTTTGACGCGGTTCAGGATCTTATCTACTTCACTTTTTAGTACCACACCGTCGTTAACCGTTGCGACTACTTTGTCCAGCTGGACACGCTCAGCCCAAACGGGTTGTGCCAGCGTCATGCTTAAAATTGGAACTAATAACAGCTTTTTTAAATTCATAAGAGTCTTTGTTGTTAATTATTTAAAAAGAACGGTCTGCGGTAACCAAAGATACCCGAACGTAATAACTGGCTAGCATCATATCTTGATTTGCTGCCCAACCCTTTTAACACAAAATTGATACCAAAGCTTGTGTCAAAAATCGCGTCATCACGTGAAATCGTTTGGTTGAGATCCGTTTGTATTTGACGTTTACCAGTTATACGCACAGCCCAGCAGCACGATTCATACTGCAGACCGGCAAACACCTCAACGCTGCGGCTTGCCGTCAGGTCGCGATGATAGCTGGCAACCAGTTGCCAGTTCTCGTCAATGGGTAAACTACTGAACAGACCGATTTGATCAATTTCGTATCCTGAGACATCACTGGCGTAGTGATGGTTCAATTGAACGAGCTTTTTATTACTACCCCGGTAGTCGAGCGTCATATGAGATTGGATCAACTCTTTCTCATCGGCATCATACTGCAATCCTGCAGAAAAATACCAGCGGCGATGCCAGTGCAGCATACTTTCGGCGGCAAACAGAGCGTTATAGTTCTTACTGCCAAACTCCTGGTTGCTCTGTGTCAGCGCAGTGTCCAGAGATTGTTCGCTGGGTTTAGCGGAGTCACTCAGATACAGGATTTGGCCCATACTGAAGTTAAAGCGCTCGGTGTTATTGTTGTCAAACAAACGAGTGGTTGCACCTAACGTGAACTGATTTGCTTGTGCAATAAAGTCAACACCGGAGAAGCGCTGCTCGCGAAACAGGCCAAAAAAGTCATCTTGCATCTTTATGGTGTCATACAAGGCAATACCGGACTGGTCCTTTTTGGGTGTATACAAATATTGGATTTGTGGTTCCAACGTTTGCGTGCCTTGCTGCAGAATGAAGTTAGTGGGGCGCTCCAGGTTCAGCTGACCATGTAAGCGTAATTTAGGGAGCGTGCGGGAGACAGATTTTTTATACTGAGATTGTACGAATGCCTCGTCTCCATCCTGCTCATAGTATGTGTGCATCAGGCTCAGGTTAGAGGCAAAGGACCAGGCATAGGCATTGTAGTCATAAGAGACGCTGGGCTCGAAGTGCACCCGGGTTGCGTCTGTGACCGTCAGCTCATCGTTGGTAAAGTGGCTGACCTGGCCCGAGAGCCCCCAATTAAAGCCCTGGTAGTTCTGGGTGACATGCTGAACGGTTAACTGAGGCAATACCGCATAGGATTCTGTGTGATTACCCAGTACTTCAAAGTTCTGTACTTTCAGGTCGACAGTCCAGTCATCGCCCAGGTAACTGAGTTGCCCGGTACGATAGAGCTGAGTGTCGGTTTCATTGGCGTACTGAGAATCTAAGTCGGAGATATAGGCGTCATCACTGACATTGGTGATGTCGACGCTGGCACGCCAGTTTTCGTCAAAATAACTGTTTTGTGTCCAGTTGACCAAATAGCGCTCATCCAGCTGTTTGGCCGAGTCGTCTTGCTCTAAAAACTCAATGGCGAGCTGACCCTGGTGATGCTTGGTCAGATAACGGAATTCAGAAATCAGCTGGGTGCCTTTTTTAGACATATAGCGTGGTGTGATGGTCGCATCGTAGTTGGGTGCCAGATTGAGATAGTAAGGCACTGTAACACCCAAACCACGGCGGCTGGAACTGCTGATTGTCGGAGTCAGTACACCCGATTTGCGGCGATCATCAATGGGGAATGTAAAATAGGGCACATAGACAACCGGGGTGTCCAGTATTCTCAGGACAGTATTGTGCGTTTCTCCCCAGCCGCTGTCGCGGTTCATAACGATACTACTGGCCTCAATCGACCAAAATGGGGTATCTCCCGGGCATGTCGTGAAGCTGGAGTTGAGTAAGTCAACCTGATTGGTGGTCGCATGCAATTTTTCAGCGCTGCCATGGCCGTTTTGCTGGGTCAGCCAGTAATCGGCGCCCAGCAGACTGAATTCGTATTCTTTAAGGTTGGCAAACATGCCTGTACTATTGACCAGGGTATAGGCATCCTGAAACACGAGTGGACCGGTGGCATTGAGCAAGCCCTGCTGCTTGTCAATCAGGGCTGCCTGAGCTGATAAGCTCATGACATTGGAGCTGATCACCACATTACCACTGAATTCAGCGCTCTCGACGCCTTGCAATTCTACATTGTCAGACTGAATGTCGATGGCGCCTTTGGGCAAGTCAGCGATGGGTTGCCAGTTTTTAGGCTGAAAGTAGTCTTTACACTGAAGGCCATCAATGTTCGAATTAGCAAAAGTCGCTGTACTGATTAGGGGAAGCACAAAAAGGCCCCAAGCTTTGCTCATTTATCAACCTTGTTTGCCGAAATTCATTTTCAAGCCAGACATAATAAATGAAAAGCGTGTTAATTACAGTAGTTAAGAATAGGAAATAGTAAGAAAAATGACCCCAAGCTTGTCACCTGAGATTGTCTCCCGAGCGCAGGCCAGAGCAGCCTTTTTACACAATCATTTTCATACTGAGCCGGAGCAGGTAACGGCCCTTGACGGAGATGCGAGTTTTCGTCGCTATTTTCGTGTAGCGCACAGAGAAAACACGTTTATTTTGCTTGATGTCACCCCTGAAGCAGGTGATGTCAGTGCCTTTGTTGAGCTGAACAAGGTCTTCAGTGACGGTCAGGTCAGGGTGCCAGAGATACTCGCCGCAGATTGTGCGCTTGGATTTGTGTTACTGGAAGACCTTGGCGCTGAACATCTGGCCGATCGGCTGAGTGCAGTGCACCATGTACTGGAAGACTATGAGTCCCTGATTAACTTGTTGCCTGACATTGCCCGCCTGCCAGCAAGTCCTTATATGAAACCTTATGACGCGGCTTTCATCGATATGGAAATGGAGCTTTTCAGTGAGTGGCTACTCACTCGCTGGCTAGGCTTTGAAATAAAAGACAGTTGGCGGCGGCAGTGGGGAAGACTGAAGCACGCTCTGGTCACCAATATGCAGTCGCAAACGCAGGTCACCATGCATCGGGATTTTCATAGCCGCAATATCATGTGGCACAACCAACAGTGGGTGGTGATTGACTATCAGGATGCAGTCCAGGGCCCGGTTACATACGACGTCGTTTCGCTACTTAAGGACTGTTACCACAGGCTGCCCGAGGCGCAATTTAATCATTTGCAGCGCCATAGTTTCGAGGTGTTAAGTCAGGCCGGACTACTGGCCCTGAATGATTATGATGAGTATCAACAGCAGCTGGCTATGACCGGGTTACAGCGCCATCTGAAGGCTGCGGGGATTTTTGCGCGATTATACTTGCGTGATGGTAAACCGGGTTACTTAAAGAACATTCTGCCAACGTTGCGATACATTCACGATACGGCAAAGTGTGTTGATGCATTTCAGTGGCTTGCAACCAGTTTGCAATCCGAGATAATACCTTTGGTAGAAGCTAAGCTGGAACAACGACAATGAAAGCAATGATTTTGGCCGCGGGCCGGGGCAAGCGTATGATGCCGCTGACGGCAACGATGCCAAAGCCCATGCTGGAGGTGGCAGGAAAACCCCTGCTGGCATACCACGTGAGTCGGCTGGCGGATGCAGGTGTGACCAATATCGTGATTAACCTGGCCTGGCAGAGCGATAAAATACGAGATTACTTTGCTGATGGCAGCGCGTTTGGGGTGTCTATCCAGTATAGCGATGAGCCCGAAGGGGGGCTGGAAACAGCGGGCGGTATAGTCAGGGCATTGCCTTTGTTATGCGATGAGGCAGATACTTTTATTGTGATCAATGGCGACATTTTTACCGATTACGCTGTGCATGACTTGTCGCGTTTGCACCTGTTACCCGGTGAAGCGCATCTGGTATTGGTGGAAAACCCGCCACATAATCCTGATGGAGATTTTCCGCTGGCCCATCAGCATACCAATACTCAGACCTATACTTTTGCAGGAATTGGCTTGTATCACAAAGACTTCTTTAACGGCGTGAATGAGTCGTTCAGGGCGCTGGGCCCGATGCTCAGAGCCGGGCTGGCACAGGGCTGTGTTTCGACAGAGTTGTTTTTGGGGCAATGGCAGGATATTGGCACACCTGAGCGCTTGGCTCAGATCAACGAGGCAATGGAGCAGGCACATGTGGGGTAAGTTATTGGGCACCTGCTTTGGCTTTTTGTTTGGTAAGTGGTTGGGTGCTATTCTCGGGTTTTATCTGGGTCATTTGTTTGACAAAAGCCTGAAGCAAGATTTCGATAAGGTGGGTGGGTTTCAGGGCTTTCTAAATGGCGATGATCTCAGTGAGCGTCAGGCACTGTTTTTCTCCAGTTGCTTTTCTGTGATGGGTCATATCGCGAAGTCGAATGGCCGGGTCAGCGAAGTACATATCCGCGCAGCAACGGCGTTTATGGATGAAATGGCACTGGCTGGGGATGATAGGCGTGAAGCGCAACATGCATTCAGAGCAGGCAAAGAAGCGGATTTTTCGATTAAAGAAGCGGTCCGTGAAGTCAAAGAGGCGTTCGCCAGGCGCTATGATTTGCTGCAGCTGTTCCTGGAAATTCAAATTCAGATGGCCTTTTCAGATGGGCATGTGTCCGAACAGGAGCAGGTGTTACTGCGTGAAGTTAGTAAGCACCTGGGCATCTCTCAGACCCAGTTTAACTTTCTACTCAAACGTTATCAGGCTGAGTTTCGCTTTCGCCAGCAGCGTGCCCAGTGGCAGCAATCTCAGCAGCGACAGAGTCAGGGGCAACAAAGGCAACAGCGCAGCTCTGCACGTGAGCCTCAGCACAGTGCGGTATCACGCAGCGAGGCGCTGGCTGTGTTGGGGTTAAGTGACGGCGCATCGGACAAAGACATCAAGCATGCTTATCGGAAGCTGATGGCGCAGCACCATCCGGACAAGCTGGTTTCTCAGGGTCTGCCCGAACACATGATGGAAATTGCTAAGCGAAAAAGCCAGAATATTCAATCAGCCTATGAACTATTGAAGCAAAAACGTTAAAGCAAAGTAAGTCAAAGCTGCCTGGCCATACTGGCTGTGAGTGATTGAAGTAAAAACAACCAGGCTGAGTCTGTGATTAAAGGCGTCTTAAAAATCCCGTTAACTCTTTGCGCAACCGTTGGTGCTGCAATGGCTGGTGCTGCTCACCAAATAGCTCCCGCTGACGATAGTCGAGTTTACTGTTGCGCCTGGCCCAACGACGGCGCTCGTCTATGGTATCCAAAACCAGGGGGCTGTCGAAGGTATAGAAAACATCCAGTAATGCCGGGGCGACCAGCGACAAGCTGGCGGGCAGGTGACTGTTGCGTTGTGCATTAGCCAACTGGGCACTGACGGTGATCAGTGCATCGACGCGAATGCTGGGTAAAGTGGCGAGGTACTCGGCGAACAGACCTGCGCTATTACCAAATGCGACAATGGCAATATGCTCCTGCTGGCGCAGTGCCAGTGTCTTATAGAGTGCTTCAAAGCGGGCAATCAAGGCGGCCTTGTAGTTGTCCAGTGCCAGTTCACTGAGGATCGGAATGACAGTACTTTTCATGTTATTGGGGGCTTCTTCAATCATGCCTTCAACAATGCCGTCGCTGTCAATTAGATCAGGCACCGGCAGGGTATACGTGTCGTAGCCATCGTCTGTCAGCGCTTGATGCAAATAACTTAACCCATTGTTATAGAGTGGGCTTTGTTCAATCCCGGGGAGCAATACGATGATACCGCGCTTTGGAGTCGCCATATACTCAGAGAATAACACGGCGACTTCCTGCTCCTCATCTTTGATGGTTAGCAGTTTTTCGCTGCTTAGCCAGTATCGCAAGTCGCTGTCAAACTGTGATGCCTTACTGGGTGGCGGCTGACGCTCTGCGGTGTTGGCCTGCGCGGTCATTGCCAGACTGACCATTAAGCTGAGTAGCAGAAATAACCCGGAATTTTTAAACATAACGCGCGCACCTTACCTTTCTTTGTCCTGTTATCGGCAAATTTCCGTCAAGCTTGAGCGCATTGTGAAGGCCGCCTATGTGCAGCGTCACAAAATTTCGGTAAACTCGTGCCGAAAAAATCGATGGAGAGTGCTTTGAGCAATAAATCTGACACCAAACGTGATTTTATCTGGTTGTTTTTTAAAGGGGCGGGTATGGGAGCCGCCGATGTTGTCCCGGGTGTTTCCGGTGGTACGATTGCCTTTATTACCGGCATTTATGCTCGCCTGCTCAGGGCAATCAAAAGTGTCAACCTGGATGCCATCAAAACCCTTAAAACGGGTGGTTTTAAGGCGGCGTGGCGACATATAGACGGCACCTTCTTGTTGGTTTTGTTTAGTGGCTTGCTTACCAGCGCAGCGTCTCTGGCTAAGCTTATTACTTATTTGCTCGAGCACCATCAGTTGTTTGTCTGGTCTTTCTTTTTTGGCCTGATCATTGCGTCGTTTGTCCATGTTGGTAAGCAAGTGACCCGCTGGGATATGTCCACTGTTGCTGCGTGCCTGGCGGGGGCCGCCATCGCCTTTGCTATCACATCTTTGGCACCTGCTGAAGCCAAGCCGCAAACCTGGTACTATTTCGCTGCTGGTGCAATTGCAATTTGTGCCATGATATTGCCGGGTATTTCCGGCAGTTTTATTCTCCTACTGCTGGGCATGTACGGACATGTACTGAGTGCGGTCAACGAGATGCAAGTCATGTTGATCGCTTTGTTTCTGGGTGGGTGTGTCGTTGGTCTGATGGCGTTTTCGCGGTTATTGTCATGGCTTTTGAGCCGTTTTGAGCAGGTGACTTTTGCGTTGCTCTGTGGCTTCTTACTCGGGTCTTTGAACTTGCTGTGGCCCTGGAAGCAGGTATTGACTACTTATACCAATTCTAAGGGTATCGAAAAGCCTTTGATGCAGGCGAATGTGCTGCCAGCAGAATTTGCCAGGTTAACGGGTCAGGATCCTCAGGTCCTGATTTGCGCATTACTGGCGATAGCGGGTCTGGCACTGATCCTGCTGATCGAGCGGATTAGCCGTAAAGACGCATAATTTGGCCAGCTCAGTGGTCAACTGATAAAATTTCATCATCTCATCATACGGGCGTGTGACCCTGATCACACGCCCGTTTTTTGTTGCCTGGACGGGGGACGCAGAACTCTGTGTGAAGGTGGTTTAGACTTGTGTCGAATGCAGATAACACAAAAAGTATGCTATCTAATAGCCGCGCTCAAATTAACCACGTTTTAACCCTGTTTCGGATCTAATAACTCATGAAAAACTCGCTTTACGTTCTGCTCGCCCTACTCAGTGTGCTCTGGCACCCGGTGGCCCTATCGGCTGCCGCCAATCATGTTGCAACACCCATAGATCTCACCTCGGCCACCCTTGGCTGGATCTGTATTGCTATCTTTGTACTGGCCTATATTTTGGTTATGTTAGAGGAGAAGCTGCATATGCGTAAATCCAAACCTGTACTGGTGGCAGCGGGATTGATCTGGATGCTGATTGGTGGCTATTACGTCATCAATGAGATCCCAGAGCTAACCGAGCATGCTTTTCGGCATAATTTACTAGAGTTCTCCGAGTTGATGCTATTTTTGCTGGTGGCGATGACTTACATTAATGCTATGGAGGAGCGACGCCTGTTTGATGCGCTACGGGTATGGATGGTGCGCCGTGGGTTTAACTTTCGTACCTTGTTCTGGCTCAGTGGGGCTCTGGCCTTTGTGATCTCTCCGATTGCCGATAACCTGACCACTGCTCTACTCATGTGTGCGGTAGCGATGAAAGTGGGGCAGGGTGATAAGCAGTTTATTAACCTGAGCTGCATTAATATCGTTGTGGCTGCCAACGCTGGCGGTGCGTTCAGCCCCTTTGGTGATATCACTACGCTGATGGTGTGGCAGGCCGGTATCGTACATTTTGCAGAGTTCTTTTCCTTATTCTTCCCGGCGCTGGCCAACTACCTGGTGCCGGCTTTGATCATGAGTCTGTTTGTCAAGAACAAGAAGCCGGCGGCAAGCGACGAGCAAATTGAACTAAAGCGGGGAGCAAGGCGCATCATGGTACTCTTTTTGGTGACTATCGCCACCGCGGTCTCCTGCCATAGCCTGTTACACCTGCCTCCTGTATTGGGTATGATGATGGGCCTGGGATATCTGCAGTTCTTTGGTTATTTTTTACGTACGACGTTACCCAATTCATTGGATAAAAAGCGCGCTGCGGCGCAGCAGGCGGGCGATCAGGAGCGCTTGCAGGCACTTGGTAACGTGGTGCCATTCGATGTCTTTGCCAAAGTGTCACGGGCAGAGTGGGATACCTTGTTATTTTTCTATGGCATCGTAATGTGTGTTGGTGGACTGGGGTTTCTCGGCTATCTGAGTCTGATGTCAGAAGTGCTTTATGGTGGCTGGTCAGCGACGGCCGCAAATGTATTTTTGGGTGTGGTATCCGCCGTGGTTGACAATATTCCGGTGATGTTCGCTGTGCTCTCCATGCAACCAGAGATGTCCCACGGACAATGGCTACTGATCACTTTAACAGCGGGCGTTGGCGGAAGCTTACTGTCCATCGGCTCAGCGGCTGGCGTTGCATTGATGGGGCAGGCCAGGGGCTATTACACTTTCTTTGGCCACCTGAAATGGACGCCGGTCATTGCCCTGGGTTATGCTGCCAGCATCCTGGTCCACTTGTGGTTAAACGCCGAGTTATTTACGGTGTTTGATTAGATAATCGGTGAGCACGTCTTCGTGTGCCTCAACCCAGCGTCCGTCGACTGGCTTAGCCGCGTTGATTGCATGGGACAGAGGCACCGTGTGCAAGGCGCTGCCCTGCTTTCCTATCATAATTCTATCCAGACTGTGTATTGCGGCGTTTACGGCCTCCAGCCCCAGCTCAGTGGCCAGCAGGCGGTCTTCCGGAGCCGGGCTGCCACCGCGCTGGATATGTCCCAGTACGCACACCGCACTGTCGATGTTAGCCTGCTCGGCGAGTTGTGCTTTGAGCGCTTGAGGTCCGCCTGGCCAAAGGTTTTCGGCCAGCACGATCACAAAGCTGTCGTGATTGTGTTGCTGTTGCACCTGGATCTGGGTGATCAGGCGTGCCAGCTGAGGTGCGGTATCGGTGGGATCACAATTTTCGAATGAAAGAATCGCTTCCGCGCCTGTCGCCAGCCCCACGTTAAAGGCAATATGACCACTGTGTCGTCCCATAACCTCGACAATAAACACGCGCTCAAAGGCATTTGCGGTGTCGCGAATTTTATCTATGGCATGGGTGGCGGTGGTAACGGCCGTGGCAAAGCCTATCGTGTTGTCGGTGCCCGCCAGATCATTATCAATTGTGCCGGGCAGGCCGATGACCTGACCTTCCCAGTGCGCTTTAAGCGCTTCCAGGCCTCTGAACGAGCCATCCCCGCCAATCACGATCAGGGCGTCAATCTGGTGTTTTCTGAGCGTGTTGGCAGCTTGCTTTGGACCCTGGGGATCACACATTGCCGGGCAGCGGGCACTTTTTAAAATCGTACCGCCAAATTGCAGTATGTTACCGACATCTGGGTGTGTCAGTGCCTGCCATTCATCATTCAGCAGGCCATTGTAGCCATGGAAAAAGCCGATGCATTCAACCTGATTGTGTTGGCAGCTGTGGACTATCGCTCGGATAGCGGCATTCATTCCGGGCGCATCTCCCCCGCTGGTGAGTAGTGCAATTTTGGTCATTCAGATCCCTGTACTGTGGCTGTGCTATACATTGCTTAATGTACAGCAGGGGGCAGCCACAGCACAAGATAAGACGTTTTACTTCTGAGTCAGTGACCAGATAGCAATACTGCCTGAAATTTCATTGCCAACAATCAACAAAGGTGTATTGGTCGGGCTATGCTCTGCACGCACAAAGGTCATACCTTCAGGAGCCAAATCACCTGAAATGTCAGCGCCTTCCTCCAAACCCCGATTGATGAGGTAAGTAGTGAAGGTAACATTGAACGGGTTGGTGACATCATAGATCAGGATGCTACCCATACGCTCAAGCCCAACAAAGGCGTAGGTGCGTTCACCTATCTGGCCCAGCGCGAGTGCTTCGGGCTCTGCTCCTTTGGCATCAGAGCGGGTGTCACCTTCGTTGGTGTCTTCATCATTATTAAAGTGTGCACCATGCAGTGCAGTAGTGATCCGCACAATCTCGTCACCAGAATCAAATACCCGGGCACCATTTTGATCCCAGATAGAGAACGAGCGGGCACCATAAGTGTAGAGGTTTTCATACTGGCCATCATTGTCTTGGTCGCCCATGACGGTTGTGACTTTAAGGCGGCCCAGGTCGTCATTGTCGTTATTGAGATAGGCAAAATTATCCGCCAGGGGCAGATCTTTGGCCCGAATTTCATCGGTGTATGCCAGACAGCCATCATCTTCGTCGAAATCCAGTCCGCCATTGGCTGTACATTCTGCTTCATCGGCTGCGGGGAAGAAATACTCACGCCCGTCGCCTTCATTTGCTGTGACAATAAAGTTGGCTCCCTGCCACTGGTAGGTTGCGATAGAATCCGGCTGATACATACCGTATAAACCCGGGTAGCTGCGCAGATTAATACCGCCGTCTTTGTCGGAAGCATCCAGCGTCCATTTCCCCCAATCTTTGTAACCCAGTCCTTTTATTGTAAGTGAATTATCACTTAGGTCGACAATGGCGAGTGCATTGTTCTCTTGCAACGACACGTAAGCATAACGGTTGTCTTTGCTGACCGTGACGTATTCAGGTTCAAGGTCCATCGCGACGCTGGTATTGATCGTTTGTCCTTTGATGGTGCGTCCGGTTGGGTTAGCGAACACCACACCTTGCGCCTGTAACTGGGCTTGCTGATCATTAAAGGCGTCGAAGCCTAACAGTATAGCCTGATCGGCAACCTGACCCTCATTAATAGCGATAATGGCAATACTACCTTGCGGGTCAACGCTGTAATCACCAGCGGGTTCACCCTCGTTCGCCACCAAAATTTTACTGCCATCGTGATTAAAGGTGACCATATCCGGCAAATAGCCCACCTCGACGGTTTTTAACAGCTGAGGTGCTTGTGCGGCAATGTTATACACCAGTACGAATCCTGTTTGCCCGGTTGGACGAGCCATCGCAACGGCAAGCATATCACCATGTATGGCCAGGCTGTTTGCATCGGCTGCCACCACTTCACTGACTGCAATGGTCTGAGTGACAGACAGGTTAGTGTTTGTGATGACCCCCTGGTTGTCTTTGCTGAGTTTATCTGCGTCGATTTGTGCGGCTGAAATCACCGCGATTTGCGGTGTGTCGCCGGAGCTGTCAAGGGCAAAAATGCGCTGGCTAGCACTATGATAAGCGACAATTTCAGCCGCGCCTTCCGGGCTGGCTACGTTCAGTACGGCCCGGCCAACCAATTGTGCTGACAGATCACCTGTCATGCGAGTGCCGCTTTCTCCCTGCGGGCCTTGTGCGCCTGTGTCACCTTGTGCACCAGTGTTGCCCTGATCGCCTTTATCACCGGTTTGTCCCGTCTGACCGGCTTCACCTTGTAAGCCCTGCTCGCCTTGTTGGCCTGTTTGTCCGTCGTCGCCATCCAGGGCACATCCACTTAGCAAACTAAGTAGTGTTAATGAGATCAGTGTTTTTTTCATTGTCTTTATTCTGTGTTGGAAAAAATCACTGTGATTAAAACAGGGATAATTGACATCACAATGACAAAGGGAGTTTTGAACTGCCCTTATCAACGAGCAGTCAATTTTGAAATGAGGCAATTCCGGCGAGCATTCACGTGTTCTGCTATCGCACAGGCACCAGATATCTGCAGGCGAGTCTGGGTATCGGTTCTCAATGAGAAGTTTTAAACACCGTTAGCGGCAGAGGTAATGCCTCTAATTGCAGGTGTATCAATGCGGGTGGGTATTAGATAGAAAATGGCCCTCGCACCTGGTGCGAGGGAAACCAATGATGACGATCACTCTAGGACTGAGTGAGACGATCAAGCTCTGCGCGTTGCGCACTGGGTAAGTTATCAACCACTATCTGATAGGAGTCATCTATCATGCGTTTGATCTCTTCTTCCGGGATGCTGCCATCAAGTACGATGGTGTTCCAAAGTCGTTTATTCATGTGATAACCAGGCACAATTGCAGCGTACTTGTCGCGTAACAACAGCGCTTCATCTGGATCGCACTTAAGGTTAAGCCACCAAACTGGCTCACCATTCTCACCCAATTGACCTTCTTTCCCTTCATATAAGGTAGCAAACATCTTGTGTTGTACCTTGTAAACGTCCACGTCCTGTGCAAACGGTTTTGTGATAAAGGTCCCAGGCTTAGCCTGTAAATACTCATGTACGAATTTCTGATCCATAGCCCGTGTCCTTGAAATAACAAATTAAATTAACAAAACATGGGGCTGATTTTAGCAGCTTTTGTGAGATTTCTGTAATTGGGAATAAGTAAAAACTATCAGTCAGTTAAGACCAAATAGGAATATACCTGAATAACCTTATCTAAGCTGCGCAACAATATCAGTATATTTCACTCTGACGAGAAAAATACGTCTTAAACCGCACAGAGGTTAACCAGTCCATTTATCTTTACAGTTCCAATTTCAAATCTGCTCAAGGAGGAGTTTACTCCTGCTCTTTGACTGCTAACCACACCATGACCAAATGACAAATGCCCACTTCATTAAACATTCACTCGACTGTGGTTGGGAGGAGCCCCACTTCACAGGTGGTGAAAGTGCAATCAAATTGGCACGCATAAGCTTACAATCCCGTTCGGCTTAACCTAAGTGTAGGAAAATCAAACCGGATCGCCAGCAAAAGTAGTCGGTGTTCAGATCTGCCCATGATCCAATCCACCACTTTGCCTCGCTTATATCAGCGTCAATACAAATAATGCTTAGTTAAAATAGTAAGTTAGCAACTATTTGTGTGTTCAGGAACCCGCTTTCACGGTTGCCTGAGTAAGAAACCAATTGTTTCTGGAGACGTATTAAATTAAATAATGCAATATTTTGCAACAATTTAAGTGTTTTTGCGTGCTTTTTAGACTTAATGTACACTACGCGGGAAAAAAGCTACCCATTTACTTAACGTGTCGCAATGCCCAGCAGGGCGCGCACATCTGGATCAAAATTTAGGAGGCTGAGTGCTGGTATTGTATGTTGTATTGATGTGTCTGGGTGGGTTGCTGATGTTTAATGAATTGCGCTGTACAGGGGTTACACGGCGCGCCTGGGTGATTTTGGCGGCGCTGGCAGGCCCTGCTGTGTGGATCCTGTTTCGGGCGCATTACCGCCTGGCCTGGCTTAAGCAAGTTGGCCAGAGATACGCCGTCCTGCGTGCTTGAGTGAAGCGACGCGATGACGAAAAAGTTGTGAAGGATGTCAGTTAACCAGTTGCAGAGTGGGCTTTTCCGTCAACTGCGAACGTAGAAACTGCTCGAACTCGTCGACTGACAACGGTTTTGCATAATAGTAGCCCTGAATCGTTTGGCAGTTGAGGCGTTGTAATTGATGAAGCTGTTGTTCATGCTCAACCCCTTCCGCGACAACGTGCAGACCGAGGTTATGTGCAATCGTGACAATCGAATCTACCATGTTACAGCCACGTTCTGTGTTCATGTCGTCTACAAATGCTTTGTCTACTTTGAGGGTGTTCAGAGGGAACTGCTTCAGGTAGGCCAGGGAGGAATAACCGGTGCCAAAATCATCCATAGCTAGGTGGATCCCGCGCGAGCTTAAAGAGCGCATAATTGAAATTGCTTCTTGTGGATCGTCCATAACAGTGCCTTCTGTGATTTCCAACTCGAGAAAATAGGAAGGAAGTTGATTCTTTTGCAAGATGAGGTCTATCCGTGCAGTGAGGTCTGGCAGACTAAACTGTCTGGCTGACAGATTAACGGCTACCCGGCCGTTAAACAGCCCCTGATCTACCCAGCGTTTGACATCTTTACAGGCCTTGTCGAGCACCACTTCGCCAATCTCGACAATCTGACCGGTCTCTTCAGCAATGGGTATAAATAACCCCGGGCTGATCACGCCTTTTTTCGGTGTGATGAAACGCACCAGCGCTTCCATTCCGACCAGGGCACCGGTGGCAATGTCCATTTTGGGTTGATAATAAACAACAAAATGATCTTCTTTTAATCCAAAGCGCATCAGGTTTTCAATTTGCAGGCGTTTAACCGCCTGTTCGTTCATCGAGTCATTGAAGAACAAATAATGGTTGCCTTTTTGCTTGGCGTGGTACATGGCTGTATCGGCATTTTTCAGCAAGATTTCCGGGGTACTGCCATCTTCCGGAAACAACACTATGCCCACAGAAGAGGTGATCACCAGTTCATGATTGGCCATCTTAAACGGGGTCGCAATGACCGCCAGAAACTGTTTAGCGGCCTTGGTAATAGTATGAATATCGTTGGTGCCCGACATCACCAGGGCAAACTCATCGCCACCCAGACGGTAAAAGGTATCCTGCTGGCGACACAATTTATTGAGTCGCATGGCAAGTTTGGCAAGCAAGCTGTCTCCCAGCTGGTGACCGAGAGAGTCGTTAATCTTCTTAAAGTTATCCAGGTCAAAGACCAGCAGAGCATGATCGCGTTTCTGGTCGACCAGCTTTTTCAGGTTAGTGAAGAACAAATTGCGGTTGGGCAGACCCGTGGTACGGTCGCGGTTCGATAAGTTGTGGAGTTGCGATTCCGCTTTCTTGCGTTCGGTCAGATCAGAAAAGACCACAACATAGTTGGTAATGTGACCATGGTTGTTTTTAATCTCATCAATGGAAATCTCGATTGGCAGCATGGTCCCTGTCTGATCGTAGAGCTTCAGTTCTTCCTGCCAGTGCTCACTCTTTTTTAGTGCGGCTTTAATCTGACTGATAAACTGGCCATCGTATCCGGGGAGTTTAAATTCCGTATTAATGTACTGCTCACGTACACCACCGAAGATACGGATATAGCTGGGGTTTAAATCAACCAGGCGGAACGTGTGATCATAGATGGCGATGGCGTCAGTCAGCGATTCGACGCATTTGGCGAACAGGTTAAGGCGTTCTTCCGTGCTTTTAAGGTGGTTAATATCACGGATTGTACCTGTCATGCGCAGCGGGTTGAGATTGTCATCTTTTGCTATGATTTTGCCTTTATCCAGTACCCAGTGATACTGATCCAGGCTGTTTTTAACCCGATAGGTGGCTTCGAAGAAGGCCGTTTTTTCTGCGAAATGTAATTTTAACTGTTTTTCTACCAGCGGCAGGTCCTGAGGGTGGATCAGGCTGGCGTTGGGTATGAGGTGCGCACCAGGGGTGGTATCCATCATAAACTTGTCGTTGATACGATTGATTTCGCCACTGCGAATGTTCCAGTCCCAGAGAGTATCACCGCTGCCCTCAACGGTGCTTTTCAGGCGTTGCTCCGAATGCCGAAGTGTCTTGAGTGCGCGTTTGGTTCTGTGATTTGAGATCACCAGATAGAGCAAAGTTACAGCTGTGACAAATCCCACCAAAATAATCAGTGTCGAATTTTGATTTTGCAACATACCTGATGGCAAGGGCGCACTCATGGTCGGCCAGGCCAGAAGCAAAAAAATAGATGTAATTGTTTTTATAATTGTTGTTTGCGTCATAAGGCTTTAAGAGTCAATTACAATTGCTAATCTAATCTAAGCCCCAGGCAGAGTCAAAAAGAAAGTCAGAAAAAATCCCTATTTTCGGGCCTGCTTGCGGTATATGGGTGAATTTCGTGCACTAAAGCCTACATTTTCGACGTGCTAGTTTGTTGCTGAAGGGGTGTGAGATGCCCACAAGAAAGCGGATCAAGCTTGATACAGCGGCGCCTGCTGGCAAAGGCGCAGCGCTGAACGGTGGGGTCAGTTACATCTGAGCGTGATTTTTGCACACGCTTCAGAGAGCAGTTTGATTATGTGGCATTTCAGGGCTTCGAAGGTGAGTGCATCGAGCGCCGTAATCAGCTTCTCTTGCATGGAAAAGGTGTGGTCATCAGTGCCAATGGCTATCCACAACCGCTGTGAGCGCAGCCGCAGATTTTTGTCCTTTTCTGCAATCTGAGCATGCAATGCCGCTTTCACCTGTGCCCATTGAGTGGCTTCATAGCTATCCAGCTGGGCAACTAAGTCAGCCATGTATTGATGATGGCGTTGCAATAAAGTGTCACTGTCATAACTGGATGACTGCACATAAAATGCAATGCCGGCACGGGTATTAAAGGGCGCATAGCCCGCACCGACCAGGTATCCCAGTTGTTGCTGTGTGCGCAGAGATTCAAAATAATCCTGACTGACCAGCTGATTGAATGCCATCATTTTAACTTTATCTTCCACACTGGCAGTGGGGGCTTGAATGTACTCAACAAACGCATGCTCCGCTCCGGGCTTTTCAATCTGCACTTGCTGATGTGAGGTAACCGGGTTGAGCGGTTTTTTCAGATCGTCGAGAATTTCACTGTAGGCAAACAGGGCATGCAGTTGCTTTTGCATGTCGAGGGCATGATCCAGCTGCCAATTGCCGTGCATGAAGGCCTTAATATGGATCGCCCTGAAAAAGTTTTCGCGAAACAGGCAAAATTCATTGAAGCTGATATTTTTCAGTGCCTTGGCCAGCTGCTCTGGCGTTGGGTTCCACGGCATCAGTTGTGCCCCCAATAAACTGAACAGCTCGCTGACGGGTTTGCTCTTATTGTGGTTTTTCCAGTGTCTTATCAGCTGCTTTTTATATTCTGCAAAGCGGGTGGCACTGATGGGTTGTTTTAGCAAGGCTTCGACCAGTTGCAGCACCAGTTTGAGCTGGCTGGCAGATAGCCCTGCCGTTTGCAGTGTTAAGCCGCCCTGGTGAGAACTGAGGTGGTAGCTCAACCCCGCCAGTTCTGCGGCATAAAACTGCTCGGCAACACTGTCCATAAACAAGTCGGCAAACAGTCGGGTCATCGCCATACTCTTGTGGCTTTCGACTGAGCATTGGGAGTCGATCTCTAAGTAAAAATGGCCTTTTGTAACGCGAAAGCGGGTGTCCTGTTTAAACCAGAAGGCAAACCCAGGCCTGTCTGTTAGCAGGGTGGGGGTTTTGCGACCCGGTTCTATGTCGTACAGGCGGTTCTCAAATGCCAGGTAAGGGTTGGCGGCAGGTAAGCGCATTTCGGGCAGTGGTGTAGTTATGTGTGCCAGGGTTTGCAGCCACTCTGTATTGATGTGCTCGACCTGGTAAGGCGTGTTGTACCATTGTGCGACCTTACGGGTGGCGTCGTTTTCACAGGTGATATCTGGATGGATCAGGATCAGGCGCATATTATGCGGCGATAGCAGGCCCATGAGCTCTTCATGCAGGCTGTGATTGAAGGCAGTCATGCAATAATCACCGTACAGGATGTCGTCGTCATCGTAATGGTGCATATTGATGCTCAGCGCACTGACCCAGTCGAGCAGTTTACTTTGCTCCTGATTTTCAAACGCCAGTTCAAGCAGGCGTTTTTTATCTTCATATAATGCCGGCAATGACACGAGTTGCTCTTTGATCAGGCTGATGTACTCAAACAGCATCTCGACAATGTCTTCATAGTATTCAATGCCGTCATCGGTCAGCGCGAAACTGATATTGAAGTCTTTAAAGTTACTGCCATCGATACCGCCTCCTGCGGACAGGGCATTGATCCAGCCGTTTTTCTTTAAGATAGCGTACAGCGAGCCGTCGCCTTCATAGCCTAGCAAGTGAGCCAAAAAGCTCAGGCTTTTAAATTTATACAGACGCTCAACATCGGGCATTGCAAAGCTGACAATCAGTTTTTGCATGTGTTTGCGTGGCTCTATGTGCAGCAATAGCCCCAAGTCTTGCTGACGATATAAGGGGACCTGGATGGGGGGCTTTGGCGTGTTATCACCGTTAATGGCGTTAAAATAACGGTTTGCCAGATTCGCCAGCTTGTCCAGACTATGTGGCCCGGCTAATACCAGTGTCATCCATTGTGCCTGATAATGCGCGGCAAAGAAGGCTTCTATCTCTTGTTTAAAGTCCCCGCTGTGATCGGCCAGCGTGTTATGGTTACCCACAGAAAACTTGGCAAATGGATGGGCCGGGTTGACGGTCTCCTTATGAACCTGAATGATCCGGCGATTATCGTCTTTAACCTTCAGGTTAAACTCAGAGTCAATGGCATTGCGCTCATCCTGCAAGGCGTCCTCAGCAAACAGGGGCGCGTAAAAAAATTCACTGAATCGCTGCAGGGCCTGCTCAAACAGCGGGGCGCGACAGTCAAAAAAATAGCAACTGTGCTCGGTACCTGTCCAGGCATTGCTTTGCCCACCGGCCTGGCTGACAAATTGAGAAAACTCTCCCCGGGAAGGAAAACTCTGGGTGCCAAGAAACAACATGTGCTCAACAAAGTGCGCCATGCCCTGACGGCTCTGTGGATCGTCAAAATGGCCAACATTGATAGCCAGTGAGGCGGCGGATTTATTGCTTGATGTATCTTCTACAAGGAGAACTTTAAGACCATTGTCCAGTGTCAGGTGACGATAATTTCTTTTATCATTATTGCTCAGTTTCAATTGTGTGCCGCCGATATAATGGTTAGAGACGTGGCTGCTGTTTCCGCGCTACTGCTGGCAATCGACACTTTGGGTCGTTGCGATAGCCGGTCACCTCTGAATTAGCCTGTATTTAAACTTAAGGTTTAGGTGCTTTTGTTTTAATATAGCGGACAATTTGGGGCAATAGCTACAGCTTGCTTCTAATTTTCTTGCCAACTCTCGGAGTGCTATGAAAACAATTCTGATCATGCGCCATGGCGAAGCGGGCCCAATGCAGGCCAACGATGCGGCCAGAGCACTGACATCACGCGGTCATACTCAGGCTGTTGAGATGGGTCAGTGGCTAGCTGAACACTATCCGCCACAGGCGGTTCTTGTGAGCCCCTATATCAGGGCGCAGCAGACGGCTCAGGCCGTACTACAAAATAACTCAGTGTTATTTGAACAGACTTGCCAGGATATCGTCCCCAGTGGCAATGCTGCTGTTGCAGTTGATTACCTGGAAACCCTGATAAGTATGCACGACACCCTGGATACCTGGCTGGTTGTCGCCCATATGCCCATTGTCAGTTATCTGGTTGATCAACTGGTACCGGGAGAAATGCCTATTTTTGCAACGGCCTCCGTTGCGGTGATCCAGTATGACCCAAAGACGCTTAAAAGCGACCTGGTGCAGCTAGCAAAACCGACAAGCTAACAATAAATAAGTTGACCCGGTGCGGTCTAATGTCCTCCTTTTCGTTTCGGCGCTTTAATACAATGGCGGCGCTTTCATGACACCGGTTACCACCATTGGGCGGATGGTATCCGGTTGCATTATCTATAGTGACTAAACTCTGTATTTCGATATTAGTCTGTCTGGCTCGCTTTGCTCTGCAAGCGGGTAAGCTGTGCTTTATCGGTTAACATAGTCATTGGCGTATGTTTTTCTGGGACGCCACTAACGGGTTGTTGATGAGAACGAGACAATGACACCTGTATTTCAATTCGGTAAATCCTTTTCCTGCCATCATATAGGCAAGAGTTTGGTAAGGACAAATGTCCTTATTTTGAGGCTTTTTGTTGCGAAAAGTTGTTAACTCTTAGCTAACTTTCACGATATTTACAAAAATGTGGAAAATTTATATGCATAATTGCAGCAATTTGAAAATTTGCTGCTATAATTACGGCCGTCTCGTTCAGCCTCACCTGGTTGCTTTGCACTCTCGCTAGTGAGGTCCGCGCTGCTCGTCATTTGCGCGTAAAATTGAGCGAACCAGCCATTGTGATACGGCGCCCAAATCAAAAACCGTTGAACTCAAGAGTGCATATAAAAGGTTAAATCCCAACATGAAAGCAATGAAAAGATCTACGTTAGCAACTTTAATCAATGCGACGTTGTTCTCTGCTGTAGCAGGTACTTCATTCTCTACGCTTGCAGAAGAAGCGCAAGCCAAAAGCAATCAACTGGAAGTGATCCAAATCACCGCGCGTAAGCGTGTTGAGAACGCACAAGAAGTGCCAGTTTCTGTGTCTGCTTTACAAGGCGACAACCTGGACGCATACAGCTCCGCAGGTATGGATATCCGTTTCATGAACGCTAAGATCCCGAGTCTGTCGGTTGAATCTTCATTCGGACGTACATTCCCGCGCTTTTATGTTCGTGGTCTGGGTAACACCGACTTCGATCTGAACGCCTCTCAGCCAGTGTCTCTGGTCGTTGACGAAGTGGTTCAGGAAAACCCTATTCTAAAAGGCTTCCCGGTATTTGATATTGCCCGCATCGAAGTATTGCGTGGCCCACAGGGAACGCTGTTTGGTCGTAATACACCAGCAGGTCTGGTTAAGTTCGACAGCGTGAAGCCTAGCCAGGAATTTGACGGCTATGCCGCGATTTCTTATGGCAGCAACAGCTCAATTGACTTTGAGGGTGCAGCTGGCACGGGATTGACAGATAAACTCTCTACTCGTGTGTCGGTATTGGTTCAGGATAAACCTGACTATATCGATGTAAAAGCACCTGGGTTTGAAAAAGAAGACTCACTGGGTGGCTACAATGAAATGGCAGCGCGTGTACAGTTCTTATATGAAGGCGATGACTTCACCGGCCTGTTGAACTACCACGTACGTGATCTGGACGGTCGTCCTATCGCATTCCGCGCTAATCTGATTGAGAAAGGCACGAACAACATTAACCCATTGTATGATAACGATGTGGTTTACCATGATGCGGCATCTCGTTCTACCCAGGAAGTTGACACACAAGGTCTGAGCCTGAAACTTGAGTGGGATCTGAAAGAGCACACAATTACTTCTATCAGTGGTTGGGAAAGCGCTGAAATATACTCACGTGCAGACGTTGATGGTGGTTACGGTAATAACTTTGCCCCGACTATGGGCCCGGGTTTCATTCCATTCTCTTCTGAAACAGCAGATGCCATCCCTGAGCATGACCAGTACACGCAGGAACTTCGCCTTTCAAGTAACTTCACGGGTGACTTCAACTATCAGGTTGGTTTATTCCTGTTTGAAGAAGACTTGACTATCGAAAGCTTCAGCTTTGACACCGGCGCATACGATGAAGCAGCTGGCAGCTACGGTCTGCAAAACGGTTATGCTGTGCAGGAGCAAGAAACGTCGGCATGGGCCTTGTTTGGTTCATTTGACTACAGCGTATCTGAGCAGCTAGACGTGACGCTGGGTCTGCGTTACTCAGACGATGAAAAAGATTTTTACGCAAAAAGAACAGACAACCCGACTCCCTGGAACGGTTCACCTGACTTCCTGGAAGGCCGTGCGAATCCAAGTGACAGCCATGTAAGCTGGGATCTAAGCGCAACGTACAAGCTGACGGATGACGTTAACCTGTTTGGCCGTCTGGCCAATGGCTTCCGCGCGCCCAGTGTTCAGGGTCGTATCCTGTTTGGTGACGTCGTCACTGTGGCAGAGTCAGAAACCACTAACTCAATTGAGTTTGGTGTAAAGTCTGATGTACTGGATGGCCAGGGTCGTGTGAACGCAACTGTCTTCTATTTCCAGATGGATGACCAGCAGCTGACAGCCGTAGGCGGTGGCTCTAACTTTAACCGTCTTATCAATGCGGATAAAACGACTGGCTATGGCTTTGAGCTTGACACAGAGTGGGTGTTAACGGATGAGCTAAACGCGACCTTTAACCTGAGCTATAACAAAACTGAACTGGAAGATGACACGCTGGCGGTTGCAGTATGTGCTCAGTGTACAGTCACTGATCCAACTTACACAATTCAAGGTCCAAACGGCCCTGAAGCCCGTGCTATTTTAGATGGTAACAGTCTGCCGCATGCGCCTGAGTGGATCTCAAACGCGACTTTGCGTTACACCAAAGAGCTGGAAGGCGGTGAGTTCTTTGTATACACCGACTTGTCTTATCGCAGTGAAATCGACTTCTTCTTGTATGAGTCGGTTGAATTTACCGGTGAAGCGCTGTTTGAAGCCGGCGTACGTGCGGGCTACGCATGGAACTCGGGCGACAACGACTACGAAGTATCGGCGTTCGTTCGTAACCTGTTCGATGAACAGGTGGTTATCGGTGGTGTAGACTTCAACAACAACACAGGTATGCTGAACGAAGAGCGCTTTGTGGGTGCTGAGTTCAAAGTGAAATTCTTTTAATTTCATCCTACTTTAAAGTCAAAACCCGTGAATGGTCACCATTCACGGGTTTTTTATTAATAGTGTCATGCAAGTAAACCCCGGGACTGGTAAAGTATGGGGGCAAACACAGAATTTAGAGGAAGAAAATATGTCCGCATTTTGGAATTACCGCGTTATTTATTGTGAAGCCAACAAAGATGCGCCTGAGCAATATCAGGTACATGCGGTTGAGTACAATGAAAATGGCAAAGCGGTAAACTGGTCTGAGACTGGTGAATCTCCTTATGGCCAGAGCATTGATGACCTCAAAGCCGACTTTACCCGCCTGCAAACGGCGTTCGATAAGCCCGTTTTGAAAGTGGTACGCAAACCTCGCGGCTATGAACTGGTAGAAAAAGACAGTGGTGAGCCTGCACACGCAGAGCCACCTGCTAAAGCGGAATAACACTTCACCAATCACCAACAGAGAAGGAGCTACGATGAATTTGAAGGCAGTCTTATTTGATTTTGATGGTACGCTGGCAGATTCGGAGGCGCTCCATTATCACAGCTGGCTGCGTGTACTGGCGCCTTTCGGTATTGAGTACAGCGAGCCTGCTTTTTGCGATGAGTTTTCTGGCGTGCCCACGCTGAAAACCGCAGAAGTACTGCGGACACGTCATCAGCTACCCTCTGATGCACGGGTATTGTGCGAAGAAAAAAACCGCCTGTTTGTTGATACTGCGGCCACGATGCAACCCAGGCTGATGCCTTATGCGCGTGAGATCTTAAAATTTGCAGCGCAGCAGGGCAAGCTGGCACTGGTGACCGGCAGTACCCGCGCAGAGGCCATTCCCGTATTGGAGCACTATGAGTTACTGCACTTCTTTGACTGTATTGTCACGAAAGATGACGTGACTCAGCCAAAACCTCACCCGGAACCTTATCAGCAGGCTTTGCGTTTATTGCAATTAGAGCCAGAGCAGGCCATTGCCATTGAAGACACCACAACCGGGCTGACTTCAGGGTGTGAAGCCGGATTACGGGTTATGGCTATTCCCAATATGCATTCGGCAAAGCAGGACTTTTCGCGAGCGACCTGGCAAGTGTCGTCTTTGCAAGCGGCACAAGGAGTGCTGGCACCCTTATTCAGTCAAGACTGATCCGCGCAAGCATGGTGTGCTAAGTTGCGGCTGGCGATTTTATCAGTCCGCGCTATGCTCATAGGGATGGAAAAAGTTAACCCTTCTCTACAAGGAGTGTAGCAATGAACACCAAACGGATTGGGTGGCTGCTGCTGGCGTGCCTGTGCCAATTGCAGTACACCTATGCAAGTCCCACCCCTGCCGTACAACTGGCCAAATTGTATCAGGCACAACGGCCGGTCACGCATTATCTGATCAGCGAAAAATTCGATGGCGTCAGGGCCATCTGGAATGGCAGGCAGCTGCTAACTCGCAGTGGCCAATCTATCTATGCCCCGCAGTGGTTTACCTCAGCTTTACCCGATATCGCGCTCGATGGAGAGCTGTGGGCCGGGTATGGGCGCTTTGAGTTCGTCAGTGCGGTGGTGCGTCGTCATCGGGCATCGGATCAGGACTGGCGTCAGGTGCAGTATCTGATCTTTGACGCACCGGATACTGCAGGTCCCTTTGCGCAGCGCTATCAGGCCTATACCCGGCTGATCAAGACGCTTGGGCAGCCACATATTCGTGCGGTCAAACAGCATCATTTTGCCACTAAAGCCGAACTGGATGACTTTTTTGAGCAGGTTTTGGCACGCGGTGGAGAAGGGGTGATGCTGCATGAGCGCCAGGCGATCCACCAAAGCGGCCGAAGCTCGGCAATCCTGAAATACAAACCTTACTTTGATGGCGAAGCGCAAGTGATTGCGCATTTGCCAGGCAAAGGTAAATACCTGGGTCTGATGGGCGCTATCCGGGTAAAAACCTCTGAGGGGATTGAGTTTAAGATTGGCACCGGGTTTAGTGATGCACAGCGCCGCGAGCCACCTCCTATTGGCAGCCAGGTGACATACCGTTATCAGGGAGTCACAAAATTTGGTAAGCCCAGGTTCGCGCGTTTTTTGCGTGTCAGGCAGCCTTTGTAAAAGGTGAGCGGTGGTTCAGTTGCCCAGGACTTTTACTTACCACTTTGCTGTGGTAAAGTGCGCGACCTTTTATGGTTGTGAGGTGATAAATGATAGCTGGATTTGATTACGGTAGTTCTAATTGCGCAATCGGTGTGATGAATGAAGATAACGTGACACTGGTTCCGCTGGATCAGGGCAAGCCTTATCTGCCGTCTACGCTGTATGCACTTCACAACAGCCTGGTAAGCGAGTACGTGGCGCACAACCTGGCGGGGTCTGCCCTGGTTGCGGATTATCAGAGCGCACGTAAACCCTTATTAAACAGTGCCCTGATGGCACGGCGAGAGCTGGATTTAGCGCCAGGTGAGCAAGGCGTGTTTGTCGGGCAGCAGGCCATAGAAGAATACATAGCCTTTCCGGAGGAAGGGTATTTTGTTAAATCGCCCAAATCTTTCTTTGGTGCGGTGGGTCTCAAGCCTGCGCAATTAGCATTTTTTGAAGACATTGCGACGGCCATGATCATGGAACTGAAGCGCCGCGCTGAAGAACACCTGCAGCAGCCACTAAGTCATACTGTGATCGGTCGTCCGGTCAACTTTCAGGCCATTGGCGGAGAGCAGAGCAACCGCCAGGCGATAGATATCCTTACGACTGCCGCGAAGCGTGCCGGATTTAAAGAGGTGGCGTTTTTGTATGAGCCGCTGGCTGCGGGGATCGATTACGAGTCGCGCCTGAACCAGGATCAGCAGGTACTGGTGGTGGACATTGGCGGTGGTACCAGTGACTGCTCGTTTGTGCAGATGGGTCCGGGCTTTCGCGATAAAGCCGATCGCAGCGCCGATTTTCTGGCCCACACAGGCAAGCGTATAGGCGGCAATGATCTGGATATTGCACTGGCATTTCATACTCTGATGCCGGTATGCGGCCTTGGTAGCCAGTTTACATCCGGCCTGCCTTTGCCAAACCCCTTGTTCTGGCAGGCATGCAAAATCAACGACATTCAAATGCAAAGTGATTTTTACAGCGCACAAATGCAGCGAGAACTGAACGGCATGCTCAGAGATGTTTGCGAGCCCGAAAAGCTTGAGCGATTACTGAAAATTCAGCGCAGCAAGATGACCCATCAGTTTGTCCGCCAGGGCGAACTGACTAAAATCGCATTATCCGATCGGGATTCACACACCGCGCAGCTGGACTTTCTCGATCAGGCGCTGAGTGTGGACATCAATGCGCGGGAAATGGCTGAGTCGGTGGCCAGCTGTCTTGAGCAAGCTGCCGTGCTGGCAGAGCAGGCCATTGCTGATGCAGGTAAACGCCCCGATATGATCTATCTGACGGGCGGCAGCGCCCAGTCCCCACTGTTAAAGCTCGCGCTGCAGCAACGCCTGGGCGACATTCCTATGGTCAATGGTGATAACTTTGGCAGTGTGACTGCCGGTCTGACCAAGTGGGCCAGTCGCTTATATCAATAGTATACCTGGGATTACCGCGTCAGACGAGCTGTCAGATATTGCTCATAATCGGGCAGCTGGCGCTCGATAGGGGTGGTCATCATCATAGATGACAGCAACATATCTGCGGTCGTTTCATTACAGGCGACCGGTATATTCCACACGGCGGCCAGCCTCAGTAGTGCTTTAACATCCGGGTCATGGGGTTGTGAAGCAAGCGGATCCCAGAAGAAAATCAGCATATGAATTTCATTTTCTGCGATCTTGGCACCGATCTGTTGATCGCCGCCCATCGGACCACTGAGCAGCTTAGTGACGGCTAACCCCGCAGTTTTTTCTATGAGGTTACCGGTTGTTCCCGTGGCGTACAATTGGTGCATGGCGAGTTTGTCCAGGTGTGACTGACACCAGTTTACCATGGCCTGTTTTTTGCCATCGTGCGCAACCAGCGCGATGCGTTTTTTAGCCGGAATGACCTGCGACTTGGTATCCATACTTACCTCATAATAATAAGTTAATTGCCAGTGCGATAAAGATAAAGGCAGAGATCCTGTCTATCCAAATAGGCGCACTGGGATGAGCGCGAAAATAACCGGCGATTTTATCACCGCTGTAAACATACACACAATCAATAGGAAAGGCCAGAATTGGGTAGAGTAAACCAAACATGGCAAGCTGTATTGTGGTCGATGTGGTCAGGCTCTGATCGACAAACTGGGGAATAAAGGCAATAAAGAATAAAGCGACCTTAGGGTTAAGCACTTCGGTCATCATGGCCTGAAACATCACGTTCTGCTGCTTTTTATTGCTGACATGGGGTTTTTCTTCATCACAGCTATCCGGCTGAGACAGGGTGTCTTTGAAGGTGCGTATACCTAAGTAGGCAAGGTAAGCAGCACCTAAATATTGTACTGTGGCATAAGCTGTTTCCGAAGCTTTAAGGATAGCTGATAAGCCAATCACGGCAAACAGGGTGTGTACTACACCTCCCAGTGCGAAACCAAAGGCACTTTGCATGCCAGCTGTGCGGCCATTGGTAAAGGTCTGAGCCATTAAAAACGCATTTGAAGGACCTGGGGCAATGGCAATAATAAAGCTGGCAAATAAAAAAGAGGCGAGTAATTCCGGGTTCAGCATGATGTGCTCGGTCAAATATTGTTGCGCTTAGTGTAACCAGCTTAAAGATAAAAGCCCATAAAAAATGCGGACATAAGCCCGCATAAAATTGGTTAATCATTGGTTGGGAGATACCAACTTTGCGTTGTGATCAGGCATACGTATAAGTTGCACACTATTCGTACACCATGATACAAGCGGGTCGGTATCAGAACACAACAGTCTGAGTTTCAGAACAAGTCGATGTGCTGCCTTGCTCACAAACCTGATAAGTGTAGCTACCGCCACCTTTACCACTGATGCTATCTGTGTAGCTATTATCATTGCTGGTTGTGACAATCTTGCTACCGTTACGGAAAATATCTACCTGAGATGATGTTGCACCTTGCCAGTTCAGGTCGACATACTTGTTACCTTTTGATTTATAGCCGTTGGCACTTAGCTGCATGTCGCCTCCGTTACCGCCACCAGCACAGCCATTAGCAGTCAGGTAAGCATCTGCATCTGCCGCTTTAACAATGCCATAGCCAAAGTACACATCTTTACCCGCCGCTCCACTGTCTTGTGCCGTTGCTTTGAGGGCAGCACGAATTTCCTGGCCAGTACACTCAGGGTGGTTTGACCAAACAAGCGCTGCGATACCAGACACGGCTGGCGTTGCCATTGAAGTACCGCTCATCAGACCATAATCCGATGTGCCAATCACAATGCTTGCACTGGAAGACCCCAGCAGGGCTGTGCGGTCTTCAAATGCAGCGCCAATTGCCGGGATGCTGGTGGTATTGGTATCACCCAGTGTGCCGTAAAGCATGCCCGCTTCATTATTAATGATGATGGCGCCGATGCCACCAGAGTTTTCACAGTTAGCGACTTTGTCGTGGAAAGAAATATTGCCCCGGTCAATCAGGCAGACTTTGCCGCTGGCGCCGGCGTCGGTCGCTTCCGCCGTGCCCATAAAGTATATAGATGAAGAGACACTGCCACTGTTTTCCATTGCGGAAGAAGCGAATGCTGCGCCGTCAACGCTTAGGCTGGACGACGTTGCCAGGCCTGCCGGGTAAGTAGACAGGGTATCCACGCCACCGGCCGTGACTTCAACACAAATGGTTTCATCTTCACCGGCATTTTTACCTTTGCCACTTTGACAGCTTGGGAACTGAGAAAAATCAGCAATGTTATTGTCGGCATCATTTGCGCCGATCATCATGACTGACGGATAGCCAGCCGGGTAGGAGCGTACATTGTTACCATCGTTACCAGCTGCCGCAACCACCAGGCCGCCCGCATTATTAAAACTTTCGAAGGCATTTTCTTCGGTGCTGTTTGCACCACCGCCACCCAGGCTCATGCTGATGATGTTGGCACCTGCCTGACTACACAGGTTGGCTGCGTGAGCCAAGTCTGAAGAATAACCCCAGCCCTCCGCATTAAATACTTTGATGATGTGCATGTCCACGCCTGGTGCCATACCAATCACACCGATATTATTGTCTGCTGCACCCACAGTACCCGCCACGTGTGTGCCATGCGGGCCACCATGCTCATACCAGTTGCCAGTACCCGAGTCATTGTCTCCTGTGATATTACCCCAGATAAAGTCCGGGTTTGACATGTCCAGGCCTGAGTCGATGACACAGACTTTCATGCCGGCATTGGCGTCAAAGGTAACCTGGTTAGCTTGAGACTGATAATACGCATAAGGGGCAACCTGTTGCTGCATCGGGTCGCCGGCATCGTCGTTGTATAAGCCCATCAGCTGGCGTTTTTGGTCCACTTCAATCAGTTTGATATGCGGGTTGTTCAGCAGCCCCTTCACTTCGCTAAGTTCTTTGCCGCTAAATGTGGCAGCCAGGAAGCCATCGCCATCAATGTGCAACTCTGCCCCCATTTTTTTAGCCAGAGCTTTGACTACGCCTTTTTTGCTGTTGTCTACCTGGATGATGAATCTGTCGTCGTTTGCTTGAGCGGTCGTGGCGGCACACAGGCCTGCCAGCAGGAGTGAGGCTGTAAACTTGTTGAATTTCATTTTTGTTATCTCATAGTTTTAATTATTTTAACTTGGTTACATCGCTAACGCTTGATTAACTGTAATTAAGATAAATGTAATATTGCGCTAACGTAAAGAAGTATTTTTCCTTTAAGTTGGAACTTTTAGGAATTAATTATTCTCTATTTAGAATGAAATGGTATGAGCGGAAGTCCGGAAGGGTAGATTAATTATTCTTTTTTACAAATGAAAATTGGTATCATTATCTATTTAGTGCCTAAATTGAGAATAATGATACCGTTTTTAATGTGCTCGATATCAGGCTGGGCTATGCAAGTTATCTTTGCAGCGACTAAACAGCAGGCATAAAAAGGGCAACCCGAGCAGCAAGTGCACAGCCAACTGTTGCGGGGCTGGCAATGCCAGAGGCTGACTGAGCATGGCCAGTAGTCCGGCACCACTCATTTGCATCACTCCAATCAGTGCTGACGCCGTACCGGCCTGGTTGGCAAAGGGTGCCAGGGCATTGCCCGCCGCGGCACCCAGCGTAAACGCAAAGCCCACTGATGCCAGATACATGGGCAGCAGATATGCCAGAGGGTGGCTGTGTGGCGCGAGCAGCAGTAACACACCGCCAAACGTAAATAGGCTCAGGCCAAACCGCAGCGCCTGTTGTGAATTACGTTTAATGAAATGCGGCGCGATAAAGCTGGCAGCAATGCTGATGGCGGCATTGATGGTAAACCACATGGTAAATTCCTCAACCGGGCGACCCAGTTGTGTCATGAGCCAGCCTGGGGCACCGACTACGAACACCAGCATGGCGGCCATACCGACCATAGTAATACAGGCATTGAACATAAACTGAGGACTGCTCAGCATGGGCCTGAAGCGACGTAAATCAAGCAGGTGGCCTGAGTATACTGTGCTTTCGGGCTTGGTTTCCCGATACAGCGCCAGCACCAAAATGAGGCCGATGGCAGCAAAGCCACTCAAAAAGGTAAAGTTACTGCGCCAGCCAAACTCCAGGGTCAGCCAGGCGCCCAGGATCGGTGCCAGCGCCGGAATAAAGCAGACGATGCCGTTGAGATACGTGATCATCTGGCCACTGCCTTTATGGCCAAAGCTATCCCGGACAATGGCAAAAGCACTGACAAAGGTAGCACAGGCACCCAGACCCTGTAATACACGTGCAACCATGATCCAGTGCCACTCATCCAGTATCGTGGCCAGTAGCGCGCCAATGCCAAAAAGTAAGACGCCGGACAGGGCAACCGGACGTCTGCCATACTTATCGGCAAGTGGTCCGGCGAGCAGTTGACCCAGACCTACAGCCAGCATATAGATACCGACGGTTTGCTGGATCTGTGCTTCGCTCACAGCCAGGTCCTGTTGCATATTAACGAAGGCGGGTAAATACAAATCGATCCCCAGTGGACAAAACACCACCAGTAGAGCGAGTATAAAAATCAATAGTTTGCTGGTTTTTTGCTGCATGCTGTCTCCTTAGTGGCGGGTATTGTAGGGAAGCTAAGAAAAAAAGACAGGACAAAGCGCCGGGATCAGACAAATTTCTGTGTATTGAACACAAAAAAGCCGACCTTTGCGTCGGCTTGATTACTGACTGAGAGTCAGTATTTGTATCTATACCAGGCTTTGGAGGCTCAGGCCGTACAAATACTCTCAGCAGAGTTCTTGATTGCGCCCGCGGCGGCGATGGCTGTGCAAATACTTTCTTCAGAATTGCCGATTTCTTTGCCTCGGGTGCGTCTGCCGCCTGCTACATTGGCGGTCATCAGTACCGGTAAACGAGTGGTATCTTTAGACAACATTTTGATTTGTTTTTTGATGAGCTTCATTTTATTTTCCTTATTGAGCTGGTTTTCTTTTTTCGTGTCTGTTTGTTTTATCTTATAATTTTGAACTAAGCAATGGTTTGTTTTCTGTCTGGGGTTTTAGAGGGGAGGTAATTGAAACTTGCTCAGGAGGGGATTAGGCTTACCCCGACGCTGGCAGATGGCTTTTTGTAAGCCTGATTTGCAGAACGTTTGACTGGTGTCAACTTTTTAGGTGACGTTATTGACTTTGTAGCCTGACATGATAAAAAGGATGTTCATTTAAAAGAAGAAATATATTCATGACTCTAACGACTGTAAACACATCGCTTAATACCTGGCTGAGCAATTCGGTATGGCGTGTTGTGTGCGGTTTGTAGGTGTCAATTACTAACCGCGGCAGTATCGGCGGTTAGTCATCATTGTGTATTTCCAGCCTCGTTTACTGCCCCGATTCGGGGAGTTCATTATGCCAGTTCAGGCATCTTACATTATGGTTATCATCATCTGGTCAACGACCCCGTTGGGGATTGTGATCAGCAGTACGGGCATGTCACCGACCTTGAGTGTTTTTTTACGCATGGCGATTGCGCTGGTGCTGTGCTTTGCCATCATACTGGTTGGTCGTTATCGGGTTCCTACTTCCCGTGCAGCATGGACTTTATATGGCTATTCCAGTCTGGGGATTTTCGGGGGGATGCTGCTCAGTTATCTGGCGGCACAAACGGTGCCTTCCGGTGTAATTTCTTTGATATTTGGTTTGGCGCCTGTGTTGTCGGGCTTACTTGCACAGCGTCTGTTGCATGAGGTCAGCTTTAGCCTGATCAAATGGCTGGGGCTCGCTTTGTCTATGGCCGGTCTGTATCTGGTTTGTACGTCACAACTTAATGAGCTGGCACTGGCGCCGCAGGGGTTGTTATATGTACTGGGAGCAGTAAGTTGCTTTAGTCTCAGTGGAGTGATGATCAAACGTGTGCAAGTAGCGATCCACCCCCTCGCATCGACCTTTGGAGCTTTGTTGTTGGTGACGCCTATGTTTGGTTTGGTATGGTGGTTCAGCGATGGTCAGCTGAACACAGAGCACTGGCAGATGCGTTCTGTTCTGGCCACGATATACCTGAGTGTTTTTGGTTCTTTAGTAGGGTTTGTCGCCTATTTTCATGTGCTGCAAAAACTTAAAGCCAGCACGGTTGCACTGACAACCCTGATCACTCCTGGGTTTGCGATGCTACTGGGCGCCTGGTTTAACAATGAGCAGATCACACTGACCTTGCTGGTTGGTGCTGCCGTGATTATGGTGAGCCTGGCCGTATTTCAGTTTGGCGAAGATGGCTGGGCAAGCATTACCAGTAAGCTTAGAAGGCGATTGTTATAAATCGTTACATTGGAGTACTGATCCGAGGTTGGGAACATGTTAAGCTTGTTGCATTAACAAGAGGGACATGTTGTTGACCGTTCGGTCTCGTACTCCCTGTAATGTGACGAATATTATAATTATAAAGCTGAAGGACGATGAAGTTAACATTTCAAGATTTTGAGTTTGACTGCCAAAATTTGGCGTTATCAAAACAAGGCCGAAAAATAGGCATTAAAGAAAAGCCAGCTATGTTGTTAGGGTTGTTTTTGACAGATCCACAAAAGATTTACAGTAAGGCTGAAATCCTGGAGCATGTCTGGCCGGGCAGAACCGTGACTGAACAAGTGGTGTTTCAGAATATTGGTCACTTGCGAGCCCTGTTTGGCGACGACGCAATTAAAACGTTCTCTAAGAAGGGTTATCAGTGGCAGTTGCCTGTGCAGCCTTCTGAGCCTGTGGTGACACAACCTGAGGCCAGCGAACCGAACCCTTTGCCTGCATCAGCACCTGTGGCTGCAGGTTCTGAACAGGTTCCAGAAGAAACTCAGGGCCTGCCATGGAAGTGGCTGGCGCCGCTGGCTGCGTTGATCATTGGTGTTGCTGTTGTCGCGCTGATGGCTTAAAGCATATTTGCACTGCTTCTTGCCCGGTAGGGTGGAGGCTGAGCAAGCGCACGTTCTGTTTGTCGGTGATACCTGTTGGATCTGGACACCGCACCGCGCATGTCCTTAGCTCCGGGACTGTGCTGAATCACTGCGTGGTGAACAGTTGACAGGGTTGTTAACTTTGTATTAATTTTTTACTCCTTATATTGATGTTCAAACCGTATGTTCTGCAGTTTATTGTGAATATCAGGTCAAAATGGACCGGTATGACCAATAGGTTTGGGTTATTTTGAATTGCAGTGATCATCACTAAGGAGCACTTTTGACAACCATAGCCTATCATCATGACTCGAAAACCATTTGTACGGACAGCCTGACTTCCACCAGTCAGACTATTGTGTCTTGGGCAACACGTAAGTGCCAACGTGTGGAAGATGGCTATGTGTTTGCTTCAGGAAACTGTGCTGAAATTGAACATCTGGTTACGCATTGGCATGACAATCAGTTTGATAAAATCGCGTGTACTTTCTTTTTTGTAGCTGATGATGGGGCTGTGTTTTTTGGTGAAGTCCGCCATGGTCGCCGCTTTTTGGAACCCATGTCGCTAAACTGGGCCATCGGCAGTGGCGCTAACTGGGCAATTGCCGCCATGGACTTTGGGCGTTCCGCATTTGAGGCTGTTGAGTATGCGTGTCTGCGGGACAAGTCCAGTGGCGGAACTGTCATAACCTATCGGCACAATGAAAGAGCGCTCTGGCTACATACGCCTTTAAACGCTAATTCATCTGTGATAGTGAACTGAGCGGTGTCTGATAATAACTGGCAACGAGTGTCAGACGGTGTGCTTGCGCAGAGATATCTTCCAGGTGAGCCAGTACCTTACTCAGGTTATCACTGTTTACACCACTGAGTTTGCGCTGTGCTTCACACAATGCCAGCCAGGCTGCCAGCTCATGCCGGGGCAACTCGCTGTTATGCGGATTAAAGCTCAAATAGGTTTCCAGCGCATTCAACCCCTGATGATTACGGACCACTAAGGCCTTGGCCAGGGACTCATTGCGTTCAAACAATAGCAGTGAACGGACGTAGTTAAAAGGGGGCAAAAGGTTGGCTGGGTTAACAAACAGGCAATGCAAAAAAGTGTTACCCTGGTGATTGGTTGTATCAAAGGCGTTAGCGGCCTGCAATGCCGGCATAAAAAAATCTAATCGCTCTGTGGTATTGATCCCGGCAACCACCCCTGCCGGCAAGCCATGCTGACTGACGCAATGCGCTACGATATTCTGGTAATGTTCGTAATTTGCAGCATGGTTACCTGCGGCTTCAAAGCAGTGCCTGAGTTGTGCCGTTTGCTCTGCACTGGCTGCCTGTCCATAGCAGCGTTTAATGCGTGCCAGATCGTGGCTGTGTATTGCCTGGATTATGCTAGTCACCGCCGCTGAGGTATCCGCAGATGCGTGTGCTTTGCTATTGTGGTTTGCCATAGATGTTACCTATATCAACAGAGTAACCAGTATGCCATATACGCATCGTCTGTATAGATAGGACGGTGAAAATGGTGGGGATTACACTGTTTTCTCTGCTGACGTTGAGCAAAATAGTCGATCATGCGTTAAAAATAAGCGGTACAATGATTCAATTAAATAATCATAATTATTCAGGAATGATGTGAATGAAGGACCTGACTCAGGGAAAAATCGTGACTCACCTTATTGCAATGGCCGTTCCGATGGCGGTTGGCATGTTCATCCAGACCTTATATTTTCTGGTCGATCTGTACTTTGTTGGTGCTCTCGGTGCATCGGCGCTGGCAGGGGTAAGCAGTGCGGGCAGTGTGTTCTTTTTTATTATGGCGCTGACACAGGTGCTTAATATCGGCTGTGGTACTTTGGTTGCGCATGCGGTTGGCAGAAAAGATCAAGCCGAAGCCAATGCGTTATTCCATCAGAGTATGCTGATTGCGGGAGGGTGCTCGGTGGTGTTTGCTGTGCTCGGTTATGCATTCTGCCATATTTTCTTTGAATTTATGACACCTGATGCAGCGACTCGACAGGAAGCAATTGACTATTTTTACTGGTTTTTACCAGCCCTGCTATTGCAGTTTGGACTCACTGTGATGGCAGCTGCGCTGCGCGGCACTGGCGTCGTTAAGCCTGTCATGTTGATTTCGATGCTGGCAATTATTGTGAATATTGTACTATCACCTGTGTTGATCTCCGGGTGGGGGACGGGCAACGCGCTGGGCGTCACCGGTGCCGGGCTCGCCAGTTCTTTGTCTGCGCTCTGTGCCATGGTGATGACGCTTTGGTACTTCATGCGCAAAGTGGATTATCTGACTATGCCGCGTCTGGGGCTCATACCCGACCGAAAACGTATGCTACAGGTGATTAATCTGGGGCTTCCTTCAGGCGGGGAGTTTCTACTCACCTTTATGTACATGTCTGTGATTTACTGGGCACTGAGTCAGTTTAGTGCAAGCGCTCAGGCGGGGTTTGGGCTGGGTGTCAGGATCATGCAAGTGCTCTTTTTACCTGTCATGGCAGTCGCATTTGCGGCCCCCGCGATAGCGGCTCAGAATTATGCCGCGGGTAAATATGACCGGGTGCAGCAGACCTATCGCTACACCAACGTGCTCACTTTTGTGTTGATGGCTATGTTGACGCTTGTATGTTTGGTCAACGCCAGCTGGTTTTTTGTTCCGTTCAGTGACGAGCCCCAGGTGATATTGGTCGCTGCGACGTTTTTGGGGTATGTCAGTCTGAACTTTGTCCCGGCTGGTTATACCTTTGCGGCGTCGGGTATGTTTCAGGCGTTGGGTAATACCTGGCCTGCACTGTATAGTACAGCCAGTCGTTTTATATTGTTTGCTGTCCCGGTTGTCTGGTTAGCGGGACAGCCGGATTTTGAGATCGAGCAGATCTGGGTGTTTTCTGTTGCTACTGTGTATTGTCAGGCTGCGATCAGCTTTCTGCTGCTGCGTCGTGAAATGAATAAGAAACTGGTGTACAGCGACGAAGCCATTATGCCACCACCTGCGCGAAGTTGAGCGAACGGTTAGCACGGATGTGAATCTGGTGGGGGGCTGGTACAAAAATCCACGCTTGAGCTATCCTTAGAGTGCAGTCGATGAATTGATGATCACCGGGGCTCAGGAGACAGGTATGCATAAAGGTGAAGTGGATTACGGAGAGCGGCATCCAAAGGTAATAATGATCTGTGATGATGCCCACGAAATGGTGGGGGTGTGTAAGGTTATCAGCTCTCAGGTCACCGCATTCAGAACGCTGGAGGGCACACGAGAGGTGCATAAAGTCATCCGGGAGGGCAAACCGCCTGTGCTGATTTTTGCCATGTTGCATGTGAAAGCAAGCATTGAAGCCTATAGCGCTTTGGCACGTCGGGAGGTGCTAGGTTATCCGCACAAAAGCATCTTGTTGTGCGAAAACAAAGAGTCAGGGGTCGCCTTTCGTTGCTGTATCAAAGGCATTTTTAATGACTACTTTGTTTTCAAGCCGATGTATGAAAACTACCGTTTACGAATGATCTTACACAATATCTTGCAGCAGGCAGAAGACACCCAACAGATCACAGAATTGAAAGAAGAACATTTTGGCCGTATCGATAGCGGCCTGAAACAATTGATTGATCAGGCGGCCAGCTACCGGGTTAATACCGAGCAGTCCTTTGCGCAGGTAAGAGAATCTTTGAATGAAGCGCAGGAGGAAGATGAAGTAAAAGCGCAAATGTTACAGCAGCTAAAAGAAAAGCATGTACTGCCTTTGCTGGACATGTTGCAACAGCAGTTGGTCAAAGACATTCAGCAGATCACGCAACAGCTTAATGACAGTCATTTTACTCTCAATGAGTTGGTTGATATGTTCAGCAGCTCACAAGCCACACTGTTTTCGTCTGTGCTAGACAGCGGCAGTGTCCATAAAGAAGCTTTAGAGCATGCAGAGCAGGAACACACGACAGAGCTTGAGCGTGAAAGTACCTCTCAGGTACCGCCCAACCATGATGCGCACCTTGATCACGACCAGGATGAGGAAGCCGCGCATGCCTTCGATGACATGCAAGTGGCTGAACCGGCGATCCCGAGGGACAAGCGGATCATGATAGTCGAAGACAACGAAATTTATCGTGAGATGATCTCAGGAATATTACGTGAGCAGGGCTTTTCGGTTGATGGAATGGAAAATGGTCTGGCAGCGATAAAAGAGCTAAAAAAGCATCGCTATGACATGATCTTTATGGACTTGTTTATGCCTGGTCTGGATGGCTACAATACCACGAAAAATGTCCGTGCCATCGAGCATTGTCGCGGTATTCCCATCGTGGCGCTGACCAGTAATCGCAATAAAGACTTGATCCGAAAATGGGCCTCGCTGGGTCTTGGCGGCTATATCGTGAAGCCATCGACAAAGCGCAGTATTTTGGATGCGGTTAATAAGTTGTTAGGCACAGAATGCGTTTAAGCAAAGATCGGCCTGAAGACGTCGCTGTCATGGCTGGCTTTGTGCTGTGTTATCCGGTGTGATTAATAAGTGTGTTAAGGGCTTTTACTTCCTGGGCTATGTTGATAAGCAATGCTCGGCAGTGTGACCGGTCTGCCGATAAAGCCGCTTCTTCGAGTTGAGCCAGATATTCGCTGCAACGCTCTGCGCCAATGGCACGGGCGGATGTTTTAAGAAAGTGAGCGTGCTCTTTGAGTTCAGGGTAAGCTGCACTGCTATAGGCACTTAAAAACAGCTTACAACTGGACTCTGCCTGGGTAACAAAATCGCGCTGAAAGCGTGCTATGGTTGGCAGGTCTTCCCCTATCAGGTCAATCAAGGTTTGCTGATTCAGCCTGGCCAATTGTGTGTTATTACTTTCCATACCATTTCTCTATCACGGATTTGAAACGTTCTAGCTGGACCGGCTTGCCAATGCAATCATTTATGCCGTACAGGTGACAGTTTTCCAACTCATTTTTTACTGCTGCGCCCGTTACAGCGACAATCGGGATAGCCTTGAGCGCCAACTGCTTTTCGGTTTGGCGGATGCGCTTCGCCATTTCATAGCCATCCACCACAGGCATATGGCAATCGGTCAGGATCAATTTGTACTCTTCTTTACGCCAGCTTTCAAAGCCCTGCTCGCCATTTTCTGCAAGCGTACAGGTATAGCCAAGTTTTGCCAGCTGCTTGACCATCAGGTTTTGATTAAAGGTATTATCTTCAACCAGTAAAATGCCAGGGCGGAGATCCGGCGTAGTCGCTGAGGGAGCTGCAACAGAGGAGATCTTACTGATAGGTTCGGCAGAGGAGACTGTCGACACAGCCTGGGCTGCTGTATGTGTCAGTAAATGCATCACCTGGCGGGTGATGCCATAGCGCGTTGCTAAGTCGACATTGACTGGTGCTGCATCTGGCAGCAATTGCCTGAGTTGCTCGGTATACATCGTCTGGTGACAGATCAGCACCCTATGCTCTTTTAATATATCCTGGTATTTGCTCAACTGGGCCAGATCTTGCTCTGACTGAACCAAGCAGCAGAGTAAAGTGTTGGCCTGGATAGGAGAGGTAAGCTTATCCAGCGCGACCTGGTGAAGCTGATCGGTCAGGCTGCTCAGAACCGATAGGGGGTATGATTCAGCTATTTGATGCTGAACCGGTGTGACATAAATGTGTTTAAATAAGGTTGTAGTACAGTGATGTGAGAACCTGTGTATTGGAATGCAGACTCTGAAGATACTGCCGCGCTCCAGCTTGCTCTTCAGACCTATACGACCCCCCATCAGATCGATTATTTTCCTTGAAATGGCCAGACCCAGGCCGGTTCCGCCATAGACTCGGGTGGTTGACTTATCGGCCTGGGTAAAAGGATGAAAGAGTTTTTTCTGAGTTTTTTCGTCGATACCGATGCCATTATCTTTCACTAAAATACTGAGTTCTCCCTGACTGTGGCTTTGCACTTGCCAGTCGACTTCAATGATGACATTGCCACTGACTTTGGCTGGCGGGCCGCTGAACTTGATGGCATTGCTGAGCAAATTAAATAACACCTGACGGATACGGTTTTCGTCGCTATAGAGCATAGTCGGGAGCTGTTGAGACTCAATGACTTTGAGGCTGACACGGCGCTGTTCCGCGTTAGAGGCAAAGGTTAGCAGCACGTTATGTAGTGTTTTAGAAATATCGAACTCTCTGAACTCCAGCTCCAGTTTGCCCGCTTCAATCTTATTGATATCTAAAATGTCATTCAGTATGTCAACCAGATTTTTAGCTGAAACAGAAGCTGTTTCGAGCAGCTCCATTTCTTCTGGATCATGTTTTTGCAGAGAAAGTAACTCCAGCGAGCCGATGATGGCATTCATCGGGGTTCTCAGCTCATGGCTGATCATCGCCAGAAAGTCAGACTTTGCCCGGCTGGCACGTTCAGCTTTAGTGACAGCACATTTGAGATCTGAGGTGCGCGCCTTAACGCGGGTTTCCAGCTCAGCATTGAGTTTGGATAGCTCCATGTTGGCACGGTAAACCTCGGATTGATCGACACAGACGCCATCAAGGCGATAATTGTTGCCATAGCCGTCCTGAGCCACGACACCTTTGGCAAATATATGTAACTCATTGTTATTGGGTAGAACGGCACGAAATACATGTTCAAAATCTTCCCCGCTTTCAAGGGCTTCTTTGAGCCCGTTTGAGATCCGGGCCCGATCTTCGGGATGAATACGCTCAAGCCACTTTTCATAGCTTCCGGTATCCTGTGCCGCCAGGTCGAAGATGGCGCTGGTTTGCGGGTCCCAGTCCCAGTACCATTGAGCATTTTGCCTGCTGACACACCAGGTGCCTACTTTACCGGCCTCAAGGGCAATACGGCGGCTTTCATGGGCGTTGTTAAGATGGATAAGCATCTGTTTTTCCTGAGTGCATTCACGCAGGGTGCCAAACAGGTTTAGGTGAGTTCCACTGCTGCGACGTTGATCACCACTGAATTCAAACCAGTGAGGTACAGCGTCAATGAGCACCCGAAACTCAAACTTTAGCCGGACGTTTGACTGAATATGCTCTTCAATAAAGCTCAGTGCCAGAGGACGGTCATCTTCATAGATCAGAGCAGTGAAATCCTGCCAGCTGGTTAATGGCTGACAGTGCAGTAACGCGCAAAAAGTATGAGAAAAGTAGGGGTTCTCGAAGGTAGTATCAACCTGCCAAACCCCAATATCACCGCATTGTAATGCCAGCTCAGCCAGTTCACCGAGGTGCGGCAGTGGGTGATGACTAATTGAATTAAGTATCAGGCTGGTATGAGCTGTCAGTTGGTTACTGACAATGATGTTGAGTCGTGCACCAGAAGGTAAGTGCACCAGAGCGCTGCTACCTGGTGCCTGACTTAAAAATAGACTGTCTTTGTCACCGGGATCGGCTATCTGACACAGGTCAAATAAACAATGAGGTGGACCCTGCTCATGGGCCAGGTCTAACAGTGTAGCGGCAGCCTGATTGAAATCCAGTATCTGCCACTGATGATTAACACTGAGTAGTGCGAGATCCAAACTATGGATATCCATTTCTATTCCCTGCCTGACTGTGCCTAGCTTAATTATTGTTCAAATTGCGACGCTTGGGGAGAAATCCACTCAGATAATTGTATAGAATGCTTCCGTACTAAATGCGGAATTTTTTTAGGAACATTCCGGGGTAAGTTAACTAGGCCAATTCTATTGATTTTGTTAGAATGCGCGCAATTTAATCGGGAGTTAGCACATTGAAGCGCTAACACCTCACAGAGTTCTTTTTGTTAGGAAGTTTGGATGAAACTGAGTAGGTTATACAGCTTGGTGTGCTTAGGAGGATGCCTAAGTATGCAGACGATTGCAGCAACGTCGTTGCGTGCAACACAACACAACCAGGATGTGGTGCTAAAGTCGCTAGAGCAAAACAGGGGCATTCGCTCTCGTGATGCTCTGCATTTTGCACCGCTTTCCCCTTCACATCAACGAAACGCAAGTAACGATAAATCAAAGCGTTATCAGCAGTACTTTGGGGATGTTCCTATATGGGGCCAGCAACTTAGCTACCGCCCACAATATCGACATGCAAGCGGTTTTTTTGCCCGTGACTTAGACCACAAGCAACTCAATGCGAGTGAGAATGCGCAATTTGATGTTGCTCAGGCTGCTAAGTTGTTACTGCAAGCCCGCAAGCTTGCAGACAATGAATATGTGGTACAGGAAAACACGCGTTATGTGTATATCCATAATGGCCAGGCATTTTATGTGCGCTTGATTTCACTGTCGACAGAGCCTCATGCGCATGCTATGCCTGTTGCTCTGGTCAGAGAGTCTGACTATCAGCTGGTAAAACAGTGGGATAACATTAAACATGCAGCCGCATCCGGGCCAGGTGGTAATGTTAAAATCGGCCAATACGAGTATGGCGTAGATTATCCGGCCTTGGATGTAACTCAGTCGGGTGATACCTGTTATCTGGAAAATGAGAAAGTCAAAACGGTATCACTGGAATCAGGTTACGAGCCAGAAACCGCTTTCTCTTTTGCGTGCAGTCGTAATACCCATAAAGAGGTGAATGGAGCTTACTCGCCTCTGAATGATGCACACGCGTTCGGTACCGCCGTATTCGACATGTATGAACAGTGGTTCGATATGCCCCCGCTGACATTCAAACTATTGATGCGTGTTCATGCGGAATTTGTCGGAGACAATGCGACCTGGAACGGATCTGCCATGACCTTTGGGGATGGTGTTGACAAGTTTCATCCGTTAGTGTCACTGGATATTGTTTCCCATGAGGTGAGCCACGGCTTTACCGAGCAAAACTCAGCGCTGATTTACGAGGGTCAATCAGGGGGGATTAATGAGGCTTTTTCCGACATTGCCGGTGAAGCAGCGGAATACTTCTTGCGCGGGACGAATGACTGGCTGGTTGGTGCCGATGTCACCAAACAAACAACAGCACTCAGGTACTTCGAAACACCTTCACGAGACGGACGTTCTATCGATCATGCGGATGATTTCACGACCTGGATGGATGTGCACTACAGCAGTGGTGTCTTCAACCGGGCATTTTTCCTGCTTGCAACCAGTGAAGGGTGGGATGTAAGACAGGCGTTTTCCGTAATGGTGCATGCAAACCAGCATTACTGGGTTAACTCCAGCGATTTTCTCGATGGTGCCTGTGGTGTGATCAATGCCGCCATTGAACTTAACTATCCAGCACCTCAGGTAATGGAAGCGTTTTCTCAAGTCGGACTGAGCTGCGACAATCTCATCTTTGTTGATACCGATAAGGATGGCATGGACGACAACTGGGAGCGGGCTTTTGGCCTCAACCCGGACGATCGTGAAGATAGCGTGGCCGACCTGGATGGTGACGGGCTAAGTAATTTGCAGGAATACAAGTTTCTGACCCGACCTGACCTCATTGATACGGACGAAGATACCTTGTCTGATCATGCAGAAGTGTTCGAATTACGATTAAATCCGCTCGCAGCCGATACCGATGAGGACGGGATGCCCGATCCTTGGGAGCATCAATATGGGCTTAGTCCCACCAGCAAGCGGGATGCGTTTTACGATGCCGATGGTGATGGGCAGCCTAATCTGGCAGAGTTCCAGCAGGGGACAGATCCGACAGACGCCAGTTCTGGTGGTGAAACCGAAGTCACACTGGTGACGCTGGAGCTCGGTCAGACGCCACCTGAAATTAGCTTTCCAGATGGGCAAGCAGCGTGGATAGTGACAGAGAGCGGAGGTCGGACTACCCTGACCAATCCGGATATTACAAATAGCGAAATGACGCGCTTTTCACTCCAGATCGATAGTGCAGAGCACCAGGGCAGCCTGGTGTTTGATTATAAAGTCTCGTCGGAAGCTAACTTTGATTTCTTCACCGTTTATCTCAACGATCAACAGATTTTACGGGAGTCGGGTGATGTAGACTGGCGGACGCATGAATTTGTGCTGCCTTCGTCGGGTCAACACACCATTAGTTTTGAGTACTACAAAGATGGTAGTGTCAGCACGGGCGAGGACGCTGTATTCATTAATAATATTCGCTTAAACACGGGCTTTAAAGATACCGATCAGGACGGATTATATGATGTGTGGGAAGCTGGCAATGGACACGATCCCTTCGTGGCGGATGCGCACATAGACCTGGACGGTGACGGATTGACGGGCCGTGAGGAGTTCGATGCCGGTACTGATACTTGGAATGCGGACTCAGACGGTGATGGTGTTCAGGATGGCGCTGAATTGGCGCTTGGCTGGGATCCAATGCACACACTTGAGCGGTACCGCGACAGTGATGGAGACGGTTACACGGATGCTGATGAGGTGCAACACGGCGCAGATCCTAATGATGCGGCGTCTGTGCCAGAGAGCAAAGATCCGCAGTTAACCAGCTCCTTTGAAGGCGCTGAGTTACCATCCTGGTTTAATAATGCGGAACATAGCGCAATAGCGTGGACGCGCGTGACGACTGAAGCGTCGAACGGTGAATATGCGCTGCAATCGGGCGACATTGCTGACAGCCAGGAGAGTTCATTTACGCTCACCGGCGAGTTCGAGCCAGGGGTATTGAATTTTGACCTCAAGATGGATACTGAAAGTTGCTGTGACCGCTTTACCGTTGATATTGATGGCGCAACGGTCCTAGAAGCCTCAGATGTGTCGCAGTGGCAAACGGATTCGGTGCGAGTTAATGCTGGCAATCACACCATTACCTTCAGATATCGTAAAGATGGCTCGGTCTCAAGCGGCCAGGATGCCGTGTGGCTGGACAATTTCGTTTGGGTGTCTAACAGAGATGCTGATTCAGATCAGGATGGCATGACAGATGCCTGGGAAACCTATCATGGTTTTGATATCAATGATGCAAGTGATGCGCTGCGGGACGAGGACGGCGATGGGTTATCCAACTTACAGGAATTAGAACTGGGCACTAATCCTTTGTCCCGAGATACCGACGGCGATGGTGTCCCAGATGCAGAAGATGCAGCACCTGTTGACCCGACCTCAGGGAGCTTTGCCCCGCCTTCGATTGAGCACAGCGGTGCAGCGGTTGTGGAAGCAACGGGCACGTTAACGGATATTGCTGGGCTGGCAGAGATTACAGTTACAGATAATGGTTCAATTGCACCCGAAGTTTATCTGGTTGACTCGGCACCTTTGCCACTGGGTGAACATGTAGTGACCTGGCGTGCTGTCGATGCAATGGGCATGGTGGCTGAGTCAGTTCAGCAAGTAACTGTGGTTGACACCACGGCACCCGCCTATCAGGAGCAACAACTATTAGTGAAATCGGCTACTGCTGCGGGGATCTTAGCAGCGGTATCCGATGCCGGGTTGTTTGTGGATCTTGTCAGTGAAGTTGATGTTGAATATGCACAAGGCTATACCTTTGTCACCGGGCAACAGGATATTGAGTTTGTGGCAACTGATAATAGCGGCAATAGTATGACGCAAAGTGTTCCGGTGTCTGTACTACCCCGCCTGACAGTGCAATCCAGCTTTACTCAGGATTCAAATGGTGATGCTGCAGTATTGGTGCAACTTGATGGTAAATCACCACAGCAGACGGTCACACTATCAGGTATGGTCGATAACACACCGTTTGAGTTTAGCTCTGAATCACACCTCAGTTTTGTTATGTCGTTGCAAGGTTTAGGTGCGGATGCGGGAGCGCAACTACAGGTTTCAGAAGTGGAGGGTGCCTGGCTCGATGGTGAAGTTGTGAGTACGCTGGCAGCACAGACCGAGTCCGGTGCGCCGACGGTAAGGTTGTTTGCTATGCAAGCGGGTAAAACGGTTGCTGCACTTCAGCCTGAGGCAGACCGTCCGGCCCTGTACGTTAGCATTGCTGAGCCGATGAGTGCCGAGCACTATACCGTGGCAGTGAGAGATCACCATGGCCGATTCTGGCCGTTGTCCGACAAAAACGCCGTTCAATGGGTATTTGGTGCGCCATCGCTCAGTGGTAATGAACTGCTACAGCTCAACGTGACTGTGACCAAAAAGAGTGACCAATCACTATATCACTACCAGCAAGCCTATCCGGTTGTGGCTGAGGTACTCAACGAAGAGAGCGACAGCGACGGTGATGGGGTGAGTGATGCCATAGAAGGGCTGGTAGACAGTGATGGCGATGGTATTGTTGACTATTTGGATACCCACAACCAACCTGCCCTGGCTCACCTAAGCACAGGACAAACGCTGCGGCTTGACTCTCAGGGGGCGATGATCACGATAGGAAATATTGCGCAGTCACGGGCAAGCCAGCCAAGAGCTGACATGAGTTTGTCTTTCAGTGAACTCGATAGTTACCTGACCGCTCAGTCACTGACGGTGCATGCTGACGATCCGCATTTTAAACCTTACAGTGATCTGTTTAATACTAAGCTATATCTGGCTCAGGGGATGTCATCTGCAACCGTGATCTGGTCTCACCCTCAGGCATTTAAAACTGAGCAAAGCACTCAAGTACGTCAGTTGACATTACAAGGTTGGGAAACTGTCCCGAGCAAAGCAGCAGACAGTGACAATTGTGTACAGTGTGTAGCATACACTCTGGTTGATGGCGGACCGTTCGATCTGGACGGCAGCGTTAATGGGGTCATCGAATCAGTGTCTGTTCTGGCGACTGAAAACCCAAACAGGGAGCCAACTCTGGTGTTGACCGTACCTGAAACCATGGAAGAACTGACGTCTTTCACACTCGATGCTTCTGCTTCCAGTGATCTGGATGGTGATGCGCTGAAATTTGAGTGGCTTGTTTCAGAGCCAGACATTGAGATTGCGTACGAGCAGGGAGAGGCCGTGGCCACACTGACAGTCCCTGAACTTGAAGATTCTGTGGAAGGGTATATTGATGTTGTGATTGATGATGGTTACGGGCGTTTTACCCATCGTTTTGAAGTGACATTTAAACATGTCAATAAGGCGCCTGCTGTGACAGTCAATGAGCGTATATCGGTCAGCTCTGAATCAAAGGTGACTGTAAAAGCCAGCGCAAGTGACCCGGAAGGTTCGTCAGTGAGCTATGAATGGCAACAGATCAATGGTACAAAAGTAACGCTGGAAAATGCACAAAGCCCGACTATGTCTTTCACAGCACCAAAAGTTAACAATACCACTGAGCTGGTATTTAAACTGAGTGTGTCGGATGGCGCAATGAGCACAGAGCAAGTTGTGACTGTCGTGGTCAATAAGGCGGACGTCAAAGCTGAAGAAAAAGGCTCCGGTGGCACTTTGCTGTATATGTTGGCAGGGTTGTTATTACTGGGGGCATTGCGGATGCGAAAACGCGTGATGTAATACTGAGTCTGAATTTAAAAACCACCCTCTACGGGTGGTTTTTTACATTTACTAGAATTTATTTCGTGGTGGCCAGTCTGGGTTCGCAATTTCATCTTCACCCACAGCGCTGTTGGCTTCGCGCGTAATCGCGTGTGGCGTATCTTCTTTCGGAATGGTGACTTCCACGACGTAATTGTTGTAAGGATCGGTTCTTACCTCTTCCATGACAGCCATTAATTCACTCAGGTTGTTTACCCGACGCCCTTCACCACCAAATGCCTGGGTAATATTAGCAATTTTCCAGCTGGGCAGGTCGTTGTAGCTATACACTTTATCAAGTAGCTTGTCCTGATAGTCAACAGGCGGTGTTCTGAAAGGGTTTGGGTTGACGAGGTACTGTTCAATCCCGTAAATGCCATTTGCCAGTACAAACACCACCGTGTTCTGACCATAGGCATGTTGATCGGCAACCGCCTGACATGTCTCGTGAAAAGCGCCATCACCAACCACCACAACGGCACGTTTATCAGGAAACGCGCATTTGATGCCTGTACCTGCGGGGACTGAGTAGCCAATAGACAACCAGGCTGCCTGAGCAACAAAACCATCCTGTGTAGGTATTTTCACACTCTGTGCGCCAATCAATGGGAAGCCGGCATCCACCACCAGCACATCGTCTTCGTCAAGCCATTGACTGAGTGTAGCAAAAAAACTGTCATAGCCAAGCTGCGCATCCGCCGAGTGGTTCGTCAGCAGTGGTCTGTGCATGCGCAAACCTTTTAAACTGGCCGGTTGTTGTCGGGCCAGGGCGGTAAATTCGGCGATCAGGCACTGCAGATAGTCCTCCAGTGTGGCCGAGGCGTAATAGGCCGCACCAACATACACCCCCCCTTGTGCTGCAAGCACTGTGCGGCTGCTGCGAATATCCTGGTTGCCGGTATCTTTGCCGGTTGTCCAGGCACCTACACCCACTAGTATTCCATCGTCTCCAACCAGGGACTCGACTTCTGAGGGGCTCATGGTGACACAACCTTCAAACCAGGGGTGTGTTTCTGCGATGACCGACTTGCTCAGCGCAGAGGTCACAAAGTGAATATGCCCTTCCGGCACGGTATGGTTGCGGTTGATCACTTCAAGTAATTCTAAAAAGGTGTTTTGCAGACCAAAACGTTGCAGCTCTACGCCTGCCCAGAAGATGCTCTTTGGCTGACTGAGCATCAGTTCGACCGTGGCTTTGGCGGCCTGCTGTGCTTCACTGACCGTGACACTGGCAGGGTTGTTAAGCGCAAGAGGATGAGCCGGTTTAATGCACTCGGCCCGCCAGACATCCTCACTGACTTCAAAGTAGACCGGGCGACGTTCCGTCAGCAAAGCGGCCAGGGCAGAATCGATCTGATAAGGTGCCTGGTTGGCGTTTACGATCCGCTCTGCTGCAACGGTAACAGGGCGGAACATGTGAATATCGACAAATTCATAGCCTGTGGTGTGTGAGTAGAGTAATCCGGCATTTTTTGAAATCTGATCTTCTTTGTTGGTTGGCGCGCCATTGATCAGGATCACCGGGACTTGTTCTACAAAGGACCCGGCAATGGTATTGAGCAGGCTGAATGCGCCCACACTGTAAGTGACATACAAGGCGCTCGGGCCTTTCAGGCGGGCATAGGCATCTGCAGCAAAGCCGGCACAAATTTCATTGGCATTGCCGTTAATGTTGATTGGCGAGTGGGCGTCGGCCAGTATGGTATCGAGTAAAGCCGCTGTATAGTTGCCGGCAACACCAAACATTTGGTCGACGCCTATCTCTTCTAGTCGCGCTTTGAAATAGTCGGCGACAGTATAAATGGGGGTAGTGTGAGTCATTCATTCTCTCCTGAGCAAGCTACGCGGGTGTCCGCCGCACAATGGTAAGGGCACCGTTTCGGATGCCCGTTGCAGGATCACTTAAGGTCAAAGTAACTGAGGTTAACTCCCAGTACGTTCTCAACCTCAGAAGGTTTCTCCACAGGTGCGCTGCCGGCTGAGAAGTTAGGCTCAATATACTGATTGATCAGCTTGCTGGCATTTTCTTCATACGCCACTTTAATGGCCTCTGACGAGCTGATGTGTGTCGTCTGTTCATAGACCTCACTCAATGGCTGTAGCCCAAATCCTTGTTTGAGCGCCAGATCGGTTGAGCGCAGAGCACCTTCCACCCAGCCCTGATAGTCTGAAAAGGCTTCCCCGCAGGTAAACAGGTTGGGTAAAGGCTCAGTCAGATCGGCCATCACCTTTTTGTCATCTGCACCGACTGCCCACTGGTGTACGCCGAATCCAAACTGTTGGCTGGGTGGCACATCAAAATGGACACTGCCTTGCCAGATCCGGGCACTGGTCAGAATAGGTTCCGGAACATAGTGGGTATTGAAAATATCTTTGAAAAAGCGTGTGGCTTGCTCCACTACGGCCGTAGAGGCAGGGTAGATATCACCAGGAATATCGGTCACATACTCGTCCTGATGTGGATGATGATAGGTTTCACCAATGTTTTGTAATGCACTCCAGAAATTAATATTGAGATAGTCACAATAGATAGTCAGTGCGGCCGGGCGTTCGTATTTTTCGTTGCTGATATGGTCTAGTTTGGCTTGCGTGCTTTCAGAGGGATCAGTTTTACGTTCCTGATACATCAAAGCGGCAACCAGCTCCTCGTTAACGGCATAAAACGGGTAGACGGAGCCCGTTGGCAAGTCAGCAAAGTTGGGCCCAAACTCAACGGCCGGGCGTCCTGTGGTACCGCGTCCCCACCAGGCATTGTCATAATAGAGATTAATTTTTAGCAGTGGCTGATTAGAGGTCGATTGCAGGGTATTCCATAAGTGCTCGGAGCGTTCTTTGTCCAGGGTATTAAATGCATTCGAACGAACAAACAGTTTCTCCAGTGCCAGGCGAGGCAGAGCGAGGATGACTTTTTCGGCTGTTACTTTGCCCTTGTGGCTGCGTCCGCTGTCATCGGTGTGCAGATAGTGTAACTCGTAATGCTTATTCTCTTCGATATATGAGATTTCTTCAATACTGGTTTGCAGGTGAATGTGTTCGGTACCTATTTTGTCAACGAGTGCATTGGGGAGTGTGCTGAATCCGTCTTTGAAGGTTTTAAACTGCACACCTGCCGGAAAATCCTCCAGTAATTGGTAGGCTACGCCGGCGTTCATCTGTGATAAAAAGGTCCCATTGAAGCCCAGCACCCGGTACAGCATGTTGATACATTCCTGAGAGTATCCCATAGCGGTGTACAGATCCCATAATGTCCACTCGTTGAGAGTCTTACCCTGCCATTGACACTCCAGCCGGAACGCCTGCCAGAACTCGGGGCCCCTCACTTCTGGTCGGGCTTTGAATTGGGGGTTGGCTTGCAGGATGCGGTTGAATACCACATTGACTATGTCTTTTGGGTTTACGCCTTGTTCAGAAGGCGCCAGGTTGTACAGCTCGGACCAAATCTTATAATTGTCTTGTGCTGCGGTGTTGACGCTAAAGCTTTTACCACGAAAAAACAGCCGGTTATCGCCACCACTGTTCATTGGAAAGGGGACTATTTGATCTTGCAGGTCCAGGTTAAGAAATAGCGCCATTAGGTCATCCATGCCATCGAACAAAAATCGCATGCCACCTTGTTCTTCTTTGACTGTAATGGTGGGCGGTGTATCACTGTGTTGGTTTTTGAACTGAATTAAATCGGAGTCAAGCCGGCCACCTGTACGGTTAGAGCGCTCAAAAATAGCAAGGTTATCACAGCCTGATTCGTTCTGTAGGCGCCATGCGCTGTATAATCCGCCCATACCTGCCCCGACAATGGCAACCTTAAGGTGCTTAGGGAGGCTTTTGTCGCTGATCTCATTGCCAAAAGAATAGTGCGTCATAGTAGTTCCTTAATTCGTTATTTACCATTTTTGTCACAATCGACGACAACAATCTTTACGACGACTTCTGTTCAGTTGTGTGGGCTTATTTTCGCTGTCTTCAGGTGAAAGAGTCGTAACCATAAGATGGGTACAATGTCATCTGCTTGATTACACTACTGACACCAAAAAGACATAATCCACATAAAATGTAGCACAAGGGTTAATTTTTATGCGTATTGTGTTCAAAAAATAGCAGTAAATAGGGTATGGCACTGAATATAAAGCAGTTTAATTTCTTGTTTGTCTCACTCCAGTAAGGAGAGGTTTATAATTTGGGGACTTGAGCTCACAGAGGAAATATTGCACACTCCTGATGGGGGCATCTGTTGGATCGGTGCCAGTATTGTTTATCAAGAGATGGAACGATGCGTTATTTGCTCAGCCAAGTCGAAATAGATCTGCTCAAAGGCACCGCTATCACAGCCCAGGGAACAAAGGCTATTCGGGCCAAGACACTGGCTGTGTTGCAGATATTGATCCAGCATGCCGATCAGGTGGTGACCAAAGCGCAGCTGCTGGATACGGTTTGGCAGGGGGTGGTTGTTCAGGAGCAGGTACTGGTGCAGTCTATCCGTGAATTGCGCGAGCTGCTGGGCGCCGACAGTATCAAAACCCATCCGCGTACCGGTTATCAACTGGTTGCTGAAGTCATTCCCATTCAACGTATTAAGGTGGCGAATTACCGGCGTTCAGCCGTTGTGCTTACTGTGCTAATCCTTGCTGTTAGCTGGTTAATGCTGAGCGGGCAGTGGGGCGCAAAGAATCATGCCGCTCACTACCCTACGGTGGCATTTTTACCGGTTGAAAACGCCATACTGGATGATGTGCATACGGCTGTGCCTTTACATGGGCTTGCCTATTTAAGCAAGCATACCCGGGCAGAGGCTGAGTTGCACGTTGTTGCAGCAGAACATGTGTTAACTACCTTATCCCACAGTCCCTGGTACTCGGATGATACAGGGCAGATCCGGCTGTCCCGGCGTCAGGATGTGCTACAGCTGCAGGAACGACTTGGTGCCGATTTGCTGATAGAAACCCGCCTAAGTGGCTTTCCACAGGATATGCAACTGCAATACACGCTGAACTTCAATTGGGGGGCTGAGCAAGGAGTCGTCTTTGCGCCAGACCCTGAACAGGCCTATCAGGCCTTGATTGCGCGACTGGCTAGCCGATTCGGTGGGCATGAACAGCAGCTGAATGTGCAACGTCACCTGGATTTTAGCAATGAAGCATTTGCCCGGGGTGTACAGTTATATCTGTCACGTGAATACCAGGATGCGATTGCTGCACTGCGCCTGGCATTGAGCCATACTGGCGATCCTTTGACAGTCAGGCGTTACCTTGCAGCAAGCCTGGCAAACCATGGTGACGTTACGGCGGCACTGGCTCTGTTGCAGCAGAATATTGCGGCGACTGGTGATGGTGCTGTTACTCAGCGTGAGCGTATGCGTGCTAACCTGATGATGGGATATTTACTCATAAACTGGCCACAGCAAGCCAATCGAGAACAAGAGCTGGCTGACGCAGAAACCTATATTGCCACCGCGCATGATCAGGCCAGTGACAGTTCAGATCATTTATTTATTGCCTACGCACTTGAAGAGCTGGGTAAGATAAAACGTATTCAGGGTCGCTACAGCGAGGCCTCCCGCTTATTACATTCAGCGCTGAGCTATCACCAGCGATTTGATGCTATTTATGGCCAGACGAATGCGTTGATCGAGCTGGCTCGGATCGCAACTGAGCAAGGAGAGCAACAAGAAGCTGAGCGACTATTTACCCAGGCGCAGCAGGTGGCTGACGCGAGCAATGCTATTCCCAATCAAATCTGGATATGGCTGGCTCAGGCTGATTTGTTGCGTCAGTCGCGTCACGTTGAGCTGGCAAACCAGTTGGCATCACGTGCCAGAGCGCTGGCCATGGACGCCGATGATCCTGTTCTGATTGAGCGTGTGGAAGCCTGGTTTGCCAGTGCGCCTATTTATACAGTCAATTAATAGCTCAGCTACAGACTACAATAGTCTTCATACTGAGTGGGGGCGACGGTGTCTTTTTGGCTGACATTTTGTTTGCGTAACTGTGCAACTTGCTGATTAACCTCATTCACCCCGACAATGTGGTCTTTAACAAAATAGACCCAGTCGACATCCTGATAGTATTGTCGCATTTCGCTGGAGTTGACGATTTTATTGGGGTCAAACCACTGGTTAAAGTTAATCGACATCGCGACTTCCGGATAAACATCGCTGCCATGTTGCGCGTATAGTTTACCATTGATGTAATATTTCAGTGTGTTGTTGCCAACTTGCAGCACCAGGGTATTCCAGCCTTCTAGCGGATTAATATCATAGTCATAGGCATTGACCTTAGTCCAGGGGGTGAGCTGAAAGGTCTCCCAGGAAGTGGCGAACAAGGCGTGTCGGTCGGTACCCCAACCTCCATTGGGCAGATACTCGAAATCCATTTCACTGTAGTTTTTATCCATGGGCGCCGCCAGCGGACTGATCGCATAAAACGTTTGGATCACACCGTCACCATCCGGTCCGTACTGGGGCTGATCGGTAAAATAGACTCGGGCTGCATACGTCCCTTCGAGATATTTCCGTTGATGGCACACCTGCACATGGCGGGTATTTTCGGCACTGCCATCGGTTTTTGAAGTTAAGCGCATTACTCGGTTTTCCGGATTGTGTGAGTCAATATGAAAGCTCACTCCTTCATGCCACCAGGTGGCATTTTTTATACCAGGGTGGCCGACATCGGCACGCAGTTGCCAGCCATTTTTTTGTGCCTGCTCGAAGCGGGTGTAACTAAAATCGTCAAACATCATTTGCGCAGGTTGTGCACCTAAAGGTTGACTGGTACAGGCAATCAGCAGACTGGTGCCGAAGGCGGTAAAAGAACAAAAGACGGGGGTTTTCATCGCGTATTCCTTGTGGTTATTGGACGGGAACAGCGTTGACTGAAACACCAGAGTAAGCCAGTTAAAAACGCTTAAATTGGTGGTATTCGGTTATTAAAAAATATTAAACCTTTGATTTTATTTAATTGAAATTAAAAATGAGCCTTAGCTCTTCCTTAAGCAGGCTCATTGGGCTAGTAAGCTGTATTAATTCTGGACATCGACTTGTTGGCCATCGGTCAGCCGCTCTGCACCTCGCACTGCGACTCTGTCCCCGGCAATAAGCTGGTGGCTGGACTGGGGCGTGATGGCAACGAGCTGGCCCTGACCTTTGCCGACGGTCACCGGGATCTGCGTGGCGGTATTACTGGCATCGATTTTAACCACATGGATACCCTGCTTGCGCAGGATCAACGCATCGCGATTGACCAGTAAAGCCTGTTCACTGGCCACCAGTGGCACGGAGACATCCACCAGTTGTCCAACCGCCCAGTGTTGCATGTGGCCTGAATCATCCGGTTGATCGAGCATCGCGCGTACTTCAAAGGTTTGTGAGCGCGGATCGGTGGCCGGGATCACGGCGCTGACGCGTGCCATCGTTGTTTGTGGGGCATCCAGGTTACCAGCACTGATCGGCAGCTGCTGGCCTGCGCGCACATAACTGAGGTATTTAACCGGTACATAGAGGCGCGCTTCGAGCTGGTCGATGTCCACCAGGTTCAGTAACTCATCGGCCCGGCTGACATCTCGTCCGCCGCGATGGTAGCGTTTACTCACGATGCCTGAGAATGGCGCCGTCACAGTTGCCCGGTTGAGCTTATCTTCAATGACTCTGAGTTCGACTTCAGCGAGGGCGATGTCTGACAGTACCAGATCATGGGCGTTCTGAACCTTATCGACCTGACTGGCTGCGGTACTGCTGGTTTTGGCCAGTTCCATCAGGCGGGTCAGCTCTTGTTGCTGAAACCGTAAGTTAATCCGGGCACGCTTGAGCATCTCTTGCTGACGTGCCTTTTCCAGTTCCAGCGGTAAGGTGTCCATACGTACCAGCACGTCGCCTTTGGCAACCTGCAAACCGGGCTCTGCGACGTATTGCAAGCGACCCGACACTCCAGCCGTGATAACCATATCGCGCTTGCCATGCAGGGTCCCGTTGACTGCCAGCTGACTGGTGAGCTGGCCCTGAGCGACGGGTTCAACGGCCACGGGCTGTGCCGCATCAGCCAGCTGGCTGAAAGTGACTACACCGGTCATAAGGACGGTGACCAAAGCGCGTTTATATTGACTTGCTAACATTGCGGGCTCCTACTGATTCGCGACCAGATTTAACTTGGGTTTGTCGTTATTGTTATTGATCTTAGGGGTTGGCTGTTTATCTGAGCCAAGTTGTAGCAGACTGGGCATCAGAATCAGGGTAAACAGGGCGCTGATAGCCATACCACCGACGATCACTGTGGCCAGACCACGATAGATTTCGGATCCTACACCGGGCATCAACATCAGTGGCAACATGCCAAACAGGCTGGTCAGGGTACTGAGATAAACGGGACGGGCACGCATCAGCACGGCCTGTTCAACGGCCTCGCGGCGGCTCATACCCTGCGCCTGCGCATGGCGGGTCTGATCGACCAGCAAAATAGCATTGTTGACCACCAGGCCGAGCAAGATGATAAAGCCGATCATTGTCAGCAAATCCAGCGACTGGAAGGTGAACAAGTTTAAAACATAGAGCGCCATTACACCACCGGCAATGGCCAGCGGCATGACCAGCAGCACCAGTGCACTATCCCGAACTGACTTGAATAAAGCCGTCATCAGTAAGAACAAAATAAACAGGGCGAGGAAGAAATTGAGAGTCATTTCTTCTATGGCGCTATTCATTTTTTGGGCATTGCCACCGAGGATCACGCCGGCCGTTTCCGGTAGTTGCGCTTTGATCTTTGGCATTACCTGCTCAGCCAGAATTGCCTGTGCCTGTTGCAGGCTCATTTCCGCAGGGGGCGTGACTATGATGCTGACTGTGCGCCGACCATTGATCCTTTGGAGTTGACTGGGTCCGACGGTGCGTGTGACCTGTGCCAGCTCACCCAGTGTCTGGATCCCTGCATCCGGGGTAAACAGCGGGAGTGCCTTGAGCTCTTCCGGCGTGTGCCAGGGTTGCGCCCGCAAAATGACATTCATTCGTTCATTACCATTAAAGTATTCATTGATAAACAGACCGCCAGTGAAGGCTTGCACCGCTTGTGAGACATCCTGACGAGTCAAACCTGCCTGGGTAATACGCCGATCATTGGGGTACAGCCTGAGTTCTGGCTCAGCCATATCCAGACGTGGTTGCGGCCGGGCGGTGGCATCTGGCATCGCCGTTTGCACGGCTTGCAGCGCCACTTCAGCGCCAGCGATCAGGTCGTCCATGTCAGGCCCGGTGAGCTCAATGTTGATGTCGCGGCCATCACCGCCATTGGCAATGTTGATCATCGAACCGCGGAAAAAGAACACCTGTGTGTCGGGCAGGTCAACAAAGATCTCTTCCCGGGCCACCTGCATGAGCTCTTCAACACGCTGTGGGTCGGCAGAGTAAATAAAGCCACCGGCATTGACACCAAAGATATAAAAGTTGAAGTCTTTGATCCCCGGTTGCTTGTCGCCATGATAGTAAGGCATCAGACGGGATCTGACGCGTTTTAGTAACTCTTCTTCCATATAGGCCATGTTGCCACCAGGTGGCGTGACCAGGTTAAAGAAAAAGCCGTCTGTCGGGGCACGTGGCATGAAATCAGTTTTTGGCAACATGGTTAACGTGATCAGCGCAGAGCCACCGAGCAGAGCACAAATCCAGCTGAGTTGCTTTACTTTGCTGCTGGTCAGGCGCATGATCAGGGCGGTCAGTTTTTTCCAGTAATGCTGATAGGGATCGGTCTGTGTTTTGCTGTCAGGCAGATAACGGTTGGCCACCGGGATTATAGTCAGGGCACACAGCATCGAGGCAACCACGGCGATGGAGAGGGTCAACGCCAGATCTGAAAACAACTGTCCTTCTATCCCCGCCATAAACAAGATCGGCAAAAAGATGGCGACGCTGGTGGCCGTGGACGCAAAGAGCGCACCAGCAACCTGACCGGCACCGCGTAAAGCGGCTTTATAGTCATCGAAACCACTGGATTTCAGGCGGGCAATATTTTCCTGCACTATGATGGCGGCATCCAGTACGAGTCCCACAGCAAAGGCGAGCCCTGCCAGAGAAATCACATTGAGGCTACGATCGAACACATTGAGTGCCAAAAAAGCAACCATCAGAGACACAGGTATGGTGGCTGCAATGATCAGCGTGGTTTTCAGACCTCTGAAGAATAGCCAGAGAATAGCCAGGGACAATAGGACACCCAATCCCAGATTACTCTTAACCAGTAATAATGCATTGCGAATATGGACCGAGGCATCATAACTGAGTTCGATAGCAATGCCTGCTTCCGGCAGTGGACCAGCATTGAGCTCGGCGATTGCCCGGTTGATGCCATCGAGCAGGGCAACCGTGTTGGCACCATTCGCCCTGGATACGGTGATATAATAAGCCGGCTTGCCATTACGACCACTCATCGCCCGGCGGTCTGAGTAAGTTTCGGCAACAGTGGCAACATCACCCAGGTAGATGGGACGATCCCCTGAGTAGCCAATACGCATTTGCAGCATGTCTTGCAGATCGTATTGGCCGGTAAAGCGCACTGTATATTGGCGTCGGCCGACATCGGCCAGGCCACCCGAAGTGTCTCTGGAGCTGGCCAGAGTTTGCCTGATCTGCCCCAATGAGATCCCGAGCGCGGCGGCTTTGTGCGGGTCAAAGGTGATGCGTAGTTCTTTTGGTCGCTCACTGGCGAGGTTAACCCGGGCAACGCCTGGAATGCTTGCCAGACGGGGCTCGATAAGCTCCTCAATGGTTTTTTGAAACTGCGCCATATCCAGGTCCAGGCCATCACCCTGATAATTTAGTGGGGTGACCAGCAAAGAGGCAGCGTTAGGCCCGGCGGGGCCGCCATTTCCTCCTGCACTGACAACCGGGTCTATGGCATCGAGGGGGAGTGGCGGTGCCTGATTAAGATTAGTCAGTACGTCCAGCATTGCCTGCTGCATGTCTGTGCCAACGGCAAACGTCAATGAGATAAAACCATTGCCCCGGTTAATGGTGGTATTGACCTCCAGTGCGCCTGGGGTATTTTTCACGGCATTTTCCAGAGGCTCGATGATCACCGATTCTATTTCTTCTGGCGCGGCTTCCCGCCAGCCAGAAAATATGGTTATTTGTGGTTGTTCTATATCCGGCGTAAGTTGGATCGGTAACTTAAAAATACTGAGTATGCCAAACAGTATTAGCAGCACCAGGATCACCACGACAGCGGCGGGGTTTTTCAGTGAATTGCGTGTCAGGTTCATAACAACGTCCAAGTGTTGAGCTTCACTGTGCAGTTTAATGAAATGACAAAAAACTGCTAGCGACAAGTAAGCCAGTGTTTTTGAATTTCACGACAAATAGCAACATATTAGCGGTGATTGACCATGCTGTAACACCTTGTAACGATTTCTCTGATTTAGACATATTTATTACACCTAAAGTCCGGCAGGAACTGCCTGTATTTTAATCAGATTAGTGGCTTTAATCTAAATCTCATTGCGGCTCCTGCTGCTGTGTGTGTCATTCTTTTCCCAAGCCATATCAGAAAATGTCATGAAAAAAATCCTTGAATTGACTACTTTTTGACAATAATTTCCGGTAAGCTGCGCGCGCATTCGCCAGGACACCTGCCGTTGGCTAGTGGTGTACCGAACGAACCAAGATAAATGAGCTTAGAAGGAGAGTTGAGATGTTTGTTGCGTTGAAGTGGGATCATCAGATTGGTGCCCATTTTGTTTCCTGGATTGTGGTTGAGTGTTCGGCCGTAAGAGAAAAGTTTGGCTTGCCCCAGGCCTTACCACCACGTCGTGATGTCGCCTATTTTGTCGATCCCGCCACTGCAGAGGAAGACGCAAAAGCGTTTGCTGATTATAAGAATGGTGTGACCAGTGTCGAAACCTGTGGCGACTACGCGCCGTATCTGTCTGATCACCATGGTTACTGTCACTACAGCTGGGATCATACTTATCTGGAAGAGCTGGTAAAGCATGCCGTGCTGTACTGGGAGGATGGTAAGCATGCCCGGCCAGAGCCCGTTCGCGATGATGTGGCTTATTTTGCCTGCCCCAGAGACTCAGAGGAAGATAGTCGTTTCTTTGCCCAGTATAAACTGCACACATCAGCAGCGACTCTGGCACGCTCTGCATAATAACATTGCCCGCCTGTTAAGCGGGCTCACCCTTTCGGTTACTGGGCTGCCAGCACGTCAGCGGTTGTAAAAGTGGGATATCCTGACGGCTTGAAGCGGTTAAGATTAGTCAAAAAGCGACTGTCTTTTACCGGCAAGGTTGCAGAGCCGTAATCATACTGGTTTAGTTTATCGCGTAGTCCCTGATTGGTGATGCCATCCCCTGACATTTCGTACCAACTGATTATCGCTGGGGTGACAAAGCGATTGTAATCATTCTCTGCCACTTCGTTCGATTTGGCGAATCGAAATGCGTGGGTCAGAATACCGTCTTTGTGATAAACAATTTTCAGGTGGCCATTTTCAAATGGCAGTTCGTTAGCGGGTTTGGTGTATAAGTCTCCATGGGCGCTGTAACTGCCATGAGTCACCAGGCCATCTTTGGTCCATACTGCAGCATATTCCCAGTCATGGCGATGTCCGCCGCCGAAGTAGGGGAAAACCTGGTCCTTTTTAAAGTACATTGCATAGAAGTGGCCACAAAAACGCCCCTGGTTAGTGTCAGTACAAGCATAGCGGTGAACGGTATTAGAAGTGTTTAAGAATTGACTGTCCCGGCAACTTCCGCCCAGACTGCCTGAGGTCTTAAGCCCGGCATTTTGCTGCCCGCTGCGGCTGATCCCCGCACTGGGCAGGCAGCCATCACCATCAAAATCGAATACGGGCTCAGTGCCGTTGATCACATAGTTGGCGGGTAAAGCCTGGTCAAGTGCGGCAAAATCATTTGCCAGAGCATAGCCATGAAACAAGCCCGCTGTAACCAGACTAAGCGTGAGCGCACGCGAAGTGAGTGTTGTCATAATCATTCCTTACGTCATAAGTCGTTGTCATAGTGAGGCGACAATATGACATAAGAGTAAATTATATGTGAAGTATTTTGTGCTTTTAAAGTTAACTTTCTTCCGCATCAAGCTTGTTAGCAAAATCGGCCTGGACTATCTCCAGTGCGGCCAGCACTTGCTCCGCTGGCACGTTATTTTGTTCGAGCAACATGATTAGATCGACAGCCAGTTTGATGTGTTCAGGTGCGTGTTCTAAGGTGCTTTGTGTCATGGTTGAAACTGTTTCTTTTTAGCAATTTGGGCCAGCGCATAGTCAACGGCTTCTTGTACTCGCGCTTCCATCTCAGTTCTCTCATCGGTTGGCAGATAAAACTCCATGTCTACGTCGTAACGAATGTAGCGAGCAGGCAGTCGGTTTAATGCGGTACAGCACAGATCAGCCATGACATCTTCATCATACTTATGATCCAGGCCACGTTCCTCAATATTTTCGAGCACAATCTTCTCGTAATAATTGTGCAGATCATCATGAAGTTTCATTGTCGTGCTCCATTTTGAAGTTATTGTAATTGTACAACATAAACGACCTCATAGGTTAATGCTACCGGCAATTTTAAACGGGTGACACGCAAAGGTGCAGATGTTTATTGTCCGGGAGGGAAAGGCACAAAACGCTCCGGCCAGACTTGTTGTAACGCGATAAAAAGTTGCAGATGTACATCGACCAATCGACCAACATTGCGCTGATAGCCACCGCCGAGCGTGGCCATCAGTGGGATGTGATTCCGCTTTGCATGTTTCAGCACCAGCGTATCCCGTGCCAGTACGCCATCCAGACTTATGTCAAAGTGCCCCAGCTCATCATGGTGGTAGATGTCTGCGCCCGCGTTATACAGTATGATGTCGGGTTGATGGAGGCGAGTACACAGGCCCAGGGCTTCATTTAATGTCGCAAGGTAAACTTCGTCTGAGCTGCCTTTAGGTAAGGCAAAGTCGTAGTCTGACTGCTGCTTCAGCTTAGGGAAATTCTGTTCACAATGGAGCGAGCAGGTGATTATCTGCGGATCTGCTGCGAGGATCTCAGCACTACCATCACCCTGATGTACATCACAGTCTAGCAATAGCACCGAGTCTGCTTGTCCGGTACGAATGAGGTGTCTGGCCGCAATGGCTAAATCGTTAAAAATACAAAAGCCGGCAGCTCTGTCGCTAAAAGCGTGATGATAGCCACCACTGAGATTGGCTGCAAAACCACGGCTAAGTGCCAATTGAGCGGCTTCCAGTGCCGCACCCACGGAGTGTAATGTGCGTTCAACCAATCGTTCTGACCAGGGAAAGCCCATTCGTTTGACATCTGAGCTAGCCAGCATGCCATTAAGAAATGCTGCTACATATTCAGGGTCATGACATAAACTCAGCTGCTCAAACGAGGCAACCACAGTCGGTTGAGTGAGCCAGTTTGCACAGGGTGTTTGCAATAGTTGCTGATAAAGCAGGTGATACTTTTCAATGGGAAAACGGTGCTTAGGCGGCAAAGATAAACTGCTGTAGCTGGGGTGATAAAATAACATAAGATATTGATGGCAGTATTCAGGATCGAGATTGCTTCTCTTGCCGCTGAATTTTATCTTCGGTCGCGCTGATGGCTTTACGGCAGCGCCCCAATCTGCCATGCAGGGCGAGTATTTCTTTATTCAGCTGAGCGGCTTGCTCGGGTGATGCTTTGATCAGCTGATCCTGACGCAGCGAAATCATTTCCTGTAAACGTCGCTCGAATTCATGATTTTGCGACAGTTCCTGATAAAGCTCATGAGAAGGTTGCATGATTTTTTTGACGGCCTGGCGGTAGACTTTGGCTTTTTTGTGCGGCTGAAAACGGTTTTCTTTTGCCCAGACCGGGGTTGATTTAAGCACTTTTATAATGGCTTCGATCTGCTCACCAATGTGTTCCACCGCATACTGCAGAGCATGGCGCTGGGATTGCGGTGGCAAGTGTGCCAGTGCGTCTTTCACTTCATCGACATAGTCGCTGAGTTTCAGGCTTTTACTGCGAAACACATGGCTGTCAAACAGACTCGGTTGTGACTGAATATAGCGATTTTTATCAAACCACTTAGCCTTATCAAACTGTTCGGCGTGATGTTGCAGCTCTGCAACGCGTTGTCTGAGCTTTTCCAGTGGCTGACTCATACCATATACGCCTCAAATATCAGTTTTGCAGTTAATACTATGACCACGGCATTAAACAGGGGTTTGATCAGCCGACTGCCAAATCTAATCGCTGAGTGTGCACCAATCCAGGCACCTAGCATCAAAAATGCACCCATCGTCACACCCAGCAGGAAGTTAACGTGACCCAGTGCAACAAACGTGATCAGGGAGATAAAGTTCGAGACAAAATTCATCGAACGAGCCAGGCCACAGTTTAAAAGCAGACTCATCTTATACAGCATATCATTCGATGCCGTCCAGAAAGTGCCTGTTCCGGGACCTGCCAGTCCATCGAAAAAGCCCAGAGAGAGGCCCTGCAGCCATTGCTTGACTTTGAGCATGCTCGTTTTTGCAGGTAAGTCGATAGAGTCGCTATGGCTCATTTTGCCGAATAGGCTATACAGCGCAACCAGTAATATGATGACCGGGATGAGCTTATTAAGAAACTCAATACTCAGTGAATCAACTAACAAAGTGCCCAGTGCGGCACCTATGGCTGTGGCCAGTACGGACGCTGCCCAGAATCTGGGATTGAAAAGGTTTTGTTTATAATAGGTGAAGCTGGCGGTCAATGACCCAAAACTGGCGGCCAATTTATTAGTGCCCAGTGCCATATGCGGCGGCAAGCCGGCAGTGAGCAGCGCCGGCACGGTGAGCATGCCACCGCCGCCGGCAATCGCATCAATAAAACCTGCGGCCAGTGCAACCGTACATAGTAACGCCCAGGTAGCTGGGTCTAAAGCAAATTCGAGCATGGATCAGTCTATATGTTTTGCAAAGGGTGGCAGCGTGTCCAGCATCGCCTTGCCGTATCGTTTGGTGATCAGGCGTCTGTCGAGAATGGTGATGCGGCCAGAATCCGTTTCTTTGCGCAGCAGTCTACCACAGCTTTGCACTAATTTCTTGGCAGCATCAGGTACTGTGATAGATAAAAACGGATTTCCACCTTTAGACTGGATAAATTCTGCCTGAGCTTCTTCGACGGGTGACGTGGGCACAGCAAAGGGGATCTTAGTGATCACCAGATTCTCGAGGTACTTGCCCGGCAGGTCCAGTCCTTCTGATAAGCTTTGGGTGCCAAATAAAATACTGCCCGCGCCCAGATCGATGGCGGCCCGGTGACGCTTTAACAGTTCTTCTCGCGACAGTTCACCCTGCACCAGGATCTGCCAGTTTTGTTGACGCAGTTTGGCAACTACGTGGTCCATTTGCCAGTAGGAGGCAAACAGCACCAGATTGGCCTTCTTTTTGTCCAGGAAATCAGGTAGTGCCTCTGCCAGATAGTCACTGAACGTTTTGTCCGTGGGCTCAATTTTGGTTTGTGGAATATGTAATTGTGCCTGTTTGGCATAATCAAACGGAGAGTCAGCCTTGATGTATTTTACGCCAGGCTCTTTGCTCAGTCCGCTTTCCCGCGCGAAGTGATCAAAGTTGCCCATTGCACTCAGCGTAGCAGAGCACAATACGGCCCCGGCACACTCGCGCCAGAGATGATCTTTAAGATAAAAGCCCACTTCAATAGGACAGTCGCACAGCAGGTAGTCGTGATGATGCTTGTAATCCAGACGCTTTATCCAGCGGGCATGTGGCGTGCCTTCGCCTTTTGTGGCATAGCTGAACCAAAGCTTGTTGAGCTGCTCCAGGCGGTTAATATACTGGCCGCTTTCCGCCAAAATGGGGTCGGCAAGAAAGCCCTGTACATCGCCATCATTGACATCCAGCGTCAGCGCATCGTGCATTTTACTCAGTGCACGTAACGTATCCTGGGTGGCATCGGCAATGTCTTTGGCACGCGCCTTTAGCTGCTCCGGCACTTCGCCATGCAAAAAGCGGTGGGTGTCATCATCGTTATAACTGTAGTCAGACTGGTCCAGCATGTCTCTGACTTGACGTAACACTTTACCAGCATCATTGGCGGCGTCGTTGAGTTTAAAGTTTTGCCCGATGGCCTTTTGTGAAACCACAACGTTGGCCATTTTACCGCTGAATTTTAGCAGTTTGTCGAGCCATTCTATGGTACCTTTGATGGTTGCCGCAGCGGACGAAAAGTCACGAGTGATATGAGGTAAGTGGTGCGCTTCGTCGATAACATAAAAGGTGTCTTCGGGGTCACTTAAAATTGTGCCGCCGCCGAGTTCGAGGTCGGCCAGCAACAGGGCGTGATTGATCACCAGCACATCCATTTGGGCAATTTTTTGTCTGGCCAGATGAAAAGGGCACAAGTTATGAGATTTCATTTGCCGCTGACAGGCGTGCTTATCGCAGGCGATCAGGTTCCACACTTTATCGGGAATGGTATCTGCCCAGCTGTCTCTGTCGCCCTGCCAGCGCTTTTCCTGATAGGCTTTTGCCAGTGCTTGTAAACAGCGTTGTTCCATCGCTGATAATGGCGAACTGGTAGTGGGCATTAGGGACATTTGCGTATCTTCGCCACTCACGGCTGCCAGCAGTTTTTGCACACAGATGTAACGTTGTCGTCCTTTGACAAGATCAAATTTAAAGTCGAGCCCGGAATGCTCTTTAAAAAAAGGCAGTTCTTTATTCAGTAATTGCTCCTGAAGTGCCACTGTTGCCGTGGAGATGATCAGCTTTTTCTTTTTTGCCAGAGCCATCGGCAGCGCACCCAGGCAGTAAGCCAGTGACTTGCCCGTGCCGGTTCCAGCTTCAATCACGCAAATACGCTGAGATTTGTGATAGTCACCCCCCAGGGTTTTTGCGATTTCTGCGACCAGATAGTTTTGCCCGGCACGAGGGCGAAAGCCTTCCAGTTGCTGCGCAATATTGGTGTGCGCCTGACGGATGGTTTTTTTTAAAGAATCTGACAGCATGTAGGATCGCTTAAGCAAAAAAGTATGGATATAATTACAGGTATTCTATTTTAGGCGGGGATCCCCTTTGGCACAAGCGGTATATCAGGGCTTTATCCTGTCACGGCAACAAATTCATCTCAACAACAGGCTACACCTGTGTTACTGGCTGAAATCGGCCGACGGCTTGCTGAAGGTGATCACTGAGCCACAACAGGCGGTCTTATTCATTCGCACAGAAGACACAGCAAAGGCGCAGCAACGGCTCACAAGACAAATTCAGGGAGTGGAATTCAAACCGCTTGCCCTCAGGCATTTTGATCAAGCTGAGGTTACGGGTCTCTATTGCCGCACATTGAGTGACTACTACCGGTGCAAAGAGCTGCTAAGCGATCACCTTACTTTGTATGAGGCTGACATTCGCCATGCCGATCGTTATCTGATGGAGCGTTTTATACGGGGTGGTGCCTGGGTTACGGGTCAAGTTATAGCCAGAGCAGGTTATACTGAGGTTCAGCAGGCAAAACTGAAACCGGCACCACAATTTACGCCCAGGCTAAGCATGCTGTCGCTGGATATTGAGTGTAGCGGGGAAGGGGTCCTGTTTTCCGTTGGTCTGGTAAGCCAGTCTCAGCGGCGCGTTATTATGATAGGTGAGCCACAGGCTAGTGATGTCGAAGTGTGCTGGGTCAACGATGAGTTGTCGCTATTACTGGCGCTGGTAGAGGAGCTTAATCGTCAGGATCCGGATGTGATTATCGGCTGGAATGTGATTGAGTTTGACTGCGCTGTGCTTAATGAACGTGCTGAAGCGTTGGGGGTGACACTGAGTGTGGGTCGAGATGGTAACCCAATGCAGATATCAAAGGGTAACTTTACTCGGGTCCTGATCCCGGGTCGTGTGGTGCTGGATGGTATAGACACCATGAAAAATGCCACGTATCACTTTGAAACCTTCAGGCTGAGTTATGTTGCCCAGCAGGTGCTCGGGGAGAGTAAATTGCTCACCCAGGACGACAGGCTGGAGGAGATCATCCGCTTGTTTCATCACGATAAGCCCGCACTTGCCAGTTATAACCTGCAGGACTGTGTGCTGGTCTGGGATATCTTTATTAAGCTGTCTCTACTCGAGTTTGCCATTGCCAGAACGCAGCTGACGGGCCTTGAGTTGGAACGTATGGGCGGCTCAGTGGCGGCATTCACCAACTTATACCTGCCTTTACTACATCGCAGTGGTTATATTGCGCCAAACCTGGGTGAACATGGATTGACATTTGACAGCCCCGGTGGCTATGTGATGGATTCGCGGCCCGGACTTTATCAAAATGTACTGGTGCTCGACTTTAAGAGTCTGTATCCCTCTATTATACGTACCTTTCATATTGACCCGATGGGCCTGATAGAAGGGCTAAAGTCACCAGAAAATGCCATTGCCGGTTTTAATGAAGGGATTTTTTCCCGGGTACATCATCATCTGCCTAAGCTGGTCGCACAATTAGCACAGGCCCGCCAGGCGGCTAAAGATCGGGGGGACAAAATGCTGCAACAGGCGATCAAGATTATTATGAACAGCCTGTATGGGGTCCTAGGCTCACGTGGGTGCCGGTTTTATGATCCTCGACTGTCCAGCTCTATCACCTTGCGTGGCCATGAGATTATGCAGACCACGCGCGGTTGGATCGAAGACATGGGTTACGAGGTTATCTATGGTGATACCGACTCGACCTTTGTCTGTGTGCCGGAGTCTCTTAGCGCTGAGCAGTGCCAACAGCTCGGTGAGCGATTGATGAGGGAAATTAACCGCCGTTGGGAACAACACATTGACAATCAGCACAGCCTGCCCAGTTACCTGGAAATTGAGTTCGAAACCCATTACAGCCCTTTCTTTATGCCGACGATTCGTGGCCAGGAAACGGGCTCAAAAAAGCGCTATGTGGGTCAGATCCAATCAGATCAGGGCACTGAACTGATATTTAAAGGACTGGAAACAGTGCGCAGTGACTGGACAGAAATAGCCAAAGAGTATCAACAGGCCGTGATCCGCGCTTTATTTGATAAGGAGGATGTCGTTGCAGTGACGGAGCAATATATTGCATTAATTAACAGTGGTCAGGTTGATAGCAAGCTGATTTACAAAAAACGCCTTGGTAAGCCTCTGAACGCTTATGTAAAAAATATCCCGCCTCATGTTAGGGCTGCTAAAGAGGCCCACAGCACAGGCGCCAACCGGGCACTTGGTAAGGGAAGTCAGGTTGCTTACTATATAAGTAGAACTGGCCCTAAGTTGGTACGCGGGGCATTAGCAAACCCGGACTATAGTCACTATATAGAAAAACAGATCTTACCTATATATCAGATGCTACCGGATATTGATCTCGAAGCCATCACTTTGCATGGTCAGCGCACGCTGGATTTGTCCTCAGATTTGTAAGTGCGTGCAAGCGGTTTTTTAGCTGCTTGTAAGCAAATCTTTTTTTCCGCTTATTTGCCACTCATCATAGAACGTTAAGTGAAACAAAGCTTTATTTGAATGTAAATACATACTAACAAATTTGGAAATGGTTTGTTTGGCTATGTTTTTGCGCATAAAAAAACAGCAAACAGACTGAATTTTAAAATATTTTTTTTAACGATAATGCGACTTGCATTTCTTACCTTGTGTTGGTTTTCGTCTTTTTTGCATACAAAGAGTTTGTGAATTCAATTAAAAAATGCATTTGTTTTGAAGTGAGTGGTAATTAACTTTAAAGCACTGTTAAAAGCTTGGGTTTTCATTGTGTTTTTGCTGTGCCTGTCTGTTAAGTGGGGGCGGTTTGACGCTTAACACAGGTCGCGATTAGTATCCGTCGCGAAAATTCAGAGACTGCTGAAATTAGCTCGGCAAGCTCGTTATAAATACCAACAATACTCATGCTTACCGCCAAGTGTAAGCCCAGGGAGAAAACACATGTTGAACACTAAAGTAACTAAGGCCGTGCGTTTAGCACTGGCATTTGGTGCTGCGTCTACGGCTGTGGTAGCACAGTCTGCAACTGCTCAGGAAGGTGCTGAAAAAGTAGAACGTATTGAAATCACAGGCTCGCGTATCAAGCGTGTCGACATGGAAGGTGCAAGCCCGGTTGAAGTGATCTCTACCGCTGAATTTGAAGGTCAGGGCCGCGTCTCTGTTGCTGAAGCGCTACAAAGCGTTACGTCTAACAGCTTTGGTTCTGTTATTCCAAGCTCTGGTAACAGCGGTCAGTCACAGTCAACAGTGAGCCTGCTGGGAGCCGGTGCCGGTCGTACTCTGGTACTGATTGACGGTAAGCGTATGGGTAGCTCGCCTTCACTAAATGGTGGTGGTGCGAACCTGAGCTCGATCCCGATGGCGGCGGTTGAGCGTATTGAAATTCTAAAAGATGGTGCTTCTGCAATCTATGGTTCTGATGCGATTGCGGGTGTTATTAACGTTATCCTGAAAAAAGATTTCGAAGGGGTGTCGTTTGATATTCAGGTAGGCCGCCCTGAAGCGGAAGGTGCTGACACCAAGCAAATGTCAATGGCGTTCGGCGTAAGTTCTGACAAAGGTAATATCACCTTCGTCTATGACCACCAGCAGCGTAACCCGATCTTCTCTCGTGACCGCAGCTACACAGCAGCGTCTATGGAAGATAAGAACAACGACGGTCTAATCTCTATTTACGACGAGACCGTAGGGATCAGCTACTATGGTGAGACATTTAAAACGAAAGATGGTTTTGTAGCTTCACCAAAATGTGATGAATTAACAAAGACAGTACCTGGTTTTGTTGGTGTGCTTGACCAGGGCAGCTCACTTGGAGGAGTTGGCGGCGGTGAAGTTTGCGCATATGCTCACGCCGATGTATCTGCCAACATGGCATCGACTAAGCGTGATTCTGCGATGGCCAGCGTCAACTATGAGCTGACCGATGATCTGGAGCTGTATGCACGTGCGATGTTCAGCCGCAACGATTCGTTTGGTCGCTATGCACCACCTGCCGACTACTTTGAAGACATGGCGAGTGACTTTCCGCTAAATCCAACAGGTGAGATTGCAAACGGTTATTTCCGCTGGTACCAGGTGGGCAACCGTGATGGTGAAGTGACAGATTATCAGCAGGACTATACACTGGGCCTGAAAGGTATGTTCGGTGATACCGCTGAGTGGGAGGTGTCGTACCACAAAGCTAAGTTAGACTACCGCACAGCTGGTCGTTATTACCTGAGTGTTGCGGGTTTGTCACACAATATTTTAAATGATATTTCGCTTGACTCAGAACAGGGCAAAGCAAATATGCGTGCGACCACTTACACAGAAAGCCAGAGTGAACTGGATCACGTTTTCGCAGGCTTAGGTTTTGAACTGGGTGAGCTGGAAGCGGGTGCGATTGCACACTACGTGGGTGCAGAGTACTTCGATATGACGTTGAATCAACGTTACGACGCACAAAACGAAGCTGATCTGATTGGTGGTGACGCTGGTGGCTCAGGTGCCGGTGAACGCGATGTAACGGCAGTATTCTATGAAGTGGCATTCCCGCTGCTGGATAATCTGACGCTCAGCGCGGCATATCGTTACGACGATTATAGTGATTTTGGTGGTGAAGGTAACCCAAGTGTGAAACTGGACTATCGTCCAATCGACGACCTGCTACTTCGTGCATCTTACTCTGAAGGCTTCCGTGCGCCATCTCTTAAAGAGTTGAATGCAAAAGACTCTAAGGGTAGCCCTTCTGCGATTGACTATGTAAGTTGTGCGGCGCAAGGTACGCCAGCAGTTGATTGTCCGTCTACACAATTTAGTGAAATGCGTAAAGGCAATGATCAGCTTGGTCCGGAAGAGTCAAGCTATACGAACTTTGGTGTGGTTTACTCTGGGTTTGAAGATGTTTCAATCAAAGTCGACTACTTCGAACTTGAAATCGACAATGTGATTTCAATTATCACCGCTCAGGATCTGATCCATATTGAAAACGCGGGTAAGCTGGACGAAGTGACTGCTCGATATCCTCAAGTCGGAATTGAGCGTGATGCAAATGGGGTTATTTCGAAAGCACATACTCAATATGCTAATGGCGCCTCTATGTCCCGTAAAGGCTTCGACATTGATTTGTCTTACAAGTTAGAAACGTCGTTTGGTGACTTTAAGTTCAGAAATGTAACCACATTGCTGACAGAAGTAGGCGAAGATGTTTACTTCACAGGTCCTAAAGAAGATGAAAAAGGCGCGCCAGAAACACCTGAGTGGCGTTCTCAGTTCACTATCAACTATGCAATGGATAACTATACCGTCAACTGGACCACAGATATCATTGCTGATACTTATGAGTCTCAGTCTGTGGTTAAAGTAGATGGTAAAGAACCATTCAACGTATACGATGGTTCACTCCCGACCTACGTCACTCATAACCTGAATATGAAGTACTACAGCGATGGTTATGGCACGTTTACACTGGGTGCACGTAACCTGTTTGATAAAGGTGTCGTCTTTAATAGCCAGGGCTTTTATGAAGACTATTCAATTTATAACGCAGGCCATATTGGCCGTGAAATCTATGCAGGTTATAACATCAGCTTCTAATTTGCAGATGTACCAGTGATTAGAAAGCCCCGACAGGGGCTTTTTTTTGCCTGCATCTTTACTCCACTCCGCTCCTAAGACAGCCTTCTAAAAACATGACCGCAAGATGGCTTTTTTCACCCTTCCAATTGAGTGCTAAGTGCGCATCTTCCGGGCAAAAGTTAATCGCCCCCCGTTACACAATACTGACATAACGTCTCCTGCTTTAGGGTGAGTGATACGTTCCCAAAAAGAACAAATAGTTCACAACTGCATGTTTGTATTGCGGTTGTTTGTTTTAATTTGATCATCACGGTGTGTTTAAAGTGTTAAATGGGTAAGTTCCTTCTATCGGTAATTGCAAAAAACACATCAAGTGATGTTGACCTGGTGTCTGTTTGTTGTTTAAGATGCGTCACTAAGTTACCGTTTTGGTAAAAATACAAAGCGTTTGTTAACGCAAAAAATAAATATAACCATCTTGTATGGTCCAGGGAGAATCCAATGTTAAATAACAAAGTAACAAAAGCGGTTCGTTTAGCGATCGCGTTTGGTGCTGCATCAGCGACTGCATTCGCAGCTAATGCTGAGCAAGGCGAAGAGAAAATCGAGAAGATCGAGATCACCGGTTCTGCTATCAAGCGTACAGACCTGGAAGGTGCTTTACCTATCGATGTGATTGATGCTTCTGACATCGCAAAATCTGGTGTAACAAGCGTACCAGACCTCGTTGCTAACTTGCCTGCGATGCAGGGTTTCACTGCTGCTGGTGAGTCAGTCGGTGGCGGCGGCGGCGGTGTTCAAACTGCGTCACTTCGCAACCTAGGTGCTGAATACACGCTGGTTCTTGTTAACGGCCGTCGTATGGCTTCATCAGACTCTGGTTCGAGCATCGATATCAACTCAATTCCTTTATCTGCGATTAAGCGCGTAGAAATCCTGAAAGACGGTGCATCAGCACTGTACGGTTCAGACGCTATCGCGGGTGTTGTTAACTTCATCCTGAAAGATGACGTACAAAGCACAACAGTCAGTGCGCGTTACGACAAGCCTTCTGACACATCTAGCTCAAACTTCTCAATCACCACTGGTTTTGGTGATTTGGACAGCGACGGCTTTAACATCATGGCGAGCTATAGTCGCGATGAGCAGGATAATCTGCGCTCAGTTGACCGTGATTTCGCTAAAACAGGTTTTGTAGAGTTTGAGCACGCAGGTCAAAACCTGGTTGCAATCGCAGGCTCTTCAAATGCTATCCCTGGTAACGCTTATGTTAAGTACTATGAGCGTGATGCAGCGGGTGAGTACGTACTGGACGATAACGGTAACCGCAAGACTAAAACTCACTCACTGAACCCTTATAAAGAAGCGAACGGTTCATGTCATACAACCAGCGCACCATCGGGTAATGCGTGTCAGTTTGACTACACCAGCACGCTAGAAATTCAGCCAGAAAGTACACGTGATAACTTGTTCTTACAAGCGGTTGCTACTGTGACTGAAGACATGGAAGCCTATGTGACTGCATCTGCTTCTAAGTTTGAAATGACAGCACGTATTGCGCCATATCCAACAGGTGGTTTCTCACTAGATGAGAACAGTGCACTGGTACAAGACAACGTAATTAAATATCTGCCTGACAACGTTAAGGCTGACATGGTAGAGGGTGGTGTTTCTGCTCGCTGGCGTGTACTGCCAGGTGGTAACCGTACTGACGAGTACAGCACCACAACAGCGCACATCGTAGCAGGTCTGCGTGGTGAATTTAACGAGTGGTCTTACGATTTTGCAATCACAAGTTCAGGTGCAGAGCGTGAGCAGAACCGTATTACTGGTTACCCGCTGGAAAAAGAATTCATGGCATTGGTAACATCAGGTGCAGTTAACATTTTTGAAGCGCCTGAGAACCTGTCTGACGATCAAAACAAAATGGTTGCTGACACCATGTTTAGTGGTCTGTGGGAAACTACTGATACGGACCTATTAGCAATTGAAGGTAAAACGTCAGGTGCTATCGCTGAACTAGACGCTGGTACAGTTTACCTGGGTGTTGGTTTCGACTACCGTCAGTCAAGCTATTCACTGACTAACGGCGCTGGCCAAAACGCTGAAGTTGTTTTGTTCGAATCTGCCGGTACTGAATTTGACCTGGAGCGTGACAGCTATGGTGCATTTGCTGAGGTGATTGTGCCAGTAATGGAAAATCTGGAAGTGACTGGTTCACTACGTTACGACGAAATCGGTGAAATCACAGATTCAAAACGTACCGGTAACCAAACTGTAAACGACAGTGCTGACGATACGACTTACAAAGTAAGTATCTCTTACCGTCCAACTGACGAACTACTGCTTCGTGCAAGCTATGGTACTGGCTTTAAAGCTGCAACCATGCGTCAAATCGCAGCGCCTCGTCTTGAGTTTGGTGTAACCGCTTCTCCATACGACTGTCCAGCTGGCCTTGCACCTGAAAAGGCACAGTACTGTCACCAGGATAAGCTGCAGTATGATGTATACCGTGAAGGTGAGAAAGACCTTCAGCCAGAGACGTCTAAGCAGTACACATTTGGCTTCGTTTGGGCGGGTGACACAGGCACAAGCTTCGGTCTTGACTACTGGAACATTGAGATGGAGAACGAAGTTCGCCGTCTGACTCAGAACCAAATCTTCGGTGACCCGGTCACTTATGATGAGTTGTTCACAACTAAGGTTGACCGTGGTACAGGTGATACAGTACTTGCAATCATCCAGCCTGCACGTAACGTTGGTCAATCTCGTACTTCTGGTATCGACTGGCATGTGGATTTCACTACTAACTTCTCATTCGGCGAGCTGAAGTCTAGCCTGATGGGTACATACATGATTGAAGATGAAAGTCTGCGTGTAGGTACAACGGATGTGTGGGATACTAGCCTGGGTCAGGTTGGTACTGATGAAGAAGTTGCATTCCGTAACATCATCAACTTCAACAATACATTAACTCACGGTGACTTCACGCACAGCCTGAACCTTAAGGCGCGCAGTGGTTACACTGATGCATCAGCAGACGTAAGCTTCTACGTTGCTCAAGCGGATGATTGGGATTCAGCAGTAGACGGTAGTGTTATCCAGAAACACGTCCCTGTATACATGACATTCGACTACCGCCTGGCATATGCTTGGGGTGACAACGCAAATGTTGCATTCGGTATTAAGAACCTGTTCGACAAAGAGCCTCCGTTCACTCTGAACGCGGCAGCTGGTCACCAGGTTGGTTACGACCCACGTTACGCTGACGCATATGGTCGTACTTTCTACCTACAAGCAGATTACACTTTCTAATTCTGCCTGACTAAGTAGATTTTAAAGAGCCCCTGCAATGTGCAGGGGCTTTTTTGTGAAAAGCACAATAACATTGTTGTGTTTTTTGAAATTAACAAAGCTTTCATTTTACCCGTCACTGTATAAATTCAATGCCAGCCTGATCAAAACACCTTGTTAAAATGTAGACAACGGCCACCGACTCCGCAGTGAATCGATGAACAAAAACCGGTGATTTCCACCGCTGAAAAGCTCAGAAAATAGCCTGTTTATGAGTCAGATAATTTTAGGTGCATAACTTGTTGTTTTTAAAGTTCTTTTTTGTTTCCTTTTTAGGTTTTTTGTTTCCGTTTTAAAAAAGGTTGTTGACCTTTTGTTTTTCATGCGATTAGTATGTTTCACCAATATGGCTAAAAGTGCACGCACTTGTTACCCATATAAAATTAAGAAAATACATAAAAACAATGCTTTAAAAGAATTATTTAAAGCCAGGGAGAAAACAAATGTTAAATAGCAAGATCTCGAAAGCGGTCCGCTTAGCACTGATGTATGGTGCAGTGTCTGCTACAGCTTTTGCAGTAAACGCAGAAGAATCAGAAGAGAATATCGAGAAAATCGAAGTAACAGGTTCAAGTATCAAAGGTACAGACCTTGCCGGTGCACTGCCTGTGAACATTATCTCAGCAGAAGATATCAAAAACACGGGTGTTACCAACGTTGGTGACCTGGTAGCTCAAATTCCTTCGATGCAGGGTTTCACAACACCTGTTTCGTCAGTCGGTGGCGGCGGTACTGGTCAGGCCACTGCTTCACTACGTGGTATCGGTGAAGACTATACTCTGGTACTATTAAATGGTCGTCGTCTTGCGCCTCTTGATTCGGGCAACTCAGTTGACCTTAACTCTATTCCTCTTGCTGCTATCGAGCGTGTTGAAGTTCTGACTGATGGTGCATCAGCGCTATACGGCTCAGATGCCATCGCCGGTGTAATCAACTTTATCCTTAAAGATGAGGCGGAAGAGTCTACAGTTTCTGCACGTATGGACCGTCCTAAAGATGGCGCTGAGTCTTATAATCTAAGTTTTACAACTGGCTTTGGTGACTTTGACAGAGATGGTTTCAGCATCGTTGCGTCACTTAGCCATGAAAAAACAGAAACACTTCGTTCGAAAGACCGTGATTTTGCAAAAACAGGTTTCCTTGAATTTGAAGTTGATGGTAACTCTTACTTTCAGTTAAATGGTTCAGGTAACGCTATCCCGGGTATCGCGCAAGTTTTCATTGGTGAGCGTGATGAAGAAGGTCGCCCAGTGGATGGCGCTTACACCAAGGTCTTCAGCCCATATTATGCAGAAAACGGCACTTGTGCACCTGATACAGCAGCGAATCCGAATGGTACTGCCGATGGTATAGACTGTGTATTCGACTTCACCAGTACACTAGAAATTTTCCCTGAAAATGAGCGTACAGCGCTTCTTCTTCAGGGTGATTTTGCGATCACTGATAACATTCAGGCATTCTCAACGCTGTCATATACCGATTTCACCCTGACTTCGCGTATTGCACCAAACCCAACTGGAGCGCGAAACCTGGGTGCGCTTAATGGTGATACAGCAAACAGTGTTCTTTATACCAAGTACGTTGAAAAGCACCTGACTGCTGAGGAACAAGCCAAAGCAACTGAGTTCCGCGCTGCATGGCGTGCGCTGCCTGGTGGCAACCGTACTAACCAGTACGACAATACTGCCATTAACGTTATTCTTGGTCTTGAAGGTACGATATTGAACGATATCGATTTCAACACCGCTGTTGTTTACTCGAAGAACGAGCGTGAAGACCATGTTAAGAATGGTTACTACAACAACGCTACCTTTGATTCGACCATTGCTTCGGGTGCGATTGACGTTTTTGCCCTGGCTGAAGATTTCGATAAGGATCAGGCGTCAAAAGATGCAATCGAGAGCGTACAGTGGCGTGGTCTTTGGGAGACGGTAGAAACAGACATGTTGTCTTTCGATTTCCGTGCGTCTCAGCCTTTGTTTGAACTGCCAGCGGGTGAAGTGTATGTAGGTTACGGTGTTGACTACCGCGAAAACAGCTATGCACTTATCCTGACAGAAGCACAGAAAAACCGTGTGGCAAATGCACCAGCAAACAGCAATGGTTATGACCTGGAGCGTAGTCAGTACGGTGTATTTACCGAATTCCAGGTGCCAATTCTGGAAGACCTGAGCGCGAACCTTGCGTTGCGTTACGATAACATCGGTAAAGTTAAAAACAACGATCCTTCAGACACGCAAAGTTATGAGTCAAACAGCGATACAACGTACAAGCTGAGCTTACGTTATAACGCAACAGACAACCTGGTTCTGCGAGCTTCATACGGTACGGGCTTCAAAGTGGCTTCTCTGCGTAGTTATGCTCAGCCATTGGCTAACCAAGGTGTAACAGGTTCTGCCTACACTTGTCCAAACTTGGGCGATGCAAATCGTGAGGCATTCTGTCCTCCTGGCGAAACTCAGTATCAGGCATTCCTGAAAGGTAGCCCAACACTGGCACCGGAAGAGTCAGAGCAGATGTCAGCAGGTTTTGTTTACTCACCTACAACAGATACAACGATTCAGGTGGACTACTGGAGCATTGAAATCGAAGGTAAGGTAGAAGCACCAGACTTCGACTACATGTTCGACAATATAAACCTGTTTAATGACAGCTTCCAAATCCACACAAGTCGCGCGGATGACACTCAGAAACTTCTGTCTGTTGAACGTGAATACATGAACCTGGGTAAAACAGAAACATCAGGTATTGACTGGAAATTCTCATTCAACAATGAGCTGAGCTTTGGCCAACTGAAGACAACACTTCAAGGTACTCACATTATTGACTCGCAATATACTGCGCCGGGTGTTGTACCATTTGAGTGGGAATCTAGCCTAGGTAAGTTCGGTACTGACGAAGAAGTTGTATTCCGCAATGTTGCCCAAATCCAGAATACTCTGACGCACGGTGACTTCTCTCACACGCTTCGTTTCAGCTACAAGTCTAGCTACGCGGATGACCGTGTACTTGTCCAACGCGGTACTATTGCTAACCCAGTTACGGAAACGGTATACAACAAAGATGGCGTGGCATCTGAACAGTTTGTTCTTGAAAATGTACAGCTGAAGATCCCTTCGTATGTTAAGACAGACTACAAAGTTGATTACTTTGGTTTCGAGAATACCGTAATCACATTCGGTATTAATAACCTGTTCGACAAAGAGCCGCCTTTCTCGCTGGGTGATCCAGAAGGCCACTTAGTAGGTTATGAAGGTCGTTACTATGACCAGCTGCTTCGTACATACTACCTGAGCGTAGATTACAGCTTCTAAGTAGTATAAGAATATTAAAAAGGCCGCATAAGCGGCCTTTTTTATTGTCAGCTTGAAACTACATTTTGTGGAAATAATTATACCAATTTCACTTAATACCTGTTCAATTTGACGGAGCAAATATGACGCTAACTGTGTTAAAAATTTCTCATTTAGAACAACTAAATAGCAAAATTTTTGCCTGGTTATCGAACATATTTTCTCGCCTCAAAATAGAACACTTAATTAAGCAAATTGGTATTACTCCAAACGCCCTAATGACTGATAATCTATATTAATAATGTGAATTTGAAAAAATGCCAAGCTATACGCCCGTTTATCTCTGGTTTGTTATTGCACACACTTGAAAGTGCAGGAGGTATATTGAAGTGAGTTATATAATGAGGGGGGAGTTAATTATTAATATTTTCATCAACTATAATTACTCTACTTATATATTGGTGAACGTGTGAGGGTTTGACTTTTTTAGGTACTTGTTATATACCTTGTTATGAAATTATAAAAGATTGCTTAAAGCAAGGAGAAGTCATGAAAACTAAAGCACTAATTCTCGTATCTACATTGGGTCTACTTCTGACCGGATGTAATAGCACCAGCAACTCTGCAGACGACGGGAGCCAGGCAAATAACGGTTATCGCTGTAAACAGGTTCGTTCACTGGGATCAAATATTCCCAAAACAAGTTGCTCCACTTCAAAGCAAAGAGCAGAAGCCCGTAAAAATGCGCAAGATGCATTGCGAGAGAATCAACGTGGTCTAACAAATAACGACCGTTGATAATCAAACACTTCCCATATACAGGCAAGTTTTAAACCTGCCTGTATAAAATGTTGAACCATAATACAACTAGTTGTCGTACCGTATTTTAACAGGTATGGACACCGTATACGGCTTGTCCCCGCTATCTCACATCCACTACTTTACTGGCCTTTCTGTAGCGTATTTTAAATCCAGACCAGGCAGGTAACTCCCAGCGTTTTGGTGCATCTTTACGATTACCTTGAATATAGTCGAGGGTAATGCGTTTGGCGGTAAAACTATAAGCCACGATCATGGTTAATTCAGGTAAAACAACTTCAAGTGGGAACTTTTCTATAAAGGGTTCGATGACCCAGTCCTCTATGGGTAGATAAAACAAGTCCTGTGCCTCAACCAGCATCAGATCTTCCTGTGTCTCAATACCCAAGTCCTCGAGCGCTTGTGTGAACCACTGAGCAGCGGTCGGGACTGCTGGCATTTCACTTTGCTCGTGTTGATGATATAGCTGTTGATAATCCAGCATGCGACTGACCTGCTGCCAGGCACCGTCAAACAGTTGGTTTTGTTCAATTAACTTAACGCATGCCGGGATCAGTTGGGAGCCTGTTGCAATGTGATTTTGTCGTTCTAAAGCAACAGCGGCATAGTGACGGGTAAGCTCAACCCAGATGATGTCTTCTTCCAGGTAGACCCGTTCCAGCGTAGTGCCTGTTTGCGCATGCTGTATCAGCAACGAGCGGGTTACTGGGGCGGCTAACGTGGCCAAGGTGGTTGCCTGTTTAACGCCTTTGCCCGCCAGTGCATAGGTATCCAAAACCAGGATAGCTGCACATGTGTCTGGCACACGGGATTCTTTTGCTGGCACCACTTCACCCTGACCATTGCTAAAGCCACCGCGACGGTTGTCCTTTTTGATATATAACCAGTCAGGGCGTACTGAGGCAATTGCGTTGAGCAATGCATCGCGGTCATAGCTGGCGGCTTTGTCGAGTGGTGGTAATGAGAAGGCTTCTCTCAGTTGTGTGCTGAATTGTCTGGCCTCACGCAGGGCGTCGTCCTCTGCGCGAATACCAGGCGCTTTGCCTCTGAGCAGTGCGATCACCAGCTCCAGGTCGCAGCTGTGGGGTAGCGCCTTGCTCAAGGCGTCAAGCTGCTCTGCTGAGCTTGGTAGTTGATATACCCGTGCCGGCACCGACATCACAGCTACGGCATCTATCATTGCCTGGCGCAGGCGGTTATCCGGCATTTTGGTGATCAGGTGACCCAGTTCGACATCCACAGGCAAAGGGTAGAGCTGCTTGCCAAGCTCGGTGGCACGGCTTTGTGCGTCAAGCGCGCCAATTTTTCTGAGCAGGTCGAGTGCTTTTTGCCCAGAACTGGCAGGCAGCGGGTCGATGAAGCTCAGCGAGTCGATACCATCAGTGGCACAGCCAGCAGCCAGTACCAGCTCGGTGAGCGCCTCTCTTTGTACTTCGGGCGGGGTTCTCTCAATCAATGGCGCATATTGTCCATAGAGACGCAGACAGAGCCCTTCCTGAGTCCGTCCGGCGCGGCCCAGGCGTTGTTTTGCTGAATCTCTGCCGATTGCATCCAGGCCCAGTACCGTTTTGCCATTTCTCAGGTGTGTGCGCCGTTCCAGGCCCGAGTCGATAACACAGGTAATATTGGGAATGGTCAGCGAGGTCTCTGCCACATTGGTTGCCAAAATGATCCTTTGTCTGGGCTGCTGATGCAGTGCAAGTCGCTGATCATCTGGCGCACAGCCACTGAACAGAGGGACAACCAAAGCATCGAGTGCTTTGAGCTGAGCGGCACATTGCACGATTTCTCCTTTGCCAGGAAGGAAAACCAGAATGTCACCACAGGTATGGTGCAGGGCATACTCGCAGGCCGCTTTGACTCTGTCACTGAGATTGTCGCGACTTGGCATAGTGCGCATATCTTTGGCAAGAAATCGCTCTTCCACATCGAACATCTTGCCTGTGGACGTTAGCAGAGGTGCCTCGAGGTAACTGACCAGCCGCTCTGCTGACAAGGTGGCAGACGTTACGACCAGGCGATGTTTTCCTTGTTGTTTTAACATGGCCAGTAACAGGTCCATATCCCAGCGCCGCTCATGGAATTCATCCAGCATAATGATGGCAAAATCACTCAGGCGGTTTTCAAAGTACCAGCGCAGTGCCACTCCCGGCGTTACAAAGACGACCTGGGTATTTTGCTTAAACTGGCCTTCAAAGCGAATAGCATAGCCTATCTGTTCACCAAGCCCACTGCCTTGTTGCTCGGCAACATACTCAGCCAACGAGGTACAAGCTATCCGTCGGGGCTGGATCACTAACACCCGACCTTGTTGGGCTGCCCAGACAGGCAGTTGTGTGGATTTTCCTGAGCCGGTGGCGGCGGCCACAATGACGTTACCAGAGGATAGCAGGTGGCAAAAATCGGCTTTGATCTGTTCGATGGGCAGAGACATACGGACTTGATACTGTTAGATATTTTTTAAAGTGCTGAGGATTTTAACAAATCCTGCTTGAAAAGGCTGCCTGCAAGGCGCATCTCAAAGTAAAATATCAACGCGTAACAACCAATGACAGAAATCAGTTTACTCGTTGCCCTGGTGGTGTTCTGTGCCATCTACTGGCGGCTCGATGATATCAAGCGCGCTTACTGGCAACATAAATATAAAACTCAGGCTCTTAGCGAGTTAGACAGGCAGGTTCTGCTGCGCTATATGCCCATTTACCGTAACATGACGGACGCAGACAGAGCGCGCCTTGAGCGCCATATTCTGTGGTTTTTGGGTGAGAAGCGGTTACTCGGCCGTGACGGCCTGAAAACCAATCGGGCAATGGCACTGATTATTGCGGCAGATGCCTGCCTGCTGGTACTCAATCAGCAGTGGCCACTGTATCCCAATGTCAAAGAGATCTTACTGTACCCCAGCAGCTATTATGCCGGGCAGAATAGCCGTGACAGTGCAGGGCTGGTGAGTTTTCATACTGTGGTGCGTCAGGGCGAGTCCTGGCCTGGTGGTACGCTGGTGTTGAGCTGGCATGACGTGCTGGAAGGCAACCGGCTACCGGAAGACGGGCATAATCTGGTGTTCCATGAATTTGCCCATCAACTGGACCAGCAAACCGGTCAAACCAATGGCACGCCTCATTTACCAAAAGGCATGAGTTACAAAAAATGGGGGGAGGTGTTGTCTCGGGCCTATCAGCAGTTAAAAACTCAGCTGGCGTATCATTTGCCTCACGTAGTGCATGAGTATGGCGCGACCAATGAAGCGGAGTTTTTTGCGGTGATCACCGAAACCTTTATTGAAAAGCCACTGCAACTGAAACAGGAAAACCCCGAATTATTTAATCTGTTGAGTGAATACTATCGATTCGATCCGCGCGACTGGATCAAGTAGCCATTAAATTGGGTGCTTGGCGTTCCATTTAGGACTTAAATCACAAGCATAAAAAAACCGCTTCATGTGAAGCGGTTTTTTCGTCTAAATCAGATTATGAAAAGCTGATCTCGCCACGCTCTTTGCGCTTGTTGTCACGCTTGTCACCACGTGGATCTTTGAAGCTGCGCTTGCGGTCACCACGGCCTTCGTTACGACCTTCAAAGCGACGCTCATCACGACCGCCTGAACGACGTTCACCGCCGCGACGCTCGCCACCGTTGCCCTGATCGGCAGGGTGTGTGCTCTTGGTCATCTTCATTGGACGTTGACAAATGTAAACGCTCTGGAAGTGTGACAGCGTATCTGCTGGCATATCCTGAGGCAGCTGAACGGTGCTGTGCTCATCAAACAAACGGATTTCACCGATAAACTTGCTGGAGATATCAGCTTCGTTCGCAATTGCACCAACAATGTTCTTGACCTGTACGCCGTGCTCACGACCGACTTCGATACGATAGGTATCCATAGGGCCGGTGTTGCGGCGTGCATTGCCTTTGCGCTCACCGCGCTCGCCACGTTCACCACGACGCTCGCGGTTACCGTCACGGTTACCATCGCGCTCGCGACGCTCACGTTGCACCTGAATTTCCTGAACTTTCAGCGGCGACTGCTGCTGTGCCAGACACAGAAGTGCAGCGGCCAGCTCAGTTTGGCTCAGTTCCAGTTTTTCAGCCATACCCTGTGCAACTTCACTGAAGAACTCGATGTCTTTGTGATCCAGTGCCAGGCTTAGTTTGCCTTGCAGTGCTTCAATGCGCTTTTGCTCAACGACTTTCGCGTTAGGCAATTCAACCTGCTCGATGTCAGAGCGGGTATGACGCATGATGTTACGTAGCAGGTAACGTTCATTACCTTTAACGAACAGGATAGCTTTACCTTTACGACCAGCACGACCTGTACGGCCGATACGGTGTACATAAGCTTCGCTGTCTTGCGGGATATCATAGTTGATAACCAGGCTCAGACGATCTACGTCCAGACCACGCGCCGCAACGTCGGTTGCGATAACGATGTCTAACAGACCGCTCTTCAGACGCTCTACCGTACGCTCACGGGCTTGCTGGTTCATGTCACCATTCAGTGGTGCCGCAGAGAAGCCTTCGCGCTCAAGTAGCTCAGCCAGCTGAACAGTGTCGTTACGTGTACGCACAAACACGATAGACGCATCGTAATCTTCCGCTTCTAAGAAACGTACGATGGCTTTGTTTTTATGCGTCGTTGCACGCCAGTAAACTTGCTCAATTGTGTCAACAGTCGAGTTACGTGGTGTGATTTTTACTTGCTCTGCGTTATCTAAATACTTAGAGCAAATAGATTGGATCTGCTTTGGCATGGTTGCAGAGAACAAACAGGTTTGCTTCTCTACCGGTGTTTTTTCCATGATGCTTTCAACATCATCGATAAAGCCCATGCGTAGCATTTCATCGGCTTCGTCCAGCACTAAGGCTTTCAGATCCGACAAATCTATGGTCTTACGGTTAATATGGTCAATCAAACGACCCGGTGTTGCCACAATGATCTGTGCGCCACGGCGTAGTGCGCTTAGCTGCACGCCATAGCTTTGTCCGCCGTACAGAGCCAATACTTCAACACCTTTGGTGTATTTAGCGTATTGGTTGAAGGCTTCCGCGACCTGTAAAGCCAGTTCGCGTGTTGGAGTCAATACTAATATCTGTGGTTGCTTAACGGATGCGTCAACATTGTTTAATAGCGGCAACGCGAACGCCGCCGTTTTGCCCGTACCCGTCTGCGCTAGTCCCAGCACGTCCTTTCTTTCTAGCAATAACGGTATACATTGAGCTTGGATCTCAGAAGGTGATTGATATCCCAGCTCTTCGACTGCCTTTAAAATTGCAGGAGAAAGATCTAAAGATTCAAACGTGACTGGTTCTGACATTAATGCGCCTCAACAAGTTAAAAGAGGCGGCATTGTACAGCAAAGAAAAAACAATTGCTTGCATAAATTGGCACTAATTTTGTAGGTATTTGATATTGGTCAAAAAATAAACTTATTTATTTTTCTTGATTGTTAGATTAGCGGGTAAGTGGCTATTTTTAAGGGAGAATCATGCCTGAATTGCGGCTTAATGGCGATTCAGGCAGCAGTGATACGGCGCTGTGTTACTGATACAGGCCCAGATTCTCTTTGGCATAGGCTTCAAATTCGGTAAAGCCGCCAATGTGGTCCTGGTCGACGAAAATTTGCGGTACAGTTGGACACGGCTTGCCTGCAGATTTTTCCAAATCGGCTTTGCTGACCCCTTCTTTATTAATGTCAATGTAGCGAAATTTAAAATCGTCGCGTTCATTGCTCAGGCGCTCTGCCAGGTCTTTTGCACGGACGCAGTAAGGGCAGCCTTCACGGCCAAAAATCACAGTAAACATAGGGGTCTCCAAATCATTTTCATTGCTAGTCAGTATATCGGCCAGCGTACAAAATGAAACCGCCAAAAATCGATGGCCATGATTGAGAAAACCGATGACGCCTCAGGAGCGATACACCGTTTTGATGAGGTGGTAACCAAACTTAGTCTTGACCGGACCGTGGACTTCATACAGTGGCTTTTTGAACACCACATCATCGAATGCTTTAACCATATCGCCTTTATTAAACTCACCAAGATCGCCACCGCGTTTTTTCGACGGACACAAAGAGTGCTGTTTGGCCAGTTTGTTAAAGTCGCCACCTTTTGCAAGCTTGGCTTTAATGGCAAGGCACTCTTTTTCGGTTTTAACTAAAATGTGGTAGGCACAGGCTTTTGGCATGGTTCAGGTCTCCGGACTATCAAAGGCGCCGATCATGCAAGGAGAAGGCCGAAAACGCAAGCCTCAATTACTAGCGTCCGGCCTTTTCAAGGGAAGTGTTAGAAGGTTACGCTAAACCCAATCGACGGGCGGATAGAGAAATCATCTTCCTCTTCTTCTATGTAAAGGTCGTTGACGGACTTAACTCTGTTGTAGTCCAGGTCAATATAGGCAATGTTTTCCTGACCATAGGCATTCATTAATTCAAAGATCAGCTTGCCATCGTTGCCGAATAGCTCGGTTTTACGTTCAAAGCGGATATCCAGGCGGTGATACACTTTAAACCGCTCTGAGAAGGGCTCGCCATAGACAGGTAAAAAGCGGCCATCGTGGTCGGGGTTTTCTCTGACGCCGACAATGGGGGTATAGGCCTGGCCGCTGCGCGCGGTAAAGTTAAAGCCACCTTGCCACTTTTCATTGATTTCGTAGTGGAATACGGCATTAAACACCAGTGGCGTATCGGCGTAATAATCGCGGGTCACATTGCGGCTGAGATCAGTACGTTCACTCTTCGAATAACTCAACGCGACCCAGCCATACCAGTTATCGGTCTTGTTTTTGTTGATCAGCAGGTCTACACCATAGGCGCGCCCTTCAACGTCGTTGCTATACAGGTCAGCCGCATTGGGGCCGTCGTCGGTGGCAAGCGGCAGATCATCCATGGTCTTATAATACCCTTCGATTGACCAGCTCCACTCATTCTCCAGTTGCTGGCTGAACCCCAGCGTATAGTGATCCGACACCTGAGATTTCAGCTTGGGGTTACCAATGTCTGGCAAAATGTACTCCACATTTTGCATACGATTGTAGCGACCCGCCTTGGCACTGATGGTGCTGTCTTCCGTCACATAGTAACTGATCGCCAGACGAGGTGAGGTGAAGGTTTCATCCGTGTATTTATTATGCTGACTTTGCACTCCCAGCTCGCTCTGCCAGTCATCGCTCAGTTGCCAGATATGCGCCAGGCCAACAAAACCACTGTCGATATCTATGCTGCGCTTGCCGTTGATCCGCTCACCTTTTTTCAGGTCGCAGTCGGGGTCCAGTTCAGTACACAAATACTGGAAGGTGTCGTAGCTATATTCTGTTTCGTTATCAAAGTAGGCAGCATCTAAAATCAGCTGATGAGCTGGGTTGATACGGTAGTTCAGGCGTGCCTTGTAGGTATATTGCTTTTCCGATTCTTGTTCAAAATAGCCGGCAGAAACCGTGGCGCGGCGGCCATATTCCAGTCGACCTGAATGGTCCAATGCACCTATCCCCACACGCAGATGCAGCTTGTCATTATAATGGTCCCACAACACGTTCTGGCTGTTGAACTCCCTGATAAACCGCGCGTCCCCCTGAAACTCCGGGGTCTTTTGCGCCAGCTCGGAGCGTTCGTTAAACCCGGCGGCTGCCGAGTCTTCTGCGCCGGTAAAGTTGAAGGTCAGGGTGTTGTTGGCGTTAATATCCCACAAAAACTTGCCCTGATAGTCGTGATCGTCCGGCGCGTCATTGATGATCACACCGGTTGGCTCTCCGTCGTCATCTTCGAGCTCTTCACCTTCTTCAAAGAACAAGGGGAGGGTACTTTTTCGGCCCGAGACATAGAAAGCCGTGCTGTCGCTAAGCTGACCTTCCATAAAAACACCGGCATTGAACATGGTGAGGTCGAGTGTGGTGGTAACAGGCTGATATTTGGGGTTGCGCAGGGTGACATCAAACACCGCGCCCGTTGCGTTACTGTAGCTGCTGCCGTATCCGGCAGAGTAAAGCTGGAAATCCTGAATGATATGGCGATTGAAGATTGAACTGCCAAAGTCATGGAAAATGTAACCCGCAGGCATAAAGTCTACTTCAAACATATTGTCGCTTGGGCTTGATCCGCGTACGGCGGGTTCACTCATTGAGCCACCAGCAGCAACCACACCCGGCAATGCATACACGGCGCGTAATGGATCGCCCATTGCACCAGGCATCTCAATCAGTTTTTCTGTATCTTCGGTGATCTCCGCGGTGATTGAGCTGCGTTTATAGTGCACCTCAATGTGTTCTATGTCTGCGTCGGGGGTTGCCTGCACCTGAAGTGCGATGCACAGCATGATAGGCGACAGTGCAAACGGTTTGTTGAGTGACGAGCGCGTCATGGTAGTCCCTTGTTGAATCTAAGCTGAATAAGATTGGGACTAGTGTATGGCAATAAATCGTGCCTTTGTTTTATCTAAGGGTAAGAAATTGTTGATAAATAAAACATTTTCTTACAGTTAGTCGCTTACAGCCTGGCGCGTATACCCAGTTCGCTGGAGTAGCCAACTGAGCGTTCTACCACTTTCAGGTCATCAGACAACACATAATACGTTGGGTATGCCTTAATTTTGTAATCTGAGCCAGTATGGCTGGTGCCAAGCAGTACTGGCATACTCAGTGCCAGGTCATCGACAAAGGCATAGACAGCGTCCGTATTTTCAAAATCCAGTGCTATCGCAACGGCATTCACTTTACCCTGCTCATGTAATTTGTTGAGATTAGGCATGCTGTAACGACAAATACTGCACCAGGGCGCGAAGAAATACACCACAGATTGCTGCCCTTGCAGAGATTTGATGGACACCCGCTGTGTTGGTTGCTCCAGTAAAGGCAGTGAAAAATAAGGGGCCGGAGCTTTACCATCATCGGCCAGCATACCGAGTTCCTGGTAAGCAGTGACAGCCAGAAAAACAGTTGCAAAAATAATGAGTTGAAGAACAGCTTTTATCATGCGCGCTCGCAATTTTTAATTTCCGAGCGCGAGTATAAATAAAAAAATGGCCACAACACAAATCAGTCGTAGATATTTTCTCCCAGATATCGTTTTGCTTTTTGTGCCTTGACGCGTGTGAGGTCGACCAATACCAGCCCGTCGATACAGTTATTAAAGTCAGGATCTATGCTGAAACTCAGAAAGTTCACGCCATCGGGTTCGCACAATTCGGTATATTGTTTAAACAGGGTAGGTACCTGAGCGCCCATGTTTGCCATGATGTGTTTGAGTTCAGCGAAGTCTTCTTTAACATCAGTACCGCAAAATAACTGAGTAAAGGCCTGCTGCTGAGATGGCGTTAGCTTATACTCATTTTTTGGGGTAGCCAGGGATACCAGATTTGCGAAGTAGTGCTGGTAGTGGTAAATCAACATTGCTTTGGCTTTATCTGGTAGTGTATTGGATAAACTGACTGCGCCAAACAGATAGCGATGCTGTGGGTAGCGGTTCACAAAGGCGCCAATGCCGTACCACAGATAATCCAGGCTTTTGCGCCCCCAGTATTTTGGTTGTACGAAGCTTCTGCCCAGCTCCAGGCCGTGCGCGAAATAAGGTTGCATATCCTCTGAATAGTTAAACAAGCTGGTGGTATATAACCCTTCCGGCCCCTGATTGTTGAGTACGGTTTGAGCGCTAGCAAGCCGGTAGGCACCAACCAGCTCCAGCTGTTTTGCATCCCACAACACCAGGTGCTGGTAATACATGTCATATTTGTCGATATCGCGGCGTTTGCCACTGCCTTCTCCTACTGCGCGAAAGGCAATTTCTCTTAGTCGTCCCAGCTCGCGAAAAATAGGGGAACTCCCCTGATACTGATACAGGTATATTTGCATACCATCCTGGGTCTGACCAAGGCGCTCGCAGCTTTCAATTGCCTGTTTCAGATCTTTTTTACATTCAGGCACAGCAATCGGAGATTGGGTTTTCAGGGGTAAAGATTTTTTCGATGTCAGTCGGTACAGTTGCTTACGGATCAGAGCAACGATCTCTTTGTCTTTGAGGTTTTCCAGCAGATATGAAGCCGGCGGAATGCTGGCACCAATTTCAAATTCCAAAGACTTCTGTCGTTGTTTGAACATTTCTTTGACCAGCAGCAGGCTGGCCAGCGGTTTGTAGATCATGGACGTGCCGTAAAACAGCGGACTGTTTTTCGCTTTTATGTAAATTGGCAGAATGGGACAGTTGGCCTTTTTAGCCATGCGCAAAAAGCCAGAATTCCACTTACAATCTTTAATGCCTGTTGGCCCTAGCCGGGATACTTCGCCTGCAGGAAAGATCAGTAATGCCCCCTCCTGTTTAAGGTGGTGCTGAATATTGGCCAGCTCCTGCTTGCGACTCGCACCCGATAGATTATCGACCGGCAACAGCAGTGAGTGCATGGGGGTTATGGACATCAGCATTCTGTTGGCAACGACTTTCAGATCCGGGCGCACCTGAGCCAGTACTTTGATCAACGCCAGTGCATCCAGTGACCCGATCGGGTGATTAGCGACTATCACTACACTGCCTTCGCTGGGAATGTGTTCAATTTGTTTAGGTTTAAAGCGTGCATCGAAGTCCAGCTCCTCCAGTACCTGCTCGACAAACTCGAGTCCCTGAAGGTGCGGGTAGGTATCGGCGAAAGCCACAAACTCTTGCTCATGCAGCAAGTAACCCAATCCTTTCTTAACTAAGCCTTTAACTTTTGGTGAATTTTCTAATTGAGGCAGGTTTGCTTCAATGACCTTATCAACACTGATCATATATCGATTCTCAAGTTGTATAACCGCTTCCTATCAAGATTAAAAACTCTCTATGACAAACAAGTTGCAGTGGTATGGCAGTTTGATGGCCGTCGTGTAAGTACACCTGAGGGTTGGATTTTTTGATACAGTAAAGGCACGTTAAAAAGAAGAAAGGAAAGAGCATGACATTACTAGTCTGTGTAACAGGCAGAGACAACCGCAAACTGATGACAGCGCTGCGCGCGAGCCTGCCAGGTATAGCTATAAGGGAATGGCCTGATGCCGGTGATCTGGCTGAAATTGAATTTGTGTTGGCCTGGAATGCGCCCGAGTCTTTGTGGCAGCAATTGCCGAATCTGAAGGTGGTTCAGTCGTTTGGTGCCGGGGTAGACGGGATTGCGTTATCTGCATTGCCAGCTGATGTGCAGGTATGTCGCATTGTTGATCCTGCGCTGGCAGATGATATGGCCGAGTATGTGCTGGGACATGTGCTTGCTCATAAACTGCGCCTGGGACTGTACTATCGTCAGCAACAGCAGCAATTGTGGCGTCCCAAGCGGGCAAGTGGTGGAAATCGGGTCGGTATACTTGGGCTTGGGCAGCTTGGGCAAGTTGTGGCCACTAAGCTGCAGCGCAATGGTTTTGAGGTGTTGGGCTGGTCAAGAAGTGAAAAAACGATACCTGGAATTGTGCAATTTTGGGGACGGACGCAGCTAAGCGAGTTTGCATCGCACTGTGACTACCTGATCTGTCTGTTACCTCTGACCGCACAAACGCGTGGGATTTTAAATAAATCGCTGTTTGAGGCAATGCCTTCTAACGGGGTGCTGATCAACGTGGCCCGGGGGGCACACCTTCATGAAGCAGACCTGATTGATGCACTGGATACTGAGCAAATTGCAGCTGCAACGCTGGATGTGTTCGCTTCAGAGCCGCTTGCGACAGATCATGCGTTCTGGCATCACCCTAAGATCACCATGACCCCGCATGTTGCGGCGCTGACGAGCCTGAAAACAGCCGTAGCGCAAATTGCTGCAAATATGCAGGCGATGCAGAGAGGCCAGCCACTGTCACATTGCATTGATTTGGACTTGGGGTATTAATAAATTACTATTCAATGGCTTGCATTGTGTGATGGGGGCTTTTCAGGCCGTAGCAGCGTTCAGAAATGAGCGTGGTCGAGCCTTGTTGTCGGTAGTTTCCGGCGTAGATGTACAATGGTATAAAACACTGTATAAAAAAACACCTTGTGACATCTGGTTACATTCAGTAAGTTAAGAAAAAATAATAATAAAGAGTCGCTTTTCATGAATAGTAATCAAGGTGGTGTGAAGCTTTCCGCTGTTCTCTTCACAGTTATTGTATTGGGAGTGATGGCGTGGTTTAATCAGGCTAATGCAGGATCACCGCATGCGACCCCGCAAGCGGACGAGGAAGTGGTTATTACCTCCTCTGACAGTTGAAGAGATAGCAGCGTTGACTGCTATCATCGTTTTGCATGTCGTTCGCGATTTTCTACTTTTTTCTCTTCGCTTTTCTTCAGCAGCACATAAGTTGATCCGTTACCACCATGGCAACTCAATGCAGAGTGGAATGCCAGTATCTGCGGCATCTCCTGTAACCACTTGTTGCAGTAACTTTTCAAAATTGCTGGAAAGGGCTTACTCTTTAAGCCTACTCCATGGCGTATCAAGAGTACCCGGATATTGCGTTGATGACAGTCGATGATGAAGTCAAACAGAGACTTTCTGGCTTCACGAAATGGTTTGCCATGCAAATCAAGCGTTGCATCAATCTGATATTTACCCAGTCTCAGATTCTTAAATACCCCTTGCTGCACTCCATCTTTTTTATAGCTAAGCAAATCGTGAGGATCGAGTAGATCAACGTATTCGGTAGAGAGAAAATTGGGATCGAAGTCCTGCTCCTGTTCAGCTGCTTCTCTGCGTGCAAGTTGTGCCAGGGTAGGTTCGTTTTGTTGACGTCTGAGCTCTGCTTTTTTATCTTGTGCTAGGGGAACAACATCCCCCATTGAGGCGAGAAAGAGTTCTTCATCTGTCATGGCCATACTGCGTCTCCAAAACCAATGGGTGTGGCCAGATTGTAGCGCAGGCTCAGAAATTAGAAAATATCTTTAGGTCGGGCAGCGCGCTTTTAGCGCCTGCCTGTTGCAAAAGCTGTGGGCAGGCAGTGTGCATACTTAAGGCGTACCTAAGGCATACCTAAGGCGTATTATACTGTTCGTGAGTAAACAGCTTAAACAGATAAAATGAATTTATCAGAATCAAGCCCAGGTTTGAAATCACTGAGGTGTTCATCAGATCAAGGCTGAACAAAATAAACAGGATGCTGCAGGTCGCCAATGCCGCACCACGCAGCAAGGTTTTATGGTTAATAAAAAAGGCACCAAATCCTAGCACTAGCAGTAATAAATTAAGTAGCCAGTCAAATTCGTTCGGCATGATCGTCAAAGTACTCCGGGTTGTTCAATAAAGGGGCGCCATTATGCGCCCCAACCCCGGTTGCTTCAAACGAGTATTTTTGTATTTTTCAGATTAGTTTTTTTAATCAAAAAAAAGTGTCATAAGCGCAGAGATAAAGCCTTGTTGTTCGATGATTTGATACTTCTGACAGGAATCAGGGTCTCGCTCATCCTGGCAAAGATACAGTGTGTTGCGCTCCAGGGCAGGGCGTATATGCAGGTTTGAATCGAATAAGATGGGTTTTACGCCGGGTAAACCAGGCCAGTATACACTTTGTGCAACCAGACCAAGCTTTTCGTAAGTGATGAGTTTAGGTTTTGGGAAAATGATTATGATGAGCAATAGCACTGCGGCCATAATCCAGCGGTTTTTGCCAGATTTAGCTTGTGCTTGTTGCGCAGCAGCTAGTTGTGCTTGTTGTTGGAGTTGCTGCTGTTGCAATGCCCTTTGTTGTTGTGGAGATAAACGTCTTTTTTGTGCGGGTTGTTTTTTCTTTGATCTGGCATCTACCTGATTGAGTAATGCCTGTTTTTTTGGTCTTTGTGCCATGCTTTGCTATAGCCTTTTGTTTGCAGGACTCTATAATAGTTCTATGCTAATAATAGCGCATTTCAATTGACTAGCCCACGGGAAAGGATATGGAACAACAAATCTCTATATTAATTGTTGATGACGTAGGCACTGTTCGCAGTTTCTTGCATCAGACCCTGATGCACTTAGGGATCGACAACGTAAAAGAAGCGTCAACGGCGAAGCAGTGTATTACTGCATGTGAAGAGCAGCACTTTGATATTGTGTTCTTAGATATCGAGCTTCCTGATGGAGACGGAAAAGAACTGATCGCGGAGCTGGCTGAAATAAATCCGGACATTAATGTGGTTATGGTGTCGGCACACTCAACGGTTGATAACGTGAAAGATGCTATTGAGCGGGGTGCGAAGGGGTTCGTTGTTAAACCATTCTCACCAAAGAAAATTGCTGCAATGTTGAAAAAGTTTTATCCAAAGCTGGAACTAGCTTAAGCGCTTTTTGATAGCAGGGTGTTGATTAGAACACGCCCTGTTGCATTATACCAATTTTACTTAATAGCTGGTCAATTTGAAGGAGCAAATATGACGCTAACTGTGTTAAAAATTTCTTATTTAGAACAGCTAAATAGCAAAATTTTAGCCTAATTATCGACGATATTTTCTCGCCTCAAAATAGAACACGTAATTAAGCAAATTGGTATTACACTCAACCACAGATATTTACCCGGGCATGCCGTATAGCCAGACTGGGGAGAATGCCCGGGCATAAAAAAACCGACTTACGTCGGCTTTTTCATATCCAAATCCACAATTATAGTGCTTTGATTTTAGCAGCTAGGCGGCTCTTATGGCGAGCAGCTTTGTTTTTGTGGATAAGACCTTTAGTTGCGTAACGGTCCAGGATAGGTGTAGCAACAGCGAAAGCTTGCTGTGCAGCTTCTTTGTCACCAGCTTCAATTGCAGCGATTACTTTTTTGAAGTAAGTACGCATCATTGAACGACGGCTTGCGTTGTGCTGACGACGTTTTTCGCTAGTGATAGCGCGTTTTTTTGCAGACTTGATGTTAGCCAAGGTATGCTCCTAACAATCTTAAAATAAGCTTAGTTTAAAGGCCGAGGAATATGCCCTTTTTATTCTTTAAAGTCAATAAAAATTCCCCTCGGCTGATCAATTTGTTTGCATATCGTACTTGTCCCTAGCCCCTCGCAGCCATAAGCGGCTAGTTGGGTTGCACGACAGCGAATCTGAAATGATTGGATGTAATCATATTCTCAGATCTTATACCAAGTTAGCACCGGCCTGGCGCACCGCTTGGCACTCTGACTCTATTGTAACAAATCCACTAAGGGTCTACTAGAGTGTTTGTGCTGATCCGTCGCTTCGAATCAAATTGAGTCTGTTCCCTTTGTTGTTATTGGATGGGTGCACAAGCCAGAGAAGGTCCTTGTTTTGTCACGTTGTACACGAGTATTTATCTGTGCGGGCTTATGGCATAATTCCGCGCAAATAATAATGTGAGGAAATCGCGTGGCAAAAGGGCTGTTTAAATCTGGCATGATAGTGAGTGCCATGACCATGATATCTCGGGTAATGGGACTGGTCAGAGACGCCGTCGTGGCAAATTTACTGGGGGCAGGGCTTGCCGCCGACGTCTTTTTGTTTGCAAACCGGATCCCCAATTTTATGCGTCGCCTTTTTGCTGAAGGTGCGTTTGCACAGGCGTTTGTGCCTGTGCTCGCCGAAATAAAAGAGCAGCACGGAGACGATAAGGTGCGTCTGTTTGTTGCGCAAGCCGCAGGAACCTTAGGCACAATCTTAATGCTGGTGACACTTATTGGTGTGATCGGCTCGCCGGTGATCGCCGCTCTGTTTGGCACCAGCTGGTTTATTGATTGGTGGCAGGGTGGAGAAAATGCCGAGAAGTTTGTGCTGGCCAGTGCGCTGTTGAAGCTGACTTTTCCTTATTTGTTTTTTATTTCCCTGGTTGCACTCAGCGGAGCCGTACTGAATGTGTATAACCGCTTTTCGGTGGCTGCATTTACGCCCGTGTTGCTGAATATCTCGATCATCAGTTGCGCGCTGTTATTCCATGAACGATTTGAGCAAGGCGCATATGCCCTGGCCATTGGCGTGTTTTTGGGTGGGCTGGTGCAGTTTTTATTTCAGCTGCCGTTTTTAGCGCGGCTTGGTATGTTGGCGAAACCGACATTCGCCTGGCATGCGCCAGAGGTCGTAAAAGTACGCAAACTGATGTTGCCTGCCATGTTTGGCGTGTCGGTCAGCCAGATAAACTTGTTGCTCGATACCATCATTGCCGCAGCACTTGCGACCGGCTCAATCGCCTGGTTGTATTACGCCGATAGATTAATTGAGTTTCCACTGGGGTTGTTTGGCATTGGTATTGCCACTGTAATTCTACCTGCGTTGTCGAAACTCCACGCAAAAAATAGCGTTCAGGAGTTTCAGCAAACACTTGATTGGGGAGTTCGCTTCGTGTTGTTCTTGGGTATCCCGGCGATGGCAGGATTGATACTTATCAGCCCGTTAATTATTTCGGTGTTGTTCGGTCATGGCGCGTTTAACCAAAGCGAACAGGATAATATCGGCGCTGTCAGTGGCGCTGTTACGGCCTATTCAGTCGGCCTGGTTAGCTTTATGTTGATTAAAGTACTGGCTCCCGGCTTTTTTGCCCGTCAGGATACTAAGACTCCTGTCAAAGTCGGCATCATTGCTATGTCTTTGAATATGTTGTTTAACCTCATGCTGGCCCCTTTTATTGGTTACCTTGGGCTGGCGCTGGCAACCGCCTTGTCCGCCACCTGCAATGCTGCCTTGTTGTATCGCTATCTTAATCAGGCTGGAGTATATCGGGTGTCGGGATTCACGTTGATATTTTTCACTAAGTGTATCATTGCAAGTGGGGTGATGTCGGGTGTCCTTGTATGGCTGAATCAGCTTCTACCCTGGCAGGGGAGTGACCTGATAGGTCAGATTGGCATCCTGGGCTTGCAATTAGTCATTGCCATACTCACTTACTTTGCTGTTATGTACCTTACGGGGGTGCGACTGAGTACGATTAGGGACAGTTCTGCGGTTCCGGTAAGCCCTGCATAGGCTTTATTCGCATTTGCTGGTAACTTGGGTATAATCGGGCTTTTATACTGCTTTAGTAATCACAGGTGTTAGTTGTATGCAATTGATCAGAGGGATCCACAATATTCGACCCCACCACTATGGCTGTGTGTTGACGATAGGAAACTTTGATGGCGTACACTTGGGGCACACCGAGGTACTGAAAGGCCTGGTTGAAGATGCTCGGGTGCACAAGCTGCCAAGTACAGTAATGCTGTTTGAGCCACAACCACAGGAGTTTTTTGCCAGGCAGCAAGCGCCTGCAAGGTTAACTCGACTGCGAGACAAACTCGCGTTGCTGGCAGATATTGGCATTGAGCGTGTGATTTGTGTGAGTTTTAATGCGCGCTTCGCCAACTTCCAGGCAGAAGACTTTGTTCGCCAGGTGCTCAGCGCCAAGCTCGGCGTCAGGGCTCTGACCGTGGGGGATGATTTTCGTTTTGGTAAAGGCCGGGTCGGAGACTTCTCTATGCTGCAGAGATTGGGCGATGAATTGAATATGGAAGTGAAAGACACGCAGAGTTTTCGACAACGAAATAGCCGGGTCAGTAGCACGCAGATCCGTGCCGCACTGGCCGCTGGCGATGTAGCACTTGCCCATGAAATGCTGGGCCACACTTATGCGATATCAGGACGGGTCATCCATGGTTGGAAAAAAGGCCGCGAGCTGGGGTTTAAAACGGCCAATGTGGCACTTAAGCGCCAGGTCAGCCCGGTTCAGGGCGTGTTTGCAGTTCGCGTCAGGGTACATGATACCGTCTACTGCGGCGTAGCAAACGTCGGCACGAAACCGACCTTGAACGGCAATCGTGCATTACTAGAGGTACATATCTTTAATTTTGACCAGGAAATATATGGTCAGTTTATAAAAGTGGAGCTATTACATAAGCTCCGTGATGAACAAAAATTTGAGTCATTGCAGCAGTTAACTGAGCAAATTGCACAGGATGTGATTGCTGCAAAACACTTTTTTCAATAATTTTAAGTAGCCGATACGGAAAGTAAAGTAAATGAGCGACTACAAGCATACGTTAAATCTACCGGAAACCGAGTTTCCAATGCGTGGCAATTTGGCACAACGCGAGCCCAAAATGCTTAAGAAATGGTACGATCAGGACCTGTATGGTCAGATCCGCAATGCCAAAAAAGGTAAAAAGCCATTTATTTTGCATGACGGTCCTCCTTATGCCAACGGCAATATTCACTTAGGTCACTCTGTAAATAAGATCCTCAAAGACATTATTATTAAGTCAAAGACACTTTCCGACTTCGACGCCCCCTATGTGCCAGGTTGGGACTGTCATGGTCTACCGATTGAGCTACAGGTAGAAAAGAAAGTTGGCAAGCCGGGTAAAAAAGTGTCTGTTGCTGAATTTCGCGAAAAGTGCCGCGATTACGCGCGCAAACAAGTTGAAGGGCAAAAGACAGACTTTAAACGTTTGGGCGTATTAGGTGACTGGGATCGCCCGTATCTGACCATGAACTTTGATTTCGAAGCCAATGCACTGCGTGTATTGGGCCGCATTATTAAAAATGGTCACCTGCACAAAGGCGCTAAGCCAGTTCACTGGTGTACAGACTGTGGTTCAGCATTAGCTGAAGCAGAAGTGGAATACCAGGATAAACAGTCGCCAGCAATTGATGTTAAGTTCGACTTTGTTGATGAACAGGCGTTGGTGAACGCGTTTAAACTGGCAGAGGGGCATCAGGGTTCTGGTTCCATTAGTACTGTGATCTGGACTACCACACCCTGGACCCTGCCTGCTAACCGCGCGGTTGCTGTACATGGCGGACTAGAGTACGCGCTGGTACAAATTGAAGACGACGGCAAAGAGCAACGCATGGTACTGGGTTCTGAGCTGGTCAAAGATGCAATGGATCGTTTTGGCTTTAGTCGTTATCACGTGCTGGGTTATGCTAAAGGTGCAGTACTTGAAAACCTGCGTGTTGCGCATCCTTTCTACGACTTTGATGTACCAGTGATCCTGGGTGAACACGTCACAACTGATTCAGGTACCGGTATAGTTCATACGGCACCAGGTCACGGACCGGAAGATTTTGCAGCAGGTCAGGCGTATGATCTTGAAGTGGCAAACCCGGTGGGTGCAAACGGTGTATTCTTGCCAGATACCCCAGTTTTTGCTGGTCAGCATGTGTTTAAAGCGAATGATGTCATTATTGAGCATCTAAAAGAGCAGGGAGCTTTGGTTCATCATCATGCAATGACACACAGCTATCCACATTGCTGGCGTCACAAAACGCCGATTATCTTCCGTGCGACACCACAATGGTTCGTTAGCATGGACCAGGCTAACTTGCGCCAGGATTCCATGGCAGAGATTGGCAAGACTCAGTGGATCCCAGAGTGGGGTGAAAACCGTATTGCCAACATGGTTGAGGGGCGCCCTGACTGGTGTATTTCTCGTCAGCGTACCTGGGGTGTACCCATCGCCCTGTTTGTTGACAAAGATACCGGTGCATTGCACCCGCAAACTGAGACCCTGATTGAAGACGTTGCTAAGTTGGTTGAACAACAAGGCATTCAGGCCTGGTATGACCTGGAGCCAGCAACTTTGCTTAACGAGGCGGATGCGCAGCAGTATGTCAAAGTGCAGGATACCCTGGACGTATGGTTTGACTCAGGCGTAACGCACGCGTGTGTGGTTGATGCGCGCGAAGAGCTGACAGGTCCTGCTGACCTGTATCTGGAAGGTTCAGATCAGCACCGTGGCTGGTTTATGTCCTCGATGATGACCTCCGTGGCGATCAATGGCCACGCGCCTTACCGTCAGGTTCTGACACACGGCTTCACTGTGGATGAAAAAGGCCACAAAATGTCCAAGTCGCTGGGTAACGTAATTTCACCACAGGACATCATGAATAAGCTGGGTGCCGATATTCTTCGCTTGTGGGTAGCGTCAACCGATTACACGGCAGAAATGACGGTTTCAGATCAGATCTTTAAGCGTGCAGCAGATCGCTACCGCCGGATCCGTAACACCAGTCGTTACCTGTTGTCTAACCTGAGTGGTTTTAATCCGACGACTGACCTGGTTGCCGTGGAAGACATGATTGAACTGGATCGCTGGATTGTCAGCCGCGCAGCACAATTGCAGCAGGAGATTGTGGAAGCTTACGATAACTACCAAATGCTGGTTGTGACACAAAAGCTGATGAACTTCTGTACCGGTGAGCTTGGTTCGTTCTACCTTGATGTGATCAAGGACCGTCAGTACACGGCTAAGAGTGACAGCCATGCCCGTCGTTCTTGTCAAAGTGCGTTGTACCATATTGCAGAAGCAATGACGCGCTGGATGGCACCTATCATGAGTTTTACAGCGCAAGAGATTTGGGAAGTACTACCAGGTGAGCGCGGTGAATTCGTGTTCACAGATGTCTGGTACGATGGCTTGACACAAGTCAGCGAAGGCCAGTTGAGCAACGATTTCTGGCAAGAGTTACTGGCAGTGCGTGACGAAGTCAACAAAGTACTCGAAAGTGCACGCAAAGAAGAGATCATTGGCGCGACCTTACAGGCCGAAGTGACGCTCTACACAGGTGGCGACCTGGCAGACAAACTGCAGACCCTGAAGGACGAGTTACGATTTGTCCTGCTAACGTCTAAAGCCCAGGTTGAAATGGTTAACACAACCCCTGAAGGCGCGGTTGCGACTGAGATTGACGGCTTGTTTATCTCTGTGAAGGCAACCCAGGCGGCTAAGTGTGATCGTTGTTGGCACCACTGTGAAGATGTTGGTCAGCACGAAGCGCACCCTGAGCTGTGTGGACGTTGTGTGACCAATGTTGACGGCGCTGGTGAACAGCGTCAGTTCGCTTAATCTAGGAGTATTGCATGACCAAATCGACCGAGCGTAGTGGTCTGGTGTGGTTGTGGCTGAGTCTGCTGCTGTTTGCAGTAGACTTCGGCACGAAAGCACTGGTAGTCGAAAACATGCGGCTCTATGAGTCTATTGAGTTGCTGCCATTTTTTAATTTTACCTATATGCATAACTATGGTGCGGCGTTTAGCTTTTTAAGTGAAGCAGGCGGTTGGCAACGTTGGTTTTTAAGTGCGATAGCTGTTGCCATTAGTGGTTTGCTGATTTACTGGTTGAAGAAACTACCCGCCAAAAACTGGCTGCTGTGCAGTGCCTATGCACTGGTTCTGTCTGGGGCTTTAGGTAATCTATATGACCGGGTTACGCTTGGTTATGTCGTAGACTTTTTGCACTTTTACTATCAGGACTGGCATTACCCGGCATTTAATGTCGCAGACATGGCCATAGTTGGCGGTGCAGGTTTATTGTTATTTGACGCTATTTTTGGTGACAACGCGGATACGCAGGAGAAAAAGGCATGAGTGAGCAGGTAATAGGCCCACAATCCGAAGTTTTATTCCACTTTTCGATAAAACTGGCTGACGGCTCTGCAGCAGACTCAACGAAAGTACATGATAAACCGGCTAAGCTCTTTATGGGTGACGGCAGTCTGACTGAAAACTTTGAAAAATGTCTGCTTGGGCTTCAAGCCGGTGACAGCAAATCGTTTGAGCTAGAGCCACAAGATGCCTTTGGGATGCCAAATCCAGACAACATTTATTATGTTGATCGCAGTAAGTTTGGTGCCGATACTCCGGCCGAGGTTGGCAGTATCATTGCTTTTACTCAGCCCGATGGTACTGAGCTGCCAGGCCTGGTGCGTGAGGTCGCCGGTGACTCTGTTACCGTTGATTTTAATCACCCATTGGCGGGGCAAAAAGTGACCTTTGAAGTCGATATTTTAGAGGTGAAAAACTAATGGACATCTTACTCGCCAACCCGCGTGGTTTTTGTGCCGGTGTCGATCGCGCTATCAGCATTGTTGAGCGTGCACTGGATATCTTCGAAAAACCCATTTATGTGCGTCACGAAGTCGTACATAACAAATATGTGGTTGACGGATTACGAGCGCGTGGCGCTGTATTTGTTGAAGAGCTCGATCAGGTACCTGACGATAGTATTGTGATCTTCAGTGCGCATGGCGTATCTCAGCAAGTGCGTCAGGAAGCTAAGCGTCGTGAGCTTAAAGTGTTTGATGCCACCTGTCCTTTGGTGACTAAAGTGCATATGGAAGTAACCCGTGCCAGCCGCAAAGGAACGGAGTGTGTTCTCATCGGTCACCACGGACATCCGGAAGTGGAAGGCACTATGGGCCAGTATAATAATCCAGCCGGTGGGATTTACCTGGTCGAAACACCTGAAGATGTCGCGACCTTAGAAGTGAAAGATCCCAGTAATTTGTTCTATTGCAGCCAGACCACACTGTCTGTGGATGACACCTCAGATGTCATTGAGGCACTGCGGGAGAAATTTCCTCAGATCCATGGCCCGCGTAAAGATGATATTTGCTATGCCACACAAAATCGTCAGGATGCGGTCAGAGATTTGGCCAATAAAGTTGACCTGTTACTTGTGGTCGGAGCAAAAAACAGCTCCAATTCGAATCGACTGCGTGAACTTGCCGATAAAATGGGTACAAGGGCGTTTTTGATTGATGACGATCAATGTCTGGAAGCTAGCTGGTTTGAAGGCGTTGACAAAGTGGGTGTCACTGCTGGGGCATCCGCCCCAGAAGTGCTGGTTCAGCAAGTCATTGCCCGCCTCAAAGCACTGGGCGGTCAAACGGTGTTAGAAAACCCGGGGCAGGAAGAGAACGTCGTTTTCGCCGTGCCTGTTGAGCTCAGGTAAGCTTCTCCTGCCATGGATAAGTCAGAGGCCATCGGCCTGGGACTATTAAAAGCCATGGTGTCTGAACGAGGCGTGTTAGCCATGCTGATCGCCTCGCAATCCCTTTCTTTTATTTACACACTCGCCGATTATGATGACTTCTGGCTGACACTGGGCCTGGTGAGCTTATTTACCCACAGTAACGCCTTGTTATCTTTGGCTATCATTGCACTGATCAGTGCTTTTAAAGTATCTAAACCACGACAAAATGGCGTGTTTGAGCTGAGTATCGTATTTGTGGTGTTTATCAGCGTGTGTATTGGGTTGAGTATTGGGATCCAGTTCACGCCTTTGTCTTCCCATGTGCCGATAGACTGGGGCCCCGTGTTTAGCCACAGTGCCATTTGTTGTTTTGTCGTGGTGATCTTGCTGTATTTCATGTCTATCTATATCGATAATGTGAATGCGCTAGAGCTGGCAGCACGGGCAGAGATTGATGCCTTACAGGCACGGATCAGGCCACATTTTTTGCATAATACCCTCAATACACTGGCCGAACTAACTCATGAAAATGCTTCCGATGCAGAGCAGGCTGCATTATTATTGGCACGCCTGATGCGGGTATCCTTTGCGGAAAAAAAATGGCATACCATTGCCGATGAAGTGGCATTGACAAAAGATTATCTTAACCTGGAACGTTTTCGTTTTGAGCACAGGCTACAGGTCCATTGGCAAATTGACGACACGCTACTGAGTGTGCCTATTCCGACACTGACACTTCAACCATTGGTCGAAAATGCGGTATTGCATGGTATAGAAAAGCGTATACAAGGCGGCACCATTACGATTCAGATTGAGCAAGTTAACAATGTCATTTCATTACGCGTTATTAACCCCCTGCCTCATTCAGTACATCATTCCAGTGGCAATGGCATTGCGACTAAAAACATCGATAAACGACTGTCTCTGTACTATCACCGCCGGGCTAGTTTGAGGATTGAGCGAGATAATGATAAATTCGTAGCAACCATCCTTTTACCTGACACCGGAGCTTATGAATTATCTGATTTTAGATGATGAACCAATCGCCAGGCGGCGATTACGGCGATTGATGTCGGAGTTTGATCATTTTACCTGTGTGGCAGAGGCCGCCGATGGCACTGAGGCGTTACAGTTATGTGCGCGTACGTCACCGGATTTAGTATTTCTGGATATTGCTATGCCAGGCATCGATGGGCTTGAGGTCGCCGACCAGCTCAGGCAGCAGATGCCTGCATGTAAAATTGTTTTCGTTACCGCATTTGCCGAACATGCTATGCGCGCGTTTGATTTGCTGGCTGAAGGCTATCTGGTTAAGCCAATAGATAAAGAGCGTCTGTTAGCGCTACTGGAACATATCTATGGTGAAAAAATGCAACGTCTGCAATATCAGGTGGGTCATGATACACGCTGGGTGGCGGTATCCGATATTCTTGTTGCCAGAAGTGATGAGCGTTATACCCACATCTATTTTACCGGCGGTGAAGCGCTCATTGATATTCCTTTAAAAAAATTAATGACTGCGTACCCACGGCACTTTGTGCAAGTGCACAGAAATACCTTAGTGAAAAAACAAGCGGTACTGAGCCTGGAATCCGTTGAGGGTAGTCACCGGGTCAGGCTGGCGGGGTTTGCTGAGCCAATCACGGTGAGCCGACGCGCAGCAGCCAGTTTTAAATCATTGTTCTGACCATTGAACCCAGCTGATTGACCGTTGAGCCCACGACCGGGTTCATGACGAAGTGATTCATTATACTATGTAGTGGAGCAAACCAACTTTGAAAAATGATGGCAAACACTGTGTACATTAACGCAAATCGCGGCTTTACGCTTTTAGAATCGCTTATCGCGTTTATGGTGCTGAGCTTTGGCCTGCTGGGCGCGGTGGCACTGCAGGCAAAAGCCAAGCAAGCCAGTTTCGATTCTATGCAACGCGCCGCTGCTGTCGCTCTGGCTGGTGATATTATGCAGCGGATCCGCAGCAACGACACCAGTAACCTGGGTAACCAGTACCAACAAGTGTTTAGCAGCACCGCGACGGTGAGCGGCAACAATAGCTGCTTCAGTAACGTCTGCACCAACGCAGAAATTGCGGCCATGGATCTGGAGCAATGGATCATGGCCATCCAGGCCCGTGAAAACACCGGCTCACTTGACGATACGACAGTGTGCATTACCACTGCCCTGGTGCCGGGTTCTCAGGGCCGGGGGTTCAACGTCACCGTGAGCGTCGCCTGGGCTGGGCGTCAGGCATTTGAAATGAATGCGACCAATCAGGCCATCATTTGTGGCGATAACAATGACTTTCGGCGTGTGGTTAGCATCAACAGCTATATTCTGGTGAGGGATTAAGATGAGACGCTCAGGTTTCACTTTGGTTGAGCTACTGATCTCCATGTTCATTGGCGCACTCCTGCTTGGTGGTGTCGTGACTGCTTATGTCAGTATGAAAGTGACGACCCGCGATACGATGGCCATTGGTGAGTTGCAGGAGGTCGGTCGCCTGACACTGACTCTGTTGCGACGCGATATTGAACAGGTTGGTTTTTGGGGCACATTTTACGATAAAGGACTGACCACGAACAATTCAACCAGTCCGGCTAACCCCGTCAACGACTGCTTTGGCGGTCTTAACAATGGCAGCTTTCCGAATACGGATCAGACTAACTTTCGCTCTGTTTTTGCAACCCAAACAAGCGGCACCGCGCTGACTTGTATCTCCGGCGCCAAAAATAACACTGAGGTATTACAGCTCAAGTTTCTTGAAGGTCGACAGATCACAGATGATAACGACGTAGAAAATAACCGCTACTATTTTATTGCGCAGCAGGAGCAGGGCACGTTTGTGGCGGGGGATGCTTATGGTGGATTGCCGACCAATAACGCCACGTTATGGCCATACAGCCATCATGTTTACTACATTGAAGAACAGCCCATTCGCATCAATGGCCAAACGGTCACGACACCCATTTTAATGCGCAGAAGATTGACGGTGGCGGGTGGCATGACGAAAGAGGCCGTGATAGAAGGCGTTGAGGACATTCGTTACTTGTTCGGTCTGGATAGCAATGGTGACAGCCGGGTGGACACCTACCGCAGTACACAGGACATGACAGCGGGTGACTGGGAGCGCTCGGGTGGTATTTTAACAGTTCAGATCATTGCGCTGGTTCGGGTATTAGAGTCCGACGCGGGCCTCGAGTTAAAAAGCCAGACGTACACGCTTGGCAATGACCCGGACAGGCGTACCTTAACCTTCAACGATAACTATCGGCGTACGGTGTTCTCGACCACCATTCAGCTTTATAACATGGGGATCTCGACATGGTAATGGCACATAAACAGCAGGGTATGGTGTTGATTGTTTCTATGGTGCTTATTGTGGCCGTAATGAGTGTTGCCGTGACCCTGATGAGCAGCAGTACCATTGACATCAAAGTGACCAATGCGGCGCAGGAGCGTGAAGCGGCCGAAGCCTTATTAATGGGCGAGGTACAGCGGATCATCGCGCGGGAGAAAGCGCTACTTGGTGCCAGTGTATTTAACTCGCTCAATGGTCGGTTTGAGAATGACGACGGTGAAATGACCAGTCGATTAATACACGAAGATGAAGAGCTTGAACTGGAAAGCTTGCAGGAAAATCTCAACAGTGGTGAGTTGTTACTGGAATGTCCTCGTGTTTTTAATTTTACTAACGGACTGAGCTGTGTCGTGACTGAAGTGGAAAGCAGCGTGCAGTATGGCGACCAGTCGCGACATCAGGTAACCGTAGTAATTGGTATTGCGCAAGAGGTAATGAGTAATCGGGAGAATCAATAATGTGGCACAGAATCCTACTTGCCCTGAGCGCTTTACTGATATTCAGCACCCAGGCCGAAGACATTGAACTGTTTGTAAAGCACGATATTTCGAATTCAGAAAAATCGCGGGTATTGGTTGTGTTTGATACCTCCGGCAGTATGGCGTGGGATGTTAAAGACGGCCAGCGCTGCTACGAATATCGCAGCGGACGGTTTCGTAGCATCGACTGCTTTGATTCATCAAAGACCAGTAAGCGCTGTTATAAGGTGCGCAATGGCTGGTACCGGGAGTCAAATTGTGGTGACAGCCGCCTGAAAGTTGCCCAGGACGCCATTACGACGCTGGTCGATGAGAACCCCGACTTTGATATCGGCCTGATGCGTTTGTATTCCAGCTCTGGCGGCTATGTATTAAATGGTTTGGGGGCCAGTCAGACAACCTTGAAAAGTAAAATTGCTAACCTGCCGGCCAGCGGCAATACGCCTCTGTCTGAAACCCTGTGGGAGGCATACCTTTATCTGACCGGAAAGAACGTCTTATATGGTCGAGATAAGAGTGATCGTGACCGCAGCATTGAAAGCAATGGGGTTTATATTTCGCCGTTCAGGCCGGATCCACTGGCGCCTAAGCGTTGTGATACCTCGACTAATATTATCCTGATGACCGACGGCGACCCCACCAGTGATTCGGCGCGCAATACGGATATCTATAATAAATATGTGTCTACTTTTGGTACTACGCCGAGCAGAGTGTCGAACAACTACCTGAATTCACTGGCTAAGGTTATGAGGGGCACCCCGGAAACCCAGGTTGACCTTTACCCAGCCACACCACTGGAGCAAGATTTCGCCCGCACCTATACCATTGGGTTTGGTACCGGGATGTCGAATGCTGGTAAAGCCTTGCTGGAACAAACCGCACTGGATGGTGGCGGGGAATATAAGCATGCCAATACAGCTTCGGAGCTGTCTGAGGCACTGAAAGCCACCATTACGAATATTCGCGAAAAAAGCGACAGCTTTTCGTCGCCCTCGGTGTCAACCAGTAGTTCAGACTTAAGTCGCAGTGGGGATTCAATCTACTACACCATGTTTTACCCTGAAACCCATACCCGCTGGCGCGGTAATCTCAAAAAACTCAAGGTGAAAGGATCTGTGATCCACGGTATGGGGAGCAGTAGTCATGCCATTAACGAAGAAGGGACCATCGCTGATAACGTCACGACTTACTGGTCTCAGCCTGGCTCAAAAGATGGCTCTAAGGTGGGCGTCGGGGGCGTGAATTATCAACTGTCCAGGCAAACCACGCGTAAGATCTACTCAGACTATGGTAAAGGCACCTTAATGTCGTTTGACTATGCCACCGCGTTGATTGCGGCGGGCGGAGATTTGGCCAGACTTAGCACCTTGTTTTCAGTGGATAATGCCGCCGTACTGCCCAATGTGATTAACTGGTCCCGGGGAATTGATGTTAATGATGAGAACAATAACAATTCTACTCAGGATCGGCGCAGTACGATTTTTGGTGATCCGCTGCACTCAAGGCCAGTAACCATTGACTATGGCAATGGTGATCAGCGGGTGATTGTCGGCACCAATGCCGGTTTTTTACATATGTTCAAAGATAATGGCGATACGGTCACCGAAAGCTGGGCATTTGTACCTGGCTCATTGTTAGATATCCTTAAGCCGCAAATGGATCGTCAGGATGACACTAAACTCTACGGGGTCGATGGTCCAATTACGGTGTACTTCTGGGATAAAAATGATGATGGTATGGTTGGCAGCGGTGAGCGGGTGTGGCTCATTGTGGGTATGCGCCGTGGCGGTAATGAATATTATGGTTTTGATATTACCTCGCCAGATAACCCCAGGTTACTTTGGGGGGGGCCGATAAAAGGCGGTGTGGCACCTTACGAGCAGTTAGCGCAAACCTGGTCTAAGCCTCAGGTCACTTTTATTAAGGCAAAGCCTGATACACCGGTGATTATCTTTGGTGGCGGATATGACACCAATAAAGACAATGCCTTGTTTTCCGAGGACAATAAAGGCCGCGGGATTTACATCGTTGACATCGAAACCGGTAAACCATTTTGGAGCTTGACCGCCGACAACGGCTTCAAGGGCAAACACAGTATCGCTGCTGACGTCAGCACGGTTGACTCTGATTACGACGGTTATATAGACCGTATATATGCCTCCGATACCGGAGGCGGAGTGTGGCGGTTTGACTTACCTGGCACCAAACCCAATGACAGTGAAACCCCCTGGACTCATTTTCAGCTGGCCAACCTCAGTGGTAACACCGACAATAATGAACGGCGTTTTTTCTATCGTCCGGTGGTTGCTCGCACCTATTTCTCTAAGGTCTCAACCAAAACGGTAAACGGTCAGACGGTAACAATCCGTCGGGATATCCCCTATGATGGTCTTCTGATTGGCAGTGGTAACCGGGCTAAGCCTACGTCCACCTCAGTGCAAGACTTTCTCTACATGATTAGGGATGAAAATACCAAAACCCGATCATTCGACCGAGAGACGAGACCGGATGTTATCCGTTCGTCGGATTTGCTGAATGTCACGAATGATCCGTTTTATTCCCGCCTCGATGATTTTGATAGCTTTGTTGAAAAAGAAGTCGAGCTGGGCGCGGCTAAGGGCTGGAAATTAAAACTCGGAAATGGCGAGAAGTCGATGGCAGCTGCGACTGTGGTTGCCGGTGTGGCCTACTACACCACCTTTACCCCGGCCAGTGTCGAAGTGAACGAGTGCTCGATCACCGCAGGTAAGGGTAGGCTGTATGTTTTGCACCTCAATTATGGCATGCAGATGCTGGATCAGCGCAGTTATCAAACCACGGCAGAAGTGCCGGATACACCCAGAGTGCACTATAGTGAGCATACCGAGGAAGATGGCAGTACTACGATTAAAGCTCAGCTGATCAGTCCGGTTGTCCATCTCGATGACGGTAATTCAAGTGATGTTGTTGATGGCAAGGTGAAGTTGGTAGAACCAGACGCCGCTGAGCCATATCGTAAGTCGGATGGCAGTGTTGGTGGTCCAACGGGCTCTAAAGAGGTAACAATCACAATGCAAACGCGGCTATTGTACATTTACAAAAAAGAAGAGCATGATGAAAAAAACTAAGCACACAGAACTGGGATTTACCCTGGTTGAGATGATGATCACCATCGCTATTCTGGGGATTTTAGCCAGTATCGCCTATCCCAGCTATGCGGAATATGTCAGACGCGCTGCCAGAGCTGAAGCAGCAGCAACTTTACTGGATGCGGCGAACAAACAAGAGCAGTATTTTGTTGATAACCGCCAATACACCAACTCACTGGCGGCACTGGGGTTACCCGCGACAACAGAAAATAACTATTTCTCACTGGAGATTGAGCTGGGTGACGACCTAAATTCTTTCGTGATCAGAGCCACAGCAAGCGGTGGGCCGCTGGCAGATGACACTGAGTGCACCACGTTGACCATTAATAATCTAAATATTCGCGGCAGTACAGGAACGTTTACCGCAGATCGATGCTGGGGTCGATAGCGCACACAAGTGCCTGACATACGGCAAATATCCAACAGAGCTGGGCATTAACCTGGCTCTTCCCGTTACATACACTTTTTGGTGTCTCTGAGTCGGCTTCTGCCAACAACACTTACAGACAATGCCAGGCCAAGAGGGGCCCCAGTGAGCCGTTGTGTGCAATACACAAAGGTACCATTGCCAAATCCCTTCAATGTGCCTGTATGCTTAAAGGTGATGGCCCTTCTGGGGTAATGCAGCGTATCTGCCGCACGTATACCAGAGATAATCATCAGTTTTACATCGTTTTTGTTAAAGTAGGCTCGTTGATCCCGATCGGTAAAAATGGTGAGCTCCTGATGCCAAAAGCTTGTACAACGATTATTGACCAGGGGGCAGATCGTGACGGGTGTCTGATGCGTTATCGCGTGCAGTCGCGCCAAAGTTAGGTGGCGGTCAATCTGCACCAAAGCTTGTCGGGCTCTGTCCAGCTCCGTCATCGAGTGTACTGCCGGGGCGGCCAGGAGTAATAATACGCTAAACAGCGCTATGCAGATAATCAATTCAAGCAGGCTAAACCCGCAGATAGTCCTTGAGGCCATGAGTATGCATCCATGCATCAGTCATAGTGTCAGCCTAGTTGCTTAGGCCCGGACTGCAAGGTCTATGAGTAAATATCACCTTTGTGTGCTGTCAGTGAATCAAAAGAGTTTTTAAAGCCCCTTTTACTGGTGTAAAAAGATGGATATCAGAAAAAGTGGGCAATTTAGTTACAGGTTAATGTCGTGTCGCCTCGGTAGAGTGCAGATCCCACAACACTCACCTCCAGCTGTTGATTAGGAAAATCTGTGGCCGTAGGACAATAAACAAAGCTGCTGGCCTGCAACATCGCTGTACGGCCGCTAGAGTCAAAACGTAAGCTGGATGCTGGAAAAGTGAGGCCGTCATTGTTGGGGACTTGTTCCATCACACGCAACAAGTCGTCGGACCCTGTGTTGTATGAACCGTTATTGTCTCTGTCGAGGAAGACCGCGATCCGGTTGGCCTGCCAATCGTTCTGACAAACAAAGCTGTTGTTGGCTTCAACCAGTGCTGTGGTCGCCGGGCATATAATGATAATCTCATCGGTTGCTGTTGCCTGTGCTCTGGCAAAGGTCACAGTACGTTTAAGTTCCCTGAGGTAGGACTCGGCGCGGGTTGAGGTGGTCAGACCGCCGCTGAACGAGAAGGCCAACGTGGCCAGTATACCCAAAATAGCAATAGTGATAACCAACTCAAAAAGCGTGAAGCCTGTATTTCTTTTCATGATGACAGCCAAAAACAGGAATAAACACTACTTAGTATAGTGCGTCTTTTTGTTTATTTATTCAATTGCTTTGTTTGCCTTGTTTTATGGGATTGTCTAAAATCGACGCATTACCAAAGGGATAAGAATCAACCATGAAGAAGATAGAAGCCATCATTAAACCATTTAAGCTGGATGACGTGCGAGAAGCGTTGTCCGACGTAGGTATTACCGGTATGACCGTATGTGAAGTCAAAGGGTTTGGCCGGCAAAAAGGGCACACTGAGCTGTATCGTGGTGCGGAGTACATGGTCGACTTCCTGCCGAAAGTGAAACTAGATATTGTTCTGGCAGAAGAAGACGTGGACCGGGCTATCGATGTTATTTTGAAAACGGCGCAAACCGGCAAAATTGGTGATGGGAAAATCTTTGTCACCGAAGTCGAACGTGTTGTTCGTATCCGTACCGGTGAGGAAGACGAGGAAGCCATCTAAGCCCTGTTTCACTCAAATAAAAACGCCGGATGCTGTGTGCAATCCGGCGTTGTGGTATTCAGTGTGAATGAGTCGCTTAGCGCTGCTGATTCTGCTCTTTTGCTTTGCGGGCATTGTCGCTCAGTTCATCCAGCCCTAGCATGGCATAACTTTTTTCCATCATTTCAAGCGCTTGCGCCAGGTAGCTGCTTTGCGAGAAATGCTCAACTACGTATTTCCCCCGGTTTGCGGCAGCCAAGTAGGCTTCACGCTCAAAGTAATAGTTGGCTACTTTCAGCTCATAACGTGCCATTTTATTTAGCAGCCATGCCAGACGTTTTTTTGCTTCTGGTACATAAGCACTGTCTGGATAATTTTTCACAAGTGTTGTCAAATCCTGAAAAGCAACCCGTGTGCGGCTTGGGTCACGATCTGCGCGATCAATGCCGAAATATTCCTGAAAGCCATTCTCGTCTGCTTTGATATTGATTAAACCCCGCATGTAATACATGTAGTCGAGATTTTTATGGTTGGGGTTCAGGCGTAAAAAGCGATCTACTGTGGACAGCGCCTGTTCGGTGTTCCCAGTCTGATAAAAAGCGTAGACTAAATCCATTTGCACTTGATGTGAATAAGGGCCAAACGGGTAACGTGAATTGATGGCACTGAGAAGCTCTATGGCACGTGCATACAGACCTGAGTCGAGCGTTTGTTTGGCGTCCTCATATAATGCCTGCACAGATTTATTTGGTACGCGTTCGATTTCTTCTTGTTCTGGGGCGGAAGAGCATGCTGCTAATCCCAATACAGATGCGCTCAATACGATTGCGAAAGCGCGTTTTCCCAACGTCTTTATCATTTTATTTTACTACCTTCGTTATCAGGCTAGGCCAAGTCGGCAAAACCGAGTAAACTATGCATTTATGCGATTCTAACCCAGTCGAGCATGGCTTGCACTGGTATTTTAGGTAAAGTTACACATGTCTGAGCAAATTTCTCTACAAGCCGATGTGCCAGTGGAACTGGGCGGTAAACGTCTAGACCAGATTTTGGCGCAATTGTTCCCCGATTTTTCACGTTCTCGAATAAAAACCTGGATCCTGGATGAAAAAGTCACTGTCAATGGCGATATTCTGGCGATCCCTAAGGAAAAATTGCTGGGTGGTGAAGTCGTTGCGGTGGAAACGCAAATTGAGGCGGAGCGGGAATACGAAGCGCAAGACATCGCGTTAGACATCGTTTATGAGGACAATGACATCCTGGTGATCAATAAGCCTATGGGCCTGGTGGTACACCCAGGTGCCGGTAACCCAAATGGGACCGTGCTCAATGCCCTGTTACACCATCATCCGGAGATCATTAATGTCCCGCGTGCCGGCATAGTACACCGTCTTGATAAAGACACCACCGGATTAATGGTGGTGGCCAAAACCATAGTCGCACAAACACATTTGGTAAAAAACCTGCAGGCACGTGAGAACTTTACCCGTGAATACGAAGCCATCTGTAATGGCACCATGACAGCGGGTGGCGTGGTAGAAAAGCCCATTGGCCGTCATGCCACAAAGCGTACCCACATGGCCATCCATGAAATGGGTAAACCGGCAATTACGCATTACCGGGTTGCGGAAAAATTCCGCGCACATACACGCCTGCGTTTACGTCTTGAAACGGGTCGTACGCACCAGATCCGTGTTCACATGGCGTATCTTAAGCACCCGCTGATTGGTGATCAGCTTTACGGGGGGCGTCCTTGCCCACCGCGCAATGCATCGCCGGAGTTTCTCGACACCTTGCGCGGCTTTAAGCGTCAGGCACTGCATGCCGTCAAGCTGCGCATAGCCCACCCGGTGAGTGGCGAAATCATGACCTGGGAAGCACCTATCCCGGAAGACATGCAAAAACTTACAGCCGCATTGCGTGAAGACTTTAAGCTTAATCCACAGATAGATTACTAATATGCTGCATCCGGATTGGCCATTAAAGGAGGTTGTCGGCGCCTTGTCGACAACGCGTCAGGGGGGCGTTTCGGCGGCCCCCTTTAATGGTTTCAATCTGGCCTGTCATGTTGGAGACAATCCACAAGCTGTTGCACACAACAGAGCACAGTTACAGGCTCAGGTCCCGGTGCCAATCGTCTGGCTTGAACAGGTACACGGCAATACCGTGATCCTGGCAGAAGAAAAGTACGATATTACTCATACGCCGCAGGCCGATGCTATCTTTACTCGCTCCCGCCAATTTGCGCTGGCAATTATGACAGCCGACTGTCTGCCTGTGCTGCTGGCCAGTGACGATGGCCAGGAGGTCGCCGCTGTACATTGTGGCTGGCGTCCGTTGGCGGCGGATATTCTTACCAGGACCATTGCCCACTTCAACGCCCCCAGGTCCCGGATACATGCCTGGCTGGGTCCGGCTATCGGTCCTCAGGCATTTGAGGTGGGTGGAGAAGTACGCTGTCAGTTTGTCGCCCGTCATCAGGCACATCAGAATGCCTTCAAAGCACAAGAAACGGGTCGCTATCTGGCTGATATTTACGCCCTGGCAACACAGCAATTGACGCAACTTGGTGTGCAATCTGTGTCTGAGCATGCGCAGTGTACAGTGTCCCATCCTCAGCATTTCTTTTCTTATCGCCGCGATGGTCGCTGTGGGCGCATGGCCTCTTTGATTTGGCGCAAATAAATCTCGCTCTTTTGTCATCTGCACCTTGATCAAACTCCTTCTGATACCCATTTTATAGGTAACTAAGTTATTTATAAGGTTATTTCGGGTATGCGAATAGATAGGTTTACCAGTAAATTTCAAGCGGCGCTGTCTGATGCGCAGTCTCTCGCATTAGGTCGTGACCATCAGTTCATTGAACCTGTGCATCTCATGTACGCACTGTTACAACAAAGTGGTTCCAGTGTCCGTGCGCTGTTTGCGCAGGCCGGTGTGAGTGCCGATGAACTCAACACCAAACTTTCTCAGGCCATTGAAAAGCTGTTCAAGGTAGAAGGGGTGGGTGGAGATGTACAACTGTCGAATAACCTCATCTCTCTTATCAACTTATGTGATAAATATGCGCAAAAGCGTAAAGATAAATACATCTCCAGCGAGTTATTTGTATTTGCCGCCTGTGAAGATAAGGGGCCGCTGGGTGACATTTTCCGCTCGTTAAATATCACTCAGGACAAAATTGAAAAGGCCATAAAAGCCATCCGGGGGGGGCAAAAAGTCGATGACCCGAATGCCGAAGATACCCGTCAGGCACTGGAAAAGTACACCATAGATCTCACCGAGCGGGCTGAACAGGGCAAGCTGGATCCGGTCATCGGGCGTGACGATGAAATTCGCCGTACGGTACAGGTTCTGCAGCGTCGAACCAAAAACAATCCGGTTTTAATTGGTGAGCCGGGGGTGGGTAAAACCGCCATAGTTGAAGGCCTGGCGCAACGCATCATCAATGGTGAGGTGCCTGAGGGGCTCAAAGATAAGCGTGTGCTGTCGCTGGACCTGGGGGCCCTGGTCGCTGGTGCCAAATATCGCGGTGAGTTTGAAGAGCGACTGAAGTCGGTCCTGAATGAGCTTGGCAAAGAGGAAGGCCGGGTGATCCTGTTTATCGATGAGATCCATACTATGGTCGGGGCAGGTAAGAGCGACGGCGCCATGGATGCCGGGAATATGCTCAAGCCTGCACTGGCACGTGGTGAGTTGCACTGTGTGGGTGCGACCACGCTGGATGAGTATCGCCAGTATATTGAAAAAGACGCCGCACTGGAGCGACGCTTCCAGAAGGTCTTTGTGGCAGAGCCCAGTGTGGAAGACACCATTGCCATTCTGCGTGGCTTAAAAGAGCGCTATGAGCTGCATCATTCTGTGGACATTACCGATCCCGCTATTGTCGCTGCAGCTCAGTTGTCGCATCGTTATATCAGTGACAGACAACTACCCGATAAAGCCATTGACCTGATCGACGAAGCGGGTTCCTCAATTCGACTGCAAATCGATTCTAAGCCGGAACAACTGGATAAACTGGAACGGCGGATTATCCAGCTCAAGCTTGAGGACAATGCGCTGGCAAAAGAAAAAGATGAGGCCAGCCAGAAACGCCGCACTGAAATGCAGGCGCTGATCCAGCAGCTCGAAACGGAATACCGCGAGCTCGATGAAGTCTGGAACGCCGAGAAAGCGTCCTTGCAGGGCACTCAGGTGATCAAGGCTGAACTGGAGCAGGCACGGCTTGACCTGGAAGTGGCGCGCCGTGCAAGCGATTTGCAACGTATGTCGGAGCTGCAATATGGTCGTATCCCTGAGCTGGAGCGCAAACTGGATCTGGCCTCTCAGGCCGAAATGCAGGAAATGAGCCTGCTGAAAAATCAGGTTGGCGAGGATGAGATTGCAGAAATTTTATCGCGCTGGACCGGGATCCCGGTGGCAAAAATGTTGCAAGGCGAGCGAGATAAGCTGCTGCAGATGGAAGACGAGCTGCACAAAAAGGTCATTGGTCAGGACGAGGCCGTCAGTGCGGTGGCCAATGCCATTCGTCGCTCGCGCGCGGGTCTGGCCGATCCGAACCGGCCGATTGGTTCATTCTTGTTTCTCGGACCAACCGGAGTCGGTAAAACCGAGCTGACCAAAGCGCTGGCAGGCTTTATGTTTGACACGGAAGATGCCATGGTGCGCATTGATATGTCGGAGTTTATGGAGAAACACTCGGTGGCTCGTCTGGTGGGCGCGCCGCCAGGTTACGTCGGGTATGAAGAGGGCGGTTACCTTACCGAGGCGGTGCGCCGTCGTCCTTATTCTGTGATCCTGCTTGATGAAGTAGAAAAAGCCCATCCGGATGTGTTTAATATTTTGCTGCAGGTACTCGACGACGGGCGTCTGACGGATGGTCAGGGTCGTACCGTTGATTTTAAAAACGCGGTGATTATCATGACCTCTAACCTGGGTTCTGACGTGATCCAGGAGCAGGCGGGCAGTAATGACTATGCAACGCTAAAGCAGCGGGTGATGGACGTGCTGGTCACCCAGTTCAGGCCGGAATTCATTAACCGGATTGATGAAACTGTGGTGTTCCATCCGCTTATCAACGAGCACATTAAGCAAATCGCCGACATTCAGCTGGCTAAGTTACGTCAGCGTTTACACGACAAAGGCTTTGGGTTTGAGCTGAGCGATGCGGCATTGGATAAAATTGCCGCCAGTGGTTTCGATCCGGTATATGGTGCGCGGCCTCTCAAACGGGCGGTGCAACATTACATTGAAAATCCGCTGGCTCAGCAGCTCTTACAGGGCGACTTTGACGCCGGTGATGTGATTAAGGTGGATGTCAGCGGCGATGACATCGTATTTACTCGCTAAACACAGCAACAACGGGGCAGCGCAGCGCTGTCCCGTCTCATACCTAAATTCAACGTGCTGAGGTTGGGGGTTTTTCCGTGATATGTTAGAGTTCCTTATCAGCACTTAAACCTGCATCTTCCATGGAAAAGTACTTTCGCCAGTATGGCATTTTTCAATTTGGTGCTAGCACTGAACTGTGTGTTCAGACGTTACCGCTAACCCCGCCCGATACCCAGCAGGTGTTGCTCAGGGTCATGTCAACATCTGTCAATCCCATCGACATTAAAACACGCAGCGGCCTGGGTTATGTTGCCGCAGGTAAACTGCCGGATGCCTTTTTGCCTCTTGGTTATGATGTGCTCGGAGAAGTCGTGCAAGTCGGTGACGATGTAACGCGCTTACAGCCTGGCGATACTGTGATTGGCATGGTTGGCTTTGCCGCTCATCCGGGGTGTTACGCCACGCACGTCTATGCTGCCGCCAGAGAGTTAATTAAGGTCGACCAGAAAGCAGATGTGAGTTTATCCGGTCTGTGTTTGGCAGGGTTAACGGCATGGCAGGCGCTGGCTGATTTTGAGCCTGACAACCGGCCTGTTTACATCAATGCCGCAACCGGCGGCGTTGGTCATTTATTGCTTCAAATCGGTCGGTTACGTGGTTTTGAGGTGATCCCGGTTAGCCGTCGTACGGAGCATGAATTGTTCGCGGCCCTGGGCATGCGGGCGATCACGCCTACGGATTATCTGGCACAGCCGCGTGGCGGGATCCTGATCGATCTGGTGGGCGGTACGCTTGGGCTTCAGATGACAAAAAACTTGCTGCCTGGTTCAGAGTTAGTGACTATTCCGACTGTGACTAAAGAGCAGATATTAGCGGTTGCTCGTGAGCAACAGGTTTGCGGACGCGGTCTGTTGGTCGAAGCAAACCAGACACAACTGGCCCAATTGTATGAGGCAGTCCAGAGCGGGCAATTAAAAGTCGCGGTTAGTCAGCAATTTGAATTAAGCGATATTCAGCAGGCCCATGAGTACCTTGAACAGGGCGCTCATTGTGGCAAAGTGATCATTACCGCTTGAGTATTCGTAATTTGCCCCAATTGACAGTAGCATTGAGTGCTACTGAGCACCGGGCCTCGAGGTATTAGTTTTTGAAACAATTAAATTTACAAGGCAAGTTAAAAGCGCTTGCAACACCGGCACACTTACACTCATTGTGTGGTATTAAACGCGGGATAGAACGGGAAGCGCTGAGGATTAAGCCATCCGGAGAGATAGCAAAAACACCCCATCCACACGGGGCTGGTCATGCGTTGACCCATGGTGCGATCACCACTGATTTTTCTGAATCTTTACTGGAATTTATCACGCCGGTGAGTGAGTCTCCCGAGGAAACGCTCGCTCAGCTGAGAGACTTGCAAAAGTATACGCTGAGCCAGATGGGTGATGAACTATTATGGCCTATGAGTATGCCATGTTACATTCAACACGAAGACGATATCGTGCTGGCTCAGTTTGGCCAATCTAATATAGGTCGAATGAAAACCTTGTACCGTGAAGGACTTAAAAACCGTTACGGCAGCATGATGCAGGCCATAGCAGGTGTGCATTTCAATATTTCGTTTCCGGACAGCTTGTGGCAGAGTTTGCAGCAGCTGGAGCAGGATACGCGTCCGTTGCAGGATTTTATTTCTGCGCAATATCTTGGACTTATCCGTAACTTCAAGCGTGAGCTGTGGTTAATTAGTTACTTGTTTGGTGCATCCCCGGCCTTGTGCAGTTCCTTTTTGCAGGGCAAAAATAGTCAGTTACCCTTTAAGCAGCTAGGTAAAGGGACCCTCTACCTCGAACACGGTACTGCGCTGAGATTGGGAGACCTAGGCTATACCAACAGTGCTCAGTCATCACTGCGGGTGACTTATAATAGTCTGGATGAATATATTACAGGTTTACAAAATGCCATCCGCTGCCGCTCGGATCTGTATCACCATATTCCGGATTATCAGCATGAAACGCCGAAACAGCTAAACAAGAATATTCTGCAGATCGAAAATGAATTCTATTCACCTATCCGGCCAAAGCGTAATGGGCGCTCTGGCGAGACGCCTACTCAGGCATTGAGCCGTGGTGGTATTGAATATGTTGAGATCCGGGCGCTGGACGTGAATCCCTTCAGTGAAACCGGCATAGATCTGGACCAGATCTTATTTTTGGATGTCTTCCTCAGCTACTGTTTATTGAAAGACTCCCCTGCGCTGAGCTGGGAGGAGCAAAAAACCTGTGATATCAACTTGCAGCAAGTGATAAATGAAGGACGCAATCCACAGGTGATGTTGCAGCGCGGCGCTGAGACTTGTTCTTTGCAGCAATGGGGCCAGGAAATCTTTACGCAATTGGAAGAGGTTGCTGCACTAATGGATGAAGCGCACGGCACACTGCGCTATACACCGGTGATCAAAAAGCTTCATGCCTGGGTAACTCAGCCACAGCTGACTACATCTGGCCGTATTATTACGCAGCTTACCGGGCAAGACAAAGACAGTGGTCAGCTGGCTTTGTCATTGGCAGAGCGCTACAAGCAGTATCATGCTGCGAATGAGTATCAGGCTTTCCAGGCTGCTGAACTGGATGCGATGCGGGCACAGTCATTTGCGGATGAACAGGGTGTGGTTGCCGCGGATAGGGCGTCTTTTAGTGAGTTTTTGCGGGACTATTTTTCCCGGGCATAAAAAAACGCAGCCGAGAGGCTGCGCAAATAAATTTCAGGGATGAAACAATGCTAAACTGCTGCATTCATTAAGTGAGACCGGCACAATTTAGAAAAGTTCAACGAGTTCATAAAAAAATGAGAAAAAAAATAATTTTATTACCTTTGTTGGCTGCGCTAACCGGTTGTGCCACGGCACCTCCGAAGCAACCGAATGATATTTGTAAGATTTTTGAAGAAAAAGACGACTGGTACTTTGATGCAAAAGATGCACAAGAAAAGTGGGGATCACCTAAACATGTGCTGATGAGCATGATGTATCAGGAGAGCTCATTCAGGCACGATGCCGCCCCGCCGATGGAGTACTTTTTATGGGTCATTCCCATCGGCCGCGCCAGCAGTGCCTATGGTTACTCTCAGGCTAAAACACCGACCTGGAGTGACTATATTCGTGAAACGGGCAATTCAGGTGCAGACAGAGACGACTTTGAAGACGCCATCGATTTCATGGGGTGGTTTGTGTATAAAACGCATAAAATCAATGGCGTTTCAAAATGGGATGCCTATGCGCAATATCTGAATTACCACGAAGGCTGGGGGGGCTACCGTCGTGGTACCTATAAAAAGAAAAAATGGCTGATGAAAGTAGCCAATAAAGTGAAGCATCGGGCGTCTCGTTATGGCGCTCAGCTGAAACGTTGTGAAGCAGATTTGGATAAGAACTGGTTCGAGCGTTTGTTCTCATGACCAAATAAAAAAGCCGCAATTGCGGCCTTTTTTATTAGTGAGATTTGACAGACTTCTTTTTCTTGTGGGGGTATACCTTCACTACCTTGATCATATTTTCTTTTATTTCGACCACTTCCATTGGGTAGCCAGCAATTTTCAGACCCAGCTGAGTTTGCGGAATATCCTCAAGGTACTCAACAATCAGACCACTCAGGGTTTTAGGCCCCTCTGTTGGCAGATGCCAGCGCATCTCCTTATTGAGGTCGCGCACGTTTGCACCACCATCAACCACCACGGAGCCGTCGTTCTGAACGTCGACTTCATCGCTTGGCGCTGGTGTCTTGGTCGTAGTAAAGTCGCCAACCACTTCTTCCAAAATGTCTTCCAGTGTGACCAGACCCTGGATATCACCATATTCATCAACCACCAGGCCAATACGCTCTTTATTCTGCTGAAACTTCAGAAGCTGAGTATTGAGCGAGGTGCTTTCTGGAATATAGTAAATTTCACGTACCGCACGCAGCAGTGAAGGCTTATCAAACTGCTCTTTGGTCAGCAGGCGTAAGGCGTCGCGCGAATGGATAAAACCAACGGCATCATCAATCTGATCCCGATACAGCAGTACCCGGGTGTGCTGTGCATTGGTCAACTGCTTCGAAATGTCTTTCCAGTCATCATTAATGTCGATGGCATTGATCTCACTGCGTGGGATCATAATATCCTCAACCGTGACATGATCTAAATCCAGGATGGAGGTCATCATATCCTGGTGATTGGTTGGCAACATAGCACCGGATTCATTCAGGACTGTTTTAAGTTCTTCTTTACTCAGGCTGTGTTCTTCTATTTGCTCCGGTGATACACCAATCAGCTTTAGCATGCCATTGGTGATCCAGTTCACCGTGAAGACCACAGGGAAGAGTATTTTTAACAGCAGTTTAAGAATCACAGAGCTGGGAAACGCGATTTTCTCCGGATACAGAGCGGCCAGTGTTTTGGGGGTCACTTCTGCGAAGATCAGAATGACCAGCGTCAGTGCAAAGGTAGCGACCACGATACCGGCATCACCTAAAAGGCGCATCCCCAAGACAGTAGCAACCGCAGAGGCTGCAATGTTAACCAGGTTATTACCGATGAGGATCAGACCAATTAAGCGGTCTGGGCGCTTCAGAAGTTCGTCTACGCGTTGTGCCGACTTGTGTTTTTCTTTGACCAAGTGGCGCAGTCGGTAGCGATTGATAGACATGATCCCGGTTTCCGAACTGGAAAAATAACCCGAGAGCAGAACAAGCACGCCAAGAATAATAAACAAGGCGCTGGTTGATATGTCGTCCAACAGAGGATCCCTTTTTTGCTTACGAAGGAGTATTAAGCGTTAGCCAGAATTCAGAGTCAAGTCAAAAACCATGAACTTAAGCTAAAACTTAGATTAAAACTTACCTAAGATCACTTCCTGAACAAAGCGACTGCCGAAATAGGCCAGGGTGACGATAGCTGATGCCCCTAACACTGCGAATACCACGGGCTTACCCCGCCAGCCAAACTGGTGGTGGCCAATGGTGACGGCACTGAACATACACCAGGCAACCAGTGACAACACGGTTTTGTGTAAAAACTCTTTGGCAAACATGCCTTCGAGGAACACAAAGCCAGAGAGCAGCGCCAGGGTTAACAGGCCGGTACCGACAGTCAGTAGCTGATAGAGCTGTGATTCAACCTGCATCAATGGCGGCAAATGGCTGTGCATAATGGCCAGATCTTTTTCTTTCAGGCGGCGGTCAATGAAGTAAAACTGCACGGCGTAAAGCGTGGCGATGATAAGCACGCAATAAGCCAGCAAAGAGAGCGAAATATGCACCACCAGGCCAATGTCCACGTCCAGTGACTTCATGACGATGTGATGTGGCACAAACAAGCTGGCAACCAGCAGTATCGCGGCGAACCCATAGACTACAGGCAATAACAAGGTGGCTGGAAACTTTAAGGAAACTGTCGTCACCGATACGACTATGACCCAGCAGGTAAGCAGTGCGACATTGATGGTACTTAGGTCCTGTCCATCCTGAGTAAACACAGAGTTTACCAGCACCAGCATATGGCTGAGTATCGCCACTGTGCTGAAAATAATGGTCAGCTTCTGACTCGGGCCTTCTTTATGGAAAAGGCGTGACAGTACGTGCCCTGTGGCAAGTACATAAAACAGACTGGCAAACAAAGATAAACTGATGATCAACATGAATGGCTTTCTACTTACATGCTCCTTTTGTAGGCTATTGTATTTTAAGCACGGGTTCTTGCATAGGGGCAGCGAAAAAGTTTCTTTACTGACTTGAATACTGTATTAGTGACGCGCATATCAGTATAATGCTGGGCAATTACGACATACTGGAAGCGATAAATGTTTGAGAACCTCCAAGAACGCTTAGGAAAAACGCTTAAAAACATCAGCGGCCGCGGCCGACTAACCGAAGACAATATTAAAGAAACGCTCCGTGAAGTGCGTATGGCACTGCTCGAAGCGGACGTGGCTTTGCCCGTCGTCAGAGACTTTGTGAAGCAGGTTAAAGAGCGTGCGGTTGGTGTTGAAGTGACTAAGAGCCTGAGCCCGGGTCAGGTTTTCATCAAGATCGTACGAGAAGAACTTGAAAAAGCCATGGGGGAGGCCAACGAAGAGCTGAACCTGGCAGCGCAACCACCTGCGGTTGTTATGATGGCTGGTCTGCAAGGTGCGGGTAAAACCACCAGTGTGGGTAAGCTTGCTAAGTTCTTAAAAGAGCGTAAGAAAAAATCTGTGCTGGTGGTCAGTGCCGACGTCTACCGTCCGGCGGCTATTAAACAGCTGGAAACACTGGCCACAGAAGTAGACGTTGAGTTCTTCCCCAGTGATATTTCGCAAAAGCCGGTAGACATCGCAACGAATGCGATTTCACACGCGAAGAAAAAGTTCATTGATGTGGTGCTGGTGGATACTGCCGGTCGTTTGCACGTCGATAACGAGATGATGGGCGAGATCAAAGATCTCCATGCAGCCATTTCACCGATTGAAACCCTGTTTGTGGTCGACTCCATGACGGGTCAGGATGCTGCGAATACGGCGAAAGCATTCGACGAAGCGCTGCCGCTGACCGGTGTGATCCTGACCAAAACAGACGGTGATGCCCGCGGTGGTGCGGCTTTGTCTATTCGTCATATCACAGGTAAACCCATTAAGTTCATCGGTGTGGGCGAGCGTACTGATGCACTGGAGCCATTCCACCCGGATCGTGTTGCGTCACGTATTCTCGGCATGGGTGACGTGCTGTCATTGATCGAAGAAGTGGAGTCTAAGGTTGATAAAGACAAAGCGGCTAAAGTGGCTGAGAAAGTCTTTAAAGGCGATGGCTTCACGCTCGAAGACTTTGCTGAACAACTACGCCAGATGAAAAACATGGGCGGCATGATGTCCATGCTGGATAAATTGCCTGGTATGTCAAACCTGCCGGATGCAGTGAAAGGTCAGGTAAACGACAAGACGTTTAACCAGATGGAAGCCATCATTAACTCCATGACACCGCACGAGCGCGCGCGCCCGGAAGTCATTAAAGGCTCACGTAAGAAGCGGATTGCGGCCGGTTCAGGTACTCAGGTACAGGATATCAATAAACTGCTCAAGCAGTTTACCCAGATGCAGAAAATGATGAAAAAGATGAAGGGTAAGGGCGGCATGATGAAAATGATGAAGAACATGAAAGGCATGATGCCGCCGGGCATGTTCGGTGGTGGCGGTCCGAAGTTTTAATTCAGACTCAAAATCGAGAAAAGGACAGACTGATGCAAATCACTCTGTCCTTTTTTAATGGTTAGCTTTCTGCGGCTTCAGCAAACTGTGCGCGGGCGGCTTTGGTAAGGCGTACCAGTGCTTTACGCACTGCCGTCGCATCTTCACAGCGCGTGTCGAAGGGCACGTAATAAGACTTGTCATTGGCTCTGAAATAGCAGCCTTCAGTGAGGATCGTCGTCATCGCCACCTCTGCAGCATCAACATGATGCACCAGCTTGAGGATCAGCTGATTGGCATCCTGATGGTCGTCATTCATGTGTGCCACCATATGCGCTTCGCTGGCTAAATCCCAGTTTGCAGCAGGCTGTGCCCATTCCTCTGCCTCCAGCCAGAATATCTGGCCAAAGCCGGCGATATAACGCACGCGTTTTATTTCCATACGCCACAGTTTGAAATCGTGCGCCTGGCGGTAGCTGATGGCCTCAGGAAAGTGACGCTCATAGCGTAGCAGCAACTCGGTTGCTTCTTCATCCGGCACCGGGGTGGCGTCGCCGACTATGGTGACGCGGGCATGCTCGTTCTGATCGCCGCTTTGCGCCGCATCAAATATGGTCGCGCACACTCTGCTGTCGGCTGTCAGGTTGCGTGAATGCTGTGCAATGCCTGCAATGTAAAAAATCAGCCGACCCTGGTCGTCACTCATAAACGGCGTGACCGAGCCAAACGGGTAACCGGCCAGGTTTTTAGAGAGTGTGGACATCACACAGACGGTCGAATGTCTGAGTAGCTGGCGCGCTTCAAAAACAGCTTGTTCACGCATTGGGAGCTCCTGTTAGCGGTTCTGAGAATATCATAGGTATATTATATCCGGGATGCAGGTTAATCTGCATGCCTGTTTGGTAAATGGGTTGCAATATATCGCGTCTGAGGACATCTTGCGGCGGGCCATCGCTGCGGATCTGACCCTGATCCAGCAAGAGGATCCGGTCGGCATAAAGCGACGCGAGATTTAAATCATGTAACACGGCAATAACCGTATTGCCCTGACGGGCAAAGCGTTGCGCGGCACTGAGTACCCGATGCTGGTGGTGCAGATCCAGTGCCGAAGTCGGCTCATCCAGTAACATCAGTTTGTTTCGGGTACCCGGGTCGTGTGCATTTAGCTGGGCCAGGCAACGAGCAAACTGAGCGCGCTGAAATTCGCCGCCAGACAGTTGCGTAACCGCACGTCTGGCGAGCTGTTCAAGTGCCAGCTGGGTGATGAGTTGATCCACCACGGCGGCTTGTTCCCTGGGGCTTTCCTGATAAGGGTAGCGGCCCATGGCGATAAGCTCGGTGGTATTAAAGGCAAAGTTGACCCGATTGTGCTGCAACAGCACGGCCCGCTGTGTGGCCAGCGTTAGCGGGTCCAGCGTATTGAGTGGTGCGCCGCGCCATACGATCTCGCCATGATAAGGAATATCATCGCAAATCGCGCTCAGCAGGGTCGACTTACCGGCACCATTTTCACCCAGTAAGACAATAAACTGACCAGCTTTTAGCGTCAATGACACCTCAGTCAGTACCGGCTTGGCGCCGCGGGTCACCGTCAGGTTACGACATTCAAGCATGTGCACCTCGTTTTTGTTGGATCAGCAAATAGACAAAAAACGGACTGCCGAACAGGGCGGTGATCACACCAATGGGTAGCTCTGAAGGGGCAACAACCAGACGTGCCAGCCAGTCGGCCGTGAGCAATACCACACAGCCAAGTAACATACTCAAAGGCAGCATACGGCGCAGATCGGGGCCGACCAGCAGGCGTGCCAGATGCGGAACCAGCAGGCCAACAAAGCCTATCATGCCCGACATAGCAACGGCGCCACCTACACCCAGCGCTATCAAAAATATGACTTCATTTTTCAGTCGCCTGACGTTAACGCCCAGGTGTCTGGCATCGCGCTCACCGAGCATCAAAGCGTTGATCTGTTTACGACGCATAAACAGCATGGCGATACAGATGAGGATCAGCGGCGCACCATATTGCATCGCGGGCCAGCTCGCACCGGCCAGTGCGCCCATCTGCCAGTAGGTCATCAGGCGCAGCGAGGTATCGTCGGCAAAAAAGCTAAACAGTCCGATCAGGGCCATGGCCACGGCATTGATGGCCACTCCGGCAAGCAGCAATACCGTGATCTGGACCTGACCCTGGTGACTGGCAATCCGGTACAATAAAGAGGTGATCGCCAGAGCACCCAGAAACGCAGCTGGTGCGACCATGGTTTCATTAATAAAGGTAACCTTGGGCGACAGTGCAATCACGGCTATGGCTGCAACGGCCGCGCCACCGGTTACGCCCATCAGGCTTGGGTCCGCCAATGGGTTGCGACACAATGCCTGACTGGCAGCACCACTGCAGGCCAGTACACAGCCCACCAACAGTGCCAGCAGCAGCCTGGGTAAGCGGATCTGGGTTACCACAGTCACATGCAGCTGGCTGATGTCCTGAACAAAAGCGTCGGGCAATATGGCAACCAGAGGCATGCGCCAGTCCCAGCCAACCGGGCCACTACTCAGAGATAACCAGGCGAGCACAATTACCATGGCAGCGCTCAGCCACAACCAGATATGGTGATGACGGGCTGTCAGAATAGCAAGTGTGGGTGTCATAGCGCGGATTGTTCCCGATAGGCTGCAAGCTGAGCAATGGCCTCGGGCAATCGAGAGGTCATGCCCATTGACAGCAGAGAGTCCATGACCAGCAGTCGGCACTGCTGCGCGGCCGGCAGTAATGCCAGGGCACTTTGCTGACAAAACTGCTCAGGGCCGCCCAGGCTATACACAACATGGCTGGGCGCCACCAGAAAATCGGGCGCACTGACCAGCATGGCCTCGCGATTGAAGGGTTTGTAGCCGGGTGCCGTTGCCAGATTACGGATCCCTGTGTAGCCAAACAGGAGATCAGGCACAGTTTCAGGGCCCGCCACGGTAACACCGCGATCGCCCGCAGAAAGAATAAACAGGGCACTGAGCGACGACGGTGGCGCTTTGGCGGGCAAGGTTTGCTTCAGACGGGCAATAAGACCTTGTGCCTGGCTTTGGCGGTTCAGATCCCGGCCCAGCTGACCTATCAGGTTAAAGAGTTCGTTAATATTGGTCGGCTTATCGTACAGGTTCAGTGTAACGCCTGTGCTGCGCAGCTGGGTTAAGACTTCGGGCCTGCCACTGCCTTGTAAGGCCAGGATCAGCTCGGGATGTTGTGAGAGCACCCCCTCAGCTGCCAGATCCCGGTAGTAGCCAACCTTGGGCAATTGAGTTGCTTGCAGCGGCGAGGTACTGGAGGTATCAACCGCCACAACGTCTTTCCCGCCCCCCAAAGCGAAGACGATATCCGTTAAGGAGCCCCCGGCGATGACGATACGCTGAGCTGCGAGTATTGGGTTGCTGAGCACTGCTAGCACAATCAGAAACACAAGTTTTTGCATTTTTTATCCCGTTAAAATCAATTGTTACAAGTGGGTCCGCGTATTTGCTTACAGTTTATTAATCCGTCAAAACAGTCAGCCTGATAGCGCGGCCCCGGTCTGGTGATGATTCTACGTAATGGGAATAGATAAATCTACATAAATATAAAAATGCAAACCATTATCATTTGCAAATGAGTTTTAGGAACATTATAGTGCTCAGCAAAATAGTTCTGTTTAATTCCCGAATGAGGTTTCTAATGACTTTAAAGCACAGCAGTATTGCGCTTGGTGTAGTAGCGGCACTTTTTGGTGCGACCGATGTGAAGGCCGATGAATTTGAAAAGTCGGCAGACGTGATTGTGGTCAGTGCTTCACGGGTCGAGCAGAAGCTGTCGGATGTCGCTGGCAGCGTCAGTGTGGTGACCGAGCAGGCTCTGGAGCAGGAAGTCAGTATCGACCTGGCCTCGGCATTTCGTTATCAAACCGGGATTACCACACAGGGCAGCGCGGGTAATGCACAGGCGATCACTGTGCGCGGCATTGGCGGTAACCGGGTTGTGTATATTAAAGATGGTCGTCGACTCAATGATGCCTACGAAGGTGGTCAGGGCTTGTTAATCGGCCGTGGTTATCTGGACTTAGAGGGTGTCAGGCAAATCGAAGTCGCGAAGGGGGCTGCATCTTCACTTTATGGCTCTGATGCACTCGGCGGTATCGTCGTGATAGCCACTAAATCGCCGTCTGATTATCTGGCGGATGCTGCCAGCTATGCGCACCTCAGCGCCGGTTATCACGGTGCCAGTGATGAGCAAAGTCTCAGCGGCGTGTTTGCAAAGCGCCTTGGCGAGCATGCTGCATCGGTCCAGTTAACGCGCCGAGATGGCGGCCAGACACAGAATTATGATGAAACCTTGCCTGAGGCGGACTACACCTCTACGGCTGCGGTACTCAAAGGTGAGCTGACCCTGGGGGCGCAGTCCAGCCTGCTAACCACTTTAGATTATTACACGCAGGAAACCGAGCAGGTACTGGCAGCTCAGAGCCACGAAACAAAGGAAGAAAACGACAGCCTGTCAGTGTCTGTACTCTATAATAGCAGCGCGGCAACCACCTTGTACGATAATCTGGAGGCCCAGGTATACTTCAGCGATTACGAGCAGCGCAGCGACCAAACTCGTGCAGGTGCTGACCGCTCAGGCCCTTACGTTGATACCAATGACTATCGCTTTGAGCAGCAGATTGTCGGTACCAGATTGGTATTGGACAAACAGTTAACCGTTGGCGATGTCGCGCACCAACTCGTGTATGGGGCTGATTTCGACCAATATGACACGCAACGCCCGCGTTATAAGTCACGGCGCAACCTGCAAGGCACATTGGTTAAAGATCATGAGCCACAAAAAGCGTTCCCCGGCGCGGATACAAGGCTGATTGGACTATTTGTCCAGGATAACGTGACGCTGCTGCCCGATACCTTGAGCGTAAATGCAGGCTTGCGACTGGACAGTTATCAGATGGACCCTAAGCAAAGTGCGTTGTACACCGACGGGGTCTTTGAAAAAATTGATGCAACGGCTTTGTCGCCTAAACTGGGCGTGGTATACAGCTTGTCCCAGAATCTCAGCCTGGTGGGTCAGTATGCCCGTGGGTTTAAGATCCCGCCCCACGATCAGGCTTATCAAAGCCACGGTGTTGAGCCTTTCTACCAGATCATCCCAAATTCAGACCTGGATCCGGAATACAGTGACAGCATAGAGCTGGGCTTAAAAGGCAATTTCGATAGTAGTCAGTTCTCCCTTGCCGTATTCCATTCGACTTTTGATGACTTTATTGCCAACCAGCTGGTACGCACTGAGCCGACCTTTATTCCCAATGTCAGCAAACAGGTGTTTCAGTACCAGAATATTGAAGAAGTAAAAATCAAAGGGGTTGAAGCCAATATGACCCTGTGGCTGAGCGACCAGCTTGCTATCGACAGTGGCCTGACCTACCTGCATGGTAAAAATTCACAGACCGATGACTACATAGAATCGTTGAGCCCGCTTAATGGCTTTGTTAAAGCGCGTTATGAATCTGAGCAGTGGTCGCTGACAACGGCGTTGCGTGCTGCCAGTCATATGGACAAAGTCCCCTCTGATACTGCAATTAAAACCGCTGGCTGGGCCACGGTTGATGTGTTTGCAGATTATCAGTGGCACAGCTGGCAACTCAATGTGGGGGTCTTTAATTTGCTGGATAAGGAATACGTCAATTACGAGCGGGTTGCTGGCAGTGCTGCCGACACCAGCTTGTCTCAATATACAATGCCGGGACGCTATCTGGCGGCCAAAGTTAAAATCACCTTCTAGTCAGCACAGTTAAAGTAACACTGTATATAAAGAAGGGTGTCTGTTTTGCGGCCCTTCTTTTATACTTATGCCCTCAGATGCGATGACCCAGGCTGGTCATCGCATTGACACAATTTAGGCGTCATCTTTTGTCAATTACCGAGCATCTTCATCATTTGGTAATAAAATGGATTTCACACTTGCAATGCGTGAAAAAAGACGTACAATTCCCCAGCTTCCCAAAGTGGGAAGCAAATCTTATTAATGAAAACAGTCAATCTATGTAGAGGACGGTATGGTAACTATTCGTTTGCAACGTGGCGGCGCTAAAAAGCGTCCATTCTATCAAATCGTGGTTGCGGATAGCCGTTTCTCGCGTGACGGTCGTTTCATCGAGAAAGTAGGTTTCTTTAACCCAATCGCTGCTGGTCAAGAAGAAAAACTTCGTCTAGACCTTGCCCGTGTTGATCACTGGGTAGGTCAGGGCGCTGGTCTTTCAGATCGCGTAGCGAAACTGGTTAAAGACGCTCGTAAAGCGGCTTAATAGGCGTAAGTGTAACCATGAGTCAAGAAAAAACCTCGACAATCGTTGTTGGTAAACTTGGTGCTCCTTATGGCATCAAAGGTTGGCTTAAGGTGCATTCATTTACTGATGATCCCCAAGGGATCTTCGATTTCAGCCCATGGTTGATAGGTCAACAAGGTAAATGGCAAACCCTTGAAGTGAGTGACTGGCGTCGTCACAGCAAGGGCTTTATCGCCAAGTTTGCGAACATCAACGACAGAGACGAAGCAATGGCACTGACCAATGCAGAAATCTCAGTAGATGTAGAGCAGCTCCCTGAATTACCAGAAGGGGAGTTTTATTGGCGAGATCTCATCGGTATGACAGTCGTTACGACAAAAGGGTATAACCTGGGTCATGTTGATGACTTGATGGAGACAGGATCAAATGACGTTTTGGTTGTGAAAGCAAACAAAAAAGATGCATTTGGTCAGTCTGAGCGCTTAATTCCATTCCTGACAGATTCTGTTGTGATTGAGGTTAAGCACGAAGAACGAGAAATTACTGTAGACTGGGATCCGGCGTTTTAATGAGTGAACAGCAAAAACTATGGGTTGGGGTGATCTCACTCTTTCCTGAAATGTTTGACGCGGTAACTCAGCAAGGTGTCACCGGTCGGGCCGTGAAAAACGGACTGATCGACTTTCACTGCTGGAATCCGAGAGACTATGCACTGGATAAGCACAGAACCGTTGACGACCGACCTTATGGTGGTGGTCCGGGCATGCTGATGATGGTCGAGCCTCTCAAGCAAGCCATTCTTGATGCCAAACAGGCAGCAGGAGCCGGCGCTAAAGTAATTTATATGTCTCCACAAGGGCGGAAGTTAGATCAACAAGGTGCGGCCGAACTGGCTCAATCCGAAAAGTTGATTTTAGTCGCTGGTCGCTACGAAGGTATAGACGAGCGGATCATCGAGTCGTATGTCGACGAAGAATGGTCCATCGGGGATTTTATTTTAAGTGGGGGTGAACTACCCGCTATGACATTGATCGACGCTGTCGCGCGATTGGTGCCAGGTGTGTTAGGCCACAACCAGTCTGCAGAACAAGATTCGTTCTCAGACGGCTTATTAGATTGTCCACACTATACTCGGCCAGAAACGTTGGATGGAAAACAGGTGCCTGCTGTATTACTCAGTGGAAACCACCAAGCGATAGCCGAGTGGCGCTTAAAGCAGTCACTGGGTAGAACTTGGTTACGCCGTCCAGACTTGTTGCGTAACCTAGCTCTGACTGAGGAGCAAGTACGTTTGCTTGCTGAATTTCAGCAAGAACATGAAGCTTGTGGCTAGAAGACAGTTACTCCTAGGAATGTGAGAAATAAAATGGCAAAAGTAAACCAAAATATTATTAAAGCGCTTGAAGAAGAGCAGCTTAAAAAAGACGTACCTGCGTTCGGCGCTGGTGACACAGTTGTTGTTCAGGTTCGCGTTAAAGAAGGTGACAAAGAGCGTCTACAGGCCTTTGAAGGTGTTGTAATCGCTAAGCGTAATCGTGGTCTTCACTCTGCATTCACAGTTCGTAAAATCTCGAACGGTGAAGGTGTAGAGCGTGTATTCCAAACGCACAGCCCTCTTATCAGCAGCATTGCAGTGAAGCGTCGTGGTGCAGTTCGCCGCGCGAAACTTTACTATCTGCGTGAGCGTTCTGGTAAGTCTGCACGTATTAAAGAAAAACTTAACTAATACGTCGCATTTACCAATGCTTAAAAACGGGCCACTCCTTGAGTGGCCCGTTTTGGTTTTCATGGTCTATAATTCCAATCCGCTTTCTTATCCTATTCCTTCCTGTTAGACTGGGTGTATCTTTTGGTTTACTGAAGTAAATAATAGTTTACACTATGGGAATGAGTCAAACATCTGAACTCGCTTTGCTCCGGGAGAAAATTGACGCCTGTGACAGCGCGTTGGTCGATCTGCTGGCGCAGCGCCGAGAGCTTACCGAGCAGGTCGGTAAAATCAAACAAGCCACCGGGGCGCCTTTACATGTGCCACAACGTGAAGCCAGCCTGATCGAAGCCCGGCGAGCACAAGCTGAGCAAAAAGGCGTGAATCCGGATCTGGTCGAAGACATATTGCGCCGTATGATGCGCGAGGCTTATGAAAATCAGCAAAGTGAACTGGCGTGCGCAGCGCCGCACTTATCGCCAGTGGTGATAGTGGGTGGTGCAGGAGCGATGGGCCAGCTTTTTGCCCGCCAGCTTCAACGCTCAGGGTACGAAGTGCGTGTGCTCGATAAAGCGCAACAGGCGGAGCAAACAAGTATCCTTGCTGATGCCAAACTGGTGTTGTTGAGCGTGCCTATAAATGCCATGGAGCAAGTGATCAGTAAGCTGCCTGAGCTGCCTGAGGGTTGCGTGCTGGCCGATATCACCTCGGTCAAACAAGCGCCATTACAGGCCATGATGAACAAGCATGCAGGCCCAGTTGTTGGCTTGCATCCCATGTTTGGTCCGGATATTTCTCACTGGGTGAAACAGACCGTAGTCGTGTGTGATGGCCGAGGTGAGCAGATGTATCAGGGGCTGCTTGAGCAATTGCAGATCTGGGGCTGTCATCTGGCAAACATGGCGGCGAAAAAGCACGATCAGGCCATGCAGATCATCCAGGTCATGCGCCATCTCACGACCTTTGTATATGGTCAGTTTTTGGCCCGTCAATGTCATACGCTGGAAGAGTTGAGGAGCTGCTCATCGCCCATTTACCAGCTTGAGCTGATGATGGTTGGGCGTTTATTTGCACAATCTGGAGAACTCTACACTGATATTATGCTCGCACAATTTGATGAGGTTGAAGGGCTACTTGCGAGTTATCAGGATACCTTTGAGCAGACTCTTAATCGCTTGCAGTCGGGTGATAAAGCAGCATTGATGGCGGCGTTTGAAGAGGCCAAAAGCTATTTTTCGGATAGTGCTCAAACCTTTCTACGACAAAGCCGGGGGCTGCTTAATAAGGCCAATGATGCGAAGGTCATTTCTTAGTTTGTGAAGACTGAGCGAGGTGTACCTCGCTCTTGTAAGCTTATACCACTTCCACGGCCTGCAAAGATTCGCTTTGATAGCAGCCCAGAATACGTACATACTGAGTGTGCTCCTTCAGAGATTCAAGGGCACTTTGTACGCGTTTATCCGCAATATTAGCCTGCAGGTCAACATAAAACACTTCTTCCCAGGGGTTACCCGGCACAGGGCGTGATTCCAGTTTGGTCATATTGATACTGTGCTCTTTGAATACCATCAGAGCATCAGCAAGAGAGCCGACTTTTTGCTTGGTCGCCATGATCAGGCTGGTTTTAGTCGGGATCTGAGTAGAAACTTGAAGCGGCTGGCGTGCGACGACAATAAAGCGGCTATGGTTTTCCGCCTGGTTAGCCAGACCACTTTTCAGTACTTCCAGGCCGAATTCTTTACCAGCTTGTGCTGAGCCAATCGCCGCACTGTTCGGCGTATCTGCCGCCAGTTTTAATGCGCTGGACGTGGAGTCGCAGGTTTCTTGTGTCAGGTCGCCAAGCCCTTCCAGAAAGCGGCTGCATTGTGCGAATGGTTGGTGATGGGCAAAAATTTTACTGATGTCTTTGAGTGTAGAGCCTTCTTTTGCCAGCAAACAGTGCTCTACACTGTGCGTAACTTCGCCGACAATAGAAACCTGTGCGTGCTGGAGTAAATCAAAGACTTCATTGATACTACCTGAGCTGGTGTTTTCAATTGGTAAAATCCCATAGTCTGCCTGGCCTTTTTCCACGGACTGGGTAATATCGGAAAATGTCTGACACCCCAGCTCAACCAGAGTGCCTGGACGGCGACTGAAATACTTGTGACAGGCAAGCTGGCTATACGACCCCTGTCCGCCGAGATAAGCGACTTTGTGGGTATCGTTCAAAGACCCCGGATTCAAGCTCTTTTGCAACAGTGCCTGCTGATTTAATACCGAATCTTCAAGGACCACCTGAAAAACATTATTGATATAGAAAGGATCCAGGCCCAGCGACTTACCGTAACTGATCAGCTTTTCCAGCAGTGCCAGCTCCCGAGCCTCATCTCGGATCGGTTTGTTGTTGGTGATTTTATATTCTAAAACGCTGTGACTCAGTCTGCGACGTTTCGCCAGCAGGATCAGCAGCTCAGAATCAATTTCATTGATGTCCTTGCGCAGGGCATCCAAAGTATCTTGTGTCATAGGTCCTCATTCCCATTGTGCCAAAAAAAAAGCCTCCCGGTGTGGGAGGCTTAGCTATCTGAACTTTTACACGCAAACAGTTAAGCCTCTTCACCTAAAGAAGCTAAAAAAGAAAAAATAGTTGCGTGTCGTTAAAGTCATAAATCTGTCTTTATTTTGGTGCTAAATCTAATTAACGCTATTATTAGCACAGATCATTTAAATTATACAAGCTTGAATTTAGACATATCTGGCAAAGTGTTTGGCGAGGTTCTCTATGATCTGGTATATTCTGCGCACTTGTCATGAAAAAACTATAACTAGCTAAAAGGTTTATCGTGGGCTATCGACGACCTGTGTCTCGCTTTGGTTTTAACTCGCTCAGTGTCAAACTTTCGCTGCTCACTGCCGCTGTTTGTTTGGTTGCCGGGGCAATTGCTGCTGCCTTATTACTGAAAGCCGAAGAAAAGCAGCTGGTTTATGAAGAGTTTCATGAACTGAAAGTGCAAAGTGAACAAACCTTGATGCATTTTTCTGAGTTTCTGACCTTAAAGAAAAAGCTCGCTCAACAAGCCAATATGGTGGTAAGTCGCGCTTTGTTTGCAGAGCAACCTTTGTACAATTCTCCATCACATTCGGTACAGCTAAACCACACCGACGAGCGGATTAATAGCATCGCTGCAAACGGGATTTCGGCGGCCTACCTGCCAGCCAAAAATCTGAACGAACAAACTCAGACTTTGTTAACCGAATCTGAATATGTGTGGAATTCTCTCTCTCCGCTACTGTTGCAGGACTTTTTCAATTTCTATCTTTATACCACTGACGACTTTGTGCGGATTTCACCACCAAACTCATTGCTGGTAGATGGCAAGGGCGGCAGTCATTTCAGTACCCATGCTTTACCCCTGCTGCGCGAAGAGCTTAATCCGACTCGTCAGGCGCTTTGGTCTGGGATCCACTACGATGAGGTCTGGAGCAAATGGGTTGTCAGTGTGCTTGTCCCGTTGTATGTCGACGATACATATCAGGGCTTTACCGGCAGCGATCTGGAGCTGGACGTAGTGCTGCAACGGCTACCGCAAGCCAGCGAGAAATTGGCGTACATTGTGTTTGACAAGCAAGGGCGAATTTTATCAGCGCCCAACATGGGTATTCTTGCCCATAGTAATGAGTTGGCGGACAAGACATCGTTACCTGCGGCCTTTGAGGAAATGGTTGACAGTACCTTGCGGGTTAATCTTCCCAGTTTACAAAGTGAATTCGGGTATAAGCAGGAGTCGTACCTGGCGAATGTCGTTCATCTGACAGAGCTGGACTGGTATGTCGGGTATTATAAAAAACGAGATACGGCGTTGTTTGCGCTCAATGAGCTGAAGTGGAAATTCTCGGGCTTGTTTATTATTTACGGCTTGTTCGTTTCCTTGCTGTTGCATCAGGTTATATATCATTTGATCCTTAAGCGAATCAATCACTCTGTGGATGCCCTGATCTCATTTGGCAAAGGCCAGCTTGACCATCCCGCATTGCCAGACGCGAATGATGAATTGGGCGTACTGAATGCCTCTATCAATGATATGAGTGGCGAAACGCGCAAACTGATCCATGGTCTCAATACCCGGGTATCTGAAAAAGAATCAGCACAAAAGCAGGCGAATCGACTTGGCAAGGCTGTTGAGTTTTCCGGGACTGGGGTGCTGATCACCAACGACAGGTTTAAAATAGAGTATGTGAACCCGAAAATGCTGGAAATGACTGGCTACAATGAGGCACATTTTATAGGTTCTCCTTTGCTGGGCATAGTTTCAAAAGAAATGGCCATCATCATTGATGACATTGATTTTGATCTGCGCAGTCGCAATTACTGGCGGGGTGACACACTGTTGCAAGGTGTTTCGAATGAGCAGATCTGGGTGAGCCTCAGTATTTCCCCCATCCGTGAAGAAAGTGGACGGATTTCCAGTTACGTTGCATCTGCGCAGGACATTTCCTTTGTAAAAGAAAGCCAGCGCAAAATGGAGGAACTGGCTTATTTTGACACTTTGACCGGATTGGCCAATCGCACCTTTTTTCGCATGCAGCTACGCAAGTCGATGGCTCTGGCTGAGCGAGGACATTACGCCTTCGCGCTTTTCTACTTTGACCTTGATGAGTTCAAGCGGATCAATGATACGCTGGGCCATGATGCTGGTGACCGATTACTGGTTGAAGTGGCAGACAGACTAAAGCAGCGGCTACGTGCAGAAGACACCATCGCGCGTCTGGGTGGCGATGAGTTTGCCGTGTTGCTTAGTGGTATCGAGAGTCGGGAAAATGCCATGGATGTGGCCTACACAATTCAGCGCACACTGGCAAAGCCCATTCGTCTTGGTAATAACGAGGTGATTGTCAGCGCCAGTATTGGTATTACCCTGGCACCGTTTGATAGCAAAGAAGAAGAGCAGCTACTGAAGCATGCTGACCTGGCGATGTACGAAGCCAAAGCAAAAGGGCGAAATACCTTTCACTTTTATTCTCAGGAGCTGGATGCCGCTGCAAATGAGCGTCTGTATATTGAAAATGAACTTCGTCAGGCCATCAAAGAAGGACAGTTTAGCCTGCGTTATCAGCCTCAGATAGACAGCACCACAGAGCAGGTTGTTGGCTATGAGGCACTGGTGCGCTGGTATCACCCTGAAAAAGGCTTTATTGCGCCAACTAAGTTTATTCCTATCGCTGAGGCGACCGGCATGATAGTTGAACTGGGTGCCTGGGTATTGCGCGAAGCCTGCCAGTTCTCCGCCCGGTTGCGCCGCAGTGGACGGGCTGCGGATATCTCGGTCAACTTGTCGGCTCGTCAGTTTAAAGATGTTGAGCTAATCGAACATATTGCTACGACGCTAAAAGAAACCGGCCTGTCTCCCCAGATGCTCCATTTAGAGTTGACAGAGAGCATGTTGATGGGGGATGTTGAAGCCGCAATAGAGCAACTACTGGAAATGAAGAAGCTGGGTGTATCCTTATCTATAGACGACTTTGGCACAGGTTATTCGTCACTGAGCTATCTCAAGCGCTTTCCGGTTGATGTTTTGAAAGTGGACCGCTCTTTTGTTAAGGATATCCCTGAGGATTCTAATGACATGGAGATCACCGCGGCAATTATCGCGATGGCACAAAAGCTGAGTATGAAAGTGATTGCAGAAGGGGTTGAAACCCAGGAACAAGTGGCATTTTTACAAAGAAATAACTGCTTTATTGTGCAAGGTTACTACTATAGTGCTCCTCTGACGGAGCATGAAATTTTAATGCAAAGCCAGCATCCGGATATAGGGCAGGGCAAGCAGGCCAATTAAACCGGCTTGCGGGTCCGCCCAATCAGCTCCCGTATCGCCAATTAGCCACCGGCGATTTTAACTTTGAAGCCCTGTGCTTCCAGGAGCGTTTTTAGTTTGCTGCGGTCATCACCCTGGATTTCGATTACGTTATCTTTGAGTGCGCCGCCCTGACCCATTTTACTTTTCAGGGTTTTTGCCAGTTTTTTCAGATCATGCTCATTCGGGTCTATACCCACAACCAGCATGACACCTTTTCCCTTGCGACCCTTTGTCTGTCGCTCAATACGCACTGCGCCGTCTTTAAACAATTTTGCTGCTGGCTCCGGCTCGGTTTCGGTGGGTTTGATTCGGCCAGACTCGGTGGAGTACACCAAACGACTCTCTGACATTTTGACTCTCCTGTTTAAAACTCAATATCGTTATGGTAACAAAAAGCGTTTTGAAGCGAGATAATTTTTTGGCTAATTCCCGGTATCGGTTTATATTTAAAACAACATCATGGATACCAAAATTCAACCAAAGTAGGAGCTTGCGATGAGCCTGAGCAAAAATGCTTCATCGGACGGAAAAACTTTAACGATACAAATCAAAGGAAAGTTTGATTTTAACCTGGTCCAGTCTTTTCGTCAGGCCTATGCCGAAGTAGGCAACCAAACGGAAAAAGTGGTTGTTGATCTGCGTGACACAGACTACATGGACAGTTCCGCATTAGGTATGTTACTCAACATGAAGAAAACCCTGGGCGACTCTGTCTCTAGCATTCAGATCAGTAATTGCAGGCCTCAACTGAAGAAAATTTTACAGATTTCACGCTTCGATAAAAAGTTCGATATTGACTAGTTCACGAGGGACTCGTGTATGTTAATTTTGGTTGTGGATGACCAGCCACTCAATTGTCGATTATTACAAACCATGCTTGAGCACCAACACTATGATGTGCTGGTGGCTAACAATGGGCAGGAAGCTCTGGACTTGCTCCAACAACACAATGTTGACATTGTGTTGTTGGATGTGATGATGCCAGTCATGGATGGTTTTGAAACCGCACCCAAAATTAAAGAACATGCCGGCGACGTATATTTACCAGTGATATTTATCACCGCTTTGGAAGACCACGCCAGTTTTGAGAAGTGCCTCCATGTAGGAGGGGATGACTTTATACACAAACCCTTTGACCGGATCGTACTGTCTGCAAAAATCCGGGCACATGCCCGCACGCGAAAGCTCAGTAAAGAAGCTCACGAGCAAAAAAAACAGCTTGAATATCACTATAACCAGATAGAACGTGAACACGAAATCGTTGAACATATTTTTCGTAATGCTTTGTCTGGGCAGCAGGACTTTACGGAACTGTGTGACTACCATTTATCCCCGGCTTCAATGTTTAACGGGGACATGTTTCTGATGGCAAAAAGTCCCATTGGCGGCTTTTATTGTTTGTTGGGAGATTTCACCGGACACGGCCTGGCGGCGGCGGTCGGCGCGCTACCTGCATCGAAAATTTTTTATACTATGGTGCAAAAAGGCATGGCGGTGAATGACATTGCTGCTGAGTTAAACAGCTCACTGAACACTTTACTTCCTGGGCACATGTTTTGTGCCGCCGCCATTATAGAGATCAGTAGTTCTGGGCGAAACCTGTCAGCCTGGCTCGGAGGCTTTCCCGACATCTATCTGATAGACAGTCAGGGGCAGGTACTCAAAACCATTGAGTCTCAGCATATGTCTTTGGGGATCCTTGATGAGGATGAGTTCGAACGCAATACTTTGCATTTTGAAGTTGAGGTGGGCACACGTATTGTGATGGCAACGGATGGCATTATTGAAAGTGAAGCGCTCGACGGAGAGCTGTTCGGTGAACAACGCCTGATAGATGTGCTGAGCTGTAAGGTTGATATTGCGACTAAAGACATTATCCAGCAAGTGCGTGAATACAGTGGGCACAAAGAACAGCAGGATGATTTAAGCATCGCGATCATTAACTGCCTGCCCGATAACTCCAGTGAAGCGCTGCCTCCTGAGTATTCTACTTTGCCGTTTAACATTAGTATTTCGCTCAATGCTCAGCAGATGCGTCATACAGATCCGGTGCTTGAATTGGTGGATATTTTGTCTAAGGTTGAAGGTTTGCATGCACATAGGTCAAATGTCTTCCTGTTGCTTTCGGAGGCATACAATAATTCACTGGACCATGGTGTTTTAGGGTTAAAGTCGGATTTAAAGAATCAGGATGATGGCTTTATTGAGTATTACCATCAACGGGCTCGTGCACTGGAAAACCTCAAGGATGCTCTGATCATCATTAATGTACGCTTTTGCCCGGAAGAGTTTTGCCTTGTTTTCAATATTTGCGATTCGGGCAATGGGTTTGACCAAAGCTCAACGGCATTACATCAGTCGCAACAAGAGCATGGCAGGGGAGTTGAATTACTTTCTGAAATTGCACAGAGTGTCACATATAACCGTGTTGGAAACGAGGTTGAACTGGTTTACTCAATAAGGTGAACGGGTTTCATTCCTTGCCAAAAATAAAATATTCTCATAACACGCTGGCATCGCCTGTCTGTCCATGATAGATTTGACGGATATTTAGATGTTTGGATGGCTAAATGATTTCTACCTACCTTTCTCATTGCAACTTATCTATCAGCGAATCTGCTGTAGCGGCTCAACTAACAGAGCTGGATGCTTACCTTGACACTCATCGCTTTGATGCCAGATGGTCATACCAAATCCCGGAGCTGGGAGAAGGCGGGAGCTGTAGTTTGTTCGGCCACTTGCAGGATGCGCCTTTTTTACTGACGGATTATGTCTGTCAAAACAGCGAATGTGAACATCAATTATCGCGTCTGCAGACTATTGCTGAGTATGTCAAATCCTCTACGGGGGTGGACTGGTTCGGTATTTATCAGGCGCGTCCGGCTGATGGTATTCAGCAATTGCTGAAGTTGGCCTATTACGGTGCACCAAGTCGACCATTATTCCCGATTACTGATGCATTCGCTGCGACTTCAAACAATATTCAAACTTATCTGTCTGAACAGGCACGCGTGATCAACAATATCCCAGACTATGTGGCCAAGGGGGGGGAATATTATACTTGTGATCCGAAAGTGCAGTCTGAGGTTTGTCTGCCACTGTTGGACCGCCAGGGACAGTGTTTTGGGATCATAGATGCAGAAGCTTTTGAGCAAGAGTGTTTTGATGAATACAAGCTGGCAGTTTTAGTTGCCGCTTGTATTCGCACGATTGAGTATCTTCCAAGTTAAGCAGGCTCGTCTTCACGACAACTTATGTTAATATGAGCTCAGAGTTAACCCCGTGACAAACGAAGTCGAACACCTCGTTTACGTTAATTAGGAAAAGAGATAACCATGTTTTCAGAACTAAAACCACTTCCGACGGATCCAATCCTGGGCCTGATGGCTGCCTATAAAAAAGATACTAACCCGAATAAGATTGACCTAGGGGTTGGAGTGTATAAAGACGAGCAGGGTCATACCCCGGTTCTGAAGGCGGTAAAAAAGGCTGAGGCGTTTCGCCTGGAGAATGAAACAACTAAATCTTACATTGGTTTAGCGGGTAACCTGGATTATTGCGACAAGATGGAAAAGCTTTTGCTGGGTAATGAGCATCCTGCTTTGTTGGCTAATCGGATCAGAACTGCCCAGGCTCCGGGTGGCACCGGCGCATTGCGCGTTGCGGCTGAATTTATCAAGCGTTGCAATACAGACGCGACCGTATGGGTAACGACACCGACCTGGGCAAACCACATCAGTTTGTTTGAAGCGGCTGGCCTGACAGTTAAAGAATACCCTTACTACGACTACGAGAACAAAGGCTTGTTGTTCGATGAGATGATCGAAGCACTGAAGCAAGTACCAAAAGGCGATATTGTATTGCTTCACGCATGTTGTCATAACCCAAGCGGTATGGACCTAAATGCAGAGCAATGGCAAATTGTTGCTGAGCTTGCGAAGGACGTAGGCTTTACACCGCTTATCGATATTGCCTATCAGGGATTCGGTAGTGGTCTGGAAGAGGATGCACAAGGTCTGCGCCTACTGGCTTCAACCGTTGACGAAATGTTGATTTGTTCTTCATGTTCAAAGAATTTTGGCCTGTATCGTGAGCGTATCGGTGCGTGTTCATTCATTGCGAAGGAAGCGGCTGTGGCTGATGTTGCCAATTCAGTGTTACTGAGTGTTGTGCGCAGCATTTACTCGATGCCACCTGCACACGGTGCGGACATTGTGAATACTATTCTGGGCAGTGAAGAGCTAACCCAAGAGTGGCATCAGGAGCTGGCAGAGATGCGTGACCGTATCAATGGCCTGCGCAGCCTGCTTAAAGACAACCTGAATGCGAAAGGTACATCACAGGACTTCTCTTTCATCGAGCGTCAGAACGGCATGTTCTCGTTCCTGGGCATAAACAAAGCGCAAATTGACAGATTACGTGAGGAATACTCAATTTATATTGTTGGCTCCAGCCGCGTAAATGTTGCGGGTGTAAGCAAAGACAATATTGATTACTTTGCAGATGCCGTTGCGACTGTTTTGAAATAAACGCCTTAATATTAAAAAAGCCAGCTTCTTCATAGAAGCTGGCTTTTTTGTATATATGGTTATAGACACTAGGCCTGTTTGATTGCCGTGACCTTATCGTCACCACCTTTCTTGCTGGTGGGTTTTTCCTCAGAGTCTTTTTTGGTTGACACTTTACCCCCTTTCAGAATGGCCATAAAGTCGTCTTTTTGTTTGGCAATCTCCAGTGCGAGCGATTCAACCTGTTGCTCACTGAGTGGGACGTCTACTTTTTCTAACATGCCTTCGAGCGCTTCTGCAACATCCAGCATTTTATCATAAGCATCCGCCTCTTTTTTGCTGGTAAACGTCATACGCTCTACTCCATTTCTTTCTACCACATACTTTACGATAACCGCCATGATCACTCTCCACGAACACTGTTTTTATATACAGTAACTTGTCTTGTCAATAATTACAACCGATAAAGCGCTATTATGTGCCAATACTGCCGAGTCGACTTAGTGCAGAAGAGGGTTATTGCAGCATGTAGTAACCGTCTAACTATTCTTTTCTCATAAAAACAAACATATATCTGTTCTGTCTTCACTGCAAAGATATCGCTGGTCTGGCTCTAGCACAAGTCGCAGAAATAAGCATAACAACACAAGATGAAAAATAAGCAACTAAAAAAGATGACATAATTTTGACATATTTACTGTCATTTACTTTATTTTAACTGCGTATGCATCATTACGCATACATTTAGACATGGACACTTTATCTGAGGGATCTGATCATGAATATTAAAACTCTTCTAGCTACATTGGCATTGTCTGCGGCACTTCCTGCTCTGGCTCAGCCTGAACCAATAGCCACTGCAGCCCGGCAAGTCGCTGATGCAGTGGTAAATGTAAACCGTGCCAGTGCTGAAGAACTGACTCGTTTACCAGGCATCGGCATGAAAAAAGCGCAGGCCATTGTGCGGTCCCGCGAGGAGGCTGGCAACTTTCAGGATATGGATGCTTTATTGCGGGTCAACGGAATAGGTGTGAACATTCTTGCCAAACTCAAAGGCAGGGTAACATTTTAGCGTTGTGCCAGTTTAGTCTGGTCATCTCCAGGAGCAGCTCAGGCTGCTCTTTTTATTGTCATTCCTTGTACATTTCCTGACTGTTTTGCAGAGCTTCATTAGTCTGTTGCTCGAGTTGCTTTTTGAAGTAAGCACGTTCTGATTCAGGTAAATAGCGAAGATGCAGGTCATAAAACGGCTCAGTGTGATATAAGTGGCGCAAAGCGGCATTAACCACTTTCAGAAATTGTCGGGTTTCGGGAGTATCGGAGCAGGCGATGTGGCCAAGAACAAATGACGGGTTATGCGCAATTTCAAGGCTATGTACTTGCTCCAGCGTCAGTGTGTTTGCATAACGCTGTATTGTTGTCGGATAAGTTAGAATAAAGCTCACCCGCCCCCGTTCGAACATGGTGATGGTGGCCTGGTAGCTGTCGCCACCTGGACGCCTGATCAGCTGTGCTTCATCGATGTTGGCTAGCTGGGTATCCAAATAGTCGCCATAGGAGCGCTGTGCCTCAGTGAGTAAAGTTGTTCTGGGATGAGCCTTGAGCAGTGCATTGAGATCTGTCAGTTGTCCTTGTGCATTGAGAAAGGGGGACAACTCAATATTTAATGGCAAAAAGTACAACCTGTGGCTGGGGTAGAGGTGCACAGGTAAGCTAAATAAATACAGTCTCGACCGCTGGCGTGTTTTGATCCGATTCAGGGCGCAATATGGCATGTTGCTTTGCAGTAACTGATCAATTCGGGTACCCGGTGCGAGCAGTAAAGGCGGGCGGGAAAACGCCGGGTTGGTTTGGGAGATATAGGTAAATACCAGGTTATTGGAGTCTGTCGAGATATCCAGAGCCTGAGCCGAAAACACCATCCTGATGTCCAGAGGATCATCACTAAGCAGCTGGAGCTGAGCACGCGCTGAAAATGATATCCAGGTGTGTAAGACCACTAAAGTCATGAGTAGAAAAGGTTTAACGATTGTCATCATAGTACATCTTTAAAACTGATACGACAGGGATATACCCCACTCTCGGGGTGGTGCCAGATAATGCTCTGCCACACCAAAGACTTCGGTAAAGTCATTGCCACCGATCAGCACACGTTTATCTGTGAGGTTGCGAACAAATAAGGCAACTTCCAGCTGATCTGTGATGGCGTGGCTGATACGTGCATTCACTAAGGCAAAACTCCCTTGTGCACCAAGTTCAGTATTAAACACGTCATTATATGTTTTGCTGCGAAAACCCCAGTTAAGTCCAATCCTGACTGGGTGTCGCATCACACCCTGCCAGTGATACCTAAGTCCCAATGCCGCGGTCCAGCGCGGCGAGCGCATTACTGTGCTGTCCCTTGTTACTTGTGTGGCTGTACCAACGGAATCAAACTGTGCATCGGTGTAAGACAGATTACCTGACAAATGCCAGTCGTGTACAGGCAGCGCTTCAAAGCTGGCCTCAACTCCTCGAATGCTGGTTTCTCCAACATTGTCGATAAAAATCTCGAGGCCGGCTTCAGTCGACTGGCCACCGCGTAATTGCATAGCCTTATGCTGCATATCAAAGGCCGCTAAGCTAAGCTGAAGGGTGTCTGCCAGTAATTTGGTTTTGTAGCCCAGTTCATAGGCAGTCAGATACTCAGGGTCAAAAGGCTGTGCTGAGGTTGGTGAATTAGGTATGCCGTTAAAGCCGCCGGATTTAAAGCCCCGAGAGGCACTCAGATAGATAAAGTGCTTGTCACTAAAGTGGTACTCTATTCCGCCTTGCGGAGAGAAAACCCGCCAACTGCGTTCAATAGGTCCACCATTTTTTTGTCCCTGTGTATTGTGTGTTCTGTCGATCAAAATCACACCGGCATTGTCGGCATCACTTTGCACCTGTTGCATTTTGTTTTCGAATGTCAGTCGCCCACCCAGGTGAAATGCCCAATGGTGTGTTAGCGCGTATTTGACATGGGTGAACACGGCAGTGCTTTGAATGTCCACCTGGTTATCAAAGCCACTATCAATATCCAGTCCAATATTCAGGGGGTTACCGGGCCCACCCACACTTGTTGGATCATCCAGTTGCGAGCCATCAAGAGGACCTGGGACACTTTCCAGTGCCCGGAACAGTCCACCAATAAAGACCAGATCGGTTAGATGTTTAATGTGTTCATCAAAGTGGAATAAGCCGACCAACCAACTGAGTTGATCGTCCAGGGCACTGCCGCTGATATTAAGCTCCTGACTGAACTGGAACTGGCGTTGAAAGTCCTGAGTGTCGCCAATGACGGCCGGGTTATTATCAAAGTCGCGTCCATAAGTTGCGTCAAATTCCCGGTAGGCGCTCAGTGATTTAAACAGCCATTGTTGGGGCGTTTGCCATTCGACTGAGAGCAAAATGCCGGATTGATCCAGCGTGTTAAAGTTAGTACCCAGCGAAGCACTCTGATGCGTGTCACCAAAGAATTGGAGCGGCGGGTAAGGGTCTGCAATACCACTTTGCGTGACCAGGTCATTGTAGAGTACCAGCAGATCAGCCTGATCGTTCTTTGCGGCAAGAATAGACGGCGCGGACCCAGAGTTGATCCGACGCTGGTCCAATGACAATTGCGCGGTTAGTTGTGGGCTGACCTGATACCGGAATTTGGCACTTGCCGCCCACTCATCCTGGCCACCTTCAAACTCGCCGTTGGCACGCCTGACAAAGCCATCGCGGTTGAGGTGCGTGAAGGTAAAGCGGCTGCTGAGCGAATCGCTGAGCGCAACGTTCGCACGCAATCGGGCATCCCGGCGCTCAAAAGCGCCCAGCGTGATTTCTCCATCTGCAAAAGTGTCAGAGACGGGGTCGTGTGTGTACACCGTCACAGCGCCACCTATGGTATTTTTACCAAAAATAGCCCCTTGCGGGCCCCGTAGTATTTCAACCTGGCGTATATCGTATAAATCAAAAATCCCCCCCGCTGAGCGGGCGTAGTAAACCCCATCCAGGTAGAGGCCCACACTCGGGTCGACGGTGGGCAGCGGATCAACCTGGCCGATACCACGAATGGTGATGTTCGCGCAGTGTGTACAACCAGAATTTTCACCGACTGTGGTGACATCAATATTAGGAATAAAATATGCGGCCTCAAGCAAAGTAGTGACGCTGCGCTCGCGCAGAAACTGTTCAGACATTACTGAAATTGAAACGGGAATGGCGAGTGCATCTTCTTTGACCTTACGTGCCTCAACGGTGACTTCCATTAACTCGTCGAGGGATAAAGCGAATACATCATTGTCACCGTCTGGCGTTGTGTGGGCATCGGACCCTGCATTAAACAATACACAACTTGCACATAAGCAGGCGATACAAGGGAGTCTTTTTTTCATTGAGTACCCTAACGATGGCGATTATTCCAACTCCCTGGAGGAACAAGCAGCTCAGGTGACCCAAGATGAGGGCCACTGACATTGAGTATAGCAGCAATATGACAGCTCGCAGGCTGGTTGGTCAAACTCAGTTGAGTAAGAACTTCTAATAGAAGTGCTCAGCAAATATCAAAGGCGCGATAGGTGTGTCGGCAGCATTATCTTGTAACAGTTGAGTGCTTTTTGTACTTGTTGCGGGTGGCAGATTTGTGATTTTATGTTTATGAAACAGTAACCAAGAAGGAAGCGAAGTCATGAAACTAGCGTTAAAAACCACTAAGCTAAAGCACCTCAATAAACAACATCAACAATTGGACAAAGCAAACACCCCACGGGTAGGAGGCGGATATACGACCATGCCATGGACGGCTTGGTGTGAAGAGTTAAGTAAGGGACCGGATTGCCGAGCTTAAAGCTGACGAGTAGATAAGTGGTGCAGTGCACCACTTTTTTATTGATTGGTTTTGCGAAACTCAACAATGGCCTGCTGCAAATAAGGCCGGGCAAACTGGATCTCAAGCGGCACGGTGAGCAGGGGATAAGCCAATCCGCATACGAGTAACACGGGTAGCAATATCCAGCCTTCGATAAATGCCAGCGCCATGAATAGCGGAGTTAACAGCATTAGCTTGGCGATATTAAGCATAATTTTTTGTGATGCAGGCAGCTGCGCCAACGCCTGCGCTTTAATACGTTGTTTATCACGCAGTGCAAAGTCATCCAGTTCGGCGAGTTTACTCAGTCTGAAAACCATTTACGTCTCATCTTTTAACAATAAATACGGCGGCAAAGGCGATAAAGCAGACGCTGTAAAGTGCGAAAATCACTTCCATCCAGCCTGGCATCGACAGACCCGCAAAATACCAGTCAATATTACCACAATCGCCGGTCGCCGCGAAGAAAGCCGGCAGCCATTCGTGTAAAGGCATAAAGCCTGGGAAGTTAGGCACAAAGTCGCAGGTAAAGGCAAATGGATCTGTGGTAGTTTGCATCGCAATATGCTCTTTTGCCAGCAACCAGCCCCAAATGGCAGCGACACCCCAGCAACCCATGGCAATGAGTCTTACAGGCAAACTGGTGGGTGAGGCCAGGCCAATCAAGCCAGCGGCCACAATACCCAGCACCGCAGTACGCTGATAAATACACATAATGCAGGGCTCAAGACCCATTGCATACTGGAAATATAGGGCGATGGCTTCCAGTGCGAAAGCAGAAAAAAACAATAACCCCCAGGCAAGTCGGGTACGAGAAAATTCAGCGAGTTTGTTCAACATAAGTGTTCCTTTTTTTGCCCGCTATTATGGCGTTGTCACTGCATCCGGGCAACTGGTTTCAGACTAGTCGTGCGGTTTGACTGCTGAATGTAATATTAGTTTCCGGAACAGACTTATTTCAGGTGGTAAATGTGTTATCTTCTGGGCAATTTAACAGTAAAGGAAAAATCAGCAATGCAGTCAGTTGTGCGTGTGGGCGTGGCCGTGGTCATAAAACGCCAGGGGAAACTTTTACTTGGCGAGCGAATTGGCGCACACGGGGCACATACCTGGGCAACGCCTGGTGGTCATCTTGAAGTGGGCGAAAGCATCGAGCAGTGTGCACGCCGGGAAGTGCGCGAAGAAACCGGGCTAGAACTGACACAACTAACCCGGCTTGAGTATACCAATGACATATTTGAGTCTGAAGGTAAGCATTACATCACCTTGTTTATGCTGGGGGAGTGCGAAAAAGGTGAGCCGCAGTTGCTGGAACCCAATAAATGTGTGCAGTGGCGCTGGTTTTCACCCAATGCCCTGCCGGCGCCGTTGTTTTTGTCGTTGCGCAATTTATTGGCGCAAAACCCCGCTGGACTTGACTGAAAAGCAGAGAGTATAAGTGCCATTTCACGATCTGATCCTGGTTAGCAGTGCGACAACCTGCTTGCTGTTCGTATTTTTATTGCTGTCTTTGTCACAGCAACAGCGCAAGAACAATCGCTATTTGCTGGGCTACTTATTGTTGATTGGTGTGGTGCAGCTGGTGGACATTACCAGTGCGCCTGATGACTCCTTACACCGGCTTATCGGGCCACTGGCAATGATGCTGGGTCCACTCTTTTATCTATATGTGACGTCACAGGCTCCCAGTCCAAAAGTCAGCCTGCGTCTGCGAATTTTACTGTTCTCTCCGGCCGCCCTGGTGATGCTGCATGTATTGCTGTTCAAAGGGCTGGGGCTTGCCACGCCAGTGTTCAGTCATCATATGGTCTTGCATTTTATTGCACCCGTGGAGCTGATATATGTGCTGGCTGCTTTGTCGCAATTACGGCAAACCACTCGTATGCTCAACCAGACAGCAGGTGGTTCAGCGCCTGCAAAACTGAGCTGGCTGAACTACTTATGCTATCTCAATCTGATCATATTGTTGCTGGAAATCAGCTACTATATTGCTCGCCAATTCGATGTGTTACCACCAATGAATAGCAGAGCATTGCTCAATACGGTATTGCAGCTGTTTTTACTCCTGCTGGCCTGGCATGTGATCCGCTCTCCAAAGGTTGTCTATACTGAACAGCAGCGTCAGGCCGTGCGTCAGAAATATCAAAAATCAGGCTTGACCCCCGCGCTGTCAGACTACTACGGGCGCAAACTGGAAGCCCTGATCCATGCCGAGCAACCTTATCTGGATAGTGAGCTGACCTTGTCGACATTGGCAGAGCAAGTCGGGCTCAACTCACATAACCTGTCGCAGCTACTCAATGAATACCTTGGGACTGGCTATCATGATTACATCAACCACTGGCGAGTTAAACATGCGACTGAGCTGCTGAAGAGTACGAGCCGCTCTGTCGAAGAGATTGCCTTTGACTCAGGGTTTGGCACCCGGGCCGCATTTTATACGGCATTTAAAAAAGAACACTTGTGCACTCCCGCAAAATGGCGGGCTGAATATCAGCGCCCCGACAGTCTTCGCCAGAGTAATTCAACGGGTCCGGATGGGTAGTGCATCAGCCACCGTTTTGAGAAGCCCAGCTGTATCATCCAGACTATGATGATCGTTAAAATTGCTTCCGCTGCTCCGGTCCTGGCGTAAAATCCCAGCCCGTAAAACCACACCGTGCATAACAGGCTTTGTAGCAAATAGTTGCTCAGCGCCATGCGCCCAGCCAGGCTCAGGTAGCCCCGCCAGTGACTCAGCCAGCCTCGCAGACTAATGTATGCCAGCAAAGCCATGTAACCACAGGCGCTGAGGACAGATCCCCAGTAGTTCCACAGTGAATGCTTAAAGAAGTAGTCCGGAAACAGCCACTGTTGCTGATAATTAACCCATAACCCTGCCAGCGACAAAGTTATTCCAGCCGGGGCAGCAAAGAGCGCAAAATAGCCATAACAGCGCCGTGAAAGATGGCCACTGATGAAGCCGAACCGATACAGAGCCAGGCCAATCAGCATCAGACCGGACACCCTGAATATGCCCCAGGCAGGAAAGGTTGACAGGTGAAACTCTCTTGCCAGTTGGGCTCGCATCGACAGTTGTGCAAACCAGCTGCCAGAAAAGGCATCCAGCTCTGCCTGGCTGATGCGGGCGGTATGGGCAAAATGCTGTGTTATCACGTCAAAAAGTATGGGCTCGGGCAGCTGTTTCAGGGCTGCAAATGTTGTCAGACTGTTATTGGATCCAACAGCCAATATCCCCAGCCCGCAAAGCAGCGTCAGCCCAGCCGGGGCGCGGACAAACAATAAAGGGATGACGCCACACACGGCGTAATACACCAGAATATCCCCATGCCAGATCAGGTACGCATGAACGAGGCCAAAAGCGAGCAGAATGAGTAATCGCCTGAAGTAGTAACCATAGGGAGATTGACCTGCCTGTAATCGCTTATCGCAGATCAGCGCGGTACTGGCACCAAACAGCATCGAAAAAATTGCCATAAATTTCTGATCGGCAAACAGGTATTGAATCTGCCACCAGATATGCCCCAGCGACGATTGAGTCGACAGCATCTGCGGCGAAAAATAAGCCGCATAAGGCTCAGAAAAGAGGCGGACATTCATCAGCAAAATGCCCAGTACGGCAGCGCCTCTGATGACGTCCAGCAAAGTATGTCGGGTTTGGTTCATATCAGGTTCCGGTTAAATATAAGAGAAGCCAGACGCTAACATACTGAGCCGGAGTATCTGGTTAATCTGACCGGAATTGACATGACTACACGCTCACAAGGCAAAGCTATAACAATCAAGTGATTGATAATAATGATTATAAATATTATCAGACTAGACTTTATGCTTAAGTGGCTTGAGGCGTTTTCCGGCCAGCTTCATCAGGCGCTGAAAAGTCGGGCAGGCGAGATGGTTGGGGGCCGGGCAGTGGGCGGCATGATGCAGACCATCGCGGATAGCCTGCATAGAGGCAATCTGCTTATCCAGCTCAGCAGTTTTTGCTATCAGCAATGCACGATCAATATCGATGCCCTGAGGTAGCAGCATCCGGCCAATCTCATCCAGAGACAGACCAACGTGACGGCCCAGGTTGATCAATGCCAGTTTCTCCAGCACTGAAGGGTCATAATAGCGGCGCAGGCCATGGCGTCCGGCACTGCGGATCAGCCCTTTTTGTTCATAGTATCTGAGGGTGGAAGGCTTGAGCCCGGAGGCCTTGGCGACATCAGCAATATCCATGTGTTTCTCTTTTATGTAAAAGTGAAGGCAAAGTGTGCCTGTCAGGGCTTGACCTAAAGTCGACTTTAAGTTGTAGCATGCTTTATATCACCTGACGAGAGGAGACTGTGATGAATTTTGATCCTATGTGGGATGTACGCTTTGCTGGGCCAGATTACGCGTATGGCACTGAACCAAATGATTTTTTAAAGGCTCAGGTTAAACAGCTGAAAGGTAAACGTGTGCTGAGTCTGGCAGAAGGAGAAGGGCGCAATGCCGTGTACCTGGCAAAGCTGGGCTTTGAGGTGACAGCGGTAGATGGCTCTGTCAAAGGGATAGAGAAGGCGCAAAAGCTGGCTCAGGCAGTCGGTGTAGAGGTGCAATTTATTCATGCAGATCTGGGCGAGTTTGAACTCGGCAGTCTATGTTGGGATAACATTATCGCTATTTTTGCGCCATTTCCCCGGCCTTTACGCGAAAAATTGCATCAAGGTGTAATCCAGGCCCTTAAGCCCGGTGGCATTTTTTTAACGGAAGCCTATGCGCCGGAGCAAATTCATTTTGGCACCGGGGGCGGCAGCGATGTGAGTACCATGCTGAGTGCGACTCAACTCGCCGAAGAGTTAAGTCCGCTGGAATGGAAACACTTGCAACAGCTGGAGCGTCAGGTGGTCGAGGGCCAGTATCATACAGGGCTTGCCGCCGTGGTTCAGGGGGTTGCGATCAAACCGCTCATCAAACCGTAAAAAAGTGACGATTTACTCTGTGGACAGTCCCTTTAATGGGGCTTTTCACGGCCTTTGTAGAATGCTGTTATAAGGTGGAACAGATATGCCTTGTTAGTTGCAAATCATCTGGTACAATCAGTGGATTATTGAGTTGCAGAAGCCTGTTGGTGTGCTACGCACTGAAGCACAGGCTTGTCGACGTACCTTATGTTGTCAAAAGTGGTGCTAAATGAGAATCTTTAAAGCCAAGAGCCCAGCAGGTTTTGCTGAGGAGTATATTGTTGAGTCGATTTGGAATGGCGAATTTCCTCCCGGCTCCATTTTACCAGCTGAGCGCGAGCTGTCAGAGCTTATTGGTGTGACTCGCACCACTTTGCGAGAAGTACTGCAGCGTCTTGCGCGTGATGGCTGGCTGACTATCCAGCATGGCAAACCGACCCGGGTAAACAATTTCTGGGAAACATCCGGTCTGAATATTCTGGAGACACTGGCCCGTCTGGATGAGGATAAGGTACCTGAGCTGACCGATCAGCTGCTGTCGGCACGCACCAATATCAGTGCGATTTACACCCGGGCTGCGATTAAGTTTAATCCTCAATCCGTGATTGATATTCTGTCTAAGCATGCAGAAGTGGCTGACACAGCGGAAGCCTTTGCCGAGTACGACTACCGTGTGCACCATCAACTGGCCAGTGCCGGTAACAATAAAATCTATGTGTTGATCCTCAACGGTTTTAAAGGCCTGTACTCCAAGATTGGTTGTCATTACTTCTCCGATCCGCGTACCCGTGAGCTGGCTCGCGAGTTTTACGCCGATCTGACAGCGCTGGCAGAAAAAGGTGATCATGACGGTGCCATTACACTGATGCGTCGCTACGGTCATCGTTCTGGTGAGATTTGGCAGCAGTTGCGTGGCGATATGCCGGACGACATTATGGACTAATCTGGATGATCCAGTGATGAAAAGCACCTCAGGGTGCTTTTTTTGTGTCTGTAAACACCTGTGATATTGGTTATTCACTGCGCCATCAATTTATTAGATGGCTGCTATCGGATAATTCGATTGTATCCTTTTGAAGGAACAGCATACACTGAGCGCCAAATAATACCATCTGGTATAGGGGTTGTTTTTTTATAAAACGCCTCAATAATAAGTGACAATTCGCAGTGATACAGAAAAGCGTTGTCTGAAATGGCATGTTGCTCTGTGTGATTGTGAGACTTTGGAACTCAAACTAACTATTTGGAGATAACAATGGGTGTATTAGTAGGCCGCAAGGCACCTGACTTTACAGCAGCTGCAGTTTTAGGTAACGGTGAAATCGTAGATGGTTACAATCTACATGAGCGTATCAAAGGTAAGAAAGCGGTTATTTTCTTCTACCCACTAGACTTCACTTTCGTTTGTCCTTCTGAGCTAATCGCATTTGACAAGCGTTACGAAGAATTCCAAAAGCGTGGTGTTGAAGTGATCGGTGTGTCTATCGATTCTCAGTTCTCTCACAACGCATGGCGTAACACGCCTGTAAACGAAGGCGGTATCGGTCCGGTTAAATATGACCTGGTTGCAGACGTGAAGCACGAAATCTGTCAGGCGTATGACGTTGAGCACCCAGAAGCAGGTGTTGCTTTCCGTGGTTCTTTCCTGATTGACTCTGAAGGTAACGTACGTCACCAGGTAGTAAACGATCTACCTCTTGGCCGCAACATCGACGAAATGCTGCGCATGGTTGACGCGCTGGCGTTCCACGAAGAGCACGGTGAAGTATGTCCAGCTGGTTGGACTGAAGGCAAAAAAGGTATGGACGCAAGCCCTGAAGGCGTTGCTAAGTTCCTGTCAGAAAACGAAGGCGACCTGTAAGCTCGGCTGAGTTGTTCTGACAAAAACCCGCCCTGTGCGGGTTTTTTTATACCCCGGTTTTGCCCTGTCATGATGTACGTCCCATTGACCATTTCTGATTGAGAAGTTTAATCAATTCAATTGAGCCATATGCCAGCATCAGGCTGATAACGGGTGTGGCCAGTAAGCTCAACAGTGTCATTTCATTCAGCATGTTATTGTCCTTTGTCCTGCGGTTGCCGGGCTACTTTTTGTTCCGGTGTTAAAGATTGGGTAAGCGCGGCTTTAGTGCTTCTTTTCAGCTCAATGAGGTTTGCTTTGATGGTCTGGCTGACGTGAGACTTAATCTCGCTGAGCACTTCTTGCGTTACAGAGCTGCTGGCACTGCTGGTAATACTGCTGGCATTGACACTGGCTGCGACACTGGTATTGCCCGCGGCGAGTGCGCTGGTGCTCAGGCCAAGTGTCAGGATAAGGATGCTAAGTTGAGTTGCCGTTTTCATTGTCTGGTTCCTTTTGGGTTAGTCACGATGACGTTAATGTGTTAGTCGTTCTAACTATTACAAAGGTTGTGCCAGCTTAAAGAAAATTTATACTGTATTGAAATATATAGACTTTTGTTTTTATTTTTAGACTGGTCAAAATTCACCTTGATGATTTTGACCAGTCTGAATAGCGGTTTTAGCCAACTATTGGCTAGTTTTGTTCAAGCAGTTGGTAGATCAACTGTTTTACGACCTGGGGCTCGAATGGTTTGTCGCACAAAGCATTCACACCAGACTGCGCGATATTAGCCAGATGTGTTTCATTGGCCTCAGAGGACACCATCAGGATAGGGACATGATTGTGCTCGTTAGAGTTACGAATGGCTTCGGCCAGCTCCTGACCGTTCACTTCTGGCATGTTGTAGTCGGTGATGATCAAATCAAACATGGTGTCTTGCAAAATAGACAGCGCTTGTGCACCATGTTCGGCTTCGCTGATTCGGGATGCGCCCAGGTTGTTGAGTACCCGGCGGATATGATTACGTGCCAGGCGTGAATCGTCTACGACCAGGATCCTGAGTTCCTGAATATCATACAAGTCCAGCTCTAACTCTTCCGGGGACAAAATATCCAGGGTTGCATTGAGGGCTTTGCCCAGGTGGGTTTTGTTAAAGGGCTTGGGCAGAATGGCTACGACGCCAGACTGTTTAAAGGCTTCCAGTTGTGGTCGGCGGGTTTCACTGGAGATCAGCATAAAGGGCAGCTGATGGTCCGCTAATGCCGTATGGATATGCTGCAATAACGTGAGTGCGTCACCATCAGGCAGATAGAGTGCACTGATCACTAAGTCGGGTTTGCTGCTATTTAGGCTCTCTATGGCGGCCGCAAGTGTGTCCACACACTCGATATTCTGGATCCCTTCTTCCTGAAGTTCGTTACTGATGATCCGTCTTTGGGTCTGGGACGGCTCCAGGAGTAAGATGCTCAAGTCTGAGCTTAAAAGTTCATTCATGGTTTGAGAGTAAATGTTGCAATAAAAATAGTCAGATTGACTGGCAATATAACGTATTTGTTACCATGTCGCTAGCTTGGTGATCTGAGTGTTAAATCAAGCTCACGGAGCGAGGTAATCAGGGGGGAGAGACTGTGGTAAGTAAAAGAAAAATCCTATCAGATTGTGTTGTTGGAAAATGTAACAGGACGATGCGCTTGAGCAATGGCCCTGTAATAAAACTAACGGCGAAATTCCATGCTCTGTGGTAGGTCTACCAGGATCAGTACGGCGCCTTTGCCACCATACTCCAGCGGTGCCTGGTGGATCGCCAGTATATCGGGATGCTGTACCAGGTACTGAGGCACTTTGTGCTTTAACACGCGCTCGCCAATGCCATGGACTACGCAGGCACAGGCCACGTGTTGCTTTTTACAGGCGTGGATCAAGGCCGCAAGTTCGTCTTTCGCGGTTTCCTTGTTCATACCGTGCATGTCAAGAATAAGCTCAGGCGCGTAATCACCGCGGCGAAGTTGTTTGGCCAGATATTTATCGGCACCCGGGCGAACATAATTGACGGTGCCATATGTGTCTATATCTGGTACGTATTCGTCCGAAAAATAGAACTCAGCCTGATGCTGTTTCTTTTGCTCGGCGATGACCTCACCCTTAAAGCGCGTCTGGCGTCTTACCTGTTGCACTGTGTCTTGCTTGAACTGGGTGGTGCCAGAAATCGCCTCACGAAACAGGGAGAAATCATCGGCTGGCAGTTGTGAGTTTGGTTTATCTGTGTTCATAGCAGTATTTTAAAGAAAAAAAGCGTAAAAACCTAGCGTAAAAACCGTTACAATGCCGCCATACAATTAGTAGTGAGAGCAACTCATGAGCGACTCTGTTATTTCTCAGGCGATGGCTGAAGAAGCCTATCGGGATTTAATCACCATCCAGGATTGGTTACGCTGGACTGCCAGCCAGTTTGCGGGTAATGGCGTGTTTTTTGGACACGGTACCGACAATCCGTGGGATGAGGCTGTCAGCCTGGTTTTGCCATTGCTTAACCTGCCTGTTGATGCGCCGAAGGAGCTAATTAGCGCACGCCTGACACACAGCGAAAAAGTCAGGCTGGTAGAATACCTTAGACTGCGTATCGACGAGCGCATTCCGGTTGCCTATCTGACCAACCAGGCTTGGTTCGCGGGACTGCCTTTTTATGTGGATGAGCGCGTACTCGTGCCACGCTCGCCCTTTGCTGAGCTGATTGAAACCCAGTTCAAGCCCTGGTTAAAGTCGCCGGAAAAAGTGACCCGGATCCTGGATATGTGTACGGGCTCTGGTTGTATTGCCATTGCGCTGGCCAAAGCGTTTGAACAGGCTCAGGTGGATGCGGTTGATATTTCGTTTGATGCGCTGGCGGTGGCCGAGATGAACATCCATGATCATCAGGTCCAGGAGCAGGTTTTTGCTATTCAGTCGGATGTGTTCAGCGGGGTGCCCGGACAGCAATATGATCTGATCGTGGCCAATCCACCTTATGTGGATGCAGAAGATATGGCGGATCTCCCTGAGGAGTTCCATCATGAACCTGAGCTGGGTCTGGCGTCGGGAGAAGATGGACTGGATGTTACACGCACTTTGCTACAGGAAGCCGCAGCGCACCTCACAGAAGAGGGGCTGCTATTTGTCGAGGTGGGTAATTCTATGGTACATATGGAAGCGCTTTATCCCGGTGCGCCATTTACCTGGCTGGAATTTGCACGCGGCGGGCTGGGCGTCTTTGTGATCAGTAAAAAACAATTGCTGGATTACTTTAACGACTAAGCGTTTTCCTGTGGTCAGGGAAGCGCAAAAGTGTTTTTTTGGAATGAGGAAAATCAATGGCAGGCAATAGCATAGGCCAGTTATTCAGGGTATCGACCTTTGGCGAAAGTCACGGCGTTGCGCTGGGTGGTGTGGTGGATGGTGTCCCGGCGGGACTGGAACTGGACGAAGCGGATCTCCAGGTCGACCTGGACAGGCGTAAACCCGGGCAAAGCCGTTATACAACTCAGCGTCGCGAGGGGGATGAAATTAAAATACTCTCTGGCGTGTTCGAGGGCAAAACCACCGGCACCAGTATTGGCTTATTAATCGAGAATACCGATCAGCGTTCTAAAGACTACAGTAAAATCCAGGACGTATTCCGTCCCGGCCACGGTGATTACAGCTACTGGCATAAATACGGACACCGCGACTATCGCGGCGGCGGACGCTCGTCAGCACGGGAAACCGCCATTCGTGTTGCTGCCGGTGGCATAGCGAAAAAATATCTCAAGCAAGTACATGGCATTGAGATCCATGCCTGCCTGTCGCAGTTGGGGCCAATTAAAGCCGAGCAGTTCGACTGGCAACAGGTCGAGCAGAACCCCTTTTTCTTTCCCGATGCCACTAAACTGGATGCGCTGGATGAGTATATGCGCGACCTGAAAAAGCAGGGAGATTCAGTCGGTGCAAAGGTAAAAGTGGTGGCTAAAGGCGTGCCTGTTGGTCTGGGCGAACCGGTATTTGACAGGCTGGACGCAGAGCTGGCGCACTCTTTAATGAGCATTAATGCGGTTAAAGGTGTTGAGATCGGTGACGGCTTTGAGGTGGTGGAGCAAAAAGGCTCAGAACACCGGGATGAACTGACACCCGAAGGCTTTACCAGCAATCATGCGGGTGGCGTGCTGGCCGGGATTTCGACTGGTCAGGATATCATTGCCTCGATAGCGCTTAAACCGACGTCGAGCATTACTATCCCGGGACAGAGCATCAACACCCAGAATGAATCGGTAGAGATGATCACCAAAGGTCGTCATGACCCATGTGTGGGGATCCGGGCTATCCCGATTGCCGAAGCGATGATGGCCATTACCCTGATGGATCATTTGCTCAGACAGCGTGGGCAGAACCCACATGTTAACTTGCAACATGGCCCAATTGCGGCGCAAAGACCTTAACTGCGCCGCCGGGAAAAAAGCCAGCGTTTTTTCGCTGGCTTTTTTGTTTATGCGGTTTATACCAATTTGCTTAATTAAGTGTTCTATTTTGAGACGAGAAAATAGGGTCGATAACCGGGCAAAAATTTTGATGTTTAGTCGTTCTAAATAAGAAATTTTTAACACAGTTAGCGTCCTATTTGATCCGTCAAATGGAACAAGTATTAAGTGAAATTGGTATTAATCAATGGCGGCGATAAAACGGCGTTCCACTTCCTGCCAGTTAATCACCTTGTAAAAGGCTTCAATGTACTCAGGCCTGCGATTTTGGTATTTCAGATAATAGGCGTGCTCCCATACATCAAGGCCCAAAATGGGCGTCAGGCCGTCCATCAATGGGCTGTCCTGATTCAGCGAGCTGGTAACCTGCAGACATTTTTGAGCATCAATGACCAGCCAGGCCCAGCCACTGCCAAAGCGACTGACTGCTGCCTGGGTAAACTGTGCTTTAAATGTATCAAAGTCGCCAAAATGTTTATCAATGGCATCAGACAGTGCTCCGTGGTGCAGCAGTCCGCCTTGTGGTGACATGATCTCCCAAAATAGGGAGTGGTTGTTGTGACCGCCGACGTGGTCGCGCACCGCACCACGTAAAGCGTCGGGTAAATTATGAATATTGGTCAGCAATTCTATACTGGATTGGTTTGCAAATTCGCTGCCCTCAAGCGCGGCATTGGCCTTATTTACGTAGGTCTGGTGGTGCAGGGTGTGGTGGATCTCCATGGTTTTACTGTCAATATGCGGCTCTAACGCATCATAGGCGTAAGGTAATTCGGGCAGTGTAAATGCCATACTTCTCTCCTTTGGATTAATGGTAATGGTGTGCTGAACGTGGGGTGTTGAGTACCGAGGTCGCCCAGCTCACCAGGTTTTTGTGTGCCTGGTGGTTAGCAATAAAGTGCATTAACTCTGTACGCGTTCTCATACCGTGGCGCATTGCAATGAATCCGACCTGGGGGTTCGCATGATCACCGAGCTGGACCAGCTGCTGGTGTACTGTTATGAGCTGCTCACAGGCTTTGTGTGGCAATGCCATGGCAAGGTAGCAGTCGGCCAGGTTATGGGCAGCTATGACGAGTGCTGGGCAGCAGTGCATCAGTGCCTCTTCCTGAAGTGGCTGGTCATACTGATGGGTAAAGTGGGCGATTAAATTGCTCACCAGATACAGGGCACATTGATAGTGATCTCTGGCGCGATAGAACGACTGACTTTCAAATGCACAGTTGCCCTCGGTCATTGCTTTTTGCCAGGGGGCGAGTGCATGTTCGTATTGTTCGGCTGTGCAATTTGGCGCGGCTTCGTATTGCAGCATAAATAGCTCCTCCTTTGATGGGCTGTGGATCTAAACCACATAATGGTCAATATGATTATAAGAACACAAATGCTAATAATTGTCATTTATATTTGATTTTTATATCTTGCAACTAATCGCTGAGCACCTGAAGTGCAGAAGGGGAAAGAAATAGAGTGGCTAAGTGTCTCTGAGAGTGAGAAAGTCAGCGCGTGTGGGACACGCGCTGTGTACTTAGGCCTTTAATGCCAGTACGGCGTCAATATCGGCTGCGCTGTGGCGTTCGCGCAGCTGCTCCCAGGGCTCACCAAAGGTGCGGTTTACTACCCGGCCACGTTGTACCGCGGGACGTGCGCTAACTTGCTCAGCCCAGCGCACCACGTGCTCATACTCGTGCACCTGTAAAAACTCGCCGGCATCGTATAGTTTGCCCAGTGCCAGGTTGCCATACCAGGGCCAGATGGCGATATCGGCAATAGTGTATTGTTCGCCTGCAACATAGGTGTTGTCTGCCAGGTGCTTGTTCAGCACATCCAGCTGACGTTTGGCTTCCATGGCAAAGCGATTGATAGGGTATTCCTGCTTTTCATCCGCATAAGCATAGAAGTGACCAAAACCACCACCAACAAATGGCGCTGAACCTTGTGCCCAGAACAACCAGTTAAAGGTGTTTGTTCTTGGTGAGCCGGATGAAGGTAATAAGTGACCAAACTTTTCGGCTAAATAAACCAGGATAGAAGCAGATTCGAAGACTTTGACCTCTGTTTCACCCGATTTATCGACCAGAGCGGGAATTTTTGAGTTTGGATTAACGTCAACAAAGCCAGAAGAAAACTGCTCGCCCTCACCAATATTGATCAGGTAAGCATCGTATTCAGCCTCGGTGACCCCAAGTGCCAGCAGCTCTTCCAGCATAATGGTGACCTTTTGCCCGTTTGGTGTCCCAAGCGAGTAAAGCTGCAAAGGGTGTGTGCCGACAGGGAGTGCCTGTTCATACCTGGCACCGGATTCCGGGCTATTAATATTGGCCCATTTGTTATCGCTACTGGGCTGATGTGTCCACACTTTGGGCGGCGTGTAGGGGGTGTTACTCATGTGATCTCCTTGAATATTATTGGCGCTAACCGGGTAAACCTCACCTTAGCGTTAATTATGCCGATCTGCCAGAGGCAAAATACCAAGAACAAAAACAAGCACGGGAGGAGGGTAACGGGCAGGAGGCCATCGTTACCCTGTAATCAGGTGCTTATCGACCCTGATTCATTTCAGTGAGCTTATTACCAATGGGTACGGAAAAGTTGTAGCCATCGAATTTATCCCAGTTGATTGACCAGGTCATTACACCGCCAAAAGCCGGATAAGGCTGGCTGGGTGCAATGGTGCCGCATTGTGTGCCTTTAGTCAGACAGTCCAGCGCCGCTATGATATTGGCAATCGGTGCCTGACCGGAATTAGCGGATTGCGGGCCGGATGGCAGGCCAATGGCGACCTGATCATCTCTGAGCGGCATAAAGCGGCTGCCATCGGCTAAGTCGAACCCTTCAATCAGCATTTTGGCGTGTGCCACCATCATATTGACAGAGCCTTCCGGTGCGCTGCCCGGTTCGTATGGGTTAGGCAGTCCGCCATTGTTATAGAGCTGGACATGCAGTAAATCCAGGGTGTCCCTGAGCTCGTTGATAAGCGGTATATACGCGCCCCAGATCCCGGAGTAGGCTATCATACCGCCATGTACATAAGGGTGTTCCGGCGCCATAGTGAGTACCATATCACCGCCCATATTCTGTTCAATTTGTTTGATTGCTCTGGGCAGGCGGGCTTGTATCTGAGAGCCGTGCAACAGGTTTGAGCCACTTTCAAGGTCGATATCCAGACCGTCAAATCCCCACTCCCGAATAATAGTAGTGAGGCTGCTGACAAAATTGGCTTCATCGGCATCGGTATTTAAGGTAATGGTGCCTTCGGCGCCACCCAGGCTGAGTACAAAAATTTTCCCCTGGGCCTGTAGTGCCTGCATATCGGTTTTGAATTTAGCGGGGTCAATGGGTGGGCAGTTAGAGCGAATGTCTTTCTCAAACGGTTTAAAGTGCACCGTACCGTTAGACGAACGATCGTTCTCAGCAAAGGCGATGTCGATGATGTCCCAGGCATCGGAGATCTGATCCAGTGGAATAGGGCAGCCAGCCGGATTAACAAAGTTATGCCAGTAGCCTATGAGTTTATGGGTCTTGCCAACCGGTGGGGCAATCACAGTGACAGTGGCGGCTGGGCTGTTTTCCGTATCTCCCGATGTGCTGGTCGCAGCTGCATAGATGCTGAGCTGCCCAACTGTTGCGGGTGCGTAATTAAACTCATAAGGCGCTTGTGTATCGCTAGCAACTTTTACCCCATTGGCATAAAAATCGACCATCGAGATCTGACCGCTGAGCGCCTGAGCATTGGCTTTGATAGTGATCGCACTACCCAGTACATATTGGGTACCCGAAGTTGGGGCGGTTAAATCAACCACCAAAGGCTGATCTGTCACTGTAACCTGGATTGATTGCTGGCTCTGGTTACTCTCGTTGTCAGTTGCAACGGCACTGAGTGTAACTGGCCCGGTGTTCGCCGGGATCCACTCAACAGTCAGTGCAGTTTGCGCGGTGCTGCCAAGTAAGGTTTGATCAGCATACAAGTCTAACTGCGAAATAGTCCCGTCAGCATCGGAAGCGCTGACCGCGATTTGTGTCGGCTGGTTAAGCAGCAAAGTGGCATTGTCGTTAGGCTGACTAAAGCTAACTTCGGGCGCGATCGCACAGATCCCTAAATCGCTCCAGGCGTCCTGCCAGTGCTGACCCTCACCGGGCTCATAGGCCCACGCAGCACTGGAGCTACACCAGCCCGCAATGTCGCAGCGGTATTTGCGATTATTATGCGCTACCAGTTCACCATTTTGATAGCTTTGCCCCGCGCGATAAGTGTTCAGGCCTGCACAGCCGCCTGAACTTGCAGCGTTTACCTGAATGATCACACTGGCTTCAGCGGTTGCGCCTTTGTCGTCTTGTGCAATGACTCTGAGCTGTTTACTGCCCGGGCTCACGGTGACAAAATCATGGCGAAAAGGCGGGGTGCTGAGCGTTGCCAGGCGTTGGGCATCACGCCATATTTCGACCTGCACAACCTGGCCATCAGTGTCAGTGGCCTGCACAGCAAGGCTAACGGTATCGCCAACTTTAAATGCCTGGTTGTTGGTTGGTGTATCTATGGTGAGAGCCGGGGGGACATTACCGCTGTCATCGCGCACTGTGATACTTGCCGTTGCGGGTGTACTCAGGTTCCCTTTGGCGTCTTTTGCAACTGCGCTCACCGTGTGCATGCCCAGCTGTGCGGACCAGGTAAGTTGATAGGGCGCCTGGCTGAGTATACCGACACTGATGTCATCGACAAAAAACTCAACCTGGGCAAGGTCGCCATCCTGATCGCTGGCGCTTGCCGAAAAAACAGCGTTGTCATTTTTGTTTACAATAGCGCCATCTGAGGGGCTTACCAAAGTAACCACAGGGGCATTGCCACTGGTGCATTGGCCAAGCTCTTGCCATACCTCATAGGTGCCCGAATTATTCGCAGGCAGGTCATTTTGACTATACCATTTGGCTTCATAGGCCACTGCCTGGGCGCGTACCTGATCCCCTTTGCGATAGACCGCAGAGCCAGACCACTCGGGCAGGGCGTGACAGTCATAACTGGACGAGCTGATTTGCGCCCAGCTGTGTGCTGCAGTGAGTTGCAGGCCGACGGCACAGCATAACTGCATTAATCTTCTTGTGTTCATAGATCACTCCGTTTTACATGTTGTATGTTTTGTAGACAAAACATTGACAGCATAGAGTGAAAAACGAACAGGATCAATCTGCTGAGGGTGGCTTCTCTTTGATAGTGATAACCCGTTGTGGAAACGGAATTTCAATGTTGGCTGTCTGGATAGCGGCATAAATAGCCCCGTTGATGGCCAGTTTATGTTCGATGATCTGAGTTGTAGGCACCCAGTATCGGTAGCTGATCACGACGGCGCTATCTGCAAAGGACTCTATCCCAACCTGTGCCTGTGGCGTGTCGGCCACTGCGTCATGGCGTGACAGGATATCATTAATAATTGCAATGGCCTGCTCGGCACTGGCACTATAGGCAATACCTATTTCGCCTTTAACCAGAGAGTGTGCAAAGGAGTTTTGCATAATTTCACCAATGATATGCTTGTTGGGAATGGTGATTTCGACTTTTTCTTCGTTAATCAAAATGGTGTGGCCCAGTTCAATACTCTTTACCTGACCGCAGACTCCTTTGACGGCTATGGTGTCGCCCACCACAAAAGGGCGAGTGGCAATAATGGCCAGCCCCGAGCCATAGTTAGATAACATGCCCTGAACCGCCAGGCCTGCACCCAGTGAGGCCGCACCAATTGCTGCCACAAAGGGGGTCACACTGATCCCTATTTTGCCGAGCGCTATGATGGTAAACATAATGATGATCAGGACTTTGACCACATTACTGATGAAGTTTGTCAGCGTGACGTCAATGTTGTGCTTGAGCATTAAGGTTTCGGTGGCTTTCGCGAGCCTTTTCGCCAGCCATAAGCCGAGGATCAGGATCACCAGCGCACCCAATAATTGCATGCTGTAAGTGACCAGGTAGTCCCGGATCAGCACGTAGTAATGCTCGATTTGTGCGATTTCTTGTTCTATCACAGTGTGCTCCTGCGTGGCTGTCACGGCAATTCGTGACAGCTTATCGGTTGATGATAAAGTGATTTCTCTCAGTCTAGCTGATTATGCCCTGTAACAGAGTAAAAAGCACCGGCACCCAGCTTGCGGTGATCACGGCACTGATTATCATCGCAGCGGAGGCAAAAGCACCCGCAGCAGGGTGATATTCCATGGCGGCGGCTGTGCCAATTGCATGACAGGCTACGCCCAGCGCAATCCCTTTGGCCTGGGGTTGAGTCACTCCGGCTAGACTGAGCAGTGACAAGCCAAAGACGCCGCCCAGCACGCCAATTAAAATCACCATGATGGCAGCGACCCCGGGCAAGCCATTTAGTGAATCAGTTACAATCAATGTGATCGGTGTGGTGACGGACAAAGCCATGAGTGATGCACTGAGTGCCGTAGATGCGCTAAACAGCTGACAGAGCAGAAAGGCCACCAGGGTTGCACTGGAGATCCCGACAAAGCTGCAGGCACAGATCAAGACAAGATAAGGTCTGATTGCATGGAGCTGCTGGTACAGCGGCAGGGCAAGGGCCACCACGGCAATCTCAAGGAAAAAGCTGACTGGTGTCGTTGCATTGCGATAGTCAATATAATCTATGCCACTTACTAGCAAAGTGGCGCTGATTATCACAATGCATAGCAATACGGGATTCAGCACAGGTGAGCGCCAGCGCTGATTCAGTCTTCTCATAACAAAAAATAACACCAGGGTGATTGAGCAGCCCAGCAACATATTAATCATAGTATCTGCCCTTGCTTGCCAGTTTTCCCGTGAGGAGCAGACCCAGTGCCGGTACCAGGATGAGCACACTCACCAGCAGCCAGGCGTTTTGACCAAGTATTTCCAGATAGCTAATCAACCCAACGCCGGCAGGGATAAAAAACACGGCCATATACTTTAAAATTGGCTTGCATGAGGGGAGTAAGTACTCGCTTTTTATGGTGCCGGTCTGGAGTAATATAAACAGCAGTACGAGTCCCAGTAACGGGGCTGGCAGACTCAGGGCAAAGGCAGCAGTGAACAACCTGGCCGCCCAGAGGCAGCCAATCAGAATCGCAAGAGATGCGATAAATCGCAGAGCAATCATCATAGTAGATACGTTTTCGATTAAGCCTGTGGTTATTCTGAGCACAATCTGTGTGCCTCACAATGCGACCTTATTACCATTTTCCGCGCGGACGATATGGCTTGGGCGTGTCAGACTGACGGCCATTGTACATTGCTGTGCGGGTATTTTTAGACAGCAGCAGCTTTATCTGAAACCAGGTTTCCTGCCATAACAACTTACGCTGTGACGGGTAGTAAGCGCTATTGTAAAGACACTTTATGGCTGCCAGCGCATCCGGTGAAACGCTCTCAAGTTGGGCAATTCGTTGCTGGATACTGACTAAGGGGTCGTCGCAGATCTCTGTAACCAGTCCCATTTCGTAGGCCTGTTCAGCAGTAATGCGTTGCGGATTCGAGGCGAGCCAGAGCGCCTGATCATGACGCATTATCCCAGGCAACATGATGCTGGTACTCATATCCGGACACAATCCCCAGCGGGCTTCCATGATGGCAAACTGAGCATCGGGTGACACAATGCGATAGTCAGCGCCCAGAGCAATATGCAAGCCACCACCCAGGCAATTGCCCCGCACCAGGGCAAAAACAGGCACTGGCAGGGCACGCCAGCCCAGTGAAACGCGTTGTACCAGGTTGGCTTTACCTGGTAGCCATTTGCCAAGCAGCGAGACGATATTGCGGGGTTTTTTCATAACGGCACTGACATCCAGACCCGCGCAAAAATGCGCCCCCTGACCCTGAAGTACCACAGCACGCAATTGTCGATCTCGCCTGAGTGTGTGGATGATGTTATCTAACTGCCTGAACATCTCGTAAGACAGTGCATTCTGCTTCTCTGGCCTGTTCAGGGTGACCCAGGCAATGCCATCAGTTGTCTCTAACTGGACCATGTCTTTTTCCTTTTCGCTCACTATTCTTATGCTTTTCTGTTTGCTGGGCTAGCATAGAGTATTTACTTTAATGGTGCCAGCAATGTCGATGGCACACTGAGCAGGTCAATTTACGGTTTTCATGCAATTGGGCGACAATTTTGTTAAAACTAACTAAAAGCCATAGCTTTGTAAATTTGCAATTTGCTACTATACCCCTCAATTTTGACAGACGAGGTGATGTAATGTCTGCACGTTTAAGTTCCATCGAAGAAGTATCTCAACAAGCCTATGATATTTTTCTTGAGCTCGCCGCTGATAACCTGACAGCCGAAGACGTTGAACTGTTCGACAGTCACAGTGAGGAGTTTGGATTTATCGAAGACAGTGTCCCCGATGACAGCTGGCAGTCAGTGGTCGCTTATGAACAAGAAGCAGAAGCGGAGCACTTCGTTCAGGTGATCGTAGGGCTGGAGCTCGCTCAGGGCGATACGGTTTTTGCCAAAATCCTGATAAGCCGCGACCTGGACGCGCCTTTTTGCCATATTATCTGGAAGCAGTAAGAGAAATCAGTGCAGTGAGACACGCCCTTTTTTTCCTTTACAGCACTGGACTGTTGCTCAGTGCTGAGGCCTTGGCCGTTGATCCATTCGAAGATTTTCATGAGTACGGTGAGTTGTCGGATGAAGAAATTCACGCTTTGCACGAGGGGGAGTTTTTATACGGTGACGTTGAATTTGGCGTTTTACTCAATCGGGGTAATACCAGCAATACCGCGTTTAAACTAAAAAGTAATCTCTATCAGGATTTTAAATATTGGCGCAATCAGTTTAAGCTCGATGGTGCGTATCGTCGGGAGGTGGATCCTGATACTAATATTGAAGATGAAACTGCTTCTCGTTACTTCATCTCGGCGCAGGGTAACTATAAAATAGGTCAGAAAAATACGTCCTTGTTTTTATATAGTGATTTTGAGCGAGATGAGTTCAATGGTCGTGAATACACTACCACGTTTGTTGTCGGCTATGGCAAGCGTGTTTTTGAAGGACGTAAGAACACCGTAGATTTAGATATTGGTCCCGGTTTGTCTCTATATCGGCGAGAGGATGAAATTGAACTAGAGCCGGGACAGGAAAGGGTTGAACGTGGTCACTTGCTGCGCGCAGCACTGCAGTGGGAGCGTACTGTATCAAAGCGTACCCGCTTCAATCAGGACATCAGCTATGAAAGATCTATGTCAGGTCTGGGTGCCCGGGTGTTTTCTGAAACGGCGCTGATTAGTCAGGTAATGGGTGGTGTTTCAATGAAAGTGGCTTACACCTACCGTTATCACTCTCAACCGGAAGAAGGCAAAGAGAAGGTGGATAGTGAGCTTGGTGTGACACTCGTATATAGTTTTAATTAAGGTGTGTAAGTGCATGTATAAAAAGACGCAATGGTCTTGGATAATTTGGGCGTTGCTGGGTTGGTTCGCCACGTTTGTTGCGATGGCAATCTATTTGTTAGGCCACAATGCGCTGTTATACGGATTTATTGGTATTCTGGCGTTGATAGGTTTCTTATTCTATGGGCTGACACTGGAAGTTGACCAGAAACGGCAGACTGTGAGCTGGTGGTTTGGTCCGGGTGTCCTGAAGAAAACGGTCAATGTAAATGAGTTGCAATCGTTCGCGGCAGTGACTAACTCATTTCGTCATGGTATTGGGGTGAAGATCACGCATGATGGCTGGGTGTACGCGGCACATGGTTTTAAAGCCATTGAGTTTGTGCTTGCAGATGGCACACAATATCGCATTGGTACGAACGATCAGGCGGGTGTACTTGCAGCCCTTGAGGACATAAAAAAAAGCGCCCAATAGGCGCTTTCTAGTGTTTATTTGTGGATTAGTGATGATGGCCACAGCCGCCTTCACTGTGCACATGACCATGCTCCAGCTCTTCGGATGTGGCTTCGCGCACTTCGAGAATTTCAACATCAAAATTTAACGTGATGCCGGCAAGCGGGTGGTTGCCATCAACGATAACATCATCACCTTCGATGCCGATCACAATCACGGTTTGCTCACCTTCGTCTGTGGTCGCACGAAACTGCATACCGACTTCCACTTCGATATCCTCGAACATGCTTTTAGGCACAGCCTGCATCAGATTATCATGACGTTCACCGTAGCCATTTTGTGGCTCTACAGAGACACTGAACTTGTCGCCAGCTTGTTTGCTCATCAAGGCTTCTTCCAGGCCCGAAATTAAATAACCCGTACCAACGATAAACTCAAGTGGCTCATCATCAAAAGTGTTGTCTATGCTGTTATCATCGTTGTCCAGTACAGCGTAGTGCATTTTTACAACGGTATTCGGGGCAATCTTCATAATATTTCCGCTTAATTGTCTTCTAAAGAATAGGGTAATGGCTGGATAGTCAGCTCAACGTCCGGGTGCATTTTGCCGCGCAACACGGATGTGTCAGTCAAATCATTGGCCATCACAGCCAACGCATAATAATCCTGATGTGTGCTGTCGTAGGCCTGATGGATCACTTTACCCGCCCGGCGCCAGTTGTCACCATCCAGTTGTATCTCAAGTTCAGATTCCTGCGGATGCGCTGCTGCCTGGCCCTTGAGAATATATAAGGCACGTTTATTTTTGCCCAAATAACGCATCCGGGCTACTGTTTCCTGACCAGTATAGCAGCCTTTTTTAAAGCTGATCGCGCCGAGTGCCTGCAGGTTAACCATTTGAGGAACATACTCGTCAATGCTGGATTCGCCGAGCTGTGGCTCGCCGGCCAGAATCGAAGCGGCCTCAAACGGGGTCGGATCTGTGTGCAAAGCCACGCCTTGTGGCAAGGTGTAGCCGTGCTCCACAATCAGCAGAAGTCGCTGGCTGTCCAGCAGCAGTGCCTTATTGTTGCCACCAAATGTACAAGCATTGGCCCCCTGAGCGAAGGTGAGCCCGATCTGCTCGCAGGTGCTCGTCATGTCATCGGTCAGAATACCAATCACCTGATGATGGGTGATCTCAATATCAACCTTGGCAAAGACGCCGTATTTTTTTAACTCACGGCAGGACGCGTCGGTTTCTGCCTGGGAGCCAAGTAGCAGATAGGAGTCGTTTAACTTACTCAGCCTGAGTGTTGCCCATAATTTGCCTTTGGGGCTGCAATGCCCGGCCCACAGGAAGCTATCATCCGTCAGCAGATTGAGATCCTGGGTGACCTGACCGTGCAGGTAACTCAACTTATCGGTGCCGCTTACAGAGATCAATTGTAAACTAAGAGGATATGCATTTGCTTGTGCCATCTTATTGATCCTTGTTGAAGAATTTTCCTAATATTACCGTAAATATCGCAGCTGAGATAGGCGCGAAAGCGAGGATTATTGTTTATTCACCCAGTTAACGCGCACCGCAGGATACGTTATAATCGCACTGACACAATAAAATTTAGGGGTATGTGGAAATTATGGCTGAGTTGTATTCGAAAGCCCGCACTAAATGGGCATGTCGCCGTGGCATGCTGGAGCTGGATATTTTACTGGAGCCGTTCGTTGACGACGCGTATGACCAGTTGTCTGATCAGGATAAACTCGTATTTCAACGTTTACTGGAAGTCGAAGATCCCGATTTATTTGCCTGGTTTATGGGCCATGAAGCCTGCCCTTATCCCGAGCTGGATGCAATGGTAAAATTCGTTCTTGACCGGGTCCGCGCTTAGTTTTTATTTCGAGCACAACACACCAGACCACAAAATCATCGTGGTCTTTTTTTGCTGCCTGGCTGTGACTCTGGTTGTTGCAGCCCCATCACTTTGGTGGTGGCATAGTGGCGCCTGCCTGTTGGCTTATTGCTTTGCCAGATACAAGGCCCGCAGATACTTTCTGCCGTCGGGGCAGCTCGGCGTCTTACCGGAGCAAGGCTTGGTGCTTGTATCGGCTTCGCAACAGCACTGGCAGGGGCAGTTGAAGGCAGCGAACCTGTATTTTCACAGCGCTTTACTAATGACGGTTAAGACAGATCAAGGCACCCGATATATCGGTGTGATGCGCCACGCGATGGCAGAACAATACTGGCGGCAACTGTGCCGCCAGGTATTGCAGATGACCTGAGGCAGGTCCATGTTGGTGTAACTGGGGCACCCGGCTCGAGTCACTTACCGCTTTATCTTGCTGGGCGTGAGCACCGTTGGCGCAGTGGTCTCAGCACTGTCTGGGTAGTCCAGCGTATAATGCAGTCCGCGACTCTCTTTTCTGGCCAGCGCGCTGCGAATGATCAGCTCTGCGACCTGCACCAGATTACGCAGTTCCAGCAGGTTATTGCTGACCCTAAAATGAGAATAATAATCCTGAATTTCCTGTTGCAATAATTCAACCCGACGCAGTGCCCGCTCTAGCCGTTTGGTTGAGCGTACTATGCCAACATAGTCCCACATAAACAGTCTGAGTTCATGCCAGTTGTGGGTGATCACCACCTCCTCATCTGAGTCACTGACCTGGCTTTCGTCCCATTCCGGCAGCTGTGGCGGCAATGGCTGAGTGTCAAGCTTGGCGAGAATGTCTCTGGCTGCGGCGTGAGCAAACACAATACACTCAAGTAATGAGTTACTGGCCATACGATTGGCACCATGAAGTCCGGTATACGCCACTTCGCCAATGGCGTACAAATTACTGATGTCAGTCAGACCATTAAAGTCCGTCATCACGCCGCCGCAAGTATAGTGGGCTGCCGGGACCACAGGGATCGGCTCTTTGGTGATATCCAGACCGACGCTCAGGCACTTGGCATAGATGGTCGGGAAGTGCTCGATAATGAAGTCTTTGTCCTTATGAGAAATGTCCAGATAGACACAATTGGCACCCAGACGTTTCATCTCGTAGTCGATGGCACGGGCAACCACATCACGCGGGGCTAACTCTTCCCTGTCATCAAAGTCCGGCATAAAGCGGGTGCCATCAGGGCGTCTCAACAAAGCGCCTTCGCCACGCATGGCTTCCGTGATCAAAAAGTTTTGCAGCTCCGGGTGGTACAGGCTGGTTGGATGAAATTGATTAAACTCCATGTTGGCCACGCGACAGCCGGCACGCCATGCCATCGCGATGCCATCACCACTGGATACATCCGGATTGGAGGTATAGAGGTACACTTTACTTGCGCCACCAGTTGCCAGTGCAACAAACTTAGCGGTCACGGTTTCCACCTGGTTGGCACGACGATTGTACACGTAAAGACCATGGACCACCTTTTGCCCTGAAGCGCCATGGGTGATCAGATCAATGGCGTTATACTGTTCCAGCAGTGAAATATTGGGGTGTTCCTGAACGCGGTCGATCAGTGTTGACTGGACTGCTTTACCTGTGGCATCGGCGGCATGGAGTATACGACGATGACTGTGTCCCCCTTCACGCGTCAGGTGAAAGCGTTCTCGTCCCTTACTATCGAATTCCATGTCGAATGGTACACCTTGCTCGATCAGCCATTTCAGGCACTGCTTGGCGTTGGAGGCGGTATAATGCACGGCTTCTCTGTCACACAGACCCGCACCCGCCGCCAGGGTGTCTTCAACGTGAGATTCTATACTGTCATTTTTCTTATCAAACACCGCAGCAATGCCGCCTTGTGCGTACAAGGTTGAGCCTTCACGCAGGTCGCCCTTACTGAGTACCGTGACGCGGCAGGTGTTTGCCAGTGACAGGGCCAGGCTTAGCCCGGCGGCGCCGCTGCCTACGATAATGACATCTGTTTGGTGTTGAACTTGTTCTTTCATGTTAGTGGGTCTTAGCTAATTAAACCTGATATTCTGCGTGTTGTGATAAATCTGCTATGCTTAGCGCAATGTTGCTGCCAGCAGTGCTATCCTACACCGAATACGTTTATGACGTGACAATACGGGGTATTTTAAAAAAAATATCAAAAAAACAGAACTTTTTATTCAGCACTTAGTCAGAGTAGCTGTAAAAGATGGCAACAATGCGCGACAATGTGTGTGAAAAATAAGTAATAACAAAGAGGAGTACCGGCTCGAATGAGCGAGCAGGATTTAGACTTAGAGATAGTTCGGCGTGTTCAGCAAGGAGATAAAAATGCGTTCAATTTGTTGGTTGCCAAATATCAGAACAAAGTTGCGGCGTTGATCTCGCGTTATGTGTCCAACTCGGGCGACGTGGCTGATGTAGCACAAGAGGCGTTTATCAAGGCTTATCGGGCTTTACCAAACTTTCGGGGGGACAGTGCATTTTATACCTGGCTGTACCGGATTGCTGTTAATTGCTCGAAGAATTATCTGGTGGCACAGGGGCGCAAGCCGCCAGCCAATGATGTTGATGCAGAGGAAGCCGAATTTTATGACGGAGCAGAGCAGCTCAGGTCAAACGCGTCTCCGGAGAGCTTATTACTCAGCGATGAGATCAAAGCGGTGATTTTCAGAACCATAGAATCGCTTCCGGATGATCTTAAAACGGCAATTACGTTGCGTGAGATCGAGGGTATGAGCTACGAGGAAATTGCCGTTGTGATGGACTGTCCGGTAGGTACAGTCAGATCACGGATTTTCAGGGCACGTGAAGCCATTGACAATAATATTAACCCACTCATAGGTAATAGTAGATGACGCAATCAAACTTTAATGTCAAAGACGGGCAAGTAACATCCAGTATTCTCGATGCCGAGCAGGTCCTGGATAACGCCAGTCAGGCACAGTTCGATGCAGAAAAATTTGCCCGTTATGCGCTGATTGGTGATGCGATGCGCAGCGAGCAAAATCAGGCCCCTTGCATAGATATTACTGCCAGCATGGCTGATGCGCTAGCAGATGAGGTTACTTATGGCGAACAGGCTCCGCAACAAGAGCCGCAGAAAGTACATCAGGAAGACAATGTCGTTACCTTGTCAAATTGGCGCAAGCCTTTGGCTCAGGTTGCGATTGCAGCCAGTGTGTCACTGATCGCTGTGCTGGGGGTCAGTAATTATAGTCCCCAGGAACAAGCCAATGGTGACTTTCCTGTGTTACAATCGACTCCGGTAACCGGATCTGTTGCACCAGTTAGCCTGTCGTCAGAGCCTGCGCTGGAAAGCGCTGAAAAGGGCCTCAGAGAGTTGCAACAGCAGCGCATTGGCGCTCTGGTACTTGAGCATCAGCGTCAGTCGAGAATGGCACATGCGCTGGCTCAACAAGCACAGGAAGAAAAAGAGGAACAAGAAAAGTAAATGAAGTGGCTTGCGTTACTACTGGGAGTGGGCCTGAGTGCCCAGGTTGTTGCCAGCGATATCATTAATGCAAAACAGCTGCTCACAGATATGTCTTCTGCCATTCAGGAGCGTAACTTTGATGCATCATTTGTGGTGGTGAAGGGTAAAGGTATGGAACCCTACCGCTGGATCCATGGCAAAGTGGATAACAGTGAACTGGAGATACTCAGCCGACAAAACGGCGCAGGTCTGGAAGTCGTGCGCATTGATAACAAAGTGACCTACTTCGAACCTCAAACCCAACCTTATTCTATTGAAACCGATGCTATTGCGGGTCCCATTCCGGAAATTTTGTTTGGCGAAGTAGGCAGTTTGGCCAGCAGCTATGATTTTGTGTTGGGTGGCAAAGAACGTATCGCCGATAGGGCTGCGCAGCTTGTTCGCTTGGTTTCTAAAGATGAGCATAAATACAACTATTGGTTGTGGATTGATATTCAGTCTGCTTTGCTGCTTAAAGCAGCGTATGTTACACAACAAGGTGAAGTACTGGAGCAATTGCAACTGACCCACATCAGTGTGACGGAACAGCCCGCTCCACCGCTGATAGAGTTGAGCAGCAAAGACTTCCCGATGCCATTAGCTTCCTTAGCGCAGACCGATAACGCCCAAAAACTACAAAACAACTGGCGCATTGGCTGGCTGCCCGAAGGGTTTAAACTGCTAAAGTCGGATCGTCACAAGCTTGATTTGAACAATGAACTGGCGGATTACTTTTTGTTTTCCGATGGTCTGGTGGAGTTTTCCGTGTTTGTACAAAGACCTTTGTCGGGGCAAAGAGCCAGTGGCGCGCTTAGCTCTGGGGCAACCACTGTGTATGTCCATAACTCTGGCGCATTTGATGTGTCTGTGGTTGGCAAGATCCCAACCATGACCGCCAAGGCAATTGCTGAGTCGGTGACGCGACCACTATGATAGAACAAACGCTTACCGTCTCACGAGTTGAACGCGATACTGTCTGGCTCGTTGCCGAGGACAAGCCGGCTTGTGCCGGCTGCAATGGCAAGTGCGGTTCACAGATTTTCAGCAAGTTGTTTGGCAGCAATAAAAAGGCCTTGCCCATAGTGTGTGAGGAATCCGTACAGGTTGGACAAAAAATGACGCTGGCGCTGGATGACAGTAAAGTGGTCGAAAACGCGCTATGGGTCTATTTGTTACCGCTGGCAATCGCGTTTTTGGCCATGTTTGTTGCTCACCTTATGCTGGGGGTATCTGAACCCTGGCAGATCCTGGCCGCTCTATTTGGTGGCCTTGCAGGCTTTCAAATTGCAAAACAACGCACAAAAGCGCTGCGTCATGACATCAAAGTGATAAAAATTTATCCAATTAGCCTTCCCCTAACGCAAATAGATGGTGATTGCGCCAAATAAATTGTAAAATCGGCGTTTAATCTCTATTTGTGAAAAACAGAAGTTTAGAATCCAGTATATGAAGCACATCCGTAACTTTTCAATTATTGCCCATATAGACCACGGGAAATCGACCCTTTCGGACCGCTTAATCCAGGTATGCGGCGGCTTAACAGATCGCGAGATGCAGCAGCAGGTGCTGGATTCGATGGACCTTGAGCGTGAGCGTGGGATCACCATCAAAGCGCAGAGCGTGACACTGAACTACAAGGCCAAAGACGGCGAAACGTATCAGCTTAACTTTATCGACACACCGGGACACGTTGACTTCAGCTACGAAGTATCACGTTCACTGGCTGCCTGTGAAGGCGCTTTGCTGGTTGTCGATGCCGGTCAGGGGGTAGAAGCTCAGACCCTGGCAAACTGCTACACCGCGATTGAAATGGACCTTGAAGTGCTGCCGGTGTTAAACAAAATCGACTTACCGCAGGCCGATCCTTTGCGCGTTGCAGAAGAGATTGAAGAAATCGTCGGCATCGAAGCGCTTGAAGCGGTGCAGTGTAGTGCCAAGACAGGTATCGGTATCGACGAGGTACTGGAAATGATCGTGCGCGACGTGCCGCCGCCAGTAGGTGAGCCGGAGCAACCATTGCAGGCCCTGATCATCGACTCCTGGTTTGACTCTTACCAGGGTGTTGTGTCTTTGGTGCGTATCAAGCACGGTGAGCTGCGTCGTGGTGACAAGATTAAGATTATGTCGACAGAACAGACGCACATTGCTGATAAAGTCGGTATTTTCACCCCGAAACAAACAGAAACCGGGGTACTGAAAACCGGTGAAGTAGGCTTCGTGATTGCCGGTATCAAAGACATTCATGGTGCGCCGGTGGGGGATACCATCACCCTGACCAAAGAGCCAGCGAAAGAGCGTCTGCCAGGCTTTAAGCGTGTTAAGCCTCAGGTGTATGCGGGTATGTTCCCCATTTCATCAGATGATTACGAGAACTTCCGTGATGCACTGAACAAGCTGAGCCTTAATGATGCGTCATTGTTCTTCGAGCCGGAAAACTCAACCGCACTAGGTTTTGGTTTCCGTTGTGGCTTCCTGGGTATGCTGCATATGGAGATCATTCAGGAACGTCTTGAGCGTGAATATGATATGGATCTTATCACGACGGCACCTACGGTAGTATACGAAGTGGAGACCAAAGATGGGGTGATCCAAATTGATAACCCATCTGATCTGCCACCGGTTAACGACATCATTGAGATTCGAGAACCGATTGTAGAAGCCAATATTCTGGTACCTCAGGAGTACCTGGGCAATGTCATTACGTTATGTGTCGAAAAGCGCGGTGTACAGACCAAGATGAGTTATCACGGTAAGCAGGTTGCGGTGACGTATGAGTTACCGATGGCTGAAGTGGTAATGGACTTCTTTGACAAGCTGAAGTCAACCAGCCGAGGTTTTGCTTCTCTGGATTATAACTTTAAGCGTTTCCAGACGTCTGATATGGTGCGTGTGGATATCCTGATCAACGGCGATCGCGTTGATGCGCTGGCAATCATCGCTCACCGCGAGAATTCTCAGGGACGCGGACGTCAGTTGGCTGACGCACTGCGTGAATTGATCCCTCGTCAGATGTTTGATATCGCAATTCAGGCAGCAATCGGTAACCATGTGATTGCGCGAACCACTGTGAAACAGTTACGTAAAAACGTCATCGCGAAGTGTTATGGTGGTGATGTCAGTCGTAAGAAGAAACTACTGCAAAAGCAAAAAGAAGGTAAGAAACGCATGAAGCAGCTGGGCAATGTAGAAGTGCCTCAGGATGCTTTCCTGGCGATTCTTAAAGTAGGTAAGTAACAGGAATTATTATGGCAGGTTATTTTTCAGTATTTTTGGTGTTATTGACGCTCGGTTCGGGCCTGATATGGCTAATCGATCACTTGCTTTATGCACCTAAGCGTAAAGAGCGTATCGCATTAGCACAAGGCGCCTCGGAACAGCCGCTCGATGAAGAAACAATTGAGCAGATAGCACCTGTGCCTGCCATCACTGAAAGCGCAAAATCAATCTTTCCGATGATTGCTGCGATCACAGTGTTCCGTTCATTTATTTTTGAACCTTTCCAGATACCCTCTGGTTCAATGATGCCAACGCTGCTGGACGGCGATTTTATATTAGTACAAAAGTACGCGTATGGTATCAAAGACCCAGTCTGGCGCAGCCAGTTGGTTGAGGTGAATGATCCGCAGCGAGGTGATATCGCGGTATTTAAGTTCCCGCTGGATGAGCGTATTGATTTCATCAAGCGCATTATTGGTCTGCCGGGTGATCGTATCGTGTATCGTGATCGTCAGCTATACATTAAACCGCATTGTAATGACGGTGAACAACAACGCGATGGCCTGGTGTGTGGCGAGTTTAATAAGATTAACCTCGACATCGTCAATCGCGATGAGTTTAAACAAGGTTCGATGCAAATGGTCCGCCTGACAGAGAGCTTGCCTGGTGTCACACATGATTTGCTGGTGACCCCTCAGTTACCTGAACTGACAGAGCGCTACTATCAGCAGCCTGGCACACGTCGTGATGAGTGGGTAGTTCCTGAGGACAGCTATTTTGCCATGGGTGACAACCGAAATAACAGCCAGGACAGCCGTGTATGGGGCTTTGTACCCAAAGAGAATCTGGTTGGTAAAGCCGTATTTATTTGGATGAGTTTTGATTTTGAAAATGGCCCGGGCAGCATTTTGCCTTCCTGGGTTCCAACAGGAGTTCGTTTTGAACGCCTAGGTAATATTCAGTAGCATGAAAAAAAACGTCACAGAATTATATAAGAAAATCGGTTACGAATTCTCAGAGCAAAGCCTGTTAGAGCAGGCCATGACTCATCGTAGCCATAAGGGGCAGCACAATGAACGCCTGGAGTTTTTAGGTGACTCGATCCTGAGTTTTGTCATTGCAAATGCCCTGTACAAGCAGTTTCCTAAAGCGCGTGAAGGCGATCTGAGCCGCATGCGTTCAACCTTGGTACGCGGCCAGACACTGGCAGAATTTGGGGTTGAGTTTGGTTTGGGTGACTACCTGAGATTAGGTCCGGGCGAGTTGAAAAGTGGCGGTTATCGTCGCGAGTCAACTCTGGCAGACGCAGTTGAAGCGATTATTGGCGCGGTGTTTTTAGATTCAGACATCGAGACCTGTAAGACGTTGGTTTTAAAATGGTATGACACGCGTTTGGCGGCAATCTCTCCAGGGCATAACCAGAAAGATCCCAAAACTCTGTTGCAGGAATACCTGCAAGCACGCAAGTTACCGCTACCCGGTTATACTGTAATTGATACTAAGGGACAGGCACACAATCAGACCTTCACGGTTGAGTGTATTGTGGAAGGGATGGAAAGTATTATCTCAGTAGGTAGCTCTCGCCGTAAGGCTGAGCAAAAAGCCGCTGAAAAAGCACTAAAGATTTTAAAGAATGACTCCTAATACCCATTGTGGCATGGTCGCGATTGTCGGGCGACCAAACGTTGGTAAATCAACGTTACTGAACAAGCTGGTTGAACAAAAAGTCAGTATTACTTCGCGGAAGCCGCAAACCACCCGACACCGTATCATGGGCATCCACACCGAGGATAACTACCAGGCGGTGTATGTGGATACGCCAGGACTGCATAGTGAAGAAAAGCGTGCCATTAATCGCTTGATGAACCGTGCGGCATCCAGCTCCATTGGTGACGTTGAGTTGGTCATTTTCGTTGTTGAGGGCACTTTGTGGACCAAAGACGATGAAATGGTACTGAACAAGGTCAAAGAGAGCGGTCGTCCTGTTTTGGTTGTGATCAACAAAAGCGATCAGGTTAAAGACAAAAGCGAAGCGCTGATGCCGCACCTGCAATGGTTGTCAGGGCAGGGCGATTTTGTCGGGATCATTCCTATTTCGGCCAAACAAAACCGTAATGTTGACATGGTCAAAGCGGAAGTTCACAAGCACTTGCCAGCGTGCGAGTTTTTCTTCCCGGATGACTATGTCACAGACCGTTCAATGCGCTTCCTTGCTGCTGAAATAGTACGCGAGAAACTGATGCGTTTTATGGGTGATGAGCTGCCGTACTCTGTGACCGTTGAAATCGAACAATTTAAGTGGCTTGATAACGGTGTGTGGCAGATCAATGCGTTGATCCTGGTAGAACGCGAGTCGCAAAAGCGCATGGTGATCGGCAATAAGGGTGAAAAGCTCAAAGTCATTGGCCGTGAAGCGCGCCGCGACCTGGAAGAGATGTTAGACAATAAAGTGTTTCTCGAATGCTGGGTAAAAGTGAAATCTGGTTGGGCAGACGATGAGAGGGCACTGCGTAGTCTTGGCTACGGGGAAGACTAATTGAACAATGACTTTCGACAAGCGTATTTGTTGCATCGCCGAGCGCACAGTGACTCTCAGGTGATGCTTAATATGCTGGTCGAAGGAGTGGGCCAGCTCATGATGTTGGCCCGCATCAAAGGGCGTCAGGCACTCAGGCACAATGCACACCTTCAACCCTTCAGCCTGCTCTTAGTACGCTATAATGGCCGTCACGATTTAAAATACCTGAACGACATCGAATTACAGACCCAGCCTTTGGCGTTAAAAGGACAAGTGCTTTACTGTGGCTTTTACCTCAATGAGCTTAGCGCGCGGGTGATACCAGTCAATGAGCCACTGGAGTCGATGTTCTCACTTTATCACCAGCATTTAATGCAGCTACACGGGCTTGCTGACAGTGTCACTAAGCAGCAGTTTGAGCTTACACTGCGCAGCTTTGAGTTTCAGCTGTTAGAGCAATTGGGGTTTGGTGTTGAGTTTGAGTGTGATGCTGATGGCGAGGTAATTATCGATACTGCCTATTACCAGTATACCCGAGAACTGGGCTTTGTTCGTACGGATGACAGGTATATTGGCTTTTCGGGCAAAGTGCTTCAGCAGATTGCCCGCCACGATTTTTCTGACGATCAGGTAAGGCGTCAGGCGAAGGGCTTAAGCAGATATTTACTCAGGCCATTACTTGGCCATAAACCGCTGAAAAGCAGAGAGCTATTTCAACCAAGGTAATAACAATGAAAGAGATATTATTGGGCGTAAACGTCGACCATATTGCCACACTGCGCCAGGCCAGAGGCACCAGCTATCCGGATCCGGCCCATGCTGCGGCAGTGGCTGAACATGCCGGAGCAGATGGTATTACCATTCATTTGCGCGAAGACCGCCGTCATATTCAGGACCGGGATGTGTATGTGATGGCCAAAACCATTCAGACACGCATGAACCTGGAAATTGCTGTCACAGATGAAATGCTGGATATCGCCTGTGAGGTTAAGCCTGAATATGTTTGCCTGGTACCGGAGAAGCGTGAAGAGCTGACCACAGAAGGCGGTCTGGACGTGATTGGTAATAAAGATAAGATCACACAGGCTGTGACGCGTCTGGCCGATGCGGGTATTAAGGTATCTTTGTTCATCGACGCGGACCCCAAGCAAATTGACGCTGCGAAAGACACGGGCGCGCCTTATATTGAGATCCATACCGGTGCCTATGCTGATGCCGAGTCAGACGCAGACATGCATGCAGAGCTGGAGCGGATCCGCAGCGGTGTTAAATATGCACATGGTCTGGGTATTGTTGTTAACGCAGGCCATGGTCTGCATTATCACAACGTCAAACCCATTGCTGAAATGCCGGAAATTTATGAACTGAACATTGGCCATGCGATCATTGCCAGAGCGGCCATTGATGGGCTTGAGAAAGCAGTAAGAGACATGAAACGTTTAATGCTGGATGCTCGCAGCTAAGCGCGAAGAATGTAAAAAAGGGGCTCAATACAGCCCCTTTTTTGTTACTGGGCTGCCAGATAGTCAATCACGACCTGGTGATGCTCTTTGGTCTTAAACTTATTGAATACGTGTTTAACCGTACCATCCTGGTCAATCAGAAAGCTGATGCGGTGGATCCCGTCATATTCTTTACCCATGAACTTTTTCAGTCCCCAGACTCCAAAGGCATCGGCAATGGCGTGATCTTCATCGGACAAGAGATCAAAGTTGAGCTCTTTTTTGGTTTCGAAGTTTTTTAGCTTTTTGACCGGATCCGGGCTTATCCCAACCGCCACAGTATTGTGCTGTGCCAGTTGTTCTTTGTGGTCTCTGAGTTGCTCTGCCTGTACCGTGCAGCCTGGTGTCAGTGCTTTCGGGTAGAAATATACCAGCACCTGATGTGATTCCAGTAGTGTGCTGAGTGAAATGCTTTCACCATCTTGATTTTGTAAGGTAAATTGCGGGGCCTGAGCGCCGGCTTGTAGCGTATTCATAGGATGCTCCTTAACGAATGCGTCGAAAAATATAATCCAGATTTAGTGAGTTTGAGAGATGCTCGAACTGTATTTTAAACGCGTCAGCATCGACCTCAATGGGAATATTGACTTCGATTTCACAGCGCATATGCAATGCGTCATTTTCTTCATAAGTATCAGACTTCAAAGAGCAAATACTGATGTTGTGTTCTGCAAAAAAGCGTGTCACTTTGCTCAGAGTACCAGGGGCATCGAGTCCTTTGTATTCCAGGGTATAACCGGCACTGAACTCGTTTTGTTGATGGCTGGCTGTGCGCTTCATCATGGTCAGTAAGCCCAGCTCCATTCCCTTCGTGGGTAAGGTGTGCTCAACACGGCTGATTGCCGCCATGTCGCCCGACAACAACATGATGAAAGTGAATTCGTTACCGAGAATCGCAATACGGCTATCAATGATGTTGCAATTACATTCACTGACCAGCATAGTCAGTTCACTGACGATCCCCGAGCGATCTTCCCCGATTGCAGTCAAAACCAATTGTTGGTTGGTAAATGTGGTCATTTAAGAGCACCCTATACGCTGAGAATATGGTAATGCCTGACGGCAAGTTTTAGATGTATAGCCGTAAATACTAACATAACTTAGTAACTTGGGATACCGGCAGTGCAAGGCTTTGCGGTTTTGCTATACCAGATACTGAGTCGGACAGGCTCACATCTTGTGTTTACAGGGCGAGGCAAGTAACATAGGGCAAATTTTGCAAGTTGTTTAGGCTCGCCGGACGAATATAAAAAGTTGTTCCGGCAGTGAACCAAATCGGCAATCCCCACTCATATAAAGACGATATTCGTTTACCGTAAATAAATATAACAGGGTTTGCTAAGGAGTTTTATTCGTGCAGTATTGGGTTCCAAAAGCACTGGCTTTAGGTGTTTTACTTGGTTTAACGGGATGTAGTGTATTTCAAAATGATGCACATCACAGCAAAAATTACCGCGTTAATGAAGGAATTAGCGTGCCTGCCGGGCTTGAGCAGCCGTATCAGGATCCGCAATACAAAATGACTGTTGCTGTTTATGACAACAACGCAGATGGTGAGAATAAGCTGTACCGGCCACCTCAGCAAGTGCTGACACTGGCACAGGGCAGCTGGGCGGAGAGTAAAGACAAAGTCGCCAGAGTCTATTTTGACAAAAATGATGGCATTGAAGACTTAGCAGCCTTTATCTGGGAGTCTTTAGATGGTGTGATCGTCAATCACAACACGCAAATCCTGAAAGATACTCGTCAGAAAGGGACGATAGAAACCGACTGGTACTCGTTGATCAGAAAAGATGAGGGCTGGCTGTGGGAAGACATCGTTGAGGTTTCGCGCCAACGCTTCGCTTTCACGGTAGAGCAAAAAGAACATCAACGCACGGCCTCTTTGAGTGCAAGGCTGCTTGATTATCAAAGTGACGAACAGCCACTTACTGACATGCTGAAGCAACAGTTAGAAGTACGTGCTCTGAACGAAGTGATCGCAGAATTTGACTATCGCTACAGACTACTGGCCGTTGAGCTGCGCAAGCAACAGGGGCTATTATCTTTGCAAGGCGGCTTTGATCAGAATGGTAATGCTGCCATGCTGACTTTGGTCGAAAAGAGCGCTGTGATGGATCGCCTGTCGAATTTCCTGGAGCGGGTAAACTTTACCGTTATTCGTTTAGACAGAGACAACGATCAGGTGAAAATACGTTATGAAGCACCAGATCAAAGTGTCTGGGATTCTATCTGGGGCGAGGAAGCCACAGTGTTGCCGGTAGCAGACGGTGATTATATCGTCAAAGTATCTACTACGGACGATGGTCAAACGGCATTGACCTGGTTGGATAGCGAGGAGCAGGTGCTGGATGCACAGACTATGGAACTGTTGTTGCAATCTCTGTTAGAGGTGCTTCGCAGTCGAGGTCTGCAAATATAATATTTTATATAAATCAAAATATTAAAATAAAAACAATGAGTTGAAGTAACATGAAAAAGAGCCTTACGCTCTTTTTCTTTTTAGTGGGTAATCATATGATGTCAGAATCTACGGGCTCAGCGTCGCCAAACTGGCGCACGTTATTTGCGTTTATCGTGCCTTCCCTGATCGGGGTGTTTTTATTTATGACACCTGTGGCAATAGGTGAGGCAATGACCATTCCTATCGCGGTTATGGCCAAGACACTACAGGGTTGGATAGCGCCCTTTGCTCACGCCATGATAGTGAGTATTGTGTGTATCACCGGGGTGATGAGTGCCTTTGTTGCGCTGGTGAAGCCCAGGCAGCTGCTGAAGAATCACCTGTTCCGGCACTTGTTTGCCGTGAGTCCTATCTGGCTGGTTACCCGGTTAGCGGGTATGGCGTTTATATTGATGACTTACTTTAAGGTCGGTCCTGAAGCCATTCATTCTTCACATACCGGTTCATTGGTGCTCAATGATCTGTTACCCGTATTGTTTTCTGTGTTTGTCCTGGCTGGCTTGCTGCTGCCGCTGTTGCTTAACTTTGGTTTGCTAGAGCTGGTAGGCACCTTGCTGACCAAAGTGATGCGGCCTTTGTTTGGGGTACCCGGCCGCAGTGCCGTGAATTGCGTCGCATCGTGGCTTGGAGACGGTAGTGTGGGGATTCTGATGACCTCTCGCCAGTATGAAGACAAACACTACACGCAAAGAGAAGCGGCCATTATTGGCACGACGTTCTCGGCGGTGTCGATCACTTTCTGTCTGGTGGTGATTGGTCAGGTGAAACTGGAGCATTTGTTTGCCCCGTTTTATCTGACCGTGTGTGCCGCGGGGATTGCTGCCGCCATTATTGTGCCGCGTTTGCCACCGCTTCGCTGGAAAAGAGACTGTTATGTCGATGGCAGTGATGCCAACCCGGGTGCCGAGCTGGTGCCAGAAGGAAAAACACTGTTTGGTCACGCAATGGATGTCGCACTGGCAAAAGCCGAGAAAGCACCAGGGGTAAAAGGGACACTGAAAGAAGGGGTGCATAATGCGCTGGATATGGTGTTTGCGGTTTTACCTGTGGTTATGGCGGTCGGTACGTTTGCACTGATCATTGCTGAACATACGCCGGTTTTCCAGATCCTGGGCAAGCCGTTTGTCCCTTACCTTGAGTTGCTGCAGGTGCCAGAAGCGGCCAAAGCGGCCGAAACCATTATGGTTGGGTTCGCGGATATGTTTATCCCGTCTATTCTGGCGGCGTCAAACATAGAAAGCGATGTTACGCGTTTTATCGTAGCGGCACTGAGTGTTACTCAGCTGATTTACATGTCGGAAGTCGGTGCGCTGCTACTGGGCAGTAAGATCCCGGTCAACCTGTTTGAGTTGTTCTGCATCTTTATTTTGCGCACGCTGGTGACATTACCTGTGATTGCACTGATGGCGCACTGGCTGGTAGGCTAATCAACTTAAGTAGGGTTGGAGCAACAGCCCTACTTGTCATTCTTTTTTGCAGGCCTGGTCTGTGAGTCAGGTTTGGTTTGTTTATCGAGTTTGCCTTTTAAATCAAAGCGGGTCATATATTTTAGCAGCATAATATTACTGATGATGAACCCGAGTACCATCACGATGATCAGTACTACGTGCCAGGTTGGTAAAGTATTTTCCATCTTGACTTGCTCCCTATCACAGGGCCTTCATTGGACGTTCACCTCCATTGTATATCTTAAGCCTTCATGACCTCAAGCATAGCGCGAAGTTAGTTGCAGTATGGACCCGATGAGCACACAGCAGACTCAGGCTTTGTTAACTGCCAGGACGCTGAGATCCTTACAGGCGTTTTTCAGTCCGCAGTAATACAGTTGTACGCCTGTTTGTAACTGTACTGGGTAACAAGGTCAGATTCTTGAGATCAGCAGCAGCTTTTTTATGATGCAATTGGTATCATTTCGCCAATGGCACTGCGACAATATCAATGACACTTGACGCGTGATATGACAAATAAGGTGGTTAATTCTTTAATGGAGCATGTTTTAATTTGGCCGGCTCAATATCCTCTGCTACTCAAAGGGTTGGTTGAAAATAATGGGGCGTTTATCCTGGATGCACTCGAGGCCTGGCCTGAGTGTGAAACGGTGACAGATCAGCAGGGTGTGCGCTCGTCAGTTTTGCCCCCCCTGATGTATATTTTATGGCTAAAACCTCTGGAGCCATTCGAATCTTGCCGTTATCAGCATATTGATGACTATGATCAGGCACACCAAAGTTACTGTGATGAGTTGTTAGCACATATTACAGACGCAGGAGTAAGCCAGGATGAGTTGATAGCAAAGTTGCTAGGTGTGTTTACACAGTATGCGGATATTAAAGCACAGCTGGCCTATCAAACAGAGATCTCGCCCGCCAACTTGTTGCTGAACAAGACTTATCTACGTGCGTTGCTGGTGTTATTGCAATCTGGATTAACGCTCACAGCGGAAGAGGCCTGTGATTTATGGTGTACGGCGGATGAAGAAAGTCGGCAACATCTGAGTAATATACTGAAAACGGCCTTGCAAGATAGCGTGGCAACTTTGCAACTGGCAGTAGAGCGGTTACAAAGTGACGAAGTCTATGTTGGGTTGTTGCAACATTTATGCGATGGTGATGCAGTGACGCGTTTGCTGGATCAGGCGCTGCTTGCCCATGTTATGTCTAAGAGTGCCAAGCAATCTGTCGCCCTCAAGCTCATTGAGCAAGGCGCAAGCGGACAAAGTAAAGATCAGGGTGGAAAATCGGCCATGATGTGGCTGGTAGAGCAGGGCTTTGTTAGCGCTGTGCAGGCATTAAAGGAGCAGCATGATCATCACGCTCTGGATGATTTAGGGCGTAACCTGATGCATTATGCGGTGCTATCTAATTCTACAGCTATGCTTGAACTGGTTGAATCTATGGAAGTTGATCCTAGACTGGCAGATGTGACCGGCATGACGCCCTATCGCATTGCAAATCAGGCGCAAGCGGTTGCAGCAAAGAAATTTCTCGAAGCAAGGGGGATCATTGAGCTATCGTTTGCAGCAAAGTACGAAAAAGTGGCGCGGGTGTATAGTTTATATGCTTTAGTGGCGATTTTGATGCCTGTACAACTGAGCTTCTTTTTCAATGACGCGCACAATAATAAGTTGTCAGCCACAATCATGATATCAAGTCTGACATTGCTGTTTTTCGCTTTGGCACGTTGGCAAAAGCGCAGCCCACTATATCCTCAGGATGCATCGCCCTGGAGTCTGGTCGGTGTGAATGTATTGGCCTGGTTAAGTATGTCACTGCAATTATTATTCAGTGTCGTTGTCTTAATCGCAGTGATGGGAAGTTAAAAGCAGAGCCGCAGCCCTGCTTTTACTATGGGAGCAGGGGCGATACTTACTCTGTCAGCGGCGTATTAAACTCTGCCGGTTTATCAAAGTCTCCGGAAATATCATTCAGATTATCACCCTTGAAGTAGACGACCAACTCCCGGCGTTGTTCTGAGTCTCGGCCCAGATTGAACACATATGAGTAATGCCAGATTTCGCTGTTAAACGCGTCTTTAGCGACAGGCGTGCCCAATACATATAAAACTTGCTCTTTTGTCATAGCAATTCTGAGCTTATCGACATCAGATTGCTCCAGGAAGTTACCCTGAGGCACATTTATCCGGTATACCCAACTGGAACAGGCAGACAGTAATGTCGTTGCAAGAATAATACTAAGCCAAACAAAAAGGCGCTTTTTTAACTGCATGTATGTGTATCCTTATTTTTGGTTGTATGAATGATACAGAATGGATAAAGAAGGTAAAGTAGAATTATTGGTAAGATTCGACAGTTCACCGTTAAAATAGTTCCATTCTTTGTAGTGAGTCGTCAAAGCTATGAGTAAAATTGAGCAACCCTGGCACCTGTATATAGTAGAAAACCGCTTTGGACATTGGTACACCGGGATCACCAATGATGTGACTCGTCGTTTTGCGGAGCATGTAGCAGGCAAAGGTGCAAAAAACTTACGAGGCAAAGGTCCACTCAGGCTTGTTTATACCCTTGCTGTTGGAGATAAGCGCACAGCAGCCCGATTAGAATGGCGCTTCAAGCGTTTATCTAAGTCACGTAAAGTCGCACTGGTTCAGGGCGCCGCTGCTACTGACAATGCGGATATAAAAGCATTAATATGCTCTGAAACCTGAGCGAGTTTAGGCAAGTCGATTTTATCAAATCGATCTTTGTGGGTGTGGTGATAAGGGTCAATACCCATACCGAAGTAGGCAAAGGGGATCCCGACTTTGTGAAATGCATAGTGATCGCTTGCTCTGAGCCAGTCTACTCTGGGTGTGTCTAAACGACGAGCCATACTGTTAGCAGATGTGTAGATCTGAGCACGGATCTGGCTGTTAAATGCTGGTTCAATGGCCTGGGTCAATGCACTTGCCTGCTTTGAGGCAAGTACATACAAACGATTTTTGTTGCTTACAGCGAGCATATCCAGATTGATGTTCAGCGCAATTTGATTTGGGTTCAGGGTCGCTGCGAAAAAGTGTGCGCCGTACAGGCCTTTTTCTTCCGCATCAGTGGCAACAAATATGATTTCGCGATGCCGCTGATGCGACACCAGCCGCTGCGCAATATCCAGCATGACCACCACACCTGAGGCATTGTCATTGGCGCCGGGGTAATAACGAGCTCCTCTGCTGCCAAGATGGTCGTAATGGGCACTGATCACCAGCGATTTGTCGCAGACTGGTACGTTACAGGGTAAAACGGCGACAACATTGTGACCATGCCCCAGCTTACCCAGGCCCTGACGAAAGCGGAAAGACTGGTAATACGCATCAAGCCCGGCCTCACTGAAACGTGTGTAAATATATTGCGCGCTCGCGCTAACCTCGAGATCACCAGAACCTCGGCCGCCATGGTCTGCGCTTGTCAGTACTTTAAGGTCGATCTCCAGTTGCGTGTTAGCTTGTGCGAGTGCAGCCATACTGCACAGCCACAAAAAACTAATTTTTAGCCACTGCACTGAGCCACTCCAGTTTGTTCCGGTAGCGTTTCTTATCATGGGTAAAGCTGGCATGATTCAGTGCCCGGTTGAGAAACGTTTTACTCAACTCAAGATCACCCTGCACATAATAGACTTTTGCCAAACCAAAGTAGCCCTCGTGGATGGATGCCGACAACTTATTCGCGGTACGATAGTGCTTCAGTGCTTTGTCGTAGTTTTCATTCGCAAAGGCTTCATCTCCAAGTGCAATCTGATAATAAGGGTTGTCTTTACGCAGGGTATGAAGTTGCGTCCTGATCGCTTTGGCCTTTTCAGGTCGGTCGGTTAGCTCATACAGCAGTGCCAGATTACCCAGTGCCGTTTTGTTTTCATCGTTGATCAAGAGTGCCTGCTGATACAATGACTCGGCCTGTTCAGTATGATTGTTGATACGATACAGCACAGCCAGATTGCCCCAGGCTGCGGAGTAGAGCGGATCAATGTCAATGGCTGCTCTAAAGTAACTGTAGGCCATATCCATTTCTTTATTGATCATGTGCATCGCACCTTTGTTACTGTAAAACATCGCGGTGATGCGCTCTTTGCTGATTTTCGAGGTAGTGAACTTTTGTTGTCGGCTGTTAGGGTCAAAATCAATCACAACCCGTGCCGGACGTGTATACAAGACCTCGCGATTATCGCTGTTTTTGCGAGCCCCGGAATTGGTCTGGGTTACCACCAAATTCACATGTCCGGTCAGCAAACTGTAGCCTTTGGTCTGTGCCCAATACTCAGGAATGTGTACACGCTGAAACTGACCTTTAAAACCTAGGTAGTCTGATAAGCTATATGCGAGGATCGACAGTGACAGGCAGTTGGCGTTGAGATCATAAAATGCCTCCGCAGCACTGAGATTGGCACCACGCATATAGGAGAGACTTGAATCCCCATTTTCGACTAAAAACTGGAGTAGCTGTTCAGCTACTTTAATGTTTGAACCATTGTTACGATCCAGATAACGATCAAGTGTGGCCCGAATATTGGCGTCTAACGCAAAAATTTCATTTTGTGTCTCTACAGCATGTTGACTGAATGGGACATTGTCCAACAGCAACATATTCACTTCTGGTTCTACCTTGGTTGATTCACAGCCGCTGAGCAACAAGGTGGAGATGGCCAGCAAAGGGCAGAGATAGCGGCGGGCAAAACGAGCATAGGGCAACATACGGACGTTCCTGAATTTTACAGCTTTCTTTCAGTGTAGCTATTTTGGCCAGTTAAGGAAGCAAAAATTGTTACAATCCGTTGCAGTAAAGGTGCGCTTAATGAAGGCTGGGGGCTGTGCAAGATAAGCTTGTAAAGAAACGTAATAGGATGATTTTAAGATTAAAGTAAGCGGCCACACACGAGTGACCGCTTGTCCACACTAGAAACTGGCAACCAGTTTATCGAGTGCTTTGGCCGAATTGGCCAGCTGTTGAATTGCCTGTTCGGTATCAAGTTGCTCGCTCATAACAGCGTCACTGATCACGCTGATTTGCTCGATGCTGCGTCCCACATCGGCCACCACGTTACTTTGCTGCTCCGTGGCTGTGGCAATCAAGGTCGTCATATCGTTGATTTGATCGGCGGTTTCTGTGATGGTATCCATTAACTCCACAGAGGTTTGCATGTTATTAACACTTTGTTGAGCCTGATCGGATGACTGTGCGATTTGTGTCACGATGGAATCCGATGCCGCTGTAAGCTCCTGAATGGTCGCCTGAATCTCGTCAGTTGACTGAGAAGTTCTGCTTGCCAGTGCTCTGACTTCGTCAGCAACTACAGCAAAACCTCGACCATGTTCACCAGCGCGAGCTGATTCAATTGCGGCGTTGAGCGCGAGCAGGTTGGTCTGCTCAGAAATCCCTCGGATCACATCTAAAATACTGGCGATGGACTGGGTTTTACTGGCCAAAGTGGCAACCTGATCAGCCATTTGCTGAATATCCAATGCCAGCTGATGCAGCGTTGATTGGCTTTGTTGCACGCAGCTGTGGCTGTGTTTAGTGTGCTCGCGGCTTTCATCGGTGAGCTTGGCGGTATTATTGGCACTGCCGGCGATTTCCTGTACCGTCGCGGCCATCTGATTTATCGCCGCCGCCACAGATAAAGTCTGAGATTTTTGCTCATCCAGTGACGAAGAGTTTTTCTTTGCCTGTGCAAAGACATGCTCACTGGCAATACGAATATCGCTGCTTTCTTTAGCGACATTACAGATTGCGGCTTCAATTTTTTCGATGAATTGATTAAACCCCTGTCCCAGCGCTTGTAGCTCAGGCTGCTCTGCATTGGGTACCCGATAATTCAACTTTGCATCACCACTACCAAGCTGGCGGAACACATCAGCCATTTTCAACAAAGGTGCGCTGAGGCTTCGTGCCATAACCATACTGGCGATACATACCACTGCGACCACTAGCAGTGACCAGATCACGATTTGCCACTGCAAAGAGGAAACCTGAGAGAATACTTCCGCTTTAGGGACCTGTGCAATCACCAGCAAATCAGTGCCTGCAATCGGGCTGGCGGCTACCAATGAAGGGATGCCGCCCGCTTCAAGGTCCAGTACAACAAAGTCGCGACTATTACGCAGCTGGCTAGCCGCTTGCGCACCATATAAATCAAGCAGTTTTGTTTTAGCCACTTTGCTGGCGTCGGGGTGAAGCTGAACAACCCCTTGTGTCTTTTCAACGACAAACACGAAGCCGCTTTGTTCAATGGTCATGTTGGCCAGCATGGTCTGCATGGCATCAATACTTTTCGCCAGGCCTGCTAAGCCAAGGCCATTCGTTTGCTGATGATTGACAAACATTTTCACGTCCCCAGGTGCTTCCTGGTAGATACTGATTGAGTACTCTTGTGCACTTTGCGTAAAGTGGAAAAACCAACCATCCTGTTGCTGGTTGAGCACGCGTAAAAAACCGTTTTGGTTCCAGTATTGTCGCGTTTCTCTGTTTGCCCATGAGGCGGTGACCAGGGCGTACTGATTTTGTACGCGGGCCAATTCTGCGAGCAGCACCTGTTCATTCAGCTGACCTTTGCTGACCGCATCGAGTAAAAACTGGTTACTCGAAAGCTGCTTTGCCGCACTCTTTAGCTGGCTGATTTGTTGGCTAATCGACTTGTTGATGCTCTCAACCTTGCTGGGCAACTCAGAGCCCAGCATGCGGGTTTCGATCATAGACTTGGCCTGATAGGTTGAAATAAAGCCGATCAGACAAGCGACCACAACAGCGATTAGACTACCCAGTAGAGTAATTCGTTGTGTAATTGTTAAACCAGTGTTATGCATTAAACTCACTACTTCTAAATCCCGTGTGTCATAATTTTAGCATGGTCAATAATTAACACCTATAGGTATAAAGCCACTGTCGTAATAGTGTCATGTTTTTAATAGCAAAAAAGCCCACTGCATTGCAGGTGGGCCTTGGTTTCTAACAAGCGAACTAAAATGGCAAAAGCGTGAGTATAACGAAAATTAATCTAGGTTATACTTATATTATTCAATTGGTTAGATGATTTTCTTCATGGCTGACATATAGCCACGTAAGGTATTGCCAATCACTTCAACCGGATGAGTACGGATAGCGGCATTGACGTTGATCAGTGCCTGGTTATCCACTTCATTAGAGCTGTGTGACAACCCTTTACCAATAACGTCTGTACCGATTTTTTCCATAAATGGTTTGAGTAATGGTAAACAGGCATGGTTGTACAAGTAACAGCCATATTCCGCAGTATCTGAAATCGTCCGGTTCATTTCGAACAGCTTTTTGCGTGCTATGGTATTGGCGATCAATGGCGTTTCATGCAAAGACTCATAGTAAGCGGACTCTTCGATGATACCCGCGGCGGTCATGGTTTCAAATGCCAGCTCTACGCCAGCTTTGACCATAGCAACCATCAAAATACCATTGTCAAAAAACTCCTGCTCTGCAATTTCTTGCTCACAGTTAGCCTGTTTTTCAAATGCTGTTTCAGCGGTTTCGGCGCGCCAGCTGAGTAACTTAGCATCGTCTTCATGCCAGTCGGCCATCATACCCTGTGAAAACTCGCCGCTGATGATATCGTCCATATGTTTGTTATACAGTGGGCGCATCAGGGTTTTGAGTTCTTCACTTAATTCAAACGCTTTGATTTTTGCAGGATTAGACAGGCGGTCCATCATATTGGTGATACCACCATGCTTCAGTGCTTCGGTGATCACTTCCCAGCCATATTGGATCAGTTTGGATGCATAACCAGGCTCTATGCCTTGTTCGACCATTTTATCAAAGCACAGCAGTGAACCGGTCTGTAACATGCCGCACAGTATGGTCTGCTCGCCCATGAGGTCGGATTTGACTTCGGCGATGAATGAAGAGTGAAGTACCCCCGCTCTGTGTCCGCCAGTACCAGCAGCATAAGCTTTTGCCTGTGCCAAACCGTGGCCTTGAGGATCATTTTCGGGGTGTACCGCAATGAGGGTTGGGACGCCAAAACCGCGCTTGTACTCTTCGCGTACCTCAGTACCCGGACACTTAGGGGCTACCATGATAACCGTGATGTCGTCGCGTACCTGCATGCCTTCTTCAACAATATTGAAGCCGTGTGAATAGGCCAGTGTCGCACCTTGTTTCATCAGCGGCATGACCGCGTCAACAACCGCCGAGTGCTGTTTATCTGGGGTCAGGTTCAGCACCAGATCAGCCTGCGGGATCAGGGTCTCGTAGGTGCCGACTGCAAATCCATTATCGTTGGCATTTTGAAATGACTGACGTTTTTCATCAATGGCAGACTGGCGCAGCGCATAGCTGACATCCAGGCCAGAATCACGTAAATTCAGACCCTGATTCAGCCCCTGAGCGCCACATCCGATGATCACCAGCTTTTTACCAAGCAGAGCATTAACACCGTCCGCAAATTCGTTAGGGTCCATAAAGTGGCACTGAGCCAGCTGGGCCAGTTGCTCGCGTAGTGGCAGTGAATTGAAATAGTTCGCCATGATTTGTCCTGTCTGATTGGTCCGAATAAGAGATAGGTTCTAGCCTAGTGGTAAGTTTAAGTTGCGTAAAATGATATATTTAAACTATTGTATTTCATATTATGAAATATGCTGAGTAACTATAAAATGGATCACAAACAACTGAAGTACTTTCTGGCTCTGGCGGACACGCTGCATTTTTCTCGCGCCAGTGAGCGCTGCTATATTAGCCCCCCAACACTCAGCCGTCAGATCAAACAGCTGGAAGAGGAGGTCGGGGCGCCGCTATTTATTCGTGACAATCGCAGTGTCGCGCTGACATCACAAGGGCAGGCTTTTATTCAGTATGCACAAGCGACGCTGGCAAGCTGGCGTCAGTTTAAAAGCGAATGCCTGGATGAAGACAAGCCCCTGAGCGGCGAGCTGAGCCTGTTTTGCTCTGTAACGGCTTCCTATAGTTTTATTTATGACCTGTTTGCACGCTACCGTCAGGACTTTCCCCAGGTTGAACTGAATTTACTGACCGGCGATCCGGCTAACTCTATTACACAGGTCCAGGGAGAGTTAGTTGATGTAGCCGTTGCGGTCCGGCCTCGTAATTTGCCGCAAGGTCTGGAATATCTCAGCATTGGCCGCTCACGGCTGCTGTTCATTGCCCCGACGATGAAATGCCCGTTAAGTGAGTTACTCGAACAGCATCGCGGAGAGTTACCCTGGCACCAGATACCATTTATCGTCCCTGAACATGGTGTACTGAAAGAGCGTCTGGATGTATTTTTTAAGAAAAAAGCGCTGCAACCAAAAATTTATGCACATGTTTCGGGTCATGAGGCGATGGTGGCACTGACCAGCCTGGGTTTTGGTATTGCCTATGTACCCGAAGTAGTATTGGAGCAAAGCCCATTTAGAAATCAGGTACAAACTTTGGGTTTACAAAGCGAAGAAATAGAGATTGGCCTGGTGTGCAAAAAGAAACGCCTGCAGGACCCTGTGGTGAGTGCTTTGTTCCGTGTGGCTGCTCGTTTGTTTGCTGCGTAAAGCGTTTGTTCAGCTAAGCCCACTAGACTAGCCAGCATAAATAGTTCGAACGAGGCTTTTTCGTGTCAACGGTATTAATTGCGCAAGATGAAAAGGGACACAGCATCGCACCTTTTGAGGCACTGCAGCAGCATGGTTTTACTATGCAGTTTATCAATATTCATGAGGCAACCAGCAAAGGGCGTACCGCTCAGCAGGTCGACAGTATTGTGATTGGTCAGGCGCTGGCAACCAGTGCACAGTGCGACACTATTAACCTGCTTAAAACGAGCTTCGATGCCCCCCTGATAGTGTCTTTGGATGAGGACAATGAAGACTTGCAAAGCCTGATGCTGGAGCTCGGGGCCGATGATGTTATTTCCTGCGGGGCCAAACCCCGATTATGGCGAGCCCGACTTGGTGCCCTGGCACGCAAGCGTCCCTGCATATCAATGGTCAAGTCTGATACACCTAGTGAACTGCACTTTGGACAGCTCTATCTGAATCTGAACGAGCGCAGCGTATCACTGGCGCAGCAGTCAATTAATTTGACCAGCCATGAGTTCGAGTTGTTGTGGTTACTGGCTTCGCGTGCGCCTGAGGTCGTTAGTCGGGAGGAAATCTACAAAAAGGTGGTCGGACAGTATTATCAGGCCAACAGTCGGACAGTGGATGTGCGCGTTTCCTGTCTGCGCAGAAAGCTCGGAGATACCGCCGTAGGTGCAGAAAAAATTAAAACAGTTTGGCGTAAAGGTTATCTGTTTGTAAAAGATGCCTGGTCAGCTCTTGAATAAAGTCATGCTTTGGTGAAATTTTCATATTGGATAGTTCCAATTATTCGAACTATCCATTCGTTCTCAATTGTACAAATCCTACCATCCGCCGTGTTAATACGCCTTTAGTTTTACTATTAATTTGATATAAATCAAATAGTTGCATGGCTATCTGGGCGCCCCTTTCTAATTCCTGTTAACACATAAAACAGATAAATCTGCGCATTCCTTGATCTAAATCGTGCATTTGGCAACGTAAATAGAATTGATTGCTATTTAAAGCGGTGTATACTTAACGCGACTAAGAATAATTTTTAACATTGCTTTATTAAGGAATGCTCAATGATTTTCAAAAAATCTCTGCTAGCTACTTCTATTTTAGTTGCCACTTTAGGTTTGACTGCGTGTGGCGGTTCAAGCTCAAATGACAACAACAATAACAACAACGGTCAGACACCAGACCAAACAACGAATGCGGCGCCTACCGCTGTTACACTGAAAGGTAAGGATGCAGACGCAACGGAAGTCACTGTGACTGAAAACATGGTTGCGGTTGAGATTGGTACTTTAGTGGTAACCGACAGCGACGATGATACGCATACTATATCTGTGTCTGATGAGCGTTTCGAAATTAAAGAAGGCGGTATTCTTGCGCTGAGAGCGGGCGAGCACCTTAACTACGAGCTAGAGCAGGAAGTGACCGTTACGGTTACCGTAAAAGACAGTGAAAACGAAAAAACCTTTGATGTGACTTTCAAAGTGCTGGATGAAATGGATTATGACTTCATCAGTCGTTTTGAGGCAGGCAAATCAAGCGTTGCTTACTCGGGTCAGATTGCGCGTCACGTGTTAATTAAAGAGTTGTTTAACTATATTAAAAGCGATGAGTTCGTTACTGTCTCGCAAAAAGGCAAAGACGCTATTTTGACAGAGCTCAATAAGATTTATGCGGTTTCTGAAGAAAATTATGAAAGTGTCTGGGAAAGCCGCCTACTGACGGTTACCACCTCAGAGCCAACTGCTTTGCAGACTACCTTGTATGCTATTTCTTCTTCGCATAAAAACCTGAGCGGTAAAGTTGCGGGTAACGATGCTAAAGGCCAGCACAAAGGTACTTGGTCTCAGGCAGAAGACTTTGCAGGGTGGGATGTTGAAGTACCTGAAGGCAATACCACGTCGGTACCTGAGTTGGTTGTTGAGCAATTGTTTGCAATGCTGGCTGAAAATGCGGCACTGGTGAATAGTGGCGGTGCAGCGGCTCCTGGTGGAGACGAAATTGATACAGTGTATGTAACGCCAACCGGTGTTGATTTGAATCAGATGATCCAAAAGTTCCTGTACGGTGCGCTGGCTTTCTCCCAGTCAGCCGATGATTACCTGGACTATGGTACTGAAGGAAAAGGTCTGGAGACTGATAACACCGAGGCTGTTGACGGTAAAGCTTACACGAACCTTGAGCACCAGTGGGATGAAGGCTTCGGTTACTTTGGTGCGGCGCGTAACTACATGAGCTACTCGGACGATGAGATTGCCGGTAAAGGCGGCCGTGATGGTTTCAGCGCGGGCTACAACGATGCCAATGTCGATGGCAAAATTGACTTCAACTCAGAGTACAACTTTGGCAACTCGACCAATGCCGCTAAGCGTGACCGTGGTACTGCAGGCAATTCTAAGCCAACTGACCTGACCAAAGAAGCATTTGAAGCATTCTACAACGGCCGTAAGTTGATTAACTCAACTGAGGGTGCACTGAGCGATGCGCAAATGGAGACGCTGAAAGGCCATGCGAAAGCTGCATTGCTGGCGTGGGAAAAAGCCATTGCTGCCACTGTGGTGCACTACATCAATGACACAACGAAAGATTTGCAAGCACTTAAGGCGGGTGTGACTGGTGGTGAATACACTGCAGCAGACTTCGCTACGCTGGCTAAGCACTGGTCAGAAATGAAAGGCTTTGCGCTGAATTTCCAGTTTAATCGCCACTCGCCTTTCTACGCTGAAGGTAACGTCGGCCAGTTTGAAAAGATGCATGACCTGATGGGTAATCAACCTGTGATCGAGCCAAATGACGTAGACGCTTACATTGAGAAGCTGGGTCAGGCACGTGACATCCTTCAAGAAGTGTACGGCTTTGACGCTGAGAATGTTGCTAACTGGTAAGTTATAAACGATTCACTGAACTGTCAAAAGGTTAGCAAGTTTTGCTAGCCTTTTGCGTATCTAGACTATTCATTTGAGGCAAATAATGAGAATACACTCCAGACCTTTTTTACTGGCAACGGCCATTGGTTTGGCATTAAGCGGATGTGGTGAGAGTACCTCCAGCTCAGCGGGCCCAGGGTATAATCAGGGTACTCCGGTGGTAGAGCCAACGACGTTCGATCAGAAAAAGCTGGTGGCTAATCTGACAGACAATGTGTTTACCCCCACGTTCCAGCAATTTGCAGATAAAGCCAGCGCACAGCCGGCGATAGTGAAAGCCTATTGCGATCTGGAAACTGCGTTTGATCCAACCCTGCAGGATGAAGCGGCCAGAGCGGCACGAGATGAAGCCAAGCTGGCTGCGCAAAACAGCTGGAAAGAAACGATGGTGAGCTGGCAACATGCTGAGCTGATGATTGTAGGCCCTTTGCTGGCAGATGACAAAGCATTGCGCAAAGACATCTATTCCTGGCCGGATACCAACTACTGTAATGTCGATCAGGATGTGGCTTATTTTGCTCAGGGTGACATCAATGGCGTGCCTTACGACATCAGTAAACGCAGCGATAAACGCCGTGGTTTGGATGCCCTTGAGTACTTGTTGTTCAACAATGATTTAAACCACAGCTGCTCAGCAGCGACCAGTGGCGATATTCTGGTACAATGGAACACACTTGGTGAGCAGCAACGACGCGCATTGCGCTGTCAGTATGCAGTTGAAGTATCGACAGACCTGAAAGCAACGTCAGAGCGACTGATGTTTGAATGGGCGGGTGAACAAGGCTATGCGGCCAAGCTAAAAAATGCGGGTGAAGCAGGCAGTGAATTTACCAATGTTACTCAGGCAGTTAATCTTATTTCTGATGCGTTGTTCTATATGACGGAAGAGCTCAAAGACTATAAACTTGCCACACCATTAGGTTTGTTTGCTAACCAGTGTGGTACAGAGGTCTGTCCGCAGGCGGTTGAGTCGCGCTTTGCCAAGCACTCCATAGAAAATATCCAGGCAAACATTGCTGCTTTTGAACAAATTTTCCTGGGTCAGGGAACCGACACTGAAGACACCACAGGGTTTGATGATTTCCTTGACGAACAGGATGCCAGCCAGACCAAAGACGTGATGTTGCAGGGTATCGCAGATGCCAAAGCCGCGACAGAAGCGCTCAATGGCAGCTTGCAGCAAGCATTGAGTGAAGACACAGCCGGGGTGATAAACACCCATGCTAAGGTCAAAGATGTGACTGATCAGCTTAAGAATGACTTTATCCAAAAATTGGCTCTGGAACTTCCAAAAACATCGGCAGGTGACAATGACTAAAGGGTTCATGATGAAACGATCTGTGTTGGCCATGGCGGTTGCGCTGGCTGCGCCTCAGGTACTGGCAAATGATGATGCAAAAAATGACGACATGGAACACATTCAGATCCTGAGTCATTACGATAAGCTTCGCACAGAAGCGGGCTCTGCAACTTTGCTCAGTGAAGAGCAACTGGCAGAGTTTGAGTACGATGACATCCACCGTATTTTGTCTTCAGTACCAGGCGTGAATATCCGTGAGGAAGATGGTTATGGCCTGCGTCCTAACATTGGCTTTCGTGGTGTAACCCCGGAGCGGAGCAAAAAAATCACCATTATGGAAGATGGTGTACTGATCGGCCCGGCACCTTATTCAGCGCCCGCAGCCTATTATTTTCCGGTAACAACGCGCATGACGGCCGTTGAAGTATTCAAAGGGCCAGCAGCCATTAAGCATGGTCCTCAGTCTGTTGCGGGTGCGCTGAATCTGGTTACGCGTGCCGTACCTGAGTTTTCTGAAGGCGCCATTGATCTGGCAACGGGCAGTGATGGTTATACCAAAGCGCATGCGTACTTCGGCTCGGTGGTTAACAACGTTGGATTCCTGCTTGAAGGCGTGAATCTGCAAGCAGATGGGTTTAAAGATCTCGATGGTGGTGCAGATACCGGATTTGAGAAAAATGACTTGCTGGCTAAGTTTAACTACAAGTTACAGCAAGGCGAGTTTGAGCACACGTTCGGACTCAAGCTCAGTTATGCAGATGAGCTGTCCAATGAGACTTATCTGGGTCTGACCGATGCGGACTTTGACGCCACACCCTATCGTCGTTATGCGGCGTCTCAGCCTGACAATATGGACACCAAGCACACCCAGGTGATGTTTTCTCACCATCTAAAGTATCAGGATGTGAGCTTGACTTCCCGTGTGTATCGAAACGATTATGAACGTGCCTGGCTAAAGCTCGATGGACTAACTAACACGGACGCAACGTTATCTGAAATCCTCGCAAATCCAGAAGATGAGCAGTATGAGCGCTTGTATCAAGTGATCAGCGGTACGGCGGACTCCATTGCCGAGAATGGACGTCCTAACTATCTGTCGATGGGCACCAATGACCGTGAATATTTCTCGCAAGGGGTCCAGCTAGATGGTACTGCTAAGTTTAAGCTGGCGGGGTTTGACAATACCTTATCGTTCGGTGTTCGCTTCCATGAAGATGAAATTGAGCGGAAGCACTTCAAAGAAACCTATGGGATGAGAGACGGCAGTGCCTTTAACCTTGGGTTGGATAAAGTGTACACCTCTCAAAATACTGAAAATACCCAGGCCTGGTCTGTGTACCTTGAGGACAAGGTAACGCTAGATGCCCTGACGCTCGGTTTGGGTGTGCGCGGTGAACTGATGGACATGGCTTATCAGAACACTGTCAATGCGGATGACTGGCAGGATAAGACGACACGCATCTGGCTACCCGGTATGAGTGGTTTTTATCAGTTATCGGAAGATTCAGGTATTCTATTCGGTGTTCATCAGGGGTTCTCTCCGGCATCACCTCAACAGTCAGTTGATATCGAAATCGAGAAGAGCACCAACTATGAATTTGGTGGGCGTTTCAATGATGGGGTAACTCAGCTTGAGGTTGTGAGCTTCTTCAATGACTATAGTAATCTGAAAGAAAGCTGTGGTCAGTCTAACTGTGGTGCTCTGGAAATTGGCAGGGAATTTAACGGTGGTGAAGCACATGTGTACGGATTAGAGGCTCAGTTTAGCCAGCGCTATCCTCTGAACCTGCAGATCGATATTCCTTACGGTTTCGTTTACACCTATACCAAAGGTGAATTTAAAAACGATCGATATACTAACTTTGCGCAATGGGGTCATGTAAAGAGCGGCGATGAGTTACCTTATCTGCCAGAGCATCAGGCCAGCTTTAACATCGGTGTTTCAGCGCCCGACTGGCGGGTATCACTGGCAGTAAAGTATGTGGGCTCTATGTCGGAAGCGGCGGGACGTAGCTGGGATAGCAGCACAGATCCAAATGCACCGAATGGTCGCTACGATCTGGCCCTGGAAGGCAAAGAAGTGTCGGCTGTCACAACCGTTGATCTCTCAGCGGTCTATGAGCTGGGTAAATACGGCCAGGTCTATGCTAAGGTTGATAACCTGCTGGATGAGACAAAGATAGTCAGTCGTCGTCCTTATGGTGCACGGCCAGGCAAACCTCGTCAGTTTACGTTGGGATATAAATACTCATTCTAACCCGGGTGAACCTGTGCCAGATGCATAATCAGCTGCGTATCTGGCATAATTGAGTATACTTACAGGGCCACTCATCAGTGGCCTTTTTTACAGGAGTCAGCCCATTTTATGATAGAAACGCTCTGGCAAAGCTTATCTTCTTTGCCCGGATATTTGCTGGATGCAAATAAACGAATCTATTGGCTGTATTTATTCAGTGCTGTAATAATGGCTGGCCTGGTCTACAGCAAGCTGCACGGCCCACGTTCACTCAAAGGGTTTTTGAGTTTTCTGTTTCCGCGTGATGTCTGGTTATCAGACAGCGCGAAACTGGATTATGGCTTGTTTGTCGTCAACAAGGTGATCAAAGCACTGACCTTTGCGCCTATCGTCCTGACCATGGTGCCAGTTGCCATTGCCATTTCAGATGCGCTGGAATGGTTGTTTGGCGCACCATTACACTTAGCCTGGGATGATTCTGTAGTAATTTTTTTGTTTACGCTGATGCTGTTTCTGGTCGATGACTTTACCCGTTATGTTTTACACTTGGCGCTGCACAAAGTCCCATTTTTATGGGAGTTTCACAAAGTACACCATTCCGCAAAAGTACTGACTCCGTTTACTATTTATCGTTCACACCCGGTTGAAAGCTACTTGTACGCGTGTCGTATGGCACTGACTCAGGGGATTGTGGTTGGACTGGGCTATTTTGTTTTTGGCACTGCGCTCAGTATGTTTGATATTCTGGGGGCGAATGCGTTTGTCTTTTTGTTTAATATCTGCGGCTCGAATCTGCGACATTCACATATTTGGCTCAGTTGGGGGGACAAGGTAGAAAACTGGTTTATCAGCCCGGCACAGCATCAGATCCACCATAGTGCGGATCCGGCACATTTTGACACTAACCTGGGATCGGCACTGGCCATTTGGGATCGGCTGGGACGATCACTGATCCGTGCATCAGAAGTCAGAGATATAAAGATTGGGGTGGGCCGTTACGATGCGGGCCATGACAGCTTAGGTGCGATATATCTGAAGCCTTTAAGAGAGGCGTGGTTTAGCTTGTTGCCTCACAAAACGCGCAGGGTAGTGAAAAGAGAGAAATAGGCTGACGACGGGCATTGCCAGCCTATAAGGGAGAGTAGGCTCCCATAAATTGAAACTTAGTGCACCTGGCCTGGTGAGGTGCGGTAGAAACCCAGCTCGTTTAATTGCTCAATGATGGCTGGGTCGTCTAATCTGTCAGGGGTCGCCTGATCGCGTAAAAAGTGTTCTTTAGGGACCGCATGCATGTCCAGCATTTTATGAAAAAGTATGTCCCTAATTGTCAACGCTGTCATTCCTGAATCTTGAATAGCATCCAGTTGTGCTTGCAATTTTGCGAGCGGGCCTGCATTTGCATCATCCACCGCTGCAGGAAAGTAAGAAGCCGATTTATTTTTTAACATGCATGCCCTCTCGAATAATATCGTTCCCGCTCAATGTTCCTGATTGAGGGGTATAAGTATCAGATTTAAATTGAGAAAATAGATTAGTGCATCTAACCTACTGGGCTCAGTGTACTTCGAATTGAGGGGCAATTACCAACGATGATGTAAAGCTTTGTAAATCGTAGAGTTACAAAATCGTCAGAGTTATGTGCCTGATTTTTAGACGTCTAGATGTAAGTATATGATGCGGAATTAGAAATAATTCTCAGTACCGCTATTGATACTGAGAATTATTTTTTGGATCATGAAAATAATTTTTCTTTGACGTGTTCTGCGAAGCCACTACCAGCTTCAAGATAGAAGTTGTAGGTAGAATGTACACCTAAATCTTCAAGCTCTTTTTGTTGATCCGGATAGTTTGCGATGGCGGTGACCTGGCCAGAGAAACCGGACGCTTTGAGCTGTTCAAGCGCGTAAATATTTTGCATGTGCTTGGGCATAGCGAGCATAACCATATCGACATTGGAGTGGTTTACTCGCTGCCAGAAATCGGGGTCAGTCGCATCAGCTAACAGTACACGGCGCTCCAGGCTGATGTGCTTTTCAACGACCTCAGGTTTGATGTCGACACCCGCGACGGAGCCGGGGTGGGTGGCGTGTATCGTCTCATACGCACCGGTACCAATGCGGCCCATGCCAAAGATCACGATCCGCGTGTCTGTCAGGTTAACCGGCAGCTCTTCTTCAAGTCGCTTATCGCTTTCGAACCTGATCAGTAGCGGTTCCAGTTTGACATAGATTTCATTCGCTTTTTTATTGAGCGGTGTGGCCAAAACAAATGTAACTGAGACCGCCAGTGCAACCACGGCAAGCCAGTCAGCAGTGATCATGCCACTGCTGGCGGCGACAGCACAGACAATCAGGCCAAACTCACTGTAATTTGACAGTGTGAACGCACTGAGCAGGGAGGTCCGGGCACGCAATCTGAACATGTTGGTATACAGATAATAAATAAACACTTTGACAGGCAACACGAGTGCAAGAAGTACAGCAATTAGTACAGCTTCGAGAGAGATGTTGGCATTGAGACCAATATTTAGGAAAAAACCAACCAATAGAATATCTTTGACGTTGAGCAAAGCCTTCGACAGCTCGCCAGCTTTTTTATGCGGCGCAAATAGCATTCCTATGATCAGGGCGCCCAGGTCGCCTTTCAGGCCCGCGAACTCGAACCCATGATAGCCGAGCACCAGTGCAAAGAAAAACCCGAACAGCGGCAGTAACTCGCCGTGTTTGGAGCGGTTCAATACCCAGAACAAAAGTGGTCGTAACAAAGGCAAGCCAACCAGCAGGGCAAGTGCCCACAGGTTTGGTGATTTCCCCGTGCTGATAGCCAGGAAAATAACCGCAAAAATATCCTGCATAACCAGGATCCCGATAGAAATTTTACCGTGCAGGCTGGCCATTTCTCCACGCTCTTCCAGTACTTTGACCGCAAAGACGGTGCTGGAAAAACTAAATGCAAAGCCAACCAGGCAGGCACTTTGCCACGACAGGTCGACAAATAAAGGCAAGCCAAATGCGCCTAACATCAGTAATAAAGAGGCGAAAAAGGCGATACTGGTGACCAAGTGCAGGCTCGCCGGCGCCCAAACCTGAGGCTTAATCAGATTGGATACTTTCAGTTTTAAACCAATACTGAATAACAGCAGCGTCACACCTAAGTCAGCCAGCTGAGTGAGCAAGTCGGTACTGCTGTGTCCCAATAGGTTGAGCACAAAGCCCGCCAACAAAAAGCCAATCAGAGGCGGGAGTTTGAGTTGATAAACAGAAAAGCCACAGGCAAAGGCAACGGCAAAGTACAGTAATTCCATAGTGATTCAGTCGAGTCGAAGGTGTTAGCAGTGTAACAAAACAAACTGATTTATAAATGAAAAATTAGCAGTCTGGGCGACTAACGAGCGCCATAAAAAGGGCGTTTTGCGTTTTATCGTCAACTATTTAGCTGATTGCTATAAATTTTCGCTGACAAAGCTGAAAAAATGTGGTTAAGATGCGGATAAGGGGACATCCTCGAGAGGAGATAAGATGTTTAAAAAGCTCTTGGCATCCGTAGGTATTGGTGCCGCGAAAGTAGATACAATTTTAGAAACAGAACACTTGCACCCGGGACAGAAGTTCCAGGCGCAGGTCGTGGTTCTGGGTGGCGATGTAGAGCAAGAAATCAGCGGGTTAGAATTAGCGTTGATGACAAAAGTGAAGGTCGAGGGTGAGAATGGTGAATATTACGCGAGCCAGGTAATTGAAAAGTGGCGCGTTGGTAGTCAGTTCACCATAGCCCCGGGTGAAAAAAAAGTGATTCCGTTTGAAGCCCGGCTGCACTCGGAAACACCGATCACTGAAATTAATGCGCCTTACAATCACAGCTATGTTTGGCTTGAAACCGGCTTAGATATCGATCTGGCATTAGATCCGAGTGATAAGGACTTGCTGCACATTTATCCGAATGAAGCGGTTAAAAACTGTTTACTGGCGATGGAAAAACTTGGTTTTAGAATGGTCAAAGCGGACGTTGAACGTGGTTATTTAAAAGCGTCAAACTTTCAGTCAGTATCTGGCTGCTACCAGGAAATTGAGTATCGTCCTTCCAGCACGTCTTTGTTCGGTCTGCAGGAAGTTGAACTGTCATTTGTCCCGGAAGCACACCGAACGCATGTACTGATTGAGCTCGACAGAGCGTTTCGTAGTGATGGTTATGTCGACCTGACGATTGAGCATGATCACGTCAATCTGTCTCAGTTGTGCGACCAACTGGAAAGGCTATTTGCCTGAATCAATATTGCGCCTCGCCAGAGGCGCACACACCCATAGTGATAGAATCCATGCAAGTTAAAACCTTTTATCAGTTGTCACACGACGAACTCTTTCAAATTTTTCAGACCCGAGTTGCGGTGTTTGTTGTTGAACAAGCTTGCGCGTATCAGGAAGTGGACGAAATTGACAAGGAGGCAGATACCCTTCATGTATTCTCACGTCAGCAAGGTCAGTTGCAGGCTTATGCAAGATGCTACAAGCCGGATTCAGCCTCCTGTGCAATTGGGCGCGTATTGGTATCAGCCGATTGTCGGGGGAAAGGGGTTGCACAAACTCTGATGAGCAGCGCCATAGAAACCTGTCGTAGCCATTACGGACAACTGCCAGTTAAGATAGCAGCGCAAACTTACCTCACCCAGTTTTATCAGTCTTTTGGGTTCGAGCCCAGTGGTGAAGCGTATCTTGAAGATGGGATTGAGCATATAGACATGATCTTGCCTTAGTGTGTTGGCGCAAAGCATCACGTATTGGCTTTGCTTTGCACCCATTATGCTCATTAAAGCTGTTTAAGTGCTTCTATAGCACCTTGGTAGTCCGGCTCGCTGGCCAGGTTGCTAACAAGTTGCTTATATACCACTTTGTGATCTTTATCTAAGATCAGAACTGCTCTGCTCAATAGCCCCATATCTTTGATATAGAGTCCATACTTAGCGCCAAAATCGCGCCACACTGAGTCTGATAAGGTATCAATCTGGTCAATGTTTTCTGTTTTACAAAAGCGCTTTTGCGCAAATGGCAAGTCGGCGCTGATCGTGAGCAGCGCAACACCGGTATACTCCTGGGCCACTTTTTCGTTGAAATACTTAGTTTGAAGACTGCAGATCCCGGTGTCCAGGCTGGGAACCACGCTGATTAGCACGGGCTTACCCTGATAGTTAGTCAAAGTCACAGGCACAAAATTGCCATCGACTACTTTAAAATCAGGGGCTGGATCACCAACCTTAACGCCTTGCCCCAGCAGAGTAACAGGTTTACCCTGGGCGCTGACTTTGCCTGCATCAACCTGGTTTTCCGGTAGCTCGCTGGCATGCACTGGATTGGCCAGCGCCAGTATAGACGCAGCCAGCAAGGATATGATTCGCATAACGTATTTCCTTTTTAATTTTTTGCAATTCTCGTCAGTGTATTATACTGGAATTATATAACCAACCTTTGCAGTAAATTGGATTGTAAATCGGCTAAGCTTTGATTACCATGTAGGTCCTAAAATGCTGCTATGTCATAACTATAACTAGAAATTTTTCGGCTTCTTACAATAAGTTAGCCGATAAGCGAAGAGAGCTTTTATGTCAACACCTGTCCTGATATGCGATGATTCTAAATTGGCTCGCCGGCAACTGGCGCGGTCATTGCCGGACGACTGGGATATTAAAGTAGAATTTGCTGAGCATGGCCTGGATTGCATTGAGAAGATAAAAGCGGTCTCACCCGAGATCCTATTTTTAGATCTAAATATGCCTCACATGGATGGATATGAGGTTTTACAAGCAATAAACGAACAAGGATTGAATGTTTTGACAGTCGTCGTCTCTGGAGATATCCAGCCAAATGCACACCAACGCGTGATGGAACTGGGTGCAATAGATTTTATTCGAAAGCCATGTGATGCGGCGAAACTCGAAGAGATAATCACGCACCATGGGATCAAAGACAAGGCCATTCGGGCTAATCTGGTACATAAACTCGGCGAACAGCTTGAGCCTGAGATCCGCGATATTTATCAGGAAATCACCAATGTAGCCATGGGGCAGGCGGGCGACTTGCTAGCCCGGTTGCTGAATGTCTTCGTAGAATTACCCATCCCCAACGTAAACGTTCTGGAAGTCAATGAGCTACATATGGCACTGCAAGCCATCGATGCTAGCGCAACCACATCGGGCGTATGCCAGGGCTTTATCGGTGGAGGGGTGTCGGGCGAAGCGCTGCTGCTGCTCAACGACTCAAGTTTTAAAGAAATTGCCTCTTTGATGAGCTATCAGGGCGAGCTGAACCAAAAAGTTGAGCTTGAGCTGCTGATGGACATTAGCAACATTTTGATAGGTGCCATATTGACTGGTCTATCAAAACAACTGGACATGCCATTCAGTCAAGGACACCCAGTAGTATTGGGTCAGCATTGCGAAGTTTCTGAGCTGGTGAAAGCAAACAAAGCCCGTTGGCAACGCACGCTGGCCATAGAAATTAGTTACGGAATCGAAAATCACGATATTAACTGCGATTTAATGTTGTTGTTTACCGAAGACTCACTTAAAACACTCAAATATAAAGTTGAGTACCTGCTAGAAGATTAGAATTATGCCTGCATCTGATTTTGACATGAATGAGATCCATTGGTTAATGGATATGTTTAACACAGTGGATGTTGGCCTGGTCGTGCTGGACAGGAACTATCGTGTGTGTGTTTGGAATGGATTTATGGAAAACCACTCGGGGCTATTGCCAAGCGCCGTGAAAGACAAAGATGTCTTTGATTTGTTTCCCAGCATTGATGAAGCCTGGTTCAAAAGTAAATCTGAGCCGGTTTTTGTGTTGAAAAACCGGTCGTTTACAATTTGGGAGCAGCAACCCTACATTTTTCGCTTCAAAAATTATCGGCCGATCACCGGAAAGGCTGATTATATGTACCAAAATGCGACCTTCATTCCATTGACCACCGTGACAGGAGAAGTGGCACACATTTGTGTGATCATATACGACGTCACCGATGAAGCGATGAACAAGCTGGAGCTTGAAAAGGTCAATAAAACGCTGGAAAAAATGAGCCGCACTGACAGCCTGACTAAGCTCGCAAATCGAGGCTATTGGGAACAGAGTTTACGAACAGAATTTAAACGCTTGCAACGTAGTCATGGGAGTAGCAGTTTACTGATGTTCGACATAGACTTCTTTAAGCGTATAAATGATGCCTATGGCCATAGTGGCGGTGATGAGGCCATTCGCCATATCTCCGACTTGTTGCAAAAAACACTTCGTGAAACAGACGTAGCAGGGCGTTATGGTGGTGAGGAGTTTGCTGTCACTTTGGTCGACACGGATGCCGAGGGCGCAAAAGTGTTTGCAGAAAGGCTACGCAGTTTGATCGAAAACTCGGTCATTTATTACGATGATAAAGAAATCAAGCTTACGGTAAGTCTGGGTATTGCCTGTTGCGACGATAATTTCGAAAAATACGAGCAGTGGATTGAGGCTGCGGACACCGCTTTGTACCATTCAAAAGAAAATGGCCGCAATGTTGTTACAGTCTATGATCCGTCTATGGCACATTAGCCTCGCCGTATTGACAACTTGTATATGATAAAAAGCCCTTGTATCAAGGGCTTTTTGCTATATTTAGTCTTCTTTGCTTTCCTGCGGACACTGTCCCAGAGTCGTTACCGTGCCGTCATCCTGAAGTTCTTCCAGCTTGACCGGGAAGCCCCACAATCGATACAAATGTTTAAGTACCTCTTTTTTCGAGTCAGCAAGCGGGACCTTGTTGTGTGGCACATACCTTAATGTGAGAGAACGATCTCCTCTGATATCTACGTTGTAGACCTGAATATTGGGTTCATGATTGCTGAGATTATAATGTGCTGACAAACTGTTTCTGACTTTCTGATAGCCCGACTCATTATGGATAGCACCTACTTCCAGGTGTGGAGATTTCTCCTTATCTATGATTGTAAAGAGTTTAAAATCACGCATGATCTTTGGCGATAAAAACTGGCTGACAAAGCTTTCATCTTTAAAATTTTCCATTGCAAAATGCAGGGTGTCCAGCCAGTCTTTACCTGCAAACTCGGGAAACCAGTATTTGTCTTCTTCGGTAGGGTTTTCACAGATACGCCGAATATCGACCATCATGTTAAAGCCCAGTGCATAGGGGTTAATGCCCGAGTAGAACTTACTGTTGTAGGGCGGTTGATAAACGACATTAGTGTGACTTTGCAAAAACTCCAACATAAATGCATCGCTTAGCTTACCTTCGTCATACAGATGATTAAGAATTGTGTAGTGCCAGAATGTTGCCCACCCTTCATTCATAACTTGTGTTTGTCTTTGAGGATAAAAGTATTGCGATACTTTGCGCACAATACGAATGATTTCGCGCTGCCAGGACTCAAGCAGCGGGGCATTTTTCTCAATGAAGTACAGAATATTTTCCTGAGGTTCAGAGGGGAACTTAATATCTTCGCGTTCATCCTGTTGCTTGCCTTTCGGAATGGTCCGCCAAAGTTCGTTGACTTGAGACTGCAAGTAGTCTTCACGTTCTTTCTGGCGCTTCTGCTCTTCATACATAGAAATCTGTTGGGGACGTTTGTAACGATCAACGCCATAGTTCATGAGTGCATGGCAAGAGTCTAGGAGGTTCTCGACCTCGTCAATTCCATACTTTTGTTCACATTTTGCGACATAGTTTTTAGCAAAAACCAGGTAATCGATAATAGAAGATGCATCCGTCCAGGCTTTGAACAGGTAATTACCTTTAAAAAAGGAGTTATGGCCATAGCATGCATGTGCCATGACCAGAGCCTGCATTGGCATGGTATTTTCTTCCATCAAATAGGCAATGCAGGGGTCTGAATTAATCACAATTTCATAAGCCAGTCCCATTTGTCCGCGTTTATAGGTTTGCTCGGTTTGGATGAACTTTTTTCCGTAAGACCAGTGTGCATAGCCAATGGGCATACCTACACTAGAATAGGCGTCCATCATTTGCTCTGCCGTGATTACTTCAATCTGATTCGGATAGGTATCCAGTCTGTAATGGGCCGCAACACGGGCAATCTCAGCCTGATATTCTTCAAGCAGGTCGAACGTCCAATCCGGGCCATCATTAAGCGGGTTATATGTCATAGGCACTCCCCCTGTTAGGCTGCATTTTGTTGTCGGTTTTTCTTAAACAACTCTCTGAATATCGGGTAGATATCTTCGACCGACCGAATATGCTGCATGGCAAAGTTATCAAAAGTATCTGCGATACCCTGGTATTCGCGCCACAGACTCTGATGAGCACGAGTGGTAATCTCGATATAGGCGTAGTAACGCACTACATTTAGTAACTTGTTCGTTAATATGTCCGTGCAATGTGGTGAATCATCCGCCCAATTGTCACCATCTGAAGCTTGTGCTGCATAGATATTCCAGTCTCCCTGAGCATAACGATCAGCAATAATTTCATCCATTAACTTCAGCGCGCTCGATACAATAGTGCCACCCGTTTCCTGGGAGTAGAAAAACTCCTGTTCGTCCACCTCTTTGGCCTGTGTGTGGTGACGAATATAAACAACTTCAATGTCTTTGTAGGTGCGTGTTAAGAACTGATATAGCAAAATATAAAAGCGTTTTGCCATATCTTTGGTAGCCTGGTCCATAGAGCCTGACACATCCATTAGACAAAACATCACTGCTTTACTGGTGGGGTGAGGACGCTTTTCGTAATTTCTGAAGCGCAAATCATAGTTATCTATGAAGGGCACTGCGTCTATCTTACGCTTGAGTTCAGCGATTTTCTGCTCAAGTTGCTGTATCTCAGTTTGCTTGGGTACGGGATCTTGTAAGAGCTGTACCAGTCGCTCCTCAAGCTCTCTAAGCTGCTTTCGTTTGCTGGCTGTCATGGCAATACGTCGTGCCACCGAGCCTTTTAATGATCGCACTATATCCAGATTACTGGGCATACCGTCATTACAAAACCCAGCTCGATGCGTCTTCATTTGCACCAGCTTATCGAGTTGGCTTTTTTGCAGGTTAGGCAGCTCTAAGTCTTCGAATAGCAGATCAAGATATTCGTCCTTAGAAATAGAGAAGACAAAATCATCCTGACCTTCCCCCTGATCACTTGCGTTACCTTCTCCTGCACCGCCACCCTGGCCAGAAGGAGGGCGTTGTATTTTGTCACCCGTCGTGAACTGATCGTTACCCGGATGAATATGCTCACGATTCCCGCCCTTGCCTTGGTGAAATACAGGCTCACTGATATCCCGTTGTGGTATAGATATACTCTCACCGCTGGAAATATCAGTAACACTCCTTTTATTGATGGCATCAGAAACGGCTTCCTTGATCTGTTTCTTGTAGCGTCTGATAAAGCGTTGACGATTCAGCGTACTTTTATTCTTGCCATTCAGTCTACGATCGATGAAATGTGCCATAGAACACCCTCCAACCGCTAATGTTATTGAGATTTTCTAACCCGCAAATACCACTCAGACAGTAAGCGGACTTGCTTTTGGGTGTAGCCTTTTTCCATCATTCGATTGACAAAGTCTTCGTGTTTCTTCTGATCCTCAGCGGAGGTCTTCGCATTGAAAGAAATAACGGGAAGTAACTCCTCGGTATTGGAGAACATTTTTTTCTCTATTACGGTTCTGAGTTTTTCATAGCTAGTCCAGACAGGATTTGCACCGTTATGATGAGCGCGCGCTCTCAATACAAAGTTAACAATTTCATTGCGAAAATCTTTGGGGTTTGAAATACCCGCTGGTTTTTCTATCTTTTCGAGTTCGGCGTTGAGCGCAGCTCTGTCGAATAGCTGACCCGTATCCGGGTCTCGATATTCCTGATCCTGGATCCAAAAATCGGCATAGGTGACATAGCGGTCGAAAATGTTTTGCCCGTACTCAGAGTATGATTCAAGATACGCTGTTTGCAGTTCCTTACCTATAAACTCAACATACTGCGGGATCAAGTAGCCTTTGAGATGACTCAAATACCGCTCCTGAACTTCTGCACTGAATTGCTCGCGCTCGATCTGTTGTTCAAGTACATAGAATAAATGTACCGGGTTTGCCGCGACTTCGGCATGATCAAAGTTGAACACACGCGACAGAATCTTAAAGGCAAATCGGGTCGACAGACCTGTCATACCTTCATCAACCCCAGCGTAGTCCCGATATTCCTGATAAGACTTCGCCTTCGGATCTGTGTCTTTGAGGCTCTCACCATCATATACACGCATTTTTGAATAAATGCTGGAGTTTTCCGGCTCCTTAATACGTGACAAGGTTGAAAATTTTGCCAGTGTTTCGAGCGTTCCGGGTGCACAAGGTGCGGATCGGAGCTCACTGTTCTCGATGAGCTTTTTGTAGATTTTAACTTCTTCCGATACGCGCAAACAATAGGGCACTTTAACAATAAAGACCCGATCAAGAAATGCCTCGTTGTTTTTGTTATTCTTAAAAGACTGCCATTCTGACTCGTTGGAGTGGGCAAGGATAATCCCATTGAAGGGCAGAGCAGAGATACCTTCTGTTCCGTTATAGTTCCCTTCCTGTGTGGCAGTAAGTAGCGGGTGTAATACTTTAATGGGTGCCTTGAACATCTCAACGAACTCCATTAACCCTTGATTAGCCAGACACAGAGCGCCCGAATAGGAGTATGCATCCGGGTCATTTTGGGCGTAGTGCTCGAGTTTCCTAATGTCTACTTTACCAACCAGTGCTGAGATATCCTGGTTGTTTTCATCACCAGGCTCCGTTTTAGCTATGGCCGTTTGGTCTAGAATAGAAGGGTAGCGCTTGACCACTCTAAACTTAGAAATGTCTCCATTGTACTCATGCAGGCGTTTGGTCGCCCAGGGTGACATCACCGTCCTCAAATAACGACTATTAATGCCATATTCCTTGCTCAGTAAGTCACCATCTTCGAGTGGGTTAAACAGACTAAGTGGATGATCGTTAACAGGCGAGTCCTTAATGGCATAAATAGGCACTTGCTGCATTAGGTATTTCAGTTTTTCTGCAATTGATGACTTACCACCACCGACAGGACCTAATAAGTAGAGCACTTGTTTATACTCTTCGAGGCCCTGCGCGGCATGTTTTAAATAAGAAACGATTTGCTCGATGGCATCTTCCATGCCATAAAACTCGTGAAATGCCGGATAACGCGCGATCACCCGGTTTGAAAAAAGACGGCTAAGCCGTGCATCTGTGGATGTATCGACCATTTCGGGTTCACCAATTGCCATTAGCAGGCGCTCAGGCGCACTCGCATAAGCAGCTTTGTCTTCTTTACATATTTCCAAATATTCCGCTATGGTGAACTCTTCTTCTTGGGACGCTTCGTATCTGGACTGGTAATGCTCAAATATACTCATAATGAACTCCAATAACCTGTTGATGATGCGGTCTCTTAATGCAAGGCTACTTAAAGCTTAGTCGGGTTAATCAAAATTTGCCTAAAAATTCCACTAATTCAATGTAAAATAAATACTCTTTGATTTTGTGGCATAATCGATGAGGCTGCGATCTGTCCAGATTATTGTTGAGCAAACTTGAATATAATTAGCATGACAGTGCCCCGATGATCAAATTCAGACGCCAGCAACATGTAAAGGCATACAAAACAAATTCTTTGTAATTTCCCTAGTAATTTCAGTATGTCATGATATATATCTTTAGGTCTTTTTGTTTTACCCATCTGTAAAATGTACAACATGGCAATCCACAGTAATACGAAAAAAGTCAAAATTAGCCAAGTGTAGTGATTTGGAGATCTTACGGGCATAACAGCCGCCGCTGCAGTGCTGACAGGCCACTCAGAAGTTGAGACTACCAATTATAGGTTTACTTAAAGATTAGGCGTGATATTCAAAAATTGCCTAAAAATTCCAGCTATTTAATGTCCGTTGAGCAAAGTGCACAGGTGTGGAAATTCGATGCTAAATGAGCATTACGGTGCTTTATCTTCATGTTTGCATGTAAATGGCTAAATTAGACTAATAAAGCAGTTAACTTTCTGCCAATTGGGCTGTTGAGAAGAGGGGTTTTAGATAGTGTCTGCTGCTCCAAGCAGCGAAGGGTAGTCGTAGGTTTATGCTGCGTAAGATGGCAGCTGATGGCGGCCTCTATATTAGTATCTGTTACATTGGCTGGGGAGACGGCATGGAACAAGTCAAAGTCGGATACTTTAATCGGAGTCAGTCAGGGTTAAATGGTAATAAAAAAGGCGCAATGATGAGCGCCTTTTTGGATTATCTGAAATTAAGCTAGGTTGTCGTTTGCGAAATCCCAGTTAACCAGTGCCCAGAAACCTTTCAGGTAATCTGGACGAACGTTACGGTAATCAATGTAGTAAGCGTGTTCCCACAGATCTACTGTGATAATTGGTGTTACGCCGTCTTCAGTCAGTGGAGTGGCAGCATTAGACGTGTTTACGATGTCCAAAGAACCATCTGCAAGCTGTACCAACCAAGTCCAGCTCGAGCCGAAGTTGTTAACCGCTTTGTCGTTGAATGCTTCCTGGAACGCAGCAAATGAGCCCCATTTCGCGTTGATCAGGTCAGCCACTTTGCCGGTAGGCTCGCCACCACCATTTGGTGCCAGGCTGTGCCAGTAGAAAGTGTGGTTCCAGATCTGTGCTGCGTTGTTGAATACGCCGCCTTCAGAGCTACATACGATTTCTTCTAAAGATTTGTTCTCAAGGTCTGTGCCCTGGATAAGGCCGTTTAGTTTTACAACGTATGTGTTGTGATGTTTACCGTGGTGAAACTCAAGAGTTTCTTGAGAAATATGCGGCTCAAGCGCGTTGATAGCATAAGGAAGTGACGGTAGTTCAAAAGCCATGTTAATCTCCATTTCGTTGTTAAATTGCCAAAACAAATAGAAGCAATTTTTATCTTAACTTACATTTCTATACGATTTGACGGCATATAGTGATACTATAATTCCTGAGTATTTTACTCAAGTTTTGGCAAACAGCAATGGCAATAGCCAAGACTTGTAGAATGAATGGCTCAGATTGCATTCATTTTGTACATGCTGACTGCCTATGACAGCGGTTGCGTGACAAAGAGAGTGATATGATGAGTTATGCTATCGTCATTTTGAGGTAAATAATGGAAACCATTGAAAAGATTAAACAGCAAATCGCAGAGAATCCGATCATCTTGTATATGAAAGGATCGCCCAAGTTACCGAACTGTGGTTTTTCTTCGCAGGCATCTCAGGCGCTAATGGCGTGTGGCGAGCAATTTGCTTATGTCGATATTTTGCTTAACCCGGACATTCGTGCTGAGTTGCCTCATTATGCCAACTGGCCGACTTTTCCACAGCTGTGGGTTGAAGGTGAGCTGATCGGTGGATGTGACATCATCATCGAGATGTTTCAAAAAGGCGAGTTGCAGCCACTGATTGCTGAAACTGCCGCGAAATACAAAGAAGATGACGCTGAAAAAGCAGAGTAAGTCTGATAGCGTTTATATCCGAGGCATGTAATCAACTGGTCACATGCCTTTTTTGTATCTCTCTTTCGTACTAGACAACTTTGTCTGTGCAGCCATCACTCAGCTTTCAGCCACTGATATTTCCCCTAGCTTCACCCAGCATTATTAGTTTTGCAACACCAGGTTTACGTGTGCGTCAAGCGCGCGCCCAGCTTAAAACAAGGGATTGCCAAATTCACAGGGTGAATAGTGAATATTTATTCATTACTATATTGATCGTTACGTTTACGTAAACTTACTCTTTGCTGCGCTTTTTACAGCGATATTTTGATTTGATACCGGTGTCATTTTGTGGTTTTCTACCTTCTAGTATTGTTTTTAGAAATGAGAAGAAGTAATTCAAGTACCTTTTTTATGAGAAATATTCATGTATGTGAATAACTATTCTTTATTGTATTGACTCGAATACTAATCAAGGCTAGCTTTGATTATCTGCCAGTAATTCGTCTGAAATTACCGGCTGGCAGTTGTAGCAAGGGGAGGAGTCCATGTTATATGACTCGGCATTAGAAAAAGAAAACTGTGGCTTTGGCCTGATAGCGCATACGCAAGGTTTGGCAAGTCACAAGCTGATCCGCACGGCAATTACTGGCCTGGACAGAATGCAGCACCGCGGGGGCATTGCTGCGGATGGAAAAACTGGAGATGGCTGTGGCTTGTTGCTGCAAAAACCTGACAGCTTTTTCAGGGCGGTGGCGGCTGAAAACGACTGGCACCTTGGTAAAAACTATGCGGTTGGTATGGTTTTTCTTAATCAGGACTCGGCATTTGCCAGGCAAGCCCGTGACATCATTAACGAAGAATTAGAAAAAGAAACACTAACCTTAGTTGGCTGGAGGGTGGTGCCTACCGATCCAGGTATGCTTGGCCCTATCGCAACAGAGCAGCTGCCTCAGTTTGAACAGGTCTTTGTGTCTGCACCCGAAGGGTGGCGGCCAAAAGATCTTGAACGTCGGTTGTATATTGCCCGTCGTCGTATTGAAAAGCGTTTGTGTAATGACCCTGATTTTTACATTGCCAGCTTATCGGGCCTGGTTACCATTTATAAGGGCCTAATGATGCCGGCCGATCTGCCAAATTTCTACCTGGATCTAGCAGATATCCGGATGACCAGTGCGATTTGCGTTTTTCATCAGCGATTTTCTACCAATACGCAACCTCGCTGGCCGTTGGCGCAACCATTTCGTTATCTGGCGCATAACGGTGAGATAAACACCATCACCGGCAACCGGCAATGGGCAAAGGCGCGGGCTTACAAGTTCGCCTCGCCTTTGCTACCCGACTTGCAAAGTGCTGCACCATTTGTAAATGAAAGCGGCTCGGATTCATCCAGCCTGGACAACATGCTGGAATTGTTTTTAGCTGGCGGTATGGATATCTTTAGAGCGATGCGCATGTTAGTACCGCCTGCGTGGCAGAAAAACCGTGCTATGGATGATGAACTCAAAGCATTTTATGATTTTAACTCAATGCACATGGAGCCCTGGGATGGCCCAGCAGGCATTGTGATGTCTGACGGTCGCTTTGCAGCTTGTAATCTAGACCGAAATGGCCTGCGTCCGGCGCGTTATGTGATAACGCAGGACGGTTTTATTACCCTGGCTTCCGAGGTGGGGATCTGGGACTATGAGCCGGATGAAGTCATTGAAAAGGGGCGTGTCGGACCTGGTGAATTGCTGGTGGTGGATACATTGCATGGCAAAATTTGGCAGTCTGACGAGATCGATGAAGATCTGAAAGCCCGACACCCCTACAAAACCTGGCTGGAACAAAATGTTAAGCGCTTAATACCCTTCGAGGCACTGGATGAAGCCGATGCCGGGCAACGCGATTTTGACAGCGACACTTTGCTGATTTATCAAAAGTTATTTGCATATAGCAACGAAGAAATTGAGCAAGTGATCCGAGTGATGGGCCAGAATGGTCAGGAGGCCACGGGCTCTATGGGTGATGACACCCCGTTTGCTGTGTTATCAGAGGGGATCCGTTCACTTTACGATTACTTTAGACAAAAATTTGCTCAGGTAACCAACCCGCCAATTGACCCATTGCGTGAGAACCACGTGATGTCACTTGCCACCTGCATCGGTCGCGAGCAGAACGTGTTTAATGAAACGACGGGTCATGCTAAACGCTTGCAGTTTGATTCGCCGGTCCTGACCTATTCAGATACTCAGCAGCTGTTAGCGGCAGATGATGATCACTACAGCGTGTGTCGTATTTCATTGAACTACGATCCGGTTACGGAAAGCCTCAAAGCGGCGATTGAGCGGATCTGCGATGAAGCACAGGAAAAAGCCGCATCTGGTTGTGTCATGTTACTGTTAAGTGACCGATATATCAGCCAGGACACCATGCCAGTTCCAGCTGCAATGGCGGTTGGTGCCGTGCAACAACGGCTGGTTAATACTAATTTACGCTGCGATTCTAATATCATAGTTGAAACCGGCAGTGCACGGGATCCACATCAGTTTGCCGTGCTACTTGGCTTTGGCGCTACCGCGATTTACCCCTATCTGGCCTATGAGACTTTGGTTGCGCTGTGCGACAGCAAAGTCATCGAAAAAACATATCGTGAGGTGACGCTGGCCTATCGCAATGCCATCAACAAAGGTCTTTACAAGATCATGTCTAAGATGGGGATCAGTACGGTTGCCTCTTATCGCTGCTCTATGTTGTTTGAGGCCGTGGGTCTGTCAGACGAAATTGTTGAACTGTGTTTTAAAGGCGTTAGCAGTCGTATTCAGGGGGCGGGATTTGCTGAATTTGAGGCTGATGGTGCGCAGCTACATAAGCTGGCGTACAGCAAGCGTAAATTACTGTCCCACGGTGGCTTACTGAAGTTTGTCCATGGCGGAGAGTATCATGCTTATAACCCGGATGTGGTGCAGTCCCTCCAGGTTGCGGTGCGCTCGGGCCAGTATAAGGACTACCAGAAATATGCCGCTCTGGTAAACAATCGTCCGGTTACCAATCTGCGAGATCTGTTGCAACTCAACACCCAAGGGCCCGCAATTGATCTGGATGAGGTGGAGCCTGCAACAGAGCTGTACAAGCGATTTGACTCTGCGGCGATGAGTATCGGTGCGTTATCGCCGGAGGCCCATGAAGCGCTGGCGATTGCTATGAACCGCCTTGGCGGCTGCTCCAACTCAGGCGAAGGTGGAGAGGACAAGCTACGTTTTGGGACAGAGAAAAACTCACGAATTAAGCAGGTGGCATCGGGTCGCTTTGGCGTGACACCCCATTATCTGCAAAGCGCCGATGTGATCCAGATAAAGGTCGCACAGGGTGCAAAGCCCGGCGAGGGCGGTCAGTTGCCAGGTGAAAAGGTGACCCCTTATATCGCCAAACTCAGATATTCGGTGCCGGGCGTAACGCTCATTTCACCCCCGCCACACCATGATATCTATTCCATTGAAGACCTGGCACAACTGATCTTTGACCTTAAGCAAGTCAATACTAAGGCAATGATCTCCGTTAAGCTGGTCTCTGAGCCGGGTGTCGGTACCATAGCTACGGGTGTGGCAAAGGCCTATGCAGACTTGATCACCATCGCAGGCTATGACGGTGGAACAGGCGCAAGCCCGCTCACATCCGTTAAGTATGCGGGCAGTCCCTGGGAGCTTGGTTTGGCCGAAACTCAGCAGGCGCTGGTTGAAAATGGCCTGCGTCATCGCATTCGCTTACAAACGGACGGCGGCCTGAAAACCGGTCTGGACATTATAAAAGCCGCTATTTTGGGTGCAGAGAGCTTTGGTTTTGGTACCGGTCCTATGGTTGCACTGGGTTGTAAATACCTGCGTATCTGTCACCTGAATAACTGTGCCACCGGTGTTGCAACGCAGGATGAGACCCTGCGACAGAAGCACTACCATGGTTTGCCGGAAATGGCGATGAACTATTTCCGTTTTATAGCTCAGGAAGCGCGTGAAATTATGGCGTCTATGGGGATCAGCAAACTGACGGATTTAATTGGCCGAACTGATTTGCTTGAGGTACTTGAAGGCAAAACGGCAAGACAGCAGAAACTTGATTTGCAACCTTTGCTAGCAAAGCCGACAAACCCATCTGGCGAAACGCTCTATTGCAGTGCGCCGAATACGTCTCACTACCAGGGACGGCTTAACGAGAGCCTGCTTGAAAAAGCGAAACAGGCAATAGACGATAAAACTGGGACTTCTTTGGTGAGCCGGATCAAAAATACCGATCGCTCAGTGGGTGCCATGCTGTCCGGGTATATTGCCTCACGCCATGGCAACCAGGGGATGGCAGCAGATCCAGTGGTGATTGAATTGCACGGTACTGCCGGGCAAGCGTTCGGGGTATGGAATGCAGGAGGCCTGGAGATGATCCTGGTCGGTGATGCCAACGATTATGTCGGTAAAGGTATGGCGGGCGGCAAGCTGGTGCTGCGTCCGCCGGTTGGTTCGAGCTTCCAGACACATTTGGCAACCATTGCAGGGAACACCTGTTTGTATGGTGCAACTGGCGGTAAGTTATATGCAGCTGGACGTGCCGGTGAACGCTTTGCAGTGCGTAACTCAGGCGTGCAGGCCACCGTTGAGGGGTTAGGTGATAACGGCTGTGAATATATGACAGGTGGTGTGGTTTGTGTGTTGGGTCAGGTAGGCGTTAACTTTGGCGCCGGTATGACAGGAGGTTTTGCCTACGTACTCGACGAAGCCGGTGATTTCGATAAACGGTATAACCCTGAGTTGGTTGAAGTACTGCCTCTGGATGGGCTTGATACCATGCAGGAGCATTTACGTGGTCTGATAGCTGAACACCTGGAGCATACTGCATCGTGCCGGGCAGAGCAGATCCTGGCTAATTTTGAGTTGTATGTCCCTATGTTCAGGCTGATCAAACCAAAATCAAGCGATGTAAAGAGCTTGCTGGGGCACCGCGCACGAAGCAGTGCTGAATTACGTGTACAGGCACAATAGGGGGCAGTATGAGCGAAAATGTTTATCAATTTATCGATGTTCAGCGCATCGACCCGAGAAAGAAGCCAATCACAACGCGCAAGCGCTCTTTCGTAGAAATTTATGAGCCCTTTTCAAAGCAGCAGGTAAATTCTCAGGCTGATCGATGTTTGGATTGTGGTAACCCCTATTGTGAGTGGAAGTGTCCGGTGCACAATTACATACCGCAGTGGCTGAAGTTGATCCGTACGGGCAGGATCCTGGAAGCTGCAGAGTTGTCGCACCGGACCAATAGTCTGCCTGAAGTGTGTGGGCGGGTTTGTCCGCAAGACCGGCTTTGTGAAGGGTCTTGTACACTCAATGACGAATTTGGTGCCGTGACTATCGGCAATATTGAGAAATACATTACAGATACGGCGTTTGCCCAGGGCTGGAAGCCCGATATGTCTTATGTGACCTGGACCGATAAAAAGGTGGCTATCATTGGTGCGGGCCCAGCCGGGCTGGGTTGTGCGGATATCTTAGTGCGCAATGGTGTGAAGCCCGTGGTGTTTGATCGCAATCCGGAGATCGGCGGTTTGCTGACGTTTGGTATTCCATCATTCAAGTTAGAAAAGTCAGTGATGGAAAAGCGTCGTGAGATCTTCACGGAAATGGGGGTGGAATTTCGCCTTAATACTGAGATAGGCACAGATATCAGCATGGACGACTTACTTTCTCAGTACGATGCGGTCTTTATCGGAGTGGGCACTTATCAGTATATGCGGGCCGGCCTGGAGAATGAGGACGCTGAACATGTCTATGATGCCTTGCCGTTTCTGATAGGTAACACCAACCGGGTAATGGGTTATGACGAGAGTAAGCAGGTGTATATCGATATGGCTGATAAACGCGTAGTGGTGCTCGGCGGCGGTGATACCGCAATGGACTGCGTGCGTACGTCAGTACGTCAGGGGGCGAAGTCAGTGACCTGTGCGTACCGAAGGGATGAAGCGAATATGCCAGGCTCGCGTCGAGAGGTTAAGAATGCCAAAGAAGAGGGCGTTAAGTTTAGTTTTAATGTTCAGCCTAAAGGCATTGAACTTGATCAAAAAGGTCAGGTTTCGGGTGTTCGAATGGTGCGGACTGAGCTCGGTGAACCTGATGAAAATGGCCGCAGACGCGCACAAGAAGTACCGGGCTCTGAGCATGTGATTGAGGCTGATGCAGTGATTATGGCGTTTGGCTTTAAGCCTCATAACCTCGACTGGCTGGCAGCTTATGATGTTGCTATTAACGAGTGGGGCGGTATTGTAGCGCCTGAAAAAGGCGCGTTCACACACCAAACCAGTAATGAAAAAATCTTTGCTGGTGGCGATGCTGTACGTGGCTCTGACTTAGTGGTGACCGCGATTTTTGAAGGTCGTAACGCCGCGGAAGGGATCATGGATTATCTGGGAGTGTAAAATCACTTTTCAACCCGGAGTTCAGCCTTAGTTTAAAACAAGCCTACCGTAACCCATTGAGGTTAACGGTAGGCTTTTTGTTTTTTGATAGCAATATTTGCACAGGACTTGGACTGCGTCTCTAAGTGGGGTACGCTCTGGTCAAGTGTGAACTGTTAGTGTTTACTCTGAGGCACTAGTACCCACAGTCATTAACGGCAAAATACTGAGGTCACAGTCAATGGAGCATCAGGAATTGAAGTGTTGTCTGTCTATAACAGTGATGCGCTGTGTGTTGTAAATGGTGCCGGAACAAAGGTTTATTGTGTGGAAGGGTTATCTGGTTGGCGTAAGTAGGTCGAATGAATAAATTGCTTGCATTAATCTCTTTTTTAACAGTTTTCAATATGTTTGACTTTACCTGGGAGCTTCGCTTTATAGATACAAGGCTAAATTATCTGTTTGTGATGAGCCTTGCTGCTTTGTTACCAATTACCTTGTTTTTGTGGTCAGCCTACAGGAAATCTACGCTTGCTGAAATGATAGGGCTCGGAGCAAGTTTATGCCTCGCTGTTCCTTGTTATCTAGTGTTTATTGTAGCTAAATCAAACGCGGCAGCCATAGGAAAAAACGGGGTAGATGCTTCCTTCGAAGCAATAAACCGTATATCAAACGGTGCTTACCAGTATGTCTTGTACAGAACAAATGGGGGTGCAACTACCTCATTTGGATTGATGTTACGAAAAGAAAGGGAATTGGGCCTGGGCTTAAAGGTTGTATCTGTGTTGTATAGCAAATATCCCGCTTCACAGAGCACATTGGAACTCACTGAGCAGAGCCAAATCAAGATGCTGATCCAGCCATACAGCAAGCATGATCAGCCTGAAGTTGTGAAGTTAGCTATCTGATAAAAGGCTCAGTGCCGCGCATGAGTTCTAAGAGCAAGGCCACGCATACTTGCGTCATACGTCTGAGCTGATAAGTGGCAAAGTTGTAAGCCGTTGAGATTAGATAAACACAAAATGAAAACGGCTATGCCTTGATTTGCAGAAGTGCTCTGTCGCAACTGCTTTACTCTTTTGTACTACGCTCCCTGCACGTCAAGCAATTCCTTCGCACTGGCACGCGTGGTGCTGCTGACTTTGTCGCCGCCAAGCAAACGGGCGATTTCGTCAATACGCTGTTCCTGAACTAGCGGGAGCATAGATGTAAAGGTTTCACCGCCTTCAACACGCTTGCAAACAAAGAACTGATGATGGCCGCTACAGGCAACCTGAGGCAAGTGAGTCACGCAGATCACCTGGGTTGAGTTCCCGAGCTGGCGTAACTGTTTGCCCACCTGAGAAGCCGTGGGGCCTGAGATACCAACATCCACCTCGTCGAAAATCAGGGTCGGCGTGGTGACCCGATTTGCAATAATCACCTGAATAGCCAGGCTGATCCGTGACAGTTCACCACCAGAGGCCACTTTGGCCAGGGCTTGCAGAGGCTGACCTGGATTGGTCGAAACCAGAAAATCAATTTGGTCCATGCCCAGCTCATTGGGGCGTCTGTCTTCATGCTGGTTAAGTTGGATAGCAAACTGACCATTTTCCATAGACAGCTCATGCATGCTTTCACTGATCAGTTCATTTAAGGTCAGCGCTGCTTGCGCACGGCTTTCGCTGAGCTGAGCCGCGGAGATTTGATAAGCGTGCAGGGCCTCTGCTATTTCATGCTGCAGATCTTCTATGCGTTCGTTGTTAGAGCAAATGGACGCCAGCTCTTCATGTAGTTGCTGGTGATGCTGATACAGCAATTCGGGGCTGATCTGGTGCTTACGCGACAACGCCATGGCCTGAGCCAGCCTGTCTTCGACGCTCTGCAGGCGTTCCGGATCTTGCTCAATATTTTCCCCATAGGCACGAAGTTCCCGGCAACCTTCTTCGAGTTGTACCGCGGCCTCGCCTAACAATTGACTGATCTCCTGCAACTTAGGATCATAATTGCTCAATTCAATAAAGGTTTGCACACTGTGCTGAAGCTGGCCTAATACGGTCTGATCATCTTGCTCAGACAAACACATCAGCTCGCGCTGGCAACTTTCGGCCAGCGTCTGGCTATGACTCAGTCGTGTATGCTCGGTTTCAATCTGCTCATATTCGCCTTCTTCCAGTGCAAACTCATCCAGCTCCTGAACCTGATATTCGAGCAGTTGTTTTTTGGCGGCCTGAGCTTGCTGCTGTTTGATAAGCTCGGCATGTTCCTTCTGTAAGGTATGATAGTGCTGATACTGGGCACGCACCGCGTGTAACAGATTATCATGCCCGGCGTAGGCATCTAGCAACCTGAGCTGATGGTCAGGCTTGAGCAGTAACTGGTGGGCATGCTGGCCATGAATGGCTATCAGGCGCTGGCCTAATTCCTTGAGCTGGGCTGCAGTCACGGAGTTACCGTTGATAAAACTCTTACTGCGGCCGTTTTGCATAACGACACGGCGTAAAATACAGTTTTGTTCTTCATCATCGAGCATCAGGTCGCTGAGAAATTGCTGCGCATAGGGGAGCTGCCTGATATCAAACTGAGCGGTAATCTCTGCTTTGGTCGCTCCCGGGCGAATGCTGGCAACATCCGCGCGCTCGCCCAGACACAAAGAAAGCGCATCGATTGCAATAGATTTACCCGCACCGGTTTCACCGGTAATGGCAGTCATACCTGAGCGCCAGTCAATGGTTAATTCGTTAACAATGGCAAAGTTTTTGATTTGCAGACTGATAAGCATGCTGTATATCCAAACAGTATAATTACTGTTAATTTATACAGCATTCTTGGGAAATGCAACTTGAAATTGCGTTTTGTTAAGTACGGCCAGTTAGAGTGCCGCGGCTTTTTGCTGTTGCACGGAAGGATCGTTATTCTCGGTCTGAGCTGTGGCGTCTTCCTCGCTCTGTTCTGCTTCATGCATATCGGTTTGTGCCGGCATATCTGGCGTCTGGATCCGTGAGATCAGCGCAGGCAGAATTTCACTGTAAAATGCTTTGTTGTAGGCTATCCCGGCAGAAGGCAACTCGCTGACAAACATAAACAGCTGGTCGGCTAGCAGCTCCATATTGCCATTTTCACGACACTTGTTTAGTTCATTACCAATTGTGGCAAGCAAGTGATCGGTGACACGCTCCAGTGCTTCCAGATTTTCGTCATTGTGGGCCTGAACAACAAAAAAATTGCCAACAATGGCGTTAAACTGGGGCGCATGCTTTGGACGGATCAGCTTGTAACTTACGAATTCGCTAATTTTACTTTTGAAGTGACTGCTGATCTCTTTTAGCCGTTCATTGAACACCCGCTTCTCGGCTTCGCGGGCTTTTTTACGGTTATTCTCAATCACCACATAGACCCCTAAAATGGTGATCAACAAGGTAATAGATACGAAAACAACGTAGCTCATGTTGGTTTACTTTTCCCTAAAATAGAAAACAAATTTTACTTATTCTGCTGAACTTCCAGCGCTTAGTAAAGCCTGCTGCCCCAATTTAATTTTTGTCTCAGAACATTGTAGTAGGAATAACTATCCGGATGGATTAAACGGAGCTTTTTTTCTGCTTTTTTTATGACCACCTCATCTCCGGGAAGCAGTGCGAGCACAACATGGCTGTCACAACTGACCTGTAAACTGGCGGTGTTCTCCGGGCTGAGTTTGAGTTTTACCTGTTTACTGGCATCGACCACGAGTGGTCTGCTAGACAGCGTGTGTGGAAACATAGGGACCAATGCCATGGCATTAAGCTCTGGTGTTAAAATAGGTCCTCCGCCGGACAAAGAGTAAGCAGTCGAGCCCGTCGGTGTAGTGACTATCAGGCCGTCTGAGCGTTGCGAAAACACAAATTGATCGTCAATAAAGGCTTCAAACTCAATCATGTGAGCTACTTTGTCAGCATGTAGTACGGCTTCATTGACAGCCAGATTGGCACTTTTTAATTCGGCATGGCGAAAGACTTCGACTTCCAGCAAGAAGCGTTGTTCTTCAACAAATTTACCACTCAACACCTGTTCCAGCTCGGCTTCAAAGTCGTCCGGATCGAGATCGGTCAGAAACCCCAGGTTACCGCGGTTTACACCGATTACGGCCACATCAAACCGGGCCAACACGCGGGCAGCACCCAGCATATTACCGTCTCCACCAACGACGACCGCCAGGTCGCAGCGTTCACCCAGTGCAACTACATCGAGAATGTGTGAGTCGGGCAGTTCAGTTATTTGTTTGCCAACCCGTTGCTCCACAAAAACTTCATAGCCAAGTGCTTGCAAAAAAGTGTACAGGCGTTGTAATGTCAGGGCTGCGCCATCATGGTTAGGTTTTCCAATCAGGCCGATGGTTTTAAATGGTGCGCTCATTCAGTGAGTTTCCTTGGCAAAGTATCTGTTGCCAAGATTATCTTAAAATGAATTCGCTTGAAACTCGCAAATTTAACCTTATTTATGATGTTATGAAACTTAGTGCACGTGATAAACAAGTCTTCTCTGCTGTGATGAGTCTTTACTGTAATGGTGAGGGCCACCCTGTGGCGTCGAGTAAGATTGCAAAATTAAAAGGGATGGCGGTGTGCTCTGCTACCGTCCGCAATGCCATGGCGCGCCTGGAAAACCAGGGGTTACTTTTTTCGCCTCATACATCGGCAGGACGCGTGCCTTCCGATCTGGGGATCAAGTACTGGCTACAAGAATATTTTGGGCTGGCAGATATTGCCCCTTACTGGGAGCCGGAGCGTGAGCAGCTCACAGGCTTTGCCCATACATTGAGCCAGAAGTACCAGGTGTGTTGTATTGTTGGATTGCCGCAAGTGAGTGAGCAGACCATATTTCGCGTTGAGGTGTTGGACTTTGATCGTAAGCACTGGCTGGTATTGCTGATTGACCGGTCAGGCCAGTCTAACAATATTCTTATTAACAAGCCCGAGTCTAACTCTGATCAAGTGCGCTATCAGTTTGCTGCCTGGATGAACACCGTGTTTAGTCAGCAAACACTGAAAGAAGGGTTACACCGAATGCGAGCCATGGCGAAAAGTGCGATGGCGGATTGTCGAGGTTCTCTGATGCAGTGGAGCCGGGAGTTAAGCCTACAGCTGGGTACCGACAACAGCATAGTGGTTGGAGAGCGTTATTTATATAACCGCCTGGAAGGTAACAATGAGCTCAATCTGGGCGTGAGCTTTTTGCACCAGGTGGAAGATCAACTGGCGTTGAAGAACGGCCTGTCGGTATTACTGGGCAGCGAGCTGAGTTATTTGAACCTGGAACGATTTATCGTCCTGAGCGTTCCATATTTCACATCGAGCGAATACCAGAGTCGCTTTTGCGTGATTTGTCCGGCTGATGCGCCGATCGAGGCAATAATCGGTGAATTTTCGCAAATCCCAAAAAAAGAAGCTTGAATAACGAATTTGAATCCCCATAATTACGGCAGTTGTAAAGAATCGGAGAGAATTTTTCATGTCTGAGCAGACAAAAGCCCAAGAGCAGGAACAAGAGTTAGTGCAAGAAGACGTACAGGAAAATGCGGCAGAACAAGCAGAGCAAGCGCAGGAGAGTGCACAAACTGAGCAAGCTGAGTTGAGCCCAGAAGAAGAGATTGCAGGCCTGTACGCAGAGCTGGAAATGGCGAAACAAACAATTGAAGGTCAGAAAGACAGTGTGATCCGTGCTGCTGCTGATGCTGAGAACGTGCGTCGTCGTGCCGCACAGGACGTTGAAAAAGCACAGAAGTTTGCGCTGGAAAAGTTTTCAAATGAGTTGTTACCTGTGGTTGACAACCTGGAGCGTGCAATTGAGTTTGCCGACAAAGAGAATGAAGCGACAAAATCCATTGTGGAAGGCATTGAAATGACATTGAAGTCATTCAACGATGCGCTGGCTAAGTTTGGTGTTGAAGCCGTAAGCCCTCAGGGTGAAGCATTCAACCCTGAATTGCACCAGGCAATGTCGATGCAGCCTAGCAACGATGTGTCTCCAAACACAGTGCTGGCCGTTATGCAAAAAGGGTATACACTGAATGGCCGATTGCTGCGCCCAGCGATGGTGATGGTATCTAAAGCAGCAGACTAAGACTGAATAATCATTCATTGTTTTAAAAGCCCGCAATAGCGGGCTTTTTTGATGGTGATTTGCATAGGCGCAGGTCTCCTTTTAAAATAACAGGTAACTTAGTTTCAGCAGGTACAGGGTGATGAATAAGAAAGTAATGGCAGCGGTTGCTATTGTCATGACGCTTGCAGGATGTAAAACGTCCCCAACCGGACGCACACAGATAGCGCTCTACTCAGAGCAACAAATGGATGAAATGGGCGTAGCCAGTTTTGAGCAAATGAAGCAGGAGCAGACGATTGAAAAAAATGCAAAAACCAATCGTTATGTACAGTGTATTGCTGATGCGCTGATAGCTCAGCTACCGGCGCAGTACGCGCAGCAGCAATGGGAAGTGGTGGTCTTCAACGAGCCCAGTGCCAATGCGTTTGCTTTGCCCGGAGGCAAGATTGGCGTACACACCGGACTTTTGAATGTTGCCAAAGATCAGCACCAACTGGCAGCCGTGATGGGACATGAAGTGGGCCATGTTATTGCTCAGCATGCCAATGAGCGTGTCTCACAAAACAGCTTATTGCAAATTGGTCTGCAGGCAGGCAATGTTGCACTGGAAATGGGCAATGTACAATACCGCAATGCCATTATGCAGGGCCTAGGATTGGGCGCACAGTATGGCATTACGCTGCCTTTTAGCCGCAGCCACGAAAGTGAAGCGGATGTCATTGGTCTGGAGCTGATGGCCAAAGCCGGGTTTAATCCTCAGGGGGCTGTTGAGCTTTGGCAGAATATGAACAAGGCGGGAGGAGAGCGCCCGGCGGAGTTTTTATCGACGCATCCTTCACCTGAAAACCGCATTGCTTTGTTGCAAAGTAAGATGGTACAAGCGAATTCACAGGCTGCCGATGCCAAGCGTCAGGGCCGTAGTCCAGCCTGCCAATAAGCTACTATTGCTGGGCGTCGCTGTAATAAAAGTTTGCGCCCAGATTATCGAGCACAATAAACAGCCGGAGATCCAGCTCCAGTTGGTGGTAGTCCGGCTCCATATGGCAACAAAGCTGATAAAACGCCTTGTTGTGATCCAGTTCTTTGAAGTGCGCTAGTTCATGTACAACCAGCGCCCTTAATATCGCTTCCGGTGCATATTTCAGCTGCTGAGATAATGCAATTTCATAGCGGGTTTTGACTTTTCCGCCGTGCTGTTTGCGTGTCTGACTGTGATGTCCCAGCGTGCCCGTCATCAGCTCCCGACCTTTTGCGTAGCTGACTTTATGCAAACGAGGCACGTTCTTCAGGTATTTATGCTTATATTCATGACAATAATCATAGACTGCTTGTGTGCTTTGTAGCTGATGGCCGAGTGGGTATTTGCCTCTGAAATACGCGGCAAGCTTGTCACCTTCCAAAAGGGTTTTGATTTGTGCTTGTAAGCTAGGCGGGTAGTGCGCAAAGTACTGCAAATAGTTCATGGTGATGGTAGTAATCCGGGAACAATCATTCTAAGCTAGTTATTTCGGGATCATAACAGGAATAAGAGTAAATGTATCAGGCCAGTTGTTTATGTGGTGTGGTTAAGCTGGAGTTGCACGGACCCATTTCGAGTATCATTCACTGTCACTGTTCTTTGTGCCGAAAATCTTCCGGTACAGCCTATGCGACGAATGGGTTTATCAACCGTGACGATCTGCAGATAGTTGCCGGAGAGACGCATATTCGGGACTATGCATTTAAACCGGGCAGATTGCGGCATTTTTGCGGTGTTTGCGCATCGCCTTTATTCAGTTCTAATCAGGACAACCCCGAAAAGTTGAGACTACGGCTGGGTATTCTGGATTGTGACATCACAGAGCGCCCAATATCTCATAACTACGTGACGTCCAAAGCGAACTGGGAAGAGCTGGATGCGAACTTACCTCGTTATGAAGGTAAAGAGCCGGGCAGACAATAAGAAACAGGACCACGTCCGGCCCTGCAGCTAAGTGCTTAATTGTCTGTCATCGTACAGCAGTCGGATGCGCGTGAATTACCACCGCTTTTCTGTAGTTCCGCTCTGCCTGCGCCGCCGACCGCGCGAGTTGCTTTGGCAGGTAGTGCCGACTGATCATCAGAAAGTTGTTTAACAGGCTTTTTAGTGAGTTTTAATTGCATAGTATTTTCCTTATTTTTGTTGTGCGTTTTCTAACATCCAGCAAAAAGTGTTCACTGTCAAGTGGTTAAATTAACGTCTGTTGTTGTGGCTGTTGCTCAGCTGGAAATGGCGTGAGGACCTGATGAGAGACTCCGAGGTCCTGAACAAACTGCCTGGCGAGCAGAGGCGCATCATAGTTGTCGGCAGTATGAAAGAACACATAAGGGGTACGTCCCTCGGCCAGCCAGTCACGAATTTTGTTGAGCCAGGGGGCATAAAAGGTGCGGTTTGCAGCCAAATCTGAACACCCGACAAAGCGCAGCATTGGCGCCTGAGCGGTGGCAATGACATTGACCGGCACGCGAGGTTTCTTTTGCTGTGCATCAATAATGGCGGGGGTGCTTGGTGGCTCACTAAAAAGGGGGCGTGTATCCATCATGATGCGATTCACTTTGGTTTGCATCAACAGTTGGTTAAAACGCTTTTCAGCGTCGCCTTTGGCAAAAAACTCCCTGTGTCTGACTTCAATACCTAGGGTCAACTCCTCAGGTAATTGCGCGATAAAATCGGCTATCCGGCCAAGATATTGCGGGCTACAGCTGGCTGGCAGTTGCAGCAAAACCATTCCCAGTCGAGAAAATAAAGGCGAAAACAGCTTAAGCCATTGCTTAAGTTCTTGCTGACACTGATTCAACGCCAGCTCGTGAGAAATCTGTTTGGGTATTTTAAAGGTAAAGCGAAAAGTGTCAGGCACTGCGTTTGACCAGGCAGTGATGGTTTCTGGTTTTGGGTTGGCATAGAAGCTGGTGTTGCCCTCAACACTGTTAAAGATCTGTGCATATTCGCTTAACATATATGCGGTTTTGCAATCACTGCTGAAAAACCGACCTTTCCAGTGTGCAGAGCTCCACTGAGGACATCCCAAATACAGCATGAAATTTGCTCCCTAATTGACTAGAAGATGAGTCTAACAAAGTCCAGATGGAGAAAAAATCGTAACAGCGAAAGAATCCCTGCTTTGTGGGATGACAAAGCGTGGCAATTTTATATAATTGGCGATTAAATTTATCATTCATTATGCCCTTTAGAGTTAGTAGGCAAATAGGATTATTATGCGCTCAATATACTGCGGAAAATTAAACAAGGACCATGTAGGTCAGGAAGTGGAGCTATGTGGTTGGATCAACAAACGTCGTGATCTGGGTGGTTTGATCTTCATTGATCTGCGAGATCGCGAAGGCTTGGTCCAGGTCGTGTTTGATCCTGAAGTAGAAGGCCTGATGGATGTTGCGAACACTTTACGCCAGGAGTTCTGCGTTCAAGTTACCGGTACTGTCCGTGCGCGCCCTGAGAGCCAAATCAACAAGGATATGGCAACTGGCGAAGTTGAGATCCTGGGCACTGGTCTGACTATCATCAACCGTGCAGAACCTTTGCCTCTGGACTTTAACCAGGAAAATTCAGAAGAGCGTCGCCTGACTTACCGTTACCTTGACCTGCGTCGTCTGGAAATGAGCGACCGCATTAAATTGCGCGCAAAAGCATCGAGCTTTGTACGTCGCTTCTTAGACAGTAATGACTTCCTGGATATCGAAACGCCGGTACTGACTAAAGCAACGCCAGAAGGCGCACGTGACTATCTGGTACCAAGTCGTGTACACAAAGGCAGCTTCTATGCATTGCCACAGTCGCCCCAGTTATTTAAACAGCTACTGATGATGTCTGGTTTTGACCGTTACTACCAGATTGTTAAATGTTTCCGCGATGAAGACTTACGTGCTGATCGCCAGCCTGAATTCACTCAAATCGATTTAGAAACTTCGTTCATGTCATCTGCACAGGTGCGCGATATCACTGAGCGTTTGATCCGTGAAATGTGGCAAGAGCTGCTTGATGTTGATCTGGGCCAGTTCCCGGTCATGAGCTACGAAGAAGCCATGCGTCGCTACGGTTCAGACAAGCCGGACTTACGTAACCCGCTAGAACTGATCGACGTTGCTGACTTGGTTAAGGACGTCGAATTCAAAGTACTGGCAGGTCCTGCAAACGATGAAAAAGGCCGCGTGGCGGTGTTGACTGTACCGGGTGGTGCATCACTATCTCGTAAGCAAATTGATGAGTACACCAAGTTTGTTGGCATCTATGGTGCAAAAGGTTTGGCCTGGATGAAGGTCAACGACCTGGACGCTGGCCTTGAAGGTATTCAGTCGCCAATTGCTAAGTTCCTGAACGAAGAAGTGATCAAAGGCATTCTTGAACGCACTAACGCACAGACCGGTGACATCATTTTGTTCGGTGCTGACAAGCGCAACGTGGTTAACGAAGCAATGGGGGCGCTGCGTCTGAAAGTAGGTCTGGACCTAGAGCTGACCAACCTTGGTCAGTGGGCGCCACTGTGGGTTGTTGACTTCCCAATGTTTGAGGAAGACGACGAAGGTAACCTGCATGCAGTTCACCACCCATTCACGGCACCTAAAGACATTTCAGCAGCAGAGCTGGAAGCTAATCCGGCAGGCGCTATTTCAGATGCGTACGACATGGTACTGAATGGCTATGAAGTCGGTGGTGGCTCGGTGCGGATCCACAACAACGATATGCAGCAGGCGGCTTTCCGTATCCTGGGTATTGATGAGCAAGAGCAACAAGATAAGTTCGGCTTCCTGCTGGACGCGCTAAAGTACGGTACGCCACCGCACGCGGGTCTGGCGTTTGGCCTTGACCGTCTGGTGATGTTGCTGTGTGGCACAGACAACATCCGTGATGTGATTGCGTTCCCGAAAACGACTCAGGCATCGTGTCTGATGACCAATGCGCCGAGCGTTGCTAATCCGGATGCATTAAAGGAGCTTGCAGTAACCGTCACTGCACAGCCAAAAGACGCTGAATAACGACAGCTAAAGGAATAAAAAAGCGGCGATGATGCCGCTTTTTTTTATTCTGCAAACCCAAGGTAACTGGAAATTCATACAGTATTTTGGCATGATAGCGAAAAAACAACGAGAGTATGCGCCTTGGCAGTAATTTTAGGCATAGATCCAGGCTCCAGGCTGACCGGGTATGGTGTAGTTCAGCGCCAGGGTAGTCAGTTTCAGTATCTGGGCAGTGGTTGTATCCGACTTGGTGATAAGCCATTTCCACAACGACTGCAGATGATTTATCAGGGCGTTAGCCAGATCATCGAGCAGTTTAACCCGCAGGGGTTTGCCATTGAGCAAGTCTTTATGGCACATAATCCAGATTCCGCTTTAAAGCTAGGTCAGGCACGGGGGGCAGCCATCGTTGCTGCCACAATGAAAGAGATTGAGGTATTTGAATATTCGGCCCGGCAGGTTAAGCAAGCCGTGGTTGGCACCGGCGGCGCGAATAAGTCGCAGGTTCAGGAAATGGTCAAACGGCTATTAAAGCTTCCTGGCACCCCCCAGGCCGATGCCGCTGATGCGCTGGCCATCGCCATCTGTCATGCACATTCAGAGCAAAACCTGATCAAGCTGGCTGGCAATGCGAAAAAAACCGTACGAGGAAGATTGAGGTAATTATGATAGGCAGACTCAAAGGTCTTTTAGTAGAAAAACAGCCACCAGAGATCCTGTTAGAAGTGAGTGGCGTCGGCTATGAAGTGCAAATGCCGATGACGTGTTTTTATGAATTGCCGCAGACGGGTAATGAGGCAACCATCTATACTCATTTTGTGGTGCGTGAGGATGCGCAGTTATTGTTTGGCTTTAACCACAAAACTGAGCGGGCGCTGTTTCGTGAGTTGATCAAGGCCAATGGTGTTGGCCCGAAGCTGGCGCTGGCGATTTTGTCGGGAATGTCGGCGGAGCAGTTTGTTCATTGTGTCAATCAGGGCGACGCATCTACTTTGGTGAAAATTCCCGGGGTAGGCAAGAAAACCGCTGAGCGTTTGGTGCTTGAGATGAAAGACAAACTGAAAAACTTTGGCCATGATCTGCTGACCCCGTTCAGTGACGACGCCGTCTTAGCGCCTCAGGAAGATCCCACGGTGGCGAATACGCCTGAAGATGATGCACTGGCAGCACTACTCGCGCTAGGCTATAAACCCGCACAAGCACAAAAAGCCTTGAAAGCGGTGAGCAAACCAGGCATGGATACTGAGGGGCTGATCAAAGAAGCCCTGAGATCTATGATGTAAGAAAGGCTGATTAAGTAATTATGATAGAAGCAGACAGACTCATTGAGCCAGAAGTGCAGGGCAGTGAAGAGGCCGTAGACAGAGCAATACGGCCTAAACTACTGTCAGACTATACCGGCCAGCAGCATGTAAAGCAGCAGATGGAAATCTTCATAGAAGCGGCGCGCAGCCGTGAAGAAGCACTGGACCACCTGCTGATATTCGGCCCACCGGGGTTAGGCAAAACGACACTGGCAAATATCGTGGCCAATGAGCTGGGTGTAAATATTAAAACCACCTCAGGTCCGGTGCTTGAAAAAGCCGGCGATCTGGCCGCTATGCTGACCAACCTGGAGCAGGGAGATGTGCTGTTTATTGATGAAATACACCGCCTGAGCCCCCAGGTTGAGGAGATCCTCTACCCTGCGATGGAAGACTACCAGCTCGATATCATGATAGGTGAAGGGCCGGCAGCCCGCTCAATAAAGCTGGACTTGCCACCTTTTACGCTGGTGGGTGCCACCACCCGTGCAGGTTCACTGACTTCGCCGCTAAGAGATCGCTTCGGCATTGTACAACGCCTGGAGTTTTATTCTGTGGCTGAGCTGGCATCGATTGTGTCGCGCTCTGCGCATTTTTTGAATCTCGAGATCAGTGACGCGGGTGCGGTTGAAGTGGCCAAACGGGCGCGAGGTACGCCGCGTATTGCTAACCGTTTGCTAAGACGCGTCCGGGACTTCGCTCAGGTAAAAGGAGATGGCAGTGTCGATGAAGTGATTGCCAGTCAGGCGTTGGATATGGTCGACGTTGACAAATGTGGTTTTGATTACATGGATCGTAAGTACTTACTTGCAATTATTGAAAAGTTCACAGGGGGACCGGTTGGCCTGGATAACCTGGCTGCCGCGATTGGTGAAGAGCGCGAGACCATAGAAGATGTGATAGAGCCTTATCTGATCCAGCAGGGCTTCATCCAGCGCACCCCCAGAGGACGAATTGTATCAGACCGGGCTTATCTGCATTTCGATTTGACAAAATCAAACGACTGATTGTCAGAGGTGCTTTGAGATCCACCTACCTGCCAAGAAGCACCTAATGTGCTTCTTGGGCCTTTCATCCCTAGAGCTATATTGTCAATAGAGACACAGAAATAGCGCTTCCTAAGTATTTTCAGCTATCCATTCATTCAATGCTCATTTCGCATCTTATATCTTGGCGAGTCACAAACTAACTTGTTTACTGGCAGCAAATTGCAGACAAAAAAAAGCCCGCACAGTGTGCGGGCGAAAACAACAAGTTGAAGGAAGTAATCCAGGGAACTGATGAGTCCGTTAAGGTTTTATCCAAAAGTTTCTCATCATGACTGCAGAATAAATCAGAATTCTGCTGCCTTAGTAACTGTGCATTTGCATTGAGAGATGCTGCTCGCTCAGTACGGGGAGTATAATAAGGCGACTGGTGCATTTTATCAAACTAGAAAAATTGCAACTTTGCTATAGAAAAAACTAATCCGAAGGTGTTTTTGTGCTTACTTAAGAGTAAAACATGTACAATTAAAGTTTTTTAAGTCATTGTAAAATAAAGAATTGGTTTTATTATACTCAAATTGTGAATATTAGATTATTTGTTGTTAATTGGTATTACCAATCGTGTTTTGAGGGTTTATTCTGAGATAGTGAATAAAACTTTACTTTTATGCAAGTTGCATAAATAAATAAACACTGTGGGGGCTGTGCTGCTCCGACCACATAAATTTTTTGTCACAACCACACGCTAGGCTGTGCAATTGAAGGAGAACTGGAACTTTAGAGTAGATATTTTTCGTTGTGGATGAGCGATGTATAGGTGGGTGTTAGCTTGAATCTGCTTCATCCCAGGAATGAGAAAGGCCTGCAATCGGGTTAACACCAATAGTCAAGGTCCTGAATGTGCGAATTATCGGCATTTAAGTGGATTTTGCGGCATTGAGATTGTAAGCCCTTATTAGTGTGGTTAAACTACCTGAACCTTTTTGCTGGCTTACAGTCAATACGGTGAAGGCTGCCTTGGCCGAGAACACAATTATTTTCTAGGAGTATAACAACGTGGAATCGGGACTTAATTTCATAGATCTCATTTTAGAAGCCAGTATCCTCGTGCAACTTGTTATGTTGACACTGGTCGGTATGTCAGTTGCATCATGGGCCATTATTTTTCAGCGCCGCAGCATATTGGCTCAGTCTCTGGCCGATGCGAAGAAATTTGAACAAAAGTTCTGGTCAGGGATGGATCTAGGCAAATTATATAATGAAATTACCGCCAGAGCTGGCAGCTCGAGCGGCCTGGAGGCTTTGTTTGTATCCGGGTTTAAGGAATTTGCCCGCCATAAAAAGCAAAACACCGGATCGGCCAGCATGATTATAGAAGGCACACACCGTTCTATGCGTGTTGCCCTGTCCCGCGAAGTTGAGAAAGTAGAGTCCGGACTTTCGTTCCTGGCAACTGTTGGGTCTATCAGCCCTTACATCGGACTATTCGGTACCGTCTGGGGGATCATGAACGCCTTTATTGCGCTGGGTGAAGTAAAGCAGGCAACCCTGCAAATGGTTGCACCTGGTATAGCAGAAGCCCTGATTGCCACGGCCATGGGTCTGTTTGCGGCTATCCCGGCGGTCATGGCTTACAACCGTTTTGCAAAGAATGTAGAAAAGCTCGAGTCAAACTACATTAACTTTATGGAAGAGTTTGCCAATATTCTGCATCGTCAGGCTGCCAGCTTAACTGAGGCTAAGCAAAATGTATCAGCATAAGAGGCGACGCCCGGTCGCAGAGATCAATGTGGTGCCATACATTGATGTTATGCTGGTGCTGCTGATTATCTTTATGGCAACGGCGCCACTGATCACACATGGTGTGAAAGTGGATTTACCACAGATGGAAGAGTCTGATCTGGTCGATACCAAAGACGCTCCGCCCATTATCGCCAGTATTGACGCTGAAGGTCGTTACTATGTTTCTGTAGGCACCGATCCTGAAGCGCCCATGGATGCAGTGGAAGTGGCTGCGGTTATCAAGCTGAAGTTACAGCAAAACCCGGATACCCCAGTGATGATCAAGGGCTCAGGTCGTGTGTCTTATCAGGAAGTCCTGCTGCTTATGGACTTTTTGAAAAATGCCGGTGTGCCGTCAGTTGGGTTAATGACAAAATCGTTTGAGGACAGTTAATGGATGCTTTAACCAGCGGAATAGTTAAGTCGTTTTTACTGCATTTCGCTATAGCCGGGTTACTCTTCGCAACGGCTAATTTTCAGTTTTCCAGCCCCAGTGTGATGGAAGTTCAGCTCAACCCAGCCGTTAACGAAATTGAAGACGTGAAGGCAGTTTCAGCCATCTCGGTTGATCAGCAGGCTGTGGAACAGAAAATTGCCCAGTTACGTGAAAAAGAAGCACAACAGAAGCGCTCTGAGGAGCAAAGGATCCGTGATTTAGAGCGTCGTGCGGCGCAGGCCCGTAAGGACCGTGAAGCCGAAGCCAGACGCATTAAGAAGCTGGAACAACAGCGTCTTGCTAAGCTGGAAGAAAAACGCAAGGCCGAAGCGCAAGCTAAACGTGCTCAGGAAATTCAAAACAAAGAACGCCAGCAGGCTGAAAAGGCTCGTCAGGAAGCATTGGCTGCCGAGCAGGCTGCCAAAGCCGCCGCCGAGAAGCGTAAAACGGAAGAAGACAGGCTGAGACAGGCGGAAGCAAAACGCAAGCAACAAGAAGAAGAGGCAAAACGCAAGGCGCAGGCAGCTGAAGAAGCACGTCAAAAAGCCCTTGAAGAGCAACTCCTTCAGGAACAACTGGCGCAGGAGCAAGCCGCACGAGCAAAAGTTCGCCAGCAACAGGTCCTGACAGAAGTCGACAAGTACAAAGCGCTGATCATGCAACGGATCCAGTCTAACCTGTTGATAGATGAAAAGATGAAAGGCAAACAGTGCCGTCTGAATATTCGTCTGGGCTTTAATGGACTGGTGACACAAGCCCAGTCGCTTGGTGGTGACAAGCTGGTATGTGAAGCCGCTTTACGTGCCGTAAGAATGGCAGATACCTTACCGGTTTCTGAAAATAAAGATGTTTTCGAACAGCTTAAGAATATTAACCTGACGATTAAACCAACTCTATAAAGGAAGACCATGTACAACCATTTAAGAAATATACTCTTGGTTCTGGCTTTCGCTGCACAAGGGGTCGCCTACGCAGCACTGGAGATCGTAATTACAGAAGGGGTCGACAGTGCCCGACCAATTGCGATTGCTCCGTTTAAATACATAGGTAATGGCGAGGCACCTGCTGAGCTGAGCGCTGTGATTGCAGCTGACTTGATCCGCAGTGGTAAGTTTAAACCGCTGACAGAGGAGAAAATGCCTCAGCTACCAACAACGGATGAAGAAGTGGACTACGACGCCTGGGTTGAGCTGGGCGTGGAAGCTGTTGTAGTAGGTACCATTACTCAACAACCCGCTAATCGTTATTTGGTAAAATATGAGCTAATTGATGTGATCCGTGCTCAAATTACCGGTGGTGAAACCCGCATGATGACCAATGGTAAATTGATGAAAAGCCAGGATCATGTTCTGGAAGCGCGCCAGAGTGTGATAGATGCACAGAGCTTCCGTTACTATGCGCATCAGATCAGTGACGTTATTTACGAAACCTTGACAGGTGAAAAAGGTGCATTTCGTACTAAGATTGCTTATGTAATCGTACGTGAAGAACAGGATAAACCCTATCAGTTGGTTGTAGCAGACTATGATGGCTACAATGAACAGGTGCTGCTGCGCTCTAAAGAGCCTTTGATGTCTCCGGCCTGGTCTCCTGATGGCAACAAGCTGGCATATGTCACGTTTGAGAATCGTCAGTCTCAGATCTATATTCAGGATATTTATACGGGTAAGCGTGAGATCTTAACCAGTCATCCCGGTATCAATGGGGCACCACAGTTTTCACCGGATGGTACACAGATGCTAATCGTATTGTCTAAGGACAAAGGCGGCGCAACGGAAGTGTATTTGATTGATCTGGCAACACGTAAAGAAAGGCGCCTGACGAAACACCGTAGTATAGATACTGAGCCAACCTGGCACCCAAATGGCAAAGAAATAGTCTATACCTCTGAAAGGGGTGGTAATGCCCAGATTTATAAGTTAAATTTAGATACAGGAAGATCACGGCGTGTAACGTTCGACGGCGATATGAATTTAGCCGGGTCAATCACGCCTGATGGCAAGCAACTGGTAATGGTAAATCGTACATTAGGCCGCTACCATATTGCCAAGAAAGAATTGGATTCTGGGCTGTTTCAGGTATTAACGCGCACCAGACTCGACGAATCACCGAGTATTGCGCCGAACGGCTCTATGATTATTTATAGTACCTTGCATAATAATAAGCAGGTACTGGCGTTGGTGTCGATGGATGGCCGTTTTAAGGCCCGCCTACCGGTGTTAGACGGACAGGTTAAGGCACCAGCTTGGTCGCCATTTTTACAGTAATTTTGCTGGTAAGACTTATAAAAGATATAGGAATATACTCGATGCAACTTAACAAAACTCTCAAGGCCCTTTTGATCGCGTTGCCTGTGATGACGCTGGCTGCATGTAGCTCTTCATCGGGCACTGATGCAGGCGCTGGCAGCGAAACAAACGCAGCAACTGCGGACAATGGCAGCAACGTTGATGTGAACACAGCTACACGTCAGAAAACAGCAGAAGAGCTACTGAAAGAAAAGTATGAAGCGTTGCGTCAAGAGCAAATCGTATACTTCGATTTCGACAAGTCTACTGTTCGCAGCGAGTTCGTAGAGCTTCTGCAAGCACACGCTGACTTCCTGGTTAAAAACCCAAGTGTGAAAGTACTGATTGAAGGTCACGCTGATGAGCGTGGTACACCTGAGTACAACATCGCACTGGGTGAAAGTCGTGGTAAAGCGGTTGCTAAGTATTTGCAGAGCCTGGGCGTATCTGACAGCCAAATGTCTGTTGTGAGCTATGGTGAAGAGAAGCCAATGGACAAAGCGCGCAACGAAGAAGCTTTTGCTAAGAACCGCCGCGCGGTACTGGTATATTAATTGTAAAGAGATGCTATGAAGCCGAATACTATTTTGGCAGCCATCATCTTAGTCAGCGGGAGCTCCCAATTGTGGGCAGCTCCCGCTGCTGTATCTGATGCTGCTGGTTCTACCCAAACTATTGAACAACGTTTATCTGTGCTTGAAAACCTGATGCGTAATCGCAATCTGATCCAGGCAGAACTGCAAACGCAACTTGATCTGCTTCAGGATGAAGTAAGCCAGATCCGTGGTGTAACGGAAGAGCAAAGTTATAAGCTCGAAAAAGTGTTGCAACGCCAGCGTGAGCTGTATCAGGAAATTGAAACACGTGTCACACAAGTCTACGAACAAAGTAAGCAGCTGCAACCCGCTGTGACGTCAGATAGTGCGACTGTGCAGGCTGTAAGTACAGACTTGTCAGAAAATGAAGCGTATGACAGAGCTGCCGCTTTGATCATGAAGGATAAGCGCTACGATGCCGCTATTCCTGAATTTGAAGGCTTCCTCAAACAGTTTCCAAATTCCGTCTATATTCCTAATGCGCACTACTGGCTGGGTCAGTTACAGTCGATAAAGAATCAGGATGCTCAGGCCATGGTGCACTTCCGTACCGTGGTGGAGCAGTTTGCTGATTCCAATAAGCGACCAGATGCGATGTTAAAGCTGGGAACCTTGCTCCAGAAGACAGGACAATCTGCACAAGCAAAAACCTTGTTCGAGAATCTAATCAAAGAATATCCCAGCACAACGGCTGCAAAATTGGCAACGGAGCGACTGAGCAAAATATAAATGGCTGATATTTTCTCAGAATGATTTAAAATTAGGCGCTTAGACGCGAAATTTGAAAAAAACAGGCAATTTCGGTTGCACAAGATTTTTAAATAAGTATTATAAGCGCCCGCAGCAGCCGATAGTGTTACACACATCTTGCAGCGAAACAATTTAGTGGGTCATTAGCTCAGTTGGTAGAGCAGTGGACTTTTAATCCATTGGTCGATGGTTCGAGTCCATCATGACCCACCATTCAAATTTGTTATTTTTACTTTAAGTAAAGCCAGAGCGGGTCATTAGCTCAGTTGGTAGAGCAGTGGACTTTTAATCCATTGGTCGATGGTTCGAGTCCATCATGACCCACCATTCAAATTTGGTGTATTATTTAAATAATCTCGAGCGGGTCATTAGCTCAGTTGGTAGAGCAGTGGACTTTTAATCCATTGGTCGATGGTTCGAGTCCATCATGACCCACCATTCACATTTGGTGTATTATTTAAGTAACTTCGAGCGGGTCATTAGCTCAGTTGGTAGAGCAGTGGACTTTTAATCCATTGGTCGATGGTTCGAGTCCATCATGACCCACCATTCAAATTTGGTGTATCACTTAAGTAACTTTCGAGCGGGTCATTAGCTCAGTTGGGTGAGAAAAACGAAGCACCGCTTCGCAGTTTTCGAACGCGAGTCAGGACGACGAGCCGGGCCCAGCCTTCAGGATGAATCAATGGCACTTTAACACCGAGCGGGTCATTAGCTCAGTTGGTAGAGCAGTGGACTTTTAATCCATTGGTCGATGGTTCGAGTCCATCATGACCCACCATTCAAATTTGGTGCATCACTTAAGTAACTTTCGAGCGGGTCATTAGCTCAGTTGGTAGAGCAGTGGACTTTTAATCCATTGGTCGATGGTTCGAGTCCATCATGACCCACCATTCATATTTGGTGTATTACTTAAGTAACTCTCGAGCGGGTCATTAGCTCAGTTGGGTGAGAAAAACGAAGCACCGCTTCGCAGTTTTCGAACGCGAGTCAGGACGACGACGCCGTATCCAATCGTCAGGACGACTTAATGGCACTTTAACACCGAGCGGGTCATTAGCTCAGTTGGTAGAGCAGTGGACTTTTAATCCATTGGTCGATGGTTCGAGTCCATCATGACCCACCATTCAAATTTGGTGTAAAACTTAAGTAACTTCGAGCGGGTCATTAGCTCAGTTGGGTGAGAAAAACGAAGCACCGCTTCGCAGTTTTCGAACGCGAGTCAGGACGACGACGCCGGAACCAATCGTCAGGACGACTTAATGGCACTTTAACACCGAGCGGGTCATTAGCTCAGTTGGTAGAGCAGTGGACTTTTAATCCATTGGTCGATGGTTCGAGTCCATCATGACCCACCATTCACATTTGGTGTAATACTTAAGTAATTTTCGAGCGGGTCATTAGCTCAGTTGGGTGAGAAAAACGAAGCACCGCTTCGCAGTTTTCGAACGCGAGTCAGGACGACGACGCCGGAACCAATCGTCAGGACGACTTAATGGCACTTTAACACCGAGCGGGTCATTAGCTCAGTTGGTAGAGCAGTGGACTTTTAATCCATTGGTCGATGGTTCGAGTCCATCATGACCCACCATTCTTGCTGTATCTCTTCCTTTTCATATTCTCTTAAATATTCCTTCAAAATACCGTCTTCAACTAGGATTATTGCCCCGATTTTCGTATAATTCGCGGATATTCCGTCATGTGGACTAGTGGTCGAGAGAATGAGTCTAGCAGAACAAATTATGCCGGAGGATTATATTTTTCCTCCAAAGCCTGCGCCGTTAACTAAGCAGGAACAAGCTGAATATAAAGCCAGAATTACAGCGTTGTTAAAAGAAAAGAACGCGGTTCTGGTTGCCCATTATTACACAGATCCAGAGATCCAAGCCCTGGCTGAGGAAACTGGTGGCTGTGTTGCAGATTCACTGGAAATGGCGCGGTTTGGTGCCAAGCAACAAGATGCAGATATGATCATTGTTGCCGGTGTGCGCTTTATGGGTGAAACCGCCAAGATCCTGACACCAGAAAAAACCGTGGTTATGCCCACTCTGGCAGCAACCTGTTCACTGGATGTGGGGTGTCCTATCGACGCGTTTTCTGCGTTTTGTGATCAACACCCGGACCGAAAAGTCGTTGTATACGCAAATACCTCAACCGCAGTGAAAGCACGCGCTGACTGGATTGTGACTTCGTCTTGTGCACTTGAGATTGTTGAGCATCTGGACTCAGAAGGCGAGAAGATCATCTGGGGACCAGATAAGCACCTGGGTTCTTACATTCAAAAGAAAACCGGTGCAGACATGATCATGTGGAATGGTGCCTGTATCGTTCACGATGAGTTTAAAACCAAAGCGCTGAAAGACATGAAAGCTCTGCACCCGGATGCAGCTGTATTGGTTCACCCGGAATCGCCGGCCGAGATCGTTGATCTGGCAGACGCTGTGGGTTCAACAAGCCAGTTGATTAAAGCGGCGCAGGAAATGCCTAATCAGAAGTTCATCGTTGCGACTGATCGCGGTATCTTTTACAAGATGCAGCAATTATGCCCTGAGAAAGAGTTCTTTGAAGCACCAACGGCGGGTGAAGGGGCAACGTGTAAAAGCTGTGCTCACTGCCCTTGGATGGCGATGAACGGGCTTAAAGCCATTGAAGAAGCTTTAATAGACCCACGTGGTAAAGAAGTCTTCGTTGATATGGACTTACGTGCAGGTGCACTGCGTTCATTGAATCGTATGCTGGACTTTTCATCAAGCTTGCAAAAATAAGCTAAGTTGCTTAGTAACTAAGCATTTGGCTGTGTTTTTACAAAAAATACTTGCTAAAGCGTTAAGCTTTTCATAGTATTAGCGCCGCACCCAAGCGGTGCTACAGCGCGGAGAGATGGCTGAGTGGCTTAAGGCGCACGACTGGAACTCGTGTATACGTTTATAGCGTATCGAGGGTTCGACTCCCTCTCTCTCCGCCATTCCAAATTTAAAAAAGGCGTCCATCGGACGCCTTTTTGCGTTTTATTCCTGTCATTGTGTCTTAGCTAGTTGTTGATGCAATACTTGGAGTACACACTTGGGTAAAAAGCCGTTACTATATTCGGCATTAATCGAGTCTGTGAATATCTAATGCAAGAAGAACTACTCAATTCAGTAATCAAAATAACAAAAACAAGAGACATAGATTCACTCGAATATAGTCTGCTATCGACCATTCAGGAACTGGTAGGCTGTCAGCATCTGTGTGTGTATAAGAACTTTAATACCCAGGAAGACCTTGCTGTCGAGCGGAGCATCGGGTTAACCATGCATGGTGAGCGAGAATTTGAGTGGCTCGACAGGCAAGTGATTGAGCGGCCGCAGTCAGAGCTGATCTCCTGTTTGCAGTCTTCTTGTATAATTACGGTGCAAAGTTCAGATGGTATAGAAAAGCGCTGGTTACCTATTAATATCCATGACACACCAGTTGGTGCAATAGAGGTGCACTCAGGTGGTCTGGACAGTAGTGAGCAAGTTCTCCTTAACGCCTTTGTGCGTATTTATGAAAATTACCTCACCATATTGCACGAAAATGAGCGGGATAAACTTACTGGTTTGTTGAATCGCCAGACCTTTGAAAAAAAGTTAAAGCAGTTGCTTGAGAAACAAGTGATTAAACAAAATCGCCATATTCGTGATGAGCAGGACTCGCGTACTTTTCATCAGGGTGCTACATCCTGGCTGGCGATGATAGACATAGATCATTTCAAGCAGGTCAATGACAACTATGGCCATGTTTGCGGGGATGAAGTACTGCTGCTGGTTGCGCAGAAAATGCAGCAGTTTTTCCGCTCAACAGATCTGTTATTCCGATTTGGTGGCGAAGAGTTTGTCCTGGTGTTCGAGCCAACAGATCAGATCTCTATTGAGGCAAAACTGGAGCAGTTTTTAACGCTGATCCGAAATACGCATTTTCCGTTTGTTAAAACCCTGACCGTCAGTGCCGGACTGGCGCGGATCAGCCCCTATGATTTTCCAATCAATGTGTTAGAGAATGCAGACAGGGCGTTGTATTATGCAAAGGAAAATGGTCGTGATCAGGTGGCATTTTTTGAAACTCTGTTAAATGACAATAAACTGGAACGCCACGACGAAGGCTCCGGGATCGACTTGTTCTAAGCAGATGGTACAATCAGCGGTAACGACCTTCAGTTATCGCACCCTTGACCCATACTTTCCTCAGATTACAGGCATTCAGCCACGTTGCTATTAGCCTGTGAAATCTCTTACACTGACCAAAGTTCAAAACCCGCTTAAAAAGCCCGAGACATCATTATGTTGAACATAATCCAATCAAATCGTATGGAAGCCCTCCAATCTCAGTTTACGACGTTATTGAAGCAGGCACCGCTAGAGGATCCCTTTGCTAACGAAATTGTGTTGGTACAGTCTCCGGGCATGTCTCAGTGGCTTAAAAATGGTTTGAGCCGGGATATCGGCTATGCGGCGCAAATTGAGTTTCCACTGCCACTCAGTTTTATCTGGCAGCTGTATCAACAGTTTTTGCCGGATGTGCCCAAAGAGTCACCTTTTAATAAGAACAACATGAGCTGGAAGCTGTTTACCTTGCTACCTCAGAAACTCAGCAATCCGCTTTACGAACCGCTGAGAGTGTATCTGGAAGAGGGCAGTGATCAACCACAGAGTGAACTTAAGCGCTTTGCCTTATGTGAGAAAATTGCCGATGTATACGACCAATATCTGATGTACCGGCCAAACTGGCTGGAGCAATGGGAGCTGGGCACAGATACGCTGGAAGATGTCGATGTGGGTATTGCGCCCTGGCAGCCGGACCTGTGGCGGGCACTGGTCGAACATACTCATAATTTAGGACAAAGCCCTTATAACCGGGCCAATATGCATCAGCAATTACTGGCAAAGCTGGCGGAAGCCGACCTCACCAGCTTGCCCCAGCGGATCAGCATATTTGGTCTTTCAGCCATGGCGACTAACCAGCTAGAGATATTCAATGCCCTTGCCCAGAAAATCGATGTATTGCTGTTTTTCTTTAATCCCAGTGAACACTACTGGGGCGACCTGGTTGATGAGAAAACCCAGGCAAAGATCCTGGCCAACTATCAGGTAAGACCGGCCCTGGATGCTCAGTTGCAAAAACACTCTGGTGAGGGCAGTTACTACAATACCGGTAACCCCTTGTTGTCCTCCTGGGGTAAGCTAGGTCGCGATTATCTTGAGCAGCTGCTGCAAACCGATGCGCGCTGGCTGGATGGCTTTGTCGATGAGTTTGATGACAGCCTGTTGGCCCAATTGCAGCAGGAAATCTATCAACTGGCGTTTAAAGGTGAGTCTCTGGTTGATGACCCAAACTGGTATGTCAGTCCTGAAGGGCAGCTGACCATCAAAGAGGATGACAGCTCCGTTTTACTATGCGACTGCCACACGCCATTGCGCGAAGTCGAGTTGCTGCACGATCATCTGCTGACGCTCTTTCATGAAGACCCAGCGCTGACGCCAAAAGACATCATAGTGATGATGCCGGATGTGGGCACCTACAGTCCATATATAGAAGCGGTGTTTGGCAGTGCATCAGGGGCGAGAAAAATCCCTTTTGCGCTGGCCGATATGAGCATAGAGCAAGAAAAGCCGGTGCTAAATTCCTTCGTTACACTGACGGGGCTGCCTTTTAGCCGTTTCAGTGTGTCCGATATACTCGATCTGCTGGGCGTTGAGCCCATTGGCAAGCGTTTTGGGGTAGAGCAGAGTGAGTTTGTACAGATCCAGACCTGGCTTCAGCAGGTGGCGGTCAAATGGGGCTTAGATGGCCAGCACAAACGCGACTACGGGTTGCCGGAAATCTCACTGAATACCTGGCGGCACGGGCTTCAACGTCTGCTGCTTGGCATTGCCAGTGCAGATGAACTGACAGCATACAATGAGATATACCCGGCCGATGCGGTAGAAGGCATGGCTGTGAACACGCTGAGCAAGTTGATTGCCTTCATCGAAGCGCTGGAGCGGGCGCGCGACCTGCTCTTAGCGGCAACGCCACTGGATGAGAAGTGTGCTGTGCTCAGACACATGCTGGCAGACTTTTACGATCAGGACACCGAACAGAGCTGGGATCTGATGCAGTTGCATAAAGTCATCGATGAGCTGGAAAAACACCATATTAATGGCGACTTTGGCGGTCCGGTTGATGCCAGGATCGTATTACATCAGGTTCGCCAGGGGATCAAAGACAAAGGGGTTGGCCAGCGCTTTTTGGCCGGAGCAGTAAACTTTTGTACTTTGATGCCAATGCGGGCTGTGCCGTTTAAAGTCGTCTGTTTGCTCGGTATGAATGACGCCGATTATCCGCGTCAGGTACAACCGATTGGTTTTGACCTGGTACCATATTCTCGGCGTCGTAAAGGGGATCGTTCTCGTAAGCTGGACGACCGTTATCTGTTTCTGGAGGCGCTGCTCAGTGCGCGTCAGCAGCTTTATATCAGTTATCTGGGTCGTTCTTGTTATAACAATGAGCCGCAGGTGCCGTCCATTTTGGTGAGCGAGTTATGTGAATACCTGGACCGGGCTTTTTGCTACCAGGATGACACACTCAAGCCTAGCCAACAGCTATACCGCCAGGCGCCTTTGCAACCATTTAGCAGCGTGCATTACCAAAGCGGCCCATTGCACAGCTTTAACCCCAACTGGTGCCCATCTCAGAGCGAGCCTCCGGCTGAATTAGCACAGCAATCCACTGAGCAAGCGATTGCGCTTGAGCTGCCAGACGAGCTGGAGTTACCCGACTTTTTGCGCGCCTGTCTGGCACCGCAGCGCTGGTTTTATCAGTATACGCTGGGCGTCAGGTTAGTGACGTTAGAGGAAGATACGCCCGACAGTGAGCCATTTGCCCTGGACCCGCTGACGCGTTATCAGTATCTGGACGAAATCTTACACAGTGAGCTGACCGACACACCGCTGCCCGAGGTGCAGCTGCTGCAACGCGCTCAGTTACCACAGGCCAATGTGGGTGTCGTCGAACTGCAAAAGTTAAAGGGGCGCGTCGCGGCTATGTCAGGACGCCTGAAAGACGTGATGGATGAGCCAATGGAGCCGCTGGAGGTGTGTGTGCAAATTGGCTCAACGCGTCTGCTTGGCTGGCTGGGAGACTTATACCAGGGCAAGCAAATATTTTATCGTACGGCCAGTATCAAAGGCAAAGACAGGGTCCGAGGCTACCTGATGCACCTGATAGCCAATTGCGTGACACCGAACACAGAAACACACATCTATGGCCTGGATGAACAAGTCGTTTTTCCGCCAGTCAGTCGTGATGACGCACAGGTTCAGTTAGCTAAGTGGCTGGCTTTTTATGCCCAGCTTATCACCCGCGCAGTGCCGTTTTTTCCGGCCACCAGTTATGAGTTTTGTAAGACTCAGGATATGAGCAAAGCACTGAACAAATTCCAGGGAGGCCAGTACATCGGCTTTGGCGACAGTGAAGACCCGTATGTGGCCCTGAGTTTCCCGTCATTGCAGGCCTGCGACGCGGAGTTTACACAGTGCAGCAATGAACTGCTAACCCCGCTTATCGACCTTGCACAGGAGTCCCGCTATGAAACGGCTTGATCCCCAAACCATGCCTTTGTCGGGTCATAACCTGATTGAGGCCAGCGCCGGCACGGGTAAAACCTATACCATCACGGGGCTGTATTTACGCTACCTGCTGGGCCTTGTCGATGCACCGAGTCAGACTACCCCGTTGAGTGTTGAGCAGATCCTGGTCGTTACCTTTACAGACGCCGCGACTCAGGAGATCAAAGACAGGGTCCGCAAACGCATAGTACAGGCTCGGGATGCTTTACTCGGTGGCGGCTGTGACGATGCGCTGATCAGTGCGCTACTGGCGCAAGTGGCGGATCAGGAAGCGGCTTATCACTTGCTCGATGCCGCAGCGAAATCCATGGATGAGGCTGCCATTTTTACCATTCATGGCTTTTGTCAGCGCATGCTTAAACAACATGCGTTTGAATCTAACCTGAGCTTTAATCTGGAGTTTATCCTCGATGACAGCGAGTTGTTTAATGCCGCTGTTGAGGATCACTGGCGACGCTTCGTCTATCCCCTGGATGCGGATAAAACCGAGCTGGTGTTGTCGCATTTCTCTCATCCACAGGCACTGGCAAAGCGCCTTTATCCTTTGCTTAAACGCGGTGATGCCCGTTTGGCACCCGAGCTGGACCTGGCTGTCGTGCTGGAGCAAAGAGCGGAGTATCAGCGCCGGGCGGCAGGATTTAAACAACAGCTGTTAAACTCTGATTTTTTCCAGTTATTGCGCGACAGTGGCATTTCAAAGAGCAAAGCGCCGGGACGCCCGGCCAATATCCAGGCGCTGATCGACTATTGTATGGGCGACGACTGGTACTTTGAATTTGGTAGCAGCAAGCATTCGTTTGCTTTATGGGGAGAGGCTCAGCTGAGCGACCCGAAAAACTATACCAAAACGGGTAAGCCGATTGTCCACCCGGCGCTGAGCTGGTTTGATGAGATGGCGCAGTTGCACCAAAATGTCTCCAAAGGATTACCCATTGCCTTGTTGCAGCATGCACTGAAAGAAGTGCGCGCGCTGATGAGTCAGGCAAAGCTTGAACACAGCCAGATCTCGCCAGACGATCTACTACAAAACTTGCATCAGGCATTACATGGTGCGCAGGGTGAGACGCTGGCTAAAAAAATTGCGCAGCTGTATCCGGTTGCGATGATAGACGAATTCCAGGACACAGATCCCATTCAGTTTGGCATCTTTTCTCGCATCTATGGCACTGAGGGCGCCCAAGGTCTGACCATGATAGGCGACCCCAAGCAGGCCATATACGGTTTTCGTGGTGCGGATATCTTCACTTACATCGGTGCGAAACATCAGGTGGATGAAACTCGCCAGTTTACTCTGGATAAGAATTATCGCTCGGCCCGGCGCGTGGTCAGTGCAGTGAATGCCATTTTTACCGCGCAGGCCGACAGTTTTATTTTTAACCGCGACATTCCATTTATTGAGGTCGAAGCCGCGGGTAAAGACGCCGACAATACCTTTACTCTGGATGGTACTGAACCACCGGCTTTGCAATTCAATGTGCTTGAAGATGATGACGCGCCGGTTACCAGCAAAGCCAGCGCCTATCCACAGCTTGCCGAGGGCTTTGCGGCGCAAATTGCACAGTTGCTTACCCTGGCGCAGGAGGGGCGTGCCCGCATTGGCAAGCGCCCGGTGCTGGCTGCGGATATTTGTGTGCTGGTTCGGGATCGCGTTGAAGCCAGTGTGATAAAACAGGCGTTACAAAGGGCCGGCGTAAGCAGTGTTTATCTGGCCCGTGACAGTGTGTTTTCGCAGCCTGTCGCGCTGGCTGTCTGGCAGTTACTGCATGTTGTACATGGCAGTTATGATGAAGCGGCATTACGCGGCGTGCTGGCCGGTCCCTTGTTCGCGCTAAACGAGCAACAGATCTTTGCATTACGCACTCAGGAAGGGCTGTGGCAGCGTTATCTGATGCAGTTTGCCCAGCTTAAACAGCTGTGGTATCAGCAAGGCGCAATGGCCACTCTGGAGTCTTTGCTGGTCGACAATCAACTGGTTATGCTGTGGCAGCAGGCAGGTCATGAAGTTGAGCGCTGGCTGACGGATTACCGGCACCTGGCCGAGTTGCTACAGCATAAACAGATAGAGCTGGAAGGCACACACAGGGTGATGCGCTGGTTGCAAGCTCAGTGTGCCAACCCCAGCTATGAAGGCACCCAGCTGCGCCTCGAAAGCGATGCCGATCTGGTCAAAATCGTCACTATGCACGCCTCCAAAGGGCTGGAATATCCGCTGGTCTACATGCCGTTTGCTACTGCATACCGCGAGGCCAGTGAAGTGATTTATCACGAAAATGGAGAGCTGGTGCTCAATCTGGATGCGGACGATAACGCACAGCATAATGCCGAGCGTGAGCGTCTTGCGGAGGATATTCGCCTGTTGTATGTGGCACTGACCCGGGCGGTTCATTTTTGCAGCCTGGGGCTGTATAACCTGCCTCTGGGGCGCAGTAAAAAGCCTGGGATCCAGCAGTGTGCTTTGGGGCATGTGTTGTTTGACAAGGATAAAATCACAGACGCAGCCCAATGGCATGACCAGCTTCGCGACCTGTGCTCACGCCATGAGGGGATGGCGTATGAGGTGTTGCGCATAACGCCTTGTGCGTATCAGGCGCAGCACAGCCAGGCAACACAGCTGTTGCAAAGCCGGCCTGTAGAAGTAGCCATTGAGCAAAACTGGCGAATGACCAGTTTCAGCCAGTTGAGTTATCATGAGACCAGCGCAGAGCGTCCGGTGGGGGCGCTGGATGAGAACCATAAAATTGACCTGCCCGAGCCGAGCGTGATCAAACACTTCAGCCCTTACACCTTTGTTAAAGGTGCGCGCGCTGGAAGTTGTTTACATGAGATCTTTGAGCAGATTGACTTCACAGTGCCCCATGCACCTACCCGGCCAGACAAACTGACCTTGGCTGAAGCAACTCAGGCTTGTCTGGAGAAGTATCATCTTGATACGGTGTGGCAGGAAACCGTGGAGCAGTGGATCCTGGCATGCCTGAATGCACCTCTAAATCCGCTTCCGGAGCTGACGCTGAGTCAGCTGAGCGTCTCGAATTGCCTGGTGGAGATGGAGTTTCAGTTACCACTTAAGCGCCTGTCGTATACCAGATTGAACAAATTAGTAGCGCAAATCACTGGTGCGCCGAGCCATTTACGTTTTGATGAGGTACAGGGGATGCTCAAAGGGTTTATAGACCTGATCTTTGTCTGGCAGGGGCGCTATTTTATTCTCGACTATAAATCAAACTATCTCGGGGACGCAGCGGCGGATTATCAGGCCGATAACCTGGCGCTGGCGATGAGCTCGCATCAATACCATCTTCAGTACCTAATTTATTCCGTGGCCCTGCACCGGTTATTAAAGCATCGTCTCGCGGATTATTGCCCGCAGCGGCATCTGGGGGGCGTATACTACTTGTTTTTACGTGCTTTACCGGATGGGGCCGGCTGCTTCTTCACCCAACTGGACGAAAAGACGTTGCTGCAACTGGATGCCTTATTTGAGGCGGGAGAACAAGAATGATGCAGGACATGTTTGAATTCCCGGCAGAGGAGCTGGATCATCAGGCCTATATTGCCCTGTTGATCCATACCCGGCGTGTGCGGGCCGCTGATGTTGCGCTGGCAAAGTTGTTGTGTCACGAGCAGTATGACGCGGTATTTTATCTTGTTTTACTGTTACAGCGCGCAGAACAAAGTCAGCACACTTGCTTGCTACTGGCTGAGATTGACTGGCAGAATCCATTTTCTTTAAGCGCGGACGATATGAGTGCCGGATCGGACACTGTGTCAGAGGCTCAGCGTTTGCCATATACCCCGTTTAATAACCCTGACACGGCGCTGGCAGCGTTGAATTCGCATCCGGCGGTGGGCGAAGGGCGGCCTTTGCGGCTATTTGCCGGGCGACTATATCTGGGGCGTCTGGCGGACTATGAAGCTTATCTGAGCAAGCGCTTTCGGCAGATGGCGGAGCAATCGATACAGCTAGATACAGGGCAGTTGAGCGCCTTGCTGGATCAGTATTTTCCGCTCGACAATGCTCAGGACTTAGATTGGCAAAAGGTTGCCTGTGCCTTGGCCGCATCCAGCGGGTTTTGTGTGATCACCGGAGGCCCAGGGACTGGCAAAACCACAACGGTTACCAAGTTACTGGCGATTTTGCAGTCCCTGTATACAGCTGCACCACTGAGCATTAAGCTGGTGGCTCCGACAGGCAAAGCAGCAGCCAGGCTCAGCGAGTCTATCATTGGTGCGAAAGGGCGGCTGTCGCTGGCCCCCGAGTTGGCAGCGCTTATTCCGGAGCAAGCCCAAACCATTCACCGTTTGCTTGGCGTGATCCCGAACACCAATCGCTTTATTCATCATCAGCAAAACCCTCTGCATATCGATTTATTGATAGTGGATGAAGCCTCTATGGTTGACCTGGCGCTGATGAATAAACTGGTCAGGGCGCTGCCGCCGCATGCCAGGCTGATCCTGTTGGGCGATAAAGATCAGTTGGCTTCGGTTGACACAGGCAGTATATTGAGCGACCTATGTGGCCATCTGAAACTCGGTACACAGCCGGTATATACCATCCATCGTGCAGCTTTATTAAATCAGGTCTGTTTTGGTGGGCGCACTGTGCTAAAGGGCAAAGCAACCCGTTACGCACTGGCCGACGCCATGGCATTTTTGCAGCAAAGTCATCGCTTTAAAAGTGATAGCGGCATTGGCCAGCTGGCCAGTGCTGTCAATAACAATGATCCGGATCGGCTGCAACAGGTGATCAATCAAGGATTCAGCGACCTGAGCTTTTACGGACTAGGTGTAGATCAATATAACGCTTTACTTGAGCGAGCAGCTGCTCACTACAGCAAATATCTTGTGGCTATCCACAATCACAGTGAGCCGGAAGAGGTGCACGCTTTATTCAGCCAATATCAGTTGCTTGCAGCGGTCAGAGAAGGGCCTTATGGCGTGGCAGAGCTTAATAAGCGTATCGAGCAGAAACTTGCTCAACGCAGACTGGTAGCGCCGTACAATCGCTTTTATGCCGGTATGCCGATTATGATCACACAAAACGATTACCAGCTTAAACTTTTTAATGGCGATATTGGTATTTTATTGCCTGATGCACAAGGCCAGCTCTATGCGACTTTTATCGATGAGCAAAACACAGTACGACACTTCTATCCAGCGAGGGTACCCAGCTTTGAACTGGTATATGCTATGACTATTCATAAGTCACAGGGCTCGGAATTTGATCACACTGCATTGATCTTGCCTCCAATCCAGCGTGCCGGAAAAGGTGTGAACCGTCAGCTGGTCTACACAGGCATCACACGTGCGAAGCAACATCTGGAGCTTAATTGCCAGCCGCAAGTGTTGCAACTATCCATGCAGACACAGGCCGGAAGACAGTCTGGCATGGCTGAGAGGTTATTTTTGGGTTAAATTTATGTTTTTATCTTGTTTGTTTTTTTCTTTGGGCTACAGTTGTAAATAACGGAGATGACAAACTGTGTTCATCACCGTTAATAACCCAGTGATTTATGCCGCCACTAGCCTGGCGGCATTTTTATTTCCAAAAAGTGCAGAGGTTGCGACCTTGTTAGCGTTACAGTGTTGACTTTTTCAACAGATTACGGCTTTATAAAATAAAGTAATTACTCAAAAGAATAAGAGCGATGAAATCACTTGAGCAACACCTGATCAAATACGCTTTGTATCACAGAGACAAACGCAATATTGCGACCCACTTTATTGGTGTTCCTTTGATTGTATTTGCAGTGGTCTGGTTGACATTCTTGCCATTAGGCGCATTCTTTCAGGCCCCGGTCAGCCTCTCTGCCTGTTTAATTTTATTGGTTAGCATTTATTACTTAGCATTATCACCAACGTTAGGCAGCTGGATGATTGCGTTTCTACTGCTGTGTCAGGTTGGTGCCGGCTATGCATTTGCTGCTGTGACCCAGGCGGGGGTCGATGTCGTGTGGTTTTATGTTATTGGGCTGGTATTGTTCGTGACTGGCTGGGTGATCCAGTTTGTTGGGCATTACTTTGAAGGAAAGAAACCCGCTTTTGCGGACGATCTGATGGGGCTGCTGATTGGGCCGCTTTTTGTCATGATGGAATTACTTAATAAAATTGGATGCTTTAAAGCACTTGAACAACAAGTCAATAAGCAGGCCGGCCCATACCGGCCCTGAGTTGCTCTTGTGTTCCTAAATTGAGATTCGGGTTTCCAGCTGGCAACCTTTTACGATGGTAATATTCTGACAATTGAGACGAATTTTTCCATTATTAGTTTCCAGCACATAAGCTAATTCAGGCGCTCTGTCGCCACCAGCCTCTGTGAGTTGCTTACGGGCGCGATGTACCATGATGTTCATATGATTGGTTTGCACACCGAGGGCCTTAGCTAAATCTTCTCGATACAGCCAGCCCTGAGACTCAGTGTCCATACCATTTTGCTTGTCTCCAATGCGGGTTCTAGCCAGCAACAGCATCAGGTAGTGGTGAGTACGGCAACCCAGATCAATTTCCTGACCCTCGAGTTCCATTGTTAAATCCGTTTTTTCCTCGTCCTGACTGACACTAAAATTAAGCGCGATGGGTTTGACAATCGGTTGGTTATCCAGATGTTTGGTCATGGTTGAAGTATTGGCACAGTAAAATAACCACTGTTGCCCAAATAATGAAACGACTCCCCCGTCAATCAGCGCCTGTCGATCTGACGTGTTTAAATCTTCCAGAAACCAGTAGTTTAATAAAGCATCGAAGTACACAATATGACTGGCTTCTTCGTCATTAGGCAGGAGGATTTGATTCTCGAGTTCAATGACCTCATTGGCATTAGTTTGTGAAACCAGATACTGACAATTAGCATTTAAGTTAGCTACAACATAAGAATTCTGGCCTGGGGCTGCAAAGTCAATTTTGTCGTTTTCGGAGAGCTGATATGGGAGGTTTTTATCAATCTTTTTATCATTGATCCAGATCCCATTGGTACTGACATCGCGAATTAGCCAGGTTTTATTGGCGTGCTCAATGATGGCATGGTGCCTGGATATACCGGGCTTATCGACGAACGTATCTACATTAAACTTGTAACGCCCAAAAGTGTGATAACTTTTCAGGTAAATTTTTTCCAGTTTTTGTTCATCGATTAAATAAGCCATAAAATTTTCCTAACTTTCCGTATAAGTGACGCACTCGAATTTGTATTTCGGTGGAGATTCTACCTTGTTGAAGACACTATTTCCTTAGTTACCTTCATCTTATAAAAAGAACCCGCCGCAGCGGGTACTGTTATTTCAGGAAGTATTCACAATAATAAAAGCTATAAAACAAGCGATTACTATGTCCGGGCAAAGACAATTGCGAACGCTATCATTGTAACCAGTCAACGAACATCTTGCCATTACAGTGGATTACAGCGTGTAATTCATTCCCTTGCATAAAGCGCAACGATGAACCATATTCTTAGTAGAGTTCGGCCATAGGGCCGACAGCGGAGGGGATATGAGTGAATATAAATCGCTACAAACACTTAAATTGGAAGGCGTTTATCAGTTTTGTGATTATTATGATGCTGAGCCTCTGAGTTTGTCGAGCCCGGCTATCAAAGTGATCACGGACTTTGCCAGGCGTCAACCACAAATGATTCAAAAGGATGTCGACATAGATCATGCGGTCTATATGATGCTAAACGGTCATGTACGTTCAAAACTAGTCGTTGATCATGATGATACGTTTTTAGGGGTCGTTAACTCAAAGGATCTGTCAGGCCGTCGGGTATTGTCTATAGCGCAGAAACGGCAGGTATCACGCAGTGATTTAACCGTTGAAGATGTCATGACCAAAAAACAAGACTTACATGCAATGCGTTTTACGACCGTTGCAAATGCAAAGATAGGCGACGTACTACAGACGCTCAAAGAGCTTGGTCAGCAACATGTGTTATTAATGGATGAAAAAGGAGGCCTGAGAGGGATGATTTCCTCGTCCGACATTGCAAAAGCTTTGCATGTGCCCGTGAATATCTTTCAAACAGCACATTCTTTCAAAGACATCTTTGAGATAATTCACGAGCACGGGGAGTTGATGGCCTGAGTTATACCAATTGGTATTACTTTTGGGCTGCCAGGTAAGCAATCGCCCCTTCGATTGCTGCAACCTGACCATCAATGCAATTTTGTGGTGTTGTGCTTGGGCTGTCCGGATAAACTTCAGTGGTCGTGACATAGGGCGCCTGTGTCATGCCCATACACAGGCCAAGCTCAGTGGCGTCGTAATTGATAACACCAAGTTGCTCGACTGGTACCCCAATTAATGCGTTATGCTCATCCGCTTCAGCGATATGTGTGACTTGTTGCACAGCATGGATGATTGCCTGCTGAAATGCTGCTTCAGGCTTTTGGGTGTGGCCAACCAGGTAAAACCCGTCCGGGATATTCCAGTTATGATTGACTTTGCCGTCACGTGCGGCCAGTGCCGGACGAAATTCGCTGTTGTCTGTATCTGTGGTTTCATGCAGATCGATATGTAGTGCAATGGATGCCTGGTACTGATTGACGTAGTCCATTGCAAGCTGCGACTCCTGGGCCGGACTATCCAAATAAAATGATCGGTTAGGGTCTACAGCTTCGGGATTCCAACGGTTAATTGTTTCGTAACCCCACGGACTGATACAGGGCAATATAAGCAGATTGAACTGACCCTCAAAGGTGTCTGCATGTTTTCTTGCAAACGCCAGAGCGCCCAATACGCCGCTGGTTTCATAGCCATGTACGCCGCCGGTTACCAGTACCACGGGTAAGTCTGTGTGCCATTTGGCAGATTTCAGTGCATATAAGGGGTACTGGTTTTCGTAATTTAACACGCCATATTGCGCTACCTGGTAATGGGCTTTAAGCGCATCAATTTTAGGCACAATGTCTTCGCAATAATCACGCTTTTTAGTTTGTCTGGCCAACCATTGCTGTTTTTCAGCCGCTTGCCATGGTTCGCCAGTTTGTCCGATTGGATACTGTTCAGTCATAACATGTCTCTTTTGTCTTGGTTTGTGCATGCTAATTTGATTGCGAGTCCTGAGCAAGAGCGTTACGCCAGGTAACCCATATTTTTCAGGCGCTGTTGTTGTTCTTTTCGCACTCTGAATGCTAACAGTTTAATCACGCCGTTACTTGTTTTAACCTGAGTCATAGTCAGGCCAATGTAATTAACAAACTCAATCGTTCGGATATTTTCAGCTGGCACGTAACGCTGGCGGCCTGTCAGGCTAAAAAATGATAGCCCCTGATTACACAGTGTTACGCGTTTATGGCCCGCCATACTCAGCACTAAGTGAATGGCGAATGCGACTGCAACTACGCTGGCAATCGTGATTTGCAGTGTGGCCAGAAAAGATAAATTGAGCTCAGTAAATAGTCCGGCCAAGGCCAATAGCGCAATAACGAAAACGCCAACTACACAATAAAAAGTTGTATTTACTTCCAGTTTTAATTCATTCATTACTTGTTCCTAATTTGACATATTCCCGAGAGGCAGAAAATTTAGGAGAAGAAAATGGAAGAATTATGAATACCCCAAATTAAAACAGACAATTGCGATTTTAGGGTTAAAGAGTGAGCCAGTCATCCACCAAAGGGGTGATAAATCCACACTGCCGATAAGCCTGGTGGATAAAGTTTTGTGTCTTTAACTTTGCCAGACCAAGCTGCAATGCGGTATATGCCTCTTTGCTAAGTGGATGATGCCTCGACACGACAAAGTGTCGGCTATCCTGCAGCGCGACCTTAATGCCTTCAATGGCTTCGATCCTGTATCCCTGTCCTTCGTAGTAAAACGGACGGGTATTGTTAAAAGAAACCAGCATAGCATCAACCCAGCCATTACTAACCAGTTTTGCCATAGTGATCCAGTCATCTTCGTGGTGTAACTGCTTGGGTTTCAGCGCTTTCAGGGTAATCCAGTCCACGAGCCATGCTCGACTACTTACGATACTGATATTGCTCAGATCGGTAGAAATTTTATCCCGTAGAGTTACTTTATTGGATCGCGATGTATAAATTCCCGCAAAGTACGCGCCTTTATTTATTATGGGTTCAGAGATATAAACATCGTCAGCAATAGTTTGTGCCTGAGATAACCAAATTGTGTCAAAGCTCATCAGGAGTAAACCTGACTCCAATAGTTTTAGATTCCTTGCATCATAATTTCCGAGTGTAAAGCTAAAGGTATGCTGAAAGCCTCCTTCCATCAACGCTCGTTGTGCAATAAGAAATTCGACGACATCGCGTTGGCATTTTGGGTGATTGAAGATTTCTGCTGAGAATTCAGAGATGGGCTGATCGGCTAGTATTTCTTGCGCGTATTTATATATGTCTTGCTCTATTGAAATTGAGATCTGCGCGTGCACAGAACAAGCAAAACTTAAAATAAGTAGTAGTTTCAAATATAAGAGGTTCAGCCAAGACATAGTGACTTCCTGTATGTACTAAGGCAAGTCTAGTTCAGAGCCAACTAGTTGACTATTTTTAAAGTGACAACCAGAGGTTTGTAGAATATGTTTGAATGCTATGGGGTGTGATGGTTTGTTGTAACTCAACCCCAAAGTATCAGGTACACCCGCAAGGGATCGGACAAACTGGCACTGACACCCGTGTGGCTGCTGGTCGGCGTCATCTCGGTTACAAGGAGCTAATATGAAATTTGAACAATTGTTAAACCACTTTGATATGGGAATATGCGTGGAGCAACTGCAAAAAGAATCCTTGTTGGATATTGCGTTGCTATTTGTTTGTATTGACGAAAAAATCGAAACCCAAGAGATGGAGATTGTTCGTGACTGGGCGAAAACTTTGCATTGGAATTCTGCTATTTGTCTACAGGATTATATGGATGATGCGTTGGGCAAGTGCCTAATCGCGATTAAGCAGGATGAAACAGAAAGTTATATTCAGCATAGATTGAGTCATATTGTGGATAAACCAATGCGCGAGCTGGCGGTGTCAATTGCACATAGGATCAGCGAAGCGAATGGTGAAGTCTGCGACAGTGAAAAGCGCGCACTGGCCATGCTGGAAAACGAGATATAGGGTAAAGTGCTCCCTACATCTCACTGCAAATAAGGCCCTATTTAAGCGCGTCGGCGACTTCGGCTATTTTTTGTCTTAGCCAGATGTGGCTGGCGTCGCGGTGTAGCAGTGGGCTCCAAATCATATCTAACTCAAATGGCGGGATAGGAAAGGGTGGTTCCAGAATCGCCAGGTTCGGGTCGTCACTGTAGATGTTGGCAGCTTTTGATGGCAAGGTTGCAATCAGGTTTTGCTCTTTTGCCAGGTGAATTGCGACGTGGTAATTACGCGTGAATGTTGCGATATTACGATGCTTGCCAAAATGTGCCAGCGCTTCGTCAACCCAGCCCAGCTTTTGAACATCTGCCGGATCCATACCTACACCGACCCCGAATCCAGTTTTACTCACCCAGATATGTCGCGCCTTTAAATAGGCATCTAAATTAAAATGTGCTCGGATTGGGTTATCTGATTTAATCAGACAACAAAAGCTGTCTTTCCAGATCCGTTTATGGTGAAAAGATTGTGGCAAGTTTTCAAAGCGATTGATTGCCATATCGACTTTACCATTTTCCACATCATGAAACGTCACATCACTCGGGGTCAGAATATCGAGGGTGGTATCTGGGGCTTCCATATGCAGTTTATTCAGTAGCTTAGGTGCCAAAGTGCTCGCGGCGTAATCGCTGGCCATGATGCGAAACACACGCTTGCTTTGCCTCGGGTCAAACTCTCGGTTAGGTGCCAGGGTTTCTTCCAGCGTCATCAGAATACCTCGGATCACAGGCTGGAGCTCAAGCGCACGCTCTGTCGGAACCATGCCTTCGCTGGTGCGGACAAGAATAGGGTCATTAAACAAGTTCCTGAGCCGCTTCAGGCCATTACTCATTGCAGGCTGGGTGATACTTAGCTGATTTGCTGCGCGAGTTACATTGCACTCGCGTAATAGCGTATCGAGATAGACCAGTAGGTTCAGGTCAATTTTGCTTATGTTCACTGTGTTCCTTTATTATTTTATATGTCGATAGAAGCGCTGTGAGGCAGGGTAGGGATAAATTTGCTTAACCACATGGGTTTGGATATCCCGCTGCGCCTGTTGCCAGTATTCCACCTTCAATAAGGCTTCATGCGAATGTTCAAACACCGCTCTGAGTTTAGGGTCTGTGAGGACAAATGTACACAGCTGTTGTGGAAATACGTCATTCGGTGCCGCAGAGGGCTCGGCCACACCACTGTATAAGTCGTCCAAAGATAGGCTGGGCATGGGCCTGAAGTTCATGTCGGTCAGATACTGAACTTCATCATAATCATAAAAAATCACTCTGTGGTGTTTAGTGACACCAAAGTTTTTAAGCAGCATATCGCCCGGAAAAATATTGACACTGAGCATTTCACGGATAGCATGGCCATAGTCTTCAATCACTTTTTTGGCGGTTTGCTCATCAGCGGTTTGCAAGAAAAGGTTCAAAGGCGTCATACGACGCTCAATATACAGGTGCTTAATCACCAGGTAATCGCCTTCATCTCGCAAGCTATTACTGATTGTGGCTTTGAGCGTGTCCAGCAGTGACGGGGAAAATTTCCTCTTGGGGATCACTACTTCAGAATATTCAATGGTGTCGGCCATACGGCCGACGCGATCATGACTTTTTACCAGCTGATAGCGTGCCAGTACGGTTTCTCTGCCGAACGGTTTACTTTCTGCAAAGATATCTTTAATCACTTTAAAGACAAAAGGAAAATTGGGTAGGGTAAATACCATCATTACCATACCCGGTGTACCGGGCGCGACAGTGAAAACATCCTCACTATGTTGCAAGTGGAACAGGAAATCACGATAAAACTCGGTCTTACCTTGTTTATGAAACCCGATGGCATTGTACAGTTCTGCAGTGGTTTTATTTGGCATCAGTTGCTGTAAAAAGCCAACCATAGCGGAAGGGGCATGGGTTTCGACCAAAAAGTATGCCCGGGCAAAGCCAAAAATAATCCGCATCTGAGCACTTTTTGTTAACAAAGCGTCGATATAAAGGCCCCCCTGAGGGTGGTGCAGAAGCGCAATGATAAAGGGTTGTACACCCGATTTAGACACAACCCGACCCACAATATACGCCCCTTTGTTGCGATAAAAAGGGGCCGTCAGTATATCGAAGCGTAGTCCATGGTGACTATGGTGAGTACTTGGTGCCTGCTTGATGAAGGCTTTGACCAGCAGCCGAATATCTTGTTCGAGGTCGCGAAAACCACATTGTAAGTCCATATTCGAGATGATATTGCGGATGGTGGGTTTAAGCCCGGAAATAACCGGGAAATAGCTTCGAAACTCCGCCTCAATAGGTAAGGTAGTGGGTTTTGTCAGAGTGGTTTCAACAAAGATAAAATCGTTCTTATAGTAGCGCCGGTGAAACAATCGACAAAAAACGGAATTAAAAAAGGTTTCAGCCAGCTCTGCCTGAGGGTGAAAGGAGAGTAGCTCCGCATAATGTTGCTTAACCTGATGCCACAGAGCTTCGTCAGGGGTGTGTTGTGGTGTATGCTTTTTGAGTTCTGTGACCGTATCGTTAACTCGTGCATCATAAAGGCTGATCCGTTGCTTGCTGATCTGCTCGATCTCTCCCCACCTTTGTAGCGCAAACGCCTGTGGTGCCCGTGCCGTTATTTGTTGAAATAATGCGTAGTGCGCATGAAACCCGGACAGAATATGTTCTGCGATTGTATGAACCTGGTAACTCATCGGACCTCCTAATCTGCGAGTTACTTTAACGCACAAGTGCCCGTCTCTCAAGAGTGAAAACCCGGACGCTTGTGGTGGTGCTCTCGTTTAACACTCCCAGGTCATAACAACAGTGCTATTCTAAGCGTTTAAGGCGTTTTTCAAGACTTGCAATCTCTTTGTTAAGGAGTTTGACCTCTTTAAGGTAGGCAGTATTAATGGATTTGATATTGCGCTTCACATCTTTGAGCATTTTGGCACGCTCATTTTTTTCCATCATGCGAGAAATGCGCCGTTGCTCATCCCGGGTGGCTTCATCTCGTTTTCTGCCCAAGATTGCGGCCTGATGTTTCTTCGCTCTGAGCGTTTTCTTTAACCTGAGCACCAGTTGTTGACGCTCAATATTGTTTAGTGTTTTTGTATGTTGGCCACTGGGGGGAGGGGCCTGAGGATCTGAGTGGCTTAACGTATGTTGCTCAGCGTTGGCCGCACAGGGATGCTGACTGTACACAATGGCTTTGTCGGTGACGCATTTGTAATAGCTGAAGCTTGTTTTTGCCTGACTTAATATAGGCAAGAACAACCAAAGTATGATAATCAATACCTTCATAACGAGTGCTTCCCTGAAACCTGTATTTACACTTCAAGATAGTCAAGTTGTTCAATATCGCAAGTGTTATGACAGACGCCGTGCTACTTTGCAGCCGGCGCCCGATTGAATTGCTTGAGCCGCTTAATGCTCTGAATTAAGAAGGGCACATCCAGTTTCTGATCCAGCGTAAAGCCTTCTTTTGCAGAGAGCTGTTTGTAACTTCCATCCTGAGCAATCAATGTGATTCGATCCTTTTTGTAGGCAACCAGAACGCCTCGAGAGTAGTTTACTCCTTCATTTAACGTGTCTGTTGCGATGTTATTACCAAGCGTACTCGCCGCTGCGAGCGTACCGCATTGGAAATGGTCTGCCATAATCGTGGTCAGTACATCGCTTATCTGGAATAGCTCAGAATACCCCTCAAAAGCCTTGATATTAGTATAAAAACGGGTCGTGGTAATCGTGTCTGAACTGTTGGGCTCAACAATGAGCATTAAGGGGGGAGACTGCTCCGAAAAGACCGGGTCTTGCTCATGGTATGATACCCGGATATCTGCATTCGTTGTTGCGCCAATATAGTCAAACTTGGGCAGACCAGAGACCGATAAAGACAGTCGACTAGACCAAACTGGAGGTGTTCTGTTCTCCATAAGCGGCTGCTTATAATAGGCCGGAAGGCCGTATAGCAGGTTAAACCTGAAATCTTCAGTCAGGGTGGGAACAAGCAGCTGCTCGGAGCGATGCCAGCCGAGTTGCAGCAGGCTTGCTTCGGTTTGTTCAGACAGCGTTTTGACGATATACAGGTTGACTGGCGCATTCTGAGCTGGACAAGACGATAGCGAAGCTGGTGGATGATAGCTGACTTCGTTAGGCCCGACATTCAGCGACCTTGCCTGGTTATACTTTTGCATGTCGAGTAATTCATGCCTGGCAAGCAGCGTCTTAGCCGTTGTTGGGTAGGATAATGGCAGTACATTGTCTTGCATCGTAATGTCGAAGTAGCTATTCGCATCTGCCCAGATGTGCATAATATGGCTGCTTGCAAAGCAAGTCACGAGTATGGTGCTGGCGAACTTTGGAAAGGCGTAGCCCTTTAATCGCTCCAGGTGGCGCCAGGCATGATTACCGACGATAAGTTCAAAGCCCAAAATCGCAGCGATCATAGCCAGTACAATCAGACTGTTAACAGCTGGGGAGCTGCTGATGGTTTTCCAGAATAAGGACAATATTTCCGGCAGTGCCTGAATATTTAAATGGTATCCGAGCTGGAAATAGACAAAGGCATCAACACTCAGCACGGTGATGCCCAGTGTTGCGACACAGGCTGCCATACCCCGAATGTGCCTTGGATAAGGGAATATCAGGCTGAGTGGAAAAATACTCAACACAAAAACACAAAAAGTAATAAAGCTGGTGTGGCTGAGCCAGGTGACCAGCATGTAGAGCCAGCCAAGCGTGGTTGTGGGGGCTTTGTCAGCGGCCAGATAGCTTAAGGTAATGAGTAATACCAAGCCAATGTTGGCAAAGGTAAACCAATGTCCCCAGCTTAATAGCTGACTGGCCTTTGAAGAAAAAGGGCTGTGTGAAGAAAGGTTCATTCAGTTACTTTACCGACTGAGTCAACGCCTTGGCAAAATTTTCAGCAACCGCTTGTCTTTTCTGTTCTGGCACATGCTCTTTAATGATGTGCGTGATAGAATTTCCTAAACACATTAAGCTTAAATCAACGGTTGCCTGATTCTCTGTCAGTACGTTTAACAGTTGGTCGACAATTTGTTCTACTTGTTCGTTGGAATATTTTGACTGGATAGGCATCGGTTGGTTCAAATAAAAAGAGTTATAATTCTTTCTATTCTAACACCAGAGGCGTTAAAAACAAAGATGAGCATTGAGGTGAACAAGCTTGTTGTACACTATGTCGACAAGCAAGACGAAGAAACACAAATTCATTTGCGTGAAGATGAAATGCAGATTAATGATCGAGTCGCGGTATTTATCGAGCAGCTCCATCACGCTTACAATGGTAAGCCCGGAAAAGGCTTTTGTGCCTTTGATCCCGACAAAGACAGCCGTGTTGCTTCAGCAATGCAAAGCTATCGCAACAACGAGCTGGCATTTTGGCATCTCACTCAGCAAGCAACCGAAGTTTTGAAAGAAGAGTTGAACAAGTATGCGTTCAATGAAACCGGCTATCTGGTGTTTTGTCATTATCAGTATGTTGCCAGCGATTATCTGTTGATAGCTATGATCAATATCAAGGAGCACTATTCGATTACCTCTGAACTGGACCTGGCAGCATCGCGACATTTAGACATTTCACGTATGCAGCTGGCCGCACGTATTGACCTGACAGCCTGGGATACGCAAGCGGACGAAAACCGTTATATCTCGTTCATTAAAGGCCGTGCAGGCCGAAAAGTAGCGGATTTTTTCCTCGATTTTCTGGGCTGTGCTGAAGGGATCGACCCTAAACAGCAGTCGCAGACTATGCTGCACGCGGTAGAAGACTACCTGGCTGAACAACAGTTTGGTAAAGAAGAGAAAGACGCGATCCGCAAGGAAGTCTTTGATTATTGTAATGACTGTATCAATAGTGGCGAAGATGCCGATGTCGAATCTTTGTCAGATACAGTGTCTAAGTCTTCGGATGTTCAGTTTGAAGACTTTTATAAGCAACAAGGCTATGAGCTGGAGGAGTCATTTCCGCTTGATAAAAAGACGGTCACCACTATGGTTAAATTCTCCGGCCTGGGCGGGGGCGTTAGCGTGGGATTCGAGCGCAAGCACTTAGGTGAGCGTGTGTTATATGACCCGCAAAATGACACTTTAATCATTAAGGGTGTGCCGCCAAACCTTAAAGATCAGCTGGAAAAATTCTATCAAGAAGACAGTGAGTAAATTAAAAAGGGCTAACTAGTGTTAGCCCTTTTCGTTAAGCCGACAAGACGGATTGTTCCGCTTAGGATTTGCCGGTCACCACAAACTGTGCCAGTTGAGTGCCTAGTTTGTTTGCCAGCTTAGTCATGGCGTTGCTTCTGGCTGTATCCTTGTAGCCCGATACTGCTTTTACTTTGGTATTAAAGTGTGCCTGCTCTTCGCCGTTTTCCATTACGACTAAGTAGCTCTCAGCCACACTGTAAAAAGTGTTAGCCTTGCTCATGTCCTGCCAGTCTACGGTAAACTTTAGGGTAAAGTCCGCCTTACCGGTGGTGACCTTGATCCCCTGAGAGCTGAGCGCTTTTGCCAGGATATCGCGGACCTTGCGATGTGCTGGGGTGTCACCCTCGATACTAAAGCTGATGCTATTAATGATTGCATCCGCTTCATCTTGTTTAGCGCGAACAGCGTCAGACAAAGCGATTGGGGCAGCTTGCAGCTGTGTCAGGTAACGATTCTGCTTGCTGCGTTTGACTAACAGCTCTTTAAGCGCGACGGCCTGTTTCAACTGCCCAGACTTACTGCCACCGGTTGCCAATCTGAACTGAGCAATGTCTTCATCGAGTGCACGAATGGTCAACTCAGTTTGCATGGCGGCTTCGGTGCGGTTAAATGCTGCTAATGCAAACGCTGTTTGCTGATCTGCACTGATGTATTCATCTTCAATTTTAACCCCCTGCAAATGAATGTCAGGCACCTGAGAGTTTATGAGCTCATCGACGTGAAACTGCATTGACTTCTCAGTGGCGGATTGCTCAATCCGGGTGTTGGCTGAGATGGTTACATTGAGCTGTTTAGCCAGAGCAAGTCTGGCTGACTCCTGTGCTGCCAGTTTGGCCTGCTGCAAGTCACCGGTATTTTGCGCATTGCCAACACCGTATATCATGTAGCTGGAGCTTGGCATGGCTGTGATCCATGCAGGCTTGGTATCAGCAGGTGTCTGGCTTGTATTATTTGCACTACAGCCGCTAAGAATTGCGGCTGTTAGCAAAGTGGCAAGCAGCGGCTTAGAAGCCAAAGCGCGAGCGCTCTTGCAGTTTTTGAATTTTCTTCTGTCCATTCCATACCTCACGGTTTGTGGTCATATCGATCAATCTCAGGTCGACCTGATAAAAAGTCACGCGGTCGCCGCCTTGCTCGTCAACGAATGAGTTGATGGTACCTGACAGGGCATAATCAGCGCCTTGTTCCTGACCCATCTCATTTTGCGTTTCCAGGCTGGCGTTGAGCTCCTGATCTTTCCTTTCATCGCGGATCTCCTGGCGAACATCTTTGTTTGCAACAAAGTCCGCCTGGCCGCTGCGTAAAATTGAACGCTTTAAGTCATTTAAGAAGGTATCAACCGCAATATGCTGATGCGACTTGTTGCGTACTGACTGGATTATAATAGCAGGGCGAGTGCCTTCTTTTTGTAAGTGATCGTTAACCCATGGAAAGCTCAACATGTCGTTGATCATGGCCTCTGCAACCAGTTGCGAGTCCTTACCGTTCCACTTGTCAGAAAGAGCAACCTCTTGATTTGCATCTACTCTTTGCACTTTTGTTGAGGAGCAGCCGGTGATGGCTAAGCTACATGCAACAACCAAAGGAGTTAGCTTTAAAAGTGTGGTTTTACAGTTCATAACAATTATTCCATTGTAAGCAGAGTGGTTGGTGCTGCGGATTGGGCACTTTCAATGAAAGTACGGGTATGCCACAGCGTCATATTTTCGTTGATTTCAAGTGTGTCAGATTGTTCTATTACTTTGCCCGAGCGCAGTTTAGTTTTGAGCGTGATATTAACGGTGCCCAATGTCACCGGTACCTGGGTGAGTTTAATCTGAGCTGGGAGCGACTGCCATTGACGTAAGTCAGCACTGGCCGTGACTGCGTTCATCACGCTGGTTGCCAACTTAGCAAAGCCATCAAATGTTTGCAGCCCGGTGCTTTGTATTGCTTTATGGGCTGTCATAGCCTTAACCACTTCACGGGTAAGTGCAATTTGCATTTCCCGGTTGGCATTTTTCAGTGCGCTTTGCAGGGTCAGCAGGCTAACAGAGTGATAGTTATCCAGTTCTGCGACTTTTTTGCCCTCAATCCAAAGTTCAGATTTGTCTATTTTTTGCTTGAATGGCTCAAGGTAAGTCACCGCGATACGACTACCGTGTTCCAGTGCGTCTATCAATCCAGCCGTTTTTGCACTTTGCCACAGGGTGTCGCCCAATGGCAGGCGTTTAGTCAATACCCCCATGGCAACGTCACCTAAGTCGCCGGTGGCATAATTTTGCATCATATCGAACAGGCTGGTGTCTGCGTATAGCATCTGAAACCACCACATTTGCGCTTTTCGTTCAGCTGGTGTTCCCCAAAGGATGGGGGTAACAACCAGTGCTTTAGCACTGTGATCTGCTCTCAGTAGTAAATTAAATTCTTTGCGTTGTGGGCCAATGCCCGCATTCTGAACGACTGTCAGGCGGGGACCCGGTTGCGTGGTTTCAGTAATGCTGTCGCCCCATTTTTTCTCGAGTTCGTTCAGCTCATTACGATAGCCACCGGCTTTTCGCATGACGCGTGCCAGGTCCGTATAGGCCTGTTTTGTGGCGTGCTTGCCTAAGTTGTATTGGTCGGCAAAACCTTGTTCAAATGCCGAAGCAGCTCTTTGATACTGAATGCGGGCAGCATCCAATTCGTTGCTGCTTTCATACAGAATACCACTGATATAATGCGCAAATGCGTCATCTTTATAGTCGACGTTTTTCAGCAGGTCGTTGGGTGCCAAAAGCGGCTGCAAAATACGCATTACTCTGTCAGTGAGTCCGTCGCCACTCGGGTTGCCATCATAGCCACCCGTTTCATCGGTGAGGGTCGACAAATAGGTATCAAGCTGGCGCATTTCAACCAGAGCGGCATCCAGGTAGTATTGTCTCTGTGCAGGATGTCGATTTGCTAAAGCATTATAGTTAAGTGCTTTAAATACGTTGATCAGGGGGCGATGGAACTCCTTACCGGAGAATGTGGTATATGTAGGGCCACTTAGCAATGCCAGAGCTTGCTCCGAAACACTGATGGTGTATTGTTCTTCAATAATCGCTTTGGCTTTGTCTAGGTTTTCGTTACTTAGCTGGTACCTTTGCTCTAGGTGATACAATGTGCCTAGTTCAAGATAGCGCAGTAACTTGTTTTTACCTGAAGCCGAGTAACTTGTTTCTATCGCAGATTTAGCTTGTTCAAACTGGCCTTGCTGAGCAAGCAAAATTGAATTTTTGTTGGCGGGTGTTGTATTGCATCCAGTCAGAACCACAATCAGGGCCACGGTTAACCAAGCTCGATAATGCAAAGTATTGAATAGAGATAGCATTACGCTTCCTTTGCTTGTAATAAAGTTTACGGTGACTATACCAAAAAAGTTGGATATATTTGCACTAACTTAAAGATTATTTTGCTTTTTTTGAAGCTGAATATTGTAAGAAATCGTTCTTACAATTTATTACTGTAAAGCAATCAGGCTTTTGTTAAATTTAAATCATCGCTTAGCAATCAATAGCTCGAAGGACAATATCATGAAGATCAAACCGCTTATTACTACTATGCTCGTGGCAGGGATGTTAACAGCCTGTAGCTCGACTGGAGAAAAATCAGCCTCTGAGTCGAAAATTAATATACCTGACTGGGTGTTAAATCCGGCTGTTGAAAACGGCATCGCTGCTGCAGATTGCGTGAAATTTTCTGGAAACATCTCGATTGACCAGAAAATGGCTGTGGCTAATGCAAGACTGGCACTGGCACAACAGATTGAAACGCGCATTGAAGGCCTGGACAAAACATTTGCAAACCGTACCGATGCGAATGAGGAAACGACCGTAGGCGCGACCTTTAGCTCAGTTTCAAAGCAATTGACAAAGCAAACACTCAATGGCTCTCGCGTGATTAAAGCAGACGTGGTCGAGATTGGTGGCAAGGATTATTTTTGTGCGCTGACGACATTATCACCGGCATTGACAAAAAGCCTCTTTAAAGACCTGGTAAAAGAGAGTAAGAAGCAAATAAACCCTCAGGATGAGCAATTCCTGTACCAAGAGTTTAAAGCATTTAAAGCAGAAAAAGATCTGGAAAAAGAAATCGCCAGATTAACCAATTAATCGAATCGTAAGCGCACCGTAAGGTGCGCCATTCATTGATAGGAGTGGGCTGTGAAAACCATACTTGCATTGACGATTGCATCTCAGTTTGCCGCCGCTGCCGCGGTTGCCAGTACATCCGGTTTATTTAATGAGCTGGAAGCGGCAATGCAAACCTATGACAACAGCGCCCAGGAACAAACAGAATTTGAGCGCTATAAGGCGCAACATTTACAAGAGTTTAATGACTATGTTGAAGCGCATTTTGCAGAGTTTGATGCGTTTCGTGACCAACTGATCCAGCAGTGGGGAGAAGCAAAAGTCTCTGATCAAGGCCAGTTTGTCAGATATTCCGAGGATAATCGGGAACGCCTGGAAGTTGATTTTGAAAACAACGAGTTAGTCCTTAGCGTACGCCATCATGCAGGAACGCACGTCTCAGATCAGCAGATTTCGCAAGCCATTGAAAGGTTTAGGCAATCTGAACGTAAGCTGTTCCAGTCCTTCCTCAGTGGTGAATCATTGGCTAGTGGTGTCAGCGAACGAGAGCAAGCTGCGATAGATAACGGGCTGCGTGTGAAATCTATCATTGCAGCAAAGGCACAGATCAAACAGCAAACCCAGGAACAGAAAAAGCTAGCCGAGCAGCAGGCTGATGAGGCGCTGGCATTGGGCTCAGATCCACACAAGGTGGAAGCTGCGAGTAAGCAGCTAACAACGAAAAAAGCGGAGCTGGATGCGCTGGCGACCAAGCGAATTAAAAATCTTACCAAATCTGTCAGAAAGATCTCTGAAACTGAGCCTCAGCAGGTGACCCAGGTACGGATAAAAATGCCGAAAAATGGTCTGGCACATAAGCGCGCCTCGGAATATCAGGATCAAATAGCAAGGCAAAGTGAGCGTTTTGAAATTGAGTCAAGCCTGGTGTTGGCGGTTATGCACACAGAGAGCCATTTTAACCCCTTAGCCAAGTCACATATTCCGGCATTTGGCTTAATGCAGATAGTACCAACCAGCGCCGGGGTCGATGTTAATCGCTTCCTGCACAAGCTGGATGAGCCAATGAGTCCACCGTATCTGTATGTGGTCGACAACAATATTGAAGCAGGTACAGCGTATTTGCATCTCCTCAACGATCGCTACTTGAGTGCAATTAAAGATCCTCTAAGTCGTAAGTATTGTATGATAGCGGCTTATAATACGGGGGCTGGTAATGTCGCGAGTGTGTTTAATGCGGACGGCTCTCGCAATATAAAACGCGCAGCAAGGGTGATTAACTCATTATCCCCTGAGCGTGTGCTGGAAGCGTTACAGCAGGGGTTACCCTACAATGAGACACGCCGATACCTGAAGAAAGTGCTGGCGACTGAAAAGTTGTATATTTAATCCGAAACTGAAATATCAGAGCTAATCGTTCTGGTATTTCCACTTATTCCTCGCCCTGTTTGCAGCACACTTCGCAGTCATTAACCTTCATTTCATACCTGCCTTGTTATAGATATAGCGATCCGCTATACCAATACACTTGAGTCCCACTACATTCGCCTCAGACTCGTTTGTTGATACCAATTTGCTTAATATAGTGTTCTATTTTGAGGCGAGAAATATGTTCGATAACCAGGCAAGAATTTGCGAACTCATACCTTAGGTAAAGGTTCTAAATGAGAAATTTTTAACACAGTTAGCGTCATATTTGCTCCGTCAAATTGAACAGATATTAAGTGAAATTGGTGTTAGATAGTGGTGTGCCGATTCTGGCTACTCCCGGCGCTGAACACAGCTTAGCGGGGGACTCACTATACTGTTGAGCGGGTCATTGAAAATTAGTCGTGTCATAGATATGGCTTTCTCGCACTGAGATTGCTAATAGGTTATGTGCAGAGGAGAGCCAGCAAAGGTAAAGTCGACGAGTGCTTATGAAGGGATCAAAAAGGGCCGCTCATGCGGCCCTTTTAGGCGGTTTAATACAAAAACCTATTCGTAACTTGCGGGTGAAGCCATGGCTGAGCTTGCTCTTGCTGTCGGAGACTTAGAGCCTGAGCCTTGGCCACTGTCGCTGACTTTTTCGCGCATAGAGTCAGGCATTGGCAGGACTGTAATGGCATTATCAGCACTGCTATCAGCCGCTGCTTTTGTCATCGGTGCTGCAGCACCGCATTGATAACGCACACGTACTGACACAGCCGATTCTGTTGCTTGTGCAAGTGGTGCGGTTTCAGCAGGTGCTTCTTCCACGTGTTCTGCTGGAGGGGCGGCAACCGGTACTTCTTCTACTGGCTTCGCAGCTGGTGTATTAGCAATCGGCGCTTCTTCCACAGGCTCAGTAGCGGGTGTATCAGCAATCGGCGCTTCTTCCACAGGCTCAGTAGCGGGTGTATCAGCAATCGGCGCTGCTTCCACAGGCTCAGTAGCGGGTGTATCAGCAATCGGCGCTGCTTCCACAGGCTCATTAGCGGGTGTATCAGCAATCGGTGCTGCTTCCACAGGCTCAGTAGCGGGTGTATCAGCAATCGACGCTGCTTCCACGGGCTCAGTAGCGGGTGTATCAGCAATCGGCGCTGCTTCCACGGGCTCAGTAGCAGGTGTATCAGCAATCGGCGCTGCTTCCACGGGCTCAGTAACGGTTGTATCAGCAATCGGCGCTGCTTCCACGGGCTCAGTAGCGGGTGTATCAGAAATTGGCGCTTCTTCCACTGATTTTGTGACAGATGCTTCAACAACGGATGCTTCTTCCTCCCGCACTGGAGCAGGGATATCAGCCTTCGGCGCTTCATCAGCCTGTTCTGCTACCGGGGCTTTAGCTTTAACAGCGGCTGCCTCAGTTTCAGAAACGCTTGCCGCTTCTTGTGAATCAACGTCTGATGCTTTTGCTGTGGCGTTTAACTCAGCTTCAAACTCGGCTGCAGCCTGATCCGCGACAGGAACAAACGCAGGCGTTGCGTCTTTATTCTCATTACGTTTGCGCTTTTGGCCTGCTGCTCTTAGATGACGCGGAGAGCGACGAGAACGAGTACGAGGTTGTTCACGTTGCTCTTGGTCTTCGTCAGGGGTCTCTTCAACTTGTGATTTGTCCTGACTTTGTCCCTGAGTTTGAGTTGCTACCTCGTTCGCGGAGGTTTCAGCTGTTTGTGTCTGTTTCACCTCTTCCTGTGGGGCAGCTTCATTGACAACAGCCTCAGTGTTTTGGTCTGCAACTTGTTCAGGTTGTTGCACAGGTTCCTGTGTACCCTCTGGTTGTACTTTAGCAGCCTCATCAGTGGCTTGAGCAACTTGGGTTTCACTTTCAATTCGCACTTTCTTTTTCAGGTTGCGGCGTTGACGGCGTGGCTTGTTCGCTTTCTCCTGAGTTACCTGTTCTGTGCCATCTTGTTTTTGCTCAGCATTTTGCTCAGCATTTTGCTCAGCAGTTTGCTTTGATTTGTCTGAGTCGTTACGGCGACGCTGGTTCTGGCGACGGCGCTTATTACGGCCTTCGCTGCGTTCCTGGTTGTCGTTTTGCTCATCTTTGCGAGTCTTGTCATCGCTTTTGCCGTGCTCAACTTTGCGGTTGTCATTGCGCTCATCGTTGCGACGGTCATTACGATTACGGCTCTTACGGCGCTGCTGGTTACGGCGACGATTGTCCTGACGCTGGCGAGGTTGCTGCTTAGGCTGTTCTTCCTCTTTTTGCTCTTCCTCACCACCAAACAAGCCTTTCAGCCATGTTCCAATACGACTTAGTAAGCCGACTTCCTCTTCTGCTTGCTTCTGCGCTTGAGGTTGTTTAGCTGCTTCTGTGGGTTGAGGTGCAGGTGCTGGCGCTGTTGGCATAGCGACGCCTTTCAGAACAGGCTCTTCTTTGACCACAGGGGTAGCTATTGGTGTAGCGACCACTTCAACTTCAGGAGTCACAACCTGCTCGTAGCTCACACTCTCTGGCACATCGTCTTTGCGCAGGCGAACCACGTCATAATGGGGTGTTTCCATGTGTTGGTTAGGAATGATCACAACGTCACAATTGTGGCGCTTTTCAATGCGCTGTACCGCCCGGCGTTTTTCGTTAAGCAGGTAAGAGCCTACTTTTACAGGCACTTGCGCGTTAACCTGAGCGGTGTTTTCTTTAATCGCTTCTTCTTCGATGAGACGCAAAATAGACAAAGCAATCGATTCGTTTGAACGAATCGTGCCCTGGCCGTCACAACGGGGACAAGAATGTTGGCTGGCTTCACCCAGTGAAGGGCGCAAGCGCTGGCGTGACATTTCTAGCAGGCCGAAGCGTGAAATTTTGCCAATCTGTACACGGGCGCGGTCTGCCCGTACTGCATCTTTCAGGCGGTTCTCTACTTCACGCTGGTGACGCGGTGGCGTCATATCAATGAAGTCGATTACTATCAGGCCACCTAGGTCGCGCAAACGTAGTTGACGGGCAATTTCGTCAGCAGCTTCGAGGTTGGTATTTAACGCCGTTTCTTCAATATCGCCACCTTTGGTCGCTTTGGAGGAGTTGATATCGATAGAGGTCAGTGCTTCGGTTGGATCAATTACGATCGAGCCGCCAGAAGGTAAGCGTACTTCACGCTGGAAAGCCGACTCTATCTGGCTTTCGATTTGATAGTGTGTGAACAGCGGAACATCGTTCTGGTACAACTTAACGCGGTTGATGAAGTCAGGGCGAAAGCGCTCAATATGGGCTTTTGCTTCTTCGAATACACGGGCTTTATCAATTAGGATCTCACCGATATCGCGGCGTAAATAGTCGCGAATAGCGCGGAAAATTACATTACTTTCCTGATGAATTAAGAACGGTGCTTTGCCGCTATTGGCTGCATTCTGGATAGCTTCCCAGTGCACCAGCAGGGCTTTCAGATCGTATTCTAATTCTTCAAAAGACTTGCCCACACCCGCTGTACGTACGATCAGACCCATGCCTTTTGGCAGGTTCAGGCGACTCAGCGCTTCTTTCAATTCGATACGTTCATCGCCTTCGATACGGCGAGAAATACCGCCTGCACGAGGGTTATTGGGCATCAGTACCAGGTAACTACCGGCCACACTGATAAAAGTGGTCAGTGCCGCCCCTTTTTGGCCTCGTTCCTCTTTATCGACCTGAACGATGACTTCCTGGCCTTCTTTGATCACATCTTTAATGTTAGGGCGTCCATTGAAGGTATAACCTGAAGGGAAGTATGTTTTGGCAATTTCTTTGAGAGGGAGAAAACCGTGGCGCTCAGCACCATAATCAACAAAAGCGGCTTCTAGGGAAGGTTCTATACGAGTGATTTTACCTTTGTAAATATTGGCTTTTTTCTGTTCATGACCAGGGCTTTCGATATCAAGATCGTACAGACGCTGGCCGTCAACCAGTGCAACGCGCATTTCTTCTTGCTGCGTCGCATTGATCAGCATACGTTTCATATTTTTACTCTACTTAATTTTTTACACTTTGCCTGTGCACGCTAGTTCAGGTGTTTAGTGTTCCTATTTTTATAATGCAGTCTCACGACTGGGAGACGGGAACAATCATTTACATCCGCATGCAACGCTTACGCCACACTGCTTTTTAAGTGGCGGGTTACTGAGTGTTTCACTCAACTTGCAGATGTCGCACGGGCCTAAACGTATCCCGACTAAACTACACAAGACATTAATAATTATTGCTTTTAATTTCGGTTATTTAGCTGTGTTTAATCAGTACAATGAACTATTACACGCTTCATTTCAGATTAAACGCACGTATTTGTCACTGGGCCGGGTCGATAAAGCTGTGGAAATCTCAGCTCTAATCTGTATGATCCTCCACCCAAGATGTGCATCACAGCGGCATCAATGCGATAAAAAGCACGCTCGCAAAGATAGGCGGGCCGATTATCCCACTAATACCTGCGTGATAGCAACTAAATTATTACTCAATTCAGTGATTAGGCAATGTCAGAAAAAACCGGCTTAAAGGTAAGTTTTGTAACCATAACAGAAGACCAACTCGGTCAGCGCATAGATAACTTTTTGCTTACCCACCTCAAAGGGGTGCCAAAGAGTGCAATCTACAAAATTCTTCGCAAAGGGGAGGTCAGGGTTAACAAAAAGCGGGTCAAGCCGGTGTATAAGCTGCAACTGAACGACGAAGTGCGTATTCCGCCGGTTAAAGTGGCTGAAAAGTCAGAGTTTGTACCGAAGAATCTGGACAAAGTAGCCGGGCTCGAAGATGCGATTCTGTATGAAGATAAATATCTGATTGTCATGAATAAGCCATCCGGAATGGCGGTTCATGGCGGCAGCGGTCTGAGCTATGGACTGATTGAAGCAATTCGTGCTTTGCGCCCGGAAGAAAAGAGCCTGGAGTTAGTACACCGTCTCGATCGCGATACCTCCGGCTGTTTATTGATCTCAAAACGTCGCGCCATTCTCAAGGGGTTGCACGAACAGCTCAGAGAAAAAACCATGGAAAAGAATTACTGGGCACTGGTGTGTGGTGAGTGGTCTGCAAAGCATAAAAATGTTACTGAGCCGCTGCGCAAAAACACCCTGCAATCCGGCGAGCGGGTGGTGCGAGTTGATCACGAAGAAGGCAAAGCGTCGCATACGCGCTTTCGGGTACTGGAGCGTTTCAATGGTGCGACCTTGGTTCAGGCATCGCCTGTCACAGGACGCACCCACCAGATCCGTGTGCACACTCAGTGCAAAGGTCACCCAATAGCGTGTGATGATAAGTATGGCGATCAGGTGTTTGACAGCCAAATGCGCCAGCTGGGCCTGGGTCGCTTGTTCTTGCATGCCCGTGAGCTTAGATTTATCCATCCTAAGCATGAGACTACGCTACATGTTGAAGCACCACTGGATAAAGCGCTGGAGCACTGCCTGACAACACTAAGAGGTACCCATGGCATATAAACTGGTTATTTTCGATTGGGATGGCACAGTTATGGACACGGTGCCAAAAATTGTCAATACCTTGCATAAAGTCGTGGCATGTCATGGGCTTGAGCCCATCTCGAATGACGCCGCCAAGTCGATAATCGGGTTATCACTAGAAACGGCTATGGTGACCTTGTTTCCAGAGCAACAAGCAATGGCAGCTGAGTTAGCACAAACCTATAAACGTCTATATAAAGAAGACACAACGCCCATAACTGTGTTTGAGGGAGTTGAAGCACTGCTGGCCGAACTGAAAGCTCAGGGCATTTTACTTGCGGTTGCGACAGGTAAAAGCCGCGCTGGTTTGGATAACCTGCTGGCACACAGTGGCTTGAGTGACTATTTTTGTGTCACTAGAACGGCAGATGACGCAAAGTCAAAACCCGATCCTGATATGTTACTGCAGATCTTAAGCGAGTTGGGTGTACCCCCAGAAGAGGCAATTATGGTGGGTGATACAGGGATTGATATGCAACTGGCCAGCAATGCACATGTACCCGCTATCGCCGTAACCTTTGGCGCTGCCAGCGCAGCGCAACTCACAGCTTATACACCACTGGCATTGTGTCATAGCTATGCTCAGCTGAGTGACTTTCTATTGTCCGAGTACATCGACGCCGAACTCTGCCAATGATTTAGTCAGCTCAATCAGAGGGAGCCCAATTAATGTATTCGGGTCGTCTCCCTCTAGTTTGTCGAACAGGCAAATACCCAGCCCTTCACTTTTAAAACTACCCGCGCAGTTGAGCGGTTGCTCTTTTGCGACATAGTGTTCAATCTGGGCGTCTGTTAGCTGACGAAAATGCACGTTAAATGGCACAACCTTAGTAACGGCCCGTCGTGTCTCAAGCTGGTAGACACACAACCCGGTCAGAAAAGTGACCACCTGACCACTGAACTGTTTGAGTTGTGCATGGGCATTTTCTACAGTGTGTGGTTTACCGAGGATCTGATCATTAAATAAAGCAATCTGATCTGAGCCAATCACCAATCCATTGCTATAATGTTGGTGCGCGACGCGCGCTTTGCTTTCACTTAATCTGGCAACCAGATCGGCAGGGGCTTCTTGTGGATGCCCGGATTCATTAATGTCGGGCGAAAAGCTGTCAAATGGCAGGCATAATTTTGCTAAAATTTGCTGCCTAAATGGCGAGCTGGAGGCTAATATAAGTGGTGATTTCATAAGTACTGTCACTACGTTGTAGGAAATTCTCCATAGGATAATCACAACGTGGTTAAAAACAATATGAAAGTTTAATTTTGCTTTGACTAAAGCTCTAACTATCTATATGATGCAGCCCCTATGCAAAAGGTGAAAATTCCCATCACCATTGATCCTTGCAAAGCGGCACAGCGCCGGGCCAGTTATGACGGTGTAATAGCGCTTGAAGAACTTTCTCGTTTGCAGCAAGTTGTGCAAGATCAAGTAGGTGAAATAGCGGTAACTATTCGTTGCGAAACAGACCAGCAAGGTTTGGTTGTTGTACGTGGAAGCGTACAGGCCAAAGTCACCGTGTTGTGTCAACGTTGTAACGATGAATTAGGGTTGGATTTGGAACAAGACTTTGCGTATTCGCCAGTCGGATTCGGTGCAGAGTCGGAAGAACTCCCTGAGTGCTATGATGTTGTGGAGTTGGATGAAGAAGGTGAAATTAATCTGCGGCAAATTGTCGAAGATGAGTTGATACTGGCGATCCCCATCGTTCCTAAGCATACAGAAGCATCCTGTTCATTTTCTGATAAGCCAGTTAGCTTTGGTGATATAGAAGAACAAGAGAGCAAACCAAATCCATTTGAAATTTTAAAACAACTTAAGAAAGATTCTTAGGAGATAGGCTAATGGCGGTACAAAAAAGTAAAGTGTCACGTTCACGTCGTGGCATGCGTCGTTCACACGATGCTATTAACGGCCCTACACTAACTGTAGATCAGGTTTCTGGTGAGACTCATCGTCGTCACCACGTAACTGCTGACGGTTACTACAAAGGCGAAAAAGTAATTTCTAAGTAAGAGATTACTTTATGTACGCTGATCTAACCATTGCGTTAGATATGATGGGGGGCGATTACGGCCCCCGTTCATCAATACCTGCTGCAATCGCCGCAGTCGAAAAACATCCTCGTTTAATTCTCTTACTTTGTGGTAACCGCACAGTTCTTGAAAGTGCACTTGAAAAAGCCAATGCGCTATCCCATCCCCGTTTAATCGTTAAACACTGTGACGAAGTCGTTACCAATACATGCGATCCTGCTCAGGCATTGCGAAATAAACGAAACTCCTCGATGCGAGTCGCACTGGACCTGGTTAAGTCTGGTCAGGCGCAAGCTTGTGTGAGCTCCGGTAATACAGGGGCGTTATTGAGTATGGCACATTACGTTCTGAAAATGTTGCCGGGTATCAAACGACCCGCTTTGATCACGTCTGTACCGACAGAAAAAAAGCAGCCCGTTTATCTGTTAGATCTTGGCGCCAATATACAATGTGATCCTGAAACCTTATTTCAATTCGCCATTATGGGGTCTATTGTCGCAGGTGCTGCGCTTAATCTGGACAGGCCTAAAGTCCATTTGCTCAACATTGGACTCGAAGATATCAAAGGGCACGATGGTATTAAGCAAGCTGCCAGGTTGATGCAGAACAGTTCAGTGATCAATTATCAGGGGTATTGTGAAGGGAGTGATATATTTTCAGGCAAGTCAGACGTCATTGTATGTGAGGGCTTTGTTGGCAATGTGGCATTGAAAACCTGTGAAGGGATTGCCAAACTTATCATGTTTAAGTTTACAAAAGCGTTGAAAAAGCACCTTTTTTACCGTTGTCTGGCATTTTTACTCAGGCCCGTCATAAAAAAACTGTATAAACGAGTGAACCCCGACCAGTATAATGGCGCAAGTCTGGTAGGATTGCGCGGTATTGTAGTGAAAAGTCACGGAAATGCGTCGAAGAAGGCCTTTATGGCTGCAATTGAAGAAGCGGCCAGAGAGATCGACAGACGCATTCCGGATAAGATTCAGGCGACCTTTGAAGAAATGGCGCCGATTGAAGAGACATCTGCCAGATCCTAGTTTCATCCAAATAGTGTGGCTAAGGAAATGGCAGAATATAGAAATTATAAGAGCGCACTATGTCACAAAAGATAGCTTTACTATTTCCAGGCCAGGGCTCTCAGAGCGTAGGCATGCTGGCTGAATTATTAGAAACTTCCCAAGTTGTTCAGGATACGTTTGCAGAAGCCTCTGCTGCACTGGGTTATGACCTGGCTAAGCTCGTATCAGAGGGTCCTGAAAGCGAATTAAATGAAACACATCGTACTCAGCCTGCATTGCTGACTGCCAGTGTGGCGATTTTTCGTCAATGGCAGAGTGAACAGGTTGACGCAGAGCTGGTATTAGCTGGTCACAGCCTGGGTGAATATTCGGCATTGGTGTGTGCAGGCGTACTGGAGCTGTCTACAGCCGTTAAATTGGTTGAAAAACGCGGTCTGTATATGCAACAGGCAGTACCAGCAGGTACTGGCTCTATGGCAGCGATCATCGGCCTGGATGATGACATCATCGCAAAAATCTGCGAAGAGCAGGCAGAGCAACAAGTGGTTGCGCCGGTAAACTACAATTCACCGGGCCAGGTCGTGATTGCAGGTCACAAAGAAGCAGTTGAGCGTGCCTCTTTAGCTTGTAAAGAAGCTGGTGCTAAACGCGCCTTGCCTCTGGCGGTTAGTGTGCCTTCTCATTGTGCACTGATGAAGCCCGCTGCGGATCAATTGGCGGCTGACCTGGCAGAAATTGAATTTGCAACGCCCGCATTTCCCGTGATCAACAATGTTGATGTTGCGCAGCAGCAAAGTGGTGAGGCAATCAAAGATGCCCTTATCCGTCAGTTGTATAGTCCAGTGCGTTGGACTGAGACGGTTCAGCAATTAGCGAAAGACGGCATCACACAGGCGTACGAATTTGGTCCGGGTAAAGTAATAACCGGTCTGATCAAACGAATTGATAAATCTGTAGCGTGTAGCGCCGTCAATGATTCGGCTGCAATCACGTCTGCAAAGTAAATGACGGAATTGAATATGACAAACCTATTTGATTTGACAGGTAAAGTAGTACTTGTCACAGGTGCAAGCCGAGGCATTGGTAAAGCCATTGCGAATGCGATGGTGGCACAAGGCGCAAAAGTTGCCGGTACCGCAACCAGTGAAGGTGGTGCTGAAAAAATTTCTGACTATCTGGGCGAAAATGGTAAAGGGTACGCGCTAAACGTCACCGATGCAGAGTCGATTGAAGCAACACTAAAGGCGGTTAAACAAGACCTGGGTGATGTAGACGTACTTGTCAATAATGCGGGTATTACCCGAGATAACCTGTTGATGCGGATGAAGGATCAAGAGTGGGATGAGATCCTTGATACTAACCTGAGTTCAATTTTCCGTTTGTCTAAGGCGGTTTTGCGTCCTATGATGAAGAAAAAATCAGGCCGAATCATTAATATTGGCTCAGTAGTTGGCACTATGGGTAATGCGGGTCAGGCTAATTACGCTGCTGCAAAAGCGGGTGTGATTGGTTTTTCAAAGTCTATGGCACGTGAAGTGGCATCCCGTGGTATTACCGTCAACGTGATTGCGCCTGGTTTTATCCAAACAGACATGACGGATGAGCTAACTGACGAGCAAAAGGCGGCAACGCTCGCGAACGTGCCGGCAGGACGCCTTGGTAAGCCTGAAGAGATCGCAGCAGCGGCTGTTTATCTTGCATCAGATGCGGGTGCCTATGTTTCTGGCGAAACTTTGCACGTAAATGGCGCCATGTACATGGTGTAACAATTGTGAGCGAGGTTGAAGTTTTTGTGATCTTGCGGCAATCTTACTTGAAATTGCTATTAAAATAGGCGATAAAAGTAAAAAATATTTAGTAACAGGTTTGACCAGAAAAAAAAGTCATGGTCAATCCTTGAATCACAGTATGATGCGCCGTAAACTACGCCGCAATCTGAAATTAACGCGATAGCGTTTAAATAAAGGAAAGAAGAATGAGCGACATCCAAGAACGCGTAAAAAAAATCATCGTTGAGCAACTAGGTGTTAAAGAAGAAGAAGTAAAATCAGAAGCGTCTTTCGTAGACGATCTGGGTGCTGATTCTCTTGACACTGTTGAGCTGGTAATGGCTCTGGAAGAAGAGTTCGACACTGAGATCCCTGACGAAGAAGCTGAGAAAATCACGACTGTTCAGGCAGCGATCGACTACGTTACTGCTCACGCTGAGTAATTAACGACTTTAAATTAGGGCAGCATTCGCTGCCCTGATTCTTTATCCCCCCATCATTTCGAAAATCCCTTTTGGAGGAAACCGTGGCTAAACGTCGAGTCGTAGTAACTGGCTTAGGTATGTTGACGCCGCTAGGTAATGACGTAGAGTCAACCTGGCAGGGCTTGTTAGAAGGCCGAAGTGGTATTCGCAATATCACACACTTTGACACTACTCAGTTCGGTACCAAATTTGCGGGTCTGGTCAATGATTTTGACGAGACTCAATTCATGTCAAAGAAAGATGCCAAGAAAATGGACTTGTTCATTCAGTATGGCATTGCGGCGGGCGTACAGGCGCTAAAAGATTCCGGATTGGAAATCACAGAAGAAAATGCCAAGCGCGTTGGTGTCGCTGTGGGTTCTGGGATCGGGGGCCTGACGTTGATTGAAGAAAACCATGTTAAGCTGCTCAACAGTGGCCCACGCAAGTTGTCTCCTTTTTATGTACCCTCGACCATCATTAATATGATCTCAGGTCACCTGTCTATTATGCATGGTCTGCAGGGGCCGAATATTTCTATCGTGACAGCATGTACGACAGGCTTGCACAACATCGGCCACGCTGCACGTATGATTGCCTATGGTGATGCTGATGCCATGGTGGCGGGTGGTGCTGAGAAAGCATCAACGCCAATCGGTATGGGAGGCTTCAGTGCAGCGCGTGCATTGTCTACGCGCAATGATGACCCACAAGCGGCGTCGCGTCCTTGGGATAAAGATCGTGACGGCTTTGTACTGGCAGATGGTGCTGGTGTGATTGTATTGGAAGAATACGAACACGCGAAAGCACGTGGTGCGAAAATCTACGCGGAGCTGGTCGGCTTTGGTATGAGCGGCGATGCTTATCACATGACATCCCCCCCTGAAGATGGAGCGGGTGCAGCACTTGCGATGGAAAATGCCCTGCAAGATGCAGGTGTTAATGCTGAGCAGATTGGTTATATCAATGCACATGGCACATCAACATCGGCAGGCGACAAGGCAGAAACCTCAGCTGTTAAGTCCATTTTCGGTGATGCAGCGAAAGATGTGATGGTTAGTTCATCCAAGTCAATGATGGGACACCTGTTAGGGGCTGCCGGATCTGTTGAATCTATCATCAGTATTCTGTCGCTACAGCACCAAAAGGTCACGCCAACTATTAATCTGGATAACCCGGATGACGGTTGTGACCTGGATTATGTGCCACACACGGCGCGTGATGCTAAGTTAGACTATGCGCTATGTAACTCATTTGGGTTCGGCGGTACGAATGGCTCTTTGCTGTTTAAGAAAGTCTGATAGCTAACTCAGTACAAAAACCCGGCAATGTCCGGGTTTTTTTATGTCCATATGGCACCGTCTGAGCAGTGGTTATGATACAGTTGGCGCAATCTATTTGGTGTGGTAAAGAGTAATGCAGCAGGTAAGTAGTCGGGATCGGGGCCTCAATTATGGCGATGGCTTTTTTACAACAGTTAAAATTTCAGCAGGTAAACTGGAGCGGTGGGAAGGCCATTTAAAACGCCTGGCACAGTGTGCAAGTGCTTTGTATTTCCCAGAGTTAGACTACAGGGCGCTGACAGAGCAATGCGAGTGTGCGTCAAGGGAAGTGGCTCAGGGCGTGCTCAAAGTGGTGATCACTCGAGGAGAAGGCGGCAGGGGTTATGGCTTGCCTGAGGAGCCTAAGGTTACAACGCTGGTGTCGCTATCGCCGTATCCGGCTCACTATGCGCGCTGGCGTGATGAGGGCGTGACTCTGGCCTTGTCCGATGTCCGTCTGGGTCACCAACCTATGTTGGCCGGACTGAAAACACTAAACCGCCTTGAGCAGGTGCTCATTAAACAAAATGCCGCCCACAAAGCTGCGGACGACGTCCTTGTGGTGGATTTATACGGCCAGGTAATCGAAAGTTCGGCAGCCAATATTCTGATCTGCAAAGATAAGCACTGGTATACGCCCGATTTATCCCAATGTGGGATCCAGGGCGTTTATCTCTCAAGCCTGCAACAGCATAACCCCATTACAACGATTTCTCTGACTCTGGAGTCTGTTTACCGCGCTGATACTGTCTACCTGTGTAACAGCCTGATGGGCCTGGTGCCTGTGCGCCAGATTGATAATCATGTTTTCAGCCTGAATAAGGCGCATGCTTTGGCAAAGGAGCTTGTTGTCAGATTATGATCAAAAAGCTGATTTTACTTTTGCTGTCGGGATTATTCATTGTTGTGTTGGCAGCCGCACAAACAATTTCAGAATTTAAGGATGCGCCACTTCGCAGTGATACACGCTACTTTGAGGTAAAACGAGGTGACAGCTTTGTGGCAATTTGTCAGCGCTGGCAAGGCCAGGGCTGGATTGAAAGCTGCCTGCCTTATCAGGTTTACGGCAAGGTGTTCCCGGAGCGGGTCAAAGTCAAAGCGGGTGTCTACGAATTACAAGGCCTGAGTGTACTCGAGGCGCTGTCAAAGTTGAGCGCTGGCATGCAGGCCGACTTTATGTTCACTATTATCGAAGGGCAAACCTTTAAACAGGTGCTGACAAACCTCAAAGAAGCGCCGTTCATTCACTTTGACCTGAACGAAGCTGATATGGCAAAGCATATGCGGCTTGATACAGCAGGGCTGTCTGTTCAGCAAGATTTTCATCCGGAAGGCTGGTTATACCCCGAAACCTATCATTATCACGCGCACAGTAACGCATCTGCCCTGATAAAACGTGCCAGCGAGCGTATGCAGCTGAAGCTGACATCCGCATGGCAGAAACGTGCAGCGGACTTGCCCATCAGTTCAGCCTATGAGGCGTTGATCCTGGCATCCATCATTGAAAAAGAAACGGGTAAAGCACAAGAGCGTCCGGTCATCGCGTCCGTCTTTGTCAATCGCTTGAACCGCAAGATGCGATTGCAAACGGATCCAACGGTCATTTATGGTTTGGGTGAGCGTTTTGACGGAGACATTAAGCGCCGTGATTTACGCGAGCAAACGCCCTATAACACTTACCGAATTAAAGGCTTACCCCCGACACCCATTGCAATGCCATCGTACGATGCGATAAAAGCAGCCACTCAGCCGGCACAAACGGATTATCTGTATTTTGTTTCAAAAGGAGATGGCAGCCATTATTTCTCAAAGACTTTACGAGAGCACAATCAGGCGGTAAAGCGTTATATTTTGAATAAGCAAAATGGCTGAGCAAGCCAAAATACCTGCGCCTCTCAACGAGTGGTCGCAAGCGGCTGTATATTGTAGACAAATATGGTATACCAGCAACACAACACTACACGCAGAATAAAAACTGGAGCTCTGTAATGAATAAGTTGAACGCACTCACGCTCGCAGTAGCGATTGCTCTGTCGGGCTGTGCTCAGGAAAGCCGGGTCAATCAGGCCGACTCAGCAGCGACTGCTGTTGCGCCATTGTCACGTGCAGACATCGATAAGCAAGTTGATGCCTATACGCAAACTTTTATTAATCATCAGCCTGCACTGGCAACTTCGTTAAAGCTATCGGCTGATCAATACGGTACCTATGCCAACAGGTTACCTGACTACTCCGCTTCGGGGATGCAGGCGCTGCAAATTGATATGAATAATGCTGCAGAAAAATTAAAACGCCTGCAAGCGCATGAGATGAGCGAAGACGATCGTTTGCATCTGCGTGTTAACGAAGTATTGGCTCGTTACTATGCCGGCGACGCACAATTTAGTGGTGGCTATATAGATACCTGGGGTGGTCACTTACCTTATATCGTCAATCAGCTCTCCGGGCCTTTGGTGGATATACCAAATCTACTCAAGGATCAACACAGCGTTGAAAACCTGCGGGATGCACAAAACTACCTGACCAGGCTAGAGGCGTTTGCAACATTGACAGAGCAAGTCCGGGGTAAGCTGGCAGATGATGCTGAAAAAGGCATTATCCTGCCTAAGGTCCTGTTCCCGAATACCTTTGGTTACCTGAATAACTTCACCGCGCATTCGGGCGAGAAACATCCCCTGGTTACTTCATTCGAGTCCAAGTTATCCAAAGTTGAGTCTATCTCAGAAGAGCAGAAAGCCGAGCTCGTTAGAGCGGCTACAGCATTGGTTGATCAAAAGATTTACCCCGCATACCAGCGTGTGATTGCCGATCTCAAAGTGTTACAAGCAAAAGCCCCTGAAAAAGTCGGGATCTGGGCGCAACCTGGTGGTGAAGCTTTTTACCAGCATGAAATTACCTATCTGGCCGATTCGGATCTCAGCGCTCAGCAGATCCACGATATTGGACTTGCTGAAGTTAAACGGATCACCGAGCGGATGGACGAGATCCTGCGCGAAAATGGTTATACCACAGGCTCTGTGGGCGATCGTATGAAGCAGCTAAATGATGAACCTCGCTTTTTATACGAAGACAGTGACGCGGGGCGTGAAGCATTGTTGAACTTTTTGCGTGGAGAAATTGAAACCATCAACAAAAAAGCACCGCAATACTTTTCAACTTTGCCTCCGCAAGAAGTAGAGGTACGTCGCATTCCCAAAGAAATTGAAGCCGGGGCACCAGGTGGCTATTACAGCGGTCCTTCCCTGGATGGCAGTCGTCCTGGGGTTTTTGCCATCAATCTGAAAGATATGAAGGCCGTGCCAAGTTTTGGTATGAAAACACTGACCTATCACGAAGCAGTGCCAGGGCACCATTTCCAGATCGCACTCAACATGCTACAGACAGACATAGGTTTGATGCGTCAGAATGCTTCGTTCAATGGCTATATTGAGGGCTGGGCACTGTATTCTGAGCTAGTCGCCTATGAAATGGGGATGTACGAGAACGATCCGTTTGGTGATCTGGGTCGTTTGCAGGCAGAAGCCTATCGGGCAGCCCGTCTGGTGGTAGACACCGGACTGCACTATAAACAGTGGACGCGTCAGCAGGCGATTGAATACTTTGCTGAAGCGACGGGGTCAGCTATGAGTGACGTGACCGCAGCCATTGACCGCTATATTGCCTGGCCAGGACAGGCACTGGGTTATAAGCTGGGGATGATCAAGCTGGTTGAACTGCGTGACAAGGCTCGTCACACACTGGGCGACAAGTTTGATATCAAAGCGTTTCATGATGTGATCCTGCTAAAAGGTGCCAGACCACTGGCCATAGTGGAAGATGACGTCGACCGCTGGGTGGCTTCACAAAGTTAATTAATAATAATCCAAATTGATACAAAACCAATTAGAAGGGTTAACTGTTTGATAAATAACTTAAAAGTTACATAGCTAGAACAACTAAATAGCAAGTACCTTTTTGGTTATTGGCAAGGTTTCCTCGTCTCAAGGTTGACAAATTAATGATGCGGATTAATTAAAAAAGGTGACACGGTCACCTTTTTTATTGCTCATTTCTGGTTGCTTTTCTTTCTGAATGCGCCGCAATCTGAATATCTCTTGTTGTTGTTTGTGCCTGCTGAGTCTGTATGCTCATTGTCGGAAACTTAATATTTGAATAAAAAATATTGTATACAATATAAATTCATTGTAGGGTGATGAGGTCTGTTACAGGCAAAACATTAATGGGAACTCAACAGGAATTAGAAATGCGTAACAATAAAAATAATACGCAGGTGATCCGTCAGACGCTGGCAGCGAGCGCAATAGCACTCGCATTGGGCGGCGCGGTACCTGTACTTGCTGCAGATGGCAACAGTTTGATCAGAGGTAGTATTGTCAGCGGGCAGGGCAACGATCTGGATAATGTGGAGCTTATCTTTACACATAAAGCAAAAGGACTGACATTTAGTGTCAAAACCAATGCCCAGGGTGAATACATCCTGCGCAACTTACCGGTCGGTCAATATCGGGTATCGATTAGCAAGGATGGATTTGAATCGGTCCTCGAAGAACAAGTGCAAGTAAGTATAGGGCAGTCGGTATTACTGGATGCGCAGCTTAACCGGATTGGCGCGTCGGACATTGAGCGGATCGCTGTATCGGGTACGGCCATTCGTCGCGTTGATATGGCTTCCTCTACGGCGGGCGTCACTTACACTGATGAAGAAATCAAGGCGATGCCCGTTAATACCGGTTTTGAAAGTATTGCGTTACTGGCGCCCGGCACGGCAGAGCCGGGTGGCTCTGAATTTAAAGACGCATCCAGCTTCGGAGGGTCATCCTCAGCTGAAAATGGTTATTACTTTAATGGCCTGAATGTCACCAGTATTCGTACCGGGCTGGGCTCAATACGGCTGCCCTGGGAAGCGATTTCGCAAACTCAGGTGAAAACGGGGGGAGTCAGCCCCGAGTTTGGCGGTGCGCTTGGCGGGATTGTGAATGCAGTCTCCAAATCGGGTGATAATGATTTCAAATTGGGCGTTGAAATGCGTTATGACCCCAGCAGTTTGCGAGATCAACATGAGTCGCTCTATCAGAGTAATGGAGTAGTCGGCTATTACACGAATACACAGCAGTCGGAAGAAACGTTTAAGGAAATTCAGGTGTGGACGAGCGGTGCACTTATTGAGGACTCGCTGTTTTTTTACGGACTGCTGGCGCCGCGCAGAGAAAATCATACCTGGGCCAGACAAACCGTATATAACGACCGTGATCGAGATGAAGATCGCTGGTTTGCCAAGTTAGACTGGTTTATCAATCAGGATCATTCGATTGGGCTTTCTGCCATGAATAACAAGCGAACCTGGGAAACAACCTCTTTTGCGTACGACTGGGAAACCAATATTGTGGGCGAGCAACGGGGGGTTGCAGCACCCGGTGAAGACGGCGGTAAAGTATATAGCCTGAACTACAACGGTTATATCAATGACTTTTTCTCTGTTTCTGCCGTACTGGGACGGGTGTCGGAAAACGTTGAAAATGTGGTTGCATCAGCGGATCCGGGAGTCTGGGATGAGCGAGATGGCTTTGTTACTGTTTCCTCACACACGGCTAGCAAAGTCACGGAAGAAGAGTTTATTCGGGATCAGTTTAAACTGGACTTTACCTGGGATCTGGAATTGCACTCGGTGTCATTTGGTCTGGATTACAGCAAGATTACGGTTGACTATTATGAAGGTCAAAATGGTCTCGGTGAGGCGCAAGGCTGGTGGACTATCCTGACTGCGTCGGAGGACGATATTTCGGGCGCGCCTCAGGGCACGGACTATATTGAGCGTCGCGTGCGTACCCGAGAAGTCGACTCGGATTCCACGGCGCTGGCATTGTATATTAATGACAGCTGGCAGGCCACGGATAACCTGGTTTTGAATCTTGGCCTCAGATACAGCGAATTCGAAAACACGGTGTCAGATGGCCGTGCTTTCGTGGATATGAAAGACCAGTTTGCGCCCAGGTTACAAGCTATCTATGACCTCCACGGGGATGGTAGTGCGAAGATCTTTGCAACCTATGGCCGCTATTTTCAGCCTGTGTCAGTCAATATGAATGTCACGCAAGGTTCTTCATCTGTTGAGTGGTTTGAGTACTTTGCATTTGATCAGGTTGATGCCAACGGAGTGCCATTGTTAGAGGCCGATGGCGCTCCCAGCCGAGGGGCACAATTACGGGAACGTTACTGGCGGCAAAGAGGGATTACCGAGCCTGGTCTGATCGCTTCGTCAACCCTCAAACCTATGTACTCTGATGAGTTCACGTTGGGTTACCAACAGGAGGTCTTCGGCGATATGGCGATGGGGATCCGGGCTATCTACCGCGATTTAGGGCGCAGCGTGGAAGATACTGATGTTGGCCCGGTGCTGGCCAAAAAGCTGGCTGAGATGGGGGTCGTGGATAATGTCGGACAAAGCTCTTACTATGTGCTGAATAATCCTGGTGAGGCCATTACCATGAGCTATGATTTTGATGGTGATGGCCAGGTTGATGAGATTACCCTGAGCGCTGAGGAGCTGGCATTGCAGCAGGCACAGCGTAAGTATTTGGCTCTAGAGTTTACTCTGGAAGGGAGTGTCACAGATCGCTTCAGGATAAATTCGTCTTATACCTGGTCTCATAGCTACGGTAACACCGAAGGCCTGGTCAAGACTGACAATAATCAGGCTGATCCTGGCTGGACAACCTCCTATGACTATGCGGACCTGATGGACAACGGATACGGGAATCTGCCTAATGATCACCGCCATGCAATCAAGTTTTCTGGTGCCTATGAACTGACCGACGAGTTTACGCTGGGCATGGTTGCGCGTGCTATTTCCGGACGCCCGACAAATTACTTGTCGTTACATCCGCGTAATGTGGATAGTTGTAAAACAGGCAGTCCGTGGGATGCCTGTGTGAGCCGGGATTATGGACATGTCAGCCACTATGATGAGCATGGTAACCCCGCCCCGCGGGGCAGTGTCGACAATCTCTCTTGGCTGACAAATTTTGATCTGTCAATGACCTACAACACCGAGATATCGGGTCACGATCTGATGTTGAAAGCCACGGTTTATAATCTGCTGAACAATGATGCAGCACTGGACATCACCGAAACTCGGACTCGTAACAGTTCAATTGAAGGCCAGGAATTGGAGCTGAATCCCGATTATGGCCTTGTGACGCGCCGCCAGGAAGAGCGATTCGTCTCCCTGGTTGCACGCTTTACTTTTTAGTGATGGGTTTTCCCTGGTCAGTCGGGCTTCGTGCCCGGCTTTTCTATATGGAGGAACAATGAATCGTTACCTGACTTCCTGGCGCATTCCTTCGCACTGGCCCCAAATTCAGGCGCTGGACATGCATACGGCGGGCGAGCCGCTGCGCATCATTACAAAGGGGCTGCCTGAGCCCGAAGGCACTAGCATGATAGACAAGCGGTTGTATTGTCTGAGTCACTATGAAAAATGGCGTAAAGCGGTCATGTTTGAACCCCGCGGGCATGCTGATATGTACGGCGCATTGCTGACGGCACCACAACGTGCAGACAGTGCCTTTGGTGTCTTGTTTATGCACAACGAAGGTTATTCCACCATGTGTGGTCATGCGGTGATTGCGCTTACTGAGTTGGTAAGAGTTCAGAATCCAGAGGTAGTGGGCGAGCAGCAATTGAAGATGGATACACCAGCGGGACAGATCTGCGCTTTTTATTCTGCAAACGACAAACAAGTCGGGTTTTACAACGTACCGTCCTTTGCTTGCCAACAGCAGGTGCCGGTGACACTGGCCGGGGGGCATACCCTCTACTGTGATATAGCGTTTGGTGGTGCCTATTATGCCTATGTAGACGCCGATCAACTCGATCTGGCTCTTACTATACAAAATAGCGAAGAGATTATTTGCCTGGGCAGGAAAATAAAACATGCGTTAACAGACCGCATTGAGCTTGAACACCCAGAAGACGCGTCGTTGAGCTTTTTATATGGGGTTGTGTTTTACTCCGACTCGCAGGTGAGTGGGTCACACTGCCATAGTCGTCATGTTTGTATTTTTGCAGATGGCTCGCTGGATCGCAGCCCAACGGGCACTGGTGTTAGTGGCAGAGCTGCACTACTGGCCGCACGAGGGGAGCTTGCCAGAGATGAGGTTATCCATATTGAAGGGATCCTGGCATGCGGGTTTGATGTCAGTATCGATGCACTTTGCCAATATGATGGCCAGGATGCGGTGCGAGTAAAAGTTACAGGTGAGGCGTACGTTACCGCCGAGCACACATTTTGGTTGGATCCAGAAGATCCAATTCAACAAGGGTTTATTTTACGATGAGTCAGTATTTACAACGACAAACCAAATTGCGCCATGTGCTGAGCGCATCCGCGTATCAGGGAATGCTGGTATTTGGTTATGAGAATATTCGCTACCTGTGTGGATTTAGCGGGCATGCTGCGACGCTGTTGATCAGTCATGAACAGAGTCTGTTGATCACCGACTACCGCTATGTTGAGCGTGCCCAGGCAGAGGCAGAACATGCCGAGGTGATACTCAGGCAGCGAGACCACGAAAGTCTGGGGCAATGCCTAAGCCGTTTGTCTGGCGATCTTAAGGCACTTGCGTTTGATGCCGCACATATTGATGTGGGCCAGTGGCAAGATATCAGCGGCGAACTGTCAGGGCGTACTTTATCGCCGACTCGGGGACTAGTAGAGCAGCTCAGACAAGTCAAAACCGCAGAGGAAATTGACTGCATTCGTCAGGCGGCGCACATTGCTGACAAGGCACTGGCTGACACCTTGTCTCTTGTGAAAGCAGGGGTCAGTGAACGCGACCTGGCGCTTGAACTGGACTATCGTATGCAAAAGCAGGGATCTGAAGGCGTTTCGTTTGACACTATTCTCTTGTTTGGCGCACGAAGTGCCTTACCACATGGCAGCCCTTCCACACAAAAGCTCAAACATGGCGATCTGATCCTGATTGATTTTGGTGCGGTTGTTGATGGCTATCGCTCCGATATGACACGTACTTACGTTTACGGCACGCCATGTAGCAGGCAACGCGCTATGTTTGAGACAGTACAAACTGCCCAGCAGGCAGCGCTGGCGAGTGCGTCCTCGGGCATTGATTGTCAGGTACTTAATGCAGCGGCGCACGCGGTACTTCAAAGCAGTGAGTTTGCCAGATATGCAGGTGAAGGGCTGGGACATGGCCTGGGGCTGTTTCTGCACGAACAGCCCTTCATAAAACCTGGCGTCGACTATCGCCTTGAAGCGGGTAATGTGATCACCATAGAACCAGGCATTTACATTCCGGGTTTGGGCGGTGTGAGACTGGAAGAAGACATTGTAATCACGCCATCCGGTTATGAGTTGTTAACGCATGCGCCACAAGATTTTGAGCTGTAAGGGAGGTATTATGAAAGTAATAAACCAAGAACAGGTGCAGCAGGCACTGACATTTCCTACTTTGATTGCGGCGCTACAGCGCGGATTTGCAACCGAGCATGTCATGCCCAGACGCAGCGTCTTCGCGCTGGACACGCAGACGACGAATCATGACGCCTTCGCCGTGCTGCCTGCCTGGAATGAATCCGTGATAGGCGTGAAGGCTTTTACTTACTTCCCCGACAATGACGCACAGGGGAAAGCCAGCTTATATTCAAAAATCATGCTGTTTGGACGCAAACATGGTGAACCTCTGGCGCTGGTGGATGGTACTCAGGTGACTTTATGGCGCACCGCTGCGGTTTCTGCACTCGCGGCGTCTTATTTGGCCAGAGAAGACGCCAGACACCTGGTGGTGTTTGGGGCTGGCAATCTGGCACCCTATATGATTCGTGCTCATCTGGCGGTGAGAAACTACGATAAGGTGACCTTGGTTGCCAGAAACTCCGATAAAGCGGCTACCCTCAGAGCGATGCTGGTTCAGGCTTTTCCCGAGATTGTGTTCGAATTGGATCAAAGTCATGCCGCATTAATTACCTCTGCGGATGTTATCTGCACGGCAACGGGCAGTCACACTCCACTGTTTGATGGCCGCTGGTTAAGCCCGGGCACACACATAGACGTGATTGGTAATCATCATAAAGAGGCTCGGGAGGTAGACACAGCAACAATACTTGCAAGTCGGATATTCGTGGACAGCAAAACCAATGTGCTGAACGAGGCCGGAGAGTTGCTAATTCCCATCTCCGAAGGGGTGTTTAGTGCGGATCAAGTTGAAGGTGAACTGGCAGATATGGCCAGAAAAAACCATTATCTTCGGAGTCACAGTAGTGAAATAACGCTGTTTAAATCTGTTGGTACAGCACTGAGCGATCTGTTGGCTGCCAAACTGGTACTGGAGCAAGTCGAGTGTGGAAATTCTTAAGGAGAAGCAAGCAACGCTGTCGCATGTGTCCAATCATTGAACTGGTTGTGGTCAGTGATCGGCGTTTACTCAATCCACTCGTGTGTCATCAGACCCATATGCTGGTAACTTATCGATATGCCGGTCAGCTTGTCAGCGATACCTTGCTATATGATCCACTGCTGGTTGAGCAGTTTAAATCGGGCCAGATGTGTCAGGTATTGGCCGACAATCATGGCATAGTGCAAGCTTAACACTTTCAAACACTCTCTCACTGAAAGGTACGGGGAGACTTTATACACTTTACCCGATTAAAATAAACTCAGTCAGGGTAAATAGTATGAAAAACTGGATAGCATTCTCATTGGTCAGCATATTTGTAAGTGGCTGCGCGCACCACAATAATGTTCGTCCTTCGGTGGATGGTAAGCACTATGTCAATTTGACAGCAGAAACCAGAGAGACGGCTGGCAAGGAAGCACTGGAGCAGGCTAACCACTATTGCGATAAGCAAGACCGTGGCCATGCCTATATCCAGAATGAAACCATTACTTATATGGGCTCAATGCCCGAGCAGGATTATCTGCAACAACGCAATATCGCAACGGCAGTTGAGGCCGCAGGCACAGCGATGTGGATCTTTGGTGAAAATGCCGTCGATGATGTCGGAGCAGCCATGAGCATTGGCGGCGGTATCGCGGAAGATTCAATGGGTGAACCTTATCAAATTACTCTGGCTTTCAGCTGTAAATAATCTATCCCGGAATGCAAAATGGTGTCTCGAGATACGCGTATGCGCCTGAGATACCCGCCCCCTTTGAGCCTGGCCTCTTTTCAACAGCACTAAGGTGATTGTTTTTTAATGTGATTTGGTTAAACTGTTAACAAGTAGGTAGTTACCGGACCAGGTCCTTGCATGAAGTATCGGATCACGCAATTTGCATCTCTTGTTGTCACATTAATGTTCTGGCAAGGCTCGGTTTATAGTGCCACGAGTGCACAGATTCCCATCAATATTGCCATCGTTGGCAAAACAAAAAACGACAGTTTTTATCAGCAATCACACAAAGGTTGTTTACATTTTGCCCGGAAGTATTCGAATGTTAACTGCATTTACGACGGCGCGGATGACTATCAGGACGTCAGAACTCAGGTGTTGATTGTCAAAGAGCTGATCCGAAAGGGCATAGACGGCTTGCTTATCTCTACTACAGACTCTCAGTTCCTCGTCGAGGGTGCACTTAAACTGGCGGCTCAAAAAAACATTCCGGTTATCACCTTTGACTCGGATCTGTTGCCGGAGCACGAGGCATATCGGCTCACTTATGTCGGTACCAATAACTTTGACTTTGGCAGGGCGCTCGGCGCAGAAGCAAAACGCTTTAAATCCGGCGAAAAACAGTTTATTTGCCTGCAATCCGGGCATCAGACAACCCCAAACCTCAATCAACGCATTGCGGGTGTGCGCCACGCGCTCTCAGGGCAGAGTGAAAAAAGGTTGTCGGGTGAAAATGGCTGGATTGAACATTATCGTTGTCCGCTTTACACACTGGGAAGGCGCTCGGATGCGCTGGACCAACTCGTTACTATGATGAAATACCCCGACCCTCCCATCTTTCTAGCCGTTGCTGGGTTTGCTCAGTTTAATCCAGACTATATTAACCGTATGTCTCAGTTTAAATCTCTGATAGCCAAGCAGCAAAGGGTGATCATCTCAGCCGATACTGAGAACAGTCAACTTAAGGCACTACAAAGAGGTTTGTCCGTCACTAATATCGGGCAAAAACCATTCGAAATGGGACGTCTGGGCACCGAGCTTTTACACCAGTTTATCACCCGAAGTATCAAACCTGCTCAGTCTCACCACTATCTGGATTACCATTTTTGCAAAAAAAAGCAACGTTGAGACGTGCACGACGAATCATTGATATTTACCCTGGCAGTACTAAAATAATCGAATAAACATCATCTTAAAACCTCGGAAGGCTGATGAAGAAGTTTCTGTTATTGTTGCTTTTGTTGTGCAGCAAGGCGTCCGCCGGACCGCTACAGTTTGTATCAATTAACTACCTGATAGAGCAGGAAGTCGGTCGCCTGGTCTTGCCTGAGGTTTACCGCAAGCTCAATGTGTCTATTGTGATCACGCCCTATCCGGGCAAGCGTGCGCAGCAACTGGTGCGCAGCGGGAAGAGGCATGGCGAAATCATGCGGATCTTCAGCTATGGCGATGAGAACCCGCATACCATTCGTGTTCCAACGCCGTATTACACATTGGAGACCATGGCGTTTGTGCGTAGCGATGCGCAAATGGATCTCCGCAGTGAGCAAGACCTAAGCAAATACAGAATTGCAAAAGTGCGTGGTGTAAAGCACACCAATAACATCACAAAAGGGATGCTCAAGGTCGAGGATACGGATACTAGCATACAGGCATTGAATCTGGTGTCAAAGGGACTGGCCGACGTGGCGCTGACTAACCGGATTGACGGTTTGGTTATGCTGGCACAGGCTGGGATTGAGAATGTAGTGCCTCACCAGCGCAGTTTTCGCGTGTTGGAACTTTATCATTACATTCACCAGGATCAGCAACATTGGGTTGAGCAAGTCGATGCTGTGTTGCGCCGCATGACGCAAAGTGGCGAGCTGGCAGCGCTGATAAGAAAAGCTGAAGATCAAGTGATCACACAACACTGTCGGCAGAGCGCGGAGGCAATCGAGCTATGCCGACGTCACCTTACTCAAAGGGACGACTGAGCTGCGCGATTAGCACGCCACTGGCGTATCTTGCTGCCAAAGCTGAGTTTAGATCCCCAGTAAACGATAACCAGTAAGATAAATAGTTCAGGTAATGCCAGTACACCCGAGTCTACCAGGGATTGTGGCAATACTTTTGCCGCACCTTGTGACAAGAATGAGCCAACTGATATAAACAGAGCAAAAGTCATTCTCCATAAATGGCGGAACAGTCGCGGTTTTGGGTTAAGCCCGCCTGAATACACCAGACGTACGTCGCCAAGAAAAGATAAGCCGGAGAGCAAAACAAAAAAGTAGTAATCATAAGCGCTTATGTTGTGTTTTATCTCGGCCTGGCTGGTTCCGGCCTGGCCGCTGAAGTAAAGGCAGGCAAGGATGATCAACAGCGAACACAAAGGAAATGCGTAATCGAACTTTCCCCGGGTGCTAGGCGCAGCCTTCACTGTCAGCCACGCGCTTAGCACCAGGTAGGCGGTAAACATACCCGCGATGGCGGTGATGATCATGGGCTGAAACAGTGCGATCAAGGTGCCGCTGACTGCCATGAAGAGCATTGTGTAGACAAACCAGGTACCTGCGAAGGCATGTAAAGATTTACCTTTTGCAACGGCTATGGCGATAACACCTGCGACTATGGCAATGGTTCCCGTGATTATATGCACTAGCATAGTCATTGTGATCTGTTCCATCTTGTTATTCCTGTTTATTGCGATGTGGTTATATTGCACTTTATACTGCACATAGATACACCGTCGTCCAGTACTACAGGTTAGGACACTGCAATAATTATAAGTTTAAGAATCATGGGGTTAAGTTGGTTTGTTTGAGGCGGAATTGACATTTGTCTACACCTTTTTACTCGGTGCACTGGGTTTGGCTCTGACTATGTTGGCTGAAAGAGCGCGGCGCTGGCATTGTTACCGAGCTCTGGCAATGTTTCTATTTTCATTGTTTGTGATCTTAGCAGGCCCGCTTATTTTTACTCAATATCCGGCAGCCCGATATGTCTATATTGCAGCGATTGTACCGGCCTGGCTGCTAATGTTTCCTTGTTTTTATTTGTATACACTAGGATTAACATCCCCAACCGCCTGGCGCTTTACTCGCAACAGTGTGTGGCATTTTGCCCCTGCCTGTATTTCGTGTGCCTTGTCAGTCAATCTATTGAGCCTGCCTGAATCCGAGTTACATGGTATTTTTTTCGCCGAGGGAGACGTTGAGCTGGCAGCTGATACACGCATTACGGTCTGGTTTATCATCGCAGCTATGCTGTTTTGGCCATTTCAAAGCCTGAGCTATGTAATTAAAACCTGGTGCAATTTACTGATTTACCGGCGTCAGTTACATACGGTATTTGCCAGTACCGCTGAGCGTGAGTTGGGCTGGTTAGTGATTGTGCTGATACTGATGCTATTCACCTGGAGCTGGCTGGCGTTGACACTCTTTCAGGATTTAAGCACGCAACCCACGTTGCTGGGTGAAGGGGGAGTCGCTGTGCTGAGTACTATCAGTATCTGGTTTGTGTTATTTTGGTCATTACGGCAAAAACCTGGTTTTGACACAATCTACGGCGTCACAGAGCTGCTTGATATGACCGGCGATGAATCTCGCGTTTCGGCTACGGATCGCGACGATGTTAAATACCAGCACTCAGCGCTGAGTGACGAGCAGTCAAAGCGTATTGCACAGAAGATCCATCGCGCGGTGGTAACGGAGCAACTTTACCTGGTTCCTGATCTGACTCTCTACCGATTGGCTGAGTCTATCGGGGTGTCAGCCAATTATGTGTCTCAAACCCTGAATCAGACCTTGGGACAATCGTTTTTTGACTATATCAACAAGGCACGGATTGACGCAGCGATTAAGTTGCTGATCGCTGATGATAAGACGGTACTGGACATTGCGATGGCGGTCGGCTTTAACGCGCGCTCGTCTTTTTATAAGGCATTTAAAACCCATACCGGAATGACACCGGGGGAATATAAAAGAACGGCACGAGCCGTTAGATAAACGTGTTAGTATCTTAAATTGTGTTGCTATTTAGTTAATTTTGTTGGTTGCATTGGTTACTTTCATGGGGTAGTTTAACAGTAACCATTAAATGAACAAGGAAATTAAAAAATGAAAGTTAAAATAAGTAAACTGAAGAACCTGTCTGGAAATAACCGTTTACCTGCTGATCAGACACCTCAGGTGGCAGGTGGCCAGCACCAGGAGATCACCAACAATAGACAGTGCTTTATTAGTGAACCTTATTGGGGTTGTACTGCCGGTGCGTGTCGGGATTAATAGCCGGCAATTGGTCGCCTCAGCGTCTTATTGCGACGCTGAGGTGTTGGTTTATTAAAGCAGCTACATTGATCTGCAGATTAAAATGGCCTTTCAGATGTGCACTAATGGTTTAGCGTTTAATCAGTAAATCCGGTAGCGGCACGACAATCTTTTGTTTTTTCACAGGCTCGTCGGCCAGAAACCTGCGGATGGTGTGCGTGACTTCTGGCGAGCGCATCAACAGATTGTGACCTGCATTTTCAATGATTACCTGCGTAACACGACTAAAGTGCCTGACGGCATCCCGCTGGCTTTGCGGGTAAGTGCGTCCATCCAGTGAGCCTGAGAGCACTAATGTTGGTACATCGGACACTGAGAGGGCTCGAAACCCGCGACCTAAGTCAAGTCCGTCGATCACGCCCTGAAGTTGTGGCATCGGAAAATTTAAATAGCTGCCGAGCAGGGCGGTGCGGCTTTGCTGGTTAACCAGTGCCAGCCTCGTCGGTGAAATACCGGATGCAATGTCCATGGTTAGTGGCATAAGTCTGAAGCTAATTTGACTTTCACTAAAATAACCTCTGTTTGCGACTTGCTGAAGCGGCTCGATAATCCCCATTTCTAAAGACCGATAAAGTGCTAAGAGGTGTTTAAGACCCCTGTGTGGGTCGGCAATCATGCCTGATGCCAGGCGTTGCATATGCCAGCGCTGAAAGAGAAAGTTAGCTTTCTTTCCCGCTTTATCAGTAATTTGTATCGTAATCGGCGATGTTTCAAGGCGTTTGTGTACACGTCTGATCAATCCGGCAACATCCGGGTAGAGTACTTTTGCTTTTGGTTGCGTGTTAACAACCTGCTGAACACGGGCAAAGTAGGCATCTGTCTGAGCCGGAAGTTTAACGGTTTGATCCAGTCCTTCGACACTGGCCAATACTAACTTGTCCAGATTGTTGGGCATGGTTTTGGTTGCGGCCAACGCCAGGTGAGTACCATAACTGATCCCCCAGAGGGTCAGTTTTTCAGCTCTGAGGTGGCGCCTGAGGTCATCCAGATCTCCGACACTTTGCTCAGTTGTATATCCCCGGATGTCAATTCCCTGCTGTTGCCAGAACGTGACACACTGAAGCGCAGCTCGTCGGTACAAGTGTGCCACTTCCTGATCTGTTTGTTGCTTAGCTGAGTGGGTGGAAATGCCAGATTGACATACGGGTAGTGTATCGGATTTACCGGTACCGCGTTGATCCAGTGCAATCACATCGCCAAATTCGCGCAGAGCCATAAACAGAGGAAAGCGAAAATTGGCGTATTCGGCTGTTTTTATGCCAGAACCACCAGGCCCTCCGGCCAGGTAAATAATAGGACTGCCAGGCGTTTTAGTGGTGGCGGGAAAGCGTACGTAATGAATGCGTATGTCCCGGCTGTCAGCCTGGTTACGGTTCTCCGGGACGGTGACAAACCCTGAAAACGCAGCCACTTGTTGGTTGTCCTGGGTTTTGAAGGTAATAGCCTGCTCATTGTCATATACCAAAGGGGGCTGCTCCTGAGCAAAAGTACCTAAAGTCATCATTGCACCAAGGAGTAGCAGTACGCCCATGATGTGGCTGCGAAAGTGTTTATATCTGATGTCAATCATAATGATGTTCTGGTTGGTTAATTGTGCCTCCAGTTAAACTTGTTGCATTCGAATTATCATGCGATATTCTATCGAATGTATTGATTTTCATAGTAATATCGATAAACGGTTGAATTCAGCCGGGCAAAGGTCGAGGTGGGGGAAGTGTGCAGTATTGTGATAACTGGCGTTTACGAGTCGTGTTCTGCACGCTGCTATTATTGGTGTCCGTTAATTCGATTGCACTAGACTGGGCACACATAAATTACCAACAGGTACGCGTCTGTCCGGGTGGCGGTGTAATACCAAACTTTGAAGATGATGCGTGCTCAACACAGTCGTTTTTTAGTGCTGACCCGCAGGGTCAGGCTATCTGGCTCAAGGCACCGCTGCATTTATCAAAGCGCTGGCAAGCAGGAGCTGAGCCACTTGCATTTTACTTGTTTGCGAAGGCTTCCAGTGAGGTCTACCTCAATGGCAGGCTACTGGGCACTAATGGCCGTGTCTCAGCAGATGGCGAACACGAGCTTGCCGGGCGTATGGATTCCCGGTTTTATGTGCCACCTGATTTAGTCAGGCAGGGAGAGAACTGGGTGGTCATACATTTGTCTTCCCACCAGAGCTTCTTGCGTTTAGCTTCTCCTTTACATCTGGCGGCGCTGGGCAAGTATCAAAACAGCACTGATTACTTTGGCATTGAGCCGCATGTACAACTCAGTGTGCTGTGTACCCTGCTCCTTGGGGGGCTTTATTTACTGATACTGAGGTTAAGTCCCCTGCGTGCTCAGATCCCGAGAGGATTACTCTGGTTAATTGGGATAGCAGCTGCTCAGCTGACGGCCGAACAGCTGCGTGGCTGGCTTGGTTACCCATACCCTTTGCATGATCTCAGGCTCATGCTGATCTTAATCTGCGCACTGGCTTTTGGTTTAGGGCTGCTGGCTTATTTACTGAGGCTGTGTCAGATACATACCAAAGCCCGGCTGATTATTCTGGCACCGGGTGTGGGTTTAACTTTACTGCTGGTATTTATTAGTCCTGGATTTGACCTTAAAACAACGCTGGCCGTAACCACGCCTGCATTCATTGGGATGTGTGTTGCTTACTGGTATTATTATCAGCAGCGGACAGGTAAATCTCTGTTACTCGTCGCTACATTGTGCGTTTTTGTTCTGGTGGCTTTGCTGAGTTTGCAGTCATTTCACAGCCTGCTTTTCTACGGGGTGGTCACTTTGCTGCTTGGCACCTTGTTAGGGGAGCATATTCGCCACCTGAGTGAACTTCAGCGCCAGAGCATTGCCGATCAGCAGGCCATTACTAAATTGCAGGTGAAACTTGCGCAATTGGATAAAACAAGCGCGCAGCAGTATCTCAGTCTCACATTTGGCAGTGCGACAGAACGGGTTGATGTTGGGCAGCTGTTGTGGTGCCGTGCAGCAGGCGACTATGTTGAGCTGCATCTGGAAGGAGGAGGGGAGCGATTGTATTCGGGTTCACTGAAAAGCCTGACAGATAAACTACCCGCTACATTTATGCAGGTACATAGATCCTACCTTGTCGATCTGGATAAAGTCAGAAGAGTTGCACTGAATAAGGATAAAGCGGAGCCGGGCTATGCATTCTTGGATCTCATTGACGGTAGTCGGGTGCCAGTCAGTCGGCGCTTGCTTGGCCAGGTGAGGGAGTCAATTGAATGAGGGATGGTGCTACCAGCGTGTCACTCTGGTAGCACACTTGCCGAACTAGTCGATTAAGTCTTCTACGCCGACGATAACCCAAGGTGCGTCGCCCTGTGTTTTTCTTTCCAGGTGCCAGATCTCGTGGATTGGTTCTTCCTGTTTGTCACCAAGATCACGGTATTTACCTTTAAACATCACGCTTACTTCCCAGGCTACAGGGGACGTTTCTGCACGTACCAGTTGCGCATCAACAAACATGACTTCTGTTGCAACGTCACCTTGTTGTGCACGGTCTTGCTTGAACTCTTCAACCAGTTCAGGGCTCAGGTATTCTGCCAGGGTGGCGAAATCACTCTGGTTCCAGGCATTCTGAACGGTATGATAGTGATCGCGTGCGCCTTGCAGGAAGCCATTTACATCAAAGTCCACAGGCAGGTTGAAAGGAACCTGCTCCTGCTGCTGGCCAAATCCACCATTTACCGGAGCCGACTGTGGTTGCTGACGGAACTGAGCAGGTTGATTTTGACCCTGACCAGCATTATTTTGGCCAAAGTTACCGCCGCCAAAGTTGCCACTCTGTGGCATACCGGCCATATGCGGTTGCTGGCGCCTGGTCATAAAGGACTTAATGACCTTGAATAATACGAATGCCAGAATCGCAAACAGGATCATTTCCATAAACTGGAATCCTTCAAAGTCATCGCCCATCATGGCTGCGATAAGACCACCTGCCAGTAAACCGCCCAATACGCCAGCCATAATGCCTTTTTTGCTGGACTTAGGCTTTGCAGCGGTATTCGGCGCCAGTGTTTTGGTATCGACTTGTTTTTTCTGTGCTGTAGTACTGGTTGCGTGGGTTTTACCCGCACTTTTTTTGCTGCCGAATTTTTTACGTGCTTCTGCACTGAAACTGGTAGATACCAGAACGGCAATTAATGTCATTAAAACAACAAATTGTTTCATGGTGTTCCTCTGGGTTTTTGATCTGAATGCATTGTAGTGAATCAAGGAGGTGAAGCGAAGCTATTTCAATAGCACACCTGAGCGACATGTTACCAAGTTAAGTATAACTTGTTGAAATATAGCTCTTTTAAAGATTTTTTGAATAGCGTCGAAATTATCTTGCTAATTGCTCGAAAATACCTGTCTTTCTCGTATCTACTATCAACTATTTGTGTTTGATAAACCAATGATAAAAAACCTCAGCACCCACACAGGGCAGGAGACTGAGGTTTTTGGTATTGTGTGAAACTTACAACCAGCGTAGTGAATCATTCACTGCTGTCTGATATTGCTCAAGTGGAGTATCCAGATTGGCTACTAAAATCGTATCTGCCCGTTCACCGGGTTTGATACTGCCGCCGAAACGTTCGTCGGCAAAGCGTTCATTCGCGCCCGCAGCGTCATTGCTGTCTGTTGGTACAATAAAGACAGTTACCGGGCCATGTTCCGACTGAAAGATCAGATGCAGACTGCGTTGCCCTTTGAAATTACAGAACGTTGCATAGGTAACCTTGCCGGGCATTGATTCAAGTTTGCCCCCAAACATGGCCAGTTTCTCATTGACCACCTGAAGCTGTACTTCATTTGTCAGGGCTAATGCCTCTGCCTCATAATACACATGTTGCAAGGCGTGCTCTGAGGCTTTCAAAGGCGCATGCACCGACGTGGCAAAGTACAGAGATACTGCCAGCAGGGCTGATGCTGCGGTGGCTAGCGGGGCTTTGAAACGCCGGTACCAGGCAAGCTGCTTTACCTCAGCGCTTTGTTTGCTGGAGGTGTCAGTATCTGCCTGCTGCTTTGCCAGGATCTTCTGCACCAGATCATCGGGCACGGAAATATCCAGCGCGCTGTGCAATGTCGCATCAAAATCTTGCATCTCTTTGACGAGACGTTGTTTGGCCGAGTCTGTGTCTGCCTGCGCAATTACATCCTTATCATTGGGGTCGGCAAACAAGCGGCGACGAAATTCGAGTTCATCCATCAGTTTGATGCCCCTTTTGCTGTTTCGGTCACTTGTGTTAAAGCCTCTTTCAATTGGTTTCTGGCACGGTAGAGCCTGGTCATCACGGTATTCTTGTTGAGTTCCAGGATCTGTGCAATTTCTTCGCCGGAGCAGCCCATCACGACCTGTAATAACAGTGGCTCTCGATATTCCGGCGACAATAAATTGATCTGTCTTTGGACCATCATTTGCTCTGTCTGTGAGTCGGGTGAAGCAGAAGTTGCATCCACCAGGGTGTCTTGCTCAACATCGGCATAATCAAATTGTTTGCGTTCAAAGCGGCGGGCATTTTCACGCCGCAAAATGGTTAATAACCAGGATTTGGCTGCGCTGTCATCCTGCAAGGCGTCCAGTGATCGCCAGGCGCGTAAAAAGGTTTCCTGTACCAAATCTTCAGCAATGGTCGGGTCCTGGCACAACCAGTAAGCAAAGCGATAAAGCTCCTTGTTGTAGACCTGGACCAGACTTTCGTAACGTTTTTGTTTTGTGGTCATGCTAATAAGACCTTGTCTTTAGCAAAGTTATTTCATTAAACCGAAGAAAAATTAATATAACGGTTCAAGGTTTTGTTTTTTCGCGCTTTTAACCTGTTTATGCTGCGTTGCCAGAAGGCGGTACAGTAAGCTCAGATCGACGCTCTCCTGGTTGGCACTATAGAGTGCGCCTTGCAACTTTGCAATTTCGTTTTGCAGCTCCTGACTCAGCTGATGACGCCAGGCAGCGAGTTGCGCATAGCCTTGTGCCCGAGCCAGGGCTTTAAGTGCCTGATAACAGGCCGCCGTATCTGAGGCGTTTGCTGCTCGCTTGAGCTGCTTGAGTGCCTGTTCTTCATCTGGCGTTGTGCTTGTCTGCTCAGGCGCTGCCGGTTTGGCTTGCGATGATTGTCGTGTTACGAACCAGATAGCCAGAGTGATTAGCCACAGTACATAGCCGGATGCAATCAGTGCCCAGTTCAGCCAGGTTTTATCTTCCGCCCGGATCACAATTTGTGGTTCAGCTTGAGGACCTGTTTGTTGCGGCGCGGTGATAACTGGAGCGGGCGCGACCGAAACCTGATTGGGATCGGCTTTTACCTCAATGGTTTTTGATGGCAAGGTGGCATACTGCACTTTGTTGATCACGGTATTAAACCAGGGCACCTTGATCTCAGGCAGGGTATAAGTGCCGGGTGTCTGTGGTAGCAGGGCATAGGAGGCAATAAGCTGAGAAATCACCCGGCCATCGCGGGTCATTTGTTTGCGATCGGTCTCATCCGGGTAAGTTCTGAAACCATTGACGTCAGGCACCTGAATGTCTGGCAACTGCTCTTTGGTGACGCCCAGTGCGGTGAGTGTCAGGGTACGGGTAATGGGTGTGCCAACCATCACGGTTTGGTCACTCGGCTGCCATTCTTCGCTGAGGTTAACCAGTTCGCTGGGTAACCAGGTGCCGGAGTAGTCACTCGGGATGGGCTGTACCTCCACCTCAATGCCGTCACCCATTGCTGATACGGCCATACGGCGATAGCCTTCGCGGATCTGGCCGTTAAAAATAGGCGGCTCCAGCGTAAAGGTGCCGCTTTTTTGTGGCTGTACCAGATATTCCCGCGTTACCACCATGTAGCGACGACCATTGACGATTTCATAGTCTTCACTTTGCTTACCCAGTTGGGCGATTTGTGCATCCTGCATCTGTGGGGCACTGAGCTGGCCATCAAGCAGATCCTGACCGACATATAATTTCACCGTGTATAAGGCCGCTTGCTGGACATGCAGGGTATCCGGTTTTAGCTCAGTCTTAATAAAGATATTTTGCTGCGCCTCGCCATCTTGCTCGCGGGCAAGTACCTTGAGTTCGATAGGACGAGACTGATGACCTGCAACCTCAAAACTGGGGATGGTAAATTCCCCGGCTTTGCGAGACAGCAGCTGCATTTGCCAGCTGGTGGTACTGCTCATACTGCCATTGATAATACTGGTACGTGAGCTGGTACTGATTGGGCTGGTGACAAACTGAGCGCTCAGGGCACTGGTATCCGGCATTTGACCGGACACTTTACCGTTGGCCTCTATGGTCAGGGTAAAATACTCCCCAACCAGCACCGGGTTTTTATCGACACTGGCGCTGAGTTGGTCCACAGCCCAGACAGGCATCATTGTAATAAGTAAGATCACGGATCCCAGTAATCGCGTTACCATGATTTTTCTACTCCTCGCGGGCGGCGCTGACGCACCCGTTGTTGTGATTCCAATAACATTTTGTTGCGCAGCAAGATAGCTGGATCGTCTGGTACTTTACGCAGTAACTGATCGAGTTGCTGTGCTTTTTCTTTTTCTTCTGGTGTCAGTGGGCGACTTTGCATCATTTGCTGTGTCCCCTGAGGCTGACTTCCATCTTCAGTAGCTTGTTGCTGTGCTTGCTGCATCTGCTGAGCTGTCTGTTCAGCTTGTTGTTCCTGCTCGTTTTGTTGTTCCGATTGTGCAAGCTCAGGTGCGTTATCATTGTCTGATTCAGGCGTCTCCTGAGACTCAGCGTTTTGCTGGCTTTGTGTGTCACTTTGTGACGCGTCTGATTGTTGCTCAGAGTCAGACTGTGAAGACGATTGCTCGTCCTGTTGTTCGCCTGATTGTTGCCCGCTTTGCTGTTTACCGTCTTGCTGCTGGTCATTTTGCTGTTGATCTTGCGGATCGCCGGACTGCTCCTGATCATCAGACTGGTCGCCATTTTGTTGCTGAGATTGCTGTTGCTGCTCTCTTAGGCTCTCGACCAGCTGCTTATTGTCCTGCGCCTGCTTAAAGTCGGGGTCCAGCTTCAGGGCCTGCTCATAGGCTGCAATGGCTTGGTCGAGTTGCCCCGACTTGGCCAGTGCATTGCCATAGTTATACTGCCCGGTGGCAGATGTGGTGTGCTTAAGCTGCTCGGCAGCGCGTTCATAATCACCGGCTTTGTATAGCGCAGTGCCTTTCAACAGCGGATCGTCAGCGGCCTGGGCTTGCTCAAAGTCGCCTTGCTGATACGATTCCAGTGCCTGCTGATCCTGATTTTTAAACCAGCTGGTCCAGTCTGCGCTGTATCCGACTTGTGGCTGCAACAACGCAATCACGAGTAATCCCAGCGTGAGCGGCTGAGAGCGCATCAGCCAAAGCGCCAGCGGCACAATGATAAACAGCAGATATTTACCTGCATCCAGGTGCCACAGCGTTTCGCCTGGCTGTTCATTACTGTCCAGATCGGTCACTTTGGACGGGGCAAAGGTTTTGATGTCATTGTCACTGGGGGTATAAGCCGCATAGCGGCCACCGAGTCTCGAGGCAAGCGCAGACAGACGTTCAGGGTACAGTTTCGGTACCACAATCTGCCCATAGCGGTCTTTCAAAAAACCGCCTTCAGGCAGGCCAATTGGCGCACCGTCTACTGTGCCAATACCATAAACATGTAGTCGGAAACCTGTACCATTTAACAAGTCTGCGATATCCGCCAGCTCGTCCTGTTCGACCTCGTCGCTGATCAGGATAATCTCACCCTCAATGTAACCGGCCTGTTCCAGCAAAGTCTTAGCCTGATCCAGCCCCGCCAGCACATTAGCGCCTTTGCTGGGCATGATGTCTGGGCTCAGGCTGGGTACCAGGTTGGCCAGGGTTTTGACATCATCAGTCAGGGGAGATACCACAAAGGCGTCTCCAGCGTAAGCAACCAAAGCGGTGTCGCCTTCGGTAAACTGCTCAATCATATCGAGAGTTTTAAAGCGGGCCTGAGTGAGCCGATTGGGCTGAATGTCGGTGGCAAACATGGAGTAAGACATATCCATGACCAGCACCCGGGCCTGTTTGCTTTTGAACACAGGGACTGTGTGCTTCTCAAAGCTAGGCCCGGCTGCGGCTAAAATACTCAGCAGCAATAACAGGCTCACCAGCCAGGGGGTACTTTTACTTTGCTTGCGCGGACCCTCTTCCAGCACGACTTGTGCAAGGTGTGGGGCGATTAATTGCTCATCGTTACTGCGATGACGCTTTAGCCATTGCACTCCCGTTAATAGTAGCCAGGGCAGCAGTAACCATAATAGCGTTGGACGGATAAAAATAAACTCGGTCATAGTGGCTTAGCTCGCAATTGTCTGATGGCGTGACTCAGTAAAGTCAGGCTCCACAGCGCCAGTGCAATCAGCAAAGGCAAGTAAAACAGTGACTGCCTGGGCCTGAAGGTCTGGTTTTCATCGGCAACAGGTTCAAGCTTGTCCAGCTCGGCATAGATCTGTTGCAGTCCTTTTACATCCTTAGCGCGGAAATAGGCGCCGCCGGTCTCTGAGGCAATGTGTTTCAGGGTGTTTTCATCTATGCTGCTGCCTGTCATTCCGCCCATGCCAAACAGGCTGAAACCGCCACGGCCATCCGAGCCGACGCCGACGGTGTAAATTTTAATGCCTTCTTCACGGGCCAGGATCAGGGCTTCTTCCGGACTCAGGTTGCCCGCGGTATTCTGACCGTCGGTAAGGAGGATCAGAATGCGGCTGCTTTGCTCTTTTTGGTTGAAGCGTTTTACCGACAAGCCTATGGCATCGCCAATGGCGGTTGCCCGGCCAACCAGGCCGATTTGTGCTTCGAGTAGCATCTGGCTCACGGTTTGTAAGTCGCGGGTCAGCGGGGTCTGCAAAAATGCGGTGTCACCGAACAAAATCAGACCCAGGCGATCCCCTTGTCGCTCGACAATGAAGTCAGACAGCACGGCTTTGACCACCGACAGGCGATCAACATATTTGCCTTGGTAGGCCATGTCCTGCTCGGTCATTGAGCCCGATAAATCCACGGCCAGCATGATATCGCGTCCTTCATTGGGCAAGGTGATTGGATCATCGAGCCAGCTGGGGCCACTGAGCGCCACAACCAGGCACAGCCAGATCAAGGCTTCGATCAGGTTTACACTGCGCTGTGGACGTTCAAGGTTTTGCCTGTTAGCACTTTGCTGTTGGTAGCCTGGCATCCGCAGGCGTACCTGAGTTTGTGCCGGGGTTGGTTTAAAACGGGTAATCAGCCAGGGCAGGGGTAACAGCAGTAAGGCCAGTGGCCAGTCAAGTTCAAACATGCACGGCCTCTTTGGTTTTAAAGGCTTTGATCGCCGCCATCAGTTTGCTGCAATCCACCGTGGGATGACTGCTGTAGAGCGAACTGAGGTCCTGCTGGCTAAACTGCTGACGAGTGAGCTTGTTCAGCAACCGCTGCCACTGTGCTGTCGGTTGAGCGGCCTGTTCAGTGCCGTAGTAATGTCGGGTCAGGCGTTTGAGTATGCCATGCAGCGCCAGGGCATCTTGAGTATGCTGCTGGCTCAGTTTAATGGCTTCTCGTTTCGCCGCATTATGCTGCCAGTGCCTGACTGCCAGCCAGATACCGGCACTCACGATGAGCAGCGCGACAAGGATCACAGCCCAGCTGGCCGGGGGCAGCGGCCACCAGCTCACCTGCTCGGGCGGGATCACATCATGGAGTGCATCTAATGGGTTTTGCATCATCAATTACCTGCAGATCTGTGTTTCTATTGGCGCTGAGGCACAAAACGTTTGCATACTCATGCCGGCGCGTTGTAAACGCGCAAGCCGGGTCTGGAAAGCCTGCTCGGCCTGCTCGGCAAATCGGGTCCTGAATTGTTTATCCGCCAGCGGCAGCGTCCAGCTACCTGAAGCTGAACTGACTTCAATCGCATCTTTATAAGCAGGCAGGGTATGCTCAAACGGATCGCTGATCTGGCAGCCAATCAGTTCGCAGTGCCGGCTGAGGTGCTCAAGCTGTTTAAAGCTGGCCTCGTTAAGCTGACTGAAGTCGGAGATCAGGTAGATCAGGCTGCCGGGTTTGGCCAGATGCGATAAACGCTTGAGATTATTATCAAACGTCGAGGCCAGATTTTCGCCACGGTGCGCCAGGCTCTGCGTGTGGATATCACACAGCTGGTGGCAAAATGCCAGCACGCCTTTGTCGCGCGCCGTAGGTTTAAGCTCATGGTGGCCTTGCTCACTGAACACCACACCACCGAGCCGATCACCGCGCGCGCATGCGGACCAGGCAACCAGGGCACTCAGATGCGCAGCCTGAACAGATTTGAGCAACAGGCGGCTGCCGAACAGCAAAGAGCTGGACAGATCGCAAAAGATAAACACCGGGCGTTCTTTCTCTTCCTGATACAGCTTGGTATGGGCCTCTCCGGTACGCGCCGTTACACGCCAGTCAATGGCACGAATGTCATCGCCATACTGGTACTGACGTACCTCGGCAAATTCCATCCCCCGGCCTTTGTGCGGTGCCAGGTATTGCCCGGCCTGATCACTGCGGATGGCACGCTTGGGCTTAAGATCCAGCAAGCGCGCTTTACTCTTATAGAAAAGTAGCTCTTTGAGTGTCAGTTCAACGCCATTGCTGTGGCTTTGTGCCAGCCAGTTAGTATGATCGGCATGTTGCATGGAATGCTTCATCATCGCGACCACTTATGGCACAGGGACCAGTTCCAGAATACGGCTGATCACCTGATCTTTGCTGATCCCGTCCGCCTGGGCTTCATAACTCAGAATAATACGATGACGCAGCACATTGTGCAGCACCGCCTGAATATCATCCGGTGTCACAAAATCCTGACCCTGCAACCAGGCATGCGCGCGTGCGCATTTGTCCAGTGCGATGGTAGCCCGTGGGCTGGCGCCGTATTCAATCCAGGCACCCAGTTGCTGATCCAGCGTGGCGGCTTCACGGGTGGCAATGATCAACTGCACCAGATAGTGCTCAAGTGGCTCAGCCAGATGCAGCGATAACACTTTTTTGCGTGCTTCAAATAAGGTCTGCTGTGAAATAGGCGTAAACTGCACGGTTTGTTCTGACAGCGCTTCGCCACGCGTTAAGCGCAAGATCTCCAGCTCAGTGTCCGCTTGCGGGTAATCAATGTTTAGGTGTAACAGGAAACGGTCTAATTGCGCTTCCGGTAGCGGATAGGTTCCCTCTTGCTCAAGCGGGTTTTGCGTCGCCATTACCATAAACAGCTCGGGCAGTGGGTAAGTTGTTTTGCCTACCGTGATCTGCCGCTCTGCCATGGCTTCGAGCAAGGCAGACTGAACCTTAGCCGGCGCGCGGTTAATTTCGTCCGCCAGAATCAAATGATGGAACAAAGGACCTTTTTCAAATACAAACTCACTGGTTTGTTGGCGATATATATCGGTGCCGGTGATATCGGCGGGCAACAAGTCCGGGGTAAACTGAACACGTTGGAAGCTGCCTTCAATGCCCTTGGCCAGCGCATTCACAGCACGGGTTTTAGCCAGTCCGGGTGGGCCTTCTACCAGCAGGTGGCCATCCGCCAGCAAGGCGATGAGCAGCGCTTCAGTCAGTGCGCTTTGACCTAAAATTTGAGAGTCGAGGTAGTTTTTCAGTTCACTAAATGCGTTTACTGCCATGGTGCTTTGTCCTTGTTGTGACAAATTTTTTGCTTATTTATAAGGATTGAGGCGCAAAACTCAAGGTTTTGCGGGCGATTTTTTGTAACTTGATTAGACACTGAAGCAGACGAAAGTTCCCAAAACTTCATTTATTTTTCAGTGACTTTTTGAATTGAGCAAAAATCAGGCTAGATTTAATAGCGGCGTTTAGAAGGACCTTCTCAATCTTACTCGAATGATAAGATTTTCCAATTTGCTATTGGCATTAAGGATTCGGTTGTTTAGAATCAAACGACAATAACAGGTCAGACCTGTCAGCGGGAGAGCAAAATTCATGTCTGAACAACACATTCTAAAAACAACAAAAGGGGACCGCATTGCCATTGTTTCTGGCCTGCGTACACCCTTTGCGAAACAGGCTACGGCCTATCACCACGTACCGGCACTGGACCTGGGTAAGGTCGTTGTCAATGAAATGCTGGAACGCCTGAATATAGATAAAAACGAAATCGACCAGCTGGTTTTCGGCCAGGTCGTGCAAATGCCGGAAGCGCCAAACATTGCGCGTGAAATCGTACTGGGCACCGGCATGCCGGTATCCGTCGATGCTTATTCTGTATCTCGTGCCTGTGCCACCAGTTTTCAGGCGGTCGCCAACGTTGCCGAATCTATTATTGCAGGTCATACGGCGGTGGGTATCGCCGGTGGTGCAGACTCATCGTCTGTACTCCCCATTGGTGTGAGCAAAAAGCTGGCTGGCAGCCTGGTTGATTTAAACAAAGCACGTACTTTGTCACAGCGTCTGAAGATTTTCTCAAAGCTCAGACTGAAAGATTTGATGCCAGTGCCACCGGCTGTTGCTGAATACTCAACAGGCTTGTCTATGGGTCAGACGGCAGAGCAAATGGCCAAAACCCATGCTATCAGCCGTGCCGATCAAGATGCGCTGGCACATCGCTCGCACACCCTGGCCGCCAAAGCCTGGGATGATGGTCTGCTAAAAGACGAAGTCATGACGGCACACGTGGAGCCGTACAAAGGTTTTATCGACAAAGATAATAACATCCGTGCGAACTCGTCGTTGGAAGGCTACGCGAAATTGCGTCCGGTTTTTGATCGCAAGCATGGCTCGGTCACTGCGGCAAACGCCACGCCACTCACTGATGGTGCCGCTGCGGTACTGATGATGAGCGAAAGCAAAGCCAAAGCACTGGGGTACGAGATCCTGGGCTATGTGCGCAACTACGCGTTTACTGCCATTGGCGTGCACGAAGACATGCTGATGGGTCCGGCTCACTCCACACCACTGGCACTGGAGCGTGCGGGTCTGACTCTGCAAGACTTAGATTTAATTGAAATGCACGAAGCGTTTGCGGCGCAAACTCTGGCCAACATGAAGATGTTCGCCTCTGATAAGTTTGCTCAGGAAAAGCTGGGTCGCAGCAAAGCGCTGGGTGAAATCGATATGGATAAATTCAACGTAAACGGTGGCTCTTTGGCCTATGGACACCCGTTTGCGGCAACAGGCGCGCGTTTGATCACGCAAACCCTGAATGAACTGAAACGTCGCGGCGGTGGACTTGCGCTGACTACAGCTTGTGCGGCTGGTGGTCTGGGTGCAGCCTTTGTATTGGAGAGTGCATAATGTCAGTATTTAGTTATGAATTAAACAGTCACCGCGTGGCCATCGTCACCATCGATGTGCCGGGTGAGAAGATGAATACGCTGCGCGACAGTTTTGCCGATGAACTGATGACTATCCTGGAGCAGGGTCGCAGTGATGATGTAACTGGCATGGTGTTTGTCAGCGGCAAAGACGATAACTTTATTGCCGGTGCCGACATCAAAATGCTGGATCAGGCAAAAACCCGCGAAGATGCGCTGCGCTTATCTGAAATGTGCCAGCAGGCATTTTTCAAAATGCAGAAGCTGCCATTCCCAACGGTTGCGGCCATTCACGGTGCGGCACTGGGTGGCGGTCTTGAATTCGCGTTGGCGTGTGATTATCGCGTATGTAGTGATGACGATAAAACCAAGCTGGGCTTGCCAGAAGTGCAATTAGGCCTGTTACCAGGCGGTGGCGGTACACAACGTCTGCCAAAACTGGTGGGTATTCAAAAAGCATTAGAATGGATGCTGACGGGCAAGCAAGTGCGTGCCAAGCAAGCTAAAAAAGCCGGTCTGGTTGACGACAGCGTGCCGCACAGTATTTTACTGGATGTGGCCATCAAACTGGCTCGTGGCAGCAAGCCTAAAGCACGTAAACCTAAGCTGGATAAGCTTAGCCAGCTGCTAGAATCAAATCCGTTTGGCCGCAACATCATCTTCAAAAAAGCGCAGGAAAACGTTGAGAAGAAAACCGGTGGTCACTATCCGGCGCCACTGGCTATTATCAAGGCAGTGCGTGCTTCAGTTGAATTAGGTGAACTGAAAGCCTACAAAACAGAAGCCGAAGGGTTTGCTGACTTGGTCATGACCGAAGTGTCACAGTCACTGCGTGGCATTTTCTTCGCGACCACAGAGATGAAAAAAGAGTGGCAAAGCGACGACGCGCCTAAGATTAACCGCGCGGCGGTACTGGGTGGCGGCCTGATGGGCGGCGGTATTGCCCACGTGAGTGCGGTAAAAGCTGGTGTACCTGTGCGCATTAAAGATGTGGCACATCAGGGGATCAGCAATGCACTAAGCTACAGCTACAAGATCCTGTCTAAAAAACAGAAAAAACGTATTCTGTCTAAAGCCGATCTGCAACTGGCAATGAACCGCATCACAGGTACCACTGACTACACCGGCATGCGTCATACTGATATCGTGATTGAAGCGGTATTTGAAGATCTGGCACTGAAGCAAAGCATGGTGGCAGACATCGAGCGCGAATGCACAGAGCAAACTATTTTTGCCAGTAACACCTCGTCGTTACCGATTGCGCAGATCGCTGAAAAAGCAGCACGCCCCGAGAACGTGATTGGTCTGCATTACTTCTCGCCGGTCGAGAAAATGCCACTGGTTGAGATCATCCCGCACGAGGGCACATCACAAGAAACCATTGCGCGTACCGTTAATTTTGCGCGCAAACAGGGCAAGACGCCTATCGTGGTAAAAGACAAAGCGGGCTTCTATGTCAACCGTATTCTAGCGCCTTACGTTAACGAAGCAGCCAATCTGCTGCTAGCGGGCGAGCCAATCGAAAAGATTGACCAGGCCCTGGTTGAGTTTGGCTTCCCGGTTGGTCCTTTGGCACTGCTGGACGAAGTGGGTGTGGACATCGGCTCTAAGATTGCGCCTATTCTTGAAAAAGAACTGGGTGAGCGTTTTAAAGCACCAGATGCCTTTGCTCGCATGATCGACAGCAAGCGTCTGGGTCGTAAGACCGGCAAGGGCTTCTACAAATATGAAGCCAAAGGCAAGAAGGTGGACGAGTCTGTTTATGACTTGCTGGGAATTACACCGGCACCACGTCTGAACAAGCAAGAAATTGCCAGCCGCTGTGTGGCGCAAATGCTCAATGAAGCTGCGCGCTGTCTGGATGAAGGTATCATCGACAGTGCCCGCGATGGTGACATTGGTGCCATCTTTGGTATTGGCTTCCCGCCATTCTTAGGTGGGCCGTTCAGCTATATGGACAAACGTGGTCTGAACAAAGTGTGTTCAGAGTTGTCTACCTATGCTACCGACAACGCGGTGTTTACACCGGCGGAGCCGCTGCTGGCTAAGGCCGAAGCTGGGGAAGCTTACTACAGCTAAGCACTTGTCTGAGCATTAAAAAAAGCCGCATTGATGCGGCTTTTTTATTTTCGGCTAGAATAAAGAGATAATTGTCGGCACATTGCTTGCACTTGGTAACTTAGGTGATAGCGTTCGTCACTTGCCCGGGGATATGGCATGCACAACAGGTACTTTTTTACTTTTATAGCCACACTTGCTGGTGCGACTGTGTTGGCCAACGTTGTGATGTTTTATATCAGTGATGATGCAAATGAAGTAATCGCAAAGTTTGAGCAGCACTGGCAACAGCAGGCGGATATAATTCTTCGTGAGGCCGAGTTGCTTGACGAGCTGGAACGCCAACTTAGTCACTCAGACACAGCACATCGGGTTAAAGACTACAGGCCCGCTCAATTAACACTTGAAGCCGATGCCCAAACGACAGTCGCTATGCAGATAGTTGCGATGATCGCGTCGCTTGACTTGAGTGAGACAGAGCGACAAGCGCTTGAGCAAATTAAACGTTACCTTGAACAAATCTCTACAAACCGCACTGACCCGACAGTAGACGCACCTTTATCGCATGAGTATTCTGAGCAGCTTCAGTTGCAGCAACATCAGCAGCTGGACAGCGCTTTGCAATCATTACGTTCTGGCATGGAGGCCCGAATTCAAATTACCAGACACCAGCATCAAGCGGCGCTGGAAAGCGTGATCAACAAAGGTTCCATCGAAGCCTGGCTACTGTTGTCATTGGTTGTGATCCTGGCATGTGCCGGTGCAGTGGTGTTACGCGCGCAGCTCAGGACCATAGAAGAGCGTGCCTGCTTGTTCGATGCTATCCCGGATGCGTTACTTTACTGTGAATATAGCGGCAGGATCACCCGGGTTAATCAGTCGTGCACTGAGTTGTTTGGATATGCTGATCAGGAGCTGTTGCAAATGACAGTAGAAGATCTCATTCCGGTACGCTTTCGTGAACTACACAGTAAAGAGCGGCGCAGTTTTACTGGGCGCGCGCAGATGCGTCGTAAAGGTCAAAATGGCTTGAATATTGTGGGACTACACAAATCCGGCGAAGAAATACCACTGGATATTGCCATTGCCAGAACCGTACTCGGGCAGGAACCATACTTTGTTGCTGTGATCCGTGATATCCGTCCGGAACTGCAGTTGCAACAAAAAGCTGAGCTGGACTTTTTAACCCAGGTCTACAACCGCGGGCAGATAGAACAGATCCTCAAAGACGAGTTAAGTCGGGCGCATCGATATCAGCGGCCTTTGTCAGTGATGATGGTTGACATAGATAAGTTTAAAACCCTGAACGACACTTTAGGGCATCAGGTTGGGGATGCAGCACTGGCTGAACTCAGCGCATTTCTGACCGGTTCCATTCGCCCCAGTGACAGCCTTGGACGCTGGGGAGGCGACGAATTTGTACTGATTTGCCCCGAAATCGATGCAGAAAAAGCGTTGCAAATGGCTCAGCGTCTGGTAGTTACCTATCGCGAGCAGAATCATTATGACCTGAGTCTGAGTATTGGTGTTGCCAGTCGGCCACAGGTTGGCGCACAGACAGATGTAGAGCATCTGATTGGTGAGGCTGATGACGCCTTATATCAGGCCAAAGCGGCGGGCCGGAGCAGGGCCGTACAGTTCAGTGGCGACTAGCACGGGTTTTTACTTTCCCCCTAAAAATCCGTACAATCTGCGGCCATAAATCGATTAGAGGGCCACCTGCGAGTTGTATGCACCACATTGACGATCTGATCTCGATATTTAACGCCTTATTTTATCCTACGTACAATACCAAACTGGTCGCAGGTACCGATGAACCCATTTATCTGCCAGCGGATGCGCGGTGTGATTACCACCGCATTGTTTTTGCACACGGTTTTTATGCCAGCGCGATGCACGAAATTGCGCACTGGCTGGTGGCTGGTAAAGCCCGTCGGGAGCTGGAGGATTACGGTTACTGGTATTGCCCGGATGGACGCAGCCAAGATCAGCAGCTGGCATTTGAGCAGGTGGAAGTCAAACCTCAGGCCATTGAGTGGGCACTGAGCGCTGCAGCCGGGTTTGCCTTTAATGTCTCTGTTGATAATTTAAATGGCGAGCCGACATGCCGCTTTGCTTTTCAGCGTCGCGTTCATGCGCAGGTGCTGGAAATGCTAACCTGCGGGTTCAATGCCCGAACCGAAGCGCTGTTAGAAGCTTTATCTCAGTTTTATTCGACCCCCTGGCCACTCAATGCTGGCCAGTTTGATTGGCACTGTCCACAGGAGTTCGCAGATGCAGTTTAAACTTGGATTAATCGTGAACCCGGTTGCCGGGTTAGGTGGTGCAGTGGCACTGAAGGGCAGCGATGGCAGCGAAACCGCTGAGCTTGCCCGCTCGCTTGGGGCTGAGCCCAAGGCACACAGCCGCACAGCGCAGGCCCTGGCGCTATTGCAGCCTTATCGGGACATCATTGAAGTCTATACGGTAAGCGGTGAAATGGGGGAAGACCTGGCGATTGAGCACGGTTTTTCTACTCAGATTGTGATGACCTGTGGCACACCGAGTACGCCACAGGACACCGAGCAGGCGGCCAAACTGTTGGCCGATGCCAAAGTCGACCTGCTGCTGTTTGCCGGTGGTGATGGCACCGCGCGCAACATCTGTGCCGCTATTGGTAGCGAAGCCCCTGTGCTGGGCGTACCTGCCGGTTGTAAGATCCACAGTGGCGTATATGCAATCACCCCCAAAGCCGCCGGTCGGGTAGTAGAAATGCTCATTAAAGGGGAGCTGGTAACCATAGACGACGCCGATGTGATGGACATAGATGAAAGTGCTTTTCGGGCCGGAACAGTGCGTGCCAAACGTTATGGTGAAATGCAGGTGCCCAGCGAGTTGCGTTATGTACAAAGCGTAAAAAATGGTGGTAAAGAAAGCGATGAACTGGTGCTGGCGGATATCGCTGCGTATGTAATTTCAGAAATGGAAGAGCATGAGCAGTATATTATGGGTTCGGGCTCAACGGTGGCCGCCATTATGGAAGAGCTGGGCCTGGATAACACCTTACTCGGTGTCGATTTGATCCGAGACCACACTCTGCTGGGCAGTGACCTGACGGCGCAACAGCTGCTGGATGCTGCTTCACAAGCACCGACAAAATTGGTGATCACCCTGATAGGCGGACAGGGCCATATATTTGGTCGCGGCAATCAGCAGCTCAGCCCGGCTTTGATCCGCCAGATTGGCAAAGACAATATCATCGTGGTTGCAACTAAGACTAAGTTGCAGGCACTCAATGGTCGCCCTTTGATAGCAGATACGGGCGATCAGGAACTGGACAATGAACTGAGTGGCTACATCAAAGTAGTGACAGGGTATAATGACCATGTAATGTATGCCGTCGGGCATCAGGATTTAATTTAGGAGACAGAATGTCACTTCAAGCGTATATAGAAGCTGCGCAGCAGTTTTTTGATGAATTAGTAGATAGAGCAAGCGATGACGAGCTGTTTGCTGGTGGCTACTTACGCGGTCATTTCGACCTGGCGGTTGGCTATGCTCAGGTTGAGGAGCTGACCCTGTCAGTGGATGAGCTCAATGCTAAAGTCGAGGCAAGCCTGGTGAAGGCGTATCGTGATGGCGAGCTTAACGAAGAAGACAAGCACCATGTGGTGACCATCTGGGAGCGTCTTAAGCAGTTAGGAGCTTAGCCAGGGGTATAACTTTCCTTCGAAAAAGGCGGTATAACACCGCCTTTTTTCGTTTACAGTATCCAGCGCCACACCACAAATAACACCGCAAAGGCAATCAAATAGCTCAGGCCTGCCCAGGTCAGCAATTGCACCGGCTTACTTTGCTGCGCAAACAGCGCTTTCGAGATCAATGAGAAATTCAGCCAGGCAAAAAACGGTGTAGTCAGAAACGCCAGCGTCATGGCAAACATCAGCATGTCTTTCAGGTTGGCTTTAAAGAATATCACCAGTACCATGCCGAATATGGCCTGCAGCGTAATAAACAAAGACAGGCTGGACTTATTTTGGTGCGGTTTGATCAGTTTCACCGCATCGTCCAGGGTTCTGGCATAGCCATCCAGTACCGTGATGGTGGTGCCAAACATACATAAGAAAGCAATGGTGGCGATTAACCAGCGGGCCCACTCACCCAAAGTCAGTGCATACATATCAATCAGCTGTTTAGAAAAGGCCACCCCGGCGAGTTCTATTTTCTGGCTCTGCCCGTATTGTAGTAATACACCCAGAGAGAAGAACACCACGGCCAGAAATAAAGTTAAAAAGTAGCCGAGATTAAAATCAAACAAACCTTGTGCTTTGCTCAGCGACTGAGTGCGGGTTTTGGCCTTTAACCACAGTGAGTTAATGGCCGATATTTCAATGGGGGCTGGCATCCAGCCCATCAGGGCCACCATAAAGCCAAGTAAAGCGAGCGAGTAAGGGGAAGGCGCAGGTTGAGGTGACGGATGAGCCTGACCCTGAGACACGGCCACCAACAAAGCAGCCAGTGTCGTTACACACAATATTGCCATAATCCCTTTACTGGCTTTGTCGAGCAATTTGTAATGTCCAAACAGTAAGATCCCCAGACACACAAACAGCAGGGCATAGCACAATGTTGTCAGTGAGAGGCTCCAGGGCAGGGCATATTGCAACAGGGCTGCTGTGAGCAGCAGCACACCGGCGGTGTTCACCACTGCGGCAATGACATTCAATGCCACAAAGAGATAAAACAGGGCGCGGTTTTTATTGTAATATCCGGTGACCAGGCTGTTGCCTGTGTGCAGGGTGTATTCCACACCAAAACGGAAAAACGGATACTTGAGCAGATTAACCGCCACCACTAACCACAGTAGTTGCCAGCCAAATAAAGCACCGGCCTGAGTTGCCGCAACCAGGTGCGAGCCACCGACCGCAGCCGTGGCCATCAGGATCCCGGGACCCAGGTTCCCAAGTTTCGAAAAGAGTGATTCCAACACGTCGTTCCTCTGTTTTTGCCACTCATGTTAACGATTTGAAAGCGTTTGCCAAGTGGAAAATGACTGGGCTAATGAGGTTGGGGGTCAAAAGCCCTGTCAGGACGTGTAATCAGGTCAGGTGGTGAAGTACTCTTCGGTGTCGTCTTTGAGGTCCTGATAATCGTCCTCATCGAGATTGAGCGCATCCAGCACGCTTTGTTTCATGATGGGCCAGTCCGGAGCGGCCACAAAGCGTTTATTGGTGTGGACCAGGTTTTCCGCCATTTTCAGGGTAGAAAACGTCAGCATTTCTTCGTCGGTCCGTTTTTCCTGAAGGTAGGTCACATCGTGGTGCCTTAAGATAAGCTGACAAATGGGTTTGGGCAGGTTCCAGCTATTTGCCAGGTAGTAGCCAATGACAGTGTGGTTGGTCTGATAGCGTTCTTCTTCGAACTCCACCAGCATTCTATCGTAATTACTGTTTGCAGCGCCCAGTACTTCGACATAATCCGGGTAATTGAAGGCCATGGCAGGTATACCGGCATCGTGAAACAGGCCCAGCATATAGAGGTTCTCGACCGGGACTTTGCTTTTTATTTTATTCCCTATCAGCGTCGCCACGTCAGCAATTTCATGGGCACTGTCCCAGAATCGTTCAAGTTTGATACAGCACTTCGACTGATCAAAAGCTTGCTTGAGCAGGTAGCCTGTGACCAGCATGGTGATGCTATTGAGCCCGAGAAACATCACGGCCTGGCGAATATCAGTAATGGTACGGGAAAAACCATAGCTTGAGGAATTAATGACTTTGAGTACCGCGGCGGAGGTTGCGACATCTGTTGCTATCAGTGCTGCGATTTCACCCAGCTCTGGTTCTGGTTGTTGCAATAACTGATGCAAGCTTTGCAATAGCTCTGGCTTTGCTGGCAGGCAAAATCCATGGTTCATATCCTTAAGCACGGCGTTGTCTATTTCGATCATAGCGGTCTCGTTAAAGCAAAATTGGATTACACGAACAGCCTGTTGAGAATCAGGCTAGTTTGCCAAGTATAGTAGCTGAGCCAGATTACGCATTCTTTGCGTCAACGCAAAAAACGCATAAATAATACCCACGTAATGGATAAAGGAACAAATGAATTGGCATTGTTACGGTTGTTAAGTTAAAGTTGGCTAATTTTCTTTTTAGGGATTAACTATGGAACAAGCGAAAAACGCAAATAACGACGCCAGCTTCGTTATGCGATTCCTCAATAATATTGAAAGGGTCGGTAACAAGTTGCCCGATCCGGCTATGATCTTCCTCGGTGCGATGTTACTGATCTGGTTACTATCCTGGATGCTCTCGGGTGTCAGCTTTGATGCCATCGACCCGCGCACCGGTGAGGCGATTGTTGTTCATAACCTGCTGAGTGGTGATTCTCTGGCAGGTTTCTTGGCCTCAATGGTTAAAACCTTTACTGGATTTGCACCGCTGGGCGTGGTGCTGGTTGCTATGCTGGGTGTCGGTGTAGCCGAGCACTCGGGTTACATTAATGCTGGCCTGAAACTGATGCTTAAGCGCACACCACAGGCATTGCTGACACCATCCATTATCTTAATTGCAATAGTCAGCCACACCGCAACCGATGCGGGCTATGTACTGGTGATCCCGCTGGCTGGCGTTATCTTCTATGCTATGGGGCGTCACCCGCTGGCAGGTATTGCCGCGGCGTTTGCTGGCGTAAGCGGTGGCTTTAGTGCGAACTTCATCCCTTCTGGGATTGATCCTCTGTTACAGAGTTTTACACAAAGTGCGGCGCAGATCATCGACCCCGAAATCTCAGTTAACCCGCTGAATAACTGGTTCTTCACCTCGGCGTCGAGTGTTTTTATTATTCTGCTCGGCTGGTATATTACCGATAAAATCATTGAACCGCGTCTGGCATCAACTAAGGTAGACGGGGATACCGACGATCTACCTGAGTTTAACGAAGTCACCGGTAAAGAGCGCTCAGCATTTTACGCCGCTTCGGCTGTTATGCTTGCCGGTATCGGTTTACTCATCTATGCAGCCAGTGGTGAAGACTCAGCACTACGCAGTGAAAGTGGTGCACTGACCGACTTTAGTGCTCCGCTGATGCAGTCTATTGTACCGCTGATCTTCTTGCTGTTCTGGATCCCGGGTGCCGTATTTGGCTTTATGGTAGGCACTTTTAAGTCCTCAAAAGACATGATAGACGCAATGAGTAAATCGATGAACTCAATGTCTTACTATATTGTTATGGCTTTCTTCTGTGCGCTGTTTATCGCGGCATTTAGTAAGTCGAATCTGGGGGCCTTACTGGCCATTGAAGGCGCAGAGGTCTTAAAAGCGATGGCACTGCCAAGTTCAGTGACTGTGATTGGCATTATCTTCCTGACTGCCTTTGTAAACCTGTTTGTGGGTTCAAGCTCTGCTAAATGGGCACTGCTAGGTCCTATATTTGTACCTATGCTGATGCAACTGGGTATTTCTCCAGACTTGTCTCAGGCGGCGTATCGTGTTGGTGATTCAAGCTCAAACATCATTACCCCGCTGATGCCATACTTCCCGCTGGTGGTGGTATATTGTCAGAAGTATGTAAAAGACACCGGTATTGGTACGTTACTGGCACTGATGCTGCCATACTCTATCGCCTTTTTAGTCGGCTGGAGCTTATTCCTGCTGGCATACTGGGGCCTGAGCATTCCACTGGGCCTGCAATCTAGCTACATCTACCCGGCAGGTTAATCTGCCAGACACTGGATGAGGCCCTGTGCCTCATCCAGCTTTGCAAGAAGCTTTGGAAGACACCCAGTCAAAGGACGAAGAGGCTCCCAATCAAAGTAGTCAAAGAGGAAGAAGACAGCTTTGCAAGACACCCATTCAAAACTCCAGCTTCGCACAGAGCTTTGCAAGATATCCAGTCAAAGTCCAGTCAAAGGACACCCACTCATAATCATTCCGGTTAGGCATTAACTTACGCAAAGAAACAAAGAAAAAGCCGGCTTCTGCCGGCTAGATGGATTTGCTATTGGTTGGGCCAAAAGCACCAAGGGAAATCTTACTGCCTCCGTGCAGCAAATACTCAAGGGAGGTTCAAAAATCAAAGTAACCAATAAGAGTACATACTGGTTAAGAGCAGGCGCATCATATCCCTGTTAGATGACCAAATTATGACAACCAGTGCAGGCTGTTTAGTTTTACTTTACTGGAGCTGAGAGCTGTGGCTCTGAAAATCGAGCATATTGCACATCAATAGAGAAAAGTAATTGAATAGATTAGAATAGTTACAAGTATAGTGGCTAGTGTGGCCAAATGACGAGGAAGGTGAGATGTTAAGAGTCACGCTTGAGCAGTGGCGCATGTTGCGTGCTGTGGTAGAACATGGTGGGTTTAATCAGGCTGCCAAGGCTATCCACAAGAGCCAGTCGAGCATCCATACCGCAGTGCAAAAAATTGAAACAGCGCTATCCGTCAAGTTGTTCCAGGTGGAAGGGCGTAAAACCCGTCTCACGGAAGCGGGTGAAATGATGTTGCGCCGTGCTAACTACCTGCTTGATGAAGCTGAAAAGGTCGAGGCTGTTGGCCAGACCCTGGCAAAAGGGGTAGAGAGCCATCTGCGTATTGCGGTGGATGAAGTTTTTCCTCAGGCACTGCTTTATAAGGTACTGGAGGCAACCTCACAGGCTTATCCATTACTGCGTATTGAACTGGTTGAGTCTATCCTGTCTGGGTCATTTGAAGCGCTACAAAACACCAAGGTTGATATAGCCATTTCGCCTATGGTGCTGCCGCAAGGCTTTAGTGAGCAGCTCTGTCTGGTGGAATTTGTGGCCGTTGCTCACCCGGAGCATGCGCTGCATCAGCTCGGTCGTGAGCTGACGTTGGAAGACCTTAAGTCATTCAGGCAAATCGTGGTCAGAGACTCGGCACTTGGTAAAGGCACTGACAGCGGCTGGCTGGGGGCTGATCAGCGTTGGACGGTCAGCCATTTGCGCACTATGGTGGATATGGTCACTCAGGGCCTGGGTTTTGCCTGGCTGCCCAGAAGTGCCATTACCATGCAGCTCAATAGCGGCGTACTGGTGCCCTTGCAACTCACGCACAATCGCACACGCCAGGCCCAGCTTAATCTGCTCTTTAAAGACGGGGATACGCTCGGGCCTGCAGCCAGAGCGTTTATTGGAGAGCTCAGATATCAGTGTATGGCGCTGGAGGCACAGGCAAATGACTAAGTCGCCTGTGCATCGTAAGTGTTCGCTAGCACTTGCTCAACTGCCACAGGGCGGCTGAACCAGTAGCCCTGAAACTCTTTAACCCCCAGCTCCAGTAGCTTGTTAAGTTGCGCCTGAGTCTCAACGCCTTCTGCCAGCGCTGCAATGCCCAGGTTGTCGCACATAGTGAGTATCCCCAGCAGCAGCGCCTGTTGTTTCTGATCTGAGGTGATTTGTGTCACCAAAGAGCGATCCAACTTTAGGCGCTTAATGGGCGAGGCCAGCACCCTCGCAATATTGGAGTATCCAATCCCAAAATCATCAATACTCAGGCTGAAGCCCATTTTATCTAGTGCCTCCATGATCTGGTTATGATCGTCGGCAAAGCTGTATTCGGTTAATTCAAATTCGAACATGCGCGGGCTCAGGCCATAGCTGTGCACAATAGACAGAGTGCTACGGGCAAATTGCTCGCAGGCAATGTCGCGGGAGCTGATGTTGATGGCGATAGGCACATGAATATCCGGATGGCTCTGCAAGGTATGGCAGACCTTATGCAAAATGCGTTGTGTCAGCTGATTGACCAGACCAAACTCCTCGGCAATGGGCACAAACTCACCGGGGGACACCCACCCCAACAAGGGGCTGTGCCAGCGCGCCAGCGCTTCGTAGCCAATCACCGAATGGGTGTTATCATGCTTGCTCTGTAAAACTATCTGTAGTTCATCATGCTCCAGTGCCTTTTCAAGCAGTAGGGCCATCTCGTGGCGGGCCAGAGTCTGGCGTCGGGTGCTATGATCAAATATGGCCAGATCATCGCCTGCGCCACGTAGTTCACAGGCCTGCTGGGCATTTTTTAATAACCGCTCGGGGATATAGCCGTGCTCCGGATAAGTAGCAATCCCCACGGCGTAACGGGCATGAAACTGGTGTTGTCCCAGCTTGAGCCAGAAATCCAGGTGCTGACGCCAGCGCTGTGCAACTTCCAGTACCGGCGCATCGGGTTCGATAATGATCGCCAGGCGTCCTGCGCCAATATACGCAATTTGGTCGAGCAAACTGGGGTCGTGCTCTGCAACCTGGTTAATATGGCCGTATAAATGCTTGTGCAGTTCGCCGTCAATCAGGTAATCAAGCACGTGCTTATTGAGGTTTTCGGCGATCAGCAGTGCAAATGGCTGGCCACGATCAATATGCACCTGTAACTGTTCAGTGAGCCAGGTTTTATTAGGCAAGTTGGTTCTGGCATCAAAGTACTTAGCCTGCTGATGGGCAACATCCAGGGCCAGCAGATCTTGCTGAAGCTGGTGCTGATCAGACACATCATTGAGATACCAGGCGCACAATTGCTCGGAGTGGTATTCCCGCGAAGCCAGCTCTATGGTGCGCTCACCCACGTGGAAAATATTCAAGTCGGCCTCATGCTGGTCGCTGTTGTTAAGCAGCCGGCTCAGATCATCTTGTGTAACGCGGACAAAATTACAGGGCAGGGGTTGAGTCTGGATCCCCAGCAAAGTGCGCGCTTTTTCATTGGCTTCAACGATATTAAACTGCTGGTCGACTAACACAATGGCGTGAAAAGATTTCTGAAAGAAGCGTTGATAGATTTGCTTTTGTGAGGCCAGTAGCTCGTTATTACTGGCCATATGCAAATTCAACCGGCTGGCGGCCAGACTGGTACGCCACACTGCCAGCGGCACGGTACAGTTAAAAAAGAAAAACAGCAAAAAGTGGATATAAATATCGCCGTCGACCAGCATACGCTCGCCGGGCGGGATAACCGATAAGTTAACCTGCTGCACTATTAATAAAAATGGAATGATATTCAGTGCGGCGTAAAAAATCGCAGTGCGCTTACCCAGTAACAGTAATGCCAGAATTGGCGTGATATAAACAAAAATAGAGCCCAACTGGGCAAGGGGTAGCAGAGGAATAAATAACTTGATGGCCACTCCAGCCGCCACTATGGCAATCATCAGCAAGTGCGCACACAGCTGATAAGCGCTGCGACTCAGAGTGAGCAGCACACCTATAGTAAGCGTAAAGCCCGACGTCAGTACCAGCACATAGTCAAGTTCAAATGCCAGCGCAGCGGGCAAGCTGTTGATAAAGATCCCAAGGCATAATAAAAGCCCGGTCACCAAAATGATGCGCAGAGCACTGACACGCCAGTTAGGCACGTCGCTTGGCGATTGGGTTTCTTCCTCAAGTAAGAAAAAGCGGCTTAAAGAGCTCAAAACGTTACAGTTATTATTATTGTTTTTCCCGATACTAAGGCCATCAGAGCTGCAATTCAATGGGCAGAGGCAGTAAAACCTGCGCTAAATCAGCTTAACTGCGGTTTTTTTCAACATAGTGGAGGGGAAATAGACAAACAGCACATCCTATTTGCAGGCAACCTCGTCATTTCATAGCAATTCCGTCACCCCGGGTTCGTGTGGGCTGGGAGCGGCCTAATTACCACGCAGTGGTGGATTATTGTAGAAAACCTTACAATCATCTCCGTCATCCCGGCCGCGTGCGAGCCGGGATCTAGTCGAACCCAACTAAGAAGTATCGGGTATACAGGTGTGAGTGAAACAGTTTGTTTGATTGGCGCTAGTGCGCGTTTTCTTTCCTGGTATAAGTCTGCTTGCTGTATGAGGCAAACGTGGACACCCACTCAAATAAAGGTGGCAAGGTGGATACCTATTCAAATAATTTTCGCAGTTGCGAAAAAAACCATGCTCCGCCCATACGCGAACAGACAATCTCTGAACCTACCAATAAAAATTTCGAGTAAGCGACTGGACGGCCAACAACACTCATCCCAAACCAACATTCAATCCTCAAGTTGTGCCCGTTGAGCAATGCGCGCCTTCAAGGTACCGGTAAAGCTGCGTGAGACAGGGATTTGTGCATCGGTTCCCGCTAGGCGCACAAAGTATTTTCGGGCATGGTATTTGAGTGCCAATAGCTGTGTGGCATTGATGATATAGCTGCGGTGCAGCCGATAAAACTGAGATTCGGGTAGCTGAGTGCAAAATCTGTCGAGGGTTTGCTCAGAAATTATGGTGTCTGTGTTGTGACTGCGGGCGCCTTGCTCGGTTAAATGGACTCGTCGATAGCGGCCAATGCTTTCAATAAAGTTGATATGTTCACACTCAACGATTTTTTGCGCTGCGTGGTCGTTTAAGATCAGCCGTGCAGATGAACGCGGAGGCTGAACTTGTGTTTGATGACGAACGATTTTAGCTAGGCTTTTGGCGATAAGCTCTGGCCTGGCTGGTTTAACTAAGTAATCTATGGCGTTGGTATCAAAGGCTTTTAACGCATATTGTTCGTAAGCCGTCATAAAAATGAGCTGATAGGTCAAATGTTGCGTTGCCCTGGCGACATCAAAGCCATTGAGCTCGGGCATTTCGATATCAAGGAAGACAATATCCGGGCGCTTGAGCATGAGCTGCTCAATGGCTGATTTACCATCCGCTGCTTCTGCAACAATTTCTAGCTCATCAAAGCCAGTTATCACATCCCTTAAGTGCTGTCTGGCTGCCTGTTCGTCGTCAATAATGATCACGGTTTTGGTATTCATACTCGGCTCTGGTTATTTATCTGGGCAACTGGATAAACGCGCTGGTGCCTTCATCGGACGAGACAAGCTTAAACGTGGCGGCGTTTTGATAGTGCAGTGCGAGGGTTTCTTGTGTAATACGTAGTCCTTCGCCTGAGATCACTTGGGTGTCTTCAAAAGGCGCGCCTGTATCTTGTACTTCAATTATCAGGCTATGGGCTTGGGCTTCAACAATGATACTGATATGGCCTGTATGGGCATATGGGGCAATGCCATACTTTACGGCGTTTTCAACCAGGGGTAACAACAGCAAAGATGGAACCGATAGCTGGTCAAATTCGATTGGGCAATCCAAATCAAACGTGAGTCGGTCCGCAAATCTTTTTTGTTGTAAAACAAGATAAAGCTCGACCAGTTTGAGCTCCTGTGTCAGCGCTATAAATTGGTGTTGGGCAAGTTGAATGGTATGGCGCAGTAGGTCGCTGAGGTCGTAAATGAGCACTTTTGCCTTGTGCGGATCTTGAGTCACTTCACTGGCGATCAGGTTAAGGGTGTTAAACAAAAAGTGCGGGTTAGACTGCATCTTCAGCATTTGTAACTCTGCTTTTTGCGCCTGCAGCTGAGACTGAAAGTGATACGCTTGTTGTTTGAACATCAGCATGACAGCGATGTAAACAAATGCCTCAAGCAACATAATAATGACGGGCAAAAATGAGACCTGAGAGGCCGCATTTGCGTTTGGTAACGTGACGATTGGCCCTATCAGTGCGTACAGCAGGATAATGGAAAAAGGCCTGAACAACCAAGTATTATGACGAACACCGGCTGGTAAAAACGGCGCACATACCCATTCAAATAGGTTAAAGAGTAAATAACCGGCACAAAACCCACCCCATATTTTTACGACGACCTGTGTAAACAAAGGGAACGTGAACTGCTCGAGCAGTAGCAACACACTGGATAAGAGTAAGATATTGAGCCCCGGCCAGATCAGTAAAAATATCCAGGCCTGAGTTTGTCTTTTGTTATAAAGCCCGGTTTGGCTCGGTATTGTATGCGCTGAATTCACTCGGGGTTCCGGCTGTGATTGAGTTATTAAATGGTACAGGCAATTTTATTCTGATGATATGCCGCCATAGCACCATTGAGACAGACTTTTACACCATCTGCGCACAACCGGCTACGTTGCATCCGTTTGCAGTGATATTCCTATGCCTCAACACGATAAGCAATAGTTATCTGATACATAAGGAAAACAAAGATGGTCCACAACACTCGAACAACACAATTTAAGCTAAAGCAGACCGTTGTCACTTTGCGCAAGGCCATTGGGGTCTGCCTGTTAAGCAGCATTTTGGTGGCATGTAGCGATAGCGACGATGAACAAAGCAGTGCAGAAGAAACGGTTACTCAGGACACCCACTCAGAAACAAAGCCTACGGAAACAAAACCAGCCTCCGGCCCACTAAGTGACGCGTGTTTGCAGGCTGATATTACTACGTCAACCACCTCTAAAGGGATTGAGTTTGTCACTACCCCGGATGCTTGCTTTGACGATTTACCGGGCTATGACTTTGCTGCACATTACCTGGAAGTAGAAGGGCTTAGACTGCACTACGTAGATGAAGGACCACAAGATGGCGAAGTAGTGCTGATGTTGCACGGCCAGCCAAGTTGGTCTTATCTATATCGTAAAATGATCCCTATTTTGGCCGATGCTGGTTATCGGGTAGTTGCGCTTGATAATATGGGGATGGGTAAGTCGGATAAGCCACTCAATGTTGCCGCACATCAATATGAACACCATGTGTCGTGGACCAAGGCGTTTATCAACAAGCTGCAACTCACTGACATTAATTTATTTGTGCAAGACTGGGGCAGCCTTATTGGGCTTAGAGTAGCTGGTGATATGTCTGAGCGTTTTGCCAGAATCGTGGTGGCAAACGGTGATATGCCAGTTATTCCAACCGGTAGCAACCCGTATCAATTACCTAGCTTTGAAATTGACGCGGCGCTTACAATGGATGCCAGTACATTTTTTGATACACGTTCGCGCGATCGTGTTGAAGGGTTTCAGCAGTGGATTGATTACGCGGCCAGTGTACCAGAGTTGATGGCGGGTGATGTGGTGCAAAAGCTCTCGACGATAGAGTTGAGTGACGCGGAGGTAAAAGCTTACAACGCGCCTTATCCAAATGTGCAGTATAAAGCTGCGATCCGCGCGTTTCCATCCATGCTCTCTGGCATAGAGATGCAAACGTTACCGGCATGGCAAACTTTAGGCGCCTATCATAATCCGTTTATGTTTAATGGTGGCGAATATGATAAAGGACTAGGTAGTGAGGCCAATCAGCGCAAATGGATTAACCATGTACCGGGTGCTGAAGGCTCAGAGCACAGGCGCTTTCAGGCTGGTCACTTTATTCAAGATGATGTAGGTGGGGAGTTGGCACTGCACTTTTTAAGCTTTATGCAAACAACCACGCCACAAGCGCCGCTGGTAACTGGCGGGCCAAGCTACAATATGCGTTACTGTGAGATCCTATTGCCTTATCTGCAAGATGACAGGGTAGTGGCGCAGGTGTGGGGGACGCCGGGTGTTGATATGTGTCAGCAGTCGCAGTGGGATGCAATCGATTTTGAAGACGTTGCTGCACAATACGGTGCAGTGAGCGCCATTCCTAACGGTCCGCGCTTTTTCGTGGTTGATGAAAGTCGTGGTGGAGACATCATAACGCTGGACGCGAGCACGCAGTTTCGTCAATTCGGCGATGTAAAAATGCGCTTATTAACGACGGCTGACATAAGTACCGCGCAGGGAGAGCAAGTTCCTTATGTAGCGGGAGAAGTCTCAAGAAGCAATACCTGGCACTTTTACAAAGGGCGACGCATCTATGAAATTACCGATAACACAGGGCAAACTTATGTGATGCAGTCATTTAGCCGTATTTCGGACCCTTCATTGCAAATGGATGATTTGGCGCATTTAGGAGATCGGCTTAACTTGCCTGAAGGCTGGCAGTTTTCAAGCCGAATCCTGACGGAGTCGCTTGATATGACGCCTGTTGACGGCATTGCTTTTGTATTACAGGATGAATTGGGCAATAGCTATCAGCTTGCACAGTAGTCACCTCAGTCATCTCCTGACAGTGAGAGGTGACCACTCGCTCAACATGTGTGAATTTCTCTCTGCGCTGCAGCACGGTTGTAGTTTAGGGTGAAGTTCCACATAATGATGTTGCTAACTTTGGAACGGTCATGTTGCGCGTGTTTGCCAAACTCACATGTATAAGGAAGCCAACAGTATGATACCTAAGTACTTATTATGCTTAATAAGGGCGATATGAACCGTTTTATTGATTTCAGAGAGCTTAAAGTGCTCATTTTTATTCCGCTACTTGTTTACTTCTTTTATGCAATTGCAGAGGTTTTCTTCTGGATAGCGGTATTTGACTTTATGTATACCAATAATTTTACAGAAGCTGAAATGGATGAGGCCATTATTAGATCTCCGCTAGTCATTGGTGGCCTCCTGCTAATAATTGGCTTTTTCAACACGCTCACTGCTTATCTTGTGGCAGGCTATCTGAAAGGCACTTTCGTAAAGTCAGCGGCATTGACAATTATCGTGGTAGAGGTGATTGATTTGCTTGTCATATATGTTTTGCCGGCAGATGACTCAGTCTTTCCGCTGTGGCGAGATATGGTCTTTTTCGCTGTTGGCTGGGGAGCGATTGTACTTGGCGCATGGGCAGCGTGTAATAAGCGTGAACGACAAGCCAAACTGAGTTGAGATAACTCAAAGTATTTGACGTGGTTACCTGCTTGCTTTGTTTTAAATTAGACTGGCTTGTCAGGACCAATGCTCAGCTCTTACGCTTTAGTGCAGGGCATCTCGAGAATCAAGCTCGTCACCAGTAATAAGTAAAAAAGGGTGCAAATAATGTTGACCTGCACCCCAGGCTTTTCTAGAGCTTAAAGCTTTCCACCAGTTTGATAGGCTCTCCGTCTACGTCTAATACAGCGACGACCTTCAGTACTCCGTTTTTGAGCTCTTCAGACTGGCGTAAGTACGGTTGCCAGTGCTTTTTCTCATAGGGAGAAATGCTGATGTCCTGCTCCCAAAGCGCAGGCTGAACTGCCGGGCTTTGGTAGGGAAGGAACTGTACCGACAGTTTCCCATGGGTGTCGCCGGAATAGGGTCCGGTCAGACTGATCTCCAGATCTGAGTTGCCTTTGTTAAGCTGGGCATTCAAATACACGCCATCAAAGCGCTGATTTTCCAAAGTGATTTGGCCCGTCTGCATTAGGCCTTGCCAGCTAAGCGTGTAGTTTTCCTGATTCTGGGTTACCGACAACGGCATTTTGTGTCTACCAGGCGGCAAAGAGTAGGCTTTGCCGCTCTGAAGCTTAACTTCGGCAGTTTGCTGACTGGGGTTATGTGCTGAAATAAAAGGCGCATCACCGTCAAACCGTAATGCCAGTTCGATGCCGCTGAGCGAATACAGTGCGTCATCAGAGAGCTGTTGTTGCCAACTTTCGAGTATGCTTTGTAAGTTTGCGCTCAGTGCACCGTGCAGGCTCTGATCGGTTTGTTTTGCCAGATGAGTGGCCAGTGTGGCCATACAATTCGGGAGTTGCGCCGAAAATGCGACGCAGGTATTGAAGGCTCTGTGTGCCAGATTTGCACCTGCAAAGTACCAGGGGTTAGCAGTGGCCAATGCCAGTTCTGGTACTTTATAGGTATGGCCATACAGATAAGGCGTAACCGTATGATTCATGTTGCGACCCAGCAGGGCGACGTGTTGAAAGTTGATTGCATTCAATACGTTGTCAGGCAGTGTAAAGGTAACGGTTTGTGTGTTGCCAGCTGATTTAAGCTCAACTTCCAGCTCCGAACTGGTGGTACGCACATTGAGGCCTAGTTGCAGGGTTTGCTCTACACTATTGAGAATTGAAGGCGTGAGTGCAACTTCCTGTGTGGTGCCGCTGGTTGTGTCAATGACGGATAGTCGCGTGCCATCTGTAAGCAGTACTTGCAACATCTGATCCTGAGTAAAGTCAGCTTTTTCAGTCAATCCAGCACGTTGGGCAAGGCTGTCTTTGCTAAGTTTGGTTAGCAAGCCGATACCTATATCACCCCGGGTTCTTTGTTCAGGTTGCAGTGACAATAAAGCCGCGAATGACTCTTTGCTAAGCGGATTAATGGCAGGGTGGGGGTCAGGCGCCGGAAAATCTAAGACCGGATGAGTAGCGTTGTCCGTTGGGGTAATGTCCAGCCGTTGCAGATTTTTGTCGTCATTGCTGCGCAACCAGTAGCCAGCACCATTTTGCTCCCATGGCCCGCGCACAATATGAAAGCTCGGCCGGGCTGATGTTACGAACTGAGCAAAGTCGCGCTCTAACTGTGGCCAGTCAGCAAAGGTGCGCTTGAGTAATTTATTGGCAGTGGGCAAAGTGGCGTCAGAGTCCGGGTTTAGTGCCATCAGCGTGCGCAGGTAACGTTTAAAATACTGATAACGTAGAGGATCGCTTAACAAATAGTGCACAATAAAAAAGTTAAGGCCACGGTGTAATTGTGGGTCATCATTAATTTGTTCAAAGCTGGGCTGTGCATTCTCATAATACTGCGCCAGCCCAAGTGACTGATAATTCATTGGTGCACGGTCGAACACCATTACTCTGAGCTGCTTTTTATCGCTGTCATAAGTATGACTGGCAATGGCATCGGCCATGCCTTCTGTGATCCAGTTAGGTGCCCAGGTTGAGTGGCCATTCAACGCCATATGAAAGGCATGCATGGTTTCGTGGATCACGATATAACGCTGATGGTGGTGCCTGTGGCTGGGGAAGCTATATCCGGCCCGGTTATAGTACATGGTTTCACCGCCGGCCGTTTTGTGCACGCCGCGCAGAAAACCGTCGTCCAGCATGGCTTCACGCACCCGTTCACGAGAGCTGCCATACACCACCGCAATTCGCTGCTTATCTATATTGGCAGGCGCCATACCGAACAGCTCTACATAGTGGGGATAAGACATCTCAAGCAACTCAAGATACAGCCGCACTTTGTCCTCACTCAGATCACTTTTTAGTGCAAAGTGCTTGCTTACCCACCAGTTATAGCCGCGACTGTTGGATATTTTGCCCTCGCTGTAGGTGCGCGGAATTTGCTTACCTATATAAGCAATGTCGATATGCTTCAACGTACTGACTCTGCCGGCAACGTTTATATCAACGCGCATCTGGGCCGGGCTTGGGATGAACTGTGCCTGCAGGTGAGACTGTGGTGTGATAAGTTGCTGCCTCGGACCTTCTGCCGACTGACATCCGCTCAGCAGTGCCAGCGCAATTAAACTCATGCGTAACATTTTGACTTTCTCTTATTTGTGTTTTATGTATATTGTATACAATAATAATCAATAGGATCTAAGTCAATGTCTATAAGCTCATCGTCCGGTCAGTCCAGCGCCGGGGCGCAAACTGTGAATACCCAAAAAGCGGGATTTAGCCGCGCTTTTTATGTCGCAAATTTGATGGAAATATTCGAGCGGTTAGCCTGGTATGGCTTTTTCGCCGTCTCGTCTGTATATATGACCACACCCAGCGCACAAGGGGGCGTCGGTTTTACCGATCTGGAGCGTGGCGCTGTGCAGGGGATCATTCCCTTTTTTTTATACCTGCTGCCTGTGCTTACGGGGGCGCTGGGTGATCAGCTGGGCTACCGGAAAATGTTTTTACTGTCGTTTGCCATTATGGCACCCGGTTATTATCTGCTGGGACAGGCACAAAGTTTCTGGCCGTTTTTTGCGGCGCTGAGCCTGGTTGCGCTGGGAGCTGCGTGTTTTAAACCGGTTGTCGTCGGCACGATTTCTCATAGTACCAATGACAGCAATCGTGGCCTGGGTTTTGGCATTTTTTATACTATGGTGAACATAGGCGGGTTTTTGGGTCCCTTACTGGCAGGCGCACTCAGGGCCATCAGCTGGGATGCAGTGTTTATGATGTCGGCCTGCTGGATCCTGATCAATTTTATTCCAGTTTTGTGGTTTTACCGCGACCCGCCCAGCCTTAAACGCGAAAAAGCCCCGCTGGGTAATGTATTGCGCGAAGCGCAGTCAGTGTTGGGTAACGGCCGTTTTGCACTGACCTTATTGGTTGCCGTCGTACTGTTGATGTGCTCCGGCGTTGAAGTTCTAAGCTACGGACAGGCATTTACGCTGATCGGAGTGTGGCTGGTGACGAACCTGATCTGGGATCGCATTGCGCACAAAGTGACGAAGGCAAACACAATCTGGTGGGCACAGCCAATGCGGATCAGCAATGTGCGTTTTGCACTCTATCTGGCCATCATTGCCGGGTTCTGGACGGTGTATAACCAGCTGTTTTACACCTTGCCCTTGTTTATTCGAGATTATGTGGATACCCGCGACTTACTGAACTTTATTGCTTTTTTTGGCGAAGATGCAGTCGCATTCTTTGCATATGTTGATAGCAGCCAGCTGCAAAGTGCAATTCAGGCACTACATACTCAGTTACATGAAGGCAATCAGCCAGCCGCCGAAGCACTGCGATTGCAGTGGGTACACCTCAAAGTCAATGTGCCAGTCGCAGAACTCAACGCCCTGATGGCACAATTGTCGGCATCGGTAACGCTGTCAAGCGCGCAGCTTCAGCACCTTACCAACGATCTCTTGATTTATCGACAGATCAACCCTGAGTATCTGATCAACCTGGATTTTGCGGCCATTGTACTGCTACAGATCCTGGTCAGCTACTTGTGTCAGCGGATCAAGCCATTTTATGTTCTGACCGCCGGATTAGTGGTGATGTGTGGTGCGTTTGGGTTGATGGCCACTGAGCTGACCGCAACAGGAGGGGCATTGATAGTGACCGTGATCTTGTTGATTGCACTGGGTGAAATGCTGACCTCTCCGAAGAGCCAGGAATATGTCGCCAGCATTGCGCCACCATCTCAGGCGGCTTTATATATGGGTTACTATTTTGTTTCTATGGCGCTGGGTTTTCTGTTTGCCGGGTTTTTATCAGGCTGGAGCTACGCCACTTTGGTACAGCAGCAAAACCGACCCGATTTAATGTGGGCATTGTTCGGTGCGCTTGCCTTAGTGACCGCCATCGCCTTGTTCTTGTTTAATCGTTACCTGATCCAAAAGTCAGCGCTGCAAGCGCCAACAGAGCAGGTTGCATAACCATGGCTGCAGGTTCGAAACTTTTACGGTGAACACTTAGTCGCACATTGGTTGCCTTTGTCAGCTTGCCGTGGCTAGACTGGGGAGACTAATTACTACAAAAAAGAAGCGAATATGTTGAAAACAACTCTGATCAGTGCCGCTGTGCTTATGGCCTGCGGTAATGCTTTTGCCGATACTTTGGTACTCAATGCGGACGCTGCACTGGATGTAAAAAGCGGTAAGTTGATCCGTCCGGCCACTGTGGTGGTTGAAGATAACACCATAGTTTCGGTGTCACGCACCAATCGTAAGGCACACCCGCAAGATGCAACGGTGATTGACCTTGCCGGGCACACTTTGCTGCCAGGCTTATTCGATATGCACGTGCACCTGACCGGAGATGCACAGGTACATGGTTATAAACGCCTGCAGCGCACGGCCCCGCGCTCGGCAATTACCGGTGTGCGCAATGCCAAACGTACGTTGGCTGCCGGGTTTACGTCGGTGCGCAACCTGGGGGCACCGGGTTATGCCGACCTGGCACTACGAGATGCAATTTACGACGGTGATGTGCCAGGACCGCGGATCTTTGCTTCGGGCCCGGCGCTTGGGATCACCGGTGGGCATTGCGATAATAACCTGTTTACTCATGAACATAAGGTGGTAGCAGCGGGCGTAGCCGATGGCCCCTGGGCGGTCAGGCAAAAAGTGCGCGAAAACATCAAATACGGGGTCGATGTCATCAAGTTCTGTGCAACCGGAGGCGTGCTGTCTAAAGGTACGAAGGTTGGGGCGCAACAGTATTCTTTTGAAGAGATGCAGGCGCTGGTGGCAGAAGTCCACTTGCGCGGGCTAACAGTCGCTGCACACGCACATGGTACTGATGGCATTAAGTCTGCGATCCGTGCCGGGGTTGATTCGGTGGAGCATGTCAGCTTTTTGGATGATGAAGCCATTGTGCTTGCCAAAAAGCATGGTACTTACTTCTCTATGGATATTTACAATACCGAATATATCCTGAGTGAAGGCGAAAAAGCCGGTATCTTACCAGAAAGCCTCGATAAAGAGCGTAAAGTGGGTGGTACTCAGCGTGCCAGCTTTAGCAAAGCCGTGAAGGCCGGCGTTAACATGGTATTTGGCTCCGATGGTGGAGTTTATCCTCATGGTCAAAATGGCAAACAGTTTAGCCGTATGGTCAAATTTGGCATGAACGAATTACAAGCACTACAGGCCGCAACCATTAATTCGGCAACTTTGCTCAAAATGCAGGACAAGTTAGGTTCTTTGGAGGCGGGTAAACTGGCCGACATCATTGCCGTGCCGGGCAACCCTCTGGAAGACATCCGGGTGATGGAAACCGTCACCCTGGTGATTAAAGACGGCAAAGTTGAAGTGGATACACGTCAGTAAACCTGCTGTACATCGTCAATCATACCGACATTTAGTCGGTATGATTGATTGGATGTCCAGGCTTTACTTCCCAGGTTCTGGTTATCGCCAGAATATTGCAGGCAAGTGCCCCCAGGCTGCAAGCACGCAGCACAACTGGATGGCCGAGATAAGAAATATGCCATCACGTATACTGCCTTTGACCCCCCAACCCTGCTGGTAACAACGCCATAGAGAATGTAACAGGCTGATAGGCAAAAACATGGTTACTAAGGCCAATGAGATGCTTGCCACAGTGATGTCACCAAAAGCCAGAAAAGACTGACTGAGAAACAGTGCCATCGGTACAGCCAGCACCAGCAAATTCATTAAACTCCATTGCAGGCGCCTGAATCCGGCAAAGCGTTGTGTGGCCAGCCTGAACAGAGCTGTCACCAGAATATATACAAATCCACACAGCCCGAGCAGCAGACTAAGCCAGTACAGTGCTATGGAAGTTACACCGACCTTTTTAAAGGTTTTCAGACCATTGCTAAAGAACTCATCCCCTGCGGGGCTACTAAAGAACACATGGGATGGCTGAGTTCTTTCTGAATCCCGATACAGATCATCTTTTATATGGTGTAGTGTTCGGGGAGCACTCTGCAACGAGTGCAGCGTTATCTGATTGTCTGATGCTGTGACCCAGACTGGGCCGAATACTTTATCAAGGAACTCGAATTCTGCCATATTATTAGGTGACAACACATACAAGCCCGTCAAGGCGGACATGTCATTTTGCGAGGTGCCGGGTGGGATAATTTCGTTATGGTCCAGCTCGAGAAGTTCGACAAACAGTGCCTTAAATGCCTCATAATCAGCGCTTTCACTGTCAGTGTTGATGGCATAAAAGTAGCCTTTTTTTTGCTCTGGGAACAGGCAAATGTTGGCGCGAAAGCCAAATGTGGTTCCAGGGTGACATTGCCCGACAACACCGTACCGGTCTCGGTTTGAAAATGCCAGACCACGGCCTATGTTAAGGCCTGCTTTGTCCGCATCTGTGCCACCAAAATCAAACAGTTTACCCATCAAGTCGGGGTGCACAAATTGTTCCCCGTCAATTACTCCTTCGCCCATGACAAACTGAATAAACCGAGCCATATCCGGCGCTGTTGTTGTGAACTGGCCTGCTGGCCGAGTATAAACGGGCACGGCAGCCTGGGCGACTTGGTTTTCATGATATCCCATGGCGAGTCTGGGGTCGCTGTGCTGAGCACTAAATTCAAAGCTGCTGTCGAGCATCCCCAGCGGAATAAGCAGATGTTGGTCCAGGTAGGCTTCATATCGCTGATTAGTAACGGCTTCTATTACCATACCAAGAAGTGTATAACCCATGTTAGAGTAAGAATACTGAGTGCCTGGTTCAGTTCTGAGCTCAAGTAAGTCACTATTATGTTCAGGGAAAGCGCGCAGCAGCGGCGTAGCCGGTGTGGGGGTCTTGCTTAGGAATTGCCACATGCGAATATTGTCCAGCCCAGCGGTGTGTGTGAGCAGGTGTTTAACTCGCACAGGTGCACTGCCTTGCCACGGGTTGTTGAGTCGTACCTGAGGTAGCAAAGGCTGAACTTTTGTTTCGAGAGAAAGTTGTCCTTTTGAAATTAACCGTAAAACTCCCAATGCCAGCACGGTTTTGGTGACTGATCCAACATGCATCTTTTGGTCTGGCTGCATAATATCAGCGTGTTCGATATTGGCGTATCCTGCACTTCCTGTGGTGATATGTTCCTGAGTCACCATAGTCCAGGTGATCCCCGACAGCTGCTGCGCTTCGAGCATCGCTTTTATTGTTGTATGCGCTGTTTGAACTGTCGTGGCATAGGTTGAACAGGACACGAACCAAGTGGCGATTAAAATAAGACTTCTGAGCACAACTTTCTCCTTATCTGGCTCTCATACTTTGCCCGCGAGCCTGGTTGCAAATGAACCTGCACCATAATGCTAAGGGCCTATAAATGTCGAGTGAATTTAACAACTTACTATGTGAAAAGGAAGTGAAGGCTGAGTACCTTCTTCACAAACGGACAGCGTAGTCGTAAAACATCCAATATCGGGCTAAGGGGTCTCAATATGCCTACATTTCACAATAAGCTAAGGTGTTGTTGCTTATTAGCTTTTATCGGATAATAGCGACAGCGATAATAACAAGCAGTCATTTCGATTGGCTGAACAAGCCCAACAATCTAAAGGCTACAACGACTTGTAAGCTGTGCTGTGTTTTTCTGGAGAGTAATAGATGGATGTACTGGGGACACTGATTTACGCCACTATGCTGGGTATGCTGGCACTGGCATTACTGCAGGCAATCAATAAACCCAGACAAATGCAAACGACCTGTCTGATAGTGCTGCTGGTCTTATTGATCATTCATGTCAGTGGTGAGCTGGTGGTGTACTCAGGTGCGTATCAGTATGTTCCGTGGCTGGTGGGTGCACAATTTCCCATCCGCGTGTTGCTGGGGCCTGCTTTGTATTTTTATGCCTGTGCGACCATGTCTCCCAGTCCAGAGTTTTCGACACGCACTTATCTGTGGGCACTGTCAGGTCCTGTGTTGGTGATGGCCGTGATGCTGCCGTTTGTCACCGGTCTTAGCTCTGCTGAAAAACTGGCACTTGCAAACCCGGCAACCCGTAATCCCGAACATTATAAACTGGCGCTGTTCTCCTGCTTTGCGGCAACACAGATCTTTGTATTTTACACCGCCGTTTACTTTTTCAGCGCATTAAAGCTCCATTCCCGCCACCGGCAACAGTTAATGGAGCGCTTTTCCGAGATTGAATCGCGTTCTGTCAATTGGTTTGGCGTCATTTTATTGCTCTGGGGGCTGGTGTGGTTGTGTTATGCCATCAGCTATATCTCTGTATTTTTTGGCTGGCGCTGGTTCGGACAGGGAGTGATATTACCCATTTTTGAGGCATGTGTATTACTGGCATTCGCTTATCTTGCACTTAATCAAGCGATTTTGGCACCCTCAGATAAAGCAGAGCCCCGCGCGCTCCAGCCTCGCACCACAACGGTGAGTTTGGATCGAATGCAGCGTATTGCTGCCAAACTGAAAAGTGCAATGCAAGACGATCAGCTGTTTATGGAAGAAGACTTGTCACTGAATAAACTTGCCAGTGCCATTGGCGTCAGTGAAAATCATATTTCTGAAACCCTGTCACAATTGCTGCAAACCAATTTCTTTCAGTTTGTGAATGGCTACCGGATTGAGGAGGCTGAAAAACTGCTGAAAAGTACAGACAGTCAGGTGTCGACCATACAGTTTGACGTTGGGTTTAATTCAAAATCAACCTTCAACACGGCATTCAAAAAAGCCACAGGACTAACCCCGACTCAATATCGCAAACAAAAAAGTATTGTAACTAACTAAAACTTATATGAATAAAAAGTTCGAACGGGCCCATTCGAACGACAACCAGAGTCTCCTCCCGAACAATGGCGTTATCACATTAAGCCACAGGCACTGACAAATTTTAGATTGCCTGACACCTTCACTAAGGGAGTTTTAACTATGTCTCATCAACTCGCGGCACGTATTGCCGGATTACTCTTTCTCATCTCGACCAGCTCGTATATGTACGCGGACTCAATCTTATCACCACTGCTGAGATTGCCCGATTTTCTTATGCAGGCTGCACAAAATGAATCAACGCTGGCGCTGGCAGCATTACTTGAATTCGTCAACTGTGTGGCGGTGGTCGGTATTGCCATTGTGCTTTATCCCATGATTAAGCAATACAGTGAGCGGGTGGCGATAGGTTATATTGCTGGCCGTGTCATTGAAGCGGCGATGCTGATCTCCGGCGCCGTGATCCTGATGACCTTTGCTACGATGGGAGATAAGTTGGCAGTGAGCTCAGTTGTAAGCAGCGAGCAGTTATATATCATGGGCAGTGCGCTAAAGACGGAGCGTTACTTCAGCTTTCTGATGGGCATGATAGCGCTGGCCATATTTGGATTCTTGCTGAACGTTACCCTGTTTAAGTACCGTCTGGTCCCGCGTTTGTTGTCAGCACTCGGATTGCTGGGCTATGTCATGTTGTTACTGAAAGTATTGTTTGATTTCTTTGATATAAGCCTGGGCGGTTCATGGATGTATATACCTGGTGCACTGTTCGAGTTCTTACTGCCACTTTGGCTGATTTTCAAAGGGTTTGATTTGCGCCATCAACCTGCATCAGATATCTAGGTATTGTTAAATAAAAACAAGCGGTTGAACGGTTTTGGTGTCAGCTTGGTATTAACACAAATACGCAACGCCATAACTTGCCACAGTAGCTGTGATAAAGAGCACCAAACACACCTTGGTGCTCCGGTAGCGCCAATGTTCGGCACAGCCGATCTGCCAGAGAATGATCCCTGTAACCGCAACCGTCGGCTCGTAAAAAAACCGCACCGGCGCATCAAGCGGGAAGAAAAACAGACCATGGATCAGGCGGCCCAGCCCTGGCGGTAACAGCATCACGGCAGCCAGGAGTATCCAGTGGGCGTGTGCATGCGGCGAGTTGGAACGAAAAATAGCGTTACACATGAATACAATAAAGGCTGGAAAAAGCATCAGGTCCAGGCTCAGCACAAGCCGGAAAATGGCTGCGGTATTAATGCGCGCCTGATATACCGTGCTATAAAGCCACAGGGTAGAGCCAATAAAGGCCAGCAAAATGCACAGCAGCCAGTATCCTAAAACCCGATGGCAGATGAAGCGCTGTTGGTGAATAAGCGTGACCTGGACGAGCATACCTGCAATCCACAACAAGGACACAGCGGCGTGCCAGTGGTGCACTTCAGTTAAAGATGAAAACTGCATCACATAGCTGGAAATAAAACCCAGTAAAATGAGCAGACCAACTGCCCTAAGCCACTTCACATAGAAAGATAAGGGCAAAGCTGGACTCTGTGCTGTGTGTGAAACCGGTTCCTCATCCGTGAAAATAGTTCTATACGACATACGTTTATCCCGTTGAGCCTGAAACGCACGAAGACACTTTTATTGTGACTGTCTCTCCAATTGCATTGACTTTACATTGCCCGCCAATTGGCACGGTGAAGATGGGGGTAGTGTGGCCAAAGTCGAGGTTACATACCACCGGACAGTGGTTAAGTTGCTCAAAGCTGCTAAGCAATTCAATCAGGTCGTTGAGCTGGATTTTACTGTCTGTTTGAAACCGGCCTAGCATGAGACCATGAATGCGTTCAGCGCCCTGATGAGACAACAAAGATTGCAGATTGCGTTCAAATTCTGTCAGGGTCAGCTCACCAAGCAGGTTGTCTTCTTCTAAGAACAAGACGGCACCTGTCAAGTCGGGCATATACTGGGTGCCCTGTAACAGGTTAAAGGAACACAGGTTACCACCCAAAATTGTGCCTGTACACGCTCCCTGGTTGACGATAACGGGTCCCGCGTTGTCGAAAAAGGTGCGTCTGGTTTGATCGATAAACCAAAGATCATCTGACCAGGCAGCAGAAACATCCAAGGCATACTCAGTCCCTTCGAACAGCGCGCGTTCAAAATGCCTGAGGGTGTATTCAAAGCCCCGCTGCATACCGAACGAAGAAAAATGGGGTCCCAGATAAGTCACCTGACCGGTTTTGGCATAAATGGCATTGAGCAGCACAGTGATATCCGAGTAGCCACACAGGGGTTTGCGGTGAGCTCGGATCGTCTCCCAGTCCAGCTGGTCAAGTATTCTGTTGGCATTATGGCCACCAATGGCACTCAGAATGAGCGCCACTTCGGGGTCGGCATAGGCATCGTTGAGATCTTTTGCTTTGTCTTGTATCAGCTGAGTGTTCGTCACCGCCTGGTGCGTATAATGCGCTGCAAAGTCACAGTGAATGTTAAGCCCGGCAAGTGTCTCAATGGCAATCGCGGTGGTCTCTTCGGATAAAATATCCGCCGATCTGCTGGGTGAAACAATGCGTGCTGTTTTCCTTTGCGTGTTCATATCAATCCTTTAGTTTGTGCCGCTGGCTGTGCGAAAAAACTGTTGAATGGCAGGGCATACCAGCTCAGGTAACTCCTGGTGTGCAGCATGAGAGGCGAAAGGTATATTTGCGAAGCTGGCATCCGTAATCCGGGCTTTAAGCGCGACGCCTTCCTCGAGAGAAAACAAAAAGTCATTATCGCCTCGCATGATCAGGGTTGGGCACTTAATTTGGGTGACTAAATTGCACGGATAGCCGGTTTCGCTGGTATCGAGCCAGAGCGTTTTCACAGCCGCAACCAGGGCCGCAAAGTCGGGTGCTGGATTGGACGCGTTATAATAAGCAACGTCTTCGGGAAACATCTCGCTCCAGCGCTCAACCGTGAGGCTTTGCAGAGTTTCGATTGCAGGATCATTTTCCTCCAGGCGCCAGGATGACCCCAAGGTGACCAGTCGCTTTACCTGACCCGGATTTTGCGCAGCCAGGCGATAAGCCACAATGCCACCATCGCTGAAGCCAAACAGGGCATATTGGGTGATTTCCAGCTTACTGAGCAGAGCCTGTATGTCACTTTGATACTGAGCATAACTCAAGGCCGCATTGCCAAAGTGCGATTTTCCTTGGCCTCTTAAGTCGATGGATATCAGGCGGAAGTGGTCACTCAGATACTCAGCGATGACATCCAGGTCGCGTGTCGAACCCAGGCCGCCATGGATCATAACCAGGGGAAAGCCATCCTGGATACCGCTTTGCTCATAATGGAGTCGGGTGCCGTTGATGTCGGCAAACGCTGACTGCTTATTCATTGTTACTACTGTCCTTTTGCGTGGATATTGTATTAAGTAGGTCGTACTATCGGGTTCTGTCTTCTATTTCTTCGAAGGTTTCTACCGAAATGCGCTTTGCAAGTTCGCGCATGTGCTGCATTGACTGCGGATTGCTATTGCCCCAAAAGTGCAGCCAGTCTTCACGTGAGCGCCATTTGGCGATGGTCAGCACTTTGTCTGGCTGCTCGGCGCTTTGCAGCATAAAGCTGCCCAATGCTCCGTCAACCGATGCATGGATTGTATCGGTCGTGGTTTGCCATAGAGCTTTAAAGGCGGTCATGTTGTCAGTGGGCACCTGCCACTGGTAAATAACCCTGAACATAGCGGATCCTCCATGCAGTGATAGTCTGGCCTTGCAATGGGTTAGCGGATATGGGTTGCTGTGTGTGCAAGGCTGGGTACAGGTTATCATTGAATCTGGTATGATGTCTGCCTGATATGCATTCTGGCTCAACTCTCATGACATGGGTTGTCATAAAGATGCGCTGCGAAAGACTATACTGGTGGCCCATCTATTCTTCATGCAGGGCGATACAGTTTCCCTCAGAGTCTTCAAACTCAGCAACCCAGCCAAACCCGCCAATTGATGTTTTTGGATACAGGACTTTTCCACCCAGTGACAAAACCTTGAGTAATGTGGCGTCTATGTCTTCAGCATGAAAATACAGCCTTGCGCCAGCTTTAGATGGCACATAGCTGTCTCCTTTCACCAGTGCTCCGGTGATCCCCGCAGCATTATCATGTGAAGGGAATAGCGCCATGTCGTGACCATCTATTACTACGTGCTCAAATTCGAAGCCAAATAGAGAATGATAAAAGGCGCTGGCACGCGCTAAGTCAGTCACCGGAATTTCAAAATATCTAACTGGGTTGTTAAGCTGCATCTTAAGGTGTCGCCTTTTTTAAAGGTAGTTTGTTGAGTATGGCACGAGCGCGTTAACTTGCCTTCAGAAGTCAGGAAGTTTGTGCTCGCCTACGGCATTGGATTATCAGCCCGTCAGAGCATGGTGTATCAGCCATATTACATTTATGAGTCAGGCCGGATTAATAAGTCCCAAAACCGGGTGTTGTGCTCTCTGATCATTAAACCCATTAGAGCGACAATTGGCGCTGTTCACAAGTGTTTTTATATTGGGAACGGATGACTGGTTGCTAGTTTAATTGCAGAGCAAGGCCCGTATTTGCTCTCAGATGTTTGTCGCCGGAGCAGGTTTGAAAGGCATTCTGTATTTCGCAAAGGATCAATCCAATGGATTCATAGAATTGACGTGCTTCCCAGTTGCTCCCGCCGTCTTTGCAATAGCGTAGCTTGCGGTGGGTGTCCTGAGATTTTCGTTTTAGATTTTCTGAGGTTTATTGACGGTACCGGTCAATTTAGTGGCTCCGCTACGGTTAGGTTTGCGGTGGGTGTCCTGAGATTTTCTGAGGTTTTGCTCATTGATAAGTACCTTTGCGCTGCTGAAAGAGCTGGGTCTTTTCCTGCAAGAAGTTCATTCCAATTCAGGTACTTGAATGTCTCATCAACTGGTATCCCTTTACTTTCAAAATGTACGCCATCCGTGTCCAGGTATTGCTCGTTTGAAAGCGTGAAAATCCAGCCGTTTGGAAGCTGCTTAACGAGTGTATCGCTAAACGAGCCATTGCTCGGCTCACCAAACAATTTGACTTTGTCTCGTGCCTTTAGCCCAAGTACAAGCACTTCTGCTGCACTGACTGTCAGCGGGCTGGTTAATATCACAATTGGCCCCAAGTAAGGCTTAGGGTGCTGGGGTGAAACTTTAATCTTGTTTTCAGGTAGAAAGCCTGAAAGTATTTTTGTTCGTTTGGAACCTATTATCAGGGGTTCATTAATAAAATGAGAGAGTAACCGTAAGCCTAGCTGGTCTTTTCCTCCCGAATTCCACCTTAGATCAATTATGAGACCATCTGATTTTCTTAACTGTGGCAACAAAGCCGTCATTACTTCATCTACGACGTGTATGTCATCTTCCAACGTATTTCCATCTGCAAACTCGCGAAGGTGATCGATACTGAGGTATTGGACATTGCCAGGTAGAGAAGCGCTCAAAAATGCGTCATGTATTTTTTTCGAATCATCGATGAAGTACTGCTCAATCACTTTTTGATGTAGTTGGGTGAGAAAATGGTAAAAGGACCGCGGACTTTTAATTTTTGGTGATGTGGCAGACGCGATGTATGTTTTATATGGTATGTCTATGCGTTCACTTCTGAATGTATTCCATTTATGTTCGTACATGGCCAGAGTCTCACCATCAATATTTGCGATATAGGCATGTCCGTCTTGTAGCGCTGTGATTAAATCGTTCAGAACAGAAAGTAGCTCTTCACTGCTGCTGTTTTTGTTAAGCCTATTACGCCACGGTGAATACTGCGCTTCCCAATTCCACTGTTTTGTTTGGCTAAAAGCATAGTGTTCTGCAAATGTTTGCCAGAACACATCAAAATTACCGACGGCATTCATTGTGTTGGCGGTATTCAGGCAGTTTGCTGGTAAGCGATTTAAAGGTTTTAGTTTTACCGGGTGTAGTGTTTCCCAGTGAAGCTCTGCACCCTGTGTTAATGAGATCAAGTTGGCGGGGTCGTAGTCTCCCGACTCTTCACTGTTTAATAGGCAATGCGATTGCGTAACGTCATAAAACGTCAGTGTTGTTGGCGTTTTTTTAATAAAGTAGCCGTATCCCTGTGACTGCCAGTAAGTGACATCACTGGCCGGTTTTGAGCTCTTTGCATCAACCTGCGGGCAAATTACATAGGTAAATATAAAAAGTACAGTAGTAGAAAGTTTGTTCATTTTATTCCTTTCAATAAAAGCTTCTTAGCTTCACCAGTGCAAAATCTAACTAGTCTGAATAAGGCTCATAGCGCCAGGTTGGAATGATATAATCCGTGGGGAGCGTGCCAGACGTCAGTGTTTGTGTTCTCAATGCGGATCCCCTTAAAGGCGTAAAATGAAAACCCGCCTATTAATAATGTACCCTATTTGGAAATTATCATTAAGTCAATTTTATCAACGGGCTTTAACAAGCTAGTGCAGGTTCTCAGTCAATTAAGCCCTGCTCAAATAAACAACATGCTACGAAACACACTCACCAAATACACTGATAGCGGAGAGTTTGAGCAAATTGGATGCTCGCTCGTACGTGTAATATTTTCACTCACAGAAGTCATCTGGGCAGATAACATCACGCGGGGTGATCCTTTAATACGGAAAACATGAAAACACTATGACGAGAATAGTCTCGATAATGGGTGAGAGCCGGCATTATTTTAGATAAAAACCATAATAATCAATGCCCCACAGGAATGTTCATAAAGTATCAATAAACTAATGTAAATTTAAATTTACAAAAAATGTAAACATAGTTAAATAAATGTTCCAATTTGTTGTTTATTTTTTCTTCATATGCGCTACATTTTGATTGGAAATTAACCAAACAACAAAAAAGGAACAAGTATGCGTAAACTAAACACACTGGCTTTTGCCATTCTGGCGGGCCTGTCTGGACAGTCTATGGCTCAGGCCGAGTTGTTGACCGCAGATCAAGGCAAAGCCATTCCTGGCAAGTATATTGTCGTGTTTAAAACGCCAACCGTGCTTAATACACAAAGCGCTATGGCTATTTCTGACTATGCAAGCACACAGGCACAGGCACTGAGCAACGCTTACAATATCAATGTCGCAAAGCGCTTTAACGGTGCGCTAAACGGTGTTGTTGTCGATGCATCACAAGGCGATGTTAAAGCAATGCTGAAAGACCCAAACATTGCTTACATCGAGCAAGATCAGATTGTCACAGTTACCCCGCAGGCTTCTGGCGATCAGAGCAATGCGATTTGGGGTCTGGACCGTGTTGATCAGCGTGCATTGCCTCTGAATTCAAACTACCACTATGACTTCGACGGCTCAGGCGTTACTGCTTACGTTATCGATACTGGTGTGCGTATTTCGCACAGTGAATTTGGCAATCGCGCAAGCCATGGATATGACTTTGTTGATAACGATGCTGACTCGTCTGACTGTAACGGTCACGGTACGCACGTTGCCGGTACTATTGGTGGCTCAGAGTACGGTGTTGCAAAAAATGTTAATGTTGTCGGCGTTCGCGTATTGGGCTGTAATGGTTCAGGGTCATACTCAGGGGTGATCTCAGGGATTGACTGGGTTAAAAATAATGCTTCTGGTCCGTCTGTTGCTAACATGAGTTTAGGTGGCGGCGTATCTCAGGCAGTTGATGATGCCGTTAATGCGGCTGTTGCTTCTGGTGTTACTTTCGTTGTGGCTGCCGGTAATGACAACAGCGACGCGTGTAACTACTCGCCAGCTCGCGCAGCGGACGCAATCACTGTTGGTTCGACAACGAGCAGTGATGGTCGCTCCAGCTTCTCAAACTATGGTTCTTGTCTGGATATCTATGCACCAGGTTCAAGCATCAAGTCAGCCTGGTATAACTCAGACAGCGCGACGAATACCATCAGTGGTACGTCAATGGCAGCGCCTCATGTTGCAGGTGCGGTCGCCTTGTACCTTGACCAGGATCCTACACTGACGCCAGCGCAGATTGATTCACTGCTGAGCAGCAGAAGTACCAAAGGTGCGGTGTCTGATGCCAAAGCAAGTTCACCGAATGAACTACTTTACACGCTTGAAGGTGATGCGCCACCTCCACCACCTCCGCCGGGCCCAACTGAACTTACTTCAGGTGTTGGTGTAACAGCGTCTGGTGCGACGGGTTCCGAGACCTTCTACAAGCTGGCAGTGCCTGCCGGAGCGGCGTCTGTTTCCTTCACACTAACGGGTGGCTCAGGTGATGCCGATCTGTATGTGCAACAAGGTTCACAGCCTACTCAAAGCAGCTATTCATGTCGCCCTTACAAAAACGGTAACAACGAGTCTTGTGAGTTTTCAAACCCGGCTGCTGGTGACTGGTATGTTATGCTGCATGGCTACAGCCAGTATTCAGGTGCTACACTGACAGGCACATTCGGTGATTCATCCGGCTGTGGTGCCAACTGTCTTGAAAATGGCGTGCCAGTAACGGGCTTGTCTGGCGGTACTAACACAGATACGCGTTATACCATCGAAGTCCCCGCCAATGTGACACTAAATGTCAGCATTTCAGGTGGCTCAGGTGATGCAGACTTGTATGTGCGTAAAGGTACTCAGCCAACCACCAATAACTACGATTGTCGTCCATATCGTTCTGGCAACAATGAAACGTGTACTCTGAGTTCTGGCACAGATGGCGGCACTTACCACATCATGGTACGTGGCTACAGCAGCTACTCAGGCCTTACTCTGCAAGGCAGCTTCTAAATACTCATTGAGTAAACGACAAAGGCCGGTATAAACCGGCCTTTTTGTTAGTTATTAATACACTTTGCAGATCAAGCCTTTAAGATAAAACCCTTCCGGATAACAGCCCGCGATAGGGTGGTCAGCTGCCTGATTAAGGCGTTCCATAATTAACAGGTCCTTACCTGCATCCAGCGCCGCATCGGCGACCACTTTTTGGAATAGGTTTTGCTCCATCAGGCCAGAGCACGAGAAGGTCAAAAGCGTGCCGCCCGGTTTAAGCAACTGCATGGCCAGCATATTGATGTCTTTATAGCCACGGCAGGCGCCGTTGAGCTGGGCTTTACTCTCGGCAAATTTGGGAGGATCCATCACAATCGTGTCAAACTGACGGCCTTCCTCACGGTATTGTCTGAGCAGTTTAAACACATCCTGCTTAACAAACTGGGCACGAGACAGATCTAGATCATTGTGCTGCACATTACGTTTGGCGGTATCCAGCGCCGGCTGAGAGACATCGACATTAATGACTTCGTCACACTCGCCACGAAGCGCATACAGACCAAATGTGCCTGTGTAACAGAAGCAGTTTAGTACCGATTTGCCTTTAGAGAAGCGCTCCAGTGCTGCACGACTGTCTCTTTGGTCCAGGTAGAAGCCGGTTTTGTGGCCGGATTTGATATCGACTTCTATTTTCAAGCCGTTTTCCATGATCACAACGGGCGCCTCTGGCTCGTCTCCCCACAAAACGCCTGTGGTTTTTTCCAGGCCTTCTTTTTTACGTACATCAACGTCAGAGCGCTCGTAAATATTGCACTCGGGGAACAGGCTTCTGAGCGCTTGTACGATTTCACCTTTGTGACGCTCTGCACCAGCGCTAAGCAGCTGACAGACCAGGTAGTTGTCAAACTTATCTATGGTAATGCCCGGCAGACCGTCCGATTCGGCTGCACAGAGCCTGAAACCGGTTAACTGACCTTCTTCGATAACTTGCTCGCGCGCGGCAAGTGCCCGTGACAGTTTTCTTTCGAAAAATGACTGATCGATGTGCTCAGACTGATCAAAGCTCCAGATCCGGGCCCGGATCTGAGAACCAGGGCTGTATGCGGCTGTGGCCAGGTATTGACCGTCGTGACTATAAATGGTCACGGTATCGCCAAGAGCAGGTTTGCCTTTGACTTTTTTTATTGCTTTAGAAAAGATCCAGGGGTGTTTTCTTTTTAAAGATTTTTCACGGCCAGGTTGTAAATACAGCGCGCAAGACATATAAATTCCTTACAGTAGATAATGGTGATATTTTAGTGAAGCCACTAACAACATACAATCAGAACCATAAGGTTAAGGGATAAATGACAATAAATATGACGGAATTTGAAACGGCATGCCGAGATTTTATGCTCACCACTGAGTTTGCTGACACCGCCCATGATTTATCGCACATCCTGCGTGTGGTTAAAACAGCCAAACAATTGTGTGCCGCGGAAGGCGCTGATCTTGAGGTTGTACTGCCTGCTGCCTGGTTGCACGATTGTGTAGCGGTGGCGAAGAATCACCCGGACAGACCCATTGCCTCAAAACTGGCTGCAGACAGGGCTGTTGCCTTTTTATCGACACTGGATTATCCCAAAGACAAGTTGCCTGCCGTGCACCATGCCATTGTGGCACATAGCTTTAGCGCCAATGTGACGCCTGATACTCTGGAGGCCAAGGTAGTCCAGGATGCAGATCGTATGGATGCTTTAGGTGCAATTGGTGTGAGCCGGTGTATGAAAGTGGGCGGCGCCATTGCCAGACATATGTATCATATTGATGACCCATTTTGTCGAAACCGTGAAGCGGATGACAAAAAATATACTTTAGATCATTTCTACATCAAGCTGCTGAATATTGCTGAGCAAATGCATACTCAGTCTGCAAAGCAAGAAGCCCAGCGGCGCACTGAGTTTATGCATGGATTTTTGCACGAATTGGGAAGAGAGATTGGGATCTGCGACTAACGCGTCATGCGTTTTACAAAGACAACGACGAACAACGCCAACGAAAAGCTGCCGGTAAATGCCTCAACCGTTGCGACCAGTCGGGTGATGCCGGTTGGTGTTATGTCGCCATAACCAAGCGTTGTAAAGGTGACCACACTGAAATAAATGCAATTGAGTAAAGTACTTAGATTGTCCGACCAGGAAGCCTGACTGGAAAACTGAATGAGCCCGTCATTGTAATTGATCCCGAACAGGAAGTAGCAGATAGCGCAGGCGATGATCATGCCTAAACTGAAGCGGATCACATTCTCGGGCTTTTCGCCGTAACCACATAACATGTCAACAAAAGAGGATACCAGGCGGCGTTTAGAAAATTTTGGATATTGCGCGTGGCGCATGCGCAGCTCGCTGTAAGTATATTTCCCGGCCATTTCAAACAGACCCTGCTGCTCGGCTCCCTTTCTTAGCAGGCGGTAAATTTCCTCTGATTGTAAAAACAGATCGTTAGCCTCATCCAAGTCTTGTTGTTTAAGGGCTTCATGGGCTTGTTTTTCCTGCAACAACTTATCACCGAGGTAGAGGTTGTCGATGCGGGTTTTATCGAGTTTCATGCCCAACAGGTTGGTATCTTCAAGCTTGCAGCAGTGCAGGTTGGCGTCACGCAAATCCGCCTTCATCAGCGAGGCATGCTTGATGGTATTGTTGAACAGGTGAGCACCTTGCAAATTGGCACGATAAAAGTTGCTGTATGACAGGTCGTAGCCTTCGTGGTGGTCAAACTTAACCAGATTAAGGCCCTCAAGATTAGCCCGTTTTAATTCTAACCCCTGTAGAAGGCCACCGCGTTTGGCATAGCGCTCCAGTTTTTGTGTTAACTCCAGACCGCTTTTGTCAAATTTGCTATCATGCCAAAAGCAATAGCCTGAACCCATGTCTATTTCCTGGCAGTTATGCCCGTCGGGTGATTCATATTGGCAAAGTGGTTTATTGTTCATATTGTGCCAGCTCAATCCTTCTTATTAGTAAGGGTAGCAGCATTTTTTCAGGGTAAATAAAAAATTGTATCTATGTCATTCGATTATCAGTTAAGCATCAGTAAGCGCAGACAGAGTGTTGCGATTAAAATTACAGCGGATGGCGTCAAAGTCTTTGCGCCTTACGGTATCGACAGGCGCTGGTTGGATACCTGGCTAAAAAGCAAGTCACATTGGGTTGAAAGCAAAAAGCTGGCGGTATCTGCCCAGCAGCAGCGGATCCAGGCGCCGTTCGACAGTAAACAAATTCAGATATTTGGTGAGCAGTACAGGTTTGAGTATTCTCAAAGTCGTTCTTATGTTGACCACGACGCACAATGCATAGGGCTCAAAACCCGGGCGCAACCTGGCTCAGAGGGCGCGCGCAAGGCGCTGTTTAAATTACTAAGCCAGACTTTGTTAAGTTATGTTACACCGCTACTGGCAGAGTACTCACAGCAGATGAGCAGTCAGTATCAGGTACTGAAGATCAGAGAATATAAACGCCGCTGGGGGAGTTTGTCATCTAATGGCACGCTGGCGCTTAATAGTCTGCTGGTTGGGGCGCCGAAGTGGGTGATTGATTATGTGGTTGTGCATGAGCTGGCACATTATCATGTGATGGCACACAATCAGGCCTTCTGGCAAATTGTTGCACAGCACTATCCAGGTTATCGCGAAGCTCAGGCTTATTTAAGAGAGCAGGGTGTCAGGCTTCAGATAGAAAAATAACAGTTCAGTAAACAAGAAAATAAGGAAAGTGGTGGAGGGGGCTGGATTCGAACCAGCGAAGGCAGTGCCGTCAGATTTACAGTCTGATCCCTTTGGCCGCTCGGGAACCCCTCCGAAGAGAAAAACAAATTGTAAAGTGGTGGAGGGGGCTGGATTCGAACCAGCGAAGGCAGTGCCGTCAGATTTACAGTCTGATCCCTTTGGCCGCTCGGGAACCCCTCCTAAGAGAAATAAAAATTGTGAAGTGGTGGAGGGGGCTGGATTCGAACCAGCGAAGGCAGTGCCGTCAGATTTACAGTCTGATCCCTTTGGCCGCTCGGGAACCCCTCCTCAACAACGGCGCTGATAATATCAAAGTTTTTAGTGAAGTAAAGAAATGTACTAAAGAAAATTGAAAAAATGCCGATAAATTTTCATATTCCCTAAATTGTGGCGATTTTACATGCAGATAGATGGCATTTTGTGCAAAGAAGCTCAGCTGGGCAGTGCACTTAACCACAGCGTTCATGAAGCAAGACGCGGTGATTTTGCGTTGCTTTTATCTTTGCTGTCACAGGATGCGCTAGATTTTAGCCAGTTCGACCTGCCTCATACGTCACAAGAGGAGCCCGATAAATCCGAAGCGGTGTTAAAACAGGCACTGCAGCTTGGTCCGCAAAAGCCACTTGCCCCCGAACAGTTCAATATGTTGATAGGGCATGATAACGGGTTTTTAGTCCAGGATGGTGATTTGGCCAGCCTGCGCCTTAAAGAATGTTTGCAGCCAGAGCCGTATGCGGTACGCAACGATAAAAAGCACATTCCCCTGCACATCGTTGACAACCTCGAACCTGCTGTAAGACAGAAACTAGAAAAAACCAGAACCCCTCAAATATTGGTAGACAATAAAGATATAGATGCGGCGGGTTTTTATGACCAGATAGCCGGTGGTGAAATGCAGTCTATGTTGCAGGTTGCTGTGTAACTTAAGTTCATTAGGAAACTTCAATAAAAGCACGGCGTGTGATCCACAGATTAAGCGCCGAAGAAAAGTAGCTTAAGCCTGACGCTTCACAGGCGGTTTATATAAAACGCTACCAGCTTATTGCGGTGGCTCGGTTGAGCACCGTTATCAGCCTGTTATAGGCTAAGCAATGGTGCGGACACAAGGCGTTATATCGAAAAAGTGCGGATTGTTGAGCACTCAACAATCCGGCCGACATCGCCAGCGAGCTAGCCATGACATTTTTTAAACTTCTTCCCACTTTGGCAGGGACAAGGATCATTCCTGCTGACTTTTTTCTCAGGGCAGGCATAAAGCTCACCATCCAGGTAGCGCCACAGGCCCGCCTCTTTTAAAAATCGGGAGCGCTCATGCATGGTGACACACACGCCGCCATCCAGATAAGTCGCTTTAAATTCCACAAAGTGATAGTCGGCAGACTCATTGCACTCGATAACCTCTAATCCGATAAAGGCGACCTGCTCGGCAAATGCTTTGATACTGGCCTCACTGTTTTCTGCGCGCTTACTCTGTGCATAAGTATGATGTATATACTCTGTGTCTTTGAGGCAATAAGCACTATACCGTGAACGCATTAGCTGCTCTGCACTTTGTGGCTGTTTACGGCCTTCTATAAAAGGCAGACAGCACGCTTGTGCTTCAATTTCAGAACCGCAATAACACATAATTTCTCATTTGAATTTAATGCGCAACGACAGATGCTCCGTGGCCGGAAGTACGACTAAAGCAAAATAACTCAGTATCACTGTCTATCAGCTTAAACCGGGCAAGCTGTTGCTCAGTAACAATATCCGTCCAGGTGATCACCGCTGCAAAGTTGCCTTTGCATAAAGCGCTGTTAATAACATACTCCAAGTTTATCAAATGTCTCTGGCGCAGTACCAGTAACTTGCTACTGTCAATTGAGCGGGTATCCAGTAATGCCTTGCTGGGAATGTTGTCTGGCGCAATGAGTAGTGTCCATCTGTGTAGCGAGTTACACCGATACAAGATTTTAAGTAATTCTAAGCTACTGACTATATCATCTTCCGCATAAACCAGCTGATAACGTTTATCACCTGAGTTGGTTTGAGACAAAGAAATATTTTGCACTTGAGTATGTAACATGAGCAGACCACTGATTTTCTATACAGTGGTTATACAGTATTTCATACAGTGCTGTTTGGCAAGTAAAATATCGCGTGTTTTTTGTTCTTTGGTATTAGAGCTTTGATTATATTTACTTTTATTATTTGCAGGCATCCTGGTTAAAATGCATCATTTGGTGGATTTGCTCATACAGGGTAGCTGCATAGCACTGTGCATCTATAAAGCGTTTTGCAGTCAGGTGTGTACGGACTTGTTCCAGTGTCTCTGTTGCAGCCTGGTTGCCCTGACTTTGGGCGAGTGACAGCCAGGCGATACCATGAAACACGCTCTTTGGTACGCCCTGACCCTTGATAAACAACATGCCAAGGTAAAACTGAGCTTTGTTATCGCCTGACATAGCAGCCAGGCGTAACCATTTTGCGGCGAGCGGATACTGTTTATTTTTCAGATAATAAAGTCCTTTTTTATAGGCGGCTTTGCTATCCGTGTCTGAGGGCCAGCGGTTTTCAGAGTCCGGCGTTGCGGTGACAAACTCCAGTACATTGAGGAGTTGTTGTTCCAAGTCATTACCGTTTGCAACTGCTAATTGGTTCTTTTTCATACTGATTTCACTTAATACGACCTAGATCAGAGTGTAGTTGATTTTTAACTATTTTGTCCGATTACACCAGAGATTTGTGATAAAATCCGGCTTTCGTTTCTATATAAAATACAAAGACATGCTGGAAAAATTATTTTCGCTCCGTGCACAGCAGAGCACAGTCAAAACCGAGTTTATTGCCGGTCTGACGACATTTGTCACTATGGTTTACATTGTGTTTGTAAACCCGGCCATGCTGGCTGAAGCGGGCATCGATCATGGTGCCGCGTTTGTCGCGACCTGTTTAGCGGCTGCCATAGGTTGTTTTATTATGGGCCTTTGGGCCAATTATCCTTTGGCTTTGGCCCCTGGTATGGGATTAAATGCCTTTTTTACTTATGGCGTTGTGCTGGGGATGGGACATACCTGGCAAAGCGCGCTGGGCGCGGTTTTCTTATCTGGCTGCTTGTTTTTAGTGCTGAGTATTTTTAAAGTCAGGGAGTGGGTGATCCAGGCAATTCCCCTGGTGCTTAAGCAAGCGATTGCCACAGGGATAGGTGCTTTTCTGGCACTGATCGCGCTGAAGAATGCGCAGATCATCGTCGCCAGCCCCGCGACATTTGTGCAATTAGGTGACATTACCAGCCCAGGTCCTTTACTCGCTATTCTGAGCTTTTTTGTAATTGCCGCATTAATGTATCGGGATATGAAAAGTGGGGTACTGGTCAGTATTTTATTAGTCACTGTTCTCGCCTGGGCTCTTGGCTTAGTTGAATACGCAGGCATTGTGTCGGCACCGCCAAGTATTGCCCCCACTCTTGCCCAGTTGGATATTGCCAGTGCGCTGGAAATTTCGATGCTGAGTGTGGTGTTTGCATTCTTATTTGTTGATTTGTTCGATACCAGCGGTACTTTGGTCGCAGTTACGCAAAAAGCCGGGATTGCAGACGAACAAGGGCGCATGCCACGCCTTGGCAGAGCACTGTCAGCTGATAGTTCAGCGACCATTGCGGGTTCGTTTCTTGGGACGTCTACTACTACTTCCTACATCGAGTCTGTGTCGGGCGTATCCGTGGGTGGCCGTACTGGCTTAACGGCCGTGGTCGTTGGTTTGTGTTTTCTGTTGATGATGTTCTTTGCACCTCTGGCACAGATGGTACCTGCCTATGCTACGGCCGGTGCTATTTTGTATGTTGCTGTACTGATGTTACAAAACCTGAAGTTAGTTAACTGGGATGATATGAGCGATGCAATTCCGGTGAGTGTTGTGCTGTTAATGACACCGTTGACCTTTTCGATTGCCCACGGCATTGCACTTGGCTTTATTTCTTACACGGCAGTTAAACTGGCCTGTAACAAGCGTGAGGAAATCTCCATCAGTGTCTGGATATTAACCGTCCTCTTTATCGTAAAGTTCGCGATCAGCTGAAGCTGATCACCACTTTTTCTTGGGTGCGAAAAGGACGTCGAGATCGTCCTTTTCTTTTTCGGCTTTCTTTTTCACAGCAGAGGCATTGGACGCTTTCAGCTCAGTACTGATCTCACTCAGATATCCTTCGAGCAGGCTCTTCTTTTCGCTAATATATTCATCTGAATAGGTAACCCCACAAATAATCGCGTAGGCTTTTTCGAAGTACTGCCGTGCAGAACCCACCATATTGGCGCTTTTCGCGGACAATCCCCGCTTTATTTGGCTCTCCACATTGATCCTAAGCTGCAGCCGCTCCATTTTTCGGTCTTCCTGGACAAATACTTGTGTGTCTACTTTGCCTTTACTGTGCTCTGAGCGCAGGAGGTGGCGTAACTTTTTAATCCCCTGAACCAGAGCAATAAGTTGCTTGTCGTTATCTGGCAGAGTGACTTTATCAGATTCGTTGGCATTTTGAGGTTCGTTATTTAAACGCTCCTGAGACTCATGCATACGGCTTTTAAGCTCGCGAGAGGTGGGTGATAGCTCAACCATAGACACCAGTGCGTCATGCACACGGCGCTGAATGATCCGGATCATCGCGCCTGACATAGGAATATTGCTGCTGTTGAGGATGACGTCTTCTGCTTCTTCGATGACCCGCTTTTGCTTTGCCAGCTCTTTACGGCGCTCCGCTTCTTGTTTTTCTCTGTGTTGTTGAATAGCACTAACCCACACAGCAATGACAATGAGTGCTACAATCAACAAAATTATTACGGTAACAAACATACCCGGATCTCTTCGTAAATCATACAGCTGACAGTTTTTTTATATTACATCAAATAATTGCGGATTGAACAGTGTTAATAACAAGAGACTTGAAAATCCAGCAAATTCCATCATTTTTTAGTATAGCTTAATGGCTGGAAGCTGGCTCTAATAGGCTGGGGAAAGTATTGTCCTATCGGATAGACTATAATTATGCTAGGCTGGTTCATTATTTGCCTGTATCTATTGATAAATGGCCTAGTCGTACACCAGATAACAATTAAAACAAACGCTTAGTTATGAAATTACAACAACTGAAATATATAGTTGAGGTTCTAAACCACAACCTCAATGTGTCTGCAACCGCTGAAAGCTTGTATACCTCCCAGCCGGGAATTTCCAAGCAAGTGCGTATGCTGGAAGACGAGCTTGGTGTACAGATCTTTGGCCGTAGTGGCAAACATCTCACCCATGTTACCAGCGCCGGTAATGAAATAATCAATATTGCCCGGGAGATTCTGTCAAAGGTCGAGGGCATTAAAGCCGTCGCCAATGAACATACGTTACCCGATCAAGGGAAACTCAATATTGCGACTACACATACGCAGGCACGGTATGCATTGCCGAATGTGATCCAGGGGTTTATGCAAAAGTATCCGGCGGTGTCTTTGCATATGCATCAGGGCACGCCGCAACAAATCTCAGATGCCGCAGCCCGGGGTGATGCAGACTTTGCCATCGCAACAGAAGCGCTACATCTCTACGGCGACCTGATCATGCTGCCTTGCTATCACTGGAATCGCAGTATTGTGGTGACCAAAGATCATCCATTGGCTAAAAAAGGCAGCAATATCACAGTTCAGGATGTCGCAAAGTACCCATTGATCACTTACGTATTTGGCTTCACCGGGCGTTCAGAGCTCGATAAAGCTTTTAATGCACATGGTTTATCGCCGCATATTGTTTTCACTGCGACTGATGCGGACGTGATTAAAACCTATGTTCGATTAGGACTGGGTGTCGGCGTATTGGCAACTATGGCGGTCGATGAAGTGACAGACAAAGATTTGGTATGTATTGATGCCAGCCATCTGTTCGAGGCCAGTACCACTAAGATTGGTTTCAGAAAGGGTAGTTTCTTGCGAGGTTATATGTATGACTTTATAGAACGTTTTGCCCCACATCTGACCAAAGACCTGGTCGAGCGGGCCAGCCTGATGCGCAACCAGGAAGATGTCGATGCGCTATTTGAACACACAGAGCTGCCAGTCAAATAAGAGGTACCAATTTCACTTAATACCTTGTTCAATTTGAAGGAGCAAATATGACGCTAACTGTGTTAATAACTCCTCATTTAGAACCTTTACCTTAGGTATGAGTTCGCAAATTTTTGCCTCGCCTAAATGGATGTAGGTGCCTTAGCGATAGCAGGACGCGGGAGCGGTGTTATCGACGCTATTTTCTCGCCTCAAAATAGAACTCTTAATTAAGCAAATTGATACGAATAAACAATAAAAAAGCCGCAATTGCGGCTTTTTTATTAGCAGACCTTGCAGCTTAACACTCGATAATATTAACCGCCAGGCCACCACGTGCCGTTTCTTTATATTTAGTTTTCATGTCATTACCCGTATCGAGCATGGTTTTGATCACTTTATCTAAAGACACTTTTTGTTCTCCGCTACCACGCATTGCGAGACGCGAAGCGTTGATGGCCTTAACTGCCCCCATGGCATTTCGCTCAATACAAGGTACCTGCACCAATCCGCCAACCGGATCACAAGTCAGACCCAGATTATGCTCCATACCAATTTCGGCGGCATTCTCTACATGGACGACGTTACCACCCATGATCTCTGTCAGCGCGCCTGCCGCCATAGAGCAAGCCACTCCGACTTCTCCCTGACAGCCTACTTCAGCACCAGAGATAGAGGCATTTTTCTTATACAGAATGCCGATCGCTGCGGCAGTCAGCAGGTAACGTGTTGCTATTTCGGCATCGACTTCTTTGATGAAAGTATGGTAGTACATAAGTACTGCAGGCAGGATCCCAGCAGCACCATTGGTTGGGGCAGTAACAACACGCCCGCCTGCTGCATTTTCCTCATTGACGGCCAGTGCGAACAGATCAACCCAGTCCATGGCCCGAAGCGGATCGTTGCTGTTCTCAACATTGAGTTTTAAGTACAAACTGGGTGCACGACGTTTTACTTTTAAGCCACCGGGTAATATGCCTTCAGTGCGCATGCCGCGTTCTGTACAGGCCTTCATCACTTCCCAGATATGGAATAGTTCTGATTTGATTTCCTGCTCACTGCGCAGTGTTTTCTCATTGTGCATCATCAGCGAAGATACGCTCAGGCCTGTCTCCTTGCACATTTCCAGCAACTGCTGAGCATTTTCAAACGGGTAAGGGGCTGGGTTTTGCTCGCGTACGTCGATTGCAGCTTGCTTTTCTGCATCAAACTGCTCATCTGTGACAATAAAGCCACCGCCTATTGAGTAATAGACCTGGCTATGTACCAACTCACTGCCTGTGTATGCCTGTAGCTCCATTGCATTGGAGTGTTTCGGCAGGGTTTTGCGACGATGGAAAACAATGGCGCCTTGCTTAGGAAAAGCAACCTTGTGGGTCTTGTCCAGATAAATGACCTGCTCACGCTCAATGGTATCCAGGATCTGGGGTACCTGGTCCGCATCTACCGATTCGGGATCGTATCCTGCCAGGCCCAGGATCACGGCTTTACCGGAACCATGGCCTATGCCAGTCTGGCCCAGTGAGCCAAATAACTCTACTTTCACTGATGTGATTTGATCAATTATGTTGTTGTCCCGCAGGTCTTTCACAAACAGGCGCGAAGCACGCATAGGTCCGACAGTATGGGAAGATGACGGCCCAATACCAATACTGAACATATCAAATGCACTAATCATAAATTCTACTCAACATTGCCTCTGAACGGGCGCACATCATAACGTTAATTATTGCATAAGTAACCCATTTCACAGCAAAATTGTATACAGTTTTGGTTGAGTTAGAGGATAATGCAACCAATGTGAGGTAAAAAATACTTCAAAGTGTGTAAATTCAATTGTTTAGAGCGTAATTGATGACATTTTTTAAACAGGTCAGGCCACTCGGATGAGGAGCTGTTGGATGATTTTAGCAGTCGCGCCCCAGAGCAGACCATATTCTGTCATCAGGCCATTAAAAGTCACGGCCTTGCCCCGTAACCGGGTTTGAACGGGTTGCCAGGCACGCTGCTGTGCAAGCAGAGACAACGGTAGGGTAAACACATGTTCTACTTCATCACTGTGCGTCTCCCAGCTTGCATTGCGGTCTAAAACGGCCAATACAGGAGTAATACGGAATCCCGTTAGTGTTGTGTGCAGAGGTAATACTCCGACGGGGTTAACTTGCTGTGGATCTAAGGCGATTTCTTCCTGAGTTTCTCGTAACGCTGTGGTGATCACGGAATGGTCTTTCTGTTCAACCTTACCACCCGGAAAACAGAGTTGGCTGGGATGACTGCGCAGCTGGGCACTGCGCTTACAAAATAACACGGATGCTTCGCCATCCACCTCTAGCAGTGGCACTAAAACAGCGCTTTCCTGGCCTTGCCCCAAAACTGGCGAATGGCTCGCGGCGCTTAAACTGTAGCGGCTGATAACGTGTTGTAGGTTCATAGAATGGGCAGTATCTTGTTCACCTTGTGATATGTCTCCTGATACTCTAACTCACAGTCCGAGTCTGCGACAATCCCCCCGCCGGCCCAACAGTAAATTTTTTGCTGGTGGCATACTAATGTGCGAATCGTGATCGACGTGTCCATTGCCCCACAGGCACTGAGGTAGCCAATAGAACCACAGTAGGCGCTGCGCCTGTGTGGCTCCAGCTCTTCGATGATTTCCATTGCACGGATCTTTGGTGCACCGGTAATGGATCCGCCCGGAAACGCTGCTCTGAGCTGATCAACCGCAGTTTTGCCCTCTGCCAGTTGAGCCGTGACTGTACTGACCAGGTGGTGCACAGCAGGAAAGCTCTCGATTTCAAATAGTTTTGGCACCTGGACACTGCCGGGCTTAGCAACTTTACCAAGGTCGTTGCGCAGCAGATCGACAATCATGACGTTTTCTGCGCGATCTTTGGGGCTACGTTGCAAGGTCGCGGCCTGCAGTGCATCTGCTTGTTTATCGCCGTTCACTCTGGGTAAAGTACCTTTAATGGGTTTGGTTTCGATCTGGCCATCGCGCACAGAGATAAAGCGCTCGGGCGAAACCGACACGATGGCATCGGCCCCGAGGTTTATAAACGCTGAGAAAGGTGCCTTATTGTTGGCGCGTAAGGTTTTATAAGCGCACCATGGGGATCCCAGATAACTGGCACTGAATCTTTGAGCCAGGTTAATCTGGTAACAGTCGCCACTTTTCAGATAAGCGTGGATGCTGGCAAATTTAGCGGCATATTCAGCCTGAGTCATATTTGCCTGCCAGTCACTGGTCAGTGTGAAAGTATCATTGTCAGCGTTATTTTGTTTAATGAGTGACAGGTAAGTGCTCAGCCGGTTGTAACCCGGCTGGGTCACAAAGTACCAGCGGTTCTGCTGATTATCTCGGACCAATGCATCCGGGTAAAGGCCTGCTATCATGTCAGGTAGTGTGATATCTTGTGCTGCGATGTGAGGCATGACCTCTAAATATCTGCCAAGATCATAGCCAAAGTAGCCGAGCCACCCGCCACAGAAAGGCACATCTGGGTGTGAACTGGTGTCCAGCTCAGCCAGTTTCTCTTGCATTATGGTGAAGCCATCTTGTCCAATCTGTGTGCCATCCAGATAAAACTGACCGGCTTTGGCTTCGAGTATACACAAGGGGTTAATACTCATGATATCAAACCGGCTATTCTCATGTCTGGCATCGCTGGAGTCGAGTAGTATTGCCAGCGGCTGAGAGGCGAGGGTGTCGAATACTTCAACGGTTGACAAAGAAATGTCTAGTTCAATGGTGTTACTACCTGGATTTGTCATTAACTGAACCCGAATGCTAGCCCGAAACGGGCGAGGAGGGTATCATAATTGTCATTGAATCCATAGCGTGTTTGATTGCATTCTATCTTACAGTTTTAGATAAGCGCAGGACTTTGGTCGCTAATCTCTGATAGCGATACTCTCTTCTCGTAAGATGGTATATAATCGCGCCTCTCAATAAACACCGGTTTGCCTCGTCACAGACCGGAGAATAAAGGAACCGTCATGAGTACTATTCGTCAGCAAGACTTCATTGACAGCATCGAAGATGCATTGCAATACATATCTTACTACCACCCGCTGGATTTCGTTCAGGCTTTAGAAAAAGCGTACGACAAAGAGCAAAGTAAAGCTGCAAAAGATGCTATCGCACAGATCTTAATTAACTCTCGTATGTCGGCAGAGGGCAAACGTCCGTTATGTCAGGATACGGGGATCGTGACCTGTTTTGTAAAGGTTGGTATGGATGTTAAATGGGACAAGACGGACCTGACTGTACAGCAAATGGTGGATGAAGGTACACGTCGTGCTTACCTCAATCCGGATAACCCGTTGCGTGCTTCCATTGTTGCAGACCCAGCCGGTGCGCGTAAAAATACCAAAGATAATACGCCTTCTGTTGTGCATATTGATATGGTGCCGGGCGCTGAGGTCGAGGTCATGATCGCAGCTAAAGGTGGCGGTTCAGAGAACAAAACTAAAATGGTGATGCTGAACCCGTCAGACGATGTTGCAGCCTGGGTAGAGAAAACGTTACCGACTATGGGTGCTGGCTGGTGTCCACCAGGCATGCTGGGAATAGGTATTGGTGGTACGGCTGAAAAAGCTGCAGTACTGGCAAAAGAGTCTCTGATGGATCCGGTTGATATCCATGAGCTGATTGAACGTGGCGCAGAAACGGCGGAAGAAAAGTTACGTCTGGAAATTTTTGAACGTGCAAACAAACTCGGTATTGGGGCGCAGGGTCTGGGCGGCCTGACCACGGTTGTTGACGTTAAAATCAAGTCTGCACCAACGCACGCGGCTTCTAAACCTGTTGTGATGATCCCTAACTGTGCTGCAACGCGTCATGTGCATTTCACGCTTGATGGTTCAGGCCCTGCTGATCTTAAAGCGCCTAAGCTGGAAGACTGGCCCGAAGTGACCTGGGAAGTGGGTGAAGATACGCGTCGCGTCAATCTGGATGAAATCACCAAAGATGACATCCAGGACTGGAAAATGGGCGAAACCGTGCTGTTGTCCGGTAAGATCCTGACGGGCCGTGATGCGGCGCATAAGCGTCTGCAAGACATGATTAATTCGGGCGAAGGGTTACCTGAAGGGGTTGATTTAACCAATAAATTTATTTACTACGTGGGCCCAGTTGATGCGGTTGGTGACGAAGTGGTGGGTCCTGCGGGCCCAACAACGTCTACACGAATGGATAAATTCACCGATCTGATGTTAGAAAAAACAGGTCTGATCGGCATGATAGGTAAAGCGGAGCGTGGTCCGGCGACCGTTGAGTCCATTAAGGAAAACAAAGCCGTTTACCTTATGGCGGTTGGTGGGGCTGCTTATCTGGTGGCCAAAGCGATTAAGAAAGCCCGGGTTGTGGCTTTTGAAGACCTGGGAATGGAAGCAATCTACGAATTTGAAGTAGAGAATATGCCAGTGACCGTTGCCGTAGACAGCGACGGTGTGAATGCCCACACTCAGGGACCGGCTATCTGGAAAGCCAAGATTGAAGAGCTGGATAGCAAGCTTAAGTAAAAGCATTTCTACACCGACATGAAAAAGAGGGCCTGGCCCTCTTTTTTTGATCATGGCGTTTTGTAGTTAGTTAACAACAGCAGGCTATTTGGGTGTGTTCATCCATACCAAAATTACGCTCCCTCTCTCATCTGACCTCATTAAATCGTAAAAATAATCATACATAAACGAGTGTGTTGACGTTTACGTAAAGATTAACCACTTAAAATTGTAAAAATAGTGAAGAATTAAGCTAATATAATCTAATATAGTGCATATAAAAGTTGATATATGGCTGTTTAATGTATCATGAAGGCAGCTTTAACGCTTTTAGAGTCAATATCAACTCATATTGTGGATTGGTTAGAGAGTTAGTGATACAGTTCGATGAATTTCAGCGCTATCTGACTCAAAGTCAGTCTATAACGGAGAACAAACAAAGTGGCTGTATTTAACCAAGTTGAATTTGATAACCACGAGCAAGTAGTTTTTTGTTCTGATGAAGCATCGGGCCTGAAGGCAATCATTGCTGTTCATAACACTAAACTGGGTCCTGCGGTTGGCGGTTGTCGCCTGTGGGACTACGCAGATGATGTCGATGCTGTGTACGATGTATTGCGTTTGTCAAAGGGGATGACTTACAAGAACGCAGTGGCCCGTTTGCCTTTTGGTGGCGGTAAGTCTGTGATCATCGGTGATGCTAAAAAAATCAAATCTGAAGCCTTATTCAGAGCATTTGGGAAGCACCTTGAGCGTCTTGGCGGTAGCTACTATTCAGCAGAAGACGTGAACATCACCACCGGCGATGTGATGACAATGCACAAAGAAACCAATTATGTAATGGGTCTCGAAGGTAAGAGCGGTAACCCGTCGCCTTTCACTGCGCTGGGCACATTCCTGGGCATTAAAGCAGCTTATCAGCACAAACATGGTCATCAGGATTTGTCTGGTGTGAAAGTATCGGTGCAGGGCTTAGGCGCTGTTGCATATACTTTATGTAAGCACCTGCATGAAGCGGGCGCTGAGCTGTTTGTGACGGATATCAATCAGGCATCAATAGACAGAGTGGTAAATGACTTCGGCGCAACCGCCGTGAGCATTGATGAAATCTACGATCTGGATGTGGATGTTTATGCCCCTTGTGCATTGGGTGCAACGGTAAACGATAATACGATCCCTCGTATCAAAGCCAGCATTATCGCGGGCTGTGCGAACAACCAGCTTGCAGAATCAAGACATGGTGAAATCTTGCGTGAAAAAGGCGTGCTTTATGCCCCTGATTACGTTATCAATGCCGGTGGGATCATCAACGTATACTACGAAACTAAGCCGGAAGGCTATAGTGAAGCTGCCGCGACCAAACATGTGGAAGGCATCTACGATACGTTGACTGAGATCTTTGTTCGTTCTGATGCTGAGCAAAAATCAACACACCTGATTGCCGACGAGCTTGCACAGGAGATCATCGCAAACGGTTTGTAATCCTTGCATGATACTATCAATATAGAGGGGTATTTCTCCCTCTATATTGAATTATGAAACAACTCACTTCATCAGATTGGCCCAGGGCCGAGCACTTTGATTTTTATCTTGGCTTCGAGCAGCCTTACTTTAGTATCACCATCCGTCTTAAAACAGGCTCACTTTACACGCTGTGCAAACAGCATCAGCTGTCATTTACCTACAGTTATTTATATTGTCTGAGCAAAGCCTGCCAAAATTATGCGCCCATTCGTTATCGCATAGTCAATGAGCATCCTTGCGTTGTTGATCAAGTCGACATGAGTTGCGTATTTTTGCGCGAAGACAGAAGCTTTCGTTTTGTGCCTTTGGTTGCTTGTGAAGATATCCACGACTACATTAAAAAGAATGATGCACAGAAAAAGGCGTTCCTGGATCAGCCTTTGGTTAGTGAACACTTTTTGGCGACATGTGATAATCCACAGCAACTTTATTTATCCATTTTGCCATGGCTCGACTTTAGTAGCTTTAGTCATGCTCGTAATGCAAAAGATAACCTTGGTATCCCAAAGTGCGTGTTCGGTCGACTTGATACACAAACCGGGGAACTGCCATTTTCAGTCGAGGTGCACCACGGGCTGATGGACGGATTGCATGTTGCAGAGTTTATCCAGGAAATAGAAACACAGTGCAAATTACTGGCTGAACAGTTATTGGGCAGAGCTTTCCATTGTACCTGATTTCACTGTTGCGTAAACCTGGACGCTAAGTGTGCTCAATACGTCTAGTAGCTTGATATTAAAAACGAAATAGAATGTGGAATCATGCAAAATAAAGGTGGCTAATTGGGCCTAAATGGCTGTAATAAAATGTAAATAAAGTTGCTTTGTGTATGAAATATAAGTGCTTAAGGTTTTTATTCTTGGTTTCCTTGTTAATACAATGTTTTTTTTCAATTTATTTCATCGCGACAAGCAAAAATTGTTTTAAACATGAAGTTGACATGGGCTATAGCATTTAGCATTATTGCACGGTTGATACTGCTAAAAGTATCCGGGGTACTCTCTAAGAGAGTGCAAAAATTATAAAAGTAACATTACTTAATTGGTTGGGAACTATGTCTGTTAAAATCAGAAAGAGCCTTGTAGCTTCAGCGCTTTTTGGCGCAGCGGCAATTGCAAGCAGCAATGTGATGGCAGATCCTTTGAATGACATACAAAAAGTAGGTCAGCAAACTCAAACGGCTGCTAAAAAGTCTCAAGACAAGATTGATGGTATCTACGGTCAAACTATCGAAATGGTAGCTGAGTACCGTGGAATTGTTGACGAAACAGAACTTCTGAAAGTTTACAACGACCACGTAGCACGTTTGGTTGCAGACCAAAATGCAAATATCGAATCTCTAGAACGTCAGATCGCGACGGTTGATAAAACTAAGCAAGACGTTGTGCCTTTGATGTATCGCATGATTGATACACTCGAGCAATTCATCAAAGCGGACGTGCCGTTTGATACTGAAAAGCGTCTAGAGCGCATTGAAAGACTACGTGAAACGCTTACTAACGCGAAAGTAACGACGTCTGAAAAATACCGTCAGGTACTTGAAGCATACAGCATTGAAACTAACTACGGTTCAGCAATGGTTGCTTCTCAGGGTTCACTTGAAATCAGCGGTAAAAACATCAATGTTGACTTCGCCCGTTTAGGCCGTATCGCATATGTTGCTCAGTCTTTTGACCAGAAGCAAGCGTGGGTTTGGAACACCAGCAGCAAGCAGTGGGATCAGCTAGGTGAAGAATACCTTAAGCCTATCAAAGACATGATCCGTATCGCACGTGGTCAGGCTGCCCCAGAACTAGTTAAACTACCTATTTTCGGCGCGGAGTAATAAAACATGAAGAAACTATTTAAAGGTTTTGCCGTTGCTGCAGCATTAACAGTTTCTGCTGGTGGCGCGTTGAACGCACACGCTAACACTGAGTCTCTGGATAAAATCCTAGAGCAAGTAAAGCAGAACCGTATCTCTGAAGGTAAAATCAACAAAGCTCGTGAACAAGAGTTCCTGTCAGATCGTGCTGACAAGCAAGCTTTGCTGAACAAAGCTAAGCGCGACCTTGCTGCTGAAAAAGCACGTGGTGAGCGTCTTAACAAGCAATTCAAGCAAAACGAAGTAACACTGGCTGAGAAAGAAACTGAACTACTTAACGCACAGGGTACCCTGGGCGAGATGTTCGGTGTGGTACGTCGTAACGCTGCTGAAGCAATCGGTGCAATCGAAGCGTCTATCATCAGTGCTGAAAAGCCTGGACGCTCAGAAGTACTTCGTTCACTGGCCGCTGCTAAAGAACTACCAACTACGCGTGAGCTGGAAGAGCTTTGGATTGCGTTCCAGACTGAAATGACTGAGTCTGCGAAGATCTCTACTTTCGAATCTGAAGTAGCAGAGCTAAGCGGCGACATCAATGTTAAACAAGTAACGCGTGTTGGTAACTTCAACCTGGTAACTAAAGACGGTTACGTTGTTTACGATCCAGAAAACAAGCAAATCGTACCACTAGGTAAGCAGCCTTCTTCAGACGTTCTGGCAACTGTTGCTGATCTTCTGAGCACGTCTGCTGATCAGTACACACCTTTCGTTGTTGACCCAACGCGTGGTGCTATCCTGCGTCTGAATACTCAGCGTGCAACGGTTGAAGAACGTTGGCACCAGGGTGACACTGTAGGTTACATCATCACTGCGTTGCTGGCACTAGGTGCGTTGATCGCTGTTGTTCGTTTCCTAGACCTAATGCTGGTTGGTGCGAAGATCAAGTCGCAAATCAAGAACGCTAACAACCCAAGTGACAGCAACCCACTGGGTCGTATCTTGAAAGTGTACCACGATAACAAGAACCAAGACGTTGAAAACCTTGAGCTTAAACTTGACGAAGCAATTCTACGTGAAACGCCTCGCATCGAAGCTGGTATCAACATCATCAAGATCCTTGCAGCTATCGCACCGCTACTAGGTCTACTAGGTACGGTTGTTGGTATGATCCTGACGTTCGAATCAATCACACTATTTGGTACTGGTGATCCGAAGATCATGGCAGGTAACATCTCTCTAGCTCTTGTTACTACTGCGCTTGGTCTAATTGCTGCGCTACCGTTAATCCTACTTCACGCTATTGTTGCGGGTCGTAGTAAATCTATCCTACACATTCTTGACGAGCAAAGCGCGGGTATCGTTGCTGCGCACGCGGAGAAGGAGAGAGCATAATGCTAGTCCTGGTGGAGACGTGGGAATCTATCAGGGATTTTGTTGCTACAGGCGGCGATGTATTATACGTGGTCGCGATAGCACTCTTTCTAATGTGGGTATTAATGATTGAGCGCTATTGGTTCCTATTGGCTGAATTTCCTAAAATTAAAAAGGGAATTGTAGCCAGATGGGATGCCCGCCAAGATACTACATCTTGGTACGCACACAGAATCCGCGATGCATGGATTTCTGAAGCGTCTGAAAAATTAGATGAGCGCATGTTGATTATCAAAACATTGGTTGCAATGTGTCCGTTAATCGGTCTACTCGGTACAGTGACAGGTATGATTTCGGTATTCGAAACCATGGCTACACAAGGTACAGGTAACCCTCGATTGATGGCCTCAGGCATCTCAATGGCAACGATACCAACAATGGCTGGAATGGTTGCGGCACTATCAGGTGTATTCTTTAGCACCCGTCTTGAAGCGAGAGCGAAGATGGCTAAAGAGAAACTAATTGATAGCTTGCCACATCACTAGAGAGAGATTTTATTATGGCACGTAAACAACGTTTTCGTGAGGAAGAAGAAGCAGCAGTAGACATGACCCCGATGCTTGACATCGTATTCATCATGTTGATCTTCTTCATCGTTACTACCTCTTTTGTTAAAGAGGCCGGTATTGAAGTTAAAAAGCCAAAAGCTGCGCAGGCACAACAAACCAAGAATGCGAACATCTTCATCGCAATCCGTGAAAACGGTGAGATCTGGATGGATAAGCGTCAGGTTGATGTTGAGCGTGTAAGTGCGAACCTTGAAAATCTATTAGCTGAGCAACAAACCGAGACCGTTATTATCCAGGCGGATAAAGGCGCGAAACACGGTGTGGTTGTTAAGGTAATGGACCAGATTAAGGCAACTGACGACGCCTTGAAGATTTCAATAGCTGGAGCTAAGTGATGATTCGATTTCTGTTTTCACTTCTTGCAGGTGGGGCAGTAACCTTCGGCTTATTCTTCTTTATGTCCTATCTTATCTCAGGAGGAGCGGATAGGGCTGACAATAAGAAGGAAGAGATCATAGTCGAGATTATGTCGAATCCGCCTGAATCAGATGTGCAGGAGAGGAAGCGTGTACCGCCTCCGCCTCCTCCACCGCCAAAGCAGCCGCCTAAACCGCAGCCGCCTCAGCCTGAGAATGCTAACCCGAATGCAGGTGCAATTGGCTTTAACATGCCTAGCATCAACATCGGTGGCACAGCTGGTGGTTTAAGTGGTCCTGGTGATTTCGGTCGTGACGGTGAAGCAACACCTATCGTTCGTATCGAACCTAAGTATCCGCCTCAAGCAGCGCGTGATGGTAAAGAAGGCTGGGTACAGCTGCGCTTCACTATCAATGAGCTGGGCGGTGTAGATGACATTGAGATCATCGATGCTGAACCAAAGCGTATTTTCAATCGTGAAGCAAAACGTGCGCTTCGCAAATGGAAGTACAGACCTAAAATCGTTGATGGTAAGCCGCAAAAGCAACCTGGTATTACTGTACAACTTGACTTTAAACTTAACCAAGACTAGGGGAGTAAGGTATGAAGCAAATGTCTAAAGCAACAGCTCTTGCTCTGATGATGTCTTTGGCAGGCGGTGCTTTAAGCACTGCCGCTTTTGCGGCCCCAGATCCAGCAAAGATTGAAGAACGCAAGAATGCCAAAACGAAGGTTATGGGTGAGCGAGTTGGTAAAAAGGTTATCAAAGCGTTTGACTTGTACAACGAAGACAAAGTTGATGAAGCAATTGCATTATTGCTCGAAATTGACGCGTCTGACGAGTTTGACCGCGCCACAGTAAACCGTTACCTGGGTAACTTGTATGCTCAGAAAGAAGAGTATCAAACAGCAATTAAGTACATCCGTCAGGCAATCGCGCCAGACGTGCTGAACTTCAAAGATCAGGGCGATTTGATCAAGCTGTTGGGTGACCTTCTGATTGGTACAGAGCAGTACGAAGGTGCTAAGAAATCTTACTATGACTGGATGGATTTCACCGGTGAACAAGATGCGAAAGTATATGGTCGTATCGCTCAGGCAAACTATGAACTGAAAAAGTACAGAGATGTCATTGAGCCTGCGGACCAAGCAATTGCACTGAACAAAGAAGAACCTAACAAGTCATTCTACATGCTTAAAATTGGTTCTTACTTTGAGCTGAAGCAGTTCAAAAACGCCGTTAAGGTGGCTGAAGAGCTGGTGAAGCTGTTCCCTGATGATCCTAAGTCATGGACTCAGCTGGGCTCCTTCTACATGCAAACGGAAGACTACAAAAAAGGTCAGACCGTGATGGAAGTGGCTTATCAGAATGGTTATTTCGAAAAAGAGAACCATTATAAAATTCTGAGCAGCTACTACTCATTGAACGAAATTCCATACAAAGCCGCTCAGGTCATGGAAAAATCGGTCAAAGAGGAGAAGGTTAAGCGCACTAAGCAAAACGTTACGGCAATTGCCAGCTACTATCATCAGGCTAAGCACATCAGTGATGCGGCTAAGTACTATGAGGAAGCTGCTAAGTTTGAAGACGATGCTGAGTTATACCGCAAAGCGGGTAGTTTGTTACTTCAGGATCAGCAGTACAGTGCAGCAGTTGTTCGTCTGAACAAAGCGCTGGAACTGGGCTCTGATAAAAAAGGCACAATCTACTCTGACCTGGCAGAAGCTTACCTGTATCAGGAAAAGTATAAGCAAGCATACACGGCGATTGTTAAGGCTCAGGAAGATCCTAGAACACGCAAATTTGCTCGCAGCTGGGCCTCTTTTATTAAAGAGAAAGCACAGCGTAAAGGCATCAGCCTTTAATACAGAAAAAGCCCCGTAAGGGGCTTTTTGCTTTTATGGTGCACGGAAAAAGCCCGGTGCTTGAGTACTTGCAACGCATTCTTTCATTCTAGAACTCTGATTTAAGTTATAAAATATCTCTTCTTTGGTATAACTTAACCTGATTTAGAGCAGTTATGTCTGGTACATGTCTGCACAGTGAAACAAGGTGAATAAACTGACATGAAAACCTCTCGGCGTTATGTGTCCTCAGCACTTCTGTTGCTGACTATGATCAGCGGCTGCACAGAGCCGCAAGTAAAGCTCTCGCACGCAGACTTATCTAAGCAACTTAAACATCTCAATTGGTTTTCATATTCGACAGAGCCACACACTGAGGGCCATTCAGAACTTCCTTTTACAGAGGCTTACTTAAAACAACGACACGATATCTTACAAAGCGCAGATCTGAGTCATTTCGGGGAAGCAGAGGCGCAGGAAGTCCAGTACCTGATTATACAGCAGCGATATCCCGAGCGCTTTTTACCCTGGCCTATACATTTAAATCTTCCAGAGATTGTAAAGGAGTACCAGGTGTCGTCGTCTCAGGTGGATGCCTGGTACGGCTATGTTGAAATACGACTTAACCAGGCCCGGGAAAGTAAAATTATATTAAGTCGGGTTGAAAGGCAGCAGCTGCTTGATTATTTGACGCCTGATATCACCAAACATTCCGAAGCTGCGCAACGTCTGGTGGAGTACCTGGAACGCTACCGGGTCAGATCATCCCTGGGTATGTACCAGCTGCCCAACGGTAAAGAGTGGTATCAAAGTAAACTCAATTTCTACAGTAGTTCAGTGACGGCACCCGAAACTTTGCTCAGTGAGTTACAGGGCGTAACTGGCGAAGCGAGTGAGGGAGTTCAGTGGCTTGACTTCAGTCTGAATGAGCCGCTAGTACATCAGCTTCTTGCTGGATGTGATAAGCGAGCAGGGCTCAACTGGCGAGATGGGTTCGTGTCTTTGCAACAGACTATCAGCCAATGTAACCGGACACTGACTAAAGGCGAAACTCAGTTCGCCGCAGCCATGATGGAAGTGGACCTGGGTGTGCATTATTATGCCTGGTCACAGACACAAGCTCTGTTGGCTCTGCAATCAAGGTTAGCGCTGAATGAAGACCAGGCCCGGGGTGTGCTTAAAAACATCCTTTTCTTTCCTGCGACCAGTTTTGTGTTATTAAGCCAAATTACTTCTGCTTAGCGACACAGTCAAGGCACCTTTGCGCCGCCGGGTCAACGGCGAGCAGGGTGTCTTCAATTTTCTTCTCACAGTCACAGCAGTAACCAAACTGACCGATGTCCATCTGGCAAATAGCGGCTTCGACTTTTACCAGGCGTTCAAAGTTAGGAAACTGACCTGGGCAGATACGATCAGTGGCGATATCAACCCACTCATGTGGCGGTGATGATTGTAAGGTATTGATCAACGCCTCGGTTGCGTGGTTACTGGCTTGCTTCAAATCCGCAAGAAACTCATGTCGGATCTGGTCGAGCTCAGCCTGCAATTTTACCTGGTAGTGATTTCTTAAATTCTCATTCATGGCGCTCTTCTCCTTTTATGAGCATCCATTATCTATTAGGCAGCAGGCTCATTGTTATGATTTGAATCAAGCAGCGGAGACTTTGCGTATTTATCAAGCACAGATACCACATCATCTTTGCTTTTCAGGCGCTTTATTTCATCAAATAATGTGTGTGCCTGTGGGTACTGTAACTTTAAGTAACCAAGCCATTGCTTCGTACGCGACGAAAAGTATTTTTCACCTACCTCGGGGTCCTGATGCATTGAGGAGTGTAATATATGATAAACCACTTCCTGCCACTCAAGCGGTCGGTATTCGCGTCCTTCCACATGGGCTTTTATCTTTGCGGCCAGGTCCGGCGTAGCCAGTGCACCTCGTCCCAGCATTAGGTTGTCGCAGGCGCTACGCTGCTGGCAACGTATTGCATCTTCTACCTGCCAGATTTCGCCATTGGCGACCACAGGAATAGTCAGGCGATCCAAAAGCGGCGGAATTTTTTCCCAATAGGCAGGTGGTTTATAGCCATCGCGTTTGGTGCGGGCGTGGATCACCAGGCTGGATGCACCGGCGCTTTGTACGGCATCGACAATTTCTGTGCTGTTTGCATCGTCATCAAACCCCAGACGAATTTTTGCACTGACTTCATGCTCTGGTGGCACGGCCTCGCGTACAGCCCGAATAATCTGGTAGATTTGCTCGGGCTCTTTGAGCAATACGGCGCCGCCTTTACTTTTGTTAACGGTTTTAGCTGGACAGCCAAAGTTAAGGTCAACACCGTGTGACCCCAATTTAACGGCTTTTCTGGCATTGGCCGCCAGTGCGTGGGGCACCTGGCCGAGCAACTGAATACGCACGGGTGTACCCGCTTGGGTTAATCCTCCGTTTAACAGCTCAGGGCAATAGCGAATAAAAACGCGTCGCGGTAGCGTCAGGTCTACAACTCGGATAAACTCAGTAACGCACATGTCGTACCCACCGAGGTTTGTGAGTAATTCGCGCATTTTAAAGTCGACAACGCCCTCCATTGGGGCCAAAAATAATTTCATTATTACCGCACCAGAAAAAATTCGCGCTATTCTATACGAGAGAAACAGATTTATTAATAGGGAAGTGAAGATAAAAATTTCTCAAAGCTGAAATAAATATCTTCAGTCCGTGGTCTACTATGCAAATCATCCATTTTTTATAGCTACCGATTGAGAGAGAACAACATGAAATCAGTAAAAAAAACCAACACACTAGCAATGACATTAGGCGCGGCAGTTGTAACTGCTGCAACTTTTAGTGCGCCAGAGGCTGCTGCCAACCCATTTAGCTTTGAGCAATTGACAGCAGGGTATCAGTTAGATGCCGGTGAAGGAAAATGTGGTGAAGGTAAATGCGGCGGCGATGCCAAAGGTAAAAAAGAGGGCAAGTGCGGCGAAGGTAAATGCGGCGGCGATGCCAAAGGTAAAAAAGAGGGCAAATGCGGCGAAGGTAAATGTGGCGGCGATGCCAAAGGTAAAAAAGAGGGCAAATGCGGCGAAGGTAAATGTGGCGGCGATGCCAAAGGTAAAAAAGAGGGCAAGTGCGGCGAAGGTAAATGTGGTGGCGATGCCAAAGGTAAAAAAGAAGGCAAATGCGGCGAAGGTAAATGTGGCGGCGATGCCAAAGGTAAAAAAGAAGGCAAGTGCGGCGAAGGTAAATGCGGTGGCAATGCCAAAAAAGAAGGGAAGTATGGCGAAGGTAAATGTGGTTGCCACGCTTAACGTCTAACCTGGCTAAGGAGTGACAATGAATAAACCGTTTGGTATGGTCGGCATGGGCCTGAGGCGCGAGATGTTAGATGATATTTTAGTCTCCCCGCCTCAACAGGTTGACTACTACGAAGTTGCGCCTGAAAACTGGATGACGCTCGGTGGTAAATATGCAGTTCAGTTTTCTGAGTTAACTGCCCGGCATCCCTTTGTTTGCCATGGTTTGTCGTTATCACTCGGATCGCCGGCACCGCTGGACACTCAGTTTGTCAGTGATTTGAAAACTTTTTTTACTACGCATAGCATTCGTTGCTATAGCGAACACTTGAGTTACTGTTCTGGTGATGGTCACATGTACGATCTTATGCCTATTCCTTTCACTGAAGAAGCGGTAAAGCATACAGCAACGCGGATTGCAGAGGTGCAAGACAGACTCGAACGTCGTATAGCCGTGGAGAACGTCTCCTATTACGCAGCACCAGGACAGCAGTTGTCCGAACAGGATTTTACCCTGGCTGTACTTGAAGAGGCCGATTGCGATCTGTTGCTGGATGTGAACAATATCTACGTTAATTCAGTTAACCATGGCTATAATGCCAGTGAATTTTTAGCAGCAATGCCCAGCGAGCGAATCGTTTATGGTCATATTGCCGGACACTATGTTGAAGAACAAGACCTGCTGGTGGATACCCATGGCGACGCGGTGTGTGATCCGGTCTGGCAGCTATTGCAACAAGCCTATCAAATACACGGTGTGTTCCCGACATTACTGGAGCGCGACTTTAATATTCCACCTTTGCCCCAGTTGCTGGAAGAAGTGGACCAGATCCATGCCGTACAAAGCCTGAACAAGTCAAAAAGAGGGATCGCCTGATGTCATTTCAGCAAGTTCAGGCTGAGTTTATGGCCCACATTAAAGATCCCACAGTGCACCCGACACCAGCAGGTATTGAAGACCGGCGTATGCAGGTTTATCGTGAGCTCTTCTTCAATAATATAGAGGGGTTTGTCGCATCCACCTTTCCGGTACTTAAAAGTCTCTACGATGAGCAAACCTGGCTCACTTTAGTGCGTAGTTTCTTTAGTCAGCATGACTGTCAGTCTCCCTATTTTTTAGATATTAGTCGGGAGTTTTTGAGCTTTTTGCAAGACGCGTACACACCCTTGCCCTCGGATCCTCCTTTTATGCTCGAGCTGGCCCACTATGAATGGACAGAATTGGAAGTTGCAATTGCTCAGGAGGCCAAAGAGGAATCACCCATCCCGCTGCCTTTATCTGAGCAATCAGGGCTACACCTGTCACAGGCCGCCCGCAGCGTTAGTTATCAGTATCCAGTACATCAGATAAGTGATGTGCACCAGCCTCAGGCGACCTCGGGTCCACATTGTTTTATCGTATATCGGGATCGCGCCTTTGATGTGCAGTTTATCGAAACGAATCCAATGACGGCACTATTACTGCAAAATATTGTTGTTAATCCCGGAATAACCATAAATTCTCTGGCAACGCAATTGGCTGAACAATTCAGCCAGTTCGATAAACAAACCTTGATAAACGGGGCGGTTCAGACACTCAGCCAGTTTGCTCGTCTGGGTATATTGGTCGATAAAAAAGCATAATACCCCTTTATCAGCCATCTAAGTTCGATTATTATGGGCGCCGTTTTGTCGTGCTTATGCTGAGTGCTGTACAGGCAGTTAAGCTTGGACACTTGTGCCAGGCAACATGCTGCTTGCTCACCCAGCGCTTAAAAATAAAGGTAGTAATATGTCTAAAGGTGATTTCAAAGATCCGTTCAACGCGAAGTATTTCCTGGCTTTTGTCGCTGTATTTGCTGGCATTGGATGTCTGAATGCAATTCTTGGCTGGGCCACTGCACTGAGCGCTTAATCGCTACTTAGAGCCTTCTGTTTTTCAGAGTTAAAAAGCCGCCTACAGATTGGGTGGCTTTTTTTCAATCCGAACTTTATGAATTTATCGTAAAATCCACCTTTCTGGCATTTCATGTCATTGCTTTCTTGTTATAATCGAGCTCTTTGAAATTAAAACTAATTAAGCATCCGATTATGACACAAGCTAATTTGTCACTGATTAAAGACAGCATCGCGACGGTTCCAAACTACCCAAAAGAAGGGATCATGTTCCGCGATGTAACGACCTTGTTGGCCAACCCGGCGGCGTTTAAGGCAACCATGGATTGCCTTATTGAAGCGTACAAAGACCAAGGTTTTACAAAAGTTATAGGGACTGAATCTCGCGGCTTTATTTTTGGCGCACCTTTGGCCTACGAACTGGGCTTGCCTTTTATTCCGGTACGTAAACCAGGCAAGCTTCCGCGCGAAGTGATCAGCCAGTCTTACCAGCTTGAATATGGTGAAGATGTGCTGGAGTTGCACACTGATTCGATTCAAGAGGGTGATAAAGTTCTGTTGGTTGATGACTTGCTGGCAACAGGCGGTACCATTGAAGCAACCGCTAAGTTGGTTGAACGCCTTGGTGGTAAAGCCACTGATGCCGCGTTTGTAATTTCTTTGCCTGAACTGGGTGGAGAAAAGCGCGTCACGGGCATGGGCATTAAAGTACTTAAGCTGGTCGATTTTGACGGCGAGTAACGCACTATGAGTTATCAGGTTCTGGCGCGTAAATGGCGTCCGCAGTCGTTCCACGAAATGATGGGACAGGAGCATGTTAAACAAGCACTCATCAATGCACTGAATGAGCAGCGTCTGCATCATGCTTATCTGTTTACCGGCACTCGGGGAGTGGGCAAAACAACCATTGCCAGGATCTTTGCCAAGAGCCTGAACTGTGAAGTGGGGATCACCTCCACTCCATGTGGTCAATGTAGTGCGTGTGAAGAGATCGAAGCCGGTAAGTTTATTGATCTCATCGAGATAGATGCGGCATCGCGTACGAAAGTGGAAGACACCAGAGAAATTTTGGACAACGTGCAATACGCGCCAACGCGTGGTCGTTATAAAGTGTATCTGATAGACGAAGTACACATGTTGTCAAAGCACAGTTTTAATGCGTTACTGAAAACCCTGGAAGAGCCGCCGGAACACGTTAAGTTCCTTCTGGCAACCACCGATCCGCAAAAGTTACCGATCACCATTTTATCGCGGTGTCTGCAGTTTAACCTTAATGCGATGGCACAGAGCCAGATTGTAATGCAGTTGTCGCAGATCTTGCCTCAGGAGTCCGTCAATTTCGAAGAGACGGCACTGGAAGTCTTGGCAAAGGCAGCAGATGGCAGTATGCGTGATGCGCTGAGTCTGACCGATCAGGCAATCGCGCAGACCAATGGTGAGTTGACCTTACCGGCCGTACAGCAAATGCTCGGCCTGATGGACAGCAGCCATGCCGTATTACTCATGGCTGCCATATTGTCACAAGAGGGCGAAACTCTGTTGGCAGAAGTGGCCGACATAGCGCTGAAAAACGGTAACTTCGCCAGCGTGCTGGATGATCTGATCAGCCTGCTGCATCTTGTACAGCTTACGCAGCTCGTACCTCAGGCTGCCAATTTTGGCCAGTTTGAAGCCGAGCAGGTGAAGACACTTGCCCAACAGCTAACACCGCAAGACACCCAGTTTATGTACCAGTTGCTGCTTGCGGGTAAAAAAGACTTAAGCTGGGCACCTGAACCCAGGCTTGGTTTTGAAATGATCATGCTGAGATTACTGGCGTTTGAACGTGCCGACTTTTCTCAGGCCGCTGGTCCGACGCCTGCGGGAGCTGCAAAGGATCCGGGTAAAGTCGGCAAACTGCGGGATATGTTAAGTGCCAAACAGCGTGGTCCGCAGGCTCAGAACAACACACCTGTTCCTGAACATCAAAATGCAGCGCCACAAAGCCAGGTTGTTACTTCTGAATCTCAGCTCGCACCGGCGCCGCAAAATATTGCAGAGAAAGCTCAGCAGCAAGGCTCAGCGCAAGCGCATCAGCAAACTACGACAGCAGCGATGCAACAACACGATGCGCAGGTCGTCGGTCAGCCTCCGTCTGCCCGTGAACAGCAAAAGTCTGAATCTAAATTAGGCCCAGAGGAATCGTCATCTGCTGCACAATTTACAGACACGGTCCCGGTACACACAGCACCTCCAGCAGCTCCGCCGTCACCGGAAGATGTCTCGATTGAACAACAATATCAGGACATCATGGCTCAGGCCGAATCACAGGGCTATGAGCAACATCAGAGCGCACCAGTGCAGCAGCCAGAGCCCGTTCAACAGCAAAGCAATGCACCGCAGCAGACGCAGGGCTCGCAAGAGTCAGAGCATACTCCTGTTCAGCAGCTGGCACAAAAGCAGCAACAAGCGCAGTCGGCCATTGCTCGTATTTTACAAAATCGGCAAATCTCTGGCGCTGGCAGGTTACTGGGAGGAGAGGGCGAAGCAAAAAAGTCTGAGCCGCAACAGGGAGCCGGTACGGTGCCCGGTGCTGTTGCGTCAGGCAGACGATTACCGTCAGCCCCGCTTACTGATGATAGCCAGTATGCAGAACAGGCCCCCCAGCAGGCGCAGCTGGCTTCTCAGCCTGTGGCACCGCAACGCAAAGCCAAAAAGCCCGAGATGGCGGAGCGCTTTAAAAAAGATGAAAGCAAGCTGGCCCCTGAGCTGCTGGAGCAGTTAGCACCGCAGGCACCGGGAGAGCAGGATATTCAGGAAACAGCTCTGGAAATCCCTGCACCAGAGAACTTTGTCAGCCCAATCAGCGATATTAAATTCGCCCATCAAAAGGATGACTGGGCCCAGATGATTGAACAAATGCAGCTGGGTGGCCGGGTCAGACAGTTTGCGTTGCATGCCATGTTCAACCAGCAGGGCCAGCAATGTATTTTGCAGGTGGAGCAGAGTCAGCAGCATCTGGATTCCAGTATGCTCAGAGAGAAACTTCATGAAAGCCTGGCTGAGCGACTCAATGCGTCGGTAGAGCTAAATATTGAATTTGTTGACGTGGTGAACAACACGCCATTTCTTATCCAGCAGGATATCGATCAGCAGAGATACCTGCAGGCGGTCGATGCGGTTAATAACGATCCCGTGATCCAGGCCTTTGCCCGCGAGTTTGAGGCCTCGGTAGACGAAAAATCGGTAAGGGCATTGTAATTGCGCAAGTAAGCCCTTATCTTGTGTCCCATAGAGTTTTAATTTTTGAAGTGTAAGAGAGCAGACTATGTTTAAAGGTGGAATGGGCAATATCATGAAGCAGGCGCAGCAAATGCAAGAGCGCATGGAAAAAGCCCAGGAAGAGATTAAAAGCCTGGAAGTCGTTGGTGAAGCCGGCGCAGGCCTGGTTAAAGTCACTATGCTGGGTAGCCACAATGTACGCCGCGTAGAGATCGACGAAAGCCTGATGGAAGACGACAAAGACATGATCGAAGACTTGCTGGCAGCAGCGGTCAATGACGCTGTACGCCGTGTAGGTGAAGAGTCGCAAAAGCGCATGTCAGAAGTCACCGGCGGTATGCAGATGCCTCCGGGATTCAAGATGCCGTTTTAATTGAAAGTAAAAGAAAAATAGCGCCTCATGGCGCTATTTTTTTGTTTGAATTCTGACAACTTCTAACAGAAATATGACAAGGACATAAATGAGTACGCGTGCGCTGGTTTTTCCACCCAATTTTAAGCTGGTTTTATACGCAATGGCTGTGATGATTGCGATGCAGCTGTTGGGGAGCGTGATTGGCTTGCCGGTGGGTCGACTCGGGATCATCCCACATAATGAGTATTACCTGAGTGGTGTCATCACCGCGCCTTTTGTCCATGGCAGCTGGGGTCATTTAATGAGTAATCTGCTGGGCCTCTCTATCAGTGGTTATCTGGCCGCGAGGTTACCCAAGTTTAAAAGCGCGACACTGCTAATCCTGGTTGCGACCGGGTTACTCGTCTGGCTCTTTGCAGGTTCAGGCAATCACATTGGTGCATCCGGTCTGGTTATGGGCTATTTTGGCCTGTTGCTTGGTGCCGCATTGTTTAATCGCAACGTACTGGGTGTGCTCAGTTTTATCGCCTTACTGGTGCTTACTTATTATGCCAATATCAGCTTTTTAGCGACTTTGCTCGATTTCTCCGCTCAGACCAGCAGCTCAAGCCATATCTTTGGCTTTATCAGCGGAATGGGGGCGGCGTATTTGACTAGGCAAAAACGTGTGAGTAACAAGAACAAGGTGGCTCGCTGATGAGCCGTATGATTTTTCACTGCCAGCTGAATATACCATGTGCTAAACGGGCGGAGTCAGTTTCTACATTGGCAGGACATTTTAAAAAGAGAAGTAATAATTATGTATGAATATCTCGTCGGGTTAGCGGTATCAGATAATGAGGTGTACGCCCAATATCGTGCTGCGATGAAGCCTATTTTGAGCGTTTATCAGGGTGGGTTTGGGTTCGATTTTGTCGTCAGCGAAGTATTGCAATCTGAAACGGATAAACCAATCAACCGGGTCTTTACGATCCAGTTTCCAAGTAAAGAAATGTCTGAGCGCTTTTTCTCAGACGAAGACTACCTGCAGGTAAAAGCGCGCTACTTTGATGCGTCGGTTGCGCATACCACAATTATTTCGGGCTATGAAAAATAAACCTGAAGTCGCTAAACAAGCTTTAGGGTGTTGTAAGAGTGCAGCAGAACATGGGAGCAGCGTGGTTTTGGCTAGCTGTAACGTAACATGGTCAACCGTCACCATACTGCAAACCGAATCGTACTGGCTAATTCGCTGTGTGTTGTTACCAGTATACTTTGGTCACTTTGAGTCTGCCGCCATCGTTTTCACATATAGCACCCAAATTTGGGATGTAAGTCTGCGAAATTTTAAACCACAACTGAACTTGGTTGCTATCGAGGCACTGGAAGTGATAGTAGCGAAAATTTCCCGGGTCGATGCCCCGGGCCTGAGTTGTAGCGCTGAGTGTGAACATGCCCGCTGCAATGGTACAGAGTGTTATAAGCTTCTTCATGTTAGTTTCCTTCATGTATTATACCAATTTCACTCAATACCTGTTCAATTTGAAGGAGCAAATAGAACACTTAACTAAGCAAATTGGTATTATCTTGATCCCTTCACAGGCAATGACCTTTTTTGTGTTTTAGTGTCATTGAATGTGAACAAGTTTAATATTATGTGATCTACTTAATGTCTGTCTATATTTTACTCACAATACAAAGCGATCAAATCACTATCTAGCTATATCTTCATGATATAAAAGAAGTTGTTTTTATGGGTTATCTGCCAGGGCCGGTGTAGTCGTTGTGATCGAGTAACGCATATGGTTTGCAATCTGATTCATTTTTAGGTACGTTTTATTAGCACTAAATATACAAATTTTATTGAGTTAGTGCAGAACAATAAGATAAGCCTTAACCGTCATCGATAGCTGTGCCTGGACCAAGGAGGAAGAGGATGTTTGAATTTTTTGCAGCGTTATTGGGCCTGATAGCGACCGTTTGGATCACATGCGGCGTTTATATTGCGGGTCGGTTTTATCCTAACTATGATCATATTAACCAGTTTTGCAGTGAACTGGGGGCGGCGGGGAGCCCAACTCAGAGGCTGTCTCCCTGGATTAATAATTATCCGTTAAGCGTGATGTTTACGGTCTTTGGCTGGCATGTTACTCAGCTGCCAAATGCCAGCATCGCATTCTATATCACGGGTGTGCTGATCATGTTTCATGGTATAGGCACTTGGTTTGCAGGTTACTTCCCAATGGATAAAGACCCCTATACGACCACACCCAGTCGCCATTGCCTGATCCATTCAACCGCAGGTTCTGTTGTCATGTTAACCCTGCTGCTTGCACCGGTGTTTGTGGCCATCAGCCCGGACTCAGAGCTGGTCGCGCCCTGGTTTCGTGTTTTTTCTGTCACGGTGGTCCTTGCATCACTGTTTTTCACGGTTAAACTGATTCGAGCATTTCACATCAAGCGCGGTGCTGGTTTGTACCAGCGTTTGTCCTACTGGACTCAGTTAGTTTGGCTGAGCGTATTTTCTCTGGTTTTGATGTAATAAGCGTTGCCCGCAGTTAAGGTCGGGCAACTTTTTTACCGTTTGTATTAAAGTTTGAGCGCCTCAACAATCAAAAATTTTCCCTCATGATTACGGTGAACTGTGTGCGATATTTGCACGAAACCGCTGTTCTGCAGGAGTGATTTTAGACCATCAAGGGCTTTCAGATCAGAGTGAACTTCTATGTTTCCTTCTGTCGGCGCATTCAGATCTTCACACAACCAGATCTTGCCGCCGGATTTGAGTGCTGAATAAACCAATGCCATCGACTGAGCCGGGCTTTGCCAGTGGTGAACAGAAAATGCGGCTACGACTAAATCCTGTGTATTATCGGACACATCTAGTGACTCTGCACCGGCTTCAAAAAATTGCAACTGAGCCTTTGAAAGTCCGGCTCGTTGTTGTCGGGCCTGTGCCAGCGCAATCATTTTGGCAGTTGGGTCGAGTGCAGTCACGCGCACATTTACAGCAGATTGTGCCAGACATACGCTCAGGTATCCGCCGCCGCAGCCGAGTTCAACAACATTGAAACCAGATTGCACGCCCGCAAGCCCAGGGATCTGTTGGTGGAAATCCAGTTCGCCCCATTGCTCGTCATAACGGTTCGCATGTTCATCATTCCAGTGGCTCATAAATGTTCCTCTTGTCTTTTATGGTATGGCGTCAGTATGTAGGTAAGGCGCTGTTCAGGGCAGAGCTCAGATTATGAAAAAATCGGCTTATCTTAAGAATTCAATATTGAGCAAATTTTGTAACGGAAGAAATATTTACAGACACTTTTTTAGTCCACATTTTGACAATTTACGTATTTACTAAAGAGACCAATAACACGGACTATGGATACGACAATGAGAAAGCTTTTGATGGTACTGGCATTGCTGACAATGACCGGCTGCTCAACAAAATTTATTTATAAAAATGCTGACTGGCTGAGCTACTGGTATCTTGACGACTATGTGTCAATGACCGATGAACAGGAAGCGCAGTTTGATACGCGTTTACTCTCCTGGCTGGAATGGCATAAAACACAGGAATTGACACGCTATGCCGAGCAGCTTACTTTGCTGAAATCAGACATAGAGAACGACAAAATTACTCTGGCGCGTATTGAGTACCATCAGACACAGATGCTGGCGCACTGGTATCGTTTACGTGGCAAAGTGGTGCCGGATCTGGTTGACATGGCGCCTATGCTGAGTGAAACGCAGGCCAAAGAGCTTTTTGACGCACTTGCCGAAGGTGAAGCTGAGCGGGCTGAGAAACGGGCTAAACGTTCAGAGCAGAAAAAACACAAGCGCTGGTTGCGAGAGCGCGAAAAAAATCTCAAGCGCTGGATAGGCAAGCTCTCTGCCGAGCAGGAATCGCGGATTGCGCAATTGTACGACCAACAGAGCAGCACCGCAGACTTGTGGACAGATTATCGCACGCGTTACCAGGGAGAGCTCAGAGCCTTGTTTGCTCAGTCTGAGCGTGGCGATGTTTTTAAAGCAAGACTGTCCGAATTACTGATGGCCCCGGAGGTGTTCCGCTCTGAACAACTCAACCAGGCTCAGGTAAAGAATCGCCAGGCAAACCACCAATATCTGCTGGATGTGTATATGAGTCTCAGTGAAAAACAGAAAAAGCGCCTGGTGTCTGAGCTGGAAGAGGTGATTGAAGACATCCAATCACTTGCTGAAGACGAGTGATCAAGAAGGCGACGCAAAACACGTCGCCTGGTTTTAGAATCGCTGCTTTAATCCAGCAGAGTCAGTGTGGTGACGTTACGCACACCAGGCTGGCTCATATAGTCATTTTTAACGCCAGTGACACGCAGCTTTTTGCCCAGCAAACTCGGGTTCAGCTGAGGGCTGTATGTCGCGCGCTGTGAAGACTCTAGCTTGATGTACAGCTTGTTGCCGGGGGCGTTTGGGTCGCTCAGCTCAAGTGCATAAATGTTGTTGATGGCTGAGGTAATGGTGCCCGCTACCACAACCGGTGTGCCATTGCTTTTGGCCAGCACTTCACTGACCGTCATATCCAGGTTTGGATCCGGGTCTGGAGAGGTTGCAGATGCCTTAGCAATCTCAGACACGTTGCGGATCCCAGGCTGACTCATGTACGAGTCGCGCTTACCCGTGATAACCAAAGTCTCATCCAGAATGCTGGGGTTCAGCTGCGGACTGAACTCGGCGCGCTGGCTTGATTCAAGCTTGATGTTGATAGTGGTACTGTCGTCAGATAAGTCAGACAGCACCAGTGCGTAGATGCTGTTGAGTGGTGCTTTGACCTTACCGGTTAAGGTGATGGTTTCGCCCTGAGCTGTGGTCAGTGCCTGAGCTACCGATAGTGCGCTGGGTGCGATAACCAGATCGGTAACATAACGGATCCCCGGCTCACCCATGTAACTGTTACGCTTGCCGGTTACCAGCAGCGTTTTGCCCAGGATTTCAGGGTTCAGCTGCGGGTTGAAATCGGCGCGCTGATTAGACTCCAGTTTAACATTGATGCTCACAGCCGGGTCATTTAGGTCGGTCAGTAACAGACCATAAATACCGTTTACGGCATCCGTCACTTTACCCTGAACAACCAGCTCAGTGCCGGTTGTGGCGGCCAGCGCGTCAGCGACTGACACCGCAGTACCCGGCGTTGGATCCGGATCAGGATCTGGGTCTACCTGGCCCTGGCCATACGGTGCATTGAACGCGTTGTCTTTGTAGGTGTCTGTATCCCAGGGGTTAAAGCCATTGCTGGGGTTGCTCCAGGGTTGTCCATTGTTGGGGTCGAACATTTCCTCTGAGGTCATGGGGACCGGCGTTACACGGCCCGGTGTGCGGCCATTGGTACCATCGAAATGAGTGTAGCTTTCAGGTGTAGCCAGCCAGTTGATGATATTAACTGATAACACAGAGGCGTGACCTGGATCTGTCCAGCCCGGGTAAGTTTTTTTGGTGTTCCCGTTGTCCTGTCGACGATATTTAGGAGTTGCATCTTCGATGGGGGAGGAGTCACCAATGAATGCTGCTTTACCAGCACCAGATTTAGCGATGGCAACGTAAGGGCCTTCGGCCTCGCCACCAAAATACAGGCCAGAGTCTTTGGCGTGTCGCCACTTAGTCGGGTTGTCTGTTTCAGCAAAGTAAACCAGGCCTTTGGCTTTTTGGCCGTCGACAATCGCCAGCGTTGCACCGGCAGCCATCAGGATAGGGGCAACACCCTGGGTCAGGCCTTGGGTCTGAGAAGCAGGCTCGACACCGCTGACCCCTTGTTTGTAGTCAACGCCGTTAAAGCGAAAACGAATACCGAAGTTTTCAACCAGCCAGCCTTGTTGTGCGCTTTTCGGATTGCGCCAGTCACCGTAGACGCCGCCCAGGTTATATTTGCTCAGATCCGAGCGGTTGTAACCGTTGAAGACCTCTGTCGCATCCCAGGTATTGAGGTTGCGATCCGCATCGTAATGGTCGGCGATAAAGAAAATCCCTTTACCCGCAGCCACGAAGGTTTCCAGTGCCTGTTGCTCTGCCAGAGTGAACGGGCGGTTAGTTTCAGCAAGCACAAAGACATCGGCATGTTTGATGGCATCATAGGTAATGATGGCTTCGTTTAGCTGAGTTGAGATGTTGCGATCGTCATAGAAGCGGATTTTGCCGTCGTTGTTTAAATCGACGCCGCGATATTCTTCAACGCGGTAACCTTCAGCGACCAGGGCATCGGCAAAGTCAGAAAAGGCGCCGTCAATCACCCAGTCGGCATTTCCTTCAACGCCGCCGTGCGAGACGTCGAATAAAATGGTTTTGCCATTGTTTTGTTGTGCACTCGGTACTTTGACCGGTGCGGTGTTGTTCCAGTTATAAGGTGTTGCCGCTTGCAGTGTTGTTGCACCCAGTGCAAGCGTGACACCAAGGCCTAAGACTGTGAATTTAGTTAGTTTCATCATCAATTCCCGTTGTGAATATCAACCAGCCTGACTACTTTTGCTAAATGAGCGTATTCACCCGATCAATAGCCGGATAGCAAACTGGGGTCAGCTCGCTGCAAAGCCAAGTTTCCCTGGCAAGCACACAATCCTTTGGCCTCAAAATGGCACGTTCAGTTCAGCAGGTTGATAGGATAATGCCGCATACTGCCTGTGATTGCGGCGTGATATAAAAACCACGCAAGTGCGTGGCTTTTAAATTGTTTATCGTTCTGTCACTCAGTTCGCGGACTGAGTCAGATCGATTTGATAGATTGCAAAACCGTCATCAGTGGTTTTATTCAAAGGTGTGATGTGGGCAAAGCGTGCACTGAATACGGCGGCTTTGTCCGACGGTGAGCTGTAAAATACAACATTTGCACCCGCCACCGGTGCAAATGACCAATTGCCATCAGCACTAGGGTCCATGCCAGTTTCAGGGTTTTTGTTTGACTGCAAAGCAATGTAGTCTGCGACAACCTGACGGTTTTCGTTAGGAGAATCTACCACGATTTTTTCGCCTGAGATCCCCGGGAAGTTACCTCCACCTGAAGCTCGGTAGTTATTGGTTGCAACCAGGAACACTTGCTCGTCTGTTACCGGCTGACCCTGATAGGTGAGGGCTTTAATGCGGTTACCATCAGAGACTTTATTGCCTGTGGTGTCGTAGCGGGCAGGTTCAGTGACATCAATCTGGTAGCTCACACCATCCAGTACATCAAAGTTATAAGAAGGAAAGCTGGTATTAACCAGTACCTGAACTGCCTCACTGTTTGGCGTAATTTGGTTAAACTGACCGGCCGACATTTCCAGCCATTGTTTAACCTCTGCGCCATTGAGTTTCAACACTTTCAGTACATTCGGATAAATGTACAGGTCGGCCACGTTGCGATAAGCAATGTCACCTTTTTCTACCGCTGTAAAGTCATCAGAGCCACCACGACCTGCTCTGAACGGGGCGCCCGCAGACAGGACTGGTAGTTCACCCAATTCAGTGCCCTGAACAATTGTCTGTGTATACCAAAGCTGAGCGTCGGTGACTATCTGGATAGACGGGTCGTCATTGACGAGCGCAAAGTAGCTGTTTACTTCATCCGAGATCTTAGCAAATGGCTCGTTAACCCAGGTCTTGGTTTCTTCATGTGCGGCCATTGCCGCGTTTTCGACCTGTGCATCGTTAATCGCCAAAGATGTGACTGTGCGGTCTTCGTTGGTGACAGAAATTGGCTGCAAGGTCGACTGGGTGTCTTTCACCTGCCAGCCATCTTTGCCGTATTCCAGCGTCATGTCGATGATCCCCAGATTGTTACCCCAGAAGCCTGGCATAACCGCTGCAACGCCATTGATGGTGCCTTTTTCGTTGTCTACACCATGTTCTTCCAGGCCGGCATAGCGCGGACCCGGGAAGTTGGCGTGGGCATGACCAAACATAATGGCATCAATACCGTCGACTTTGGACAGATAGTAACTGGCGTTTTCAGCCAAAGGTTTCTTCTCTGCCGTTTCCAGACCGGAGTGTGGAATGGCGATGATAATGTCTGCTCCGGCTGCTTTCATCTTAGGCACATAGTGCTTGGCCATGTCGACAATGTCTTTGGCAATCACTTTGCCTTCGAGGTTGGCTTTGTCCCACTGCATAATTTGCGGCGGGACAAAGCCGATGTAGCCGATTTTCAGCGTTTGTGTGTCACCATTTTTATCCACAACCAGCTTCTCTTTTATAAGATAAGGCCTGAACAGCGACAAATCGTTGCTTGGGTCATCGTCACCATCGTCTATAAATACGTTGGCTGAGATATAAGGGAATCTGGCATCGTCTATGGCTTCGTCCAAAAACTCCAGACCAAAGTTAAATTCATGGTTACCGATGTTGGCTACATCGTAATCCAGGGTATTCATAGCACCATAAATCGGGTGTACATCACCGTCTTTAAGCCCTTTAATTTTGGCCATGTAGTCGCCAAGCGGGCTGCCCTGGATCAAGTCACCGTTGTCTACTAGTACGGAGTTTTTCACCGCATCACGTGCCTGACGGATCAGGGTCGCAGTTTTGACCAGCCCGACCTTGTTGTCTTCTTTATTGGAGAAATAGTTGAAATTCATCAGGTTGGCATGCAGGTCCGTGGTTTCCATCACGCGCAGTTCAAGCAGGGTGCCCGGGGCAATCACCGGCTCTTCGGGCTGCTTGTCGTCAGTCGGCTGCTTATCGTCAGTGGGTTGTTTGTCATCTGCAGGCTGTTTGCCATCATCCGTTTGTTGCTCATTTGCCGGTGGCTTGATCTTAACTTTGTTATCGTTATCTGAACAACCGGTGAGTAAAGCGGCACTGCCGCAAAGCATTGCGAGTGTTAGTAATTTTAATTTCATAGTCCTGACTCTGTAATTGTTTCAGGGGCAGTACTATAGAAACCAAAAAAGACAAAGAGGCTAAAAATTCATGGCATCTCTGTGCAATATATATGGCTAAAAAATGACTTGAAGATTCTCGTTAACATTTGGGTAAAAACGCCATGTGAGATTTTATTTCTATAAAGAATATGAGCTTAAGTGCTTTCTTGGGTGAATATCTATGACTCTTTTTGAAATAACACTATTGATGTATACAGGGCAGAGTTTTTTCTGAATATATGTATGCACCTAACAAAATGAAGAGTTACAGCACGCAAAATGTCTTCTCAGGTATTATTTTGCGGCTGTCATTATTGAATATCTGGTATGAGTAGAAATATACCCGTTAACTGAAATTATTTTTGTTGGCCTGATAAAGTTGGTCAATGTCGGGGATATTGCGCTCCCAGCGCGGTTTTTGCTCGCCAATATAATGGCGTGCGGCATCCAGAAAAAGGCGGGTTCTGACGGGCAGGTCCCGGTGCGGGTATACGGCATATACAGCGCTATAATCGGGCAGGTTGACGTCAGTCAGCAGAGGCACCAGCTGATCGGTATCAGCATGATCGGCAAAGAAGAAGGCCGGTGCGGTAAAAAATGCGGTGTGCGACAGTACTTTGGCTATCAAGGCCTCAGCATCATTGGAGCGAAACACTGGCGTTATGGGTTGCTCCTGCGGCTTGCCATCTTCGTCGATGTAACTGATGGATTCAAAGCGCAGGTGTGAACTGCTGTAAGACGCTGCGGGTAAATCTGCCAGATCGGCCATGCATTTGGGCTCGCCATAGGTGTCAATAAAGCGCTGTGTGGCCAGGATCAGCATTTTGTTACGGGCTATTTTTCGGGCAACTAGGGAAGAGTCACGGGGCTCGCCAACCCGAAACGCCAGATCATAACCCTCAGAGATCATATCCACGACCCGGTCGTCCATGCGGATCTCAACACTGACCTGAGGAAAACGCTTTTGAAAGTCGGTGATCACCGGCATCAGGTAATATTTGCCAATGTAACTGGATGCGGTAATACGCAATAAGCCCCTTGGCTCCTGGTGATAGTTTTCTGCCAGTTGCACGGTATCTTGTAGCAGCAGGCGCAGATCGGCTGCCTTTTTTACCATTTCTGCACCGGCCGCAGTCAGAGAAAATGACCGGGTAGTGCGGTTGAGCAGTCGCACACCCAGCTCTTCTTCAAGTTTGCCTATCTGTTTGGAGATCACTGAACGGTCAATATTTCTCAGCTCAGCTGCCTTAGAAAATGACCCCTGCTCAACAACTTCGAGCAACATAATCAATCGGCTGGTGGTATCCATAATCTGTCCTTTCAATACAAAGAAAAGTTTATTGGTGCCATTCTGGCACTAATGTTTTTAAAAAACTACCATTTTTCTTCACGATAATTCTTCGTACCATCATAGCAACTCATACTGTCGGAGAATGTCATGAATAAAATTAGCTATACACTCAGTGCGGTCGCACTTGCTTTGGTGCTCAGCGGTTGTAGCCAGCCCAATGCACAGGAAGGGCAACAACAGCCACCGCCGCTGACCATAGATGTGGCGCAGGTGAAAATGGCCCCGGTTCAGTCGTGGCATACCTTTACCACGCGTTTGCAAGCGCCGGAGCGGGTGGTGCTTAAGCCTCGCGTATCTGGTCAGGTAGAGCAGATGACATTCAAAGAAGGTGAAAGAATTGAGAAAGGCCAGACTTTGTTCAGACTTGACCCGCGCCCGTTTGAAGTGCAGGTAGAAACCCTGAATGCTCAGCTGGTGAGCGCTGATGCGGCTTTAATGCAGGCTAAAAGCGAAGCACGCCGTGCCAAACAACTGGTCGCTGAAAAAGCCATGTCAACCGAGCTTGCCGAGCAGCGTGCGGCGACATTGCGCCAGGCACAGGCTAACCGCGATGCTATCGCCGCACAGCTGAAAAAAGCGCGCCTGGATCTGGAGTTCAGCCAGGTTGAAGCGCCGATCAGTGGCGTGATTTCGCGTGCTATCGTAACCAAAGGTAATTATGTGAGCGCCGGTGAAACCACGCTGGCAACCATAGTTTCAGATCAGCAGATCTATGCTTACTTTGATGTCGATGAGCGCACCTGGAGTGACAAGTTTGCCGGTGTTGATGCCACAGATGCGGTAACCGTGCAATTACAGCGTATCAATGGTGGGGCATCTGTGCCCGGCGTGGTTGATTTTATCGATAACGAAATTAACCCCAATACGGGCACTTTAGGCGTACGTGCAGTGTTTGATGCGCAGCAACACGGCCTGAAACCAGGTGCCTTTGCGCGCATCTCTTTGGGCTCGGCTGATGCTGCCACCATGCCTTTGGTGCCTGAGCGTGCCATTGGAACGGATCTGAAAAACCGCTTTGTACTCACGGTAGATGCCAATAACACGCTGCAATACCGCCTGGTAGAGCTGGGTGAGCGCTACGGAGCATTCCGTGCGATTAAATCGGGTCTGGAAGCAGGCGATAAAGTCGCGGCCAATGGTCCTGCACGCGTTGGCCCGGGCATGCCTATCACCCCAAATATGGTGACGCTGAACCTGGATGATACCCGTCTTGTGATTGCACAGCGCGACACTCAGCATAGCGCTGCAAACTAAGAGGCCATTATGAACTTTTCTCACTTTTTTATCAGCAGGCCGATTTTTGCGGCCATGCTCTCGCTGGTGTTTGTGATCACCGGCGCTATCTCGCTGTTTCAGTTGCCGGTCAGCGAATACCCGGAAGTTGTCCCACCGACTGTGGTGGTCAACGCCAGTTACCCGGGTGCCAACCCCAAAGTGATTGGTCAGACCGTTGCAACGCCGCTTGAGCAGGAACTCAATGGCCTGGAAAACATGCTGTATCATTCATCGCAGGCAACCAGCGATGGCCGTCTTACCCTGACTGTGACCTTTGCTTTGGGCACAGACTTGGATCAGGCACAGGTTCAGGTGCAAAACCGGGTGAATAATGCTCTGCCACGCTTACCACAGGAAGTACAACGCCTGGGGGTGACGGCGCAAAAATCGTCACCTAACCTGGCCCTGGTGGTGCATTTGGTGTCTCCGGATGGTCAGCAGGATACCTCTTACATGGCCAACTATGCCGACATCTATATTAAAGATGAGCTGAAGCGCTTGCCGGAAGTGGGCGATCTACAACTGTTTGGTGGTGCCAAGTATTCCATGCGTGTGTGGCTAAACCCCGATGCACTGGCGGCTCGTAACCTGACAGCAGGCGATGTGATTAACGCCTTACGTGCGCAAAACCAACAGGTGGCTGCAGGCTCTTTGGGCGCTCAGCCTTCACCGGATGAGAACCAGTTTCAGGTATTGCTGAATGTAAAAGGCCGCTTAACTCAGATTGATGAATTTGAGCAGGTGATCATCAAAGTGGGCGAGCAGGGCCAGATCACACGCTTGCAGGACATTGCGCGTGTTGAACTTGGTCAGGAAAACTATGCACTGCGCGCTATGCTGGACAATCAGCCAGCGCTGGCGATGCCGGTATTCCAGCGTCCGGGCTCTAATGCCATTGCTTTGTCTGACAACGTACGTGCGACAATGGCGCGTCTGGCGAAAGACTTCCCGGCGGGCATGACCTATGAAATTGCTTATGACCCTACCGTATTCGTACGTGGCTCAATTGATGCGGTTATACAGACGTTGTTGGAAGCCATTTTACTGGTAGTTGTGGTTGTGGTGGTGTTCCTGCAAACCTGGCGTGCGTCTATCATTCCATTAATTGCCGTACCTGTGTCACTGATTGGTACTTTTGCTATCATGCAGATGCTGGGTGTGTCGATTAATACGCTGTCTCTGTTTGGTCTGGTGCTGGCCATCGGGATTGTGGTGGACGACGCCATTGTGGTGGTCGAAAACGTAGAACGTAATATTGCCGACGGTTACAGCCCGTTTGAGGCAACTAAAATTGCCATGACCGAGGTAACCGGCCCGATTATTGCCATCGCCTTTGTATTGTGTGCGGTGTTTATTCCAACGGCCTTTATAACCGGACTGTCGGGCCAGTTTTATAAGCAATTTGCCCTGACGATCACCATTTCAACCTTGATCTCGGCCTTTAACTCGCTGACCTTATCGCCTGCGCTTTCGGCCTTGCTGTTAAAGTCCCATGATGCGCCGAAAGATGGCCTGACCCGCGTGCTCGACAAACTGTTTGGCACCTGGTTATTCAAACCCTTCAACCGCATGTTCGACAAAGGGGCGCAGGGTTACGAGAAGCTGGTACAAAAGCTGATCCGCATGAGTGTGGTCGTAGGTGTGGTGTACTTAGCGCTGGTGGGTTCAACCGTGGGTCTGTTTAACTCAGTGCCGGGTGGCTTTATTCCTCAGCAGGACAAGCAATACCTGGTTGCGGTAGCGCAACTACCGGATGCGGCCAGTCTGGACAGAACTGAAGCCGTGGTCAAACAAATGCAGGCCATTGCGCTGGAAGTACCTGGTGTGGCACACACCGTGGCGTTCCCGGGTCTGTCGGTGAATGGGTTTACCAACAGCACCAACAGCGGCATTGTGTTTACGCCACTGGCTGATTTTTCTGAGCGTCAGGATCCCAGCCTGTCAGCCCATGCGATTGCGATGCAGCTGAACATGCGCTTTGCACAAATTGATGAAGCCTTTGTTGCGGTGTTCCCGCCGCCGCCAATTCTTGGTCTGGGTACCACAGGTGGTTTTAAATTACAGCTTCAGGACAGAGGTAATAAAGGGTTCGAAGCCTTGTTTGCGGCGCTTCAGACCACCATTGGTCAGGCACAACAACATCCGGCACTGACGGGTCTGTACTCCAGCTTCCGCATTCAGGTGCCACAAATGGACATTAACGTTGACCGTGAGCAGGCACTATTGCAGGGCATTCCGCTGGATGAGGTGTTCAATGCACTACAGATTTACCTGGGCTCTGTGTATGTGAATGACTTTAACCTGTTCGGCCGTACTTATCAGGTCAAAGCGCAGGCCGATGCTGAATTTCGTGCTAAGCAATCGCAGATCAACAACCTGAAAGTGCGTAACGCCGCCGGCAACATGGTGCCTCTGGGCTCCGTAGTTACGGTGACACCCACCACAGGTCCGGATCGGGTGATGCACTATAACGGCTATATGACCGCAGAACTGAACGGCAGCCCGGCGCCGGGGTACAGCTCAGATCAGGCCAAAGAAGCGATTGAATCGGTACTGGCTGAGAGTTTACCGGAAGGGATCAGCTATGAATGGACTGAGGTAACGTATCAGCAAATTCTGGCGGGCAATACCATGGTGTATGTGTTCCCTCTGGTAGTGGTACTGGTCTTCATGGTGCTGGCAGCCCAATACGAGAGCCTGCGTTTACCACTGGCCATAATATTGATAGTGCCAATGACGATATTCTCTGCGCTGGCGGGTGTGTACATGCTGGGCGGTGACAATAATATCTTCACCCAGATTGCGCTGATTGTACTGGTGGCACTGGCCTCGAAGAACGCGATTCTGATGGTCGAGTTTGCCCGCGATAAGCATAAATCCGGTGCAACGCATCTGGAAGCCATCATGGAAGCATGTCGTTTACGACTGCGTCCTATCCTGATGACATCGATTGCGTTCACAGCCGGTGTGGTCCCTCTGGTACTGGCGTCAGGCGCAGGTGCTGAGATGCGTCAGGCAATGGGTAATGCGGTGTTCTTTGGCATGATTGGGGTAACGGTATTTGGCTTGCTCTTTACACCCGTGTTTTATCGTCTGCTTACGCTAAACGAAAGCGCAAAGGAAGGCTCAAAAGACAGCGCAAGCGAGCCTGCGATTGAAAAATAGCCGTTAACAGGATTTAAACACCTGTCACAACATTGAGTTGTTTGACAGAGACCAAGATGGTTTAATAGCAACAATTGCGAAGTTTTGCCCATAACTGGATAGTTGAAGTTATGGGCAACCAGGCCTCAAAAGGGCCGAAATGTGGAGATATGCACCCATGTCAGTCGAAAAAACCACCATGCGAGCGCTGGAGCTGCGTCAATGTGGCGCTGAGTTTGACTTAGCGATGGCAGAGCACACCATGCCAGTGCCGGGAGATAACGAGTTACTGGTTGCCATTGATTATGTGGCCTTGAATCACTTGGACGCACGGATGGCGAAAGACGGATTTTGCCAGTGGCAATACCCGCACATTTTGGGACTGGATGCCGTCGGCACTGTGGTCTCAGCTGCCAAAGGCGTATTTCCTCCCAAAGGCAGCCGGGTATTGTTTAATGCCAGCCTGGCAGAGCAGGGGATGCTGAAAGAATACGCGGTTGTGCCCAGCCACGCGGTGTCGGAAGTACCCGATGGCATGAGTGGCAAGGTGGCGGTGTCACTACCCAATGCGGGCATGGCGGCACTGCTGGCTCTGGATAAAATGCAGATGCAGGACGGCGACTCGCTGGCCATCAACAGCGCGCAAGGCGCCGTGGCCCATTTTGCCGTGCAATACGCCAAACAGCGCGGTGCTCAGGTGTTTGCTTTCGCGCAGAAAGAACACCACAAAAGGCTAAGTAAACTCGGTGCAGACTGGGTGTTCGACTGTGAGTCGGAGTCGGTGTGCGAACAGATAAAGCGCGAGATGGGGCCAGGTGGTTTTGACTGTATCCTGAATACACAAGGCGGCGACTCCTTTTTGGATGACCTGCGCCACTTGCGGTTTTGCGGTCGCATTGCCTGTCTTAATGGCTTTGGCACCATTCCCGAAGAGCTGCTGTTTGAGAAAGCACCCAACATTGGTGTGGTCTCAGTCGCCGGCGCCTGGATGGCGAACAGCCTGTGCGCCCAGCAGCACTTGTGCTTTATGGGACGCCAGTTACTTGATGACGTCAGCAACGGCCGCATCAAAGCACCTGAGGTTAAACTGCTCGACTTTAGCGTCGACACCGTGCGCGATGCATTAAGTTGTTTGCTAGGGAAAACCTGCCAGCAACGCCCGGTGATCCGCATTACGCGCGATTAATCCGACACGATATTTATGAGTTACAAAGCCCGGCTAGTTTAGTCGGGCTTTTTAATGTGTGGAGACTTAAAATAGTAGGCTTCTGGGGAGCGCCGTGTTGTTTGAGGTGTTACGTTGTTTGGGCCTTTCTAAACGCTGACAGAAGTATAAAACAAGCGAGAAGCTAGCTTGCGACAGGGAGAAACAGAGCCAGCGAGCCGATGTGCTTTCCTGACAAATGAAAATAGCGGTGAGGCGATTCTGTCAATGTAATATGCAAGGGGAAGTAAGCCATGCTGTGTTGAAATCACAATACCTTGCCAAATAGGAAAAAAGTGGGTCTAATGATATGCATAAATCACGTTGTTCAGGCAGGGAATGAGTCACGTTGTAACGGTTTAAGTCACAAACGGTTCAGTACATAAGTTACTCATCAAAAGCAAATCCCCAAAACATAAACAACACCAACCGGATACGGCGTGCAGGTAGCGGCCCAGTTCAATAAACGATTATGCGTATTGCGTACGCATGAATACTAAAGCGTTAGATTTTCGCGAAGTTCATAATATTAACCAAAGAAGGTCTTAAAATTGTTTAATCTAATAATCTCATATGATCCGGAAAGTTGGGACAGCAGCCCTCACGAGCTTGATAGAAGCCGTGTGGCAATTGAATATACTGCTGATGAGATTAGTGAGAGATACAAATTTTTTAGTGAAAGTGCAATTGAAGAGCTAAAAAGTTTTCCTACTCTTTTCGTTACAGAAAACGAGTCAGTAGAATCTAAAATAGGCTACGTAAAAAATATTCGTCTTCGACAGAATTCGGTTGTGTTCGATTTTGAATTTGATCATGCTTTACCGAGCCTACCAGTTGGTGCTATTGAGGCTTTGAGAGTTGATATTGATCTTGGTAGTTGGGAACTATCGCGGACTCACTGGGCAATTAAAGATGAGCCACTATTTGAAATCTTGTTACGAAAAGGCTATGTCACCCAACAACAATTAAATGCTTCTAAATGGGGTTCCAACCAAGAACCAAGCTTTGATCCTCCTGTAATTCCAACCCCTCCTGGTGTCTTTAATACATCTCAGGTGTTTATAGTTCATGGTCATGACGATATTGCCAAGCTAGAGATGTCGGCATTCGTTTCAAGCCTAGGCTTGCAGCCAATAATTCTTCATCAGCAAGCGAGCTCGGGGCGAACTATTATTGAAAAAATAGAGCACTATTCAAATGTCGGCTTTGGCGTGGTTTTGTATACACCGTGCGATATAGGCTCTAAAGTTGGAGACCTAACGGGTAATTATAGAGCACGTCAAAATGTCGTTTTTGAACATGGTTTTCTAATTGGTAAACTTGGGAGAGCTAGGGTTTCCGCAGTGGTAAAAGGCAGCGTAGAAACCCCAAATGATATTAGTGGTGTAGTTTACGTTTCAATGGATCATGCGGGGGAATGGAAGCAGCAATTATTGGTAGAGCTCAGAGGTGCTGGCTATCAAGTATAAACCTAACAAAAATCTGCACACGGACGCATACTGCTACGCTCGTTTTTGTGTATGTCGCTGCGCTCCAATTTTACACAAAAACGCTCTCCGCAGATTGTGCCGGTGAGCTTGGCGTTAGACATACTTCAGGGAGAATACATGCCATCTTTGGATTTTGAGACGGAAAAGACAATTTTCCGAGATTATTACAACGAAAATAGTGGGTTATTTGATGGAGCAAAGAGTTCATTTATCACTCTAGTGAATTCCCTAATCAGAAGCGCCAGCGATATTGCTTTGTCAAAAATTGAAGGCCGGGTAAAAGATCGGGACGAATGCGTAAAAAAATTCAGTAGAAAATATCGAACAGATCTTGAATCAAAAGGCGAAGAATATCAGATTATAGATCACATCACAGACCTAATAGGCTTGCGAGTAGTTTGCCTCTATGAGGATGATATAGTCAAAATTAAAGATCTTTTGTGCGAGCATTTCGATGTTATTGATATAACTGATAAGATTTCACAGATCGAAAATACCGAAAACTCTTTCGGCTATAAAGGTCTCCATTTGGACCTGAAATTAAATGAACAAAGAAAGGGACTTCCTGAATATTCGAAGTTCACAGATTTCCAGTTTGAGGTTCAAATACGAACGATAATACAGGACTCATGGAGCGTTCTTGATCATAAGATAAAGTACAAAAAATCCATACCGAATTACCTTAAAAGACGAATTAACTCTCTAGCTGCGCTATTTGAAGTGGCGGATAGGGAATTCAGAGAAATCCGAAATGCCACAGAAGAAAGTATAAGGGCGGAAGACGTCACTCAAGAACAAATCACTCAGGAAACCGATCAAGTTGAATCGGGTGAAGAAGCACCTAGGTTTACAATTTCCCCTTTAAACGCTTTCAGCTTTTTGAAGATCGCACAGCACTTTTTTAACGGTTTTGAGTTCGAGCCCCATAAGGTAGACGGGTTCACCGAAGAAATTGTGTCTCTGAAGCCGGATATAACTCGCGGAAAATTCAATTTCTATATGCGAGAGAATATCTCACTAGTAAAGCGATATAAGGAGTTTTTCGAAAATAATTACCCAAATGATAAATTGAATCCTTATACAGTTATTAGGCACTGCCTATATAACGGTAATAAGGAAGCGTTTTCCAAATTGCTGACTAACCAATCAACTGAAACGTTTGAAGCATGGCTGGCAGAGAGTGGCTAACAAAGCGCAAGGGCGATAGAAATAGGCGACACCCACCTAAAAATGGCATACTTTTGTTGCCCTGAACTGACATGCAGAAAAGGGTCCAATAGCCTTGTATATCCAAGTTGAGCCTGCTTATAGTGGTCTGCTAATTGAAAATATGGAAACCTTAATGTGTTGCCAAGCGGGTTTATGAGAATACGGCACTATGGATTTCTGGCAAACGCGTGCAGAGTAAAGAAACTGGTGATAATACGTAATCAATGTGGCAGCGAGGCAAGGAGGTTGCCAACCGAGGATAGCGAAGCGCTTTGTACAAGTCCACCAAGCTGGCCGTGCAGGTGTTGCCAAACTGGGCGAGTGTGCTTGATGCTGGTGTTGCTGGTTGAGAAGTGCAAGGGGCACGAAGGTAGCTGGCGAGAAGGAGACTCAGAGCGAACGAGATAGCGACCCGACGTGGTTGCCTGATAAATGAATATAGCGGTAAAGCGACTGTGCCAATGCAACATGCAAGGGGGAGTAAGTCATGTTGTGTCGAAATCACAACACCTTGCCAAATAGGAAAAAAGTAGGTCTAATAATAGGCATAAATAACGTTGTTTAGGCAGGGAATGAGTCAGGTTGTAACGGTTTAAGTCACAAACGGTTCAGAACAGAAGTTACTCATCAAAAGCAAATTCCCATAGCATAGACCACACCAGCCGGATACGGCGTGCAGGTAGCGGCCCAGTTCAACAAACGATTATGCGTACTGCGTACGCATGAATACTAAAGCGTTATAAGTACAATTTGGCCTGTTCGATATTATTTGAATAATAAGTTTAAGGAAAGTTATGGGTGAGCTATCAAGAAAAATTGGTGAAAAAGGAGAAAAGCTTGTTTCTGAATTTCTAACTATTATAGGTTGGGATAATTTTCTAGACGATGAATCAATAAGTTGTCATTTTCCAGAAAAACATAAAAGAGCAAGTGCAAAAAAGAATAGAACAACTCATGGTATCGATGTATTCCATTCATTTAGATCTCAACTCCAAGATTACACACTCGAAAATATAGTATTATCGGTCAAATATACAAATGATCCTTACCCAGCCAACCCATCATCAAAATTTAAAGAGCATTTAAAAGACTTAGCCCAAACGGTAGAGTGCTTTATGAAGTCTGACTTGAGGTCGTCTAATAACGAAGATTATGAAATGTCAGGGATTAATAAAGCTAGTGATGTTGGAGTTCTCTTTTGGCTAAGTAACCATAAAGAGTCAGACCAAGATGTTATAAGTAAAATTGCAAATATAAATTTAGATAAAAGCCTTAACTTCTCAACAGTACATGTTGTTGATAATAGTCGTGCAGAATTCATTTACGATTCTGTGAATTATATTCGTAATAATTACAGAAACTATGAGTGTTACTTTCATTATGCATTTAGCTCCTCCAACTTTAAAGATCCTGATATTGATAAATACGGAAGCATCATGCCTGTTGAGTATTTAACTTCAAATTTATTACCATTCAGGATAATTGATAAGCAGACAAAAAAAGTATCATTTTGTTTGTCTAGTAGAGAAGATTTTTCCGAAGAAGCTATTAATCGACTCTTGTATTTGGCCAGTGACGTTTCACAAGATTTCACCGGTGACTTTATTTTCCTTTTTCCAGAATACGACCCTTTGAAACATGACCCAATCTTAAAAAGAGCAAAACGTTTAAAAAAGGACACTAAAAGTTCGCTTAATGTAGTTGTAAAGTCTTATAGCTCTGATTTTAGGAATTTAATAAATGAATAAAAAATACCTATTACCATTTGGGGATTCACTAAGAGAGTTCTTAAATGATTCAGGCGTAGTTAAATCAGATCTTAGAGGATTGGTTCGTAGGAGAGGGATTTTTGTTGCTGTAGAAGAGAAAAGTTCATATATCCCTATCTTAGTGCGGACAGGAATAACCCCCTTAGAGTTAATTGAACTCAACGAAAACCTAAAGGTAAGAGAAGCTAACCCCAAAAGGCAGACACAATCAATTAAATGTGAAGCAGTAGATGTAAATTTAATTGATGCAATACCATTAGGTTACAATGTAAACCAAATTACTAAAAAAGAGTTTGCGAACTATAAGGTTTTGGGGAATCCAAGCTTTAAGACCATAGATAACGATCCTAACAATATTGAGTTAGATTTTAGTGTAGAACGATATGACTACACTCAAAGTTGGAATAAGAATACGACTCAATTTAGTGGAAAAGTTAAACTAAAAAAAGATGGAGATGCTCTAGATATTAATATCAGTTTGTCTCATACGTCAGATGAAACAAAGGAGGTGGCTAATAAAATAGCCGCTGATGTGATTGGACTTCTAAAGAAATCGGGTCACGTTAAAAATGAAGAAAAAGTGAAAAAGATAAGGTTTTCTGATTTCACTAATGAAAAAAGAATTAAGTTCTTACAAGAGTTGAGTCAAAAGCAAATAAATAACGAGCTTTACTTCAAAGATACTAAGGATATTGGCTTTAGCCCTGATACATCCCTAGAACTTCCAGAAGAAATTTCTTGGATGCAAGAAAAAGTTAGTAACTTAGAAATTCAAGGTAAAGAGCTACATTCCACATTTTTCATTAAAAATAAAAGGTTACATAAAAACATTCAAATGCACAGGATAGAAGCTTCTTATACATTTGATTTTATTAATTATAGTGGAACATGTGTAATATCTTTTGAATTTCCTGAGTTTGTCGCTAAACAAGATAAAAGTGCAGAACTCATAATTCGAGTAAATAGTGTAAGGTTTAAAGAGAACAAAATAGGCATAAGTCAAAGCAAAATGAAAGAAGTGCTTTTGAGTCAGTTAGAAAGTTCAAAGTTAGCTTTATACAAAAAGCACTCTGAGTAATGTACTTATAACAAACGCATCAAAAATGACGTAAAACGCTTGGCTGGCGCTCATTCTTCGCTAATTATAGCCAAGCATTATCCGCATTTTATGCGGGCGTTATGCATTTTAACCAAACCCACTTTTGGTAAATATTTCGTATGGAAGAGATAGAAAAACAAAAGTTTCAAGCTGAAATAGATAAACTGCAACTGGAATCACAAGAAATTGAAAGAAGGCTTCAATCGCATGTTGGAGCCAGAAGATTTCTGATTGAGGGGATTGTTGGTGGATTAGTAGCGGCGGGACTTTTAGCTGCTTGGCTTATCGTATATTTACAACCAATAATCTCAGCCAAATCTGAGCTTTCCGAAATCACAGCAAAAACCCATGAGGCAAACGTCAAAAAGCTGTCAGAAGAAAAATCCAACTTGGAAAAAGCAAAAGAAAGATTAGAAAAATCAAAAATTGAAGCGGAAAAACAAGCAGAAAAACTTATTGCAGTAAACGCGCAACTTCAAAATCAACAGGAGCAGTCAAAAGCAAACCTGGCACAACAAAAACTAGAGCTAGAAAAGTTGGCGGCAGAGATCAATGAGCTGAGCAGTGCCCTAAACATTAACGAATTAGAAAAGAAAAAGCTGACCGCATTGACAGCTAAAGCCCAGAATGAAATTGCTCGATTGAGTGAAGAAAAGGAAAAGCTAAGCGAAGACATTACTAATACGATTCGGAGAGGTGATGATCTAGATGTGCAAAGAATCAGGACTATTCTCTCGCCCTATACTTATTGGATCTTACACGAAAGCGAAGAGCTGCAAGATGTCACTAAAATAGAAAATACTCTATCTAAGTTTTCTCTTATTCCCATCACTAAAAGTGACAACTTCCAAAAAAGACAAAGAACGGTAAAGACAGAAGCTAATGTCAGCGAATCCGCAATTTCAGAGCTTAAGAAATTATTTCCAGATTATAGTTTCATAAAGAGTTCGTACACTGATGGGGAGGTAACGATCTATCCATAGTTTTATTACATGCATAAAAAACAAGCGACATATATGGACGCTTCAGAGATGTCAAGCCGAGTAGGTCTTCAAGATAGCGAATTCTCGTTATCTCGTTCGTTATTTTACCCGTGTTGCCACGCCTGATGTTTGGTCCAGTTCGCTATAAATGTGTTGCTCTGACATATATCCGGGCTTAACTGATTGTTCAGCGCCCCAAATGAGTTCCGAGCCCAAAAAACAAGCAAAAACAAGCGACACCTGTAACTCCCCCATAAACTGCAACAGCTCTTGAGTAGAATTTCCATTAACAGAAGAAGGAAGTTTTACGATGAGAAAAAGCAAGTTCACCGAGTCACAAATTGTTGCCATGATCAAAGAAGCCGAATCGGGTATATCGGTTCCAGATCTTTGCCGAAAACACGGAATTGGGCAAAGTACATTTTATAAATGGGAAAAGGAAATAGGCGACACCCACCTAAATATGGCGTACTTTTGCTATCCTATGTTCTAAATTGAAACGGCCAAACTGCTCACAATTAGGCTGAGAATTTACGGGTGGGTGTCGTCGAAAGTAGAGCGGTCGAAAGTAGAGCGCCCAAAGTATAAACCACATCAGCCGGATACGGCGTGCAGGTAGCAGCCCAGCTCAGAAAGCGATTATGTGTACAGCGTACGCATGAATACTAAAGCGTCTGGTAAAAAATATGAGTAAAATTGAAATAATGAAAGCGGAGCCTGGCCATGCTAGTGAAGCGCTAAAACTACTTTCTCAGCTTGGCTATGAAAGTACGTTGGAAGACTTAAAGCGAGTATTAGCTCAAACCGATAGAAGTGATGAAATTTACATTGCTAAAATATGCGATAAAGTTGTTGGATTAATGAGCGTTATTTATTTCGATTACTTTCCGTCTCAAGAAAAAATTTGCAGAATTACAGCAATCGTTGTTGATCAAAATGCTCGTGGTACTGGCGTTGGAAGCCAGTTAATTGATTTTGCAAAAGGTTTGAGCAAGCAACAACTTTGTTCAAAATTAGAAGTAACAACATCCATCGTTCGTCAAGCTACGCAGCAATATTATGAAAATATAGGCTTTACCAAGACCTCCTATAGATATGCGCAAGAAATCGATAACTTGTAAGTTACTCAACAGGACGCAAAACGCTTAGCTCGTGCTCCTTCGCCGCTCATTTGGGCCAAGCATTTATGCGGCCCATTTTACCGAGACATCCATATGAAAATGGCGTACTTTTGCTGGGCAGTTTCAACTGCCAAGCTGAACTTGCTGAGGGTCTCTGAAAATGATGTTATCGTATAGAATGGAGTTATCACGCGGGGTGTTGTTATCTGGTTAGTTTTTGGCGAAATAAATTAGATTAAACAATGCAGTGCGTACCCATTACATTGATTATAAATATGAATATTTGAGAATTCCTGAGGTTCGGGTGTTATATGTCAGTCGAGAACTAGATTTAAGGATTAAATGTGATTAAGCGTTATGGTTTTATCGTAAAGGCTGATGGCTATGATCATCTCCGTGATTCTGCGGATTTGAATGTGCCAGAATTTTCGACTCAGGTGGTTGGTGTGAGTAGTGATGAAGAAGCGATTGTCGTAGCCAAAGAGATGATAGGAAGTGGAGTTCAAGTTATTGAACTGTGTGGTGGCTTTGGTGCTGACAGTGCTGGTTACATTATCAACAGTTTGGCTACTGACGTACCAATTGGCTACGTGACATTCTCTTACCAAGAGGAAAAAAAACTTGAGCAATTGATGAAGTAGCGCTCAGGCGTATAAAAAGAGAGTATGGCGTTAATGACGCTTAGAGGGCGGAGCTAAATGAACAGCCACTTGAAACGGGTGCAATTCCAGGTTGAAAAACACCGAGTGTTAAAATTAAACGTCACAAATTCGACTTTACAAGCGAACAGATTAACAATGCAAACTCAACTAAAACTCCATACTCACCGACAGCATAAAGCTACGTTTTGGCTGAGGGATGAGGGAGTTAGCCCAGCCCTGTGAACGCTGCTCAAAATCATCGCCACTCGCGGCGGCTTCCGCGCCCGAATGGTAATAGATTTCATCAAAGAGATTTTTTACTTTAAATGCCACTTCTAACGATTCGAACCGGTAAATGATATTGGCGTCTACCGTTAAATAGGCATCATTTTCCCTGCCTTTGGCACGCAGTGTGTTCCTCAAATACAGCGGTTTACTGGCGATCCAGTTGGCCCTGACGTTGATATTAAGCGCCTCACTGACCGGTACATTGAGCCCGGTACTGATTTTGTGTGGCGCGATATCTCCAAGCTCTACATTCATATCCTGGCAGGGGTTGTAAGATAGCGTATGATTTGTTGCAATGTCCTGGCAATTTTCGATCCCTTCGCCTACCCACAGGCCCAGCGAGTGGTCGTAGCTGACACTACTTTTGGTTTTTGTATGGGTGTAATACAGGTAGCCGGAAATATTGGCAGCACCCGTAATAAAGTTGCTGAACTCAAACTTACCGCGATATTCCAGACCATAAGTGCTGCGCTTTCCGGCGTTTTCGGCTTCTTCTTTTACGACGTCATCGTATCTGGCAGTAAACAGAGACAAGTCATGCAGCCAGTTGTCTTGCTGATACATATAAATGAGTTCAAAGTTTTCCGCCTTTTCGGGTTTCAGGTTTGGGTTGGCAGCACGACCGCTCCAGCCGCCCCACAGTTGTATGGGGGCTGGTTCCTGAAAGGCGGTGCCATAAAGCAGCTTAATTGTTGATTTGTTTGAGAGAAAATAAATGGCAGACGCTCTGGGGTTGGTGGTACTGCCGTATAAGCTGTTTTTGTCAAATCTCACCCCAGCATTGACTCGCCAGTCATTGACATTCCAGATGGCCTGAATATACGCGCCTCGGTCAGTCAGACTGGCCAGGTTTTCGTCCGGCATTCGGCTGAGCGTGTCTGGCTGAATGTTGATGGTACTGTCTGTATTGAGTGCAACGCCATCTCCGGCGGTCTCTGGTGTATCTGATGAGCAAAAGGTTTCGGCAAAATAACCGCAGGCATCATAGGCTTTAGTGAGCTCTTTGTCTTCAAATTTAATGCCGCCGCTGATCTTTAGCTGCTCAGAGTAATCGAATTCATAATCTTGCTTAAACAACCAACTTTTATTACTGGTTCGCCAGTGTGAAATGGTCAAGGTTGAGACCACATTCGGGCCGCTCAGCGCATTGGAGCCTGGAAAGGATTCAACCCAGTAACCCCCATTGCCACTTTGCCTGCTCAGCAACAGGGTACTTACCTGTACTTTATCTTTTAAAGACCCTGCATATCGCAGGTAATATTGTTCAGAGTTGCGATACCACTGCGCCGCCGGCTGTGCTCTGTCGTGGGGATATTGCGGCCCCCAGCCGTGGCGCATATCCCATTCAATGATCCCCAGCGTCAGGTTCTTGAACCCGACATCAGCAAGAATACCCCATTCCCGTTGTGGGTCGTGGTAGGCACCAAAATCATTGTATTTGGAGCTGTGAGGACAGCCGTCGGCTGCACAATTGGCAGACAATGCGGTGTCATAAATAACGGGTCCCCATATATCCCGGTTGCTTAATAATTCATTGCTGACAAAACCCCAGGGCGCCAGATCGTCAATGTCGGCTTCATCACTTGAGTAGTATTTAGCAGACAAGTTATAGGTCAGCTTGTTATGGGTGCCACCTGCGGCAATATCAATGCTCTGTGTGTCGTAGCTGCCCGACTGAATATTCACTTTAAAAAAATCATCACCCTGATGAGTCTTGTCGGCGTCGGACGTAACCAGATTTATGATCCCCAAAAATGCATTGGGGCCATACACAGCGCCAACTGGGCCATATAGCACTTCTATCCGCGCTATATTTGACAGCGGGTAATTTTTTGACAAGGTGGCTTCGTGATACCACAAGTGGTTATCGACGATGCCATTGACCAGCATCAGTGTGCGCTGGGTGAGGGGGGTACGGTAGCCGCGCTGATAGGTGATCACTCCGCCATTACCATTGGTGACTGTGCTATCGAAGCCGGGCAGATCCAGGATCACTTCATCAATGCTTGTGTAACCGCGTTGTCTGATATCCGCGGCGGTAATGATCACCATAGCAGCCGGGGCATCTCGCAGTGTTTCTTCAATGCCGGAGGCCGATGACACGGTGACATCAAGTAAGTCCTCTAAGCTTAGCTCCATGAATGTATCCAGTTCATCACCTTGTGCCGCGCTTTGTGAACTGACTAAAAGCATGGAGGAAAAAAGGAGTGCAGGTGGAACCTGTCTGAGCTGCTTCCTGGTCATAAGCTGTCCCTGGCCCTACTAACTGTAGCGCACCAATGACGTGTTACCCTGGCAAAACGCAGATATGGCATAGTCAGTGACTAACTTACTCTAATCTTTGGAGGTTAGAATAAACTGCTTGTTTGTCAAGGTGGAAGGAGTGGTAATAGGAACGCTGAATGCCACTTGGGCTTTGCCTATGTCTGGGTTAGCCACAGTTAGTCGAGGCGGATGAAGCTAAACAGGGGCTTAAAATACCGAGGCTACAGTTGGATACGAAGCCCGGCTAGCCGGGCTGACGGAGATCCAAACTTCTCAAAAATACGCCGAGTACGATAAAGACAGAAAGTCTAAGCCGGGATTGGGGCTTTTGAATCCGGCGTTGGAGTAGTGCATATAGCGAATAGCGATATTGGCATTGTCCAGCTGATAAACCAGTCCCAGTCTGTCTTCAAACTGGTAATGCGTGCTGACATTTTTACCCGCAAACTGTGTATCATCCAGTAGGGCCAGACCAATGCCAAACTCCAGAGCAATCGGATGGCCGTTTAAGGTGGTGAAGGGATATCGGATCACCGGCGAAACCGCCAGAACAAAATTTCCGTCATGGCGGTTTTCGTCTCCATAACGCCAGAAATTGATGCTGCTTTCAAAATGTACATCAAAGTGACGCCAGGCTGCCGGCAGTTCCAGTTTTGGATGGTATTGATAAGCCAGTTTAATGCCATCGACGCTGCCTTCCCCATGAATGTAATGGATGGCATAGCCATGCTGCTGCGCAGAAACAGGGGCTGCTACCAATGTAAGCAGTGACAGCAGAAATACGATTGATTTGATCATCATAAAACCAAACTCAGTAGAATTGAATAGCCCCATTTTCGGGTTGTCTTTTGCCAATAAAAAGACATGAAATGGCAACTGATTGATGCTAATTCGGCACCTGAATGGTAAGTGATTGATTTTAAAGGTAAAGACGATTGGTGCCAATCTAGCATTAATATGGTGCTGATTTGTGTGTTTTTTATCTGCAAAGTTAGCGCTAAACTTGTCCCATTAACCGTTATGGGAGTGGATCATGAAAAGACTAATGCAACTTATACTGGTAACAGTACTGGCGTTTAGCAGCGTACCGGGTTTTGCAGCAGCCGGTACACAAAGTAACCCCTATGGCCTGATCAAGTCGGTTGGCGATCAGCTGTTTGTGGATATCAGCAAACTAAACACGCTGGAAGAAGTCCAGAAAAAAGCACAGCTGAAAAAGCTCGTGCGCGAGCAATTGATGCCTCATATCGACATCAAATATGTGTCTTTCAAGTTACTTGGCAAGCATGTCCGTGAGATCAACCGGGATCAGGCCGTGACCTTTATTGATGCGGTCGAGCAATACCTGGCCAATACTTATGCCAACGCACTGATGAGCTATAAGGGCCAGCAGGTTAACTTCATTGAGCCGGTTGTGAGCGACGACAGCAAATTCGCGTCGGTGAAATCCGAAATTGTTGAACCCAATGCACCGACTATCGACATCGTATTTAAATTCCGCAAAAACAAAGCGGGTGAGTGGCAGGTATACGATCTGGTTGCCGAGAGCATCTCACTGCTAAGCGCCAAACAAAAAGAGATCACAGCCCGGATAAGCGAAGTCGGCATAGAACAGGTAACCAAAGAGCTGGTGGCCAAAAGTTAAGCAAAGTACTTAAAGGCACAATTTTCGTCCTTCAGGCGGGTACTCACCCTTACCCATGAGATCCGATACTCTCCGATTGCCCGCCTTTTTGTTGCCCTGCGGGGCAGTACTTTATCCTCTATCTTTGGCTTGTCGCTGTCGTGTCAGCCATAGTAAGATGGCGACCATTGATCGGATCAGCACAGCTTAGCGGGCAACAAGATACTGATGTATAGATATCAGCCAGTTCGCCGTACGCTGTCAGTAAATTAAGAATGCTTTATTATGCAATTATCTCCCTCACTCTCAGCTTTGGTTGAAGCTTTGCGTTGTCTACCTGGCATTGGACCTAAATCGGCACAGCGGATTGCCTTTCACCTGCTTGAAAGGGACCGCAGTGGTGGCACTCAGCTGGGCCAGAGTCTGTTGCAGGCAATGGACAAAATCGGCCACTGTGAATCCTGCCGTACTTTTTCAGAAACGCCGGTATGCGATATCTGCAGCAATGTAAAACGTCAGGATACCGGATTGCTGTGTGTGGTTGAATCCCCAAGTGATGTACTGGCCATTGAACAAACCGGTCAGTACCAGGGTCTGTATTTTGTATTGATGGGGCATTTATCACCGCTTGATGGCATTGGCCCGGCCGAAATTGGCATGGATGTACTGGAAAAAACGCTTGCCAATGGCAACATCAATGAAGTCATTCTGGCAACCAACCCGACGGTTGAAGGTGAAGCCACTGCCCACTTTATTGGTGAGATGTGCCATCAACACGGTGTGACCGCCTCCCGAATAGCCCATGGTATGCCTGTCGGTGGCGAACTGGAACTGGTGGATGGGATGACCCTGATGCACGCCTTTAGCGGCAGAAAAGCGATTTAGTGAAAGCCCGAAAGGGCTTTTTCAATATTTATTGCTTCGAAAGTACACTAATTGCAACTTTTTTCTTTTAACACTCTTGAAAAATATCTTCCCAGCACAATATACCTGAGCAGAACGCAAGTTAACTGATTAACTATGTACTACTATGTGTACCAAATAAGTTAGGGTGTACCAAATGACTACAGAGAATACCAAACAAAATCATTCATTTAGTGCCAACACTAAGCAACTGCTTCAGCTGATGATCCACAGCTTATACTCCAACAAAGAGATCTTTTTACGGGAGCTGGTCTCCAACGCATCGGATGCCGCTGATAAGTTACGCTTTTTAGCGTTGCAAAACGGCAATTTGTACGAAGGTGATGCTGAGTTGCGCGTACGTATCAGCGCCGACAAAGACGCAAAGACGGTTACCATTTCTGATAATGGTATCGGGATGACCCGTGATGAAGTGATAAGCTCACTGGGTACAATCGCTAAATCGGGCACGGCGGAATTTTTCAATAACCTGACAGGTGATGAGGCGAAAGACTCTCAACTAATCGGCCAGTTCGGTGTGGGTTTTTATTCTGCCTTTATCGTGGCTGATGAGGTAACCGTACGCACGCGTAAAGCGGGTGAATCGCAGGCGGTTGAGTGGCAATCAAAAGGCGAGGGTGAATACACGCTGGCAGATATTGAAAAAGCCGAACGCGGTACTGAAATTATTCTTCATCTGCGTGAAGACGAACTGGAATTTGCTGACGATTTTCGTCTGCGTTCAATCGTCACTAAGTACTCAGATCACATCTCTATTCCGGTTGAAATGTATAAAGCACCGGTACCAGAATCTGAAGGCCCGGATGGTGAGAAAATCGAAGCGCAACCGGGCGAGTGGGAAGGTATCAACCGTGCCACAGCACTGTGGACGCGCGATAAGTCTGAGATCAGCGACGAAGAATATAAAGAATTCTATAAGCACGTTGGCCATGACTGGGAAGAGCCACTGACCTGGGCGCACAATAAAGTCGAAGGCAAAACGGAGTACACCAGCTTATTGTACATTCCGAAAAAAGCGCCTTTCGATATGTGGAACCGTGACCGTCAGACTGGTCTGAAATTGTACGTACAACGCGTGTTCATCATGGATGACGCTGAGCAGTTTATGCCAAGCTACCTGCGCTTTGTAAAAGGCTTACTGGATTCTAACGACTTGCCACTGAACGTGTCGCGTGAAATTCTGCAGGACAACAAAGTAACTCAGGCTATTCGTAAGGGCTGTACCTCTCGTATCCTGAAAATGCTTGACCGCATGGGCAAGAACAAGCCAGAAGATTATCAGACTTTCTGGAACGAGTTTGGCCAGGTGATCAAAGAAGGCCCGGCTGAAGACGCTGCAAACAAAGAAGCGATTGCTAAGCTACTGCGCTTCAGCTCTACCCACACTGATGAAAGCGTACAAAATGTGTCGCTTGAGCAGTATATTGAGCGCATGGCCGAAGGTCAGGACAAGATTTACTACGTGGTGGCAGACAGCTTTGAAGCGGCGAAGAGCTCCCCACACCTGGAAATTTTCCGTAAGAAGGGCATCGAAGTACTGTTGCTGTCGGATCGCGTTGATGAGTGGATGATGAGCCACCTGACTGAGTTTGCGGAGAAACAATTCCAGTCAATCACTCGGGGTGATCTTGACCTTGGCGATATGGAAGACGAAGAGAGCAAAAAAGCGCAGGAAGAGAGCGAGAAGCAGGTAGAAGGCCTGGTTGAGCGCATCAAAGAAGCGCTGGGCGATAAAGTAAAAGAAGTACGCTTTACACACCGTCTGACCGATTCTCCGGCCTGTGTGGTTGTCGATGACCACGATATGAGTTCGCAGATGCAAAAACTGATGGAGTCAATTGGTCAGTCTGCACCAGAGGCTAAGCCAATTTTTGAGCTGAACCCTGAGCACCAGCTGGTTAAACACCTGAATGTGGAACAGGACGAAGATAAGTTTGCACAGTGGTCAGAAGTATTACTGGACCAGGCACTGCTTGCAGAGCGTGGCAGCCTGAAAGACCCGGCTGGCTTCGTAGCTCGCCTGAACAAACTGATGCTTGATCTGAGCAAATAAACCCAAACGCAGTCTTGATTGTGTTTAAAAGCCCGGCGAGTAATTCGACCGGGCTTTTTTGTGTCTGGTTACTGGCCAGATGCAAGAGAGCTGTACTTTGTATTACCCAGTGATGCGACGACAGAATCGCACCAACATGTGTTTCCAGCCAGTGAAAGAATTCATTATTCGCCAACCTGTATGCACATCTCATTGAAAAAGAAAGGGTGGTGATAAATTCTCATGCCTTTCATCTGAATTAAGTGCTTGTTTTACCATGTTCAAACGTCACTCAACACCGAGAGTAAAGGCACTTTCGTGAATTTGTCATATAAATACACTGGACAAAGTAAGGATGAAAAAGATAAAATGACAGCGTTGTCATTGAGATCTATTATCACCTTGAATCCGCTTCTGCCCGAACATTTATGGAATAATCAGATAGCTCAGCTTGCCGACATTAGAAATGTTTATTAATTAGGTCCAAATCTTCTACATAACTCATCGCAATCTCTGTAAAAAAGTGCATAGCTTGTGATATATTCTCCTCGTTTGTAACAAACTATAACCGAATAATTATTTATTCTATCTATATCAGTGGTTTAGGTTTTTGTTGAAAAAATCTTATGTTAGCCACAAAAAAAGATGTAGCGAATCTGTAATTTTGGGTGTATGGTTTGTTATTAGATGACAGCGTTGTCATCATCACTGGGCAGAAGTGATTTAAAAACCAACAAAATGATTCAAGGGGAATCCTGTGTTAGCTAATAATTTTAAAAAAAGCTTACTGGCAGCTAAGGTTGGCCTCATCCTGAGTACGGGTGTGACAGGCGTAGCGTTTGCTGAAGATAACCAGACTGGCGTTCAAGAGAACGTAGAAGTCATTGAAGTGCGTGGTATCCGCCGCTCATTGGCTGAAGCTGTTAATACCAAACGCTTCGCAACCAGCGTTGTAGATGCGGTATCGGCAGAAGATATCGGTAAGTTTCCTGACAGTGACGTAGGTGAAGCGCTGGGTCGTATCCCGGGTGTCGCAGTAAGTCGTCAGTTTGGCCAGGGCCAGCAAGTATCAATCCGTGGTGCATCCAGCCAGTTAACGTTAACCACGCTTAACGGTCAGAACGTTGCTTCTACAGGTTGGTATACTGAGCAAGCAATCGATCGAAGCTTCAACTACACCTTGTTGCCACCTGAACTGATTTCAGGTATCGACGTTTACAAGTCTTCGCAGGCAAACATCGTAGAAGGTGGTGTTGGTGGTACGGTTAACGTAAAAACCCGCAAACCATTAGACCTGGATTCCGGAACCGTTTTCGCTTCTGTTAAAAGTGTTTACTCAAGCCAGTCTGAGCAGTGGGATCCTGCTTACAGTGGCCTTGCAAGTTATAAAAACGACGACGAAACATTTGGTGTACTTGCTGCGTTAGCTGTACAGGAAACCGACTATGTGCGTCGCGGTAATGAGTCACTGGCTGGCTGGAATGGTGCAGTTTCTGCTAACTACTTCCTGCAAGAGCGTGAAAGAACAGCAACCAATGTTGCGTTCCAGTATGCGCCTACGGATGAGCTATCATTCGACCTGACATACATGAATCTTGAGCTTGAAGCGAACAACAACAACAGCAGCTTCTGGATTTTCCAGGCTGGCGCAAACTGCCTGGGCGAAAACCCGGATGGCGTATGTATGTTGTCTGAAGCAACAGCAGCGACACCAACTGATAACCCGTCTTGGCTTCAAGCGTTTGCTCGTCGTGCGAAGATGGAATCTGAAACCGTTGATTTTGGTTTTGAATTCAAGCGTGACACGTTTGAAATCTCCGGCCGTATTGGTCGTTCAGAAGCAACTGGTGGTACAGAAGCGCAAACAAACTATGGTGGTTTGATTGGTTCTCATGAAGATCGCTACGGCATGATCGACATGACGGGCAAGCGTATTAAGATCCAGCTAAAAGAAAATGATTATCGCGTTGGTCACTGGAATGAGGGTAGCCCGGGCGTAGCAGCATGGGCAGTACGTAATCAGCCGAATACGGATGAAGAAACGTATGCACAGCTTGATACTAAGTTCATGCTTGACCATGACATCATCACCGCTGTTCATGTTGGTGCACGCTTCACTAACCACAAGGTGGAAGAAGATAATTTCAAAGGTCTGGCAAACATTCAGCGTGATGCGAATGGCGCGCCGGTACTGCGTGATGAAAATGATCCAACCAGTGTGATTGCTGATATTGCTGATATTGCACCGGCACAACTATATGGCAATGGCGTAAACGAAGCGGGTTTCGAATATATCACTATCCCGGGTCCACACCTGGATGCAATGTTCAACCATACCGCGCAGAACTTCAGCGAATATGTGCGTGACCGCAGTGGTTATGCCGCGCTTGAAGAAGAAAACTTTGCGTTTTACGTAATGGCTGATTTCAGTGGTGAAAACTACCGTGGTAACTTTGGTCTGCGTTACATCTCTACAGATGTCAACAGTGACTACTATGGCTCAGACATCACAGTAACGGGTATTACTGATTCAGGTAACTTCTACGGTGGTAATGCGCTGAAGTCGAAGACCTTGTCTAACAAAGAAGCGGATTACTCAGATATCCTGCCAAGCTTCAATATCGCGTACGACCTGGATGAAGACACTATCCTGAGAGGTTCAATCGCGCAGGTTATCAGTCGCCCTAACTACCAGGATGTGTTTGCACGTTCTAGCCTGAGTGGTTACGACAATGAAAACCCGAATGACCAGCAAGAAGTAACCGGTAACCCAGGTCTTGAGCCGTTCAAAGCAACTCAGCTGGACGTGTCTTATGAGTACTATTACGGTGACAGCAACTTCGCAAGCGCGACGTTCTTCTACAAAGACATCGAGACATTCGTAACCTCTTCAACTACACCAAATCAGTCTATCGGTATCAAAGATCCCGCGTGTAATTGTGATGTATGGAACATTGTTAACCGCGTAAATGGCGACGGTGGTGATGTAATCGGCCTTGAGCTTCAGTTGCAGCACGCGTTTGACAACGGCTTTGGTGCCATCGTCAACTATACGTATGCCGACAGCTCGTCAGAAGAAACAAACTTCGATGACCGTATCGGCCGTTTCTCAGACAGCTCTGATCATACGGTTAACTTAGTCGGTTACTACGAGAATGATGACTTCGGCGCGCGTCTGGCTTATAACTGGCGTTCTGAGTTCATGATCCGTGAAACGGGTTTCTATTCTTCACGTGAGCATATGGACTTCGGTACTTTGGACTTCACTGGTAACTACCAGGTGAATGACAATATCAGCCTGACACTTGAAGTTGTAAACATTCTCGAAGAAGACAGCTACCAGATTGGTATCTCAGGCTCTGACGGTCTGTTGAAAGAAGAAACGAAACACAACTTCCCTGCATGGAGCTATGTGGGTGAGCGCAAGATTGCATTGGGTGCAAACTTACGTTTCTAATTTTGTTGTTTGGAAAAGCCCTGCTTAAATAGTGGGGCTTTTTTATGCCTGTTTTATGGCAAGATCGAGACAGGCGTACATTGTTTATAGTAAAAGCGGTATGTCCGTCGGTGGTGGTCTTTTCAGTGGTTGTGAGGTGAATTGTGCAAAATGCAGAAACCAGAATTAAACGTATCGTCATTGTAGGAGGTGGCACAGCGGGCTGGCTGGCTGCTAATCATTTGGCCGCGGATGCGTCCGAGGATGTGTCTATTACATTAATTGAGTCTCCTGACATTCCTACGATCGGGGTCGGTGAGGGGACGGTCCCTGTTATTGTTGATAGCCTGAAAAAGTTTGGGATCCGGGAGTCGGATATGTTCCGGCTGTGCGATGCAACCTTTAAAAATGGCATCCACTTTACGGGCTGGAACAAGCCTGTTGACGGACAGCCCCATTGCTATTTTCACCCGTTTGACGATCCAAATGTTAACGGGGTTAATCTGTTGCCTTACTGGTTGCATCAGTTACCTGAGGCCAGGACACGCTTTGATCTAAGCGTTTCCATCCAGGCCCATATTGCACTAGAAAATAGAGCGCCAAAGTTGATCACCAATGCTGAATATGAGCGCATGATTAACTATGCTTTTCACCTTGATGCGGGTAAGTTTTCAGCATTACTTGCAGATCATGCAACCAAAAATCGCCAGGTAAAGCATATATTGGATGACGTTGAATCAGTCAAACTGACACCGGATGGCGCCATCTCAGGGTTACAGCTGAAGCTGGGGGGACTGCTTGAAGGCGATCTGTTTATTGACTGTAGTGGTTTTCAGTCATTATTGCTCGGTAAAGCACTCAACACCCCGTTTATCGATAAAAGTGATGTATTGTTCGCCAACCACGCTGTGGTGACACAGGTCCCTTATGAAAATGAGCAAGAAGTACCGCCTTACACTATTTCAGCAGCCCAGCAGGCAGGGTGGATCTGGGACATTGGGCTGCAAACCCGTAAAGGGGTAGGCCACGTTTACAGCGATCAATTTACGACCCATGAACAGGCCCATCGCGATTTATCCGCTTATCTGGGAAAGTCTGAAGATGCTGTCGAGTCGCGGCTGATCAAAATGCAGGTGGGTTATCGAGCACAAGCCTGGGTGAAAAACTGTATCGGCATTGGACTGTCACAAGGGTTTGTTGAACCGTTGGAAGCAACTGGGTTATTAGTTTTTGATTTAGCAGCCAGAATGCTCTCTAGACGTTTACCCGATGTGCACCAGGACATACCGCCCATTGCGCAGCAGTTTAATCAACATATGACGCATGTCTGGCAGTCAATCATTGATTTTATCAAACTTCACTATTGTATCTCAAATCGTGACGATAGTGAGTTTTGGCGAATGAATCGCGCAGCAGAGACGATCCCAGACTCACTGCAACACAAATTGGCATTGTGGAGAAACGATATTCCCAATGAGTATGACTTTGTCAGCAGTCTGGATGTGTTCAGGCTGGAGAATCACCTGTATGTGTTATATGGCATGAACTATCCCAGTCGATGCAATTATCCTTCGCCACAAAAAGTGTCACAACAGGAAGCTATGCTGAAGCTGGTAGCCCGGCAGCAGCAAAAGGCTGGTGCAATATTAGAAACGCACAGCACGCTGGTTGCAAAAGCATCAAGATATGGCTTTCAAAGAATTTAACCACAATATTTCTTTTCTTTTACCTTGAAAAGCTATAGCCTTGGACGCATATAAATAACAACTTTACGATAAAACGGAGCAGTATTATGGCGGAGCAACAAGTGCAGCCTTTACACAATGAGAAACATGCCAACATCAAAGTAAAAAATGGCATTAACGTAGAATTTTTAAAATCTCAGCACTTGATCCCGGTTGTTGCACACGAGTTTGCACGTGTTGCGACTGAATTCCCGATGGCATTTGTTAAGAACACTGAAAGCGGCCAGTATCAGGCAGTGGCTTTGTTTGGCCTTGAGCCAGGTGAAAACCTGTTTGTACAAAATGACGAGTGGACTGCGGGCATCGCACCTCTTGCTGCTTCTCGCTACCCATTTGGTCTGGTGAAGCATCCAGAGCAAGATCAGTACGGCATCGTTATTGACGAAGCAAGCCCGCTGGTAGGTGAAGAAGAAGGTAATGCTTTGTTCGAAGATGGCAAAGAAACTGAATACCTGGAGCGTCGTAAAGAAGCACTGGTTAACTACATCGAGTTTTCTCGTGTTACTGAAGCCTTCACACAATACCTGGCTGATAAAGACCTGCTGGTTCAACAGACTCTGACTGTTGAAATCGCAGGTGAGAAGAAAGACATTAACGGTATCTACCTGGTAGACGAGCGTAAGCTGAACGAGCTGAGCGATGAAGCATACCTGGAATTGCGTAAGCGTGGTTACCTGGCACCTATCTTCTCTTTCCTGACTTCTACACATCAGGTTGGCCGTCTGGCTCGTCTGAAAGCAAAGCGTCAGGCAAGCTAAGTCAGTAATGACTATCTATTGTTAAAAAGCGCCTGAGGGCGCTTTTTTTATCGCTTTTTTTTGTATTCGAAATTCAATTCCGGCAACTTGGTTCCATAATAAAAGTACAACAGGAACTCAACATGCGCCGTATTCTTATCACCTCATCCATATTCGCCGCTCTGAGCGTGGCACATCCTGCTTTTGCAGCCAAACCTGAGACACCCATTGCGATTGCTATTCATGGTGGTGCCGGCACGATTGAAAAATCACGCTTCACACCTGAGCAGGAAAAAGCCTATAGACAGACGCTTAAAGCGGCCGTTGAGCAGGGCTACGCCGTGTTGGAGCAAGGAGGTGAAAGCCTGGATGCCATCACTACGGCAATTACAGTGCTTGAAAACTCGCCGTTCTTTAATGCCGGAAAAGGCGCGGTTTATACTTATGAAGGGGCGCATGAGCTGGACGCATCAATTATGGATGGACGCGATCGTCAGGCCGGTGCGGTTGCCGGTGTTAAACATATTAAAAATCCCATCGAGCTGGCAAGAGCGGTCATGGAGAAATCGGTGCATGTGATGCTCAGTGGTGAAGGTGCCGAGGAATTTGCTAAACGTGAAGGTATGCCGTTCGTTAACAACGACTATTTTGATACGCCTCACCGTCATGAAGCCTGGCAAAAAGCACGAAAGAAGCTGGAACAAGCCGAGCAGGGCAGCAAAGACTATCAGGCACAGCATCAGCAATTGCCACTGCAATATAAAATGGGCACAGTGGGCGCCGTGGCGCTGGACAAACAAGGCAACCTGGCCGCAGGCACATCGACAGGCGGTATGACAGCAAAACGATTTGGTCGTGTTGGTGACTCGCCGATTATTGGCGCGGGGACCTTTGCAGACAATGAGTCTTGTGCAGTATCAGCAACCGGGCACGGTGAGTACTTTATCCGCTATAACGTTGCCGCTGATATCTGCGCGCGGGTGCAGTATCAGGACAAATCCGTGGTGCAAGCCGGGCAGGACGTGATTTTTGGCCCTATGTTACGTGCGGGTGGAACCGGCGGGGTGATTATTTTAGATGCCAAGGGCAATATCAGTATGCCATTTAACACCAAGGGCATGTATCGGGCCAGTAAATCCAACACTCAGCCTACCTATGTTGGTATTTTCAAAGAGGCACAATAACCCTAATCAGTCTGCTTAACGTCTGCAAATTTGGGCAATTTTTGTAACGCCAGCTACTATTTAATATGAAGCTGGTGTTTTTTTAGGGGAATGAAATATGCAATCTGTCAAAGTAGCAGACTATCTGAATCATCGTCCGGTGACCTTTAAAGCGGACATGCGCATCGAATCGGCAGTGGAAAAATTACTGCAAAGTGGTCAGTCCGGAGGCCCGGTGATTGATGACATGCAACGCGTGGTGGGCTTTTTATCTGAGCAAGATTGTATCCGCACTATGCTCGAAGCTACTTATCAGAACGAATCACACAGCATAGTGGCTGATGTAATGAATGCTGAGCCATTGTGTGTCAGCCCGGATGACAGCATTTTAAAATTGGCAGACAGAATGACGGCGGACAAGCCGAAAATTTATCCGGTCTGTGACAGTGATTGTCGGCTGGTTGGAGTGATCAGCCGTACTCATGTGCTTTATGCCATTGATAAGCACCTCCACGATACCTATGAATCGGGACATCGCTTTGTCTGAGTATTGAATCGCTCGCCAGACCTGTCGGCGAGTGTGCCTGGCGCGCTGTTCGGCCCACTCGTTGTATCGACGACTTTACCTGCGCTAATTTAGTACACAGCCCCCGTCAAAGGGACTGGGCTGACTGCATGCTTTTTGTTAGACTACGCGACGATTTTCTCAGTAACAAGGTGTCGTGTAGTGGATTTGCAGTCGTTGTATTCGAACATAGCGGATTGCCTCAAAAAGGATCAGTTTCTCTTTAAAAAACGTCTTCAGGGCGTCAAAAAAATAAAAGACGAAGCGAAACAACAAAAGGTACTTACTCAGATAACGCGTGACATAGAGCACAGTAAAACGCTTAGAGTGAAGCGCCTGGCTGAACTGCCGACGGTGCAATATCCCGAGTCGCTGCCGGTCAGCCAGAAAAAAGACGACATTAAAAAAGCCATTGCCGAGAACCAGGTGGTGATAGTCGCGGGTGAAACCGGCTCAGGTAAAACCACTCAGCTACCTAAAATCTGTCTGGAACTGGGCCGTGGTGTTGATGGCTATATTGGTCACACTCAGCCACGACGTTTGGCCGCACGCAGCGTGTCAAACCGGATTGCCGAAGAGCTTAATTGTGAACTTGGTCAGGAGGTTGGCTTTAAGATCCGTTTCAGCGATCAGGTGTCTGATAAGAGCTATATCAAATTAATGACCGACGGTATCTTGCTGGCAGAGATCCAGCAAGACAGATACCTGAACCAGTACGATACCATCATCATAGATGAAGCCCACGAGCGCAGTCTGAATATCGACTTTATCCTTGGCTATCTGAAAAACCTGCTTCCCAAGCGCCCGGATCTGAAGGTGATCATTACCTCAGCGACAATCGATCCGGAGCGTTTTTCCAGGCACTTTAATAACGCGCCTATCATTGAAGTATCGGGCCGTACCTATCCGGTAGAAGTGCGCTATCGCCCCGTGATTGATGCCAGAGGGGATGAGAGTGAAGCTGAAAACGACCAGCTACAGGGGATCTTCGATGCCGTAGACGAGCTGTGTGCAGAAGGCCCCGGAGACATTCTGATCTTTATGAATGGCGAGCGGGAAATTCGCGATACGGCGGATGCGCTGAGTAAGCGTAACCTCAAAGGGGTTGAGATCCTGCCTTTGTATGCCCGTTTGTCGAATGCGGAGCAAAATCGCATTTTTGCTGCCCACAGTCACCGTCGTATTGTGCTGTCAACCAACGTGGCCGAAACCTCGCTGACAGTCCCTGGGATCCGCTATGTTATCGACCCGGGCACGGCGCGGATCAGCCGCTACAGCGCCCGTACTAAGGTTCAGCGATTGCCGATTGAGGCCGTTTCTCAGGCCAGTGCCAATCAGCGTATGGGTCGCTGTGGCCGGGTTGCCGCGGGCGTGTGTATCCGACTGTACTCGGAGGAAGATTTCCTTGGCCGACCTGAATTTACCGATCCGGAAATTCTGCGCACCAATCTGGCATCGGTTATTTTACAAATGCTGGCGCTGGGTCTGGGCGACATCAAGCGGTTTCCGTTTGTGCAGGCACCCGATAACCGCAATATCACAGATGGTGTCACCTTGCTTGAGGAGTTGGGTGCCGTAAAACCTGCCGCCAGACGTGAGCAAACCACGCTGACCCAGACCGGGCGTAAGCTCAGCCGCTTACCGATAGATCCGCGACTGGCCCGCATGGTACTGGCATCAGCCCCTTTGGGTGCATTGCGTGAGGTGATCATTATCGCAGCGGCACTGTCGATTCAGGACCCCAGAGAAAGACCGCAGGAAAAGCGCGGTGCTGCGGATGAAAAGCATGGTCGGTTTGAAGATCCGGACTCGGATTTTATGGCGTTTTTAAACCTCTGGCAGTATCTGGAGGAGCAGCAGGAAGCGCTCAGTCGCAGCCAGTTCAGAAAGCAATGCCAGAAAGACTTTTTAGCCTATATGCGGGTCAGAGAGTGGCAGGATATTGTTTATCAGCTCACCACCGTGTGTACCGAAATGGGCCTGAAGGCCTCGGGCAACGACGCCAGCTTCGAAGCCATTCACCAGGCGCTGCTCAGCGGGATGTTGAGCCACATAGGTCAAAAAGACGAGAAAAAATTCTACAAAGGGGCGCGCAACAGCCAGTTCCATATTTTCCCGGGCTCTGGCCTGTTTAAGAAAAGTCCGAAGTGGGTGATGGCGGCTGAACTGGTAGAAACCAGTAAGCTCTATGCCCGTATTAATGCCAGAATTGATGTTAACTGGGTTGCCCCGCTGGCGGAGCATCTGGTTAAGCGTAGTTACAGTGAACCGCACTGGGAAAAGAAACAGGGTTGTGTCATCGCCTTTGAACAGCAAACCCTGTACGGCCTCATCATAGTTGGCAAAAAGCGTACGGTTTACAGTCAGATTGAACCGGCGCTGTGTCGCGAACTGTTTATTAAAGAAGCGCTGGTTGCGCAGCAACTGGGTCAAAATGAGGCCTTTTTAAAGCACAATCAGGCCCTGATTGAAGATATTCAGGATCTGGAAAATAAAGCGCGTCGTCGGGATATTCTGGTTGATGAGCATATGATGCAGGCGTTTTATGAGCAGCGGATCCCGGCCGATGTCAATAATCGGGCTGCGTTCAACCACTGGTGGAAAGAGAAGAAAAAAACCGATAAACGCTTTTTGCATATGGACAGAGATGCCCTGATGCAGCACGAAGCGTCGCACATTACGGCGCTGGATTATCCTGACGTGTGGCAGCAGGGCAATCTGATGTTGCCATTGAGCTACCATTTTGAGCCCGGTCAGCCGGTTGACGGCGTGACGGTGAACATCCCCTTACCACTGCTTAACCAGGTGGCCAATGAAGGGTTTGACTGGCATATTCCGGCACTGCGTCATGAATTGATCTGCTCTTTGATCAAGAGTCTGCCAAAAAGCCTGCGACGCAACTTTGTTCCGGCGCCCAACTATGCCGATGCGGTGCTTGCTGCCATAGAGCCAATGCAGGGCGGTTTTCTTGAAGCCCTGGCCAATCGCTTGTTGCGTATGACGGGGGTTAAAGTTGACGCTGAGGCATTCGATCTCGGGGCTCTGGAATCGCACTTAAAAATGCAGTTTCAGGTACTGGACGAACACAATAAGGTGATTGCACATGGCTATGATCTGGATGCACTCAAAGCCAAATTACAAGGCAAGGTTACACAAACGCTGTCTAAAGTGGCCGAAGAGGGCATAGAGCAGGAGGGGCTGACGCAGTGGTCGTTTGGTGACCTGCCTGTGGAATACACTAAAAAGCAGGGCGGCTATGAGATCAAAGCTTTCCCGGCGCTGGTAGACAACAAGCAAAGCACCTCAATCAGTTTATTTGACCATCCGCTCAAGGCACAACAGGCGCATCGCCTCGGTTTGCGTCGACTGGTGATGCTGAACGTGCCCTCACCGGTGAAATATTTACAACAGCATTTGCCGAATAAAGCAAAGCTGGGGCTGTATTTTAATCCGTTTGGTAAAATTAATGACCTGATCGACGATTGTACCGCAGCGGGAATAGATGCCCTACTGGGAGATTACACTGCGATCCGCTCTGAGCAGGACTTTGAAAATGCCAAAGAATATGTCCGGGCTGAACTTGGAGACAAAGTGGTCGATATTGCGTCGGCGGTAGAGCAGGTGCTGAGCATTGCGCACGGCATTAACAAGCGCATGAAAGGGCGGGTTGATTTAACCATGATCACCGCGCACGGAGATATCAAGTCTCAGCTGGAAAGCCTGATCTTCAAAGGGTTCGTCAGCCAGCATGGGGCGCACAAATTGCCTGACTTACTGCGTTATATGAAAGCCATTGAAAAACGCCTGGAAAAACTGCCTGTTGACCCTAACCGGGATCGTTTATGTGTGCTGGAGCTGGAAAAAGTGGCGGCGGCGTATAGCGATAAATGTAACAAACAACCAAAAGGGATCCCCATGCCTGCGGCACTTGACGAGATTTTCTGGATGCAGCAGGAACTTCGGGTGTCTTTGTTTGCTCAAACACTAGGAACACCCTATCCGATTTCGGCCAAACGGATCACCAATGCGCTAAATGAGATCGAATAGTGTGTTTTGACTTGCAATTTGTATTGGGGCAATTACCTTATTAAGAGGAAACTATTTTTGGATTGTGAAAAGGAAGCGGCATTGACTATGTCCACACAGGGGAACAGGATGAAAACGCCGCATGTGTTAGTGGTTGACGATGAGTATTTCAATTTTGAAATGCTCTCTATGGCTTTGTCGGATGCATTTAAGTTTAGTTATGCTGAATCGGGTAAGAGCTGCCTGTCTAATGCGATAGCGGATCCACCGGATGTGATATTGCTCGATGTGTGCATGCCCGGGCTGGATGGCTACGACACGTGCCGAATGCTGAAAAATACGCCAGAGACCCGTGATATTCCGGTGCTCATGGTGTCGGGCCTTGAGTCGGAGCAGGAAATGCAGGCGGGTTTTGATGCCGGCTGTGATGCCTATGTGGTTAAACCTTTTTCAATGCAATCCTTATCGGAAAAAATAAAAAATATGGTGCAAATTATTCCCAGGTAATTTTTTGCAGGCAAGCAATGATAAGAAAGAGTGGAGCATGCCATGATACACGAGGATAAACGGCGCTTTATGCGCATGATGGTCAATACTCAGGCACAATTGACCGTGTTGTCAACGGGCCATAAACTGCAAGGTACCTGCCATGACTTAAGTGCCACGGGGCTATCAATTATTGTTGACGAGCCTCTGGAGATCAACGAAATGCTGGAGGTGTTTATCGACAGCCATGGTGGCTCTATTCCCCCTCTAAATGCGCATGTTAAAGTGATCCGTTGCGGCAATAACAGCGAAGGTGAAGGCTATATACTCGGCCTGGAAATCGTACAGTTCAATTAGTCACTTTATATTCGGTTCGAGTCCCGGTCCGTGTTGAATGTGACGGACCGCCTGCACAAAGTAAGCGCTCTGACGTGTTCCCACTTTGGTAAAATTCGTCACTACTTCCACACTATTTGCACATTGACCTTACATACTGATTAGCATCTGGTCTTACATGTTTTGAATTCCGCTCACAGGGGTAGCTACACCATGAGATTGACAATACGGCACAAGCTGCTGGCTATTTTGTTGTTGGTCAACACTGTATTGATCATGGCGATTTACTTTGCTAATCAGGCGGCGTTTGAAAAGAGCTTTCGTGATTATATTCAGCAAAACAGCCGCGCCCGGCTGATTGCCCTGGTGCCGAGCATTCGCGACAACTTTGCCCGTTATGGTGAAGACTGGGTGTTTCATCGCCATCCGGCCTGGCATCAGCTGGTAAGAGAGTTACGAGGGAACGGGGTGAGTGCCACTTCGTCCGGTACTGCCCCGTCTTATGACAGTTACGACAGCCCTTCCATGCAGCGATCGCGCAGACCATCAGAACTCAATGAGCGGGGTTCTGAGCCCGATTGGGGCGGTCGTGGCGTTCGCACTGAGCAAGGTGCTCAGGCGCAGTATCACACCGACAGACGCCCACAGCCTGGTGCTGATCGCCCGCCCAGAGGAGAACGAGGTGCCCATCCTCCCAAAAAGCGCAGACCACCCAGGGGCCATGGTGATAATGGTGGTCGTCTGGTGTTTAAAAACGCGGCGGGCGAGCAGGTAATTGGCTCTCTGACAACGACCAGAACCACCTTGTGGGTACCCGTACACCAGTCCGAGGTCCCATCGTCACCTTTGCTGGGATATGTGGGCCTGGAAGATGGGCTGGTTGTCAGTAATCGCTTTGACAGCCTGTTTGCAGAGCGACAAAAAAACTGGTTTATGTACATCGCCATTGTTGCCCTGATTGCGTCGAGCTTACTGGCCATTCCGTTCAGCCACTTTTTGGTTGCCCCGGTACTGGCACTGCGCCGTGCAGCACAAAATCTTGCAAGGGGCGACTATCAGAGCAACTTAAACCCTGACAGTAACGACGAGCTGGGTATGCTGGCAAGAGATTTGAATACGTTGTCCGAGACCCTGCGGGAAAACCAGCAAGCCCGACAGCAATGGATTGCCGATATTTCCCATGAACTGCGCACGCCTATCGCTGTGTTTAAAGCTGAGCTGGAGGGCATGATCGATGGTGTGATAGACACAGATCCCGCGCAGTTGCAATCTCTGCATGAGGAGATTGGCCGGCTGACTCAGCTGGTGGATGATCTGCATCAGTTATCCATGTCGGACAGAGGCTCACTAAGCTATCAGATGGCGTCACATTGTCTGGGTGAACTGGTTGAGCAAACCTTTGGCAATCATCAGGCGCAGTTAGCCAATCGTCACTTTGTGTACCGGCTTAAAGGCGACCTCCAAAACCTGATGGAGTGTGACGACAGAAGGATGACGCAACTGTTTAGTAATCTGATGCAAAACACACTACGCTATACCGACTCTGAGTTGCACAATCCGGGGCAAATCCTGGTGACCATCAAGCAACAGGGTAAGCACACCGAGATCGTCTGGGAGGACAGTTCACCGGGTGTGGACGCCGCGCTGTTGGATAAACTGTTTGATCGGCTATACCGCGTTAAGCAGGCCAGAGATCGGGTCTCGGGGGGGTCAGGTCTGGGGCTGGCCATTTGTACCAGTATAGTGCAGGCCCATAATGGCACTATTTCGGCTCGTGAGAGTGAGTTAGGTGGCTTAGCTGTGGTAATGCGTTTTACTTAAAAGGGTTGTAAATTCAAGCGATTTCACTTAATTTTGGGAAGGAGAAGACCCAAAGCTAAGTGAACGCAGAAGATGCAAAAAGTACTGATCATAGAAGACGAGCAAAAACTTGCGACCATTTTGGGCAAGTATGTTACCCAGGCAGGCTATGAGCTCCACATGGTGCATGACGGTGCCGATGCCCTGGCTGCCGTGGAAAGCTTTAAACCCGACATTATTTTGCTTGACCTGATGCTACCCAACGTTGACGGTATCGTGATCTGTCGGGAAGTGCGTCGTCATTCTATGGTGCCGATCATCATGACAACCGCCAAAGTCGAAGAAATAGACAGGCTCCTCGGGCTTGAGGTGGGGGCTGATGATTATGTTTGTAAGCCCTACAGTCCGCGAGAAGTGGTTGCCCGGGTGAAAGCCATTTTGCGCCGGGTAGGGTCGAACGTGCCTCAGTCTGAGCAACTGACACTGGACGAAAATACTTTGTTTGTGAGTTATCAGAGCAACTCTGTTGAACTGACCCAGGTGGAATTTGTTTTATTGCAAACGCTGGTAGCGCATCCGGGACGCATATACAATCGCTCGCGATTAATGGACAACATTTACGACGACGACCGCATCGTCAGTGACCGCACTATAGACAGCCATATTAAAAAAATTCGCAAAAAACTGTCACAGTTGTCTCCTGACACCGAGTTTATTCATTCCATTTATGGTGCGGGTTATAAGTATGAGCTGACTAACTAGCTGAGTGCCCTATGGATAAACCTCGGAATCTGTCGCCCTGGCAGCAGGCATTTTGTGATAATCAGTGCCTTGATGCGCAGTATATCCAGCCACTGGCACCGGTTACGCGCTGGCTGGCACAGCAGGTTGAGCAGCAGGTGCCTTTGTGCCTTGGGATCAGCGGCTCACAGGGCAGTGGCAAATCTACACTGGCGGCGTATTTAAAAGCGTATCTGATACAGCTCGGCCTCAATGCTGAATGTGTATCGCTGGATGACTTTTATCTGAGCCGGGCCGAGCGCACAAAACGTGCCGCAGATATCCACCCCCTGTTTCAAACCCGCGGTGTCCCCGGCACGCATAACACTGAATTGGCAAAGGATGTATTCGCGCAATTTCGGGCCCGTAGGCCGCTTACCTTACCCCGCTTCGACAAGTCCATGGATGAACCATTTGAACCGGGAAAATGGACAAAGACCGAGGCGCTGGATGTCCTCATTGTCGAGGGCTGGTGCCTGGGCGTCGAGCCACAAACTGAGCAACAACTCAGTGATCCGGTTAACCCGTTAGAACAAAACCGGGATCCAGAAGGGCGTTATCGATGTGCAGTTAATCACTTTCTTAAAGCAGACTATCAGCCGCTGTTTGCACAACTGGACAAGCTCATTTTCCTCAACGCGCAGGCGTTTACTTATGTTGCCCGCTGGCGCTTTGAACAGGAGCAAAAGCTTAGCCTGTCTGGCGCTCAGGCGCGCCGCATGTCGCAGTCGGAAGTGGCGCATTTTGTGCAGTTTTTCCAGCGCCTCACACAGTGGGGGTTAGCAACTTTGCCAGAGCAATGCGACATCATGCTAAGGCTCTCGCCACAGCGCCAGATCATCGAGACGGTGCTTCACAATTAACCCACATTAATGCGTTAGGGTGGGGAAAATAACGACGGAATAACACCTATGAACAATATCGCTTTTTCCTTTTCGGCCCTGTTGCTGCTGAGTTCCATGAGTGTCAGTGCAGAGCAAGCGCACAGCGGAAAAATTCAGGTTGAAACCCTGACCAAGCAGCTGCACAGCTGGAATGGTGCAGTTTTACCTGCCTATCCTCAAGGTCAGCCGGAGGTGCAGATCATGCGTTTTACCATTCCCGCCGGTCAGACGCTGCCAACGCATAAGCACCCGTATATTAACGCCGGGCTGTTGCTCAGCGGAGAATTGCAGGTCGAAACTCAAAGCGGGGAAATGCTCCACATCAAAGCGGGCGATACTCTGGTTGAGGTTGTCAATACCTGGCACTGGGGTAAGAGCATAGGTAAAGAAGCCGCGCAGATAGTGGTGTTTTATGCCGGCGTTAAAGATCAGCCGGTGACCCTCAAAAAACAATAGCTTTAGCTGCACCGCTTCAGAGCCAGATGGCAGTGCAACCGGGTTTAACTGACACAGATCCCGTATCTGGGCAGAATATCTACTATGATGCTGTGACGGTGTTTTTTCGCCGCATCATGAAAGTGCTTCCAGTCACTGTGCATAAAGTCCGGGTGGTACTCGTAGCAAGCCTCATCGCCCTGTGCCAGTGTGGTGCCAAGGGCCTGATACTTCCAGGACCCAGGACCTTTGGCGATATAACTGAGCTGGTGGGCACCCAGACCAAAGCGGTCGGCGGCAATGGCATCCAGCCACTGCTGGTGTCGCAGCTCAGGAGCATCACTGGTGAACTGAGTAAAACACCGTGCAATCTGCTGTTTTACATTCGGCGATAGCCCGGTGATGGGCTTGACCAGGTACGTCTGAAAAACCTTGCACAGCTCATCTGCTGCTTGTAAAAAGTCAACGGGGTTATTGCGCTCAATGTGCTCCCCTAAACCATTTTGATAAGACCAGTGCTGGTGTGGCAAGTCCGGATGAGACAACGCCTGACCATGGCCCAGACTAGGAATGTGGTCTTGCAGGATATTGGCAAAATATCCGCTGACTTTTGCGATCAGCGAGTGATGTGTCTGGCCATTGTGATCTTTGATATCGCGCACATGATTGACCGGGTGGTCAACACCGGCAAAGCCCCGGTGACCCCAGGTGTCAATAAACACGTGTGCCGTGATGCCCAGTCTGTGCAATGAATAAGGGCGGTCTTTGTCCGCCAACACCTCTGCGACCATGTCTTTGGCCACATACGAGTGAGGCTGACAAATGAGCTTTTGAATAAAGCTGCCATTGGGATTTTGTCCCGCCGGTAGTCCGCCATTGCCCGGTAAAAAATGAAATGGCACCCAGACTTTCATGTTTTTCAGGCTGTCCAGGTTGCGATATTCAAGCATTTTATGGGCGGTCGCAATACGCTCATAGGCTGCGCCATTGCCAAATTCAATGTGGCCATAGTTGGTGGCATCATCCACATATTGTGCCGCATGGGCAATGGTGCTGGCCTGAGCAGGCGAGAATCCGGCATCTCGGGCTACCACCCAGGTCATAGCGTGATGAAGATCAATTTGCATTATTTTTCCCTGCGAAAATCGATTAATGCACTAAACGGTACACTATTCAATGAATTAATCCTACTGATAGCGACACGAAACCGCTATAATGGCAGCCATTTTCAGGTATTTGTATACGGTATCGTGTGGTACCGCAGAGAGTGTGTATGAGTAAAGGTTTTATGTTGGTTTGTGATGGCAGTAACGGTGCTGGCAAAACAACAGTGATCCAGGGCATTGCCGATTATCTTGAGCAGCAAGGGTATGACGTAGTACTGACCCGGGAGCCTGGTGGTACGCCAATCGGTGAAAAAGTCCGTAGCGTTATCCTCGATCCCAGTACACCAGAAATGGGGTCAATGACTGAGCTGATGTTATTTGGCGCGGCCCGCGCGCAACACGTCGAGGAAAAAATCCGTCCGGCTCTTGAAGCTGGCAAAGTGGTGATTTCTGACCGTTTTGATGCTGCAACATTCAGCTTTCAGCATTACGCACGTGGCATCGACCTTGAGGCGATTACAACCATCAATGAACTGGCACTGGGTGGTTTCAAACCGGATATGAATCTCATCCTTGACCTGGATCCGGAGTTGGGCCTGCAACGTGTCAGTCAGCGCGGCGAAGGGTTAGATCGTCTCGAAGATGAAAAAATGGAGTTTTTACAGCGTGCCCGTGAGGGCTATCTGGCTCAGACTAAGGCCGACCCCGCGCGTTTTAGTGTAATTGATGCATCCCAGGACAAACAATCGGTGCTGTCGGATTGCCTCAAAGTGGTTGATGCTGTGATTGCAACAAATCGTAACAGTAAAAACGATTAGCGAGTGTCCAGATGTATCCTTGGCTAGAATCGGTTTTTACACAATTGCAGACGAGTTATCAGCAACAGCGCTTTCATCATGCGCAGATGCTGTATGGCATGGCGGGAGTGGGAAAACTGGAGTTTGCACACACGCTGGCTGCGGCACTGCTATGTAAGCAAGCAGGCACATCGCTTGTTGCTTGCGGGCAATGCAAAAGCTGTTTGTTACTGGAAGCTGACAATCATCCGGACAAGCTACTGATCGCCGCTGAGTCTCAAAGCATCAGTGTTGATGCGATACGCAGTCTGAACGACTTTATCTTTCACTCAGCGCAGCAGGGTGGCAATAAAGTGGTGGTGATCGATGGCATAGAAAAACTCACCGAGTCTGCGGCCAATGCATTACTAAAAACCCTCGAAGAGCCCGCCAAAGGCCGCTATTTACTGCTACTGTGTAATGATACCGCCCGCGTGACAGCCACTGTGTTGAGTCGCTGCAACAAAATGAATGTGGCGGTAGTCGATGGCAGGGAGGTTGAGCAATGGCTGGCAGAGCAGGGAGTCCATACCGGGCAATATCCCTGGGTCAGTCAGTTTATCTCGCAGCCGCTATTATTGCTCAGATGGGCGCAGGCACAGCAGCTGGGTGATATCGACGCTTTGTGGCAGCAGGCGCAGCGTCTTGGAGAAGGTGTAAATAGTGAGACATTGAGCAAGGCTTTGCAGGCAGACACCAGCTTGATCAAAATATTTTGCGGGTTTGCCGTGGCCGCCATCAACGCTAAAATGGCATCGGGTCAGCTGGATTTCATCAAAGCGCAGGCGGCTATCACCAGCATAAGGCGGTTTTCAGTAGACCAGCAAACTGTGTTAGGCTTAAACTTGTCCCTGAGTCTGTCACGATTGTGCTATCAGTTGCAGCAAACCTTAAGATAGGAGTCAAGGTGCAAGAAATACTCGTTGATTTTGAAGACAATGACGAACTATATCGCAGTTATATGCCTTATCAGAAAAGTGGTGGTTTGTTTGTGCAAACCAATAGTCGCTACGAGATGGGGCAGGCACTGACGCTGCGCATTACTTTACCCGATGCGCTGGAAGAAGACGTTGTTACCGGTAAAGTCGTCTGGATCACGCCACAGGGGGCACAGAACTCCAACCCGCCCGGCATTGGCGTGGGGTTTGAAGCCGAAGACGAATTGCTGAACGATAAAATAGTAAAAATACTGGGCACTAAGCTGAATTCCGGCAAGCCCACCTACACCATGTAAGAGTTGTTATGATTGTAGATTCTCATTGCCACCTGGACAGGCTGGACTTTGATAAAATAGGCAAAGACCTGCCCGAGATCCTGACCGATGCCCGAGCCAAACAGGTGGAGCACTTTTTGTGTGTGAGCGTGACCCTGGCGCAATTTCCAGCCATGCTGGAAAAGATTTTACCCTTTGACGATGTGTCTGCATCTTGCGGCGTCCACCCGCTTAACCAGGACGATGCATTGGACCCGGCATTGCTCAGAGAGCTGGCGCAACATCCTAAGGTGGTGGCAATCGGCGAAACGGGCCTGGATTACTACTATTCAAAAGACACCCACCAGGTGCAAAGAGACAGTTTCGCAGAGCACATTGATATTGCCAATGAGCTGAGCAAGCCACTGATCATCCATACCCGCGACGCCAGGCAGGACACCCTGGATATCATGCGTGCGCATAACGCGCAGCAGTGTGGCGGTGTTTTGCATTGTTTCACCGAAAACTGGGAAATGGCTAAGCAAGCCATTGATATGGGATTTTATATCTCTATTTCCGGGATTGTGACCTTTAAGAATGCTGTTGAGCTGCAAGATGTCGTAAAACGTTTACCTCTCGACAGACTACTGATTGAAACGGACTCGCCGTATCTGGCACCGGTACCGCATCGTGGTAAAACCAATCAACCTGCCTACGTACAGGATGTTGCTTATTTTATTGCGGATTTAAAAGGGATTAGTTACAAGGAGTTAGCTTGCGCCACAACGGAAAATTTCTACCGTTTGTTTGGCCTTGCTCAGCGTGGTAATGCCAGTTAACAGGACCGATTTACCCTATGTGTTGCTCGGCCCTATGGTGCGCCGGGCAGAGCCCACGCAATTTTGCCTGCAGTTTGTCACCACGGCGGCCCCCGATATTGAGATAGAAGTTGAAGGCACAGAGGTGGTATCTCAGCTCAGTGAAATACGCCTGGGGACTTATCTGTATCTGTGCTTTGTATTGGTCACGCCAAAAACAGGCCGGTTTGCGTGCGATACCAATTTAAGCTATCGCGTAAAGGCGGACGGGCAATGGCTGGACTTAAGTGAGCTCAGCTACACTGCGTCGCCTCAATTAATGATCCCCGATACCCTACACAGTGTACTCCATGGCTCCTGTCGTAATCCGCATCATCACAGCCGGGATAGCCTGGCAAGCGCAGACGATTATCTGAGCCACACCTTGCACGATAGTGCCAAACGACCAGCCTTATTGCTCATGTCCGGAGACCAAATATATGCGGATGATGTGGCGGGTCCTATGCTGATGGCTGCCCATAAGTTGATCACGCTACTTGAAATCTATCCCGAGGACAATGTGTCACTGGCTTTGCCTGAGTCGCTGCAGCAGCAGCTCTATCAACGCCATCATTGGTTGCCAAAAACACCCTGGCAAGCGCTTAGCAAATGGACTATGGGTCACTGGCTTAAAAAAGACGAGGTACACTTCTCCAGTGTGAAGGCTGGTAACCACCTGGTTACGCTGGAGGAATTTATTGCCTGCTATGTGCTTAATTTCAGTTATCAGGCATGGAACTTAGTTGATTTACCACAGCTGCATGGACATTCACTGAACCATGCTCAATCTCTGGAATTTGCCGCCGATAAACGGGCTCTGGAGGGGTTTATAGACACGTTGCCGGCCGTACAGCGATTATTTGCCAATGTGTCTACCCTGATGATGTTTGATGATCATGATGTAACCGATGACTGGAATCTGACTGCGCGTTGGGAGCAAAATATTGCCAATTCGCCGGCGAGCCGTCGGATCATCGCCAACGGGCTGATCAGCTACTGGTTGTTTCAGGGCATGGGAAATGATGCGCTGGCTGCAACCGGTAAGCTGATAGACGGGTTCACACAAAGCCTCACTGCGCACAATAAATGGGCGCTCACCAGCTTTGACAAAGCTTTACACCGCTTTACCCAGTGGCACTACTGCCTGGAAACACAGCCTAAAGTGGTGGTACTGGATACGCGTACACACCGTTGGCGCAATGAGCAAGACTTTAATGAGCCGAGCGGGCTCATGGACTGGGAAACCCTAATGGAATTGCAAGAGCAAATGCTGGATCAGGAAAGTGTATTACTGGTTAGCCCGGCACCGGTGTTTGGCGTTAAGGCGATAGAAACCATACAGGCAGTATTCAATGCCTGTGGCCAACCTTTAGTGGTTGACGTTGAAAACTGGATGGCTCACGAGGGCGCCGCGAAAAAACTGATCGACATTTTCAAACGTGAAGATACCCCTTCAGAGACTATTATACTGTCGGGTGACGTACACTACTCGTTTTGTTTCTCGGTGGCGGCGCGGTTTGGCCGACATGACAACCGTATCTGGCAGCTGACCTCATCAGGGATTAAAAATGAATTTCCCAAGCGGTTGTTGCAGATTCTGGAAAAGCTTGATACCTGGTTGTTTGCACCCTGGAGTCCGTTTAACCTGTTGACTAAACGTTGGCAACTGTCGGTACGTAAGCATCACAGTGACAGCCCCAAAAAGCGCTACCTGGTAAGTGCGTCCGCGATCAGCCTGGTAGAGTTGGAGCAAGGGCGCTTAAGTCGTTATCGGCTGCTGCGGGGGGATGGTGACGTGACTGAGTTTGCGTTATCGGAGCATGATGATACTTCCTGTTAGCCAGAACATCGACATCCCAACTGAATTGTAAAGTTTTGCTATAGTTACAACAAAGAGCCTGCGCATAAGGTGAACGGGTTGTATCAGCAGCACAAAAAAAATACTAAGCTCAGCATCCTGGTCATAGTGATGCTCTGGCTTTTCTCTGCAAACTTGTCGGCTGTCCCTGTATTTTCGGATACCGCTCAGGTGATGCGTCATTATGACTACGAATCTGGCCTGAGTCAGGTCAGCATTACTGCGATTGAAGAAGATCAGCTCGGATACATCTGGATTGGGACCCAGGCGGGTCTTAACCGTTTTGACGGCCATTCTTTTAAACAGTTTATCAGCCGTCAGCAAGACCCTTTTTCATTGGCTGGTGCATTTATCACGGCCTTATGCCATAGCGGTGAATCGTTATGGATTGGCACCAGCACCGGGCTCAGTGTCTATCACACGGTAACGGGCCGCTTTCAGAGCTTTCTGAGTGATTTTAGCCCTTTGATCCCATCCGACAGGGTACAGTCCATTGGCTGCCAGGGCGCGGCTATCTCGGTGACGACCGAGGATGGTTATTATTACGTAATAGACAAAGGCACTTTAGAGCCGCAGGAGCTCGTACTGGAAGGCGACTTTATACGCTACGTGACTGTGTATAAAAATCTGGTCTATTACTTATCCGACCAGGGATTGGTTGTTAATAATCGCCAAACCGGGCTCACGACATTGCTGTTAGCTGGTGACTTTAAGTCTTTAACGGTCAGTGGTGAGCGTGCCTTTTTGATCGGCAAAGATAATCAGCTCACCGCCTACGATACGCTGTTTGAACGCGCGTTATGGCATAGCACAATTACGCCAGACGCTAACCTGGTGTTGCATTCAGTGTTTGCATCGGCGGGAGAGTTATTTGTTGCAACCAGTCATGGCGTTTATTTACTCAATATGAAAGGCGAAATTAAAAAACGCTGGTACAAACGAGGCAACAATAAATCCGGTTTACAGGACAGCAGCATTCTCTCGGTATTTCGCGATAGTAACAGCGATCTGTGGATTGGCACTGAGACCCGGGGGCTGCACTTTATCAGTCAGTTGAGCGAAACCTTTGGTCACGTTGGAGAATATAACTACCCGCATGCCCCGATAACGAATGCCGACGTGCGCAGTTTTGCGCTGGATGCATCAGACCGGCTATGGGTCGCGACCTCCAATGGCGGCTATATTTTTGAGCAGCAAAGGTTTGTCAAAGTGGAGCAGGTCTATCCTCAGCTTGCGCGTTTTGCCAATAGTTTTATTACGAAGGTGCAGATTGTGGGCGATCTTGCCTGGATGACATCACGTGGTGCGGGGGTGGCCAGGCTCAATCTGGTCAGCGGCGAAGTCACTTACTTTACACCTGATTTTGGCAACGGGCCGGAGCTGAGTTTCAATGATATCACTGTGTTTAAACAACTGGTTTTACTTAGTTCCCGTACTTTGGGTTTGCTTTATTACGACGAAGCTCAAAAGCAACTTTTGCCTTTCTTTGCACCATCTGTATTAGTGCCTAACCATGTGTCGTCTGTGCTGGTGGATGGCGATGGTTTCTACTTTGGAAGTGTGGGTGACGGCTTATATCATTATGATGGTCAGAATATCAAATCACTCACCACCAATAATGGCCTGGCGTCGGATATTGTATTTATGTTGTCCCGTGATTCACTTGGCGCTGTGTGGGTTGCCAGCGAGTCTGGTGTGAGCATTATTAATCAGCAGTTTGAGGTTGAAAAGGTATTGAAAGTAGCGGATGGCTTGGCCAATGAAGCTATCTGGGCCATGGTGTTTGATCAACAGGAGCACGTCTGGCTTGGCACCAGCGGTGGCCTGAGCCGGGTTAATATTCACGATCATAATATTGACAACTTCCTGGTGGTAGACGGTGTGCAGGATAATGAGTTTAACTACAATGCCGCCTGGCTGGCACCGGATGGTCGGGTGTTTATCGGCGGAGCCAAAGGGTTTAATCAGTTTTATCCGGAGCAAATCCGGATTGCTTTTGGGATCCGGCCGCTACTTATTTCTAATATCGAATTACTGGGTGAAGTCTTGCATCCTGAGGTTAGCAGCGAGCTGACACTGGCGCCGGAATTGACCGAAAAACTGGTACTCACTCATAATCAGGATATTGTCTCTTTACATTACTCCAGTCTGGACTACGGCTCAGAGCGTTTGAACTTTTTTTATCGTATTGTCGGGTTAAGTGATCAATGGTTGAAGCTGGCCGATGGTGTCAGACAGATCAACCTTCTGAAATTAGAGCCTGGTAACTATCAGGTGCAAACTTACACTGTGAATCGCTTTAACCAAAAGTCACCGGTGCATCGTTTTACCATTCAAATTAAGGCCCCGTGGTGGTGGGATTGGTATTCAAAAACATTCTATGTTGTGGCGTTAACATTGAGTTTTGCATTGTGGCTCAGGCAACGTCAGGCACGTTACCGTCAGGTGGTGAATGACAATCGGGTGATGAACGAGCTGCAGCAGCGTCTCGAATTGAGCCTATGGGCCAGCGGTGACGAATTATGGGACTGGCATCTGGAAGACAAGAGGGTCTATCGTTATTGCGTAAAGCCTCGCATTGACTATGGTAGAAACCAAACCACCATGACCGTTGAAGACATTGACCAGTTTGTGCACCCAAAAGATTGTATCGCCTGGGAAGAGAAAATTGAATCATGTCTTGAAGGTGAGCAGGATACCTATGAAATCGCCATGCGGGTCAAGACGTTAAAAGATCAATGGAGTTGGGTCCTTGAGCGCGGCAAGGTCGTGAGTCGTGACCACCATGGCCAGCCACAACGAATTGTGGGTGCATTAAAAGACATTGCAGAATTAAAAGCACATCAAAATGCGCTGCAATCGCTCAATGAGCAACTTGAAATCAAAGTGGCGATGCGTACGGATGAGTTATATAAGAAAAACCAGAAGCTTGAACAGGCCATGATGGAACTTAAACGAACCCAACAGGAATTGATTGAAAGCGAGAAAATGGCGTCGTTGGGCAATGTGGTAGCCGGGATAGCACATGAGATTAATACGCCACTGGGCGTGGCCATTACGGCGCTGACATATAATCAGGAATGTTTACACAATATCAACGAAAAGTTGCAGCAAAAGCAACTGCGCCAGGCGGATTTAGAGCGCTCAAACGCGGAGCAAGAAGAGGGTTACCGACTTATTTTACGTAATCTGGACCGGGCTCAAATGCTGATCAGCAACTTTAAGCAGGTTGCCGTAGATCAGTCCAGTGAGGTAGAGCGGGATATCAATGTGAAAGACTATATTGCCGATGTTTTCAGTTCTCTATTGCCGCTCAGCAAAGGCAAGGAGATCAGCTTGTCCATCACAGGGGACGATGACATGCTGGTAAACACCTACCCGGGCGCCATCTACCAGATCATGACCAACCTGTTTAATAATTCAATGATCCATGGCTTTGAAAAGCACCCGCAAGGCAAGGTCGAAGTGTCAACGTATATGGCTCAGGCGCACTGGTTGCTGACATATCGCGATGATGGGGTAGGCATGTCAAAAGAAGGTCTTAAAACCCTGTTTGATCCTTTTGTTACCACCAAAAGAAGTCAGGGGGGCTGTGGTCTGGGCATGCATATAGTGTACAACCTGGTGACGCAGCTGCTCAAAGGGGAGATCTCCGCGAGCTCAACCCCGGGGGAAGGCATTGAAGTGACTATTAAGGTCCCATATACCGCCCCCAAAGGCGAAGACGTTGAGGAACAAAGTCGTGCCTAAATAAGGCTCATATGCAGTGATAAATGTCATTCGTTTTTAAAAGCATCATGGGCTAAATTGCTGTACTATTTGGCCCACCCAGTTGTTAGCATACGGGTATACAAGGCAGCGGAATAGGCTTAAATGCGTGCATGTTATACCAATTTGCTTAATTAAGTGTTCTATTTTGAGGCGAGAAAATAGGGTCGATAACACCGCTCCCGCGTCCTGCTATCGCTAAGGCACCTGCATCCCTGTCTCTTATACACAAATTTTGCGAACTCATACCTAAGGTAAAGGTTCTAAATGAGAAATTTTCAACGCCGTTAGCGTCATTTGCTCCGTCAAATTGAACAGGTATTAAGTGAAATTGGTATTATGCCAGTGCTCTGAAGGCTTTAAGCTTAAATTGGACATCAAGAGAGCAATAATAAAGGACAGCTCAAGTGAAAGTATTAGAATTAACGAGCAGCGACCCGGACCTAGAAGTCATCGCAAATTGGTATTACCAACAGTGGGACAGTACAGACCCAAATGCGACATTACAAAGCGTGATTGACAAAATCTCGTCGTTTGATGCCCGCACGGGGTTTGCCGCCTACATTAACGATGAGTTGGTCGGTGCGGGTGAAATTAAGCACCAAATCTTCCCTAAACACTCAGACTACCAGTACTGGCTGGATGGTGTTTATGTGCCGGCAGAGCAGCGTGGAAAAGGCATTGCAACGGCTTTAGTTGAGTTTGCGATTGCCAAGGCGAAAAACGTGAACTGGCCTGCACTGTCTCTTTGCTGTGAAGCACATCTGGTGAAATTATATGAGTCACATGGGTTTTGCGTCGTTGATAGGGACGAGCATAAGTTCATTATGACCCATAGACTAACGCTCTGAGCATTAACGAAATATATACTCAAACAGCTTGACCAAAACAAAAACGGGCCCTGTGGCCCGTTTGTCATTCCAGCTTAATAGCCGCGCAGATTACATGACACGCATGCCAGGCTGTGAACCGTCATCCGGATTAAGGATGTAAATTTCCTTGCCGCCAGGGCCCGCAGCCAGGACCATGCCTTCCGACATGCCAAAGCGCATCTTACGAGGCTTCAGGTTAGCAACCATCACGGTCAGTTTGCCTATCAAATCTTCCGGTGCATAGGCCGATTTAATGCCTGCGAATACCTGGCGGGTTTCGCCCCCCAAGTCCAGCGTCAGCTTCAGTAGCTTATCTGCGCCTTCTACGTGTTCGGCATTGGCAATTTTAGCCACGCGTAAGTCAACTTTAGCAAAATCATCGAATTCGATTTCATCAGCAATGGGCTCTTTGGCCAGTGGGCTGTCTGCGGCTGGCTGAGCGCTTTGACCACCCACTTTTTTCTCCAGACTTTCTTTAGACGCATCAATCATGGCATTGACTTTATCCAGTTCAACACGTTGCATCAGCGCCTTAAACTTGTTGATTTCGTGGTCAACAAGCGGGGTTGCCAGATTATCCCAGCTGAGTTCAGTATTCAAAAAGGCTTCAACATTGGCCGCCATGCCGGGCAGAATAGGCTTAAGGTAAGTCAGCAAAGCGCGGAACAGGTTCAGGCCCATTGAACACACTTGATGGGCGCGCTCTAAGGTGTCTTCATTTTTAGCCAATACCCACGGCGCTTCGGCGTCGATAAACTGGTTGGCTTTGTCGGCAAGTGTCATGATCTCACGTACAGCGCGACTGTATTCGCGGTTTTCATAGTGACCGGCGATACTATCTTTGGCAGCCACAAAGCTATTCAGTAGCGTTTCATCCATCACCGTACTGCTCAGCTTGCCGCTAAATTTTTTGGTAATGAAGCCCGCACAGCGGCTGGCGATGTTGACAACCTTGCCGACCAGGTCTGAGTTAACACGTTGTGCAAAGTCTTCCAGGTTCAGATCCAGGTCGGTTACTCCGCTGTTTAGTTTAGCGGCATAGTAGTAACGTAAATACTCAGGATCTAAGTGCTCTAAGTAGGTACGTGCCTTGACGAAAGTCCCCTTGGACTTAGACATTTTTGCACCATTTACGGTAACAAAGCCATGAGCAAAGACGTTGTTTGGCTTACGGAAATTAGCGCCGTCAAGCATGGCTGGCCAGAACAGACTGTGGAAGTAGATGATGTCTTTACCAATGAAATGATATAGCTCGGCATCAGACCCTTCGGCCCAGAACTCATCAAAGTTCAGGTCCTGCTTGTCACAGAGATTTTTAAAGCTGGCCATATAGCCGATGGGGGCATCCAACCAGACATAGAAGTATTTACCTGGCGCACCCGGGATTTCAAAGCCAAAGTAGGGCGCATCACGGCTAATGTCCCATTGTTGTAAACCATCAGCAAACCACTCATCCAGCTTGTTAGCCATTTCGGCCTGCAAACTGCCAGAGTGCAACCAGGTTTTCAGCATGTCTTCAAATGCCGGCAGGTCGAAGAAAAAGTGTTCAGAATCTTTCAAAATCGGCGTTGCACCCGACATCACAGACTTGGGGTCAATCAGTTCAGTTGGGCTATATGTTGCACCACAGGCATCGCAGCTGTCGCCATTTTGGTCTTCTGCTTTACAAGTTGGACAGGTACCGGTAACAAAGCGATCGGGCAGAAAAATACTTTTCTCAGGGTCAAACAGCTGAGAGATGGTGCGCTTCTTGATATGACCTTTGTCGTTCAAGCGTGTATAGATTAATTCACTCAGCTCACGGTTTTCATCGCTGTGCGTGCTATGGTAGTTATCAAATTCAATATTGAAATCGGCAAAATCGCGCTGTCTTTCAATACTGACTTGCTGAACCATTTCCTCAGGTGTTATGCCTTGCTTTTGCGCATTCAGCATAATCGGTGTGCCGTGTGCATCATCGGCGCATACATAATAGGCTTCATGGCCTTGTTGCTTCTGGAAGCGTGCCCAGATATCAGTTTGAATGTATTCCAGCAGGTGACCCAGGTGAGTCGGTCCGTTGGCGTACGGCAGTGCACTCGTTATGAGAATTTTTCTCTTTGTCATAGTTATTCCATGAAAATAGAGCGGCTCAGTTTGGCTCTGCAGATCTGACGATTGGCACCGGCTTGGTGCTTATCTACACAGAGAACAAAAACTTCGGCCCGGTCAGTACGTCTGCGATTGCTAAAAGACTGACCAGAACGGCCGGGAAAATCCCGGCAGACGCGAATTTGACTGGTTTTAATGAGGTGAATGTTACATAATTCCTGCGCCCATTTCATCACCTCAAGGCGTTTTATTTGTATGTTTGGTATTGAAAAACTATTTACCAGGAAGGACCCCATCAAAGAACAGATTAAAACTCACCTGCAACATTACCGTAGCGCGATTTTCCCGATGGGGGTTGATGCGCAGTGGATAGCGGAAATATCTGCCGGTAAAGCGCAGGGGGCGTGCTGGCAAGTGTCATTGACCTTACCCTTTGCAGCCTCCGGACAGGGGGAGGTATTGACTTCACACCTGAGCGATTCTTTGAACACAGACATTCATGTTACATGCCACACAGAGGTGGCCGGTGCGGCACAGTTTAAGCAAATCAAACACATTGTTTTGGTTGCCTCGGGCAAAGGCGGTGTTGGCAAATCAACCACGGCGGTTAATCTGGCTGCGGGGTTGGCATCTCAGGGCGCACAGGTTGGGATTCTGGATGCCGACATCTATGGGCCCTCTATTCCTTCGTTATTGGGATTGACTGGACAGCAGCCAGAGGCACTTGACGAAAAGACCTTAAAGCCGTTCGAGAAAGATGGTATCCGGGCTATGTCCATCGGCTTTTTGGTTGCAGAGGATGATGCGACCGTGTGGCGTGGTCCAATGGCGTCACAAGCGTTAACTCAGTTGTTGAACGAGACTGCCTGGGGCGAGCTGGATTACCTGATAGTGGATATGCCGCCAGGAACGGGGGACATTCAACTGACAATGACGCAAAAAGTACCTGCCAGTGGCGCAATTGTCGTGACAACGCCTCAGGACCTGGCCCTGGCCGATGCGCAAAAGGGGATTGCGATGTTTAATAAAGTCAATTTGCCCATTATTGGCCTGGTCGAAAATATGAGCTACTTTTCATGTCAGCATTGCGATGGTAGAAACGCGATATTTGGCAGTGAAGGGGGGGCCAAACTGGCTGCACGTCATGGTGTACCCTTACTTGCAGAGATCCCACTTGATAGCGGGATCCGGGAAAACTCGGAGCAAGGAGCCAATATCACCACCCAATCACTGGCGATAAAAGATCATTATATTTACTGTGCGCAGTTGGTGAGCAGTATGCTGTATTTACAATCACAATCGACTCAAGGGGTCGAAATTCTAATAACGGATGACTAAGTAATGAGACTCTCCGACAGAGACATAAAAGAAGCAATAAAAAATCAACATATCCAAATCGCGCCATCGCCGGCCGATGAGATGATCTCAGGGGTGACCGTTGACCTGCGTCTGGGTAATAAATTCCGGGTGTTTCAGGACCATGCTGCACCTTACGTTGATTTGAGTGGACCCAAGGACCAAATTAATGCGGCGATGGAATCCATAATGAGTGACGAAATTGTGCTCGAGGATGGCCAGGCCTTTTTTCTACACCCGGGTGAGTTAGCATTGGCTATGACCTATGAATCTGTGACTTTGCCTGCTGATCTGGTTGGCTGGCTGGATGGCCGCTCTTCATTGGCCAGACTTGGACTGATGGTCCATGTGACCGCGCATCGCATTGATCCGGGTTGGTCGGGAAATATTGTTCTGGAATTCTATAATTCAGGTAAATTGCCGTTGGCGCTGAGACCAAAAATGAAAATTGGCGCGTTGAGCTTTGAGACGTTAAGTAGCCCGGCTGATGCGCCTTACAATATGCGAAAAGATGCCAAATACAAAGGGCAGAACAGCGCCATTGCAAGTCGGATAAGCGACGATAATCGCTGATAGAAAGCGTATATTGAACTTAACAGACGGTCAGGCATGCATCAAAAATGTGCGTGCCTGACTACGCCGTGCTTCCTTTCACTTGCCAGCAAAATTGAGGATTTTTTAACTTGATACTGGCAATTCAAACTTCAGCTTCCATACTTAACATTCAAGCTACATCGTAACGTGCATCATTGAACATGTTCGCTTTGGTGTTGGCAATTCCCTGAAACCAGTAAAACAGGGCACTGTTGTAACTCGCCCACTGATTGATCGAACTATACCACTTGCTCAAGGAGGTTGGGATGTGGTCAGGCGTGATACGTGTGTTGGCGGTACTGTTGGTTATGATGACAGGCTTGCTTTTGGAAAGCCCTGCTCGCACTGGCGATCAGACCGCAATTTCTCTGAAGACGTATAATGATGCAACAAATCAGCTGAATCTGGCTGAGATCCGCCAGATGGCGACGCAAATGACAGAGGCAAGCGAGCACATCAAGTTGCAGCGTGGGGTTGCAACCTGGGTGCGAGTCGACATTCCCCCAAACGTTCAACAAGAGCAAGTGATCTATACTCAGCCCTTCCAGGGCGTGCTTAAGTTCTATCTGGAGCGCGCTGATAAGTTAATTCAATATACACTGGTTGCACCTACCAAAGAGCTCGTTTCACCTGCCCAGGCTGTATTGCCACATATTAAAGTACCTAGAGATGATCAAAGTGCGCGGCTTTACATTCAGGCTCAGGGGACCTACCCCCAATGGCTCACAATAAGTGCAAGCCATGAATCCGATTTTGTGCAGCTGTTTAGCATCAAGGTCTTTTTATTTGGGGTTGAAGCAGGCTGTATCTACTTCGTTGCATTTTTTCTGCTTATGATGGCTGTGACTCAACTCAGGCCGGGTTTACTGGCGATTGCGGGCTATGTACTGCTGGTGGCTTTTCTCAGCGGGGCGGAGAGCGGAGTAAATGTGTTGTTACTTCCTGCTGTGGTGAGTGGGGCTCTGGCGACATATAGCAGCCAGTTTTTCCTGCTGTCACTGGCATGTATTTTGTGTTTCTTTCATTTTTTTGCAGTTCAAAAACGGCTAAATGAGCAACATCAGCACTATTTATGGCGACTACTATGGGCCTTATTGCTGGTTGTGTGTTTCAGTGCTCCGTTGCATGCCAGCTACCAGCTGTTGTTTCAGGTTATAGCCAGCTTAGTGGTGACAGCTTATATCGCTTATGTACTGTGTATGCAGCCTCCGCAGTATCAGTTAGAAGCTCGATTACTGACGCTGGCCTTTGCACCAGTGTTAGTATTGCTGGTGATCTTGATGCTGGGACAGTTAGGCGTGCTTGCCAGTTCACACTATTATGTGCTTAATCATACTTTATTGACGGGGCATATTTTGCTGCTGGCCTATTATGTCTACTGGCACGAAAGACAGAAAAAGTTGCTGCTACTTCAGTATGCGAACCATGACAAAGAAACCGGACTGCCTAACAGGCACATGTTACAAAAAGCCTTAGACGGCCTGCAAAGCACCCATCAACACCACACCCTGATAATGTTTCGGCCCAAAGTATTGAGCGTAATCAGGCTGAATATGGGCTGGGATTATGCAGCTATGCAGTTGAAATTATTGCTAAAAAAGGTTCAACTACAGCTGGATACCTATGGCCGGGTGACGATTGCTGCAGAGCCAAACAGTAAAACCCAAATTTACCAGCTGGACGATATTCTGTTTGCCATTGTATTGCGTGGTAAGCTGGAGCTAAGTCAGGTAGAGCAATATGCCTGCCTGTTGGCGTCGATTTTTGAAGAAGGAATAAACTTTAAAGGTGAGTTGCTGGTGGATCAGCTCGAAATCGGTGTAGCCAGTAACCCCATCCATGCACAAACCACAGAAGCATTGATGCAGCGTGCTTTGCAGGCAATATCGGCGCGTCCACTTGGCACTCAGAAGTGGCATTTGTTCGATCACAATGACTCACTGTCATTAGAGCGGCGGATCAAAGTCGCGTCATCGCTGAAGTACGCGGTATCACAAAACCAGTTTACTTTGTATTTTCAACCCCAGGTGAAGTTGCAACAAGGAGAAGTGTTCGGTGCTGAGGTGCTGCTGCGCTGGCACCACCCCGAGTTAGGTGTGATCCCGCCGGATGAGTTTATCCCCATCGCTGAAGCGTCTGGCATGATACCTGAAATCACCGATTGGGTTGTCGAACAGGCGTTATCTGCGCAGGCGGAGTTGTGCCATATTTATCCGCAGCACATTTTGTCGCTGAATGTGTCTGGCAAAGACATTGGCCGAAAAGAACTGGCGGTGCAATTGATCACCTTGATCAGTCAATTGAATTTGATTCCTTCACAATTGATGTTGGAGATCACAGAGTCTGTTACTCTGGCCAATGAAATGGATCTGAACGAGATCATTGATGGTTTTAAACGCTTAGGTGTAAAAATGGCCATCGACGATTTTGGCACCGGATATTCATCGCTGGCCTATCTCAGTCAGCTGGGTGTTGATGAGATAAAAATTGATAAAAGTTTTGTAATGAATATTGCCAGTTCAGCGACCAATCAGACGATTTGTAAGGCCACTTGTGATATGGCACACAACCTCGGTTCTATGGTGGTTGCTGAAGGGGTTGAAAGTGTGCACAGCTATCAGATGTTACAAGCTTTTGGTTGTGATATTGGTCAGGGTTATTATATCTCCCGACCGTTGCCATTTGACCAGTATCGGGACTGGTTAGTGCAGTTTATTGCGCTTGACGATATAACGCAGCACCTAGCATCTGAAAGTAATTAGTTGTTGTGCTAAGTGTTGCCGCTGCAATCGAAGAGTCGGGAAAGCCGCCCTGACGTTGCAGCTCTGAGCCGAGTACATCATCTACCAAAAAGGCGTTGCGGATCTGAGGGTGACTGGCGATGACCCACTCAAAGGCGCGTGCGGTGAGTTCCTGTGGTCGTGCGTAATACTGAATGCCGCGCGCCTTATCTAACAATGCGGCACGTTTAAAATAGTCACTTGGTTCAAGGGTGCTGCTATCGAGCAGCAAAAGGCGAAAGAGTTTATCAAGCCGTTGATTAAGCGGGTGGGTCAGCCTGGGTGTCTGAGTAAGCCACAGCGCTGATGCAAAGTCGTGTGCACCCGCCGTGCTGAACATGTGTTTGGCGATGTAATGATCAAATGCATGCCACCACTCGTGCGCCAGTGCCCCTCCACCTGCATTTTTTGCCAGTGCCAGCGTGCGTTTGCTGCTGTCGTAATGGGCCTGCACGCCAGCTTGTCCGCCACTACCAAAAGCGAGGTTTAAGGTGCCTCTCAGGCCAATCGAAAAAGGAGGCAATGACAGGATCTGGGTGAGATCAGCCAGTGCATCGTAGAGTAAGTTGGCTGCGATATGCTGTTCCTGTTTGTTGACCCAGGCACCTAAGGTAATGGTCTTAAAACCAAAAGTACTTTTAATTTCATCAAAGCTTGCCTGGTCGCCAAAGCGATAATCCGGCCCGTCACGAAAAAACTGCCGTTTTAATCGATTATTCGATCGATTATTCGTCACGTAAGTACCTTAATTTTACATGCTCAGGCATCTGCCTCGTTTGTTGTTCGATCATACCTGCCAGCGCCTGATATAAGGGGGCGGGTGAAATTTGCTCATAGAGGTGTAAAAAGTGAGCGGTTGCTTCAAGCGTAGATAGGCTGAAGGCCTGCTCAGCTTTACGTATATGGTACTGATTCTCTGGGAGGTGCGCGAAAGAGACATGAGGTAGTGTCATCAGCCAGGGGTTGAGCATCAGCATTTTGTGCACCTTTTTCCAGGTACCATCCAGTACCACCAGCGTCTCTATTTTGGGCAAGGTGTCCTGATGCCCATTTTCGCTGAGTGTGAGCGCCTTGTCAGACGGGTACAGTAAAGCACAGGCGCCCGACTGTAGTTGTGATCGGGTAGCGGTAAAGTCGGCCGCTGACTCTCCGCGGACGACTTCGACATTGGTCAGTTGCAAAGAAAGCAGTCGAGCGGTGTTTTTGGCGACTTTGGCTTCACTGGGATGTTGTAATACCAGTATCTTACAGCGATTGTGGATGGCGCTACACAGGTACTGGCAAACACATGTTTGTAGCGGAAAGTGGCAGTGATTACAAAGGGGTCGTTTCATCGCATTATTTTACTGTTTTTTCTGTCACAGATCATATCATAGTTTGCAGTTTGGGTGCCTCTTGGCTAGCATTAACTGTAAGTGAGGCTGTTGGTAGGTTTTTTAGCCAGATAGTGAAAGGACTAATATGAATGTAATGATTGATGAAGCTTGCCTGGATACGATGCAGTCCCTGTTAGGTGAGCAATTTTCAGACACTTTAGTATTCTGCATCAGTGAGTTTGAGCGCCTGGAACGCGAAGTGCGAGAGTCTTTGCCTGTCGATCTTGAGGCTGCAACGCGCAACGCGCACAGTCTGAAATCGAATGCGGCACAGTTTGGAGCAATGAGTTTATCTGACAGTGCTCGGGAGGTAGAAATGTTACTGCTTCAGGGGGATGTGAACGCTGCCAAAGACGCGCTGGGTGGTTTATCTCAGCAAGTGATAGGGTCCACGGCCAAGTTGCAGCAATGGCTGATGGCGAATGCTTAGGCTACTGGTATAGCTCGTTTGCGGTAAAGCTTGACAATTCCATACAGCTCAGCTTTGCATGAGCTGTTGATTTTCCTGGGCCGTCACATTTTGGTGGCGAAATTCGTTCTGTACTTCATTGAAGTCTTCTTTTAATTTCCGCCCGGAAATCTGCTTTTCTTCCTGTTATTTGGGCGCTATTCTAGTAGCCTGAATGGGGAGAAATAATGATAAAAATTACTAAAAGCAGCAAACTCAATGGGGTGTGCTACGATATTCGCGGTCCTGTGTTGTCACAGGCAAAGAAAATGGAAGACGAGGGCACTAAAGTCCTCAAACTGAATATAGGGAATCCGGCGGCATTTGGTTTCGACATGCCAGAAGATATGCACCGTGACATCATTCGCAATTTGTCAGATGCTCAGGGTTATTGTGATTCAAAAGGACTTTATTCCGCCCGTGTCGCGGTTTATCAGCACTATCAACAGAAATGCCTGCCAAATATCAGCGTAGACAACATTTTTATTGGTAACGGTGTCAGTGAGCTTATCCAGATGGTCACGCAGGCATTGTTAAACGATGGTGATGAAGTACTGATACCTGCACCTGATTATCCGCTATGGACGGCGTCAGTTAAGTTATCAGGTGGTAAACCCGTTCATTACTTATGTGACGAAGCTGCCGACTGGTTTCCTGATTTAGCTGATATACGCGCCAAGATTACCTCTAAAACTCGTGCCCTGGTGTTAATTAATCCCAATAATCCGACCGGGGCCGTGTACAGCAAAGCGCTGCTTGAGGGGCTTATTGATATTGCCAGAGAGCATAACCTGTTGCTGCTCAGTGATGAAATCTATGAAAAAATCCTTTATGACGGCGCTCAGCATTGGTCAATTGCCTCTCTATGTGACGATTTACCTGTGATCACCTTTAACGGGCTTGCCAAGACCTATCGGGCAGCAGGCTTACGTATGGGCTGGATGGTGCTCAGTGGAAAAGTGTCGGCAATGAAAGATTTAATAGATGGTCTCAACATGCTGGCATCCATGCGTTTGTGCGCCAATGTACCAGCACAATTTGCCATCCAGCAAGCACTGGGTGGGGTGCAGTCAATAGATGCCTTGATCCAGCCTGGTGGACGTTTATACGAACAACGTGAGATTGCATGGCAAGGCTTGAATGATATTCAGGGCGTATCCTGTGTTAAGCCAATGGGCGCACTATATGCTTTTGCTAAAATAGATACGCAACATTTCAATGTGAAAAATGATGAGCGAATGATGCTGGACCTGTTGCGTGAAGAGAAAATACTACTGGTGCATGGCCGGGCGTTTAACTGGCCTCAGCCAGATCATTTCCGGTTGGTATTTTTACCACATATGGATGAGCTGGAGCCTGCCATGGCTCGGATGCAGCGATTCTTCGAGCATTATCGTCAGCAATAGCGGGCGCCCCATTGCTAGCTTAATCACAGATGTTGCTGATATATCGCTCGTATAGCGTTGGCAACATCTCTATAATCGTGTGTTTGGCTGCGACGTCGTGACTGCTGATCACTGCTGCCAGAGTCTCCACAGAGACCGCTTCCATCATATCAGCAGCACGGTGCCTGTGGCTGATATGCCACGGTTCGGCCGCAACACCGCCCTGATAACACCGATAGGGCCGAAAAAACCCAAACGCACTGAGGTGCTCGTTCAGCCAGGCATTAAATTCGGCAAAAGGCCCATCATGTTCATATTCCCAGGGCTCTAGCTGCAGGTGCTGGCCAGCTGGCAGGCAATTGCTGGCGTAAACATCCAGATCAGTGCCGAAGTGATGGCGGCTGGCACCGGGCAGGGCCGAGTAGAGCATAATGGCGTGCACACAGGCTTCTGGCGTTAATACAGACAAGTCGACCACTTCATTTTGACGATTTAACACCGGGCGCACACCCCGAAACTTGTTGTTCCAAATCAGGCATTGGCGATGAAAGTCACGATGAGCCGAAGCAATACGAAAGGTAAACCCGGCCTGTCTGGCAGCTTCACTCAGTGCGCTGAGATCACGGTGGATGGCTCCGTGAACAGCATGACCCGCAAACGGGACTATGTGGCTGTCACAGAGGCCACTGGCCTGAGACTTAAGTTTGCTGAGATGACTCATGTAAGTAGCTTTTCCAGGATCAGTTCGTAGATTTCAGCAAGCTGGTCGAGCGATTCAGTGCTTACGCATTCATTTACCTGATGGATAGTGGCATTCACTGGCCCCAGCTCGATCACCTTACAGCCGGTTTGTGCGATAAAGCGCCCATCAGAGGTCCCCCCGGTTGTTTCCGGGTTGGCATCAATGCCGGTCACCGTTTTAATGGCTTCCAGCGTTACATTCAACAAAGGCCCGGGTTCGGTTAAAAAGGGCAGGCCATTGAGTGTCCAGTGCAGATCATAGTCCAGACCGTGTCTGTCGAGAATTTCGCAAACTCGGGCCTTGAGTTGTTCAGCGGTCACTTCGGTACTGAAGCGAAAGTTAAACTGAACATCCAGACTGCCGGGGATCACATTGCCTGCGCCGGTCCCACCGTGGATATTTGAGATCTGAAAGCTGGTGGCCGGGAAAAACGCGTTACCCTGATCCCACTGTGTTGTACTGAGCTCTGTCAGTGCCGGTGTGCTCTGATGGATTGGGTTTCTGGCCAGGTGGGGGTAGGCAACATGGCCTTGTATACCCTTGACAGACAGATGCCCGGTCAGTGAACCACGGCGTCCATTTTTAACCACATCACCCAATTGTTCTCTGGACGACGGCTCGCCAACCAGGCACATGTCTATTTTTTCATTTCTGGCTTCGAGCAAATCAACCACTTTAGTCGTGCCATTAATAAATGGACCCTCTTCATCTGAGGTGATCAGAAAACTGATCGACCCGTTATGATCAGGAAAACGCGCGACAAAACGCTCTGTGGCCACCACCATAGCCGCCAATGAACCTTTCATATCAGCTGCACCACGGCCATGTAACATACCATCGTGTATATCACCTGAAAATGGCGGGTAACGCCAGTCTCGCTCATTTCCGACGGGAACAACATCGGTGTGGCCAGCAAAGCAAAAATGCGGGCCTTGTGTGCCTTTGCGTGCCCAGGTATTGAGCGTATCAACAAAGAAGTGCTCTTCGACGTTGAATCCCAGTGCGCTCAGACGCGCGTTGATCATAGCCTGACATCCGGCGTCCTCTGGCGTGACAGAAGGGCGCTGGACAAGCGCCTTTGCCAGTGCGACTACCTCACTGTGCGTCTCACTCATAGCGAGAAAATGTCCTGGTATTGAGGTGCCTTAAAGCCAAGATGGTACTGGCCAGCGTGCAATAAAATGGGGCGCTTGATCATTGCAGGCGCTGCCAGCATATGTTTTTGTGCGCTGTCTGCATCAAGGTTTTGCTTGTCTTCATCGCTCAGTGCACGGTAAGTGGTACCCCGTTTGTTGAGTACGTTTTCCCAACCCAGTGCAGCGACAAATTCTGCCAGCATCTGTGCATCCAGCCCGTCTTTTCGGTAATCGTGAAAAGTAAAGCTGATGTCGTTTTGTTCGAGGAATTTCTTTGCTTTTTTAATCGTATCGCAGTTGCTGATACCGTACATAATGGTGGTCATAAATTACATGCCCTGGAAAGTGTAATAAGCGGATCTTTACCCGCAGTAACTTGATTTAAAGGAAAATAACAGGGTCCCAGTTTATCTGCATTGAGCAGAATTAGGGTACCCAGAATACTCATGTCGCCCGGCACATCGAAATAACATAAGATATCGCCCATCGTGACCTGCTTTTTACCATAACTATGCTGAATAAGATGCTCTGTTTTACGGTACTCCGTTGGGAGCTGCAGGTGCAGCAACATCAGAAGTCCGGATTTGGCGCGCAGTACAAACTCGCAGCCTTGCTGACTGATTTTTTCGACCTTCGCTGGGCAGGGAGCCAGCATCATAGCCGAGTTTAATTTCACACAAACCCCAGGACCTAACATACCGCAGGCAAACAAAGGCTCTGGATGCCGGCTGAGAGGGTGCACTTTGCCAGTAAAGGGGCTGGCGATATGCATGATTGGGTTGGCAATTTGCGCAATGGGTGCGTAATTAATCTGTTGTGATAAGTGCATCAGACAAACAGGTATCCGTCTTTTTTGAGTGCCTTAATGGCATCTGGAAGTTGCGTTTCTTTAACCAGAATATAGTCGGTGTCGTAGGTAGAAATCGAAAAGATTGACACATTCGCACTGGCCAAGACGCCTGAAATATTGGCCATGATGCCGGTGAGCGAAAAACCCAATGGGCCAATGACTTCCAGTGCGCGCCAATGTGGCTCGGTGGCGAAACTGTCAAACGTGAGGTCGCTGGGGCAAACAATTGAGAGCTCTTCGGAGGTTTTTGCAATAAAAAATATCTCTGCGGACATTACTTCAGCGGGCACAGCCTGATCACTATCCAGACTATGGATGGTAAAATTGTGCGGCAATACCTGCAATGTTTGCTTCGACATATCCGAGTCCTGACACTTTTGACTCTTTCATAGTATAGTCAAGCATGGGCAAAAGAAACCTTTTTCCGTTGGCTGCACACTCAGCCAAGTTGTAATTCGGGAAGCGAGTCTGCCTCCCGAATTACACAACAGGCTTGCCTGACATGTTACTGGTCGTTTTGTCCTGCCTGGATTGCAGTCAGTGCGATGGTATAGACAATATCATCAACCAGTGCGCCACGGCTGAGATCATTAACAGGCTTGCGCATACCTTGCAGCATGGGCCCGATACTGATCAGATCAGCGCTTCGCTGAACGGCTTTATAAGTAGTGTTGCCGGTATTGAGGTCCGGGAATACAAACACCGTTGCTTTACCAGCCACCTTGCTGTTTGGTGCCTTCTTACGTGCGACATTTTCCATAATGGCGGCGTCGTATTGGAGTGGTCCGTCAATATCCAGATCCGGGCGTTTTTCTTGCGCAATGCGCGTCGCTTCACGGACTTTGTCAACGTCAGCCCCCTGGCCCGATGTGCCGGTACTGTAGCTGATCATCGCCACCTTAGGCTCAATACCAAATGCAGCGGCAGACTCGGCAGACTGGATTGCGATATCGGCCAATTGCTCTGCAGTTGGATCGGGGTTAATGGCACAGTCACCATACACCAGCACCTGATCGGGTAACAGCATAAAGAACACCGAACTGACCAAAGAGGAATCCGGCGCAGTTTTGATCAACTGAAGTGGTGGGCGAATGGTATTGGCGGTCGTGTTGACTGCACCGGACACCAGGCCGTCTACTTTGTCTTCTGCCAGCATCATGGTACCCAGCACCACGTTATCCTGTAATTGCTCAGCCGCCACGACTTCGGTCAGGCCTTTGTTTTTACGCAGCTCCACCATAGGCGCTATGTACTTTTCAACTTCTTCATTGGGATCGAGAATGGTGACATTGTCATTGAGCTCTACACCTTGCTGCGTGGCAATACGTTCAATTTCTTCACGGTCTCCGAGCAGCACGGTTTTGGCAATACCTCGTTCCCCACAAATAGCAGCAGCTTTGATAGTACGAGGCTCATTGCCTTCAGGCAGTACGATGGTTTTATTGGCTTTACGCGCTGAGTCGGTCAGTAAAAAGCGAAATGCCGGTGGAGATAGCTTGCGCGTTCTCGCCACCCCTTGAGCCAATGAATCCAACCAGTCGGCGTCTATATGATCGGCGTTATGTTGTTTGACTTTGTCGATACGTTGTTCGTCATCAGCAGGCACCTCCATATTGAAGTTATGCAGTAACAGAGAAGTTCGCCAGGTATCAGCTGTGGTCGCCAAAATAGGCAGACCCGTTGCCATGGCTTGTTCGCACAATTCCATGATCTTGGCTTCGGGTTTAAAACCGCCAGTGAGCAAAATAGCACCCAGCTTAGTACCGTTCATCGCACTCAGGCAACCTGCAACTAAAATATCGGAGCGGTCACCCGGTGTGACCAGCAGGGCGCCTGGCGTAAAGTGGTTCAGAATATTTGAGACCGTTCTGGCACAGAAGGTGACACGCCTTAGCCGGCGGTGCGCCATATCTCCGGCATTGATCACTTCCGCACCCAGATAGTTACTCAGGTCGACCACGCGTGGGGCGACCAGATCAAAATCCCACGGAATGGCGCCGAGTAACATAAATGGATGCTTGCGGAAGATAGGTAAAGAGGCTAACCGGTTCAGTTCGTTTTCCAGCTGTTCCGGCTCGTGCTGGTCGACCAGATCGGCACGCGCACGGCCATCTTCATCAAGTGGTGCGTTGACCTTGTTAAAGATACAGCCTAATACCCGCGCATGGTCAACCCCCCCATAGTTTCCGGCGGCAATTTCCAGGCGGTCTTCCAGTTGGTCATTGTTGTCGTTACCCGGGGTCAGCACAAACACAATGTCTGCGCCCAGTGTCTGGGCGATTTCCCGATTGACGCGGCCAGCATAAGGCTGGCGGCGTGTTGGCACCATCCCTTCAATGATGGCCACTTCACCCGGATTGATCGTACTTTCAAAGCGCTCGACAATTTCTTCCAGTAAATCGTCGCCTTTGCCATCACCAATCATCTGCTCGGCATAGCTCAGTGCAAATGGTTTCGGGGGGGAAATCGATGATCCCTGTTGAACTATCAACGTTGATTTCTCCGGGCCCGTATCTTCTTTGCGGGGCTGTGCTATGGGTTTGAAAAAATTAACCGCAACGGCTTTTTGCTCCAGTGCGCGCACCAATCCAACCGACACGGACGTTAAGCCAACACCGGTTGAAATTGGGATCAACATAATACGACGGCTCATAGCTTATTGCTCCTGTGCCAGTTGCGCGGCATCATGGGCGATGACCCATTCTTCATTCGTTGGGATCACCAGTGCCTTGGTGGCAGCACCAGAGCGGGTAATTTCCCCCTCGTTGCCAAAACGGGCATTCAGGTTTGCCTGCTCATCAATCTGCATACCTAAAAAGCCAAGTTGCTCGACCACTTTTGCACGGATAACATCAGAGTTTTCGCCAATGCCGCCGGTAAAGACCAGCGCATCAACGCCACCCAGGGGGACTGCAAAACTGGCAATTTGCTTAGCCAGGCGATAACAGAACATGTCCAGCGCCAGGGTTGCCTGCGGGTGTCCGTCTGCTGCGGCTTCTTCGATAGTGCGACAGTCATTCGATAGTTCACTGATCCCCAGCAGACCACTTTGCTTATTCAGTAAGGTATCGACTTGTTCAACGCTGTAATCAAGCTGGTTAACCAGGTAGGAGAACAGGCCCGGATCGATATCACCGCTGCGAGTGCCCATGATCAGGCCCTCCAATGGTGTCAGTCCCATACTGGTATCCACCGATTTACCGTCTTTTATTGCACAAACAGAGCAGCCGTTACCCAGGTGCGCAGTAATAATTCGAGAACTTTTTTGCTCAAGGCCTAATGCTTTGATGGCCTGAGTCGATACAAAATAGTGGCTGGTGCCATGGAAGCCATAACGGCGGATCCCATGGGATTTGTACAGGTCATAGGGCAACGCGTAGAGGTACGCAGTAGGTGCCATGCTTTGATGGAAGGCTGTGTCGAATACTGCGACCTGAGGCAAGTGACTAAAGGCTCCAGTGGCGGCGTCGATGCCCAGCAGGTTGGCCGGATTGTGCAATGGTGCCAGATCGGCGGTTTTGACTATAGCCTGGTGCACTGTGTCATCTATCAGTGCCGATTGTGTGAAGTGTTCACCCCCATGCACGACGCGGTGACCCACAGCAACCAGCTCTTTGTCCAGGTCGAGCGATTTGACCAGCTCGACCAGTTTGTCGATAGCAATCTGGTGGGCGTCACCGGCATTAAGTGCAACGGTGTGTTTTTGACCTTGGTGCTTGTACTTGATCTGAGGATTGCTTTCGCCAAGGCGTTCAGCCAATCCTGAAAGGTGTTCCTGAGCGGTGTTTGGGTCTATGATTGCGAATTTGAGGCTGGAGCTGCCACAATTGAGTACCAGAACATGGGTAGATGACATAATGACTATCCGTTTTGACAATAACTGTTATTGCGTATTAAGCTAAATGAAAAGGCGCGTTTAGCTATATATTAGACTAAGGTATAATTGACGAGTATAAAGTTAATTTTACCCGATTTTTTTGAGAAGCGTTAGGCCGTCTCGATTGGTTTATCGTATTTTATTGAGCGTTTTATTGATGACAAAGCGGCACTAGTCGATATCAGGTAAGCAACGGGTTAATGATGTTGCCTGGCATTCTGAAATGGACTAAATGTAAGTTGTTCGTTGCCGGTTTTCAATCAATGACAAGTGAGTAAAAATTTGCCCTTGCACCCGGGAGTTATGATGCAGAAAAGTCTTATTTCACAAGTGCAACTTGGACGTCAGTACGCCAAAGAGTGGCCAATGCGCAAGGAATTGACGCTGTTATTTCCCGAATTCAGAGTGATTAAAGCCACTGAATTTGCCCTTCAGGTAATGCCTGCGCTGGCGATTATTTCGGTCTTTGTTCAAACTTCGTACTTGGGAATGGCATATTTACCTCAGGCTATTACCATCGCTTTATTCTTTTTGTCTTTGCCTGTACAGGGGTTGCTGTGGCTGGGGAAGCGGGCGGATACGCGTCTTAATCCAGCCCTGAGCAGCTGGTATAAAGAACTGTATCACAAAATGGTGGCCAATGGGTATCAAGCCGATGCATCACGGGATCCTAAGTATCGTGAACTGGCTAAACTACTCAAAGATATGTTTGAGAAAATGGACAAAGCATTTGCAAAAGAAAACCTCTGATATGTCAGAGGTTTTTTTGGTAGGTAGGCTGATCAGGCTTTTTGGTAGCGCGTGATCAGAAAAGAAAAGGTCACTTCATGGTGGCTGGCTCGCTCCAGTGCCTCGTAGTGACTTTCTTTAAATTTCCACGCAAAAGGCGTCATTTTGATCAAGTGCTTGACGACGTCGGTGGGCACCTGCTGGGTTTGCTCAAGGTGGGTTTGCTCTGCTTCGACAAAACCCTGTGGGCAATCCGGGGTGTCATGGAGTCGCACTTCATCGTAAATATGCGTTTTCAGCTCATACAAGTGTTTAGGCCCCGGGCTGACAAGCAGTAACTGGCCTTGCGGTTTGAGCAGGCGCGCCATTTCATCAGCAAACACCGGCGCGAACACACTTAACAGTACATCTGCCTGAGCGGCAACAAATGGCGTATCTTTAATCGAGGCCACGCTAAAACGGACCTGAGGGTAACGTTTTGCAGCGTAGCGGATAGCTGGTTTTGAAATATCGACACCGAACACCTGGCTTGTTGCGGGCAGTGAATTGGCAATGGCCTGCGTATAAAAGCCTTCTCCACAGCCCATATCGATAACCACCTGGCAGGGCAATGCTGCAATGGCCTGAGCCAGGTGAGATTGTAAAAACTGGTAGTGTTCGGTGGCAAAAAAGGCACGACGGGCCTGCACCATATCCAGGTTGTCGCCAGGCTGACGAGACTTTTTAAACTGGACGGGTAACAGGTTAACATAGCCCTCTTTCGCTACATCAAACTGATGGTTGTGCGCACAATGCAATGTTTTATTGTGTTCACTCAGCGGCGCTGAGCAAATGGGGCAACGATAATGCAGCGTCATTTATCTAAGTAATCCCTATCATAAAAGGTTTTGACCCAGTGAGGTCGGTAAGTGATCAGCAAGGTAATGGCCATCCCGTTCAGCATGGCTTCAGGGAACCACATGATGACCGTATAAAAGATGTAGTTATCTACCAGCACAGGCCAGTCATATAGCCCGATACTCAGGTAATAGAACGCGCTGATAAGTATTTTACTGGCTGCAACCAGCCCACCACACAAAAAGGCACAGACAAAAATATAGACAAAAAAGTGCCGGCTGAGAAAGTGATAACAGAGTAAAAACAGGCCATAACTCAGGTATACCGGGAGCAGGGCAGTAAACAGCCAGAATGCCCAGAGGTTGTCGATGGGCATAGGGCCAAAGAAATAACTGAGCAGCGTGGCCAGCGTACTGCACAGCAATCCCATATGCCAGCCGAGTGTGAGCGTTACAGCTGTGATCCCGAGGATATGAATGGACAACTGGGGTAAAATCCCAGCCTGAGCCTGCCACAACAGCGCCAGCACCAGCGCACTGGCCAGCACGCCGGTTTGTCTTGCCGGTGTCTGTAGCAGTGCCTGGTACTGTTGCTTGTTGATGCTCAGGGCGAACAAGCCCATGGCTATAAGCGCAGTGAACATACTAATTACAGGTCAAAGGTCGCCCAGATTGGGGCATGATCTGACGGTTTTTCGATCCCACGCAGCTCGTAGTCAATGTCGCTTTCAACACATTTTGCCATCAAAGAGTCGGTGGCCAGAACAACGTCTATACGCAGGCCGCGATTGTCGTCGAACCCTTTTGAGCGATAATCAAACCACGAATATTTTTCGCTGGCGTCCGGCGTCAGCTCGCGGAAGGTATCTTTGAGGCCCCACTCCAGTAATGTTTGTAGCCATTCACGTTCAATGGGCTGGAATGAACACTTACCGGTTTTCAGCCAGCGCTTGCGGTTGGGTTCACCAATGCCAATATCCAGGTCGACAGGAGAAATATTGATATCACCCATCACTATCAGGTGTTCACTGTTATCGGCAGTGCTGTTCAGGTGGGTCATCAGATCGGCATAAAACTGACGTTTATACGGAAACTTGGTCTCGTGGTTAATGTTATCACCCTGCGGGAAGTAACCGTTCATAACCGTGACATCTTCGCCACTGTTGCTTTCGAAGGTGCCAATGATCATGCGCCTTTGTGATTCTTCGGTGTCTGTTGCAAAGCCCTTTTGGATTTGTTTAGCCGGCTTTTTAGAAAGCAATGCCACACCATAGTGGGCTTTTTGACCGTGAAAATAGACGTGATAGCCCATCGCTTCAACGTCTGCGACCGGGAAGGCTTCGTCATGCACTTTTATTTCCTGCAAGCCGATCACATCGGGCTGGTGTTTATCTATCAGAGCTTGTAACTGGTGCAGGCGAGCGCGCAGACCGTTTATATTGAATGAGATAACTTTCATCGTTGTTGTTCTTTGTGTGCAATAGTCAGTGGTGCTAAGTCTATCATTTATGTTTGCCTGAATGGAGGGGCAAGTGAGATTTTCCCGCTCAGCTTAGTCCCCTGAACGGTTCCCGTAACCAGGCCAAACGGGGTGGTTAATATCCGCTATTTTTGTTAATGAACGCGAAAATTGTAACCGCTTTAAAGCGCCTGATTAGGGAGTTGTGAATAGGCTATTAAATGATCAGGAAAGTTGAGTTTTACCATTTACACGGTAAAACTTGTATATATAATGCGCGTCAATTCGTTTGTTTGGGGTAAATTATGTTTAAGTCTCTCTCTCTTGTTACATTGATCTCGGTTGCATCTTTTTCAGCTACTGCTGCCGCACAGGTTGTGAGCGGTAACGCATCACCAGAAACAAAAGTATGTACTATCGCTGCGGAACAAGGTCTGAGTGCTGCACGTGCATATGGAGCGAAGCACGGTGTATTCGTATCACGTTTTTCTAAAACACTTGAGTGTAACGGTGAAGACATTCGCACATTTGCCAAGCAAGTAAACGCTGAATCAGCAGATGGACATGCGACAGTGAAGCTGGTAGCTAAAAATGGCACAATTGCGACTGAACTATGTCTTAAAGCAGCCAAAGAAGGACTGTCCAGCCTGAGCAAATATCGTCATCAGGCACGTAACTTAAAGTGCAATGATGTGCCAGTTAAGCAGTTTATTAAAAACATCAATAATACGGCTATCTAAATACCCTTTATTTATGCAATAAATAATGCAACAAAAACCCGGCTATGAGTGCCGGGTTTTTTGATCTCATCGCATTGTCCGCACCAAAAGTATTGAAACTCAGATTGCTGCTAGATTTTTGTACTTAAATGTGTATTTTTGGTAACGTTTAGTCCTTTCGTGTATATTTATGTGTTCTTAAAGTGTTTTCTGTATGTTATAAAATATTTGGTAATTACAAATATAATTAACACTATGGAGAAGAGTAAGAATGAAAAAGGGGATTACACTCACTGCACTGGCAGTCTCAACAATCCTTACTGGCAGTTTACAGACCGCCATGGCAGAGGAAGGTGAAGTCGAACGTATCGAGGTGACAGGCTCACACATTAAACGCTCCGATATGGAAGGGCCCTCACCGGTTCAGTCGATTTCAGCATCTGACCTGGCAGCCACAGGGTCAACCGATCTGATCGGTGCGCTGCAAAAACTCCCGGTCGCGGGTACTGGTACATTTAGCACTCAGGGTAACTCCAGTGATGACACCGCAAACGGCGGCTCCAGCGTGGCACTGCGCGGTCTTGGGGCATCATCCACCCTGGTTTTGATCAACGGACGCCGGGTGGCGGTGAGTCCGTTTGCAAAAGACATTGAAACGTCTTTTGTTGACTTAAATACAATCCCGGTTTCGGCGGTAAAGCGCATTGATGTACTCAAAGATGGTGCGTCGGCAACTTATGGTTCGGATGCGGTAGCGGGTGTTATTAACATTATTTTACGTAATGACATCGACGGCTTTGAAGTCGCAGCCAAAGTCTCTGACACAGCTGATGGTGGTGGTGAAGAGCAAAACTTCACCTTATTATGGGGTAACTCTACCAGCAAAGGTCATCACAACTTTACGCTTGATTACTTTAAACGGGGCGATATCTTCTACTCCGACAGAGACTACACAGCAACGGCTGATCAACGTTTTCGTGGCGGCAATAACTCACTGAGTTCGTCGGGTTTTCCTGGCAGCGTTGAGGTGGTGCGCAGCATGCTAACTGACGAACAATGGGCGCGTCTGCCTGTCGTACGGACTGAAGATGATGGTACTCAGGTCCGTCAAACCTTGTTCGCAGACGTGTGGGGAAATGATGTTTGTCCGGCTGAGATGATCATCGGGGATGTATGTCGTTATGACTATGCGCCACATATGAGTCTGGTACCCTCAACCGAGCGGGTTACTTTTAACTATAACGGCGTTCAGGAGATCATGGATGGCGTAGAGGGCTTTGCAGAGTTTTCCGCTCAGCACGCCTCGACCTTTATTCAGGGGGCTGGTAGCCCGAGCTTTACTGAATTAACAATGGCCGGAGACAATCCTAATCACCCTCTGGCCGATCAGCCTGATCACTTTCTTCATGGTGTAGACATCTCAATGCGACGCCGCACTGTAGACATCGGCAACCGGAAAAAAGACGTCGACTCTGAATACTATCGCGCTGTGATGGGGATGCGTGGCCAGTGGCAGGATTGGGAATGGGAATTTGCATATTCTGCCATTCGCTCCAGTGCTGTTGAAAAAGGCTTTGACGGTTTCCCGAATAAATTGCGTGCCCAGCAAGCCATAGACACAGGCTTGTGGAACCCGTTTGAACCCAGCACCAATACTCAGGCCGGGCTGGACTTCTTTGAAACCACCACCACCCGTTACGGTTCATCGACCATGCAGTCGCTGGACGGCACCATTTCCGGTGAGTTATTTGAATTTGGTGATGGTTATGTCTCTGCGGCATTTGGTTTCGAGCACCGCTATGAAAAAATTGAAGATAACCCGGATAGCCAGTATATCCGAGGTGAGATTTTTGGTACAGAAGCGACGCAAGCCAATGGTGATCGCGATAATACGGCGGTGTTTGCGGAATTCAGTGCGCCATTGCTGGAAAATCTTGAGCTTCAGTTAGCGCTGCGTCATGAAGACTACAGTGATTTTGGCAATACCACCGATCCCAAGATTGCATTTCGCTGGACACCCATCGATTCTGTAGTGGTACGCGGCTCCTGGGGTACCGCATTCCGTGCTCCCTCGCTCGTTCAGTTGCACCTTGGCCGCACCGACGAATCGCCCAGCGTAATTGACAAAGAACGTTGTAAGCAGACCGGTGCTGATTCGGATTGTTCGCCGACTGAATATACTGCTATCGTTGCCGGTAACAAGCAATTGCAGCCGGAAGAATCGGAAAACTTCAATCTGGGTGTGATCTGGCAGGCGACGGATACCTTTAGCATAGGCGTGGATTACTGGAACTATGATCAGGAAGACCTGATCAAGAAAATTGGTGCGCAAAAGCTGGTCGACTGTTGCGGTACTGATCCGAACCTGGTGGTGCGAGCACCGAGTCAGGGCAGTACTTTAGGCCGCATCCTGACAATCAATGATACCTTCGTCAACATTGGTGGCCGGGAAACCGATGGTCTGGACCTAGACATCGAATATCTGCTTAATACTTCAGAAATGGGTGAGCTGCGCTTTAACTACAATCTTACTTATACGCTGAACTTCGAAGAGCAGTCGTTTGAAAGTGATGATGCCGGTAATACCAGCACTGTGGTTGAAGACCTCAACGGGGAATATCAGCACCCTAAATACCGCTGGACTGCCGGGGTTGACTGGTCGATGGATGATTTCGTGGCCAATCTGAGTTTTAACTATGTCGATAAGAACCTGGATCTTGAAGACAGCAACGGCGATAAGTACGAAATCGACTCCTGGACTACTGTCGATACCAGTGTGAGCTATGTGGGGTATGACAAGCTGACCGTAACTTTAGGTGCATCTAACTTAATGAATGAAGAAGCACCACTGGCACCGTCTGAATCTATGGGTATTGACAACAAAACGCACAGTGCGCTGGGTCGCCAGGTATATCTGAAGTTTGGTTATCAGTTTTAATTACCTGATGTCTAAACATATCTAAACGTAGAAATAATACATTCAGATATCGTACGGCTATTTGAACAATGTACAATATATGTAAAGGCAAGGGAGCTGCCTTTACATAAGATAATTGCATCACTGAGGTTAAGCCTCCGTCCTCTGGCACTGTGGTATAAACAAATTCCCGTTCATGATAACACCGAGTGATAACGGTGAATGTACGTCACATTGTTTGTGATGGTAACTACCCCCCGGAAATACAAACACTCATTGTACCAGCGGGCTGGTGCTGACGTTAAAATCAAACCCGTCTATTTTTGCCTCTGCAATTAAGCACTCTATGTATTGGGCAATGGCTTTGCGTTCCACCTTCTTATTCAGATAGTCCTTAATACGCAATTTTACTGCCTCATAGGGGAGCTGTTTACCCGCTTGTTTAAAGTCGACAAACACAATGTGGAAGCCAAAGCGGCTTTCCACGGGATGGTTTATCAAACCTTCATCGGCACTGAATACCTGACGTTCAAATTCACTGACGGTCTGACCTTTTGAGAGCTGTCCGAGTTGACCGCCAAGCCTGGCTGACTCGCATCTGGAATGTTGCCCGGCCAGTACACTAAATGATTCTCCTTTGTTGAGTGCTTCCAGAATGGACTCTGCGGTTTCCAGCGCGTTGGCTCTGGCATGCTCATCTTCTGCTGGTGCCGGTATTAAAATATGGCGGGCAGCAATTAAGGGGGAAGAACAAAACTTAGCCAGGTTCTGTTGGTAATAGTGCGCACATTCTTGCTCTGTTGCACAGGGAATTGCCACTTCGGCTTCAATCAGTAAGTTCAAAAGGGCATTTTGCTTTTGTTCTTCACTTTCCTGCTGCTCGTCTGTTTGCAGATGCAGCCCCAGCGCATCCAACCGCTGATTGAACAGCTCGCCTATGATCAGGCTTTCTGCTGCGTCTATCATGGCTGCACGGTGATCTTTTGCCGGATGATATTGCATCTCCTGGAGGATCTGTGCTTCGCTGATTGTTGTTTGGTTGACGGTAATCATAATTGACCTCAGCTAAAGCCCTGGCTGGCAGGGCTTATGTTTATGGGTTATTTGCTACGCACGACCTGGTAGTTCCGGGTCAGGTACTGAAGTGGCACACTGGCAATGTGGACCAGACGGCTGAACGGGAAGGCAACAAACAGTGTCATGCCCAGAAATACGTGCAGTTTGTAGATCCAATGCACATCAGAGATGGCTGCAGCAGCGGCGGTGCCATTAAAGGTCACCATGTTTTGCGCCCAGCTCATCAATTTCAGCATTTCGGTACCATCCATGTGGCCTGCGGAAACAAAGATCGACAACAGACCCAGAATGAGCTGAACATAAAGCAGCAGGAGAATTCCAATGTCCATGGTACTGCTGGTGGCACGAATGCGCGGATTAAACAAGCGGCGCTTTAGCAATATGGTCAGGCCATAAAAGCAAATCAATCCAAAAAAACCACCCAGGCCCATTGCTATCAGCTGTTTATGATTGGCTTCAATGCCCAGCAGGTGCCAGATCTCAGTGGGTGTCAGCAGACCAACAAAATGCCCGAGTAGTACCATGATGACACCGATGTGGAAGGCTCTGCTACCTTGCTTTAATTGCTTGCTTTCCAGCAGCTGACTGGAGCCTGTTTTCCATGTGAACTGCTCACGGTCATATCGGACTACCGAGCCAATGATAAAAATCGACAGGGCTATGTAGGGGTATATCCCAAATAGTAATGTATTTAAATAAGTCATAATGTACTCCTTAACTGGCCTGCTTGTTAAAGTCAGTCCAGGTCACTGGAACATGTTGATCTTTGCGTTGAGATTCACTGGGGCGATTGACTGCACTCGGGCAACTACTGGCATCCGGCGCACCAAAGGTGACGGCTTCTTCTTCCCATTCTTTGTCTATGGCCTGCTTGGTATCATCGCGTTTTTCACCATTGACCTGGTCGCGTAGTGCGCTCAGATCAATGGTGCTTTGTGCGATATCAAGTAACGACACAAACACAATGGCGTACTCGCTGTCGCGTTTTTCCAGTCGACATTGCAGCAGGGCCAATATGTGCTCTACTTCGCCCAGCCAGTGCCGGGCATTGTCTTCGCCCTGGGTTGCCAGAAACTCAAGAAACAAAGGGATGTAGTCGGGCAGTTCGTTTTGCGCCAGCGCCAGACCGGCTTGCTTGTACTGCTCAATTAAGTCGATCATCGCCTGACCACGGTCACGGCTTTCGCCGTGAACGTGTTCAAACAGCCAAAGCCCCAATGCGCGACCGCGCTCAAACAGGCCATCGTACTCTGCCTGCCATTCCATGACGTCTTTTGCGCATTGTGTTTCGATAAAAGCACAGAGCGCCTGACGTGTGTCGGGGCTGATCGAGCTCTCGTTGACAATCGCCAGCAGCTCTTCTTTCGCTGCAACAAACTCGGCTGATGGGTAGTCGAGCAAATGGGATAGTACACTTAATACTTGCATGGTCTTTACTCCGTTATCTCGACAGGGATGATTTGTTTACCGGTTTGTTTTTTACCGCCAAACAGGTTCACTCCGTTGTTGCCATCACTACAGCCGTTGCCAAAGCTGAACCCACAACCACTCTTCATGTCGTACGCATTTTCTGCATAGGATTTGTGGCTGGTTGGAATCACAAAGCGGTCTTCGTAGTTGGCAATCGCCATGTAGCGGTACATGTCTTCAACCTGTTCAGGGGTAAGGCCAACCTGTTTCAGTACTGCCAGATCTTCCTGTCCTTCAACTTGTTGTGCGCGTTTAAATGCCCGCATAGCAATCATGCGCTCCAGTGCTGTCACAACCGGCTTTTCATCGCCCGCAGTCAGTAAGTTGGCGAGATAGCGCAGTGGGATCCTCAGTGACTTCAGGTCCGGGATGACGCCCGCCATACCCACATGACCCGCTTCTACCGCTGTCTGAATAGGTGACAGGGGCGGAATGTACCACACCATTGGCAGGGTTCTGTATTCCGGGTGCAGGGGCAGGGCAACTTTCCAGTCCATCGCCATTTTGTACACCGGTGACTGGCATGCCGCTTCCAGCCAGCTGTCAGGAATGCCTTCTTCTCTGGCTGCTGCAATAACTTCTGGATCATGTGGGTCTAAGAACATACCCAGTTGAGCGGGGTACAGGTCTTGCTCATTGGGCGTATTAGCCACTTCTTCTACTTTATCTGCATCGTAAAGCAGCACGCCCAGATAGCGGATCCGGCCTACACAGGTTTCGGAGCACACTGTAGGTTGGCCAGCTTCAATACGCGGGAAGCAGAAAATACACTTCTCGGATTTACCGGTTTTCCAGTTGTAGTAGATTTTCTTGTAGGGGCACCCTGATACACACATGCGCCAGCCACGACACTTGTCCTGATCAATCAGCACAATGCCATCTTCTTCACGTTTGTAGATTGCACCAGATGGGCAACTCGCTACGCAGGCTGGGTTGATACAGTGTTCACACAGGCGTGGTAAGTACATCATAAAGGTCTTCTCAAACTGACCGTAAATGTCTTTTTGCACCACGTCGTCGAAGTTTTTGTCTTTCTTACGTTCAGAAAACTCAGTACCCAGAATTTCTTCCCAGTTCGGACCCCAGTTGATCTTTTCCATACGCTGCCCACTGATCAGTGAGCGCGGGCGCGCAACCGGCTGGTGTTTGCTGTCCGGCGCGTTGTGCAGGTGTTGGTAGTCAAAATCAAACGGTTCGTAATAATCGTCGATCTCGGGCAAGTCCGGGTTGGCAAAAATATTGGCCAGTAATCGACGTTTGTTACCCTGGCGAGGCTCAAGCGTGCCATTGCTGTTGCGTTTCCAGCCACCGTTCCACTTGCTCTGGTTTTCCCACTCTTTGGGGTAACCAATACCAGGTTTAGTTTCCACATTGTTAAACCAGGCGTACTCAACGCCTTCGCGGCTTGTCCAGACATTCTTACAGGTGATAGAACAGGTATGGCAGCCGATACATTTGTCCAGGTTTAAGACCATGCCTATTTGTGCACGTACTTTCATAATATTATCCTCGGCTACTCGTTATCTAACCAATCAACTTTGTCCATTTTACGGACAATGACAAACTCATCGCGGTTACAGCCCACAGTACCGTAATAGTTAAACCCATAGGCTTGTTGTGCATAGCCACCAATCATGTGTGTGGGTTTCATGACTGCGCGGGTCACCGAGTTATGGATACCGCCACGAGTACCTGTTACCTCGGAGCCCGGGGTGTTCACAATCCGTTCCTGTGCGTGATACATCATACTCATCCCTTCAGGAACTCGTTGAGAGACGACTGCCCGCGCGGCAATCGCACCGTTGACGTTAAAGACTTCAATCCAGTCGTTGTCTTTAATGCCGCCTTCTTTGGCATCGGTTTCACTGAGCCAGACAATGGGGCCACCACGGCTGAGTGTCAGCATCAACAGGTTGTCAGAGTAGGTTGAGTGAATTCCCCATTTCTGGTGTGGGGTGATCCAGTTAAGCGTTAACTCTTTATGACCATTGGGCTTTTTGCCCAGCAAGGGCTGCGTTGTTTTCAAGTTAATAGGGGGCTTGTACGACACCATGGTTTCACCAAAATCACGCATCCATTGGTGGTCCTGATAAAACTGCTGTCTGCCCGTAACGGTACGCCAGGGGATCAGCTCATGGACGTTGGTGTAGCCGGCGTTATAAGACACATGCTCATCTTCAAGACCTGACCAGGTCGGCGAGCTGATGATCTTACGCGGTTGCGCCTGAATATCCCTGAAACGGATTTTTTCCTCTTCTTTGGGGCGTGCCAGGTGCGTGTGGTCTCTGCCCGTAAACTCACCCAGTGCTTCCCAGGCTTTGACTGCGACCTGACCATTGGTCTCGGGTGCCAGGCTTAGAATCACTTCAGCGGCATCAATGGCAGTGTCAATTTTTGGGCGTCCTTTGTGTGGACCTTCCTCTGTGTGTTTGTAATTAAGTTCACCCAGGAACTCGACTTCTTTTTCGGTGTTCCAGTTGATCCCTTTACCGCCGTTGCCCAGCTTGTCCATTAACGGACCTAAAGAGGTGAAGCGGTTGTAGGTATTCGGGTAGTCCCGTTCAACCGGGATCATATTGGGCGCAGTTTCGCCCGGAATGAGGTCGCACTCGCCTTTCCACCACATTTTCACGCCATCAGGTTGCGCAAGTTCCCCTGGGGTGTCGTGCATCAGTGGCAAGGTCACCAGGTCGTTTTCAACACCCAGGTGTCCGTCGCACAGTTCAGAAAACTTCTTCGCAATGCCTTTGAAAATATCCCAGTCTGAACGTGACTCCCATACCGGATCGACCGCTTTCGACAGGGGGTGAATAAACGGGTGCATGTCCGAGGTATTCATATCGTCTTTTTCGTACCAGGTGGCCGTTGGCAGTACGATGTCGGAATACAGGCAGGTCGTTGACATACGGAAATCCAGCGTGACCCAGAGGTCCACTTTGCCTTCCGGTGCTTCATCACGCCACACTACGTCTTCTGGTTTTTTATCACCGCTTTCGCCCAGATCTTTGCCTTGCAGGCCGTGTTTGGTGCCCAAGAAGTGACGCAGCATGTATTCATGGCCTTTGCCCGAGGAACCAAGCAGGTTTGAGCGCCAGATAAACATGTTGTGCGGGAAGTTTTGCGGATTGTCCGGGTCTTCACAGGCAAATTTCAAATCACCCGATTTGAGCTGTTGCACTGCGTAGTCTTTTGCAGACATCCCTGCTTTTTCGGCGTCTTTGCACAGTTGTAACGGGTTCATTCCAAGCTGTGGTGCCGACGGCAGCCACCCCATGCGTTCTGCGCGGGTGTTGTAGTCAAGAATGGAGCCAGTCCAGTTGCTTTTGTCTGCCAAAGGCGAAAGGACTTCCGTCATTTCCAGTTTTTCGTAACGCCATTGATCTGAGTGGTTATAGAAGAATGAGGTGCCGTTCATCTGACGTGGCGGACGTTGCCAGTCCAGCCCGAATGCAAGAGGTAACCAGCCACATTGTGGACGCAGCTTCTCCTGTCCTACATAGTGTGCCCAGCCACCGCCGGTCTGACCGACGCATCCACATAGCATCAACATGTTGATAAGACCACGGTAGTTCATGTCCATGTTGTACCAGTGGTTCAGGCCAGCACCGACGATGACCATGCTGCGGCCACGTGTTTTGTCTGCATTGTCGGCAAACTCGCGCGCTATCTGAATAACATGCTCGGCGTTAACTCCGGTGATTTTCTCTTGCCAAGCCGGTGTATAGGGCACATCGTCATGAAGTGTTTTTGCGACGGCCGGATCGTTCAGGCCATTGTCGACGCCATAATGTGCAACCATCAAATCGAATACCGTGGCGACCTGCGCTTCACTGCCGTCTTGCAGTGTAATGGTTTTAACTGGTACCTTGCGAACCTGTACTTCATCATGCTCAGTGTGCTGGAAATAGCCATGTTCATGCGCCTGCCCACCAAAATACGGGAACAGTACGGATTCAACTTTGTCTGCGTGTTGTTTCAGGCTCAATGCCAGTTTAACTTCGTCTCCGGTTTTACCATCGCGTTGTTCAATGTTCCATTTGCCTTTTTCGCCCCAGCGGTATCCGATTGCGCCTGTTGGAGAGACCATGGAACCAGACGCCTCATCTATCCCGATGGTTTTCCATTTCGGGTTATTGTCCTGTCCCAGATTGTCAGCCAAGTCTGATGCTCTTAAGAATGCCCCCTGAGTGTAGCCTTTGTCGGTTTTATCCAGTACCACAAGCATTGGCATATCCGTGTAACGACGGACATAATCCGTGAAATACTCACTGGGTTTATCTATGTGGAACTCTTTCAAGATGACATGGCCGAACGCCATAGCCAGTGCCGCGTCAGTACCTTGTTTTGGTGCCAGCCACATGTCAGATAATTTTGAACACTCAGAGTAGTCGGAAGTGATGACGACGGTTTTGGTGCCTTTATATCGGACTTCTGTAAAGAAGTGCGCATCGGGCGTTCTCGTCTGGGGGACGTTTGAGCCCCAGGCGATAATATAGTTGGAGTTGTACCAATCGGCGGACTCAGGTACATCGGTCTGCTCCCCCCAGATCTGTGGGGACGCGGGGGGTAAATCGCAGTACCAGTCATAGAAGCTGAGACAGTGACCACCAATGAGTGACAGATAGCGCGAGCCTGCGGCATAGCTCACCATGCTCATTGCAGGAATGGGCGAGAATCCCATAATACGATCCGGACCGTATGTTTTTGCCGTATATACGTTGGATGCGGCAATAATTTCATTCACCTCATCCCACTGGGCGCGTACAAAGCCGCCTAACCCGCGCTTAGATTTATAGCTCTTCGCTTTTTCGGGGTCGGTAACAATGGAGGCCCATGCTTCAACGGGATCAGAGAAGTTCTGTTTCGCGTCTCGCCAAAGCTTTAGCAGAGCTTGACGGACTTTGGGGTATTTCAGTCGGTTGGCGCTATAGATATACCAGGAGTAGCTTGCGCCACGCGGGCAACCCCTTGGTTCGTGATTAGGTAAGTCAGGGCGGGTACGTGGGTAGTCTGTTTGCTGTGTTTCCCAGGTGACCAGGCCGTCTTTAACGTAAATTTTCCAGCTGCACGACCCTGTACAGTTTACCCCGTGCGTTGAACGTACAATTTTATCGTGTTGCCAGCGGCGGCGGTATCCGTCTTCCCAATCGCGATTTTCGTCGGTGGTAACACCGTGACCGCCAGCAAAGCTTTGCTCGTTGGTCTTGAAAAAGCGCATTTTATTTAAGAAATGGCTCATATCTTTACTCTCCTATCCTGCTTAATTTATGTGTGCTGCCAGGTGACACATTAATTAGGCAGGCAGCTACATTGCTCATCAAATATAGTGACATAGCCGTAAAGTAACTTGACGATGATCAAATTCTCAAGTTCTATAAAGTGCTGAAAAATATTGAAATACCTACAAAGTGGTAGAGTATTTTGTCGCGCTTTATGGCGAAATGATTGGTGTTGATAACATTCAAGCGTTATCGTCTATTGGTAGAAAATAAGTGGGTAATTATTGTGGGTATTCGGTTCCATGAACTAAAAAGTCGCTTCAAAGGCTCGGTGATGGTTTACATCAAGGGGTCTATTATTGGCGTGATTAGTCTGGCGATTTGTACTTTGTTTGCATCGTACTGGATAGCAGAGCTGGCAGATCTGGACGCCAGAGCGATTAATCTGAGTGGTTCATTGCGGATGGACGCCTATCAACTGGGCATGTTTGGTTTAGAGGGTCGCTCAGAACAAGTGAGCGAGCGGATTGTGCAGCTCGAGGAAAAGCTCAGAGACCCCATCTTTCAAAAGTTGCAAAGCGATGCTGAGATAAATCGACTGTGGTCTGATCTGGTTGAACACTGGGACAACGCATTAAAACCCGAGTTAATGAATTTACCCATCGAAGATCACTCCCAGTTCAATGAGCTGGTGGCTATGCATGCAACCTACGCCGATAACTTTGTCCTGGCGGTGCAAATGCACGCAGAAAGTAAAATCCGTTTACTGCGCACAATACAGGTTGCCGCCTTGTTCATTACCTTGCTGTTCGGCGCATTTATTCTGCATTTGATCAGCTTGCGGGTGGAAAAACCGTTGATCGAATTAACCCATGCAGCTTATGCCATCGGCAAAGGCAACTTTACTCACCAAATGAACCTCAAGGGCGATGATGAACTGGCCCTGTTAGCAGCCACGTTTAATCATACCAGTAGTGCCATCGCGTCAATGTATGGTCAGCTTGAAAGTCGCGTTAAAGAGCAAACCCAGGAGCTTGAAGTAAACAACCAGGCACTGACCTTTTTGTTTAAAACGGCAAGGCTGTTACTGGAATCCCAGGAAAACAAAATAGATCTGCAGCACGTGCTGGACGAGCTTGCCCAGTTAATTGAGATCGAGGATATCGAGTTATGTTTGATGACCGCCAGTGGCGATATACCTTATGTACAATTAAAACCTCAAACTGACAGCCATGGTCTCTGTGGGGCGAAAAACTGCGATAACTGTGATGGCAGTGGTGCATTTGTCGCATTGGCACAGCCCTCCACAATGCGGTTTCCGCTGGTTTACGGTTGCAATCATTATGGTGTCATCGTTGTGCGTGGGAAAAAGTGCTTTGAAGCAAACTCCTGGCAAATGCAACTGGTGCAATCGGTTGCTGATCAGGTGGCTTTGTCATTGAACTTGGATGTACAGCACGACCAGGAACGCCGTATTGCGTTATTAAATGAACGTACTGTAATTGCACGTGAACTGCACGATTCTCTGGCACAGGCTCTGTCTTATTTAAAAATTCAGGTTACCCGATTATCCAAAGCTCAGGAAAAGCAAAAATACGATTTACAGCCTCCCATAATTGACGAGCTGAAAATGGGGCTGGATTCAGCGTACCGCCAGTTGCGAGAATTACTGACGACATTTCGTCTTAAAATGGTCAGTGAAGGACTTGAAGCGGCCTTAGAGAAGACAATAGAGCAGTTATCTGAACAATCTAAAATGCAGTTCCACCTGAACTTTGCCATTCAACAAATTCCTTTGTCTCCAATGGAAGAGATCCATTTGCTGCAAATTGCGCGTGAGGCGTGTCAAAACACCGTCCATCACAGTAAGGGAAACAATGTCTGGGTTGATCTACAGGTCACTGAGGACAAGCGACTTCAGCTGGTTGTAGCCGACGATGGTGTGGGCATCGCAAGTGGATCGGAAAAACTCAATCACTATGGGATGGCCATTATGCAGGAGAGAGCCAAGCACCTGCACGGTGAGCTGTTTATTGTCCCCAGGGCTGAGAGAGGGACCGAAGTAAAGCTGCTATTTCAACCCGTTGGTGGCGGCCAGAATTATCATTGAGCACTAAAAGAGTCACTGAATTGAGGTGTGGTTACTTCTTTGTGAAGACTCACCACAGCTATGATTTTTCCTCTGTAGGTAGAAAAAAGGGAGCTATCAGCGCATTGGGGGTAGTGTGATTTACAGACAATTCTGAATTGAGCTAAATCAATATCCGATCATTTTGGTTCTGGCAAGGTGTCCCGAAATTGATGTCTATCGGAGGTGATTATGACGCTCGCTCGCACTTTATTAACTATGCTCAAAAGCGCTGGGGCAAAACAAGTCTGGGGGATCCCCGGAGATTTTATATTGCCTTTTTTCCGTGAAATGGAACAAAGTCAAATCCTGCCTGTGTACTCCCTCAGTCATGAACCCAGTGTGGCATTCGCAGCAGACGCCAGCGGGCGATTGCACGATGGCATTGGGGTACTTGCCGTGACTTACGGTGCCGGAGCACTGAACAGTGTTAACGCTGTTGCGCAGGCATACGCCGAACGCTCTCCCTTAGTGGTAGTTGCTGGCGTCCCTTCGCAAAGCGAAATGGAAATGGGCTTACAGTTACACCATCAGGTTAAGTCAATCGACAGCCAGGCCCATATCTTTAAAGAGATCACCTGTGCCCAGATCCGGCTGGACGATATCAGCCAGGCACCCAGGCAAATCGCTCAGATACTGTGCACCTGCAAAGAACAATCACAACCGGTATTGATTGAGATACCGCGGAATCTGTCAGCGGTACCTTGTGATACGGGTCACTCAGGTTTGCTGAACATGTTACAGGCAAATTCCGAAGTGGCTTCGATAGAAAAATGTGTTCAGGACTTACAGCAAGTCATTGGCAGTGCAAAACGACCCGTTGTGCTAGTGGGGGTAGAGGTCAAACGCTATGACCTGGAGGGCGTATTGTGTCAGTGGCTCAACAAATTGGCAGTTCCCTGTTACACCACCTTGATGGGCAAAGGCATCGCGGCTGAGCAAGAAAACTCGCCGGTTAAAGGCACCTACCTGGGAGACGCCGGCGATCCTCATATTGCAGCGATTGTTGAGCAGTCTGATCTGGTGATTATGGTCGGAGCGATACTGTCTGACAGCAATTTTGCGATAAGCGCCGAAACCTTGTCCGGTCGCCAGGCCGTATTTATTCAACACCGCGAAGTCAACCTTGGCCACTACAGCTATCACGGGATCGCATTAACCGCCGTGTTATCAAAGTTGGCGGATCTGGCTGAGTGCAAAAATTGGGACATGCATCACCCACACCACGTGGTTGAACAGCAAAGCCCGGATGTACCCGATGGGACTATCGCCCCTATGATGATTGCCGAGACGCTCAACCGCTGCTTTGAACGCTATGAACAGCTGCCCGTTGCCAGCGATGTGGGCGACTGTTTGTTTGTCAGTCAGGGTGTAGAAAACAGCGCGGTGGTGGCACCGGGTTACTATGCTTCGATGGGTTTTGGAGTGCCTGCCGGTTTTGGCATTCAGGCAACCACTGGCCGGCGGCCTGTTGTGTTGGTCGGAGATGGTGCGTTTCAGATGACGGGGATGGAGCTTGGACATTGTCGTCGTTATGGCTTTACGCCCATTGTTGTGGTGCTGAACAACCAGGGCTGGGAAATGATCCGCGCGTTTGCCCCTGACAGTCAGGCGGCTGATTTAGGGCTGTGGCCGTTTGCAGAAATGGCGGTGCTGTGGGGGGGCAGGGGGATCAGAGTTTCAACTCCAGATGAGCTAGCGTGCGCGTTGAATAGTGCATTCGAAGATCCTGCTCAGTTTTATCTGATCGATGTACAAATACCAAAAGGGTGCATGACACCCAGTCTTTCACACTTCGCTAAGGTTTTGACCAGTAAACAAAATATGGCGAGATCTTAAGCGCCTACCCATTCTGGGGTAGGTCAACTGCCCCTTCTTTTGTATGGTGTGCCCGGCTGATAGCCACTATTCTGGGCATCATACGCCGAAGTATACTCACCTAAACCCAAACGGGCATGGTGAGTATACCGTGGTTTACCACCGGGTTTGCCAAGAAATTGTCAGGCCTCCCGATTTGGAAAGGCTAACATGCTGCAAGATTCGTTTAACCGAAAGTTTACCTATTTGCGTTTGTCGGTCACGGAAGTCTGTAATTTCAAATGTAATTACTGTCTGCCGGATGGCTATGAATGCGAGACTCGTCCGACTACGCTGACCCTGGCGCAAACGCACACGCTACTGCGGGCATTTGCGATGGTCGGTACCAAAAAAGTGCGTTTAACCGGTGGTGAGCCAACCTTGCGCAAAGAGTTACCTGACATCGTGGCCCTGTGTAACGACACGCCGGGCATTGAGTCTGTGGCACTCACTTCAAACGGCTATCGCTTGGCGCGAAAACTGCCCAGGCTGGTTGATGCGGGCCTCACCGCGCTCAACTTGAGTGCAGACAGCCTCAGCCCTTACACGTTTTCTCAAATAACGGGCAGCAACAGCCTGGATGAGGTATTGCGTTGCATTGATTTGGCATTTGAGCTGGGACTGAAAAAAGTAAAGCTAAATGCGGTGTTACTGAAGCAGTACAACGGTGCACAGCTAACGCAATTTCTTAATTTTATTAAAGACAAACCGGTCACTTTTCGCTTCATTGAACTCATGCGAACGCTTGATAACGCCGCGTATTTTAACGCGCAGCATGTGTCCGGGCAAAGTATCCGTACCACACTGGAAAACAGCGGGTGGCAAATGCAACCCAAGGGGCCGGATGCCGGGCCAGCGGTGGAGTTTTGTCACCCAGACTATGCCGGTCAGGTAGGCTTAATTATGCCTTACAGTCAGGATTTTTGTGCCAGCTGTAATCGCTTGCGGGTGTCAGCCGACGGCAAACTGCACTTGTGTTTGTTTGGCGATGCCAATGATGATTTAACCCCCTGGCTTGACGATGGCGATGCCACAGGTCTGGCAACCTATTTGTCCAATCGCGTTTTGACCAAATGGCAGGGGCATCAATTGCACCTTGGCAAGTCCGGCATGACCAGGCATCTGGCGATGTTGGGGGGGTAATATGCTACTGGGTATTATTCTGGCGGGCGGTCAGTCGCACCGTATGGGCACCGATAAGGCCACATTATGCTGGCAAGGCGACACCTTGTTATCTCACGCACAGCAACTGCTGTTGGCTGTGGGGTGCGATCAGGTGCTGATCAGCCGCAATGGCCTCGGTTATGTGCAGGATATTTATACCGGGAAAGGGCCACTGGCCGGTATTCATGCATGCCTTGAGCAGCAAGTATGCGATGAAGCGGTGGTTATTCCAATCGATATGCCACTGTTGTCCAGTGCTTGTCTTAGCGCACTGATTAATCAAGGTCGCACGGCGCAGCATAGCTGTCATTACGCTGACTCAGTACTACCTTGTTATCTTTCAGATTATTCGCTGGCGCTGACGCAGTGCCGCAGCCAGCTAAGTCAGTCGCGTTTATCTGTGCGGGGCTTTCTCGGTGCCATCGCAGCATCCGTTATAGAGGGTGAGCAGCCCCATAGCGAACTGACCTTAATGAATACCAATACACCCGAGCAGTGGGCGTGTGCACAACAAATCATGCAACAGGAGACAGTATGGGCCGTGTAAAACCAGAACACTTTATACCGCTGAACATCGCCATCTTAACGGTGAGCAATCGCCGCACTTTAATTGATGACACGGCGGGTGATCTGTTACAGGAACGAATTGGCAGTGCAGGACATAGTGTGTCTGACAGGCTGGTTGTTCGTGCCGACAAATATCATATCCGCGCCGCCATCAGCAACTGGGTTGTCAGTGCCGACATACAAGTGATTGTGGTGTCGGGCGGAACGGGTTTGACCGACGATGATGTCACACCTGAAGCCATCGAGGTGTTATTTGACAAAAAAGTAGAAGGGTTTGGCGAGCTATTCCGTCAGTGCTCCTTGCGTCAGATTGGCTATTCCACCTTGCAGTCGCGTGCGACAGCGGGCCTGGCCAACAAAACCTTGATCGTTGCGCTGCCCGGCAGCCCGCGGGCCTGTGAGCTGGCCTGGGATGAAATGCTCAGTTCACAGCTGGATGCACGTCAGGGTCCCTGCAATTTTGCACCCCATCTGAAAGCAACAGATGCGGATGCGTGTACATCAAGGGAGCGCAACTAATGGGATTAACGCATATAGATCAGCATGGTCATGCCGCGATGGTGGATGTCGCCGATAAACCCGTCACAGTCAGGGAAGCCAGCGCGCAAGCCTGCGTTGAGATGAAGCCAGAGACGCTGCAATTAGTCAGTCAAAATCTGCTAAAGAAAGGCGATGTACTGGGCGTTGCCCGGATCGCCGGAATACAGGCGGCAAAGAAAACCTCAGATCTGATCCCGCTGTGTCATCCGCTGGCACTCAGTAAAGTGTCTGTTGAGTTTAAGCTGGACACAGAAAAATCACAGATATGGGTGTTTAGTTACTGCAAACTGGCAGGCCAAACCGGTGTTGAGATGGAGGCGTTGGCCGCAGCTTCCGTTGCATCGCTGACCATCATAGATATGTGTAAAGCGGTAGACCAGGACATGGTGATCTCCGGGTTGTGTGTGACACACAAGTCAGGGGGTCGACGCGGGGTATATCAACGAGTAAGTGAGGTCAGTGATCATGAATAAAATTCTGTTTTTTGCCCAGCTGCGCGAACGACTGGAGTGCGACGAACTCGACCTGGATGTTGCCGGGCTCAGCGTCGGCGAGCTGCGTCAGCAGCTGGCACAAAAGAATAAACGCTGGCAAAAGTGGCTGCTCGACAAAGACGTACTGGTGGCGGTTAATCAGGCGTTAGTCGCCGCAGACAGCCGTATTGGCGAGGGTGATGAAGTGGCGATGTTTCCGCCTGTGACCGGGGGGTAGCGATGATCCGTGTACAACAAGCCGATTTTGATATGAACCAGGAATATCAGGCACTGATCAGCGACAATAGCAGCTCCGGTGCTGTGGTGATGTTTGTTGGCCGGGTGCGGGATGTAAATCAGGGTCATCAGATAGATGAATTGTATCTGGAGCACTACCCCGAAATGACGAACAAGTACTTATCACAGCTGGAGCGGCAGGCTCGGGCGCTTTGGCCACTTGAAAACGTGTCGGTTATTCATCGCGTTGGTCCTTTGCAGTTAGAAGACAAAATTGTGCTGGTTGGCGTGTCGAGTGTACACCGGGAAGCGGCATTCGAAGCCGCTCAATATCTGATGGATTTATTGAAAACCAATGCACCATTTTGGAAAAAAGAAGTGATCGAAGGCGGACACAACCGCTGGGTTGAGGCGAATCACAAAGATACCATTGCCGCAGCGCAGTGGGCTGAAGTTGAGAGGTTAGCGTGAGCAGATCTGGCGTCGGACACAGTTACACAGCGATAGGCGTGGTTGTATTACTGCTGCTGTTTGTGCCTTTGACAGAGGCCAAACCGACGCGCCTGACTCTTGCCTGCGCAGCTAATTTCAGTGCCACCATGAACAAGCTGGTCACGCTGTTTGAGCTGCAAACCAAAGAGGTTATGGATATTCGTGTGTCCGTTGGATCGTCTGGTTCACTGGCTACCCAGATCCAACATGGTGCGCCCTATGATGTATTTTTATCTGCCGACAAGCACTATGTCGAGTTACTGACGCAAGCTGGGTTTGGTCATGACAGGGCCCGCTATGCCATGGGTGAGCTGGTGTTGTATTCACTCGATAAATCGCCCCACGGGTTGGAGCAGGTGCTGATGAATACCACAAAAGCCACGGTTGCCATTGCCAACCCAAAGCATGCGCCGTATGGTCGCGCGGCACAGCAGATCCTGCAACGCCACAGTGCAACGCCAAAGCGGCTGGTGAAAGGCACCTCTGTGTTACAGGCGTTTCAGTATGTCGAAAGTGGCCATGCTCGGTACGGCTTGATTGCCAAAAGTTTATTAAAACCGGGATTTAAGGGGCAGTGGTTCGACATTCCCGCACATTGGTATGACCCCATTGAACAGCACGCGTTGCTGTTGGCTGAGCACCCGGCAGCCAGGGCATTCTTTGATTTTATTCAAAGCGATGATGCGCAGCAGCTGATCAAGGCATCAGGGTATCGGTGAGCGTATGTCCGACACAGATTTACAGGCAACGATCCTGACGCTACAGCTGGCAAGTGTGACCACCCTTTGTCTGCTGCTGATCTGTGTGCCAGGCGCCTATTATCTGGCGCGCAGCCGCAGTGTGGTAAAGCCTTTTATTGAGACCCTGGTCACCTTGCCACTGGTGCTGCCTCCAACGGTAATGGGGTATTATTTCTTAGTGCTGTTTTCTCCTAATGACGGGCTTGGGTTGTGGTTACGTGACACCCTGGGCATAGAGCTGGTGTTTAGTTTTTCGGGCATCTGGCTTGCGTCGATGATTTACAGCCTCCCCTTTACGTTCAGACCACTGCAAAGTGCTTTTGAGCAATTGCCGAAAGATCTGTACAACGCCGCTGCGCTGCTGGGGTTTTCTCCCTGGCAACAATTCAGGCAGGTGATATTGCCAGCCATAAAACCGGCTCTGTATACGGCTGCAACGCTGAGCTTTGCCCATACCATAGGTGAGTTTGGTGCCATTCTCATGATTGGCGGTAACATTGTAGGGGAGACTCAGGTGCTGTCTTTGGCGTTGTTTGACCACGCAGAAAGTTTAGATTTTCAGGCGGCAGAACAACTGGCGCTACTGATGCTGGCGTTTTCATTTAGCGTTGTGTTTGCCTGTCAGTGGTGGCAAAAGCAAAGTGCCTATGTGGGGTATACCTCACGCTGTCAGGTCAGGGGGTAGCCATGCTGAGCGCGATCCTAAACACGTTTAAATATACTGAGTCTGTATCAGAGCACAGACGAGATTGTCGAAGCACAGGCTCGGCCACGATTGACGTGCAGGTCAGTTTACCAGTGTCACAGCGTTTCAGTTGCACGTTGCTCAGCGGCCAGGTTGGTGTCTTGTTGGCGCCGAGCGGGGCGGGGAAAACCTCCCTGTTCAATGCGCTGGCGGGGTTGAGCCCTGCAACGGGTTCCATTCAGGTCGGGAGCAAGGGAGATGAACAAATAGACTTACCTGCATATCAACGGCGTATCGCTTATGTGACCCAGTCCCCGACTTTGTTTGGCCACCTCTCGATACAAGCTTTATTGAATTTGGTGTCTGCTGAGCAAAAGAACCCATTTGATGTGTCATGGGCGGTTGAGTTATTGAACCTCAGCGGTGTATTGCACTTACGCGCTCAGCAGCTGAGTGGAGGTCAGCAGCAACGGGTGGCGCTGTTACTGGCAATGATCAAAGGTGCGCCTCTACTGCTACTGGATGAAGTCTTGAGCGGACAGGATCACACCATGAAACACGCCTGTATTGCGCTTATAAAGGAATTCCTGAAGCAGACAAATGCCGCTGCACTGATGGTGTGTCATCAGATGGAAGACGCACTGGCACTGGCCGATAAGGCATTGGTGCTCCAAGACGATGGGAGTTGTAAACACTGGCAGGCGATGCCTGTTGGTGCTGGTCTGCACCTGTATCAACACCAGCTGTTGGCATCTGCTCAGGGGAGTTCAAACGGGAGGGAGAACCATGCCAGTGAGTTTTTATCTGTTGTGCAGGCGACCACATTGACGCATCGCGCATCACTTGGGCTGACCGAATATCGGCTGAACGGGCAGGCCTGTTTCAGTGTTCATACGCCCCACACCAAGCCCGGGCAGGTAGTGTCATTGGTCCTCAAGGCCAATCGGGTTGGCCTGTCCAGGACGATTATGCCAGACAGCAGTTTTGTCAATCAATGGCTGGCTACCATCACCAGTACGCGTGAAATCGTGTGGCAGGGCGAGCAGGGCATGCTGATCGATGTTAAATTGGTGAGCAGAGACGACAGCGATGTAGCACAGTGCAATGACCTGTCTGTCTGGATAACCCGTCTGTCTTTCAATCAGCTAAAACCCGCCGTCAACGAGCCCTGGTATCTCATCAGTAAAGCCGACGCACTGAGTTTTAACAGCCTACATTAAGCGGTTGCGTACCAAACCGCGTTTAACGTTTTTACACAGCTTAGCGAAACGTCTGATGTCATCAAACTGGGGAATCACACCACAGTTGAGCTGGTGCTCCCAGTAGGTTAAATCAGTATCCACTAATTCCATGAGTTTTTTCGGGCAGCCGACACAGGAGGTGTTGGTACCACAGAAGAAGGTATCCGGCTCATAGAGCGGCAATTCTTTTTTGACTTGCTCGATGAGTAACCGCATTGCGGTTACTCTGTCGGGCTTACGGGGGCGCATTGTTACTGTACTCAGCTCAGTGCCCAGTCGAAAGGTACGTAAGTCACCAGCTCATTCTCTTGCCAGTTGGCACCGTCAGCGTCCAGGAGCAGGTACCCACTGCTCGCAGCAAACGTGCTCAGAATACCAGAGCCTTGTCCCTGCAGGGGCTTAACCCGGGTGCCCGACGGGCTGCTTTCAAGGGATGCTCGGATAAACTCCAGTCGCCCCGGCCTTTTGGAGATAGGAGAGGCGAGCGGCAGTCGCTGCGATAGTGTGGGAGTCACTTGTTCTCCTGCTAACTTCCGCAGCGCCGGGAGCGTCAGTTGATGCAGTGTGACCACACTTGAAACCGGGTTTCCAGGTAAGCCAAAAAAGCGTTTGTGATGGCCTTGTTGGTTACAGGTGTGAAAATGCCCATACACAAACGGTTTACCCGGTTTGATGGCGACTTTCCAGAACTGCATATTACCCAGCTCATCCAGTACCGTTTTGGTGTGATCGGCGTCACCAACAGACACACCGCCTGAAGATACCACCACATCTGCCTGTGCAAGTGCCTGGTTAAAGATCCTGGCCAGTGCGTCAGGGCAATCCGGGACAATACCAAAGTCCAGTACTTCAAAAGCCAGATTCTCAAGCATGGCACGGGTGGTGTAGCGATTGGTATCGTAGATTTCACTGGCTTGTTTATCGTTGCCAGGCTCACATAGCTCGTCTCCTGTTGATAAAACGGCGACTTTTAAGGGCCGGAACACAGACACAGATCCTACGCCGATAGACGCGAGCAAGCCAATGTCTGTGGCCGTTAACCTGTGCCCTTGGGCAAAGAGCGCAGTATTGGCGGCAATGTCCTCGCCGCGTTTACGTAAATTCTGCTGGGGCTTTGGCGCAGTTGTGAAGTGGATATGTGTTTTATCTTCAGTTTGCTCTGCGACAGCCTGTTCCTGCATGACGATGGTGTCAAAACCCACTGGCACGGGGGCGCCGGTCATAATGCGAATACAGCTGCCCGGTTGCCAGGTGCCGGTAAAAGGGTGACCCGCCAACGCAGTACCGATAAGTTCAAATTCGCTAAACTGGCCGAAGTCCTGATACGCAATAGCGTAACCGTCCATGGCCGAGTTGTCATAGCCTGGCACATCAAACGGGGCGATAATATCTGCAGCAAGGATCCGCTGCCTTGCACTGTGTAACGGGCGTGTCTCGCTACCAACAAAGGTTGGGGCATCCTCTTCGAGTGCCGCTAATGCAGCTTCAAAAGAGAGAAAAGTGGGTTTGGGATCAGTCATGGTTAGGCCCCTTTTTGCTGGTTAATCATCCATACTGCGGCTTCTACACGCGAACGAAGACTCAGCTTTTTCAGCAAATGCTTGACGTGAACTTTCACCGTCCCGTCTGAAATATCCAGCTCTCTGGCAATGAGTTTATTCGACAACCCCTTGGCAATCAGCTTGAGTATTTCAAATTCCCGGCTGGTTAACGAGTTCAGAATGTTGGCTTTTTGAGACACATCGGGTTTGCGAATAGCCTGTGCCAGCACACCGGTTAGTTTTTCACTGAGTACCATTTTACCCAGCGTCGCTTGTTTGATTTTTTCAAGAATGTCTTCCGGGTCCATGTCTTTGAGCAGATAACCGTCTGCGCCGTAACTGATCGCAGTCAGGACATCTTCATCGTTGTCTGACACCGTTAACATAATGATCCTCGATGTGACGTCATTGGCGCGCATGGCCTTGAGTGTTTCCAGGCCATCCATGCCCTGCATGTTCAGATCCAGGATGATCAAATCCGGGTCGCTATCAATGGCGATTTCTAAGCCCTCTTTGCCACTGGCTGCTTCGCCAATCACCGTTAGCTCATCTTCTAACTCGATTAACTGCTGTAACCCTTTGCGCAGTAAGGGGTGGTCATCCACAAGTAGTATTGTGCTAACTAGCTCACTCATAAGTTACTCTTACTCTATCAAGACGGTCAAAATCACGTGTTTGTAATAGTAACTTGGATTAACAAGGCATTCACTACAAACATCGGGTGCTACTCCAAAAGACCTTTTTACCACGCTTTAAAAATGTTTAAAAATCAATTTTTTATTGGGTTTTATACCTAAAATTGGGTATACCTTGCTAGCCTCACATTGTTGCTTATTACCCATCAATGTGAATTGTCTGTCACCTTTTTTATGCACATAGTGAGGGTAATTCGATTGTAAGGAGCGGCACTATGGCTGATCTACAGAAATGGGAACCCGAAAATGAGGCCTTTTGGGAGTCTCAGGGTAAAAAAATTGCACAGCGTAACTTGTGGATATCCATCCCAAGTCTGTTGTGTGGCTTTGCGGTATGGCTCTACTGGGGGATTCTAACGGTACAAATGATGAATGCGGGATTCAACTTTTCCGCACAAGAGCTATTTACATTAACAGCGATTGCGGGTTTGTCCGGTGCGACCTTACGGATCCCAAGTAGCTTCTTTATTCGTTTCTGCGGTGGCAGAAATACCATCTTTTTTACAACTTCTTTGTTGCTTATTCCGGCCTTTTTTACCGGTATGGCATTACAAGATCCCACCACGCCGTTGTGGCAATATCAGTTACTGGCGCTGCTCTCAGGGTTTGGGGGCGGTAATTTCGCATCGTCGATGTCCAATATCAGCTTCTTCTTTCCCAAGAAGCAACAAGGTCTGGCACTGGGCCTCAATGCGGGGTTAGGTAACTTTGGCGTGACGACCATGCAGATCCTGATCCCACTGTTTATGACCTACGGTGTGTTTGGTGCACTCGGGGGCGATCCGGTGACGCTGGTCAGCCCTTCAGGTAGTTTGATCGGGAAAATTCCAGCGGGTTCAGAAACCTGGATCCAAAATGGCGGGTTTCTGTGGTTGCTGCTACTGGTGCCTCTGTTCTTTGCCACCTGGTTTGGCATGAACAATATTCGCACGCCAGAAGTATCGCCAAACTTGGGCAGCCCATTGGGCGCGTTTGCCATGATTTCAGTGATGCTGACAATTGGTCTGGCAACAGCGGCGGCGGGTTTGTGGCTAATGCTGCCAGAATCCGCCAATGGTTCCGGGTTTGGTGTGCCAAAAGAGCTGGTGTTGATTCTGGTGGTTGCGACAACAGTGTTCCTGCTAAAAATGTTACCCGGCGCAATCGGCGAGAGCTTGTCTAAGCAATACCAAATCTTCAACAACAAACATACCTGGGTGATGAGTGTTATTTACACCATGACATTCGGCTCTTTCATTGGATTTGCGGCGGCATTTCCGCTGGCAATCAAGGTCATCTTCGGATTTCAGCACATGATGGTGGATGGTGCCATGACACACGATACGGTAAATCCGAACGGTCCCAGTGCCCTTATGTATGCCTGGATGGCCCCTTTCATTGGTGCACTTATCCGTCCTCTGGGCGGCTGGGTTGCAGACAGAATGGGTGGTGCGTTAGTCACACAGATCTGTTCTGTGGTCATGGTCGCCTCTTCACTGGGCGCAGCCTTCTATATGCACGCTGCTTATCAATCTGCGACCCCGGAAGAGTTCTTTGTGCCTTTCTTTGTACTGTTTTTAATCCTGTTTGCTGCCACTGGTATTGGTAACGGTTCGACCTTCCGTACCATCGCCATGGTATTTCCAAAAGAGCAGGCGGGTCCGGTACTGGGTTGGACATCAGCAGTGGCAGCCTATGGTGCTTTCTACATCCCTATGGTGTTTGGCCAGCAGATTAAAGCTACCACACCAGAAGTGGCACTGATCGGGTTTGCAGTGTTCTACGGTGTATGTGTATTCGTCAACTGGTGGTTTTATTTGAGAAAGGACGGTGAGTTCTACAATCCATAATCATCTCCACTACAGCAAGAGCCATTAACATCTGGTTGTGGCTCTTTTTTAATTTTGCAGGGTAAGAAAAATGAGCAAGTTTCAAGAGTTACTAACAATGTCCCGTTATCAGCCAGAGCCCGTCAAGCTTCTGATGCTGTTTACCAAAGCCAGTGTTGAAAGTGCATCGAACGATGTGAACAAAGGGTTTATTCAGCCAGTCATGTGTGTCGATAAGTTACCGGAAGAACTGAGTGATTACCCGGCCTTATGTAAAGAAGCGGACGTAATCAATCCAGACTGGGATTTGGTATTTGTGACCAGTATAAATGCAGATGTCGACAGTAGTATTATCGACAAGAGTATGAAATCCATGGTCAGTGATGTCCAAACGGGTAAAAACACCTCAATGTATGTGGTACTTGACCGTCAGGACAATCTCGTTGAACTGGTAGGCAGTTAATATTGCCGGGAAAATAAGTAGGGAGTTAATACTACCGAGGTATAAGCAGGCAGTTAATACTGCCTGGATTTATCTCAAATCATTAGATACTTAAAGCAGGCTGCGTAAGCAGCCCACTTCAAGATAGCGTTTCTACATAAGATTGTAAATCTGCATACAGTCGGCTTGGTAATTTTCCTTCAGGGTCTTGCGTATCGAGCCAGTTTTTAAACTCTAAACACAGCTCTGTGTCACCTTCGATAGCAAGCTCACGCCTGAAAAACAACGTATCAGGATCACGCTTTCCGGCCAAAAGTTGCAAAAGTGCATCGCTACTACCCGTTAATTTGCCATCAAACCGGGTCATTTTTTGCGCAATGAACGCTGATTTTATAACCAGTATGGTAAGTCGCTCGGTTTCATTGTCCAGAGAAATGAATAGGCTCAGAGAAATGTTATTGACGTCGATACAAATACATTTGTCGACCAAAAAACTCAGTTCTCCTGATGTTATTTGAGTTTTGAAAATATTATTTAAATGGAACTCCAGCGCTGCGCTCATTGCGGTGCAGGGCATAATATAAGTAAGTCTGCTTAACCATTTTGGGGTAAAAAAAGTCGATGTTTTTTGCTTAAAAATATCATTAAAACTATTCATCATAGCTGATTACCTGAGTTAACTCGTTCGCTTAGTATTATTGATAAATTACGAGCAAGTTAAAATAATCAGGAGTGGGTATGGAGTTGCTTTGCCCGGCAGGAAACCTTCCATCATTGCGAAAAGCCATTGAGCACGGTGCGGATGCTGTATATATCGGTTTAAACAACGACACAAATGCACGGCACTTCAAAGGGCTTAATTTTAACGAAGCACAACTGCGCGAAGCCGCTGCATTTTGTCATCAGAATAACCGCAAGTTGCACGTTGCCATCAATACGTTTGCGCACCCCAAACAGTTTCCTCGCTGGAAACGAGCAATGGATCAGGCCATAGATAATGGCGTTGATGCACTCATTGTGGCAGATATTGCCGCGCTGGATTATCTGGCAACTCATCACCCTGAACAAGAGGTTCATCTGAGTGTGCAGGCATCGGTGACCAACAGCAGTGCCATCGATTTTTATCAGCAGCAGTTTAACGTTAAACGGGTTGTTTTGCCTCGGGTACTGAGTATTCAGCAAGTCAGGCAGCTGGCGCGGAAAACTACTGTGGAGCTGGAACTGTTTGCATTTGGCAGTCTGTGTATTATGGCTGAAGGGCGCTGTTACTTGTCTTCCTATATGACCGGCGAATCGCCCAACACCGCAGGTGTATGCTCTCCCGCAAAATTTGTGCGCTGGGAGCAAAAAGACAAGATACTGGATGCGCGATTAAATGGGGTGTTGATCGATTCGTTTGGGCCCGATGAACAAGCGGGTTACCCCACCCTGTGTAAAGGCCGCTTTGATGTTGCAGATCAGAGATATCACGCCCTGGAAGAGCCCACGAGTTTAAATACTCTTGCGCTGATCCCTGAACTCCTGAATTTAAATATTGCATCGGTAAAAATAGAAGGCCGCCAACGCAGCCCTGCCTATGTGGCACAAGTCACCAAAGTGTGGCGCCAGGCCATTGATAGTGCCAAACGCGAGTGCGATCAGTTTGAGGTACAGCCACACTGGAATACAACACTGGCTGCGCTCTCGGAGGGGCAGCAAACGACTTTGGGTGCGTATCATCGCAAGTGGAAGTAAAGGGGGAATAAAGATGTCGAAGTTAAAAGTTGCGATTGGACCTGTGTTATTTCTCTGGCAAAAAAGTGTCATGGATTCGTTTTATGAGCAAGTTGCACACTCTAGTGCGGACATCGTTTATCTGGGAGAGAGTGTCTGTGGCAAACGCAGGCTGTCTCGCCAGGAGGACTATCTACGCTGGGCCAGTCAGCTGAGCGAGCAGGGCAAGCAGGTTGTGTGTTCGACGCTGGCGTTGCTTGAATCGCCGGCGCAAGTGTCGGCACTAAAAAAAGTGTGTAGAGATACTTCGCTGTTGTTTGAAGCCAATGATCTTGCTGCGGTGCAGGTACTCAGTGAACTCAACCAGCCGTTTGTGATTGGGCCTGCTATTAATGTTTACAACGGTTATACGCTCATGAAACTGGCGAAAATGGGGGCAAAACGATGGGTGATGCCCGTTGAGTTGTCACAGACCTGGCTGATGGCGTTAAAAGCAGAATATGCGTCGCTGTGTGATTTACCCATGGAGTACGAAGTGTTTAGTTATGGCTATTTACCGCTGGCGTACAGCGCCCGATGCTTTACTGCGCGCCACCATGATTTGGCCAAAGATGCGTGTGATTTGATCTGTCAGTCTCATCCTCAGGGCCTCAAGACGCAGAGTCAGGATGGCAAAGCGTTGTTTGTGCTCAATGGTATTCAGACGATGTCTGGGCAGATATACAATTTGTGTGAAGAAGCGGCGCAGTTGGCTGATATCGCTGATATTGCGCGGATCAGCGCTCATCAGAGTGAAGATATGGACTGGATAGAGTCCTTTTCTGGTCACCGGAACACGCCACGGCCCGCCAACCATATTAACGGATATTGGCACGACCTGGCTGGTATGGCGTCTGACGCGTTAAAACTTTGACTGACTGAACAGATAAATCATCAACATTAACGTGATGAACCAAAACCCACTGACCAGTTTCCAGAACACCAGACTGCTGGCTTCTTTGGGTTCAGGTTCTGGCTTAAGGAACAGGGGATTTGGTTTGGTGAGATCCTCTAACAGCGCATCAATGGTTTGGTAGCGCGTAGTAAGATCAAAGCTCACACCTTTTTGGAGTGCTTTATCAAACCAAACGGGAATAACCGGGTTGTACTTTGTCGCGCTCTGGTAGCGCAATTTGTCATAGTCATGCATGGAGGTACATGCTTCAACTTTGTCTCCGTATGGCAGTTGCCCGGTAAATAGCTCATAGCAAATGGTTGCGAGGCTATACACATCTCCCTGAATGGCTGAATTTTTGCCAACCAGGTAATTAGGATCCGAATAACTGGCTGTGCCCAGTGCGCCAATGTGTTCAATAGGGCGGTACAGTTCAGCCACACCGGCCACAAACACCGAGCCAAAGTCCACCAGCTTAACTGAGCCATCTTTCATTATCATGATGTTGCCGGGTTTTAAGTCCTGATGAGTTGCATCGTTGTCGTGGAATGCCTGGAGTCCTTTGGCAATGGCTTTAACGATGGCGATGGCGTGCTTTGGCTTCAAAGGGGCGTTTTTTGCGAGCCAGTTGTCCAGGCTCTGACCATCGAGGTGTTCCATCAGGTAGTAAAGTGCTGTTCTTGGACGGTTGTGCTGGATAATTCTAACAACGTGAGGCGAATCTATACGGCTACCAATCCACTTTTCTTTGAGGAAGCGATCAATATAATGCGCATCGTCTTCAAAGTTAACAGAGGGGGTTTTCATCGCGTAGCGCTGGCCACTTTCTTCATCTTCTACCAGATACAACTGACTTCTGGGTGAGGCAAAAAGCTCCTCGATAACCCGATAACCATCTAGTTTCAAGCCCGCTTCCAGAGGAGGCGGGAAGGGCAGCCGGGTTAGATCTGCATTGAATTCATTTTCATCTTGGTGCGGTAGTGCCGTTACTCTGAATACAACGCAACTGATATTGTCATCACTGCCGTTGGTCTGTGCTTGCTCACACAGCGAACAAGCAATATCACTGGCAGATGCCGAAGAGGATAAAGCTCTGATCAGCGCGGCGGTCGGAATAAAGTCGTGCACGCCATCCGTGGTTAACAGGTAGCAATCGCCTACCTTGAGTTCGAAATTGCTGTAGTCAATGTGAATGTTGTTGTCCATGCCAAGGGCGCGTGACAGGAAGGACTTACCCTGTCCTAAGTGCGTCACGTGGTCGGTCGTAAGTTGCTCAAAGGAGTCTGAACGCAAGCGAAATACCCGGCTGTCACCAACGTGGAATAAATGGCCGTGAACTCCCTTTAAAATTAGACAGCTCAGGGTCGTTAAGTAACCTTTGTTGTCCTGCTTAAATTGGTGACTTTTGCGGTATAACCTGAGGTTTATCGCTGATAATACTTGCTCACCACAGCGGCTCACAGACCAGGTATCCGGGGTCTTAAAATATTCAGATAAAAAGCGCTTTACTGCGGTGTCACTGGCCTCTTTACCCGCTTCAGCTGAACTAACGCCATCGGCAATGCAAAACGCCAACCCTTTGACTTTGTTCAGGTAGCTGTCTTGTGGGATCAGGAAACCCGCGGCATCTTCGTTGATGTCTTTGATACCCGCAGTGGTTTTTACCCCGACCAGAACCGTGATGTTTTGCATCTATCTCACACTTTAATCCTGTCTTGATGTGAAAATAGTGCAAGAAAAGCCCGTTGTAGTTCAACCTAAAATAGGCCGAAACAAGGTAAAAGTGAAAGCTCCTATGACTAAATGGCACGGCAGCTACCCACAAGGGGGTATGGGGCGCAGTTTGTATCTATGTGAAAATAAACGCATCTCTTGAATACGCTGTGTCGTTGCCCGGTATATTGAGGCATTGGGGGTAGAAGCCCGATATCTCTCAACAACTTAGGTAGAATAGATACCATACTTATTACACCGTGCCTTGTTACTCAATTCGGGTGGTTTGCTATATGTCAGAAAAAACTGCAAAACGCGCATTGCTACTCGCTACTTTCGCATTCGCTGCTAACTTTTCCGTCTGGACGCTTTATGCTGTGCTGGTTATTCCTGTCACCACGCAATGGGAGCTGGACACATTAGAGGTAGCTGCTCTGTTGTCTGCTCCGATGCTGACGGGGGCACTCTCTCGTATCCCGGCGGGTATTGCCGCCGACCAAGGCTCCCCCAAAAAACTGTTTGTTATTCAGATGCTGATTTGTCTGCCGCCACTGACATTGTTATATCTGGCAGATACCTATATGACGCTGCTACTGATTGGCTTGTGGCTTGGTCTGAGCGGCAGTTCTTTTACGCTGGGTATTCGCTATGTGAATGACTTCTTTCCCCGAGACCAGCAGGGCACTGCTATGGGGGTATTTGGAGTGGGCAATGCCGGTGCCGCGATAACCTTGGTGCTTGCGCCCTTTTTGATGCAGTCGATTGGCTGGCACTATGTTGGATTGGTTTATGCTGGTGGGCTGATGTTTGTGGCATTGGCGTTTTGGTTTTTTGCACCACAGCGACCAGCCCGTGAAAATCGGCCCGATCCGTTCAATGAACCCTGGTATACCTTGTTAAAGCAAACTCGGATCTGGCGGCTTGGCCTTTACTATTACTTTGTATTTGGATCGTTTCTCGCCCTGTTGTTGTGGTTGCCCTATTACTACACGGAGGCCTATCAACTATCGCTCTCTCAGGCCATGGCTTTTACCTTGTTTTTTGTTGCTACTTCGTCTGTGGTTCGGGCTTTGGGTGGGTGGTTTGCAGACAAATACGGAGGCCGCAGCGTGAACTGGAGTGTGTTCTGGGTGTGCCTGGGGTGCCTGTTTTTCCTGAGTTACCCTCCTACCACAATGACCATTCATGGCGTTGAACAGGATGTGCATATTCAGATTGCCATTGACGTCTGGTTTTTTTCAGTTTTGTTATTTGTGATTGGCATAGCGCAAGGTTTTGGTCGCGCAAGCGTGTTTAAAGTGATCCATGAACACTACCCGAACAATATGGGCAGAGTTGGCGGAATTGTTGCCGCCATTGGTGCATTGGGCGGCTTTACGTTGCCCGTTCTGTTTGCTGCTGCGGTAGAGGTATTAGGTTTCTACAGTGCCAGCTTTATGTTGCTGTACGGGGTCCTCGCGGTCTGCATGATGGCGATGTACTTTGCGATCCGGGCAGAGCGTTACAGCCGCAGGCTGAAGGAAGCTGCGAGCTATAATTTTTTGGAAGATGATGACTTATGATGCAGATACTCGATACCCAGAAAGAGGAGCAGATCCCGCCAGTGCTCCGCTTGGCTTTTAGACCTTTTTTCCTGTTAGGCGGCTTTTTCAGTTGTTTGGCGTTAATTGTGTGGGGCTGCGTGTTAAGCGGGACCTTACAGTTTACGCCGTACGGTCATGTCCTGTTCTGGCACAGTCATGAGATGTTGTTCGGTTTTGTCAGTGCAATCGTGGTGGGGTTTTTATTAACGGCTGTGCAAAACTGGACAGGCATACCCAGCATTCGGGGGCGTAAGCTGGCTGTGCTTGCAGGATTATGGATTGCGGCCAGGGTGCTGATGCTGTTTTCGTCCACCCCGCCATGGCTTGTCATTTTGGTGGACTTACTGTTTTTACCCTTAGCAGGGTACTGGCTTGCGAAACCCATTATCGCAATCGGCCAGATGCGCAATTTGTTTTTTGTGCCGATATTGGTTTTTTTGAGTGCAACCAATCTGATCATGCATTTGGGGGTCGTACTTAATTTACCCAGCTTGTATCAACATGGTTATATTTCAGCCATTTGGCTTATTACGTTGTTGATGAGTATTCTGGGTGGCCGCGTGATCCCGTTTTTTACGGCCAATGGCACCAAAACTGAAAAAGTCACGCCAATTCGCTGGCTGGAATATCTGACGCTGGGCATGACATGGGGCATATTCGCTGTGTACATTACGGGGCTAAACCATTATTTGCCTGAGCAGGGTCTGGGTGGACTGATGCTGCTCTGTGCGCTGGCCCATGTGATTCGCGTGCAGAGATGGAAGTTCAGACTAACGCTGAAAGTCCCATTGTTGTGGAGCCTGCACGCGGCATACTGGTTTATCCCCATTGGAATTGCTTTGATAGGCATTTCCTACCTATCCGATATGCTGACGTTATCGACGGCTTTTCACGCGTTAACGGTTGGTGCAATGGGAAGCATGATCCTGAGCATGATGTCGCGAGTGAGTCTGGGGCACACCGGGCGAAAACTGGTGGTCAGGCAGCTGGTGGTGGTGGCATTTGGTGCCGTCTTTGTGTCGGCCCTGATCCGGGTATTTGGGATCCTGTTCTTTGCCAGTTTTAGTTTTACTTTTGTTCTTATTTCGATAGTGACCTGGTGTATTGCCTATGGCCTGTTCACTTTGGTGTATTACCCAGTGCTGACTCAGCCCAGAGCTGATGGCCGCCCCGGCTGATAACAAAAGCCCTTCACCCCGGTAACCCGAAGGGGTTACCACCTACCTATTTTGCGCGCGTAAATCACTTCTGGCTGTTGATGTGGATCAAGCTGAAAAACTGCGTGCTGCCTATGCTTTTATTCACGATTCAAACACGAATGTACTGACATGAAAAGCAATCTCTTACCCTGCATCATGAGTTGTTCCGGTTGTTGTCACGACGGCGCATTGTCCGACGATATTGCGGTTGTCTTACAGCAACAAGGCAAGGTTGAGCGGATTGCTGTGGCGGCCATTGCGGCCGGGTCGCCCCAGCATCTTGAACGGCTCAAACAAAGCGAACTGCTTATTGCCATAGATGGCTGCGCATTGCACTGTATCAGACGCTGTTTAAGCAGCTGTGGGGTCGAGCAGTTTATCCATTTTGACATTGCAAGAATCGCCAATGGCCTGCCAAAAAGTGCCAAAAGCAGCACCTTGCAAACTGAGTTGCAGGTCACCTCATATATATGTCGTGAACTGGCCCCGGTGCTGTCTGACGTTCAACAGCCCCGGTATGAGCCCGCTGACTCCAATATTATTGCGCTATTCCCTTGTGCTAAGGGGTAGAGTGTCTCTGTGAGCAAACGGGACAATCTGCTCGTTTGGTAATGTCAAATGCCCTGAATTGCAACGACTGGGCGTCGTACAGGGTCAGCGAGACTTTATCAGGCGAAAGCTTCAGCAGACTTTTTAGGGCTTCTGTAGCCTGTAATGTGCCTATGGTACCGACGACCGGTGACAGCACACCCGCTTCCATACAGCTCAGAGGTTGTTCGCCAAATAAACTGGCAACGCACGCGTAGCACGGATCGGCGGCACGCATAGGAAAGTGGATCACCTGACCTTCCAGACGGATAGCAGACCCTGAAATCAGCGGAGTATGGTAACGCCAGCACAGATCATTTAACAGTAATCGTGTTTGCAGGTTGTCACTGCAATCCACGACAACATCGGCCTGCTTTATCGTGTCACTGTGGACTTTACTCAGGGCGGTTGCAAAGATATTGACCCGGATGGACGAGTTGATTCTGCCGAGTGATTCTGCGGCGGATTGCGCTTTGTTTATCCCGACGCTTTGCTCAGTATGCAGGATCTGGCGTTGCAGGTTGGTGATATCCACAGCGTCGTGATCAAACACCGTGAGAGTGCCAACGCCTGATGCGGCCAGATACGGTAAAACAGCACAGCCCAGGCCACCGGCACCCACCACCACAATATGGCTGTCTAAAAACGCTTCCTGCCCGTCTTCCTGCACCTGGGGTAGTAAAATGTGCCGACAGTAACGCATTGTATTTGTGTCATCTAACTTCATTCAGCTTTAGCCTTGTGTTTCGGTGATGTATTACTTAAAGACTACAGCAAATTGGGAGGTGTTGTTATACCTACAAAGAGAGGGGGAAGTGCAGAGTGGGTAACGCAAATCAGGGCTTGATATAAATCAAATTAGGAAGCAGATCATGGCATTAGGCTACGTACAACATCACTGCGTAGCAAGGTATTAAAGTATGAAAACACAACTTTCTGTAATTGCCACATTGCTTTTATCCGGTCTGAGTTTTGGGGCTCAGGCGTCTGTTCACGACGGTATCAACAACATGCTCTCAGAGGGCAAGACCACTGGCCTGTTGAGATATCGATATGAACATGTCGATCAACAAGGCGTTGACGAAAAAGCACATGCATCTACTTTGTTAACACGCCTGAATTACACCAGCGGGACGTTGCGCGGTGTCCGGGCGTTGCTTGAAGTAGATAATGTCACCCGCATCGGCAACGACAACCACAACAGCACGGTCAACGGGATTAAGGACCACCCTGTGGTGGCTGATCCAACCGGTACAGAAGTCAATCAGGCCAATTTGCAACTCAATCAGGGCAAGCTGGCGTTTACCCTGGGCAGGCAGCGGATCAATCTGGATGACCAACGCTTTGTTGGTGGCGTGGCATGGCGACAAAATGAACAAACGTTTGACGGCTATCGGGCGCTCTACAAGGTCAGCGACGTTCTGACGTTTGATTACAGCTATGTGTACAATGTGAATCGTATTTTCGGTGAAAAAAGTGCCAAGAGCGATTTACCCGGCTCGCTCCATCTCGGTAATGTCGCTTATCAGATCAGTCCCGCGCTTTCGCTATCAGGCTTTGCTTACCTGTTAGACTTTGATCACAATGCGGCCATTTCAACGCGAACACTGGGTGTACGGGTTGCGGGTAAAGCCTTTGATAAGGTGAAGTACATATTGAGTTACGCCCAGCAGCGGGACTATGGTGACAATCCAGCGGATTTTAGCACTGACTATTTACTGGCTCAGGTAAAAGGTAAATTCAATAAGCTTGGCTGGACGATTGGTTATGAGTCACTGGGATCGGACAATGGCGTTGGCTTTAGTACGCCATTGGCTACTGCACACAAGTTTCAGGGCTTTGCTGATAAGTTTCTGGGCACCCCAGCCAATGGCGTGGCAGACTGGTATGTTGGCGTCGATGGCATGGTATCTGGCGTAAAGCTGGGTGTGACTTACCACAAGTTTGACAGCGTAGAAAACAGCATTGATTACGGTAGTGAAATAGATTTTACGGCGGCGTATAAGGTCACAGAAAAATGCAAATTACTGCTCAAATACGCCATGTACGATGCAAAGGTATTGGCCTCCGACACAGACAAATTGTGGTTGATGCTGGCACATAAGTTCTGAATGCACTGACACCATTACGATAAGATTCCCTGCAATATGTTGAGCCTCTTCGGAGGCTTTTTTTTGTTTTTTGCTTTTCGTTAGTTCCTGATTGCACTGGGTATCACTATTGATATCAAGGTGTTGGATTGGAGTAGTCCGTATACATCTAAATAGGTAGTTAGCTGTGTATTTCCGCGTGCTGTCACTTTATGGCCAAAAACCCAAATAGGTAGGGGCGTTATTGCGCGCATTTTGCGGCCGGGAATTACTTGATTTGCGTCAATTGTTTTTGTGCTGAGCGCGCCAGAATGGCTGGGAATCTACCGTATTGGAGAGAATTATGGCCAGTGAAAAATTTAATGTGTTTTCCATGAAGGGGAAAATGAAAGTCCTGCACTTAAGCTGGATTGCATTTTTTATCACCTTCTTAGTATGGTTTAACTTTGCCCCTCTGTTGCAGGCCGTAAAGACGACCCTGGGACTCACTACCGAACAAATCAAGACACTTCTGATACTCAACGTTGCACTTACGATCCCTGCACGCGTCATTATTGGCATGCTTACCGATAAATATGGCCCGCGCGTCGTTTACTCCAGTTTGCTGGTACTGTGCTCTGTGCCCTGCTTTATGTTTGCCTTTGCAGACAGCTTTTTACAGGCAGCCATTGCTCGCTTCCTACTGGGCTTTATCGGTGCCGGTTTTGTGATAGGCATACGCATGGTTTCTGAGTGGTTTCCACATAACGAGCTCGGTACTGCTGAGGGCATTTACGGCGGCTGGGGTAACTTCGGCTCTGCGGCTGCAGCTTTTACTCTGCCAACGGTGGCATTGTTGTTCGGGGGTGACGATGGCTGGCGTTATGCCATTGGGATAACCGGGGTGATGAGCCTGGTTTATGGCTTTATTTACTATTCCAGCGTAACCAATACTCCAAAAGGCTCGACCTATTTTCGGCCTAAAAACCTGGGGGCGATGGAAGTCACCTCTAAGGGCGATTTCTTTTTACTCCTGCTAATGAAAATACCTATGTATGCAGCGCTTGCGCTGTTAGCCTGGAAACTGTCTCCCAATGGCGTAAATATGCTGGATGCAACTGTTGTGAATGTGATTTATGTTGCGTTGTGCCTGCTGTATTTGTTTGAAGTGAAAAAAGTGTGGGCGGTCAATAAAGGTGTGTTTGAAAAAGAAGTTCCCGAGTTGCATCGCTATAGTTTTAAGCAGGTCGCCGTGCTGGATATCCTGTATTTCACCAACTTTGGTTCTGAGCTTGCTGTTGTGTCTATGTTGCCGCTGTTCTTTGCTGAGACCTTCTCGCTGGACCCGGTTATGGCCGGGATGGTGGCAGGTGCTTATGCATTTATGAACTTAATGTCTCGCCCCGCAGGGGGCTGGATCTCAGATAAATTTGGCCGTAAAACAACCTTGCTGATTTTAACCGCTGGCCTGGCAATGGGATATTTCTTAATGGGCATGGTGGATGCGCAATGGCCATTATGGCTGGCAGTTGCCACAGCAATGGCGTGTTCTTTCTTTGTCCAGTCTGGCGAAGGCGCTGTATTCGCCGTGGTACCGCTGATCAAACGTCGCCTAACTGGTCAGATCGCGGGTATGACGGGAGCTTATGGCAATGTGGGCGCGGTGACCTTCCTGACCGTTCTGTCTTTTGTTGACTATGCCACCTTCTTCTACGTTATTGCAGGTACTGCCATGATTGGATTTGTAACCTTGTTCTTTATGGATGAACCCAGAGGACAAATTGCAGAAGTGCGTGAAGACGGTACCGTTGAACTGATAGATGTATCACACAAAAAAGTTTAGCAATCTCCAGAACCAAAAAGCCAGTGCAAATGCACTGGCTTTTTTATGGGTAATGATTATACAGATTAAGATTTTGGCCTGAATACCTGGATCACAGCATCATCGCATGTCAGGTAAGGACCTTCCAGCAGGTCAATACAGTAGGGCACTGCCGGGAATACTGCATCCAGACACTGTTTGATGGCCTTTGGTTTGCCCGGCAAGTTGATGATCAGTGCCCGATCGCGAATACCGGCAGTCTGGCGGGATAAAATCGCGGTCGGGACATACTTTAAACTTTCCTGGCGCATCAGTTCGCCAAAGCCGGGCATCATCTTATCACAGACCGCTTCTGTTGCTTCTGGCGTCACGTCGCGTTTAGCGGGGCCTGTGCCGCCGGTGGTGATGATTAATGCACAGCCTTCGTCATCGCTCAGTGTACGCAAAGCCTGCTCAATCAGTGGTTGCTCGTCTTCAACAAGCATACGTACAGCCTGCCACGGCGAAGAAAGATAGGCCGTGAGTGTGTCAATAATAGCGGGCCCGGAGAGATCCTCGTACTGACCTCTGCTCGCGCGGTCGCTTATCGTTAAAATACCAATTTTAGCTGTCATAGCCGCCCTTTAACATTCGTAAAAAAGCCAGTCTAGCAAAGAATATATGGTATGAAACTCCTCCTAAGTAGGTAGAAGTACCCACACAGTACGCCGTTGCGCATGCCCCTGTTTTGTTACCACTAAAGTGCCTTTTTTAGCCGTGAGTAAGCTTGATCCAGATCAAGCGGGAGACTGGCAGGAATACACTGGAATACTATATATTGTGTTTATTGATTTATAAAATAACTATATATGGTGTTTTGTGAATGTGTTTGAGCCGCAAATCTGTTTTCAGGAAGTGCCCAATGAGATAGCGTTGGGCTTTTTATGTACCGGGTGTCAGATAGGTTGCCGGGGGTGTCACAGCCCACAGGTGTGGGATGCACAAAACGGCACGCCGCTCACAGTTGGCCGCTTTACCGGGCTGTTACACAAATACAGTGGGCTTATCACCTGTGTGGTGTTTTTTGGTGGCGAGTGGCAGGCACCGCTGTTGATCAAATTACTGCAACTTGCCAGACACGCTGGCCTGAAAACCTGCCTGTATACCGGGTTACAAGAAGTGCCTGCGCCATTGCGTGCAGAGCTCACTTACCTGAAAACCGGCCCGTACATCCAGGCTTTAGGTGGCCTGGACAAGCCAAATACAAACCAACTCTTTATCGACGTGGCCTCCGGCCAGATCCTTAATGCACACTTTTCCAGGGAGTAATCTATGTCTGTGCTGACCCAGCATCAACTCGAAGAAAAACGCCGTTTTATCGACAACTACTGTGCGGCGCATAATGCCGCCGACGGCTCCACCATGGACGCCAACGCCAATGTGACGCTCAAAAACATCGCCACCTTAGAATCTGAACTGATGAAAGACTATTTTATTCAGGTCAACCGGGCACAGGTGGCCGCAAAAATCACAGCGCTTTACGGCGATGCACTGGCACAGGAATATCAGCGCCAGATCACCGATCACGAGATCTATGTGCACGATGAAACCAGCCTGAAACCCTATTGCACGTCTATTACTATGTACCCTTTTTTACTGGATGGGCTGACCCGCCTCGGCGGAGAGTCAAAAGCACCACAGCATCTGGAGTCTTTCTGTGGCAGTTTTGTGAATCTGGTGTTCGCCATTAGTGCGCAGTTTGCGGGCGCGGTTGCGACGGTCGAGTTTTTGATGTACTTCGATTATTTTGCGCGTAAAGATTATGGTGACGACTACCTAACTACACATAGCAAAAAGATTGAAAACCACCTGCAACACGTGGTGTATGCGTTAAATCAGCCTGCCGCCGCACGGGGGTATCAAAGTGTATTTTGGAATATCTCTTTGTATGATCAGCCCTACTTTGAGGCCATGTTTGGTCACTTTATCTTTCCTGATATGACCCCGCCGGGCTGGTCGTCGGTTAAGGCACTGCAACACTTTTTTCTTGACTGGTTTAACGCCGAGCGAAACAAAGCCATTTTAACGTTTCCAGTGGTAACTGCCGCCATGCTGGTAAAAGCGGGCGAGCCAGTGGATACGGGGTTTGCCAGTATGTGTGCTAAAAACCTCAGTGAGGGTGGGGCATTTTTTGTTTATCAGTCTGAGCGTGCAGACTCGTTGGCGTCCTGTTGCAGGCTGAGAAACGAAATCAGCGATCACACCTTTTCTTACAGCCTGGGAGCGGGTGGTGTCGCGACAGGCTCAGTAAATGTTATCACACTGAATATGAACCGACTGGTGCAGGACGGCCGGGATCTCGCAACCGAAGTCGAAAAAATACATAAGTACCAGATAGCCTACCGCAGGCTGATGGGAGAGTATCAGACAGCAGGACTACTGCCGGTTTACGATGCGGGCTTTATCTCTTTTGACAAACAGTTTCTGACTATTGGCATTAACGGGCTGGTGGAAGCGGCCGAGTATCTGGGTATCGAGGTTGGTACCAATTCACAGTACAACGCGTGGGTGCAGTCGCAGCTCAAAGTGATCTATCAGCTTAACCGGGCTGCAACTGAAGAAACAGGGTATTTATTTAATACCGAATTTGTACCGGCCGAAAACCTGGGTGTGAAGAATGCAAAATGGGATGCAAAAGATGGCTATGTTGTGCCACGAGACTGCTACAACAGCTATTTTTATCGGGTAGAAGACGACACCCTTAATCACCTGGACAAGTTTATTTTGCATGGTAAGGCACTAACTCAGTATCTGGATGGCGGCTCAGCCCTGCACCTGAATTTGGAGGAGCACTTAGACGAGCAGCAATACCTGCACTTGTTCGGGATTGCCGCCAAAACCGGCTGTAACTATTTCTGTATTAATGTTAAAACCACCATCTGTAATGGCTGCGGGCATATTGAAAAATCCACTCGAATGCACTGCACTGCCTGTGGCTCCATCGATGTTGATTTTGCTACCCGGGTAATAGGATACCTAAAACGAATTTCGGCGTTCAGCAAGGGCCGCAGAGCAGAGCATGGATTAAGGCATTATCATAAGCAGCGGAGTTAAATAAGCACTGGGCAAGCAACGCCAGGTAACCAGAATGGAAAGTTTGAAGATACGGCCGCAGATTAAACGGCGGCCTTTTCATCGTTAACGACTTTGAGCACTTAATTGTGTGGTTGAAACAGAATATCGTTCTCAAGGTGGATATGTGCTTTCAAATCAAAATAGAGAGTCTGTAAATCAGTATACAGTTTGGCCCAGCTGTTGCAGGCATCGGCTGGCGGTGCAAACTCATTAGTTAACACCCTGAGGCACTCCAGAGATTTGGCATGATCAACATGCTCCGCTTCCATGACTGAGATAGGCCCACTCGGGTAAAGCCCCTTTTCCATCATCGGAAACAGGATCATCTCTTCTTTCATCATATGTTCTTCAAGGTCAAACTGCATTCGCGTTAGCTCGGCTTCCAATTCGTGTGGAAAACTGGGGTGGTGGTCATGAGCAGCCGCCACTTTTTGCGTGAGCCGGATAGCGTCTGAAAACTGAACACGATGCTTTTCGTGATAATTCTCAAGAATATGGGTTATCAACTCGGAGGCACTGACATGCCGCCACCGCTCGTAGTCGCTGTCCGGACCGGTACGCAACAGAAGCTCCAGACGTTCAGTAATTTCAAACAGCTTCAGTTCACCTTCTAAAACAGCATCTTGCAATGGTTGCCTTTTATGCGTCTTGTAGTTTATTTGGTAAGTCTCAAATAATTCAATTGCACCAGGAACATTAACGGCGAGTTCCTGAACAGTGCGTTGTACTAGATTCATCATCTGCTCCTTTTTCAGAGTGATAGTGTGATTCTAGAGCAATCCGTTATATTTGATATTCCCACAAAGGGGTAGGTGTAATTTTGTCGTCAGTACTATGTATTTGGTGGTACCCTGGTTTGCTGATTTTGAGGTTGATATTTTAACAAGGTAAAAAACGTACATACTTGGGTTTAGTATGTACGTTTAATCAGAAAGCTAAACATCTTGTATATATTGAACAATTTCTCAATCGTAGACAGACAAAACGTTCACTACAAACATTTAAGTACCTCTGATACAAATTACCATTTTTATGCCAGGCACACTTAGTGCTGAACTTTAGGCGGGAAGTTCGCCAGGATCTCAGCAATGGTTTCATTAACAGACTCGGTACGTTGCTCAGGTGTTTGCTTGGCGCGCAAACGGCTTTCTTTGGCACCGCGCCAGACTAACTGATGAGAAGTCCGGTCGATAATATCCACAACAAGCGTGCCGACTTTGTATTCTCGTGTTGTGGTGTGATGGTCGACGCCCCAGCCCCAGTAGCTCCAGCGTGCACCATAACTGACCTTAAAGGTATCCATCTCAAGCTTTTTGTCTACGGCAACGTGGTAGTTGATCAGAATATCGGCCTGAGCCGGGTCTGCCAGTTTGAACCCCTGGCTGGCCATTTGCTCGGTAATGGCGTTACGAATACGTTTTTCCATCAGTCCGTTGACTTGATAGTTTTGCGGACGCGCCTGCAAGCTGGCTTCAGCTGACCAGGCATAAGTTTTATAGTTGGCAAACTCGACGGACTTGTCATAGTCCCAGTCAGGTGTAGTGCCACAGGCACTGAGCATCAGTAAACTTGCCACAACGGCAAAGGTTCGGGTGTTTGCAAGGTGCTTTTTCAGTTGGTTCAGCATGGCTTACTCCTAAAAAACAAAAAATCTAATGCGTACCTTAGTATACGACAGTTAAAGTGGGAAGATCATCACAAAAAAGGGCACTGAATAGTGCCCTGATTTTGCGTTAACTGTGCTCGACTTCGATCCAGTCTTTTTCGTCAACCCAGTTCTGGCTGCCCTGGTTGACGCTGCGGATTGGCACCAGATAATCACAACTGATCTGGGGCTTCACTGAGGCGAAAATCGGTACAAAGCCAAAGCTGAGGGCGGTTTCTATAATCGCCTTCTGGTTTTGCGGATCGATGTCGGCCGCCTCATCAATGTAGATCGGAATACGGTACATTGCCTGCTCCTGATCGGAGAGCAGGTAACGGATAAACAACATACCACACAACAACTTAATGGTGATCCGGGTGCCGTTCGAACCGGCCGAGTCAATCTTATCAAAGTGCTCGGTATCGCCTGCGCGGTTAACCACTTCAAAGCGGATATCAAACAGGTCGGTCAGTGTCAGGCCGGCTTTATCACTGGCCAGCTTGATAATGTGATCTTTGGCCTCGTTAACGGCATTGCTGTCGGCTGGCTGCTCACTGAGCAGGTCAAAGCTCTCGCCTTGCTCGTACAAGTCGGAGGTTGCGATAATGGTATCTATGCTCTCAACCAGCATTTTCCTTGGGATCACATTGATCTTGAACGCCTTAAGGTTAGAGATACGGTGCTGACTAATGCCCTTATTAAAGCTATTCATTTCCCGGCGCAGGCGATCTAAGTCTTCACGCAGACCTTTGATGGTCGCAGCAACTTCGGTCAGTGCAACCCGGGCCTGGCGCTCCACCGCATCACGCTCATTGTCGATGTTGTGATAGGCGCTGATCAGCTTGGCGTATTTTGTTGCGTCGTCTGTTTCGTTGTCGAACTTGGTAATACCGGCATTGTAAATGTGCAAATAAGTATTGCGCACATTCACATCCAGATTGCGCAGTTCCTGGCAGTCTTTATTGAACTGATGGATCACTTCCGCGAGATTGTCGAAATCCAGATTGATTTCGACCGGGTAAGGGGTTTGCTTACCACTATATAAATCCAGCGTGTGATCGATGCGTTCCGATTTCACTTGCTTCAGGCGATCCGCCTGGCGCAGGATCAGATCTTGTTTGCTCTTGATGATAGAGCGGCGGTCGGAAATGGATCCGGCGTTACGTTGCACATCTTGCAGATAGTCGTCGACCTGCTCACGTTCGGCTTGCAGCTGATCCTGTAATGCCTGTTGTGCTTCCGCTGACTGCGCCATGGTCTGGAATTGCTCAAAGCGCTTGAGTGCGGCTTCGGTGGCCATCAGTTCATCGTACAGGGCATCACGCTCTTGCTGCTTTTCGGCCACATTGGCAGACACTTCGCGCTGTTGCTTCAGCTCCTGCAGTGACTGCTGTAATGCGTCTAACTTTGCCTGCAACTGGGCTTTGTTTTCGCCGCTTTGCATTTGTACCGGCGCCAGCTTTTTCAGCTTGATGGTGGCGCCGGGCAGTTTAAGTTCGCCGCCTTTGACCGCTGTTGACAACTGGGCCAGGAAATCACCGAAGGCATCGTCGTCACTGATCTCAACTTCGCCCTTACCTGTGGTGGCAAAAGACAAAATATCCGGGTTAAGAATGCGAGAGATCTCTTCGACTTCTTTGAGTGACAGATCTTCACGCATTCGGGTAAAGAGGTTGAACTCCAGGTTTTTCATCTGCAGCTTCAGGCTCTTAACCTGCTTTTGTGTTTCGCTAATCCGGTAGTCGAGGGTGTGCAGACTCTGGCCCTGAGCACTGTTAATCGAGAACGACAGTTGCTCGTACTCCTTTTTCAGTAGCGTCAGGTTGGTTTTCAGTGTGGCATGGTTGGTCAGTTCAAATTCGGATTTGAGTGCATGATAGTCGGTAAACCATTGCTCAATCTGGGTTTGCTTACGTTCAATATCGCGAGACTGCTGCACATAGAGCTGTTGCTTTTCTTCAAAGTCGCGTTTTTCCTGCTCGATGTTTTCAAGCTGCTCATTGAGCTCGCCAATTTGGCTCTGCTGATACTCATCAAACTCCACAATGGCTTTGTCGAGCTTAGGCGCATAGGCGGCAAGTTTACCCTTGAGCGTCGCTTCGCCTTCGATCATTTGCTCCAGTGCAGCAATGGGTTCCTGCATAGACTCCAGTGCGTTCAGCTCACGGCGAGCGCGATTGACTTTATCAAACGCACGACGCCACACTTCATAGAAGTCGACTTTGGAGTTGGACATATGGCGTTCAAACACCTTGAGCATAAAGCGTTTTACGTCATGGGCACCCAGTTTGTGCAGGTTCAGGATGCGGCGGAAGATCTCTTTATATACTGCGGCATCCTGAACATTATTCAGTGGGATCATCTTGAGGTTGATGTCACCATCGTATGGTGTTGCGCCGCCAGTCAATAATGCATTCAGCTCCGCGGCCTTTAGCTCAACGGGGTTAAAACCTTTTTCTTGCAGGTGATTGAACAGTTTGGTGTACTTTATGATGCTTTTGCCCTGAGTAAAGTCGTCCAGATTGAGTTTGCCGTTATAGCAAAAGAACTGGTGGGCATAGCCGGCAATTTTACCTAAACCCGCAACGCCAATCACCACGTCGCCATGGGGCAGGTTGGCTTCAAGCAGGATATAAGACTGATCACTTGAAAAGTAGAACTTGCGGGTTTCTTCCAGATCGTGACCATCCCATTCGGTCAGGCGTAAATCGTTGATCAGCGGAAACTGCAAGGCATTGATAACCGAACTTTTACCTGTGTTGTTTGGGGCACAGATAGACGCACTTTTATCCAATGGGATCACACACTTGGCATAACCTGCGGTGTTTAGCAGGGCGAGTTTACTGAGACCATACAGCTTGTTCATACTTCATCCTCAAGTGTGTCGTAATTGTCTTCGTTCACTTCCATCAGCGCATCGATATAACGATAAACCGGCGCCAGCAGCGAAAAGCCTTGCTCTACTTCGCGAGCCAGTCCCAGGCGCACCATGCGCAGACACACGTCTTTGCGAAGATCTGAGCCTGAGAAAATCTCCAGCTGATCAAACAGGTGCTTGTTAAGCTGCACCAGAGTCTGCATCAGCTCCAGGTCTAATACTTCGTCAAATAGGGCGCGCAGTGGATCTTTACCCTGGTTGGCAAAGTGCTCGATCAGGATAAATACGGTCAGCGCGATGGCCCGGGAGATCTTACCCATATTGGGGGTGCTTTCGTCACTGGCCAGGTAGTAAAACCCCCGGCTGTCGTGTTGCAGGTCGTGACCAAGCGCGCTGAACAGCGCCTGATAAGATTCGATGTGCTGGTCCAGCTCCTGCCACTGTGTGGTGTCCTGCTCGCTGATGTGGTAGCCACTGACCAATTTCTTATTGATCGCCTGTAACTGACTGAGTTCGTCTAGATTAATCTGTGTCATGGTGATTACTAATTGTGGTTATCTGTTTGCTTGTCCGTTGCACTGAACGGATAAAGTCGAATGCGGGTGTTGGCGATTTGCATCGTTTGCCGTTGCTCGTCCTGGGCGATATCGAGTTCAGGATCGCTGATCAATTTTTGGTACAGGAACAGCATTTCATCGGCTTCCAGTGCCGGGTATTGCTCACTCAGGAAGCCAAGCAGGGCGGTGCGTTTTTTACCAGATCCTTTAAATGATTTACGCACATCCGAATAATCGGGAATATTTGGACTCTGATAAGCGGGTACATCCTGTTGATCGGGTAGCTGGTATTCTTCGTGTTCAAACTCGCTGAGGCTGGCCATATAAGCCACCATATGACGCTGCTGGCCGAGGCTGAAACGCTGAATGTCTGAAACAAAGTGCGGCTGCACCGGCGCGAGCATGCGATCAACACCATTTTTACGGATCAGGCCCAGCACTTTGGCCGCCTGGCGGGTGATCAGGGTGTTGCGTCTGAGTTCTTCACGCAGTGGCATCAGCATATCAGCGCTTTTACCTAAGCTTTCACGACCGATCAGATGCATATCAAGGATCCGGGTACGCAGTTGTTCAAGCATACGTTTGTCCTGTGCACCCCGGCCCAGCTGTTCAATTTGCGCGATTTGTTCACTGATCTGATGTTCTATGGTGGTGAAACAGGCCTGAAAGGGGCCGTGAATATCGACCATTTCCAGCATAGGTTCGATGTATTCGTCAAATGCCTCTATCACAGCCCGGTAGCGTTTTTGCAAAGACAGGTTTCCCTGATCGGACTTTGCCTGTTCGACCAGGTTCATGATGGCGCTTTCATTATGGTGGTAGAGTTTGACGATTTTACGGACCCGCTCATCCATAATGCGGCTAAAACGGCGCAGTTCGCTGTGATCGCCTTCATCACCGGCCTGCGCCAGGCGTTCACCCAGACGTTGCAGATCTTTGACTAATACCGTGATCTCTTCAGCCAGACCAAGGTGCTCTTCTTGTAATAAGAAACTGGCAAAGTCGGCCACGGCACGGTTAATTTCGAGCTGTGACGATTTAGCCAGAGGAATAATAATTTCCTGATTAAGTAAGCGGTTGGTTTCTTTGTAGATGCGCTCACTTGACCAGCTGGGGTTTTTCATTTTGATGATGTTTTGCACATCTTTGAGGCTGAAATCGGCCATCTTAAAGCGTTTAAAAAGCAGCTCCAGGACGCCCCAGTGTTCATTCAGCGTATTTAATACTTTTTTGGCTGGGATCATAGCTTTCCAGTGTGTATCAATTTTGTGACGGTATCAGGTAAGAAAATTGTCATAATGTGTAACTACTCGTGGCACAGTGTGCTGCTAAGTGATAGACTCCGCGCCGAAAACGTTACCCTTCACAATTTTTACTTTTGATTACAGGTTGTTTACGCATATGGTCACGCCCATTATCCTAACCCTGATAGCGGTCGCTTTTGTGCTTATCGTTATAGAGGATATTATCCATGTAAACAAGGCCAAAACGACCCTTTTTTTTGGCACTTTATGTTGGATTATCCTATTTATCTCCCCACTTCATGGCGAAAGCTCAGAAACTATACAACATCAGCTCGATCACAACATTCTCGAAATCGCCACCTTGTGGCTATTCCTGATGGCTGCGATGACCTTTGTTGCCTATCTGAACTCCAAAGGTTTTATTCAAAACATTGTGCACCGCGTGATGCCAACCCAGATCAGTGAACGCAAAATGATGTTCCTGGTGGGTGGCTTTGCTTTTTTGTTTTCTTCGATTTCTGACAATATTACAGCAACGCTCATTTCGCTGGCGGTGGTGATGTCGCTCAAACTCGATCCGAAGAAACTCATTAAGTATGCCACATTGATCATCTTTAGTGTTAATTCGGGTGGTGTCTCTTTGATCACCGGCGATGTAACCACGCTGATGATCTTCCTTGCCGGTAAGGTAACCATTCCAGACTTGTTATTGCTGGTAGCGCCTTCAATTGTCAGCGTACTCCTTTTGGCTACGCTCTTGTCTATTGGTATGAAAGATCAGCTGGTATTTGAAAAACAAGCACTGCGTCGGATCGAAAAAACAGACATTACGATCGCGGTGATCTTTATGACGACCGTACTGACTACGCTGTATCTGAGTGTGCAATATCAGGTACCGCCTATGCTGACTTTCCTGTGTGGCCTGTCGGTGATGTTTTTGATGGCCCAGTTTCTGATGCGCAAAAAGGACGTCAATAAAAAGATCATCGATTATATTCGCGAAATTGAGTACGACACTTTGCTGTTCTTTGTGGGTGTACTTTTGCTGGTTGGGGCGCTAAAAGAGGTGGGTGTCCTTAATATGTTCACTCAGCTGTATGAGTTCGTTGACCCGCAGTATGCCAGCTATCTGGTGGGCCTGATGAGTGCCGCAGTTGATAACGTGCCTCTGACTGCCGCTTTGCTCAAAGCAGATATCGTTATGAGCCCGCAGCAATGGCTGACCTTCACCTATGCGACAGGCGTGGGCGGCTCTATGCTGATCATCGGCTCGGCGGCGGGGATCATTGCAATGAGTAAAGTAAAGGCTCTAACCTTTACGAGTTACTTAAGAATGAGCCTATATTTGTTAATTGCCTACACGGCAGGTTATGCCGGTGCCTTTTTTATGGGGCAATTTATTTAATCTTTAATGACAGGGTCAATTTTATACTTGACACCTAGACGTCTAAAAGATACCTTTTCCAAGCCCGCTCAAAATGCGGGCTTTTATTTTGCCAGGATTCAGTTAAATCCCGGCAAAATAAACAGAAGAGGCGCGATGCTTAGGTAGCTGATGTGAGGTGACGATAACCCGTGACCATCAGTGAGGGAAGTACTCGCCGAGGAAAACCATGCTACGTCGGCGTGATTTTTCGGTCCTGGAGGTTGAATCCTCGGGACTGTCACCGTTTTCAGGTGGAGAGCTTCTGGCAGAGGTCATTTCTTTATGGTTAGTCCACCCTGTTGCCAAGTTCTCCTTATTGATGTTGATCGCCGCGTGTGATCCCAAGGAGATAAAATGAATTCCCAGTATGTCGTTGCTAAATTTGGCGGCACCAGTGTTGCAAACTTCGAAGCCATGCAGCGATGCGCCGCTATTGTCCATGATAATCCTGATGTTCGCGTGGTGGTGGTCAGTGCCAGTGCCGGTGTAACCAATCACCTGGTGACCCTGACACAGCAAAAAGTCGATGCGGCTGAGCGCGAGGCGTTGTTTCAGTCTGTGATGGCAATTCAGCAGGACATTCTGGCATGCCTGACACTCGATGCCGATCTGGAAGCGGGTTTTAACGACACAAAAGAGGCTTTTTACGCGCTTGCTCAGTTACCTGCGCTGGATGCACAACAATGTGACGAGATGCTGAGCTTTGGAGAGCGCTTTTCCTCTTATCTGTTCACACAGGTACTCAGAGACTTAGGCGTTGCCAGCAGCCGTTTCGATGTGCGTCAGGTACTCAAAACCGACCGTCAGTTTGGAAAAGCCGTACCAGATGTGGCAGCAACTCGTGATGCAGCCACGACCCATCTGACGCCGCAACTTGCGGAGCAGGTGGTGGTGACTCAGGGCTTCATTGGTAGCGACAATCAGGGCCAAACCACCACATTAGGGCGAGGCGGTTCAGATTACAGTGCGGCGCTACTGGCCGAGGCAATTGCGGCGCAAAGCGTGCATATCTGGACAGATGTCGTGGGTATCTTCAGCACAGACCCTCGTCTTTGCCATAAAGCACGGCCGATTGCCCGGCTGAGTTTCGATGAGGCTGCTGAAATGGCTACCTTTGGTGCTAAAGTGCTGCACCCCGCAACTATCTTGCCAGCCAGTCGCAGTGGTATTTCGGTATTTGTTGGCTCGAGCAGAGATCCCCATGCCGGTGGCACCTGGATTGAAAAAAATAATCGCTCTGAGCCGGGTATTCGCGCGGTAACTCAACGTAAAAATCAAATCTTACTAACTCTGAAAAGCCCAGAAATGCTGTTAGCCAGTGGCTTTCTGGCACGTATTTTTACTATTCTGAGTGCACATAATATCTCGGTAGACCTGGTCACCACTTCGGAGATCAGCGTAGCGCTGACACTTGACAATGCCCCCAATGCCACACGCCCGGAACTGGCTCAGGCGTGTCTGGATGAGCTGGGTGAATTTTGTCAGGTCAGCGTTGAAAACAACCTCACACTGGTCGCCATGATTGGCTCCGAAATTCAGCTGCGCCATGGTGAGGCCAGCCTGATGCAGGTATTGGCTGATTTCAACATTCGCTTGATCTGCCATGGCGCGAGTCGTCACAACCTTTGCTTCCTGGTTGAACAAACGGAATCAGATGCCGTGGTTCAGGCGATCCATAGTCGCTTATTGGAAGCTGCATAAACCAGGCATAGGCTAAGTCTGGCTGGACACATCATCCGGAGCGGGTAATACTCGCTCTGAAAGCAAAATTTTTTACTCACAGGTGTGTCCATGGAATATCAGGAAATTTATCAATTCTGGTTTGTAGAATGTCAGGAACAGGACTGGTGGCAAAAATCGGCCCAGTTCGATAATAAAATCACAGTACGATTTGCACAGTTACATCAGCAGGCCATGGCTGGGGAGCTGGCTGAATGGCGAAAAACTGCGGTTGGGGCGCTGTGTGAGATCATTGTTCTGGATCAGTTTTCACGCAATATGTTTCGCGACACGCCGGCGGCGTTTGCCAGCGACCCACTGGCGTTGTGCCTGGCTCAGCATGCCATTGAAAAAGGCTTTGATCAGCAGCTGGAGAAAACCCAGCGTACCTTTATGTATTTGCCCTATATGCACAGCGAGAGCCTGAAAATACACCAGCAGGCGGATACCTTGTTTAAATCCCAGCCTAATTATGAATTTGAGCTGGCGCACAAAAAAATCATAGAGCAGTTTGGCCGCTATCCCCATCGCAATGCCATTTTAGGCAGAGAGTCGAGCGCTGAAGAATTGGCATTTTTGAAAACGCCCGGTTCGAGTTTCTAAGTATCGCTTTTCAATCTACGTATACTAAGTATTAATGGCGTTGCAACCGTGAAGTAAGCCTGGTTTGAGAGGGCAAATGCCCGTCACTTCAGGCTGTTCCGGTTTGCCCGAACTGACACTCGCAATTTGTTTGCAAGTGCGTATAATCGCCAGTCTACAACAATAATTAACTTGGCATTCAATTATGGCTCAAGTGCGTGAAGGTTTTCAAAGTCGTCTGGGCTTTGTGTTAGCGGCGGCTGGTGCGGCTGTCGGACTTGGTAATATTTGGGGGTTCCCCACTCAGGCTGCAAACCACGGTGGTGGTGCGTTTTTGCTGGTCTATTTCATTGTCATTTTCTTACTGGCATTACCCGCTTTATACACTGAACTGTACCTGGGACATCAGGCGCAAGCCAACCCGGTTAAAGCGTTGAAACAAGCCTGGCAGGAGAAACAGTCTAAAATCGGTGCTTCTGCAGGTTACATCGGCCTTGCCGGTGCCATCGTCATGCTCAGCTTCTATTCTATTGTTGCCGGCTGGATGTTGGCGCATTCGCTTGAACCGCTTACACGTATAGTTGGCTGGGATGAAGCCAGTGCTTTTCTGTCCGGTGATTCGACCTTACGGAATTTTATATTTACCCCTCTGATGCTGATGCTGACGGCTGGCATTATTTTGCAAGGGGTAAAATCCGGAATTGAAACCTGGTCGCGTCGGCTCATGCCTTTGTTACTGCTGTTGTTGGTCGCGCTGATTGCCTATATGGGCACGCTGGAAGGCGCTGCTGCCGGGTTTAAAGCTTATCTGGTGCCTGACTTTAGTAAAATTGGCGACCCAGAATTGATCATCGCTGCTATGGGGCAGGCGTTTTTCTCTTTGTCTCTGGGTGTTGGCTGTATGATGATTTATGGCTCTTATCTGAAACCAAACGAAAACCTGCCAAAGCTCACCTTTAGTGTGGCAATGCTGGATACTGGCGTGGCGTTTCTGGCTGGGCTTTTGATCATCCCGGCTTTGTTTATTGCCCAGAACAACGGAGTTGAGGTTTTCCAAGATGGCAAACTGGTCGGCGAGGGCAGGCTTATCTTTGCCATTCTGCCAGAGTTGTTTGCAACTATGGGCGAAATTGGCCTGTTCGTTGGACTGACTTTCTTTGTACTGATGTCAATAGCTTCACTGACATCCACGATTTCATCTACCGAAATTCCGGTGTCATTTTTGGTTGAAAATCACGGTTTCAGGCGCTCGCAGGCAACCTGGGTGGTCACGCTGGTGCTGTTTGTCTGCTCGGGTACTATTATTCTGAATTTTGACTGGTTGTTTGGCTTGGTCATTCAGGTATTTACCCAATATCAGCTACCATTGATGGGCTTGTTCTACTTTATTACTGTGGGCTGGGTATGGCGTCGTGGTAACCAGCTGGCACTGGAATGCAGTGGCAAGATGTACTGGTTTGCCCAGTATGTACGCTTTGTCTGTCCGGTGCTGATGACCGCCGTATTTGCTAATGTGGCTTTCTTTAAGTAATCGTTATCAGATACAAAAAGCCCGGCATCGCCGGGCTTTTTGTATCTAACCACTGCGCCGTTAAGCGACAACATCAAACCTGATTCTCCAGCGCCAGCCCAGTGCGAATGGCGTTGAGGTTAGTCACTGTGGTGTGGGCGATTTCGGTTAAGGCTTCTTTGGTGAAAAAGCCCTGGTGGCCGGTGATGAGTACGTTCTGGAAGCTTGCCAGGCGCATAAAGACATCGTCCTGTATGACTTCATCGCTGCGGTTTTTAAAGAACAATTCAGATTCCTGCTCATATACATCTAAGCCAAGATAGCCGAGTTTTCGGGATTTCAGCGCGCGAATACAGGCCTTGCTGTCTACCAGCGCGCCGCGGCTGGTGTTGATCAGCATGACGCCTTGCTTCATTTTGTCAAACGCAGCATCATCGATCATGTGATGCGTGGCATCGGTCAGTGGGCAATGCAGGGTGATGATGTCGCTTTGTTCAAACAGCATATCCAGAGAAACCTGAGTATAAGAGCCTTCTCCTATGTTCGGGTCGTAAACCAGCACGTGGGCGCCAAAGCCATTGAGAATGGCCACCAGTGCCTGACCTATTTTACCACAGCCAATGATACCGACGGTTTTGTTGTGCAGGTTAAATCCCAGTAAACCGTTGAGATCAAAATTATCTTCGCGGACCCGGTTATAGGCTTTATGGGTTTTTCGGCTCAGTGTCAGCATCAGAGCAATACAATGCTCTGCCACGGCTTCAGGACTATATGCCGGTACACGCACAACTTTAATGCCCAATGCATGAGCCGCTTCGATGTCGACATTATTATAGCCTGCACAGCGCAGCGCGATACTCTGAACGTCCAGTTCAGCGAGTTCGGCCAGCACATTAGCATCAACCTGATCGTTCACAAACACGCATATGGCATCGAACCCTTGCGCTAATGCAACGGTTTTATCATTCAGTGCTTGCTCAAAAAACTCAAACTCAATATCAGGAAACTTGGTAAGTGCATGCTCAAAAAACGGCAACTCATACTTTTGCGAACTGAATAGGGCGACTCTCATTGGACACTTGGCTCTCTATAATCGATTTTAAGGTTTCGGGCTTTGTCCTGGGTGCATAGCGGGACAATAACACGCCCTCTGAGTTTACTAAAAACTTAGTAAAATTCCATTTAATCGCGCGGTTTTGCGCTATCCCTCGGGTATTAACCTTGAGGTAATTAAAGAGTGGGTGGGCATCAGGGCCATTTACCAGTATCTTTTGTGAGATATGAAAACTCAGATTAAAATGCGACTGATAAAACTCTTTGAGCATTTCATTTTCCAGCGGCTCATTGCGGCCAAACTGGTGACAGGGAAAGGCAATGATTTCGAGTCCCAGTGGATGGTACTTTTTATAGAGCTTTTCCAGCGCACTGAGTTGAGGGGCAAAGCTGCACTTGCTGGCAATATTGGCAATCAATACCGGTCTGCCTTGTAAGGATCTGAGTGCCAGCGTCTCGCCATTAAGTAGTTTCACGCTGAAACGATATATGTTCTCCATCCTGTCAGGCTCCTTGCTGTTTTTTCTTTTTAATCACTTGATTCATAGTTGGTATTTTTCATTTGCCATGCTTAGATGGCTCAGGTATAACAACTCCATCTTTCTAGCTTAACAGCCAAATAGGACAAATTTATGTCAGTCAAAGTCGCATTCATCGGATTAGGGGTAATGGGATATCCTATGGCCGGTCACTTACAACAGGCCGGTCATCAGGTGACCGTTTACAATCGCACCAATAGCAAGGCGCAGCGCTGGGTCGAACAGTATCAGGGTGCGTCAGCGCTGACACCCAGAGAAGCGGTTGTCGATGCAGAGCTGGTGTTCATGTGTGTGGGCAATGACGATGATCTCAGATCTGTGGTGTATGGTGATGAGGGGGTTTTGGCGGGCATGAAATCAGGCACTGTGCTGGTAGACCATACCACTACGTCGGCAAAAGTGGCACGTGAAGTGGCCGAGCGTGCTGCTGCTCAAAGCGTGGCGTTTCTGGATGCGCCCGTATCGGGCGGTCAGGCTGGCGCAGAAAATGGCGTACTGACGGTTATGGTGGGCGGCGAGCCTGAGATATTTGAGCGCGTGCAGCCTGTTATGGCGGCATTCAGTCGCTTTAGCCAATTGTTGGGTGAAGTGGGCTCTGGCCAGCTGTGTAAAATGGTCAATCAAATCTGTATCGCAGGTGTGGTGCAGGGGCTGGCTGAAGGACTGCACTTTGCGAAACAAGCAGGGCTGGATGGTGAAAAAGTAGTAGAGACCATTGCCAAAGGTGCAGCAGGCTCCTGGCAGATGGAAAACCGTTATAAAACCATGCTTGCTGGCGAATATGATTTTGGTTTTGCCGTTGACTGGATGCGCAAGGACTTGGGCATTGCACTGGACGAAGCGCGCAGCAATGGCGCATCACTGTCACTGACTGCTATGGTTGACCAGTATTATGCGGATGTACAGGCGCTGGGTGGCGGCCGCTTCGACACTTCCAGTTTACTGGCTCGCCTGGATGCAATTCACGACAAAAAATAACCTTGCGTGTAAGAAGCATTAAAAAAGGCAGGGCGCTCGGGCGACCTGCCTTTCTATTTGTATATTGAGTTAAGCCTTTTTAGTGCGCTTCTCTAAATCCATGTCTTCTTCCAGATCTTTGGCAGCGTCGGCGTCGTTAAACACATTAATGTCCAGCTCGCCTTCGGATTTAGCGACCACACAGGTGACCATACAGTCGCCGGTTACATTCACTGCGGTGCGGGTCATATCCAGTAGTCGGTCAACGCCCATAATGATGGCAATGCCCTCTACCGGCAGGCCAACCTGATTAAGTACCATGGCCAGCATAATCAGGCCTACGCCTGGTACACCTGCGGTACCAACCGAGGCCAAAGTGGCGGTCAGAATGACCATCAAATAGTCACTCAGAGTTAAATCTACCGCGAAGACTTGGGCGATAAACACAGTTGCAACACCTTGCATAATGGCGGTGCCATCCATATTGATGGTTGCGCCCAGTGGGACTGTGAAAGACGCCACAGAGTTATGTGCACCGAGTTTCTTCGTTGCAGTTTCTAACGTAACCGGCATAGTGGCACTTGAGCTTGAGGTGCTGAATGCAAACATGCAGGCATCTTTCATCTTGGCCAGGAACGTGAGTGGGCTCAGACCGGTCAATACTTTGAGCATTATGCTGTAATTGACGAAGGCATGGATCAGCAGGGCTGCAATCACCACCAGGAAGTATTTGCCTAATTCAACAATCAGGTCCATTTCAATGGTAGTGAACAACTTGGCCATCAGACAGAACACGCCATAAGGGGCCAGATTCATCAGCAGGGTCACCAGCTTCAGCACCACAGTATTTAAATCTTCGAACACCTTGGCACAGCGTTTACCCGCATCACCACTTAGCGCCATGGCGATACCAAATAATAAGGCGAAAACAATCACCTGAAGCATTTTGCCACTGGCCATAGCGTTAATAGGGTTAGTCGGGAACATCCCAATGATGACTTGTGCAAGCGTCGGAGCTTGTTGTGCATCAAAGGTGGCCGTTGTTGGGATAGCGACGCCGCCGCCCGGGCTGACCAGCAATGCCAGTGAAATGGCCACTGTGATGGCGATGGCCGTAGTCGATAAATACAGTAAGATGGATTTTCCACCCAGGCGACCCAGTTTTTTGGGATCGCTCAGGCTACAGGTACCAACCACTAAAGAAATAAAGACCAAAGGCACAACCAGCATCTTTAAGCTGGCAATAAAGATCTGGCCACCTATGTGGAACAGCCCATCGACAAAAAAACCCTTGATAGGTAAATCGAACAGGCCCAGAGGGATGGCAACTTCAGGCTTATCGCCCAGTATGGTTTGTATTAACAGACCCAGAATAACACCCAATACCATGCCCAGCATGATACGAGTTGTTAGGCTCATTTTTTTGTTGTGTGACATAGCCTTTGACATCGTCCTAACGCTTATATTTTACAAAATCGCTATAGCCTAACAGGATAGTTGAAGATGAACAGAAAAAATCGATGACGGCCGCCAAAAATTTGTGATTTTAGATCCACAATTGGGTTAACATGGTGAAAATAACTCAAAATTATTAGATTGCAAGGGAGAATCGGATATGTCTCTGATGCGCTGGTTTAGTATTACTTTGCTCAGCTTGCTGATGGTCGCCTGTGGTGGCGGTGGTTCGATTGAAAAAGACACCTCGGGAGGTGGCGGTACAACGACCGATTATGAATTGGTACTCAGCACGAGTTCCGACAATGGTGGTAGTCTGAGTACGACTAATCCAATCACAGTAGTAGCAAAACTCACAAACGATGGGGTACCTGTTGCCAATAACCTGATTACTTTTAGCAACGATGAGTTCTCTAACTTTGCAACTGACAGATCACAGCTGACAGACAGCAATGGTGAGGCTAAAGTCACTATTACAGCAAATGGTACTGGAGGAGCGGGTATTATTACCGCTACCGCTGAAGTCGGCGAAAGCACCGTCAATGGCTCAGTTCCTTACGCTGCCATAGGTGATGGTGGCCTGCAGATGACAGTAGAAGTGGTAGATGGTGCGGGGGCAGAGATAAATAAACAAAACCCGCTTAGTGTCGGTAAAACGGGTTTAATCAAAGTTTCTTTGCGTAAAGATGGTCAGCCTCTTGACAACAAATTGATTACCGTGAGTGAGTTGTTGCTAGCCAATATTACTGATAGTGGCACAGCAGTAACAGGCGCAGACGGCCTAGCTGAGCTCGAAATTTCAGTTAATGACTCACGAGGGTGGGAACCTTTCACTGTAGATTACGAAGATCCTGACAATGATGAAACCGCATCAGCTTCTGGACGTTATTACTCTGCTGGTATTGCTGCAGGTGCTGGTATTCAACTAATGGTGGCTGTTCAGGATGCAGATGAAAATATTATCAATGAAGCTAATCCGCTAAGCGCAAATAAACGAGGAGAAGTGGTTGTCACTTTACTGGAAGACGGGCAGCCTTTGAGCAATGAACTGGTGAAGGTTTTAAGTGGAAGCAAAGCTGTAACTTCTCCATCTGATGGCATCAGCAACACGGATGCAACGGGCACCGCTAGAATCACTTTAATTCCTAACACCACTAAAGGCTGGGGCGAAGTTACAGCGACATTTGGTGAAGGTGCAGCAGCAGTGACTAATACGGCCAGATATTATTCAGATTCCGATCCAAACTTTGGAGCGAGTGGCTTACAGCTCACACTCATTGGTTTTAATGCACAAGGCCAGACGTCAAATGCGCTTTCGGCGCAAACCCCACTGACCATACAGGCAGCTTTGTCTCTAAATGGTGACGCAATTGTAAATGCCAACGTGCTGCTGACCGTTAATGAGTTTGGGGTACTCAACCCTTCATCTGGCTCTGTATTGACGAACAGTGCAGGTATTGCAACTATCACGTTGTCAGACAATTCAGTGTCGGGTGCAGGGCGAGTTACTGCGAGATATGAAGCTAATAACGGCGAAGTCGTCACTCAAAGCTTCAATTTTAACAGCGCAGGCGATGGTGGTATTAACATCTCCATTGTGAGCATCCTTGACCGTGATGGCGATGCTATTTCTACCCAGCTATCTGGCGACAATAAACTTGGTGAAGATCACAATGGTATTGCAACTGTGCAGCTGATAGAAAATGGTCTGCCTTTGGCTGGTCAGTTAGTCACTTTTACAACGGATTCAGTTGCGACAATGAACCCTCAAAGCGGCCGCGCTGTCACCGATGATAATGGCTTGGCCAGTGTTGAGTTGCTCGCGACAACCACGTCAGGTATTGGTGAAGTTTTTGCCGAATACCTGTCGTTCTCAACCTCTCGCGTTACCTTCGCGTCTGATGGTGCAGTATTCGTCGATGAAGGTGAATATAAAATGGTTGTACGTTTGTTAATCAATTGTGACGATGATTGGGATAGCAATCGGGATGAAGACGGAATAACGGATGCCGATCTGGCTAAATGTGATGAAGTGACCAACGTCCCCTCAACTGAACTGGCCGAAGTTTATGTGAAGTTGACTCCAACTGCGAACCTGAACAATGGCATTCAGAATGCGATCGTGAGTGTACAAACTAACAAAGGTCAGATCCTGCCGTCTTCCGGACAGGTTTTAACCGATCAGCAAGGCGTTGGATTACTGAAATTGCAACCCGGTGACTCAGGGGGGGCGGGTACAATTACGGCGACCTATTCAGGTGAAGCAGATACCAAGAATTTCTCTGTTGGTATTCAGGATTTGTTCTTAAGTTTAAGCAGTGAACTGGACTCAGGTGACGGTCGTGATAGCTTGTCTGCCGGAGACAGTTTTATTCTGACTGCAACGATTTTCACTGACGAGACGGACCCAGATAACTCGGTTTATACTCAACCTGTTGATGTAGAGTTCACTTCGACCTGTGCCGATGAAGGGTTGGCAACGATAGATGGTCAGGTACGCTCTAAAGGTGGCAGAGCGTCTTCTACATATCGTGCCCAGGGCTGTAGCGGCAATGACACGATAGTTGTAACAGTGACCTCTGGTGGTGGCGTGAACGATCCGGAAAGCTATGTGTTTACTGTTGACGATGCACCTGTGCAAGCTATCCAGTTTATTGAAGCTTCTAATACCTTTATTGCTTTACCTCCTGGGGTAGGGGCAACCCCGACAACGTCAACAGTGAAGTTTAAATTGTTGGATACGGATAACAGGCCTTTGAAACAAAAATATATTGAATTTAGGCTGGCCGATCTGACAGGCTCTGCTGAGCTAACCAATTACAGAGGCAGTACCGACAGCGAAGGATTTGCGCAAACCACCGTTCAGTCTGGGGTTGTGCCAGGTGATATTGTTGTTGAAGCCTGCTATATCGCGGATGCAACTATCGAGAACTTTGCACAAAGCAATCAATTTCCAACTTGCTGGCAATCTGTCATTGATCAGTGTTCTGCAGATGATACTCACCCAAGGTGTAAGCCTATTCAAGAGAATGCAGGTTTTACCTTTAAACTCATTAGCTCTGCAGAACCCGAAGACAATATAGAAGACCCGGTTAATGCCGTGTCTTCGGGGATTGTGCTCTCTTCGGGTGTACCTGACCAAAATAGCTTTGATATTGCAGCTGATAACCTGGTTTTGAATGCGCTTAACTCGGTGGGTGTCACCACCAATATCACGGTCTTTTTTGGTGATCAGTTTAACCAGTTAACCGGAGACAACCTGGTTGCTAGTGTGACCGCTGAAGCCGGAGTAGTTGGTAGTATAGATGGCACAGGTGGCACGCCATCTTATCAGTGTTCAATTATCGATGGCGTTTGTACTGTTCAATGGCGAAAACAAGGGGAGTTTCCCTATAACGATGCTGATACCTGGCAAAACACTATCGGAAATGTTTGCGATACTTATGAGGGTAGTCCAGTGCCCTGTATTAAAGGGTTTCCGAGCGAGTATGACTATAACGGTGACGGCACTTCAACACCTGTGGTCAGAGGTGGACGAGTCACCGTAATGGCAACCGCTAAGGGACAAGAAAGCTTTATCGATAAGCCCAGCGGTGGTGGCATCATCCGTAAAAACGGACGATTTGATGAAGGTGAGTTTTTTAGTTCTTTCGATTTACCAGAAGCATTCGTGGACCACAATAAGAATGGCAATTTTGATGCCATAGACTGTAATGACAGTGACGAAGCAGAAAAATGTGAGTTTGGTACCAGTACGGGTGGTCACAATGAAACCTATTTGGATGCCAACAATGACTTTGCCTATACCGTTGCTGATGGTAAATACAATGGTTTACTTTGTGGTGAAGAGGCTGAAAAAGATAACTTGTGCTCTAAAGATTTAGTGGACGTTCGCCGCGACCTTGAGCTGGTGATTGCCGGAGACGTGCCTTATGTAAGGTTTGTAGTGAACAAGAGCCATATCGGAGGAAATGAAGTTGATTGTACAAACATTATTACGGTGCCAGACCCAGACCCTGACGCAGAACCAGACGCAACAATAACAGTTGATGTGCCGGTAAACGGTATGTTGGATCTTGAGGCGACAGAAGATGCTGAGTTCTGTGATATAGGAGGGATCGATCTCAACGAATATGATGTGGCTGAGCCTCACACGGGAACGGGTACAGATAAAGTTGAAATTGAGATTTATTACTCAGATATTTTCGGCAATGCGCTGCCAAATGGTACCACTGTGAGTATTACAGCAGACAATGGTGAAGTGGCGGTTCAGGAGGTGGATACCAAAGTCAACGTTGCAGAATTACATGGTATTAAAAAAGCGGTTGTCACTGTTACTCGAGAAACGGCAGCGAACAGTAAAAAAACGGGTAATTTAACGATAACCTTTACTATTCCTGCGCCAATTGATGGGCAGAACCCGACAATTGTTTCCAAATCAATATCGGTTGAAGACGCCGGTTAATCATCCTAAAAAAGGGCCAAATCATTGGCCCTTTACCTTTACCTCTTGAAATTCCTTTTATATCCGCTATATTCGCCCTTTCCATCAAGCAATCTATGCGCCTGGGTAAATTAACAGCAACAATTGTTCATAAAATCACTGCTTGGCGAAAAGATCGAATGAAAAGCTTGTAACAATAGGTATTTGTGGATATACCTATATTTAATCGCGCCCAATGAAGGGCAACAACCAGACAGAAGTCAAATAGGCAGCTATGGGCAAATCGCTAGTAATCGTAGAGTCTCCCGCAAAGGCAAAAACTATCAATAAGTACCTGGGTAAAGACTACATTGTGAAATCCAGTGTCGGTCATATCCGTGATCTTCCTACCTCGGGCGCAGGCAAAACCAAAGGCCTGGCAACGAAATCTCCTGCTGAAGTGAGAAAGATGTCACCTGAGGAAAAAGCTGAGTACAGAAAAAAGAAAGATTACGCGAACCTGGTTGCCCGGATGGGGATAGACCCGGAAAAAGGCTGGGAGCCGCACTATGAAGTGCTGCCCGGCAAAGAAAAAGTGGTTCAGGAGCTGGCTAAGCTCGCAGAAAATGCCGACACCATCTATCTCGCAACCGATTTGGATAGAGAGGGAGAGGCCATCGCATGGCACTTAGAAGAAGTGATTGGTGCCGATGCAAGTAAATACAAACGTGTGGTGTTCAACGAAATCACCAAAAATGCCATTACACAGGCCTTTGAAGCACCGGGTCAGCTAAATACCGACATGGTATACGCTCAGCAGGCGCGACGCTTTTTGGACCGCGTTGTAGGCTTTATGGTGTCACCTTTGTTGTGGCAAAAAGTCGCGCGTGGCTTGTCTGCAGGCCGGGTGCAGTCTGTGGCGGTACGTTTGTTGGTTGAGCGTGAGCGTGAAATCAAAGCGTTTATTCCGGAAGAGTTTTGGGATATTCACGCAGACACTGCGCTAGCTGAACAAGACGTCCGTTTTGCCGTGACTAAATATCAGGGCGAAGCATTTAAGCCGCTGAATGAGGCACAGGCTAATAAAGCCGTCAGCGAGCTACAAAAAGCTCAGTATCAGGTTGTTAAGGTTGAAGAAAAACCAAGTAAGAGCCGCCCCAGCGCGCCTTTTATTACTTCGACTATGCAGCAGGCTGCCAGTACCCGCCTGGGTTATGGTGTTAAGAAGACCATGATGCTGGCACAACGTTTATATGAAGCCGGTTATATTACCTATATGCGTACCGACTCAACCAACTTATCGAATGATGCGGTTGAAATGGCACGTGGCTATATTCAGGGCAACTTTGGCGACAAGTACCTGCCAGGTACACCGATTAAATACAGTGCAAAAGATAACGCACAGGAAGCGCACGAAGCTATTCGTCCGTCAGACGTTAATATTTTGTCGGGCCATGTTGAAGGCGTGGATGCCGATGCCAAGAAACTTTATGAGCTGATCTGGCGTCAGTTTGTTGCCTGTCAGATGACACCAGCAGAATACGACCTGACCAATATCACCGTGGGCGCGGGCGATTACACGCTAAAAGCACGCGGTCGTGTGTTGCGTTTTGATGGTTGGACACGTGTACAGCCAGCAGTACGCAAGAAAAATGAAGAAGAACAGGCACTGCCAGCAGTGGCTGTGGGCGATACCGTACAGTTGCAGGCGCTGGATCCAAAACAGCATTTTACCAAGCCGCCGGCACGCTTCAGCGAAGCAAGTTTGGTTAAAGAGCTTGAAAAGCGCGGCATTGGCCGTCCATCGACTTATGCGTCCATCATTTCGACCATTCAGGACCGTGGCTATGTGCGGGTAGAAAACCGCCGTTTCTACGCCGAGAAAATGGGCGAAATTGTCACCGATCGTTTGATTGAGAACTTCGACGAGCTGATGGACTTTGACTTTACCGCCAAAATGGAAAACCGTTTGGATGAAATTGCCGAAGGCGATCGTGTCTGGACGCAGGTACTGGATAAGTTTTACGCCGATTTCTCTAATCAGTTGGAACTGGCAGGTAAGGACGAAGCCGAAGGCGGCATGCGTCAGAATGTGATGGTTGAAACCGACATTGACTGTCCAACCTGTGGGCGTAAGATGGGGATCCGCACCGCATCCACCGGGGTATTCCTGGGCTGTACGGGCTACAACTTACCGCCAAAAGAGCGTTGTACTACCACCATGAACCTGATCCCGGGTGATGAAGCGGTTGATGCCGACGTGGAAGACGCTGAAACCGAAAGTCTGAGACAGATGAAGCGTTGTCCTAAGTGTGAAACCGCGATGGACTCTTATCTGATCGACGAAAAGCGTAAGTTGCATGTGTGTGGTAATAACCCAGGTTGTAGTGGTTACGTGATTGAGGAAGGCAGCTTCAAGATCAAGGGCTATGACGGGCCGGTGATTGAATGTGATAAATGTGGTTCAGATATGCAGCTTAAGTCTGGCCGTTTTGGTAAGTACTTCGATTGTACCAGTGAAGACTGTAAGAATACGCGGAAACTGCTGAAAAGCGGAGAGCCTGCGCCACCAAAAGAAGATCCGGTACACTTGCCAGAACTGCCATGTGAGAAATCAGAAGCCTATTTTGTGCTTCGTGATGGTGCATCGGGTATTTTCCTGGCCGCACACACTTTCCCCAAATCGCGGGAAACGCGTGCGCCGAAAGTGGCCGAGCTTAAGCGTTTCAGAGATCGCATCTCGCCTAAATTCTACTATCTGGCGGATGCACCTGAGCAGGATGGCGATGGTAACCTGGCCGTTGTCCGATATTCTCGTAAAACCAAATCACAATACGTGATGACAGAAGTCGAAGGAAAAGCGACAGGCTGGAAAGCGACCTATGTCAACGGCAAGTGGGTTGAAGAAGAGAAAAAACGCAAAAGCGCAAAATCTTAAGTCACCTTTCGGTTACGATGTAATAGATAACAAAAAGGCCAGCATTGCTGGCCTTTTTCGATCTCAGAGATCAGATGTCGACTTCTGTCACGGCCATGTAGCCGCCGGCAGAGAGCTCCTCGTTAACACACTGCAAAACGTATTGACGTAGCGCATCGGTTGCTACTTCGTCATCCTGAGCCCATTCAACACACATTTGTGTCAGCTCAGCAACTAAGCTGGCTGGTGCACTTTGTAGTTGCGTATCGTCAGCAACGACTGAAGTTGAAGTTAAAGTAGCGGCTAAAACGCAGCTCGCCAGGGCTGAAAATAATTTCATTGATGTTTCCTTTTGTGTTTAGTGTAACGTTTCGTCACAGTGAATTTTTAAACTAAAACACAAAAAAAGAACAACGAAATAATTCACTCTTTAAGATAAGTGAATGTGATTAGGGAATTAATCGAATGTTTTTGATTAGGGAACTGCTTTTCTAACAATGATATACTTGAGAGATATGACGTATCCAAGGCCCATTAGGGCTAAAAAAGGACGATATAATGTTAAAAATTCGTAGGCACTGGCGTACACTGATCAGGCAAAGTGCCATTGCTTTGGGACTGCTCAGCAGCGCAGGAAGTTACGCTGCCATCTCCGACACAGCCAGTCTGACGCCTTGTTATACCAAGGGACTGGCAGACAGGCTGATGTGCGGCAGTGTCAAGCAGGCTTTGTCGGCAAACAAAAGTGAAAAAATCAGCATACATTTTGCGGTGATCCCGGCGATTAAGCAGGTACATCCAACAGAGGCCATCATGGCATTTGCCGGCGGCCCCGGGCAGTCGGCTATTGAGGTTGCTGCTGTATTTGCGCGGGTTTTGCGTTATGCCCGTGAAGAGCGAGATATTATTTTGGTTGATCAGCGCGGTACGGGAAAGTCCACACTGTTACAGTGTGATATGGATCCGCTTGAAGCGCAGTTTGCATTTAATGACGATGCCTTGCCAATTTTTGAATACAGCCGTGACGAAACCCAAAAGTGTAAAAACAAACTCAATACCGATCTGAGTCACTTTACGACCGTTGCTGCCGCCAGCGATTTTGAAGCGGTCCGTCAGACACTGGGTTACCAGAAGTTACACCTGTTTGGTGCTTCCTATGGCACACGCATTGCGCAGGAGTATATGCGCCGCTATCCACAGGCTGTGGCCAGTGCCACACTGGATGGGGTAGTGCCAATGCAGCAAAGCTTAGTTGCTATTGGCGATGCCATTGATGACTCTTTGCAGGCCATTTTCAGCGACTGTGCCGACAATGCGGATTGCCGTGGTCAGTACCCCCAGCTGGAACAGCAATATCACACGCTGCTAACCCGGCTTGAGGCGCAACCTGCCAGCGTTCAGGTACCACACCCCAGAACACACAATGCCATCGGGCTGGTACTCACGCAGAGCAAGGTGCGCTCTGCCATCCGTATGGCGCTTTACAGCCATGCAACCCGCGCCTTGGTGCCGCTGGCCATTAGCGAAGCAGGCAAAGGTAACTATCTGCCGCTGGTTGGTTTAATGGGCAGTGATTCTGGGTTTGGTTCGCTAGCGATGGGCATGCACAGCGCGATTGTCTGCGCCGAGGACTGGCCACTATTAACAGGGCGAACAAGAGCGCGTTTTTCAGATAGTTACTTTGGTCGCATGATGATCGAATCTCTCGATGCCAGCTGCCCAATTTGGCAGGTAGAAGCCGTCGGCAAAGCGTTTTATCAGCCGCTCAGTACAAGCATTCCAACCCTGTTGTTGTCTGGCGGACTCGATCCCGCAACGCCTCCAGGCTGGGCTGAACTGGCGATGGTTAATATGACTAACGCACGACATCTGGTTGCTGAACAAGCAACCCATGGTGTGGCTGCGCAAAGCTGCGCCGACAAACTGGTTGCTGAATTTATTAACCACACAGAGCCTAAAGAACTTGATGCCGGCTGTTTGGAGAAAACCGCTGTCAGACGCTATTTTATGAACCTCAATGGCCCCGCAGTGGTAAGCCAGGAGCCATAACATGATCACAGTACACAATCTTAAAAAGCAAATCGCATCCGTGAATGCGCTGGACGGGCTGAGCTTCAGTGCCGAGAACGGCAAAATCACCGGGCTACTTGGCCCCAATGGCGCTGGTAAGACAACGTGTTTGAGAACGGTATTTGGATTATTACAGGCCGATCAGGGGTATGCCGAAATTGATGGGGTTAAGGTACACGAAGACCCCATGGCGGCAAAGCAGCAGCTGGGGTTATTTCCCGACCCCTGTGGCCTGTATGAACGACTGACACCCAGAGAGTATATTCAGTTTTATGCGCAGCTGAGCGGCATGGCCAAGTCGCAAGCGCAGGCAGCCACAAACAAAGTCATTGAACAGCTAAAAATGTCTGATATTGCCGACAGGCGCTGTCAGGGCTTTTCTCAGGGGCAGCGGATGAAAACTGCACTGGCTCAGGCCATTGTTCACCAGCCACGCAACATCATTCTTGATGAGCCAACCCGCGGCCTGGATGTCATGAGTACCCAGGTGTTACGCGAGTTATTACTGATGCTCAAAGCGCAGGGTCACTGCGTGTTGTTCTCCAGCCATGTGATGCAGGAAGTAGCCGCATTGTGCGACCACGTTGTGGTGATGGCCAAAGGTAAAGTGGTTGCGCAGGGCACACCACAGCAACTATGTGAGCAAACGGGTAAAGTAAGCCTGGAAGAAGCGTTTATCGCGCTGATTGGCAGTGACGAGGGGATAGCGGCATGATGAAGCAAATTAATATCTTGTTTAAAAAAGAATTGCTGGATGCGTATCGTGATAAGCGCTCGGTGATGGCCGGACTATATTATGCCTTTGGTGCGCCGATTGTGATGTGTTTGCTGTTTTCGGTCCTTTTGCAGCAAATGGCGTCGCCAGAGGCGTTGAAGATCACCATTTCAGGGGCTGAACGCGCGCCAAATCTGGTGCAATATCTGGACAGTGTTGATATAAGCCACAGTGATGATGCAGATGCTAAGCCGATCCAGCTTGAGATTGACACAGCTTATCAGCAGGATATGGCAGCAGGTCGCAGCGCTACTGTGGTGATAGTGGCCGACAAATCTGACAGCAAGTTGATCAAGTCGGTCCGTCGACTGGAAACGGCGTTGCTCAGATACAATAGTGAAGTGGCCGGGCTGCGGCTGGTAGCGCGTGGTATCGATCCCGGCCTGATGCGGGCTCTGGATGTACAGACGCAGGATCAGGCCACGCCCGATGCAAAGGGTGGGTTATTTCTTGGTATCGTCACTTTGTCTATCATCATTGCGATTTTTTATTCAGCCATGAACCTGGGTATAGACACCAGTGCCGGTGAACGTGAGCGTAATTCACTGGCGCTGCTGCTCAGCCACCCCATCAGTAGTGTGCAGATTGTGCTGGCCAAGGTCGCTGCGATTGCTGCTTTCTCGATTCTGGGACTGACGTTGGTGCTGGTGGTGTCAAAGTTTGCCTATGCCATGGTGGCCTGGGAGCAACTGGGTTTTAGCATTACCCTGGATCTGCGTTTTATCTTGGTCAGTCTGCTTATCGGGATCCCCATAGCGCTGATGTCGGCCAGTATGCTGATTTTTGTCTCTTTTATGGCTAAGTCGTTTAAAGAGGCACAGTCTTACGTCACTATGGTGCTGATGGTGCCCGTCGGCCTGAGTATGATGACCAGCTATGATATCGCCACAGAGACCATCCAGTGGTTGCCGATCGCCGCGCAACAATATGCCATGATCGAGCTGATCAAAGGCAACGAGTTAGGGCTGGCACCTTTAGGGCTGGCGTCGCTTTTGACTCTGGGCTTATTCGCACTCTTTACCCTGCTGAGCAGCAGAATGCTGACAAGTGAGAAAGTGGTGTTTGGGCTGTAGTCACAGATTTGCCTTGCCGGCTGGTCGTCACTGCTTGAAATGACTTGTGACCGGTGTTTTAAAAAGAAAAGGCTGGCTAGTTCAGTCATCGTCAACAGGAACTGAAATATTAATTTCAGTTCCTTGCTCAGGGATGCTATGGCACTCAATGCTGCCATGCAGCACATTTATCACCAGGTTGTAGGCAATGTGCATTCCAAGCCCGACGTGCCCCTGATGCCGCTTGCTGGTAATAAAGGGCTCGAAAATATGCTCCAGTATGTCTTGGTCTATACCCAGGCCGTTATCCCGGTAATGAATTTTCAATTCCTCACGCTCGACACCAATTTTCAGGTAAATCGTCCCTGGCTCATCGCCGGTGAAAGCGTGGGTCAGCGAGTTCGTGACTAACTCATCAACCACTTTGAGCAAAATTCTCGGGTAGCTGACAAAGTTCAGCGCCCGGTCGCAATCGAGCGTGATTTTACATGTTTTATCATGCAGTTTGGTATCCAGTGAGTCCAGGTGGGCACTGACCGTTGCATAGATATTAAAACGACTTTTATCAAGCCGCATGTCATCGGCAGAAATTTGCTTGAATGACTCTACTAGCTCGGCGGAGCGCGATAAGTTGTTCATGATCAGCAAGCAACACTCTTCGTTACTGGCGAGAAAAGTGTTTAACTCCTGTGCTGTTAATGTCTGGTTTTTAACCTGCTGCACGACCGATTTTGCGCAATTCTGGAGATGGGAAATGGCAGTGACACATACCCCGAGAGGCGTATTCATTTCATGCGCAATACCGGCAAACATATTGCTCAGAGTCGCCATTTTCTCCGTTTTGATCAACTTTGCCTGGGTGCTTTTCACTTGTTTGAGCGATTCCAGCAAAGCTGTATTTGAATCATTGAGTTGCTGCGTTCTTTCTTCTACCCGTAATTCAAGCTCCGCATTTAGCTCCCTGACGCGCTGCTCTGTTTGTTTTAAATAAGTGATATCCGTGGAGATACCGCATAAGCCGTAAAAGTCTCCGGACTTATCATAAATGGGAAATTTCACTGAAATATAGGTGTGCAGTTGCCCGTCCGGGTGTAAGGCTTGTTCTTCCACTTCTAACGGGTGCGTTTGTTGCAACACCTGCTTATCATGTGCCTGAAAAGCCTGAGCGACCTCGGCGGGGAAAATATCAAAGTCGGACAGCCCGTATATGTCATTGTTGGTGATATTAAATAGTTGCTCGTACTTTTTGTTGACCATCAGGTAGCGGCTGTTTTTATCTTTGAGGTAAACCACCGCGGATGTGTTGTCCAAAATGGCCTGCAAACGGCCTTCGCTCAGTCGCAGCGCCTGCTCTTGCTTACTCAGGCGCGTGGTCAGTTGCAAAATAAAGAAAGTGGCCATAACGAGTACAGATGCCAGCAGCATTTGTTTGAACAGGGCATTACGGCTCGCCTGCTCCAGAGCATGTTGCATTGTATTGGCACGTGTCTGCAGGCTGGAAGTGAGCTTTTGCGACTCCTGATAGATGACGGATTTATCAAACAGAATATGCACTGACCAGGGGCGTTGGGTGTGGGCAATATGCAATGGCAGTCGCAGGGGAAGTAAGCCGGGATCTGAATTTTCAATCAGCGCACCGGCGGGTTTTCCGATCTGCTCCGGGTGTTCACTGCTTGCGACTAGGGTGCCATTGTGACTCACAAACATAATTTGTGCGCGAGACAAAATAGTACTGTGGTAATTTAATGCAATGCGTTGTAAAAAGTCTAATTTTAAGTCGATCCCGACGATCCCAATAAAACCGGATTGACTGATAATGGGGGCGACCAGAGACATTAACGGGATCTCCTCTCCTGCAAACGTACGCGTATAGGGATCAATAACATGGGGCGTTTTATCACGGCGAGGCAGCTGATAATAGGCACCGGGAATAGAGCCCTGGCTATTGACCTGTATATCGCTGTAGCCACGGGCAACGGTATGAACTAACTGACCTTCACTGTCCCTGTACCAGTAACTTGCAAAACGGCCACTGGCATCATGGGCCGGCGCATTGACGTATGCCAGATCCAGCATATCAAACTGATTGGGCTCCCAGATGCTGTAAATGGCAAAAAACGCGTCATGACTGTTCAGTATATTACTGAGCATACTGTTGACGGCATCCCGTCCGACATCCACAACCATACCCTGATCTTTCATTCCCGCCAGGGTTTGCGCCAGCGTGGTAACCACGCTCATCGCCGAATTGAGCACCGTTTGCACTTGTGAAGTTTTACTTTTGGCCGTGAGTTCGAGCTTTTCCTGTGCTCTTGCAAGTGCTTCCTTTTGCATGACCTGGGTAACTTGCTCCGCAACCTGTCGGGAGGCATCCAGTGTTGTTTGCGTCAGCTGATCGGCAGTGCGGTAAGAAAACAGGATTATGGCAACTGTGGCGACTAAAGTAATAAACCAGTAAAAATAGTGCGCCTTAAACCAAAGCTGAGGGCCAAATTTGCTTGTTTGTACGCCTTTTTTTTTAGTCATCATAACCGATTACTATGGAATTACCCCTTCCAATAGCGCCTGGCTTCAAGGTCTGTGGCGTTTTGCGCAAGCGGGATCTGCCGCGCCAGTTGATATAATTCACCGTAAATATCCAGGTTGTTGGCCATGCGATCTAAACGCAGCCGCCATTTTACCCAAGGAGCTGGATTGAATTTAGGTGCAATACTTTGCTCTGTGCGCAGGCGCTCCTCTGGGGTCCAGATGGCATTGCGAATACTGTGTTGATGGTAGTAAGAGCCGGGCAAGGGCGGCTCGGTTATGCCGGTGACGGTCACCAGCTTACATTCACTGGATTTTTGAATATCGCGCTGGGTTAAGTACGCCGACTCGCGCACCGCTTGCTGTAAATCACTGCCCAGCTGTTCAAAGCGCGTCCGGTTCATTGAGGTCATTGCGCACCCGGCCATAAACTGGCATTGCACATCCTGGCTGATGACATTGCCCCAGTTGCCATAAGGTACGGCACTTGACCAGGTTTCGGCGCCGTCCAATGCTCCGACTTCAAGGGCTTTGAGGGTGTCACTCCAGGGGACGGGGACGGGCTGCACGCCCATTAATTTCATTGAGATACGGCCGAGCTGAGTGCCAGTCACCCTGATTTTGGCACCTTGCAAGGCTTTCAGGTTCATGACTTTAGGTTTGTTCTTATATTTTAAACCAAGCATAAAACCGCGCAATTCGGCATGCGAGAAGAGAAACTCCAGATTGTGGTATTTTCGCAGCGGGGCTCTCAATAGTACTTCGCTTTGTGGGTGATAAAAAAAGTAGTAAAGAGCGGCTCTGCTCGGCCACAGGTAGGGAAAGTCTAAAATATTAAAATAAGGGGCCGCTGTTGAAGCGTTTTGCGTTGAGGCGGAGAAAAAATCCAGTGTCCCATTAATGCAGGCCGTGGCACAGGCGACCTCACGGCAAAGTTGGTTGCCGCCAATGTATTCTACGCGAATTTCGCCGTCGGTGCGCTCCTCCAGGTCGGCAACAAATGGCAGCGAGCCATTGGGGATAATGCTGAGGCCTGGGCGGGTGAAATGCGCCGCGCCAAATCGCAGATTAAATTTGGCCTTTTTTTTAAAACGTTTGTTATAAACCGAGCCGGTGGTTATCTGCAGGGACTTTTCCGAAATGGCTTCTCCCGCAGCAAGCAGATCGCTCCAGGCAAGAAACACGGAAGAGAGTCCAAACCGGCCCGCCAATGCGAAGAAATCCCGGCGGCTAACTGAATGTTTCCCTAGGTCATTTTTGTTTGACGCCATAAGTCTTATACCTATCAGAAACGCGATACGGGTTGAATACAAGTTTAGTTGATAATGCTTATACTGCGAGTTAATTTACGCTGTGCAGCAGGCTGCTTTAATCTGTTCTATACTCCTCACAGTCGTACGCGGTGATTGTGAACAGCCATGTTGAAGACTGCCTTTTTTTTAGCGATAACTTTTACTAGTTTGCCATTGTTGGGGGCATCAACAGGGCTCGGTGATACGCAGTGGCAAAGCTATGGAGATGTCAGACTGGATTATCTGGTCAGAAATTCGAGCAATCCGGACGTTGAAAACCTCTGGCGCAGTCGACTGCGCTTTGGCGTTAGGCATAAGGATCTTGCTCAGGGTGGCTGGGATATACGTGTGGCAAGCAACTATTTGTCTGTAGGAGAAAACAGCAAGGTCGATTTGAGCTGGTCTTATCCGCGCGCTCAGGAGGCGGATAAAAGCTTCACGACAGTGGATCGTTTATACTGGCAAAAGAACGGCGCTGACTGGGGTGTGCGCATTGGCAGGTTCACACACAGAAACGTATTAAAGGGCAGTGCCGGACTGTCATTAGACAGCAAGAATGCCATTGCCACCAGGATAGACTGGACGGATGGTCTGGAGCTGAGCCGCACGTTTCCCGATGGCTGGCATGCGCAGTTCTTATGGCAACACGAAGCCGCATCACAGCCCAGCAGCACCCGGCGGGCACCATTGGATTTTTCAGATAGTGACAGCCGGGCCAGTTTTCACTTCAAACTGGAAAAGGTCGCATCCGATGACACCCTGATCCAACGCAGTATTGCTTATCATTATTTTCCTCAGTCATTACCCGATCAGCCCGGTAGTCAGGCTAGGCGCGATTACCAGACATTAAACACTAAGCTGGTTGTTGGCGGGCCGCTGCCGCGAGGTAAATGGCTGCTGGGCGGTGAAGCGGGTTATTTAATCGAGCGCCCTGTGCGGGAATTGTCCGGGATAAGCGCGGATCAGGGTAACCCTCATTGGTCATTTCAAAGCATCGTGGGTTGGCAGGACTTTGTGCCCGGACATAAGTTAGAGTTTAACTATAGTGAAACTGCACCTGGTTGGCTGATCTCGCCTAATTTCCCCGCCAATTCAAGGCTGAAAGTCCTGACCTATTTATGGATAAAGCCTCGCTTTTTTCTCGAGATAAGCGCCATTAAAGCCGTTCAGCTTAAGGCCTATGCACAGTCACAACGGCATGTGACAAATAACCTGTTATTGTGTCGTGTCCATTTTTCATTCTAGCCAGGCGCTTATCCGGACAGCCACGAAAAGCCATCACTCAGGCTCACATATGCGGGCTGACTTTCAGCGGGGCCTGCATCGGCGCGCTGCCAAACATTCGCTGGTAGCAGCGTCTGGCGTACTCGTCGGTCATGCCTGATAAATAATCGGCCAGCACCCGCATTTGTGCGGTTTCACTTTGCGCCTGCTGGTAATGGGTCTGGGTAGTGTGGGGCAGTAATCGCAGCGGATCGCTCTGAAAAGCGGCAAATAAATCGATCAGCATGTTCTGGCCGCTGAACTCGATCTGTTGCATTTTCGGATCGCGGATCAGCCGGGTAAACACAAACTGCTTGAGCACGCCGAGAATGGCTTCAAACTCATCCGAGAGCTTCACGGTATGGCGCAGCAGCGGATCGCTGAAAGCGGCATCCTGAATAACCAGCTCACAGTTGACGATAAACAGATTCACCAGCTCGCCAATTACGTCTTTACGCAGCGACTCGTCATGAGAGAACAATCGTTCACTGATACTGTCGAGGTGCTTATCCAGCCAGGGGGAGTCTATCTTTTGCAATTCTGGCAGGGCGTAACGCTGCCACTCCCGCTCGCTCAGCGTTTCAGTGGCAATGGCGTCTTCTAAGTCGTGTACCGCATAGGCAAAATCGTCGGCATATTCCATGATGGCACTGTCTAGTGATTTAAAACGGGTTTTAGCTTTGTATTCATTCACAGGTGTGTGGCTTTGCAGCAGCGCCCGATCTGCTGCGCTGAACGGCTGAAGGATCCAATCCAGTACGTCTTTGTCACACTGATAGACGCCTTTGGCTGGCAGCCATTGTTGAGTATAGATAAAACGCTGGTTGGGGTCGGGTTGCGGGTGGGAGAGCCACAACTCATCAATTAAAGCCGGATATTTAATAAAGCCGAGTAAAGTGCGGCGAGTCAGGTTCATCCCGTAGCCTTTGGAGTAAGGTTCCAGTTTGGTGACGATCCGCAGCGTTTGCGCGTTGCCCTCAAAGCCGCCATGTTCACGCAGCAAATAGTTAAGGGCGATTTCCCCGCCATGACCAAAGGGAGGGTGACCGATATCATGTGCCAGGCAGATTGTTTCCATCATGCTGGACGATGGAAACCAGGTAAAATCCGGGTGCTGCGCTCTGAGGTGACGTAATAGCCCTGTGCCTATTTGGGATACTTCCAGTGAATGGGTTAAACGCGTGCGGTAAAAGTCATTGACGCCGATACTCATAATTTGCGTTTTTGACTGCAAGCGTCTGAACGCTGCTGCATGAATGATCCGGGAGCGGTCAATCTGCCAGGCTGAGCGGTTGTCATTGGGGCGATATTTTTTCTGGTCCAGCTGTCTTTGCTGCCATGGAGACTGGCTCATAGGTGTCCTTTGTTTAACGCGTTACTGTGTTCAGTATATCTACTGAGTGTGCAGGGAAAAAGAAAAACTAATCAAAGCACTAGGGGAATTTTTCAATGTTCAGTCAGAGGCGGCTACGATAGAATGCAGAAATTCGCGTTCAGTGGTAAATTTTGTTATCATTGTCCGCTAATTTGAAAATGAAAGAGCAAAGTACAGCAGGGTTGTTCTGTTAGGGATTTTCAGAAAACCTGCGTAGTCACGCCATTTTCAGGGTGTTTTCGGCACTTTGAATTGGTAGTTGGTACTAGTGTGAGGAGAATCATGCGTTTACTAGTTAAAGTTATTATTGCCGCGATTTCAATATTCGCGATCCTGTATCCATTTATCGTCAAACCCCCAGCCCCCATTGAGCCTGTGCCCGAGCCGGAAGTGACCGTGACGAAACCACCACTGAAGGAAGTGGAAAAGCCATTACATAAAGTAAAGCTACCGGAGTTTGGCAAAATTCGCGATATTGCTACCAAGAAAAAACGTTTCTTTGATTTCATCAAGCCACACGTTGAAGCGGAGAACGAGCTGATATTGCAGCAACGTGCCAGCATCGAAATTGCGCTGATGATGCTCCAGTTTGAGGAGCCACTGAGCGACATTCAGCAGCAAAGAATTGAGCAGGTGTTTAAACTCTACAAAATAGAGGACGAGACCATTTCAGTTGATAATCTCAAGCGGGCGCTGCGCAGGGTAGACATTATTCCTAAAGAGCTGGCGCTGATGCAGGCGGCCAATGAGTCAGCCTGGGGCACATCTCGATTTGCACGTATCGGACTGAACTTCTTCGGCCAGTGGTGTTATCGAAAAGGCTGTGGGATGATCCCAAAACGCCGTAACGATGAAGCCGCGCACGAAGTGGCTGCATTTCAGTCGGTCCGGGCATCGGTTAAATCGTATTTCAGAAATATCAATACCCATGATGCTTACAAAGACCTGAGGGCCACGCGGGCAAAGCTGCGGGAGCAGAAAAAGCCAATTGAAGCCACGGCATTGACCGCAGGACTCTTGTCTTACTCGGAGCGCGGCGTGCATTATATTGAAGAACTTAACGATATGATCAGACATAACAAGGCTTATTTTGATGAAGAGTAGGATGTTGGCACTTTTGCTGGGACTGGCTGGTGCTGCAACTAGCGTACAGGCGCAAGAAGAGTTTGTGGTTTCATACGATGGCTTTTATGACCGCCTCAAGGTGGTTGAAAAGGGCGAGTTTGAATTTGCCCGGGTTAATTTTTATCTGGTAGACATCGCCTCACTGGCACCATGTCAGATCCAGTCAGGTAAAATTGTCACGGAAACCACGGAGCAGCCGCTTAATTATACTCAACAGGCACAACTGTTGCTGCCATATAGCGAGAAGCTCGACAAAGACAAAGCGGTGATCGTCGCACAGCCACAAAATCCACAGCACGACTGTCAGATTAAGTTTCAAATTGAGTCTGCTTACTTCACAAACACACACCTGACCAGGCAACGCTTATATCAGCTACATAATGAGTTTGACGAATTGTTGTCTGACTTGTCCGGCTTTTTTGTCAGTAAGCTCATGGGCTTTTTACTGCCGCAGCAAAAGGGTGTCAGGGTGACGTTTGCCAGTGAGCCTAACTTGTCAGCACCGGGCGTTAGCTGCGATAAGCTGGTGTGCCAGTTTCTGGTGACGGATGACTGGGAAAATGACACGGCGCGCTTTAATACACTTAGCGAAGTCGTATCGGTTACGCCCTGGATAGAAAAGTAGTGACCAGAGCGGTTATCTGATCAGTTATCTGAAAGACCGTTTAATCTACAAAAAAGGCTTCGCACTGCGAAGCCTTTTCTTTTTAACGCAACGCCTGAATACGTTGCTCAAGCGGCGGGTGAGAGGCGAACATCTCAGACAAGCTTTTGCCTGATGCAATACCAAAGGCCATCATTGACCCTTCGAGTTGCGATTCATGGTTATGGCGCAGGCGTTCAAGGGCTGCACGCATTTTATGTGCACCCACCAGATCTGCCGCGCCTTTGTCGGCCGCAAATTCGCGCTGACGGCTGAAGTAGGCAACAATGACGGATGCCAGAATACCGAACAGGATCTGGAAAATCATATCGAATACAATGTACGTCCAGCTCACGCCATTATCTTCTTCGTCGCCATTGAGAAAGCCATCGACCAGATTAGCCAGCACTTTGGCAATGAAAATGACAAAGGTATTGACCACACCCTGGATCAGCGTCAGTGTGACCATATCGCCGTTTGCAACGTGAGACACCTCGTGTGCCAGTACGGCTTCCGCTTCGTCCTGAGTCATATTGTTCAGTAGCCCGGTACTGACCGCCACCAGACTGTTGTTTTTACTCGGGCCCGTTGCAAAGGCGTTGATTTCAGGGCTGTCGTAAATGGCCACTTCGGGCATCGCAATCCCCACTTGTTTGGCCTGATTGGCAACGGTTTGCACCAGCCAGTGTTCACTTTCATTACGGGGTTGCTCAATGACATAAGCACCCGTTGATTTTTTCGCGATCCACTTCGACATAAACAGCGAAATAAAAGCACCACCAAAACCGAATACACCGGCAATCAGTAACATGCCGCCATAACTGCGGTTAGACAGACCTAACGCAGACATGACGATAGACAGAACAATCCCCAGTACCAGCATGACTGCCAGGTTGGTGATTAAAAATAGCACGATTCGTTTCATCTTAACCTCAAGCTTATACTCAACTTATTGTTTGCCGAGCGCCCAAACCAAAAACGGTTTGTACAATCGGACTCTTTATACTTGCGTACGTTTACCTACAGCGCCCTGCGGGATCCATTTCCTCAACACGACGTTTTATCATAGGCTTAGTTGCAGTACTGTCAGCTTCCAAAGCACGCTGTGAATATGATGGCAAACGACCATTATTACAAGTCATACAGTAAAAAATTAGTGTGACAAAATATACGTAGAACAAACTGACCCTGGTGCTTCCCTTGCGTTCATCTGCGCAATTACCCACAATAGTCATAATCAGGGTTATAAAACGGTCATTATGCAAATAGAACACTTTGAGATCATGCAGTTTTTATCTGCACATCCGCCATTTAACGATTTGCCTGCAGACGCGCTCAAACAGCTTGCCAGTGAGGTTGAGGTTGGCTATTACCGTGCGCGCAGTGAAATACTGCATTACGGAGAATCTATCTCAAATCTGTATGTGGTGCGGGCAGGTTCAGTGGAGGTATATCGTCGCAATGGTGAGCTCTATAATCGCATTTCAGAAGGGGGCCTGTTTGGTCAGCGCGGCTTGCTGATGAATCGCAAAGTACGTTTTCCGGTGATGGCATTGGAAGACATCCTGGTTTACTGTATTCCCGTGGCCTTGTTTGAAGCATTTTGTGATGAACACGAGGCATTTGCGGACTTTTTTGAGGCCGACGACAGTGGTGGTTTGATCCAGGCGGTGTCGGACCAGGCCGACAATAATGACCTCACCACGGCCAAAGTCAGAACCTTGTTACTTCGCGAGCTGGTGTCGGTAGAGCTGACTCGCCCAATTCGTGATGCGGCAAAGCTGATGACCGAAGAGCAGGTGTCGGCCTTGCTGGTATATGACCCGAGCAAACCCGTCAGCGACGATCCTGAGGATGACGACGGTCAAATTGTCGGGATCCTGAGCGATAAAGACCTGCGTATTAAGGTGGTGGCAGAGGGGTTAGATACAAACCAACCGGTTGCCACTATCATGACCCGGGAGCTGACCATAGTCGACTCCAATGCCTATGTGTTCGAAGCCATGATGATGATGCTCAGAGACAACTTGCATCATTTACCCGTGGTTCATAAGCGCCGACCTATAGGCGTGATAGCCCTGTCGGATATCCTGCGCTATGAGTCGCAGAGCAGCTTATTGTTTGTTAAAGGGATCATGGAGCAGCAAAGTGTGGAGGACGTGGCACACTATGCTAAGTCTCTGGCCAGTGTGTTTGTGCGTCTGGTGAATGAAGATGCTAACTCACACATGGTGGGCACGGCCATGTCGGTCATTGGTCGCACTATCAAGCAGCGATTACTGGAGCTGGCCGAAGACAAATTGGGCGAACCACCCGTACCTTATTGCTTTATTGCATTGGGCTCAATGGCACGGGATGAGCAGCTTATTGTGACCGATCAGGACAATGCGCTGATCTTGGATGATGCGTTTGAGGCTGATAAACATGACAGCTACTTTGCCGCGCTGGCAAAGTTTGTCTGTGACGGCCTGGCACAATGTGGCTATAAGCTCTGTGATGGCGGCATTATGGCAACAAACCCGAAGTGGCGCTTAAGTGCCAGTGACTGGCAGGCTCAGTTCGAAGACTGGATGGATAACCCCAAACCCGAGGCCTTATTACACAGCTCCATTTTCTTTGACCTGGATGGGATATTTGGTCGCACCCAGCTGGCCAGCCGCTTGAGTGAGCTGGTGGCAAAGAAAGCGAAGATCACGCCACGGTTTTTAGCGGCCATGGCCAGTAACTCACTACGCAGAACACCGCCGCTGGGCTTTTTTAAAGACTTTGTACTGGAGCAGGACGGTGAGCACAAGCACTCGCTGAATATTAAGCGCCGTGGTACCGCGCCGCTGTCCGATTTGGTGCGTGTGCATGCACTGGCCATCGGATCTCGTAAGCAAAACTCATTTGAGCGCCTGGAGGACATAAAAGAGGCCCAGTTATTACCACCCGGTAAAGTAGAAGATTTAGAGGCGGCGCTGGAGTATATTGCCATGATCCGTATTCGCCATCAGGCCCGGCAAATAGAGCAGGGCAAACAGCCCGACAATAATATTTTGCCAAAGCGGCTATCTGAGTTTGAACAGCGCAATCTCAAAGAAGCATTTGCAGTACTGGACAAAGCGCAAAGCTATCTCAAGATCCGTTATCAGAACAAGGCGATACTCAAGTAATGGCAATGCAAGGCGACATTTTATCCTGGCCAAACCGGTTTGCTCATTTAGCACGGCAAAGTAGTGATGAGCGGCTCAGGGCATTTTATACCGCAGGCGTACAGCTGCCCGACACGCCAGTGTCTCAGGCTCAGTTCGTGGCACTGGATTTTGAAACCACCGGTCTGAATTATGAAACCGATGACATTGTCAGCGTCGGCCTGGTGCCCTTTGACGCGCGAAGAGCCTATTGCCGGGATGCCAGGCATTGGATCTTAAAACCTGCTACACCACTGCACGAAGAGTCGGTGGTGGTGCATCAGATAACCCATTCACAGGTCAGTGAAGCGCCCGACCTGGACACCATACTGGAGGAGCTGCTTGCCTGTCTGGCTGGCAAGGTCATTGTGGTTCATTACCGCCATATTGAGCGGCCGTTCTTTAATCAGGCGTTAATGCAGCGGCTGGGCGAAGGGATTGAGTTTCCGCTGATTGACACCATGGCGCTGGAGCATCGCATTGAAACCAACCGGCTCACGCTTTGGCAGCGGATAAAACGCCAGCCGATCCCCTCGATCCGTCTGGCCGACAGTCGCAAACGTTACGGTCTGCCTTACTATGTGGCACATCACGCACTCAGTGATGCCCTGGCGACGGCTGAATTATTTCAGGCACAACTTCAGCACCACTACACGCAGCACACAGACATTAAGTCGCTGTGGATGTGATCAAGCAGAAACAAAAATGGCATGATAAGAAACATGCCATTTTCAATCCTTATCTTGTTACAGATATACCTGAACTCAGGGCTTAGTTTGCTCCGTGCGCAGCCCGAGGATCAGGCTCAGACACATCAGCAGCAATACGACTGTAAACGGCAGACCGGTTGAGATAGCACCCGCCTGCAAGGCTTGTATGGCCTCTGTGCCGCCGATCCACAGCAGCGCTGCAGCGATTGCACCTTCCACTGTAGCCCAGAACACCCGTTGCGGAATTGGGGCATCAATTTTGCCGCCGGCCGTTATGCTGTCTATGACCAGAGAGCCAGAGTCCGACGAGGTGATAAAGAACACCAGCACCAATACGATGGCAACAAATGACAGCAGATCGCCCAGTGGCAGTTGTTCAAACATTTCAAACATGGCCAGCGGCACCTGCGTCAGGCCATTTTCGCCCAGTGCACCCACACCAGACTTAACCTGATCTATGGCAATGCCACCGTACACTGACATCCACAAGGTTGTGACTAAAGTCGGGATCAGCAGCACAGCAATAATAAACTCACGAATGGTACGGCCCTCAGAGACGCGTGCGATAAACATACCAACAAACGGTGACCAGGAGATCCACCAGGCCCAGTAAAACACAGTCCAGCCCTGGAACCAGGCTTCGTCGTCACGCCCGTGTGGGTTACTCAGTGGAATAATGTTCTCTACATAGGCCATTATGGTGGTGGGAACATTACCGAGCGCCACCGCAAAGCCGGCCAGCATGACAAACAGCAGCAGGGCAAAAGCGATCAGCATATTGGTGTTACTGAGCACTTTAACGCCACCTTCAATGCCACGTACTACAGAAATGATGGCCAGCAAAGTGACGCCAACGATCACCATGATCTGTAGCCCCAGACCTGCCTCTATGCCGAATACATGCTGGATCCCGGCGCTGGCCTGTTGCGCGCCCAGGCCAAGTGAGGTCGCCAGACCAAATAAAGTGGCCAGCACCGCCAGAATATCTATGATATGACCCGGCCAGCCCCAGGCTCTGTCGCCTAGCAGAGGATAGAAAATTGACCGAATAGACAGCGGCAGGCCTTTGTTATAGGCAAAGAAAGCCAGCGAGAGCGCGACGACGGCGTAAATCGCCCAGGGGTGTAAGCCCCAGTGGTACATAGTCGCGCCCATGGCCATTTCCGCAGCTTCAGGTGTATTGGGTACGACATTCAGCGGGGTTTTAAACCAGCCTGTGTAATAGGCCACCGGCTCGGCAACGCCCCAGAACATCAGCCCGATCCCCATACCGGCGGCGAACAGCATGGCCAGCCAGGAGAGGGTGGTGTACTGAGGTTTAGCTGAGTCGCCACCAAGGCGGATTTTACCGTAGGGAGAGAGCACCAGCGCCAGGCAAAACAGCACAAAGAAGTTACCCGACCACATAAAGACGGCATCAAACGCGCCGATGATTTTCCACTTCAGGCCATCCAGTGTTGCCTTTGCCGACTCGGCGTCGCTTACTAAGATTGCAATAAGGAATAATAAGATCAGGCCCGCACTCACGCCAAAAACCGGGTTGTGAACATCAAACCCCCATTTTTGTACGTTGTCCTGGCCCACCGTATAGTCTGTATTATCGATACTATACTTATCGTGATTGTCTGCCATTGTTACCTCAAAGTTGAGAAATGAAATGACAAATTGGTATAACACCCGGCTTTGATGCAAACTGCATGCGATAGGTTTATGTTAGTTACAGCGGTAATGAGCGTGGCAATGACTTGCCATTACAATCGTCTTCCTATACTCAAAAAGGCGTTTCGATGTAATTAAGATAAACCGACCAAAACGGGGTATTTTTACCACCTTGCCGAAAAAGTCTTAGTTTATAAGTGTAAGCGTTAGAATATAAAAGTAAATGAATGGGCTATTAACTGAATAAAATCACACCAGTTAAGGGCCAAACAGGTAAAAAAAATCCCTCTTGCGAGGGATTTTGGGTAACTCAGCGCCTTTGGCACTGGGAATGAGGTCGGTACAAAGTTGATGTTTTTGTGTCAGACCGTGCTTATTTAGCTGGCAAACTGCATTTCAGGAATATCGCCATCGACGATAAGTTTGCCCGCTGTTTTGCTGATAATTTCGTCTACACTAACACCCGGTGCGCGCTCTAGCAAATGGAACGCGCCATCTTTTACTTCAAGCACGGCTAAATCTGTGACGATCTTTTTCACACAGTTCACGCCGGTGAGCGGCAGAGTACAAGACTCCAGTAACTTTGAATCGCCGTGCTTGCTGGCATGGGTCATGGTTACCACGATGTTTTGTGCACCTGCAACTAAATCCATCGCGCCACCCATGCCTTTGATTAACTTTTTCGGGATCATCCACGAGGCAATATTGCCACTCTGATCCACTTCAAATGCACCCAGTACCGTCAAGTCTACATGACCACCGCGGATCATGGCAAAGCTTTCGGCGCTATTAAAAATAGCTGCACCTGTGGCTGCTGTCACGGTTTCTTTACCCGCATTGATCATGTCAGCATCGACCTGGTCCTCTGTTGGGTAAGGACCCATACCCAAAAGACCGTTTTCGGATTGCAGCATAACTTCGATACCCTGAGGCACGTAGTTGGCAACCAGAGTAGGGATACCTATGCCCAGGTTGACGTAATAACCGTCCTGAAGTTCCTGCGCCACGCGCATTGCAATTTGTTCACGATTTAAAGCCATGGTGATCTCCTTACTTACGGGTTGTGACACGTTCGATGCGTTTTTCAAAGCGACCCTGAATCACGCGATTAACATAGATCCCCGGTGTGTGGATCTCACTCGGTGCCAGCTCGCCCGGCTCGACGATTTCTTCGACCTCGGCAACGGTAATTTTACCTGCCGTGGCAGCCATAGGGTTAAAGTTCATCGCAGTGTGGCGGAATACCAGGTTGCCATAGCGGTCTGCTTTCCAGGCCTTAACGATGGCGAATTCGCCGGTGATAGATTCTTCAAGAATGTAAGGGCGACCATCGAATTCTTTGACTTCTTTACCTTCAGCAACTGGGGTGCCATAGCCGGTCGCGGTATAGAAACCCGGGATGCCCGCGCCGCCAGCGCGCATTTTCTCTGCCAGTGTACCCTGAGGCGTCAGTTCAACATCGATAATGCCGTCTAACAGTTGTTGCTCAAACAGGGCGTTTTCACCCACGTAGGAAGCAATAATTTTCTTGATTTGACGGTCATGAAGCAAAATACCCAAACCAAAGTCATCAACCCCACAGTTGTTAGAGACCACGGTCAGCTCTTTGGTTTGTTTGCGCTTGATTTCTGCAATTAACCCTTCTGGAATACCACATAATCCAAAGCCACCGGCAATAATGGTATCGCCGTCTTTGAGGCCCTCCATTGCTGCTTCATAGCTTGAAACTACTTTATCGAAACCGGCCATTAGCCCACTCCTAGTTGTTCGTTGTTTTCGGTTGTTATGACTGACAGCTGTTTTTCAGCGCCAGTGACACCTTGCTTAGGGGTGCTTTTTCAAGCGCCTCGCAAATCTGCCAGCCTGCTTTTGCAAGCCTTTCTAAATCAATTCCACTGTCAATGCCAAGTCCTTGCAGCAAGTAAACAACATCCTCAGTGGCAACATTTCCTGACGCGCCCTTAGCATAGGGACAGCCACCCAGTCCGGCAACGGCTGAATCTATGGTACTAATGCCCATTTCCAGTGCGGTATGTATGTTTGCCAATGCCTGGCCATAGGTATCATGAAAGTGCACGGCAAGGCGCTCAGCCGGGATGTGTGACAGTAATAACGTGAGCAGCTGCCGAACCTGATTGGCTGTGCCCACACCTATGGTGTCGCCCAGGCTGATCTCGTAGCAGCCTAATGCCAATAATTGTTTACACACCGCCAGTACCTGCTCTGGTTCGACCTCTCCCTGATACGGGCAGCCAACCACACAGCTTACGTAGCCTCTGACTTTGATGTTGTTTTTTTGTGCAAGCTCGACCACCGGGCGGAAGCGTTCAATACTCTCTTCAATAGAGCAGTTGATGTTCTTTTGCGTAAAGGCTTCGCTGGCTGCGGTGAAAATGGCAAACTCATCGACCTCATTGGCAAGCGCCAGTTCGGCGCCTTTGAGATTTGGCGTAAGGGCGCTGATCTCAACACCCTCACGGCGTACAAAGCCTTGGATCACATCACTGGAGTCGGCCATTTGCGGCACCCACTTGGGCGACACAAATGCACCGGCCTCAATGTGTTTCAGACCGGCCTCGGCCAGTGCATTGACCAGCGCGATTTTTGCCCCGGTCGATACACTGGATTCGTTTTGCAGGCCATCACGCGCACCAACTTCAACTATTTTGACTTGGGCTGGATAGTTCGCCATTTCAGGCCTCCTCAACAATCGCAAGCATCGCGCCGTGGCTGACCAGCTCGCCCTCGTCGAAACAATAGCTGGTGAGCGTGCCATCAAACGGCGCGTTCAGGGTGTATTCCATTTTCATCGCTTCAATAACCACCACAGGGTCGCCTTTGCTCACCTGAGCGCCAACACTTTGCAGGTGCTTTACGACCGTGCCGTTAAGTGGCGCAGCCAGCGGTGCTTCCTGATGTTCATGCTCACTGACGTAGTGTTTTGATTTAAGCGCCACATCAAACTGATACGGGCCAAACATGACGGTGATCTGCGCTTCGGTGATCACCACATCCGCCAGCAAACGCTTGCCATCCAGGTTAGTGACCAGGTTGTGGCCGTCAAGGCGCACGTCCATAGTATGATCGAGATCCTGGTAAAATACCTGCCACTGGCTTCCACAGGCTTCGGCAACCACCAGGTGGTCAGCAAATGGTAATACCTGACGACGCGGCTGATTGAGCTTAAAGCCCGACAGCTGCCACGGCGAGGTAACTTTCTCTGCCTGCTGATGCGCCAGATAGGCCGCACTGGCCAGACAAACCAATAAGTCACTGGGCGCCTGCGATGCCGTCAGCGTTTCAGTTTGGGTATCAATAAAGTGGGTATCAGGTGCTGTGGTACTAAATGCAGGATGGCCCGCCAGGTGGTGTAAGAAGGCAATATTGCTTTTCAGACCAGCCAGATGTACCTCTGCCAGCGCGCTGCGTAATTTTAATAGTGCAGTACGACGGTCGCGGCCGTGCACAATCAGCTTAGCGATCATTGGATCATAAAAGGGGCTGATCTCATCACCCTGTTGTACACCGGTGTCGATGCGCACACCATCTTTGGCCTCCGGGAAACCCAGATGCGATAATACGCCAGAGCAGGGCATAAAGTTTTCCTGCGGATCTTCGGCATAAATGCGCGCTTCGAAACTGTGGCCACTGAGACGGATCTCATCCTGGGTTAGTGGCAGTACTTCATTGTTGGCGACCCGAATTTGCCACTCAACCAGATCCTGATCGGTGACCATTTCCGTCACCGGATGTTCTACTTGCAAACGCGTGTTCATTTCCATAAAGAAGAACTCGTCACCACAGAGCAAAAACTCAACGGTACCGGCACCGCGGTAGTTGATTGCCTGAGCACAGCGCACGGCGGCTTCACCCATTTCGCGGCGTAACTCTGCACTAAGATCCGGGGCAGGGGCTTCTTCAATGACTTTCTGATGGCGGCGCTGCAATGAGCAGTCGCGGTCGCCCAGATACACGCAATTACCATGGCTGTCGGCAAACACTTGTACTTCAACATGGCGCGGCTTATCGACAAAACGCTCCAGCAGCACCAGGTCATTACCAAAACTGGCTGCGGCCTCACGCTTTGCGCCTTCAAGGGCGCTGATAAACTCGCTGGCTTCGCGCACTACGCGCATGCCTTTACCGCCACCACCGTAAGCGGCTTTAATCAGTACCGGGAAGCCCACTTTCTCGGCTTCCTGAGCCAGAAATTCAGTATCCTGTTGCTTGCCGTAATAGCCGGGCACTAGCGGCACATTGGCCTCGGCCATGATCTCTTTGGCGCGGGTTTTTGAGCCCATGGCTTCAATTGAACTGGCCAGCGGACCAATAAAGGCAATATCTGCCTGCTCACAGGCCTGGGCAAAGGCTTCGTTTTCAGACAAGAATCCGTAACCCGGATGGATACAATCCGCACCGGCACGCTTAGCAACATCCAGAATGCGCTCTGCAACCAGGTAGGAGTCTTTACTTGGCGCCGGGCCAATGTGATAGGCTTCGTCTGCCTGTTGTACGTGCATGGCATTGGCGTCAGCATCGGAGTAAACCGCCACAGTGCTCAGACCCAGGCGCTTGGCGCTGCGCATGACACGGCAGGCGATTTCGCCACGGTTGGCAATCAGAATTTTCTTTAGCATAGTGTACTCCTTACTTGCTGGCTGCGTTTTGCCAGCCGGGGGCACGTTTGTCGAAAAAGGCGCTCAGGCCTTCCTGTCCTTCTTCGCTAACGCGGATCTCTGCGATCCGTTTTGCGGTGTGTGCAATCAGTGTGTCGTCAATGGCATGGCCTGCCACTTCGTCTATCAGTGCCTTGGCACTTTTGACCGCCACCGGGCCATTGTTCAGCAGCGTCTCAATAAAGTGAGATTCTGCACTGGCCAGGTCTTCGGCGATTTCGTGGATAAGACCCATGTTCAGCGCTTTGTCTGCATTAAAGATCTCAGCACTGAGGAAATAGCGACGTGCCTGACGCTCGCCAATGGCGCGGATCACATAGGGGCTGATCACGGCAGGGATAAGCCCCAGCTTGACTTCGCTCAGACAGAATTTGGCATCCGGGGTCGCAACGGCGATGTCACAGCAAGCGATGAGGCCCAGTGCACCACCAAATGCTGCGCCCTGAACCAGACAGACCGTCGGGTGCGGGCTGTTTGCCAGCACTTTCATCAGTTTGGCCAGCTCCATAGAGTCAGCGACGTTCTCGTCATAGTTATTGCCAGCCATGGATTTCATCCACGCCAGGTCGGCACCAGCAGAGAAGTGCTTGCCATTGGTTTTCAGGATCAGAGCGCGAATATCCAGCTCGTTAGCGTATTCAATGCTTTTGATTAGTTCGGCAATGACCTCGGCATTGAAGGCATTGTGTTTTTCCGGGCGGCTGAGTTCCAGCACGGCCACCTTACTTTTGGTAATATTTAAGGTTACTGACATAGGGCCTCCTTACATCCGGAAGATGCCGAATTTTGAATTCTGCTCAGGTGCATTGGCAGCCGCTTCAAGCGCCAGACCAAGAACTGTGCGTGTATCGGCAGGATCGATAATGCCATCGTCCCACAAGCGCGCACTGGCGTAGTAGGGGTGGCCTTGCTTTTCGTATTGCTCGACAATAGGCTTTTTAAACTCAGCCACTTCTTCATCGCTCATTGACTGGCCTTTACGTGCCAGACCGTCCTGACGAACCTGTGTCAGTACACCGGCAGCCTGCTCGCCACCCATGACAGAAATACGGGCATTGGGCCACATCCACATCATAGTGGGTTCATAAGCGCGACCGCACATGCCGTAGTTACCGGCACCATAAGAGCCACCGATCAGCACGGTAAATTTCGGCACGTCTGCACAAGACACCGCGGTAACCATTTTAGCGCCGTGTTTGGCAATGCCTTCTGCTTCGTACTTTTGACCTACCATAAAGCCAGTGATGTTCTGTAAAAACAGCAGCGGAATGTTGCGCTGGGCACACAGCTGGATAAAGTGCGCGCCTTTTTGCGCAGACTCAGAGAATAAAATCCCGTTGTTGGCGACGATCCCGACCGGGTGGCCATAAATTTCGGCAAAGCCGGTAACCAGGGTTTCACCAAAGTAGCGTTTAAATTCGTCGAACTGTGAGTCGTCCACGATACGGGCGATGACTTCGCGTACGTCAAATGGCTTTTTGAGGTCCGTTCCGACGATGCCGTAGATCTCACGAATATCGTATCGTGGGGCTTTAAAGTCTTTCAGAACTGGGCGAACAGGACGTTGATGGTTGAGGCGGGAAACACACTGGCGGGCGATAGACAGCGCGTGCTCATCGTTTTCAGCATAATGGTCCGCAACACCGGATACTTTACAGTGCACATCGGCACCACCGAGATCTTCGGCGCTTACTTCCTCACCGGTTGCCGCTTTCACCAGCGGTGGGCCGGCGAGGAAAATCGTCCCTTGCTCTTTCACTATGATACTTTCATCGGCCATCGCGGGGACATATGCACCACCGGCAGTACACAGGCCCATCACCACGGCAATTTGCGGGATGCCTTTGGCAGACATGCGCGCCTGATTATAGAAAATACGGCCAAAGTGCAGTTTATCCGGAAATACTTCATCCTGCTCCGGCAGGTTCGCGCCGCCTGAGTCAACTAAGTAAATACAGGGCAGGTGACAACGTTCAGCGATCTCTTGTGCGCGCAGATGCTTTTTCACCGTCAGTGGGAAATAGGTACCCCCTTTAACCGTAGCGTCGTTTGCCACAATCATGCATTCAATCCCTTTCACCCGGCCAATCCCCGCCACCACTCCGGCGCAGGGAATGTCTTGTTCATACACGCCGAAGGCGGCGAACTGAGAGATCTCTAAAAAAGGAGAGCCTTCGTCGAGCAGATGCTCAATGCGGTCTCGGACAAATAACTTGCCGCGGCTCTGGTGGCGGGCTATCAGGGCCTCACCGCCGCCCACAGATAATGTGGCGACCTTATCATTCAGGTCGGCAACCAGAGACGCCATGGCGTCCTGGTTTGCCTTAAACTGCGGGTCATGACTATTAACATTCGAGTTTAGTACTGTCATGCTGCCTCCTTAGCGGCTTTCGGTGAACAGCTCACGACCGATCAACATACGGCGGATCTCAGAGGTGCCCGCGCCAATTTCATAGAGTTTGGCATCACGCAGCAGGCGTCCGGTTGGGTACTCATTGATGTATCCGTTACCACCGAGTAACTGAATCGCATCGAGCGCCATTTTGGTGGCCAGCTCGGCGGCATACAGAATTGCGCCGGCGGCATCTTTACGGGTGGTTTCGCCACGGTCGCAGGCTTTAGCCACTGTGTATACATAAGAGCGTGCTGCATTCATTTGCGTATACATATCGGCAATTTTGCCCTGTATAAGCTGGAACTCACCAATAGACTGATTAAACTGTTTACGTTCGTGAATATAAGGTACAACCACATCCATACAGGCCTGCATGATCCCAAGCGGGCCACCGGCCAGAACCACGCGCTCATAGTCCAGACCACTCATCAGGACCTTAACGCCTTCATTATAGTTACCGAGGATGTTTTCCTCTGGTACTTCACAGTCTTCAAATACCAACTCACAGGTGTTTGAGCCACGCATGCCCAGTTTGTCGAGTTTCTGTGCGGTTGAGAAACCCGGGAAGTTTCGTTCTACAATAAAAGCGGTTATACCACGCGAGCCAGCTTCTACATCGGTTTTTGCATAGATCACGAAGACATCGGCATCCGGACCATTGGTGATCCACATTTTATTGCCGTTAAGAATAAATTTATCGCCTTTTTTCTCGGCTTTGAGTTTCATGGAAACCACATCCGAGCCCGAATTGGGCTCACTCATAGCCAGCGCACCTATGTGTTCACCGGAAACAAGCTTAGGCAGATACTTTTCTTTTTGTGCCTGGTTACCGTTGCGATTGATCTGGTTGACACACAAATTTGAATGCGCACCATAACTGAGTCCGATTGATGCACTGGCTCGGCTGATCTCTTCTATTGCAATCACGTGTTCCAGATAACCCATGTTTGCACCACCAAACTCTTCCGGTACTGTGATGCCCAGCAGGCCCATGTCACCAAGTTTCGGCCACATTTCATTGGGAAAGGCGTTTTCTTCGTCGGTCTTTTCAGCCAGTGGGGCGATTTCACTGCTGGCGAAGCTGTTGACGTGGTCACGGATCATGTCCGCTGTTTCGCCCAGGCCAAAGTTAAGTTCTTTATAAAGTGATACTGTGCTCATCTGTAGTTATCCTGTGTGAGAGTTATTCTTGATCAAGCACTCGCCGCGGACGGCATTAAGTGCTACATTGCTCAATCACTATTCATCTAAATTTTTTAAAGTATCGAGACAGCGGCGCTCCGCTGTCACCAGTTCCATCAGTACGACTTTAATGTCGTCCATTTGCTGGCTCAGATCGGCCTTTTTTTCGTCGATCAATTGCAACATAGTATGAAGTTGTTTGGCGCTTGATTTGTCGGCGTCGTAAAGCTCAAACAATCGACCTGTTTCTGCCAGGGTGAAGCCTAATCGCTTACCACGCAGAATGAGTTTCAGGCGCACTTTGTCGCGCTTTGAATAAATGCGGGTCTGGCCATGGCGTTCAGGTGAAAGTAATCCTTGATCTTCATAAAACCGAATACTTCGGGTGGTAATATCAAACTCCTTGGCGAGTTCGCTGATTGAATAAGTTGGTTCTTTGTTGTCTTGCATCGTTTACGCACTTACATCAAAACTGATTTGTCCAATATAAGTGAAGTTTACGTAAAGGTAAAGTATGGCGTTTGTTTCATCCATTGGTCGCATATCGCAATCGCTCATACTGGTCTACTTTAGGTATTCGTTTAGCTTACAGATGATCCGCTGAGGCACTCCAGATGGTACGTCACACAGCAGTATAGTCGCTTTGTCCGCGACTAAACGGCGAGGAGGACGACACATCGGAAGTCACGCCAGTGGCAACCTCGATGTGCAACTTAACTTTACACTTTCAGAGATCGCAATTTGCTTGATTTTAGATTTACGTTGGCGTAAACGTAAATATTAGGTATGCTCGACGTAAGAGATTACTAAAAGCAAGCAACTTGCTTGTAAACAGGAGTTTTTTTAATGAGTAACGAAGCTGTTGTCATTGTCGCCGCAAAACGTACCCCTATGGGTGGATTCATGGGTAGCCTTTCAGGCGCCAGTGCTACTGATTTAGGTGCAACCGCAATTAAAGCGGTGATGGCTGAGACTGGTTTGTCAGATGCCAGCATTGATGAAGTGATCATGGGCTGTGTATTGCCTGCTGGATTAGGCCAGGCACCTGCACGTCAGGCGATGTTGCATGCGGGTCTGGCTCGCTCAACAGGCGCAACCACCATCAATAAAGTCTGCGGCTCTGGCCTTAAAGCGGCGATGTTCGCCCACGACTTAATTAAAGCAGGCAGCATTAAAAATGCCATCGCCGGTGGTATGGAGAGCATGACCAATGCCCCTTACTTCATTCCTAAGGCACGTGGCGGCATGCGCATGGGTCATGGTGAAATTAAAGATCACATGATGGCAGACGGCCTGGAAGATGCTTACGATAACAAAGCCATGGGCTGTTTTGCTCAGGATACGGCCGATGAGTACGGCATAACCCGTGACAACATGGATGAGTTTGCGCTGAGCTCGCTGAGCAAAGCCAATGCCGCCATTGAAAACGGCAGCTTCACTAATGAAATAGCTGCGCACACTATTGCTACCCGTAAAGGCGATGTAGAAGTAGCGATTGATGAACAGCCTGGCAATGCACGCCCGGACAAAATCCCATCACTGCGCCCGGCATTCAAAAAAGATGGCACCATCACGGCGGCGAACTCGTCTTCAATCTCTGACGGTGCCGCGGCACTGGTTCTGATGAGTGAGTCAGAAGCGAAGCGCCACGGTTTAACACCTCTGTGTAAAATAGCCGGCCATACTACCCACTCTCAGGCACCTGCCGAGTTCACAGTCGCACCAGTAGGTGCAATGAATAAACTGCTTGAGCAAACTGGCTGGTCTAAAGACGACGTCGATCTGTGGGAGATCAATGAAGCATTTGCCATGGTGACTATGCTGGCAATCAGCGAACTGGGCCTGGATCAAAGCAAAGTGAATGTGAACGGCGGCGCCTGTGCATTGGGTCATCCAATCGGAGCCAGCGGTGCACGTATTTTGGTAACGCTTATTCATGCGCTGCGCAATCGCGGTTTATCAAAAGGGGTTGCCTCACTGTGTATCGGTGGTGGCGAAGCGGTGGCATTAGCTGTCGAAGTTTAAGTTAAGTATAGCGCCGCAATGACAATAATTAAGCGGCGCTTTTCGTTTTATTTGGGGAGGAGTGCACATGCACCAGGTACCATTATACATCAACGGTGAATTTACCCAGTCTCAGTCTGACAAGTGGCTGGATGTCGTCAATCCGGCGAATCAGGAAGTTTTGGCGCAGGTGCCGTGTGCGACGCACGATGAAGTACAGGCTGCGATCACATCAGCACAAGAGGCGTTCAAGACCTGGCGTAATGTGCCAGTAACGGAGCGTGCGCGCATTATGATGCGTTATGCGGCATTGCTGAAAGAACACCAGGAAGAAATTGCGACCATTATCTGTCATGAACTTGGTAAAACTTTTGAAGATGCCAAAGGCGATGTCTGGCGTGGTATTGAAGTCGTTGAGCAGGCAGCCAATGCGCCGGCATTGATGATGGGTGAAACCGTCGAGAACGTGGCCCGCAATATCGACACTTATTCTTATATCCAGCCGCTGGGTGTATGTGCGGGTATTACCCCGTTTAACTTCCCGGCAATGATCCCATTGTGGATGTTCCCAATGGCGATCGTCTGTGGTAACACTTTCGTACTAAAACCCTCTGAGCAAGATCCGCTTACACCGATGCGTTTGGTAGAGCTATTCGAAGAAGCAGGCGCACCAAAAGGCGTACTACAAGTGGTACATGGTGCCAAAGAGCAGGTAGACCAAATCCTGACAGCCCCTGAAGTACGCGCAATTTCTTTCGTGGGTTCATGTGGTGTAGGCTCCTATATTTACAGCAAAGGCACCGAAAACCTGAAACGTGTTCAGGCTTGTGTCGGCGCGAAAAACCACATGGTGATCATGCCAGATGCCAGTCGTGAGCAGACCATTAATAACCTGGTCGGTGCCTCTGTGGGTGCTGCGGGTCAGCGTTGCATGGGCATTTCGGTTGCCGTGTTCGTTGGCAAGTCCAAAGAATGGATCGACGATTTAAAAGCCGGTCTTGAAAAAGTACGTCCGGGTGTGTGGAACGACCCGCAAGCGGCTTATGGCCCGCAAACCTCGGCTCAGGCAAAGGCACGTATTCTGTCGCTGATCGAAAGTGGTAAACAGCAAGGTGCAACCTGTCTGCTGGATGGTTCAGACTTTACAGTAGAAGGCTACGAAAACGGCAACTGGGTTGGTCCAACGTTGTTTACAGACGTCACGTCAGACATGGACATCTACAAGCAGGAGATCTTTGGTCCTGTGCTGAACTGTGTATGTGTTGATACCCTTGAAGAAGCCATTACGCTTGTCAATAACAGCCCATACGGTAACGGTACGTCTCTGTTCACGGCAAGCGGTGCTGCGGCACGAAAATTCCAGCATGAAATCGAAGTCGGTCAGGTAGGGATCAATATTCCAATTCCTGTGCCGTTGCCGTTCTTCTCATTCACAGGCTGGAAAAACTCTTTTTATGGCGACCAGCATACCTATGGCAAGCAGGGGGTGCGTTTCTACACTGAAACCAAGACCATTACTTCACGCTGGTTTGCCGATGAGGCCGTAACGGGCCCTAACATGAGCATTAACCTGCGATAACGCCAGTCAGTTAACCTATCAGGCCCGGCATTTGTCCGGGCCGCTCGTAGTATTACCTGAGACTCAGGTACATAAGAATAACGCCGGGCAGAACCATCACTTCGCCCGCTATGACAACAAGTGAGGTCTTTATGGACTTTAATCTCAACGAAGATCAACAGGCTTTTGCCGAAACCGCCTATCAGTTTGCCATGAGCGAACTGGCGCCCCATGCCGCCGAATGGGATCAGAAACACATTTTCCCAAAGGATGTCATTAAAAAAGCCGGTGAGTTGGGCTTTTGTGGCTTATATACACCGGAGGAAGCCGGTGGTCTGGGCCTGTCGCGTCTTGATTCAAGCATTATTTTTGAGCAGTTGTCGATGGGCTGTACGGCCACAACGGCGATGCTGACCATACATAATATGGCCACCTGGATGATTGCCAGCTTCGCCACCCAGGCGGTTAAAGATCAGTACATGGACCAACTGGTCATGGGTGAGCTGCTGGCTTCATATTGCCTCACTGAACCAGGCTCAGGCTCTGACGCGGCATCATTGAAAACGAAAGCCGTGCTTGAGGGTGATGAGTATGTCCTGAATGGCTCGAAAATGTTCATCTCGGGCGCGGGTGAGACCGATGTGCTGGTCGTGATGGCTCGAACCGGTGAAGACGGCCCGAAAGGCATTTCTGCTTTTGTTGTTCCGGCAGATGCCGAGGGCGTGATTTACGGTAAGGCCGAAGAGAAAATGGGCTGGAACGCCCAGCCAACCCGCCTGGTAACATTCGAAAATGTCCGTATTCCGGCCGCTAACCTGATGGGTAAAGAAGGCGAAGGCTTTAAATTTGCCATGCAGGGTCTGGATGGCGGACGCATTAACATTGCGACTTGCTCAATAGGCACCGCACAACAGGCTCTGAACACAGCCAAAGAGTATATGCAGGAGCGCCAGCAGTTTGGTAAGCCTCTGGCCGCATTCCAGGCACTACAGTTTAAGATTGCCGATATGAACACTGAACTGGTTGCCGCGCGTCAGATGGTCCGTCTGGCCGCATTTAAACTGGACAGCAATGACAGTGAAAAAACCACTTACTGTGCCATGGCTAAGCGTTTTGCGACCGACGTCGGTACTAAGGTTTGTGATGATGCATTACAAATTCATGGTGGTTATGGCTACATCAAAGAATACCCACTTGAGCGCCACCTGCGTGATGTACGCGTTCACCAAATCCTGGAAGGCACCAATGAGATCATGCGGGTGATCATTGCACGCCGAATTCTAGCCGAAGGCGCAGCAAGCGTACTGTAGAGGAGCATGATTATGTCAGCACAATTGAAACTTGAAAAACAAGGCCATATCGCGATTGTGACTATGTCCAATCCACCGGCAAACACCTGGACTCGCGATACGCTGGTCGGTCTGAAGGAGCTGGTGAACGAGCTAAACGCGGATAAAAACATTTACTCTTTGGTGATCACCGGTGAGGGTGAAAAGTTCTTCTCAGCGGGCGCCGATCTGAATGTGTTCGCTGATGGCGACAAAGGCGTTGCTGCGGATATGTCGCGCGTATTTGGTGAAGCGTTTGAAACCCTGAGTGATTTTCGCGGTGTGTCTATTGCGGCCATCAATGGCTTTGCGATGGGCGGTGGCCTGGAAGTGGCACTGGCCTGTGATATTCGTATCGCAGAAGCGCAGGCTCAAATGGCCTTGCCGGAGGCCAAAGTGGGCTTGCTGCCTTGTGCAGGTGGCACACAAAACCTGTCATGGCTGGTAGGTGAAGGCTGGGCGAAGCGCATGATCTTATGTGGCGAGCGCCTCAAAGCCGACAAAGCTCAGCAGATTGGACTGGTTGAAGAAGTGGTTGAGCAGGGCAAAGCGCTCGAAGCTGCACTTGAGCTGGCCAAGAAAGTAGAAGATCAAAGCCCGGTGGCTGTAACCGCTTGTAAAGCCCTTATCCAAAAAGGTCGTACCGGCACCATTAACAGCGCGTTGCCGCTTGAGCGTGAACTGTTCGTGACTTTGTTCGATACACAAGATCAGAAAGAGGGCGTCAATGCCTTCTTAGAAAAACGTAAAGCAAACTGGGTGAATGGCTAATGGTTGAATTACAGTTACTGAACCAGGCAGATGCCCCAGTGGTATTTGAGTTGGCGCACTGTAATAACGGCATGAAGGTGGCGGTTGCCACCCTCAATGCGCCAAAAGCACTCAATGCACTGAATCTGGAGATGATCCGCTTACTGGAACCACAGCTTAAGGCCTGGGCCGAAGACGAACAGGTCGCTATGGTCCTGCTCAAAGGCGCAGGTGAAAAAGCCTTCTGTGCCGGTGGTGATGTAGTCAGCCTGTACAATGCGATGGCAGCTGAAGATGGCAATAATCATCTCGAAGTCTTCTTTGCCGAGGAATATCGTCTCGACTATCATATTCACAATTATGATAAACCTATCCTGCTTTGGGGCAATGGCATCATCATGGGGGGCGGTCTTGGTCTGATGGCCGGTGCCAGTCACCGTGTGGTGACCGAGTCATCACGCATCGCGATGCCGGAAATCACCATTGGCTTGTATCCGGATGTCGGTGGCAGCTACTTCCTGAATAAGATGCCGGACGGTGTCGGCTTATTCCTTGGCCTGACAGGTGCTTCCATTAATGCCACTGATGCCAAATTTGTTGGCCTGGCCGATCATTATATGGATGGTGAGCGCCTGGATATGCTGTTGCATAACCTCAGTGAGGTAAACTGGGGTAAGACCAATGTACTCAATCATGAGAAACTGACCCAGTTACTTATCTCTCTTGATGAAGCATCGCACATTCCACCGCGCTGCGAAATTAAGCCACTGGCTGAGTCTTTTGCTCAACTTGCCGAATTTGACACCCTGGAAGCCCAGATTGAGCATATTCTGGCGCTGGACAGTACAGAGAATAAATGGCTGAGCAAGGCGCAAAAAGCCCTCAAGCATGGCTCTCCTTTGAGTGCAGTATTGATCCAGACACAACTTAAGCGTGCAGAAGGCCTGTCACTGAAAGAGTGCTTCTTGCGTGAACTGGCGATGTCGGTTCGTTGTGGTGAAGTGGGTGAGTTTCGCGAAGGTGTGCGTGCATTATTGATTGACAAAGATAGTCAGCCACAATGGCAGTTTAAGAGTATCACAGATGTAGACAGCACTGTGATAGACAGCTTTTTTGCCCCACGCTGGGAGCAAAGCGAACACCCATTGGCTGACTTGTAAGGAATTAACACATGGCAAAGATTGGATTTATAGGTTTAGGAAACATGGGTGGTCCAATGGCGACCAACTTGGTGAAAGCCGGCCACCAGGTGTCGGTATTTGATCTCAGTGCAGAGGCGTTAAAGCAGCTAGCATCGCACGGCGCGGTGATTGCGGATAAAGTCTCAGATGTCTGCACTGATGCAGATTTTGTGATCAGCATGCTGCCTGCGAGCAAACATGTTCGCATGATTTATACTGGCGAAGATGGGTTAATCAACTATCTTGATAAGTCGACGCTGGTCATAGACTGCTCAACCATTGACGCAGAATCAGCGCAGTTTGTTGGTAATACGTTAGCACAGGCCGGTATTGCCTTTGTTGATGCGCCCGTTTCCGGTGGCGTTGCAGGTGCTGCCGCGGGCACATTAACCTTCATCGTGGGGGGCAATGATGCGGACTTTAACCGAGCGCAGACAGTTCTTAACGACATGGGTAAGAATATTTTTCACGCCGGGGCTGTCGGGGCAGGTCAGGTCGCTAAGATCTGTAATAATATGCTGTTATCAATACTTATGGCAGGCACCAGTGAAGCACTGCAAATGGGCGTTGATCACGGCCTTGATCCAAAAGTATTGAGTGAGATTATGCTCAACAGCTCGGGTCGCAACTGGACATTGGAATTATATAACCCGTGTCCGGACGTATTAGAGAATGTGCCTTCGTCAAATGGGTATAAACCTGGTTTTATGGTTGACTTGATGGCCAAAGATCTGGGGCTGGCGATGCAGGCGGCACAGCAAACAAACTCGGCTACGCCGATGGGGGCACTGGCAAAAAATCTCTACAACCTGATGCAGAATCAGGGCAGTGGCAGTGAAGATTTTAGTGCTATTTTTAAACTCTATTCACAAAAGCAGTAACAGAAGCAGGGTTGAAATATCATGGATATAAAGAACAAAACGGTGGTGATCACCGGTGGTGCGCAGGGCCTGGGCTTTGCGATGGCAACGGAAATGGCCAAAATGGGCGCCAAACTGGCGTTAATTGATATGCAAGAAGAGCAGCTGCAAAGTGCAGCCGCTGAGCTGAGAGCGCTGGATGTTGAAGTAAAAACCTATGTGGCGAATGTCAGCCTGGAGAGCGATGTTGAGCAGGTGTTCAGCGACATAGTTGCAGACCTGGGGAATATTGCAGTGCTGGTAAACAACGCCGGTATTCTGCGTGATGGTTTGCTGTTAAAAGCCAAAGACGGTGAAGTGACGGATAAGATGTCACTGCAGCAGTTCCAGTCGGTACTGGATGTCAACCTAACCGGGGTTTTCCTGTGTGGCCGTGAGGCGGCAGCTAAGATGGTTGAAGGTCAGCAAGGTGGTGTGATCATCAATATGTCGAGCGTGGCGCGTGCGGGCAATATGGGCCAGACCAACTACTCGGCAGCCAAAGCGGGTGTTGTTGCTATGACTACATCCTGGGCAAAAGAGCTGGGCCGCCACGGCATTCGTGTAGGCGCAATCGCACCGGGTGTTATCCGCACGCAGATGACCGATGCAATGAAGCCTGAAGCCAAAGAGCGTCTGCTGAAGATGAAACCCGTTGGACGTCTGGGTGAAGCTGGCGAGATTGCCCACACGGCAAAATATATTATCGAGAACGATTTCTTTACCGGTCGCGTTGTAGAAATTGACGGCGGGATCAGACTCTGATAACTTAATACTTAAGTATCGGTTTGCTTTTATTTGTGACCTAAAACCAATACAAAAGAATTCGCATACTTATGTTCCTTTATCTTCGAAAGAAGAAAGTGTGTTGAATCAAGCGGCAGGCCACGCATACCTGCCGCTTTTTAGTTTCTGGCGCACAAGTGTTTGGCGTATTGGCTTATCAGCTTCTTTTCTGAGCATGCTTTTTGCTCTTTGAATATTATTGAAAAATTACATATTCTTTTAACTAATCCATTGCTAGAGTAGCGAATTACTCACTATTTATCCTTACGAATAAGGGACGACTTTGATTGATTTTGTAGCCACTTTTATCTTCTTTTTTGCGGTTATCGACCCCATAGGCACGATCCCCGTATTTATTGCGGTCACGCGTGGTTATGATGCTGCAGCGAAACGCAAAATTGCCGTGATTGCGAGTCTGGTCGCCGCAGCTTTGCTGGTGTTTTTTGCTGTTGCTGGTGAGATTTTACTGACCGCGATGGGGATCCCGCTGGCAGCGTTTCAGATTGCCGGTGGCATAGTGCTGTTTTTATTTGCGCTGTCGATGATCTTTGGGGAAAGTAAGCCGGAAGAAGAGGTCCGGTTAATTAAAGACCACCGTGAAACCGCGATATTCCCGCTGGCAGTCCCGTCAATCGCAAGCCCAGGTGCAATGCTTGCCTGTGTGCTGTTAACTGAAAATGCACGTTTTAATATCTTCGAACAAATGCAGACTGTGGCTATGATGCTGGCAGTGATTTTACTGACTTTGTTGCTGATGCTGGTAGCGAGCAGTGTTCATAAGGTGATTGGTAATGCCGGGGCGAGTGTAATCAGCCGGGTAATGGGGCTAATACTGGCCTCAGTAGCGGTGACCAACGCGCTGGCTGGCTTTGTCAGTTATTTCGATAAATAAGGAAAGGTTGGAAAAGCAGCCAGTGGGCTGCTAAACATAAAGAGGCTGGGTTAACTGGATTGCTGATTGCGGGCGGCCCAGGCCTTATTGACAGAGCGACGCCACAGGAAGTCAATAACGAAAAAGCCTAAAATTGCGGCCATACAGGCGCAGATCAGTGAGCCTAGCATAAAGGCTGGCCCTATGGTTGACAGACTCTCGACCAGCCAGTTCCAGCTGGCTTCAAAGTGAAACGGTTGCTCTTCCTGGCCCAAGGCGAATGCGCCCACCTGATAGGATGCATAGAAGATAGGTGGCATAGTAAGTGGGTTGGTGATCCACACAAGGGCAATAGACAGGGGAAGATTAACTCGAAAAGGAATGGCCAGAGCGGCTGCAAGGACCATTTGAAAAGGAACAGGGATGAATGCAAAGAACAGGCCAACGGAAAAGGCCCCGCGCGCCGAGCGGCGATTTAAATGCCAAAGATTCGCATCATGTAACAAACTGCCGAATATTTTCAGCGATTTTTGCTGTTTGATCTTATTGTGATCGGGTAGAAACCGTTGGATCGTCTTCTTTGGCATGTTAAGCAACCATTTACATCGATATTGATCTGCTGCGGCCTGATCAGCGGGTGCCTGATCTCAGTATTTTATCTGGGTCAGTGGCAGTGGTTTGTCTGCTCAGGCGTGCTCCTTTTTCTCTGCGGCTATTTTAAGACTTTTTCGAGTGTTTTGGCAGGTTTTATTTTAGGTATTTTTGTGACGATTTGTCACTATCGGTTGGTTTATGTACCACCACTTGCTGAAAAAGGCTTAGAGCAGGAAGTGAGTGTAATTGGCAATGTCCGTAAAGTCATTGGCACAGGCTCGAACCCTTATGTCTCCCTCGAGCTGACTAGCATAGGTCAGTTTAAAGTGCCCTGGTATCGCCGTGTTCGCGCAAATGTGTCACTAAATGGTGCGTTGCCCGGTGATTTACAGGGCGCAACATTGGCAGGCACTGCGACACTTAGGCCATTTCGCAGTCGAAAAAACTTCTCGGTATTTGACGCTGAGCTTTATGCCTTTCGAAACCAGATTTTCTACAAAGGTCGCGTGTCAGTGGTGGATGCAAGTTATGATCATAGCGAACGCTTGCGGACGAGCTATCGCACTTGGGTATCACAGGCGCTGGATGGACTGCATTTTAGCTGGTTTTACTATGTGATACTGACGGGAGATAAAAGTGCCGTACCGCAAGCCGATAAAGCCTACTTTCAATCGCTGGGCCTCAGTCATTTACTGGCTATTTCTGGCCTGCATGTGGCCATTGTATTTGCGCTGAGCTTTGGTCTGTACAAACTAACCTTGGTTTTAATGTGGTCGCGCTTGTCTCAACATCACAACTATCAGCTGGGTTACTTTACCTTTGCTCTGCTACTGAGCGGGGCCTATGTCTGGCTCAGTGGCATGCAGGTATCGGCGCAGCGCGCCTGGTTAATGGCCTTGCTGGGCGCATGTTGTTTTCTGTTTGCCCGGCATCTGAGCCCTGCACGAACCTTAATCTATGCCCTGGCTGTGATCTTGTTAGCTAATCCTTTTGCGGCGCTTAACCTGGGGCTGTATTTTTCTTTTTTTGCTGTGGTCACTATTTTTATGGTGATTCGCAGCACTGCGCGTGAATCGCAGCGCCTGTCTCGAGTTAAGCTGCTGTTATATCTACAATGTGGCTTATTTGCGGTTCTGTTACCGCTGACCCTTTATTCCTATCATGGCTTTAGCCTGAGCAGCATACCGATCAATTTGCTGGTCATTCCATTGTTGTCGGTGGTGATTTTTCCGCTGCTGTTGATACATCTGCTCAGTGTAATGACCACGGGCTGGGCCGTTTTAGCTGTGCCGGATACCATGCTCAATTCGGCCTATCAGTGGTTAAACGCATTTCCTTATCACTGGTGGCACAGTGGCACGATGGCACCAGAGCTGGTGATACTGAGTTATATAGCGTTACTACTGTGTATGAGTGCCTTAACCCGACCATTTGCCTGGGTTCCCGTGTCTGCTGCCCTGATGGTCAATCTCACCGAGCGCCCACCCGACTGGCAGGTGGACGTTTTTGATGTCGGGCATGGTACGGCGGTACTGGTCACGTCTCAGGGAAATGGTCTGCTGATTGACCTCGGCGCCAGTTATTTTTCGCGTTATTCGCTGTTTGAAAATGTGATCAAGCCTTATCTGCAGGCGCATCGCATTACCCTTGTGCATACCGTGATCAGCCATGATGACAGTGATCATAACGGTGGGCTGGCTGCTCTCTATCGTTACGATGGTGGCCGCTCCCTTGCTCAGTTTCACCAGGGGGATGGTAAGGCGCTATGTACACTCAAAACGGTGCAAATGGGTAAACTGAGTATCGAGTCTCTGTGGCCGGTAGAGACGATGAACAGTGACAATAACAATTCCTGTGTGGTCAGGGTAAGTGATGGCACGACCGAGCTGCTATTGCCCGGAGACATAGAGCAGGTCGCTGAGCAAGCGTTGTTGGCATTACAAAGCGAAAAGATGCCATCGGAGATATTGATTGCCCCGCATCACGGCAGCAATACATCATCCAGTATGGGGTTTGTCTCTGCCGTTGCCCCACAGTGGGTGGTGTTCTCGCGGGGATACCACTCGCCATGGCGTTTACCACATAAGGAGGTGGTAGCGCGTTATCAATCGACCGGCAGCCAGATGCTGGATACTGCCACAGCGGGTCAGGTCCGATTCAAAATTACCGGATCTGAGATCCAGCCGGAAACCGCCCGCAACAGGAAAAGTTTTTGGTTCTTAAGATAATGCATTCAGTTTTGCCATCAGTACAGCTACAATACGCGGGTTATGACGTACCAGAGAGACACTATGCAACAATCCGCCAAGCAGATCTACAAGCGGCTTCTGAGTTACACCTTCGATTTTAAAGTGCCGGCCTTGTTTGCCATCATCGGCATGCTCGGTTACGCCGCCATGGATGCGCTATTCGTCCAGTTAATGCAGCCGTTTATTGACGATGGGCTGACAGAGCGCAACGCCGAAGTGTTAAAAATGGCACCCATCGTGGTGGTGTTGCTGGTTATTGGGCGTGGTATTTTCAACTATATGGCATCGTATTGCCTGAGCTATGTGGGCTCCCAGGTGGTAAGAAAACTGCGTCAGTCCTTGTTCGAACATATGTTGTTTTTACCGGTGAGCTTTCATGATCAACACTCCAACGGTGAAATGATCTCAAAAATCACCTTTGATACTGAACAGGTTCAGCAAGCCATCACACGTGCCTTACAGGTGATGATCCGTGAAGGGGCCTTTGTGCTGTTTCTGCTGGTGGTAATGTTCAATGCCAGCTGGCAATTGTCTTTGATATTCTTAGTGGTCATTCCTATTGTCGGCGTGATAGTGAACCTGGTTTCCAAGCGCTTTCGTAAAATTTCAAAAAACATTCAGGATGCCATGGGTGAAGTCACTCGCAGCTCAGAGCAAATGCTGGCCGGGCATAAAGTGATCCATGGCTTTGGTGGTCAGGACAAAGAGATCAATCACTTTGCCGATGTTAACAATCGTAACCGCCAGCAAAGAGTCAAGATGGATGCGACGAGGGCACTGAGCGTTTCTGTGATCCAAATTATTGCAGCCAGCGCGATGGCATTGATCCTGGCCATTATCGCGATGCCAGAAATGATAGACACCATCTCGTCGGGCACCTTTGTATCGCTGACCACCTCCATGATGATGATGCTCAGACCGCTCAAGCAGCTGGCGAATGTGAACAGTGATTTGCAACGCGGCATTGCTGCAGCGACCAGTATTTTTGAAATTCTGGATAAAGAGCAGGAAAAGAACACCGGCAAACTTGAGGCGGACAGCGTTAAAGGCGAAATTGCGGTCTCAGGCGTGACATTCCGTTACCCGGGCAAAGATGAAGCCGTTATTAAATCCTTATCATTACAAATTCCGGCTGGTCAGAGTATCGCGCTGGTGGGTCGCAGTGGTTCAGGAAAATCGACTTTATCGAACCTGCTGCCGCGTTTTTACGACTGGGGGGAAGGAGAAATCACCCTCGATGGTGTGAAACTTCAGGACTACACGTTGTCGTCCCTGCGCAAGCAATTTGCACTGGTGTCACAACAGGTGGTGCTGTTCAACGACACCATCGCCAATAACATTATGTACGGGCTGGAGCGTGCTTATACTCAGGAAGAGCTGGAGCAGGTAGCAAAGCAGGCCCATGTCTGGGAGTTTGTTAAATACTTGCCTGAGGGGTTGAATACTATGGTGGGTGAAAATGGGGTTATGCTTTCCGGCGGTCAGCGCCAGCGTATTGCCATCGCCCGTGCGATTGTTAAAAACGCCCCCATTCTGATTTTGGATGAAGCAACTTCGGCATTGGATACTGAGTCGGAACGCTTGATCCAGCAAGCGCTCGACAACCTGATGAAAGATAAAACGTCAATCGTTATTGCGCACCGCTTGTCGACCATTGAGCAATCAGACTGTATCTATGTGCTCGATCAGGGGCGCATCGTCGAGCAGGGTAAACACCAGGCTCTGCTGGAGCAAAAGGGCATTTATGCCGCGTTATGCCAGATGCAATACGGTGAGCAGGCATGAATCGCTTAGAGCGCAGCTGGTATCAACCCTTGGGGCTGTTAAATATATTGCTACTGCCTTTATCAGGTGTGTTTTGGTTACTGAGCTCATTGCGCAGGGGATTGTTTAAGCTTGGCCTCAAGCGTGTCTATAAAGCACCCGTACCGGTGATCATTGTTGGTAACATTGGTATAGGTGGCAACGGTAAAACACCGTTCGTGTTGTGGCTGGTACCCTACCTTGAGTCTTTGGGCCTGAAAGTAGCCGTGATCAGCCGGGGATATGGTGCCAAGCCTCCCAGCCTGCCATATCGGGTGACAGACAACAGCAGCGCCGCAGAAGCGGGCGATGAACCCTTATTGATATACAAACGGCTGGGTTGCCCGGTAATGATAGGTGGCGACCGCCAGGCCAGCATTGAAATGCTGATGCGAGAAGATAAGCCGGATATTATCGTCAGTGACGATGGCCTTCAACACTATCAGCTGGCCCGGGATATCGAGATTTGTATTGTTGATGCACAGCGTCGTTTTGGTAATGGTCTGCTGTTACCGGCCGGCCCGCTGCGCGAATCACCCGGGCGTCTGAAGCACACAGATCTGGTTGTCTATAATGGAGAGTCAGATGGGGTTGGTTATGAGCTGGTACGCAGTGGCTATTTCAGCGTGAAAGATAATCAGCCGGTTGCGCAAACCGCCGGGCAGGGCGTTGCCGTAAGCGCCATTGGTAACCCGCAGAGATTTGAACAATCCTTGCGCTCAGATGGCATTGAACTGACCGATACACTGCATTTTTCCGATCACCATGCCTACAGCGCAGCCGACTTTGCTAGCTGTGAGGACCAGGCTGTGTTTATGACCGAAAAAGATGCTGTTAAATGCCAGTCATTCGGCAAAGAAAATTGGTATTATTTAAAAGTAGAAGCCCAGCCCAGTGCTGCGCTTACACAACAACTAAATTCGTTATTAAAACAAAAAGGGATAGTCAACCATGGCCTTTGACACTAAATTACTTGAGATTATTGCCTGCCCGGTTTGCAAAGGAAAACTGAGATTTGACAAAGACAACCAGGAGCTGATCAGCACGGCGGCAAAACTGGCTTACCCTGTCAGAGATGACATTCCGGTATTGCTGGAAAATGAAGCGCGCGAATTATCGCTCGAAGAGGTCGAAAAGTGGAATTCATAGTCGTCATTCCGGCTCGCTACGCCTCCACCCGTCTGCCAGGCAAGCCGCTTGCTGATATTTGTGGTAAACCCATGATCCAGCATGTGTACGAGCAGGCGCAAAAATCAGGAGCTAAAGCCGTTTACATCGCAACCGATAATGCCCAGGTATTTGAGCGTGCGAAAACCTTTACAGAAAACGTGCTGATGACCCGAGAAGATCATCAGTCAGGGACAGAGCGCCTTGCAGAAGTGGTTGAACAGCTGGGGCTGGCCGACGATACCTTAGTGGTTAATGTGCAGGGTGATGAACCCTTACTGGCGCCGGAAAACATTACTCAGGTGGCGACTTTACTGCATGAAGCGCAGGAAGCGCCGATGGCTACGCTGAGCGTTGATGTGACGGATGTGCAGGAAGTACTGAATCCCAATGCCGTTAAAGTGGTTCAGGACGCGCACCACAATGCGCTGTACTTTTCACGCGCTTCCATCCCGTTTCAGCGTGACAGCATGATGGAACTGGATGAGAGTAAAATACCACTGGCACATTTCCAACGTCATGTGGGTATCTATGCTTATCGTGCTGGTTTTATTAAAACCTATCTTGCCTTACCGGTTTCTCCGCTGGAAGGGCAGGAATCGCTTGAGCAGTTGCGCGTGTTATACCACGGTTATCGCATCAAAATTGCCAAGGCTTGCCGCCCAGTTTATGCGGGGGTTGATACGCCGGAAGATTTGAAGCGTGTCGTAGAGTACCTTAATGGCACAATTTGAGGTGATTGCCAGCCACCCGGACTTTGTGGTGGCACATAAGCCCGCTGGGGTGAGTTTTCACAGTGAACAGGAAAGCGGCTTTGTAGCCTTATTAGCTGAACAGTTGGGTGAGCAGCTTTACCCGGTACACCGACTTGATAAGGTAACGTCCGGCTTGCTGGTACTGGCTCGCTCCAGTCATGCCGCTGCCAGGCTGACTGAACGCTTTACCAGTCGCGCCGTGGATAAGTTCTATCTGGCGCTCATTGATAGCAAACCGAAAAAGAAGCAAGGCTGGGTTAAAGGCGACATGGCCAAATCCCGGCGCGGTACTTATAAGTTATTAACCAGTCAGGATAACCCGGCTGTCACGCGCTTTTACAGTGCCAGTATAGCACCGGGTCTCAGAGCCTGTTTGCTCAAGCCCTACAGCGGCAAAACGCACCAGTTACGGGTTGCGCTAAAAAGCTTGTCAGCGCCCATCCTCGGCGATGTCAGCTATGGTGGCAGCGAGGCCGACAGAGTTTATCTGCACGCCTACTGTTTGAGCTTTGAATGGAACGACGAAAGAATGACGTTCTACGCTTTGCCTCAGGGCGGAGCACGGTTTGCTGAGCTGGCAGACACAGAAGTAATGCAAAACTGGGCAAAGCCCAGAGAGTTAGAGTGGTAATATGACGCAAGATACATCGTTAAGATTTGGTGGCATCGGCCGCTTGTATGGTAATACAGAGCTAACCTGGCTTGGCGAAGCTAGCTTCTGTGTAATAGGCATTGGCGGTGTGGGCAGCTGGGTGGCAGAGGCACTGGCGCGTACTGGCATAGGCAAAATTACTTTGATTGATCTGGATGATATCTGTGTCACTAATATCAATCGCCAGCTGCATGCGACAACGCAAACCATAGGCCAGCCTAAGGTCGAAGCCATGCAGGCGCGTTGTCAGTCCATCAATCCGGATTGCCAGGTTGAGGTGATAGATGACTTTATCACCCTGGATAATATCAAAGAGCATATTCAGGGCTTTGATTATGTTATCGACTGTATTGATGCAGTCAAAGAAAAAGCGGCGCTGATCGCCCACTGTAAGCGGCAAAAAATTCCGGTGATCACCACCGGCGGCGCGGGTGGTCAGACAGATCCTAGTCAGATCTGCTATGGGGATGTAGCTAAAACCACCCATGACCCTTTGCTTGCAAAAGTCCGATACCTGCTGCGTAAGCAATATAACTTCACTACCAATCCGAAGCGTAAGTTTGCCGTTGATTGTGTGTACTCAACGGAGCAACTGGTTTACCCAACTGGTGACGGCAGTGTCTGTAAAGCTAAGCAAATGGCTGATGGTAGCAAAAATATGGATTGTGCGACCGGGTTTGGCTCTGCAACTATGGTGACGGGCAGCTTTGGCTTTTTTGCTGCGGCAAAGGCTATTCGCAAGTACCTGGACAAGCGTACGCGCGAAGCGGGCTAATTCGCGGTATGTATCTCAGGTGCTATTGCAGCACCTGAAGCTGTTGATGAATACGCTCTACGATAGCGCGCACTCCGTTGCCGCGAGACGGGCTCAGGTGCTTGATCAGCCCCAGCTTGTCAAACAGCTCATAGGCATCAAGCTTACCTGCTTCTTGCGGTAACTGGTTGTTATAGCAAGCCAGAATAATCGCCAGTAAACCTTTGACGATGCGAGTGTCTGAGTCCGCTATCAGTACCAGACGTTGCCGTTGTTCATCCAGGTCAAGGTGTAACCAGACTTTACTCTCACAGCCTTTCACCAGTGCGTCATCCGTTTTTAGTGCATCCGGCATGGCCGGTAGTGCCTTGCCCAGTAGCATGATTTCACGATACTTGCCCTGCCAGGCGCCGTGCTGAGCCAGGGTGTGCTCGATGTGTGATAAGTCCATAATTACTCTTCTAATAAACTGATGGTGTCTTTCAGTGCCACAATAAACCGATGGATGTCTTGCTGGTTGTTGTAAAACGCCAGGCTGACACGAATGGTGCCTTCAATGCCCAGATGCGCCATCAGCGGTTGCGTGCAGTGGTGGCCACTTCTGACGGCAATACCGTGGGTATTGAGCAGGGTTGCCAGATCGTAATGATGCTCATCTTTATAACTAAAACTAACCGTACCGACATTGTTAGCGGTATCGCCCCAAATCCGGATCCCGTCAATTTCGCTCAGTTGCTGAAGCAGGCTCTGATACAGTGATTGCTCATACTGGAACAGGGTTTCATGATCTTGTGCTGCCAGGTAATCAAGCGCTGCGCCAAAGCCAATCACACCGGCAATATTGGGTGTGCCGGGCTCAAATTTCTCTGGCGCGGGACGAAAGGTTGTGCCACTGAAACTCACGGTGTCAATCATTTCACCGCCGCTTTGATAAACGGGCAGGGCATTAAGCAATTCATAGCGACCGAAGAGGCCACCCAGTCCGGTCGGACCCAGAGCCTTATGAGCAGAAAACACATAAAAATCGCAATCCAGTTGCTGTAAATCTGGTCGCAGATGTAATAAAGATTGGGCGCCATCTACCACAGTAACCGTGCCTGAGCTTTTACTGCTCGCTATCAGTGCTGCCACATCATTGATATTGCCCAGCGCATTAGAGGCATGGCAAATACTCATTACTTTGGGTTTTAAGTTCTCTATCAGCGTTTTTGCTTGTTCAAGCTGAAGAACACCTTGTGCATCCACTGGCAATAGCTCAATACGTGCACCGGTGCGCTTTGCGGCAAGTTGCCAGGGCACGATATTAGCGTGATGTTCCAATGGCGAAAGCAGGATCACATCATCTTTATTCAGGTTGTCACTCAGGCCAAACGCGATTAAATTCAAAGAGGCGGTAGCACCACTGGTCCAGACGATTTCTTTGCTTTGCACGTTCAACAACTGCGCAACTTTAACCCTCACAGCCTCGTAGGCTGTGGTTGCCTGTTCACTGAGCGTGTGTAAACCCCGGTGTACATTGGCATTTTGAGACTGGTAAAAATTCTTTACGGCCTGGATCACTTGATGTGGTTTCTGCGTGGTTGCCGCGGAGTCCAGATAGCACAATGGCTGGTCGTCAACCGATACCTCAAAAATGGGGAAATCATGCCGAAGTTGTGTGCAAGGGTTATCGTTCAAAAGGGTCTCCTACTGCGCCTGAGCAGGCGGATTTTACCGGATTTATATGGCCTTGCAAGTCTGTCTAACTGGTCTGGCACAAAAAAGGGCTGCCAGTGGCAACCCTTTTCAAAGTGCTAGTTAAGCGATGCTTATCTTTCACCTTCTTTTTTGTAATCACGCGCTGTGTAACCCGTATACAGCTGACGTGGACGACCAATTTTATGGCCAGGCTGTGACAGCATTTCGTTCCAGTGTGAGATCCAGCCAACAGTACGAGACATAGCGAAGATCACAGTGAACATACTGGTCGGAATACCGATTGCTTTCAGGATGATACCTGAGTAGAAATCAACATTCGGGTACAGTTTCTTCTCAACGAAGTACGGGTCTTCCAGTGCGATCTGTTCCAGTTTCATTGCAACGTCAAGCAGTGGATCCTGAATGTTCAACTCTTTCAGAACTTCATGACAAGTTTGACGCATTACGGTCGCACGCGGGTCGAAGTTTTTGTATACGCGGTGCCCAAAGCCCATCAGACGGAACGGGTCGTTCTTGTCTTTAGCTTTTGCAACGTATTCGTCGATACGGTCAACAGTACCAATTTCTTCCAGCATGTTCAGACACGCTTCGTTTGCACCACCGTGCGCAGGGCCCCATAGTGACGCGATACCCGCTGCGATACACGCATAAGGGTTAGCGCCCGAAGAACCAGCAAGACGTACCGTTGAAGTAGACGCGTTTTGCTCGTGGTCTGCGTGTAGCATGAAGATACGGTCCATTGCTTTGGCCAGTACAGGGTTTACCTTGTACTCTTCAGCAGGAACTGAGAACATCATGTGCAGGAAGTTTTCTGCGTAGCTCAGGTCGTTACGTGGGTAAACGAACGGCTGACCCGTGTTGTACTTGTACGCCATTGCTGCAATCGTAGGTAGCTTAGCAACCAGTTTGATTGCACAACGCATACGCTGATCCGCGTCTGAGATGTCCAGGTCGTCGTGATAGAACGAAGACAATGCACCAACCACACCGCATAGCATCGCCATCGGGTGAGAATCGACACGGAAGCCCTGGAAGAAAGACGCAATTTTTTCATGCAGCATAGTATTGTGCGTGATGTTCTTTGCAAATTCTTCAAGTTGCGTATCGTTTGGTAATTCACCGTTCAGAAGCAGGTAGCACAGCTCAATGTAGTTAGATTGCTCTGCTAATTGCTCGATTGGGTAACCACGGTGTAGTAGTACACCCTTTGCACCATCGATATAAGTAATAGATGATTCGCAAGAGCCAGTCGACATAAAACCAGGGTCGTATGTGAAGAAGCCGTGAGCGCCAAGTGTGCGGACGTCGACTACGTCCTGGCCAGCAGTGCCAGAGTAGATCGGGAGTTCGATCGGATCATGACCATCGATATGGACTGTGGCTTTCTTATCTGCCATCTATTTATCTCCTATGAAATAACAATATTCTGATTGTTATGTTGTGATACTAATGTTAAGCAAATTCAGATCATTCTAACTTAAAATAGGGGTGGAAAGTCAATTTTTCTGAGAATTATGCAGAAATGTATGATAAATATTCTACGCCGTTTAAATATTATACCATCGGCTAATTCGCAAGCGTCTCAATCTAAACAAGAATTGTAAAAGGCCGCTCGGCCTTATATACTATCTACGGTTTTATACCGTGTCGTCTGTGGGTAAACCTATTTTTACATTGGCATTTTTCACAATGTGAACCGCTCAGTGTTTAAACAGGTATATCTAGAGTGTGCCATTTGTGCGACCAGCGCAAGTGGTTTTATAAAAACAAGTAGATGAGCTCCTTTGTGAGCAAGATGGGCAAGTAACTGTGAAAAAGCAAAGACCTGTAAATCTAGATCTTACGACTATATCTATGCCACCTACGGCAAAAGCGTCGATCTTGCACCGTATCACCGGTGTTGCGTTATTCTTCGCGTTGACCTTTGTCATTTGGGCGTGGTCTGAGTCTCTTTCTTCTCCTGAAGGGTTTGAATTTGTTAAAGAGCTAATGACTGGCTTTATTGCAAAATTCATAGCGTGGGGCACCCTGACTGTATTGTCTTACCACATCATTGGCGGTGTCCGTCACATGATCCAGGACATGGGTTATTGGGAAGAATTGGAATCGGGCAACACCAGTGCGAAAATCGCATTGGCGCTGTGGGTAATCGTAGCCATCCTGGCAGGAGTGTGGATATGGTCTTAAATCAAGCAACTCTGAAGCGCGACGGTGTGCAAGACTATGTGTCACTGCGCACAACAGCACTAATCATCCTGGCTTATTCGGTATTTATCGTTGGCTATTTTCTGCTAACGCCCGAAATCAGCTATGAAGCCTGGGCAGGTTTATTCTCAAACCTGGCCGTTAAAGCGGCAACTATCATTACACTGGTATGCATCATGATCCACACACGCATTGGCTTGTGGCAGGTTCTGACTGACTACGTTAAATGTTCAACGATGCGTTCTGTGCTGGGCTTTGTACTTAATCTGATGGCACTGGCGTATGTTGCTGTTGGCCTGTTTGTATTGTGGGGTGTTTAAGTGAAATATAATGTTCGTGAATTTGACGCTGTAGTAGTTGGCGCCGGTGGTGCTGGCATGCGTGCAGCGCTTGCGATTTCTGAGTCAGGCAAAACTTGTGCATTGATCTCTAAAGTATTCCCGACACGTTCTCATACGGTATCTGCACAAGGTGGTATCACAGTTGCGTTGGGTAACTCCCACGAGGACAACTGGGAATGGCACATGTACGATACGGTAAAGGGCTCTGACTACATTGGTGATCAGGATGCCATCGAGTACATGACTAAAACCGGTCCAGAGGCAATCACTGAACTTGAAAACATGGGTCTGCCTTTCTCTCGTTTTGAGAACGGCCGTGTTTATCAGCGTCCTTTCGGTGGTCAGTCTAAGAATTTTGGTGGTGAGCAGGCTGCACGTACAGCAGCAGCGGCAGACCGTACGGGTCACGCATTGCTTCACTGCTTGTACCAGCAAAACGTTAAGAACAAAACTAACGTTTTCTCTGAGTGGTACGCACTTGATCTGGTTAAAAACGACAAAGGCGACGTCGTCGGTGTAACTGCAATCGACATCGAAAGCGGCGAAGTTGTTTACTTCAAGTCTAAAGCGGTTGTATTGGCAACCGGAGGTGCGGGTCGTATCTACGCATCAACGACTAACGCACACATCAATACTGGTGACGGCGTTGGTATGGCGGTTCGTGCTGGCATCTCTATGCAGGACATGGAAATGTGGCAGTTCCACCCAACCGGTATCGCGGGTGCGGGTACACTGGTAACTGAAGGGTGTCGTGGTGAAGGTGGTTACCTTCTGAATAAAGACGGCGAGCGTTTCATGGAACGTTATGCGCCTAACGCGAAAGACCTTGCGGGCCGTGACGTTGTTGCACGTGCAATGATGACGGAGATCCGTGAAGGCCGCGGTTGTGAAGGCCCTTGGGGTACTCACATCAAGCTTAAGCTTGACCACCTTGGCGAAGAAATGCTTAACCTGCGTCTGCCAGGCGTATGTGATCTGTCTAAGACATTCGCACACGTTGACCCAGCTAAAGAGCCAATTCCGGTTATCCCAACCTGTCACTATATGATGGGTGGTGTACCGACCAACGTAAATGGTCAGGTACTGAACGTGAATGAAAACGGCGAAGAGCGCATCATTGAAGGCCTGTTCGCGGTGGGTGAAATCGCGTGTGTATCTGTACACGGCGCAAACCGTCTGGGTGGTAACTCACTGCTTGACCTGGTGGTATTCGGTCGTGCGGCTGGTAACTTCCTGGGTACTTACCTGCAAGGCTTTGAGTCTACAGGTGATGCATCTTCTGACGACGTTGAGCAGGCATTTGCACGCTTCAACCGTTGGGAATCTTCAGAGAAAGGCAAAGGCGAAGATCCGGTTCAAATCAAGAAAGATTTACAAGAATGTATGCAGCTTAACTTCTCGGTATTCCGTGAAGGTGATGCGATGGCAGATGGTCTTAAAGAACTTAAAGAGATCCGTGAGCGTCTTAAGTTTGCGCGTCTTGACGACAAGTCAACTGAGTTCAACACTCAGCGTATCGAGTGCTTAGAGCTTGATAACCTGATGGAAACAGCTTACTCAACTGCCGTTGCAGCTAACTTCCGTACAGAAAGCCGTGGTGCACACTCTCGCTTTGACTTCCCTGAGCGTGACGATGAGAACTGGCTATGCCACTCTTTGCATCACCCAGAGTCAGACACGATGACTAAGCGTGAAGTAAACTTTGCGCCTAAGACTCGTGAAGCATTCCCACCGAAAGCACGTACATACTAGGAGCTAAGCGATGGCAACTTTAGAATTATCTGTTTATCGTTACAACCCTGACGTAGATTCAGCACCTCGTATGCAAGACTATAAGCTGGAGGTTGAAGAAGGTCGCGACATGATGGTGCTAGACGCACTGTTAATGTTGAAAGAGCAAGATCCAACATTGTCATTCCGCCGTTCATGCCGTGAAGGTGTGTGTGGTTCAGACGGTGTAAACATGAATGGTAAAAACGGCTTGGCTTGTATCACTCCATTATCTGCGCTGCAGAATAATGGCAAAGGCAAGATCATTGTTCGTCCATTGCCAGGTCTGCCAGTTATCCGTGACCTGGTTATCGACATGAGCCAGTTCTACACTCAGTACGAGAAGGTAAAACCTTACCTAATCAATGACAAGCCAACTGGCGGTGAAGAGCGCCTTCAGAGCATTGAAGAGCGTGACAAGCTGGATGGCCTGTACGAGTGTATTCTGTGTGCATGTTGTTCAACGTCATGTCCGTCGTTCTGGTGGAATCCAGATAAATTTATCGGTCCTGCGGGCCTTCTTCACGCGTATCGCTTCCTGGCTGACAGCCGTGATACAGCGACAGAAGAACGTCTGGCTGACCTTGATGACGCGTTCAGCGTCTTCCGCTGTCACAGTATCATGAACTGTGTAAGCGTTTGTCCGAAAGGCTTGAATCCTACTAAGGCGATCGGACACATTAAATCTATGTTGTTAAATCGTTCGGTTTAATACATATTTAAATCTACAGATGGCATGCTCAGCATGCCATCTTGTTTTCGTTTAAGTTTCTGCGCTAGAAAAAGGGCTAATAAATGCACGAAGGTGTGATGAAGGCATGGCTGGAATCTTCGCACTTATACGGCGGCAACGTTGCATATGTTGAAGATTTATATGAGGCGTATCTTGATGATGCGGCTTCAGTGCCAGAAGAATGGCGAGAAGTGTTTGATCAACTGCCGAAGGTTGAGGGCGTTGATGTTGATGTTAAGCATTCAGAGGTCAAATCTCAGTTTGCTGACCTTGCTAAAAACAAACACAGAGAAGTAATCGTTTCTGCAGAAGGTGCGGCAGATGCAAAACAGGTTCGTGTTTTGCAGCTTATTAATGCATTCAGATTCAGGGGTCACCAAAACGCAAACTTAGATCCATTGGATCTATGGCAGCGTGATCGAGTTCGCGAACTCGACCTGGCCTATCATGATTTAGACAATGCCGACCTGGAAAAAGAATATAACGTTGGCTCTTTTGCTTCAGGCCAAGAGACAATGAAGTTAAAAGACTTATACAACGCGCTGAAAACCACTTATTGTGGTTCCGTTGGTGCAGAGTATATGCACATTACTTCAACAGAAGAAAAACGTTGGTTACAGCAACGCATCGAATCGACCTTCGCACAGCCTAAATTCAACAAAGAAACTAAGCTTCGCATCCTAAAAGGCCTGACCGCTGCTGATGGCCTGGAAAAATATTTAGGTGCTAAATTCCCAGGCGCAAAACGTTTCTCACTGGAAGGCGGTGATGCACTGGTTCCTATGCTGAAAGAGCTGGTACATCGTGCCGGCGAAAGTGGTCAGGAAGAAGTGGTCATTGGTATGGCACACCGTGGTCGTCTGAACGTACTGGTCAACGTACTGGGCAAAAACCCACAAGTGCTGTTTGATGAATTCGCGGGCAAGTACGGTGAGTCAGCAGGCTCTGGTGACGTAAAATACCACATGGGCTACTCGTCAGACTTCGCAACGCAGGGCGGCAATGTGCACATGGCGCTGGCGTTTAACCCGTCGCACCTTGAGATCGTTAACCCGGTGGTTATGGGCTCGGTACGTGCACGTTTGGATCGTCTAAACTGTAAGAGCGGTTCTAAAGCACTGCCAATTACCATTCATGGTGACTCGGCCATCGCCGGCCAGGGTGTAGTACAAGAGACATTCAACATGTCTCAGACTCGCGCTTATGGTGTTGGTGGTTCAATCCGCATCGTGGTGAATAACCAGGTTGGTTTCACTACGTCAAACCAGGAAGACACGCGTTCAACTGAGTACTGTACTGACATCGCTAAGATGGTTCAGGCGCCCATTTTCCACGTTAACGCAGATGACCCGGAAGCGGTTGCGTTTGTAACGCAAGTTGCCCTTGATTTCCGCAATAAATTTAAGCGTGATGTGGTGATCGACCTGGTTTGTTACCGTCGTCATGGCCACAACGAAGCCGACGAGCCGAATGCAACTCAGCCTCTGATGTATCAGAAGATCAAAAAGCACCCTGTACCGCGTCAGATTTATGCTGACAGACTGGTATCAGAAGGCGTATTGAGCGCTGAAGAAGCGAAGACGCTGGCTGATGACTATCGCAACGGTCTGGATAAAGGTCAAATTGTGGTTGAAGAAATTCAGCCTGAGACCAAGCACTCTTCAGACTGGTCTAAATATGTCGGTCACGACTGGGATACGGCCTATGAGGCAAGTGTGCCAGTTGAAAAGCTGCGAGAATTAAGTGAAAAAATCTCGACTTACCCGGCTGACCACAAAGCGCAGTCGCGCGTTAAGAAAATCTACGACGACCGTAAGACCATGGCCAGTGGCGAGAAGCTACTTGACTGGGGTATGGCAGAAACACTTGCCTACGCAACCTTGGTTGATCAGGGCACAGACATTCGTCTGACCGGTCAGGATTCAGGTCGTGGTACTTTCTTCCACCGTCATGCGGTTGTTCACAATCAGGCTGATGCTTCAACTTACCTGCCGTTGCAAAACGTACGCGATGGCCAGGGTCTGTTTGAGGTCTACGACTCAGTATTGTCTGAAGAAGCCGTTTTAGCATTCGAATACGGTTATGCGACTGCTGAGCCAACCTCACTGGTACTGTGGGAAGCACAATTTGGTGACTTCGCGAATGGTGCCCAGGTGGTATTCGACCAGTTCCTGAGCTCAGGTGAGCAAAAATGGGGCCGCCTATGTGGTCTGACTTTATTACTGCCACACGGCTACGAAGGTCAGGGCCCAGAGCACAGCTCGGCGCGTCTTGAGCGTTACCTGCAACTGTGTGCAGACCACAACATGCAGGTGTGTGTACCAAGTACACCTGCACAGGTTTATGCCATGTTACGTCGTCAGTCAGTACGTCCTCTGCGTCGTCCACTGATTGTAATGACACCTAAATCTTTACTTCGTCATCCTCTGGCTGTCTCTAGCCTGGAAGAGTTGTCCGAAGGTGTTTTCCACAACATGATCGACGAGATTGATGACATCAATCCTGAAAACGTCGAGCGCGTTGTGTTCTGTAGCGGTAAAGTATATTACGAATTGCTACAGGAGCGTCGCAAGCAAGAGCTGAATAACGTCGCTATCGTTCGTGTGGAACAGCTATATCCGTTCCCACACAAAGAGATGGACGAGATCATGGCTCGCTACCAGCACGTTAAAGACTTCGTATGGTGTCAGGAAGAGCCTCAGAACCAAGGTGCCTGGTACTGTTCACAACACCATTTCTGGGAAGCTATCCCAAGTGGTGCGAAGTTGACTTACGCCGGTCGTAAAGCTGCAGCAGCGCCTGCATGTGGCTATATGTCGACCCATACAAAAGAACAAAATGCGTTGATTGCTGACGCTTTAACTATTAAGAAATAAGGAATTAGAGATGACGACCGAAATTAAGGTTCCTGTTCTTCCTGAATCTGTTGCCGATGCAACAGTGGCCACATGGCACGTAAGCGTTGGTGACAAAGTAAGCCGTGACCAAAACCTGGTAGATATCGAAACTGACAAAGTAGTTTTAGAAGTTGTAGCACCAGAAGACGGTGTTATTGTCGCTATCTCTGAAGAAGAGGGCGCAACGGTTCTTGGTGAGCAAGTTATCGCACAGCTGGGCGCGTCAGATGCCGCTCCAGCGCAATCAAATGAACAAACAGCAGCGCCAGCAGCGGCGCCAGCAGCAGAAGGTAAAGAAGTGGACATTAAAGTACCTGTACTTCCTGAATCAGTAGCAGACGCTACAGTTGCAACTTGGCATGTACAACCAGGCGAAGCGGTAAGCCGTGACCAAAACCTGGTAGACATTGAAACAGACAAAGTTGTGCTTGAAGTTGTTGCACCAGAAGACGGTGTAATGGGCGAGCACATCCACGCAGAGGGTGAAACCGTTCTGGGTGAGCAAGTGATTGGTAAACTGGTTGCCGGTGGTGCACCAGCAGCAGCGCCAGCTGCACAGGCAGAAGCAGCGCCTGCAAGCGATGACAATGCAGATGTACTAACGCCATCTGTTCGTCGCCTGATTGCTGAAAAAGGTCTTGATGCGTCACAAATCAAAGGTAGTGGCAAAGGCGGTCGCATCACTAAAGAAGATGTTGATGCATTCCTGAAAGCACCTGCGGCAAAACCAGCAGCAGCGCCAGCGGCAGCAGCTCCTGCGGCACCAATGGGCGACCGTACTCAGAAGCGCGTTCCTATGACTCGCCTGCGTAAGACAATCGCGAACCGTCTGCTTGAAGCAAAGAATTCAACAGCGATGCTGACGACGTTCAACGAAGTAAACATGAAGCCTATCATGGACCTTCGTAAGCAGTACAAAGACGTATTCGAAGAGCGCCATGGCATCCGTCTTGGTTTCATGTCTTTCTACGTGAAAGCAGTTACAGAAGCACTGAAACGTTTCCCTGAAGTAAACGCGTCTATCGACGGCGATGACATTGTTTACCACAACTACTTCGACATCAGCATTGCAGTATCTACACCACGTGGTCTGGTAACACCTGTACTACGCGACTGTGACAAGCTGTCTGTTGCTGAAATCGAAAAAGGTATCCGTGAGCTGGCACTTAAAGGCCGCGACGGTAAACTGACTGTTGACGATATGACTGGTGGTAACTTCACTATCACTAACGGTGGTGTATTTGGTTCACTACTGTCTACGCCTATCATCAACTTGCCACAGTCTTCAATCCTGGGCATGCACAAAATCCAGGACCGTCCAATGGCAGTTAATGGCAAGGTTGAGATCCTGCCTATGATGTACCTGGCGCTGTCTTACGATCACCGTCAAATCGATGGTAAAGAATCGGTTGGCTTCCTGGTTACAATTAAGGAACTTCTGGAAGATCCAACGCGTCTGCTTCTGGACGTTTAATCATCTAGATTAAAGATTAAGCTGTATGTGAGCATAATGTCCGCATACAGCTTTTTTTTTGCGCCATTAGTCTTACTGGGGTTTTCATACAAGGCCTTGAGATCTATACTATGGGCGCAATTTGGGATAGCTGATTATTTGCATAAATATTCAGCTTTTTTAGTATAAAAAATTGGATAAAGCATCATGAATTTGCATGAGTATCAGGCAAAACAACTTTTTGCCGAATATGGTTTACCTGTATCAGATGGTTACGCTTGTGACACGCCTCAAGAGGCTGTAGAAGCTGCTGGTAAAATCGGTGGTGACAAGTGGGTTGTAAAATGTCAAGTACACGCTGGCGGCCGTGGTAAAGCGGGCGGTGTAAAACTGGCAGACAGCAAAGACGAGATCCGCGCATTTGCTGAAAACTGGTTAGGCAAAAACCTGGTAACCTACCAAACTGACGAGAAAGGTCAGCCAGTTGCTAAAATCTTAGTAGAAAGCTGCACTGATATTGCAAATGAGCTATACCTGGGTGCTGTTGTTGACCGTGCTTCACGTAAAATCGTGTTCATGGCATCAACTGAAGGTGGTGTTGAGATCGAAGAAGTTGCTCACAACACGCCAGAACTAATTCACAAAGCTGAGATCGATCCACTAGTCGGTCCTCAGGCTTACCAAGGTCGTGAGCTTGCGTTCAAACTAGGTTTGAATCCAACTCAAGTTAAACAGTTCACTAAGATCTTCATGGGTCTTGCTGACATGTTCATCAACCACGACTTTGCACTACTAGAGATCAACCCTCTGGTAATCACTGACGAAGGCAACCTGCACTGTCTTGACGGCAAGATCGGTGTAGACGGCAACGCATTGTTCCGTCAGCCTAAGATCCGTGAATTCCACGATCCTTCACAAGAAGACGCGCGTGAAGCTCACGCAGCAAGCTTCGAGCTGAACTACGTTGCACTAGACGGTAACGTAGGTTGTATGGTTAACGGTGCTGGCCTGGCTATGGGTACAATGGACATCGTAAACCTGCACGGCGGTAAGCCGGCTAACTTCCTTGACGTAGGTGGCGGTGCGACTAAAGAGCGTGTATCTGAAGCGTTCAAGATCATCCTGTCTGATGACAACGTTAAAGCTGTACTAGTTAACATCTTCGGCGGTATCGTTCGTTGTGACATGATCGCAGAAGGTATCATCGGTGCGGTTAAAGAAGTTGGCGTAAACGTACCAGTAGTTGTACGTCTTGAAGGTACTAATGCTGAAGCGGGTCGTGAAGTACTCGCTAACTCTGGCCTTGACATCATTGCAGCTGAGTCTCTAACTGACGCTGCTGAGAAAGTAGTTGCTGCTGCGGAGGGCAAATAATGTCTGTACTAATTAACAAAGATACTAAAGTAATCTGTCAGGGTTTCACTGGTGGCCAGGGTACTTTCCACTCTGAGCAAGCTATCCAGTACGGTACGCAAATGGTTGGTGGTGTTTCTCCTGGTAAAGGCGGCACAACTCACCTGGGTCTGCCAGTATTCAACACGGTACGTGAAGCGGTAGAGTCTACTGGTGCAACTGCATCTGTAATCTACGTACCAGCTGCATTTTGTAAAGACGCTATCCTTGAAGCGATCGACGCAGGTATCGAGCTTATCGTATGTATCACTGAAGGCATCCCTACACTAGATATGGTTGATGTTAAAGTGAAGCTGGAAGAAACTGGCGTTCGCATGATTGGTCCTAACTGTCCTGGTGTTATCACTCCGGGCGAGTGTAAGATCGGTATCATGCCTGGTCACATCCACCTTCCTGGTAAAGTAGGCATCGTATCTCGTTCAGGTACTTTGACTTACGAAGCGGTTAAGCAAACTACTGACGCTGGCTTCGGTCAGTCTACTTGTGTAGGTATCGGTGGTGACCCAATCCCAGGCACTAACTTCATCGACGTACTGGAAATGTTCCAGAACGATCCTAAGACTGAAGCAATCGTCATGATTGGTGAAATCGGTGGTACAGCTGAAGAAGAAGCGGCAGAGTACATCAAGCACAACGTGACTAAACCAGTTGTTTCTTACATTGCAGGTGTTACAGCGCCTCCAGGTAAGCGTATGGGTCACGCTGGTGCAATCATCGCAGGCGGTAAAGGTACAGCTGACGAGAAGTTCGCTGCCCTTGAAGCTGCTGGCGTTAAGACCGTTCGCTCACTGGCTGAGATCGGTTCTGCACTAAAAGAAAAAGCAGGCTGGTAATCACTTTACCTGTACTGTAAAAAAGGCGCCTCAGGGCGCCTTTTTTGATCTTTTCTTTACAATTCTTCTGATGGCTTATTGTTCAATTTGATTTGTTTTTCTGTATAATCCCCGTTCGATTTTTTGCTTGTCTTACCTCTTTGTTTCAGAAGATGCTTACATAAGTGTATCTGTGCCTGATTCAGCATCGTGATTTGACCTTGTTTGGTAAGCATCATTTTTCAATCATGTCGCTATTTTTTGTTTATAGGAAGTTGTATGAGATTTTTATTGGGGTCTTTAGTGATTGCCCTGCTCGCTGGTTGCGGTGGCGGGTCATCTGAACCAACGGGTAATGTCACGCCGGGCACTCAGGGTGGCCAAAGTTCAGCTCATAATACTGCCCCGACCCTGAAGAATGACGAGGGGACATGGGTCATTTCTGCCAATATGCAGAGCACCAAGCGCTTTGAATTAAGCGATAAAGAAGGGGATCCTGTTAGTGTTTCATCAGAAAACCTACCCCAATGGCTGAAGTTGGATCAAACCGGCACTACATTGTCTTTAGTTGCCGAGCCAGATCTCTTTGATGTAGATACCCATAGCATAGATTTTGTACTGTCTGACTCCAAAGATACGTCAGCACAGACTATCGTTATTCAGATAACAGCTGATCCTGAATCTCATCCTTCAGAGACCATCACTTTGTCCGACGACGTTGTAAAGGGTACCTGGTCTAACCAATCTGGAGACGTGCTATTTCATTTTGCGGATGATAACAAAGGACTGGGGCTTTATAAGAACCAGGGTTTCGCATTTGACTGGAAAAATCCGGATGATATTGAGCTCACTACACGAGAGGCCGAATGTATCGCGCATTGTAGTCGTCCTCAGTTTTTACCTATTGAAGTTGTCGCACAACAAGACGATAAAATAGCGGTAAAAATACATGCCAGTGAGCAGGACTACGAGTTGGTTGTGTTAACAAAAGGGGATGTAAAATCACTCGAATACAACTACTACATTGAACAACGTTTATCTGATGATGTATACGTCAGTAAGCTGTCCACAAGTACCAGCGTGCCTAGCCTGATTGGCGGAGTCCTGACTGTTGACTATGAAGACTATAAACAGCAAGTGCCGTTTCATTATGCCCCGTACTATGATGGTGATAACTATCAAATTTTGAGCGGCGGACCGGAGAGAAACCTCTTTGGTCGTTCATTAGAAAAAGAATTTCTGAATACCAGCACGCAAACATTCAAAAAACTGAGTTTTGACCCTAATATTCTCAGCGCAAAAATTGTAGCTGCGAAGGGCGACTTTGTGGCTCTGGAGTTTGTTTATCGTTTTGAAATTGTGCCAACAGTTGATTCAGGCTTAGTACCAGAAGCTGAATGGAGCAATTACGAAGGGCTTAGCGATGTCATGGTACCCAGGCACAGCTATAAAATATACCGAGGCCTGGAGATGATGGACATTCCAGAGTTCTCTGCGGGCAGGCAAACCCTGGGACTCTCGCCGGTTCTTAGTGGAGAGCTGCCGACGGGAGGAACATTCAACGCTGTGAACACAATGCTCGAATTCACCTCTGCTACAGCGGGGGTTTATAAAGCAACAGATGGTGTAACGGGAGAGCAACACCGTTTGGATGTATCATTGAGCAGAACACGAGATACGCTGAGCTATACATTTGAGAAATACACGCAGACGGTTAGATATGGACAGTTTTTCAACAACCAATCTGCTTATATAAGAGAGCGTGGCGGGGATTCGCCTTTTATCCTGGCAAGTATAGCAACGCTGCCAAGTCTGGTTGAGCCAACGCAGGCAGATTACATGCGGACTTTTTACATCGATACTATGGATTTGAATAACAAAGGCCGACACTTGGTACTTGAGCCGCAGTCTGATGGTCGGGCGATTATATACACTGGCGGTATTTTCGGGCCTAATGGCCGTTGGCAGATGGAAGACGACAACAGTATGAGCTTTATTTTGCCGTGTAATGAAGAGACCTATGCAGAGTGCCTGAGTGCCCAGACCGAGAAGAATGTACTGAATTTTAAGTTGCTACATAAGCAAAGGGAAGGGTATTGGTTTATGCGTGAGTATACCCATTACAGCCAGGATGACAATCAGCAATGGAATAGTCGTATTACACATAACATGCAGTTCTTACGTGTATGTGATGTTTGCTACTACTCCAGCAATTAAACTGATGTCAAAAAGACACCTACTGGCTAATGCCGTTCACTTATGGTGAGCGGCATTGTTTTTTCTGGGATATCGACTTGGCCTTTTCTTAACCGTTCGTGGAAAACTCCTTTGCCGTCTGGGTTCTAGGAGCTGGCTTTCAGTTATTCCGCAGAAGTTCTTAAGTTGCCTTGGAATTGCGCCTGGGGTGGAATATGGCAATCCAACGAGTAGCCTCATAATATGGGCAAGTGCACTGTTAAAACTCAACTAATAAGGCCGTAATCGCCTTTTAATGTCATACATTGAACCATCTGGTAGCGAATTAAATGGTCGGTCAGTAATATCCCCCCATAACTATTGCTTTACCACTCTGGTAACCGACGACGTAGCGTTCAGCACCTGTTGTTTGCCATTGATGCAGTAACCCACGTGAATAAAAGCCTCGGTCGAATAAGGTCAAACTATTATTGGGTGTCGTTTCAATGAGCTGCCTTATCAGTGAGAGACTAGGCTTTTTCGATAAGCTCTAAAGGTAATAACTCCGCTAGAGAATCGACTTGGTGAGGTTTGAAGTTATTAATAGCATCAAGTGCTTGAGAAGCGAGTATAAAAAACCGATGACCTGTGATCATCGGATTCTGATCTTTCTGTGCATAATGTCAATTGCTTAACTGAGCGGCATTAAACCAGTGGAGCCTTTTTTAAATACAAACTTTTTATTTTGCAAAATATGCGTCTGCATAGGGTTTTCTGATATTGGCAATGAGTCTGTCTAAGGCCATCAGGTTCAGTTCGTTCGGCTTTGAGTGTTTATGTCTGGCAAGTAAATTGCGGTTGCGCAGCAGTTGCTGATTGTCTCCCTCAAGAAATGCGACTGTCGCCTGGACATACTCTTTCCAGAGGAACGCCGGTTGGCTCGGGGGAGCCTTTGCAACAATCTCCTGGCCGAGGCTGATTGCCTGGAGGGTGTTTCCTGCCATGGCATGCATCTGGAGCAGGTGCCACTGTAGTGCGCTATTCTCGTTGTTGGCTTGTTCAATATACTGTTCGATAAGCGTCGCCGCTTGCTTATAGCATTTTTCGGCTGCCAGTTTTCGCCAACCCCTGTTTGCAGTTTGATCAAATGTAGTCAGATCTGTGTCAAGCTGCTTAACCTGAATTGATAGCGATTGTTCGCAATATGCGTGAGTAAAACAAGGTAGACTGAGCGCTAGCCAAGTTATGGTCGCTTTTTTAAAATTTTTCATAATGTTATCTTCCTGGAAAAATACTGCTTATAGTCTTGCAGTAATGAGAACCCCCACTAAGAGCGATGCACACGCTACAGGGGAAATCCATTAAATTAAATCTATGTCTTCTGAGTCGCGCTATACCTTTGAGTGTTCTGATATTCTGTAGACTGCTTGTAAAGACACTCAGTGATACAACGCGGTGATTTTGTTGTCAATATCTGGCAGGTCTGCAATCAATTATTTAGAAATAGATAGCGAGCCGGGGTCTCGAATAAATAGTTACTCGCGTTTTGCAGGGACTGTATTGAATGTGAGTGCAGCGGGGACAGACCCCCGCTCAAGCGACTCAATCCTGATAACTGATATGCTGGAAGAAGCGCACAATAACGTCTTGCTTCTCTGGATTAATTGGTAGCTTACCGGTTAAACGGCGGATCATGGTTTCGGCGTTGTTCATAAACTTACCATAGCCCACGTCTTTTTTGTCTTTGTCACTGGCAACCATGACAAAATGCATAGTGTCGCACAGGTGCTCACCGTCCCAGATAGAACGTACCTGGCCATCCGGTGCGGATGTATCAAAGCTGAGTTTTTGTAACTCACGATTAGCGTCTGACTTATCAATCTGACTGCTTCGAACCAAAGGCTGACGGCCATCTGCAACAAAGCCGACGTGGGTCAGTTGCAGTTGATCGCACAAGGTTAAAAAGCTGTCTTCAATACTGCGATAAAACTGGGTGTAATCGCCCGGGCGCATCTGACTTTGATACTCGGTCTTGACAGCGCGGGTAATTGGGATAGAGAAAGATACATAGCTCATCTCCGAGTGCTGCTCCGGCAGAGTACAGTTTCGCGCCTGGTAACGCGGGTACAAGCTGCGCAGTTTATAACCGTAGCTTTCTCTGTGGCCTTTTACTTTAGCGAAAATGTCATAGGTCAGATGCTGATGGTCGCGTACTTTATACGACAAACCTTCTTTCTCATATTGCTCTTTTAAGTCGTCCAGTGCTTTTTTCACTTTACTGTGAAAACTGGCGGCATTGGCGCGCAGCTCATCACCAGTAGCCAGGAACAATAAGCGAATTTTACGGGCTTTATGATCCGCCTCATAATGTATCTTATGGCCTTCATGATACTTTGGATTGTAAAAAAACAGGATCTGCTTATCCGTTTGCAGGCTGTGTGCCTCGTCGTGGTAGCGCACGATGGGCAGCTTGTCGTTAGCAATAACGTGAACGTTAAATAATTCGTGTTCATCGCAAATGGCAAATAGTTTTCGGGCCAGGCGCTGGTAGCAACTTTCCACGTCATCGAAACACTCAAAGAATGCGTCGCTGGGTTTGAACTCAGCCAGAATATAATGGTTGTTGCGTGCGTTGGTTGGAATATAGACGCGGTGAAGATTCATTGATGCCATAGGTTTTTCCTTGCGATACCTCTGTTGTTGACGCCTATGATAGAGGGAGCGTGTGACGAATATATTGCGCTAGAACAAAATTTGTCATAAAAATGACGCGCCTTTTTGCTCTTCATTTGGCTGTTTTATGCCCAGGTTTGCGTAATTGCGTGGTAAATCTGTTTTCGCCTTAGTTTTACGCTGTTCGTTGCGCGAACTTTTTGTAATAATGCCTCAGTTAACTGGTACTAAATTTTCAGAGGAATGAGTTCCTATGGCGGAAGCAGAAAATCGCCCAACAAATTTTATAACAAACATCATTGATGCGGACTTGGCCAGCGGTAAGCATGGCGGTACGCACACGCGCTTTCCACCAGAGCCGAATGGTTACTTACATATAGGCCATGCTAAGTCTATCTGTCTGAACTTTGGCATCGCTCGCGACTACCAGGGCCTGTGTAATCTGCGCTTTGACGATACGAACCCGGAAAAAGAAGATCTGGATTACGTTAACTCAATCAAAGAAGACGTGCAGTGGCTGGGCTTTAACTGGGATGGCGAGATCTGCTATTCGTCTAACTACTTTGACAAGCTATACGAGTATGCGGTTGAACTGATCAATAAAGGCCTTGCCTATGTGTGTTTCCTGTCGCCAGAGCAGGCGCGTGAATACCGTGGCACTTTAACTGAGCCGGGTAAAAACAGCCCGCATCGCGACACTTCACCAGAAGAAAACCTGGCGTTGTTCGAAAAAATGAAGAACGGCGAGTTCAAAGAAGGCGAGTGTGTACTGCGTGCAAAGATAGACATGGCCAGCTCATTTATGGTGCTGCGCGACCCTATCATCTACCGTATTCGTTTTGCTCACCATCACCAGACCGGTGACAAGTGGTGCATTTACCCAATGTACGACTTTACCCACTGTATTTCGGATGCACTGGAAGGGATCACCCATTCACTGTGCACGCTGGAGTTCCAGGACAACCGTCGTTTGTACGACTGGGTACTGGACAACATCAGCCTTGAGTGTCACCCACAGCAGATCGAATTCTCTCGCCTGAACCTGGAATACACCGTCATGTCAAAGCGTAAGCTGAATGACCTGGTGGTGAATGGTCAGGTAGAAGGCTGGGATGATCCGCGTATGCCAACCATTGCTGGTCTGCGTCGTCGTGGTTACACCCCTGCGTCTATCCGTGAATTCTGTAAGCGCATTGGTATTACCAAGCAAGACAACATGGTTGAAATGGGCATGCTGGAAGCCTGTATTCGTGACGACCTAAACGAAAACGCACCGCGTGCAATGGCTGTGCTTGATCCGGTTAAAATCGTGATTGAAAACTATGACGCCGAGCAGGTTGAAATGCTTGACGCACCTAACCACCCAACGCTGGATATGGGCTCACGTCAGCTGCCGTTCACTCGCGAAATCTACATCGAGCGCGATGACTTCCGTGTTGAAGCCAACAAGAAGTTCAAGCGATTGGTACTGGGCAAAGAAGTACGTTTGCGTAATGCCTATGTGATTAAAGCCGAGCGCGTTGAAGAAGACGATGCGGGTAACATCACTACGATTTACTGTACTTACGACGCCGATACTTTAGGTAAAAACCCGGCTGATGGCCGTAAAGTGAAAGGCGTTATCCACTGGGTATCTGCCAGTCACTGTATCGAGGCAGAAGTGCGCCAGTACGACCGTCTGTTCAATGTGCCAAACCCGGCTGCGGCAGAAGACTTTGCTACTACGCTGAACCCAGACTCTCTGGAGATCATCGCCAATGCTAAGCTAGAGCCGTCTCTGGCTGATGCTGCGCCTGAGCAGGGCTTCCAGTTTGAGCGTTTGGGCTACTATTGTCGTGATAACAAGCGCGATACACTGACCTTCAACCAGACGGTTGGTTTGCGTGACTCCTGGGCGAAAATCGAAAACGCCTAACGCGTACAATATATAAAAAGGTCGGCTTATGTCGGCCTTTTTTAATTACCATACCCGATCTTCATAATTGACAATAGTTAACTGAGTACCCGTAAACGGACAGGCACATGACAGAAAAGTCGATCCATAACTTTTATATCAACGAACAGCAGTCGGTATATTTGCTCTCCCATAAAGACGCAAAAAAACACCGCCAGTGGCTCAATATCTGTCAGAAACAGCTGACATTACTGGGTTACCATGATGTGGAAGTGATAGGCTCAGGTGCGTTTGGTTTTGTGTTTGCCGGGGTTGACGGGCAGGGCAAAGAATGGGTATTTAAATTCTCCCGTATTACCCTGGCGCAGAGTGTACGCGACCGCCTGGAAGACGAAGCGTATATGCTGTCGCAGATTAAAAACCCCATGGTCCCCGAGTTTTACGCCTTTGAGCGGGCAAAAAAGCAGGGGATCCTGATGATGGCGCGCGCCAAAGGTCAGGATCTGGAGCAATGGTCACTTAAACGCGGTCGTTTTAAGCCCCATGAGCTGGTGCACCTGGCCAATAAACTCAGAAACGTGCTGGTTGATTTGCGCAACCGTAAGAATGGTATGTCGCCACAGCCTGTGGTGCATGGCGATATTAAGCCGTCTAATATTGTCTGGGATGAGCCAACGGACAGCTTTTCGCTGGTTGACTGGGGCAGCTCAGTCTATGCGCAGCTGGATGCCCATGGCGAGCCTGTTGCCAGTAATATCATGGATCTAATGTCGTCGGATATCAGCAGTACCAATGCCCGGATGGGCGATGTGTACTTTATTGGCGATGAGCAGATGTCGGGCGCGCGCTCCTCGCCACGCTTTGACGAGCAGGGCGTGGCATCCACCATTTACGCGCTGGCCAGTGCCCAGTCCTGCCGTTTTGGTGCCGCTGTGATCCCTGCAACCAGCTTAGGCTTGCCACAAGCATTTGCCAGAATGATAGATGCAATGCTGAGCAAAGATAAAACCACCCGGGATCAGGCCGGCGACTACTTTATGCGCAATATGCCGGCCATGGCGCGTATGTACTTGCCCGAGCTAAAAACACCGCCGCGTAAAGCGAAAATTCCCTTCTGGTTTAACGAAACCGATGAAGAGCCAGATACCGTGGTCTACAGCTCGCGCAAGCAGTTTTTACGCCGCGCCGATCATAATCAGCAACTGCTGGACGTAAACGACGCCCAGCTTGATCGCTACTATAAAGAGTTCTTGTTCGACACCGGCGACAGTGAAAAAGCGTTTCTGGCATCCATCAGCCGGCTGGCAAAATATCCGGTGGTGGGTGGCCTGAGTTTTCACTGGAAAGACGCCTCTTTGTTTGTGGAGTCCAGCCTGGTACTGCACGATGAATCTTTGCAAAGTGCTTTTACGGATGCCGTAAACGCCACCGTGATGCTGGCGCAGGGGATAGAACAAAAGGGCTTGTTTAAATGTTGCCTGTTTGATGCCAGGCAGACCATACAACTTCAGCGTGACGGCACGGGTGCATTTATTTTTGACCATGTGCCCGAGCTGCAATACACGGTATCGGACATTGGCACCAGTGAAATTGCGCGCCCCCATTCTTACTTTGAAGATGGTAAAGACCCCGACGAGCAACTGCAATTACCACGACAGATAGTGCAGTGCGTGTTTGAGCTTAACCAGATCCACCATACCGGTTGTATCATTTTTGAGTCGCTCAACGACCGCCTTAAAATACACCATTACTACTGCCTGCTTGATGCCAGCAAAGAGCGGGAGTTCAAAATTCTGCTGACCCGGATTATGCAATACGCCATGAGTATTCAGGATTTTGGTGTCGCAGGCTTTATGAAACTGCCATATAAAAACACCCGCGAATTTACTTTATGCGCCCGCCAGCCAGACCATTTTTATCCTAAAGACCCAAAGGCTGCGCAGGGCTGAATTAAGCTATCTACGACTAAGATATAACAAAACACACGTTGCACATCCGCCCGTCCTCCGCCAAGATAAAAAGCCTACAACCGGAGGGAAACATGGATCAGGAAACACGCCGAGAGCTGCTCAAACTAAGCTGGAGCATGCATGACGAAGTAGAGCAGGCCATTTTAAAAGACAGCGCCAAACAGGGTGATGACAACTGGACTGAAAAGCAAAAGCTGTTGCTGGCAGATATGTCGCTACACCTGCTGCAAACCGCACTCAAACCCAATGGCCTCAGCCAGGAAAAGCTCAAAAACAACCTCAATGCTATTCTTACGCTCAGCGACGACTTTATCGACGAAGTCGATTTGCGCAAAACCGCCGATGCACTCTATGGGTTGGATAAGTGAACGCGCTTAGAGCTTTCGCTTAACGCTTAATTAGATTTCTTACTCCTGTATATTCCTTGTCATCCCAAACGCGTGCGAGCCGGGATCAACTTGAACACCACACAGTAGTTCCTCGATAAAGATAAACCTGACAAACAGCTCGTCATCCTGGAAGTATGCGAGCCGGGATTTACTTGAACACCACACAGTTGTGCCTCGTTACAGACAAACCTGACAAGCAACTCCGTCATCCCGGACGTGTGCGAGCCGGGACCTACTTGAACACCACACAGTTGTGCCTTATTACAGACAAACCTGATAATCAACTCCGTCATCCCGGACGCTTGCGAGCCGGGATCTACTTGAGCACCGCACAGTTGTGCCTCGTTGCAGACAAACCAGACAAGCAACTCCGTCATCCCGGGCGCGTGCGAGCCGGGATCTACTTGAACACCACACAGTTGTGCCTCGTTACAGGCAAACCTAACAAACAACTCCCTCATCCCGGACGCGTGTGAGCCGGGATCTACTGAAACGCCACACAGTGGTGCTTCGTTACAGAGAAGCCTGACAAACAGCTCCGTCATCCCGGACGCTTGCGAGCCGGGATCCGCTTGAACACTACGCAGCTGTGCCTTGTTACAGACAAAGCAGTAGGCAACTCCGTCATCCCGGACGTGTGCAAGCCGGGGTCTACCCGAATACTACTCAGCTGTGCCTTGTTACAGACAAACCTGAAAATCAACTCCGTCATCCCGGACAAGTGCGAGCCGGGATCTACCTGAATACCACACCGCTGTGCTTCGTTACAGACAAAGCAGTAGGCAACTCCGTCATCCCGGCCGCTTGCGAGCCGAGATCTACTGAAACACCACACAGTTGTGCTTCGTTTCTGGCAACGCAGAAGGCAACTCCGTCAACACGGACAGCAATAGCGCTTGATTTTGCGTTGCTGCGCTCACCGCCCGGTTAACGGCCAAGTGGTTGAGGAAACGTTCTATTTCCCTGTTGCCCATATTATCAGGATGCTTTTTGTCATTGAATAATATGTAGCCTTTGATCCAGTACAGATAGCTTCTCTCTGTTTTCAGACTGTAGTGCCTGGTTCTGAGCTCAACGCGTACAGACTCCAAAAAAGGTGAATAAGACATCTTTACTCCGAATGCTGTTTATTTATACAGGTATAAGTGAATGCGGCCAATTATCAAGTCAAATTTCTCGTTTTCTCCGCGCTTGAAGGTCTCGATTAAGTGAAACACCAATTTAAGTTCTTTATATTCATAATGTTAGTAGTTTTACATAACGAGACTTCAAGTATCGCTATGAACAAGGCTCGGTTTCAACAAAGCCATTTTGGCTTGAGCAATGAGAGCAACGGTGGTAGGTTATTGTTCTTATTATGAATAAATTAGTTTGGCTGTGGGTCTTTACGGTTTTAGGAACTGGGTTTAACCGGCATTCACGCTAATAAGCTGTTAGTTGCCAAGGAGAAAGTCGTGCAAGTAGACGATATCAGGGTGTTTATTCCGAGCAAGGATTACGAAACTAGTAAATCTTTTTATCAAGCTCTTGGTTTTAAAATGGACTATGTATCTGATGACCTCTCGCTATTTGAAAATGGTGATTGTTTCTTCTTTTTACAAAGGTTTTATAACCACGACTTAGCAAATAATTTAGTTCTCCAATTGTCAGTTCTTGATATAAATGAAGCACATGAACGTATAAAATGCTTGCAGGGCTTTGATTTTAAATATAATCCAATTCAAGAAGAACGTTGGGGTAAAGTAATTTTTCTATGGGGGCCATCAGGTGAACTTTGGCAAATAACAGAGTTTACTGGCAACTAACAAGTTACTCAAAAGGACGCAAAACGCTTGGCTTGTGCTCCTTCGTCGCTAATTTTAGCCAAGCATTTATGCGCCCATTAGTAAGGCGTTATATGCCAAAGGAAGTTTCGTGACTTTGCTGGAAGCTCTTGAGCAGGTTGAAAAACTAAATTCAGATGCAACAATCTGGATCGATTGTTCACAGGAATGGTCAGCAGACTCTTTTGTTGCTATTGCCGAGGAAAGGGTAGAGGGTGGTGCGCCAGATGATGTTCCATCAACATATGAATACTTTCTTGAGGTATTTTTGGTATCTGAGTTAATTCATGACTTAAATTTAGAAAGTTGTGAGCAAGTAATTGAGTATATTATAAGCTATGCCGAAAATGATGCCTAAGAGAGTCTTTATTAATAAATTACTTGATAGAATGTTAATACCTTTTGTTGGATTGCTTTTGCTAATTTTGTTTAGTGGGTTGGTTATATCTGACAAACTACATTATGCACTAGTTGCTGGTGGTGTATTCGTATTGTTGAGTGCGGAGAATATTTTTAATTTTATAAATCGAGCAAAAATACGAGGTGTTGAAATTTTAGCAGGTACATTGATCCAAAGGTGTGTATCTTTATTGCTACCAATGTTCATATTACTAAGTTTGTATAGTGTAATCGGCATATAACAAGTCAATTATTGAGACTCCTTAAATTTGTCATTTTAATTGCAAGCAGTGCAATAAAGCTACCAAACTACGTCACACAATATTGAAGCGTTATATACAAATGTAGTTAGGAGTAGAGTTGAGTAAAGAGCCATTTATACCTATGAATTACCCTAAATCAAAGGTTGTATTTATCCTTTGCATTTTATCTGGTATTGCTATTGGGCTACTAGGTTTTGTTTTAAAGCAACTCCTGCCAAACTATCTCTATTTTTTACTTGTGCTTGTACTATGGGGCTTAATCTTAACTAGTTTTGTATGTTTCTTTATAAACTTGTATGGTTCCATAACAGGTAAGTATAAGTCCCTAAAGAAAAAATCTTGGAAAGAGCAGGTTTGGTAATTGTATATAACAAGCACCTCAAAAGGACGTAAAACGCTTGGCTTGTACTCCTTCGTCGCAACTTTAGCCAAGCATTCATGCGCCCATTAGTAAGGCGTTATAAGCCTAGAAGGTGACTTATTGTTCATTTGAACATAAACCTAAAAAGGAAATTCTATGAGAATGTTTGTTCTATTACTGTTCACTGTTGTGTCATTTTTTTCGTACTCAGCGAATGAAAATAACTGCACTAAGCAAAGCAATATAACCGCGAACAACTCATTTCAAGACGAGTTATTCGTTACTATAAATGGTATTGAACAATGGATAGCAATTAGAGCAAAAAATTGTAAGAATCCTATATTGTTAATAGTTCATGGTGGACCGGGCTCTACTTCAAGCTACTATACTAATGAACATTTTGAAGAGTTAGAAAAAAGCTTCATTGTTGTTCACTGGGATCAAAGAGGTTCAGGAAAAACCTTTGCTAGAGACATATCAACCACGCCATTTGATGATTATTTAATGCAAACCCCTCTCACAATAGCGCAATTGATTGATGATGGTATTGCGGTCTCAAAATACCTGCTTCAGCGATTTGATAAGAGAAAGCTGATTCTTCGAGGAGGCTCTTGGGGAGCCTATTTATCAATGAACATGATACATACCAGCCCTGAGCTATTTTACGCGTATGTTGGACACTCTCAATTGGTAGATGCAAACGAGAAACTAACCTTTGGTTATGAAAAATCAATTGAATTGGCTGAAAAATTTGAAGACGAAGAAGTACTAAAACTATTGAAGGATTTGTCACCTCCACCCTATGATCACCCAAGAAAATATGGGCAACTATTTCGCATTATTAAAGGGTTTGAGAAAGGCAGCCAATCAACCAAAAAAAGTAGAGTTTTAGAGGGATATAATTCAGAGGAAGAACGTAAATTTCGGTTTTTAGGCGACGACTACTCTTGGATGCATTTCGTTGGTTTTAAGCGGTTGGGTATTAAGGGCATGCAGAGATCTGTTAACCTAGATAAATTGGGTTTTAAGTTCCGAGTTCCTATTTTTATTTTTCAGGGAGAAAAAGACCTAACAACACCTCAACATCTAACGGCTAATTATCTCGAACAGGTTGAAGCGCCAATTAAGGAGTATTTTCTCATACCTGATGCAGGGCACGAACCGAGCGACAAGATGCTAGATGCAGAGTTAGCTTTATTTATTGACAGAGTTAAGCACTTAGCCAAACCGGATAACTAGAGAGTACTTTGCCTGCTATATCTTTACTGGCTTATAACAAGCTGTTTAATCGGGACAAAATTCAGTTGGCTTTTTGCTCCTTCGTCGCTAATTTTAGCCAAGTTTTTTACGCCCATTAGTAAGGCGTTATGTAGAATCATCGAAGATAGAGGATGAATAAATACTGTCCTTACATTTTCCTTGAGTAGAAAGTTTTAACGGTAAGGAAACAGCATTGAAGATAAATTTTAAAACAAAAAGTTTAATCACATTTGCACTATTAACTAGCTTTAGTAGCTTTGCTGAACAAAGCGATAAGAAAGCGCCGGTGATTGAACAATTCAGCGCCCAAGACTCATCTTATGCACTCGAAAAAACTATTCCAGACCTTAAAAAGGCCTTTATCAACTCAACGCCAGAGAACCAAAAGGATGGAATTCCAGTTGGCGAGTTAGGTGTTGATGGGGGAGACAGAAATTTGATTTTTAATTTGGCTCAGGAGATCGCCAATAATAAACATGACCTCTATGACAGCTTGCTCATCGCTCATCAAGGTAAACTCATTTTTGAATCTTATTACTCACGCGGCCGTATCGATCTTCCTCATTTCCAAATGTCAGCGACCAAATCTTATACGGCATTGGCCATTGGCCGAGCGATACAGCGAGGCTACCTAACAATGGCCGATTTAGACAGACCCATCGTCAGCTTTCTAAAAGAGCTAAATCCGGAAAAGTTTGTCAAGGGAGCGGAAGATATAACCCTCCACGAAGCGATGAGTATGCGCTCTGGTCTTAACATTAACTGGAATAAAATTAATGAGCTGGAAAAATTCCCTGAGAAATTAAAGGGTCAGGCTCTTGTACAGGCTTACCTCGAAAATAGTGCGCCAGTTTCAGAAAAACCGAAAGCTTTCAGATATCAAAACATCGATGCGGATTTGGTGATGCAAGTTCTTGATGCTGTCGTGCCAGGTGATGCGACAAGTTTCATTAAGAATGAACTTCTCGACAAAATGGGCATATCGATTTACCGCTGGGATAATGACATCAGTGGTCTGCCAACCGGAGCCTATGGGACCAGTATGACTTCACGCGATATGATCAAGTGGGGGACTTTAGTCATGAATAAAGGTGAGTGGCAAGGCAGGCAATTACTGCCAGCAGCCTTTATTGCCAAAGCGACGAGTGAAATAATTAACTCTGACATCCACAATACTTCCTATGGCTATTTTTGGTGGCATACTGATATGAAAGTAGGAAATAAAAATTATCTTTCTAAATCTGCTCGCGGTGGTGGCGGGCAATATATCATGGTATTTGAAGAACTTGATTTACTGGTGGTGGTCACCTCACATAATAAACTCGGTTCAGATGACAATACCCTAATGCTAGTTCAGAAGCGGTTGCTACCTGCATTTGTAAAATAAAATTGGTTCGACTGAATTGAACTCAGACACGCAGAGAAGGTTACGATTGCCAACTACGCCGGTGATCAATACGGTATCTGCGTATAGGTATTCTCTGGGAAGGATTACTCTTTGAGGTTTTTCGCGATGACACTGTGAAAGCAAGAGGGGTAACTCTATAAAAAAATAATTTTGATTTAGAGTAGATGGAACAAGCTATTACTCTTTTTTAAAGGAAATTTCTTGGGAGTTTATAAATTAATCGTTGGCCGTCACATAACAATTTACTCAAAAGGACATAAAACGCTTGGCTTGCGCTCCTTCGTCGCTAATTTTAGCCAAGTTTTTTACGCCCATTAGTAAGGCGTGATGTATCTAGCGGGAGTGCATCACCCAAATTTCTTTAAAACACCTGAGATAGCTGCTTGGCTGACCCCATACATTTGCGAAAGCTGAACTTGTGTATAGTTTCCAGTTTTGTAGTAATGATAAATCTGAGTTTTTTCATCATCGCTTAATTGACCTCTTTTTACCCCTTGCGTCTCATTAAACTGAGCGATCTGAGCTTCTAGCCCATTAATCTGAGACATCATGTCACTTAGCTTTCGTTGCTCATTAAAGAACTCTTGCTGAGAGATATCGCCGGACATACACCTTAAATTCAAATTGTTAAAATGTGCGTTGTAAAAATTTTGTAGCTCTAAAAGGGCTGTTTTTAGAGAACGTAGGCTGTTTTGGGAATACTCGGCTCTTTGATTATAGATGTAACTCATGATGCTTATAAAACTTATAATATAGCAGTTGACGCTTATTATAAGTTTGTATAACTTAGAATGCAAGAGACCGAATGGGTTGGTCTCAAATGTACATTAGAGGTAATGATTATGGGTACGATTCGAGGATTTGTTCTTGATTCAGCTTTACAAGGTCTGGCTAGAGATCTGATCGAGCTAGAAAAGACAACCGGAATTGCTCCGAATGTGGATCAAACTGTGGCTAACTGGAATGAAAAGCATAAGTTGACAGCTAACACTGCTCAACTACAAAACGATGTTGCGCTATACATTCACGTGGAGAAGAACAAGCAAGTGAAGTCGATGAGTGCTAGAGGGTTAGCAAAATACAAAGCTGAACCGTATGTCGAGCAAGCTATAGAGCTGATGTCAGGGTCTAGATTCAACAATGCTCCTGAAACAGAGTAGCATGGACGAAAAGTTACATAACAAGGGCTTAAAGAGGGCGAGAAACATTGGATCAAACTTTAGGTCTTTTCAAATTGTGGTGCTTAAGGTGGCTATCTAAACTGAAGTGTGTGTTTTTAGCCCCTTAAGCCGACGTTAGCTGTTCACTCAATTCATGGAGTAGTAAATTAGAATATGGAGTCAGTTGCTCTAATAAAGACCATTGCGTTGACAGGTCTTTATGCTTTGCCAATATTGCTTCTAATCATTTCCTTTTTTAGTCACCGAAAGATGAAATCATGGGAACGCAGGACAACGCAAACACCCATTCAAAAAATTGTCTGCTGTGCCTAGGCAGGTTAAACCTGTCGGTCTATTGACTATGAATACGGGTGCTTCAGAAGTCAGGCTTTACTGATGGGCAATTTCAGCTGAAACAGTTGGTTATTGCATACATCGAGACATTGCTAAGCGCTGCCAGAGTACAACAGTAATCATTTGAAGTTAGGACAATGACAATATTAACCTAATAATCGCTCACAATTAGCCTGGCCAGGGCGTCGCTTTTCTTGCAGATGCTCACAAAATTCAGTTACGGCTTGCTGCCTGCCAACTGCACCATAGAGGACTTTGGTAAATCGGGTGGTGAGCTTTAGCCAGTTTCCAGACTCTATTTGCAACCTGGCGAGAATAGACTGAGCATCGCTGATGTGACCTCGCTTGTCGGCACGAATGCTTCGGTCTGTACGTTCAAGCAGTTCAGTAGAGTATTTAAGCTCAAAAGGTAGCCCTTTGGGCATGAGCAGTTTTGGGCTACCAGCAAAGCGCAGTAGGCTCTTTGGTTGTTTGCCGTGTTGGGCGTGCTCAATGTGCTACTTTGGTCCGGTTAGGATTGAGAACAACGTAAGCTATATTGGTGGCCAAGACGCCAGGGATGTAAACCGGCCTTCCCAGAACCCGCCTGTGCAGCCATCTTCTCTATTGGCGTTAGGCACTATAATCGAACCTTCAGTTCCGAATGTGGCGAGTATAAAAATACAGAGTATCTAAAATCATGCTTTCGATTTGACAGTAGGTAATTGACTATGAAGACTGATTTTAAGATTAGTGGGATTGATAAGCACAGCTTTTCCGAACTTTTGAATTTAAATGAGCAAGAATTGGAAAATCACAATGCTAAATGGATAACGGCCGATGCGAACCCAGGTTACCCGTGTAGGGTTTCACTGATAGAAGCAAATATAGGGGAAAGAGTTTTAGTATTGCCCTATTTACATCATAACGCTGATTCACCTTACCGCGCATCTGGTCCGATTTTTATCCGAGAAAATGCTACAGAGGCAAAGCTGGACGTTAACGAAATACCTGAAATATTAAGAGAAAGACTGCTTTCCATAAGAGCTTATAATAAACAGCAAATTATGATTCATGCAGAGATATTGCAAGGCTCTGAATTGGAGCCCGGTATTAGAAAGCAGCTCTTAAACCATGAGGTTGAATACATACATATTCACAATGCTAATCCAGGTTGCTTTAACTGTAGTGTACATCGCGCATAACAAGAGATTATGGCGTCAATAGCTAAATTTCAGCATTTGGCGCTTCCCACATTGTTCCCTCTCTGTGTATCGAGTTCAAGGTAACGACCATCTTTCTAACACAGGCAATTGGGGTAACTTTTTTATCAACTTATCTAAACCAGGTTTTTCGATAGCCAGCATCGATCACGATGAGTGGAATACATTTATCAGGCAGGCTCTCTATGGAAGGACAATGGCAAGTTCATTAAGGAACAATTGATGGGACTTAGGTGAGTTGTATTGAGCAAACGTGAAGGTGCGCTCATACACTATCATTGAGCGTCCCTGAATGCTGACGGAAGACGCAAAGTCATCAGCCGCAGTTGTTCGCGTACACCGGCCCAGTCGACCAGCAAAATAGACATGGGATTAGCACCACACGTCAGGCGAGCATGAAAGCGGTAAATAGCATGTCGGTCGTTATGCATGGCAGTGCTGCCAAGCAGCCGGTTCATACGCTTGATATTGTGCTTGACAGCGACAGGGCCTTTCATATTTCGACCCAGCTTAGTAAGAGAAAATTGATTGCTATCGAGCAAAGTTTCAGTGGCCAGCATTAATGAATCAAGGCGCCGGGCATGAATTTGGGGGCAGTTTATGGGGGAGTTACAAGCGGATAACGATAGCCTTATCAGACAATCGGTTGGCTTTTTTGTCATCAACATACAAAACGATGTGAGTGTGATTGCTCATTACAGCGTAAGCGCAGATATCAATGCAGAAAATGGTGGCCAGCAGGAGCAGTTTATCTTCAACCCATTCACGGCGATGCTCGTAAGACTGGCCTGTTAACGGGTCCTCACCACATAAAAAGGCGCGCCTGACACAGCGAGAGATACAGTGGTAGTATTTTGTGTCATTTAAACTGACCTGGCTTTTCCGTGCCGCTGGCATTTGCTTCGTCCTTATCCTTGGAGCAGATTAAAAGCACAGATGGTGGAACGGGGGTAGGCAAGTTTTGGAGTGGATATCAGTTGCTACTCTCGTCAGTTGCTACTCTCGCCAAAATACGTAAACACCCAGCGTTATCCGTCCCGTTTCTGTGGAGGAAAGTGACAACTTGAAATGGGTGCCTTTGAATCTTCTGAACCATAAAAGATTCACATATCATTATGATTTGTACCCAATGAAGAGTTTTATCAATATAATAGGTACGCTAATAATATCTATTCGGGAGTTACTCATGAAGTACTTACTTGCTGCGTGCATATTTTTCAGTGGAGCATCTTTTGCTGCATCTAATCAAACAGGAAAGATCACGTCACTTTTAACGGGGCCTGTTTACGGCGACAAGCTGTTTTTTAAAGTGAATGGAGCAATAAAATACAAACCATCATGCCATACTAACGAGCATTTTGATTATGTTGTGGATATATCTACCTCGACAGGTAAAGCTTACATGAGTTTAATTATGGCTGCATACGCAGCCGGTAAGACGGTTACTGTAAGTGGATATGATGAATGTTCGATCTACACAGGTGTATCTAACTTCAGGTCTTTAAACTCAAAGTAAGGTGCCAGGGCATGGTTGTAACGAGCACTTAAAACTTGAGTGTATATGTCGAATAAAAGCAAGCACCTGCATTTTTAAACAGTGAGCAGTGGTAGCCTTATGGCTAACGGCTGCTCTTTACTTTTCATTATTGCTTCTCAAATAATGCCTGTACGGCGAAACTTTCACCCTTTTCAAAAATTTCCATCCTGTAAGTTTCAAGAAAGTTTGTTCCTTTAAATTTCACTCAACCCCGGACAAAAGCGTTGTCCGACCCAATAAGTTTGAATAACGGAGCACAGCAATGAACAAATCAGTTTCTTTGATTCCCCTGGTACTAATGAGTATTTCGGCTCTGGCTGATGAGCCGAATCAAGGCATTCAATGGGGAGTTGGCGCGGCGGTTGTATCTCAGGAACAGGGCTACACAGATGTTGGCAATCAGACCACTTTAGTGCCCGTTCTGGCCATCCAGTATGGCAATTTTTCATTACTGGGGCCGCGCGGTAGCTATAAAGTCTGGCAGCACGACAATATTGAGTTATCAGTGGTGGGGCAGTTGAGACTGGATGGCTACGAAGAAGACGACGGTGATATTTTCCTGGGGATGGTAGACAGAGATATGAGCTTTGATTTTGGCTTTGAAGGGGAATTTGATACGGGGTTTGGCGAGTTTGGTTTCTCCTTTATGCATGATGTCACCAGCACCCACAAAGGCTATGAAGCAAGTGTCAGCTATGGTGTGCCGTTTACGCTTGGTGACGGGCGGATAACGCCTTATGTCTCTGCAAGCTATTTGAGTGAGGACCTGGTTGATTATTACTATGGTGTATTACCAACAGAGCAGCGCACCGGGCGCATTGCTTATACAGGTGACGCAACCACGAATCTTGAAGTGGGTGTCTCCAGTGATTGGTTTTTTGGTCGTAACCATATGATAAAAGCCGATCTGAGTTACACCGCTTATGGCAGCGAAATTAAAGACTCTCCGCTTATCGAGCAATCCGGTGCTGTGCAGTTACTGTTGGGGTATGTGTATGTCTTCTAAAGCGCTTATCCTTTTGGGTCTGGTCGCCATGCTGGGCTGCCAGGATCAGCAAAGAGAAGTCAATACAGAGGCACAAACAAACCATGCCAGGGCGATTCAGTTTGCCACTGCGATGCCTGAGCGAGTAGTCGAGGTGCCACAAAAAGTGTTTTTTGGCCAGATAGAAGGGGCCGAAGACACCCAGCTGGCCGCGTTAAAATCGGGGAGGGTTGAAAAGCTCTGGGTACGTGCCGGGCAATTTGTGACGCGTGGTACGGTACTAATGGAGCTTTACGATCCTGTTGCATTTGCCCTGCTTGAACAAACGCGGGCAGAGCTTCAGCGCACACAGGCAGAGCTGACCAACAGTCAGGCTGAATTCGAACGCGCCGAAGCACTGGTTAAACGCAATTTGCAAACCCAGTCGCAGTTAGATCAACGCCGACGTAATCTGGATATGGCTTATCAGCAAGTCAATAAAGCACAGGCCGAGGTGAATGCCGCACGCAATCAGCTTGCGGAGCTCACCATCAGTGCCCCGTTCGACGGGGTAGTGAGTGACCTGTTGGTAAGGCGCAAGGAGTTTGCAGAGGCTGGCCAGACGATACTGAACTTTCAGGCCGCATCCGCTTTACATGCTCGTTTTGCGATACCGGAAGAAGTAGCACTGAAAATCAGCCAGCAGGAATATATGGAGGTTTTTGTGCCGGCGCTGAACGAGTCGGTAACAGGCATGATAGTAGAGCGTACTTTGCCGCTGGGGTCACGCGCTCCCTTCTTTTTTTTGAAAGTCCAGCTAGAAGCGCACAATCAGACCTGGATGGGCCTGAATGCGCAATTAAAAATTCCGATTTCAGATCAACCTTTGTATCGCCTGCCTGGTGGTGCCTTACACTATGACGATGCCAGTCAGCCCTATGTGGTACTGCAATCAGAGCCTGAGCAGCGCCGTTATGTTCAGGTAATAGCCGGGCGCGCAAACCATATTCTTGTCAGCAGTCCTGAGTCACTCGAAGCGCCCGCACTGATATTTGCTGATAGCCGCATGCCGCTAAACCACTCGTTTGATAAGGAGTAAGTTGTGATTCGACCTCCCTGGTTTGTTAATCCTCGCCTTATTTTGGGTCTGGTATGTATTTTGTGTCTTGCCGGTTTAGGTGGCTGGTTCAGCGCCCCGGAGCAAGAAGATCCCAGCTTCCCGTATCGCAATGGTATGATTGTACTCAATGCCAGTGGCCTGGAAGCTGAATCTCTGGCACAGCACTATATTCGACCTCTGGAGCGTGTTTTAGCGCAAATCGATGAAATCCAGACCTATAGCGCGCAGGTGAAACACGGCGCTGCGTCGCTGGATATAGAGCTGAAAGAAACCGTGTATAACACCGATCAGGTTTGGCAGCGTATCAAAGAAGGGGTTGCCCCCATACGCCAGAGTAATCCGGCGCTGTCTATGGTTATCTTAGATCGTGTGCAGGACACCCAGGGTATTTTATTGTCTGTTGGCAGTCGGGGCGACCTGCTACAGGAGCGCCAGCTTGCCATTAAGTTGCGAGATCAGATATTGGCGCTCAGTACAGTGCGCAATGCTCAGCTGGTGGGCGACCCGGGCAGCCAGATAGCGGTGGCGTATTCACAGCAAACTATGTTACAAACGGGTGTTACTCCCGCGCAGATTGCCCAGCGTATCGCCGGTGCCAATCAGATTGACTCGGTTGCCAGTATCACCGATGACCGGGCTAATCTTATTCTGTCACCTGTGGCTCAACTGGATTCTCTGGCTGAGTTAAAGGGTAAACTTGTGACAACCAGCCAGGGCCAGCAACTGCCTTTATCTACGCTGGCCGATATCCATTATCGTCCCGATCCAAAAGCCAGTGAGTCTTTTTGGATTGACGGCCAGCAACGCGTTGGTGTGGCGGTGACTCTGGTGCCCAACCGGATCCGCATTGCACAGGCGGGTGAGCAGGTTACCCAGCTGGTTGAGCAATTCAATGAGGTTTATGGGGCAGACGCTGTAACGATAGAGCTGTTTCAGCCCAAGTGGGCGAAAAAGCGCAAAGACGGGCTAATGCAATCGTTAATGCTGAGCCTGGTTGCCATTGCTGTTATTTTGTTTATTTTCCTCTCTGCCAGTGGCGCTGTAAGTGTGTGTATTGCCGTTATTGTTATCACATTGTCGGCCATTGCCGCTTTCAGTGCGATGGATGGTGTATTGCACCAGATGACCATTGCCGGGCTGATTTTATCTTTAGGCCTGATGGTCGACAACTGCATTGTGGTTGCTGAGCGGTTTAACCGGCATATGTCAGCGGGTTTAGAGCCATTACTCAGTGCCATCCAAAGTATCACCGAGTTGTGGCGTCCACTGTGTGCTGCAACCGTGACAACCATTGCGGTGTTTTTGCCAATGCTGATGGCCAAAGGCAGTGTGGCCGATTTTATCGCCAGTATTCCGGTCATGGTGATTTTGTGTATTGTGGCCAGTTACGTCATTGCGTTAACGCTGGTGCCTTTGCTAAACCGTTACTTGCCTGTGCGTAAAAGTCCGGTTTCTTGCTGGCAGCAGCAACTGCAACATATTTTAGAGCAGGGCGCACTGGCTTTATCTAAGTTTACCTTACAGCACAAAACGCTGACGTTAGTTGCTGTATTTGGACTATGCGCCGGGTTGATGTCCCTGCCGCAGGCCGATGGTGAGTTTTTTCCAAAAACCAACCGCAATCAGGCCATTGTGGATGTGGAGCAGCCCATGGGTACGCACAAGCAGCTTACAGCAAGTACATTAAACCGGATAGCTGAAGACATCAGTGCACATGCCGATGTGCGGCGCACCCTGGTATTCAATGGTTTCTCCGGCCCGCGCTTTTACTACAACCTGGCGCAAAAACCGGATGAAAGCCATATTGGCCGGGTGGTACTGACCGCCCAAGCGCATACCGATATTAGGTTGCTGGTTGAACAGCTGAACGACCAATTGCAAAGCGACTACCCGGAAGCCATCCTGCGAGCCCGGGAGCTCGGGCAAGGGCCGCCACTGGAAAGTACGGTGGTAATGTGGCTAAGCGGTGAAGACTATAAAATCTTACGCAGGGCGGGCGAAGAGGTATTTGCCTTACTGAGCTCAGATGGGCGGTTTGACGCACCCGGCAAAGCCTACTCGGGAGCCGTGCCTCAGCTGACCATGACTTTTGATCAGCAACGGCTGAGTCAGCTTGGCCTCACTGAAAGCCAGCTTAATGATTATCTTGCATGGCGTAGTGCAGGGCTAACCATGACTCAGGTGAGCTTTAATGATGAGCCTACATCCGTTGTGCTGTATGACCCGGATTCAAGTCATGACAGTATTGATCTGATGAACACCGGCGTACTGACCTCACTGACCGAAAAACCTGTTCCGATTCATGTGCTTGCTGATACTAAGATAGTCGGCCAGTCAGCCATTTTGGCGCGCAGAAACGGTGTACCCGTGGTTAAACTGATCAGCGAAGTTGCACCCGGCGTGGATGAGGCTGCGCTGCTCACTGAGTTGATGCCAGAGCTGACTGCTATTGCTGAGCGATACGGATTACAGTTAGCATTTGGCGGAGAAATGGCTGAGTCTGGCGAGGCAAACAATGCCTTGTTTAAAACCCTGCCAGCTGGTGCGCTGTTGCTCTTTATTGCCTTGGTGCTGCAGTTTAATTCGTTACGTTTAACTTTGCTGGTGATGCTGAGCATTCCCTTCGCCGTCATTGGTGCGCCGGCTATGCTGAGCCTGGCTCAGGTGCCGTTCGGGTTTATGTCGGTGTTAGGGATCCTGGCACTGGCAGGAATAGTCGTGAACAATGCTATCTTATTGATCGACGGTACTTTGTTGTACGTACAAGCGGGGAAGAATACGCAGGCAGCTATCATGCTATCGGTACAAAACAGGGTGCGTCCTGTTATAGTCACTTCGGTCACAACCATAGTGGGTATGCTACCTTTAACCTCGGCCAGCAGTCCTCTGTGGCCGCCACTGGCATGGGCTGTGATTGGCGGATTGATCACTTCAACCATTCTGGTGCTGGTGGTGATCCCTGTTCTGTTGCAATGGTTGTTGCCAAAGCGTACCAGGTCAAAGTCAATTGCATTACCTGAGCTGACGTAAAACCTGTCTGGAATAAAGTAGAACAAGTACAGTAAGGCAAAAGAGTGGAGAAAGTAGTATGCGCATTTTGATCACCGAAGATAACCTGCAACTGGCCAGTTTTATCCAACAGGCCATGACCAAAGAAGGCTACGCGGCTGATATAGCCACCAGTGCGGGCGCATTACGCGATCAAATGGCATTATGGCACTACGACGCCATTATTCTGGATCTCGGGCTACCCGACAAAGACGGACTGGACGTAATAGCAACGTTACGAGGAGCTGACAATCCGGTGCCTGTCTTGATCTTAACTGCGCGGGGCAGCGTGGATGATCGTATAGCCGGGTTGGATCTGGGCGCAGATGATTATATCAATAAGCCGTTTGATATCGGTGAGCTACTGGCACGAATGCGTGCTCTGCTGCGTCGTCCCAGTCAGTACACTGGCACTTTATTGTCTCATGGTAACCTGGCGCTTGACCCGAAATCTCGCCGCGTAACGGTAGGCGGCGAGAACCTCTCAATGGGTAAGACAGAAGTGGCTATCCTGGAATATCTGCTGCGCCATGTTGGCTTAACCGTGGGCAAAGATGCATTATACGACGCCATTTATGCCATGGGGTTTGAAGTAACCGATAACGCTTTGCAGGTAGCGGTACATCGAATTCGCAAAAAGCTTGATGGTACTGAGGCGGGCGTCACCATTAAAACGCTCCGTGGCATAGGATATATACTGGCATGAAAATCATAAAAAACTCCCTCGCCCGCAAGATCTACCTGCATTTTATTCTGATAGGCTCGGTGGTGTTCACCGGAATAGGTGTGATCTTGCACCTGTTTTCGATGAACTATGCCAACCTGGCGCTCGAAGTCAGTATGAAAGGTATGATTGAGGACGTAGGGGATGCACTGCATTTTGAGCAACAGCAACTTGTGTATACCCCTGATAATGTAATTGAAAAGTGGGGCTATGACGCCTTGTACAATAACTTTGCGTTTCGTGTTTTGCGCGCCGAGGATGGGCAGGTATTGCTCCAGTCTGTAAACAGTGAACAGGGCTCTGAAGCACTGGCGGCGCTGACCGACACCATTGCGTTTGGGTATTCGCACCTTGATGGCGTTGATCGTTTTCGTACCGAACTCACACTGGACGGACAGGCGCTGTTGCTGGACATGGCACGCAATGATCTGATCACAGAACTGGCAAACGAAGCCGTGATCCCGGCATTAAACCGGGTGACGGCCATTACCATTTTTGCCGCATTTGGGGTGTTTATGGTGGTTGGGTACTTATCGGTGCGCTCTGTGGTGCGGCCCGTTAAAGCCGTAGCTGGCCAGTTAAAGCAGATCAAACCGGAGCAGCTGAGCTTCAGGCTCAGTAACGAGGGGTTGCCTTATGAGATTCAGCCGATTGTGGATTCACTGAACCAGGCTATGGAGCGGGTAGAGGGGGGCTTTGATGAACAAAAGCGCTTTGTGGCCAACGCCGCCCACGAGCTTAAAACCCCACTGGCCGTGCTTAATACCCGCGTTCAGCTGGCCGATATTGCCCCTCAGATCCGCGAAGAAATCGTCAACGATGTTGCCTATATGAGTCGGGTTGTGCAGCAACTCTTAGATCTCTCTCGCGCGCAAAACTTTGTGGTGTACAACAAGGTACCGGTAAGCCTGTCAGCTCTGGCACAGGAAGTTTGCATGATGCTGGCACCGCTGGCAGTACAGTTTGATAAAGAGCTAAGCCTGGACACGGAACCTGGCACAGCTCAGATCCTGGCAGACAAAGCCGCCGTGCATATTATGATAAAAAATCTGGTCGAAAACGCCCTGAAACACTCACAGGACAATGCCAAGATTCAGGTCAGAGTGAGTGCCATTGAACTGGAAGTGAGCGACAACGGCCCCGGGATCCAGTCACAATTCTACGACCGCCTGTTCGAGCGTTTCTGGCGACAAGAGCAATCTACCCTGACCGGAAGTGGACTGGGTTTATCTATCGTTAAAGAAGTCGTCGATTTTCATCGCGCTAAACTTACCGTCACCTGCAAAAATGAGCAGGGCGGTGCGAGCTTTAAAGTCGTGTTTGTTGAGCGCGATACTGAGTGCGAATCGTTGAATTGGAGCAGTTAAAGGGAAAAGTGTGGTTGTTAATTAATTGCAATGAGCCGAGTAAGCTGAGATCTATGTGAATATTATGCAGGTGCTTCCAGCGCTGGTATAACCTACATATATCCCGGTCACCCCAGGCGTTTACGAGAAGGGATTTGCTTATACACAATGCAGATGTTTCTAAGCGAAGAGCAAAGGAAGACGGAACCGGATTTGCAGCATCACTTGCTAGTTTTGGAATGGATGTCTGGGGTAATCTACACAATGCAGATGTTTCTAAGCGAAGAGCGAAGGAAGACGAAACCGGATTTGCAGCTTCACTTGCTAGCGTTGGAATGGGTGTCTGAGGTAATCAGGAATGGGTGATTGAGATGGACGCTCCTAAATCGGCGTCAATGCGCCAAACTGAGAGTGATATTTACAGTTAACAGGAGCATCCATCATGAATCAAGTTAGCACATTATCCATCGACTTGGCTAAAA
>NZ_JAKRFZ010000019.1 GCF_022347765.1 Pseudoalteromonas sp. OOF1S-7 | reverse complement strand
AAAGAGCGGATTGTGACGGATCATACTGAGCACGGTGGTGTGTGCCCGGGTTGTGGCACCGTGTTTGCGCGCGACACACTGGTACGTGGCACGCCCGCCTTTAAAATGATTGGTGGCAAAGTCTTTTGTAAATAAGTGCCAACACTTACTAGTGCCATTTTGCCATTACATGACAAAAAAGGTACAGAACAGGAAAAACAAATAACGCAATTTCCAGGGCAAGTACCCCAGTGTTGCCTCCTGAAATAGTACGAAAAAGCTCATACCAATTTGCTTATATTGTGGTGGATATCTTCGCAACGGTCTAGGCTACAAGGAACGAAAAAGCGCCATGTGGCGCTTTGGAAAAACATAGTGTAGTAAGCACTAAGGTACACAACTCGCTTTAGTGAAGAAGTATCTTACTTCGTAATCTTCACAGGTAACGTAGCTGCTGTTGCCGCCATTGCTGGAGTTCCAGCAGGCAAAGCCTGAATTGTTGTTGACCAGGTTTTGGCCAGTCAGGCTGGCGTCCAGCTTATTACCCACCACCCGGGCGACAACTGTGGCCACATCTGCAGTACTGCAACTGATCCCAATGTTGCCCAGAGACTGATGGGTAATGAACAGCTCGTTGTCACCACCGGACGGATCATCGTGGTCGAGCCAATCGGTCGCAAATAAGCCGCCATTGACCAGAGATGAGTCTATGTAGTAGGCACCGATTGAGTTGAGCTCCTTGTTTTGGGTGCCGTGGAAGGCAAACAGCTGTAGACCTGATTTGAAGGTCAAAGTTGCGCAGATTCCACTATTTGTACCGCCAGAAATTTTTCGGTTATCACTAGATGTCAGCTCCAGTGAGTACACGGTACTATACCCATACTTGCTGTCATCCCGACAGACCTTCATGCTTTTAAGGTAATCACCTTTGCTGACATCAAAGGTCAGCTGATTGCCCCAGCTGCCGCCATTACCGCCATAGTTCACACAAATTTCCGAGTTGCCGACACTGGCATGTGATACGCTTTGACTGGTTGTGTAACATGCCTCAAAGCCGTCAACGCGATCTTTCGAACGGATCCGTACTGAGCTAAGGTTAAAGGTGCCGCCTACCAGGGCTTTGCGCTTTAACAGATCCAGGCCGCTGAACGCGTCACCCTTATTGGTCGAGCCCAGCGCAGCACTTTTAAAAAACATCCAGTCGATATTGCTTGCAGAGTTAGACAGCCAGAAGTCCTCAAACGCACGATAATAGTTGACCCAGTGGCTCTCTGAGCTGAGGCCAATTTCATTATTCAGCTGAACCTGCTCGTAGGCGTTGAACGGCATGGCAAAGGTGTAACTGCCGCCCAGGTTCTGACAGTTTGCAAAACCCATCTCCCAGCTGCCCTTGCTGGTGGTCAGTTTCCAGTTACGGTTTTCATCCACACAGGCATGGTATTGGTAAGTCTCGCAGGTTTTATCCACGATGGAAGAATCTATTTCCAGACTGGCGCAATTGCCTGAGTTATTAGGCCGGTTAGATTTCCATGACCAGATATAGTCTTCGATTTGAACTTCGTTGGCGCCATAGCCGCTGGCCGCGCTGGTGTTATTGGCCTCAACCAGCGCCAGCTCCAAAATTTGTGCGCCTTTGTTGGCCCATTTACTGATCACATTGCTGCCGGTTTTATCTGCATCGGGGCCATCGGTATTGAGCTGTGTGGCCCCATCAATGACCACGGTCATATTGTTGGCGTTGTAGTGATCGGTCTGATCACCGTTCAGACATTTATTGCTGCCATTTTGGCAAAACGGCTGATTGCTTTTGAGGTCACCATCAGCATTAAAGGCGTCCACACCAATAAACACGGTATTCCAGAACTTAGAGTAGCTGCCGGATTTGTGATACGAGCACAAGTTGCTGTGATCTCGCGGTGTTTGCACGACGGCAACCAGTTGCTTACCCGCCGCCAGAATATCGCGCTTGCTCAGGTAAGAGACTGGCAAAGACGCACAGCTTTTATCGGCATAGCCCCAGTCGGACGGTAACAATAAGTAATCGCCGATGTCATTTTTTAACCGCTCGCCGATCTTGTTGTGCCAGTTATTGTGGTTGTTGTGCTTGTATGACTCAATTTTCAATAGAATGACTTCGTCCGGGTTGTCCTTCAGAAAGTCTTTAATGTCGTCTAATCCTTCCGATAATTTGGCGTGAAAGGCAGAACAAACGGCTTCATTTTCCCGGGAATTATGGCACAGCATTGGGGTTGAATCTGCGGTGCTTTCCGGATAGATATCAAATTCCATCACCCGTATACCGCGCTTGAGCAAGCTTTTGGGCGAGTAGTACTGGTTGACGTCTGTATAGGTGCCCTTACTCCAGGAATGCGACGCATAGGCATTGTGTGCCCCGGCCCAGAGGGTTTTAGAAAATGGTGCAAAATTGTCTATCTGACCTTGCAGATCTAACCGCGTGACTTTGTCATCGTCAGTGTCTATTGCTGCATTTGCACTCAGCGACAGGCCTGATGCCGCTAATACACAGGCCAGCAACCAAGCTGGTTTGTTCAATAAGTTACCTGGTTTCATGGTGAAATTCCTCTCCTTTTAAGTGTAAATTTGGTCCTTAATCAGGGCGCTTGTCAGCGACCTGTACGAGCAACCAGGTAAAAAGATAGTGAGGAATAGTGCAAACAATAAGGAGGGAATAATTTATATATTCATACTGTAATGTCAGCGCCCAGAAAAACGTTATTTAAAGGCGCTTTGAGTTATAATCGACCATCAGTTCTTATCAAGTGGAAACACAAAACATCGGTTTTTTGCATTGAATATCAATACTTATATCATTTTCAGCAGTTGACCGAAGGAAATGCTATAACAAGGAACTAAGGAAAGGCACTAAGAACTTCCAGCCTGAACCGGCATATGGCAGATAAAGCTATTAGTGGGGATTTTGTAATTTCAGCACTTTGGCCTTTACAGCATCTGTAAATACAGGCTGGCATATTTGTGCTTTAGTCAATTAATATAACAGGCAATAAGAACGTATTGATGCTACAAAACAATGGAACAGTTAGACTACAAAGAACTCTTGCCTCCTGACTGGTTATCTCCTTTTCTGGAGCCGTTTTGGATCCGCAGGGTGTCTGGTTCCGCCTCATTTTTTCCACAAGGTGTGTTTGAGCTCTTGTTTCATAGTATGCCATTGACATATTCGTCCGTTATTCATGAGCCAAAAGCAGTGCCTGCCGGGGTCAGTCTTGTTGGACAGCAGTTATCAGCATATAGAATTTCGAGTGCGCAGCCACAATGGGTAGTAGGGGTAAGGTTAAAACCTTTTGCATACTTTCAGCCTCAGCAGTTAGCTGCGTCAGAAGTTAAAAACACCATTGAAAGTATGCAGCATGTGTTTGGTATTAGTCGGGAGTTAGAAACATTACTCGGGTGGCTAAAGGCCTGCCCGGAGCAGTTACTTGAAGTCCAGTTTCAGCGTGTTATGGCAAAGTTAATGCCTTGGTTAAAAAGACTATTTTATAGTTCAGAATTTGCCTTTCCAGAACTATTGAGGGCGAAAACAAATACCATTCTTGATGCGCGAGGAAATATTTTGATTGCAGATATTTGCCAACAGTTTGCGACCAGTAAAGTTACTTTGCGTAATCACTTTGTATCAAAAATTGGCTTGTCACCTAAAGAGTTATGCAAGGTGTGGCGGATGAACAGCTTCTTACTAAATGCCTCACATTACCCGGGTGACCTGACTGGCGCGGCTCTGGCATCCGGATACTTTGATCAGGCACACTTAAACAGAGAATTTAAGACTGTTATTGGCCTGACACCTAAAGCTTATTTAGCAGCACAAAATGGCTATGATAAGCATCAGTCATCTCAGGTTATATACAGTCGTTTTATTGGCCACTATGACCCTTTTTAAGTCCTTTACTTTTTTACAATTCTTTTTCTACGAAACGGCTAAAAATAGGAAAAACAAACAAAACAATGAGTTTAACCTATGAATTTAAAATATCTAACAACAGCCGCAGTTGTATTATTGTTGGGGCTTGTTGCACCGTCATATGCAAACGCGATAACACAAAATGAAAAAGCAGCTGCGATTGAAAAGATAACACAGTTGATGAGTGAGCATTATGTTTTTCCTGAGGTTGCAGCACACACTAATCGAAAGCTACATAAGGCTTTTCAGGCCGGTCACTTCGCGCCTATGAAAGATCACGCATCATTCTCAAAGGCTTTGACCAAGTGGTTAAGGGCAACGGCAAAAGACGGGCATTTAAGAGTACGTGCCAACCCCGTAGGTGAACAGATCACCGGGATAGAATCTTCAATACGTGATAACTTACTCAAACCCACACGCCACAAGTTCTTAAATTATGGTGTACTCAGTGCAAGTATATTAGAGAACAATATAGGCTATATCGATTTACGCTCATTCTATCGCTTAGCCGACAGCAAACCCTATATCGATGCAGCAATGAAGCTGATGACAAAAACCGATGCTGTAATCATTGATCTGCGAAAAAACGGAGGGGGCTCGCCACGAACCGTCCAATACTTGTGTAGCTACTTTTTTGATGAAAAGCTTCTGCTGAACAGCCTTTATTTTCGCGAGGGTAATGAAACAACGGATTACTACGTGTTAGATGAAGTTGGTGGCGAGAAAATGCCTGATGTCCCTCTTTATATTTTGACCAGTAGTAAGACCTATTCCGGTGCGGAAGAATTTAGTTATAACATGTTGACCAGAAAGCGAGCGACACTTGTCGGTGAAACGACCGGCGGGGCTGCCAATCCAGGAGGTATGTTCACAATAAATGACGAGCTGCGTATGTTTATTGCGACAGGCACAGCCATCAACCCTGTTACCCAAACAAACTGGGAAACGGTTGGCGTGAAACCGAATGTGGAAATTGGTGCAGATGACGCGTTGGATAAAACCATTGAAATGGCAAGTGAAGTGGTTGAGAAAAACTGGCTGGCCGAGCAGTCCAGACGGGAAATTGAAATAGATCGGCTGCTCACTTTGTTGCAAAAGGTAAGGCTGAGCGATAAACCCATGTCAGACATTAAATCTACCTATGCGGACAAGATCTCAGAACTGGCAAAGAATTTACCAGCACCAGATCGGGTAATTGCCGAACTGGCCTATGAATATTGGGACAAAGAGTCAAAGTATGCAGTGTTTCTATTTGATGTAGCAGTGCGGCTGAATAATCAAAATATGTACTTTTTTGCCTATTGGGCCAGAGCACTTGCCAAGCTTGACAATATGCCGGAGGCAAAAAGTGTACTCAAGAAGGGATTGAAGCTGGCTGCTGATAAGGAAGACAAGGAAATGCTACAGGGCATTTTAGCAGAACTGGAAAAATCCGCAGTTAAGCTTTAGCAGTGAGGTTACATACGGCGGGGTGAGTCAGTGGGTGGAGAGGTTACATGGACAATGTTTATTGGAGCATTCATCATCAATTTCTGAGGGAAATTTATGGTGGATGCTCCTGCTAACTGCTTTATAACCATCAATTCGGTGTGTTAACACCCATGTGTAAGCCTTTACACTACTATTGAAAGATTTTAATAAGCTAAAGGCTACTCATGATAGTTTTTAAGTAGTGCACTGACTCCGGTTTTCTTTCCTGATTTCTTTTAGCTTTCTGTTTATATTTTTAATCATTGGTTTTTCTATGAACGTATGCATAATGCAACCAGAGATAGTACAGGCAATGAACGCGACAAAGATGGTGAGAGGTAAGCCAATTTTTTCATTTAAGTCAATTGCATTGCAGACTTTGATGAAAGCAGAAAGTGTCAGGACGTGAATAAGGTATATTGAGTAAGACGCATCTCCGAAGTAGATAATTGACTTTTGGAAACGGCTCTTTTTATCCATGAAATTCTCAAATAATAAAAACCCGATAACAATCATCACTGCTGGAATTGTGAATCGAGCTACACGGTTATTTACATCACTTACCTTAAAACTCTCTGAGCCTAAATATAAAATAATTGCTGATAGCAAGAACAAAGTAATTGATACAGCTAACCAACGTTTACTGTTAATTGACGAGTTTGTCTTCAAGTAGAGCTTTGCTATAAATATACCTAATATGAATTGCATAAGGAGAGGGCTAGTTATTACTTGCAAGATTGGGTCTTCAAATGGTTCCGAAACGAAGCCAATGATAATGAGTGAAGAGAAGATTGTAATTAAAAATCCAATTGTATTCTTGAAAAATAAAGAAATCGCAAATAAAACATAGAAGAAAACTTCATATTCTAACGTCCAAGCAACCATTAACAATGGGGCACTTTCATGAGGGATTAGTAAAAATGAATGAAATAAAGAGGGGGGAAGCGGTGAGGCAGAATTAACCCATTCAGGCTTCAGCAATAATACTGGGACTATCAATAAGCAAACAAACCAGAATATTGGGTATATCCTTACAAGACGCCTTTCAATGAATTGTGATGGAGTAAGTCTTTTGTTTATGAAGCTGCTATAAATTATAAATCCAGATATAATAAAGAATATATCTACACCAATCATTAACACATTAGCTAATGTTTGATAGCCATAATTGATCTCTTCCACCTTGTTGTGCATGAACTTTAAAACATGACATAATACTACAGCAAGGGCTGCAAATGCCCTTAGTAATTGAATGGAGTTTATCATCTTTGAACTCGACTATGATTTTATTAGGTTAAGCGGTATATTTTTAACTGACAGAATTTTGAGAATAAATTCAAGGTTGCAGAAAAAAAGACCGTGAATTTTACATCAGAAGGGGGGAGATTGCAATCAAGTTTAGATGTCAACTTTCATGAAAAGTCTCAAAAATAGCCTGGCTCTTTAAATTCAGGTCGGGCTTTCTTGTTACGTCCTTGTGGTCACACATGGCTTTGCTGGTACGCTCAGATACGTGTGGCGCTACCCTGGAACTAACAATTATCATTAAAAATGACTTCCGTTCGATTTGAGGGGGAGCTGTTGGGCCTCACCAATTTCTACAGAGTATTCTTCATAATTTGACCTTAGATATCTGAAGTTCACCACCTATATGCCGTTTGGGTTGCAATTATCCATCTGTTTCTGTCAAGTAGAAATACATTAAGATCACTAATTTTACATTAAATATCAATATTTATGTCATTTTTAACAGTTGACCAAAGGAAATGTTATAACAGTTTTTTTGTTTAGATGTTGCAATTAGACCGTTCCAGTTGCTAACTTTATTAACAGTTTTACAACACAGCACTGATATGTTTATCGCGGTAGAGGACCTTGTTGTTTTAGGTACAAGTAGTTAAACCACTTGTTCGCTTTGTTTCACAGAGCGAGTGTTTAAGTGCATTGTCAGTCAGAAAAAAGCGATAATACAACAAGGAGAAGACATGAGTATCAAACGTTTTAAACTATCAACCTTATCTACCATAATGCTGTCTGCGATGAGCTTACCTGCTGTAGCACAAGCGCCTGTTTTTCAAGGTCATACAGAAGAGGCGAAGTTGCAAATTAAGTCTAAGAAAAGCACCAGTAATCGCTACATTATTCGCTTTAATGAAGCGTTGTCTGGTGGCAAAAACAGCTTCAATAATTTTATAGCACTCAACTATCTGTTCACAGCGGGTGCTGAACCTCTGTTCGCGCTTAGTGGCCAGCAAGCAATGGTGGCGGAACTGGACGAGTATAGCCTGGAGACACTGCGCGGCTTTTCGTCTGTTGAGTCGATTGAAATAGACCCTAAACGTTACGTGTTGCCGCTGGCAAAGTCAGCAAATCAAATCGTGCCTTTTGCGCAGAGCACACCTTACGGCATTACTATGGTGCAAGGTCCATTACTGCCCCAATCTGATACCTCTGCAAGAAAAGTGTGTGTGATCGATACAGGGTATAACTTGGGTCACCCGGATTTGCCCTATGGCAACGCCACCGGAGTTGCAAATAACAATGCAGTTGGCCAATGGAACAACGACGGCAACGGCCATGGTACTCATGTTGCGGGTACCATTGCGGCAGAAGACAATAACCAAGGGGTGGTAGGCGTTTACCCGGGTGTTGATTTACACATAGTCAAAATTTTTGATGATAACGGACAGTGGACATATGCCTCTGACCTGGTGAATGCCATTCAGCAGTGTAAGGATGGCGGCGCTCAGGTCGTCAACATGAGCCTGGGTGGGGGCAATTACTCCAATAGCGAAAATACCGCGATGCAAAATTTTGTCGATGGTGGCATGATGCTGGTGGCTGCAGCAGGTAATGATGGCAATAGCTCCAAGTCATACCCGGCATCTTACAATTCGGTTATTTCAGTTGCATCAGTAACATCCAGCGAAAGCCGTTCTTCATTCTCTCAATATAATGATCAAGTCGAACTGGCGGGCCCGGGTTCTAGCGTAAATTCAACATATCCCACCAATACTTACCGTAGTCTGAGTGGTACATCAATGGCATCTCCCCATGTTGCTGGTGTCGCGGCATTAGTGTGGAGTCATAATACCCAGTGTAATAACCAGCAGATCCGGGCCGCACTCAACGCAACAGCCAAAGACAAAGGCTCTGCTGGTCGGGACAACTACTACGGTTATGGTATTGTTCAGGCCAAAGCTGCATCCGACTATATCGCTGCAAATGGCTGTCAGGGCGGCGGCGATCCGGGAGGTGTCACACCGGTCAATGGCTCTTTGCCTAACCTTCAAGGCAATCAAAGTGCCTGGACGCACTATACCTGGGATATCCCTCAGGGCGTAAAAGAGATGAACTTAAGCATCACAGGTGGCACTGGAGATGCAGATCTGTATGTCAGATATAATGCCCAGCCTGATGCAAACAACTACACCTGTCGTCCCTGGAAGGACGGTAATGAGGAACAGTGTTCATTTGCTAACCCAAGCGCAGGCACCTGGCATATTAGTTTATATGGATATAACAACTACAACGGTGTGACGCTAAATTACTCGTATAAGTAATCGGCAGCTTGTCGGGATAACCCAAAAATAAAGGCGCTCCGGAGCGCCTTTTTATAAGTTTAATTACTGAACCCGCCGTGTTTCCCAAAGGGGCGTCTTCATATTAGCTTTGATATGATGCGCTAAGCGTAAACTAGTGATGCAAATTAACCAGCAGTTTCTTTAGCAGGTTTGCCAGGAGCACTTTTTCATCTTCATCCAGTGGCGAGAGCAATTGATGACCTTTCGCGACGTGCTCAATGATAACTTCATCGATAAGTTTCAACCCTTTTTCTGTCAAACAGACCAGCACACCCCGGCGATCATTGGGATCCGGGCTACGTTTAACCAGGTCTTTCGCTTCAAGTTTATCGATGCGGTTGGTCATGGAGCCAGAAGTTAGCATTAATGTCTGTAATAACTGGTTTGGCGTTAATGTATATGGTTTGCCCGAACGACGCAGCGTCGCCAAAACGTCGAACTCACCGCCGTTAAGGCCGAACCGGCTGAATACACTATGCAGTTCTTTGCTGAATACCGCATTCGTTCTGACCAGGCGGCCCATTACGGCCATAGGTGAGGGATCGATGTCGGGCCTTTCTTTTTCCCATTGAGCAATTACCGTATCTACCAAATCATCTTTGTGCATAACAATGACTTCTCTGTTCTCTTTGATGGCTTAAAGATACTGCATAATAAATTTGAAGAGAAGAGTTGTAACATCAAATATCTTCAAGAGAAGTATATGATGGTTGAGATAAATTTGTCTTCGCATGGGGCTTATGCCGCACAGCGCAACAGCTGGATCTATGAAGGCTGAGAAGCAGCTGGGGCAGAGGCGTGTCGTCTTTTTTATACCGGAGGTATGCCTTGCACCGAGTTATTCTTGTCAGCAGTGTGGCGGGTATCTGGCTGTGGCATACGCAAACCAGAAACAGCGCAGCATATTACAAGGACAACAAAGGCATTGACAAAATTTTTTGAATATATATCTTTATATAAAGATTCTTTAGTTGGTGTATCTTTTTGTGAAGTTTGATTCAGGTGCAGTCTTTGGGCTGCCCCCATGGTAAAGGAATAAGGAGAAAGTCATGAATGTTAAACCCTGGGTTTCTGCAGCAAGTGTTGTTGCCATTTTGGTCGTAGGCAGTATCGCGCTTAAAGGGCGTATCACGGAAGCGCGCAATACCGAGTTTTCAGAGCAAGCCGCCACGGTTGAAGCAATGCGTGTAGAGACGGTGCAGTATCAGTCATACATAGACATCAGCGGTGTGATTAAAGCGCCACAGACCATTAACCTGGTGAATGAGGTAGCGGGTAAAATCACTCGGCTGCATTTTAAGTCGGGCGATTTAGTCAACGCCGGTGAGCCTTTAGTTGAAATGGAACACGCAGAGGAAATGGCACAGCTGGTCGCGGCCAGGGTGCGCGTCACGCAGCAGGAAAGTACGCTGGTTCGCTATCGTAGCCTGCACGAACGTAATAAGTTCAGCGATCAGCAATTGGAAGAAGCCATCACGCAACTGGCACAGTTCCGCGCGCAAGTCGATTTACTGACTGCCCGTGTCGAGAAAAAAATCGTTAAGGCACCGTTTACCGCGCGGGTGGGGATCCACGACCTTCAGGTTGGCCAATACCTGGTGCCGAATACCGTACTGACCAACATGGTTGGTCTTCAGGCACACATGTGGGTGGATTTCTCAGTACCTCAAACTTACCAGGCACTGGCAATCAACACCCCCATTCGTGTGTCTGTGGTGGGTGATAAGGCAGCCTCTCAGCTGGCATATGTTGAATCGGTAGAGCCGGGTATGAGCGCCACATCCAGACAACTAAAGTATCGGGCCCGCATTGAACGTACGGAGCAGCTGATTGCGAATCAGCTGGTGAAGATCAGCTTGCCTGTTGGCGCGGATCAGCAAGTGATTGCCGTGCCTTATCTGGCCATCGTAAAGGATCAACTTGGCGACTATGTTTACGTGCTGGAAAAAGACGAGCAGGGTACGCTCAGAGCGACGCGTCAGCAAGTTGAGCTGGGCGAGCGTTTGGGTGATAGGGTGATGATCACCGACGGCCTGGAGAAAGACCGTCTGATTGCAAGCCGCGGCGCATTTAAGTTGCGTAGTGGCCTGAAGACCTTTGTCTCTGAACCTCAGCAATCACAGCAGGCAGTGGCGATGGAAGATACTCGCAAAGAAGGCGTGTCACTATGAAAAATACAGCCCACTTTATGGATAGATTTGTCACTATGCCGGTGCTGGCCGTGGTGTTATCCGCCATGATCTGCATCGGTGGGCTGTGGTCCGTACTTAACATCACAGTCCTGCAATTTCCCAAGATTGAAAGTTCGTCTTTGGTGGTGTCGACCACTTATATCGGCGCATCGGCCGATACGGTAAAAGGGTTTGTGACCGAACCCATAGAGCGTGTCACAGCGACAGTCCCCGGTATTGATTACGTGGAATCGACCACTACAGCAGGCACCAGTACTGTGACTGCGTACCTGAACCTGAACGAAGACAGCTCCAAAGCACTGGCGGAGCTCACAGCCCGGTTGGGCCAGGTTAGCTACATGTTACCGTCGGAATCGGAAGATCCGGTTGTGACTGTACAACGCGCCGACAGACCACACGCTTTGTTCTATCTGAATATTGAAAACCAGGGGGTGTCGTTGATCCAGTTAACGGATTATCTGTCACGTCAGGTTACGCCGGTACTTAATGGCATTGAAGGGGTACAGCGTGTCGCGATTGAGGGCAGCCGGACCCCGGCGCTGCGAGTTGACCTGGACTCAGCGAAACTGGATGCGTTTGGCCTGAGCGCCGACGAAGTGTACAGTGCACTGGCTGCAAACAACACCATTGCGACTCTGGGCTTTACCGAGACCAGCAAGCAACGCATTGACCTGGTGGCCAATACCCAGCTTAAAGACTTGAACGAATTCAAGCGCCTCGTGGTCAGACAGGCAAACAACGAAACCATTTATCTGCGCGATGTTGCAACGGTCAGACTGGGCTCTGAGCAGCCAACCATCAGTGCACGTTTAAGCCAACAAGATACCGTGTATATCTCGGTCTGGCCGCTGCCTGGTGCGAACGAAATTGCCATTGGCGACGCCTTATATGCCATGACCGATGAAATCAATCAAACACTGCCGGATGGCATTCGTATCAACTATGCCTACGACGGCACCTTATATATGCGCGATGCGCTGAGCGAAATCTTCAAGACGCTGGTTGAAACTGTGGTGTTGGTGGGTGCTGTGGTTTTGTTCATGATGGGCTCATTCAGAAGTGCTGCGGTGCCGTTGGTAACGATCCCAATTTCCATTTTGGGTGCGGTTGCAGCCATGTATGTGGCCGGTTTCTCAATGAACCTGCTGACTGTACTGGCCATTGTGCTCTCAGTTGGCCTAGTGGTGGATGATGCCATCGTGGTCGTCGAAAACGTCTCGCGTTACATTCGTGAAGGTAAGCCTAAGTTACAGGCTGCACTACAAAGCGCCAGACAACTGTTTGTGCCCATTGTTTCAATGACGCTGACACTGGCGATGGTCTATCTGCCAATCGGCTTCCTGTCCGGGCTGACCGGGGTTTTATTCAAAGAGTTTGCCTTTACACTGGCGATTGCCGTGGTGATTTCCGGGTTTGTAGCCGTGACTTTGTCACCTATCATGAGTGCGTATGTAACGCCGCCAGATGGCAAAGAAACTAGGCTGACACGCAAAGTAAATAGTGGGTTCGACTGGTTACGTAAAAAGTATAAAACCGTATTGAGTGCTTCATTGAACTGGCGTAATCAAATTTTGCTGGGCGCCATGGTGTTAAGTCTGATGGTCGTGCCGTTCTTCACCGGCTCGAAAAAAGAGTTGGCCCCGGTTGAAGATCAAAGCCAGATATACGTACTAGTGCAGTCTCCGCCTGAGTCATCACTGACTTACAACGAAGACAACATGCATGGTGTGGTTGATACCTTACTGGACATGCCGGGCACGACGCAGATGTGGCAAAACATCTTCACTAACAGTGCATTTGGTGGGGTGGAGTTCATCAGCGCATCACAGCGTGACTACACCACAATGTCACTGATCCCTGAGGTTTACGGTCGTCTGGCACAGCTACCGGGTATCAACCCGCTGCCCATTCTGCCTTCGCCTTTACCCACAGCGGGCCAGTTTGATGTAGAAATGGTGGTGAAATCCTCAGCCAGTTATGAAGAAATGAAGCAGTATGCCGATCAGCTGATAGGCAAAGCGTTTGGCAGTGGCCACTTCCTCTATGCCGACACGGACCTGAAAATTGACCTGCCACAAATTGAGGTAACCCTGAAGCGTGAGCAGATCGCAGACTTAGGGATGGACCTGGCCCATGTCAGTCGCCAGCTGGGTATTTTGCTGTCTAACAACTATGTGAACCGCTTTGACGCAAGAGGTAAGGCTTATCAGGTCATCCCGGTGGTAGACAGCAAGATCAAAACGGACCCGTCGAAACTACTAAGCCTGCAAATTAAGGCGCACAACGGCACTCGGGTTCCTTTGTCTGCCATTGCTGAAATCAACTGGACCACGGTACCGCGTCAGCTGAGCAGTTTTGGTCAACAAAATGCGTTTCGTATTTTCGGTGGCGTGCTGCCAAGCTCAACCAAAGAAGCGGCGCTAACGGCGCTGGAAGAAGCAGCTAAAGAAGTCCTGCCTTCTTCTTACATGATTGATTATGCAGGTGAATCCAGGCAGATCAGACAGCAGGGCAACAGCCTGCTGGGTGTGATGGCCGTGTCTTTGGTGATTGTTTATCTGCTATTGAGCATTCAGTTTAACAGCTTCAGAGATCCGCTGGTGGTCTTACTGGGCAGCGTACCGCTGGCCATGATGGGCGCACTGACACTGTCTTACTTTGAGCTGACCACAATGAATATTTACTCGCAGATTGGCTTAATCACTTTGATAGGCCTGATCGCGAAAAATGGTATTTTGATTGTGGAATTCGCCAATCATTTACAAGAGGAAGGACGCAGCAAACTGGATGCTGTGGTTGAGTCTGCAGCCACCCGGTTACGTCCTGTCCTGATGACCTCCGCAGCAACCGTGCTGGGCCACTTTCCATTGATGCTGGTCACCGGCGCAGGTGCTGAGGCACGCAACAGTATCGGCATCATCCTGGTTGCAGGCATGATGGTTGGCACCTTATTTACCTTATTCGTATTACCGGCCTTCTACGTAAAACTTGCAACGCGCCGCGAGGTACGTAAGGCTAAAGCCCAGGAGGCAGCCAATTCGACGTCAACGCTTGCAATGAGCTAATCAGTACACCCATGAACATACCGCATAATTCGGGCTTCTAAAGCCCTAAGTCGCAGCAATGCGCCAGCATCGCCTGGCGCTTTTTTGCGTAAAAGGACAACGCAAAAACTTGCTCAGGGTGCAACTAAAGTTGACAAACCACTCCGTCATCCCGGACGCATGCGAGCCGGGATCTACTTGAACCCCCGCAGTAGTTCCTCAATGAAAACAAACATAACAAACCACTCCGTCATCCCGGACGCGTGCGAGCCGGGATCTATTTGACCACCCGCAGTAGTTGTTCAATGAAGACAAACCTGACCAACAGCTCCGTCATCCCGGGCGCGTGCGAGCCGGGATCTACTTAAGCACCATGCAGTAGTTGTTCAATGAAGACAAACCTAACAACCACTCCGTCATCCCAGACGCGTGCGAGCCGGGATCCACTTGAACCCACGCAGTAGTTCCTCAGTGAAGATAAACCTGACCAACAGCTCCGTCATCCCGGACGCGTGCGAGCCGGGATCTACTTAGATACCACGAAATAGTTCCGTAATGAAGACAAACCTAACAAACCACTCCGTCATCCCGGACGCGTGCGAGCCGGGATCTACTTAGATACCACGCAGTAGTTCCTCAATGAAAACAAACCTAACAAACCACTCAGTCATCCCGGACGTATGCGAGCCTGGATCTACTTAAACCCTCGCAGTAGTTCCTCAATGAAGACAAACCTAACAACCACTCCGTCATCCCGGACGCGTGCGAGCCGGGATCTACTTGAACCCACGCAGTAGTTCAGCAATGAAGACAAGCCTGACAAACAACTCCGTCATCCCGGACGCGTGCGAGCCGGGATCTATTTGAACCCCCGCAGTAGTTCATCAATGAAGACAAGCCTGACAAACAACTCCGTCATCCCGGACGCGTGCGAGCCGGGATCTACTTGAACACCATGCAGTAGTTGTTCAATGAAGACCAACCCGACAAACCACTCAGTCATCCCGGACGCGTGCGAGCCGGGATCTACTTGAACACCATGCAGTAGTTGTTCATTGAAGACAAACCCGACAAACAACGGCTTTATAATAAAACGATACAAAAAATAATGGCGCACAGCGCTTGATTTTACGTTGCAGCGCTCACCGCCCGGGTGCTGTTTATTTATACAGGTATAAGTGAGTGTGGCTAATGACCAAGTCAAATTTCTCGCTTTCTCCGTGCTTGAAGGTCTCGTTTAAGTGAAGCATCGATTTAAGTTAATTAGATTCAAAAGGTTAGTAGTTTTACATGACGAGACCGTAAGTCTCGCTATGAACAAGGCTCGGTTTCAACAAAGCCGTTTTGGCTTGAGCAATAAGAGCAATGGTGGTAGGTTATTGTTCTTATTATGAATAAAATAATTTGGCTGTGGATCTGTACGGTTTCAGGAACTGGATCTAACCGGTATTCACGCTAATACACTGTTATAAATTTTTCATCTAGAGAGTTATTTTGAAAAGAGGATTAATTACTGTAGCTGGTAATATTAAGTTCCAAATGCAAGGATTTGGCTTAAGTTCAAACTTAACGCCTGAGGATATCCGTTTCTATTTAATGTATTGGGATAAAATTATAATTCCAACAAATAATCTAATACATTTTGGTATTCCAGATGAAGAAGACTTAATTAGTAGTAAAGCCTTGTGGCGACCTAGAACTAATCATGTTGGTAGTTTTTCTGGTCATGAAGTCGGTGAAGCTATAATTAAGGGGCAAAGTGAGATTGCAGAGTTAATGCTTAAAGACTCAAAAACAGATTGGGTAGTGCATCAAACGGGCAATCAAATCTTCCTACCCAAAGAAACGTCAAAATATAACAACACTATTCGTGTTGACTTGTCTGGTGCATTACCTGTTCCTAATAAAGATGCAAACATCAATGAAATACTTGAGTTCAAGGAAAGGAGAAGCTCGGAGCTTGAGGCATTGCACTCAACACTTGATGATTTATATAAAGAGGTTTTAACTTCACCAGATCCATCTTTAGAAGCTAAGTCCGTTTTCTCAAGATTAAATAAAGAAATTCAAGCGCTTGAAAAGGTTTCAGGCGAAAAGTATAAGAAAACTAGTAAGTTTGATTTATCTGTTGAATTAAATCTAAATGGTAAAGACATTGCTATGGCTGGTGCATCCGGTGCCGCAATAGATTTTCTATCAAATGGTTTTACTATGCCAATAGCGACAACTCTAGCCGCTATTGGTGCTTGTGTGAAAATATCGGGGAAATCTACTAATACATTTTCAGCCGCAGATGAAAGATTAAAGTTAGGGTATATTTCTAAAGCTTCTGAAGTGGGCTTGGTGCAATAAATTTATAACAAGGCCGTAAAACCAAGGACACAAAACAGCAGGCTTGTGCTCCTTCGTCGCTAATTTTAGCCTGCTATTTTGTGCCGTTTACGGCAAGCGTTAAATTCAAGGAGGTTTCGTGTTAAAAACTATAGGTAAATACATAGGAACAGGTTTTTTATACGGCATTGGTTTTGCGGTAGCGGTGGCTGTTATAGTTTACGTTACTGAGAAAATGAAATGGGGTAAGCCTGACTATGCATACCAACAAGATGAAAATAAAACTAAATACCTAAAATCATTAATCAATTCTATTGAAAATAATGGTACTGATCAGTGTGAAGATGTTGTTGGTACTTGGGTCGGTGAATTTATAGAAGCAGATGGGGCTTATATACGTAGTTGGGAGTTGAATTACGAAGAAGATGGCCGTTTTTGGGGAACTATGGTTGAAAAATCAATCACCGAGAATACCGAGGAAAAACAGGAAGGTACATGGGAGTGCGAGCATTCTGTACTATTTACCGACGTCACTATTGGTGAAAAACATTATAAATGGAACTATTTACTGCTTCATAATTCTAATGGTGAACGAGTTTACGCACATATAGGTCGCTATTCCCTTGAAAATGTGTATCGTGCATACCGTAAAAAATGAAGAAAATCGGGGTCAGAAAATCGGGGTCAGGTCTTGCATTGTGCACAGGAACATCGGGGTCAGGAACATCGGGGTCAGGAACATCGGGGTCAGGTCTTGTATTGTGCATTTGGTCATTGAACTTACAAGTCACATGCTGTCTCTTTAATGGTTGCAGAGACAGTCAGTGAACTTCTTGAAAGTCCCCAACCATCAAAATCAAATCACAGACACCCAGCGTTGTCTTTGTTTGTTATAGGTGTAGTGGTTTAATAGATCCGGACACATTGATAAGAGACAATAACGTCAAACATCGAGGTATCCATGATAAAGCAAAAACGACAATACAAATCATACCCTAAAGAATTTAAAGAAGAGGCTGTCGCCTTAGTCAGTGAACAAGGTTATACAGTAGCTCAAGCCGCAGAAGCCGTAGGCGTTAGTACCAGTTTGCTTTACAAGTGGAAGGAACATATTGAACAAGAGCAGGCTGGACACAAATTGGTTAACTCCGAACGAGAAGAGCTTTTAGCACTTCGCAAAGAAGTAAAACACCTGAGAATGGAAAAAGATATTTTAAAAAAGGCCAGCGCCTTCTTTGCGAAAGAAATGAAGTAAAGTATCAATTCATTCAAGTTCAATCTGACGAGTACCCAACGCTTATATTTTGCCGGGTTATGGGAGTCAGCTCCAGTGCTTACTACGATTGGTGTAAGCGGCCAGGACAAGCAATAGATGCAGAGATGCTTCGCCTTTTCCGTCGTATAAAGGCGTTGTTCAAAGAGAGCAGGCAAAGCCTGGGCTCCCGTCAAATGATGAAACAGCTTCGCAAGGAAGGCTTCAAAATTGGGCGTTTTAAAGTACGCCGTTTGATGAAAAAGTTAGAGCTTGTCGTAAGGCAAAGGCAAGCTTATAAAGTGACGACTAATAGCAAACATAACAATCAAGTTGCAGATAATGTTTTGGCAAGGCAGTTTAATCCAACGGCACCGAATGTTGCGTGGGCGGGTGATATGACTTATTTGCGCACGGCTCAGGGTTGGATGTATTTGGCTATTGTTATGGATTTACATTCTCGTCGCTTTATTGGTTGGGCTTTAAGTAAGCGAATGACAGTTCAATTAGTAGAACGCGCTCTACAAATGGCAATTAATCTGAGGAACCCACCAAAAGGATTTATATTTCATAGTGATAGAGGTTCACAGTACACAAGTAAATGTTATCAGGCGTTACTAACGAAGCATGGTTTTATTGCTTCAATGAGTGGCAAAGAAGCGTGTCTAGATAATGCAGTTGTCGAGCGTTTTTTTGGGAGTTTAAAGAATGAATGGCTGCTAAATATTAGGCATTTAACACGTTATTCTATGCGCTCCGATGTAGAGAAATACATCAGATATTACAACAAGATCAGACTGTACAGCTCACTGGATGATATGAGTCCAATTGAGTATGAAAATTATAAAAAGAAAGTGTCCGGTTGGACTTGACCAGTACAAACTACTTTTAGCCGATTATTTGCGCCGTGGGGGGATCCCCTCATAATTGTGGCCTCCTGAGCTGATGAATCAAGCGCACGTATTCACGTATAGCCCAGCGTAGCTGCTTCCCCGTCATAACATAATCGCTTCGTCGCCTAACCTCTTTGCCAAGTCTGACAGTCGACAGAACAGCACGGTCTTTTATTGTATTTGCCTGGAACTTTCGTTGCCAGTTTGAGTGTTGGGCATACAGGCCGATCCACCAGAGAATAATTGTCGCCAGCAAAGCGAGTAATAGCAGAATATCGAGCCGGTTGGGGCGTCGACTTTTACTATGTTTCAGGCCTATACCGTATAGGGGGCTTTTCAGATCTCGAAAGCTTTCTTCGATTTGCATGCGTTTGGCGTAAAGTGAGGCAACACGTTTGGGTTTGAACAAGTCAGCGGGCAGGTTAGTGGTTAATAGCCTGAGCTTTTTAAGCCAGTTCGATACTTTTTTGGGCGTTATAGCTCTGGTCAGATCGACACTACCAAAGATTAACAACCACGCTAATCACGCATAGTTTGCTATCTATACGTTACTTGCGTACACTTTGCTTATGAAAAGTGTGTTTATTGAATCAACCATATTTGGAAAGTACCGAAATGAATACCTTAGTGATGAGGAGTTCCGGTGTTCCAGGCTGAACTTATGTCGAACCCAAAGCAAGGTGATGTAATTCAGGGCACGGGAGGTTTACGAAAGATTCGAGTAGCAAGTAAAGGTAAGGGAAAGCGTGGTGGTTCACGTGTTATCTACTACTTCTTCGATGAAAAGCGTCGTTTTTATTTGCTGACCATTTACGGCAAAAATGAAATGTCAGATTTAACCACAGATCAAAAGAAACACTTAAAGGCTTTTATGGAGGCGTGGCGTAATGAGCAATCGTGACCTATTTGCAGAACTAAGTTCAGCACTTGTTGAAGCTAAAGAACACTCAGAGGGTAAAGTAACTCTGAAAACCCATCAAGTTAATGACATTGGTGACTTGAATATCTCGCCTGACGAAATCGTCAGTATTCGTGAGCAGTTCAATATGTCTCGTGGTGTATTTGCTCGATTGTTACATACATCATCGCGTACATTAGAAAACTGGGAGCAGGGGCGCAGCGCACCAAATGGGCAAGCGATCACTCTGCTAAAATTGGTACAGCGTCACCCAGAAACGCTGTCACATATCGCAGAGCTATAGCAAGAGACCATGACGTCAAAAGCTAAATTCCGGTACCCGACAGTTCCAGTTTTGCTCCGTCTTGGCTGTAAGTTTTAGATGGTAACTAACGTGGTTTTTAAAAACACACAATTCATAAGAGGCGTGCAGAGGGTGACAGTGCTAAATTGCCTGTTCTCACAATTTAATTCACCCCTTCACTCTCTACCCAAACAACACCAACCCACTATGAATATTCCAGCGCCAGTACGGCGCAGCACCCGGGTTGCGTCTGGCGATTGTGCAAAGACAAACGTCCCTGATGAGCCTCAACGATCTGCTGGCACAGTACCAGGCCAATGCCTGAGCCTTGTTGTTTGGTGCTGTAAAAAGGCACGAATAAGTTGTCGGTGTTTTTTATGCCAATGCCATTGTCGCAAATGGTAATACGCACTTGCTGATTGCTAAGCTGCCAGTCAATCTCTATCTGGCAGGTTACATTGGCTAGTTCTGCGGCATCGCAGGCGTTCTTAAACAGGTTGATAAACAGCTGCTCAAATTGCACAGGGTCGACATTGAGCGACAGGTCCTGTGCATTGAGCAGGTTGAATTCACACTGAGGAAAGAGTTTCTGGCAATTAGAGATAAGCGCATGTAGTGAGCAAGTTTTGCGCTCAGGCTCTGGCAGTCTGGCCAGTTGGTTATAGCTTTCGATGAATTTACTGAGCTCGCCGGCGCGGTGCTGAATAAAGTTTAAGTTCTCGGTAAGTGGCGCCTGGATATCCGGCTCGCAGCGTTTGCTGACGATTTTCACTAAGGTTTGCGAAATAGAGGTGATCGGAGAGAGCGAGTTGTTTATCTCATGACTCATTACTCTGATCAGCCTTTGCCAGGCGTGGCGCTCTTCGCTGCGCAGTAATGAATGCACGTCGGTAATAAACAGCAGTTTGTAAGTTTTGCCCTCACTTAAATATTGCTCTGCATGCACATTGTAGCGTTTGGTTTGCAGTGCCACGGGCAGCTCAATCAACTGGCTTTGCCCGGACGCCAGTTGGCTGACTGCGGCCAGTGCCTTGGGCAGGGCAAGTTTGGTTTGGGTGTCACCCAGTGCGAACAGGGTTTGTGCGGCAGGGTTTGACAATGCAATGGTCTGCTGATCGTCTATGGCTAAAATCGCCACATCGATATGTTCAAGTACGGTTTGCACCAGTTGCTGAGATTCCGCTGATTGCCAGCGCTGTGCACTCAAACGCTCGGCAAGTCGGTTGATGGCACTAAACAGCGGCGTTAATTCATTTTCATGAGGGCCTGTGTGTGCCCTGAGTGTGTAGTCGCCCTGTGCGAGGGCCTCCACCAAATTGGTTTGGGTTCGCAGCTGGTACACCACTTTTTGTTTAATATACAAGGTGCTCCAGGTCAGCACTATCACGCCCAGCAAAGCACACAGCGCCACCAGCCATACCGATATATCAGTGAGCAGCATGGTGACAATGAGCAAAAAAAGCAAAGGCACGGCACTGGCAAGGTACAAATAGCAAAGCTGAGATTCGTAAGACGCTGACTTAGGCATAGTTATTATTTACCTGTTTTATTTAAACGCCGGTAAAAGGTACTGCGGCTCAGCCCTAATGAGTGCGCAGCGGCAACGGCGTCGCCCTGAAAGTGCGACATACGGCGTTCCAGGGCTTTTTGCTCCAGCTCGGCCAGGGTCAGCAAGGGTTCCTGCTCTGTGCATTCGCTGCTCGAGGCGATGTGGCGCGGCTGCTCCGAGGGTAAGTTGAGGTGCGTAACATCAATTTGCTCGGTGGGCGCCAAAATGTGTGCCCGCTCCATCAGGTGCGCCAGCTCTCTGACATTGCCGGGCCAATGGTATGCTTGCAGGGCACTTTGTGCTTGCGGTGTTAAAACACGCCCCTGCGCCGCGTACTTATCAATGGAGCGCCGTAAAAAGTGCTGCGCCAGCGGCAGAATATCGGCCTGGCGTTCTCGAAGTGGCGGAATATGTACCTGCACGGTATTTATGCGATATAGCAGATCTTTTCGAAAACTGCCTTGGTGCACGGCGTCATCCAGGTTGGCATTGGTGGCGGTAATTAAGCGAATATTGACTGACTGTGTTTTACTGGCACCGACTTTTTCAAACTGCCTTTCCTCAAGTACGCGCAGTAACTTGGCTTGCTGGGAGTAGGGGGTATTGGCAATTTCATCTAAAAACAGCGAGCCTTCATCAGCCAGCTCAAAGCGACCAATGCGGTGCGACTTGGCATCGGTAAAAGCGCCCTTAACATGGCCAAACATCTCGCTTTCAAATAAGTTTTCACTGACTGCGCCCATATTTACGCTGATCAGCTGCTCGTCTTTTCGGGGCGATAAATCATGTAAATACCGCGCAAACAGGCTCTTTCCTGTGCCGTTTTCTCCTGTCAGCAGCACACTCACATCGCTTTTGGCCACCTGAGATAACGTCGCCAGAACGTGTTTAATGGGCTCGGAATGGGCAATCAGCCCCGACACCACACCAAGTTCGTTTTGCAGCAGCTGGTTGTGAACGGCTAACTTTTGGGTGCGTTTATGGGCTTTTGCAAGCTGTAGCTGGGTACGAACTATCGTCAGTAACCGCTCGTTTTCCCACGGTTTTTGCACAAAGTCGTTGGCACCCAGTTGCATTGCTTTGACCGCAATTTCAATACTTCCCCAACCGGTAATGGCAATAATTGGCAACTGTTCATCGTCAGCTCTTATTTGCTCTATCAATGCCAGCCCTTCCTGGGCGGAGGTGGTGTCCTCGGTAAAGTTTAGATCCGTGATCAGTAAGCTAACGGTATGCTGTTTAAGCAGTTGCATAGCCTGGCCCGGCGAGCTGGCCTGCACACTGGCGTAACCTTCTTCCAGCAACAGCAGGCTCAGTGCACGCCTGACACCTTCATCGTCATCAATAATTAAAATTGGGTCGTTCATAAATGTGTGTTATCAACCGCTTAAGTAAATTCAGTGTACAACAAAAGCGCAGCGAATAAATAACAGGCTGCGCTTAGTTGCGATCAATTAGTTGTTATGGAGCGCGTGCGCAGGTTCATTGCTGAGTGCGCGTTGCGTAGGCAGATAGGTTGCCAGCAAGACCACCAGGCTAAGCACGCCGGTGAGCACCACCGCAGTAACGGCCACATCGGAGAACTCAACCCCAATGGGCACTGACATGGCGTATCCCAGTGTTAAGCCGATCGCCAGCCCGGGCACGGCACCGAGCAGCAATTGTTTGGTCCCTGAGAGCAAAAACTCAAGGGTAATACGACCTTCGCTGGCGCCCAGCGCGCGTTTTACGCCAATTTCCTGAGTGCGCTGCGAAATGGTGTTGGCCATTACCCCGTAAATGCCGCTGGCAGCCAATAACAGTGAAGCTAACCCGAATAGCACAAATACGCCCCCGACAAATCTCAGTGGTGCAACACGTTGCGTGAGGCGCTCATCCAAAGTGGCGATATTGAACACGGGCAGCTGCGGGTCAATCTGATTAACCACCCGGGTTAGTGCGGCTTTAGCACTCTGTGTGTCGCTTTGCAGCTGCACACTAATGTAAACCGCCGCGCGCGGTGATTGCGCAAAAGGCAGGTAGACAGACGGGGTTCTCGTTGCTTTATCTCTGTTCGGCATGGTCTGCACTATGTGCTTAACAACGCCAACAACCTTAAACCACGGCCCTTTGCTGCCATCTTCGTTAATGAACTGCACACGTTGTCCAACCGGTTGCGCTGTGTTCATGTACTGCTGTACAAAACTGTCTGTGACAATCACGGTGCGCTTATCCTCGGTGTTGTCGGAGTCATTAAAAAAGCGTCCTTCGAGTAATTTTGACTCTAAGTGTTGCAATGCGCCCGGCATAACGGCTACCTGATTGGCTCTGGGGTAACTGGCCAAACCTTGCTGACCATATTCCTGACCGGCGACGGCAACAGCGGGGCGTTTATCCCCAAAGCCCGGCAAGGCTGATGTGATCATGTTGCTGTTAAAGCCACTTTGGGCGTCTAACTGCGCTTTAAGTGTTTGTACAAACTGGCGTCTTTGCTCATCGGTTTGATATTGCTCCTCTGGCAGAGTAATTTGCCCGACCAGTTTATCGCCGGTATTTACACCGTAATCTGCATAAGTGGCCTTATAACTGCCCGAGATCATCACCGCAGCAACTATCAAAATGGTAATAGACAAAAATACCTCGCCAATTACCAGCGCTTTGTTGAGCTTACCGGCACTTTTGCCCAGCGCACCGCGTGTACCATCGCGCAGTACGGCGTTAAAGTCGCCATTAATATTGCGCCATGCAGGCAAAAAGCCGGTGACAAAAATGGTCCCCACCAGGAAGGCAAAAAACACTTTCAGGGTGTAGGCGTCTATGCCAAAGTCCCACCAAAACGGCGGTCTGTCGGTAAAAAACTGATTGGTGACGGTTTGCGTTATCTCCAGTCCCCAGCCAACGAGCAAAAGCCCAATTAGCCCTCCCAAGCCGCAGATCAACAGGCTTTCCCATAACAGTTGGCTCAGCAAACGCCCAGTCGGTGCGCCCAGTGCAACGCGAATGGCTGTTTCCTGAGAGCGCTCAACGGCGCGTGATAACAACAGATTACCCACATTGACGGACGCCAGCACTAAGATAAGGATTGCCGCAGTGTGCATCACATAAACCACCGACATACCGCCATCAGCGGTAGACTGGTGCATGGTAAGTGCATACGCGCTCAGACCCGAATTGGTTTTTGGAAAACGCTGCTCCAGGCGCTGCATGATAAGAGTTAGCTCGTTGTCGAGTTGTTCAATCGATACACCTGGTTTTCTCAGCGCTAACCCGGTTACCTGTGCGTTTTGTTCCCGCGAAACCTGCTGCGGATTGTCGCGCAGCGGTCGCCAAAGCTGAGCCCGGCGCGGGTAGTAATAACCTTCTGGCATCACGCCAATGATGCGATAGGGCTGGCCGTTAATATCCACACTGCGTGACAGGATCTCCTGATCGGCACCAAAATGGTTTTGCCAGATATCGTAACCCAGCACCACCACATTCTGCGCGCCCACTTTGTCTTCTTCGGCTGTGAATGTTCTGCCTAGGAGCGGTGCAGTGCGGGTGAGCTCAAACAAATTGGCACGCGCATCGGCGCTTTCATATCTGCGCGCGCCGTCACGCCCGGCAATATTAACCACTGCTCTACGATAGGCGCTAAACTCACTGGCCCCGCTTAACTGCGCTTCAACCTCGGCAAAATCATGAATATTAAAGTCGCCAAAATTACGCTGGCCATTGGTTGAGGTGGTGATCTCAATTAAATGCTCGCCATCTTCAAAGGGCAAAGGCTTAAATAGCATGGTGTTCATAAATGAAAACAGATAAACACTCAAGCCGAGACCTGTTGCCATCACAAACACAGTGAGTGCGCTAAAGCTGGGCTTTTTTGCCAGCAGGCGCAGGGCATACTTGATATCGCTGCGAATACTCATCGTCTTCCCCTTAACTGTGCACAACATCGGCAAGCTCAGGCTGTGCAGCATGAGTTTTATGATCGGCAATAATGCGGCCATCGAGTACTTCAATCTTGCGCTGTGCCCGCTCGGCTGAACGCGGGTCGTGCGTTACCATACAAATGGTGGCCCCCTCGTGATGAAGGGTATCAAGCAGCGCCAGCACATCATGGGCGTTTTTGGAGTCGAGGTTGCCGGTCGGTTCATCCGCCAGAATTAAACTGGGCGATCCGGCAATGGCGCGGGCGATGGCAACACGTTGCTGCTGACCACCGGATAACTGCGACGGATAATGATTGGTACGATGGCTCATATTAACCTTGGCCAAAGCGTCTGCGGCCATTTGTTTAACCTGCGACTTGCTCAAGTCTTTACGGTAGGTCAGGGGAAGCTCGACGTTTTCCATCACATCTAAGTCACTGATCAAATTAAAAGACTGAAAGATAAACCCGATTTGGTTATTGCGGATCCGGGCGCGCTCCGCTTTGCTGATATTGCTCACTTCGTGTCCGGCAAGCTGGTAACTCCCCGAGGTTGGCGTATCCAGCAGGCCTAACAGCGACAACAGGGTCGACTTACCCGAGCCCGATGGCCCGGAAATGGCAATATATTCTTGCTGGTACACTTGCAGCGACACGTCGTTCAGTGCATGGGTTTCTAAATCGTCAGAGAAAAAGACTTTACGGAGATTTTTTAATGCTAATACAGGCTGAGTCATGGCGGTTTCCTAGTTGATCCTAAATTGGTTAAAACTTTCGAAGCGGCTTGGATCAGACGTGATTATCTGATCGCCTTCTTCAAGTCCTTGAATAATTTGTACATAGTTGACGGAGCCCAGCCCGAGTTGCACGGCTGTACGCGTGGCCATTAAACCATCTGAGCTGAGTTTGTAAATACTGGATTGGGACTGACTTTGGGTAAATAAGGGGCGTGATACATACAGCGTGTTATCAAGCTCTGCGATGGTAATTTCACCATCTACGCTCAGCGCGGGCCGCGCATCATTTGGCAATGGTTCGTTAAAGGCCACATCAACCTGCACATTGCCTTGCATCACCTCAGGGTCGATCCGCGTAATATGCCCCAGTACCTGATTGTTTTGGGTATCTATGGTGACCTTCTGGCCCACTTTGATTTGCTGAATTTGTAGCTCAGGCACTTGCAGCTCAGCGATAAGCGCACCCTGATCAGCCAGTTTAGCAATGTTGCTGCCCATGCTGACATGCTGACCCACCTCCACCGGCAGCGCTAAAATAATGCTATCAATGGAGGCACGCACGCTTAGTTCATCCACTTGCGTTTGAATGCGCGACACCCGGTTTTTTAGCTGGTTGAGCCTGGCAAAGCGGGCATGTTGCTGCGCCTTTAAGCTTTTGGCCGATTCAGCCATTTGCTCTTTTCTGGACGCCAGAGTTTGGCGCGCCTGTTCAAGGGCAATTTTAGCGCGCTGAAAGTCCAGCTTTGAGACCGCACCGGTTTCAATTAACTCAAGGTGCGCCTGATATTCGTGCTCAGCACCATTAAGCGCCATTTGGGCATTGAGCATATCGGCACGCTGTTGTGCAATCGCGGCTTGCTCGGCCAAATCACTGGCCTGGTGCTCAGCCTCAAGCGCCGACAACTCCCATTTTGTTTCGGCCAGCTGTTGCTCTAAGCGTGGATTAGTCAGGCGCACAATCTCATCGCCCCGGCTTACCTCCTGCCCGGGCTTGTACAGCAACGCCTCGACTTTGGCATCGCCACTGGCCGACAGCCATTGCACATTTTCAGGAACCAGCACGCCATTACCACGCACGGTTACCGTGAAACTACCCCTTTTAACCTGATTAATGATCAACGAATTGGCTTTGAGCGTAAGCTCTGCACGTGAGTACTGCCAAAGCTGATATGCACCCAAGGCCAGCGCCACAAGCGCGATAAATACGATGACTAAAGTATGCACAGGCCAGCTCTTTTTAGTCTTTACTGCAATGTCCATTGTCACTCCTGGTCGAATAAGAACAATTTGAGAGTAACAGAGCAGGCTTTGTGCCAAATTTTAAGTGTTTGAAAATTAGTGTTTTTATTTTATTTGAGAGTTGCCAGTCCCATATTTGGGATTTAATTTGGGACTAGGCGCAAAGATGAGACTGGCGGGGAGAGGGGGATTGCAAAGCACAGGGTTAGAATTGATATGCGCACAAAGCCTGCTCCATACCACGCCGTTGTGGCTCGTTACAGGCAAAACCGACAACCACGCCGTCATCCCGGACGTATGCGAGCCGGGATCTGCCTAAACACCACATTGAAGTAAGCTTATGAGCAGATGATATAGTGATCACTGTGTCTGCCAAATAAATGAGTACAGCGGTGATGGCCACTCGGCCAATACAACAAGCAAATAGAGAAAACCAGGCAGTGCCAGCTCCTTGCCAAATAGGAAAAAAGTGGGTCTAATGTTACTCATAAATACGTTGTTCAGGCAGGGAGCGAGTCATGAAGTAACGGTTTAAACCACATATGGTTTAGAACAAAAGTCACTCATCAAAAGCAAATCCCAAAGCATCAACCACACCAGCCGGATACGGCGTGCAAGTAGCGGCCCAGTTCAACAAACGATTATGCGTACTGCGTACGCATGAATACTAAAGCGTTAGGCATCCTCAGAGAGTAACTTATGGAAATTGAAATTTTTATTAGTAAAGGTGGTGACGAAAGCACTGCGCAAAGAGCCTTTGTTGATGCCGTTATTGATGCGCTGAAAACTGCTGGAATAAAATCACGCATCATGTACGAAAACGAGTGGTCACATGAACAACCTCTAAAGGTCATTAAAAAAACCATCGGAGAATGTGATGGGCTTTTGGTGATAGCTTACACGAGGTCTGAGTTTGAGGAAGGCAAAGAACTTCGAAGTAATAAAGAAAAAGAGCTTAATAATATTAAATTACCAACTACGTGGACTCACATTGAGGGGGCTATTGCTTACACATATGAGCTACCTATTTGGATTCTTGCTGAAAGTGGCTTGAAATCTGAGGGCCTTATTGAAAAAGGCTATGACTGGAATGTCTACTGGTCAGAACTGGATGTGGAAGAGGTAAAGTCAGATAAATTTAGAGGCTATCTTCAAAGCTGGAAGCAGGCAATGGAAGAGAGGAAACTTTCAATGCCTAGTTCTGATCCCGACGTCGATCTATCTAAACTGAGCATTGGCAAACTGCTCTCAATGATTTCATTACCACAATTAGGAAAGTTAATTGGAGTTATCGTGACAGTATTAACTTTAGTCGCAAGCGGCTCATACAAATTAGGCGCTGGTAAATGGCCGTGGCAAGAGGAGCCTAACAATCAAATGCAGCAGACGCAAAAAACGCGCGGCTGATTTGGGCGTTAGGCGATCAAGATAACCTATGGACTTGGTGATATGTATAAAAAAGCATTATTAGTAATTAACCTCATCTTTTTTAGTTTAATTTTATCGGGTTGCTCTGACTCTAGGAAAATTGAAAGTTTAAAACAGCAACTACAGGACTCTAGTGAGCGAAATCAAACTTTATGGCGTCAACGAAACGAACTGAGAAGTGAAGTTACCCGCGTGCGGAGTGAACTTGAGTTCTCCAAGGTAAAAATACAAGAATTCCAAGAAGACCATAAATTAACTAAAGATATGGTCGCGTTGCTAGCAACTGGAAAATATCAGGATGCAATTGAAGTTGCTAAGTCTATCGATCAAGGATGGTTTGATGAAATAGATAGACAAGTGCTAGCTCAAAATAAATTGATATCAGAGCTTAAACGAGAGTCTGAAATTCGAAAAGTACAAGATAAAATGAATACAAAAGAAATGGAAAATGACTTTCATGAATTCATCGTAACTTCTGTGATTATGGTTCTAAAAGCGTTAATCGTAGTTGTGTTGCTTTCTAGTTTTGTATGTGTTTGTTTCCTAATATACAAAGGTGTAGATTTATCTGATAAATTGGTTCGTTCGGCAGGGGTAATTGGCTTTCTAATTTTGTATTTTATATCATCTTTTTATGGCTATTCTTTATCTTCGTTAATGTTGAATTCTGCTGTTGTTTCAGCACCTTTACTGCAAGTGTTCATCCAATGGGCCGTTCCATTTGTGGCTGGTGGTTTTTTTGCCTTCACAATAAAAAGGCAGCTTAAAAAAGAAAAATTTCATGGTGAAAGATGGCTAATTGTAGTTACTACACTTCTATTCTGCATGTTACTTGATGTTTTTTTTCGAGTGAAAACTGGTTTAGCTGAGCATGATATACCTATTGCTAACGCTACATTTGTTGTAGGTCTTTTCATCACATTGTTTTTTCATTTAAAACCTGAACTAAAACAAGAGGAAGCAATCGCCTAACAAGTGCATAAACTCGGATTCGTACTGCTGTGGCGTTTTTGCTGATCCGTTTCGCGGGAAAAACCACCCCAGCAGCAATCACCGGTTATGCGATCGTTATAGCGCAAGGGAATTATGCAGATAGATTTAAGTACAATTAAAACGGAAGAACAGCTACATGTTCTTTTGTCGTCAGCATTCTCTTTCCCTGATTTTTATGGTCATAATTGGGATGCGTTTTGGGATTCAATTACAGGTTTAATTGAATTGCCAGCAAATATAGAATTTACGGGTTCTCAAAAGTTTCGGTTAGCTCTACCAAGTTCATATCAGCAACTTCAAACGTGCTTCACCGACTTAAAAATTGAGTACCCAAGTATAAATTGCAGTGTGGTTTGGAGCTAATGCGCTATAACAAGTTGCTCAAGTTTACTCACTGCGTTCGTTGGGACAATAAATAGTTGGCTGGCGCTTCGCGCAAGTATAGCCAACCATTTATTGCCCCTTAGCTAAGCGTTAGGCTTCCGAATAAAATGGAGTTAAAAATGAAGCTAAGATCTTATCTAGTGATATGGGTATTTTTGCTATTTTCGCCATTAGTCTATTCGAACTCTTCTGTAGAAAATGACATAACACCACTTGATCTCACTAAGGTGGTAGATCAGCCTTTGGAGAACCCTGTAGGTAAATCTAAAAATTTAATAGAAGAGAGTAAGTTAAACGTATCGCCAGCCGAAGCTCCGGTAGATATTAACAGCACAGCACAAGATGAAGTAGATGATTCTATTCAACAAAATGTGCCCGAAGCTTCCAGTCCGGTTCAACAAGAAAAGTCTGAAAATGTTAATTTTTTGCCAGATCAGAATGACAAAAAACTATTATCCAATTTACCAAGCGACAATTCTATTGAAAAGGAAGTTGCCGCTACGCTGGCAGAGCTAAGGTCATTTTTGAAATCTAAGCAAGAGTCTCCACCATTGCAAGAGAAGCTACTGAAACTGCTAACAGGTATAGCTACAGTTATAGGCTCGATCCTTGCCTCCTATATTTCATATGTCGGGCTAACACAAATTCCCTTCTTTGAGAAAAACAAAGGGTTTATTGCAGGGATTTTTGGAACAATAGCATTCTTAGTCGGACTATATGTTATTTCGGGTATTATTGTTTCGGTTATATATGTATTTATCGCCGTTTTAGTACTGCTCCTTGCTATTCTGGTGTTTGGTGCTCAGCTAATTGGAGTAATTGATGAAAAATACCCAGAAATAAAAGCAAAAATACTGAATTCAATTACGGGGAGTGGAAAAGATACTCCTCTGAAGGCCCTAACTAGAAAGAATGTTGGCTCTCTTGAATCTTGGCTGTCAAATATAGTTTTTGTGCAACAGATTAGCGGGGAGCCAGAGCTTGAATTAATAGGCTCTTTTGTAGAGGGGTATACCTCCACAAGGTTTACTGTAAACCCTGATGCAAAAATATCAGCCCACTGGAAAAATGTTGACGACAGAATGCTTGTGCCAATAGCAGCTAAACTTGAAATTTATAATGCGGAAAATGGTCAAGAGGCCGAAGTTCTTAATTTTCAAACTGGTTTAGTAGTCGTGAGAGAGGGTGAAAGAACAAAATTTGAAAAGTTTAATGTGGAAGGTTACTCAATTCTTAATGCTTCTCTCGTACAGTGGAATTTAGAAAAGTATAAAAAAATAATAGAAGAACAAGAAAGGTTGAGAGCAAGTTTTAATTTAAGTGAAACTCAATCTATTTAAGCCTAACAAGTCAAAGCACTCGGACGCAGCTAGCTGCGCCGGTGTTTTAGGCGTTAGCGCTTTTGGTGGTCTAATTTATTATGAAGATTATTACTAAAGATTTCATCACGATTTTTAATGCTTTTTGGTATAGAGATTTTCCTCTCGTTAAAGAGTTAAAAGAGGTCGGCTCAAGAGCTGAGTGGACTATCCATCTCGGTATCTGTACTAGATCTACAGCTGACTTGTTAGGTTATTTCACTTACTTCGAAAGTGGTGGGCGAACTGATGCAATAATAAAAAATAATGATGAAAAAGTTATTGCTCATTTAGAATGGGAATGGAAAGAGCCTAGGTTTAAAGAAAAAGTTAATGAAGTTAGGCAACTCCATAGCGCTAGAGACAATTGTGAGTTTTCGGTTTTTGTTTCCTATTCAGATAATCGATACCATGATGAAAATTTAAAAGCTGTTATAGATCAATGGGGCTCTGTAGCCGAGCCTTTAGTCCTTATTTTAATAAGGTTTAATAGAAACGGTAGGCGTATTTTTGATCTAATGGAGACTTACCACATACAAAATGGAAAGGTTCGAAAAGTCAGAAAACAAAATGCTCTACCTTGGGAAGTTTCAGGAAAACGCTGGGAAGATCAGCGCTAACAAGTTGCTTAAACGGACAAAAAACAGTTGGCTTTTGCTCGTACCTCGCTTATTTTAGCCAACAATTTTTAGCCGCTTATTGCGGCGTTACAAATGACCCACCCTCACATAAATCAATGCGCCATCCTCTTTCGTAAAAGGCGTATGTTTGCTCATGTGAGGGCTGCGAAACCAGGTGCCTGTGGGATATTGGCCATGCTCATCGTAAAACGTGCCTTCTAAAACAAAGATTTCCTCTCCTCCCCAATGGGTATGCAGTTGAAATTGAGTGTTAGGTGACCATTTTACCAGGGCGACCTTCTCGCCTTTAAACTCATGCAACGGCATGACCGTTAGTCCATCAACAAGCCCTTGGTGCCAAGGGTGGTTCTGAGTGTCTATTACTTTTTGTTCTGTGTCGTCCTGAGCAAATTGATGTAGCTTTACCAATATAGTTGCCCCTTCTTTACCTATATTTGGTGTGTGAGACGTACCAATTGGATTGCGCACATAGCTCCCCTTTGCGTAGTTCTGATGCTCGTCCGAAAACACACCATCAAGTACTAGGAATTCTTCGCCACCACTATGAGTGTGTGGCGAAAACCTTGTGTATGGTGCATAACGAACGATAGAGGTCGCTCGTGCGACTTCATCTCCAATGCGATCAAGCATCATGCGCTCAACGCCAGGCATCGGAGAATCAACCCACTTATAGTCGGCGGGTCGAATTACAACACGTTGCTTGAAATCAGCATTGATTAAAGTAGTCATATTGACCTCCAATAAAAATGGTTGCCTAATTTCTGCCAGCCATAACACCGCCGTCAACGTCCCAAATCGCGCCTGTTATCCAGCTTGCACTCTCGTTCAATAGAAACATAATAGCGTTGGCAATGTCATCTGGTGTGCCAATACGACCGATGGGGTGGAAACTGTCAAATCCTGCAAGGGCATCGTCCACTTCTGCCGGGTTGATAAAAGTTTCGTAAATTGGGGTTTTCACTACCGCTGGTGACACTGCATTTACCCTAATATTATGGTCGGCCAGCTCCATTGCCATATGCTGCGTTAGCGCGTGTAATCCTGCTTTTGCCATGGAATAAGCAGAAGAAGGAGTTGCTTTGATCGCCTGCTTAGCCCACATTGAACCAATATGAACAATAGAACCACCGCCATTGTTACGCATATTCTGGGATACGGCTTGGCTTATAAAAAAGGTAGCCCGATTCAGTGCAGCATAAGCATCATAATCCTCAAATCCGTGCTCTAAATAAGGCTTAGGATTGAAGTAACCTGCCGAATTAACAAGGTACTGAATATGTCTTTGGTCCGAGTTTATCGTTTGAATGACTCTATCAACATCTTGTTGCTCATAGAGATTGGCTTGTAATGTCTCAATAATAGTGTCATTGCTCGCTATTGCGATTAACTGAGACTTGGCCGACTCCAGCTTGTCAACGTTGTTGCCTAAGATAATAACACTGGTTCCCTGAGCGATGAGTTGTTTTGCTGTTGCCAAACCCATTCCACTTGAACCACCGATGATTAATGCAATATTTGAAGTTGTCATGGATTTTCTCCGATATATGTTAAGGTACGGAGATAATTTATCGAACCACTGTCGCGTTAAAAAGTAAGTACAAATTGGTAAGGTAGGTACTTTTTGGTACATCTTTATGAAAGATAGAGAAAAAAAATATTTAAGAAAAACTGCACCGACTGAAAGTGCAAAGATAGTGGAGACTATTTATGGCTGTAAATGGTCTCTTACGGTTTATCAGCTCTTGGCAGATGGGATCAATCGGCCTGGTGAAATGGTCCGCAGCATTGAAGGTTTAACCACTAAAGTTCTGAACCAGTGCCTGCGTAAAAATACGGAGTTTGGGATCCTGGAGCGAATTTCTTACAATGAGGTGCCACCGAGGGTAGAGTACAAAGTCACTGACTTCGGGACTAAATTTATGAAAGTCCTTGATGAGCTTGAAAAACTACAACATGAAATTGAAAAAAAGATATAAGCAGAATATGGTCAGTTAATTATGAATTTTGAAAAACAAGGCGAAGTATTTGCGTATATTGGCTTGTAACAAAGGCCCCAGAAAACCAAAAACACTACAACTTTCGAAGACATCTACCTCAAAATTCATGTGAAGACTATACGTTGTTGACCTTAAGCCTATACTTAATGAGTTTGATGTTAGCGGACTACGGCAAGGAAGAGGAGCATAGTAATTTTAACTGGACTCCTTCGCAATTCTTACTTATCTGGCTCTAAGTAAAATTGATACTAGGGCTTGTTTTCTACAGATAGCAGCATACTTGAAGGCTAGTGCTCTGGATGGTAGGTTATTGTTCTTATTCAGAGTAAAAATTTTAGCGGTGGATCAGAAGAAACAAGCAGAGCAGGGCTTCACCGAGCTTATCAATATTATAATTTATCTATCTAAGGATAATCACCATCAGAAAGTTACTTGAGAGAGCATCAATTTCGTTTGTTGGGTTTCTACTTTTATTTATTTGGTTTTTATTATCAGATAACCCTCTTTATGCATTAGGCTTTGGTGGCGTTTTTGTATTGTTTTGTTCTGAACATATATTTAATTTCATGAACCGAAAAAAAGTGTTTGGCATTCAGAGGCTATCAGGCCCTATACTTCAAAGGACTATATCTATTTTGCTCCCAGGTTTTATTTTGCTTTGCCTGTACTCCCTATTCAGCACATAACAAAAACGCAATGGAGCAAAAGCACTGAGTTAAAATTTAATGTTTCAGGCAATTCCTTCACTCGCCACACCAGCTCTAAGAGCAAAACAAAAAGGGTGATAAATCACCCTTGCGGTCGGTAAAGGAGAGTCTGACCATAAATCAGACTCAGGCGGTCAATGCTGCCTCCTCAAGTGTCGGGTAGTCGGTATAGCCTTCGGCTCCGCCACCATAAAACTTGCTGTCATCTACTTCGTTATAGTCGGCGCCCACTCTGGCTCTTTCTACCAGATCCGGGTTGGCAACAAACAGGGCACCAATGCCCACGCCATCGCACAGCCCTTGCTGTAAAACCTGAGTGGCAATGGCTGGTGTTGTTGGGCCGTCTTCCCACGACTTATGCGGGTTAAGGATCAGAGGGCCTTGCCACAAATCACGGACCATTTTACTGGTGTCACGGCAGGCCGCTTCCATAATATGTATATACGCCAGGTTTGTGGGCAGCGCCTTGATCAGAGCCTGATATAGCGGCAGAGTATCGCCTTCGTTAATATCATTGAACTGGTTATGCGGTGAGAGTCGAAGGCCCACCTTGTCTGCGCCGATGGCGTCAGTAACCGCTGCAATCATTTCCAGGGTAAAGCGGATGCGGTTCTCTACGTTGCCGCCGTATTCGTCGTCGCGCAGGTTGGTGTTGCTGGCTAAAAATTGATGCGGTAAAAAGCCGTTACCAGCGTGGATCTCTACGCCATCAAATCCGCCGAGGATGGCAAACTTAGCGGCCTGAGCAAAATCCGCAATGGTGGCCTGGATCTCTTCATACGTCAGTGCTCTTGGCGGCGCAAAATCTTGCATGCCCTCAGGAGTAAATGTCTGGCCTTTTGCGGTGACGGCGGATGGCGCAACGGACTGGTGTGCACTTGGATACAAGCTGGGGTGGCCAATGCGGCCGCAGTGCATAAGCTGGGCAACAATTTTACCGCCTTTTTCGTGCACCTTGGTGGTGACTGGTAACCAGCTTTGCGCCTGTTCATAGGTGTGCAGGCCGGGTGAGTTCATGTAGCCCTGGCCAACCTGGTTTGGCTGTATGCCCTCAGTAATAATCAACCCGGCCGTGGCCCGCTGGCTGTAATACGTGGCCATCAAAGGGGTGGCCAGGCCAAGTTCAGTGGCGCGGTTGCGGCTCATTGGTGCCATCACAAAACGGTTGTTGGCTTTAATGCTGCCGTATTCAGTTGCGTCAAATAGAGTATTCATCGTTATCCTTAATGAGTTTGAATTCTGAGTTACGCTTTGGATAGCGCTTTATTTGTTGCCGGGCTTGCAAGTGCTCGGTTAAACAGCTGTTGTTGTGAAATGGTGATGGCTAGCACGATGACACAGGTCCCCAGTATTTGACTTAAGGTCAATACTTCCCCGAGTACCAGGTAGCCCAGCAACGTGGCCGATAATGGACTGGCAAATGAGATAAATGACACAGTGACCACAGGCAGCTTTTCAATTGCCTTAAACCACACTACATAAGCGACCAGCGCGCCAATCAGGCTCAGATAGATGTAGCCGATCAGATTGTTCACCGTTAATTCGCTGGGAAAGCCCTCCTGGATAAGCGCAATGGGCAGTAAAAACAGGCCGCCGACCACCAGCTGCCAGCCGGTGAAGGTGTACACAGACACATCCGCCGGTTTACCCCATTTTTTAGTGAGCACAATGCCGGTTGCCATAGAAATCGCCCCTGCCAGTCCAGCCTGTACGCCGGCTGTGGGGAGCGCCATATTTGGCTCTAGCACCAACAAAGACACGCCCAGCGCACCTATCAGGCAGGCGACAAACTGTCGGGCCTTTAGTTTGTTTTTTAACAGTAATGCGCCAAGTAACATCACTATAATGGGCTGGCACGACATGATCAGTGCAGCAACCCCTCCTGGCAGCAGGTACGCGGCAACAAACAGGCAGTAAAAGAAGCCACCAATATTGAGCAGGCCAAGTACAATTGAACGCATCCACCACACGCCTTGTGGCAGCTTACGGCCCAGTAGAACCAGCAAAATACCTGCAGGCAGAGCCCGTAAAACCGACGCAATAAGCGGCTTGTCGGCCGGTAACAATTCAGTGGTCACAATGTAAGTACTCCCCCAGATTATGGGAGCTATCATTGCAATCATCATCCAAAAAATCAGTTGTTTGTTATTCATACCACCCCCTGAAATTGTGTTGCTCCGGGCTTTTTTCCTGCAACAGGTGAACTATCTCCAGCTGACACTGGCTGGCTGTTGAACTGCGCACCTTGCGATACAAACTGTGCTGTTGGCTTGTGTGTCCTGGTTCAGTTACATTCGCCGTATTGTCGTCGGGCCAAAATACCGACCTTAGATTTATTGCGAGCATGGTTTCTCTCCTTAGTGATAAAAGTCAGGCGCGTTAAATTGCCACCTGACGCAGATCGGTTGAGCAAGCTTTGGTTTGTGCAAAAGCGCTTTGTACTTCAATGTTAAGCTTTCTTAAAGAATCTTGATATAAAGATATTGGCTATTTTTGATGTCGTCAAGTATCTTTGTGCAAAGATACTTGTTTTTTTAACCGTGATTTTTTCTTTTTATTTATATTCAACAGGTTGTGTATTTACAGGGATGAAAAAGATCAATCACGAATTGACGGCGATAACGAGGGCGTAGCGGTTTGAACGCTGCAAAGCCTGCCTTTAGTGCCACCAAACTAGGCGAGATGTAAGGGGAAGTGTGGCATATTGATGCAAACTAGGTGTCTGCCACTTCTATTTATACTTATCTAAAATACGTTGCTCGCCACCTTGCTGGCGAAAGTGCACTACGGCTTTGGAAAACGCTTCCAATACGCCAAGGTGCGGTGACTGATGAGAAATGCAAAGCGAAAAGGGCACGATATCGAGCGTTGTGGGTAGCTCAGTCACCACGTCTTGCAAATTGTGCTTAGCGATAAAATAGTGTGCCACAACCCGGTCGGTGACTACGACATCACCTCGTTTCTTTGCCAGCATCTGTAAAGCACTGGAGATATTTGAAAGCAGGCGGCGCTTATAAGCGCGCTGCGGCAGGTTCGCCTCTGCCCAGCCGTTGCCTATGTAGTCAAGAATATTGAAAGCGTTCAGCGCGCTGGTATCCGATACACGCAGTAGAGCCGCCATGTCTGGGTGATTGGTATAAGTGAATAAATTAATTGGCCCAACGAATACTGGTTGTTCAGAGGCACTGACGTATTTTAGTCGTGCGCTGGTAGGCACCGAAACAAACGCATCGGCCTGGCCATTGAACACCATTCTTTGTGCTCTGCCCCAGGGATACCCTTCATGCACTACTTTCAGGTCCAGCTCTTTCTCAAGTACCTCAGTGACAATATCGACCAGAATACCTGTCATCTGTCCGTCCTGGGTTTTAAACGAATAGGGCGGGAAAGCATCGTAATAGACGACTTTAAAACTGTTTTGCCCTGCCGCCAAAGGCGCACACAGCAGTAGCACAATCGTGACTAAGATACGATAAATCATGTTATTCCGGGCGCAGTACTTGGGTTACTCACCTAGTGTAGTTGGCAGGTCACCAATAGGCGAGCGGGGAGCTACTGCGCTTGTTATGTGCTGCACGCCTAAAATACGCAGTTTTTACGATGGTGAAGCGCACTTAGAACAAACCCTGGCTATTGTTCTGAGTATCAAGATAAGCGGGGCTATCAGAATAAAAGGGGTGATAGCCCAAATTATGTGTGTCATGAGTGGCATAACAATCAGTCCGGGTGTGCCTATGTGCCGGTTATAGTCATCGCTCTTCAGACACTGCGACGCTTTGCGCAGGTTTTGGTTTGGCGGTCTTTAAGCCAAACAGGTAGCGCGTCAGGTTAAATGGCCTGATAACAAAGAGACAAATAACAACGCAGATGAGCAGCGACGAGCACAACAGGCTGAGTGATTTAATCGCAATGCCGGCATCCCATTGCACAATGTAGAAGGCGAGCGCAACAATCACGGTCTGATGCACAATATAAAACGGATAAATCAGTTCATTGGTCACGTGCAGCCACTTGGGGGTTTGTTTGCACCATGCACTGGCATAACCGACTAAGGTGAGTAAGCCCGTCCAGGACACGAGTGCACTGATAAGCCACCATAGTTGCCAGAGCATATCCAGCGATACATAGTCGCTAATATCAGGTCTGTAATACCAGGCGTAAAATGCGATAGAGCTTACTATCAACCACTTAAAATTGGTGGCGCGGTTGTCTGCCAGCGCGTGCCAAATCTTAGGGTTTTTCATAAAACACATACCCGCCATAAAAAACAGTAAAAAGAACAGTGAAACAGACAGATTAAATAAGCTGGTATCTTGCGAGCGCATAACGCTTTTGAGGCACAATCGTATCCCTATGACCACCAATCCCAGCAACAGCAAGCCGTGTTTTCGCACCGCGATGCGCTCCATCGCCTGAAGTAAAGCGTGCCCTGATGACGTGCCGAGCATCACATTAACCGGCACAGCCAGCAGCATAAAGATAAATAGAAACTCCACAAACCAGAGATGGTTTGCATGAAAGGCAAACATCAGGCTGCTATATGCCTGAGCTAAATTTTGATATTCCTGAATGTTTTCAAAGTAATTCTGTGGCGGCACCACAATCATCATCGCGAAGATAAGCGGAATAAACAACCGATGCACTTTGGTGGTAAGGAATGCGCTTGCCGATACTTTGTGGAGCAGTAACACCGACCCGGCACCCGCGATGAAAAAGAGGGTGTGCAGCCTGACTTGCTCAAAATACACCATAATATCATCAAGCACCTTACTCGATTCAGAGTTCATTATGTGCCAGCCATCTCCATTAAACGGCATAAACACATGGTGCAGAAATACAGCAAAAATCAGCAAAACTCTGAGCCAGTCGAGCTCCGAATATCTGGATTTATACATTTAAATTAGTCCTTTATAATTAAGTTTCCCAACAGTCGGCTATTCATATTCATGTGCTGAGGCGGCGTCATGTTGTTGCATTGATTAGCATATTATGAAAAAGCCAGTGGAGCAAAACCGAGATTGTAACGGCCTATGTAACCATTTCAGGAGCGCGGGCACATCAAAATACACACAAATGCGGGTATTTGCGGGCTCAGCCAGCTGTGATTTTAAGATCCAAAATACAACGGCACTCGTAGTAAAAAATGAACTATTTTCTGACCCAGAGGTAGCTATGAAACAGTTCGCACTCAAAGTATATGACGTCTACACCTATATCTTTGACTCCACCAGAAACCCGCTTCGGCACATTCCAGATCCAGTGAGCCGCTTCCACATTATGACTGTTTTAGCCTGTATGTGGAGCTTTGCCTTTGCCACCTATATTGGCAGTATGATTGTGTTTGGGGTAAGCCTTGCTGCACATATCATTTTGCTTTTGATGTTCTTTTTCACCATGTCTGTGTTCTATGATGCGCAGAAGAGTAAGTCGTCGTGGCTGTTAAAGTTGCGCCGCGAAAAGCTGAAACAGGGCTAAAGCCCTTTGTCTATTGAGAGTATGGCTGCAAACAAGGTGGCGCACCTTGTTTGCAGCAGCCTCAGTAGCGCTGCGTTAAAATTAAAGTCACACAAAAACGCTGCGCATCATGGGTGATATTCAGCTGCCAGCCGAGCTCGTCGCACAGCCTGCGCGCCAGGTCCAGACCCAGGCCATAACCAGAGGCATTATTTAACTCGTCCGGTGCGCGCGTGTTTTGCGCATTATCCTCAGTGCTATGAGCATATTCACGGTTTTCAATCTCCAAAATATGCTGCGTCTGGGTCACTGAAATCGCGCCATGATGGGTGTGCTGAATGGCATTTCTTAGCAGGTTGCCAATCACAATGGTGGCGCCAGAGTGGGACAGCTCGCAGCGATAGTCGTCGGTATGCATCGCGACATCAACCTGTTTACCTTGTTTAAGGTAGGCCAGGTCCTGCATCAGTGTGTCTACTAGCTCGGCCAGTTTAACCGGTCTTAAATCCCGCAGTGGTTGCCCCTTGCGGCTTAGCCACAATAGGGTTTCGGTGAGTGCGACCATGGCCTGGCTGGCGTGGTCTATGCGCATGAGTGCTTTTTGGCCTTTGTCATTGCGGGGGTCGTCCAGGCGGTGCAACAGCTCTACGCTGCTGCGGATCACGGCAATGGGCGTGCGCAGTTCGTGGCTGGCGTAGCTGACAAACTCCTGCTCTCTGTCGAGACTATGTTTGACCTGTTGCAGGCTTTGCTGGATAAGCTCCGCGAGTGTGGTCAGCTCGCGATACCTGAATACCGGTGGTGGCTCGTCGAGCGAGTGATGATCCAGCTCGGCCGCCCATGCGTGCAGCTCTGCGACGGGCCGGGTCACGGTGCGCATCAGCATCACCAGGATCGCAGCAAACAGTGCAAGGGTGCCCAGCGCAAAGAGTATTCCCAATATTTCAGGCCCCTGAAACCAGGACTTGGGCGATGTTTTTGGGGCGGTAAAATGATGGGCCACAAAGCCGGACTGGCCATCGGGCGTTTCAAAAAACATTACAAAGCGGGCTTCGCTGGGCCTTGTCAGCATATTATCCCGGGTAACCAGCTTGTGTAATGTGTTGGTTTCTATTTCCTGGCGGGTAAACGCCGCACGGATGGGCTCGGGCAAATCCTGCCACTGACTGGCCACCACAAAGTTGTGCGCCTGAACCGGCTGACCGGGCTGGGGATGGTGGGCCTGAGCCATATTCAGCATAGTGCCTTTCATCATGTCATCGAGCCCGGTAAAAAAGCTGTTGGTCCAGAGCACAGACAACAGACTGATCACCAAAGTGGCCAGCACCAGCAGGGCGGCAAGAATATAGCGGCGCAAGCTCATATGTATGGGGGCCATTAAACTTTCTCCTCATGGCAATGCAGCTTAAAGCCCTGTCTGGGAATGGCGTCTAGGGTGATGTGGGTTGTGCATGCCGCCAGCGCTTTGCGCAGGTGGTGAATATGCACTTTAAGTGCGTTGCTGTCGGGTTGCTCATCGCCCCAGATGGCTTGTAACAGCACTTGTCTGGTAACCAGGTTAGGGTGAGCGCGCAGCAGGGTTTCCAGTATTACCATGCCGGTGGGGCTGAGCTTAAGTCGGCTGCCATGATACGTGGCGTCGCGGCCATCTATATCAAGACACAGCCCGGCCAGCTCCAGCCGTTTTATTTCGCCGCTTTTACGTTTGGCCAGGGTTTTTACCCTGACCACCAGCTCCATCATGGCAAAGGGTTTGACCAGGTAATCGTCGCAGCCGGTGGCAAAACCGGCCAGTTTGTCTTCAAGCTGATCTCGCGCGGTGAGCATGATCACTGAAGTATCGTCGCCTTCGTCGCGCAGTGCCTGACAGATCTGCAGGCCATCCATACGTGGCAGATTCAAATCCAGAATGATCACCTGATAGTGGTTGTCGCGGATCAGGTTGAGTGCGGCGACCCCGTTGGCTGCGTGGTCGCAGATGATGTTTTCCAGCTCAAAGTAATCAATGATGTTACCGGCCAGTGCCAGGTCGTCCTCAACTAAAATGACGTTGATCATGGGGGACATGCTCCGTACGAATGGGGCTGAATCGGCTTATCAGGTTGGCAATATCGTGGCTGATCAGCAGTAAAACAGGAATTAAAAACAAGGTGATGGCAGTGGCAAATAAGATGCCATAGCCCAGCGATGCCGCAGCGGGGATCAGAAACTGTGCCTGCTGAGAGGTTTCGCCCAAAATAGGGTACAGCCCGGCAAAGGTGGTCAGTGACGTTAGCAGTATTGCGCGCAGGCGACCCGTGCAGGCTTCAAGTAGCGCATTTTGCATGGTTTTCCCCTCATTGCGGTAGCGATTAAACTGGCTGACCAGCAGCAGGCTGTCGTTGATCACCACGCCACTGAGCGCCAGTATGCCATTTAAGGATAGAATACTGAGCGTTAAGCCTAAGCCCCAGTGTCCTAAAATCGCGCCCACGAAGCCAAACGGGATCACCGACATGATGATCAGCGGCTGCCAGTAGGATTTCAGAGGGATAGCCAGCAGCGCATAGATGGCCAGCAGCGCCAGCAGGTAAGCCGAGCTCATGGAGTCGGTGGCTTCTTTTTGGTGCTCGGCTTCTCCGGCAAAGTGCAGCGTCAGATCCGGGTACTGAGCACGTAGCTCTGGGACCACGCTTTGCTCCAGTTTGGCCACTAATTCAGTGGGGGTCAGCTGGGTTTTATTCACCGCAGCGGACACAGTGACTGCTCTGACGCCGTTGATACGGGTAATGGACTGCACTTCGCTGGTGTAGATCACTTTAGCAACGTTGCCCAGCGGCACGGTTCGTCCGTCCGGGGCACGCACCCGGGCTGCAAGCACATCCCCTTGTTCGCTACGTTCATCCAGCGGGTAGCGAACCCTAACTTTCACTTCATCTTTGCTGCGCATATAGCGTTGTACCACTTCTCCGCCAAAGGCTTGCAACAGCTGGCGTGCCAGTAGCTGGGTGGTAAAGCCGCGCATTTCGCCCTCTTCGGTCACTTCAAAGCGCATTGTTGCTTCGCCCGGAGCCAGCGAGCTGTCGATGCTGTGTACGCCACTGATATCGCGCAGCGCTTGCTGTAAGGTCGCTTCGGCGGCCTCTAATGTTTCGTCGCTGGTGCTTTTTAGCTCCACCTTAAAGTTAGAAACACGCGCCAATTGCGCCTGAATGTGTAAGGTTTTACTGGCCTCCGGGGTGCCAGCGATGGCGCGCCAGTGTTTCGCCAGTTCGCTCAGGGTGTAGGGCTGGGTGCCGGCCAGCTCCACATTGAGTGTACCGCTCTGATCGCCCGTGGCACTGACCGACACGCTGGCGATGTGGCTGATGTTTTGCTCGTCCAGCAACTGCTGCTCGGCCTGATATAGCTGGGCCTCCAGCTGATCCAGGTTACGGGCAGTCTGGCCAAAACTGGCGTCGTTATAAAGTGTCATGGTGGCGGTGATGGTATCCGCTGGCAGTCCGGGGAAAAAGCCCACTCTGACCATGCCCTGGGTGATCAGGCTGATGGCCAGAAAAAACAGCGCAACAAAGCCCATCAGTGCGGCGTAGCGAAAGTGCATTACGCGCTCCAGTGCCGGCTTGTACAGGCGTTGATTAAAGCCAGTCAGTAAACCGTCTGCCTTTTGTTGCACGCGATGCCACAGCACCGCGATGCGGTTTGGTTGTCGCTGGCTTTTTTGTCGGGTGCGAATGTGCGCCAGATGCGCCGGTAAGATCAGTTTAGATTCCACCACAGACAGCAATAAACATAAGGTGACCACAGTGCCAAACTGCGCATATAAAACGCCCAGCCCGCCCGAGATATTGGCCAGTGCCGCAAAGGCCGCGACGGTCGTTAATACGCCAAACAGAGTAGGGACCGCGACCAGATGGGTGCCCTTGATGGTGTTACTGAGGGTGTCGCCAAAGCGCTTTCGGGTGGTGTAAATACTTTCACCCACTACCACGGCGTCGTCCACGACTATGCCCAGCGCCATAATAAAGCCAAAGGTGGTCATTTCGTTGAGGGTCATGCCCGTGTAGGGCTCAGTCATAAAATACAGGCTGCCAAAGAATACAAAAGGCAGGCCCGCAGCAACCCAGAAAGCCACTTTCAGGTTTAAAAATAGCGCCAGTACCATAAACACCAGGGCAATACCGCTCAGCGCGTTCAGGCTCAGCAGGCTCAGGCGCTCGGTGATCAGCTTAGAATTGTCGTACCAGGTGATAAGCGAGGCGCCTTCAGGCAGCTTGCTTTGCCATTTTGCCACCACGGCTTTGGCCTGTGCCACGCTTTTGCTCATGTCGCCGTATTCGTCCATCACTATGGTAATGCCATAGGTGGGATGACCGTTAAACCGGGCCAGATGAAAGCTGTCATCGGCAAAGGTGTCTTGTAATGTGGCAACATCACTGAGTCGAATGCTTTTGCCCGCAGCTGTGGTCGTGACCACAATCGAGGCAAAGTCGCTGGCATAAAGCGCCTGCTCGGCGGCTTTGAGGCGCAATACCTTATCCGGGTTACGCAGGCTGGTGGTCAGTGCCGTACCGGAATACTGATTAATGGCCTCGGCCACGTCGCTGAAACTGAGCTGATAGGCCTGCAGGCGGGCCTCGTCGATTTCAATGGCCACCAGCGGATCGCGGTGATCGTTTTGGTTGAGTGTGGCGATATTGGGCTGAGCCAGTAAGTCGTCGGCAAGCTGGCTGCCGAGGGTTTGCAGTGTCTGAGTCGACAACTCGCCAAACAGTTGCACCCGGATCACTTCCTGCTCCCGCTGGGCCGTAGTAATTACGGGTTTTTCGGCGTCTTCCGGCAGGTTGTAAATGGCATCAACCTGGTTTTTAATGTCTCTTTGTAAGGTATCCAGGTCATGTTGCGAGGTTTTTTCTACCAGTACCTGCACACTGCTGGCGCTGGCTGTAGTGGTTACGCGTTTGATCCCTTTGACGGATTCCAGGGCATTTTCTATGGCGATTGCAATACCCTGCTCAGCCTGGGCGGCACTGCCACTGGGGTAGGCTACGCTGATCTGTACTGTGTCCGGGTCTTGTTGCGGAAAGCCTTCTTTGCGCAGACTACCGGCGCTGCTTAGCCCCAGCAGGATCACCGCCAGCATAAGCAGGTTGGCAGCGACCGGGTTTTTGGCAAACCAGGCGATAATTGAAAAACGTTCAGTCATGGGCGCGCTCCTCTGTCACTGGGGTGACCTTCATGCCATCCAGATAGGCGCTGAGCGGGCGCAGCACTATGTTGGTCTGGTGCATGCCTTTACGGGCCTTGATATAAACGGCGCCGTGCTGGCGAAACTGGATCTGCGGGGTAAAGTGCGCCAGACGATTTTCCTCATCGACATACCAGATATGATTTTGCTGCGACAAGGCTGATGCGGGAATGCGCCACAGGTCTTTTTGCTCGACACCTTTAATGTGCACCTCCACATAGCTGCCAAAGTACAGCGGCTGAGCCTGATCTAGGGGGTTGTCTACGCTGACAATGGCCAGACGTTGGCGCGACTGAGGGTCAATATGCTGACTCAGACGTGTCACTTGGCCGTGCCATTGTGTGTCTGCGGTATCGCTTGTGGCATCGTTGAGCGTAACCGTCCAGCCGTCTTCGGGCATCGCCTGAGTGGGCAGGTGCTGCCATTGCTCGGCGCTGAGTTCAACGGATACTTCGGCCTGCGCTGTGCTGTAAAGTGTGGCAATGGGGCTGCCCGGTTGGACATAACTGCCAGGCTGTACTGAGCGCGTGACTATGGTGGCATCAAAGGGCAGGGTAAACTGGCTGGCAGCCAGGTTATACCGGGCACTTTGCAGCTGCGCTTCAGCTAAGCTTAGCTGCGTGGCCACAACGTCCTGCTGTGGAGCACGTAAAGAAGACAAGATCCCTTTACTGTCGGTGCTGGCCAGCTGGCGCCACTGCGCTTTGTTTGGTGAGCTCTGTAGCTTTTCTTCTTCCGCATCCAGTTTAGCTTGTGCCAGCGATACTTCGGCACTTGCCAGCGCCTGTTGCAACTGGGTGTCGTCTATGCGTGCCAGTACGGCCCCCGCCGACAGGCGTGCCCCTTGCTTAAAGTCTGGATGTAGCTGAGTCACCCGGCCGCCCACCTCGCTACTGAGCGTCAGTGCGTGAGTGGCCTTGACTGTGCCATGCGCGGTAATGACCCGAGTGTAACTGGCTGCCTGCACCGGGGTGACCGTGACCTGAGGCAGGCTCAGGGCTGCGCTCGTTTGTTGGCGTTGCTCAGAGCCTGGCTGAGGCTGGGCATGGGCCTCGGCACTACCCAGAGAGGGGATAGCAAAAACAATGGCAGCACACAGGCCACAAAAAGCCAGCTGGGTTATGAGTAAACGGTTGTTGAGTAACGTCATGATGAATTCTCTGAATAAGCACTTAGGTTTGCCCGCCAATTTTTGATGCGGGTAAAAAGTAACCGCCAGTCTAGAGAGTGCACGGTTAAAGGCGGGTTAAAGAGATTGTCGGTCACTGCAAGTCTTTGATTAGACTGTGAAGAAGAAAAAGCCGCAGGTAGGACTACGGCTTCGGGGGTTGATATCACGGCTGATACCAATGCACTTAATTAAGTAACCAATCTTGAGGCGAGAAAATCTCGTCGATAACACCGCTCCCGCGTCCTGCTATCGCTGAGGCACCTACATCCATATAGGCGAGGCAAAAATTTTGTTGTTTAGTTGCTCTAAATGAGAAATTTTTAACACAGTTAGCGACAGATTTAATCCCTCCAGTTGGTTATGTATTAATGTGATTTGGTATTCGATATCGTGTGGGCAAAACAGAGCGAGGACGCTAGTTTGGCTTGCGGTTCTGTTTATGATCTTTTGGGTGGTCAGACCGAATGAGGTCAACCTGAATACTCACGCCCTCATTCTGGCCATCACCTGAGAGCAAAAAGTAATACCAGCCGGGGGCTGCGCCGTCGATGCGCAGAAACTCAGTGTTATCTGCTGAGCGTGAGGCAAAGGTATACATACTGGTGCCGGGCCAGAAGTTGCTAACAAACAGGTCGCTGTTGCCAGCGCCGTGTCGGGTGCGAACTTCCAGCGTGCTTCCCGGTTCAGTCACTTTGACAAAAAAGTAACTGTCACCGGGGGATGCACATTGGGCGCGACCAGGCATCAGCTCAGCATAGCCACTGGGCAGGCCCTGCTCGCAGGCATTGACGATATCGCGGGGTTGCTCACCGGGCTCACGCAGGGCGCTGTCGATACCCGCTGCAATTGTCAGCCCCTCATAGCCCTGAGGAGCCAGTGCAGAGACAAAGTGGCGGCCCCGATTGACGGTTACTTTCAGCACCTGCTCGGTGCCTGTGCCACGCGATATTGCCCGAGCATTGGCCGGATCGGGCCATTGGTCGGGGTTGTAAAACAGGCGAGGGCGTCCAGCGCCACCACGGCTGCTGAAATACAAGGTGGTGTTATCCTGGGCGACATCCACATAAAAATAATGGGCTTTGCCCGAAATACACTCACCCTGCGCCAGCAACAAGCGGCTGCCCGTTACCGCCGTATCGCCCTGACGGCAGTCCGCAGGCAGATACAAGGGTACCCCCTGATAGTTTTTGGCAAACAGTTGCAGGCCATCCGGATCGCCTTCCTGTGGTTGCGGCAGCCAGGCTTTGAGGCACTCAGCTTGCTTTACGCATGGATCGGTCAGCGCTTTCATAAAGTTGACCAGATCTGTTTTTTCCTGGGTGCTCAGCTCCAGCTTGCGCAGTACCGGGGCACCGTCGGCAATTTCATCGTCAATGATTTTAGCGGCGGCGTCGGTGTGTTGGCGGGTATCGGGGAACAAGTCGACACAATTTTCTATGTCTTTGAACTGTGGTTGTCTGCACCAGCCCTGATTATTTATGTAGTCATCTAATACCGCATGGTAATCATCGTAATGCTCAATCACTTCTTCGAGGGTATCGTAACTGCCCGCATGGCCATACGGGGCGGTGACCTCGACGTTCAGCAGGGTTGTTGAGCGAAAGCTATGGATGTCATCCAGGCTCTGGTTGCGCAGCATACGGCCGCGATCATTGCTTTCATCGCCCATTTCACCAGTGCCAGGTCCAATCTGTGGAAAAGCCAGTCGGTGGTGGTTAGTGCCTTTGGTCTGGCTAAAGCTGTCGGTGTTGTGACAGCCAATGCACTGGGTGGGCAGGAAATCGGGTTCGCTGCCACCGTCTGATGGTGGGGGAGGCATATAAAGATACAGATAGGCCCCGCGTTTTTCAGATTCACTCAGTGCGTTTTTATCGCCCTGAACGTAGCGGTTCCAGGGGTTGTCGGTAAAGTTCATCGACTGCTGGTAGGCCGCCAGTGCACGGGTGATATTATCAAAAGTAACGATTTCTTCGGCGCTTTTATCGCCATAGACCGCGGCAAAATAATCCCGCCACTGGTTGCGAAACAGCTCGCCCCGGGCGCTGCCATAGTTGCCGATTCGTGCTGCCAGATGGGCCCTGACGGCTTCATTGGACGCGCCTTTCATAAACTCAAAGCCCTGCATTTCTGAGGGGGTAACGACCGGAAAGCGCGCTTGTGCCGCTAACAAAGAGTCACCCGCATTAGGATCGGCTTCACCATGAGGCACATCCGGCGTGCTGATTCCCTGCTCGGGGTTCAGCCAGTCAAGAAACTCCACCCGGGCATCACGAAACAAACTGCGTTTATGCACCCAGGCATTGAAAATACTGGGCGAGTTGCGTGGCACATAAAATTGCCCTGTGGTGGTTTTACGGCCCGGCCCGAGTACATCCGGGTCTTGTGCCAGTGTGCCCACGGGCAGGGAGAGACCATCACCGCCACCCAGATAAGGGTGGTGACAGCTGGCGCAGGCAACTTGCTTATCGCCACTGAGTGCTTTGCTAAAAAACAGCAGCTTACCCAGTTTAACTTCGGGGTCATCGACACTGGGTAAGTCAAAGCCGTTATCGGGCTTGCCTGTCAGGCCATGCTGAGCAATGAGCTCAGTGAGCGCCTGATCTAAGTCATCAGGAATGGGCAGCGCGTGTGCGTTAAACGCGCTGCCCAGCAAAAGTGCAATGGCACCAGTTTTAACCTTTCTCATGTTGATCTTCCTTTCACTACAGTTGCTTTAGTACGGACGGGCCGGCTCAGAGGTTAAGCTAACGTGTTCTGGGTTAAATAAAGGTTAAAGCTGGTGTGGGTAGAAATGTTCCCAATTGGCTAATAATGCACTTTAGAAAATGGAGTGATCAAAGTATGAGCTATTTTTATAAATGTTTTTTAATGAATGATTATTTATTAATCTTCTCTTGATTTAAATAAATATTTCATCATTTTCGGCTTTTTGTGACTATAAAAACCTGATACTGTTACCGCGGATTACGTAACTAACCAAAGGAAATTAAGATGTTACTTAAACTAAGCAAAAAGACGGTTAAAAACCTTAACACCGCTTCTGCTAAACTTAATCCACAGCAGACTCCACATGTTGCTGGTGGTACCAATCTGGACACGCTTATGTGTCTGAGAACCATGCAGTGCCCGCAAACCTGGCAGTGCGCTTAATCGCTAATTTATGACCTGCTCAGGGTGACCTGATAGGTGATATCTTTAGTTTCTTGCTAGACAATGTTGTTGATCGTAGGTCAGTTTACTGGCCTGCTTTATGTTTCTGAGCGCAGTGTGGTGATTCAGAAATGCCCCTCCTCCATCTCATCTTGAAGCGCAAATTTGGTAAAACCAGCATCAGTCATGACCTTGGTTACATTGCTTAATCACACTGAGCATCCGCTCATGCATTAATGAGTAGCTAAGTGCGCATTAAATTGAATTACAGTAATTAATGAGGTTTCTGTTACTCATTATTTGCAGGTGTGCCATATAGTGAGTAAATTTCTGTACATTAGCCTGCCTGTGGACTTTATTACGGAAGAAGTGACTTTACAGGCGTTTGTCGCAGCGCAATGGCATGACATAGCGATTTATAACGTCCTGCATTCAAGTCTGAATTATGCATTGTGGACATAATAGCGTATTACTTAGCTACCTTTATGTTCTTTGGGTAGCTCCTTGCGAGAGTTCAGAATAACAATGGCGATATAGACCAGGGTGACATAAAAATTCACGAACGGGATCATTGAGGTGATCAGCGCCACTTTCTTACTGTAGTGGTATTTATGTGCAATGGTTAAATTCACGATAATAAACAAGATAGCCTGAGCTGCGAACACAAATGGGGCGAGCGATAACTCGCCATTTCTGAGCATGTCTAACATAGTGCGGTTTTCATTCTTTTAATGGTTATACTTAACGGGCGTTATTTCAATACGCAGATGCTGCGCCGTGTCATCCAGGTGTTTCACCCTGAAATCTGAATGATACTCAGCCGCTTTTTCCAGAAACTGTTGCTGCCTGGCGTACGAAGAAAACGTATAAATGCCCTGCAAAGTCGTGCCTGCATCAGCAATCGGGTTGCCGTCGGCGTCTGACGCACTGCCGGGCACATAACTGAATCTGAGTCTGGCACTGGCAAGCGTTGGGGCTTTCATCAAAATATGAGAGCCGTCTGCAAATTCAAACCGCAATTCCATGCCTGCCAAATCGATGAATGGATTCAATGCGCCAAACATACTATCCATGATAGACGTGATTTGAGTGCCATAATATGTAACTGTCTCATTGTCTTTTATCCAGTCGTCAAATCTTTGCCGGCTGCTGGGGTTTCGTGCCAGCTCCCACGCTGAATTAAACGGGTAATACCCGGGTCCCGCACTGGCATTACCCGGCACCTTGATTTTAGCGACCATCCGAAAGTTATTGTCTGTGTGGGCATTGGGCGTAGTTGCCGTCATAACAACCGGGGCGTCTGAGTCAGCGGTATTGTGCTCAGATGCAGCAACAGGGCCTGCAAGTGAGAGCATGACAAGCACGGGGAGTATGTTCAAAATCATCGTTGCTTTTTTTAGTATTCTTAGTGGCGTATTAACGGGTAATGTTACTGTTTTGTACCAAAAACATCAAAGACCATCGCTCGCCGTTTCGAACGGTAGCTTGTGGCGCATTTTTTGATTGAAGCAGGAGAGGGTGGGGCACGCACAAAAGCCGTGCCCCTGATGGTTTTTTAAAGGCTATGCCTTAGTGCGCTACTACAATCAGGCGAATGGCGTCCAGTTTGACCTGAGCTTTGCTGATGTGCTCGCTCAGTGCGCTACGTTGTTTGTCGAATACCTGAATTTCTTCGTCACGGATATTCGGGTTAACGGCTTTCAGTGCCTGCAGGCGGGTCTGTTCGTCACCCAGACGGGCTTCCATTTGTGCCTGTGCCGCTTGTTGCAGCTCAGCCATCTGAGCTTTGGCCTGCTCTTCGGCTTTGCTGATCAGCGGGTGAATGCCTGATTGCAGGGCATTGGCCAGCTTACTGGCGGTTTGTCTGCCAACCGCAGAAAGCTGGTTGTTAAAGGCATCAAAGGCCACGTTCTGTGCCAGGTCGTTACCGCTTTTGTCCATCAGTACTCGGATAGGCGTTGGTGGCAGGAAGCGACCAATCTGCAAAGATTTAGGTGCTGAAGTTTCTGCCACAAAGATCAGCTCAACAAAGAAAGTACCCACCGGCAGCTTGTTGTTTTTCAACAAAGCAACGGATGCACAACCAAAGTCGTCGTCACAGATCATGTCCATCACGCCTTCAACCATAGGGTGGTCCCAGCTGATAAACTGCGCATCTTCTTGTGACAGCGAGGTGCCACGGTCAAAGGTCACGGTAATGCCATCGTCTTTCAGACAGGGGAACGACGGGTTCAGCATGTGCTCTGTCGGTTTCAGGATGATGGTGTTTTCACCTTTGTCTTCCTGATTGACACCAAAGATGTCGAATACATTGATCATGTAAGTCGGCAGCACTACGTCGTCGTCCAGCGTTTCGATCTCTTCAACGATACTGTCCGCTTTGCCCATGCCGCTTGAGTGTAGTTCCAGCAGACGGTCACGGCCTTGTTCCATCCTGGCGCGTAGTACAGTGTTTTGCTTGGCAACCTGCTCAAGTAGCGGGTCGAGCGCTTCTTCGTCGCAGTTGTGCGCAGCTACCAGTTCCAGCAAGTCGTCTGAGAACTCTTTGTACAGTAACTGGCCGGTGGTGCTGGTGGTTTCGAAGGCATCCAGTGCTTCGTCGTACCAGCGCAGTAACACTTCCTGTGCGGTATTTTCGAAGTAAGGCACGTGAATGTTCACATCCTGTTGCTGACCAATGCGGTCAAGGCGACCAATACGTTGCTCCAGCAGATCCGGGTTGAGTGGCAGATCAAACAGCACCAGGTGATGGGCAAACTGGAAGTTACGACCTTCCGAGCCAATTTCTGAACATAACAGTACCTGGGCAGAGTCATACTCGTCGGCAAAGTAAGCCGCCGCACGGTCACGCTCTATGATTGACATTCCCTCGTGGAACACCGCCGACTTAATGCCTTCGCGCTCGCGCAGGGTCTGCTCCAGGCTGATGGCGGTTTGTGCTTCGGCACAGATCAGCAACACTTTTTGTTGTTTCAGCTCTTTAAGTTTGTCGATCAGCCAGGCAACGCGGGGGTCAAACTGCGTCCAGCTGGCACTTTCACCTTCAAACTCCTGGAAGATTTTTTCCGGGAACAGGGCGCGCAGGGCACTTTTTTCAGCGCTCTGAATACCACCAATGTTACCCATCACAGAAATGGCGGTTTTGTACTGCTTTGGCATTTCTACCGGGCAGGCGTGCAATTTACGGCTTGGGTAGCCGTCGATGCCACTGCGGCTATTACGGAACAAGATGCGGCCCGTACCGTGTCTGTCCAGCAGGTTGTTCAGCAGTGTCTGCTTGGCAGTCTCTTCGCCTTGTTCAACCTGACTCAGCAGGTCGCGGATGTCGGTTTCTTTTAACAGCTCACTCAGGGTTGTCTTGGCTTTGTCGTCAAGCTTGCCATCCTGGAGCAGCTTATTGGCGGCATCGGCCACTTCTTTATAGTGGCTTTCTTCTTCTACAAAGGCGTCGTAATCGTAGAATCTGTCCGGGTCAAGCAATTGCAAACGGGCAAAGTGGCTGCGGTGACCAAGCTGATCAGGTGTGGCGGTAAGCAGAATAAGGCCGGCAATGTCCTGGCTCAGCTCAGCAATACGCTGATATTCTGTGCTGGGTTTGTCTTTTTCTACCGTCAGGTGGTGGGCTTCATCCACGACTAACAGATCCCAGTCGGCCAGTGTGGCTTGTTCAAACCAGCGGCGTTTCTTGGTGATAAACTCCAGGCTGACCAGTACCAGTTGCTCGGTTTCAAACACGTTGGGTGAATCTGCGAAAGCTTCGTCGCAACGGTCTTCATCAAAAATAGAAAAGTGCAGGTTAAAGCGGCGCAGCATTTCAACCAGCCACTGGTGTTGCAGGCTCTCTGGCACCACAATCAATACGCGGCTGGCACGGCCGGTGAGGATCTGTTGATGTAAGATCATACCTGCTTCGATGGTTTTACCTAAGCCCACTTCGTCCGACAGCAATACCCGTGGCGCGAAACGTTTACCCACTTCGTCGGCAATATAAAGCTGGTGTGGGATCAGGCTGGCACGCTGACCTATTAAACCCTTTAAATGAGACTGCTGGCGGCTGAACTGGTGCTGCCAGGTTTGATAGCGCAGGGTGTAGCGGTCGAATCTGTCAACCTGGCCTGCAAATAAGCGGTCCTGTGGCTTATTAAACTTAATAAAGTGATCCAGAAAGGTTTCTTTCAACGTGACCGGCTCTTCCGTGTCCAGGCGCTCGCCGTGGTAGCACAGCAGGTCGCCTTGCTCTTCGACCTGTTCAACACGCATTTCCCATTCGTCAACACAGCGGATCACATCGCCGGGATTAAAAATCACACGGGTAACCGGGGCTTCCTGCACAGAATACACGCGGTTCTCACCGCTGGCGGGAAACAATATGGTCACCTGGCGACCTTCCAGTGCCACTATAGTGCCCAATCCTAAATCTGATTCAGTATCACTGATCCAGCGCTGACCTAAGGAAAAATTCATGCTTGTCTCGTCTCGCGGAAAAAAGGCGGCCATGGTACCGAGAAGCACCGCCTTGTTCAAGGTTGTGAGAGGACGATAAACGTGCCTATTGCGTGATTTTTTTCACTTTAGGCTATTGACCCGAGCGAATGTTTCAGCAGAGGAGATTTGTTGTCCTGTTTAGCGCTAGTCTGGCCAAGTGTGTTTATGTCTTCACAGCAAAAAGTAAGCATAGCTCAGTTGATTAAAATTGACGCACTTAAGTCAGTCCGTCATCCCTGTGCTTAACCTGCCTGTCATAAAAACGACTTTTGTGACAAATAGACTAAACTTAAGATAAGGGCATCGGCTTGCGTGGCGACCAAGTCTTTGTTCAGTAGTAGTTTTCACTAAATAGGAATGCACTATGGGAAATGATGACCTCGACCGGAAAATGTATGTGTTAGATACCAACGTACTCCTTCACGAACCCCTCGCTTTCTTTTCATTCCAGGAACACGACGTAGTAATCCCCATGACAGTTCTGGAAGAACTGGACCACATAAAAGACAGAAAACGCGATGTCAGCAGCGATGCCAGGGTGGCCATTCGCAGTCTTGACGACGTGTTGCGCAATGCATCACCAGAGCAAATGCTTGAAGGCGTTGCCTTGCCCAAAGTGCAGCGAGACACGCATAAACCCGCCAGCAGCGGTAAGCTCATTGTGATCAATGACCATTTATATCCGGATAGCATCTCCGGGCTACCTGGCAACGAAAACGACCACCGCATTATTAACTGCGCCATACAGCTACAAAAGCAATACTCAGACAAAAAAGTGGTGCTGGTCACCAAAGACATTAATATGCGCCTGAAGGCCAAAGGGGCCGGACTCAAATTTGTGGAAGATTACCGCACCGATCAGCTAATTGACGACATTAACCTGTTGACCTCAGGGTATAACAAGTTTACCGGCGATTTCTGGACCAATGTGGGCGAATGCCAGACCGAGCAGCAGGGGCGTTATACGTTGCACCAGGTGCCTGCCAAACTGATGCCCGAAGTCTTTGTCAATGAATACCTGATAGACGAAGGAGATCATTTTGCTGCACGTGTGGTTGGTTACGACGCAGAGCATGTCACGCTCAAAGACATCAGTGTAGAGCGCCTGATGCACCAGCAGGCCTGGGGCGTTTCACCTAAGAATGTGTATCAGGGCATGGCGCTCGATGCGCTGCTTGACCCCAACATTGAGCTGGTGATCCTGACCGGTCCGGCGGGTTGTGGCAAAACCCTGCTGGCACTGGCCAGTGCGCTGGAAATGATCATTGAAAAGGGTGTCTATGACAAAGTGATTGTGACACGAAACACCCCGGAAATCGCGGAAAGCATCGGCTTTTTACCGGGCACGGAAGAAGAAAAAATGGCTCCATGGCTGGCCGCTATCACAGATACTCTGGAGGTGCTGCACAAACACGACGAGAGCCCCATTTCGAGTCGTAACTACATCATGGAAAAGGCTAACATCCAGTTTAAGTCGGTTAACTTTATGCGCGGGCGCAGCATTCAGAATGCGGTGGTGATCCTGGATGAAAGCCAGAACCTCACGGCCTCGCAGCTGAAAACCATCATTACCCGCTGTGGTGAAGGCACTAAACTGATCTGTACCGGCAACCTGGCACAGATAGACAGCAACTACCTCACCCCGGTAACCTCGGGGCTGACCTATATTGTGGAGCGTTTTAAGGACTTTGAGGGCTCTGCCACCATTAACCTCAACGGCGTGGTAAGAAGTCGCCTGGCCTCATTTGCCGAGCAAAACTTATAACACCGGGGCGGGCCATTATGGCCCGCTTTTTTCGTCTCGTGTTTTATTAACAATTCACTATACTTTAGTTATTTAGATGACTAACAAGTCTTGAGATTACCCTGGTCGAGGGGATATGAAACTAAAACACCTTTTAATCGTGAGTTTTCTGGTGCTGTCTGCTGTGCCCTTGTTTTTATCCTTGCAGTATTTGAACCATTACACAGCGACTAATTATCGGGCGCAGGTTGCAGATAAGCTGGAAGCCTTATCTTTGATTGCAAAGCATCGCATTGAGGCGGTGGTCGATCGCGTAAAGGATGGTAATGCCCTGATTAAAAGCCGCACTCAGATGCGCATTAGTATGGAAAAATGGCTACAGCATCAGGATGAGACGGCTCTAACTAAGGTCAATATGATACTGCGTGATGCACATGCAAGTATGAATAAGCTGCACAGCATTAGCTTGTACGATATCAATGGTATGTTGGTGGCCTCTTCTCATCCTCATCCTCTCAATGAACGCCTGAATGTGCCCATCGTAAAAGCTTTGCCTATGGTAGAGTTACGCTATCATCAGTCACAATTATTTATGACCAGTACTGATAAGTTACAGGTTGAAAATCGTGATATTGGATTTATTCAAACACACTTCTATGGTGATTTCATCATTAACTTTGTGCGCAAACGCGTTGGCCTGGGTGAGACCGGTGAGTGGTTGTTTGCTGTGCGAAATGAGCGGGGGGATGCAGTGTTTGCTGTACCGTTAAAGTATGATGCTCAGGCGGCTTTTAATCGTATTGTGGACAAAGAGCGAACCGATGTGCCTATTACTCAAGCGTTACTAGGCAATGAAATATTAATGTCCAATGCACCAGACTATATGGGGGAGCCTGTCATGGCTTATACCCGGTATCTCGCAGATATGGACTGGGGTCTGGTGGTTAAAATAAACGAGTCTGAAGTGGGCACTATGCTGCGTGAGACCAAGTACATTATTTATATCCTGGAGGGAGTCATAATTGTACTGGCGATTATCGTTGGTGTTGGTGTCGCTGTGTATGTTTCTCAGCCAATAGAAAAGTTGATTGCACATACTGATAAGGTGGCGAGTGGCGAATTTGAGCAGTACAACAGTAGTGAAAGTTTTCAGGAGGTGAAGCAATTAACAGCGCATTTTAACTACATGATTGATTCCCTCAAAGAACTGAATCAAAATTTGAATAACAAAGTGAAAGAGCGTACGGAAGAACTGCAAACTGCCAACGATAAGCTTAAAATATTGAGCATTACAGATCCCCTTACCGGACTTTGCAATCGTCGTTACTTGCATGAGCAGCTTCAGCAGGAGTTAGCACGGGTTAGTCGTTATCAACATGATCTTACGCTGGTTTTGTTTGATATTGATCACTTTAAGTCCGTGAATGACAAATGGGGACACGATGTAGGCGATGTTGTTTTAAAAAGGCTTGCAGATTACCTTAGTAAGACGTTTCGCAGTAGCGACACGATTGCCCGGTTCGGTGGCGAAGAGTTTAGCCTTATTTTACCTATGACAAACAGTAAGGTTGCTTTGGCCACTGTGGAGCGTGCCCGCATGGAGATTGCAGAAATGCAGTTTGATGCCTCGGGCACGGTGTTTTCCGTGACCTGTAGTTTTGGTGTTGCTCAGGCAAAGATAGAAGACGATATGGACAGTTTAATTAAACGCGCAGATATGGCCTTGTACGACGCAAAGTCGGACGGTCGTAATAATACAAAAGTGGCCAACACTTAATTTTCGGCTTCCCAACCTCGGGTTTTTACTTGCTGACCAGCTTGAAAGATTGGCAACTGCTCGTTACTCTTGCTAAAACAAGGAACTAACGTCGAGTCGCTGTGTGGCGCAATTTCTCCCTCTCAAGAACTATCGTAAGGCGATTAGTGTGGCCTTGCTGGTACCTATGTTGCTGGCAGTGGTGCTGTGTTTTCACCTTTATCATATTAAGCTTGAGCGCCAGTATCAGGTTTACCAGGCCCAGTTTTTCGTGCTTGCCGGTCAAGTTGAGCAGGAAACGCTGGCCGCACAAACGGTGATCACCAGTATTCGTAATAGCCTTGCAGAGCCTATCCGCTATCAGCTGGATGCAGACTGGCAGCAAAATATTCGTCAGCAGGCGGGGTATTTTTATCGTCAGCTTCCCGATAATGGGGGAGAAGTCGTAGGCCTTGGTCGGTTTGTCCCGACCCCAGAGTTGGTCGTGCAGTGGCAGCAGATCATGGCGCTGGGTCCCAGTTTTAATACCGCACTGGCACTGATAGACGAACTCGAAGCCGTGGTGTTTGTTCAGGACAACGGCTTTGCTTTTATAAAACGCCGTGATACCAGCCAGAGCAATCTGCTGACGGCCATTGTTGAGTCGCGTTTCACCCCGCAATTCAGTCTGGGGATCACGGCCACCAGCATGCCAACCCGGGTTTTTGGTAAACGCTATTTTGCGCTGGGTCAGCGTTTGGCGAGTGGCTCATTGTCGCAAATTCTGTTGATCTATGATGTTGATAAACTGGCTGGCAAGTTGCAACAGATGACCTTTGGTGGCGGAGAGCTGGCATTAAAGGGCACACAACCGGGCGTGGTCCTGGCCACCAGCAAAGGCTACCGGGAGCCCGAAGGTGATGTGGCACGTCCTGACAAACTGCCCTGGGAAGGTGGAGTACGGTTTAGTTATCGCCCTGCGGCTCAGCCATTTACGCTGAATTTTGTCCAGGATGAGAGCCGTTTTTCTGCTCCGGCGCGATATGAAGTATTGCTGGAGTTGGGGTTTCTGATCCTGTTCATTGTATGTACGTTCGCCGCGTACGTATGGCTTAACGCGCAGGTATTTATTCGGCCATTAAAGCATTTTGTCCAATATCTGACCTATCAGGAAAATACTCCGGAAGCGACCATGAATTATCCAGTCCCTAAAGACTGGCAGCCCTGGTTTCTGGAGATTAAACGGGTTGTGACACAAAAGCGCAATGCGCTGCAACAATTGCAGGAAAACAACTCTAAGCTGGATGAGCAGGTTCAGCAGCAAAAAAAAGCTCTGTCACGTAGTTTGGAAGCCAAAGAGCGCCAGGCAGCCTTGCTTAAAACTGTTCTTAACTCAGTCCCAGATCTGGTTTACTACAAAAATATCGATGGCTCTTTTATCGGTTGTAATGAGGCTTTTGAGCGGTTTATGGGCGTATCCCAGGTTGACCTGGTGGCCCGTGAGCATCAGGAGGTGACTGAGCGACACCTGGCCCTGCTGGAACTTGAGCAAACCATGGGCCGACAGGGGCAAAGCCTCACTGACACCCTGGTGCTGGAAGGCAGTAGTTACCTCATCACGGTTTCGCCTTTGTATAACGACTTGCGTAAGCGCATTGGCACTTTAGGGGTCGCACGGGATATCAGCGAGCAACAGCAGGCGCTGACCGCATTACGGGCATCGGAGCAAAACTTTAAAGCAGCGATTGAATATGCGCCCAATGGGGTAATTTTATTATCTGTTGACCGCCTGGTGCTTGAGCTTAACCGTGCGGCGCGTAAATTGTTTACGTGCGTTGATATTGGCAGCAGCCTGTATAGCGTGTTTGAGGATGCCGATGTGGAGGCGCTCAATGATGTGCTGGATCATTGCCTGCAAGAGCGCCAGGGAGCCAGTGAGCTTAGCCTGGCTCAGCAAGACCCAAAGCGCTGGTTGCATCTGAGCGTTTCTCTGGTGTGGGATAAGCAAAAGAATCCCAAATATTTTGTTATCCACGTTCAGAATGTCACGGCGCTGATCCGTGCCCGTCTGGACGCCGAACGGGCAAACCATGCCAAAAGTCGCTTTATTGCCAATATCAGCCATGAGATCCGCACACCCATCAATGCCATTTTAGGTATGGTAAGCATCCTTAAGAGCGAGCTGGACGCCAGTAAAGAGCAGCAAAAACTCGAGCAGATTGAGCGCGCCGCTCAGCAGTTATTAGCGATGCTGAACGATATCCTTAATTTTGCACGGCTTGAAAGTGGTCAGGGTAAGCCCAACAACCAGCCATTTTGTTTGGTCGATTTGGTAACCAGTTTGAGTGGTTTTATTACGCCGCTGAGTAGTGCGAAACAGCTGGCGTTTGAGGTAGAAGTAGACCCGTTTATCTGGCCAAGATTGATAGGTGATGAGGCGCGTATCAAGCTGGTTCTGATGAACCTGTTGGGCAATGCCGTTAAGTTTACTGAGCATGGCCGGGTCGGAGTAAGCCTGTCGTTGCAACCCGATTCACAAGCGTCCGGGCAGGCCATCAGGTTTTGTGTCTGGGATACCGGTCCTGGGATCAGTGAGCGTGATCAGGCCCGCTTGTTCGATGCCTTTACACAGGGCAATGAAACTAGTTCCCGTCCCCACGAGGGGATAGGACTTGGCCTGGCAATTGTGAAGCAGGTGATCCAGTTATTGAGGGGAGAGATCACACTCTCCAGCAAACCCGAAGTCGGCAGCCGGTTTGAGTTCACTCTGCAATTAGAACGAGCGGCATTGTCTGGCGATGAGCAGCGTAAATCTCTGTTCTTAATACTGGGCGATCAGGCACCTTTGCCTTATCTGGCACACCAGGGGGTGCGCCAGGGCAGTGTGGCTGACCTTAAGGCGCTGAGTGCTCCCGCCACGGTCCACTACCTGGCGTGTGATGACCCTGTACATATTCAGACACTGTGTCAGTCTGAGCCTGAATTGGATGCACGCTGGCTGGTGCCCGACACAGCCGGCTGCCTGGATGTTTTGCCTGCCAATTCTGGCACCTTCAGTTTACCTGGGCCCGTGTTTTATCAGAGCCTGAGTACCTGTCCACTGGAAGTGCCTGAGGCGGCTTTACCAGAACCTTGCTTGTTATCTCCAATGCTCTGTATTGTTGTTGATGACAATCCGGTGAATCTGGATATCAGCACAACAGTACTCGAACAGCATGGTGCAACGGTGGTTGCACTGAGTAACGCAGAGAATATAGTCGCCATTTGTCAAAAGCTGCGCCCCGATGTCGTGCTGATGGACTTATATATGCCCAATATTGACGGGTACGAAGCCAGTCGACAATTGCGCCGCCAGTTTGACCGTGACAGCTTACCTATTATTGCGCTAACAGCCAATGCGCATGAGCAGGAAAAGCAGCAGGCCATGGCGACCGGGTTAAATGGCTTCTTAGTTAAGCCCGTTACGCCGGTGGACTTGTGCGGGGCGTTGCAGGATTATATTCCGGCCAGTGAGGTGATCTTTGACTATCCGTTTGCACTGGCCCAAATGATGGGTAAAGAAACCTTGCTCCGTACCATGGTAGAAAAGTTTGCTAAGCTTTGTGAAGAGTACGTAACATCTTTGCACAGTACGCACTGTGCCCCCGAACTGGTCAGTTTGGCACACACCATTAAAGGATCAGCTGCGGGGCTGGGACTACGCCGTCTGGCCGCTCAGGCACGCAAGTGCGAGGTTGCTGCAAAGCAAACGGATAAACAAGCTGCTGCTCAGCTATCTGACCGGTTAGCTGATGAACAGGCACAGTTGCTGGCAACTGTAGAACAAACTTTGTGTTTTATTTCGTTTTGGTTAAAAGGATAAGAAAATGCACAAATCAGCTCATATACTCGTCTTAGACCCAGATCCGCTCAATCGTGTGGTATTGCAAAACACCCTGGAAGAAACCTACCTGTTGACGCTGAGTGCATCACCTGAACATGCTCTTAAACAGCTTAAAAGTACTCGTATAGACCTGATCATCATTGATAATCAGCAGCTTGGCGACGCGGCTCAGACATTTTTGCAGGCGTTAAAAGCCAATGCTGAGACAGCCCAACTGCCTGTGATTGTGATCTCCGCTAGTGCCAGCTTTTTAGATGAAGCGCAGAGCCTTCAGCAAGGTGCTGTCGACTATATTACCAAGCCGTTTAACCCTAATATTGTGAAAGCTCGGGTAAAAATTCATCTGGCTATCAAGCAACGTAACGATCAGCTCTGCCAGCAGGCGCTGATCGATGGTATGACATCACTGCCCAATCGCCGGGCATTGGATCAAACTCTGGCAACTTTCTGGCGACAGTGCGCGTCGGGGGTTCGGCCTCTGGCAGTGTTTGTACTGGGTGTGGATCACTTTGAGCGTTACAACCAGCTGTTTGGTCATATCAGGGGCGATGAATGCCTCTATAAAATTGCGCAGGTGGTGGCTGGGATCATCAATAATATGGACGGGTTTACGGCCCGCTATGATGGTGGACGCTTTGTGGCTTTGCTGCGAGATATCAGTGAGCTTGAAGCGCAAGAGGTCGCAGAGGCTATTCACAAGGCGGTTGCGGCGTTAGCGATCCGCCATCCGCACTCGCCGATTTGTGCGCATGTAACGGTGAGTGTGGGAATTTGCTATACCAAAGCCGACTATTCTAGAGCACACCGGGATCCGCTCGATCTGGCTGCCTCAGCGCTGAATGATGCGCGTGAACGGCAACAAAAAGCCGTGTTGAGTGTGGTGTAAGTGGTTCAGAGCGTGTTTACTCTGAACCAAGAGTGCGAGCAGGTTACAGCAGGTGGGCCAATGCTGTGTCACCAAATCCTACTAACTTATTGTCTTTAAAAAGTAAAGGAGTACATTCATCTTTGGTTACTACGCCGTCTGAATGCTTACTATTAGTAGCAAAGTAAAGTACCTGATAAACGGAATCCCCCTTAGACACCATGTCCGTGTATTCAGGTGTACCGAGCTTGTTCAGCACACTCTGGTACTCTGTACCCATTTTTAGCTGGCTGATTTTTTCGCGATTTTGTTTTTGCTCTTTTTTCCAGCTATGGTGACCGTTAAATTCGCCATCTGTGACCGCGACAACACAGCCTGTCAGGGCGGTTGAACTCAAAAGCGCAGTTGCAAGTAGTAATTTTTTCATCTTTATATCCCAGGCTTAGCCGTCTTTGTTTTCTTTGAATTTTATTTTGCAAAGAGTTTGCCAGTTTTTAACCCTTTAAAAATCAAATGCTTATGTCTTTTGTTGATTCAGTGCGATTTAACCAATGCCAAATTTTTAAAGATTTTGCCAATATTTGGTCAAAAAAACCAACTCATGGGTGTTGGCGGTCTGGACAGTGAGGTGGGGCCCTGAACGTAGCGGCCAGGGAGCTATTCAGACAATACACCAGACAGTCAAGTTCACTTTGTGCACCCCGCACGGAGACGGGAGCCACTCTAAAGTGACTCGTTGCTGAGTGGGTACGCTTATGATGGATTCGAGTCGTTTCTGTTCGAAGCCACACTGCTATACCAGGCGGTTGTGCTCTCGCCCTTGTAAAAAGCGGTCAATATTCGTGGCAATGCCTTGGATCAGGCGCGCGATGGACTCCTGACTGGCCCAGGCTGTGTGAGGGGTTAGCAATAAGTTGTGACCCTGATACTGTACCAGCGGGTTAGTCGCTTCTGCTGGTTCTGTGCTGAGTACGTCAACACCGGCACCAGATAGCTGTTTAGTGGTTAGTGCATTTGCCAGCGCCTGCTCATTGACGATGCCGCCGCGTGCGGTATTCAGTAAAATGGCATGAGCCGGGAGCAGTGCCAGTGTGTTGGCATCGAATAAGTCGCGGGTGGTATCAGTCAAAGGACAGTGAATGGAGACAATATCAGCGCTGCGCAGAGCTTCGGTAAATTCAACGCGCTCAGTACGCACGGTTTCTTGTCCCGGGCGTTCAGCAATAATCACCTCGGCACCAAAAGCTGCAGCAACTTTCGCAACGGCCCGGCCCAGATTTCCATATCCAACGATTACAAAGCGTTTGCCAGACAAGTCATGGATAGGGTAGTCCAGACGGCAGAACAGCTCACTACGCTGCCAGGCACCATTGGCGCAATCCTGTGCATAGCGGTGAATATTACTCATTAAGTTGCCGAGCAAAGTAAAAGTATGCAGGACGACTGACGCGGTAGAATAACCTGCGACATTAGTCACCGCAATAGTGCGAGCCCGTGCTGCTTCAAGGTCGATATTATTAGTGCCGGTTGCGGCCACGCAGATCAATCTTAGATCAGGCAGCTGGCTCAGGGTGCTGGCATCGAGCACGACCTTGTTAGTCACAACCACACTGGCACCTTGCAAACGTGATAATAGTTGAGTGGGTGAGGTGGTATCGTACTGTGTGACTGTGCCAAACTTTCTGAGCGGGTCCAGGCTAACACCAGCCAGTGTGGCGGCATCTAAAACAACAATATTCATAACGGCAAACGTTCCTGACTAACTGATGGCGCCGAGTGTATCATTTTTATCGCTAAAATTTATCTTTGTACTTGACCTTGAACTCAACTCTAAGGTTTATACTGTGATCAGATTCATTAAGGACGGCAAGACTGATTATGTATAAGATTGGCCACATTGCGAAACAATTAAATGTGTCTACCGACACACTGCGTTATTACGAGCGCCAGGGCCTGCTGCAGGCAAGTGAACGCAGCGCTTCAGGTTATCGGTTATATAACGATAGCGCACTTGAACAGATGCGTTTCATTGTGCGTGCAAAGGCGGTGGGCTTCAGTCTCAAAGATATTCAGGAACTGCTGACCATTAAAATTGACAAACACAATCACAGTTGTGAGGAGGTTAAGTCGCTGACTGTACAGAAGCTGGCACAAACCCGGCAAAGAATTGAAGAGCTACTGAAATTTGAACGCTCTTTGAACGTGCTGGCCCAGCGCTGCTGTGGCGGCGAAGAAAGTGCTGATGATTGTTCTATTTTAACCGCGTTGGAGGATGTAGATGGTTCTGCTTGATAATTTTTGGCAACTTTTTTTGGTTTCAGCGCCCTGGCTGATGTTGGGCCTGTTACTTGCCGGATTGCTTAATGTATTCATTCCCAAAGATTTTTTAAAAAAACATTTAGGTAAGGAAGGCCTCTGGACCACTATAAAGGCCGCTCTGATCGGTGCGCCTATGCCACTGTGTTCCTGTGGGGTGATCCCGGCGGCCATCGGGCTACGTCGTGCCGGCGGGTCTAAAAGCGCCACCACCGCTTTTTTGGTATCGACACCCGAAACCGGGGTTGACTCAATCTCGGTTTCCTATGCGCTGCTTGGACCATTTATGGCTGTGATCCGACCCATTGCCGCGGTAGCCAGCGCGATCACAGCCGGAGTACTGGTTGGCAAAGATGAGGGCAACACACAGTCCACGACTCCGGGCGTCTTAGACAGCGGGTGCTGTGGCGGCTCAGCAAAAAAAGCGGGACCGGATAAAAGCAGTTGTTGTGCTACTGAGCCTAAACCAGCGCCTGTGCAAACAAGCAGCTGTTGCGATAGCCAGAGTGAGGGTCAGCCAGTACCACAAAGCAGTTGCTGCGATAGCAAGCCTGCTCAAAAGCACCCTGAGCAGGCCTCCTCCTGCTGTGCATCCGCACCATCTAATCCTGGGCTTTGGCAAGAGTTGACGTCTGCCGTGCAATTTAGCTGTAATAAATTGTTAGCCGATACTATGCAATGGCTACTGATTGGTCTATTCTTTGCCGCCTTAGTACAAACCTATGTTCCTGAAGCTTTTTTGGCTCAATGGGGTAATGGGATCCTGGCTATGTTAGTGGTCATTCTGGTTAGTATTCCGATGTACATCTGTGCCACAGCATCAACGCCCATTGCAGCCGGATTACTTTTGGCGGGGGTGTCTCCCGGCGCTGTGTTAGTCTTTATGCTGGCTGGCCCCGCGACCAATGTCGCCACCATAGGCGTGGTGGCCAAAGAGCTGGGTCGTCGCGCTGTGTTTGCTTACCTTGGGGCAGTCATCGGCGTGGCGATTATGTTCGGGTTTTTAACCGACTGGCTGGTGGCACAATTTGGCTTCACCGTGGCACCTATGATGGGACACAACCATGAAGTTTTGCCATACTGGCTAACACTGAGCAGTGGTGTTGTACTGGCTTTGTTAATGGGCCGGCTGATGCTGCAGGGCATGAAGCAGCGTTTTTTACCTGCCCAGACATCGGTATAATACGCGGGAGCCTGTATAATAGCGCGAGTTGTACAGGCTCCTCTGGTCAGACTTGATATTCTTAGCTTCCGATCCGGGCGCGCGATAGAATAAGACGTTTTGATGACAACCACCAATAATAAAAGAGTAGTTTAGTGGATAAATACGCAGATATCAGACCTTACAATGACGATGAAGTCCCCGCAGCTTTACAGCGTTTGCTGGACGATGATCAGTTTATTGATGTGATTGCGGAGCATAACCTGCCCAAGTGGCTGGCAGGGTGGGATCTGATATCCCGGCCACTGGTACGCAGTCGGCTGAAGAAAAAGTGGCAGTCAGTTACCAACGTTGAAGCGGTACAGGATGAGGTTGCCGGCTATCTGTCTATGCTGATTGAGCGCACTACCAGCAAGGTAACGTACTCAGGGCTAGATAAACTCAACAAGCAAGGCGCCTATCTGTTTATCTCTAACCACAGAGACATAGTACTGGATCCGGCACTGGTTAACTGGGGCCTGCATCAGCAGCAGATGCAAACTGTGCGTATCGCCATTGGAGATAACCTGTTGCAGGTGCCGTATATCACAGAGCTGATGCGCCTGAACAAGAGCTTTATCGTGAAGCGATCTGCCAAGGCACCGAAAGAAATGCTGCGTGCCTTGTCTCAGTTGTCTGCGTATATTTATGACTCGCTGGATGAAGGCAATTCAATCTGGATTGCACAAAAAGAAGGACGTGCTAAAGATGGCGTCGACTTTACCGATCCGGCATTGCTCAAGATGCTGCAGCTGCAAGGGCGCAAGCTAAAATTGCCGCTTGCTGAATATGTGCGCCAGCTCAAGATTGTACCGGTGTCGATTTCTTATCAGTACGAGCCCTGTGCTGTGTCAAAAGCCCGTGAGCTTTATCACAAACAGCAGTTCGGTGAATATGTTAAAGCCGAAGGCGAAGACATTAGCAGCATCATCGAAGGGTTTAGCAGCGATAAGGGCCATGTCCATGTGGCGTTTGGCACACCGATAGATGAAGAGTTTGAAACGCCGGAGCAGCTGGCCGAAATCATCGATCAGCAGATTGTCAGCAATTATTATCTGCACTCGAGCAACTATCTGGCCGCCGGCGATGAGAGCCAAAGTAGTGAGCAGGAAAAAAGCCGCTTTATGGAAGCGCTGGAGCAAGTGCCGGAAGAGTTACGTCAACTGGTGTTGTCTATCTACGCACAGCCCGCAAAACGCAAACTGTCGCAGTAATCTTCTAAAGCGCCTTTCGGGGCGTTTTTTATGCCTGGCTGGTTTTTAATATCTGAATGATGGTACAAGGAGTGGGGATGTTATTGAAACAAAAAGAAAAGGTGTCCCCGGCAGCGCGGATGCAGATGTCAGTCCTTGAACCCTAAGGTTCAAGGCGGAAAGCAACAGCCCACCGTAGGCTTCTCGGTACCTGCCGAGCCTGCGCAATAGTAAGCAAACTGCGTTCCTAAGAAAAAGTTATCGGCTCAGGGACATCATCCACTGTCCAACGTGCTAGGGAACGATTTCAGTATATAAGACCAAGCCGCATCTAGAAACCTTTATCCGCAAATATCCGTAAAAAGTTGTCTGACTGACGGTGATTTATGCACTTTTTGTATGGCATCTGAACAATACAAAAAAGTGCGCAGATTAATTGTACACATACAGACAAGTCGTTGCTGTTGCTATACTTCGGGTGGTAGCATTGACTAAGCAGACGAAAGCAAACGAGAACAATATCCATGAGTGAATTAAGAGACTATCAGCAAGCGCAGTTACTGCTGGAACAACACGATATCTACATTGCCCCGGCTGAAGTGCACGGTACCATCAGCGGATTACTGGCATGTGGCCTGAATATCGAAGAGCAGGAGTACCTTGGACTGCTGAGCGATGTCTTTAACGATGGTCAGAAGTTTGCTGCGCCACTAAAAGAATTTTTTGCTGAGCTGTATAAACTGGTCGTTGCCCATTTTAATGATCCAGAGCACCTGTTTGAGCTGTATTTGCCTATGGAAGAAAGTCTGAGCGATCAGGCCAATGCCTTGGTAGCCTGGGTGTCCGGATTTTTACTGGGCTTTGGCCTTAAGCAAAAAGACTACGGTAAGTTTTCGGCTGATGTAAAGGAAGTGATTAGTGACTTTAGCGAGATCACTAAACTAGATACCCATTTCGACGAAAGTGAAGAAGACAAACAGGCACTGCATGAGGTGATTGAATACATCCGCGTGTCGGCGCTGTTATGCTTTGCAGAATTAGGCAAAGAGACTGCTTCACCGACCTCCAAAACAGTGCATTAATTATGATGATAGCCAATCAGGAATTTGTAACGCGCCGCGCTGAGCTGTTGGCGCAAATGGACAACAACGCAGTGGCGGTGATCCCTGCCGCCATAGAGCTCACCCGCAGCCGTGATACTGAGTACCCGTTTCGCCAGGACAGCGACTTTTTCTACTTAACCGGGTTTAAAGAGCCCGATGCGGTATTGGTGCTGAGCAAAGACAGAGATGGCGTAACACATCAGACGTTGTTTTGTCGTAATAAAGACAAACTGGCCGAGATCTGGCACGGCCGACGTATGGGCCACGAACAAGCTAAAACAACCCTTGAACTGGACCAGACCTTCCCTCTGAGTGAGTTGGATGAGGAACTGCTGGGCCTGGTCAATGGCCATAAGGCGCTTTACTACGGTCAGGGTACTTACAGTGCGTTTGATGATAAAATCTGGTCCCTGCTGGGCACACTGCGTAGTGCGCCTAAAAAAGGCTACCGGGCACCTGAAATCATTAAAGATGTGCGACCATTGCTACACGAAATGCGTCTGTTTAAATCTCAAGCTGAGATTGCCGTGATGCGCAAAGCCGGTCAGATCAGCGCAGACGCCCACAAACGCGCCATGCAGTTTGCACAACCCGGCGCAACCGAGTTTCAGCTGGAAGCCGAAATTCACCATCATTACGCCATGAATGGGGCGCGTCATCCGGCCTACGGTACCATTGTTGGCTCGGGTAATAATGCCAATATTTTACACTATACCGACAACTGCGATGCATTAACCGACGGAGATTTGATCCTGATCGATTCAGGCTGTGAGCTTGAAGGGTATGCTGCCGACATCACACGCACTTTCCCGGTGAATGGAAGCTTTAGCGAACCACAAAAAGCCGTGTATGAGTTAGTGCTGGCTTCACAACAGGCGGCGTTTGAACAAGTTAAGCCGGGGGGCACGTTGGTGAAAGCCAATGAAGCCGCCATGCGAGTGATGACAGAAGGACTGATTGAACTGGGGATTTTGGCGGGCGACGTCGACGAATTACTCGATAAGCAAGCCTGTAAAGCCTTTTACATGCATGGCCTGGGCCACTGGCTGGGGCTGGATGTGCACGATGTGGGTGAATACAAGCTGGATGAGGCCGACCGGCCGTTTGAGCCTGGTATGGTGTTGACTATAGAGCCGGGCCTGTATTTTGACGAAGATGCCGAAGTACCTGAACAATATAAAGGAATTGGCGTGCGCATTGAAGATGATCTGTTGATCACTGAGGATGGCTTTGAAAATCTCACCGCAGCGGTGCCCAAAACCATTGCTGAGATTGAAGCCTTAATGCGCTCAGGCGAATAAACACAAGCAGGAGCACAACTTGCAGCACTTTGATGTGTTAATCGTGGGCGGGGGCATGGCCGGTGCCACAGCCGCCGTCACGATCAAAAAACAGCTTCCCGAAAGCCGTATCGCGGTGATTGAAGCCTTTGAGCCCAAAACGGCCAGCCACCCCAGCTTTGATGACCGCAGTTTGGCACTGGCCGAGCAATCGGTCTCTTATCTGCGCAAACTCGGGTTGTTTGACCCGCACTGGGAGTTTGCCGAGCCTATTGCTCAGGTGCACGTTTCGGATCGCGGTCACTTTGGTAAAACAACTATCGGCTGTAATGAATTTGCGGTAGAGGCGCTGGGCTATGTGGTCGAAGTGAACCCGTACGGCGCGTACTTACATCAGCAATTGAGTAAACTGGACATCACACTGTTTTGCCCGGCCAAGATTACCGGCTTGAACCAGCGTCAGGTACAGGTAGATGTGGCGCTGGACAGTGGTGAAACCCTGTCGGGCAAGTTGCTGGTCGTGGCCGACGGTGCCCAGTCGCCAACCCGTAGCAAGCTGAATATTGGCTTTGATAGTGTGCCCTATACACAAGGCGCCCTGATCGCCAACGTACAGATACACGAAAAGCATCAGGGCCAGGCGTTTGAACGCTTTACCGAACATGGTCCGATGGCACTGCTGCCAATGAGCAACAAGCGCTTTTCTTTGGTGTGGTGTATGCCGCAGCAGGAGCTCGATACGCTGCGTGAGTGTGATGAACCTGAGTTTCTGGCGCGTTTACAGGCAGCGTTTGGTTATCGGGCTGGTGTTTTTGAGCGGGTAGGCAGACGGACCAGCTATCCGCTGGTTTTGGGCCGGGTAGAGCAGCTGGTGCATCATCGCTGTGTGCTCATTGGTAATGCAGCACATGCCATTCACCCCATTGCCGGGCAGGGCTTTAATCTGGGACTGCGCGATATTCAGGCACTGGTTGCGCTACTGCAACAGACAGACCGCAAGCTGTGGGGCAGCCATGCGTTCACACAAGGCTACAAAACCGCGCGCGAGTCAGATATTAACCGTGTCATGACGCTGACCGATTCTCTGGTCAGACTGTTTTCCAATGATTCCCGTATGCTGGCTCTGGGGCGTAGTTGTGGCCTGTTGTCAATGAGCCTGTTCTCACAACTGAAAGCGCCACTGGCGCGACAACTCATGGGACGAACCCTGTAAGGAATAATCATGCAGCAAGTACAAGTGTGCATCGTCGGTGGTGGGTGTGTAGGCCAGGCGCTGGCGCTGGGTCTGGCAAAGAACAATATCTCTGTGATGGTACTGGATGCCGGCCCTGAGCCTCAGCCGCTGGGCGAGGTCTATGGTACGCGGGTTAGTGCCATCAGTTTAGCCAGTCAGAGCCTGTTTGAGTCTTTAGGCGTGTGGGATGCCATCAAAGCGCAACGGGCCACGGCCTATCGTAAGATGTCGGTGTGCGATGCAGACAGCTTTGGCCGCATCCAGTTTAACGCACAGCAGCTGGCTTTGCCTGAACTGGGTCATATTATCGAAAACGACGCTATCCGTTTTGCCCTATATCAGGCCTTACAGCAGCATAGTCAGGCGAGTTTACTGTTTGGCAGTTGCTATCAGTCTATCCACCAGACAGAAAGCGATGTGCTGATCACCCTGGAGCAGGGCACACCGGTAATGGCCAAACTGCTGGTTGCAGCAGACGGTGCAAACTCAGGGGTACGCAGTCAGTTTAATCTGCCGATCAGCTTCTGGGATTACGATCACCACGCTATTGTGGCTACCATTAACACTGAACAACCGCACGATGCCACAGCGCGTCAGGTGTTCCTGCCGGATGGTCCGCTGGCGTTGTTGCCTTTGTCTGATCCACATACTCAGTCAATCGTCTGGTCTACAGCCCCTGAACGAGCCCGAGAGCTGATGGACATGGATGAGCTGAGTTTTAACAAAGCATTGAGCGCCGCCAGTGATCTGCAATGTGGATTGTGCTCGGTTCAGGGTGAGCGAGCGGTATTTCCGCTGACCATGCGTTACGCACAACAGTGGCTGACTGGCAAAGTGGTGTTAATGGGCGACGCTGCACATACCATCCACCCGCTTGCCGGACTGGGCATGAACCTGGGCCTCAAAGATGCCGCGCATCTGATCAAAGCGCTGAGTGAGCAGGGCGATGAATTCGCGGCTCATAGCACACTACGTGAGTACGAGCGCACCCGTAAACTGGATGCACAAAAACACATTGCCATGATGCAGGGGTTAAAAGAGCTGTTCAGCGGCAGTCACCCACTTAAAAAGCTGGTGCGGGGCGTAGGGCTAAATGTGGTAGATAATCTCGGCCCGATTAAAGACTTGTTTGTGCAGCAGGCCATCGGCGAATAATAGATACTAAAGGGCTGCTTGGTGCCAAACAAGCAGCCCGCTTACACCTGTTGGGTTGAGCATCAAACACAACTTTTCAAACTCAACTCCCGTCATCCCGCACTCGATGCGGGAACTACTAACAGGCGACTCAGGAGTGACACTAATAACACCCATTCCCACATACACAGCCTGTCATCCCGCTGGTCTCAAAGCAATGATTACCCCAGACGCAGCGCAATAAACTCAGCCAGCTTATTCACTGCGTGGGCAGACTCCTGAGTGTTTTTCACCAGGCTGATCCCAATCTGACCCAGTTCGGGCAAAAACGCTGTCTGGGCCTGGTAACTGAGCGTAGCCGGCACGGTACTTTTAGCCAGCACCGTAATACCCAGCCCTTCTTTAAGCGCGGCCGTCAGCCCCGTTAAATCGGCATTACTATACACAATGCGGTATTGCAGTCCGGCCTGTTGCAGTGCCTCGATGGCACGGCGGCGATAAATGCAGCCCTCCGGCGCCGTGACCAAAGTAACAATTTGCTGTTGCGCCAGAGACAAGTCGCCCACCCATACCAGCTGGTCCTGCATAAACACCGGATAGTTAGATGAATTGAGATCTTCGTTCAGTGCCAGCACCAGATCGAATTGATCCTGCCGAGAAACCGACAGCAGGTGTTTACTGAGCCGGGATTTCACTTCCAGCGCCACGTCCGGATACAAAGATACAAAGTCGCCGATGATGGCGGGCAGGATGCGCGCGGCAAATTCACTGGGAATACCCAGGCGTACCCGGCCTGTTACGCTCTCGGAGGTAAATTGCTGAATGATCCCATCGTTGAATTGCAGCATTTGCTTGGCCTGGGGCAGCAGCAGTTCGCCATACTGATTGAGTACCTGTCGCTGACCCTGCTTTTTAAACAGTTTACAGCCCAGCTGCTCTTCAAGGCGTTTGATCTGCAAGCTCACCGCCGGCTGAGACAGGCCCAGCAGCTCACCGGCCTTGGCAAAACCACCTACTTCAACCACAGTTACCAGGGTGCGCAGGCCATCAATCGATAAGTTTTTCATATTAATAAAATCAATTTATAAAACCCAAATACATTAATATTATTTATCAAACGATAAATAAATACAATTTGTTGTTGCGATGGCGGATCCCTATACTTTTGTGCATCTTAATTTCATCAGGATAGTCGCATGATGAGCACGCCAATCATCTTCGCTAAACACCGTCAGGGCTCGGTGGCGGTGGAAAATCGCATTTTCTCGCCACAGGAACTGGTTGTACTGGATTTCAGCGGATTTGAAACCACGCCTTTTCTGAATCAGGAGCTGGGGCTGAACCTCAACAAACTGATGGCACCCGGACTGGGTGTGCAAGGTCAGCTGGCAGGCGCACAGTCATTTGCTGTTTATTACTTTAGCGAAACAGCCTACCGTTTTGTGCTGAGCGAAGACGCTGCACAAGCACTCTCAGCACTGGTAAGCAAACATGACAGCGACTACGACATTGAACTGGTACGTCGCAGCGACTTAGCCATTACGCAACTGAGTGGTCAGGCTGCGCTTGAGACGGTACTTAGCAGCTTTTCGCTGACACCGGGTCTGCAAATTTCAGACTTGCAGGCGTGCTATGGTAAACAAAGCGGCGACGTTTTCGTCACTACCTTAGTGCAACAAGGCCTGCAGCAGTACCAGCTGATTGCAAACCAAGAATCTTTGAGCCTGTGGCAGGCTCGACTGGCTGAACAGGGTTTTGCTCAGCCAGACGAACACGCCCCAAATTAACCCCATTCACCGGTGTTGCGCTGGTGAACATGCACCTGGCTTGTAACCGGGTGGGTGATGACAATAAGTGAAGGAAGAGTATGACTTCTAAAACAGTACTGCATGCCAAGCACCTAGAAGCTGGCGCGAAAATGGTCGATTTCCACGGTTGGGAAATGCCAATCAACTATGGCTCGCAAATCGAAGAGCACAACGCTGTGCGTGAAGACGCGGGTATGTTTGATGTGTCTCACATGACCATAGTCGATGTAAAAGGTGCGGATGCTCAGGCATTCCTGCGCAAGCTGGTTGCCAACGATGTGGCAAAACTAAAAGTAGCGGGTAAAGCACTTTACACCGGCATGCTGAACGAGCAGGGCGGTGTGATTGATGATTTGATCATCTACTTCTTCACAGAAACTGAGTATCGTCTGGTTGTAAACTCTGCAACGCGCGAAAAAGACTTAGCACACATGAACAAGGTGGCTGCCGACTTTGATGTGGCGATCACAGAGCGTCCTGAGTACGCGATGATTGCGGTACAGGGTCCAAATGCGAAAGCCAAAACAGCCACTATCCTGAGCGATGCACAAAACGCCGCAGTAGAAGGCATGAAGCCGTTCTTTGGCGTACAAGCCGAAGAGCTGTTCATTGCAACCACGGGCTACACAGGTGAAGACGGCTACGAAATCGTTGTACACAATGATGATGCAGCGCAGCTGTGGCAAAAATTATTAGATGCGGGCGTCCGTCCGGCTGGCCTAGGTGCACGTGATACGCTACGTTTAGAAGCGGGCATGAACCTTTACGGCTCAGATATGGACGAAAGCGTTTCTCCACTGGCTGCTAACATGGCGTGGACCATTGCGTGGGAGCCGGCAGAGCGTGACTTTATCGGTCGTAAAGTGATTGAGCAGCAACGTGCTGACAAGAGCACTGACAAGCTGGTTGGCCTGGTACTTGAGAGCAAAGGCGTACTGCGCGGAGGCTCTAAAGTTATCGTAGAAGGTGGCGAAGGTGTTATCACTTCTGGTACATTCTCGCCAACGTTAGGCTTTAGCGTAGCTTTGGCCCGTGTACCTCGCTCTACGGGTGACACAGCTCAGGTTGAAATGCGCAAAAAGCTGGTAGACGTTAAAGTGGTTAAACCTTGCTTTGTACGCAATGGTAAGTCGGTTCTGTAACGCACAGAGCACAATAGAATAACGGGCGATGGCCCACATAAATCGACCAAAGGAACAAAAAAATGAGCAACATTCCTAGCGAGTTAAAGTACGCAACGTCTCACGAGTGGGTTCGCGCTGAAGGCGACGGCACTTACACTGTCGGTATCACTGAGCATGCGCAGGAACTTTTGGGTGACATGGTATTCGTTGACCTGCCTGACGTAGGTGACGAAGTTGACGCTGGTGAAGACTGCGCGGTTGCTGAGTCTGTAAAAGCCGCTTCTGACATCTACGCGCCAATCGGCGGCGAGATCGTGGCTATCAACGAAGAGCTGGAAGACTCTCCGGAATCAGTAAACAACGACCCTTACGGTGACGGCTGGCTGTTCCGTGTTAAAGCGTCTGACGAAAGCGAACTTGAAAACCTGCTTGACGCAGAAGGCTACGAAGCCAACATCGACGAAGACTAATTCGTTGTAGATACTATAAAAGCCCCTGCGTGGGGCTTTTATAGTTGCGTCACGACGTTAAGGCGTGGCAACACCGTTAAACTCTGTGACTGTTACCAAGGTATTTTCGTCGCACTGTGCATAAAGGTACAGGTCGTCGAGCAACAGTGACACCCCCATTTTTACTTGGATCATAGGAATCTGGACACATGTCAAACGCCAAATCTCTTGAACAACTAGAGCAAAAGCAAGACTTTATTCGTCGCCATATCGGCCCGAGCCCGGCTCAGGTGAGTGACATGCTTGCTGCGCTTGGAGTATCGAGTGTTGAAGAGCTGATCGGTCAGACAGTACCTAGCTCAATCCGTTTAGAGCAAGGCCTGCAAATTGGTGAAAGCCGTACCGAAGTAGAAACGCTGAGCTACCTGAAATCAGTAGCAAGCAAAAACAAAGTCTTCAAATCTTACATCGGTCAGGGTTACCACCCGACACACGTGCCAAACGTTATCTTGCGTAACGTACTGGAAAACCCAGGCTGGTATACCGCTTATACGCCGTATCAGCCAGAGATTGCACAAGGCCGTCTTGAGTCTTTGCTTAACTTCCAGACTATGACCATGGACATCACCGGCCTTGACCTGGCCAGTGCGTCACTGCTTGACGAATCAACCGCAGCAGCCGAAGCCATGGCGCTGGCTAAGCGTGTGTCTAAAGCGAAAAAAGCGAACCTGTTCTTTATCGCTGAAGACGTACACACACAAACCATCGACGTCGTCACAACCCGTGCCGAGCAGTTTGGTTTTGAAGTGGTAGTTGGTCCTGCAAGCGAAGCGGCAAACCACGAGATCTTCGGTGCCCTGTTCCAGTACCCCACCACATCAGGTGAAGTGGTCGACATCACAGCCATCATCGCACAAGTACAAAGCAAAAAAGCGATTGCCTGTGTGGCCGCCGACATCATGAGCTTAATGCTACTGAAAGCACCAGGTAAACTGGGCGCAGACGTGGTACTGGGTTCTGCACAGCGCTTTGGTGTTCCTATGGGCTACGGTGGTCCACACGCTGCGTTCTTCGCAACACGCGATGCTTACAAGCGTTCACTGCCAGGGCGTATCATTGGTGTATCGAAAGACCGTTTAGGCAATGATGCACTGCGTATGGCAATGCAAACACGCGAGCAGCACATCCGCCGCGAAAAAGCCAACTCAAACATTTGTACAGCGCAGGTACTGCTGGCCAACATGGCTGCATTCTATGCGGTGTACCATGGTCCTCAGGGCCTGAAAACCATTGCCGAGCGCATTAATCGCTTCGCCAGCATTCTGGCAACCGGCCTGAAAGCCAAAGGCGTGGCACTGAAGCACGACACCTGGTTTGACACCATCACAGTGGTTGCGGGCGACGCTGACAAAGACGCAGTAGTCGCGCGCGCCGTTGCAAACGAAGTCAACTTTGCCATAAACCACGCTGGCGAGTACTCGATTGCGCTGAACGAAACCACTACCCGCGGTGACATTGCAGAACTGTTCGACATCATCCTGGGCGAAGGCCACGGCTTAGATGTAGCTGCACTGGATAGCGAAGTTGCAGCAAATAACATCACAGGTATTCCGGCAAGCCTGGTACGTGATGACGAAGTACTGACACACGACAACTTCAACAGCTACCACAGCGAAACTGAGATGCTGCGTTATATCAAGCGTCTTGAAAACAAAGATCTGGCACTGAACCACTCTATGATCTCTCTGGGTTCTTGTACCATGAAGCTGAACGCGACCGCTGAGATGATCCCGGTCACCTGGCCTGAGTTCGCTGAACTACACCCGTTCTGCCCGTTAGAGCAGGCACAGGGTTATCAGGTAATGATGACTGAGCTGCACGACTGGCTGGTTAACATTACAGGCTACGACGCAGTATCACTGCAACCTAACTCAGGTGCTCAGGGTGAATACGCGGGTCTTATCGCCATTCGTAAATACCACGAGTCACGCGGCGAAGGCCACCGTAACGTGTGTCTGATCCCAAGCTCAGCGCACGGTACTAACCCGGCGTCGGCGCAAATGGCCAGCATGAAAGTAGTTGTGGTTGGCTGTGATAAAGACGGTAACATCGACCTGGACGACCTGCGCGCGAAAGCCCAAGACGTATCTGAGAACCTGTCTTGTATCATGGTTACTTACCCGTCTACCCACGGTGTATACGAAGAAGCCATCCGTGAAGTGTGTGACATAGTTCACCAGCACGGCGGCCAGGTTTACATGGACGGCGCGAACATGAACGCACAGGTTGGCGTAACCAGCCCGGGCTCAATCGGTTCTGACGTATCGCACCTGAACCTGCACAAAACATTCTGTATCCCGCACGGCGGTGGCGGCCCGGGTGTGGGTCCTATCGGTGTTAAATCGCACCTTGCGCCATTTATGCCTAACCACAGCGTGATTAAAGTAGCGGGCACCAACGAAGGTAACGGCGCAGTATCTGCGGCCCCTTACGGCTCAGCAGCCATCCTGCCAATCTCATGGGCGTACATTGCCATGATGGGCAGCGAAGGACTGAAGCAGGCCACTGAAATGGCCATCGTGAACGCCAACTACCTGACAGAGCAACTGAGCAAGCACTATCCGGTACTCTACCGTGGCCGCAACGACCGCGTTGCCCACGAGTGTATTATCGACCTGCGCCCACTCAAAGAAGCCTCTGGCATCACAGAAATGGACGTAGCGAAGCGCCTGATGGACTACGGTTTCCACGCGCCGACTATGTCATTCCCGGTTGCCGGCACGCTGATGATCGAGCCAACGGAATCTGAGTCTAAGGTAGAAATCGACCGCTTCATCGAAGCCATGATCTCTATCCGCGCTGAAATCGCCAAAGTAGAAAACGGCGAATGGTCAGTTGAAAACAACCCACTGGTGTTCGCACCACACACCCAGGCAGACGTACTGGGCAACGAGTGGGATCGCGCCTACGACCGCCTCGCAGCAGCCTTCCCGGTTGCATCAGTTGCTAAAGACAAGTTCTGGCCAACGGTAACCCGTATCGACGACGTATACGGCGACCGTAACCTGATCTGTTCTTGCCCGGCTGTAGAGACTTATGCTGAGTAAGTGAGTTTTTTAGTCGGGTTAATCCCCGACTTTGACTTTTGAAAACCGCCTTGAGAGATTAAGGCGGTTTTTTTGTGGCTATTGGTCGGGCTGTAGTGCGATAAGGTTTGAAATCTGTTTTCAATTTGGCGCTTTGTCGCGTTGGCGACGGCAACCAAGGGGCGGCTGTCGCCGGCCGCCCCTTGGAAACCCACGGCGCCCCGCTATCACGCTTAATCTTCAAACCAGCAATTGATGTGAACGTAAACGCCATGAAGGCACATCCATGTCCCTGCATGGCTTGGCTCGCATCCATGCGAGCGCATTACTCATCAATTGCTTATTTTCAGGCGTGATAGAAGGGGTAGTGGAGGCGTCTTGTAGTTTTGTGTTTTGGGTTGCACAGTGCAAGACCTGACCCCAATGGATCTCAAGACCTGACCCCAATGGATCTACTTTGTAAGCCTCGCAAGCGCAGGGCTTTGCAAATGATAAAAACCGCTCGTTTTAGGACGAGCGGTTTTTTGTGTCTGTGATCAGGCGATAAGTGAGAGAGCAGGCAGAGCAGCGTGTTGTGGCTCATTCAATGCCCTTGTGGGGTAAGTGAAGTACCGTTGCAAATTCATAAATAAACAAATCTGTGCTTTGAACAGGGTAATGTGAGAACACTTACATCTATGTTCTGTGTCTGCTTCAAGTCTATTGATTGAGCTTGCCTAATATTTTCAATCAGTTAGTTTGCTCTTCAAGCTTTGTAGCTGAACCAGTTTTGACCTCTTTACATTATACGGTTGCAATGTAACTTCGCATTGTTAGTATGTTGGTTATTAATAAATTCATGAATGTGAGGTTTGTTGAAATAAAGGCTTTTATTATTAGTTAGTTAGATTTATTTGCTTGACTGGTTACGCTTGCTGATAGGTTACTTCAGTGATAATCTTTTGGTTAACATTTGTTAATTTAGCTGCGTATCGGTCAACATTTGAAAGGATAGCTATGAAAGTCAGAATACGGCGAGCGGGCCTCTTTGCTGCCTTGTTAAAAGAAGCTGCGAAGTCGATTAAATCAATGAGGATAGATGCTGGACTGAGTCAAAGCGCATTAGGGAAAAAATTAATGCCACCAGTTGACCAAGCCACGATCTCCAATTGGGAAACAGGTAAAACACATATTCCTTTTTTAGCATTTATGTATATTTGCTTTGTTTGTGGTGTTTGCCCTGAGCAAAAAACGAAGGAAATTCTGGACTCCCAGTCGGCTGAGGATAACACCAACAAGAAGGATGCATCTGATGTTTAGTTATGAAAACTTCAAGTTATTTTATGATCTCATTGAAAACATGCTATTGCCGTTATTTTTGATTGCACTGTGTATCGGATGGAAAAATATTAATGTTCGTTACCTGATGATTGTGCTTGTTGTGTTGGAAGTGCTCGACAATATGACATATGAAATTGCACTTGGATGGGGAAACACCTATTACATCTGGTCAATGCTTATGTGTGTTTTGTTTATCTTTCCTGTTGTTGGCAGACGCTTGTTGGCCGAAAGATTACAGAGTCGTTCAGCCTTTTTTAGGCAAGTAAACAAGCACTATTATGTGAGCAAGCAGGAAGGTGCATTTCTGTTCGTTCATTTTATATCTTTACTCATCAACTTGGTTACGTATATTGAAGTTACACTGTATACGCACTATGTAATTGATAGCTATCCTATAAGAAACAACTTATATAGCCCGGTGCAATCGTTCGTGCATATTGCGGAGGGTATATTAGTTCTGACAATCGCAAATCGATTTAGAAAGGAAAGATATGAAACAACTAACGGAGCAGCAGCAAAGAGCTGTTAGCGGACATGGTGGTGGCACAGGTTCTCCTATTCCTGATCGCCGTAGTTATCAAAAACCGGTAAAGCCTGAGGAAAACGGTGGTTAAGCATTAACTATCAGTCTTGTACTTGAGTGCCAGCCTGGTTTACTGGTTGGCATTAATGCATAACCGTTAAGCAAAACTGGAGAGTTTCACCCTTAGGTTTGTTCACCGGGTGTTTTTGAGTTAGCTCTATATCGCCATAGCCTGTAGCTGTCGTGTGTCGCAGATTGTTAAAGCGAATAAATGCAGCAATCCATTTTAAGCACGCTTTAATAGTGCGTTTGGCCTCATGTTGTAGGTCGTGCTAATCCCCGACTTAGATTTTTGAAAACCGCCTTAAGAGATTGAGGCGGTTTTTTATTGTCTGTTATTTGATTCGCTGTGGGAGGAGAGAAATTGGACTTACCACTCCTTGGCCTCCTTGCTGGATAATATGCGTGTAAATCTGAGTTGTCCGGACGTCACTATGGCCAAGTTGAGTTTGTATTGTTCTTATATCAGCGCCATTTTGCAGCAGATGTGTCGCAAAAGAGTGCCGTAATGTATGCGGTGTTACCTGCTTAGTGATCCCAGCTAAATACGCTGCTTTTTTTACTGCTCTTTGAACCTGTTTCTCATCAATGTGGTGCCGTCTGAGTTGTTTTGTTTCTGGGTCAACACTTAGTTTGTGAGAAGGAAATACATACTGCCACATCAACTGCTTCTCGTGGCCATTGTATTTGTGTCTTAGTCTGTGGGGTAGCCATACGCCACAGTACTGAGGGTTTTTCAGGTCAAGTTGCAGATAATTTTCTACTTGGAGGATTTGGCTTCTTAGTAAGGGAATTAACTCTTTAGCCAGCGTCACAACTCTGTTTTTACCGCCTTTACCGTCCCATATTCGAAGACAGAGATAATCAAAATCGATATCTTTAACCCGAAGCCTCATTGCCTCCATCAATCTTAGGCCACTGCCATAAAGTAGGGCGCATGACAGGTAATGACGAGCGCTACACATAGTGAGTAATGAACTAACTTCTTCTTTTGTTAACACAACCGGTAACTTGCGAGGACGTTGGCTTTTGGTAAAGTTTAGTCGCAAGGACAATGGCTTTTTAAGTATCTCTTTATACAAAAAACATAAGGCGTTTAATGCCTGCGCTTGTGTGCCTTGAGCAACATTTTGTTCATTTACCAGGTGGTTAAGAAATTGCTCAACTTCTTTATCCCCCATAGTTGTAGGGTGTCGCATATTGTTAAAGCGAATAAATGCAGCAGTCCATTTTAGGTACGCTTCAATGGTACGTTTAGCATAACGTCGTAGGTACATCTGCTCTTGCAGCATGAGTAGAAAAGGTGATTTCATGAACGTTCCATTTGGTAAGGTTGATACTGGATATATAGACAGTGCTTGGGCTGTTGTCCAATAACATTATTACATGCCGTTTTGTCCAATTTTCACACAAATGTGTTTTAGCAGGTTGCAACCGATTGTTTACTTTGAGTTTGTTCCGTGGGACTATGAGGGCATGTAATACAGCCCGTTTTGTCGGTTTATGTTCCGACATTTTGGGGTAGAATAAATTGTTATGCGTCACTTTAAATCGCTGTCTTTACAACGGTTTTTACTTATAGTCTTTTCTTCAAATCAGCTTTTAGGTACAGTGGCGTAATTAAGTTTTAAGTTGGTCTTGGCTTTTCTTTTTTCAATTTAAGCTGTGACCAGAATCATCATTCACCAGCCGAACGCTTCTTTGCAATCTTGGGTTTGGTGGGTGTTTTTTTAATTTTAAGTTTGGCTTATTAGTGCAGGCGCAAGCGCTTTTAAATTAGTGTGTTAACGCATAACAAGGTCGTCAACGCGGACAAAAAACTTGTTGGCTGTTACGCTTCGCTTCACATTTTAGCCAACAATTTTTTGCCGGTTACAACGGCGTTATGCGTCACTTTAAATCGCTGTCTTTAAAACGGTTTTTGCCTCAAGTCTTTTCTTCAAATTGGCTTTTAAGTACAGTGGCGTAATTAAGTTTTAAGTTGGTCTTAGCTTTTCGTTTTTCAATTTTAGCTGTGACCAAACTCATCATTCACCAGTTGAGCGCTTCTTTGCAATTTTTGGTTTGGTGGGTGTTTTTATAAATAAAAGTTTAGCTCGCTGGTGCAGGCGCAAGCGCATTAAAATCGGCGTGTTAACGCATAACAAGGCGCTCAACTAGGACAAAATTAAATAAGCGCGTCGCTTCGCTCGATTTTAGCTTATTTAATTTTGCCTGTTAGCTAAGCGTTATATGTACTGAGAGTTAGATGAAGCAATATTCAGTCGTAAAAATTGTATCTCTCAATAAAGCTTTTGTTCATACAGATCAAAGCTTCGGCTCTAGAACTCCTCAGGTAGGAGATATTGGCACAATAGTTGAGGTTTATGATGGAGCATACGACATTGAGTGTTGCGATGAAAATGGCATCACGCTTTGGCTTGAACTTTTTGAACCAAGTGATGGCAAATTGGAGTTACTTTACATATAACAAGCCAATCAAGTCGGACGTCTAACAGTTGGCTGCGTTCACTTCGTTCACAATTATAGCCAACTATTATCCGCCGCTTATTGGGGCGTTATGCGTCACTTTAAATCGCTGTCTTTAAAACGGTTTTTGCTTCAAGTCTTTTCTTCAAATCAGCTTTTAGGTACAGTGGTGTAATTAAGTTTTAAGTTGGTCTTGGCTTTTCGTTTTTCAATTTAAGCTGTGACCAGAAAGGTCATTCACCAGTCGAACGCTTCTTTGCAATTTTTGGTTTGGTGAGTGTTATTCAATTTTAAGTTTGGCTCAATGGTGCAGGCGCAAGCGCTTTGAAAGAGGTGTGTCAACGCATAACAAGGTCGTCAACGCGGACAAAAAACTGTTGGCTGCTACGCTTCGCTTCACATTTTAGCCAACAATTTTTTGCCGGTTACAACGGCGTTAGGGCATAGGATGGAGACGTTGTGCAAGATTTAATAAAAAAGCTAAAACTTGCCGCATCAATCGTTTCAAGTGGAATGATTCCTGCTGCAATACTTGCCGTGTCTTTTGGAATCAATTACTTAACCAATGCGCTCGGATTAGCAAGTGATCTGCCTAGTAATATTATCGTTTACATAGGCGGTGTAGCATCTATTTTGTTTTACGCGTATTTGGCATTTAGTGATATTCGCACATTCATAAAAGAAGAGGATGGAGAATATGCATTGCGCTCAATCGAAATAGATAAGAAGATAGAAGAAACTAAAATTGAATACCAAAAAATTATTCAAGAATCAAAAAGCCCAACCACAGAGCGAGAGTCACCAAATCAAATTCATCAAAAATTCCAAAACATGTCAGCCGACAACATGGATTCTGAATACATAGTTAGAACATTGATAAATTCTGCAAAGCAGATAGCGGTTGCACAGAATGTAGATGTAAATGATATAGAAGTAATGTCAGACGTTCTATCTGAGGTTGTGTCTTCAAGCAATTACGACGTCAGCCGATTTAGTCAGTTTCACGATATAAAGGATATTGCAGGCCATAGAAAAGCGGGGATATATACATATTGGATATGCAAGCTTAAGCCGTTCAAGTCGGGAGGCGGCATTGAATTTATTAACGAAGCAGCAGCAATCAACTTAGGCCTCTCAATAGTCGGAAAAACAGAAGAGGCTTTAAATAATCAACAGTTTTATTCTAATCTCTTGTATAACTTACGCTTTCGGAATGTGGGCGCCGACTGTTTGTCGTTAATTTATCAAAGTTTGCTCGGAGAAAATCATGAAGTATAAGCTTAATGACCTAGATGAAGATTTAATGAAAGAAATTGCGTTAAGAGCGGACAAAATACGCCCGCACGAAAGTAGGCGCAATGACTCAAGACCTTACACATTATCTGAGTTAGATCCTGGTAATGAAGATCAACTAATCAAACTCTCGAAAATATTTGAAGCCTTAAAAGGCCCTAACAAGGCAAATTAACTCGGACTGCCAAAAGCTGCGCCGCTCCTTCGTCGCTATGCAACTTTTGGCATCCGGTTATTTGCGGCGTTATGCGTCACTTTAAATCGCTGTCTTTAAAACGGTTTTTGCCTCAAGTCTTTTCTTCAAATTGGCTTTTAAGTACAGTGGCGTAATTAAGTTTTAAGTTGGTCTTAGCTTTTCGTTTTTCAATTTTAGCTGTGACCAAACTCATCATTCACCAGTTGAGCGCTTCTTTGCAATTTTTGGTTTGGTGGGTGTTTTTATAAATAAAAGTTTAGCTCGCTGGTGCAGGCGCAAGCGCATTAAAATCGGCGTGTTAACGCATAACAAGGCGCTCAACTAGGACAAAATTAAATAAGCGCGTCGCTTCGCTCGATTTTAGCTTATTTAATTTTGCCTGTTAGCTAAGCGTTAGGGCTCAATTTATAGAGGTAAGTTCATTTGAAAATATTATTTTGGCTTGGTGTGCTATTTACCCTTTGTGCCCCAATCGTTATTGGCATTCACTTCAATGACACATCAACTAGTTGGGTAGCGGCATTAAGTGGTGCGTTCGTTACTTTTGTTGCGAAGTTGCCAGAAATTGCTGAACTGTCTTTGGGTCCAGTGAAAGCGAGAATGAGAGACAAAATTGAGGAAGCATCGGTAACAATCACTCAACTTAAAAAAATTGCCGTGTCCAACTCAGAGGCTACTCTTTCTGACTTAATTGCAGGGAGCTTTATGGGGGGCATGTCCCAAGCGAAGCGATTGGAAATTCATAGTAATGTAATGAATGCGCTTAAGGAAATTGGAGCAGATAAGGCAGAGCTAGAGTTTGTTGAACGTGATTGGAAAAAGGGAATTTCTATAATTTATTTGAGGGCTATTAAATCGGCAGTAGAAGGCCGTGAGAAAGCACATCAAATTAATTCAGCAGCTACAGAAGCACAAAAGAGTGCGAGTGCAGAATTGGATATACTGTCAGATTTTGATACTTGGACATCACCGACAGCAAGCCAAACGAAAAAAGTTATAGAAAAATATGGTATCAACTCTGAAGACGTAGAGTTCTGGATTTCAGAATACAAATACTTTGAGGATCATGGTTCTATTCGTGACAAGGAAAAATTCGCACAAGTTTAAGTACGCCCTAACAAAGCATTTAAGAGGGATTCACAACGCTTGGCAGTTTTGGTTTGAATTAGCTTAAGTGTTTACGGCACAATGGGTTAGCTCGGGTGGTTTGCGTTGTTCACCCCTTAATGCGGCGTTATATGCCAAGGGAATTCTGTTCAATATGAAAGTTCAAATTACAAATATCTCTGGTCACCAAACAAGTAAAGTCCTTGCAATTACCTTTGCTATTCTAACGCTGCCATTCAGCTTTATAGCGCTATTTTTCTTTTTTATTACTCCTGAAATGGAAACTACCAATGGCGAGAAAGTTCATAATTTTCCATTTTTGTTCTTTGCTTTAGCTCCTTTGTTTTATGGTGTAATGTTTTATTTTTTGCAGCGGTTATTTTGTTGGGCTTACAATATTGTTGCCAAAAAAGTTGGCGGCTTTGAATTCGAAACTTCAGAGTAAAAGGCATATAACAAGTGCCTAAACCAAAGGACGCAAAACAGCAGGCTTGCGCTCCTTCGTCGCTAATTTTAGCCTGCTATTTCGCGCCGGTTAGGCAAGCGTTAGCTATCTTCGGTGTAATCAGGGAGTAAGATGGAAACTGAATATTTTTGGTGGGGTCTTGAAGAATCAACTTTCAAGGGAGTTCTTTATGATTCCATTAACATGTACTTCTTACATGACCACCCTTACAAAAACTGGGAAGAGTTCAAAGCTGCAGACCCACATATGGCATACGCACATTTAACTTACGTTAGGTTTGACGCTTTAGAGCAACAGTTTGTGGACTTAAGGGTAATTCCTCAGATGTTAGGAGCAAAAGAAGTCCCTTTGCCTTCTACAGTTCAAAATATAAATAGATACGACTGGTTAAAATCTATCGTTGATTTAGCATTATTCCGTTTTTCCAGTCTGAGGGACATTGCATTTCATTTTGTAAACGAAGTATTAGAAATTAATTTGCCTGACCATAAGCTAAATATTAAGCAATTGAGCAAAGCATTAAGGGAAAATCACCCTGAAATACTGGAGCACTTAAAAGTTATAGATCAAACAGGCGCTCCACTGCGTCAAGATCGCAATGAGCGAGCACATAAAGGGTTTTGTAATTTATATACTGAAGATGACCAAATTTTTAAAAATATGTCTTGGGTAGAATCGCATAGTTCAAGTATCAGTGGCTACGACTTGGTCAAAACTTATGAAAAGTCACGAGATAAAATCTATGATGTTGTGGTAAAAGAGGTCAAAGACGCTCTCCATGCGTGCATCGAATTAACAGATGAACTATACGTTTACTATCGCGATAGGCACGACGCTTTATCTAAAAACTCTAGAAGTGGTGTTTCACATCATTTTCATGGTTACCACAGAGTAAAAGATAGCTAACAAACAAATCAACGCGGACTAATAAAGCTTGGCTTGGTTCGCTGCGCTCACAATTATAGCCAAGCTTTATTAGCCCGTTATTAGGGCGTTATGCTTTTCTGAAGTAAGGAGTCGTATGAATGCCTAATTGGCCGACTGACATTAACCAAATTGGATCAATTAGTTCTATTATTGGCCTGATTGTAACAGTTTTTTTGTTTTTTGAAGCAAGGAGTATTAAAAACTCCTTCATACGCCGAGCTCGCCTACCTGAAGTTAATCGGGAGTTATTAAAGTTCACCTCACAACTTTCAGAGCGACTTAAAAATTGGGAAAGCCAAAAAACTGAGGCCATAGAAACGTTTTCACAAATTAAAGCATTACTTCAAAATATAAAACCAAAGTTGCCATCAGAAGAAAAGAGAAAAGTAGATGAATATTTACAAAAGCTCCACCCTAAAAGATATTTGATAATAGAGGGATCACTTTCAGATTTAACTGAAGATGATGCATGGGATAGATATACCGAATTAAGTGGCCTTGTTACCACTCTTCAACAGTTAGCTAAAGATTCTAAATGGGATTAAACATGAGCACTGAAAACAAAACAGCACAATTAATCACAAAGTTAATCCGTGAGACATCGAAAGGTAATGTTAAGTGGGAAGTTAAAAACGCACCGAGAGCACTAAATTTCGAAACAGAGAATTCAGTACCACTTTATATTCAAACTGAATATAAAGGTAAACTATTAGGAATCTATGATCTTCGCACTAAATGCTTTACAGATATGGATGAATGGCATTGGTCAGAGAGTGTTGGCTTCTGTATCGTTGATGACCAGGCTAGAGTGATTTGGGAAGCTAACGAAACATCTCCAGCACTATTTGATCTATATAACACAGCTCGAGAACAAGCTGCTGGAATTGACGATATTCTTGATGACTTATTGGAAGATTAAAAGCATAACAAGGCGCTAAACTAGGACAAAATTAAATAAGCTCGTCGCTTCGCTCGATTTTAGCTTATTTAATTTTGCCTGTTAGCTAAGCGTTATATAGCCAAAGAGGATTATGAGAAATCTGCTAATTGGGTTAACTACTATTCTGGCTTGGGTTCCATCAACGTTATTGGTGATCATCGCATTTTTCGCTTTAATTGGTGCAGTCGGTAGCATTCTTGATTTGCCAATTCTTTTTAGCCTAAAGTGGATTATTACTTCAGTGTTTGGGATCTTTGGCTACATAGCTTTAACTTCAGTAAGCTGGGGCTTAAAGCTTAAGCATAAAACACGATTAGTATTTCTCATTTTGGGCTTGTCAGCTCTGGTATTTACTTATTGGTCTGGTGTTAGCTTTGACGGTGAACTGTTTAAACTGGGCAGTGGCTTGTTTGAGTTCTATTTGTTTTTTTGCCCAGCCATATTTTTAATAATCCATATAGTTTTGCATCTGGTTTGGGTGCGAAAGGCTATATAACAAGCCAATTAAGTGCGGGACTGCTAAAGCTTGGCTCAGTTTCGCTTCGCTACACAAGTTTAGCCAAGCATTATCAGCCCCTTATTGGGGCGTTATAAGCAATTAGGAGCATCGTGTGGAAAAAGGAATTATTTTAGCACCTAAAGTTACACCCGGACGGGGTAATGGACATCATGGAACGATTCACGAAAAAATGGATCTTAATGATTTAAGATTCGCATTACTTTTTTGGGACAAGTTTGACGTCACCTGCTACGAACAATTTGCTTACAGAACTTCACCTGGTTGGCCAAATCCAAACCAAGAGCTAGATCTGTTAATAAAAGAAGGCTTAGCTTTTGTAGATGAAAGTGATATTGATTTAAATAAGGTAACTACAGAACCTTTATATATTCAAGATGTAATAGCCTTAAAACCATATGCAGTCCTTCAAAAATATCTAGAAAAGACTGATGCAGACTGGAGTTTCTTTCAAACTAGCGGCGGGCTTTATACTCCAGATAAGTGTGCGACCCAGCAAGATACAATAGAATTTCAACTCATGAATATGCTGCCTGTACCAAGAATGGATGTGCCTATTTGTGAGGTTTTAGAATTTAAGCAGAAAAGAGCTGATGAGCTTATTGAGCTACGAAATACAATTGATGAATTAGTAAGTCGAGTATGTAACGCTGAACAAACAGAAAAAGAAGCTACACGTGTTAAGGACAAACTGGCGTTTGATCTAGAATCGTACAATAAGGTAATTACTGAGTTTAATTCTCGAACTGTGTTAAAGGGCTTAAATCAGATTGTCACAAACCCTATCAATGCATACCCCGGTGCCGTTTCAGCAATAGCTACAATTTTGGGACAAATACCAAATGAAGTTAGTGCAAGTATTAGCATTGCGGCTTTAGGTGCTAGTGCAGTTAACTTTGCGACAAAGAAACAAAACGTCTACAGCAAATTACCTAATCATTTGTACAAGTATGCATATTTGGCTCATGCAAGTGACGATTTGGTGTAGATTGCTTATAACAAACGCATCAACGCATGGACTAATAAAGCTTGGCTTGGTTCGTGCCTCACCAATTATAGCCAAGTTTTATTAGCCCGTTATGCGGGCGTTAGGTAACTAAATGAAAACTGAACTTGATATATACAACTATCAAAAATGGTTTCTCGAAAACTTTCAGTATAGGGACAGACTATTAACTCTTACTGTTGAGGAAATGTTATCTAAAGAAGAGCAGTTACGAGAGCCAAAACGTTATCTAGTTGTATTCTCTTTTACTGTAATGTTCCAGGTTTATGATGAATGTGATCACAGGAATGACTTCCATGCCGATAGGCAAAAAGGTGTTCTAGCTAAGTACAATGCTTCACGTTTATTGGAGCACGCTAGGTCAGATACCATTATTTTTGATACTGCAGTTGGGTCACTTGAACATTGGTCCTTAATGACAACCAACGAATTCGTGCATGTTTTAACTAATGAGCCACCTAAAGTTATAAACGTTACCTAACAAACGCTTTAACCAAAAGGACGCAAAACAGCAGGCTTGCGCTCCTTCGTCGCTAATTTTAGCCTGCTATTTTGCGCCGGTTAAGCGAGGCGTTATATGCCCTTAAAGGATTGTGCATGAATCAAAATTTATATTTCCAAACAAACAAATTTGATTCTTCCAAGGAATTGGCTGAATACATGTACTCAGAACTAGAAAAGTTAGGCTTTGAACCTGACGAACCGATCGACTCAGAGTATATGTTTTCCATAGTAGCCAATGTAAATGGGGTTACTGTTGATATTTTTATGGGCAAAAACGATGAAGAAACGGAAATACCTCTTTGGCAAATTTGGCCAGAGCAAAGGGTTCCTTTTCTCAAAAAGTTGTTCGGTAAAGCTGATAGAACAGTAGAAACAAAAGTTAAAGGTAAACTGGAAACGATTGTTAAAAGTATCGACGGCGTAAGTGCTGTTGAATGGGGCATATAACAAGGCGTTTAAAAAGTCGGACACCGTAATGCTTGCTCGGTTTCGCTCCGCTTCACATTTTAGCAAGCATTACTAAGCCGTTTAACGCGGCGTTAGGCATCAGAAATTAGAGTGTAAATATGTATCTTTATTTAGTGGAAATGAAGAGTAGAGATTGTGATGAGTTCTTCCACAAAATAGGTGTAAGTTCGATAGGAGCTACATAACGATTTTCTTACGGTAGAGAGAAGGTTCTGGATTGCCAAAAGCTTAGCCTCAATGAAAAGTTCAAGAAAGCCATGAGTGGACAAAAGTTTCTTAGTGATACGCCTTACGATGTGAAGAGCTTGTGCCAAGTTAAATACACTTATGAAGGTGATGCTCTCGAAGATGAGAAAAAATTCTTAGAAGCACTTAAAAAAAGCCGCTACATACCTAAAAAGCATTTCTCTGGGCATACAGAGTGCTTTTTAGCTGACGGAGAGCGTGTGAGAAAAATCATAGAGTTAATGAAGCGACAAAGGAATTTTGAAAGACATCCATTTTAATTTGTTGGTTTTTGGATGGGCACCTTCAAGTTGGAGGCGCTAGCTTTATCTGTTCCTTTCTTTGGAGCTATATTGGATGAGTGTGAGAGGTTTATTGTTTAGGCAGCAAAAAGGCTAAAGATGGGCTTCACTAGTAAGCAAGTTTAGCAAAAATAATCCCATTTAGTGTCGTGTGGCACGATTTCACTCTGATAGGAAAGCAGTTGAGTGCCAAATATGAGCTGTCTTATCCCAGCAAACGCCCACAATTAGTGAGGTTAGCACGTCGCCTTTTTTGCAAGTGCTCACAGTATTTGGTCATGGCTTTTTGCCTGCCGACTGCACCGTGGAAGACTTTGGTAAATCGCGTGGTGAGTTTGAGCCAGTTTTCGGGCTCTATTTGCAATCTGGCGAGAATAGGCTGGGCATCGCAGATGTGGCCTCGTTTGTCTGCACGAATGCATCGGCCTGTGAGTTCAACCAGTTCAACGTAGTATTTGAGTTCAAAGGGCAGCCCTTTGGGCATGTTTTGCCTTGGGTTGCCAGCAAAGCGCAGAAGGTTCTTTGGTTGTTTGCCATGCTTGGCGTGTTCAATGCGTTTTTTGATACTGGTATGG
>NZ_JAKRFZ010000018.1 GCF_022347765.1 Pseudoalteromonas sp. OOF1S-7 | reverse complement strand
ACGTTTTTAGCCAAGTCGATGGATAATGTGCTAACTTGATTCATGATGGATGCTCCTGTTAACTGTAAATATCACTCTCAGTTTGGCGCATTGACGCCGATTTAGGAGCGTCCATCTCAATCACCCAGCGTTACCAAAATACGAAGGGATTACTGTAGCACCCATATATTTCTCTTGGAAACTGTGGTGTTTTTATTCGGTTGGTTTTTTGACGAAGTAAATGGGGTCAAACAGATTAAGTAGTTCCTTGTGTGGTCATCATATTAAATTGAATTATAAATATCTGGGGGTTACTCAGATTACAGTTTTATAAGTGAGTAATAATGGAAATAATGCTCGTCGCTTCACTACTTCTGACATACAAAGTAACGGAAGTAGTATGTGTGCTAAAAAAGTTCACATCTCAGAAATCGTTTTTTGTTGGCAGTGCGCCACCTTTTTAGTGTTCAACTTAGTAAGCTATTTAGTGATTAGCAATCGAGAGTATGACGAACCTTACTTCGAAGTCAGTGTGTTTTTGATTTCTATTGCAAGCGCGGTCATGGTTGGCATCAAGTGTTATGTGGCTGCAAGTGAAAATGACGATTAAGGCCATAGTATTGAATTTTGGGAGGCACCCAGCATTATCCATCCTTTTATGGGTCCTTAGTGAATACGAGTGTTAAGTCGAACAAAGAAGTGAAAGGTTACAAGCAACTGACTTCACGTGTGAGGAATTTCTGCTCAAGCAGCAGCCTCTTGATATTTTGTGGTACTGTTAAACGCTGCCAGAGTGAGGCAGTCATCATTTGTACTTCAGATAATGGCTATGCTGTCCCAGCAAGCGCTCACAATTGGTTAGGTCGGGGCGCCGCTCTCTTTGCAGATGTGCACAGTATTGAGTCACAGCATGGTGGCTGCCGACAGCACCTTGGTAATAGATGCTTTGCCTAGATTGCAGCACCTTGCCAGATGGGAAAAATGGGTCTAATGATATGCATGAATAATGTTGTCCAGGCAGGGGGGAGTCACGCTGTAACGGTTTAGGCTACAAGCGGGTCAAAACAAAAGTTGCTCATTAAAAGCAAATCCCTAAAGCATAAACCAAACCATCCCTGCGGGTACGGTGTGCAGGTAGCAGCACAGTTCAACAAGCGATTATGCGTATTGCGAACTAAACACTTTAAGCCAAAATGAGCTTTTTGTGCGTATGGCTATCCCTGAGGGTGATTATGAACCACAGTGCCATTACAAAAAACACGGGGCTGAATCTGGTCAAGTCTTCGATACAGTGAGAAAATTTTAAAAATTAAAGTAAAGAACCGGTTTAGTAGCTTACACCTAAAAAAGTGTATCACAATGGACGCCTCACGCTTGACTGGCGCTCATTCTTCGCTAATTATAGCCAAGCTAATTATTTGTTTACTCAAAGATAAAATCTTCGATTGAGCAAATGTACATTGGCGGTGGTTACGACGCAGACAGCAAGCCTGACTTTCAAAACCAGCTCAAATACATAATCACTTATTGTAGAAATATTAAAACGTGGCTACATCCGTGGCCTACAACGCACCCAACAAGAATACCCGGTGAAGCTTCCGGCTGTCGGTTTTGGTGGTTAGTTCGCCAATCTGGCATCGTAATATATTGAAATTTTAGGAACCCGCAAATGAAGTACCTAGCTGTCCCCTTACTGCTAATAAGTCTAGGGGCACAGTCCCAAGAGAACGAAGCTGAAGTCTTAGATAAGTATGTCGAAGTACAACAGCATAGCTTCCTGGCTGCACATCTCGATGATAAGTGTAAGTTCTTAAGCTCCTCGGATCGTCTGCTGCTAGATCAGGCCATTAAAGCTTTGGGGGATGAGATTACGCTTCATCCACTTAATCAGGTTAAGTCGCTGGGCAACCCGTTTCTCTCTGCGACGATGAAAGATCGTGCCGAGTTATATAATTGCGACGAAGATGTCGAGAAATACGTTCAAAGTAAAATTGATGTCGCAAAAATCATTTTAAAACACTATCAATAACTGCAAGGAAAAAAGGTCCTTAATGAAAAAGTTACTATTGGCAGCTGCTGCCTTAACATCTGCTGCAAGTTTTGCAGGCTCTGCAGATATGGAGCAGGCTTTTTTTGATAAAATTGTGGAAATGCAACAACATAACCGTCTTAGTATCCATCTGGATGAAAAGTGTAAGTACTTAAAGCCAAATGTACGCAATGAACTAGAAGCGGCGTCTAAGAAAGTTGGACAACTCATCCTTGTACACCCAATGAACAATATGGGGAGTGGGGCCAACACATTTGTCGATGTTAAAATGCATGAGCGTTCTCAAGAAATACCGTGTAATAACAAAGCTAAAGCTCAGGTCGAAGATACTCTCAGGGTTGCACGACAGTTTATGGTCATTATGAATCAGTCTTAACTTGATACTGTCAGATCTGATTTTTAGGGTTGAATCTAATCTGACCGTGAGTAGGTACTTTGTGCCAGAAGCGGACCTAAAGGCGCAACTCGTTTCTGCCCCAAAACGTGTTTAGTCGAGCGTCGCAAATAAGCAAATAGAAGATCTTTGGTCTTTACATTGAGAAGTACTGCAATTGAACATTTACCATGATTCCATTGCTCAGCTTTTTGTAGTGTTGGCGACGGCAACCAAAGAGGGACTGTCGCTTGCCCCTCTTTGGACTATCCCAATGCCCTTAAAGTCATGCTTAATTTTCAAATAATCAATTGATGTGAACATAAACGGCGGGTTAGGCCATGCATGGATTAACCCGCCTTTCATTTCATCCATTGCTTATTTTCAGGCGTGATAAAAGGGGAAAAGGGTGTCGCCGTTAGTTTTTTTAATGCTACAAGTTGCAAGAGGCGACCCACTTTTCACTTTCAAGTAAACTATTCGTCGCAAACTTTAAGCGCTTGCTGATAAAGGACCCACTGCTGTTCAATGATTTCACGGAAGGCTTTGTCTTGTTCTATAGGATGGATATCGAAATCCTTAAGCGTGCCTTGGTACAATGTTTCACCTCCATTCACTTCTGCGCGTAAAGCCGTCGCAAACATCTGCTCGGCTCCTTCAAGTTGACCTAATAACGCTAAGGCGTATGCCTTGTTGCCAATACAGATACCAGAGGCGCGCTCGCGAGTCGCCAATTCAAATTTTTCTAAAGCTTGATTGAGGAGTATGTTGGCACCGTCAAACTCACTTTTCTGAATCAGTGGCTTACTCTGGCATAGCAAGGTAAACCCAGCTTGATTAAGAGCCATCGCAACCTGCTCTCGCAAAGCCGGCGTTTGGTCGTCACCAACGTAAGCGATTAAGTCATTGTAGGTTTGGATGGCTTGCTCAGACTGATTGAGCTGGCCTTGGGCTAGGCCTTTGTAGAGCATGGCCTTAACAACCGGCTCTTGCAAAGCCGGCGTTTGGTCGTCACCAACGTAAGCGATTAAGTCATTGTAGGTTTGGATGGCTTGCTCAGACTGACTGAGCTGGTCTTGCGTAACACCTTTGTTGAGTATGGCCACCGCAACCTGCTCTCGCAAAGCCGGCGTGTGGTCGTCACCAACGTAAGCGATTAAGTCATTGTAGGTTTGGGTGGCTTGATCGGACTGATTGAGCTGGCTTTGGGCTAGGCCTTTGTTGACCATAGCCATCGCAACCAGCTCTCGCAAAGCCGGCGTGTGGTCGTCACCAACGTAAGCGATTAAGTCATTGTAGGTTTGGATGGCTTGCTCGGACTGATTGAGCTGGCCTTGGGCTAGGCCTTTGTTGACCATAGCCATCGCAACCTGCTCTCGCAAAGCCCGCGTTTGGTCGTCACCAACGTAAGCGATTAAGTCATTGTAGGTTTGGATGGCTTGCTCAGACTGATTGAGCTGGCCTTGCGTAACACCTTTGTTGAGCATAGCCATCGCAACCTGCTCTCGCAAAGCCGGCGTGTGGTCGTCACCAACGTAAGCGATTAAGTCATTGTAGGTTTGGATGGCTTGCTCAGACTGATTGAGCTGGTTTCGCCTAACGCCTTTGTTGAGCATAGCCATCGCAACCTGCTCTCGCAAAGCCGGCGTGTGGTCGTCACCAACGTAAGCGATCAAGTCATTGTAGGTTTGGATGGCTTGCTCGGACTGATTGAGCTGTTCTTGCGCAACACCTTTGTTGCGTATGGCCTTCACAACCTGCTCTTGCAAAGCCGGCGTTTGGTCATCACCAACGTAAGCGATTAAGTCATTGTTGGTTTGGATGGCTTGCTCAGTCTGATTTAGTCGGCTTTGCGTAACACCTTTGTTGAGTATGGCCTTCACAACCTGCTCTTGCAAAGCCAGCGTTTGGTCGTCACCAACGTAAGCGATCAAGTCATTGTAGGTTTGGATTTCTTGCTCAGACTGATTAAGCTGGCCTTGCGTAACACCTTTGTTGAGTATGGCCACCGCAACCTGCTCTCGCAAAGCCGGCGTGTGGTCGTCACCAACGTAAGCGATCAAGTCATTGTAGGTTTGGATGGCTTGCTCGGACTGATTGAGCTGGCCTTGCCTAACGCCTTTGTAGAGCATGGCCTTCACAACCGGCTCTTGCAAAGCCGGCGTTTGGTCGTCACCAACGTAAGCGATTAAGTCATTGTAGGTTTGGATGGCTTGCTCAGACTGATTGAGCTGGCCTTGGGCTAGGCCTTTGTTGAGCATGGCCTTCACAACCTGCTCTTGCAAAGCCGGCGTGTGGTCGTCACCAACGTAAGCGATTAAGTCATTGTAGGTTTGAATGGCTTGCTCAGACTGATTGAGCAGGCCTTGCGTAACACCTTTGTTGAGCATAGCATCCACAACCTGCTCTTGCAAAGCCGGCGTTTGGTCGTCTCCAACGTAAGCGATCAAGTCATTGTAGGTTTGGATTTCTTGCTCAGACTGATTGAGCTGGCTTTGGGCTAGGCCTTTGTTGAGCATGGCCTTCACAACCGGCTCTTGCAATGCCGGCGTTTGGTCGCCACCAACGTAAGCGATTAAGTCATTGTTGGTTTGGATAGCTTGCTCAGACTGATTGAGCTGGTCTTGCCTAACGCCTTTGTTGACCATAGCCATCGCAACCAGCTCTCGCAAAGCCGGCGTTTGGTCGTCACCAACGTAAGCGATTAAGTCATTGTAGGTTTGGATGGCTTGCTCGGACTGATTGAGCTGGCCTTGCGTAACACCTTTGTTGAGCATGGCCTTCACAACCTGCTCTTGCAAAGCCGGCGTTTGGTCGTCACCAACGTAAGTGATCAAGTCATTGTAGGTTTGGATTTCTTGCTCAGACTGATTTAGCTGGCCTTGGGCTAGTCCTTTAGCAAATAACGCTCTGCAGGCGAAATCTTTCAAGCTTGGATCAGTATTAGATCCGATATAACCCAATACCTTTTCAAAAGCTAAAAGTGCAGATCCGTAGTTTTTGTCATTAAAGTCTTCTCGTGCTTTATCAAAAATAGTTTGCACATGAATAAGCTTTCCTTGGATTTCTTGTTGCCCGTGGAGCTCGTCAAACTTAGTCGAATGCTTTTTTAGCTCGTCTTTGAAATTTTGTTCTTGTGCTTCAAGAAGACTCCGACTTTCTGTTTTGATGTAGTTCTGCGCTTCTTTTTGTGCTTCTGCAACCGCACGATTTTTAGCCGTAAAACCTAAAAAGATAGCAGCAACTGTAATGATAGCGCCAAAAACAGTCAGGATGAGACCCCATATATTGGTATTCCAACTAACGTCGCCAATCCTACGGTCATAAGATGCCAGTTCTTTAGCTTGGCTTTCAGTCTGTGCGGTTAGCTTTTCTTTTACTTCAACAAGCTGAACTTGCAGCCTATTTAGCTCTGCCTCGACACTTTTTAAATCGCTCCTGCTTACATTCTGTAACTGTAATGTCGCTTCAAGTTCTGCGCTCTTCGCTTGCAGCTCGATAAGCTGACCAATCAGCCAAGTTTGATCTACTACTGTTTGAGATTTTACAGCGGCTTGATTAGCTGCATCAGAAGCAAAACATGTTGAGGGGCTGAGCAATCCGATAGAGAACGTCAAAAATAAAATTAGATAGCGCAAAACGAGCATCCTTGTCCGACTATTGATACATTGAAAAAGCGTTAAACGCGCAAAATACGCTGACCCAGTATGTAGTAGTTAAGTTTCTTTAAGTCATTGAATTGTATAATTGATGTATTCACTAAAACAAGCAGTTTTTAGTCTCTAAAAAACCAATAGGTAATCATGGGGTCACACATTAACGCGGTAAGTTGGGCTTTCTTATCATTATTGTCGGGAGGTGTGTTTTCGCTACTTCCCCGACCAACGTAGTTTAAGAAAATAGCATTAAAGATCCGCTTCTGGCACTGAGCCGTCCTTTCGACTCTAGCTCATTTCTGTCCAGAAATGAGCCGAACGATCATCCGACTTTCGCTCGGAGCGGTTTGTCAGATGAAATCCAACTCTATTCATCGAAACTGTAAGCTCAGATTTGAGTTAGTACATATTACAAACTTTCCCACTCCCAGTATTCTACTGTGCATGTGCCACACTCTTAGCCCCAATGCTTCGCTTTACCGGGCTAAACAAAAAGAGCGCTCGTTGAGCGCTCTTTTTTATAACTAACAATAGCCTAGGCTATTTTCTATTTCATATTAGCAATGTCGTCTTTGGTTGCATTCACTGTTTTCCAGGCGTATGACTCGCCTTCAACACCGAAAGGATAGCCGTTTGCTGTCCAGTTTGGGTTTGAGAAGTAGTCATATTGTGTTGCGCTACCAAAGACATGCGGATAGGCCATGATACTGGTAAATACATTATAGACACCATGTCCCATACCATCTGTGTATACGCCGCCAGAGGTGTCTCCTTGTCTGCGCGCGTGTGTCAAGCCCTGGTTGTGGCCTAGCTCATGTACAAAGGTGGTTGCGCCGCAATCTACCGCGGTAATAGAGTACATTTTGTCGACCTGAGACGGATACAGATTACCGTTGCTGCCCTGGCCAACCCAGGCAATACCACAGCTGATCAGGTTACTGCCCGTTGCTGAGCCAACACCCAGTAATGCCACCATGTCGGCACTATTTGCATCACGATATTGCGCGATGGATGTGCTGTTTGTCAGCGCGTTTAACCAGTCTTCATCAGCGGTTACCTGTGCACTACCAATAGAATCTGAAGCGACCAGGTTAAGCTTCAAATTTATGTTATTGTTGCTATAAACCTGATTAGAAAACGAGATCAGCTGATTGATCTTTGTCTGGATATTGGATGTTTTAGCTGCTGCTTCATCACTGTACAAAATGGCAATATCGATGGTGTTTGCCTGAGCTAATCCAGAGGCTAAGGTGAGCGCCGTCGCTAAAATTGCTTTTTTCATATTGATTTTCCTTACTTCTTACTTGTTGTTTGAGTGTTTATGGGCGGGGAAAAGAGATCTTTTGCCCCTTCTGCAGGTGCACGCGCCTGAGGCGTGTGTTCTACATGATTCTTATAAAGGTCGCGTTTGGCGGCAATCCAGCCATGCTTGCCATGGGATTCAAATACGTAATTGCCGGAAGGGACTGTGAATTGCCCGTAAATAGCATCACTGCCCACTGTCATCACTGAATTATGAAAGCGGTTATTTGAGCCGGTGACCGTTGCAAAAACGCTTTTGTCGCCATTTGGAAAGACATCCACCTGAGTCACTTCTGCGCGGTGCATTTCGGTGGTCTGAGGGATAGTCAGGTCAAAGGTATCGCCCACTTCCAGTTGCTGCATGGCTGCAAGGTTAAACTCTACATAGGCCTCTTCACTAATATCTTTTGCCAGTACACCGGCGTTAATCAGCACGTCTTTGGCGTCATCAGAAAGAGATGCAATTTCCCCAATATCGAGTGGGAAGCGCTCAATGTCACGCGCGACGTCTTTTGTTGTGACTGGTGCAACTTCAATTTTTTGCTTGGACGAACTTTGTTCAATTAAGATTTCTACATTATTAACGTGCTTATTAACGTTTGGTGTGCTTTTTAGTACAGGCTCAGCGGGTGAAATTTCCGTGTTTGGTTTATTAAAAAACCAATAAGATATCAATATGCCTAGTAAAATCAGTGAAAATGTCAGTTTCTTCATTTTTTATTTTTCTATGAAACAAGGGAGGGTGAATATAATTAAAGTTAACAAATGTGTCAATTAGGTTGCAAAGTCATTTTTGGTTGTGGTTTTGTTACATTATAACCAATGGTGGTTGCTAATAATGAATAAGTATTAGTCATAAAGTCTGTATGAAAAGTGGGGGTTTTAGCACAGAGGCTGGCAATAAAAACGCTTTGATGACATTAAGAAAAAAATTCGTATCTTTATGTTTTTATTGCTTTTTATTTTCTTTGGGTACAGCTGTAAGGCGCAACAGGTATAATCTGCACTGAGTTTTTTATCTGTTTTTAACGATCTGCGGTTAAGCGTTGTTGATAGGGGAAAAGAAATTTACTCTCTTGTGAGATATTAATGAGGCTATATAAATAAACTCACAGGAATATATTATTCATTTTTATTATATCGATATACACTGAATGATGGCAAGCAGGTTAAGTTTGTCGCTTTTTATAATGTTGAGGCAGACAGAGAAAGTGTGGACCAGGCATTGTAAACTATACGCGGACCTTAATTTACAAGCGTTGAGATAGGAGTGAGTTTGCTGGTGATACGTGATTAAGCCGAACAGTCTGCCCCAACACTGATAGATGATATTTTCATCTGAGTGGCTGTAAATCGGACGGATAGAACGTTATTTGCTCAGTTAGCTTGAGCTATCTCCCGACAGAGGCGACTGGTGTATCAGCACTTAAAATACAGGGGGTGATTCACATCACCCCCTGTAATGGTTAAAAGCTAAAGCTCACTTTTGCGTAATACGTCATACCATCAAAGCCATAAGGCAACGCGCGTAATGGGTAGCGCATGGCACCATTGGTAATGAAATTCAGTACCTCATCATCGCCCAGTTCATCCGGCGTTTCATCGAACAGGTTATCAATACCGGCAGACAGGTTAATGTTGTCGGTCAGCTGATAACCCATGTTGACGTCAACCAGGACTGCAGACTCCACCACACTGGTTTGTTGCCAGCTGTTGGTGGGAGACAGGAAGTCCGGCAGTTCTATGTGCCCACCGGCAAAGTAGCTGACCTCAGTTTTACCGAAGTAGTTAAAGCGTAACAGGGCGTTCCAGTCGTCTTGCTGATAATCGAAGGTCAGTGTTGCCCGCTCCCTTGGTTGACCATGGGTCAGGAATGAACGTCTTTGCTGATCCAAAACGATGTTTTCAGGGATCCCATCGGGCGCGTTAACTTCATCGATTTCTGTTTTATTCTTATTGGCGGCAAAAGTAATGTCCAGCTCACCACTGGCAACGGCCGTGGAGTAAGAAGCGATAAAATCAACCCCTCGGGTCGTTGAGTCCAGCGAGTTAGAGAAGAAGTTACCCTGCACTGCGCCTGTGGTTGTTAAAGCGGTGTTGGCGGCCGGAAAAGCGTCCAGTTCATCACTGTTGACTGCAATAAAGCTGCCCAGGTTGATCCGGTCGTAAATCTTGATCTGATAGAAATCTAATGTGACAGAGAGATCACTGCTGACATCCCAGGCCAGGCCCAGGTTGTAGTTATCAGAGGACTCCAGCTTCAGGCCATCTACACCCAGTGCTGCGGGAAATGGTGAGCCGGCGGTTGCGGTATAGGAGGTAGCCAGCGAGCCATCTCCACCCAGTGTCGTAGTAAAGGCAGTGTAACCGGATTGCTGTAATGACGGTGCTCTGAAGCCGGTTGAAGCAGCAGCACGTAGCGCAAGATCTTCAGTCAGTTCATAGCGGGTTGCCAGTTTCCAGATAGTGTCATCGTTTGAATCCGACACATCTTCATAGCGCAGCGCAGCACTTATCAACCAGTCTTCATTGAGCAGGGTTTCTGCTTCAATGTAAACGGCATGACTGGAGCGCTCGGCTTTATTGGCTGCATCTGGTCTGAGTCCCTGGTACGCCTGAAAACCGCAATCGGCAAACACTTCGGCATCAATCACAGACGGGAAAGAACTATCAGAGTTAGATAAACCACATGCATAAGACGCCACTTCCCCCGGGACTATCTGATAATTTTCCTTGCGGTATTCTGCTCCCACAGACAGATAAACTGGCTCGCCACCGTCTATGTCAATAATACCGCTGATATCCAGGTTGGTCGTCCACTGATCGAACCTGAACCCCCCTGAGTAGCCACCCCTGGGTCCGGCATTGCTGGCAATGTCCTGGGCCGATGCGTTGGGGTTATTCGCCAGGTATTCAGCGGCATAAGAGGCATTAATGGTATTGGATGACGAATAGTCGTACTGGTTTTCGCCGTACACACTGGATACATCGAACGCCCAGTCGGGGTTGATATCGCCTTTGAGGCCGATTGCAAACGACACATCTTCCGCTTCGTTATCTATTCTGGGCAGGAAACCATCCGGGTAAATCTGGGGGATGTTTCGCTCCGCACGGTTAAAGTCGCGATAAAAGCCATTTCCCAGGGCTGTCCGATTTGAGAAACCTGCGAAGGAATAGAGCTCTTTATCACCGACCGGAAGCGCGGCGTTATAAAACACCGACATAAATTCGCTCTCTGAATTACCCTGACGCCAGCGCACCTCATCAGACAAGCTACCCGGGGCTATAGTAGAGGAGCCACCGGTATCTCGTTCGGCCCGGTTAGTGCCATCTGCATCGCGATATTCCACAGAGACATTAATAAAGCCGCCCTGGCTACCCAGCTCAAAACCACGGTTCAGGCCCAGAGAATACGTATCCCCATCGCCTTCACCGGTTGAACCGGCCTGAACAAAGCCGGTAGTGACTCCGGTGCTGTCGTTCAGGGAGAGGTTGATCACCCCGGCAATCGCATCAGAGCCATACCGCGCTGCAGCACCGTCTCTGAGGATCTCGACATTTTTTAAGGCCATCATAGGAATGGAGTTCATATCTGTGCCGGCAGAGCCTGCACCCACCGTGCCTGACAGGCCAAAAATGGCCTGAGTATGGCGCCGTTTACCGTTGATCAGCACCAGTGTTTGATCCGGTTGCAGCCCCCGCAATGTTGCCGGGCGGAACAGATCCGAGCCATCCGAAACTTGAGTTCGGCTGAAGTTAAACGAGGGAGCGATGGATTGCAGACTCTGACCTAATTCGGTAAAGCCGCCTTTGTTGAGCTGATTGGTATCCAGGATATCTATCGGAGAGGTGGATTCGGTGGCTGTCCGGTTGGATACCTTGGACCCCAGTACCGAAATAGTCTCAATGTTTTGTTCACTGGATTGTTCGGCCATCGCGGCGGAGCACGCAAAGAGTGCCAGTGCAACTGGCGAAAGTTTAATAGTCGTTGTCATCACTTCTACTACTCTGTTGATGTTATGTAATTATTCTGTGTTTATTGAGCAGACGTTGACATAAATCAATTTTGAGTGCAATCGGATTGGACCAAAGTAGAATATGAATTTTATTCAATTGAGGGTGGAAAACTCACCGAAATGGCTTGAAAAATCCAACCATTTCAGTGAGGAAAATACATGCTTGTTCAGGGCCCACACTGACTTAACCAGGGGGACGCCAGACAGGTTTGGCGTAGCACTTCGGCATCGCTGAGGGCTATCAGGGCCGCTTCATATTGGGCTTCCAGTGACGGTTTCTCCGCTTCACTGGCAACGGCCAGAAATGCCTTGGTACGCTCTAAGTGTCTGACTGCTTCACCATACTGATGCTCAGCCCAGCGCCAGGTTGGTTCATACAAGGGGTTGCTCATGACTGACTGCCAGTCGGCTGCACCATAGTGGCCGGAGTCCTGGTAGCTTTTCACTACAAAACTACGGGGGACTTTGTCTAAGTCCGCCAAATCCAGCATCAGGCCATCCGGGTCAAAGCTGTAAGCCACCAGATTTTCCAGGGTCTGCAGGCAGGGGGTAATGTTGCCACCCCGGCAATAGGTAGGCTGCTCGTTCAGTTGCTGTTGTAGCTTTGCTGGCAAAGGCCCGTTGGAATTGACATCGACGCTGAATACTGCGTTTTCGGCATACTTTTCGATTTCTTTGACTTTGGTGATGGTCTTTTTGAAAAACAACAAACGTATTTTAATTTTAATCACAAACCGTTTGTAATCTTCCTCGGTTTTAAAGTGCAGCCGGGTGTTAACGAACAGATCGCGCCCGTAGTTGACCTGATAGACAAAGTGGCTGCCACAGTCTTTAAGATCCACGCCTGGTTTTAGCTGGCGATCTTCCAGCGTGCTATGGCCTTCTTCAAACTTGAGGTGTAATTGTGACGTTAAGGTACGTTGATCGGTGGCATTGCGGTGCGTCATCGAGGTTGAAACACTGCCTGCAATAATAAACAGGTTAACGCCACCATGGACCTCACCAAACGTACGGCGTTTAATGAGGGTTTCGTCGACGCGCTGGAAGTAATCCAGGCTACCACTGAACTCAGAATGTTGCATTGGTGTACCCTGCAAACAGGCTGTGCTCAGTTGATGCATGGCTGGGTCAAATGCCCGGCCAAGATCGTTGGGTCCGACTTGTTCACTGTAGTAAATCTGACTATGCGCTGCGAACGAGCAGCCAAGGGCCAGTATCGATAAAAAGCTTTTCATATCCGCTCCCTGAATAGAAATCGCAATGTGCCTGTGCACATTGCGATTAAGTATGGCAGGTTATTGCGCAAATGCCGTACCATAGGTGGTCAGCGCACCTTCACATAAACGCCAGTTCAGGATCCCGCGGGCCGGTGCTGTGACGTCGATAAAAGTTGGAGCCCAGCGCATGTTTCTGAAGCGGGCACTTTGCTCCTCAGTGACGATACCAGCACGTACGGCCTCTTGCCTTGCCAGTTCACACTGTTTCCAGTCCTGCTGATCGTTGCTTGGCAGTTGCAAATCAGTCACATTGTAGGTGGCCGGGCAGTTTTTACCGCGCTGCACACAGGCACTCTTCATTTCCTGCACTTTGTTTTCACACGCGTAACCAAAGGGGTTATCACGACAAAACTGTGCGGCATTGAAAAAGAACCAGGCATTGTCATAGGCCAGATCTTTAATCTGTTCTACGGCCAGACGTTGTGACGCGGGTAAATAGGCATAGTAGCTATTGAGCAATTTATCAGCACGTTGCTCATCCAAAATCGCCTGCTTGAAGTCATCCTCAAGTTCACTGATCAGCCACTTAGTTGCGTTTCTGACTACCTGATACTCAGGTACCAACGCGCGTAATGCCAGTGAAGCGTTCTCATAACGGGTGGTGTAGTAACGCACTACGTTATAGTCACTCAATGAGTTGAGCTGAGAGTTGAACCCAGACTTAGCATACTTCACGGCTTCATAGAACATGTCAAAGCATGGCTCTGGGTTGTCCAGTGAACACGTGATGATGTTGTTTGGAATGATGGTCAACAGCTGCTTTGGATCGCCCCCTTGCTGGATTGCGCGTACCGTGATCTTCACCGAAGATTTGGTTTCATCCTTGAGGTATCTGAGCTGACCGCCTACGTTGAATACACCACCGTATAAATCGACATCCAGATAACCGCCGATGTCTGATTTGTCTTGGTTGCTTCCGTAATCGATCTTAAGGTTGACCAGTACATTTGCGCCGTATTCAATGCCGGTCACAAACTCATCGCCAACCAGAGTTTGCAGCTTGGTCTGATGGTTGCTGGCGACATCACTGCCCACTTGTGACAGGGTATAGCCCAGGTTTTGATCTTGGGGTAAGAACAGGCGCTTTTTCGGCGTACTTGAAGCGCTAAAAGTGTATGAGCTAGAGTAAGTGCTTGAGGCCATTTCTTTGGCCAAAGAGGCTCCAGCGGACACCCTTACAACCGGGAAGTTGACGTCGACATCCACACTACCATTTAAGGTATTGAGCATGTCGTCATAGCTCATATCAATGCCGGTTTTAAACTTGAGTTCGGTATTACCGAAGGTCTCATCAATCACACCCGCAACAGGCTGCACATTGAGAAAGCGTTTCTTTTGGCTGTCATACGCTGTACCCATGGCAACATGATCATTGATCAAACCGGAGATCACGGAACCAGACAAGTTGGCGCTTGAAATGTTCGCCTCTTTTTCTTGCGCAGCAAGGCTTTGTCCTGTCATTGCCAGTGCAAAAACAGATAAATAAATAGGTTTCATATCATCTTTCCTTAACGAACCGTTACAAGGTAGTCTTCGACTTCACCATATTGAATACGGGAGCAGGCGTTGTCTGAGCCACCACCTGCATCGGTTGCAATACGCATCAATGTAGTGCCTACTGGTACATCCGCCGGAATGTCCATGGTAAATTTGAACACCCCATCTGATGCTGATTTGTAGACCATTTCACTGTTGTCCAGCTGGCCATTGTGATCCCAGTCAACCCAGACGCGTGCAACGACATATGAAGGAAAGTCAGGTTCCAGATTGCCCGGCGTGATAGACACTTTGACGCTTCGGTTTGCGGGCAGCGTAGCCACTTTCCCTGACACCATAGTGTGTGCTTTGGTGCCCGATTGATGTTCGAAGTCTTCAATAGTGACCTTGGCTATCCATTCCCACTCGTTATCAAAACTGGCATTGTCGCAGTAGTTATGTGACAGCACAGTGGTTTTCAATGCCACAGGCTGATATTCTGGCGGCATAAGCGTACATGCCTGATTATCACTGGTACCGGCAACCCAGTTATAAGGATTGCTGAAGTCCTCATTGGCAAAGGTCACATATTGTGCTTTGCCCGCAGCGATTTTATCTGCCGAGAGCCAAAGCTCTTTAAGCTGGCGTAGCTTCTCTTCTTTGCTGACAATGTCACGGGTATCGAACATCTGCTCCCACAGCTCAACGAGTAAACCGTCGTAGCATTTTTGCATCCAGGCGAATCTGCCCTGAGCTTCTGTAACCGTTAGCATGTCACCAAGCTCGCTATAACGAGCAGCCTGTAGTTGGGCATCGCTGAGATCCTGCGCTTGTGCTGTGACGCCCAACAAGGGCAAGGCGAGGACGGCGGACACAATCGATGTGCTTATAGAAAACTTTTTCATAATGGTATCCTTACTTTAATACGTCACTGATAGCGCTGTAGTCGCGATAGTAAGCTAAGTTACCTGACTCATAGTCGAGGCAGTAATTTCCTTCAGGGTTGCGCTCACAGTAGTCAACCATATCTGCAAATAAGTTGGCATTGGCGCGACTGGATGTTTCGATTTCCTGTAGTTGATTCAGCTGCTCTGCGCTAAATTGCGCCGCGTAGTAGCGTTGTAGATTTTTCGCTCTGCGATAAGTGAGCCGCTCTTCAATCCACCGTGAAGTTAGCTCTTTAATAACGAGCTTTGTCAGGTAGTTGACCGGGATGTAGCCCGCATCCGGGATTAACTGTTGCAAACTTGCGCCAGAATCCAGATACTTTGCGACATAGCTATCAGTGATGTTGTAATCATCCAGTGAGTTAAACTGGTTGATGTAATCTGATTTCAAGTAGTTTACCGCGGCTTCGAACAGATTGAAGCATGGCTCCGGGTTCAGCAGCGTACAACGCATAATGCCATTAGGGATGATGTTCAACAGTCGATTTGGATCTCCGCCGCTCTGATAGCCGCTGATGGAAATTTTAACGGACTGTCTTTTTTCCTCATCAATTTTTTGCAGCTGGCCATCAACCTTGACCTTACCTATCCAGTCGACACTGAGATAGCCACCGATCTGGCGTTTGTCTTCCTCATTGCGATAATCAATTTTCATATTGATCACGACGTTGGAGCCGTAGGCAAAGCCCTGCACAAAGCCATCACCGAGGTTTGCCGCTTTATTGCCCGGATACGCCTGTGCCAGATCCGTTGCTGCCTGCGTTGGCTGGTAACCCCGGTCTGTATTTGGCATCAGGATGCGAGACTTAGGTTTGACCGACGAATACACAGTATAAGTACCTGTATAGCGGTCGGCACTGATGTCCTTGGCATAGTTTGCACCGGCGTCCACGCGCACGGCCGGGAATTTAAAGCCAGCATCGACCTTACCGTCGATAAGTTTGAGCGCTTGTTCATATCTCAGGTCAACGCCAACGCGAAAGTCGATGCTGGTATTACCCAGGTGCTCAACGGCCATGCCTTGTACAGACTGAATGCCCAGCAAGACATCGCCTTTACTTTGATGCGCTGTACCAAGGGGGACCAAATCGATGCTTTTAGCCTGGGCAGAAAGCGGGGCTAATTCGCTGAGTTTCTCTGGCATTTTGGTTGCCTGCGCGAATGCCTGGGATGTTGTAAGTGCCAGCGCAAGGCAAATGAATGGATTGTTATTCATTGTGTTCACTCCGTGAAGAGGCCCTTTGAGAGGCCTCACTGGTTTATTTCCTGTTTACTGGATGCTGTTCAGATAATCTTTGTGCCAGGCTTCAGGAATTCGATTCAGGACGTCCTGGGTCGTTTCTTCCTCGTCCTCAAATTCGTTGTCACTTTGCATAGCCAGATCACCGACCTGCAGGCCATTTGCAAACATTGAGAAAGTCTCACCGGTAATGTGTTTTGGATCATCAGCAGTGCGTGCCAGTTTGAGGTTGTACACATTGTCTTCGTACTTCACTTGCTCAATCTTAGTGACCAGTTCCAGACCATTGGCCGTGTGAATTCGATCCCCTCGTTGAACCTTATTAGCCCAGGCTGACAGACCTGACTGAGTGAGCACAGGATGCGACTCAGTGAGCAGCAGCTCTTTGCCAGAGTTTGTGGTGATTTTAATCATGGGTAAGGCTTCAACACCGATTGAGACGTCTTTGATTTCAAGCGGCATATGTGAGTCAGGCGCAAACTGACTCGCGCCAAGTACCAAGTCGCCAACCTGCAACTGTTCGATAGGCAGTTGCTTTCCATTAGCCAGCATGATCATCGAGCCTTTTGCCAGGCAGCTGTACACCATCTGCATGGGGGGATGATCAATATCGGTCCAGGTTTGCTCTTCTGGCATGTCTGTGCTGCCTACAACATAGGTGAAATTACGCAGACGCTTTCTGCCTCGCATTTCTTGCTCAACTTCAACCGACAGGTTCATGATCCAGTGCGCATCGGCATAGCGGCCATAGAGCGTTGCATCGCCAAATACCCCTTTTGAACGTGGGATGTTCCATGAGATGCGAGTGTAATCGTAGACATTGGCACCGACTTGCTTTTGCAGATATTTCAGTGAAATATGATCTGAGAATAGATGCTCTGAACCCTGGTAACCGCCTAACTTAGATGCACCACCGCCTTCTTTCGTCTGAATGAAAATTTCGGTGCCATGGTATAGGCCCATTGGTTGGGTGCCTGCAGGTTTGATGGCATAGCTCGGGTTACCATTGGCGTCATAAGTGACGTCTTTGGTGCTCCAGTCCGGGCGATAGATTTTAGTCACTTTGCCCATGACATCACGATAGCCAGAAAACGGTACAAGTACCTTTAGTTGGTCATTAGGGGTGCCACTAGGGTAGACCGCGTCGTAATCACAGTCATTGTACATACGGTTCAGGCAGATTTTGATCCGGTCGAGGGTTGGGTCGGCATTGATCTCTTTTAAATCAACCGGGTTGGTAATGGCACTTTCCAGGATTGCACCTTGCTGGATAGTCGGCATAGAAGATGAGGGGAGCGCTTCAGTCCAAGCTTGCGTTGACGCAGTGGCGTGTTTTAAGTTCTGACTGGCTGAGAGTGCATCCTGATAACCTAATTCCGCCAGCAATGTTTCTTTAGAATATTCGACGACAGTGTTTTTATCTTCCGCCACTTCATTGCCATTTTCGTCGATATAAACCACAGTTACCCAGGCATCTGCGAAGACTTGCTCAGCGGCAAGCAGTCTTGGCATAATATCGTTAAGCTTACCAAGCGAAGCAATATCCATGCGCTTTTTGGAAATGCCTTCGCCATAGTACTCTGCAAAACGAGGAATGGTGATGTCCTGGCCATTTTCGTCTATCAGCGCAATGTCGATAAAGGTATAGGTCGTCGAAGCAACTTCACTGTTGATGGCGGAGATCATTACATACTCTGTGCCTGCGGCGTCTTTAACGGCTCTCAAACCCATATGCTTGAAAAAAGAACACACTTTATCGGCGTTACAATTCGAACTGATACTATTGCTCAGGCTGTTAAGCTGCGCCGCCTGAGTGGTTTTCAAGCCAAATTGCTTGGACTGTTCGCGTTTTTCCAGCAGGTTGAACAAATGCGGTCGGTTACTTTTATTAAGGCCATGCTTACTCAGTCGTTGTTGTACTTTTTCTGCACTGCTCAATGCCTGAAATTGTAAAGTTGACTTAGGTAAAGCGGTGCTGTTTTCGGACAAAGGACTCGCTACAGTAGCAAGAGAAGCCCCTCCCAGAGCAGCGATGACTGCTAGGCTAACAAGTTTCATAAAGTTTCCTTTTTGATTGGTTTTATGAGGTAGCTCGTAGGCAAAGATACCTTTGCCTACATGACTGCGAGCGGTTTTAGTTAATATCGGGTGACTTTGATTTTCAGATCTTCAATTTCACCGTAATTAAATCGATTACAAGCGTCAGACTTATACTCATTGGCCGGACCCTCTTCTAGTTTAGAGCGCAATACAAACCACTTTGACCAGTCCCAGGTGCTGACATTGGGCAGCGTCAAGGATTTTGTGGCGCTGATCCGGCAATATTCTGAGCCGGAAATCGTGGTGCACTGACTATTGTCTATCCAATAGTTATAGTTTGGATCATTATCTAATCCGGATTCAGATGGGGTAAACTCATCGTTGCCATCTGCATCCAGCCAGATGGTGAAGCGCACATCACGGTTACCGTTTTGCAGTAAGTTCTCCGCAGTAGAGCGGGGCATCAGGTTTGTCATGATTTCGACACTGATATAGGTTCTTCTCTTAATATCGGTGCCGCTTAACGTGTTCAGACTGTACCCGTCACGGTTGAACCCGGTTGCAGCAGGCACATTGGCAATCAGCGTTGAGTAATTGAATAGCTTCATGTCGTCGATATAAATGACATCAGCATTGCTACCGTCACTGATTTTGGCTGGACAAGTGTTCGCAGGATCCAGTGAGATGCGGGTTTGCTTAGTATCAGCTTCGCTGTGATCGGCATACTGTATTTGTAGTGACACATCAAATTGACCACCGTTTGCAGGGTAGTCAATGATCCCGGGGTCACGTGCTGTACTGGTACGGTTATCGAAGCCGAACTGCCAAAAGAATTGCGGGCTTTTAGCGTCGTTAACCTGAGAGGTATTGGTGAATTTAACTCGATTGCCTTCCAGATATTGAATGTCAAAATCCGAGATCAGAGGCAAGTTCTTAGAATCGACATCCAGCATGATATCAACGACCTGACCATGGTCCACCACACCGCATGCGTCCAGAAATGAATAGTCAGTGTCGTTGCTGGTAATGGCGATACGCAACAAGCCAAGACCCGCACTAGCAGATTGATCTAGCGTAAATGTAGTACTGTTGCCCGTGATATTTTGATTCGAAAGGAGTGCTTCATTGCTTTCCATCAGCCCGTTCTTGTTGTAGTCAAAGTACACAGAGACAAGCTTGCCGCTGAGATCCTGTGAAAAACTCAGTGTGTGTTCTCGTGGTTTAGCCACAGGCCATGGCGTGTCCAGGTTAGCTCTGTATCCGGCATTGAGTCCTGACAGCGTATTGTTATTGATGGACACAGTGCTGGTGTGTAATACCGCATTATTCATGTAAGGCTCACAGCGCATTGCCGCCGGGCGACTGTAAAAGTGATGATAGGCCGACTGAGTTGCCTGGCTACCATTTTGATCCTCGGTGGTGACATTGACAGAGAATCGGATTAGGGTGTCTTCAACAACCTGGCTGCTGCGCTGTATAAAGGGGTAGATTGGTGTGTTACTGTCGCGCTGCCAGCTGTCTGTCTGACCATCCCCCCAGTTTACTTCTATGTTGCGAATGCTATCTTGGTCGATGCGGCTTAAATCATAACTGGCCTGGTTGTAGTTAAGCCATACATCGGCATCTAAAGTGGATAGTCCAATGTCAGTAGAGATGCCCACACCTGCAAGGCTGAGTGATACGTCTGTCTTTATCTGGCTCTCTGATTTATTGCCGACCTGAATATGAGGGGTTTGATCAATCAGGCAGAACCCAAACTCATTCAAAGACATACCAGAAAATAAGCAGCCAGACGTGTTGGCGCGTAAGAATAAACGATAGGCTTGTTGGATGGTCCATCCCTGCGTTTTGACAAGTTCATAAAACGCTTTTCTTAATACTCCCCCATTATCGTGTCCTGTTTTGGCAGTCGTATAATCTTTAACGTGATCTATGCTCCTGCCGTCCCAGGAAGGCAATTCGAAAAAACGTGCCGCTTTATCCTGTGGAAACACATCCCAGCCATACCACCATTTGCGGTTTTTGGTGTATAAGCCGGCTTGTTCGCGAAATTGATCAGTAAATGCCTGAGACTGGGTGTAAGCGCCAGATGCGGTATGCTGATAGTAGTCGAGTATCGCGATCGCAGCAATATCGGATAGTCCTTCGTTAATGGCGCTGTCGACGTTTTCTCTTCCCAGTCCTGAGTTCCACTCGGTAATAGCATGAGCGATTTCATGTGCAGCAATGCTCATGCCGGTCAAAGCAAAATACTCATATCCACCGTTACCCGAGCCATAATTAACAAATTCACCATCCCAGGAAGCAGAGTTTGTACCAAAAATGGTATTGCGATTGACTTTTTGGGAGAGCGATTTGATACAGTAGCCGCTGCTGTCACAGTCTTGACTCTGCTGTGGATATAAGGTCTTGAGTTGATTGTGGAAGTACTGCATAACCAGGCCTGCGTTAAAGTGCGCTTCGTTTGCCGGGCTATAGCTGTAGTAGGCGTTAAATGTTTGGTCAATTTGCTGTTTGACAAAGTTTTCGTTGTTGCTCTGGCATGTATATGCAACCGGAGTTACTTCGGAGACCGCAGCGTCGTAAGTCACCACGTAAGGGTTATCCAAAATACAGTTGTTGCCTTCTTTTTTTACGACAAATGGATAGCCATTAAACTCCGAAAAAATAGCAGACGGATCCGAGTCTTCAAATCTGAGCTCTGCGCCTACCGGAGCAATGTCATCAAATTGATAACTGGTGCAGTTTTGCATGCTGCCAGGGCTCGGGGAGTAGCATATAGCGCCCATCTTATCGTTTCCACCTATACCACCTCCCGCAACATAGCCTGCGCTTGTCAGTGACTCCTGAGAGAAGGCAAACGACATATTGTAAGATGTAGAAAGGACAGCCAGTTCGTTGCCATCGAGCAGTATCTTCTCTTTTCTATCCTTGAATGTTGCTAAAACTTCGACAACAGGGATCAGAGTATCGCTTTTTAATAAGAACGCCTTTTTGTAACTATATTTGGTAACGCCATTCAGCCCGGGCTGTGCTTCAATGTGCTGACTTAGTTGCACGTCTGCCATGTTATGAAACCGAGCCTGTCCCTGAGGGAGCGTCCCGGATATCAGGTTACCCATCGCCTGGCGGATCTTGCCATTTTTGTTACGTATAATGACCAGGTTACTTGATAATACCGGATAATTTCCAACATAAGCACGATAGTGCTCATAAGTTGTGGAGGCGCCCGTTCTTTTTGTTAATTTGTAGTGAACATTATGCGCTTTTTGCACTGTTGAAAGTAATTCTGTCTCACGCGTTGGTGCTATGCCGTGTTGGAAGTGACTTTCTGAAATAACCTGCTCCAGGCCATCCCACAGAAATTGCTTGTTATGCAGCGTTTGAGATTTGATGTCAGCGAATGCGCTGGAAATGGGCAGCGCAGCAACACCTAAACCAAACAAGTACCTCAAATGTTTCATATCGTTCGTCCTTAATACGTGTCAATAAATGACCTTGATTAGTTGAAAAACTCTAATTTCAATGTTGCCAGTATATAAATTAAATAGATTGTTGCAAATGTTTATTTTATGTTCCTTGTGTGTTTATTTTTGGTTTGTTTTTAAGTCTGCAATAAACGTGTAGCAAGTGTCTTCCCATGTCATTGTTTTTATTTTGGCAGCGCAAGAAATGGCAGATTGTGGATTGCGATCAGTGAAAGAAATATTTCTTAGTTGGGTAATCTTAGCAGTGTAATAATTCTGTTAAAGTCAGTGACGAAGAGGAGGGCTTGATCTACTTTTACCATGCGATGTAGATCAAGCGAATTAGTTTTGATAGCTGATTCAGTGTCTATGGTGTGGTGTGTACAAGCCATTGTGTTAAGCGATCGTACATGAAATCCCGAATGATAGGCTGCGCTTTTTCATTGGGGTGTAAGTTATCGTTTTGCATCAGACTGCGGTCTGCAGCAATGGGCAGCATAAAGTAATCCATTAAATAAGCGCCGGTTTGTTCTGCTACCAGAGGATAGCTATCGGCAAACAGGGTACTGTAGCGTTTACCGTAATTGGGTGGGATCTGGATCTGCATTAAAGCCACCTTGGCACCACTGGCCTGACTTTTATCAACCAGTGATCGTAAATGTTTGCGGATCAGCTTAGGTGGGAACCCCCGCAGGCCATCGTTGGCACCCAGCTCTATGAGTACATGGCTGGGCTGGTGGTTTTCAAGTTGCTTGTCTATGGTCAGCAGCGCATTATCTGTGGTTTGTCCCGAGACACTGGTATTGACCAGAGTGATCGCTTTTTGCTCTGTCTCGTATTTATTTTGTAACAAATTAACCCAGGACGGTGCTTGTTTGAGACCATAACCGGCGCTTAAGCTATCACCAATGATCATAATTTTGGTATCGTTGGCGTTCGCTTTTAATACGAAAAGTGTGCCGAAGATCAATACCACCAGTTGTAGGAAAAATCGCATCATGTCAGTGCTTTCTCAGTTAAATATAATTCAGGTTAAGGCGTTGGGTAAAACCGTCAGTACCTTTGAGGGTGACCTCACTATCCTTAGCGATATCAATTTTTCTGTCAAGTCAGGGGAGTCTGTGGCTGTGGTTGGCACGTCTGGCTCGGGAAAATCAACCTTACTCAGCTTGTTGGCTGGTCTGGATATTGCCAGTAAGGGCGAAGTCTATCTGGACGGCGAAGCGCTTCACAAACTTGATGAAGAGCAACGCGCTCGACTCAGAGCTGAGAAAGTCGGCTTTGTGTTTCAGTCGTTTATGCTGGTACAAAGCCTGACTGCATTGGAAAATGTGATGCTACCTGCTGAGCTCGCCGGTGAAAAAAATGCTCGTGAGCAGGCACAGGCGCTACTGGAAAAAGTGGGGCTGGCACACCGGGTCGGCCATTATCCTTCGCAACTGTCGGGCGGAGAACAACAACGTGTTGCGATTGCACGTGCATTTATCGGCACCCCTAAAATCCTTTTTGCCGATGAACCATCTGCAAATCTGGACTCTAAGAATGGTCATTTAATTGAAAGCCTGTTGTTTGACTTAAATAAGCAACACGGGACGACGCTCATCTTGGTAACACACGACGAAGACCTGGCAAAGCAATGCGATCGTATCATTCATATCGAGGGCGGTCAGCTGGCAACCATCCGTGACGGAGAAGGAGTAGCGGTACATGTGGGCTAAACTGGCGCTGAGGTTATTTTTTCGGGAGCTGCGTCGAGGTGAGCTGACCATCATCTTTGCGGCTATTTCGCTGGCGGTGCTAACGGTCTTTAGTTTAAGCTCAGTGACCGAACGGATCCGCCTTAATATTGAACAAAAATCTGCGGATTTCATCGCGGCAGACCGTCGTCTGTCCAGTAACCATGAACTGGATGAGAATTATCTCAAAGTGGCGCAAGATTTTGGCCTGGAAACAGCACAAAATATCTACTTTGACTCCATGCTGTTCGCAGACGATGAGCTGGTTTTGGGCTCAATCAAAGCGGTCAGCGACAATCATCCATTGCGCGGCAAAATAACCCTCAAAGACGTCCTTGAGGGTGAGCAATATGAAGTTGCAGCAGCACCAGGCCAGGGCGAAGCCTGGCTGAGTGAAGGGCTGTTTTATACACTTGGACTCAAAGTCGGTGACAAGGTCGAAATTGGTGCCGGCATGTTTACCGTGACTAAGGTGCTGGTGCAAGAACCCGATGCCGCATTTTTCTCACTGGCGGGTAACAAACGTGTGTTGTTAAATATTGCGGATATTCCTGCGACGCAAGCCGTTCAGCCTGGCAGTGATGTGTTTTACAGGCTGCTGTTTGCCGGAGATGAGCTGTTGCTCAAAGACTACTACGTTTGGCTAAAGCCTCAGCTCAGAGAAAATCAGAGCTGGCAGGGAATTAAAGACCGCCAGTCACCTTTGGGTGAGAACCTGGAACGCTCAGAGCGATTTTTATTACTGGCTGGGTTATTCGGCATTATGCTGGCAGCGGTGGCCATGGCTGTGTCTGCCAAACGCTACTGTGAACGTCAGTACGATCCGGTTGCTATGATGAAAACACTGGGTGGCAGTCGTGGTACCATTAAACGTATCTTCCTGATGCATCTGTCGCTTGTGACGGTCAGCTCGTTGTTGATTGGTCTGGCGATAGGTTATGGGCTACAGGAAGTCGCGGTTGACTATCTCACACAATTTGTTGCCAATGAGCTGCCCGCTGCCGGATTTAGACCCTGGTTGCTGTCGATTGCCATTGGTGTTGTGTGTGCCCTGATGTTTTCGCTAAAACCTTTACTGGATCTGTTCGACATTCCGCCTTTGCGAGTACTCAGAAGAAGCCTGGGCGACAAGCTGGCCGTTAGCCGGGTGCATATGGCGCTGTCGGTGGGCACCATCTTTATGCTGATGTGGTTGTTCAGTGGGGATATTAAAACCACGCTGTTATTGTTTGCCGGCACCGCGACTTTGATGGGCGTACTGTTTGGTTTATCCCGACTGTTTTTCAGCGCAGGGCGCAAACTGGGGCTGAGTCCGGGTAACAGCTGGTCGCTGGCGATTGCGACACTGCAAAAACGGGCTAATGCAAATGCCATACAGCTGATCAGCTTTGCACTTGCCATCAAGCTGATGTTATTCCTGTTTGTGCTTAAAAATGACATGATTTCCGACTGGCAAATGCAGGTGCCAGAAGATGCACCCAATGCGTTTTTGATCAACATTGGCGAGCGTGATGTTGATCAGTTCAAGCAATTTTTTGCTGAGCAGAGCATTCATCACGAGGCGTTTTATCCGGTTTTCCGGGGTCGGGTCAATGCGCTGAACGGAGAAGCGTTTGCACGCCGGGTATCTAAGCAGGAGGGCGAGGAGCAGCAAGAGGATGCCCGCAGTGGCGTTGGCCGTGAACTCAACTTGACCTGGACCGATACTTTGCCGGATGGCAATGAAATTCTCGAAGGGCAGTGGTTTGAACAAACGGATGAATTACAGGTTTCTGTGTTTGAGGGCACAGCCGAGCGGGTTGGAATTGAACTGGGCGACACCTTAACCTTTTTGGTCAATACCCAGACTTTCGAAGCGAAAGTAACCAGTATTCGCAGTGTGGACTGGGGCACACTCAAGCCGAACTTTGTGATGATCTTTAATCCTGCCATGGCGCAGCGCCTGCCGGTAACCTATTTCACGGCAGCCAAGCTCGAAGACCATCATATTCGTCCAGTCAGCCGGGTGCTATTACAGTATCCAACTGTCAGTATGATAGACATTAAGAACAACATCGCCCAGGTGCAGTCGATGATAGCCCAGGTGTCTCTGGCAATTGGCTTTGTGTTGTCAATTGTACTTATCAGCGGGGCATTGGTTCTGATATCTCAGGTACAGGCGAGTCTGGCCGAGCGGATGCAGGAAGTGGTGATCCTGCGGACACTGGGTGCGAGAGGTAAGTTGATTAAACTGGCAACCCTGTATGAGTTTTTGTTGCTTGGGGCGCTGGCAGGGTTGGTTGCGGCTTTAGTCAGTGATGTTACTTTATTTATCATTCAGCAGCAGTTGTTTGGGGTCGATGGGCGTTTACATCCTTATGTCTGGTTGTTGGGCCCGGTTTCGGGTGCCGTGTTTGTAGCCTTTATCGGCTACTTTATGGTGGCGCATACCATGCGGCAAAATACCCAGGGGTTATTGCGCAAGGTCGCCTGATAGCAATCCTTGGTTCGTTGCGGCTTGTGTTGCTACCGACACAAGCCACTCACCTTCTTCGCTTTATATAATGCCCATCTCATGTAATGTTGCTTTGGCGATTTCTACCCGGGTCGCGGCGATTTCTTTGAAGTTTTTAGCGTCTATGTTGAAGGCAAAGTAATGACGACCTTGTGGGTTCTCGACCATGCCAACGTACCAGCCTAAGTACTTACCTTTGGCCACCGGGCCTGTGCCCGTTTTCGCATATAGCTTACTGTCAGCCGTTTGTTCTTGTAAGAAAATGTTGTTAAACGCCTCGTAGGTGGTGGGCTTTAGATTGAAAGCATGCGACTGCAATCGGCGCAAAAACTCGACTTGTTCGACTGCGCTGAGTTTAATGCTGCTGTTTAGCCAGAATTTGTCGTGTGGCCCGCTGATATCGCGATTGCCATACTTAAAATCATCCAGATATTTTTGCATAACTTGTTTGCTCAGCAGATTGGTCCAGGTCTGATACAGCGGCAAAGCGGAATATTTGAATGCTGCCTGTGGCGTGATTGAGTCGGCACGCCAGGCGTTGAACCACCAACTTTTTGCCGGATAGGTCTGCAAATCTATCTGATAACTCTGATCGGGCTTGATGGTCCCTGTATCCAGTAAGATCAGGGTATTGGGAATTTTATAGGTAGAGAATGGGGTGTATGCTTGGTGCGCCCGAGACTGATTTATAAATTGCCATTGTTGCGTATGCTCGCTGTAAACCGCCATGGTGCAGGCCTGTCCGTCCTCGCAGGCCGGTTGCGTTGCAGGCGTTGAAAGTACACTTGCAGCGAGCAGTGGTGTCAGGGAAAGAGCTGTCAGTAGTGGCATGGGATTGTCCTTAGTTTTTATAGTTAGGTCGCGCCTATCATATGTGGGTCCCCTTACCTTAACCTGAATACAGGCTTTAAATCAGGGCTTTTTGTTGTACCCGGGCACGAAACTGGCTGGGTGTGCACTGCTTGATTGCCAGAAATCGACGATTAAAATTAGAGAGGTTATTGAAGCCACACTGATCGCTTATCACCGTGATCGGGGCTTTGGTTTTGAGCAATAGTTTACAGGCTTTAGCAATCCTGAGCTGGTTGATAAACTCAGTGACTGTGCACTCCGTACGTTTTTTGAAGAAGCGGTGGAAGTGGTTCGTGCTCATGTGGGCTTGCCTGGCGAGCAGCTCCGCACTGAGAGATTCTGTGTAATTGTCGTAGATATAATTAATCACATGATCGAACTTGTCCTTTGCCGGGTCCAGTTGTTTGGCAAAGCTAAACTCCATGGTGGAGAGTGTTTGATATGGACTGTTAGCCATCAAATTGAGCAGCTGGAACAGCAAAATATAGCGCACCAGTGGCGTGGCATCTTGCATTTTTTTGAACAGTTTTTCGCTTTTTTTGGCCGTTTTCTGGTTAAAGCTTAACCCACATTTAGCATGATCCAGTAAGGTATGCAGTCCCTGTAGTTCGGGGTTCTGTTGTAACTGTTGTTGCAGCCATTGCGCGGGGATCTGTGCCACATGGACAAGATGCTGGCTGCCATCGGCATTGTCGCGAGACTGCCAGGTATGAGGCAGCTCTGGCCCGAGTAATACCAGATCATAGTTTGTGTAGGGGGCGATATGATCCCCAATATGACACATGCCCTGACTATTGAGTGTCAGGCAAATTTCATATTCCGGGTGGTAGTGCCAGTTGAACGGGATTTCATCTAGCTGATAGAGGCAGTAGCGCCATGAGCAATTATGAGACGGAATGACTTTTTCACACATTGCTTTCATTGTATTGCTCCTTCACGTTAGTCAGCTGATGGTCATTTGTGCACACTCTGTGCGCCAAAATTAGGTTTGCTTTGCTATCTTCGCGTCCTCAATCATGAAAGGTAATGCATTTCACTTCTATTTTAATATTATCCTATCCAATACCAACAAAAAGGTACAAAGTATTAACATAGGTTAAATGGAAGCATGCATAATGCGCGCAGATAGCCGGTCATTTAGTTGTGGGTTCAAAATGACAGCGCTGTTATCTGATAGATTTGTACCGATATGAGTTTGAAAATGCAAACTTATAAGTTACAAGCCTGTTCAAATAGGGAAAGTGCCTGATGATTATTTCGCCAGGCGACCATCTTAATAATGCAGAATAAGAGGAAGAAGATGAAACACAGCAATGCAGCATTCAGATTGTCTCGCATTTCATTTGCGGTGACAGCCGCCGTGATCTCGAGCACCGCCTTTGTTGCGCCGGTTCAGGCCGAGCAAGAAGAGACAGTAGAAGTCATTGAAGTTCGAGGGATCCGTGCTTCGACTGAGAAAAGTCTTAATACTAAACGCTTTGCGGATGGTGTTGTTGACTCTATCACCGCAGAGGACATAGGTAAGCTGCCGGATGTGACGATTGCGGATTCATTGCAACGGGTTCCGGGTATCCAAATTCGCCGCAGCGCCGGTGAAGGTTCAACGATTAATGTACGGGGTATGCCTCAGGTAACCACGTTACTCAACGGTGAGCAATTTCTCAGTGCGGGTTCTCTGACGACGGTACAGCCAGACTTTACTGATATTCCCTCGAGTCTGGTTGGTGCCATGGATGTTATGAAATCGCCTACTGCGGATACTCTGGCGGGGGGGATTTCTGGTACTGTTGACTTGAAGACCCGTAAGCCTTTTGACTTAGAAGAAGGGTTCAGCGGTGCGGCATTGGTGGAAGCATCACGAGGTTCTTATTCAAAAGAAACCGACCCTAAAACTATGATTGCGGCCGGCTACAATGCCGAGCGCTTTGCCGTACTGGCAACGCTGACCAGAGACGAAGTAAATCTGGCAAATTATCGTTTTGGTTCGACAAACCATGGCTGGGGCTATGCGCCACAAGAGGACGGCGGATGCTGGTATTGCCCCGCAGGTGATATCAATGGCGACGGTGATACGGATGACGCCGAATTCACTTACGTCAGCTATGGTATGGTTAACCGCTTTACAGAGCGTGAGCGCACTGGTGGTAGCCTAAGTTTTCAGGCACAGATCAATGATAATTTTGAGCTCAGTGCTGATGTTTTTTACACCAAAATGGATGACGCAGATCGTCAGCGTGGCTTGATGGCTGATAACGCCTGGGGTGGCCACTGGGACTGGCAGGAACAGCATGATGCCACTGATCGCGGTAAAACCGATGGTGGATATAATTTGTATACGGCCCAGGATATTACGCTGCATGCACCACGGGTAGTTGCACACTCGGAAAGCCACACCAATGAGCGTGAATCGACCAACTATAACTTTGAGCTGACTTACAAAGGCGATGGCAATTTCTCGGGTAAGATGCGCCTGATCACGGCCGATGCAGAGCGTATGCACACAGAAAACGTTGCTCAGGGTTATATGACCAGTGGTCTGGCGCACAACCTACGTCGTAACGAGGGCAATGGTCCGATCGCGGTAAACCCCGGCGGTTATGGTCCAGGTACGGTACCGGTCAGGCTAAATTATCAGGGTGACCACCCGGTCTTACTGCCGCCCAGTGAACTGCAGGGGGAAGTGTTTGGCTCTAACATGAATCGTTATTCTGTCGTGTCTACTTACTCTGAGAACAATTTTAACGAAGATGCCAGTTTGGATATTTTACGTCTTGATGGGGAATACGTGTTCGAAGATATGGGCTCACTGACTAAAATGAGTTTTGGTGCTCGTTTGGGTAACCGTGATGTGACGCGTGAGCAGTACGTCTTACTGGCCCCCTTCAGTAACCCGGTGGGGGAAGGCAGTGTCGATGTGATGTGGAAAGACCAGGGTCTGGCCGCATTTGATACGGATGGCAGTGGTGGCGTGCCCAGCGCTTCTGATGGCGATCTGACCATGGGTTATGATACCCCTTATACGTTCGACAAACTGCCTCAAGGCTGGATCCACCAGGTTTCTGACTTTGGTCCGGTGAATGGGGGGAGTTATTACTTTATCGACCCGCGCCAGCTTGACGACCCATTCGCATTCCAGGATCAGCTTTATCCTGGTAATAAAAAAGGCGGCGTTCCGGGCAGTACTTATGAGGTTGAAGAAGAAACACAAACCCTCTACTGGCGCGCCGATTTCTCCAGCGATTTGTACACTGCTAATGTCGGTTTCCAGTACATTAAAACCGATCTTGAGATACTGCAAAATGTCGTTGGCGACTCTATTTGTGTAAACTGTCCGGGCTCTGTGGCGTCGGATGGCGGTGATATTAATACCAGTAAGTCGTTCAGTGACTTCCTGCCTTCACTGAATCTGGCAGTAAACCTCAGTGATGATCTGATCTTCCGTTCAGCCTGGGGTAAGACCATGACGCGTCTGGACTTAGGTGCGATTGCTGGTGGTTTGCAGGTGAGCCGTTCACGTGCGGGGGATGATCTGGCAGCTCGGGAAGGTATTTCTCCGGATCTGCTGATTGCCACCAATGCCACCATGCAGGGTAACCCTGAACTTGAACCATGGCGTGCCACCAACACCGATCTTGCGCTGGAATGGTACTTCTCACCCAGTGCTTTAATCAGTGTTGGTGTATTCAACATTCAGCTGAAATCCTTCATTGAAACCAGCACCTGGACCATGCCACTGGCTGATGCCGATGGTGTTGTGCGCCGTGACGTGAATGTAACCGGCCAGGTCAATGGCCAGGGCGGCACAATGAATGGTGCCGAGTTTACCTATCAACAGGCATTCGACTTCCTGCCGGGATTCTGGAGCGGATTTGGTGCTGCATTCAACTACACCTATTCAGACAGTGAAAGTGGTCGGGTAGACTTTTATGGTGAAGCCCTGCCGCTGGTAGACAACTCAAAGGAATCATCTAACGCGGTGCTGTGGTATGAAAAAGATGGCTTCCAGTTCCGTCTAGCTGCAAATCACCGTTCTAAACGGTTGGCGCAGGTCACGACTACAGGCGGTATGGGGGACACGGCTATCTGGACCGAACCGACAACTTATCTTGATGTTTCGGCCAGCTATGACGTCACTGATTACCTGACCGTTTATATGTCGGGCAGTAACCTGACAGAAGAGTACGAAACGAACTACGCACAGTGGAAAGACAATCGTATTTCACAAAACGTTTATGAGCGTCGTCTGACACTGGGTGTCCGCGGCCGCTGGTAATTCTCCCTCGGGCCTGAGTAGGTGGTTCAGGCCTTTTCCATTTTCTTGAGCATGATAACAGAGCGTTGTGCAGTATTTTCATAGCTGAGCCAACATACCTGATGTTTTCTCATGCTACTTGCATATCTAACCTGAGTATTGCCATGCTTTCTTCAATGCGCAATTGAATGGTTAGCAATTACTTACTGCGTTACCTGCAAGATGCCGGTTTATGATGTATTTCCTTCACCTTTTATAGTATATCAGCTCGAATTTATTAACCTTTTCATATGGCAAGTTGAATAATATTTTAGTCTTGCGTGCAAATGTACAAAGCAAACACCGTGTATCAGGTGAGAGGACTAAGCTTACGGATAGTTATCCGGTTTTTATTGTGATAACCGATTATTCAGCAACCTAGAAAAGTATTAGCAATTGTTAGAAATGTGCCGCTACAGCGCTATCAATGGCGGCAAACTAGTCTTACCGACGAGTTAAGGCGGTGACTATCCTTAACAGGATCCCCTTGGATCATTGAGTTTGTCTGCCCACAAACCGGCTCCAATTAAGTCACCGCCTTTTTATCTCTTAGCTCACAACAAGGTAAGATACATGAAACCTAACTACCTCGTGGTTGCCCTGGTGTTGGTAACCTTCTTTATGGTGTCGTTTTTCACCAATATTCTCGGTCCATTATTCCCTGAACTGATCAAAAGCTTTGACATAGGTCTGACCCTGGCGGGTTTGTTTCCTTTTGCTTTTTTCATTGCCTACGGAGTAATGTCCATTCCCGCCGGTCTACTGGTACAGCGCTTTGGTGAAAAACGCGTGATGCTTGGGGCATTTACGCTCGCGGGGTTAGGGGCATTATTATTTGCCGTTGCCCCCCTTTTTCTGGTGGCTATGTTGGCGCTGTTTTTGATTGGGACCGCGATGGCTATGCTACAGGTTGCTATTAATCCGCTACTGCGGCGCAGTGGTGGGAGCGCTCACTTTGCTGCGTTCTCAGTACTTGCCCAGTTATTGTTTGGGGCGGCAGCCAGTGTGTCGCCTTGGGTATATGTGACGCTGGCTAGTCAAATACAAGCGTACCCTGCTGATTTTACTTGGATCCCAGCAGCCATGCCCTGGCTGAGTATGTACTGGCTATTTGCCCTTTTGAGTGTCCTGATGCTGATCTGGATAGGCGTAAGCAAGTTCGCAACAGTGGAGCGCAATGACGAGGAAATATTAAGCTGGCGGGCATGTGTGGGTTATTTTCGTCACCCAACTGTCATTCGGTTCTTTTTTGCCATTGTGGCGTACGTGGCACTGGAACAGGGGATTGCCAATTCTATTGCGGTGTTTTTGCAAACTTATCATCAAATTGAGCCTCAATACAGTGCCCAGGTTATCAGTCAGTTCTGGTTGATGCTGACGCTGGGGTGTGTGCTGGGTTTGTTGTTACTTAAGCTGTTCGACGCCAAACTTATTCTCATGCTGTTTTGTCTGGGGGCTTCGCTGAGTCTGATAGCAGCGTTGATTGGCAACACTGACGTCGCCCTAATGGCCTTCCCCTTATCCGGGTTCTTCTTATCTGTGATGTGGTCAGTGCTATTTTCGCTGGCGCTAAACTCCGTACCCAGTGGGCATGGTGCGATCTCTGGTGTGTTGTGTACCGGTATTATTGGTGGTGCATTAGCCTCTCCAGTGATTGGGATCCTCACGCAGCTGAGTGGTTCTTTGCAGCTTGCCTGCCTGGTATTACTTTTACCACTGGCTTACATTGCCTGGATAGCCCGGTGGGCGCAGCCAATTGTGCGCAATCATACCATCAGAATATTCCGGCGTAGACAAACTGAACTGACAGAGAAACAGGAAGTCGCAGGACAATGAGTACAATAGTATGTGTCGATTTGGGGGGAACTAAAGCGCAGGTTGCCCGGGTGGATGAAGAGGGTGTCTATGAAACCCGTCGCTACAATGTGCCTGCCTCAGCGACCAAAACACAGGTTAATGATTTTATTAAGGGGATTATTGCTGAGCAGCTAAGCGACGTATGTTGCGGTATCGCCATTGGTGTACCGGGTATGGTTGACCTGCGTAGCGGCACAGTGCTGGAAGCGGTCAATATTCCGGCCTGGCAAGATATACCATTGGCTGCGCAATTAAATGGGTATTTTTCTTTGCCTGTAGTTGTTAACAACGATGTTAACTGTTTTACTATGGGTGAATATTGTTATGGTCATCATTATCTGCCAGGAACCCCGTGTTTTGAGCCGGTGCCCAACCTGTTAGGGGTCTGCCTCGGAACTGGGCTTGGCGCTGGGCTGGTTTTTGATGGTCGCCTCTACAGCGGCAGGCATTGTGCAGCAGGCGAGTTTGGTAGCTTTTCTTATCGCAATAGCATATTAGAACGCTATACCAGTGGACAGTTTTTTCTGGACCGAGGCACGAACGGCGCTGAGCAGGCAGCACTGGCACAGCAGGGAGACTGCTACGCGCAATCCTTGTTTGATGAGTTTGGAAGTCACCTGGGGTATGCGCTGGCACAAGCTTTGTTGGCTTTTGACCCGGATAAAATTGTGCTGGGTGGCTCTGTCAGTCAGTCGTATGACCTATTTAAGCGCACTATGTGGAAAAGTCTTGCAGGGCAAACACACCCGGCATTATTTAAACAGCTTGAAATAGAAGTGGGTAAGCTGGAGTATGCGGCATTACGCGGTGCGTACAAGTTGTTCCGGCAACAGTTTTCGGAGGGAATATGAAGAAGTTTGTTTGCCTGTTTATGGCACTACTGGGTGCTCAATCAGTACATGCGCTCACACAAGGTGAGTTAAATGAAGTAGCCGATAACCTGGAAATCCGTTATCACCTGATTGACGCTGTGCCTAAGCTGTGCCCGGCGCCTGCGACACAGTGTTATTTATCTGAATTACGTCTACGTTCACCGGTGCATTATCGCGGTACTGACTGGGCCATTTACTTCAGCCAGCTGATGCCAATTTATCAGGTAGAGTCCGAGCAGTTCAGGATAGAACACCTCAATGGCGACCTGCACAGACTGACCCCAACTGCGCAGTTTAATGGTTTTTCAGCGGATGATGAGTTTATCATTCGCTTTTATACCAAAAACTCACAGATCACCCGCTCTGAGTTTATGCCAAACTATATACTGGCCGATCAGGCGCAGCGTCTGCTCCCCAGAGTGATTGCCAGTACGCGCCCGGTGCGCGATGAACAAACCCAGCTTGAGCTGCAGCCCTATCTGGCACCTTTCGAGTCATACCATCAACTGCGTGTCAGCAGTGAAGATCAAACCCCCTGGATGAGCGCGGCTTACCTTGCGCAGCACCAGTCTGAACCCGAATTTACCTATGCACCGGAGGGCGTGATCCCGACACCCAGAGAATTTAAGGTGGTGTCTCAGGGGCGGATCAACCTGGAAAAGGGGGTGCGTTTTGAACTGACGGGTATCGATCTGGCTGAACTTGAAATGGCGGGTAAACGCCTTGCGCAGCTGGGGGTACAGCAAACCCAAAAGGGGTTACCGGTAAGCGTAACGGTGGATCCCTCACTGGCTATTGCAGCGCAGGGGTATCAGTTTAACAGCTCCACCAATCGCATTGCTATTCAGGCGTCGGATGCTGCCGGTGCCTTCTACGGGGTGCAAACTCTGGCGGGGTTAATGGACCTTAAAACACGCAGTATTCCTAGTGTCGCCATTGCGGATGCGCCCCGTTATGCTTTCCGGGGGCTGCATATCGACAGTGCACGCAACTTCCGCTCCAAGCAGTTTATACTGGATACCATAGCGCAAATGGGCGCGTACAAATTGAATAAACTGCATCTGCACCTGGCCGATGATGAAGGCTGGCGTCTTGCCATCGCAGGCCTTCCTGAGCTGACCAAAGTCGGCGGGCTACGCTGTCTGGAGCTCAGCGAAACACGTTGCTTGTTACCGCAACTGGGCGCGGGGACTGGTAGCGGCGCGCCACGCAACGGACATTATTCGCAGCAGGATTACAGCGAAATTTTGCGCTATGCAAAAGCACATCATATCGAAGTGATCCCATCACTGGATATGCCGGGACACTCCCGTGCGGCCATTATTGCGATGGAGGCCCGTTACCGGGCTTTGATGGCGAAAGGTAAAGAAGCGGCGGCCAATGAATATCGCTTGGTAGAAGAAGCGGACAAAACCCGCTATTCCTCTATCCAGCACTACCATGACAACACCTTAAATGTCTGTCTGCCCGCTACCTATCGCTTTGTCGGTAAGGTGCTAAATGAGTTACAACGTATGCATGAACGTGCAGGTGTACCATTAAAAACGTATCACATAGGGGCTGACGAAACCGCTGGTGCCTGGCTGGATTCTCCTGCCTGTCAGGCGCTGAATAAGAAGCAAACCATTACGTCGATGAACGGTTATTTTATCGAGCAAGTAGCGGCCATGGTGGCAGAAAAAGGCATCACAGTGGCCGGCTGGAGTGATGGCCTGAGCGACGTAGATCCTCAGAAAATGCCCAAACAGGTGCAAACCAATGTCTGGAGTACACTCAGCGAGCAAGGGCACAGGGTGGCGCACCAGCAGGCCAATCAGGGCTGGGAAGTGGTATTGTCATTGCCGGATGTAACTTACTTTGATTTTCCGTATCAGTCTCATCCACAGGAGCGCGGTAATCACTGGGCCAGCCGGGCGTTAGATACCCGCAAAGTGTTTGAGTTTATGCCCGATAATTTGCCAGTCCATGCGGAGTTCTGGCGCGATGTGCTTCATCACAATTACAGTGCGGATGATAAAGACTCCGGCCTGAAGCCAGGCGTTGGTTATACCGGTATGCAGGGGCACCTGTGGAGCGAAATGATCCGGGATGACGTGCAGGCCGAATACATGTTGTATCCGCGTTTGCTGGCACTGGCAGAGCGAGCCTGGCACAAGCCTGGCTGGGCCGTACCGTATCAGGCTGGCAGGATTTACAACGATAAAAGCGGCTACTTCAGTGCTCAAAGTCAGCAGCTGCGTGAGCAGGACTGGCAACGATTTGTCGCTTTGCTGGGCTACCGTGAACTGCCCAAACTAACCCGTCAGGGACGCTTTTTCCGTATCCCTACCGTGGCTGCAAGCCGTCGCGAGGATGACACGCTGAAGTTGTTTAGTGAGATCCCCGGATTTGAATTAGAAGCACACATCAACGGGCGTTGGGTTAGTTATCATCCCAAGCTGGATTTTGACTCGGTGGATGCGGTGCGCGCTGTATTGCCTGATAACGCACGTGCCGGGCGCGCTTTGCCTATACCTGCCCCGGTTGAGTAGGATAGCCAGTAATTTACCAGATACCCCTGGGGGGCAAAGTCGGCCCCCCAGCTTGATTTAACGCTGGTAAACAATCTCGCCATCAAGCAGTGTCAATACCACCTGTGTGTTGCGGATTTCGTTGGCGCTGGCTTCGAATAGGTCACGGTCAATCACCACCAGATCCGCCAGTTTACCTACTTCAATGCTGCCAACACGCTGCTCCTGGCGCATCGCATAGGCGCTGTTAAGGGTGTAGGCCTCAATGGCCTGCGCCAGCGTAATGGCCTGTGGTTGGCGCGACACCGCGTTACTTAATCCGATAAACGGATTAAACGGGCTGACATTCCAGTCACTTGAGAGCGTGAGCGTGGCATTGTTATCGCTCAGGCTGCGAATAGGCACCAGATCTTGTGCGCGCTCGCTACCAATCAGGGGAATGGTCTCTGGCCAGTGGCTCGGTTTGGTGAAGTCTCCGGCGACCTGCGCGTCGGCAATGACACCCAGCTTGGCAAAACGTGGCAGATCGAACGGGTCAACAACCTCCAGGTGGGTGATACGGTGACGACCCTGGCCATTAGAGGCATTTTCAATGGCATTCAGGGCTTCGTGAATACCGCGGTCGCCAATGCCATGGATATTAAAGTCAAAGCCTGTTGGTTCCAGCGCCTTAAGGTACTTTTCGAGCCGTGCCTGGGTAAAATAATTCAGACCACGATTGCCATCCAGCTCAAGCCAGTTCTCCAGATAGGGCTCATGCATTGCTGCGGTGGTATTGACTAAAATACCATCCATATAGAACTTGACCTGGTTCACCTGTAATAACTCGACAGGATTGCTTTGATACAATGATTTGAGTTTAGCCAGCTGGGTGTTGTCGTTCATATGCGGATAAGCCCATAGCCCCAGACTAACCCGCAATGTTAGCTTGTCTTCATTTGCAACCCGTTGCCAGGTGTCCAGGTGGCCTCGTTGCCAGTAAGTACGGGCGTCACTGATGGAGGTGATCCCGGCCTTGTTCAACTCGGGCATAGTATATTCAATCAGGCCAAGATAATCGCTCTGAGCAGCATCGGGCAGAGACTGCATTGCCAGCTCCATGACCTGATTACCGGCATTGTCGTATAAGATGCCATTGAGCTTACCTTGCTCATCGCGACCCAGCACACCGCCGATTGGGTCTATGCTGTTGGCAGACAGGCCCGCCAATGCGAGAGCTTTGCTATTGACCCACATTGAATGAGAGGTTTGCTCCATAATGATCACCGGCCTGTCTGGCACGGCTTCATCAAGCATCGCCAGAGGTGAGTCAGCCATCTCCAGCAGTGTTGATATTTCATGGCCGTAGCCAATGAGCCAGGTGGCTGTGGGGTGCTGGCTAGCGGCATAGGCCACTTCGTCTATGTACTCTCCCGCGGTTGCTGTGGCTGGCACCGTAAACTGAGTGGCCTCGGAGGCAGATTCAAGCGGGTGCATGTGTACATCGTGAAACCCGGGCAGCATCATCTTGCCTTGCAGGTTAATGTGCTGGGTTGTTTCGCTGATATAGTCCTGGGCTTCTTCATTGCTACCGACCAGAATAATCTTATTGTCTTTAACCACCACGGCTTGTGCCCAGGGTTGCTCAGCATTTACCGTATAAATGCGGCCGTGGGTAAATACCATAGTGGCACTTTGCGCTGCGCTGGGCTGCTGCACACTGGACGCCGGGGTGGTCGGGGTGGCACTTTGGCTGCTGGTTTGGTTGTCAGAGTTACAGCCACTGAGGGCTAAACCGGCTATCAGAAAACTGCTGGTGATCATCTTTGTTGCTCGCATTGTTGACTCCTCGTTGATGCCGATACACTATCAGTAGCATGGTAACCACAAGGTAACAGTATAGAGGTTAAATGCTGATCTTATTGGTTGAAGACGACGCGGTATTGGCCGCACAGACGATAGACTTTCTCAACGCGGAGGGCATTGAAGTCGATTATGCCGCAACTTTGAGCCATGCAAAAGAGATTGCGGCGCAAACTGCCAGCTTTGATAAGTATGATGCGATCATTCTGGATATGAGCTTGCCCGATGGCAACGCGCTGAGTTTGCTGCAGCAATCGCTGGCCGGGTTTGATGCCCCTGTATTGTTTTGTACCGCGGCAACGGATCTTGACGATAAACTCGCCGCGTTTGCGGCCGGTGCCCTGGATTATATCACTAAGCCCTTTGCGCTGCCTGAGCTGGCAGTAAGGGTCAAGCTGTTGGCGGGTAAAGTGTCTAAGTGCAACCAGGTGTTTGAACTGGGTAGCCTGCATGTGGATTTTTCGGCAAAAATTGTCAAACGAGGTGAGCGCACCATAGTGTTATCCCCACAGCAATGGCAGTTGCTTGCTTTGCTGGCAGAGCAGGCACCGGCACCGGTAAATAAAGCTCAGATCCTGCGTCATATCTGGCCCGACAGTGAGGTGAATAATAACATGTATAAGTCTTTGTTAACTCGGCTGAGACACAATCTGAGCCGCGACAATGAACCCTCTGTGATACAGACGCTCAAGGGTCAGGGCGTGGCATTGAGAGAATCGAGTTAATGAGGCAAAAAACGCTCAGAGGGTATTTAGTCAGACGGTTATTTTTGCTGTTTGGGGTGTTTTCTCTGATCTGGATGTGGGTGGCCAGCCAGGTTTATCACTACGCCTGGGATGGGACATCAGACTATTATCTCTACCAGGACCTGGAGGTGGCGCTCTCAGGTCAGCTGCAATTGCCTTATCAGGATAGCACTAAGCTGATGGGCAACTGGCAAGACTTGCCCGCCGACTATCAGCACGTTTTTAACCACAACGGGCTTGGGTCCAATGCACAGGCCCGTGAAGTTTCTCAGTTGCTGATGCTGGACGATGATTATATATATGTCCTGCGCTATGCTGAGGCACCTTTTGAGCCACTTTATATTGTGCATCGTATTACCGAACAAGACTCCCCCAGCCTGCTGGTGGTGTTTATTGCGCTGACCCTGGCTTTGTTTGTGCTTGGTGCACTAATCTGGTGGCCAACTCATCGCCGTATTGCGCGTGAGTCTGAGCACCTGACAGCAAGTTTGCGGGCACCGGAAAACCCGTCAGGTGCGGAGTTTGAAGAGTTTTCTTCTCAGTCTATCCTGGCTGCGACCGATGCGTATGCACAGCATTATACGCAGCAACAGGAACGCTTGTATTCCGCCTTTTTAAGTCATGAACTCAATACCCCGCTGGCACAAATCCAAAATACACTTGCACGCTTTGAGCAACTGGATGGGCTGCCTTTAGATGCACTCCCACTGCTGACACAACTTGAACAAGCCGGTCAGGATCTCATGTCGCTAAGTGAAGCCATTTTGCTATTGTGCCGAGCCGATCAGGTGCGTCTGACAGCGACTGATCTGCGCGGCTTTTTGGCGGACTGGCAGCAAAGTTGGCAGCAACAGGGGCTGGTAATCGAGCTGAACCTGCCTGCACAGCAGGTCAACCAAGCTGTGCAGTCACGTCTGCTGATGCTGCTCCTGGAGCAGCTGGCGAAAAACGCCCTGCAACATGGTGAGGGAGCACTTACTGTCACGCTGAGCGATAAGGAAATGACCTTTACCAATCGCGCGTGTGGAAAGCTAGTGCATCATGGTCAGGGGCTAGGTACCCGGATCATTGAACGCGTGTGTGCGTGTTTTGGCTGGCAGGGACAGCGTTATTCTGGCCCACAATTTATACAGACTATTCGCTTTTATGATAATAGCGGTTGAATCAGCACCTCTGTTTTAACAGAATTGGCGATAAAACACAGCGCATGAGCCTCATGATGTAGGGGATCCAGATCGATTTGCTCGTTGGCATGCTGTCCGGCCAGGGTGACTTTGGGTCTCAGGCACACTTGTGTCATCGCTTTTCTTCCGCTTGTGTCTTCACTGAGTACACCGACCGCCTCATCAACGTAACTTTTTACTACGATGCCGGCTTTAGCAGCCAGGTGGAGGAAAAACAACATGTGGCAGCTGGAAAGTGACGCAACAAACGCTTCTTCCGGATCGGCATATTCAGGAACCGAATAGGGTTGGGGCACGATATTCGGTGATGCAGAGGCGGGTATTTCAGCACCACCACCGAATTGCCACTGGTGTGCGCGGCTGTATTTTTGTTCCGTAAAGTTATCATGCTGGTTTTGTTGCCAGCGAATGGTTGCAAAGTACCGGGACATCTTATTACTCCTGATTGCGATGGCTGAGGCCAGTATGGAATTGAAATGTCATGAGTAAAAGCGATAATAACTCAATCTGCTGTTAATTTTTTTCACATCATGATTGAGGCAAATATTTCACTTACTGCACTGCAAAGTTTTGCTGTGGTTGCGGCTGAGTTGAGTTTCACCAAAGCGGGGCAGATCCTGCACAAAACCCCCAGTGCGATTAGTCACCAGATGAAGCTGCTTGAGCAACAGCTTGATGTGCAACTGTTTTACAGAAAGTCAAAAGGGGTTGTGCTGACACCGGCTGCAGAACTGCTGCTGACTGATGTTCTGAGTGGACTGTCGCAGCTCAACGCCGGTATTCGTCAGACCAGGCTGAAGGCGCAAACAGACAAGCACACCATAGTGCTGGCTGTGATCCCTTCACTGCTGGAACACTGGCTGTTACCCAGACTCACGCGTTTATATCAGGCGTTGCCCCATATACAGTTAGAGCTGATAGCGATGGACCAACTGGTCGAATTTGCCAGCAACCGGGTGCATGGCCATCTGCACTTTGGCCGGGGCGAATTTGCTAATCTGACTAGCCGCTGGCTGGCGGATGAGTATACCTATCCGGTGATATCGCCCTCACTGCGCAAGCAATTCCCTGAAGTGTTGTCACTCGATGACTGGATGACGCAAGTGCCGTTACTTGCTTATCGCAGTGGACCTGAGGACGCACCATCAAACCTGGGCTGGGAGACCTGGATGAGCCGTTTTCAGGGGTCTGGTGAACGGGTGCCACGCGTAGATACCTTCAGCCATGTGGGCCTGGCCATGGGCGCCGCCAAATATGGTCAGGGCATCGCCCTGGGCTGGCACCATATCGCACAACAAGCATTGAGTGACAGGACGCTGGAAAAACTTGATGCAGACCCTATCAAACTGGCTTTTTCATATTATCTGGTTGCGCCCGAGCGGCATTGGCTCAACGCTGAGTTCATGGCTTTATTTGAGTGGCTCAAAACGGAGTTTGCTAATTCGGCAGGGGAGAGCGATTTTTAGTCAGATTTTTACCCACATTTAAGTGTGCGTGTCTATACTCTGAGTGAACATTTTCAGAATAAATGGACTGGCTTTTTATCTGGGTGAAGGAATAATGGAGTTAAATACGTTAAGCACGCGCATCAGCGCAGGGTTTGTACTGGCTTTTGTGATCCCCGCTGCATTTGTCATTGCGGCGCTTTTTCAGTTAACTGAGCTGGAGCAAAGTAGCACTCAGTTTAGTACCAATGAACTGGCCAGTGTTAAGCATATGCAGGCACTGAGATCTAACTTCGAGGACTCTAAACTCGAGCTGAAATCCTGGATGGCCGGGGGCGGTCAGCAGCACCTGCAAGGGCGGCGCGAGGCCTGGCAGGCCATTGACGAGTCGCTTTTTAAAATTCACCGCCTGCCCCAGTCTGCGTTGAGTCAGACGCAGATCTCTATGCTTGAAAATAAACTCAACGAAGCCAGGCTGATACAGCAACAAATTGAAGAAATCGCTCAGTCGGAGGCGAATTTTCCGGGTTTGCAGGTATTTTTCAATCAGGCTATGCCCCGTGCGCAGCAAATTATTGATGCCGTAACCCTGACCATTGAGTGGGAAAGAGAGCTGGCGGCCGATCCATCGCGCAAGCAGTTGTTAAAACACCTGGCAGATTTTCGCGGCGGTTTCACCAGTGCGCTGACATCAGTTCAGGCATTTTTGCTCAGTAATCGGGAAACCTACTTCCTGGAGTTTGAACGCCATCGTACCTGGCATGAAGATGCCTGGCTGAATGTGCAACAGCAGCAGGCATTGCTGAGCAGCCAGCAAGCCATTCAGATCCAAAAGGTGACGCGATTGAGGGAGGAGTTTTGGCAGCTTCTGCCACAAATTTTTGAACTCAGGCGGAGCAATGGCTGGGATCAGGCGGAAAATACCTGGCGTGAGCGGTTGGGGCCATTGACCAGAGCACTTAAGAACCAGTTAATAGAAATAGAGCTGGCACAACAGCAGCTGGCGGACCAGAGTCTGACAACCAGTCAGAGCGGCCTTGCAGATTTAACCCGTCTGGCAGCTATCGCTTTACTTGGCGCTGCATTCATTACGGCGTGCATTGCCTATTTGATTAACAGGCAGGTTGGTCAGTCGCTGACACAAGCTATTGCGGTTGCAGATCAGGTTGCGAATGGCGACTTTAGCACTAATGTGCAGCTTCAGGGCAGTAAAGAAATAAAGCAGTTATCACAGTCGCTGGCAAAAATGACAGAGACCTTACGGGCGATTACTCAGCATGCCAAAGAAATAGAAAAAGGAGACTATACACAAGACTTTACACCAAAAGGAGAGCAAGATCTGCTTGGCATGGCATTGAATGCAATGACAAAAAACCTGCGTACAACTCATCAGCTTTCACAGCATCAGACCTGGCTAAAAGCTGGGCAGGCAGACATAGCAGAGCGCTTGACCGGGACACAATCGGTCGAGCAAATCTATAAAATTGCCTGCGATTTCTGTAGCCGCTACCTGGAGGCTGAAGTCGGTGCTTTATATGCGCTGGAGGGAGATCTTTATAAGCTGAAAACCAGCTATGCCTATAAGTATCGTAGCACAGAAAACACCGAGTTTGAGCAAGGCGAAGGCTTGGTTGGGCAGGCTGCATTGGAAGGTAAACTATTGTATTTTAGCGGTTTGCCAGAAGAGCATGTATTGATGTCGGTGGATTCTGGTTTGGGGCAATCTGCTGCGAGGCAGGTGGTCGCGGTACCCATTAAAGACAAACGGCAAAATGAAGCTGTGTTAGCGGTACTGGTTATCGCGAGTGTTAAAACGTTCTCAGACATTTGCCTGGAACTACTTGAGCTATCTGCCGATAGTATTGCCCAGGCTTTGGCATCTGCGTTGTCACGGGACAGGTTACAGGAGCTGCTGGATGAATCGCAGCAGCAGGCTGAGGAGCTTGAGTCTCAGCAACAGGATTTAAAAGCGGCCAATGAGGAGATGGAGCAGCAAACACAGGAACTTAAGCGATCGGAAGAAGAGTTAAGAGAGCAAAAAAGCCGGCTGACTCAAACCAACACTCAGCTCACCGAGCGCACAGACACGTTGCAAAAGCAAAAAATTGAGATTGAAAACGCCCGCATTGAGCTGCAACATCGTGCTGAACAATTAGCGGTATCGAGCAAGTATAAGTCTGAGTTTTTAGCCAATATGTCGCATGAGTTAAGAACGCCGCTTAACAGCTTGTTGTTGTTGTCGCAGTCTTTAGCCCGCAACGCCGAAGGCAATTTGACGGATGACCAGCTTGAAGACATTGAAGTCATTTACAATGGGGGTCAGTCGCTGCTCACGCTCATTAATGAAATCCTCGACTTGTCTAAAGTTGAGGCAGGTAAACTTAAATTGACTTCAGACAGAGTGAATCTGCATGGTTTTGCAGCCCGATTGAAAAAGCAGTTTGAGCCGATTGCAAAAGAAAAAGGCCTTGAGTTTAAAGTAAGCATCTCACCTATGGCACCTCAGGACATTGAAACTGACGAGCTCAGGCTGGAACAAGTGCTGCGTAACTTGCTCTCGAATGCCTTTAAGTTCACAGAGCAGGGCAATGTTGAATTATGCATCGAACCGGCCGACGGTAGTGCTCAGTTTAACAACCCGACACTGACCCCGCAGAGCTGTTTGAGCTTTGTGGTAAAAGATACCGGTATTGGTATAGCGCAAGATAAACAACAGGCGATTTTTGAAGCCTTCCAGCAGGCCGACGGGTCAACCAGCCGGGCTTTTGGCGGGACCGGCCTTGGGTTGACGATTTCTCGAGAGTTTAGCCACTTGCTGGGCGGAGAGATCCAGTTAGTCAGCGAGCTGGATAAAGGCAGTGCTTTTTCTTTGTATATTCCGCGTTATAAACAGCCGGAAAATGAGCAGCAGGAAGCGCCACAGTCACAACCTGACTTATACACAAACCAGGCTGTGCGGCACAATGACTTTGTCAAAGTGCATGATGATGCTCTGTTAGCGCAGCCGCAGCCAGCGAGCGTTACCCGGGCTAATGCAATTGTCACCACAGACACTGCGCCAGACTCGGTTACTGAACAAGAAAATAAATCCGTTCTGATTGTTGAAGACGACAGCCAGTTTGCCAGCATTTTATCCGACATTGCCTATAAGCATCAGTTTGCCCCTGTAGTGTGTTCTCGGGCTGAGCAGGCACTGAACATGATACAACAAGCGCAGCCCAGTGCGGTGATACTGGACATCGGGTTACCGGATATGGATGGTATGGCGCTGCTGGATACCCTGAAGTCTGAGCCTAAAACGCGCGAGATCCCGGTCCATATTGTGTCGGGCAAGAGTAAAGATCCAAAAGCGCTGCAAAAGGGTGCAATCGACTTTTTAACTAAACCAGTGTCTTTAGAACAGATGGAGCAGGTTTTCTCTAAGTTTGAAGTGTTACTGCAAAAACACATTAAACATTTACTCTTAGTCGAAGATGACATGCATGCCTGTAAAGTGATTAAACAGGTTTTGCAGCAAAAGGGGTTAGAGCTACATGTTGCTAACAATGGTGGTACAGCCATGCAGCTTCTCAAGCAACATCCGATAGACTGCTGCATTGTTGATCTGAATTTACCGGATATATCGGGTTTTGAATTGCTTGAAAGAATGGACGCTGAGGCAGGTCTGTCATTACCGCCTATTATTGTCTATACCGCGCAGGAGCTGAGCCGGGATGAGTACCATCATTTGTTACGATTTACTGATAAAATAGTACTGAAAACGGATCATGCCCCGGTGCGTTTACAAGATGAAGTCGAGCTCTTTTTACACTCGGTCGAACAGCAGCTACCACCCAGCGTGGTCGCTTCCAAGCACGAAGATATTAGTAGTCAACCAGTTGACCTGTCTGGTTTTCATATACTGCTGGTTGATGATGACCTGCGTAACACCTATGCTCTATCCAAGTTACTGAAAGAGCAGGGGCTTGCTGTCACCATGGCCGATAACGGTCAGCTGGCATTGGAAAAGCTGCAGCAGAATGAGCAGTTTGACCTGGTGCTGATGGACATTATGATGCCTGTGATGGATGGTTTTGAAGCTATGAAACACATTCGTGCAGATATTTCACAAAATCTCCCAATTATCGCATTGACAGCAAAGGCGATGAGTGAAGACAAGCAGAAATGTCTTGAGGCTGGAGCCAGTGACTATCTTGCTAAACCGGTCGATATCAATGTATTGATCTCTATGATGAAAATTTGGTTATACGACACGCAAAATGCAAGCGACAGACTCCATTGATATGGCACCGCTATCGGGCCATAAAAGTAAGCTAACACCCGAGCAGATGTTGGAAGTAGACATTTTACTGGACGTTTTGTATCAGCGCAGCGGCTATGATTTTTCTCAGTATGCACGCAGCACGCTGATCAGGCGTTTGCAAAATTGTTTGCTTATGGACGATGTACCTCATTTTTCGCACTTGATCCCCAAAGTGTTGTACGAGAAAGGGTATATGCACAAGCTGTTGCAGGAGTTGTCGGTCAGTGTGACTGAATTTTTTCGGGATCCCGCCTTTTTTCAGTCTCTGGAGCAGCATGTCTTGCCTGTTTTAGAGACTTTTCCTTACTTTAAAATTTGGCATGCCGGGTGTGCCACTGGCGAAGAAGTGTACTCTCTTGCGATGCTATTAAAGGCGCATGGTTTATATGACCGGGCTAAGATTTATGCGACCGACTTTAATGACCGCATTTTGGACAAAGCGAAGGCGGGTATCTTCACGGAAGAAACAATGCGACAGGGAGAGCTGAATTACGGCCAACTGGCAATATCACAAGCTACACCGTTTCAGGAGCATTTCTCGACCCAATATCATAATAGTAAAATCCGCATGGAGCTGGCCAGAAACATTGTGTTTGCCAATCATAATTTGGTTTGCGATGGGGTATTTGGCGAGATGCAGCTGATACTTTGCCGTAATGTGATGATTTACTTTGATAATACATTAAAAAAGCGAGTGGTCGACTTGTTTGACCAAAGTCTGCATCACAGTGGCTTTTTGGGGCTGGGACGGCTTGAAAACCTCGATTATCTGGATACCAGCGCCCGATGGCAGTTACTGGACAATGCCGCAACGCTTTATCGTAAAGTGCCTGGTATTTAACTAGGACTAAAGGATTAGCATAATTTGCGCGGTTCAGATTTGAAAGTGCTATTTTTGTACTAAGCTTGAAGGAGCTGGAAAGAGACAAACCAGGACGATTTATGGGTGCAATTAAGCAACGTCAGGTGCATGAAGATGACCGCACCAAACCGACGATTTTGATCGTTGATGACAGGCCTGAAAACCATCGGGTGGTGAGAAAAATCCTTGCAGATATGCAAGCCAATTTTCATTCTGCCGAGTCAGGACACGAGGTATTGTCAATGGTTCTGCGGCATAAGTACGCAGTGATTTTACTGGATGTGATGATGCCCGGTATTGATGGCTTTGAAACGGCCTCATTATTACGTATGAATGACGAAACCAAGCATACTCCGATCATATTTATAACCGCCGCAGATCATACTGAAGCACTGGAGTTTAAAGGGTATGAAGTGGGCGCAGTCGACTATTTGTTTAAACCCATCAATGCACATACGCTTTACAGCAAGGTCCAGGTTTTTCTGGAGCTGGAACAGCAAAGAACTAAGTTATTACAGTCTTTTCAGGATATACAGGAACTTGAAAACAAAAATCGGCTGTTACTTAAGTCTATTGGTGAAGGCATTTTAGGTGTTGACACTCAGGGACGCATTACCTATACCAACCCTGCAACAGAGAAAATACTTGGCCTAAGCGAAAATACCTTAGTCGGGGCGAACGTGGCAGAGTTTATTTGCCTGTCGACGTCCATGGCTGGCAATGCAAGCTGGGAAAATTGCAAGATCTTTGAACATTGCTCACAGGGCTACACCTACCGGGACTCATATGGTTTATTTAAAGACAATGAAAAGCGTATGTTCCCGGCGGAGTTTATTGCAACACCTATTTACGAAAACAATACCCTATTGGGGGTAGTGATTGCCTTTCAGGATATCAGTCAGAAGCGCAGCATCGAGGAGCAACTGAGCCGATTATCCCAGTTTGATACCTTAACAGGGCTGGTTAATCGCAGCACTTTTGAGAAACACTTACAACAAGCTATCAAGCGTAGCCTCAGACACGGCCGGGAGTTTTCGCTATTACACCTCGATCTGGATCACTTTAAACAAGTCAATGACCAGTTTGGCCATGAAGTGGGTGATATTTTACTTCAGGAAGTGGGTCACCGGATTGTAAAAACGGTCAGTGACGGTGATATTGTTGCCCGCATAGGTGGCGATGAGTATGTTATTTTACTGGAGAATTTTATTGAGCAACATGTCAGGAATGAGGCTGCGCTTGCGGAGCAATTATTGAGTCACCTGTCGGGCGCCTACCTTATTCGCGGTAACGAGATCTACATTGGCCCCAGTATTGGGATCGCACGCTTCCCGGGAGCTGGCGAGGACAGCGTTAGTGTTCTAAGGGCGGTTGAACTGGCTATGTACCGGGCCAAAAAGCAGGGTGGGCAGAACTTTCAGTTCTTTACCGAAGAGCTGCATTTACAGGCTCTGGCATCACTGGAGCTGGAGCAAAAGCTCCGTGTAGCCATAGAACATGATGAGTTTACTCTGTTTTATCAGCCTCAGTGGGATATTGCCAATAACCAGGTCAGCAAAGTTGAAGCGTTGTTACGGTGGTTTCCGGCGGATGGCAGCAGACTGAGTCCTGATGTGTTTATACCCAAGCTTGAAGAAATAGGACTGATCAATAAAGTCGGTGAATGGGTCGTCGAGCAAGCTTGTCGACAGGCGAAGAAATGGCGAGAGGAATACACTAACCCACCTTGTATTGCGGTAAATTTGTCGATGGAACAATTACGGCGAGAGGAATTGCCCGAAATGGTATTTTACCTGCTGCAGAAATATCAGTTACCAGCCGATGCCATAGAAGTTGAGGTAACGGAGGGAATGATGATGCAAAGTCCACAGCAGGCAATTGAGATCCTAAACGCCTTTCAGCGTCTGGGAATAGCAGTGGCGATTGATGACTTTGGCACGGGTTACTCGTCGTTTAGTTATCTGGTACATCTGCCGATCAACACTTTAAAAATTGACCGTGAGTTTATCCGCAAACTGGGAGAAGATGAAAAGTGCGAGATGGTGGTGCGGGCCATTATCAGTCTTGCACATAATATGCATTTGAAAGTGGTGGCTGAAGGGGTCGAAACAGAGCAGCAGCTGGCGTTTCTGCTTGAGCAAAAATGTGACCATATTCAGGGATACTATTTTGCAAAACCGGCACCTGCGGCACAAGTTCGACTTGAACCATGAGCTCGGGCAAGTGCCACCAAGGGTAAATGGATCACGATGGCCTGGGATGTAATATAAAACACCCAGTTAATTGCTCTGATCTGGGGATAGTAGCCCAGGCCCCCATTGCCAAAGATCCAAAACTGCCCGATCAGCGCATCTGCGACCGTGGCAAGTATCAGTGCGGCTGCCAGACTATATCTGGGCGTCTCAGGGAAGTTTTTATTGATCAGCAAGCATAAGCCGAGCAGTGCGGCCTGCGCAATAAATACAGCATAGAAGCCAGTCATCAGAGAGACGTACCAGCCACTCCCGGGTATGTGCATATTTAAATAGCTGAGTAAACCCAGCGTTGCCGTAATCAATGTAGCAATAATAAAATAGCGAGTCTGGCGAGCAGAATAGTCCATCAGGCGCCAGCAAGCGATAAACATTAAGGTATAGCCTGGCACAAAAAACCACACAGAGTCTGCCAGGTAGTCATGTTTGACCACATCACCATGTTGAAAGTAGCTCTGTGTCAGGTTGAAGTTAGTCACGTCGCCAGCCAGGCAAAAGAGTAAAGAAAAGACCATCAGACTTGCAAGAAATCGGTTTTGGCGCGTATTTTTATAATGACAGACTGAGCGCCTTATCATTATGCTGTTGATGAGCAAAACACTCAGAGTCATGGCTTCGAAACTGAGCACCCAGGTGCGGGTTACTCCCTCCACAGACCAAACACCGAGCAGGGTTAACAGCAAGTCGAGTATCGCACAGGCGATGATAAAAACACTGATTTTGAACGAATTCCAACGGATTTCCATCCTGAGTCCTTGTTCAATTGCCAAAGATGAAGGTACAACTTTTAACAGGATTGTCGATGCAAAAGCAATGCTTTTTGTGTAGATTGCCAGAGTTGAGAGGAAAACTATGTCGCAATTTAAAACCACACTGTCTTTAGCTTTGTCTGTCTGTGCCCTGGGCATGGCGATTTATGGTCAGGTTACCCGGCCACCTACACTGGCCATTGAGTCTGGTCACCCTGAGTCACCTCCGTTTCAGGCGACTCAAAGCGAACCGCTTACTGCCAGTCGTATGGGCGAATACCGTCCAGAGCAAGCAGATATTCAGCAGTTAACAGAGCAAATTCACTATCTTCAGGGGCGCGTACTCGAGTTGGAAAACCGTGCGTTTTCAACATCGCATTCACCTCAGTCCCTTGAAGAGTCCGTGTTGGCAATTTTGGAAGAAAAAGAACAACAAGAGCGTGCTGCGCACAGAGAAAGTAACCCGGTTTATGGTTTTTATGAAGACTTACCCGACGACTACGAAATGCGCCTGAAAACTGATCCTGAGTATGCGGATAAACTCAGCGGGCAGCTACAACAAAAAGTGCTGAATGAGAGTTTGCCCGTGATTGAGCGCCTGTCGGCGATGGGTCAGTTGCAGATGAATATGTATGTGTTAAATCGCACTCAAATGGATGCTATGAGCTACGATACCGTGGACGCCGTTATAAAAATCAGTCGCGGCCAGTATGATGATAAGTTACGTGTTCAAGCGTTAGACGTGGTGGCGCAAACGCCAGTGGTGGATGCACGTATTGCACGTTCGTTGCTGGATATTGTGGAAAAGGAAAGTAACGACTATATGCGAGCAACGGCGGCAGAGGGCCTGATGTCGCAGTATTATCAAGCGAATGACGAGCAGTATCCGGGTCTCAAACGTCAATTGGCGAATGATATTCTGAAGTTGTACAACAATGATGTTGATAATCAGGTATATAACCTCATGCAGCGTATGATAGGAGATGAGGATCTGCTGGAACAGATCCGTAAAGATGCCAACAAATAGCCGGGTGCCGCCAAAGGCACCTGTTCTGCCTCGAAAATCTGCAAATTTGTTTCTAAATACCATAAATACGTCTATTTTTATGTTATACATATTAAAGAACAATGCTAATAATTAGTGCCGTCGCCTGGAATAGGTCAGACGTCGGCAAAGGAAGGTGTTGCCATGTTGCCGTTGCGGCTTTCCATAAAACACAAAATTACCCTTGGCTTTGGTGGCATCGGTATGCTGTTGGTCATTGCCAGTGCCCTGGCTTATTGGGCGCTGTTGGAGATCCAGCGTGCCAATCATAAAGTAACTGACACTGCTCAACCTATCTTGCACGCAGCCGAGCAATTTCAACAACAACAATTGAGGATCAGTAATCTGGTTTCCAAGGCATACAGTGCGGACGATGAAGCCAGTGTACGACAGATCCAGCAGACTTTTGGTCAGGCTGAATCCCGTGCTCAGCAGCTGCTGGCAGATCTGGAAAATCGCTCGACAGATAATCCGGGGGTGGTACAGCCGCTGCAGCAAGTAGCTGAAGTCCGTGCGGCGTTACGGCAATTTTCAGAGGCATTGTTCGCGGCGCGGTTGAACCAGTTTCAGGCAACAAAACACATTCAGCAAGGGATCACTGACTTCTTCGATTACAGAAACGCCGCAGGCGCTGCCATGCTGGATATCGAGTTAATAGAAACCACGAACAGTCGGCTAAGGGATGAGGTGGCAGGAACCGGGATCCGAATTGATGACCTGCTGTTTACACTGGAAAATAATGTGCAGTCTCTTGCGCAGGTTGGTCCTGATAAGCTGGCCACTCACCGTGAAGACGTGGGTTTTATCGTTGATAACATCAGTGACAACCTGGCCTATCTGAAGCGCCAGTCGGTCGGCTTGCCAATTGAGCCCTTGTTACAGCAGTTTGAGCCAGCCTGGGATAATGTAATGCGTCAGCTGAAGGCCCCGGGTACTTTGTATCAGGCGCTGGAGCGCCGTCACGCGGGCCAGAAAACGGCGATTCAAAGCTATCACAGTGCAGAACAGGCCTTTGCAGCACTATTTGCCCGAATAGATATAATTCAAAATCAGGCACAGAGTCAGTTTGATCTGTATCAGCAAGAGTCTGATCAGTTGATTGAGCAAGCGCAAAATGCGGCTCTGATGTTGGTACTGGTATTTGCTGTTCTGGCGATTGGGATAGCACTGTCCACCAGCCGAGCGATGTTGATCCCGCTTGCAGCCGTAAACAAAATGCTCAGATATATAGCCGATGGTGATTTTTCCCGGCAAATTGTTAAACGTCAGGATGATGAGTTTGGTACGCTGACCGACAACATAAATCAGGTAAAGCAAAATCTCAGCAGTCTGTTGGAAGAAATAGATACTCAGGTGCACGAACTTAAAAGTCTAGCCGGCTCGTCGCTGGAACGTAGTCAGACTTTGACCCGCCGGGCAACGGGCCAGGTTGAGCGCACAGACAATGCCCTGCGTATTGCATCTACAATAGCCAGCAGTGCGGTCGATGTGTCTGAGCAATCAGAACATGGCGTCAGTGGGCTTAAACGAGCTCAGCAGTTAAACCAGGAAACGGCGCGCAGTGTCACGCAAAATAAACAAAAAATCATGTCGCTGAGTAGCACTATGTCCGAATCTGTGGGGGCGATGGAGGGGCTCAGATCGCACAGTGAGCATATAGGTAAAATACTGGATACAATCGTTGCAATTGCTGAGCAGACCAATTTATTGGCATTGAATGCAGCAATAGAGGCTGCAAGGGCAGGTGAACAAGGCAGGGGATTTGCAGTGGTTGCCGACGAAGTAAGGCAGCTTGCGATCCGCACACAAAATGCGACTCAGGAAATTAATAAAATGATTGCGGCTTTGCAAGCCGATACGCATGCGACAGCTACTTTGATCCAAAACGGTGAGCTGGATGTACGAGAATGTGCTGAGCAAAGTGAGGTGTTGGCAAACAATATGGCACAGGTAAGTGAAGCCATAGAGCAGGCTACGGCACTAAGCGAACAGGTGCTTGGTGCGGCAAACCATCAGGCAACACACTGTGAAAACATTGCGAGCCTGATGAAAGACGTGCAGGAAACAGCCGCTCGTAACTCACAGGAAATGGGCTTTATGGCCAAAGACAGTGAGTCTTTAAGCGGGTTTGCAGCACGACTGACACAGCTGATTGAGCGCTTTAAGCTCTAATTTTGATTCCGCTCGTGGTCATGGTCAATGTGGCCCAGTGATCGTGCTGGGTCGAGCTGATCTCTCACCCGACGTTTCAGAATTTTGGCTTCCGGAAAGCCACCATCACGCTCCCGGCACCAGATCAAGGTGTTGTTATAATGGATCTTAAAGACGCCTTTACTGGCCGGAACCAAGGCGACCTCTGCTAACTCATCAGCAAAGGTCGACAGTAACTCTTGTGCCAGCCAGCCGCTGCGAAGCAGCCATTGACATAAAACACAGTACTGGATTGCTATTTTGGGTTTGCTCATATTGGTTCCTGATTGTCATCTATGCTTCGGGCATGTTGCACAAACTCTGAATAAATTGAATCTTTGATCAGCCTGTCGGGTGTAAAAGCGTAGTAGTTTTGATAGACGTTTTCGATAGCCCCAATAAAATTCACGTCATAATGCCGCTCTATTTCCTCGCGAACAGACAAAGGCGCCGGGAATACCCCAAACCCTTGTTGTCCCAGCGCTTTCATTAAAGCGCTGTCGTCTACGTGACCTGCGACAGAAATTTCGATTTTGAGTTCATTGAGCCAATATTGAATGGCGCTGGTAACCGGACTATTCTTTGCTGGCAATATGATTGGTGTGTCGGCTAGTGCAGCTGGGAAGTTATCACAAGTCAGAGCCTGATCTTGTTTCCTACCGTAAAAGCCAATCTGGCTCTTGCCAATTTCATGGCAGAAGAGCTTAAACGGGGCATCACTGTCTAAGGGTTTATCCGCTAACACCAGGTCCAGTTTATGCGTTGCCATTTGCGCCAGAAGTTCGGCTTGTTGCCCGTCTATACAGTGCAGGTTTGAGATGCGCTCGTTATCTATTAATGGTGCCAGCCATTTTGATACCAGAGATTTTGGCAGGGCATCGGAAATGCCGACTTTCAGGGTGCGATTGATAGAGGCCAGATCGCCTTTAGTGGTTTCCAGCCACTCCTCGGCAATGGCAAACATATCATCAGCATACTGCTGCGTTAGCTGCCCATATTCCGTCAACCGTAGTCCTCGTCCTTCTCTTAAAAACAATGATTTACCAAGGCGCTGCTCCAGGCTTGTGATCTGGGCACTGATGGTCTGTGGTGTCAGGTGCAATATTTTGCTTGCCGCGGCAATACTCCCGTGGCGACTTACCTGCCAGAAGTAGTACAGGTGGTTATAATTGATGTTCGTTATCATTCGTAATATTCGAGGTTTCGCTAAGAATTAATCAGCTTTTTTCTTTTTAAATACATTAGTAGATTAGCCTCATCGACGCAACAATATGAGTTCAATTCCCAGTAATTAACTGGTTTTGCACAAGAGGTTGATAGCAATATGAAACTAAATTTCAGAGCAACGGGAAAACGCATTGCAGAGGCGACTAAGGCGCAGCTCTCTAAGTTGGCAGCCAACAAGTTTATGAGATATGCGGCCCATATTCGCAAAGTGCGAATTGATGTGGATGAGCAACCCTGTCAGCGCCACGGTGTTTTGACTATCTGTAAAGTAGAAGTGTTATTGCCAGGATTACCCAGTGTATCTGTTCGGGCCAAAGGCAAGAATATGATGCAAGTGATTAAACGTGCACTGCGAGACAGCGAATTGCTACTTGCGCGTCAGTTTAACAGAGCGGCGTAGCGATTCCCCAAGCGCGGCGACCAGCTTTAGTTGAAAAGTAGAAAAATTATCCGACCCAAACTGAACCAATAGGAGGTGGCGTCCAGGTTAGAATATGATTATGCAGTATTTACAGTTATTCCCAAGCACTTGCGGCGGCATGGAGGCCGCGCTTTATCGTTTTTTCCTTCATTACTTTTTTAACAAGCCTACCTCTTTCACCTACTAATTTGGTTATTTGGCATGAAAATTAGCCAAATAAGGTAAATAATGTACCCGAATTAAAATTCAAACCGATTAAGTTATTAATAAAATGTTTATTGATGGTGACATTTAGATTGATTTTTGCTATTTTCAGGCACTGGTATTGATCAACATTTTTATTTTCAAGGACGTAGTGCATGCAGTATATCGACGATACCAGTGCTCAGGACAGCCAGCTAGAGAAAAAACACAACTACAAGCTCTACTTCCTGATCATCGCTGGTGTATTTATTTCATTGTATTTTGTTGTTCCTCAGATACTTGCCTGGGCAAGTGGAGAGAGTGCTGTCAGAATGGACAACATTCATGTGGCGCAAGTGCGCCGTGGTGAATTTATCAGGGACATTTCCGTACAAGGTCGTGTGATCGCAGCGCGTCGCCCTACTCTTTACAGTCCGGCAGAGGGCACTGTTACTTATTTGGTAACAGCCGGTGACTCAGTCGCAATTAATCAGCCGCTGGCTCAGATAGACAGCCCTGAGCTTAAAAGCTTGCTGGCACAGGAGCTGGCAGAGTTAACGCGTCTCGGAACTCAGCTTGAGCGGGAAAAAATTCAGGCAAAAAAGCAAGACCTGGCGCAGGAAAATTATCTCGGTAAGGCAATCGTGGCGCTGAACGCTGCTAAGCGTGAAATGCGTAGAAACGAAGAAGGTAAGAAAAATCAAGTTGTTAGTGATATAGACTATCAAAAAGCCAAAGATGAGTTAGAAAATGCGCAGCGGGAGCACCGTCTGGCGGTAAAAGAGGTCGCGTTGCTGAAGGAAAGCCAGAAGTTTGAGATCCAAACCCGTGCGATTGAATTACAGGCGCAGCAGGTACTGGTTGATGAATTGCAACGGCGTGTTGCCTCACTGGAGATCCGCTCTCCGGTTAATGGCATTGTTGGTAATCTGAGTGTTGATCAGAAAAACACTGTAGCGAAAAACCAGCCACTCCTGAGTGTGGTGGATTTGTCACACTACGAGGTAGAGGTCAATATCCCTGAAAATTACGCTGACGACCTGGCATTGGGTATGCCCGCTCAGATTACTTTAAATGGTCGGGCGTATGAAGGTGAATTAACCGCCATTTCACCCGAGATTGTGCGCGGTCAGGTGGAAGGTAAAATCCGCTTTAAGGAAACTGAAATTACTGGCCTGCGACAAAATCAGCGTCTGACCAGCCGCATTGTGTTGGAAGAAAAAACGGGCGTTACCTACCTGCCCAGAGGCCAGTTTGTTGATGCATACAGTGGTAAATATGCATATGTCCTGGATGAGGACAGTGCAGTGAAAAAGCCTATAAGTCTGGGATCGAAAAGCCTGGGTCAGGTAGAGATCCTATCCGGGCTGGTTGAAGGCGATACGGTCATAATTTCTGACACCCGCATGTTTAATAGTGCCGAACGTGTACGAGTTGTTCAGTAATTTTATCAATGCGATAGCACTATCATAGCGATGGTGGTGCGACCCGGCATTATTTCCGGGGGACAAGATGATGGAGGAAGCAAGCTGATGAGATACTATTTCAAACTGGCCTGGATAAGCTTCAAACAAACTCCCCTATTAAGTTCCTTAATTGTGGTCACGATTGCGGTCGGTATTGCAGCGACGATGACCACCTACACAATCAATTACATGATGAATCAGGAGCCGGTGCCCGGAAAAGCCGACTCACTGTTTCTGGTCCAGCTCAATAGCTGGGGCCCGCAAAAAGCGTATTACAGCCAGGGTGAGGAAGAGCGGGTACCCCCTTATCTGACCTTTCAGGATGTTCAAAACCTATGGCGTGCGAACCGTGCCCAGTCCCACATTCCCATCAGTGGGTATCGTGATCAGCTGAAGCTGCCGACTCAATCTGACTCTGAAGCAAAAACCGCATTGGTACGTTCTACCAGCCGGGATTTTTTTAGTGCTTTTAATGCCCCCATTAAATTTGGAAGTGCCTGGTCAATTGATGCCGATCAGCAAGGAGAGCGAGTGGCAGTGATCGGTGCTGAGGTCAATCAGCGACTCTTTAATGGCGAAAATTCAGTGGGCCAGCATATTGCGTTAGGCGGGTTGGAATATCGCATTATCGGGGTCATGGACAACTGGCCTATTCTGCCTCGCTTTTATGGCGAATCCATGCATGCTTTTCGTAAACCCAGAGATGTGTTTATTCCGTTCGAAACCCAGGTGCGTAATGGACTTTGGTCGTCAAATTTACAACCGTTTGAATGCTGGCAGGACCCGCAAGACAGTTCTTTTGAGGCACTGATGGCGTCGGAATGTGTGTGGATTTACTTTTGGGTTGAATTGCAAGACGCCAGTCAGCGTCGCGCTTATCAGGAGTTTCTTTATACCTATGTTCAGGAGCAACGCGCCTTGGGTCGGTTTCAGCGTAAAATCGTTAATAAGCTGAGCACCCCCCGTGAATACCTTACTGAGCGTGAAGCTATTTCCGATGATAGTTTGGTGGCGCTCGGGTTGTCACTGTGCTTTCTACTGTTGTGCTTGCTCAATAGCACCAATCTCATGATGGCCAAGTTTCATGGCAAGGCCAGTGAAATTGGTTTGCGCCGCGCTGTGGGTGCCAGCAGGCAACAGGTGTTTGTTCAATTCAGTGTAGAAACCGGGTTGATGGGGATCTTTGGCGGTGTATTGGGCCTGTTACTCGCCCAGCTGGGACTCACTGTTTGCAGCCGGATTTATCAGCATTTGAGCAGTGATTTGATGCACATGGATATGTATATTCTGGTGCTGACACCACTGGTAGCGATATCGGTGAGTGTGCTTTTTGGTTTGTTGCCTGTCTATCGTGCCAGTTGTATAGAGCCTGCCAGCCAACTCAACAGTGTGTAAGGGGCAATCATGCGAGACTTGTTACCCATTCTTAAGACGTTGAATCATAGTCGTACTGCGCCTGTGTTGTTTGTCTTGCAAATAGCGGTCACGTTTATGATTCTAGTCAATGCTGCCTATCTGGCATTACAAAAGCAAAGCTTGTTGTCCCGACCTAGTGGCCTGGACGAACAAAACACCTTTTTTGTCCTCACTAATTTGCCGGGTGACGCGTCTGCCAGAGCGTCCGATATAGAGCAAGATCTGCTGGCATTAAAGGAGGTGTCCGGGGTTCGGAGTGTGTCTGTCACCTCAGGCGTGCCGTTAAGCGGCTGGGGAAACTTCTTGGAGGTCGCGACTCAGGCTGAGGGGGATTATGATACCTTCAGTGGGTATTACGGAGGCGACAATGCGCTGCTGGACACCATGGGGCTGGAACTGGTAGCAGGAGAGGGTTTTGAGCAAGCCCCTCACTATGCCGAAACTGACGGGTTTCGGGTGGCGACAGAAATCATGATTACACAAGCGCTTGCTCAATCACTGTATCCAGATGACTGGCGTCAGGTGGTAGGCAAGACGATATTCATTGATAAGCGCCCCCAACAAGTCCGTGGTGTGGTCAAAACCTTGCAGGCCGCCTGGAGTTTTTGGGTGGTTGTCGAGCACAGTGTGTTGGCACCTGTGATTGAAACCAGTGAGTACGTGTATTATCTGGTACGCCACGAGCCGGGCCAACAGGCCCGGGCGATGGCGGATACCGTAGAGTATCTGATGCGCCGACATGGACGTAAGATCGAGGAATTAAAGACGTTTGAACACGTCAAAGCACAAAGTTATCAGGCTGAATATGCGGCGAGTATGACGTTACTCTGGGTTGTTGCTTGTCTCTCTCTGGTTACGGCTTTGGGTATATTTGGTCAGGCACGTTTTGCTGTGACCCGGCGGCGTCGACAAATCGGGATCCGTCGTGCACTGGGTGCACAGCAAGGGCAGATTGTAAGTTACTTTATGCTTGAAAATGCCCTGCTAACGGTATTTGGTGTCGGAGTAGGTTGTATTGCGGCAATCCTGCTAAATGTACAATTCAGTAACTGGTTTGAGCTGGCTACTGTACCACTTGACTTTTTTGCCATTGGAGCGGTGTGTATGGTGCTACTAGGTCAGGTCGCGACACTGGCACCTGCATGTCGGGCTGCCAGAGTGTCTCCTGCAATTGCAAGCCGTCTTGGCGAACCCAGATAGACGGGCATGCTCACGACTTGCTATGATATCGCCTGGTAAGGCAAATCGTAGTCACTATGTTAAAGCTATCAAACAATGTCGAACTGGCGGCATGGGAAATTGAATTGTCGGCTATCCGTTCACAAGGTGCGGGTGGCCAGAATGTCAACAAGGTCGCTTCTGCCATTCATCTGAGGTTTGATATTCAGCGCTCCACACTACCATCTTTTTATAAAGAACGCTTACTCGCGCTACAAGACAACCGTATCAGCAAAGACGGTGTGATTGTGATTAAAGCTCAGAACTTTCGCACTCAGGAGCAGAATCGCGAAGATGCGCTGGCCCGATTGAAAGCCTTGATCCTCAGTGCAATAAAAGTAGAAAAAACGCGCCGGGCAACTAAACCCACTCGAAGCTCACAACGCAAGCGTCTTGATAGTAAGAATAAACGGGCGCAGACTAAAGCGATGCGTGGTGCTGTGAAGTTTTAATCTGAGTACGAGTTACGGCACAAGCGGCAATCTGAGTGTAAAACGGGCACCACCCAGCTCTGAGTCGTCAATGAGACAACTGGTACTGTGCCAGGAAAGAATTTTACTGACGATGGCCAGGCCCAATCCAAATCCGCCGGTTTCTTTATTGCGGCTCTTATCCAATCTGGAAAACGGTTGAAATACCTGTTCACGTTTGGATTCAGGGATGCCCGAACCATCGTCTTCCACACTAAATACCGCCATATTTTGCTGTTTGCTCAGTGTGATCCGAATGGTGCTCTGACCATACTTATCAGCGTTTTGCAGCAGGTTCTGAATGACCCGGGTTAACTGGTGAGGATCGCAATGAACCGGGAGCTCATTGGCAATGCTCGTTATCAGTTGTTTGTTGGTTGTGCGTGCCAGTTTGTCAAGCTGGTCCAGTATCAGTGGAGCCAGGTCACATTGCTGCATGTGCAACTGCTGATTGGCAAACTCCAGTCGGGCATAGCTGAGCATTTCGTCAATCAGCACCTCCATTTCTATGACGTCTTCTTCCATCGCTGCGACCTGTTCAGGTGCTTTGGGCGCCAGCATCGCCAGGGCAAACTTCAAACGTGCCAATGGAGTTCTCAGTTCATGAGAGACTGCATTAACCAGTTGCTTTTGGTTGCTCATCAGGCTGGCTGTTTTCAACGCCATGCTTTCAATTTGCTGAGTCAGAGTATAGATGGCTGAAAACCGCGACCTGGTTGTTGTGAGGTCAAGCGAGCCAGAAGCCAGCTTTTCGGATGTCCGTTTAAGTTGAACCAGGTCAATCCAGAGCGGTCTCAACCAAATGACCAGTAACAAGGCCAGTACCGAGTATGAGAGGAATTTGATAGTGTACTGCTTTACTCTGGCTGACTTTGCCGGTGCAAACGGACCGAGTTGTACGACAGAGGTACCATTGTTGGCCATAAAGAGTAGCTGGGCGTTTCCTGTATCATCAAAAGAGGTGATGATTTCACCTTGTCTGAGTGCCGTCAACTGCTCAGGTAGCCAGGCTACATCTTCGTATGGAAACACGGTCAGCTGTGGTTGCGCAGTGAGAAAAGAGGCAAACTCGTCTTCTTTGATGTAGTTGAGTGCTTGCTTATATTGTTTGGCTACCGCTGTTGCATGTCGCAGGTCGTCAGGAGCTTGTTCAACCCAGTTTCGCCATATCGTCTCACTGCCCAAATTGATCGCAATAATACTGGCAAATACCACAATATAAAGGCTGACAAGCAAACGCAGCATAGTGAATTAGTCCCAGGCGGATTTCGAGCACAAATATCCCTTACCCCAAACAGTGATCAGTCTGTAGGGTTGTTCCAGGTTGTCATTGAGCTTTTTACGCAATCGGGAGACTCGTACATCCACGCTACGATCCAATCCATCGTATGGTCTTCCGACGACCTGGTTATAAATATGTTCGCGGCTAAGGGTATCACCAGCATTTCGGGCGAGCTCCCACAGCAGATCAAACTCGTAACTGGTCAGGTCTATTTCTTGCTCATTTAAATAGGTCTTGCGGGCAGCTTTGTCGATCCGCAACTGGCCAAGTGTTAGTTGGTCGGAACTGTCAGTTTGTTTACCCTGGCGGCGTAAAAGTGCATTTAGTCTGGCCAGTAACACATAGGGTTCAACAGGCTTGATAACATAATCGTCAGCGCCAATTTCCAGACCTCTGACATGATCAAAGTCACTGTCTTTAGCGGTTAGAAATAGCACAGGCCCCTGGTAGTCAGGTCTGATCCGGCGGCAAATTTCGAAACCATCCAGATTAGGCAGCATAATGTCGAGGATCACCACATCGGGTTGTTCACTGATGATTTTATCCGGTGCCAGTGCGCCATCATGGATCAGGGTCACGTTATAATTATTGCTCTGTAAAAACTGTCCGGTAAGTTGAGCCAGTCTCTCATCATCTTCTACCAGTATGACTTTGATCATTAGAATAAACTCCAATCTGTTTTAAGTTTCCTGCGATACTTAGTGCTGACGACAGCATTGACTTTAACCGTCTTTTTGGCAAGTGTGTTTTGATATGGATCTCTCAGGCTAAACTCCATATTTTGTGCAAGCTTGATAGCCAGCTTAATGCTGCCCTGGCGACTGTCTGCCCAGCAGTGCAGCTGAGTGTTTGCCTGATATAGACAAAGTTTTTCCGGTTTGCCATGTTGCCAGTTGACCCGGATCGTCATCTGGCAGGTCTGTCCTTGTGTTTTGACCATACAGACTTGAGGTTTTATCTCAAACAGCGGCGGAGGCTCTGATGTGGCTTGCGCCGAATGCGAGCACCATATTAATGTCCCCATAGACAGGCTATACAGGGCAAGGTTAAAACGCATACACGCCTCCGATGAAGACAGAGGTTGTGTAGCCTTCGTCGACGATTGGGCTATTTGCGATGCTGGAGCCGAGCCATTGGTGTTTTGCCGTGAATTTAAATTGCCAGTTTTTGCTCAGTCGGTGATTGTAGGCTACCCCGAAATAAGGATTAAAGGTACTGTTTACCTGGTAGCGGTAATGTGCGAGTTCCGTATCTCTGTGTGTGATGCCGTAGTAATAACTGCCTAACTTTGCGTCTTTATAATCGACCCCAAATTTCAACTGGAACTGAGCAAATTTAGGGTCTCCAAAAGGCAGCTTGTAGCTATATTCTACAGAGCCGTGAAAACCATTATAAATGCCCCGTACATCGTGTAGTAATCGAGCCTTCAGCTTGTGTTGTTCAGAAATATACCAGTGTGCCAGTATGCCACTGTCGATAGCCCATTTACGCTTGGCCAGGTCATCAAAGGTAAGGGAAGGGGGCACGACCGTTTCCTTATCTTGATCTAAGTCTGTATCAGGTACTTGTACACTGACATCATTGGGTACATTGACATTGTCCCCGCCACTGGCGCTATCCCCGGTGGAGACTTCTATCTGAGGCAAGTTGATTTGCTCATTGATGTTTGGGGAAAGTGTATTTGAGCGCAATACCGTACCGGGTCTGGAGCGACTAAAGAAGGCTTGCTCTGAATTGAGTTCCGCAATCCAGCTTACATCAAAGGTCCGGTGATCGTAAAATGTGTAACCTATGGCCGTATTGTCAAGAAAAAAGCGGTCACTATAATAGCGCACATAGGGTAAGACGATAAGCGGCGAATGGGTGCCATCTTTTAGCGGATTGGTTGCAACACCTGCGCCCAGTGCTACCGAAATTTCCCATTGGGACACTGCAATGCAGTTTTCTGGGTTGGTTTCACAGTTTGCCAAAGCCATGCCGCTAAACAACACAGAACCAATCACACCTGACAGACGTTTCACTTTTACCCGCTCCCTAATTTAAACACTTGTACTTTACCAATAAAATTACTAATTACCATAAAGGGTTACATTAAATAACATTTCCAATAGCTGGAGTAACAGCAAGTCTTTGGCATTTGAGTAAAGTTAGATACATACTTAATCCCAAGGAGACAGCCAATGTTATATTCTACTCAGCTAAAGCTTTGTGCTGCGGCGCTTACTTTATCGCTACTCGGTGCATGTGGCACAGGGGGTGATAATGCGACTTCCGTTCAGGGCCCAGGTAACGGAGGCAAGCAAACGCTGCCGGATAAAGTGCCTGATTTATCCACGGGCGAGGCGAGTGCGAAAAAACTGCGTAAGGCCAGCGCCGCGGATTTTTCGACTTATCTTAAAAATGGTATTTACCTGGCGCAAGGTACGACAAACCCGCAGGATAGTAGTGAGCAGGCGAATGTGCCGGATGCTGATGCTGCCACGCCAACGTATTCAACCACCAATGTACAGGAGCAAGCGGTTGACGAAAGCGACAGAATTAAATACGACGGTACGTATTTGTATGTTGCTAATAATGCAGATTTTCAGGCCGCGCAGGGAGAGCATAAGCAGTCTGTACGCATCTTAAAGCGTGACGAAAGTGGTGCGATCAGCTCATCAACCAGCCTGATCACTAGTACAGATTTCTATGCGAAACAGCGATTGTATTTACAAGAAAGCAGCCTGGCCGTTGTGCTCAGTAATGACAGAGGTGGGTTTTTTATTACTCCCATGTCTACCGCTGAGATAGCAGTAGATGCAACATCTATGCCCTTCACTGGTTCTCAGGACTTCGCGCTGACGCTGGTTGATATTAAAGACCCTTCACAGACGCATATCACCCATCAGTTTCGTTTTGACGGCCAGCTGGTTGATACACGGGTTATTGGTGACTCGTTTTATCTGATCAGCGAGTTTGCAGCCAGTTTTGACGGCTTTGAACAAGAGGGAGAGGACCTGAACTTATTCAATTACCAAAAAATCACTGAGACAGACATCGCTGAACTGCTGCCTAAAGTGACCGATATTAAAGCCGGAACAGAACGCTTACTGGTTGATCCGGCGACTTGTTATGTGCCGGATGAAGCATCCAGTCTGCATGGGTATCACCATATAACATCCGTGACTCGATTGTCACTCAGTGATCCAGATTCGTTATCCACGACCTGTATCGCCAGCCGAACTGAGGGGATCTATATGTCACAGAACAATGTCTATCTTTATGGCTATTATTATGACACCGAGGAAACTTCTTTCGATGAGGCAACTCAGACGGTGATCCACCAGTTTAACCTGGCTGAAAAAGCGGTAAGTTACACTGTGTCGGGCAAAGTGGCCGGTCATTTAGGGCGCAGCAATCATAACCTCAGGTTGAGTGAACACGCCGGGGTATTGCGTGTGGTGACGTCACGTTTTACCGAGGCAAATGGTATGTTGCACAAGCTCTATTTGTTGGAACAGCAAGATGATAGTCTGGCGGTGGTAGCTCAGTTACCCAATCAAACACGTACCACACCAATCGGCAAAGTCTCAGACAATGGCTTGGTTGAAGAAGATATCTATGCTGTACGCTTTTTTGAAGAGAAAGCCTATATCGTGACGTTTCGTCAGATTGACCCTCTGTATGTCGTGGATTTAAGCGACAAGCGCGACCCTAAAATAGCCGGTGCACTGGAGATCCCGGGCTATTCGGCGTACCTCCACCCTGTATCGGCGCAATTACTCATAGGTATTGGCCAGAACGTACAAAACTGGTTTCTGGACGGCCCTTTGGAAAATGAGGGTGACTTTGGCGCTAAAGTGAGCCTGTTCGATGTCAGTGACATGAGTGCGCCGTCATTGGTTGATGAAACAGTGTTCAGTGGCGGGTTCAGTCCGGTTGAGTTTGATTATCACGCTTTTAGTTACATAAAACATAGTGATGAGGTGTTTCGAATGACGCTCCCTGTGGAAAGCTGGCTTTCTGAGAATGACAGTGAAAACAGTGTGAGCTGGTATAAGCGTAATGAGCTGGCAGCATTTGAGGTGCACACAGGCGAAACGCCGAAGTTGTTGTATATGGGCAGTAGTGTGGCTGAACAACAGCCAGAGGCGGATAATTCTCAGTATGTGTGGGCCGGTGATGATCGCGGCATCTTGCACGACGATCATATTTACTACGTGCATGGTAACTTTGTCTGGTCAAGCCTGTGGCAAACGCCACAAGACAGCACGGGGCCATTTTAACGTGAGTTCACGCAGCCAGGTTCACTGTGTGCTGGCTGCGTGATACAGGTTAGAATGGTGTGATCAGGCCCAGCTTTTGGTCATGGCACCACTGTCCGCCGATCAAATAGTTATCTTTGAGTGTGCCCTCATGCTCAAAGCCCAGGTTGGTTAGCAAGTTAAATGAGGCTTCATTCCCCTCTGTAACGGTGGCTGTCAGTTTATGGTAACCACACTGATTAAACGCAAACTCAATCACCGCGCTGGTCGACTCTTTGGCGTATCCTTTACCCTGATGCTCAGGAGTGAGCATAAATCCTAGCTCCGCTTGTTGATAAGGAACCCAGCTCGATAAAAAACCATGTAGTCCAACCGGTTTTCCAGTGATTTGTTCCTCAATAAGCAAAGTCAGCCACGCATCGCACTCTTTCTGCCAGTCGATTAGGCGGCTGTCAAATTGTTCTCGGATGTGACTTTGCTCAGGGATGTCCCTGATAAAACGCATCACCTGAGGGTGCTGATGGAGGCGAAGAAAAAACGGCCAGTCATATTGAATGAGTGGTCTGAGCCGCAGTCGGGAGGTTTCTATCACAGTGTAATCCTTTTGATACTAGCTGCTATTGGGTTTTGAGTAATGCGTTAATGGCAACAATTTGCTTAATGCTGTCCATGTTGTCGCCATGGACACAGAGTGTATCTGCTTTTAGTGGCAAAGCCTGGCCACTGGCCGTGGTGACTGTACCGTGCCTCAGCAATTGTTTTACCTGTGCCAGTACATTCGCCTCGTTGTGAACGGCATTTGGCTGGCTACGCGAACTGAGTTGCCCTTCGTCTGTATACAGCCTGTCCGCAAAGGCTTCAAACAGTAACTCGACCCCGAACTGCGACGCAAGACGGGCATGCTCCGCTTGTTTTGCTGTTGCCAACACCATCAGTTTAAGTGGCTTTGGAAAGTCACTGAGCGTTTTGAGTACCTGAGTGAGTATGACGTCATTGCGCATCATGTCGTTGTACAGGGCTCCGTGGGGTTTTACATAACTCAGTGTCATACCTTGCACCTGCGCCATGCCGTCCAGTGCGGCGATTTGATAATGCAATGTGTTTCTGAGGTCAATGTCACTCAAAGCCATGGAACGACGTCCAAATCCTGGTAGATCGGGGTAACCGGGATGTGCACCAATGCCGACATTGTGTGCTTTGGCAAGTGAGAGCGTGTTTGCCATCACTGTGGGATCTCCGGCGTGAAATCCGCAGGCAATGTTAGCCAGGTCAATGTGGGGCATAACCTGGCTGTCGAGTCCCATTTTCCAGGCACCGTAGCTTTCGCCCAGGTCGCAATTTAACAGCATATATTACTCTTCTGTTAGGTTTTTTCAGACCTTAACACGGATTGAAGCGCAAAGGTTAGCGCCATACGTGTAATGAAATGCACTGTATCTGTCCATCGGCATTAGCGAATCACCAGGCTAAGATCTGCTTTGTCTGTGACTAACAAATGTTGCGGGCTATTAATAATGCACAACTCGGGCGCTGCCCGGGTGATAGCCAGGTGAGCAGTTAAGCTGGTTGTCCAAAATACGGGCAATTTATGCGCGGTAAAGGCGAGCGGCTCGCCAAAGTTTGGCTTGCTGAGGTTTTTTATACCAATGTCACCGGGCTCACCAAAGTGTACCGGAATACCATGAGGCACCCGACTGACTGAACCGGCCTGAATGGCTTTGATCAGCTCCTGTTTATTCATTGGGCGCATGCAAACGACTTTATTACCACCAAAGGGCCCTACCAGGTTACTTTCGAGATTACTGATATACATAGGTAATGAGTGTGTTGGGTTAGCCAGAGGGCTATGGATACCAAAGGAGTTGAGTACAGTATCAAAGGCCAGGTAGCTGGCCAGCGCAAAGGTGACAAAGTCATCTCGCCATAAATGGGTGATATCAGACACTTCTTCTGTCAGCTGACCTTGTTTGAGAATACGATAACGGGGCACATCCGTACGTATGTCAATATTCTGGCCCAACTGATCCAGATGATAATTACCCGGCATGATACTGGTTGCGAGCAAAGGGCAGCAATCTGCATTGTGCTGACAATAATTCTGAAACTCGAACGCATTTGCCTCGGGTAGGATCAGAATATCACATTGAGTAAAGCCGGGCACAAAGCCGTTGGTGGGGCCGGAATAATCACCGGCCCGGATCATGGCGCGAATGGCGTTAGGAGCCGTGAGTGATGCCTGTGGGTCCATACATGTCCTCATCAGATAAGTGGCTGATTCAACAACACCTCACTCAATATTATAGGCAGCTACGATTAATCTGCCTGTTTGTTTAGCGTGACGGGGAGTATTCCTTTGGCTTTTTCCTGACCTAAAATAACTTTAGCAAGTGCGGTGTATGCCGGCCCACTGACTTCCCGTGTTGTTTCAACATCGACATTATAGGCGTAGCTTGCCAGCACAGCCTGGCTGTAAGGGGCAAACCGGGTGATTTCATAAGGGGCACGCAAACTGATGAACAGGGTTGGTTTATGGTGTGACTGCGCAAAGGTTAATAACTCTTTCAGAGCATCAGGCTGGGCCCGGGCTGCTACTGAGAATTGCGCCAGTGTGGTCACATCTTCCATACCGCCTATTTCTACGGCACTTTGTGCAGGCGTCGCGTGACCGGCAATGATCCAGTCGGCATTTTCTATATCTGCCTTTGCCCGTGCAGGGTTGAAACCTTGCAAACTAGACAATGTAATGGTGAGTGGATGAGAAGAGTGTGCCAGCAGCGCTTGTTTCAGCGCGAGGGCTTTTTGTTTGTCTGGCATGATCAGGTGAATGTGTTGGTTGGCGCGGGTTGCCAAAGGCAGCAGTTTATCATTTTTAACTTCAGTGATTGCGGCCAGTGCCAGTTCGGCTTCCAGTTTGCGGTGTTGTGGATTGCCCAGCACCGATTGGGCAATCGTCGAAGACAGGTGGCGCTTTGAGGGTAAAAAACGGGCCTTAAGTGTCTGTATTCTCTGGGCGGACGTCCTCAGCTCGGTGGCATCAAGCTGGCTTGAGGCGCGCAGGCATAGATTTTCCATAAACTCTCTGAATCCATGGATATCTTGCGCACTGCGGATCGCAAAGGGCATCAGTGCAATGTCTACACCCGCTGCAAAGGTTTCTATGACGGCCTGCTCGGGTTCAAAAAAGTCGCTGATCCCAGCCATATCCAGCGCATCTGTGATGGTGACACCCTGGTATCCCAGATCACCTCTGAGTAAGTCGTGCATAATTTTGCGCGACATCGTCGCCGGACGGAGCATTTTTGCGCCGTGTTTGTTGAGTATTTGCGTATCGTCCAGTGCTGGGTATTGGATGTGTGCCGTCATTATCATGCCTGGCGCTTGCTGCTTGATGATCGTGGCAAAAGGCGCGATGTCCTGTTGGTGAATTTGAGCCAAAGTGTGATTTACGCGTGGTAATCCGGTGTGGCTGTCAACATTAGTATCGCCGTGGCCAGGAAAGTGCTTAATGGCGGATATTACTCCTTGTTGCTCGAATGCGTTGACTTGTGCAGCGCCCAGCTTTGCGACCATTTGGGGATCTTCGCCAAAAGACCGGACATTAATAACCGGGTTATCCGGGTTGGCATTTACATCAACGGTTGGGGCAAAGTTGACATTGATCCCCAGCACTGCCAGCTCTTTACCTATGGCCGATGCGACCTGATGCGCATAGTGCGTGCCATGCTGGGCATAGCTGGCGCCAATACTCATATTACCAGTAAAGGAGGTGGCTTCAGCCCGGTTGATTCTGGCAACCCGACCGCCTTCCTGATCGATGGCAATAAATGGCGGCTGCTCCGTTGCGCCATGTAATTGTTCAGTTAAAGCAACGATTTGCTCTATGTCCTGAACGTTTTCAGCAAACAGGATCACACCGCCAATCTGGTATTCGTGGAGCAGGTTTTTTAACTCCGGCGGTAAACTGGTCATGGGCTCCCGGCACTGAGCCCCTTTGCCTTGTTGACAAAAGTATCGTAAATCAAGCATCAGTTTTTGGCCGATCAAGGCGCGCATTTCAGTGGCAGATTGGGTACTGTGGCTCGGGGTTGTGAGGGTCATGAGCAAACCTATTAACGTGAAGCGAAACAAGGTAATCATTATAAATATGCTATTTTTGCTGGCACTTTATCATGCCACAGCGCTAAGATGGAGCCAATTCAGTTTAATCGTTTGCCGGTTATAGCATGTACAGGTGAATGGCCATTGAATATAAAAAACTAAAAGGAGAGACTATGACACATCATACACTGAACTATGTGGAATTTGCTGCAGCGGATTTAGCGGCGACACAAGCATTTTTTGAGTCGGCGTTTGGCTGGCAGTTTCAGTCATATGGTCCGGAATATGTGGCATTTTGTGAATCCGGACTGGAAGGCGGCTTTTTTCAAAGTAATCTGGTAGCCAGTCAGGCACAAGGTGCGCCATTGCTAGTGCTTTACAGTGACGACCTGGAGCAGACGCAGCAAGTCGTAGAGCAGGCTGGCGCCACCATTAACAAAGCAATATTCAGCTTTCCCGGTGGCAGGCGGTTTCATTTTATTGAGCCCAGCGGCAACGAGTTGGCAGTATGGAGCGATAAGTGATCCTCAGGTAGCGATTCCGACATCCAGCTTTGCAAACCACTCCAGGAATTCAGTCACGGCCTCACCTTTGAATAAACGGCCGTGCTGAGGTGCCATAATCTCGATGTTGAGTTCTTTTACCCGCGCTATCCAGTTGGCTTTTGCTCGATTAGATGGCATCCAGCGGCGATGAAAATATTCCATATGCTTTACATGAGCGCCAAAGTCTTCGACAAAAATTGGCGCATTGGTTTTTTCCAATGCTGCACCGACGTCACCACTCATTAATATCTTTGCCTGTGGATCATAAACATGAAAGTTACCAGAGGAGTGCAGGTAATGCGCAGGTATGAGTTTCAGGCTGATATCATTGAGGCGGATATCACCACCTTCGTCTTTGATCCCTTGATACTTAATGTTGCTCATACCAAAATGGCGAATAAACCCTTCCCACAACCAGGGGGCATGCAGCGTGGCGCCGGGCAAGGCCTTATCCCAAAGTCCAAGTGAAGAAATGATATCCGGGTCCTGATGCGAGGCGAACAAGGTCGTGAGTTCTTGCAGCTCAATATGCTGTAATATAGCTGCCAGCATCGGTGAAAAAAGTTCAGTACCGCCGGGGTCGAGTAGCACGGCCTGCCCTTTGCCTTTGACCAGGTATTGGTTGGTATCAATAATTTTTTCCGGCTTACCTTCATCTCGACCGAACATGAGCCAGCTGTGACTGGCAGCCTGGTACAATTGTGTTGCTTTCAATGCAAAGTGCCTCTCAGAGTGTGGATTTCGTTTAGGTTGACGGTGACCGATTGCTTGATTGTTCTGGCTGCACTGGCAATAAAATCAGAAACCGACTGCAGACTGTCACTGAATTCTCCCGCATTTGACGCCTCGACCCGACTGGTAACCGCAATGTATTCTGCGCTTCGCATCTGCTTATTTATCTCTTCAAAAAAGCTCTCCAGTTCCAGCAGGGCGATTTCCAGCTTTTTGGTCTGCTGCTGTCTATCCAGTTTAGCTTTGTGCTGTAAAGTCACAAGTTGCGGGGTCGACATCAGAATTGTGGCATCACCAACGTGAATGTCGAACTGGGTACTTCTGACCGCTTCAAGGGCGATTTTGAACAACTGATTGGATAGCGTGGAGATATGCGTTGTGGTTTTGATTGTTTGCTCTGAAAACTCGTCAATAAAATTGGTGATTGGCTTAAAGCCTGAGGCTGAATCCCCCGCTCTGAGCGCAACAACACGGGCATTTTTTGCGGTTAACGAGAGGTTTTTAGCTTCGGCCAGGATTGCATCAAGGTTGGCAATAATACGCGCAACGCGAATGAAGCTATCTACTATGTTCTTGTCGCTCAATGCGAAACTCCACTGTCAACAGGTTGCTTTCAAGACACTAGAATAAAATGCGCCGAAATTCCAGAAATCGGCATAATTGGATATACCGCATTTATCTTAGTCGGGGCTTTAAACCCTTTCATTAACAAAGGCTTCAAAAACACCTGGTTGTATTACCAAAGTATCGCGATAGCGACTACGCTTGATAAGTGCAACATTAAACAAACGATCGGAGTCTGAGTGAAACTCTCTGCTTTGCAATATTGTGTGGGCTTGTGTTTGTCTGCTTTGGTGTGGCAGGTGAGCGCCGCGACTCACCCACCTTCCATGTTTGACGTGCTCATTGGCTGGACAGCCAACCCGGTGGCACTGGCGCTGATCATTGGTGGCCTGCTGGCGGTCATGGCTGGGGGGATCGTTTGGTTTGTGAGCCGTCAGTCAGGGCGGCAACAAAGTAATGACCATCATGAAGCGCACCACTTTTATCTGGAGGCATTTCAGGCCAACCCCGGCTTTGAGTTTGTGTTTAGCTCAGATGCCAGCCTGATCAGCATGAGCAACGGGTTGACCTCTGCGCTGGCAAAAAGTCATAAAGCACTCTTTGCGTACAATTTACATGAGCTGCTGGAGCCCGAAAGCTGGGCGCGGCTGGCTGCCTGGCTGGAATCACCTAAAGATGGTCAGGTGGTCAAACTCACGCTCGTCAGTACACAAAGCGAACGAGTGACGGGGTTGTTTGAATTGCAAAGCTCTGAGCATCGCAATCTGCACTTGGCTCGTTATTTACACTTATCACCGCATCTTGGTCAGGCAGATACGGACAGTGAGTTACTGGCGGTAACCCTGAGCTCGATTGGTGATGGTGTTATCTGCTGCGACGTGAACAGCCATGTGATATTTATGAACCCGGTTGCCGAGGCGGTGCTGGCGCTGCTTACTGAAGAGGTGAAAGGGCAGCCAATCAGCGAAGTTATGCCGCTCTATCATGAAGGGAACAATCGCCCCATTGAAGATCAAATGGCAGTGTGTATGCGTAATCAGCAAACGGTTAGCCTGCCGGATTCTACATGCTTTCGCAACCATCTCGGGCTGGAATTTGCGATTGATGACTCCTGCTCTCCGGTATACAACAATTCAGGTAAAGTGATTGGTGCCGTGATGATTTTTCAGGATGTGACTGAGTCACGGGCACTCAAACGTAAAATGAATCATCTGGCTCACCATGATGCCCTGACAGGTCTGCCGAATCGACTGCTGCTTCAGGACAGGTTGATCCAGGCGTGTAAACGGGCGTTACGCAACCGCCACCAGTTTGCTGTTGTGTTTATGGACCTCAATAAATTCAAAAAAATCAATGACTCATTGGGACATGATTTTGGTGATCTGCTGCTGAAACAGATTGCACAACGGCTGACCGACGCCATTCGGGCATGTGATACTGTGTCCCGAATGGGGGGTGATGAGTTTGTGTTGTTACTGGATGCTATAGAAGACAAACGGCATGTTGGCAGCGTCATTAAAAAAGTGCTTGATAGGGTGTGCGGTCAGTATGAGATCAAAGGAGTAGAAGTACAGGCGACTCTGAGTGCCGGTGTGGCTTTGTACCCAGATGATGGCGATAACGCTGAGGTGCTAATGAAACATGCAGACAGCGCTATGTATCGGGCCAAGAAGTCCGGCAAAGGGGGCTTGCAGTTTTACTGCTCGCAACTGGACGATGAAGCTGAACAGAATCAGGCACTAGAGCAGGCCATTTTAGACGCTATATCACAGGACCAGTTTGTGCCTTATTTTCAGCCCGTTATTAATGCAGTTGATGGTCATATTGTCCAGCTGGAGATGTTAGCACGCTGGCACAAAGAGGGCGCCTTGGTTGAAGCCAGTCGCTTTATCAGTGAAATAGATGATGTGGGCGCGTTGATGACTTTGCAGGTTAAGCTTTGGGGGCAAGCATTACGCCACTTTGCCCAGTGGCAATCACGATATCCTAAGCTCAGGTTGAGTATCAACCTTGCAGTGAAAACGTTGCAGCAAGAAGAAGCCCTGCAGGTACTCAAGAGCTGTCTAGCCTCATACGAATTGCAACCTCAATATATTGAAATTGAAATTACTGAAAAGCAGCTATCGGTATTGGGCGCTGAGTTGAACTCGGTGGTTGATGTTTGGCGTGAGGCTGGCTTTACACTGGCGATTGACGATTTTGATGCTGCTCATACCAGTATTGGTCAGCTTCATGCGTTCAATATTGATGTTCTGAAACTAGACCCGGGGCTGCTGGACGGGTTAGCAGGGGGTGAGACAACGAGTGTGGTAAGCTCGATACTTACCCTGGCCAGTAATCTTGACATTGTGTGCTGTGCTGAGGGCGTAGAAACAGCTGAACAGGCCAGGTTACTCGCCAGGATGGGTTGTCCTTTGCTACAGGGTTACTATCTTGGCGAGCCGCTCAATGCCCAGGACCTCGATACGTATCTGACGCATCATATTGAGTTATAACAGTTAGATTCTTCCCAATTCGAAGCCTAAAAGTTGTTTTAATTTTCCAGTGCTAAGCGGCACGTAAGTTAATATTTCCGAATTGCGAATGGTGGCTCAGGTTTAAGCACTGGGAACGGCGATTAAACTGTATACCTGGGAAGATGGATTTGTGGCTAAGTTTAGCCGTGCGCGTAAAGAGCTGTGCGCCAGGTTGGTCATGGAGATTGAATTTTAAATTGGAGTGTTCAGGCTATACTCAAAGAACAAGCTTGGGAGGTATATTGCCAACAGAGGGCTTGTCAGGAGCAGGCGCGTGAACACCAACACTTTATCAGACGAACTGGTCGTACAATGGAACGAGCTATTAACTCGGGTGGCTGAGTTGCTGGAGGTACCAGTTGCCTTGATCATGAAACTTAATGGCGCCCAACTGGGTGTGTTTAATAAAAGTCTCAATAGTGAAAACCCCTATGAGATTGGGGACAGTGAATGTTGGGAGCAGTCCGGATTGTATTGTGAAACCGTAATTAAAACCCAGTGTGAATTACGAGTTCCCAACGCGTGCAAAGACCCAAAGTGGGATCATAATCCGGATATCAAGCTGGGTATGATAGCCTACCTTGGCTTACCTATTAAGAATGTCGATGACTCTGTTTTTGGCACAGTGTGTGTACTGGATGTTAAAGAAAATAGCTTTGACGGTAAAACCAGAGCCATGCTCAGTTCACTGAAACACCTGTTTGAGTTGCAATTGAGAATGCTGGCGGAACAAAAGGAACAAGACCATAAAGAGGCATTCAAGGAGCAGACATTGATGACCATGGGATTGGCTCACGAACTCAATACTCCTTTGGGTGTGAGTGTAACTTCTGCGTCCATGTTGGTGGAGTCAGCCAGCCGGCTTCTGCAGGCATTAGATGACGTGCCAGAGACCATGAATGAAGTCCGCAAACAGGCAGATTGCATTGGACAGGCAGCAGCCATACTCTCACGCAACTTGTATCAGATTGACGATAAAATTGATCGACTTAAGCAGTCTATTGTACAGTGCCATAATGGGGTTTCGACAATATGCCGTATTACGGATGTTTTTAATTCCCTGGCAGAAGTATGGACGCCTTCTTTGGCTGAGCAGGGGATCAAACTGGAAATTGAAACCGACCCCAGCGCAGATATTTTACTCCACCTGAAGCCCGCAAGTTTGGTTGAAGCCCTTAATCACCTAATTACCAACGCAGTTGAGCACGCCTTCGATGGGGTTGAACTGCCAATTATCAAAATTAGTGCAAAGGTTAAACATCAGGAACTCAAACTCAGGGTGACTGACAATGGTGCAGGCGTAAGCCTGGCCCATCCGGAAGATATTTTTGCGCCATTTTACTCTACAAAGACCCAGGTTGCAGGGTCGGGGCTAGGCCTGGCACATGTCAAACGCATTGCGTTGAATGATTTGAGCGGTACAGTGTACGTCAGTCGTTATCAAAATGGTCTGGGTGTTGTACTAAGGTTTCCTGTGTCCAGCTCGATTTCACAACTGTGAGCTGGCGTGCGAAGAAACTTTATTAAAGACCTTTTTGTGCCTTGATGGTTGCGATAGCCAATGACAGTTGCGCCGCCAATGAAGCATGTTTCTTATGCAGTACATGATAGGCTTTTGAGCTAAACAGGTGATGCACATTCAAATGCGCGAGCGAGTCGGGGAGCGGCCACTGAGTTGAGACCACGAAGATGGCGTAGTCAAAGCGGTGCACATTCAGCAATTCAGGTAACTTACCTAAATTGTTAATCTGATAGAAATGATTTCTTTGCGCTTGAGGGTATTTGGTGAATAGCACCCGTTTGGATTGATCGGTAGCGACTATGGTACTTGGCGTTGCCACCAACACTGAGTTGTTGCAAGGTACACTCGCAACGCACAGGAGCACAAACTCTACTTCCGTTAATGCCGGGCCCACAGAGATAACGTCTTTAAACGGGGCGAATATCTCTTGTGCCAGAATAACATCCCCATCGGTATGCTCCGCCGTAATTTCGTGTAGGACACGGTGTGCGGGCATGGCAATAAAGTTAGCTTTGATGCCGGCCTGAGCATAAGCAGCCCGGACTAATGGCAAGGCCTGATCGCGGACGCTGGGGTGTTGCAGGTAGGATATGGTTAATGGGGCAGCACTCAGCGGCACACTGATAGCGTACAACACAACAACCTGGGTCAATCGCAGAAAAATATCTTTGAGCATAAAAAGCGCCTTCGTGGTTCTGCGCCGAATTATACCCAGTTTAGTTGCAAAGCATAGTCTCTAAAGGTGTTATTTCCGGTTAAATTAACCACAATTTGCCTTCGATCATATACCTGCTAAATAGACAAATTAAAAAAGGTACACCCTTGCCAGCTCTGCCTTGAAAGCGACTTGTTAGTGTCATTAAGAATTAACAAATATGATTAAAAATTAGTTGACTTAGAGGGGCAGCCCGATAAGATGAACGTAGACAGAATTTGGGTCAGTGTTTATAAATCTCCATTACGTTGTTGTATAAGTTTTTGCTTGTAGTAGTACCGTCCTGAAGTTTTATCACCGGCAAAATTTAGGTCTATGCGCCCACATGGGCATAGGTTTGCCAGTTTTTTGTATAGAAGGATCCTTTGCAACAGGGCAGAGGTTAGCTTTTAGGGATTGGCATCATTTTAATATTCAGGATTTACTATTATGTCTAATACTTTAACAGGTACCGTAAAGTGGTTTAACGAATCAAAAGGTTTTGGTTTCATCGCTCAGGAAAATGGCCCAGATGTATTCGCACACTTCAGTGCAATCAAAGGTGACGGCTTCCGCACACTCGCTGAAGGCGAGCGTGTTGAGTTTAAACTGACTCAAGGCCAGAAAGGTCCTCAGGCAGAAGAAATCGTTAAGCTGTAATTAACGGTTTATGCTTGAAGAGAAAAAGCAGGCTAAGGCTTGCTTTTTTTGTGTCTGTAACCCGGCACAACATACCTTTCACTTAGCTGGCTGTGGTAAGATCGCATCATAATCCCCTGATGTGTTTTACTCCATGGACCTGACTCAATTCTGGCAACTCATTGCCATCGACAACCAAAGTAAAGATAAAGCGGCACAACTAAAAACCAGGCTGGAAACACTGCCTGATACAGACATTGCCGATTTTGACACTCACTACAGCAAGCAACTCAGACGCTTATGGCACTGGGATATCTGGGGTGCAGCTTATGTGACCTGCGGCTGTAACAGTGAGTATGACTTTCTGGATTTCTGCAACTGGTTGCTGACCCAGGGCGAAGCCGTGGTAGAGCAGGTGCTGGCCCAGCCTGATACCCTGGCAAGCATTGAAGATATGCCCCTGCGCGACAACCTGCCTTATCCCTATTGCGACGAACTGGACCTGACAGCAGGGCTGCTCTATGAGCAAAAAACGGAGCAGGAGCTGCCCTATCACAACACGGTGAACTATGCACCACAGGGCAAACAGTTTAAAAATAAACCCAAAGTGTTAAAGCAAACCTACCCACAATTGTTTGCTAAGTACTGGCAGGGGTAATTTACCCCTGACTTAAAGGGTCTGGCACTGTTTTTGTAGTTACGAGTCCGATGTATGTAATGTGTAAAGCGCCGGTACAGGCAGATTATTAACTGCACGCCGGCCGCTGTGATTGAAAGCGCACATAGCTAAATGCGCTTTTTTTCAATCTCGCATAGGTGGTTGCTTGTACCACAGTGCTGAAAAAGCAAATAGACTTTCCGAAAAACCATGGAGACTCTTTTTAACGTATTGAAATATAGAACAAATTGCTACCTTTTTAATTTCTAATGTTTAAATATCAGAGATAATCCTATTTATATACAAAAAGTACCGTACCACATGGTCCTTTTGTATTATGCTTGCCTGCATTATCAGATAGTGTTGAGAGTTCAGAAGTGAATATGAAAATTTAACAGGTTGTTTGTTTTTTGTTTCATTTTTAAGGTTTGTCCATTACGCTTTTATTACGCAATACGTTAGGTTTGTATCCTTGTTCAAAAGTGGCTCTAGCTACAAATTGTTAGCGCCGAACTAAGTGTCAAACTTAAAAGGAAACTGTCTTATTTGTAAACAATATGAATTCAGGGAGAGAGTGAATGCCGATAAAAAAAGCCTCTTTGGCGGCCTTTCTGTGTGGTGTCAGTTGTCTGAGCAACGCCGCGACACAGTGGGTAGACACACATTCATTATTAAACCAAAAGCACCTGTGGCATGAAGTTGAGAACCAGCTTAAGAAACAGGCTCGAGCCAAAACCGCTGACGTGGGTGGAGCACTTAGTGATAACGGATTACGTTATCAGCGGGTGAAAACCATAGGGAATATCAAGCGCTTCGAACATTACCAAGTTTATTATCGTGGTATACCAGTCATCGGTGGTCAATTTGTACTATTCAGAGACAGTACCGGTAAAGTCTTGCAGGGGCTGGGTGCAACTTTGAGAGCGCAAGAGCTACCTGGTGCCACTGATGGACGTTATTTCCGTTTGCCCTCGGCTGACATAGAGCAACGACTGATGGCAGGTTCCGACTTAACGCCCGAGACCAAATTGAAAGATCTCAGGCGTGCGTATTTGACTTGGCAAGGCCGTTTAATGGGAGTGTTTCAGGTCACAGCTACGTCGAAGGAGGGCATACGCACTCTTACCATCGATGCGGATACCCTGAATGTCCTTAAGTCTGATCAAGGCATTATGCACTTTTCCCGTGAAGAGCAAGGCGCAGAGCAGCTTTCTGGTGACGGGCAATACGTTGCTGCTGGTGGCATAGGCGGCAACGAGAAAATGGGGGCTATATGTTATTCACCGCAGCCTTCGACAATGGAGGCTTGCCTCAGATATCAATATGATGAAACGACCAGCCCTTCAACGGAACTACTTTTTAATGATGTCAGCGACACTGCTCGCCCGCTCATTTTTGCCGACTTTGATGGTTACCCCTTTGTTGTTAGAAAAGAAGGAGGGCGCTGCTTTCTAGAAAATCCGTATGTGCAGACAATTGACAATCTAATTCATGAAACAGAGCCTAGTGAATTTGACTGCAATGATAAGCTTGAAAATTTTGATCGAAATATGGTCGATGAACTTTATTATCACCGGTTTAGTTATGGTCCTGTGAATGATGCCCATTTTTATGGTGGGCTGACCATGCAGTTTTTTCACAAACAGCTGGGTGAGCTATTTCCAGAGCAAGACGCTTATTGTGCTGAAAACGGTTACTGTCTCAATAAACTAAAACAGAGAGTACATCAGAATTTTTTTGGCATGAACAATGCGTATTGGGATGGTACCTATACTAATTTTGGTAGTGGCGACAGCTATTCTAATTATGCGCTAACTGTGTCAAGCGTAGTTGCCCACGAGTCAGCGTATGCGTTGACACACTGGAATAGTCAGCTGAATAGCCAGGGGGAAGCAGGCGCTTTTTATCAAGCGTTTTCTGATATTGCCAGCCTTGCCGTGCTGGACTACTTACAGTACAGAGTGTCTGGCAGCTTTAGCACCTCAGAGCCATTTTTATCACAAATACTGGATGACACCGGTCGCCCGCAAGACGATAAAAAGTGGTGGCTCGGCTGGGATGTTAAAACCCAGGACGTAGGGCACCGCTATTTTGCACTTCCGTCAATGGATGGCCGTGGCATTGACCATCTGATCATGTATCGTGCGAACATGTCGAGCTACAGCGTGGGTGGTATTTTCAGAAAAGCGTTTTATGAGCTGGTAAAAACCTACGGCTGGACAATCAAAGAAGCGTTCAAGTTATATCTGAAAGCGAATGTATCCTGCCTTCCGGCCAATGCCAGTTTTGATGATGCTGCAGCCTGCTTGATACTGGTTGCAGATTCGGATGTGGTGAATAAGCCCGTACAGGAAGCACAAAATAATGTTGATGGGGCGTTGCATCTGGTGGGGCTGGTGGCGCAATCATCGGAGATTTCCAGTCTGGCAGTCACGGCGGTACCTCAGTATGACGAGTTCAGGTATTTAATTGGGACCCTACCTATTAGTGAAATAGAGCGTATCCTTGTTGATTGGGGTGATGGGGCCACTGAAGGCTGGTCCCGTGATTCCGGTAGTGCGATTTATCCGTTTATACAAAGGGCGCATGTTATTGAGCCTGATTTACTGACGCGCTTTAAGATCAACGTAGTCAAAACAGACGGTGAGGAGTTGCTTGCTTACCGTGATTATTATTCGCGCACTCTGGGAGTGGTTTGCCCACCGTGGTTTAGAGAAGAAAATGCAGAACCGATGAGTCATGTGTTGATTAATGGTCACAATTTACAGTTACTGCCACAGAACTATCAAGAGATTTTGGACCAGCCCTTGAATTTATACCTTAAACAGCGGAACACCATTGAACTCGGTGCCTATTCTGTTGGTCAAGAAGTAACGGTATTACTGGATACCAACCGCAATGGTGCTTATGAAAAGCAAGAAGTCTATCTAGTCGAAGAGATAATGGATACTGGGCTGCTCACTTTTTCTTTGCCTGAAGGCTTCCTGCCGGGCAAAATAATGATGCGTGTGGTTGTCGGCTCCAGATATGGTTTTTTCTTTTCATGTGGTGAAGTAGATGAAGGCCAAGTTTTCGATGTAAAAGTCGATTTCCAAAGTGCGGACGAGTGGTCGCCCACTGATTTTAACTTTGAAATTCAAAGCGGTAACAAAGTTAAATTCACTAACAGTCTTATGCCAGATAATGAGCAGCCTTCGGGTGATGTTGAGCAAGCGGTGAATACAAATGGCTCAGCGGATGTACCATTCACCGACGCTATCTCGTATCCTTTTGGTATTCAGACTTGCTTTGAGTTGGTATCTGAAACGAGTCCACTACTTTATACACATACTGATTTATCAAGTTTATTAACCTGTCAAACAAAAAAGCCATATCACGAGCCAATAACGCGCTCCACCTGACTTAATTGAATGAATTGCTGTAGGGTTTCGCCGGCATATCGTTGGCGGGACCTGAGCGTTTGCTCAAAAAACTCTCCATATTAAGGGAATAAAATATGAAACCTCTGTATTTATCCATTGCTCTTGCACTGGGGACGGTATCCGTCATGCCTGACGCTTTTGCTAGTTCATTACAAGCGGCCAGTGATGCAGCTTTCCAACAAGACATGCTGATTAAAAATGAGCGTTTAAAAGCGCGACTGGCACGGCACGGTCTGAGCAGAAAAAACCGGCCTCAGTTATTTTCGCTGATTGAGCAAAGGCTGGAGCAAGACACTTTGGCAACAGAAAATCCGAGCCTTAGCGCATTACAAAACTGCTCGAGTGGCAGGCCTGAACTGTGCTCTTTCTTTAAACATATGGGTATTGAAGTCGCCACTAGTAATGCAAATGGTGAGTCCTATTTTGTGTTATCTGCGTTAAACAGTAAAACGGTGTCGACCGATTATACACTGATAGATCTGCATCTAACCAATGAGAAAGGCAAGCAGCTCACTAAACTGGCATACAATGAATACTTTGGCGACGGGCAGGAGGCTAAACGTAAATCCGTATACTCCTACGCGAAAGTACAAGATATTTTCTCAAAGCTTGCTGCTTCAGAGCGCATTTTTGCGGATGGTTGGGTCACGGTAGTTTACAGGGATGCTAATAACAAGCAGGTTATGGAAGACCGTAATATTATGGTGGAGTATTCAAAGGATACTTTGCTGGCAAAGTTAGGCAGCTTTGCTCAGCCGAGAGCTGGCGTGTCTGGCACTGAGGGCATCTCGCTACTTCCTCTGGCGGGGCGAGATGGTTTTGAAACAGCCATTCAAAAGCCCATTGATAACCGCTCTGAAGGCGGTGCGGATGTGCCTGATGGTAAGATCATTATTTGTCTGAATCGAAATTATGGCGATTGTGATTATGAAAATATTTACGCACCAGACACACCAACCAGTGAAACTAAATTAAAGGTCCCGTTTCAAGGGAGCTTTGATGTGACAGGTAAGGTGACACGTATCTACCTGCCGGATTTTACGACACTGGAAGTTCAGGAAGAAAACGGTGCAATAACCCTAGTCGAGAGCCCGGTAGTTGATAAACCTGCTTTCATGAATCACGGGACCAATATCTTTATCCAGACGAAGGAGGGGGGTGGAGCCGTAGCAATTGGTGATTCTGATTATCAGGATATCAGCGACCTTTTTGCAAAGAGTTTGAAACTACAGTACGGCAAGTTTGGTGTAATGGATAAGACGACTATATCCTGGGATATCCCGCAAGATGAGGGGGTGTTTGGAGACGCCACATTATTTGGCAGATACCAGGATACCCACTGGATAATGAACTTTGCGCTTGATCATGTAATACGTCCAGGCAGACCGCCACTAACGGCTTCTTTTGTGATTGGCTCTACGGACATGGACAGTGGCTGGAGTGATATAGGCCACCCTCAGATGCAAATTGTCTACAGTTGTCTGGCCGAAGGCTCACTAATCACGTTACCCAATGGTAAGCAGCTTCCTATTGAGCGGCTTGAAGTGGGCGATCAGGTGCTGGGTGCCAGTGAGTTTGCGCCATCCAATCATCTTGCGCTGACGATTGAAGATATTTCTGTGGGTGTTGAAACCATTCCTATGGTCCAACTCAAAACTAAGTCGGGTAAAACACTCTTATTGACTGAGTCTCACCCTGTTGTGATGCAATCAGGCAACGCTGTGTGGGCGAGCAAGGTCGAGCAAGGTGCGCAGATCTTAACCGAAAACGGGCTCGAAATGATCACCCATATAGAGGAGGTTGAGTTTACCGATAAAGTATATAACCTCCGCCTGGGGCGCAGCAAAGATGACCCGGATTATCAACCAGGAGAGTCTTTCAGCATGTTTGCCAATGGCCTGCAAGTGGGTGACCTGGCAATGCAAAGCGAGCATGAGTTTAGCAATAAGGTAGAAACGACAGAAGATGTACTAAATCGTCTGCCACAGGCATGGCACCAGGATTATCTGAACAGCCTTAAGCAAATAGTCATGGATTGACAAACCAGGGCCCGACAGGGCCTTTCATGGAGATAAGATAATGAAAATACGTAATGTGGTTTCGTTTATGTTGTTATTGGGGGCGGCTTTATTATTGATAAAAGCGCATGCTCAGACTTTAGCTGTCCATGAAGTAGAAGAGCGAACGGCCATAGGTCAGAGCAGAGACCTTGTGCCGCTCGGTACAGCCTATCAAAGCAAAGGTGGGCTTTTGTTAGGGCTGCAATCAGTTCTTGGTCGGCAGGTGGAACACCTTGGAAACACCCACATAGATTTCAGAGTGGGTGTTGACCTGAGCTATCAGCAAGCCCTGAAACTGGTCGATGGTAAGGTTGATGCGGGTTTTGACTTACCGGCAGTGAGAATGGATGCCGGCGCAAACTACGCCAAAGATATCAGTGCAGACAGATATACAGGTACTTACACTGTTTATTCTTCAATCAAACCAAAGTCTAGCATATTGGTTCCTATTGACGATACAGGGTATCAGCCGACATTGGCCGCGAAAGAATTAGCAACCGCGTATCCCGGCAATAAGGCAAGCAATCTGGGGGATGGATTCGTTCAGGGCTTTGCGTACGGCTCAAATGTCGTGATTAACATGAAAATTGAGTACAGGAATGAAACGGATAAGCGTGCAATCGGAGGCTACCTGAGCGTTGACTGGATTGGCAAAGTTAAAGTCGACGGTGAACTTCAGAAAATAGCCGAAGATAAACGAAAGTCAGTGAAGATCACGATAAGCGGCATGCAAAGTGGGGGAGACCCAAACAGGTTATTGCAAGTCATACCGAATGGCATTATGCACTGCACATTGCTCAATCCTGAGCCCTGTTTTAACTTGTTTGAAGCGGCGGTGCATTACCTAAAAACGGATTATATTAACCAGTTTGATTCATTGGCTGATTACAACATCACCGATGTTTATACTACCAGGTATTTGGATTCAGGCGCAGGCCTTCAGCCACTAATCCCCGACAATGGCTATGCACCGGTCAATTACCTGACTCGCTTGATCATTAAAGAGCTAACGGCACGCTGGATAGAGGAGCGGCTGGTGTATCGGCGTGCAAAGAATCTGCAACGTTACTACGCGTCTCAATTTTCTGCAGAGCAACTTATGCAACTACAGGATATTGAGAGCAAAAGTCGTGCTAACGCCAACTTGTTTGCTGATTTAGTAGATTATTGTGAACGCAACCCAGAAGGCAATCATTGTATTAATTACGAGGCGGATAATCTGGTTTATTTTCGTGATTATAGCGCCATCAGTGATGTACTAAGATAAGGATATCCCATGCATATAATCAAATTTTTGTTGGCTTTACTCTTATTGGTCGCCGCCTTAAATGAGCGGGCTGAGGCTTCAGTGCCAGGCCATAGCAATGACACGCATCAACAGGCAAAGTTCAGCGAGTTAGGTGATTTACTCACAGTTGAACAGGCACAAGGCCGATTTGCCTGGCTAAGCAAGTGCTACGATGGTTTGCTGGTCGAGCTGTGGGAGCGGATGTATGAATCGACTGATGTTGTCAAAAAAGAGGAAAAGCTTCGCCAACTTAAAGCGTTGTGGCTTTCCGATACTGCGTTGGCAGCAGGTAAAGCACAATACGTGACTTTTGCAAATACCGATTTTACTAACCCTTATCAGTGGTATGCGGGGACCAGCGCGAATGAAGCGTGTACCATTATGCCCCCGGAGTATGAGCCAATAGCGCTAAAGACGACAGTGTTGCCAAGATCCTATTGTGAGAATCGCAGTTATGACCATGAATGGGAATGGATCTCAGAAGTCACAGTCGATGATTTCACGCACCAATCTGAAAAACATGCACATAGCATAGTTTCGGGCAAAGTGCTTGTATTGCGGGCTAATCAGGCATCAAAAGTCACCATTAAGCCGGGCAATAAAGAACCTGAGTTTCCATCGTATGTGGCAGCTCGGGTATGGCTTGACTGGAATCACAACGGTCAGTTTGAGTCTTCAGAAATGGTCTATCGCTCTGCATCATCAGGAGTTTTCCGGTTTTTGCTAGACGTGCCGGCAACGGTACCAGAGGGCTTGACGTTAATGCGCGTTGCTACTGATGCTGGTGGGGGGTCTGATAATGCGTGTACTCGTATTCACTACGGTGAAGTGGAAGATTACCTGGTAACAGTTCGTTAAGGAAGATGATATGAATCCAATTTACTCTACATTATTGGCACTGAAGCTTGTAGTGGCCAGTGGTTATGCGCAAAGTGCAGATACCCAGGTGACCGATAGCGCCTTGACCGGCTCAGTTATTTCAGGGTTGATAAATGACCACATTGAAGTGGGTACGGCTTATGACAGCCAAAAGAAACGTTTTCTAAATGTGCAGCCAGTAAGTGGTGTTATTGATGAAAGCTTTGGTAACACTGAGCTACAGTTCAAAACGGGCATCGACATGGGTTATGACGACATGCTGAGCATTCTCAATGGCAGTGTTGATATCGATGTGAACTTTCCTGTAGTGCGAGTATCGGCTGGCGCTTCGCTTGCAAAAGAGATGGCGTCCAGCACTTATTCAAGCTCTTATACTTTCAGTGCATCCAGCACTCCGAAAAAGCGCTTGCTGTTGCCAGTGAGTCAAAATAGCGGATTTACTCTTTCACAAGTTGGCGACGAGATTGCCAGTAACCACCAGACTCAGTTGCAAACTTTGGTCGGCGATGAGTTTGTTACTGGTATTGAGTATGGCGCAAATGTACTGGTTAATTTAAAGATTGATTATGGCAGTAACAAAGATAAGTCAGATATAGGGGGCTATCTGGATGTGGATTTGTATGGTGGGGTATTCAATGTCGGCGGGCAACTAAAGTATTTGCAGAGCGACATAAAGTCGTCGGTCAAAATAACGGTAAGAGCCGTCCAACAAGGTGGTGACCCAAAACAACTATTGACCATCATACCTAACAATATCATCACTTGCTCTTTGGATAACCCAAAGCCTTGTTTTGATATGTTTTATGAGGCGGTCAAGTACGCAAAAACGGGCTTTAATAGTCAGCTGTCATCGCTGAGTGATTATAATGTTGTGCGTTACTATACGACGCGTTACGACAAATCCTCTCTGGCACTGCGCGCATTGGTGCCCGATTATCAGGTAGTCAGAAATGCAACTAAGTGGCTGATCACCGATCTTGAGGATGATTTTAAACAAGCCATAATGGATGAACAAAGAGCGGTTAATTTGCTCAACAGTTATTATGCTTACTTGCCTGAGGCACAGCGTTTGGCGGTAGAGCGCATTAAAGGACTGGCCTACGACAATGCCTGGTTTTTATTCACAGCTGCCCGGTTTTGCCGCGACAACCCATTTGGCTATGCCTGTGAAAATAAGGTGCTGGAAATGAAAAACGCCTGTGTTCAGAGAGGAAAGTCCTGCCCCGCCAGCTACGATATTACTGACTTACAATTACCCTCTAGTGACGGCCAGGATTGGAAACAATGTGAACTGGCCCGGCAAGAGGCCGTTCGCTCCGGGGTCGTCTCAGAAATTAATAGTGCACGGTTTCGCAACCTAAGGTGGGCTCCGACGTTCATTGATGCAAGTGCACCAGCTCGAGGGATCCTGAATTGGCGATTGTGCGAGGGGGCATTAAGCACTTACGGTATGACATTTCAGCAGTAGGAAAAGCACATGCCTGATTGCAGGCATGTGCTTTATAGCAAGATGACTGTCTTTAGTCATTTCAATCTGCTGGTAAACTCATGCCTAATACAAGCTGAGCATATTTTGGCATCTGAGCTGGTACTATTGGATGAATTATGTGACTCATTTGGTTTTGTTTTTTAACTATTATGTTACAATGATTGCAGTCATACGGGAGCCGTGAGTCGCAGTTTAGCAATGAGGTCTTGGCGTCGCGTATGGCTCAATATCACCATCAGGGAGTGACTATGTACAAAGTAATGACCGGTCTTTTATTTATATTAACTTGCACAGTATCTGCAAGTGACGCCCAGTACTTTTGGCGATTCGGCGATGGTTCAGTATCGCATGAAGCAGAGCCTGAGCATGAATACACACAACCCGGTATTTATACGGTGACCCGAGAAGTATATCAGGACGGAAAATTACTGGAATCTTCTCAAAAGCAAGTTGATCTTATTTCTCCAAAAATTGTAGGGCTGGTTATTTTGCAGCCAGCTGAAGTGGTACAGGGACAGAACGTCGAATTTCTGGCAAACCTGACATCCAGCGAGCCGCTTGATTTGCACTACCAGTGGTACGTTGCTGGTGAACCTATCAATATAGAGGCTGGTACTGGCAAGTTAACAACCCGGTTTGCAGAGTCTGGCGATATCGAATTGTCGGTTGATGCGATGTGGCAGCAAACCGTGGTTTCGAGTGCAAGCACGCAGTTGAAGGTCATTGAAGCTGATAGTGACAATGAAAAGCCTGACGATGGAAATGATAATCCAGACGACAATAATGACGGTGATTCACCTGATAACGGTACTGGTGATGATGGAAATGGTTCACCGGGCAATGACAAAGGTAGTGACAACAAAACACCTGATAACGGCAATGCAAAAGGAGGCGATTCGGGAGGTAGTCTGAGTTTTCTGATTTTGTGTATGGCTGGGGTTTTCATTAGTCGCAAACGTGACTGATATCCACTGGCTTAGGCTTGATGACAGCTACTCGTTTTTAAACAGGTGGCTGTCCACTCCCGATTTTGAATCTGCATTTAATTTATTGTTTTAAAATGGTTTAGTTTGTTACTCATAGAGCGCCTTACGATATAAGGGCGTATCAACCAGTTTTTGATAGGCGGTACGCAGCCTGGTGACCAGTTCCGGGGGGGTTGCTAAGCTGGCTGCCAGATAACCCCTGACGCTGAGTGCGTCAATATCCAGCAAATAGCGAAAATGATTGTCCGGTAAATTCATTGTCTGCGCCATGGCGTTAATATAACGTGGGTCGTCCACAACCAGCTCTACTTTATTGGCCGCCAGTAACCGGTAGGATTGTTGAATATCAGCGGTTTCGATAAATTCAAAGCCCAGTGAATGTAATACCTGCGCTGCTACATCCTCTCTTTGTACCGCAAGCCGGTATTGCTTGGCGTCTTCCAGCGTTTTAATTTGAATTTTTCGGGGCGATTGGTTTGTTACAAAACCGAGGTTAAAAAGCGCTACAGGGCCAATCCACTGGAACAAAGCTTCCCGCTGTGGGGTTTTCGCCATACTGTAGATTAGGGTGTTGGGCTGACTTCTGGCGCTGTTCAACGCGCGTGCCCAGGGGTACATGTAAAACTCCCCCTCAAGCGCAGCTGTATCTAAAATGGCTTTCACCAGTTCCGTGCTTACACCGGCGACCTGATCGTTGAGCCAGGTTTGATTGGGTGGGGATAACTCAGTGACGATAGTAAGCTTAGCCCAACAATGAAAACTGCTCAGGAATAGGGCTAGCATCAGGGTAACGACTGTTTTTGCCATTAAAAACATACCTGTTAGATTAATATCGATAAAAGTGTAGCAGCATCAGAGTATCTTGCCTGTTTAGGCAAAGCCTTAGCCCGGCTACACCTAAAGTAGCCATAAATTTCGTGAATACCCTCTATACCCAAAATTGTCGACAATCTGCCGAGGTTCAGGTTGACGTACACGTAAAGCAGCACTATATTGTCTACAACTTTTAACAAGACCGGAAGGCAAAGACATAATGAGCTTTATGCATGAAAGTGCCGTAACTGCTTCTGATAAAGCATTTTTCCGGCTTAGAAAAGAGATTGTTGAAGGTGATATTCCGGCTGGCTCCAAGTTGAGTGAAATGGAATTGTCGACAAAGTATGAAGTAAGCCGGGCGGTTGTTCGGGAAGCGATAAACCGCCTGGAAGCCTGTCATCTGGTTGAGCGTCGTCCGAATGTGGGGGCCAGAGTGGTCTCGCTGAGCGAAGAAGGCCTGATGGAGCTGTATCAGGTGCGTGAAGCCCTTGAAGGCATGGCTGCGCGTCTGGCGGCACAACACATGCCAGATGAAGAAGTTGCTAAACTCAACAGCCTGTTGAACGAGCAGTTCGACGAAGTCAAAGGCGGCGAATCTTATTACCAGGAAGCGGGCGATCTGGACTTTCATTACCGTATCATTGTCGGCAGTCAGAATCAGCAGCTTATTGCCATGCTAAGCAATGGTATTTATCACCTGGCGCGAATGTATCGGGTACAACTCGGCATGGCCGGGCCGCGCGTCACAACAGCCTACGACGAACACAAACACATAGTGCGTGCCATCGCAAATCGGGATGCCGAGCTGGCAGAAATGCTGATGCGCCGCCATATTCAATATTCTAAAAATAATATTGCCACCAAATTAACGAAACAGCATCAGCCATAATTGGGGAGACACACTTATGAGTACAGGGATCATCAGCGCAGGTAAAAGATTTCGCGACGCGCTAAAAGCCAATCAGCCACTACAGATAGTTGGCACGATTAACGCCTACAGTGCCATCATGGCGAAAAAAATCGGTCATCAGGCTATCTACCTGTCTGGCGGCGGTGTTGCGAATGCATCTTACGGTCTGCCTGATTTGGGCATCACCTCTTTAAACGATGTGATTGCAGACGTTCAGCGTATTACCTCTGCTTGTGACTTGCCCCTGATGGTCGACATCGACACGGGCTGGGGTGGCGCATTTAACATTGCTAAAACCATTCAGGAGATGCAAAAAGCGGGTGCCGCTGCCGTGCATATGGAAGATCAGGTTGCTCAAAAGCGCTGTGGTCACCGTCCTAACAAAGAGATTGTGTCGACAGACGAAATGGTCGACCGCATCAAAGCAGCCGTAGATGCGCGTACCGATCCAGACTTCTTCATCATGGCGCGTACCGACGCATTCGCGCAGGAAGGCCTTGAAGCGGCCATTGAGCGCGCCAAAGCCTATGTTGCAGCTGGTGCAGATGGTATTTTCGCAGAAGCTGTTCAAACCGAAGAACATTATCGTGCATTTGCCGAAGCGCTGGATGTGCCTATCCTGGCGAATATCACCGAGTTCGGTAAAACAGAGCTGTGGAACAAAAAAGAGCTGGGAGAGTGGGGCGTCGACATGGTGCTTTACCCGCTGAGTGCGTTCCGCGCAATGAACAAAGCCGCAGAAATGGTGTATCAGTCAATTTTAGAAAACGGCGATCAGAAAGCCGTCATCGACAGCATGCAAACTCGTATGGACTTGTATGATTATCTTGGCTATCACGAGTATGAGCAAAAACTCGACGCATTGTTTGCGCAAGGTAAGAACAAATAAAAAGTTTAAAGGATAAAGATAAAGCCGCGTTCTTGCGGCTTTTATCACAATGAAATTAACCAGCAGGTAAAAATTCAGGAGACAACAAAATGGCTAAAGTATTAAGCGGTGCGGGCCTTCGCGGTCAGGTTGCAGGTAAAACGGCACTTTCAACAGTGGGTAAATCAGGCTCAGGCCTGACCTATCGAGGTTACGACGTAAAAGACCTGGCTGAACACTGTCAGTTTGAGGAAGTCGCATATCTGATCCTAAAGGGTAAACTGCCTAACCAGCAGGAGCTGGACAGCTACAAGGCACTACTAAAATCTCAGCGTGGTTTGCCACAGGCATTAAAAGAAGTGCTGGAGCGCATTCCGGCCGACGCACACCCAATGGACGTACTTCGCACCGGTTGTTCTATGTTGGGTAACCTGGAAGGTGAGCACGACTTTGAACAACAGCAGGCCATCACAGATCGTATGCTGGCCTGTTTCCCAAGCATCATCTGTTACTGGTATCGCTTTAGCCATGACGGTGTGCGTGTTGATGTTGAAACAGACGACGATTCAATCGGTGCGCACTTCCTGCATATGCTGCATGGCGAAAAACCAAGCGAGTTACATGAGCGCGTTATGCACGTTTCGCTTATTCTGTATGCAGAGCATGAGTTTAATGCCTCTACCTTCACTGCACGTGTGTGTGCTTCTACCCTGTCAGACATGCATTCTTGTATCACAGGTGCCATCGGCTCGCTGCGTGGTCCTCTGCACGGTGGTGCGAACGAAGCGGCAATGGAAATGATTGAGCGTTTTGAGTCGGCCGATCACGCTGAGCAGGAAATGATGGGCATGCTGGAGCGTAAAGAAAAGATCATGGGCTTTGGTCACGCTATCTACTCTGAGTCTGATCCGCGTAACGAAATCATCAAAGGCTGGTCTGAAAAGCTAGCTGCCGATGTGGGTGATACCGTTCTTTATCCGGTTTCTGTACGGTGTGAAGCGGTTATGTGGCGCGAGAAAAAATTGTTCTGTAATGCGGACTTCTTCCACGCATCGGCTTATCACTTTATGAAGATCCCAACTAAGCTGTTCACGCCTATCTTTGTGATGTCGCGTTTGACAGGCTGGGCAGGTCACGTAATGGAGCAAAGAGCAGACAACCGTATCATCCGTCCGTCAGCGGAATATACTGGTGAGGAATTGCGTCCGGTTCCAGCTATGTCTGAGCGTTAATACCCAAACTTAACATTCGTCACTGTATGGCACAGATCACCGACAATAACCATAAAGATCTGTGCCGTTGAGCCAATGAGCAATTCTGGAAGTAGTTATGAACAGCCAATTTCGCAAAAAATTACCTGACTCTTCGCTGTGTTTTTACGACACGCGCGAAGCAGTCGAAGCCATCAAGCCCGGTGCGTATGATGGCTTGCCTTATACCTCTAAAGTCCTGGCAGAAAACCTGGTGCGCCGCGCCGAGCCTGAAAAACTCAACGATTATCTGAGTCAAATTATTGAGCGTCGTCGTGATTTGGATTTCCCCTGGTTTCCGGCACGTGTGGTCTGTCATGATATTTTGGGCCAGACAGCGCTGGTAGACCTTGCCGGTCTGCGTGATGCCATTGCTGAAAAAGGCGGCGACCCGGCCAAAGTAAACCCGGTGGTGCCAACTCAGCTGATCGTTGATCACAGCCTGGCAGTAGAGCACGCCGGTTATGAAGAAAACGCCTTTGAGAAAAACCGGGCGATTGAAGACCGCCGTAACGACGACCGCTTCCACTTTATTAACTGGACCAAAACGGCCTTTAAAAACGTTGATGTGATCCCGCCGGGCAATGGTATTTTGCACCAGATCAATCTGGAGAAAATGTCGCCGGTTATCCAGGCGCGTGATGGCGTGGCATTCCCCGATACTCTGGTTGGAACCGACAGCCATACCCCGCATGTGGATGCACTGGGCGTAATTGCCGTGGGTGTAGGGGGTCTTGAAGCCGAGAGTGTGATGCTGGGTCGTGCTTCTTATATGCGCCTGCCGGATATCGTGGGTGTAGAGCTGGTCGGCACACGTCAGCCAGGGATCACTGCCACAGACATCGTGCTGGCCATCACGGAATTTTTACGTCAGGAACGCGTGGTTTCTTCTTACCTGGAGTTCTTCGGCGAAGGCTGCGAGGGTTTGTCATTAGGTGATCGGGCAACCATTTCGAACATGACTCCTGAGTATGGCGCCACGGCTGCCATGTTCTATATTGACCAGCAAACCATTGATTATCTGCGTCTGACCGGCCGTGATGACGAGCAAATCAAGCTGGTTGAGCAATATGCCAAACACACTGGGTTGTGGGCCGATGCTATGACAGGCGCTCAGTACGAGCGTGTGCTGAAATTTGATTTATCTTCGGTTGGCCGTAACCTGGCCGGTCCGTCAAACCCACATCGCCGCGTTGCAACCGCAGACCTGGCTAAGCAAGGTATTGTGGCTGATTACGAGCAGCGTGAGGGCGAAATGCCGGATGGTGCGGTGATCATTGCAGCCATTACCAGCTGTACCAACACCAGTAACCCGCGCAACGTGGTGGCCGCTGGTTTGCTGGCACGCAATGCCAACAAACTGGGTCTGAGCCGCAAGCCGTGGGTAAAAACCTCATTTGCGCCGGGCTCTAAAGCCGTGCGATCTTACATGGAAGAAGCGCAGTTATTACCAGAGCTTGAGCAACTGGGTTTTGGTATCGTGGCGTTTGCCTGTACCACCTGTAACGGCATGAGTGGAGCACTGGATCCAAAAATTCAGCAAGAAGTGATCGACCGCGACCTCTATGCCACAGCCGTCCTATCGGGCAACCGCAACTTTGACGGTCGTATCCACCCTTATGCCAAGCAGGCTTTCCTGGCATCACCGCCTCTGGTTGTGGCATATGCGATTGCCGGATCAGTGCGTTTTGATATCGAAAATGGCGTGCTGGGCCATGACCAGAATGGCAACCCGGTTACGTTAAAAGACATCTGGCCAAGCGATGAAGAGATTGATGCAGTAATCGCACAGAGCGTGAAACCGGAGCAATTCCGTGCCGTTTACGAACCTATGTTCGACCTGAGCGTTGACTATGGTGAAGACAACGATCCGCTCTATCAGTGGCGTGAGATGAGTACCTATATTCGCCGTCCGCCATACTGGGAAGGCGCGTTAGCAGGTGAGCGCACCATGAAAGGTATGCGACCATTGGCGATTCTGGGTGACAACATCACCACAGATCACTTGTCGCCTTCAAATGCGATTCTTGCCTCCAGTGCCGCTGGTGAATATCTGGCAAAAATGGGCTTGCCCGAAGAAGACTTTAACTCGTATGCAACCCACCGTGGCGACCACTTAACGGCGCAACGTGCTACCTTTGCTAACCCCAAACTCCTTAATGAAATGGTGTTGGAAAACGGTGAAGTGAAGCAGGGTTCACTGGCGCGTCTTGAGCCCGAAGGCAAAGTCACTCGTATGTGGGAAGCCATCGAAACCTACATGGAACGCAAACAACCGCTGATCATCGTAGCCGGTGCCGATTATGGTCAGGGCTCGTCGCGCGACTGGGCAGCCAAAGGCGTGCGTTTAGCCGGTGTAGAAGTGATTGTGGCTGAAGGCTTTGAGCGTATTCACCGTACCAATCTGATTGGCATGGGTGTGTTACCGCTGGAGTTCCAAAATGGTACAACGCGTAAAACACTGGAGCTCGATGGTACTGAAATCTACGACGTCGAAGGCACACGTACACCAGGCGCTACGCTTAATCTGATCATCCACCGCAGCAATGGTGTACAGCTTGAAGTGCCTGTGCTGTGTCGTCTGGACACAGAAGAAGAAGTGTCGATTTACGAAGCCGGTGGCGTGCTACAGCGCTTTGCCAAAGACTTTCTGGAAGCAAACGCTTAACCACTGTATTCTTGCTCCGCACTAACTGTGGAGCTTGTCTGAGCAGAGTGCATCCGCAAAGGGTGTTCACTCTGCTACTTAGGATGAAAACTATGACTTTCAAACCTCAACTACGTGTGCCGGCGACCTATATGCGCGGTGGCACCTCCAAAGGTGTGTTTTTTAATCTCAGTGATTTGCCCGAGGCGGCACAAGTGCCGGGTGAAGCGCGCGACAGACTGCTGCTACGCGTAATTGGCAGCCCGGACCCTTATGCCAAGCAAACCGATGGCATGGGTGGTGCAACCTCCAGTACCAGCAAAACCGTGATCCTGTCGAAAAGTGATAAAGCGGACCATGATGTCGACTATTTATTTGGCCAGGTCGCGATAGACAAACCTTTTATCGACTGGAGTGGCAACTGTGGCAATCTGACCGCCGCGGTGGGTGCTTTTGCTATTAGCAACGGCCTGGTAGATGCCAGCAGAATACCCGAAAACGGCATTGCCGTAGTACGGATCTGGCAGGCAAACATTGAAAAAACCATTATCGCTCATGTGCCTATGGCAAATGGCGAAGTGCAGGAAAGTGGCGATTTTGAGCTTGATGGCGTGACTTTTCCAGCCGCCGAAGTGGTGGTGGAATTTATAGACCCGGCCGACGGCGATGCAGATATGTTCCCAAGTGGCAACCTGATCGACCAACTGGAAGTGCCGGAGATTGGCACGTTTGATGTGACTATGATCAATGCCGGGATCCCAACCTTGTTTTTCCGCGCCGAGGACTTAGGTTACACCGGTGTGGAGCTGCAAGAAGCGATCAATGGTGACGACGCGGCGTTGACCCGATTTGAGCAGATCCGCGCTTACGGTGCCGTAAAAATGGGCCTGATTGACCACATTGACGAAGCCAGGGTACGTCAGCACACCCCTAAAATTGCCTTTGTATGCGGTGCTAAGGCGTATACCGCATCCAGTGGCAAAGCCATTTCACAGCAGGACATTGACCTGTCTGTTCGGGCCCTGTCTATGGGTAAGCTGCACCATGCCATGATGGGCACGGCCGCAGTGGCGATTGCCACGGCAGCTGCTATCCCCGGTACATTGGTGAACCTGGCGGCAGGCGGTGGTGAGCGCAACAGCGTTACTTTTGGCCATCCTTCGGGCACTTTGAAAGTGGGCGCAGAAGCCGAACTGGCAAATGGCCGCTGGCTGGCAAAAAAAGCGGTGATGAGCCGCAGCGCCCGGGTGGTGATGGAGGGACATGTCAGAGTCCCACAAGAACAAATTTAGTGATGAAAATTGGCCCGGTTAATCCGGGCCTTGTTTTTTAAGGAAAGAAAAAGATGTACGAAGCGTTATTTTCCATTGCTCTGACCACAGCATTGTTACTTGGCTCGCCAGGTCCTGCCCCCTTAGCGTTGGCCGCTGTTGGTGCCAGCTCAGGTGTGCGACAGGGAGTTCCTTTTTTATCTGGTATTTTGCTCGGATTACTGGTGGCAATCGTGGCTGCGGCGACGGGCCTGGGTGCATTACTCTTAAGCTACCCCAGCCTGAGTACCGTATGCCAGATTGTTGCCATCGCCTATTTGTTTTATGTCGCCTATAAAATTGCAACCAATCGCAGTGGACTATCTCATGCAGAAGGTAGTGAGGTTGGGTTTCGGGATGGCTTTATTTTGAACCTGCTTAACCCAAAAGCTTATGCAGCTTGTATTGCCATATTTGCTAACAACAGCGTGCCTGATGTTAGTCCCCTGATTGGCGCTGTGTTGGCAGCGATCACCTGCTTTATAATAGCCATTCTGGTGGATAGCCTTTGGCTGATTTTCGGTGGTGTATTGCATCGTTTCATTAAAACACCCGAACAGTTGCGCAATTTACGTTTATTTTTTGCCTTTTTGTTAACCTCTCTGCTAATTTGGATCAGTACCACGCAAATCCTTCACTGAGGATGTCATGGAGCGTTTTCATTCCATTTCTGTCGATACTGAGCGTCTGAATGATGGCTTGTTAATGCGCTTTACAGCACTTGGCAAGGTAAGCCATGCAGACTATATGGCCATTAAGGCGGTGATCGACAGTGCATTAAGAGTGGCTACCGGGCAAAAAATAAGGCTGCTGGTCGACGTCACTGAATTTGAGGGCTGGGAGCTGCATGCAGCCTGGGACGATGTAGCACTGGCACTGCGCCACAGCCATGACTTTTATAAGATAGCGGTATTAGGCAACAGCCGTTGGCAAAAGCTTGCGGCTATGGTGGGCAATTGGTTTGTTGAAGGAGAGTCTCGTTACTTTGAAGAGAAAACTCAAGCCTTGTCATGGCTGATAAAGTAACTGCCCCGGACGTGAGTGAAACGTATATAATGAACGATGAGGCGTTAGTTAAAGGCTAAAGTAAATTTATGAATACTCTATTTATCACAGGTGCAAATCGTGGCATTGGGCTTGCGCTCGTTAAACTGTATCTTGAGCAAGGCTGGAGAGTATTGGCAAGCTGCAGAGCACCGCAATCTGCCGATGCGTTGTGGCAGCTGGAGCAGCAGTTTAGCCATTTGCAGATAGTCGCGCTGGATATCACTAACTATGCGCAAATGACAAAACTCGCCGTATCGCTTATTGATGTGCCCATTGATTTGGTGATAAACAATGCCGGTGTGTATGGCCCGAAAGGTTACGCGTTTGGCGACTGTGATGTAGAGCAGTGGAAGCGCGTCATGGAAGTCAATGTGATTGCACCATTAAAATTGGCGGAGGCATTCACCCCGCAACTAAGACTGGGCAAGTTAAAGACCTTTGCTGTGCTATCTTCTAAAGTCGGCAGTATGACCAATAACACCAAAGGGGGCGGATACATCTATCGCAGCTCAAAAGCGGCGTTAAATTCGGTGATCAAGAGCCTTTCCAATGATCTGTTACCGGAGGGAATAAAAACCGTGGCACTGCATCCGGGCTGGGTTAAAACCGATATGGGTGGGCCCAATGCATTGATCTCTGCCGAAGAATCTGCACAAGGCCTGAAGCAAGTGCTGGATGAACTGCATGAAGCGCAAAGCGGCGGGTTCTATGATTACCAGGGACTGGCTATTCCCTGGTAACAGCACTAAGTCACTTGTTTAGGAGAACTTGTCCTGAATTTGAGCCAGATGATAGTAACCCAGCTGACCAAAACGACGAAGTTGTGCAAAGGGGATTATCGGTAAAGGCCGCTGGTAAAGGGGTAAATCAGGCACCGTATCGTTCATGGCAAGTTGGGCCAGCCGGTAGGCCGCCTGGGCGCTAAATGACACGCCTGAACCACAGTAACCCAAAATATACCCAACATTCTCTTCAAAAAAGACATGCGGCATATCATCCAGTGCTGCTGCAATGTAACCGTGCCAGTAATAATCGTGTGCTATGCCTGTCAGGCACGGAAAACATTCGGCAAGAGCCGCTTTGAGATGAACAAGATACTTGGTTTTATGCTGATCTTTGGCAAATACAGCGCCTCTGCCTCCAAATAACAGGCGATTATCAGGCAGTAATCGGTAGTAATACTTTAGCCTGCGGGTATCCATCACGACCTGATGTGTTTTCAGGCCTGTTTGTGTCAGTTCATCATCGCTGAGCGGGCGTGTAACGAAAATGCTGCTGAGGATAGGCAAGTAACGGTTGTCGATCAGTGGGTGGCTATGTTTATTGTTATAAGCATTACCGGTATAAAGCAGCTTATCTGCACTGATTTCCTGATCGTTTACACTCAGCTGGTGGCGCTGACCGTGTTTAACCTGGCTGGCCAGGCTCTGTTCAAACAAGGTAACGCCTGCTTTAATGGCCATGTCACGGTAACCGAGCAGCAGCTTGAGCGGGTGCAAACCAAAGCCATTTTCGTAGCGCATGGCACCATGGGCGTGGTGATTCAGCATAAACTGCGCGTCAAGTTCTGCCTTGCTGAGCAATTGACTGCTTTCACCGCCAAAATTATCTGAGATAAACTGCGCAGCACTTTGCAAGTTGGCATAAGCCTGAGCGTTGTGTGCTATCTTCAGGTAACCCGGTGCCTGTGCATCACAGTTGATGTGATGTTCATCAATGAGTGCTCTGACCCGGTTAACGCCACCCTGAAATTCATTATAAACGCCCTGGCTAACCTCCAGCCCCCAACGTTTTGCATAATCGCCATAACCAAGTCTTCCTGAGCCCGGCAAAGCAAAGCCGGCGTTGCGGGCACTGGCACCAAAACCCACCTGATTGGCTTCAAGTACACACACCTTTTGCTGATAGTTTTGAGCGAGATAGTAAGCACTCAGTAACCCTGTAAAACCACCACCAATAATGGCGACGTCAAAGTGCTCTGATGTTTGTGGTGCGCTCAGGGGGGCAGGTAAAGGCTGTGTGGCAGCCCAGTAACTGGGGGCAAACGGCTGGCCCTGACAATGGGGAGCGTGGAGTGGATCAAAAGCGTGCATCAGAACTCCAGTACCATTTCAGCTGCCTGACAATGACATTCTGTGTCGCAAAGCGTACACCGATACCCCTCATACAAGGTGAGATCTAACCAGCGATCGTCGTGCACTTTGATGAGTTTACCCCCCGCTTTGGTGAAGTATTTTACGGCACCATTGCCCGGGCTTTGCTGCCAAAGGTGCGATACACCTGCTTTTGCGCCTTGTTGTTTCAAGACCGCGACAGACGCTTTGAGTAACCTGGGTCCAATACTCTGTCCCTGTGCATCTGGGTGGACAGCAATACATTTAAAGTACGCCATATGCTGCTCATCCACTGGCCACAATGCCGGGGAGCACCACTTATCTACAGGCCATTGACCGGCACTGTAAGACGTTCTGAACCCGACTACCTGATTAGACTCATCAATGGCGACAAACGAGGCGTTTAATCCATGCTGAGTGCCTAGTTTATGCATCATTTTAATGCCGTCCAGATCCAGATAGTTCTCGCCATGCACCAGGTTGCCAAGCTCTATCACTGCCGGGTAATGAGATGTGTCGAGAGGGATAATTGAGATCATATGCTACTGCCAATAGTCATTTACGTACCGACTATTTTGCAGCATTTCTCAATTGAAAACAAAGCTGTTCAAAAAAGCTGTACAAAATAGGTACGAAATTAGTACGTTTTATACTCTTGTGTTGTTGACAGCGATGTCATCTTGGTAATAATTGTGACAGCAGTGTGTCTGATGAGGTTGTTGCAATGATCTCTGAAAACAGGCTGTGCAGCATAATGATAATAATTGAAATCCGGGTGCCCGCAGAGCACTCAAACACAACAACATGTAAAGGATGTCCTATGAAGAAACTTAATTTTGTCAGTCTGGCCGTGATGGGGTGCCTCAGTGTTCCTGCACTGGCGCTGAATGTACAACCTGACCCGAATAATTCAGGCGCATATTTACTCGATCGAGCAGGTCTTCAGGCGGCTGAGTCGACGCTGACGGCCAACCCAATGTATGCAGTCTGGGCAAAGGCATTACAAACTCGCAGTAATACCCTTGTTGATGCGATTGTCCCCGGCGCAGCCAGTAATCCGGGTAATGTCAAACGCGTAGAGCGCGTATTTGGTCAAAGTGAATGGGATTTTTTAACTCAAATGGCGGCACCTGAGTATACCTATACACGCTTTTTACGCGCCATTGGTAAGTTCCCTGCTTTTTGTGGTGACTATACAGATGGTCGTAACGCGGATGCCATTTGTAAGAAGTCTATCATTACGGCATTTGCGCACTTTGCCCAGGAAACCGGTGGCCACATTGCGAAAGACAATGTGTCGGATAACCCACTGAGATTGGAAGAGTGGCAGCAAGCGCTGGTCCATGTACGTGAAATGGGCTGGTCAGAAGGACAACCTGGCTATACCACAGGCTGTGGCCAGAATGACTGGCAAAACCGTCGCTGGCCGTGTGCTGACGGGCAAGGGTATTTCGGTCGTGGTGCCAAACAGCTGTCTTACCACTTTAACTATGGCATGTTCTCCGAAGCCATGTTTGACGGTGACGCAACCGTGCTGTTAAACAATCCAGCTCTGGTGGCCGATTCCTGGCTCAATCTGGCTTCTGCAATCTGGTTTTTTCTGACGCCACAGGCACCAAAGCCGGCGATGTTACATGTGATCGACCGTACCTGGGTGCCGTCTCAGACTGAGCTGAATGCGGGTATTGGGTATGGTTTTGGCACCACAATCAACGTCATTAATGGTGGTATTGAGTGTGGGGAGCATAACAAGAATAAAGGCCAGCCTGTTAATCGTATTCGCTACTGGGAAGGTTTGTCTCACTATTACAACATTCCAGTGGAAAGTGATGAGGAAGACACCTGCTGGCAGCAAACGCCATTTGGTAGTTTGAATCTGGATGGTGCCGGCGAAGTGTTATACACAAACTGGGAGGCAAACTGGGAGTACTATGCTGACCGCCCGGGTGGATTCTCGTTTGAATGTAAGCTGGTTGGCTATCAGACCGCTTATTCTGCGCTTGTGGAAGGGGATTACGAGAAATGTGTCACCAACTTCTATGGGTCACACACAGGGTGGCCGGTAGTTACAGTCGTAGACAATCTGCCACCACCAGATGACAAACCTCCCGTTGACAATGTTGCAGCGTGGGAGGCAAATAAGGTTTACCTGAAAGGCGACAAAGCCAGCTTTAACGGCAAAGTGTATGTGGCTAAGTGGTGGACTCGCGGCGATGAGCCAAACGGTACAGGACCCTGGGAGCTGGCTCCGGCTTCTTAATGCTGTAGTGCAAAAACAGTGCACTTAGCCAAGCTTATTGCCAGGATCACGAAAACGATAGGTGCTCCTGGCATACACTTTTAAACTTAGGATAAAAGGTAAGCTTCTTCTAAATGTTGCCTGCGCCCTCAATTCAAGAGGGACAGATTATCTGAATTGAAGGTTATCCGTGGTTAGGCTAAGGGCATATTGGGAAAGCAAAATACGATATTTGATGATGTGGGCAATGGCTAAGTTGTCGGTAGCTTAACAATTGTCAGTTCATTAAAGCGATTGCCGGGTAGGACAAACATGACTGAGATATATCGCGTACCTAAAAATTCTAAATAAACTACAACTCCCGGACCCAGTCGTTCCGATCGGCATTTTAACTTGATGAGGCGCGATAATATGGGGTTCCTATCTGAATGAACTAATTAGCTTTCTATTATCATTAGCAATGCTTGTATGTACTTGGTAATCATAGTGTTAAATTAAAATTTATTTTATGTTCCTTTTTAGGTATTATTGTACCGATAACTCTCAATAGGACATTCTAATAGTGAAATTCTCTACACTTGCACTCTCTGCTTTTCTCATCATTTTCGCGGGCCAGGCGGCAGCAAGCTGCAATAAATACAGCTGCGAAGGGGTATCAAACGTTGTATTTTCTTCCGTGGTTGCCAACACTGCGCAGGTAAAAGTGAAGTTCCCTCAGGGTACCAATGCCACTTTGGCATGTAACCTTGACCAGGATGAAGCCGCAGCGTTGAATAAAACCAGCGAAAACTATCGTAATATGCAATCTATGCTGTTGACTGCGGTTGCAGCTAACCTGCCCGTTAAGCTTACCTTTAATCAGGCCTCAGCCAGCTGCCAAATCGACGAAGTTGAAGTGAAGGTGGTTGAATAACACCACAGGCCAGATGTCGATACGGCTACATCAATCTGCCCAATTCAGAACACGCATTCGGTTACCCGGATTCTGTGAGAAACACTTTGTCAGTCACTTCATGACACCTGTAACGATTCAGGCGAGAAAACGCGCGTCCTGATTGTGTCAGTGACAGACCTGTTTCTTCAAATTGAATGTGTGCCAGTGCAGACAGGTATCAACGCGAGATAAAAATCAAAGTGAGCAAACATGTTTAAGTACAAAGGAACCCTGGCTTTGATGCTGGGGGCTTTTAGTGTATCGGGACAGGCCAGCCCGGTCACCCCCAGCAGTGATGTCTGGGGAGACAGTAACGGTTATCTTTATTATCAGCAACCTGTGAAACAGGTGACCACGGCGGATGACGCACCGGTCAGTATTCGTGTACACAACGCCATGCCCTATGTGCGTGTGGTAGAAGCAGCGAATGGCTACAGACTGGAATATCTGTCAAAAAAGGACTTTACGGCACTGCGTGGCGAACTGGATGTCATCGGTAAGCGTCTGCGCAGCGACTTTGACGGAGATGGTCAGCCCGATATCCTGATGCAGTCCGACCTTGGACATGAATTGCTCATATCAAATGGTCAGGTACGCCCTTACCGTATTGGCATCGACCTGCGTGACATCGGAGCGCAGATGCAGGTACGCGATGTGAACTATGATTTTCGCAGCGACTTTGTTAACCCCTCTGCCGAGCTGGTGCATTATGCCCAGGCTACGGGCCTGAGTTCGGCCATTAATACCAATGATTATGTGGGCTCACTGCCGGCTGAGAGTAATGTTTCACCCAGCGGTGAGTTTACCTACTCCGTTCCCATCACAACGGGCGAATCAACGGGCGGACTGAAGCCGTCGGTGTCGCTCAGCTATGCGTCTAATCCTAATAATGGTCATGTGGGTGTGGGGTTTGCGATTGGCGGACTCAGTGCCATTACCCGCTGTGAGCAGAATATGGAGACCGACGGCAAGGCCGGTGCGGTCAACTTTGATACTAACGACCGCTTCTGTCTGGATGGACAGCGCCTGATTGTGAAATCCGGTCAGGCGTATGGTGCCAACAACACGGAATACCGCACCCGTCAGAACAGCGGTCAGAAAATCATTGCTCACACCTCGAACACCAGCACAGGCCCGTATGCCTTCACGGTGACGGATGTGCAGGGCAATAAATATACCTATGGTAAGTACAGCAGCACCTCGGATGCTTTGATTAACGCAAAACAAGGCAAGGCATTTACCTGGGCACTGAAGCGTGTTCAGGATGCCTCGGGCAACTACTACACTTATCATTATACCAAGGTTAGTGGTAGCCTTGAGTATTACCCGACGGCAGTCAAGTACTCAGGGCATGGCACGGGTGGTACCCGCAATGAAATTCGCTTTATCTGGGAAAACCGTCTGGATAAACATAAGGTGTCTTACCTTAAAGGCAACAAAATAGGTCTGACCAAACGGCTGAAGCAAGTTGAGTCATACTATTCTGGGAACCTGCTGCGTAAATATAAGCTGACATACAGCTATATCGGCACCGGAGTTACGCAAAGTGCGCTGCAAAAAGTGCAGGCCTGTTCGTCGGACAACAGCTGCTTATCGCCGACAGAGTTTAACTGGAACGCACGCGGTAGCATTCGTCTGGGGTCAGACATTGGTCGTGATTACTCCAGAAACAGCCGCTATAAAGCGCACCAGTTTATGGACTTCAATGGTGATGGCCTGACCGACATCGCGTTTGTACGCAATGACCGCGGCAGCTCGTCAGATCATTTATACATGATCCCGAATACAGGCAATGGCTTTGGTGATGAACGTCGTTTCAACGACATTGCCACGAAAACTTTCCGTAAAACCTGGAAAGTCATTGACTATGATAAGGATGGCAAAGATGACATCCTGTATATGAAGGGTAACAGCCAGTACTGGCAACTGATGCGTCATACGTCAGCAATGAATTTCAGGTTTTCAGAGCTGAACAGGATCAGTAAGCCGAGCTCGGATGATAACACGCGCTTTTTAGATATCGATGCGGATGGCTATCCTGAGCTGCTGCACTTAGTGGGTAACAAGCTGTCTTACCAAAAAGGAACTAAAAATGGCCTGGCCAGTGGTACAGCAAAAGCGTTGAAGTTCAACTTGTCGGCACCAAATGGCTCAACGGCGACTATGTTGTCTTACGACAAAGAAGACAACACCTTCCAGGCGATGGATTTTAATGGCGATGGTCGTGCCGACTTTCTGGCACAAGTACGTGTGAGCACCTACACCAGCGGTGGTGGTGGTGGTGGCGGTGGCGACGGCGGTGGTGGCGGTGGCGGTGGCGACGGCGGGGGCGGCGACTGTGACATTGAAGGCATGTGCGAAGACCCGGTTGGGATAGAGCCAATAGAGTCTTTTTCAGCCAGCACACAACATTTAGTCTCTAGCACGGCTAATCTGGGCGATAAATTCGGTGGCCAGGTAGAGCGCCTCGATGGTGGTTCAACCTCACTCAACAGTGAATCAGCACCTATTACGCCGGTGAATCTTAGCCAGCTGAATTCGGTCAATATGGTAGGCGGACCGGCCGCCACCGCAGCACTCCAGGCGGAGCAGGCACAGCTACTGAGCCAGGCATCAGGTCTAATCACTACACAGGGTTATTCATATGTAACTTACTGGAAAGTCCTTGTCTCAAAGGGCAGCGACACCTTTGAAGAACTTTACTCTCTGGGGAGTACTGGTGCATACAAAGACATTCAGGCGGTAGAGCTGAATGGCGATGGTCTGGCAGATATTCTGTATCGAACCAATAGTAATGACTGGTATGCGCGGATCAATACCGGCACGGGGCTTGGCAGCGGGATCAAGTTGTTTAACTATGACAAGCCAAGCCTGAAGGTTTTTGATATCAATGGTGACGGGATCCCAGAAGTATACCGGGAAAATCACGGAGACCATTTTTATTTTTATAACGGCACGAACTTTACCCACCGAAAAATGACTTCGAATGGGTCTAATTATGACTTTACGACCTACATGGACGTCACAGGTGATGGTGCCGCTGACAAATTGGTATTTCAGGGGCGCATGGGTTTGTATCAAAACTCGGATGCGCCAACCAACCTGATCACGTCAGTACGAAACGGGTTTGGTGCCTATACTACAGTGTCGTATTCGACGCTGAACAACCGCAACATTTATACGCCGCATAATGATGCACGCACCAAGAGCTGGGGCAATGGTCGTGTAACGGACATGAAATCAGGCGCACGCGTAGTCAGTACTTTTACAGCAAAAGGCGAAACCATTAAGTACAAGTACCACGGTGCCAAGGCGCAGGTGGGCCGTGGCATGCTGGGCTTCCGTCAGATTGAAATGGAAGCGGTGAATGGCGGGACTAAAGTTATCACAACTTATCGTCAGGATGGCGATTATCGGGGCAGTCCGGAGCGGGTTCAGACGTATGTGCGTTATGGCAGTGATACGTCCACTGGCGGTGATTCAGGAGGTGGTGCAGGTGGTGGCTCCGGCGGAGGGTCGGGTGGCGGCGGTCCTGTTGACCCATGCGAAGAATTTCCGGAAACCTGTAACTGCTCCTGGCAGCCCGGTGAGCTTTGTGAGGCACCAAAATTTGCACCTATTGATACTCTGACAGCAACAGCCGAGATCTTTAGTGCAGCAGAGGGCATTTCTGCTGAAGGAATACAAGCATCGCCTGTACAGCTAAGCAGTACGCAGTTTGCAACGCTGTCAACCGCGTCGGTGAATACCAGTATCTGGCGTTTGAAATCAGATATGACGTCAACTTTTGGTCGTAAGCAGGAAACGCGCTTTGTTACTGGCAACAGCACCAAACCTTATCTGGTCTACCCGTCCAGAACGGTTACTAAAACCTATAATACGGATGTTAGCAGCCAGACGTTGATTGCGACCAAAACTAAAGACGTAACGGTGGACAGCTACGGTAACCCATTAACGCAAAGCAGTAAGGTTGATTCTAACAATGGCTATGCAAAGACAGACACAACGAACACCTATAGTTACAGTTATTATGGCGGTCGGGTTACCAAAACGGTCGAGACCAAGCGATACCTAAACCGTCTAAATGGCACAAGCAAAGGGAATTATCAGAACATATATGGACGCTCCAGCGATGTCAAGCCGAGAAGGCCTGCGAGATAGCGCATTTTCGTTATCTCGTTCGTTATTTTACCCGCTTTGCCATGCCTGATGTTTGGTCCAGTCCGCTATAAATGTGT
>NZ_JAKRFZ010000017.1 GCF_022347765.1 Pseudoalteromonas sp. OOF1S-7 | reverse complement strand
GGACGCATCCTATCCAGAACTGGAATCTCACGCTATCACAGATGGCCATCCACTTTCCAGGGCGCTTGGATGACTACATCGAGCTTTGAGCTCAGTAGGCTGACACAGAATTATGAACACCCTCCTTGAAAACCATTTCGAACAGGCAGAAGACTTGCCTTGTTGTGGCTCACATCAGACAGGCACTACCTGACCGTCTTCAGAGCCACCTTTTCTTGCTCTACTGGCTGATGGTTTTCGGCTCTGAACTCTTCAACACGATCATAAATATCTTTCACACCGTAATACTGCTCCAGATTTTTCTCAGCTGCCAGTAAGTCTCCAAACTCCATTACGATTTCATATGCTTCGGTATATTTGTCTTCAACTTCTTCGTCGTTGTCTCTGGCACTATTAATGATGCTTCTAATATGCTCTTCAGCGCTTGTGAGGTTGCTTCCTTTCATAATCATTGCCAACAGGAAAATGATGACCATCACAACCAATAGGCAACCAGTAAATATCAATTCCATATCTAAACTTCTCCTCTAGTCAGTCTCACTTCTACCAGCTTATATAGTGGATATTTAGCTATGACCATAAAAGTTACAATATTAAGAGATATGATATAAGGGCCATAAATGTCATAAAGAATATCGTTATTCAAATAACCCCTAAGAACAAGCTGGGCAAAGTTCATTAACACCATTGATACAGCGATATACGCAACCAGTCTTGTTGCTGGTGTAAAATGGCAGCCTCGGATTGCATGTAGCAGGTATAGCACTACGATGAAAGATGCCCCCGTGCAAACCAAGGCAAAATAGTAGATCTGGCGCATCTGTATTAATTCGAAAGGTAAACTTAGAATATATCTACCTAAACTGCCACTCACTGTATAAAACACAAGAACAGCAAGAGAAGAAAGAAAGCATGAATGAAGCTCGTGGTCTCTTTGTTTGCGTAGTGAGCTTTTACCACCAAAAAACAGGTTAAAGCGATGCTGCTTGAAGCTATAAAAGAGAAATAGCAAAATAAAAAGCTCTAATGCCTTTATTATCCATCCCGTTACGATTAAAAACTCATTCATGCTCGCCTGATTCTCTAGTTAGCCGCCAAATACTGAGTCTGGCTTTTCAAAAATGATTGATTGAGCTCTGGGTTGAATGCCATCACCTCCACCAGAGCCACCATTAATTTTTTGGGCAGCTGAGCAACTAATTTCTGTTAATGCAGCATGCCTTGTCACGCTACCTTTTCTTTTCAAACTCAGTTTTAAAAACTTCATATTTCCGTCCTTCATTAAAATTTAAAAGGACCACCCAAAGGTTACGCATATGTTAACCCCATTGCCATATAGTAACAAGCTTTAGTTGCCATTATTTGGCTCCCGACGGGTGATCACGGTTAGCATGGCGTCAACCTAAAGTGTAATGCAGGCGTGACCATGAACTTATTAATGATAAGGAAAATTAGAAAAATTGGAACAACAAAACAGAAAATCGGGAGTGACCTGAACAACGTTTGCACTGGGCGAATTAGCGTATGGCTATGTTCTAATGATAGATTTCCTGCATATCTGGATATTTTCATAATTAAGGTAAGAACATGAATTAAGCCGTACTCTGCAGAGCACGGCTTATCTTATGGCGACACTATTTATAGTGCAGTCTGCATTTCTTCGAATTTATCTGTAACTGCTGCGCTGGGTTCTGAAGTCGCTAAGCTTACTGCGACGATTGCAATAGCCGCAGCAATAAAACCGGGCACAATCTCGTAAATTAAGGCACTTAAAGGCTGCCCCCCAACGGTCACCGGACCATAGATCCAAAACAACACCGTTGCTGCACCAACGACCATGCCGGACAGAGCACCTGCAAAGTTCATCCGCTTCCAGAACAAACTCAGCAGTACCAGCGGGCCAAATGCGGCACCAAAGCCAGCCCAGGCATTACTGACCAGGCTCAAAATCGTGCTGTCTCTGTCGTATGCCAGATAAATGGCACACAGTGAAACCAGTGCTACGCTGATACGGCCAACCAGTACCAGTTCTTTGTCGGATGCTTCTTTGCGCAAAAAGATTTTATAGAAGTCTTCAGTCAATGAGCTGGAGCTCACCAACAGCTGCGAAGAAATGGTGCTCATAATGGCGGCCAGAATCGCGGCCAGCAAGAAACCTGCAATTAGCGGGTGGAATAGTAACTCAGATAAGATCAGAAAGATGGTTTCGGGATCTTCAACCACAATACCATTTTCATGGGCGTAAGCGGCGCCAAAAAGACCGGTTGTTATGGCACCTATCGTGGCCACCAGCATCCAGCTCATCCCAATGCGACGCGCTGTTGGCATATCTTTAACGCTACGCACTGACATAAAGCGCACAATAATGTGCGGCTGACCGAAATACCCTAAACCCCAGGACATGGCAGAAATAATGCCGATAGCCCCTCCGGCACCAATCCAGGTAAGCAACTGCGGATTAATATCATTGAGCGTCACGCTCAATGGGTTGTCCAGCAAAGAATAGGTGACCGCAGGTACCAGGATCAATGCCAGAAACATGATACAACCCTGCACAAAGTCGGTGAGACTCACCGCCAGAAATCCGCCGAACAAGGTATACAGGACTACTACCCCAGTCGTGATATACAAGCCAGATTCGTAGCTCATTCCAAACGAGTTTTCGAATAGTTTACCGCCAGAAACCACACCTGCGGACGTATACAGGGTGAAGAAAATAATGATCACCAGCGCAGATACGATGCGCAAGGCATTGCCTTTGTCTTCGAATCGATTAGCAAAGTAGTCAGGAATCGTGATCGCATCGTTTGCCAGCTCGGTGTATACCCGCAAGCGTGGTGCTACCAGCAAATAATTCAAAAATGCGCCAATGACCAAACCTATGGCTATCCAGGTACTGCTGAAACCGCTTACAAACATAGCGCCGGGCAAGCCCATCAGGATCCAGCCACTCATATCTGAGGCACCCGCAGAGAGGGCCGCAACACTGGGTGGCAAGCTTCGGCCACCTAACATATAACCCGACACGTCGCTGGTTGACTTACGATACGCATACAGTCCGATACCCAGCATGGCGATGAAATACATGGCAAGAGAGATCATAGTGCCAGTTTCCAAAATTACCTCCTTTAGTTCGGGCTCCTCTCCACAATATCAGACGCTGTTATATTCTTAGCTGAGATTGGGACAAAAGCCATTGCGAAAGGTCCACTATAACATGGCAAAGATCACCACCCAAGTTACACAAGGCGAAGAGTGCATGAATTGCGTACAAACGCCCTCATACCTTAATACCAAAAGCTGAAACAAGCTGAATTAGTTAATGAAATATGCCGGAGATTGACTTATATTGTTGTGCAGTAGAAGTATTCAGTCAGGTGTATCTTTCATGTATTTTTATGCCGCCAGGCAGCCAATCCTAAACAAAAACAAAGAACTTGTAGGCTATGAGCTGTTATTTCGTGATGGGTTAGACAATGTCTTTCCGGAAATTGATGGCTCAGAGGCGACTTCCAGATTGATTGAAGGCAGTCAGTTTAATTTTGGCCTGGAAGATTTAACCGATAACAAACCCGCTTATATTAACTTCACGCTGGACACCTTGCTCAAAGGTTACCCCACTATGATGGGGCGGGAGCAGCTGGTTGTGGAAATCCTTGAAACAGTGCAACCGGGCAAGCGCTTGCTTGCTGCCGTGCAGGATCTCAAAAATAAAGGCTACACCATAGTGCTGGACGATTATCAGCACCAAAAAGTGTGGCGACACTTTTATCCGTTTATTGATCAGATCAAGATAGATATGCTGACCACGGATGTAGCAACCATTGAAGAGATCAAAACAGCCATCGCCCCGTTTAAAAATATTGAACTGGTTGCGGAAAAAGTCGAAACCCATGAACAGTACCAGCAAGCGCTGGAGCTTGGGTTCAGTTACTTTCAGGGTTTCTTTTTTGCAAAGCCCGAGGTAGTCCAGAGTAAAACCCTGCCTCCTTCTGAGATGGCGCTGGCGGAATTGCTATATGAAACCTCCAGTGTCGATGTCGACTTAAAGCGCATTACTCAGGTATTCGAACGCGACGTTAATCTCAGCTATAAGTTACTGCGTTACTCTAACTCAGCCGCGTTTAAGCGTCGCGCCGAAATTTCTACCATTAAGCAGGCTCTGGTCGTGTTGGGTAATCAGGAGCTTAAAAAGTTTCTGTCGTTATTATTTGCCTCACAAGTGTCGTCAGAGAAACCGCTGGAGCTGGTGCGTCTGTCGCTCACCCGCGCACGCTTTGCTGAACTATTGGCGGTTAAGCACAAAAAGCTCAAGGACACTGGTATGGCCTTCCTGGCGGGCATGATGTCGCTGATGGACGCGATTTTGGACGAAAGCATGGACAGCGTCATGAGTAAGCTGCCACTGGCCATTGAGATCAAAGACGCGTTACTGAAACAAGAAGGCCTACTTGCCAGCTACCTGACGCTGATCAAACTCTACGAGCAGGCCGACTGGCAAGGCGCCAATGAAGCGGCAAAGCAACTGGGTCTGGACCCGGACCTGCTGCCCGATTATTACCATGAAGCGCTGCAATGGTGCGACCAGCAAATGGAAGTCATGGCAATCTAGCACTGTCAGTTGTTTACTGGCTTACCAAACAGCCCCCTTTTCGGTGGCTGTTTTTGTTTCAGGTCAATGTTTTTTGTTTTCTCCTCTTAAATCGGTTCAAGTGCGACAATTTGTCACATCCCAGGCGCTTGTCTGACAAGTAAAATTCCTCTCAATAAAAACGTGAAAACACTTGGGATGGATCATGACCAGAAACCTTATTTGGCTTGCAATAACCGCCGCTTTTTCTGCACACAGCCAGGATATGCACACAGACAACCTGGAGCGCATCGTGGTTATCGCGCCCATGCATAGCCCTTTAGACATTAAAACCGACCCAAAGGCACCCAGACAACCTTTACCCGCACAGGATGGTGCCGATCTGTTATCCAGTATTGCCGGTTTCTCTTTGGTTAAAAAAGGCGGCGCCAGCAGCGACCCTGTGTTTCGCGGTATGGCCGGATCGCGCCTCAATATAATTACCGATGGTGGCCAGACACTCGGTGGCTGCGGCGGCCGCATGGACCCGCCCACGGCCTACATCACACCGCAAACCTACGATACCCTGACCGTTATCAAAGGCCCGCAAACCGTATTGTACGGCCCGGGTAATAGTGCCGCCACGGTGATTTTTGAGCGTGAATCGGAGCGCCTGAGTGAGACAGGCTGGCAAGGCTTTGCCAATGCAACCCTAGGCAGTTTTGGTAAGCGTATGGTAAATGCTGATATCAAAGGCGGCACTGAAGACTATTACGGCCGCATTGCGGCAAGTAAGAGCGACGCTGATGATTATGAAGACGGCGAAGGCCAGTCCATTCACTCCGCGTATGATAAATGGAACCTGGACTCAGAATTTGCCTACACTCCGGATGATGACAGCCTCTACAGCCTGAGCCTTGGGCGCAGCGACGGTGAGGTCGCCTATGCCGACCGCATGATGGATGGCAGCAAGTTCGATAGAAACCACGTTGCGCTGAACGTCGAGTTGAGCGAACTAACAGGGTTTGTTACTGCGCTGGAAGCCAATGTGTATTACAACAACATAGATCACATCATGGACAACCACAGCCTGCGAACATTTACCCCCAATATGATGATGAAAACCCCCACTTCATCCAACCCGGACCGCCGTACCTGGGGTGGCAAGATCATGCTCACTTCTGCCATCAACAGACAGCATACATTGAGCTATGGCGTCGATCATCAACAAAACCGTCATCGAATTCGCGTCAGTATGAACCAGCCTGAGAAGCCCGTCGACACCCTGCCGCGGCGCGACAACGCCGAGTTTAAACAAACTGGATTATTCGGTGAACTGGAGTACGCACTGAGCACGGAAGGCCCAATACGTAGCCAGTGGGTGAGTGGATTGCGACTTGATGACTGGTCTGCGACCGATAAGCGCCAGCAACTTGGCTCCATGATGATGCCAATGGTTAACCCAACGGCCAATCACACCCGAGACGACACCCTGTGGAGTGGTTTTACCCGCTATCAGGTTCAGCACCAGGATATGCGCTATTACATTGGCGCAGGTCACAGTGAGCGCTTTGCGGATTACTGGGAATTAATGGGTGGCGGACGTCGCGCCGTGGGCAGCATGAGTGCCTTTTTGTTAGAAACGGAGAAAACCAATCAGCTGGATATCGGCTGGATGTTACAAAAGTCCGGCATGACAACGTCCGTCTCTTTGTTCTACAACCGTATTGACGACTATCTGCTGACCGACAACCGCTATGAAGTGACGGACAAAACACTGGCGGTTACCCGCAACATAGATGCTCAAACCATGGGCCTTGAAATGGAAACCCGAATGGAACTCAGTAAACGGCTGAATTTCACGACCAGTATCAACTATGTGCGCGGCAGCAATAAAACGGATCATTCGGCCCTTGCACAGCAACCTCCTCTGCAGGCACGCTTTGCCATGGATTACACGCTGGATAAATGGCAGGTTGGTGGCTTATGGCGTCTTGTAAAAAGTCAGAACCGCGTTGCCATTGGCCAGGGCAACATTGCAGGACAGGACGTTGGGCCCAGCCATGGCTTTGGCACACTGGCATTGAATGCGTCTTATAGCTACTCTGACGAGCTGCTAGTGAGCCTCGGCGTCGACAATGTGCTGGATAAGGCTTACGCAGAACACCTCAGCCGCGCCGGCGCTATGGTCAGCGGCTATGCGCAGATTGATAAAGTGAATGAAGCGGGCCGCACGCTGTGGGCCAATGTAAACTGGCGCTTCTGATCTCACTGTGTCTTAGGGGCCTGGCTACGCCAGCCCCCTTCTGCCACAAAAGCTTGTCGCTTGTGTAGCACCACAACGACCTGGTATTACTCCGGTTTGATACGAAATTTAACGTTACAGTAAAACCCCGTCACTATCACAGTCGCCGCGCCTGCCAAAATCAGGATAGCGGATTGCTCTTCACCGAACAGGCCAAGATAATCGAGCAAAGCTGCGGCACTCATCATCAACCCGCCAACAAACAACCCCCAGCCAAAGATCTGCGCAATGGCGTGATGGCTATGATATTTATGCGGATCCCACCCCGCGATTAAAAACATACAGTGTTTTACCCCAATCAGATATGCCCCTATCAGACAGGGTAACGCCGCCACAATAAACACGACAATGGCACCTGCATTTGAATTTTCCATCATTAAGCTCCTTTTATGCCCGCAATTATAGTCCGTACCCGGTTTGAAACAAATGCACAATAGTTGCGCGCTCATCAAGCGGATATGCAAAAGGCATCTCCATTGCTAAACCACATAAGCCATTGAAGAACAAATTAAACCGTAGTAGAGTGCCTATTTTTGGGTATGGATAAGGATCATGAAAATACTACTATCGGCAATTCTATTGCTCATGTCAGGCTTTGCACAAGCAGAGTGCCGCACTTTAAGTGAAAATAAACAAATACAATATGTGATACCCGCAGAAAGTGAGCTATCACTGTGCCTGGACTTTTCGAACTTTAGCAACGATAAGGTTATCATTGCTGCAGACCCTGTTATCAGTGGTTTCACGTCACCCAATCAAATTGCTTATACTACCACCTTTACTACAGATGGATTCAGAAAAAGCGGACGTACACACCAAGACGGTTTTTACTTTACCAAATCTGGTATGCGTGGGAAGAATGCAAAGCTGACCATAGTTCCGGACAGCCAATACGGTGCAAAAGATCACCACTACACATTTAACATCATTCACGGTAATGACGACCAGGGAATGAACATCATTTATATTTCCCTGCGTGCTATTCACAAAGAAGATCCGGGAGACCTTAAAAATAAACTGACCTTTGTATACAATAGAGGCATTACTATTCCTATCGCGTACTTTGATCCAGTCGCATATTACATTGATTTGCATGGTGAATTACCACAATCTTTAAGGTCACAAAACACCACAGCTAAGGCACAATTTTCTAGAGTACCACAGTACTCGCTGGCGAGAAGTGCCACCGCTTCTGCTGCAACTAATACAACCGCAGAAGCCAGCCAGTGCAATAATAGTAATCGCCCTCCAGAAGCAATGCCATACGGACGAAATGAAGATAACAAGCACCAGCAGCTCAACCTGAACGAATTGCTAAGACGGGAAGATAGGTGGCAGACAATTGTAAACGGAGTTTTCGCTACAAAGCCTGAAGTTGCATTGGGGTTGACCTATTATCGCCTCTATACAAACCATCAAACAGGTGGGGCGCTGGATGTGAAGTCGCCAAAAAGCCCGTGGGCTGGCAACGAGGATTTGGGAAACTTTATATATGGTGCGGTAATGCAGGTTCATGGATTTTCACTGGACTCAACACATAGATATGCCGCGGCCTATCAGGCAATTCAGAATGGCAGCGCCAATGGAGATAACATGGCTGCAACTCTTTCACAGGGCATAGTTAATTTCGTAACCAAAAGCGGTAATGGCCCCGGGGATGAGGCGCTGGAAACACGCGGATATTTGTATGCAGAGGAAGTCTATCAGAATAATAAATCTGACAATAGCGCTAGCTCCTGCAATGACCAGGCGAGCGTAGATGCTGAAAACGAAGGTGGCGACACAGGTAGCCCGGGTGGTAGTGGTGGCAGCGGTGATGGTTACGGTGGCTATGGTGGCTATGGTGGCTATGGTGGTTACGGTGGAGGTTTTGAATTCTGCACGCAGTATGGTCAGGTATGTACCGGAGGAGGTTGCACTTACTGGCGAGGTATCATTCCGTGTCATTAATACCAATCAGAAAACGCCCCATTGGCCTCGCCATACTCGCGCTGTTATCCACAGGTTGTGTCGAGCCCAGGCCTCCGCTAAGTGAGGTAGAAACATTTTATTTCCGCAACCAGGAAAAGTTTGCCGCTGTTCAACAGCTGGCCTGCGGGCTTCAGCAAAAATACGATATTGGATTTGTTTTCTTTCGCCTTAATCAGATTCAGCATAAGCTAAGTCAGCTCACCGACGGTGAGCGAGACAAGTTGATAGCCAGTATTCAGGCTCTGAAATTGAATGACCTGAGAATTGAAAGAACTCAGCAAGGGTGCCTGTTGTCTCTCACATATTGGGATAACTGGTGGGGTTCTTCTGGCCAAATTTATGACTTTACCTTTAAAACTAATGTCCAGGTCCAATTTGATCCAAAGCGTCATAACCTTACTCAGATTGACTGGTCACAATCACAACAGTCTTTCGAGTTTTCTAAACCCTTATCGGATAACTGGTCGATAGATTTTCTCCATGCGCCCTGAAAGGATCAAGCATGATACAGGCCGACTCTGCGATGCTCACATCTTTAATAAGGGCTGCTCTGAGCGAATGTTCCCGAGAAAATACCACTTTAAAGTACAGTGAGATTAAAAACACCAGTTCACATTGGCTCACAGTGTTTTGGGGCCTGGCTATACCAGTCCCCTTCTGTCACAGAAGTGAGTCGCTTCTGTAAACACTACAGCGACCCAATATTAGCCCTGCTTGATACGAAATTTAACGTTACAGTAAAACCCCGTCACTATCACAGTCGCCGCGCCTGCCAAAATCAGGATAGCGGATTGCTCTTCACCGAACAGGCCAAGATAATCGAGCAAAGCTGCGGCACTCATCATCAACCCGCCAACAAACAACCCCCAGCCAAAGATCTGCGCAATGGCGTGATGGCTATGATATTTATGCGGATCCCACCCCGCGATTAAAAACATACAGTGTTTTACCCCAATCAGATATGCCCCTATCAGACAGGGTAACGCCGCCACAATAAACACGACAATGGCACCTGCATTTGAATTTTTCATCATTAAGCTCCTTTTATGCCCGACGAACTGAGTCCACAGCCAATTTTAAACACATTTTTGATAGTTTTGCGCTCATCGGGCGAGGTGCAAAAAAGCACCTTGTTTGTTTTTTGTTCACATTGTGAGGTTACCCCTTTTGGGTCAAATCAGCAAATATCTGGCACAGAGCTCAGTCAAAAGAGAGGGAATGTTTTGTAAACAAAAACAAAGAAAAGCCGGTCAGTGATTGCTGACCGGCTTGATTAAAGGTTACAAATTCTCAAGGAAATCCTCATCGAACTCTTCTGGCTCCTCCTCAACGGGTGGGTTGCCATCGTGGAGTTCATACAGCTGGCGCTGAAAATACACATCTTTGAGGAAAATATACGGGTCGAGCGACTCGTTAAGGAGTTTTTCCTGTGACATCAGACTGGCTCTTGCCTCAACGGCACGCAGGGCAAATACCAGAATAGTTTGCGGTGTAGACAAGGCGATTTCTGGCAGCACAACATTATCGACGATATCACCCGTGAGGTTTCGGGCCGTTGACGGACCATATCCCGGGATCATCAGATAAGCACCATCACCAACACCCCAGACACCCAGTGTCTGACCAAAGTCTTCATCTTTGTGTTCCAGGCCCAGCGTCTTGGCAACGTCAAACAGACCAAAAATACCCACGGTTGTGTTCACCAAAAAGCGCGCAACATTCACACCGGCATCGCCCGGTTTAGCCTGTAAGGCAGCATTCACGGCATCTGTGGGTGCAGCCAGGTTGGTGGTGAAATTAACCAGGCTGCTGCGCACCGGTGCCGGTGTAATGGCAATATACCCTTTCGCCGCGGGACGTAAGATATAGGCATCCAGGACATCCATATTAAAGTCATACAACGGACGGTTGAGCGACTGCAGCGGGTCTCGGGGATCTTGTTTTTCTTCGGGGACTTGCGCACACCCGGACAAAATTAGCGCCAAAGTGGCGCCAACAATTTTTTTATACATTTAGCTTCCTGTGCTGGTTATAACACGACTGATAGTGACCGCGACCTGCTGCACCTCTTGGGTTAAAGTGATGGTCTGGGTCACGCCTTCTAACTCACCAGGTTGCAACACCACGTTGCCATCCACGGAAATACGTGCAGTTACAACCACTTCTTTGAACCCTGACAGCTTCAGGTTAGGCATCATCGCCATACTATCGTCCAAGTTGACACTTAATGGCAAGTTAAAATCTGTAAGTTTAGCGACCGCCAGTGGCATTGGCGGGCCCTCCGCCGCTTTAGCAAAGACAAATAAAGTCGCATTCTCAGGGATTTTATCCACCAGCTCATCCGCAAGCGTCACCGTCACTTGTAGTCCATCAGCCGGTATCGCTGGCAGTGTAGCTTGTTCTGTACTCAGCTTGTCGTCCAGATCGGTGATACGCTGTTTGATCATCGTATAACGCGGGTCATCCTGAGTCATGCTCGCCAGCAGGACTTCGAAGGCCGCTTTGGACTCTTTCCAGTCCTGGCGCTCATAGGCGATCAGGGCCAGCAAAGAAATTGCATCAATATTACGTGGTTCACGCTGCAGTACCTGAGACAGCATACGTGCGGCACGGTTCATGGCACTTTCTGAGCCTTCAACCAGCAGCGCCTGGGCATAGCTGACCTTCACATTACTGTTGTCTGGTTGCATTGCCAGCGCTTTATCAAATGCCTGCATGGCCATTTCAAAATCGTTTAGCGACATAGCAACACGGCCCAGCAACATCCAGGCTACGGCGTCGTCGCCACTGTTTGCCAGCTTAGTACGCAGCCCCAGCGCAAATGCCTGAAGCTCATTGGGACTGAGCGGCTCACCCGTTTGCATCACCGCACGCTGGCCATACTCGGGCAACATGTCAACGGCTTTATACCAGTCGGCAATTTGCTTCTGGCTACCGGTAAATGAATAGAATACCGCACTGACCACCAACAAAAACGTGACGCCGGTGCCTGCCAGTACCAGGTTGTTACCACGCGTGTCGAGTGTACGCTCCGGTGACAGTTCGTTCAGTAGTCGACGCTTCAGCTCCAGCACAGATTCATCATGTGTGCTCTGTTCAATTCGTTGATTACCAAGCTCTTCCGCCAGCTCCTGTAAACGTTGCTGATAGATGTCAATGCGCTCGGCATTGGCATCGTGGTCCACAGCGACCAGCTTGTCACGACGGAAAAACGGCATCACCACGAATAAGGCCGCCAGCACAGTCAAAAGCGCAAACATACCCCACATTTGCATCATGTCATTCATGAACTACGCTCCTTACGCTGGCTTTGTTTGATTAGCTCTGCCAGTTTTTGCTCATCTTCAGGACTCCAGCTTTGCTTTCGGGCGGCTTTTTTCTGCCTGAATAAAATAAAGCCAAAACCCAGTACCAGGATCACCACAGGCATGACCCACAATACAATCGTGGCAGGTGTGACAGGTGGCTGGTAATGAACAAAATAACCGTAACGGTCGATCATAAAGTCGATAACTTCTTGCTTAGACTTGCCTTCCTGAACCATGTCCAGCACGCGGTCACGTAAGTCTTTGGCGACCACTGCATCAGAATCCGCAATGTTTTGGTTCTGACACTTAGGACATCTCAGTTCCTGCACCAGCTCTTTAAAGGTCTGCTCTCGTTCGGCGTTTTTAAACTGGTATTTGTCTTCAACAGCGTTGGCACTGAGCGACCACAGGCCTGCCAGTAATGCCAATGCCAGCATTAGTTTTTTCATGGTTGCAACTCCTGAATTGCCGGAGCAAATTTGCTGCGCCATACACGCGGGTTAATGTCGCCGGTGTGGTGTAAAATAATCTTACCGTTCTTATCTACCAGGAAAGTTTCCGGCGCACCGGAGACCCCTAAATCGAGCGCCAGTGTGCGCTCCAGATCGAGAATATTAAACTGATAAGGGTCACCTGCCCGCGACAGCATTTGCTGTACGTCGGCACGCAGGTAGTTGATATCAAACTGATCGCCAAAGTCTGGATCATAGGCTTGCTCGTAGTACAAACCGATGATCCGCACCCCCTGCTCGCGCAGCTCAGTCAGATAACCCAGCTCCGCAATGCAGGTCGGACACCAGGTGCCCCACACATTCAGCAGGTATACCTCACCCAGCAGGTCCTTATCGGTCCAGCGCTTTTGCTCATCCATCAGGTCAGGCAACTCAAACGCCGGCATGGTGTGACCCAGGCGGCCGGTTTGCAGTTCCCTGGGGTTTCCAAACAAACCCTGATACAAGAACACACACAACAATACAAAGATCAGCAGTGGCACCAGGCCTAAAAACTTTTTGTTCATTATGCGTGCTCCACAGAAATTTGCTTACGGCGACGATAACGCTTATCGGTCAGGACAATAAAACCCGCCAGGGAGATCAGAACACCGCCCAGCCACATCCAGCGAACGTATGGCTTGTGGTAAATACGCAGTGACCAGGCACCATTGCCCATAGACTCACCGAGCGCCAGATACAAGTCACGGAAGAAACCATCATCAATCGCGGCCTCGGTCATAAACTGCATACCCACATCGTACAGACGTTTTTCTGCATGTAATAAGGTCACATACTCACCATCTTTAAACACAGTCACTTCACCGGCATGGCCGCCATAGTTAGGCCCACGGATCTCGTTCACCCCTTCAAAGCGATACTCATACTCATTCAACGTCGCAGTTTCGCCTTTTGTCATCACCACTGAGCGTTCAACAGAATACGCTGACGTCAGCGTCACACTGGCAATCACAAACGCAATACCCACATGACCCAGCACCATCGCCCAGTAGCTCATGCCCAGACGTTTCAGACCCTGAGCCGTGCTTGGGTGCACACTGACTTTTTCAACCAGGTCTACCACAGTCGCGATACCGATCCACACCGCTAATCCGGTAGCCAGATAGGTCAGCGTGCTGATGTCATCAAAACTGGAGAATAGCCAGGTACTGGTGATCACGATAGTGGCAACAAAAATAGCGGCCCATTTTTTAGCCAGTGGTGGCAACTTGTTCTGTTTCCAGCGCAGCATAGGCGCCATGCCCATTAAGATGGCGAACGGTACAATCAATATGGCAAACATCTGGTTAAAGAAAGGCACACCAATCGAGATGGAACCCAGTCCCAGTTCTTTGTGGATCATCGGCAGGAGCGTTCCCAGCAATACTATCAGGGTTGCCACGACCAGGAAGATGTTATTCACCCACAGCCCGACTTCGCGTGACACAAGCTTGTAGCGACCTTCGCTATAAACCTGACTCACACGTAGCCCATAAAGTGCCAGACTTCCACCCACCACTAAGGCCAGGAAAGACAGAATAAACAAACCACGATCCGGATCGGTGGCAAACGCGTGTACCGATACAATGATGCCAGAACGAACGATAAAGGTACCTAGCAGACACAAACTAAATGCGGCAATGGCTAACAATACAGTCCAGGATTTGAATACGCCGCGTTTCTCTGTAATAGCCAGCGAGTGCAGTAATGCTGTTGCCACCAGCCAGGGCATCAAAGAGGCATTTTCAACCGGATCCCAGAACCACCAGCCGCCCCAGCCCAGTTCAGCATAAGCCCACCAGCTACCTATGGTAATTCCTAAGGTTAAAAAACCCCATGCCGCCATGGTCCAGGGACGCGACCATTTAGCCCAGGTATTATCCAGCTTGCCAGTTAACAGTGCGGCAATTGCAAAAGAGAAAGACACAGATAATCCCACATAGCCCATATAGAGCAAAGGGGGGTGAATGATCATGCCAGGGTCTTGCAGCAGCGGGTTCAAATCGCGGCCTTCAACCGGGTAATAAGGCAGCAAACGCTCAAACGGGCTCGACATCCACAAAGTGTATAGCATAAAGCCGACACCCAGAAAGCCCAGCACACCCAGTACGCGAGCACGCAGTACCCAGGGCAGCGATTTAGACATCATGGCAACTAACGCCGTCCAGCTCGCCTGCATCACCAGCCACAACAGGATCGCACCTTCGTGACCACCCCAGGTCGATGTAACCTTGTAGTACCATGGCAAGGTACTGGAAGAGTGATGTGCAACGTAAGCGACGGTAAAGTCATCAGTCAGTGTGATGTAAATCAGCACACCAAAAGAAAATAACACCAGTAAACACTGGCCCACGGCCAGTGACGGGGCCGTGCGCATCAGACGCAGGTTACCGGTATAAGCGCCCCAGAGAGGAAAAATACACAACAGCAGGCTCAGGCCCATGGCCAGAACCAATGAAAAATAACCTATCTCAGGGATCATATTAGTTCTCGCTGTTTAAATTATATTTAGGTTTTTCGTGCTTGATCCCTTTCACGGCCTCAGCGATCTCAGCTGGCATATACTCTTCATCGTGTTTTGCCAGCACTTCAAATGCTTCAATGACATTCGGTTCAACCAATGTACCCTGAGCAACAATGCCCTGACCTTCACGGAACAAATCTGGCAAAATACCGTGGTACTTGATAGTGACCATTGGGCCGGTGTCAATGAGCTTAAAGGTCACATCCAGAGACGTTTCCTCTCGGTTCACACTGCCAGGTACAACCATGCCACCGATGCGCAGCTTTTGCCCGATATAAGGCAGCTCTTTTTCAGGACCTTTACCTTCAATCAGCTCACTGGGCGTATAGAAAAGGTTGATGTTTTCCTGCAACGCATACAGGGTCAGACCCACCGCTGAGCCGATCCCGAACACCACGGCCAATACAGCAAATAAGCGTTTTTTACGTCTTGGGTTCATGCTTTAGCCTCCTCTTGGGCCTGCTTGATGCGCGCTTCACGCTTCATTTGTGCTTCGACTTCACGCTTAATGCGCTTGGCATCGTTTAATGACGCCCATACCAATCCCAGCAGTATAGCGGCGCAGCTGCCAAACGATAGCCATACATAAAAGGCGTAACCGCCCATGTGAAAAAAGTCGCTCAAAGATTCAAACTGCATACTTAACCTCGACTAACCAGCTGGCGCACCCAGGGGCGGTGCTTCTCTACCTGAAGGATCTCGTTTTTTAGACGGACCAGCGACAGCGCGCCAACAAAGGCGGCAAATCCCAGAATATTGATCAGTAACGGCCACAACATGGACGAGTCGATCGCAGATGTATCAAACTTGGTGATGGTAGAGCCCTGATGCAGGGTGTTCCACCACTCGACAGAAAAATGGATGATAGGCAGATTGATCACCCCTACGATGGCCAGAATACAGGCCGCTCTGCCACCTGACTTTTTGTCCTCAAAGGCGTGATACAAAGACAATACACCAAAATACAAAAACAACAGGATCAACTCAGACGTTAACCGTGCGTCCCAGACCCACCAGGCACCCCACATAGGTTTACCCCAGGCAGCACCGGTGATAAGCGCAATGGCCGTCATCGCGGCACCGACCGGCGCAATGGCTATCACGGCCAGCTCAGCATTACGGAGCTGCCATACCAACGCAACGATTGCGGCAATGGCCATAGACGAATACGCCCCCATAGACAAAATAGCCGAAGGCACATGAATAAAGATAATGCGATAGCTGTCCTTTTGCTGATAATCGGCCGGGGCAAATGCCAGGCCCCAGATCCATCCTACGGCGATACAGACCGCCGTCACGGTAACAAAGTACGGAAGCAAGGTGTTACACAATTTGTAAGCACGCTCCGCTTTGGCATAGGGATGTAACCACTTCCACATTTTAACTTACACTCACTCTTAAAGCTGACGATATGGCAATTGGCGCCGTAACAATGGCAACGGCCAGCATGGCACCAAGGATCGCAAGTTGTCCGCCATAAGCGACCGACATACTGGCGGTATCTATGGCAGAGGTTGCGAAAATCAGAACCGGGATATACAAAGGCAAAACAAGCAGACTCATCAAAATACCGCCTTTTTGCAGACCCACGGTTAATGCGGCGCCTATGGCGCCAATAAAACTTAATAACGGCGTTCCAATCAACAAAGTCAGAATGGTTGCGCCTAGCGCCTGACTGTCGAGGTTCATCAACAGCGCAAACAAAGGTGCCATCAGCACCATAGGCAATCCGGTGATGGTCCAGTGTGCAGCCACTTTGGCCAGCACAGACAAAGACACAGGATAGGGTGAAGCTATCATTTGCTCCAACGATCCATCGGCATAATCATCGCGAAATAGCTTGTCCAGACCCAGCATGGTCGACAGCAACGCGGCTACCCAAATGATACCTGCCGCCATGCGCCCCAGCAAGGCCGGTTCGGGTCCAATTGCCAACGGAAATAACGAAATAACTATCAGAAAAAACAGAAGTGGGTTTACGATTTCGGCGCGCTGGCGAAACGCCAAAGTCACATCTTTACGATAAACAGCGACAAATAAATGCCAGTAAGAATGCTCAACCTTCATTAATGGCGGTACTCCAGAGCCAGGGTTTTCAGGGAGCTGAACTGAGTCGTCAGATCCTGGTGGGTGGTCAGTAAAATGGCGCCGCCATTTGCCAGATGCGATTCAAACTGCCGTTGCAGCAGCGCGACGCCTTTTTTGTCAAGTGCGGTAAAGGGCTCATCGAGGATCCACAGACGGGCTTTATTCAGCCACAGCCGCACCAGTGCAACCCGACGTTGCTGTCCCGCGGACAGGGTCCGAACAGGCACATCTTCCAGCCCAACCAGGCCAAGCTGACCCAGCAAGGTATAGATTTCATCTTCGCCTGCCCCGTAACCGTGCACTTGCAACCAGTACTGAACGTTTTCATAGGCTGTCAGTTGCTGATTTACGCCGGTTTTGTGCCCGATAAACAACAAAGACTCAGCGAAGGTGTCGTAATCCCGACAGATGTCCTGGCCTTCAAAACAGATCTGGCCTGCATCGGCACGGGCAAAACCCGCAATAATACGTAATAAAGACGTTTTACCTGCGCCATTTGGGCCTTCAACTTGCATGATCTGACCCGCCTGAAGCGAAAAACTCAATGACTCAAATAAACAGCGGTCCTGTTTTACACACGTGACGGACTTAATCTCTAGCAAGGCGCGACTCTCTGACGCTAAAAAATTGGGCGTTAGTCTATCATAATGGTAGGGTAATACGAATAATTGGATGCGACCGATCAACGAAAATTTGATTTAAAATAATGAATAAGCCGACGATTTCTATTCAAAACAATGCTCATTTGGCTACATCACAGCTGAATGAACGCGGGTCATCAGCAAACCCCACCGCAGCGACAGAACAGACCTTTAATGCCCGCAATTTGGTGATCAAACCCGACAGCATTCAAATGGAGGTGACTATAGATGGCCGCTGGCAAGGCGTACGACTGGCCAGTCAGAGCCAGTTGCAGCAGCCGCTGAAATTACCCGAAGCCGAGGTCAAGCTCAGTGCCGACGGCACACTGCTGACGGTCAGCACACCAGAACTGAAGCTACAGATCAAACCCGCGCAAACTCTGTTGAGCCTGTTGAGTCTCATCAAAGGGCTTGGTGGACAAAGCGCTTTGCAGCTGGATGCACAGCTTAAGGGCAGCAATCAGCCGACTTTAATACTGGAAAAAATTGGCCTGGCGCTGCCGGTTCCCCCAGCCCTGGCCGACTTGCTCAAGCAAGAGAATAAACTCATCGCCAACCTCAGTGCACGGCAGAATAACTTGCTGCTACAGATTTTTAATGCCTTTGGCGATGAGCTGATGAAAGCACCAGTTAGTAAACACAAACTAACTTCTTTACTGGCGCAACTTGGCAGTCAGAAGCAACCCAAGATTAAGCTTGGCCGCAGCAGCGCCACATTACAGCTTGCCAACCAACAGGTTGAAGTAAAGACCCCAGAAGCCCAGGGTGCGCTGAAGCTCAACAGCTGGTTCAATGCTCAGCTAAAAGCCCAGCCCGATGGATTACAAATCGGCGTAGCCAGGCAATCAACTGAGGTAAAACTGGCCACGCCTTTACAGCAGGCACTGCCCAAACTGGCCACACACCGTTTCGCCGCCGAGCTGGAGAAAGCCATTAGCCCTGCACCTGACAGTAAATCAACACTCAGCTACGACAAACCTTTGCTCAATGTGTCGATGGCGGACATCAAACAGACGGTCAAACAAGCCATTGGACAGTGGTTGTCACGGCCGTTTTTCACTTTATCTGTGCCACAATCAGCTACGACGGTACTTAAAACACAGAATACCACATCAGCTCAGCCTGCTATGACGGGAGCCGGGCAAAATATAACGCAGGTGTCGCCCCCACCACGTGCCGCTTTATCCCAAATGACATCCAGCCCTGCCGCACTGGTCTTAAAAAACATGGCGCCTCTACATAGCCAGCCACTACTCCAGCTACTGGACAATATAGAGCAAGTATTCACTAACATAAATAAACAGGGCGCCCCAAAAGGTATTCTACAGACACCATCCGCGCCGCCTGCTGGACCCGTTACTGAACGCAGTACCGGTGCGACGCAAGCCTCAGCGGCGACAACCGAACCAAGCAAACTCATTAAGGCATCATCACAAACGCCATTGGTCTCACCAGCACAGGTTCCTGCTGCAGCTGCAACACCTAAAGGGGCTCAGCCAGCGCCCTCTGTAGCAACGGATAAAGCAATAATTCCGACGCCCTCTTCACCTCAGCTGTCCAATGCCTTTTCTCAGCGACTGGCACTGCTACAGCAGGTATTCGCAGCCGTGGTCCCTCAGCTACCAAAACCTTATAGCGCGCAACAGCTCATAAGCCCACAATTGCAACAGACGCTGACTTTGGAGCAAGGCTCTGCTGGTAAATCTGTTGCGCCCGAAGCTGCAGGTAGACCCGCAGAGAGCCAGCCAAGCCAAATGAGCTCGGCAAAAGCTGAGCAGGCAGCGTCGGCCAAACCCAGTTTATCTCTGCCAATCGCCCAGATCCTGAGCAAAACACTGCGCCAGATAGAAGCAACCCCGGCACAATCAGGCCCCCCACTGCAACAGCAGCTCAGTGAAACCCTGTCTGCAACGCAGCAATTTCGCAGTCCCCAATCGGCCGACCTGATGCGCCTGGTGCATCAGGCCTTTAGTAAAATGATGGACGAAACGCGCCACTCCCCGGAGCAGGTCAGTCATGAACTGTTTGCCCGGCTGCCGGCGCTTGCCAGCCAGATCCAGCCCACTTTACCAAACAATAGCTTTGCGCAGGCACTGGATAAGCTCATAGTGACTTTACTGGGTACCCAACTTACAGCCAAAGCCCAGGACTTACCACCGCAAACCAGTCTGGAACAGCGCGTTGCAACCCTGGTCGAAACCCTGCAACCCGGCACTAAACTCTCTGCACCCGGGCAGTTTATTCAGGCGGTGACCCAGCAAGCCCAGTCTCGTCTGATGGATGACCTGGCGCTGTTACAGAACAACCTGGCCAATAATGCCAGCCCACCGCCGCTGGCACAAAAATTTGACAGTGAAAGTCAGTTACTGATTAATTTGTTTATGCCCCTCAAGTTGCCACAGGAATGTCGCCAGAGCGAGCTTCAGATTGGTAAATACAAAAAACCGGCCAAAGCCAATATGCCGGAAAAACAAGTCTGGTTTGTGCGGCTTAACTTCGACTATGCAAAACTTGGCCAGCTAAGTGTGCAAGCTGAGTTGATGGACAAAGCCGTCGATTGCGAGATTGTTGGTGACAGCGCGTCGGTTTGCCAGCTGGCCCAGCCGCATCTGGATGCGCTACGCAGTAAGCTGGCCGCACATGGTCTTCAGGTTGGTGAAATAGAACTGCGCGAAGATGCCTCTCAGGTAAAACGTTTTTATGACAGCCACGCCATCGTGAGTATTCAGGTGTAACCCAAATTTTACTCATCTACATTGACGATCAACCGGGCTCCTTTCGCTTTTGACCATATGTTCTACAGTTGTAGCGCAAGTATGACTTGCCTGACACTACATCACATATGCAAAGGAGAACGCTATGTCTTCGCACCATCCACATCTTGGCTGTGCCTGTTGTAACTACCAGTTGTTTGGCCATGCCGTACAAGGCGATCACAGCCATTCAGCAAAGGGGATTTTCGCTCTTGATAAACTACTGATTGCCGCAGAACACTACATTGATGATTACATTGCCAATCAGTTTGACAGACCGCCCCAGCAGCACAAGATTTTTTACGGCGGCACCATTCGTACCCTCGAAAATGGTGATGTCACCAAGACGGTTGACGCCGTGGTCATTGAGCATGGGCAAATAGTCCATACGGGTAGCCTGACTGACTGTCAAAACCAGTACCCACACGCCGACTCCGAAGATTTACAAGGGGCCTGTATGTTACCCGGGCTGATTGAACCGCATGTTCACCTGACTCCCACGGCATCTTTTAACGCCTGGCTGCAGCTCGCACCGTTCAGAGAAGGGGTTGAAAGTGGCGGAGATAACAATGATCAGTACTTAATCGGCAAAGACTACAACAAGGAGTCTGTGTCTAAGCTGTTACTCAAAGCGGCAAAAGCACTTCCCTCTCGTCGCAAATGGCTTTTAGCCTTTGGTGTCGACCCCAGCCAGTTTAACCCAATCACGACAACGCCTGCGGACGGCTCTGTCAGTCCAACGCCCTGGGAGGATTTCAACAGCGCTGAGCTGGATGACATCAGCACGCAAGCGCGTTCGGGTAAAGACGATGATATCTGTATTTTTATTATGAATGCATCAGGCCATGTCGCTTACGTCAATACCAATGCGCTTAAAGCTGTGCAACACGCACAGAAATCAGGTGAGTTGCCCGTCAACGAAAATGGTATCTTACTCGAATCGGATCAAATTGGTCCGGTGATCAAGGTCGCACTGGAGCAGTACTTTGTGGAGCACCCTCAGGGCATTACCGAGCTGTTTGGTAATTTACAAAAGATCTTTAAACTCGCGTTATCACGAGGTGTTACCTTAATGTGGGATGCAGCCCTCGGTGCCTCTTTGAAAAACGCTGAACTGGAGATATTAAGTAAAATGGCCAGCAGCGGCCTTGCCGGGTTGCGCCTTGGCGGTGCGTTATTCTATACAACAGCTGATCAGTGGAGCAAAATCACGCCATCCGAACCCGCCCATTACCATACGGACTGGTTCAATATTGCCCATGCCAAAATCGTCAGCGATGGCTCTAACCAGGGCCTGACCGGATATCAGCTCACCAAGTATCAATTCCCGGACAGTAATATTAACGATGCATTCCCCTATGGCGTATGGAATTTCAACCCGCCGGATGATGAAGCGGCTGCAAAGGCAGAGTCTCCGTTTCTGGCGCTGGTGGGCAAATTAGATAAGCGGGGCTGGCCGCTGATGATCCACGCTAATGGAACACATGCCATAGACAACACCATCATGGCATATCGTGATGTGCTTCATAACCAGGAAAAAGCGGGCCTGGAAAAACGCCATCGCATCGAGCATGCTTCTTTACTGAGCGACCAAAACCTGGCTGATATGAACTACCTTGGTCTGTCACCAAGCTTTTTGATCGGGCATGTGGGCTACTGGGGTTATACCTTCAAGCATAAGGTGTTTCCTCAGCAGAGCGTTGTCGAACATCTCGATCGCACCGCCTCCGCCAGTCAAAACGCACTACGTTATACCTTGCACAGCGACCACTTTGTTTCTCCAATTGGTCCATTGCGTATGATGGAGCAAGCCGTAACCCGTATGATGGAAGACGCGCCAGAGGAGGCCTACCAAAATGGCCATCCTCCTGTTCTCAATGAGCAAGAATGTGCCACCATGGCTCAGGCCCTGCGCGCGGCGACCTATGATGCAGCCTGGCAATGTCATATGGATCATCTCATCGGTGAATTGGTGGTTGGTAAACAGGCCGACCTGGTTATTCTGGATGAAGATCCCTTAACACGCCCCGCAGTCGGACTGAGAGATGTGCCGGTCCGTCAGACCTGGGTAAATGGCAGGTTGTGTCATCAGATTTAATCCCGCTATGCCCTACTCAGGTAGGGCGTTTAACGGCTGGTGTCCCAACGAGTTACATGCTAATTTGGTATAAGTGAAGTCAAAGTAGATAAGCTCCGTGGAACAAAAAACCGCCATTGGCCTGTTATATGAAGCTGGTAAGTCACCCGAAGTCGTCTGTAAGGGCTTTGGCGAACTCGCCGAAGAGATCATTACACTCGCAAAAGAAAAAGACATCATGATCCATGAAGATGCCACTTTGGTCCAGACACTCAGCCAGCTCGACCTGCACGAAGAAATACCCAAAGAACTCTATTACGTGATTGCAGAGCTAATCGCGTTCTCTTACGTACTGCGCGGCAAATTTCCCCCCGGCTGGAAACACTTTCAGGGCAAATTGAATATCAAAGCCTGAGTACACGATTTCCATACAATATGTTTTGGCCGCAAGCTTCTGCAGGCTAATGATTAGCCGTCTTGGCCCACATATAAATTCCTGACATTTAATTTAATATACTGACATATATAATTATTCCCCCCTTACCTGTCGTTTATCTGACTGACTTTGTCGCCCCCGTTAATGCCCCAGCCCCCTCTGCTAACCTACCATTTCACCGTCCCGTCGGACAGATCATTTAAGGCAAAAACGGTAGAGGAAAATACCATGTCACACATCAAACTATTAATGAATTCGGCGCTGGTGATTGGCGCTTTGGGTATTCTGGCGACTTCCGCTCCTGCGGAAGCGAAACGTTTTAGAGTTAAAAACTGTACAAACATTGAATGGGTGCAAGTGGCATCTTATAACAGTTCAGACAGCTCGATGTTTTCTCCTCACAGTAAAAAACAGGTTAAATCCGGAGAGACTGCACAATTAAAATGTGATTCAAATCGCTGCCGCTTTGAAGTACAGGACACACGGTTTAGTTATCGCAAGGGGAAAATTGGCAAACGTAAATGGCTGAAACTGGACATTACCCGACATGGCAACATGCAAAACTATTTTTATGCCTCTGTGAGCAAAAATGAGCCCGAGTGCTAGCAACCATAACACGGGGCAGCCCTTCAATGTGCTTCCTCGTGTAACTCAATCGAACTCAATGTAAGTATTCATTATGAGCAAAGTCGCATTTGTCGCAGCAACTAGCCTGATTATTCATGGACTGATGGCACTTGTCTGGGTGACGTCCGACCCGCAACCCGTTGCGCAAAACCTTTATAATCGGATGTGTCACAGTGCTGAGCAATCTCCCAATGAAGGCCACATTACGCATCAACCACAATTACAGGTACCAATCAGTATTGGTACGCAGCCCCAGATAACACCGGTTTCACAAGCAACACAACTCGAAGCAGCCTCTTCCACTCAACTGGTTAGTCAGGCACTCGTAAGTTTGAAAATTGAGTTAAACAAACGCTTGCACTCGACAGAGCAGCCACATGTTTTGTTAACCTTAACTGAGCAAGCATTACTCTTAAAACAACCAGAGTTACTCTTTGAGCATACGAATAAAATTCTGCACCAGTCACAGTCCCTAGATGCACTGCAGCAAGAAGACTTACTGATCTTACTGGAAAATGTACTACAACCTGAGCATCTCGAAGCACTCATACCTTATTTAACGTCACAATACGAAGATGTTCAGGAGGAAGCATTAATAAGGTTGCTGGAAATCAAGGATGCACCTGAAATTGAATCGCATCTGAGCTATCTGGCCAATTATGGTTTAACCCTTTGGGTGAGAGAAGAAGCGGAAAAACAGCTGAATATGCTGCATACTCGTTTGCCTGTAAAAGCCTATTCATCAGAATGACCAGGCATCTTTGTCTGTAATCCACTTTTATTGCACACTTTCAGACTATGTTATTCTGGGTTGTTTATTAATTACTGAATTTCATCGCTGAGACACTATGGACGCTGCACAAAATCCCTTCATCACAGTCAGCAATACCCGGATGCAAACCATTATCAATGCGGTAGGTATTCTGGGCCTGATTGTACACGCTTTGCTGATTGTCGACTTTATCATTCTCGCGATCCCTGAGTTGATTGTACTGGAAATCTTCAGCACCCTTATCTGGTATATCGCACTTCGCTTAAACCGTACTGACAACACATCAGGTGCGGTGCTGTTGATGGTCGCAGAGGTGCTGGTTCACTCTACAGTCGTCGTACTATACTTGGGTCTGGCACCAGGTTTCCAGCACTATTTATGGGCCGCAGTCCCCTTCATTCTGTTTTACCGAAAAATACCTTTGTGGGGCATTATAACCTGTACTTTGTTGTGTATGGGCCTGTTTGTCGCCTGCTACCTGTTTGCTCAGGATATTGAGTACACCTATGCCTACGCTGAGCTACTCCCCTATATTCATGTATCCAATGTGATCATTGCCTTTATGGCGCTGGGACTCACTTGTTTTCATTTTTACAATGCGACAATAGAAGCGGAACAGGAAATTGCTAAAATGGCGGCTGAGAAAGTACAGCTGACAGAAGAGACTCTTACAAAGAAAAATACCTTTTTTGCTAACGTATCCCATGAGTTCAGAACACCTTTAACACTTATTACTGGTCCACTTGAGTCAATCATAGCAAGTACTGATACACAGTCTCAGAAACCCCTGCAAAAAATCCTGACCAATGCTAAACGTCTGCAAAGATTAGTAGAGCAAACCTTGGAGCTGACAAAGTCTGATTTCATTCTGCCAGAAGCTAGTCATACTCTGGCGCTAAACACATTAGCAGAACAAATAAGCGGGGCTTTTAGTACGGTAGCTGGGGAAAAGCATATTGAGATTCAGTGCGATACAGACTTTGACTGCCTGGTTGATATTGCAGTGCAAGATGCCGAAGCCATTGTCTGTAATCTACTATCCAATGCAATTAAATATTCAAAACCTTGCAGCGAGATCCGGATAAAGTGTACGCTGGCCACTAATAAGGTGCAGCTTAGCGTCTGTGATTCTGGCATTGGTATCGCACCGGAAGACCAGCAGCGTATTTTTGAGCGCTTTGTACGTCTTGATACATCTATGACAAACACAGTGGCAGGTACAGGCATTGGGCTTGCATTAGTCAAAGACCTGGTACAGCGGGCACAGGGCCAAATCACAGTGCATAGCGATGGTATTTCAGGAACACAGTTTACTGTCACCTTCCCACTGAGCAGCAAAAACCCCAACATTGACAGTACCTTGCAGACAAGCGACGTAGTTACACTGGAGCAAGTAAACTTGCGACATCAAATCATACCAAGTGCGATACAAAACACCGACGAAAATACACAGCACCAGCCTTGTATCCTGATTGTTGAAGACAACCCGGATATGCGATCTTACCTGGCAGATTGTCTTCGTGGCTCGTATCAAATGTTGTTTGCCAGTGAGGGAGAAAGCGGCTTCGCCCTGGCAAAAACGCATGTACCCGATCTCATTTTGTCTGATCTGATGATGCCAAAAGTAGATGGATTTCAATTTGCGCAACTTCTACGTGAAGAGATCACGACCTGCCACATTCCTATACTGATGCTCACCGCAAAAGGCGATGAAGAAAGCCAAATTCAGGCATGGAAAATGGACATTGATGCCTTTATGAGCAAGCCCTTTAACGCAGAACGACTGCGAACTCGCATTCTTAACTTACTCAATATACGCAGTCTGATCAGTCAAAGAATTGGCGAGCAGCGCAACCCCCTGGTCACCAAAATACAACAAACCGAAAGATACGCCGGGATCAGTGACAAAGACTCCCAATTTATTGAACAGTTGGAACAATGGTTAGCGGCACACTATGCAGATCAAAGTTTAACGATAAAAGCGATTTTACCCACAGTTGCCATGAGCGAACGACAGCTACAGAGGAAGTTCAAAGCTCTGTTAGGTCAGACTTTCTCTGAGTACGTCAAAAAGTTCAGACTTAATAAAGGAGCGGAAATGCTGTCAGACGGCATGAGTGTTACGCAGGTTGCTTTTGAGTGTGGCTTCTCGTCACAAAGCTATTTTAGTCTGTGCTTTAAAGCACAGTATGGCATAGCACCTAGCCAGTTTCATCCGCAATCCAGGCTCAGCTAAACAGCTTATACCAATTTGCTTGATAAAGTGTTCTGTTTTGAGGCGAGAAGATATAGTCGGTAACCAGGCAAAAATTTGCGAACTTATACCTTAGGTAAAGGTTCTAAATGAGAAATATTTAACACAGTTAGCGTCAAATTGAACAGGTATTAAGTGAAATTGGTATAAAAATAATGATGAGCAGCCAACGGCATAGACACGGGTCTGTTTATCGTTGGCTGATGATGAACAACACTAAGATTGTTTATTGTGTAGGGACATTAACAACTCGGCTTCTGCGCGGGGTAGTTCACACTCTCGCATGATCTCTTCTATGTCTGCGCCCAGTTCAACCATTTTGACTGCGCGAGAATAAATCTTCGCATCCGGATCGTCATACTTTTGCGCGGCCTGTTGCTGGGCCAGATCCTTTGCGTAGTTCTCGCAGGCTACCAGGCGTTTGCCAATACTCAATACACTGGCACGCACTTCGGCGATTTCACTGCGTAAAATAGCCACTTGTTCGTTTTCTCGCTTCACATGCTGAAGCAATTTGCCATGCTCATTATTTTGTTGTTGTACTTTTTTACTCAGTGCAAAAATAAACCCCAAGCACACTAAACATAGCAGGCTTGAGGCAATGACCAGGAGCAATAAAATCTCGTTTTGGGTTACTGCTTGCACGGGTTATATATGGCTCAACTCATCCCACTCATCATCACTGAGTAGTTTGTTCAAATCAACCAGGATCAGTAACTCACCTTCACGGTTAGACACGCCCTGAATAAACTTAGCACTCTCTTCAGTACCAATGTTTGGCGCGCTATCAATCTCAGAGCTGCGCAGATAAACCACTTCCGCAACGCTGTCGACCAGAATACCAACGACCTGCTTTTCGGCTTCAATGATCACGATCCGAGAGTTGTCGGTGACTTCTGAACTTGGCAACCCAAAGCGAGAGCGGGTATCGATGACAGTAACCACGTTACCACGTAGATTGATGATCCCAAGCACGTAAGTTGGCGCACCCGGTACCGGGGCAATCTCGGTATAGCGTAATACTTCCTGAACCTGCATTACGTTAATGCCGTAGGTTTCATCCTCTAGCTTATAGGTAACCCACTGAAGGACTTCATCATTACTATCTGCATTTTTATCAGCCGAAAGTATTCTCTCTTGACTCATGATTTTACTCCAGTTAGATGCTAGTTACTGCTCTCGGCTATCGAGGCCATGCTCTAGCAATCGATTTAAATTCTCAACATCTATCAGTGCGCACATCTTTTCTTTAATGACGCCCGCCAGCCATGGCCTTTTACCATCGGCTGTTCGCCATTTCACGTCTTCTGGTTTTAACGTAATATTATTGACCAGATTTTCGGCTAACAACCCCCACTGGCTATCGCCCAGCATGATCAAGTACTGGTAATCCAGCTTCTCTTCCAGCTCAGGAGTGAACTTTTCCGGCATCACCCAACGGGCTGTATCCACAACGTTGAGTTTTTCTTCCCGGTTAAGCATCACCCCCTTAAACCATTTTGGCTTACCAAACAATTGATTAACTTCGGTAAGTTGATGTATACCCCCGAGCGACTTCAAAGGGACAGCCAAAGTCAGCCCGGCGACTTCGAAGAACAACGCCTGAAATTCGTTTTCCAGATACGCATCACGCGCACGAGCCGGCACAGCCTGCTCTGCTTCTTCTTTGATAATAGTAGTATTTTCAGTTATCTCAAGATCATCAGCCGGGGTTATTACTTGTGTATCCTCGGTGACTTCCTGAGGTATAACCGTTTCAGTCTGAGCCTCAACAACGGGTTGCTCTGGTGGTGCTTCAGTAACGGCATCCTTTGAACTGGAGACGGCGTTATGCGTTGCAACATGCTCGTCTTTGGCCTCTGGCACAGACTCCAGCAACTTAGCCACCGGCGCTAACGCGACTTCGTCTTCTTCTTCTTCGCGTAATAAAGCACCCAGATACTGTTTCATGACCTGTTCATTGGCAAACAGATGCTTACTCATTACTACCTCTATCTACTTCTGCCAGATGTTCTAATAAGGCACGGTAAGCATAGACACCACGCGATTTTGGACAAAATTGCACTGGCACTTGCTGCGCCAAACTAGCATCTCTGAATTTGGTATCAACCGGGATCACCCCAGGCCAGACTTTGTCCTGATAAGTCTCTACTAAAGACTTATAGGCTTCGAGAGATGCTTTGGTGCGCTTATCATACATAGTTGGCACTATAGTATATTGATATTGCTTGGAATGCGAACTTTGCATTAATGACATTGTGCGCATCATACGATCCAGTCCCTTCAGCGCCAGGAACTCGGTTTGCACCGGGATCAAAATACGCTCGCTCGCAGCCAACGCATTCACCATCAGCACACCAAGTACAGGTGGGCAATCTAAAATGGCATAATCGTAGTGCTCACTGATCTTAGCAAGTGCCTTTTTCAGAATCAGCCCCATACCGGAACGGTTGCCCATGCTGCGATCAAGCGTCGCAATGGCCATGGTCGCCGGCAGTATATCCAGGTTTTCTATGGTTGAGGGGCATAGCGCCTGAAGAATTTCTTCACTAGCCATATTCGAGCCACGAATAAAAATATCGTACACACTGACTTCCAGCTCTTCCGAGTCAATACCAAAGTAGTATGTTAATGAAGCATGCGGATCTGTGTCTATTAGCAATACACGCTTCCCCTGAAGCGCCAGGATCCCACCGAGACTCACTGTCGTGGTGGTTTTACCCACCCCGCCTTTTTGATTCGCTACCGTCCAGATTTTCACGTTATTTTTTTATTCCTTCGGCCAAACACAGACACGCATTGGGGCATAGTTCAGTTATGCGCAGCCTATTTCTTTGTTTATTCTCAGTGCTACATCCTGCAAAGCAATGTCTTCTGACGAAATCCCCGCACTGGCTACAGCCTGTGGCATACCATAGACTACACAGGTTTTTTCATCTTGCGCCCAGATAGTCGCACCACCTTGTTTCAACATTCTGGCACCGTCTCTGCCATCCGCGCCCATACCAGTGAGTATCACAGCTAACACGTCTCCGCCGTAGGCTTTCGCAGTACTGGCAAAAGTCACATCAACACTGGGCTTGTAGGTGATCCTCGGGCTGTCATCTTCAAATACTTTGAGCGTTTTACTCCCACCTCTGGATTCAACCAGCATTTGCTGACCGCCCGGGGCGAGATAAGCAACACCCGGTTGTAAACGATCACCTTGCTCCGCTTCTTTTACCTTGATTTTGCACAGACTATTTAAACGCTGTGCAAATGCCGGCGTGAATGCCGCAGGCATATGCTGGATCAGCAAAATCGGATGCGGAAAGTTTGCAGGCAGCTGCGTTAAAATTGTTTGAAGCGCAACCGGGCCACCCGTTGACGTGCCGATGGCAACGATTTGGTATTTTTTCCCGGACGCCTTAAACGACGCCCCCGAACTGGGCATATCAGCCGCGGGCCGTGAAAATGTACGATCCGGTTGCGCAATCGGCTTAGCCGTTGAGCGTAACCCGGATGAGGCTGGCGTGCTGCGCGAAGGTGCAGGTGTAGGCGACGAGCTAATAGGCCGGGTAAAACGGCTCACGCGACGTCGGCCAATTTCTTTCACTTTGTTTTGCAAAGAGCGGATCGCATCCTCGCTATTGCGGGCAATATCTTCAAACTTTTTCGGCAAAAAATCGACAGCGCCAGCATCAAGCGCATCTAAGGTTGCACTTGCACCTTCTCGGGTCAATGACGAAAACATTAAAATGGGCGTCGGTGAGCTTTGCATGATCTGCTTTACCGCGCTGATCCCATCCATCACTGGCATTTCCACATCCATAGTGATGACATCCGGTCTGAGCCTGGCAGCTTTATCAACCGCTTCTTGACCATTTACTGCAAAGTCAATCACCTGGATTTCAGGATCTTTTTCTAGTATTTCACTCACTCGGCGACGAAAGAAGCTCGAGTCATCTACAACTAATACTTTAACTGCCATTGGCATTGCTCTTTTATTCGTTACAGATCCGAAAAGTGGTGTCACAGACACCACTTTTCGGTATAAATGCGCCAGACAATTACTTGCCGGCGTAATATTTTAACATGCTGGGGACGTCCAGAATGAGCGCGATGCCACCATCTGAGGTGATGGTCGCGCCAGCCATACCAGGGGTGCCTTGCAATAAGGCATCAAGCGGTTTGATCACCACTTCTTCCTGGCCAATCAGTGAGTCCACCACAAATCCAACCTGCTTGGTGCCCATCTGCACTATGACCACGTGCCCTTCGGCTTTACGGGCAGTTCTGTCCGCGCCCTTCACTAACCAGTGTTCCAGATAAAACAATGGGATGGCTTTTTCACGCACTATGATAGTCAACTGACCATCAACCACATTGGTCTTGGTCAGATCCAGATGGAATATTTCACTGACTCCGGCAAGTGGCAGTGCAAATGTCTGCTGACCTATCATCACCATCAGTGTGGGTAGGATGGCCAGTGTCAGTGGCACTTTGATTTCCAGTATGGTGCCTACACCCAGTTCAGACTGGATATTAACAGAGCCATTAAGCTGGGTGATCTTGGTTTTAACCACGTCCATGCCAACACCCCGACCTGAGATGTCGGAAATTTGTTCTTTGGTCGAGAAACCTGGTGCGAAGATCAGATTGTAAGCTTCATTATCCGACAGGCGACTTGCCTGATCTGAGTCGATAACCCCTTTGCTGATGGCAATCTTTTTCAGTTTCTCAGGGTCCATACCTGCACCATCATCACGGATGGTCAATAGAATATGGTCGCCTTCTTGCGAAGCGGATAAAGTGACAGTACCGGTTCTGGACTTCCCTGCGGCTTCACGCACGTCAGGCATTTCAATACCATGATCCACTGAGTTACGTACCAAGTGCACCAAAGGATCGGCCAATGCTTCGACCAGGTTTTTATCCAGATCAGTATCTTCCCCTTCTAGCACTAAGCTAATGTCTTTTTTGAGACTGCGTGCTAAATCGCGTACAACCCGAGGGAAACGACCAAATACTTTCTTAATTGGCTGCATTCGGGTTTTCATCACCGCACCCTGTAAGTCAGCAGTGACGACATCCAGGTTCGAGATAGCCTTTCCCATGGATTCGCTATTGGAGTTATTTGCCAAACTCACCAAACGGTTACGTACTAACACCAGCTCACCGACCATATTCATGATCTCATCAAGGCGCTTAGTATCAACACGAACAGTTGTTTCTGCTTGTGCTGCAGGCTTTTTAGCTGCTGCTTTGGCGTCAGCCGCCGGTTTGTTTTCCGCTGCTGGTTTCGATGCAGGTGCCGGTACTGGTTTAGCAGCAGGGGCACTGGGTGCTTTTGCCGCAGGCGCCGCTGGCTTAGGCTCAGGTTTTGCTGGTGCTTTTGGCGCTGCTACTTCCGTTTCTGTAGACTTTGGCGCTTGTCCCTTACCGTGCAACTCGTCCAGCAAAGCCTCAAATTCGTCGTCATTGATCTCGTCATCGTCACCACTCGACGCAGGCGCTTTTTCAGCAGCTGCGGGTTGTGCCGGTGTCTCTGCCGGCGCAGGCTCTGGTGCAGCGCCAAACTTTCCAACACCGTGTAACTCATCTAACAAACTGTCGAATTCATCGTCTGTGATATCACCGTCATCACTGCTAGCTGGAGCTGACGTCGCGCTGGGTGCCGCCGGGGCTTCTGATGCTGAAGGACCATTACCTGAACCATGCAGCTCATCCAGTAAACTTTCGAATTCTTCCTCAGAAATTTCGTCGATGCTGTCTGAGCTTCCGTCAGCAGCCTCATTAACGGGATCCGATGCCGCATCGAACAGCACATCATCTGCGCTGGGGGTCGCTACAACCGGTTCGGGATCTGGTGCTGTAATCACTTCATCTTCTGACTGTGGCTGGCTGAGCTGATGCAACACTTCCAACAAGTGTGGATCCGCCGGTTCAGGTTGCTCCCTATTTTGAATACATGAGAACATTTCATTGATGGTATCGAGTGACTGTAAAATCACATCCATCAATTCGGGTGTTACCTGACGCTGCCCCTGACGCAGAACATCAAACACGTTTTCCGCACCATGACAGGCATCCACCAGTTCAGTCATACTCAGGAAGCCTGCGCCCCCTTTTACTGTATGGAAGCCACGGAAAATTGCATTTAACAGCTCTTTATCTTCCGGGTTGTTTTCTAGTTCGACAAGCTGCTCAGATAACTGTTCGAGTATTTCCCCAGCTTCAACAAGAAAGTCTTGTAAGATATCTTCATCGACTTCAAAGCTCATTCGCATACTCTCCTATTAGAAGCCCAAACTCGACAACAGGTCATCAACTTCGTCCTGCCCGGATACGACATCATCTCGAGACTCAGCGTCCATAATTGGACCCTCAGGGCCTGATAACTCATCAGCAACGGGGGTGGCTTTAGTTTGTGACTGCGGCTGGGCTGCAGTTTGTTGACTTTCATCTGCACTGCCGAATACGGTCAACAAGTGAATTAGGCTGTCTTCAACTTCACGAACCAGCTCAATGACACGCCGGATCACTTGCCCGGTTAAATCCTGATAATCCTGTGCCATCAAAACATTGGTCATCAGATTCTGTAATTCATCTGTACGGCCTTTTGACGATTGCATAAAACTGTCAAGATCGTGACACAAAGATTTGAACTCTCCGAGCTGGATATCCCGACTCATCAGCCTGTCCCAGGTGGGCTTGATTTCAGAAAGTTCATCGGCAAGTTCTTGGGCTAAGGGAAGACTCGCTTCTACGGCATCCATGGTTTTGTTCGCAGCGCTTTCGGTCATCTCCATGACGTAATTAAGGCGCTGCTTGGCATCTGGAATGGCTTCTGTCGTGAGATCAGCTAAGCGGGTGTCCAACTCAAAGTTCTTCAGCGATTCATGAAGTTGTCGAGTCAGCTTACCTACTTCAGCAAAAAGCTCTGATTGTTCTTTATTAGTGGCCTCAATTAATATCTCATCAGCCTTTTCCTGCTCACCTTGTTCAAGGTATTCAACGAGCAGTTTAGCCTGTTCCAGAGTTATCTGCGGCACAGAAGATGTTGACATAAGCCTACCCTTATCAATACTAGCCTAAACGTTCGAACACTTTTTCTAGTTTGGTTTTCAGGGTGCCTGCCGTAAACGGTTTAACGATATAACCATTGACTCCAGCCTGGGCAGCGGCAACGATTTGTTCTTTTTTCGCTTCCGCTGTAACCATGAGTACTGGGATGTGTTTTAGCTTGTCATCAGCACGAATTGCACGTAGCAAATCGATACCTTGCATGCCGGGCATATTCCAGTCAGTTACGACGAAGTCGAATTCCTGATTTTGCAACATTGGAAGTGCCGTACTGCCATCATCAGCCTCTTGAACATTGGTAAAGCCTAAGTCTCTCAGCAGGTTTTTGATTATTCTTCTCATCGTAGAAAAATCATCAACCACGAGAATTTTCATGTTCTTATCCAAAACTTCCTCCGGTGAGGTTTGAACCTATATTGTAAAACTAACTCTAATTGATCCAGTCATTGATCTTCGCTCTAAGCTTGATCATTGCTTGACCGTGAATCTGACTCACTCGAGATTCGCTGACCTCTAAGATCGCACCAATCTCTTTTAAATTCATCTCGTCGTTGTAATACAAAGACAACACCAGCGCATCGCGTTCAGGTAAAGTCTTGATAGCATTGACTAACGACTCGTTAAAGCGCTCATTTTTAACATTATTGAATGGTTTGTCTAGCGCAAAATCGTTGCCTGCGGGAGAAATTACGTCTTCGTCGACCCCTAGGTCTTCAATGCCGATAACTTTACTCGCATTGACATCATGTAAAATATGATGGTACTCATCTAGCGTAATATCAAGTTTTTCAGCGATTTCAGTATCTTTTGGTTCCCGCCCAAGCACTGCTTCAAGCTCAGCAATGGCTTCAGCAACCATGCGGCCATTTTTGTGCACTGAGCGGGGGGCCCAGTCACCACGGCGGATCTCGTCAATCATTGCACCACGAATTCGAATACCGGCAAACGTTTCGAAACTTGCCCCTTTACTGGCGTCAAAGTTTTTGCAGGCTTCGATCAGCCCAATCATACCTGACTGAACTAAATCATCTAACTGGACACTGGCAGGTAACCTAGCTAACAAATGACAGGCCACCTTTTTAACTAAAGGCGTATGACGCTCTACCACCTTATTAAGGTGGTCCGTCGTTTTATATCCCGCCATGCGGTTGACCGGTGAAGCCATCGTTAACCGTTTACCAATTGCTCAATAAAGAATTCCAAATGACCTGAAGGTTGATGGGGAATGGGCCACTTGACAGCTTTGCTCGCCAGGCCTCTGAATGCCACAGCAGCAGGTGAATTAGGGAACAGCTCAACGATGGTTTTTTGACGGCGTGACGACTTGCGCATATTCTCATCAAACGGGATCGTTGCAACCAGCTCTAAAGCGACATCTAAAAATCGATCGGTGACTTTGGACAGCTTGGCAAACAGCTCCTGCCCTTCACGCAGACTGCGCACCATATTGGCCACAATCTTGAATTTATACACACCATGCTCGCGACTCAATACTTTGATCAGTGCATAAGCATCCGTAATTGAAGTTGGCTCGTCACAAACCACTACCAGGACATCCTGCGCAGCACGTGAGAAGCTTAAAACCATATCGGAGATGCCCGCCGCTGTATCGACGATTAAAATGTCAAATTCACTGCTCAACTCGCTGAACGCGCGGATCAAGCCGGCATGCTCGGCTGGCGTTAATTCAACCATACTCTGCGACCCCGACGTGGCCGGTACGATGCGGATCCCAGCCGGACCCTCAACCAGAATTTCGTCCAGTTCGCATTCACCAGACAAGACATGAGATAAATTTTTCTCAACTCTTAGGCCCAGCATAACGTCACAGTTAGCCAGACCTAAGTCAGCATCAAGCACCAAGACCCGATTACCCTGCTGTCCTAACGCGATGGCAGTGTTGAGGGATACATTGGTTTTACCTACTCCACCTTTACCACCAGTCACTGCGATTACTTTTACACTGTGGTTATTTTTTTGGTTCATTCTCCGCAGGCCACTTGCTTGATCTAAAACTGTATTAATCATACATTCCTACTGTCTGGGACGCCACTGGTACACGTCGCGAATGTTGTGCTTTTGTTCTCTTTAAATACAATTGCTCAGCCTTTTTGACTAACTTCTGAGCATTTGCCACACGAATGTCTTCAGGCACTCGCTGACCATTGGTAAGATACCCTATTGGCAGACGATTTTGAATCGCTATGCTAATTATCTCACCTAAACTTAGACTTTCATCAAGTTTTGTAAAAATACAACCACTTAAATTGACTTTTTTGAAGTGATTGACGGTTTCTTGCAGTACATGCATCTGTGCAGTCGCACTTAATACCAGGTAGCTGCGAATGTCAACACGGCTGCTACGCATCAATGTGTTTAATTGTTCAGTCAGGCGCAAATCACGCTGACTCATACCGGCCGTGTCTATTAATATTAGACGCTTATTGCGCAAATGATAAAGAACCTCAGCAAGTTCATTGGCATCTTTTACTTGCTTGACTGGACAGCCGATGATCCGACCATAGGTTGCCAGTTGCTCATAGGCCCCTATACGATAGGTATCCGTGGTGATGAGCGCAACATTATCTGCACCATATTTTTGCGCACCCAGTGCTGCTAATTTTGCAACTGTAGTGGTTTTACCAACTCCAGTTGGCCCAACCATGGCATACACACCGCCCTGCCGAAGAATGTCATTGTTGGTTGTATGCATCTGATTAACGACCATGTTAAGTAGCGCATTCCATGCCTCTTTGCGGGAAACATCATCCGGAATGAAACAAGCCATCTGCTCCGCAACTTCTGCGCCAATCCCCATGCCTTTCAAACGATCTACCAGGCAGGCACGCGTCGGGTCACGGCGCGCCATTTCCTGATTCATCAGTCCGGACAGCTGAAACTCAAGCAGCTGACGAATGGCATTCATCTCATCGCGCATTGAAGACATTTCATTTTCGCTGACTTTTTTCTGCGCCGCAGGCTCATCGCCAAAGCCCTGATCTAAATCATCGCCAAACTCCCAGGATGACGCTGTATCACGGGCGTCAAAATCATGACTCGGCGCGTCATAGCGTGGCTGACGCGTTGTCTGAGGCGTCGCTTTAGCTGGCACTTCATTGTGCTGCTGTGATCCAAACATATCATCGGTATTGATACCAGATTGAGAAAACATCGATGCAAGCTCGGGCGACTTAGGACGAGGGGCTTGACGCTCCAGCAAGGCTTCAAGGCTGTCTGCAACCTGCGCCTGCTTCTGAGGCTCTGCACGACGAGGCTGAGGACGAACCATTCTCGCGGGCTGGCTGTAGCCATGCTGGGCGCTTTGCTGAGGCGCAACCTGACGCGGTGCCGCTTGCTGGGGAGCTGCTTGTTGAGGAGCGGGCTGCGAAGGCTGAGATGCAGGCGCACGGTCATTATCAACCGCAGCGACAATCTCGACGCCGTCAGCTAACTTCTTGTTAGACATGATCACCGCATCAGCACCTAGTTCTTCTTTTACTTCTTTCAAAGCCGTACGCATATCTTTTGCAAAAAAACGTTTAATCTTCATGGTCAGCCCCTTTTAGTCCTCTACTGTCCAACTGAGCTCACTATCTTAATTTGTCTCTCATCCGGTACTTCCTGATATGACATCACTCTGAGTCCCGGGATGGTGTGTTTTACAAATCGTGACAGCACACTTCTTAACATACCTGAGGTTAATAAGATGGACGGCTCGCCGAGCATTTCTTGCGTTTGATGGGCTTCTCTGAGTGAACCCTGAAGCCGCTCCGCAAGGCCTGGCTCTATGCCTGCCCCCTCATCACCTGCGTTCTGAAGAGACTTATGCAACATCTGTTCCAACTCAGGCGCCAATGTTATGACAGGGATTTCTTCAGCCCCTCCCACTGCATCCTGAACGATGAGGCGGCGTAATGAAATACGTACTGCGGCCGTTAGTACATCAGGGTCCTGGCTACGCGGTCCGTACTCAACCAGAGTCTGAACAATCGAGCGCATATCACGAATCGCCACGCCCTCGTTAAGCAGGTTTTGTAGCACTTTTACTACCGTTGTCAGAGGTAATACATCCGGCACCAGACCTTCAACCAGACGAGGATGACTCTTGGCAAGCATATCAAGCAGGTTCTGAACTTCTTCATGGCCCAGCAGTAAAGAGGCGTTGTTAGTCAACAGTTGGCTGATATGTGTAGCAACAACCGTAGCTGCATCCACCACGGTATAACCCAGTGAATGAGCCTCATCTTTTTGTTCAGGCTTGATCCACACAGCTTCGAGGCCAAACGCCGGATCTTTTGTCGCGACCCCATTGATTGGGCCAAATACCTGACCCGGATTGATAGCCAGCTCATCACCATGCTTCAGCTCACCATCTCCGGAGCCCACCCCCATCAGAGTAATGCGGTAGGCATTCGGGTCCAGCTCAAGGTTATCGCGAATATGAACGGGTGGCACCAGGAAGCCAAGCTCCTGTGACAGTTTCTTACGTACCCCTTTAATGCGATTCAACAGTTCACCGCCCTGGGACTGGTCAACTAAGGGGATAAGGCGATAACCTACCTCCAGACCAATCACATCAACTGGCTGTACGTCATCCCAGCCTAGCTCTTTTTGTTCCTGCTGCTGTGCAGCAACCGCGCCGCCTTTTGATTCTTCTGCTTTTTGCTCTTCGGTTTTGATCTTTTGTTGGTGTTGGTAGTAAGCCAAGAAGCCAATGAGCCCGCCTAAACCCAGGAATGCAACATGTGGCATGCCTGGCACTAATCCCATCACAATCAATATCCCAGCTGCGATAGACAAGGACTTCTCATTGCCCAGTTGCTGGGTCATTTGCTCACCCATATTGTGTGATTCGTTCTGACGGGTCACAACAATCGCAGTACCAATGGACAGTAGCAGCGAAGGAAGCTGAGCAACCAGGCCGTCACCTATGGTCAGCAGGGTGTACACTTCCATGGCTCTGCCAAATGTCAGATCATGCTGCACCATACCCACAAATAAGCCGCCGATGATGTTAATCGCCAGGATTACAATCCCTGCTATCGCATCCCCTTTAACAAACTTACTGGCACCATCCATTGAGCCATAAAAGTCCGCCTCTCGTGTTACTTCATCACGTCTGGCCCGGGCCTCATCTGCAGAAATAAAGCCGGCATTCAAGTCAGCGTCAATCGCCATTTGTTTTCCTGGCATCGCATCCAGTGTAAAGCGGGCTGAAACTTCTGAAATCCGGCCTGCACCTTTGGTAATAACCACAAAATTAATGATAATGAGGATCAGGAAGACCACCAGACCAACCGCGTAGTTGCCGCCTATAACAACAGAACCAAACGCTTCAATTACTTTACCGGCTGCGTCACCGCCGTTATGACCTTCCAGCAGAACCACCCGGGTACTGGCTACATTCAGTGCCAGCCGTAAAATAGTCGCGATTAGCAACACAGATGGAAACATACCGAATTCAAGTGGTTTCATGGTGTACACCGTCACCAGTAATACGACCAGTGCCAGTGCAATATTGAATGAGAATAAGATGTCGAGTAGAAATGGCGGCATCGGTAATACCACCATACCCAATGCGGCCAGAACCAGCACGGGTGTACCCACCCCTTTCGCATACTCTTTTTTATCTCGATTGATCTGCTGTAAAACCGCTTTAAAATCCATAACTTACAAACCACAAATTATTGACGCAGTTACATCAAAGCAAGTTTGATACCAATTAGTTTAGTGTTTTAGTTCGTCAGGGATCGGCAAGTCTTTTTTCAGTGCAACCGGGCGCTTTCCCCGACCCTTATTAAACTTTTTAAGCTGAAATACGTACGCCAATACTTGCGCAACAGCGGTAAACAACTGTTGGGGAATTTGGTCTCCCACTTCCGTGGTATGATACAGGGAGCGGGTCAATACCGGCGATTCAACAATCGGGACTTCATTACCTTTGGCAATTTTACGGATCTGCATTGCCAGCTCATCAACGCCTTTGGCGATGACCATGGGTGCCCCCGCTTTTTCTGTGTCGTACTTGAGTGCCACAGAATAATGAGTCGGGTTAGTGACCACCACATCCGCATCAGGTACTTCCTGCATCATCCGCCGCTGAGACATTTCCCGCTGAGTCCGGCGGATACGAGCCTTAATCTGAGGATCACCCTCTGAGTTTTTGTACTCATCTTTCACCTCCTGTAGCGTCATCTTGAGTTGTTTGTTGTGGTTGTAACTCTGATATGGCGCATCAATCGCAGAAATAATAATCATAGTGCAGCTCAGTGCCAGGAACATCCAGGCTAAAATTTCCAGCGAGTGTAATATACTGCCCGGAATTTGCTCGATACTCAGATGCAGGATTTCGTAGAAGAACACCTTGATAAGCAAAATCGCAAACCCGGCCACCAATACAAATTTTAAGATTGACTTAACCAGCTCAACCGCAGCCTGAGGCCCAAACATGCGCTTAATGCCTTTCATCGGTGACATCTTACTGGCTTTAGGCGCAGCGGCCTCCCAGCTAAAATTAAAACCGCCCAACAAAGTATTGCCGATGACCCCGGCCACCATGATGATCAAAACAAACATAGCCAACGGAAAAGTGATTTCAGAAAACGCGTCACCCCATACCGAGAACATTTTGGTGGTGTCGTAGGTTTCGTTGCGGTTCAGCGTAAACATGCGACCCATCATGTTATACAGACCCTTGGCGATATCCGGCCCGTAAAGCAATAGTGCAACAGCAGAGAATATGAGTACAAACGTGGTACCCAGCTCTTTGGAACGGGCGACCTGACCCTTTTTGCGCGAGTCTGCTATCTTTTTGCTCGTGGGCTCTTCCGTGCGTTCCTGACCAGAATCTTCCGCCATCTTCTTGCTCCCGCTACTTGTTTACACCGTGCAACCAATCAGGTTACACATTAGCTCGGTCATTTTCAGCCACTGGAACTCATACTGAATAATAAAGTTCCCCAACGTCGCCCAGATGATCAACAGACCTGACACCATAGTAAACGCAAACCCCACAGAGAAAATATTCATCTGCGGCGCTGCCCGAGTCATAATGCCAAATGACAAGTTGATCAGCAGCATGGCTGTTAACGGAGCCAACGACAATGCCAGTGCCGTAGCAAATAACCAGCTTCCCCAGGTGACTATCGTCCAGTAGTTATCAACCACCCACCAGTTGCCATCAATAGGCCAGGTCTGAAAACTATAAACCACCATGTTTATCATCATCAGATGACCATTAAAGACAAAAAACAATAAAGTGGCCAGGATCAGATAGAACTGACCGACAGCAGGTACACTTAAGCCATTGGCGGGGTCGACCACAGACGCAAAGCCCAGCCCCGTCTGCATTGCCAAAATCTGGCCCGCGACAATAAAAGTGTTGAGCAACAGTACTGAGGCAAATCCTATCGCAACCCCGACAATGAGTTCATGCGTCACCACTAATATCATGGCAAAGGAGAACAAATCGGTAAACTGAGTCTGGGGGATCGCAGGTACTACGGCCACAGTCACCACAATCGACAGGGCAAGTTTGACTCGGGTTGGCACACTCTGAGCACCCAAACCAGCCATGATCATGATCATTGAACTGATCCGAACAAACGGCAACATGTAGTCGCTCAGCCACTGTATGATGATTGCCAGAGGGTATTCCATCGCAGTTTACCCCGCAATTTCAGGGATCTGGAGTACCAATTGATTGAAAAAGTCCATCAGCACCTGGGTCATCCAATGGCCGCCGAAAATCAGTGCCACAATGGTAATGATGAGCCTGGGCAAAAAGCTCAGCGTTTGCTCGTTAATCGAGGTTGCGGCCTGGAAAACCGCAACCACCAAACCTATCATCAGACCTGGCAGTACAATGGCCGTCACCAGTTTTATGACTATAAAGAGCGAGTCACTGAGAATGTCGACAAAAACTTCTGGTTCCATGTCACACTCCTAAGCCGAAACTTCGCGCCAGCGTGCCCATGATCAACGACCAGCCATCCACCAGCACAAACAACATAATCTTAAATGGCAAAGCCACAATCATAGGCGAAAGCATCATCATACCCATTGCCATCAAGACACTGGCAACCACCAAATCAACTATCAGGAAGGGAATAAAAAACATAAAACCAATGATAAAGGCTGTCTGAAGTTCACTGGTAACAAACGCCGGAATAATGACGACAAAGGGGGTATCTTCAGGGCTATCCAGTTTATCGTAACCCGCTATTTTTGCGAATGTTTCGAGATCCTTTATGCGCGTTTGAGAGAGCATAAATGCCTTAATCGGCTCTTTCGCTTCCTGTAGTGCCTGTATTGACGTCAATTCTTCGTTCAAATAAGGCTGAACTGCACGGTCGTTAATCTGATTGAAAATAGGCGCCATAATAAAAAAGGTCAGAAACAGAGACATGCCGACCAGGACCTGATTCGACGGTGATTGCTGTAAACCAATTGCCTGACGCAATATTGCCAGTACCACGATGATGCGGGTAAAAGAGGTCATCATAATCACAGCAGCCGGAATAAAGCTCAGTGCCGTCATGATGGCCAGCACTTGCAGCGTTACAGAGTATTCCTGAGAACCATCCGGATTGGTTGTCACACTCAATGCTTCAATGCCGTCAGCCAGAGCACCTGGAGCAAAGCACAACACTGTGATTAGGAGTAAAAATCGGATCATAAGTCTATTTCTTATTGTTATTTGCACCAGACATTAAGCGACTGAGTTCTTTTGCAAAGGGCGCTGTGGGTGTCACTTCTAGCGGCGACTCTAACTGATATAAGTAATTGATACTTTGCGGTGTTACACCGAGTAAGTGTTGCTTGTCGTCAATTTCTATGACCAACAATCGCTCTTTACTGCCCAGAGGTAAACTGCGGATCACCTTAAAATCCTGGCTGTTACCCAAATTAGGATTGAAACGCTTCACCAGTAGCGCAAGGCCAATGATTGCAACAACCACAAAAGCTAAAGACAGGCCAACAGACAGTAATTCACTGCTGAGCCCACCTGGTGGCTGCGCCGCAGCCACGCTGGAGAACATCAAAGCACTCATCAACAGTCTGCTAGCGGAGCTTTTTGATACGTTCAACCTGGCTGATCACGTCAGTCAGGCGGATACCAAACTTGTCGTTTACAACGACCACTTCGCCATGAGCTATCAGCGTGCCATTGACCAGCACGTCCAAAGGCTCACCGGCAACCCGATCTAATTCAACAACAGAGCCCTGGTTCAGCTGAAGCAAATTACGAATGTTGATCTTAGAGCGCCCCACTTCCATCGAAATGGTGACCGGGATATCTAAAATCGTATCGAGCTTGCGCTTCTCATCGGCACTCAAAGAAGCGCCACTGTCTTGTAACTCTTCCAGTTCCGCAACTTCGGCTTCAGCACCGTCCTGGTCGGCTTCCTCGGCCTCTGCGAGTGCAGCCGCCCATTCGTCCATTGTATCTTGATCATCACTCATGCACTGACTACCTTAATTAACTTCTTCATCACCAATCTAAATCCACACCTTCAGACAGGTGTAAATCTTCTTCTAACTCTGCCAGCTCGGCGTCCGAGTCCAGCTTCTTACCACCCTTTGTAAACACGTGAAGTTCAGACTTCACAGATTCCGGGCGTTTGATCTTCTCACTGATCTGCAGTGCCACATTATCACGAGAGCGGCCCATCTTAGCTCGGAAAGTGGGCAACTCTTCTACAAACACTGTGATATGCTCAGGCATTTCAACGGGAATAATATCGCCCGCTTTTAACTGCATGATTTGCTCCAGGGACAGATCGACCTCAAGCAACTGTGTAGACAGCTCAACTTCAACATCCATAATCTCATCACGCAGTGCCTTACTCCAGCGTAAATCGGTGTCTTCAGTGTCCGACTGAACACCTGCGTCAAGCAGTTCCCGAATAGGTTCGAGCATCGAATAAGGCAGGGAAATATGGAAGTCTCCGCCTCCCCCGTCCAGCTCAATGTGAAATGAGCTGATCACCACCACCTCTGTCGGTGAGACAATGTTGGCCATCGCCGGGTTAACTTCTGAGTCCAGGTATTCAAATGACACATCCATGACCGGCGCCCAGGCTTCTTTATAATCTTCAAAAATAATTTTGAGCAGCATCTGAACGATCCGCCGCTCTGTAGGCGTAAACTCACGCCCTTCAATTTTTGCATGGTAACGGCCGTCACCACCGAAGAAGTTATCCACCAGAATGAACACCAGACGGGCTTCCATGGTGATCAATCCAGTGCCCTTCAGTGGACGAAAACGCACCATGTTCAAGCTGGTTGGCACAAACAGGGTATGAATGTACTCGCCAAACTTGAGCATCTGTACGCCATTGATTGACACTTCAGCGGTACGACGCATCATGTTAAACAGGCTGATCCGCATATGCCGGGCAAATCGTTCATTAACGATTTCCAGCGTTGGCATGCGACCACGGACGATACGGTCCTGCGACGAAAAGTCGTATTGTAGGGCGTTACTGGTCCCGCCATCGTCACTATCCGGGACCTCTTCTTCTTCGACTTCATCGACACCATGCAATAAGGCATCGATTTCGTCTTGTGATAATAAGTCGCTCACTGACTCTTCCTACTGCATTACAAAACCGGTAAATAATACGCGCTCAACCACCTTGCTGCCCTCAACGCTTTCCATTGCAGCCTGAACTTTATCCAGCGCGCTCAGACGCAAAGTCTCTTTGCCCGCACTGGTACTCAATTCATCAGCGGTTGTGGTAGAAAACACACTTAGCAGGGTACCCTCGATCAGAGGAATATGCTTCTTAGCCACCTCTTCGTTAACATCTCCGCGGACCAGCAATTGTACCTTTATTTGTACTATGCGGTCACGACTCGCACCCGGTACGTTGAACACAAAGGGCCTGGGCATAGCAACATATAGTGCACTGCCTGTTTGTGCTGCATTTTGCTGCGAAGCCTGAACTTGCTGCTCGGTCGTTTCTTCTGCCAGCGATTCGGGCGCGTCATCTGACCCTGCAAATAAAAAGTAGCCTGCAACCGCGGCTAAAACAACAACCACGGCGGCAATAATGATAATCAACTTTTTCTTCGAGCCACCAGTTTCTTCTATTTCTAAATCGCTTTCTTCTGCCATATTCGCGCTTCTTTAAGTCACTCTAACCTTAATCATAGCAGCTGTTACGCATAGTAATCTATTGCTGAATCACTTTGCCGTCTGCTAGTCGTTGATTGTTGGCCGTTATTTTGCGCTTCACTGCCATTATTAGCAAGTGTTCCATGGCCTTGCGATGCTTCTTGCTGGTGTTGTTCACCGCCTTGCCCTTGCTGAATATTGCTTTCTCCCAGCTGGATCCCCTGCTCGGCAAGCATCTCTCTGAGCTTCGGCATGGACTGTTCTAATTGTTCTTTTGCCTGCTGATTTTGCACAACAAAGTTTACCTGTGCCTGCTCACCCTCAGATCGAATGCGGATCTGCATACTGCCCAGCTCAGGCGGGTCGAGACGGATTTCAGCCTCTTTATTGTTGATATTGAGCATCATATTCACCCGTTCCTGTAACGCTTTCACTGCATCATTACGGGCGATGTTAATGGCCTGATTGACCGCAGGATCAGTCTGCATGGCTTTTTGAGTCACTGCACTTTGCTGATTAACCTGCTGGCTCTGTCGGACCTGCTCTACTTGTGCAAGCACTTCATTAAACTCGTTTTTTATCCCGTCATCCACGCGCTCGCCACGAATGGCCTTAAAGATGTTCTCTACCGGTGCTGGCATGGCACTGCGCTGTTGTGAATTTTGCTGCTCAGACTGCCCGCCCTCGTTTCTGAGCTGCGCTAATTCAGGGTGCTCACCGTCCTGTGAATCTATAACAACCGTTTGTTGCTGAGCGTCCTTAAACTGGGATTTCTGATCTGTGCTACCTGCAGCTGACTGACTCACAGCAGCGCTCTGTTTGTTAACCTTCTCGGGTGCGGCCGGAGCAACAAGGCTTGCCGTTTTACTGTTATTTTCCGGTGCGACGGTTCGCTCTGCTTTATCGTTCTGCACTGCCTTATCAGCCTGAACTGGCGACTTGGCCTGCGATTCTGTCATGTCTTGCGCCTTGTTCGAGCCGGCCACCTGAGGTTTAACCCCCAACTCTTGCAGTAGCTGCTCGGCTTTCGCGCGATGTTCCGGGTGGCTTAACGCTCCACTGTCCAGCTGAGATTGGAGGTTAGCCGCAAGCGTTTGTTTTTGTTGTGGGGAAAGTGCTTCAACCATCACTTTCAGATCGCTTGAACTGACGACATTGTTGCTCTGCAGAGGCTGAGCTGGCTGGTGTGTTTTTGTTGTCTTATCTGTGTTTGCAGCCTGAGCCTCATCACTCACCGGTTCTTGTACTTTACTGCCCAGTGGTGTCGTGATCACCGGGCCCACTTGGTCAGCAGGCCGCGGACCGACTTTACCCGTAACCGGTTCTGATTCACCCACCTGTTTGTGTGCAGCACTCGGTACAGAGGCTTGCTCACGCACCAGTGCCATTTCTTTTTCCATCATAGGGTTAGGAGTTACCGAAGGGGACTCACTGGTTACTGACTTGACCGCTGACAACGGCTGGTCAGTCTGTAATGGTTTAGTCTGTGGCGCGTTTTTCTGGTCGTCACTCGACGTCATGTTTGCCGTGCGTTTAGTATCTTCTGTAGCATCGGACTTTAACATTTGCGCCAGTCCGGTCGATTTTGCTTCTCCTTTAACAGGAAGATCGTCCGTTTCTGCCGGTAAGGAACTATCGCTTGGCTGCGTGACGACTGGACCCACTCGGTCAATTCGTTTGGCGATGACCAGTTCATCGGGGCTCTCTATCTGCTCCTTGCTTCCCATAGACTTAGCGCCTAAATGCGCATTTGCATCTGGCTGGGCATTTGCGCTTGAGACAACCACTTTCGGATTAGCGCCGAGCAGTTCAGGATCCTGGGGTTGATCTCCTTGCTCTGCAGGAGCAGGTACGACAGGTCCAATATTGTCGATGGGCTTTTTAATCTCAGGTGATGTTACCAAGGCTTCTTTACCCAGATAGTCCTTGAGTGCTTTGGGGACCGGTGCCAGATTATGTGCGACATCCGTGCTTTGCGCATTTGATGAGGTGATCTGTGCAAGCAGATCGTCGGCATCACTGTGGTTTGTAACAATCGCAGTATCTGGTTTCGTACCGCTCTGCCCGGGTAGTTCAGCGTCATCCAGCTTTAACGGTTCATCTGGCTTAGTTTTTGTGTTTTTCGGCACATTGCTATCATCCAGGCCCAGACGACGGTCCAGACCAGCAGGTAATGCGGCGTATTCACCAGCTGAGCTATCTGACTCAGGCTGAGACGCTTGTTCGCTGCTATCTTGCTCTGCCTGAGCCAACATGGCGAGAAAGCCAGTTTCTTCAGCTTGTTCCGTTTGATCTTTTCCCTTCGCCGAAACTCCGTTATTGATTGCTACTTCTAGCGAAACATTGACCATACTGTCACCTTTATCTGCGGCAAGTTTACGCCGCTAACCGGATTAAATTGATTTACAGGGTTGATAATGCAAAAAACAAGCCATTTATTGTGCTTGCTTGCGCCGCATAAAAATATTGGTGGCAAATTCGTCCAGCATCTTCTGCTCGGCTTTGGCCAGCTTTTGCTGTTGTTCTAGTGCTTTTTTCTCTATCAGTTTGGCAATTGCTTTGGCCTTGACTTGCTGCTCCAGCCATAACTTACGACGTTGATCGACCACTCGCTTGGCCGTTGCAACTGTGCTCGCCTGCTGCGTGATAGCCTGCTCAATTTTATTAATAAATGCGTGGTACTGGCCAAACCCGGCGCTTGATAAACCTTGCTGGGCTTTTTGGTGCAGCTGCTGGCTGTACTCAAGGCGAAAATCATTGAGGCCATTAAGCTTTTGTTGATTAGCATGAAAGTTTTGCTCCGCCTGAATAAAGTTCAGACGCAGCTTTTCTTCTTTTTCGCTTTCCAGTTTGTAAAGCAGATCGAGTTTGTTATTTGCCATTAACCTTGTCCCAGAAGCTGTGCCAGACCTTGCAGACATTCGTCATAATGCAGCACGTCTTTCATCCCCTGCTGCAAGAAGGCATTAATATTTGGCATCATATTGATGGCCTGATCCAACATGGGATCACTTCCCTGCTGGTAAGCCCCCAAAGTGATCATATCTTTATTCTGTTGGTACATGGAATAGACCTGTTTAAGCACGCGTGCCTGCTGCATATGGCTTTCAGACACCACTTGTGGCATCACCCGCGAAATAGACTTCTCGATGTCAATAGCCGGATAGTGACCGCTGTCTGCCAGGTCCCGTGACAATACAATGTGCCCATCAAGGATAGCCCGAGCCGAGTCAGCAATGGGGTCCTGCATATCATCCCCTTCACTTAATACTGTGAAAAAGGCCGTGATCGAGCCCTGGCCATCACCACCGTTACCCGCACGCTCTACCAGCGCCGGCAACTTGGCAAACACAGAAGGCGGATACCCTTTGGTTGCCGGTGGTTCACCTACTGCCAGGGCAATTTCCCGCTGAGCCATGGCGTAGCGAGTCACCGAGTCGAGTAGCAACAGGACGTTCAGCCCCTGATCGCGAAAATATTCCGCAATGGTTACTGCACTTTCACAACCTTTAAGCCGCATCAGCGGCGATGCATCAGCCGGCGCGGCAACCACCACAGAGCGACGCCGCCCCTCGACCCCCAATATTTCGTCGATGAATTCTTTTACTTCGCGGCCCCGTTCGCCAACCAGGCCAACCACGATAACATCCGCTTCACTTCCACGTGTCATCATGCCGAGCAACACGGATTTACCCACACCACTGCCCGCAAACAAACCCATCCGCTGTCCCTGACCCACAGTCACAATAGAGTTGATGGCGCGCACACCCACATCCATCGGTTCTTTAATTGGGCGCCGGGCCAGTGGGTTAATGGCTGCCTGAGCAAATTTAAGGTGAGTTTCTGCTTCGATCGCTCCCAGGCCATCTAACGGGCGCCCCAGTCCGTCCACCACCCGGCCTAACAAACTCATGCCCACCGGCAAGCCCGCTTCTTTAATTTGCGGGATCACACGCGCCCCCGGTAAAACACCCGAAATATGATCATTAGGCATCAGATAGAGGGTATCCTGGTTAAACCCGATGACTTCTGCATCGACGAAACCCCGGATGGTTTCGATCTTACACTGACTGCCAACGGGGGCATTGAGGCCCCTGGCTTCCAGTGTCAGACCAACTACGCGAGTCAGGCTGCCCGCAACAGCGACACCATAGGGTTGGATATGTTTTTGACATTTTTGCAGGCGTTCAGCCAGAGGCTGCTGTGTCGAACTGGATACGGTCATTTGTTATCGGTGAAAAAGTTCAGATAATTCACTCATGCAAAAAACACACCAATATTTATCACTATGCGGTGACTCGGTGAGTACACCGCATTATGGTGTGGTTCAGGAGTCCACACCGTTACCTTGTAAGAAGCTGCCAAGCACTTCGCTGATGCGATTTTTAAGACTTAAGTCGATGGACGATTCAGGAGTTCTGATCTGACATCCCCCCCGCTCAAGAGTCGGTTCGGGTACGAGTTGCCAGTGTTGCTCAGCAATGGTGTCTTCACCATACGCCTCTTTGACCAGCGCCAGATCATCGGGATGCAAATTGATCCGCATCTGCGTATCATGCAGTGGTAACGCATCAATCCCCTTCTTCAGTGCTTGCAAAATAAGCTCCGGGCGCGTCTTAACCTGCTCAAAAATCACTTGCTCTGCCAATAAATTGACGAGTTGTAGTAGTTGCTTTTCTGCTGCTTCATCTATCTGGCGCAGGGGTTTTTGGGTGGCCTCCAGTAACGCAGACAAAGCATGCAGGCGCTCTTCTATCAGGGGCTTAGATTCTTCGATCCCCTGCTCTTTACCGAGCGTGACGCCTTCTTTGTAACCAGCTTCTTTGCCTTCACTGACGCCTTTGTCAAAACCCTCGATATAACCCTGTTCATGGCCCTGCTTGAGCCCTTCTTCATATGCGTCTTGCCTTATCTGCTCCAGCTCTTCAAGGGTCAGCGTTGGGACGGTTTCTTCTTCAGGTTCCGGCTCGGCGTGTTTCACTTTTTGCTGATAAAGCTCCTCAAGAGGTGTCCCCATTGCCGTTGAACGCCCTGAGTACTTACTCAAGTCCTCCTCCACATCTGGGATCGGCCAGTTTTCTAACAGTTCATCCAGCGCTTCAGAGCTGACCGGTTTACCACGATATAACTTTTTTTCTGCCATGGCTTACAGGAACTCCTCACCACCACCACCACCGAGCATAATTTCACCCGAGTCAGCAAGACGCCGAGCCGTTGCCAGGATCTCTTTTTGCGCCGCTTCTACTTCACTGATCCGCACAGGAGGCATGGCCTCCAGATCATCGGCCATCATTTCTGCGGCACGTTTAGACATGTTCTTCATGATCTTGTCTTTCAGAGAGTCATCGGCGCCTTTAATGGCTTTCATCAGCACGTCCTGCTGCACTTCTCGCAGAATCGCCTGAATCCCCCTGTCCTCTACATCCATAAGGTTTTCAAAGACAAACATCAGGTCCTGAATTTGCTGTGACATCTCTTCATCATGTTCACGGATAGAGTCCATTAACTGGCCCTCAATGTTGGTATCCAGGTAGTTCATAATATCCGCAGCGGCTTTCAGACCACCCATTTTCGCAGCCTGCGCACCGGCCTGACCGGCGAACTGTTTCTCCATGATTTCGTTCAGCTCTTGCAGTGCCGCAGGCTGAACTTCTTCCAGGTTAGCGATACGCATTGTCAGGTCGAGACGAACTTTCTCCGGGAACTGAGACAATATCTCGGCGGACTGTTCCGGCTCCAGATAAGATAATACAATTGTCTGGATCTGCGGGTGCTCGTTCCGGATGATATTAGCCACCTGTTTGGAGTCCATCCATTTCAGTGAATCCAGACCTTTAGCACCTGAGCCCATCACAATTTGATCGATCAGGCTGGCTGCCTTATCTTCACCCAGTGCCGCTGTCAGTGCCTTCTTAATGAAGTCTTCTGACTGGAAGCCAATGGTACTGAAGCTTTGGATCTGTTCGATAAACAGATTGTGTACCGCACTGATTTTTGCCTGCGACAAATCATCGAGTGCCGCCATCGCCATGCCCACTTTCTGAACCTGTTTGGGTTCCAGATGCTTCAGGATCTGGGCGGCATCTTCTTCCGTCAGGCTCAGTAGCAGGATGGCAGCCTTGTCGACCCCATCCAGTTTGTCTACATCAAATGCCGGCGGCAGTTGTTTTTGTTCTTCATCACTCATCTTCAGTTAACCATGCTTTGACTACTTGAGAAGACAGCTCTGGCTCATTGGCAACCAGTGCACGAACCGCTTTAAGCAAGTCTTCGTCACCATGTAAGTCTGGCAATTGTAATGTACCATCGGAAGAGAAGCCAACTGCTGATTCATCAAAGTCATTGTTTAGCATATCTAAAGTACTGTCGCCAAGGTCTACTCCTGAGGTTAGCGCATCTTCATCATACTCTTCCAGCGTATCTTCCGGGTAAATCAGGCGTTTCAGCATAGGTCTGACAACCGCCAAAATCAGCACAATAATAACCAATGCGCCCATGACCAACCGGATGGTTTTCATAAACCACTCTTGTTCCCACAGTGGTAAATCACTCTCTTCAAGAATATTTTCACGCACAAATGGGACGGTCACCACTTCCAGTGCATCACCACGCTGCATATCAAAGCCCACACCACCTTGCAATAAACGACGTATGTTATTGAGTTCTTCTTGTGAACGTGCCGTCATCACCATATTACCTTCAGCATCCGGTTTGTTCATATAGTCGACCGCGACTGAGACACTGATACGACGGATCACGCCAGTTTGCTGACGCTTATGAGAAATGGTGGTATCCAGCTCATAGTTACGTGTGGCTTCTTTATGAATACGTGACGGAGTTGTGCCTGAACCATTGCCCTGGCCAGCCACTTCAGGGATGTTGGAGTTTACTGGCGGTTGGTTTGTCAGCGCACCCGGGATACCCACGGCCAGGCCGCCTACATTATTCTCTTCAAATGTAGTTTCACTGCGTACCGCAGGTAAGTCCGGATTAAAGCGTTTTTGGGTTTCTTCTACCGCGCTGAAGTCCATTGTCAGATCAACCTGCGCTGTGTATTTACCCAGCCCCACTACCGGGATCATAATGCTGTCGATTTTTTCCAGATATTCCTGCTCGCGCTTGCGCTCAATTTCATATTCTTTACGAGATCGTGCAGCCAGCGAGTCCTGAGAACCGGAATTGAGCAAGCGACCATTCTGATCTGTCACGGTTACTCGAGCTGGCGTCAAACCTTGCACAGCAGATGCAACAATATCGACGATGGAATCCACTTCTTCGCTGTCCAGTGTCCGGCCACGCTTCAACGTCACCACCACAGTCGCTGACGGCTGTTTTTCACGGCGTGCAAATACGTTTTCTTTGGGAATAGCCAATAAAACTTTGGCACGGTTGATGTCTTGAAGCTCTTCTATTGTGCGTGCCAGCTGTTGTTCACGGCTATGCTTAAGGCGCTCACGCTCAAGCCGTTGACTCACACCAAAGCCCATATCCTGCATTAAGATATCGGTACCGCTGCTGGGGGCCTGACTGAACCCGTCACGGGCCATTCTCAACTTGATATCCTGATAGTCAGATTCTGCGACCATGATGGTATTGCCATCCAGGTCATATTCGATTTTCTGCGCATCCAGAAAATCCAGAGTCTGGACCAGCTCTTCAGTCGGGTATTGACCTAACGGGCGCATATCGGGCTGACGTGCCCATATAATGATGAAAATAGCGATTGCCAGGCAGATAGCCAGTGCGATCACCAAAGTAACCTGGCGGAGCATATCAACACCGCTCAAAGCACTAAAGTAGCCCGATTTTTGCTCTTGTTGCGTATCTGCATCACCACCTGCACCAGGAACTGGTTGTCCATCAGCAAGTGCCAGATCGGTTGATTGATTGGTAGCCACGATTACTCTCCACTAAACTCTGTTTATACCGGCATGCTCATGATGTCTTTATATGCTTCGATCAGCTTATTTCTGACCTGCATTGTGGCATCAAAAGCCACCGATGATTTGTTTTTGGCAATCATCGCTTCTGCTAAAGATACACTACGATCCCCCATTTCAACTGCGGTGACCTTTTCTTTAGCATCTCGTTGTAACCCCGCAACCGTATTGAGTGCATCACTGAGTAAGTCGCCAAACTGGGCGCTTGATGTTGCAGCCGTTGCCTGAACGGGTAGCTTATTCGGGTCCTGAGGTCTGACACGGCCGGCCTCTGAGGCCATTGCCTGCATTTCCTGGTACAGCCCGGTAGATTGAATTTTCATGGTCTGGCTCACTTTGTGAGTTATACATAACTCTAATAAAGCACAAATCATGCCACAAATAAATTCAATAAATTCAATGAATTACACAACAAATCACAGAGTCGAATTTTTGACAGTGACACTTCTCATTATGAAAGACGGGAAATCCGGGCAATGATTGCCCGGATGGTATGGTTTGCAACTCAGGCCGGTACGGGTAACCCCAAATCGCGCATTCTGGCCAGCTTATATCTGAGTGTTCTTGGGCTGATCCCAAGCAACTCAGCCACATCCTTACGCTTACCATTGCAACGGTTCAGCGTGTCCAGAATGATCTGATGTTCTTTGTCCTGCAACTCTTCTTTATAGCTCAAGCCGTCGGCATCGTCAGCCATATTGATGTCAGCCTGATCAGCAGGTTCAACATCGGTGACGGTCAATGCTACAGGTTGTTCAGGTGGCTGTTGCGCTGTGCAGCTAAAAACGGGAGAAAAATTCTCAATAAAGATGTCATCAGCGGTAATGCTTGCTCCCTGCTGTAGGATCAACGCCCGCTGTACTACATTATCTAACTCTCTGACGTTACCAGGCCAGGCATGGCTGAGCAGCTTGTCTTTGGCACACGGCGATAGCGTGGGCGTCAGTTTTCCGGCTTTGTCACAATGACGCTGTAACAGATGTTCCGCCAGTGGCACAACATCGCCACAGCGCTCAGCCAGTGGTAGCCAGGTTAAAGGAAACACATTAAGCCGGTAATAAAGGTCTTCACGGAATACGCCATCCTTCACTGCCTCTTTGAGGTCTCGGTTACTGGTTGCCAGAACCCGAACATCCAGCTCAATCGTTTTGCGACCCCCGAGACGTTCAACTTCCCTTTCTTGTAGTACCCGCAGTAATTTGGCTTGTAAGCCCAGATCCATTTCGGTGATTTCATCCAACAAAATGGTGCCTTTCTGTGCCTGTTCGAACTTACCCGGACAGGCTGCAATTGCACCAGTAAAGGCGCCCTTTTCATAACCAAACAAAGTGGCTTCCAGCATATTTTCCGGGATCGCCGCACAGTTAATGGCCACAAATGGCTGATCAGCGCGCTCTGAACGGTCATGGATGTAACGAGCAAGTACCTCTTTGCCTGAGCCACTGGGACCCAACACCATCACACTGGCATCTGAGCGGGCCACTTTTTTGGCAAGCTCAAGCAGCTCGAGACTTTTGCTGTCAGCCACAACCGGGCCATCCGTTTCTTTCTCTTTCTCGGGCATATAGCGACTGACCATGTTCAGCAATACTTCAGGCGCAAAGGGCTTGGCCATATAATCAATCGCGCCAAGTCTCATCGCTTCAACCGCATCGTCAATCGTGGCATAGGCGGTCATCATTAACACTGGCAACTCAGGGTAATTGAGCTTCACCGATCTGAGTAGATCCAGACCACTCATCGCCCCCATTTGTACATCACTGACCAACAGTGAAAATGCCTGTTCTTTTAGCAATAAGACTGCCTGCTCAGCGCTATCAGCTTCGACGCACTCAAATCCCGATATTTCAAGGGTGTCAATCAGTGCTTCACGCAACCCGGCATCGTCTTCTACAACCAAAATTTTGTTGCTCATACGGCCTCCTGTAATGATGAATGTTCGCTGGAAATGGGCAGTAGCATGCTAAAACATGCGCCTCCGCTTTCGTTGTTGCTAACGTCAACCCGGCCTTTGTGCGAATGGGCAACGGAGTTGACGACGGCTAACCCCAGGCCAGTGCCTTGTGATTTAGTCGTATAAAATGGTTCAAATAATTTGCTTGCCTGGCTCAGGTCAACACCGGGACCGTTGTCTGCAACACTGATACGTACGGTATCCGTACCAGGCTCTCGCTTGGCGCAAATCTTTATTTTGGCACCCGCGCCAATATGTTGCACGCTGTTGTGGATCAGATTCTGAATTGCACTGGCCAGTGCCGTCTTATTGCCCAGAATTTCAATATCCGGCTCGGGTAACTCCACGGTTAACTCTGCCTTATGCAGTGATACCATGGCATCGGCACCGGCTTTGACCTCACTCAGCAGCTGTTGCATTGAAACGCGCTCAATTACCTGTTGCTCTCCACTTTTTGCGAACAACAGCATATCATTGACCTGATTTTCAAGATCTTTAAGACGCGACATCAGCTTAGAGTGGAACTTATCCCGTGACTGTGCCGGTAGTTTACTGCTGCCCAGATTTGCACCATACAACATGGCAGCAGATAAAGGCGTACGTACCTGGTGCGCCAGAGAGGCGACCATTTTACCCAGTGCGCTTAGGCGCTGCATATGGGCTACACGCGCTTGCAGACGCCTTGTTTCCGTCAGATCTGTCATTAGGATCAACTGCCCGGGCTCCGGGGTCAGGGCAGTAATATCGAGTTTGATCAGACGTCCGTCTTTGAGAGACACTTCATGGCCATCATCCTGCTGTGGGCAAAATGAACGCTGGATAATGCTGAACCATTTTTCTCCTTCCAGAGGTTCGCCTAGCATATCAATGGCTATCTGATTCGCCTTGGCTATCATGCCCTGACCATCCAGTACCACCACACCGGCTGGCATGGTATCGACCAGATGACTCAACCAGCTAGCCTGCTGTCGCAGATCGCTCAGCTCGCCCATATACGCTTCTTGCAATAAGCAAGGATTGTACTGAGTGGTTGGCACAAATTGTGGATTAATCACTTTTGCTAATGCCATGATATTGCTCTCATAAACCTAGATACACAGATAAAGCAATTGGCATGCCAGTTTTAATTTCCATTAAATTCAGTGGATTATATCTGATTACTTGCCATCAAAAGTTTGACACTGTTTATTTGTACAGCGATTAAATATACGCTAAACTGACGCTTGTCTATCACCAACATTAAGGACAATATCATGACTACACGCTGTCACTGGGTTGACTTAAGCAAGCCAGATTACGTCGCCTATCACGATGAAGAGTGGGGAAAACCCGTACTGGAAGACACTAAGTTGTTCGAGTTTATTACACTGGAATCGGCGCAGGCGGGTCTGAGCTGGTACACCATTTTAAAAAAGCGTGACAACTACCGGGAGGCGTTTCATCAATTTGACCCACACAAGGTCGCGGCGATGACAGAAGAGGACGTCATTAAATTGATGGATAACGCAGGGATCATTCGTAACAAACTAAAAATCCAGGCAACAATCAATAACGCAAGGCGGTTTATTGAGATACAACAAGAATTTGGAAGTTTTGCTTACTACCAGTGGCAGTTTGTTAACTTTGAACCAATCGTGAGCACGATCCATAGCCCGCAGGATTATCAGGCCACTACAGAGATCAGTACACAATTCGCAAAAGATCTGAAAAAACGGGGTTTTAAGTTTCTTGGACCCACTACAGTCTACGCCCATATGCAGGCCTGTGGCATGGTCAATGATCATCACGACGACTGCTTTTGTAAGGCGCCGATTTTAGAGATGTATCAGCAGTTGGATATTCAAGCACAACTGAGTAATCAAAAATAAAGTATACCTTGGGCCTTAGTTATAGACGCAAAAACATCAGGTGCTTTTTGGCCAAAGCCACTATGACTGGAAGACCGGCAGGCAGCTTTTTCGAGACCACAAAAAACGGCGCTATCAAAGCGCCGTTTTTGGGATTTTACAATCATTGCTAGTCGCGGTTTAGGTTGTACTTTTTCATTTTTTCGACCAGCGTTGTACGCCGTACACCGAGTATCTCAGCCGCTCTGGCAACCACATAATCATAGCGCTCCAGCGCTTGGGTTATAAGGCTAATTTCCATCTCAGCCAGATACTCTTTAAGCTCGATCCCATCATCTGGCAATCGTCCCAGCCCGGGTTCTACACTGCCCTGGTCTTGCGTTTCGTCTTCATCTTCAAAATCACTGAACCCGTCACTGAACAGCTCGTTAAAAACATCTTTTTCAAGCAGCTCTTCCGGATATTCGGGTTCGTAAGCCTCAACTTCGATATAGCGATACTTACCCGGTAAGTCTGTAACATCCACTACTTTTTCCGGGAACATAATGGCCATCCGCTCAACCAGGTTAGCCAGCTCACGAATGTTACCAGGCCAGCTATGCGCTTTGAGGCTGTCGATTGCACGGTCGGTGAATTTGACTGAACTGCCACCTTGCTCAGCAACGCGGCGTAGTAATTCTTTCAATAATAATGGAATATCGTCAGCACGTTCGCGTAGTGAAGGGTTTTCAATGGGGAATACATTGAGGCGATAAAATAAATCCTCACGGAACTTGCCTTCTTCGATCATGGTTTCCAGGTTTCGGTGCGTCGCAGCGATAACCCTGACGTCCGCCTGAATAGGCTTAGTGCCTCCAACTCGCTCATAGCTTCTTTCCTGCAACACACGTAACAGCTTAACCTGCATCTGCAATGGCATATCACCTATTTCATCGAGAAATAATGTCCCACCTTGTGCCAGTTCAAAACGGCCTTTACGCGCAGAAATTGCACCGGTAAATGCACCTTTTTCGTGACCAAACAACTCGCTTTCCAGCAGCTCACCAGGAATTGCACCACAGTTCACTGGCACAAACGGACCGGTATTGCGGTTGGATAGCAAGTGCACATTACGTGCAACGACCTCTTTACCGGTTCCTGACTCACCAAGGATCAATACATTCGCATCTGTTTTAGCCACCTGGGAGATTAAAAAGCGCACTTCTTTAACGGCTTTAGTATCGCCAACCAGGCCATCAAACGACTTTGCATCATTCAGCTGTGTCGATTTGCCCGGTAACATGCGTAGGTACTGCTGACAATCGTGCAATAGCTGCATGGTCACTTCCTGGCTAAAAGGCTCAGTGATGAGACCAATTACATTGGCTAAAGAGAGCAGTGGCCGTAAGGTTTCCCCTATCAGTAAGAACGGCACTGCGGGCAAAGACTTAATCAGTACTTCATGATTGTGCTGCGACAAAGCACCCAGGATGATCACTGGCTCCTGCAGATGGCTTAACAGATCGGGAGAAAAATCCGGCTCTGCAATCACCTGTGCCGGCTGCCCGACAAAACTCAATGCCGCTGCCAGTCCGGTTGCTCTGTTATTATTGTTATCGAGGATCGTAATCATGCCCGCAAGGTCAAACTTCTTCGTATACATCAATAGTAATGATTGTAAGTCAGTGGCATGGGGATGCAATACCTAAGTGGCAAGTTTTTGACATCAACGCCAAAAAAACGCCGCGGCCTATGCGCTAAATCAATACTTAAGGATTAAAATCCAGAAAAACCGGGCGCAAGTACGAAAAAAAGGAACTCCTGACCACAGAATATGAATCGCTTCCGGCAATGCGACACTGGTCTGGTTTGATGTGCCTCTGAAAAAGAAGACTTTTCTGTTGCACGACAGTTATTTGGTGATAATGCATTAAAAAAGCCAGTGTAAGATCACTGGCTTTTTAAGGTCAAAGTACTGGTAATATTAGATTTACAGCAAACCCAGCACTGACGAAGCAGACTGATTCGCCTGACCACGTAATGCAATAGAAGCCTGAGATAAAATATCATTGGCGGTCTGCTCTGCTACTGCACTGGCGTAGTCAGTATCCTGGATCCGGCTTTGGCTCTCAGCAATATTATCTCTTTGTGTGCCAAGGCCACGTATTGTGCTGTTAAGGGTATTTTCAAACGCACCCAGTTGTGTTCTTTGCGTATTCAGCGCTTCAGATACCTGATCTGCGGCATCGATGGCTGTTTGAGCACCCGCCTGGGTCGAGATATCAACACTCAGAATAGGGTTCGCAAAACTGCCGTCCGACGCTGTGAACCCTTGCGTTGTGTTTGCGTCCGGTCCTACCTGAAAACTGGTTTGGTTACCGTCAAACAAGGCCTGACCACCGAAAGTGGTGTTCGCAAAGGTATCTGTTATCTGAGACTGCAGCTGCGATACTTCCTCTTGCAAAGCTTGCCTGTCGCTGTCGGTCAGCGCACCACTCCCGGACTGAAGTGATAACTCCCGGATCCGCGACACGGCGTCATTTACACCTGACAATGCGGAGTCGGTTGTTTGAGAATAAGAAATACCGTCATAAGCATTGCGTATAGACTGGTTATAACCTTCCTGCTGCGACGTCAGACGGTTAATGATCTGCAGCGCAGCCGCATCATCCGCCGCTGAGTTGACCTTTTTACCACTTGCAAGCTGTTGATTAAGCTTATTGTTGGTCTGGTCAACCTGATTAAAAAAACTATTACTTTGAGATTGTATCTTCATAACGCCTCCCCATCAGGTGTTATTTTCCATCAAGTCTACTCCTTTGTGTTTAAAAAGTCATCTATTGTAAGAAATTGAACAGCCCGCTCAGTATATTTACTGCAAATTCTCGATAACTGATATAAAGTATTGAGTAATCGCTTTTTATTTTTGCTAAGCGAATTTTGCTACAGTCATGCTTTTTTCTATACTGTAAAGAATTCAATGCACCTTTAGGTGGGCTTTTATGTTTGACAACAAGACGATTCTCATTACTGGCGGCACAGGCTCATTCGGTAAAAAGTATGTCAAAACACTACTTACCCGATACAAGCCAAAGAAAATCATTGTTTTTTCTCGTGATGAGCTGAAACAGTTTGAGATGCAGCAGGTCTTCAACGATTCTTGTATGCGTTACTTTATCGGTGACATAAGAGATAAAAACCGCCTTTATCGTGCCATGCAGGGGGTTGATTTTGTGATCCATGCTGCTGCACTTAAACAAGTGCCTGCTGCTGAATATAACCCTATGGAGTGCATCAAAACTAACATCAATGGGGCCGAAAACTTGATCGAGGCCGCACTGGACAACAATGTAGAAAAGGTGATTGCTCTGTCAACAGATAAAGCCGCCAACCCAATTAACCTATACGGCGCAACCAAACTTGCTTCAGATAAATTATTTGTTGCGGCAAATAATATTGCAGGGGGCCACAGGACCTTATTCTCTGTGGTACGGTACGGCAACGTTGTGTGTTCACGTGGTTCTGTTGTGCCCGTATTTCAGCGCTTGATTGATGAAGGCTGCGACCATATCCCTGTTACCCATGCCGACATGACCCGCTTCTGGATCAGTCTCCAGCAAGGCGTGGATTTTGTCTTGAAAAACTTTGAACGTATGTTGGGAGGTGAGATTTTTGTGCCTAAGATACCTTCTATCCGTATTGTTGATCTTGCTACAGCAATGGCCCCGCAATTGCCACATAAAATCATAGGCATTCGACCAGGAGAGAAATTACACGAAGTGATGTGCCCCGAAGATCTCAGCTTTAACACCTTTGAATTTAGCGATCACTTTGTGATTGCACCCGGTATCAAGTTTAGCAGTCGTAGCAATGACTTTGATACCAATGCCCTTCGCGAGCAAGGCCAGCCGGTAGCGCCTGGGTTTGAATATAACTCACTCAGCAACCCGGACTATCTGTCTGTGGAAGCCATAAAAGCCTTTAACGCTCAGGCATTAGCCTAGCCTGCCTGGAGCTCAATATGATCCCTTATGGCAAACAAAGTATTGAACAGCGAGACATCGACGCTGTTATCGAAATACTGAAATCAGACTTTTTAACTCAGGGCCCCACTGTACGTCAGTTCGAAGACGCCGTTGCTAAATACTGTGGCGCAGTCGGTGCTGTCGCTGCTAACAGTGCAACGTCGACATTACACATTGCCTGTAAAGCGCTAGATGTTAAACAAGGCAGCATAGTTTGGACTGTTCCTAACTCTTTTGTCGCTTCGGCGAACTGTGCCTTATATTGTGGTGCGACAGTTGACTTTGTTGATATAGATGCAAATACGGGTAACTTGTGCATCGCTGCTCTGTCAGAAAAGCTGGAACAAGCAGCACGCTTAAATGCATTACCAGACGTGATTATCCCCGTTCATTTCGCAGGGCAATCGTGTGACATGGCAAGAATAGGAGCCCTGGCCAAACAATATGGTTTTAAAGTTATCGAAGATGCCTCTCACGCGATAGGAGGCGAGTACCAGGGTAAACCGGTTGGTCATTGTACTTACTCGGATATTTGTGTATTCAGTTTCCACCCGGTAAAAATTATCACCTCTGCTGAGGGTGGCATGGCTGTCACTCAGAACCCGCAACTGGCAGATCGTATGAGAGCATTTCGAAGTCATGGCATTACATCTGATCCTGAACAAATGACTGAAGAAAGCCACGGCCCCTGGTATTATCAACAGCAATTACTGGGATATAACTATCGGATGACAGATATTCAGGCGGCTCTGGGTTTGAGTCAGCTGGCTCGACTCGACGAATTTGTCACCAGCCGAAACCAGCTAGCACGTGCCTACGACAAAATGTTTGCCGAGATTGAAGGCATCACCCCGCTCTCTCAGTCAGAGTTACAACTCAGCACTTACCATTTATACGTTGTTCGTTTTACGGATAGCTCGCGTGAACTACAACAACACATAGTGACCAAAATGAGAGCATCGGGAATATGTGCCCACGTACATTATATTCCTATATACCTGCAGCCATTTTACAAAGACTTAGGGTTTAGCGAGGGCTACTGCCCGAATAGTGAAGCGTATTACCAAAGTGCGATCACCATTCCTCTTTTTCCTTTACTAACATACGCTCAACAACAAGAAGTAGTGAAGACCTTACGTAATTTGCTCACCGGTTGGCAAAATATTCAAAATAATATCAAGGAGTAAGTGCATGATGGAGAGGTCTTTAAACCTTGCCTTTATTGGTGGCGGCCTGAATTCGGCTGTTGGCTATGTGCACTTTAGTGCCGCACAACTGGATAATCGCTTTAAAGTCGTGGCTGGCGCCTTCAGCCGTGACCCAGGTGCCAATGTTGCTACCGCGCAGCAATGGGATATCGCACCAGAACGCACCTACAGCGACTGGCGCACACTTATTAAGCAAGAAAAAGCACGAGTAGACGCAGTGGTCGTGCTCACCCCAACACCTCATCACCTTGAGGTGCTGACGGCACTATTGAATGAAAATATGCCAATCATTTGCGAAAAGTCGCTGGTCTGTGGTACAGCCCAAACACAGGCGTTGGCTAAAGTGTATGACCCGAAAACACACTTTCTGGCAGTGACCTATAACTACAGCGGTTATGCCATGGTACGTGAGCTTAAGCATCTGATTGCTCAGGGTAAACTCGGTCAGATCCAGAAAATCCATCTGGAAATGCCACAAGAGGGCTTTAAGCGCCCGCCCGATATCGCAGGCAAACCCGCCAAGCCACAGGCGTGGCGATTGCAGGACTATCAGGTGCCCACTATCTGTCTTGATTTGGGCGTACATTTACATCACTTATCGAGTTATTTGCTGGAGCTGGAACCAACAGAAACCTGTGCTCAGTTTGCCAATCACTCCGACTACTCTGGATTGATTGACGATGTCCAAATGCTGCTTAAATACCCGGATGGGATCCGCGGCAGTATGTGGATGTCAAAAACTGCCATCGGTCACCGCAATGGTTTGCAGATCCGAGTGTATGGCACGGCGGGCAGCGCCACCTGGGTGCAACTCAATCCGGATGAGCTTCAGTTGCAATTCAGTGATGGCAGAAGAGAAATTCTCGATCGCGCAGGACAGTGTCAATACGCCAATCAGTTCCGTTACAATCGCATGAAACCGGGACACCCTACCGGATTTGTTGAAGCCTTTGCCAACTTATACACAGATATTCATCAGGCTTTGTCTGCCTATCAGGCAGGCACCGTGCCTGACAACGAGTACGTATTTGGCTTTACTCAGGCGCAGGCCGGGCTGGCTCTTTTTGAAGCCGCAGTCGCTTCTAACGAGCAACACGGTTGGTGTCAGGTCTGAGCCTGACACCAGTTTTACACCTCCGAATGGTGTGTTTTTACGTCATTCCTGAGCACTTTACCCATGGGGTTTCTGGGCAATGCACTGAGACGCTCAAGCGTACGCGGTTGCTGGTAATCAGTCAGTTCAGACAAGCACAGTAATCGCAACTCCCGGCTGATATCCAGCTCACCCTGCTGCTCATAGACCACCTTGATATACTCACCCAGTTGCCTGTCTGCACAGCCAAAAGCAACACAGTCAATCACCTGAGGGTGTTTCTTAAACACCGCTTCAATATCCTGAGGAAAAATGTTGATCCCTCCGCTGGATATCACCTCTTTTTTACGTCCGACGTAATATAAAAAGCCATCTTCATCCAGATAACCCAAGTCACCGGTCAGAAAGAAACCCTGAGAGTCAAACGCGTCCTGAGTTTGCTGTGGCATTTTTAGATAACCACTGAACCCGGTTAAGGTCTGACAGGCAATTTCGCCAACTTCACCCGTCCCCAGAGCTTGCCCTGTCGGATCCACAATTTTCATCTGAACAAACGGTAAAGCCACGCCGACAGCACCGTTTTTATCTTGCCGCTCACTGACGCAAAAATCACTGACAACCCCCACTTCAGAGGCACCATAACATTCATGAAAGCGACAAGGTAACTTGTTCAGCAAAGCTTGTTTAGACTCTGCTGCCAGCACCGCAGAAGACGATACCACGCAGCGCAACGAGCTCAGTTCCATTTCTTCGTCGCTACTAAGCAAACTTTCTAATTGGGCAGATACCGCGAACAGAAAACTGACTTTGTGCGTCGCAATGGCTTCTAACCACTTCGGTAAAGAAAACTTGGCCAGGATCACACTGGTTGCCCCCAACATCAGCGGCATCAGGACCCCACGCTGGGCAAGAGAGTGATACAACGGTGTGGCGACTAACACCACCTCGTCCCGAGTCAATCCGTAATAGTTGATAGTCGCATCAAATGCACGGCTGATCTTGCACTGCTGGCTTAGCACTATGGGTTTAGGCTGGCCCGTAGAGCCAGACGTCATGGTCAGTATATAGGGGGCTGTTACATCGACTATTGGCTCAGGTGTCTCCATCTCCTGTGCCTCAAACGCTCCCGCCATGATGTCTTGCCAACAGGGTTCATCGGCAACAGGCTGTGCCAGACTGATCAAATTGTTGGGGTCAATGACCGCGTCTGCCAATAAAGTTCGTCCGATAGAAGGCCAGGCTATCACGGCTGCGACCGGGGTTTTCTTCAACGCCACCGACAGAGCATCACCTTTTAGACTAATCGGCAAAGGCACAATAGCAAGGCCCAAACGAGCTGCAGCCAACATCACAACCGGATATTCCAGGCCATTCGGTGCAAATAACGCCACCCGCTGGCCGGACTGCAAGCCCAAACGGTTAAAGTGTGCACACAGCTTTAACACCTTCAGATTCAGTGCCTGATAACTCAGTGTCTGTTGCCCAAACACCAAGGCGGCTTTATCCGGCTGAGACTGCACGTGCTGTGCAAAAATTTGATAGATATTACTCACAGTCTGTCCTCGATGGGTATTTGGCAACAAAGTTAAACTCCGCCTCACAGGCATTAGGAAAGAGTTGCTGTGCAGCGATATAACCGGGCTCACCTTTAGCCAGAGGCACAAAACCTGCCCGTTGATTAAGCAGGTTTACAAAGCGGTTTTGCTTGTTGATCACCGCAACCCAGGTGGCCTCGGGGTACACTTTGGCGGTGTGTATTAGCTGCCACTGCAAGATCAGTTGCGCGTGCACAAAATTCACCGCGTCACTGGCTGCAAACCAGCCTCCAAAAAGATACTTCTGTCCTTCCAACTGTGTACACTGGTGCCAGACGTAAAGTAATGATTCATCATCGTGCGACAATACAAATGAATCACGGGTTTGGCGAAACCACCAGCGATAATGATCAACGGCATCAATGCGATCAGTTATTGTCATACGCCAGGCATTATCACTGCGGTTACGGGCGCTGAGATAGCGGTTAATATGTGCATCTGTGACTGGACATAAGCGCAAGCTTTGTGCCAGTGTCCAGCTGGTTTTGGGCGCCTGCGGGGCGTTGCTAACCTTCGTCAGGCCAGAGTCAGCACCGTTTAAAAGTGCTGAGGCAATGCGTTCTGCGCCCCGTCCGTCCACAGGAATAGTGACGTCCGTGCAAAGCTGCTGCACACGCTTACGCGCATCGTACAAAGTTGCGATTAACTCAGCCACTTTGTCTCTGTCTTGCTCGAGCAAATCGGGAATGTGCAGATAATGACCAAGATCCTCCAGGTCCGCTAATGCATTATTCTGGTTAGCTGCGAGGCTAAAACTCAGTGCCGGCGTCTGTGTCGCAGCCAGCTCATATAAAGAAGTTCCAAGCGCGCCAACAAATAAACCACAACGCTGATAGTAGCAGGCCAGGCTGGTCGCCTGCTCAATTAACGTCAGACGACTATGTTGCTCTGCAAGTGTATATAGCTGCTCTGTACCTGTGGCCTTGGGCCCAATCACCACCTGTATTGGTGTGGCTTCAAAGCCTGCTGGCGGTGCTTCAAGTAGCCGGGAAATCCACTGCGTTGGTGCATGCCAGTCCCCGCCGCCACCCAGAGAAAATAGTACTCCGTCACGCCTTTGCGCGTCTGCGTGGTGATATTCAGGTGCCAGAATACAGTAGTCCGGACCCAGTAAACTCTGACTATGCTGAGCCAGCTTCCCCTTATAGCGCGATGGTGTACCCGCTCCCTGCCATTTGGCATCAACCACCAGCTCGGCCACATGTTCCCGGGCCAAATCATCCATCGCTAATAGCGGCGTACCCGTTTTCCGGATAACTTGCTCCCAATGCATATCAAAGCCGTAACCATCAACCACCCACCAGCAAGCTGTTTCTCCTCGCTGAGTAAGGACATCCAGCACAAACTGTGCGTCACTAACGGTGTCTGATTGCTGTGGTACTTCAACCAACACGATATCCATGTCTTGGTAAAAACGGGTGGGCACAGTTTGCGCGTCCACCAGCATTATGACCCGTTGATGTTGGTCGATTAGCGCTTTGGCAAGCCACTTCATGCGCATAAAGTGGCCCAGGCCACAACGCGTGTCTACACGAATGGCTATCATGCCAGTGCCACTATGGCGTCGGTAAACCGACCTACTTGTGCATTGCGTGTATCAAGCAGTAACTCTGGCGGCACTGACAAACCAAAATGTGCTTCGATGTGCATGATCATCGATAACACCTCAAAAGAGTCCAGAACACCGGCCGCAATAAAATCAAATGACTCAAAATCAGTTTCGCTTACCAGCACAGCGCGCGCTTCAAAAAACGCTTTTAACAAGGCCAGTACGGCTTCGCGTTGAACACTCATAGTAGATCTCCCCAGCTCAGTTGCATTCCACGCACTAACGTTTTATTCACGGTACGACCAATCAGGTGTGGTAAGGATTTGGGCATAATCTCCCCACCACCAGGACGCATTTGTGCGACATGCTCAGCGGTAATTTCTTCTCCCGCTTTGATATCTTTGACTATGTAAACACAGCGGCGGGCTTTAGACGCGTCCCTGGGATAATGAACCTGGCCCATTGCCAGCTCAATTTGTCGCACACCATGCACCAGGGCAGCCAGTTCATCGGGTGTCATGGAGAAGAAACTGTCTGCGGTGTTATCTTCTTTACTCATTACAAAGTGCTTCTCAATCATACAGGCACCCACCGCTACCGACGCCAGTGGTACATCATTCCCTAAAGTATGGTCAGATAAGCCCACCGGACAGCCAAATGCTTCCTGCATGTGTGGGATAGTGCGCAGATTAATACTGTCTGCCGGGGCTGGATAAGTACTGGTACACTTCATCAGGCAAAGCTCCTTGATCCCCGCTTCCTCTGCCACTTTCACCGCTTCTGCAATCTCTATTAGTGTGGCGCCGCCCGTCGACATAATCACAGGCTTTTGCGTTGCCGCAACGTCGCGGATCAACTGATGGTCTATCAGCTCCGGCGACGCAATTTTATAGGCTGGTGCATTCAGTTGGGTCAACAGATCGACCGCCGTTTTATCGAATGGTGAGGAAAAACACGTGATCCCGATTTTGTCTGCCAACTCAAACAACTCAGCATGAAAATCCCAGGGCATATATGCCCCTTTATAGAGGTCGTACAAATACTGTCCCTGCCAAGGGCCAGTTGCCTCAAAGTGCGGCAGTTTACAGTCCATGGTCAGCGTATCGGCGGTGTAGGTTTGCAACTTAATTGCATCGGCTCCGGCTTCTTTTGCTGCATACACTAACTCTTTGGCCTTACTCAATGATTGACCATGATTTGCAGACATTTCTGCAATGATATAACAGGGCTGGTCGTGGCCGACTTTGTTACCTGCTATAGTAATGTGTTTATTAAAATTCACTGTGCGCCTTCTTGTTCTACACTGGCATCTTTGTCATATTAAGCAAAATGCGCGCCCGTTTTAAAAATGTGCGTAAACATTGTCTCAGGTCAATAGCTTCGCGCGCTTCATCACTGCTTTGTCTCTGTCTTTGAGTGTAATCATTTGCTATATTGATCTCAAATACAATGATAACAATGACTTCTATGAATAAAGTTCAGATCATTATTCAAGCAAGAATGACCTCAACCCGTCTTCCCGGCAAGGTTATGCTGCCGTTGTGTGAGAGCACTGTCCTGCAGGTAATGCTGGAGCGGTTGGCGCCCTGGCATGAAAATATTATTGTCGCAACGACCGATGACGGAACTGAGCAGCCCATTGTGTCCCTTTGCGAATCACTTAATGTCGATTATTTCAAAGGTAGTACAAATGATGTCCTTAGTCGCTACTATCAAGCTGCAAGCCAGTTCGGTGCGACAGACGACACGGCTATTGTGCGCTTGACCAGCGATTGCCCGCTGATCGACAATGCGCTCACCACTCAGGCTATTAACACATTCCTGCACCACGATTATGATATGGTGAGCCTGGGGCCTCACAGCGGGTTCCCCAGAGGCCTGGATTGCTGCGTTTTCCCATACTCTTTGCTGGCACTAACGCATCAAAATGCAACATCGCCACCAGACAGAGAACATGTCACTCTGGGCATGGCGAAATTTAAGTCGTTAAAGACCTACGTTATCAGCGCATTAGAGGACCATAGTCATTTTCGTCTCACTTTAGACGAGCCTGACGACTATATTGCAATACAGGCAATCTATCAGGCCCTAAACCATCGCACTGACTTTTCTTATCAACAGTTAACCGCACTGCTGCTGAGTAATCCACACCTGCATCAGCTAAACAGCCATGTTGAGCAAAAAACAGTCTGACGTTTATCAGCCTGTTAGCCACATTGACTGTCGCTGGATGAGTCACGCCAGGTTTTAGGTTGCTGCCTTTTTACCAACCACAACAATAAGATTCGAAAACAAAGTGGGGAAACAGGTATGCAAAACCCTATCTAACATCTTCCCTAACCCGTTTAACTGAAAACCACTGGCTCTCGCTCTCGATTCATCAAAGCTATCTGCTTTCATTGATTTGGCCCTGAAAAAGTCGAATTTAAACAGAAATGATACATTTCTTACGTAATAGACGTCTTCGACTAAAATTTCTGGCTCCAGAAAGGCTTTAATTTCACTTAAAGTAAAATGCCAACGATGAAACTGGTTATAGTTGCTTTCTTGCTGCCTCTTTCTAACGATTCTTTCAATGAGGTTATTTTCCACGCTATCAAAACGGAAAGATGCCACCAAACTGCCACCTGGCTGCAATACTCGCTTGGTTTCACTGAATGCTTTTGTTAATTCATTCATGTCTTCGATATTGTGATACAACCCAAATGCAAACACGGTATCAAAATAGCCTGAGTCATAGGGCAGATCAGTGATACTGCCACGCTCAACCTGTGCATCTGGAGCATGGCTTTTTATCGCTGTAATCGCGTTCTCACTAAAGTCAATCCCTTTAATATCCTTACCTTGTTTCTTATAATGGAAATACAGCCTGCCTGTACCACAACCCGCCTCCAGGATCCTGTCCGCTTTATCAGCAACCAGTTGGGCAAATTTTATCGGGTAAATCTCCATGTTCGAAAATTCATTTTTATCACAGCCAGAATCCAGCCAGCGCTTTTCCCAATACTCTGAATTTTGCTTGCTTCTAAACACTTTCTTCATAATATCTACTCCTTGCAAAAAAGTAATTTCAGTACGAGTAGGTGGTATAATCCTCGTTGAAAATATGTTCAACCGCACGAATTGTACTCACTGACTCTGAATTAATATATTCTGAAATACTTTTAGGCGCGCTATGTTTTAGCTTATAGGCTTTATAGGCCCCCGTAACCTGAGTCAATGTCGCCATGTCAGAATGCATATTTTCTAGCTTGCCGACAAAATCAATTTGACCACTCAGATGTTCAGTTTGCCCCCAAAAATGTGGATCCCGAATAGATTCAGGTAAAACCATATACTTTTCAATAAACTCATCAATATTAGGTGAGCTCATAGAAATACCCAGTGCATTTAAGACCGAATAGAAGTCAATCCCAGGCGACTGAGTAAAGTCTAGCTTCATATCCTCAATAATATATAGGTAGTATGCTGACAAAAATTTGACTGTTGGGTGTCTTACAAAAGTGAATGTAAAGTAGTCTGCGTATTTTTTATCATGGATGTTGATTATTTTTTGAATCCCACCTTCGGAAAACATCATCCTTCCGACATCCCCAGATCCTGTTCTCGCATTTCTTCTGAAAATGATTTTTTTATCTTCATCTACAATAACCAACTTAAATCGCTCTTGGTTATATTTGTATATAGCAACATTTTCCAAAGAGGGCATGTAACGCACAATATTCGGCCAAAACATCGTAGCAATTAAAATATAGTCAACTTTATAATCTTTACCAGCCTCATACTTCAGCAAGGGTTTATCCATAAACACCCCGTCTCTTTTGCTGTCCAAAAATAGCTTTACTTCTATATCGCTTCGATTTGTTAAAATCTGTTCTTCGAAAAACGCTTTTGCAATTTCACCTGCGCCATATATTGCAATAGTAGCGGAATGAGGAATTTGCTCGATTGACCAGTGTCTGAAAGGGTAAGATTCGGGTACTGCACTCATTTTTTTGCTCCGCTAATAACACAACTTCTGCACGGCATTGTTTAATAACACCTTAAAGTCCAAACTAAATTTACTTACTATCTGTCGATCTCAAAGTGAGATATGGGTAACCCCTGGTACAGCGCCAAATCACTTACACTGTCGACTTCTAGCCACCCCTTACTGTGACACGCACAATGCACAGGCTCCCCTTTTTCGATCAAAAACTGAATAAAGTCCGTCATATACATGGACCTTGTTTCGTCAATGGATAATGACAAATAATATGACAACCATCGTTTCAGTGCCGCGCCCGACACTTTAATCAAACCAATATATTGCGCTTGCGCCTCTTGCTTTGATTTGAGCTTTTTCCCTAATTCAACTACCCTGCCATCCGTGAGATACTTAAAAGATTCAGCGTCCTCAACGGGATCCTCCATCCTTTGAGACCATAGCCATTCCCAGTCCAGATCTGCACTCACAACGACTTCATTAGGACAAGCAAGTAGCTTAGTTACTATATCGGCAGCGTAGATAATATCGCCATAACTAATCACCAAATCCTGGTCATCAAAGAACGCTTGTGCTTTAAATAGGCTATGCACCATGTTGGACGATTCAAACTCATCATTCACAAACTTTTTAAGTCCGTACTTTTCAAGCTTTTCGTGGTGATACCCCCCAACGATTGCAATATCATCTATTCCCAGCCCATTAAAAACATCTAATTGGTATTCAATAATCGCTTTACCATGAACTTTTACCATTGTTTTTGGAAGTTCTTCAGTATGTGGCCTTAACCGTGTCCCTTGGCCCGCGGCCAAAATAAGTGCTTTTGTCATTTAAAGTGCCTATTGATTAGTTTGACATCTTCCGGCGCAAAGGGGTGCTCTCTTTCCGGGTGCCACATTATGCCGAGGATCGGCAAACTCTGGTGTTTTATCCCTTTCACAACCTGATCTTTAGAGGTAGCAAAGGTGGAAAAGTGCGCCGTGTTTTGGCGTGTGCCCAGAGTGTGGTAGCTGTTCTTGATCATTTTTTGACCGCACACCATCACTTCCTGGTGAGGCATCACATGGCCTTCCAGATCAATCAAACTCGTCTGATAATAATCCTGAATCAACTGCATGCCACGACAAACGCCCAATACCGGTAGTGTTTTTTCGATTGCATACTTAAGCAATGTTTGTTCGGTTTTGTCACGAGCCAGACTCTCTCCGCCGTATTTCACTAAATCATTGCCTCCGGTAAAAATGATCCCATTGGGTTGCAGGCGTTGAACCAGTTCAAGCGCAACCTCAGCATGATTAGGTACCAACAACGGATGGTAACCAGCCTGACTTAGGAGTGCTGTCCAGCGCTGATCCAATTGGTCGCGCCATTCAGCGTATTCAGAGATCTCACTGACACGTTGAGTAATGGCAATTAATTTCATTGCGTACATTCAACCTTCTGCTTAAGGCAATCCAAGGTAATCATCTTGTACCGCTTCCAGCTGTGGAAGTGTTTCTCACCAGCACCGATAATAGCAGGTAAGCCAAGCTCGCCGGCCCGAATTGCCATGTGAGAATTACGTCCCCCGTATTGTGTTACCAAGGCAACAATGCCGGTACTAAATAGCCAGTCATAGCCAGGATCTGCAGAATCAATAAACACTATCTTGCCTTTCAACGCTGCTTTACTCTGTTGTTCGTGCCAGACGATGGGTTCACCTGTAACATGCAATTGAGTAATAAAGTTCGGTTCGTCCTCAAGCAGTTGAAACAGCCTTACTTCTGATACATCACAGATTAGCGCTGGTAATTTAATTGCCTGGCTGAGGCTATGGTAGTTTCTGCCCAAATGAATGGATGCCTTGATCGACTCTTTTGCACTAAGCGAGGTCGAGTACAGTTTCAGAATGTCCTTGATGTCAACGTTGGCCATCTCTGCTCGGGTAAAGCCGAGTTGATTGCCCAGGGCCTCTATGATTTTGATGGCGTCACTTAAGCTTTTCGTAAAGATAAACTTTGCATATTCTCTCGCCTCTATAGCCTCTTTAATAAAGTTGAGTAACCCTACAGCGTCTATCTCTAACTGATTTTTAGTCAACTCTTCATTAATTGCATTCAGGCTGCGCAACGAAATACTAAAATCGACACATTGCCCCTTTTCTTCATGGTTCATTTCGCAAAAATACCGTTCGGGGGCTTCATCATACCTTGCGGAATCAATATCATATGTGCCGGGGCGCAGGTGACCGTATTTAGCAATCAAAGCTTGCATTGACAATTCTTTTTGGTCTTGAACGAGTTGGGAGCTAACCGTTTCTATGCTCAGCATAAATTGCTCAACTTCTTGCTCAGTCAACAGTCCACACGACCTCATTGAATTTAACAGCTGAACCGCGATAAAGCCGCATCTGGCAAGTCCCGCAAAGGGCAAAGTGCCAAAGCTCTTGCAGTCTTGTAACAACCAATAAATTTTATCAATCTTGTTCAAATCAGAATTGACTATGGTTTTTTGCTTATCAACTAATCGCTCTATCTTGTTAAGGTCATCTCGCCAAATACCTGAAAAAATTCTGTTACTGAGTTTAATTAAAGACGCTTTGAGCTGCGCTTTCTCGTCACGGCTAAAGTGGTGACCCAATGCATCCAGTTTGCTGTCCAGATCAAACGTAAAACACGATATGACAATATCAAATTCAACTTTATCGTGAGACTGCGGATGAGCTGCCAACTGTTGCAAATAATCGTTTACTAACTTATCTGCAAGCTTGGAATCCAAAGTAGCTGGAATAAATGAGTTGAAGCTTGTCCTGACATCAATATAAGGCGTCCCGCCTAGCACTGTAAGCAGGGGAAAGCCTACGACATCACGATAACCATAGTCAGCTCTTTGATGGGCCCAGACATCATCTGTAACAAGCTCTTTGTATAGAGATAATGCTAAAGCCCTGGGTTTAATGCCGATAATTTCAGCGGGGTTCCAGTCTGGCATAACTCCGTACATGGTTGTTTTACCATGCAAGTATGGATGGGGCTGAGACAATCTATTGAGTTTTTTTTCGATACAACGTAGTTCTAGTTGCAACTGAGGGTCACTGGCTGCATAAGTCTTGCTGATCCACAACGGACGCGCTTGTAAGAGATAAAGCTGGCCTTCGCTAAACGCAAACTCGACATCGATAGGGCTGCCTTCAAAGTAATGAGATAACTGCTCCATCATCTCAAGCAGCGCTATTTGCCATGACAATGTTGCCGGTGTCCCATGAAGAATAAACCATGTATGGCCTTCTTCACCTGTCCCGCTGGTAATGCTGGCAGTATCACCAGACAGATCGGCATTAATGACTGTGTACGGTGCTCCGGTATTTGGATCGTGGGAAAATGCAACCCCGGCCACTTCAACATTCGTCAGCATTTTTTGTACAAATACCTGGTCATCTGGTGCCACTTTCCCAAAGGAAGCAAAAACAGCGTTGATCTGCTTAGTGAGACTCTCGCTATCCAGCGGCACATCCAATACTGATAAGAATTCACCCGCCAGGCTTGAGCCAGCAGTATCTTCCTGTTGAGAGCTGGAACGAACAATGACATTTGAATCAAATTGGCTTTTTACCGTTGTCAGACATTGTTCTGGCATGTTAAGCCACTCGCTGTAGTGGATTATCACCAGATCCAGTATGCGCGCATTGAGCGGACGCTCCTTGATTGCCTGCAATGTTTCCGCTTTAGAAAGAGCAGACAACCCCTGTGCAATATTTTCTGAGGGCATATCAACAACCCACGCTTTGTAAGTGTTCAACAAAATTCCGGAAAATCAAATCTGAAACGGCGACAATTGACTCTTCCCCGCCATTATTATCAACCACCAAATCCGGGTTACTTGGCAGCTCAACTGACAAGTCTAACCCCGCCATAAACCTTCTATCTTCAACACGTTCATCGTAAAGCTGTTTGGGGTCCCGCGCTTTTCGTGTTGTTTCTTCCGTTCTTAGATACACCTCATAATACCCGGGTGTATGCTCCCTGTTCCAGCTTCTCACTTCCTCAAACATACTAATAGTGGGAATGATGACAACATGCCCTTGTTTGGCTATGAGCGAGGCCAGCCGTGCATATCGGTATGAGCCATTTAGCCTGCTTTGATTGTCAAACCCCCAATGGGGATCCCGAATAGCGTCTCTGACTTCATCCCCGTCCAGCATCAGGGGGTGATAACCACCGGAGCTCAGAAATGCGTAGACCTGCTTAGCTATGGTTGTTTTACCAGCGCCAGACAGACCTGTTAACCAAAGGACTGCGCCCGAACGCTGATCATGATTACTCTTGTTCAATTTTGAATATCCCCTGACCTAGATCTGGCTGATACTGCTCAGCTAATTTATTTATGGTTAACGCTCTAAGTATTGGATGAATAACATAATAACTACGAGTATCAACAACGGTTCCAGATGATTGCGGTGTTGCATTAACCCCTTCAAGTAAGAGCGCTTTGAGTGTCTCAGAGCGGATCCAGGGGTCTAGTACATAGTCCATGTAATTTGTACTCAGGATCTGTGCGGGACGATTAACTTTGAACTTGCAAACCTTAAGCGGTGCGCCAGAATCTAGCGATGGCTCAAGAAAAAATGCACTCGCTGCCAGTGAGTTATCATGCAGCAAGCTATAGTAAAAACAGGTGCTGCCACGAAAGGCCGGCAATTCTCCTGGATGAATATGAATATACTTTTTACCCAATGTGAACATCCTCTTCCCCAGGATCCCCCCACCGCAAAAAAGCCAGTTTTTCTCTGGCCTATCAGCCAGAATTCTGAACACTTCATCATTATTGATATCTTCTGCTGTGCACTCAATAACGTCACTATTGAACGCTCGAAGATACTGTTCCAGGGTGAATAGCGTTCTTGCTCCCTCTGAAATATTCTGCTCGGTCACACAACGACTCGCTTCTTTTTTAAACGAGTTTTTCATCACTATAATACAAGAGAGGTTTATTTTTAATTCCGCCAGCACCTGCAAATAAGCGTTCGCTCGTTCAGATGGGAAGTAAATAAGTGACAGGTCAGGAAACATTATCCCCTCCAAACAAGCAAGTGGTTTCTAGCTCAATTAACTCGATAAAGTGCCCAGCATAGACTTTGTGTTCTTCCTGATATATTTTACTACTCAGGTGATCAATCAGCCTGACCGCTGAATTTAGCGAGTTAAAGTCTTTCTGGATTTCAAAATGAGTCAACAGAAAGTAAGTGAGTGACAACTCTACCTCAATCTCACTGCACGCTTTAAGTGCTTCGATTTGAGCGACCTGCTTAGAATTAACATCACCATGTATGACAAACCTTTTTTCCACTTTAAACAGACGCTCCACAACCTGATCTTGCCCGTCTAAATTAGCAAAATGAAGCGCATTAAAAGAAAATGCAGTATCACGACTTTCAGCTGATACACCACAAAACAGATCGCTTGCTTTTCCAACAAGTGCTTTTCTGTCGTGCAGGAAAGTCTCAAGATAACGGGACACTTCAAAAGTAGGAATGTCACTTTCGTGCTTACTGTAAGATGATTTCACTATCATAATATGCTGTTAAAGGTCACTTATTAATTCGAGCAAATGATGAGGCAATATTTTCATATGAATCTGGCCCCCAGATAATCTTCTGATCAGCATTATCCCTAAGAAATGCATCCTCACCGGGGCGATAACCGCTGCGAACCCAGGTTTCAGTACTCATTGTGGGGTTAAGGTCGTCCACTTCGATAAAAGTCAAAGAACGGCAGCCAGGAATAAAGTTGCACAAGTAAAATGCCCCATTCGTTTTCGCCATATTGATGAAGGCCCTGCGGTACAACGCCACTCTAAAGTGGATATCAATCGCAGCAAGTGGGAAGGTAGTATAGTTTGCCAGCCCATCGGGTAACCTATCAGCGACAGTATACGTATCCCTAACAATAATCGGGAAATATACCTCTTTATCCAACTGCGATAAAAACCTTTCCCAGGATGCCAGGTCAGAATTGCGTTGAGGCTGATGGGCATACTCTCTCAACGTGATGACCACGGCCTTTTTATCACCCACAACTTTTTCAAAAAACGTATCAACTTGCCGCTGAGCTTCTCTATGAGGCGCTAACAATGACAGTGAATATCCTGCGTCAACATAGGGCTTAAGCATAATCTGCCGCACTGCATGGCTATTGCCCGCTGCACCAAAGTTGGACGGAAATACCTGCCCCTCCGCTACGCCAGCCATTAATGAGGTTGCCTGCTCTCTCAGGGCCAGTGTAGACACTGTCAGTGCGCTTTTGATTAAAGAGAATACTGGCTCAACAATATGAGTGATACGCCAATTCAGGTCATGCTGGTCATGATACTGGCTCAATCCCAGATAGGATTGTGAGGCGGAGCGATCTGGTACTATAATAAACTGCAGAAATTTTTTCTTTCTTTTTACCCTCTCCAGCTCAGCCAACAATGCAAACTGAACACAATCAAATGTGGGTAGGTTGCTTGACAGGTCGTAGAACGCATAGAGAATATCATGCTCTTTTATATCCGCATTAATGACTTCTCGTACTGGTCTTACTTCAAAGCAGCTCAAGTCATAATAATAAATAACATCCAGCAGAATACCTTTTTCAAGCAAGCTTGTGGTTATTTCAGAAACATACATGGAGCAGATGATTATCTTTTCAATGCTTTGCTGAGCATTGACCTCAGCAAGAGCATCCAGATTAAGAGTCTGATAGCCTTTAAACTGACCTGAGCCATCTGTCGTTGCTATCAACTTTGTCTTGTGTGCATCTACCAGATCATAACAAACAGATGTGTTTGTGTTTATGCCATATAAAACTGTATACATCTCGGAGCCTAGCGAATAGGAACTGAGCAAATATTAATAATGTATTGGCACATCGGTGAATAACCTGTATGTAACACTTCATCATTCATGCCAAAGGCATATACATTCCGAAAATATTTGGATAAAAAAGCGTGTAAATCAGGGGCTGATTTGCAGTTTATATGTGCAAACTTATTTTCTTCTGAAGCGTAGACTTGTGACTCAAGCGAAGGCATACCTACGATAAAAGTACCGTAATCTGATAATGATGCAACAACGTTTTGCATATACAAGTCTTCCTGTGCAGGATCAATATGCTCCAGAACGTCTAAAGAATAGGCACCGTCAAACCCGCCATCGACTGGGCCATCGAGTATATCATGACCTTTAAATACGATATTCGGAAAATGAGGTGCGATGTTTTTTTCAGCTTGTTCCAGGTGAAGCTTATAATAGTCTATTGAAACTAGATTCTTTACGAAACTGGATACGATGGCACTACCAAAGCCATCCATACAACCAACTTCCAGAACTTTGTCATAATTATTAAACATTTTGCCCACAAACTTATGCTTTGAGGCGGAGAAACCCAACATTTTTGGGTCAGTATTAAACACAGCTGAGGTGTTTTTCCCCAGCGTGAGGTTTTCAATATCTTTACCTTCTAAAACAGGTACATATCGACTTTTCGCGTATTCAGACGAACCACAACCAAAAAATTTATCTTCTGCCATTTTTTTTCTCATTAGTTTTCAGGATCTAAAGCCGAATTTTGTCGATTATTCTGGTGCTTGAGTCTACTTTTTCTTGTGTAAAAACAACATCGACTCCCAGCTTGCTCGCAACCCCTAATTCTTTTTGAAAGTTTGCACTGAAGCGAGTACTGTCCGACTGATATTCTTGACCTTTAAAGTAAATGCTGGGTTGCAGCACACTCAGAACCAGCTCCGCGGTGGCGCTGTGGCTGATTACGCTGCCATCAATGTCGCTCAGACTGGCAAGAATTTCAGCCCTTTCAGCATCTCGAAAAACCGGACGACCCGGGCCTTTATTAACAAACTGATCAGCCGTCACACTAACGAATAAAAAATCACACATTTTTTTCGCGTAATTAAAGTGACGTACGTGCCCAGTATGAATTATGTCAAAGCAACCGTGACATAATCCAACCGTTTTACCTGAGGCTTTTAACCTCGCTATTTTTTCTTCAAGATCGTATAGTTGATAAATCATAGTGAATCTCTTGGCTAGCCTATAGCGCTCAGATCAATATCTGTCAGCTGTTGTACTACTACATCGGCACCCGCTTCAAAAAGTTGAGCTTCATTGTTACCCCTGTCAACAGCAATCACCATACCAACATTAGCATTTTTTGCAGCAATCACACCCGAAATAGCATCTTCAATCACAACACAGTGTTGACGCGGTGTATTAGCTAATTTGCAAGCATAGGCATAAAACTCGCCATTCGGCTTAGAAGCAACATTGTTTTCAGCAGCAATATTGCCATCAAGTAAAAACTCAAACTTTTCAAATATACCAATACTATTTAGTATTTTTACGGCATTCTTGCTGGATGTGCCAATACCAATTGGCACTTTCTTTATCGTTAATTTATCAATGACAGACAGAGCATCCGAAAAAACTTTTACGCCATCTCTATCGACTATATCATTGAATAAACTGTTTTTGAGATTGCTAATTCCATGGATTGAATCAATCGAAGTGTCAGTCAGTTGTCCCTGAGGTAGCAGGATTTTCTTATGCGTAAGAAAACACTGAATTCCTTCTAATCTCGAGCGCCCGTCAACATAATTAAGGTAGTCTTCATAGGTGAACTTTTGTTCAGGAGAAATATATTTCTTGACGACATCACTAAGTACGTGTTCCCAAGCGACTGCATGAATGCTTGCACTATCTGAAATAACACCGTCCATATCAAAAATGACAGCTTTCATATTAAAAAAGAGCCTTAAAGTTAACTACTCCAGAAAAACCCAAAGATTCGAGTTTCCTTATCCACCATTCAGCCGTCTTTACTGTTTTATGCGTCGCATCCCATTTTTTTATTAATTCTTCTGATTCATTATTTGAAGATACCTGGATCTCTAAAAATATATTTCCTTTTGTGATTCGGCAAAACTCTCTAATAGCCCTTTCAATCTCATCTTCCGAAAGGTGGGGCAGCATCTCTTTGCTATACACCAAATCAAAAGAGTTATCTTCAAAAGGTGTTTCAATACATGATCCCTGCACTAACTGCTGACGAATTTCAGGTACGGCGTTATCTATGGCATATGAACTTAAGTCGATACCTCGAACATCCAGTCCTAACTTGTGAAACTCATATAGCACAAAACCTTTTGCACAGCCGGCTTCAAAAACAGACATACCCGGCTTCAAGTTAAAAAAATCCATTAGCTTTACGACAGAACTTTCATAACGGCCATCATAATGATAGCCACCATACCCGACGCCATAACTTGAGTTATCAAAATAATCAAATCCATAGCCCAGAAAATCTTCTGACTCACCTTGATTTTTACTTCTCGCAACTATTTTTTTGAGCCTGTCACTGGCCTTTCGAGGACCTGAAGAACCGAAAAAGTCAATTTCTTGAATCACCGGGCTCATAGTTCTTGCTCATTGATTTTAAAGACCTTTGTATTCCAGTTCTTGTGCCAGCCTTTCATTGTAAAGACACACTGATGCTGCACAAACAAGTCTTCAAAGACAGGGTTGCTGTAGATATAAAATAATGACTTCCCTTTCGACGCTTCGATTATTTTTCTCAGGGTATTGTCTGTGGTGGCTTTATCAAATGAGTTTTTATTAAAAACAATAACAACATCAAAATCAGCTAATAAATCATTGTAATCAACATCGTTAACATTCGCATTTACAAAAACGGAATGGGAGTCCTTTTGATAAGACCTAACAGATGCCAGGTTTTTCTTTGCATCTTCTAACAACTCTTCATTCAGTTCTATACCAATCGGTATAATATGCTGCAACGTCGACTTTGCAATATGTAATGCTTTGCCTCGCCCACAGCCAAGATCTACAAAACAAGTACTAGATGCGCCTACCACAGGCTGGTTTTTTACCATATCTTGTAGTGGCTTCTTAATAGCTGCGGTATACACGGGTTGATAATGCATTACAGCACTGTTTTTAGATTCTAGCGAACCGTGATACTGATCACCGGATAAAATTTGTGAGAAATTAGTTCCATTTTTAATATCATACCAATCGTTCTGGCAGAACTGGTCGACGATCCTACGCACACCATTAATAACACCATGGTATTGGATGATATTTTTATAAGCGGAAAATTTACTTTGTTTTTCTGATTTATTCATTTTCTCTACCATTATAATCGGCTAGTTTGCCTTTTAAGTAGGCCTCTCATCCAGGAAACATTATACCACTGTTCTGAATCATCTAGTTGCCCTGCTTCATAGGCTGTTATCAACTGCTTAATCGCATACTCAACTGTATATTTAGGCTTAAAACCCACACTTGCTAGTTTGTCAGAGTTTAGTCGATAGGAACGCGGATCGTTGGATGGTTTAACTTCAATGCTACAGCCAGTATGGTGTTGTATCAACTCTGCGATTTCTTGCACAGATTGGTTTTCTAATCCAGCATTATATATGCCCTTTATCTCAGGGTGTTCAATTAAAAAGCAATACAGATCTGTGATATCCTCGATGTGAATGTTCGGACGAAGCTGCGAGCCACCCAATACGGTTATCTTGTTTCTAGTGAGCGCTTGCATCGTTAACAAGTTCACGACAACATCTAACCTCATTCTGGGTGATAAGCCACATACTGTCGCAGGTCTTATTATTTGTACGATCATTTGATTCTGATAAGACAATACCACTCTTTCTGTAACCATTTTGCTTTGGTTATACACTGAAATAGGTACCAATGGTAAATCTTCCGTAATCTGATCATCGTCTTTTAACCCATATACGCTGGCAGAAGATGCATAAATAAACTGTTTCACATTCGCTCTGGCAGCTTTGTCTGCAAGCCTTTCTGTCGCAAGGCATGAGGTCTCCCAGGTGCTCAGAGGGTCTAAATCCCCACACGGGTCATTCGCTATAGATGCCAAATGAATGACAATGTCAATGCCATCTAACGAGTAGCTTTGCGGATCGCGAATATCCCCCTTTATCAGGGTTAGATTTTCATGCTCATCTAAGTGATTTCCAAACCACATCAAATCAATGCCGAGCACCTTATGCCCTTGAGCCAGAAGTTTAGGCACCAATACTGAGCCCTTGTAACCGCAAGCACCCGTTACAAAAATATTCATATCATTCCTCACTTTAGGCAGTTACTTAACTTTAGCAAAGCCACGTCTGTACATGTTAACTAGCTCAGGAGGGATCCCCCAATCAACAGCGCCGACTTTGTCATGCAGCGCTTCTATATCTTGTCTATATGTGTTTCTCACTTGCTGGTTCATTCTGATATTAGATGGTCGATAGTCATGCTGATATTGCTCACTCATTAAGCTTTCAACCACGATATCTATCCCCGTTTCTCTATCAACATTTTTTATCAGCTCGCGCTCAGGATGAAAATAGGAAAAACGTGTATCAACTGGATTATGCAGCAGCATGTCCGCAATCACCTCTGACAAAACAGGGGACATGTGGAATCCATCACGCTTGGTGCCCGTTGCAATCGTTAAGTTTCTTAGTGACGAACGGCCAATTAAAGGAAATGTATCTTGAGATGTTGGCCGCCAACCTACATTTGTCCGAACGAGTTGAGCATTATAAAAATGACCGTTAATTTCTTCTGTTGCCGCTCTCATCAAATGTTCAATACTAATTAAGCGACCGTGATAAACGGGCTCGGGTGAGAGGTAATTACTTGCCCCTATGACAATATGTTCCTTTGATTTTCCCGGACCTAAATAAAACGGTACGGTGTACACACCACACGCCCCCCCTCTATTTGGGGTCCTGATACACTTTGTATGTGGGTAACCGGGAGACACAATCTCTAAGGACACGCCAATGCCATAAAACATCTTGATTGTTTCAATATCAAGCTTACTGTTTTCTAAAATACTCTGGGTCGGCGCGCCAGCTGCCAGCAAGTATTCATCACCGCTAACGCACTCTCCACCTTCAGTCACAACATGCTTGATCTGCCCACCTTCTGCTTCAAGGTGCGTTACTTTGGCATCGATAACCGTTACCCGATCGTCATTGGCTAAGATATTATCTAGCTTTTCGAGCACCAATCTTGGGTTGAGCCACCCTTCATTTGGAATATATACCGCCTGGGTTGCCCGTTTATGTTGGCTGGGGTAATAATTAGGTATATCGGCCGGATCAACGAGCATGTGCTGTTCATTAAAGTCTTCCAAAGCTTGTAGTATGGCTTTAAAGTTCTTATCGTCTAACTCATCCGTTGCGGTATTGTTAATGACATAGGTGCCCTGCTCAAAGCAGCCACCTGTATATATCTCACACTGACTACAATCTTTTGGTAGGTTCTCACCTGCAGCGGCGATCAAATCGCGCTCAAAAGCAGGCCACTCCCGGGTCGCTTTGTGACTCAACTCAAAGTGAAAAAAATCTTCGTCAGATTTCAGGCTATGAGCACCTATTTCTGCAAATGAATTTTGCATTGCCGCGGCTGCTAAAGTCGCTGAGCCAACCCGATCTGCAGGGCCAACTATCACTATCTCATCCTGTGACCCGCATTTCTGTAATAGTCTAAAGGCGCTACTCAGCGCGATAATACCATTACCAATAATTACGTACTTCATACTATTTACTCGTTATTGACCAATAACTACTCAGCAAGTATCGAGCCTACTTTTTGCAGACGTAAAACTCCTTGATGCTATTTGCAATATGTTGTGCCTCACTGACACCAATATGCTCTGCAATGGGCAGGCTTAATATTCTTTTCGTTAGCTCAATCGCATTGGAGAAATCTCGACTATCAACGTCCAGCGATCTAGCTGCATGCAATTGAGGGATTAGCTTTGGATAGTGTATTTTAGTTTCAATGCCCTTTAATTTCAAATAATTGCACAACTCATTTCGATGCTCGGCAAGTATCATGAACCAATTGTAAGACGACTGAGAATGCTGGTGACTATCTGGCAGCTGCACCACACCACTCAGTTCATTACAAAATATCCGGGCAATTCCTTGTCTACGAGTCAACTCTTCTTCATACAGGTTTAACTGTGTCATTAGGAAACGCGCCTGCAAAGCATCCAATCTGGAGTTCACTGACCAAAAACTACATTCATCACGATTAGCATGTCCATGATTTCTGGCAATTTTTAACCACCGGGCGTGCTCTTCACTATCGAGTATAATGGCGCCTCCATCTCCTATTCCCCCAATATTTTTCAGAGGATGGAAACTAAAACACGCCGCATCACCAAAGGTGCCTACTTTCTTGCCTTGTACAGTCGCTCCAATTGCCTGTGCACAGTCTTCTATTAAAATTAGGCCATGCTGATCTGCGAGCGCTCGTAAAGATACAATATCTGCCGGATTTCCGGATAGATGCACAACTAATATTGCTTTAGTTTTTGCGGTTATTTTCAGAGCAACTGAGTCAGGACATAAATTTAAGCTATTATCAACATCAGCAAATACCGGTTTTGCCCCTGCCATTACGATGGAAGATGTTGAGGCCAAATAAGACATTGGCGTGGTAATGACCTCATCTCCTGAGCCAATACCAAATGCTTGAAGAGCCAGAATCAGTGCGTCAGTGCCGTTTCCAACACCAACCGCATGAGAGGCGCCGTGATATGCAGCCAGTTCCTGTTCAAATAAAGTAACTTCATTGCCCAATATAAACTGGCCTGAGTTAAGCACAATATCTAAATCTTGATGGTAATACGCTTTATATTTGGCATACCGATAGGGGAGATCAACAAACGGAATTTCTTTTCCCATGTTCAGCAACCTAACGCTTATGCACATAGTTGACAGACTGCTGACTTAAGAAGTCGACATTGCGACTGCACCAGTCATGAACCTCCATCAGACCCTGCTCTAAAGTTACTTTAGGCTCCCATTGCAAGGTATTCATCAGTTTAGATGATTCCAGCAGATAGGCCTGATCTTTACCAACCCGATCTTCAGATATTTCGACAACCTCTTCAAAATCTGTTTCGCACAGAGTACATATCGAGGCAACCAAGTCTCTGATGCTAATCTTCTCATGTGGCGAAATATGATAGGTCTCGCCAGGCTTATCCTGTTCCAGGATCAGTAAGAGTGCATTAGCAACATCATTAATATGAATAAAAGCACGCTCTGAGTGGCCACCACCATGTAGTGGCAGCTTTCTGCCTAGCATACAACTCAGAAAGGTTTTGGGTATAATGCGGTACAGCTGCTGTCCCGCGCCGTATATATTGGCTGCACGTGTAATGATGCATGGCAACTCATATGTATCAGCCCATAGCTTAACATTCATATCCCCTGCCGCTCTTGAAGATGCGTACGGTGTACTTGGCGCGTAGTTTGTGTGTTCTTTGATCCATGACTCTGTTGAGCCATACACTTCGGGGGTCGAAAAGTGGATATAATTTTCCAAGCCAGACAAGTGCCTCATGGCCTCTAACAAAGAAACCAATCCCACAACATTTGTTTGCATCCAGTGTTCTGGATGCTGCCAACTTTGCCCCACCATACTTTGTGAAGCAAAATTAACGACGTGGGTAATGCGGTGCTTTTTGGCTAAATCCAAGAATTTCGCTATATCCTTATTAATATCCAGTTGATGAAACTCAACATCCAACTCTTTTTCCCATTTATAAGGCAAAAACAAGTCCGCAGCTTCTACAGAACGGCTGGTTGCTATCACTTTATTACCCTGAAGCCCCGCAGAGCGGCAAAACGCTGCACCCGATGGGGAATTACTACCTAAGACCAAGATATTTTTATTCATAACTCTATTATCCGTAAAAAGGTGTCTGTTGCTATTTTGAACCTGCCTGGTTCAACAAGGCGCATCGCCGACAATGCGTTCTCTCAATTTTAGGGAGCCCAGTCACATGCTTTTCTGCAACTTATACGATAGTCTTGTTTAATTTCACGTAAGTAATCGACCCAAAGTGCATTTAGCCCCGAAAACTGCTCCAAAGTAAAATGCTCATCGCTATAGCTGTATAACAATGTAATTAATGGGCAATGATAATAAAGCATTGAGCCTTTGATAGCATGAAATAAATGCCCAAGAGCGGTATCCCGTATTGAATATAAATACCGGGACTGACGTCGAAGATTTTCTAACCCTTGGCTTCTATCTGATATAGGCTCTTGTGCAATAGAAATAAGGTGATCGCACACTTGCTCTAACTTATCCGCTGCAATTAACTTGTCATCGACCTCTTCGATGTCCCACACACTAAAAAAGTGTGCTTTGATAAACTCAATTTTTTCAGGCTTGTTCAGACTTGTCTCTATATCCAGTAAATTCTCGACAGCAAGTGGAATAGCATGTTTTATTTTTGCACCACGACCTACATTAAAGACACTGCTAGCATTGTAGTGAGAAACCAGTTTTTCAAGCTGAGCGTGGGCAACCATAAACAAATTATTTGAAACCACGACCCCACCCAGGTTTCCTTCTATTGTCTTACCTTTGATCGGGATACTTGGGATCCCTTCAGAGTCATCATCATTACGTACTTTGTAAATACTATCGCGACTATGATGAGCCCCATCAGGCGCGCTGCCATTATCAATACCAAACAGGTAAATATTCCGGTAGCCCATATGTAAAAAGAACGATAAGGCGGCATTTGCAACCAAAGGGTTACAATAAGGGATTTTTGGCAGTGTTTTACCCTCAGACTGCAAGTTTAGCAAGTCCATCAGAGAGGTACCTGCCTCATTCCCTTTTACAGCAATCCCTGACCACAAATATCTATCATTGGTTTGCGGATAAACCGTGTTTAGCCCTAGCAGGTTAATCTTGGCATATTCTTCTTTCGATAGTATACGTTCAAAGATTTTATGATTATGAAGCGGTCGCTCTACAAGAACATGGAAATCAGTCTGAATGCCTTTCTTAAACAGGGACGCGACTGCAGTCCCTGCCGCAACAATTATCGCCTTGCCCTGATTTTGCTTAATATAGTGCTCGGCGTCATCTAGCGAGGGGCCATTTCCTATGATGAAAACCGGGGTATCATAGTCCAGTTGTTTGGCTTCCCCAGTCAGCACTGGTACCTGATTTTCGATATGCAGAATTGAATGAGCAAGACCCGTTATTGCATCATTATAAAACCCATGACCATATTGAAACCGGAAATACTCTTGAGTCCATTTTTTAATGAGCACATTTAAATCTGCATCGGGCGTGTGTTGATAGCAAAAACTTCGAACTATTGAAAAGGCTCCAACATCTTCTGCAATTTTCTCTAAGTCCTGGATGAATGAATGTGATGTTGCTCCCAGATGGAAAAACAAACAGCCGCCCTGCTCATCTATCTTTTCTATCACCGTAAACCAGTCAGTGCAAAACAAGCTGGCATAAAACTGCTCGAAGTCTGGCTCAATCAGAAACGTGTAATCGAACCGTGTGTGCTCCATCAACATCGGAACATGATAGCCCAAACCTATACCAAAAATGATTGCGGAAGGAAAAGTATCTGGTAACGTATCGAAATACTGTGCTTGTTCGCTACGCACACGCTTCATAAACTTAGACAGTTTAGACATATATCTAATATGAATACGGTCATCTGTGTCATTAATCGGGTAGCCTGTATAATCCGTCAGACTAAAAACAGGGTTATCTATCTGACACTGAACTTGCTCTTTAGTTTGTTCTATGGGGTCCTGGGAATAGATGGGAGCGTCAAACCCTTTTGGTACAAAGTTGCCCTCCCCGGTCTTAGTTACATGAATACAGAAATCACTTCTTACCTGATGTTTGACGATGGTATTAGCAATATCGGGAAAGTAGTGTTCAAAGCAGGCTAAGTTTTTTTCGAACCTCACATTCGCTTGTTCTGCAAACTTAGTTTCTCGCTTTTGATGTTCCAGGGTTTCGGTTAGTTTTTCATCTAACGATTTTATCTGATCTTGGAAAGAGTCTTGCTTCATTGAATTGCCACACTGTATTAAGTGTTTTTATAGAGGTTTAATTTCTTTTTATTGCCTATGTGCTTACTGAGTAAAGAAGCCGTCTCTTTCTTTTTCTGCACCAAGTGGCCTAAAAGCTCATTCAATTCGTTATATAACTCAACCAAAACAAGCCGACCACTTTCTGGGATCTCTTCTGACACGACTATTTGCTTAATAGCGGTATCAATTTCTGCTGCACATTTAACGGCACTGTCAAAGTTATCATCTTCGCTGTGCTGCTTTAATAAAGCTAACTTCTCGTGCAGCTGCTGAATATTATCCTGCGTTAACATTCGCATCAGAACCATTCTGATTTAGGGTCTGTTCCCTTATTTCAAAAGGAATCGCATCCCAGGCCGATTTGATTTCTTTGAGTAGATTTGACACTTCTTCAACGATTGCAGGGTCATTCTGGATACTTGCATCCAATAACCTATCAATCATGTATGAATACAGTGCATACAAGTTTTCTGTTACTTCTCCACCTACTTCAAAATCCAGGCAGCCGCGCAACGCTTCCAAGATGGCGGATGCTTTTGAAATATGCTCAGCTTTGGCCTCGAGATGGCGTTTTTCAATAGATACTTTAGCAAGCACCATTTTCTCAACAGCCCCCGCCATTAGCATTTGAATTACTTCGTAGCGGTCAGCACCTGCGACACGGGTTTTCAGTGCCTCTTTTTGATAATTTTTTACTCTTGCATTATACATAATGGCTCCTTACTTAGACTTCGTGAATCCAGGTAAATTGGCGAGCTGTGCCCCCAGATATGACTGAGTTTGTTGCATTTGTGCGATCAATACATCAAGACCGGCATACTGCTTTCTCAACCTTTCCTCTAAAGACGTCATCCGATATTCATGGTTTTCTACATCATCTTCCAGATCACTCAATTGGCCATTCAGGCTGTCTTCACGATCTTTGATTAAACCACTTGAATCTATATAATTACCAAGCAACGATTCAAGCTGCTTGGCAACTCCCCCTTCACCTGCAAACGCTGTGCCAATATCATCATAATTGCTATCCATAGCTTCATTTAGGCTTCGAACCAGAGTCGATTTCTCGAGATATCCGTCTTTGTCAATCCCCAAACCAATATCAAAGATGGTTTCAAATGGCCCTGCGTCAGTCAAAGTGGTAGACAAGCCCGTGACCAGCTGATCACTGAGTGTCCGCATGGATGAATCGCCATTAAGAGGTTTACCGATCCGGGTCTGGAAACCAATATTACCAATCAGATTATTATAGTTTGCGATAAACTCATCAATCAGTGTGTTGACTGATTCTCTGTCATAGTCAACATTCAGACTCGCTGTATCGTAGCCATTAGTATCATCACCCTCGCTCTTTGCCAGCGCCTTGATAGTCATATCCTGCACTGCATCTTTAAAAGTATTGGTATCGCTTTGTATTTCCAGGCCATCTACAGTAATAATGGCATTACGCGCGGCATCATCTGTGGCAATTGTCATCCCACCAGTTGTACCAATCGATACTTTATCAAGCTCTGCGTTGTCATTGGTGACGGTCAGATCATTGCCTGAACCGCTCACATTGGATGTTAATATCAGCTTGGAGCCCGCTGCAGTGCCTGTGTTTACAATGTTGGCTGTCACCCCAAAGTTAGTCTCTGATGCATTGATGGCGTCTCTTAACTCACCGAGAGTCATACCAGCAGTGACATCCAACGTAAAGCTATTGTCTGCACCTGCACCGAACGTTAAGGTTCCTCCCGTGGCGCTAACAACATCATCAATTGACGTGTAAGCCCCGTCTGCCGACACCGCTCGGCTACCTTGTGCCAATTGTTTGACGGCAATGTCGAAGTTACCAACAGAGATATCTGACGTCGGCGTGACGCTAATAATATCGCCGGATGTAGGTTGTGTGATGTTGGCGACCCGTTTACCGAAGTTATCAGGGTCGGCCAGCTTTTCAACAGTATCATTGAGTTTGGAGATAGCAGACTTAATCTCGCCTAAGGCAGAGAGTTCTACTTTCAAAGACTCTTCTTTCTTGACGAAGGCCTGCATTTTGGGAATATTTTCAGCATCAACAGATGCTTTGATAATACTCTCCAAATCCAGACCTGAGCCGACGCCTGCAGACGTTATAAGTGGCATTTGCTACCTCCAATTCACTTTCATTTATGCTGTCCTGTCAAACAGCAAACCTTTTCCTGATACTTTATCGGCAAATTCTTCCAAAGCCTTAGCGACTTCACGAAATTCCTCTGAGGGGATTTCCCGGATCACTTCATCGCTGCCTTTGTCTATGACTCTGATGAAGGGCGGGTTGCCCTTGTCATCAAACTCAAATGACAAATTGGTTGCCGTGACCGGTATAAAGTCATTCAGCTTCGCCAGATCAGATTTCACCTGAGCGAATAATTTGTCCTGCGTATCAGGGTCAGCTTCTTCCTTTTGCTTTTCCTGGGCACGAACTGTAGGGTTATCAGCCAGTTTGGTTAACTTCTCTACAGCCCGGAGCGTCTCCGCACTTTCCTCAGGTTTAATTTGACCAGGAGTGAGCACCGCATTATTTGAGCCAAGCCCTAATGTTGCCTGAATCTCTTTCACAATACACCTCCATTCATTAGTCTAACTGTAAGTATACGCCAAGTTTCAAGATTTCTCATGTATACTTGACGCCACACCATTATTAGCCTAATAGCGACAGGGCAACCTGAGGGCGCTGATTAGCCTGACTCAGAATTGAACTACTCGCCTGTTGCAGGATCTGCATTTTGGTCAAACTCGCAGTCTCTGCTGCAAAGTCGGTATCCTGGATACGAGAGCGTGCTGCGGTCAGGTTTTCTGCAACATTTGACTGGTTACGTATAGTAGACTGGAATCGGTTTTGCACCGCACCCAGTTCCGCACGCTTCTTATCCACAACCGCAATCAAAGCGTCCATCCCCGCTAACACAGCTTGTGCATTTGCCTGAGACGACACAGAGATACCACCAGCCGTAAATACGTTTGAGAAAGAAGAGTTATCTGCTGCTGCCCCCACCGTATTACTGATGGTGCCCGCCGTTGCACTTAAGCTAGCGCCTGTTACAGCACTCGCTACGCCCGCAAGACCTGACATGGTAAAACCATTGTTAGTCGTTAACGAATTGGCTGTGCCACCAACATTTTGCATACTGAATGAGATTGTCTGTACTGCATCGGCACCGACCTGGAAGTTTGCATCATAACTGCCGTCCAGCAAGTTTTGTCCACCAAAAGTGGTGTCAGCTGCGACACGGTTTACTTCCTCAGATAATGAACGGATTTCTTCTTGGATAGCTAAACGGTCTTCATCGGTATTCGAGCCGTTTGAAGCTTGTTGAGCAAGCGTCCTGATCCGTTGAAACATCGAAGTGGTTTCATCTAGCGCGCCCTCTGCAGTTTGAGCCAGTGAAATACCATCGTTCGCATTTCGGATCCCCTGATTCAGACCATTGATCTGACCGGTCAGACGGTTTGTGATTTGCATACCTGCCGCATCGTCTTTTGCACTGTTAATGCGCAAACCTGATGAAAGGCGCTGAAACGATGTATCTAACGCACCCGCAGATTTGTTTAATTGCCGCTGTGCGTTCAATGAACTCACATTGGTATTTACATATAAAGCCATAATAGCCTCCGCTTTATCTAATTTAGAAACGTTCGTACGGGATACCCCTACCCTGTAGCAAACGCTAAGTTAGAGTCCTAAAGTTATAGTTCTCTAACTCTTCTATCGTCAGGTAAAGCGAAAGCTTTAGCTTTATTTATAAAATAATTTTTTATCCCTGAAGTAGACTCAATGCAGCTTGAGGCCGTTGATTAGCCTGGCCTAGAATAGTCTGGCTAGCTTGCTGCAAGATTTGGTTTTTTGTCAGCTTTGCAGTTTCCATTGCAAAGTCTGCATCTTTAATACGTGATTTCGCCGCAGATAAGTTTTCAGAGATATTGGATTGGTTTCTGATAGTTGACTGAAAACGGTTCTGCACCGCACCCAGTTCAGCACGCTTTTTATCCACAACAGCGATTAGCGCATCCATACCAGCTAAAACAGCTTGTGCATTTGCCTGACTAGAGACAGAAATACCACCCGCAGTAAACACGTCGGAGAAAGCGGTGTTATCGGCCGATACACCCACACTATTACTAATGGTGCCAGTAGTTGCACTCAACGAAGCACCAGACACACCACTTGCAACACCGGCAATACCTGAAAGTGTGAATCCACCATTTCCGGCCAGGCTGTTGGCGGTAGTGCCGACATACTGCATGCTGAAGCCAATAGTCTGTACCGCATCGGCACCTACCTGAAAGTTTGCAGAGTAAGAGCCATCCAATAGGTTCTGACCACCAAACGTCGTGTCACTGGCGACCCGGTTAACTTCTGCCGCCAACTGGCGGATCTCTTCCTGGATTGCAAGGCGATCTTCATCAGTATTAGAACCATTGGCAGCTTGTTGTGACAATGTTCTGATACGCTGAAACATAGATGTAATTTCATCCATTGCACCTTCAGCAGTTTGAGCTAATGAAATACCATCGTTGGCATTTCGATTACCTTGATTCAGGCCCAGGATTTGCGATTGTAGCCGGTCCGAGATTTGTAGACCCGCAGCATCATCTGCCGCACTGTTGATCCTCAGACCTGAAGACAAGCGCTTAAAAGACGTATCCAGCTCAACACCGGACTGTTGTAGTTGTCGTTGCGCATTAATGGAACTGACATTGGTATTTACAAATAAAGCCATGATTCACTCTCTCTATACAAATGCTCAGCATTGAGCTGTTCATTGGTGTACAAGGAGGCAATTGTTATCACTGGCCGGAGCTCAGTGAAGGGGCAATCCAATGCCGCTTGTACAAACTTAATTTCTTCTGAACTGAATAAAGCAAAGTGTGTGCCAAGAAATTTTGACAATGATTAAAAAAGAAGTACTGGAGGCTGCGCATTGCGCCCTTAACTATACTTGTTTCAGCCACCACCTGCTCCAGCAGGAAAGAACCTTCTACACAGGTAATGAGAAACGTGGTGATGATATGGCTAAAATAACCTGCTTATTACGTATCTTAATATAGACAAGATGTGAAAAAGAGGCATTAAAGCCTCTTTTTTGAAGTTTGAGAGTGGGTGTCAATATTTTTTCATAATATTGGCACGAAAAGTGCTAACATTAACGTGTTCATTGTTTTGATGAACTGTAATTGGATTTAAGCTCCTCCGCTTTATCATCCAATTGGGTGCCCTGACTAAATACCCCATCAAGTCAGGGCACCTGTTTTCTTACCTATCTTATCCCAGTAGACTTAACGCAGCCTGTGGACGCTGGTTAGCCTGACTCAGAATTGTTTGGCTCGCCTGTTGCAGGATCTGCATTTTCGTCAAGTTTGCGGTTTCCTGGGCAAAGTCTGTATCTTTGATACGAGATTTTGCAGCAGATAAGTTTTCAGCAATGTTTGACTGGTTTCTGATAGTCGACTGGAAGCGGTTTTGAACTGCACCGAGTTCAGCACGTTTTTTATCAACTACCGCGATTAGTGCATCCATACCAGCTAATACAGCCTGAGCATTCGCCTGAGATGATACCGAGATACCGCCGGCTGTAAACACGTTAGAGAAAGCGGTATTATCTGCCGAAGCACCAACGCTGTTACTGATTGTACCTGCAGTTGCACTCAAAGAGGCACCAGTTACGCCACTTGCCACCCCGGCAATACCTGACATTGTAAAGCCATTGTTAGCAACTAAGCTGTTTGCAGTACCACCGACCGTTTGCATACTGAAGCTGATAGTTTGCACGGCATCAGCACCAACCTGGAAGTTCGCTGCATACGACCCATCTAGCAGGTTTTGACCACCGAAGGTTGTATCTGCTGCAACCCGGTTCACCTCTGAAGACAGTGAGCGGATCTCTTCCTGAATCGCCAAACGGTCTTCGTCTGTATTTGAGCCGTTTGACGCTTGCTGTGCCAGAGTACGAATACGCTGGAACATTGAGGTAACTTCGTCCATCGCGCCTTCAGCGGTTTGGGCTAGCGAGATACCGTCGTTCGCGTTCCGGTTACCTTGATTTAAACCGTTGATTTGTGAAGTCAGACGGTCTGAAATTTGTAGACCTGCTGCATCATCAGCAGCGCTGTTGATACGGAAGCCCGATGATAAACGCTTGAAGGAAACATCAAGCGAGTTGCCTGAATTGTTTAATTGTCTTTGAGCATTCAATGAACTTACGTTAGTATTTACATAAAGTGCCATGGTGATTCTCCCACTATAATCTGAGTGCTTACTCTGTAAGTGCCCACTCTCAAACTTCTAAAACTTACTCTCATAACCTTCGAGGTTTGTTTTCACTCTCCGGCTTGGTTACTTAAGTTATCGGGCGGCAGGAAAAATACTTTAGAAGATTTTCTAAAAAAAAGTCATGCTATTGTTTTATAATGAAATTTAAACTATAAACCGACCCAGGATAGGAAATAAATTGCCGCATAGATATTTCCGCATAAATCTGGCGCTTTAATGCAAAGTATAAGAAAGTTATGAAGTTAGAATCTAAACTGAAGAAAAGAGAGGTCAAAAGCAAACGGCTAAAGAAACGCTCAAAAGCCGCTTGCAGAGTGGATTATCTGATATAGTCGAGTAGAGACAGATTAGACAACCTGCCGAAGGTGGCCTGAGACGCCTGAAGTGCTGTTTCATGTTTCGTCAGATCAGTAATAGCTTCCGCCATATCCAACTCAACCAGTTCCGCTTTCGCAATCTTATTGTTAATGTCCAGGTCTGCATTGGCGTCGGTAATACGAGTTGCCGTATTGAGCCGGCCCCCTAAACCCGACTGCACCTGAGAAACCCGGTTTTTGGCGTTATCAATGCCTATCATGGAGTCAGCCAGCACCTGGCGATAATCTTTTTCGCCGAGTGTAGGATCATTCAGAGCCGTGATTAAATCATCTAACATATTTAGTACATTGTCTTTTTCAGGTGCCTTAAGGTCAAAGTCTATTTGCCCCGGGGCATTCCCTGCTAAACTGAATTCCATACCAGCAACTTCAATATGGTTATCCTCGTAGCTGCCACTCGCCAGTACTGTCGCACCTTGCTGTAAAGTGTAGGTATTGGGCGTGCCAGCTGTAAGTACCAGACTAAAGGTATTAGATCCAGCAGGTGCCGTCGGGTCCGGATTATAGTTCGCTTTATGGAACTCATCAAAAGGCCCTTGTTTAGTAACATACACATCGGAACTCACAACCCCACCAGACACAGTCGCAGTATTAGAGACCACATTCAGGCGTGTTTGTACGCTTTCGAACACGTCAAATCCGTTGTCACTGGATTTAATTTCCACGCCCTCGGCAACCTTAATTTTATGCTGACCCTGATCGCCATTGTACTGATAACGTTGCTGAGTACTATTATATGAGTAGGCTTCAGTATTATCCTGATAACCAGAAAAAATATACCTGCCGTCCTCTGTTTTGGCATTCATCAGGTCATGTACTGCCGTTTGAATCGCGCTGAGCTCTTCAGAAAGTGACGCTCGGTCTACATCTACCAAAGAACCATTACCCGCCTGGACTGTCAGGGTCAATGCACGCGTCAATGAATCCTTAATATTGTCCAGCACCCCTTCTTGGGTGTCCAACCGCCCTTTGAGCATGGTCAGGTTTTTTGTATATTGCTCATTGGTCTGGATCCGATCTGTGTACAGTAACGCCCGAGCCATCGCAGATGGATCATCGGATGCTGTTAATACGCGCTTTTGCGTATTAACCTGCTGCATGGCTTTATTTACTTCTTGTTGGTTATCCAGTATCGAATTCAGGTTATTCTGATACATCATATTTTGAGATAAACGCATAATTACCTCGCCGCACTTAATAAGGTGTCAAACACAGTTCTTGCTGCACTGAGTACCTGCGCAGCCGCTGAGTAAGATTGTTGAAAACGCAGTAAATTTGCTGCTTCTTCGTCCAGGTTTACGCCGGCCATAGATTCGTACCAGGCTTCAGATTGCGCCGCTAGGGCCTCGTATGCAGCACCGTTGGTTTTGGCCTGATTGGCCACAACCCCAATTTCTGTTACCAAGCCGGCATACGCTTCATTAAAAGTTTTTAAGTTGTCTGCCGTCGCCGTCGTCACAACATTCTGGCGTACCAGTTCTGAACTTTGTAATTTACTGAGCTCCAGACCATTGCGGTTATCATCAAAACCACCGGTGTTAAACTCTATGGTATAGGTATCACCTGTCGCTGGGGTCCCTTCGATATTAAAGTCGAAACCGTAGCTGGCATACGCGCCCCCCGCCTGCGCAAGAATGTTTTCAGCCGGCGGCGTGATCGTAAATGTATTGGTACCATTACCATCTACAATCTGATATTCATTGGCGTTTGCCGTTTTAGTCAGGGTTATGGTTCCATTGGTCAGGCTTGGTGGTGCCGCTGTAAAGTTGCTTGTAGCGGGGTCGGTGTTGGTCACTGAGCCTACTGAAATATTTGCCGTACTGACATTATTCGCCGCTGTCTCAGTTCGTATTGGTGAGGCCAGTGCCAAACTTTCCGGCCGTTCTGTAGCAAGTTGCAGGTTGCCCGCAGTACCTGAATTGAGTTTAACCAGAAAGCTGTCGCCAACATTGGCTGTGCCTGTCAGGTTCATTTGTAAACCGAACATATCGACACCCGGAGCTACGGAATTGGAATCGATCACGCCTGCATTGACCGTTGCTGTCACAGGTGACCCCAGTACATTACCTTTGCTATCTACCGCTGCAATTTCGACGGTGTTTGCCGCCGTATAAGTTACCCTGAAGTCTGTCGCGGGTACCTCTTTTCCTTTGCCAGGTTCAACGGTCGCGGTTAACTGCGCCGTGCTGGTATTACTTGCGTATGGATAACCACCCACAGTTGGCAGTGTGAATATATCACCCCCGAGGTTACCATCCAGGTCCATGCCCAACTGATTCTGTTGGTTAAAGGCATCTGCAAGTGACAGCCCGATTTGACCAAGCTGGGTTTGTGCTGGTACCAAAATGTCATCGCGAAACGCCATCAGGCCACCTATCTTACCTTTCAGATTTATATGATCCACTTCCAAAGCCACTGCGGCCCCGTCAGTCACATCGAGCGTCAGAGCTTTATGATTGGGGTCTGGATCTCCATCCATCGAAAAAAGATTAAAGCTGCCGTTCTCCATGACCAGTGACTGCCCGGACCCCAGAAAAACCAACTTTTCACCATTGCTGCCATCTAAGGTTTCAATGTCCACCAGCTCGGCAAGATCTCTGATGGCTTGATCGCGCTGATTAAGCAAGGAGCTACCACTGCCATCGCTATTATTACCGTTCAAAGCCGCAACTTGCGTGTTCATATCACTGATCTTCTGGATCAGGTTATTGGCTTCATCAGAATAAATTGATAATTGCTCGTTCACAATATTGTTCTGATCAAACACGATCCCAGATAGGCGATCCATTTGATCGATCAAGTTCTGTGCATCTGTCAAAAACAAAGAGCGCGCAACCGTAGAAGAGGGTAAGTTCATCGCCTCTTGCATGTTGTTAAACAACGAGTTGATACTCTGATTCAGATTATTTGACTCTTCACCAAACAAGGTATCTACGCGGGTCGCTTCCGTGACAAATTGTTCGTAGTAAGCCTGGCTTGATAGGTCCCGATTTAGCTGTTTCTGGGCAAACTCATTCAGCAAACGCACAGTTTCACCACGGCCAACCTGGTTATTGATCATCGTGGTATGTTCAGTTCGTTCGCGAACATAGCCTTTGGTATTCAGGTTTGCGATGTTTTTACTGGTCGTCTGGAGTAACTCAGAGCTGGCTCTGACTCCGGATGTACCAATGTTCATAAGGTTAAAGGACATCTTAGTTTACTCCCTGATGCACTGACGCTGACAACATGGACTGAAATTCTCCTCTGCCCAACACACGTTTAATTTTTTCTGCATAATCTGGATCGGTTGCGTAGCCGGCTTGTTGCAGCGCATCCAGGTATTGATCCGGATTGTCTGTCTTCGCTAAGGCTTGTTGATACCTGGGATTTGATTGCAGGAAATCGACATAATCATTGATGCTATCTTTAAGCGAGTCATAGGCTCTAAAATTCGCTTGCTTTTTGACTGGCAAGCCCTGTTCAAACTCGAGCGTCATTTTACTGGCGCTGCTGCCTTGCCACCGCTTGTCTGCTTTGATGTTGAACAGGTTAAAGCTGCTTTCTCCATCCTGACGCGCAATAATGTGCTTACCCCAGCCCGTTTCAAGTGCCGCCTGTGCAACCATTACAGCCGGGTTTAGACCAATCTTGGCCGCCGCGGACTGAGCATGCTCCCAAAGTTGGCTAATGAAGGATTCTGGATTGTCGAAACGCACATCGCTTGACACACTTTCTTCCACTTTCGGCTGCTGCTCAACTTTCGCTTGATTCACTTCGCCGTTGGCAATCCGATCACTTTGTAACTCGGCACCCGTACGTAATACCGAGCTCGGCATATAGCCATCGCGGTTAGGTGATAATTGCTGCACGATAAGATCCGCAAGGCCTAAACTTCCCTCGCTGGAGAGCTGCATGGACATCTGCTGATCATGCATGTCGCGATAGAACTTAACACTGCTGGAATTAAACGGACTGTCTTTGTCTTCCAGTACTTCATTCGCTTTACGCATACTGGACAGCATCATCTGGGTGAAAATAGACTCGAACTGCTGAGCCGCCTTGCGCAACGCTTCTTCAGAGGCATTGGCATCTCCGGTACTTTTCAGCGCGTCCTGTCTCAACGAGTTCAGGTCGGTTAAGTCATAGAAACTTTGGTTGCGAGTCGGATCAGTATTCATTGCTCAAAAACACATCAATATTCATAACTAAATACAATGCAATTATTGAGCCAAAAAAAAGCCTCATTAAATGAGGCTAACTATTTGATTATAAAAGAAGCACTAGATGACAACTAATTGACCATGTATCGCACCTGCTTCTTTCAACGCTTCGAGGATAGCCATCAGATCACCAGGCGCAGCACCAACTGCGTTGATTGCCCGAACCAGATCGTCCAGGCTGGAGCCGGGGTCAAATACGAAAGCTCGGGAGTCATCCTGATTAACATCAACAATGCTCTGACGCGTAGCCACAGTTTCACCCTCTGACAAAGGCTGTGGCTGAGAGACATTCACTTGCTCAGCAATGGTCACCGTTAACCCGCCATGGGTAATGGCCGCAGGCTGTAGTTTGACTTCTTTGCCAATCACAATGGTACCGGTGCGTGAATTGACTATAATCTTGGCGGAGGTATCTGCAGGTGTAAATTCCAGATTTTCCAGAGTCGATAGATAAGCAACGCGCTGCGACGGGTCACGAGGTGCGATCACCCGTACCGAAGCGGCATCCATTGCTTGCGCACTTTGCGGTCCGACCAGGTCGTTGATGGTATCAGCCAGGCGCTTAGCGGTTGTAAAGTCAGGGCGGTTCAGGTTGAACGTAATATGATCCCCCTGTGTAAACGGGCTTCTGACTGCACGCTCAACTGTGCCGCCATTTGGAATACGCCCGACAGTCGGAGTGTTAATCACAACCCGGCTGCCATCCAACCCTTCAGCCCCTAAGCCACCCACAATCATGCTTCCCTGAGCAATCGCATACACATTACCATCGACCCCTTTCAGAAAAGTCTGTAATAAGGTGCCGCCACGCAAACTACCTGCACTACCGATAGAAGACACAGTAACGTCAATTGTTTGACCTGGTTTTACAAACGCTGGTAACTCGGCATGAACAGCTACGGCAGCAACATTTTTAATCTTTGGCTTGAGATTAGCCGGCATCGTGATACCAAAGCTATTCAACATACCTTTAAAACTTTGTTCGGTGAACCGGGTTTGTTCCCCTGTGCCTGGCAAGCCAACCACCAGACCATAACCGACCAGCTGGTTTGAGCGCACCCCCTCAACCATAGTCACATCTTTGATGCGCTCTGCATGTACAAACTGGCTTGTAGCAAGTGCGGTGACAAGCACAAGCAAATTGAATAATCTCATTGTCTGTTACCTCAAAATGGCATGATGGCGCTCATAAAGAATTTGGTCAGCCAGCCAGCACTTTGTACTTCCTGAGTATCACCTTTGCCTGAATACTGAATACGCGCGTTCGCAATGCGATTTGATTCCACCGTATTATCGGCGTTCACATCTTGCGGTCTGACCAAGCCCTCCAGGCGGATAAATTCTTCCCCAGTGTTCAGTGTCAGCCACTTTTCGCCTCGGATCACTAAATTACCATTTGGTAAAACCCGCATTACATTGACAGAGATATTACCTATCAGACTATTTGACTGGTTAGCTTGCGCATCTCCCTGAAAAGACGAATTAGATCCTGCATCCAACTGGATACTTTTATTTCCCCAGTTAACAGCCGCGCCGCCTAACCCTAGTATAGGATCGATTTCCACTTCACTGTCTTTATCCAACTTAGAGTTTGCTGCTTTTGAAGCCTGAGTTGACTCTCTCAGCACCACCGTAATGATGTCTCCGGTGCGTAGCGCTTTTTTGTCTGAATACAGGTCATTAGCATATGCATTGAACAGCGAGCCTGTTGGTACAACGGGTGCGGCTTCGGCTTCCGGATACATGGGCGCGTAGTAAGGATCGTCCCGCTTAACATCTTTATTCTGCGTTGTTGTACAACCACTGAGTGCTATACAGCCTGCCGCTACCAGGCCAAGTGTACGTAACTTGTCCATACTACCCCCAATCAATTAAAGCTGCTGATTAATGTAACTAAGCATCTCGTCGACCGACTTAATCACTTTCGAGTTCATTTCATAAACTCGTTGTGTTTCAATCAAATTGACCAGCTCTTCCGTCACATTCACGTTCGATGTTTCCAGCGCTCCCTGTACAATTGATCCCAATCCTTCGACACCCGGGTTCCCTTGCACCGGAGCGCCACTGACGGCAGTCTCGGTGTAAAGGTTTTGACCAATTGGCTCAAGACCAGACGGGTTAATGAAATCGCTTATAACCAACTGACCGATGACTGTATTAGCAGCTTCCCCCTGAATACTGACAGAGACCTCTCCATCCTGTGAAATGGTAATGGAATTCGCATTGTCCGGGACATTCATCTCGGGTTGCACTGGAAAGCCCGCGCCTGAGGTAACGATCCGTCCCTCTTCATCTGTGGTAAACTGGCCATTACGGGTGTATGCAATGGTGCCGTCGGGCATCTGAATTTCAAAGAATCCGGGACCCTGAACCATCCAATCAAGTGAATTCTCTGTGCTCAGCATATTACCTTGTGAAAAGTTCTTTTGGTTTGCCACAACTTTGGCACCGGCACCCAACATCAAGCCTGATGGAAGCTCGGTTTCCTGGGAGGAACGACCGCCTGGTTGGTTAATATTCTGATAGAGTAAGTCTTCAAATATCGCACGACTCTTTTTATAGCCAACGGTACTGGCGTTCGCCAGGTTATTCGAAATAACCGAAATATCAGTCTGTTGGGCATCTAGGCCGGTTTTACTGATCCATAATGCTGGGTTCATAATCTATACCTCACTCTCTTAAACGATACGCAGGAGCGAAGTGTGTCGCTCATCGATTTCTTCAGCTGTTTTCATCAGTTTCATCTGCATTTCAAACTGACGCTGAAGGTTTACCATGTCCACCATTTCGTGAACCGGGTTCACATTGGACATTTCCAGATAACCACTCATCACTTTCGCGGTTGGGGAAATTTCACAAAATCCACACACACCATCTTCGAGCAGTTCTTCTTTTGGCCTAAACAAACCATCATTGCCTTTTTCCAGTTTGCTATTGTCTGCGTTAATAATCTTTAATCGGTCGACCACTTCTAAAAAGTTAGCCGGTGCGCCCTGCGGACGAACCTGAATCGAGCCGTCATCACTGAAGACCACTTTTTCTACCGGCAGCGGAAGTATGATGGGTCCGCCTTCGCCAATTAATTGACGGCCATGGCTAGTCACCAGTGCACCATCTGCGGTGATATTCAGCGTACCGACTTTTGTATATGCCTCTTCGCCGGCTGCATCGACAACACTGATCCAGGACTTCTCATCCACTGCAATATCAAGCTCTCGACCAGTTTCAGTGATTGCACCACCCGTCATCATGGTTCCCGGGCGCTCCTGCATTGCAAACACACGCGTAGGTAACCCTTCACCAAATGCCTGCATTGAGCGAGCCTGCGCAAAATCGGCTTTAAACCCCGTCGTATTGGCATTGGCCAGGTTATTTGCCTTTAGCCCGACACCAACCAGGTTTTGTTTGGCACCTGACATGGCGACATACAGCATTTTATCCATGGGAACGACCTAAAATTGTTCAATCTATACTGATTAAAGCAATATAGATGCCAAGATGATCGTCAAGAAAATGAAAAGGCCGCATAAAGCGGCCTTGAGAGGTGATGGCGTAGATTATCGGATCTGCAGAATGTTCTGCTGAAGTGTTGAGTTGACTTCCAGTGCTCGTGAGTTCGCCTGGAAGTTTCGCTGTGCACTGATCAGGTCCACTAGTTCATTTGTCAGGTTAACATTGGACTGTTCTAATGCGGAGGAGTTGATCGAGCCCAATGTTCCGGAGCCAGGCTCACCCGCAATCGGCTCACCAGATGTTAAGCTCTTTTTCCACCCGGTATTGCCTACTTGCTGTAAACCCTGCGAGTTAGAAAAACGCACCATCGCAACCTGGCCCAAATAAGTAGAGTCACCATTACTGTATGACGCAACGATTTTACCATCAGTACCGATATCAATCCCGGCCAGTCGACCCGTTGTGGCACCATCCTGTTCAAGCGCTTTAACCTCAAAACGGCTGGCGAACTGTGTCGGCAGTTTGTTTGAGGTGTTTGCCTCATCGCGCCAGTTCATTTGCACATTACTTGGGAATGTTGCGCCATTTGACAACAGGGTTGATAGTCCCGCACCTGCCCCCGCAGGAATCGGAAACGGGTTAAAGGTTGTACCTGTGTTACCAACCTGTGGATCGCCGGTTGAGAGTGGCAGACCATTTTGGTCAAATTGAAACTCTGTAATCGGCCCAAGTGGTGCCGCATCGGTTCCTGAAGTATTAAATTGTGTACCATCCAGTGTTGCGTAAACCTGCCATTCATTAGGATTGGTAGCTGGGTCTTCTTTTACAAAGTAAAGCTGCAAAATATGTGGTTCACCCAAACTATCGTAAATCGTCGTTGAAGTAGAACTGTTATAGGTTGCGCTTTCTGTAGGGTCAAATGCTAACGTGGGTGCCGAAGCACGCGAATCCAAGTTAAAAGAGGAGTACACACTGGTGGTGGCTCGAGGTGAACCAGACGCATCGGGAATTTGCAGTGCTGATGATGTACTCAGACTTACCGAGGTCGTATCACCCGTACTTGGGTCAACCGGAAATCCCTGTAAAAAGTTACCCTGTGCATCAACAATAAAGTTGTCTTTATTGAGTTTAAAGGCACCTGCACGGGAATACGTAAAGTCCTGTGCCCCGAGCTCTTCACTCATTGCAAAGTAACCTTCACCGGTTATCGCCAGATCCAGTGAGTTTTGAGTGAAATTCAATGAACCCTGGTGAAACTGCTGCGCAACCATAGTGGTTTGTACACCATCACCATTTTTTGTCTTACCGGCACTAAATACAGAAGATGCATACACCGATGCAAATTCAGCACGTGATTCTTTAAAGCCTGTCGTGTTCACGTTGGCAATGTTGTTAGCTGTGGTATCCAGATCTTTCTGAGCCGCAGCTAAACCTGTTAATGCAATATTGAAACTCATACTCTCACCTCTTGCGATTAAGGTTAAATCTTTTTAATTAGGCTAATTCCGCGACGTCAGTAAGCCGCACGGCACCCGCTTTAGTGTTAATCACGATGCCGCTTGCACCATTGACATTGACGCTTTCAATGTTTCTGAAAGTCGCTGTAGGCAAGGCTGTAAACTTGCCGTTCACAGAGCCCTCGGCCTTTATTGTATAATCTCCAGGCGGTAACATTTCACCATCGGTGTTTTTACCATCCCAGTCAAAGCGAACTGCGCCGGGATTTTGATCTTTAAGGTCAATTGTTCTTACCAGCTCGTTTTTGTCATTGAGGATACTGACCGTCAATTTCTCAACAGGCTCTGTTACGATAATAGAGCCCCGCGACTGCATGTCCGGGCCATGCTCGATCGTATCTGACTCAAGCAGCGCTTTTTTGCCAATCAATGTTGACGCCTGCAGTGCTGAATTAGAGGTCATTGATTCAGCCAATGATTCGAACTTTGAATTCAGATCCGAGATCCCCTCAGCCATTGTAAAGTTCGTCATTTGCGCAATCATCTGATCATTGTCTGCCGGTTTACTGGGATCCTGATAAGACAATTGCTGAGTCAATAACGCAAAGAAATCCTCTTGCTTCAACTCATCATTTTTTTCTGTCGGTACCTGCTTGTCAGGCCAACGCAATGAATCGACATAGGTCGAGGTTGCTGAATTGACTTCGTTACTCATTGGCTATACTCCCACTTAGCGCTGGCCAAGTTGCAGGGTTTTGCTAAGCATCTGCTTAGCGGCATCCGCTACCTGAACATTCGTTTGGTACGAACGCGATGCAGAGATCATGTTTGTCATCTCTTCAACCACATTCACATTTGGCTTATAGATGTACCCGTCTTTGTCAGCACTTGGATGATTGGGGTTGTACTCAACCTGCAAAGGCTTATCACTTTCCACAATGCCCAGAACTTTGACCCCAACCGACGACCCCATGGTGTTCGGTTGAGCTGCCGCAGCTTTGTTTAATTCGGCGGCGAAAACTGGGTGCCTAGCTCTGTACACCTGGTCCTGACTTGAACTAACGCTGTTTGCATTTGAAATATTACTGGCGGTCGTATTTAGACGGACATTCTGGGCACTCATGCCTGAACCCGCTATATCAAAAACATTATATAAACTCATGATTAGCTACCTTGACCACTTAGGGCTTTCTTGAGCCCTTTAAATTTACCAGATAAAAAATTCAAACTAGCTTGGTACTCTAATGCATTTTGTACATACAAGTTTCGTTCCACTTGTATATCCACTGAGTTCCCATCGCCAGTATCTGCTTGATTTGGCGTACGATATAGTTCAACACCGTTATTTAATTGAGTGCCACCACTAAGGTGTTTCTCATTGGTTCTCACCATCTTATTGCCGCTTAGCTGTGCCGATTTTGCCGCTTTAAAAGCCTGACCAAAGTCGATATCCTTTGCTTTATATCCGGGAGTATCTGCGTTGGCGATGTTACTTGCCAAAATTTCAGCACGCTGAGAGCGGATCAGCATAGAGTGAGGGTGAACCCCCAATGCTTTATCAAAACTAATAGCCATAACCCGACTCCAAAAATTTGACTTGATGAGATAAAAGCAAGAATAAGGCCAATATTTAAGTGGCGGAAAATTGCCGCATCGCGACGCTACAGGTAACTTACGGAAGAGTCTGTATCTAGAAGTTAAGCAAGTCCCTGTTGGGAGGTCCACGACTTCTTATTCAGGAGATTACCCAACAGCCTGGTTCGCTCTGATGACAATATACCGACGCAGGACCGAAAACTCCCCATAGAGCCACAGATAAGAAGAGCCTATATAATGCAACCCACAATCACCTGCAAACGTCTATCCGGCAATACCGATATATTGATCATCTCGTGCAGCTATTCGCTTGAGCGCGGTTAGTCTACCGCAACTGGCTCAATCAAGTTTTTCAGCGCCATCGATATGGATCGAGCCATGGTTCGGGAACTACTGGTTAGCGTAAATGGCTATGAATACGTGATGATATGTGAGCAGCCAAACACCTGTGACAGGTTCAATTCGGCCAGCTACAGCGCCTTAATACGCGAGCAACTTGCAAAGCTATCCTCGCCATACGCGCGCGAAACAAATTTCATAAACCCGACAATGCGAATACTTGCGGGGATCATGTCTGACTCTTTAACTAATACAAGCTGGACCTTGGACAAACAGTTGATTGATTACCCTATACCAAAAAGTGAATTTAGTTACAGAGGGCTGACGCCAGCCAGTGCGATGCTACGGATAGCGCAAAGCGTCGGCGGTATATTGGATCTCAGTGATACCAATTTGCTTAATTAAGTGTTCTATTTTGAGGCGAGAAAATAGGGTCGATAACAAGGCAAAAATATTGCTATTTAATTGTTCTAAACGATAAATTTTTAATGTAATTAGCGGCAGATTTACTCCTTCAAATTGAACAGGCATTAAGTAAAATTGGTATGACATTACAAAAACGGTATCCGTCATTCCTGAATGGCCAGTAACCCCCTGGGACACAGATAGCGCTGTGTGTGATGTGATACTAAATGATTTCCTGATACTGGAGCACAACACCAGGTAAACAATGAGCCCTGAATATACGGCTATATTTGTCAGGGGTGAACAACAAGGTATGGCGTGCAAAATTAAACGCGCGGGGACATTAGGTGTTCAATATGCATATGATGGAGTAGATTCGCTAGTTACTGACAACCAGGCAGCTCTTCAGCGTGGGGCGTATGAACTGGCCAGAAGTGGCAATAAGCGAATATCTGATATTCGTACATAGCTGACTCAGGCATTGCCTCCCATCAAGCCTGGTATGCTGATTCTCTATATAAAGCATCCTGTGATAGTGACAGCATAAGCGCCTCTATCAACGCACAGGGGGCGATTACTGTAAACCAAGGCATCAGGGGGGGAGTAACAAATATCTAATTTATTAAACCGTCTAGGCGCAGGCCTAGGAGGCACTTGCCGAAGTGTTGTAGAAGTTGTTCAGATCAATACAGATGGCACGACAATAGCGCAGCATAGTGATAGAATACGGAGTACAGTTCTGGGTGATAGTGTCTCGAGTGGGAGTGCCTTCATCGAGAATGATCGCATCACTGGCCCAGCACCTGACCTGCATTATAGAGAATTTGAGGTATAATTTGTCTCAAGCGCTACAATAGAGTCTAGTTAAGCTCTAATAGTGGATAAAATACATGGCTTTAGTCAGGTTTTTTAAAGGATGGTATGACAACTTAAGGACCGTTGGTTCTGTATTTAGTGAACTAAAGTTAAGTGGCAACAGCTTGGAGTTGTATCGGCTTATAAGAGATGAATACAAACCCAAATATGGGGAAACTTGTCATACTCTCAGCCGTGATATCAAAGGGAAAGAATGCATCGCAGGTTATACAAACCCACTATTCAAATATACTTGCGAATATCAGCTAACTAAATTGGAAGCGGAGAAAGAAGGGTACCTCATTCTCACTTTGATGAATAATTACAACTCTTGTTTTTATGAAATTGAGCTAGAAACAGAGGCCGTCCTTCAAGCAATTAACGAGTCTGACGGTTCAGTTCGATCGATCCTTTCATCTTATATGGTTAAGCAAATAGATAATCTGAACGACGAAATCTATGCAGAATCTAGGCGTAAAGATTTAGAGGAACTGAATAAAGTTAAGCAAAGATTCAAATGAAAGTATGAAAGCTCTTTTAACCATTTGAAAACTCCATTTTTCGCAGTTTTCGCGCGCGACATCAACATGGGCGGGGCTTGCCTTCCACGGGGCTGACCTTCCATTCAGGTGTTCCAAAATGCTGTCTTTATTAAACTCTTTAGAACCTAAATGAAAAAACCCGCTGCATTGCTGCAACGGGTTCATAATATGGCCCTGGCGATGTCCTACTTTCACATGGGAAACCCCACACTATCATCGGCGCTGTTTCGTTTCACTACTGAGTTCGGCATGGGGTCAGGTGGTTCCAAAACGCTATTTTCACCAGGAAAATCTTTTCAATTTTTATTTTAGTTTTTATATAAAATTAGGCGCTTGGCAATGTCCTACTTTCACATGGGAAACCCCACACTATCATCGGCGCTATTTCGTTTCACTACTGAGTTCGGCATGGAGTCAGGTGGTTCCAAAATGCTATGGTTACCAAGCAAAT
>NZ_JAKRFZ010000016.1 GCF_022347765.1 Pseudoalteromonas sp. OOF1S-7 | reverse complement strand
ACGTTTTTAGCCAAGTCGATGGATAATGTGCTAACTTGATTCATGATGGATGCTCCTGTTAACTGTAAATATCACTCTCAGTTTGGCGCATTGACGCCGATTTAGGAGCGTCCATCTCAATCACCCAATCTAAAGCCCCAGGCACCCGCCGGGGCTTGTCTGTTTCTGGTCATATGTCACCGATTTTTTGGTCGCATCGGTTTGACCAGCGTGGTCGTTTCCATCGACCTCGTGGTCCGCAGGGAGTGTGATATACAATTGTATATATCGCTTGATAGGACCAGGTAAGTCAGAGTTGTATGACCACAAAGTCGATTTGTCATGACCTGCTTTATCAGCACATACGACCAGGTTAGAAACATTAATATAACAAGCTTAGATGAGGCTATAAGGTTATTCGATGACCGGGTGTTCGAAACTTATTTAGGTGCTCTGTTACTACGTTTAGTTCTGGACAATTGTTTCTATTACTGCGATCAAAACGAGTCATCTCAATCTCTATATGATGGACTTTTTCTGTATTACGTCTGATGAAGTCTATAAATAGGCCAGACTCTTTCATCGTTGAGTTGATAATACCAATCTCTCTGGCTCGATTAACCATAATATTGAAACTGGCGCTTAAAAGTGCAGCGACATCAGGGGACAGCGCTAACTTTGAAGGGAAGACGGCTAACACTTCCGGATCCAGCTCTTCTTTTCTATAAATGTGCTGACCTAAATATTTCCAAATGCTGTATGAAAATAAGTGAAATGGATATACGCTACATAATGTATAGTAAGACTGTATTAAAGCAGGTTCAATATTCTCATAGTAGCGAGCATAACTCTGGTTGCTAAACTCTTTTGCCAGCACGACCAAAAACGCGAAGCTCTCAATACTATATTGCCGCTCTATGGGTGGGATTTCATTTGATCTGGGCAAGCGCCTTTTTTCTCCTGAGGTATCTTGTGTATCGAAAACATGTTTCTAAAAGTTACATGACAAAAGTTACATGGACAGCCACCTAAAATTTGGCGTGCAGACTGTACGCCGTCTACCTTTAGGTAATACTCAATGGATTGAGGGTGACAAATTATGCCAATGGCAAGGAAGAGACAGGTCAGCTTATCAGACACTAAGTACTACCACTGCATATCCCGGTGTGTTCGCCGGGCATTTCTGTGCGGCAAAGACCGTGTAACGGGCAAGTCTTATGAACATCGTCGAGATTGGGTTGAAGAAAAATTGCTGACCCTTGCGAAGGTGTTTTGCATCGATGTGTGTGGCTATGCAGTTATGAGCAATCATGCGCATATTGTGTTGTATGTGGATGATAAGAAAGCACAAAGGATATCAGACAGAGCAATAGTTCTTCGCTGGCATAAGTTGTTTAAGGGCAACTGGTTGACGCACAAATTCATTAGTGGTGATGAGCTGAGCGCATCCGAGCATAGTATGCTGGCAGCTGATATAGCTGAATTCAGATCCCGTCTTGCGAGCATCAGCTGGTTTATGCGGGTGCTTAATGAAGACATTGCCCGCAGAGCCAATAAAGAAGATGGTTGCACAGGTCGATTTTGGGAAGGAAGATTCAAGTCACAGGCTTTATTGGATGAAGCGGCACTGGCAGCGTGCCTGGCTTATGTTGACCTGAACCCAGTCAGAGCCCAAATGGCAGATACACCGGAAACGTCAGACTACACCAGCATTAAAAAGCGTATTGAGCATGCACAGCAAGGTAAGCAACCCAAAAGCTTACTGCGTTTTGCTGGTAATCCAGGACAGCACAGGCCTAAAGGACTGCCGTTTGAGCTGACTTATTATATTCAACTGGTTGAGTTAACAGGCCTATGCATGCGTGCAGATAAGCGGGGTTATATCAGCGATAGTCAGCCACTGCTGACACGATTGCAAATAGAGCCAGACAACTGGCTCAAACTGACTATGCAGTTTACAAAGGTCTTTCATGGTGCAGTGGGGCGAAAGCAAGCGATGACAGATTACTGTGGACATCTTCATAAAAGGCGACGAGCCAACTTGACTCAGTGCGAGCGGTTGCTGGGCTAACACCTTTCTTTTTGTGCCATTTCGATTTATCCAGGCTCAGGCTTGGGTGCGAACTCGTATTGTCCGAATCTGATTATTCTTCAGTATTTCATAGTTAAACTTACAAGTTCCACTATTGGAAGCTTATAGAAAGCGTAACATTCAATAGCCTTGCATTGTGGCTTTGAACATGCCCACAATAGATGTGTGAATTTACTGGTGGGTGTCACTTAAAACTCCCCCTTAAAAACTCCCTTAAAAAACTCGACTACCGCGTATTGTCAGCCATTACCGGGCGGACAACGGTGGCTGTTATAGGAATACAGGGAGACTCCCTCCCTAAACTGGTAATGAGATGATTGATAAAATATTGGGTTTTGCTCTTTTGTTCATGTTTCTAGGCTCTTTCATAAGTGTACTGGGAAACATACTGGCTACTTTGATGAACCCTGTTGAATTAAAAGCAACTGCCTGGCAGAGGTTGGGGGTTTCTCTGGTGGTCCTCGGAGTGACGCTTATAATTGCTTATCAGTCTGGTTATCTCATTGATAAGTACGAATGGCACAATTAGGGATCAAGCTGAGAGGTGATATCTAACCAAATCAAAATCATCCAATTTTTACGTAATTACACTAACTCCCAGGTCAATTGCTAAGGCTAAAATCATACCTTTCAATCAGAAATTTATAAATCCAAGTAGTTCTCTTTTAAATCATGGTGTTAAATTTAAACTTATTGATTTATGGCCCCTGGAATGCCTGCCTTTTTCCTTCTAAAAGTAAGTTTTTGTCTGTTTTTTGTTCCATGAGGCTTGACCTCTTACCACTTTGGTCTAGCCTTTTTTTGCTAAATTGTAATTTTTGGAGCAAGTAAATGAAAAAAATAACACTCACTGTTTTATTCAGTATTATGTCACTCTTTGCACAACTGGCGCACAGTAGTGATGAACTGGAATATCCTGTCGTGCTGGTTCATGGCCTGTTTGGCTTCGACAATCTGCTGGGCGTGGACTATTTCTATCGCGTGCCTTCTGTTATCCGCCAAGAGGGCGGCGACGTCTATGTTGCTGAGGTGTCGTCTGCACACAACTCTGAGCTGCGAGGCGAGCAGCTGCTTGAGCAGGTGGCACTGATCCGAGCCCTCACAGGTAAAGATAAAGTGAATCTGATTGGTCATAGCCAGGGGGCGCAAACCATTCGTTATGTGGCGTCGGTCAAACCTCAATGGGTGGCATCGGTGACCAGCATTGGGGGCGTTAACTGGGGCAGTCGCTTTGCTGATGTGGTGCGCGGTGGTGTCGATCAGGGGTCGTTCTCAGAGCAGTTTTTAGTGTCACTGGGTAACGGCTTAGCGGGGCTGATTGATCTGTTATCTGGTAAGCCCACAGCACCTAAAGATGCGCTTGAAGCGCTGAGTGCGCTGACCACAGAAGGCACCCTTGCGTTTAATCAAAAATATCCTGAAGGCGTACCACAGCAGTATTGTGCTCAGGGCGATATGTTGGCCGACAACGGCGTTTACTACTTCTCATGGAGCGGCAGCCGGGCGTGGACCAATCTGTTAGACCCAGCGGATAACGCACTCCTGTTGTTCTCTGGCGTATTTGACGAAGCCAATGACGGCCTGGTATCGGCTTGTTCCAGCAACCTGGGTTATGTGATTGGTAACGACTTTAAGATGAATCATTTGGATCAGGTTAATCAGACCATCGGCGTTCACCATTTGTTCGAGACCGATCCGCTCACGATTTACCGTCAGCATATTCGTCGTCTGAAAGGTCTGAATCTATGAGGTACAGGCGTCTGCTTTCACTCAGTGGTATCGGGCTCTGTGCCTGGCTTTGGTATCTGGCTGGTCAGCCAGATACCAAAGATCCTAGGGATATCGCAGCGGCTAATGAGCGTCCCGTGACAGAGGCGCCACTCATGATTGAACAGCAACCTCATGCCGCGATGCCAACACAGACTGCGCATTGCGGCGCAATTGTCAAAGCCCATAAGCATCAGCTTGATGACTGGATCTTCGCTTTGCAAAGCGAGCAGCTGGAGCAAAGCTGGGCTCAATATACGCATCGTTTAACGCTGTGTTTGCAGGGGTTGGCGCATGACTACATGAACTATAAACAGGCGCTGACAAAAGTAGAAAACACGCTGACGGTTCACGAGCGTTTTGAGGCACTGCAAACGCTTCAGGGTCAATACTTTTCTGCTGAGGTGATCGCTGCCTGGTTTGCGGATGAGAACCGCTGGAATGCACAGACACTGGAGCGCTGGCAAATCCTGTCTGACCAATCGCTCAGCGAGCAGGCGCGGGGCGAATTAATTGACGCACACATCAGCCAGCTCCCACGGGAGGAGCGTGAGACCATAGAGGCAACGCAAACCCTGATCACGTTAAAACAAAGCTGGCAGACTATGAACTACAACCAGCTCAGTGCCAGATATGGGGATGAAGCCGCAGAGCGCCTGATGCACGCAAAAAATACACAAACACGTTGGGCACAAAGGGTGGCGGACTATAAACAGCAACGCGATGCGATCCTTGCCCATGATTCAGACTCGACAAGTCAGGCCAAAATAGCCGCGCTTGAGCAGACACTGTTTTCCGTAAATGAACAAAAGCGCCTGGCAGTACTATTGGGTAATCATTAACGTTGCACTTATTTTCGGCACACACCGCTGTCGCAACGTGACTTACCGGTCAGCCAGTAAGAAATGCGATAGCGGTTTTTGGCAAACAATAAGTAAAACTTATCAGCGATGGGCTTAATGACGGGCCACCTCAGTGGTGCATACAACCAACCCATTCCCACTAATCGCCACGCCTGATGTGTAACATCCAGACCCAGCAACAGGTTACCTGTGGCATCCAGCGCGTGCAAAACTGTGTTTGCCTTGTCAGGGTCAATGCCGGGGTAGCGGGCAAATTCGTCGCTGAAAATATCGACCGTTTTAATGCGCTGTGCTTTATCTCGTTTGGTCAGCGCGGTCATTTCCTTTACGCACAAAGGACAGGTGCCATCATAAAATATGGTGAGTTCGCTCATTCGGTCATCCGGTTGTTTTTAACACAATACGCACTGACAAAATAATAAGATCATTGCCCGCTCATGTCTGCATATTATTTCATGGTGTTGTTCTCATCAGGGTACCGCATACCCATCAAGTTGTATGCCAGCACAAAATGAGCACTGCGGACGAGAAAGTTGCACAGAACACCTCGCAAAAGGCAAATTGTAACTATGCCCAACCTTTGTTATCTAAGAGTATAAAAGATGATCTCTTGATTTTTTTCATCTATCTTCAGTGTTATTTCACATCCTAATCAATAACATAAGCCCAAACCATTAATAATTATTGTATTCAGCCAGGGGCTGCCTTTAATTATAATATTCGATTACTTAGTGAATCGTTGTGTGAAAAATATACCCAGGCTAATCCCTATTCAGGCGTTAGGCTGCGACTTTATTGTGTACAAATATGCTGCATGGTTATGCCATTTTTACACATAAAACCGCTGGTATTTTGCACTTTTTTTCAGGTTAAAAACAGCTGTCAGAGATACATAGCTTTACTATCTCTGGCGGTTTTTTATTCGTCTGGATTATTGTTAAATTAGGGAGTTTTTCAAAGAGCATGGCAATAAAAGATTTATCCATCACCAAACAAATTGGTTTGAGCTTTTTTTCGGTATTTTTTGTTTTCTTCGCAGTGAGTCTGCTGACCTATAACGGACTGAGAGGGATCAGCGATGATCTTGATTCAATCGTACAAACCAGTATTCCTTCGGTAGAAATCGTCAAGGACTTAAAGATAGAGCTTACCACCATACGTAAAGATGAGTTTGGTGCCACCATGAACCCGGACCACCCCGAAATGAGCGAATGGCTGAGCATTCTGAGCGATTTACGCGCCGGGGTAAATCGTAAAATTGCGCTGTACAGTCAGCTTAATGTAAGCGTAAAGGAGCGACGCCAGTTCGAGGCGTTTGAGTCTGCCTGGCGAAAATATGCGACGGCAACGTCTGACTTTAACGCGCTGGTGCGCAGTGGCGAGGTGAACCGTGCTAATGAGACGGTGTTAAACAGCTACCCAGTCTTTGCTATGGCGATGGACGAGCTAAGTGAGCTGGAGAAAATCAACAGTGACAATGTGGGTCATGCTGAGTCATCAGCCATCGGGGCTGTTAAAACTGTGATCACGGCCATTATCATTTGTACTTTGGTATGTGCCGTTATGATTGCGCTGATCTGTGTTGTGCTCAGTGGGGCCATCAGACGTCCTTTAGAAGAAGCCATGAACCTGGCCGGCAGCATTGCAAATGGCGATTTAAGTACCCGCATTGATATTGACTCGGCAGGCAGCAACGAACTGGGCTCTTTGCTGGAGTCACTGGAAAAGATGCGTCAGCAGTTAAATGGCCTTGTTGTGAAAATTAATGACAGCGCTATCTTGCTCTCTTCTGCGGTTGAAGAAGTGAATATGATTTCGGCACAAAACGCCAAAGGCATGGAAAACCAACAAAACGAATTGCAGTCTGTTGCCTCTGCTATGACCCAGATGCAGGCAGCCGTGTCTGAGGTGGCACAAAGCACCGAAATGGGCGCAGAGTCTGCTAATCAGGCCCATATGAAATCGCGCGAGGGGAGTACGGCACTAACAAGCAGCATGTCGCATATTTCAGCCGTGGCAGAAACCGTAACGCATGCGGGCGAGCTGGCGGTTAACCTTGAAAAGAACGCGCAGAATATCAATGTGGTGGTCGACGTGATCCGTGAAATTGCCGAGCAAACGAACCTGCTGGCGCTAAATGCTGCCATTGAAGCCGCCCGTGCCGGTGCGCAGGGCCGTGGCTTTGCCGTGGTGGCTGACGAAGTGCGCTCGCTGGCACGCCGTACTCAGGAATCAACCACACAAATCGTTGAAATTGTCAGTGATCTGCAACAAAAGTCCAAAGAGACGGGGGAAGCCACACGCACCTGTCAGACCGGGATCGATGTGTGCGTGGCGCAAACCGAGACGGTTAGCCAAACCATTAGCCAGATTGAGCAGGAGATCGACAGCATTGCAGCAATGAGTACGCAGATAGCGGCAGCCTGTAATGAGCAGTCAGTGGTGTCTGAGGAGCTTAATCGCAATATTGAGAACATTAATTTCGCCGGTGTTGAGATGACACAGGGAGCCAATCAAATCTCCCATGCCTGTCATGATATCAGTGAGCTGGCTCACAGCCTCAAATCCAGTGTCGAGCAGTTTAAGTTGTAATACCAGCTTCACTTAATACGTGTTCAATTTGAAGGAGCAAATATGACGCTAACGGCGTTAAAAATTTCTTATTTAGAGTAACTAAATAGCAAAATTTTTGCCTTGTTATGGACCCTATTTTCTCGCCTCAAATCGGAACTCTTAATCAAGCAAATTGGTATACTGCTTTACTAATGCCGGGGAGTTAAAAGTGTAAATCCCCGGCTGCACATCATCCCCGCGAAGAAATCGCCGAAAACGGGCTGGGCTCTTCGCCTATCTGGGCAGCGCTGTCCTCATCATATACTGTTGTCAGTCCTGCAAACCAGCCAGTGTAATACTGTGTCATTGATAATAAAGTAAAACGCCTCTCATAATGAAAGCGACTTTGGCTTAAAGTTGTAAAGGAATCGACAATGACAGACAATGATGAAAACAACAGAACATACATCTATGTTGGTACAATCGGCGCTAAAGGGCATGGTAAGACGACCTTAACCGCCGCGATAACGCATGTGTTAGCAAAAGAGCACTTATCAGCACCGCAGAGCTTCGCCTCAATCGACGATGCGTCTGAGTACACCACAAATGCAGGTGTAACTTACCGCAGCTCAATGGTCGATTATGTTTCAAAATCGTACGTTTACTTTCATTCAGACTGCCCCGATTATATGGACTACGCTAAAGGGCTGATCACAGGTCATTTGAGGATGGGCACCGCCATCCTTGTGGTCAGCATTGATGTCGGCTTTAATCGCGAAACGGATGAATATCTCACACTGCTGCGCTCGATGGGTATTAGTAATGTCATTGTTTATATTAATAAAGTCGACTTGATACACGACGAAGCGTTTATCAGAGAGATGGCGTCTTTCATCACAGAGCAGCTAGAAGAGGCAGGGTATGACAGAGCTTTGAGCCCGGTGATCGTGGGCTCGGCTAAAAAAGCGCTTGAAGGAGACCCCAAATGGGAAGACAGCATCAAAGCGTTAGTCCAGGCAATGGAAGACTATGTTATTCCGCCTGTGCCTCTGAAGGATCAGCCCTTTGTGATGCCTGTTGAAGATATCTTTATAGTAAGTTGGCGCGATACACCACTTGCGCGCAGCAGAATAACAAGTGGCACGCTCTATAAAAACGACAAGCTGGAACTTGTGGGTATTCGGGATACTCAGCACCCAACGTGCTCCAGTATTGAGGTCGAGAGATTTCTTAAAGACAGCGCACAGGCCACAGAATTGGCTGCTGTAGGCTTAAAAGGGATCGATAGAAGGGATATCGAAGAAGGTATGGTGCTCGGTAAAAACGGGTCAATTAAGCCATATACACGTTTTGAAGCCACTATCTATTACCTGACTAAAGAAGAAGGCGGAAGAAATAGCACTTTATACACGAAGTTTGAAGGTGACTTTCACATGCACTTTATTGATGTACCAGGCAAGGCCACTTTTCCAAATGACATTAGCATGGCTTTGCCCGGCGATCAGATTGATATCGAAGTTAAATTAAGCAAACCGATGGCGATACGAGCGGGCGTTCGTTTCGAGATCCGTCAGGAGGGCCAGATCATTGCTGTTGGGAGTGTGATATATCCCATAGACTGAGCCTAACAAAAAAGCCAGCGCCTGCGATTGCAGGCGCTGGGATCCGGATGCGATTACAATTGATGACGCAAGTCAAAACGGTCCAGCTGCATCACTTTGTGCCAGGCTTTAACAAAGTCCTCTGCAAACTTTTGCTGGGCGTTGTCATAGGCATAGACTTCGGCCACGGCGCGCAGCTCTGAGTTTGAGCCAAAGATCAAATCCACACTGGTGGCCGTAAAGCGCTTTTTACCTGTACTGCGGTCAATGCTTTCGTATAAACCTGCCTGACTGGTTTTTTGCCACTTATGAGACATGCTCAGCAGATTGACGAAAAAGTCGTTGCTGAGCGTGCCCACTTTATCGGTAAATACACCGTGCTGAGAGTCCATGGCATTGGCACCCAGTACACGTAAACCACCCAGCAGCACCGTCATTTCTGGCACAGTCAGATTAAGCTGATCGGCTTTATCAACCAACATTTCGGTTGGTGAGCGGTAGCTGGCATTCACGTCAAAGTAGTTTCTGAACGCATCCGCTTTTGGCTCAAGCAGTGCGAATGATTCCACATCGGTTTGTGCCTGAGTTGCGTCGGTGCGCCCTGGGGTAAAGGGCACAGACACCGTAATACCGGCATTTTTGGCTGCCTGTTCAACTGCGGCTGCACCTGCCAGTACAATCACATCGGCCATAGAGACTTGCTTAGTGCCACCGGCTGCGCGGTTAAAGCGCGCCTGTACAGCTTGCAACTGATTTAAAACTGACGATAGCTCATCCGGGTTGTTAACTGGCCAGTCTTTTTGTGGTGCCAGCATAATGCGGGCACCGTTGGCACCCCCGCGCATATCCGAGGCGCGGAAACTGGCGGCAGACGCCCAGGCCGTGCGGATCAGCGCCGGTACGCTGATCCCGGTTTTCAGAATATCCAGCTTAATGGCTTTGGCATCGGCTTCGCTTATCAATGCATGATCTACAGCCGGAACCGGATCTTGCCAGATCAATGCTTCATCAGGTGCGGTATTACCCAGGTAGCGGGCACGCGGACCCATGTCGCGGTGCGTCAGCTTGTACCAGGCTTTAGCGAAAGCCAGACGGTATTCTTCAGGGTTGGCCAAAAAGCGCTCGGCAATTTTGCGATACTCCGGGTCGTACTTGAGTGCCAGATCTGCGGTCGTCATCACGGGTGAATTAAACTTCCCTTTGACATGCGCATCGGGTACTGAGGTGTGCAGTGCCTCATCGGTTGGGATCCATTGAATGGCACCGCCCGGGCTGCGTGTTTGCTGCCATTCAAAGTTCAGCAGGTTTTGCAGGTAAAGCGTAGTCCAGCGGGTAGGTGCCTGAGTCCAGGCGCCTTCCAGGCCACTGGTGACGGTATCTTCTGAGTGGCCTTTGCCACATGTGTTTTTCCAGCCAAGACCTTGCGCTTCAATGGCGGCACCACCGGGTTCTTTACCCACACATTTGCTGGCTTTATGCGCGCCGTGCATTTTACCAAAGGTGTGACCACCGGCGATCAGCGCCACGGTTTCCTCGTCATTCATGGCCATACGACCAAACGCCACGCGGATATTCTTGGCCGAGCCTACCGGATCGGGTTTGCCTTTAGGGCCTTCCGGATTCACATAGATTAGGCCCATGTGTGTTGCACCGAGCGGGCGTTGTAATTTGCCGTCTTTTTCTTCGCGATCGCTGGCCAGCATTTCAACCTCAGGACCCCAGTAGACTAAGTCTGGTTCCCAATCGTCCGTGCGCCCACCGGCGAAGCCATAAGTTTTAAAGCCCATGTTTTCCAGGCTAACGGTACCGGCCAGGATCATTAAATCGCCCCAGGAAATTTGCGCACCGTACTTTTGCTTAAGCGGCCACAACAGGCGCTTGGCTTTATCCAGGTTGCCATTGTCTGGCCAGCTGTTGAGGGGATCAAAGCGCATCTGACCGCCATCGCCACCACCGCGACCATCTAATGTACGATAGGTCCCCGAGCTGTGCCAGGCCAGGCGAATAAACAGCGGCCCGTAGTTGCCCCAGTCAGCGGGCCACCAGTCTTGCGACGTGGTAAGCAGTGCATTCATATCACGCTTGAGTGCCGCCATATCTAGCTGATTGAATGTCTTGGCATAATCGAAGTCTTCACCAAACGGGTTGGAGCGGCCGTCGTGGTCGCGCAGGGGAGACAGGTCAAGCTGATCCGGCCACCAGAACTGATTGGATTTGGCCACGCCCATGGGCACATTGCCGAAACCGACAGCGCCTTTCGGTTTGCTGATCTCGCTATGAGACTGACTGGCTTGCTGCAGGTCATCGGTGCTGGCACAGGCGCTGAGGCCTGTTATCGCAATACTTACCAGCGCGGCTAAGGCTGATTTTCTGAATATTTTTGTGGTCATAGTGGTTACCTTATTTTTGTGAAACACCTGCCGACCAGCCAAACCCTACCCAGTCGCCAGTGCATCTACTTAATTCTCAGCGAGTATAGGTTTTTGTTTGCAAAATTGTTAATGGGATTTTTAGATGCCTGTATTCGTAAAAATCAATGGTTGTATTTTTGGCGCAAGTGGCGGCGCTGGTTAAGGTTGTTAGATGTGCAGTGACTGGTAAGTTGAAAGGGGGACCGGCAAGCAAAAAAGACCTAAAGATGATATATCTACGCCTTTCGATTCAATGATCTTCGGTGCCTGTGAGATAAGGCAATATCTTTTTCAAAGTAACGTTAACGCCCATTGGCGTATAGTTAATGCCTTTTATCGCATATAAGCTTGAGCAGTATCGGCTTTACTGTTAGTTTTTTAAAAGCAAATAGGCTGTGATTTTTCGTTACAAATCTGACGATAGTTCGGAGAAACCAGTACGCAGCTGCTTGACAATGATTTTAAGAAAAATCGTATGACTCGAACTGAGTTATGAAACCGGCAAGTATTTATAAACGCATTAAATAAGCAATATACACTCTAGAGTAGGAATTTATAACAATGAAGTTATTTTCAATAACCATGGTGGCGTTTACTTTACTTTTCTCCTCATTTAGCCGTAGTGAAGCGGTTACTGGGGAAGAGTATCAGGCTGTCGTAGATACCGCATACATGTATTTTAATGGAGCGGCGAAGGGCGACCAGGAACTGCTGGCAAAAGCTTTTGATCAGGAGTTTGGTCACGTCAAAATGATTAGGGTAGATAGTGATACCAAAGAAGAAACAATCAGAACTGTCCCATTAAAAGAGTTCTCAGGCTATTTTAAGAATGCGACCAAGGATAAATGGGAGGCTAATATTTTATCTGTCGATATCGTGGATAATAAAATGGCTATGGTAAAGATGGATTTTCATACACCAAAAACGCACTATGTCGATTACCTGGTGATGTATAAGCGTCAAAATGCCTGGCGAATTGTGACTAAGACTTTTGTTGCTAAAAATAAATTATAGTCCAGGAATTGCCATGGATTATCTGGTTATACTATTGATCCGATTTTATCAATGTTTTATTTCTCCACATAAAGGGTTTCGGTGTGCTTATGCGGCTATTCATCGGGGGGAGAGTTGCTCAGAGTCGTGCTGACAATAGTGAAGGAGGATGGCCTGTGGGAAGGGTATCGAAAGATAAGGGCTCGGATGCATGCGTGTAAGCAGGCGTATATTACTCACCAACAATCAGACAATAAAGGCAGACGAAAAAACAAAGATAGCCGTTGCGACTACTGCGACCCGAGCGCGGGCTGTGATATTGCCAGCTGCAATGGCAGAATGAAAGGCTGTGATGCGTCAGAGCTGTCTTGCGATTGCTGGCCTTTTTAGCATGCTAGTTCCAGTATTTCCAGCCATCGAGATAGTAGTAAAGCACATGTGGTTGGTCCAGGCTGCTGACCTTGCTGTTGGTGTTATGCATATCGGCCGGAAAGGTCATTAATAAAGGTTCGATATCAGGGTTGTAAAAGCGTGTGTCGGGCAAGGCATTGTGTTGTAATTCACACGCTGCTTTACAGGCCATGACAAAACCCCAATTACCAAATGAGGGGACATCCACATGATAAGGAGTGACGGAGTGAAAGCCCACCGACGACGCCGTATTATGGATTGACCAGAACGCCTGTTTTGCAAAGTAAGGGCTGGTTGCCTGAGTTACCATAATTCCATGTGCATCAAGACGGTGCTTTGTCAGGGTATAAAACTGCTTGCTGTATAACCTGGCCAGACTAATGGTTTTAGGGTCCGGTAAATCCACCACTATCAGGTCGTATTTGTCGGGCGTATCTGTCAGATAGACAAACGCATCCTGATTGATCACCGTTACTTTGGGGTTGTGCAGCGCGTTCTGATTGAGCTGTTTGAGGTGAAAATTGTTACGTGCCAGCGCCGCCACTGCCGGGTCCAGGTCGACCAGGGTAATGGATTCAATATCAGGGTATTTGAGCAGCTCTCTGGCGGCCAGCCCGTCTCCCCCGCCTAATATCAAGACGTTGCGAGTCGCTGTTTGCCGCTGGATTGGTAAATGGATCAGTGATTCATGATAGCGGTACTCATCAATGGCAGAAAACTGCAATCCACCATTTAAATACAAACGTACATCTTCTTTGTGTTTGGTCATGACCAATTGCTGGTACCGTGACTGTTCGCTATGCACAATACGGTCTTCAAACACGGTTTCGTTCCAGTGATGATTCAGTGCTTTGCTGAAGAACATCAACCCTGCGAGTGTGAGTAACACCAGGAGCAGGAGCCACCTTAGCAGACGTGCCTGCCTGGATGGAAACTGAGCGTAAAAATACCACAGTAGAGTTAGGGCGATGGACACGTTGATCAGGCCAAACAGCAGTGACGTTTTAAACACACCAAGCCAGGGCAGCAGCGCCAATGGAAATACTAAGGTGGCGATTAATGCACCCAGATAATCAATGGACAGCACATTGGCCAGGTTCACCTTTAAGGTATAGTGTTTTTCCATTAATCGCGATAAGAGCGGGATCTCAAGACCCACGAAAATACCTATGAATGCGGTTAGCGCAACCGACATGCTCTGAAAGTGCCAGCCCTGAGCATAACAAAAGTACAACAGCGGGACTGAACTTCCACCAATCAGCGCCAGCATCAGCTCGAATACAATAAACTGCGTCAGCAGCGTGTTGTCAGTGACCCACTTAGACAGGTACGAGCCCACGCCCATAAACGCCATATAGACACCAATGGTGATGGAAAACTGCGTTACACTGTCGCCGAGAAAATAAGCGCCCGTAGTCGCTATCAGCAGCTCATAAACTATCGAGCATAACCCGGCGATAAAGATGCTAAACAGCAGGATATGGCTTTCTCTGAGCACTTACTTGCCACCCCGGCCGCTGCCACCACGATGATTGGCACCAGACAAACTTTGCTGACGAATACTGCGATCAACGGTCATGTTTGAGTGACCATAAGCATAGCTGACGTAATTAATGTTATCGTCATTTTTATACGCCCAGCTGAACAGCAGGACAAAGAACCCCAGGGAGAAACACCAGGCGTATAATGGGGCACGTGAGGGCCGGGCTTGATCGCCAAACGGGTTGTGGCCATAGGGCTTTTTGTTAAAGGTTGTCTGGCCAGATAAAGGCTCATCATTCTCATAGCGGTTGATCAGTAGTGCCAGGCAGCCAACAGCGATGATCCCCGCAATGAATTGCAGAGGAAGTAAGGTACCGGCATCTCCCCGAATGGGGACCACACGAAAGGTGTATCGGGTATTGTCCAATTTTTGGCTATAGCTGCTAGCGTCTGTCAGATACAGGTGATGTATGCCTTTTTTCGCGAGGCGAATTTCAAATGAAGCGTCAGTTTTTCTTTCGGTCCAGTGGCCTTCCGAGTCTCTGCCTGACTCAGACCACAGCTCATCCTGGTAACTAAACAGATAAGTCCCATCTGCCTGGTAGACTTCTATATCCATGGCTTTCCAGGAGTTCATTTTCATCACTCCTTTGAGTTCAAAGCGCATCATCTGGCCATCTTCAGGCACTTCGAACTGATAGGCTTTGTCCTGATTGGCATACTCTGTGCTCTTGGCAAAAGGTACCTTAGCGACAGGCTCCTCTAACAGTGTACGACTACAGAAGCATAAAATAAAAATCACCAGAGACAGGAAAAAGGTTTTAATCACACTCATAAAATATCCTTTTTACAGTGTGTAAAAAATTGCCACGGCAACCGATACGGCTACGCTCGCTTCAATTAAGGAAACCGCGGTGTTACCTTGTGCGATGGCCTTGTTAATTCTCACACCTGGCATCAGCACTAAATCAGTCAGGAAGCGCACTAAGGGCAGCAACACCAGGGCAATGGCAGCGTCGATAAAAAATAGCGTAATGCTTTGTGACCAGGTCTCTAATGTCCCGCGCAGTGCATGAAATAAGATAATACCGGTGGCAATTTTGGTTGCGGCAAAACTGACGGCCGCTGCCATATTATTGTTTTCCAGCTCATCGTGCAGGTCAAACTGTGTTAAGGCATCATATAGCCTGCTTGCGATAAGCAATACCAGCTGAGCGAGCAAATAAAATACGATGGCCGAGGCAAAACTCCCTTCTCCTTTCAAAGCCCCTGCGATGATTAATCCAGCGCTGATGTAACTGGCAAGTTGTACGATCCCAACCGGCAGATTCTGATGAGTGATAAGTTGTGTGGTGTTGCAAAACTTAGGCAGTAGCAACTTATCGTTAATCACTCGGGTTACCACCAATAACCCCAGTCCAACCAGTGAGTAAAGACTTACATTGATAAGGTCGGTCACCAGGCCTTTACTCGGCCCCTGAAGGATGGCCACATACATCATAGTGACCGCAATTAAGAAACCACTGATTGATGTTGCTAACGCCAGGTTTTTGTTCTGTTCAATTTCTGTGAAGGTGTTGTACGAAGTTGTCGCGTTGTAGAGCCATTTTGCGACAAACAGCATCACAAGAAAGAGCCCGAGATAGCTCAATTCAGCTAAAGGGAAGTCCATGTTTGTTTCCGTATTTTACCCATGAGTGTTCGAACGGGCGATTTTAGCATAGAAAAAAAACGAGTAAATTCTTTTAATATTGCGCTACTTTATGGTGGTTGTTCCCGTTTTGTGTGATGATGCATTTATGTCATATTGCCATGGCAAAGGAGTCTTGATGAATAAAATAATTGCAGTGACAGCGGCCGTATCAACTTTGATCATGCTACTGATAGGTATCACCTTTGTGTTTAGCGATGAGCGCTTTGGCAGTATTTTGTTGGCGGTGTTGCTGTTGTCAATACCACTACTTGTTGCTCATTGCATGGTATGTATTTTCTGCAGAACCCGTTTCAGGCAAGCTCACCCTGGGCTCAATAAAGTTGGCCAGTATGCATTCATTGCAACGGCGTGTGTTTATGTCTATTGGAACGCCTTGATGCTTCTTGATATCTGGCAAAAGGGCTATATGAGTGAAGCTCATGGCTACACAGGGTTGATTTTATGGCTTGGAGGGGGGCAGGCGCTCTTTGTCGGGGCAGGGATTGGCTTTCTGATCCACGTTATTGCCAACATAACCAAAAAATTCAATAACAAACAGAAGTAGCTGGGGTACAAGTACGTTATGCTACGCAGTTTACGCTCTGAATTGACTAAAGTTGCTGAAAACAGTCCTTATTAAATACAGGTTAACTTGGTGAATTACTGAGAGTACAAGGGCAAATCGGTATGTCACTTCAGGATGTGTCAAGTACCTTAACTTAGCGCTCAGTGGTACCGCTTTTGCTTAGCTTTAAAGGGTTAAGTCTATGTTTTGTGAATATTTTTCTCTTTTACAAATCTTTGCAATCCACTCAAGTAATTACTTTAAATTCTTTATGATTGCTCTATAATTGCCCGCTTGATTTTTGTTCGGTGTAGTGTGTCTGGGTTAAAGGAGAGGGGATGTTGAAACGATTGCCTGGTGCTGGCGCGGTGTCAAAAGCGCTATTTTTAAGTGTGTTGTTATTGGGGCTGAGTGCTTGTGGTGGGTCAGGCGGCTCGGATGACACAAACAGTGCTGCAAACTCAGGTGGTGGCACCCCCAAAGCGACTAATGTGGCTCCCTCTGTCAGCATTGAAGGCACAGCAAAAGCGGCACAGTTAGTGCCTATTACGTTAACAGCCAATGCATCTGACAGTGACGGCAGGATTGAAAGTTACCAGTGGAGCTTTGATCCGGCCTTACCGGTTTCCTCTGAGGACTTTAATAGCCCTTCCTTTACTCTGGTGAGTAAGCAGATTGAAGAAAGCATTTCGTTTGATGTTAAAGTGACAGTGACAGACAATCAGGGCAAGCAAGCGGTCGCTTCACAGATTGTAGAGATCCTCGTGCCAGACACCACACCTTGGCATCTCAACATCGATGGTAAGGATTCCACACAAGAACAGAGTACACTACGGCTGTCACTCTCCAGTGACATATTGATAGGCAGTTCAGCTCAGATATTTTGGTCACATGATTCGTCTTTGCCGCTGGTGCTGACGGAGAATGACTCGGGGATATTGAGTGTAGATATACCAGATATCTCAGAAAGCCAGGTTGTTAACTTTACAGCTCGGGTAACGCTGAGCGATGGCCGTACTAATGAACACACGCATAAAGTGACGATTGAAGCGTTTGATAACCTTGCACCAGAGGTAAAAATCACTGGCGAGCATGAGGCTGTTGAGGGAACGACAAGTGTGTTGATAGCTACGGCTTCAGACCCAGATGGTGAGGTTGTTTCATATGCCTGGTCTCATAATGCTGAGACTGAACTGACCATCACAGGCGAAACCACTGAGTCCCTGTCGGTATCATCTGATAATATTATGGTGGATCAACTGGTTACTTTTACTGTGACGGTGACAGATAATCAGGGGCTATCTTCTAGCAGTAGCAAGGAACTGACGTTCGTTGCGTTGCCCAATGTGGCACCTACCGCCAGAATAGAGGGCGCGCAAAGCGTGGAGGAGCAGTCAGAGTTAACTTTGACTGCGGATGCCAGCGACAGTGATGGCCAGGTAGCGCGTTATCACTGGTCCTATGCTTCAGATATCTCCCTTGCCGTGTCGAGTCCAGATGAGTCTACGTTTGTCATTAAATCGGCGGATATCACCCAAGATCACACAGCCATAGTGTCGTTGACGGTATACGACAATCAGGGCGCAACAACGACGGTTGAGCATTCATTGAACATCGTAGCCCGCGCGAATACCGCTCCCGAGGTATCCATTGACGCAGTTCAGGACGCAATTGAAAGGCAGCCATTTACGGTGATTGCTTCCGCAATCGATTTGGATGGTGAAGTCGTGAGCCATGCCTGGTCTCATGACTCTTCTTTGGCGCTGACGATAGACGGTCAAACCAGTGATACGCTGACGGTTGTCAGTCCGGATATTCAGAGCCCACAAAATATTACATTCACATATACAGCCACGGATAACCAGGGAGCGAGCGCGAGCACCTCGGCAGTGGTGACTGTTGAAAACGTTACAGTGGCATTTACTGTCGCCGGTAAAGTGACCGACTCACCGATCGCATTTGCAAAAGTAACTATGGAGATTGCTGATTCAACGTTCGAGACCCAGGCCGATGAAAACGGGGATTATACGCTGAGTATTGAAGTGGATGAAGCTCACAGCGGTGTGTTAGCAAAGTTATCTGCACAAGGGGTGGATGAGCAAAGCCAGGTTACGCTTGTTTCGCAACTGCACTCAGTGGCAGCCATAAATGAAGCTGCGGGTGACGATGAAGTCGTCTCTTCTGATGAGTTATTTGATGTGAATGTCACCAATGTGACGACTGCTGAATATGCTTTGCTGGGCAGAGATACGCAAAGTTTTAGCAATGACAACGAGCTTGATCAAGCCAGAGCGCGTATTTCTTCACAGGAGCAACTGATGCTGGCCGCGGTTTTAAAAGCGGTCATAGATCATGGTGTTACACTTCCCGATACTGCCAACTCTACGCTCGAGCTTGCCAGTGACCCTGAACTGATCGATGAACTGATTGCCAGTATCGCTGAAACTCAGCCCAGCCTGATAGAACAGTTGGAGCAGGAGATCACCGGTGACGAGACTTTGGTTGAAGCTGTGACATTTTCGCCCAATGGTAGCTATTATCTGGTTGAAACACAGTACGTAGATGGCCTTGATTATAAATTGACTTTTAATCCTGATGGAACGGGGTTGTTGGCGACAGCCGATACAAACGAGACGTTCACCTGGACGCAAACGGGTGAGGAAATCTCGGTTCAGCTCGACCGTGAAATATTCTTAACGAGTAATCAGTTTGAGCATTTTTCAGGATTCTTCAGCTCGTCTTTTAAAATGACCATGTACGACCAAAGACAGAAGTCTCTGGCTGTGAGAGTAGAGTTTTATCAATCCGAATCACAGGTATTGTCAGGATATCCTGTTCGTACTTATTCTACGGCTGCCCAGCTTTTTGGTACGGCTGATTTGACTGGCATCACGGAATCAGAACTACTGGGAACTTGGGGGTTGTCCTACTCCCGGCAATACGAACAGGAATATGTTGAACTGACTTTTAAAGCAGACGGTGTGCTTGAGTTTGATATTGGCCTGGGCGCCTGGGCAGGCAGTTGGCACATTGAAGACGGTCAAGTCAGGGTTACCAGCTCGCTGTTGAACTTTAAGCTTAAGTTTATCAGACCATTTGAGTTTGGTTTTCAGACTTTGATTGAATCTGGATCTGTTGGCGCACAGCAGTACCGTCAGGGGACCTTTATTAAGCGTCAGCCTATCACCTTCAATGATATTAATTATCAGAAAACATGGCGAAAAGTACGTAGTAAAGCATCTCATTCTGCCTTCACGATAGATGAGAACAATAACTTTAATTTCAGATGGCATCGCGGTATTCAGGGCAGCAACGAAGAGGGCATACTCAAACGCTATCGCTACCGGTTGAACGGCAGACGCGTTGATTTTTGTAACGCAGCGCTGGTGAACTGTGAAATCAGCGGCGTATACAGTTATGAATTACTGGCACAGGTGGGTAATACGATTGCGGTAGTTTATGCCGATGAAAAGCAAAATTTGGCTGACCAGCAAAGTGAAATCCACTTTTTTAAACTGTCGGATAAAGCCTGGCCATTAGGTCAATTTACGCAATCATTTTTTAATACGGATAAGCTTGAGCGCTTGTTTGGCGCTGGAACACACTTATATTCTGTAACACCAGGAAGTGTAGTGTATTTGCGCAGTGAGCACTACTGCCCGACCAATCCTTCACCAAGTCGCTTGTGCTTTGATTCGATTGTCTTCAAGGGGGAACGCTATAAGGCACGTATTGAAGGCGCCCGCTTAAGGTTAGAGCACATTAACTCAAACGCCGTTTCTTACCTTGAAATAACCGGTGAGTCAGAACACCGTATTTCGATGTGTCATTTTTCTGAAGGCGCGTTGTGTGCACAGGGGGAGCAACACGAGTTTGGCTTTGTCAGGCCTGAGCTGGAAGTCACAATTTCTCAAACGGGCCGTGGTCAACTGGCATTTTCTCAGGAGCAGTTCTTTTATGGAGACAGTTTTTATATTGAAATTGATCAGAGAGAAGGGTCTGTGCTCGGCAGTATCAGTGGCTGTAATGGGGTGTTGGATGACACTATTACGTACAAACGATATCGAGTTGATAGTCTTATCGCTTCGTGTGTGATTGAGGTGGAGTTTATTGACAAGACTGCGCATATACAGAATACGCTCCTGGTCGATGCCACCCCTGCCGGGTTGACTGATAGCTGGTACTATACAATTGACGCGCAAGGGCGCGGCACATATTTTGGTTTGGATGGTAACGCCACTTTTACCGTGCAGCAGCGCAATGCCTACGTCTATGACTTTATTTTCGATGACATTATTCGGACACGGGTCAACGGTTACAATTATTACGCATCGAAATTTGCACTGTGGTACAGCAGCAGTTCAAGTGCGATGTCCGGATGCTGGAACGGGAGTCGGGAAAGCGCTGACATTGAACCGGGCTCGGAGGGGCATGGACTCATTTGCACTCATGTTGAGCTTGCCGCTTCACAGCCACCAGCTGAGATCGCTGTAGATGAACTGACAGGAGACTGGTATTTGAATTTTGACCAGTCTTTGGCCTCATATCAGCTCACTTTAAATGAGGATGGCACGGGCAGATTAAACTCAACCGATGATGGGGCAGTGTTTAACCGGCAAGTTAACTGGCAGGTGAGCGCTGAAAATAGACTTGAGCTAACCGATGAAGCCGGCATGTTTGCTGCGTTCTCCGTGTTGAGAAAAGAAGACAGCCTGTATACGCTCATCGCCCATGAAACCGATCATGGTAATCATGCTTCCTGGCAGGCGTTTGGTACCTGGGCCATGATCCGCACGGGTCATCAATCATTGGGGTTCGAACAGCTCAAAGGCGCGTGGCACAATGTCGACGATCAGGACATAGATGGGTTTTATTTATTTGCCGGTGGTGAATACCGTTCGGGCAGGTTTAATGGCGCTGCATCAGCAATCATTGAAAACAATGTGCTCACTGTGACCGCAGGCTATAACTCACTGAGCGGTGAATACGATCATCTGTGCGAGAGTACCCAGCCTGAGTGCGAGACTCGCACTATTGCGCACTATGAAGTGATTGCACTGGATGGGCAGCGTGCCTACATTCGCGTTCAATCAGGCACCGGAGCATCAGATACACTGAGCGCCGTGGAGATTGATCCGGCGTTTCCAATTGATATTGAATTACCTGCTTATTTCAATTCAGCTAAGTTCTATGAAAAGGTCAATGGCACTTTGCGTACCTGGCAGTTTGAGCAGCTTTACCAGAAATATTTCGCCAATCTGAGTATTGATGGACAATCAGAGTTTACGGTTTATTACGAAAATGGAGTGTTCAGGAAATACCCGGATGAAGATGGTTTCAGATATAGGGTTCAGGAGGTGAATGTTGATGCTCTGGTGTTATGCCCAATTGTCGCTGGACAATGTGATACACAAAACCAGGTAGAGCTGTTGTTTCAGGTGCCTTTTGTGGAAGTCGCACTGGATATTTCAGAGGCGCTGGAAGCAACGCACAATCTCGTATCCGGCCGCCTTAAATATGGTGAACAGCTCGAAGTTAGGTTATCGCGGGAGAACCCGCAACAGCAGTATGCGTCTGATTTCTCAGGGTGTGGTATACGTCCAGATTGGATGAACGACCATTATATTTTCTTTCAATCCGAGCTTTTGACAACATCGTGCTCGGTTACTATGGTTGCTTCACCTTTGCCTGAATCGAACGCGGACAGACTGGGTATCTCAGATCCAGTCCTGAAAGAGTGTATCGATAGAGGGCGCAACGAATACCTGGAGTATTCCAGTCAGCTTGCTTGCTTAAACTACCGCGTTCAGACGAGTCTGGAAGGCATCGAAAAGCTCACTTCGCTGACAAGTCTCGCGTTGAGGGGGATTGCGCTGACTGAAGAGGGGAGTGTAAGGATCGGTCAGTTAGTCGATTTGACTGGGCTTCTCTTGGATATGGGGACATTTTATGAGGACCGCGAAACTTTAGATTTAGATCTATCCAGGTTAGTAAATTTAGGACAGCTGCAATTGGCCAACCTCCCACAGGGGCGCCTTACTCTGCCTGATACCTCGGTGCTCAAGTCATTGAGTGTTGTTGGTTCAAACACCACTGAATTGGCACTATCAGGCTTACCGAACCTGGAAAATCTATCCATTAGTGGTTCAGATTTGACCACTCTGGATTTATCAAATAATAAAAGGCTGACAAGACTGGCAGCAACGGACTCTGCGCTTCGGTCTATTTCGGGCGTGACGCCTGAGCATCAGCTTGAAAGTATGGAGTTGCAACAGACGCCAATTAAAACGTTAGACCTGACAGGATATGATCGACTACGCTGGCTGGATTTGTCCGATTCGCATTTACAAGAGATTGATATTTCTCCGGCGGTGGAAATAAAAAGCTTCACTGCTAGCGGCTCACAGTTACAAAATATGCTGTTTGCAACTCGTTCTAATGTGCAGGAGGTGTCTATTACAGACACGCCCTTAACTGAGCTAAACATTGATATGATGCCAAAGCTAAAAGCCCTTAACATCAGAAGAAACAATCTGTTGTTTTTAGATTTTTCGATGCATACAACGAATATCAATGTGTATGCTGATACGGGCACAGTGAAAAGCCTTCTATTACCGGATAATTCAGATATTAGTTATTCAAGCTTCTCTTTTCGGAATAACGCAATGGAGCGCTTAACTGTACCTGCAAGTCTCAAGAATAGTTACCTGGATTTTGACAATAATCAGATTAGCCAGCTCAATGTATTAGGAAGCCCACATTCACTGAGTGCGCAAAGCAACCTGCTGGAATCGATTTCGATTTCAGCAGATTCAGAGGTTTGGGAGTTGAATTTAGCCAACAATAAGCTGACCTCCGCTCAATTGTCGGGCACATTTGAGAATGTTGACTTATCTCATAATCAGCTAACGTCATTTTATCTGGTTCAGGACGCTATCAATGGTAGTTTAAATTTAGCCAACAATTTACTGACTGATTTTACTGTGGAAGGTGAAATTAGTTCGAGTATCAATGTATCCCATAATGCCTTGGAACACCTGGACCTGCCAAAGTACAATGGTTTCCATGATAAGCTGGATGTTTCGCATAACCCGTTAAAGAGTATTAATTTCAATGGTGGAGAATTATCTTATTTGTACTTATCGGACACTGACTTGACTGAGCTAGACGTCTCATCGTTTGAGGTTTTGTCTCGTGTATCTATCAGAAGAACGAAGATCGCGTCGATTGATATTCCGGGTATGGTACGCGAATTTTGGGCGGATGAAGTGCCTGCGACGAGTTTTACGATACCAGCCAATAGCCGAGTAACGAGTATCAGCTTTGCAAAGAACGTACTTAACAGCGTTGTCGGGCTGGACAACTTAACGCAAAGGATAAGCATATATGTCGATAATACGGTGATTGATGAGGCATTGATAGCGGAACTTGAAGCACATCCATATGTTTACTTGCGAGGCCTTTAACAAGTCTGTGACTGTCACCCGGTAACAGGAAGGAGCCACCCGCCATACGGGTGGCTGCAAAGGCTTAGTCTTCTTTGTTGTCGGTTCTGTACTTCTCAAACCAGGCCAGGATATTACCCACTTTACGGGCCAGGTTTGAGGGCTTGGCGGCAATGCCATGGTAGGCACCCTGAATGCGCACAAAAGCGCTGTCTACACCTTGTAGTTGCAGTGCGCCATAATACTGCTCACTTTCACTCATTGGGGTGCGCACGTCGAGTTCACCGGTGAGTACCATAGTGGGCGTTTTCACATTACCAACCAGAGATAACGGCGAGCGGTTCCAGTATTGCTGGTAGTCGTTCCACGGCAAATCGCTAAACCAGTAACGCGTCATAAAGGTATAGATATCGGAGGCACCAATCATGCTGGTCCAGTTGATTACGGGCTTTGCAACCACAGATGCGTTAAAGCGGTCTGTTTTGCCAATGATCCAGGCGGTTAAAGTGCCGCCGCCAGAGCCGCCGGTGACAAACAGGTTGTCCTGATCCACGTAGCCTTTGGCAATGACACCGTCCACCATGTCCATCAGGTCGTTGTAATCCTCTGACGGGTAGTTTTTATCAATCTCATTGGCAAAGTCAGCGCCCATTGAGGTGGAGCCTCTTGGGTTACCGTAAACGACGACGTAACCCGCGGCTGCGAATAACTGTACTTCGGTCGAAAATTCCGGGCCGTACGCGGTATGCGGGCCACCGTGAATTTCCAGGATCAGCGGGTACTTTTTATTCGGGTCAAAGTTGGGCGGGGTCACGACCCAGGCTTGCAGGCGTCTGCCGTCGACACTGCTTTTTACTTCCATCAGCTCAGGTTGGTTCAGTGTTTTATGGTCGAACACATCACTGTTCAGATCGGTCAGCTGAGTGACTTTTCCACGCTTACTGACCACGGCTAAGTCGGCAGGGCGCACGCCAGTGGACTGAGTGTAAACAATTTGACCATTACCGGTCACATCAAAATGACCCGACGTATAAGGGCGGCCTAAACTCATGCCGCCCAGCGCATCTGTGTACGTTTTGATCTTGCCAGATAAAGAGACATAGGCGACGTGTTTTTTCCCTTCGTTATCATAACTGAAATATAAGCCTTTACTGTTGTCGGCCCATTTAACATTACCAACGCTACGGTCAAGGTTGGGTGTCAGTCGCTTAATGTCTGAGCCATCCGGGTTCATTACATACAACTCAGAGATTTGATTCGATTTGCCATTGTCTTCAAAACCAGCAAATGCCAGCTTTTTACCGTTGGGGCTCAGCTTAGGACTGTGCTCCGGGCCAGACATAGCGGTCAGCTCGGTGATTTTGGATGTCAGCACATCGATGGCCAGCAAATCACTATTGAATACGTCAAACTGGGCATCATCATGTGTATTCGCAGAGACAATGATCTGCTTACCATCGCTTGTCCAGGCCAGTGAACCCGCGTAATCGTGTTTACCCGAGGTAATTTGTCGCGGTGAGCCACCAATGGCGGGCACAACATAAACGTGCATATTACCCGGACGTTTCATGCCAGCACCATCACGCTGGAATAACGTTTGGTCTATATACTGGGCATTGTCAGCCCATTTAGCATCTTTGGGTTTAAAATCGAGGCTAAATAGTGGCTTAGTTTTTCCCGGTGTAAACATGGAGAACGCCAGTTGCTTTCCATCTGGCGAGAAGCTCAATCCACCGGGCGTCATGTTGACATCGGTCACCCGCGCAGTCAGGCCAGTGGCCAAATCGCGCATATAAATCTGTATTTTGCCTTCCTTGCTTGAAAGATAGGCCATTTTAGAGCCGTCGGGGGAAAACACCGGGCTGAAATGATTTTTAGAGTCTGACAGCAAAGGTAGGTGTGTTTTTCCGTCCAGTGATACCGTCCAGAGGTTTCTTTTCAGGCTGTCGGTCATGATGTCCATGCTGCGGCGCTCATAGACAACTTGTTTGCCATTCGGCATGACCACCGGGTTAGCGGCGTATTCAATATTGAACAGATCCTGATAGGTGAGTGTATTGTTAGTGTGCGCAGACTCAGCAGCCAGTGCTGATCCAGACAACGCCAGTGCGATACAAGACGTTAAAATAGAAAGTTTTTTCATTGTTTTCGTACTCAACTCGTAATAGTGGTTGACCGCTTATACACCTGCACTGGGAATACAAACCGCCGTTTGATACTCCCTATTTATGATACGTTGTAACACTAATTGGAATAGATACGCGGTAAGTGGGCATAATAATCCGATATGTTACTGACGCTTAGCGCTCTTATGGCACTTTACCATGCAGCCAGATGGTCAGAATCAAGTCGGCTACTAAGGAGTTTTTCTGTTTTGTGCAATGTATTGTGCATTACACAAAGAAATGCATGTATCCGGCAAAGCTTCCTGTTTCCCAGAACATTACACTACTTCTTATCGCTCTTTGTGCCCGCGCGCAAAGTTTGAGCCGACACAACCCGACATAATCAATAACCACTTCAGCACACTGTGACTGACGTGGCGGAGCTTGCCCAGATGTTCGATGACAGAAAAAAATGGTTTCAGATTTACACTCAGCCAAATGCTGAAAAAAGGCTCAACACAAAGCTTGAAGCATTGGGAACAACGAGCTACTTGCCACTGCGCAAAATAACCCGGCAATGGTCCGACAGAGTCAAGGTCATCGAAGAGCCAGCGTTTAAGTCTTACCTGTTTGCCAAGCTTCTCCCCGAGGAAATGCGTTCAGTCGAGCGACTGTCTGAATTTGGTTTCTTCGTTTCTTATGGCGGCAGCAATAACGGCCATGGCAAGGTCTTTCCAACCATCACAGATCAAGACATTGAGCAAATTGAGGCTGTTTTGCAGGCGTTTCCGGAGGCGCTTATGTATGAAGACAAGCAACTTAAAAAAGACGCACAAGTGGTTATCCGCGAGGGCAGTTTAAAAGGCTATCGCGGGGCGCTGTTGGCTGATGCAACAGACAATAAAGTGGCGCTTGCGCTGCAAGGCTTGTCACAATCTTTGGTTATCACGGTCCCGGTTGAGTTTCTGGACATAGAGCCACAGGCTCAGGCTTGAACCGTCAAAAAGAGCTGCTCTGGTCAAAATAATTTCGCAATTCAATAGAGTATGGCATGTCGGTGAAATTTAAGGGCGATAGTTTGCTGGATATCGAGCAGGTTGAAGCAAGTGCTCAATGGCCCGATCACGTGATCCAGCAGCTTTATCTGGACAAACGTGTCAGGCAAAAACAGAGCAGCCCGGCGCTGGGGTTCAACTTTATTCAGGACCTGATTTTACAGCCACTGCAAAGTGGCGGGAAAACGGCACTGCAGCTGACAGAGTTCCGCTCTGAGCATGTTAGTTACTCAGCGCTGGCGCGGGCGATTGTTGACACTGCACTTGGCTTGCAAGAAAACGGCGTAACCAGTGGCGATACTTTGATGCTGGTGAACTTACCCGACCTGAGCTTAGTGGTTCATATACTCAGTGCCATGCATCTGGGGTGTGTGTTTTGTGTGGCGGATATGCCCGAAGATAATCGTTTTGAGCGATTCCTGCTCGGGCAAAAAATAGTGTCCATCACACCGGATCACATCATTGCTAATACCCAGGCAGAGCGTGTATGGCTCAGTGAATCTGTTGATCCGCCCCAGGGCAGGCTGCATGTCGCTGATGTGGTGTCAACGCCACTCAGATGTTCAGATGATTGTCTGCTCAATAGTGTGAAAAAAAACACGACCATATACAGCGCAGATCAGCCTGTGTGCATTGAGTTTGACCCCAGTTCATCAGACAGCTGTAAAGCCTATACATTAACAGCCGAAATGTTTTTTCAGAGCCTGATGTTATCCAGTATGTATGCGCTGGATCTGAAAAAAACCGACACCCTGGCGGTGCTGAATCCCGGGGTGTTGCGATATCAGCTCATGCTCACCAGTTTGTTTGCCGGAGGTTGTTTTAAAGCGCTGAGCCCTGGCTGCAGTGCGCTGCGCGGCAATGGCGCACTGCGTAAATTTAAGTGGCTGAGCAAACTGCTAGACTGGCGCGCCAGCACGGTTTTGCTGTTGACCCCGGCACTTCGGGATTTAGTTATCGAACAGTCCGTATATATCCGCCAATGCAGGCGCTACGTTATTCTGGACGACGATAACCAAAGTCAGCGCTGGCTGAGTTTTAATCAGCGTAAGTGCCTGCACGCAAAGCCGGCATTAATGGGGGTTATCTGGCATAAAGTACTCGGTGGGATCGGTGCGTTAAGTTATAAAAATGCTGAAACTGACACATTCAGTGTGCTCCCGCTGCCTGGCAGAGTGCATATGCTTGTCGACAAGCAAACAGGCGCGGCGTCACTAAACGGGTTTGGTTATTGCGCGTATCCGCTGCCTGCAAATACGCTTTATATTACCCGGTATGGCAAGCTGAGTTACGGCGATAAAGTCAGTTACTTCAATGAGATAAATACTCCTAACTACCCGTATACCGATATCCTTGGCTATCTGACAAAAAACACCGCCAATGCGTGCTGGTGGGTGTCTTATCATTTTTTAGCTGACAGCCCACCTCAATTGCAGGTCTTGTATTGTGCAAGGCCCGATGCAGAGAACGTCATAGGCAGAGACACCTGCTATCACGACGTAAAGCGCACGACTGAAAGGCTGCTCACCGACGCGCATACAAAGGCACCCGAGCGGAGCGAAACTGGCCAGATACAAGTCCGTTATGCGTATCGTTATCAGGGCCATGAAAGCAGCCCTGACAAGCTAATACCTGAGCTACAGGCCAATCAGGACGCAATCGCAGCCAAATCCAATTTAGCGATTTACAACACCCTGAGTGAAATTCGCTATCTACTCAATACCAGACTCACAAAGTCTTAGACGCTTTATATAAAACAAACAGGAGTTTTTATGGCCATTCAAGATGATAAGAATATGCCAAAATCCCGCGTAACCTTGCGTTATCGCACTCAAATTAACGGTGTACCAGAAGACATTACTTTGCCGATGCGGATCCTTATCGCCGGCGATTTTTCCGGTTTCTCAGGTCATGAACAAAGTACTGTAGCCAAAAAGCAAATCGGTCAGGCCGATGAGCAAGGCCAGCGCTTATCACTGGATAAACGGCATATTTTTGATGCAACGGAAATCACCGACATCAAGCTGCACAGCGAAAACGGCACTAAGCTGACATCCATTGAGCAATATAACCCCGTGATGAAGTTATTGCGGGTTAAAAGTGCGGTAGGTGGTGATCTTCAGTTTACCCATCTGGATGCATTTAGCCCCGACAGGATCCTCGAAAACAGCCGCCCGGAAATCAAAGATAAACTTGAAACAAAGCGTCTGCTTAATGAAGTGATGTCAAATCTGACCAACAACAAGCGCTATCGGCAGGCACTGCAAGATCTGCTGACCGCCAGTAATTCACAAACGGTGCAAGACGAGCTGAAAGAAATAATTGGCATTTACCTCCCGAAAACCGAGCAGAGCGAAGGAAATTCATGATGAGCGACCAAACCGCAACCAACTTTATTGATAACGTACTCCAAAGTGTCAACCTCATAACTCAGGAAGAGAGTGAAGGGAGCGCAGGTAATTCGTCGGCTGTGCAAGCTTTGTTAGCCAAAAAGAAGCAGAAACTGACCATCGATGCACTGATACTGGCCGCTCATCATCTTGCCAGTGTCCCAAAAGTGCCAGGCAAAGAAAACCTGGAGCAATATAAACAAGCCTGGCAGTTGTATCTCAATGCGCTGGGTAAGGTGGAAGCGCATTTTGCCGATGAAGCAGGGAACGCGTTGCTATTTCATATCGACGATCTCAAGACTGCCTTGCCTTCCCTGGCTGTGACAGACAATGCCCTGGAAGAAAGCCTGACCAAACTGAGCGCCTTTGTTGGTGATGAGGAGAGAATGAAGGCTCTTGAAACAGCAAATGATGCAGTCGTAGTAGCTGTTGAGACGGGCGGATCCGAGGAAACCACAAATGCCATTGATGCGCTCAAAGCATTACCTGAATATCAGGACTCTATCAGCATACTAGACACCTGGACGCCGGCGTTGGTTGCTGATAAAGACAAGCCGATGTTTGAACTAAGTATTAAGGAAACAGAGGTAGACCGCCTGCTGATGCAAATCGCGGCGTTGAGCCACACAGGTTGCTTACCGCAGAGCGAAGCCGCGGATGCAAGTGGCGCGGAACTGCTGTTTGAGCTCAAAGAAAACATCACTAACAACACCACCGCGATAGACAACGCGATCCAGCAAGAGCTCGATAATGTACTTCATGAGCCTGCCTTTCAGCACCTGGAAGCCAACTGGCGCGCACTGGAATACCTGATTGAGCAAACCGACTTTTCTAAAGACATTAAAATTGACTTGCTCGATGTCACCAAAAAAGAGCTGGAAGATGACTTTGCCGAAAATCGTCGCGATATCGCCAACAGCAGTTTGTTCAAAAAGCTCTATACACAAGAGTACGACCAGTATGGTGGTCAGCCTTACAGTGCCATGATAGGGCTCTATGAGTTTGAAAACAGCGAGCGCGATATTGGCTGGTTAAGAACCATGGGTAAAATCGCCAATGCGTCTCACTGTACCTTTGTTTCTTCGGTGGGTCCCAAGTTCTTTGTCGGGCAGGACGACATCAACCAGCTTGCGGAAATCAAAAACCTGGAATCACACATGCTTCAGGGCAAGTTCTCTAAGTGGAACGAGTTTAGAGACTCGGATGAAGCTGCCTACCTGGCCTTTACGGTCCCCAGATTTATGATCAGGGCGCCTTATCATATTGAAGATAATCCGGTACCTGGCCTCAACTACACAGAAAAAGTCGACGATCATCACCATTATACCTGGGCCAATGCGGCGATGTTATTTGCCCGCAACATTGTTCATTCGTACGAGGAGACCTCCTGGTGTCAGACCGTTCGGGGTCCTAAAAACGGTGGCCACATTCCAAATCTTGCCAGTCATACCTTTAAACAAAATGGCCTGACCCTGACCAAAGTACCGGTTGAACTGGTGATGCCGGATTATCGTGAACTGGAGTTTGCCAAAGCCGGATTTATGCCACTGGTTTATCAAAAAGACACCACCAATGCGTGCTTCTTTTCTTGTCAGTCCATCAAAAAGCCCAAGCGCTTTAAGGACCCAAGAGACACTGAAAACTCTCAGCTGGTTACAAACCTGTCTTACACATTGTCAATTACCAAAATCGCTCACTACATCAAATGTATTATGCGCGACAACATAGGTGGTACGGCCGATGCGCCATATATTACCAACACCATCAGTAACTGGCTGAACAGCTATGTGACGACGGTCGTCAACCCGGACGACTTGACCCTGCGAAGCTATCCGTTCAAAGCAGTCAATGTTGAAACAGTTGCCCAGGAAGGGGACATAGGGTGGTACAAGTGCACCGTGAGTGTCTCGCCTCACTTGCAGTTTGAAGGACTGGATGCCGAGCTGAGACTGGAAACACAACTTTAACATTTAACTTATTATTGCGGAGACTATTATGGCTTCAACAAATCTGGCGTGCAGCGTTGAGCAGGGATTTAACTTTCAAAAAGATGCACAAATACAGGTGGGTCACATTACCTCACTGAAAATTGGCGACAAAGAATATAAAAAAGACTTGGCGGTCACCGTGCCCACAGACATCAGTGGTGACAAGGTCAAAGTCGTGGGGGTTATCTCTAATATCTTTTGGGAAGGCGGGCACGCCGACCCGATCATGTTCGGCTGTCGCATTTCTACGGACAACAAGGAAAGCAGTGTATTGCTGCAACATACCTCGATGAGTGATACCAGTGTGTCTTTTTCCTTTGTCATTTACGATTATGATCCGAAAGAGAAGAAGTTCTATCCCAACTTCCACACCAATGAAACCGATCTGAATGGCCTGGTTGCCAAAAACGGCGGCGAACTGGACTTTGGTGTCGACCTGGATCAAGCTGACGACGTGGTCTCGCCGAAAAACTTCAGCTTCTTCCTGGGCGTCATGCCTACAGAGGAAGAACAGGAAGCGCACTTTGCCGTCAATACCAGCGCCAAGTTCGTCAAGAAATGGGGTGTCAGCGTCGCTGAATAATCCGCCCCGTCTCAGGGAGTGACTCATCCTGCATTCGTTGCTCCCTATTTTCTGGTTCTAATATTTTACATCTGGAGAGACACATGCTGGGAGAACTGGCTCAGGTCCACTGGCAGCTCGGACAAACCCTACTGCCGGAACATTTTGTCGCACAAGAGACCGCTCTGTTAACCGACAGCTCAATCAGGTTCAGTCTGACTGGTAAACCCTTTTATGGGTTGGCGCAGCTGGCAATGGACCTATCCGAAACTGCAAAGGACATAGTGGGGATCTCGGAGTTTTGTTGCATTTTACCCTCCGGGGAGCTCATCAAGCTCAATGCCAATGCTGAGTTTTTGTTTAACCGGGGGCAAGTGATCCTGCCTAAAACTGCTGTTTGTGCCGATCTATACATCAACATCTATGAACACAATGCACTGACAGCACAAGACATTCGGCTTGAGCTGCAACAGGACGCAGAGCGCAATATAGCGCCCGGTAATGACGATGTGGTGCACAAAGGCTATGTGCTGGAGGTCATCTCAGTGCCAAGCTTTGCCGATTTAGCCACGTCAGAAGCGGAAGTGCTCGCCAGGCGTGGCAAATTGACCCAGCTTCATCAGTTTAAACTGGTTCACTTTGCAAAAAACAATGCACAAAACTGGTTGCCAGACGAGCGTTACTTACCACCACTGCTGGTGTTATCAAACTCTTCGCTGTTTACTAAGCGGGCTCAGACACTACAGCAATATCTGACCTGTTTCAAAACAGAACTCGAAGAGCCGATTCTACAGGCTATCGAAGCCAAAAATTCACAGCAGGCGGCATTGTCTGCCATTGAGTGCCAACAACAAAGGCAGTCCAGTGAACAGCACTCGGAGGAAGTGATCAAAACACATCAGCTTAGTCTGCTGAGCAGCTTGTACAAAACGCAGCGGATGCTCAATACCATCACGCAAACCGAATGCGAAGTGTTACTGCACCCGTATGAACTGTTCTGTCAGCTCGAAGCGTTTTATATTGACTGTAAACTCTATCGTAATGGACTGCCCAAAACGGCCGCCATTGTCTATCGCCACAATGCGCTGGCAGAGGTATTTGATAAACTCATCGACTTGCTGGATGAGGTGATTTTCCTCAAAGAATACAGTTATCGGCATAGTGCCTTGCGCGAAACTAACGGCATTTATTCCTGTCTGGTGGATGCCGATGCAGAACAAGAAAACACGCGTTTTTATCTGGCCATTTATCATGAAAGCCAGACTCAGGTGGGACAATGTCCGGTACCGGGTTTGGTCTCGTCGGAATCCAGGCTGCGCAGTGCCGCCCCGGATAATATTGAAAACCTGAGGCTGACTCAGGTGACCAGCGATACGGTGCTGGCTCGGCTGAATGAAAACCGCCCGCATAATCGCGGCGCACAATACTTTGAGGTGCATAAAGAAGGCGAGTGGCACGACATCGTTAAAGCGCATAGCTTCGCCTTTTATGGACAAAGTGAATTCAGGGGCTACTTGTTTGAATTTATAACGGAAACCAAAAACTATGCGGCTCGTCGGTAAGTTTTGTAGTAAGCCGGTTTACGCCGCCCACACGGTCATGGATGCGGTGAAAAATCATCTGACAGTATTGCTTAACGCCACGGCCGGGTTTAGCCATTTTGACAGTGATTATGGGATCCCGTGTGAAATCGGTGAACGCCTCTCGGAGCCGCTGATGCAAAGCCTGTGTGAGCATATCAGGATACAGATAAACCGTTGGGAAAGCCGTTTTAGCCTGGCAGACGTGCGCTACGAATTAGACATGCGCGAGTCGAGCATCCTGTTGTGTGGTGAAATTAACGGGGCGCCTTGTCAGTTCAGGGTGCAATTGCGCGGGCCGGCAATATGAGCACCCTGATCTGCACCATTGAACTCAGTAAAGACGAGGGCGAAGGGATCACTGTGCATGTAAAGAATAAAGATTCCAGTGACGAGCATCAGATACAGCTGAGTAATACCAGTATCACACTCATCAGTAAGAACGGCTCGTCGACCACGCAAACAACGCAAACAGCAGACTCACTGAGCATTGATGTCGACGGAAATAAGAGTGTGCTGTCGATGAACAAAGAGACGATTGAAATGAGCTGCACAAACTTTTCTCTCAAAGCCAGTGGCAGTGTGTCGGTTGAAAGCGGGTCAGAAACCAGTATTAAGGCTGGCAGCAACTTCAAGGCGCAAGCCAATGCGCAGGTGAATGTGAAGGGCAATATGACGACCCTGGAAGGTCAAAGCATCACCAACATCAAAGGCGCGCTGATAAAGCAAGGTTAAACATATGTCTGATAGTCATCATACCCATCAAATTTATCTTTCTCAGCTACAAGGTTTGGAGCAGTTTAGGTCTCAGTACCAGAGTGCGTTTGCTACCGCAGCGCTGGACAGGGACGACCCGGAACTCAAACGGCTGACAGAGGCCATTGCCTATTGCACAGCGCATACTCAACAGGCTGCGCTGTCTACACTGCACAGTCATGAACAGCAGTTGCTGACACAGATTCACCCCTACATGACGACCGCGCTGCCGGCAAAAACCATTATTCAGGCGCACCCGGATGCGAAAATGACGATGCGTTATCAGATTGAGGCGGGAACACCGTTTGCGATACAAAATGAAGATTTTAAAACCGCCATGTTTAGCGCTTGCAATGCACTTGCTTTGCAGCCTGTGCAGCTTAGTCATCTGGACTGTGCGCCGACGGGATTAACCGATCAGACGCTCAGGTTGCGGTTTGACGCTTTTACCCGAATGCACGAGGCGCCAGGGGAGCTGCCGGTTTATCTCAATGTATGCAATGACTTTAATGCCACACTGGCGTTACTCACTGCACTGCAGGACAAAGAAACCCGCCTTGAAGTGACTTTTGATAACGACACGCAGAGCGTCCCTTGTACGCTGGTTTTTCGCCAGCCTGAATGTCAGTTTGGGATGCATCCCATAGAAACCGTTCGTAACCTGCTGCACTTTCCTTATGCTTACTTTTGTCTGGCACTGTCAATCAAGCAAGCACCTAAGCACTGGCATAGTTTCTATCTGAGCATTCACTTAAAACAGCACCGCACATTGCCTGCACTGTCGAAAGACTGTTTCAGGCTGTTTTGCACACCGGCAATTAATTTATACCAAACTCAGGCGAAAAGTATCTGGTGTGACGGCACTCGCTCGCAATATGCCATTGTCGGCGACGAGCCAGAGGTTGAGATCCATTCGGTGCGTGGGGTCTTTCAGCATTTGGGCGATAAGAAGTTGCCCTTATTGCCCTCACTGCTCAGCCAGGCAGACAACACCTACAATTTGACAATAAATAACCAGCAACACTGGGAGCTGGACCTGAATCTGCCCGATGCTTTCGCCGAGCCGCGCACAGTCAGCATTCAGGCCAACGGACACAACCCGGCGTTTAGCCCCTGGCTGTGGCATAAGCTGACGGCAACACCGAATAAAATGGAACTTCCCGGCGTAACCTGGTCACTAAACGAAGCCCGACAGACCTGCGCTTTGGCCCATAAAAACAGCGCCTTACCACCTATGTCTTTGCTGGCTATTGGTGGCAACGAGGTGGTTACGGCAAAGCACCTGACTGAGCTTTTTTATGTCTTTGCCACGCAGCTGGCGCGCGAGTTTGACGTGATTGCACACGGATTCAGAGGGGTTGAAGCAACCTCAGATCCGGCGCACTTTACGATGGTCATCCGCTATGTGGATACCAGTGAGCTGACCGTTCGTCTGTTTATCCGGATATTTGAAATGGGGGTTAATCACTGGTTTGGGGTTCAGCACATTCGTTTAAACCTGCAACAGGCAAACGGCGGGGGAATGTAGAGTATGACTGCGCCCGTGCGCGATGAAGCGCTGCTTACACAGCTTATCGGTCAGCTCAAACAAGATATCAGTGAACTGGACTATCCCCTGGAGCCTGCGCATGAGGCTTGCTTGTTGATGCTAAGCAATCAGCTGCTGGAGTCGACCCACGGTGGCGCTGATCAGACAGAACTGTTTGAGCAGCTGCAGTTGCTAGAGGACTTTCTGGATGTATGTGTACTAAGGCAAGTGATCCATGGATAAAACAGCACAACAGATCAAAGACAACATTCAGCAATTTGACTTACTCGCGTTATTGCGATTACTCAGACATCTGGGTTACAGCAACATCTGGTTTGCCAGTCACGACAGCCTGATCTCTGAGCAGCGCATTGTCGAAACGATTGAATTTACCTCCGATGCCGTGGTGATCAGTCTGAATCTGGGGTTGCTGAGCCCGCAAAGCCCGCTGCCTGGTTATATTTTGCAGTTGAGAGACACCCTGATGGATCGCGCTGACGAGTTCAGGCATTTTATTGGCTACTTTGATCACATTATTTTGCAACAGCTGGTGCACAGCCTGTTCCCTGAGTTCAATCACAGTGCATTTGGCCACTGGCACAATTATCAGTCTCATGCGCTGGCACTGACAAACCTTAAGTCAGTGCGCACTATCCAGAGTGTGTTTGACTACATTTATCCTGAGTACCGAATACACACTCAACCCAACCACAAAATTAAAGTACAGCAGCTTGCCAGAACCCCGTTAGGTCAGGTCGTGACCGGCAACCAATACCTGCTGGGCGATACCGACTTTGTCAAAGAAGAAGGGATTGTTGTGACGTTATTTGAGCAGGACAGGCATTTTGACATAGCGCAGCTACAGCACCGGCTTCGGCAACACATTCTGCCTTTGCTCGCGCCTTTATCATTACACCTGGAAGTGCGGATCCTGGGCCGGCTGAGACCGTTAAAAACCGGTAATGCGGGCTTTGCCACCCCACTTGGTTTTCATGCACTGGGCAGCGCACAACAGGCGGGTAAAGTAACGCTGTTTTACGGGCAAACCCATGGCTACGGGAGGTCGAGTGAACAATCATAATCAAAACCACTTAAACGATCTGGCAGAGGACATGGGAGAGCGAGCAGTCTACGCTGCGGTCTATGAGTCGCTGCAAGTGTCTTACGCTTACCCTGATGATTTTGACCAGGCGGTTTTAGCGCCAATTGATGAACACATGCGCGTTCGGGCATTGCCAGCGGTCACTCAAACTTGCCTGACGTTATTCTCTCAGGGATGTAGCGATATCAGGGTGATCTGCCTGTATTTGTATGCCAGTGACGTGTGGCTGACCCAAGATGGAATGCGCGCTTTGCTTCCCCTGCTGGCAGAGTTACTCACAGAACACCGCCATCAGCTACTGCCACAAACGTTTACTGCGGAAGCTGAGCTTGCGGAAATTGACCTCAATCTGGCGCTGCTATTTAAAAAGATCACCCGCAAACTGGGGTTTCAGCTGACGCAAAGTTGTTCGACATTACAGCTGCTTGTTGATGATTTGAATACGGATACGCAAAGTGCACATCTGGATGAAATCGAGGACTTTACGCAAGGGCTGCTGCAACACCTGGATGGTACTGAACTGAACTCTGTCATGTACCTGAAAATGTATCAGGAAAAAATCGCGCTGTTAGACGTATCACCGGGTAAGGTTGAGGCGCCTCATTCGGCGACTGTGTCTGAGGATGAATGGGAGCAGGGCGTTCAGCAAGCGAGCACAGAGGCCCAAATCGATAGCGACTTGCCCGTGGAGACAAATTCATTTGCACAGCCAGAAACATCGCACGCTCTGACATTGCTGCTCAAAAAAATGACTGTGTTTCAAAACCTGCTACAGCAACAGGATTATCTTAAAGCGGCCATCATCAAAGAAGACATAGCGCACATAATCGAAAACTTTGATCCGCGCCTTTATTTCCCGGCGTTATTCGGTCCCTATGTACATGCACAAATCAGTCATGGTGAGGCCCTAATGGAAGCGCAGATGGCGCTGTCTCAGCAAGCGAGTATTGATGCACTGAACGAGTTGTACCAGATGGATCTGGACGCCTTTGTTGCGCTGGAACTCAACTCTTTCTACGAGTAATCACCATGTTTACAGACAAAGCAGCGCTTACGCTGACACTCACAGTTAACCATCAAACCCACACGGTGGCCGGCGGCAATATTAAGTTCTGTCAGCTTCATCTAGATAAACAAGGGTTTAACGGAGAAGTACATTTTTGGCTGTCGGACGAGTTGGGCAGTGACACCCTCATCGGTGACTTTACCAGCGAGCAGTTGATTGACCTGACCTTGGGACTGAGCCAGGATTCGACCAATCCGGACAAAGACACGCTGACACTGAAGGCGCTGGTGGCTGAGCGCTCCGTCTACGAGCAGACCTTTATGGATGTAAAGGGCAACAAGGTGCTGTATCGCAAATATCAGTGTCGTTTTTTCGATGCTGCACAGTTTTTGTGGCAACAGCATTTTCCGTGTGAACTGTATGTGGGTAAGTCCATGAAAGAGGTGATCAGTGCCCAGGCAACCGATACACTCAACATCCAGTTTGGCAGTAGCGTATTAGAGCAAGCTCAGCCTCTTATTTGCCTGTCGATGGGCGCAACGGGACAAAGCTTCTACCAGTTTGTTTTGAGTTATCTGAAACAGCAGGGCGTTTTCTGGCGCTATGATTATGAAAAAAATAGCTACACCATTACCGATGACAAGGTGCGCCCGGCACAAAATCTGGATTTGTTTGCGGCCGACAGGCCGAGGTTTAAGCTCCATTATCCCAAAGTAGATATTCAGTCGCAAAACCTGCTGAATGCAAATAGTACGCAGGCAAAAATCATCCCGCTGTCGCAGAACCTGCTTGTTCAGGGCATTAAAAATGACCGGCTAATGCGCAGCCCATTTACCGACACGGAAAATACGCAGAAGAAATTACAGCTCAGTCATAGCACACCTAAGATGGCAAAGCTTCAGTTTTCACTGCGTGCGATACCGGTTAACCAGCTCTATCCCGGTGTGGGATTAGAGCTCAAACACCCAGGCTGGAGTAAAGTCTCGCTGGCCTATCAGCAACCCTATCAGGGAGTCAAAACCGGGATTAAGCTCACAGCCACCCGGCAAAACGCACCGGATGACCTTAATATGCCGGCGACTCAATATCAGTGCGAGTATCAGGGGATATTTGAACATCAACAAGATAACAGCATTGATGGGGATGCGAAGTCACCTGAGCCGTGCTTTGTTGAAGGGATTATCCTTTCAGAGCCGGGTGCAGACGAGGACAAAAGCTACCAGTACGCACAGGATGAGAGCACCAAACAAAACCAGTACCGCGTTCATATTCCGCTGTGGGATCAGGAGATTAAGCTATTATTCCGGCCAGATTTTTTGCCCCCTCATTTTTATTTTCCATTGTATAAAGGGTGCCGGGTACTGCTGGAAATAAGCTTATTTGAAGCGCGAGTTTGCCGGGTACTGGACTGGGGCGCTTCGGTTTTTATGGAGCAGAACACCCAGGGGAATCATTTGCTGCTGGGTAATAATGACAAAGATCAGACTGCGATTAGACATGAATATCAGGACGACAAGCCTGTATTCAGTATCAAGCGGACTAAAGACAAAGACACCGAACTGATGCAGTGGCAGGACGGAAAAATCACCATTCAGACACAAGAAGCAGACGGAGACTAACCATGGCACAGGCCGTAGCAATGGGGGCAGTACTGCAATGTTCATGCGGTATGGCGCCTTCAACCCTGATAGTGACACCAGAAAACAAGGTCATGCAAAACACCCCGATGGCCAATGTTATGGACTACATTCCCTTTAAGAATATTCTGCCCTTTGGCATGTGTAACTCGCTTGCCAATCCTGCGGTGGCCGCTGCAACAGCCGCTGCATTTGGGGTACTCACCCCTATGCCCTGTGTGCCTTCGATACCTGCGCCCTGGATCCCCAGCGCACCAACGATTTTACTCGCCAATAAGCCCATATTAACCGACAGCTGCAGGTTGATGTGCATGTGGGCGGGAGTGATCAGCGTTACCAGCCCGGGCCAGATCCCTGTGCAGATAAAGGGATGATCATGCTCACACAGCAAGTAGCATTCACTTGCTCTTTAAATTCTTAGTAAAACAATCTGATTATAACTATCACCGGAGAAAAGTATGGGAAAACGACATGATGATGAATGGCTTCCATCGGGTGGCAGAAGACAAGCGCTTATACCTAGCCACTCTTCCAGCCTGACAAGTCGATTAGGTATAGCTGTACTTGAACGTTATGCCAAAGCAAAAAAAGCACGCTATCAGGGGCAGTTTTTAGAAAAGCCCACAGCGGTTCAATTGCGTGACTCTGGAAACTGGGAGGTATTAGCTAAAACGGGAGATTCTCACCGTGGCTGGATAGAATTAACCGACACTTATCAGTCAAAAAACTCTGGCCGCAGAATAAGAAAAATCCACTTAGGGCATAAGCTATCCGCTGCGGAATTTTACGATAAAGGCCCCAAAAGCTATATAGAAAGAAGAATTAAAAACCTGCCAGCTGACGAGAAAACAAAAAAAGAAAGGGAGCTATGGGTGCGGTTTAAGAACCGTAAAGAGGCTGGCAAAAAAATGCGCTTTGAACAGCGTAGAATCATAAATGAAGCCAGAAATATCCGGTTTGAACATTATTCATATAATACGAGCCATGGTGGTGATGGTCATAATTATATGAAATAAGAGTTTGAGAGTTTAATTTTTTAAATCTAAATGGTGAAAAGAATGAGTTTGAGTTTAAATGATAGTGTAACAAGGTTCTACCTGGAGAAAGCTGAATTTTATAAAGGCAAGTATGGCGATGTTTATAATCCTGAAGTAACTTTCTTTAAAAAAATGAAGGCGCCAATCAACAAGGTAACCTCCACTAAGTACTACGATAAATACAAAGTTGGTTCGTTGTTTCTCTATGCATTGTCAAAAATACCCGTTTTTACTTACCTGTCCGACTTTATAAAGTTCGCTGGGAGTATCAGCGGGAAATTATCCAAGTCAAGTGGCGACAGACTTCCTTATGTAGAAACCTACACACATGACTGCCTGAAGAACATAGATAAGTATTTATATCCATCGGGCGATGGAGAGCATGCAAAGAATATATCCCAGGCAATAAAAGATTATGGTTTTGCTTCATTGAATATGGCTATTACCTTAGCACAGATGGATAGGATCCACTATTTACTGCATTTCTGTGATCAGCAAATAAATGAAAGGATAAGTAAGATTGGAAATATAAAGTGGGGCCCTAAAAAGCTTGCGAGCTTTATCGTAGATTGGGAAAGGCACAGTGATCTTTCCCGGTCAGACTTTAAAGACGGATTGACTTTAAAGTCTCACTTAAAAAGAGACATGGAACTTATGAACTCCATAGACAGAACGATAGTTGAACAAGCAATTGAGATAGCGAGAGTGGAATATAGAAGACAAATCAATTCCAAGTTTGTTGAAAACAGAATGATGTTTTTTAAATAAACTCTGCTAAATCGAAGGGCTAAGATTAAAGCGTATCGCTGCAGCAGAGTTAGCCCACAGGGAATAATTAAAGTCGCTTCTGAGAGGAAGATCAGACTAGGGAACTATTCAATTTTGACCGCACCTGATGCAATGGCTCCATTTGTTAGGGGCCGAGTGCTATCGCTTATGCATTACGCACTTTAATCACGAATGCATCTCCAACACGCAAATTGATAATGTGTATGCTAATAAATAAACGTATTGATGAACTCAACACGATACTCCGCTACGCCAGTATGCAGGGTATCGCGGTAAAACCCGAAACGAATGCATTTTTTGCTGCTGTGACACGCAAGCAGCAAAATGGTGAGGGGTTATCAGAGCAAGACACCGCGCTGCTTGAGCAAACGCACAAACAGCTTACTGGGTTGATAGCCCCGGCAAAACCTGACTGTATTCAGCTGATCCAGGCGCATGAAAACAGCCGTTTAAGGTTTTTAGGGGCAATCCCGCTGGTACGCCAGTTACTTCTGGTACTACTGGTTTGTTTACTCAGTGTCGGCGCGCTGGCGATGTCACCTTATGTCACCAGTGCGACGTTAAACCAAACGCTGTCCAGCATGTATGGCTGGTCATGGATCGCTAATTTTATGCTTTACCTGTGCGCTGCCGGCTGTGGGGCTGCGGCTATCAGCCGGGCAATTGCTGGGCACTATCTGAAAAGTATGCGTTTCCTTGGCGAGTTTACCTCCTGTTACTGGATAAAACTGAGTATCAGCACGAGCTGTGGGTTTCTGTTATCTTCCTATCTGCCGATTGAGCGCTTGCATGGCATAAAGAGTCAATTAATTCTTGATATTGATAAACCATTGCTGGCCTGCCTGGGCGGCGCGGCAACGGTTTTGCTTATTCATTTTATGGTAAAAGGGTTAAAGCGCCTGAATGGCGCACTACAGGTTATTCGCAATCGTGTGGTCAAGCGCATTCAGGCATTGGGCTTGTTTCGGCCGACAGACAACGCAGGACAAACTCGGCCATATGATCAGACACAAATAGAACCCGCTATGCCTGATATGGAAGAAATTGATGCACCGGCACCATCAGTGCAGCCCGAGATTTACACGACCACTTCACTCAGTCAGTTTACCTGGGAGCAGGAACACAACCGTAAGGCTTGTTGCCAAAAAGGCGTTTTGTGCGTATCGGGCGACAACGCCGGGCTGATACTTGTGCGGGGTTATGACTGCAAGGACCGCTCTGCTGAGCAGATCATTTATGATTTATCCCGTGCCGGATTAGACTTTGCCACGACCTGTGTGCTGGCTAAAGCGGCGGGTTTAGCAGGCGAAGACGTGAAACGTTTTATCCTGGTTGAGCAGTTGTCGCAACTCAGGCTGAGTAAGCAGGTACAGCAAAAACTATTTGAAGTGGTCTGGCGGGCCGTTGAGGAGGACGTGCAAAGCATTTGCGCCAAATCCGACTGCGTGGCAGCCTATGGCAAGGTCAATTGGCCGGCGCTGGATAGCAAGATTAAGACAATGGTGGGTGATTTACACTTTTGCGGACACTACACGCCACTCAGCCGCAAAGTAATCCAGGAATACATAGTCAATAATGACCTGGACGGGTTTACGCAGGCTTTATGCAACGCAGATTACTGGCCGTATGTACCAGCAGCACGCTTTGAGGCGCGCAGACAGTTTTTGCAATCAATACCTGCGGCGGCACATTAAAGGCTCAACCGGTTTATGCTATTTTTTCCATACAGCGCTGTGGCACTGCGTTGACGCGCTTTGCGATAGTTCAAAGGCGACATATTAAACTGTTTTTTGAACGCGGTAGAAAAATTATTGCCATCGGTATAGCCCACGCGCTCTGCAATCTGAACCACACTTAACGACGTTTCGGCCAGTAATCGTGCGCCTTTGAGCATTCGTTGCTCTCTCAGCCAGTTAAAAATCGATGTATTCATATGTGTTTTAAATGCTTCGGCCAGGGTATTTCTGTTCGTTGAAAGGGCCGTACTCAGTTCAGCCAGAGTGACATTCTCAGACAATCTGGCGCGTAAAATCTCAACCGCGTCGTTCGCCAGACGTGCTTTTTTATTCCCAAGATTTTTACTATTTAAATCGCTATTCTGATTAAAGGTCAGTATGTGTTTCAGACAGTTGAGCCGATGTAGTAATTCTGCGGGAATTAAGGGGTAGCTCACATAGTCCAGCGCGCCTCGCTCAAACAGCACCTGTTTATGCCCGCACGACTCGCTGACCATTGCTATTACAGGTACAAGGAAGCCAAATTTTTTTTGAATACTATCCACTACCTTTTCCAACATAGCACTGGCGACGATCTTGGTTTTTGCAACAACATCAATTAAAAATGCCACAGGTATTACAGTAAAGCTTTTTTGGCAAAATTCCTTATCACTGATATGCACAGTACTAAACCCTTGTGGTGATACCAACATATTAATATCCCTGTGTGCTTTGATATTACAGTTAATCAGGCATATATTGGATTCTGCATTGTGGGTATACACCTTTTCCTCTCGACATGACCCGCACTTCGCACTCTGTCTTGCTGTATTACAATCCAGGTAACTCAATTAGCAGATAAAGGCTGCGCACATTATCTTCTGAGTTTGCTGATATTCACTATTTTAAAGCCGGGTATTATCGAATTTAATACTCATATCGAGCATATATAGGGTGGCTTAAATTTGTACAATATCGCGGTGGCAAAAGTAACGAAATAAACAGGCTTACTAGTCTATTTTGTTAAAAACTCAACATCAATTACACCTTATTACAAACTTGCGGGTAAGAATAAATGACTGGTTGAATATCGACTGTTCAGAATATGGCAAGGGTGTGGTGTGGTTCATTCGTTTATCTCAGGCCGGTTGAGTGTATAAAAAGTCGCAGTTGAAAATTACCGGGTGGTTGAGCACTGCTGCGAATAAGGCTCTGAGGATAAAGCTGGTTATTGCTTAGCGGACAAGCGTTGACTTTTATGTCTCAGGCGCCTGTGATACAGCAGGTCTTGACCAAAGTTGCGGTAGCCCCGATTTTAAACACAGTTTCACAAAACCCAATTTGGCGTTCGGATCCCCATCCGGAAAAAGCCACTCGTCGTAGCCTCTTTTAAGTTTCTGCTGATTTAGGTAGTCTAGCCGGGATTAAACTTTCGGAGGTATTTCGCGATGTTGCGAATTCTTGCATATGCTGGCCTGGGGCTGGCAGTAACAACCGGCGTTGCCGCCAAAGAGGTGATGACCCCGGAAAAGCTCTGGCAGGTAAAGCGCGTAAGCGCGTTGGGGTTAAATAAAGACAACACTCACGTCATTTACAAAGTGACCACGCCCAGTGTTGAGCACAACAATTTTGCCAGCAAAGTCTACCAGGTACCGCTTAAGGGCGGTACACCGCAGTTGTTGGATGATTATCAGGGGTTGCTGGCAAACAGCAAAATCTCTGTGGATGGCAGCAAAAAGCTGTTCCACGAGAAGGTCGAAGTAGAGGCGGTTCTGGCATCCGACAGGCATGCAGCACTGACCCAGGCAAACGCCTATGTATTTGATGACCTGAACTATCGCCACTGGGATACCTGGAAAGATGGCAGCTATAAGCATGTGTTTTATCAGGATCTGAAAACAGAAGAAAAAGTCGACATCATGCTGGGGCAACCCTTTGATAGCCCGACTTCTCCATTTGGCGGCGGCAGTGATTACATCTGGGGACCTAAAGGTGAGAACATCTATTATGTGAGTAAAAAGCTCACCGGTGCAGAATATGTTGCCAGTACCAATACTGATATCTATCGTTACAACCTGGCCAGCAAGCAGACCACGAATCTGACTGAAAGTAACCCTGGTTATGACAAGTACCCCGCATTTTCGTCAAAAGGGCATCTGGCCTGGTTGCAAATGACCACACCAGGTTACGAAGCTGATAAGAACGACATCATCATCAGAGTTAAAAATCACAACATCAACCTGACCGCACACTGGGATGGTACGGTAAATAGCTTTAAGTGGAGCGAAGACGGTAAACACATTTATTTTGTGGCGCCGACTGACGGCACGATCCAGTTATTCCAGGTCTCAGTGACCACCAATCCGAAAGCCAGACCGCTCGTTAAACAGCTTACCAAAGGCCAGTTCGATGTGAACGGCATTGTCGCAGCACTGGATAAACACCTGGTGGTAACGCGTAACAGCATGAACAAAGCGAAGGAAATTTACCGCTTTGATCTGAAAAGCCAAAAAATGACAGCACTGACCAAGGTCAATGATGCATTTTATGCCAATATGGACCTGCCAACCGTTAAAAAGCAGATGGTAAAGACCAAAGATGGCCAGGATATGCTGAGCTGGGTTATCTATCCACCCAACTTTGATGAAAGTAAGAAGTACCCGACTTTACTGTATTTACAAGGCGGACCGCAGTCGGCGCTGTCACAGTTTTACTCTTTCCGCTGGAATTTCCAGGTTATGGCGTCACAGGGTTATATTGTGGTAGCACCGAATCGTCGCGGTATGCCGGGGCATGGTGTTAAGTGGAATGAAGACATTACCCAGGATTGGGGTGGTAAAGTGATGCAGGACTACCTGGATGCCATTGATGAGATTGCTAAGGCTCCGTACGTTGATAAGTCGCGCATTGCCGCTGTTGGCGCCAGCTTTGGTGGCTATTCTGCCTTTTATTTAGCGGGTAATCATGATGGTCGATTTAAGTCTTTCATTGCCCATTGCGGTATTTTCGATCTGCGCAGTATGTACGGCAGTACAGAAGAGGTCTTCTTTGTGGATCACGAGTTTGGTGGGGCGTACTGGGATAAAAACGCAGCAACCGACAAAACTTATTCGGCTTTTAACCCAGTCAGCTACGTTGATAAATGGGATGCGCCTATGTTTGTTATCCACGGTGGTAAAGATTACCGCGTACCGCTGGAGCAGGGGATCCAGGCATTCCAGGCAGCCAAACTGCGCGGTCTGAAAAGCCGCTTCCTGTACTTCCCTGAAGAAAACCACTGGGTGCTCTCGCCACAAAACGGCATTGTGTGGCAGCGTGAATTCTTCACATGGCTGGATGATACACTCTAAATAAAGAATGGCAGTCTCGTATATCGGGGCTGTGAAACGACCATAATGACTGGCCAGGACACCTTGGTCAGTCAATTTTAGTTTTTTACCGTCCAGAAAAACCACACCATTCGCCAGAAGTTAACCCTTTTCTACATTGTGTATTCACGCTCTATTCTCCACACAGACATTTATTGACTGATTTTTGCGCATTTGGCTGTGCAATGTATATTTTGTTTTATATTTAGGAACCTTTTGTGATAATTTGTCGACTGTTATGCTCTAAGTAAACAAGTAGTATTAAATCAGGAAAATTTACATGGAATCGACAATAAAAAAAGTACTTTTATTCACTTTGGCATCCACCTCTTTGACCGGGGTTGCGTTTGCGAAAGAAAAACAACCACTTCAACTTCGCGGCGCAATGGATGATGTCAGAATCGTGGGTGGTGGGGAAACCACGCCATTTGCTTATCCTTTTATGGGGAGCTTGCAAGTCTTCAATGGTGAGAGATTTCGTCACTATTGCGGCTCGTCGCTGATTGCACCTAACAAAGTGCTGACGGCGGCGCATTGCGTTGAAGGCTGGAGTGCCAGTGACTTTGCGGTTAAGTTTGGCAGTCATGACCTTACAGACGAGAGCCAGGGTGAGCTGTACCAAGTGACTGATATTGTAATGCATGAGCAGTATCACGATACGTATACCTATAACAATGACATAGCGATACTGACTCTTGCAAATCCGGTCGCAGGAATTGAGCCAATTGAGCTGGCTGATGATGAGCTGAAGCGCAGCTATGTAGTGGGTGAAAACTTCAAAGTAATGGGCTGGGGGGCACTCTATGCGGGCGGTCCATCGCCAGATAAACTACATGAAGTAGATGTGCCTTATATCTCAAACGAAGTGTGTAATGATGCCAAACATTACGATGGTCAAATTTCAGATAGTATGATTTGCGCGGGCTTTGACGAGGGAGGTAAAGATTCCTGTCAGGGCGATAGTGGCGGTCCGCTTATCGTCAACCGCGATAATCGCTGGATCCAGGTCGGCGTGGTCAGTTGGGGAGATGGATGTGCTTATGAATTCAAACCTGGTGTGTACGCTGATGTAGCGGTTTTAAATACCTGGGTAAATCGAAATCAACAATACGTCGGGTTTCAACCCGCAGAAACTCTGATTGCGGATAAACCAGATACCGCAGTCGCAGTCAGGTTAAAAAACATGTCGGATGGCCCGGTTCAGATCACTGGCCTAGTGCTGTCTGAACAAGCTGCCGGAGTGTCCATTGCTGCTGAAAACTGTACAGCAAATGTGGTAGAACCTGGCCAGTTTTGTGAGGTATCAGTATCTGCTTCACAAAGTGCCAAAGAAGGCCAATTCACGCTAAATGCCGAGTTGGTAAACGAGAACATTGCGTCGCGAGGTCGTACTTACAGCTATGAAAAGATCCCGGCCAGCGAGGTGGACATCAATGCACACATGTCTGCTGAACCTGTTGCTCGATGGTACACCGGTGGTGATGAGCCTTGGTATCTCAGCGAAGAGGTTGTTGAAGATAGCACCTCAGCGCCACTATTGATCAGCGGTGATATATCAGATAGAGAAGAAAACCCAAATCTGACTGAACTTTCACAAAAGTCGATCTTAATGGCTGAAATTGACCATGGTTTAGCATTGGGAATTAACTTCGAGTACCTGCTGTCATCAGAGATTGGCTATGACTTTTTCAATGTTTACCTTAATGGTGAACAAGTGATTAGACAAAGCGGCGAGAACCTGGCGTATGAGACAGCATCGTTTGACCTGAATAAAGGACCAAACACGGTTGTTTTTGAGTACATTAAGGATTCGTCTGTCAGTCTGGGGAGCGATAATGTCACGCTGAAAGCATTTGATGTGACAATGCGTGAGAATCTCGGCCCGGCCATCAGACTGGCACAAACCAGCCTAAGTGTAAGAAGTGGTATGGGTATTGCTCTGGATGCAACTGGTACAACGGATCCGGACGGTGACAGCTATGCGCTGACCTGGACTGATATGAGCGCACCTGAAGTTGTACTGAGCACAGAGGAGGCATTTACGCCTATCGCGCCTGTCGTCACCGAGACAGTGACTCAGACATATGAAGTGACTGCCACTGACGAATTCGGCGCGACATCTAAACAACGCGTGACTGTCACTATCGATGAGAACAAGCAACCTGTGATCAAGGTTGCAGAAGCGAATATCGATGTGCGAGGCGGGTTGGAGTTTACTTTAGATGCAAGCGGTACAACGGACCCTGAGGGTGATGCGTTATCCTATACCTGGGTGAATCGTTCAAGTGAAAACTCAGCGCCGGTTGGCGAGACAGCCACGGTAAAGATCAAGGCTGATGAAGAGCTGGTTGGTAAAACGCTGGTATATGAAGTGATTGCACAGGATGAGTTTGGCGCTAAGTCGGGACAGCTGGTGACCGTCGCTATTGCTAAAAATAATGCACCTCAGGTTGTGCTGTCTGCTAACTCAACCTTGATTGCATCGGGTAAGAGTATTGAACTGAACGCGTCAGCTTCTGTGGATCCGGATGGTGATGAGCTGACATTTAACTGGGAACAGGTATCTGGTACCAGTGTGAATGTGTCGGGAAGCAATGCACAATTGAGTGTAGTGGCGCCTTCTGTCAATCAAAATGAAGTACTGGAGTTTGCGGTTACCGTGACGGATACCTTTGGTGCATCGTCAACGGAGAACATCAAAGTCACAGTTAAACAGCCTGAAAAAGACAGTGGTTCTTTTGGCTCATTTGCGCTGCTACTGATGTCTTTGGCGTTATTCACGCGTCGAGTGAAGAAGTAACCCAATCAGAGATCGCTAAGGGGACAGGTTCCCCTCTCAGTAAAAAAAACCGCTATCATGATTGTGATGGCGGTTTTTTTGTTCTAACGTCATTGAAAATGCTGTTACTTTCGTAATACCACGGCTGACTGCGTCGAAAAGTGATGAACAACACACATGTCTGCCAGCACAATGCTAATCAACAGACCAGCCAACCCGGCTTGCGACCATTACAGTAGTCGACGTTTATACTACACAGACGTGATAGCGCAGTTGTTCACCCGGCGCACGTCTTGCAGTGCTGAAAAGAGCCTGGCTTTGTCTTGCTCTGACAACTTGTTGGTGTCTATTGTCTGATTAAACAAACCTGTCAGTTCTCCTGTGAGGTTACCGTGGCTGGCAAGGTGATGGGTCAGGGTCCCAAGTATGGCAGCGCCGAGTTGATTTAATGTACTTCTTAGTTGAACCAGGTCAGCGTCTTTGTTGGGCACCCCCTCGGCCAGCCATTGTGCCCGGTATCGATATTGAATGGCTTTGGCTGCATCCATTTGTGCCTGGAAAAACGCCTTCACGCTGGCGCTGTCCAGGCACTGCTGACGGGCTTCATCCAGTGCCTTTGAAAGTACCTGGGTTTCTCGGGATAGATCTTCCACGGGCTTGTGTTTTTGCGCTTTAAACAGTGCCACAGGCTGCATCTGGGCAAGGCGCTGATTGATATGTGAGAACAGCACTTTAGCTGAGTCTGTGCGAGTATTTATCAGCGTATTGGCCTGGCTAACCACTTGCGCCAGTGCGGTGCGCGCTTCGTTCTCGTTGATCGGTTGAGGCCGCTTTTCCATCTTCATCAGGCCGAACAGAGTGTGGTTATCTGGATTGTCCTGAATGCCTATCTCACGCAACGTCAGCTGTGGGTACACCACTTTGAGTGCGCAACTGCCTACTGCCACTGTGTTTTGGTCAAACTGGCCGTCAGCGAGTAAGCGGGCGGCTTCGTTGGTGCCTTTAGGTACTGGCTTTACTTGGATCTGATGCGCACTGAGCCAGCGGCCTACTTGTTTCAGGGCTGCCGGGTGGGATGCCGCATGCGTGATGTTACCGGTCTTGCTCAAACCAAATACACACATCTTGATGGGCATATGTACGGCAGCGCTAAGTTCCGTGACCTTATAGCTGCGCATTGCATCCACAATGGCCGGGACCAGTTGCCCTTCAATGGTGGAGTTGGCCAGTGCGCTGAAAGCCCAGGTCTGTGCCTGCGCCGCACTGGCATAGGTATGCGCCGGGGTGCCTGAGTAATGACGCTGATAATCTCCGGACAGACGGGCAGCGAGCAAGTCCAGTGCGGCATGATTAAAACTCCCCGGTCCGGCTTGTACATAGACAGGCACGGCCTGAGCTGTCAGCGTCAACAGCAGCGCGGGTAACGCCAGTAAGCGAGATATATATGACAATTTCAAGGGCTTTCCAAAGGTTTAACAGGTAAAAAAGCATCCTAACAGAACCACTACGCGCTGTCCTGCAAGCTGCGTGACTGAATAAATGCCACTCTGGCACCTTGCTTGTCTGCTCACCACTGCTTCAGTTCGAGTTAATCATTTATTGCAATAATTGTGATAATGACGTTTAACTCAGGAATGAATATGACAATCAATAAGATACTACTGGGTGCCGCTGCACTGGCTGCCTTGTCGGGATGTGAAATGAACAACACCGGCAAAGGCGCGGCGATAGGTGCTGCAACGGGCGCTGTGTTGGGTAAAGCCACGGGCAATCATAAAGACAAGCGCATTGCCATTGGTGCGGCGGTAGGCGCCATTGCCGGTGCGGCCATTGGCAATTATATGGATCAACAGGAAGCGGCTTTTAACGAAGAGCTGGCGGGCACCGGCGTAGAAGTGGTGCGCGAGGGCGATCAGATGCGCCTGGTGTTGCCTGCCAATATCACCTTTGCCACCGGCCAGTCGGCCATCAGCCCGGGTTTTAACACAACATTGCAGGGGATTGCCCGGGTCATGCAAAAATATGACAAAACCTTTCTGACCATCGTTGGTCACACGGACTCGGCCGGTTCAGCCGGATTTAACCAGACCCTCTCTGAGCAACGCGCAAACAGTGTGAAGCAGTCTTTGCTGTCCTACCAGATAAACCCGGCACGTATACATGCACAAGGGATGGGGGAATCTCAGCCTGTCGCCAGCAACAACACCGAGCAGGGCAAAGCACAAAACCGCCGCGTGGAGATCAAGATTATTCCCAATCAGGCGTCGTAGCGTTCGCACGACTGTTCACATAGACCAAAACGCATAACGGCATGCAGTGGTGGCTCAGGCTAAGCTTGCGCCGCCACTTCCCCGGTGCCTTTTAACAGCCGACCCAGGATATCTGCCCCGGTAATGATGCGGGGTTGTTCGGTCCAGACCAGCACCACGTCGACTTCAATGTCGCCGTCGTGGTCCGGGTCCAGGGATTCGGCAGACTTAAGATGTTTAAGCACATCACCCAGATTCATGTCGGCACTGTGGATGATCAGGGGCCTGAAGCAAAATTCGTAGGGCTCAAAGGGTTGCTCTGGATTGAACAGTGCGGCACGCAGCAGGCCATCGGCGTCCATCACCAGCAAAGGCTGGCGGGCTTCGTTGGCCAGGATCACCCATTTGTGCCCGCTGGCATTTACCTGTTGTAAAAATGGGTCATCGCAACTGCGCTGGACTTCAGGGAGGATGGGAAAGTCGACCTTACTGGGCAGCGTAATGACAGAGCGCGGGTCGATAAGCTCGCCCTCCTGCGATACCAAAGTATCGTCTATGGTCAGAAAATTAACTGCGCCTATGCCTTCGAGTCTGTCGACCTCGGCTTCTTCCGCTTCAATGTGCTTTTCAATCACGCTTTTCAGGTCGGTTTCACGAAAGTAGTTAATGCCCTCCTTGCCGAGCCAGCTATCGAGTAGCACGGCTGAAGGTTTGGCAACCGGATAGAGCAGCCACTGATAAAACCTGAGCACGGGTGCCAGCAGCGCACCCATGCGCATGGCGTTACGACTGAAATAGGCCTGCGGTACAATCTCGCCAAACAAGGTGATAAACACGGTGGAAAACACAAACGCCACCATACCGGCCATCACAGAGTCCGACAGTAAAGTGAGCAACACATTGATGCTCACATTGCCCCACAAAATGGTCGTCAGCAAAAAATTAGAATCCTCGCGCAGTGCTAAGATGGTTCTTGCTGCCGGGTTGCCCTGGGCAACTTCAACCTCAAGGCGTAAGCGACTGAGACTAAAAAATGCCAGGTTCAGCCCCGAAAACATTGCCGACTGAGACAGGCAAAAGACAATGCCTGCCCAGGCCGCATAATCGCCCCATACTGATGCCATGCCTTGCTCCTGTTACGTTTGCCCGGCTCGTGATCCATCGGGGTGGTGATCTAAGCCTCCGTACTGCTGGTGCCTTGCTCCGGGCTCAATTGCGCTTCTATCAAATATAACAATAACATGGCTTTTTGCCACTGCTGTGTCAGCTGCCACATATCGGACAGGCCATTGATGTTGACCACCATATTGTCGATTGGCAGGGTCGCATTGGTACCGGCAAGGATCAGATCGTCCTTAACGTCGTCATGCAGCTGCTGTAGTTGTTCAAGTGCGGCGGTTAAAGTGCTTTCACTCATCGACTCGGCTGTCAGGCTGGTTTTCATAAAATGCCCCAGCTGCGACTGATATTCCTGAAGCTGGGCGTGCAATTCGGGGTGTTCGGCCAGTTGTCTTTGTGGCTGCAAGTGGGCCAGCTTTTCGACACAGTGGCTGCAGGTAATCAGGTAGTGTTCAACACGCATCAGTTTGGCCAGCAGGCCAGTGGTTTCTTCCGACAGGGCCGACTGCTCCACGGTGACAATAAAGTTGCTAATGTGCTGACAGAGCTTCTGAATGGTCTGGATCGCTTGTTCAATGGCCAGAGCGTCCAGTGGTTGACGGGATTTTTCGTACTGCGCCAGTAGTTTATCGGCCACTAATTTGGTTTCGAGCAGCAGCGCGTTAGTTGCCAGTGCCGGTGTCTGGGCAATGGTTTTATCCAAAAACCGTGGCCGGGCTGCGGTTTCCTCGACGCTGCAAAATCGCTTCATTAAAAAGCTTGCCAGGCGGTTATTGAGTGGAAAGATCAGCATCACGCCCAGTACGTTAAACAGGGTATGGAACAGCGCCAGTGACAGCGCCGGATCGGCGGTCAGATTAAAAAATCCGGTGATCTCGGTGATCAGATAAAACAGTACAGGTAAAAGTACAAAGGCTACCAGGGCGGTGAGCGCGTTAAACACAACCTGAGCCGCGGCCACGCGCTTGGCGTTAGAGGTGGCACCGATCGCTGCGAGTATTGAGGTAGAGGTAGTGCCAATATTGGCACCGATTACCATGGCACCTGCAGCATACAGGCCAATCATGCCACTGGCTGCTGCTGTAATTGTTAGTGCGATGGACGCGCTGGATGACTGAGTTAGCGTGGTCATTACAATGCCAACCAGCAAAAACGTTAGCATACCAGTCAACCCCTCGGCGGTGAACTGGCTTAGATCGAAGGTGGCGACGACATGTTCAAACGCGCCTTTAAGAATATCGATACCAATGAAAAATAAGCCAAAGCCAACCAGCGCCAGGCCCGCTGACGCCAGCCGGGATTGCGGACGCAGTAGTTTCATCAATGCGCCTATGCCAATCAGCGGCAGTGCGATGGCCTGAATATTAAACTTAAACCCAACTGCGGCAACCAGCCAACCGGTAATGGTAGTGCCGACATTGGCACCGTAAACAATACCCAGCGCCTGATGCATAGTAATCAGGCCCGCATTAACAAATCCCAGTGAAGCAACGGTCACCGCGCTGGACGATTGCACCAGTGCGGTCATGCAAAAGCCCGAGGCAATGCCGCGTTGCGGGGTTTTCGTCCAGGTTGCCAGCACCTTACGCAGCGATGCACCGGCGGCGAGCTTCAGGCCGTCTGTCATCATACCAATGGCGACCAGGAAAATCCCCAGACCGCCAAGCAGGCTACCTATCAGCTGAAGTGTATCCATAATTACTCAATCCCATCGTGGTGGCACAGCGTGTTCTGGCCATCCCATATTACCGCCGTAAAAAGTACCACGATTGCTAAAAAGGGCGTTGTCTGAGGTCAACTTTTTGAGCGGTCACCTATATTTAGGGATATAAGCAGAACCGGGTAAAGTCAAGACACCCGGTTTACGTCGCATATCAGACCAGATTATTGAAAATCATCACCACTCTTGGGCTCCACATCATCATCGTAGCCGCGCCGACACCAATCAAAGTAATGAGGGCAGCGACACCGATGGCAGTGGTGGCAAGCCATTTTGCTGAGTCTGAACGGCGTTTCTTGGCCCAGAAATACAGCTCAGCAACCAACATAGGCAGCAAGTAACACAGAAATGATAAGCTGATATCTGCCGGGCCATCCAGGCTGCGCGTGTTACCGTTGGGTCCCTGATTTATCACATACCAGCCCATCAGAAACAGACGAAATGCCCACACACCATTGACCAGAATAAAGCAGTGCACTGCCCAGCGCTGGTGCGCGGCAAATTGCTTGTTCAGGGCGCTGCGCCAGGCCAGGAAGACAAAAGCGGGGATCAGCAGACCGTTTAACGTGACACCCATAGCACCAATATCGCTCAAACGGATCCCAACACCCCATGAAAGGTACAGGCCTGTCAGGGCGCCACTCATACCGAGCACTAAAAAGAGTCGGCCGTTGTAGCGGTGAAAGCGTGGATACCGTTGACGCATTCCCGGCGAGAGCTGAAAGATACCGCTCATCGCCATCAGGGCAGCGGGAATTATATGCCCGAAAAACATTAAGGAATTAAAGCCGCCACTACTGTCGAAACCTTGTGCCGGAGATACCTTATCGGCATGCTCTGGTGCGCCAATAAGCAAAGGCAGTGCATAAATGCTGAGAATATAAACGGCAAAGGCCCACTGACCAAGTAGCGCGATGACTATCCAGCTTTTGAGTACACCCTGAAGGCATTTATCTGCCGACCAGGATGGCATAAGTTGTTCTTTTATGAGCGTTAGCATAAGTTTACCACATTTTAACTGTTTGATTTGAATGCTAATGTGGCACTTATTTTTAGAGACGTCGCACCGGATTTGAAAGTCGGCACAGGTTTTTTGTATTTTTGCCAAATTTTAAATACGCAGCTTGTAATGTTTTCTTACAACCATAAATTGAAGCCAGCGGATTCAGCATTTATGATCCTCTGAGCGCACCACAATGAGTACACCGTTTATGACCCTACAATCTTTTCATTATCTGGCATTGGCCACATGCCTTGTCTGTTTACTGATGCAGCTCAGTGTGAAACACAAACAAACGGCGCATATTTTATTTGCGGTATTTTGTGGCTCGCTGGCTATGATTGCTGCCAAAAAGATTACTGGTCACTCAGTGGGCGCTTACCAGTATTTGATTGGCATGGGCGCCTGTGCCACCTGTAACTGTTACTGGTTGCTGGCCCGCAGCATGTTTCGTAAAGATCAAGCGATAGGTCTGGTTCATATTGCGCTGGCCATAGTGATTGCGCTGCTGGTTGTAATAAAGCAAGGCTATTTGTTCGCCAATGCGCACTGGGTATCGCTCAGTGATCCCTATACTGTGTTGTCAGGTGTGTTATCTGAGCTGACAACTTTGCTGTCTTCTTGTGTACTGGTGCTGTCTTTTTGGGAAGGATGCCGGGGTTACAATGAAAGCAGCAAAACAGAAAAAGCACAGCGACTCCTGTTTTTGCTCACCTTTGGGTTGGCCGTGGGGGTGAGTAAATCATTACAGTCTTATTATGCAAGCTCGCCAGAACTCAAAGACTGGACTGTAGCAATTATCACTTTGGTGGTACTAATGAGTACGCAAATTCAGCTACTTTGGCGGTTTGGCCTATCCGGCAGAGTTGAAGATGCAAGGGGGCCTGCTGAGGCGATTACTCAAACTGTTACTCAGGCTGTCGGCTCAGGCACGGAAGATACGACATTGTGCGAAGCACTCAACCGGTTAATCAATGAAGATAAAGCCTTTTTGCGGCCTAATCTGAAAGTCGCCGATCTGGCAAGAGCGCTGGATGTACCAGAATACAGAGTGAGCCGAGCCTTGAAGCCCCAGTTGCGGCAGTACAACTTCAATCAGTATATTAACCGGCTGAGAGTCAAGCATGCACAAAAGCTGTTACGGGATCCCAATAATCAGCATTGGCCCGTGCTGGTGGTTGGGCTGGAGAGTGGTTTTGCCTCCGTCGGGCCCTTTACCCGTGCCTTTAAGTCTGTAACGGGTACAACCCCGAATCAGTATCGTAAGCTTGCGCAATGCAAAGAGAGTGGGGTGATTTATCAGTCGCTGTGAGTTAATTTTTGTTGTCATGTTAGGAAGTGTGACTTGTGTCGCACTTTTTTAGCTGTTAAAGTGCGACAAGTGTCACATTAAAACAACAACAGATATGAAACCTAACACCACCGAATTAGAGATCCTGAAGCTGCTGTGGCAACAGGAACCGCGTACTGCCAAAGAAATTCACGATGCCATTGCTGAGCGTTTTAACTGGTCTTATTCCTCGACACGCAAAACACTTGAGCGCATGGGGGACAAGGGGCTGTTGAGCATTGGCGAGCAGGGCAATAAAAAATCTTACATGGCCCGCGTTGAAAAAGTACCGACTTTGGCCGCTTACGCTCAGGAATTTGCCAGGAATGTGCTGGAGCTGGACGGTCCGTTACCGGTTGCCATGTTTGCCGACAGTCGCCTGATAGAATCGCAGGAGCTTGAAGAGCTGGAGCACCTGCTGGCCTCTTTGTCTGAGCAGGCTAAGCGGGGCCAATAGGATGAGTCTGGCAACCTTACTTGCAGTGATATGTAATTTGTTACTCTGGTGTCTTCTGAGCGTTGCTCTGGTGCGGGTGGGCCGTTTTCTGAGTCGTTATCACCCTGCGTCTCCTGGTTTATGGTGGGCTGTGCTGGCTCTGAGTTTTGTGCCTTTCATTCCGCTGCCAGATATGACGTCAAACGAGTCTGTCCCGTTGATACTCTATGATTTTGCACAGCAGACGGGCAAGTTGCAGTTAAACACGGAGATTTTACTGACTACGAACTATGAGTGGAACTGGCTGTGGGTGTTTATTGCGCTAACATTGCTGGTTGTGCTGCAAAGTATTCGCCAGGGAGCGCGCTTACTGAACAAGCTCACCAGCCTGCGTGCTTTAATGGCCTGCGCTGAGCCGCTTCGGGCAGACCTTTGTGCGTCTTTTTCATCGCTCACTCAGATTAACAGCCGCCAGGTACCTGTGTATGTACTGCCGCTGAATTGTACGGCGTTTGCAACGGGCATTAAAAAGCCGATCATCGTGATGCCACATTACTTTTGTGCTTTACCAGAGCATAAACAGCAAACCTTGCTACTTCATGAAATCACGCACCTGGCTCACAAAGACCATATTGCAATTATGGTATGGCAGTTACTGCGGTGTTTGTTTTGGTTTAACCCGGCGATTGCCAAAATGGAAGCGGCATTTATCAATGCCATGGAAGCGCGCTGCGATGCGCAAACCATAAGGCGCTATGGCATTAACCGGCAGCAATATGCGGCAACTTTGCTGGATGCACTCAAACATAGCACACTAAACAAGACCCCCAATGCAGTTGCAGGATTTGCTTCTGAGGCTTTGTCGCTGGCTGATTATAAGAGTCGACTGGTGCAGATCATGAAGCCAGTTAAAGCACGGCATCACTTTGTCTTCATTAACCTGCTGTTGATAGGTGTGTGCTGCGCATTAATTTCTTTTCAGGTGAGGCCTTTGTTAAGCCCCCAGACCCCGAACTGGCAGTGGCCATTGAGTGAATATGAGATCAGTGCACACTTTGGTCATGTGTCAGCATTTCGTGACCACAAACCTCATGGCGGGGTTGACTTGGTTGCCGCAAAAGGCGCGCCATTAAAGGCCGTTGCTACAGGCAAAGTGTTGGTTGCCGATGATGCTACCCTGCCCAAAAACTATGGAAAGGTGGTACTCATTCAGCATAGCAATGGTTATCAGAGTTTATATGCACACCTGGATAGCGTTGCTGTGTCATCCGGTGACTGGGTATCGGCCGGTGATGTGGTAGGCACTTTAGGTGACAGTGGTCGTGTCACCGGGGCCCATTTGCATCTCGAAATACTGGCTGACGGAGAGCGCCTCGACCCGCTGAGCATTTTCTCAAAGGACTAAACTATGAAATACCATCTGATGATCGCCATTCCTGTGGGCATGGTGCTAAGCACACTTGTGTCAGATTTACCTGAGCAGACAGAGCCACAAAGCGACCTGCTGTGCAAGCCAGCTGTTGTAGAGGCCGAACCAAATACAGAGCAAACAAGCGAAAAAGTAGCGCCTTTTCAGTCGCCTGCTGAGCCTGAACAAAAGTCACCGATTGAACATAAGATTCTGACCCTGTCCGCGGGTCAGTCGTTTATTGCTCTACTGAAACCCTTCGGCCTGAGTGACCGTCAGGCGTATAAGTTGCAGAAGCTGATGGCCCCTGAAGTGGATCTCAGCAAGCTGCCAGTCGGGCAAAAAGTAAAAATAGGACTCACTGCGGGTCAATTGCACTCAGTCACTGTGGCTAGCGGATTTGCGCAGCGCCTGAGTATCTCAATGACGGGCGAATGGCTAAAACGCCGTTATCAGCTCGATACCCGTCCGGCTCAGGCGGTGCACGATGTTGCCATTACGCAGAGCCTGTACGAGTCGCTGATTGCTGATTCTGTGCCACTGGATGTGGTCAATCAGAGCATTACCGTGTTTTCTCACTTTGTTGATTTTCAGCGGGAAATACACCGAGGCGATGCACTGACTCTGATGTATGACAAAGCCATTTTAATGACCAAAGACGGCCTGGAGCAGCAGCTGGAGCAGGCCGGCCAGTTACGCTTTGCCCGGCTTCAGAATCAGGGAGAAGAGCTGGCGGTATATCACCATGATGCAGAGGGCGCGCAAAGCGGCTTTTACTTTGCCGACGGGCGTCCTGCGCAGAGTTTTTTGCTGAAAACCCCGTTAAATGGCGCGCGTTTATCCTCAAAATTCGGCAGTCGAAAGCATCCTATTCTCGGTTATACCCGGTTGCACGCCGGGCTGGATTTTGGCGCGCCCGTTGGCACACCTATCTTTGCCGCGGGCAATGGCACCATCAAAAAAGCGGGGTGGGGTGGTAGCTTTGGTAACCGGGTTGTGATCCGACATGGCAATGACTTTGAGACCCTTTACGCGCACCTGAACGGGTTTGCCAGGGGCATGAAACCGGGCATACGGGTCAAGCAGGGCGAGGTGATAGGGTATCTGGGTAACAGCGGGTTGTCGCAGGCCCGTCATTTACACTATGAGGTACACAAAAACGGTAAGCCCATTAACCCTTTGTCACTGAAGCATGTAAAACAGCAGCGCCTGAGCGGCAGTCAGCTTGCCAGTCTGCAACAGCGCATTGCGCGCGTGCATCAAAATCCTGAATTGGATCAGTATGTGACGAATACGGCTTCGCAGGGAAAGTTGTGACTCAGAGGTCAGAAAAATTAATGGTAGCGCCAGGTACAGGCGCTACCGTTGACAGGGTCTAATGACTACTGCTCAACCACGTAGTGGCGGTTGTTACGCTCCTGTCTGAACACATGATTGTTCAGATAAGAGTAGGTCATTGGACGGTTGGCTGCATCACGCTGACCTTGATCTTCAATGGTGTTTTCTGTGATCAGGTTAGGGGTTGCGGTATTGACAGCATACAGTTTAATGCCGTAACTGGCCGGATGCACAATCAGGTTTTCACTGTAGACATGCGCCTCGCCCCCGCTAATAGTGCTGTCCTGTTGCGCGGGGTTACGGGCAAAAATGCCATTTTCTCCGGCGTACAGAATACGGTTGTCATGGATTATTAAACCGTCGCCATCGAGCATCATGCCATTACCACCGCTGCGATAGATCAGGTTATTCGTCACTGCTACATAGTCACCGCCAACCTGAATACCGGTGTTCTGATATTTAGGGTCAAACGGGCTGACGCCGGTGCGATAGATCTTGTTATTGCGGATCGTTGCATCTCCTGCCACCGAGTTGAGCTGAATACCATCGGCACCAATGTTTTCAAGGGTGTTGTTGTATACGTCGACATCAGCCAGCTTGTGAGGGTACACAGTGGTTACAACACCATCACATTCCAGCTTGCGGCTCTTCCCTGTGTAGCCTATGTACATGCCTTCGCCTGTTTCGGTGTCGTGAATATAGTTATGATGAACCCGCAGTCCACGCATGGTGAAATTTTCCTGCCAGGTGGCGGGGTCACAGGTCGGGTCAGTTTTAATCAATAACCCGGCAAAACGTGCACGGTAGATTTCAAGGTTATCAATCTCGATGTATTCGCTCAGCCCACCAATGCCGACTGTGCCGCCCAGACGCATACCGTAACCTGCTTCATCCCGGCTACCGGTAATGCGCAGCTGAGAAGATTGCTCGACGGCAATACTGTACTCGTAAGGGGAGGTTGTGACTGTGCCATTCTCGTTGCGGATCACCACCGGGTTGCCGGCTTCACCGTGTACGTTGCGAATACGCAGCGGACCGCGCTCACCGGCTGCCAGGCAGATGGTATCGCCGGCGACCACACCCAGCGTATTACCATCGACCAAATGGTGGCTGGAGGGGATCACTATGTTGCATTGCGCAGCGAGCGCCTGAGAAATCGTACACAGCGCCAGTGCGCCAGAGATCAGAGTTAACGTGAGGGTTTTCGTGTCTTTCATTGCTTCTTCCTTATTGAAGTCATCGTTACACTTAATTTGGTTAACGAAGATATCCTGTCACAGTGCCTTGATAGCCAGCCTGTTTGAAAGAATACCACTCTCTGGATGACATTCGGCCCTGCCGGTCCCAATCTCTCAGACTCACTCTGGCACCGCTCTTTGCCACCAACAAGTATTCCCTACCTTTAGGCTGGCAATGCATTTAAGCGCTCAGGTATCGTTCGTCAAAATGCATTGTGCTATTAAATGAAATACTTGTCTATTATTCGGGTAATATTTTGTCACTCGTTTTGTATGATGTTGTTAAGTATGGCTAATTCATTATTGGTATTGACTTGAACCCAAAGTGGAAAGTGGTCACTCAGCTCATAGGTCCATTTGCTTTCAGGGATGCCGGTATCATCAAATATCGCAGCCATCAGACCTTGTGCTGCAAAATCGATCACGCCGCCCTTGTCGGCATAGCTAAATGCATGCCTGGCACGATGCAGAATTTGGTCATAGCGTTTATCTCCGGCGCTTGCTGCTGTGTCGTTGATTTCTGCCAGTGCCAGCGGCATCTGTAACCCGCTTGAGCGGGTGAGCGCCTGATAATAGCGATCACCGATGCGGGGAATATTGAAATCGCCAACCACAATCAGGTCTTCATCAAATACCGTATCGGCGTTGTCGACCCAGCGACTCTTTATCCAGTCGCCAAAACTGGCCAGCTCTTGCTCGCGGCCGGGACGCGTACCCCAGCGGGCATGCATGGCCAGCATCATAAAGTCGAAACTGCCAGCCTTAAAAGAAGCCATATACGGGGCACGCCACCAGGATTGTTCGCTGATATACTGGTCATCGACTTTTTGCCTGTCTGGCTGCGCTTCTGCGGCCAGGCCGGTAAACTGCACCATGCGTTTGTCGTAAACAAACGCGGTGCGTTCCCAGTTGCCACCAAAGTCACTTTGCCAGTCGCTGATCACAAACTGCCAGTCTGGCCCCAGTTGACGCATCACCCGCTTAAAATCGGTTAAATCGTCTCTCAGCTCGGTGATAGCAATCAGGTCAAACTGATACAAAATTCGCGAGATAAGCGTAATGGCCAGCTCACTGCGTCGTCGTTTACCAAAGTCACGAATATTCCAGGTGGCGATATTGAGGGTTTCATCCAGCATTGAAGGCGGTATATGGCTTTGTTCTATCCGCTCAACCAGTAATTTGAGTTTTTCTGCTGTGGCTTTTGAAAGGTGTGTCAGTTCCATGGGTTACCTTAGTTATTAATGAATAGATTCATAAAACTAGCCCACAATATGATAAATACCAGTCAGGGCATTATGCCAATGCATTATACGCGTGATATTTTTCATAGCAGCTTTGCGCAACAATGGTAGACTGAAGAAAATCACACATCTCAGGAAAGAGAATGAAAAAAAGACTATTACTGCTCCCGGCGATGATGCTACTGGGCGCCTGCTCCGATAGCGAAGTTGGCGATGTATCTCTCGGTTTATTTACGCTCAAAGACATTAAATTACACTCGATGACAGATCCGATTGTGACCGGCGTGACTTGCCATGTGGCCAGCGTAGAGGCTGATCTTAGCTTATCCGATCCCAGTGACAGCTCCATTGCATGTCGTCAGACAGGTGAAATTACGCCACAAATGATAGCGCAGATAGATAAGAGCAAATCGGGTGACGTGGTATTCAAGCAGTCAAAAAGTGTGTTTTTTAAAGCCATGAAAGTCAGACGCATTTTTGATGCGGAGCATCAGACGCTGATGTACCTGTCTTATACCACCAAAGAAACCTCAGGTAGCTTTAAGCATAGCTTGTCGACCGTTCCTTTGTGGGGCACTCAGGCTTATTCTGAAAAACCAGCCAGCCAGTAGGGAAAAACAGCCAAGCGGACAGGCAGTAAGCAATTGGCAATTGCCTGTTAGGTCTGATCTGTCTGTATAAACTGATGTGTTTATGTACAAAAAGATGCCTGATAGCCATTTTAAGCTGTTCAGGGAAGAGTAAAAAGTTGAGTATTATGAAGCAACTATACATCCTATTCGCCATCGTCCTGATGGTTTGGTTTAATCCTGCCAGGGCGCTCGGTGAACGCCCTGATGTGACGATTTCATCGGCCCCGGCCTGGGTTTCAAAGTCATCATTGCCTGCGTTGCCAGAAAGCCTGAGAAAACCACTTCACTATCGCCTGGTCGACCGCCAGGTAAGCGATTTAGCTGGCCTGACGACGGTTTCTCATAATCGTTTTGTGTTTACCGATGCAGCCGGAGTACAAGAGGGCAGCACGGTCAGAGTGCGCTTTAACCCAGCCTATCAGCAACTGGTGTTTCACAATGTCACGGTATGGCGTGACGGCAAAGCCGTTTACCAGTTAGCACCACAGGATATTAAAGTGATCAACGCGGAAGATGACCAGAAAAACAACATGTATCTGGGCTTGTTTGACGCATTGATCTTACTTCAGGATATTCGTGTCGGCGATGAGCTTGATTATCGCTATAGTTTATCAGGCAAAAACCCGGTTCTGGGTGAGCAGTTCAGTTATTTTGACAATCTTGGCTGGGGCGTTGCGGTTGATCTGCTGACCTTTAAATTGACTCTGCCAGAAGATAAGCAAGTGACGCATAAAGTCTTTGGTAACCTCACTGCTCAGGTTCAGCACCAGCATAGTGATGGCAAACAAACCTATACCGTGAAAGTTGAAAACAGTATCGCACACACGGTAGAGAACGAGCTGCCTGACTGGTTCAGTCCATTTCCTTATATTCAGTTCACCGAGTTCAACTCCTGGTTGGAAGTGCAGTCCTGGGCTGCTGAGTTGTTTAAAGTTAAAACCGAGCATAGCCCTGAACTCAAGGCATATATTCGTGAATTAAAAGCCCTGCCCAAACAGCAGGCCATTGAGCAGGCGATCACGTTTGTACAGGATGAGATCCGTTATCTCGGTCTGGAGCTGGGCGTGAATTCGCATCAACCCAACATGCCTCATCTGGTGTATGAGAAACGTTTTGGAGATTGCAAGGATAAAACCTTGCTGCTGAATACCCTGTTGCGAGCACTGGATGTTGACGCCCAGCCAGCCCTGGTTTCGACAGATAAGCGTGCCCATATAAGTGAGTATTTACCCACTCATAGTGCCTTTAATCATGTGATCACCCACTTTACTCTGGACGGTGAAACATTCTGGGTTGATCCGACCATTAACTATCAGGGAAGTAAGCTGAATAGCTTGTTTCAGCCTGACTATGGCAGTGCGCTACTGGTCGATAGTCAGTCCGGTTCTTTGACCGAAGTTAACATAAAGTCAGCACGCCATGGTATTGATATCAATGAGATGATCATTGCACCAGATTACGTCTCGCCAGTTCAGTGGCGGATTGAATCTCAGTATTATGGCTGGCAGGCTGAGCGCCTGCGTTATCAGCTGGCCTCATCGCAGAAAAAGGTATTTCAGGAACATTCTTTGAACTACTACGCCCAATTCTATCCGGGTGTACAAGTTAAAATGCCGATCTCCTTCACCGACAACCGCAGGGAAAATGTCATCACAGTCATTGAATCATACTGGGTACCTGATTTCTGGCAACCGGGAGAGAATGGCGCGGCTGAGTTTTATCTCTCGGCCGGCAATGTCAGTCAGTATGTTAAACTCCCTCAGACAGTGCGTCGTAAACAGCCTTTAGCCAAGGCGTATCCTTTGTCTTTGTCGCAACGTGTGACTTTACTGATGCCGGCAGATGTGGACTTTAGTGCGCTGGCTTATCAGAAATCTTTTACCGATCCTTATGTGCAAATTGATAGTGCCATGGAGTATGACCGCCGCCGGGTGACTTTCCATGCCCGGTACAAGGCTTTGCAGGAATTTGTGCCGGTTGAGGCAGTACCGGCACACCTTAGCAAGCTCAAACAGGCGAATAAGTATAGTGGTTTTGGTGGGACCGTCACAGAGGTTGTGAGCAACCCTCATTACACTTTATTTCAGGACTTTATCAAACAACTTGAAAATAAAACCAAGATGAAATTTGTCGGAGAGTCACTATGAAGCGGTTATTGAGTCTACTGGTTTTAATCTGTGTGGTGTCTGGCTGTGCGTCGACTAACAAAGCCACGTTTTTGGAAACTTCAGCCACTATTTACGAAGCCAACAGAAAGCTGGAGTATTTGTTTAAAAACCCTAATGAGGATGTGTTGCTGGCCATGATCGACCGACATGCCAGTGAAGCTTACGTGAAAAATGAATTGGGGATGGCAGACCCAAAGTTTGCGATGAAGAGTGCCTATGTTTCGATAGGGGCAATCATTGGTCTGGCTTCTTTTGAGCATATTGTATACAGCCATAGCCGGGAAGTCGGTGACTACTGGCTAAGCCGCTATATCTTCTCCCACAATAATGGCACCTTTGCACTGGTTGATATTACCCTGACTAAACAGGGCTATAAACTGGTCGATGTTAATAATCTGAGTTACCGCTCCAGTCTGGTGCGTTTTTTTGCAGAGTATGATCAGCAGGTTAAATCTGCTGGACATGAAGAGGTGATATCAGCAGTCACTGACCACCTGGAAAAGAAAGAGTCTCAGCTGGCGCTTGAAAAGTACCACCAATTACCTGCAGAAATAAAAACCTTGCCAATCGTGCACGAAACGCTATTTCGCTCTGTTGAAACCTGTGAGGGAGAGCAGCATCAGATATTTTGCGAGACTTTACTCAAGGAAAGTGAAGAAGCGGATCACGGGCTGCTGAAAGCAAACCTGTACCGCAGTATGGCGCAGTACGAGCAGGCGCTGACGAAGTTTGAACAACTGTCTGACGATGTTCGTTCAAGCCCGCCAATCTTAATGGAAAAGGCCATGGTGCATGCTCATTTAGGACATAAACGCGAAGCGTTTGGTATCGCACTGGATGCATTATATCGAAACGCTGGCGGCGCCTATGGCTACTTAATCATGCTACAGGTTGCGCTGATCACTGACGAGCACGATTATACTATCGAGTTGCTGACCTTTATGAAAGAGACCTTTGATATCCAATTTTCTGAGCAGGAGCTGAGTGATATCAGTAACAGTGAGAACTTTATGAATTCACAACAGTATGCGCTGTTTAAAGACGTCTATTTATCATAACCATGAGCTGAATATGTGGATAAAAAATACGCCCCTAGAAGGGCACTATATACGATTAGAGCCACTCGCAAGAGAGCATGTTGAAGACCTCCAACAAGCTGTGGAGGATGGTGAAAGCTGGAAGCTGTGGTATGCCAGTGTGCCTTCACCCGAGCAAATGCAAAGCTATGTTGAAAAGGCACTTAGCAAGAGCAATGAGGATCAGGTCACTTATGTCGTCAGATCAATTGCCAGCGATCACATTGTCGGGACTACGCGCTACTATGACATTAAACCTGAGCATAAGCGCGCTTCAATCGGGTATACCTGGTATAGCGCTGCAGTGCGCAGGACACCGGTGAATACCGAGGCCAAATTACTGCTGATGGAAAACCTGTTTGAGCACTGTGGTGCACTCTCGTTAGAGTTTAAAACACATTTCTTCAATCATGCTTCACGGCGGGCCATTGAGCGCCTCGGTGCTAAACTGGACGGGGTGCTCAGAAGCCACCAGATCCTGGCGGATGGCTCGATTCGCGATACGGCGGTCTACTCCATTTTAGCCAGTGAATGGCCAGCAGTCCGTAATCACCTCAAAGCAAAACTGGCGGCCCGTTAGAACGGGCTGTTCAGTTCAAAACGCTGTTCGCCAATCTGAATGTCTTTAAATCTGGGTTCTACAATGTCAAAGCTGCCTGTCTTGAGCGCGTTCAGGAGTTCTTTTGATTGTTCACCATAGATTTTCTGATCCATATAGCCGGTTTGCCACCCTCGCACGCCATCGATGGTACCCAGATAAAACACCCGTAACTCCACTCGATGTTGCGTGTTAGCGATAAACAAATATTCCGGCTCGGGTGTTTTATCCAGCTGAATTGTACGTAGTATCAATTCAGTGGCTTCATCAAACAAATGTGTATTGTGACTGGCAAATACCTCCAGTGCGGTTACTAACTCTTCCGGCAGTGCCTGCTTTTCATCCTCAGACATCTCGATAAGTGCCAGCAGGGTTTGCGAGGTCAGCGGCTGTGTTTCCAGAGCCAGTGCGGTGTCGATCCGGCGTTTTAGTTGCTCGTCGCTGACGTCCTGTTGCAGTATCTCGAGTGCTTGCAGCCCTTGCTTCCCCAGCTCGTTTACCAGATAGCGAGGATCGAAATCTGCAGCCTGAGTGACACCCGTTTTGAGGCGCTTTATCTGAGAGGTAACACTCAGACCACGAAAGTCCAACAGCGGGGTTTGCGTTACTATCAGCAGACTCAGTAAACATAAAATCACCGGGCGATTAACTGTGCTTAGCCGGGTGTGCCAGCGGGTTTTGTGCGTCATGAGCAGCCATACATAGCTCATACAAACTACCATGCTGACAAGGGCAATGAGCAGGGCCCAGAGGCGAGCGAGACTCAGTCCATACTGCTCGATTCTGAGGTGTAATCCCCAACCGCTGAGCGCCAGGTAGCAGGGCAGCAACATCAGCCCCAGCGCGATGAAGTAGCGATACCACAGACGCTGAGACAGTACTTCACCCGACAAGTTCAGACACAATACAATGGCACCAACGAGTACAAAAATCAGCGCACTTCCGCCATTTTTCCACAGTGTCTCCAGCTCGCTGAATAACACCGCGATAATAAACAGCAAGGCCACGGCAACCAGCACTGGCAACAATAAGGTGGCAAAGTTACGGCAAATGGCGAACAGCTGACTGGCCAGGTTACTGCGACTACGTGCCTGGATCACTCCAATGGCCTGACTCAATGTGATGACCGGGTAGTAAAACCAGGGCTCTGAAAACAGCTCGGAGAAGAAGCTGATCTCAATAACTTCAAACAATCCAGCCCAGAGCGTCAACAGCATAAACACAGTCAGGGTAAAGCACTGAGCCGCCACAAAGACCAGTAAAAAACGGCCCATGGCATGGCTCAGGGTGTCGTAGTCCGGTAACCAGCGCTTGGGTGTATTCTGGGTGATCCAGGGAACGAGCAGCACCGAGGCTAAAAAGATAATAAGCGGGTAAGGCCAGGCCTGTGAGGGTAAAGGCGCACGTTCAGGTAGTAGTTGGGAACCCACATAATAACCACACAGTGTGAACAGCAAGGCGTATATACCCAGCTGAATGTAAAAAGCGCGTTTAAGCTGCGTAAAGCTTGAATAAATGAGCGTTGAGGGCAAAAACACCGCCAGGGAGTAGGCTGCAAACAGCCAGTGCGGTGACTGTCCTGGCCAGAACGTGAATTCGACAGACTGATGCAGGATGATCAGTAAAAAGCTTTGCAACAGAGCAACGAGCGACAATTGGCGTGCGTTCAGTAATTTTTCCATAGGTGCCTCACAATATCAGATCCTTGTTCCTGTCATTTAAACTTAATAGTGTTCAAATGCAAGTAAAGAATGGTAAAAGCGGCTACCAAAGTTCGCAATATGCAATAAAGCGTTTGACATATTATGTCGCCGTGTGGCAGATTGATTGTGTGCTAGGCAGGCTAACTAAATGTTCAGGGGATGAGCTTCAGACCAGACAACTCTAACTGAGAGGGTGAGAAGGAATCTTCCCATTGCAAACGACACCTGCCCTGACTTGAGGCAAGTGAAGTGTACTCAGCCAGACGGACCGGGCGCTGTTTGTAAATAGGTTTACAATATAGTCGCTGATCATCTGCCTAGTTCACTACTACCACGCAGAACTTTTTTGTTTATGCAAATGCAATAATAATTGCCCGTGTAAGGAGGAAATATGGACTTTTTAAACACGGCCTTCACTTTTCCCACAGTGGTCTACTCTACATTACTGCTGATAGTACTACTGTTTTGGCTGATTTCTTTAGCTGGTTTTGCCGACCCCGATATGCTTGATGGCGATGCTGATATCGAAGTTGAAGGGGGGGCTGACGGCGGCTCGTTATGGCAAATGGGCTTTGGCGGCGTTCCTTTAACCGTGTCAATCAGCTTAATCGTTGCACTGAGCTGGGTGGTTAGCTTTTACGCTCAAAAACTATTTGCGTATCTGCTGGGCGATGGTGTGATGTTTTACCTGACAGGCGGCGCTTTTATGCTGGGTAGCCTGTTCGTGGCGTTGCCGTTGGCCGCAGCTGCGGTGCGACCCCTGCGTGGCTTATTTGAAAGTCAGCAAACAAGCAGTAAAGATGCGTTAGTCGGACTGGAATGTGTGATTGCCACCGGAAAAGTCACCGCAACATTTGGCCAGGCGCGCGTTTCCCATGAGGGCAGCGAGCAGTTAGTCGAAGTCAGATGTGATGAAGAAAATACGTTTACTCAGGGTGATAAAGCACTGCTGATTGAGCACAACGTAACAACCCATAGCTATACGATCGTCACCAACCCCTGGTGATGGCTCAACTTTAAACGGCGCCGGATAAGCGCCCGGGAATAACTTATAAAACTTATCAGGAAGAGATATGGAATTTTTAAATAACCTTGGACCTGTTTTGACTATCGTTGGCACAGTGATAGTCGTCATTTTTGCTGTCATTTTATTGATTGGTAAATTCTATCGTAAGGTGGAACAAGGCCATGCCCTGATCATCAATAAAATGAAGAATGAGCCAGATGTTACCACCACAGGCGGCATTGTTTATCCGGTGATCCACAAGATGGAAGTGATGGACATTTCGACCAAGCGCATGGTGCTGGAGCGCCGCGACAGCAGTGGTTTGATCTGTAAAGACAACATTCGTGCCGACATTGCCATTACCTTTTATATCCGCGTGAACGAAAATAAAGAAGACATACTGCGGGTAGCAAAACAGGTGGGGTGTGCGCGCGCGTCTGAGCCGGAAACGCTACAAGAGCTGTTTGAAGCTAAGTTCTCAGAAGCACTGAAAACTGTGGGTAAGCAGATGAACTTTGAGGAGCTGTTCACACACCGTAACGAATTTCGCGACAGCATCAAAGAAGTCATTGGTCAGGACCTGTCGGGCTATACATTAGAAGATGTGGCCATCGATTATCTTGAGCAAACCTCAATTCATAAGTTGGACTCGAGCAATATTCTCGATGCGGAAGGTATTCGTCGCATTACAGAAAAAACCGCAGCGCAAAACGTTGAAACGAACCAGTTAAAGTGTGACGAGCAGGCGAAAATTGAGATCCAAAATCAGGCGGCGCTGGAAAAAACACTGGAAATTGAGCGTCAGAAACAAGACGCTATGGCCAAGCAAAAGCGTGAAATTGAAACCGTTCAGGCACGCGAAGAGGCCGAAGCTGAGCGCGTTAAGCAAGAAGAGCGTCTGAAGGCTGAAGAAGCGCGCCTCAAGGCTGATGAAGCAATCCAGATTGCAGAGCAAAACAGGCAGCGTGAAGTCGATATTGCGGAGCAAAACCGCCTGCGGGTACTCGCTATTGAGGAAGAAAAAGTAGCGCGTTCACGTGAAATTGAAGTCATTGAGCGTGAAAAAGAAACCGAGATCCTGCGCATTAACAAAGAAAAAGCACTGGAAGTAGAGCGTAAAGAGATTGCTGACGTGCAGCGCGATCGGGTTGCGGTTGAAAAAACGGTGGCGCAGGAGCAAGAGCGCATTAAAGACGTGCAAACACTGGCTGCCGCTGAACGTGATAAGCAGGCCATTGTGATCCGAGCCCAGGCCGAAGCCGAGGAAGCGCTGGTGAAAGACATTGAAGCGGCCAAAGCACAAGAGCAGGCTGCGGAATTTAAAGCCCGTGAAATGGAGAAAATGGCAGAAGCTGAATTGCGCATTGCCAATCAACAGGCGGAATCGAAGAAAATCCTGGCAGAAGCCACACAAGTGGAGGCCGCAGCTTCCGGTCTGGCCGAAGCTGAAGTGATCAAAGCGAAAGCGCAGGCGAATGCATTGCAGGGCGAAACAGACGCCAAAGTATTACAGCAGCAGCTTGAAGCAGAAGCGCATGGTAAGCGTGATATCGGTCTGGCAGAGGCCGAAGTACAAACTGCGATGGCAGACGCCATGGAGAAGCAGGGCGAAGCTGAAGCGATTAACCTTGAGCGCAGAATGTCGGCCGAAGCTAAAGGTCTGGAAGAGAAGCTTCAGGCCCTGAATGCTATGGATAAAGATGCCCGTGACTACGAAGGCTTTACACTGCAACTGAACCAGCAAAAAGAACTGACCCTGGCACAGCTGGCAGCGAACAAAGAGATTGCGGCTCATCAGGCACAAGTGCTGGCCAAGGCGCTGAGCGATGCTGACATCAACTTTATGGGTGGTGATGGCCAGTTCTTCAACCAGTTTATGAATGCTATTACTGTGGGTAAATCCATCGATGGTCTGGTCAATGAAAGCCAGACGATGCAGACGGTATTTAAAGATCACCTTAACGGCGAGCGCAACCTGATGGACGACCTTAAAGGCGTGCTGGCTGGGGCTAATGCTTCATCCGAGACACTTAAGAACATCAATATGAGCAAGTTTTTTCAGCAGTTGAGCAATACGTCAGATGCGGAGAAACAACAATTACTTAGCCTGCTTGGCAGTTCACTGAACGGCAATTCAGCTAAAAACACAACCCAGGAATAACCCCCTGCGCCGGGGCAAAGCCCCAATGTTTTTCTGAAGTGCGTGAACAGCGATTTGTTATCACGCACACCGATATGATGACAGGAAAGTAATATGACGGAACCTACAAGTCTGGATACTGCGTCACATAGCGCGCTTGAGCAGGGCTCTTATCAGCTGATCAAACGCCGCCTGAGTAATTTTGGCAGCGAATTGCGCACTCAGGTGGATGACCTCAATAGCCAGCGTGTTGATGCGTTTGGCAGCACTGAGCTGAAAGTACAGGGCCGCGCCCGGGTCCGCACTGAGCATAATTGTATTCCCAGAGACATAGTACTGATTGGCGACAAACTGATCTTTGCATACAACGTCTTTATGGGCCTTAAACAAAGCACGCATGTCAGTGATGTATTTAGTGTGCACAAGCTGGTGTTACAAGACGACCATTATGAGGTTGAACCTTACCCTTCAGAGACCAAGTTTCTGACCGACGCCCGCTTTTTGCGGGACTTTGAAGAGCTTTATACCTATTACAAAGACACCCGTTTGCAGCACCTGTTTGTGCAGGGTGGCAAGCTGTTTGCGCTGTTCCAGATTGGTGACAGGCTGAGCGATGTCAGGGTATTCCGCTGGCAAATTGCCGCGGATAATACACTCGACTATATCGACAACCGTGGTGAACGAGACATCTCAGAGCACAGCGGCTTTGATTTTGAATGGATTAAGACGGACCGTGCCCAGCATGAGGAAGGCCGACACCCGCACATCAATGTGCTCGACAAAGTGTTTGTCGAAACCGTTGGTGGCGACCTGACCATCAAAATAGAGAACAATACGGAAACTGGCGAAGGGATTTACAGCGAGCCGGTGGAAGACAGCAATCAGTCATTGGCAGACTGTGAGTTGCATTATGCCCGAGTCGGGGAGCTTATCCTGCTCAGGGTATTACCCTATCGCGAAAAGCAGTGGCGTTATTTTATCTATAACTGCCGAACACAGCAGGTTGTCAGGCAGGACGCTATTGGTCAGGCTTGCGTCCAGTTGCCTGAAGACCATGGTATTATTTTTCCGGGAGGCTATTATCTGCAATCCGGTCAGACCCGCTACTTCGAAGATAAAATCGATGACCTGGAGTTTCATCGTCAGCTGAAATCGCCAAATGGTGAAGACGTGCTGTACGTGTTTTATGAGCCCACCGAGGGTCGTTATGCGCTGTTTGCCTACAACATCATCGAAAAAAACCTGCAAAACCCCATTTATTGTCACGGTTATGGCATTTACGAAGATGGCTTAACACTGACCTTTAAAGCAGAGCAGGAAGAAGCTGAGCGGGTTCATCCCATCCAGATCTGGCAAAGCCCCTTTTGTTCAGCAGAGTTTGCAGCCAATGCGCCTGCACCCACAAGCGGCCTTGGCCGTATAGGTAACCCGGATCTGGTCAGAGCCATCTCAGATTTATACAGTGTCTGTAAGGCCATCAGTGAACAAAACCCCAGTGTCTTTCATTACGAGGACCTGATCTCTCATACCCGTGGAATACTTGACCGTTACCACTGGCTGGCAGAAGCGGATTTCAGTGCGATAAATTCGCAGCTGCATGACATCTTTGAAACCTCAGAGCAGGTGCTGGACGAGTTTGAAAAAGTCAGTCAGATCCAGCACAGTGCCCGACAGGCCGAAGCAGATATTGAACAGGAAAGCCATCAGGTACTGCGTGAGGTACGCCCCGACAGCTTTAAACTGGCCAGCGAGTTTGTGGCCAGTCTGGATGCGCTGAAACTGCTCAAAGGCAAAGTGATCAGTCTGGAGGAAGTGAAATTCATCAATTTGGATGTACTCAGTACCATTCAAAGCAGTATTGATGAGCAGACTCGCATACTCAGCCATGCCACGGCGACTTTTTTACAGCAGGATAAAGCGCTTGCGCCTTATCATGAGCAGTTGCAGGAGATTAATGAGAAAAGTGAGCAAAGCGACAGTGTCACTGAGCTAAAAGGGTATCTTGGCTCACTGGAAACGCTGGGCGGCGAGCTGGATCTGCTCAATCACACTATGCTGGATCTGGAGATTGAAGACAGCCGGGTAAGAACGCAAATTCTTGAAGACGTGAGCGCTGTTTATGCGCTGGTTAACCGTGCTAAAGCGGCCGTTGAGATCCGCCGCAAAAGCCTCGGCAGTGTTGAGGCCAAAGCCGAATTTGCCGCGCGCTTTAAGCTGTTCAGTCAGAGTATCACCAGTGCGCTGAGCGCCGCTAAAACGCCTGAGCAATGTGACGAGCAGCTCTCTCGGTTGCTTATACAACTGGAGGAGCTGGAGTCTCAGTTCAGTGAGTATGATGAGTTTCTGGGTGAGATCCTGGCAAAGCGGGATGATGTTTACGAAAGCTTTGAAGCGCATAAACAGCAGCTGATTGACGAACGCCAACGTCGGGCACTGAATCTGGCAACCGCTGCCGAGCGGATTTTGCAGGGGGTAAGTCGGCGCACCCAAAGCTTTACTGAGCTGGACCAGATAAACGGTTATTTTGCCTCTGATCCTATGATCAGTAAATTACGCAGTCTGACTCAGGAGCTAAAAGAGCTTGGCGACGAGGTTAAAGCTGATGACATTGCCGCTAAGCTCAAAGCCAGTAAAGATCAGGGGATCCGCTCGCTCAGAGATAAACAGGATATCTACAGCGATGGCGGTCAAACCGTCAAAATCGGCAAGCATGGCTTTAGTGTAAATAAACAGGTGCTGGACCTGACGTTGTTGCCTCGCGATGACGAGTTAATGCTGCACCTGACCGGGACCGAGTACTTCGATGTTATTCCCGATCAGCAAGCCCGCTCACAGTTGGCACAGGCCGCGGATTACTGGGCGCAAACCTTGCCTTCCGAAAGTGCAGAGATTTATCGCGGTGAGTTTTTGGCAGCGCAGATCCTGCGTGCGGCGCAACGAGGTGAGTCTGACTTGTCGATAGAGCAGCTCCAGCGTGCACGGCAAGAAGACTCGTTACTGACCTTAGTGCAAGCGTTTGCTGAGCCCAGGTATCAGGAAGGCTATGAAAAAGGCATTCATGACTTTGATGCGACCCAGATCCTGAGTGTGTTACTGAAACAGAAGAGCGAGCTGGGGTTGCTGATCTATCCGGCCAGCTGCCGGGTGATGGCGCAACTATTTGTCTCTGCGTTAGAGCGTGAGAAATTACAGCCGCTGCAGCAGCAAGCGACTCAGGCGCAACTGATGGCCACTACGCTCAGCGATCCGCGCTTTAACCAGTTACTGATTGGTGAGCTAAGTGAGCAGCTTAGCGATTTTGCAGCGCAGCTGGGTGATTACACTGCGAGTCTGGCACGTTATTCTGCGCAGCTTAGCGCCGAATACCTCATTCAGGTGCTGGCAAGCAGTAACAGCCTGCCGCAGTTTGAAGTGCTGGCAGAGGCACGCAAACTGGCGGAGCAGTTCCAGAGTATGGCCAAAGCCAAAGGCTTCTGGCAGACGCTGCAAGAAACCTTTTCTGAGTTAACCACCTTGTCAGAAAAATGCCGCCTAGCGTTTGGCTGGCTGAGCGCTTATGGAAAGCAACAAGATGCGGGCCTCGACTGTCAGATTGAAGCGGCGAATTATTTGTTGCTGATGGATCATAAGGCACTCAGTTATCAGGTGCGGGATGTGCAGACGCAGACGCATGTATCCGGTTTAATGGGGCAACATCTACGTATTGAAGAGCAGACTCTTGCGCTTGATTATGCTGAGTTTTTGGCCCGTACCAGTGCTTACATTGAGCAGGCTTTGCCTGCTTATCAGGGCTATCAACAGTTAAAAGCGGATGTGCTTCAGGCGCAAAAAGCGCGCCTGCAACTGGAAGAGTTTAAGCCCAGACCGCTGAGCTCATTTGTGCGCAACCAGCTCATTGATAAGGTCTATTTTCCGATCATTGGCGATAACCTGGCCAAGCAAATTGGTGCCTCAGGCAGTGCGAAGCGTACCGACTTAATGGGCATGTTATTACTGATCTCGCCACCAGGATACGGTAAAACCACCTTAATTGAATATGTGGCAAACCGTCTGGGGCTGACCTTTGTTAAGGTCAACTGTCCGTCTATCGGTCATGATCAGGTCTCTTTAGATCCGTCACAGGCGATCAATGCGACGGCCGCTAAAGAGATAGATAAGATCAACCAGAGTTTTGAAATGGGCAATAACGTAATGCTCTATCTGGATGACATTCAGCATACCAATCCGGAGTTTTTACAGAAGTTTATTTCGCTGTGTGACGGCTCACGGCGCATTGACGGGGTATGGAATGGTAAGAGTAAAACCTACGACCTGCGTGGTAAAAAGTTTGCAGTGGTGATGGCGGGTAACCCGTATACCGAATCGGGTGAAAGCTTTAAGATCCCGGACATGCTGGCGAACCGGGCTGACATTTACAACCTGGGCGATACACTGGCCGGGTGTGAGCAGGAGTTTGCCATGAGCTTTGTGGAGAACGCACTCACTTCCAATGCCGTGCTGGCGCCACTGGCAAACCGCAATATGGCTGATTTGTACAAGCTGGTCCGAATTGCGCAAGGGGAAGACATTTCTCTGAACGAGCTGGAATATGGTTACTCTCAGGCCCAGGCGAATGAAATTACAGCGGTACTTCAGAAGTTGCTGGTCATTCGCGAAACCGTGCTTAAAGTGAACGCCCAATATATTGCCTCAGCAGCGCAGGGCGATAATTATCGTACTGAGCCACCATTTAAGTTGCAGGGCAGTTACCGCAACATGAACAAGATGGCCGAAAAGGTAGTCGCCGCCATGAATCAGGACGAACTGGAAAACCTGATCCAGGATCACTACCGGGGTGAAGCGCAAACACTGAGTAAGGGCAGTGAAGAAAACTTGCTTAAACTGGGTGAATTGCGCGATACCCTGACAGTACAGGAAAACGAGCGCTGGGCTCAGATCAAGGCGGACTATGCGCGCCTTAATCGGGCCAATGATGCAGGAAGTCCGGCATTGCTGGCGGTTGAGCAGTTAGCTGAAGTGAGCGGTGCGTTGTCACAGATAGCGTCTCGTCTGGATAAAACGCAGTTAAGTCACAATTACAGTGAGCAGTTTGAAGGATTGCGAGCCATTCTTGGTGAGCAGGGCGTGACAGCACAGCTGCAACAACTGACCCGACAAGCTGAGCAGCCAGCCATCCTGACGGCGTTGGAGCAATTTACTGAACAGCACAAGGCGCAAAACCAGCAACTACCGCACTGGCTGGAGACCATCACTGAGACAATAAACTCGGCGGCGCAGAGCAGTGACAGTGCCACTCGACAGGGGCAGGCTGAGCTCAAAGAAGTGCTCGAAGTGCTGGTGGCTTATCAACAGTCAGGACAAAGTGAGCTGGTGCAGACACTGAGCGAGACGGTTGGGAAGGCGATGGCTCAAAGCGATCAGCTTGCTGCCAGCAATCAGGCAACGCTGCTCTCAGCGCTGGACTCGGTGCTCAGGCAGCAGCAAACCAACATGTCGGCTCAGGCTCTGGATGTATCGAATGCACTGGCGCAGTCCGTTGCAGGGTTAGCACATCATCAGAGCGCGCTGGAGAACGTGTTGGCATCACTGAGCAGTCAGCAACAATCTGAACAGATGAAGCAAAGTGATGCCCAGCAGGTACTTATCGCTGAATTAACGGCACAGCTGGCACGCATTCAGTCGGCTAATGTACAGGTAGATAACTACAGTGATGATGCCAGCGCCCAGGCGTTAGCAGCGGTCACTGAGTTACTGAGCCAAATGCATCAGGCGTCACAGCTGGGTAATGATACGGGGTTGCGGGCGCAACTCACAGAGATCCTTGATAAGCTTGAGAATTTGCAGCTGGCGCCTGCTGACAGTAATGAATCAAGAGGAGAAAACCCTTATATGCTATAAGGCCGCCCTGTGCGGCCTTATAATCTCAGCTTACTCCTCACCTTCCGTGTTTTTAGCGGTTGGTGCAGGAGTGTCTGTCACTAATCCCTGACCATCTCGGACGTTCTTCTGAACTGCTATCGCAGCATACAGGCTCATTAGGTACGCGATACCATAAAAGCCCTTTTCACTGAGCAGTAACTCGGCGCGCCACAGGGCAAATGCCAGTAAGACGATGGCCAGCACGGTGGAGACCAGGCTCAGTAAATAATAGATATTTGAGGTCGGGATTTGCTCCTGCCGGTCACGAATACACTTTTGTAGTGATACGGCAGAAAACAGGCCATACAGCAGGGCAATCAGGTAATAGCCTTTTTCATTTAAGGCCATTTGTGCGTTGAACAGGCCAACCAGGTAACAGGCAATGCCAATCAGCAGGACTGCTATCGAGGCCAATCGAAATGCTTTACTTGGTGCATAAGCGGTTGAATGCGTCATAATCTGTTCTCCTAAAGCGGGTATTTCAGTGCGACCGGCCCATCCGGTGTCAGCACGGTGCTGTGTGCCAGCAACTGGTTGTCATTCAGGTATCGGGTGATAGAAGTAAAGGTGGTCGTCTTGACCTTATCCTGATGGTCGCTACTGTCGATACCATCGTTAAAGAACGCGCCCAGAGCCAGTTTGAAGCGGCTGACATTGAGCGTTTGCGGCTCAAAATAGGCCCGCGTATTCACCTTGAGCTGTGCCATGTTGGTGGTGTTGTAAAGTGCGGCATTGATCACATTCAGTGTGTGTTCGGTGCAATTTTGTTTTTGATTGTTAAAGGGGTTGGCCACTACCGAGTAGCGCGGATTATGGACCTTGGCAGGTACTTCTTGTGTGATTGCATCCAGTAACTTTTGCTGCAATGCCCGCGTGGGTATTGCAATGGCCGCTTTAAGGTCATGTACAGACCAGAAAAAGTCCGTCGGATAATCCACTATCAGTTGACTGGTGCCGGGGTCGCCGCTTAGCTGATATAAATTGTGAATGGCATAGCCCTGTTTTTTCTCGCCATCTGTAGTTGTGAGTTCGGAATACACCGCCAGTGCGACATGGGTAAACTCTATGCCTTTAGGCAAGTCTTCCAGAGGGCGGCCCACGCGGCCAATAATAAACACGTGTGCGCCCTGGGCTGCGGCATAACGCTCGACCTGTTTGGCAAACTGAGCAATCTGGTTTGCTTCAAAGCGGATCTCACCGTTATTCTGGCTACCTGCAAAAGTGTGTGTGCTGGCACATATTGCTGCGGCCATACACAGTCCTTGTATCCATTTCATTGTTACAGCTCCTCGTTAAGCGCCTGCGCAGGTGCAGGTCCTGCAATTAATACATCGTCACAAATAGGCAAAGGTTTTGGGCTGGCGGCGTCAGATAGGTCTGCGGCGACCTTGGTACTGGCCATACCTACTGAAATTGCACTGAACCCGACTACTGCAACGGGGATAGCAACTGCAATCATAGACACTTTTGCGCCTTCAACGGCGCTTTCACCTACGCTAAGTGCGCTGTACTTACTGGCCTGACTACCATGATGGCTGGCCTGTGATGCATGGCTGTCATTGGCCATTGCTGGTGTGCAAACCAACCCTAATAGTGCGCTACATAAAACTGAACGAAGTAAGTGAGTCATGTCTTTCCCTCCTGGTATGCAAACCATCTGGCTTGCGTTGACTTGTTTTCCAATTTAGCGAAGGGATTATATTTGTATACCAAAAATTAAGATGTATAGTAATTAGAGACTGTAAGTATAGGAATGTAATACTTTGAGCCAGATCCCATTAATTACTTCAACACTCAAACAGCTGTTGAAGCAACACAAACTGACCTATAAAGAGGTCGCTAATGCACTGGATATGAGCGAGGCCAATGTTAAACGTGTATTTGCCACTGAGCAGTTCAGCCTGCAACGGCTTGAGCAGATCTGTGACTTGATGCAATTATCCCTGGCAGATTTGTTTGCACTGGGAGAGCAAAAGCAGTCGCTGGTAAGTCAGCTGACACAGGCGCAGGAACAAGAGTTGATGGAAAACCCTAAGCTCTTTTTGGTGGCTGTCTGTGTGCGAGATGGCTGGGAGTTTGAAGATATTGTGTCTCAGTATCAGATAGATGAGCTGGAGTGCATTCGTTTGCTCGCACGCTTAGATAACCTGAAGATGATCCAACTGCTGCCTAACAACCGATATAAATCACTGGTCGCACAGGATTTTCGTTGGATCCCCGGCGGCCCGCTTGAACGCTTTATTGAACAGCAAGTACTGACTAAGTTTTTGCAGGGGGATTTTAACCGTGAGGACAGTTTTCGATTCTATTTGCGCGGTAGCTACAGTGAAGCGACGATCAGTGTGGTGCGCCGTCGCCTGGAACAACTCACTAAAGAAGTTGCTCAGCTCAATCAGCAGGATGCGCGTCTGCCGCTGAACAAACGTCAGAGCGTAGGCCTGTTTTTGGCAATGCGGCCATGGCAACTGGGATTGTTTAATGATCTCAGGCGCGGTGAAACGAAGTAGTCTGTTGCAAAAGCCGAAAAACCTCTCTGCCATGATGTATTTCAGGCATTTAAATAGGTACACTAAAACCATAAGTTCTGTGTGATGAATTGGCGTTTGGCCCGGAAATATAATGATCGATCTAACTCTGTTACCTCTGTTCTTTACGACCATCTTCTTTTTGGTGATCAGCCCTGGTCCTGATTTGTTGCTATTATCCAGTTACTCTGCAACGAAAGGGTTTCGGGCTGGGGCGTTTATTGCGCTGGGGATTTTGCTTGCTGGAGTTGTGCAGACGGCATTAGTGGCTTTTGGCCTCGGCCAGATAATGCAAACCATGCCCCTGGTCGCGTTGGCAGTTAAGTTAATTGGTGCGATCTATCTGGCTTATCTGGGTGTGAAAATGTTGCTGCACTGGTATCAGCATCGCAGCATAAACCGACCACAGGACAGAGCTGAACCCACCGAAACACACCGTAAAGGTACTGAATTGATCAAGCGTGGGTGTTTTAATAACTTACTTAACCCCAAAGCTCTGTTGTTCTTCAGTTTATTTTTGCCTCAATTTACGACTGCCGAACACGATTTAAGCACGCAGCTGGTCGTGCTTGGGCTCATGCTTAGTCTGTTTGCGTTTTTTCTTAATCTGTTATTTGCCGCCGCCTTTAGTAATCTGGCAAAAACGATTACGACGCGAATGAAAGGGATCAAGCGTTGGTCTGTGCACCTCGATGGTGCGCTGGGTGCATTATTTATTGCGTTATCAGCACGTCTTGCGCTGAGTAAGTGAGTCGTCATTGTAAGGTAATAAGCAATAATCAAGATATCTTCAGAAACCAAAGCACTGAAGTTTTATATCTTAATCAAAGGTTTGAATTATTTATTTTTAAAGTGTACGAGTGGGAATATTTTATGTTTCACTCATGGCGACTTGAATTTATTTGTAAATGACACGATATGATTGATTAATTTTTTCTAATTATTTAGTATTGCATGCGTTTGGCTCCAAAAGTAGAACAATAAATAAACAATAAAACATTGCCACCGGACAATGTGACTTGATGGACCTTTATGGAATTTGATACAACACTGACTCGCTCTGCGCACTACCTGAAACAGGCGCTGCCCATCATGATCCGCTACCGGATCCCGCTGACACCATTGAATTATTCAATTTGTTATTGTTATGTGGTGGGATCGCAACCTGAGCTGAATGTTGAGTTAGATCAGATTCTGGCTCGCTATCAAAGTTGCCCGCCACACCTGGCCAGAGAATTGTTTGATAAGTACCTTTCTCAGCAAGATTTGGCCTTATTTCATGAAATTTCTCATTCTTTTCAGGGCACCATCGATCAGGTTCAAAGTGGCATTTGTGAAACCCTGGAGTCTTCGCAGGATTTTTCGGCATTTTTGTCTGAGTGCCACTACGGGTTACATAACCTGAAAAAACGTGGCTCGGAGCAAGACCCGCGTACCTATGATGAAGTGCTTGAATATGTGTCCCGGCTTACCCGCGAAGCCGTTGCCATGCAGCAAAATGCATTGGGCTTTCAGAATAAGCTGGAAGTAGCCTATGACGAAATTAAACTGCTCAAAGAAGCGCTATTTGCTTCACAACGAGAAGCCAACACCGACAAGCTCACAGGCTTGCTAAATCGGGGGAAGTTCGATGAAGATATCGTTAGTTTCTGCGCTCACCCGTTGAGTAAGCAGAAGGTACTGGTGTTTGTTGATATCGATCACTTTAAGCGCTTTAACGACGATTTTGGTCATCAAAAAGGCGATGATATTCTTCGCAAGGTGGCTGAAAAACTGGCACATCACGCACAAGGCCGCGGCGACGCCTATCGCTATGGTGGTGAAGAGTTTTGCCTGACTTTATCGCTCAGTAGTGTCAGCGAAGCGGTGAGTTTTGCCAATATGGTGCGCCAGGATATTCGTAAACTTTCGGTCAAAGATAAAAAAACAGGTACGCCAATCAGGCAGATAACGGCCAGCTTTGGCATAGCGTTGCACAAAGCCGGTGCACCCTGGCAGAGTCTGGTGGAACTGGCTGACAGGGCATTGTATCTGGCCAAATCACATGGCAGAGATCGGGTTGAGGTGGCCGGTTAATAGTCGGAATTAGCCGTTGCTTTGCCTACATGCTTTGTTATTCAGCACACCTCTAATCTTTTTTCTATCAGCTATTCCCCAAACTACAAACGTTAATAAAAGTTTAACTTAATTTCTCTTTTAGGTTGATTTTTGATCACATACTCATTAGCTTATTATTCGCTTTAACTAAAAGGTCAGACGTCAGATGAGTGTGATTTTCGTACATTTTCAATCGAGAAATAGCGCATTGTCGAACCACATAGATCTGTGGGCTGGCCACAGAACACAGTGATTTTAATAGGATAAAGAGGAAATTATGCAGCATAAAATAAAATACTATCTGCGTCTGTCTTGGCTCTTTCTGCTAAGTTCGGTGGCATTTAATGCGTTTGCAAATGGTTATAAAGTTGTACTTATTCACGGTCTTCAGACCAGTCAAATCACCTCAGGTTACCCAGTCGATGTATCCGGAGATGGGGAGTCTTACTGGTCAGAATTTTGGAGTCAGCATGCAGATGTTCGTATTGATTGGCCTGCACTGGAGCGTATTGAAGGCAAGATAGCCAGCGATTACGTCTGGCCTAAACTGCGGGAAATGTCACAGCAGGGTACTTGCCAGCCAGGTTGCATACTTGTCACGCACTCTACGGGCGATTTGGTTGCGCGCTACCTGTTAGACAATCAGGCGAACTGGCTGGAAAATGCAGGGCTAGCACCGCTGAATATTGTAGCAACCTTTGATATCGCCGGAGCTGGCGGTGGCAGTGAACTGGCTGACTTAGCTGTCAGTGTAACGCAAGGCACCGCAGGCCTGAACCCGTTGCTCGAAGCGGCTATCAGGGCCTGGCTGGGAGGCTCCGTAGAAGGCCGGTTAGGTGTTCTGAATGATCTGAAAGTGAACAATGCCAGACAAATTGCGGCGTTACCTGAAGCAAGAACACCAAGATTGCGCTTTGTAGCGGATGGTACGCTGTTTATGGGCGCCACCAAACTTTTCCTTAAAGGTACAGACGACAGTGTTGTTGCAACACACTCTGCATGTGGTGCAAGCCGGGTCGACGACTTTGGCAGCTGTAGTGCCAGTATTGCAATCAGCGGGAAGATAACGTCTCAGAGTGACGCTGTTAGCGGGTTTATGCCGCACCATTATCCTATGCTGATGAGTGATAATTACGATCATTTCTCTGTGATCAGTGACAGCGCAGAAGGTAAAGTGACTGCCGCTCAGGCAAGCCGACAGTTGCTTGATGGTAATACCGTAAACTTTAATACCTATGATGAAGAAACCGGAGCCTGGTTCTGGAAAAGTACCTATCGTTATGTTGAAAACTCAGGAAATAACAGCCTGTCTCGCCTATTGCTTAATGCTATGCCATAGGAGAGACGAGCATGAAGTCCCGGATGTTTATTATTCTGATGCTTGTAACAATCGGGCTTGGTTACTGGTGGCTCAGCGATGACGCTGAGCCCATCACTCAGCCAGGTGCTGGGGCCAGGACGCAGGAATCATCACAGCATGAGAAACCAGCAGAAAAAGCGTTAATTGTCGCGGCTCAGACCAAACCTGATACACAGCGTGAGCGTCACATGCCCGTTGCAATGACGGAGGCGGCTGCTCAAGTTGCTGAGCTGTATGCGCAACAGCTGCACTATGCGCCATATTCTCAGCCACTTACGCTGGAAGATGCCGACAGGCTGACCCCCAATCATTTTTATCCGGTCACCATGCCCACGCAAAATATTGAGGAGGTACTGACGCTCAAAGTCAGTCAGTATCGTTTTGTTTATCCTGAGCCAATAGAGTTACGACTGACGGGGAGTGATATTTATGGTGCCACCGTATTTGTCAGCGAAGTAGAGGGCAACAAAACACTGATTACCCAGAGCCTGACTGAGCAAGGAGGTAGCTATATTGCCAATATACCCGCAAAAAAAGACTTTCCAAGGGAGTTGCAACTGACTGTTCGCGCGCATGTCAGAGGTGATGAGATCCCACTGGTGGCACACGTGCAGTATATGAAGCCCAGCGCTGAACTGCTGAATCTTGAGCAGGCGCGTGTGGAAAAGAGCGATCTGCTGATTGACGCCAGACTTAAGGTGCAGGAAGCCGGAATTTATCGGATCAGAGCCAATCTGTTTGCGCTCGAGCAGCCCTTGTCGCATGTGGTTGCCAGAAAACGTTTAAGTGAAGGTGTGCAGACAGTGCCACTTAAGATCCATCAAAGTGTATTACCAAGTCAGGCAACCGATTTGAAATTAACCACTTTTGTGGTGGAGCGCATGTCTGGTTCGCCACAGGAAAAAGCGCGTTTTGGCCGCAGTAACGTGGATTCGTATTCGCTGGAGGCAGTGGATTTATCAGATCTGAAACGACAGCCCTATACACCGAGTGCGCAAGAGCAACAGAAACTGGCCTTTTTGAAACAGTTAGGGAGTCAATAAATATAGATAGGTGTGTCACTCTTCCTGACATCACTCACTTGAAAGGCAAGCCAGCTCTCACACCGGATGCACTATTCAGCATAAGGGTTTAAGTACATTCCCAGGCAATGTAGCGGGTTTGCCATTTCTGTATGATTGAACTCATCGTAATTGCTCTGCGCCTTTTAAGTGCATTGCCCACCCATCCGGTTTGCTTGATCCCTGAGTTATTGTTCGTTAATGTTTTTGTTCCTAAATTAGTTCTGGGCGGTTTGAATCCAGTTAGCACTGTATAGTGCAATTAGCTACCGCCATACTGCTTAATTTTAACAGGTTATAACGATATAAGGATGGGTATGGTCGTCATTGAGAAATTATCTTCTTCCCATATAGCAGGTGTTCAGAGCATACAGCTGGCACCAGAGCAAGTCCGCTTTGCGCCTATACCTGACGAGTTTCTAACAGACGAGTGTGATACCACACATCTGCATGTGATATATTTTGAAGATACTGTCGTTGGCTATTTTAAGCTTGACCTTGCCTATGCTAAAAAATATGAGTATTGCCCACCTGACGCTTTGGGTTTACGTGCATTTGTAATAGGCAAACAGTATCAGGGAAAAGGGTTAGGGACTGCAGCAGTACAGACTCTTATGGCGTATCTGGGTGTCCATTACACGTCGTACAAATGGCTATATCTGGGCGTGAATTGTCAAAATGTGGGAGCCTACACTTGCTATGTAAAGGCCGGGCTTGCGGTCTGTGAGGAGCTGTATTTGGGAGGACCGGCAGGCCCGCAGTATATTATGTATGGAAAGCTCCCGCCTGGTTAACAGAGATACATGAAAGGAAATCTGATGTCCGATAAACCCATAACAACCAAGCTCTGTAACTTTTTGATAGACAGTGCTGTCGCAGATCTCAGCCTGGCAGACAGCCTGACTTATTTTATTGATGCTTACTGCTATGACTGGGCAGTCGAGGCGGTACTAGAGAAGTACTGTCAAGCCTATGGGGGGCTTTGGGTAGGCGGCGCTGTCACGCTGAGCCAAGCTCATATCACGTTCTCTCCCAACCTGATCAATATGATTTGTCATAACGGTGATGACTCATTGGCCATTCCATTGTCACATATCATAGATGTGAGCCTTGAGTCCGGTTTTTTGACCAAAATTATCTTGCTTACAACACCTTATGGCTTATTTCGGTTACGCTGTTTTGGTGCAAAGAGCTTCATGGCCGCCATTAACCAACAACTGAATGAAAACCTATACGGGTGACAGGCTATCTGCAGGTGTGAAAAGTACAGCAGACGCCTGCTTCATGCAGTAAAACAGGTTCGGCTGCTTTGCACCACCGCATGTTCTACAGAACGGTAGGGTTTTTACTTAGGTTGATGATTTCTATTGCTTTTTCATTTTATTTAACCCTTTAGTTAAATTCGTCGTTACCAGCTCTGTGATATCCAGACTGCGTCTGTGTGTTAGCCTGCACAACTCTGTAATGGCGTAGCCACAGTACCATGCTCGTTATATCTCAGCAGCATAAGGAGTTTTTTATTTGAGTGTCTATACTTACTCTCATTACTGAGGTCTGAGAAACTCACCAGGGACGTTATCTGTATGAGTACCAAATATGTGGTGGTTGTATTTAGCGCACTTACAGCAGTATTTCTGATCCTCGCTGCTCAGTTTTATTTTTTTGATCCGCAGCGCCGCAATCAGGCTTTCGCTTACAACAGTTTAGAGCTTGTCAGTTATGACCCGCAATGGGTCGACGCGGCAATTCAACCATTGCCCCGGATAAAGCAGTACGATGTGGGCTGGGTGCAGCTGGGTAAGGCTTTGTTTAAAAGCCCGTTGCTTTCGGCCGACAACACCACTTCCTGTGCATCTTGTCACGATTTGTATAACGGCGGAGACGATGGTTTTCCCGTCTCTGTAGGCATAGATCAGCAGCTGGGGAATCGAAATGCGCCCAGTGTTATCAATGCGGTTTTTAATTTCAGACAGTTTTGGGATGGGCGCAGTGCCGATCTGAACAGCCAGTTGCCATTGCCTATTCACAATCCGTTAGAGATGGCCAGCAACTGGTCTCAGGTGATTAGCAAACTCAAGCAGCAACCGCACTTTGTTAGTAGCTTCAATGCGCTGTCGGATGACGGGATCACACCTGAGAACATAACCAAGGCTATTGTGGCATTTGAGATGTCACTGGTATCCGAAAATACACCTATTGACGCTTATCTGTTGGGGGATAAGCACGCGTTAAGTGCTCAACAGCAGCGTGGGTATCGCAAGTTTGTTGAACTGGGCTGCGTGACCTGTCATCAGGGGCGTAACATTGGAGGCAATATTTATCAGAAAATGGGCCGTCTTGATCGCATGCCAGGTGAATTACTAAAGGATTTTGGCAGGTACCAGCTTACCCGCAATCAGCAGGACAAGTTTGTCTTCAAAGTACCCAGTTTACGTAATGTTGTCAGCACAGGCCCTTATTTTCATAATGGTTCGGTGGCACAGTTGTCGGATGCTATCCGGTTGATGGCGAGAGGGCAATTGGGGCTGGAACTCAGCGATGAAGATGTGGCAGATCTGGAAGCGCTGCTGCACGCTTTTTCTGGCGAACTTCCGAGGTCATTAAAAGAGTGAAATATATCATTGAACTTTCTGTGCTTTTGCTGATTTGGTGGGCTGGCAGCCAGGCCATCGACCAATACCATCAACTGCAGGATACCCAGGCCAAAATGGTACTGAAATCACGGTTGAACCGGGCAACCACTGAGCTTTCGCTTGAGACGTTGTCGGCGATGGATAGCAATATCTACCATTTTGACCGGCATGCACAAAAGCAATTGGAATTCGAAAGCGTATACAATGAACTAACGTCGCAACACTTGCTGAGTGATGAGATGAATCAGGCTATTGCCCGGTTTCATGATGCTATAGATACTTATATGCAGCTGGCCTCCATGCTTAAAACCTCATACCGCTACATTGCAAAACAAGAATTGGAAAAAAGCGCATTTCCGGCACAGGCACAGGCAGTCGTGAGTCACAGTGCCGCATTGGTATCTAATCTGCAAGTGACCAATTCGCACACTGTTATTAAACAGGTCCGTGAGCAGCTCGCACATTCCATGACGTCGCTCGAGCAGTTTGAGCAGGAAGACCGCAGTTTCAGGGTCATGCGTTTGCATATCGCATTCATCCTTGAGAACGCGTTAACGGCTTCTAACTTACTGGTACCAATACAAAACAGCACACTGTCAACGGCTATTTTGCAAGACACTCAGCGGCTTGGCGAGCAGGTAGATATCGTTTACTGGCAGATGATACAAACGACTCTTCTCTTTCTTTTTTTGGTTTTTACACTGATTGTCGTTGTGTTATTACGCGTAATGAATGACCTAAAAAAAGCCAATGTGCAGGCCAATCAGGCTGCCGAAACCAAGTCTCTGTTTCTATCCAACATGTCGCATGAGATCAGAACACCGATGAACGGGATCATGGGTTTGACTGATATTCTGTTGGCGACTGAACTGACGTCGGTGCAAAGAAACTACCTGGAGAAAGTGCGGTTCTCGGCGAATGCACTGACGACCATCATCAACGATATCCTCGACTTTTCAAAAATAGAGTCAAAGAAGCTTCACATTGAACAAATCCCTTTTCAGTTTGAAGAATTGCTGGACAACCTGAGATCCCTGATCACCCCTATAGCTAACACCAAAGGAGTGAAATTGATCTTTGATATCGATCCTCAACTTAATGAATGGTATGTCGGCGATCCGGTTCGGATAAACCAGATTATGCTAAACTTTGCTTCTAACGCCGCCAAATTTACTGAACAAGGGACAATTACACTAGGGGTACACCGTCAACCTAACGACGTGTCCAGTGACTGGATCGAGATTTCAGTCAGTGATACCGGCATAGGAATTGAACAGGATAAAATTGCGCAGCTATTCGAACGCTTTACTCAGGCTGAGTCTTCAACGACACGGCGTTACGGGGGCACCGGGCTGGGCCTGACCATTTGTAAATTGCTTGCAGAGTTGATGCACGGCGATATCAGCGTCGCCAGCGAAGTCGGCGTTGGGTCGACGTTTACGGTTCGTTTGCCGATGACAATCCTGAGCCATGCCCCTGGGCCAATCGAGGAGACAGACAAAATCCTGCTAAAAGGCTCAGTACTCATTGTTGAAGATGACCCGATATATATGGAGGTCAGTGTCAACATTGCGACTTCAATCGGGCTGACGGTAGCGCGAGCGCACAACGGCACGGAAGCTGAAGCGCGGCTGTCGGCCGAGACCTTTGATATGCTGCTGCTTGACTGGGTGCTGCCAGATTATGAAGCCAACGAATTATTAGAAAAGCTTGAAGCTCTGGCTATATTGCCTGCCAAAGTGGTGATTTATACAGCTCACTCAGAGCAGAGCATAACGCCTATGGTTGACTACCCTATACTATACAAGCCATTGTTAAGAAAAGATCTTATCAATATTTTCATCAAAGATGATCTGAACGATAAGACGGCAAATTATGAGCACATTCCATCAATGCGCTCTGATGGCGCTATAGGGCAGGAACAGTCCCGCACATTCCGGGTTTTACTGGTAGAAGACAATGATATCAACCGCATTGTGGCCACTAAGTTGCTGGATCGCTTTAAGCTGGATGTTGTGGTAGCACAAAATGGCCAGCAAGCCGTTGACGCAATCAGGGCATGCGATGGCGCGTTTGACCTGGTTTTAATGGACATTCAGATGCCGGTAATGGATGGCGTGGAAGCCACCCGCATTGTGCGAGAAAGTTATGATGAGTCACAGCTGAAGATCATCGCCTTAACGGCCAATGTGATGCAAAGTGAAGTTGAAAAATACCTGAGTATTGGCATGAACGATCACCTTGGTAAGCCATTTAAAACCGATGAACTGGATAAGATACTGGAAAAATATGTTTTTAAAGGGGTTTAAGAGTAAAGATAATCTGTATAGAAAAGAAGCCATTAAGGCTACTTTTCAGTATTCAGGCTCTATTTATAATCCATCGAAATGAATCTCCGCGCCTTTTGCGGGTATTGGAGACTATCAATCGTATCTGAGCCACTCACCCAAACAGTACCATCGGAAGCTTTTGCTGTAAGGAATAAAGAAATTGAGACTCGGTTTATTTCTGAATCAGGTGTCAGCCAGAATTTATCGAGGGCACCATTGACGTTTTTAACTGTTACAATAACTTTACCATAAGAGGTCATAATACTAGTTACTTTGCCTTGAGACTGGTAGTTGGCATAAGAGCCAGCACTGAATAGCAAGATCAGTAAAGTAAATACATATTTCATCAGTTTTCCCTATATTTAAAACATCATTTTATTTTAATTAAGATTTTTCAACAACTAGTTTTAGCATTAGTGCTGTCCACTTAATTAAGTAAACGGGTATCAAAAAAGGAAACTCCTCTGCACGCTACTTTTACCCTTGCAACAACAAAAACACCCCAAATAAAGCAATTGCACCGCCGCAAAGCATTGCTTTGGTAACCGCCTCTTTGCGGATCAGGCTCAGCGTCATCACCATTAACGGTGCGGTCGCGAAAATAGTTTGTGCAATGGCCGGATCGGTATGGTTAACGGAGATAAGTTGTAGCCACAGCCCGATAAAGGTGCCAAAAAACACCGCCACGAATAGCCAGCGTTTTCCTGAAAGCTGTTTGAGTGTGAGTGCTGTGTTGAGGCTGTGTGATTTCAGGCAAGCAACCAGACAGGCAACAAAAAAAGTGCCTGACACAAGACGGATCAAGGCGGCCCACAAACTGCCGATGGACTCATTGTTTAATGCGCCTTTGGAGAGCACCATGCCCGCGGCCTGACAGGTTGCGGCACTCAGCGCAAACGCAATGCCTAAAAAGTAATGCTTTGGATTGGGAATAGGCTGCGCTTTGCCAGGTTTTATCGCCAGCATCACGCCAAAAGTGGTCACTAAAATACCCAGCCAGGCAACCGGGCCAAGATAGACCCCCAGGATCAGCATATTCAGCATACCCGCAATCGCAGGTGCCAGGCTTTCTACGACTAAGGTGCGCGCCGGGCCAATGTTTCTGAGTGCGGCAAAGTAGGCGCTGTCGCCAATGGCAATACCGAGCACGCCACTGGCGATAAGCCAGGCCCAGCTCGATAACTGGGCTGGATAGCCGGTATCCTGAACAAGGAGCAAACACAGCACCATCAAGGCTGATGCTATCACGCCCTTACTGACATTCAACTCGAACGGACTAAGGTGATGGCTAAAGCGTTTGTACAGCAAGGTTGAAAACGCCCAAACAAACGCAGCACTAATGGCTGCACCCTCGCCTATTCCAATCATCTTATTATTCTTCTTCTTGACTAAAAGCGGCTAGTATACATAAACCAAACGAAAGAGACAGGGATGCAGCCTCAGCTGAATAAAAATCGTAAAAGTGTGATCAATACCAATTTCACTTAATACTTGCTCAATTTGAAGGAGCAAATAGGACGCTAACGGTGTTAAAAATTTCTCATTTAGAACAACTAAATAGCGAAGCTTTTGCCTTGTTATCGACCAAATTTTCTCGCTTCAAGATAGAACACTTAATTAAGCAAATTGGTATAAAACGATTGACGTCGTGTTGAACTGCGTTTATTTTCGCAGCGATGTTTCAATGAGGGCCATACAGCATTTCGTCAACCCAAAATTAGGCAGAACTTGCTCGCCATGCCAGGCGTGCTTTTGTGTTTATAGAAATTTGGGAAATGGTTATGGCTGAGCCCAGTGCAATTAGCATTATTCCCCCTGTTGTCGTGTTAACACTGGCAATTATTCTTCGTCGTCCAATTTTATCTCTGGTGGTTGGGGCCCTGGTTGGCCTGGCTTTGGTGGATATATCGGGCGTACTGACAAACTTTGCAGCGGTATCACTTAAAGTGATGGGCGATGAAACCATCGGCTGGCTGATTTTGGTTTGTGGCTCTTTTGGTGCCCTGATTGCGTTGCTAGTGCATACCGGCGGTGCGCTGGCTTTTGGCCGCAGTGCTCTGAAGCTGGCCAAAGGACCCAAATCGTCGCTATTGATGACTTATGTGCTGGGCGTGGTGATCTTTATTGACGACTACCTTAATGCCCTGACCGTCGGCGAAACCATGCGCCGGGTGACCGATAAATTCAAAATCTCCCGCGAAATGCTGGCTTATGTTGTGGACTCAACGGCTGCCCCTATCTGTGTGCTGGTTCCGCTGTCGACCTGGGCGGTATTTTTTGGTGGCCTTTTGGTTGATAACGGTGTGGCCCCGGAAGGGCAAGGGATCAGTACGTATATTGCGGCTATTCCCTACATGCTCTATGCATGGGTGGCTGTGATTATGGTGCCGCTGGTGGTGCTGGGTGTGATCCCGCTCTTTGGCCCAATGAAAAAAGCAGAGCTGGCGGCGCGTGGCGGCAACCCAGCGCTGGCGCAAGTTGATCTTGAAGAGGTGCAAACCCCGGATCAGTATGCGGCAAAAGCGATAGAGCAGGAATTTGAACAGGCAGATACCCAAGGCAAGTTGTATAACTTCTTACTGCCTTTGGGTTTGCTGGTGACCTTTACGGTATATTTTGACATTGATGTGTGGAAAGGTCTGCTGGCGACGCTGGCTGTGACTATGCCGTTTTATCTGGCACAGCGATTAATGCCGCTGGCCGATATGCTGGAGCAGATGATCAATGGGTTTAAATGCATGCTGCCAGCTATTGGCACTGTGATTGCGGCGTTTATTTTTAAAGATGTGTGTGATCAGTTGTTGTTACCACAATATGTCATCAACACGCTCAGCCCTTACATGACGGCCGATGTGCTACCGGCAATGGTGTTTTTATCCATGGCAATTTTGGCTTTTGCAACCGGGTCGAGCTGGGGCATATTTGCAGTCACCATTCCCATTGTATTGCCTCTGGCGGTGGCGGTTGATGCAAATATTCCGCTGGTGATTGGCGCGTTGTTATCGGCATCGTCCTTTGGTAGCCAGGCATGCTTTTACTCCGACTCCACCGTGTTAGCGGCGCAAGGTTCAGGGTGCAACCTGGTTAGCCACGCAATTACCCAGCTGCCTTATGCACTGCTGGCTGCTTGCATCGCGTTTGTTGGCTTTCTGGTGATTGGTTAACAACGCTGGTCAGTTGAGCTTATAATTGGCAAGCGCAGTGAGGGCGTTCACTGCGTTTGCAGATCATAATGCCCGAGTTGGTAGCGCGGTTGCCGATTAGTCTGGCCTTGCCTTAGTAAACGGGGCAGTGATCCCGCTATACTCTGCGCTGCCAAGGCGCGCGAGTGGCTTGGCTTTCTCGGCCAGTACTTTAATACGCTGTTTGTGGTCCAGCTCCGTAACTTTTTCGCTCAAATATAAGCTGACTATCTTCACAAACACCAGGTTTTGCGGCGTGTCGCCGATTTCCTGCACTTCATACAGTTCGCAGCCGTAGGCAATATCGCAGTGGGCTACCCGCGGCATGGTAAAGCCGGTAAATTCAGTGAGCGCGATGTTGTTTGCTGTGATTTCAGATTCGCCATGGGGTAAGGTCGCGGCAGTCTGAGTCACTAATTCTGCGTCTTGCTCTGAGGCAATGTGGATCACACAGCGCTGCGTGGCTTTAATGTTTTTAACAGTGTCTTTGATTTCTCCGCCCGGCTTTTTTCCGGCTGAAAACATCAACAAAGGCGGGGCGCTGGATACCGCCGTAAAATAAGAAAAGGGGGCCAGGTTGTAATTGTGCTCGCCCGACTCGGTTAACACCCAGGCAATGGGCCTTGGGATCACCGTTTGAGTCATCAGGTGATAAATCTGGGTTGGCGAAAAATCGGCAAAGTTCAGTTCCATAAAGCAAAACAGGCAAAGTAAAGGGACCGATATGGTGCCACACTAACCCTCAGCTGGAAAGATGCGTTACACTCACGCCATCCGTATTTTGCATTGTTTTGGATATGTATATAAATCGCCAATCCCTTAATACCAGTCTGCCTTTGGTGTATCACCCCAACTATTCATTTAGTTTTGACCCAAATCACCGCTTTGTGATGAGTAAATTCGCCAATTTATATCAGCAGGTGAAGGCACTGGGATTGATTGGCGACAACCTGTATCAGCCTCAACTGGGTTCGCCACAAGCACTGGAAACGGTACACTGTGATACCTACCTGTGGGACTTGTGGCGCAACCAGCTCGATGTTAAAGCCATGCGCCGTATTGGCCTGCCCTGGTCGGAACAACTGATGGCGCGGACTTTTACCGCCCCGCTTGGTACACTCAAAACAGCCGAACTGGCACTGCAAAATGGCATCGCCTGCCATCTGGCCGGGGGCACCCACCATGCTCATTATGACTTTGGCTCTGGCTATTGCATGGTGAATGACTTAGCGTTTACTTCCACGACCCTGATAGAGCAAGGTAAGGTAAATAATGTGCTTATCTTTGACCTGGATGTCCACCAGGGGGATGGCACCGCAGCTATGCTTAAACACCATCCCTATGTGTTTACCTGCTCCATCCATTGCGAAAAGAACTTTCCGTTTCGCAAACACCAAAGCGATCTGGATATCGGCCTGGCGACCAACCTCAAAGATGCCCGGTACCTGAGTATTGTTGAAGACACGCTGAAAGGGCTGCTGAGTGATGTAAACCCGGATCTGGTGCTGTACGATGCCGGTGTGGACATCTGGGAGCACGATGGCTTGGGTAAACTGGACATCAGCTGGCGCGGCCTGGAGCAACGCGATGCTCTGGTGCTCAAAACCTGCCAGCAAGCGGGTATCCCGGTTGCCACCGTGATTGGCGGCGGCTACGACAAAGACCACCTGCGCCTGGCTCAGCGCCATGCCATAGTGGTTGAGCAGGCTGCATTGCTGTAAAAGCGAAATATCTCCGTTTTTACCCTCTGATTTTGAATAAAAAGTAAACGGACTATTCTGGGCCGAATTCAGATAGTTTAACGCCTTGATAAAAATAGGCTTATAAATAGATTCATAAAGTGCCTAGTTTTTGTTTCTTATGTTAAAAATTAGTTGCTTGCGCGCGTTATTGGGTGGTATTTTTCGCTCACAGTATAAGGAAAGGGTACAAGTGTGTGAATAACATAACAAGAAGGAACAAAACAGAAAGATTCAGACGCTACATTCAGAGCTCGGTCAGGCGCATGCGCCTGGAGCGTAAATGGTCTCAGGCCACCCTGGCTAAAAAGCTCGGTGTTGATCAGGCCACCATCAGCAACTATGAGTCCGGTAAAACCGATATGAGCAGTGTACAGCTGTTTGAGGTATTTTTAATATTTGGTAAAGATCTGACCAATGCGTTTGATTTTGCTGAGCCGAATTCAGATGAAGTTCAAGAGAACGAGCAGGAGAAAGAGTAATGTCTATGTATGATATTTATACTATTGCTGATTATACTCACCCCATTTTTATTGCGCTTGGATTACTGTTTTGCTGGAAAGTACCCACAGCAAGATGGTTTTTGCTTTCTTATGCAGTTGTTGTCGTTTTTAGCTTTATAGTGTTTCCTACTATAATCCAGTGGAGAACGCACTACTATTTGGCACAAGCGCTAATGAGTATTTCGTTTCTACTACCAATTTTCTATCGCAGAGATCTGGCTTTGCTGCTTTACAACAGGACAGGGCTTAAGTTTTATAAAATAGTATATGAGAAGCAGACTCTTTCCGCTCAAGAGTGCACTATTTTTCTATTAATTGGTCTGACAATTATTATGGACCTGGTCACTTGGTTGGAAGTCCTTGCTTATAAATATTCCTGGATTGATAACGCATATATAAAGTTATACGTGAGAGACAACTTTATCATGGTCGCCCAGTTTTTTGTTGGTGGGTGCTTTTTAAGTTATGCATTGAAGGCTGAGTCGAGAGAGCGTAACTTTGAAAAGATTGAACAAGCCGCAAAAGATTACGGCGATTAGTCTCTTTGAGGTTCGAGAGAGCTGTATTTATATGCATGAATAACGCTAAGAACCATTAATGAACTTAGAGCAAAAAACTGCTCCCTTTATTGATACCAACACCCTTGTCATCCCGGGCGCTTGCGACCCGGGATCTGCTTAACGCCACTCGGCTCTCTAACCGGGCGGATTAAATAAAGTGTGATAAGTGCTCTGTGTACTTATATCCAGCGGTTAGCACTGATGCAACCCTGGACCCGACTCACGTCACCCAGCGCGCTGGCTATCAACCAGTTGCGCCAGCTCACTGCGGCTGTTAATCCCTACCTTGTCATAAATTCGGTATAAGTGATTAGATACCGTTGAAGGGGCCACATTCAGCTGCCTGCCGACCTCCTTAAAAGTCAGGCCTTTACACACCCATTCCACGATTTGGCTTTCGCGCCGGCTTAAACTGTCCAAAGGCCCCGGCAACCTTAGGGTTACCAGCACCAGCTCGCCCAGGGATTTAAAGGACACGGCCAGGTTATTAATTTCAGTAGTGGTTTGGTCTTTACCAATCGTAAAGGGCAGAGTCACTCCCCTGCGGTTGGGGAAATACTGATTCAATAACGCAACAAACCGGGGCTGGACTTCATGAAAGCAACCGTTGCGATCGCAAATAGCCGATGTGGCGTGATCCTGAGTTTGTTGCAGCGCACTGCCAACTCGTAGGTGCAGAAAAAAGGCGTGTGATACGGCGTTGACCAGGTGAAATATCAGTCGTGCCTGTAAATTGCGCTCCTGCTCGGTAAAAACGTGCTGGCGGTCAAAGCGGTATAAACTGATCAGTGAATACAGGCCATTGTCATGATCAAAGTGACCGGCGGCCAGTATGCGCTCAATACCATAGGGTTTGAAGAGTTGCTGATATACCGGTGACTGGTAGAAGGTGTCGTCGTCGATCACATCCTGCATGTTCACTGGCCTGCCCAGGCTACTGATCACGGCGTTTTTAATTGGATTGATGGGTAAGGTTTGCTTCAGTTGTTGGGCATACTGATCATCTAATCCGATGTGGCAAGCGTAATGAAAATGCATATCAGCGCTGTTACCGCTGCCCCAGAATGCGGCGTCAAACTCTATTACTCTGGAGAGCTGCTCCAGAGCCCAAACTCTGTACTGTGCAGGCGGTATCCGCGTCGCTTCACGGTACAAGGTGCCTATAAGGGCATCTGTGTTTGCAACGGTATCGGTTGTCATCATGCTATTTCTTTCCTTGTTGGTCATACCAATTTACTATTGGCAAATATAGTTAGCCTGCACCAATATTGACAGCTGCGATTTCTATGAAGCCAAGATGATACCAATTTTAAGATCTCACCTGAATTACCAGACAACCGCGCACAGTTCAGCGGTTCATTTTTCCAGCGCCATACACGACGTCATGCTGGGGCACCACTTCATTAAAATGCCAAAATAAGCAAAAATTATGTATTTTTGACATTTTATGCAATGTCAGTTGTGCCATAGGGGTTACTTTGTGTGACTACCAATAAGCGCAGGCTTTGTTGCCTCATTTCAGAACAAAATCGGATGCGTGATCAACGGCTCTGGAGACTACTCAAAGTGTTTGAAACGGTTTGATATATCCGAGGGGAAGACGTATATAAAAAGCAAAGTCATTGACGCTGAGACGGTGAACGCCTGTTTTGACCTGCCCAACCCAGACTATGTTTGCGTCGTTCGATTTTACTGAAGTTGTAACCTGGTGTGTTGGGCTTGATATTCACCTTATGTGGGCTGTAGATGACAATTCAGGTAAAATGAAAAGGCCATGCAGTGCACGGCCTTCAGATGAATTCAGTTATTTCACCAGAAATGAGCGGCTGGTGCCGGAATAACTTTGGATCTGCCCGCCCCAGGCGCTTTTACTGTGGCCCTGGTGTTTAATACGGTAAACTCCCTTGGGCGTCGCCGGATCTATGGTCCATTCCAGCTGAGCGAATGAGCACGCCAGACAATCCGCTGCAGTATCGCGTATCCAGGTGAATTTAGTGCTCAGGTCGTTATCGGTTAATATGGTTGACCAGATACCATGCTCATATTTTTGTACCTCCAAAAAGCTCGACATGGTTTTGAAATTGTTTTGCGGATGACCGGAGCGAAACTTCACCTTAACAGTACTGCCACGGTTGTAACTGCTGTTGGCATCATTCCAGGTTTGTCCGAAAGACTCCCATACGCGTTTGTCGTCATAAACCACGCCAATGGCATCGACTTTCTGTTTATTGGACCAGTCCAGCGGGCTTGGCCCCGTTGCAACGGGCTGGTCGTTAACTAAAGCACTGGCCAGTCCGGCAAAGATCTGGCGATACGCAGCCAGGCTGTACTGGCCAAACAGGTTATGGGCGCCTTCGTAATACTGAACCTGATACTCCTCTTTGGTGGTAATGTAGCCACCGTACGCATTCGCCAGGCCAGCAAATATCACCTTAGTGATGCCGCGAGGTGCAAGAATTGTCTGTAAGTCGCTACGCAGGCGACGCGCGGCCATAGTGGTCATTTCTCCAGGGATACCGACCAGTGCCAGATTGCCAATCTGAAAGAGCTGGAAAGGCAGGGTGTCAGTATACAGGTGCGCACCGCTACCTAGCTGAATAGGTAAAAAAGTCGGCTTTGGATACTGGCAGGCCTCATCGGTTCTGCTGCCCAGCACATCTTTATCCAGTCCCAGCAGCGTGCCAAAATCTTTAATGAATTGATATATGCCACCAACCGCGCCGATCACTGAGATGCGGTTCCAGCTGCTGCCTTCATTGTCTTGTGTCATCCCTTCGAAGACGCCTGACTGACCAGACGGACCGTCATGGGTTGCACCGGCAGTCATCGAAAAACCGATGGCGCCTTTACACAATACCTGGTTGCCGTTGCCCGTGTACTGGCTCGCAACCCCTAATCCTGGCAGTTTTACGTATTGAAAACGCATGTCCAGTGTGCCATTGAGTGTGTCGGATGCGCTGTTGTACAAGCTGATTGCTTTGTTATATTGCTTTTGTGCTGACAAAGCCACGTTGGCTTCGTTGTTGCCTTTACCCGCACAGCCATCCTCTGCGCCACAAACATTGGGCGATACATCGCCTTCTTCGCTGTTGGCAAAGGCGGCAACAAACTGACCCGACAACGGCCAGTTAGCGCCTTTTTGCTTTTCAAACAGTTGCGCCGCAACCCCTTTGTTATCGCCAGTGATCAGCCGCTGCGTCTGATTACTCGACACATTGTGCACGCCAAACCAGTTGATCATACCAATTTCCTGGCCATTGCTTCTGGTGAGCTTCAGCACTGTCATGGTTTCATTGATGTTGGTGGCATAGTCATCGGCATCCGGATTGCGGTTATACGCGGTGACATTGCGGTTAATTGCGGCGCCTGACAGCTGACCCTGATTGATACGTATGCTGCCCAGATCCCGGCTCAAAAAGGCGTTGCGTATGGACATATAAATGCCGTTAACTATGGTGTTATAGTTGTCTTCGTCATAACCAAGTGCACTCATATTTAGCATGATGTTGTGATCATAGCCGCCGGGTCCGACGTGAACATGGGTGGCGCTGAGCATCACATTGGTCTGATTAAAGAACGGAGCCAGCATGGGATCGCTGGAAATCTTTTTAAGCACGCCCTGGTGTACACCCTGGGTGATGCTTTGCAGATCGGCACTAACAAAGGTAACAAGCCGATTGCTCCCCGGTTTGCCGATCACAAAGGCGCGTGACCACAACCGGGTATGTATGCCCTGGGTCGTTTCTTCGGTGTCGCCATAACCTACCATGCCCCGATCGGCAGCCGGGCCAGTGATATCATAGATCCCAGATCCGATGATCCAGTCGTTATTTGCCTTTGCGGCCAGGCTAAAAGTAACCAAAATCATGCTGGTGACTATGAGCAACCATGTTTTATATCTTGCGTGTAAAGTAGTCATACAAATCCTCCATCCGCGCCCGAAGGCGCGGTTGTTTGCTGTCGTTGTTCAGGATGAACACAGGTAAACCAGGTGTTCTTGATACTCGCGAGATACAGTAAGCATTAAAGCTGATGTGGTGATTTTTCGAAATAGTAATATTGACCTAATCACCAATGTAGTTGCTATGAGTAATTGAGCGGTGTTCCTGATGCCCGGCAGTTATCTAAAGAAGGGAGGTTGCTATTATCTGGCTGTCAGGGAAGCGCATACGCCCAGTGTAACAAATGTACTTACTGTTACGAAAAGCGCCACCGTAAATGTGCTCACATGCAGCTGCTGGCCTATTAGATAAAGGGTGTGCTTTGCTGGAAAGTAACAACACCTTGCCCCGTGCGGTAATATCATATTCAGTTACAAAACATGTTTTGCTAATAGGAACTGTAACATTGTAAAAAGGAACCGCACGACACTGTGTAAATAGAATTTTTATCGACTCACATTATACGTTCAAAGGCCAGGGTCATTAGTTATACAAGTTTGGGAAGAAAAAATGATAAAGAAAGTCGCTTTTACACTGGTATTGCTTATGGCTGTACTACAAGGCTTTTACGCCTTATTTGCGTATATCCAGCCAATAGGATTTTCAGACATTAGAGGCACAGTACTGGCATCGCCTCAAGATTTGGATTGGATACATATATATGCTTCTCGCACCTTGTTTGTTTCTCTCATTATCGGTGTTTTGTTATATTTCAGAAATTACAAAACGCTATTCTGGGCGGCACTTTTGGGCACTGTGATGCCATTGACGGATGGGTGGCTTGCATACCAATCAGGGGCTTCAGTTGGTGTTATTGCCAAGCATGTAGTGACAGTAGCTTATTTGCTTGTTACAGCTTTGGTTTTACACACTGTAGTCAAAACCGGGAGGTGTAATCATCCAGCGTAACAGATACAAATACCGGTTCCCCGGGGAATGTTCGAGGTGTGCGCTACAGCTGTAGATTTTACAACGCCAGGTAACATTGCTTTCTCGGTTTTCTAGTTAGACACTTATTATGGGTTTAGCTTGTTCTAAGGGCTTTTTGCGCTGGAAAAATTTCAGATTACGTAGTTTTTACGGTGGTTGTCTTTTAGTTTTAGTGACGGCTGTTGATAAGCAATGAGTCCCGGATGGAGGTTTCAATGAATATAGATGAGCATAAAATTGATGACGCGGCGCTGACGATATTGTCTTTGACACTGAGCGAAGATGGCCGTGCCTGGAAGCAAATTGACTGGGAAGTGATGAACAGGCTTTACGAAAAAGGCTTAATCCACGACCCCAGGGGAAAGCAAAAATCGGTTCAGTTTACAGAGCAAGGCGTGAAGCTGTCCCGACAACTGCTTGAACAGCTATTTGCCGCAAATAAATAGCTTTGCTGATAGGGGGCTTCCCTGCCCAGAGGCTGGGAGCCTAACTACACACGCAAGCCTCAGAGCTGGCTGAAACCTCGTTAAGGCCGCTTTCAGCCAGGCTGTGCAATGATTAAAGCGTTTTGAACCTATTATTCATGTTTAGCGCTGAATAATGACCGTCATTGTCGAGGTATTGGAATCGTATTATGAGCCTATCTAAGCAAGTTGTAACAGAGCATCTCAAGCGGTCTATTTCACTGGTATTTGCGCTGATTTTTTTATTGCTTGCACTCGCTATCGTTGTGTCTTTGATCAGTAATATTTATGCCTCCTTCCTGGCAGGTGAAGAAGTGATGCAGATTTTCCTTAACTCAATTAATACCGGCATTATTGGCTTGGCGGTTTTTGAGCTGGCAACCATTATCAATGCTGAATACGCAGAAGTCCGAGAAACCAGCTCTGAAGAAGTGTCGGGCATTCAGCGCGCACTGCCAAAGTTTGTTGGTATGGTTTGTGTTGCGCTTTCGCTGGAAGGGTTGATCATGGTGATTAAATACAGTCAGCTTGAGCTGGCCGGCAATTTATATTACCCGGTGGCCATAATTACCAGTACCGCCATGCTATTGGCTGCACTGGGCTTGTTTATCTATCTCACCAAGAAGTCGTCATAGTTTGGCACTTTAAAATTGCACCTCCAGCAATTTGTAACTAGCCGATGGGCTGCGAACAGTGGCCCGTCGGCTAATGACTGTCGCTCATTTATCGCTGGACCAGGCTGAACCAGTTTCCTGAGTTGTCTACACCCATTGCTTCAATGCCGTATAACTGCTCTGTGGGGGGCTGCATAAACTCCACGCCCTTAGCGACAAGTGCGTCGTACGTTTCCTGACAATTTTCAGTTTCGAACACGCCCGCGCCAAATGCGCCTTCTTTGACCAGGTTACGGATTTTATCCGCTGCGTCTTTGCTGAACATGGGGCCCTCTTTTGGCTCGGCCAGTACCAGCTGAAGCTGAGAGTTCGATTTCGGATAAACCGTCAGCCATCGAAAATCTCCCTCTACTTGCATGTCATCACCGACTTCGAAGCCGAGTTTATTTATATAAAAATCAAGTGCTTCTTCCTGGTTAAGGACATAGATTGTTGCATGCGCTATGGATGTGATCATGGTTATATTCCTTATTGTGAATTCGTTTTTATTGTACAGATAAAATCAGTCAGATATTTCTCCGATATTGCGCTATTTGCCTAAAAAGTGAAAAGCGTAACAGGCGGGAATGGCCCGTGCGGGAAAGCAAAATGGCTCAGCCGACAAAGCCCACAGCTTGCGGCGATACAAAGTCGGCGCCATACCCGTTTGTTTTAAAAACAAAGAAGAAAAGCTCCCCAGGCTGGTGTAACCCACACGCTCGCACACCTCTGAAATACTAAAATTTTCTGTGATCAGCATTTTCTTTGCCTGCTCGACTCTGAGCCGGATCAAAAACTCGTTGGGTGTTTCGCCATAAGTATGCTTGAAAACACGCAAAAAATGGTAGGGCGAGAGGTATGCGCGTTGTGCCATATCAGACAGGCTAAGTGGCGTTTGAAAATTGTCAGCAATATAGTCTCTGCCAGCTTTCAGCCTGGTTAATTTGTAGCTTGTAGCCATAACAATTGACTCGTGGTCCTGTGAAAAAATGCAGAGAGATTAACCTGAGCCCAGACCTGACAGCATGCTAAAAGCGCTCCGTGCTCATCACTGCTTGCGATAAGAAACAATAAACTAGCACTGCTAAACCACTTGCTCAAGCGTAAAATAGGTCACTTAAATTGAACAATATAATGAACGACGCGTAAAATACGCCGATCTGCGTTTTCAAGGTCACGTCAAATGGGAAGCGGGTGCTTATTTGCCCGCCGGTGAGTTGTGGTTTTGTCTGTCGGCGACGCACCGTGCCCCAAAACTGGCTATACGCACCTTTTTTGTATTTAAAACCCTGCCTTAGTTAATGCTAAGGTTGACTGGATTTGCTGATTTACTGGTATCATAGGGTCAATTTTTCGACCTCAAGAAACCCGAAATGAACGAACAAGAACAACGATTTCTCAAAGAGCTGGAAAGTAAGCTCTGGACCGCCGCAGACAAACTGCGTGCATCACTGGATGCCTCTCAATACAAACATGCGGTGCTGGGGTTAATTTTCGTTAAATACGTGTCTGATGCCTTCTCGCTGCGCCAGCAAGAGCTGAAACAGGAATTCGCAGACCCGGAACACGAGTATTATCTCGACCCCGAAGGGGTCACGCCGCAGGAGCTTGAGCAAGAAATTGCACTTGAGCTGGAGCAGCGCGATTATTACAAAGAGAAAAACGTATTCTGGTTGCCAACGGAGTCTCGCTGGCAGTTCCTGCAAGACAATGGCCCTCTGGTCATTGGGGGTGCTGAGTTAGAGTTTGATGGCCCAAACCAGCAAAAAATCACCAAGAAGATCACATCTGTCGGGCATCTGATTGATAACGCCCTGGAAGGCATTGAGCGCGACAACCAAAAGCTAAAAGGTGTGCTCAATAAGCACTACGCCGCTTTAAAAATTGATCAGGCAAAACTCAATGAGCTGATCAACCTTATTGCGACCATTCCGTTTCATCATAAGTCGCTTAACAGTAAAGATATTCTGGGCCATATTTACGAATACTTTTTAGGTCAGTTTGCGCTTGCCGAAGGTAAAAAAGGCGGTCAGTTCTACACCCCAGCGTCTATCGTTTCACTAATTGTAGAGATGATTGAACCGTTTGAAGGCCGAGTGTATGACCCGGCAATGGGCTCCGGCGGTTTCTTTGTGCAATCTGAGAAGTTTATTGAGCGCCGGGCTCACCAAAAAGACATCGACCCGCTTACGCAAAAACAAAGGATCTCGATTTACGGTCAGGAATACAACTACACCACATGGCAGCTGGCTGCGATGAACATGGCGATTCGCGGTCTGGATTACGATTTTGGTAAAGAGCCTGCCAGTACCTACACTAATGACCAGCACCCCGATTTACGCGCTGACTTCATTATGGCGAACCCGCCTTTCAACATGAAAGAGTGGAATACGGGTGTCGATGATAACGACCCGCGCTGGTTATACGGCACACCGCCTTCAGGTAACGCCAACTTTGCCTGGATGCAGCACATGCTCTTTACCATCTTGCCCCGGATGGCTCTCAGGCTTTGTTACTTGCCAATGGCTCGATGAGTTCAACCACCAACAACGAAGGCGACATTCGTGCCGCCTTAGTTGAGCAGGATCTGGTCGAGTGTATGGTGGCGCTGCCCGGACAACTGTTTACCAATACCCAGATCCCGGCTTGTATCTGGTTCTTAACCAAAAACAAAAATGCACGTACGGATAAATCGGGCCGCAAGCTGCGTGATCGCACAGGCGAGGTGCTGTTTATTGATGCGCGTAACCTTGGCTATATGAAAGACCGTGTACTGCGCGACTTTACCCCAGATGATATCCAGAAAGTCGCCGACCTGTACCACGCCTGGAAAACAGGTGAAGCATTGAACGGCGTGACTTACGAAGATCAGGCCGGCTTTTGTAAATCAGCAACCATAGCAGAGATTAAAAAACACGATTGTGTACTGACGCCGGGGCGTTATGTGGGTGCCGCTGAGGAAGAAGACGATGGTGTGCCTTTCGCTGAGAAAATGGCAACGCTAACCGCTAAACTGAGTGAGCAGTTTGCGGAATCCGCACAGCTGGAAGCTCAAATCAAAAAGAACCTCAAAGGGCTGGGCTATGAGCTCTGAGTTAAGCAGCGCATCATTGCTAAACGACATTAAGCAAATCGTTGAGCAGGCAAGAGGGCAAGTTAAACAGACGGTTAATGCGGCGATGGTGCAAGCCTACTGGCAGATCGGCTGTTTGATAGTTGAGCATGAACAGCAAGGCAATAACCGCGCAGAGTATGGCAAGGCGCAGTTAAAGCAGCTTTCTGAGCAGCTGACCCGTGAGTTTGGTAAAGGCTTTGATGTGACTAACCTGCACAATATGCGCCGGTTTTATCTGGCGTTTGAAAAACGAGAGACAGTGTCTCTCGAATTGAGCTGGTCTCATTACAACCAACTGTCGCGGATAGAAAAAGACAGCGCGCGCTTATGGTATCAGCAAGAGGCCATCGCGCAGAATTGGAGCGTGCGAGCCTTAGAAAGACAAATAGGCGCGCTGTATTACGAACATCAGGATGTGGGGCAAATGGACACCTATGTGCGTTTGTACGACGAAAAACTAAAAGGCGGCGACGACAACCCCACCATCGGCCTGGTGTTGTGCAGCGAAAAGAGCGAAGAATACTCGGTGCTGTCGGACCAAAAGCAGTTGTTTGCAGCCAAATACCTCCCTTACTTGCCAAGTGAAGAAGAGCTAAAACAAGAATTGCAGCGCGAGCGCGATAAAGCACAGCAAGCCTTACAGGCACAGCAGGAAAAAAACAATGAAGAATAATAACGAGGTTGAGCTGGTGACGTTAGCAGTTGAGAGTACGAAGAACTTAGCGGGGTTGGGTTATGAGTTTTGATCTGACAACGTTAGGTGAAATTGCACTTGGTAGCGATGGAGCTGTTGATGGTCCATTTGGCTCAAACTTAAAGGCATCTAGCTATACAGAGTCAGGTATACCAGTAATTCGAGGCAGCAACTTATCGTTAGGCTTGGATGAATTTAAATCTGATGAATTTGTCTACGTAGATGATGATACATATATTCGCTTAGCTCGTTCCGAATGTTTACCTCAAGACATTATATTTACAAAAAAAGGGACGTTGGGGCAAACTGGTTTTGTGCCTCAAGAGCCATATTCTTCTTATTTGATTTCATCTAATCAAATGCGTTTGAGAGTAGATCCAGCGAAAGCAAATCCAAAGTATGTTTACTACTGGGTTTCTTCAAAGAAGGCGATCGATAAGATTCGAGGCGAGTCAGAACATACTGGTGTACCGAAAATTAATTTAAATTATTTGAAAAAACTTCCTATTAGTCTTCCTCCATTGTCTTATCAAAACTCTGCAGTGAAAATTTTGGATAGTTTGAATGACAAAATAGCACTCAACACTCAAACCAACCAAACCCTAGAAGAAATGGCGCAAGCCATCTTCAAGTCATGGTTTGTCGATTTCGACCCCGTGAAAGCCAAGATGAATGGCGAACAACCCGAGGGTATGGATGCGGCGACTGCCTCACTATTCCCCGACAAGCTAGTTGAATCTGAACTGGGGTTGATTCCTGAGGCGTGGGAAGTAGGCACTTTATCATCCATCGTAGAAGTCATAATGGGTCAGTCTCCTAAAGGGACTACATACAATGACCAAAATGAGGGAACTCCTTTAGTCAATGGCCCTGTTGAGTTTGGTGTATATCACCCTGTGGCTCAAAAGTGGACAACGGCCCCAACCAAGCTATCAAAGGATAAGGATCTCATTGTATGTGTTCGCGGTTCAACCACTGGTCGCTATGTAGTTAGTGATGGTGAATATTGTCTGGGAAGGGGGGTATGCTCTATCCGCTCAGATGATTCACCTGCTTTTGCTAACTACTTGTTCAAAAGTCAGTTAAATAACCTTTTGAACTTAACAACGGGTTCTACATTTCCTAGTTGGAGTGGGCCTACGCTAAAGAACTTTAAAGTAGTAGTGCCACCTCAGAGCATCATTAAGAAATTTGAGTCAATAGTCGGTAACTTGTGTGTAATGATGGCTCAAAACACCAGTGAGAACGGATCCCTTTCATTGCTAAGAGATACACTACTTCCCAAATTACTTTCCGGTGAAATCAAGTTAGAGGAAAAATAGAGGTAATCATGGCCTTAACCACTGACCTTGAATACCGGAATTGGCTTTTAACACTTAAACAGCAAGTGCAGCAGTCGCAGCAAAAAGCGTCATTTGCTGCTAACGCTGAGTTGCTTTTGGGTGAAGTAACCTTAGACTAAGCAATAAGTTATGTAATTTTTACATTAGGTATTACTATGATTCGTGAATTTGAACTGAAAAATTACGGCCCAATTATAAAGGCAAAGGGAAGCGAGTTAGGGAACATTAACCTTGTGCTGGGAGAAAACAGTACGGGAAAGACTTTCCTGCTTAAAGCTTTGTATAGTGCAATTCGTAGCCATGAAGAAGCCAACAAAGGGAATAGCAATCAGGATTATTCTGAAGTATTGAGTGACAAGCTTTACTGGACTTTTCAGGTTGAAAAAATCGGTGAACTGGTGACTAAAGGTGAAGGTAATCGATTAAATGCAGCTATTTCTCTGCAAGACAATAGCTCATTGGCATTTGGGTTTGGAAAAGATACTACGAAGAAAGTAACACCTAACCTCAATAATTTATCAAAGCGCGATTCCAACTCTGTTTTTTTGCCACCTAAAGAAGTCTTATCTTTGATGGATGTGATATACAAGTCTTCAATGGTAGACAAAATTTTTGGATTCGATGCGACTTACTCAGATTTAGTGGCAGCATTAAAAATCCCGACGCAAAAAGGGCGTAACCATAGTGCATTCGCTGATTCTCGAAAGCGTTTAGAGAATGTTTTTTCAGGGAAAGTCGAGTTTGATGGCAAGACCAACAGCTGGATTTATAAAAAAGGCAATACAAAGTTCTCGATTATGTCTGCTGCGGAAGGAGTAAAGAAAATAGCCATTCTTGATACTCTTCTGGGTAACCGCTTTTTAGATAAAGATTCTATCGTATTTATTGATGAGCCAGAATCGGCGCTGCACCCCACAGCGATAATTGAACTTCTGGAAATCATTACCGTATTAGCACAGGCCGGAATTCAATTTTTTATGGCGACTCACTCTTATTATGTTATTAAAAAATTGGTACTTGTAGCTAAAGAAAATAACATGTCGATACCTACCTTTATGGCTACACCAGAAGGCGTGTGGTCACAAAGCTGCTTGCTGAAGGATGGCCTGCCTGATAACGAAATTATCAATGAATCTATAAGGTTGTTTGAAGCTGAGTTTGAAGGAAGCTTCAAATGATTGAAATTAATGAGTCAGGGGTAGTATTTGGGCCATTTGAGGGGCCTTGTTGATCAAATCCTGATAGCTCAAGCAGCACTGTGGTTTCAGCTGTTTCCCTGATATTCAGGCATACCTAGCCCAGTCATTCTATTGAGCATTTTCACTTTGAGCATCGCTTCAGTGTGCT
>NZ_JAKRFZ010000015.1 GCF_022347765.1 Pseudoalteromonas sp. OOF1S-7 | reverse complement strand
ACAGAGCGGTGTTGTCTATTCATCCATGAAGCTGGGTCCCATCGCGCGTCCTTGCGCTCATCTCAATGAGCTGCGAAGCGTTGCTTCGGTCTCATTTCGTCCATGTGAAAGTAGGACATTGCCAAGCACCTAATTAGAGGTCGACGAAAGACATTCATCCATGAATATCATCGACATTCGTACCTCCTGTACATCAAAGCCCGATTCGAAAGAGTCGGGCTTTTTTGCGTTTGGGTTAACCATACCATCGCTAATTTGCGTTTGGGTTAACCATACCATCGCTAACTGAACAACCTTTGGACACACTTCCCTGTGGAGGGCTCCCAGCTCGGCGTCCATGCCTCGCGTTCATTGCGCTGCGAAGCGGTGCTTCGGTCGCAATTCATCCCGCACTTGATGCGGGATCTTCTAACAGGCCACACCGTGAGCATGGCATTGGCTCCTTACCAAACACACTAACGAGTCGGGTTTGGACCAACTTCAGAACAACGACAAAGCTGTGTAAGGGCGTAGAGTGGAGTCAGGTATAGTGTGAGTTGCTGTTCGAACAAGCCGCAGGCACAGTAAACTCAGTGTCTTTGCGGAGATTAACAAAATAATTGCCCCTATTTTCAATAAATTTAAATCACCCTAGTTTCAAACTCTCATGCGTTCATATTCTAATGACTTCACACTTTAGGGATTAAAATACCTTTATAGGTATTCAATGTGAATTAAGGTTCCTTTATCTAGTGCTATAAATCGGCTTTTGTGAAATAAATATGCTTGATCTGATGTTTTCGACCATGTTAAAACATAGGCAATTCATCAACAGGACCAAAGCCCATATGCAAATTATTACGTTGTCACTATTGCTTAACCTCTTACTGCTTAGCTGTAAGAGCGGGGCGTAGTTGCGCGTAAGGGCAGCAACACGATAAACCCCGCACATTGTGCGGGGTTTTTTTATGCTTAAACGAGGACATCAGGTATGCAAGACAAGGTTTGGATATTCGACACGACATTAAGAGACGGAGAGCAGGCGCTGAAAGCCAGTCTGACGGAAGAAGATAAAATCCTGCTCGCGCATACCATTAGTCGTTTAAATGTTGATGTGATGGAAGTTGGGTTTCCGGTTTCAAGCCCTGCGGACTTTCGCGCCGTACAGCGCATTGCCAGAGAAATCAGCGGACCGAGCATTTGTGGTTTGGCACGGGCTGTGAGCAAAGACATTGAAGCCTGTGGAGAAGCACTGAGGCCCGCAGAGAAACGCCGTATTCACACCTTTATCGCGACCAGCCCGTTACACCTTGAGCATAAGCTGAGAATGTCTCTGGATGATGCAACCGAGATGGCGGTGAAATCTATTAAGCTGGCGCGTAACTATACCGATGATGTGGAGTTCTCCTGTGAGGATGCCAGCCGCACGCCATTTGATGACTTGTGCCGTGTTGTTGAGCGAGCCATAGATGCTGGTGCCAGCACCATTAACCTGCCTGATACAGTGGGCTATGTGACACCCGATGAATATGCCGCGATGATCCGTCATATCCGCAATAATGTGCCAAACATAGATAAAGCGCGTCTGAGCGTGCATTGCCATAATGATTTAGGGTTGGCAGTTGCGAACTCGATAGCGGCTGTGCAAGCCGGTGCCAGACAGATCGAATGTACTATCAATGGTATTGGTGAGCGTGCTGGTAACTGCTCATTAGAAGAAGCAGCCATGATCCTGAAAATGAGAGAAGACCACTTACAAGTAGGGTGTGATATTCGCAGTGAAGAAATATACCGGGCATCACGTCAGGTTGCCAAGATCTGCAATATGCCGGTTCAGCCAAATAAAGCTATCGTGGGAGAAAATGCCTTTGCTCACAGCTCTGGCATCCACCAGGACGGGGTATTGAAGGCGCAAAATACCTACGAAATCATGTCTCCGGAAACTGTGGGCGTACCCAACAACCAGTTGAATATGACCTCTCGTTCTGGCCGCCATGTGATTGAACATCGTCTGAGCGAACTGGGCTATCAGAAATCTGATTATGACATGGACTCACTCTACGAGAGCTTTTTAGCCCTGGCCGATCAGAAGGGTACGGTATACGACTACGACCTTGAAGCGATGATCCACTTTAATCAGATCACCGACAAAGACGATTTTTACCAGCTGCAATTTGTCAATGCGTCGTCCAACTCTCAATCCATTGCCAGTGCAACTGTAGGGATTGCCATGGGTGAGCAGCTAAAACAGGAAGCGGCTACCGGCAACGGCCCAGTGGAAGCGGCATTTCTGGCACTTGAGCGTATTACCGGTAAGGCAATTGATATTGTCGAGTACAACCTGGATGCGACCGGGCAGGGAGCAAGCTCACTCGGGCAGGTCGATATGATAGCCAAATACGACGGTCGCCAGTACCACGGTACCGGACTGGCTGCCGATGTGGTGGAAGCGTCTGTGCACGCCATGATCCACGTTTATAACTTAATTCACCGAGCCGCTAAGGTCTCGAGTTTGAAACAACAAAGGAAAGCAGGATGAGTCAATCAAATTATCAGATAGCCGTATTAGCCGGTGATGGCATTGGACCTGAGGTGATGGCAGCCGCTGAGCTGGTGCTCGACAAAGTCAGTGAGGTATTCGGTATCGGCTTACAGCGTCAACATCATGCTATCGGCGGTGCAGCCATTGATGAATATGGCGTCGCGTTGCCTCCTGCAACACTGGCTGCATGCGAAGCATCGGATGCGATTTTGTTTGGTTCGGTCGGCGGGCCTAAGTGGGAACATTTACCGCCTCAGGAGCAGCCTGAGCGCGCTTCTCTATTACCGCTGAGAAAACACTTCGGCCTGTTTTGTAATCTGCGTCCTGCCCAGCTGTTGTCGGCACTGAGTGCGGCTTCCCCGTTACGGGCTGATATCAGTCAGGAGGGCTTTGATATTTTGTGTGTTCGCGAGTTAACCGGTGGTATCTATTTTGGTGAAAAAGGCCGCGAAGGGTCAGGGCCTGATGAAGCCGCTTTTGATACTCAACGTTACAGTCGCCATGAAATTGAACGCATTGCTCGTTTTGCGTTTGAAGCTGCTAGGTTGCGCAGTAATCGGGTTACTTCGGTTGATAAAGCCAATGTCCTGGCATCGAGCGTGCTATGGCGTGAGGTTGTATGTGAGGTAAGTAAAGACTATCCGGATGTGGCACTGGAGCATATCTATATAGATAACGCCGCAATGCAGCTGGTTAAACAGCCGGGGCAGTTTGATGTGTTGCTGTGTGACAACTTGTTTGGCGACATCCTGTCGGATGAGTGCGCCATGATCACCGGTTCCATGGGCTTGCTACCGTCAGCGAGTCTGAATCAATCGGGTTTTGGTCTCTATGAGCCAGCAGGTGGCTCTGCCCCCGATATTGCAGGTAAAGGCATTGCCAATCCAATCGCACAGATCCTCAGTGCAGCCCTGATGTTACGTTATTCTCTGGCGCAGGATGAGGCGGCAAGACGCATTGAAAAGGCTGTTGCGGAAGCTGTGGCGGCTGGCGTGGGGACACCAGATATTTACCCGCAAGGGGGCTACACCACGTTGGATGTAGCGCATGCAATTGTCGAGCGAATTTAACCTGATCTCAGATTAACAACAGGATGTAGCAAGTGGCACAAACATTATACGACAAAATCTGGCAAGCCCATGTGGTCGCCAGTATTAACGCGCAAACCGATTTACTGTATATCGACAGACACCTGGTGCATGAAGTCACCTCGCCTCAGGCGTTTGCGGGCTTACGTGAAAAGAATCGCACGGTGCGCTGCCCGCATAAGACCTTTGCGACCATGGATCACAATGTGTCGACCAAAAGTCGTTCTATCGATGCGGCAAGTGAAGTCAGCAAAAATCAGCTTCAGGCGTTAGCAAAGAACTGTCAGGAGTTCGGCATTGAGCTGTATGATCTGAGCTCCGTGAATCAGGGCATAGTGCATGTGATGGGACCTGAACAGGGGATCACTTTGCCCGGTACAACCATAGTTTGTGGCGACAGCCATACCTCAACGCATGGTGCTTTTGGGGCACTGGCTCATGGCATCGGTACCTCTGAAGTGGAGCATGTGCTGGCCACTCAAACACTCCAGCAGAAGAAAGCCAGATCACTGAAAATTGAGATCACTGGCACACTGAGGCCCACTGTCACGGCGAAGGATCTGATCATGGCCGTGATAGGTAAACTGGGCACGGCCGGTGGCACCGGTTTTGTGGCGGAGTTTTGCGGCACGGCTATTGAGGCTTTGTCGATGGAAGCGCGCATGACACTATGCAATATGAGCATTGAAATGGGCGCGAAGGCCGGGTTGATTGCACCGGATCAGACGACGTATGAGTATCTTAAAGGCCGCCCGTTTGCACCGCAGGGCAAAGACTTTGATCAGGCCGTCACCTATTGGCAAACCCTGCACACCGATCCTGACGCTGTCTTCGATAGCGAAGTGATCATCAGTGCTGACGAGATCCAGCCGCAGGTAACCTGGGGTACCAGTCCGGAGCAAGTGATCGGGATCGATGAGGCCATTCCGGATCCGGAAACTGAACCGGATCTGATCAAAGCCGAAGCCATGCGCAGTGCACTACGTTACATGGGGTTGCGTGCTGGCCAGAAACTAACAGACGCTAAAGTAGATACGGTGTTTATTGGCTCCTGTACCAATAGCCGTATTGAAGATCTACGTGCTGCCGCGCAAGTCGTGGCTGGCAAACAGGTTGCCAGCGGCGTAGAAGCCTTAATTGTGCCGGGCTCAGGTCTGGTAAAACAGCAGGCTGAACAAGAGGGTCTGGCGGATATCTTTATGGCAGCAGGCTTTGAGTGGCGTGAACCGGGTTGCTCTATGTGTCTGGCGATGAATGATGATAGGCTGGGGATGGGTAAACGCTGTGCATCAACCTCAAACCGAAACTTTGAAGGGCGCCAGGGGCGCGGTGGCAGAACCCATTTAGTGAGCCCTGCGATGGCAGCCGCCGCGGCAATTGCGGGTCACTTTACCGATATTCAAGGAGAGCAGGCATGAGCGTATTTCACCGCGGACTACTGGCACCGCTGGATAAAAACAATGTCGATACGGATCAGATCATTCCGAAGCAATTCTTAACCTCAACCAGCAGAGAAGGGTTTGATAAGGCGCTCTTTTACGACTGGCGCTACACAGAACAGGGCGAGCCGGATCCAGATTTTATTCTCAATGCGCCGCAATATCAGGGTGCCAGCGTGCTGCTAACACGGGATAACTTTGGTTGTGGTTCATCGCGCGAGCATGCACCCTGGGCGCTCAAGCAATACGGCTTTACCGTAATCCTGGCACAGAGCTTTGCGGATATCTTTTTCAATAACTGTGGCAACAATCAGATGCTGTGTATTAGTCTGCCACCGAGCACCCTGGATAGTTTGTTTGGCTTGTGTGAGCGCCAGGATGATATTCAGATTGAAGTCGACCTTGCAGCTCAGCAGCTGCGCAGCGAGCATTTTGCGCCGATTGCGTTCGATGTCCGTCCGGATATCAAAGCCCGACTGCTGAGTGGGCTGGACTTTATTGGTGAAACCGAGCAACTCAATGCGCAGATAGACAGCTTCGAACAACAGCTTAAGGCGGCGCGTCCCTGGCAGTAGCTGTGTGATCACCGCATTTATTTGGCAAAGGCCGCTAAGTGGATTACGCTGCGGCCTTTAATATTTTTTAGGAACAATGATATGAAACTCGTTTATGCAGCCGCTTTGCTGGTCAGTGGCACCGTAATGGCACGTCCAGCGCCGTTAGTGTCTATCCCCACGCATGATGCGTTCTTTGATCAAATCAAACAACATTGTGGTAAAGCGTATGAGGGCAAAGTGACAGTCGACAATCAGGGGCCTAGTGCGTTCAGCGATGCGCGTCTGATCATGCACGTGCGCCGCTGTAACGACCAGGAGCTGCAAATTCCGTTTCATGTTGGGAAAAATGCTTCACGTACCTGGATCATTACTAAGACTGGTAGCGGTCTGAGCCTGAAGCACGACCACCGTCATAAGGACGGCAGTGACGATGAATCGACTATGTATGGTGGCCATACTGTCGATGCGGGCTATAACAACGTGCAGTCTTTTCCTGCTGATCAGTACTCAAAAGAGTTGTTTGTGAAGCGTGGTATTCCACAATCAGTGGGCAACACCTGGCAGATGTATATTTACGATGAGCGTTTTACCTATCGTCTGGTCAGAGAGGGACGTGAATTTAGAGTTGACTTTGATCTGACCAAACCGGTTCAGGCGCCCAATGCTCCCTGGGGTTATCAGGACTGATTGGGCTGCACAGCTCGGCAGTTAATACTGAGCTGTGCGTGATTATTACGGCTTTTGCACGCAACGCACTTCCACTTGTAGATCCGGCTCATAGGGTCTCGGGTAAGTTGGCAGACGGTCAAAACTCTGCACGCCCGCGATCAACACCAGCTGCGGCAAACTACCCTGGCATAAACGTTGACTGTGTCTGAGTAAAAACACACTTTGTTGCAAAAAGTGCTGATAACTATCCGATTTTAACTGTAAATAGTAGTGATCGTCATTATACTTAATTTGCTCATAGTGCACTTTGTGATCAAAGTCATACAGTTTTTCGACAACACCATTGGGTGGCGGCGTATAGCTGCTACAGGCACTGGCAAGTAAAGTGAGTGCGACCACTGACAATGTGCATCTTACTTGTTTAATCATCTGAGTTGTCATAAAGCCTGGCTGTGACATATAAAACCTGATAATCCATCCTCGTCTTGCTGAAGTGTAACATATTTGGGAGGTGCGCTTGTTTGCACAACTGAGAAAGTTCATAAATAACCTGGCCCAACAGCCCGAGTCTCAACAGGCCCCCGACTTTACCACAGCACTGGCCGCATTGATGGTGGAGATTATGCGCGCCGATGGAGAAACCCACGCCGATGAATGTCATATGATAGCCCGGCTACTTACCCAGCATAGTGGCATTTCGACGCAGGCCAGTGAGCTCATTCGCGATCAGGCAATCTTAATGGTGGACGAAGCGATTGATTTGCACCGCTTTGTGCGCGTTGTAAACGCACATACCGGGGAACTGGAGCGCATTGAAGTAATTGAACTTCTGTGGTTGGTTGCTTATGCCGACGGCCAATTGGATCCTCATGAAGAGCATATGGTCAGAAAAATTGCCGGTTTGCTCTATGTCGCGCACGCTGATTTTATCTCTGCCAAACTTACTGCCCGTCAGCAGCTTAAGCTCACCGACTAGTGGGTGAGCTGTGCGGTGCCCAGTTCGGTCTTACAGGACTGAATCGCCTCTTTGATCAGAAAGTTGACCAGGGTTGGCGAAATACTGTACATCTGAGCAATTTCTTTTTGTTTTAACCGTCCATCACGATAAAAGCTCACCACGTTCTGGTGACGCATAGAAAGCTTAGCAATGGTGTGATTCACCTTTTCTGAGAGCTGCGCGTCAATGAAACGGGTTTCAATATTAGATTCTTCATCGTCAAAATGCTCGCCGTGCACAGACTCCATATCGACCAGACTTTCCCGGCTTTGTTTGCGCAACATGTCGATGGCGATATTGCGGGCCACCTGATAGCAGAAGCTCTTTGAGTTCTTAACCTGGCAATTCTGGCAGGCAGACATGCCTGACAGGCGAATAAAGGTATCTTGTAACGCATCCTCAGCGAGATAGGGGCAGCGCAGAATATTATTCAAATAAGCAAGTAGTTTGGCTTGGTTTTCTGCAATGACATTTGACCACTTTTCACACGACTGCGGCACGGTAAGTTCTCCTGGTGTATTTGAATTAGATCCGTTATGGCGAATGATAATAGTTATCACTATTATGTTATTTCCTTTTGTATTTTGCCGTCAAGTAATTTTCTACCCTGATTGGACCTTTATAAGGTTCACACCTGAACGACCCGTGCTCAGAGGCTTCAGGCACAGAGGGCGGATCAGCAAGCTGAGAGCGTTGATGTGTTGTGGATTCAACGCATTAGGGTGGTTTTTCGTTTTTTCCTCGCGTCTAGCAAAAGAAGTCTCTCAACCTCTTTTCTGGGGGACTTCTGTGTATACTTAAACAAAAGGATTGCTATGAAATCATTTACACTGAGCATTGCAGGGCTTGCCATTTTTATGGGTAGCACACAGGCTGCTCCACTTTTCCCTCCGGCCCTGACAAACCCTCACAGCAACGAAGCTGTTAGCCTGACCCGCACCCAGTTTGGTATTGCGCATGTCAAAGCGCAGAGTTTGTATGGACTGGGCTATGGCAACGCCTATGCCCAGGCGCAAGATCACAGCTGCCTGCTGGCGGACGGTTACCTGCGGCTGCGTGGCGAGCGTGCTCAATATCTTGGCGCACATCGTAATGCAGGAGACAACCATTTCCTGTTGTCAGATATTGGCTACCGCATCTTGGACTTGCCCGGTCGGGTTGCACAGCAATATTCAAGTTTATCGGCGAGTACGCGCGCATTGGCGGAGGGCTTCGCTGCCGGCTATAACCAGTACCTTGAAGAGGTTGCTGCAGGTAATGAACAACTGGGTGAACTCTGTCGTGACGCCTCCTGGGTTAAACCCATCACCGCACAGGACGTGATTGCCAATGTGTTGCTGATGGGCGTGCAGGGCAGTGTGGGTCGGTTACTGCCACAGTTAGTACAGGCCGGGCCGGACAACGCGACCACGCCAGCACAACAGGGTCGCGCTATGGCACTGACACCTGCCGAGCAGCTGACGCAGGGATCAAATGGCTGGGCGATTGGCCAAACCATGAGCCACAATGGCCGGGGTATGGTACTGGCCAATCCACACTTTCCGTTCAATGGCAATTTCCGCTTTTGGACGCATCATGCCACGGTACCTGGTGAACTGGATGTGATGGGCGCTTCCGTCCTGGGTATGCCCGGAGTGGTCAATATCGGTTTTAACCGCAACCTGGCCTGGACCCACACCTACTCAACGGCACTGCACCATGTATTTTATGAACTGACGCTGGACCCGGATAACCCGCGCCGCTATCGTTATGAAGGGCAGTGGCACACCATGCGCGAGCGTCAGTTTCAGGTGGCGGTGAAAACGGCAACGGGGATGCAAACGCATACCCACACGGCGTATGCCACACACTTTGGCTTAATGCTCGAAGACGCCGAGCGCTTTCCCTGGCGGGACGGGGTGGCCTATGCGGTGAGTGATATCAATCTGGACAATTTCTCTGCCATAGATCATTGGCTGTCATACAACCGGGCTGAGTCAGTCGCGCGATTGCGCGTAGCATCCGGGCGCTTTAACGGTTTGTCTTTCAACAATACATTGGCAGCAGATAAGTACGGCAACACCTTCTATACCGATGATTCCAATGTCCCTAACCTTTCGGCGGCTGCTCTGAACTGGTTACAGGTTAACCCTAAATCTGCAGCCATTTTTGCCGCCACAGGTCAGGTGGTGTTGCCAGGTGATCGCGAAGAGATGATGTTCGATGGGGCAGTGGAGCTGGCCGAAGCACCGTCACTCAGTCGTCGTGATTATGTGCAAAACTCCAATGACTCATTCTGGCTAAGTAATGCCTCACAGCCACTGCGTGATGTCTCTCCTTTGTATGGTCAGGTGGATGTACAGCAGTCAGAGCGCAGCCGCTATGCCTATGCGTTACTGCGCTCAGGGTCGGGACGAGATGGTCGGTTCAGTCTCGACGAACTGGAGCATATCCTACTGGGTAACGGCAGTTATTTTGCCAGTGAGCGAGGGGTTATCGCCGACTTATGTCAGCAGTATGCGGGTCAGCGCTGGGCGCTGAACGACCAGCTTGAGGTCGATGTTGATCCCGTTTGCGGCGCATTTGCACAATGGGATGGGCGCTTTGATTTGACATCAAAAGCGGCCCATCTGGCGCGGGAGTTTTTCCGTGTGCTCGACAAGCGCGAAGACTTTGCGGTGCCGTTTAATCCCAGATTGCCAACCACCACGCCACACACGATTAAATCTGACCCTGAAATCCTGAAGAAACTGCTCCGTGCTGCGGCCGATTTAGCACACTATGGTTTTGCACTGGATGCGCCATTTGCCGAGATCCAGTATTTGCAAAAAGGCACGGAGCGCTTGCCCTGGGCCGGGCCTGAGCATCAAAGTGGCGGGTTTAACGTGTTTGCCACCCACAATACCATGGATCTGAGTAGCTTTGCCGCTCAGCCATCACCGCCACTTACCAGTGTGGTTGATGGCCGACCCCTGTGGTCCGGGCTGCGTGAGGAAGGCTACGGCATAAACTTTGGTTCCAGCTGGATGATGGTGGTGGGTTTTGACGATAACGGGCCGGTTGCCCGCGGCCTGCTGAGTTATTCGCAAAGTGCCAATCGCGACTCAGAGCATTTTAGTGACAGCAGTCGCCACTACAGTGCGCACCGGGGATTAGTTGAATTGCCATTCTATCCCTGGCAGGTGTCCATCAATAAGCTCAGTAGCACCAAACTGATCGTGAAAAAAGACTAAAAAACCCGGGCTGTCGCGCGTCACTATGCCGACAGTCTGATTTTTGGAGAAAACGATGAGCTTTGATAACGACAATGGCACCTTCAAGGTCCTGGTTAACCATGAAGAACAATACTCACTCTGGCCCAGTTATAAAAGCGTGCCCGGTGGTTGGCAGGATGTGGGTGTAGAAGGTGATAAAGAGACCTGCCTGGCCTATATCAACACGCACTGGACTGATATGCGTCCGTTAAGCCTTCGCCAGGCGATGGATCAGTAAGTTTTCCGGCGTCGCCTGATAAGCCTAGCTGCTGATCAGCGCCAGTGCGGAGCGAACACCCAGCCGCACTGCCTTGCCACACTGCCAGTTTATTCACGGAGTACCCTATGACCGCCACGACGATAATGGATCGCCTTGCCCACCACGTAGCACAACAGCCACAACAAACCGCGCTGATCTGCGTAGATAAAAAAGCACACACACGCTTTAGTTTTCAGGCCTTGTATGAACAGATTTTACAGCTGGCAGGGCATCTGCAGCATCACGTCAGCGCGGGGGATCGCGCCCTGATCCTGATGGATACCGGCATTGAATATGTAACCAGCTTTCTCGCTTGTCAGCATCTGGGGGTCACAGCTATCCCGAGCTTTCCACCCGAATCGACCAAAGCGCAACATATTGCCCGTACCGTGGGTATTGCCGAAGACGCCAGTGCCCGGCTGGTGCTAACCACCTCTCGTTTTAGCGAAACGGTCGCGGGTATGTGCGAGGCACTGGATGGCATTAGTATGCAGGTGGTGGACGAATTAAACACGCCAGCGGCCGATGCGCCACGCCACCCGGCGCACAGCGACGAGATTGCATTCTTACAGTACACCTCAGGCTCAACCGCCAAACCAAAAGGCGTGATGGTCAGCCATGGTAATTTGCTGGCCAATGAAGCGGTGATCACCGAGCGAATGCAAACCACTCAATCTGATGTGATGGTCAGCTGGTTGCCGCTGTTTCATGATATGGGACTGATTGGCGGGCTGTTACAGCCCATCTACGTCGGCTATCCGTTGGTGCTGTGCTCGCCCCGTTTCTTTATGGAGCGCCCGGCACGCTGGTTGCAGCTGATCGGTGAATATGGCGGCACTGTCTCTGGTGGCCCCGACTTCTCTTTCCGTTTGTGTCTGGAGCGGATCCGCGATAAGCAACTGAGCGATTTGGACCTGAGCAGTTGGCGCGTGGCCTTCTCCGGCGCAGAACCGATCCGTCACGACACCCTGCTGGACTTTGCGGAGCGATTTGCGCCGCAGGGTATGCAGGCATCGGCCATTTACCCTTGCTATGGTCTGGCTGAGGGCACCCTGATGGTGACGGGGACAGACGCCGGTGGCGGCGCCGTGATCCGTGCCTTTGATAATCAGGGGCTGGCAGCGGGCCGCGCAGAGCTGGCTGATGCTCGCGATCTGCGCGACAGCGATGCATACTGCCATCAGGTAGGCTGTGGTCAGGTCGCCAGCGGCCACCTGCTCAGGATCACGTGTCCGCAGTCACACCGGGCACTGGCCGATGGTGAAATTGGCGAGATCTGGACCGCCGGACCCAGCATTGCGCTGGGGTACTGGCAAAATGAACAAGCGACTCAGGACACCTTTGTGGAGCTCGACGGCCACCGCTGGCTAAGAACCGGTGACGTTGGCTATGTGTTTGACGGCCAGCTCTATATCTCGGGCCGACAAAAAGACTTGATCATTATGAATGGTCACAATGTTTATCCGCAGGATATTGAGCGCGCTATTGAAGCCGAGCTGAGCTTTGTGCGTAAAGGTCGGGTCTCGGCGTTTCCGGTCCCCAGTGCAGAGAGCGGCGAAGGCATTGGTCTGGCAATCGAAACCAGCAACAGCTACCGCAATGAGATCCCGGCGCAGCAAACGGCGTTGATCGTTCGTGACTTTATCACTGAGCACTTTGCCGCCTGTCCTGAGCTGGTATTGCTCCTGGATCAGGGGGGCTTGCCAAAAACCTCCAGCGGTAAGCTCCAGCGCAGTGCCTGCCTGAAGTTACGCAACACCAACGAGCTGGCCAGTTATGGTGATTTTGACCTGGCTCAGCTGCAACAACTGACGGCGCAAGACTCGCTGCCCGGCAATGCACACTGGGATCACCTGACCCAACAACTGGCACAATGCTGGCAAAGCGTGCTGCGTTATCCGGTCAATCACGACGATGCGGACTTTTTTGCGCTGGGAGGCAGCTCGATTAAAGCAGCTCAGTTACTGGCACAGATCCAGGGTGAACTGGATTGTCAGCTCGACCCCAGCAGTTTATTTGCGGCGCATCGTTTTGGCGATTTCTGCCAGTGTGTACGAGACGTGATGGATGCACCCAGTGTGCAGATCCCTGTGCAACAGCTGGATGATTACCCACTCAGTGCCCAGCAACAAAGGCAGTTGTTCTTATGGCAACTGGAGCCAGGCAGCAGTGCCTATCATATTGGCGCAACGATAACATTATCAGGCGCAATTAATCCGCAGCGCCTTGAGCAGGCCTGTGCACAGGTACTGGCACAGCAACCAGCGCTGCAACAAGCCTATTTTAAAACCGCCGATGGCCAGTGGCGTCAGCGCACCGCTGCGCAGCCTTTGCAGTGGCATTATCATGACCTCAGCGATGCTGCGGATGTAGCCGTGCAGGCGGATGCCTTGCAGCGCACTTGCTATGAAACCCCGTTTGCGCTGGGCGACGGAGAAAATTTCCGTGCTGCGTTGATCCGTGAGTCTGAACAGGCACATCGGCTGGTGCTGGTTATGCACCACATTGCCAGTGATGCCTGGAGCTTTGATTTGCTGCTTGGTGCCATCTCGCACCACTACAACACGCAGGGTGAAGGCGCGCTCGACAGCAGCGACATCCAGTATGGTGACTTTGCCCTGTGGCAGCAGGCGTGGCTGACCTCAGAGGCCGCCGCGACACAGCTGGCTTACTGGCGGGAACGGCTGGATGGTCAGGGGGATGAAGAGTTGCTGGTGCCTGAGCAGGCGCGACGCAGCGATTTGGCAGCGCCCATGGGCGTGATGCGCTTTACTCTGGATCACAAACACACCGACAAGCTGCAACAGTTGGCTCATGGTCAAAGCGCCAGTCTGTTTATGCTGCTGCTGAGTAGTTTGCAGGTGCTGTTTTACCGCCTCAGTGGCAAACGTCAGCCGCAGATTGGTGTGGCGGTGGCCAACCGTAACCTGGCGCAGTTGCACAAACTGGTGGGCTTTTTCATCAATACTCAGGTGATCCGTGGCTCGGTATCACCGGAGCAGAGCTTTACCCAGTTGCTCGAAGCGTGCAAACACACAGCACTGGAGGCGCAGCGTTTTCAGGACTATCCGTTTGAAAAGCTGGTGGAAGTGCTGAATCCACAGCGCGCACTGGGACAGACACCGCTATTCCAGGTGATGTTTAACCACCTTGAGCAGGATGTGGCTAAGGCACTGACGCTGGCCGACTGCACCACAGATGATGCGCAGTCACTGCAGCAGCAGGCGCAGTTTGATCTCAGTATAGATTCGCGACTGGATGAGCAAGGCCAGCTGAGCATTGAGCTACAGTACAATCAGGCGCTCTATCAGCACAGCACCATAACGCGATTGTCTGCGGCTTTTCAGCAGCTACTCAATCAGCTGCCACAACAGGCGCAGCAGGCCATTGGTAATTTGTCTTTGGGTACTGAACTGGCACACATCCCGGCGGCAACGGGCGCTGATGCGTCGGCACCCGCTGCACAGTGGCTCACATCAATCAGCGAGTATGCAGCCAGCAATCCGGATGCCACGGCGGTAATTTTTGACGACCAGCACTATAGCTATGAGTGGCTGGAGCAAACGGCCAACCGGCTCGCACACGGTCTGGTCGCTCAGGGTCTGACAGATCAGGTGGTGGGGATTATGCAGGCCCGTAAACCTTTGATGCTGGCCTCGGTGTTGGCGTGTTTGAAGGCCAATGCCGCCTACTTACCATTAGATCCTAACTTCCCGCAAGCGAAGTTAGCACATATGGTCAGCGACAGTGGTTGTGCTGCGATACTCGGTGAGCAGACTGACACGTCCTTACCCGTGCCTTGTATTTCTCCGGTTGCTTTACTCAGTGAACATCATGAACACAGCACCTCACCCGTAGTAGTGCATCATGATCATTCGCTGGCCTACTTAAACTATACCTCTGGCTCGACGGGTCAGGCAAAGGGCGTGGCGATTGAGCATCAGGCGCTGGCCTGTTACATCGAATCGGCAAAAGCGTTTATTGCGCTAAGCCACACCGATGTTGTGCTGCAATTTGCCACCATTAATTTTGATGCCTTTGTCGAGCAGCTGTTCCCCAGCTGGGCTGTGGGCGCAGCCGTGGTGTTACGTGGCGATACGCTGTGGGATGCCGACACCCTGTACCAGCAAGCACAGCGTCACAAGATCAGCGTGATGGATCTCAGTGCTGCCTATTGGCGCAGCATTGCCGCCAGCTGGTCGCGAATGGCAACCACCACGCCATTGTCACTGCCTAATTTACGCCAGGTGCATTCGGGTGGTGAAGCCATGTCAGAGCAGGGCATTACGGACTGGCGTGCGGCAGGTCTGGGTGAGGTGCGTCTGCTTAACACTTACGGACCAACCGAAATCGTGGTTGAGGCCGCTATTCATGATTGCCGCACCCTGACTGCGGGCGAGCAAGTCCCGCTCGGTCATGCCCTGAATGGTCGTCGCCTGTATGTGCTCGACAGCAACCTTCAGCCGGTGGCCGAAGGCCAGGTGGGTGAACTGTATATCGGCGGCGAGCTGCTCGCGCGCGGATACTGGCAACGTCCGGCGCAGACGGCTACTTGTTTTATTGCCGATCCATTTGCGGATAATGGTGCGCGCATGTACGCCAGTGGCGATCTGGTTAGCTGGCAAAATGGCGCGCTGCATTATCATGGCCGCAGCGATCATCAGGTTAAAATTCGCGGTTTCCGGGTTGAACTGGGTGAAATCGAAACCCGCTTAACGCAGTTGCCGGACGTGGATGTGGCGGTGGTGATCACCGAGCAGCAGGCACAGTCGTTAAGCCTGATCGCCTATGTACAAAGCGAGCGCCACGACGACCCGGGCTATGCACTCAGACTCAAGCGGGCGCTGACCGAGCAGTTGCCCGACTATATGGTCCCGGCACAGATTGTGGTGCTGGCACAGCTACCTGTTAATGCCAGCGGCAAGCTGGAGCGTCAGCAACTGCCAAAAGTCCAGCCCGCGCAGGCGCCGGTAGCCAGCACGGCAACCAATCAGACAGAGCAAGCATTGGAAACAACCTGGATGAAGCATCTGGCGGTCGCTCAGGTTGACCGCAATGCAAACTTCTTCGATCTTGGAGGCCATTCGCTGCTGCTGATGGCGGTCTTCGACGACTTAAAACCGCAGTTTGCCCAGTTGCAGCTGACCGACTTATTCGCCTATCCCAGCATCGCCAGCCTGGCTGCGTATCTGGACCAGTCACAAACAACACAGTCACAAACAACTAGCGCCCCGAGTGGCGCCCGGCAGCGCCGCGGCATGGGTGCCGTCGCTGCCCGTAAACGTAAAGTAAGAGAATCATAATCATGTCAGAACAGCACTATAGTGAACTGGATATTGCCATCATAGGAATGGCCGGGCGTTTCCCCGATGCGGATAACGTCGATGCCTTGTGGCAAAATATTCGCGCCGGCCGCTGCGCCGTGCAAAGTTATGACGACGAGGCGCTGCGTCGCGCCGGGGTGAGCGAGTCTGACTTAAACGACCCGGACTATGTGAAACGCGGCATACCATTTGACGGACTGGCGCAATTTGATGCTGAGTTTTTTGGCTACACGCCAAAAGAGGCCGAGCAGCTGGATCCTCAGCAGCGTCACTTTTTACAAACCTGCTGGCATGCCATGGCCCATGCCGGACTGGCACAGGGTGAGCTGACCGGCGTTTATGCCGGGTGTGGTGTCCCTGCTTATCTGATGCAAAACTTGTTGCAGGGACAGCAGCGCGATATCACCAGTCTGCTGGCGCTGACCAACGGCAATGACAAAGATTCACTGGCGACCCGGGTAAGCTATGAGCTGGACCTCAAAGGTCCGGCGGTCACGGTTCAGACTGCTTGTTCTACGTCACTGGTTGCGGTGCATATGGCGTGTCGTGCGTTACAAAACTTTGAGTGTGACTCGGCCCTGGCAGGCGGCGTGTGGCTCAACCTGACGCAGGATCAGGGGTATCATGCCCCGGCCGGTGGCAGCTTGTCGCCGTCCGGCCAGTTGAGTGCTTTTGGTGAGCAGGCCGATGGCATATTGATCGGCAGCGGTAGCGCGGCCGTAGTATTAAAACGCCTGGCAGAAGCGCAGGAAGACGGCGACCCTATTCTGGCGGTGATCAAGGGCTCTGCCATCAACAATGATGGCCGTGATAAGGTCGGTTATACGGCACCGAGCGTCAATGGCCAGGCTAACGCTATTATGGCGGCGCTTGAGTTTGCAGACATTGAGCCGCACAGTGTGGGCTATATTGAAGCCCATGGCACCGGCACTGAGCTGGGCGACCCGATTGAAATTGCTGCACTGAGCCAGGCCTATGGCGGTGATGCAAAGCAATACTGTGCGATTGGCTCGGCCAAAACCAATCTCGGCCATCTTGATGCCGCAGCCGGGGTGACCGGCCTTATCAAGGCGGTCCAGGCGCTGCGTCATAAGGAGTTACCGCCCAGCCTGCACAGTCAGCCTTTGAACAGCAAAATCGATTTTGCCAGCAGCCCCTTTTACGTTAATACCGAGCTGAAACCCTGGCACAGTGAAGGCGTTCGCCGTGCCGCGGTAAGCTCCTTAGGCATGGGTGGCACCAACGCCCATGTGATCCTGGAAGAATACAGCCAGCAAAGCACGGAGCAAAACAGCAATGCGCCTTGGCACATGCTGCCGATCAGCGCCAGCAGCCAAAGTGCTTTGGTTCGTCAGACTCAGGCGCTGGCCGACACATTGCAGCGCTCGCCAGAGCAGTTTGGCCAGCTGGCTGCCCAGTTGCAGCATAAACGCAGCGCGCTGGCGGTGCGTTATGCCTGTGTGGCAGAAAATGCCGAGCAGGCCATTACGCAGTTACTGCGAGAGCCGCAGGGCGATAAAGCGGCCGCGCCTCGGGTAGCATTGATGTTCTCAGGGCAGGGCTCACAGTATGTCACTATGGCCCAGCCGTTACTGCGTGCAGTACCGGCATTTAAGGCCGCCTTTGATGAGGTAATGGGGCATTTCCCAGAGACCTTACAGCAGGAGCTGCGCAGCGCCTTTAGTCCGGCAGACAGTGAGATCCTGACGGCCAATCAGCTACTGAATCAGACCCGCATTACGCAACCTGCCTTGTTTGTGGTCGCTTATGCCATGGCAAAATGTTACGAGGCGCACGGCGTGGTCATCAGTGCAATGCTGGGTCACAGCATTGGCGAATATGCGGCGGCTTGTCTGGCTGGGGTGATGACCCTGGAGGTGGCAACTCAGCTTGTGACTGCACGCGGTGAAGTACTGCAAAACATGGCGCCGGGTACCATGCTTTCTGTCATGGCCGATGGTGAAACCATGGTGCCTTATCTCAATGATGGGCTCGACATTGCGGCGCTGAACAGCCCGACCAATACCGTGATTGCCGGTACGCGCGAGGCGATCAAGGCCTTGCAGGGTGAACTGAAAGCGGCCGATATCGCTGCAACGCGCCTGCACGTTTCACACGCTTTCCACAGTCACCTGACCGAAGCTGTTTTACCTGACTTTGCCAATACGCTGGAACAGGTACTGAGTGTATCGCCGCTGCGCGCGCCAGAGGTGCCGTTTGTGTCTAACGTCACAGGCGACTGGATCACGGCCGAGCAGGCCTGCTCAGCGCAGTACTGGCTGGACCATATTCGTCAGCCGGTGAACTTTGTGGCCGGTGTGAAGGTGCTGGCAGAGAACACCGATGTGTTGATTGAAGCCGGACCGGGCGACACCCTGCAAAAACTGGCCAAACAAACGGTGAGTGAAGAACGGGTGGTACTGCATTCGGTGTCTCACGCACGTGACCTTAAAGCGCCATTACCGCCGTTTGCCAAAACCTTAGCTAAGCTATGGCAGCTGGGCTGTGCGGTTGACTTTACACAGCTGACACAGCGTCCACACGGCCAGGCCAACCTGCTGCCCGAGTACGTGTTTGCGGATACCGAGTACTGGGTTGAGCCGGGTACTGTGACAGCAACGACAGCGAATGTGACTAACAATGCGGTTCAACAAGGCGCGCAGCTTTATGCACCGCAATGGCAGCAATGTGTTGCACCACAAAAAGTGGCGTCACTGGCTGGCAAACGGGTGTTGCTGCTGGCAGCCGATGTGCCTTTGGTCACACCGCTGAGCGCAGCGTTAACCCAGGCAGGTGCTGAGCTGACTCAGATCTGGCAGGGAGAAACCTTCTCAGCCATCGATGCCCAGACTTATCGCCTGAACCTGCAAGATGCAGCGCAACTGAGTGAGCTGAGTACGGCGGTGGGGGAGTTTGATCAGGTGATCGACACCCGCTTTACGCAATCACTAAGCACCGATGTGCTGGCCTATAACACCTTACTGCCAGTGGTACAGTGGCTGATGTCGCTTGGCGGGCGTCCGCTGAGTATCGTCGCAACTGAGCTATTTAATGTGCTGGGCGATGACGCGATCAGTGCACAAAAGGCCTCCCTGTTAGGGCTCACGCGGGTTGCACCTTTGGAGCTGAGCGCACAAAACTGTCAGGTACTGGCACTGACACAGCAGATGGCAGACAACCCGAGCCAAAAACTCAGCAATCGTCTGGTCGCTGATCTGGCTCAGGGGGAAGGGGAAATTGCCTATCGCGGTGCACACCGTTTTACTTTAACGCAAGCTGCCGTGACCGCTCAGCCCACGCCAGGTGCTGCACCTGAGGTGACGTTAATCACAGGTGGATTAGGCGGCATAGGCCTTGCGCTGGCTCAGCACCTGGCCGGACAGGGACATACCCTGGTGCTGCAAACGCGCCAGTCAATGGCAGAGCCTGCGCAGTGGGCACAGCTGAGCGAAGATGAGCAGCAGCCGCAGAAGTTACGTGCGCGCTATCAGCAACTCCATGCTTTGCAGCAAAGCGGCGCCAGACTGAAAGTGATCAGCGCCGATGTGACGGATCTGACACAGATGCAGATGGCGCTTAACGAAGTGCAGACAGAAACGGGCACCGTGACTCAGGTGATCCATGCCGCGGGCTTGCCCGGTGGCGGCTTGCTCAATGAGATCTCGCCAGAGCAGGCACAACAAAGCGCCGTGGCCAAAGTACAGGGCACACAAACGTTATTGAAGCTGTTTGCCGAGACGCCATTGACGTGCATGGTACTGTGTTCCTGCCTGGCCTCCATAGTGGGCGCATTTGCGCAAAGTGATTACTGCGCCGCCAACAGTTATCTGGACGCGGTTGCACAGCAGGAGCACCCATTTACCGTGCAGGTACTGAACTGGGATGCCTGGATAAACACAGGGATGACGGCCAATATGACGCTGGCCGATGGACTGGGATTGAGCCACAAAGAGGCGTGCCAGTTACTTGATGCCGCACTAAGCCTGGATTTGCCACAGGTTTACTGTGCCAGCACCGAGTGGTCGCAATTGTGCGCGGCAACGCGAGCCACGGAGCAGGCATTGCTGGCACGACTGAACAAGCCCAAAGGCCATGCGCGCCCCGAACTGGCGGTGGATTACGAAGCGCCTGAGAGCGAGCTGGAGCATAAGCTGGTTGCCCTGTGGGCCGAGTATCTGGGTTTTGAGCAGATCGGTATTTTCGACAGCATGCTGGAGCTGGGCGGCGATTCGCTGGTGGCGATCCAGATGCTGGCCAAGGCCAAACAAATGTTTGCCGTTGAGCTGGAACCGGCTGCTTTCTTTGAAGATCCAACCATAGATAATCTGGCCTTTATGATTGAAGAACAGCTGGTGGCTCAGCTGCAATCTCACTAACTCCCTCTTGCGGCCTCATCAGAGGCCGCATTTTTATCTTCGCTTATCTGCATCCCATCGCTTTTTTGATAAATAACTTACCAGCAACGCTTGCGTTCTTTTTTGTGATACTATAACATTTCCGTGTTGTTATAATGTAACGTTGGAATTTAAGGTAGTATTGATGATTTTCAGAGCAAAGGTCCTGGCAGCGGCCGTATCGGCCATCTTGTTGTCTGCGTGTGGTGGTACAGATCACACCGTTGAGCGCACGGCGCAGCCTGTAGTCGCAGATGAAGCTAAGGCTGAAGAGGCGAAAGCGACAGAATCTGAAAAAGAAGCTGATCATGATGAACATGATCACGATGAGGGCGTAACCGATGTCGCAGGGCGTCTGGTGGTTAGCAGTGCTGACAGCCACGTGCTGCATGTTTACTCAACCGCCGATCAGTCTCTGATTGACTCAATTGGCCTGACTTACGCACCTGACTATTTATATGGCTCAGAAAATCATCGCTATGCGATTTCTGTACAGCGTACCAACGGCATGGTGGAGTTTTTGGACGGCGGTTTGTATCAGGAAGCCCATGATGACCATTTCCATGCTCATCAGGATGCACCGGCCGCTGTGTCATTTTATCTTGAGTCGGTGAAACCGACTCATGTGACGGTCAGTGAAGGTGGCATTGCCGTGTTCTCTGATGGCGATGTGAAAAGCCAGCACAGCGCGTCTGTGGTCATGTTCAATGAGTCGCACATCAGTGGCGCAAACAAAGAGGTGCCGGTGTGGGAATACAGCACATATATGCACGGCGCAGCCCAGGCACGCGGTGAGTACTTGATCAGCACATTGCGTGACAGTAGCAGCGAGTCACTGTTGCCTGCCCAGGTTGGTTTGTTCCATGCCCATGGCGACCATTTCCATGCTGACAAAGTCTTTGATGTTAGCTGTCCGGGCTTGCACGGCAGTGCACAGAATGAAGAAACCATTGTATTTGGTTGTGCTGACGGGGTGGCCTTGATCACTCAGGAAGGTCAGGCCTTCAGCGCAAGCAAAATCGCCAACCCGGAGCGCTTTGCCGAAGGTCAGCGTGTAGGCTCTTTGAAAGGTCACCGTCACAGTGATCAGTATATTGCCAGCGCCGGTGGTCAGTTATTTATGCTCGACAGCCATGACGCTGAGTTTGAAGCGCTGGAATGGCAAGTAACTAATGACCACAGCATCAACTACTATGGGTTCAGTGCCAGCGGCGAGCATATTGTCGTCATGGATAGCGCAGGCAAGCTCAGTGTCTTTGCCGCTCACGATCATGATGGTGAGCACCACTGGGAAGCTGAGCACGAAGTAATGGTCAGCGACAGTGCACTGGCCGATGGTCAAAGCTTCTCACTGGCATTGTCTCAGGCCGAAGAAGCGGTATTTGTCAGCGACCCGGCGAATAAACTGATTAAGAAATTCGATTTAGAAGCCGGTGCATGGTCGCAGACCTTTGAGCTGGATATTGTACCAGGCAATCTAGTGTGGCTGGGGATCGCCAAAAGCGACGCGGCGCACGACGAACACGAACACTAATTTGCCATAACCTTTTTTGTAGTGTTAGTAAGCCATCTCGGGTCAAACCAGGTGGCTTTTTTCTTGCCTGTAGATTGGCACTGGGACCTATTTGTGAGACGCTGCCTGCTCTATGAATAGTAACCAGGACAGATCATGCAGATCCGCATCGCAACTTTAGAAGACCTGCCTGCTTTAAGTCAGTTAGAGCAGGCCGTGATAGCCGCTGAGCGCCCCTACAATCAAGCCATTAAACCACAGGATGCGCGTTATTATGATTTACCAGCCCTGCTTGACCGTCCCGACACTCTGCTGGTCGTCGGTGAGCAAGACGACAAGATTGTGGCCACAGGCTATGTGCAACACCGGGACTCGAAAGCACAGCTGGTGCATGAGCGCCATGGTTATCTGGGCTTTATGTATGTCGATCCGGATTATCGCGGTCAGGGCCTGAATCGGGCGATCATGACCTATCTGATGGACTGGAGTAAACAGCAGGCGATCCACGACTTTTACCTGGATGTGTACAGCGACAATCAGGCCGCGATACGCGCCTATAAAAAGGCCGGATTCAGTCCCTGCTTGCTGGAGATGAAAGTCCATCTAAGCGAGGAATAGGGAAAGTTATTTCCCAGTTTGTGAGCGTAATATTATCTTTTTGATAATAATTACTATTTTTACTAAATTTGCTGTTTTTTGCTTCGTCTGGTTGTCGGAAATACAACTAGGATGAAATAATGAACAAACTCAAATACAGCATTCTGCCGCTCGCCCTTGCCGTTTCACAAGCCGTTATGGCCGACGATGACGCTGAACTCAAATCGATCGAACAGATCGTTGTCTATGGTGAGAATAGTCGCAATTCACTTAAAAACACGACCTCTTCTATCGCAGTGATCGATGAAGAACAGCTAAAAAGCGGCCAGGTTAATTCCTACGTGGACGCATTGCAGGGCATTGCGAACGTAGTCGTGACCGGTGGCTTGCCAGCCATCCGGGGTCAGCAGGGTCAGGGTGTATCGCAAGGGTTTGGGTCATTTTCATCGGGTGCTAAGCCACGTATTTCTATTATGCGCGATGGTGTGGCAGAGCCGTACGTAGCTAAAGTCAGCGGCGACTTGGGTTTGTGGGATGTGGAGCAGATTGAAGTTTTGCGTGGTCCTCAGTCTTCTAACAGTGGCCGTAACAGCAGCGGGGGGGTGGTGTACATCAAAACCAAAGAGCCTTCGCTGACGGACGTCGAAGCGGGTGTGCGCGTAGGTTACTCTGACCTGAATGAACAAAGCGAGCTGGCCGGTGTGGTGTCTATCCCGTTGCTGGAAGATCAGCTTGGTGTGCGTGCCAGTGTACAGCGCGTGGCAGGCGATTTGCATCATACTTTCCAGTACGATCAGGGTTACCCATTCGATCCGAATGACTATGACAGCACACGTGCAGACATTAAATTGAAGTGGCAACCGGCCGGTGTACAGGGTCTGGAGATGTTGCTGCATTATGTAGACAGCGAAGACACAGGCGAACGTGACTGGACTGTTGAAGGGCCTGAAATCGCGCCTATTTCCAAGCATGTGGTCAGTTATGAGCGCGTTTTCAATCCGGCAACGGGCCAGAGTGTTGCGCTGGGCTCTGGGGCCAGAGACAAAACCTCTGACTATCAGCGCTGGTCTTTGCGTACACGCTATGAAATCAACAGCCAGTTTGATTTTGAGCTGATGATATCAGACACCGATTACAGCTATATCTTTGAGCAATACCCAACCTACTGGTTTGTGCGCATGGAAGAAGAAGGACGTACTTATGATGCCAAGGTTACCTATGACGGTGACGCCGGTATCAGCGGCTACCTGGGCTACTATCACAATGAGCGTGATCAGGCATTTTTCCGTGAGAGCTGGTATCAGGGGACGGACGACAGCAGCTCAAAGGCCATTTATGGTGAGCTGACTTTCGCCTTAACAGATGCCACGCGTTTGGTTGCTGGTGGTCGTGTCACCGACGAATCACAATTTAGGATCTTTGATGGTTTTGGTTTAGGGCCTCAGGGGTTGCGTTTTGACATTGATGTGGATAACCGCATTTACCTGCCTAAGCTGGCAGTGCTGCACGACCTGGGCGAGACCACCACACTGAGCGCTAGCTTCAGAAAAGGTTACACCTCAGGCGGCGGAGATTTCCACTGGTTTACCCGTACTAACTACACCTTTGAGCCGGAATACGTCGATACTTTTGAGCTGGGCGCACGTGCCACGCTGCTGGGCGGTGAACTATCTGTATCAGCGAACCTGTTCTACAACGATTATTCCAATTATCAGCTGCTTGGTCGCGGACCAAGTGGTGATTTACGAGACAGCAAAGTGCTGAATCTGGCACAAGTCGAAAGCTATGGCCTGGAAACCGAAGCACGCCTGGCCGTGACCGAAGATCTGACGCTCTCTGCCAGCCTGGGCTTACTGGACAGCAACATTGAGGAAGCCAATGCGCAAAACCGCGATTCAGAAGGTCTGGACTTGCCTATGGCAGCCGACGTCACTATGGGACTTGGCGCCGAATATTGGCTGACAGAGCAAATACAATTTAGTGCGCGTAGTCATTATGTGGGAGAGTATTACAGTAAACTGGGAGGTAAGGATACTCATCTTGCCGGCGATTATGCAGAGCTGAATTTGTCTGTGGCTTATGTGACTGAGCAGTGGCGTATCAATGCCTATGTAAACAATGCGACCGACCACGAAAGCTTGTTGCACGGTGAACGTCATGACGGTAAGAGTGCGCAATATAAACACCTTGCCGGTGAATTCCGTTACGCGCGTCTGAGCGACCCAAGAACAGTGGGGATCTCCTTTAGCTACACGCTGTAATCCCTGTGCGGTCCGGGTTGCCATAACCGGCGCCCGGGCCCGTCAGTATGGCACTTTCCCTGCCTTCGCCATGCTGGAAAAATTTCATTCCTGAGGTGGATTTTTACCACCGACATTCGTCTTGCAGTCATATTTTAGAATCCCAATTTAGCTGACTGCAGTGGAGCCAGAATGTCACAGCAAAGACGTACCAGAAGAAATCGCGCCATTTCGTCCCTCTCTAGTGAAGATCAACAACGCCTGCAGGCCCGTATTGCAGAGGCCTCGGAAACGACCGGCCAGCTGACGGTGAGCGTGGCCCCCGGTGAACAGGTGCCACTGACTGCCGCGCAGCAGATTTTATGGTATGCCTGGAAAATGGACCCGGCTGATGCGTCTTATAACCTGGCTGGTGCCCTGCATTTTGATGGCCAGCTGCAGCCATTGCGCGTTAAGCAGGCATTCGAAGTGCTGCTGACTAAACACTCTGGTTTGCGTATTCGATTTGTTGAAGCCGCTGAGCAGGTCTATCAGATTGATGGTCAATATCAGCAACTGGACGTGACTGAACTGACGGTGCACGAGGAACAGCCGGACGATCCGATCCGTGCTTTTGTGGAGCAGCCGTTCGATTTGTGTCAGGCTCCTTTGCTGCGCATTGCGATTGCCACCCGGGGGACGCAGACCAGCCTGATCGTGACTATGCATCACATCATTACCGATGGCACCTCGATGCAGCAACTGCTGGATGAGTTTGTTGCGCTGTATAGTACACAAGGCACGGCCGATCGGACGCCGGTGCCAGGCTTTTTAGAATTTGCTAAATGGGAGCAACAGCAGGAGCGCTCCGAGTTATTTGCCACACAACTGGCAAACTGGTTGTCACATTTAGTGGAGACCGATGACACCCTCAGACTACCGGCCCGCGACCACCAGCGCCATGACCTGAATTATCAGGTTGGCTTTGAAACCCGCCCGGTGCCTGGGGCACTGTGGCAAAGGATCAGCGCGCTGGCAACGCAATATCAAATTACCCCGTATCTGATTTTACTAACAGCATGGCAAACTTTACTGGCCCGGCTCAGTGGCGGGCAGCATATTCGGGTCGGTGTACCTATAGCTAATCGTCACCGCAGCGAAACGCAAAACGTGGTGGGCTATTTTGTTAATACTCAGGTGATGCCAATCGAGGTGGATGACAGCGACAGCTTCCAGCAACTCCTGGCAAAGAACACGCTCATGAGCCGGGTGGCACAGAGTAACCAGGACTTACCGATCGACAAGCTGATTGAGGCGATAAAGCCCGCGCGACAGCGTGGTGTGCATCCGGTTTTCCAGGTGATGTTTAACTACCTGCGCCGTGACAAGCGTAACTTTAGCCAGCTTGAGTCACTGACCCTGTCTGGCACGCAAATGTACCGCTTTGGTATGCCGTTTGATTTGCAACTGGATGTGATTGAAGACATTACCGATGGCACCAGCCTGAATCTGGTGTTTGCCAGTGAGTTGTATGATGCGGATTTTGCGGTGCAATGTCTGACACAGCTGGTCACTTTGCTGGATACCTGTTTGAGTGACCCGGATCAGCCCATCAATAACGTCTCATTGCTACAAAACGCACAAACTCAGGCCTTGCTGGACATCGGCACGGGCACCCCGGCGTTTGATTATCAGCGTCCGATCACGACGCTGATCAGCGAGCAAAGTGCGCGCTCGCCCGAGGCAGTGGCGCTGCGCTTTGCCCAGCAGAGCATGACTTACGCTGAGCTGGAGCAGGCCTCTAACCAACTGGCCCATTGCCTGAATGCCCGGGGCATTGGGGCAGAAGACAAAGTTGCGCTGGTGTTCGAGCGCAGCCTGGAAATGGTGATAAGCATTCTGGCAGTGGTGAAGGCCGGTGCAGCCTACGTGCCGCTGGAACCTTCGCTGCCCTTGGATCGCATCGCTTATATCGCCAGCAACAGTGGCCTATCGTTGTTCTTAGGCGATGACTCACTCGCGCGTCTGGACAGCCTGAACGATTTGGCTGAGCGCGTCACCTATCAAAGTTTGTCTCTGACAGATTATCCCTCGCAGTTACCTGGGCACGACATCCCGGCAACTCAGCTGGCCTATGTGATTTACACCTCTGGTTCGACTGGCAAGCCCAAAGGCGTGGGGAACCAGCACAGCGCGATATACAACCGTATCGCCTGGCAACAGTCGGCCTATCCGATTGGCGCAGACGACAAAATACTGCAAAAGACCCCCTTCGGGTTTGATGTGTCGGTGTGGGAGTTCTTCTGGCCGTTAATGTACGGCGCTGAGCTGGTGATTGCCCAGCCGGGTGCCCACAAAGACAGCACCCAGCTGCTCGACACCATTAATCACTTTGGCGTCACCACCTTGCACTTTGTACCCTCGATGTTGCAGGCGTTTATCGGCCATGAGTCGGTGCATACCGCAACCAGCATTCGCCGAATTCTGTGTAGTGGTGAAGCCCTGCCCAGCGAGGTACAGGCACAGGCGCTGAGCAAATTACCCCAGGCTAAGCTCTATAATTTATATGGCCCGACGGAAGCGGCGGTGGATGTCAGTCACTTTACCTGTCATGGCGACCCGGCGTTGCCGGTGCCGATTGGGGCGCCGATTGCGGGGATCCGTTTGTATGTACTGGACCGGGCACTGAACCTGTGTCCGCCGGGCGTGGCCGGTGAGCTTTATATTGCCGGTACGGGTCTGGCACGGGGATACGTTAACCGTGCCGACCTGAGCGCCGAGCGCTTTGTGGCCGACCCGTTTATGAATGATGGCAGCCGCATGTATCGCAGCGGCGACTTAGTGTGCTGGAACAGCGAAGGTCAGCTGGATTATCTCGGCCGGACCGACCATCAGGTGAAAATTCGCGGCTTCCGCATTGAGCTGGGCGAAATTGAGGCCGCCTTGTACGCCATTAGTGGTGTTCGGGAAGCCGTGATAGTGGCCGACCGTGATGGCGCGACGCAGCGTCTGGTAGGCTATGTATCGGGCGAAGCGGACGTTGAACTGGCGGTCGACGCGCTCAAAGCAGAACTGGCGGCCCAACTGCCAGAGTATATGGTGCCGGCCGTGATCATGGTGCTGGATACGTTGCCGCTGAACAGCAATGGTAAAATCGATCGTAAGGCACTGCCAAAACCCAGTCATGAATCCAGCGTGGCGTACGAAGCGCCACAGGGTGAGCGAGAACTGGCACTGGCGCAGGTATGGCAAAAAGTGCTGGGTCAGGAGCAGATAGGACGGCTGGACAACTTCTTTGAACTCGGGGGCGATTCTATCCTGAGTCTGCAAATCGTCAGTGGTTTGCGCGAGCACGGCCTGGTGGTGACCCCGAAACAAATTTTTGAACTGCACACCATTGCCCGGCTGGCTCCGGCATTGACTGAACTGCCTGCCAGCCAGCGGATTGCGCAGCAAGTCAGTGGTGAGGTAACACTGTTACCCATTCAGCAGCAGTTCTTGGCGACCAGTCTGAGCGACAAGAATCACTATAACCAGGCGCTGCTATTGACGTTGGCCGCTCCGCTGAATGGCGCGGCACTACAGCAGGTCTGGTCAGCCCTGGTTGCACATCATGATGCATTACGTCTGTGCTTTAGCCAAAACGAGGCAGGGCAGTGGCAGCAGCGCTACCTGCCTTTTGACGCCGAGCGTGCCGTGGCCAGTGTCTGGGAGCGCAACGTCGCAAGTGCTGAGATCACGTCGGTGGCTGAGCAGGCGCAGCGCAGCCTGAATATTCAAACCGGTGAACTGGCGCGAGTGGTCCATATGACGCTTGAGGATGGCACTGCGCGCTTATTGCTGGTGATCCACCATCTGGCGGTAGATGGGGTTTCCTGGCGGGTGTTGTTGGATGACCTGGCGCGCGGTTATGCACAAGCGCAGCAACAGCAGGCTTGTGAGTTTGCCAGCAAGAGCCACAGTTATCAGTACTGGGCCGAGCAGGTAGCGGATTACGCCAGCCTGAATTCGCAGGAACTGGCATTCTGGACACAACAACAGTCATCAGCGCTGACCATTCCGGGGTTAAACCCAGCGGGAAGCCGGCGCCTGGCGGACAGTGCTGAAGTGCGTGTGACGCTGGAACAGTCCACCACTGAGCGTCTGCTGCAACAAGCAGGCAGGCCTTATCGCACTGTGGTCAATGAGCTGTTATTAAGTGCGCTGAGTGAAGCCGTCTACCAGTGGACGGGTCAGCAGGAGACAGTGATCAACCTCGAAGGCCATGGCCGCGAGCCCTGGGATGCACACACCGATCTCAGCCGCAGTGTTGGCTGGTTTACTACCTTATACCCGGTCCAACTGACGCGTTTAAATGTGCTGTCAGAGACCATCAAGCATACCAAAGAGCACCTCAGAAGTGTGCCGAATAAAGGCATCGGGTATGGCGCTTTGAAATACTTTGGTGAGTCGCAAGCACAGGCGACGTTAGCTGCTCAGCCTCTGGGTCAGATTGAATTTAACTATCTGGGTCAGCTCGACAACACGCTTAACCAGGGCGATGCGCCCTGGCGCCTGGCCAGTGAGCACAGTGGCGCGTCATTCAGTCCGGACTATGAGCCACACAGTGAGTTGAGTATCAATGGTCAGGTCAGTGACGGGGCCTTGCAGCTGACTATCAGCTATGGCCGAGAGCGTATTGGTGAGGCCGACATGCAAGCCTTTGCAGCGCATCTGCATGAAGCGCTGACACAGCTGGTTGCGCACTGTTGCGACAGTCGTGGCTGTCTGACACCCAGTGATGTACCGCTGAGCGGGTTGGCTCAGCAACAGCTGGATCAGCTGCCTCTCGACACCGCTGAGCTCAGCGATTTATACCCCTTGTCGCCGATGCAGCAAGGTATGCTGTTTCACAGTCTGATGGCGGAAGGCGAGGCCTATGTCAATCAAACCAGTTTAGAGATCAAGCGATTAGACGTCGCACGTTTCAAAGCTGCCTGGCTAAATGCAATCGCCCGTCATGATGCCTTACGCAGTGGCTTTTTGAGCTTGGACCCCCGACCACTGCAATTTGTGCGCAAAACCGTGCAGCCGGTATGGGAAACCCTGGACTGGCAGCACCTCGATAGCGCGCAGCAGCAACGTCAGCTGGCCGAACTGAGCGTTTCGCACCGCCAGCAGGGCTTTGCGATGGATGCCGAGAGCGGGTTGCAGCGCTTTGTACTGGTGCAGCTGGCACCACAGCGCCACGCCTTTGTCTGGACTATTCATCATATCTTAACCGATGGCTGGAGTTGTGCCGCCCTGATGGGCGAAGTGCTGCGTATGTACGACGGCGAGACACTGGCTGAGCCGCAGGCTCAGTATGGCGATTATATTGCTTACCTTGAACAACAGGACGTCGTGGCAAACCTGGCTTACTGGCAAACACAGACTGGCATGCTGGAAGAGCCCTGCTACCTCAGCGGCGCGTTTAAAGCCCCACAAAGCGGCGCACATGCGGCTTTGGATGTACTGTTGGATGAGGCGCAAAATACCGCGCTGAATGCTTTTGCGCGACAGCATCACCTGACTGCGAATACCCTGATGCAGGGCGCCTGGGCGCTCTTGCTGAGCCGTTATCTGGGCCGTGAAGCGGTGTGTTTTGGTGCCACAACTTCGGGTCGTCCAACTGAGCTGGCAGGCCATGAAAGCATTCAGGGGATGTTTATTAATACCATGCCCGTGGTGGTTGAAGTAGCGCCTGAAGTGACCTTGGCGCAGTGGTTACAAACCTTGCAGGGGACCAACCTGGCCGGGCGAGAGTATGAGTTTACGCCGCTGCATGAGATCCAGAAGCAGGCAAAACACCTGACCCTGGATCAGCATGGTCTGTTCGATACCTTATTAGTCTTTGAAAACTATCCAATCACGACCACTCTGCCGCAGGATGAGCAGGCAACCGAATTTACCGTGCGTGAAGCCCGTGAAGAAACCAATTTCCCGCTCACCATCAGCTTTATCCAGGAGCAGACCCTGAAGCTGCACTTCAGCTATCAGGGCAGCGTGCTGGCCGAAGCGGATATCCGAGCGCTGGCGACTCAGTTTAAAACCTTGCTGTTGACTATGATGGACGCTGCACAGGCTCCGCTAGCGGCGCTGTTACAGTTGCAGGATGCGTCGCAGTGCAGCGCCTTGCTGGACACCGGCACGGGCACCCCGGCGTTTGACTACCAGCGTCCAATCACCACATTGATCAGTGAACAAAGTGCGCGCACGCCCGAGGCGGTGGCGCTGCGCTTTGCCGGGCAGAGCATGAGCTATGCTGAGCTGGAACAGGCCTCTAACCAACTGGCACACTACCTCAATGCCCGGGGCATTGGCGCAGAAGATAAAGTGGCGCTGGTGTTTGAGCGCAGTCTGGAAATGGTGGTTAGCATACTGGCGGTGGTGAAGGCCGGTGCAGCCTACGTGCCGCTGGAACCTTCGCTGCCATTGGATCGTATCGCTTATATCGCCAGCAACAGTGGCTTGTCGCTGTTCTTAGGCGATGACTCTCTGGCGCGGCTGGACAGCCTGGGTGATTTGGCAGAGCGCGTGACCTATCAGAGTTTGTTACTGGCAGACTATCCCTCGCAGTTACCTGCGCATGAGATCCCGGCAACTCAGCTGGCCTATGTGATTTACACCTCAGGTTCGACCGGCAAGCCCAAAGGCGTGGGGAACCAGCACAGCGCGATATACAACCGGATCGCCTGGCAGCAGTCGGCCTATCCGATTGGTGCCGACGACAAGGTGCTGCAAAAAACCCCCTTCGGGTTTGATGTGTCGGTGTGGGAATTCTTCTGGCCGCTGATGTACGGCGCTGAGCTGGTCATTGCCCAGCCGGGTGCCCACAAAGACAGCACTCAGCTGCTCGACACCATTAATCACTTTGGCGTCACCACCTTGCACTTTGTGCCCTCGATGCTGCAGGCGTTTATTGGCCATGAATCGGTGCATACCGCAACCAGTATCCGTCGTATCTTGTGTAGTGGTGAAGCCCTGCCCAGCGAGGTACAGGCACAGGCGCTGAGCAAATTACCCCAGGCTAAGCTCTATAATTTATATGGCCCGACGGAAGCGGCGGTGGATGTCAGTCACTTTACCTGTCATGGCGACCCGGCGTTGCCGGTGCCGATTGGGGCGCCGATTGCGGGGATCCGCTTGTATGTACTGGACCGGGCACTGAACCTGTGTCCACCGGGTGTAGCTGGCGAACTTTATATTGCCGGTACGGGTCTGGCACGGGGATACGTTAACCGTGCCGACCTGAGCGCCGAGCGCTTTGTGGCCGACCCGTTTATGAATGATGGCAGCCGCATGTATCGCAGTGGCGACTTAGTGTGCTGGAACAGCGAAGGCCAGCTGGACTATCTTGGCCGGACCGACCATCAGGTGAAAATTCGCGGCTTCCGTATTGAGCTGGGCGAAATAGAAGCAGCATTATATGCAATTGATGGCGTCCGGGAAGCCGTAGTCGTGGCCGACCGCGATGGTGCGACGCAGCGCCTGGTGGGCTATGTGTCGGGCGAAGCGGACGTCGAACTGGCGGTCGACGCACTCAAAGCTGAACTGGCAGCCCAGCTGCCGGAATACATGGTGCCGGCCGTGGTCATGGTGCTGGGTACGCTGCCGCTGAACAGCAATGGTAAAATCGATCGTAAAGCACTGCCAAAACCTGAAAGCAGCACAGCGCAGTATGTTGCACCGCAAACAGCGCAGGAGCAGCAGCTGGCAGAGATCTGGCAGACAGTGCTGAGCGTCGAAAGCGTTGGCCGACAGGATAACTTTTTTGCTCTCGGTGGTGACTCTATCAGTGCCCTGAAGGTGATTGCGCTGAGTAAAAAACGCAATCTGGCGTTAGATATTAAGGCGGTGATGAACACCAAAACGTTGCAGGCATTGGCTGCCAGCCTGGATGATGCCGCCAGTGTCATCGAGATCCCACGCCAGGCATCGGCCTATTCTGGTTTGTCTTTTGCGCAGGAGCGCCAATGGTTCCTGTGGAAACTGGACCCGCTAAGCAGTGCTTATCACATTTCCGGCTCCCAGCACTTGCGTGGCGAGCTGAATAAGGCCGCGTTGCAGTACGCATTTGATCATTTGTTGAGTAAGCATGAAGCGCTGCGTACAGTGTTTGTTGAAGATGAAGCGGGAACCGTGGTTACTGAGGTGTTATCTGAGGGAGGTTGTGACATCCGCTATCAGGTCCCTGAGTCTGATGCAGCGCGCGCTGAGTTTAAGCAACATTTGGTGTCTGCGCCGTTTGATTTGACTCAGGGGCCGCTGCTGCGGGTTGGCGTGATTGCCGATGATGCACAGCAACATGAGCTGGTAGTGGTGATGCACCATATTATTTCCGACGGCTGGTCGCTAAAACTGATTGTGGCCGACTTTGTGCGTGCCTACGAAGCGGCATGTGCGGGTGAAATCCTGAGCATTGTACCGCAAGCATTGCGATACAGTGACTTTGCAGCATGGCAGCGCGAATGGCTGGCCACCGGCGAAGAACAAAAGCAGCTGGCTTACTGGCAGGCCCGATTGGGTGATGAGCATACCCCGCTGGCACTCCCGGCGGACTTGAACATCGCGGATGACAGTCAGCGCAATCAGACGCGCTCGGTACGCTTGTCGAGTGCTCAGCGTCAGACGCTGAGCGACTTTGCCGCTTTGCAGGGCGTGACCCTGTTCAATGTACTGATGACAGCCTGGCAGGTGCTGCTGCACAAATACAGTGGTCAGCGCGAGATCCGCGTTGGTATGCCGGTGGCAAACCGTCATCACAGCGGTACCCAGGATATCGTTGGCTTCTTTATTAACACCTTAGTAATTGACGCTCAGATCTCCGCCGAGCTGGCGCTGGGCAGTGTCATGACGCAGATTGACGAGGCACTGCGCGGCGCGCAGGCGCATCAGGATCTGCCATTTGAAAAGCTGCTCGATCACTTGTCGCTGGAGCGTAACTTAGGCGCGTCGCCACTGTTTCAGGTGCTGTTTAACCATCAGCGCCTCGAAGATGGCGCATTACGCCAGTTTGCCGGCCTGAGCGCACAAGAAGGAACAGCCCCCACCGGAGTGGCGCAATTTGATCTGGTGCTGAACTCACTGGAGCGTGAAGACGGCACGCTGGAACTGGCGCTGGATTATGTCGTGAATAAGTTCAGTGCAGCCCGCATCGACGCTTTGTTATCTGGTTTACAGCATATACTGACGGCCATGCAGGCTGATCTGCAGCAGAGCGTCGGTGAGTTAAACGTTTTGCCACAGGCTGAACTGGATCGTCTGGCGCCTGCGGATGCGCTGTATCAGGCCGAGCGCCTGCCCGGCGCTGACATTGCGACGCAAATACAGCAGCAGGCGCAGCGCACCCCGAATAAAGCGGCATTGAGTTACGACGGACAAACTCTGAGTTATGCTGAGCTGGAAGCACGCGCTAACCAGTTTGCCCAGTATCTGCGTGAGCAGGGCGTCGACCATGAGTCGCGTGTTGCAGTGGTATTCTCCCGCCATATCGATACCCTAGTGGTGTTTTTGGCGGTACTGAAAGCGGGCGGCTGTTATGTCCCGGTGGATGCGCAACTGCCATCCGAGCGAGTTGAAACCATTGCGGCGCAGTGCAGCCTGACAGTCTGTCTGGGCGACTCTCTGAGTCCGGTTAACCCAGCGGCGCTGGTGTATCAGAGCAGTCTCTGCGCGCATTACAGCGACAGTGCACTGCCTCAGTCGCGTCATCCGCAGCAGCTGGCCTATGTGATTTACACCTCTGGCTCGACCGGCGTACCCAAAGGCGTGGCGGTCTCAGATCAGGCGTTGTCCAGTCACTGCGCAGCGGTGCAGTCTTTGTATCAGTACCAGGCGGAAGATCGCTGTGCCATTTCGGTGTCGTTTGGCTTTGATGCGTCCATTGAACAGCTGTGGGGGCCGCTGCTGGTTGGTGCCACTGTGGTGCTGGATGAATTTAAACTGCTTAGTCAGCAGGAGCTGAACGACTTTATTACCGCACAGCGCATTACCGTGGCGGGCTTCACGCCGGCGTATATTCAACAGTTTGACACTTTACCCGCGCAATTGCGCTTGTGTATTGTGGGCGGGGAAGCCTGGTCAGCCCAACACTGCCAGGCACTGCTGCAAAGGCTGCCGCAGACCACATTTGTCAATGCCTATGGTCCGTCAGAAACGGTGATCACGCCGCTGGCATGGACTCAGGCGCAGGGCTGTGAGCTGCAAGGTGGGTACGTGCCACTGGGTCAGCCCATCGGTCAACGTGGCATGGTCATTCTCGATGATAGCCTCAATGTACTGCCCTACGGCATGACCGGTGAGCTTTACCTTAGCGGGGCGGAAATGGCACGGGGTTATCTGGGACAATCAGGCCTGACGGCTGAGCGTTTTGTAGCGAACCCTTTTGCCGATGATGGCTCACGTTTGTATCGCACCGGGGATCTGGTGCGCTGGAATGCGCAGGGTCAGCTTGAATACATGGGCCGATGTGATCACCAGTTAAAAATCCGTGGGTACCGGGTTGAAGCCGGGGAGGTAGAAGCGCGCTTGCTGGCCCATCGTGAGGTGGAAAAAGCCATTGTGGTGGCCGATGAGTCGCTGGGCTCCACGCGTCTGGTAGCCTACGTCAGTGGACGCGCTGAACAAACGCCGCAGGCCGACGCGCTCAGCGCGGCACTGGCCGAGCAGTTGCCTGATTATATGGTGCCCAGTGTGATCATGGTGCTGGATCTCATGCCTTTGACCCACAATGGTAAAATCGATCGCCGTGCCTTGCCGCAACCGCAGCGCAGCCAGCGCCTTGATGATTTGCCACCGCAGGGGGCGCAGGAAGTGCTACTGGCTCAGATTTGGCAGCAGCTGCTGAATCTGGAATCTGTTGGTCGCGAGGATAATTTCTTTGCGCTGGGAGGCGACTCTATCCTGAGCTTGCAGATCATTGCCCGACTGCGACAACAGGGTTATGCCCTGAGCGCTAAGCAAATATTTACCCACCAGAGCATTGCTAAACTGGCGCCTCTGATGACTCGTATTGCAGGCGATGCGCAGGCGCAACAACAGGTATCCGGCGAGGTGGCCTTATTGCCTATTCAGCAGGCCTTTTTTGCGCGCTCTATGAGCAACCAGGCACACTGGAATCAGTCGGTGATGCTGGAGCTGAATGCACCGATCGCACAGCCAACCCTGCTGACACAGCTGGCGTCCTTACTGCGCCATCACGATGCCCTGCGTTTGCGTTATCAGCAGGACGAGACGGGCCAGTGGCAGCAGCGCTATAGTGATTTTGACCCGGCCATGGCGCAGCAATGTTTGTGGTATCGCGATGCCAGCGCGGATGAGATCACGCCTATCGCTGAGCAGGCGCAGCGTAGCCTCAACCTGCAAGCGGGTCCATTACTGCGTGCCGTTCATCTGACCCTGGATGATGGCAGCGCTCGCCTGTTGCTGGTGATCCATCACCTGGCCGTGGATGGCGTGTCCTGGCGTGTATTGCTTGAGGACTTTACCATGCTGTGGCAACACCCGGATGCCGAACTGGGGGCAAAGACCCACAGCGTGCAATTCTGGGCAAAACAGATACAGAGTTATCCGGTGCAACACGCCAAAGAATTCGACTGGTGGCAGCAACAGGCCCAAACCCATACCACATTGCCTGAGCTAAATCCTGCCGGCAGCCGCCTGTATAAAGATGTTGAGCAGGCTGAGGTGATGTTGGATCCAGAGATGACCCAGGCGCTTTTGACTGAGTCAGGTCAGGCTTATCGCACTCAGGTGAACGACTTACTGCTCAGTGCGCTGAGTGAGGCGTTATATCGCTGGACCAGACAGGGCGTGCACACCATCAACCTGGAAGGGCACGGCCGTGAGCCCTGGCGTGAACAGATTGACCTGAGTCGCACCGTGGGCTGGTTTACCAGCCTGTTCCCGGTGACCCTGACACGCCACGAGACGCTGGCCGATACCATCAAGCACAATAAAGAACAGTTGCGGGCGATCCCGAACAAAGGCATTGGCTATGGCGCATTTCGCTATTTTGGCTCTGCTGAGCAGCAGGCAATGCTTAATACTCAGGGGCTGGGTGAGATCGAGTTCAACTATCTGGGGCAGCTCGACGGCGCCGCAGATCAAGCTGACAGCTGGCGCCCGGCCAGTGAAGACAGTGGCATGGCGCTTGACCCTGAGTATGTGATGGATAGCGAGTTGTCTATTCTTGGTCAGGTGTTGGACGGACAGCTGCAACTGCGGATCCGCTATGTGCCTGCGCGCCTGCCTGCACAGGTGGTGGCACAATTTGCGGCGCATCTCAAACAGGCTCTGATGGAGGTGATAGGCCACTGTGGTGACACAAGTACAACCCTGACGCCGTCCGATCTGCCCCTGAGCGGATTGACGCAGACACAAATCGACAAGCTGCCGCTGGCGCTTGAGAACATCAGCAGCGTATATCCGCTTTCGCCAATGCAGCAGGGTATGCTGTTCCAGAGCCTCTATCAGGGGGGGGAAACCTATATAAACCAGAGCTGCTTTATGGTTACCGGCCTGGATGTGGCACGCTTTAAAGCCGCCTGGCAGCAAGTGATTGCGCGTCACGATGCACTGCGGACCGGGTTTGTTGATGTGGATGGTATCTCGTTGCAATATGTTGCTAAGTCAGCCGAGCTTGACTGGCAGACGCTGGACTGGCGTGACCGAGCGGACTCTGAGGCAGCACTGAAAGCGTTTGCCAGACAAGAGTCGCGTCGCGGCTTTGATCTGCAAGGCGAGCCAGGATTGAGCAGAATGCGCATCATCGAGCTGTCAGACGGTCGTCATGCGTTAGTCTGGACTATGCATCATATTCTCACCGACGGCTGGAGTCGTTCTGCGATGCTGGGCGAAGTGTTGTTGGCCTATGACGGGCAAGCTTTACCGCCGGTAGCGGGACAGTATGGTGATTATATCGGCTACTTATCGGGCCTGGATGAGGTGCAAAATCGTGCCTTCTGGCAGCAACAATTGGCGCCACTGAACGAGCCCAGTTATCTGAGCCGTGCCCTGACTACACCTCAGGACGGAGAGTTTGGCGGGTTTGATGTGAGCTTATCGGAAGCTGAATTTGCGCAGCTGGTGGCTTTCTGTCAGGACCATCGCATTACCCAGAATACTCTGGTGCAGGGTGCCTGGGCGCTGCTGTTGAGTCGCTATCTGGGTCGCGATGCGGTGTGTTTTGGTGCCACGACGTCGGGTCGTCCGAACGATCTGGCGGGCCATGAAGCGATCCAGGGCATGTTTATCAATACTGTGCCCATGATCGCGCGCGTCGATCCTGCCCAGTCGCTGAGCGACTGGCTGCAGCAACAGCAAAGTACCGCGCTGGCAGTACGCGAGCACGAGTTTACACCGCTGTATGAAATTCAGAAGCTGGCCGCGCAATCACTGGAGCTCAGTCGCGAGGGCTTGTTCGATACCTTGCTGGTATTCGAGAACTATCCTATCGCTCAGGCACTATTACAACCAGGAGAGCGCCAGACAAACTTTGAGATCCTTGAAGACCGCGAAGAAACCAATTTCCCGCTGACCATCAGCTTTATTCTGGAAGACACATTGCGGCTGCACTTCAGTTATCAGGGAGCGGAGTTGGCCGAAACCGAAGTACAGGCGCTGGCGGCACAGTATAAAGCACTCATCCTGAGTATGCTGGCGATGCCACAGGCACGTCTGTCTGAGTTTTCATTGGTCAGTGAAACGCAGCAACAGGCCTTGCAGGCACAGGGCTTTGGCGAGTCCATCACGCCACTGCATTCGGGGGCAGTGGAGCCAATCTATCTGCCGGGTGGTGAAGTGCTTCAACCTGGTGCGACGCAATATCAGGATGTGGTCTCAACGATAAACCGGCTGGCGGAGTTAACGCCGGATGCTGAGGCGGTGATCTGTGATGGTCGCAGCTACAGCTACAAAGCGCTGGCCGACAAGTCCAGCCAGCTGGCCTATTATCTGCGTGCACAAGGGGTAAAGCCTGAGCAGCGAGTCGGTGTGGCACTGACGCGGGGCATTGATTTACCGCTGGCCTTTTTAGCTATCCTCAAAGCGGGTGCAGTGTATGTGCCGATGGATCTGAGCTATCCTCAGGAACGTTTGGCCTATATGATTCAGGACAGCCAGATGGCTCATATCCTGATCAGCGATAACAGCCTTGATGAGATTGCCGGTGATGCCAGGTTACACCCATTTGCCGACATTACATTGCGCGAGCAGTGGCAGCAGCCGGTAGTGTGTCCGGCGCAGGGCGCTTATGTGATCTATACCTCAGGCTCAACCGGCAATCCAAAAGGTGTGCTGGTCAGCCGGGCGTCCATTGCGGCGCATTGTCGTGGGATTGGCCGCCGTTATGAAATGCGCCCCAGTGACCGTGAACTGATCTTTATGTCGTTCTGTTTCGACGGTGCCCACGAGCGCTGGCTGACGGTACTGACCCATGGTGCTGCCGTGGTGATCCGCCCTGAGCGTCAGTGGGATTTGCACGAAACCTATCAGAATCTGCATCAGCAACGGGTTTCCATTGCCGTCTTCCCGCCGGTGTTCCTGCGTGAGCTGGCGGCGCATGTCGAGCAGGTGGGCAATCCGCCGCCAGTGCGGGTGTACTGTTTTGGTGGCGATGCGATGCCACAGGCCACCTTTGAGCTGGCCCAGCGGGTATTAAAACCCGACTTCTTTATCAATGGCTATGGTCCAACCGAGACGGTCGTGACGCCACTGACCTGGAAAGCCCTGCCGGGCAGTGAGTTTGATGCGGTTTACGCGCCGATTGGCGAACCGGTGGGTCAGCGTCAGGCCTGGCTGCTCGACAGTCACCTTAATCTGGTGTTGCCGGGACAGGTGGGCGAATTGTATCTGGCTGAAGAAATTGGTCTGGCACGGGGCTATCTGAATCGCCCTGATTTAACCGCCGAGCGCTTTGTGGCTAACCCGTTTGCCAATGATGGTAGTCGTTTGTATCGCACCGGGGATCTGGTGCGCTGGAACGAGCAGGGGCTGATGGAATATCTGGGCCGAACTGATCACCAGGTGAAAATTCGTGGTTTCAGGATTGAGCTGGGCGAAATTGAAACCCTATTACGCAAGCGCCCTGAAGTGCGTCAGGCCGTGGTGGTAGCAGATGAGACGCCCAGTGGTAAGCGTCTGGTGGCTTATGTCAGTGGTCACCAGGGTCAACAGCCAGATGAAGCTGTGCTCAAAGCCATGCTGGCGGCCAGCCTGCCGGATTATATGGTGCCTGCGGTGATCATGGCGCTTAGTGATTTACCGCTTAACAGTAATGGTAAAATTGATCGCAAGGCACTGCCTAAGGCAGAGTTACAAAGCGAAGTGAGTTATCTGGCACCACACAATCAAAGCGAAGCCCTGATGGCTGAGATTTGGCAAAGTGTGCTGGGCGTGACTCAGGTGGGGCGGCGGGATAATTTCTTTGCGCTGGGTGGCGACTCCATTTCCGGTCTGAAAGTGATCAGCCTGTGGCAGCAGCGCAGTGAACAGCCGCTGGCACTGAAACAGCTTTGGCAGGCGAATGATTTGGCGGCACTGGTGGCAAAGATGCAAAACACCGGCAGTGCCGTGCTGCACTCGCTTAACCCGGTTACAGAGCACGCTGAAACACTGTATTGTTTTCATGAGGGCAATGGTCTGACGGCCACTTACCGTCCTTTGGCGGAGCAGCTGACGGGACAATTCAATTGTGTCGGAGTGGCTCCGGCGGCGAACTTGTCAGACATCAACGGACTGACTGCACTGGCTGCGTATTATGGCGAAGTGCTGATGGCGGCACAACCGCAGGGGGCTTTCCATTTGATGGGCTGGTCTCTGGGGGGAGCACTGGCAGTGCTGGTAGCCCGCATCCTTAAGGCGCAGGGGCGTACTGTTCACCAGGTGTATCTGGTTGACAGTTTTAATCCGTGTAGTGACTTTGCAGCTACCCAGCTAAGCTGGTCAGACTGGGCGTTGGAATGGGTCGGCAGCACGGCGCAAACGGTTGAGTCGGGATTACATCAGGTGTTTGTGAATGCGCTCACTGCAGCGTTAGCGCAGGACCTTGTGGATGCCGGTACACTGGCGGCCTGGCTGGTGACACACCGAGACAGGTTTGCCGAGTTGTTCAATGAAGAGCTATTGCTGCTGCCTGAGCAGGAGCTTGGCAAGCTGCTATCGGATGGCTATGAATTGTATCGTCTGGCCCGGATGGAACCGGCCGGCACTCAGCCGGAATATGGGCTGAATGGCGTGACTAAACGGGCCCATGCCTGGTGGTCGACTGGCGCGCAGCCAGCAGAGACAGTGGCGTATCATGATGTGCTTGGCAGTGTGGTCACAGCCACCCATACCGACTATGATCACCAGCAAATCATCCGTGCAACAGCGGTTCAGACCGACCTGATAACTAAACTCACTCAGCGGGATTAACTTCCCGCGTTCCTAAAAAGCCGCTGCAAAGCGGCTTTTTTATGTCTGAAAGAAAGGGGTTATACCAATTTGCTTAATTAAGTGTTCTATTTTGAGGCGAGAAAATAGTCGATAACACCGCTCTAGCGTCCTGCTACCGCTGAGGCACCTACATTCATATAGGCGAGGCAAAAATTTGCGAACGAATACCTTAAGTAAAAGGTTCTAAATGAGAAGTTTTTAACGTAGTTAGCGGCAGATTTACTCCTTCAAATTGAACCGGTATTAAGTAACATTGGTATTATACACTCGGAGTAAAGATAAGGACGATGTCAGAGGTGAGAGCTTGGGAATCAGAAAGCGGGCTTCGCGATGGAAGCCCGTAGAAGGGAGGTTACAGTTCGAGTGCGTCGACAATCTCAGCGGAGCGCACCGCCAGAATAGACAGCAGAGAATCGCTGATCCCGTGGGTCTGTTCGTTTACGCCCTGGGTGAAGATCTTGGGCTTAAACTGCTCGTTGGTTTCTAGCTGATAATGACGCGTGATGTTCGGCTGCAGCCATTCGCTCACCTGTTCAAGTAGCGGCGAGCGGCTTGGATACTGGTAACCCGTGGCCAGCACCAGTTGATCGTACTCAACCTGGCTGACGCCGTGGACAGTTTCCAGCTCCAGTACCACTTTGCCCTGAGCATTGATGCGGGCGCCGTTGACACTGGTACGGTTGCGGATCGCCAGACGATCTGTGCCGTTGAGTTTTTGCTGATACAGGCTGGCGTAAATGTGGTCGATCAGCGGTTCATCCACCACCGAATAGTTGGTGCTGCGAAACTCGTTAAAGTAACGATCCCGTTGTTCTGATGACTTGCTGAACACCACGTCGGTAAAGCCGGGATCAAAGATCTCATTAACAAACGGGCTGGAATCGGCTGGTTTCATTGCACCGGCACGCATGATCATATCGACCTCTGGCTGCTCAGTCATCGCGGCCAGATCGGCAAAGATCTCGGCGCCACTTTGCCCGGCCCCAATCACGGCAACGCGATCGCCGTCTCTCACCTTGTCTTTATTATGCAGGTATTGTGATGAATGCCAGACGTTTTCAGCGTCTTGTAATGCATCAAATGGCGCCGGCACTTTAGCCGAACCACCCACGCTGACCACCAGATGTTTGGTCAGACGCACACTTTGCTGGCCTTCGCTGTCGCGGCTGATCACTTTGAGATGGTCGACCCGGCCGTCCAAAAGCACAGGCTCCACGCCACAGACCTGCTCACCAAAATGACAGTGATCACGGAAGTGACTGGCGGCCCAGCCCAGGTAATCATTGAACTCATGTCGTGACGGATAGAAAGTTTTCAGGTTGATAAAGTTGTCGAGACGCTTGTTATGGTGCAGGTAGTTGATAAAGCTGAAGTGACTGGTTGGGTTACGCAGCGAGACCAGATCCTTTAAAAACGAGATCTGCATTGTGGTGTTGTCCAGCAACATGCCACCATGCCACAAAAAGTCTGGTTGCTTTTCGATAAAGCAGACTCGATCGCTCAGTTTATTTTGTTCCTGAAGGGCGATAGCCAGGGCCAGGTTGGCGGGACCAAATCCAATCCCAATCACGTCGTATAGTTTCATTGTTTTGCCTTTGATTACCTTAACCACACGCAAAGCTGCGTGAAATAGTGTTTCTTGCCTTTAAGGACGAAGGCTGCGGGCATTTCTTTAGGGCTGAGCCGGGGGAATTAGCCACAAACCACAGAGAAAAAAAGCGCTTTGATCCAGGGCAAAAACCCGGCAAATAATATGAATTTTTTAGCCACCGACTCGTCTAGCTAATCAATCGGGGCAAAGGATTTACTTTTGCCCGCAATTTCAATAACTAAGAATGAACGGGTAAAGCGATATGCAAGTTGCCGGAACGGTTCTGAAACGCTGTGCGACATTAAGTGAACAGGCCATTGCACTGACTCAGAAATTGGTGCGTTATAAATCCATTACCCCGGACGATGCCGGCAGCTTCAGCTTTTTAGTGCGCAAGTTACAGTCGCTAGGCTTTGACTGTCATGAAGTCACGCGCGAGGGGGTGCGTAATTTGGTCGCGAAACGGGTGTTTGGCCCCGGTGAAACACTGGCCTTTGCCGGGCATCTGGATGTGGTGCCACCCGGTCCGTTGGCATTGTGGCAAAGCCCGCCCTTTGTGGCCAGTATTCAGGATGGCCGACTGTATGGCCGTGGCGTTGCGGATATGAAGGGCGCGATCGCCTGTTTTATAGCTGCCGTAGAGTCTATTCTGACGCAGTGTACGCGTGGCAGCCTGATGTTTTTGATCACCTGTGATGAAGAAGGGGAGGCGGAGCATGGTACAGCCGCGCTGATGAGCTATCTTAAGCAGCAGGGCGTCGATCACTTGCCGGATTATTGCCTGGTAGGTGAGCCATCGAGTCGCAAAACACTGGGTGATGTGCTGAAAATTGGTCGTCGTGGCTCTTTGTCTGCACACATCCGGGTATACGGGCGCCAGGGGCATGTGGCCTATCCTCACAACTGCGACAATGCCACCCATCATACCGCGCGATTATTGCAGCGCTTACTGGCACTGGAGTGGGACAAAGGCACGCCTCAGATGCCAGGAACAACATTTCAGGTGACTCAGCTCAACAGCGGTGAGTTTGTGGATAACGTGGTGCCGGGGGCCTGTGATGTGTGTTTTAATATCCGCTACAGCAGCCGTTTTAACGAAGCGGAGCTGAAGCGCCTGATCGACGACATTCTGCTGGATCTTGACTTAAATTACGACATCGAGTGGCAACGTCCCTGTGCGCCGTATTTTAATCAGGCGGATGAGTTTGTGGCCTTGATCTGCAATGCCATCGAAGCGGTGGTGGATCGGGTGCCGGTACTGACCACAGATGGTGGTACTTCTGACGGGCGCTTTATTGCCTCCAGTCATACTCAGGTGATTGAATTTGGCCTCAGAAATGACAATATCCACCAGGTCAACGAATCGGCCGACGTCCGGGACATTGCCGATCTGGCGCACATCTATCAGTTAGTGATCCAGGCGTTTTGTCTTGACCCGCAACGTATTATGGATGCCCAGGCAGAGCAGCTGGAAGCGTTGACCTAATCGCTCAGGAGGATGGGGCGAGACGTTAAAACGTCGCGCCACCGTCAATGGTGAGCACCTGCAAGGTGGTATGAGAAGACAGAGTGGACGCCACAAACACGATACTGTCGGCAATTTCTTCGGCCGTCGCCAGTTTTTGTAACGGGATCCCTAATTTGTACTGGGCGGCAAAGCCATCAATAACCCGCTGGGCACCCTGATCATCGTGCCACATACCCGTTTGCATTGGCGTCAGCGTCGATCCGGGTGCTATGACATTGCAGCGCACGCCAAAGTTGGCCAGTTCCAGTCCGGCTGTGAGTGTCAGCTGAGTCACCGCAGCTTTGGAGGCGCAATAGGCTGCCATTTGCTGGCGTGGCGTATCAGCGGCGTTGGAGCCGACGGTTACCACCGCACCTTTGCCTTGTTGTTTAAAGTGGGATGTGCAGGCATGTAAAAAAGTGAACACTGCGGTGCTGTTGACGTGCTGGCAGTGTTGCCACTGTGCCAGCGTAAGCTGCTCCAGATCGCCCAGCTCCAGTATCCCGGCAACATTGATCAGGTTGTAAGGGGCGAGGCCTTCTGTGAGCAGCTTGTCCAGCTGCTGGGCGAGCTGCTCCGGCGCACTCAGATCACATTCCACCGCACGGTACAGCACACTGAGATCACTAAACTGACGATCAAAACCAATCACTTTGGCACCCAGGGCATGAAAACGCTGTGCAGCGGCCAGGCCAATGCCCTGGCCGACCCCACTGATCCACACCAGCTGGTCGCGATATTCCTGTTGTAATCTGGTATCAAACAGCATGGGGAGCTCCCGTGTTCAATGCATTGATGACCGCGCCGAGTGTGCGGTTTGGCTGTCCTGACCAGCAGCGGGCTGCGGCAAAGATCTGAGTCTGTACCTGCTGTTGCTCAGTATCTGTGTAGCGCGCGACATTGGCGTCGGTATCCAGCTTCGCCGGTTGGTCCTGCAGCAAATGCCATTGCAGCATAATATCGTCGGTGGCACCGGCGCTGAGAATATGTGACCGGCATGAGATCGCGCCGTATTTTGGGCTGCTTGAGAAGGGCAACAGGTTAACCGTCGGGCCGTACACATGCGGGCTGAGACCCTGTTTGTTGCGCTCACGCTTGAGCTCTTCCACCCGGAAGGTTTGCAGCGATTTAAGGGCTTTGATCCCCTGATTGATCACCCGGCAGCACTGACTGAGGGTCATTTCGGCATCCAGCTCCAGTGGCAGCGGCATTACGTTGCTCTGCACACAGGGCGTACTTAACTCTACCTGGTGCTGACGGTTCATCATGATCATGCCCAGGGTAACATGATACTGACCGGATTTAGCGACCAGTGCAGCGCATACGGCAGCGATCAGCAGCTCGGCATGGCCTGCCTGACATAAAGCGGCGGCGGACTGAATGGTATGCCAGTCGGTGCGACTCAAAGTGGCGCTTTGGCGGCGGTTGGCCTCAGTGATATCGGCATCCAGGGGGCTAAAGCTCTGAGGTGGTGGCGCATTTTCCAGCCAGGCGATCAGCGTGGCTTTGGCCACCTGCTGACGGGCCAGATAGGTTTCGCTGCGTTGCCATTCGAGCAACTGGCTTTGTGTACCAAAGCGCAGATTGGGCAGTGCCCGGCCTTTTTGCAGTGCGTTATAGCTGCGGTTCAGTGCCTGCGTAAACAGACCAAATCCGTAGCCGTCGAGCAGCAAATGGTGACCCACAATAAACAGCAGGTCTTGCTCTGGCGTGCGTACCAGCGTTAGTTTTAGCAAGGCCTCATCGGGCAATGAAAAACTCTGTGCCATATACGGTGCAACAAAGTCACTGGCAAAAGCCTGAATATCCTCTGGCTGGGTGTCCTGAGTTTGAATGTCGATCTGCGGCACGTCCTTGTTCGGGCGCAGCTGAGGCACAAAACTGGCGTCATGGACAAACCGGCCCGCCAGACAGTCGCTGCTTTGCCATACGTGGGCCAGCGCCTGTTGTAACATGGTTGCTAAGATCTGACCCTGAAACTCGATGCACTCGGCGACATTAAATAAGGTACCCCGGCCGCTGATGGTGTGCAGCAGCCACATGGCCTGCTGCGAGTCGGTTAATGGCAAAGCGCTGGACATCAGTCCTCCTTACGCTCTTCGAGCAGCTCAACCCAGGCGGCCAGCGTCGGGATCTGGGCCAGTTCAATAAAATTGGTCTCGATGCCTTGTTGTTGCCATAGGGCAATCAGGTTCATCACCTGTACGGAATCCAGGCCATAGTCGATGAGGCTTTCATGCTCGTCAAACTCATCGTCTTCGCAGTCGATAAGCGGCAGGATATGCGCTTTGAGGCCTTCAAGTGTGGTAATGTCCTGGGTTTCTTCACCCAGGATTTCGGCTACGGTGGCTACTTTACCACAGCGCCCGGCCACAAAGTTCAGTGCCATCAGGTGCTCATCGCGGCTGAAATCGGCAATGGCATCGGCAATGACAAAGGGCTGAATGTCACGCATAAAGGCGTCTACTGCGGTGGTCATCACCCCGATATGGCCATAGATACCGACGATCATCAGCTGGTCCCGGCCGCGCTCACGCAACTGATCTTCAAAGTCACATTTCTGGAAGGCGCTATAACGCCATTTGGTCAGTACTATGTCCTGTTCGCCCGGTGCCAGCGCATCAACAATCGGCTGCTGCGCCGGGTCTTGCAGGCCCGGGCCCCACATATCGCTGAGCAGCCCGCGTTCATGCTGACCCTGTTTGATCGGCTGCGCGGTATAAAACACCGGAATGCCCTGCTCGTAACAGAACTGCTTGAGGCGCAGAATATGGCTGATCATGGTTTCAATCAGCGGGTTGTTGTCGCCATAGTAGCCAACAAAATAATGCTGGACATCGTGGATCAGCAGAGCGGCACGATTGGCATCGAGCTGCCAGTCAACGCGGTTTTCGGGTAACTCCGCAGCGCGGGGTAACGGGTAATGGGATAGCTTAGGAATACTCATGGTGTTTTTGCTTCTTTTATTAATCAGGCCTGGCCGTCAAAGGTGGCGCGCAGGGCTTTTTTATCGACTTTGCCGACCGCAGTCAGGGGCAGGTTGGTGACAAACTGAAATTTATCGGGCACTTTGAAATCGGCGATCCCCAGCTGGCGCAGATATTTGCGCAGTTGCAAGGGCGTAAGCTTCTCGGCCGCGACCACAAAGGCGCAGCTTTTCTCGCCCAAAGTGACATCGGGCATAGAGACAATAGCGACCTGCTCGATATGCTGATGACCCAGTAAATGGTTTTCCACTTCTTCGGCCGCAATTTTCTCGCCGCCACGGTTGATCTGATCTTTATCACGCCCGACCACAATCAGGTGGCCTGAGGGCAGTTGCTTCACCAGATCGCCGGAAGCGTAAAAGCCGTCGGCATCAAATGCGCTGGCGTTATGCTGAGGTGACTTGTAATAGCCCCGGAAGGTATAAGGACCACGAGTCAGGAGCCTACCGGCTTCACCGGGGGCAACGGGCTGGCCGTGCTCATCGGTCACTTTAATTTCATCGTCCGGGCTGATCGGGCGCCCCTGGGTCGTTAGCACGAGTTCTTCTTCGTCATCGTGGCGAGTATAGTTCACCAGTCCTTCCGCCATACCAAAGACTTGTTGTAGTTGGGCGCCCAACACTGGCCTGACCTGCTCAGCCACGGTGCGGCTAAGTTTGGCACCGCCGACCTGGATCAGCGTCAGGCTGCTCAGGTCGTGATGGCTTTGCGGGGCGTGTTGTAACCACAGCTGCAGTGCCGGTGGCACCAGCGCCGTGTGGGTAATGGCAAAGTGCTCAATTAGGGGAAAGCAATTGCTGGGACTAGGATCTGAAGCCAGGATCACGGACCCTCCGGCTGCAAACACACCCAGTGCGCCAGGTGAGCTGAGCGGGAAGTTATGTGGTGCCGGCAGGGCACATAAATAGCGGGTATCGCCGTGCAACTGACAAATATCCCGGCTCGCGACGACAGAGTAAAGATAATCATTGTGGGTGCGTGGGATCAGTTTCGGGGTGCCTGTGCTGCCGCCAGAGAGTTGGAAAAACGCCACATGCTCTGGATTGAGCTCTGGCGCACAGAAGGAGCGTGACTGTAAATACGCCTGTTTCAGCTCGCTATTGCCCTTACTGTGATCAACCATAATGTGGCTAATACAGGCAAAGCGATTAAATAATTCCCGAGTGAATGACTCATCGGCAAACAGCGCCTGAGCCGATGAGACGATCAACAGCTTGGGCTGAAGAATTTCACAGTAGCTTTGCAGCTCAGTGCGTTGGTGGTTAAACAGGGCGCATACGGGAGCGACGCCGAGTTTAAGCAGGGCAAAGTAGCTGATATAAAATTCCACACAGTTGGGTAGTTGAACCAGTGCCGTATCGCCTTGTTGTAGTCCCTGAACAGCCAGATGGGCTGCCAGATTCGTGCTGTATTCATCGAGCTGCTGATAGCTCAGCTGTCGATTGGCATCGGCGACCGCAATGCCTTGTCCGTTATGCGCCAGCTGTTCGTACAAAATACTGGTGAGCGGTTTGTCCTGCCAGTAGCCCTGGGCTCGGTAATGGGCGGCCAGCTCTTTGGGCCACGGGGTATATTCAATACTCATAGTGTGTGTTTCGTTTCTAAGTGATAGGCATGCCGTACGTCTAGCGCGTTCAGCATAGTGTTTAATTTTGCTTCGGTTTCCAGCCACTCGGAGATGGGGTCGGACGCTGCGACAATGCCGGCACCGGCAAACAGGGTCGCCAGATTGGCCTGCAGATAACCACAGCGGATCACCACCACCCATTCACCATTGCCCTGGTTGTCACACCAGCCGACGATCCCTGAAAACAGGCCGCGGCCATGGCCTTCCAGCGCGTCAATGTGTTGGTAGGCAAGTGCAGTGGGCTTACCGCACAGCGCCGGTGTGGGGTGCAGGCGGTTTGCCAGCGCAATCGCACTCTGCCCTGGGGCTTTGAGTGTGCCTTCAATTACCGTAGATAAATGCCACATGGTGGCCGTACTGAGCAGATCGGGCTGCTCAGGGATATGCAGCTGGTCACACAGTGGACCGAGGATCTGGGCCATATCCTGCAACACGACGGCGTGTTCAAAGCGGTCTTTTTTCGACGCAAACAGGGTGGCGCGGCGCTGGGCTTCTACACTGGGGCAGGGGTCGCGGGGAATGGAACCGGCCAGGGGGTTACTGAAAATCTGCCCGTCCGTTTTGCGTAGCAGCAGCTCGGGGCTGACGCCCATCAGTACACCCGCGTTGTACTCAGTGTGCACATCGTGCAACTGAGCGGGGATAGAAAAGTGATAGCCGCTGGGACTTTGTGCCAGCAGTTGTGAGAGCACACCAACCTGATCCAGCGGCTGCTCAAAGTGCAGTTCAACTTGTTTACTGAGTACGATTTTATCCAGCTGGCCATCGGCAAACAGGGTTTTGGCGTCGCGTACGGTCTGCTCGAAATGAGCCCTGTCCTGTTTATACTGCACCGACTTTAAACGATTGGGCGTCTGAACAGACTGATGCTGTGCACTCAGACACTGCGCAAACAGTTGCTTATCCAGCGTGCAAACCTGTTCCGGGACAATAAACTGAGCCTGTTGTTGTTTACAAAATGGCACCACGCCGAAGGCAATGGTCTGTCCATTGCCCCTGGCCGCATGCGCGTCCAGCTGTTGTTGCAGAGCGCTGGTCAGTACCTCATTATCATTTATGGGTAAGGTAAAACGTCTGGCCACACCGCGGCTTATCAGGCATGACGACCCGGACACAAATAAACAGTCCTGCTCGGGCCTGAACTTGCCTAGTTCGTGCGTCTGGGTGGGCTCGGATAATTGACCAGCATGCATGGGTTTATTTTCCTCTGTTGACTCTGTCGATAGCAACGCTGATGCGAACTGCGTTCAGCGAGATGTGACCAAGACGACTCATTGCGAAAAAGATTTAGTCCTGCAGTCGATTTGCTTGCGGGCTGTTTTGCGTGCAGCCATGAATTCCGGGCGTTTCGGGCAGTCACCGCAGTAGTCTTTGTGCGGGTGTGCATGAAGCAAGCAGCATTCGCCTCGCACCCGCTTTCCTGAAGCTAGGTATTCATTGCGCTGTGCTTTGAACAGCGGGTTAGGCTGATCTTGCCAGCAGTGGCGGTGCAGTAGAGTCCGAATGTCTTGTTGCAGCCCAGAGGCATCAGGTAACACACTGGCGATGGTGGTGCTGATGTGACGCAGGCGAAACACCAGGTTGCTCCACAACACCCGCTCAGGGATGCAAAATTCGCTGCTGAGAAAGGCATGAAGCGGGGCAAAGTGTGCAAAGATCAGCGGATGATATTTGACCCTCGCGCAACTGGCTGGCGCAAAAGGCTGGCCACAGGTCTGCAACATCAGCCGCTGGGTGGCTAAACACAACTGAACGTGCTGCGCAGCCACGGGCAGGCCCCGGTTGAGCACACTGTGACTGAGTAGCACAGTTGGCAGCACTCTGACGCAATAGCGCATATGCCAGGTGGAGGCTTGTGCCCGGGGTTGTTCGATGCCTTCGTTTTGGGCCCAGCTGCGGATGGCGCTTTTCAACGCAGTCACCTCAGCAAATTGCTGTGCCAGAGTGGGCAAGTCTGGGGATTGTGACAAAGTGACGGCCTCGCCATATTCCCTGAAGGGCCCCTGGAAAAACGGTTGTAATGTTGGAAGCAAGCGTACCTCGAGGTTGATTTGCTACAAATACCGATACATAGACGTTTTGAGGGTGAATTTTTTTACTCCCTGTTCGTCACCACCTAAAGCAAATCCACGTCAGCATAGAAGAGAGACCCCGTGCTTGCAAAATTGATCCGTAATACCTGGTGGCGCTTTATCGCTACCGCACTCAGCAGTGTCTTGTTTGGTCTGATCAGCGTGTCGCTGGTTGCGCTGATCAACGAAATCATTAACAGTAACCAGGCTGGCCGCTCTGAGCAGTTTGTCTGGTTTGCCGTACTGGCCTGTCTGGGGGTGGGTTTACAGCTGGCTTCTAAATTACTCGCTGAACAGCTCAGCCAGCAAAGTCAGGCTACCGTACGTCGTGAAGTGGCAGAGCACGTAATAGGCGCGCAGTTCAGCCATGTCGAAGCGCAGGGGGCCGGTAAGATCAAATCGTGTCTGACTGAGCACAGCCTCAAAGTGGCGGAGTTTTTCCAGAGCCTGCCGAATATTCTCAGTAATGCCATGGTGGTACTGGGCAGCTTTGTTTATATGGCCTGGCTCGACTGGCAGGTGTTTTTGTTTGCCCTGTTGACGTTGGTACTGGGTTCTGTCGGTTACAGTCTGGCCAACGCCAGTGCCTTTCGTAAAGTGACTGAAGCCGCGAAAATTCAGGATACCTTGTACGATCAGTTCGATGCCATCTACGCCGGCGCAAAAGAGCTAAAATTGCACCGGGAAAAGCGTGAAAGCTTCTTCCAGGAGGTGATTGGCAGCACCATCTCTTTACTGCAAAAACGTCGTGTACAGGGGGCCAGTATGTATCACTACGCGGCGTCCTGGGGAGGTTTCAGTGTATTTGCATTTATTGGTGGCGCACTGTTTTACCTCTCCGCGCCCGGCGCGGATAGCGGTAAAGTGATGTCGGGCTTTGCGCTGTTATTTCTGTATATGCTGACGCCGTTAGAAGTGATGCTGGCCGCCATTCCTAAAGCCGCCGCGGCGAAGGCCTCGGCAAATACCATTGCCTCTTTGACCGAAGAAATGGCGCTGATGCCGCACAGCAGTGAGGCTATGACCGACTTCAATGAACTTGCTCTGACAGACATCAGCCACGGTTATTACCATGAACAAAGTGATGAAGTGTTTGCCCTGACCCCCATCAATCTGACTCTGCGCAAAGGTGAGTTAGTGTATCTGGTCGGTGGTAATGGCAGTGGTAAAACGACCTTTGCCAAACTGTTGTGTGGCCTGTTTGAGGCGCGCCAGGGGCAAATACTGGTAGATGGACAAGCGGTGCAGTCGGCGCAGTTTGATGACTATCGCCAGCTGTTCAGTACAGTATTCAGTGATTTTTACCTCTTTGATCGGGTCTTGGGCTGTCAGGGACAGGCGTTGGAAGACAAAGGTAATGCTTTGATCCGAAAGCTTAATTTGCATCACAAGGTGGCAATTAAAGATGGTGCTTTTACCACCCAAAAGCTCTCGCAGGGTCAGCGTAAACGCCTTGCTCTGGTGGTGGCGTATATGGAAGACAGACCGTTTTATATCTTTGATGAATGGGCGGCGGATCAGGATCCAGTCTTTAAGGAGGTGTTCTATCGTGAGCTGTTGCCTGAGCTGAGTGCACAGGGCAAAACGGTACTGGTGATCACCCACGATGATAAGTATTTTGGCCTGGCCGACCGGCTGCTAAAAATGGACAACGGGTGTCTCAGCGAGCCTGGAGGGTTGGCTGCTGAGGCAACGTCACAGCAAGCGGCGCTGGCTTAAGGCGCCGCGCGCAGACAGCACTCGGTCAGTACCAGCTCATTATTGAGTTGATAATACACACTGACTTGAGTGCCCTGTGGCAGGATCTCATGGAGCGTTTCTGTGAGCGTAAAGTGTAGCTGGTTATCGCTGTGTTCAATCAGGCATGCGGCCTCAAAACCAAAAAAGCGTTGGACTACAGGGTACAGTGCCTTAAAAATGCTTTCTTTGGCGGAAAAGATCAGCGTTAGCGGGCAAGCATGATCTTTGCTCAGCTGCTCAAATGCCGGCCGTTCTGTTTTTCCCAGTATTTGTGTTTGTAGTTCCTGCTCTTGCCTGAGCGTCATCTTTTTTTCCAGATCTATGCCCAATCCCAGCACCGAGGGGTCATCACAGGCCATGGCCATGGCCAGTTCCTGAGTATGGGTAATGGTGCCCTGAATGCCCGATGGCCACACCGGTGCACGACTTTCTGCACTGGCAATGATAGTGTGGGGCTGTCCCAGCATTTTCAGCGCCTGACTGGCACAGTGGCGCCCGGCCAGATATTCGGCTTTACGTTTGGCAACAGCTCGGCTCAGTTTTTCCGGCAGCGGCTGGGTGTAGCGTGAAAAATCACTGTCCTGATAGGCTGCTACGCTAAAAGTGCTGCTATAGCTGGCGAATGGCAGCTGGGGTGTGAATAATTCGGCTGGTGTTAACGACATATGACTCCCTCAATTAGTGGCAGTCATATTACCGATATAAGGAAATGTTGCAAGTTCGCTCGGGTGTGAAGCCGGGCTTAACACTTAGCCCGTTAAGGCTGGCGCGGATTGATCACACAGGGCACCGAAGGCAATACCCGATATTCTCCGGTTCTGGGGTAATACAAAACACACTGCTTACCCCGTTTTTGCAGTTCGAAACCCGTGACACCGCCCTCTCTGCTGCCCAGTATGGGTTGTCCGGAGGGATCCAGCAGGTTACCTTTTTCAAGAAATAAGGTGGAATGCTGCATAAACACATTGTGGGCGAGTTTGGGGGCCCTGCCACCCTTGAGGGCGACAATGGCGTGTTGAATCTCTCGGATCATGTCCGGGGTGGTTTGTTCAATTAAGGCCGCATGGACTGGTGCAGCTTTGCTAGATTGGCAGCCGCTGAGCAGCAGAGCCAGTAAGGTGGCAAACCATCCCGAACATCTCATCGTTACTGTCCTTTAAGTGTTGTGTGGATCGCGCCATCACGTAGTGGTTTGAACGGTAAGATCACTGTGTTATGTGCCCCGGCCTGCCCGCTGTCATCGGGTCTGGCAGAAACCCCCGCCGTCTCGTTGGCCAGGCAGCTTCCGGTTGCACTGTGGTGTAAAGCAGTCGCCAGGAGCTGCTCACTTTCGTCCCCTAATTCATGGCTTAAATCATCACTTACCTGACAGCCAGGTACTTTTGCATCTAACCCGGTTTCGCCGCTTATCTGGCTTGCTGGTGTTGGGGTAAAGCCATTGGCGTAGTCGCCAAAGCCCTTTTCATTAGCAGATTTAGATTGAATGGTGTAATACACCATGCCACAGTTCGGTGCGGGTAAGAAACCATAGGGTTTACCTCGCGTAGTAGTGCCTATCTGAACCACCTCCACATCGATACCACGCAAGCCATTGATCACCATTTCACTCGCTGAGGCGGTGTCGTCGGTGGTCAGTACGTATACTTTAGACAAATCCAGGCTGGGTAAGGTGGTGTCATTGAGAAATACTTCTCGGGTCCAGTCAATCCGGCGAGGCTCAAAGGTGTAAACTCGGTTCTCACTCTGGCGCTTATCATTATAGGTAGTAACCCCAAAGTTGCGACTTAGTGAGCTGTCACCTGCAACCATATAACCTAGCTGTGCGGCGCTGTGAATGAGTCCGCCACCGTTATACCGCATATCCAGCACCAGCTCATTGACCCCCCTGTTTTTAAAACTGTCAAATGCCGCGATCAGGGGTTCCTGTGCAGTAGGGATAAACTGATTGAACTGCACATAGCCGACGGTTTTTCCACCGTGCGATATAATTTTGGTGTTTTGCACCGGTGTTTGCTCAAAGTCGACGGCTGTCATATTGGCCGACTTCTCTTCGCCCTGGGTAGGGCGAAAAACGAAGGTGTAGGCTTTTGGTTCACTGGGAAACAGGGCTTCGTTGAACAGCGTGACGTTATCACCGTCTACAAAGTCCTCGCCATCAATGCTGATCAGGCGGTCTCCTCTGCTCAGGCCTCTGGCCGCCGCTGGTGAGTTTGGTTCAATATAGGCTATGGTAAAGTTTCTATCTGGTGAAGCGGTTTTGATAGCTGCCCAGTGAATACCATAGCTGGTGGTCACACCCGACTGCCGTTCTTTTTGATAGCTTTCGTAGGTGCTGGAAAAGTGGAACTGGTCTTTCAGTGAATTATCCGGGTTACGCTGAGTGGTTTTTAGCTGGGCAAAATAATCTGCCACGGTGCTGAAATCTTGCGGGTTGTTGTCGGCTATTTCGTCATACCACAAGTAGGTTTCGTTGCTGAATGAGCGCAACCACATTTTTTCATGCATCACTGTCCCTTCTCTGTCCGGGAAGGGTTGGTTATTGTTAAACTCATCCAGCCCGGTCCGCGGGTTAGCGCAGTAGTTTATGAAGTTAGTGGCGGGCGGAAATACGCCAGGCTGCCAGCTTGGCTCTGTGCTGCTCCCACCTGAGTCGCTACCATTATTATTATTGTTATTAGTTGGTGTTGTCACAGTGCCAGAATCGCTGCCTGTGCTGCTCTCTGTGCCGCCGCCACCGCACCCTGAGAGCGCTGTGAGGGCCAAAGCCAATCCGATGGCAAGGTATAAGTTACTGAATTGCATCATGGTTTTATCCTGTCTGTTCGTTGCGCTAAAAACTGTCAACACTTTTTGTACAATACAACAGATAGACCGGGCTGACTGTTAATTAATGTCAACGGCAGCACAAATATTGAGTGTAAGCCATTCCATGCATATGAGGTAGGCGATTTTGCGCAGCATCTCGCTTTAGCCGGGTTGTCGGCGGCGTCTGCGCCAGGGACGAGACTGAAGCAGCAACAATATACCACTGAGACAAAATACCACACTACAGGCGGCAAAGGTGATCAGCAGTGGATTGTTGAAGTCATCACGCTCGTCATAATCCATAATGTGCAACATCCAGAAAAAGTCGAAAATGCGCCACAGCGTACTACGTACGGTGATCACCTGGCCACTGCGTGCCTCCAGGTACAGTGTCGTACTGAGTGGATCAGCAAACGTGATTTGCCAAACTTGAGGACGATACTGCACTTCCCGGGGGCCATTGGTAAGTAGCTGTACTGAGTTAATGGAGCTATCGCCGAGGAAATGGGCGCGGGCGTTGGCACGGATCTGGGTTTCGGTTGGGGCAGGAAAGGGGGCGCCGGTGGCGGTGAAATAGGTGCGTTCAGTTCCGTTAACAATGATCATGGGCTGATCTAAAAAGTGACTCAATGTCAGACTGCTAAATCCATCGACATTGCGCGCAAGGCGGTCGAGGTCAGCGGAATAATCGGCCGGAATAAAAGGGTTTTCCAGCGCACGTTTAGCCAGATGTTTGCCATGCACTTTATCCAGAGGAATAGCGCTCATCACCAGGCCACCGAGCAACCAGGCAAAGAGCTGCAGTGCCAGCAGATAACCCGCCAGTTTGTGGAATTTTCGGATAGGTTTGAAATTGGATTTATTCATAGTGCTGTTTTTTCGTCAAAATTGCTGATAGCTTATGAGAATTCGCGTAAAATCCATAGTGACATATTGTCGCACCTGCCAATCGACCGTGTTCTGGCGCTGAACATGACGCAGATATGGCAGCGAACCACTCAAAAAGAAACAAGGTAATTGCCCCGTCATGTCAGAAATCCAGTTTTTAAATGTCGACTTAGAGTTAGAATCCAAGCAGGATATTTCTGCTCTGGTTGCGGATCTTAAAAAGAACGCGGTGGTACTGCACTATGACCAGGATGAGTATCGCCAGCTGGCCAGAATTGAAGCCAGTGCTGAGGTAACGAGCCCGGACAAAGCCATTAATCATTTATGTGAACTGATCGAATCATGCTCTAAGTCAGCCCTGAAGCAGTGGCTTGGGTGTTCGAAACGCACCTTTGATATCGGCTTTAGCTGCGGAGAACAGCCAAAATGCTACTCTCAGGCGCTGCATGTGGATACTTTGTTGCGTATTTCTGCAATTGGTGCAGGCATGGAAATTACCCTCTACCCAGCTGAAAAGTAACGCTTTCATCCTAAATGTTACGCTCAGGCGCTGCACGTCGAGACTGTTGTTGCGGCTATCTGTCGTCGGCGCAACTGGTGCAGGTATGGAAATTACCCTCTGTCCTGCTGAAAAATAACGCTTTCATCCTAAATGTTACGCTCAGGCGCTGCACGTCGAGACTGTTGTTGCGGTTATCTGTCGTCGGCGCAACTGGTGCAGGCATGGAAATTACCCTCAGTCCTGCTGAAAAGTGATCGGTGCTGCCCATAATATATTCATTTGGTCGGCACGGCCTGTTCACATTGTACAGGTCTATTGATGTCAGTGAATTGCCTGCCTGAAACTGTTTCCCAGTGACTAATAATGACTCAAACCAAATAGAGCCTTCACTCTTGTTGATAGAAAGATCTAATTACCTCCTTATTTTTAACATTTAAAGTTGTTTTAAAACAGACGTATAATAAGTTTATGTTAATTTTCCTGTGTAAATTTTATATTAATGTGTTGATAATTTGATTTTCGTGTTTTATCTTGGGTTGGCACACGAGAGGTGGCTTCCCGTGGTTCAGGAGAGGCCGGAACAGGATTATTTCTGGAGAATTATAACAATGAAACGCATATCTCAGATGACTTTGTCGGCACTGGCTCTGAGCCTGAGTGCAGCAGCGAGCGCAACCGCAGCCCCGGTTGAGGCCGTGAATAAACTGGCAGCGCCACTGGCGCAGATTGACCGCTTTAATCCACAGGCCTTCCAGGTCAGTGACATCAAGAAAGTGATGGCGAAATCGCTGGCGCAAGAGTTGTCGCACCAGGGGCCGCGCTGGCAGTCAGCACTGGCAAGCCAGCCACGCCTGACGGTGCAGGACATGCAGGTATCACAGCAAGCACAGTCATTGATAGGCCAGGCAAGCACACAAACCCGGGTATTGAAAGGCTTGCCGCAAAGCGACAGCAACCTCTATCAATTGCGTCTGGCTTCGGCTGACATGCTGAGCCAATGGCAGGAAGGCGAAGAGCCGTTGATCGCCTTTGCACCGAAAGGGGATGATAAAACCTGGATCCATGTTGAAGCCTATGACAGTGACGGTCAGCTGCATCTGTTAGATGCACAGCAAATGCCACAGCGCCCGGTGCTTGTTCTGGAGCTGGATCAACAACAGGTGCGCCGTGAAGGGCTGGCCGTGATGCAGAACATTTTTAGCAGTGCCAGAGACGGACAAACGGTTGAACGTTTTTCTCGCGATATGCTGCAAACGAACCAAATGACGATTCAGTCTGAGGCCATTTCGACCAGCGTTTTGAAGCGTATTCGTCTCAACAACGATCAGGAACCCTGGGTACTGGGTAAAGCGGAAGTGTATGGCATTGTCACTGGAGTGAGTCCTTCGCGTGATGAACCTGTGCTGGATATTGTAGATATGCCCTACCTGGATCATGATGGTACTGACTACACACCAAATCAGATCCTGATCCACTGGGAGCGCTATCGCTGGCAGGCTGCGGACGTACTGTTAATGGAACAGGATGACAACACCAACTACAAAGATTTAGCGACGACCTTTTTAGATATCGTCACTCAGGTGATGCGCACCATTCCGGATCCCAATGTACAGGGCTATGCGATTATTCCTCAGCTGACCAATCAGCTGATCAAAGCCATGCCGGATCACTGGTTCAGCAATGACGATGATTATGTGGATGTTTTTTACACCTTGTTTGAAGGTCAGAATTACAGTGGTTACATGGGCGCCAGCAATAACGCAAAAATTACACTTTCTCCCCTAACCATAGAGCCAAGATAAGCGTCTGTGGTTATCCACTGGCGTTAGCTTTTTAGCTCACAACCCGTTGAGTAGGTTACGGTCTAACGGACTAGGCCGGTTTTTTTATTCTTCAGTGAGTATGCCTTGGGTATGCTCGCTTTTTCCTTGCTGGCGCTGCGTTTGAGCGGTGTGCATAATTTGCACGCGTCATACTTACTGCTATTCCCCTTTCTTTAACCTTTTCTTGTAACTGAGATTTTAATGCCAAAGCTGTTTACTTAGCTGTATCCGTGAGGGGGTTTTAACCCGCTTGCGATATCGCCTTTGCTGAGAAAATACACAGCTTATATTTACATACATTCTGGTATGTATATAATCCAAAACATTCTAATTGGTATGTAAAAGAGGATGAGTGTGAAATCATATTTAGTAATTGCTGCCACAATAATGAGTTTGCTGGTCGCTAAAACGGGCTATGCAGACAATATGCCTGTTGCTTATGCCGTTGAGGCAAGCACTGTGAGTAAACAGGCGATCAGAGACTGGGCATTTGCAGAAGGAATTGCACAGGGGATCCGCCGTGAGTACCTCAATTTTGAAAGTGGTGGTAAGGTGGTTTTTCTGGCAGATGACCGAAATGGCAACCGCTTGCGTGCCGGCAGTTTCGTCACCGGACCTAAACCGGGTGAGCGCTTTGGTCAGCTCCTTGCCCGCATTGACGAGCGTACCGGCGCAGAAGCGGTAAAAGGCTATGAGGCGTCACTGCGCAGTGCGGTGCTGGGGATTGAGCAGGCCCAGGCACAGCTGCATCAGGCACAAAACAACCATAATCTGGCGAAAACCAGTTTTGAGCGGGCACAATCAATGTGGGAGCGCAAGCTTATTGCCAAAGAGCGATTTGAAGCCGTTAAAACTGAGCTGCTGAACGCGCAGCAATCCATGCACACCGCGACTGCGGCACTGGACTCTGCCCGCAGTCAGAAGCTGGCGGCGCAGGCCCAGCTGAATCAGGGCAAAGTGAATCTGGAAAAGACCGGCATATTTGCGCCCTTTGATGGTCAGCTCAGAGCAGTCAACGTTCGTCAGGGGGATTACTGGACAGGGCCAGCGGCGGTGATGTCAGATAAAGATCGGGAAATGCATGCGGCTATGGTGGTGATTGACACCAGCCAGTACGAAGTCACTTTAAACGTACCTTATTATGCTGCCGACAAACTGGCGGAAGGACAAACCGTGTATCTGAGCTGGAGCAATGAAAAGCTGCTGAATGCAGCTAACAGTGGCTTTACCACCGGGGATATCAGCCTGGGCAAGATTTTCTCTGTCAGCCCGAGTATCAGCCTGAGTAAACGTGCAATTGAAGTGAAAGTGCATACTTTTGCAGGTGCGCAGCATCTTAAAGATGGCATGCATGTCAGTGCCTGGATCAAGGTGGCAGAAAAACCACTGACTTTGAGTGTGCCACATCAGGCTGTGATGATGCGCAACAACCGACCCTTTGTGTATGTGATCAACGAAGCGAATAAAGCACAACTGACGCCGGTTGAAACGGGCATTGAAGATCTCTATCGTGTTGAGATCCTGGCCGGGTTGAGCGCCGGCCAACAGGTGGTCGTGAACGGTGAGCACCTGTTGGTGCATGGCAGCGCGGTACGTGTTGTGGGAGCGGCCCATGAATAAGCTGGGTCTGGCACATAAGCTGTTTGTTGATAAAGTGATTTCAACCTTGCTGCTGGCTATCTTATTGGTCGGCGGGGTACTGGCTTACTCGGGCATGTTAAAAGAAAACTATCCCGATCTGGAAATACCCCAGGCCATTATTACGATTGAATGGCCGGGTGCGGCCGCAGAGCAGGTTGAAAAGGAGGTAACTAAACCCCTGGAAGATGCGCTCAATGGTTTGCAGGGGCTTAAAAAACTGCAAAGTGGCTCGCAGTTTTCTTACGCGGTGATAGCCGTGGAATTCAAATCTGATGAGCCGATGAATGAAGCTATGCAGCGGTTAAGGGCGAAAGTCGATGAGGGGAAGGCTGAATTTCCCGGTGCGGTAAAAACCCCGCTGATCGAGCAGGTGTCAGTGAATGACACGCCCGTCATTGAGTTTATGTTGTATGGCTCACTGGATGACACCAGTTTCAGTCAGGTGGTTAAAACCATCGAGAAGCGCCTTGAGGCCAAACCGGGAGTGAAAAAGGTTGATAAAGGTGGTTATCGCGAAACGGTGGTGCATGTGCGTATGCTGCCTGACAGGCTAAGATCTCTGAAACTCTCTCCTAATCTGGTTCGCCAGCGCATTGAAGAAGCCAACCTGGATACCAGCTGGGGGGAGTATGATGATGGTAATCGTATTCATCGCTTGTATCTGGCAGGTCGTTTCGATGATATCAAAGCTTTGCAGCAGTTGCCGATTACGCGACTGAACGATAATCGCCTGATCCGGCTTGAAGAAGTGGCGCTGGTTTACAAAGGGCTGGATAAAGTCAAAAGCGAAACTTATTTCTCTGAGCAGGGAGAACCTTTTACTCAGGGGGTGTCACTGGGGGTGAAAAAACGTCCGGGCGTTGACACCATTACGCTTATCAATGAAGTGAAAGCAGCCATGGTGGAGTACCAGACGCAAGGGTTCTGGCCGGATGGCCTGAAAGTACAGATTATCAGCGATGAAAGCGCCCTGATTGATGAGTCATTTGCCAATGTGTTCAGTAATATCTGGCAGGCCATGCTGGCGGTGTTCGTCATTTTAATGGTGTTACTGACCTGGCGGGAAGCGCTGATCGCCGGTGCAGCGATCCCGCTCACTTTTCTGGGGGCACTGATGATCCTGGGTTTATTCGGTTATACCCTGAATACCATGATGATCATCGGAATGGTGTTGGCATTGGGCATGCTGGTGGATGTCTTCATTCTGGTGATGGAAGGGATGCACGATAACCTCTATCGTAAACGCCTTTCATTTAAGGAAGCGGCGTTGGCAACCGTTAAGACCTACGCCATGCCCGCGTTTTCAGGCCAGTTGACCACCATTTTGGCGATGGCACCCATGATGGCCATCGGCGGTGTGGACGGTAAGTTTATCCGTCTGATCCCCATCACCGCGGTGTTGTGTCTGGTATTGAGCTATCTGATTGCGTTTCTGATCTGCATTCCTTTGTCGCAATATTTGCTGAGCAACGCCAAACAGGCGCAGATGAGTACGGTCGACAAGCTGACTCTGGTTGCCGGGCAAAGTTTACAGCGTTGGCTGAATCGGTTTGCCCTGCGCAGTCGTCGTCGCGCAAGTGCCTGGGTTGCAGGCAGCGTTATCGTGTGGCTGATCTCGACTGGGTTGATGAGTACGCTGCCGTCACTGCTTTATCCTAAAGCGGATGGCCGAAACCTCGCCATCACCATAGAGCTGGGACCGGATGCCACACTGGCACAAAGTCGCTCGGTGGCTGAGCGGGCTGGTGCATATCTGGCCACGCGGCCCTATTTTGAAAACGTGACTATGTACGTCGGCAAAAAGAGCCCCAGAGCGATAAGTTCCATCAGCGATCAGCTATTGCTCAATGAAAACCCGAACCTGGTGGGGTTCTCTGCGTTATTTGTACCTAAGGATGAGCGTACCCAGTTAGCCTACGAATATGTGCCAGAGCTCAGAGCGGGTCTGAACGAGGTGCTGGCCGACGTTGCCGGTATTACGGTGCTGTTTACACCAGAAGTGGGCGGGTCCAGCAATGATGACCCCGTGCAAATTGTGCTCAGTGGCTCAGATATGGCGCAGCTGTCGGCGTATGCCAGTCAGGTCCAGCAGCAATTGGCCACGGTTAATGGTGTGACGGATGTGCGTAATAACCTGGGGGCGTGGCAAAGTCAGGTCAGGCTGACGGCCAACCGGGAAGCGTTGAATTTTCATGGTATCACCGAGCAAGATTTTGCCAGTCAGCTACGCCTGGCAACAGAAGCGGATGAGTATGGTAAGTTTAAACTCGCGGGGACGGAAGATGACCTGAAGATCCGACTCAGTACCTACTGGGAGAGCCGGGATGAGGATATTGGTGGCCCTAAGTCTCTGGCTGAGATCAACCTGATCAGCTTATTCACTCCTGAGGGGGAGCTGGTACCCGGTGGCAATCTGGTGGAATATGAAATTGATGCAGTGCCGCCACTTTACACGCATGCCCAGACTCAGCGTGCCATTACTATCAAAGCCAAAGTGGAAGGGATCACGGTTGGCGAAGTCATTGCACAACTTGACCCCCAGTTGCAGGCATGGCAGCGAACCTGGCCAGAGGGATATAGGTATAGCTATGCGGGAGAGGCGGAAAATGCGGAGGAAACCTACGGCTCCGCCGGTATGGTGTTTGTGCTGGCCATTATGATGGTGTTTGCGGTGCTTACCCTGGCGCTGGATTCATTCAAGCAGCCACTGGTAGTGCTGTTTACTATCCCGCTGGCACTGATAGGTACCTTTAGCGGATTCTGGGTATTTCAGATCCCCTTTTCCTTCCCTGCCATGATAGGGTTAATCGCACTGGTGGGGATTGTGGTCAACAATGCCATCGTGATGCTGGACACCATTAACGGTCATATTAAAGCCGGGGTGGGGCTCAGTGATGCGTGTGCCCGTGGTGCAGCAGAACGATTGAGGCCCATTATTGGTACCAGCATCACCACCATAGTCGGGCTGGTACCCTTGGGGCTGAGCGATCCCACTTGGTTCCCGCTGTGCTTTGCAATTATCTTTGGCTTGCTGGCATCGACCCTGGTGGCCATGATTGTCATACCGGCAATGTACATGCTAGTCTCGCGGCCACTATCTGATAAGCCTGTTTAATACCTGGATGGAAACTACTGATGCCCAGAAGAACCAAAGAAGAAGCCGAGCAGACACGTCTGGCGTTGATTAAATCCGCACTGCAGCTATTCAGTGAAAAAGGGGTCGCACATACGACCCTGATGGATATTTCTAAGGCTGCGGGCGTGACCAAAGGGGCGTTTTACTGGCACTTCAAGAATAAGCTTGAAGTACTGGAAGCGATCACCCAGGAATATGCGCTGCCCCTGGATGAGGCTGCGCAGCAGAAGCTGGAAACCATGACACCCAGCACCGCGAATCTGATTGAGGCAATTACCTTTTATTTCGAGACACTGGAACAATCGGAGGCCCTGATTGCCTTTCAGGAAGTGATCTTGTTTAAGTGTGAATACACCGATGAGTTCAGTGCGTTACTTAAGCGAGATAAGGACGATCTCGAGAAAGCCCGTGATATTTTTAGCGCGTTTATTACTGATATGGGCCAGAGCCAATGGCAGGGACCACGCCCTGATACGGCGCACATCGAAGCGCTGAGTCAGGCGCTGCTCAATGCATTGGTGGGCGCATTGTTCCACTGGCTTACAACCCGCCAGGGCATTCTGTCTCAGACCGTGACACAAACGGTCAGGATGATTTTGCGTGGTGGTGGATTGAAAGTCGATTGCTAAAGAAGGTATACCTGTGTCTGCCTTTTAGGTATGGTTCAGCCACAGCCTTGTGCGCTGAACCTATTTTGTATCAATAGGCAGGTATGAATTACCAGATCTGCTCTACAAACTCTGGGTGATCCACAAACGGGTTACGATTGCCCTGATACTGGTAGGCGCCTTCGTTGCGGGCACGCTCCAGTGCATCAACCGGATCGGCCTGATGCCAGCGTTTGAGCATAGCAATAACCCAGGCCTCAAAGACCTGATCACTGCTGCCATTAAGGACCGCATCGCTGTAGCTGGAATTGTTCTGCCAGCTACTGATACGATCCTGATAGCGCGTGGCCATATAAAAATAAGCGCGGGCAAAGTCGCCTTTAAACGCATCGATAGGTTCAAACACGGTACCGCTGTAACCTATGCCCGAGGCACTGCCCACTTTACTGCCGTTACTTGAGGTATAAGTGCTGCTGCCCACTTCGCCAAACGGGAAGCTGCTGCGGCGATTATTCACATAGCCATCTGAGGCGAAGATATGGTGAATGTCTGAGTTCATTGGCTCAATTTTGCCGCCAAACCAGCTTTTCGGAAATGAATGCTCACGGTTGTAACAGTCGCCTTCAATGCGGGCGGTACCGCACTGATCGCCCACCGCCGTAAACTCGTGACTGTCCGTGCTGGTTGGCTTTTCAGAGTAGCGGTCCAGGACTGTGCCATTATTCTCAAAGTAGCGGTCACGCTCGTACTGATCGATGAACGACCAGATAGCGCCATAACCCTGATTATTATGGCTGGCAATGATGTTGTGCAGCGCCGTTTTCAGGGCATAACCCGATAAACCTGCCGCAGCACTGTAGTAACCTGTCGGTGTATCGCCACCACCATCGCCACCGCCATTATCGGTGCCGAGCGTGAAGCTGTGTGAAGCCGATGAAGTGAACTGGCTGCCCGATGCTATCATCCCTGAAGGACCGTTCAGGCTATATGAGCCGTTTCCATAACTGCAACAAATACCATCCCCATAGCTGTCAGATATCGTAAAAGTGTATGAGCCATCGGTTAAGCACAGGTTTTCACTGTAGTTCTGGCTGGCACCATAATTCTGGCCACTGGCGACGGTCGCATTCGACGCGTTTTTAATCACCCAGCTGGTTTCTTCACCGTACTTGTCTGTGGTCAGATTGAAGGTCAGCGCATTGGCCTGGCAGGCCCCATCGGTTGGCGGTGGCGTGCTCGTGGTACCGCTGGGCTGAAAGTTATCAACATATACTGTCTCATTGCCGTCAAATCCGCTGACGTCATAAAAGCGCAGGCCCACCGTGATTTGGCCATTGCTGGTGGCCGTATAATCATGGCTCAGTTGTTGCCATTGATTTAACTGTTGCGGATCCGAATAATTGTGATAACCGTCAGCGACCAGGCGAGCCCTGACGCCGCCTTCAGTATGGTAAACCCAGGTACTGAAGGTATAAGTTTTACCTGCCTCAACCGTGACGGTTTGTGCCAGATCGGTATTGCCCTGCGTTGTAGTCAGCACATTGACGGCGGCAGCCATCTGTCCGCTGTAAACGCGATTCTGTTCGGTAGTCAAAGAGATACCCGAATCAATGGTGGTCCAGTTGCTGGGTTTACCCAGCTGCCATTGCTCGAAATCTCCGTTGTCTACCTGTCCCCATGCCATGGTACTGAGCAGGCTTAACGCGCTGCCAGCCAGGCCCATAGTCAGGCACAAAGGCCCTTTTCTTGTAATCATTTTATTATTCCCGTGTTCTATTTTTAATTTATATTGTTGTTTGGTTGTTAAAAACTGAGTGGGAGTTTAAAGGGTTTCTGTTACATTGTCGTTAACTTTTTAATTGTGTAAATCGGTACAATGGTTTTTAATCTGTTTTATTTGGAGTTTTTGAATATCCATAACCAAATGGAATAACAAAGCAGATACTGTTCTTTTTGTCGCGCAGTGAGTTGCGTATCCTGCATGCTAAGAAAATGACCGAATTGCACTGTGTGCGGGTGGAACCGCCGGGCAGTTCGGCGGGGCAAGCTATATAAGGGTTATGGGGAAACAATCATCATGTTGTTAAGTCAACTCAGTGCCGCGGCCAGTCCGCTGACACAAGAACAACTGCAAAAATTACAGGGGTTAGTAGCGGAGCTTAATCCGATCCAGCAGGCCTGGGTCAGTGGTTATCTGGCTGCCAATGCCAACACTGCTGCACTTGCGGGGACTTTAGGGCAGGCACCGGCAGCAGCCTCAGAAGCGGCGCCTTTGACTATTTTATACGGCTCTCAGACGGGCAATGCCAAAGGTGTTGCTGCGCAATTAGAGAGTGCGGCGAAGGCACGCGGCCTGCAAACCAAGCTGGTTAATATGGCTGATTACAAACCTTCAGCTCTGAAGAAAGAACAGTTTATTGCCGTTGCGGTATCCACCTACGGTGAGGGTGAACCACCCGAAGATGCAGAGACCTTACATGCCTTTTTAGCAGGTAAAAAAGCCCCGAAGCTGGATGGTGTTAAAGTGGCTGTGCTGGGTCTGGGTGACTCAAGCTATGAGTTCTTCTGTCAGACTGCCATTGACTTTGAAGAGCGGCTGCAAAAGCTGGGTGCTGAGTCTGTGGTTGCGCGCGCTGATCTGGACGTGGACTATGAAGATCAGGCAACTGCCTGGATTGACAGTGCCCTGGACGCATTTGAACCTGCGCTGAAGGCGCAGCAGACAGAAGGCGGTGCCAACGTGGTGGCCATGCCGCTGGCAACTGCCGGTGCGCATGCCAGCCAGTACACCAAACAAAATCCGTTCAGCGCAGAAATCTCTGTGGTTCAGAAGATCACCGGCCGTAACTCGACCAAAGATGTTCGCCACGTCGAGATTTCGCTGGAAGGGTCTGACATTGCGTATCAGCCAGGTGATTCACTGGGCGTCTTCTTCCTCAATGACGAACAACGTGTGGACGAAGTGATTGCGCTGCTTGGTCTTGAAGGCGACAGCGAAGTGACGCTGGGCAACGAGACGCTGACACTGCGCACTGCCTTGATTGAAAAGCTGGAGCTGACTCAGTCTTACCCAGGCTTTGTCGAAAAGTATGCGGCTGCAACGAATAACGCAGAGCTGAGTACACTGGCCGGTGACAAAGCCGCGCTGCGTGAGTACATCGAAGCGCGTCAGATCTTCGATATCATCAAGCAACAGCCGGGAACACTCAGCGCGCAGGCGCTCGTGGACAGCTGTCGTAAGATCCAGCCGCGTTTGTATTCTATTGCATCGAGCCAGGCTGAAGTAGAAGAAGAAGTGCACCTGACTGTGGGTCTGGTGGAATTTGACGCCTTTGGTGAAACCCATCAGGGCGGTTGCTCTGGCTACCTGGCGCATCGCGTTGAGGAAGGCACACAAGTTAAAGTGTTCAGCGAGCATAACGACAATTTCCGTTTGCCAGCAGACGACAATACCCCCGTGATCATGGTCGGTCCGGGTACCGGTATTGCGCCATTCCGTGCTTTCCTGCAAGAGCGTGAAGCACGCGATGCTGAGGGAGATAATTGGTTGTTCTTCGGTAACCCGCACTTTACACAGGACTTCCTGTATCAGGTTGAATTACAAAAGTACGTGAAATCGGGCGTACTGAATCGCATTGATCTGGCCTTTAGCCGCGATCAGGCAGAAAAAATCTACGTTCAGGACCGCTTACGTGAGAAGGGTCAGGACGTATACACATGGTTGCAAAATGGTGCGCATTTTTATGTGTGTGGAGACGCCAGCCGTATGGCCAAGGACGTTCATCAGGCATTAGTGGACATCGTTAAGCAGTATGCAGGTAAGAGCGACGAGGAAGCTGAAGAGTATCTCAAAGAGCTACGCAGCGCGGGTCGCTATCAAAAAGACGTGTACTAATCCTACGGGATTAGTCTGTACACACCGTCACAGTGTAAGAATTTAGGAATAAAGATGAGCAATAGCGATTACAAACCCAACAGTAAGCTCGACCCGAACGCCAAACTGTCTGATAACGAGCGTTTGAAAACCCAGAGCAACCTGCTGCGTGGCACCATTACCAATGATTTGGGCGATCAATTAACGGGTGGCTTTACCGCCGACAACTTCCAGCTGATCCGTTTCCACGGCATGTACCAGCAGGATGACCGTGATATTCGTGCCGAGCGTATCAAGCAAAAGCTGGAGCCGATGCACAACGTGATGTTACGTGCGCGGATGCCAGGCGGGATCATCAAGCCGCACCAGTGGCTGGCGATTGACAAGTTTGCCGAAGAAAAAACCGAGTATGGCAGCATCCGTCTGACCACCCGTCAGACTTTCCAGTTTCACGGTGTGCTGAAACCACATATTAAAGAAATGCATCTGACGCTGAACGATGTGGGTATCGACTCCATCGCCACCGCGGGTGACGTAAACCGTAACGTCCTGTGTACCACCAATCCGGTTGAGTCTGAGCTACATCAGGAGGCCTACGAGTGGGCGGCACGCATTTCTGAGCACCTGTTGCCAAAAACCCGTGCGTATGCCGAGATCTGGCTAAACGGTGAAAAGCAGGAAACCACCGAAGAAGAACCTGTGTTAGGTAGCACTTACTTACCGCGTAAGTTCAAAACCACAGTCACTATTCCACCAAATAACGAAGTGGATGTGCACGCCAACGACCTGAACTTAGTGGCCATTGCTGAAGACGGCAAGCTGGTTGGCTTCAACGTACTGGTGGGCGGCGGATTGGCCATGACCCACGGTGATGTGAATACCTACCCACGTAAGGCGGATGATTTTGGTTTTATCAGCCTGGACGATACGCTGGCGGTGGCTGAGCACGTGGTTGGCGTACAGCGTGACTGGGGTAACCGCGCGAATCGTAAGAACGCGAAAACCAAGTATACCCTGGATACCTTTGGTAGCGATGCGTTTAAAGCGGAAGTAGAAAAACGTGCCGGTGTGACCTTTGCACCAAGTCGTCCGTATGAATTCACTCATCGTGGCGATCGCATTGGCTGGGTTGAAGGCATTGATGGTAAGCACCACCTGACAGTGTTTATTCAAAGTGGCCGGATTTTGGACTACCCGGACAAACCACTGAAAACCGGTTGTCGCAAGATTGCCGAGATCCATCAGGGCGATTTCCGCATGACGGCGAATCAGAACCTGATCATCGCGGGTGTGCCTGCTGAGCAGAAGGCTGAAATTGAGCAGCTGGCCCGTGAACATGGTCTGATTGATGATGCGCACACCGAGCAGCGTAAAAACTCGATGGCCTGTGTGTCTTTGCCAACGTGTCCATTGGCGATGGCGGAAGCTGAGCGGTACTTGCCTGATCTGATTGAAAAAACTGAAGCGATCCTGGCCAAACATGAGATTGCTGACGACGACATCATTTTGCGTGTTGTCGGTTGTCCAAACGGCTGTGGCCGCGCCATGCTGGCAGAAATTGGCTTTGTGGGTAAAGGACCTGGCAAATATAACGTGTATCTGGGCGGTAACCGTGCCGGTACGCGGATCCCGAAACTGTATCTGGAGAATGTCGGTGAAGAGGTCTATCTGCCGGCACTGGACGAGCTGATTGGTCAGTGGGCCAAAGCGCGTCAGCCGGATGAGTGTTTTGGTGACTTTGTGATCCGTAAGGAGATAGTGGCTGAAGTGAAGGTATCTAAAACCGACTTCCATGCATAATAAAGCGGGCGCTCGGCGCCCCTGATCACGGCTTTTGGCCGTGGTGGAATACTGGGAATGAGTAATGAGTGACTTTAAACAAATCCTGACACTGGATAAGGCCTCACAGCAGGCATTATTGAATGATGCCAACGGTATGCTGGCGCAAAAAAGTGTTGAAGAGCGCGTGATCTGGGCACTGGAAAATCTGCCAGAGAACCCGATATTATCGTCCAGTTTTGGTATTCAGGCTGCGGTGATGCTGCATTTAGTAACCCGTCAGCGTCCGGATATTCCGGTGGTCCTGACGGATACCGGGTATTTGTTCCCGGAAACTTATCGTTTTATCGATGAACTGACAGAGCAGCTGAACCTGAATCTGAAAGTTTATCGTGCGATACAGGGTCCGGCATGGCAGGAAGCTAAGTACGGCAAACTGTGGGAGCAGGGCGAAGAAGGTATTAAGCGTTATAACACGCTGAATAAGGTAGAGCCGATGACCCGAGCACTGAACGAGTTACAGGCCGGGACCTGGTTTAGTGGTTTACGTCGTCAGCAATCTTCTACCCGTGCTGATAAGCAGATCCTGGAGATCAGTCGTGGTACCGTGAAGGTGTATCCGATTATCGACTGGCACAACCGTGACGTTTACCAGTACCTGACCAAACATGGATTGTCTTATCATCCGTTATGGGAGCAGGGTTATGTGTCTATGGGTGATGTGCACACCACCCGTAAACTTGAGCCGGGTATGAGCGAAGAAGAAACACGCTTCTTCGGTCTCAACCGGGAATGTGGTTTACATATTGATGGTGACGGCATTTAAGCGGCCCTGATCAGAGCAAAATCACAAAAGCGGACTCGGCTATACAGCCCAGTCCGCTTTTTTGTCACTATTGAGATGCAAGCGCTACACTGTGAATTACGAGGGAAAAGAGAAGGTGAATGCGATGCGCACAATGTACAGTCTGTTTGCTCTGTTGCTGTGGCTGGTGCCATTGAGTGGCCATGGTGCTGCAACACCCCTTCCTCAGACAGGATCCGAGTTGCCGGTGTTGCGCGTCGCCTTGCCCTATAACGCCTTCCCCCCTTTTGTGACCGGTGATCCCGCCCGGCCCGGTGTGCTCCCGGAGCTGCTGGCACACTTTACTCCTGAGGGAGAGCCGCTGGATGTGGACTATATACCGGAAGAGCGATCGAAAAAGCTGATAAAGCACGATCAGATCCAGGTACGGATGGAATCCGAATCCTGGTATCGGGGTGATACACCCATGTGCTGGAGCCAGGGGTTATACTGGGTAGAGGACGTGTTGATCACTCATCAGGATGCGACTGTACCCGACCAGGACTATCAGGGTTTTATTATGCTCGGACGGTTTGGTTATACTTATCCAACGGTTGAGCAGGCACTGGCACTGGGACAGTTACAGCAGAAGCTGTTTTACTCGGAGCGGGAGATGCTGGATGCACTGGCCTCACCGGTGAAAGAGGACCGTCGCTTCGCACTGATGAGCCTGCCTACAATTCGCTGGCTACAGCTGCGTAATCCCAAATTTATCACGGCGCTTAAAGTGCATCAGGTGGTCGATACCGCGGCATTACAATTACAGTTTAATCGCAGTGCGCTGGGGCTAAAAGGCTGTGCAAAATTTCGTGATTTCTTTATGCGCTTTCGTCACTCTACCGAATATCACTCTATACTGTTAAAGTATGGCCTCGATATTAAGGGAGTGCCGCAATGAAGTACGTAAGTTATCTGTTAATTATGGTGATGCTGATTGGTGTGGCGTCACTGTTTGTCCTAAAGCGGCCCGACGGCCGCACCTGGTTGAGCCTGGATGATATCCTCGGCAAGGCGCAGACTCAGGCCCAGCAAATACTGGATGAGTCAAAGCAGCAGCTGGATAAAGCGGTGGATATCGTAAATAGTTCGGATCAACCGACGCCCCAGCAAAAACCCAGTAAAATCTATAAATGGCAGGATACGCAGGGCAACTGGCATTACTCAGACCGGCCAAATGCCCGCGGGCAGAGTGAAGAAATGACGCTGGATCCGAGCAAAATTACCATTATGGCGGCGGAAAACACCGATATTCTCAGGCAGCTAAAAGAGCAGCAGGATGCCGGCCGTATTCCCAAAGATTTACCCGCCAATATGAGCCCGACAGACATTAAGAAACTGGTACAGGACGCGCAGAACATTGAAAAACTGATGCAGGAGCGCAGCAAAAAGCTTGAGGAGCTCTAGCGTTTGAGCTGCGACTCAACATACTCGGCGATCGCCAGACTGGCAGTCAGACCGGGTGATTCAATCCCAAACAGGTTGATGAGGCCATTAACACCATGGTGTTGATGGCCGTCAATCACAAAATCCTGCCCCTGGTCCAGATATAGCTTAGGTCTTATTCCCGCATAGTCCGGCTGCAGCCGTGCAGGGTCCAGTGCGGGCCAGTAGCTTTGTATGGCCTCGACAAAGCGGGCTTTTGCCTGAGCGTCCACCTGGTAATCCAGCTGATCAACAAACTCGGTGTCGGGTCCAAATCGGAGTTGACCGGCCATATCTAACGTGGCGTGGATCCCCAGACCATGCTGCTCCGGCATTGGATAGATAAGATGATGAAATGGATGCGAGCCCTGATAGCAAAAATACTGACCTCGGCATAAATGGCTTTGTGGAATGTGATGCTTCCCCAGCCCGATGATGCGCCTGGCGTTATCCTGTGCAAACAGGCCACCGGCATTGATCAACGTATGACAGCTCAGCTTAAAGCCTTCGCCATCACAATCCAGGATCACATTAAACCCGCTGGCCGTTGGTTCAGCCGAGTCAAAGCGGGTGTGGCAGACCAGGTTACCACCTGCGTGCTCCAGCTGATGCACCAGAGACAGCATCAGCTGATGACTGTCGACAATGCCGGTAGATGGAGAAAACAGTGCGGCACTGACACGCAGCCCGGGGGCCATATCGGCAATTTGTGCCCTGCTAAGTGGTGTCAGGTCATGCACGCCATTGCGTTTAGCCTGCGTCTCGATGTTAGCCAGTTTGTCTTGCTCTGCGGCTGTGCGCGCGAATAAAATTTTACCGAGTCGCTTAGCTGGTACATGGAAGCGCTCGCAATGGTCATATAGCAACGCCTTACCACGTACACACAGGCGCGCTTTGAGGCTGTGCTCATCATAATAGAGCCCGGCATGGATCACTTCGCTGTTGCGGCTGCTGGTGTGTTCGCCGAATTGTCCCATCTGGTCTATCACCAGTACCTGGCGAGTCTGGCTGAGGCGCGCTGCGAGGCCTAAGCCCACGACACCCGCGCCAATGATCACTGTATCTACGTGGTCCATGGATGTGTTTAAATTAGCAACTGAGGAATAAAATTGTAGCGAAATGCCCGCGTGGAGGCAAAGTCAGAGACACCGAGACGCGACAGTTACTTTTCTCTGCGCATCAGCAGGATGGTCAGGTAGATTTTCGTGGGCAACGAGCAGACCAAACCAATTGCTATACAGGCTGCGCCTAGTGCATAGCCCACGGGGCCCAGTGCCGTGAACCACAGTGCGTTCAACAGACTATGTCCGATGAAAATGAGTAACAGTCCACAGACAATCACGCAGTGCAGAATCACAATCAGGCGCTTTTGTTTCTTCACGATCTCAGCCTCCACAAACAGGGTTGAGATCATTGTGATATTGTGAAGAATAAAAAGGGTTGTGCTATATCAAGTTTGGCGACGTTAGGGCTATCGTCGTTCGACGACTGCGGCGGTCATGCGGGCCACGCAGCATAGCTCATCCCGGGCATTGACTATTTTCACTTCCCATACTGAGGTACGCCGGCCAAGGTGCAGGGGTCGCGCTGTGGCACTAAGTGTCCCATTGCGCGATGCCTTAAGATGATTGGCGTTGATCTCTTGTCCGACACAGTAAAAACGCTCAAAGTCGACTGCAAAATTAGCTGCATAACTGGCAACGGTTTCGGCTAGCGCCACGTTGGCACCGCCATGAACCATACCTAGTGGGTTGTGGTGTGCAGGGGTAGCCGGCATAGTAGCAACCAGGTAATCATCGCCAATTTCACTGATGCAGATCCCTAAAGTCTGCATCAGGGTGCCTTTTTTATGTTGTCCTTCATCGAGGGCCTGACAGTCTGCCAGTGTGACGGGGCGATACCAGATACTCACTATATATTCTCCTGTTTATCCAAATGAAATGGGTTTTCTGCCAGTCACACTATCCACCTTGTTGTTTTGTTTATTACGTCGCTTTTTGCCTGACTGGGTTGGCTTTTTGCGATTGTCCGAGGCTGAGCTTGCACTGGGTTGGTGCGCCGCAAGCGGTTTTGGCTGGCTACGTTCGGCGGGAACTGCGCCTTCAGCTAAGGTCAGCATAAAGGTTTCTTCGTTAAAATAGAGCGTATCACCGGCATATAATTTCTTGCGTTTAACCGTACAAAGCTCACCATTGACGCCTACATATCCGGCGGCGATAAGCTGCTTAGCTTGCCCGCCACTTTCTGCAAAGTCTAATACTTTTAAAAGGTTACAAAGTTCAATTGGCTCTTCTTCGAGCTCGATTTCGATATAATCTTGATTCATATCACAACCTCACTGGATGTTTTGCGACAGTATAGCGCGACGCTGCGGTGAACCACGAAACTTTTTCGCTTATCACCGTGTCTTTAATGTAATTGCAGCATTTGGTGTGTATCTTGCACGCCGATCAGAGCTGGGCGGCCTTGGGCCGTCGCTTAAAGCCGTTGTTCGCTGCGGCTATTGTAAATTATGACAACAGGAGACACTCCATGGGGATCCGTTCTGCACTAAAAAGAGATCTGATGAACTTAGAGGCATCGGGGTTAATGACAGCAGATGATGTGCGTGGCTATCTCAATACTCAGCTTAATTTGGGCAAAGACAAACTGGCGTTGATCTCACGATTCAATGAGCATCACAGCCAGGTACAAGCTGGCTTACCCAGTCAGGAGAGCGATCTTAAATTTGAGCGTCACCGCCTGTTTAAAGAGATTGTGTATCCCAAAACCGCGGTGCAAAACTGGCTGACACGTAGCCACTGATGCCGAGAGTGACGATGACACAATGTACAGATGTCAGGCTGCTGTGGTTTACTCAGACCATAATAACAAGAATCAGGAGTTTTCATGAAAGTATGGTCAGTGGCTGGGTGCTTGCTACTGAGCGCCTGCAGCTCTCAGCCTGTGGTACATGTGTTCCACTCATCTTTGGACGACGCAGGGCAACACTTGCTGATCAACCAGCTGGAACAGGCCAATATCAACTATGTATTGAATGACCTTCCTGTACCAGTAGAGTACACCAGTGATAGTAATACTGTTCGTCTCAATCGCTTTCCGGCAGATCAAAATGATGTTCTGATCTCACAGTTGTCTGAGGTGGTACGTGCGTTGGGGTATGCCGGACTCAATGTGCAGGACTTTAACGGCGAATATCATCGTTTCAGTGAGGGCAATTATGGTTTGTATTTTCCGAGCGATAGAGCTCAGTTTAGGCTGCCTAACGTCGTACATTCGCACGACTGTGCAATGGATCCCTTTCAGATTGAACTGAGTACGAGCGGAGACTGGAGCCTGACTGGGACAGCAACAAAGGGACAGTGGCAATACATTGACCCCTATTTGACCCTGATATGGAATGATGGTCGTGGCGCGATGCAACAGGCCTATCAGATGCGCTCGCACACAGTACAGACGCGGTTTGGAGAAAAGCCTGCGGTCACCTTACAGGTGATGGGCCACCGCAGTTATGCAGCCATCCCCATTTTTAACTGTGATTTGCAGGTAATCTACGCCGATTAGCATAGTAGTCACGGTTAACTGGCAGTATTAACCGTGACTGAGCAGAGCTTTGCATTTATGGCTGATTGGTATTATTCATGCTGGCAATAAAGGCATTGGAGTCCTCAATGGAGCGATTCATATCCGTGATCAGCGACTGAATATCGCGTTTCAGACCACTAAACTCGCCTTTGATTGCGGTAATCGCCTGAGCATTGAGGTTGTGCTTTAAATACAGCACATTATCTTTGAGCGAATCCAGCACAGGCTGCATTTTGGCTTCGCTGGCACGCATTGAGCGCAGCAACTTATCGAACTGGCGTTGCGTTTGACGGAGTTTTTGCTCGCTCTGACGTTTGAGCTTGGCGCTGGAATACTGCGTCAGTTCGTCCTGCCATTCGGAGAATAAGGCGTCGGCAACATCTTCAACTTTGTCTATGTTAGTACGTACGTCCTGTGCAGCGGCTTCACTGGACAAATAGTCGTCATTGAGTTGTTGATACACACTTTGTAACTCGCCACCATCAAAGTTGATCAGAGTGGTCAGGCGCTCCAGCGCAGACTGAAACTCTTGTTGTGTGGCCTGTTGCGCTGCTTTGGTATTCTCTACGCGGTCCACTAAGATCTCGCGCTTATGCACCCCCACTTTTTCCCAGGCGGCGTAGTACGCGCTTTGACAGGCGCTGAGCAGGCTCAGGCTTAAGATAATGAGGCTCGTTGTTAACACAGAATTGTTCATCGGCTTTCCTAATGCAGTTGATACATAACGGCTTATACTTAAATCTGACCCTATGAATTATGACTGGGATTGGTAAGATGTGCAAAACTCACTCTGTAAACCTGTGTAATGATGAATGAATTATGGCGCTTGCGGTTGCAACGTCTGAACCTGCAAAGCCGCGCTTTGATCAGGCGCCAGCCCGATTGGTGGTTGCGCTTTTTTAAACGCTGTCAGGAAGATCAGCTGACGATCAATGCCGGCTATCTGGCGTATGTAACCTTGTTATCACTGATCCCGCTGGTGGCGGTTGGGGTGGCGATTTTTAGTGCCTTCCCCGGCTTTCAGGATGCCCGGGATGCGATAGAAAATTTTATTTTTAATAACTTTGTGCCCACCTCAACAGACACCATTAAATCCCATATCAGTGCCTTTACCGGCAATGCCAATGAGATGACCGCGGTCGGGATTGGTTTTTTGACGGCGGTTGCTCTGTTACTGATCCGCAACGTGGATGCGGCACTCAACCGTATCTGGCGGGTCGAAAAATCTCGGCCTATGATGATTTCCTTTGCGATTTACTGGATGGTACTGACGCTGGGACCTGTGTTACTGGGGGCTAGCATAGGAGTCACCTCTTATATTGTGTCTCTGGTATCATTTGCCGATCAGGGGATCCCGGGGTTCAGTGGTTTCTTATTGAAGCTTTTGCCCTATGTTATTTCCATGGCAGGCTTTTTTATGCTCTATACTTTAGTACCAAATACACGCGTGTCTTATCAGGCAGCGATACCCGGGGCATTTTTTGCGGCCTTATTATTTGAACTGACAAAAAAAGGCTTTGCCCTGTATATCAGCCATTTCCCCTCGTATGAGGTGATCTACGGTGCCCTGGCCACAGTGCCTATCTTGTTTGTCTGGGTTTATTTGTCCTGGATGGTGGTGCTGTTAGGGGCGGAATTTACTGCCTGTTTGTCCGAAAAGGACTGTGAGGAACAAGACACACCAGAATAAAGAGGTGTGCAATGACTCAATTATATCGGCTGGAGTCGCCGCGACGGAGTTTTCATTTGGCGGTGTCTGATGGGCACCAGCTGCATGTTGAAGAGTTTGGTCTGGAGACCGGGGTCCCAGTGGTGATCTGCCATGGTGGCCCGGGCAGCGGTGTATGTCGCAGTTCGGCCAGCTATTTTAATCCCCAGCGCTATCGTATAATTTTGTTTAGCCAGCGCGGTTGTGGTCAGTCGTCGCCTCAGCAACTCACTCATAATACGACGGAGCATTTACTTCAGGACATCGATAGCCTGCTGTCTTATCTGGATATCAGTCAGTGTGTGTTAGCTGGTGGCTCCTGGGGTGCAACATTAGCATTGCTGTTTGCCCAGCGTCACCCTGAGCGGGTGCAGGGTTTAGTGTTGTGGGCTACCTTTCTGGCGTGTCAGAGTGATCTACAGTGGTTGTATGGTGTCAGTGGGGTCGGTGCACAATTCTACCCTGAGCGCTATCAGATATTCAGTCAGGGAGAGGGAGATTACAAGGCGGTGCTGGCACGCTACGCGCAGCTACTGCACAGTGATGATGAAGTGGCGGTACGCCGTGCAGCGCAGCAATGGCATGACTGGGATCGTCAGCTGAGCGTGGGCAGTCAGGCACAGCGCTATCAGCTGGACCATGAACAGGCCGTGGTCCAGCAGGCCAGGATCATGGTGCATTATTTTAATTCGCGCTGTTTTATTGAAGAGCAACAGATCTTTCATCAGGCTGAACGGCTTAAGCATTTACCGGTCTGGATGGTGCATAGCCGTCACGATTATGTCTGCCGGTTTGCCATGGCGCAGGCGTTAGCGGATCAGCTCAATGCACGTTTATTGATCCTCGAAGAAGTTGGGCACTGTGCGACAAATGCAGTATATTCCGAAGCTATACGGCGTGCCGCCGATCTGCTGCTGTGTAAATTGGCACATTAGCGGCAAAGTCAGTCAATCATAGTCGGATCCATTGAGGTAACAGTGCAGGGATTAATTCAAAGAGTCAGTCAGGCCAGTGTCATGGTCGAAGGTGAGTGTGTTGGTCAAATTGGCCAGGGGATCCTGGTATTGCTCGGGGTGGAAAAGGCCGACGAGCAAAAAAGTGCAGACAGCTTGCTGCACAAAATCAGTAACTATCGTATTTTTACCGATGCACAGGGCAAAATGAACCTGAGTTTGAGAGACATTGCAGGCGAGCTGCTGGTGGTGTCTCAGTTTACACTGGCTGCGGACACCAAAAAAGGCATGCGGCCGAGCTTTTCTTCCGCTGCCACACCGGCGCAAGCCGAGGCGCTTTACGATTATTTTGTTGCTCAGGCAAAAGCGTCGGGGTTAAATGTGGCCACAGGTCGCTTTGCGGCCGATATGCAGGTGAGCCTGTGCAACGATGGTCCTGTAACCTTTAATTTGTCGGTGTAAGCAGGTAAGCGCTCAGCGCGTCAGAGAAATAATGTGATTGGCGTAGTCGGGCACTTTGTGTACGAAGGGTTTTTTACCAAAGTTGGTAATAAGCAGGTGCTCCAGCTGTTTTAACTGCGAATCATGTTCTGCAAGAAAATTGATATATAAGCGCCCCCCTTCATTGAGCGTGGCACGAATTTGTGTGTAAAACTTGTGTTCGTATAAAAACCGGGGGGCATCCAGCTGACTGAATAAATCCAGAATGATCCAGTCATAATGGCCATTGTTCTCCAATGCCTGGTAGGCATCGCTACAGCTGACGTTAGAGATAGGATCGCCGCCAAAATAGCGCTTGTAGCAGTGGATGATATCCGGATTATTATCTACTGAGGTGATCTGGCAGTCGGGGTAGCTAATGTGCAGATAATCCCGGATGGCACCGGCGCCAAGTCCCAGCTCTAGTACTTTACCGGGGGCCGGGCATTTTTGCCACAGCGCCGCTAACACTTGCAGATGCGGGAAAAGCAGTCTCTCCGGATGATTGAGTTCAATCACGGATTGCAGTGTGTCGTTGATCAGTAACCAGCGTAAGGTTTTTTCCTGGCGTACTTGTATGCTGATTTTGCCATGCTTATGCCAATACAGCAGGTGCCCGAGTTGATGGCTCTGGTGCACAAACTCGTTACTGATGGTGCCGGGTTCGGTTATAAAATCTTGCATAGTTACATCAGCATAGCTGGGCTTGACAGTTCTGCCACCGCGTTTCGTTGAATTTACATGACAAATTGGCCAAATCTGGTCAATCATTCCCTGTTGCATACTTTTCTTGTAAGGTAAGGTCCATAAATTAGACAAAAGTTCCCGCAAAAAAGATGGGAGCAGTTTGCACAAGCCTGGGTATAGTCCCACGGCGACAGGAAAAGCACAGGAGTCACCATGTTTCAAATAACAGCGCCACAGAGCAGCGAAGATTGGCAAGCGTATTATCAATTGCGATGGCAGGTTTTGCGGGCCCCCTGGGATCAACCCAGAGGCAGCGAGCAGGATGATCTTGAGCAGGAAGCTGAGCATCGTTATATCAAGAATAACGAAGGTCAGGTACTCGGTGTGGCACGTCTGCATTTTAATAATCAACAGCAGGCTCAGGTCCGATACATGGCTGTAGATGAGGCACATCGAGGTCATCATCTTGGCAGCCGACTGCTGCACGAGCTGGAAAAAATTGCCTGGACACAGCAAGCCGAAGAATTGGTGCTGTTTGCCAGAGAGCGGGCGCTGGCCTTTTATGAGCGCCATGGCTATCAGATGGTTGAAAAGGCTCACCTGTCATATGGTGATGTGCAGCACTGGAAGATGGTCAAACAGCGCCCTAGTGAGCCCGGGTGGTTCCGTCACCCGCAGTGGACTCAGGTGTTACAGGACACCTGGCGTGAGTCGATCCCTATTAGTGATGCGATGGGCATTAAGGTAGAAAGTTACACCGACTGGCAGTTTTCAACTCGTGCGGATCTCAAAGCTAACCTGAATCTTCACAACTCGATGTTTGCCGGTTCGGTCTATAGCATGGCCACCTTAACCGGGTGGGGCGCCACTTATCTTGCGCTCAAAGAGCTGGCGCTGGAAGGCAACATTGTGTTGGCTGATGCCAATATTCAGTACCTCAAACCGCTGACGACTGCACCTTGTGCGACGGTGACACTGGCCGAGTGCAGTGGTGAGCTGACTGCACTAAACGACGAGGGCAAAGCCAAGTACCGAGTGCCGGTGAATGTGTACGATGGAGATGTGCTGGTGGCGAAATTTGAAGGCTTATTTGTGGTTATCAAATAAGCGCTTACGCGGCCTGCTGTAGCAGGCCGCGCTGGTTGATCTTAGAGCAAATCGGTCACGGCAATGCCCAGGCCGAGACGCTGAATATGCGCATTATAGTCGATCATACTCTCGCCGTAGCCATTAAAATATTGCACATAACCACGTACCCGCGAAGATCCCAGCAATGGAAATGACCAGTCGAGCTGTATTGCGCCATGGTTGTCGCTGTTAAAATTGTTGCGGGTCATAAAGCCAAACTCATGCCTGCCATAGCGATAGGCACCGCTGAGTTCGAAGTAGCCCATGTACTTGTGAATATCCGGGTTATCATCCCCTTTTGCGACTAACGGTTCGGGCTTGTCATCCTCCGGCAGGCGGTACCAAGGTTTAAAGCTAAACACGAAGCCTTCATATTCCCAGATAAAGTTGGCATAGAGGCGGTTCCAGGAACGTGAGTTTGGCTGACTGCGGCCATTTGACTGGTGTGAGGCACCCAGAATAATGGCCATCTCGTCACCCCACAGGACGTTCTCGTCGTCCAGGAAGTTGACCCAGAAGATTTCCGGCTCGTAATTGGTTTCACGAAATGGTGAGGAAATGTCTTTATTATAGAGCTGCCAGTACGATTGCAGTGTCACGCCGACATATACCGCCTGATCTTTGTCTTCAAAGTGGCGATAAAGGGGCACTTTCATCGATATCTGGTATTTGACCTCCATATGATCGAGTGGTTCGCCTTCTTCTTCCTGAATGGCTTTTAATCCATCAAAGGGCCGGGAGTTCGGGTTTTTGACATAGGTCACTGGTAAAATGTAGTTGCGATTGTGCGGTGTCAGCACATTGCGGTTATTTTCTGTCACCATTTCGCGCGCCATGCGGCGGTCCAGTTTACTGAGGCGGGTTTCGTTGAGCTTCTGACAGTACGCTTTGAGCTGCGCAATGGTTTGTTGTTGATCTCCGGCGATGATCTCGTTCAGTACACATTGTTTTATCAGCTCCAGGTCATCCGGGTCGTCCTGTTCATTGGCGAGCACAGAAGTAGAGGTCAGCAAAGATAACAAAGCGAGCATCCTGAGTTTCATAGGCGATGAAGTCCTTAGTCAATAGCAATTTATAAGCATAGTATCATGGTCAAGAAAAAACGTAGAAGGACAAAGATTGACAATCTATGACCTTGTCAAGATACAGGTTGGTTGATTTTTGCTCAACATGGCAGTAGGTTAATTAAGCACACTGCATAAAAGGAGATTGAAATGAAAATATCACTGAACAAAAAATGCATTAAACAACTGAGCCACAGTCAGCAACTGGGATTGGCGCAGACACCCAGGGTTGCTGCGGGGGCTTCTGGGTACCCTGCCTGTGACTCGTTTGGTTGCGACACTGCTGTTTTTCTGGGTTGCCCGACGGGTCGGGATTGTTACTCGGGCCGCTTTGAGATCTGCATGCCAGACTAAAAAGGCCGGCGGCAACGCCTGTTGCCGCCTTACCTTAGCAAGTGAGGATTGCTCACCTACTCTCACGCAATCGTTGTGTTGCTCTGTATTTGATATCAACCGGGATCTTGGCCAAGTCGTAAGCGCGACTACAGTTCATAGTAGTTTGTGAAAAATTTATATAACTCAGTGCCCTGATTAACACTGGCCGAGGCAAAATGCAGAATGGCTATGGCATCTTGCTCCAGGCGCAGAGTATGCAGCGGCGTTTCAGATAAATACTGCTCCATGCGTAAAATCTGTGCGACACAGTCTCCGGCTTTAATCTGCCCACCCAGTGGGGCCTTATATTCCACCATGCCGCCCATCGGCGCATAGTAAGTCAGATAATCTTGCAACGCGCAGGCATAGCGTTTCATGACTTTGGGGCGATGGTTTGCACCTGTAAGTACTTCTTTATGTGTCAGATAGCTGAGGATGCTATTGGCGTCATGTACGGCTTCATCGAGGTCGATCTTTTCCTGAGAGCCCAGCTCCACAGTAAAGGCTTCCACGGCAACGGGAAAATCGCGACCTTGCGCTTTTAGTGCATCACTTAAGCGCCACCAGGGACAGAAACTGGCCTCATCCATTGCACCGTCGAACTCATTGGGGATCAACAGTACGTGGGGAATATCGAAGTAGCGCGCACTGTCTTTGGCGTATTCAGGGCAATATAAGTGCTTAGCCGAAATTGGGCCGGTGTGCAGGTCCAGCACAATATCGGCCTGATGCGCCAGTTTTTGCAGTGTCAGTGCAATGCGCCTACCAGTAGTTTGAGTATGTGCAGGCGCATCCAGCAGTGCCTCGGTTGCCTGACATAACTGTTCGCGAAAGGCGGCGATGAGCGCTTTATCTGAGTCCTCTGCGTGTTCCTTAAGACAATGCTGTACCAGGGCGCTGTGGTCATGATACATGCGATTCCAGTTCACCCCGGTAATGGGGTCAAAACGACCCAGCGTAAATTCACCGGATTTCTGATTACACCCAATCGGGTTGGCATAAGGCACCAGAGTGATATTTCCGGCCAGAGGAAGGTGCTTTAGTTGTTCCAGCAGTGCATAAATCACCGCATTTCCCTGCACCTCTGCGCCATGCATATTTGCCTGAATGTACACGTTTGGTCCAGTGCCATTGCCCTGCAGTCGATAGACCGGGATGGTCAAAGGCAGGCCGTTGGCGATTTCACCAACCTGAATATGTTGTTGTGTGATAGTGTTCATGGTTACCTCAGGTAATAGTCGGCGTTTTCACTTTGCCGGATGCAATACAGCTGGCCCTGTTTAAAGACATATTCAGCCGGCAGTTCATGGCACAGAAAGTAAGGCATACTCTCGGTAAAGCCATAGGCACCACACTGGCCGAATATCAACCAGTCGCCATACCCGAGGTCCTCAGGCAGGGGGTGAGTTCCGAGGTGGTCCAGTGCGGTGCACAAGGGGCCATGCAAATGATATTGGCGATGAGCGGCAGTAGATGTGCGCAGTGTCTGTACCGGAAAAGCCTGGCCGGTTACCGCCGGGCGCAGCAGGTGATTGATACCGCCAGCAAGGATCAACTGGTGTTCACCATAGTTGACCTTTTGCTCCACCACCGGGTTAAGATAGTAGCCACAATGAGCGACCGCATAGCGGCCCAGCTCCATCCACAGTTCCTGCACGCCTGCTTCGGCTTTAATTTTTGCCAGGCTGTCGATAACCTGCTCCCAGTCAAGCGGTTGCTGGTGTGGCTCATAAGGCACACCTAATCCGCCGCCAAGGTCCAGGATCCTCAGCGTCATACCCAGTTGTTGACTCAGTTCGGTCAGTGGCGGCACCATTTGCTGCCATAAGCTGGCAAGCTTAGCCGCATTCAGCATATTGCCCCACTGGAAAATATGCAGACCTGCAAAATCCAGTGCAGGATAGTCGCTCAGCGTGAGTTGCTGCCACTGTTCACATCCGAGTCCAAACGGGGTCAGGCTGTCGCCACCGAGCGGGTTTTTGTCGCCTGCTGGCCAGCGCAACTGTACACGCAGCAGCACAGTTAAGGTTGTTTGGTGTTGTTGTGCCGCATCGTTTAACCAGCGCACCTGGTTCAGGCTTTCAGCCACAAAGGTGGTGACGCCAGCATCGAGAAAATGTTGGATCTGGGCCGGAGATTTGGCCGGCCCGGTGTTGAGTACGCGTTCGGCCGCAATGTCCTGGGCCAGTACCTGCGTGAGCTCGCCCCGGCTTGCGACATCAAAGTTAAACCCGGCGTTATCCAGCGTGCTAAGTACACAGGATAACGGGTTGGCTTTGACGGCGTACCAGAGTTTCACTACGTTTTGCGCAGTGAGTTGGTTGACATGAGCGCTCAGTACATCCAGATCGTAGACAAAAAACGGGGTGTTGAGATCGCTTCTGAGGGCCGTCAGTTGCGTGCGCAGGGACGTACTCAGTGTGGTCATTAGCGCAGCACCTCTTCAAGTTCCAATGAGGCGTCACTTTGCTCGTCACGGTATTTCACTATCAGGGCACAGGACATGCTCAACCCTTGCGCTTTAGCCCACTCACTGGAAGCGGGACGTGAACCGGGGATCACAATGGCAAACGGGGGAATGGCTTCGCCTTTTTCCAGGGGGCGCTCATTCACACAGTCGTATACCGGGATACTGGCAGACAAGCGCACGCCTGGTGCCAGCACCGCGCCTTGTTTTACTACAACGCCTTCCACCAGCACACAGCCCGCGCCTATGAACGCATCGTCTTCAACCACCACCGGACTGGCACCAACGGGTTCCAGTACGCCACCGATCTGCACGGCCGCACTTAAGTGTACATTTTTACCAATCTGTGCGCAGGAGCCTACCAGCGCATGGCTGTCGACCATAGTACCGCTGTCGATATAGGCCCCGATATTGACGTAGGCGGGTGGCATAATAATGGTGCCGGGTGCCACATACGCACCGCGGCGCACGCTGCTGCCTCCTGGCACCATACGAACCGCTTCGTCGGCAGCAAAACCGCGCGGTGCCAGATTGTCTTTATCGACGAAACCGCCAGGGTATTCGGTGTTTTGACCAGCCCGGAAGGCCGCCAGAATACCTTCTTTGACTTCGACATTGGCATGCCAGTTACCGTGCTCGTCTTGGTGTGCCGCACGTTGTGAACCGTTTTCTAAGTTATCTAATAGTGTTGACCAGGTCATAGGGAGTCTCTTAATTCCAGGATAAAATCTGTTCGTTGGCGGCATGTAATGCCGCATTACTGGTTAGTTCCAGGTGCGTCAGTGGCGGCCTGAGGTGCGGCGTAGCCAGATTACCTTGCAGGTGCATGAGCGTTTTTACCGGGATGGGGTTTGCAACAGCAAACAGGCTGCTGATGGCGTCAGCCCAGGTGGTAAAGAGGTTTGGGCTGGTGCCACTGAGTGCGCGGCGCACAAACTCGGCGGTTTGAACTGGCCAGGCGTTGGCTGCCACAGAAACCAGACCGGCGGCACCGGCCTGGGCAAAGTAGGGAAGCAATGCATCGTCACCGCTGTAAATGGCCAGTGCTGGTAAGGCACGGCGGAACGCTTCAAACGTGGCGATGTCACCACTGGCTTCTTTGAGTGCCCAGAGGTTGTCATGGTGTGCCAGGTTGGTCAGCACTTCGGGGGCGATTGCAACGGCGCTGCGTCCGGGGACATTGTAGATCATGCAGGGCACATTGGCGGCGCTGAGCAGTGCATCGAACCATTGCGTCTGACCCACAACGCCGGGCTTGGCATACACGGGTGAGCCCAGCAGCAGGGCGTCTATATTTTGGCTATTACAAAACTCGACCCACTCAAGCTGGGTAGCCAGGTTAATGCCGCCAACGGCCACCATGATGGGCACCTGAGGTGCCAGCGCGCAGACAAATTCAACGATTTTGCGTTGCTCAGCCAGGGTCAGAGCCAGACCTTCCCCGGTACTGCCAAGCAGCAAAATACCATTGTTAGCCTCGACTTGCTGTGCAACGAGTTGCTTTAAACTGTGATAATCGACCTGATCATGCGCATCAAAGGGCGTAACCAGAGCCGTCCATAACGGGTAGTCAGATAACTGATCAGATAACTGAATGTGTGATTTCATCTCTACCGAACTTCTTGCTGGTCCGGTAGTCAGGAAAGAGTCCCGCTCCGAACCGTTTAAAATTCGAAGAGCAATGGACTTAAAAAGAATAGGCTGCTGGCCATATTGTTTCTAAGACCAGAAGCTCTCCACCAAATGTGTTGGTGACAGTCGCTGGGATTCAACCCAGTCGCCCGAAGCATCACGCAAGCAAAACGCAGTGCCTCTCGGCGTTAATTCCCCTCTTTGAGTTTCATAGGAGTTTGCTCTCCTCCACTCAAATACCTGAATAACGCACCTCTTCCAGCCCTGAGACGTCCACACTTTTTGGAAGCATGGCCGTCTGGATAAAATAGGGTACGGGCGCATTGAAACATTTTGGCCGTCTGGGTGTCAAGTCACTGTCGGCAAAAGTTTGAAATTTAATCTAAACTGGAAAAGAGTCTGGCGCCTGGATGATTAGGCTGGCATGTGGAGGGATGATTTGGACAATCTGGTTACGCGCTATCGCCTGAAATACCTGGTCGCACTGGTGATTATGTTGTTGCTACTGACAATGACGACCGGGCTGACTTTGTATCTGCTGGAACAGCAAAAACAGGCCGCCAGGGTGATTAATATTGCGGGCATGCAGCGCATGTTGTCACAACAAGCAGCGCTGCACCTGGAGTATGTGATCATCATGCGTGAGCAAAATGTAGCCGCAGATCGCCAGGCTCTGAGTAATGCATTGCAGCTGTTGCAAAGCAACCACGATTTTTTACTGATGCGCGATGGCGAGGATTATGTACACCTGAACGCCGAGTTGCATCGCTGGTACTTCGCACAACCGGGCGATCTGGATAATCAGTTAAAGCAGTATATGGCGTTGTTATCAGACGCCGCCAGTCAGCCCAACTTAAGTCAAATTCAGGAAATTCATACCCGTTCCCAGTTGTTGCTGCAAGATTTGGATCAGGCGGTGTTGTTGTTCGAGCAGTTTACCAATGACAAAATCGGGAGGCTCAGAAACCTGCAACTGCTGATGTGGTTGTTGGGGCTCTTCTTGCTCCTGGCGGAGATCAAGTGGATCTTTTTCCCGATGGAGCGCAGTATTGCCAGCGCGATTGAGCGGTTGCAGCAGACACGCCTCAAAGCTGAGCATGCCAACCAAAGCCGCGCCATGTTCCTGGCCCGTGCCAGTCACGAGTTGCGGACGCCATTACAGGCAGTGCTGGGATATTTACACTTGTATCAGGAGTCACAGCGTGAGGGCTATCTGGCGCAAGCCAACAAAGCGGCGCAACAATTAAAAGCGCTGATCGCCTCTGTGGAAGATTACAACCGACTGTCTGACGAACAGCAACCTGAACTGAACTGTCACCCGGCGCGTCTGACTGACACTCTGGGTCAGTCTGTTGCCACTTATCGATTGCTTGCCAGAGAGAAAGGTCTGGACTTTAGTTATCATTTCAACAGCCACAGCGAAAAAATATTTGAATGTGATCATGAGCGCCTGAGCTGGGTGATTGGCCAGTTACTTGATAATGCGGTGAAGTTCACCGAGCACGGGGTCGTGAGTTTGTCTGCTCGGGTTGAACAAATCCACTCACAGGAAGATGAATCGAACTGGCGTTTTCATTGCGAGGTAGAAGATAGCGGGCCGGGATTTAATATGGCACAGGTCAGTGCCCTTCCTCTGGCAAGCAACCCGAATGGTCATCACTTTCAGGGCCTTCAGTTGGGGCTGGCACGCTGCAATCTGTTACTGACGATTATGTCAGGAGAGCTGAATTTTGTTGCCCGTGAGCCGCATGGCACGAAAGCTGTGCTCAGTGTGCCGCTTAAACGACTCCCTGAGTCCGATCAGGCCAACGGACTGGCCCGCAGTAAAGTGCTGCTGGTGGAAGACAATCAGCTCAATGCCAAGATCATTGAAAAAATGCTGGAGAGTATGGCCTTAACCAGCATTCATGCCAGCCATGGCGGGCAGGCTATTGAGGTACTGGCTCACCAGTCTTTTGATGTGATCCTGATGGATTTGAATATGCCCATTATGGATGGTTTCAAAGCCATTAAGGAGATCCGTCAGACCCTGATGTTATCAACGCCTATTCTTGTGTTAACTGCAAACACCTCAGAGCAAGCCATTAAGTCGGCCATGCAACTCGGCGCGACCGACTATTTGTTTAAGCCAGTAGAGCAGGCTGCACTGGAGCGTGCCTTACTTAAAATATTATCGCTTAGCGACGCAAAGTAATATTGCCAACGCCCACCTCAATATCGAGGCTATGCTCACCTTGACCCCGGTATCGTAAAGTCTCACCGACCAGATTGCGATTGGTATCGATTTCGCCTGGCAGGTCGGAAACCCGGGTTTTACCGACCCCAGAGTCGAATCGCACGCGGCGGAAGTCTTTGGCATTTGCCTCAATATTGACATTGCCAACGCCAATTTCAACATCGGCATCATTGTTTAATCCGAGCAATTTGGCATTGCCGACATCAATTTCAATATCCAGCTCCATTGACTCCGGTACTTTTACCGTCCAATGTTGTTTGACATACTTATTATTGATACTCAGACTCAGATCGTCTCCTGCCCGGCGACTGTCCAGTTGCACCTCTTTCAGTATATCAGCCATGTCATTGAGGTCGTACTCAGCGGGTTCAAGGACGATGGTGACCTCGATGGTTTTGCCTGAATGACTTTCGGTTTTGAGTTTGCCAATTGGAAACTGAATTTCCAGCTCCGTGCTGTCGGCCAGCTCAAAAGTCTGTGTCAGTGTGCGTGTCTCTTGCGCCTGAGCGGCGGCACTGAGCACCAGCAGTGCCCCAATCATGATATTTTTTCTCATCCTGTTGTCCTTCGAGTATATGGTATTGATATCTCTGTGACGCGGACCAAATCGAAAAGGTTTAAAAGCGACATAAAAAGTCGCTCTGCAGGCGATTATCTGATGCGTTGTACCTTAAAGCCCTGGGCTTCAAACTGTGTGAGCAAGCCATGCTGTTGTGGCAAGTGTAGTGCACCGACCGCGATAAAGTGAGACGCTTTGGTCAGTTGTGGCGTCAGCATTGTCATCCAGTTGTTATTACGCTCAACCAGCATGACCTGTTCGGCTTGCTGTCCGTACTTGCTGTCATCAAAACTGCGCTTATAAAACACATTAAGCTGCTGATAATCTCCTTCTTTCCAGGCATTTACCATCTTGGTAAAGTATCGGTCAAAGTCCATTACCTGTTTGAGTGTGTCGACCAGCATAGCGTCGCCTTGACCCCCTAAAGTGCCGAATAAGGTGAGTTGCTGCTCCAGGCTTTCCAGTTCCTTAATAGGCTTGTTTAAGCCTGTGGCATACTCGATGATTTGCTTATCAATACCAAACTCTTCACTGAACCCGGCTTTTTGATACTCCAGCCGTAAAATTGTGAGCATGACAAACCAGGGCTGGTAATTATCAAACAGCGTTATGTCGATCTGGCGCTCAGAAAAGTAGCTTTTAAGCTGTTTATAGGTATCAGCAGATAAACTGGATTTTAGTGTGCTTCCCTGCTCCTGGAGCATAAAGGGCAGGGTTCTGCGTTGCATTTCCAGCGTGCCTATGGTCTCGGTGTTCAGTTCGACTACCACCGTCTGACTGTTTGCGATAGCGGCTTTGATACGCTGATCCAGACCGTGCATTTTGTTATCACCGACATGTACAGTGCCAAACAGGTAAGAGGTGATCCCGTTTTTTTCTACACTCCACAGTGCGGGCTGCGCGATGGCAAGCTGGCTAAGCTGTGCGATAAAGAGCACACATATAAGGTGTGTCAGGCGGATAAAGTGAGGCATGGCGCCCTCCAAATGTTAAAAAGTGGGTACATCATAGTCAATTCCCAGAGTAAATCATAAAAATTTAATGTTGTGATGGACGAGAATGAATTGTGTGGGAAAGATCACTCATTTTAGCTCATAGGGAATAGGATGTTTAAAGTGGGTATTTTTTATCTATTTATTTGTTTAATTTTAAATAGGCTTTTATTTTTGTGCTATTCATGACAGGGAAAGAGCATAGTTTTTAGGGTTGACTTGTTGGGGTCCTACGGGTTACTAATAAAAAAAGAGCACAACAGAGCGCTTAAAGCGTGTGCAACGTATTCGTTTATTCAGAAGAGCAGTGACATGTTAAAAACAGTTTCTCTACTAGTCGTGATTATCAACGTGGTGATTATTATTACCGCGGGGGCTGGTTAGTGCTGTTTAAAAAGTATTAGCAAAAACCCCCCGCACTGAAAAGTTCGGGGGGTTTTTTCGTTTTAGGGCCAAATTCAAAGACAAAGGGCAATGGGCAAAACAATGACAGGCGCACAATTGGTAATAGACATGCTGGTAAAACAAGGGGTGAGTTCGGTATTCGGGTATCCGGGTGGTGCCATCATGCCGATTTACGATGCGCTGTACGGTGCGCCACTGAAACATTACCTGACGCGTCACGAGCAAGGGGCCGGGTTTGCGGCGGTTGGTTACGCCAGAAGCACAGGTAAGCTGGGCGTGTGTTTTGCCACCTCAGGACCAGGCGCCACCAACCTGATCACCGCACTGGCCGATGCTATGATGGATTCGGTGCCACTGCTGGCGATCACCGGCCAGGTGCCCACTGCCGCGATTGGCTCCGATGCGTTTCAGGAAGTCGATGTACTGGGCATGTCACTCTCCTGCACCAAGCACAGCTTTATGGTGGAGCGCGGAGAAGATCTGGCTGAGGTGTTACAGCAGGCAATGCATATCGCTCAGTCTGGCCGCCCGGGTCCGGTGCTGGTGGATATCCCAAAAGACATCCAGCAGGCTCAGGTGCCTTTTCATGCCTGGCAGGCCGAAGCTTATCAGCCAACCCCGTTGTCGAGTTTTGAGCTGGATAAGGCCAATGCACTGCTGGCGCAGGCGAAAAAGCCGGTGGCTTATGTGGGCGGTGGTGTCCACAGTGCGGATGCACAGGCTGAACTAATGGCGTTTTTGCAGCGTACGCAGATGCCTGCAGTGTCGACGCTCAAAGCTCTGGGCAGCGTGAAGCCCGAGTATGCGTTTGACCTGGGGATGCTGGGCATGCATGGGGGGCAGGCTGCCAACCTGGCGGTGCAGGAGTGTGACTTGCTGGTGTGCATCGGTGCCCGCTTTGACGACCGGGTAACGGGCAACCTGGCTAAGTTCGCCGCCGCAGCCAAAGTGATCCACCTGGATATTGACCCGGCCGAAGTCGGTAAGCGTAAACCCGCTGCGGCTTCGCTGATCGCTGATTTGAAAGTTTCACTGCCTTTATTGCAGGGCGAACTGACACCGGCTCCCTGGCGTGCCCACATCAGCGCGCTGGCCGAACAACACGCGTGGCGTTACGACTACCCCGGTGACAAAGTGTTTGCTCCTTATCTGCTAAACCGCTTGAGCCGTTTGATGCCAGACAGCGGCGTGGTGTGTTGTGACGTGGGCCAGCACCAAATGTGGGTCGCGCAACATATGCGCTTTAGTCATCCAAGTAACCACCTGAGCAGTGGGGGGGCAGGCACTATGGGCTTTGGTCTACCGGCTGCCATCGGTGCTCAGGTTGCTCGCCCTGATGACATGGTGATCACTGTGTCTGGTGATGGCTCGATCATGATGAATATTCAGGAACTGGCCACCATACGACGTAACAATTTACCGGTCAAAATTGTCATTCTCGATAACCAGCGATTGGGTATGGTACGCCAGTGGCAGCAGCTCTTTTTTGATGGCCGCTACAGTGAAACCAATCTGTCGGACAACCCGGATTTTGTGCAGCTGGCTGCGGTGTTTGGGATTCCGGGGCAGACCATCACCCGTGCCGATGAGGTCGATGGTGCGGTTGATGCATTACTGGCCTCGACAGGGCCTTATATATTGCATGCCTGTATCGATGATAAAGAAAACGTCTGGCCTTTGGTGCCGCCGGGCGCTGCAAACCATGAAATGCTGACGCAAACGCAGCAGCAAAGTTAATTTTACTTCCTTTGACGGAGCGAACACCATGAAACACCAACTCACCGTAGCGGTAAACAACCAGGCCATCGCAGTCGAGCGTTTTTTGCGCGTCGCCCGTCATCGCGGGTTTCGCCTCACACAATTAGAGCTCCAGGGCCACGAAGAGTTATTTCACGTCAAAATGACGGTAGATAGTGACAAACCTATCTATCTATTGACGTCACAATTAAATAAGCTGGTTGAAGTGCAGTCAGTCGATCTGCACACACTACAGCAGGCAATATAATAAATAAGGTTTTAAGTAATGACACAAACTTCACAATACATTTGGCACAACGGCGATCTGATCCCTTACGAGCAAGCAACCACGCATGTGCTCAGTCACGCCATTCATTATGGGAGCTCCGTATTTGAAGGGATCCGCGCGTACGATACGCCTAAGGGTCCGGCTATTTTTCGTCTCAAGGATCATATTCAGCGTTTATTTGACTCAGCCAAAATCTACCGCATCGAGATCCCTTTCACCCAGGAAGAGATCATGCAGGCGTGTAAAGACGCGGTGGCTAAAAATGGTTTCACCAATGCTTACCTGCGTCCTTTCGCTTTTTTAGGCCACGTGGGTCTGGGTGTACACCCGAAATCACACCGCGCGGAAGTGACTGTCGCAGCGATGGAGTGGGGCGCCTATCTGGGTGAAGGCAGCCTGGAGAACGGTGTGGATGCATGTGTCTCCTCCTGGCAGCGCCTGGCGCCGAATACCATGCCAACTGCAGCCAAAGCTGGGGGTAACTATTTGTCGTCGCAGCTGATCACCGCAGAAGCCAAGCGCCACGGCTATGTTGAAGGCATCGCACTGGACGTAAACGGCTACCTGAGTGAGGGTGCTGGCGAGAACCTGTTTGTGATCCGTAAGGGCATCATCTATACCCCGCCAACCACGGCGAGCATTTTACCCGGTTTAACCCGTGACACCATTATGCACCTGGCTAAAGCCCGTGGCTATGAGGTCAAAGAGGAGCCTATCGCCCGTGAAGGTCTGTATCTGGCGGATGAGTTCTTTATGGTGGGGACGGCGGCCGAAGTGGTACCGGTGCGCAGTGTGGATCAAATCCAGGTCGGTGATGGTCAACGCGGACCTATCACCGCAGAACTGCAGCAGGCTTACTTTGATCTGGTTAAAGGACAAAGTGAGGATCCGCAAGGCTGGCTGGATTACGTCAACGAATAAGGCCAGCAATTAACGCTTACACGCCGGGCTGACTGGCCCGGCAGACATATTTTGGAATGAGGAAAGCCGTTGCCAGATGAGGCAGCGCAAACTGGAAAAAGGGGTCAACATGGCAAAGTTACGCAGCAAAACAACCACTGAAGGCAGACAGCAAGCAGGTGCTCGCGCATTGTGGCGCGCCACCGGTATGACCGACAGTGATTTTCATAAGCCCATTGTGGCGGTGGTGAACTCGTATACCCAGTTTGTGCCCGGGCATGTGCACCTCAACCAACTCAGCGAGCTGATGGCGGACGCCATCCGGGACGCAGGCGGCGTCCCGCGCGAATTTAATACCATTGCCATTGATGATGGCATTGCGATGGGCCATGGCGGTATGTTGTACTCTTTGCCTTCGCGGGATCTCATTGCTGATTCTGTGGAGTACATGGTCAATGCCCACTGTGCGGATGCCATGGTGTGTATTTCAAACTGCGACAAGATCACGCCGGGGATGCTGCTGGCGGCACTGCGGCTGAATATCCCGGTGATTTTTGTCTCAGGTGGGCCCATGGAAGCGGGCAAAACACGCCTGGCCGACATCGACATTAAACTTGACCTGGTTGATGCCATGGTCAAAGGTGCTGATCCCAGTGTCAGCGATGAAGACTCTGACAAAGTGGAACGTTCAGCCTGCCCAACCTGTGGTTCCTGCTCCGGCATGTTCACAGCCAACTCAATGAACTGCTTATTAGAAGCACTGGGGCTGGCATTACCGGGCAACGGCACTACCCTGGCGACGCATGCCGATCGTCGCTTCTTATATGAAGGGGCTGCAAAGCGCATCATGGCGTTGTGTGATGAGTATTATGGTAAAGACAATGCAGCAGCACTGCCGCGTAATATTGCCAATCAGGCCGCGTTTACCAATGCGATGACCCTGGATATTGCCATGGGTGGTTCTTCGAATACCGTTTTGCATCTGCTCGCGGCCGCCATCGAAGGTGGGGTCGAATTTGATATGGCCGACATTGACCGCTTATCTCGGACTACACCTTTCTTATGTAAGGTAGCGCCGGCAACCCAGCAGTATCACATTGAAGACGTTCACCGCGCGGGTGGCATTATGGCGATTCTCAATGAACTGGGCAAAGCCGATAAACTCGATCTGGCGGTGGGTCATGTTGCAGGTGGCACGCTGGGTGAGGTCATTAAGCGCTGGGATGCCACCGATCCGAGCAATGAGCGTGCGCAAGCATTTTATCGAGCCGGCCCGGCGGGCGTGCGTACCACACAGGCGATGAGCCAGGAATGTCGCTGGGATGAACTGGATCTGGACCGCGAAGGTGGTTGTATTCGCAGTGTTGAGCATGCATTTCGTCAGGATGGCGGATTAGCGGTACTCACCGGTAATTTGGCGCTGGATGGCTGCATCGTGAAAAGCGCCGGTGTGGATGATGACATGCTGTGCTTTGAAGGTTCTGCTGTGGTATTTGAATCTCAGGATGATGCTGTTGAAGGTATCCTGGGTGGCAAGGTGAAAAAAGGCGATGTGGTGGTGATCCGCTACGAAGGGCCAAAAGGTGGACCGGGTATGCAGGAAATGCTCTACCCTACCAGTTACCTGAAGTCCATGGGGCTGGATAAAGACTGTGCCTTATTAACCGATGGTCGCTTTTCTGGTGGTACGTCAGGTCTGTCTATTGGCCATGCATCGCCTGAAGCAGCCGCCGGAGGGGCATTGGCGCTGGTGGAAAATGGTGATGTGATCCGCATTGATATTCCCGCGCGCAGTATCAACGTACTGCTGGATGAACAGCAATTAGAGCTGCGTAAAGCGCAGCAAGACGCACGCGGTAAAATGGCCTACAAACCGCTGGACCGCCAGCGCTATGTGAGCCCGGCACTGAAAGCCTATGCCTTATTGGCGACCAGTGCTGATAAGGGCGCGGTGCGCGATTTTGAAAAGTTGGAGGCATTGAGTTAATTATGGTGGCAAAAGAGCTCGATTACTTTCGTGCTGTAGTGCAGGCCAATGTCTCACCGCTGGTCCGGGAAACCGAGGTCAGCGAGCTGGGCGGGCTTTCCGCCCGGCTCGGACATCAGATCTGGCTGAAGCGCGAAGATCAGCAACCCGTTTATTCGTTTAAACTGCGTGGCGCTTTTAACAAACTCAGCAAACTGCCGCCAAACAGCCTGGTCGTAACAGCATCTGCTGGCAATCATGCTCAGGGGGTGGCGTTGAGCGCTGCGCATCTGGGCCATCGTGCCATCATTGTCATGCCAGTCACTACACCGGAGATTAAAGTCAATGCGGTGCGTAGTCAGGGAGGCGAAGTGGTCTTGCATGGTCATCACTTTGATGCTGCACAGGAATATGCTCAGTCTTTATGTAAATCGGAAGGTGGTGTATTTGTCCCTCCCTTTGACGATAAAGATGTGATCATCGGCCAGGGCACCGTTGCCCGTGAGTTGATGCAACAGCTTCATCAGCTGGATGTGGTATTTATTCCCGTAGGTGGCGGCGGTTTACTGGCTGGTATGGCGGTGTACATTAAATCTTTGCGTCCGGAGATCCGCGTGGTGGGCGTTGAAGCTGAGGAAAGTGCCTGCCTGAAAGCGGCGCTGGAAGCCGGGCGTCCGGTCACGCTGGCACGGGTGGGGAGTTTTGCCGATGGCGTTGCGGTAAAGCGTATCGGCAGCGAAACTTTTCGCCTGGCCGAGCAGTTTTGTGATGAGGTGGTCACCGTCAGCGCAGACGAAATTTGTGCTGCTGTACAGGATATTTTTGTAGAAACCCGAGCCATTGCGGAACCCTCCGGCGCGTTGGCCACGGCCGGACTAAAAAAATGGTGTCAGGGCAGTGATGAGCAGGGGTTGATGCTTGCGTCGGTGCTATCCGGGGCCAACCTTAATTTTGACCGCTTACGATATATAGCCGAGCGCACAGCGCTGGGCGCGCGCAGTGAAGCATTGCTGGGCGTAACCATAGAAGAATCCAAAGGCAGCTTTAAACGCTTTTGTCATGCTTTGTCTGGCCGGGCAATCACCGAGTTTAACTATCGTTACGCCGGTGGCAACACGGCACAGATCTTTGCGGGAGTCGGCCTGCGCGGTGGTGAGCGGGAATTGCAGGAATTAAAAACCAGTCTGGCTGAGGCAAACTATCAGTTTACCGACCTGTCCGACAACGAGCTGGCCAAGTTACATATTCGCTATATGGTCGGTGGCAAGCCGCCAGTTGCGCTGAGTGAAAGGCTTTTTCGGTTCGAATTCCCTGAATATCCGGGGGCGTTAGCGCGCTTTTTGGAGACGCTGGGGAGTAACTGGAACATCACCTTGTTTCATTATCGCAATCATGGCGCGGCACAGGGCAATGTGCTGGCCGCATTTGAACTGAGTACGCAGGACAGTGTCCGGTTTGATGAGCATTTGCAACGTTTGGGCTATCAGTATCAGGAAGAGACAGACAACCCGTGCTTCAGGCAGTACCTTCAGCACGACAGGGGGCAGATGGATCGTCGCGTCAGCTAGTTTTGCATTGTGCCCGGTGGCTTCTATAGTTGTAACAAGGCAGGTTCCGGGCGCGTATCACAATGAGTTACTCCCACTTTATCTTGGCCATTGCGTTGTGCTCAAGCAGTGCGCTTAGTGCACTGGAAGAGGTAACGCTGCAACTCAAATGGACTCATCAGTTTCAGTTTGCCGGCTATTATATGGCTCAACACAAAGGCTTTTATCGTCAGCAAGGGCTGGACGTTAACATTGTACCGGCCGATCAGGATAATCCGGATGAGCAGTTTAAAGTCTTGTCGGGGCAGGCACAGTTTGGTGTGACTCACTCGGGGATTTTACAACAACGCCTGCAGGGAAAGTCGCTGGTGGCATTGGCCGCTATTTTCCAGTCTTCTCCTTATTGTTGGATGGTCCGCGCTGATAGCGACATCTATGTCCCGAAAGATTTTGCGGGAAAGAAGATTAGTCATTTGGGCAGGATAGAGGGCGCTGAACTGGTTGTGATGCTCGAACGTGCAGGGATTGACGTGACCCAGTTGCCTCTCTACGCTGGGTTAGAACCCATAGAAGACTTTGTGGCCGGACATTTTGATGCACTGCAGGTGTATATTTCTAACGAACCCTTTAAGTTAGCACAACAGGGGGTTGCCACTCGACAGATCTGCCCCAAGCATTTTGGACTGAACGTCTATGCCGATATATTATTTACTTCCGAAGATGTGCTGAATTACCGACCGCAAACCGTCGCCCGGTTTCGCCGCGCTTCTTTACAGGGCTGGCGCTATGCTATGAGCAATCCCGATGAAGCGCTGGCGGTCACTCAGGCTGAGTATGCGACAACCAAAAGCATCGAGGCACTGGCAAATGAGGCCGATAAGCTTATGCCCTTTATAAAAGCGCCGGGTATCGCACTGGGTGCCATGTCGCAGGCTCGCTGGTTATGGATTGCCCAGCTTTATCGGCTCGATCTCTCAGAGTTTCACAAACAAAAACATCAGTTTATATATACTGAACCAGATCAGGAAGAAGACAGTTGGTCGTGGATGCTGATTTTGGCGGCGATTGTGGGGGTGATCTGCGTGCCCATGTACATACATCTAATCTTCTTCCGCCACCGGCGTTTTACCTTAAAATAATCACCAGTGCTTTGCGAGCGAGGCGCGAGCGCATACAATGAGCGCCCTTTGTTTTGTTCGGTGCGGGTGGCTTGTATGCGCAGTTCCTTTCATTCTCAGTTTTTAGCCCTGGATGCTTTGCTTGCGGACACCCGCCAGTACTGGCAGTTGCTGGCCTTCGACCATACTGACATTCCCTGGCCTGAACTCAAAAGTGCTTTATTGTCGCTGAGCGATGAACAAGTGACAGCATTGGATCATGAACCCAAAGCCCTGGTATCTTTTTTAGCGCCATATATTCCTGCGTTATCAGCGCTGCCTGCCCTGACGACCCTGGTTCAGGAGGAAGCGGATCGGCCTGAGTTTCCGTTCTGGCTCAGTAATGGTATCAAAGGCCGCAAGCTGACTCAGTTGCAGGACTTTGTCGCCCATGTTTATCAGGCAAAGCGCCCGGTGCTGGAATGGTGCGCGGGTAAAGGTCATTTGGGTCGCCTGCTGGCTTATCTGGGCGCGGAGCATGTTGACAGTGTGGAGTTACAGGCGGCTTTGTGTCAGCAAGGGCAGCATAGTGCTGAGCAGCAAAACCTGGCGATGACGTTTCATTGTGCTGATGTGCTCAAAGACCCGGTCGCGCAGTATTTTCAGCCTCGGCAGCAGGCTGTGGCACTGCATGCCTGTGGCCGTCTGCATCAATCTTTTATGGCACAGGCCTGCGCCGCAGGATGCGAGCAGATCAGTTTATCGCCCTGTTGCTATCATTTGTTTACTGAACCCACCTATCAGCCAATGAGCGACCTTGCTGCGCACAGTACCTTAGCGTTGTCGCACAGTGATATGAAACTGGCACTGCAGGAAACCGTGACTGCGCCCGGCAGAGTGGCCAGAATACGCAAACGGGAGGTGCAGTGGCGACTGGCCTTTGATGCACTGCGTCGTGATGTGACAGGTGACACCCGGTATCTCAGTGTGCCTTCCGTGAATAAGGCCATTTTTTCCGGAGAATTTGTTGATTTCTGTCACTGGGCGGCTGAGCAGAAACAGCTAGACTTACCTGCACGCTTTGATGCTGACCATTACCTGGCGCAAGGACGGGCAAGACAGCGCATCACAGAGCGCATTGAGCTGGTGCGCCATGCGTTTCGTCGTGCCATTGAATTGTGGCTGGTACTCGACAGGGTGTTATATCTTGAACAGGCCGGGTATGATGTCAGTCTCTCAGAATTTTGTCATAAATCACTGACACCCAGAAATATCTTGATCCAGGCGACACGGTGTCGGTCAGCAGAATAAGGAATAGCCATGTGTCAGTCTGACAGCCAGCTGCAACACTTGCTCAACAACAATCGCCAGTGGGCGAAACAAACTCAGACCAATAACCCGGAATTTTTTGCCAAGCTATCGATGCAACAGAATCCCAATTATTTGTGGATCGGCTGCTCCGACTCCCGGGTACCGGCTAACCAGATTGTCGACTTAATGCCGGGGGACTTATTTGTTCACCGTAATGTGGCCAATGTGGTGGTGCATACTGACCATAACTGTTTGTCTGTGATGCAGTATGCCATTGAGGTATTGAAAGTAGAACATGTGCTGGTGGTAGGTCACTATGGGTGCGGTGGTGTTCGTGCCGCTTTGGAAGATGCGCGCTTAGGTCTGATAGATAATTGGCTGCGTCATGTCGGTGATGTCAAAGAAATGCATCAGGCGATGCTCAACGAGATACAGCCAGCACAGCGCTGCGACGCTTTGTGCGAGCTCAACGTCATTGAGCAGGTGCGTAACGTTTGCCGAACCAATGTGGTGCAGGATGCCTGGGCGCGGGGCCAGAAGTTAACCATTCACGGTTGGGTGTATGGCCTGGCTGATGGCTTGCTCAAAGAGCTGAATACTCAGATAGAGCAGGAAGGACAACTGGCAACGCACTACGAGCGGGCCCTGGTGGACCTGGCTAAACGATACCAGTTATAGTCGTTACGATTCCGACTGGTCGCTGTTCTGAGCGATCAGTTTAGCCTCCAGTTCAGTTACTTTGGCCTCCAGTTCCGAGAGCTTTTCGCGGGTCTTGATCAGTACTTTGCTCTGAATATCAAACTCCTCACGACTGACAAAGTCCATTTCGGACAGTTTATTCTGAATAGCCTGTTTGGTTTTGCTTTCAAATGTGTCTGCCAGGTTTTTAACACCTTGTGGCATGTTACTGGAGATCTGCTTGGCGATTTCTTCAATTTTTGCTGGGTTGATCATGGGCTGGCCTCTAAGCTTAGTTATTGTCTCTATCTTACCTAAAGCGGTCACCGGTTAAAAGCGCTTGGGATCCACTTAAGCATTACGGTAAACTTAGCAGCTTATTGACTCAAGGTGATCACAGAATATGAAACTGAACCCGAAACAAGACGAAGCCGTCAAGTATATCAGCGGACCCTGTCTGGTACTGGCCGGTGCCGGCTCTGGTAAAACCCGGGTGATCACCAATAAAATTGCCTATCTGGTGCAAAAATGTGAGTACAAGGCGCGCAATATCGCGGCGGTAACCTTTACCAACAAAGCTGCCAAAGAGATGCGTGAACGGGTATCGCAGACGCTGGGCAAACAGGAGGCCAAAGGGCTGTGGGTGTCTACCTTCCACACGCTGGGACTGGAGATCATCAAAAAGGAAGTCAAAACGTTGGGCTACAAGCCGGGCTTTTCGCTGTTTGACGATCAGGATACTCATCAGCTGCTGGCCGAACTGACCGAGAAAGAACTGGATCGCGATAAGGATTTGCTCAACCTGTTGAAGATGCAAATTGGCAACTGGAAAAATGAACTGATCCAGCCCGAGCGTGCTATCCGTGAAGCGGGTGAAGCGCAAAAAGTGCTGTTTGCCCAGCTCTATGCCCGCTATCAGACCCAGCTCAGGGCCTATAACGCGCTGGATTTTGATGATCTGATCATGATCCCGACCTTGTTGTTAAACAGCTCAGTTGAAGTGCGCGCGCGCTGGCAGGCCCGTTTTCGTTATCTACTGGTGGATGAGTATCAGGATACCAACACCAGCCAGTATCAGCTGGTAAAACTATTGGTGGGCGAGCGTGCCCGCTTTACCGTGGTAGGGGATGACGACCAGTCTATCTATTCATGGCGGGGTGCCAAGCCACAAAACCTGGTGCTGTTGAGCAAAGATTTTCCAGGGCTTCGCCTTATCAAGCTGGAGCAAAACTACCGCAGTGCCGGGCGGATCCTCAAGGCGGCAAATATTTTGATCGCCAATAACCCCCATGAGTTCGACAAAAAGCTATTCAGCGAGCTGGGTTACGGGGATCCATTGCGTTTGATTGCTACCCGGGATGAAGAGCATGAAGCCGAGCGGGTGGTGGCGGAGATCATTTCCCATAAGTTTATGAAACGCACCAGTTATAAAGATTACGCCATTTTGTATCGTGGCAATCACCAGGCACGGGTATTTGAAAAAGCGCTGATGGCCAACCGTATTCCCTACAAGATAAGTGGGGGGATGTCGTTTTTTGCCCGCAGTGAGATCAAAGACATCATGGCCTATTTGCGCCTGCTGGTGAATCAGGATGACGATAACGCTTTTTTGCGGATCGTGAATACACCGCGCCGTGAGATCGGGCCGGTGACTTTAGAGAAGTTAGGAAGCCTGGCTAACGATAAGCATATCAGCCTGTTTGCTGCCTGTTTCGAACCGGAGTTAGCGCAGCGCCTCAGTGGCCGTGGCCTCAATGCGCTGATGGGATTTGCCCGCTGGGTGGTGGAGCTGAGCGACAGAGCGACTCGCGGAGATACCCTTGAGGCCGTTAAGGACATGGTGCGAGAAATTAACTATGAGGCCTATTTATATGAATCCTCGCCCAGCGCCAAGGCGGCCGAAATGCGGATGAAGAACGTGTCTGAACTATATCGCTGGATCAGCGATATGTTGACGGGCGATGCTGACAACCCGCCCATGACCTTACCTGAGGTGGTCAGCAAGCTGACGCTGCGAGACATGCTGGAGCGCAATGAAGAAGAAGACGACAGTGATGCGGTACAACTACTGACCTTACATGCCTCGAAGGGACTGGAATATCCACACGTTTTTATGGTCGGTATGGAGGAAGGGTTATTGCCGCATCAAACCAGCATTGACGAAGACAATGTCGAGGAGGAGCGTCGTCTGGCTTATGTTGGTGTAACCCGGGCGCAGCAGACGCTGACCATGACCTATGCCAAGAGTCGCCGTCAGTTTGGTGAGCAGATCACACCAGAGCTCAGTCGGTTTGTTCAGGAAATGCCGCAGGATGACATTCACAGTGAAGGGAAAAAGCCGGTGCAGTCACAGGCTGAACGAATGGAGAAAGGGCAGGCCCGGGTGGCGAACCTGCGTGCCATGTTAAAACGCTAAAGTGGCAGTGATTCGTGCGCACAGAGGGGGCCGCCCTGGCAGACACCCGACAAGCTCTGTTGCTTACCAAAAAACAAATTCAGTCCGTGGCGTTCCAGCAAACTTCGGAAATTTAAAATGGCGGGGCCCTTGGCGATAACCTGAATGGATTTTAGTGCCGTGACCGCCAGGATCCCCTGCAGCTGCACGTCATAGCTGTTTTGTTGTAATACCCGCTTACTGAACGTCGAGCTGAGCAGCAGATATTTAAAGTCGATATGACTGACCAGCGCCAGATCGCAGCGATCTTTGGCAAAATCATTGAGGCCAACGGCGACATCCAGGCTACACAACTCTGTAAGATTCTCGAGCTGCATACTCGACGCGTAGCGGATCTCGCTTTCGTCAAATAATAAGCACAGGTTACCAGCTCGTTGACTCAACAGTTGTTTAAGCTCCGCAAAGGTGGTGCTTTCGAGGATGGCACATGAGCAGGCAAACAGCACATCGGTAGTTTTTGCCTTGCCAAGGGTTCTGGCTTGTTCGAGTGCCTGGCCGAGTAGCTGCATTTCAATTTTGAGCTGCTCATCTTTGGCTGCGGCAAATTTCTTGAGAATATCAAAGCTTGTACTGCCCAGTACCGGATGTTCACCGAACGCCTCAAGCATCACAATATGCTGGCCATGATTGGTCATATTGACGATTTCGGTACTGCGAAAATGAACCGGCAGCGCGCTTAAGTGGTGGTATTCAGTTTGTTTGCTTTGCGTACTGGCTGCGCTGAGCAGCGGGTGATAGAACTCGTAGCGGCCGCGGCCCGCATTTTTGGCGTAGTACATCGCCGCGTCGGCATCTCGGATGATTTCGTCGGTATTTTTATAGTCTTTGTTACTGTAGGTAATGCCAATACTGGCACCACTTTGCATGCATACACCCTTCATACAAAACGGCTGCTGCATCACCCTGATAAGGCGTTTAGCAACGTCTTCAGCCTGCTGTCGATCGCTCAGATGATCCAGCAGGATCACAAACTCATCACCTGCCAGACGAGCCAGTAAGTCGTGATCACGAATGCATTCCGAAAATGCTTTACTGACCCAGATTAAAAACTGGTCACCTGCCTGGTGACCCAGCTCATCATTGATGTCCTTAAATTTATCGAGGTCGATAAACAACACAGCAAAGTTGTTGTCCGGATAACGCTGGTACTTCTGTAAGGTTTTTTCCAGCTGAGTGAGAAACAGTAGGCGGTTTGGCAGTGTTGTCAGGGGATCATGGTGTGCATCATGATAAAGCTGTTGCTCAATCTTTTTCCTTTCCTCGATTTGCATTTGCAAATGTAAATTGGTTTGACGCAGTTCTTTGGTTTTCTCTGCCACCCGATGCTCCAGCTCCAGGTTACTGGCTTTGAGTGCCTGGTTGGCCAAGTGAGTCTGCAAAACGGAGGCGATTTGATTCGAGACAAATGAAATTAATTCAACATCCTCGTGATTATATTCGTACTCATGGTTGTAAGCCTGACACGCGATGAGACCAATGACCCCTTTTGCTGTCTTCAGCGGTGCCCCCAGCCAACTGGTGGCGGCATTTTTAAGCTGGTAATTGTCGGGCCGTTTGACAATGTCGTTGTCGATCAATACTTGTGCCCGCTTGGTGTCGACAAGCTGGCTGCGCTCTGTGGTGATCACCAGTTCACTGTAGCCATTGGCAAATGGACGAGGCTTATACTGGGTCATTTCGTCTACGCTGTAGGGAAAAGTGAGCCAGTTGGATGCCTTATCATGCAGCGCAATAAACAGGTTATCAGCAAAGGTAATGGAACGCATGATCTGGTGGACCTGCTGATATACGTCGTCTATATCACTGAACTGAGTTGCCAGTTCTGAGATCTTAAAGAGAATTTGCTGCCGCTCCAGCGCACGTTTACGTTGATCAATTTCGGTATTGAGTGCTTCGTTGCTCTGCATTAGAGCTCGGGTTCGAATTTTTACTTCGGACTCAAGCAGCTCACGCTTTTTAACGCGTTCAATCGCAGTGGCCAGGTACAGAGACATGACTTCGAGCAACTCAACTTGCTGTTCACTGTAATGCTGATCCGGCGCATAGTTTTGCGACACCATGACACCAATGATGGTTTTTTCGCGGAAAATGGGCACACCAACCCAATGTTCAGCCTGAGTACCCAATGCTTTGAACAGCCCTTGCGCACTCATGTGCTCCATCTGCTGACGTTTAAGATACAAGGTTTGTTTATTTTTAAAGACGTAACCCGTTATACCCTGACTGAAGTGATTAGCCTCATGCAGTGGTACCGAGATACCATCTTTTTCGTCAACAAAATAAGACAATTCCAGCCCCTGAGTGAACTGGTTTTGCAAAACCACATAAAAGCTCTTGCTGGGTAAATACTGTTCTAAAATGTTGTGGATAGCGGGGTATAGCAGCGTCAACTCAGCCACTGTGCTGGCCTGCTCTGACAACTGGATCAGGGCATGCTGCAGGTGTGAGTTTTGTTTGTATTTTTTCAGCAAGGACTCTAAACGGCGGTTTTTTCGAGTCAGTTTGCGAACTAAGACGCTGGGATCTTCCAATGATGAAACCAAGAGTTGTTATTGTATATTTATTGTTCTTATATTTTCATTTTTACAATGAGGGGTCAAGTGCAAAATTTTAATAACAATATGGTGATAATTGTCGTGAACTTTGCGACAAGACACGCTATTGAAGGGGATGTTCTATCCATCCCCATTCGGCGATTATTTACTTAATCATAAAGTCGATGGCTGCGGCGATTTCGTCATCACTACAGTCCATGCAAGTACCGCGAGGTGGCATTGCATTGAAGCCATTGATCGCGTGATCAAGCAGTACATCTTTGCCTTTGGCAATGCGGGGTGCCCAGTCATCAGCTGTTTTAGGTGCACCTAGCGCGCCTGTGCCATGACAAGCAAAACAGGAAGCTTGATACACTTGCTCGCCAGTACGTGGGCCAGTCGGGGCAGCGGCAGCAGTATCTTCGGCACCCGCCAGATAGACAGAGCCAACAGACTCAAGGCGCTTTTTAATCGCTTCTTCAGTTAAAGAATTGTCGAATGGCTGTGCGATTGCCGCAGTAGATAGCAATAACAGTGCTGCTGAAAGTTTCTTCATTTACCTTGCTCACTTCAAATTGAACGTGATCTATCACGATGGATGACGGAATTAAGCCGATTATAACGTCACCAACTAATTTATAAAACGTAAACTTGATTATAAGCGACTAAAAAATAAAATTTATTGCGTTAGGGCAAAAAATCATAGGGTGATGATAGTGAAATTACATCCGTGTGGTGGTTTTTTGAACTATCTGCGAAAGATGAGGCGGCCTACTACCGCCTCACCCTGGACTATGCCAGCTCAATGAGTTTTTGAACGGCTTTTTCAATACCGTCGGATGCTTCACTGACAGAGCTTGCCAGCATATAGGCCGGTGTGCTGATCACTTTATGGGTGTCATCGACGACGATGTCAGAGACGCCGCAGTTCACATGGCGGGCACCCAAGGATTCAATCGCCTGTGCGGTTGCCTCGTCATTTCCTATGGTGGCGAGTGTGCCCGATGCATGAATATGGCCAATCAGTGCCGGGGCAATGCACAAATAAGCAATGGGTTTCCCTTGCTGGTTAAACGCCTGACAGCTCGTTTTCACCGCTTCCAGAATACTGGATTGTGCGCCCTTAAAGGCAAAATCAGACAGGTTTTTCGCCACACCAAATCCTCCAGGCAAGATCAATGCATCAAACTCACTGGGATCCAGTGTGGCCAGATCTGCGACCTCACCGCGCGCAATACGCGCTGCTTCAACTCGAACGTTGCGCTGCTCGTCCTGTTCTTCTCCTGTAATGTGATTGACTACATGATGCTGCTGAATGTCAGGCGCAAAGCACTGATAACGCGCTCCCTGACGCTCTAAGTGCAACATAGTGAGTACAGATTCATGGATCTCAGCACCGTCAAAGACGCCACAACCGCTTAAAATGATCGCTACTTGTTTCATCGGGATCTCCCTTTAAGGTCTTTAATTTTCGATATATGCAATTTTGTCATTACGCGAGTTAGAAAAAAATATAAAGGATCTGCTTTGATCTTTGATCGTTTGTGTTAGTATACGCGTCCGCTTGAGAAAAAGCGGTGAATTTATAGCCATTCAAAGGTTGGCTGTAAACTGACTCCAAAGTCACTATCCACAATCTTAGCTTAAAGCATATAAAAGAGTAAAAAGAAATTTCCTTTTATATCCAGTGTCTTACAGTTGAATCCTAGACCTCTTTCTGAGGTGTGGGACGATAGCTCGTGTTTATCTACAAAGTTATCCACAGGGCATCCCCATTTTTCATGGGTTGTTTAGGAGTGTGCCAGACTCGTTTTATGTCCGCCCTTATGGCATGCTAACGCTGATTAAAAACTTCCAATTTTAGGATCCCTATAACTATGTCTCAGATCCCTGAAAATCCGCTGATCCTGGTCGATGGTTCGTCGTATTTGTTTCGTGCCTATCATGCGCCACCGCACCTGACCAACTCCAAAGGAGAAGCCACAGGCGCCATCTATGGTGTTATCAACATGCTGAAAAGCTTGCTCAAGCAATATCAGCCCAGCCATATGGTAGTGGTGTTTGATGCCAAAGGGCCGACTTTCAGAAATGAGATGTACAGCGAATATAAAGCACATCGTCCACCGATGCCGGATGATCTGCGTACGCAGATAGCCCCGATCCACGATATTATTCGTGCGATGGGCTTGCCGCTTGTGAGTATCGAAGGGGTCGAAGCAGATGATGTCATTGGTACTTTCTCACGCCTGGCGTCAGAGCAGCAAAGACACGTACTGATCAGCACCGGCGATAAAGACATGGCTCAGCTGGTCAACGAGCATGTCACGCTGATCAACACCATGACCAACACCATTTTAGATCCACAGGGCGTGGTGGATAAGTTTGGTATCGGGCCAGAACTGATCATCGATTATCTGGCCCTGATGGGCGACAAAGTAGATAACATTCCGGGTGTACCGGGTGTGGGTGAAAAAACAGCGCTGGCCATGTTACAGGGGTTGGGATCGATTGACGAACTCTATGACAACCTGGATAAAATCGCTGATCTGGGCTTTCGTGGCTCAAAAACGATGGCCAAGAAGCTGACAGAGCATGAAGCACAACTGAAGTTATCCTACGAGCTCGCAACCATCAAACTGGATTGTGAGGTTGAACAAGACCTGGAACAATTCAAGATCCAGGAAATGAATAAAGATCAGTTGATTGAGCTGTATGGCCAGTGTGAATTCAAACGCTGGCTGGCTGAACTGCTGGATGGTAAGAGCGCGCCGGAAACGGCCGCAGACACAGAGCAGGACTCTGTGGTTACACCACCGGTTGAGGTGGACTATGAGACCATTTTAGAGCGCGAACAACTGGATCGCTGGCTGGATAAGCTGCGCGAGGCCGAGCTGTTTGCCTTTGATACCGAAACCACCAGTCTGGATTACATGCAGGCGGAGCTGGTTGGTATGAGCTTTGCGGTCGCTGCCGGTGAAGCGGCTTACCTGCCGCTGGGCCACGATTATGTGGGCGCGCCCGAACAGCTCGACAAGCAACTGGTGTTTGAGTTGATTGGTCCGATTCTGGCAGATCCTAAGTATAAGAAGGTCGGGCAGAACCTGAAGTACGACAAGAGTGTGCTGGCCCGAGCCGGACTGGAACTCAACGGTATTGCCTTTGATACTATGCTGGAATCTTACGTATTTAACAGTGTGGGCACGCGCCATGATATGGACTCGCTGGCACTTAAATACCTGGGACATAAAAATATCAGCTTTGAAGAGATCGCCGGTAAAGGTAAAAACCAGCTGACCTTCAATCAGATTGAGCTGGATAAAGCCGCGCCCTATGCGGCTGAAGATGCCGACATCACTCTGCGTTTGCATCAGCACCTGTGGCCGCAATTACAGCAGCATCCAACTTTGGTAAGTGTTTTTGAAGACATCGAGTTGCCACTGATCAGCGTGCTTTCTGAGATTGAGCGCACCGGCGTTAAAATCGACAGCGACATGTTGGCCACGCAGAGCCACAATATTGAAACGCGCCTTAAAGAGCTGGAGCAGGAAGCGTTTGAGCTGGCTGGAGAAGAGTTCAACCTCAGTTCGACCAAGCAGTTGCAGGCAATCCTATTCGAAAAGCTGGCGCTGCCGGTTTTGAAGAAGACGCCTAAAGGCGCGCCATCGACGGCAGAAGAGGTGTTGCAGGAACTGGCCCATGATTATCCGTTACCTAAACTGATCATCGAGTATCGCGGCCTGGCCAAGCTGAAATCTACCTATACCGATAAATTGCCTAAGATGGTAAACGAGCAGACTCAGCGTGTGCATACCTCGTATCATCAGGCGGTGACCGCCACAGGTCGCCTCAGCTCCACCGATCCTAACCTGCAGAACATTCCGATCCGCAATGAAGCCGGACGCCGGATCCGTCAGGCCTTTGTTGCCGATCAGGATCATGTGATCATGGCGGCGGACTACAGCCAGATTGAATTGCGGATCATGGCGCATTTATCTCAGGATGCGGGCTTACTTAAAGCCTTTGCTGAGGGGAAAGATGTCCACAGTGCAACTGCTTCAGAAGTTTTTTCAGTGCCACTGGAAGAGGTCACCTCCGATATGCGTCGTAAGGCCAAGGCGGTCAACTTCGGACTGATCTACGGTATGAGTGCCTTTGGCCTGGCCAGACAGCTGGATATTCCGCGCCACGAAGCACAGCACTATATGGATAAGTACTTTGAACGCTTCCCGGGTGTACTGGAATATATGGAGTCGACCCGAGAGAAAGCCGCAGAGCAGGGCTATGTTGAAACCCTGTTCGGTCGTCGTTTATATTTGCCAGATATTAAGGCACGCAATGGTGCGCGTCGCAAGGCGGCTGAGCGTGCTGCGATCAACGCTCCGATGCAGGGCACAGCCGCAGACATCATTAAAAAGGCGATGATCAAAGTGGCCCAGTGGCTGGCTACACAGCAAGACAGTGATATTAAACTGCTGATGCAGGTACACGATGAACTGGTCTTTGAAGTCAAAGCCGATAAAGTTGCTCAATACAGTGAACATATCTGTCAGCTAATGAGCGAGGCAGCCGAGCTGGATGTCCCATTACTGGTTGAAGCGGACTATGGTGACAACTGGGAACAAGCCCATTAACCTGGGCACAGGTTTGAAAACACGGCCCTGGCCGTGTTTTTTATTGCCCGGACCCCAGTAATGACGGGCCTCACAAATGTATCTGGTGTAACTGGTAGGTAAAAATGTGCAGTCTGATGTTTAAAAAATATCAAATTGGCGCATAACTTGCTTTTGGTGGTTTATTTCGCCTGGGTGATTTGTTACAGTGCGCGCGTCCTCTTCCTGTAGGACATCCTGTTGATGATGTATCTCTCCTAGTGAAGATACAGTGTATTGATAGCTTCTCCCCAGATTGCTATAACGGCTCGCAATGTGAATGGTGCGAGCCGGTTTTTCCTGCTATTTTATCTTTCAAGTTAAGTCCAATTTTAATCGACAGGTTAAGCCTGTATTGCGCGCTATGGCGTTGCATCCGTTCGATGTATGCAGTTAAGATGTCCACTTTCATTTTCAAGGAATACGTCATGCTTAAACCCCTTATTTTTTCTGTTCTTGGCTTATCAGCTCAGTTTGCCCAGGCATGGCAACTGGACGCGACGCACAGCGATGTGAGTTTCACTTCAATTAAGTCGGGTAGTGTTGCCGAGAATCATTACTTTCAACAACTCTCTGGTACGATTAATAAAGCCGGTGAGTTGGAGCTGAGGTTGGATCTGAGCAGCATCGAAAGTCTGATCCCAATTCGTAATGAACGCATGAAAAAAATGTTGTTTGAAGTGGCTAAGTTTCCTGAAGCGAAGATCACTGCGAATGTAAGCCAACACCTCAAAGCATTGAAGCCCGGTGTGCAGATCATCCGTCAGGTACCTGTGACATTGTCACTGCATGGTCAGGTTGCCACACTAAACGTGGATTTGGTGGTCAATAAAGGGGCTCAGCAATTGCATGTGACACCGTTGCATGCCGTTCTGATCAACAGCCGTGATTTTGGCCTGGACACAGGCATTGAAGCGCTGCGAAAGGTTGCTAGCCTGAATCGGATTGCCACGGCTGTCCCTGTCACTTTTAATCTGGTGTTCAGTGAATAAGATTGAGGCGCTGATCTCGCATTACGTGACGCAGCATGCGCCCACCGGGCGCTGGCACGCGGATGAATGCGGGGTTGGGGAGTTTGCCATAGATGCACAAGGGTGCTGGTTCCATCAGGGCGCACCTATTGGTCGTGAAGGGCTCGTCAAGTTACTCGCCAGTGTTCTGTGTTTTGAGCAGGATCAGTACTTGCTCAAATCTCCCAGTGAAACCTGCCCGGTTGAGGTCGCAGACAGCCCATTTGTGATTGTCGCCTGGCAGCATTGCCCAGTGGCACCGACATTGGGTTTGGCAACGACATTCGTTGCGCAGGACAATCTCGGGAGATTATGGCCGGTGTGCAGCGAGTTTCCCTTACAGCTTAAATCTTATCAGGGTCAGCAGGTGCCGTATTTAATGCTCAATTATGGTTTGTCGGCACGAGTAAGTCGGTCGGTCTATTATCAATGGGCAGAGCTGGCACAGTGCCGGGGGGAGGCGTTCATCTTGACATCAGCTGATGAGCCATTTGTGATTGGCTAGGCTGCGTCAGTGGCGCAGCCTGATGTGCTTATTGAGCGGCAGAAGGAGGGTCCTGCTCTGCCTCTTCTTCTTTGACATACGGACCCAAAAACCAGTCATCCAGCTGCCAGGCCAGTTCTTTGAGGCCTAATCCCTTGAGCGACGAAAAAGCGTGAACGGTAATGTCTGCATTCAGCTCTGCCAGCGCTTTTCGGACTTGCAGCACCTCGGCTTTGCGTTTGCCCTGCTTGAGTTTGTCGGCCTTAGTTAGCAGTGCCAAAACCGGAATATCACTGCCTGCAGCCCAGTTGATCAAATCCATGTCCAGGTCTTTAAGCGGGTGACGGATATCCATGAGTACGACGATGCCTTTCAGGCTCTGGCGTTTTTGCAGGTATTCGCCCAGCGACTTCTGCCATTTCTTCTTCATTTCCAATGGCACTTTTGCAAAGCCGTAACCCGGTAAGTCAATCAGGCGCTTGTCGTCGTCGAGTGAGAAAGTGTTAATGAGCTGAGTACGGCCCGGTGTTTTACTGGTCCGTGCCAGTTTTTGATCGGTCAGGGCGTTCAGCGCACTGGATTTTCCCGCATTGGAGCGTCCGGCAAACGCAACTTCAATGCCGGTGTCGGCGGGTAATCGGGAAATATCTGGCGCGCTCGTTACAAACTGAGCACGGTTATACGGCATGCGGGATTTTAGCACTTCGGCTCCTCAAGGGGATTGAACTCGTTATTTTCTATTTTATTATACTTGGTTGCTAATGCAAAAGCCGATAAAATCTTCACCCTGGGTGAGTTTTTACGCTAAGCACTGAAAGGGAACCTTAATCCGAGTCAAATCCCTATAATTTATGTGTTTAATGTGAGCAGAAAACGTGCCAGAGAAATTAATATCGTGTAGACTGTAGCAATTGCAACGTAAAACTCGAGCCCGTTGACTTTGTCAGTGCCAATTAGCGCACATTTTGTAAGCTTGGTCAGTCGGTCTCAAATAAGATTTGCCCACGCAGTGAAAGAAACGAGGCTTTTTCGGCTGGGTTCAAAATTACAGGGTCGGAAACAGAGAATTTACCATGAAAAAAATAGCATTAACTTTAACTATGTTGCTAGGGTCTTTGTCAGCCAGCAACGTCGCGGCATTTGATGGCGATGCGCAAGCCGGTAAAGCAAAGGCTGCAACCTGTGCGGCGTGTCACGGTCCAGATGGCAATGCTCCTGTTACTATATATCCAAAAATCGCTGGTCAGCATGCGGATTACCTTTATAAGCAATTGCAAGAGTTCAAGCTAGGTATGACGTCAGGTGGTAAAAAAGGTCGTATGGATCCTGTGATGAGTGGTATGGCTATGCCTTTATCGGATCAAGATATGAGAGACTTGTCTGCTTATTTCGCGTCTTTGCCAATGTCATCAGGCACAACACCGGAAGATGTGGTTGAAGTCGGCCAGAAGCTCTACAAGGCCGGTGACGCTGAGCGTGGTATTCCGTCTTGTGCAGCATGTCACGGTCCACGTGGTAACGGTACATCTCTGTCTAAGTTTCCTAAAATCTCATTCCAGCACCCGGAGTACATCAAAGCCCAGCTAGAAAAATTCCGTGATGGTGTTCGTAGCAACGATCCAAATGGTATGATGAGCGATATCGCGAAGAAGCTGACAGACAAAGACATCGAAGTGCTATCGAAGTACTTGGGTGGCCTGCATTAAAGTCGTATAGATACAAAGCAGACCCAGTATAAACGCTGGGTATTGTAAAAAAGGCAGCAACTGAGCTGCCTTTTTTTGATCTCGCAGTGTGAGATATGTCTCAACTTTAGTGTGAGATATATGCTTATAGAGCATGTACGACTTGACTTAATTTCATCTTGTGTTCAGTTGTAACCCTTTGTAATAAAATTGGTTTAATGTTGTTCTAAAATATTCAGGTAATAATTTTGTTATTGTTTAGTTGTAACTGTTTCAGATCGGCGTAGATTATTCGTTGTCGCCAGATAATAAAAAAACAGGGACAATTCGTATCGGAAGCGTCGGTGGCAGGATTAAGTATTCACCTTGAATACACAGGATGACCAAGAAAGCGTCAGGAAGACCGACAATAAAAAATGCATTGGAAGTTTGATAACAATAACAATATGGAAAGTGTTCACGGAAGTGACAATAAAAACAAAACGGAAGATACCACAATAAAAATAATAATGACTTAAAAGTCGAAGGGAGAAGTGTCCAGTTTGTGACGCTCAGATTAGTAAGCGGTAGAGAGCAATCTCTGCCGCTTTTTTATTTGTGTGTGCATATTTGTTCACTAATTGATTGCTGTTATAATACGGCCTTTAAGGCATTTCGGTTTATCTCAGTTGCAAAATCCACAGTCATGGCGTTGCGGCCTTTGTGAAGGCGACTCATTAACGCACTACCATCAGGACAAATTCAGAGACTACTGGCAGTGTCAGTGCTGCAAGCTGGTGTCTGTCTCCCCCGAGCAGCGATTAAGCGCTGAGCAGGAAAAAGCCATTTATGACAGCCATGAAAATGATCTGATGGATCCCGGTTATCGGCGATTTTTATCCCGGCTGGCTGAACCGCTGTGTGAGCGCTTACCGGCGGCTCAATCCGGCCTGGACTTTGGCTGCGGACCGGGCCCATTGTTGGCCAAAATACTGACAGAAGCTGGCCATCGGATGGCGCTATATGATTTATACTATGCCAATGATCCCAAAGTGCTGGATCAGCAGTATGACTTTATTACCTGTAGTGAAGTGATAGAACACCTGGCCCAGCCAGGTGAAGTGCTGCATCAGTTGCTGGCCATGCTCAAGCCTGGCGCACCATTGGCATTAATGACTAAGCTGGTAATAGAACCAGCACGTTTTGCAACCTGGCATTACAAAAACGATCAAACCCATATCGCGTTTTTTAGTCGTGAGACGTTTGCCTATATTGCAGAGCAATTTAATACCCAGGTTGAAGTGATAGGCAATGATGTCATCATTTTAACTAAGCGATAGCGAAGAATGAGTAAAGATTAGTATGACGAGAAAGAAAAAATCCCGGAAGGTGGGGAATATAGGTACACCCAGGCTGAGCAAAGAGAAACTCCAGGAGCTCAGGGCACTTAAAGAGCAGCGCACCAAAAAGCATAAAGGTAAAAAGCCGGGTTCACGTAATGCGCAGGAAGCGAAAGTGGAAGAGAGTAAAACCACGGGGAGTAACAAGGATCCGCGTGCCGGCAGTAAAAAGCCAGTTGCGCTGGTGCCTCAGCCACAGCAGGCCAGCCAGCCTAAGCTCAATCGTGATCTTAAACCTCAGGTAGAACTGAAAAAAGTAGCACAGGTTACGTTGACACCGGAGCAGGAATTACAGCAGCTGGAAAATGATGAACGCCTGATGGCCCTGTTAGAGCGTCATGAACGTGGTGAGCTGTTAATGGGCAAAGATGCTAAATACTTCAACAAGTCGGTGGCTCGTCATCAGGAGTTGTGTGAGCTACTGGGTATTGATGATGAGTTTGAAGAAACCGATATGGCTCAGGAAGATGAGCTGGATCAGTGGATGAGCAGTGATCTGGCGGATGAGTGGTTAACAGACGAAGACGAGGAGCGTTAAACTATGTGGATAGCCGCGATTGTGGTAGGCGCGTTGATCATCGCCGGTTTGGCATTTTACGCCGGTAAGCTGTTGTGGCAGCTGAAAGTACAGAAAGACACGATAGCAAAATTGCAGCAGGAGCAAACAGAGAAGCTGGCACGGTCTCGTCAGGAACGCAATGCCAAGCTGTCCGATAGCATCAACCTGATAGCTAAGGCGATGCAGCAGAAGCAGTGCGAGTACTCTGAAGGCTGTCTGCGGGTGTGGGTGCTGATGTCTCAGTACAGCTTTGATGAGGAAATCGAGCTGAGCCAGAGCTATCCGGGCGTGCATGAAATGTACGAGGAAGTCAAAGAAATGCCTACTCATGACGCACGAAAAAAATACAGTAAGAAAGAGATCTATAAGATGGATGCACAGCGCTGGCGTGCTGAAGAGCGTCTTGAGACACAGATCCTGGAAGACTGTGAAAAGCTACTGAGCCGTTTTAAGCCCTTGCCGGGCAGCGAAAATGTGGTCTTTCAGTAGCCATGTATGATCTACTGGGTGTGCTCAGCGCGCCCAGCCAGCAGGGTGGTGGGTGAAAAGCCCGTCACCAGCATAGTACCCGTTAATACCAAAACCATTCCTCCCAGCGTATTGAGTCCAACCTGTTCATCTAATATGAGATAACCCCATACGATCCCAAACAGGGGGATTAAAAAGGTTACAGATAGCGCAGAAACAGCCCCTACCTCTGAAATTAATCGAAAATACAGCAAATACGCGATGCCTGTACAGATCACGCCTAATGCAATAACGGCAGAAATCTCCGTGTTCACTGGCACTGCCCGCATGGGTATGAAAGGAAGCAATGGCAGCAACAAGATGGCCGCGGCCCACATACTGCCATGAGCGTTATCAAACGCGGCGATCTGGGGCGCATTTTTGGCATAATTGCTGGCGATCCCATAACTCACCGCGGCAAGCACACTCGCCAGGACCGGCCAGATCGTCTTGTTCAAAACAAGTGTTTCATCCCAGCCAACCAACACTACAACGCCACCGATCCCCAGCACCATGCCGCTCAGGGACTTGACACTAAGGGGCGACCGATGCCAGAAAAAAGCAATTAAGCCACCCCAGATGGCCGCCGTGGCATTCAAAATTGCCAACATTGAAACCGTCAGGGTTTGTGCCGCATAGGCAAAGAGCACAAAAGGCAGCGCGGTATTGAGCAAACCCAAAATAAAATAGTGGCGAGCATGTAAGCGAAACTGCAAATGTTGCTTCAGATACAAGGCGACCATTAGCAGTGCAAGTGCAGCAAAGCTCACTCTGAACTCGATGAGATAAGCCGGTCCAAATGTAGGCGCAGCAATACGCATAAATAAAAATGAACCGCCCCAGATTGCTGCCAGGCAGAGTAAACGCAAAAAGCTGGTCAATGGCATCCTGTTTCCCTTTGCAGAGTCGTTCTGCAGATGAAATGGGTGATGCTGTTAAAGTGACGCAAGAGAGAGCCGGGTGCAATGAAAAATACAGAGTGAGTTCTGAAAGTGGCTATTTGGAGGCAAGGAGCAGGTAATACACGCAGGGGTTCTTTCACCCCTGCGCAAACAGGCCTACAGACCCAGTTTCTTTTCCAGGTAGTGGATGTTGGTGCCACCGTTTTGGAAGTTTTCGTCCGCAAGAATTTTCTTGTGTAACGGAGTATTGGTTTTTATTCCATCAATCACAAGTTCATTCAGGGCGTTACGTGCTCTGGCAATGGCCACATCACGGTTCTCACCGTAGGTGATCAGTTTGCCAATCATAGAGTCGTAATGTGGTGGGACTGTGTAATCAGCATAGATATGGCTGTCCCAGCGTATGCCCAATCCACCGGCCGGGTGGAAGCGCGTGATCTTACCAGGAGACGGAATAAAGTTCTCCGGATCTTCTGCATTGATACGACACTCAATGGCATGGCCACGGATCACGACATCATCCTGCGTGATAGACAGGGGCTGTCCTGCGGCGATTTTCAATTGCTCTTTGATCAGGTCTACGCCAGTCACCATTTCAGTCACCGGGTGCTCCACCTGGATACGGGTGTTCATTTCAATGAAGTAGAACTCGCCGTTTTCGTAAAGGAATTCGAACGTGCCAGCACCACGATAGCCGATTTCGATACAAGCTCGGGTACAACGATCACCGATGAACTTACGCATTTCTGCTGTAATACCTGGTGCAGGTGCTTCTTCCACAACTTTCTGGTGACGACGTTGCATTGAACAATCACGCTCACCCAGATGGATGGCATTGCCCTGGCCGTCAGCAAGTACCTGTACTTCGATATGACGTGGGTTTTCAAGGAATTTCTCCATGTATACCATGCCATTACCAAAGAATTGTTGTGCTTCTGTTTGCGTCAGCGCGATTGAGTCCAGCAGTTCTTCTTCGCTACGTACAACGCGCATACCACGACCACCGCCGCCGCCTGCAGCTTTGATGATCACTGGATAACCGATACGCTTAGCGATCTGTACGTTGCGCTCATTATTATCTGTCAGCGGACCGTCAGAACCTGGTACACAAGGTACGCCTGCTTTACGCATTGCTTCAATTGCCGATACTTTATCCCCCATCAGGCGAATGGTGTCGCCTTTTGGACCGATAAAGATAAAGCCGCTTTGCTCAACCTGATCGGCAAAGTCTGCATTTTCAGACAGGAAGCCATAGCCCGGGTGAATCGCTACGGCATCAGTGACCTCTGCAGCTGCAATGATACGCGGAATATCCAGGTAACTTTCACTGGCTGCGGGTTTACCAATACAAATGGTTTCGTCTGCAAGTAGCACGTGTTTGAGGTCACGATCGGCAGTTGAATGCACTGCAACCGTTTTAATCCCCAGCTCCTTGCAGGCACGCAATACGCGAAGCGCAATTTCGCCTCGGTTTGCAATGACTACTTTATCTAGCATAGTGTTAACCTTCCAGGGGCATTATTCGATGATGAACAGTGGCTGATCGAACTCAACCGCGTCGCCATTTTCAACCAGAATCGCCTTAACTACACCGGCTTTATCGGATTCAATTTGGTTCATCATCTTCATCGCTTCAACGATACACAGTGTGTCGCCAACATTGACTTTTGAGCCCACTTCAACGTATGCCGCTGCCGTTGGAGAAGACGCTGAGTAGAAAGTACCTACCATAGGTGATTTCACCTGATGACCGACTGGTGTATCGCTGATAGCAGCGGGAGCTTCGGCGGTTGGTGCTGCCGCAGGCGCTGCTACTGGAGCAGGTGCCGCTGTTGGTAATGAGTACTGCTGTGGCTGAGCAATAACCGGTGCGCTGCTGTGACGATTGATGCGTACCGACTCTTCACCTTCGGTGATTTCCAGCTCTGCAATACCTGATTCTTCTACTAGTTCGATAAGTTTTTTGATCTTGCGAATATCCATAACTTGACCCGCCTGTTAGTTAATTTGAGTTATCTTGTTTGCGCAGCTTGGCCACGGCCGCCATTAATGCGGCTTCGTAGCCCAACGCACCTAATCCACATATTACGCCCTGCGCCACATCCGAAAAGTAGGACTTGTGACGAAATGGCTCGCGTGCATAGACGTTTGACAAATGCACTTCATAAAACGGGATGCTGACGCTCAGTAATGCATCTCTCAAAGCAATGCTGGTGTGTGTAAATGCCGCCGGATTGAAGATGATGCAATCAACACGCTCATATTGTGCATGAATATGATTGATCAACTCGGCTTCGCTATTGCTTTGAAAGTGACTCAGCTCGACATCGTAATTTACTGCGCTTTGCGTCAGGTCCAGCATTATGTCTTTTAAGGTCCGGGTGCCGTATTTATCCGGCTCACGTCGGCCCAGCATATTCAGGTTTGGGCCATTCAGGACTAAAATCTTCAAATTTGTAGACATAATGCATGAAATTCCTTTAATTAGAAAACAAAGCCGCTTTTTTTGAAAAAGACCTTGTTAACTTAAGCGTATGCACAGCAAATAGCAAATATTTCTCACGTTCGCGAACTATTATAGAGAGTTCAAGGTAAATAGCAGCAAAATACTGGTCTAATCAGCATAAGAAAAGACGAGACACAGAGGTAAAACTTCAGGCCTCTGTGTCGTGGATAGCGTATCATTCGCCAGTGGTAGGGTTACAGCACATACTGGCGTACTTTTTCCAGGTGAGCTGCAAACTCGTCGGCGTCCTGAAACCCGGTCACGCGCAGTTCGGGGATCTCATTCCCCTGGGCATCAAAGAACAGTATGCTGGGGAGGCCGAAGACGGTAAATGCTTCCATGATCTCTATGGTGGTGTCATTACTTTCGGTCAGATCGAGCTTTAACGTATCGAAGTAGGCAAACTGGGTTTGGACTTGTTCGGTAGGAAAGGTGTATTTTTCAAACTCTTTACAGGCCACACACCAATCGGCATACAGATCCACCATGGCGATTTTACCGTTGCTGTTGGCCTGCTCGACTGCCACATTCAGTGCAGCCAGGTCGTCCAGTAGCCTGAACCCCTGCTTAGTTTCCTGTTGTGCCACGTTGATCTGAGCCGTTCCAGAAGCCGGGAACACCACGCTTCTGGCGGTCAGCAAGCCGACCACAAATAAGCTGGTAGCCATTGCCCAGAGCAGGGTTTTGCCTTTGCCCTGTGTCTGGCCACTTTGCCAGTGATGCAAATACAGGGCGGTCGCCACTGCCAGCACCGATGCCAGTCCCAGAATGATATTAAAGTCGAGGATCCGCTCAAGAAGAATAAGTGGTACAAACAACATGACAAAGCCAAACAGGGTTTTGACCTGTTCCATCCAGCCACCCGCTTTGGGGAGTAATTTACCTCCTGAGGTACCAAGCAGTAACAGCGGCAGGCCCATCCCTAAGCTCAGCGCATACAGTGTCAGACCACCGACCATAAAGTCACCACTTTGAGCGACATATAATAGTGCCGCTGATAATGGCGCCGTGGTACACGGGGATGCGATCAGGCCGGATAAAACGCCCATAGAGAACACACCAACATAATTACCGCCACTTTGTTGGTTACTGATCTCGGTCAGCTTGTTCATCATGCCGCTGGGCAGTTTGATCTCGTACCAGCCGAACATGGCAAAGGCCAGCAACACAAACAGTAAGCTAAAGCTTATCAGTATCGCCGGGTGTTGCAGATAGCCCTGTACCTGGCCGCCAAAATAGGCCACCACTAAGCCAAGAGCTGCATAGGTTACGGCCATGCCCTGAACATAAACAAAAGACAGGCTAAAGGCCTTTTTGGTCGACAAATGTTGCTGACCGGCGATCAGACTAGAGAGGATTGGAAACATCGGGAAGACACACGGCGTAAACGCCAGGCCCACGCCCACCGCAAAAAACACCGCCAGGTTGGTGAGCAGTGATTGCTGCGCCAGTCGCTCCGTGAAGCTCAAATCGTCGCTGCTGTCGGATGAGACCTCGGGCTGGCTGGTTGCTTTGACGGGCGGGCTTGTATCATCGCCGCCACTGACGAGCACCGTTAAAGGCACAGTGATCACTTCGGGCGGGTAACACAGCCCGGCTTCGGCACAGCCCTGATAGCGAATTTTCACCACTGCCCCGTCGGTGATGTTACTGAGTCGGGAGATCACGGCAAACTGATCAAAATAAACTTCGGTTTTACCAAAAAACTCATCCTCGATCATTTCACCCTGCGCGTATTCGGGCACTGAAATGTCAGCCCCTTTGGCGATGATCTCCAGTTTCTTCTTATATAGGTAGTAGCCGGGCGCAATATCCCAGCCGGTAAACAGCACTTTGCCCTGCTGGTCGAAGTCGAACTTAAAAGCTTCTTCGACGGGTAAAAACGTTTGCTGCTTGGGAGCGAGCAAACTATCGAGCACAGTGGCATTGCCTGCCGCCTGGCTGCTGGTGCTCATCAGCATCAACAGAGCGGTCAAAACGGCCAGTATGCCGCTGGGTAAAAAGCGCGTCAGCATTCGCATTAATTCAGTACCTCATCAATCCAGTTAAAATAGTCCCGCGATCCTGCACAAATTTCGATGACCTGTATTTCAGGGACATCATATGGGTGCAGGCGGTGAATGGTCTCCATGACAGCCTCGAGTAAGTTAACATGGGTTTTAATCATTAACTTGTATTCGCTGTCCTGAGTGATCTCGCCCTGCCACACATAGATGGACTCAACGCTTGGCAAAATGTTCACACAGGCCGCTTGTTTATTTGCCACCAGGTGCCTGGCAATGTCACGGGCCTGCACCTGAGTGCCACAGGTGGTCATGACCAATCGGTAAGGCGTCGTCATGGTTATCCTTTCACTTGAGCTAAATTTGCTCTAGTGTAACCAAACACGCAGCCTATCCCAAGCGCTTCACCTGTACTTTCAGCGCTTTGGTCGCGTGCTTTGCTGTGCCGATACACGGGCTTGAAATAAGACCCGAGGACCCATACATCTATTTCAGTTATTTTGGAGATCCTATGTTTAAAGTCCTTTTTCTACTCTTTATTGTTATTCCCATCGCTGAAATAGCCCTGTTATTGCAAGTCAGTGAAGTTATCGGCGGATTTGCCACGCTGGCACTGGTGATCCTGACCGCGGTATTCGGGGCGCGGCTGGTCAAGCAACAAGGCCTGGGTGCCTACGCCAATGTGCAACAACAAATGGCACGTGGACAGTTACCTGCAAGCGATCTGTTTGCCGGTATTTGTGTGATCATTGCCGGTGTATTGCTGATGACGCCGGGGATCATGACCGATGTATTAGGCTTTATGCTGCTCACGCCGGCCATTCGCCAGAAATTAGCTAAGGCGCTGCTGCAACGTGCCACCGTACAAGTGCAAACTGGTGGCATGTTTAGCCAACACAGCACACAGCAACAAGAGCAGCAGTTTGACCCGTTTGCAGGCCGCCCTTCTGATCACGGGCAATCGCAGCGTGATGAGGGGAATACCACGTTAGAAGGTGAGTTTAAGCGCAAGGACTAAAAAAAATAAAAAAAATGCTTGGATTTTGTTTTGCCCATCCCCATAAAGTGAAGCAACTTAGAAATTAATTAGTTAGCCCCTTGTAAACGGTCAAGTTTAAGCGGCAAACATCTTACACTATGTATTCTGTCATTGTTCAGAAACTGTTAGGAGAACTAAACACATGAACATTCGTCCTTTACATGATCGCGTTATTGTTAAGCGTCTTGAAGAAGAAACTAAGTCTGCTGGCGGTATCGTTTTAACTGGTTCTGCCGCTGAAAAATCAACCCGTGGTGAAGTGGTTGCTGTGGGCAACGGCCGCGTGTTGGACAATGGTGAAGTGAGAGCATTGCAAGTTAAAGCGGGCGACACCGTACTATTTGGCTCGTACGTTGAGAAAACAGAAAAAATCGAGGGTCAGGAATACCTGATCATGCGCGAAGATAACATCCTGGGCATCGTAGAATAAGCCCGGTCATCGCACTCAACATTTAACGGTTAATCGAAAAGAATTTAGAGGAATAAATATCATGGCAGCTAAAGAAGTTCGTTTTGCAGGCGATGCCCGCACTAAAATGCTTAAAGGCGTAAATGTACTGGCAGACGCAGTAAAAGTAACTTTGGGTCCAAAAGGCCGTAACGTAGTACTGGATAAGTCATTCGGTGCCCCTGTTATCACTAAAGACGGTGTATCTGTTGCAAAAGAGATCGAACTGGAAGACAAGTTCGAGAATATGGGCGCACAAATGGTGAAAGAAGTGGCGTCTAAAGCAAATGATGCGGCGGGTGACGGTACTACGACTGCAACGGTACTGGCACAAGCTATCGTGAACGAAGGTCTTAAATCAGTGGCTGCGGGCATGAACCCGATGGATCTGAAGCGTGGTATCGACAAAGCTGTGATTGCTGCGGTTGAAGAGCTTAAAGCGCTATCTGTTCCTTGTTCAGACGCTAAAGCGATTGCTCAGGTAGGTACTATCTCTGCAAACTCTGACAACGAAATTGGTGACATCATTGCAGAAGCAATGGAAAAAGTAGGTCGTGAGTCTGGTGTTATCACCGTAGAAGAAGGCCAGTCACTACAGAACGAATTAGACGTTGTTGAAGGTATGCAGTTTGACCGCGGTTACCTGTCTCCTTACTTCATCAATAATGCTGAAAAAGGCCAGGTTGAACTGGACAACCCACACATTCTGTTGGTTGACAAAAAAGTATCTAACATTCGTGAACTGCTGCCAACTTTGGAAGCGGTTGCCAAAACCAGCAAGCCTCTGTTGATCATCGCTGAAGACCTTGAAGGTGAAGCGCTGGCGACTCTGGTTGTGAACAATATGCGCGGCATCGTAAAAGTTGCAGCAGTTAAGGCGCCAGGTTTTGGCGACCGTCGTAAAGCTATGCTACAGGATATTGCTATCCTGACTGGCGGTACAGTTATCTCTGAAGAGATTGGCCTTGAGCTAGAAAAAGCAACGGTTGAAGACCTGGGTACTGCGAAGCGCGTTGTTATCACTAAAGATGACACAACCATCATCGATGGTGCGGGCGAGCAGGAAGGCATTGATGGCCGCGTTGCGCAAATCAAAGCACAAATCGAAGAAGCGACTTCAGATTACGACAAAGAAAAACTACAAGAGCGTATGGCTAAACTGGCCGGCGGTGTTGCAGTGATCAAAGTGGGTGCCGCAACTGAAGTTGAAATGAAAGAGAAGAAAGACCGCGTTGAAGACGCCCTGCACGCAACTCGTGCTGCGGTTGAAGAAGGCGTAGTGCCTGGTGGTGGTGTTGCACTGGTTCGCGTTGCGAGCAAGATTGAATCACTAACAGGCGACAACGAAGATCAGAACCATGGTATCAAAGTTGCGCTTCGCGCGATGGAAGCGCCACTACGTCAAATCGTATCAAACGCGGGTGACGAAGCCTCTGTGGTTGTAAACGCTGTGAAAGGCGGCGAAGGTAACTACGGTTACAACGCGGCTAACGGTCAGTACGACGACATGATTGAAATGGGTATCCTTGATCCAACGAAAGTAACGCGCTCTGCACTGCAGTTCGCAGCGTCTGTAGCTGGTCTGATGATCACCACAGAAGCCATGGTTGCTGAAATTCCGAAGGAAGAAGCAGCTGGTGCCCCTGACATGGGCGGCATGGGCGGCATGGGTGGCATGGGCGGCATGATGTAATAAAAATCGGCCCAAATCGCTTTTTAGAAAAACCCTAACAGTTTGATGTTAGGGTTTTTTTATGTCTTTAATTTGCTAAAGCTTCTTCATCATCGGGGTATAAAGTGGAGTATCGATTTAACGCCCATTTGTTGCTTCTGAATTGGCAAACACCTTTTTTTAGAATTTTTATATAAGCACATTATCGCGAATTACTTGCAAGCGATTGTATTTGAGCCAGTATTAGAGGTATCGACTAGCCGCTGAAAGTTTCTCAGTCAATTTGAGAACAACCTGGCAAGCGCTGGTTACTATAGTCGTAGCCTCAGAGTTGTACTCGAACCTTGTCTAGCTAATTTTGACTTGAGATAGCAACAATAAAAAGTGGCTCATAACCAGCTTATTTAGGTCATAGAATAAATAGGAAACTAAGATGGAATTTGTTATTGGGATATTTATCATTTATGTGATTTATAGATATTTTAAAGGTAAAGGAAATAGTAAACTGAATCTTCATAATTCGGTTCAAAAAAGAACTCTACACCCTTTCTCTGAAACCCCCAAAGCTCCTGTAAAAGAAACGGTCTCGCCTAATATTGCTGTAAGCTCTTCTAGTACCACTATATCGACTATAAATAATCAGGATTCTTGGGATGAAGACGAAGATGATGACTTTGCTACTTTTACTATTCATACAAGCTTTGGCCGAGAGCCAGAAAAAACAACGAATAAGCAAAAAGGCCGATGGATAAGCGAAGATGAACAACTTTCTTTTAATGGAAGACAGTTAACGAAAGGCTTTTTCTACTTTGGTGGAGCAATGAATTCACTTGATGGTTACGGTATAGAACCATCTCTAGTAGATGATAAACGCCCAGCTTCAAGTCCTTCGGTAGATTCAGAAATATATACTGATGAATCCTTAGGGTACTGGCCGAGCTATGCTTCCTTGTCTAAAGGCTGTAGAGGCGCTTATCTAGATTGGCTTGCCTCAGAACGCTCAAACCCCAATACCCCAATTGGTTATGTCTTTATCTATTTCTACGGGTTTGAGAGAAGAATCATCGAAAACAAATCCAATAATCAAGTATCTGATGAAGAGTACATAGCAATATTTGAAGAAGTGCTGCGTCTCAATAGCGTTTTCAACGCAAATCGTTCATTCAGAGGATACTCTGCTAATTTCCTCGAACTAATGGCACTTCAAAAACCCGCCTTATTTGAAGATAGATTGTCAGATATACCAGAAACTAATAATGCATTATCATTCAAAGTTAAACTTGCAACAACTGTAGCCAATGGAAAGCCTGTTACAGCTCCCTTAGCTTTAGAGTGGCTAAAAAATACATTCGAGTATTCCCTAAAAACTCCGGCCCGTAGATGTGAAGAAGAGTTTAGCCAGCTTTTCCAAATCAGATTTTCTGACAAGTTTGGCGAAGGAATTTTCGTAAAACCCAATAAAACTAAACTGCGACTTTCATACCATGCGGCAAGTAATGGTGTGCATGGGGTTGATTTGGATTTGGGTGACTTACCTGACCCAAGTATTCTCAAAGGCCCAATTAAAAAGCTCATTCCTATTGCCGAGCAATGTACAGAAGAGCTGAGCAGCTATAGCCGTTACTTAGGAAAAGCAGAAACCTCAAGGAGTGACATTGCAGCGTTGATGTTATTACCTAAAGAACTGGCAAACGAAGTAAACTCACCAGTTATAGAAACATTTAAGTCTTGGGCAAATCAGATAATTAGTTCGAATGATGGACTAACCACAGTCAAAGAATTCTGGACTCATACAGGTACGCCTCTCCCTAAGGCGTTTAATAAAAAAGAAAATGAACTAGTTGCTAACTTAGCTGCTAAGGCTGAAATAGGTATTGCGCCAGACCAACGTTTTCATCATGCGAAATTAAAAATCGATGACAACATTGTGCTCTTCTCACCGGGCCATGGAGAGTTTTTTGAGCCAAGCTCGGCATTCAACCAAGTAAGTTTAGCAATTAGGTTAGGGGCAATGGTCGCAACAATAGACGGCACTGTAGATCATCATGAAAAAATCGCCTTACAAACGTTGATAAACCATGATGACAAACTCTCTCCTTCTGAAAAGAACTCGTTAAATGCATATTTAACTTGGCGTCTAAATGCCCCTGTAAATAATACCGGCTTGAAAGCTAGGATTGAAAAACTCGGCGTTCCACAGGTGGAATTCTTGAAAAGATTCATGCTTTCTATCGCTCTTGCTGATGGAAAAATCGATGCTTCTGAAATTAAGCAAATTGAAAAATTATATACCTCGTTAGGCTTAGATAAATCACTCGTTACAAGTGACATTCATGCGTATGCCTCCAGTAAACAACCTATTTCTGCCACATCTAAAGACGCTTCAATTGATAAAAGTACCTTTCAGTTGGATGAAGGTATTCTGGCTATGCATGAAAGTGACACCAACGATGCAAAGAGTATGCTGGAGAGTATATTTGCCGTTGATGAAGAAGCTGAACTGGAAGTGATCCCCACAGCTGATGTCAATGAAGAAGGCTTAGATAGCCCTTACAAAGAACTTTTTGAAACTTTGATAGCTAAAGAGTCGTGGCCACGTAAAGAAGTTCATGAATTGTGCAGCAAACTTAACATAATGGTTGATGGCGCATTAGAAACTATTAATGACTGGGCTTATGACAAAGTCGATGCGCCAGTTCTAGATGACGATGGTGATATCTATGTCGATCTAGAAATCGTAGAAGAATTGAAGGGATAAACAATGGTTGCAAAAAGAATACGAGCTAAAGAAAGGGATGCAATTATCCAATCTCTGAAGTCAGGTGTGACTCCTAAGATTGGAATCCAGCATATCCAAGTTGGTCGAGTAAATGAATTAAAAGCTCTGATCCAAGACATTGATCGGATCTCAGATGGAGGTTCAGCTTTCAGGCTCATTATCGGCGATTATGGTTCTGGTAAAACATTCTTTTTAAGTGTTGTACGTGCTATTGCTCTAGAGAATAAGCTTGTAACCGTCAATGCAGACTTATCTCCTGATAGACGTATTCATGCATCGGCTGGTCAAGCTAGAAACCTTTACTCTGAGCTAATGCGTAACATGGCGACTCGCAACAAACCTGATGGTAATGCTTTAACCAGTGTAGTTGAAAAGTTCATCACAGAAGCGATGAAAGAAGCTGATACTTCAGGAAAAAGTATAAATTCAATTATCCATGAAAAATTAGCATCACTTTCTGAACTCGTTGGCGGTTATGATTTTGCTAAAGTTATTGAGGCTTATTGGATAGGTCATGAGAAAGATGATGAGATATTAAAAGCTAACGCCATAAAATGGTTACGAGCAGAGTATTCAACTAAAACCGATGCCCGAAATGACCTAGGAGTTCGAACAATTATTTCGGATACATCTTTTTATGACGCGCTGAAATTAATGAGTCTATTTGTCAGACAAGCTGGCTACCAAGGGCTTCTAGTTAACTTAGACGAGATGGTAAATCTATATAAGTTGAACAACACCACAGCGAGAACTTCTAACTATGAACAAATACTCCGAATTCTAAACGATTGCTTGCAAGGAAGCGCTGAGCATTTGGGATTCCTTCTCGGCGGGACCCCTGAGTTTTTGCTAGATCCACGTAAAGGCTTGTATAGCTATGAAGCACTACAATCTAGATTGGCAGATAACAGCTTTGCTAAACAAGCGGGCGTGATTGATTATTCGTCACCAGCGCTACACCTCGCTAGCTTAACCCCTGAAGAACTTTATATTTTGCTTAAAAACTTGCGTCATGTTTATGCTGAAGGTGACGAAGCGAAGTACTTGGTTCCAGACGAATCTCTCAAAGCGTTCTTACAGCATTGCAGCCAAACTATAGGGGATGCGTATTTTAGAACGCCACGTAACACCATTAAAGCATTTTTAGACATGCTCGCGGTAATCGACCAAAACCCGCAAATTGCATGGTATAGTCTAATCTCATCAGTAGCAATTAATGAAGATAAGCCTTCCGATGTTGAACTCGAAACAGAGGACAATGAAGATGGATTTGCTGACTTCAAACTATGATTGATGAACATGAAAAATTAGACCATCGGATTCAGCGCTGGATATTCAAACAAGGTTGGACTGGCTTACGAGAAATACAATGCCTTGCTATTGAACCTATATTGTCTGAAAAGACAGATGTGCTGATCAGCGCTTCAACCGCAGCAGGAAAGACAGAGGCATTTTTCTTGCCTGCGCTCAGCGCTATAGCACCTCAAGAAACGGGCGTAGGTATCCTTTACGTTAGCCCTCTAAAAGCCCTTATAAATGACCAAGATAGGCGCTTAGAAAGTCTGTCTGATCTGTTAGAAATACCGGTTACTCCCTGGCACGGTGATAGCTCACAGAGCCGAAAGAAGAAATTAAAAGCATCACCGTCTGGTGTCGTGTTAATAACACCAGAGTCATTGGAGTCATTACTCATCAGAGACTCTGGCTGGATCAAAGCTGCATTCTCTAATTTGAAATATATCGTTATTGATGAGTTTCATGCCTTTATTGGCTCTGAGCGCGGCCATCACTTACTCTCTTTACTTCATAGACTTGAACACCTTCTCGGAAGACTAGAAACACCAATCCCGAGAGTCGCTTTGAGTGCTACGCTTGGTGAGTTAGAGAAAGTGCCTCTATCACTTCGCCCTAATAGCTCTTTACCTTGCAAGATCATCAAAGATACACATTCGACTTCAACCCTGAAGGTTCAGGTAAAGGGGTATGTCAACCCTGCTAACTTAGAAGCTGAGTCTTCCAATGATGCCGAATATACGATCTGCCAAGATTTATTTAAATTTTGTCGAGGCGGCAATCACCTTGTGTTTGCAAATAGTAGAAGCCGTACAGAAAGTATTGCGGCTACATTATCAGACTTCTGTGAAGAAAAAATTGTACCGAATGAATTTTTTCCTCACCATGGTTCGCTATCTAAAGATCTTCGAGAAAGCTTAGAAAATCGATTGCAACAGGAGCATTATCCTACCACAGCGATTTGCACAATGACTCTTGAACTAGGCATTGATATCGGCAAGGTAAACTCAGTAATTCAAGTAACAGCCCCCCATTCTATTTCAAGTTTACGTCAAAGAATGGGACGCTCAGGAAGACGCGGTGGAGCCTCAATATTGCGAATGCTCATAGCTGAAGCTGAATTGACAAAAGACTCTAGCGTCATCGACAAGCTGAGATTGGAGCTTATTCAATCTCTGGCCATGATCAGACTTCTTATCGGCAGTAAATGGTATGAACCAGCTGATACATCACTTTACCACTTCTCAACACTCCTGCATCAAGTACTTGCGGTTACTGCACAATGGGGAGGAATTAGAGTCGAGCAATTATTTAGTTTGCTCTGTAAAGATGGCCCTTTTCAAAACGTTAATGTTGAAAACTTTAAAGCACTACTTGTCCACATGGGCAAAACAGAACTCATAACTCAGTTAGGAAGTGGTGAATTGGTGCTTGGCCTTTTGGGAGAAAAGCTGACAAGCCATTACTCGTTCTATGCTGTTTTCAAAACGCCTGAAGAGTTTCGGATTGTATGTGGAACAAAATCACTCGGAACGCTGCCTGTAGATTCATTGGTATTGGAAGGCCAGCATATTGTTTTCGGTGGAAAACGTTGGAAAGTAAACGACATAGATAGCGAAAAGAAAGTCATTTATGTGGAGCATGCAAAAGGTGGCAAGCCGCCTAAATTTGGTGGTGCTGGCTTGAACATACATGATGTTGTCCGGCAAGAGATGTTCCAAATATTAAAAGACGGTGACTACAGAATTTCTGTGGGGGATCAGAAAGTCGACTTCGCTGATTCAGCTGCACGAGAACTGTTTGGTGAGAGCGTACGATATTTCGAAGATGCAAAGCTCTCTAGAGAACCACTGCTCCAGGTTGGCAATACTACTTATATATTCCCATGGCTTGGCGACAAAGTTGTAAATACTATAGTTGCCTTACTTATTCAGCATGGATTCGAAGCAGGAGCATATGCGGGCGTCATAGAAGTAGAAAAAGCGACATTAGAAAATGTTCGTTCGATCTTGCTCAAAATTTCTTCAACAGAACTCCCTACAGAAACAGAACTTGCACGACAAGTATCAGGAAAGCGTATTGAGAAATTTGATGAGTTTTTGCCAGAAGAAATTCTCTCTATTGGTTATGGTTCGAAAGCTTTTGAAGGCAGTTCTGCAAGGATATGGCTGAAATTATTTGAAACCTCAAAGGTGATATCGCTCGACGTTTAACATAAGAATGAGAAGGTCAAGCTAATCAATAAAGTCCCCATATACAGCTTCTGGATTAGCAAAAAGTACTTTCTAAAGTGTAAAACAATAAAGAATCTTAAGGCTAGAAGAAGCTACTCAAATGGTTGGGCTGAGTCGCACAACATTGTGGCGTATGGAACGAAAAGGGAAATTCCTTTCGCGCATTCCGCTTAGTAGTAGAAGCGTTGGCTGGCGCTCTGTTGATATCGAAAACTGGATGAAAAACAGATAAATTTATCTGTACTAGCTCAGACTTGACCTGACAGTTACCCGTTTTTCAATCGGTGACTGTCAGCTTAGATTTGGGCTAAATTCTTTTCAACCCAGATCGATTTCCCATCTAATAATGTTTCAAGCGGCGTTCTTCCGCAGCATTTTTTACCTTGATGAGTCCGGTCATTATTGTAGTAATTTATCCACTCGTCCAGGTCCTTTTGGAGCTCTTCCAGAGAACTGTACAATTTTTTGCGAAATGTCACTTGGTAAAACTCTTGAAGTATCGTTTTGTGGAAGCGTTCGCAGATACCGTTTGTCTGCGGTGACATCGCTTTGGTTTTAGTATGGTCTATGTCGTTGATCGCTAGGTAAAGCTGATAGTCATGGTGCTCAACCTTACCGCAGTACTCAGTTCCCCGGTCTGTGAGGATCCTTAGCATAGGCAGCTCGT
>NZ_JAKRFZ010000014.1 GCF_022347765.1 Pseudoalteromonas sp. OOF1S-7 | reverse complement strand
TCAATGAATTCTGATTTTGTCTGTTTCTACTTTTCAAAAAAGTAAAATCAAAACGAATTGACTATGTTAGTCACTCAGTTCAGTTGAGACTCTAAATTTTTGTGCATCATTCAGTAAAACTGAAATTCGCTGTTAGAACTCAATCTGTACGAGTGCCCACACAGATGATTGCTTCATATTTTTAAAGAACAGTGTAACTAACCCTGGTTAGTTACCGCAGCCTTGCTGCGAAGTGGGGCGTCATATTAACCGCTTCACTTTTAAAGTCAACTAGAAAATTTAATTTTTCTTAATTAAGCTTTCCGTTTGGCTTTCCCGTCACTTGGCGCGTTGCTTTTCAGCGTTGTGCCCCGTGTCGGTGGATGCGCATTATAGGGAAATCGAAACCCAGCGCAACCCCTTTTTTGAAGAAAAGTGAGAAAAACGGCGCGTTCGAATAAAAATCATACCAAACTGGATATTTCCCACTAAAGCCCAGGTTAAATTATATTCGAGATGAGTTCAAAAACGGTATGTAGATCTGCCCAGCAGTTAATTCACGGTACTAGCAGTGACCATAGAGGGAGGGGGTATGTCGAAAAACACAGAAGTGTGGATCACTATCGAAGACTTCTTAACGACATCGGCCAGTTTCTTTTGAAATGCGCTCTACTAACAAACCGCATCATAAAAGTATCGCTTGTGCTTTTTTGCTGAAACACCGGACTGTTCTACTTCCATCATATTGTTGTCATCAAGACACACCTGAAACTCATTACAACCTGTCATTGCACTTAATGGCATAACCAGTTTAGGATTAGACCAGGAGTCACCAAAACCAACTTCCAGTTCTTGGAGGTCCTCAAATTCAGCTGACAGCTTATAGGAAGAACCCGGAAAGATCTGCGTCAGAGTAAGCGCTTTGATCTCTCCTTTTTGACATAGAAATGCAAAAATTGGCTTTGAAGTTTTGTTTTCGTATGTAACGGCAATATTTGTAATCACGGCGGCATTCTCTGACTGAATAATCTATGTGCAAACTATAGATTTCTGACAGATAAAAGCAATTACGGGCCATTACAGTGCGTACCCCAATTCCACACTAGTTACTGGCATGCCGCTGGAGCTGATTAAACTGCCATAACACATTGAGGATCTGCCAGTTACCCGACTTGGCCTTATATAGATGCATATAGTCAATCCAGTCATCCGCAACCAGTTTAACTGTGGCAATACGTCCGTCTATATCCAGTATTTTCACTTCGACCTTCGGCTGCTTTACAAAGCGATCGCCCGACAGGTTGTATTGCGCAGCAAGTTTCACCAGCCCGCTTTTGTCCATAGCCATAATAAACTCCTGCCCAGCCTTATCCTGCCAGTAAGTCCGTTTTATCAGTTCATCATCTGTGACCTGATCCATTAATTCTGGCCTGACTTTTATCTGCGCTATCAGATAGCTCTTAGCAGCATATTCTATGGCTTGCTCCTCGCTGTCTGTATTTGCATAGCTGTACCCTGTCCCCAAAATATAAATGAGTGTCATAAGTCGAATGTATGTCACCATAGTTGGCTCCCTTGTGAAGAGTGTGTTGATACCGGCTGCCACAAGTGACAACCATATCGCCAACCTTAGTCTTGCCAGGAAATTTCACAACTTAAGGTTTTCTGAATTTAAGAATTAGATAATTAAAACCTTTAAGCTCAGAAAGGTAGACAAATGTTTATAATTTATCGCCCCATTTTTAGCTAAATTTGCTACGCTAGCGAATCCGAAAGAACGACTAAAATCGAAAGGACTATCATGTCGACCACAACGTGCCAAGACCAGCCTAACGACTCCCCTATCTTACTTGCGCTGATCTGTGCCATGCTTGTTTGGGGCATGAGCTGGATCTCCGGAAAAATAATCGCCGACGTGGCTCCGGCTCAGGTCACCGTATTCTATCGATTGTTTCTGGCTGCTATCAGCATGCTCCCGATTATGTGGTTAATGAACAGGCTCAAGCTACTGAACCTGAGATATGATAGACGTGCGCTAGCCTGGTCATTGCCCGCCGGCATTTTGCTGGCAGTATACAATGAGTTGTTTTTTCTCGGGCTGGCCGACGGACTCCCTGGCAAGGGCGGTATGCTGGTCACGACCTCAAATCCAGTGTTTACCTTTATTCTGAGTGCCGTTTTACTGGGCCAAGCCATTAACCGGCGTCAGGGCGTTGGACTTGCATTGGGTTTGGGCGGCGGACTGCTGATGATTGAGGTGTGGCATTTCAATCTCGAACAAATATTAGCTGCGGGTAACCTGTACTTTATTCTTGCTGCGCTGACCTGGGCCTTTCTGACGTTAATCAGCCAACGTGGCACCCGCTATGCGGATTTCATTACCTTCAGCACACTCATGTATTTTTGGGCCTCATTAATAAGTTACGGGTTTGCGTACAAGCACGCTCCGTTCACCAGTGCCGCACAGTATCCCGCGTATTACTGGCACCATTTACTCTTTTTATCGATTGTCGTGGTGAGTATTGCCACCAGCGTGTTCTTTTTGGCAACGCAAAAGCTTGGCCCCAACCGCTCTAGTTCTTTTGTCTTCGTCGTGCCGGTTACCGCGATGGGATTGTCGGCCTGGTACTTTGGTGAGCGACTCAGCCTGGGGGTTGCAGTGGGTGGTGCTTGCGCTTTGTGCGCGGTCTATTTGCTGAATAAAAAAGCGTCGGGTTAAAATATCAGAGGACAAAGCCGACCCTCAGATCGGCTTTGTGATTATCATCGCGACTAATTGATGTCCTTCTTTATGTTTGTAGCACTGAAACGTTCAAATAAGACGGGCAGTACGAACAAAGTCAGTAAAGTTGAAGTAAACAAACCACCGACAACCACACTGGCTAAGGGTTTCTGAACCTCTGCACCCACGCCCGCTGATAACAAAATTGGCATGAGTCCCAGTGCGGAGGTAAGCGCAGTCATCAATACCGGGCGCAACCTTGAAGCGGCACCTTCTTGAATTGCCGTCGCTCTGTCCTCTCCTGCGGCGATGCGCTGATTAATACTCTCTACCAGTACCACCGCGTTTAACACAGCAACACCAAATAAAGTAATAAATCCTACAGACGCCGGAACTGATAAATATTGCCCGGACAGGTATAAAGAAAAGATGCCTCCAATAACCCCCAGGGGAATGCTCAGCATAACCAGGGCCGCCTGGCCCACCGAATTAAAGGTCACGAACAGCAGCAAAGCCATCAGCAACAGGGCACAAGGCACGACCAGTGCTAATCGCTTTTGGGCACGCTGCTGGCTTTCAAACTGCCCCCCAAATTCAATGCTGTAGCCCGGCGGCAGTGGTAATGCGCTGTCAATCTTCGCTTTAATATCCGTAACAACACTGCCCATATCTCTGTCAGAGACATTGGCTTGCACAACAATTCTGCGCTGCACGTCATCACGACGGATCTGTACCGGACCTGCGGCAAACTCAACGTTTGCCACTTCTTTTAAGCTGACCCAGGCACCAGTGGGTGACAACAGCCTGAGAGATTCAATTGCAGCGGGGTTGCGCCTGGCCGGTTCAGCCAGCCTGACGTAAATGTCATACCTTTCATTGCCATTGACTACCTGGCCTGCCGCACTGCCCCCTAAACCACTGCTAACCAGCTCCATTACATCATTAACGGAGAGCCCGAAACGCGACAACGCCTGCCTGTTCGGTGTGATCACCAGTTGTGCCTCTCCGCTTAACTGCTCCAATGCCACATCCGTGGTGCCCGATACTGCCTTTACCAGATGCTCAAGTTCTTCCCCTTTTTGCATCAACACCGCCAAATCGGGTCCGAATAATTTAATGGCAAGCTGAGCTTTAACGCCTGACAGTAGCTCATCAACACGCGTTGCTATCGGCTGAGAAAAGTTAAAAAGTAAACCCGGATGAACCGCAAGCGCCGCTGCCATTTTTTCTTGCAAGGCGGCGCGTGTATGGGCATTTTTCCACTGTTCAACAGGCCGTAGCCCAATGTAGATTTCGATATTACTCACCGGCTCAGGATCGCCCCCCAGCTCAGGGCGGCCAATACGGCTCAATGCATAAGTAACTTCTTCAAATTCCAATAACGTTTGTTCCAGTTTAGGTGCAACCGATAAGGCCGTGTCCAGACTGGCAGAAGGTGCCAGCGTTACCCGCAAATTCAGGGTTCCTTCTTCCAGCTCCGGAACAAACTCAGTGCCAATTTGCGTCAGCGTGTATACCGCGAACATAAAAAGCACCGAGATTGCACTAAGGAGTGCTTTGCTGTAGCGCTGCGCCTGTTGCAGTACTTGACGATAATACGCTTCGACCTTATCTAATACCGTATTGCGCCGCGCTGGTTTGCGGCTTTTCAGCAAGTAGCAGGCCAAGGGCGGCACGACCAGCAAGGCAATGACCACGGCGCACACCATGGCCAGCATAATGCTGGTTGCCATGGGCACAAACAGCTTGGCCTCAACACCCTCGAATGAAAATAAGGGCAAAAAAACCAGCAGGATAATTGCAGAGGCAAAGAAGATAGGCCGGGCAACATCCTTTGCAGCTAAGCTCACCAACTCATGAAACGCTCTGACGGCACTACCGGGTGATGTCGACGACTGAGCGTGTCGTTGCAAGATACGCTCAACCATAACCACGGAGCCATCGACCAGCATACCTATGGCTACCGCCAACCCACCGAGTGACATTAAATTGGCCGACATGCCCATCACAGACATCAGCCCCAAAGCCAGAATGATGGCCGCAGGTACCGAGAGTATAACCAGTATTGCCGCACTCAGATTAAGTAAGAACAAGACCAGCACCACGGCAATAAACACGAATGCCAGCAATAGCGCTTGGGCGACTGTGCTCACGGCCTTGTCGATCAGCATGCTTTGATCGTAAAACGGCACAAATTTAACCCCCTTCGGCAAGGCCCGGTTAATCTGAGTCACTTTGTTGTTGATCCCGTCAATGGTCGCTTTGGTGTTAGCACCCAAACGTTTGAGTACAATACCACTGACAACCTCCCCCATCGGCTGCTGTTTACCGGCGTTATCTCGTCGGGTCATGGTCACAGCCCCCTGGCGGATCTCTCCTCCCAGTTTAACCTGTGCAACATCACTCACCCGCACTACTGTGCCGTTATCTGTCTTGACAGGCACCTGACGAATTTGCGCCAGGCCCGCTTCACCACTTGCAAACCAGCCAACCCCTCGGATCACCTGTTGCTCCTGACCCCGCTCAAGATACCAGCCACCAGCATTACGGTTATTATCCATCAGAGCTTGCTGAACCTGCGCCTGGGTGAGTTCGTAGGCCAGTAAACGTGCAGGATCTACATCCACCTGATATTGCTTAACCTGCCCACCAAATGACAGCACATCGGTCACCCCTTCTACCGGCATCAGCAAACGTTTAACCACCCAATCATTAAGGCTTCGCAGCGCCATCTCGTCAAAATCCGAGCCGGGCTCTGCTACCAGCAGATATTGATAGACCTGACCCAGCCCGGAGGTATTGGGGCCCATATCCGGTGTTCCAACGGAATCCGGGATCAGTGAACGGGCGGCCTGGAGCCGCTCAAACACCAGCTGTCGGGCAAAGTAAATATCTGTGCCTTCCTTAAACACCACGGTCACCCCTGATAATCCGGTTTTCGACACTGAGCGCACCTGCTCAACATCCGGTAGCGCATACATCACAGCTTCAATGGGATAAGTGATCAATTGCTCCACTTCCTGCGCTGCCAACCCAGGCGCTTCAGTATTAACAGCAACCTGAATATTGGTCACATCCGGAAAAGCATCCAGATCCAGGCGAGGTATTTGCCATAATGCCGCCGTCAGAGTCATAAGCGCCAGCAGTAACACCAGAGCACGGTATGCAATTGCACCTTGAATGAGTTTATTTAGCATCTTTCGCGCCCTCAGTGGTTGTGTGGATCAAAGCCACTTTTGGCCAATTCGGAAGCAACAAAGAATGCCCCGTCAACAACCACTCTGGCGCCAGCTTCAATCATCTGCGAGGACGATACAGGCTCAATAATGACCTTATCTCCTAGCTGCTTGTTGCGCAGCACAGGTGTGGCAATAAACTCACCCGCCTCATGTTCCACAAACACCTGCCACTGGCCCTCGGCGCCGCGCACCAAGGCTGATTCAGGCACAGCGATAACCGGACTTGCTGTGTTAAACATAAAATACGCACTAACGAACATCCCCTCATGTAAGGTGTCGTCCGGATTGTCAACCTCCAGGCGAACAACCCGGGTACGCGTCAGTGGATCCAGTGTATGCCCCTGCTGGATCACCTTTGCCGGATAACGCCGAAGGTTATGTTCTATCTCAACGGGTGTGCTGGTATCAATCGGGCTTTGCTGTGTAGCAGCCAGCCTGACTTCGACCCACAGGGACGATTCATCGGCGAGTTTCATAATCGCCTCCCCGGGCTCAAAGCGCTGGCCCTGGGCAAAATTATCCGCCAGAACTATCCCGCTACGCTGGGCTGTCAAAGTGTATATGCCCAGCGACTGAGTCTCTTGTAACTGGCTGACATCAGACTGGCTCATCCCCATTGCCAATAACTTACCCAGTGTTGCCTTATACCGGGCTTTGGCTTCAACCTGCTGATTTTCGCTCAGGCTCGTATCGGTTAATTTTGCGAACCGCTGCCACTGGCTGGCAGCAATGAGATAATCAGCCTGCGCCTGCGCCATATCCTGGCTAAACAAGGTAACCAGCTTATCGCCCGGTTCAACTATCTGACCCAACACGGCGTGACGGCGCTCAATGACAGAATCAATCCGCGGCGTTACCACATAGCTGGTGTAACTGTTAGCTTTGAGTTCGCCCGGTGCATAAAGTGGAATGTGTTCATACGCTGGCTGGATTGTCTCCAGCTTTAGATTGATCTTTGCTTGTTGGGCCTGATTAAGCATCACACTTTGTGGATGAGGCTGCGCAGCATGAGCAGCGCCGGCAGGCCGGTGTTGTTCGCCATGGTTGTGATCTTGGTCGGCACTTAAACCCGCATTAACCCTCAGTGATATCAGTAGTAATCCAGCTGCACAGCTAAAAATACGTTTGTTCATGGTTATCTAAACCTCTTAACTCGTGGCTTGTCACACATCTGAACTGTCTGCAAGCCACAGCCTGTCTGTTGCAGGCAAAAGGAGACTGACTCATTGCACCGCCCTGTTGTCACATAGCAACAGACACACGGAAGCAATCCGTCAAACGACAAAAAATATGGCTGATCTGAATACGATCAGAGAGAAACAGAGTTAAGCGATGGGAGGTTTAAACTGAGATTCAATCCGTCGGCGAACCTGAGTGTCGCCGGGTAAAAAGGCTGGGCCGGAATTGATAAGGCCGGACACCATAGCAAGCCTGGCTGACATCCAAATAGTATGACTGCCACTACAATGGCCACAGTGGTGACAGTCTGAGATCACATGTCCCTGCTCATCAAAAATAAGCCTGTCCGAGGCAGAATAGTTGTCATCATGAACGTGCTTAGTTTGCAGGTGTGCCTGATCAGGTTGATGAAAGTTGCCGGGATCGACAGCAGCAGTCACCGATTGAACGCCAATCAGTAACATCATAATTATGCTGAGCAGACCCTGTAGTAAACGCAACTTACCTTCTCACGGTTAATTAAATTGCCAGCAATATAGGCTGGCCAGGAGGCGATGTCAATGCCTCTTTATAGCCTATAGTATTGATATGAAATAACATTCTTATTTTTAGTCGAGCCATTTATACATAATATGGCTATCGATGAAACCCAAGCGAGGATGACGATAAGCCTTTGGAATTGTTCCGATTATTTGATACCCCAACCTTTGCCACAGCTGCACCGCGACCTGATTACTGGCAACCACAGAGTTAAACTGCATAGCAAGGTAGCCCCGTGCCTTTGCCTCATTTTGCGAATGCTCACACAAGGCGCGCGCAACCCCTTTACCTCTTGCCTGAGTTGTGACCATATAGCCACAATTGCAAATATGATCGCTCGGGCCCATCGCATTGGCTTTTAAATAATAGCTTCCAAGGATCTCGTCTTCTTCGACCATGACATAGGCACAGTCTACTTTTTCGCACCACAGTGTATAGGCCGCCTGCTGTGACATGTCGGGGTCAAAAGCATAGGTCTCTTGTTGTTCAATCACCGCTTTAAAGGTTGGCCAGAAACGTTGAAAGTCGTTTTGTGTCATTATTCTTATCATTTTCTCTCCTGTTTGGCGTGCAGGCGCACTTGAGTAATTGCATTGATAGGATCAGGCTTTGTGATCTTAACTATCGGAACTCGCGTATGAAATTCACTCAACTTAATCATGTTTTGACTATAATTTGTAGCCCGTCGCCTGATAACAGCCGTAAATAATCAGTGCAGTCCAACACACCGTGAATTGAATGGAGACACAGCAATGCAAGCAAACGACCACCCTGGCACCTGTCCGATACTACATAACAGTCCCACAACAGAGCAAATGGCACAGCCGAAATGGTGGCCCAAAGCACTCAACCTCGACATACTGCATCAACACGACAGCAAAACCAATCCAATGGGCCAGGATTTTTGCTATCGCGAAGCGGTAAAACAGCTCGATTTCGATGCCCTGAAACATGACCTGCATGCGCTGATGACCGACAGCCAGCCCTGGTGGCCAGCAGACTGGGGACATTACGGTGGACTGATGATCCGCATGACCTGGCATGCCGCAGGTACGTATCGAATTGCCGATGGCCGAGGCGGTGCCAGCACCGGAAACCTGAGATTTGCGCCCCTTAACTCCTGGCCTGATAATACCAACCTCGATAAAGCGCGCCGTCTGCTTTGGCCTATTAAACAAAAATACGGTAACCAATTGAGCTGGGCAGACCTAATCGCCTATGCCGGTACCATAGCGTATGAGTCCATGGGGTTAAAAACCTATGGGTTTGCGTTTGGCCGCGAAGACATCTGGCATCCGGAGAAAGATATTTACTGGGGCCCGGAATCTGAATGGCTGGCCACCAGCGACGGCGACAACAGCCGCTATCACGATGAACGGGAGTTGCACAATCCGCTGGCCGCCGTAATGATGGGCCTGATCTATGTCAACCCGGAAGGGGTGGACGGCCAGCCCGATCCGCAAAAAACGGCCGAAGATGTGCGCACAACATTTGCCCGTATGGCAATGAATGATGAAGAGACGGTTGCACTGACCGCAGGCGGACACACGGTTGGCAAATGCCATGGTAATGGCAATGCTGAGGCGCTCGGTCCCGAGCCTGAAGGGGCTAATCTGGAAGCACAGGGGTTTGGCTGGCTCAAAGACGGCGCCACTGGTAAACATGCCGTGACCAGTGGACTGGAAGGTGCCTGGACAAGCCAGCCGACCCGCTGGGACAACGGCTACTTCCATTTGTTGCTTAACTATGAGTGGGAACTTAAAAAGAGCCCGGCAGGTGCCTGGCAGTGGCAACCCATCAATGTGAAAGAAGAAGATAAGTACCCGGATGTTGTCGACTCACAACACCGCCACAGCCCGATCATGACTGATGCCGATATGGCGATGAGAGTAGACCCGGTGTACCGTAAAATTTCGCAGCGTTTTTACGATGATCCGGATTATTTCTCCAGGGTGTTCGCAAAAGCCTGGTTCAAACTCACGCACCGCGATATGGGTCCGGTGTCACGTTACATAGGGCCAGATGTGCCAAAAGAAACCAGTCTCTGGCAAGATCCGGTTCCGACCGGTAATACCAGTTATGACCTTCAGGCACTCAGGCAAGCCATCGCAGCCTGCAACCTGAGTATTGCAGAACGCGTTGCAACGGCCTGGGACAGCGCACGAACATTTCGCGGCTCAGACCGACGTGGTGGCGCCAACGGCGCGCGTATTCGCCTGGCGCCGCAAAAGGACTGGCCCGGCAACGAACCTGCTCGACTAAGTAAAGTGCTGGCTACCCTCACCCCCATCGCACAGCAACACAACGCCAGTCTGGCTGACACGCTGGTGCTGGCGGGTAACCTTGCTGTTGAGCAGGCGGCACAAGCGGCAGGTTTTGACATTCAGGTGCCGTTTACACCCGGGCGGGGCGACGCCACCGATGAGATGACAGATATCGAGGCGTTTGCCGTCCTGGAGCCGCTGCATGATGCGTTTCGTAACTGGTTAAAAGCGCCCTCTCAGGTGAACCCGGAAGAGCTCATGCTGGACAAGGCCCAGCTGCTGGGACTCACAGCCCCGCAGATGACAGCACTGCTGGGTGGCATGCGTGTACTCAACACCAATCATGGCGCCACGCAACATGGTGTATTTACTGATCGGCCTGAAGTATTGAGCAACGACTTTTTTGTCACGCTGACCGACATGCAATACCAGTGGCAGCCTAAGGACGAGCACACTTATCAATTGATTGACCGCAACAGCGGCGAAGTGGCGTGGACGGCAACGCGCGTCGACCTGGTATTCGGCTCTAACTCCGTGTTGCGCAGTTACGCCGAATTTTATGCTCAGGACGATAACCGCGAGAAGTTTGTACAAGACTTTGTTGATGTCTGGGCTAAAGTGATGCACGCCGATATGGCATAACGACCACAGACACCGACTCGGGATGAGTCGGTGTCTGTGGGATTAGGCTTTGTTTTGTTGCAACCAGCGGTCTAGGCTGTTGGCAAACTGTTGTTTTTCGGCCTGCCCCAGCGGAGGCGGGCCACCACTGACCATACCACTGCTGCGCATGGTATCCATAAAATCGCGAATATTCAGCCGGGAGCGGATGTTTTCCCGGGTAAATTCTTCGCCGCGCGTGCTCAGCGCTAACCCTCCTTTTTCAATGGCCTCCGCCGCCAGCGGAATATCACTGGTGATCACTAAATCCCCCGCGTTCATGCGGCGCACAATTTCGTTGTCAGCCACATCAAAACCACTGCTAACCTGTAGCTTGTGAATGTAAGGAGACGGCGGTGTTTTAATATACTGGTTAGCCACGAATGTGACTGGCATCTGGGTTCTGACTGCGGCACGGAACAAAATCTCGCGGAGCACCACAGGGCACGCATCTGCATCTACCCATATGTTTTGCTTATTGTCCAAAATTGGCTCATTTATTTTATTGGCTATGCGGCAAGTGTACAACTTGCCGCTACCAAGCTAAAGCGTGAATTTCGATAGCAGCCCTTCTTGCTCATGGGCATGTTGCGCAAGTACCTTACTCGACTCGTACTGACGAATAGCAAAGCTCCCTACTTCTACGCTAATATCATTGATATTAGCGGTGTTTTTGTTGATTTCCTCAATCACCACACTTTGCTCTTCTATGGCCGTTGCAATTTGAATATTACGGTCCATGATGTCTTTGACAGCTTCGGATATTTCATTAAGCATGCCCGTGGCCTGCTCCGTTTGCTCCACACAGAGCAAGGTTTTATCGCGGCTGCTGCCCATGGCGCTTTGGACCTGAATGGACGAGGCCTGGATCTGCTCTATCATTGACTTAATTTCGGTGGTCGACTCTTGCGTTTTGGTTGCCAGTGAGCGCACTTCATCGGCAACCACCGCAAAGCCCCGCCCCTGCTCGCCTGCCCGGGCCGCTTCAATGGCGGCATTCAGCGCCAGCAGGTTAGTTTGCTCGGCAATACCATTAATGACAGACAGAATGTTTTCAATACTCTGACTGTACTCGGCCAGTTGTGTGCTCATTTCATGTGAGGTGTTAATTTCATCTGCCAGTGCGCTGATCTCACCCCGTGTTTTCTGAAACACTTGCTGACCTTGTGCTGCTTTTTCATTGACCGAGGTAATAGACATCGCCGCATTCTGCGCACTGCCTGCGATCTCACTTGAGGTGGTGCTCATTTCATGCATCGCCGTCGCCAGCCCTTCAATGAGCTGCACCTGTTCCGTGAGCTGAGAGCTGGACTGATTTGCCAAAGTTCGGGCCTCGTCACAACTGGCAACCACCATATCAGCCCGCTGCTTCACATCAGTTACCAGGCTATGCAAAGACCCCAGAAACTGGTTAAACTCCTGCGCCACCTTTCCGCATTCATCTTGGTGCTTTATGCGTACACGCTGGGTCAGGTCGCCGCTGCCCGAGGCGATGTTGGTGATCGCATCGTTGAGATCTTTCAGCGGTCTCAGCAGCTGAATTGCCAACGCCCGACTCAAAAATGCCCCCAGCAGAATCGCCACCACGGCCAGCATCAGGGTGCTCATTGACAGTTCTCTCAGATCGCGGAACACCCGCGCCTTATCGAGCAAAACCGCCAGATACCAGTCGGTACCGTATTGCTGAGACAATGGATAAAAGTACAACAGCTTATCCTCTCCTTTTACGGTCACTTCTAGCAGGGTCTGCTCTGCTGATTTATGCAATTGAGGAGATAAAGCACTAAGCGGCTTACCATTGAGCTTGGCATTTTGGTGAGAAACGATGGTCCCTTTACTGTCGACTAAAAAGGCGTAGCCTGTACCATCAAAGTTTACTGCGTTGACGCTTTTGGCGATGGTATCCAGGCTGAGATCGCCGCCAATGGCACCACGAAACTGGCCAGTAACATTGATGGGAGCCACGACAGACAGCAATAGCTCACCGGTCGCGGCATCCGTATATGGACTGGTAAATACGGTTTTACCTTTATCTCTGGCCAGCTTGTACCAGCCACGTTCCCGAAAATCGACATCCGGCGGGTTTTGTCGGTTCGGATTGTTCGACCTTAAAATAGGCTCGTTACTTAAGGTGCCAAACGCCAGTAAAAACGCCTCTTTAAAATACGGTGATTCAAGTCCTTTTTGAAACTGTTCAGGGCTAAAATCGGCTTCAATCTGGCTGCGCAGCAACCGGATTAAAGCGGCTTTTTCGGCCAGCCAGTTGTCTATGCCCAGCGCCAGTAACTGAGCGGAATCGCTCACATAAGCCGAAGTTTTCTTATTCATAGAAGTACTGACTAACCAGTATGTGGTAGTACTGATCACTAAGATGATCGTTAAGATGAGAAGCGCCGATGCCAAAGAGAACTTGCTGCGGATTTTCATATAATTTAGGCCAAATAAAATCACCCTTTGCCAAAGTGTTGTCTATAATTCGATTTATCGCAACTAACGCAACAAAGTTGGTAATTTGCTATGAAAAACGCGATCTCCTCTGTGACTAAAGCCATCCTCATCATCCTGTGTCTGCCTCTGACCTGCGCCCACGCCAACACTGAACGTCCTGTTACGATGGCAGATATTGAAGCGCTTGAAGCCCAGTTAAAGGCCTTAAAAGCACGCTTTGAACGGCAAAACCCGTCTGTCGCACAACCAACACAAGATGTAAAATCCGCGAGCGAACCGACCACTAAAAAGGTACATGCAACCCCGACTCGCGCTGCGAAATCGGCGATAGCAGAAGAAAAGCGCAAACTGGATGTGTATGCCACAATGCGCCCCACCTATGGACGGCTTGAAACCAACGGCGAGGACAATTGGGATGTACGTGATGCTCTGTCTCATGCCGGACTAAAAGTAACACACGAATTTGCTCGGGACTGGAGTGCACAGTTGCACGGCGAGTGGAGTATTGATGTTGCTAACGAAGGTAATTTTGGACGTTCCCGGCGTGCCTATACTGCGCTGAACACCCCCATCGGCCGTTTTGGTATTGGCAAGCAAAGGCCCGCGCAGTATTTATTCATCGCCGAATACGTTGATATCTTCAACCATGCTAACAGTCCGTTCGCCTATGACCCTGAGAGCTTGTTCTTTGTTGACAACTTAGTCAGTTACCGACTCACCCCGGGACCTTTTACCTTTGTTGCCGTTGCACAGTTTAATGGTGAGTCAGGCAGCAATTCTGACGATTTGGTCAATGTGGGTCTGAGCTATGATGCCAACGACTTACACGCTGCGCTCACCTACCAGCAAAATGATGTATATGCAGACGATGTTCAGCTTGGAGATAATAACCTCTGGGCGACGTCACTCGCTTATCAGTTTACTCCCCGCTTCTATGCAGCGGTTGCCTATCAGGATAAAAACTATGACAGACGCGCTCCGGGCGCCGATCGCAGCGGACACACCTTTGATCTGTCATTCGCCTATCAACTGGCCAAAGCCTATAAACTTAAAACCGGATACTTTGACTTTGACGACGGTTATCAGGACTCTGATCCCGCTGCTGGCAGCTTTGATGGCTTTAACGTGACGCTGGAATGGAGTCCAATCAATGCACTCAGAGTTCATCTGGAGTATCTGAACAAGTCGTTCGTCAATGGTGATGATTTCGACTCCATTTCAATTGGCTTTCGGTATGACTACAAAACCACGATTGAATACTAACGCTGACTTTGATTGTATATTACGGGAGACTGGCCCTGCCAGTGCTGCCACAACTGCGGATCAAGTGCTAACTGACACATAAAATGGGCAACATTAATACGACTGGTTTTACCGGCATCAAAAATGGCATCGCGTATCGGGGATGGATGGACATCATAGGCTGTGACCTTAGCTTCATCCACCAGAGAGTCCGGGCGAACCACCACCCAGTCAACACCGGTTATAGCGGGAGAATACACACGCAGGCTCCGTGCCGCAGCTTCATTGTCAGGATGAGGAGGAAGACACAACCTAAGCAGTGCGACCACGGCTCGATGTGCCAAAGATGGGCATTCATTCAGTGCTTCATTACGACAGCCAGTACTGTTCATTAAGATAAACTTTACGTGAGCGTTGCTTCTGTCGATGGCCTGACACACACTGTTGACCGCGTCACTGACCAAGCGGCGGGGATGACCATAGATCCCCTGAAAAGTTGCCCTGTGCCCAAGGCAGCAAATAACTGCCTTCACGCCCGAGAGCAATGCATCTAGCTCAGCAGAGCTTAGCTCGGAAATAGTGCCTACGCTGACATCCAATTGCTGGGAAGCTTTGAACTCCTGTAAATGTACACTGCTTGGTCTTACCAATACTCTCACGAGTTCCTGAGCCAACAGCAGCTGCTCAACAACCAGTTTTCCCGTCGCGCCACTTGCGCCAATCACTAAGATCATACAGCTTCCTTGGTTTTTGATTTGTCATCAGTGTAACGTGAAGGCGGTGGGACAAAACAGGCATAAAAATGTGACAATTGGTAAGCAAATTTATCGGCCGGCCTCTGTGGCCGGCTAAATTCAGGGAGCTAGTTGAGCTCCTTGTCTTGCCAGAACTTGGTGCCCTTGATGGTCGCTTGTAATGCCAGGCCGCTTTCGGTGAATGTATAAACCGTCACATCACCATAATAGACCTCCCCTTCGATAGAGGCACCTTTGTCTGCTGCTCTTGCCGCTGCATCCGCGTTGCCACCAAACGTCCAGCCCGATTCTACAAATTGTTTCATCGCCGCTTGAGTGTGAAATACCATCACGATACGATAATCTTTAGCACCCAGGCCAAGTCCGACACCACCTTCAGCCATATTCATGTAAGTTGACTTACCAGAGGTGTTGTCCTCCACGACACCATAGCCAGTTCCGGCGGCCACAAAAATGATATTCAGATTGGCATTAGAAAACACCGCATATCCCGGCGCATTGCTCAGCTGGGCGCGGACATCTGGCTTTTTACCGTACAGTTTTGTCAGAGTATCTCGTTTCATTTTTTGAATTTCCGCGCGCTTTTGCCCAGCATCACCCGGGCCCATAGACGCACAGGCACTTAGAAACACAGAAAAAACAACCGACATTAGCAATGGAATTGTGCGCATACCTTTATCCTTTTACAGTTGGTGCGGACGGTGACAGAACCACCCGCAGAAAAGTATCATTCTAAGATTAGGCAGGTTAGGCGCAGCTGAACAGACAATGCGGGCAAAAAAAAGCCGCATAAAGCGGCTTTAACACACATCATGGGTAATCATGAAGGGATAAATGTGAAAACAAGATCATTGTAGCGTGGCGGTTATAAAATAAAATCATATTATAACGCTTATTTTCTTCGGTATTTTCGACGATTTATTTTCCCTCTCGTTTATACGTGATCACCCGCTAAGATAAGTTAGGCCATTTGCAACGCCCGCCCCCATGCCTTTGCTGTTTTTGTTAGTTAAATCAAGCCACTCTGAGGTATCATTGCGACTACCCTGTGACACCTTTTGACTGACCTGATATGTATCACCTGATTTTTATCACCATAGTATGGGCGTTTTCGTTTAGCCTGATCGGCGTTTACCTGGCCGGTTCGGTCGATCTTTGGTTCGCCGCTCTGAGCCGCATTGCCCTGGCAGCTCTGATTTTCTTGCCATTTATTCGCTGGCAGCAAACCGCACGCCCAGTAATGCTCAGATTGATGACAATAGGGGCTATTCAGATAGGTGCTATGTATGGATTCTATTACCACGCCTTTTTATTCCTGTCGGTGCCAGAAGTGCTGTTGTTTACCGTTATGACACCCGTGTATATCACTTTGCTCAATGACGTGTTTATGCAGCATTTCAATCCCCGCTACTTACTGGTGGCACTGTTAGCAACACTGGGCGCTGTGGTGATCCGCCTTACCACGCCAAACCCGGATTTCTGGCTGGGCTTTATCATCGTTCAGGGCGCCAACTTGTGTTTTGCGTTGGGGCAGGTCTTGTACAAACGCCTCGCTGAACAACACACGCTGGTACACCATCAGTGCTTTGGCTTTTTCTTTCTCGGCGCGCTGCTCGTATCCTTGCTCAGCTTTGCGCTGTTTGGCGATTTAGAACGATTACCCGCGACATCTCAGCAATGGGGGATCCTGATTTATCTGGGTCTGATCGCGTCTGCGCTGGGCTATTTTGCCTGGAACAAGGGTGTCACCCAGGTGTCGGTTGGGGCACTGGCGGTAATGAACAATGTACTGATCCCGGCCGGGATCCTGGTAAATATCCTGATCTGGAATCGCACTGCGGATCTGTTCAGTTTAGGACTTGGCAGTGCGATTATCTTTGCGGCACTCGGGCTCAATCAATACTTTGATGCGCGTGAGCATTAAAGCGCTTTACGGAATCGGATCTGAACATCCAGCAGCGTATCTGTCGGCGTTGCCGGATGCGTCAGCTCGGCTATGTGATAGTCATGACTCACCAGCATCTGCATCATGGTTTTAAAACGGTTCATGGTCTTAACTTCAATGTGACTGAAGCCCTGCTCGCGACACCAGTGCTCCTGTTCAAGCAATAACGCCCGCGCCATCCCCTTACCACGAAAGTCAGGTATCACGGCCCCCAGCCAGCTATAAAACTGCTGTGGGGCCTGTTCATAACCAAGCTTATAGGCAACCGGCTGACTATTGCAGCTGACGATCAACGCCAGGTAAGTGCGCCCCGCCAGCCTCTGAAGAATTTGCTCTCGGGTCTTGGGGTTTGAGAACTCGGGGATCTGCTGCTCAACCACCAGCATATCGTCAATACTGCCCTGGTGAATATGCCACTGTGCTTGCGTCATTATTAATCCTCTTCAAATGATATTACGCGTTACCTTATACGTTACCGTCTGCGCTTTGCGCGTTGCCCCAGTACGCGCTTCTTATCGCGCTGACGACGAGATTTAGCCGAATTTTGTCGCTCATTTTTAGGCTCCCGGGTCAGGTCAGGCTCGTAGCCACTTAGCCATTGTGGTGTCAAACGCTCATCCAGCAGCACTTCAATCTCCTCCAGTAACCATTGCTCATCAATGCTGACTAGGGAAATGGCTGTCCCTGCTTCTCCGGCTCTACCGGTACGCCCAATACGATGGACATAATCTTCTGCCACGTAGGGCAATTGCGCATTAATCACATAATTGAGTTGCTGAATATCAATACCTCTTGCCGCCACGTCGGTGGCGACCAGCACACGTATTTCTCCGTCCTTAAATTGTGCCAGCGCCTTGTTACGCGCCCCCTGAGATTTGTCGCCGTGGATCGCCTGGGTTTTCAGGCCGTCTTTGTTCAGCTCTTTTGCATATTCATCGGCCTGCTTTTTGGTACGAGTAAAGATGAGCACCTGATGCCAGTTCTGCTTGCCTATCAGGTGAGCTATCAACTCACGCTTACGTTCTTCATCGACCGCATAGAAGATTTGTTCAACCCGGGCAGCTGCCTGATTTTGGACTTCAATACCGATCCGTTTTGGCTCCTTCAGCCAGTCTTTCACCTGACTAAAGATGGCTTCATCAACCGTCGCGGAAAATAGCAGCGTTTGTCGGCTGGTTGGCATTTTACGCATAATACGACGAATTTCGCCCATAAAGCCCATATCCAGCATTCGATCGGCTTCATCAAACACCAGGTACTCTATCGCGGATAGATTTAAAGTGCCTTTGATCAGGTGATCCAACAACCGTCCTGGCGTTGCCACCACAATGTCTGCACCTTCACGCAGGGCTTTTTCCTGAGGGCCAATGTTTGCTCCGCCGTGCAAACATACAATGACCAGCTCAGTACGAGCCGCGTAAGCATTGGCATGCTGCGCCACCTGCTGCGCCAGTTCACGGGTCGGAGCCAGGATCAGAGCGCGCACACCCGAGCCTGGTTGTCCGATTAACTGAGTCATAAGAGGGAGCATAAACGCAGCCGTTTTACCCGTACCTGTTTGTGCACACGCTAACAGGTCATGACCTGCCAGAATAACGGGGATACTTTGCGCCTGAACAGCGGTTGGCTCGGTAAAGTCTAGCGCCTGCAGCCCTTCCAACAGGGCAGGCGCTAAGGCAAGAGATTCAAAGGACATGTTTTTGTACAACTCAAAAAAAGAATGGCGGGAGTATAGCAAAAATGTCGCGCGTCGCGTGCAATTGATACTGCTGTCTATTTTAGCGTCAACTCCATATAGACACTCAGGGGATCGGGTTCATAGCTGCCAAAAGCATCTCGTTGCACAAAACCCAACGAAGCATACAAGCCTATCGCCTCGGTTTGCCGGATCCCGGTTTCCAATCTCAGTATCCTGAACCCTGCTTGCCTGGCATGGTCAATCAATGAGTGCATGATACGCTTGGACACACCGAGTCCCCGATAAGGCGGCTGGACATACACGCGCTTTAACTCACCATACCGTGTCAGGCTGTTATCTTCGTCCATTTGTGGCACCAATGCGCCGCATCCCACCACAGCTGTTTCTGTGCGGGCCCCAACAAAATAAACGTCAGGTGAAGCCAGCTCATCTGCTTGGATCAGCTGGTTACTGGTCGGTGGGTACAGTGTATTCATCAACTCATCTATGTCTCTCAGTAACTGCGACACTTCCGGGTGATACGGATCAAGATTAATTATTTCCATAACGTGATTTTACCTTGCTAGCCCAGCCTTCAACACGGCACGACGCATGATGATATTTATGATTAGGCATGATATAGACTAAAATACTATGTTCTTTCTTATGATACTAGCTTATTTTCCGAGCTCAATCGTACCTCTTGCAGCAACAATGTCAAACTTAGCGAATAAATCTCGCCGCCGGGCTGGTTAATTGGCGAAATCTCCCTCAACCTGTCTAAAATTCATACGCAACGAGCTCAAATGCCGATGAAAGCATGCATATCGGCCGCATTTTTTATATTATCCGCGCGCATATAATTCTAATCATAGGACAACAAGTATGAGTAATACCCCTGAAGGGCTGTCAGCCGAGGCGCTTGCCACTGACATGACCCAGAGTAGTCGGGGTCGCTGGACACAGCACGACACTAACTGGGTACTGAGCCTGTTTGGTACGGCTGTCGGCGCCGGTATTTTGTTTCTGCCTATCAATATAGGTATTGGCGGATTCTGGCCTCTGATGATCATGGCATTACTGGCCTTTCCAATGACCTATCTGGCGCACCGCGGCCTGGCGCGCTTTGTGCTTTCTTCAAAACATAAAGATAGCGACTTTACCGATGTCGTTGAAGAGCATTTTGGTGCCACCGCTGGCCGATTGATCTCCCTGCTCTATTTCTTCTCAATCTTCCCTATTTTATTGATCTACGGCGTCGGCCTGACCAACACCGTAGACAGCTTTATGGTAAATCAGCTGGAAATGGCATCGCCTTCGCGGGTATTGCTGTCCGGGCTGCTGGTCGCAGGCATGATAGCCATTATGCTGGGCGGAGAAAAACTGCTGCTGCGTGCCTTTGCACTACTAGTTTACCCGCTGGTTGGGATCCTGCTGATGCTGTCACTGTATCTGATCCCACACTGGCAAGCGCCGGTTATCACAACACCGGATATCGCCGGCCTGAGTGAAACCCTGTGGTTGTCTGTACCCATTATTGTTTTTTCATTCAGCCACGCTGCGGCTATTTCAAGCTTCGCCAATGCGCAGCGCCGTCACTATGCTAATGGTGCCACACACAAGTCTGAAGCCATTTTGCGTAATACCTCGCTGATGCTGATTGTCTTCGTGTTGCTCTTTGTTTTTTCATGTGTGCTGTCACTGAGCCCGGAGCAAATGCGCGAAGCCAAAGCAGCCAATGTGTCTGTGCTGTCTTACCTTGCTAATGTGTATGACAATCCGTTTATTGCCATGCTGGGTCCACTGGTTGCCTTTATTGCCATTACTTCCTCTTTCCTCGGCCACTTCCTGGGCGCACGTGAGAGCTTTAATGGTCTACTGAGCAAGCAGTCGTCTTTGTCTGTGGGTTTGATTGATAAGTTAGGTGTTGGCCTGATGTTTATCGCCATTTGGGTCTGTGCGGTCATGAACCCCAGCATTCTGGATATGATGGGCGCCATTTCTGGGCCGATTATTGCCATGATCCTGTTTATCATGCCAACCATTGCTATTTTCAAAGTACCGGCACTTAAGCAGTATCGCAACCACTTGGGTACCTACTTTATCCTGCTGGTCGGCATTTTAGCGGTTTCTGCACTGCTGTATAATATGGCGGGTTAAGCAGCCGCCAATTGGATAAAATGAAAAGGGCCTAAGCGCCCTTTTTTTCTGCCACACAAGCCTGATTACGGCCTCGGTGTTTTGCACTGTATAGCGCTTCATCTGCTGCAGCGATCAGCGCTGCCAGGTCCTGGTAACACTCACCCCGGTTATTGCTGGCAACACCCGCACTGATGGTCACTATACCAAACTCAGAGTCTTCATGAACAATACCCAGCGCTTTTACCGCAGCAACAAATTGGTCGGCAAGTTGTTTCGCCCCGTCAGGCTCGGTGTCTGGCAATAAAATAGCAAATTCTTCACCACCATAGCGATACACCCCATCCATCGGCCGACGTATCTCACCGTCAATGGCACTGGCAACAGCTTTAAGCGCATCGTCGCCGTTGAGATGGCCGTATCGGTCGTTGAACTTTTTAAAGTGGTCAATATCCAGCATCACCACGGAGCAGGTGTGCTGCTGCCGAACACTTTGCTTAAACTGACGTGCCCCTTCCATATCAAAAAAGCGGCGATTAAACACTTTTGTCAGCCCATCATAATACGAGTAGCGTTTCAGCGTATCAGCTTGCTGTTTGTATTTCAGGTGAGTTTTTACTCTATTAATCAGAGTTTTGGCGACGATAGGCTTAGGGATAAAGTCAACCGCGCCGGCATCCCAGCATAAATCCTGTTGTTGCTCGCTGATGTTGGAGGTCACAAAAATAATGGGGATATCCGACAATCCTTCCATATCTTGCAGCTGTTTACAGGCCTCGACACCAGACATGCCCTCTAGCACCCAGTCCATTAGGATCAGATCAGGTGGCGTAGCGCGACAAAACTCAATTGCCTTTTCTCCGGATGTCACCATTTGGACCGAACAAATCCCCTCTAAAAAGCATGAGATGACTTTCTGTGTCAGCATTGAGTCTTCCACAATCAGCACCAGACTCTCGCTTAGGTCTTCAATTTCCTTAAACAAAGTATATTTACCTATTACAGTGATTCTTCGGCTCTACATAGACCGGACTTTTCCGGCCTCGATTGCAATTATAGCAGGCGCACAAATAAATACCCGTTAACATGATACGATTAACTTATCATGCCCCCTGGTTATCTGAAAAGGATTAGAGGCTTAGGATCAGTAATTTAACTCACATAACCCTGTTTAAATGATACACACTAGCGGTGCAGCTTATTAACCTGCTTCTCCTTTGTGGTTGTGCTGTCTACGCCACAGGGCAGGTGTTACCCCATACGCTGCCTTAAACTGACGGATAAAATGCGTCGTATCTGACCAGCCCAACTCTTCTACCAGGGCTGCAATGGGTGTATGAGTGTGCATCAGGCGATTACAGGCCTCACCGAGGCGTTTCTTAGTGAGCCACTGACCCACAGAATAACCTGTTTCGCGCTTAAACAACGTCGCCAAATATGGCGCACTAACGAATGCTGCATTGGCCACATCCTGCAATGAAACTGGCTTTAATCCCTGGCTTTCAATGTAGGACAATGCCGCAACCACCTTGGGATGCATACCTGCACGCCAGTTTACCGGCTGCTGCGCCAGTGATACTTCATGTAGCAACAGAAACACAAAGCTTTTCATAACCTCCAGAGGTAAAGTTTGCTGTAATGCCGCTTCAAATTGCTGATACAGAGTCTGAACAAATTCGATGCGTTCAGCCGACAAAGTTAACGCAGGTAAAGCACCTAAGCGCACTTGAGAAAAGGGTTGCAATAAAGCAGAATCGGCCGTAAGACCAAGGCAGTCCGGGCAAAAACTCATCCAGTGAACATGTAAATCGGACCCGGACAGTAAAGTATGTGGCATGCCACCTGGCACCAGCACAAACATGCCCTGAGTGGCCGTGAAGGTCTCGCCGTGTAGCATGTCCAGCGAACCTGAGCGGATAAAACTCAAAACACTTTCACTGTGTGTACCGTGTGGCTCTTGCGCTAACCTGGCCACTTTCATCTGACCACAAGATGCAACATGATTGGTCATCTTATTTCACCCACATTCTTAAAATAAGCCGATTTAAACAAAAACCCGACAATATCACTACCTAACTTTATTCAGAATAATAGACACAGATAAAACAATACACCGATTTTAAGGAGACACGTATGACTTTTTCACTCGTTTTGATGGGGCTCTCTATTCATGTACTTGTGTGGGAAAAGCTACCCGACTGGGGCACCTGGTTTAATAAACTGGTTGAACGATTACCAGCGCCGCTGGCCTACTTGTACACGGCCTGGCACTGTCCGTACTGCTTTGGATTTTGGGTTGCCTTAACCCTGCAACTGCTTACCGGAGTCTATACTCTGCCTGAGCTGGCTACTTTGACTGAAACATTCGGTCTGGCTGGCACAATCATGACCATGAGTCTGGATGCGCTGGCTACCGCACTGCTGATCATGGTTGGCAGCCTGGCCCTCAAAGCACTTGCATTACCGGCCATAAAAGGTTTCGAATTAACCCAGTCATTTAAAGCAGGCATGTCGCAAGCGCAAAGCACACAGGAGCAACAACATGACAACGCATAGATTCAGTACAGCCCGGCTGGAAGCCATCGGGGCATCCTCGCTGACTGATGAATTCAGCCCGGCCCAGGTCAATCAGCTCATGCATCTGCTGACCCCGAAAACCTTGCACTTTTTGCCCGACGACTGGCAACAGTGCCCGCAAACTCCGGAGCAGCTTACCGACTGGCTGGCAGACAAACTCGCACGCTGCGAACTGTTACTGGTGCAAGATAAACAGGCACAGTTTATGGGCCTTGTCATGCTGCACTTTTCGGCCAACACGGTACAGCTGGGTTATTTAATCGGCGAAGCACACTGGGGCCAGGGCTATGCCAGTGAGCTATTACAGGGGCTGGTCGCACATTTGCAAGCAGCTCAGCCCAACGTGATCCTCAATGCCGGCGTTGCAAAGGACAATCCTGCGTCAATCAAAGTGCTGGAAAAAGCCGGTTTTGTCCCTTGCCAGCCACATTCGGATGAAGCCGGTACACAGCACTACTACACCTTATCCTAAAGTAGTTTGACTTGAGCATAGCGGTCGCTTCTGCTACTTTGCTCCGCAATTAACAACAACTTGCGGAGCAAGGCCTGACAGGCCTATGAGCATGCACTATACCCCTTTCAGCCAGACACAAATCACGGAACTTCTGACACTTTACGCACAATTGCCCGCCGAACAGCAAGTCATGCTGGAGGTGCTGGCATTGATTGGCAAACCGGTTGCTATCAGCAGACTCAAACGCTTGCTGAAGTTACTGGTCGACGCACAGGTGCATGAGCTGCCTGCTCTGTGCCAGGGCATGCTGGCGGAGCAAAGAGCGGCACTGGTCGAAGCCGGATTGCTGATCAGCAATCAAAAGGGTCTCAGGGTAGCGCCACTCATTGAAGTGTCGCTGTGTTATAACGCGCTGCGTCAGGATCGCTTTATCAGCACACTCAATTGCGCCGAACAAGTCGTACCTATCATTAACCTGTATGAATGGGAGCGTGATTTTGCGGACGAACAGCGCTTTATCCGCGACTTGCTGATACTTGGCCAATACGACAAAGCCACGGCTTTGCTAGCCTTTCATAAAAATCCACAGTATCTGGACCACAATACCAATCAGGTACTGATCAGCACTTTGTTTTTTCCTGCGGACGTCGACCGTCTGGCCGAGCTGCCACCGCAGTTGCTCTATCAGGCGTGTGCCACATTGGTTCATTCATTACAAAGCGACTGTCAGAACAACTTTGCCGCACTCAAGCTTATCGAGCAACTGTGCGAGCGTCAGCCTGACAATCAGCAACTGCATTGCTTACTGGCCGAGCAATATCTGTACCGTGTACAACTGGACGCGTGTCTTTCTGCGCTTGGCGACGACACCAGTTGCTATGCACTTCAGCTGCGCGCCATGGTTGCCATGTGCTCAGGGGAGCAGCAAACTGCACTGACCTTGTTTGAGCAAGCCATTGTGGCGAAAAACAAAATTGCCCGCCGCAAACAGCAATATCTGGGCGGCCTGCCGGGCCTGTTCCATAAACTGGCAGTACTGGTCCAGGCAAGCCAGGGGCAGCCTCAGCTGTTTGGCACCGTTCGCGAGCTGGTTCGCACCGAATCCGCTGATAAAAAAGCCCCTGCCTTCAACTATGCCATTTTGAACTTACTGGAATATCTCACCGAGTGCCTTAATAACGGCCAGTCATTTAGCGAGCAGTATCAAGATTATGAGGTGCTCAGGAAAGCGCAGCCCTTTAACTTTGCGCTGTTGCAGTTGCTGATTGCCCTTGCAACCCACTGGACGGGTGCCCATGTGCATGCCGCCAGGCTCAGTCGCCTCAGCGAGGCCTGCACCACCTTCACCTCAATGCAGCAACCTTTATTTGCCTGTATGGGCGCAGATCTGCTGGTACTTAATCAGGCGCCGGTCCCGCCCTTAGCGCAGCGTTTGGTGCTTAACTTTGCTGCTATGGTAGAACAAAAAAGCGACTGGGAGCTGGCACTGGAAAAGCTGCAAAGCCTGTCGCCCGCTGCCACAGCCCCTGCAGATAAGTCGCCACAAAGCCATCGGCTCATCTGGCAACTTGAACAATCACGATTCGAACTGACCCTGAAACCTCGCGAGCAAAAGCTCGGCAAAAATGGCTGGAGTAAAGGCCGTAATGTGGCGCTGAAACGCTTAATCGACGAGCCCGAGCAGTTTGACTATCTGAACGACAAAGACAAAGAGATCATTGCAGCCATTCGGGTGTACGAGAATCACAGCTATTACGGTGGGCGGATCTTTGAACTGGAAGGCGCAAGTGCACTAAGCGCAGCCGCTGGCGCCCATAACCTCTACCTGGGCGATGATTTCAGTCGAGAAATCGAACTGACAGAATACCCGGCTGAACTGCAGATCCGCGACAACGGAGACGAGCTGCTGATCTCAATACCTAACCTGCCACAGGGCATAGACTATCGCTTGCAGCTGGATGAACACACCCGAGCCGGCGAGTATGCCTTTTACCCGCTGCAGGGGCACCGCTACGGCTTTACCCTGTTCACCCGCCAGCACCTGCAAGTTGCTGAGATTATCGGCGAGAGCGGCCTGGTTGTACCTAAGGCCGCCAAGCCCAAGCTGCTCGCAAGTATCACCGCCATCGCCCCGCTGCTGAATATTCAGTCCGACCTCGAAGGCGTAGAGACCGGACTCACCACAGTGGAAGCAGCTGAAGAGCTGGTGATCAATATCACTCCTTATCAGGGCGGCCTCGAATTTCATTGCGTCAGTATGCCCTTTGGCGATCAGGGCCCAATGTTGCACCCCGGTATTGGCAGCCCCAGCCTGACCACCGAAATTGACGGCAAGCGCGTCGCTACCCGGCGAGATTTAGCGCAGGAACAAGGCTTGCTCGAATTACTGGACGAACACTGTCCGGCATTTTTGGCGATGGCAGATAATCGCCTGCAACTGGACGACACAGAATTGGCGCTGGAAGCCCTGGAGCAGCTCGAGCACTGTGTTGGCGCGCCGCCAGCGGGATTTGCGCTGCGGCTACGCTGGCCGCGAGGGAAAAAATTCCGCCTCAGTAAAGCGCTTGAACCCCAGCATCTGGCGCTGGCAATGACCAAACAAAATCAGTGGTTTGACGTAACCGGAGAGCTACAGGTAGACGACGCTCAGGTAATCGAGCTGAAAAAACTGCTCAGCTTGATGAGCACCAGCAACGGCCGCTTTGTCAGCCTGGATGGCGAGCAAATTCTTGCCCTGTCACAGGACCTGCGTAGTCAGCTCGCAAAACTCAATGAAGTCACAGATCAGGGGCAATTTCACCCCCTTGCCAGCGGTCTGGTGGCCGAAGCAACAACAGGTATGCGGATGAAAACCCTGCCCGCCTGGGAAGAACAAAGCAAAAAAATGCACCAGGCCAATACGCTGGCGCTCAGTGTCCCCTCCACCTTGCAGGCGCAACTGCGCGATTACCAACTTGCCGGGTTTGACTGGGCCATGCGACTGGCGCACTGGGGCGCCGGGGCGTGTCTGGCTGATGACATGGGACTGGGTAAAACTCTGCAGGCGCTGGCCGTGATCCTGGCGCGTGCCAGTGAAGGGCCAACGCTTATCATTGCGCCAACCTCAGTATGTTTTAACTGGCAACAGGAAGCGAGCAAGTTTGCGCCGGTGCTGAACATGACGCTGTTCAGCGACCACAGCAGCAGCCAGGAGCGAGAACAGCTGCTGGCACAGGCAGGGCCATTCGATTGTGTGGTCATAAGTTATGGCCTGCTGCAACGTCAGGCGGAACTGCTGAAAAGCAAGCACTGGTACACCATTGTCGCCGATGAAGCGCAGGCGCTGAAAAATCCGCTGGCAAAACGCACTGTGGCAGCCTGTGCACTTAAAGGTGAGTTTAAGATGATCACCACAGGCACGCCGATTGAAAATAACCTCACTGAATTGTGGTCACTGTTTCGCTTTGTTAATCCCGGCCTGCTCGGCAACCTGAAGCGCTTTAATGCCCGCTTTGCTCAGCCTATGGAAAATGCCGAGCAGGACAAACTGGCAGCACACAAAGCACGTCAGAGTCTTAAACAACTGGTGAAACCCTTTATTCTGCGTCGTCTGAAAAGCCAGGTACTCACCGAGCTGCCAGAGAAAACTGAAATTAACCTCACCGTCTCACTCAGTGATGACGAAATGGCGTTTTACGAGGCACTGCGACAACATGCCATCGATCAGATCACTGAATCTGCCAGCACCAGCTCGGCGGCAGAGCAACGCATAAAAATGCTCGCTGAGCTGACTAAGCTGCGCCAGGCCTGTTGTCACCCGAAACTGGTGATGACCGAGAGCACGCTGCCCAGCAGTAAGCTGGATGCCCTGAGTGAGCTACTCGACGAATTACGGCAGAATAACCATAAGGCGCTGATCTTCAGCCAATTCGTGGGCCATCTGCAGATCATCAAAACGCTTCTTGAGCAACGCGGAGTGACCTACCAGTATCTGGACGGCAGTACACCTGCCGCACAACGTCAGGAGCGGGTCAATGCCTTTCAGCGTGGCAATGGCGAAGTATTTTTGATCAGCCTTAAAGCCGGTGGCTCGGGGCTGAACCTGACCGCCGCAGACTATGTGATCCATATGGACCCCTGGTGGAATCCGGCGGTTGAAGCGCAGGCTTCAGACAGAGCGCATCGCATGGGCCAGCAGCGCCCGGTGACCATTTATCGTCTCATCGCCAAAAACACCATAGAAGAAAAGATTGTGGCGCTACACCAGCATAAACGCGATCTGGCTGATCAATTGCTGGCAGGTAACGAGCAGGCCAGCAAGCTGTCGGTTGAGGATATGCTTAACTTGCTTAAAGAAACGTTTTAAACATCGCCCAGCTAAACCCCAAGTGCTCAGCTATTAATGATGATGGCTGAGCAACAACACTCTAAAGCGATAATGTGCAACCAGTTAGCAAATAAAATGCAAAGCGTACAGCGCACCTGACAACACCCTGATGACATTCCTTTAAAATACGTAACCGCCTAAAATATATAACTTTATCAATCAGCAAAATAACCCACCTCTTTTGCTGCGCCAGCTTGTTTATGACATTTAAGTTGCGGTACCATAGCACCCTAATAATAAATAATTCTTATCAAGGTTTGCATTATCTCTATGACACTTGCAGATTTAAAACCCAACGACACAGCAATCATTGCGGGCATTGACCACCCGGATGCAGCCCTGATCAGCCGCGTGATGGCACTGGGCCTGATCCCCGGCGAGACGATCTCGGTCTTGAACGTCGCCCCTTTGGGCTGCCCAATCCAGACCAAGGTTGGCAACACCTATATCAGTATCCGCAAAACAGATGCGCGTTTTATCCAGCTAAGCCGCTAAATTCAAGGAGTAAGATAACGTGAGAATCGCCCTCGTTGGTAACCCCAACTGTGGTAAAACTACCCTATTTAACCGTCTTACGGGTGCCAGACAAAAGGTCGGCAACTGGCCCGGCGTGACTGTTGAGCGCAAAAGCGGCGAGCTAACATTACAGGGCCAGCAGGTCGAGTTAATTGACTTACCGGGCCTGTACAGCATGGCACAGATAGATCCGGGCCAGGATGAGCAAATCGCCATTGACTATATTCGCGCTCAGGATGCCGATCTGATCATCAATGTGGTCGACTGTGCCAACCTTGAACGCAACCTGGTCCTGACCACACAGATGCAGGAAACGGGCACGCCCGTCATTGTGGTTGCCAACATGACCGATGTAGCGCGCCAGCAAGGTAAGGAGCTCAACCTTGAGCTGTTGGCACAACGCCTTGATACGCCCGTTATCGCTATGGTGGGCTCAACCGGTGAAGGGTTGACGCTACTGACAGATGCGCTGAACAATCACCTGAAAGCCACGCAAGCCACCACACGTAAGCAGTCAGGTACAGGGCCGGATCTCAGCAACGAAGACACCATTAAGCGCTATCAAAACGTTAAAACGCTGAGCAATGGCGTCAGCATCATGTCGCAGACTCGCTCTGATTTCACCACCTCGCTCGACAAGCTGGTGCTTAACCGCTGGCTGGGCGTCCCTATCTTCCTGTTTATGATGTACCTGATGTTTACCATTGCCGTGAACTTCGGGGCCGTTTTTATCGACTTTTTCGACATTCTTGTCGGCGCTATTTTTATTGACGGCACTAAGCTGCTACTGGCCAACCTGGGGGCGCCCCAGTGGTTGGGCGTATTGCTGGGTGACGGCTTCGGGGCCGGCTTACAGCTGGTTGCGACCTTTATTCCGGTAATAGCGGTGCTGTATTTTTGTTTGTCTATTCTTGAGGACAGTGGTTACCTGTCGCGCGCCGCCTTTGTGATCGACCGTCTGATGTCCTCCATCGGATTGCCGGGCAACGCGTTTGTGCCGCTGATTGTGGGGTTTGGCTGTAACGTCCCGGCGGTGATGAGTGCTCGCACCATGAGCCGCGAGTCGGATCGCCTGCTCACGGTGATCATGGCGCCTTTCATGTCCTGTGGTGCCCGCTTAACCGTGTACGCTTTGTTTGCTGCCGCCTTTTTTCCGGTCAATGGCGCTAATATCGTCTTTGCCCTGTATGTGTTTGGTATTCTGGTGGCGGTGGGCTCCGGCTATTTGTTCAGAAAGCGCGTCTTTAAGCAGGAGAAAGTCCCTTCTTTTATTGAAATGCCTGCCTACCATTTGCCTGTCTGGCGCAACCTGCTGATGACCACCTGGCAGCGTTTGCGTAGCTTTATTACGCGTGCCGGTAAAACCATCGTATTCGTGGTCGCGCTGCTGAGCATGATCAACTCCATTGGTACAGATGGCAGTTTTGGTCATGAGAACAGCGACGCCTCATTGCTCTCTAAAGCCGCACAGGTGGTTACACCGGTGTTTGCACCGCTGGGTATTGCAGAGGATAACTGGCCCGCCACAGTGGGCATAGTCACCGGTTTGTTTGCCAAAGAGGCCATTGTTGGCACCATGGATGCCCTGTACGTAGGTGCGCAGGAACAACCCGGTGACTGGTCTCTCAAAGACGCCGCAAGCGAAGCGGTGATGACCCTGTGGGATAATTCCATTGATTTGCTTAACAACCTGGGTGACCCACTGGGTCTGGGTGCCGTTGAAGAAGGCGCAGATGCGGGGAACGAGTTATTGAGTGCGATGGCGGCGCAGTTTGATGGTCAGCTCGGCGCCTTTGCCTACCTGGTGCTGATCTTACTTTATACGCCGTGTGTGGCGGTATTGGGCGCCATTAAGCGCGAGTCGGGCAGTCAGTGGATGTGGGTAGTGATTGGCTGGACAACCTCGATTGCCTATATTCTGGCTACCCTGGTATACCAGATAGGGCAGCTGGGCACGGCACCGGCCTCGGCCGTTATGTGGATTGCGCTGATGCTGGCGGCCTTGTTTGCCTGGTGGCTGCTGCTTGGACATCTGAGCAAAAAGGTTAATACCGTGCCAACTTACAAGATTGAGTTGAGTTAAGTGCACAACAAAACGGGAGCCAGTGGCTCCCGTTTTTTATTCTGCTTGTGCTGGTTTTACTTTTACCAGGCCCGTGCGGATGGCCGCAAAGTAAAGACCTTCTGCAATCAATACTGTTGGCAGCACCACCTTTATCCAGAAGCCTTCTGAGCCATAGAAGTGCCATAAGATAGCACTGATCACCGCCATTAAGATACCCGCAACAATGCCCGCGCTCACCAAACTCAGCGCAATCGGCGCTTTACAGCTGCCGCATTTTAGCTTGAACGGATTCGGCGTATTTAATACCGACATAAAAGAAATTTCGCTGTCACATTTACCACATTTACTCATGCTATTACTCTCAGTGTTACTGTTCAAAATACTGTTTTGCGTCACTGGCATACAACACCCACATCGCTAACGCCGGATAGATAAACAAATCCGCCAGCGCCCAAAGAGACACCTCACCTTCGTCGCCAAGTAGCAAGTCGGCGCCCTGCACAAAGACACAAATCCATACGGTATAAAAAAATAACTTACGTCCGTGGGACTTTTTCTTCGCAATCTGCCACATCGCCACAAACTGGATAAATACCATAGTCAACCAGAACAACATCAGGATCATGGTCTCTACAGCCTGCTCCGATATCAGATACCCCAATACCGAAGCAACTAAAGGCCAGAGCCCGTAACCGACAAAACACACTAATACGGTGATCAACACCACAAATGAGATCATAACTACCTGCTTACTTTCTTGGTTCAGGCACGAACCGGATTACGCTTTTATTGCCCAGACCAGTACTCTAAAACCGGACTGCCCAATCAAATGGTCGCGTAGTGTACAGTATTGCGAAGATAGAAAGAATAGCTGGTTTACACTTGTATACATTCCCCTCAACAGGAAACGCGCAGGTGCTGCCAAACGAGACATGATAGATATCACGACACCGTGTTGGCGCTCAGACCAGATTGTTCCTCATCATTGTTTGTTAATCATAGCCAAACAACTCACCATATCCTCGCCCGACAAACCCTCCTCTGCTACGTACTCTGCCTTCCCAGTAAGGCACGCTCAGCGTATTGAAAGAATCACTCTGCAGGGCATCAATGATCACCGCCTCTTTACCTGGAAGCTGTAATTGCCAGCTTATAGGGTGCTGCACCTCACGGGTTGTCACCCGATTGAGTACTGTCAAAGTGACCTGCTCGTTCGGATATGCAGTGACCTGTCCAGACGCAGAGATTTCTGAAGCACTGCAATAGGCATAGGCTTGTGTTTCATCTCGAGTACAAAATGCCATTAGTGCTCCTTGTCCAGGCTCACTGCCCTGCAAACTAAACCAGTCCCAGCCGCCATGCTGACTATCAATCAGGCTCGAGGACCATTCTCTGTCTAACCAGGCCTGGCCCTTAACCTGATAAGGCTTGCCTGCATAGGTCAGTGTGCCCGCCACTTGTAAAAAAGGGTAGCTGTAATAAAAGGAGGCATGGCCTTGTTGTGTTTTCTGGCTGTACCCCTGCTCACCATGCAACACCAGCGGGCTACTTGTCAGCGTAATATCCAATCCATAACCAGACTCCTGAGTTTGTAATCGTAAAGGTAAGAATGAAGTACCCTGACTTGCCAGCTGCCAGTCGTCCAATCTGGCAATAAAGGGACTCGCGTTTATGTTCACCTGCCCAGCCCTGCCATAACGCTCAAATGCCTGATGTGTCGTGCCATCTTGCAAAGCAAAATGGGCAAAGTAAAGTTGCCCATCCCACCACGGAGACTGAGAGGCAGAAAAGCCCGGGTCGAGTATACGAAATAAAGTCCATTGCATACCAAACTGAGTACCATCGCGCGCTGTCAAATTGCCCGTCACATACCACCATTCCACCCCTTGTTCAGGATGAGCGCCATGATCACCGGGAAATATCAGTGACTGAGTCGCATCAACCGGCTTCCCCAGCGTCTGGCCAAGCACAGCCATGCCCGCATTACGACTCTCGTCTTGAGGTTCAACGGGTTGACACCCGGACAACATCAGTGCCATCAACAAAATTAACCTGATACTTAACATTACTTCTTCCTTACAGCTGCGCGACATTATCAGCCACATTGCGTTTTATCAGTTTTAATAGAGGGATGGCACTAACGACCAACGCCAGAAACAGCACCACAGCACAAAATCCCCAGATATCGCCCCAGCTAAGCACCATAGCCATGCTCCAGCCAAAAGCAATAGGCATCACATACTCCAGCAAGACCCAGCCCAACAGGATCCCAAGAGGCACCGCCAGTAACAGGGTCAAACCCAGAATAAGCCCAACCTGAGACAGCTTGAGGACCAATAACTGCCCCTGCGTAACACCTAAAGTCTGTAATACCGCCATGGGCTGTAACTGTTGTCGTCCCAGGGTCAAAAAGCTCACCCAAACGCCAAACAACGCGATCAACATAATGCAGATATTCAGGGCATGGGTAACGAGAAAAGTCTGACTAAACAGCTGCTTTGCAAAACGCTTAAAAACCTGATTATGGACCATCTGGTGCCCAAGCAATGACCAGCGCTGGCTGATAGAATCGGCTACCAGCTCTGAATCGACCCCATCGTGAAGCGTCAACATAAAACCAAATGCTTCATATAAAAACGCCTGCTGTGAAATGACTGAGCTACTAACCACCAGATTAACACCCGGCTCTCCATAATCATAAAACACACCGGTTATCTGGCAGGCAAACATTCGTTTTCCTTGTTGCACCTTAAGCATATTGCCAACCGCCAGGTTATGACGACGCATACCCGGCTCATTGACGAGGCACGAGATTGAATCATTTGTAATGCTGAGGTGTTTCGCTGCCAGAGGCTGCTTGTTCAGCAAGGTCAGGTGCTGGTGATAACGGTAGTCTTCCCCAAAACTCATCAGCGTCACAGGTACCGTCTCTTTGCCTACCTGGAGTTCGCTTTTTGCCGACCAGAAAATCCCCACCTGCGCGACTTCTTTCATATCCGCCAATGCCTGACGCATCTGTTGGGTCGGATTATCTGGCCGTACATATAAATCCGCCTTCAGGCGGGTTTGCAAATGCGCATCCAGTGCACTGCTAAAACTGCCCACCATCACCTGCATGCCAATGGCTGAGCCCATCGCCATCAGAATGGCCAGCACCGCACTCAACAACGCTGGTAATTGCGTCAGGCTGTCAGCTCTAAGCCATACCGGTAAAGGTGCATGGGTTGGCCACTTCACTCTAAACACCAGGCGCACCAACGGCGGTGTTAGTGCGAAAAACACCAGCAATACACAAACACATAGCAGCAAAGCCTGCCATCGGGTCTGCGCCAGGTTCAATAATAGCAAACCACCAATACTGGCCAGAGATAAAAGCACCAGAGTCAGTCGTTGTGTCAGGTACTTTGCAATACGGGTTTGCAACACCACAAAGCCGGCAAGTATCGCGAGGTTCAGTGCACTCCCAATAAGCACCAAAGCAATATCAAAGCGTACTGTCAGCGTCCGGTCCAGCTGATAAAAGCTACTCAGAACTGTGCTAATGTCGCCCATCATGGCATTGGCCATCAGCACGCCAAGCAGGTTGCCCAATGTTGCGGCTATCACACTCAGGACCGCCACTTCCAGGCACAGCGCTTTGAGTAATTGACCCTGACGGCAACCAAGCGTGGCCATTTGTTGCTGCAAGGATAAACGGCTCTGGTATGCCAGCTTGATGGCATTCAGGCTTAAAAAAGCGCCCACCACATAACCAAGCAACGCAAGGGCCTGAAGATTGAAGAAAAAGGCCCCGGAGAGGGCATCAAATGTTTGTGCCTTAGCGGATTCCAGTCGGGCTTCATTGCCCAGTAGTGTGCTCATCTGCTGTAATTGTGACGCACTTAAACCCGCCACTTCAAAGTAGCTGCTGACGCCCTTAGCCTGTAGCAACCGATCTGCCAGACTGATGTCCATGAGTGCAAAATGACCAGCCCCATCCAGCTGACTAACAGGGTAGCTCTGCCCCTGAAAACGCAACGTTGCCTTGTCGAGCTGTAATCTGGCCATAAGTTCCGGTGACATATAAAGCGTATCGAATAATGCATGCTCTGTGTTTGATTGACCAGATTTACGCTGCGAAGGCTGTGTAGCAGCAGCGGTTTGCCATTGCAGTAAATTAACACCCCGGATAGCAATAAGCTTGCCCTCGTCGCTTCTGAGTCTCCCTTCCAGTACGGGCTGAGTCTGCTTAAACCCGGCCTCTGAAAGCCGTTGCCACAGAGAGAAAGGTAAACCACGTTCACCCAGCGGTGGGCGAATAAAATGGCTCACTGGCTGTGCCAGTAGCGCAGTACTGGTCTGATAACGCTGCGAGGCTTCGTGGTTCAGGCCCAATGTCGCACTGAGCAACGCACTTCCCAGGCTCAGACCCACCAGAAACAAAACTAGCAGCCCCTTGTGGCGACAATAAAAGTTATAGTAAATCAATAATATAAGACGTAGTTCACTCATGTATACGCCCGTCACGTAATTCCACCCGACGTGGCAACTGCGCGGCAAGCGCGCGGCTGTGTGTCACCATAATCAGATTGACACCTTGCTCCTTACACAAAGTCATCAGTAATTCTAATACCTCCTGACTACGCTCACTGTCGAGATTACCAGTGGGTTCATCGGCCAGTACTATACGGGGCTGATTGAGCAATGCCCGGGCAATCCCGACACGTTGCTGTTCTCCGCCACTGAGCTGCGCTGGATAGGCATTGAGTTTATCGCCCAGCCCCAGCCGCTTTGCCATTGCCGTGATATCACCACGATCAACCGAACGACCATTCAGGCGTGCCTGAAAAGCCATATTGTCGGCCACATTAAGCGGGCTGAGTAACTGGTAATGTTGGAAGATCATACCGATCGTACGACGGTGCAGGGCCAGCTGTGTGGCGTTATAGGTATGGATGGCCTGCTCATTGATACAAATTTCACCTGAGTCGGGAGTCAGCATCCCTGCCAGTATATTCAGCAAAGTCGTTTTGCCCGAACCACTTTCACCGGTTAACGCAACCTGCTCAGCCCCCGACACTGACCAGCTCAGGCCATTCAACACATTTCTATAGCCAGCTCCATCCCGGCGCCTAAAGGTTACTTCATCTAACTGGATCATCGTATCTCCATTACCTCTTACTTAACAGCAACTTAGTATGGCCATTATGGTACAGGATCATGCCTGTAAAGCCAGTGTATTCTGTTGCTGCACTCGCTAAGCTGCCGGTACAGTGTCCGAACAGTGACTGACTGTCCGCGTACTGTCCGCTGTCCGTCCGCAGCGATAGCAGCTTTCAATAGAAAATATAAATAACTCTTTAAATTCATAAAGTTAAATATTGGCACCGATTTTGTAAAAGAGACTCGTAATCAAAAAACAAGGAGCCGTACCTGGCATGATCCGAGATACCAAACAACAAGATAAAGTGATCCAGCAAAAGCGCAGACTACCGCACTGGTGGATTGGTGCAGCTGCTGCCGTTGGGCTGATAGGTGCAGCAGCAGCCTCTTTCAACAGTTTCGATCAACTACTCAGTGCTGATCAGGTCGTGTCCTTACAATCGCTACGTACTGCCACCGTTGTAAGGGGCGATATGGTTCAGGATCTGCGTGTAGAGGGACGCACTATGGCTGCAGACAGTCCATCCCTGTACGCCATTGCAGCAGGGACCGTCACTTTATTTGTAAAAGCTGGCGATGAGATTGCAGCGGGTCAGGCCCTGCTGAGCATCGACAGTCCTGAACTACGCAACCAGCTGCTGCAGGAAGAGGCGACGCTGGCACGCCTGGAGATGGAAGTCAGTCGCCAAAAGATCGCAATAAAACAACAGCAGCTGGACAACACCCAACAAATGGAGCTGGCCAGAGTCGAACTGGAAGCTGCACAAAGCGAAATGGCCCGTGCCCGCACCAGTATAGAAAAGCAGATCATCTCTAAAGAAGAGCTAGAACAAACCCAGGTCGCTTTGAAGCGCGCTGAACTCAACGAACGTCACGCGATTGCCAGTCTGCAACTGGCGCAGGAGCGGCTGAGTTTTGAATTGAAAAGCAGCGAACTGAATCTGACCCGTCAGCGCCACCTCACCGAAGAGCTGCGTCGTCAGGTTAAGGCACTGACCCTGCACTCCCCTTTATCCGGCATTGTTGGCACCCTGAACGTTCAGCAGAAACAACATGTGCAACGCAATACTCCGCTGATGTCGCTGGTTAACCTGAATGAGCTGGAAGTAGAAGCCTATATCCCAGAAAACCTCGCTGATGAACTGGGGATCGGTCTGCAAGCCAACGTGCAAATTAACAACGCACAATACAGCGCAACCTTAGTCGCCATTTCTCCTGAAGTTGAGCAAGGCCAGGTACGCGGTCGTATTCGCTTTACCGAGCAGCCGGGAAATTTGCGTCAGAACCAGCGGGTTAATGCGCAGATCATCATTGCCCAAAAACAAGACATATTGAAAGTCGAACGTGGAGCCTTTGTCGAGACCGGTGCATCACGCACCGCCTATAAAATTGAACAAAACTCCGCATACAGAACCCCTGTTTCACTGGGTGTCAAAAGTGTCAGAGAGGTGGAGATTACCCACGGACTGCAAGCTGGTGATACAATCATCATCTCAAGCCTGGCAGCTTTTGGACAATCACAGCACGTGATCCTCAGCGAATAATAATAAAGGAAACATCCCATGTTACGTATGAAAAACATCAGTAAAATCTACCGTACCGAATTGGTCGAAACGCACGCGCTGTCAGACGTTAACTTCATGGTTGAAGAAGGCGAGTTTATCGCCGTAACGGGTCCCTCAGGCTCAGGTAAAACCACCTTTTTGAACATCACCGGGTTACTGGAAAACTTCGAACAAGGTACCTATGAGCTGGACGGAGAAGACGTCAGCACCCTGGATGACAAGCAGCTCTCTCGCCTGCGCAATGAAAAAATAGGCTTTATCTTTCAGGGGTTTAACCTCATTGGTGACCTCAATCTTTACGACAACATTGAGGTGCCGCTAATTTTCCGCGGCCTGTCGGCCAAGGCGCGTAAGCAACGTATCGAGGAAAGTCTGGAATTGGTGGGGCTTGGCGGTCGTGCCAGTCACTTTCCGGCGCAACTGAGTGGTGGTCAGCAACAGCGTGTTGCCATAGCCCGCGCGCTTGCCGGTAAACCGCGTTTTTTGCTCGCCGATGAGCCCACCGGAAACCTGGATACGCTGATGGCCAGACAGGTGATGGAACTGCTGGAAGAGATCAACCGCCAGGGCACCACCTTGCTGATGGTCACACATGATCATGAACTGGCGCAGCGGGCGCATCGCAACATTCAGATTCTCGACGGACAACTGCGAGATATCAACAAGAATGAGCTGGTCGAATTGATCTCTTAGGTGGCTGCAATGAAGGATTTAATGCAACTGGCCTGGCGCGGCCTGAAACAAAAGCGCAAATTGACCTTACTGATGGTACTTAACCTGGCCATTGGCATCACCCTGTTGCTAACTATGGGCACCATAGTCACACGAAGCGGCCATTCTCCCATCGACCAAAGAGCCGATCGGGTGTATCACGTCAGCCTGAATTTTATGGATCCGGAGTTTGACCGGCGCTCTGAGTTTCGCTCGCCTCCGCTGACCTTTCGCGATGCAGGCGCCCTGGCTGAGGCGTTCAGCGCAAACGACGCTACCCGCTTATCGTTCAATTACACCACCTCGTTTGTGCTCGACCTGCCTGATAATAGTGTCAGGCCCGTTACCGCCGAGGCCTCTGCCGCTGATCCACAGTACTTTGACCTGCTCCAGGTACCGTTTATTTATGGTGCGCCCTGGCGCGAAGATATGCAGGATGCTGCGGTGATTGTATTGGATAAAAAAGCCAATGACTTACTATTTGGCGGAGCAAACTCCATCGGCAAACAGGTAGTGATCAACAACCGTCAGCTGGAGGTCGTCGGCGTCATGGATATGTCTGCTTACCTGCGCCGTTTTCAGAATATGCGCTTTCAGGCACGGGCCAACGATATGGCCGTCGTCCCGCTGGGATATGCTCATGCCAACAATTTGCCACGAACCGGCTTTATGCCATGCCGCACCAAGGAAGAAGCCGCAAGAACCCGTTATCGCCGGGAAGATGTGCAGGGACTCAAAAGTGCCGAGTGCGGTTATCTGCATGCCTGGGCGGTGCTGGACTCTGTGCAGCACGACAATAGCCATGCTGAGCTGACCCTGTGGATGCGCAACTATACGCAGCAACAGGCATCTCAGGGCCGCTTTGGTCACTCAGAGCCTTATTATCTGACGCAACTGGCCAGCCTCAACGACAGAATGAGCGACAACCTTTATTGGGAGCAGATTTATCTTAAGTTTGCCTACCTGCTGTTTGCTATTTGCCTGATCAACACCATCGGCATTTTGCTGGCTAAAAACCAGAGTCGGGCCAAACTCGTCTCCCTGTATCGGGCACTCGGCGCAAACAAACTGTATATTCTCAAGGTGCAACTGCTGGAGCTGAGTATGCTCAGTGGCGCTGCAATTGCGCTGGGTTTATTGCTGGCACAATTTGGCTTAGTCGCGATGTTTCATCTGGCCCTGTATCAGGCCGATTATCTGGCCGACGCCGAGCAGGTACGCCGTATGTACAGCATGGACACGCTGTTTGCATTGCAAGCTGCCGTGGGGATCTTTGTGGCGATATTTGCCGCCGGACTCTACCCCATTATCAAAGCCAGTCGCACCGCCCCCGCAGCACAGTTAAGAGGATAGTCGCATGTCACTCAAACACATACTTAAAATCATTATAAAGCACCGCAATATCTCTGTGATGATCCTGATCCAGATAGCCATTGCCGTGACCATAGTCGGCAACGCCAGTTTTATCAGCTACGGTACGCTTAAGAACTGGCTGATCCCCTCGCACCTTGACGAAGTCGAGATACTTAACGTCTACACTAAGGTGTTCGACAATCAGGTCGATAAATCGGCCCTGATCCAGCGCGATTTAACCAACCTCAGCGCACTGGGGGAAGTAACTCACGTCACGTATGCCAGTAACGAGCTGGTGCTTGCCACCGTCACCGGCAGTAATCTGGTGTACAAAACCATCGACCAGGAAGAAGCAGGCTTTGAAAATGCCCAGTTTGACGTGACCTCACAGGGCGTTGCAACTCTGAGCTTAGCCATTACGCAGGGGCGCAACTTCTACCCCAATGAGTTTGTTTTTGCCGAGGCTTCGCATAATCGCTATGCCAGTGTCGTCTTGATCAGTGAAACACTCGCGAAAAGCCTGTTTGGTGAGCAAAGTGCGCTGGGACAAACCATCTACCTGCAACGCGCTCGCCGCCCCTATCAGGTGGTCGGGGTGTATGCCGATAAAATGCTGGGTGAAGGGGCCGTTTATGAGCAACAATGGTATCACTCAACCATTGTCCCTCAGGCCCATTTTGGCAATAACAACGTCAACTATTTGATCAGGGTTAAACCAGGCACCCATGATGGCATTCTTAAAGACGTTGAGGATGTGCTCTATCAACAGCACGGGCGCATTGTGGAACGGGTGGAGTTTGCCGCCCGTGCGAAAAAGCGCTTATGGGATGGCCGCAGCACGTTCGCATTCATTATGATAGGGATCAGTGTTATCGCCATTACCGTCACCGGATTTGGCATCATAGGCCTGGTTTCTTTCTCAGTCTCTATTCGTCAAAGGGACATCGGCATTCTGCGTGCCCTGGGTGCCAGCCAGCATACAGTGCTTAAAACCCTGTTGCTGGAAAATGCTTTGCTTGCTTTTGTTGGTATTGTGCTTGGCAGCTTCACCGCGCTGTGGCTTAATAACTATTTTGTGACCCATTTGCGGGCACAAGGCCTGGTTGAGCCTTGGCTGGCCGTACTGGTTGCCCTGGCTGTATGGCTGCTCAGTGCCGCTGCGGTGTATATTCCTGTGCGTAAAGCCGCTAAGATAGCCCCGGCAAGGGTGACCAAAACCAGTTAGAATATGGGCTGAAAAGCCCTTTCATCTTGACAACAATAACGATAAAAACGCGATGCAACATAAAATTCTCGTCATTGATGACAACACCGATGTCATTAAAGCGCTCAAAATACTTTTTTTAATCAATGATATCGACTGCGAAGGCGCCGATTCGCCCGAGCAGGGTTTAGCAATGCTGCAGTCTCAGGATTACGACTTAGTGATCCAGGATATGAACTTCACCAGTGACACCACCTCAGGCGAAGAAGGCAAGGCGCTTTATCATCAGATCCGCGCCCTCAACCCGGATCTGCCCATTATTCTGCTGACCGCCTGGGCTCAGCTAGAGATGGCGGTGGAGCTTATCAAACATGGTGCCGCAGACTATATCGCCAAGCCCTGGCAGGATGACAAGTTACTGAGCTCGGTGAATAATTTGCTGGAGATGTACCAGCTACAACAATCCCAGACACGCAGCAAGAAGCAGTTTAAGCTCAGACGAGACAAATTGTGCTCTGAATATGATCTCAGCGGACTGATCTTTGCCGATCAAGCCATGCTGCCTTTGCTGGAGACCGCAACACAGGTGGCCTGCTCCGACGCACAGGTATTGATCACCGGGCCCAACGGCGCGGGTAAAGAAAAAATCGCCGAGCTATTGGTTGCCAACAGTGCCTACCGGGATAAACCCTTTATTCGCGTTAATGCCGGTGCGCTACCTGCCGAGCTGATAGAAGCCGAGCTATTCGGTGTTGTTAGTGGGGCATATACGGGCGCAACGAAAAGCCGCGAGGGACGTTTTGCCGCCGCAGATGGGGGGACGCTGTTTCTCGATGAAATCGGCAACCTGCCGCTGACGGGCCAACAAAAACTCCTGAGAGTACTGCAAACCGGCGAGTTTGAAGCCGTTGGCAGCAGTAAAACCCAAAAAGTCAAAGTCAGAGTGATCAGCGCAACCAACGCGAACCTCAATGAGGCCATTGCCCGGGGCACCTTCCGCCAGGACTTGTACTATCGCCTCAACATGATTGAGCTGCGCCTGCCCCCTCTGGCTGAACGGCCTGACGATATTATCCCTCTTGCACACCATTTTCTGACTTCGGGAAAAGTGCTGAGTGACGGTGCCCAGCGCTTACTCAAACGTTATGCCTGGCCGGGTAACGTCCGCGAGTTGCAAAATGTAATTGGCCGGGCTGAGTTGCTTGCTAGCGGGGTACAAATTGAAGCGGCGGATCTTGGCCTCAGTACCTCGGCCTCCACCATGGTGAATCATGAGTTTAGTATTGAGGATATAACGCAAGCTCTGGACAAACATCAAGGCAATGTCACACATGCGGCAAAAAGCCTGGGGCTAAGCCGCCAGGCTATGTATCGCCGAATGGACAAATTTGGACTCAAACGATGAAAGCGTCCCTGCACTGGTCTTTTTCCGGCAAAATACTGTTAACCTGTACTGCGGTGCTGACAGGTGCACTGATTACACTGACCATTGCATTACAGCAGGGCATTCCTGTCGTCCTGGCCTGTGCAGTGACTTTGCTGACGTCATTGCTGGCTCTGTTTATGCTACTTGGCCGCCAGATCAGGCGTCGTCAGCAGATCCTGGCGACGCTGGAAGATGGGATCAAAAGCATTAAGGATGGCGATCTGTCACTGCGCATCTCACCGTCTTCGGATCCAGATTTGACCCGCCTGATAGCGCTGTACAACCAGCTCAGTGCAAACCTGAAGCAACAAAAGCAAAAGCTGAATCAAAAAGAGCTGGTACTGGACAGCATAGTTCAGGCCTCGCCCATGGCGACCCTGCTGCTCGATAAACACCGCCATATTGTTTATCACAATGCCGCCGCACGTCAGCTTCTGAACAAACAGCCAGGTGCCCTGACTGGCAGTTCGCTGGATACGGCCTGCGATACCTTGCCAGAGGCGCTGGCGCAGGCGCTCAATAACGGCTATAGCGGGATGTTAAGTTTCGAGCAACAGGAGCAAAAACATACGTTTTATCTTGGGGTTGAGTCGGTAACACTGAACTACCAGCCACACAACCTGGTGATCTGCAAAAACGTCTCGGCAGAGCAAAATCGTGAAGAGATAATGCTGTGGAAAAATGCCATTCGCCTGATCAGCCACGAGCTGAATAATTCGCTGGCTCCTATTCAGTCTCTTACGAGCTCAGCGCAGACTATGCTGAACCAGCAAAAGCACCTTGACCTGCTGCCCGATATGCTGGATACCGTTTCACAACGCGCCCAAAACCTGAGCGAGTTTATTCAGCGCTATGCCGAATATGCACGCCTGCCCGCGCCATGTTGCGCAGTACACCCGGTTGCGCCCCTGCTTGAACGCCTGCAGGTACTCTACCCTTTCACCTTGCTCGGCTCTGCGCCGACGGGCAATGGCTACTTCGATGTTGCTCAGATTGAACAGGTGCTGCTCAATTTGCTCAAGAACGCCCATGAATCGGGCAGTGACAAGGCGGGTATCGCCGTGCAGGTGGTTCAGGAGCAAACCCGGTTGCGATTTGCGGTTGTAGACCGGGGCTCAGGGATCCAGTCTGGGAATTTACATCAGGCACTGCAACCCTTTTACTCCACCAAATCGCACGGCACGGGTTTGGGTCTGAGCCTGTGTCACGACATCATCACAGCACATCAGGGCCAGTTAAGGCTTCGCAACCGAGAAAAGGGTGGTCTGATGGTAGAATTCGACTTACCCTTAAAAGAGAATACAAAATAACCCTATTAACAAGGATCGACTGTGCATTCATCTGCATTTTTCGCTCTGCTGGTGGGCACAGCCATACTCACTGGCTGTAAAACCCTTTCACAGCAGCCACAAAAGCGTCAGCTCACGCATTTACCATGCTGGGTTCAGTCGCCCAAACAAGCCGGGGAGCTGGGCTTTATTGGCACGGCAGCGCCATTCAGTGCAATTCCCAATGGTTCTGAGCTGGCCAGCCGAACCCGGGCACTGAAAAAACTGGCGGCCTATCATGCTATTGAGTTACAGCGCAGCGATCTGCAAGGTGTGACACCAGATGAGCCCACTCAGGTGTTATCTTCCGGTCATACCATCTACTACTCAGCGCCCTTTAATACCCAGGATACCCAATACAGCTATGTCAGCTTCACGCCATCTGATGAAAGTGCCAGCTGTCGTGTAAGCCTGTGTGACTTTTCACTCTGTCAGCCTGCCTGGCTATGTGAAAACGAACAACGCAACCAGGTGCTGGGGGTGAGTTACTACACGGCATCGCCCCATCAACAGATCTCAATCAGTGAGCGCAATGCCAAAGCAGTGGCGAGCTTTTTGCTGCAGGCCCGGGTGAACGCGACGGAATATCTGCAAGAGCGCGCAATCAATCGCGACGGCACTTTGCAGCACGAGGTAAGCTTTAACCGCAATGGTGAAGTAAAAGCACAAGGTATGCCCATGCGCCTGGCACTGCACCAGAGTTGTCAGTATGGTTCAACACTCATCGGTCTGTATAAGCCTGATGTACTTGAGACTGTGACTACACCGACCACAAGCGCCATAGCCGACATAAAACGCAGTGAACACCTGGTGTTAGGCGCGTTTGGTGAAGATGGCACTATGACCTCAGATAACCTGCTCAGCACCGCCATCAAGCTTGCTATTCAGGATGCCCTGACAGAGATTGCCAAAAACAAAGGGATCACCGTAGATACGCAGGTAGAAATAAAACACCACCAGGGGCAATACCTGCTCATCAGCAGCGAATTTACCATTAATGAAAGTGTCAGCGGTGAGTTAGTGGACCTGAGAATTCAATATAAAAACGACATACCGGTGATTTACGTGTGGTTATTGGAAACAACTGGAAAAAGAATTTAGAAATGGGGTAAATCAGGAAGAAAATGGAGGCGGAACCCGGAGTCGAACCGAGGTAGACGGATTTGCAATCCGCTGCATGGCCACTCTGCCATTCCGCCGCATTGTGTTGATACTTAGTGTATCAGAGAGATTGGAGCGAGTAACGAGGTTCGAACTCGTGACCTCAACCTTGGCAAGGTTGCGCTCTACCAGCTGAGCTATACTCGCGTTCCATATGCTTTTTAACTTAGTGGCTAAATGTAAGATGCAAGGTTGCGTCTACTCATTTATCCAGCTGAGCTATACTCGCGTTCCATATTGCTTTTTAACTTAGTGGCTAAATTCAAGAAACAAGGTTGCGTCTTTTCATTCATCCAGCTGAGCTATACTCGCGTTCCATATGCTTTTTAACTTAGTGGCTAAATGTAAGATGCAAGGTTGCGTCTATTCATTTATCCAGCTGAGCTATACTCGCGTTCCATATGCTTTTTAACTTAGTTAATAACTAATGTTAAATCGCTTTTTAGTATTGCTACATTAACTTAATCTTACTGTCATATCAAGCGATTAAGCTGAGAGTAACAATGGTGCCCGGGGCCGGACTTGAACCGGCACGCTGTTACCAGCGAGGGATTTTAAATCCCTTGTGTCTACCAATTCCACCACCCGGGCATCGGGTTTGCTAAAGCACCAATTGTTTAAATTGGAGCGAGTAACGAGGTTCGAACTCGTGACCTCAACCTTGGCAAGGTTGCGCTCTACCAGCTGAGCTATACTCGCGTTCCAGGAGCTTTCTAACTTTTTGGTAAAATGTAAAAAGCAAGGTTGCATCTTTCCATTCTTCCAGCTGAGCTATACTCGCATTCCGTAAGTTTTTTAGCTTAATGCATGTATGAAATCTGCAATTTTGCATATTTCAACTCATACAGTTGAGCCAATCAACTCTAAACAATGGTGCCCGGGGCCGGACTTGAACCGGCACGCTGTTACCAGCGAGGGATTTTAAATCCCTTGTGTCTACCAATTCCACCACCCGGGCATCGGGCTGCTTTCGCATGTGGAGTTTGTTGAGAAAATGGAGGCGGAACCCGGAGTCGAACCGAGGTAGACGGATTTGCAATCCGCTGCATGGCCACTCTGCCATTCCGCCACACTATTCTGACTAGGTCAGATAAAGAGAAATTGGAGCGAGTAACGAGGTTCGAACTCGTGACCTCAACCTTGGCAAGGTTGCGCTCTACCAGCTGAGCTATACTCGCGTTCCGCTTTTGCTTTTTAACTGCGTGATTGAATGTAAGAAGCTAGGTTGCGTCTTGCTATTCATCCAGCTGAGTTATACTCGCATCAAAATAAAATTTAAAAGTAACTTTATAAATTTTATTTAAATTCAAACCTTTCAACATATTGACGTGATTTGAACTTCTCTTTTTGTTAGGCTGTTGCCTCTCAACACGGACGCATTCTACAGAAGTTCCGGGAGGCGTCAACATAAAAAATGAAGCTTTTTAATCGTTTGCTTATTTTTTATCTAAAACGCTTTGTATTCAGCCAATGTATACTAAGATTTAATCAATTCCGTACGAGCCGCATAGAAATATTGCATCATAGACACCACAGTCAGCAAAGTTGCAATGGCTAACAATGCATAACTTAGCATGACCATCCAGGGCGCAAACTGCCAAATCAAACCAATAATGGCCAGCATTTGTGCAGCAGTCTTGAACTTGCCCATCCAGGACACCGCCACATGACCGCGCTTGCCCTGCTCAGCCATCCACTCTCTGAGCGCAGAGATAACGATTTCACGACTTATAATGACGATGGTGGCTACAGTCATAAACATATTTTGATAGTGGGTTGCCAGCACCACCAGCGCCACACTCACCATGACTTTATCTGCCACGGGGTCCAAAAACGCGCCAAATGGCGTTGACTGTTCCAGCTTACGCGCCAGGTAGCCATCAAGAATATCAGTTACCGATGCCAGCCAGAAAATAAAAGCGGCAGCAAAAAACGCCCATGAATAAGGCAAATAAAAGATCACTGCGAATACAGGAATAAGTAACAACCTAAATGTTGTGAGCGTGTTTGGAATGTTCCACATAACTACTAAGAGAGACTCTTTTTTTACTATGTTCGCATGAACGCTTAAGCTTTGTCATGCAAATGGTTAAATATCTTTTCAGCCAGCTGAGGACTGATCCCGGGCACTTGTTTTAGTTGTTGTATATTGGCGGCTTTTACGCCCTGCATTCCTCCAAGGTATTTAAGCAGTGCCTGGCGTCGCTTCAGGCCAACGCCTTCAATTTCTTCCAGAACGGATTGCGTCCGTTGTTTCTGACGCTTGCTCCTGTGTCCCGCTATCGCAAAGCGGTGAGACTCATCGCGAATATGCTGGATTAAATGCAGTGCCGGTGAATCACTATCGAGGTTAATGGTCTTGCGTCCGCCATCAATCAACAAAGTTTCTAAACCAGGCTTACGACTGGTACCCTTCGCCACACCAACCAACATTGGTAACTTGTCCAGCGTCCAGGACTCAAAGAAAGATTCGGCTTTAGACAATTGACCTTTGCCACCGTCGATAAAGATAATGTCAGGCACTTTATCAGGATCAGTAACTTTGCCATAACGCTTGTTCAGCGCAAACGCCATGGCCGCGTAGTCGTCGCCCGGTGTAATACCCGTGACATTATAGCGGCGATATTCACGATTGTTAGGCCCCTGCCCGTCAAATACCACGCATGATGCCACAGTGTTTTCACCCATGGTATGACTGATATCAAAACACTCCATACGGTTGATATCCGACACCCCAACCGCCGCTTTCAACCTGGCATACCGTTTATCAATAGAATCCTGTGCATTTTGCTTCACTATAATGCTGTTAAGGGCATTCTTGTTGGCAAGTTCCAGGTACTGTGCTCGCTCTGCGCGCACGTTAACCCTGAGCTGCACTTTACGCTCAGCAACCTGTGTGAGGGCTGTCGCAAGATCGTCCAGTTCAATAATTTCAAACGGCAAAACAATATCTTTAGCAATTCTGCCATGGCTACCGGTTGACACATAGTATTGACCAACAAAACTGCTGAGGATCTCTTCGCGGCCCGAATCTTTCGGTATTTTAGGGAAGAAGGTTTTAGACCCCAGTACCTTATGCTCCCGGATCATCAGCATATGGATCGCACACAAGCCATTGTGCTGTGCAAACCCTATCACATCCATTTCGGCGAAATTACCTGCGACGGATTGTTGTTCCTGCATCTGACGCAGCAGCGCGATTTGATCCCGATATTTGGCCGCTGCTTCAAAATTCAGCGCCATGCTCGCCTGCTCCATTTTCCCGACCAAAGTAGCAATCACCTGATGTGACTTACCGCTCAGAAACTGGCGTACCATATCGACCTGCTCGGCGTAGTCGTCATCACTGACTTTCGCCACACAAGGCGCCGAACAGCGTTTTAGTTGATACTGTAAACAAGGTCGGCTGCGCGCCCGATAGTAGGCGTCTTCGCATTGTCTGACAGGGAAAATCTTCTGCATCAGACGCAAACTTTCCGACACAGCAGCACTGCTGGGAAAAGGGCCAAAATACTCACCCTTTTTCTTTCTTGAACCACGATGAAACGCGAGCCGAGGGTGGCGATGGTCGGTCAGTAATATATATGGGTACGACTTGTCATCGCGCAACAGAATATTGTACCTGGGCTGGTACTTTTTGATCAGGTTATTTTCGAGTAGTAAGGCTTCAGTTTCGGTATTCGTCAGGGTCACTTCAATGTAACGAATGTTACTCACCAGCACCCGGGTTTTAGCATCCGGTATATTGCTGCGAAAGTAGCTGCTTACGCGCTTTTTGAGATTTTTGGCTTTACCGACATAAATAACCTGGTGATCTTCGTCATACATACGATAAACACCAGGTTCCGTGGTCAGCGTTTTAAGAAACGCCTGACTATCAAATACTGCCATGATTGAGACTTATCTCTGTTCAGAACAACACTCTCACTTATTAGTGAGAACTGTCGATATCAATCATTTTATGGCGAATAGCCAGGTGTGTTAGCTCAACATCGCCGCTAACATTCAGTTTTTCGAACATACGGTAACGGTAGCTGTTAACCGTTTTGGAACTCAAATTGAGCCTGTCTGCAATATCCTGCGCTTTTTCACCTTTGGTGATCATAAGCATGATCTGAAGTTCACGGTCAGATAACGACTGGAACGGATTTTCATCCACTTTACCACTAAACTGGGCCAACGCAATTTGCTGTGCAATTTCAGGGGCAATGTAACGTTGACCGGCATTCACAGCACGTATCGCATTGATCATTTCATCCGGGCCGGCACTTTTGGTTAAATAACCGTGCGCACCAATCTGCATAACCTTACTGGGAAACGGATCTTCGCAATGCACAGTCAGCACAATCACCTTTACGTCCGGACAGTAACGGCAAATTTTCTTCGTCGCTTCCAGACCGCCAATACCTGGCATATTCATATCCATTAACACGATATCAGGTTCACTCTGGCGACAGTAACTTACTGCCTCTTCACCCGTTTTAGCCTCTCCGACCACTTTAAACCCGCGCACATCATCCAGAATGCGCTTTATACCGGTTCTGACAAGTTCATGATCATCAACTAAAAGTACGTTAATCAACGGGTCACCCTCACACTAGCCTTGGTAGTGGCAGTTAACTGCCAAATGTCGTTTATATAATCGTCTGATTATGAATGAATTATGCACACATAAATGCATTTAATAAGCGTGCATTTATGCCCTGCAAGAGTAACACAGAAAATCGCAAAGCATAATCAATTCGAGTTTCCAGTTTAGGTAAAAACAGCCTTTAGTATGAGAACCTGACTAAGAATTACCATGTAATTTCAAATCCTGCTCTGAGAAACGGTCTACCCACAGGGCTATGACACCGTCGCCGGTTACATTACAAGCGGTACCAAAGCTATCTTGCGCCAGATACAAGGCAATCATCAGAGCAACAGCACTTTCATCAAAGCCCAGCATAGTACTTAGCAGGCCCAATGCCGACATGACTGCCCCTCCCGGCGCACCCGGTGCGGCTATCATAACAATGCCCAGCATGAAGATGAAAGGCAGCATCTGGCTCAGAGAAGGCAGAGTCATCTCAGGTGACAGCAACATCACGGCCATTGTGCAGGTCACTATGGTGATCGTTGAACCTGAAAGATGAATTGTGGCGCACAAAGGCACCGTAAAGTTCGCCACTTCCTCTTTCACCTTGTTTGATTTACTGGCACGAAGCGAAACCGGAATGGTCGCTGCACTGGACATAGTACCAATGGCAGTAAAGTAGGCCGGCAGCATATTTTTAATCAGCTCCAGCGGGTTACGCTTTAACAAGATGCCTGAACTGATGTACAAAAATGCCAGCCAAAGCCAGTGCATAGCAACCGCCGCCAGTAACACCACACCGAATGTACTCAGCGTATCAGCCACGGTACCCGCAACCGCCATCTCGGCAAATACACCAGCAATATAAAATGGCAGCGCAGGAATAATCACCTTAGCCAGCAGCGCATCAATAACATCACGTCCCTGATCAACCACCTGCTTAAGCTGAGTCAGGTGAAGCTGGCTAATCCCTATACCAAATACAAATGCCGTTGCCAGCGCCGTCATAACCCCCATCAGCGGCGGGACTTGCAGCTTAATAAGGCTCTCTATTTTAGTGGCCTCTGCTGCCTGATAAGCAACACTACCTTCAAACATGGGTACAGCCAGGCTAACTAAAAGGACGGCCAGAGTACCTGCAATGACCGTAGAACCGTAAGCGAAGCCGACCGTTTTACCTAACAAGTGACCTGACGCCTTGGGTAGCCCCGCAATACCTGATGCGATATAAAACAAGATGATCAGTGGAATGGTAAAAGAGATCAGTTGCCCGATGATCACCTTAACGGTATAAAGCAGTTCGATCATCAGCATAGGCAAATAAAAGCCCGCCAGTACACCGGCAAAAATACCAGCGACAAGTTTTAAAATTAGAGACATACAACACGCCTGATTGATAACAGATGCGCCTTTTTACCATGGAATGACAATGCAGGTACATAGTTCTGCGATATGACTTGACTAACTGTTCACAAAATATAAATAAAATACCGCTCAACCCGGCCACTTTGCTGTTAAACGCTAAATAATTGTTCACACTGTATCTCTGGTATTTAATGCGCCATCAAAGTTGTGCTATCAAACCCGATAATAATGTTAAATAAAGTTTTAAGCTCACTCTCAATCGTTGCGCCCTGCCTGTGGTTCAGCGCAACCAGCCTCGCAGCCGAGCCTGCTATTCCTTATATCAATGCCAGCGTGAACATCGACGGAAAACTGGATGAAGCCATATGGCAACAGGCAAAGTACATCGCCATCGACAATGTCACCTGGCCGTACGAAAATACACAAAGTCCGGTAAAAACCAGTGTACGGGTATTTGAAAATGGTCAGTCGCTGTTTCTGGCCTTCGATGCCAAAGATCCCGATCCCAGTCAAATCAGAGCATTTTTCCGCGACCGGGACCGCAGCTGGAACGACGATCTCGTCGGCATAAAAATAGACTCATTCAATAACGGCCGCAGTGCTTATCAGTTTTTCATTAACCCTCTGGGTGTCCAGCAGGATTCCATCGAGAATGTCTTGAGTGGCAACGAAGACAGCTCCTGGAACGGTATCTGGGATTCTGCCGGCCGAATTAATGACGCAGGCTATGTAGTTGAAGTAGAGATCCCACTGCGTGTCCTCAACTTTGATAACAGCCTGGATACCAAAACCATGGCCATGGAGTTCTTACGCTTTTATCCACGCAGCGAGCGACTACGGATTTCAAGCATGAACATTGCCCATGAAAACCAGTGCTGGGTATGCCAAATGCCGGCATACACCGGGTTTTCTGATGCCAAACAAAGCAGTAACCTTGCCGTGATCCCATCAATGGTGCTGAGCCGTCAGCAAACCAGAGACATTGACGGCAGTACCATCGAGGACTGGGAAACCAACACCGACTATGAGCCCGGTCTGGACGTAAAGTGGGCCATTACACCGGATACCACGTTAAACGCCACGCTGAACCCGGACTTTTCTCAGGTGGAAGCCGACAACGGCCAGCTGAGTGTCAACAACAGTTTTAGTTTGTTCTTTCCGGAAAAACGTGCGTTCTTTCTCGACAATGCAGACTACTTTTCCTCCCATATTAATCTTTTGCACACCCGCAACATTGCCGCCCCCGATTATGGTGCTAAGTTGACTGGCAGTAAGCAAGGCCACACTTACGCCGCCTTTGTGACCAACGATGAATTTACCAATGTGATGATACCGGGTAACTTGGGCTCCAGTGTGGTTTCATTAGAACAAAAAAGTGAAAATGCCGCATTGCGCTACCGATATGATGCCGATGACACGCTGTCGGTGGGCGCATTAACCACAACCAGGCAAAGTAACGACTACAAAAATCAGTTGATCAGCCTGGATGGCAAGTATGAGCCTACCGCAAATGATACTTTTAAAGCACAGATCCTGACCTCAAAAACCGATTACGACCCGGCCATGGTCACAGAGCTCTGTGATGATGAGACGCTGGATGATTGTGAAATAGATGAAAGTGTGCTGCGTACCCAGCTCGAGGATGACAACCAGGGCCTGGGCTATATGCTAGACTACCGCCATAATCAGAAACACTGGAAAGCATTTGCCAGCTATCGTAATTACGATGCTGCCCTGCGTGCCGACATGGGGTTTTTGTCACAAGTAGATTTCAACAAATTTGTGACCGGCTTTGAATATCGCTGGTATGGTGACGAGCAGACCTGGTGGAACCGCACCCGCTGGTACACCGACTGGGATATCAGTCACAATGAAAAAGGTGAGTTACTGGAAAAAGAAGTACAGAGCAACTTTGCCATTAATGGTCCGCTGCAAAGTACCATTGACTTTGGCGTCGATCATCGTAAGCGTACCGGTTTACGCCATGACGAAAGTAGCCTGGCGATCGACGGTAACACTGATTTGTTTACTGAAAACACCCAGTGGGTTTATTTGGAAAGTAAACCTGCCCCGGGTGTGTTCAGCGGACTAACGTTACGCCGAGGCAACCGCGTCGATTTAGCCAATAACCGCATGGCTGATGAGCGATATATCCGCCCTTTGCTGGACTTTTATCTGGGTCAGCATTTTGAGGTACGTCTGCGTCACACCTATCAGAAACTCACCGCAGATGGCATGGAAGTATTTACCGCTAACCTCAGTGATGTGCGCTTTACCTATCAGTTTAACATCAATAGCTACCTGAGACTGGCGTTCATCAAAACTGACATCCGCCGCAATCAGGCGAATTATATCGACGACGTGGACAGCCATTACAAGCGCCTCAGCACGCAACTGCTCTACGCCTACAAGCTTAATCCACAAACGGTGTTTTTCGCCGGATACTCAGATAATGGCTATCAGGATGATGACTTGAGCAAGATCAGCAAAGATAACAAGACATTTTTTGCCAAGTTTAGTTATGCCTGGTTGATGTAAGCCCCTCCTCATTGGCCCAGTCAGGTACTGAAACTGACTGGGTTTATACTGCTCTTTAATTATACATATTTATTTTTTTATTCCATCAAGGCATAAGCCTTTTTAATATATCTTATAGCCATTCTTTCCTTTTGTTTTGCTACAACCCCAGTAAAGTGTGACTAGAATTAAATATCCTTAGCTCATTCAAGGGAAAATTATGTCGAACGTTTTTGCAGATAACAGCCTGTCTATTGGCAACACCCCGATTGTTAAACTTAACCGCGTGACTGGTGGTAATGTCTTTGCCAAGATTGAATCTCGTAACCCGAGTTTCAGCGTAAAATGCCGCATCGGTGCTTCTATGATTTGGGAAGCCGAGAAAGCCGGATTGCTAAGCGAAGGCAAAGAGCTAATCGAGCCAACGTCTGGTAATACCGGTATTGCACTGGCTTTCGTTGCTGCATCACGCGGTTACAAACTGACACTAACCATGCCAAACACCATGAGCCTGGAGCGTCGTAAGCTACTAAAAGCGTTGGGTGCTAAACTGGTACTGACCGAGGGTGCCAAAGGCATGAAAGGCGCAATTGAGAAAGCCAATGAGATCCAGGCTGGTAACCCGGAAAAATATGTTCTGTTACAACAGTTCGAGAATCCGGCTAACCCGAAAATCCATGAAGAAACCACAGGCCCTGAAATCTTTGAAGCGATGGAAGGTGCTATCGATTACTTCGTTGCGGGCGTTGGTACTGGTGGCACCATTTCTGGTGTATCTCGCTACCTGAAAAAAGCAAAAGGCCTGGACGTTAAGTCAATTGCGGTAGAGCCAGTTGACTCAGCAGTCATCACCCAGGCCCTGGCAGGGGAAGAACTAAAGCCTGGCCCACACAAAATTCAGGGTATTGGTGCGGGTTTCATTCCGGGCAACCTGGATCTTGAACTGCTGGACGGCACAGAGCAAGTTTCAAACGAAGACGCGATTGCAATGGCACACCAGCTAATGAAAGATGAAGGCATTTTAGTTGGTATTTCATCTGGTGCGGCTGTGGTGGCGGCAAAACGCCTTGCTGAAAAGCCTGAAAACGCAGATAAAAACATTGTGGTCATTCTGCCAAGTGCAACAGAGCGTTATTTGTCGAGCCCCTTGTTTGCAGATGAGTTTACCGATCAGGAGTTAGTTCAATAACCTTTTTGTGCCCTACCTGTTAGACTAATTGACGATAATAAGGCCAGCAAAATGCTGGTCTTATTGTCTTCTACCCTTCCTTTTGGCGTGATACTGTCTAGACTTAATAAATAATCGATGAAGCCTAAAAGCAATCTCATCGCTTTATTTTTAAACGCTTTTATCTCAATTGTGCGCACCAGGAAACATGTTATGAAAACACTCACCAGGCTATTCTTGCTGTTACTGTGCAGCGCCTCGCTAACCGCCTTCGCGAGCCTGAATGTTGGCTATTTCAAACAAGGGAAATACATCATGGTACAGGGTGAGCAATACCGGAACGGTTATCTCTATAATAAAGGCGGAGATAAGCCATTATTGCATCTGGTGACGCTGGACTGGCCTCCATACATTGGCGATCAATTATGCAATAAGGGCTGGGTGTTTCAGTTTACCATCTCACTACTCGCCGATCAGGATTACCCTGTCTATGTTGAGTTCCTGCCCTGGGCTCGCGCAGTAAAAGCCGTTGAATCTGGCCGGGCAGATATTCTCTTTCCAGAATACTTTATCGAAGATGCATCGCCATCCGATAACTACCAGGGCAAAACACGCCGAGAGTTGCTGGCCCTGTCCAACGCCTACCCAGGTGGAGAAATCGCTTTGCTAAAGCGCCGGGGAGAGTCGGACAACTTTGAAGGCAACCTCAATGCGCTTAAGGGGGCGACCATAGGTGTGGTACGTGGCTACCAAAATACCCCGGAATTTGACGCTATGATGGACAATAATGAATTTGTGATTGTCGAAGCTGTCGATGATCTGCAACTGGTTAAACTGCTCATCGGCAAGCGCGTTGACCTCATTATTGGTGATCCCAAAGTATTGCGCTTTACCGTAAGTTACTCGGATCTGACCAAGTCAGAAAAAGTTACTCTTTTGAGGGGACTAGAAAATGTCGAACCAGCCCTGAGATATAACAACCTCTATTTTGCACTCAGCAAAGCTAAAGCAAACTGGCGAGGAGTATTAAACGACATTAATAAAGGGCTATATTTATTTAAAAACAGTGGTGAGACAGATCGCATCATTGAAATGGGCAGTTCTGAATGCTATTGAGTACGTTTAGCTAAGTGCGCAAGATTTGAATATTTTTCCTGAGATAAGGTCCTTAGACTAGCCTGACGCTAATATCTTGCAGGAAAGTCTTAATGTCAGTAAACCATCACCGCGTGTCTCATGGTACAGATCACCTCGTGACCGAACCTGTCAGCGCTTTGTTCCTGAAACACTTTTTTCCAGTTTGTATCGGTATGCTGGTCGTCGGGCTTTACAACCTGGTCGATGGGCTATTTATCAGCCATTTTATTGGTGAGCAGGCGCTGGGCGCCGTTGCCATGGTATTCCCTGTACAAATGGGGATTGCCGCACTGGCTGCCATGCTCAGTTCTGGCATGGCTACGCTGGTAACGCGCCAGCTGGGTGTACAACAGCGCGTAAAGGCCGGGCTGATAATCGGTCATACACTCCAAATCGCCATTATCCTGAGTACAATGCTCCTTCTTTTAGGCTGGCTCTATCCGCTGGAAATATTAAACTGGCTGAGCGTCAAGCCACTATTCCAGGCAGATGCTTATGCCTATCTGCATCCCATTATACTATTTAGCTTTGTTGCTATCACTCTGTCTGTACTTGGAGACATTTTTCGAGCCGAAGGACAGCCGCAGAAGCTGATGTTTTTAATGTTAACAGCCGCAGGATTCAACATCATATTGGATTATATATTTATTGCTGTGTTTGAATGGGGTGTTGCGGGCGCGGCAATCGCAACGGTCACCTCACAAGTGGTTGCTTTGCTATTTGCCGCCTACTTGCTCACAAATCCAGACAGGCTTACACCCATATATTTTTCGATTAGCCACAGGGAGTGGCTACCCATTTTGGTAACCGGCGCCCCCATACTGATCACTCAGCTATGTCTTGGCTGGCAAACCGCTATCATGAATATTCAGCTGATGACGATAGCAGGTGAAACCTGGGTTATCGCCTATAGTATGTTAGGCCGGGTGCTAACCTTCGCAACCCTGCCCCTTATTGCTATGTTGATCACCTTCCAAACATTATGTGCATATAACTTTGCCGCACAGAACCTGGTCCGCGTACGTAAATCAATTAAGATAGCGCTAGTCTCTATGATGTTATACGCCACACTACTGGTACTAGTCTTAGCCATATTTGCCCCGGGTATTATGGCCTGGTTCACCGACCAGCCGCAGCTTATTTTCAGCGGCCAGGTCATGATACACTCTGCGCTGTGGGGTTTACCGCTAGTCACTTTTATGCTGCTTGCCAGTGGATTCTATCAATCTACTGGCGATACGCGTCGAGCCAGCTTTTACAGCGCACTCAGAATCATCTTTGTGTTTACGCCATTGCTACTGATATTGCCATTGTGGTTTGACCTGAATGGGATCTTTATGGCGATCGTCGGTGCCGACGTTATCGCCGCGCTGGCTACCTGTACACTGTGTTGGTTTCACTACAAAGAGACAGATATAATTCAGTTGGATAACTAAAATGCAGCATCATATTGATCAACAAATCAAGCATCGCGAATTATATTATCAACGCTTAAAACCTGTGGTAGCTTACATCCACAGCCATCCTGACCAACCGGTTACGCTGGAGAAAGCAGCTTTGCTCAGTCACTTCTCCAAGTACCATTTTCAGCGCATTTTTTCTGCGCTGATGGGTGAATCACTGACACAATACAGTAATCGCGTCAGGCTTGAGCGCGCTGCCTCTTTACTATTTTTTCATGCTGATAAAAGTGTGACAAACATCGCTCTGGACTGCGGCTACTCAAGCAGTGCCAACTTTACACGCTCTTTCAAAGAACACTACGGCATTACGCCAGTCAGTGTCAGAAAAACGGAACGACTAAGAAAACAATTAACAAAAAGCCTGCCGCCACAGAAAATAAATATGGAATTACTCATGCAGCTGCAAGCTGACCGGATGTCTGAACAAACTACAGCGCTATGCCCGACACCTGCCCAGGTTATAAACATTGATACAATGACGCTGTGTACGCTCAGAGCACCTCAAGGTTATCATCTTGACGGGATCTGGCAGTGCTGGGAACAGCTGCAACAGTGGGCCCGGACACATGGTCTTGACGAGCAAAGTGTTACTAAACTTGGGTTCAGTCACGATAATCCGCTTTTTACTCCGCTGGATAAAGCTAGATATGACGGTGCACTGGTGATCCCTGCAAGCTTAAAATCAGCCGTTTTGAGCCCTTTCAGGCTCAGCACCTTAGCGGCTGGACAATATGCTGTTTTTCACTATCAGGGTTTGGTGGGGAATCTGCTCCCTTTTCAGCTGGCACTGTATGCCGCCTGGTTACCAAATAGTGGTTTTGAGCCGGACGACGCGCCATTAATCGAACACTACAACCAGCCTGCAGAGCGCAAACACGATGCTGAACCTGCAAATAACGTGATTGCGCTGGAGATTTGGTTAAAAGTGAAACCGCTGGCTACAACCACGCTCGGTTAGCTGATACCGATATACTTATGTACCTGCACAGACAAGCGCCAGTTTTTCTGTTTACAGGTATCGATCGCCAGCTTGGTAGCTTTGGCCTTCTGGCTGATAGGTTGCAAATAGACCAGCTTGGGCTGAACGCCGGTTTGCTCAAACAAGGCCTCCAGCTCTTCCACATGCTTTTCCATCGCGACCGGATGCTTGATTTCATCTGCTCTTTGCATGGCACTGGTAAGCACTTTGTAGCCTCCCCGCATATTAATCTTTGGTGAGACCGTTACCCAGGTTTTCTCAGGAACCAGGATCTCAAACGTACCACTGGTTTCGACCTGAGTGTGATATCCCTTTGCATGTAGTGTGTCACACAAGGGGTTAAGGTCATACATACAAGGCTCTCCGCCGGTGATCACAACGTGTTTTGCGGTATAACCCCGTTCTTCAAACAAAGCCAACAGTTGCTCTGGCGTGGCATTGGCCCAATAATCAGAGTCAGCTTTTTTCTCGACCGTTTGTTCAAGGCTCACTAGATAAACCGGGTCTACCTCCCAGGTTTGTTTGGTATCACACCAGGCGCAACCAACAGGACACCCCTGCAAGCGCACAAAAATGGAAGGCACACCGGTGTGGCTGGCTTCACCCTGGATGGTTTCAAACACTTCATTTATCTTGTACAAAACAGCTCCGAACTCACTTTACATCCCGGTTTAAAACCGGACACATGACGACTTAATAACAGTTACATTTTATATTGGCGACAGCCACAACGCTGAAAAACTGACATAATCTGACCCATCGGATTGTCATTTTTTCAGCGGCCGTGTAGTATATCGCGCCCTGACATAAACCTCTATTAAAATTGCGAGTATGTCAGTGAGTAATCGAGCACATAAACGAGGCAAACCAATGAGCGAAAAAGTCGTTGTAATATATTCCGGTGGTATGGATTCATATACGGTCCTGAACAAGGCTCTCAAATCGGGCTATGAAGTCTATGCATTGTCTTTCAATTATGGCCAGCGACATGTGAAAGAGCTCGAAATTGCACGGCAAGCTTGTAATGAGCTCGGTGTGTCACATAAAATTGTCGATATTTCTGCTATCAATCAACTCATTGGCGGCTCTTCCCTGACCGATGACATTGACGTGCCGGAAGGCCACTACGAAGAAGAAAGCATGAAGAGCACGGTTGTGCCAAATCGCAATATGATCTTATTGTCTCTGGCGGTGGGCTATGCGGTGTCGCTAAAAGCAAGCAAGGTCTTTTACGGTGCCCACTCTGGCGACCATGCAATTTATCCGGATTGTCGTCCCGAGTTTGTGAAAAAAATGGACGACGTCTGTCGTATCGCCAATTACGAAGAGATTGAAATTGTCTGCCCTTACCTAAACAACAGTAAAATTGAGATCCTCACAGACGGCCTGAAAATGGGACTCGACTACAGTAAAACCTGGACCTGTTATAACGGCCGTGAAAAAGCATGCGGCAAGTGTGGTGCATGCCAGGAGCGCCTTGAAGCCTTTGAATTAAATCAGGCAAGTGATCCTTTACCGTACGAATAGCCTCAGCCCCGTGGGCGCATGAGTCGTCGCCCACACTCCAAATCACATCTTGAAACAGATAGGCCACAGATCTCTTGTTTATAATTTGCTACGATTGGAGTAGTAAATATGAAAATGGATAATAAGTATGCCCGGTACCACAATGATTTTTTTGATTGTTTTGATCGCAGTGGGTTTTGGCACTGTTCGGGAAATCTATGCTAAACGCCTGGAAATGAAGAAGCTCGATGGAATGAGTCAGGCTGAGAAGCAGGCCATGCAAGAAGAAATCAAACAACTGCAATCACGGGTTGCGGTACTTGAACAGATCGTCACCGAAGATGGCTATCAGGTTGCAAGAGAAATTAATAAGCTATGATACCAGAGGACATTTTTCTACTGGTATCATAGTGAGCCAAAAGCGTTGATATTTAGACGGTAGTAGCTGCTGGTTGTGCTTTAACAGCAGGTTTTTTGACATCTGGTTGCTTCGGCGCTTTCTTGTCAAAAATCCCTAAGCGAATACGAATAAAGTGCAAAATTTCCCGCGCAACATCCACATCTACGGCGGCCTCAAGCCCTTCAAAGCCCGGACTCGAATTGGCTTCACAGATCTTAAAGTGTTCTTCATCAAACAACAGATCAATACCCGCCATATCCAGATTGAGAATATTGGCCGTTTGAGTCGCTAGCCATTCTATCTCAGGCGTGATCGGATGAGACAGGCCTTTGGCACCTGCACTCACGTTTGCTTTAAAGTTCGCGCCGCCAGAGTTTCGCTCCATACAGGCCACCACACGGCCACCGATCGTTAGTACCCGTAAATCTCTGCCATGGCTGGATTTGATGAATTTTTGCAAAATAATATTGGCTTTCGGGCTGGTTGCTTCAATGAGCTGCATGAGATCATCAAACTCACTGCGGGACTTAGACAAAAAGACTCCGCTGCCTTGCGAACCAGACAGCGTTTTTACCACCACCGGAAAACCTATTTGCTTTTCAACCAAATCGATATTAACTGGGAATTTCACCAGCATGGTCTTCGGCGTGGGCAAATTCTGTTGTGCCAGGATTTGTTGTGCAAACAATTTATCCTTGACCGTTTCGATGGCCTCGGAACTGTTAAAGCAATGCACACCGAGGCGCTCCAGATGGCGAATGATCGCCAGCGCAAAATAAGTTGTACCTGCCCCCATGCGTGGCAGCACAAAATCGGGCAATGATACCGGCTCACCATCGATCAGAACACTCTGATCATCTTCCCGGGATACCAGCAAGTCAAACTGATCGGGAGAATAAACCTGTAGATCAATATTCTCTTCCTGAGCGACTTCCAGTAGCCGCTTGATCTCGTAAGTTTCTGGTTTTAGCAGGGTTGCTGAGTCTTTGTATATAATCCATCCACGCATTGGGGTTCTCTATGATTGCTCGTGTTTCAAAGCGCGAATTATGGAAAGCTGCAGGCGTAAAGTACAACAAAATTATTTTGTCGTCAGGATAAAAGAATTCCCGCCCGACGTATTAGTCTAGCAGCGCCAGCGTCTGTTCGATAAATGGGCTGGGTTCATCAGGTACCAGTAAACAAACCTGCTTGCGGGCACGGGTGAGCGCCACATAAAACAGTCGACGTTCTTCGGCATCCGGATATGACTCGGCCTCAGGCAGCAACGCCTCGATGATAGCTGCACTTTGCTGCCGGGCAGGTACACTGTCTTTGTGTAGCCCCAGCAAAATGCTAAAGTCCGCTTCTTTGCCTTTGGCGCCATGAAAGGTCAAAGCCGTAATTTGGGCACGCGGAAAACACTGTGAGAGCCTGGATACTGCCTCAGGTGTGGGCAAAAACTTGTGATTGCGAGCCAGCAAAAGCACCGTGCAGGGTTCAGCTGTGAGATCTAAAAACCCCTCTATCGCTATGTTTAGCGCATTCTCATCATCCGGGCGAGCTATCAGTGCCGGACAGGTCGCTACCTTGCTCGAATTCACCCGTTTCATCAATTGATTTGGATTCTGACAAACAAACTCGCTGGCAATATCCAGTAACTGCTGCGGATAACGAAAAGTCATGTCGAGTTGCTGGATAGTTGCCTCGCCAAAGTGTTCAGCAAAATGCGTCGTCATCGAGATATCCCCACCACTAAAGCGATATATCGCCTGCCAGTCATCGCCCACTGCAAACAATGCATTACTGTTATTCTGTCCCAGTAGTGCTTTAAGCAAGGCCGCTCTTAACGGAGAAATGTCCTGAAACTCGTCGACCAAAACTACTTGCCAGGGGCTCCTGAACTGGCCACTACGTACATGCTCAATCGCTCGCGTGATCATATCATCAAAGTCTATACATTGTTCTTTCTGCAGGTAGAGTTGATAGTCGGTCAGGACTGGTCGAAAACAGCTGTTCCAGAGCTCAAACTCCTGACTGAGAGACTGAACTTTACCCAAAAACAGCGCCTGCTTGTAAAAGCTCAGCGCTTCTGAAAACTGACGTATAAGTCTCTGTGCAGCATGAGATGCCAGAACAAGCTTTTCACACTTCTCTGTCTCGGCAAATTGGCGTTTGAGTAGCACGAGTAAATCACGCAGATAGAGCGGATCCTGGCAAAGCGATGCCAGTGTCTCAGCAATAAACTGCGCTCTGGCGGTGTCATTCTGACAGAGTGCGGACAGTTTTGGTTTGCGGCCTTCAGCCTGTGCAATGATCTCCAGGCCCAGGCTATGAAACGTGGCACATTCCACTTTCACCTTGCTGTGACTGAGCCTTTGCTGCATTTCAGCAGCGGCCTCTTTACCATATGCCAGCATCAGTACCTGCTCTGCTGTTACCTGTTGCGAGTGCAACAGGTATGCAGCCTTAGCGACCATGACGCTGGTCTTGCCTGTGCCTGCCCCGGCTAACAATAACTGACGCTCATCCTGCACCACGCAGGCTCGGCGCTGGGCCTGAGTAAGCGGCTGAGCGCATACGGTATCGAAAAAGGACGCATAACGAGATAATTGAGCCTGAATATAGGCTTCTCTGAATTGAGCCAGATCTGTTTCCTGCCAGCCATTAAGCTCAGTTACCGTATACTGGGCTTGCTGCAAAGTCTCAGGCAGGCCAGCCTGACTTTGCCAGCCACTCCAGTACTTTGCCAATTCGGCGATAACGGAGCGCGTTGCCGCCCAGTAACGTACAGACAGGTAACGGCGTTGTAAAAGCTGCTCCAGCGATGTTATCGAACCAGACAAGCGCACTTTATGTGTATTAATCCAAAACGCTTCAAGCTGTCCCTGAAATTGTGGTTCAGGATACTTTTGTATTCGAATACTCAGCACAGTGTCCTGTTTGTAACACTCAAGCCGTGCGCCCAGCCAGTCAACAGTGATGACAGGCGGCCGATATTGCTGCATCCAGGGCAATAACTCTTCGTGGCCAGGGCGCAATATCTTGATCCCCTGCGCGCTTACCTCAACGGATTTAACGTTATGGAATACTCTGGAAATAAAATGAGCAGAAAAATGCATAAAAAGAAGGAAAGACTAATTTCTTTTATTGTAACTCAATGTGGGAAGAATGGCGCAGCTAAGTAATTTAAATTTAGGAGTTTTTAAAAAATAGGAAGGCAATAAAGATACCCGATTGGTGCGAATGGGGGGACTTGAACCCCCACGAGCTATGCTCACCACCCCCTCAAGATGGCGTGTCTACCAATTCCACCACATTCGCAATTCGGTGTAATGCAGCGTGTTTGTCACACGTTTTTCTCACTTTATAATGAGAGAGCCAGTGCATCTCTGGCTCTGATTTTGGTGCGAACGGGGGGACTTGAACCCCCACGAGCTATGCTCACCACCCCCTCAAGATGGCGTGTCTACCAATTCCACCACGTTCGCTGAATAATTTCTAATTTGGGACGTCTGAGTTGTTTTGAGACTCTTCTGACGCAGGCACATCTTCCGCAGCAGGTGCAACAGTCGCAGCCGGAGCTTCCAGATTTTCCCACTGATCAGCCTGCTTGATTTGGCTTGCAGTCATGCTTCCCAGTACAATACTCAGGACGAAAAAAACCGTCGCAAGAATTGTTGTTGTTTTGGTCATAAAGTTTCCAGCACCTGATGAACCAAAGACAGTCGCCGATGCGCCAGCACCGAATGATGACCCCATATCAGCGCCCTTGCCTTGCTGAATCAAGATCATACCGATCAGAGACAGCGAGACGACCAAATAAATAACCAAAAGAATCTCGTACATTTACTTATCCCTTTGCACTTTCACAGATAGCTTTAAAGCTTTGAGGTTTGAGACTCGCTCCGCCTATCAGGCCACCATCAATATCTGCTTGTGCGAATAATAATTCACTGTTACTTTCATTGACACTGCCGCCATATAAAATGCGCAGTGCACTTGCAACTTGTTGATCATAACTATGTAACAAGTCACGTATATACTTATGTGTTGCCTGAGCTTGCTCTGGTGTGGCTGTTAAACCGGTACCTATTGCCCAAACTGGCTCGTATGCTATCACAGAATTTGCTAGTGATGCTATGCCTAATTTTTTTATCACAGCTTCAAGCTGTTGTTTAACAACTTCTTCTGTCTTGCCTTCTGTTCTTTGTGCTTGGGTTTCACCAATACACAAGATAGGTGTCAGGCCGCTGCTTTGTGCTTGAGCAAACTTATTTGCTACATCTTCATTGGATTCGCCGTAAATACTGCGTCTTTCTGAGTGACCCACCAAGGTGTAGTTTGCACCCAAAGATTTAACCAAAGAAGCTTGGATTTCGCCGGTATAGGCGCCAGACTCAAATTCGGACACAGTCTGTGTGCCACAATTCAAACCTGCTGATATCGCCTCAGACAACAAAATTGCCGGAGGAAAAACGAGTACCTCACGCTGTTCGCCTGAGACTTGCTCACTCACCGCTGCAATTTCTTTTATCAGCTCACAAGAGCCGTTCATTTTCCAGTTGCCTGCGACGATTGGCTTTCTCTGTCCCATGTATTACTCCGCATCAGAAAGCGGGTGAGATACTAACGTCACTCACCCTAAGTTACAAGAAAAAATTGTGGATTTTGGTTTAGTTGCTCACAGATTCAACGACTTGAGCAATTTTGGTGGCAAAGTCAATAACTTGCTTCTCTTGTTCGGCCTCAACCATGACACGAACAACGGGTTCCGTACCGGACTTTCTTAGCAACACCCGTCCTTTATCTCCAAGCTCAGCCTCCACCTCTTTCACAGCCTGCTGAACCTCAATGGCAGATACAGGATCTGTCCCTTTGGCATAACGGACATTGATCATTTTCATCGGATATTTGACAAACCCGGCTCCCAAATCTTTTAGTGTCTGATTTTGTGCAACCATCGCAGCCAGTACCTGCAAACTCGATACAATACCATCACCAGTTGGGATAAGATCCAGATTCAGCACGTGACCTGAGCTTTCACCGCCAATTGTCCAGCCATGCTCCTGAAGCTTGCTCAGCACATAACGGTCACCCACTTTACTACGCTCAAACTGAATGCCTTTTTCTTTCAGGGCATTTTCCAGACCCATATTTGACATCACAGTACCGACTACGCCACCTTTTAGTTGCCCACTTCGTTGAGCCTGAGCAGCGATGATATATACGATGTCATCTCCATCGAAGACACGCCCATTGTGATCCACCATCATCACCCGATCGCCGTCACCGTCGTAGGCAATTCCGACATCCGCCTGAAGCTCCAGCACATGACGTTTTAACGCGTCGACATGCGTTGCACCGCATTTTTCGTTTATATTGACACCATTGGGTTCACACGCAGTGCAGATCACCTCAGCACCTAATTCACGCATCACAGCAGGTGCGATGTGGTAAGTTGCCCCATTTGCACAATCCAAAACTATTTTGAGCCCTTCTAACGATAACTCATTAGGGAATTGCCCTTTACAAAACTCAATATAACGACCATCCGCATTTTCAAGGCGTCTTGCCTTGCCGAGTTTATCCGAAGCGACACATGTCATGGGTTCGTCCAGCATAGCTTCAATTTCCAGCTCTACTTCGTCCGGCAGCTTCTTGCCATCTCCACCAAAGAATTTAATTCCATTGTCATGATAAGGGTTGTGCGACGCACTGATCACTATGCCCGCTTCAGCACGGAATGTTTGTGTCAAGTAAGCGACTGCGGGGGTCGGCATTGGGCCCAGAAGCACTACATTAATACCCGCAGCAATGAGACCAGCCTCTAAAGACGTCTCCAGCAGATAGCCGGATATACGCGTGTCTTTACCAATTATTACCTTTTTGGTACCAGACTTAGACAGTACTTTACCTGCAGCCCAGCCTAATTTAAGCGCAAACTCAGGCGTGATAGGAAACTCCCCTACCATCCCACGTACACCATCCGTTCCAAAATATTTTCTTGTTGTCATTTATTTACTCCATGCGTTGCTGCGCGCCAAACCCGCAGCACATCATTGGTTTCTTGAACATCATGAACGCGTAGGATCTGCGCCCCCTGTTGAGCACATAACAATGCCCCACCGAGACTTGCAGCCAGGCGCTCATCTGTATCCCGATTAAGTAATTTGCCAAACATAGATTTGCGGGATAACCCGGCAAGAATAGGTAGTTTAAGTTCAGCAAAATAAGATAACTGCCCTAACAGCGAAAAGTTGTGTTCCAGCGTTTTACCAAAGCCAAAGCCTGGATCAAGAATAAGGCGTTCACGTGCAATGCCCACTTCGGTACAACGAGTAATGCGTGATTCAAAGAATGCGTGAATGTCTTTAAACAAATTCTGATAACTCGGCTCCAGCTGCATCGTTCTGGGTTGCCCCTGCATATGCATCAGGCAAACTGGCACATCGTCGTAACGCGCGGCTATATCAAGCGCTCCGGGCTCCTGTAATGCTCGCACATCATTGATCATATCTGCACCGGCTTCAATCGCAGCCATCATCACTTCTGCCTTGCTGGTATCAACCGAAATAATACAATCAGACTGCGCTCGAAGACCCTCAATAGCGGGAATAACACGCTCCAACTCCTGTTCTAACGATACGTCAGGTGCCCCAGGTCGGGTTGACTCGCCACCAATATCAAGCATGCTTGCGCCTTGTGAGAGCAAAGACAAACCGTGCTTGACAGCGCTGTCAGCACGAGAATACTTGCCACCATCTGAAAAAGAGTCAGGAGTTACATTAACTATTCCCATTATCTGGGGTGTTGAAAGGTCCAGTGTACGACCACGAGGAAGTCTGAGCTTAAGCATATTTCGCCTGTTGAATTGCTTGTATATAAGCATATTTTATAAAAAACTGCCACATTAAGATAGTAAGTACTCGCTGGTGAGAGCGTAACTGGCGTTTTGTGAATGGCTGCTTACTCATACCAATTTGCAATATAACAGCCGGGAATGGAGAAAGCTGTGAAGTGTCAGGAACCATTTTATAACAATCTGCAAAATTAAGTAGTCAATCTTGAGGTGAGTAAGTCTCGGCAATAACGAGGCAAAAATTTTGCCATTTAGTTGTTCAAAATGAGAAATTTTTAACACAGTTAGCGTCATATTTGATCCGTCAAATTGAACAGGTATTAAGTGAAATTGGTATTAACTCAGACTGCCATGAACTTATAAAAAAACCCCAGCCAATGCCGGGGTTTTTCAATGATGGAATTTTAACTTAGATTATAACTTATCATCAAGCTCGGAACCCGATGCAGAGGGACTTTCACCTTTTTCAGCGTCGTTACTGGTTTCAGCAGAAGCCCCATTATTACCGCTGTCCGTTGGTTTACGGTCATGGGCGTCTCTGGGAGGACGTACTTCCTTTCTTTCCATTAAATCATCAATCTGACCCGCATCGATTGTTTCATACTTCATCAATGCGTCCTTCATTGCGTGCAGAATATCCATGTTGTCTTTCAGAATTTGCTCCGCTCTGCTGTAGTTGCGGCTTACAAAGTCTTTGATTTCGGCATCAATCAGCTTGGCAGTTTCATCAGACACACCAGCCATACGGGATGAGCCACCACCCATGAACATTTCGCCTTGCTCTTCCATGTACATTTGCGGACCCAGCTTAGGGCTTAAACCCCATTGTGTCACCATCTTACGGGCAATATCCGTGGCTCGCTCAATGTCGTTGCTGGCGCCCGTCGTTACTTTGTCATCCCCATAAATGATGGCTTCAGCGATACGGCCACCGTACAAGCTGGATAACATAGACTCGAGATGCTCTTTAGAATGACTAACCCTGTCTTGCTCAGGCAGGTACATGGTGACACCCAGCGCTCGACCACGCGGAATAATAGACACCTTGTACACGGGATCATGTTCCGGAACCAATCGGCCCACAATAGCGTGGCCCGCTTCATGGTAGGCTGTCATTTCTTTCTCTTTCTCAGACATCACCATAGACTTGCGCTCTGCACCCATCATGATTTTGTCTTTCGCCGCGTCAAACTCAGCCATGCTGACTTTACGCTTGTTGCCACGTGCTGCAAATAGCGCGGCTTCATTAACCAGGTTGGCCAAATCAGCACCGGAGAAACCTGGCGTACCACGAGCAATGACTGATGCCTCAACATTTTCGTCAAGCGGTACTTTACGCATGTGTACATTCAGGATTTGCTCCCGGCCACGCACATCTGGCAGGCCTACAACAACCTGGCGGTCAAATCGACCAGGGCGAAGTAATGCCGGATCCAGTACATCCGGACGGTTTGTCGCAGCAATAACAATGATCCCTTCATTACCTTCAAAACCATCCATTTCAACCAACATCTGGTTCAGGGTTTGCTCACGTTCATCGTGGCCGCCACCCATGCCAGCGCCACGTTTACGGCCCACAGCATCAATTTCGTCAATGAAGATAATACAGGGCGCTGCTTTCTTGGCCTGGTCAAACATGTCGCGTACGCGTGATGCACCCACACCCACAAACATTTCTACAAAGTCAGAACCTGAAATGGTAAAAAACGGCACTTTCGCTTCACCTGCCACCGCTTTGGCCAACAAGGTTTTACCAGTACCCGGTGGGCCTACCATGAGTACACCCTTAGGAATGTTACCGCCCAGCTTCTGGAACTTAGACGGGTCACGCAGGAAGTCTACCAGTTCAGTGACGTCTTCTTTTGCTTCATCACAACCGGCAACGTCCGCGAACGTTGTTTTAACTTGATCTTCCCCCATCAGGCGCGCTTTACTCTTGCCAAATGACATAGCGCCTTTACCGCCACCACCTTGCATCTGACGCATGAAGAAGATCCACACACCAATTAAAAGCAGCATTGGGAACCAAGAAATAAAGATATTAGCCAGGAAAGACTGCTCTTCTGGTGCAACCCCTTTGACGTTTACATCGTTCTTGAGTAAGTCGTTGATAAGATCATCATCGTACAATGGCATAATGGTTTGAAAACGCTCACCATTGTTTTTGATCCCTGTAATTGTGCCAGCTGTTCGGTCGATGTTGACATCGCGGACGACACCGCTACGCACTTCGTTCACAAACTGAGTGTAACTAGTCTGGCGATCTGCTTGTTCGCCACCATTGAAGCTCTGAAAAACGGTCATTAGCACGACTGCTATCACCAACCAGAGTATTAAGTTCTTCGCCATATCGCTCAAGGGGTTAACCTCTTGTATCTAAAATAATTCAAATTCGTCTTAAAAGCGTTTCAACTGTACTACAGTTTGTATCCCGTCGCCACTATATATACTTCACGCGATCGAGGACGGGACGCTTTCGGCTTGCGGATCTTAACCACTTTGAAAGCATTACGTACATCCTGTACAAACTGATCAAAGCCTTCACCCTGAAACACCTTCACGGCAAACGCTCCATTAGGTTTAAGCACCTGATGACACATATCAAACGCCAGTTCAACCAGATACATGCTACCTGCCTGGTCAATCACAGTGTTACCACTCATATTGGGCGCCATATCCGAACATACCACATCGATATTTTTGCCGCCAATTCTGTCCAATAAAGCATTGAGTACAGCCTCTTCACGGAAGTCGCCTTGCAAAAAAGCCACCCCAGGGAGAGAGTCCATCGGCAAAATATCACATGCAATTACCTCCCCATTGTCCCCTACTTGTTCAGCAAGATACTGAGACCAGCTTCCCGGTGCTGCACCTAAATCAACAACATGCATACCCGATTTGAACAACTTGTCTTTTTGTTGGATCTCTTCGAGTTTGAAAACGGCACGAGAGCGGTAGCCCCGTTTCTGTGCCTCATGAACATACGGATCTTCAACATGTTCTTTTAACCAGCGCTTAGAGCTCGCTGAGTGCTTTTTATTTGCCATATTAACTGCAACTCATTAGTAATATTCTTTAGATGGCGTTAGAATAGCGGTAATTCAAGCCTTAATTAGTAAATTGTATCAATATGACATTATCAAATAAACAGAAGCAGTACCTAAAAGGGTTAGCACATGACCTAAAACCCGTTGTTTTGCTCGGTGGTAACGGGCTAACAGAAGGAGTTCTGTTAGAAATTGAGCAATGTTTGAGCATTCACGAGCTCATCAAAGTAAAAGTGCCTACCAATGATCGCGAAACCAAACAACTGATCTTTGAAGCCATCGTGCGCGAAACAGGTGCCCACAAAGTTCAGGTGATCGGGCATATCATCGTGTTGTACCGCCAAAGCGAAGATAAAAAAATCCAGCTGCCTCGCCAGTAACGTGTAGCTGGCTCCCTAAGTATCAGCGTGTACTCTGGCAGCCCGGCTAAATTCAATGGCCTGACGAATAAACTCTGTACTCAGGCCGTTGATTATTCCACTCTCTGCATTCAGCAGCAAACTAAAGCCTATACCTAGTTCTGGCAACACAGCAATATCGGTTCTGTAACCCTGTACCCAGCCGCTGTGGTAATACATGAGCTCTCCAGAAAAGCTATAAATACGCCAACCCAAACCATAATGTGCCTGCTCTACGTAATTGCGCCATACTCTTCTGCGCAACTCTCGCTTGGTCCGCGTATACGGGCGAGACTGAATGGTCAGCGCATCCAGTGACAACACTGACGGGTAAACACCCAGTTGTGCTTTAAGCCATTGTCCCATGTCTGCTGCACTGGCATTCACGCCTGCCGCTGGCGCAACCTTATAGTAGTGGGGCTTTAGCTTTGCAGTGTGCCAACGCTTAGTACCCCGCACATGAGGTGCCGCAAAGTTGTCATCGCCGGTCATATGAGCATGGCCTAAACCCGCATCCTTCATGCCTAAAGGAGTGAAGAAAAAGTGCTCCAGCCAAGATTCATAGCTCAGCTGGGTGGTCTGTGCAATTACATTACCGATCAGACTAAACATGACATTTTGATAGCCATAGCAGATCCCCGGCCGACAAATATGCGCCACATCGACCAGCCTCGGATAAATTTTGTTGTATGTCATCCGTGACTCAATCAGATTGTCATAGGCATTGGGTACCAGACCACTGGAGTGACTGAGTAAGTGATATAGTTTTGCTTTCCCGTAGGCACTCTCACTAAAGATAGGTAAGTGTTGAGCAACGGTATCCTCCAGGTCGAGTACCCCTTGCGCCGCCAGTTTAGCCGTGAGTGAACCAGCAAAAGTCTTGGAGACCGACGCTAACCGAAAACGTGTACTGGCTGTGACTTGACGCCCTTTCCTTACTTTGGTTTGTCCAATTCCCTCGATGTGATCACCGTGCTGGCGGTGCACAATGCTCAAAGCGGCACCCGGTATCGATTTTTCTTTTAGTTTTTGTTTGAGTTGCTTAGAATATGCGTTCACAAATTGCTCCCAGCGCTGCTGCTCGCTGCCTGGGCTAGCCTGTACGACGCAAGTCGTCAGTGCGAAAGCAAAAATTATAAGGTGATGCAGTGACTTCATAATGATCCGATTCATTAACACGCTGCACATAATATCATGAAGTTTGGCACTGCTCACGCAGACAATCCTGGCCTGACGCAGAAATCTTTCTGTCTCGCCTGTTGGAGCATGCCACAAAATTTGTCGTGTTTTAATGCAGCTAAGTGCTGATCTATAAAACTAAGTTTAGAGGTATAAGTCATGCGCTGTTTGCTTTCAATTATTGCCTTGGCCGGACTGACAGGGTGTATTGCAACACCGCCAATGGCGCCCAAACTGGACGTGCCAAAAAAACCGCTGTTAACAAAATCTGTTTATCAGCTCTCATATAGTACCGAACTTGAATCTGCCCGGATCAAATCTGTGCAGCTACCTGCTCACCCGGTCAAAAGTGGTAATACAGTATACATAGACACCACTAAAGTGAGCATGACGGATACACTGCGTAAGCAAATTATCCAACTGTTAAAAGACAAGGGCTTGACAGTCGTTGCGCAAAAAAACAGTGACTACCATTTGGTGGTGCAGCAGCTGGACTTATCCTTTGGTAAGGATAAAGTCTATGTGCTAAACAAGCCCGAAGATCCGCATCCATATATTGCTCAGCTCGCCCAAACGATTCCGAGCAAGCAATGCAGTAATATCATTGCGTCTTTAAGCATGCGATTGACGCATAAATCGTCATCTGACGTTATTTGGTTTGCCAAGTCCTCTATCAACAGTGCCGGATATCAGGGTATTCCGTTGCAATACACGTTTACGGAAACCGAAAAAGTGGCCAATGAACACGCAGTCATTTCTTTTATTGTTGAACAAAATCAGGAAGAGGCTCGTCGTGCCAGATACAGCCAGAACGTCAAAATCCCGCCGTACCAGATAGAATCTCAGATATCTCCTCTGGTAAAAACGGCTGGCGCCTGCAATAAAACAGAGGTAAGTGCACTCACCAGCGATATGATGCACCACCTAAGCCGAGGCCTGATAGAGAAGCTTAATGTCTTGCTTTAACAGAGGTTCTTAAACAAGAACACACACTTAATTACACTTTTTACGCGATTCGTACTTATAATTGCAGACAAGAACATAATTCAAGCAAAATAATGAACGCCTTGTCCGGCAACATCCAGGACAAGCGCAATAAAGGAGAAGTCAAATGGAGCAATACGGCACGATTTTGTTGGTTGAAGATGACGAGTCGCTCGCGCAGTGGGTTGCCGATTACCTGAACAATCAGGGCTACACTACAGAGTGTTGTTATCGCGGTGATCAGGTTGTCAGTATGGTTAAACAGCATGAGCCGGATCTGGTGTTGCTGGATATCATGTTGCCCGGACAAGATGGTATCAGTGTATGTCGTGAATTACGCCAGTTTTACAGCAAGCCCATCATAATGCTGACCGCCAAAGATGAAGAGATGGACGAAGTCATAGGACTCGAAGTCGGCGCCAGTGATTATGTGATTAAGCCTGTTCGTCCACGAGCTTTACTGGCACGAATTAAGGCCAATATGCGCGTTGCTCAGGACAGTGAATCAAGTTCAGATGCCAATGCGCTGATGCTTAATGTCGGAAATTTGCACATTGATACGCAGGCACGCAAAGTCATCGTGGTAGATCAGGAAGTGAATGTGTCCAGTGCAGAATACCTGTTACTCCACTTTCTGGCCAGCAATGCGGGTGACGTTGTGTCCCGGGACGCTGTGTTTAAGGCGACAAAAGGCCGTGAGTATGATGGCCTGGACCGCAGCGTAGATGTGCTCATTTCAGCACTGCGTAAGAAATTTGGCGATGACCCTCAAAACCCGGAAAAGATCAAAACTATTTGGGGTAAAGGCTATCTGCTTGTGCCTTCTGCCTGGTAAATCAGCTGTACTGGTATCTCACGGTCCGCTCACTCCGATGCGGACCTTACCCCCTCTTCGCATCGTCTGATGTAGTCATGCTTATCTCTGGAGTCGTGAATGAAGAAGCTCTATCTATATCTTTTAGCAAGCGCCCTAATCTCGATCGTGGTACTGGGCTGGCTACTAGATACCCTGAGTCAACAAGCAGAGCCTGCTGAGGATGCTTTCGCCTGGCAAGCTAAGCTATTGTATGGTGTGACCAATCAAAGCGCTTCTATTCCTGAAACGTTACGAGGGGCATATATGGAGCAGGTCAGTAAAGATTTTGATCTCCCCATTACCTATAGTTCTGGCGATTCATTGGCGCTGCCGGTTGAGCTAAAGAACCAGATGATGGAACCAGAAGGCTTACTACTCGAAGATGATATTGGCTATTACTTACTCAAGTCAGCCCCTTCACTGGCACCGGATTACCTTGAACTCAGACTCGAAAAACCACCCGAGCAATACGACTCCGATGTATTCCTGACGCTGGCATTTTACGCAGGCATTTGTACATTTATGTGGGTCATCCTCGCGCCGCTTGCTAAGCGACTGGCCGTACTGGTTAGTGTTGCAAAACAATTTGCCAGTGGTGACTTAAGTGCTCGTATCGAAGTAAATCACTTCACCTATATCAAGGACCTGGAGCTGACCTTTAATCGCATGGCCAATCAGATAGAAAAGCTGCTGGCCGAGAATAAACTCATGGCGTCGAGCTTATCTCACGACATTCGTACTCCGGTTGCCTGTTTACGGTTCGGTTTTGATGCAGCCTTTGAAGAAGATGATATTGAGCAGGTCCATGCCCTGATGCACCGCATGGAAAAAGACCTTGACCAGATGGAAGACATGCTGGCCAGTTATCTGGCCTTTGCCACACTCGAACAAAAATCACATCTGCTCAAGTTTGCGCCCACTCGACTGGAAAGCTATATTCGCCATGTAGTTGAACAAATGGCCCCCAAACTGGCTAAAAAGCAAATTAACGCCAGTGTGTCGGTCCCGGCCCACTTACAACTGGATGCCGATCCTCACTGGCTGGCCAGAGCCATCTCTAATTTACTCAGTAACGCCTGCGATTTCGCCGACAAACAGATAATCGTCAGCGCCCAGCAACTGGATCACCAGGTTGAAATACGCGTCGAAGATGATGGACCCGGCATTGAGGAGGAAAACTGGGCTAAGGTATTTAACCCCTTTTTCCAGGAGCAGGGACATCGAAACCGGGCCGGAAAAAGCTATGGTCTGGGCCTGGCCATCGTTGCAAAAGTAGTCGACTGGCACCATGGCCAGGCCTGTGTCAGCAGATCCGACCTGCTTGGCGGCGCTAAATTCACCTTGACGTTTCCCTGTAAAGCACCGAGAAATACTGTCAAGACTGACTGACAATCGTTAGATTTGTGCTATAAATCAGCTAGATACTAACTAATGGTGGATACATCACTGGATTTTTCGGATTACGCTCAGAATTTAGGCAAAAACTTGTGTTAGATCAAAGCAATTTAGGCCTTTTTATTTCCCTTTAATTACAGTAGATTGTTGCCGCCGTCTTTAAAAAAGAGAAGTATAAGAATATGAGCAGTGCACGCGGAGAGTTCAGCTCTCGCTTCGGATTCATTATGGCAGCAGCAGGCTCAGCTGTTGGCCTGGGAAACATTTGGGGTTTCCCAACTCAAACCGCCAGTAATGGTGGTGCCGCTTTTGTATTGATGTATTTGATCCTGGCGTTTTGTCTGGCTTATCCCGCGTTGATGGCTGAGCTGGTGATCGGCCGCCATGGCCAGGCAAATGCCGTATCGTCACTACAAAAACTGGGGAATAACCCGGTGCAAAAGAAATTTGCATTTTTCGTCGGCTTCGGTGGCATCATCTGCGCGGGGTTGATCCTAAGCTTTTACGCCATCGTCGCCGGCTGGATGCTCAGTGCCACCTTTGAGCCAATCGCTAAAACAGCGGGTGCAGCAGGTGCTGCACAGTGGCTATCAGAACAATCCCTGTTCAGAGATCTCAGTTTCACACTTATCTTCGTCGCTCTGACTATTTCAATCATCAGTAAAGGCGTCGAAAATGGCATTGAAAAGTGGTCTAAGCGCTTGATGCCTGCGCTGTTGATCATTCTGTTTTCATTAATTGCCTACGTGCTTACTCAGGAAGGTGCAGCGGCCGGCTTAAAAGCCTACCTGGTGCCCGACTTCTCCTCTTTGTTGGACCCGGGCCTGCTGGTCAGTGCGCTTGGCCAGGCATTCTTCTCGCTGTCGCTGGGTACCAGTGTTATGATCATTTACGGTTCTTACATCAGCAGACAGGAAAACCTCGTCTCATTGGGCGCCTATGTCACCCTCATCGATGTCTTTATTGCCTTTGTTGCTGGCCTGCTGATCATTCCTGCCATGTATGTGGCGCAAGCACAGGGTGTCGAAATTTTCTCATCAACCGGTCAGCTGCTGTCCGAAGACACCCTGGTTTTTCAGGTCTTACCTGCCTTGTTCGAAGGTATGGGCGGTGTGGGCGTATTCGTCGGCTTTGCTTTCTTTGCGTTGATGAGCATTGCCGCGCTAACCAGCTCCATTTCTATGCTGGAAGCCCCGGTATCTTATGCAGTTGAAAAATTTGCCCTGGCCAGAATACAAGCAACCTGGATCATTGGCATCATTATCGCAACCGTGAGTGTCACTATCATTCTCAACTTCTCTGTCTTGTTTGGTTTGGTTGTCAAACTCACTACACAATTTGGTCAGCCCCTGCTTGGCATATTGTGCTGTATTTTTGTTGGCTGGATCTGGCACCGTCAGAAATTACTAAACGAAATCCAGTCAGGTCACCCGGAGGTGGCATCATCCCTGTTCTGGCGAATTTGGCCCTGGTATATCAGGTTTGTCTGCCCATTGGCTATTGCATTGGTCTTCGCCAATTCTCTGTAATACGTGGGCAAGTAAATGATCAAGGAGAGGCAACATAGCCTCTCTTTTTATTTAAAAGTACCCGCACAAGTTTCCAGTCTCAATCCATTAAAAAAGCACGCCGAAGCGTGCTTTTTTAATCTATGGCTACTGCGTCTGGCTGATTAAGGGCACCAAAACACGCTAAGCGTTAGATCCGGATGATTTAACACCGCGCGCAACGGAATGTCGAGCTCAGAGCCTGGTTGCTTGGCTTCTTCGTATACCGCGCGCTTTGCCTCTCCACTGATAAGTAACACGGCATGCTTAGTATTAGCAATGCCTGCCAGCGTCAGGCTCATACGCTCAGTGATACTGCCTGTTACTTCACTTTGCTTAGCATTGATGGCACACACGAGATCAGAGGTTTGCAATGCCTGTTCCAGTCCTTCAGCGTGCGGGAACAATGACGCAGTATGGCCGTCCGGGCCCATGCCAAGAATGGAAATATCGAAAGGCGATTTCAGAGCTGCATAGGCATTTTCACATGTGACCTGACCTGCTTGTGCCGTCACCTCAGCATTTTTCATGGTTACAAATTCTGCTTTGCTTGCTTCATTTTGCAATAGTGTCGCGTTGATGAAGGCCTCATTGGACTTTTCATGGTTGGCATCAACCCAGCGCTCATCAACCATAGCCACCGTGACCTTATCCCAGGCCAGTGGCAGGTTTGAAAGGTGCTGATAGGCTGGTGCCGGCGACGACCCACCTGATACCAGCACGGTAGCACGACCATCCGAATCGATCGCATCGCGAAGCGTGCAGCTCAAGAGCTCGGCCAGCTTTGCTGTCATTGCATCTTTGCTGTCAAAAAATTGTTCGTTCAGCTGCGCCATTATGCTTTTTCCCCCACATTGAACCAGGCATGATTATTTTCTTCAAGCAGCTCATCGGCAGCTTCTGGACCCCATGATCCTGCACGATAGAGTGAAGGAGTCCCTTTTTCCTGCCAGCGTGCAACAATCGGGTCGATCCACTGCCAGGCTTCGCGAACTTCATCACGATGAATGAACAGTGCCGGATTATTTGCCGCAGCGTCCAGCATCAGGCGCTTGTAGGCGTCTGAATGGAAGCCTTTGCTGTACTGTTGGCTCAGCTCGATGTTCAGCGTCACAGGCTCCAGTTGCATTTCCAGGTTATCCAGGCGCTTAGACATCAGTGTCAGCTGGATACTTTCTTCCGGCTGCAAGCGGATCTCAAGGCGATTAGGCTGGATCGGGCCCACACTTGGGCCATAAACATTGTGAGAAACAGGCTTATATTCAACCACAATTTCTGCACAGCGCTTTTTCATGCGCTTACCTGTTCTCAGGTAAAAAGGCACACCAGCCCAACGCCAGTTATCAATATGCGCACGAATAGCCACAAAGGTTTCTGTGGTACTGGACCCTTCGCCCAGCTCTTCCAGGTAGCCAGGCACCAGCTTGCCGTTCAGGTCGCCCGGCACATACTGGCCACGCACCACGTTATCATCAACATCCTCACCAACCAAAGGACGCAGTGCTTCAAGTACTTTTAGCTTTTCAGCACGGATACTGTTCGCATTCAACTTTGACGGAGACTCCATCGCCACCAGGCATAAAAGCTGCAACAAATGGTTCTGTACCATGTCTCGCAGAGCACCGGCTTTATCATAAAATCCGGCCCGGCTTTCAAGACCCACCGTCTCCGAGATACTGATCTGGATGTTGTCGATTGATTTGGCATCCCAGAGGTTTTCGAACAGGACGTTAGCAAAACGCAGTGCCATCAGGTTCTGTACGGTTTCTTTACCTAAGTAGTGGTCAATACGGAAGATCTGGTTCTCATCAAAAAACTGGGCAATCTTACCGTTAATTTCTTCTGCGGACTTACCGCAATAGCCAATGGGTTTTTCTACGACAACACGTGAATTGTCTGTGATCAGGCTCTTCTGAGAGAGCAATTCACAACAGGTACCGTACACCGCAGGAGGTAAGGAAAGGTAGAATACACGTGACTTTTCTTCGCCATCCGCATCCAAAATATCTTTCAATGCATCCCAGTTATCATCTGCCTCGGTGACATTGACCACCACAGGGACTAAAAACTGGGCAAAGGCCTGCCAGTCTTTAGCGTTAAACTCTCCTTCACTAAGGTGAGATTGAAGCGCCTGCTCTGCCGTGGCAAGGTATTGTTCTTGTTGTTTTTGTGCCCGGACGGTAGGAAGTACGCGTGAGCCTTCAGGTAAATTACCTTCTTGATACGCACGATACATTGCCGGTAACAACTTTCGTAACGCTAAGTCGCCGCCCCCACCAAAAATTACGATATCAAAAGGATTAAGCATAATTATGTCTCACAAGGTTAGGCGCGTAGCACCAAAGTGCATCACACGCTCGTTAGTTAAAACCGTTTTCTAGTCTGCTTGCAGACTAGCAAACTCTGCTTTCTTGCTGGATTTGAATTCGTATGCATCACTTTATGGTGTCAACAAAGAAACCATTACGTGGTGCCGCAGTGAGGTTAGAGGTGGTAACGGGTAACCCGCCTGATCCATGTATGCACTTCGTCGTGACGACTACGCCATACATCCCCAATTAGAGTCTGCTCCGTCACTGCTCGTTGGCTGTTTTAGCCAGTTTACCCGCCTGCCACTTACAGGTTATGACAAGGCCAATAAATTTGAAAAAATGAGCCTTAGGGGCACTGTAATTCCTCTCACAAAAATACAGGCCCTAAGCACTCCAGCGCTACCCGTTCAAAGGTATTCTTTTCACTCGTGCCCAAATTAATTCAGGCACACCACAGGCTAAGCACCTGTGGTTGTTATCTGTTTTGTTTGTAGTACGCTATCAGTCCGGCTGTGGAGCTATCGTGTGGGTGTGTCACCCCATCCTGCGTCAATTCAGCTTCAATGGCGCTGGCCAGACCTTTGCCCAGCTCAACACCCCACTGATCAAACGAGCAAACCTCAAGTACAATGCCCTGACAAAAGATTTTATGTTCATACAATGCAATGAGACGCCCTACCGCTTTTGCATCAACTTTATCCAGAATCATAGATGTAGTAGGTCGGTTTCCTTCATGGATCTTATGCGGCAACAGGCGCTCAATTTCAGCCTCTGATTTACCTTTTGCACTCAGATCAGCACGCACTTGTTGCTCATTCACACCAGCCATCAGGGCTTCGGTTTGAGCGAAAAAGTTCGACAGCAAAATATCATGGTGTTTGGCCACATCACGCTGCGGCTTAAGCGACGCAATGAAATCAGCAGGGACGATGATATTGCCCTGATGCAGACACTGATAAAAAGCATGCTGACCATTAATACCCGTCATGCCCCAGATCAGTGGCACAGTTGTGTAAGGGACGGATTGTCCTGCAAAGGTCACATGTTTGCCGTTACTTTCCATTTCACCCTGCTGCAAATAAGCAGGCAACATATGCAGCGCCTGATCATAAGGCAAGATAGCCTGCGACTGATAACCCAGAAAGCTAGTGTTCCAGACGCTCAATAGCGCCATAATGAGCGGAATATTCTGATCAAATGACGCGGTTTTAAAATGCTCATCGACTTCATGGGCCCCTTCTAAAATGGCCTCGAACTTGTCATAACCCAGATATAGGGCAATGGGTAAACCAATCGCGCTCCATAATGAGAAGCGCCCACCCACCCAGTCCCACATGGTGAAGACGTTTTCGTCGCTGATACCAAAGGCACGTGTTTTTTCAAGGTTAGTACTCACAGCAACAAAATGCTTGGCAATTTCAGCTTCGTTCTGTGCAGCATTCAGGAACCAGGCTACCGCAGAGCGCGCGTTGGTCATGGTTTCTGACGTCGTGAAGGTTTTTGACGAAATTACAAACAAAGTGGTTTCAGGCGAAACCTTATCTAATACATGGGCCAGCTGCACACCGTCAACATTAGAAACATAATGCACATTGAGCGTATCATCAGCATAAGCGCTCAGCGCGTCAGTCACCATCTGAGGACCCAGGTTGGAACCGCCAACGCCGATTGCAACCACGTCTTTAACCGCTTTGCCTGTGTAGCCCAGCCAGTCACCGCTGCGCACTTTGTGACTGAACGCTTTCATTTTTTCAAGTTCTGCGTTCACCTGATCCATGACATTGTCGCCATCGACATAAATCGGTGTATTACTGCGGTTACGTAACGCAACATGCAGCACTGCACGGTCTTCGGTGATATTGATCTTGTCACCCGCGAACAATTTGTCACGCCACTGGGCCAGCCCACATTCCTCAGCTAAATTAATAAGCTGAGCAAAAGTTTCTTTATCAATAAGTTGCTTAGAAAAATCAAACAACAAGCCTGGGATCTGACGAGAGAACTGGTCAAATCTCGTTGCATCCTGTTCAAACAAAGATTTCAGATGTTGTGTCTTTAGTTGTTCGGATGCTGTTGTTAAAGCCTGCCAACTCGATAGTTGTGTACGGCAACTCATATAAATTCCCCTAGTGACGATGCGTTTTCAAAACAATAAAAATTGTAATTATCACAAGTGTTAAACGGTGTCTTGCGTTAAACATAAGTTAAAATGACAACGCTGTCAAATAGCTAATACTCAATTTTACATTGCGCATAATACCCCAATTTTTACTTTTTGACACCGGTATCATTAATTTATTTGGTAGAATTTTTGCTGCTAATTTGAGAGCAAATTGGATAGACTAGAAACCGTAAATGATCATTTTATGAAATCAAGGCACGGACTATACCGAGTGAATACCTGAATGATAGTCATCAGGAATGCGCAATGATCGCGCTAAAAAGTGCACAGCTAGGCACTTGTACACATTATAGTACCACCTTCTCTCACAGAAGAAAAACAAGATGAAAGTAACCATCAACGATGTAGCAAAACACGCGGGCGTGTCGATGAAAACTGTATCGCGCGTAATTAACAAGGAACCATCGGTACGCAAAAAAACCTACGATCAGGTGATGCTTGCCGTGAAAGAGCTCAATTATCAACCTAATACTGCTGCAAGGAACCTGGCAGGGACGTCATCATTTGCCATCGGCTTGGTTTATGACAACCCCAATGCTTACTACATCATAGATATGCAAAATGGTGTATTGTCGCGCTGTAAGGAGGAAGGCTATGAGCTGGTGATCCACCCATGCAATGCGCAGCAAGAAGACATGCAGGCGGAAATTGCCACCATGATCAAACGCTCGCGGCTTGCCGGTTTGGTGCTGACTCCGCCGCTCTCTGAACAGCAACCTATCATAGATATGCTGGACGAGCTGGGAGTCAGCTACGTACGGCTGCTGTCTGGCCACAATGAAGATGACACAGAAAAATCTAAAAACTGTATCTATGTCGATGATTTCGCCGCCGCATACGAAATCACCGAACATCTGATCACGCTCGGGCATAAACATATTGCCTTTGTCTGTGGTGATGAGGAACACAAATCAACCACTGAACGTCTGGCGGGCTACAAACAGGCTTTAGCCGATCATCAGATAACCTTTAATGATGAGTTCGTTCACAATGGTACCTACTCTTTTGAATCTGGCGTTAAAGGCGCAAAAGCCCTGCTTGAAGATGGCAATCCCAAGCAGATCACGGCCATTTTAGGAGGGAACGATGAGGTGGCTGCAGGCGCCTTGTTTGCTGCCCGGTTGATGAATATTGAGATCCCGGCTCAGCTGTCTATTTCCGGATTCGAAGACTCCCCCTTCTCGCGCCAGACCTGGCCGAAGCTCACCACAGCGCATCAGGCGAACAATGTGATTTCTGAGCACGCTGCACGGCTGTTGTTTTCAAAAACCCGTGGCAGCCGCAATCAGGATAAAGACATCATTACCACGTTCACGCCCAGCATGGTGGTACGGGAAAGTACTGGTCCTGCACCGCGATAAATGCAGATGCTCCGCAATAAGCGGAGCATCTGTGCTTTAATTTAATGCCAGTCCGCCTTGCAGATTGGCCACCCGATCAAAACCCAGTAACGCCAGCGTATTACCCGCCTGCATAGAGCGGTTACCAGTACGACACACCAAAAGGTAATAGCGCGATGAATCCAGCGCCCCGTTACGCAGCACATCCGTCATTCTGCTCAATGGAATATTGAGTACCCGACCCACGGCTACATTACCGAACAGCTCAGTGATCCCCCGACGCGACACATCCGATTCATAGGGTTCGCGACAGTCAATGATCACCCCTTCATGACATTGCAACCAGTCTTCTGCCGCGGATCTGTTCAGCACCTTAACTGCAGGCACTGCTGAGTCCATCAGAGCGCCAAGAAAACGCTCTCTGAAAGTGCTGGAATCGCTATCAATACTGACTTTTTGTTCTATAAATTCGTCGGTTGAACATGCGCCATTTAACAGGCGACCCAACAGCGGACTGATCTGAACCTGAGCATGCCAGTTAATTGCAAAGCATTGCTGATAGTCCAGTGCACTACAAATCAGGCTGTTGTCATCCAGTACTTCGTTGAGACGTAACAATGTCTCAGCCATAGACGCAGCACGCGCCACCTCACCCAGGCTGTCTCCCAAACCTTGGGGTAACAACAGCTTGCCAGCAAAACAGGCAGACACATCGTCTCCCTGCATCAATAAATAACAACGTCTGTCAGTCTCTTTCTCGGCATCAGGCAACTTAACCAGCGTCCCCTGTAACAAACCCTCAGCGCAACCCTCAGGCCAGCCAAATTCGTCAAACGCTTTGTCATTGGAGAGATTGTGGGCTAACAAGTTTACCGCGTCGATTGCTTGCTCACTCATGTAAGTTTTAAGCAGGGCCTCGCAATTCAGCCCTTGTTTATCAAGTAAGCGTTGCAGGCGAGGCACCAGCTCCGGCACCGGGTCCACAATCACAGCCTGTTTGTCTGGCGTGACATACAGCCAGCAACAAGCTCCCTGATGGCGAAGCTGAGTCAGGCCCACAGCACAGGCTTCCTGCTCAGGCGCAGTGCTATCCGACACCACTAGGCAATTGTTCTCAAGGATAGGTTTCAGGCTTACTAGCGCTTCACATGCACGGCGTATCTGGACTTCGCTGTCAGCTGGACCAAATGACAGTCGAATTGCGTTTTCGCTTTGCCAGTCCGGGGCTTTCATCGCATCCAGCACAAAACTGCGACTTGAGCCCGAGCTACAGGCTGAACCACCGCTAACCCGGATACCCGCAGCATCCAGCAAGTCAATTACCTCTTTGCTGGTCAGGTGGTCGACCGAAAAGTTCAGTGTGGTTGGTACCGAAAGAGCGAAGTCATGATGGAACGTAACCTGATTGAACGTCGTTTCAACGGCCTCAGCCAGCATACTGCGGTGTTTCTCAAGCTGCTCAACCGAATTAAAGGGTGAGTTTGCTTTATCGAGCAACATATCAAAGAGTGTGCTGAGTGCAGCAATACCGGGAATATTTTCAGTTCCTGAACGCATTCCCGACTCCTGACCACCTCCTGCGATAAAGGGCGTATAAGGGCTGCCACTGCGAATATACAAAAACCCGATCCCTTTTGGCGCGTATAGCTTGTGCCCAGAAAACGGCGCATAATCTATCGTGGTTTGTGACAACTGAAGGGGCAATTTACCCAATGCCTGAACACAGTCCACCATCCAGGCAGTGTGCGTGTTACCTTCTCGGATCACCTGCTCTAGCCTGGCCAGATCCTGTTTTACACCCGTTTCATTGTTGGCTGCCATCGTACATATCATCACAGCCTGAGCGATGTGCTCAGCAATAAAGTCCAGATCCAGTAAACCTTGTGTGTCCACCGGAATTTCGAGGATCTGCGCATTCAGGCCGAGTAATCGGTTCCAGTGCTTCAATGTATTGGGTACCGCTTTATGCTCTGTCGCGCCGTACATCAAAACAGGCCGAGCATATTGCATGTTATGATGCTGCACATAATCGCTTAATGCAGAAACGATCGCCGTTTGGATCCCTTCAGTCGCCCCTGAGGTGAATAGCAGCTCTCCACTGGTTGCCCCTATCACCTCGCGGCCTTTGTTACGCGCTTCTTCCATCAGGTGCTTAGCCTGTACACCTGTTATATGGGCACTGGATGGGTTACCGAAACACACTTGCATAGTGTGTACCACAACCCTGGCAATCTCGGGTAATACCGGTGTAGTGGCATTGGCATCGAGGTAGATTAGTTGGTCTTGCTCAGACTGGATCACACGGCGCTCCTTTATAACAATATAGAATATCATATTCCATTTTACATAAAAGACAGAGCAAGCATAATAATCATTTGCTGTATAAATGAAGATCGTTATTCCAAAATGGTACAAGATAACATTCGAAGAGGTGTAGAATGGCAACAGGCGGCGTGGGGGCGCCACCTGTCAGGTAATAGGCGTTTATTCAGCCTCTGCGGCGAGGTATTCCTGGTGCTGTGTTGACCAGGCATTAAGAAGTGCTTTTACCAGCGAGGCCAGCGGGATGGCAAAGAAGACCCCCCAGAACCCCCACAAACCACCGAAAAATAGCACGGCCACGATGATGTAAACCGGGTTTAGATCGACCGCTTCAGAAAACAGTAAGGGCACCAGCACATTGCCATCCAGTGCCTGGATCACCCCATACACAACCAGTACAGTCCAAAACTCCGGCGCTATGCCAAACTGAAATAATGCAACCGCGGCTACCGGCAAGGTCACAACAGCCGCCCCAATAAAGGGGATCAGAACAGAGAAACCGACCAAAGTCCCAAGTAGCGCAGCGTAACGTAAGTCAAGCACAGTAAAAGCAACAAAGCTGGATAAACCCACAATGATGATTTCAAATACCTTGCCGCGAATGTAGTTCATAATCTGATGGTCCATCTCCTCCCACACCTGATTTATGAGACGTCTTTCTTTTGGCACCAACTGTAACAAGCCCGTCGTCAGTTGACTCTTATCTTTGAGCATAAAAAACACCAGCAGCGGCACCAGTACCAAATAAATCAACCAGGCCACAACATCTTTAATCGATGTCAGTGAAGCAGAAACAACCTGCTGTCCAAATTCAAATAGTTTAGTCTCAACAGCCCCCACCAGATTTTGTACCTGCTCTGCGGATATCAGATTTGGATAGTTGTCCGGTAAATGCAGCAGGTAATATTTGCCTTCTTCAATCATGGTCGGCGCTTCTTGTACCAGATTACTGGTTTGCGTCCACAGTACAGGTACAATCCCAAACATCAGCGCCAACATGACACCGACAAAAACCAGCATCACGATATTGGTCGCCATTTGTCTGCTGGGCACAACCCGTTGCAAGCGCGTCACAGGCCAGTCCAGCAAATACGCAATCACGATGGCCACCAACACCGGAATAATGAAAGTCCCAAAAAAATACAATAGCGCGGCCATCGCCAGCAGCATCAGCAATAAGGTCACTGAGTTAGGGTCTGAAAACTTGGCCCTGTACCAGGATTTAATGAGTTCAATCATCTAAACACTCCACTTGTATAAAAAATGGTTCTGACTGTTGATTGTGTTGAAATACGACACCTTGATTGCTTAAATAGCGCATTACATCTCGCAAGTCTTGTTCTTTAGTGTAAAAAAAGCGTACTGCTTTTGTTTGGGTTTTAGCCTGTTTAAGCTGCCACTTAAACTGGACAAAAAGCTGCGGACACTGAAAAGGCCGCAAATCACATTCAATCACTCTGTTTGGAGCCTTATTTAATTCTAATTTCAATCTGTTAAAACCCTTCGCCTGTATCTGAGTGCGGTTCTGGCTTGCTCAGTGCACAAACCGTATAGCCTGAACCCTGTCAATGCGTTATCCTTATAATAGAGATAGTGATTTTCGGATGTTCACATGCCTGGTGTAAACAACAAGGCGCGTTTGCCTGACAACCCAACCTTAAAAGAAATAAACTGGTTTAAAAAACAAATTAACTGGGGTGAGTTGCCACCATTTTATCATCTTGTCGCCTCTTCAGTTAGTGAAGGCGAAGGTATTTTTCAGCATGGCTTTGATCATGCTGTCAAACGTCTGCTGGACAAGCGTAACTGGAATTTGTCCCTGCTTGGCGGATATGAAGATCAAAACGGCCTCATTCACTGTGATAAAGCTCCCGCATTGTCACTTCATCAAGTGTTTACTGACCGAGGTTTTGAGTTGTGGGCCTACCCGATTGCAAAGGGCGTTAAAGTAGACCGTTATCTTAAAGACAATAAGTATCTTGAGTTTAACGTCTGGGATCCACATACCATGAAGGTACTGCTGCGTTTTAATCAGCTGCATAAATTTATCGCCTTTTATTTTGACCGCGGCGATACCGCAGATAAAGCGCTGATATTGCACGCACATAAAGTAGTACACAAAACTTTGAGCATACTGCAAAGAGAATTGAACGTTATTAAGGTTGATGGGGTCTCAATTAAAGATTTTTACATGTTGTGCGAAAAAGACGCCAGGGCATGCAGCGATGAAGTCGACATTGCCAAGATCATGCTCGGCGACGAAATAAATAAGGATTAGAATGCAGTTAAGAAAGCTGTTTCAGGCATCTTTGTGTGCCCTGGCTTTGAGTATTTCCGTTTCGGGTCAGGCTCAGTCGGCACTCAAACTGCCCGATCTGGGTACATCTGCAGTGCAGGTGCTGCCTATAGATAAAGAAAAAGCCATCGGCGAAATTATGATGATGCAGATCCGCTCTGGATCTAAGCTGGTTCAGGACCCGGTACTTGACGAATATTTATCAACCCTGGGTAATAAATTGGTTGCTAATGCCAACGACGTGCGCTTTCCCTTTTCATTTTTCTGGATTGACAACAAAGATATTAACGCCTTTGCCTTTTATGGCGGACATGTGGGCGTGCATACGGGCCTGATGGCCCAGGCCGACAACGAAAGTCAGTTCGCCTCCGTACTGGGCCACGAAATCGCGCACGTCACACAGCGCCACCTGGCACGCAGAATTCAGCAAGCCAGAGACAACAGTGCGCTTACCATTGCTGGTATGATCACCGGGATTCTGGCAACCGTTATCGCGCCCGATGCGGGCATGGCAATTCTGTCTGCCAGCTCCACACAGTCGGCACTGAGTCAGCTGACTCACAGCCGTAAAGCCGAACAAGAAGCTGACCGCTTTGGTATGCAAACCTTATACAGTGCAGGGTTCGACCCACATGCATCGAGCGAGTTTCTGAGTAAACTCGCAGCCCAGGTACGCTTTAAAAATAAAGCCCCTGTCTTTTTAATGTCTCACCCCCTGCCCGACTCTCGGGTCTCGGACGTTCGTTTACGTGCCCAACAATATGAGCAACGCTATGTCCCGAAAAGTCCTCAGTTTCAGCTTGCAAAAAGTCGAGTGATAGCCAGATATCAACTCGACAGCCAGTCTGCACAGGCGTACTTTGAACAGGCACTCAAACACTCTTCGGAGCTAGACAAAAGTGCGCTGGAGTATGGCTTAGCCATTACTTATCTGGATCAGAAAAACCTGGAGCAAGCTCAGGCCGTTATGGATAAGCTTCTCAGTGCAGAGCCGAATAACCTGTTTTACCTCGACGTCTACACCGACTTACTTCTGGCAAAAAAAGATCATAGTGGTATCACTAAATTACTGGGCGAAAAACACCAGCTGCGACCGAATAACCAGGTGATCACACTCAACTATGCCAACGTTGCGATTAAAAGCGAGCAATATGAGTTGGCGGAGCAACTACTTAAAGTCTTTTTACTGGAAAAGCCCGGGCACGTATTGGCAAGACAGCTCCTCACAGACACCTATAAAAAAATGGATGCGAAGGCCGACTATCATGAAAGTCAGGCCAGTTTGCTCAGTCACTATGGCGCTTTTATGCGAGCGGCAGACGAAATTCAAAAAGCGCTCAACCACGTAGAAAAGGAAGAAACCGTACGACGACTGCGTTTAAAAGCACTGCTCACGCAATATCGGGATATGCAAAAAGAGCTTGCGAAACTTTAAACCAAACGCTGTGCCATCTAAGTTATGCTGACAACGTAACAAACTGGTACAGCGCTTTGTTTCCTCACCATACATTCCCAGTTAAGATTCTTACTACAGCTTGATATCACTTAACCGGAAAAATATAGGCACGACAGACAGGATACGGTACAATTTGCGTTGAATCAGATAAGTATCATTAACGTAAAGGATTTTGTATGTCAGTTACGATTTACCACAACCCTCGCTGTTCAAAATCTCGTGAAACCCTGGCTTTGCTGGAATCACGTGACGTTCAACCTGAAGTCGTTGAATACCTGAAAACACCTATCAACGAAGACACGTTAAGTGCACTACTGCAAAAGCTGGGCTTTACTTCAGCGCACCAGCTGGTACGCAGCAAAGAAACGCTTTATAAGGAGTTGGGCCTGAGTAAAGACAGCGACGAAGCGCGTATCCGTCAGGCAATGCTGGAAAACCCGAAACTGATTGAAAGACCCATAGTGGTTAAAGGTGAAAAGGCCGCCATTGGTCGCCCGCCTGAGTCAGTCCTGGATATTCTGTAATCCCATGCCTGAGATCTTAGTTTTATATCACTCCAGTCATGGTTCTGTTGCTGCAATGGCACATGAAATTGCAGAAACGTTGTCCTTTCATGGTGCACAAGTCAGGCTTCGAACTTTTGTTGCGAAAGAAGCCCATGATATTGTGGTGTCAAAGCAAGATCTCATTGACTGCGATGCACTGGCATTTGGTACGCCCACCCGCTTTGGCATGATGGCATCCCAGGCAAAAACATTCTGGGAAACCACCAGTGATATCTGGCTTAAAGGCCAGCTTATCGACAAACCTGCGTGTGTGTTTTCCTCTTCCAGCAGCATGCATGGTGGCAATGAAGCAACCTTGCTTAACCTGTCTTTGCCCCTCTTGCATCACGGCATGCTGTTGATGGGAGTTCCCTATGATGTGCCTGAACTGCTATCAACCACCAGCGGTGGTACGCCATATGGCGCAACCCATGTGGCTGGCATGGACAACAGCAGTGAACTAACGGATACAGAACTTAAAATCTGCCGGGCACTCGCTAAACGACTGTTTACCATAAGCAAAAAATTATCATGAGCCAGATACCCAAAAAACCCATTACAAAACGCTTTCAGGCCTCAGCCCTCATTGGGTATGTGGGCTTGTTAATTCTCATGCCCTTGTGGTTGTTTGTACTAGCCCCCCGTGAAGGCTACAGCGCAGGCTTTGTGTTTGTGGTATATATTTTACCCCTTCTGTTACCACTCAAAGGGATCATTCAGGACAAGCCTTACACCTATGCCTGGGCCAACTTCATTGTGTTGATCTACTTTACACACGGACTTACGCTGCTGTGGGTGTCTCCACAAGAAATGCTGTTAATCTTACTCGAGTTGCTCTTTGCCTCCTGTATGTTTATTGGCTGTACGTATTACGCCAGACACAGGGGTCAGGAACTGGGGCTGAAGATCCGTAAGCTGAAACAAGATTTAGCGGATGAAAAGGCAGCCTATGAGCAGAGTGATGACAAAGACGGAGCAAAATAACTTAATCAGGCCACCTGTGCGAGGATTACGCATCAATCCAGTGGCCTGTTCTTAACTGTTCTCTAGTTCGACAAGGGGCGGCCACCTGTGACTTTATTGGCTCGCCCTTCTTCTTTGGCTTTTTCAGCTCGCCGACGACGCGCCTCTTTCGGATCGGCGATCAGCGGACGATATACTTCGACCCGATCACCCGCACGAACCACGTGATTCAGTTTAACCGTTCTGTTCCAGACTCCCAGGCTCAGATTGGTTGGATCAATTTCCGGACAGCGCTCTAAAATGCCACTTTGCAGTACCACTTGTTCTACCGATGTGCCTTCAGCCACATCAACGCTGAGTGTTGTCGCCTTATCGGGCAAGGCAAATACCACTTCAACCTGGATCATGAGCGTACTCCGTATACCGTTTTAGCCCTTTGTGTAAAAGCCGATACCATATTCTTCGCCACTTCATTGAAAATGCGGCCAAATGCCATTTCAATCAACTTGTTGGCAAATTCGAACTCAAGCTTTAAACACACCTTGCAGGCCTGCTCATCCAGCTCAACAAACTCCCAATACCCGTGCAGTGACTTAAACGGGCCATCAACCAGCTGCATTCTGACCCGATTACCTTCATACTGATTCTTCGTTGTAAACCATTTGGTCAGACCAGCCTTAGAGATTTCAAGGCTTGCGGTCATGCCTTGATCCGAAGTATCAATCACCCGCGCCCCTGAGCAATGAGGCAAAAAAGCGGGATAAGCGTCAACATCATTGACCAAGTTAAACATTTCTTGTGTGCTGTACATCACTAACGCACTTTTTTCTACTTGTGGCATACGCTCTCCAAACTCTAACAAAGCGATTTTACCAAGGTTTTCAATATTTATCTTGTTTGTGACAGACGACTGGGGGAAAATAACCACAATTTTTGATCCGCGCCGATATACAAGGTAGACTACGCCATTATGGCAAAGAAAAAACCAAACAAATCAAATAGCAATACCATAGCGCTGAATAAAAAGGCGCGTCATGAGTATTTTTTACACGACAAGTTCGAAGCCGGTATTGAACTCCAGGGCTGGGAAGTAAAAAGCATCCGAGCCGGTAAGGTCAATATCACCGATACTTATATTCACCTCAAAGACGGCGAAGCTTATTTGCTTGCCAGTCAAATTCAACCATTAAACAGCGCCTCAACGCACGTCATTTGTGACCCTATGCGTTATCGTAAGCTGTTGCTTAAAAAGCGTGAAATTGATCGTCTGATCGGTGCAACCGAACGTGATGGTTTTTCACTGGTGGCCACCGCCATGTACTGGAAAAAATGCTGGGTAAAACTTGAATTCCACCTGGCTAAAGGTAAAAAGATGCACGATAAACGCGCCGACATCAAAGACAGAGACTGGTCGCGGGACAAAGAGCGCCTGATGAAGCACAAAGCCTAATCATACCAATTTTACCCATAAAAAAACCGCCAAAAGGCGGTTTTTTTATGGGTAAATGGCTATCGCCATTAACCTTTGTACTTTTGCATCACCAAAGTTGCATTGGTGCCGCCAAAACCAAAACTGTTCGACATCACCGTGTTCAGCTCACGCTCGCGCATTTCAGTCACAATATCCAGGCCTTGTGCCTGCTCATCCAGCTCATCAATATTGATGGACGGTGCAATGAAGTTATTTTCCAGCATCAGCACCGAGTAAATCGCTTCGTGTACACCTGCGGCACCCAGTGCGTGACCCGTCATGGCCTTGGTCGCACTGATCGCTGGAGAATTATCACCAAACAGCTCCTGAATGGCGCCCAGCTCTTTAACATCACCAACCGGTGTTGAAGTACCGTGTGTATTCAGGTAATCGATTGGCCCTTCCAGGTCCTGCATCGCTTGCTTCATACATCTCAATGCCCCTTCGCCGGATGGTGCAACCATATCGTAGCCATCAGACGTTGCACCGTAACCAACGATTTCAGCATAGATATGTGCACCACGTGCCAGCGCGTGCTCTAGCTCTTCAACCACTACGATACCGCCACCACCAGAGATAACAAAGCCATCACGGTTTGCATCGTAGGTGCGTGAAGCGGTTTCTGGTGCATCATTGTATTTCTTCGACAACGCCCCCATCGCATCAAACTCCATTGCCAGCGTCCAGTGCAGCTCTTCACCACCACCAGCAAAAATCACGTCTTGTTTGCCCAGCTGAATTTGCTCTACGGCATTACCTATACAGTGTGCTGACGTCGCGCAGGCAGAGCTGATTGAGTAGTTTACACCTTTGATTTTAAACGGTGTTGCCAGACAGGCTGACGCTGTACTCGCCATCGTGCGGGGTACCATATATGGACCTACACGTTTCACGCCTTTCTCACGCAAAATATCTGCGGCTTCAACCTGATACTTAGACGATCCGCCACCTGAACCGACGATCAGGCCTGTGCGCTCATTAGAAACCTGCTCAGGAGCCAGGCCTGAGTCTTCAATCGCTTGCGCCATTGAAATATAAGAAAATGCAGCTGCATCTCCCATAAAGCGATGTGCTTTGCGGTCAACCAGAGACTTGACGTCAATATCCAGCTTGCCCGATACCTGGCTGCGCAGATTCATATCTGCGAACTCTTGGTTAAAAGCGATACCACTTTTACCCGCTTTCAAAGATTCTAGTACTTCTTGCTTGTTGTTACCGATGCTTGACACTACACCGATACCCGTAATAACGGCTCTTCTCATGGGTAATTCCCTTAGGACTTTTTAAATTTACGCGTATTCTACGCTGAAACCAGGCACCAAGTGGTCAGCTTTCCAGCGTACACACGTACTCTGAACTGATATTTGTTAAAATGCAACGGACGAACGCAAATAAAATCCGTAAAATAGGTGTCAATTCAGTAGCGAACTTTTAGACACAATATGATACGCAACGCCCAGATACACTTTAACGACGCAGGTACGCCGGTCGCAGACAGCTTTGACGATGTCTACTTTTCTAACGATGACGGCCAGGCAGAATCCGACTATGTTTTTTATACACAAAATAAGCTTAATACCCGGTTACTCAGCCATGACCAGGCGCACTTTGTGGTTGCCGAAACCGGGTTTGGCACAGGTCTGAATTTTCTTAATACCTGGGCTCAGTTTCAACGCCTGAAAACACAACGCAATGTTCAGCGCCTTTACTTTATTTCTTTTGAAAAATACCCGATCAAGATTGAGGATTTACGACAAGCCCTAAAAGCATGGCCAGATTTGTCGATTCAGGCACAACAATTGTGCGCACAATACCCGGATGCCATTGAAGGCTGTCATCGCCTGGAGTTTGATGGGGGTGAAGTGATCCTGGATTTGTGGTTTGGTGATGTTCATGCATCCTTGCCCAAACTTTCATATACGCCAGATGGTCTGGTGGATGCCTGGTATCTGGATGGCTTTGCTCCCAGCAAAAACCCGGATATGTGGCAACAATCTCTGTTCGATGCCATGGCAGCACTGAGCCGTGCCAATGCCACTTTCGCCACCTTTACCGCTGCGGGCTTTGTCCGCCGAGGCTTACAACAGGCCGGCTTTGACTGTCAAAAAGTCAAAGGTTACGGTCGCAAACGGGAAATGGTGATCGGTCAGTTCAATGCGGCTAACCTGCAGGCGACCAATCCTGCATACTATCGCCACCCAACTCGTCAGCTCAAGCGCGTCGCCATCATAGGTGGCGGTATTGGCTCAGCCTGTTTAAGCTACCAGCTTGCCAAACGCGACATCAGCGCTACTTTATATTGTAAAGATGAAACCCTTGCGGGCGGTGCCTCACACAATCGTCAGGGCGCCGTTTATCCCAATTTGCAGGCAGAATACAGCACCACCAGTGAGCTGTATGCTTTGAGCTTTTTATACGCGCGGCGCTTTTATCAGCAAATCGAAGCGGCCGGATATGGCTACGATCATAACTGGTGTGGTGTGCTACTGCAAAGCGTGACCGATGGCAAAAAGACACAACACCAGAAAATAGCCAACAGTGATTTATTTCCAGAATCATTAATACGCTATGTCTCGATAGAAGAGGCACAAAAGCTGGCCAACATAGACACCCCTTTCGATGGTTTGTTTATCGAACAGGCCGGCTGGGTGAGCCCGCCACAGCTGACCGAGGCCGTCTATAACGCAGCACAAGCGAAATGCCCTGGCCAGCAGCACTTTAATGCAGATGTCAGCAAACTCGACAAGCGTGAGGATGGCTGGTATTTACAAGTTAATGACCATTGGCAGGGCCCGTTTTCCGACGTGTTTGTCTGTGCAGGCGAACACAGCGATAGGTTCGCTCAGACGCAGCATTTGGGATTGCATGGTGTGCGAGGTCAGGTTTCTCATATCCAGGCCGGCGAAGCCTCATCCGAGCTCACTACCGTGCTATGTCACAAAGGGTACTTTACGCCAAGCTTACAGGGCGAGCATTGTATGGGCGCGACTTTCGAGAAATACAGCAAGGGCCGTGAGGTCACCCAGCAGGATAATGCCACCAATCGTGCTCAGTTACAGGGCTTTTATGGCAATACCGAGTTTGATCAAAGCCTGGGGGAGATCACTGGAGCCAAAGCGGCGGTGCGTTGCTGCTTTAACGATCATTTCCCTATGGCAGGCCAGGTGCCTGACCCAGGCAGTCTGTGTAATGCATTTGCAAATCTACGCCGTGGCAAGCACGACGATTTTGCGCCGCTCACACAGCCTCACGAAGGCCTGCATGTTGTGACCGGGTTCGGTGCTCGCGGATTATGCAGCGCACCTTTGGTAACAGAGCATCTGGTTGCGGCGCTGTGTAACGAGCCTCGCCCGCTCAGCGAACGCCTGAATCAGGCGCTGCACCCTGCCCGCTTTGTGGTCCGGGACTTGATCAGGAATAGAATCTAACGAGGTTCTGGATTGTCATCAGGCGCCCAAAACGGGCGCTTTTTTATGGCTTGGAGATCTGAATAACAACGCGGCGGTTTTTATCACGCCCGATTGGCGTGTCGTTAGATGCAATGTGGCGCTTCTCACCAAAGCCATCGGTGACAATCTTGTCTTCCGGTATACCTTTTGACGCCATGTAGGTTTTAATGGCTTCAGCCCGTTTTTTCGACATCGCCATATTGACCGAGCGACCGCCATAGCTGTCTGTATAGGCTGAAATGTAAATCGACTCAATTTCAGGGTCGTTATTGAGATATTCTCCGATCATATCCAAACGCTTACGCGACGACTTGGTGAGTTCACTGCTATTGAACTTATAGTTCATCACAGTAAAGGCAATATCTTCGAAGCTGTAGGGCAGCAGATTATCGCGGCACTGTAAGAACTCCCAGTAGGCTTTTTTAAAATTCACAGACGAGAGTGCCACGGAGATCTGATCGTACTGATTTTGCCAGTCCTGATAATAAAAAGTGGGATAATAGCCCTTTTCAAGCTCCGTCAGCATCTCCCAGCTGATGTCGTTGGTCAGTTCACCATCAAATTTCTTCAGTAACTTCATCTGGCCCATCACTCGTGCCGGCAACCCGGCTCGCCATGCTGGCGGCACAGACTCCAGCCCGGCAAAATCGTAGCTATCGGGCCTGACCACCATGTCCAGATTGAAGGTAAGATCTTTGTTTTTACTGGCCGTTGCCGAGAAAATGGCTTCACCATAATACGGCACTTCGTGTGACAATGCGCACGATAACCGGGTGGTTCTGTCGACAAACCATTGGGAGCTGTCTGCTGTGGCAGAGTATTGCCGCATTGCCCCATGCGCCTGAAGCGTCAACATACTCAGGGTGGTCGCAATAATCAGATTGGCTTTAAACTTCACGCTCTTACTCCGCTTTGAACAAATATACCGAACCGGGCGCGCTGATGGATTGGCCATCGCCATCGTCAGTGAACACCTCAGCAATAAAGCAAGCAATAATCATGCCTTTACAACCGGGCTTTCATGGCAAAGTTCTGGCGCGCATACTCGTTACGGCGCTTACCTTGCTTTACGTGCAGGAAACACACCACTAAATTCGCATCTTTAGCTCTGATCAGTATAATAGGCCGCTCATTTTAGTAAACCAAGCAGATTATGGCAGAACAAGAGCAAACCCTATTCGCAAAGCGCTTTCGCGGCTTCTTTCCGGTCGTCATTGACGTTGAAACCGCAGGCTTTAATAAAGACACCGATGCACTGCTGGAAATTGCCGTCAGCATGCTTAAGATGGACGAACAGGGCCTGCTCAGCCTCGACCACACGGTACATTTTCATGTTGCGCCATTTGAAGGCGCCAATATCGAGCAGTCGGCGATTGACTTTAACGGCATCGATCCCTTCAGTGCACTGCGTGGTGCGGTGGCGGAGGAAGAAGCCATTAAAGAGATCTGCAAGGCCGTGCGCAAAGCACAAAAGGCTGCCGGATGTCAGCGTTCAGTGGTGGTAGCCCATAATGCCGCATTTGATCACGGCTTTTTAAACGCAGCCATTGAACGCTGCAAAATCAAACGCACTCCGTTTCATCCGTTTGTGAGTTTTGATACGACCTCGCTGGCCGGACTGGCGCTGGGGCAGACCGTACTGGCCAAAGCTTGTCGTACCGCAGGGATTGAGTTTGACAACAGTCAGGCACACTCGGCCTTATATGATACGGAGCGCACCGCAGAGCTGTTTTGTCATATCGTGAATAAATGGCAGACACTGGGTGGCTGGCCTCTGCCTGAGGTGGCAGAGCAAAACGACCAGGAATCGGTATAGTCAATCATATTACGCGATACCCACCAGAGGTATCGCGGCGAAGCTATCCGGTGACAAATTCCTGCGTGATCTTACCTTCATCCAGCAACACAGAGTGCGGCGGGTAGATCCGCGAGAAGGACTTGCTGTCTCGGGCAATGGTCAACTCAATACCCGGATGCATCAGTTCGTTAATTTTAATTCGGCTCATTTTTAACAGTCTTGCCAGCTTCAGTTGCACCAGCTTCATGTTACGTTGATTACGCGCGTAATGTTTACTGAGTTGTTGTTCATTCTGCGCCAGTTTAGTGAGGTAAGCATCACGTTTTGTAGAAGCCGGCGCTTTCTGGGCTTTGATCTGTGCGCGTTTAAGGGCAAGGGTTTTATCAGCGAGGCGCTTTTCAAGGTCTTTAAATTCTTGTTGTTTTTGCTTCAGCATATGCCAGTCCTGGGCCAGCGCAATACGCGTTCGGGTCCCTGATGGTGCGCCCACTTCACCGGCTTCAATGCGCATAGCATCGTAAACTGTACCACCTATCAATTTGCCCCTGGGTGTATCGCCTTTCCCAACTCGGATCATTCGTTTAGCTCGGAGGTCGCAATGTAACACCTGTCGCTCAATCAACAGATCCTGCTGCGATTCGATATGACAATACTGCGCATAGCCAATGGAAACGGTGCGTTTTGCTTTTATACAACAGCTAAAGTCTTCACCGTCTTCGCGCTTACGACCAATCACCCCCAGCATCACAGTAACTGCGCCATTGCTTTCCAGGTGCGCTGATTCTACAAAGCCAATCACCGTAATGTCGCCGGAGGCTTTGATCTTCATGCCGTCTTTCACATCGCCACTGACAATCACACTGCCATCAAATTCTATATGACCAGTAGTGACGTCCACCTGATCGTAACACAGTACATCGTCGACCCGGATCCCACGCGGGATAGCCACCGGTACCCCTTTGGAGTCAGCGATTAACAGGTTAGGATCGTCAGGAGAGATCTTAGTACCTTCCGGCACTTCCAATGCAAAGTCTTTACCCTGTTTGGGCTCAAGTAGATCACCAAATACAGAATATCCCTCTTCCCCTGGCGTTGGCGGTACACGCTTCATGAGCGGACTACCGGGGCTAACGGTAATAATGGCTCCCAAATCACGCATATCGACCTTGCCACCGTCTTTTTGTTGCGGGCTCAGCACTCTGTCCTGCGCTGTCATACACAAACGGACAAACCGAGCGTCGGTGCCATCTTTAGCACGCTGACCATGGGCAACGATACCGCTGTATACACTGCCGGGAGGCTGCTCAAACTGCTGGCCCAGGAAGGTATCCAATGCTTGCTTGCTGATCCCGCGTTTTACCCCGGCGGCTTTAAGCGCTTCACGGGCCTGGTCCATGGTGACCATTTTACCACCCCGCGCTGTCGTCAGTCGTGCCTCCGCCATCATATTATTGTCGTCAACCCGAATAGACAGCTCGGCATTCACCGCCTGGGCAACAATTAAAGAATCTTTTTCTCGATCGTCCGACGGCGAAAACAGCTGCCCGATATTGGCATGTATGATATCAAAGTCGGCATAAGGAGAGCTCTCCAGCGCTTCGACAAGCTGCGCGGAACTGGCCGGAAATCCGGTATTCGCAGGGTGTTCGTTGATTGAAACGTACCCCGACTCCTCATCAAAATGAAACAAAGACATCACTTACTTCCCGAAAATTATGCATGATGTTATTAAATTTATTATGCACTACCAGGTCTATACATAGGGCAAGGGCCGCTGTGTAACCTCTCATACTTGCATTGCATCCATGCTGACAATCTGCGCAGAGCTTATACAGAAAACAGCCTGTTATGCCATCGCGACAGAAACAAGCTTGCTTCTGTACATCAGGCACCAAGTCCCATCGCTTTACAGTTTTATCTGTCTGTGCAAGTAAATCTCGTAAAACAACAAAAATCACTTGGAAAAAATACAACCAAAGTGCTATATTTCCCATAATCTAAGATGCAACCGAAATTCAAACCCACTAAAACAGATACGAACTGGACAATCGACTAATAGCGATACGTTAAAAAACCATCGCCTTGCCTTATTTGAGCACAACCTTCCCAAATTGTTAAGCCCAATCAGACACTCAGTTACACAAAATATAAACGATTGTAAATGAGACTTGAGTATAAAACCGCCAAGTAGCTATTATCATTGTACTTATCGGCAAACTTCGCTTGAGCTTTAGGGATTTTATTGGGTATAATCGCAATTACTGACTGAAAGAGATTTCAGGGGCTGATTAGGATTCGACAGGATTCATGAAGCCTGAGGTGCATGTCGAGGGGCGGTTGGCCTCGTAAAAAAGCCGCATTTAAAGTAATCGCAAACGACGATAACTACGCTCTAGCGGCATAATAGCCCGCTAGCACTCCTCCATGAAATGCTTGTGGTTCTGGTTCTGGAGTGTCACCCTACACAAGATCGCTACGGAAACCCTGGCCGGGGTTGAAGGGCTAAAACTAAGCGGCCTCGCCTTTACTTATCGTGTTCGTCCGAGACTTAAAGGTTAACCAAAAGACGATACTAAACATGTAGGACCGAAGGTCGACGCTTTCTGGACGGGGGTTCAAATCCCCCCAGCTCCACCAATAAATAAGCCCCCGCATTTGCGGGGGCTTTTTTTATGGTACTCCTGCACAATGCAAGACCTGACCCCGGTGTTTTCTGCTGTGACCGCGGTGTTTTCTGGCTGAAGTATCAGCCTCTCAGGCTTTAATATCCAAGTAGCTTCACTATAATGGCGCCAACTACAGCAGCAACAATAGGTGCAATATAAAATTTGTGTAGCTCCGAAAGTAATCCAGACTTTGGTATTTCTACACTATTAGCAATCTCTTCACGTGTTCTTGCAAACGATCCCTTTATCGATTCTGCAATGACCTGATCTTCGATCATTGATTTTATCCTGTCTAAACGCTTCGACATTTTCGACCCCATTGCGCAAAAAGTAGCTCCAACGAAAATCAGAAAATAGATAGAAATAAAAGGAAAATTTTGAGGCTCCGATAAATTCATATGATCAGGTGTCGGTGAAGCATTCCAAAAATAACTTAAAAAGCTAGTGTGTCGGTAAATAAAAGCAATCAGCTCTCTAATCGGAGCAGCAATAGCCGAAGTGAAAATATTGTCACTTTCTATACGTACGTATATCATCTTTAAAAAGGAGACTACAGTAGAAATTAAACTTGGGGCTGCAATTAATAACCCGATGACACGGTATATCATCACTCTTTGCTTAGCCTGGTTATAGTTCAAAGCATTTCCTTATATCGATTTTCTGCAAAAAATTGACTGAATACTCACTTTGCCTTGCACTCAGTACTACGCTTACTTTTGTCAGGCCGAGCAAGAAAATTAAGGTGTGCTACCGCTGATCGCATCATCCTTGCTTTGTGAATTATAAGCAAAATCCTGTTAACAATTAAAGCTCCACGAGTAAAAGAAACTTCGTCCCAATTAAAGACACTGTCACCCAAACGTCACGTAATAGCAAAATAACCAAAATAAAACTTTACTATCAATCACTTAACAAACCCCCATTTCGGGTTTAGCCCCCAGCTCCACCAATAAATAACCCCCGCATTTGCGGGGGCTTTTTGATGGTATTCCTGCACAATGCAAGACCTGACCCCGTTGTTGTGCGCTGCCACCGATACAACCTAAGCAGCTCATTACTGTATTCATGTATTTTATGCCATGGCCCTCACGCCTGGTTATCTTTTACCGGGTTGCTTCAGGCATTACTACCTGATCCCGGCCATTATTTTTGGCCTGGTACAGGCACTGATCGGCGCATTTAAATGCTGCATCTGATGCGCCCAGCTGCTGTACATTCATCGCATGGCTGACACCAAACGAGGCGGTAACACGCAGTGTGGTGTCTCCAAGTTTAAAGGGGGCGTCTCTTAGTGCATTGACCATGTTTTGGCTAAACGCCTGGAAATCATCACGCTCTTTTGCCACCATCAGGAATTCCTCGCCGCCCCAGCGGACAAACAATTCATCATCGGCAACAAACTTTTGCAGCCGGGTTGCCGCCTCGGCCAGCACCCCATCTCCCTTATCATGACCATAACTGTCGTTGATCTGTTTAAAGTGGTCCAGGTCGATCACCACCAGCCGATATAACGTATCCGTTTGCAGCCTGTTCGGCTTTGTCATTTCTTGCTGATACAAACGCCGATTAGCCGCTTTGGTGAGCGGATCAACAAAGCTCAAATCGTACAGACGGCGGTTGTCTTTACTGACCGCCCTGGCCCGCAGTGCCAGCCACCCGGCGCCGATGAATGCCAAGATCAGCCACAACACCAACAATCTGAAGCGCTGTTTATCAAGCAATAGTTCAAGGTTAGATAGCCGGCTTTGAGCACTTAACAAGTCTCGCTCCTGAGCAATTTGCTGCACTTCCAGGGCTGTATCCAGCGCAACCAGCTCATTCATGATCATGGCTTTTTCCTCTATCCTGACCTCTTTCAGCAGTGCCAGTGACGCAGCGGCCTCGCCCTGGCTTTCCAGTACTTGCGCCAGAAAAAGCCGACTTTTGAGCAGCCAGCGGGGGTGATTAAGCTGGCTAAAAACCGCCACGGCCGACTGGGTTGTCGATTGCGCAGCATCAATTTTTCCGCCAGCATAATGCGCAAAGCCCAGCTCCAGCCAGCAGATCCCGTGCTGCATCGGATAGTGTTCTGCACTGGTCATGCTGATGCAGCGGGTGGCTTTTTGTGTCGCGCCATCAAGGTCTTTTTCCAGATTAAGCAACCTGGCTTCATTTTTGAGTGCCACAATTCGATAGAAATCCCCGGTATCCTCATCCAGATAGCTGAGCGCCTGTTCGAATTTCTCTCTGGACTGGCTGACTTGCCCGGCACGGTTATGTGCAAAAGACTGGTTCAGCAAGATCATAGACATGTACTCAGGGGTGGCACCGGCATAACGGCCGTAGAGTGTTTCGGCCTGGCTCAGGTACTTTAATGCGTTTTGCCATTGTTCCAGGTGCACATACAAAAGCCCAAGATTATTGTGCAACAGCGCATGCAGGCGCTCATCAGGCCACGCTTCAACCTGCTTTATCCCTTTAAGAAAATACTGCTGCGCCTTAACCAGCTCATTGGTTGCGTTAAAAACCACACCAGCCGTGTTATAAAGCTCTGTTAGAAGAAACCCGACATGATGTTTTTGCGCAATCGTTGCCCCTTCAACAATCGCAGTACGCGCCGCTTCGAGGTCACCTGTGCGCAGCGCAACCTTTGCCCGGGCTTGTGCAACCCAGGCCTGCAACCAGTATAGCTGATGTTTTTGTGCCAATTCAGAGAGCTGCTTATCTAACGCAGCGCGTTCGTTATCGTCGCTCGAGGCGCGTCTGGCAGTCCACAGCACATACACGGTTTCGATTGGCTTTAAATCAGGGTTGTCTTGTTGCCACTGAGTCAGTTGCGATAATGCCGCCTGCGGTGACTGTGCGGCCAGTGCATACATATCGAGCAGCGGGTGCGATGGGTCCCGGTGCTTTAACTGATCTTCGGGCGGTATTGCTAAGGGTGTTTGAGCTGGCCGCTGCATTTTGGCACCGTGCAACCAAAAGGTATCCAGTGTTGCCACTATCAGCATAGATACAAAAAACAAACTCAGCGCGAGAAAGGCTTTTTTATACATAACCCGGGTCATTCAAGGGTGTTTACTAAATTATACAATAAAGTGGCTAACTAGCCATGAAACAGCTTTGCCCGCTGGCTGGCTGTTACCACTAACCCTAAGTGTGAATGAATCAAAAAAGCATACCTCAGGACTGGGGTATGCTTTACGTTGGACTATCGTGAGTCACCACGAATTTTGCTCAATGTTGCTGGCTAATTGATGGTCCAGGCTTGCTGCTGCTGGCGTGTATCAAACTCCCAGCTATATACCAGCGGCTCAACACCTGTACTGTAATACCAGATCTCGGCTTTTAACTTTTGCTCTGAGTGTGGCAGTTCAATTTGGACCGTTAATCCAGTGCTATCAACGGGCGCTCGTAAAAAGCAGTTATCATCGTTGATAAGCGCGGCGTCTTGCTTGCAAACATTAAGGTAGGCACGACTGTTTACCACATTTGGCGCGACAGAAACGGTTAACGGCACATCGGTCTGAAAATCAAACGACTCATCCACAATCACCGCTTCCATTCCCTCTCCAGCAGGCGCTTGTTCTTCCACCGGCTGTTCATTCAAAACCTGCTCTTGCGCGCTGCCCTGTTGCGGCTCTGTCGCACTAGTCTGTGGAGCGACTTCATTCGGTTGTGCCTCTGTGGTGCTTGATGTATTCACCTGCGCAGTGCTGCTCGTTGGCTGGTTTTGCCCTTCTGAGCCACCCGAGCCGCCACCGCACGCCGTCAACATAAAAGGGATAAGAATTACGATTAACTTGTTCATGATGCTCTCCTAGTTTTGTGCTGCGTTGCTGATGGTGTGTTGATAGTCAGGTACCGGGTTCTCGAACCAGGTGGCATTGAGTGCGCCTGCCGACTCAGCAAAGGTCGCGAAATGCGGGTATGCGCTCGACATATCCACGCGCTCCATTGGATGGTCCCACTGAGCATTGATGATCAGAGCCCAGGGTAAACCCGTTGAGGTTTGGAAATATCCATTGGTTAACGATGTATCATCCCCCTGATTTAGATAGCTGCTATCAAAGGCTTCGGTTGGCTCATGATTTTTAAGGTGAACTTCCCAGCCTCGGCCATTGTTTTGGTCAACAAAAGGACCGTGGTAATGACCATCAACCGCAAAAATAAACGGGTCTACCTTGGCGCTTGTCGCAACGTTTGCGTTGTAACTGGTAGCCAGTGGTATAGAAATTTCAAACGGATAAGGTGCTCTTTGGATATCACTACAGCCGCTTTCAGTTCTAAAGAACTTACAGCCTGGCTGAACCGGCACCATCTCTCTGGTGTCGGCAAAGATCACTACTATGGCTTCGTTTCTGTTGGCTTCCAGCGGGCTGCCAGCGTGTTGCGTGCCATCAATGGTCAGCTCAATCTGCGCTTCATCCACATCCCGACGGGCAATGTCTTTTAACCGGATGGCAAATGCATTGTGATAACCAGCACCCACCGCGATAAGTGCCCCTTCAATGTGATAGCGCACCACCTGATTGCCAATCTGACTGGTCGTCACACGATATCTGACCACCACATCATTAAAATCGTAATCGCCTTTTTGCGGCCACAAGTCTTCAAATGCCGCCGTTTTCCACGAGGTTGAGTTCTGGATCAGGCTACTGGCGACAACGGATACCTTTAAATCTTCCACTTCCCCATTGTCAATGCCACCCTGAGGCGCAATATCACGATTGTGAGATACTCTGAATCTGGCCCAGGTATCACCTGCCACCGCATCAACGGGTACCGGCACCAATATACGGTTCTCACCGGCAACGCCCTGATATTGGCTGACCACTTGCTCCGCAGCTTGAAACTGCCCATCCCCGTTCCAGTCAATCCAGCCATTCACATAGCCAGACTTAGATAGCGTAAAGGAGATCAGCGTCTCGTACCCGGTTTCTAAATTGGTTAAAAAGCTGATGCCATTGTCATCATCTGCCGCTTTGGGCAAATGCTCCGCACTCACGCTCTGACCAAAAAATAAGTCGCCAATATGATGACGTGCACCATTGGCACTAAGCGACGTGCCATAGCTGTCGGGTGCATCACCGTAGTCTATCGTTGGCTCTTCAGTGTCATCAATAATGGGGGCAGTTGCGCAACGTGCACCGTCATTGGTGTTCGACAGCGGACCATACGCAAACAATTGGCTATTGGCCGGATTGTTGATATCAATCTTAAAAACATGGCCGTCCTGGTTTCTGCTGATGTAAAAGTTGCTCTCAACGTCAAAGTATACCGCACCAAATGTCCCTGACTGGCCAACATTGCCAAGGTTGGTACTGGTACCGTTTGAAACGTCAATGCGATGCAAATTACCATTGCTGTCTACACTGTATGCCAGACTGGCATTCTCGTTTGGTGCAAACGCCATATCGAAAATATTGAGGTTGAGTGCGCTGCCATCTATGATCCGCTCTGCCTGCAGATAGTCGTCGCTGTTTTCATCAAGTGAAACACGATACAAGCCCAGGCTGCCGCCCTTTTTGTACACATAAAACGCATTCTCGTGAATGGCTACATCACCTACATAAAAATGAGTATCAGGAAATCCAGACGTCATGATGGGTTCAAGTACATAGTCTTTACCCACCCGACCAATGTCTTTGTTGCTGTAGTCCCAGCCGTAAATGTAACGGTCGTGAACACTAAACCCGATACCATTCAGTTTGTTATTGGTGCCAACGTTTTCTGCAAACGTAGTATACGAACCTGAAACCAGGTTAACGCCATACATAGTTGCAGTGTTGCCCTGCACCAAAAATGCTTTTGACGGACATGTGTCGAACGGGGCTGCGGATAGTCCTGCGGAAAACACGCAGGCTCCAAACAGTAATTTTCTCATGTGACTCTCCAACGTTTTGAATTGCTACAATGGAGTTTGCAAACATGAGGCCAACTTTAATCAATTGAAATATATAGATTTATTATTTCACGCATAATGATATTTGCAATCTGCAACGCACTGTCAAAACAATAAATGCGATTTAGAAATGCGTACGTGACATAGTCTTCAGTGTCAGGTAACCAACTCGCCAGAACACTACTTTTTCCACGATTGCGCTTGTCGCGGGGTCAGGGTTCAATAACAGAATTAAACCCATTTAACGATGACCACAATTTGCGGACTGCATCAATTGCCCGGCAGCTGATACGCAATTTCGACCAAACCACGGCTTAGGGTCATCATTTAAATTGTCTTAGATCACACCATCTCCCAAAGAACACACCAAAATGTTAAACAACGGATCTGTTAGCGTTCACTCAGCCTGACTAATAACTGACTGAGTACTGTATCTTTGCCTACCCGATAATCCTCCCAGTCTGGCGCAATATGGATATCCGGATATACGGCATCGCTTTGCGCCGCGCTAAACGGATAGTAACGCTTAGACAGACTAAACCGGCGTCCGGAGTTAGGTAGTGAAAACACGCTATTTTCTGCAAAGTGGTTGGGATCTCCCCCTGTCGGAGTGCCAGCGACCTTAGCATTCAGGATTTGCTTAAACTGGACCGTATTAGACATGGCAGCAGAAAATGTTGCGCCATCAGATAACACATAAACGCCCTGCATCCAGTCAAATTGATCCAGTGGCAGCAAACAGGCAGACAATGCCAGGCCCGCATAAAAATTTCCGCCTCCATTGCCCCTCAAATCGATGATCAGATAACGTGAATCAGCCGACTTCAGCCTTGCCTGCAGTGCATCACAGTGCGACATCACCTGCTCAGGGGCAGGGTAAGATGCAAAGTCGAAATAAGCAGTCTTGTGCTTCTGCAACAGGCTCAGCGTGATACCCGGCATACCTATCTCCTGCGCTGTCAGTTGCGGCTCTGAACGCGCATATGCAGAGCCCAGCTTGCCAAATTCACGCATACTCACAGGCGATATTTTGGCGGTAACTTCACCTTCCTCACCTGCAAATCGAAATAATGCGGGTAACCCTTCAGCAACGATCCCAAGACCCAATAATAATTTGTGTAAGGTCAAATAGTATTCAAAACTGGTTTGCTCGCTAAACTGATTATCCACACCCGGCAAAACCGTTGACAATTGTTCATAGAGTTCGCTAACACTCAGCCCATTGATGGCCCGCAGCTGCATTCCAATTAACTGACGGTGCTCAGGTATGGCATCAACTACCCGTAAAGTCTCGCCAAAAAACTTAAAGCGAAACGGAAAATGCTGGTGCCTGCCTGACATCATAAAATAACTACTGTGGCCATCACCTATCGCCCTGCTTATCGCCATCAGCCGAACCTCAAGCTGGACTTCACTCAGCGTGGTCAGATCGGCTTTAAGTCTGCTAATCATCAGGTCAAAGTCAGACTCTGCCAGTGTGTGAAATGGCTGAATGTGTTGTGTTTTCACCTGCCGGACATAAAAGTGAATATCTTCAAGCCAGGCTTGCTGCTGCACCTGATTAAGCGGTGCTGCGCTAGCACCAGAGGCAATGCAGCCAATCAATAGCGCGGTTAGCACTTGCTTCATCGGTTTATTCCTTTTGTATAATGCGACGGGGATACGCCAAATTGCCTGATAAACGCGCGTCTGAAGCTGTCATAGCAAGTAAACCCCAGTTGTGCTGCCACATGCTGCAAACTGATATTTTCTTCACCCAGCAGATCACGTGCATGATTCAGTTTCAGGACTTTGAAATAATGGCTCGGTGTACAGTTCAGATGTTGTTTAAACACGCGAGTCAGTTGCCGCTCGCTGAGATGACAAAACTCGGCCATCCGGGCAACCGAAACTGACTGGTTGAGCTGAGTACTCAACCAATCCATCAACGGAGCGAGTTTTAAACTGTCACCGGATTGCAGTGCCAGGGCGTCCGAATACTGATGCTGGTTCCCGGAACGTTGTAAATAAACCACCAGATCTTTTGCCACCTGAGCGGCAATGCTATTACCGTGATCTACACGTACGATGGCCAGTGCCAGGTCAACCCCCGACAACACCCCTGCTGACGACCAGATATGCTTATCCTGAATATAGAGCGGATCGGGTGAAATGGTGCAATGCGTATTCTGTCGGGCCAGGCTTTCACAATGCCGCCAGTGGGTTGTGAGCGTTAATGCTTGCTGCGGAAAAAGCCGGGCAAGCACAAAAGCGCCCGTACAGATACTAAAAACCCGCTTTGCTCTGGCCGCCAGCGCCGATAATGCATCAAGTTGCGCAGCACTGAGCGGCAGCGTACGCATACCATTGCCGCCGCATATAATCAGGTCATCCAGGGCAAACTCGTCACCCAGGCCGAAATCTGCCTGAACTTGCTGGCCATACACAGTTGCAACCGCACCGGCTTCAATACTCAGCAACTTGCAATCGTAGGCATTGGGTACATGGCTGTTGGTCTCCATAAACGCATCCAAGGGTCCAAACAGATCCAGGGCCTGAAACCCGTCGGCGATAAAATATACTTGTTTTCTGGTCATGCTTTACTCCTGTGACCCTCATCATAACCGATGTAAAGATGTCATTTAATGCATTAAAACGACAAAAACAGACATACATAGTTAATTCAGGGTCGGACGCGCACGAAAACCCAGCCTGACTGGGTGTTAGAAAGGCTCTGCAGATCAACCAACTTGCCGTGAGAAGGTCGTAAAATCTGAGTCACTCCAGGAAACACACATAAACCATTACGCTGTTCCTGGGGTTTACTGATTCAAGCGGGAAGTGGGCAGACAGGTTGGTTTCACTATTGATAGCCGTTGCAACTTGAACCGACTTATTGCAAAAACTCGTACTTGTGCAACAACTTGTAATAGGCAGGGCTGTTTTTAAACTGCACCATTTTAAGGTTAAAAGCGTCCTTAAGTGCGGGATCGCGAAAGGCAATGCGATAGGGCGAAGCCGCGAACAAATTATGGACCGTTACATTGGGCATCTGATCCTGACCCACGACGGCTTTGCTCAGGTAGTTGAAAATATTGATATCCATCACCACCACATCCACTTTACCCCGAAGCAATAATTCTACTTGCTTTTGCTGATCGGGCAGCTCAATGTACAAAGGACTATTGGCAGTCGCCAGCCGATACTCCATACCCAAGACTAAAGAAGCATTCTGAAAGCCAATCACCGAGTAATTTTCAAGTGCACTGATACTATGTATTTTCAGGTTTCGGCTTTTTAAACTAATGGCGGTATTGTGGTAGGTAATATAAGGCTCAGACAACACCGCACCGGCCAGATCCATACGCCGGTTCATGGTCAGTGCAGCGTCAACCTTCTGCGTTTTTAACAGAGAGTCTGAGCGCCCAAAAGGCACATACAAAAATCGCAGTTCGTGGCCCAGTGCGGCAAATACGGCCTTCACCATATCCAGTTCAAACCCGGTATCGCCCTGTTCAATCACATAAGGTGGTTTGGTCCAGCCAACAGAGACATCAAGCACATCCGCCCGAGCTGCTTTAACTAAAGACAAGCCCGTAATCAGTACGCTACAGATTAAAACACACTGCGGTAAAGTCATAGAGCTTATTTGCCTCCTTCTATCGTGATTATTTTAGAGTGGTTTATACCAATTTCACTTAATACCTGCTTAATTTGACGGAGCAAATATGACGCTAACTGTGTTAAAAATTTCTCATTTATAACCTTTACCTAAGGTATGAGTTCGCAAATTTTTGCCTGGTTATCGAACATATTTTCTCGCCTCAAAATAGAACACTTTATTAAACAAATTGGTATTAGGTCTGCCGCAATGGCACATTGAGCGGTATTTTTTGCCAACCCGGAGGATACTGTTGTCACCTGAAGCGTGTGTAATACCAGCTTAATCATGCCATTGAGTCTGACTCATCTTCTGCGCAAAGTGCTGCTTTAAGGCGTTGCGCCAGTGCCTGCCGTTGGCTGGCATCATAGCTACTGCTGTTCGGGTCGAGCTGCTCGGCAGCTTCAAGTATCAAAGGCTCCAATTCAGCCAGTTTTTCGTTGAGAGCCTTTAGCTTCAGTTGTGTGGCGGACCAGTGCCCCGCCTGAATTTTGATGATATCTCCCGACATGTTCACTCCCACATTACTTGTTGCGCTTTGTCTTTTTTGTCTGTCACCCAAACTCTTGATGAAATTGACAGGGTTACTGTTAACTCTGGCAGATCCACGCCAATATACCAAGCTGGCTGGCAATAAAAAAGCGGCAACCTACAGGTTGCCGCTTCGTGCCCCACAGCTTTGTTCTGGTATTAGCCATACCAGAAATCAAAGACACTGTACTATTTTCTGTTCTTCATTTTGGCTGGTTTGTGCCGCAGACACCGGCCACCAGCGCTGCTGATAAAAACGGTTAATTTCGCCCGTTTGTTGCCACTGGAATACGTATAACCACTCGTTATCGATCAACTGTTTAACCACATCATGACGACCAGTTATCTCTTTGATCGCCGATTTGGGTGCAGCCAGGTAAACCGACAGTCGTTGCATCTGATGCATCCAGTCATGTCCATTGTGTAATGACTGCATCGCAAGGCCGGTTCTGAGATCCCCGCCATTGCCCTCAAACACGCCAATGTTGCCGCCAACCGCATTGTGCAGCACCTTGTTACCACTGCCAAAATGCAAATTGTCTGTGGTCGAGGCGTTGTACTGCATGTTGATCCAATGAGTGACCAGCATAGGCGCGGTCATTATGGCTTCGAGTACCTTAAAGTTTGGGTCGTGCTGCCACTGATAGTCATGTAAAAAACTGCGCCCCTGAAGATCAGTGCCTCGGGTCCAGCTGCGCGGTGCCACAATAAATGCCGCATTGTTTGCCAGCCCCCATTCTGGACGCGTCTGAGACCAATCCAGGCTGCGGGCTATCAGGGCCTGGTCCAGCGCGTCGCGGTCGGCATCTGCCAGCTGTGCATCCAGCTTCACCGCGCGCTCTTTTTGTGCAGCCGCCGTGGCACTTTGCAGCCAGGAGATTATCTCCGCATCAGGTTGTTCGCCATAACAGCGCAGGTGATCGGTTGTGGTATTGTGCAGCGCCGCAACAAAGTGGGTCTGCGCAGGGATCTCAACCCCCAATGCCTGCAATTCGGTGCGCACCGCTTTGTCGTTCAGCAGCCAGGCCAGCACTTTGACGTTCACTTCACCACTTTGTCCGCCACAGGCACCGCATCCCAGCCCGGCTTCTTGCAAGTTATTGGTCGAGTGACTGCCATGGCCCACTAACAATACGGTAGGTGCAAACTGCTCGAATCCCATTGCATGCAACACACCGGCGGCTAGCTGAGCCTTTTGCCGGGCACTCAGCTCTTCGCCGTCTTGTGTCAGCGACCAGTCCTGGCTGTTGGCCAGCTTATCGACCGGATGGGCCTGCTCAGAGGCAAAGAATGCCTTTTTCAGGAGCTTAAACGTATCCAGCCAGCCTGCCGATTCCACCATAGAAAAGGACGCGGTGGCCGATTTAGAAAATCCCTGCCAGCGGGCCTGAGCATTCAGCGAGGCTGCACCGTGCTTGTCAGATTGTGCTTGCGTGGCCACCAGGCTGGGCAACAGTAACCCCGGACACTGAGGCCGGTTCACGTCAGCCTGTTGCGGTTGGTAGGAAAGTGGCAGGCCAAAAAAGCCTGCAAATCCCATCGTCTGGATATTATCGCTTTGTGCTTCGAGTGCACGACGATAGATTTCAGAACGTACATCGATACAAAATGCGGCTTGACACTGTATGGATTGCGTCGAATGACTTGCCGGTTTGCTCAGTACGTGGTGTAGCTGTTGCTGGTAACTTAGCTCCGCCGCCCTGGCCCAGATCCACAGCGGCTTTTGTTGTGCCTGGTGTTGCGCTGGCAGGTTTAGCAGCCGGACGAGAGATTGTCTCCATGCGTGCTCCAAAGTGGTAAAAAAAGTTGGAAAATGTGCTTGCTGATAGCGCCACAGTACCAGCTCCCAGGCCATACGAATTGCCAGCAGGTCCAGCATCTGGTCGTGTGGCTCACCATTAAGCTCGCCCTGCCAGCGCAAGTAGGCAACCCAGGCGCCCCATCCACCAATATCCAGTAACAATGCGTGTGCATACAGTTCAACCTGCTCATCCTGTACAGCAAAAGTGCTCAGTGCCTCGGCTATCAATGCGTTCGGATCATCCGGTAACTGTTTAAAGTAGCGGTGTAAGTCGGGCTCGTCCAGTACAATGCTGAGCCCCCGGTCACGCTGACTGATCACCAGCCAGTGCGCGTACAAATCCGGCTGTGCCTGGCTGTGCTCGCGGTGCAACATAGGCTGCGCCTGTTGAAAATGGGCGGCACAAAACTGGCTGATCTGATGCACTATCTCGTCACACCAGGACATCTTGTGGCGCGCCCGGTGCTCATCAAGCAGTGCCGACAACGATTGCCAGGGCAGCTTTTCTCCTGCCTGTTCGATTGTCCGGATCAGTTCATCGACGCTTAATCCCAGCCCGGATTCTGCCAATGCAGTGCGCAGGGCCTGTTGACTTATCAGACCGCGCCGATAACTATCCAGGTAGTCGCTCTCAGGCATTAGCATGGAAATACCTGCCAGTGCGCTGAGCCGCGCGCTCACCTGCTCTATGCGCTCATGGCGCATGGGCCAGTAAGGGCTGACGGCTATCATCTGATCCAGCGGCCAGCTGGGTGCTACTTGCTGACAGGCAGCCTGGACAGCGCTGCGCTGTGCCTTTGTAAGCGTGCATGTATCACTTACCATGTTAAGACTCCTGAATTAATTCATACTGGCGCTTGGTGGCGCGCTGCGATTTGACTGGCGCAGGTAACTTCACAGGCCAGATTTTCAATGTCAGACGGGTCCACCACTCGTCCAGATACAAACCGGCAAACAACACCACAGATAAACTTTGCACCCGAGGGTGCGCTGCCCGGTAGGTTAATAACCAGTTCAGTACAAATAAGCTGACAAACAGCACCATCACGACATTGTCGGCGGCACTTAGTGGGGCTTCATGCAGAGACACACCGGCAAACACGGTCTGTGCCAGCAGTGTCTTCATCGCCGCATAGCTGGCCAGTAGCAGTACACTCACCAGCAGTACACCTGTCCACGGCAGGCTATGATGGGCACTGCTGCGCTGCGCAAGAAGCAGAGTCAGCGACATGGCCAGTAAAGCCCACATGCTTAACGCCGTGCCCTGACCAACCAGCCAGTAGGTGAGCGCAACCAGACCCACGCTAAGTAGTACCGCGCCCAGCCAGCGTGCCAGCGAAGGAGTAACGGACACTGCCAAACGCGCCTGCAGGTTATCGCGAACCGCACTGCCTGAGTCCAAAAAGGCATGTGCTTTGTAGGCCGAGTGCGCCAGTAAATGCAGCAGTGCCAGCTCGTATAAACCCAGCGCACATTCAACCAGCATCAGGCCCATCTGTGCACTGGTTGACCAGGCAAGACGCACCTTTACGCTGATCCGGGTCGTCATGATGAGTGCCGCAAGCACCGTTGTCAGGCCACCAGCCAACAACAGCAACCACTGAGCAGCAGCAACCTGCATCACCAGAGGCGCAAACACTATCATTAAAAAGCCACCCAAATTGATAACACCGGCATGCAGCAAAGCACTGACCGGGGTAGGCGCTTCAACCACCTGCATCAGCCAGCCATGGACTGGCAGCTGCGCGCACTTGAGCAGCGCGACAATCACCAGCATAACTGCCCCAACCTGGGCGTAAACACTGACCTCTGGGTTAGGTGCCTGATAATGAGCCAGAATATTGCTTAACAGGAAGGTGTCGTGGGCCTGGTACAGGCAGAGCACGGCAATAAACAGCGCCAGCTCGGCCAGACGTGCCAGTATAAACTTTTTGTGCGCGCCCAGCGCAGCACGGGGGCGCTCGGGATAGAATAGCAACAGCTGATGCAAAGCCAGGCTTATCAGGGTCCAGCCCAGCAGGAACAAGAGTAAATGGTTACTCAGGACCACCAGAGACACCGCCGCCAGTGTGCCCAGCAACCAGCGCCAGTAAACATTCAGACGTGGCTCCCCGGCCATATAGTTAACAGAAAAGCGCATGAGAATGATGGCCATAAATACCACCAGGGCAGACATGATAAGGCCCAGCGACGTTACGTGCACAGATTGAACGAGCACGCTTTGAGAGAGTAAATCAACATTGGTGCCCTGCCCGGCAATGGCCGCAGTGAGCAAAACCAGTAACCAGCCAGACAGCGCGTTAACAAATCGCCTGCGGATATGACCGGCACGGCCACAATACCAGGCACTGAGCGCAAAACTGAGCGTGATGACGAGCATCATCATTAGCGATATTGACATAATTATCCCACTCCATTCAGAACGGGCTCAGTATGTCAGACGTTGAAAGATATAAAAAATATATATATTCTAACCAAAACATATATTTTATATAACTATAAAATGAGTCGACTCAACTATCACCACCTCTATTATTTCTGGCGCGTTGCCAAAGCAGGCAGTCTGACTCAGGTTGCGCAGGATGTTCACATCTCTCAGTCTGCCCTGTCTATCCAAATCAAGCGGCTGGAGCATACGATGGGTGTGTCATTATTTGAAAAACAAGGACGCAAGCTGATCCTGACCGATGCCGGAAAGCAGGTGCTCGGTTATGCCGACGACATTTTTTACAAAGGGGAAGAGCTGGAATCTTTCTTACTCAAAGGCGTGGCTACCGAACGACAACACCTGTCCATTGGTGTACAAACCACCCTGTCGCGAAACTTTATAGAAAGCTTTATCAGCCCCCTGCTCGAAGACCCTCACATCAGCTTTACCCTCACCACCCGCGATATGGACAGCCTGTTACAGGGATTAAGCAACCATGGGCTGGATCTGGTACTCACCAATCGTCCGGCCAGCCAGGGCGAATCCCGCTGGCATACTCAGCTGGTGTCGCGCCAGCAGGTTGCCATTGTCGGCCCCAAAGGCGCGGCCATCAACAGCGACTTTCCACAAGGGTATGACACCGTGCGTTGGGTGTTGCCCGGACCCACAACGGAAATCCGCTCCGCCTTTAATGCCTTGTGCGCAGCCCATGAATACAAGCCCAATATTCAGGCCGAAGTGGACGACATGGCGATGCTGCGACTACTGGCCAGGGACAGTGGTGCGCTTGCAGTGCTGCCTCCTGTGGTGGTCAAAGACGAAATTGCCCAGGGCATACTGGAACAGTATCAAAGTCAGCTGCCCATATTTGAACACTTTTACGCTATTACCACGTCTCGGAAATTTGTGCCCCAGGCCTTACTGGACTTACTCAGACATCCCTTATCGTAATATTGACAGTGTTGCTTTATGACTAAGAAACAGACAACATAAAGGTATAAATAAAGTCATAAGGAAAGATGGTGACGACATTTAGCTGTAAGATCCGAGCGGATCGCCCCTACGAGTTTCCAAGCAATAAGTTATATAAACAATTTGAAAGTGATCGCAACCGCATCATCACTTCAGCTGCAATCCGGCGGCTACAGCAAAAAACCCAGGTTTTCCCGCTGGAGCGCAATGCCGCAGTGCGCTCCCGACTTACCCACTCTCTGGAAGTACAGCAAGCCGGGCGTTACATCTGTCAGCTTATCTGTGAATTACTGAATGAGCCAGAGACCGAACATCCCCCGCTTGGCGACTATGAACGCATGCTGGAATCCATTGTGGAAATGGCCTGCCTGATGCACGATATAGGCAACCCGCCATTTGGTCACTTTGGCGAGGCGGCCCTTAGTGACTGGCTGGCACAGCACATCGGGGACATCTACAAAAAACTCAGTGCTAAAGCGATGCGCCCCGACGTGCTCAGAGATCTGACCCATTTTGAAGGCAATGCACAGGGAGTGCGCCTGGTGCACACCCTGCTAAATCTGAACCTGACCTACTCACAGGCCTCAGGCATTATGAAATACACCCGTTGCGGGTCTGAGGCTCCGCCAGCAAACGATGATCCGCTCAGTTATCTGAAAAAGAAAGTGGGTTTTTATCTCAGTGAACAGCACTACATTGCGAAGCTCAGATGTGCCCTGGATATTGCGCCAGGTTGTCGCTCACCCTTTTCCTACATCATGGAAGCCGCTGACGATATTTCATACGGCATGGCCGATCTGGAAGATGCGATTGAAAAGAACATACTGAGTTACCCGCAACTCAAAACCGCCCTGCAGGACACCTATCAGACACTCAGTGCACACTTGCCAGCATCAGAGCAGACACTGATGGCCGACATCATTAAAAAAGCCACAGAAAAAGCTCAGAAAATGGCAGGAAACCAAAGTCAGTTCTTTGTTTTTTTGCGGGTGCAGGTCAACCAACGGTTACCACATCACGCAGCCCGGCAATTTGTCGATAATTTGGATGCTGTGATGTGCGGCCAGTTTAATCAGGCGCTAATTGAAGATGGCAGTGCCTGCCACTTGCTCATCAAAACCTTTAAACGGGTTGCCAGAGAGCGGGCTTTTGCGCACCCAGAAGTCGAAGGGCGAGAACTGCAAGGTTACCGGGTCATCAGCGGGCTGCTCAGTATTTATGAACCGCTGCTTCAGTTAGGAAAAAACCAATTTGCCAAACTCATGGACATCGATATACCCGTCAATACCGACGTTCCCAAAATCCCGATTTATTCCGCCAGGCTATTTAAAAAGCTACCCGAGAAGCACAAACAGGCTTATCGGACCGCACTTTACAGTGACACGATGAACGCCGTTATTCCCGATCCTCAGGAGCAAGAATTTTACCTCAGAACCAGGCTGATCATTGACTTTATTAGTGGCATGACCGACCAGTTTGCTTTTGATGAGTACCGGGCGTTTCAGGTAATAGCGGAGGTCTAGTCGGCTAATCATATTCTCTCAACTGAAACGAAAACTTAGCACCACCAAATGAGGACTGTTCACACTGGATCTCGCTTTTAAATACATGCGTCACCAGGTTATAGACGATGTGCAACCCAAGCCCGACATTGCCTTTGTGCCTGGCTGTCGTATAAAAAGGATCAAATATTTTTTGCCGATCCGCTGCCACTACTCCGTGCCCGTTATCTTCAACACATAACTGAATCGCATCTTCAGTACGTATAGCACTGACTTTGAGAATGAGTGACTGTTGCGTCGTGCCATGTTGCAATGTATTTATGAATAGTATCTCCAACACCTGGAGCAAAGCATCGATATATGTAAATAACGTCACAGGTTCCGGTAGGATAAGCTCCACGCCTCTGCGTTGTTCACTGTCACAGGCCAAATTAAAGGCAGTGCTTACCAATTCACAAAGCTGACAAGTACCACGCTGTTCAAAACGCCCTTTCACTGCAACTTTTTTAAACTGCTCAACCAGTCCGCCAGTACGCTGTAATGCACTTTGGGTTAGCTGAACACTTTCTGTCAACGTGTCCAGCCCTTCGAATAACCCTTCACGTGTTAAACTCCCTGAACGGGCGTTAGTTCCAAGGGAGTGCAGCTGTACCTCGATATTAGAAGACGCCATAATGGCAGTCCCCAGAGGCGTGTTAATTTCGTGTGCAATGCCCGCTACGACAGCGCCTAAGGCCACCATTTTTTCTGCTTCAACTAAGTTTGTTTGCGTTTCTCTTAGCTCCGCCAGCGTAGACTCCAGTGCTTGGGTGCGTTTTTTGACCAGTGTTTCCAGCTCACTATTAAGTACCAGCAGATCGGCTTCTTGCTGTTTTAGCAAAGTTATATCATGCTGGATCCCTGATAAACGGGTGGGTTTTCCGCATTCATCCCGAGCAACCACTTTTCCTTTGTCGTGTACCCATAACCACTCATTGTCTGATGTGCGAACCCGGTAACTGATGGCAAACGCATCCTGCTCGTTGTTTAATAGCGCGTCTATTTCGCTAGCTAATCTCACCTGGTCGTCACCAAACACATAATCCCCAAAATGCCTGGCACCAGAGTTGACCGATTGTTGCGGGATCCCGGCCATGCTTTCGGCGTTTTCTCTGGTGATGAGTCCGCTAGCGAGGTCCCAGTCCCAAAGTACATCGCCACTCCCCCATAACGCCAGGCTCAGCTTTTGCTCTTTTTCTTCTATCTTCTGATGTGCATCAGTCACCAACTTCAACTCTCGCCTGTGTACTCGCCGGCGATAGACAAACCAAGCGAGCAACAACCCAGTAACAACGGAAATGACGAGCAAGTTACGATTGGCGATTTTGTTATTCAGTGTCGCCTGAGTCAGCTCGGCCTGCTGACGAACGAACTTTAAATCCCGCTTGGTTTCGCTAACCTGATTTTGGATCACCAGCATTTCTATCCGCTGCTGGCTTTGTAAGTCAAACAGCTCCCCCCGCTCTTTCTGTAATCGCGTCAACATAACATATGCATCCTGATAACGACCCGTTCTCGCATACAGAACAGATAAATGATCATAGGCACTAAACAGCACAATGTTTTTCTGTGCCTTGCGGGCCTGCTCCACAGCCTCTGCCCAGTAACTAATGGCTCGGTCAGTCTGTCCTAATCGTTCAACCACCCGACCCAACTCAACCAGACCTTCCGCGATTCTGCCAGCCGACTTTCTGGCTCGATAAATATCCAATGCTTTGCTCAAAATGACATAGGCATCCTCGAGACGCTCTTCTGTGATAGCAATTCGGCCAAGATACAAATAGGTAGATCCTTTTAGCATGCGATTATTCAGCTTTGTAGCCAGCGTTAGCGCCTTATTTAAGTAGTCGCGGGCCTGCTCGAGATCTCCGTTTAAGCGATGACTTTCCCCAAGATTATTGTATGAATACACCATACCCCGTTCGTAACCTATTGATGACTTTAGCGCCAGAGACTGTTTGTGCATCTCGATCGCTTTATCATAACGGCCTAAATCTTTGTAGATGATCCCGGTATTGTTGTAGCTAATGGCTAACGACTTTTCACTGCCAAAGGTGTGCATACCTTCCAGGGATTCAAGCTGATACATCAAGGCGTTGTCCAGATCGCCCGTAGCACGATAAACAGAGCCAATGCGGCCCTTCGTTTTAACCTGCCCAACCTTGTCTCCAAGCGCTTCATAGACAGCCAGCGCAGCCAAAAGCTGCCCAAATGCACTCGCAAATTCATTGCTGGCATGGTGCACATCAGCCATAATGATGTGTGCCTCAGCCAGCCCCTTTGAGGGTTGCCGGGACGGGTATTTCTCCAGCAGTGTCTGAGCATCCAGTCTTGCCTGCGGATACATTGAACGCTCCAGATACATTACTGCTCGCATCTGCAGCGCAGTGCGGAGTAAATCGGTGTTGGCATGTTGCCGTGCAAAAGCCAGTACTTCATTCAACAATGACAATGCAATTTCGTTGTGACCGATGAATTTACTGGCCTGTGCCTTATGCAGCTTAAGGCGCTGCCAAAGTGCAGGGTGTTGATCCAGTGGTAAGTTTGGTGACAGTAATTCAATCAGTTCAAGTGCGGCTCTGGCATCCACGGTCGACTGTTGCGCCAGATACTGATTCAATAACTGCAGCTGTGTAACACCTTTGGCGTTATGCACCTCCTGAACTGTTGGAACAGCACGACAATATCCAGATACAGATATAAGAATAAGTACACCAAATACCAATGGAATTCTCATTCTACTCTCCACCATAGGACCTAGTCCAAGTGTAGCGTATCATTCTGGTTTAACCTTCTGGCTTTGTATGCAGAGCACCAATTTAGCCTCTTAATGACCGACCGCACAAAAACAAATTTGAAATTTGTACAAATAATACTAGACAGGCCCAGTGAGTCCCTGTAGAGTGAAGGCCGCTAGAAAGAAAGTCGATATTTACATCCTACAATTCGTTGTTTTACACCGCGTAACGCAACCTGCAGTATTTAAGTTTCACCTCTACTTTTGATGCATTCACACCTATCGAAGGTTAATTTTTTATTTATATTACAGGTTAATACTATGTCTAACACAGTTACTGGTACAGTTAAGTGGTTCAACGAGTCTAAAGGTTTTGGTTTCATTTCTCAGGAAAATGGCCCAGACGTATTCGCTCACTTCAGCGCGATTCAGGGCGACGGCTTCAAAACTTTGGTTGAAGGCCAGAGCGTAGAATTCACTGTGTCTCAGGGTCAAAAAGGTCCTCAGGCTGACAAAATCGTAGTTCTTTAATTACTACGCATTTTGCAAGAAAAGCGAGCTAAGGCTCGCTTTTTTCGTTTCTATTCCCCTGCTCTGCAGTTCCGATGCATGAAAAATATGCATCTTCATAAATTTGTCACACACATCTAAGCTGCTAGCCTTGAGTAGACAACTCAAGGAGAGACACCATGAAAGCACAGATTGCGCTGTTCAGCGCAGCACTGGGTTTGTGCAGCCCCACTTTTGCGCACACATTAAACACACCCACATTTGCCAGTCAGTTTTATTATGACGGCCTGATCATGACACTCGACGGCAAAGGCTACTTTGGACAGCAATGGATTGAGAATGCCACAGACGTCACCTTGTTTCCTAAAAATGGCAATACCGCCCTATGGACGCTCACACTAACCAATGCGCTTGGCCAGCCTGTTGTGGGCGCGCCAGTTGAAATTAGTGCAGCGCCTCTGACTCTGACTGCACCACAATGGCGCGAACCAAATGATATGGCCGCCCGCTTTAGCCGCAGTGTGCGTACTAAGATATTGACCCGTATTGAACAAGGCCTGTTTCGTTTAAAGGCACCATTTGAGGTATCAAGCCCGGTGACGGATGCCCGAGGGCAGATTACGGTTTCTATTCGCAACTTTCATAGCTGTGGCAACGACAGTCTACCGGGCTCAGACAGGTTTATTGCCCGTGTAGGGTCACTGCAACAAACCTTAAAGGTCAAATGCGCGGTGACCGGCCTCGTGCCTATCCCGGATGCCCCTGCTCAGGGACTAACAACAGCAGGGTTAGTCGGTCGACATTTACACCCCAACTTACTCGCGGCACTGCAAAACCTTGGTCGTGCCTGGCACGCACAACCCGATAAACCAGCCGGTATGCCAGATCACTTAACCATTACCGGTGCCACCATGCGCTGGGGTGGTATTAACCCTCCTCACTTTACCCATAAGTTTGGGGGCACCATCGACATTCGTCCACTTGGCACACAGAGTGGGCCCATCAGCGTTGGCGATGCGGCTTATGACCGCCAGGCAACGCAGAGCCTGGTTGATGCTCTGATCCAGCTTGGTGCAACCCAGATCATCTTTGCCGATAATCTGACCGGTGTGACTCAGGTCAAAGCCAATCATAAAAACCATCTGCATGTGAGCTTTCTGAGCGAGCCGCTGGAGCCGTGGGATCATCATGACTCTGACTTGGATGACGAAGGCCTGCACTGGCATAACTATGATGGCATTTACGATACCCGGTATTTTATTCCTACGGTAAATCAGCTTAAACTCAATGCCGATCTGTTTAACCTCAAACAGCAGAAATAGTGTCATCACGGGCTACCACGTCTCTAATTCACACTGTGTCAGGCACACCCGGTAACCCCACGCGTCATCAAACAACAAGGCCAGCCCTTTGCTTTGGCAAGTTTGCTATTACCCGCATAACTTGCCAAACAGCCGCGCATCAAAAAACTCGCCGTCTTTGTATATTGCCTTGCGGCGTAGCCCTTCAAATTCGAATCCGAATTTTTCCAGCACTCTTGCCGAGCGAGTATTTTGCGCGACAACCACAGCTTCCAGCCGGACCATATCAGTATCGGCTTCAACCTCCGCCATCAACAGCTGCAATGCCCGGCCGGTAATACCCTGGCCCCAATATTCCTCGCCCAGCCAGTAGCCAATTTCTGCGCTACGGCAATACTCGAAAGTACCCGGCCGCGCCCCGATACACCCGATCAGCATGCCATCCAGAATAATGGCACGCGTTATCCCCTGCTTGCTGCCAGTCGAGATCCACCACTGGGCATCTTCCGGGGTATAAGGAAAAGGGACTTTGGGTGATAAATATTGCACAGTGGCAGGATTGTTTAAGTAACGAACCAGGCTTTGTTCATCTGAAGGTTCAAATGGTCTGAGTGATAACATGCGTGCCCCCCCTAGCAAAATGGATAAAAATTGGAAACATCCATCCTACTGCGCGCCCCCTAATTCGGCAATACCCTTTTACATAAATTGTTCATGCTACCTGGTTGGTACATACGGGCGACTACCACCCGTATGATTTGAGGAAGATTAAAGCGGTTTTAGCTGTCGGACCCTGATGATCGACAGTGCAGAGATGGCCAGTACGAATAAAGCACTGAGCAGCAACTTCCAAAACCCGCTGGCCGCTTCCATCGCTTGCGCTTTAAATAGTGGAAAATCTTCGACATCCTGACGTGTAACTGGCTTGCCGAAAAACATAAAATCGTAGAAGAAATGACGCATGGCGCGGTGATAATCGGCCACCTGTTGCTGGTACTTCAGCTGATAACCGCCACTGGTATGAGCCAGTTCATTCAGCGAAAGCTGAAAGAATAAAGCCGGAGACAGCATACTCAGTGATTGCAACCGGGCCTGACGCGCCTGATTGTTCTGTCTATACTCCTCAACGATAGCCTGCACCGCCAGATCGCTCATATGCTGCTGCGCATAATACCATTTCCAGTCGAATGCCTCGCCCAGAGGCGCGGTATTTTGCCAGGGTGTTTCGTACCTCAGAAACTCATCCAGCGTGGCTTGCTTGTCCTTATCCCAGCCATCATTGAGTGTCATACGCTGTTGCAGTGTGATCTCCAGCGGCGCATCACTTTGATATTGACCAGACAAATATAAGTGCACAGCCCCGGGGATCAGTAGCGCCAGTACCACCCAGCTACTCAGATAGGCCAGACTATTCACCACACTGTTTTTAGCAAAACTCATAATCAAGGTTGCCAGTGCAAACCAGAACACCATATACAAGCTGGTCGCACCCAGCACTATCCAGAACAGAGCATCAAATGGCAAAGACAATATCAGTGCAGCGCTGAGCAACAAGATAACCACCAGTACCCAGATGACCATAAACCGCAGCGCAATCTGCTTGGCAAGTAGCCCAAATGCACTGTTAGGCAGCGCGTTAAGCAATCGCCAGCGGCCCGCTTGTTGCTCGTCTGAGATCAAAGTCACCGTTAGTATGCCTATCACCAGAGGCAGAAAATAAACCAGCACAAAGCCGAGATCCAGGCCACCTGCCCGTTGTTGAGCCGGATTGACAATCTCACGATTGAAAATCTGGCTTTGCAATGCCGTTGCACGAATTTTCGTGGCAACCATAGACGACGGGGTCTCGCCCACGAACAAAGCGGCCCAGGGGCTCAACTTCCACTCAGTCGGGGCACTGGCATAGTAGGCCAGAGATCCCGCTGCGGGCAGCGTTTCACGGCTATTGACATGTTCCCGCTCTTTTTGAAACACCACCACAGATTTATACTGGTCGATGCGTACCGACTTGTACCCAAGTGCCCCCTGGTAGATGGCAAACACCCCCGAGATGATAAATAACACCAGCACCAGCTTGTTAATGGTGCCGGCAAACAAACGTTTGCATTCGAGTTTAAACAGCAGCATAGATCCTCCTCTGCATCCCGTTTGAGTTCAGGAAAATAAACAGGGCAATAACCGCCAGCAGCGGCAAAGCCCAGGCCAGAGAAAACGCGCTCAATGACCAGCTCAGCTTCGGCAGGGTGTAATGAAACGCATCAAACTCCTGCCAGTAGGATTTATCAATCCGCTGTGCTCTGTCGTCGTGATGGTGGATCTCATGAGTGTGTAACTGATTCAATTTCTGGATCCGCGCGTATCGGTGCGCTTCGGCTTGCTGCTCAAAATCCAAAAAGTGTCGGGTGTCTGTCCGGGTTAATGCCATAGAAAAATCGCGCACAAATAAGTAGGGATTGAGCCAGTAAAACTGACTGACAAACTGGCGCTGCGCGTCAAATTGTGCAATTTGCTGCTGATAGTGCTTTTTGTAAATCTCGGCGTTGAGCTTTTCACCTTCGCGCATCACCAACCCTTTGTAGTTAACCGGCAATTCCTCGACTGAAGATACGCCATATTTTTTCAGGGTTTCTTCGCGAAATTTACTGAAGTAGGGGTCGTCCGGATTATGGCTGTCTCCGACTTTACGGTTATCCAGCTTGATGGCCAGTTCAAAGTCATTGCGTTTTTGATGTGGATACTGATGATGGGCAAATTCCGCCAGCATACGTGGCATCAGAATGGTCAGAATAAACCAGATTGAAGTCAGCAGCACCAGTGCCTGCTTAGGGGCTTTCACCAGGCCTGAAATTAAGAGTGTTACTGCAATCCAGAACAGGCAATATAGCAGGTAAGCCCCAAATAACAGCAACAACCTGAGTGGTGCTTCTGCCGAAAACTGTGCGCCGGTACCTGCCGCAAGGCCCAGTGCCAGAACAAACACAGGCAAGATAAACATAACAGATACAAGCAGATAGCTAAGGCTTTTGCCAGTGATTAATTCACGAAACGACACGCCCATAGACATAAGCTGTCGAAGCGTACCACTTTTTTGCTCTCCACTGACGCTGGCAAACCCCAACGCAATAATCAGCAATGGCCAGATGATCAGCAAAATATTGGCACTACTGAGCTCAGAAAACCGTAATAAGGTGCCGCCATCCTGATCGTTGGCAAAATTGGCGCTATTTTGTTTATGCGCCTCCAAAAAGATGCTGTCACCCACCCAGGCATTCACACCCAGGTCAAAAAAGCTGAGCGCACTGGGAGGGCGGAACGCAAAGTGACCAAAGTGTGCCACCCGATGAGGGTGCCTGTCTGGTTGTGCATTCCACTGTTGCTCGACAATTTCCTGCGCTTTGGTCTGGGTATGTACACTGTGTTGATACTGCTGCCAGCCGGTAAACAAGGCAACCGCCAGTAATAACTGGATCATAAAGAAGAGCAGCCACAGGCTGGGACTTTTGCGTTTACTGGCCAATTCATGGCGACAGATCTGCATTATTTTATTATTCATAGATAAGACAATTCCTGTTTAAACATCGAGGTTGCAACATTAGCTGGCTGCACGTATCGCCGTTTTCCCTGAAATAAGTTCGTGGTAGGTGGTTTCCAGGCTACTCAGTGGCAGCTTGTTGTTATCCAGCAGGGTCAGCAATTTGCCTTTATCCATGATGCCGATTTTGTCGGCCAGTGTATGCGCGCAGTAAAAATCGTGCGTCACCATCAAGATAGCAGCGCCCTTTTTAGCCAGCCGTTCGATAATGCGGATAAATTCCAGCGTCGCGCTTGGATCCAGTCCGGATGTTGGCTCATCCAGCAGTAACACTTTGGCCTGGCGCATAATCGCAAAGGCAATCCCGACCTTTTGTCGCATGCCTTTTGAGTAGTTCTTTAAAGATTGTTTACGGGCATTTGGCTCCAGGCCGGTTTCATCAAGCGCCGCATGGATCTGGGCCTCACTCACGGACAGTCCCGACAGACTCGCCAGATATTTCAGGTTATCAATGGCATTGAATTCCTGATACAAATTAACCTGCTCGGGCAAGTACACCAGCTTATCTTTACAATTGGGGCCCTGGTTTACATCCACTGAATCGATCAATGCCCGGCCACTGTCGGGCTGTAAAAAATTTAGAAAGATATTCAGCGTGGTGCTTTTCCCCGCGCCATTGGCACCCAGCAGACACATTATCTCGCCCTGCTCAACTTTAAAGCTCAGCTCGCTGATCACCTGTTTATCTGCAAATGATTTGGTTAACTGTATGGCTTCTAACACAAATAGTACTCCCTGATACAATAAAAACCGCGCACGCCGTGTTGCCTCGATAAAGACCTGAACACTCAGCATGGGCGGTTTGGTAAGACGCAATCAACGCCATGTTTAGTTATAACATAACATCAAATAACTAAATAGAAACAGTTTTTATTTCTCTAAGGTATTAAGCTGTGGGCACCAAAAAGCTCGCAGTCCCTGTAAAAGCGCCGCCTTCAACGTGGATCTGACCATTCTTGTAATACACAAGATTATCCGACAAGCGCTTTTTACAGTGCTTAGGGAAGAAGCCTTCAAAGCGAACTTCTTCGGTTGTATTGATGGTACGCTTGAACTTAATGTCCAGATCTCTGAGGTAGACTTCCCCCACTTTTTCGGTCAGCTGGTTATCCCAACAGCCGTAGATAATACCAAGCTGAGAGATCCAGATCATGGCGCTTTGCGCACTGAAATGAAACCGGCCATCTCCGGGCATTTGAAAATGCTCAACATTAATGCGACCGTCAATATAACCGGGCTCTAAAGAGACGGAACTAAAAGACATACGCTCCTCACGCCAGCCATTTTCGAGATAGTCTGACATATAGGCTCGTTGCTGCGCTTGAGTAAGTTGAATCATGGTTAATCCTTACTTTGATGTGGTTGGGCTGGTTGTTTGAATTTGGGCATGGACATCGCGTGTTGACATAAACAGTGTGTTACATATGGCAGTGCCCAAGCCGATGACGACCAGACAATACCAGGCCAGATCGTCACTTAAGCTGGCATAATCGAATGCCACGCCCACCACAGCGCTGCCTGCTATCAACCCGACTCCGGCAAATAAATAGAAAAATCCGTAGTGTGTGGCCACCGACTTATCCTTTGCCAGTACAGAAATCTGGCTCATGATAAAAGGAAAACTCACCATAGTGCCAAGCGTAAACAGGACAGCAAGCAGGCTCATTGGCAGGTAATACAATACACCGCCCTGATAAGGCCAGACCGGGATCAAGTTGGCAAAAGACAGCCCCATCAGAGCTATGCCGATGCTGATCCACTGATCAGGAGACAGATAACGCTCGCACAGCCGCGTGACCGGAAATTGAAAGCAAATAGAGATAAGTGCACACAAGGTCAGCACCCAGGCGACATCTCCCGGTGCGCCTGACTGATTGACGATATGTAGCGGGATGGCAAATGAGATCTGATTAATCAGCATAAAATAGCCCGACATGATCAGCGAAAAGAGGATGAATGTGCGGTTGCCCAGTACACCTGCAATCATAGCCGATACGCCGCCTTCCTTCGAGCTTTCCTTAGCTGACGCGTTACTCGTTTTAGCCTGTTTACCCGGCAACAACGCCGTAAACAGTAACGCAAACAGTGCAAAAGGTAACGCTGAGACCACACATAACACATCAAAGCTGACACTCAGAAGTAATAAGCCGCACACCGGACCCAGTAACTCACCGCCATTTCTGGCCACGCCTACCAGCGCAAACATTTGCGCACGACTCAGCTCGGTTTGTTTAGAAAAGTAAGACTGGGCTGCTGGGGTAAACAAGGCACCAGCAAAGCCGCTCAGAAAAGCTGCTAAAAACAGAACCTCTGTGATCTGAGACAACAGAAACAGACAAAACCCGAGTGCCCGAAGTAAACACCCGATCACTATCAGCTTCTTCACGCCAAACAAGTCGGCCAGCAGACCACCAACCAAAAACAATCCTTGCTGACAAAAAGAGCGCACACCCAAAACCAGTCCAACCAGGGTGGCGCTCAGCAGCAAGTCTTGTTTGAGGTAACCCGCTAAAAACGGGATCAGCATGTAAAAGCCGAGATTAAACACAAAAGCTGCGATGAGCATCCAGCGGTATTGGGCGCTGAGCCTAAGGTAAGAGGTAACTATCGACATGACAACTAAACCGGTTTGTGAGCAATCAAAATAGAATGAAAGTTATCGGCATAGGTCTGGATCTTCAGTTTCAGCTGAAATGGCGCCAGCCCGGCCTCATCCACACTTGGATATAACAGCGTGCGCAGGTTGAAGGCAGTGCGAACCACCAGTTGCGCACCCGGGCGCATTTGTTCATATAAGTGCGCAATAATTTTACCTTTGAGCTGCGCATCTCCAACCAGAGCGGCAAGCCAGATAACATCGTACTGGGTCAGTTCTGCCTGTTTACAGATATCATTGTGAATAAACTTCATCTGATTGTCAGCCGACAACGCGCCACAAACCTGCTTACCAAGCAACAGGTCATCCTGCTGAATATCGAGGTTATCCACTTGCAGCCCTGCGTTATACAAGGCCATAGAGGTCAGTGGTAGTGCGCCGGAGCCGACCATCAGGACCCGCTTTACCGGCTCTGCTGACAGCGAATGAATGGCGTTAATTTCCAGACCCGTAGCGCGTTGATAGTGGTTGAAATACGGATACTCATCTCGAAGTACCTGATCAGGTGCATCACTGTTAACAAGACGCTCCGCCCAGTGTCGCTCGTACATACTGGATGCCATACTAAACAAGTGTTGGATCTGAGGTTTAATGGCCTTTATTTTGGCCTGTTCAAGGACCTGCTCGGCAAACTCACTGCCGTGCTCGTTTGATAGCAAACCCAGAAACCGATCAAAGACCGCCATGGTTTGGGCGTTGATGATTAGCGTCTCCATGCTATGAATTTGTTCATAAACGTCCACAATTTGCGAGGCGTGGATCCCTACGTGATTCGCGATAGTCATAAGTAAGTCACTACTGTACCGTTCCGATTTTATGTTATAACATAACGCAAGGGTTATTTATGTGTAAACCTCTTTATTCAATAATTTTTAATTAAGTGAGTTACTTAAAATTTTTACGAAACAAATATTTTACGATGAAAGTTAAGTGACAAGCAGGGAAATATTCATGGACACAAATAAAAATAAGTCTTTTTATCATCTATTTAAGCATCGTTCGGTTGCCCTGCTCCTGGTGCTGCTTTTGGGTAGTTCTGCCTGTGTCGCGTTAGTGACACTCGCCAAAGCCCCTAAAGAGGATCAGGTTCAGCAAACCGTGCTGCCACAGGTATCGAGTACAGCCTTGATACCCACAGATCACCAGACTACTTTACATTTATCAGGGGTTTTAAAACCGGCCGAGCAAACAGACGTTGCCTTTGAACTCCCTGGCAAAATTGCCTGGCTCAACGCCGGGTTCATTGAAGGTGGGATCATTAAAAAAGGAGACGTACTGGCCAGACTTGATCCCTTTGATTACCAGACTCAGTTACTCAACAAACAGGCAGAACTCGCCCTGGCTCATGCCCGCTTGTCTGAACAAATCGCATTGGCTGATGTGGCAAAAAAAGAATGGGCAGACAGTCCACACGTCACCGATCTTGCACTCAGAAAGCCTCAGATTGCCAGCGCCCGCGCACACCTAAAAGCAGCGGAAGCAGAACTGGCACAGGCCCAAAAGCACCTGGCACGCACCCACTACTACGCCCCTTACGATGCACTGGTTGCAAAACGCGATACTGGCCTTGGTCAGGTCATTCAGGCAGGTCAGCCACTTGGCCAGCTGATCAACCTGAGTTATGGTGAACTGCATGTGCCTGTCGCCCAGTTTGACCAGCCTTTTTTGCCTCCCCTGCCAGCAGCCGATGTCAGGGTCATAGCCCGAAACAACCAGCGCTGGGGCACACTCACACGTCATACAGGCCAGCTCAGCGATACCACCCGAATGGCCTATTATGTGATCAGAATAGACGACCCTTATGCACTTCACAGCACTTTGCCTGCCGTACACTTTGGGCAGTTTTTGCAGGCTGAAATAGCCGGCATTACACTTAAAAACGTCCTGAAAGTGCCTCAGGAGTGGGTTAAAGATGACACGCTCTGGTTACTGAGCCCAGAACACAGGCTAGTGCAATACTCCGCTAAGGTGCTGCGCAGAGAGCACAGTAGTGTACTGATCAGTGCCCCGCCCCACTCAGATTATCAGCTGGTCACTCGACTACCTGATTATCCGCAAACAGGTATGCAAGTGCGCGCCCCTGTCCCACATACCCAGCTGGCCGTTAAAGGAGACACGCAATGAGCCAGCAAAGTAAACTGATCGGCTATTTTGTTCATCACCCGGTCGCCACAAATCTGTTGATGCTGTTTATCGTTTGTATGGGCTTGCTGAGCTATCAGGGGATCCAGCGACAAACCTTTCCTGTCTCCGACAACAATAAAATTGTTGTCACTGCCACCGAGCTGGGCGCCTCAGTCAAAAAAGTAGAAGAAAATATACTACTCAAAATTGAACAGGCGCTGAAGCCTCAGGTCGGCATTAAACGCCTCACCAGCCAGGCGACCCCCTCGCGTGGCCGGGTGGAGATAGAGCTGGAACACGATCAGGTTTTGGCACATCGTCTGGATGAAATCAAAATGAAGCTGGATGCCATTGCCACCTTTCCACCCGCCATGGAGCCGCTGCAAATTGTTGAGCGGGCACAGCGTCAGCGCGCGCTGAGCGTCGTGTTATCCGGCCCGGATAACCCACTCGAACTGAGGAAGCTCGGGAATGAACTAAGAGAAGAGCTACTGCAACTTGACGGGATTGCACACGTCGACCTCTCAGCCATTCCCGACTATGAAGTCGCCATTGAGCTGTCGCCACTCAAGTTACGGGAGTACAATCTCAGCCTGTCGGACGTAGTGCGTGCAATCCAGACACAGGCCGATAACGTGTCTGCCGGTGAGATAAAAACCGCGCGCGGTAACATCTACCTCAGACTGGCACAGCGGGGCTACCAGGGCTCAGCCCTGGCCAGCACACCCATTATCACTGGCCCTTTAGGTGAGACCGTGTACCTGCGTGATATCGCAACCATCAAAGATGGATTCCGTGAAACCCTGGATGCCGGGCGCTTTAATGGCAAGCAGGCCGTTTACATCATGGTTCTGGCGGCCAAAGAACAGTCACTAACCGATGTCGTTGCTCAGGTTAAAGCTTATGTTGGCTACAAACGTCAGGCGCTGCCTGAACACATCAACATCTATGAGTTTGTTGATGTGACTTTCTATCTGCAGGGTCGCCTCAATATGATGCTGGAAAACCTCGCTCAGGGTGCCATTTTGGTATTTATCGTGCTGGCCGTATTTTTACGTACCCGGCTTGCTATCTGGGTGATGCTGGGCCTGCCAGTGTCCATGCTGGGCGCTTTCTGGCTGATGCCGATATTCGGGATCACCATGAATCTGGTTTCCTTATTTGCCTTTATCATGGTGCTGGGCATTGTCGTGGACGACGCCATAGTGATAGGCGAAAGCGTCTGCGAGGAAGTTGAGTCAAATGGCCACTCTTCGCAGCAGGTGATCAGAGGGGCACAAAAAGTGGCTATGCCAGCCACCTTCGGCGTACTGACCACCATCGCCGTCTTTATGCCCTTTATGTTCAGCAGCGGTCCTAACTCAGGGCAGTTCATAGCCATCGCGGGTGTGTGTATTTTATGTCTGTTTTTCAGCTTAATTGAATCTAAGCTGATCTTACCTGCACACCTGGCTGCAACGCGTTTACCGCCCAAGCCAGCTGAGCACTGGCGTAACCGCTTTAACAGCAAGCTTCAACAACTGCTGAACAACCATTATGCGCCCTTACTCAAACACTGTATTCACTATCGCTATGCGGTCATCGTTGGATTTATGTGTTTGCTGGCTCTGGCTATTTGCCTGATCATCAATGGCTTGTTGCGCTTTACACCCGTTCCCAAAGTGCCCCATGATTATCCGTCAATTAATATTCAGATGGACCACAGTGTGTCCGAAGCACACACTGTGGCCGCCGTTGAGCAAATTGAAACCCTGATTAACCGTGTTGAGCAAGATATCCGAACTCAGACTGGTAAGCCAATGATGGATGTCATGTATACCCGCATCGATCACCTGACGGAGGCCGAAGTAGTCGTTCCTCTGGTGCCAGAAGCAGAGCGCCCGTTTGATACCTTTGAACTGGCCAGACGTTGGCGGGAACAGTTACCTGATATACCTGGTGTAAAAAAGCTGACCATAGAATCCGATGTGATCGACATTGCTGAGAAAACGGATCTGGAGTACCGCCTGTTTGCCAACGATGCTGAAACCCTTTATCAGGCCAGCCGGGCAATGATCGACAAACTGAATAGGATCAGCGGTGTTCACAGCGTCTACTCCTCACTCGATAGTGCGCAGACTGAATATCAGATCCAACTTAAGCCACTGGCGCACCAGCTAAACCTGAGCGCAAAAGACGTTACCCGACAAGTAGGGGCGCGATTCTATGGTCTTGAAGTGCAACGCGTCATGCGTGAAGGCCAGGAAGTCGTGTTCAAAGTGCGAGGTGCACAGGCCGACCGTCAGCAATTGAGTGCCCTCGACCACACGCTGATCACCTTACCAAATGGCGAGCAGGTGTTCTTTGGTGATGTGGCGCATACCGTTGAAGTGCCCGGCTTTTCGAGCATTAGCCGTGAGCAGGGCTATCAGGTCGCTACAATCAGTGCCAATGTGGATGAACAATACACAAGCATTGCTCACGTAACCGAACACATAGAGTCACAGCTGCTGAGCGAGCTGACTCAGGCCCACCCGGGACTCACTACCCAGCCCGGCGTCACACTGCAAGCACAGCGACAGGAACAGAGCCAGGTGCTGGTATTTGGTCTGGTAGGTTTACTGGTTGTGTATTGTCTGCTGGCCCTGCCGCTGCAAAGCTACCTGCAACCTGTCCTGGTGATGTCTGTGATCCCCTTTTCCATGGTCGGCGCACTGTGGGGTCATTACCTGCTTGGCTATAGCCTGAGCATGATGTCGATTTTTGGTATTGTTGCGGCGGCTGGGGTGGTGATCAATGACTCCCTGGTTATGACGGATGTGATCAACCGCTACAGATCAGCCGGCCTGGAAATTAAAACTTCGGTTATCGGTGCTGGAATTAGCCGCTTTCGAGCCATCTTGCTCACCTCACTGACCACCTTTTTAGGCCTGGTACCCATAATGTTTGAGTCGAGCCTGCAGGCGCAGTTTGTGATCCCAACGGCCATATCGCTGAGCTTCTCCGTGTTGTTTGCAACCGGGGTCACACTAATTATGGTGCCTTGTATGTATGTGATGCTCGAAGATATCAAGGAGGTGTCTGGCGCCTTGCTGAGACCAATCAGGCGTCTGCTGGCCTAGCATCAAAAAGCCCGGCAATCAGTGCCGGGCTTTTTCTATTCAAACTCTAAAACAAGCAAAGTTTCAAACAAAAAAATGTGCCCAGGCAGGGAGCACCAGGGCACATTAAACGACTCAAAAGGTCTGTGGGCAAATTAGAACTGATATGAAGTCGACACTAAGACCTTGCGCGGCTCACCCGGTTGCACCCACATCTGAGAGTATGAGTTGGTGAAGTGCTGGCGATCAAAGGCGTTATGCACCTGCGCCTTTACAGACCAGCGGGGACTTATCGCATACTCTGCAAACAGGTTCACAGTCACATAAGAAGGCAGATAAAAGTCCGTGCCACGCTGACCCAGGCGCTCATCCACATACTGAGCACCCACACCTGCCGACAAGGCATTACCAAACACCGAATATTGCTGGCTCAGCTGAATGCTGGCCGCGTTCTCAGGGATATTTAGCAGGTCGTCGCCTTTTTTAATGGCGACGCCCAGACCGGTATCAATGGAATCTTTATCAACCTGTGCATCCAGGTGGGTAAATGAGAACTGGATCTGCGCATCTGCTGGTAGCTGGCCCACCACGTCCAGCTCAATACCCTGGCTCGTAGCCTGACCAATGGCGGCACTAAAGCCGGGATTATTGATATCAGCAACGATGATGTTGGTCTGCTCACTGTCAAAATACGCCAGTGTAATATCCAGGCTATCATCTAACAGAGACCATTTACTGCCGAACTCGATTGACTCGCTCTGGTTCGGATCAAAGCCTTCTCCTTTGTAGTCCGTACCAAAGTTCAGGCGGTAACCTTCGCCATAGGTTGAGTACAGTGACCAGTTATCACTGAACTGATATACCAGACCCAGCTGCGGGCTAAAGTGTTGCTCAGACTGATCTGCACTCTGCATTCTGATCTTGTCGTCTGTGGTTTGTTTTAGCCAGTCAAAACGACCGCCAATACGCACCTGAAATGCATCCGTCAGCGCTATCTGATCCTGGATATAAAAACCGGTTGCCCATTGATTTTGCTGGCGCACAATCACCGGGGCTGGCGTTGGCGGTGTATGCTGACCATACACTGGCTGATGAATATTGATGGCATAAAGCTGTGCATCGGTTGGGTTGGTACTTAATGCCGGTGCGCGGGCAACCCGATAGTCTCTGTCAAACTCAAAACGGTCGTAGTCAACACCCACGATGATGTGGTGTTTGATTGAGCCTGTAGTGATATCCCCTGCCAATTCAAACCGTGCCACATACTGATCGGTATCATAAGCGCGCTGTCGGTGCTGACGTGTCAGGGTCTGAAAATCTAAGTAAAGCTTTTGTCTGGACGGCGCAATATCAGCGTCGCTAGACAGGCTGTCCAGCTCAGTTTGTCTGTATGCCAGCGCAGAGCTAAGCTGCCAGTCACTGTTCAGGTCGTACAACCAGTTAAGCTGATGGCCATGTACCATAGTCGTTGTCGGGCCATCGTCCGGCTCGCCCAGGAAACGCTCGATGGGCATAAAGTCAAAGTTGCCATTTGGCGCGATAATACCGCGGTCAAACGGGATTTCCTGCTCGGCATACTCAAAGTCATAATGCCAGGTTGAGTCGGCACTTTGGTCGAACACGAATGATGCCATCACGCCATGCTTTTGCGTTTCTATAGTGTCGCGAAAGCTGTCTTCTTCCTGATAGAAACCAATAAAGCGACCAGCTAGCGACTCCGACAACACCGCATTCACATCACCTTCCAGGCGGCGGTGGGCGCGACTGCCCACAGTCAGTTCAAACTCGCTGGCAGACTGGAAAGTCGGCTTCTTAGTAACCAGGTTAATCGAGCCACCCGGCTCACCACGACCGAACAGCGCAGCCTTTGGACCCTTTAACACCTCGACTCGTTCAATACCCGACACGTCTCGCGGGCCCGAGAATCCGCGGCCTGCATTAAATCCATTCACCAGATAACCGCTGGGCACATTTTCATCGCCAAAGAAGCCCCGAATAGCGAAGCTGTCCCACAAGCCACCCAGACTATTTTGGCGACTCACCGACGCCGACATATCCAGTACCTGAGTAAGCCCGGTTGCACCGGTTTGTGCTATTAATTCAGCGTCGAATTCAAACAGGGATTCGGGTGACTGGAGATGGCTAAAGTTACCACGATAGGCCTGACGTTCTCCTGTAACTTCAATGGTTTCAATAGCATTATCAGCAGAGACAGAAAACGCCGCCGCAAGAGACAAAGAGAGTACACTTAAACGGCACGCGGAGTGTAAGGGTTTCATTATCAATCCTTCATTATGATATATTATAACAATTTCAAGCGAAACTGTACCACGAATGCAACCAAGTGTTAAGGAGTAATCAATGAAGCTTTGCGTATTCGATATGACGCTTTTTTGACATAAAACAAGCCAGCAAGGAGAGTGAATTCGGGAGCATCCTTGCTCCCTGTGCGTTTGTAAGTTATGAGATTTTAACCTGCCTTTTGCGCTGCTTCTTCGAAGCGCTCAACGCTAAACGGCGTCAGATCCAGCGTCGTTTTTTTGCCCGTCACCAGCTCGGTCATCAACAGCCCTGTAATGGCAGAGGTCAGAATACCGGTTCGAAAATGGCCACAGGCATTCAGATACCCGTCAATCCCTTCGACCGCCCCAAGGATCGGCAGCTCATCCGGCGTACCCGGACGTAACCCTGCCCAGCAACGTTTGATGCTCGACTCTTTCAAAATAGGTAAACACTTCATTGCGCCCTGTGACAGCTCCTGAATTTTGTCCAGGCTGTTGGTGGTATCGAAGCCCTTCTCTTCCGTAGATGAACCGATCAGGATTTCGCCATTGTCTTTTTGCGCGATGTAACAGTCACTGGTACTGATACAGCCATTCATGATCTTAGGCATCCGCTCCGAGAGGACAATCTGCCCCTTGACCGGATAAACCGGCATAGTGCGCCCGGTTGCCTGTTGATACAGCGTATTGGCCCAGGCACCGGATGCATTGATCAAAGTATCGCAGAAAAAGGTTTCGTCAGCGGTTTTCACCCCTTCCACCACATTGCCGTTGCGGATCACTGAGGTCACTTCGGTGTTCAGATACAAAGAGACGCCGTTTTGGCGCGCCCCCTCCAGGTAGGCATCGACCAGACGATACGGATTCACCTGATGATCACAGATAAAATCGATAGCGCCAATGGCATCATCGGTTACATAAGGCTCTTCCTTTTTAAGCTCCTCGGCATCCAGCCAGCGTACCTGATCAGCCAGATGCGGGATCCCCTGAGTGATCTGCTCAGCGTATAACCTGTCTTCCTCGTTATACATAATGAACTTCAGACCCGTGCGCTCAAATTTAAAATCCACCCCGTGTTTTTCCAGCATTTCCTGATGCAGCGCCGGATACATATTGTTAGACGTCAGGGCAAATTCAAAAAAGCAATCTGGCAGCTGATGCGGGCGCATCACAGGTACATCCTTGCCCTGCGCTTCACTGTGCAACTTAGACAAAGTCTTGAAAAAGATCACCCCACAACCCAGACCAACCGATTCACCAATCGCCCACAGTCCGCCCGCCGAAGCGCGTGAAGCGTTACCGGGCTTCTTTAAATCAATTAACGCGATTTTTAAATCGGTATCGCGACTCAAAAAGTATGCGCACGCCGCACCCACAGCACCGCCGCCGGCGATGACAACATCATATTTTTTCATTGTGTTCATTCCATTAAGGTAAAGGGGATAGGATCAAGAGGAAAACGCGGTTTGATGACGCCGATATTCTCGGTCAGACCTGCCTGATGCAGGTAATCCAGTGCATAAGAGCCACAGGTTTTGCCCTGACAATCACCCATTCCAATGCGCGTTCGCATCTTCAGGCTGGTGATGTCTTTAACACCTTGTGCAATCGCTTCGTCCAGCTGCTCCCGACGTACTTGTTCACAGCGACAGACCACCGTCTCGGGTTGTGCCAGAGACAATAAACCGCTCTGACGGTCTGAGAAACGGTCAAAGCCAAAGCGAAACTTTTTAATGCGTGCCAGCTTGTTTTTAACCTTGGTTGCTCGGTTGAACAGCTGAGACTCAGTGATTTTTCCACATTGCCAGGCCAAACGTAGTGCTGCCAGCTGCCCTTCACAAATGGCTGCATCAGCCCCAAGCAACCCATTACTGTCGCCCACCACAAATGCCTCATGATTCAGGCTCTGATGCCATTCGTCCAGCACAGGGACATAGCCGCTGACCTTACTGTAGCTATGATCCAGGCCCAATAACATGGCTAGCTGAGTCCGTGCGACAAACCCGTAACCCACGCCAATGGCGTCCACGTCCACTTGCTCAGCCAGGTCACGTTGCGCACGCCACTGACTGTCGTAGGGCGCAACCTGAATGCTGTTTAGCTGCTCTTTGCCCTGCGCACTGACAATACCCCAGCCGTACTTGAACGGAATGTTGTGTTTTTTGAGGTAGCTCATCATGCTCATACCCGACAGCGTCAGCTTGGGTTTATGGAGCAGTGCCACGGCCTCTTTTGCCAGTTTGGTAAACGGGCTGGCTTCATATACACCCACTACCTCAACACCCGCTTTATGCAGCTGACAGGCAACCAGTGGCAACAAAGGTCCGGTACCGACCAGCGCCATACGTTGTCCGGGCCTGACTAAACCGCTTTTTAATTGTAACTGCACACCACCAAGCAGCATTACCCCGGGAAGCTGCCAGCCTGGAAACGGCACACTGCGCTCGTGACAACCCGTTGCCAGGATCAGGTGCCCATAAGGCTGACGGCTCAGCCCTGAGTTATCGCTTAGCAACAGTTGATTGCTGCCTTCCGGGCCCAGGACCCGTGTCTGCGTTTTGACTTCAATCGATTCACTGTGAGTCTGATAGCGAGTTTGTAACGCTGTCATGGCACGCTTCAGGTTATCATCCAGATGTGGTAGCGAATTGGTCTGACGTAACGGTCCACGATAGATCACCCCACCCAATTTGGGAGCTTCATCAATAATCACCGACTTTAAACCATGGCGCGCCAACTCCGCTGCCGCCGCCGTACCAGCCGGACCACCGCCGACAATCACTACTTTATCGTGTCGCTCGCTAGTCATGTTTGATCCCTTCTTCTTTGAAACGATTAGTTAAGGTTTCAACCGACATATGCGGTTCAACGAGGGTCTGGCAGGCACGCTGTTTGTGCTTTGCATTGATCTTAACCTGACAACAATGGCATACACCCATACCACAATAGGCTCCTGACGCTACCTTGCGATCATTTTCCATCACTCTGGCATAGTTGGCGGCCAGTAAAACCGACAGAACGGTTTCCCCTTCACAGGCCTCCACAAGTTGGTCATCGACGGTAATTTTGAAATTGCGCGAAGGCAGAGGCGTTATATCTCTGGTGCGCTTAAGTGATTTCATAGCTTGTCTCTCTCGTGTAGTGATACATCATCAGGCGCAATAAATGCGCTTGATTTACAGGACAGGCGAGAGCCATTGACGCTGAGGGTAACTTAAAATGATAATTAAAAGTTAACTGCTTAAAAGTGTACAACCGTTTTTCCGGTTCCTTTCGCTCGTCTATGCCCTATTTTAGGCACGTTCAGCTCATCTCCTGTGAACGAAAGAAGATTAACCCGGAATAAACAATTAAGCCATATTTATTTACATCGAATAAACAAAACTTGATCTGGATCCGGGCATGTTGATTTTTGCAGCATGGTCTGATCACTTTACGATCGGCTTACTCATACTTTTACCTTAATCAAGTTGATGAGACTCAGACCAGACCCGCAGTTGCTCCAGAATATGCAGTGCCGAGCGGCCAAACTCAGTCAGTTCATAAGTGACCGCCACCGGACGTTCATTCACGACTGTACGCAACACCATGCCCCGTGCTTCGAGCTCTTTGAGGCGCTGATCAACCATTTTTTTGCTGGCACCGCCAAGCATTCTGGCCAGATCGTTAAACCTGACGGGCTCATCTTTAAGATGATAAATAATCGACCCCGTCCACTTTGAGCCAATCAGACGCATGCCTTTTTCGATGGCACAGGGCTCCAGACAGGCATTTAAAACTTTTTTTTGCCCTTACTATCTGTTTTAACGACACTTTCCACAGTCAGCACTCCAAAATCAGGGTGGTTACCAAAAGTAAACTAATTGAATAAATACTTCAGGTTACTATTATAAACCACACAAATCATTAAGCCTACCGGAGAATTGACATGAATAAAGCCCTGATCATAAATGCTCATCAGTATTACCCATTTTCTGAGGGGAAACTAAACGCCACCCTGGTGGACAAAATGGTCTCTCACCTCAATGCCAAAGGTTTTGAAACCCGGGTCGTTACTATGGCTGAGCCGCTGGATAGTGAGCAGCAACTTGAGCTGCATCGCTGGGCCGACGTAGTGATCCTGCAATCACCCATTAACTGGATGGGCCTGCCCTGGTCATTTAAAAAGTACATGGACGAGATCTACACCGCAGGCATGGGTGGTGCATTGTGTAACGGCGATGGCCGCTCAGCAGACAAGCCCAAAGCCAATTATGGTTGCGGCGGAACGCTCACTGATACACGCTATATGCTGTCTGTGACCTTTAACGCCCCGGCGGAGTCGTTTAATGACGAGCACGAGTTTTTTGAAGGCAAAAGTGTAGATGACTTACTCTTTCCGGCACATATGAACTTTAAGTTCTTTGGCATGCAGTCTATACCTACGTTTAGCTGTTTTGATGTGATGAAAAACGCAGACATTGAGCGCGACCTTGCACGCTTAGAAACCCATTTAAACACCCACTTTTAAGGAATACTCATGAGCCAGGCAGAACAGTACACCCAAAAACTTCATCCCGGCAGCCCGTTTCCGGATATTCAGGTGGATTTACCCGATGGCAGCACCCGCACTCTGGCAAAGGCCAACAATGAGCAGCGCTGGCAGCTGGTGCTGGTTTATCGGGGTCGTCATTGCCCCTTGTGCACCCGCTACCTTAATGAGCTGGCGCAGTTCAAAGATAAGCTGGCCACTATTAAGGTCGATATTGTTGCCGTGTCGGGCGACAGCCTGGCGCAACTGCAAAGCCACAGCGAGCAGCTGGATGTGTCTTTTGAGCTGGGGTATGGCCTGAGACTTGAGCACATGAAAACACTGGGCCTGTTTATTTCTGATCCGCGTTCATCCCAGGAAACCGATCATCCGTTTGCGGAACCCGGACTGTTTGTCGTCAATGAAGCCGGCAATATCCAGGTGGCTGACATCTCTAACAACCCGTTTGTTCGCCCGGATCTGACCTCACTGGTCAACGGACTGGCCTGGATCCGTGACCCGGATAACAATTATCCCATTCGCGGCATGCACCGCTAAGCCGAATTGCGCAGGAGAAAAACCATGTTTACCTATTATGAACCCGATACGGCACCACAAGAGTCTAAGCCGCTGATGGAACAGTCGCTGGCCAGCTTTGGCATGTTGCCCAATCTGCACAAAGTACTGGCTGAGTCGGCCGTCACCTATAAGGCGTATAACGACACCTTTACCGCTTTTATGCAGGACAGCAGCTTATCGGCAGTTGAACAGCAGGTGGTTTTTATGACCGCCAACTATGAAAATAACTGCCACTACTGTGTACCGGGCCACACCTGGATGATGAAATCTGCTGGTATGCCCGAGGCGCTGATCACCGCACTGCGCGAAGGCACCCCGCTGCCCGACAGCAAACTACAGGCGCTTCAGGACTTTGTAAAAGCCTTGCTGACCAAACAGGGCCACATTGGCGATGACGCATTACATGCTTTTCTCGCTGCCGGATACAACAAACAGCAAGCGCTGGAAGTATTGACTGGCCTGGCCGCAAAGCTTATCTCCAATTTTACCAATGCCCTGGCCAAAACCAAACTGGACTCGCCCATGCAGCCCTACCAGTGGACGCATCCGGATCGACGTTAATCGTCAGCGTTAAAGTGCAAAATAACCGCATGAGTGTGAATGCATTGCCACAATTGCACCGCAAGCGTGCACAGCACAGGCCGCTAAATGGCGGCCTGACCCACAATAACACGCTACAGACAAGAGATGACGGAGCCCTCTGGGTATGTAAACGCTCACTTGGTCGCAATTATTCAGGGCTGGAAACTGAGGCCAGCGTATACGCATTGCTGACATCCACCCGCTTTGCGCAGCCGGTTGAACTCCACCAAAGTGAAAATGGCCAGCAGACGCTATTACGCCCTTATATTACTGGAACAAGCATGCCTGACTGGACGGCACTCAACTTTGAGCAGGTGATCCACCTGCTCAAACAAATCCATCGGATAAGCGCACCGCGCCACGGCAAAGTTAATGTACCTACCGGGCTGACCCTGAACCCGGCAAACCACCTCACCGCCGTCTGGCGATATTTTCGCAGTCGCACCACTGAACGCGCCAAACTGACCGAGCTTTACCACTCACTGCACCCGGTATTGCAGGCACACCAGCCTCTCTTTGCCAGGGTTAACACCTTTACGCTCAATCACGGCGACTTTCACCCCGGCAACCTCATCGTTACCCCTGCTCAGCAACTTGTCCCTATAGACTGGGAGCGCGCCCACTTTGGCGATCCGGCCTTCGATTTGGCCCTGCTCAACTGGCACAGCAGCGGCCCCATCGCCGACTCAGCGTTACAAACCCGCGCTATCGCGCTCTACAGTGAGAACCCGGCAGAACAAACAAGGCTTAAAAAACGTGTAACCTGCTGGAGCCTATTGCGCCAGTTTAATGATTACATGTATTTGACATACAATAAATTAAAAGTGGAGAAGCTAGATCAGTTCGAGCATGAATTTGCACAGCACCTGAATGGCCTTGTCTGAGTTAGTATTCAACGGACTTCAATAAGAACTTTCGTCTTTCTCCGGATCTTCATTAGAAATTTTATGCTCAACATATGACAAATATTGCTCCCAACGCTTACCTTCCACCATACCTGCTAGTGCGCAATACCGTTGTTTTAGTGACGCAGGCAGTATGTAGGCCTTGCCTTCCATCTGATTAGAGTATGCAAAACCAATAATCCCTTTGATCTCGTTTAACGTGTTTCCACTCATTTTCGCCATATCCGCATACTCCAGGAATTTATGTCGACATTTATCATATTGTTTTTCCCGTAATAACTTATCCGCTTCATTTCGGATAAGAAGCTCAGCTCCTGTCGCCGAGGAAGTCAGGCTATATATATTGGCAGACTCAGCCTTTGCTTTTTCAGTTGGATCGAGCCGGTACTTGAACTTACCGGCGTTCGCAATACCAGCAGAGTACCCAGAGCGATAACTCATTTCCCTAATATCTTCCCACTTGTGTCCAAGATAACTTTTTACAAAGTTATTCCATCCTCGCTGAGGCGACCCAAGCACTGACTGAATAATTGCGGTAAACCGTATATGGTGTTCAATTAACTCGTGCTGCGTTTCTGCATTAAGCCTGGAATAAGCCAACCCGCCAGCTCGAATCGCTATACGATTTGTAATGGATGAGTAAGCGAAATGCCCAACAACATATAAAATATAGAGGTAATCTTTGAATGTTTTGCGTTGGATAAAATACATATCATTGGGAATCTCCATACGCAGAGATTCACTCACCAAACAGCGAGCCTGAAGCTCGGCATTTACATCTGGTTCAGGCTTATTTTTTAGCGTGTTCAATACTTGCTTGGCGTAGGCACGACAGCTTTCATATCTCGATATTTCGTGGCTCAGTCTTGCACACGTTAACAACAGCAGACGCTTACTAGATGGTCGTGTTAGATATGTAAGCTTGTTACATTCTAAGTCTAGAGCGCATTCGTATGCCTTGCGGTATTTTCCCAGTTTCGCCAACAAAATACAGTACATTAGCGCTTTTTCGTACACAGACAGCAAGTTCTTTTGTATCAAGTCAGTTTCAAGATAGGTAAGCAACGCAGCGACTCTATTCTCATGGTCTTGATTTGCTTTTTTGGCCCGAAACTCCGACATAGCGAGTGCACTGAGTGACAATTCAAATAACTCACTTGGCCATAGGTTTATCCGCAGTGCATTACAGGCCCTTGAAAGGTTATCGGAATAATCACCATCAAATCTGTTGACCCAAACGATCCTTTTTGCAGCTCTTTTAACCGGCGCTTCAGATAAATACGGGAACAAATCAATATCGCGCCCACTATACCCGACGAAACACAAGTGCTTACGTTCCATCACTCCACTTATATACTCAATCCATTTAGTATTCACTGCTGTTATCTGTGTCATTGTCATCCATAAAGACTGAGGAGAATATTCACCTTGATGATCTTGAATACTGCCATGTACTTTGCAGATGCACAGCAACTCTTCATCTAAGCAAGGCGGAGCATCAGAGGGAAGAAATACCCGATACTTCACACCCAACGCTTCCGCAGCCTGCTCAAACATGGAATCAAAGTTAGTGGTGATGATAGGCAATCGATTCCTGTTCGAATATTCAGCAATAAACAGATGAGCTAGGTTAGGCTCACACTCCACCTGGTGATTTGCTTGAGCGCCTTTGTACAATGACTTCCAAATATTCAGGGATTCGTATGTCTGAGTCATTCCGATAACTGACTCATAAAATACTTCCGGCTGTATTGATTTGCATATATTCGATTTTTCTTCAGCGGCTAGATTTTCAGGAAGTAACGCATTAACAGTATGCTCTAATACAGCATAGGCACTGGGCAGATTGGAAGCGTAACTAATACCAGATCCAGCGAAGAAGAATACCTCACCAGACTTTAATTTTTCAATTGCAACCTCAGCTTCATTCATCTATAGATTTCTTCACTATATAACCCCCTACAGTGGGAAAATTTAAACCAATTAAATAGAAAATTTTTACTATTTTTCTTGCCTGATCTATCTCTATGAATAAGAAACCCTATTCCAGGGCTGCAAGACGTTCATTAAGGCCATACTTTCAGCCACTCCTATCATTGCCTGGATTGCAGCATACTCTGTTTGATATAGCCGTCCTGTTTACTTATTTGGACAGGCCTTGTTGATCAAATCCTGATAGCTCAAGCAGCACTGTGGTTTCAGCTGTTTCCCTGATATTCAGGCATACCTAGCCCAGTCATTCTATTGAGCATTTTCACTTTGAGCATCGCTTCAGTGTGCT
>NZ_JAKRFZ010000013.1 GCF_022347765.1 Pseudoalteromonas sp. OOF1S-7 | reverse complement strand
TTTGAAAAGCCCCGGCCTTTTGGTCGGGGCTTTTGCGTCTGGGACGTGCAGGTTTTTTAAGGGGTCGTCAGAATAGCGCGATGCTCCGTGAATGTGCGTCATCGCCAAAATCCTCTAAGAAAACATCTTGGACTTTGGTAGACGTTCTGGTTCGTCCTAAGAAAGCTTAATTTTAGTTTTTAACTAAATTAAACTTTTGAAAAGCCCCGGCCTTTTGGTCGGGGCTTTTGCGTCTGGGACGTGCAGGTTTTTTAAGGGGTCGTCAGAATAGCGCGATGCTCCGTGAATGTGCGTCATCGCCAAAATCCTCTAAGAAAACATCCTGGATTTTGGTAGACGTTCTGGTTCGTCCTAAGAAAGCTTAATTTTAGTTTTTAACTAAATTAAACTTTTGAAAAGCCCCGGCCTTTTGGTCGGGGCTTTTGCGTTTTGGGGATTGAACTATTGCCCAGATGGTTCACTTAATAAACCCTCGGAACTTTTTGGTTGCAAAACCCTTCAAGCAAAAATAATCAGTTGAGGGATTATGCTATGTACTCAAGGCGAGTGGCCTTGATGGCTTCTATCGTTACGCACCGGTGAGGCGATTCAAGACACCGCAACTGCACAGTGGGTATATGTCAGGTAAAACAACTGTTTTATCCAGAAGTGGTAACAAGCGACTTGTACGGTGGAAAGGTAAATGTTATTTGTCTGATGAAACCTCGGAAATGGAAAAAGCGGATATGCCGTTTTCTTCTGGTAAGCGTTGCCCGGGCGAGAACTCCAAGAATGAGAGTGTGTTGAAGCAATCACTCGACAAATATAGAAAGTAATCTTGTCTGCATTGTTACAAGTGTCGCTATAAGCATTCTACACTGTATCTGCAGATACAATTTACTGCATTCAGCTGACTAGTGACCGTGGAAAGATTAGCGCATTTGCATCGCAATGAATCCCCATTTGCAATGTTGCTAACCACGCCCTGTTGTGTCTAAGTGGTTTCTAAAATGTTGACCACCTGGGTTTGTTGGGTTATCTTTTTCGGTGAATTTTTGAGCTATAAATAAGGATAATCCGATGAAATTAAAACTCAATAAAAAACCAATTAAAGCATTGTCTAAGAATCCGGCTTTGTTGCCTGCAGAAATGACCCCTGAAGTTGCAGGGGGCACAGGTATAACCACGTTACTGGGCTGCAATAATGAATCTGAAGAGTGCAGGAGAACGCAGTCCTGTGACCGCCATTGTTTTGTTCCTGACGGTCATTAATAACAAGTGAACACGCTATTTGGCGTAGTTTATAGAGTAATACAATCCTTAAATCACCCGTGAAAAACGGGTGTTTTTGATCTGCTGTTGCAAATAAGCATCAAAACACATACAGATGATGCGAATAAACAGGTTACCTCTGGCGGTTACTTCAATACGCTGCTCGCTGAGCTCTACCAAGCCATCATCCGCCAGTGGCTGGAGTGCCACCAGGGCATCGGCAAAATAGTCATCAAAGTCGATGCTATGTTCTGTGGCAAAGGCGTCTTTATCGAGCTCAAAGTGGCAGATGAGTTGTTTGATTGCTGCGGCACGTATTATGTCATCCTGAGTGAGCTTGACGCCTTTATGAATGGCGCTGTGGCGCTCAGTCACTGCCTGATAGTAAGGCTTCAGGTCTTTTTCATTTTGTAAAATGGCATTGCCAATCTGTGATATAGACGACACACCCAGACCCAGCAGGTCGCAGTTACCATGGGTGGTGTAACCCTGGAAATTACGATGCAGGTGATTGTGTCGCTGTGCCACAGCCAGTTCGTCATCGGTTTTGGCAAAATGATCCATGCCAATAAACTGATAGCCTGCGGCGGTCATCTGCTCCAGTGTTTGCTTGAATATAGCGAGTTTTTCCTGTGGACCTGGCATGTCGGCTTCTTTGAGCTTACGTTGTGCAGCAAAGCGCTCCGGCAGGTGAGCATAGTTAAAGACCGACACCCGGTCCGGGCCCAACTCAATCAGCTGCGCTATGGTGTCGCGATAGGATGTAACGCTCTGATGGGGCAGGCCGTAGATCATATCCATATTGATGGATTTAAAACCCAGCTCGCGAGCCTGTTTGAGTAATGACAGCACTTCCTCAACCTGCTGCGGGCGATTCACAGCCGCCTGTACCTGATCATTAAAGTCCTGCACCCCGAATGACACCCGATTAAAACCGAGCGTTTTCAGCGCCGGCAGCATGTTGTCGGCCAGCGATCTGGGGTCAATTTCGATGCCACGCTGGGCATCCGGGGTAAATGGGAAATGCTGCTCCAGCATAGTTACCAGTCGTGTCATCTGCGCTGTGGTCAGAAAGGTCGGCGTGCCCCCGCCCAGATGTAACTGCTCAACCTGGTAGTCTTTAAACAAGGGGGCCTGGGCTGCTATTTCTTGCGCCAGGTGGTCGAGATAGACATCGGCCTTGGACTGGTGACGGGTGATGATCTTATTGCAGCCACAGTAATAACAAAGCTGGTGACAAAACGGAATGTGAATGTATAACGACAGTGCCCGACTCTGGGAGTGGGCAATGGCGTCCACCAGATCGGCCTGTGAGTAACCCGACTCCAGCGAAAGAGCCGTTGGATAAGACGTATATCTGGGGCCTGAGATGTTGTACTTGTTGATAAGGGAATCATCCCACTGAGGTAATTTAATCACGATCGCACTCTCTTTGCTACTGAGAAGGCCAGTGTAAGCAAAGTTGCGCAGTGGGGCGTTGATCTAAAGCAAAGGGCAGTGCGAGTGGAGTCTGTAACACCCGCACTGAGCGCTGGTCTTACAATTTAAATTGTAACACCAGCGCATTGAGTTCTCTGGCAACCTGGCTCAGTGCTTTAGCATCCTGAGAGACTTGCAAAGCCCCCTGCGCCGTTTCTGCTGCACTTTCACTGATATTGGTGACACTTTCCGAGATTTGCAGAGATACGGTGTTTTGCTCCTCCGATGCGCTGGCGATTTGCAGGTTCATGTCGCGAATGGTGCTAATTGAGCTGCAAATGGCCTGCAGTGTCGCACCGGCATGTTCCGTTTGTTCTGCAGAGTGCTCCGCATGATCGACATTACGCTGCATATGCTCTACCGATCGTTTGGCTTCGCTTTGCAAGCGCGAAATCATTGCCTGGATCTCTTCCGTGCTTTGTTGGGTACGACTGGCAAGGCTGCGTACTTCATCGGCCACCACGGCAAACCCGCGGCCCTGTTCACCGGCCCGTGCTGCCTCAATCGCCGCATTAAGCGCCAGCAGATTGGTTTGATCGGCAATACTGCGGATCACATCCAGGATCGAGCCCACTGATTCGGTTTCGTTCTCCAGCTGGGTAATGGCTTCACTGACCTGCTGAATACTACCGACCAGTTCACTCATGGCTTCACGTGAGGTTTGCACCACCTGGATCCCGGTCTGAGATTGCTGATCAGCTTCAGTTGCGGCATCGGCGGCCAGTTGGGCACTTTGGGTAATTTCCTGGACCGTAGCACTCATTTGCTGCATAGCGGTAGCGCTTTGGGTTAACTGGTCCTGTTGCTGATCGGTCTCACTTTTGGTTTGCTCTGTGACGGTGATCATAGTGCCTGAGGTATCGTTGAGTGTGGCCGTTGCCGCTTTAATCTTACCAACAATATCACGTAATGTGGTGGTCATCTCTGACATAGCCCGGTAAATGCCGGTGGTATTGGTGGTCGCAAACTGGTAACTGAGATCACCCTTAGCAATCGCTTTGGCCAGGGCTTCTATGTCTCTGGGTTCACCGCCTATGGGATCGCGCAGAAGCTTACTGACATACCAGCTCAGGAAGAGACCAGCGCAGACCACTAATACCGAGATGATGGAAACCCACAGTACGGCCTGTTCGCTGGTGCGTTGTGCCTGGGGACCCAGTTCGTCCTGGCGCGCTTTAATGTCCAGCTTGATGTCTTCTAGGGTCTTGGCCACTTTAGGGCCAATTACGTTAAGGCGCTGTGCAATCAGCTGATTACGCTGTGAAATAGTCTGATTCACTGCTTTTACGCCTGACAAATAATCTAGCTTATGCTGTAAAAATCGCCCCAGTAAGTCCTGGGCGGGCTGCCAGGCAAAGGCACCAGCCTGCTCATCAAGCAGGGTCGCCAGCTTAGCGAACTCTGTTACAGCACGTTGATAGTCTTCACTGGCATTGGTAACCAAAAACTTGGTGACAAACAGTCGCCCCAGCATCAGCGCTTCTTCCAGCTTGGCGGCGGCATACAAAGCTTGGCTGTCATCACGCTGATAGGCACTGTCAACCACTTCACTCAGTAAAGCTCGCATTTTCGCCCCGTTTACATCCAGCTGATTGGTCACAATGTCATCGCGTTGGGTATAAAGTTGCACAATTTGCTCGAATGCACGTCGGTACTGTTCAATTTCGTCTGCACTGGTACTAAGCTGAGCGCGATATTGCGGGTCGTCGATGCTGCTTTGGGCCTGGTCCATTAAATCACTGAGCAACGCAAACCGCTCGTTGAACCCGGCTATATTGGTTGCATTTTGCTCTTTAAGGTATTTAAGTGCATTGAGGCGAACCAGCAACAGGTTTGCCTGGACACGCCCTTCCAGATTGGCATTGCGTGCCAGAGTACGATACTCAACAAAGTTGGTATAACCGGTGCTCAGGCCAATATAGGCAACCAGTGAAACAACGGCCATCAGGGTAATGAGCGCACCAAATGAATACGCAAGCATCTGCGTAAGTTTTAGGTTTTTAAACATAATTAAACACGATTTTGCAAAGAGTCACCCTTTAAGTGATCGTCTGCAATTGCGCATTAGTCAAGTTACAGCAATGGAGAAATGATGCGCGGAGCGATACAAGCCCGGTATACCGGGCTTGTATCAGGGGTCTATAATTTGAATTGATTAACAGTGTTGTTCAGGGCTTTGGCCAGGCTGTTCAGGTCCCGGGCCTCATCCGCCAATAGATGGGCATGGTTGGCTGTACTATTAACCAGATCATTGATGGCATTGAGGCTGTTATTGATGTCCTCAGCAACCACTGTTTGCTCCTCCGTAGAGGTGGCAATCTGGTGACTCTGATCTTGCACTGTGCTGACGGATTCGGTGATATTGCGCAACGCATCCAGCACTTCCTGGGTTTGGCCGACGGAGCCTTCTGCACGTTCCTGACCTTGTTGCATCATCACCGAGGCCTGCTGTGCAATTTGTTGCAGACGCGAGATCATATTGCGGATATCGTCTGTCGATTCCTGAGTGCGGCTGGCCAGGCTGCGTACTTCATCGGCCACTACTGCAAAGCCGCGACCCTGTTCACCGGCGCGCGCCGCTTCAATCGCCGCATTGAGTGCCAGCAAATTGGTCTGCTCTGCAATGCCATTGATCACATCAATCACGGCGCCAATGTTACTGGTTTCCTGCTCCAGGCCGGCAACCACTTTCGCGGCTTCACCGATGTGGCTGGCAAGCTCAGTCATCACTTCCTGGGCCTGGCCAGAACGAGCAGCGCCATCATTGGTCATGCTTTGTACCAGATCAGCAGCCCGGTTTGTTTCATGGGCATTGCGAGAAATCTCCGTGACAGTGGCGGCCATTTCAGTCACGGCAGCGCTGACACTGTCAACCTGCTCTTTCTCTTGCTGGATCTCATTATTGGTGTTGGTCGATACATCCTGTAGTTGCGCTGCGGCACCACTGAGCTGTTGCGCCTGAGCGGCTGTATCCAGCATCATGCTGCGTAACTTATCAATAAAGGTGTTCATATGGTGAGCCAGCTGGCCGACTTCATCCTGACTGATGATGTCGATACGTCGGGTCAGATCACCTTCGCCCGATGCAATATCGCGCATGGTGTTGGTCAGTGTCGTGATAGGGGCTGCTATCATGTGAGTGGCCCATAAAATCATCGCCACAATAATGGCAAGGATAAGGACCACCGCGGTGATGGTACTCATCACGGCTTTGTTAACCGGCTCTTCTATCAGGCTAACGGGGATCAGCAAGCCCAGGTGCCAGTCCAGGATAGGTTTATCCAGCTTCACATTGTTGAAGACCACATAGTAATCCACGCCCTTGAGCGTGACCTTGGCTGCGCCAGCACCGTCTGCACGCATTGCCCGGTTAAGGTCGGCAAAGCCCTGGGTGTCGGCAAATTGTCTTTCCAGCGCTTCCAGGCCTTCTTTGCCATTCGGCCCTTCATCTGTGATAGACAGTTGATGACCTGTTCGCTTGGACAAATGCACGACCTTATAGTTGTGGTCGAGCAAAAAGCCATAGCCCTGACCATCGAACTGGATCTGCTCTACCAGTTCACTGATCTTATTGATTTGCAGATCTACCCCACCGACAGCAACGAGTTCGCGCTGTGTGTTATACACGGGCTGCTGCACCACGGCAGAAACCGCCCCAGTATTGATATCAACAGACACCGCACCGACGTATAAACCACCATGACTCAGCGCATCTTGCCACCAGGGGCGCTTATAAGAGTAATAGGGGCGACCGTCTGAATAGTTGGAGGTACGCTCATTTTCTTTGAAGTACTCACCTGTACGTGCCGAGGCCATAAAAGCGGAAAGAATGTTCTCGTCGCTGGCGGAGATCCGAATAAAGTCCTGATTAACTTCCTGATAGCCCAGATCGGCGCTCAGCGATTTTTCGCGCTCGGTATAGTCATCAAACCAATTGACGTTGTGTGGGTTGGTAACAAAAGTTTCAACAATCGCTCCATAGCGGGTAAAGAAGGACTCCATAGAGAGCTTTTCGGCATATAAGTGGCTCTGTGCCTCGCGCTCAATGCCTGCGCGGGAAAGCTGGGCAATGTGGTTAACGAAATACCCGGACGCAGCAACCAGCAAGACAGAAATGGTACCGCCAATTAACAGCAGGATTTTTTTTCGAAGAGATAAATTTTCTAGCATGCGTTTTTCTTTTTCTTGGGATCAGGCAAGGCTTAATCAAACCATATCTTATGCAATAAGGCCACAATTTACGGCGGTTGATTAATAACACTTGACGAATAATCTTTACATCCATAATCGGCATTAGGGACAGATACTTTAACTTTTAGCAATAAATCAGCCATTTTTCTTACCACTCGGATTACCATGGGCTATTGCCTGTGTATAGCAGGCTGTTGCATCATGCGCACAGTGCTTAACACCACAGGAAAATGATATGCATAATAAACTCGTTGTTGCCGGGGCTGGTTGGCTGGGCATGCCAGTTGCCCGCACAGCTGCGGCTCAGGGCTGGCAGGTACAGGCGACACGGCGACGGACTCACGACGATGGACTATCCCGGCAGCTGATACACGATGGCAAAACACTGGTGCATAATGTATCCCTGCAACAGGCGTTCTGGCTATGTGCTATGCCACCTGGCGCTCGCCGCGAGGACAGCAACTACCTGATGACTTTAGAGGCAACGCTGGCATTGGCCACACAAATGCAGATGAGCGGGTTTTTGCTCTGCTCCAGTACCGGTGTTTATGCCGATGCAGATGGGCACTACACTGAGCAAGGAGCGCTGGCAGCAACCGACTCACAGCGTCAACGTATTTTGCAGCAGGCGGAGCAGTTAGTGCTCTCGCAGGGTGGGAAGGTGCTCAGACTGGCGGGTTTAGTCGGACCCGGGCGGGAACCCGGGCAGTTTGTTGCGGGTAAAGCATTGCGTAGCTCAGGTCAGGAGCGGGTCAACATGGTACACCGTGATGATGTGGTTGCAGCCATAATGAGCGTGCTGCATCACTGGCCCCAGGCCAGAGCGGTGTACAACCTTTGTTCACCTTCACATCCGCATAAACAGGACTACTATCAGGCACACTGTGCCCAGGCCGGCACAGCGCCACCGAGTTTTGCCGGCGAAGACAGCAAAGCACGGATCATTGATGGGTCAGCCATCGGTGAGCTCGGGTTTAGTTATCAACATGCCATCTGAGTTCACTCATTTTTTAAAGGTCAGATGACCGCCGAGGCGGTATTTACTGCCCGGTGATATTAACCGGGCAAAACTGACAATCCCTCCTTGTGCCCAGGTTCTGCGGATCAGTTGCAGGCAGGGCTCTTCGTGAAACATGTTCAACCACTGACAAATATCGGGGCCGGGCACGATGGCTTCAACGGTATGGCGGGCTTCTGTCAGGGGCGCAATTTGGATCAGGTATTCGTGGGGGGTGAGCTTGGTGAAGTCCTGTTGCAGGTAATCTGGTGCCAATTGGGGGTTTACAAAGCGCTCTTCCACTTGCAAAGGTTGTTCATTTTCATGATGTACCAGTACGCTGCGGTACACCTGGCTGTCGATTTCGACGCCCAGCGCAATGGCAATCGGCGCAATGGCAGCGATTGACTCTAATGACAGCACCACACAAGTGTAGTTGCCTCCGCGTTCCTTTACCTCATCAGAGATATTACGGATCTCCAGCAAAGAAGACTGGGACTTGAACCTCGCAACAAAGGTACCTAATCCCTGACTGCGGGTCAGGATCCCAGCATCGGTTAGCTCACTGAGTGCGCGCCTGGCAGTCATTCGGCTTACGCTGAATTGAGCAGAGAGCGCGTTTTCAGAGGGAACCCGCTGATCTTCTTGCCAGGCACCACTGCGGATCTGCGCAATGATATGTTGTTTTATTTGTGCAAATTTGGGTTGCGTTGTCACAATCTCGTGCCATGGTTAGTAAAGAAAACCCGACTCGGGTGTCAGGCTGAGCGAACAAAGCTCGCTGATAAACATGGCACACCTCTATTGTATATACAAGCTTTCTTGCTACACTCAAACCAGCAAGTTAACGATGAGGAATTGCGTGGTGATGGTAGTAGATTTGGTGGTGCTGGATGTTAATCTGGCGACGATGGACCCGGGTATTGAGCGCCCTTACGGTGCCATTGAACATGGCGCTATAATGGTGAAAGACGGGCTGATCTGTTGGCTTGGTGCGCAGTCTGAACTTCCTGATTTTGATCCGGTGACCACACCGACTATTTCTGCAAAAGGGGCCTGGATGACGCCGGGTCTGATCGATTGCCATACTCATATTTTGTTTGCCGGGTCGCGGGCACAGGAGTTTGAGCAACGTCTCAATGGAGTGTCCTACCAAGAGATCGCGCAGCAGGGCGGAGGGATTGCAACGACCATGAAGGCAACCCGCGCGGCGGATCATGAGCACTTATTTGTGGTCGGTAAAACGCGACTGAATGCGTTGCTCAGCGAAGGCGTGACCACAGTCGAAAGTAAATCCGGCTATGGTCTGGATTGTGAGAGCGAAATCAAGCTGCTGGCTGTCAACCGTATGCTGGATGAGCATCATCCTGTCAGTGTACAAAGCACATTCCTGGGCGCACATGCGCTGCCGCCGGAATATCGCGATGACGCCGATGGCTATATCGATCTGGTGTGTGAGCAAATGCTACCTCAGGTAGCCGAACAATCCCTGGCCGATGCGGTCGACGCGTTTTGTGAAAATGTCGGTTTCAGTAATGAGCAAACGCGCCGGGTGTTCGCCAAAGCCACTGAGCTGGGTTTAAAAGTAAAATGTCATGCTGAGCAGCTGTCTAATCAGCACGGCAGTGAGCTGGTGGCTGAGTTTAACGGTTTGTCCGCCGACCACATTGAGTACCTGGATGAAGCCGGTGTCAAGGCCATGGCCAAAGCGGGCACTGTGGGTGTTGTACTGCCGGGGGCATTTTATTTCCTCCGTGAAAAGCAGTTACCACCGATTGAACTGCTGCGTCAGCACAATGTGCCAATTGCTCTGGCCAGTGACTTTAACCCCGGAACTGCGCCGCTGTGCTCATTACGTCTGATGCTGAATATGGCATGTACTTTGTTCCGTATGACGCCGGAAGAAGCATTGCTGGGTGTGACGCGCCACGGTGCTAAGGCGCTGGGTCTGTCAGACCGGGGCATACTGAAAGCGGGTATGCGCGCCGATATGGTGCTATGGCAGGTTGGTCATCCGGCAGAACTCAGCTACCAGTTTGGCGTAAATGACCTGTTAAATACCTGGATTTCGGGTAAACTTGTGCAATAGTAAGAATTTTGCAATGGCCTGTTGATGACAAAAAATATGCTGCTAAAACACAGTGTTCACAGCGTCATAGTGCTGCTGGCATGCTGTCACCCCGAGATTATGGCCGCAACGGCCTCTGTTTCGGTAGCGTCATTTTGGCAGGCCTCGGATGCTCAGTCCCCCCTCTTGATGGCCTTTATGGCCGGGGCGTTACTAAGTGCCAGTATCGGGGCCATCAGTGTCAGCCAGCAGCCATTGCACCGACTGGTTTATGCGACCACCACGGCTGCGGTGCTGGCATACCTGGCCAACGCTGTGGTGTATTTTGCCTATCTACTCATCCCGCTTTTATTCTTGCATGTCTGGTTGGCTATGCATACAGGGCAGAGGCGTTACAAGCTGATTGCATGCCTCAGCTTATGTGGGGCTGCACTGGCGCTGAGCGGCGCACTGTTTTGGGCGTTATCACCGGGACTGCTGGTGGCGGCGCTGCTCCCCGTATTTTTTGCTGAGCTGACATTGCCCAGGGCAACATCTGGAACGGCACAACAGGCGAGTAATGAAGAAAGCAAAACGGCGGATATACTGGAATTGCCCGATCGGGCGGGATTCCGTACCGCATTTTATGACTTCCGTCAGCGCGACCCCAGTGCAGCCATGCTGGTGATGATCCGTCTTGAAGGGTTTCAGCAGGTGAACTTTCATCTGGGCAGGGAATTTGGCGATCTGTTGCTGGCCCAGTCGGCCAATCGCATTAAGCAACATTTGCAGCATCCGGACGTGATGCCCGTTCCGCTGGGTAACGATGTATCCCGGCTGGCTCACCTGGGCGGGCTACATTTTGTGTTTGTGTGTAGTCTGGTTAATCAGCACCATCTGCATGAGCAAATGGTCAATGAAATCATCGAGAGTACGCTGAAACCGTTCAATGTGGGTAATTGCACCATCGAAGTCAAGGCGCGTGCCAGCTATGTGAACTGTGATGAAGAGCAGGGGCAGTTTGAGAACTTACTGACCTGTGCGTTTCTGGCACTAGACAGTCAGCCCGACAGTCCCATCGCGCCCTATCAGCAACAGATGCAAATCAACCGCCTGGAGCAGCAGGCACGATTAGCTGAATTGGCACACATAGACTTCAGAAAGGAGCTCGAGCTGTATTTTCAGCCTGTGGTGCGCAATGCAGATGGTGATATCGAATTTCTGGAGTTGCTGCTGCGCTGGCAGCACCCCAAACAAGGGATCCTGGCGGCAGGCAAATTTATTGAGGACATCCGTATTGCCGGCCTGGCATTGCCGGTTGCCCAGTACGTTATTGAGCGTGCTGCTGAAATAGCTCTGGCACTGCGAATGGAAGGCATCGCCATGCCGCTGAGCCTGAACCTGTTTGGGCCTGAAATGCTGCATGAGGAATTCATCGAGTTTATTGACCATGTGTTACTGGAGCATCAGCTAAAACCAGGGGACCTGATCATAGAGTGCCCTTCCAGTTTATTTACCAGCCTTGACCCTCAGGGTATTGCGATGGTATCGCGATTACGCTCAATGGGGCTGCGTTTATGCATTGATGGCTTCGGAGAAAGCCCGGTTACTTTGTCCAAGCTGCCTCAGTTGACCGTCGATTACGTCAAGCTGGGTCGTTCATTAACGTCTGATCACGGTAATCAGGGGTCATTCAGAAGCGTCGTGCGTGGGATTGTGGAAATGCAGCAGATCCAGGCGTGCAAAGTGGTCTGTGAAGGCGTAGAGTCACCGGAGCAGCTGCAGTTTGTGAAAAGTCTCAATACGTTTGCAGCGCAGGGCTATTATTTTGCCAGACCACTGAGTAGTGTGGGGATGATCAGCTGGCTGAAACAGTGGCGCTGGGAGCATCCGGATGATGCGAGCGCAGCGTCTCAGCCAGATCAACACTAAGCGCCCGGTTTACCTGCCTGCAGGTAACTGCATACCAAAGAAGCCAGCACTTGTCCGGCATCGCTGATCCCCTGCTGCAGACCTTGTGGATGGTGTTCCGGTGCAGCTTCACACAGGTGTAAATAGCGGGCGTGTTCCTGACAGGCTGCCAGATGAACGAAGTGTTCGGCATCATTGACCGTAAAACCACAGTTGGTATAGGCACTGACTGGCATGCCGGATATGGCATCTACATCAACTTCTATCCCCAGCGGTGCTTGCCCGGCAAAACGCGTCAAGCCAGTGTGGCATGCCTCAGTCAGGGTGAGCGTGCGGCGCACCAGAATATCCTGGTAGCTGGCATAACTAAATCCGGCATTGTCCAGCGCCGAGATAATGGTCTGGTTATTTTTCTGCTCGTGCATACCGACTACATGGTAATCCGCCAGATACCCTTGGTCATAGGCATAACTAAAACCGTTACCGGAATGGCGTCCTTCCAGCGCACGAAAATCGGCATGGGGATCGAAATTAATGGCGTGGCAGGCCTGCTGAGTGCTTTGCGATAAAGCCTGCAACAAGCCAAAGCAATTATTGTGGCCGCCTCCTATCACTATCGGCGCCAGCCCGGCATCAAAGATAGCACGCATCACCGCGCATACGCGCTCATCGAGCTGACTGTTCAGCTCGCGTAATTGGGCCAGTTGTACCGGATCGCGATTGTCCAGGTTAGCCCCCTGTTGCTGCAGGTCATCACAGCGCACTTCGCCCAGCAGCAATACATCATCTGGGGTGAGAAAACGATTGCAGGGCAGGTTTAGGAAACGCTGCAAAAACGCTTGCCAGCCGAGGTGTGCGCCGCCCCGGCCACAGTTTGCCCGCGGGCCCAGATCCTCATTGATAGCAACCAGGACGTACTTAATACCGAACTGAGCGGCATCGCGCAGCGCCTGGGTTAGATCATCTTTGGGTTGTAAAAATGCCAGTGTTTGCCAGAAACGGTGTTCATTCTCACGGCTGGTGCAGTATGCGGTAATGTCCGCTTCGGTATAAATATGAAGGCAGTGGTTACTCATAATTCAGGTCGATCTATAGGATTGTGCCGGGTAAAGATGGGCTCTACCCGGAGGATAAGAAAGTGGTTGCCGGATTATTCGCTTTGCTCGTCGTCGACTTCCAGGAGCAGCTCTTCAGCAGAAATAATCACGCCGGTGGCGTCAGCATACAGGAAGTCATCGTCGTAAAAAGACACGCCGGCAAAGTTGACGGGAATGCCCTGTTCGCCACTACCATGGCTATCAGCAGCGACCGGTATTGAAGCAATGGCCTGGATCCCAAGATCACATTCTTCCAGCTCTTCTACATGACGTACAGCCCCATAGACAACAATACCTTGCCAGTTATTTTCGATTGCCAGTTCAGCAAGCTCGATATCGATGAGCGCACGACGCGTTGACCCGCCACCATCAACCAATAATACCTGGCCTGTTCCATCTTGCTGCAATACCTGGTTGATCAGCTCATTATTCTCAAAGCACTTAAGCGTTTTGATCCGCCCGCTAAAGGCGCTTTGACCACCAAAGTTGATAAACATGGGCTCTAATACATCAACGGCATCGGCAAAATGGTCACATAAGTCGGAAGTGCTGTAATCCATACGGGCGTCCTCGAAAATAACTGAATTCACAACCCAGTATACTCCCATTATGTAGGGGCGCAATGCTTTGAATCAACATACATAATTGTGTCACAAAATTGTCGCGGCAGTGTTATTTAGCTCTTCTATGCTGAAATTGTGAACAAATGTAAGCATGAGCTATGAAAACACAAATCATCAAACTCGACACGGCGCTCTACTTCGCCCTTTATAAACCCGAGTGTAAGCCCTGGTTCAAAATGGTGATGCTGGCACTGTCAAAAAGCGGAAATGGCGGCCTTTACGTGGTACTGGGTGTTCTGAGTGCCCTGTTTATGGACTCAGTTGGGCAGCAGTTTGCCTTGTGTGCTGTGGTTGCGTTTGCTATTGAGCGGCCACTTTACCTCTATCTGAAAAATCGCATTGCCCGGGTGAGACCCTGTGATTGCCTTGCGGTTAAGGCCATGCTTACACCCAGTGATAAATTCAGCATGCCTTCCGGACATAGTGCGGGTGCCTGGTTATATGCTACATGCTTGATGGAACCTTTTCCGGCATTGGCGCTGCCTTTGATGCTGTGGGCATCAGGTGTGTCTCTATCGAGAATTGTCGTCGGTGTACATTACCCAATTGATGTGATTCTGGGGGCGATGATAGGGAGTGGATGTGCTTTGCTGGCAATAGGAGTGGTAGGGGAATTATGAAGATTTTATATGGCGTACAGGGGACCGGCAATGGTCATATCACCCGCGCCCGGGTGATGGCAGAGTGCTTTACACGTTTGGGTATCGATGTTGACTATGTGTTTTCCGGTCGTCCGGATGAGCGCTATTTTGATATGGCGGTGTTTGGAGACTATCAAACCCGACGCGGGATCAGTTTTGCGACCCGACATGGGGGGTTAAATTATCAGGGGACGCTCCAGCAGCTGCGTTTCGGGCGTTTTATTCAAGATGTGCGGCGCTTTGATATGCGTGGCTATGACATGGTATTCAATGATTTTGAGCCTGTTACAGCATGGGCTGCCCGCCGTGCTAAGGTGCCGGTTGTTGCCATGAGCCATCAAAGTGCTTTTTTGTCTCCGAAAGTCCCCATCTTTGGCGGCAGCTTCTTGATCCGGTCATTAATACGTTGGTTTGCACCAGCCGATATTCACCTGGGGGTGCACTGGCAGCCTTTTGCAGAAAATATCGTGCCGCCTTTTATTCCCTACCAGCCCGGTGATTTTGGCAACCAGTCTATTACTAATAAAGTGTTGGTGTATCTGCCATTTGAAGATTTGTCACACATTGTGGAGCTGCTTAAAGACTTCCCGGATAGAGAATTTTATTGCTATCACCCGGATGCGCACAATACCTCACTGAATCATATTCACCTGCGCTGCCCCTCACGCGAGGGGTTTATCGCCGATCTGGCGAACGCATCGGGGGTGGTGGCCAATGCCGGATTTGAATTGTCCAGCGAGGCATTGAAGTTTGGCAAGAAGCTATTGCTTAAACCTTTACAGGGGCAGTTTGAGCAGCAGAGTAACGCTATGACACTGCAAAACCTGGGGCTGGCCCAGGTGATGAATTATCTAAATTCAGAGGCGCTGGATGAATGGCTGGAGTCACCCGCCGGGCAGCAAATTAATTTCCCCAGCGATGCCACCCCGCTGGCGTTGTGGCTAACTAAGGGACAGTGGGGCAATGTCACGGAGCTGCATGATACGCTCTGGCAGGCTGTGCTCAATAAAGCACCAAAGGCCGCTTAATTAATGCGCAATTAGTAATAAAGTCGTGCAAAAATAGCAAATAGTGCGCGGCGTTGCTGACGGAATAATCTATACTTATTGCAGGTCTTGTAATAATTGGGTAACCGTATGGCATTTCTAGAAAATCTGACCATTAAGCGGCGCTTGCAGTTGAACGCGCTGGTTGTGGGTGTGGCTTTAGTCGTTATGCTGGCAGTGATCATGATCGAAGCCAGCACCATGCGCAAGCTGAATGAAACCATTCAGTACGCAGAGGAGCTGGATATTCATGAGCTCTCTATGCGCAAACACGAGAAGAACTTTTTGTTCTACAAAGATACTGAGGCACTGGATTTATTTGCCAAGGATTACAGTGAGTTGCAGCGTAAAGCTGGCCTGCTGGAAGAGATATTTGCAGAGTTCGGTATTGACGACAGTAACTTACTTGAGTTTGAGCGCCTGGCGCAAACTTATGTCGATGATTTCAATCAGGTGGTTGAGCTACAGCAAACCATCGGCCTGCACCCTAAAGATGGCCTGTATGGCGCGCTGCGTAGTGCCGTCCATGAAGTCGAAACCATGCTGAAGCAGCAAGATCGTGACGATCTGCTGGTCAGTATGCTGATGCTGAGGCGGGCTGAAAAAGACTTTATGCTGCGACTGGATCTGAAATACCTTAAAAAGTTCGACGACCAAATCAGCAAGTTTGAAGGCCAGATAAAAGCCGCTGGTTTTGCTGCGCAATACGAGCGCCAGATCCAGACATTGATTAAGCAATATCAGACCCGCTTCAGAAATCTGGTGGATGCACAGACCAAGCTGGGCCTGGACCTTAACAGTGGCGCTTTGGGCAGCATGAAGCAAAGTGTTGAACAAAGTGATGCAGTGGTAAGTCAGATTGTCGAACAGGCCAAACAAGAGGTTGCCGATAATGCCCGGATGGCGCAGATGGCAGCTTTGATTATTTTTGTGGTGGCATCGGTGCTGGTGATGATTTTGGTGCTGTCGACCAGTCAGTCGATTATTCGCCCGGTTGAGCGGGTCTATCAGACCATTGAGCGGATCCGCCGCGAGAACAATTTGCGTATCCCGATTGAACAGACGGGCAATGACGAGATCACCCTGATGACCAAAGACTTTAATAGTCTTATTGGTGACTTTAAAGAGCTGATTAGTGATGTGAACAGAGCCCTGGCGATTATCAATGATGCGACTCACCACTTGTCGGATACCACGGCGCAGACCAGTGCCGGGATGAATGAACAGCTTCATGAAGCCGATATGGTGGCGACAGCAGCGACCGAAATGCAGGCCACGATCCAGGATATTTCGCACAACACCGAAGCGGCCGCAGAAAAAGCCGAGTCCACTAACAAGAACGCCCAACTGGGTCGTACTGAGGTGACCTCGACCATTGAGCATATTATGCAGCTGTCTGAGTCTTTGGGTGGGGCATCAGATGTGGTCGGCCAGTTAGAGCGTGATGGTGAAACCATTGGCTCTGTATTGGATGTGATCCGGGGTATTGCCGAACAAACCAACCTGCTGGCACTGAATGCCGCCATTGAGGCAGCCCGTGCCGGTGAGCAGGGCCGTGGTTTTGCGGTGGTGGCGGATGAAGTCCGATCGCTGGCGCAGCGTACCCAGGATTCGACGCAGGAAATCGAGAGCATTATATCTACCCTGCAGCAACGTACCCGCGAAGTGGTTAATATTATGGAGCAGTGCCGTGATCAGGGTAATGAAAGTGTGGCTCAGGCGGAGCGCGCAGGTGATTTGTTGGGCATGATCACCGAGGATGTGCAAACCATTATGGAAATGAGTACGCACATTGCCACTGCCATTGATGAGCAAAAACAGGTGGCATCAGAAGTAAATAAAAACGTGGTTAAGATCCGCGACATTGCTCAGGTAGCATCAGAGCATGCCAGTAGTAATGCACAAAGTAGTGAGGAGCTCTCAGAGCAGGCTCGGAACTTATACGAGTCGGTGGAAAAATACCAAGTGTAGTCCCAGTCCGGTTAACTGGGTTTGGTAAAATAAGAGGCGACCACAGGTCGCCTCTTTTGTGTATATCACCGTTGTTCAGGGCGTAAATTTGATGGGTACATCGTGGCGTGATGACACACGCTGTTGATAGTCTTGCCACAGCTCCTCATGCTGCTCACTGAGCTTTCTCAGGTATTGCCAGCTGAACAGGCCGGAGTTGTGGCCGTCATTAAACACCACTCTGACCGCATAGTGACCAACCGGCTCGATTTGCTCAATAGCCACCTCCTGCTTATTGAGCACCAGTTGCTGCTGACCGGGGCCGTGTCCCTGCACCTCGGCAGAGGGCGAGTGAACACGCAAAAACTCGGCACTGAATGAGTGGCTCTGGCCATCGTCAAAGTGCACGTCGAGCATTTTTTGTAGCCTGTGGTAATGCAGTTTAGTAACTTGATACATAGACATAAAAAAGCCCGATCTTTGACCGGGCTGGGATCCGTTAAAGAATAAAGCGGCTCAGGTCTTCGTCCTGGACCAGCATATCTAAATGCTTGTCGACATAAGCGGCATCGATTGTCAGCGACTCACCGGCTTTGTCGGAGGCATCGAACGAAATCTCTTCCATCAGCTTTTCCATTACCGTGTGCAAGCGACGGGCGCCAATGTTTTCGGTTTTTTCATTGACCTGCCAGGCAGCCTGCGCGATGCGCTCGATGGCATCATCACTGAATTCAATGCTGACACTTTCGGTATTTAACAGCGCCTGCTGTTGCTCGGTTAACGAGGCATGTGGCTCGGTCAGAATACGCTTGAAGTCTTTCGCGGTGAGCGCTTCTAATTCAACACGAATAGGCAATCGACCTTGTAGTTCAGGAATAAGGTCCGATGGTTTCGCCATCTGGAACGCACCCGAGGCAATAAACAGAATATGGTCTGTTTTGACCATGCCATGCTTAGTGCTGACGGTAGAGCCTTCTATGAGTGGCAGCAGGTCACGCTGAACCCCTTCACGGCTGACATCCGGCCCGGACGCTTCGCCACGTTTACAGATCTTGTCTATCTCGTCAATGAACACGATGCCATTTTGCTCAACCGCAAAAATGGCCTGCTCTTTAAGCTCTTCCGGGTTGACCAGCTTGGCCGCTTCTTCTTCAATCAAAAGCTTGAAGGCTTCTTTGATTTTCAGTTTACGACTTTTCTTTTTGTCGCCAGACAAGTTCTGGAACATGCCCTGTAACTGATTGGTCATCTCTTCCATGCCTGGCGGCGCCATGATCTCTACCTGAGGCGCTGTTTCAGCGATGTCGATGTCGATTTCTTTGTCATCCAGCTGGCCTTCACGGAGCTTTTTACGGAAGACCTGGCGCGTAGAGCTGTTGTCACTTTGCTGAGTTTCACCCCAGGCATCTTTCGCTGGTGGCAGCAGCGCATCCAAAATGCGCTCTTCTGCGGCTTCTTCAGCGCGGTGCTTGTGCTTCTTGGTTTGCTGCTCGCGGGTCATTTTAAAAGACACTTCCACCAGGTCGCGGATGATGGTTTCGACCTCTTTGCCAACATAGCCGACTTCGGTGAACTTAGTGGCCTCAACCTTAATAAACGGGGCGTTCGCCAGTTTAGCCAGACGACGAGCAATTTCGGTTTTACCGACACCCGTAGGGCCGATCATCAGGATGTTCTTTGGCGTTACTTCGGTGCGCAGTTCTTCAGGAAGCTGCATGCGGCGCCAGCGATTTCTCAGTGCAATGGCGACGGCTTTTTTCGCTTTGTCCTGACCAATTATATGTTGGTCCAGCTCATGGACGATTTCTCTTGGGGTCATTGCTGTCATGGCAATTCCTATTACAATTCTTCGATGGTTTGGAAATTGTTAGTAAAGACGCAGATATCACCTGCGATTTTAAGGCTCTTTTCTACAATTTCGCGGGCACTCAGGTCGGTGTTCTCTATCAGTGCTGTGGCTGCCGCCTGGGCAAAGTTACCGCCACTGCCTATGGCAATAAGGTCGTGCTCTGGTTGGACGACGTCACCATTACCTGTGATGATCAGTGAGGCGGTTTCGTCTGCAACGGCCAGCAACGCCTCTAATTTGCGCAGCGCTCTGTCAGTGCGCCAGTCTTTCGCCATTTCAACGGCTGCTCGGGTTAAATGGCCCTGGTGCATTTCCAGTTTGGTTTCAAAGCGCTCAAACAGGGTGAACGCATCAGCAGTACCGCCGGCAAAGCCTGCGAGCACTTTCCCGTTGTAGAGGCGACGCACTTTTCTGGCATTGCCTTTCATTACCGTATTGCCAAGAGAAACCTGGCCATCTCCACCAATTACGACTTTGTCGCCTCGGCGAACACTCACGATAGTTGTCATAGTATTCCTTAATCAGGAGGCATCAGCCTCACCTGTAAATTCAATTAGGGTAGAGATAGGGACGATTTTACGAAGATCAAGTCCACTTCCAGATCCCACAGCTGACGATGTTTACTCGTTCCAGCTTATTCTTGTCGCTTTCGGCGCCTCGTTTGGTGTCGTAAGGGCCCAGACGGACCCGGTACCAGACGCCGTTGGAGCCTTCGGTGCGACGGATCTCTGCGATGAGTCCGGCAAAGGCCATTTTGGCTTTCATTTGCTCGGCTTGTTCATAGGTTCTGAACGAGCCGCATTGCATCTGGTATGGCCCTTTACTCTCGAGTTTCTTGACCTCGACTTTGACTTCATGATCTTTGATGTCTTTAATGAAGTCCGGTGGGCGAGGTAAGTCTTTTTCTGCTTTCGGTTGCTCTGTCTTCTTTGTTGCAGCAGGGCTGATGGCCTGTGCTTCAGGCTCGCCGTGCTGCTTGATGTACCACAGCCCATAACCAAAGGCACTGATCAGCACCAGTGTCAGTGCAGCAAAAAACTTGGGAAAGGGTTTGGCAGCCTTTCCTTTTGCGGCTTTCTTACCGCCCGGTTTCTTATTTATATAGTCGTGTTGTGCCATAACGTTTTTTAATAGGTATCCATAGGGTCAACGTCAATACTCCAGCGCACCCGGTTGGCAAGTTTGTGCTGGCCTATATAGTCAGCCAGTTGCGCCAGGTATTGATGCAGTACTTTGCGCTGCGCTGCCTGAATATGCAATTGATATCGGTATTTTCCGGCCAGGCGTTCCATCGGCGCGGGGATCGGTCCGAGCAATTGTATACCAGGGTAGGGGGTGGCTGGAACCAAATCTGACAAAAACGCCATGACCAGTTGCGAACTGGTCGCTTCCGCGCGGATCAGTGCCAGATGACTATACGGTGGCATTTGGGTTTCTTCGCGCTCGCGCAATGCATAGCGGGCAAAATCCTGATAGCCATTATTCACCAGATCCTGTAACAAAGGATGCTCCGGAAAATGGGTTTGTAATAGCACAGTGCCTGCTTCGCCACTGCGCCCGGCCCGCCCAGCCACTTGCGTGATCAGCTGGGCCATGTGTTCAGTGGCGCGAAAATCGCAGGAATATAAACCACTGTCTACGTCTAGGATCACCACCAGGTTGACATCGGCGAAGTGGTGTCCTTTGGCAAGCATCTGGGTGCCAATCAGCAGTCGGGCACCTCCCTGATTGATTTCATCCAGTGCACTTTCGAGGCTGCCTTTGCGACGCGTAGAATCACGGTCAATGCGATGTACCGGAAAGTCCGTAAACTGCGCGGATAAAAATTCTTCCAGTTGTTCGGTGCCATACCCTGTTGGCATGATCTGAGTGCTGCCACAGTCAGGGCACTGAACTGGTACAAATGCCTGCTCAGAGCAATGGTGGCAGATCAGCCTGCTAAGAGACTTGTGATAAGTCGCACTGGTACTGCAGCGGTCACAATTGCTGAGCCAGCCACATTCATGGCAGATCAAAGTGGGGGCAAAACCGCGCCGGTTGAGAAAGACCATGACTTGTTGTCCGCGGGACAGCGTGGCTGCAATGGCATCCAGACTGGCTTTGGCAAAACCGGCCTGATCTGATTGTCCTTTCATATCCACCAGCATAAAACGGTTATCCTGCTGGGTTTGTGCCCGTTTCGTGAGTGGTAGCAGTTGATAACGGTTCAGCAGTGCTTTATGCAAGGTTTCCAGTGCCGGTGTGGCGGTACCCAGGATCAAAGGGAACTGGCCCTGCGCGGCGCGATAGGCGGCCAGGTCGCGCGCGTGATAACGCAACCCGTCTTGCTGTTTGAAAGAGCCATCATGTTCTTCATCGACCACTATCATGCCCAGCGCCTGAAAGGGCAGGAAGATCGCTGAGCGGGTGCCAATCACCAGCGCAGATTCGCCCAGCTCGGCGCGACGCCAGGTGTGTAAACGCTCATTGTCGGTCAGGTTGGAGTGCCAGAGATCAATCGGGAGCCCCTCGAAACGGCGTTTAAACCGATTGACCGTTTGTGGTGTGAGGCCAATTTCAGGTACCAGCACCAGCGCTTGTTGACCGCTGGCTAAAATGGCTTCCAGGCTTTGTAAGTAAACTTCTGTTTTACCACTGCCAGTGACACCTTCCAGTAAAAAGGTACGAAACCCGGTTTGACTGTTTATTGCACTACAAGCGGTAGCCTGTTCCGGATTAAGCCTGGGTTTGCTGCCCAGTTGCAATGGCACTGACTGCCAGTGGGTGTCGGTACGTAACTCTTCCCGGATCAGAGACTTTTCCAGCAAGGCCTTGATCTGTGCCTGTGAGAAGCCCAGCGTCTTTAGTTCACTGGCAGTGGCGTCACCAGCGCTGCGTAGTTGCTCGATTAAAGCCAGTTGTTTTTTTGCTCTGAGTTGTGTGGTGTCACGCCCTGTCTCAGTGAGGGTTAATACCGGTACCTGTGTTTTGTTAACCTGTGCACCCTCACGCAGTGCGCCGGGCAGGGCGGTAAACAGAGTTTCACCTAATGGATGGCAGTAATATTGGGCACTGAAGCGCAAGAAGCCGAGGTGTTCGGGCGACAACACGGGCACAGTATCAAGCACCGACTCAACCACTTTTATTTTGTCCGCCGGCACATCGCTGTGAGATTTCAGTGCCACGACGATGGCAACGCAGTCTCTGTTAGCAAATTTGAGTCGGACCCGGCCACCCACACAAGGTTGCTGCTCTGGATCAAGGCGGTAATCAAAGGTTCTGTGTAAAGGCACTTTCAAAGCGACTTCGGCGAAGCGCATGGAGACTCCGGCATTTGAATATCAAAAGTTAAGGACTGGTGCCTGACAGCAACTAACTGTGCAGCCAGAATACGCGCTCAGTATACCGCTATACTGCAATAGTGTAAAAATGCATGTGCGCGGTCTGTGCGCTTTGTTTTCAACTGGCAATTCACGGCGTCAATTTGAAATTGTGCAAAAAATAGCAGCTAATTTGCATTTATTGCTTGTGGAATGCCCGGATTGACCCTAAAATACGCGTCCACAATTTTTGTATAACTACGTATGGTGCCAGACTTCGGGTTTGGAGAGCGATACGGCCTTAACTAGAGGTGCCCTATGAAAGAAGGTATTCATCCTAAGTACGAAACAATTTCAGCAACTTGTTCGTGCGGTAACAAATTCGAGACTCGTTCAACACTGTGTAAAGACATTCACCTGGACGTATGTTCTGCATGTCACCCGTTCTACACTGGTAAGCAGAAGATCCTAGATACAGGTGGTCGTGTTGATCGCTTCAACAAGCGCTTTGGTGCGCTTAGCAGCAAGAAGTAAGTTTTTCTTTTGCTGTAGAAAAAGCACCTTCGGGTGCTTTTTTCGTTTCTGCGCTTCAGCTTTCTAATCTAGCTGTGTATCAGTATGATGCCAAGTGGACGGATCAGTGCTGTTTGGCTAGTAAAGTTTCCAGTAATACGTGTCTGTTGCATGTAGACCGGCTCGCAGCTGAGCGTGCCGCTGTGCCCTCAGATGACACCTATATCACAGTCCCTGCCTGCGTGAATAGCCATATTCACCTGATTAATATGCATAGCTATCCGTGCTAATGTCTAATCTATATTCATTTAAAATCTTCTAAAAGCCGCTATTTAAAGGTTAAAGTGGTTTAAATGCTGTAATTGTGATTTTATTCCGGGCTTTATTCATTTCATTTATATTCTGCATAAAAATGACGCTATTTTGAACTGAAAATGACACTTATCAGATCATTTATACTGAGTTAAGTTTGCCGAAAAGTAGCAAAAACGTCGCTAAATCTTGCTAACTGTCAACTATCTTTGCGTTCACAGGATAGACCTGATATCGCTTGAATTAATTTTTAAAAAAGGTATGGTTTAAAGCAGTTAGCGAATTTTTATCTCACTCTCACTTTCAACTTCTTCGTTAGGAAAAAATCGCGTCATGTCAGACTTTCGTGAACAAGCGTTACATTATCATGCCCACCCCGTTCCAGGAAAAATCAGCGTTGAGTTGACCAAGCCTGCGGAAACCGTCAAGGATCTGGCTCTGGCATACAGTCCAGGTGTTGCTGAACCAGTCCGTGAAATTGCTGCCGATCCGAGCAATGCTTATCGTTACACAGGTAAAGGTAACATGGTTGCCGTTATCAGTAATGGTACCGCGATCCTGGGTTTGGGAAATCTTGGCCCTCTGGCGTCTAAGCCTGTGATGGAAGGTAAAGCGTTACTGTTTAAACGCTTTGCAGGCCTGGATTCGATAGACATCGAAGTTAAGCATCGTACCACAGAAGACTTTATCAACACGGTTGCCAATATTGCCGATACCTTCGGTGGCATCAACTTGGAAGATATCAAGGCACCTGAGTGTTTTGAGATTGAGCGTGCGCTGATTGAGCGTTGTGATGTACCGGTATTCCATGATGACCAGCATGGTACTGCAATTGTTACTGCTGCGGGTATGTTGAACGCGCTGGAGATCCAGGGCAAGAACATTCATGACGCCATTATCGTGTGTCTGGGTGCCGGTGCAGCCGCCATCGCGTGTATGGAGTTGTTGATCAAGTGTGGTGCACAACGTGAACACATTTATATGCTTGACCGCAAAGGGGTGATCCACACACGTCGTGATGACCTCAATGAATACAAGAAGCTGTTTGCCAATAACACAGACAAACGCACTTTACAGGATGTGATTGAAGACGCTGATGTGTTTGTTGGTGTGTCTGGTCCGGATCTGTTGTCGCCAGAAGACCTTAAGCTGATGGCTAATAAGCCAGTGGTCTTTGCGTGTTCTAACCCGGACCCGGAGATCAGCCCTGAAGTAGCGCATGGTGCACGTGATGACTTGATCATGGCTACGGGTCGTTCAGATTATCCTAACCAGGTGAACAACGTACTGTGCTTCCCGTTTATCTTCCGTGGTGCACTGGATGTGCGTGCAACGGCCATTAACGATGAAATGAAGATCGCAGCAGTAGAAGCCATTCGCAGCATTGCTAAAGAGCCGGTGCCTGCTGAAGTGCTGAAAGCGGCTGATGTTGAAAGCCTGGAATTTGGTGAACATTACATTATTCCTAAGCCAATGGATCCGCGTCTGTTGCCGCGTATTGCCAGAGCGGTGGCTGAGGCGGCGGTTGAATCCGGTGTCGCGCAAATAGAGATGCCAGAAAATTATATGGCATAAGCCGGTCCGAGCAAAAAAAGCCTCACATTGTGAGGCTTTTTTTGTTGTTGTGCACTGGTGCCGACGAGGTTATTCTTCGTTGATCTCTGGAATTTCCAGACCCATTTCCGTCATGATCTGACGCACTTCTGCCGGGATCTTCTCCGGATTATCTTTGCGCAGGTCTTCGTCACCAGGCAGTGGCTGGCCGGTAAAGGCATGCAGGAATGCCTCACACAGTAATTCACTGTTAGTCGCGTGGCGCAGGTTATTGACCTGACGACGGGTACGCTCGTCGGTCAGCACTTTAAGCACGTTGAGTGGGATAGAAACAGTAATTTTTTTTACCTGTTCTGATTTCTTACCGTGTTCTGCATAAGGGTGAATATATTCACCGTTCCATTTAGCCATAGTGGTGTACTTGCCTCAGTGTTGTAGATGCAATGCGAATAAGACTGTGTACTGTGTATGGATCCAACCGTGACACGCAGGCTCTCTGTTGGCAATGTTGCACGTCATTTGCCATAGTTTAAGCTCAAATACTCAGTCTTATTAGCATAGAGTTCGCGTTGAGTGGCGAAATTTTATCGGTTTAAAAAAGATAGTCAAATACTAGTTATTTAGCCATTTAGCGGTATAAATGTTTTGACTTCTAACATTTGTTCATCTAACCTTTTAGACGTCTAAACATCCAATTAATCCAGGTGACCTATGAGCCAAAGCAACAAGTCAACCATAGCGGTACGTACAGGCATTGATGCCGACAAGCATCATGGTGCGGTGGTGCCGCCGCTTTATTTGTCGACCACTTACTCTTTTGCTGACTTTGATAAGAAGCGTGATTACGATTATGGCCGCAGTGGCAACCCGAATCGCGATATTCTAGCGCAAACGCTGGCGGAGCTCGAAGGTGGGGCTAAGGGTATCATTACGGCCACCGGTATGGCTGCCGTTCACCTGGTGACTCAGTTGCTGAATGCCGATGATACTTTGGTGATCCCTCATGACTGTTATGGTGGCAGCTATCGCTTGTTTACCTCACTGGAAAAGCGTGGCTTGCTCAAGGTCAAAGTGCTCGACTTGACGCGCACTGAGAGTTTGCAGGAGATCCTGGTCATCAAACCTAAGCTGGTCTGGATTGAAACACCCAGCAACCCCATTTTACGATTAACCGATATCAAAGCGGTCACCGATGTGGCTGCACAGTGTGGTGCATTGGTCGCGGCCGACAATACTTTTTTGTCGCCGGCGCTGCAAAACCCCATCGCATTTGGTGTCGACATCGTGGTGCACTCAACGACTAAGTATATCAATGGTCACTCGGATGTCGTCGGCGGGGCGGTGATCGCCAAGACCGAGGAGCTGGGTGATGAGCTGGCATGGTGGGCGAACAATATCGGCATCACAGGCGCGCCGTTTGACAGTTATCTGACATTACGCGGTTTACGTACGCTCAACGTGCGTCTGAAACAACATCAGGAAAATGCACTGGCGATTGCACGCTACCTTGAGCAATCTGACTTTGTTAGCCAGGTGTATTACCCAGGGCTACAAAGCCACCCTCAACATGCACTGGCTAAGCAACAGCAACAAGGATTTGGTGGCATGGTGAGCTTTGATATTAAAGGTGAGCTGGCGGATGCGGCCAAGCTTCTGACCAGTGTAAAGCAATTTTCACTGGCAGAGTCTTTGGGCGGAGTTGAGAGTTTGATTTGTCATCCGGCGACCATGACGCATGCGGGAATGGAACCGGCGGCGCGTTTGGAAGCGGGGGTCGGCGACACGCTCATCCGTATTTCTGTGGGTATTGAGGAAATTGACGACTTATTGGCAGATTTAGAGCAGGCTTTTGCGGTGGTAAAAGCCAGGCAAGGCAGCCCCAGTGATAATGCGAAGGATTTTAAGCTTTCGCCAGCACATACGGCATTGTGGTAGAAGAAATGACAAAAGCAGTACATAAATTCGGTGGCTCGAGCCTGAGTTCGGCTACACGCTATCAGGCAGTTGCCAATATCATCATTGGGCAATGCCAAAGTGGTGACTGTATCGTGGTATCGGCGGCAGGGAAAACTACGAATACGTTGGTGGCCTTGTGGCAAAGTTACCAGCAGCAAGACGGGCAGGCTTTCAGTGACATTTTGCTCCAGGTAGAAAATCATCAGTTGCAACTGATCAGTGAGTTGTTCCCGGCTGCGCAGCAAGCACCGCTGGTGGCAAAGTTACGTGATGAACTAAGCCGTATTGGGCGTCAGGCACAGTCACGTCAGTTGCTCGAAGCGCCACTTTTGGCGTTTGGAGAGGTTTGGTCGGCACGTTTACTGGCTGCCTTGTTGAATACCCTGAACATTACTGCGCAAGAGGTTGATGCGCGCACTTTGTTTACTCAGCATCAGGGACAGCTGATGCACAGCCTGAATCGCAGTGCCTGTCATCAGGCGCTTGCTCAGGACAAAATTTACGTGGTCACCGGATTTATTGCCGCTGACAGTGAAGGCAATACGGTCACGCTGGGGCGTAACGGCAGCGATTACAGTGCCACCCTGTTGGCCAGCTATCTGGATGCGGCGTCTGTGTCTATCTGGACAGATACACCGGGTGTGTTCAGCACCGATCCGCGTAAAGTAGGTAATGCCATCAAATACAGCAAGGTATGTCGTGCCCAGGCTAATTTACTGGCCCGTCTTGGTAATCCGGTGTTACATGCCAAGACATTATCGCCGTTGAAAGAAACCGCAATTAAGTTGCAGGTACGCAGCAGTTTTGAACCTGATGTGCAGGGTACTGAAATCGTCAAACAAGGCTATAGCAAAGAGAAGCGTTTTGTAACTACCTTTGGCGAACTGGACTTGTTGCGCGTCGATACCCTGGTGTCGGGCGAAGTTGGCGCGCTTAGCCAGCTGATTCAGCATGGTATTCATCACTTTAATCAAAATGGGGAAGATTATCTGCTGGTGCCCAGCGAGTTTACCCATCAGGTTGTACTGCGCCTGAGTGGCCGGGTAACCATTGTTGAATCTCATTTACGTGGCTTTGCAGTGGTGGCGCCCAGTCCGGACATTGCGCCATTAGTGCGTCAGGCACAGGCTGTGCTAGACGAACAAGCCGTGGTGGTACGCTTTACTCACAGTGCAACAGAATACGCCTTGTTCCTCACGGATCAGGCAATTGACAGTGATGTGCTGGCTATTTTACATGACAAGCTGGTCAATAAAGGCCGAGAACTGGCAGTGATCATTGCCGGTTTGGGCAACGTGGGTGAGGTATTTCTCAGCCAGTGTCAGCAACAAATAGCGAGATTGCAAAGCCAATTTGATCTCAAAGTGGTTGCGCTGCTGCGTTCACAGAAAATGGTGTTCTGCCCGAGCGGCCTGACCTTATCGCAATGGCAACAGCAATGGCAAAGTGAAGCACAGGATTACTCGCATGAAGAGCTGCTGGATCGCATCAGTGAACTGGATTACGAACACAAAGTGGTGATTGATATCACCGCCAGCGAAACATTTAGTCAGCTTTATCCAGACTTTGCGGCACATGACTGTCATTTGATCAGTGCCAATAAGTATGCCGGTACCGCTGCGCATGAGTGGTACCAGGCACTGCGCACTCAGTTGCAGGAACGCAATCTGTTGTGGCGCTATAACACCAGTGTAGGCGCCGGATTGCCTGTGAACTTTGCGCTGGCCGATCTGCAAAACAGTGGTGACAAGGTCGTACGAATTGAAGGTGTGTTTTCTGGCACTTTATCCTGGTTGTGCAGTAGTTTTAATGGCGAACGGCCTTTCTCTGAGCTGGTCCTGGCTGCACAGCAGATGGGTTATACCGAGCCCGATCCCCGTGAAGATCTGTCTGGTCGGGACATGCAGCGTAAACTGTTGATCCTGGCCCGTGAACTAGGGCTAAAACTGGAGCTTGACGACATTGCGCTTGAGGCGCTGATGCCAGCATCTCTGGCACAAGGTAGTTGGGAAGCGTTCCTGGCGCGCAGGGATGAACTCGATGCTTTCTATCAGCAACGTGTTGAGGTTGCGGATTCACAAGGCAAAACTCTGAGGTATACGGGGGCGCTGGAAATCGATGCCTCTGGTGCAGTACAGGCCAAAGTGGGGATTGCGCAGGTCGCTCAGGGAAGCGCCATTGCCAATCTGACCCCGGGGGATAACATTTTTGTTATTACGACAGGGTGGTATGAAAAAAATCCGCTGGTGATCCAGGGGCCTGGTGCGGGTAAGGAAGTCACCGCGGCGGGGATCCACTCCGATTTGTACTGGTTAACCCAGCAGCTGAGATAAGCATAAAAAGGCCGGTCACTGACCGGCCTTTTTAGTCATGGCTATCAGAACAACTCTTCCGTATCCGGTAGCTGTTCTTCAAAGGGTGTACTTGAGCCCGTTTCCAGTACATATTTGCTTGGAGCAGTACCGCGTTCAAAGTACTCGAAGCGACTGGTGTGGTCGTTGCGCTCGCTTAGCAGCCCGGTTTTTAAATCAATACGCACCGACACCAGGCCTGGTGGTGGGTCAATTGGTGCCAGGGGTTCGTCTTTTAATGCTGTGCCCATAAACTGCACCCAGCCCGGTAGTGCGGACGTGGCACCGGCTTCCGCCCCGACCACCTGTTGCTTGCCGAGGTTGGCATTATAAGCGGCTCGACCCAGCGATTTACCGGGATCGTCAAAGCCAACCCATACTGTGGTTAATACGTTGCGATTAAATCCGGTGAACCAGGTGTCGACAGAGTTATTGGTGGTGCCGGTTTTTCCCGCCAGATCTTTGCGCTTAAGTGCCTGAGCGCGCCAGCCTGTGCCACTCCAGCCGGTTTTGTGCTTCCAGCTACCGCCACCCCAGACCACGCTTTTCATAGCGTCGGCAATCAAAAAGGCATTTTGTTCGGAGATGATACGCGGTGCACAGGTATATTGATCGACTTCCCATTCATCCTCTGAACAGACTTTCAACGGCTGGGCGGCGCCCAGCAGGTTACCGTAACTGTCGGTGAGTTTCTCTATAAAGTAGGTTTCGACCAGATGGCCGCCATTGGCAAAGGCACTCATACCACGCGCCATTTCCAGTGGGGTCAGCGAAGCACTGCCCAGCGCCAGTGATTCGCTGCGTACAATGTCTTCGTTATTGAAGCCAAACTTGAGAATATGATCGGCGGCCTCATTCAGTCCCATACCCCGCAGCAGGCGCACAGACACGACGTTTTTCGACTGGGCAAGTGCTCGGCGGATACGGATGGGGCCACTGTAAACGTCGGGGCTGTTCTTGGGACGCCAGGCCACACCCATACTTTTATCCCAGTGATTGATGGGCGCATCGTTTATGATAGTTGACAGGGTGTAACCCGCTTCCAGTGCACCAGAATAAATGAAAGGCTTGATATTAGAGCCAACCTGGCGTTTGGCCTGAACGGCACGGTTATACTGACTTTGCTGGAAACTGTAGCCACCCACTAAGGCTTTGATACGACCACTTTGTGGGTCGAGAGAAACCAGTGCACTTGCCGGTTGTGGCAGTTGGCTTAGCAGCCAGTCCTGATCTGTTTCACGCACCCAGATTTGCATCCCAGGCGCCAGAATGTCGCTCGCCAGTTTGGGTGGCAAACCCTGACGACGCTCCGTGATATAAGCGCGTGCCCACTTTAATCCAGACCAGGGCACAGTGATCTCAGTGCCATTCTTTAACAGTACGGTAGCGCTTTGTTCGTTAACTGCTGTAACAACCCCGGCGCGCAGCGGGTCTATTTCTTTGACCTTCTGGAGCTTTTCCAGGATCTTGGCGGTTGTCCAGAGCGACTCTTCTGCCTGCCAGTATTGTGCCTCAGGCCCGCGGAAGCCATGGCGCATATCATACGCGTGCAGGTTGTCGATCAGTGCTTGCTGAGCCGCAGCCTGAATGTCGGATTCAACAGTGGTGTAGACCTTAAATCCCGAATTGTAGGCCTGATCCTCACCATAAGTTTTCACCATATAAGCCCGGACCATTTCCGAAATATAGGGGGCATAGAGTTCTATCTCGGCGCCATGGCGCTTGGCCGTGATTGGTGCCTGAGTGGCTTCGTTATACTGCGTCTGAGAGATATAACCCTCAGTGAGCATTCTGCCCAGCACAACGTTACGACGCAATTTGGCACGTTGCGGGTTGCGGATAGGGTTAAGTGCTGAAGGGGCTTTGGGTAAACCAGCCAGCATGGCCATTTGTGGCAATGTGAGTTCATGAAGTTCTTTGCCGTAATACACCTGCGCCGCGGCTCCGATCCCAAAAGCACGGTGGCCCAGTTCTATTTTGTTCAGATAAAGCTCCAAAATTTCATCTTTATTCAGTAACCGCTCGATATGCAGAGCGATGAAGATTTCTTTCACTTTACGGATATAGGCTTTTTCACGAGTCAGGAAGAAGTTTCGTGCCAGCTGCATGGTGATGGTACTGGCGCCCTGTTTTTTCTCGCCAGTACTGACCAGTACGATAAAAGAGCGGACTATGCCAATCGGATCGATACCAAAATGGTCGTAAAAGCGGTTGTCTTCGGTGGCCAGAAAGGCTTTGAGTAAAGGCTCGGGAATGTCATTAATTTTAACCGGAATACGGCGTTTCTCGCCAAACTGGTTGATCAGTTTGCCGTCGCGGGTAAAGACCTGCATCGGGGTTTGCAGCTGTACATCTTTTAAAACCTTAACACTGGGAATGTCTGATTTGACATAGTAATAAAGGCCGAACAGGGTAAGCAGGCCCAGTGTCGTGCAAAGCAGTATCAGGTGTAGTAATCTTTTTAATAAATTCACGAATTTATCTCTAGCGAGACTCCCAATTACAATCGGACACTGCTAGTATATCCTGATTAAAAAACGATTAATAATTTTTGCGTAAATTACTTTGTGCCTAATTAAGGTGCGTGGGAGTGTGGCCGAAAGTTGGCAAGTAGTACAATGCTTTTCGCCAAACTGTACCTAAATGACTAAACTCTTAATTAACACTGTACAGAATTCTGGATACTTGGGCTAATGGCATGTTGCGTCAATTCTTAAAAAAACAAGCACCCATGATGGTCGGGGTAGACATAGGGTCACACTGTGTGAAGGCCGTGTTGCTGGCTGAATCAAGCGCGGGTTACCGGGTGGAAGCTGTGGCCATCGAACCATTGCCTAAGGGGGCCATGAAAGAGCGTGCCATCCAGGATATTGAAGCGGTCGGTAAGGTCATCAGCAAAATACGCAAGCGTCTTCCTAAAACCAGCCATTTCGCCGCTGTTGCAGTGTCCGGGCAAACTGTTATCACTAAAATGATATTTATGGATGTCTCGTTAAGCGATGCTGAATTGGAGTCACAAATTGCCATTGAAGCTGACAGCTTGATCCCTTATCCGCTTGACGAAGTGAGTCTGGATTTCGAAAAACTGACAGTCAATGAAGCGGATCCTTCCAAGGTCAATGTGTTGTTATCAGCGGCCAGAACAGAAAGCGTTCAGGCACGCGTGAGTGCACTGGAAGAAGCTGGCTTGAGAGCCAAAGTCGTGGATGTCGAAAGCTATGCGCTGGCACGCTCTGTGGAAGTTTTATATGGTCAGTTACCATCGGACGCCTACGACAAAGTCGTGGGGATCATCGACATTGGTGCCGTGGTCACCTTGGTGAGCGTAGTGCAGTCTGGCAAAACCTTGTATACCCGGGACCAGGTGTTCGGTGGGGAGCAATATACCAATAGTATTGTTGCTTATTACAATAAGAGTTTTGATCAGGCTGAGCTGGCAAAAACCACCGGCGATCTGCCACCCAACTACACCTTTGAAGTGCTCGCACCTTTTCAGACATCATTACTACAACAGGTACGTCGTGCACTGCAAATGTTTATGACCACCAGTGGCCAGGAGCAGGTCGATTACATTGTTTTGACCGGCGGTACTGCGCAGGTTGAAGGGCTTGATCGCCTACTTGTCGATGAACTGGGTGTGCATGCGATTGTGGCCGATCCGTTTGCGAATATGGAAATAGCACCTAAAGTGGATCGGGGTGTGCTGGCCAATCACAGAGCGCAGTTTGCTATTGCTACCGGGTTGGCATTGAGGAGCTTTTCATCATGCCACATATAAATTTATTACCCTGGCGTGAACAGCAACGGCAGGCTTCACAGCAAAAATTCCTGACCATACTGGGGATCATTGTGGCCGCCAGTCTGGCGCTAATGTACGGCATTGGTGCGTTTTACGACACCCTCAAAGAAGGGCAGGAAATTAAAAATCGCTATCTTTCCAGCGAGATAAAAAAACTGGATAAGCGGATCGGTGAAATCCAGGGGCTTAACCAGCAAAAAGAAAACCTGCAACGCCGTATCCGGCTGATAGAAGAGCTACAGAGCAACCGAAATCTGGGCACGCAGATCATTGATGAAGTGGCGCGGGTGGTGCCGGCAGGCGTCTACCTGACCAGCCTGGAACGGCAGCAAAACATGATCAAAGTCATCGGTCGAAGTGAATCCAATAACCGTTTGTCGCAAATGCTGCGGGCTGTAGAGTCGTCCTATTTACTGCGTGATCCCCTGCTGCAGGGGATCGTTGCGGGTGAGCGAGAAGAGCGCTTGCTAAGCAATTTTACGATGAACTTTTACGTCAAAACTTTTGCTCAAATGGAAAAAGAGCGCGCCGAGCAGGCTCAGACAAAACAGGCGGAGAATTAGGCCATGAAATTTGATCTGAAGTCGCTACAGGAGATCGACTGGAACGAAATTGAGCTGGACAACATTGGCGAATGGCCTTTGCCGGTAAAAGTCATATGCTGCGCAGTGGTGGTCGTGATCATGCTGGTGATAGGCTACAGCATGTTGGTTTCAGCGTCAGTGGCCAGCTTTGAGCGAGCAGTAAAAGAAGAAGAAGACCTGCGTACCAGTTATCGTATTAAGTATGGCCGTGCGAATAACCTGGAGTTATACCGCCAGCAAATGCAGGACATGGAAGCGCAGTTTTCTCAATTGCTAAGAAAGCTGCCAACCTCCAATGAAACACCGGGCTTACTTGATGATTTAACGTATGTGGGCACCTCCAGTGGCCTGACGTTTTTAAAAATTGGCTGGTTACCTGAAGTTAAGAAAGAGTTTTATACTGAGCTGCCGATCAACCTCGAAGTGGTTGGGACCTATCATGAATTTGGTGAGTTTGTCAGTAAAGTTGCGCAACTGCCGCGTATTGTGAGTTTGCATGACTTCCGTATTGAAGGTGCAGGCAATAACCAACTGGTGTTCAGCGTAGTGGCAAAGACGTATCGCTATGAGCAGGAGGCGGAATAATGAGATACCTGCTCGTATTGCTTACGGTGACCGTGTTAACGGGGTGCAACGATAACACCGCTGAACAAAAAGAATTTATTGATCGGGTTCAGGCCAATGCCACCCCGAGCATTGACCCAATGCCTGAAATGGCCCGGTTTGAGCATTTCTCCTACAGTGCTGGTAAACTGCGTAGCCCTTTTGTGGCACCGCAGCCGGAAGTCATTGAAAGTCGCCTGGTGCAAGTGAAAAACTGTTTGCACCCGGACCCTAATCGTCCCCGAGATCCGTTGGAAAAATATGCTCTGGATAACTTGGTCATGAAGGGCACTATTACGCGCGGGGAGATAGTATGGGCTCTCATCCGTGCTGGTGAGCAAGGCTTGTTCAGAATTAAGAAAAATGAATATATGGGTTTGTATCACGGTAAAGTTATCAGTGTACAGGCCGATCATCTGGAGCTGATGGAGCTGATCCCGGATGGGACTGGGTGCTGGAAAGAGCGTCTCAGCAAAGTCGAAATGGTAGAAGCCGAGGACGTCGGTGCCAGTGAAGAATAAAAAAGGTGAAAATATGATTGCGCGCGACGGGATCAAACACGTTGTGAAAACTCTGATGGGCGGCATTTTAATGGGGGCTGCACTGTTCGCCCAGGCAATGCCTATGCTGTACGATGTCCGCTATAACCCGGTGCCTAATGGAGAAACTGAGTTACAGCTCGTGTTTGATGAAAAGCTGGCGGTTGAACCGAAAGTACAGGTGCTCAATGAACCTGCCCGGATCGAGCTGTTTTTCCCGGATGCAGAGTATGAAGAAAGCCTGGAACTGCTGAAGGTTAATAAAGCGGGTATCGAGCAGATCAAAAGCAGAATGGAAAGCGGGGGATTTGTCCTCAGCGTCGAAATGAAAGCGCTTAAGCTCTACCGAACTGAGGTCAAGAACAACCTGGTTTATGTCAAAGTATCTGACCAGCCGATCCCGATTGCCAGCGATGACGTACTGCCAGACGCCCTGCACAGTGCCATGAATCGGATCCAGAATGTCGATTTTCGCCGCACAGAGAAGGGCGCTGCGCAGATCCTGGCTTTTCTGGACTCCAGCCAGGCAGCAATTGATGTGCAGGAACGCGGTGGACAGATCTACGCCGACTTTCATCATATCGCCATCCCTGATGAGTTACTGTACGAACTGGATGTGGTTGATTTTGGCACGGTAGTCAGCACAATAGAAACCTTTCGGGAAGAAGGTAAGAGCCGCTTAGTGATCAAGCCCAATGGGGCGTTTAAATTCAATTATCAGCAATTGGACAATATTTTTACCCTGACGGTAGAAAAAGACGAGCAGGAGTTCTCCTACGCAGAGAAGAAAAACTACCAGGGTCAGCCAATCACGTTAAACTTCCAGGATATCCCAATTCGTTCGGTGTTACAGATCATCGCCGATACCAATAATTTTAACCTGGTCACAAGTGACTCGGTAACAGGGAACATCACGCTGCGTTTGGACGGTGTACCCTGGGACCAGGCGCTGGATGTGGTATTACGGGTAAAAGGGCTGGATAAACGCATGGAAGGGGCGATTTTAATGGTGGCACCATCTGAAGAGTTGGCCGCCAGAGAAGCCAAAGAGCTCCAGGCAAAGCGTCAGGTTGAGGAGCTGGAGCCACTTTACAGTGAGTATATTCAGCTCAATTACGCCAAAGCGGAAGAGTTTGCAGATCTGCTTAAAACGGACGAAAACTCGATCATCAGTTTGCGTGGCAGCGTTTCTGTTGATAAGCGTACCAACACCTTATTAATTAAGGACACTTCACGCAGTATCGAGAATGTCAGACGCATGGTAGAAACGCTGGATGTACCGGTCAAGCAGGTGCGTATTGAGTCACGCATGGTGACTGTATCAGACAACGTACAGGAAGATTTGGGGATCCGCTGGGGATTCAGCGATCAACAAGGCACAGATGCTATTTCAGGAACGCTTGAGGCCACCAATAAACTATCCGGGGGGACCATTCCCGATTTGGCCGAGCGCTTGAACGTGAATCTGCCGGTGCAAAACCCAGCTGGCAGCTTGGGCATGCACATTGCCAAACTGTCAGACGGAACCCTGATTGATTTGGAGCTGTCGGCGCTGGAGCAGGAAAATAAAGGCGAGATCATTGCAACGCCCAGTATTACCACGGCCAATCAGAAGACAGCGCGGATTGAGCAAGGTACCGAGATCCCGTATGTGGAATCTGCCTCAAGTGGTGCCTCAACCGTGCAGTTTAAAAAAGCGGTACTGAGTTTGGAAGTGACACCGCAAATTACCCCGGATAATAAAATTATTTTAGATTTGGTCATAACTCAGGATACGCGGGGTGATACCGTACAGACCGCCAATGGCCCGGCAGTCGCAATCAATACGCAAAGGATCCAGACTCAGGTGTTGGTAGAGAATGGTCAAACTGTTGTGCTGGGAGGGATTTATCAGCAGGAAATGACCAATGCGGTGAGCAAGGTGCCTGTCCTGGGTGATGTTCCCTATTTAGGTGTCATATTTAGGAACACACGAGAAATCAATGAAAAGAGAGAGTTATTGATTTTTGTGACGCCCAAGATCATGCATGACTCACTCTAGTCAGACTAAAATAATAATAATGGGCGTGAAAGTTACCTTTTGACTTGAAATCACGCAGTGAATGCTGAGATAATCCCCTCCTTAATTTTGGGGCCAGGTCGTTAGGCGGGGTTTTATTTCAAATTTTAGAGTTCGTTTGTACTAAAAAGATATGGCTGAGAAACGTAATATATTTCTGGTAGGCCCAATGGGGGCTGGTAAGAGCACGATTGGTCGTCACATTGCGGACCAATTACATCTGGAGTTCTTCGATTCAGATCAAGAAATCGAGCGCCGTACGGGTGCCGATATCTCCTGGGTGTTCGATATTGAAGGGGAAGAAGGGTTTCGTCGTCGCGAAGAGACCGTGATTTCTGATCTTACCGAAAAGCAAGGCATCGTATTGGCTACTGGCGGCGGCTCGGTCATCAGTAAAGAGGTACGTAACAAACTATCTGCTCGTGGTATTGTGGTTTATCTAGAAACCCCGATTGAGAAGCAAGTAGCGCGTACACAACGCGATAAGCGTCGTCCGTTGCTTCAAACAGAAGAAGATTCACGCGACGTATTAGAGCGTCTGGCAAGCGAACGTGAACCACTATATAAAGAAGTGGCTGATCACGTGGTACGCACAGATGAGCAAAGCGCCAAAGTGGTCGCAAATCAAATTATTGAGAAGCTAGATTTCTAAACATGTAGGCTAGATAGGAGGAGACAGCACATGCTTGAATTAACAGTCGATTTAAACGAGCGTAGCTATCCTATCTATATTGGACAAGATCTTCTCACCGATCAGGGGCGGCTATTGCAGCATATTGGCAATGCACGCCCCGTCATCATCAGCAATGAAACTGTTGCACCTCTGTACCTGGATACGTTGTTATCGCAGCTAGCTGACAAAGAAGCGCTTCACTTTTGCCTCCCGGATGGAGAGCAGTACAAATCACTCAAGTGGTTTGAGCGTGTTAACGCCTTTTTGCTTGAGCATAACTGTGGTCGGGATACCTGTCTGATTGCCTTAGGTGGCGGTGTGGTTGGCGATCTGACCGGGTTTGTTGCGGCCTGTTATCAGCGTGGCGTGCCATTTATTCAAATTCCCACGACCTTGCTGTCTCAGGTCGATTCATCGGTAGGTGGAAAAACGGCAGTCAATCACCCTCTTGGCAAGAACATGATAGGGGCTTTCTATCAGCCTAAAGCGGTGTTTATTGATACCAATACACTGAAAAGCTTGCCGCCGAGAGAATTTGCGGCGGGTATGGCAGAGGTGATCAAATACGGTCTGATCTATGATCTGGCCTTTTTGGATTTGCTCGAACAGCATGGGTCGGCATTGAAAAGTCTGGAAACAGAGTTATTGATGCAGGTGATCTATCGTTGCTGTGCAATAAAAGCTGAGATTGTGGCGCAAGATGAGAAAGAAGCTGGCCTGCGTGCATTACTAAATTTAGGTCATACATTTGGCCATGCCATTGAAGCACAGATGGGCTATGGCGTGTGGTTACACGGCGAAGCGGTTGCGGCAGGTATGATGTTAGCCGCGCGTTTGGCGCAGCACAGAGGTGCGCTGACAGAAGCTGAAGTCGCGCGCATAGCAGCCTTGCTGGAGATGTATCAGCTGCCCGTTGCTGCGCCTGCATCAATGACAACCGAGCAGTTCATTCTTCATATGCGCAAAGATAAGAAAAACAAGCAAGGTAAGATCCGCTTTATCGTGCCAACCAGTCTGGGTAAGTGTCAGCTGGTGGACGACGTATCTGATGACACCTTGGGCCTGCTAATAGGGCACTGATGCAGTCGCAAATACTACCGAGTCGCGCCGCTTTGGTCGACCGGATTGCAATGCAATTTGAGTATGGCCAAAACCTAATCTGCCTGGTAGGTAATTCCGGGCTCGGTAAAAGCTATCTGGCAGAGTCTTTCATCACCGACAAGTACCCCAACTTTAACAAGGCATTTGTTAAGCTGGGCGCCCACACCAAAGACACAGAGTTAGTACAGCAGTTGTTGGAAAACAGTTTCCGCGCACCTCTGGTTGATCATAAGCTGTCTTTGAGTGAGAATTTTTTTGTCCTCTACAATGAACAACCCTGCGGTCCATGCCTGTGGGTGATTGATGGCGCACGCCATCTCAGTGATGAACTAATCCAGGAACTCCAGTTGCTGGCCAAAAAGGCCCCGGATACTTTATATATTCTGACCACAGGCCAGGCGCCGAAGATACTGCCTGAAGCATTGGATATTCACCTGGAACCCTTATCCTTAATGGAAAGTCGTCGTCTGATGGCGATGTTTTTCCAGGAACTCCCCCCTCAAGAAGATCCTATATTTAGCACTTTCCTCACTGAAGCCGGTGGAAATCCCAGTATTTTGCTGGAATGGCAGCAGAATCAACACCAGCTGGCATTGACCTCTAAACCGGCTATAAGCAGTAAACAATTGAAAGGATTTATAAGTGCTTTTGTCATAATCGCCGCTTTATTCCTGGTGGCTGTGGTGTATCAAAAAGATCTCACCGATCTATTGCGCATGCAACAAGATGTCGAAGCGATGCAAGGCGAGGTGTTACCCGAGCCGACCGTGCTGACGACACAACAAGCACTATCGGAGAACAGCAGGCAGCCTGCGGTTGCAGCTTTGACAGAGCAAACCAGTCATGGCGATCAGGCCGAGTTGCAGCATGATGTGCAATCGATACTGGGCGCATTAATGGTGAGGCACATCGCACAGGAAGGTAGCCAGTCAGGTGAGTCGACAAACAGCAGCGGGCATGAGGTCGCTTCAGGAGAAGGCACACACACTGTACCTGATGCATCGGCAGTCGTTGCACAAGCCCTTACCGAGCAGGCAACGACAGAGGCTAAAGAGGTGACAGACACGCAACAAACGGTTGAGAAACCGCTGCCAGCGGACGTCTCTGAGCAGTCGACGCAGCACGCCCCTGCGGCGGATCTGTCCGGTAATGCCTGGTTTATGGCGCAGGATAGCAATGCCTGGGCAATTCAGCTGCTGGCCGTCACCGACCAGGCCGTGGCACTGAGATATGTCGAGCAACACAAGCTATCAAAGATCCGCATCGCACAGGTTGTTCGTGGGGGTAAAGATTGGTGGTTTGTCACTTTGGCTCCCTTTGCGACCTTAGATGAGGCAAAACAGGCGCGAGCCGAATTGCCGGAAACCGTGTTAGCCGGACAGCCGTTTTTTAAACGTATCGTGCAAATTAAGCAACAAATCCAACAGTCACAAACACAAAAATAGTGTAGAATCGCGCTACTTTGGGGTAACTAGTCAGATCATGCAAAAAAAGACCAGAGCTTTTCTAAAATGGGCAGGTGGAAAATACGCCCTGGTGGAAGAAATCACCAAGCGCTTGCAAGCCGCAAATGAAGAGGCCGAAACTCTGGTGGAGCCCTTCGTTGGGGCTGGATCGGTCTTTCTCAACAGTCACTTTAAGCACTATATACTCAATGATATCAATGCGGATCTGATTAATCTTTATAAGGAACTGCAACGCACGCCCGATGAGTTTATCAGTGATGCCAGAAAGTTGTTTGTGGAGCTGAACAATCACCCGGATGCTTATTATGCGTATCGTCAGCAATTTAATGAAAGTGTCGACGTATATGAGCGAGCCATTCTGTTTTTATACATGAACCGTCATGGTTACAATGGATTGTGCCGTTACAACCTCAAAGGGATTTTCAATGTGCCCTTTGGCAAATACAAACGCCCATATTTTCCGGAAAATGAGTTGTACTTTTTTTCAGAAAAAGCACAACAAGCCACTTTTACCTGTCTAAGCTATGAACAAGTCTTTAAACGTGTTCCGGATCAAGCCGTGGTGTATTGTGATCCTCCTTATGTACCATTGAGCAAAACGGCGTCGTTTACCGCTTATGCTAAAGGGGGCTTTAACCTGGATGACCAGGCACAACTTGCAAACCTGGCAGAGAAGGCCGCCTTTGAGCAGCAAACTCCGGTACTGATCTCCAATCATGACACGGTACTGACACGCAAAATTTATAGTCAGGCTAAACTGGATGTGATCCAGGTAAAAAGAACCATCAGCCCTAAGGGCTCGGGGCGTAATCGCGTCGACGAACTGATGGCCCTGTATCACGAATGAGCTGGCAAACCGGTCTAATTAAGTAGCCAATCCTGAAGCGAGAACACAGCTCATGCGTCCTGCCACCGCAGAGGTATCCAAATTCAGCTAGGCGAGGAAAAATTGCTATTTAGTTGTTCTAAATGAGAAATTTTTAACACAGTTAGCGTCATATTTGCTCCTTCAAATTGAACAGGTATTAAGTCAAATTGGTATAGAGCTGTCGGTAAATTAAATCCCTCTATTTGGTTATTTGGCTATGTATTAATGCGAGTTGGTTATAGTACGACATCATTGACAAACCAGGCTAAGGCGATAACCAGTGCAATGACAAAGCATACGGCTAGCAGGGCGAAAGGCCAAAAGTGTTTCTGGTTGAAATCGACACGATATTTGGCCTGACTTTGCACACCAAACATCGCAGCAAGTACACTCTGAATAAGTATAAAAAATCTTTCCATCACGGCATCCTGGCTTCTGTGTGAACTAAGATACCGATCAGTATAGTGTATCAATACCAACTTGTCGTAATGACTCGTCATTCAAAAATGACAAAATTAGGCGTGTTGGTATTGATTAGAATTGTGAAAATTGACTCGACGTTTGCTCATCACCTGATCCCAGCAATAATTCGAGTAAATCAAGGTAGTGAAATTGTGCGTTGCTGCTGCCACCAGTTAACCAGGCATACCAACTGGTGTGTGATTCCAGTTTGCATACATTTGCTTGCGAGTGTTGATTCGCCATAGTGGTAGTGCATTGACACATGTCGTGTTTTGCAATTAAGGCATCGTCGCCATTGAACGACACCACGCCAGCAGATAAGACCACTGCAGCCGTTAGCAAAAGCGTCCGTGTTTTAAGCCGACCTAACATAACCATATCCCCAGTGAATAGTTATCTATAAATAGTACACCATGGACGTTTATTAAACAATCTCTTTGTCCTGCAAAAGTGGTCGTTGCTCGCAAAATAAGTGCGTCCAACAATCAGGTGTTTTTAGCGTCCAGATGAGTTACAGTAGCCGCTGACATTTTGTTTCAGGGGGTAATATGTCGCAGAACAATAATAATTCCGAGTTCTTAATTGCACCGTCCATTTTGTCTGCCGATTTTGCAAGGTTGGGTGAAGACGTAGCCAGTGTATTGGCTGCCGGTGCGGATGTTGTGCACTTTGATGTGATGGACAATCATTATGTCCCAAATCTGACTTTTGGTCCGATGATCTGCGAGGCGCTGCGAAGTTATGGCATCACTGCCCCCATTGATGTACACCTGATGATTAAGCCGGTAGATAACCTGATCCCGGCGTTTGCAAAAGCGGGTGCTGATATCATTACTTTTCACCCCGAAGCGAGCGAACATGTAGATCGCAGCCTGGGTCTTATTAAGGAGCTCGGGTGTGAGGCCGGATTGGTGCTTAATCCCGCTACACCATTGCATCACCTAGACTATGTGATGGACAAAGTGGATCAGATCCTGCTGATGTCCGTGAATCCGGGTTTTGGCGGACAAAGCTTTATTCCACAAACGCTCGACAAGTTACGCCAGGTTCGGGAGCGCATTGACGCCAGTGGTCGTAAGATCCGCCTCGAAGTCGACGGCGGCATCAAAGTCGACAATATTGCTGAGGTAGCAGCGGCGGGCGCCGATATGTTTGTTGCTGGCTCTGCAATTTTCAATCAACCAGACTATCGGACGGTCATTGATGCGATGCGTTCAGAGCTCGCTAAGGTGGGCTAATGCGATATCAGGGTATTTTATTTGATCTCGATGGCACGCTGGTCGACAGTGCGCATGATTTGTATATGGCACTGAATCTAACGTTAACAGAAGTGGCTTTTCCGGTGGTTAGCCGTGCGCAGGTGCTGAACTGGGTAGGCAATGGCATTGATGTATTGGTACAACGTGGTCTCAGTGGTAGCAATGAAGTTAATGCAGAATTACCGCCGCGTTTGGTGGCAGAAGCGCAAGAGCGGTTTGCCGGGCATTATCGGGCTCTGGTTGGGCAATATTCTCTGCTTTATGCCAATGTCGAAACGGTACTGTCTGCATTCAGCCATGTCCCTAAGGCTGTTGTGACCAATAAGAGCCGCGAGTTTACGCTGCAGTTACTCGACAATCTTAATCTCAGCACGCATTTTGATGTGGTGGTGTGTGGCGACGATGGCCCGAAAAAGCCATCGGCTGAGCCACTCTTGTCTGCCTGTCAGCAACTTAATCTCGAACCGCAGCAGACCATCATGGTGGGCGACTCAAAAAGCGATATTCTGGCAGCTCAGGCTGCTAAAATACCTGTGATTGCACTTAAATATGGGTACAATCAAGGACTGGACCTGGCCCAGTTTAATCCACAGTACCTCTGTGAGGGCTTCTTGGATATAATCCCCATTTTAAATCGACCTTAAACTAAATAGGAGTAAAGGAACACAATGGCTAAACCAGTAGTGTTAAGTGGCATTCAGCCAACCGGTGGTATGACAATAGGCAATTATGTGGGTGCCATTAACCAGTGGCTTAAGCTACAGGAAGATCATGATTGTTTCTTTATGCTGGTTGATTTGCATGCCATCACCATACGCCAGGAACCGAGTGTACTACGTGATCGCGTTTTAGATGGTGTTGCTCTGTATGCCGCTTGTGGTATCGACCCTGAAAAATCGGCGCTGTTTGTACAGTCACAGGTACCAGAGCATGCTCAGTTAAGCTGGGTACTGAATTGTTATGCGCAAATGGGCGAACTCAATCGCATGACCCAGTTTAAAGACAAGTCAGCGAAAAACACCAACAATGTTAATGTAGGCCTGTTTGCTTACCCGGTATTGCAAGCGGCTGATATTTTACTTTATCAGGCTGATCAGGTTCCTGTGGGTGAAGATCAGAAGCAGCATCTGGAACTGACACGTGATATCGCAACGCGTTTCAATAATCTGTATGGTGATGTATTCAAAGTACCAGAGCCTTACATTCCTGAGCTGGGTGCTCGGGTCATGAGCTTACAAGATCCATTGAAGAAAATGTCTAAGTCGGATGACAATCCAAATGCTTACATTATGCTATTGGATGAGCCGAAAAAGATTGAGAAAAAGCTTAAAAAGGCAGTCACGGATTCTGACGAGCAGGCGCGCATTTACTTTGATCGAGAAGAAAAGCCCGGTGTGTCGAATCTGCTGACGCTGCTGTCTGTGGCAACTAAGCGTGATGTGGCCGATCTGGTACCTGAGTATGAAGACAAAATGTATGGCCACCTGAAGAAAGATACGGCTGATGCCGTTGTGGCGATGCTGGAGCCGATGCAGGCACGCTTCAGGGAGATCCGTGAAGACCAGACATTACTGGATCAAATCATGCGCTCCGGAGCAGAAAAAGCAGGAGCTCGTGCAGAGAAAACACTGAAAGCGGCTTATGATGCGTTAGGCTTTATTCCGCGCCCGTAATCAGACTGCTCACAAACACAAAAAAGCCAGCAACTCTGCTGGCTTTTTGCTGTATATGAGTTACATACTGCGACCACACCAGACAATTCTGCCTGCGATACCATGCTGCTGTGCATTCCCGGCGTGGATCTGCCAGGCGGGATACTCCGGGTTATCACTCACAACGCTAATATGATCCTGGTGCTGTTGTATACGTTTGGCCATCAGACCATCTTCGGTTTGCAGCACAAATACACCGCGCTTGCTGGCGTCACGCTGACTTAAATCAACCAGCACCATGTCGCCGTGTTGTAAGGTCGGCAGCATACTGTCACCACGAATAGTCACAAACGCCAGCTGTTCACTGTGCACGCCCAGCTGAGTGCTGAGCCAGCGCTTATTCAGGGCAAACTGCTCTGTGATATCTTCACTGCCATTGATGCTACCAAAACCGGCACTGGCTTCCACATCCAGCTTAGGCACCATCAGCATATCTCCAGAGCCGGTCGCTGCAGATTGCTCGACGGGTTGTTCGCCGGTCAGCAACCAGTTCAAATCGATGTTGAATAAACTATACAAATGCTCCAGATACGCCACAGAGGGTCGGCTCAGGCCACGGCAAATACGATAAATATGTGAAGGAGACTTGCCTGTGAGTAGCGCAAACTGGCGCTTGTTGCCGGCGCTAAACTGGTCGATCAAGGTAGTAAATCGGCGTGAAAATGCTGTGCTCATGACACCCCATACAGGTTACAACGAAGAAAGAGGCTCAGAGTACTTGGCTCTTGCGTGACTGTACAGCGCAGGCGGCTCAATTGCGCAAAGTCTGTCCAGTGTTCACAGCGCGGGTAACAAATAGCGACATTTTTAACCAGTGACATAACAGTTTACGGGCACAGCGTACCTATAATAAGGTAGGTGTTGTTGGGTTTTTCAACGCCATAAGATAACGGAGAAGGAACGATGAATTATATTTCGACGGGTCACTTGGTGCTGGTGATGACACTGAGCGCGTTGACCGGGTGCTCAGGTGGCAGTGATGATAATCCGCCGGTGAATGAAACGCCGCAGTTACTGACTGTTTCAACACTCAGTGCAGGGGGCGGGACGCTGGAACCCGCAGAGTTAAAAGTTAGCAAGGGTAAAACCGCCGAGTTTGTCGCGAAGCCCCAGGCGGGTTATGAGCTGACCGAGCTAAGTGGTTGCGCGGGCAAGCGCACCGGCGTGGCTTACAAGGTGGAGCGGGTCGAGCAAAACTGTCAGGTGACTGCACGTTTTTCGCCTATTCGTTACCGTCTGGATGCAACCGTCAGTCAGGGAGGGAATGTGGATTCCAGCACTCAGCAGGTGGCGTATGGTAGTGCCGCCGAGTTTGTCTTCACACCCAACAGTGACCATATTCTGGAGCGCGTCGGAGGTTGTAATGGGGCGCTAACAGAAGGTCGTTATCGTATTTCTGAGGTGACGGGGTCCTGCACAGTGAGTGCGTTATTCTTACCTTATCTTCCCGACCCTGAGTCAGTAACGCGGATCCGCTTACCGGTCGTTGTACATGTGCTGGATAATGGCTATTTTGAACTCAGCGATGAGCAGATCCTATCTCAGCTACGGGCGACCAATTTGCATTTTCGGGGCAAAAATAGTGCTGAAATTGAGACCATTCCCGAAACTTATACCCCCTTTATTGCAGACACCGGGGTCCAGTTTTATCTGGCCGACACAGATCCGGATGGTCAGCCTCACTCAGGGATCGTGCGCTTAGAGTCCACTGCCAGTGTCTTTGCCCTTGAGGGATACCCATTTGCCCGCAGCGACGCCGGCGGCTCGGATGCCTGGCCGACAGAACGCTATATTAATATCTGGGTGGGCATGTCACGCACCCGCTTTAATGAGCCTGTCCTTGCGGGCAGAGCCCATGTGCCCGGCAGTGCCCCTGACACCTATATTGGGGTGTCGATAGAGCAGGGGCTGTTTGGTACCATTGCGCCAAGAGAGCCAAACTATGATCAGGGCAAAACACTGACGCATGAACTGGGTCATTTTCTGGGGCTAATTGGTCATACTAACCCCCCCTGGAATGACCAAAACACCCACCGTCATCTGAGCTGTGACGGACTCGTGCAGACGGAATGTGTGAATGCGGATCTGACCATGAACTTTATGCGTGCCAACGTTTATGACAATGGACAAAAAATGTTTTCACTGAGCCAGAGTCAGCTGATGCGTGCCTGGCTAGAAACGGGACCATTACAGGCGCTGTATTTGAATAATCAGCCCTAACGTTTCAGGTACTGGCGGGGGGTCGTACCAAAGAACTTTTTAAACGCGCTGTTAAATGCGGAGCTGGATTCAAAACCCAGCTGCTGGGCGATGACCTGCTGGGTTTCACCGGCGGTGAGCATCTCTACCGCACGCAGCGCCCTGAGCTTTTGCTTCCACAGGCTAAAGCTCATAGCAAAGTTTTTGTGAAACAGGCGGTTAAGGGTTCTGGCCGAGGCCCCCACCTGTTCACCCCACTGCTCAAGCGTCAGCGCACAGCCCGGGTTCGCATACAGTTCACTGACAATCGGCAGCAAACGCTGGTCATCGGCCCAGGGAATGAAAAATGCACTGGTGGGTGCCAGCTCCAGTCGATCGATAAATACCTGGATAAAGCGCTCGGTTTTATCATCAAGCAAATAGTCTTCTGGCCAGGTGCAGATGGTCAGGATCATTTCTTTGAGCAGGGTATCAACCACCAGGGTTTTCGCCTGATCGCCTAATATCTCAGTGTACTTTTCATCGATATAGACACTGCGAAAATGTCCGCCATAGCGGCAGAAGGTTTCATGCTCCAGATTGGGCGGGATCCACAACGCCTGCTGCGGCGGGATCACAAAGGTCCCCTGTGGCGTAAAAATGGTCATGACCGAATCGCTGATGTACGTGATCTGACCCCAGTGATGACTATGCGCCCGTACGTGCTCATTGGCGGGCATTGTGGTGGGCCGGGGGAAGACGGGTCTGTCCAGCGTCTTACGTTTAAACCGGCTGGACACACTGCGCCAGGAAGGATCTGTCCGATTTGATAAACTTTGTGTCATGATTTTCCATATAAGCCAGCGTGCCTAGCTCATATACTAACCGGGCTAATAACGGCAATCAATGTGCTTAAGGACTGTGAATGAAAAACCCAACCCGACTCTTTGTGCCCTCGCCGATGAGTTTTATGGTACTGGCGACCATTGTCATGGCAATGACGTTTTCTGCGTGGAACGCCTTACTCAATAACTTTGCGATTGAACAGGCCGCGTTCACCGGCGCCCACATAGGTATGTTGCAATCACTGCGTGAAGTGCCCGGATTCCTGGCGTTTACCGCGGTGTTTGTGTTGCTGGTACTGAAGGAGCAAACTTTTGCGCTGGTGAGTTTATGCTTGTTATCAATCGGGGTCGCACTAACGGGATTTTTCCCCAGTGTGTATGGCCTGTATGCGACGACGGTACTGATGTCGATCGGCTTTCACTATTTCGAAACGCTTAATCAGTCGCTGAGTTTGCAATGGTTCTCTAAGGAAGAGGCGCCGGAGCAGTTAGGTCGGCTGCTGTCTATTAAATCGATGGCCTCTTTGGTCACCTTTGGACTGATCTGGGTGGCATTCACCTGGCTGGCCACGGATTATGTGTGGGTTTATTTGCTCTTCGGCGGTGCCGGACTGGCGCTGACGCTGTTTATGGCAGCAACGCACCCGCAATTTGTCCAGCAGGCGACCCAGCACAAAAAGCTGATCCTGAGAAAACAATACAGCCTGTATTACATTCTGACGTTCTTCTCGGGTGCTCGTCGACAGATCTTTATGGTGTTTGCCGGCTTTCTGATGGTCGAAAAGTTTGGTTTTGATGTGGCCGAGATCACCGCACTGTACATGATCAATCACGTTGTGAATATTTTTGTTGCCCCGAAAATCGGCCAGATGATCAACCGGGTTGGCGAGCAAAAGGCGCTGACCCTGGAATATTCAGGCTTAATATTGGTGTTTGTGGGATATGCGCTGGTGGAGTCGGCTCAGCTCGCGGCGGTGCTGTATGTGGTCGATCATATCTTTTTTGCCATGGCCATTGCACTGAAAACCTACTTCCAGAAAATTGCTCAGCCGGAGGACATTGCGGCCACTGCAGGCGTCAGCTTTACCATCAACCATATTGCCGCGGTGGTGATCCCGGCCAGTTTTGGCGTGGTGTGGCTGTATGATCAGTCTCTGGTGTTTTACTTTGGCGCGGCACTGGCAGGGTGCTCTTTGGCACTGAGTCAGTTTATTACGCCACATCTCAAAAAGGCGACAGTGTAGTGAGGTTCGGTGTTTATAAATGGAGTGAGAGGGCCACAGGTATTTAGAGTTGCATTTTTTCCACGATATAGAGATGATCTAACGACCTCTACATCGACATCGAATGAAACTAACATGAAACGAGCCATTTTATTAGTTGCTTTATCTACGCTCTCCAGCTTGCAGCCTCTGAGTCTGGCTTATGCTGCACAGTCAGAATTATGCCCCGGTGAGTCTGGCTACTACTTCACTAACAATAGAAAAACCAACCCGCAGCAAGGTGGCTTTGTCTCAAGCGGGGCTTTTGTATCAGAGGGGGCATTCATCGCCCCGACGGCTGCAGTATGTGGGTCAGCGACCGTGGAGCACGGGGTACGCTTGATGGGAAATGCGGTCATCAAAGATGAAGCGATTGTGAGTGGCAAAGTACGAGTGATGGGAAATGCTATTGTTGGTGGCACTGCGATGGTGAGTGGTGGTAGCAAAAAGCCTACGATAGTGCGAGGATATGCCAGAGTCATGCAGGGGGAAATTACCGGGGGGATTTATGGTAGTACTCAAATACCGAAAGATGTGCAGTTAAAGCAAGCACTGAACGTCATAAACCAAAGTTTATCAGCCATTGAGTTTACAGACTTCAAAAGGCCAACGAGACAGGGGTCTAAAGACATGGTGCATGCCCATAAAACGGGCACGATCAACTTCGCTGCGGACTGCACAGTGCAAGCAGAGCTGCGAGAAGAGCAAGATATCATTTATCGCGGAACGCTTAGTAGGCAAAATACTTCAAATGCAAATCACCGGGTATATGAAAATAAAGTGTCAGGTAATCTCAAACGTCTAAAAGAACTTTACGTGAGGGTCAATGAAAAGGGTGGACAAGTTGAGCTTTATGGCAATCCCAGCAATGGGTTAAGTGCTGCTGTTGCACGTCATTTTTATAGGAATGGTCAGTTGCTGTCTAAAACTGGATTTGAGGAGGGGGGTCGTGCGACGTCATTGTATTTTGGTCGAGGTTCAACAGCTGTTGCTCATGTTAAAAGTTGGGATCCGGCACAGGTAAAAGCCATTTTTCAAACGCTTGCCGAGCATTGTGGTTTTACTTTGTACTTTGATTGGAGCAAAGGCTAGGGCAGCAAGGGAAACGAGCTGCCCTCTGTTTTAAAGGGCCTTAAAGCGGATCGCGGTGCCGCCACTGGTGGCCAGCTTCAGCGTTAAGGTATCCTGTGCCGTGACAATCTGTTTTTGAATGCTCAGATCATAGGGGTTGTGTTTCCACTCAGCCTTAGGACCATCCTGATAGATCTGGGCTTCGAAGCGCTGGCCCGGCTCAAGGAAGTCGAGCTTTACGTCAATGCTTCTGGCCTGCTCATCGGTGATGGCACCTAAATACCAGTCTTTACCTGAGTATTTGCCGCGTTTACGTTCTTTTCGGGCAAACACCACATAATCACCCACTTCTCCAGCCAGCGCGACACTGTCTTCCCAGTCGGCCGGAACGTCTTTGATAAACTGAAAGGCATCCGGTCTGGCCAGATAGTTTTCAGGCAAGTCGGCGGCCATCTGTACCGGGCTGTACAGCACCACATAAAGGGCCAGCTGTTTTGCCAGGGTGGTTTGTGGTCGATTGGTTTTATCGCCCAGACCATTAAAGCTCATATCAAAAATACCCGGAGTAAAGTCCATCGGACCTGACAGCATACGGGTGTAAGCCAGCATAGTGGTGTGTTCGGGCGGGTTCGGTGGCGTACCCCAGGCATTAAACTCCTGGCCCCGTGCGCCTTCACGGGTCAGCCAGTTCGGGTAAGTACGGCGCAATCCCGTGTCCTTAATAGGCTCATGGGTATTGATGCTGATCTTATGTCTGGCCGCCAGTTTCACATTATCCAGATACTCATTGACCATGAACTGGCCGTCATGCCACTCAAAGCGGGCATGGCCACGTTCATCAATACGCTTGATGTTGCCACCATCGGCTACATAGCCAGTTTTTACTTGTCGGACGCCTGCTTTTTCATACAGGGCAAAAGCGTCGGCCATTTGGTCACGATAGTTGCTGACGTTACCTGAGGTTTCGTGGTGGCCGATCAGGCGGGCACCCACTTGTTCGCCATGCTTGGCAATGGCATCCAGATCGAAATCCGGGTACGCTTCGGTAAAGCTGAATACATCACCGTTAAAGAACCAGTCGCCGTCCCAGCCAGTATTCCAGCCCTCCACCAGTACGCCATCAAAGCCATGCTTAGCAGCAAAGCTCAGGTATTCTTTGGTGCGTGCTGTGGTCGCGCCATGCTTCTCACCACTGCCCCAGGTGTTTTTGCCGATGTGCATACCCCACCAAATGCCGAGGTATTTACCCGGTTCCACCCAGGATACGTCGCCCAGCTTATTGGGCTCATTGAGGTTCAAGATCAGGCGGGAGTTGAGTAAGTCAGTGGCCTGTGCGCCCACCTGGATCGTTCGCCACGGGGTGTTAAACTGGCCATTGGTTTTTACCGCAATGCCATCTGACCAGGGCGTCAGGTCGCTGATAAACGTACCGGGGCGACGCTGGTTCAGGGTCATCGCAGCATAATCAACCAGGGCTGCTTCGTGAATACTGACGTGTACGCCATCTTTGTTCTTTAATGTGAACGGGGTATGGACATGGGCTGCGTCATGAAGTGGGGTGGTTTTATACGTATACTCGTAACGGTTCCAGCCCCGGGCCGGGATCCACCAGGCACTGGCTTTGTCGCTGTCAGCGACGGCAAACTCAGTGAGTTCCCGGGTGATATAGCGGGCAGAGTCGTGTGCAACCTCGTAGCGAAAACCTATGCCGTCATCAAACACCCGCACTCTGAGTGCATACTGTACCTGCTTTGACTGGCTGTCTGCCAGAGTTACAACCAGCTCGTTGTGATGGTCGCGTATTTCTCGTGCTTCGCCCCAGGGTTGTTGCCAGCGTTCATCTTTGCTGTTGCGTTGGGTACTGCTGATAGTCAAGCCATCGCGCAACGATGGTGCCCGGGCAAAATCAAAGCCCAGCTTAGAGGGGTTGATCACCGCTTTGTTGTTAAAGGTGAGCTGGTAACTGGGTTGGCTATGATCATCACTGATCTGAAAGGTCAGTTTACCATCGGGCGAGCTGACACTGTGTGTCGCAGCTTGTATAGCACCGGTAAATAAACCGGCGACGAGCGTGGCGGCAATGCCTGTTGCTGAGAAGACTAATTGCATAAACTATCTCGGTTGCAAATGTGAGTGAGCGTTTAGCATACTGTTATCTTCAATGGGGCATGAACTTTCTGCATACGTATTCAGTTTGAAAATGCGATGAATGGAAACTAACAGTCGTCCGGTCTACATCTGTGGCCTATACTAAACCCAGACCGCAAGGAGCTTTTAGGCAATGATTCAATTAAAACATATTCTTAGTGTCGCTGTGACTGCCCTGATGCTGGTAACTGGCAGTGCATTTGCTGCCGGGCAGCTTTCGGTAAAGGTGTTGGACAAACAAGGAGAGGCCTTGCCTGGTGCCGCGGTGTGGTTAACCGGGCAGGGCCTGGCTGAAGATCAGAAGGTCCTTACCCACCAATATAAGATGGGCCAAAAAAACCGCACGTTTACGCCACATTTACTGATTGTGCCAAAGCAGGCTGAAATTTCGTTTCCCAATTATGATTCTATTTTGCATCATGTTTATTCGTTTTCACCCGCTAAAACCTTCGAATTTAAGCTCTACCGTGACCAGCCTCAGGCGCTGACCTTTTCTACAACCGGGGCGGTTGAGCTGGGTTGCAATATTCACGACTGGATGCTGGGTTATATTCTGGTGGTAGACTCAACACACTTTGCCGTGACTAATGCTGACGGAGTGGCGCATATCTCATTACCCGTCGAACAGCTTAAACATGTTGAACTGAAAGTCTGGCATGAGGGGTTTATGGATCTTGATAAACCGGAGAGTCGCCAGTTATCGGTAATACGGTCGGGCGAGCAACTTAAAGTGCAACTGCAGCAGACGCTCGGGATGTTCCAGGATGATTTCAGCGATGAGTTTGATGACTATGAATAAACCATTTCACTGGCTGACACTGGCAGGCTTCAGTGCACTACTCTCCACTGCCGTACAAGCTAAAAACATTCAGTACAAAGGGGTTGTTCAGGCAAACTGGCAAAACAGTAGTGACTACGCAAGCTGGTATGACAGGGGAGTGTCGGTTAACCGCTTTGGCACTGAGTCAGAGCGACTGAACCTGAGCCGTGCGGCGGTCGACTTGCGCACTGAACTGGGTAGTAAGTGGTCATTACTGGCCAGTGCGCAGTATGTGCCGGATCCGGATAGCAAGCTGGGCTTTACCGAGCTGTTTGCCCAATACCACACCCTCAATAAAGGGCCCTGGCAGTGGCAGGGGCGGATTGGTGGTTTTTACCCCAGAATGTCACTGGAGAACCCGGATATTGGCTGGTCGTCTCCTTACAACTACAGCTACAGCGCGATAAATGCCTGGCTGGGAGAGGAGATCCGTACTTTTGGCACAGAAGTCAGCTTCAAACGCAGTGACAGTCGGTTGCCGAGACGCCAGCGTAGCGGCCACAATTGGGAGTTAGTTGGTGCCCTGTATAAAGGAAACGATCCGGCAGGTACTTTGCTGGCCTGGCGTGGCTGGGCCGTGCACGACCGGCAAAGTGTATTTAATGAGGCGATTCCTTTTGCGCCTATCTACGCATTAAAAGCGCCTCCCCTGGCAAAGCAGGCCTGGCGGACTGAGCCGTTTACTGAAGTCGATGGCCGGTTTGGGTACTACATCGGGGCGCACTGGGATTATCAGAAGCGTCATACTGTGCGACTGTATTGGTATGACAACAATGGTGATCCAAGCATAGTAAACTATCAGACAGGACAATATGCCTGGGATACCAAGTTTTACAGTGCGGCATATCGTTTTAAGATCACCCGGGCGACGCATCTGGTTATGCAAGCAATGGGCGGCAATACTGCGATGGGCAAGCGGCGTGGCGTTGATAACGACTTCAGCAGTCAATTTGTGTTGCTGACCCATAAATGGCTGGATTATCGCGTGAGTGGGCGAGTAGAGCAGTTTAATGTCAAAGACAGAGACTTCTGGGATTTCGATCCGAATACCAGCGAGGGAGGCGCTGTTACGCTGACAGGTCGCTGGCAGGTCACCGATCACTGGCATGTCGGTATGGAATTTCAGTATCTCGAGTCTAAAGTGGCAAATCGGGCCGATTTTAAATTACCGACGCGCCAGACAGAACAATTGTGGCGCGTGAGCGGTGAGCTGCGCTTTTAATCGCGCAGCTTGAAAATGCGCAGGGGTCAGTCACACAGACGGTTTAAGCCATTCAGAGCTGCGACCCGATAAGCTTCGGCCATGGTTGGGTAGTTAAAGGTGGTATTGACGAAATACTCGATGTTATTGCCTTTACCTTTTTGTTCCATAATGGCCTGGCCAATGTGGATGATTTCTGAGGCGCGTTCGCCAAAACAGTGGATCCCGAGGATTTCTTTGCTTTCAGCATGAAACAATAGCTTGAGTGAGCCGACTTCGGTGCCGGTGATCTGCGAGCGTGCCAGGTGTTTGAACTGAGCACGACCAACTTCGTAAGGGATCTTGGCGGCGGTCAGCTGTTGTTCAGTTTTGCCTACTGAACTCATCTCCGGAATGGTGTAAATACCGGTTGGAATGTCAGTGATCAGGCGGTCATCGCACTTGCCGTGCACGATAGCGTGCGCGGCAATACGGCCTTGATCAAAGGCTGCACTGGCCAGACTGGGGTAGCCTATCACATCTCCCACCGCGTACACATTATCAATTTCAGTCTGGTAATGTTCATTGACTTTTAGCTGGCCACGGCCGTCTGCTTTCAGTCCGATTGTCTCCAGGTTAAGTGCATCAGTGTTACCCGTTCGGCCATTGGCCCATAAAATACAGTCTGCTTTGACCTTTTTACCGGATTGTAGATGGAGCACTACGCCTTTATCTTCAGTTTCTACCTTGGCAAATTCCTCGTTGTGACGGATCACGATACCACTGTTCCAGAAGTGGTAACTCAGAGCATCGGACACTTCGTCATCCATAAATGAGAGCAGTCGATCACGGGTATTAATTAGATCAACTTTTGCCCCCAAACCTTTGAAAATAGAGGCATATTCACATCCAATTACACCAGCACCATAAACCAGTACCCGTCGTGGGTTGTGAGTGAGATCTAAAATGGTATCACTGTCATAGACGCGGGGGTGGTCAAAGTCGATACCGGGTGGTCGATAAGGACGAGAACCTGTAGCAATAACAATGGTTTGCGCTGTAAGGCGCTCCTGAGAGCCATCCAAATGTTGGACCTGAATGGTGTGTGCGTCGACAAAGGTGGCATCCCCCTGATACAGGTGAATGCGGTTACGGTCGTAAAAACTGGAACGCAGGCTCGACTGTTTGCTGATCACATCACTGGCGTGATGCAGAATATCCTGAAAAGTCAGACGCTGTGGACGCTCGTTAAAACGAAACAGGGGATTAGCTTTGTACTCAATCAGGCGGCTGACAGAGTGACGTAGTGCTTTGGACGGAATGGTACCCCAGTGCACACAGCCACCTCCGACGTCTTTTTGTCGTTCGATCACGGCGACTTTTCGATTGCTTTTGGAGAGATTCATGGCAGCCCCCTCACCGCCGGGGCCTGTGCCAATGATGATCGCATCGTACTGGTAGGATGCGTTTTGCGTGGGGGATTTTGTGGCGGTTTTCTTAGTCACGGCCTCACCTTAAATAATGACGTGTGAGGCCGCTATCGGGTTAGCTGGTGGCGCCCTTTAACAACCTCGAGTTTAATGCCAGCCATGCCTGTTTTTGCGCCTGCCAGGCCTGTTCCAGCTCTTGATACTGCTTTAACAGGGCTGACTGCTCGCATTGTTCGCGCATAGCATGTTTTTTCGTTTCCAGTACCTGCTTTTGCACGGCACAGAAGTGCTGAAGCTTTTTCAGCAACAAATCATACTCTTGTTGTAACAATGTAAGCTTATCCTGCGCCAAAGGCAATTTTGCCAGGGTAACTTTGGTCTTATTCAGCAAGGTTTCTGCTTTGGCTTTTTCTATTCGTTCAACCGGTGTGCGCTTGAGCTTGCTGGCCAGACCAAGGTACGACAGGCCACGGATCATCCACTTGGTTGGATCATAATGATACCAGCGAATACCATTACGATAGTCACTGGCAAATATATGGTGAAAGTTATGATAGCCTTCGCCATAGGTCAGTAGCGCCAAAAAGCCATTATCCCGGGCGGTGTTCTTCTCGGTGTAAGGGCGCTTGCCCCAGATATGTGCCAGGGAATTGATGAAAAAGGTAAAGTGCTGACTGAGTACCAGGCGTAATACGCCCGCCAATAACAGCATGCCGAGTATATCTCCTAAGATCAGGCCGAGCATCAGCGGAATACCAATATTTGTCAGCAGTACCAGCTTCAGGTAGTGCTTGTGCTGCCACATAACAATGTTGTTGCGCTGTAAGTCGCGCGCATTGCTGTAATCGCCATAACTTTCACCCTGATAGTCTCTGAGCATCCAGCCGATATGGCTATACCAGAACCCGCGTGTCGCGGCGTACGGGTCTTTCACCGGGTCGTCAACCTGACCATGGTGAACGCGATGGTCACTGCTCCAGTGCAGGGCACTGTTTTGCAGCGCAAAGGCTCCACCGAGTGCAAAGAAAACCTGGATAACGGGGTGCGCATCGTAGGCTTTGTGGGCCCACAGGCGATGGTATCCTGCGGTGATAGACATGCCGGCGTAGAACATACAGCCCACAAACGCAACCCAGTGGGTAGCACTGTAGCCATATTCAAACCCATACCAGGGCACTAAAGTAATAGCAGCAAGAAAGGACAGACTAAAAAATAGTACATTAGTCCACAATAAAGGTGGTTTTTTCATTTTTGATATCTCAGCGTACACTTGTACGCTAAAATAGTATTTCAAAGTTGCGTCGTCAAGTATTAGACTGCCTCTATTCTTGATCTGAGCCAATAATTTATAGGAACATGAGACCATGTCAGGTGTGCGTGCCCAGCAAAAACAAAAAACCCGCCAGGCGCTGATAGAGGCGGCGTTTAATCAGCTCAGTGCAGAGCACAGCTTTACCAATCTCAGTTTGCGCGAAGTAGCCCGGGAAGCAGGCATTGCGCCCACCTCATTTTATCGCCACTTTAAAGACATGAATGAGTTAGGACTGACCATGGTGGATGAGGCCGGCTTGACCTTACGCCAGCTGATGCGTCAGGCGCGGCGCAGAATTGCTAAAGGGGGCGGGAGCGTGATCCACACGTCTGTTCTGACCTTTATGGAGTTTATAGAAACATCCAGCAACCAGTTTCGTTTGCTGTTGCGTGAGCGCTCTGGCACTTCGCCCGCTTTTCGGGCTGCTGTCGCCAGAGAGATCAAACACTTCATCATGGAGCTCTCTCATTACCTGGAGACCGAAACACCTTGTGATGCCAATCATGCTTATATGCAGGCAGAAGCCATGGTTACCCTGGTATTCAGTTCGGGTGCAGAAGCCTTAGATCAGGATGCCCAACAACGTGCAGAATTGACTGAACGATTGATCTGGCAGCTCAGATATATCGTTAAAGGGGCGTCGGGTTATCAAAAAGAAAGCCAGACACATACCGGCACCAAAGCATCGGATCAGTAGCCTGACCCGACATGCTACAATAATACCCAAACCGCTTTAAAACGACATCACAAGGATAGCGCAGTATGCTACTTATGATCGACAACTATGATTCATTTACATTCAATTTAGTGCAATATTTTCAACGCCTTGATCAAGAAGTGGTGGTGCATCGTAATGATGCGCTATCGGTGTCTGACATTCGCGCACTCAATCCGGATCATATTGTGATTTCGCCTGGGCCCTGTTCACCGAATGAAGCGGGGATATCCTTGTCGGTGGTTGACGCATTTCAGGGACAGATCCCCATCCTCGGCATCTGCCTGGGCCATCAAACCATCGCGCAGGCGCTGGGGGCAAAAGTAGTACGTGCCAGGCAGGTCATGCATGGTAAAACTTCCACACTGGTGCACAACCACAGCGGATCCTTCACAGGCTTGCCCGAACAGTTTGAGGTATGCCGGTATCACTCGCTGGTGGTGCAGCAAGACACGTTACCCGAGGCGCTCAAGGTCTCGGCCTGGACGCAAAATAGCGCGGGTGACCTAGATGAAATCATGGGCTTATGCCATACTGAGCGGGCGTTGGAAGGTGTTCAGTTTCACCCTGAGGCCATTCTGACTGAGCATGGCCTGCGGCTACTTGATAACTTTATAAGTCGCTTCTAACCTTAAAAAAGCAACCCCGACAATACCGAAAAAGAACATAATTGATGACTGATGACATTAGGCAATCTCGGATCGCACAAGCTCTGGCAGAGCGTGCCCATGATGTACTAATTAGCCATAACTTTGCTCAGCAGCAGATCGGCTATATTCATACTTTTGATATGAATTTTGGCGAACGTATACCACAACGTACTATGCTTGAGGTAGAACTCGCTGCAGCCGCCAAGCGTCAGGAGCGCAGCACCAGTCATCATAAATACATTGCCAAAGCCAGCACGCACTTACATCAGGTCATTGAGGCCGCTATCAACACCCAACTGGAAGATTTGGACACCATCTACCATGAAGTGGTAGGGATCCAGGAAGCCGTGCCAACGGTGCTGGATATTCTGGCTGTGAAATCGGCCTCGGTCGGTCGTTTAGAGCCCCTGATCAATGATTTGTCCTGGCTGGGGCGGGATCTGGTGTCTCTGGTAAACTTGCCTCAGTACCGCAAAAAGAGTGCGAAAGGCACCGCAGTAAAGGTCGATACACCTGCACTGGCGTTACGCTACCTGGGGCTGGAAAACCTGCAAATGGTGATCCCGACCTTTGCGATGCGCCATTGGATGCCACATTCCACAGAACCTTTTCCATTATTGAAGCGCAAACTGCGCGATATGAGCATGGCAACGGCCATCGCCGCTAAAACACTGGCTCCGATGTATGGTGTCAAAGAGCAGCATGCATTCACGCTGGGCATGTTGCTGGATGTCGGTAAGATCGCATTAACACGATTATATTTGCGTACGTTTGAGCGGGTCTGGCAGGGAAAAGTAAAAATTGCCCGCGACAAAAAGCAAAAAGATCTGCACACCGCGCTGGTCGGTCTGGAGCCTGATCCCTTGTTCTTACGTAACCTATTGCTGGAGCACTCGGCAACGATATCACAGTACCTGATTGAGCGAATGGAGTTTCGTTATCTGCCTTTTAATGCGGTTATGGAAGAGTTTGCGCAAAGCTATCTGCCAAAGTCGCATAATCATGCTGCTGAGCAACTGCCGCTCACTCAGGTAGTGCGCAAAGCCTATTGCTATGCGCAATATCAGATGCTTAAAGACACTCATCTGCTGGAGGCCGATGAAGCTAAAGACTGGCTTGCTTTTAATCAGCTCAACAGTGCGGAGCAAGATCTGCTGTCAAAAACAGCACTACAAAGCCTGCAACTGACCATTCTGTAAAAAAAGCCACACTTTTTTCTCGCTTATTCATTCACCCCGGGTAAGCGAGGGATCTCAGTAAACACCTTGAAGTTATAGGGGCGTTAATTTTGGCCGCCTTAATAGTTATTCACTGAGATTGCAATTATATACTAATCCCTTGAATATAAAGGGCTCGCGCGGTGTTTAATATGAGACAAATGCGCTTTTTTTTGAAATAATGAGCGTATGAATTTTGCACCAATTGGGAAAAATTCAGGTCTTTTACATCGCTGTCGCTGAGATTTCATGTATCACTGCCTGGCCCGGTTGAGTGCTGTACTCACCAAAATGAGGAATCAAAATGACTATCAATCGTGAACTTTTCGATCAGGTAATGGTGCCTAACTATTCACCTTCTGCAGTGATCCCGGTCAAGGGTGAAGGTGCGCGCGTATGGGACCAAAATAACAAAGAATACATCGATTTCGCGGGCGGTATCGCAGTAAATTGTCTGGGTCACTGTCACCCTGCATTGGTTGCAGCGCTAAAAGAACAGGGCGAGAAAATCTGGCACCTGTCTAACGTCATGACCAATGAGCCGGCCCTTCGCCTGGCGAAAAAACTCACTGATGCGACCTTCGCAGACAAAGTTTATTTTGCGAACTCTGGTGCTGAAGCCAATGAAGCTGCATTAAAACTGGCGCGTCGCTGGGCACTGGATAACTTCGGTGAGCAAAAATCACAAATTATCGCCTTCAATAAAGGTTTCCACGGTCGTACTTTCTTCACTGTAACCGTGGGTGGTCAGGCTGCGTATTCCGATGGCTTTGGTCCTAAGCCGGGCGATGTTGTGCACAGCGACTACAATGATCTGGCGGCACTGGAAGCACTGATCTCAGACAACACCTGTGCGGTAATGATGGAGCCACTACAAGGTGAAGGCGGTATCATTTCACCAGAAGCGGACTTCGTAAAAGGTGTACGTGAACTGTGTGATAAGCACAACGCGCTGCTGATTTTTGATGAAGTACAAACCGGTGTTGGCCGTACTGGTGACCTATATGCCTATCAGGGACTGGGTGTGACACCTGATATCCTGACCACAGCTAAAGCGCTGGGCGGCGGTTTCCCAATCGGTGCGATGATCACCACCACTGAAATTGCCAAGCACCTGAAGATTGGTACACACGGTTCAACCTACGGCGGTAACCCGCTGGCGTGTGCCGTTGCAGAAGCTGCACTGGACACAGTCAACACCCCGGAAGTACTGAATGGCGTTAAAGCCAAAGAAGCGCTGTTCCGCGAGCTGCTGAATGAGATCAACGAGAAGCACCAGGTGTTCAGTGAGATCCGTGGTAAAGGCTTGCTACTGGGTGGTGTGCTGAACGACAAATATCAGGGTAAAGCGAAAGAATTCCTGGTAGAAGGTATTAACCAGGGCGTGATGTCTTTGGTTGCCGGTGCAAACGTAGTGCGTTTCACCCCTTCTTTGGTGATCCCTGATGCGGATATCCGTGAAGGTATGGCGCGCTTTGAAGCGGCTGTGGCCAAAGTGGTTGCAAACAACGCCTAATACCAGTCGGTGACATGTGGGTCGCACTTAATGTGCGACTCAGCTATCTACATTTTTTGAGGAGTAAGCGGGCTCATGATGATCCTTCGCCCAATCCAGAAAAGCGATTATTCAGCGCTTTTGAACATTGCCCAGGAGTCGGGGCATGGCTTTACTTCATTGCCGGTCAATGAAGAATTGCTGCAAAACAAGATCGAACGCTCAGTTGCTTCATTCGCCAAAGAAACAGACGTGCCTTTTGATGAAGGTTACCTGTTTGTGCTCGAAGACAGTGAGACGGGCGAAGTCGTTGGCACCAGTGCCATCGAAGCCGCAGTGGGTCTTGATGATGCCTTCTATCACTATCATTTGAGTAAAGTGATCCACTCATCACGGACGTTGAATGTTTACAAAGCAGTGGATATTCTGACCCTGTGTAATGACTACACCGGTGCCACTGAGTTGTGCACATTATTCCTGCGCGATAAATACCGCCGCGGGCTGAATGGCAAGTTATTGTCTAAGTCACGCTTCATGTTTATCAATCAACATCGTGACCGTTTTGCGGACACTGTGATTGCTGAGATGCGCGGCGTGTCTGATGAGAATGGCGACAGCCCGTTCTGGCAGTGGCTGGAAGAACACTTCTTCTCAATGGATTTTCCGACTGCGGACTATCTGACCGGCATTGGTCAAAAAGTCTTTATTGCCGAGCTGATGCCTAAGTACCCTATCTACGTTAACCTGCTGAGCAAAGAAGCCCAGTCAGTGGTGGGCGAAGTGCATGACAACACGCGCCCGGCGATTGAACTGCTTAAGAGCGAAGGTTTTACGTTTAATGGCTATGTCGATATCTTCGATGCAGGTCCCACGGTAGAAGCCAAAGTTGACAACATCCGCACAGTGCGCGAAGTGCGTAAGTACACAGTGCGCATTGACGATGCGATGCAGATTGACGCAGAAGGTTCCCCCGTCATGATAGCTAATGATAAACTAGCGGGATATCGTGCGACGGCACTGACGTTAACGCTGCCAGAAAAAGCAACAGAAGTGGCCATCCCTGGTGCGGTGGCGAAGGCCCTGCAGATCGCTGACGGTGACACCGTTAGTATTGCAACTCTTTAATTGGGAAAGAATTATGACAACACACGCAGCACAATTTATTAATGGTGAGTGGCGCTTAGGTGAAGGCGCAGCATTTGCGTCGGTAAACCCGGCCAATAACGAAGAGATCTGGCGTGCCAACGCGGCAACGGCAGAGCAAGTTGACAGTGCCGTAAAAGCGGCCCGCGAAGCCTTCTACAGCTGGGGTGAGCAGGCGTTTGAAGAGCGCCTGACTGTGGTTAAGCGCTTTGCTGAGCTACTGAAAGAAAACAGTGAAGCACTGGCTGTAGCCATTGCACAGGAAACCGGTAAGCCACTGTGGGAAACGCGCACTGAAGCGGGCGCCATGGTTGGTAAAATCGCGATTTCTGAAAAAGCCTATCATGAGCGCACCGGCGTAGTTGAAAACCCAATGCCAGTGGGTCGTGCGGTTATTCGTCACAAAGCGCACGGCGTAGTTGCGGTATTTGGTCCTTATAACTTCCCGGGTCACCTGCCAAACGGTCATATTGTACCGGCCCTGCTGGCGGGTAACACTGTGATCTTCAAGCCTTCAGAACTGACACCTTATGTGGCAGAGCTGACGCTGAAGCTATGGGAGCAGGCGGGTCTGCCAAAAGGCGTGATCAACCTGGTGCAGGGTGAAGTAGAAACAGGTAAAGCCCTGGCGTCACACAAAGGCATCGACGGCTTGTTCTTCACCGGCTCTTCTCGTACCGGTCATCTGCTCCATGAGCAGTATGCAGGTCAGCCTGGCAAAATTCTGGCTCTGGAAATGGGTGGTAACAACCCATTGATCGTGAAAGACGTGGCTGATACCAAAGCGGCCGTTCATGACATCATCCAGTCAGCGTTTATCTCCAGCGGTCAGCGTTGTACGTGTGCGCGTAAACTGTTCCTGCCAGAAGGCGAACAGGGCGATGTGATCCTGGCGCAACTGCTGAAAGCCACTAAAGCGATTAAAATCGGTAATTATGACGCCGAAGATCAGCCGTTTATGGGCTCAATGATCTCTAACAATGCCGCTGCTGGTATGGTTGCTGCACAGCAACAGCTGGTTGAGCTTGGTGGTGAGACTTTGCTTGAGCTGACACACACTGAAGGCACGGGTTTTGTAACGCCAGGCATCATTGAGTGTACCAAGGTCACTGATTTCCCTGATGATGAGCACTTCGGCCCGTTACTGAAAGTATTCCGTTACAGCGATTTCGATGCTGCAATTGAAAAAGCCAACGACACCAGCTTTGGTTTGTCAGCCGGTTTACTGGGTGATAACCAGGCCGATTACGAGCACTTCCTGCGTCGCAGCCGTGCGGGTATCGTCAACTGGAACCGTCCAATCACAGGCGCATCCAGTGCCGCACCATTTGGTGGTATTGGTGCATCTGGTAACCACAGAGCAAGTGCTTACTATGCAGCAGACTACTGTGCATACCCGGTGGCTTCGGTTGAGCTGGACAAAGTGACTTTGCCAGGCACCTTGAGTCCGGGCCTGACTATCGAGTAAAATCGTACTCAGTGAGAATAAACCCGTATTTTCTCACCCTTTAGTATTGAAAAAAGCAGCCAAGCGTCAACTCGGCTGCTTTTTTGTTGGTCTGCAAATATCAAAAGTAGCAATCAAAACTAGTTTCTGCTTAAATCAATAGGAGATGTCATTGATACATTCAGGTGGGCAATATATGGTTTTAGATAAACAAGGATACGATGAGTTAGTCATGTACCTAACGCAACACTTAGCCTTGTTTGAGAAGCCGGGTGTGGTGAAAGCCAATGCACCTAAGGTGTTGGAGTTAATAGAAGATGTGATTGCTGAGCACGTGATCCGCCTCTGTGAGCAACATACCGGATTGACGACCGAACAACGTAGCCTGATAGTCAGAGAAGTTGACGGCATTGTGTATGATTTGCAGGAAGTACTCTCCAGCGTCACTGAGCAGCGCGTTACTGAAGAACAAAGAGAGTTTATTGAGGAATTCGCCGGGCTGGTGAAAAACCTGTTCGACAATGCAATAAACTGACGCAGTCGTCGCTGCTATGTATCAAATATAACACCGCCTATTGGCGGTGTTATTAGTTTTAGGAACTCGAGGAATAATAAACATGCAAGCAAGTGTGAAGTGGGTTGACGGAGATACCTTTATAGGTCGCTCTCATTCTGGTCATAATGTGGTATTCGACGCAGGCGCTGACAGCGCAGCGCCCAGCCCGATGGAAATGGTGTTGATGTCGGCAGGCTGCTGTTCATCCGTGGATGTTGTCAGCATTCTAAAAAAAGCCAAACAGGACGTCAGTGATGTCACGGTGGAGCTGACAGCAGAGCGCGCTGAGAGTGCCCCTAGAGTATTCACCAAAATCAATCTACACTTTGTGGTGACTGGCAATAATGTGTCAGAAAAGCACCTGGCGCGCGCAGTGCAATTGTCTGCTGAAAAATACTGTTCGGTAGCCTTAATGCTTGAAAAAGCGGTAGAAATTACTCACAGCCACGAAGTGGTTGAAAACAGCGCGAAATAGGTCTTTTTTGCGACGCTATTTTCGTATAAAATCCGCGAACTTTTATTTCTGCAGCGCAGATTTTCACGTTTTAAGGTGGGTCTATCGTGAACAAGCCCTTTGATAAAATTAAACTCCACGGCTTTAACAACTTAACTAAGAGTTTAAGCTTTAGTATCTATGATATTTGCTATGCCAAGACCGAGCAGCAGCGTAAAGAATATCTGGAATACATCGATGAGCAGTATAGTGCCGATCGCCTGACCGACATTCTGCGCGACGTAGTCGATATCATTGGTGCCAATGTACTGAATATTGCCCGCCAGGACTACGATCCTCAGGGTGCCAGTGTCACCATCTTGGTATCAGAAGAGCCAGTTGAGCAGCAAACGTTCGACAGCAATGAAACACCAGGACCATTACCGGAATCTGTGGTGGCGCACCTGGATAAAAGCCATATTTGTGTGCACACGTATCCTGAAGCGCATCCGCATGATGGTATTTGTACATTCCGTGCTGATATTGAAGTCTCGACCTGCGGTATTATTTCACCGCTGAAGGCACTGAATTTCCTGATCCACAAGCTGGAGTCAGACGTGGTCACCATTGATTACCGTGTGCGTGGTTTCACCCGCGACGTCAATGGCGTAAAGCATTACATCGACCATGCCATTCATTCTATCCAGAACTACATGACGGAAGATACCAAAGAGGCGTATCACATGGTGGATGTGAATGTGTATCAGGAAAATCTGTTCCACACTAAGATGATGCTCAAAGAAACCGATCTGAATACCTACCTGTTTGGTATCACAACGGATGACTTGGACACAGAAGAGGAAGAGCAGATCCGTGAGCGCCTGAATCGTGAGATCCAGGAAGTGTTCTACGGCCGCAACCTGCCGGAATAAACAGCGGGTACTAACCGTTAAAAAAGGCGCTCACTGAGCGCCTTTTTTTGTTTCATACTCGTTCGAATTTACAAATCGTACGTGAAGGTCAGGCCAAAGACTCGCGGCTCACCATACTGAACGTAGTTCCGCGGCGTGTAGCCATCGCGTGGATCATTACCAAAGTAAAACCCTCTGACCGGGACATCACGGTCGGCCAGGTTACGACCCCAGGCAGTCAGTGACCATTGTTCACCATAATAACTTACGCTGGCATTGATCAGGTTCTGACTCGGTGCCTGCTCGTTGTGGCTGTCCGAGAAGAAGTAATCATCTTTACCTTCGACACCCACACTCAGCACCAGGTTTTCCAGCACGCTGTAGTCTGCCGAGAAGGCATATTGATACTTGGGCGCCTGTGCCTGCTCACGACCATCGAAGTTAGCACCTGAGGTGGTTACAAAGTCTTCTATTTTAGTGTCCAGATAGCCGAGACTGTAGTTCAGCGTCAGCTGATCCGTGATCAGGCGCTGGCCTTCGATTTCCAGACCATAGTTTTCGCCTTTACCCGCATTGCTGATGAAGCCGGCGAACTGGACACCGTCAATGCGCCACTGTTTAAGCTGCATGTCTTCGCGTTCCATATAGAATGCGGTAACAGACAGGGTGTGTTTTTTATCTTCAGACTGACCCTTTACACCAAATTCTGCATTCCACAGATATTCTGGCTCAAACGAAAATGCTGAGGCAGGAATGCTAAACCCTTCGTCTTTGGCTTTGGCCAGCGCTTCTCCATTGGCGCCACCGACCTTATAACCCCGGCTCAGGCTGGTATAAATCATGGTGCGAGGCACAACCTGATATTCCAGCGCCAGCTTACCACCGACCATAGTGTCATCCTGATCTATGCTAAAGCCATTGGTATCCAGGTATTCACTGTCATAGCGTTCAACTCGCAATCCCGTGATCAGGCGGGTCTGCTCATTCAGATGTGTGACTTTCTGACCGAATAGCGCCTGACTGGAAACATCATAGCTGGAGCGAAAATCATTGCTCAGCCAGGTGTACTGACGGGTCAGGTCGACATCACGACGTTGTGCGTAGGCGCCAATCACCCAGTCGCCCTGCTTGTCCAGTAGTTTGACTTCCAGCGTGCCACGTTCGTGATCGCGCAGGTAGCTGTCAAAGCTTTCATAGTGGTCCGGGTGCAGGCCTGCGGCGCAAAGCTTCGGCTGGGTTGCGTCATGGCAGGTCCAGTCTTCATCGTAGCTATATTCTGTATCGGCTTGCAGCCCTGTGCCCTGGAACTCAATATCAAAAGCACTCAGGCCGGTATACTGGGCACTAAGTGCAAAGGCATCACTTTCTTGGGTGTCTTTACCTGGCAGGTTAGCCACACTGTGACGTGTATTGTCCAGCGTAAAGCCATCATAGCCATTATCGATATCTATGTGGTGCACGGCCAGGTTCACTGTTAGCGCGTCTGTCAGCTGGCTGCTGAGTTTAACGCGGGCCAGTCGCTCTTGCTGATCCTGAGTTGGCTTATCCAGATACAGGTTATCGACATAGCCGTCGGAGCCGCGTTGATACAGGCTAATACGTCCAGCGGTACTGTCCGTTAATCCGGTGCCTGCCGCCAGGCCGGCTTCATAGCTATTGTAGTTACCCGCGCCAACGCGTAGTTTAACTGCGGTATCCTGGGTTGGGACATGAGATTGCAGGTCGATGATCCCGCCCATGGCATCGGCGCCAAACCGTGTTCCCTGAGGACCGCGATATAAGGTCACCTGATCAATATCAAACAGCAAGGCACTGCCGCCCAGACCTGAGTAGTTTATGCCATCGACCAGCATACCCACACTGGGTGTGATTGGGTCAACAAATTGAGAGCGCAGCCCTACGCCACGGATCTGCACAAAGCGGCCGCGTGAGGCGCCTGCGGTAAAGTTCACATTGGCGGTGCTATTTAATAGCTCATCCAGATAGCTGGCGCCGCGATGGGTCATTTCAACTTCACCCATCACACTGGCGCTGGCACTCAGTGTTTGCAGAGATTCTCTTTGGAAGTCGCCGGTGACTTCAATGGTTTCAAGGGGCGCGGCTGTCGGTAATTCGTCAGCGGCGGCTTGGTTTGACAGGGCAGCCAACAGGCTGATGCTAAGCAAAGAAAGTTTAAGCTTCATGTCTTATCTTGTTCCATTTTTGATTGCGCACAGTGTAGCAAAAGCCCGACCAGTTAACAGTTAATATGTGTTATAAATTCGGCAACTTAGTGAAGAGGAAAGGCCATGACATTTAAGCTTGATTTCAAAGTCAGGGATTATGAATGTGATTTGCAGGGCATTGTGAATAACAGTGTCTATTTTAATTATCTGGAGCATGCCAGGCATGAATTTTTGATTGCCAACGGCGTCGATTTTGCTGCACTGGCGGAGCAAAAAATCAACCTGGTGGTGATCCGCTCTGAAATGAATTATAAAGATTCATTGAAACCGGGGGACGCATTTTATGTTGAAGTTGAAACACTGCGGGTCAGTAAACTGAAGTTCGCGTTTATTCAGCGCATTATCCGCGCCGCAGACGACAAGCTCATGCTGGATGCGGTTGTCACCGGGACATCCGTGAATGAACGGGGGCGTCCGTTCCTGCCTGAGGAAATTGATCAGCTTTTCGTCTGATTTTTTTACTAAAAAGGCAGAAAATTACAGATTTTTACTGCCTTTTCCACACCGGCTGACGTTATAATATTAATCATATTTTAAGCGGTTGGTTTACCATGAAAAATTCCATTCTTTTATGCCTGATGTGCGTATTAATGGCATGTTCCAGTACAGGGAAGGTAACCAGGGAACAGCTTAAGCACTCTCACTGGCAGTTAGCTCAGGTTGATGGTCATCTTGTTACAGAGGCCTCACCGATAGAAATCGAGTTTCTGGATGCCTTACAGGTGGTTGGTTTTGCTGGGTGTAATCGGTTTTTTGCTGAGGGCAACATGGCGTCTGAGATCCTCAAGCTGAGTCAGCTGGGGATGACCCGAAAGTCCTGCGGTGATGTGCTGGATGCGCGGGAGATGCAGTTTCTGGACATGCTACAGCAGGGCGTGACTGTTACTATTCAGAACAATAAGTTACACCTTAAAGGCCAGCAAACCTGGCAATTTAAAGCACTGGACGCAGAGCCTTTGACTAACTAGGCGCGATTCAGTACACTTTTTCACAGTTCGTTACTTGTCGGAGTGCCCATCTGGGCTGAGATCGCAGTATTGCGGGATCCGTGGACCTGATCAGGTTAATGCCTGCGTAGGGAACAAGCTACCTAAGTTGGTATATCGTAAGATATCTAGGTTGCCAGCCATGTTGTACCTGTGCCAACATGCTCCACTAAATGAAATCAGCACACAGCGCTTTGCTGTGGGTTTGGTTTGGACCCTTCTCGCTCCCTTTGCGGAGTTCTGACAAGACACCTTAACTTAACAATGAGGCATGTCATGTCAAACAACAGTAGCAAGTTATCACGTCGTGAGTCGCGCGAGGCCGCGTCGGATTTTATCTATAACCTTACCGGACAACCTTTCCCAAATTCCGAGAAAGTGTATGTTGAGGGTGAGCAGGCAGGCGTGCGTGTCGGCATGCGCGAAATCACTTTGAGTGATTCTTTTATTGGCGGGACGGAAGAAGAGCCAATCTTTGAGAAAAATGAACCGGTTCGCGTCTACGACACTTCAGGCCCTTACACCGATCCAGATTTTAAGCTGGATGTGCGCAAAGGCTTGCCGAAATTCCGTGAGCAGTGGATTTTAGACCGCGACGATACCGAAGCGCTGGAGTCGGTCACTTCGCAGTTTTCTCAGCAGCGTATGGCGGACGAAGGGCTGGACCATATTCGTTTTGAGAACCTGCCTAAGATCCGCCGCGCTAAGCCCGGACAAAATGTGACACAAATGCACTATGCGCGTCGTGGTATTGTGACCCCGGAAATGGAATACGTCGCCATTCGTGAAAACATGGGCCGCGCGAAAATTCGTGAAGAGTTACTGGCGCAGCAGCACAAGGGCCAGTCGTTTGGTGCTGAGATCCCAGACTTTATTACCCCCGAATTTGTCCGTGCTGAAATTGCACGTGGCCGCGCTATCTTGCCAAACAACATCAACCACCCGGAAACCGAGCCTATGATTGTTGGCCGCAACTTCCTGGTGAAGGTGAATGCCAACATAGGTAATTCCTCGGTGACTTCTTCGATTGAAGAAGAGGTTGAGAAGCTGGTGTGGTCAACCCGCTGGGGTGCGGATACGGTCATGGACTTGTCGACAGGCCGATATATCCACGAAACCCGTGAGTGGGTGGTACGTAACTCACCGGTGCCAATCGGTACGGTGCCGATTTATCAGGCGCTGGAAAAAGTGAACGGTGTGGCGGAAGATCTGACCTGGGAAATTTTCCGCGATACGTTGATTGAGCAGGCCGAGCAGGGCGTTGACTACTTCACCATTCACGCGGGTGTGCTGTTACGCTACGTGCCTATGACGGCAAAGCGAGTGACGGGGATTGTGTCGCGTGGTGGCTCCATTATGGCCAAATGGTGTCTGGCGCACCATAAAGAAAATTTCCTGTACACCCACTTTGAAGACATCTGTGAGATCATGAAGCAGTACGATGTCTGTTTCTCTCTGGGTGATGGCCTGCGTCCGGGTTCAATCGCCGATGCCAATGACGAAGCGCAATTGTCTGAGCTGCGTACCTTAGGTGAGCTGACCACGATTGCCTGGAAACATGACGTACAAGTATTTATTGAAGGGCCAGGGCATGTGCCTATGCACCTGATCAAAGAAAACATGGATGAGCAATTAAAGCACTGTCATGAAGCCCCTTTCTATACCCTTGGCCCGCTGACCACAGACATTGCACCGGGCTACGATCACTTCACCTCCGGGATTGGTGCTGCGCAGATCGCCTGGTACGGTACCGCCATGTTGTGTTACGTCACACCAAAAGAGCATCTGGGTCTGCCAAACAAAGAAGACGTCAAAGAGGGCCTGATCACCTACAAGATTGCGGCGCACGCGGCGGATCTGGCCAAAGGTCATCCGGGCGCACAAATTCGTGATAATGCCCTGTCTAAAGCGCGTTTTGAGTTCCGCTGGCACGATCAGTTCAATCTGAGTCTGGACCCGGAGCGGGCATTGTCTTATCACGACGAAACACTGCCTCAGGAGTCGGGTAAAGTGGCACACTTCTGCTCTATGTGTGGTCCTAAGTTCTGCTCTATGAAGATCACCCAGGATGTGCGCGACTATGCCAAGCAGCTCGAGGCCGAGGGCATAGATCCAAATAATGCCGGCGAAGCCATTGCCATCAAAATGATTGATGTGGAAGCCGAAATGAAAAATAAATCACGCGAGTTCAAAGAGACGGGGTCGGAGCTTTACCACAAAGCGCTGTGATTTAGGGTAGCGGGTCCTTTCGGGCCCGTATGGAGGCAAGATGTCCCAGACAAACAAACCACGCGTTGCTATTGTCGGCTTTGGCCTGACAGGGCGGGTTGCTGCCCTGATGCTGGCAGAGCAGTATCAGCTGAGCGTATTTGAGCGCGATCTGGTCGCGGCGCCTGCCAGTGTCGGCACTTTGGCCGCCGCGATGCTCGCCCCGATGGCGGAATCCGTGATCTGTGAACAAGATCTGGCTGAGCAGGGGTTGCATGCCATGACCTTGTGGCCCGAGTTGCTGGCCAAGCTCGATGCACCGGTGTTTTTTCAGCAGCAGGGCACAGTGATCGTCGCGCACCAGCAAGACAGAGGCGATTTGCTGAGTTTTCAGCGTCGCCTTAAGCCCCTGGCTGGCCATCAGGCGCAAAGCCTGGATGGTCGCGGCATTGGTGCGCTGGAGCCTGAACTGGCTGGCCGCTTTCATCAGGGGTTGTATTTACCCTGTGAGGGTCAGCTCGATAATCTGGCATTCTTTGCTGCCAGCCTTAGCACCCTAAAAAACAGGGGCGTGCGCTTTCATGAAGGGGCAGAGGCACACATCGCACAAGGGCGAGTCAATGGTGAAGCGTTTGACTGGATCATTGACTGCCGTGGGCTGGATGCCAAAGACGACAGCCCCGGGCTGCGTGGGGTGCGTGGTGAGGTTGCCCGCATCTACGCGCCTGAGGTGAGTTTGCAGCGCCCGGTGCGTCTGATGCATCCGCGTTACCCACTCTACATCGCGCCTAAACCAAATCACGAGTTTGTCATCGGTGCGACCGAAATTGAATCTCAGGATCGGGGCGATATCACAGTCCGCTCGACACTGGAGCTGCTGTCGGCCGCCTATACGGTACACAGTGGCTTTGCTGAGGGGCGGGTGATGTCGCTGCGCGCAGGTTTGCGCCCGGCGTATAAAGATAATCGCCCGCATATTAGTGTCACTGATAATGTGATCCGCATTAACGGTCTGTATCGGCATGGGTTTTTGCTGGCACCAATGGTGGTGCAACACGCGTTACAACAAGGGGTATTATGAATATAAGTTACAATGGTCAGGCGCTCACGCTGTCGCAGCCACAGTCTTTACTGGAGGTGATTGAAGCACAAGGGGCAAAGGCGCCTTTTGCGGTAGCGCTGAACGGGCAATTTGTGCCGCGCAGCACGTTAGCGGAGCAGCGACTGCAAGAGGGTGACAGCATCGAGTTGCTATCGCCTATTCAGGGAGGCTAATGATGCACAGTGATACACCGTTAAGCATTTATGGTGAGCAGTTCGACAGCCGCTTACTGATAGGCTCAGCACTTTACCCCTCGCCGGAGATTATGCAGCAAAGCCTGGTCGCCTCGCAGGCGCAAATCGTCACTGTGTCACTGCGACGCCAGAACTCCGTGTCGGCTGGAGGTGACTTCTGGCAACTGATCAAGGATACCGGATTGCGGGTGTTACCTAATACCGCCGGGTGTCACAGTGTTAAAGAAGTGGTGACACTGGCGCAAATGTGCCGGGAAGTGTTTACGACTGACTGGATCAAGCTGGAACTGATTGGCGATGAATACAATTTACAGCCCGACCCGATTGCCCTGCTGGAAGCCACCGAAATTCTGATAAAGCAAGGGTTTAAAGTGCTGCCATATTGCACCGATGATTTAGTGGTGTGTCAGCGCCTGGCGGATCTGGGCTGCGAAGTACTGATGCCCTGGGGTGCCCCCATTGGCACCGGAAAAGGGTTACTTAATCCTTATAATCTGAAAACCATTCGTGAGCGTTTGCCTGACCACACTCTGATTGTTGACGCGGGACTCGGCTTACCCTCGCATGCCGCACAGGCCCTGGAGCTTGGCTACGATGCCGTGTTGCTGAATTCTGCCATTGCCGGTGCTGGCTGTCCGGTGACCATGGCCAGTGCTTTTAATCATGCGGTGGTTGCCGGGCGTGCTGCCTATGTAGCGCAGGCCATGCCGGAGAAAGAAGTCGCAGCGCCTTCCACCCCGACGATGGGGATGCCCTTTTGGCATCAGAATTAAACACGCGCTATAGTGTCGCTAAGCCTTTGTGGCGCAAAGTACTTAATCATGCGCCATATTCAACAGAGTAAGTAGGAGTAATTGTGGCTGAACTGGTATGGACCATTGCCGGGTCGGATTCGGGCGGCGGCGCCGGAGTGCAAGCGGATGTCAAAGCAATGCACAGTTTTGGTGTGCAAACCTGCACAGCCATAACCGCGCTGACGGCGCAAAATAGTTTGGCGGTTGAAGAGATCAATGCGGTCTCGAGTGAAGTGCTGGAATCTCAGCTGCTGGCACTCGAAGCCGATTTAAAAGCAACCGTGATTAAAATTGGCATGCTGGCCAACAGCACACAGATCCAGCTGGTGGCAGAACATCTGGCGCAATACAAGAGTCGCTGGGACAATCCCCCTGTGATTGTGTTCGACCCGGTTGCCATTGCATCCAGTGGCGATGCGCTGACCGAAGAAGATACCCTGGATGCGCTGAAAAAGTACCTGTTACCTCTGGTTGATGTTATCACGCCCAATACACAGGAGACGCAAGTGCTCACTGGCGTATATCTGATTGGTCCGGATGCCGTCAGGGACGCTGCCCGTAAGCTGCGCGAATTTGGCGTCAAATCGGTGATCATTAAAGGGGGTCACTGGGATTATCCCAGTGGTTATTGCATCGATTATTGCTGGAGTGAAGGCGAAGAGTATTGGCTTGGCAATGAGGCGATACAAACGCCGCACAGTCATGGTACCGGATGTAGCTTCGCCTCTTCTGTTGCGGCTTGCCTGGCCAAAGGCTACCCGATCAAAGATGCCTTTATTCTGGCCAAAGCTTATATCAATCAGGGGCTGAAATTAGCGCAGCGCTTTGGTGAGGGCAGGGGTCCCCTGGCACATGCTGGATTTCCTGAGAATATCTCGGACTTTCCTCAGGTGATAGAGCCAGGCAGCTGGCTCGGTGATGAACTGGAATTTGCACTTAGCGAAGAGTTTAACTTTGCCGCCGGGTTTGCGCCCATCGGAGAAGAACTGGAGCTTTATGCCGTCGTTGACTCGGTAGACTGGGTTGAAAAGTGTCTGGCGGAAGGCGTGAAAACGGTGCAACTCAGAATTAAACAGGCTGATCACGCGACCCTGGAAGAAGACATACAGTGTGCTATCACCCTGGGCGAAAAATATCAGGGCCGGGTCTTTATTAACGACCACTGGGAGCTGGCCATTCGCCATGGCGCCTATGGGGTGCACCTTGGTCAGGAAGATCTGGGTTCGGCGAATCTGGTTGCCATTCAGCAGGCGGGACTGCGTTTGGGGGTGTCCACGCATGGGTTTTATGAAATGCTGCGAGCCCACAACTATCGGCCCAGCTACCTGGCGTTTGGCGCGATTTACCCGACGACCACTAAGGACATGACCGGACAGATCCAGGGGCTTGAAAAGCTTAGACACTTTGTACCTCTGATGCGTGAAAGCTATCCCACCGTGGCCATTGGGGGCATTGACCTGACCCGGGCACCTCAGGTTGCCGCCACCGGAGTTGGCAGTGTGGCGGTGGTGCGTGCCATCACCGAGGCGGCGGATTATAAACAGGCAATCATTGACCTGAAACGGGCCACTGGCGAGTCATGAGTACAGATCTCAGTGACAAAGAGCGACTGAGGTACAGCCGCCATTTACTGCTCAACGAAGTGTCGGAAGCCGGTCAGCTGCGCCTAAAACAAGCGCGGGTGGCCGTGGTTGGTTGTGGGGGTCTGGGCAGCCCTGCGCTGTTTTATCTGGCGGCAAGTGGAGTCGGGCAGCTGACTTTTTGTGATGATGATGCGGTTGAGCTGTCTAATTTGCAAAGGCAAATTTTGTATAAGGTCAGTCACATTGGCCAGCCAAAAGCGAAAGCCGCGGGTAAGGTTTTAGCGAGCCTGAATAACCAAATCTCACTGATCCCACAGCCTGTGAAGCTCGACAACAGCAATATAGACAGCATATTGCAAGACAGTGACTGGATCCTGGATTGCAGCGACAACTTCGCCACGCGCTATTTGCTCAACCAGTATTGTGTACAACACCGTAAGGTCCTGATTTCGGGTGCCGCGCTGGGCACTCAGGGCCAGTTTATGGCCTTTGATTTCAGGGCGTCCTCGCCCTGTTATCACTGCATTTTTCCAAAGTCGTCGGCGCAACCGGTATTGAATTGTCAGAACGCAGGTGTGGTGAGCCCGTTATTGGGCATTATCGGCTCTATGCAGGCGATGAAGGCAGTCAGTTTAATTATCTCTGATGTGCCTGATAAACACAGTGAAATGATCGTGGTCGATGCTTTGAGCTTGCAGCAAAGGCAGTTTACGCTGGAAAGGGATGCGGCATGTGATGTGTGTGGCTAATGCCACGGACGATTAAAAAAGCCCGCATCTGCGGGCTTTTTTGAGCGCGTGATCCGGCTAGTCTCGGATGGTCGCAAATGGGGTGCCCATACGGGTAACTGTTTCTGGTAATTGGTTGGCCAGGAAGTCGGCTTTATCTTCTCCCCAGGCCAAAATAACCGTCGAGCCTAGCTTAAAACGGCCCATCTCGTCGCCTTTTTTCAATTTAACGGCGTTGTCGCCCTCTGCCGGATAATCCCAGCTGAAGACGTCTTTACCGGCTGGTGGCGTGACTGTGCCGGCCCAGATGGTTTCGATACTGGCTACTATGGTGGCGCCCACCAGTACCATCGCAAGTGGACCTATCTCAGTGTCAAAGATAGCGACAACCCGCTCGTTACGTGCAAACAGATTCGGGACGTTTTGCGCAGTCAGCGGGTTTACCGAGAACAGATCGCCAGGTACGTAGATCATCTTTTTCAGCGTCCCATCAAGGGGCATATGAATACGGTGATAGTCTTTGGGTGCCAGATAAATGGTGGCAAATTTACCGCCCAGATACGGTGCTACGTCGGATTCTTTGCCCCCCAGCAGGGTTTGCAGGCTGTAGTCATGGCCTTTGGCCTGAATGATCTGACCATCGACTACATCACCTAACTGGCTGATGGCACCGTCGACCGGGTGAGCCACAATGCTGGCTTCTTCGGCAAGTGGGCGGATCCCCGGCTTCAACGGGCGGGTAAAGAATTCATTAAAGGTTTTATAGTGAGCTGGATCTTCATGCAGGGCTTCACTCATGTCTATCTTGTACTGTTTGATAAACAGTTTAATTAAGGTGGTTGTCAGTGCACCCGCTTCGGCTGCGGCCAGTTTTCCCACCAAACGTGATACGGCATGTTTGGGTAAAGCATATTGCAGGGCAATCTTTAGTTTATCCAAGTTCACTTTTATTATTCCTGAAAAAATTTTGAAGATAGTATCAAACTCTTGGCGCGCGCGCACCTGCGCGGCCATCCGCCATGGACTCCAGAATGCGATGATAGCTGTCAAAGCGCAGTTCGCTTATTTTGCCCTCATCAACGGCTTCCAGGATCAGGCAACCCGGATCATTGAGGTGTTTGCAGTCGCGAAAGCGGCAGCCGCCGATAAACTCTCGAAACTCTTTAAAGCACCAGGTCACTCGCTCTACTTCAAGATGCCACAGGCCGAATTCACGGATCCCCGGGCTGTCAATCAGGTTACCGCCACTGGGCAGGTGATGTAGTTTAGAAACCGTGGTGGTGTGCTGACCCAGACCACTGTTCTCAGAGACTTCCTGCGTCAGGATGGCGGCATCGGGCAGGACGGTGTTCACTAAAGTGGATTTACCCACGCCGGATTGGCCAACAAAGATGTTGTTCTTGTCTGCCAGCAGGGATTTGAGCTCATCAATTCCTTCGCCAGTCTTGTTGCTCACCAGCACGACGCGGTAGTCTAACTCGCGATAGATATCCAGCACTTCATCGACATAGTCGAGGCCTTCGTCATCGAGTAGATCGATTTTATTGAGCAACAGAATTGGCTCAATACCCATGTCTTCGCAGGCGACCAGATAGCGGTCAATGATCTGTGGGGTAAATTCAGGCACTACTGCGGATACCATTAAAATTTGGTCAATATTGGCTGCCACCACTTTCACACCGTCGTAAAAATCTGGACGGGTGAGCTGAGAGCGGCGAGGCTCGACGGCTTCTATCACACCGGCCAGATCGCCTTCACTGACTTTGGCGCGACGGAAAATCACTTCGTCACCGCACACTAAGCTGGTGACGGTACGGCGAATATTACAGCGCAGTACATCGCCATTTTCGCACTCGACATCGGCGTGCTGGCCAAAGCGACTGATCACCACAGCGGGTTCTGTGGGGCCCAGGTTATCGGTTTGCCAAGTCACCTGCGTGTCGGACTGTTGTTTCGCTTTATGCAAGCGTTTTTGATGGTTGGCACTGATCCGTCTGGACTGGCCCTTACTGAGTTTTTTGCGTTTTGCCATATCTTATAAACTCGCGACACGATTTATTGCTATCGAGTGGTATACAGGCCAATCATGGACTATAACTCAATAAATTGCCCCGCTTTGTAAAAAAAAGCTTTTGGTCGAGTGATGAAGCTAATATGATATATCTAATTGCATTGGATCTAAAGGAAAGTACCGTTAGGTAGTGTATGTCTTTTCATGAATCAAACCTGATCTGGCTCGACTTAGAAATGACGGGTCTGGAACCTAAAACAGATAGGATCCTCGAAATTGCCACTGTGATCACCGACTGTGATCTGAATGTACTGGCCGAGGGACCTGTAATTGCTATCCATCAAAGTGATGAATTACTTGATAATATGGATGAGTGGTGTACAAATCAGCATGGCCGCTCTGGTCTGACTGCGCGTTGTAAGGCCAGCACACATTCTGAATCTGATGCAATCAAACAAACATTAGACTTCCTGAAACAATGGGTACCGCCGGGCAAATCGCCAATGTGTGGCAACTCTATTGGTCAGGACCGTCGCTTCCTCAACAAATACATGCCCGAGCTGGAAGAGTACTTTCACTACCGCAACCTGGACGTCAGCACGATTAAAGAGCTGGCACGTCGTTGGAAGCCTGAGTTGTTAAATGGGATCCACAAAAAGAGCTCTCACCTGGCTCTGGACGACATCAAAGACTCCATTATGGAGTTGAAGGTTTACCAGCAAAAATTCTTCAATCTTTAAAAAAATTTAGAAAAAGTACTTGCAATGCTTTTTCTATCTTGTAGAATCCTGCCCCGCTCAAGACGGCAAACATTGTCTGTTGCTTGTGCGTGATGCGGCACTAGCTCAGCTGCTAAAACGTTAGACGCGACCTCAAGGTTGCGCCCAGCGGGAAACTAAGAGCTACATTGTGATGCGGCACTAGCTCAGCTGGTAGAGCGCGACCTTGCCAAGGTCGAGGTCACGAGTTCGAACCTCGTGTGCCGCTCCAATCTACAATCAGTCTACTCGACTGACTAAAAAAGAGTATTCATTGTGATGCGGCACTAGCTCAGCTGCTAAAACGTTAGACGCGACCTCAAGGTTGCGCCCAGCGGGAAACTAAGAGCTACATCGGAATGCGGCACTAGCTCAGCTGCTAAAACGTTAGACGCGACCTCAAGGTTGCGCCCAGCGGGAAACTAAGAGCTACATCGGAATGCGGCACTAGCTCAGCTGGTAGAGCGCGACCTTGCCAAGGTCGAGGTCACGAGTTCGAACCTCGTGTGCCGCTCCAATCTAAATCAGTTTACTCGACTGACTAAACAACGAGATTGTATTGGATTATATTTCCATACCCTGTGATGCGGCACTAGCTCAGCTGCTAAAACGTTAGACGCGACCTCAGGTTGCGCCCAGCGGGAAACTAAGAGCTACATTGTGATGCGGCACTAGCTCAGCTGGTAGAGCGCGACCTTGCCAAGGTCGAGGTCACGAGTTCGAACCTCGTGTGCCGCTCCAATCTTCAATCAGTTTACTCAACTGACTAAAAAAGAGTGCTTATTGTGAAGCGGCACTAGCTCAGCTGCTAAAACGTTAGACGCGACCTCAAGGTTGCGCACAGCGGGAATCTAAGAGCTACATCGAAATGCGGCACTAGCTCAGCTGGTAGAGCGCGACCTTGCCAAGGTCGAGGTCACGAGTTCGAACCTCGTGTGCCGCTCCAACTCTCCTCTCTTTATATTCATATTTTCTCACTCTGACTTACTTGCTCAACTTTAAATCTTATTCCACCAATTTTCATCGATAAACTGATTGCTTATTTTTAGCACGACACGTAAAATACGCGCTCTTTCGGCCTAACTAACTTTAGTTCCTTGCCTTACCCCGACTGGCCGAAACGGGACAAGGCTATATTAACCGTAAGGAATATCCATGCGTCATTACGAAATCGTATTCATGGTTCACCCAGACCAAAGTGAGCAAGTACCTGGTATGATCGAGCGTTATACTGGTGCCATCACAGAAGCTGGCGGTAAAATCCACCGTCTAGAAGACTGGGGTCGTCGTCAACTGGCTTACCCAATCGAAAAGCTTCACAAAGCACACTATGTTCTGTTGAACGTTGAAGCACCAACTGAAGTAATCAGCGAGCTTGAAACTTCTTTCCGCTACAACGATGCAGTGCTTCGTAACCTGGTTATGCGTACTAAGAACGCTGTAACTGAAGCGTCTCCTCTTGCTAAAGAAGAGAAAAAAGAAGCAGCAACTGCTTAATCGTTTTTGATTCGGAATTGACCTGGTAGTTTGGTGAGCACTCAGTCTGATCTGTATACAAACCAGCTGGTATTATCTGGCACGGTCTGTAAGCCACCTAAGTACAGTCAAAGCCCCGCCGGTATCGCGCATTGTATTTTTGTTTTAGAACATAAATCGATGCAAGTAGAAGCCGACCTAAATCGTAACAGTTATGTGCGTATTCAGGTGGTTGCCAGCGGACAGCAGTTCCGGACTCAACTAGAGCATTTATACGTTGGGCAGACCATACAGGTACGCGGTTTTTTAAACCGACACGAGAGCCGCAGTGGCTTGAGTCAACTTGTATTACATGCACAACATATTGAAAGAATTAATTGAGGAAATTTACTCATGGCACGTTATTTCAGACGTCGTAAGTTCTGCCGTTTTAAAGCGGAAGGCGTACAACAAATCGATTACAAAGATCTGGCTACTCTTAAAAACTATGTAACTGAAAGTGGCAAAATCGTACCTAGCCGTATCACAGGTACTAGCGCTAAATACCAGCGTCAGCTAGCAACTGCTATCAAGCGTGCTCGCTACCTAGCCCTTCTTCCGTACACTGACTTACACAAGTAAGCAGCTGATTAACAGTTTTTAAAAGGTGTAGAGACATGCAAGTTATTCTACTAGACAAGATCGCAAACCTAGGTGGCCTAGGTGACCAGGTTTCTGTTAAATCTGGTTTCGCACGTAACTTCCTTTTCCCTAAGGGCAAGGCAGTTCCTGCAACTAAAGCTAACATCGAAACTTTCGAAGCACGTCGTGCTGAGCTTGAAGCGAAAATCGCTGAAGAGCTAACTGCTGCACAAGCGCGCGCTGAAAAACTAGAAGCACTTGCAGAAGTGACTCTGGTTTCTAAAGCGGGTGACGAAGGTAAGCTATTCGGCTCTATCGGTACTCGCGATATCGCCGACGCAATCACAGCAGTAGGTCTGGAAGTTGCTAAGTCAGAAGTTCGTCTGCCTACCGGTACTATCCGTGAGACAGGTGAATTTGACGTATCAATCCAGCTTCACACTGACGTGACAACAGCTATCAAAGTAATCGTGATCGCTGAAGCTTAATTCTATTAAGCACCAACCGCGTGCATCTGTACGCGGTTGTATTCCCAATCTCTGAAAGACAATAACAACTCCAATTTTCAGTGTGTGGATCTGATGATTATCGGGATCATCATGGAAGGTTTACAACACCAGTCGGAAAATTAATCCAAATCAAAACAACGGCGCTCGTAAACGGCTTATAGTCATTACGGGAACATATGACGCTAACATTTAATGGTCTGACCACATGGTTGTTCTAGGGTATATTACCTGGCTGTTATCTCGTGTAAACGCGTTCCTGTTTTAGCTAATTCTGTTTTGTGATATTTTAGTTAACTGTTTTTATTACAGGCACTTTTTTTTATTGGTTAAATGTCATACAGTCTTATTTAGAGATTAATGACAGCGTTATCATTTAGGTGGGAAACCCAATATGCTTAAAACCTCCAACATGCGTGGATTCACTTTAATAGAGCTGCTGATCGCCATTGCGATCGTCGCCATCCTGGCCAGTGTGGCATTGCCAAACTATGGCGAGTATGTGCGTGAAAGCAGACGCCTGGATGCACAGCATTTACTGCTGCAAACCAGTGCCACGTTGGAGCGTATTTATTCCCGCAATGGTGGTTACCCTAATGATGAGACGTTTCAGGGACTGCCCGCTGCTGAGTTCTACACATTCAGCTACGAAGCGCGTAACAAGCCACAAGGTGCGAACGGTGATTTTCGCAATATGGGCTATATTTTAAGAGCAACGCCCGTGTTGAATGGCAGTCAAAGCAGAGATGTGTGTGGGGTGCTGACTCTGGACCACCTTGGCAATCAGGGAGGTAACCTGAATGACTGTTGGTAACAACACACAGCGAGGCGTAACACTGGTTGAGTTGCTGGTTGTATTGGCCATCATCGCTATCTTAGCCATGGTGGCAGCCCCTTCTTTGATAGGCCAGATTAAGCAAGACCGGGTGAACACGACGGCAAACCAGCTCAGTAGTTTCTATCGCTTTGCGCGCAGTGAAGCGGTTAAACGTGAAGTGCCGGTAAAGCTGGCGCTGGAGAATAATGACTGGGTAATGAAAGTGGTTGAACAAGGTCAGGAAGTCACGTTAAGGCGTTTTACGGTTGACCCTAATCAGGTTGCTGTTAACCTGGTTGACAGAACACTACGTTCCAGTGGTGAACTGAGCGCGTTCAGCAATATTCTGATTTCAGATAACGATGCGACGACGGATGACGTGCGTTTGTGTATTTTACACAGTGGTCAAAGCTGGTTGAGTAAGGCGACTGACAATTGCGCGTAGTAAAAGGGTTTTCATTGCTGGAAGTTATGGTGTCTATGGTGATAGCAGCCATTGCGCTGCTTGGGCTTGCGGCGGCGCAGATTAAAGCAATGCAGTTTGCGCAAAACAGTTTTAACTATACCATAGCACTGATCCACGGACAGAACGCGATTGAGCGCATCTGGCCTGATATCTGTCATTATCAGAGCGTGAATACCAGCCTGAACCCCGGCATTAACCCGACTGCTGCGGGTTTATATCCCGATGATCCGCGGTTTGCGCTGACGCTGCCCAACACCTTTAGCCTGGACTTAAGTCTGACCGTCAGCTGGCACGATGAGCGCATGACTGACACCGGCGTGGACCAAATCTCACTGCACGCCAGCTTTGTGAATGTCTGCTTATGAATCGCATTGTGAATGGTCGCGGGTTTACCCTACTGGAACTGCTGATTGCACTGTCGATAGGCCTGTTTATGCTCGGCGGTATTGCGGTTGCCTATTCGACTATTCGTAGCACTATTGTGATAAATCAGGAGCTGGCACAAGCACAGGAAGTGATCCGCTATACCAGCCAGCTGATGACCCGTAGTATTAAGCAAACAGCCTCTACACCACAGGTTAGGCTTAACGGTGAGGCATTAGAGGTCAGCCAGGTTGCCAATACACCGGCCTGCGATGGCAGTGTTCCAGTGGTGAATTACACCGAAACATTTTCATTACAGGATGGCTATTTATTGTGCGATCTCAGCTCAGATAACTTGCCTGCCCAGCGCTTGTTACGGGGAGTGAATGGGTTAAGCTTTTCGGTCGACGGCCTGATCACGTCCATCACAGTGACGCCCGTGGGTATGCCCGCACAGTATGCTGCGGGGATCCAGATAGACGTGGCTGCAAGCCAGCAAGTGCTCGCGACGGCCAATTGGTGACATTATGAAGATGCAGAGTATACGACAACGCGGATTTACCCTGATTAAAGTCATGCTACTGAGCTCCGTGGCCAGCGTGGTGGTGTTTGCTGCATTCAAAGATACCCTGGTGCAGGAGCGCCTCAGTGGTAACTACCAAAAAGACCTGAATGCGCGATTACTGGCTGAAAAGGGCGTGATCGAGCGCGGGCAGGCATTAAAAGCGGCACTGACCAATAACCCAAATCTGACACTGGAGCAGGCGGTTCAGCAGATTGGGGCGGGTCTGGGCAGCGGTGAACTGGATGGCACGAGCTTTGACGCCCAGCTGTCAGTCAATGGCGATGAGGTGGCGATTGCCAGCCTGGGGCAGCGCTATGATGAGCAGGCCCAGTCGCGTATGGTCTCTTACTTTAAATACACGCCCCCCGAACGCAGCTCAGTGTTCCAAAATGCGGTCACCGGATGTAAAGGGGTGAATCTGGCAGGCAGTGGTCTGGTCGATAGTTATGATTCTACCCAGGGCAGTTACGAAGACACTCACACCAGTAACGGCGATGTGCATACCGTGATTGGCGATGCCGATGTGGTGCTAAATGGTCATTCTCCCATTATGGGCGATGTGAAAGCATCTGGGATACTCTACCTGAAGGGCTCCTCGCCCGTCGTTGGGACAGTGCAATCCAATACCGGGATTGATATTTCTGCCGGCAGTGGTGTGCGGGTCGACGGCGATGTCCTCACACAGGGGTTTGTGAAGCACAATGGCGGACAGATCACGGGGGTATTGCGTGCAAACGGCGATGTCACCATGAAGTGGGGCGCCGAGATCCTCAATCAGAACCGGGCCGAGCTCGATATTATGTATGGCGGCACCGGAAGCTTCAAGAGCAGCCATGTCCAGGATGGGTTGCACTATTCAGCCGATCGTTTCAATGTGAATCCCGAGGTTGAAGCAGTCCGGGTATACGACCCAAGCTCACCGGACTATGATCCTAGTGACCCCGACAAGGAATGCGACCCGCTGGCTTTGCCGCTGAATATGCCTTCAGTGATCGACAACCACAATAGCTACACGGACTTTACGATCGGTGCACAGACCGATTATGTGTTCACACCAAGTGAAGGCCGCTATACCCGTGGTGGCAGCGGTACCTGGTCATCCAGTCCCGCAGACATCTACTTATTTCAGCATCTGACGCAAAATCATGGCCAGAGTAATACCAGCAACGAATATGTATTTGGCATGAAAAACATGAAACTGACCAGTGATGGCACCATTACCATAGAAGGGGGAGACGTTATCTGGCTGGTTGATGGGGATCTTAAAATGACGGGCCACACCAGTATTACCATTAAAGCGGGCAGCAGTTTGGCAATTTTTGTCACCGGGAAAGTGGATTTCGGGGCCAGTGGGGTGGTGATCACAGAGCGAGAAGGACTAACTGACAGTGGCTTTCCCAGCCTGAGTATCTTCTCATCTTATTCAGGCCAAAACGGTATTACATTGAGGGGCGCCAGTTCAGTCTATGCGGTCATTTATGCACCGGTTACCAGCATTGCCATGCGTGGTAGTGGCCAGTTTTATGGCACCATTCGTGGGGCAACCATAGATGCCACGGGCGGCAGCGGTGTGCACTTTGACGAAGCGCTGAAAAACTTTAACCTAGGTAATGGTGGCGTGATTACACCTGCGAAACTGGAGTTTATGGGTTGGCGTTTTGAATCCGGTGAGGACTATCAGGCCCCCGACGAAGAGGAAGAGTAACGCGTCTGTCTGCCATTAAGAAAAAATTTACCTGCCCGTTTAAACCTTTCGCTATTTCCCTCGCGTCTTATCCTGCAAACATCACATTATCGGGTTACTTTCTTTATGGCACCTGATATGTCACGATGATGGCTCGGCAACGAGGGAATACTCTATGATAATCAATGCCAAAGAGGCATTTAACCCAGATACGATTGAGCGGTTAGTACTGCGCGCCCAGCAAGGCGACCAGACAGCCTTTGAACAGCTCTATCAGCAGTGTTATCGCAGGGTCTATGGATTATGTTTACGTTTGCTTGCCGATCAGGCTCATGCGGAAGACGCGACGCAGGAAGTCTTTGTTCAGCTTTGGCACAAAATTGCCCAGTTTCAGGGGCAGTCAAAGTTTACCACCTGGCTTCACAGTGTGACATCCAATGTGGCGATCAGCTATTTACGTAAGCAGAAAAACTGGTTGCAAAAAGTCGTCAGTCTGGAAGACGGTGGGATGGAGCAAGCCGAAATAATGCAATGTCAGTCACTTAATGGGCTCGATAAGCTGATCTTACGTTTGCCAGAGCGTGCACGTCTGGTGTTTGTCCTGCATGCGGTAGAAGGATATCGCCATGAAGAAGTGGCGGGTATGTTGAATATGGCGGTGGGCTCAAGTAAGTCACAGTTTCACCGAGCCAGGAAATTGTTACAGGAGTGGTATGACAATGAGTAAACCAACATTCGAGCAGTTTCTGAAACAACAGCTGCCACGGCAACAAGATCAGGAGCAATTACCAGAGCCGCAACGAGACTTATGGCAGGGCATTGAGAACGCCATCAATATGCCAGACTCGGCGCCGCGCACTCGCAGTCCCTGGATAAAGCTGGCAGGCGTCGCTGCCTGTGTGTCGGCTGGGCTGCTGAGCTGGCAGGTGATTATGACCCAGCCTAAACAAGACACAATGGCACACATGAGCGCTTTTTTTGAGCAGGAAAAACAGACGCTGCTGGTCAAGTATGAAGCACAACCCGCGCTGACCAAAGACTGGCAGAAACCATTACAGGAATTAGAAGAAGCAGAGCAGGCCATTAAGCTGGCACTGATGAAGGATCCGGACAATGCTGCCCTGCTCAAAATGCTGGCCCAGGTTTACCAGCAGCAGTTGGATTTAATCACTAAGGTACATCAGCCCCAGTGGCAACAGATTTAGGAGAGAAGCATGAAAGCAATCATAGTAGGACTGGCCGCGCTGCCGCTGTTTGCCCTGGCAGGTGACAAAATTGATGAGCAGATCGAAGTGCCGTTGGATGGTAAAGTGGTCATCGAAAACCAGCGAGGCAAGGTCACCATTAAATCATGGGATAAGCCAAGCTTTAAGGTCAGCGGAGAACTCGATGAGCTGGCCGAAGGCTATACACTGGAAACGCAGGGCAATGTGACCGAATTCATTGTCAAAATGCCGCGCCGCACCAAGAGCTGGAACAACCAGCGAGATGGCTCAAGGCTGACCGTCTATATGCCTAAGCAAAGTGAACTCGACTTTGAAGGCGTGAGTGTCGATGTGAATGTCAGCGATTTCACTGCCGGGGTGGCGGTCACCACAGTCAACGGGGACATTGAGGCGAACCAGCTTAGCGGTAAAATTGAGCTGGAAACCGTGAACGGCGACATCGAAGGCAAAGAGTTATCAGGCAATATTCGCTATGAAACAGTGAATGGGGATATTGAAGACATGGCGTCCAGCGGTAAGCTACGCTTTAACGCCGTCAATGGCGGTATCGAAAGCATGACACAGGCCAATGATATTCGGGTTGAAAACGTCAACGGTGAAGTGGATTTTGATATTGCCAGCCTGAAAGACTTGCGTATGAGTACAGTCAATGGCGAGATCAATGTACGCCTCAGAGCGCTGGAAAAAGGTGCCAACATCCGATTTGAGTCGGTCAGTGGGGACGTCGATTTTTACTTCCCGGCTGAACTGTCTGCACGCTTTGACATCGATGCGCATGCTGGCGGACGGATCGTCAATGAATTATCAGCAGACAAAGAGAAAAAAGCCAAATATGGTCCGTCCCGGGAGTTGGAGTTTGTTATCAAAGACGGTGACGTGGATGTGGAAATCGATACCGTCAGTGGGCGTATCGCTCTGAAGAAGCTGTGATACGAGTCGGGGTGCTGCAAGTGCGTGCCCCGGCAGTTGAGAATAGGCCGGTAATCTGGATTCATTTCCACCCCGATTGCGTATACAATAACAGGTCCGTCCCTTAGTATTTGTAGTGATATGGCAAAACCTGATCAACAAGTTGATACCCTGAAAGTTCCCCCCCATTCCATTGAGGCTGAGCAATCTGTCCTTGGCGGACTCATGCTTGATAATCAGGCGTTTGACAGGGTGGCAGAGCTGGTCGTCGCGCAGGATTTTTATACCCGCACCCATAAGTTGATATTTGAGGCTATGACCAAACTGGTCGAGGCCAGTCAGCCGATTGACCTTATCACTATTTCGGAAAATCTGGAGAAGAACAACCAGCTGGACACCGTAGGCGGTTTTGCTTATCTGGCTGAGATTGCGAAAAATACGCCCAGTGCGGCGAATATAGATGCCTATGCCAGCATTGTCCGCGAGCGTGCGGTGGTTCGTGAGATGATCACAGTTGCCAATGAAATCGCCGAGGCGGGTTTTAACCCGGAAGGGCGCGACAGCCACGAATTGCTGGATCTGGCGGAAAGTAAGGTATTCAAAATCGCTGAGCAGCGTACCAAGAGTACCGAAGGTCCGCAGAGCATTCACAGCATTCTTGAAAAAACCGTCGATAAAATTGAAGAGCTTTACCAGTCACCGCAGGACGGTGTAACCGGGGTGAGTACGGGCTATTCCGATCTTGACCAGATGACCGCAGGGCTGCAACCGTCAGACCTTATTATCGTCGCGGCACGTCCGTCGATGGGTAAAACCACGTTTGCGATGAACCTGGCCGAGCATGCGGCGATGACACAAGACAAGCCGGTGCTTATCTACTCACTGGAGATGCCCTCAGAGCAGATCATGATGAGGATGCTGGCCTCACTGGGCCGGATCAACCAGACCAAAGTGCGGACCGGTCAATTGGATGATGACGACTGGGCGCGTTTATCGTCAACCATGGGCCTGCTGATGGAAAAGGGCCAAATGTATATCGATGATGCCTCCGGCCTGACGCCCACCGATGTGCGCTCCCGGGCGCGGCGGATCGCGCGGGATCATGGTGGGATCAGCATGATCATGGTGGATTATTTGCAGCTGATGCGAGTACCCAGTTTATCGGACAACCGGACCTTAGAAATCGCTGAGATTTCTCGTTCACTAAAAGCGCTAGCTAAAGAACTACAATGTCCGGTGATAGCCCTGTCGCAGCTTAACCGTACGCTGGAACAACGGGCGGATAAGCGCCCGGTAAACTCAGACTTACGTGAATCTGGCTCTATTGAGCAGGATGCCGACTTAATCATGTTTATCTACCGCGATGAGGTGTATAACGACGACAGCCCGGATAAAGGTGTTGCAGAAATTATTATCGGTAAACAGCGTAATGGTCCGATTGGTAAGGTTAGGTTAACCTTCCAGGGGCAATTCTCTCGGTTCGACAACTATGCCGGTCCTGCTGTGGATGACGAATATTAAGGTATTCGTCCTTTGTGACTGAATCGGTCGCCTGAATAAGGAGTATGTATGCGCCTGGCAACCGCCGAAATTAACCTCTCTGCACTGAGTTATAATCTCAAACGGATCAAGGAGCTGGCACCCGATGCTCGGGTAATGGCAGTACTGAAAGCCAATGCTTATGGCCATGGTTTGGTCAAGATTGCACAGCACCTCAATGATGCCGATGTCTTCGCGGTTGCACGCATCGATGAAGCGTTGGCGCTGCGTGCCGGTGGCCTGACTAAACCAATTGTGTTGCTGGAAGGCTTTTTTAACCGCACAGACTTGCCAATTCTCATTGCCAACAATTTTGAAACCATCATTCATGATGAAAATCAGTTACGGGCCATTGAAACCAGTCAGCTGGATGCACGTTTATCGGTATGGTTAAAGATTGACACGGGGATGCATCGGTTAGGGATCGAGCCGCAGCAATTTGAGAGATTTTATCAACGTTTAAAAGCTTGTGACAATATCAACCCAAAGATGAAGTTGATGACGCACTTTTCCTGTGCGGACGACTTAAACAGTACACAAACACAGCACCAGATTACGGTGTTTGAACGTCTGGTAGCGGATAAACCCGAAGCCAGATGCCTGGCCAACTCAGCTGGCGTGCTCGGTTGGCCAGGATCGCATGGTGATTGGATCCGACCCGGGTTGATGATGTATGGTGTCTCGCCAATGCTTAACCGAGTGGGCGCTGAGCATGGCCTAAAGCCCGTGATGCGGCTAACAACTCGGGTAATTGCCATCAAAACAATCGCTGCTGGCGAGAAAGTGGGTTATGGCGGGCGCTGGCAGAGTCAGCAACAAACGCAACTGGCCGTTGTAGCAATGGGCTATGGCGATGGTTATCCACGGAATGTGAGGTGTGGCACCCCCGTGGTGATAAGAGAGAAACGCTATGGCATTGTGGGCACAGTGTCTATGGATATGATCACGGTAGACATCGGAAACAACCCGGATGGCATTGCAGTGGGTGATCCGGTTGAAATGTGGGGGCCTGCGCTACCGGTTGAAGAGGTAGCAGCCTGTGCAGGTACGATCCCCTATGAGTTGCTTTGTAATGTGACAACCAGGGTCAGTTACGATTATCTCACCCCGACAGACTAGTCCTGGGATCATTCCAGCAATTGGCCGTGCAAGGTAGCGACGATGGAACGGCTACTGGCGTGGTCTCTATGTTCACCAAGGTAGATCCCCTGCCAGGTACCTAATTGCAGACGGCCCTGACTTACCGGAATAGTGACCTCACAGCCCAGCGTGCTGGATTTGATATGGGCAGGCATATCATCATCCCCTTCGTAATCATGGCGATAGTAACTTTGTCGCTCGGGTACGAAGTGATTGAAGTGGCTTTCCATATCCATACGCACGGTTGGATCGGCATTCTCATTGAGGGTGAGGCTGGCCGAAGTGTGCTGAATAAACAAATGCAGCAAACCCACTTTGTAGTAACCCAGCTGTGGCAGCTGAGTCAGCACTTCATCATCAATCAAATGAAAGCCGCGTTGACGCGGCCTGAGTGTGATATGTGTTTGATGCCAGCTCATAGCTTGTCGAAGCTCACCTCTATGTTGGCGTTCCCGTCAGCTGAAGTGAAGGGCATGATGATTTTAGGGCCATCACACTTATGAGTGATTGTATGGCCCGGGCCAGATACCACTATGGGTGTGGCCATATCAAACTCATAGCCTTTCTCGCCCAGCAAGTTCTTTGCACCACCGGTGACCATGTTAGTGATTTCACCAACCATGTCCGTGACTTCTTCATTGATTTTGTCGGGGCGTTCACCCAGCATTCTTTCCATAATGGTCAGTGCCAGGCCTTCATCAAAGCTGATAGAAAAGGAGCCTTTGGTCTGCGGGCCGACCATGCCAATCAACCCAGACACATCACCGCATGCCACCTCATCTTTTTTAATCTTTGGCTTGCCTGGCGTTAGTTCAGTTTGTGCCATGGTAGCCAGTACATTCATCAGTGACGATAAAAAAGGGTTGATGAATTCTACATTCATATGCTTCTTCCCTAGGTTCCTACGTTGTAACGGACGCTGATTTAAGTGTAGTGGGCTTTTTACTATGCTGCACTACTCATTACATTTTCCACAACGCCCGTGTGCTTCAATCGTTTGTGCTTTCACAAGAAAGCCATGCTCTGCAGCCAAGTTATTCAGTTCATGTGAAATGGCATTAGAATGCAGCTCTTGTACGTGACCACAGGAATCACAGATCAATAATTGCACAGGGTGAATACAGTCAAAATGATGGCACAGCATAAATGCATTGGTGCTTTCAATCTTATGAATAAACCCCAGCTCTGAGAGAAAATCCAAAGCACGATACACGGTTGCAGGCTTAGCGCCGGATTCGGTCAGCTTGAGTTCTTCTAGCAGATCATAGGCGCCTACACCGCCTTGCTTGGCAGCGAGTAAGCGAAAAACTTTCTCTCGGATAGGGGTAAAACGAGCCCCCCGGTTGTCACAAACTTGCTTAGCTTTACTTACCAGTTGTTCTATATTCATGTTCTAAATCCTTACACTGCCATGCAATACTAACATATTCTTTTTAATAGTCTTGTATCGACAGGGATTTATTCATTATATTCTCAGGACGGGAAAAATTGTGTTCAAGCCAATCCTGAAACGCCGCTTCTGGCATGGGCTGACCTATCAGATAGCCCTGCCCAATGTTACAGTCAAACTCCACCAATCGGTTAAGCTGCTCATGGTCTTCTATGCCCTCGGCGATTACTTTGAGCCCCATGCCATGTGCCATGGTGATGATGTTTTTAACCAGGTAAGCTGATTCATTACCTGTATGCATGTCGGCAATGAAGCTTTGATCTATTTTGAGTACATCAAACGGATACTGACGCAGATAGTTTAATGATGAATAGCCGGTGCCAAAGTCGTCCATGGAGATCAAAACGCCCATTTTATGAAGTGTGTTGAGCGTTGTTTTGATTGTACTGTCGCCGCTTAATAACAAACCCTCAGTGATCTCCAGTTCCAGCGTACCGGGTTGCAACTCGCAGTGTGTGATCAGGTGCTCTACATGGTTTAATAGTTCAGAGTCATAAAACTGGCGAGGCGACAAGTTAACCGCCAGTCGTAATGATGCATTGAACTGTTTATGGATCTGTTGCAAGGCGCTGGCTGCTGAGTTCAGCACAAACTTTCCCAGGTCAATAATAAAGCCTGTTTGCTCAGCCAGTGGAATAAACTCTGCGGGTGAAATTGGTCCCAGTTTTTCACTATGCCAGCGCAACAAAGCCTCCGCGCCGACTACTTGACATGCCTGAAGGTCTAGCTGGGGTTGATAGTAGACTTCGAATTCACCGCGCTCAAGTGCACCTTGCATGTTTTCTTCAAGCATCAGACGTCGCTGCAGGGTGTTGCTCATGTTCTCGGTAAATAAGCAATAGGTATTGCGGCCCTGTTGTTTGGCATTGTACATTGCTGAGTCGGCCTGTCTCAGCAAGTCGTTGGGGGTATCCGCATCCTGAGGGAAAATGGCTATACCCAGACTCAGCGAAATATTGAAGGCGCGGCCGTCAATATCAAAGGGCGCATGAAAGAGCTTGACCAGTTTTGCCGCGATAGGGTGGATATCGGCGCTGGATTTCAGATCGCCCAGCAGAATGATGAACTCATCACCACCAAGGCGGGCGACGGTGTCTTTCTCTCGTAAAGCCGACTGAAGTCGTTTTGCTGAGTGTACCAGGACTTTATCACCTACCTCATGCCCCATCGAGTCATTCACTTTTTTGAAGTCATCCAGGTCGATAAACCCGACACCGACCAGAGACTTGTCTCGTCTGGCATCGTGGATCAGCTGTTGGAGCCGATCGAGGACTAAAAAGCGATTGGGCAAGTCAGTCAGGGTGTCGTAAAAAGCATGATGCAAAATAATCTCTTCCTGGCGTTTTTTGTCTGTGATATTACGCACTGCAATGACCAGGGCGTCGGAGTCGGGCAGCGCACTGAGGCGCGCTTCAAAATGGCGTTTGCCGTTATCAAACGGCAAAGAGTATTCAAGTTGTGTCAACTGACCTGGCTGCTCAAGACTTTGAATCGCACGGGCAAAGTGGCGCGAAGTTTGTGCTGGCAGGAACTCTTCAATTTTGTGGCCCAAAAATTGGGCTTCAGGCACGTATAAATCGTCAGTCTGTCCGCAGTGATATTCTAAAATGGTGCCCTGTTTATCAATGATAAAAAACAAGTCTGGCAGAGCTGAGAAAATGCCCTCCAGTATAGCTGTTTTGTGGCTGGCTTCGGCCTCTGCTTGTTGTGTTGCTTGCCAGCCGGATTGCAGGCTGTGCGCCATACGATTAAGGTTATCGGCAAGGTGTTTAAACTCACCTGCACCTCGCGTTTCGAGCGTTTTGCTAAAATCAAAACGACTCAGTCGTTCACTGAGCTCAATCAGTTGTGAGACGGGACGATGGATAAACAGCCGGGTAAAATACAGCACAAACATGGTTAATAATACAGCGATGGCCAGGATTGACAGGGTTTTCATTCGTGTGTATTCCAGCAGCTGCTGCGCCTGGGTGGCAATGGAATACTCAGCATAGATAATTGCAGGGAGTGGCGTACCAGCAGTCACCGCACTTTGTTGTTCATAGGTACTATAGGCCAGATACAGCTGTTTATGTTTGATATATTCCACCATCAGGTAGGGTGGGCTGAATCGTTGACGGATAGCTTCAGGCTTGAGATTTAATGGAGTATCACGGTAGTGCAGGCCCTCGTAGTCGGCTGTACTGCTATACAATACGGTGCCCTGTATATCGATTAGGGCCAGCTGTGTGTATCCTTGTTCTTGCTGGTACGCAATCAGAATATTGCGTATTTCATCTTGCTCGTTGTGGGCCAGGTGGTCCTGCATAGTCAGGTTTAGTGTGGAGAGATCGCGCTTCAATGTGGCGTCTGTGAGCGCGAGCAGGCTTTCCTGCTGGGTATCATGATGCATTTGTACCAAGCCGACGGACAGCAGAGCAGCAAATAAAAAAGCACTGAGTGTAAGCCATAGCTTGAGGTCAATGGAGTACAGTTTGGTCACTCGGCTATCTCTCTTATGTGATATCACAAGACCCTGTGATTGAGCAGTTGGATCTGGGTTGTCCCTTGTTGCGACCCGGATCTCGTGTAAAAAGTTTTCTACAATAAGTGTAGCTGAAATGTACTGATTTCTCGTTGTTATCTCGGATTATGCGGAAAAAGAGGGTCGTGCGGTCAGATGAAGGAAAACCAACATCAAATCATTCAATGTATTTGGTCCGGTTGAGGTTTTTTAGATAGGGTAAGAAAGGCACTCAGTAAGGCTAAAACAAGGAGCAGCTATGACTGATCAAGACACAGAGAAACTAAGTAAAAGTGCCCAACGGGTACAGAATGCCATTACTTCTGCGGGCTGTAAATTTGCGGTGGTGGAATTGCCCGGCAGTACCCGGACAGCGCAAGAGTCGGCACACACAATTGGGTGTGAACTCGGTCAGATTGTAAAATCACTGATATTTAAAGGCAAAGAAAGTGGCAAGCCGGTGCTACTGTTGGTCAGCGGCAGCAACCGAGTGAAAGAAAAAATGGTCGCCAAGCATCTGGGAGAGAAATTGGCAAAAGCCGACGCTGAGTTTACCCGGGAGGTCACCGGATTTGCCATTGGCGGCATTCCTCCTATCGGACACCTTAGCCAGCCCGTCACTTATATTGATGAGGATCTGCTGCAATACGAAACTTTATGGGCTGCTGCTGGTACGCCGCATGCTGTATTTTCGCTCCCCGCAGATAAGCTAGTGGCTCTGACCCAGGGGGAGGTGATAACTGTGAAAGCTTAATGATAGCGCGGTGTTATCCGGTAAAAAGCTGCAGTGTGATTTTTACTTCGTCAGACTCAAATTCGGCAACGCCCTCATAGCCTTCGATATTGTAATTAAAGCTGAAAAAGCGGCGCAGCCACAGGTCATCCTTATTTTCCTTTAAGACATCAATGGAAATATCCATCAGGCTTTCTGCCACATTCATACCCACAGCAAATAAGGGGTTGGCAGCAGCCGCCGTCACAGTGCGGGTGAGTTCGCTAAACGCCGTGGTTTTTCTGACTTGTGCCATCAGCTTAGCTGTACTGCGGATGTCACTGTCATCTTCCAATACGGCAATATGCGCATCCAGAAAACGGGGGATCTGACCGGCCCGGTTACGATAAATTGTGTAACCAGCAGGGCCAAAGCTGATGGTGCCGCCTTCACTGACTGGCATCACATTGAGTTCCATATTAAATGCATGATCCGCGACCCCGTCGCTTACTGCACTGAACACTTTGATCTCAAACTTGCGCTCACTGAGTAACTTGTCCACCAGGCCCAACGATTTAACGTGAATTGACATGATACGCAGTTCGACATCGGTAAACATTTGATTAGGCATGATTAAAGTCCTTTGATATGCAGTGGTGTTAGGATACTTTGAACTGGGTTAGGGCGCTATGGTTTTTTGGTTGTTGCAAAGTGGGGGAGAGGTCTGGAGTTTTAGTTGAGAGTTTTGCGAATATCCAAGTGGCTAAGAAGTATAGGCGTCAAGTATAACGCCCTTACTTACTTGTTTGGTTACTCTGTATTGTAACTTTGTTTTGAGAATCAATGGCTTTGTCGATTACGTGTGAATAAACGCGCTTCTTTTCGCCTGAATTCGCATTTAACACAAAATTGGACAACTTAGAGCTTTGTGGACTCTTTGATTTGAACGAGGTAGAAAACATACACATTCCTCCTTAACAGGTTGCTCACTTTATCATCAAATTTAACTCTTCGCGAGTAAATTTTTCACCAACATGGTGCTCTACTGCCTGAATATTAGCATGGTAAAAGCGTGTGTTACCCACATTGTTTTTTACCAGTAGGTCTACATTTATAAGATTGCCAAACTTAGCTTTTAGTTCCCTGATCACTTGTTGAGAGTCTAAGAATTGCTTGATGAAAGTTTTAGCACGAATTCTACGGCCTTCTAACTTTTCTCTGTCTTGTACAAATTTCCAGGCGAGCTTCGGATGCTGATATACAAATAGGATGAGCACAGCCCTTTTTTTACGTAGGGAGCGCTCAATATTTTTTTCCGCGACAGCGTAGCTTGATAATGTTCCGTCTAAAAGAAAAGATTGTTTGTTCCTGAATGCACGATCAAGCGTTCGCTCGACAATTAAGGAAACTGCACCATGGAAAAGGTAAGAGTTATTTCCTGTGTAATCCTGAAACCTTTCTCGCAGATCATCGGGGTCCAACCTAATTACTGTCTCCTCGCCAATTTTCTCAAGGAATGCTTTGGATGCTTCTGTTTTTCCTGCGCCGGGAGAGCCACTCATAAAAACCGATACTGGTTGTTTATCTGGTGGAAAGCGGTCTATATCTGTCAATTCTCGAGCAATTTTGGTTCTATTCTTCTTAGCAAACTCTTTTGCTCGCGCAGTGATTTCGGCTTCTGAGTCCGTCAATTTAGTATATCAGTAACTAGGCATCAGATAAGTATGGCATGGATGATGTTCTGCGCAATAAAAGCTATGACTTGTTTGGTAGTGAGCTGGATTCCCTGAGATGTGTTTTACTTGTATATTTGATTAGAGGTGAAAATGGTGGCCCCACCTGGACTTGAACCAGGGACCTACCGATTATGAGTCGGGTGCTCTAACCAACTGAGCTATAGGGCCATTTTCAAATTGTAGTGCTCGATAAATTCATCCATGAAGCGAGGTCCTGTCGGCGTCCTGCCTCCACCTCAACAAGCTGCGAAGCGTTGCTTCGGTCTTGTTTCGCCCAACTGAGCTATAGGGCCATTTTCAAATTGTAGTGCTCGATAAATTCATCCATGAAGCAAGGTCCTGTCGGCGTCCTGCCTCCACCTCAATAAGCTGCGAAGCGCTGCTTCGGTCTTATTTCGCCCAACTGAGCTATAGGGCCATTTTCAAATTGTAGTGCTCAATAAATTCATCCATGAAACGAGGTCCTGTCGGCGTCCTGCCTCCACCTCAATAAGCTGCGAAGCGCTGCTTCGGTCTTGTTTCGCCCAACTGAGCTATAGGGCCATTTTTAGATTGTAGTGCTCAATAAATTGAGCATACTCTTTAGCAGAGACCTAAAAAGCGCTGGCAGTATAAAAATTTTTAACAGGCTTGTCACTAGCAAAAGAGGAAAAAGTCGCACATATCTGATTCAATTGCTTAATAAAAAGCCAAACTAGTGCGCTAAGCCTGTTTCTTTATTAGGTTCGTTCGCCTTACATCTGTGCGTTAGATCCAGACATCGTTTTGTGCGGTGAGTGAACTGTCGGCATCTCCGGTGTTGACGACCCCTTTGGGTTCGATAATGAGCACCTGACATTCTTGCTCGGCATAAGGTTTGTGCTCTGCGCCTTTTGGCACAACCAGCATGTCACCCTCTTTCAGGTATTCTGTACGGTCCCGAAAGGCTATGTGCATCTCACCGGATAGCACAATGAACACTTCGTCGGTATCGGGGTGATCGTGCCAGACAAATTCCCCCTGAAGTTTTACCAGTTTGAACTGATAGTCGTTCATTTCAGCAATGACTTTTGGGCTCCAGTGCTCAGAAAACAGCGCCAGTTTGTCGGCAAAATTAATGGGTGCGTGTGACATAGCATTTCCTTATGGTGACGGGCATAAGAGAGAAGCCTTACCCGACTGGATAAGGCTCAAGGATCAGTTGAGTCGTGAGACCACAAAGTAGGGGTTCAGATAAGACTCTTTTTGGTTGTACAGCAGCGGGCTGCCGTCCAGCTGAGTGACGGTTGCACCGGCGATTTTCGCCACGGCATGTCCGGCGCCGGTGTCCCACTCGCTGGTTGGGCCCAGGCGCGGATACACATCGGCAGCACTTTCCGCTACCAGACAAAGTTTCAGTGAACTGCCTTTTGGCACCATGTTCACATCATCAAATTGTTTGAGATAGTCAGCCAAGTCCGGTGAAGGGTGTGAGCGTGAGCCTACCACTTGAATGGTGCCCTGATTGTCTTTACGGGTGACTTTCAGCTCAATACGGGCCTCGCCGCATTCTTTGAAAGCGCCAATGCTGTTGGCGGCGAAGTAACTGACGTTCAGCGCGGGCGCATGGACCACGCCCATCACCGGCTCACCGTTTTCAATCAGAGCAATGTTGACCGTGAACTCACCGTTTTTCTTAATAAACTCTTTGGTGCCATCGATGGGGTCAACCAGCCAGTAGCGCTGCCAGGTTTGGCGTTCCTGCCAGCTGATCTCGGCGCTCTCCTCACTGAGGATAGGCAAATCCGGAGTAAGCGTTTGCAGGCCTGTCGTGATCACCTCATTGGCGGCTAAGTCGGCGTCGGTGACTGGGCTTTTATCGTCTTTATATTCAACGTTAAAGTCTTTGGCATAAATGGTGAGGATCTTGTCTCCGGCGCGTCGGGCCAGATTGACTATCTCCTCCAGTAAGTCGGTGTCGTTCATGGTATTTCCTTGGTACTACAGATGAATTATCTCGCGCTGTTGCAGATACGCTACCAGCTGTTGCACCGATTGGTCCAGACTATTTTCACCGGTATTAATACGGATCTCCGGGTTTTGAGGTGGTTCATAGTCTGAGTCTATGCCGGTAAAGTGTTTGATCTCACCGGCGCGGGCCTTTTTATACAGGCCTTTCGGGTCTCGCTGTTCGCACACTTCCAGCGGTGTATCCAGATAAACCTCAATAAACTCGGCGTCTTCAACCAGGTTGCGAACCATATCGCGTTCGGCCTGGAACGGGGAGATAAAGGCGGTCAGTACGATAAGGCCCGCATCGACCATGAGTTTGCTCAGCTCACCCACACGGCGGATGTTCTCAACCCGATCTGCGTCGCTGAACCCGAGATCTTTGCACAGCCCATGACGTACGTTGTCGCCATCAAGCAGATAAGTGTGCGCGCCGAGCTGCTGCAAGGCACTTTCCAGTGCGTTGGCGACGGTGCTTTTGCCCGAACCAGAGTAGCCGGTAAACCACAGAATAACCGGACGGTGGCCTTTTTGTTCGCTGCGATGTGTTTTATTCACGGCATAGTTATGCCAGACAATATTCGTATCCATAATTCCTATCCACTAAAACGGGAAAACCAAGGGGATCAGCGTCAGCACAGTGATCGAGTAAATAATTGAAAGCGGCAGGCCCACGGTCACATAGTCTTTGATCCGGTAATTGCCTGCACTGTATACCATTAGATTAGTCTGATAGCCAAAAGGTGAAATAAAGCTGGCCGATGCGCCAAAGGCGACTGCCATCACAAAGGGTAGCGGGTTTACACCAAAACCTATCGCCAGAGCGTATGCAACAGGGAAAGATAGCGCGGCGGCTGCATTATTGGTGATTAATTCAGTGAACACCACGGTCATTACAAAGATGGCAATAAAGGCACCATACGGACCAAAGTCGCCCAGTACATAAAACAGTGCATCGGAAATTTGCCCGGCCAACCCGGTGTCTATCATTAGTTTAGCCAGACCAATCGCACTGCCGACAATGGCAAGCAATTCAATGGGAAAACGGCGCTTCATCTCACTGACTTTGATGGAACCAAATAACACCAGTCCAAGTAATAATACCATCAGGCCTTTGACTAACGGCACGATATCGAAGATCCCCAGGCCCAGTACGGCAACAAAGGCGGCCATCACCTTATTCGACTGCGGCTGAGTTAGGTGGGTTTGCAGGTCCAGACCTGAGATATATACAAATTCGCGTTTCAGATCCGGCAGCTGATAAAAGTCGCCGCCAGGGGCAAGGATCAGTGAATCTCCTGCTTGTAACTTAACCTGGCCCAGGCCGCCGGGCAGCCGGTCGTGACCACGGCGAATGGCAATCACCGCGGCATGAAACTGTTCGCGAAAACGGATCTCTTTGAGTGTTTTGCCTAGAAACTTAGACGACTGGCTGATCACGACTTCCACCAGGTGTTCGGCATCTTTTTCATGTTTGTCATGCACCACCTGCAGGCCATCGAAGCGGCGCAATAAAGGTACAGACTTGATGTCGCCAACAAACAACAGGATATCACCTAGTTGTATCTCTTGTTGCGGGGTGACGGCGCAAATGCGACGCTCGCCGCGGATGATTTCGGCGAGGAATAAGTCACGCAGATCGCGCAGGCCATTTTCTTCGACTGTGCGGCCTATCAGTTTAGAACCCGCCGTCACTTTCCCTTCCAGATAAAAAGGCACAACCTCTTCTTCTTTACGGCCATGGTCGGGTAAAAACTTCAGTAATAAGATGATGGTGATCAGGCCCACACTCAGCGCGCCAATGCCAACCAGGGTAAAATCAAAAAAGCCCAGCGGTGCCATACCAGCCTCAATGGCAAAGCCATTGACGATTAAGTTGGTGGAGGTGCCGATCAGGGTCAGGGTACCGCCCAGAATCGCCGTGTACGACAGTGGCAGTAATAACTTGGAAGGCGAGTGGGTTTTGCTTTCTTTAATGGTACTGATCAAAGACGCAACCACTGCGGTATTGTTGGTAAAAGACGATAAAAAGGCCGTGGATAACCCCAGTTTCATGACCGAGCGTGCCAGTGAACCATTGGCCAGAGAGCGGGCCAGATATTGCACCAGAGTGGTTTTTTCAATGGCAATAGAAACCAGGATCAGTAAAACCAGGGTGATCAACGACGGATTTGCATAATTGACCAGCATGGTTTCAAGGTCGATCAATCCGGCCAGATAGGCGCTGCTGATTGCGCCAACGAACAACCAGGCCGGATTAAGCCGCGTGCCAAAAAGACACGCGACCAGCACGAGCATGATGCCTGTTAAGATGATCTGCTCTAGCAGCATAGATAACTCCCGTTAACAGGCATAAGGCCGTTACTTCAGCTTGCTCAAATCAAGCGCTTGCCAGTGCGGGAAGTGCTTGCGAACCAGGGCATTCAGCTCCAGCTCAAACTCACTGAACTGCTGTTTCTCACTGACTTGCTCATCCAGAATGGCATCGATCATACCTGCTCCCACCGTCAGATTGCTCAGACGATCGATCAGGATAAAGGCACCGGTTTCGTGGTTATCACGATATACATCCGCTGCAATGGTTTCTGTCAGCTCCAGCGTAACAATGGCAATCTCGTTCAGTTGCAGGCTCTCGGCTTCGCCGTGTTCCAGCGTGTTGACGTCAATGGTGTGGTCAATCTGCTTAACGATGGCAGCCGTGCTCTTAGCGCCCAACTTGAAGTTATAGGTTTTGCCCAGCACCAGAGGCGCCTCGTGCATCCACACCAGTTTGGCCTGGATCAGGTTAGTTGCTTTAGTTGCAGAGTCTGCCGGGACAATCACATCACCGCGGCTGACATCGACTTCATCATTCAGAGTGATAGTCAGTGCCTGCCCGGTCTCAGCTTGCTCGAGGTTACCGTCAAACGTCACCAGTTCTTTGATGGTACTGGTTTTACCTGAAGGTAAAATCTTAACCGCCTGACCAACACTTAGCGCACCAGACGTCAACGTGCCCTGGAAACCACGAAAGTCCAGGTTAGGACGTACGACGTACTGCACCGGGAAGCGTGCTTCGAAGGCACTGTTTGGCTCCGCAGCCGGAGAGTCTTCCAGCAGCGCCATCAGTGGCTGATCGGTGTAATAAGGCGTGTGCTCAGAGCGGGTCACGACGTTGTCACCTTTCAGAGCCGAAATGGGCACGAACTTGATGTCATTGACGTCCAGTTGCTCAGCAAACTTCAGATAATCGGCTTTGATTTTCTCGAACACGGCTTCATCAAAGTCAACGATGTCCATTTTATTGATGGCCACAACGAATTGCTTGATCCCCAGCGAGTCACAGATAAAGCTGTGGCGTTTGGTCTGGATCTGTACACCATAGCGGGCATCCACCAGAATAATCGCCAGATCACTGGTTGAAGCACCCGTTACCATGTTACGAGTATACTGCTCGTGCCCTGGGGTGTCCGCGATGATGAACTTACGCTTGGCCGTTGAGAAGTAGCGGTATGCCACGTCAATGGTGATACCTTGCTCACGCTCTGCCTGCAAACCGTCAACCAGCAAGGCAAGATCCAGCTCTTCACCGGCATTACCGACTTTTTCGTTGTCTTTGTGCAGCGCCGCTAACTGATCTTCATAGATCTGGTGGCTGTCGTGCAGCAGGCGGCCGATCAGGGTGGATTTACCGTCGTCTACACTGCCGCAGGTCATCATGCGCAACAGGCTTTTATCCTGCTGGCGTGATAAATAGGTTTCAATCCCCAGTTCTTTTACTTCATTTGCGGTAGACATTAGAAATACCCCTCACGTTTTTTCTTCTCCATTGACCCGGATGAGTCATGGTCGATGACCCGGCCTTCACGCTCGGAAGAGGTCGATAACAACATTTCTTCGATGATCCCGGTCAGGGTGTTCGCCTCAGATTCAACCGCGCCGGTCAGCGGGTAACACCCCAGCGTACGGAATCGCACCGACTTCATCTCAGGCACTTCACCTTCCGCCAGTGGCATACGCTCGTCGTCGACCATGATTAATGTGCCATCGCGCTCAACTACCGGGCGTTTCTCTGCCAGATACAGCGGCACTATCTCTATGTTTTCCTGGTAGATGTATTGCCAGATATCCAGCTCCGTCCAGTTTGACAGCGGGAATACACGAATACTTTCGCCCGGATTGACCTGACCATTGTAGGTATTCCACAGCTCTGGACGCTGATTTTTTGGATCCCAGCGGTGGTGTTTATCACGGAATGAATAAACACGCTCTTTGGCACGAGACTTCTCTTCATCACGACGGGCACCACCAAAGGCTGCATCGAAACCGTATTTGTTCAAAGCCTGTTTAAGACCCTGGGTCTTCATGACGTCGGTATGCTTGGCCGAGCCGTGGGTGAACGGACCAACACCCATTGCCAGTCCTTCCGGATTTTTATGCACAATCAGGTCAAAGTTATACTCTTTGGCCAGACGATCACGAAACTCAATCATCTCGCGGAATTTCCAGTCCGTGTCTACATGCAGCAGAGGGAAAGGGATCTTTGCCGGGAAAAACGCTTTACGTGCTAAGTGAAGGAGTACCGATGAGTCTTTACCGATGGAGTAAAGCATCACTGGGTTTTCAAACTCAGCAGCGACTTCGCGAATAATCTTTATACTTTCAGCCTCAAGTTGCTGAAGGTGAGTTAAAGCCATTGTCGTCGTCCTACTTAATACTAAAAATAAAGTGGTTCATGCATCAGGCGATCTTAGCGAGCGGCTGAGCGTAACTTGCAATTTGTTCTGTCTTACCAAACCAGGCCAACTCCTGATGCAAAGCGGCTACTTCGCCAATGATCAGTAATGCCGGTGACTGGATATTGTTCGCTTCTATTTGCGTTTCCAGCTGGCCAAGCTCAGTGGTCACAACACGCTGCGATTTGCGCGTACCATTCTCAACGATGGCCACCGGCGTGTGTTCGCTGCGGCCATGGGCCAGCAGTTGAGCCTGAATATGGGGTGATTTAATCACGCCCATGTAAATGGCCAAAGTCTGGTTGGGTTTGGCCAGTGACTGCCAGTCCAGTTCCTGTCCTTCTTTTTTACAGTGCCCCGTCACAAACTGAATTGCCTGCGCATGGTCGCGGTGTGTGAGTGGAATACCCGCATAGGCACTGCACCCCGCGGCGGCGGTAATACCAGGGACTATCTGGTAGCGGATGTTGGCCGCAGCCAGGATCTGCACTTCTTCGCCACCACGGCCATAAATAAAGGGGTCGCCGCCTTTAATTCGGCATACTTTTTTGCCTTGCTGTGCCAGTTCAACCAGCATCTGATTGGTGTCTTCCTGTTTAACACTGTGGTGTCCGGCACGTTTACCGACACAGATAAGGTCGGCATCGCGTCTGACCAGCTCCATGATTTCATCCGAGACCAGATAGTCATACACCACCACATCGGCCTGCTGCATCAGTTGCAATGCTTTCAGGGTCAGCAGTTCCGGATCGCCAGGACCTGCGCCTACGACATAGACTTCGCCCTGAGGCTCTGCGGTATCACTCAGCATCTCATGAAGCTGCTGCTGTGCTCCAGCGGTATCACCGCTTTGGACTTTGCTGACCACGTGTGAGTCAAACACCCGCTCCCAGAACTGGCGACGATCGGCAAAGTGTTTAAAACGGCCTTTAACCTTGTCTCTGAATCCGCCTACCAGCTCAGCCAGCGGGCCAATATGCTGTGGGATCAGGGTTTCGAGTTTTTCTCTTAAACGACGCGCCAGTACAGGCGCGGTGCCGGCACTGGAAATCGCAATGGTAATGGGATTACGGTCAACGATAGACGGAAAAATAAAGCTACACTTGGGCTGATCATCAACCACATTGACGAAAATATTACGAGCATCCGCAGCATCGCGGACCTGTGCATTGACGTCATCGTTGTCAGTGGCAGCAATGACCAGGGCCATGCCGTCAACGGCTTCGGCACTGAAGTAAGCTTGTTTCAGGCTCAGCTCACCTTGCTCAGACAGCTGGATAAGCTCGTCGCAAAACTCCGGTGCCAGTACGGTGACGTCGGCACGGGCTTTAAGCAGCGCGCGGATCTTCCTGAGTGCAACTTCACCACCGCCGACGACCAGCACGGGTTTGTTGTCCAACTTGGTAAAAATAGGTAAGTACTGCACGCTGTTGCCCCTTAAACATCGTAAACTTGATATAAGCCAACTCTGGCTTTTTCTAGAGTGGCAGAATATCCCGCGCGCAGGCAGGGAAAAAATAACTTAAACCCAGTTTTTATAACTAAAAGTTATATCAATCCGGTAAAACAGGCTTACCTCATATATATCAAGGGGTTTAGCGTGATAGTGCGAGTCGGATAACAGATATAGCTATTGGTTATGAGTTATAATTTCGACAATCTATCGCCTGGTAGCTGTGCTGAAACGATAAAAACACGATATTTTGTTGCCTTGCGGCTCGGTAACAAGGTTGCTGGATCTTGCTCGATAAAGCATGTTCAATACGGTGCGGACAAATGTCCTGTGGTAGGGCGGGGCAAGCGGCTAACGTTGAGGTCCGACTCATATGATGCAGCCATGTCCAAGAGGCTGGGTGCAGTAAAAAGGAAACGAATATGAAAATGCAAGCCGTCGCACGCGAGGTGCTTGGATTAATGGATCTGACGTCGTTAAACGAGCAGGATAACGAGGCCAGTATCATTGCATTGTTAGACAGCATTCGGCCGGAGCTGGGGCTGCCCGCAGCCGTGTGTGTGTATCCCCAGTTTGTGGCATTGTGTAAAAGTGAACTGGCACGACGTGGCTGGTCGCAGGTCAAGGTAGCCACAGTTACCAATTTCCCCAGCGGCAAGCAGTCGTTACAGCAAGTGCTGGCACAGACTAAGGATGCCTTACAGGCCGGGGCAGATGAGATTGACCTGGTGATGCCTTATCAGCAGTTACAGGCGGGCGATCCGGATACGCCGTGGCAGTACGTGCGCTCCAGCAAGCAGTTGTGTGGTGTGCAGGCAAAGCTCAAAGTGATTATTGAGTCCGGGGTGCTGGAAAATGCCCAGCAAATCGCTCAGGCCAGTGATGTGGCGATTCTTGCCGGGGCTGACTTTATCAAAACCAGTACGGGTAAAGTGCCGGTGAATGCGACGTTAGAAGCAACAAAAATCATGCTTGAACGCATCCGTGTGTCGGGCAAGCCGGTTGGCTTTAAAGCAGCCGGTGGTGTTAAAAGTGTTGAGCAAGCAAGTGATTACTTACAAGTTGCAGTTGATATCATGGGTAAAGACTGGCTGTGTGCGGCGCATTTCCGATTTGGCGCATCGAGTTTACTACAAGATGTGCATCGCCAGCTGGATTGTACAGACTAGCGGAGAACAGAGTGAAGCGTGACCAGGTGGTGATCCGTGACAGTGAGCGAGAAAAGCAGCAGCTGGAACATGGCGCTGCCAAGCTGTTTATGCGCAGCTATGAGCGGCTTACGCACACGCCGATGCGTCACATCTGGCATAATCAGCCAGCCAAACCCGATGTCAGTTGTTATCTCGGAGAGGCGCAGCTCGACATTGAAATTGCCCATCTGTATGCCAGTGAAACGGAAGCCATGGCCGTGCTTGGCCGTCCACTGTCGCTATTGATGCAACGAGAACTGGCGGTGATGGCGCTGGCGCCAAGTTCTCAGCGCCTGGCCACCGGTCTGTCCCGGTTACTGCTGCAAAAGGCGGGAAAGCATTATCACTCCCAGCGCGTGTGGTTATTGATCCGCAATGCCAGTCCAATGTGGCACCGGGCTGATTTTGAAAGCGCATTACCCCACTTGACGATGCCCGCCGCGCACCCTTTCGAGCAGATATGGTTGCTGTGTGATTTCTTCTGTGGTGATCCGCTGCGTTTGTATTAACTGTGAAATCACGCTTGTGCATAGCCTTGCCGGCACTCAGCCCGGCTGAAATTACCACAAATAGCGCTTTGCGCATCTTTTACTCTTGTTTTCAGTTTGTTCGTCAGTATAATGGGCATCCACTTTGCAGGGGCGTAGTTCCAATTGGTAGAACAGCGGTCTCCAAAACCGATGGTTGCGGGTTCGAGTCCTGCCGCCCCTGCCACTCTAACAATCAGTCCAAATCTAAAATAATGGGTCTTGTCATCACCGCTTATTTGTAAATTTGGATTGAAATGGATTAACCCTGTTTTATGCAGGGTTGTTGTGTCTGTATTTAAGGTAAAAATAAATTATGAGCACTAATGTTGAAAACCCGTCTAGCTCGATGGACACGGTAAAGTGGTTGCTGGTTGCAATTTTGCTGACTGGCGCAGTGGTTGGTAACTACATGTACGCTGACATGTCAGTGTTGATCCGCGCGATTGGTGTCGTGGTGGCTGTAGGTGCCGGACTGGGCATTGCCGCAACAACAGAGAAAGGGCGTACCTTTATCGCTTTTGCTAAAGAGTCTAGAATTGAGGTTCGCAAAGTAGTTTGGCCAACGCGTCAGGAAACAACACACACGACCTTTATCGTGATGGCCGCGACAGTTGTTATGGCGCTGATCCTGTGGGGATTAGACGGCATTCTGTTCCGCGCCGTTGGTTTTTTAACCGGCTTGACCTTTTAATAGGTTAGCGTTTTAACTGGATTGGAGATCTGATCCCATGTCGGATGAGAACAAAGAAAAGAAATTACGTTGGTACGTAATTCAGGCGTTTTCAGGTTTTGAAAAGCGCGTTGCTCAAACCATTATTGAGCACATTAAAATCGAAGGTCTGGAAGACTACTTCGGTGAAGTACTAGTCCCAACTGAAGAAGTTGTGGAGATGCGTGCCGGACAAAAACGTAAGTCTGAGCGTAAATTCTTCCCGGGCTACGTGTTAGTTGAAATGGTGATGGATGATGCGTCCTGGCACCTGGTCAACAGTACACCGCGTGTAATGGGCTTTGTGGGTGGTACGTCAGATCGTCCAGCACCAATCAGCAAAAAAGAAGCTGATCGCATTCTTAACCGTCTGCAGGAAAATGCAGAAGCACCTAAGCCAGCGACTCTGTTCGAGCCTGGTGAAGTGGTCCGTGTTATCGATGGCCCGTTTGCTGACTTCAACGGTGTGGTTGAAGAGGTGGATTACGAGAAGAGCCGCCTGAAAGTATCGGTGCTGATCTTCGGCCGTTCTACGCCGGTTGACCTGGAATTTGGACAGGTTGAACAAGACAAGTAATTTTGTTGTTTAAAACAGCAAAAGTTATTGCCAAAGGCCGCTGGTTAATCTATAATCAGCGGCCTTTTTGTATGTCATTACGATGACGCACAAAAAGTGTAATTTTTTAATTGGGAAGCCGTCTGAGTACGCGTCCTCGCGCGCACAAGGCTAAGACCCACATAACGAGGTATTATCATGGCTAAAAAAGTTGAAGCTTTAATCAAGCTACAAGTTGCTGCTGGTATGGCTAACCCTAGTCCTCCAGTAGGTCCTGCACTAGGTCAACACGGTGTAAACATCATGGAATTCTGTAAAGCGTTCAACGCACGTACAGAGTCTATCGAGAAAGGCGCACCGGTTCCTGTAATCATTTCTGTTTACAACGACCGTTCTTTCACTTTCGACATGAAAACTCCGCCTGCTTCTTACCTGCTTAAGAAAGCAGCTGGTATCAAGTCTGGTTCTGGCCGTCCTAACACTGAGAAAGTGGGTACTGTTACTCGCGCTCAGCTTGAAGAGATCGTTGAGACTAAACGTCCGGATCTTACTGCTGCTGATATGGACGCAGCTGTACGCACGATTGCAGGTTCTGCACGTGCAATGGGCTTGAACGTAGAGGGGTAATTGAGAATGGCTAAATTAACTAAGCGTATGCGTACTATCCGCGAAAAAGTGGATGTTACTAAAGAATACGAAATCAACGAAGCTGTTGCTCTTCTTAAAGAACTGGCTACTGCTAAGTTCGTTGAAAGCGTAGACGTTGCTGTAAACTTGGGTATCGATGCTCGTAAATCTGACCAAAACGTACGTGGTGCAACTGTACTACCTCACGGTACTGGTCGTGAAGTACGCGTAGCGGTATTCACTCAAGGTGCAAACGCGGACGCAGCGAAAGAAGCTGGCGCTGACCTGGTAGGCATGGAAGACCTTGCTGAGCAGGTTAAGAAAGGCGAAATGAACTTCGACGTAGTTGTTGCTTCTCCGGATGCAATGCGCGTAGTTGGTCAACTAGGTCAAATCCTAGGTCCACGTGGCCTTATGCCTAACCCTAAGACTGGTACTGTAACACCTAACGTTGCAGAAGCAGTTAAAAACGCGAAAGCGGGTCAGGTTCGCTACCGTAACGACAAAAACGGCATCATCCACACCACTATCGGTAAGGTTGATTTCGACGCGAACCAGCTTCAGGAAAACCTGGAAGCACTTATCGTTGCGCTTAAGAAGGCTAAGCCTTCACAAGCTAAAGGTACTTACGTGAAGAAAGTAAGCATCTCAACGACTATGGGCGCGGGTGTTGCTGTAGACCAAGCTACTCTAAACACGCAAGTGGCTTAATTTAGAGATAAGCGTTTACATGGCGTAAAAATTAGACTATAATTTTGCGCCATTTCGTTGAGAGCTGTGCTCAAAACGAAGCAAAGAATTCGGGTTGAAGCGCATAATTTCGGCACTTTGCAGACTTTATAGTCTACAATGATCCGATAAATTGCGTTTCCGTCCAAGACCGTAGGTGTAACTAAGTTACTTAATTCCCTACGTAGACGGTGTGAATCCCAGCTAGATTTTCCTAATCTTCTGGTTCTCGCCGTAAAAAGCAGCTCTGAGTCGAAAGACAATGAGTAAAGTAGAACTGGGACACGTTCCCATCATAACCAGGAGTAACACCCATGGCTTTAAATCTTCAAGACAAAAAAGCAATTGTTGCTGAAGTCAACGAAGCTGCCAAAGGTGCTCTGTCTGCAGTTGTTGCAGATTCTCGTGGTGTAACAGTAGATGCGATCACTGCGCTTCGTAAAGAAGCTCGTGAAGCTGGCGTATGGATGAAAGTTGTCCGTAACACGCTTGCTAAACGCGCTGTTGAAGGTACTGAATATGAGTGCCTTAACGAATCGCTAGTAGGCCCAAGCCTAATCGCTTTCTCTTCAGAGCACCCAGGTGCTGCGGCTCGTATCTTCGCTGATTTCGCGAAGAAAAACGAGTTGTTCGAACTGAAAGCGGCTGCATTTGAAGGCAATGTTGTTGACGTAGACATGCTAGCTAAGCTGCCTACTTACGACGAAGCTGTTGCACGCCTAATGAGCGCTATGAAAGAAGCGTCAGCTGGTAAATTGTGTAAAACAATTGAAGCTGTACGTGTTCAGAAAGCTGAAGCAGCTGCTTAATAGCACGCTTCTTACTTTCACAAATAAATTTTTAGAACCCCATGGTTCGTGATTAATTAGGAAACTTAAAATGTCTGTAACTAAAGACCAAATCCTTGACGCGATTGCTGAAATGTCAGTAATGGAAGTTGTTGAACTAGTTGAAGCAATGGAAGAAAAATTCGGCGTAACTGCAGCTGCTGCTGTTGTTGCTGCTGGTCCTGCTGAAGCTGCTGAAGAGAAGACTGAGTTCGACGTAATCCTAGCTGGCGCTGGCGGTAACAAAGTTGCTGCTATCAAAGCTGTACGTGGTGCAACTGGTCTTGGCCTTAAAGAAGCAAAAGCTCTTGTTGAGTCTGCTCCTGCACCTATCAAAGAAGGTGTTTCTAAGGAAGAAGCTGAAGCACTTAAGAAAGATCTTGAAGAAGCTGGTGCTGAAGTTGAGATCAAGTAATCTGGCATTTGCTAGGTTCGCTGCCTGAGCAATCAGGCAAGGGCTGGTGATTATTTAATCACCGGCCCTTTTGCGCTATAGAGCGACGCTTTCCTGTTGCGCAATAAATTCCTATGTTTTTTCTTATTTTTCAATTTGTTAGTAGTATTTTGAAAGTGAGTGACTCGTAGGACGACAATTAGATGTTGTTATCATGGCTTAGATGCCAATGAAGTCTGTTCTCCATGAACAGGTTGGGTCAAAGATCAGCAAGCTGAGGAACCCCATGGCTTACTCTTATTCTGAAAAGAAACGTATCCGTAAGGATTTTGGTAAACGTCCACAAGTTTTGGACATACCTTTCCTTTTGCAAACGCAGTTGGAATCGTTCAAAAAGTTCATTACACCGGACGCTGATGGTGATACCGGACTGGAAGCGGCATTCCGTTCTGTGTTCCCGATCAAAAGCTACTCGGGCAATTCTGAGCTTCAATACGTCAGCTATCGTATTGGAGAGCCAGTATTCGATGTAAAAGAATGTCAAATTCGCGGTGTGACTTTTTCTGCTCCACTTCGCGTAAAACTTCGTCTTGTGCTAATGGACAAAGATGCACCAGGCACAGTCAAAGACATTAAAGAGCAAGAAGTTTACATGGGCGAAATCCCGCTCATGACTGACACAGGTACTTTTGTTATCAACGGTACTGAACGTGTTATCGTTTCTCAGCTACACCGTTCACCTGGTGTATTCTTTGATAACGACCGTGGTAAATCACACTCGTCGGGTAAAGTACTATATAACGCACGCGTGATCCCTTACCGTGGTTCGTGGTTAGACTTTGAATTCGATGTAAAAGATAACCTGTTTGTACGTATCGACCGTCGTCGTAAACTGCCTGCATCAATCATCCTGCGTGCCCTTGAGTTCACGACAGATGAAATCCTTGGCATGTTCTTCGAAACCACTGCGTTCGAAGTAACGAACGGCAAAGTGATGATGGAGTTGGTACCATCTCGACTGCGTGGTGAAACCGCTGCCTTTGATATCAAAGATGCAGACGGTGAAGTCCTGGTTGAGCAGGGTCGTCGTATCACAGCCCGTCATATAAAAACAATCGAGAAAAAGGGCATTGACCAGTTAGAAGTACCGCATGAGTACATCATTGGTCGTGTGGTTGCGCGAAACTACATCGATGAGTCAACCGGTGAGATCATTGCAGAAGCGAATGCTGAGCTGTCTCTGGAGTTGATGGCTGAGCTGGTTAAAGCAGGTCACACTAAAATCGATACCCTGTACATCAACGACGTAGACAGCGGTGCCTACATGTCGGAAACACTGCGCATTGACAGCACAGCAAACCGTCTTGAAGCACTGGTAGAAATCTACCGTATGATGCGCCCGGGTGAGCCACCAACAAAAGAAGCAGCAGAAGCCTTGTTTGACAATCTGTTCTTCTCTGACGAGCGTTATGACTTGTCAACGGTTGGTCGTATGAAGTTCAACAGCCGTGTTGGTTATGACACTGACACAGGCCCAGGCACGCTGAGCAAAGAAGACATTGTGAGCGTGATGAAGGTGTTGATCGACATCCGTAACGGTAAAGGCGATGTGGACGATATCGACCACTTAGGTAACCGTCGTATCCGTTCTGTAGGTGAAATGGCAGAGAACCAGTTCCGCGTAGGTCTGGTACGTGTTGAGCGTGCTGTACGTGAGCGTCTGAGCTTAGGTGATCTGGACAATGTAATGCCTCAGGATCTGATCAACGCGAAGCCAATTTCTGCTGCCGTTAAAGAATTCTTTGGTTCTTCACAGCTGTCTCAGTTCATGGACCAGAACAACCCGCTGTCAGAAGTAACGCACAAGCGTCGTATTTCTGCACTTGGTCCGGGTGGTCTGACACGTGAACGTGCTGGCTTCGAGGTTCGAGACGTACACGTAACGCACTACGGTCGTGTTTGTCCAATCGAAACGCCTGAAGGTCCAAACATCGGTCTGATCAACTCATTGTCTACGTACGCACGTACTAACGATTATGGTTTCCTTGAAACCCCATATCGTAAAGTGGTTGACGGCGTAGTAACCGATGACGTTGATTACCTGTCTGCAATTGAAGAAGGTCAGTTCGTAATCGCACAGGCGAATACCAACCTGACTGAAGCAAACCAGTTTGCAGAAGAGCTGATCCCATGTCGTTACAAGGGTGAATCAACCTTTATGCCAAGCGACAGCATCCAGTATATGGATGTATCTCCACAGCAGGTTATCTCTGTGGCAGCGGCACTTATCCCATTCCTTGAACACGATGATGCGAACCGTGCATTGATGGGATCGAACATGCAACGTCAGGCTGTACCAACACTGCGCGCAGATAAGCCGCTGGTAGGTACAGGTATCGAGCGTACGCTGGCAAAAGACTCTGGTGTAACCATTGTTGCTAAGCGTGGCGGTGTGGTGAAGTATGCTGATGCGAGCCGTATCGTTGTTAACGTGAACGAAGAAGAGCGCGTACCTGGTGAAGCGGGTATCGACATCTACAACCTGACCAAATACACCCGTTCTAACCAGAACACCTGTATCAACCAAAAGCCAACTTGTATGGTAGGTGAGCCGGTTGTCCGTGGTGACGTACTGGCGGATGGTCCTTCGACTGACCTGGGCGACCTGGCTCTTGGTCAAAACCTGCGCGTGGCATTCATGCCGTGGAATGGTTATAACTTCGAGGATTCAATCCTACTATCAGAGCGCGTTGTTCAGGAAGATCGTCTAACTACGATCCACATCCAGGAACTACAGTGTATTGCGCGTGATACTAAGCTTGGTCCAGAAGAGATCACGGCTGATATCCCGAATGTTGGTGAGTCTGCGCTAGGTAAGCTGGACGAATCAGGTGTTGTATACATCGGTGCTGAAGTAAAAGGCGGCGATATCCTGGTTGGTAAAGTAACACCGAAAGGCGAAACTCAGCTGACGCCAGAAGAAAAGCTACTACGTGCTATCTTCGGTGAAAAAGCGTCTGACGTAAAAGACAGCTCACTGCGTGTGCCTAACTCTGTTTCTGGTACGGTTATCGACGTTCAGGTCTTTACCCGTGATGGCGTAGAGAAAGACAAGCGTGCGCTGGAAGTTGAAGACATGCAGCTTCGCGAAGCGAAGAAAGACTTCAACGAAGAGTTCCGTATCCTTGAAGGCGGTGTACTGACACGTGCGCGTGACCTGCTGGTACGTGCTGGTCTGAGCGAAGAGAAAATCGCTGAACTGAACGCTGAAAAACTACTGACGCAAAGCCTGGCTGACGAAGAGCAGCAAGCTGAACTAGAGCAACTGGCTGCGCAGTACGACGAGCTGAAAGCTGAATACGATAAGAAGTTCGAGAACAAGCGTCGCAAGATCACCCAAGGTGATGACCTGGCGCCTGGTGTACTGAAGATCGTTAAGGTTTATCTGGCTGTTAAACGTCGCATCCAACCGGGTGATAAGATGGCGGGTCGTCACGGTAACAAGGGTGTAATCTCTACTATCGTGCCTGTTGAAGACATGCCTTACGACGAAAAAGGTCGTACGGTAGACATCGTTCTGAACCCGCTGGGTGTACCATCGCGGATGAACATCGGTCAGATCCTGGAAACTCACATGGGTCTTGCTGCACGCGGTATCGGTGAGCGCATCGAAGACATGATGAAAGAGCAACGTGAACTTCACGAAATGCGCGACTTCATCAAGAAAGCTTACGAAATCGGTGATTGCCGTCAGAAAGTCGATATTGAAAACTTCTCTGATGATGAGATCCGTCGTTTGGCGCACAACCTGAAAGGCGGTCTGCCAATCGCAACACCTGCGTTTGACGGTGCACGCGAAGCTGAAATCAAAGACATGCTAGAGCTGGGTGGTTATCCAAGAAGCGGTCAGGTAACTCTGTACGATGGTCGTACCGGTGACGCATTCGAGCGTCAGGTAACGGTTGGCTACATGTACATGCTGAAACTGAACCACCTTGTTGATGACAAGATGCACGCACGTTCTACCGGTTCTTACAGCCTGGTTACTCAGCAGCCGCTGGGTGGTAAGGCACAGTTCGGTGGTCAGCGTTTCGGTGAGATGGAGGTATGGGCACTTGAAGCATACGGTGCTGCCTACACGCTACAGGAAATGCTGACGGTTAAGTCGGATGACGTAAATGGTCGTACTAAGATGTATAAGAACATCGTAGACGGCAACCATAAGATGGAGCCGGGCATGCCGGAGTCGTTCAACGTATTGTTGAAAGAGATCCGCTCGCTGGGTATCAACATCGAATTGGAAGAAAGTTGATCCGCCGGGCCGCGTAAGCGGCCCAGACCGGACTGAAAAGAATGAAGGGGCAAGCCTGGCTTGCCCTCAAGATTAACTCCGACAGGAGAGCTAAGGTGAAAGACTTACTTAAGTTTCTGAAGCAACAAAATAAGACCGAAGAATTCGATGCAATTCGCATTGGTCTTGCTTCGCCGGACATGGTGCGTTCATGGTCCTATGGTGAGGTAAAGAAACCTGAGACAATTAACTACCGTACTTTCAAGCCTGAGCGTGACGGCTTATTCTGTGCCCGTATCTTCGGCCCAGTAAAAGATTATGAGTGTTTGTGTGGTAAGTACAAGCGCTTGAAGCACCGTGGTGTGATCTGTGAAAAGTGTGGCGTTGAAGTTACACTGACTAAAGTACGCCGTGACCGCATGGGTCACATTGAACTGGCCAGCCCAGTTGCCCACATTTGGTTCCTAAAATCATTGCCGTCTCGTATCGGCCTGATGCTGGACATGACGCTACGTGACATCGAGCGTGTACTTTACTTCGAATCATTCGTTGTAACTGAGCCTGGTATGACAACGCTTGAGCGTGGTCAGCTGCTAGGTGAAGAAGAGTACCTGGACGCACTGGAAGAGCACGGTGACGAGTTCGAAGCTAAGATGGGTGCCGAAGCGGTACTTGATCTGCTGCGCGACCTGGACCTGGGTCAACTGATCGCAGAAATGCGTGAAGAGCTGCCAACTATCAACTCTGAAACTAAGCGTAAGAAGATTACTAAGCGTCTTAAGTTGATGGAAGCGTTCCACCAGTCAGGTAACAACCCTGAGTGGATGGTAATGAGCGTACTGCCAGTTCTGCCACCTGATCTACGTCCACTGGTACCACTGGATGGTGGTCGTTTCGCGACGTCTGATCTGAACGATTTATACCGTCGTGTTATCAACCGTAACAACCGTCTTAAGCGTCTACTTGACCTAGCGGCACCAGACATCATCGTACGTAACGAAAAGCGTATGTTGCAAGAAGCAGTTGATGCACTACTGGATAACGGTCGTCGTGGCCGTGCGATCACAGGCTCTAACAAGCGTCCTCTGAAGTCGCTTGCAGACATGATCAAAGGTAAGCAAGGTCGTTTCCGTCAGAACCTTCTTGGTAAGCGTGTTGACTACTCTGGCCGTTCTGTAATCACAGTAGGTCCTACACTGAAACTACATCAGTGTGGTCTGCCTAAGAAGATGGCACTTGAGCTTTTCAAGCCATTCATCTACGGCAAACTAGAGCGCCGCGGCATGGCGACGACCATCAAAGCTGCGAAGAAGATGGTAGAGCGCGAAGTACCAGAGGTTTGGGACGTACTTGATGAAGTGATCCGTGAGCACCCGGTTCTTCTGAACCGTGCACCAACACTTCACAGACTTGGTATCCAGGCGTTTGAACCAGTACTAATCGAAGGTAAAGCAATCCACCTGCACCCGCTAGTGTGTGCGGCGTATAACGCTGACTTCGACGGTGACCAAATGGCGGTACACGTACCGTTGACACTGGAAGCACAGCTTGAAGCACGTGCGCTGATGATGTCGACCAACAACATTCTGTCTCCTGCGAACGGTGAGCCAATCATCGTACCTTCACAGGACGTTGTATTGGGTCTGTACTACATGACGCGCGATCGCATCAATGCAAAAGGTGAAGGCATTGTCTTCAAAGATGCGAAAGAAGCTGAAAAAGCGTACCGTACTGGCGCGGCTGAACTACACGCACGCGTAAAAGTACGTATCGCAGAAGTCCACATTGATGGCGAAACAGGTGAGCGTAAAGACGTAACCGAAGTGGTTGAAACCACAGTTGGTCGTGCCATCCTGTCTTTGATCATGCCAACTGGCCTGCCGTTTGAGCTTATCAACCGTGCGCTGGGTAAAAAGCAGATCTCTGGCCTGTTGAACGAGTGTTACCGTCGTCTGGGTCTGAAAGATACTGTTATCTTTGCTGACCAGGTGATGTACACCGGTTTCCACTACGCGATGAAGTCGGGTGTGTCTATCGGTATCAACGATATGGAAATCCCACCTACGAAAGCAGGTATCATCGAAGCGGCAGAAGCTGAAGTTACAGAAATCAACCAGCAATTCCAGTCTGGTCTTGTAACTGCGGGTGAGAAATACAACAAAGTTATCGATATCTGGTCACGTGTTAATGAAAACTTGTCACGTGAAATGATGGCGAACTTGTCGAAAGACACCGTTGTGAATGCACAGGGTGAAGAAGAAGAGCAAGACTCTTTCAACTCAGTGTTCATGATGGCCGACTCGGGCGCACGTGGTAGTGCCGCTCAGATCCGTCAGCTAGCTGGTATGCGTGGTCTGATGGCTCGTCCGGATGGTTCAATCATCGAAACTCCGATCACCGCGAACTTCCGTGAAGGTCTGAACGTACTACAGTACTTCATCTCGACGCACGGTGCGCGTAAAGGTCTAGCGGATACCGCACTTAAGACAGCGAACTCGGGTTACCTGACTCGTCGTCTGGTAGACGTAGCACAAGATTTGGTTATCAACGAAACCGATTGTGGTACCCTTGAAGGTACTGTGATGAAGCCGCTGATTGAAGGTGGTGACGTTGTAGAACCACTACGCGAGCGTGTATTGGGTCGTGTTGTTGCTGAAGACGTGGTTATCCCTGGCACTGAAGAAGTGCTGGTTGAACGTAACGTGATGCTTGATGAGAAACTGTGTGACCTGTTAGAAGAGCACTCAGTGGACGAAGTAAAAGTACGTTCAGTTATCACCTGTGAAAACGACTTTGGTGTGTGTGCTAACTGTTACGGTCGTGACCTTGCACGTGGCCACATCATCAACGCGGGTGAGTCTGTTGGTGTTATCGCGGCACAGTCAATCGGTGAGCCGGGTACCCAGCTTACGATGCGTACCTTCCACATCGGTGGTGCGGCATCTCGAGCGTCTGCAGAAAACAGCGTACAGGTTAAGAACAACGGTAGCATGAAGCTGCACAATGCGAAGTTCGTAATCAATACCGACGGTAAGATAGTGATCACCTCACGTTCAACCGAAATTACGGTTATTGACGAGCAGGGCCGTGAGAAAGAGCGCTATAAAGTGCCTTACGGTGCCGTATTGGCAGTGAGCGACGGTGCAGAAGTAAAAGGTAACGACATTGTCGCGACCTGGGACCCGCACAGTCACCCAATCATCATCGAGCACGAGTCTAAAGTATCGTTCAGCGACATCGACGATTCGAACACAGAAGCACAGACAGACGAGTTAACTGGTCTGACGCGTGTGGTTGTTAAAGACCTTGCTAAGGTGAATGCGAAAGAGCCTAAGCTTATCATTGAAAATGAAGAGCGTGGCCTGCAGGAAATTCGTCTGCCTTCGTTCACTACCATCGAAATCACAGATGGTGCAACGGCTCAGCCGGGTGACGTACTGGCACGTATTCCTCAGGAAGGTTCGAAGACACGTGATATCACGGGTGGTCTACCTCGAGTTGCTGACTTGTTCGAAGCGCGTAAGCCAAAAGATCCAGCGATCCTGGCAGAAATCACAGGTACCGTTAGCTTTGGTAAAGAAACCAAAGGTAAGAAGCGCCTGGTGATCACGCCGGAAGAGGGTGATGCATACGAAGAAATGATCCCGAAATGGCGTCAGCTGAACGTGTTCGAGGGTGAGCAGGTATCGAAAGGTGAAGTTATCGCCGATGGTCCTGAGTCTCCGCACGACATCCTGCGTCTGCGTGGTGTGACTGACGTATCTAACTACATCGTAAACGAAGTACAAGAAGTATATCGTCTACAGGGTGTAAAGATTAACGATAAGCACATCGAAACCATCATTCGTCAGATGCTACGTAAATGTATCATCATCGATGGTGGTGACAGTGAGTTCCTGGCAGGCGAGCAAGCCGAAGTGGCACGCGTTAACATCGCAAACCGTGAGCTAGAGAAACAAGGTAAGATCCCAGCTAAGTTCGAAATTCAGCTGATGGGTATTACCAAAGCCTCACTGGCAACAGAGTCTTTCATCTCTGCAGCCTCGTTCCAGGAGACAACACGTGTCCTGACTGAAGCGGCAGTAAATGGTAAGAGTGATGAGCTACGTGGTCTGAAAGAAAACGTTATCGTGGGTCGTCTGATCCCAGCGGGTACCGGTTTCTCTTACCATCTAGATCGCATCAACCGTCGTAAGCAAAATGATGCGGCAGTTGAAGAGCAGACAGTAAGTGCTGAAGAAGCATCTCAGGCACTGACTGACGCACTGAATGCAGATTTGCTAGGTGGAAACGAGTAACCCTCATTATTCACTAGTAAATTAGTAAACAGAAAGCCGTTTTAAATAAACGGCTTTTTTATTGTCCGTGCTACAGCTCAAAATTACTTGCGATAAAGCAGATGAGCACCTCCTCTCATCATCCAATTACAGCCTGTACTACAGTAACTGTGCTGCATTTTGACCCACAGATAAAGCGGATCAAGGCTGCTGCACTGTCCATTGCCTTAACGCCTTCATGGTAGCCCGATAAACGATTCTCTTACCTTTATCTTCTATGAGAAGCTAATACCAATTTCACTTAATTAAGTAAATTGGTATAAATATGCGTTGGACAGGTTCCATAGATCTGCGATTCGGCAGGCATCGACCATGCAACCAGTCTCCCTGATATCAATCGGATAAATGAAGCGCGTATCAGATGAAAGGCTTATCGCTGATTATTGACGCCGTATTGATAACATCAGAATAGCTCCCTGGGCTCATAGATACAGATAATAGGGCCTATTTCATACCGGGATGGCTTATCTCAATTCAGTGATACAAAGCCTTGCAGCTGCTCTTTAAGACAACTGCCAGCCACTTTTTATGCTCGTCAGGGTAGCCAGATGGATACCCCACTAATCTCTGGCGCACCGTGTGTCGTGACAGTGGAGGTATCCAGTCGGTGGCTTAACTATGCGGATTGTTATTACCCTTGAGCACGGCTGAGAACAGTGCGTCAGTAACGCAAGATTTGGACAGTCATAAAACGTGTGTACCATCCGTTTTTAGAGATCCTTATTTTCCGGGAGGTCATTGCTGTCACACTAAGGCTGAGGCTCTTGTGATCCCGGCTGGTAAGGCTGTTATGTTGTTTCTTAACAAGCTCAGACTCTGGGATACTTCCTGATCTCTATAACTATAAGTATCGCCCTGTTCAGTCAAGATGGCTCTACTGGAGTAACCATTGCGGTTTTACTGAACTGTGGATCCATCATGCTCGTAGTAGCCTGATTCCTCATCAGTCACTTTGGGGAGTATTGAACTCACTCGTTGGGGTCACGTACTTTCTTAAGTGCTTTATCTGGCCGTGAGCGAAAACTTCAGCGCTGCCTTACAGGCTTAATTTACTTTGCTCATTTAACAGTGATGGGCGCCCCCCGCATGTCCGCTGCTTCTGTCTGACGTTAAGTTTAGTGAGGAAAAAATAGCATGATCCGTTAGGTGTCTGGCTTCGTAATGGCTGACAGTTATGCTGGCAAGGCAGGTCAGCACTTTTTTGGATAATGATTTACATCAATTTTTACTTGATTTTTTAAAAAATTAAAAAATTAATTATTTTTGTTTGCGCAATATCTGTGCGATAAAATTGAAGAAATCATGCACCAGATTCGGAACGCCCCTCCCTCTGTTGACAATTCATTATTTTGCAAACTGTAATTCTGACTTTGGCCGCCGTATGTTTGAATAGAATGGGAATCTGTCTAAGCAAATGAATTTTATCATAATTCCATATTATTAGTATCTTTACTCTATTTTCTGTTCTTCTCTTTTTTTAAATTTTCATATTTTTTTCTGTGTTTTTTAATAAATTTTAAATTGTTTTTCTCTGTTCAATAGTTGTTGTTTTTCCATCAAAAAATCATTAGACAAAAAATTTTTTAATGTGTAATTTGTACCCCATCAGAAATGGCAGGCGTTGTTTATATGTCTGTGCTTTCTTGTGTTTATGTTGTTTTTATTTGGTGTGTGGCTGTGAGTTATTCATTAAGTGTTCGTGATTTTATATCGAATTTAAAATTAACCCCTTTAAAGCTAGATGAAACAAAAGGGATGGATTTTGAATTTGTTGAAGATGATGTCGTTTTTAAAGGTCATTACCCATTCTTCCCTGTTTTTCCTGCTTCATTAATGGTGGAGTTTTCATATGGCATTATTGATTTGATTCAAGAGTGTCATGCCTATAAGTTTCTAAATAAGAGTGCATTCTATAAAGGCTTTTCCCCTGGCGACTTAGTTTCCATTAATATTTATAAAAATGGAAAGGGGCAGTTGATTTTTGAATATAACTTGCAAGGGGAGCTGGCAACAAAGCTCGTCTTTGAGAAGCACCATCAGAACCTAAAGAAGTTGGATAGTGTTGTAATCGAAAGCGATAATATTAGCTATCAAGACTCATATTGCCATTTGCCTCAGCGTTTTCCATTGCTGGTTGTCGACAAGGTATACGCAAATAAAGAGCATGGAAGTGCTATAAAAAATATAAGCTATGGTGATTTGTATTATCAAAATGCGTACGGTGACCTTACACAACAAGAGATGGCTTTTTCTAGGGGCGCATTGATTGAGGGACTGGAGCAGTCAGCTGTTTTACTGCTGGCTGAGCATTGGGATGTCGTCGATACCCGCAGACCTATCGTGGTATGTGCAATTGATAAATGCCAATTCTTTTCACAGGTTTATCCTGGTGATGTTGTTAAATACTTCTCCAGTATCTCATATATTTCTGATGACACCGCATTCATATCAGGTTATGCAGTGGCAAATGGTGAGCGGATCATGGATGTTGGTAAGCTGATTGTAATTCGCAAGGAGGCGATTTAATGCACATTGTTGGGCTTGGTGCGGTGAGTGCATTGGGGCACGGCATCGACACATTGAGAGAGTTGTACAACCTAGCGCCAATGCTTCCGGGCAAGTTTGCACAAGAAGGGGCGTTATCAGATACCGTTTTTTATCAAGGGCTTTTAACTGAAGAACAAGCCCGCAGCGCCTGGTATCTGGCAAATGAAGCTATAACAGAAGCGTTGGGCAAAACAAAAGCGGAGTTTAACAACATCGCTCTTATTATTGCGACAGGCGCAGGTGATACCAAAGCGCTGGAAATAACAAAGTGCGCCCAATATGAGCGTTATAACCTAGCGCAAAAGCTGGCGACTGAACATGGCTTGAAAGGTTTGTATCTCACTGTTTCAAATGCTTGTTCTTCTTCTGGCTACGCATTGCCCATTGCACAAAAACTATTAGCTCAAGGGCATGATGCGGTTGTGGTATGCGGTGTTGAAGCAAAAAGTGATTCTTCACAAATGGCATTCAAAGCGATGATGGCGCTAGATGACCATTCTTGCAGACCATTTCAGGCATCCCGCAATGGTACGGTTTTGGGCGCTGGAGCAGCAGCGTTAGTGTTGACACACCATACCCATGTAAAGCACTACGCTTATATACAAAAAACGACATTAAATTGCGATGGTTATCATGTTACGGCGCCTAACCCGGAAGGAAAAACCTTAGCGAAGTGTCTAGATCACTTAATGACTGAATATACCGTCTCTCCTTGTGATGTTGGGCTATTTTTACCGCATGCTACCGGTACACAGCTCAATGATGGAATTGAACACGCATTACTCAAACGTGTTTTTCCGGACACTTTTACCCCAGATAAAACTGTGTGTCTAAAGCAATGGATTGGTCATACGGGTGGTGCCAGTGCGGCCTTTTCTTATCTGAGTGCTGCATTACATTTAAGTGGGCGATTCCAGGTGGCTAAGACTAATTTGGCACGTTGCGCGCTGGTAAATAGTACAGCTTTTGGCGGACACAATTGCATGTCTTTTATGACGGTCAATAAGGAAGCATCATGATTGCAGTATGTGACATTGCTTGGGTGACAAATAGCTATATAGGCACGGACTCCCCACCGTTTAACAAGAGCATAAAGCGAGATTGGTTCGACCCCAGAGAGTATTTGGGCAAGAAAGGGCATCGCTATTATTCAATGGCCACTAAATATGTGTTGTCCGCACAGTCTTTACTTAATATCAAAAACGGTCAACAGCCTTTCTATGCATTGGGGACCAGTACCGCGGATGATGACGTTCGGTGCCTTATATCTAAAGAGCTAGAGGAAGGTAGTGAAACAAGTTTAGGGGCGACCTATGCACCAAATAGCTCGGTAAATATGCCGGCCAGTTGTTTGTCAATAAAAAGTCAGTCAAATAATTCAAATTTCACCTTTACAGGTATTAACTCCGGTTTTATGTCTCTTTGGGCTGGTATGTCTGATGTGGGTGCTAATGGTGCTCATTATATTGTGGGTCAAGTTGAAAGTGATTCAAAATCCTGTAATGAGGGTGTCATTTTATGGGATTTAAATAATGAATATAAAAAGCCAAGGTTTATTATAGAAAAGTTTGATTTTGTTAATTTTGGGCTTTTGAATTTTGAACTTGTGAAAGACGCTTGCTTTATATCTTTGGTTGGCGACTTGGCTGGATTGAATTTGGTTTGTAATGATTTTTATGATGTATCTGGATCTGCTGTTTTAGCTGATTTTGATGCGTTTTATATTTTGTCATCAAAATTATCTAATGGTATGGATGGCGATTTTTATATAGTGTTAAATGATAATTTAATACTTCACTTAAAAGTTAAAAAGGAAACTTGAAATGAGTAAACAAGAGCGCGTAGAAAATATCAAAGAAATCGTTTGTGACATTCTTGAGCTTGAAGAGGATGAGGTAACACAAACAAGTCTGTTCAAAGAAGATCATAACGCGGATTCGTTGAGAGCAATTGAAATCCTGGCAACGTTGGAAAAGGAATATCAAGTGAAGATTCCTCAGGCCGAGCTAGCAAAAATGGTCAATCTTGACGGCGTGTACGGTGTAGTTTCAGAGCACGCAGGCTGGTAATAAAAGAGGGAATGTTTCTATTCCCTTTCCTCGACTCAAGGAGTGAACATGTCTGTTAATAGAGTTGTAATTACAGGTTTAGGGGTAGTGTCCAGTGTTGGCACTTCCATCAATGAGTTTAAGCATGCCTTACTTGCTGGGGAGTCGGGTGCAGGCCCTGCATCACAGTTTAATACCCAAGGATATGAAGATGTGGTGAATTGTGAAGTCAAAGACTTTTCAGCTCAGAACTATATCAAGCATATTCCCTTGTCAGAACTGGGCCGTACAAGTCAGTTCTCCATTGCTGCGGCAAAAATGGCGCTAGACGATGCTGGTTTTTCAGTGGAACAGCTTTCCGGGCGGAGAATTCCTGTCTGTATCGGTACTACTGACGGAGAATCTCAAAGTCTGGACAAAATTGCCAAAGATTGGGTTGAAGCCAGCCAGGCTGGTCATGATGAGGCTTTCAACATAGACCTTGTTGAGCAATCGGTGTCTGCAAATTTAGCAAACTCAATTTCACGAGAGTATGGCTTAACGGGTGAGTCAGTGACTATTTCGACAGCTTGTGCTGCTGGAAATTACGCCATAGGCCATGCGTTTGACAAAATCCGTTCAGGTCAGGCTGAAGCTGCAATTTGTGGGGGCAGTGACTCTGTTTGTCGCAAGACATACGCAGGCTTTTTCCGCCTGGGAACCATTGCACCTGAAAAATGCCAGCCTTTCGATAAGAACCGCAAGGGGATTTTGACTGGTGAAGGGTCTGGGATTTTGATCTTAGAGTCATTGAGTAGTGCGCGCAAACGCGGCGCTAAGATTTATGCGGAAGTACTGGGATACGGCTTGAATTGCGACGCAAACCACATGGTTTCTCCTAACAAAGAGAGTATCGCTGCATGTATCCGCCGTGCGCATAAGAATGCGGGCATTAAGCCAGAGCAAGTCGATTATATCTGTGCTCATGGCACAGGCACGGTTGCAAATGACGAAACTGAATCTGGTGCTATCAAGCTTGTCTATGGAGAAGTACCTCCTCCTGTCAGTTCGATCAAGTCGATGCTGGGTCATTCTATGGGTGCTGCAAGTGCAATCGCGAGTATAGCGTGTGTATTGGCAATTAAAGAGCAATTTCTGCCTCCTACAATAAATCATCAGACTGCGGATGAAAATTGTCCAGTGGATTGTATTCCAAATCAATCTCGTAAGTCGGAAGTCAATATTGTACAGAACAATGGATTTGCATTTGGTGGAAACAATGCAATTACCTTGTATGGCGCGTTTCATGAGTAAGTGAGGGAACATGACAAATACAGTAATTTCACTAAAGCAAGTTCTGGTGGGCGATAACGAAACGCAGCAGTTTAATGTAATGGCTGATTTCGAAGTAAAAGCCGCGCTTGGAAAGAAAGGAACCCGGAACCTTGACCGCCTGACAGCCTTATCCATATATGGTATTGGCACGCACATGGACGACTTGCGTGAGCAGCAACAAGCTGATCCAACGTGCATCGGCACTGTGGTTGGTAGTGCACAGGGAAGTATGGACAGTATTGTCCGGTTTACTTACGAGTCATTAGCTTACGATAAACCTGACTATGTTAATCCTGCGCTTTTTCCGAATACAGTAATGAACTGCGCCGCGGGCCAATCAGCAATCTGGCATGGTTTAAAAGGACCAAATACAACCATTTCTGCTGGTGAGCTCAGTGGTTTGGCTGCCATTCAATATGGTCTGTCACTGATAGAAAACCGCTATGCGAAGACCCTACTTGTAGGGGGATGCGAAGAGCTATCTCAAACGAATAAGAAGGCCTTTAGCGCCTTAGCACAGCAGTACAACGAAACGGAGAAGTTCACAGAAGCCAGTGTGTTTTTTGTGATGGAATCTGCAGAGACTGCTGAGCAATATGGTCGCACGCCTATTGCAACTGTACTGTCTTGTCTGGGAGGATTTAATCCTGAACCGAGCAATGCAGCGGCATTAAAGTCCCTCATCGCCGATGGGCTTCAGCAGGCGGATGTGACAAGTGACAAGGTACGGGCTGTTTCTCTGGGAGGCCTGTGGCCAAACGCGAAAGAAATTGAGCGTATGTGTTTGGCTGAAGTGTTCGATGAGCACGTATTAATGATCGATGCCTATGAACAGTATGGCAATGCAAATAGTGCGCATTTCACATTGCAAATCAGTGCTTTACTAGATGAGTTGCAACCAGGTGAAATTGGGGTTGCATATGCACAGTGCATCAAGGGAAACACAGGTATGGTTGTGATTCGAAAGGAGGCTGTATGACTCGTGTAGTGATAACCGGTATTGGTGCGTGTACCGCGGTAGGCGATGACTCAAAAACATGTTTTACAGAGTTTGTTAAAGGTACACAAGGCAACCAGCCGCTTAAGCAACTGGATGCAAGTAAATTTAATAAACCGAATGCTTATGAACGTGAAGACCAGGGGGAAGCTGGCAAAGCGAGAAGCAGCCACTTCTTGATTCGGGCAATCACCGAAGCAATGGAAGAAGTACCTGAAATTGAATCTGAAACGGTTCCTGTTTATGTTGGTACAGGTTTGCGTGAGTTACGCACACTGGAGGTATCCGCGCTACAAAATGAGCCAACTGATGTTGCAGATTTAGATTTTAGTAAAGCAGTGAAAAGCGTCCTCCCTAACTGTGGCAATGTCTATACCTTGTCAAATGCATGCGCAGCATCAAACTATGCACTGGCGTTGGCATTTGATCAAATCAAACTAGGGCGCACAAAAATGGCCGTTGTTGCCGGGTGCGATACACTCACGGCATCTATGTTTGGTTTATTAGATCGCGTTAATCCGAATATGCCAACTGCCGTTCAGGTCATGGAAAAAAGCCGCCAGGGTGTATTGATGGGTGATGGCGGTGTCGCCATAGTACTGGAAAGCGAAGAGAGTGCAAAAAGTCGTCAGCAATCCATACTAGCCGAGGTCAACTCTGTTGGTTTGAGTACTGATGCTGTGCACGAAACAGCACCAGATCAACCCGGTATTGAGCGTGCGATTACGGAAGCCTTTGCGCAAGCCAATATTGACAAGCAAGATATTGACTTGATTTATGTGCATGGTACAGGCACAGAGTTGAACGATTCGGTTGAGTCAAAAGCCCTGTCTAACTTTTATCAAACGATAGAGCGCAAACCAGCAATATCTGGGATTAAAGCAATGACTGGCCATACGTCCGGGGCATCTGGCTGTATCGGGGTCATGTCTGCGGTGGAGTCTATTTTAAACTCTGTCGTACCACCTACACCGGGGACAAGCGCGCCTTTGGATGAAGTCACGGATTTTCCGATTTATGCTCAGTCACATAAAGCCCCAATAAAACATGTTCAAGTTAATGCGTTTGGTTTTGGTGGTGTCAATTCTGTTGTTCTCGTGTCTGAATACAAGGAAAGTGGTTATGTCTAATACGTATTCGATTTTAAGTTGTGAGCTATACAAGCCAGAAATGGCGGGCAATGAAATACCTTGCATCGCTGAAGCAGAAAATGTCCACTTGCACTATAAAACGGCCTCTAAGTTATTAGGCAGAAAAGGTCTTCGTTACAAAGATGAAGCGACGCTCATGGCTTTGGTTGCCGCGCAACAGATTTTGGCGTCTGCTCCTTCGCTGAGTGATGCTCAAAAAGATGCCACTGCAATCATCGTAAGTTCTAACCTTGGTAATGTTGATACTGTACTAAAAACAGCACAAACCATTGCGCAAGAGCACGTTGATGCAACCAGTGCAATGGATTTACCAAATGCTTCTTCTAACTCGATTTCAGCATCAATCTCGATAGTGAACCAACTAAGAGGTCCCAACTTGATGCTATGTAATGGGCAGTCATCTGGTGATGACGCGTTGCAACTGGCGATGGACTTAATTGACACCCAGCGTGCAGAGCGTGTACTGGTGATTGGCGTTGAGGTCAGTAATGACGTCATTGCACAATATATCGCGCCCAGCGTGCCGCGCTTTCATGGTGCCTGTGGCTATCTGCTAGAGTCATCCACCGTTGCCCGTGCTGAACAAGTTGTCAAGTTACATCAGGGTGAGCAGGCCATTGCAGAGAATTTGATCACAGATGAAGAGATCAAAACGCTGTGTAATGATGCGAGTGGAGCAGCAGGAGTTCTGAAAATTAAACTCGCATGTGAATATGCGAGTAAAAGAGAACCTCGCTCTGTATCCGCACACAGCCAGTACTGGCAGATTTCATGATGTTGATTGAGCATGACCAGATAGATATTGGCTCCGAAGCTCGGATTTTGTCGCTACAAAAGCAGTCCGACGAGCCAAGCTGTCCGTACCAGCTTATCCTGATCCATGGCATTGCTGATTCTCACGATGTGTGGCGAGAAGCAGTAAATAAATTGCCCATGAAGTTTGACGCTTATTATGAGATGGATTTGCCGTGGAACTTAGAGGTTGGTGATGAACTGGTCTACGAACCTTCGGCTGATGTTGTGTTGGCCGAAGCGTGGAAGCATCTACCAAAAGGTCCCAAAGTGGTACTCGCACACTCTTTTGGCGCCAATGTGCTTTTATCTTTAGGAGAAGCGATAAAACCTGAGGATATCCATGCTTTGGTTTTGCTTTCAGTGTATTCACGTCAAGACTACAAAATATTTGACTGGCCTTTCTTCACCGGGATGGTTCAGGAGTTTGATAAATTTTTAATGATGAGTATCGATGCAAGGTTAGGTGGTAAAAGCATGAAGCCACGATCCAGAGAGCTTGTCTTAAATAAAGCCAAACAACTGTACAGCCCGTCAAGCTGGTTGGAATTTTACAAATTTTACTCTCAAACCCCTGGATTAGATGTATCACCTTTTTCAATGCCAACTTTGATAGCTGGTGGTGCACAAGACTTTTCAATTCCACACGAAGAGATAAGTCAATTTTCTACCAAGTTTAAGCGGGGACAGTTTGAGTTTATAGCGCACTGTGGTCATTTTGCCATGGTGGAAGATTCAGATTTTGTTTCAAAACTAATAACTAGTTTTATTGAAAAGGAACTTACGATGTCAACAGTAACTAAACCCACTAAATCAACTATCTTTCCCAGAAATGAAGGGAATAACATTTGTACCTGGATCGGCTTTAAGCACGTTATGTATGTAGCTGAAGAAGCGATCTTAGACCATTTCCGTCAAAATGAATTTGTGCCTCGTGCATTGTATGAAGACAACGGCCTTTGTTTAGAGATCGTTGATTCTGATGCACGTATCTTACATGCCTTGCACATGGATGATGTTGTTGAAGCTGATGTTCAAATTGATGAAGAACGCGACCAAGACGAATCTATCAGCTTGATTGTTAACTTGAATGTTGAGCGAGATGGCCAAATGCTCAAGGCAGTAGTTTGCCGCGCAGCTGTGCTGTTTAAGTTAGACGATAGCCCGGTTACACAAGATGTTGCGCCTATTAAGGTACCAGCATTAGAAAAATGGACGTACGAAACTATTTCACGTCCTGCGATTGAAAGTGCACAGCGTGCAGATATCCTTGAAAGCCGTGGTGAAGTGAATGGTTCTGACAGTGTGGTTGCTGCTATTAAAGCCAATAGTGAAAAATCATTGGTCTGGAAATGGCACATTCCCTATTTCTATTGTCACTTCAACGAGCGTATGAAACATTCAGGTTACCTGCGTCTTATGGAAGAAGTTGAAGATCTGTTCCTGGCGGACAATGGTATCTCCATTCGCACTATGCTGCATGAGAAAAAGTGGATCCCAGTTGTACCTTCTGCACAAGTTGAAATTCTTGAAGAAGCATTCATGGAAGAGACGCTGTACACAACTTACACCCTGGTTGATACCTATCGTGACTTTACGTATACGCATCGCATGGATTGCTATGTAGAGCGCAACGGAAAACTAATCCATACAGCGACAGGCAGCATTACCCACGGTTACGCACGTATTAACGACCGTAAAGACTGGAGCTTAGTTGCATTTGATGATGAAACAAAAGCATCTATCCACAAGAACTTAGTTGGATAATATAGGTATGAAACCTGTTTACTTCTTTTCATTTCGTAGCCCGTATTCATGGCTGGCTTCACTTGCATTGAAAAGTCGTATTGAAAGGAACGAGATTGAACTCGTTCCTTTTTGGGAACCGGATGAACAGAATGCGTCTGATCTTAGTGCGCGTTCCGGAGAGTTTCCCTATCGTGCAATGAGTGATGCAAAACACCGTTATATTCTTAAGGATATAGCGCGACTGACCAAATCCTTCGGTTTAAAAATCAGTTGGCCAATTGATCCCGCCCCCTGGTGGGAGTTGAGCCACCTTGGCTATCTAAAGGCAAAAGAGTTGGGCGTTGGAAATGCGTTTTTCTGGGCCACTTACGAGGCGCGATGGCAGCTTGGTGAGAACATCAGTGAAAAAGAGACCTTATTCAAAATATGTGAGCGAATAGGGCTAAATGCAGAGCTAAGCCAGCAAGTTGTCGCCGCAGCAGATGACTCAGAAATTCGTGCGCAAGGCATCGATATTTTATACCGAATTTATCGAGAAGATGTGTTTGGTGTCCCTATGTTCGCAATGAAACGGCAGCAATACTGGGGTCTTGATCGCTTAAATGATTTTATCGAGCACGCTAAATTGGGCTCCGAAGAGGCATTAGATCTGCCGTTGTCTTGCAAGTTTGCATTGGATTTAGATCATGCTGGTGGATGCGGGTAAATAAGGAGATTTGTGTGTTAAGTAATGTACGTATAGAAAATGACGAAAGTGCACAAGGCAATTATTTCGTAAGTGGCAGTGCGCCGTTTGTAATGGGCCATTACCCTGGCGACCCCGTGTTTCCTGGAGTGATGTCTTTAAGGTGTATGCGCCAACTCAGCGATCAGCTATTTCAGGAGATTGGATCCTCTCAATCTGAACCATATGCTCAGCTTAAACGCGTCAGTTTTATTGATATTGTTCGGCCAGGCGATGTGCTCAACGTGAATTCGTCAATCAAGAAAAAAAAGCCGGGTGAAGTTCATATACAAGCCGAAATCAGTGTTGATGGGCAGGTGAAGTCCAAATCGGTGTTTGTATATCGTTAACAAGCAAATTTAAGGTAATGAATTATGTTGCAAGGAAAGTACGCACTGGTAACCGGTGGTAATCGAGGTATTGGAAAAGGCATCGTTGAGGACTTAGCCAAGCAAGGTGCGAATGTTGTATTCACATATCGTAGTAATGCAGAGATGGCTGACGATCTGGTTGAAACACTTAAAGCGCTTTATCCAGAGCAGCAGTTTGTCGCTGCCTGCTGCGACATTGCCAGTGAGCAAGATATAGATGTGTTGTTCGAGCAACAAATCGACCCGCTAGAGAAGTTGGATATCTTAGTAAGCAACGCAGGGATCACCGCTGATGGCATGATGATCACTATGGAAAGTGAAGTCTGGAACTCAGTGATCACGACAAATTTAACAGGCAGCTTCTTACTGGCAAAAAAAGCCGGGTACAAAATGTTGCTACAACGTGAAGGCAGTATTGTCATGATCAGCTCTGTTGCAGGTGTATATGGCAATGCGGGCCAAACCAATTATGCCGCATCAAAGGCAGGCTTGATTGGTATGGCTAAATCACTGTCGAAGGAGCTTGCGCCACGGAACATCAGAGTGAATGTCGTGGCACCTGGATTTATTGAGACAGACATGACGGGATATATGTCTGATAAAGAGCGCAAAGAGATGAAAGGTAAAATCGCGATGAAGCGAATGGGCACGGTCGATGATGTGGCCAATGTTGTCACCTTTTTAGCCTCTGAAAAAGCGCAATATGTCACAGGGCAAACTCTCGTTGTCGACGGTGGACTGGTGATCTAGCGGAGAAAACATCATGGAAAAAGATTTTATTTCAGGTGAGAGAATTACCCAATATTTGCCGCAAAGGTTTCCGTTTCTTTTACTCGATCAGATCACGTCGTTTGAAAAGAATGAATGGGCAAAAGGCTGCAAAGTCATTGCGGCAAAAGAACCGTTTTTATTACAAGACACTGAGCAGAACTGGCCAAGCGAATTAGTGATTGAATCCTTGGGACAGTTAACTATTGCGCTTATCAATGTAAGTAATGATGCGGATAAAGCGCCACAGATACTGCTAGGCAGTATCTCGGGTGTAACGCAACATGCGCCGATCCCTCTGGCATGTCGACTAGATATGAGTGTCCGACTTGAAGTGCTGAGTGAGGATTCGTTTGTGACATCTGGATTTGCAGAAGTTGATGGTACGCGTGTGCTAACCATGGACTCACTGGTTGCGAAAATAATCAAGGAATAAGTTATGAAGATTGAGTCAGTAAAATTCGTACATCCGAAAAAGAAAGTATCAAATCAAGATATTTTAGATGTGGTAAGAGAACACAGTGCTCCTGTATTTGATGGTGATCTGGACACCGCATTGGCGTCAATTGGCTACATGTTAGATAGCATTGGTGTTCAGGAGCGTTACTGGTTTACCAATGAAACCCCCCTGGAGTTAATGGTTCAGGCAGCAGAAGCCGCTTTTGAAGAATCAAGAATTGATCGTCAAGACATTGATGTACTGATTTTCTGCGGTATTGCCAGAGGATTTCTGGAACCGGCCGATTCATACTTTATTGCGCAAGCACTGGGTATGGACAAGGTCGATTGCTTTGACGTTATGGATGCCTGTATGGCGTGGTCAAGAGCAACAGATATCGCTGAGAGCTTTTTTAAATCCGGTAAGTACAAAAATGCATTGATCATCAATGCGGAGAGTTACTTCAATAAAGGTGGTGTGTCTTACCCGAGTAATTTCACCTTGAAGAACTTCCGCAGCTTAGAACATTGTTTTGGCGCTTATTGTGGCGGAGACGGTGCGGCGGCAACAATCTTATCTGCTGATGGTGATGATTGGGAGCGGTACTACATTAGTAAAAAGGAAGGGGCCGATCTTTGTACGATTCCTTTGGCCGGTTACGAAGGGCGTTGTATGGATAGTTCATTGATTGCACTCAATGGCCTGGGGTCATTTACCGCGTTTAGTTCACGCGTATTTGCCAGCTTTGAAAGCATGATAGAAATACTTGACAAGATTTCACATCGCTTTGACGAAGTGAAAACTATCTATGCGCATACTGGTGGTGACGTCAATGCGTATGAAAAGTGGGCGCAAGAAGCGGGAGCAGGTGGCAAGATTACATATTTATTCCCGAACTATGGCAACTTGGGTACGGTATCAATGCCGGCAAGTTTGGCGTTGGATATCGAAAGTGGCAAGTTACAGCGCGGGGATAAAGTGGGCTGCTGGTTAGGTAGCTCAGGCATGTCATTTACTTCCTACGTCCTAACGTACTAAGTGAGCAATGAGCTATGTGTGATTACTTAATTGTTGAGACACAAAATGACTTAGCGGGTGGCGGGTGTACCTCAGGGCTCACGCTCGCTACCGAACTTGCAAATGCAGGAAAGCAAGTTGCGGTGTGGCTTTTTCAAGATGCGATTAGCTTGTTGCACATGCGTGATAAAACAGCAATCTTAGCATGTGCACAACACGAAAATATTACCTGTTTTGTCGATAAATTTAGCTTGCAGCAGCGCGGAGATATCACCCTGCCCGAAGAAATTAAAGCGGCTGAAATAGATGAATTCACTCTGTGTCTGATGAATAAATCAGTGCGTCCAATCTGGCACTGACTGTTTAGTTGTGACAATGGGAGATGGTGAACTCCACGAGTGTGTCTGCCAACTCCAATGAGTATTGGACTCGAAGAGTATTTGTGACTTGGTGCCTTTAACCTTCCCATGCCAACTAAATGCTTTATGGGCCGGTGCTCCGTTGGGACAAGGGTGACAAGACCATTGGATATGGCATTTCGGTGGGGGAAGTAAGTGCTTTTACAGAAACCCTTAGAGTCGCTTTATTGGTATAAATGACATGGCTTAATCTGAATATCGCTTAGCTGAGATATGAGGCTGAAGAAGTACTCCTCTTCGATAAGCTAGAAATTTATACATACGTGTTGGGCTTAATCGACAAAATGTGAAATTTAAAGAAGGAGTTTCAAATGTGTGATACGCACATTCATGCTTGCCAGCACAAGCCAACAAAAGATGAGGAAGCCCATTCAATTTTCCTGGGGTTAATGGGAAGTCCGTTTGCCAATGACGGAACAACCTCGGTGTTTCGTATGGCTGAATCTATTTTAAGCCAAGGGAAAGAAGTGGTCATTTGGACTTGTGGCAATAGTACCGCTATCACCCAAACGACTTCTATCCGTACTCAGGATCCGATTAAGTCTCGGCTGGATGAGCAGGGAAATTACCCCATGTATGAACTGGCGAAAAGTTTGTTTGCTAAATATCCTGATCAGTTGCGCTGGTATGTGTGCCAGTACTGTATGGAAGAGCGTGGCGCGACAAATCAAATAGAAGAAGTAGAAGTGTTACTTCCTTTCTCGTTCAACTTTTATCTTAACCAATCAGATCAAGCCTTAGTGCTTGGTACTAAGTAACAAGGACGCGATATGCAGAACTCTGTTTTGTTTCGATTTCCTATGATGTTTTTTTACTCAGCTCGTGCACTTTTTTCTAATAGGAAAAGTGCCAAATTTGGTGAAAAACTAGGGTATTATCTTTACAAGCTTGCACTAGCTGGTGGGCCATTTTACATCAAACTAGCTCAAATTTTATCAACACGTTCCGATCTATTACCTGAGGCGACCATTCGTCAACTTCAAAAACTACAAGACGATACGCCAGCAAACGACTTTAGCTATATTAAATCTCAGTTAGAGAAAGCGTATAAAAAACCCTTAGAAGAAGTTTTTGCTGAGTTTGACGAGACAGCCATTGCCAGTGCATCCATCGCCCAGGTTCACCGTGCCAGATTGGTCACAGGTGAAGACGTCGCGGTCAAAGTTGTGCGTAAAAATGTGCGTAAACAAATGCAGCGCAGCCTTAGTTTTATTTGTGGCATGACGAACATCTTTGAGAAGGTTGTTCCTTTGATGAAAAAGATGCATGCCTCAAAACGCATGGATGAAATTAGACGCTTATTGTGCGAACAACTTGATTTATCAATTGAGCTGCACAATATGAAACAGATCAGAAATAACTTCCTCAACCATGAGTATATTCAAGTTCCCGCCCCTTTTGAGGAGTTGTGTCACGATAATATCCTGGTTATGGAATTCGTCGATGGCATTAAAGCGCTTAACTATCATCAGGTAGACAAATCGCCATCTCAGCTTGCCGCTAGGTTGCAAAATGCCATCTATACAATGCTTTATTTCGATGGTGTGTGCCATGGCGACCCGCATCCAGGTAATATTATTTTCACTCAGGATGGTAAAATTACGTTCATCGACTTTGGTATTGTTGCCTATTTAACAGAGCATGAAAAATGGGGGCTTTCTTCGTTCTATTATGCAGCCACCAATCACAACTGGCCGCTTGCCGTTCGCCGCTTTACCAATTGCTTTGCACTTTGTGACGAAGATCTATTGCAAAATGATGGCTTTAAAAAAGACATGTCGGACGTACTGGAATACCACTTTAAAACGGTTGCAGAGCGCTGGGACACGGCTAAGTTTTTCAATGATGTGAATAAAGTACTGCATCAATATAACGCTTCTTATACACCAAACTTTACCAAAGCTGAGCTGGCCATGATGTCTTGTGAAGGCTTTGCTACTCAGATGGATCCGAATCTGGATGTATGGGGGAATGCGCGAGCATTTTCAGATCAGTATTCTCCGTTCGTCAGCGATAGTATCAAAACCATGCTGGATAACTGGTATGAGAAAGAAAACCCTAAAGCCTTAGTGTTACGCAATCAGGCGAAAAAGAGCCTTATTGCGTCTACACACTTAGATAGATATTTTTTTCCGAGTAATTACCCTCTATTTGTCGAGACAGCCTCTGGACCTTATGTAACAGATGTTGACGGGCATAAAATGATCGACCTCAGTTGTGGTTATGGTCCTCATATTCTGGGATACAGCCACCCAGTTGTTCAGGAAGCGATGAAATCTGCGAGCTCAAACGTCAATATCAATGCACTGGGTCACAAATTGGAAGTGGAACTGGCCGAAACGTTAGTAGATGCTTTTCCTGGGGCTGATTATGCGGTTTTCTCTAACTCGGGCACTGAGTCTGTTATTCATGCGCTGCGACTGTGCAGAGCATATCGTCCACATGCGAAAAAGATCGCGAAATTTGAAGGACACTATCATGGCTTTTCTGATCAAGCTATGGTCTCTTCATGGTTCAAAGTACACGGCGAAAAGCATGATCCCCAAGCGATTGCTGGCTGCCAAGGCACACCAGACCATATTGTAAACAGTACACGTGTATTGCAATTCAACCACGAATATTCATTAGAAGTATTACGTAAAGAAGCTGATGATATCGCTGCTGTTTTGGTAGAGCCAATGCAAGCCGGGGCAGGGCAGATTGAGGTTGAGTATTTGCAGAAACTGAGGGCACTTTGTACTGAACTCGATATTCCACTGGTGTTTGATGAGGTTGTGACTGGTTTTCGGGTGGACTACGGCGGTATTCAAACGCTATCAGGCGTCGAAGCCGATATTACCTGCCTGGGGAAAATCATCGGTGGCGGTCTACCGGCAGGCGCCGTTGTGGGTAAGCATAAGCTGCTAGAGTTAGGCCGTACGACAGGGGACCCGTTCAGAGATTATGAAGAGCGTGTATTCCTGGGTGGCACAATGAGCGGAAATTACGTCAGTTGTGCAACGGGACTTGCTGTACTGAATCACCTGAAATCAAATCAAGATATTTATCAGTCGTTACGCGATAAAACCCGCTATCTAACAAATAAGATGCAGCATGCTACCGATGTCAGAGACATCAACATGCGATTGAAGTCAGGTTATTCCATGTTTTCAGTGTGTTTTACACACAAGCAACCGTCTTACTTTAGAGATGCCTTACAAGGAGCTAACTTTAAGGCAACATTGGCGATGGCTTATTTTATGCGTCAGAAAAATATCTATATGCCTGAACTGCACGGGTTCCTAATTTCGAATGCACATGATTACAGCCATCTGGATGAAGTTGCACTTCAATTTACGTCGTGCATTGAACAAATGGACGATTTAGGCATGTTTGTAAAGTAGGTGATATATGAGTCGTTTAAATTCTTCTTTGGCGATTGTTGAAAAAGGATTCAGAGGTGCACTGGAAGAGCAGTATGGCAATATTGTATGGCTCTCTGAATGCATGAAGTCAATGAGGGCCAATCATAACCTGTTGCTGACCGGCTCTGCAGTGGCGATGTGTTTTGAACAACAGGCTGCTATGAGCTTAGACATAGGTGAAGTCGAAAAAGTCATGCTCAGTCATAACCCTTACTCCATTAAAGCGTTAATTGAAAAGGGTGCTCGTATCTGGGTGCTGTCTGAAGACCTTGCGAAGTACAGCAGTGATCTGAAATTGATAGACGGGGTTGAGGTGACGGAGACTATGGCACAGTTATGTCTTGAGCACGATAAGGTTTGGTTTTGGTAGTTTAACTCGATTTTAAAAGGAATGTGTATGAATGAGATTACGTGGCTTGTATGTGCAGTTATCAATGCGGCGATCGCGATTTTGCACTTGTATATAATTTACGTGGGCGCACCCGCTTATCGTTACTTTGGGGCTGGAGAGGCCATGGCGACGAAAGCTGAAAATGGTTCATGGATACCTGCAATTGTGACTTTAGGCGTCACAGCAGTGTTCTTTATTTTCAGCTATTACAATCTCGCGGCAGCAAAGTATTTCACAGCGCCATTCTTATTATATGGGTTGATGGCAATTGCGGCGATATACGTGCTACGTGGTTCAGTTGTTCTGGCAATCCCCTTTATGAAAGAGCCGGTCTCGGATTTTGATAAAGTATCTTCATTTATCGCTCTGGGCATTGGTTTACTACATTGCTTTGGCGTATACCTTTACGAGAATCAGCAAGGAGTGTATTAAGTGAGTGATCCAATTCAATCTTCTGAAATTGACTCGATTCAAACGTCAAAGCAGTTTTCGATCTTATCCATGCGGTGGTGGATTATTGTACTTTCGATAATTATCACTTTAGGTACAGGCTATGGTTTGGAGCGTTTGCAGTTTAGCTCTGACTACAGAGACTTTTTTGCAGAGGATAACGTAAAGCTACAGGCGTTTGAGTCGTTACAGGATAAGTTTGTCAGATCAAATAATGTGTTTATTGCTATTACAACGCCTAATAACACGATATACGACAAAGCGGGTCTCGATCTCATTGCTGATATTTCGGCAAAAATGAGAACTTTATCTCATGTTTTACGCGTTGATAGCGTGACGAATTACCAGTTCATTCGCGCTCAAGGCGATGACATTTTAGTCTCGGATTATGTTCAAGATCTAGAGCAAGATTTAGTAACTCCCCAATACTTAAACGACTTTTATGCAAGAGCACAGGCTGAAAAAGGCTTAAAAGACTTTTTAGTCGGGCCTGAGCGCTCGGTCACGGGTATCAATTTGTCACTCGCTGATGATGTCACAACAGAGACTGGCAAAGCGGCATTCATGAAAGCGTTGACCGAACTGTTGAGTGTTTACGATGAGCAAACGCTTCAATATCACTTAACCGGCTCGATAGTGATTGACCATGGCTTTGACGTCTCCGCACAATCAGACGTGGAGACACTCTATGGGCTAGTGTATTTGACCGTGTTACTTCTGACTTGGCTATTAACTCGTTCAATTGCTGCGACTGTTGCGGTATTGCTGTCGGTTACAATGAGTTGGTTTATTGCACTGGGAATTGCCGGGTTGAGCGGGCTGAAGTTAACTGCGATTTCAGTGTCTGCGCCCACTGTTTTAATGACACTGGCAGTTGCGCAAAGTATGCATATTTTGTTTTCTGTGCAAAAACGTATCGCAACTGGTATGTACCAAAAAGATGCCATTGAACAGGCTGTCCGGGCAAATATATGGCCATTGTTTCTTGTCACCTTATCTACGTGCGCTGGCTTTGCCGCGATAATGAGCAGTGAAGTGCCGCCACTTCAGGATTTAGGTTTTATGCTTGTTGTCGGTAATGTGGCTGTATTCGCGTTAAGCGTTACTTTCTTACCCGCCTTTTTATCTTTGTTTAAACTGAAGCAAGTGAGTCACGCAGAGCGTTCAGAGAAACGATTGGGTAAACTTGGGCTGCATATTGCTAATCGGTCTGGACGCTATTTTGTATCAGGCTTGCTCCTGAGTGTTGCGCTTGTTTTCCCAATTACATACAACGAACTGAATGATAATTTTATTGAGTACTTTGACAGTGAAAACAAGGTAAGGGTTGATGCTGAATACATAGATCAGAGGCTCACCGGAGTTCACCAAGTTTACTTTGAGGTGCAGTCTCCTGGAAAATCAGAGATCTTTACGCCTGCCTATTTGACTTATATTGATGACTTTACTCACTGGCTAAATGATCAAGAGATCGTTCGTCATGTCACCTCCGTAGCCGATGTACAAAAGAAGCTATATCAAGCAAGCCTGGGAGGGGCAAGCCAAGATTACAGGTTGCCTGAGAACAAGGAAACCGCGACGCAAATGCACTTGTTGTATGAAATGTCATTACCTTATGGATTGTCTACCAAGAATCTAGTGGATCTCAGCCGCGAAAGTACACGTGTCACTGTGGTTGTTGACAACGTCAGTAGTAAGGAGATATTGGCACTAGAAGCAAAAGCTGCACAATGGCATAAATCGTATAACAGTGATATTAAGTTGCACCCTGGCACTGGGCCAACCATCATGTTCGCTGACATTGGTCAATCAAATGCTCACAGTTTAATTTCAAGCACCGTATTAGCATTTGTATTTGTTTCTATCATTTTACTTATCGCACTTAAAAGCTTGAAAATGAGTGTATTAAGTTTACTACCCAATTTATTGCCTGCTGTGATTGCATTTGGCATATGGGGATTGATTGATGGTGAGGTTGGACTCGCTGTATCGATAGTTGTAGTGATGACCTTCGGTATTGTGGTCGATGACACGATTTATTTCTTAACGCATATCAAGAAAAACTTAAATGCTGCGACATTTAATGAGGTTATCGCCAAGACTTATCAACAAGTTGGTAGCCCGATTATCAATACAACGATTATTCTGGTTTGTGGTTTTGCTATTTTGGCATTTTCAAGTTTCAGACTGAATCAGGGGATGGGCATGTTAACCGCAATGGTCATTTTCATCGCATTGATAGCCGACCTGTTTATGTTACCAGAATTGATCAAACGATTTATTTATAAGAAGGAACGTTAGATGGACAAAGTGTTATTTTTTCCGGGGCAAGGTTCACAGGAAGTCGGCATGGGTGCCGAAATGTGGGATACCGCCCCTGAAATTGCAGACATTGCGCATGAAGTGCTGGGGTATGATTTGAAATCACTCTGTTTACATGGTCCGGCGGAGCAACTAAATAAAACGGACTTTGCACAAGCTGCAATCTATACGGTTAATCACTTACATCTTTTACAATGGCAAAGTAGTAATGATGAGCCAAGTGCTGTACTTGGGCATAGTATTGGCCAATATAATGCGATGGTTGCAGCCTCCGTCATTAGTTTTAAAGATGGACTTAAACTGGTCAAGAAGCGCGGTGAATTGATGGCCCGGCAAGCCGGTGGTGCAATGTGTGCAGTAATGAAACTCAACAGAGCTGAGATAGAAGCTGCACTGGCGGCGATACCTGCCTCAGAGCACATTGATTTTGCAAATTATAATAGTGCGTTACAAACCGTTCTTTCTGGGCCGGCACAAGCGTTGGAAGAAGTGGCTGCACACCTCGGGGAATCGGGCGCGTTCGTTGTGAAACTAAACACCAGCGGCGCATTTCACTCAAAACAAATGGCAGAGGCAAAAACAGAGTTTGCAAAATTTTTGTCGCAGTTTGCATTTGCATCACCCCTTATACCGCTCGTATGCAACGTTACGGCACAGCCTATTAATCATATTGCCACGGCGCTTGCCGATCATCTAACACACCCTGTGTGTTGGTCAGATTCTATCGGCTATGTTTTCAAACATTTCCCTGATGCTGAGTTTGTTGAATGCGGTCATGGCAAGACACTGACTAACATTCTGAGGTATAACAAAAAAGAATTGTTATAGGTCTCTTTTAGCGCATCAGTCATGGTGCGCTGGTTTAATGAACAGGAGTTTAGTGTATGAAATGGACAATACAGCTAGGTATTGCGGTGGCACTGGTTGCTTTTAAGGGTTATGCCAGCATTGACTTAAGTGCGCTTTCGGCTTCGGAAGCGGGCATGAAGATATCGCAGGAAAGGAAGCTGAAAGACAAAGGATGGGGGTCTAGCGAGGCCGAAGTGGAAATGATCATTGTTTCAGCGACGGGTGAGAAGAATGAACGGCGCATGAAAATGCGGGCTTTGGAAGTGATTGGTGATGGTGATAAGTTGCTAACACTATTTGAAACGCCTCGTGATGTGAAAGGTACTCGTTTTTTAAGCTATTCACACATCAGCAAGCCGGATCAGCAATGGTTATATTTACCCTCAATTAAGCGGGTTAAACGCATCGCATCTGCAAATAAATCCGGCCCTTTTATGGGAAGCCACTTTGCTTATGAAGATTTATCATCATTTGAGATTGAAAAATTTGATTTTAAATTTTTAAAAAAAGAACCGCTGGAAGGTGTTGAGCACTTTGTTGTAGAGCAAACACCCAAAGATAAGTATTCAGGCTATCAGCGACAAGTGGTTTGGTTAAACACAAAAACCTTTCAGGCAAGTAAAAAAGAGTATTTTGATAAAGCTGGAAATCTGGTAAAACGACTTACCTTATCCGACTATAAGTTGTACAAAGATAAGTTTTGGCGTCCTCACTCACTGCGCATGGAACAATTGCAGACTAAAGAGACAACTTTACTCAAAACACATGCCATGTCTTTTGGTCATTCGTTCAGTGAACAAGACTTTAGTCAAGCTAGTTTTAAGCGAATGAGATAAAACCATGAAGTGGTATGTGTGGTTTTTTGTAACCTGCGCCTCTTTTAACAGTGGCGCTGCTGAGTTTGAGCAGGACCACGAGATTCAGCTCGATCAACGGTTATTCGCTAACAAGCCCACAGGGGAGCGCGCCGGCAGACCTGTCTATGGCCAGTCCTCTGTGATGCTGCAAAGTGAGTTTAGTTGGTACGACGACACTAAGACATTTCACATCAAACCTTTCTTTCGATTAGACAGCCATGATGATAAGAGGACTAAGGTCGACTTTCGCGAGTTTTACGGTGAGTTTTACTGGCAGGACTATCAACTGGGTGTCGGATTAAATAAGGTTTTTTGGGGGGTCTTAGAGTCCCGTCATATCGTAGATGTCATCAATCAGGTTGACTTGGTTGAATCGCTTGATGAAGAAGAAAAGCTTGGTCAGCCAATGTTACAGTTTGGTTCAGTTGAAGCCTGGGGGAGTATCAACATCTTTCTCCTGCCTTACTTTCGAGAGCGTACATTTGCGGGGGAGTCTGGCCGCCTATTTCCTTCGGGCATAGATTTGTTGTCGCCCCAGTATGAATCAGGGGCGGAAGAAAGACATTGGGATGTTGCACTGCGGATTAATCACTATCTGGAGGAATTTGAGTATGCAATTAGCTACTTTGAAGGAACAAATCGCGAGCCTTATTTGCTCAATGACCCCAGTGGCGTGAGGCCTTATTATGTGCAGATGCGGCAAACGGGACTTGAATTTCAAAAGGCTAAAGCTAGCTGGCTATTCAAAATGGAAGGTATTTATAGAGATGACATAGCTAACCTGTGGGAATTAGGAGCAGGGTTTGAGTATACTCAGGTCGGTGTGTTTGACTCTATTTATGATGTTGGCTGGTTGGCTGAATACCTGTTTGATTCTCAGGCGAGCGACATTAATAAGTCGGTACTCTTTTTGGGTGCCAGGTTGGTATTCAATGATGTACAAGGGACAGAAGTACTTTTTGGTATAGAGCAAAGCGTGACCGATATATCCGAAATGAATATGAGGTTGGAAGCGTCAGGCCGGCTGAATGCTGATTGGAAGTGGGCGTTTGAACTTTGGGGTATCAATGCAGACCACGCAGCTAATGAGTACTATCTTATTCGCAACGATGATTTTATGTCTCTGTCAGTGTCTTACTTCTTTTAAATTTCCTTGCCAAGCTGATTGTAATATCACCGATGTGTACGCAACGGGCTCAAGCGCTGCAAAAAAGCTTGTGCCCAGGCCTTCTTTCATATCGAAGGAGGCTGCCTTGTTGCGATCACCCGCTTAACAAACGCTGTGGGTGTATGACAGTCTTCCGAATGGCGATGCAAGCAATCAGGTTCATCGTTTTCCCCGCTTTCCCTAAGCCAGAATAGGTACGCCCGTTGCTGCAGGCAGAAGTCATAGCAAGGCAAACAGGCAGGATAAACAATTGAATTCGCATCATGGTGTTGCTTCTTTGTTCTGCAATTGTTCAATTGTAGTCTTATGTAATTTATGACATATAGCCTTTATTATCGTGTCATATGGGCAATCTTTTAATCGGTTAAAGCGGTTTTAGTTGACAGGCTAAACTTTGGTCATTAAAATTCCGCCACCCATTTTAGTCGTTCAATAAAATGCAGCGGCAAAAGTGGGGCGATTTTGTATTTATTTCAGTAGTAATTATTAATTCAGGAGCTATTTAATGGCAACTATTAACCAGCTAGTACGTAAGCCACGTCGCAGCAAGGTTACTAAGAGCAACTCAGCTGCTCTTAAAGCTTGTCCTCAAAAGCGTGGTGTATGTACTCGTGTATATACAACTACACCTAAGAAGCCAAACTCTGCACTACGTAAAGTAGCGCGTGTTCGTCTAACGAACGGCTTCGAAGTAACATCTTACATTGGTGGTGAAGGCCACAACTTGCAAGAGCACAGTGTTATCCTAATCCGTGGTGGTCGTGTTAAAGACTTACCAGGTGTGCGTTTCCACACAGTACGTGGCGCGCTGGACTGTGCTGGCGTAAATGACCGTAAACAAGGTCGTTCTAAGTACGGTGCAAAACGTCCTAAGGGCTAATGGTTCTCCGTTAGTAAGGCCAAGCACTTAAGTTTTAATTTATATATTTTGTTTTGGGAATTCGTCGTAGTAAGACGAACCTGAAGATACCGGAGAGAGAAAATGCCTAGAAGACGCGTAATAGGTCAACGTAAAATTCTTCCAGATCCGAAGTTCGGATCAGAGCTTCTTGCTAAATTCGTAAACGTAGTAATGCTAGACGGCAAGAAGTCTACTGCTGAAAAAATCGTATATGGTGCGCTAGACGTGGCTGCTGAAAAATCAGGCAAGTCGCACCTAGAAATCTTCGAGTCTGCACTTGATAACGTACGTCCACAGGTAGAGGTTAAATCTCGCCGTGTTGGTGGTTCTACGTACCAGGTACCAGTTGAAGTACGTCCAGTTCGTCGCAACGCACTAGGTATGCGTTGGTTGGTTGAAGCTGCACGTAAGCGTGGCGAGAAATCAATGGGCCTTCGTCTGGCTCAAGAGATGCTTGACGCTGCTGACAACAAAGGCACTGCGGTTAAGAAACGTGAAGACGTTCACCGTATGGCTGAAGCGAACAAAGCATTCGCTCACTACCGTTGGTAATCTGCCCGAGACCTTTAAGAGGATAATATGGCACGTACAACTCCTATTGAGCACTACCGTAATATCGGGATCTGTGCTCACGTAGATGCGGGGAAAACCACCACTACGGAACGTGTACTTTATTACACGGGCCTGTCTCACAAAATTGGTGAGGTACATGATGGTGCTGCAACTATGGACTGGATGGAGCAGGAGCAGGAGCGTGGTATTACCATTACTTCTGCTGCGACCACGTGTTTCTGGAAAGGGATGGATGCTCAGTTTGATGAGCATCGTATAAACATCATCGATACTCCCGGACACGTAGACTTCACCATCGAAGTAGAACGTTCATTACGTGTACTAGATGGGGCTGTAGTCGTATTATGTGCTTCATCAGGTGTACAACCACAAACGGAAACCGTTTGGCGTCAGGCGAACAAGTACGAAGTACCTCGCATGATTTTCGTCAATAAAATGGACCGTACCGGCGCAGATTTTCTCGCCGTTGTGGATCAGGTGAAAAAGCGTCTTGGCGCTACGCCTGTGCCAATTCAGCTACCAATCGGTGCTGAAGATGAATTTAAAGGTGTTATTGATCTCATCAAGATGAAAGCCATCAACTGGAATTCTGAAGACCAGGGGATGACTTTCAACTATGAAGAGATCCCGGCAGAACTTCAGGAGCTGGCAGAGGAGTGGCGCGCAGAGCTACTTGAATCTGCTGCAGAAGCTTCTGAAGAGCTAATGGACAAATATCTTGAAGAAGGTGAACTGAACGAGGCCGAAATTAAGGCCGCGATCCGTCAGCGTACATTGAACAATGAAATTGTCCCAATGACCTGTGGTAGTGCGTTCAAAAACAAAGGTGTTCAGGCTGTGCTTGATGCCGTTGTTGAATACATGCCATCTCCAACAGAGGTTAAAGAGATCCAGGGTATCCTGGAAGATGAAAGCGAAGCAACGCGTCCTGCGGACGATAGCGCGCCGTTTTCTGCTCTGGCGTTTAAGATCGCCACCGACCCATTTGTTGGTACGCTTACCTTCTTCCGAGTTTATTCCGGCACAGTAGGTCAGGGTGACTCGGTTTATAACCCAGTTAAAGGCAAAAAAGAGCGCTTTGGACGTATCGTTCAGATGCACTCTAACTCGCGTGAAGAGATCAAAGAAGTTCGCGCTGGGGACATTGCTGCTGCAATTGGTCTCAAAGATGTTACTACTGGTGACACGCTTTGTGCCCACGATGCTGTTATCACGTTAGAGCGCATGGAATTTCCAGAGCCAGTGATCTCAGTGGCAGTAGAGCCTAAGACCGTTGCTGACCAAGAAAAAATGGGTATCGCGCTGGGTAAACTGGCGGCGGAAGACCCGTCTTTCAGAGTTGAAACCGACGAAGAATCAGGCCAAACCATTATTTCAGGTATGGGTGAACTCCACCTGGATATCATCGTAGATCGTATGAAACGTGAATTCAGTGTTGAATGTAACGTAGGTAAGCCACAAGTTGCTTATCGTGAAACGATCCGCGGTTCGGTTGAAGCCGAAGGTAAATTCGTACGTCAGTCAGGCGGACGCGGCCAGTATGGTCACGTGTGGTTGAAGCTCGAGCCTATGGATGTTGCTGATGAAGACGCGCCAATTTACGAATTCGTAAATGAAATCGTAGGTGGTACGGTTCCTAAGGAATACATTCCTGCGGTTGACAAAGGCATCCAGGAGCAGATGAAGCAAGGTGTTCTTGCGGGTTATCCTATGCTGGGTGTGAAAGCTACCTTGTTTGACGGCTCGTTCCACGATGTCGATTCAAATGAGATGGCGTTTAAGATTGCCGGCGCAATGGGCTTTAAGAAAGGTGCGCTTGATGCGCAGCCTGTGATCCTTGAGCCTGTTATGAAGGTAGAAGTCACCACCCCTGAAGCAAACATGGGTGATGTCGTTGGCGACCTTAACCGTCGTCGAGGCATAATCGAAGGTATGGAAGACTCATTTGGTGGTCTGAAGCAAGTTAATGCTCAGGTGCCGTTGTCTGAAATGTTTGGTTATGCAACCGATCTTCGTTCTGCAACACAAGGTCGAGCTTCGTACTCAATGGAATTTTCCAAGTACGCAGAAGCGGCGAAAAACGTTGCTGACGCAATTATTGCAGCTCGCGCTGTTAAGTAATTTTAGTTCGGTCCGGTCTTAGGGCTGGACTTTAATTTCTTTATAGGAATTTTGAAAATGGCAAAAGAAAAGTTTGAACGTTCGAAACCGCACGTTAACGTTGGTACTATCGGCCACGTTGACCACGGTAAAACTACCCTAACTGCAGCAATCACTAACGTACTTGCAAAAGTATACGGTGGTG
>NZ_JAKRFZ010000012.1 GCF_022347765.1 Pseudoalteromonas sp. OOF1S-7 | reverse complement strand
TATATCCCATTGTTTGGCTTGACGCTATTCACTATAAGATCAAAGAAAACGGACGTTATGTCAGTAAAGCCATCTACACCATTTTGGCTCTCAACATCGAAGGCAAAAAGGAGCTTTTGGGCCTCTACCTTTCAGACCAGGAAGGTGCCCATCACTGGCTAAGCGTGTTGACCGACCTTAATAATCGAGGCGTTAAAGATATCCTGATTGCCTGCGTGGATGGCCTCAAAGGCTTCCCTGAAGCCATTGAAACCATCTATCCGAACACAGAGATCCAGCACTGTATCATTCACCAGATCCGTAACTCACTCAAATACGTGGCATCCAAAAACCAAAAGGCTTTCATGGCGGATCTCAAATGCGTTTATAAGGCTGCAACCCTGAATGCTGCTGAAATCGCGCTGGACGAACTGGAAGCCAAGTGGGGTGAAAAATACCCTTTGGTCATCAAATCATGGCGCTGTAAATGGCCGACACTCAGCGCTTATTTCAAGTACCCAGATTACGTAAGAACGCCTATTTACACGACAAATGCCGTGGAGGCTGTACATCGCCAGTTCCGGAAGCTGACCAAAACCAAGGGCGGTTTTGCCAATGAAAACAGCTTACTAAAGCTACTCTATGCCGGTATACTTAAAGCTCAAGAGCGGTGGACGCATCCTATCCAGAACTGGAATCTCACGCTATCACAGATGGCCATCCACTTTCCAGGGCGCTTGGATGACTACATCGAGCTTTGAGCTCAGTAGGCTGACACAGAATTATGAACACCCTCCAAATAACGCCGGGTGTCTGCGTTTGTGCGTTTTGGCAACACGGGTAAAATAACGTACGGGATAACGAAAACTCGCTATCCCGCAGGCCTACTCGGCTTGACATCGCTGGAGCGTCCCTATATGTCTGCGTATTTTTTATTTACCTAAGATTCAGAGCCTTTAGTAACCCGTTGTGAACGACTGATGTTTTTCTTGGGGAAAAAACTGCCTTTTTCCTACGATGCTTCCACGCATATCTAGGCTTATCATACTTTTGCCATACATTACCTATCCACGACGTATTAAACAAAACATGTAATATTCTTTCCGCGTGTTCATCGTCTAGTCCGTAATCATCCAGGCAGCTTTCGAAGTCTTGAGTGCAAAACCTAGGCCCTATTTCAGATAAAATACCTTCCACATTCCCCCTAACATCATCATCTAGCAATCCCACTAATGCATCACTAAGCTCTGAAGCTAGCCATTCGGAATAATTATTTAGTGCAGTAAATACATCTGACTCAGAAAACGGTGGAGTTTTATTTAAGGACTGCATAGACCTAAAAAATCTAATCAAATCTCTTGGAAGGTATCTCGTACTATCCAGTACAAATGTAATACTCTCTCTACCCATAATTTCAACAGGAAACCATTCTTTCCAAAGATATTTTATATCTTTATTAAAACCGGCCATATGCGCTCTATTTTCTATAACTTGCAATAAGTGACTGTCAAAAGGCCTTCCTTCTTTATCAAACCAATCAAGCGATATTCCGTTATCTGAAGCTCTTTTTGTAAGATTAGGGTCAGGAACTAACTCCAATATTTCATCCCTAAACAAAACGATTACCTTGCTATTATTTTTTCTTTCAGAAAAGAAGTTATTTACTTGCCTTATAGCCGCAACTAAATCAGCCAAGTATCCTGCAAAGTTACGTCCGTTTCTTAGCAAATAATCCAAACCATCCAGAACCAAATAGTGACTTGATTCAATCTCTGGTAGCTCATCTAGCGAAAATTCTATTGTTTCAACAAGCTCTGCTGGGTCTTTTACTTTTAGATCTACTGTCTTATCGTACTTCCCTTGCAGGGAAAGGAACATCGATGAGAATTTTGAGTATAATCCTTTTCTCGAAGTTTCCTGAACAACTTGGACAAGACTATTTGATTCGAGCAGGCCATACCTCTTCAAATCGTCAAATAGTGCAACAGCTGAAGTACCTGAATCCGACAAAAAACGATTGTCTTTATAAAGAGATAATATTCTTATATAGAGTAGCAGCTTCCATACGGTTACACTTCCCCCTATTTTTTCTCCGGCAGAACCCCCAGTCTTTTTCAATAGATTAAATTCAAACTCTTCCAAGTCATCCGTTTCACAAAATAAATCCCACCTCGACTTGGCCATAAACTTTAATTTTGAAGCTAACGCTGATTTTCCCGCTCCCTTTGGTCCATATACCAAATACTTGTTTGGCTTGAATATTTCCTCTGTAATGCAATTGATATCAACGTATGCGGTGTCAATTAGCTCAGGTGCATGGATTCTCTCTTCCTGAGCATCTGTATATTCAAAGTTTATCTTATTAAAATCCATATTCTCTCCCGAGCAATAAATTTTTCTCCGCTAAGAACGCTAACGCTCTAGTATTTATGCATTCACAGTACGCATAATCGCTTGTTGAACGGGGCCGCTACCTGCACGCCGTATCCGGCTGGTGTGGTTTATGCTAGGGGGATTTGCTATTAATGAGTGACTTTTGTGTTGAACCGTTTGTGACTTAACCCGTTACAACGTGACTCATTCCCTGCCTGAACAACGTTACTTATGCGTAGTATTAGACCCATTTTTCCTATTTGGCAAGATCCCGTGATTTCGTTACAGCATGAGTTACTCTTCCTTGCATGTCGCATTGGCAGAGTAACCGCACCGCTATATTCATTTATCAGGCAACCATAGTGGCGTAGTCTCATAAACTCTCTAGGTAGTGCATGTGAAAGATAACGCAGGGTAAATACCTTATGACTACACTTCCCGGATGACAGAGTGGTTTGTGTGATTTTCCTATACGACATGCTGTAGTGTGGTCCTTAGGTAGATCCCGGCTCGCACGCGTCCGGGATGACCAGGTTGTTTGGCGGTAGCGGAGTTGTTCGTCAGGTTTGCTCGTAACCAAGCATTTCTGAGTGATGTTTAAGTAGATCCCGGCTCGCACGCGTCCGGGATGACCGGGTTGATTGGCGGTGGCGGAGTTGTTCGTCAGATTTGCTCGTAACAAAGCACTTCTGTGTGGTGTTTAACTAGAGCCCGGTTCGCACGCGTCCGGGAAGACGATTGAGGCTACCAGCCTTACATTTCGAACCACTCCAACCTTATGAGTAAGTAGTAACTCAGCTACTGATTAACCTGGCTATCCCCGCCAGGAAACTTCAAACAAAACACACTACCCGCTTCTGAGCTGGAAACACTCAGTTCAATATCCAGTTTTTCACACAAGCGCTTAACCATAGACAACCCCATGCCCATTCCTTTACTTTGAGGGCCTTTAACACCTGGCTCAAACAGGGTCTTTAACTGCTGTGGCGCAATCCCGTGGCCTGTATCCAAAACTGTGATGCCGTGCGTGCTGGCGCTGATGGTCACCACACCACAGTGAATATGGGTAAATGCGTTGCCGACCAGGTTACTCAGAAGCAATTGCAGGGCACTCGGTGCAATGGGTAATGTTAGTTGCGACGATACTTCAACCTCCACCTCAATATCTTTGCCGGCGATTTTCTCAGCCTGATTTAAAATCACCTGCTCCACCACTGGCAGCACACGGGTCTGCGCAGTGGTTAAGGTTTCTTCCCTGGCTAACGCCAGCAGCACCTCCAGGCTTTGTGTGATTTGATGCTGGGCATCTGCAATCCGCCCCACCAGCTCGGTCTGTTTGTCATTCAGCGGTGTTTGTTTAAGCAAGGTGAGCGAGCTTTGCGTTACCGCAACGGGTGTTCTTAATTCATGGGAGACATCTCGCGTAAACGCCTGCTCTCGGCTGATAAAGCGTCGTATTCTTGCCAGTGCCTGTTCCAGCGTTTTAGCAAATGCGCCAATTTCATCATTGACAAACTGCCCCGAAAAATTCTGTGGCAAACGCTCAACCGGAGCATCTTCTACTATTTTAACTAAAGTATCCAAAGGCTTAACCAGGCGTTTTGCCATCATCAAAGAGACAAAAGCCAGCACCAGTGCCACCCCCAGCACCCCACCAGACAAGACGAGTATAAATTTCAGCATACCGCCTTTGATCTTGCGCACCACCAGCTGCTCGCTCACCTCAGCCACTAAGTAGCCTGATGGCAGCTTTTTAAGGTGATAATGCGCCTCACCCTCTCCGCTAAATTCGATCCGGTTTGGCTCTTGCGCAAGCATTTCTTGTACGACTTGTGGCAGATCCGTAAGTTCAGGGTAATACTGAATGAACGCCAGCCGGGGCCTGACTTCCTGACCACCTTCAAGTTGAGTCGCAATAGTCCGGGCTTCATCATTCAGCAAAGCGATAAAAAAGCGGTCTTCAATACTATAAGCAAATAAAAAGCTCGCAGCACTAAATAGCGCGCTAATAAACAGCGCAATACCAATAAAAAAAAGCAGGATCCGATTACGTAACTGAGTGGCTTTCACAGAAAGCTTATCCTTCTATATCAAGCGCAAAACCAATGCCATGAATGGTTTTGATGATCGGACTGGTAAATGGCTTGTCGATGGCCTTACGCAATTGATAAATATGGGAGCGCAGCGCATCTGAATCGGTTGGCTCATCACCCCAGATCCTGTCACATAACTCACTGCGACTCAGCGCTCTCGGGTGATGTTCCATCAATAAGCGCAGAATTTTAAACGGAATTGGCTGTAGCGTTACGAGCGTTTCGGCACGCTCAACCACCTGGGTCTGACTATTCAGCGACAAGGCTTGCTCACCCTTCCCCAGGCGCAGTGTGTGCTCGCTGTTGAGTAAATGCCGTCTGGCCAGGGCGTTACAGCGTACCCACAACTCTTCGAGCGCAAATGGCTTAGTCAGGTAATCGTCCGCGCCAAGAGAAAAACCACTTAGCTTGTCATCCAGCGTATCGCGCGCAGTTAGCATGATAACGGGAATATGGCGATTAGCTTCTGTGCGCAACTGCTGACAGACAGCCAATCCATCCATTTTGGGTAGCATCACATCCAGGACCACACAATCGTAAAATTGTTCCAGTGCCAGTTTCGCTCCCAGTTCTCCGGTGTGTGCAAAGTCCACCACAGCACCCTGTGATTCAAAATACTCGCCAATGTTGCGGCTTAGATCCTGGTTATCTTCAATGAGCAGTACTTTTATTTGCACCATCCCGGTCACCAATTTAATCAACAAGTGAATACAAACTAACGCAAGGTTCGTGAAAGCAATGTGAAATGCATCTCAACAGGAGTGTAGCCAGCGGCGTATGTAATTTAACGATAAGTAGGCTTGCTTCAGCTGCTGCCAGGAGTCACGTGTTTGCTGCCAGTGCCAATGTTCATCAGCAATCTTCCTGAGTGAGTCGCTACCCTGTGCCCGACTGTAAAATAACAAATCGCCGGCTGTTGCTAACTTTGGCAGCGCGTCCGCCTGTACGGACACGGTATGTTCGATCTGTGTGCGCAGATTAAGAATGAGCGCTATCAGACTGGCGTTTGTTGCCTGGCTGGCAAGTAACGTCAGCAAAGTTTGTTCCTTGTGTGTGGCTGGCACTTTGTTTAGCTCAACAAATACTGTGCTGAGAGTATCAGCCAGCACCTGCTTTTGGCCCTGTGGCAGCGTACAAAACCAATGAGCGAGTTGTTGCAGTGGCGGAGCCATTATATTTCCATATTAATCCTTTGATTTAAATTAAGTTTATCACACCCCGTTGTGTTCGTAAAAAGTGCGCTTGCACAGCGTATAAGAAACATCACCATGCTCATCCTCCTGACCTCTCGACCAGCCTTGCGCACCATAAAACCCATCAGCACGCGTATTGATCTCGGTATACAGTGAGAGTACTTTATGCCCTTCACTAAACAGCCACTCACAAGCCAGGTCAAGTAAAGCCTTACCCATTCCCAGCCCTTCATATTCAGGCAGAATAAACAACGCCCAGATAGACCCATCCTGACGGGCCGCAGAGGCAAATCCAACAATCAGGCCATTCAGTTCACACACCCAGCTCTTGCCCTGCCCTGCTATATGCGCCTGATACATCTGAGGTGTAACTTTACCGGGATCACTCAGTCTATTCTCTGTAACCTGCAAACGGATCTCGCTCATTCTGACGATATCCTCCGACAATGCAACCCGACAGGTGAATTTGGCTGCGCCATGCGACTTATCTAACATTGTCTGCTCCATTAAATTATCTTCTACCTTTTAAAGGATTTGGGAAGACTTGGCAAGCGCCCTGGCTAAAGGCAGACAGAGAAAGATAGAATCGAATCAAGCATCAGCGGAGCATTTCATTGCGATAATGCAGTAAGCCGACTTTTTGATGAAGGCAGGCTATTCGCAAAAATCAGCCCGCCACCAGCACAGAGATAATAAAAGACACAGGTTTAGCGCACTTCAACCACTAAACCAATACAAAGAGATTAAGCACGACCGGCTGAGCGACGCCTGCCCAGCGGGCTTTAACAGAAAAGCCAGTTGTTTTACTGATCACTGTTCTTTGCATGGTACAGCCTGATGAAACCACTTAGCTATCCAACGGAATGGGTTTGGTCTGGGATCCAGTTCAACCACCAGATTGAAGCTGTAGCCCTTGCGATAATGCGTTCTGATCACGTCAACCCCAAGTTTATGTTTGGAAACACAGCGCCGTAATTCGGACACAGCCCGATTTATGGCATTGTTGTCGACATACTCTTGTTGCCAGATCTCCCGGCACAATTCATCTCGGCCAATTACCCTGTCTCTATGACAGATAAAATATTCTAATAAGTCATAGATAAGAGGTTCGAGGCGCACGCTTTCACCACAATATGTTAACAACCTTTTCCTTTTGTGAAGCTCATAGGGCCCAAATACTGCACGGCTAAAGTCAGTATCATATTTATCATTTAACTTCATGATGATAGACACACTTCCTTTGACGTTTTGAGTTATCAAGCAAGCTTAGTGTAGCGTCTGAAAGGGCTTTTTAAAATCCGATTTGCGATGAAAGCACATGACTTTTGTTAATAGAAAAAATATTGAATTGTCCAGTCTAATGTGAAAGGAATTATTCACATTGCACAAGTAGAACACAAATATAAAACAAAAATGATACATCTGGGGGTTTCAGATTGCTCTGGGCAAATTTTTCCCCACCTTTTATACCGTTATTAGTTACAATGAGTGTTAAACAGCCACCCGTTCGGCTATTAGTAAATTTCATAGTTAATGCGGCAGGGGTCAAACACATCCCCTTCACCGCTATTGTTGAGTCGGGTAACGCGCTACAGCGTCGCCAGCATGGCCTTAATTTTGGCATTATCGGGATAGGTTTTTTGTGCACGCAACAGGCTGGATTTTGCTTCCGCCTGATTATTTTGCCGAACATGAGCCTGGGCAATGGTCAGCTCAATCATAGGATGATTAAATTGCGACTGTGCAAAGGTCATCAGCTCTATGGCATGGTGCAGCTGCAATTGAGTGGTAGCAAATTTAGCCTGATAGACCCCCAGCATGGCTAGCATCTGGACATCGTATGTGTCTGGCGACTTTTTGAATTGTGCCACGGCAGCCGCTTTGTCTCTGAATAGCAGCTCAGCCAGCTTTACGCTCTGATCATCTTTATAAACTGGCTCACTGATCTCCTCGATCCCCATAGCACGGACCATTGCAACCGCCGTATCTGCAGTTGAAAAAGGGTTCTGACCGGTGATCAGGCGACCGTCTATGGTGACCTGGTTGAGCATCAGACCATCTTGCTCAAACAGCCCCCCACGCTCCTTTAGCTTATCCTCCAGCAGAAACTCAAACTGTGGGCGCCACTTTTTGCCAAACGCAGTTTCTTCCAGATTAGTGAAACCATTCACTCTTTTACCATCGACCAGGTATGCGCCATTGCTCAGTTTCACATCAACCAGTGCTGCCGGGCCATGGCACACAGCGCCAACGACGCCCTGCTGCTCATAAACTTCCCGGATCAGGCGCTGTAATTCCCTATCCTGATGCAAGTCAAACATAGGGCCTTTGCCACCAACAATGAATATCCCGTCAAATGATTGCCCATTCAGACTGGTAAGCGTGGCGGTATCAGACAAGGCGCTCATCGCCCGCGGGTCGTCTAAAAATGCCTTGTTATAGGACTTATCCTTGTTGTACTCATCAGCCAGTGGCTGTCCACCTGCTGGTGAGGCCAGTGTAACCTGAATGCCATTGTTACTGAACACCTGATAGGCTTTACTCAGTTCATCAAATTCAAAACCAGGCTGTGTGGTTTTACCATCAATCTGCTTACCATAACTACTTAACACCATTAGCACATGTGGCTCGTCTGCGGCAATGGCCGAGTTGATCGTGCCGGCACTTACCAGCGACCATAAAGATGCAACTGTCAGAGTTCTTTTCATCATTGAGTCTCCTTTGTTTGGACAGACTCAGCGTAGCCCTGCTACTGTGAAGCCACTGTGAAATTATTCAGTCAACAGGTATGCAGGATCTCATTGATAACGAGCTTTGGCAAGCGTATCAGCAGGTTTGGTTTCGGCCATGGGGTGCACTACCTCCAGCCCCCAGCGGGGCTATCATCAGCTTGTGGAACCCCAATGGCGTAAAGCAAACACTGGCCAAAAACCGCCAGTATCAGCACTTGCTGTCCCCGGCACTGGAGCGTAAGGGCTATAAAATGCTTCCTATTTGGGGAGCCAGTGCCGACCTTAGCTATCGTGAATTCAGCATGCTGATCACATGTTCAGAGAAAACCGCTGCGCGGCTGGCAGCTTTGTGTGCTCAGAAAGCCTACTATTTTGTAGATAATGAACAAGTCAGACTGTGTAATACACATTGCCCACAGCAGCGTGTTCAGCTTGATGCCTCCTTCAGATCCCGGCTGACCTACGCAGCACTCCCCAGGCACAACGACGCTATCCAGTCCCCCGGATAGCGTAGCAACTAGACCAGGCTCTGGGTTTGGTTTTGACAAAACTCGCGGCACCAGATCTCCAGCTCATCCAGCGACATAGGTTTGGCATATACATAACCCTGTACTAAATCGCAATCCATTGCTTTCAGACCTTCGAGCTGTGCGACGTGTTCAACCCCTTCAGCGATAACAGAAAGCCCCAGGCTGGCAGCCATGGATAATATGGCTCGCACCAGATTTTGTGAGTCCGGGGCATGCGCAAACTCATGGATAAAGCTTTTATCAATCTTAATCGTGTTGATGGGGAAACGGCGCAAATAGCTTAACGAGGAGTAGCCAGTCCCAAAGTCGTCGATTGACAGATGCGCCCCCGTTGCTCTGAGTCCTTCAAGCCAGGCCAGAATAGCCTCATCGTCATCCAATAAAATACTCTCCGTTATTTCAAGTGCCAGATTGGCCGGTTTAAACCCGGTCTGACGCAGGATATGACGCAAGGTCGTAGCATTAAACCCAAGCCTATATTGCTGACTGGAAATATTCGCCGACAAGCAACAGTTCAGACCGAGCGTGTGATTCAAGGCAGCAATATCTGACGTTGAGCGCATCAGCATCCACTCACCCAGCTCAGAGATCAATCCGCTTTCTTCAGCAACCGGAATAAATTCATCCGGGGCAATATACTGGCCATGATGTGGCCAGCGGGTCAGGGCCTCAAAGCCATGCAGCTGGCCCGATTCAAGCTCAATAATGGGCTGATAGAAAACCGCCAGTTCATTGTTTGCAATGGCTCTGCGCAGCAGTTGCTCAAGTTCCACGCGACGGTTGACCTGTTGCTGCATCGATGGTGCAAAATAGTGATACTGATTGCGGCCACTTTCTTTCGCTTTGTACATTGCGAGGTCTGCCCGGCGCAGGATCTCCTGTTGTTCGTGGGCATCATCAGGCATGATGGCAATGCCAATACTGGCACCACTGATCACCTCAAAACCATTGATGGTAAAAGGCTGAGCCAGGGATAGAAGAATTTTTTCTGCCACTTTTGCGGCGTCTTCCACGTCACTTATCTGACTCAACAACAGCACAAATTCATCACCACCGAAGCGGGCCAGGGTGTCGGTACGTCGTACCAGATGGTTAAGCCGGTTCGCAACTTCTAACAGCAGATTGTCACCAGCGTCATGTCCCATCGTATCGTTAATACGTTTAAACCGATCAAGATCGATAAACAGCAGAGCACTCAGGTGTGGCTGGCGTTCTATTTGTTTCAGATCCTGACAGATCCTATCCAGTAACAGGCGTCGGTTCGGCAGCCCGGTTAACGCGTCATACATCGCCTGATAGGCAATTTTGGCTTCCTGTTCCTTGCGTTCCGTCATATCAGACAGCACAGCAATGTATTGCTGTACCTGTCCCTGTTCATCTTCAACCGCACTGATGGCCAGCCATTCGGGATAAATCGTGCCATTTTTGCGACGGTTCCAGATTTCTGCAGCCCACTCTCCCTTAGTTTTTAGCGTATGCCACATATGCTCGTAAAAACGTTTGTCGTGACGTCCCGAACTGAGCAGGTTCGGTTTTTTGCCCAGCACTTCCTGCTCCTGATAACCAGTGATACGCGTAAAGGCCGGGTTAACTGCCGTTATCTCAAGGTCGGCATTAGTGGTCATGATCCCCTCTTGGGTTGCCTGATACACCGCAGCTGCCGTCTTAAGCTCCGCTTCCACTTCTTTGAACTCAGTCACATCCACACTGATGTAAACATACCCGCCGTCTTCAGTGCGGGCATGGCGGATCTGTAGCCAGCGTCCGTGCGCCGTTTTTTGTAGCGCTTGTGGTGTTTCACTGTGTTCATGCACAAACTCGGACTGACGCAACTGCCATTCGTTCAGCGTTTGTGGAAACTGAGCACGACACGCCACGCCGTAGTGGCGTAACCAGCATTGGTTAGTCAGCATCAGGGTGCCTTCACTGTCGTAAAGTGCAAACCCTTCCTGCAGCCGCTCAATGGCGTCATGCAGCAACTGGCTGGCCTGCAGTGCATGGTTTTTCGCCTTGTTTAAACGCTGCAAAATAAACAACAGCATCAGCAATAAAACCACCGCCAGGCCAAATAACTGCTCACTCAGCGTGCGGGTTTGGCGCAATTGTGAGCCATGCAAGTCCATTTGTGCCCGATACAGCCGGGCAAAGGCTTCTTTGCTGTTAATGGAAAGATACTCCTGGCGGGTTGCATGCACCTGACGATAGTAATCGACCGCAACCTGAATATGATTGACGAAGCGACGGCTGAGCGATGCATGATCGGAGCTTGTTACCGTTGCCTGTGCTAAAGTCCGAATACGGGTATCCAGTAACAGCTCATCCAGCGACTGGCCAGAGGTCACCAGGCTGGCGAGTATCGTGCTACCAAGCAGGGCCTGTGGGTGGTTTGACGCAGTCATTTCATCAAGCACCACTGGCAGGTAAGTCAGACCATTACGCATCCCCACCGCTTGAGTTTTTAATTGCTCCATAAGGGCCATTTTGTGCCTGAGCAGCCTGAGATACGCCAGGTATTCAATGCCTGCCTGGCGTGCCTGCTGCCTGTCTGTCAGCTGCTGCAACGTCCTGTCTAATTGCTGCAAATCATCAAAATGGCGCAAACTGCCCACGCTGAGCTCAAGTGCAAATTTGTCTAATTTGGCGTCGATTGATTTGGCATCAAACAAATGCGATACCTGCTCGTGCTGGCGCTCACCGGTGGCAATATGAGCACGGAAGAAGTACACCATTAAGGCCGTCAATACCATCACCAACAAACACTGGCCAATAACGGGGAAATTGATTTTTACAGTACGCGTCATGGCGCCATTTCCTGATGATGTCCAACCAGGCTTTCAAGAAAGGCTACTATGGCTGTGAGCTGCGCTTCACTGAGCGAGCGACCAAGCTGATATCGGGCCATCGTATTGATCGCTCCTTTCAGGCTTTGCTCACTGCCATCATGAAAAAAGTAAGCCTGCCTGGCAGCGAGGCGTAAACCCGGCACCTTAAAGGTAAACTTATCCGCTTCTCGCCCAGTAACGTTATAGCGACCGTAATCTGCAGGCTCGATTGGGGTCCCGCGATCGCCAAAATAGTCACCAAAAGTGCCCATTTTTGCAAACATATTGCCACCCACATTCTTGCCCTGATGGCAATTAATACAACCATAATACTTGAACAAGCGATAGCCTTCCTGAGCCTGCTCAGACAAAGGTCCTTTTCCTTGCAACCACAGATCAAACGGCGCGTTGAGAGTGACCAGACTGCGCTCATACTGGGCAATAGCGTCACTGATTGCATCACGCGACAAGCCATCCTGATAGACCTGCTTGAAAGCGCTAACGAATGACTTATCCGCGCTGAGTGTGTCAATTAGCTCAGGCCAGGTCGTAGCAAATTCTTTCGGATTTTCTACGGGCAGTGTTACCTGGGCTTTTAAATCCATGGCTTTACCATCCCAGGCCTGACGAATATTGAATACTGAGTTATACACAGAGGGAGCCCTGACATCGCCAAGCCGCTCTTCTACACCCTTTGATCGCGGTACCTTATCGGCACCATGGGTTGCCAGCTGATGACAGGATGCGCAGCTCACTTCGTTAGAACGCGACAGCCGGGTGTCAAAAAACAACTGCCGACCCAGTGCGACTTTGCGCTCATCCGTGGCGACACTGTGCAGGGGTAAGATGGGTTCAACTGCCAGACACACTGAACAGCTTAGTAATGCCCAAATTAGAAATATCAGTATCACGCTTTAGTACCAACCATAGGGGCTAAACACCTTACTAATGTAGCAATTTCTAATGCCAGCTGGTTTGATATGGAATAAAGAAACCGCGATCTCAAACGGTCCCGGATCAGCTTAGGCCGGATAATCACGTATTATTTAAACCCACCGGGCAATAAATTTTTATAACGAGAGGTGCAAATTAAAATTTTGTCTAAACTTGTGAGATAAGAAGCTTTTTTACTTTGATTTATGCAATTAAAAACGCGCCTGATGGTGATTCTGGGTTTAACAGCGCTGGCTCCCATGCTGGTGATTTTCTCGCTCGCAATGTTGCACAGTACCGAGCAGGCAAAACGCCTGAGTATCTCGGCCGCCCAGGCCAAAGTATATAACGCCGCAGCCATTTTCGACCGCTACTTTGCCAAGCGTAAAAGCGAAGTCGCCACCCTGGCACGCCAGCCGACGCTAAAAACTATGGACTTTGAACAGATCGCCCCCATTTTACAAACCGAAAAAGACGCGCATCAGCAGATCTACGAAAAGTTCATTCTTGGCCGGCCCGATGGCAGCTTTCACAACACAGAAGGCGGTAATCCTTTTCAGAATATGCTCAGAACCTTCGATGATAAGGCTCCAGAGGCCCGCAAGCGGACCATTGCCCGCCGCGATTACTGGCAGCAGACCATTGGCCGCAACGTTAATCAGAAAGCTGAAGTTTATGTCTCTGAGCCTATGATCTCCTACACTACAGGCGTCAAACAGATCGTTGTGGCCGCCACCATATTGGCAAATGATGGTAAGGTCGCCGGTTTGCTTGGTGGCAGCATTCCCTGGCGTGAGATAGACCGTCTGGTGCAGGCTGTGTCTAAGCAGGTTGTGCATCAATTTTACGACAATGCCCGGTTTATGCTGGTTTCCCAGGAGGGTATTTATATGTACCACTGGCAGCCAGACAAAATAGTCCAGCTCAAACGCGAACAGGGGAAGTTTGTCGTGAATGATATTGGTGAGAAAATTGCCGTACGCTTAAAAGTGACCGAAGAAGCCGATCCTATGCTTCGAGAAATCGGCCTGAAAATGATTGCCGGTTTTAATGGCTATGCCCAGTTAGCACAAACCCCCGTTCAGCCAAAATCGTTTATTTTTTATGCCCCGGTAAAATCCGCCGGCTACAGTATTGCCTTAACTTTGCCTGAGCATGTGGTGTTCGCCCCGGTGTACGCGTTGCGTCAGCAGCTGCTGATCATCCTGGGGTTTGCCATCACCATTTCATTGCTGGTTGCCTGGCGGTTCTCGAACAGTATTTACCAGCCCATTGCTAAGCTCACCAAAGCCGCGCAGGCACTAACCCAGGGCAACTTTAATGTGTCTTTGTCGACTCGGGGTAAAGATGAACTGGCCAATCTCGGCCGCGCTTTTGCCCAAATGCGTGACAAAGTGTTCCAACGAGAATCTGATCTGGAGCAGCGGGTGGAGGAACGTACTCAGGCACTGGAGTTAGCCAAACTAGCCGCGGAAGAAGCCGCCAATGCCAAAAGCCGCTTTCTGGCCAACATGAGCCATGAGATCCGCACTCCAATGAATGGCATTTTGGGCACCCTGCAGTTGCTCAATCAACAGAACAGCTTCAACGAAGAGCAGACAACCCTAATCAGGGTTGCCAACGAGTCGGGGCAGAGTCTGCTAACCCTTATCAATGACATACTAGATATCTCTAAATTAGATCAGGGTGAAGTATCGCTATATTTTGAACCGTTTGATTTGTACGCTGTTTTACATCATTTGGAACAGCTATTTAGCGAAAAGGTCATAGAAAAACGGCTGCGTTTCCAACTGGTGATCGGCGATACTGTGCCCAAAGAGGTGGTGAGTGATAAGCACCGTTTACAACAGGTACTGCTAAACCTCCTTAATAACGCTATTAAGTTCACCCATGAGGGCTTTATCCGGCTGGAAGTTGAAAATATTGGTAATATGGAAGAAGTGATGCTTAAGTTTACCGTTTCTGACAGCGGCATTGGTATTGCTAAGGATAAACTCCCTCACATTTTTAACCCGTTTTATCAGGAAGATGAGAGCACTACCCGGCGCTATGGAGGCTCCGGGCTGGGTCTGAGCATTTGCCAGCAGATCATTGAGCTGTGCGGTGGCCACCTCAATTGTCAGTCACAACAAGGGGAAGGGGCTCAGTTTGACTTTAACTGGCCTGTGACTCCTTGCTGCCTGATTTACTCTGAAGACAGTGATCAGGTGACATTAGGCGAACTACATGGGCATGTTTTGCTGGCAGAAGACAATGCAGTTAATCAGGTGGTCACTAAAGCTATTCTGGAAAAGCTGGGCCTGAGTGTCACCATAGTTACCGATGGCCAGCAGGCGCTGCAACAACTGGAGAAAGAGCATTATGATCTGGTCCTGATGGACATGCACATGCCCAATATGGATGGCATAGAAGCGACCAAAGCAATCCGCAAACTGCCCCAGCATATGCAGCTGACCATTATCGCTTTGACTGCGAATGTACTGATCAGAGACATTGAGGCCTGTTTTGCCGCAGGTATGGATGATTACGTCAGTAAGCCTATTGCACTGGAACAACTCAAAACCGTGCTCGACAAATGGCTAGCGGTAAAAGATGGCTAACCAGACGGTTTCCTGCTCAGGATCGGTCCAGCTGACTTTATGCTTGCAGTGTGCAGGGATGTTGATGTAGTCCCCCACAGACAGACGTTCAATCCGGCCATCTTCAAATGTCAGCTCACCTGCCCCTTGCAGCACCAGTACCCACTCATGCTCATCCTGGTCGTACCAATCCTGAGGCGGCGAGGTGTGTCCTTTTGATACGATGCGCTCTATTTTGAGCTGCTCATGGGACAATAATGTCTGAAAGACTTCTTCGCTGAGGTCTGCAGGCAAATTAGAAAATAGATTGTTCATTGCTCACCAGATAAACTAAAAGTTAATGACGAAAGTAGGTATCGTAGCTAAGGTGAATAAAAATGAAAATAGAAGAAAAGGAGATTTGGTGGAGCTAGGCGGGATCGAACCGCCGACCTCTTGCATGCCATGCAAGCGCTCTCCCAGCTGAGCTATAGCCCCAAATCGACGACAAAGATACTAGAAGATTTTGATGCTTTTGAAAAGCCCAAAATTTAACTTTTTTAAAGTAATTAGACTGTTAGAATAAAAATCAACCAAACAGGGCAATATTTGATATCACCCTGCCTGTGATAGTGCAGCTTTACGCGCTAAAACTAACTTAGTGCAGCAGTTTCAATGCAGCTTCAAGTTGTTGTTTAATCTCATCATTCGTCAGTTCACCTGTTTCAGAGTCGAAATTATCAAAGAAACTTGGCACCGACAAGCTTGCTTTGACATCCGCAGCAAAATAAGGCGCAGATCCGACCGCCGATGCAAGCACACTCTGTGCACCACCCGGACCCGGCGACGTTGCCATCATCAGCATAGGTGTATTCTGATATACTTTCATATCTAAACGTGATGTCCAGTCAAACAGGTTTTTATAAGCCGCTGAATAGCTGCCGTTGTGCTCAGCAAAAGACACAATGATTGCATCTGCGGCACCTATTTTGGCGTAAAAACGTTGCGCTTCATCCGGAATGCCGCCCTCTGTCTCACGCTCAATGCTGTAAATAGGCATTTCGTAGTCATTCAGGTCGAGCACTTCAAGCTCGGCATTGGGGATCAGCGATCCTGCATAACTTGCCAACTGCTGGTTAATTGACTGACGGCTATTACTGGCTGCAAATACTAGAACTTTCATGGTGTTACCCTCTCAAAATAAGTCTGAATTTAGATTCACCTGGAGCCACACTTTGATTTGTGTTTGCCTCAAGCTGATGACAACCAGTGTATATTAGGTTTTAATAATGATTAATAGGGTAAAAGTAAAGTTACTATTTCCATATGAATAACAATCTTTTTGAAGGTATAGAGATCTTCACCGAAGTTGTCACGAGCAAGAGCTTTATTGCCGCAGCACAGAAGCTGGGCCACTCACCCTCACATGTCAGTAAAGTCGTTGCCAGGCTTGAGGAAAGGTTGGGTGTGAGACTGTTAAACCGGACCACGCGCACACTGGCTCTGACGCCCGAGGGGGAAGCTTATTACCAAAACTGTACCCAACTTATCGAAGATGCACTGGCAGCCGCACAGCAACTGAATGTTGCCGATGACATTCCACGGGGTACCCTGAAAATCACCTGTCCGGTGGCATTTAGTACAGATTATCTGCAACCTGTTCTGGCCGAGTACCTGAACCGTTACCCTAATGTCTCACTGGAATGGGATCTTGAAGATAAAGCAGTTGACCTCATTGGCGATGGCTATGATCTGGCGGTGCGGGCAACCCCCCAGCTGGAGGAGTCAAGCCTGATCTGTAAGCGGGTCTATCGATGTAAGACTTATATTGTTGCCAGCCCGGATTATCTCAGCCGGTTTGGGCAACCTCATCACCCGAAGGAGTTACAAAAACACCACAGCATTTGCTACAGCAACCTTAAAACACCCGACCGCTGGGAATTCAAAGATAAGCAAGGCAACGCGTTTCATGTGGATGTACGACAAAGGATCTTATGTAACAACGGTCATATGCAAACCGCCATGGCGCGCGACGGAATAGGCATTGCACGTTTGCCAGCGTTTTATGTAGACAGCATTATCGCACAGCAGCAACTGGTCACTTTGTTTCCCGATTATCCGCAGCCAGATGTGAACGTGTATGTGGTTTATCCCAGTCGCCGTCACCTCTCACCCAAAGTACGGCATTTTATCGACCTGTTGACGGAGCATTTTGAGAAAAGTATCAAGCCGTAACATGTACTTCGAGCCACCAGTACCTTGGTTCACTGTTATTCAGGGATGATAACCACACAGTTTCCACACATTTGCCCAAGCCTCGCCCTCCTAATCGCATAACTTATTAATTTATAAACGTTAAAAGTTTTTTAACGAGGCTATTTTATCCCCACATTTGCTATCTAGACTGAGAATAAGACACCAGCCACGCTCGAGGTTTTCATGAAACAACTCTTCTTATTCACGCTCAGTATCGTGCTGAGTGCCTGCGGTTCAAGTGATTCAAACTCAGGCAGTACAGCCGCTGCAACCCAACCAATTGCTATATCGAATCACTGGCTTTATTGCTTAGTCACCCACAACAAGTGTTTTCCCGTGCCCAGCTAATTGAACAGCTTTACCCGAATAATGATGACATCGTCGACCGTAACATAGATACCCATGTCAAAAATATTCGTAAAAAGCTCAGTGCCATCGCGCCCGATCAGACCCCAATCTCATCCGTTTACGGTGTGGGATACAAGTTTTCTGGGTAGTACTCGTTATATAGTTACCAGTCACAGGCTTTGACGGTTTTATACCAGCTTCGCTCGAACGGCCTGACCACCACAGGCTTTGGCAACTGAACATCCACGCCAAGGGGCGTCGCCAGGTGCCTAAACACCAGTCGGCGAACATTGTCATCCTGCAACTTTGTGTAGGCCAGTTTCAGCGCACTTTGACTTTGCTGGCTCACCGAGTGTCCCTCAAGCTGCATAAAGCGGGCATTCACCCACAATAACATGGCCTGCTTGGTCTCGTTGGGAAATGACGCGGTCAGCCTGGCAGTTGGTCCGTATAAACGCTGATAGTTCAGCAACTGCTCCTGAATAATAAAAGCAAACAGTAGATTCACGCCCGCTGAGATCTGTCCGGAGCGTTTGTCTATTTCCTGGTAGTTCGCCAGTGCCTTGCGAAACTGCGCTTCCGCCTCTGTTACTTTGCCAAGCTCCAGTGCAATGATCCCCAAATTATTAGCGATAATGCCATTTTTAGAGGTGATCCCGGCTTTATCGGCGATGCTAATCGCTCTGTCATACAAAGCGCGTGCTTGTTCATAGTCGCCGAGTTGACGCGATACCAGCGCCAGGCTATTGGTCAGGGTCAGCCTTTGCTGATCAGACTGTGCATACTTGTAGGCACACTCCAGGCTGAGTCTGGCATCATTCAGGTAGTCGTGACGACGCAGCCAGATCCCCAGCGCACTCATGGCCGTGGGGATTTTTTCGATAAAATAGGGGTGAGTATGGTGCGAAAATATCGCTTCCAGGGAGTGCTCCATCGCTTCCATCTGATGGGTTGGTACGGATGCACGCAAACGAATAAAATGCCAGCGCAAAAATAACGGAGTGGGCAGCTGGTCTAGCTGCTCAACCTGTTCCAGCAGCTTCAGTGTGGTCGCTGGATCGACCGTTAGGTAATCTTCAGCTTCCTGAAGGGTGTCGGTCACTACCCCCGGTATCTCAGCCCATGAGATTACAGGTATTAGCAGCATCCACAACCCAACAATCGCTCGTAACATCACCTGACTCGCTTTTACCGACCTCCTGAAACTATAGAATGCAGGCCGTAATAGTTCAAAGTAGCTCACTGATGCTCGAAGTAGATGCGATAAGTACTGGACCAGATAGGGTAGTCGACTTCCATTAAATAACAGCGGTAGTTAGCCGGGTCCAGATCTGCGTAACAAAACAAGTAGTCCAGTTTTTGTTGCTGGACTTTATCCCACTGCAATGCCTGAACGCCGGCTTTTAAATCAATCAAGCGTAGTTCGGGAAACTCAGGCAGACGCTCAGTCCACATATCTTCCACGCTAAGCTTGCCTTCCTCGACTTTTTGATTGCCATGGTAACATCCGACATTGACACAACTATGGCGATCCAGCTGCTGCTCTATCAATACCAGCAGGCGTAATTTCTTAGCCGGGTTTTTTATTGAAATACTGGTCGAGCTGCATTGGCTGGTATGACTGAGCGGATCAACCAGTTCATCCGGGTTATTAAAAATAAAGGTTGCATCAAAGTGTTCATGACCTGCTACGGGGTCGAACACCAGTCCGCTGTTACCAGGGGAATAGCTGGCAAATGCGTCGTACAATCCGGGGCTGGATAACTCCTCAACGATGCCGATGCTAAAGCGCTTGGCGTCAACCCGGCTGTTCGCGTTGATATTCAACGGCGCGGTAAAATCATCACTATGTGGATGAGTGTAAAACTGCACAAAAGGCGCGGCACCGGTTTCACGCTTGATCTGCGATTTACTGATCATGGCCACTTCTTGCAAAAAACCCTCGCGGCCTCTTTCGCGGGTCAGGACATAGGCACAAAAGATTTCATCCATACTCATGCCAAGCAATGACTTTGCGGCGTAATACAACTGAGCACGCTTGTCCTGACCTGAGAGGTTGACGTCCTGCACTTTCACTTTATCCTCTTCCGGGCATTCTAATAGTCGTTTTAATTGTGCATGACTTCTGGCGTACTGAGGCATGGTTGTTGCGAATCGTTGACTCACCTGACACCATTGCGTGATCAGATCTTGTGGAATATGTCCTGCCAGCTGCTCTCCCAGAGCATGCATTGCTTGTTGCCCGGGTAGATAATAGAGTACCTGTTCGCCTGATTTGGCTTTGTATGCATTAAATAAACGCTGACTGGTTGAGCGATGGCAGCCAATATGACGAGCAAATCCGCCTATGGTTTGTGCCTGGGCGGGCATTGCCCGCATAATTGCGGTGAGCACTTTCTTGACACGCTCACCCAGTCTGCGTAGTTCACTGTGTGCCTGATTACTCAGTCCCATGATCTTCTGTTTACCGTCAAATTTCTGATAGATTACCCGGGACTGAGCAAAAAAGCGACTAGTTACAGGCGCCTACAGACTTCCAGGGACCCCAGGGGCCAGATTGAGCGGGATCTTCGCCCTGCACCCACCACTGCGCTTCATACACCACACCGCCCTTAGCAACACGGTCGCCCGTATTGTAAACCGTACCAGCATTCCAGCTTGGAATACCCTGACAGTTGTCGTCACCGCCCACGGCCACGTTCTTTGACACTGTGCTGCTCTGCCCCTGATCATCTGTTACCGTCAGGCGAATGGTATAGCTACCCGCTGCACTGTAAGTATGCGTCACAGAGGGTTGAGAAGCGCTCTGACCATCACCAAATTGCCACTGACTAGACACAATCTGGCCATTGTCTGTACTGGTATTCGTCAGGGTCACGGTCAGACCTGACTGAGTCACAGTGAAATTCGCAACCGGTGCAGGATCGCCTGAACCATCGCAGTTATCTAGTTTCTTCCAGACGTTCGGATAAAGATCTGGCTGAGCACCTGAAGACCACCAGATAGCCTCATATATGCTGCCCTGATACGACACTTTATCGCCTAACGCATACGTGGCAGTGCTGTTCCAGGCCTGAACATCACACACAGGCGGCTCACCCACAGACACCACTTTGGATACGCTCGCTGTCTGTTGCGCAGTATCAGTCACCGTTAACGTCACGTTGTAGCTGCCATCAGCCGTATACGTATGACGTGGGTTTGCAGCACTGGAACGATTACCGTCACCAAAATTCCAGTCGTAAGCCGTAATACCGTTATCATCCGTCGCTCGGTTTGCAAAGCTCACTGTCATACCTGAGACCGAAGAGCTGAAATCAGCAACCGGTTTTTGGTCCGTCGGGTTGTCCGGAGTCAGGCCTGTTTTGCGCTCGATCCAGTCCAGATAACTGGTTGTCCGGGTGAACGCCGTTGCACCTGAGCAGGCAATCCCCCAGCTCACCGTACCGATACTGTAGAAATCGTTGCCGACACGCACCGCATAAGGACCCCCGCTGTCGCCATTACAGGCTGAGCGACCACCTTCACCACCGCCGCAGATCACAGAGCCGGGAATATTAAAGTTGAGCTGGCTGCTACAGCTGGCATTTGAAATGACGGGTAACTGAGCTTCGCGCAGCACATCGCTCGGGCGGCCCTGGTTATAAGTTAAACCCCATCCGGAAACCGTTGGATAGTCGCCTATGCCCGCATACTGATCAGCTATCGCCTGAGTTGGGAGCTTTGCCGGGGTATACTTGCTTGCAGCCGGCGTGGCCAGGCGCAGTACTGCGATATCATAGCCCGAGCGGATGCCATTGGCGCCACGCCAGTTCTCATGCATAATAATCTGAGATACCCTCAAGGTATCACCGTCACCACGGCTAATGGAATGGGCGCCGACACGGACCGTCAGACTCGCTGTTGAGGCATTATCCAGGCAGTGTGCTGCAGTCAGTACCCAGTTTTCACTCAACAAAGTACCGCCACAACCCTGGCGGCCATTCATCAATAACGCCACTTGGTATGGCCTTGAGTATGCTGGAGTTTCAACTCCCCCCACGACACTGGGTGTGATATCAGGCAAGCCCGATTGCTGAGTATTCGCAGAGACGGTGCTCGCTGACAAAGACAGTACAGCAGCAGCCAAAAGTGTAATTTTCATGTTGTATCCTTGTATGGTTATTGCTCAAAAAGCAATCTAGAAATAATCTGAGATACACACAAAGATCAATGGGCATGATGAAAATAACAACTGGCACGACCAGATAAAAATTTAGCCTCACTGTCATCATTAGTTTGTATTTTAAACACTTAAACGTAACACTTTTTTTACAGCCATCTGTGAAAATTATTTCATAAAAATTTCTGTATCGGCGACTAAGCGCGTTTGGAACGTTTTAAATAACAAAGACTTAAATTACGTAAAAGTAGAAAGCAGACAAATCACGAACACAAGGGTAGCGATAGTCACACCACGACTCTGGTCCTAAAGCGGACCCATATCGCTATATTCGTCTGCCATGGGGAGCAAATCCGTCATTAACTGGGCAAAAAACGCTATTTTGAACCGACACTTAACATTTAAGAGCACTCATGTCTGCTGTTTGTCGCCCGGGCTAACCGCTTTATTAAACGAATAGAGACAACATAGAAGGACTACATTTTGATACCATATTTAAGGTAAATTTGTGTGATTTCGCCTTGCGCCATCATCTGGCTGAGTGCTTGATCTAGCTCCTGCTTCAGCATGGTATTTTTTGGCTGAATGCGCATAGACACCGGCAGCTTACTGATCTCGTATACTTCTTTAAAGCCACGGTAGGCGGGGTTTGTTGCAATATAATATGCAGCCGTGATGTCACCAATCATAATATAATCCAGCCGTGTGTGCGCCAGCTGTACCAGCAACTCACGCTCCGAAATGTTATCATATACGGCGATTTTCCCGGCACCAAAATGGCGCTCAAACGGCCCATACCGATAACCCCGCACACGTCCCATCACTTTGCCATAAAAGGATTCGGGCTGCTCATAAGCACGTGCCTCTTTGCGGCCCAATACCACCTCTCGGGAAAAGGCATAATCAATGCTGTAAATACCCGGTACTCTGGAGCTTTGTCGCCAACTGGGATTGACGCCCGGCTCAATATCAATTTCACCTGCTTCAAATGATTTATGCCCGCGTGCAACCGACAAGGGTACGAACTCAAATTCATGTCCTGTCAATTCACCAAGACGGGCAAAGATATCCTTAAAAATTCCGGCCTGCTCACCCTCCTTCAGATAATTATAAGGTGGGTTAGCACCGTGATATACCAACACAGAATAACGCGCAGCCTGAACCCCCGTGGTCTGTAAAACACACAGCAACAGCAAACACCTTATCAGACTACGCTTGGTGACTGTCTGGTATAACGCCTGATCATTTTGCCTGACACCTTGGTTCATAGTTTACGCTTTGCAACAGAACAGATTTTAAGCTTAGTTAAGCAATGCGCTTAGGCAAAGGATTATAAACAAATTGTTACCCGAACATCGGATATTCAAGTTACCTGAATAAGAAAAAACAACCAGTCACATGAAAATATTCATATCAATAATTGCCACTGAAAGTAAGTGCACGCTTACAATTTATAAAAATCAACAATCGACATTAAATTGGATGATATTTGCACTGAAATAAAATATAGTAAATAAAACTTTCTTTATTTCGTCTATTAATCGAAACATAAGTTTCATGATGATGTATCACCATGAATTCAGGGACACGATATAGAACACCGTGTCCTAATCGTCTGCTGTGGCTGCAGGCAAAGGGTTACCCTTGATTTTTGGCACCCATCCACAGCGTTTTATAGCAAAAAGGAAGTTTAATTATGAAAAATGCGTTACTTGTTTCTTTACTCTCACTAACCAGTATGACTGCATTTGCAAGTACTGCGCCTGTGTCCCCCTCAGCTGCTCAAGCGCCTGTTCGTGCTGGGTACAGTAGCGTCGATGAAGTCATTGAATATGGTCGTCAGTATCAGGAGATCAAAGCTCAGCTACTGGAGGTCGGATATGAACTACAGTCATGCAATCAGCATGTACTGAACTATTTTGTACAACCGGCTTCTCCGGTGTATTTGTACGCACAGGCTGAGTGCACTTTTTCACGATCCGTGGGCGGTGACTATTCACTGGAAACCGACTACGCCATGGTCAAAATAGACGTCGATTATCACCAGTTCAATCTGTTATTTCACGAAGGGACTGTCAACGTTAATTATGTGACCGTGTATTAATACCAACAAACTAAGCAGCGTTACGCTTTCAGTTGGCAATCTGGCAAGGACAGCGGGATTGTGATACTGACCTCTGGCCGCCGACGTGCGGCCTTTTTTGTGCCTCTGTCTGTGACCCGACCATACCCACAAACCGCTCAGCTCCAATGAAATTTTTCAACCAGAATTGTTTGAAGGTCATGAAGTGATGACAGGTCGGCTCTCTTATCTGAGGGCAACATCGGATTGGCAGCTTTATTATTGTTACACAGACGATATCGTCAGGCAGAGCAGGCCAGGTGCAGGATCATGTCACCCGGCCAGGTGTTGGGACAAAGAGTTTCGTTAAACCAATCTATCCAGTGCGCGGCTCAGGTACTGACCTGACTGCACATCTGCTTTCACTCTCTGCACATTCTGCTTCATCTGATCGATTTGCTCAGGGGTCAGCTCCGCCAACCGGGTTTTAATGTCGCGCAACGAGCTGACCTTAAAACCAATTCCCTGCTCCTCTACAAAGTCGGCCATTGCCGCTTTGTCCCAGATGATGATCGGCATGTCACACAGTAAATACAACGATAACTTATGCGGGTTGTTATATTTAAGATACTGACCGGTCACGCCATCACAGGTGTCCAGTGTGTTACCATACCAAACCAGACCAAAGTCTCCGTCGATATGGTCAATCACCTGATCTGATGGGAAGCAGCCTTTGTAGTCGAGTATCGTATTGTTGATGTTTTTAACCTTTTTCTCATCATAACCAACACCATACAGGTCAAACTTAAAGTTGCCACGCTCCAGCGCATCCAGTTCATAGACAAACGGGCCCATGTTGCCGGCAAACACCACACGTATTTGCTCATAGTTAGTTGGCGTGCGTTTGGCATCCGGATTGTCGGTATGCAGATAATCAAACACTTCAATGTTGGTGATATCAGCCTGGATGTTCTGCTCTTCAAACCAGGCGCGCATTTTGTCGTTATGCACTATCAACTGATCTGATTTATTGAGCAGGCTAATTTCTTTTTCTGAGTGACCGTATTTGCCTTTCAGACTGCGTACATCATGCACCAGGGTCAGCACTTGACTGTTTTTAAGCTTTGCGCCCCACAAACAGTAGCCATAAAACTTATTAAACGGATACTGCAGGCACACGGTGCTGCCCGACTTCAGTCTCAACAGCGCCCAGCTCACGCCCAGTGCACTGATCAGCGTGCCCAGCACAGAGTTTGCTATCCAGGTCTGCTTAAAACCTATATTTTTCCAACCATTGTTTTGCAAAATGGTTTCGCAGTCCATCTTGGCTTTACCGGCCGCATCAAACTTAGAGCGGTAGTTTCTTGCGATATAAACTTTACGACTCATGATGTTATGCCAATTCCTTACTGGTTAATGCCAGTGCCGCTTCTATGGTGTCGTCCATATCATAGTATTTGTAGTCGGCAAGACGGCCGCCAAAAATAAACTTATCAGCATACGGTGCGGTTTTTGCCAACTCCTGATAACGCGCTAACAGCGCATTATTGGTTTCGTCATTAATGGGGTAATACGGTTCGTTGTCTTTGCTGAACTCATGCGGATATTCTTTGGTTACAACGGTTTTTTCCTGCGTACCAAATTCGAAATGCTTGTGCTCCAGGATACGCGTGTAAGGCACATCCCGCTCTGTGTAGTTCACAACGGCATTGCCCTGATAATTTTCCTCATCCAGTACTTCTGTCTCAAAGTGCAGGCTGCGATATTCTAGCTTGCCAAATTGACAGTCAAAGAACTCGTCAATCTTACCTGTGTACAGGACTTTATCCGCCAGCTTGTTGAGGTTTTCAGCATCCTCAAAGTAGTTCACGCCGGTTCTGACTTCCACCCCTTCAAATAAGGCATCCGTCAGGGCGTTGTAACCGCCGATCGGGATCCCCTGATAACGGTCGTTAAAGTAGTTATTGTCGAAGGTGAACCTAAATGGCAGACGTTTGATAATGAATGCCGGGATCTCAGTGGCCGGTCGGCCCCACTGCTTTTCGGTATACCCTTTGATGAGCTTTTCGTACAGATCGCGGCCACCCAAATACAATGCCTGCTCTTCCAGGTTTTGTGGTGTCAGATCGGCATACGGTGCACGCGCTTCAGCAATCTTATCTTTCGCTTGCTGTGGTGTTGTAACGCCCCACAACTGATAAAACGTATTCATATTGAATGGCAGGTTATAAAGCTTGTCTTCGTGTCTGGCAACCGGCGAGTTGACATAATGATTGAATGACACGTAACGATTTACATAATCCCACACCTGTTGATTGCTGGTATGAAAAATATGTGCACCATACTTATGCACGTTGATCCCTTCAACCTGTTCACAGTGGATATTACCACCAGTATGGTTGCGCTTATCTATCACCAGGACTTTCTTGCCCTGATCGGTTGCTTCTCTGGCGAATACAGCACCAAACAGGCCTGCACCGACAATCAGATAATCGTATTGAGCTTCATTCATTGAAATTTGCCTTTTTGAATCGTTCATGGCTCTATCGTAAGGGCAAAACTATATCAGAAAAAGTGAAGAAATGATTATGCCTCATGGCCGAAAATACGAAATTGCCCTAGAAAGTTAGGCAATTTGACCGTTTTAGACACGACCCGGATTTAACCCCAAAAAACAAGTAATTTTTTGTTATCAAGTCGCTGGATAAATAACCGGTTTTGACCCAAACCGGCTTGCGTTACGTAAAGCCAGAGCGCCGACAACGGGAATGAAAATGCGACGCTTACCTCGCTTTCTGACGACCTGTTATCAGTTTATCCAGACAGGCAGCCATCAGGATCCCCAGCGAATAACACACCAGATCACTGATTTTGAAGCCAAAGCCCAACACCAGTGCGCCAAGTCGGGTATGGCGGATATCGTTGAGCCACTGAGCCTGATAAAGCTGAGAAAACTCAATCGCAAAGGCAAATCCAACAGCCAGCGAAGCAATCACTGTGGTGCGCGCGGCTGGCCTTATACAACAAAATAGCCAAAAGACCATCATTGCCCACAAGGTATCACCGGCATAAAGAGAGAGCAGCCAGGGTAACTCAATGACCGAGGATCTGCTAAGCAGGCCCAACAATATCGTGATTAAGGCTAAACCTGAATAAAAAATGAGACTACGTCTGATAACAACCATAAATATCGACCGCTTCCAATAATACTTGCTCAGCCGTTGCTAATACGCTTCGCGCGCTTTCAACTCGCTAAAGTCACTCATAATCCAATGCTGATAACCGGGACGCAGTTTAATTCTCTCGTACCAAAGGCCAACCCGCCGGGGTAAGTTTACGGTTAACCCTTGGGATGTCAGTCTGTAAAGCACAGAACCCACTGCAATATCAGCCAGGCTCAGCGTATTGCCTGTCAGGTAATCGGTATCTTTTAGCTGTGTCTCAAGGACATGAATACATTCGAGACAGGTATCCAGCGCCTGCTGTACGGCAACCATATCGCGTTTTTCACACGGCTTTCTGTAGTACCCCCAGAACGTTGCCATAAAAGCAGGTTGCAACACACATTGCGACCAGTCCATCCAGCGCTCATGTAATGAACGTTGGTACGGGCACGCAGGGTACCACTGCTCGCCACCATAGCTGGCCGCCAGGTAGCGTAAAATCACGTGGGACTCCCACACAGCCTGGTCTTTATCGACAAGTACCGGTACCTTTTTCATTGGATTAAACTGAGTAAAAGCAGGAGAGTCCAGGCCACCAAAACGACCACCGAGCTCTGTATGTGTATAGCTTATCTTTAACTCTTCGAGTAACCAGAGCACTTTCTGGACATTAAATGACGTAGTACGGCCATACAATTTCACGGCAATTCCTTGTTTTTATTATTAAGTAAGGTGGTTAAGAAGCGCGTTTGTTCCCACCATGGAGCCATCTATTAATATCAGAAAATCATTTGGCTGACAAAGACAGCCGCCCTTGTCAGGTGTGCCTCCTTCTCGCAGCCCGCATACGTCTGCAAAAATAGCTGATGACACAATTCCACCCAATGACAATACTTAACGATCAAAACTCGACTAAAGTCTAAGCTGCTCCCGCCATTTTTCCATTATGTTGGATAAGGTCCGTTGACAATTTTGCGAGTTATTTCTCATTAAAAACGTCAACCGACCCAACACATGTAAAGGAGCAATATTATGAATTATAAGCACTTAGTTGCAATTTCACTCACCGGCGGACTGGCGCTCAGCCAGGCACATGCAGCAAGCTGTCAGGGCGTCAATAGTTACCCTGACTGGACACAAACAGACTGGCAGGGTAACCCCAGCCATGCCAACACCAATGACAAAATGCAGCATCAGGGTAAGCTTTATCGCGCAAACTGGTGGACCCGCGCGGAGCCAGGTAGCAGTTCAGCCTGGCAGTATCTTGGTCGCTGTGATAGCGGCAATCAAATTACCCCGGTTGAACGGTACGGCAAGCTCAGCGTGTGCGGCACCGGATTGTGCAGTGAGCAACAACAACAAATCCAGCTACGCGGCATGAGCAGTCATGGTCTGCAATGGTATGGACTGAACAAATGTTTAACCGGTGCCTCTCTGGATGTGCTGGCACAGGACTGGCGGGCCAATATTGTCCGCCTCAGCCTGTATGTGCAGGAGGGCGGTTATGAAACCGATCCGGCCGGGTTTACCCAACAGATGAACACGCTGATCGACATGGCTAGTCAGCGTGGGTTATATGTCCTGGTGGACTGGCACCAGCTTAATCCGGGCGACCCCAACTATAACCTGGATCTGGCTAAGCAGTTTTTTACCGATGTAGTCACTGCCAACAAAAACCGCAACAACGTAATTTACGACATCGCCAATGAGCCTAACAATGTCAGCTGGCCTGAAGTTCGTCACTACAGCGAGCAGATCATCCCGGTTATCCGGGCGATTCAGCCCGACGCGTTGATCCTGATCGGCACCCATGGCTGGTCTACGTTTGGCGCATCGACGGGTGGCAGCGTCCAGGACGTACTGAACGATCCTGTCCCGTTCGACAACATCATGTACACCTTCCACTTTTACGCAGCATCACACAAAGACTATCACCGCTCGGTACTCGATCAGGCTTCTGATGTATTGCCTGTGTTTGTCAGTGAATGGGGCACCCAAAACTACGATGGAGACGGCCCGAATGATCCAATCAGCTCACAAAAGTATATCGACCTGATGAAACGCAAAAAAATCAGCTGGACCAACTGGAATTATTCCGACGACTTCCGTAGCGGGGCAGTCTGGCAACGTGGCACCTGTAACACTCAGAACTTTACCGACAGTCAGCTCAAAGAGGCTGGCACCTGGGTCAAAGGCTGGATCAGTGAAGGCAGGTAATCATCAGACCAACGCAAAGGGCGCGCAGGCCGTGCCCTGATGATATTTAAGCTGCCACCGGCCATGCGTCAACACCCAAACGGAGCAGCGCTTTGCAAACTCGCTGGCTTCTTCCTGTTGATCAACCAGTGCGGACTGATAGCGCAACAGGTATACATCCGCTGCCAGCTTGTCACAACAGTAATTCTGCGCGTGCACACGCAGGTGCTTAGACGATTCCTCGCCCATCATGGCGACAATGGAGTCAAAGCCCAGGTTGTACTGCGCCCAAGCTCCTATCAGTGTTTGATTGGCTCAATACCTTTCAGATGGCGTAAAAAATACTCCCAACGCAGATGCACAAAATGCGGATGCTCGTCGAGTACATGACCCATATTGGGATAAATCATCAGGTCAAACTGCTTATCCGCCTTGATAAGCGCAGAGACCAGCTGCATGGTCGCAGCTGGATGTACATTGGTGTCCAACTCGCCGTGAGCCAATAACAGCTTCCCTTTCAGGTGTTTTGCCCAGGTCAGATTTGACTGTTCATCCCACTCCGGCGTCACTGGATAACCCATCCAGATTTCATTCCAGCCCGCTTTATCAACCCGGAAATCATGATTTCCCGAGGCAGCTACACCGACCTTAAAAAAATCCGGATATTTAAACAACGCATGCGCGGTATCATAACCGCCTGCACTAAACCCAAAAATTCCAACCCGGTCACTGTCTATAAAAGCATGTCGCTGTGCCAACTGACGGATGGCCGCCACATGATCGTCCGCGCCCCCGCCGAGGTTCTTAAATGAATATTCATGGAATGCCCGGCCGCGTTTATTGGTCCCCCGCCCATCCATTTTAATCACCACAAAACCCAGCTCAGCCAGTGCATTGGCCTGACGCGAATAGGTATTAAAAGATTTGGGCGTAAAAAAGTTATGCGGTCCGGTATAAATGTCATCAATGACCGGATAGCGCTTGCTGGGATCGAAGTTGGATGGTAAGTACATCAAGCCATACAGAGGTGTTTTGCCATCCGCAGCCAGCACCTCAAATGACTGTGGCGGACGCCAGCCAGTCGCCTGTAAAGCACTGATATCGGCCCGTTGAATTTCTCTCACCAATTTCCCCGTGCGGCTATCTCGCAGTACAGTCACAGGTGCCTGTGATGCCGTTGAATAGGTGTCTATCACATACTTAAAATCGGGAGATAATCGCGTATCATGTTCAGCAGGTTCGGGGGTGAGCAATGTCAGATCGCTGCCGTCCAGGTTAACCCGGTACAAATGTCGAAAATAGGGATCTCGGTCTGGCTCTCGTCCTGACGCTTCAAAGTACAGCTGCTTGCGCTGTGTATCCACGCCTCGGATCACCCTTATCGTCATCTCACCTTGCGTGATCGGATTCAATAATTCGCCGTTGCTGGCCTGGTACAAGTACAGATGCTGGTAGCCACTGCGTTGCGAGCTCCAGAGAAAAGCATCCAGCTCCGGTAATGCCCAATACGTTTGTACCCAGGGATCGATGTATTTATCATCACGCTCTTCAACCAAAGCCCGCACCTGAGCTGTGTGCGGATCCACTTCGCGCATAAAGTACTGACGATTACCCCGCCGTCGATCATGGTACACATAGCGACCATTGTCCTGCCACCAGCCCCACAATGCGCTGCCATAGTAAGTCTGCATCACCGGCGGAGCATCCAGCTTGATGGCCTTTTTCTTATCGGTGTCCACCAGCACCAGGCTGGCTTGTGGTAATGTTTCCTGCCCGGCTGAAGGATAGTAATAACGGACCGTTTTCGGTCTCAGGCTCGCCTCATGATCAGACTGAACCAGGGTGTATAAGTCGGTGCCACTGCGATCCAGCTGATAGGTGATTAGATAGCGGCTGTCTTTGGACCACGCCAGAGAAACGCCTTCACGCTGATAGTCTGTGCCTGCCTTAAAGCTGCGCGCCGGATTCGGGTGCGTTGCAGCATAGGGGATCTCCTCCGTGCCATTCCGGGTGAGTACAGTGCGCTCTCCCGAGTGCTTATTAACCAGTATCAGGTTGTGGTTTTCAACCACCACTTGCCACCGCCCATTCGGTGAGACACCTTGTTCCGGAGCTTCGGTCTGCACTCGCGTCTGATGGTCACAGGTATACTCAGGCAAAGTGCAGGCCCATTGAGTCTGTTCAATATTAAACTCTAACCGGGATCCGCTCAGCGTGATTTGTTTGAACGGTAATCGCGCTGCTGACACCTCTGTCAAACCCTCTGCGCGCAATACATCCGCAATTTTATGATGATCAAACGCTGCAGACTGCGTGTTCTCGCTCGGGTCAACCAGCACAAAACGATGGCCATGGTCGTGCTGTTGTATAAACCAGAAACGACTCCCCTCATCCATCCAGTTCGCAGTCAGTGTGTCGTTTTTGACTAACGGGGCGAGATTTTCCGGCAAGAATTGTTCAGCCCGCAGATAGAGCCTCTGAACATCTCCTTGCTGCTCTGCCTGTGATTCCCTCACGGGAAGACTATGACAGGCTGTCAGTATCACGCTTGAGCTAAGTAACAATGCCAGTGTGCGCTGCAACATAAATCGGTCTCCTAAAGCAAAAAACCCACTGCGCACCATGCGCAAGTGGGCCGGGGGAAATAAGGGATCAGAAACGAACTTTGGCCTGTAAGAAATACTCCATACCGACCGGGTTATACTTATTGATATCGGCGAATGGCCACCACTTTTCAGATTCATGCTGGTGCGGCTTTTTGTCGAGCAGATTGACCACACTCAAAGACAGACTTATGTCCTCAGTGACATCATAGCCCGCTTTCAGGTTCACTGTGGTCCAGGCCGGGTAGCGCTCTGGCTGCTCAGCGTCTTCTACAGGCGACGTGCCCAGGCGATTAATGAATAAAGAGGCTGACACCGCTTCTTTATTCCAGCCCAGGGTCAGGTTGGTTTTGGTCCGGAACGTGTTATTCCAGGGCAAATCACGAATGTCTTCCACCTCATCTTCAGGCAGGAAACGGAACGGCGATTCAAAGATATGGCTGTAGTCGAGCTTGGCTTTGAAAGTACCAAATTCATGGGTGTCAATTTTATAACTGGTGCTGAAATCAACGCCGGTTTGTTGGCGAAAACCTATGTTATACGGTATGGTCGACACACTGGTAACCCCACCCTTCGGGCCACCCCGTTGAACACGGGACAGGGCATCCTGACACTTAGGAGAGTTTTTATCTATGTTGCTATCAAACTGCCCAAAGCCCAGCAAACACTCCGCCTCATAACGGAACAAACCATCCATCGTCATCACGCCAATTTGGTTTTCCAGGTGAAGCTTGTAAAAATCCAGAGTCATCGACCAGTTATCTGTGATATCTGCCACCATGCCTATGCTGGCACTGTAACCCGTTTCTTCTTTGAGCGATAAGTCGCCTTCTGTGTATCGGCGAACGCTACCTGAGTTGTAATCTTCCGAGCAGAATTTCCATCCCTGTCCGGCCGTCAACCCTTCTTTGGTTGCACACTCATAGAAATCGGTGCCCGATGCGAAGGACGAACTGCGCTCAGCATTCATCACATGCATATCCGGCGCACGGAAGCTGGTTGCATAGTTCGTGCGTAGCATCAACTCTTCCATTGGTCGCCAGGTTAGTCCAAGCTGATAGGTCGCGGCACCATTGACATCGGATTTATCGTCATAATGATCATAACGAGCGGCCAGTGTTGCATCCAGTTTGCCAGCACCACTGCTTTCATCCATCAGCGGGATAGCCAGCTCGAACCCGATGGCGTAGTGGTCACGATCTCCTTTACCGCGGATCCCACTCCAGCCGTAAATATCCCCATCTACCGTTGGCTGATCGGTGATAAACTCATAACTCTCCTGAATGACTTCGGCCACGGTTGCGAACTGCAAAGGTCCGGAATCCAGCTCCATCAAGGTACCCGACAACTCAAATGCCAGGTTATACATTGCAGAGTCCCCCTTACCGACCGACGTATGCGTAACATCATTAAACATCTGTGGGGTCAGCTCACCCAAAATATCGAAGTTTTTAGGGGTATAATCGCTATTAAGCTGGCTGGCGTTAACCGTCACCCAACGGCTGCCGTCCCATGGCTGGTCCCAGTCTTTGCCTTTTTCGCCAAAAATTTTTGCCAGCATCTTCTGATCATCAAAACGCACGACACGGTCTTCATAGTCATACTGGCCACCCGAAAAACTCACGCTGTAATCGTACTCACCCGCAATCACCCCACGGATCCCGGTGATAAAAGTCAGTGATGTTTCATCAAAGGCCTGGTTGGACGTTGGCACTTCGTGGCTTCTGAAAGTACGGTAGAAATGACGGCTGCCCAGCCAGGAGTCCCCGTCGGCTAACTCACCTCGTACGTCGTAGTCCGCTTTGAAGCTATACCGGTAGATCCCGGCCTCTCCCTCGGATTTCATGCCAATGATATCCGCATACAGCGATGTATCGGCATCCAAATCATGATCCAGGTGCAAAAACAAAGAACTGCGGTCCCTGTCATTCCTGACGGTGTAAGTGTCATAGGTATTGTCACCACAGTAATGAGGCGTATCTGTGTCTGAATCATTTTGTTTGAACGGCGTTCGGTTGGGGTTGTACACGGCTTCATACCCAACTGCTGCGCACTTATCTTCAATGTCAATTAGCATATATGGATCCGGCTGATATCGCGCCCAGTAAGACATGACCTGAGTAAGGCCATGACGGGTTTCATCCGGACCATCGGTCGGTTCATCAAACCAATCCCGGTCATCACCATGAATGGGTTTGCGCTGATCAAGTTCCACTCCCAGGGTGAAATTGGTATCACCAAAAGATCCGCCAGTCGTAAAACTCAGCTTGTCTGAAGCGCCTCCCCCATCTTTGGTATCACCACGGCGATACGTTAAGGTGGACTCATCAACATCATCTTTTAAAATCACATTGACCACTCCGGTCACCGCATCCGAACCGTAAATGGCCGAGGCACCACCACTGAGAATTTCAATCCGCTTGACCGCATCGCTTGGGATAGTGGCCAGGTTGGTGACGTTCCCACTAACTGTGCCTGAGGGTTTAGGTAATACCGGAATGCGACGACCATTAATTAACACCAGAGAGTAAGAGGAGCCAAATCCCCGCAGATTGAGCGCCTGTGCGTTGGCATTGAAGTTATTTGAATTTGCTTCACCAATGAAAATACCACTGTTTGATGAAATGGCGCTCAGTGCATCAAAGACATTGGCATGCCCCTGCATTTGAATGTCTTCGGCCGTAATGGTTACCAGTGGAGACGCCCCTTCAAGGTCAGCACGCTTGATCCGTGAACCCGTTACTTCAACCACATCCATGTCCTGTTTTTCAGATACCTGCTGTTCAGCATACACCGGAACAGCACAACTCATAGAAACACACAAAGCCACCGCTGACTTACGAAAATTTAACATACCGAATTTCCTGTTGTTATTTATTGCTTTTTATTGAAGATCGGTACGACTATAACCCAACAAAATATTGTATACAATATTTAATATCCCGTTATGAAAAATGTCATTTTTATTCATTTCAGAGATCAAAGAGTCACCAAAACGGTGTTCAGTAAGGACTAAGTGGGAGTATTTATGCGATAAAGTACTTGCGCATTTTCTCTCAGGCTTTAATAACAGCAAAGCAAACGAGCGCTTGGGCAACAATTTGGTGCCGTTCCATGACGCACTTGACCAGACAAGCCAGGCCTGGAGCAGCTACCAAATAGGCAGGCCACAAAAGGAATATTGAAATAAATGAGTTAACAACCAAACAGCAGGCAATAAACAGAGCAACCACATATTGCAGCCGCTCTGAGCTGTTACACCTCAGACACGGTTCGAGGAGTATCTTTTAGCTTAAGTTCAGCCACTTTGTAAAACGCCAGGGCCGCAAAGGAGGTGAGCGTTGTCAGCACAAATAACATGATCCCGCTCGACAGATCCAGCACCAGGCCGCCAAGAATAGGCGCAAACGCATAGCCTAATGAACACAAGCCTGCCGCGCCAAAGTAGCTGGCCTTCAGGTTATCAGGCGCCAGTCGGTCAACATACACATTAATATTGCTGAACATAATGGCTTCGCTCAGGCTCAGCACAATCATCGCCGTTATCCAGCCCCAGGTATTGTGCACATCATTCAAGGCCATCATCACTTGCGAAACCACCAGAATCGCGCCACCCAGATACAGCCTGTGCTCGATGCGCCAGTTGCGCATCAGGTGCAACAGCGGAAACTGGCAGACAATGATCACGGAAGAATTGGTAATGATCATCGCCGAGATCAACCAGGCAAGCTCGTGGACGTCAGCGCGGGTCAGATATTGCACCAGGCTGGTATCACACTGTGCATAAACAAAGTACACCAGCGTCGTTGCGACTAACACCACCAAGAAGGTATTGTCTTTATTGAGTATTTTCAGCCACTGAGAGAATTTAGGAGCAGACTGAGTAGTCTGCGCCGCTATCCCACCCTGAGGCCGGAAATACACCAAAGCCACCAGCAACCCCAGGTAAGACACAGCAGTGTAGATAAAACTGAATTGCTCGCCATTGAGGCCCGCCCACAGGCCATAAAGCGGACCCAACGCGGCACCCACATTGACCAGAAAATACAATAGGTGCAGCGCCAGCTCTCTGTCTTTGGGGTTAGCCAGCTCCTCTGTCAGCAAAGCTTTACTGGGTGCCTCCCATAACGTACGTGGCATACACGCCAGAAACACAGCGACGGCAAACAGCCACAACGAATTGGCCAGCGCCAGCAAAGCAAAGGACACCACTCCAACCAGCACTGCAACATAGAGCATTTTTGTACGACCGAATCGATCCGCCAGATTACCAGTATAAAACCCCAGAAACACCGCCAGTGTGGCTGAGCCGGTTAACAACAGCCCGACCTCTGTGGCACTCAAACCATAATTTTCATACAGCATCACAGCCAGAAACGGCCACACCATGTAGTAACTGGCGCGGACAAAGAAATTGCCGATCAGCATCACCCAGACCAAGGGCGTAAATCGCGACAACTGCATTGGTAAACTACTGATATTCATATTTTTCCCTAGTATCGTTATTTTTATTGTGACCAGACTAATTCCTCAAGTTAAGTTTAGGTCAAACTTTATTTAGTCGTTTTTACTATTTCCATCATATCATCAGCCAAGATTGTGCAATCAATAATTAAAGCATCGAGTATCAGACTCGGAGATCAAAAAATGCGGCGCTTTGGCCGCATAAGCAGGGAGTCATTAATGGCGGGATAACCCTATTTTAAAGCGAGCGGGATGCACTCATCGCTTTGGCGATAAATGCCTCCTTACTCAGGCCTTGCGGCGCGATCACAATATCCGGCTGCACTGGCGTCATTTGCTGCGTGCCAGACGGGCGATCGAGAATAAAACGGGGTGCAACGGCGCGTATGCCAGTGTGCTTCAGGGTGAGAAACTGGATCCCGCCACTTTGTGAGCTACGCCCACCAGTTGGCGTGCCCACCAGAGTTGCAAGCCCATAGTCCTGAATGGTGTTTGCAAACAGCACCGACGATGAGTAAGTCAGTGGACCGGTCAGGACACTCACTTTGCCTTTAAACAGCGAGCCAGGCGAAGTGTCGGGCTGAGTTACTTTGGTCAGTTCGCCTGACAGCACTGAACCAATCACCTCACCTGGATCGCGATATTTTTCCAAAATTCGCACCTGATAAGTCGAGCCATGGCGATAAGGCTTAGTCGCAATGTATTTCAAGATTCCCCGCTTCCAGTAAACGTCATCTCCACCGGTATTGTCAGAAATATCTATCATCAGGTGCTGAATTCGCGCTTTGTTCAGTCGCTCAAATGTTTCAGCCATAAACTGAAAATACGCATCAGGTTCATTCCAGCCAAACTGTTTGATAGTTAACAGAGCCTGCTGATTGTCGAGCAGTTTGAGGTTAAAGTTTTCATCGAAAGTGCGTTGTTTGATACTTTTGGGTGCCTTGTTAAGCGCTGCAACCTGCACCGTCTGGCCCTTGTCGAGCGTCACCGTAAATGCGTCTGTAGCGCCGTACATCAGCCGATAGGTCATAGCGAAGCGGCGGGCCAGCAAGGCGCTGCGAAAGGCATCATTATCACCTTCAATTCGCTGCAACAAGGCCGCGATAACCTCTGCTGTGGGCACACCATTGATCTGAGTAATATATTTGCCATCATGTTCCGACGACCCGCCACCGAGCTCACCCACCACCTGGAGCCCCTGCTCACTCAAGGCCACTTCAAAGGGAAATAGCTCAACGCCCTGCGCTATCCATTGTCGCCATTGCGCATTGGTACCATCGCCAATACTCAGGTGTCCGTCCGCCATGATGGCGTTGAGGCTGGCAAACTCACGCCACACCTGCTCACCAGTCATCGCTTCATTCAGTGTGTCACGCAGTGCGTCAATCCGGGCATAGAAGGCATCGACATTCTCTATGCTGTGAGTGAGATCCGGGTGTGTGGCGTGCACCCAGTGAACCCACTGATTGATGTCAGCCTGAATTGCTTCTGCACTGTGCAGCTCAGAGAAGTGACCTAAGGTGTCCCGGGCCTGTACTGCCTGAGCACCAGTCAGAAGCAGCAACGCCCCTGTCAGTGAATAACGCAGCTGACGGCTGAACCAGTCGGTTAAGCGCTTACTTTGCTGTTTGGGTGCCTGAGCAGCCATGATCTTGGTGGCATTAAACATATCGGTATCCTTTTGCTTTATGGTTTTCGTTTTGCACTCTTTATTATTTGCAGATTACATGCCAAAAAATAAACCATTAAAAATCATAAGGATAACAAAATCCAAGTCCATTCCGGACGGACAACGGACAGTCCGCGGACGCTCGGGAGCCGGGCATATTACCGACCGGACACATTTAGTCTCTGTACCAAGGCCAGATACGGCGGGTACCCATGCAAAGGTGTAAAAACAGGGTCCACCGCTGCCCACAGTACAGCATGCTGGCGTGCCTCAAAGGCCTGCTCCAGATAGGTTACCGCAACCTCGGGCTCACCAGCCATCACTGCATACCGCGCCAGTGACATAGGCGGCGTATAATGGCCAATCTCAGCCCGCAGCGGATCTTCATGCAGCAGCCAGCGATAGACGCCGGATAAACCATCACGGGCAAAAGCAAACTCAGCCTGCGCCATCAATTGTGGACTGTACCCGGCGTCTTGCATTACCCACTTCATCTCGGCAAATGCCTTATCATACTCGCCCAGCTGCTCGTACACTGTGCGCAAACAAATATGATAAAAGCGGTTACTGCTGCTATCTGGCTGCAATTTGAGCAGAACATCCAGCGCGGCCTCATGCCGCTGGCTCATGGTATATATCCAGGCAACACTCTCGCTGGAATAACCACTTGGCTCTAACAGGCGATACTGCTCAATGTGTTCCAGCGCCCCCTGAAAATCGCCCCGCGCCAGCAAGTACTGACCATACCAATGATGTCCCTGCGGACTCGGTAGCGCCGCCCTGAAGAAACGCCCGGCAGCCACTGGGTCAAAGTCGATGAGCATGATCAGGTGTGCCATCAGCAAATTTGCCTTGGCATGCTGCGGTATTCTGGCTAACACCGACGTGAGCAGCGCGTAAGCACGGTTGCGGTTGCGGGCATTACGCTGAGGATTGTCCAGTAGCTGACGTAAATAGGCGTCAGCCAGCCAGACTTGTGGCTCTGTCAGATCTGAGCGGGTTAACGTCAGCTGTTGTAACAGCGTGATACTCTGGTCAATGGCACTGGGGTCGTTATTAAGTATGTAGCGCGCTTTTTTGAAGTTTTCGGCCTGCAAGGGCGTCATCGGTTCGGGTGCCGAAGACACATTAAGCTGACTGCCCAGCAGCACCGTTGCCAATAAAAATACAGCCGCCAGGAACACCAAATAACCCGAGAGCTCCGGCTTATCATCACCGATATGCGGACCCACCCAGCGATAACCAACACCACAAACCGTTTTGATGTATCTGGGTTGCTTGACACTGTCACCCAATAACTTGCGCAAGCCGTTTACGGTGACATAAATGGCGTCTTCACTCACGACCCTGCCCGGCCACAAAGTCGTAAAGATCTGTTCTTTTGTCACATCCTGGCTGGTATGCGTCATGAGCAGCTTCAGCAGTGCATACTGTTTATCGTCCAGCGAGATCACCCGCTGACTGCTTTGCAACTGCTGATGCTGATGATTAAGTACCCAATCTGGTTTGGGAATGATGTTGACCGTCGCCATCCCGGCAGCCTCTGTTAGAACCCTTTCTGGCTACCGATGATAAAGTAAATTTTTTGTAAAGTCTCGTACCGATTTGTTGTTTATTTAATCGCTATTTCGTTCGACGGGTATATCACTCAGATATTCCACAAATTCCACTTCAAATCCGGCAGGGTCAACAAAGTAAACATTCTTCCGGTGCGGATGCAGCGAGCCGTCTTTATCGACCGGATATCCAGCCTTATTTAGCCGCGTAATGACCGCATCAACCGACTGTACCACGTAGGCAAAGTGCGCCAGCCCCACCGAAAAACCCTTGAGCTCACGGTTGTTGCCCTCGCCATGATCACTAAAGGCAATATAGTGAAAATCATCACCAAAATGTAACCAGCTTCTGGGCTTGCCGTGCCAGCTTCCGCTCCCCTCACTGCGCACACGCCAGTGTGGAAAAGCAGCGCGGTAAAAATTAAGCACCTGTTCGATGTCGTCAACGACTAAATTTACATGTTCCAGATACATAGAACACCTCCTTATTTATTCTGCATTGTGGCATTAAACATACGCAGCAACTGCGCGGAAAAAGATCGACTGGTAAGCGTGAACGTTTGCATAATCTGACTCCTTTTTTAATGTGCAGCCAAGATAAAACCTTAAGTAAAGTTGAGGTAAAGTGTTTTTTTAATTTTTTTAGCAACAAGCCGGCCCATATAAATTCTCAACCACCACTTGAATATTGTATAAAATATAATATATTGAAATTGCTTCTGCTTATTTTATATACAGAAGTCAGTGATTCGGATGCTAACCTCGTAGCTCAAGAATGAAGTAGTCATTTGTTTTTATTTCACTTTTAACTTGCGAACAATACTTCCGGATCAACACTCACCGCAAAAAATGCGGCTCATACAACTGTAAAGGAAACAATAATGAATCTGGTTAAACATACGTGGTGCATGTCACTGCTTGTTTTACTCAATGGGCCAGCCCTCGCGGCCCAGCTGGAGGATAAATGCGCTACTTCAGCCCCATTTACCGGCAGGACATTGCAAAATGGCGAAACAGTTTGCCTGGCGGCAGGCTCGCGCACTTATCTAAGCGTGGCGAATATCGACGATTATGACAACGTTGCCATCAGCACAGGCTACGGCACCGGCGATTTGAGCCTGTATGCCCGAAGTGGCGGCTGGCCAAAACTGGATGGCAGTGATCCCAGCTCCCGCAGACCTGGCAATGCCGAGTGTATAGTACTGAGTCGCCCCGCTTCGTATTGGGGGTACATCACGCTGGATGGCAACCACAGTGGCAGCTCTATTGTGGTGGATCTCGGCGCCACCACTTGTCGAACCACAGATACCACGGAGCCACCAACAGAGCCCCCGGGCGGCAACGACGGTTACCCCTATGATCACGTCAATATTCAGGTCTATCGCTTTCAGTTCAGCGATACGCCACTGCAATGGCCAACCATGGAAAGTGACTTACAAGGCGTCACCACTTATTACGATCAGCAGTCTTATGGGCGGTTTAACGTGACCTACGACACCCGCACGCCGATCATTAATATCAACCAGCCAAAAAGTACCTACGACAACGACTTTCACGGCTGGACGGCACTGTGGAAGAGCAAAATTAAAGCACTGGGTGTTGACCCGGATGCCCCAGGTAACGCCCAGGTTGTGATGATGGTGGCTCCCCAGGTAGGGAACTACAATTCCAGCGCTGCGCCACCGAGCATTACGCTTTACCACCACACCACAGGTGTGGTTGCCCATGAACTCGGGCACGCGCTGGGGCTGCGTCATGCCAAGGCACTGGAAGCCGGGCCAGGCAAGGTCATCGGTGTCGGGGACTATGATAAAGAAAGTCTGAACTATGGCAATGTGTACAGCATGATGGGGATGGGCGCCCACTCCTTACAAGCCTATAACCTGTTGTATAAAAGCTATTTTGGCTGGCTGACCGACAGTGAGGTCCCGGTGATTAACGCCTCGGGTACCTACCGAATTTATGCCTTTGATCAGGGTGCCAATAACCAGGGTTACATAGGCCTGCGTTTGAAATCCGGCAACGGAAAATATACCTACTGGCTGGAATATCGCACGTCGCATGATCGCTACACCGGTACACAAAGTGGCGTGCTGGTCAATTTGCAAGGCTACTTTGAGAATGAAACCGATGAGCGATTCTGGAAAACCACCTCGTATCTGCTGGATATGACCCCCGGTTCCAAAACGCCTGGCTGGTGGGGAGATGATCAGACCGACTCCGAGCTTGTCATTGGCCAGAGCTATACCGATCACTGGGGTGGGTTTACTATCACGCCAGTCCGCAAAGGCGGGACGATTGGTGCACCCGATGCGTGGATAGAGGTGAAGGTAGAGCTGAAGTAATTTAAACGCAGCTCACACCCGTAAGCAGATAGCAAGATAGCAGGGCCTTCCTGCTATCTTATTGTGCTCATACGCTACCAGATCTTAACTCGCTCGGTGGGTGGCCGGTAAAGCTTATCGCCCTCTTTTACAGAAAACGCCTCATAGAAAGGGGTAAAGTTAGACAGCGGACCATTGGCACGGAACGCTTCCGGGGCATGCACATCCGTGACTAAGCGCTGACGTAACGCCGCTTCGTGCTTTTTAGTCCGCCAGTTTTGCGCAAAGCCAATAAAAAAGCGTTGCTCGGGCGTATACCCATCCAGCACGGTTTTTTCTTTGCCCGCCAGAGACAACATATAAGCCTTGTATGCCAATGTGACGCCCCCCAGATCTCCGATGTTTTCGCCCAGCGTCAATCGGCCATCAATAGCCACATCTTCAAAAGGGCGATAACGATTAAACTGTGCCACCAGCGCATCGCCACGGGCTTTAAATTCTGCCAGGTCGGGCTCCGCCCACCAGTTACGAATATTTCCGTCACCATCAAACTGCGCCCCCTGATCATCAAACCCATGACCCAGCTCATGACCAATCACCGCGCCAATTGCCCCATAATTCACGGCATCATCGGCCGATAAATCGAACGACGGAGGCTGTAACCTGGCGGCAGGAAATACAATCTCATTTTTCAGTGGATGGTAATAGGCATTGACCGTTTGCGGTGTCATTTCCCACTTGTGCTCGTCAACTCGCTGATTGATTTGCGCCATTTCGTATTTAAAATTGTATTGATGAGCCCGCATGACATTACCGATCAGATCATCCTGGCGGATCTCAAAGTCGTAACTGCGCCAGACATCCGGGTAACCTATTTTATAGCGAACCTTGGCCAGCTTTTCCTGCGCGGCGGCCTTGGTTGCGTCACTCATCCAGCTCAGCTCATTAATGCTGTCACGATAGGCTGCTATGAGGTTACGGACCATTTCCTCCATTTTTGCTTTCGCCTGGAGTGAGAAATGCGCGTCGACATACAGCTTGCCCACCTCTTCACCCAAAGTGTCGCTGATCAGACCCACCCCTCGCTGCCAGCGAGGCTCCATCTTTTTAACACCGCGCAGCGTGCGCTTGTAAAAATCGAAGTGCGCGGCAACAAATGGCTCACTCAGTTGTGGTGCAAAGTGGTTAAGCGTGTGAAACCTGAGGTAAGTCTGCCAATCCTGCACCGACACCTGGGTAAACAACTTCCCCAGCCCGGCGAAGAAATCGGGTTGCATCAGGATCACCTTATCCATTGCTGGTAACGCCATCGCCTGCGCGGCTTTTTCCCAGTTCAATTTTCCGAGCGTAGTACGTAACTGATCGGGCGTACGTGGATTATAAACAAGGCTAAGCTGACGCGACTGAGAACGACTTAACATCACAGCGGCCAGTTTGGTCTCCAACTCAAGTACCGCCTGAGCACGCACTTGCGGCTGAGGCTCTCCACTGAGATGCAACAGCGCTGTGACAAGTTGCAGATACTGATGACGCGTCCGGGCCGTTTTCTCATCCTCATTAAGGTAATAATCTATAGCAGGCATGCCGATGCCATTTTGCATAAGATACAGCACAGTAAGAGACGAGTTTTTGCCATCCGGCACCGCAAACAGCCGCAGCGGCGTTGTTACTTTAAGCGTGGTCAGTTTCCCAATTAACGTGCTTAGCTGATCATAGCTCTGTACGGCATCAATTTCAGCCAACAAGGGGTTAAGCGGTTTAAGCCCGAGTTGCTCCACGCGCTGTTGATTCATAAAGCTGGCATAAAAGTCACCAATTTTTTGCTCACTACTGCCGTGAGCCCCCGACTGTTGCTGCGCTTGCTGGATCAAGGCTTTTACCGCTTCATCCGACTCATAACGCAGCCTGTCAAAACTGCCCCACGACGAGCGTTCTGCCGGAATGGCCGTTGTGCTTAACCATTTGCCATTGACGTGCTGATAAAAGTCATCCTGTGGTCTGACATTCATATCAAAGTTTTGCAACTCAACCCCGGACTTAAGGCTTTGCTGCGCCTGAGAGTACACACTTTTATCACTTGAGCTCCCATGCTGTGTACAACCCCCCAACACAACCAACGCCGCCGACACAGCCAACACCAACGTGCACTTTTTCATCCCTACTATCCTTAATATTGTTATTATTCATATTTTTAAGGCCGCACTATGTCGCATCGCAAAAAACATTGCAAGCAGATGTTAGTCCTACCGCAGCGCAACTTTATAATCAAATTTTCTATACCTATCAAAGCATTAAAAACATCAACCACATCACACGTTGCTAACTTTTCATCGCTTCAGCCCCGCATCTGCGGGGGCGAAGCAAGACCGAAACACCGCTTCACAACTTGCTGAGGTGAGCGCATGGATGCGCGAAGGACGCTGCTTCATGGATGAATCACGGCTCATTTTTAACCTTTGCGATTAGATTTAGCCCCGCACCTGCGGGGGCGAAGCAAGACCGAAACATCGTTTCGCAGCTTGCTGAGGTGAGCGCATGGATGCGCGAAGGACGCCGCTTCATGGATGAATTACGGCTCATTTTAACCTTTGCGATTAGGTTTAACCCCATGCATACGGGGGCGAAGCAAGACCGAAACATCGTTTCGCAGCTTGCTGAGGTGAGCGCATGGATGCGCGAAGGACGCTGCTTCATGGATGAATTACGGCTCTTTTTTAACCTTTTAGATTAGGTTTAGCACCGCGCCTGCGGGGGCGAAGCAAGACCGAAACATCGTTTCGCAGTTTGCTAAGGTGAGCGCATGGATGCGCGAAGGACGCTGCTTCATGGATGAATTACGGCTCTTTTTTAACCTTTGCGATTAGGTTTAGCACCGCGCCTGCGGGGGCGAAGCAAGACCGAAACATCGTTTCGCAGCTTGCTGAGGTGAGCGCATGAATGCGCGAAAGACGTTGCTTCATGGATGAATTACGGCTCTTTTTTAACCTTTGCGATTAGGTTTAGCACCGCGCCTGCGGGGGCGAAGCAAGACCGAAACACCGCTTCACAACTTGCTGAGGTGAGCGCATGGATGCGCGAAGGACGCTGCTTCATGGATGAATTACGGCTTTTTTTAACCTTTTAGATTAGGTTTAGCCCCGTGCATACGGGGGCGAAGCAAGACCGAAACATCGTTTCTCAGCTTGCTGAGGTGAGCGCATGGATGCGCGAAGGACGCTGCTTCATGGATGAATTACGGCTCTTTTTTAACCTTTGCGATTAGGTTTAGCCCCGTGCATACGGGGAACACGAGAGTGTCGCAAACATACGTCCGGGGGATGGCGGTTTAGCCCCGCACCTGCGGGGAACACGCCATAATCGATCCTTTACGCCACTTGCATGGCGGTTTAGCCCCGCACCTGCGGGGAACACGCATTTTCTCCAGCTGGTTTTCAAGGTCTCTGACGGTTTAGCCCCGCACCTGCGGGGAACACGGTCTGCCCTGCTATCTGGTTCACCCAGTTAGCGGTTTAGCCCCGCACTTGCGGGGAACATGGTGGCGTTCGCCGTTACTGTCAATATGCGTGGCGGTTTAGCCCCGCACCTGCGGGGAACACAGTTGAGTTGTTTTTGTGCGCATTGCTATTTCCGGTTTAGCCCCGCACCTGCGGGGAACACCGCCAATACCCCTAACAATACTTGCACGCCGTCGGTTTAGCCCCGCACCTGCGGGGAACACGGACCATACTTGTCCCAGTCGCTCAATACCTGCGGTTTAGCCCCGCACCTGCGGGGAACACTCAACTGGCCCGCTCCAACACACGGAGAAGGGCGGTTTAGCCCCGCACCTGCGGGGAACACTCCATAGCTCTTTAATTAGGCACCCATCAAAACGGTTTAGCCCCGCACCTGCGGGGAACACGAATATGTCCGACCAAGATTGATTCCATAGCTCGGTTTAGCCCCGTGCATACGGGGAACACCAAAAAATGGAATATCAGAGCGATATGTGGGACGGTTTAGCCCCGTGCATACGGGGAACACGCATTCAGGCTAAGCGAGCAGGCCTGGAGCCTGCGGTTTAGCCCCGTGCATACGGGGAACACTTTTGAACATGTCCCAAAAGCAGCTGACCGAACGGTTTAGCCCCGTGCATACGGGGAACACGATCCACCAATTGTTGCCAGCCTATATCGGGACGGTTTAGCCCCGTGCATACGGGGAACACGTGGCACGGCATGGCACGCAGCTACACTGACACGGTTTAGCCCCGTGCATACGGGGAACACGACAAAGCCGCCACGTAGGCTAACCAAGTCGAGCGGTTTAGCCCCGTGCATACGGGGAACACGCATTTTTGAGATTGACTTCATCACGTTCAGCCGGTTTAGCCCCGTGCATACGGGGAACACATATGTAAGTGGCTATTCACAAATATACGTTCCGGTTTAGCCCCGTGCATACGGGGAACACGCTGCGTTGACCAATGGCGTTAGGGTATCAAACGGTTTAGCCCCGTGCATACGGGGAACACGTCTTTCCTTTGTCTATCTGGGCAATGCCATCTGGTTTAGCCCCGTGCATACGGGGAACACGATGCGGTGAATGCATATATTCCTGGGGCAGAACGGTTTAGCCCCGTGCATACGGGGAACACATGCCAAACGATGACCGGTAGGTATGTATGCGCGGTTTAGCCCCGTGCATACGGGGAACACAACCTATCGCGAGCCTCGGCGTAACCGAAAAACGGTTTAGCCCCGTGCATACGGGGAACACTTTTTAGAGGCCATCAACTCAAACAAAAAGTACGGTTTAGCCCCGTGCATACGGGGAACACCGGGTATATAAAAGGATATAAATGTCTGCCCACGGTTTAGCCCCGTGCATACGGGGAACACCAAAGTAAATACGATAAGACAAAAGACCAAGCCGGTTTAGCCCCGTGCATACGGGGAACACACGCACCGCCTGCAATCGATCCAGTGCATTTTGCGGTTTAGCCCCGTGCATACGGGGAACACTCAGACATATCTACAGCCATGTCTTGAGGGTACGGTTTAGCCCCGTGCATACGGGGAACACGCCGAATAGAAAAAACCATCGAAGATAAAAAGCGGTTTAGCCCCGTGCATACGGGGAACACCGCTGCCAGCCCTGATATCAGAAACACTTTCGCGGTTTAGCCCCGTGCATACGGGGAACACCGCTGCCAGCCCTGATATCAGAAACACTTTCGCGGTTTAGCCCCGTGCATACGGGGAACACGCGTCCATCACTCAGGGAGTAGTTATAACTGTCGGTTTAGCCCCGTGCATACGGGGAACACTCGCATTCTGGACGACCTGGCCGAGCACCGTGCGGTTTAGCCCCGTGCATACGGGGAACACTACACTACACCTTTATCCCGTTTGCACTACACCGGTTTAGCCCCGTGCATACGGGGAACACCTGTGCAGGCGCATACTCGATACGCCTGCCATCGGTTTAGCCCCGTGCATACGGGGAACACACCATCGACCACAACATGCGGCTCCCTAGTCGCGGTTTAGCCCCGTGCATACGGGGAACACTGGTAAAGGCAGTCGTCACAAACGACTAAAGGCGGTTTAGCCCCGTGCATACGGGGAACACCAAGATTTTTCACGTGAGACATTTGATTAACTCCGGTTTAGCCCCGTGCATACGGGGAACACTGAGTGGCCAGTTGCAGCTGGCCACCAGTTCACGGTTTAGCCCCGTGCATACGGGGAACACATCGGATTTAATTTTCGTGAAATTCACATCGCCGGTTTAGCCCCGTGCATACGGGGAACACGCCTTTGCACGCGTTAGGGTCTGTGCCTATCGCGGTTTAGCCCCGTGCATACGGGGAACACGCTCTGGCTCTGAGACTCCAACGTCTCGATGACGGTTTAGCCCCGTGCATACGGGGAACACAGTAAAATTTTACTTTGCTACGTTATCGATCTCGGTTTAGCCCCGTGCATACGGGGAACACCAGCCGCGTGCGAGGATGACGTCAGGGTCATGCGGTTTAGCCCCGTGCATACGGGGAACACATGTTCCAGGACGGCAAATGCTACCAGAAGGACGGTTTAGCCCCGTGCATACGGGGAACACCTCATTTAAACCTCGCGGCGCAATCTCTGTGTCGGTTTAGCCCCGTGCATACGGGGAACACAGGTAATGACACACCTAGTGAACCCAAAATCGCGGTTTAGCCCCGTGCATACGGGGAACACGGCGCTAACTCTACACCAGTGCCAAACCTGATCGGTTTAGCCCCGTGCATACGGGGAACACCTTAGGTACCAACTTTTTTTTCGTTTTAAATCGCGGTTTAGCCCCGTGCATACGGGGAACACTCCGTCAAACTGTAAGTCAAGCGCACACGCACCGGTTTAGCCCCGTGCATACGGGGAACACGTCTGCTACCTGAAATTCAAGTTTGGCAATGTCGGTTTAGCCCCGTGCATACGGGGAACACTACAGCCCGGCTTGTCAAAACGTTAATCAGTACGGTTTAGCCCCGTGCATACGGGGAACACTTAGACGTGTCTATCCGTCGTGTCACTCCGGCCGGTTTAGCCCCGTGCATACGGGGAACACAACTCCGTTATGTTTCCATTTTTATCCGAACGCGGTTTAGCCCCGTGCATACGGGGAACACAATGGCTGGCTAGAGAAAGGCCAAACCATTGACGGTTTAGCCCCGTGCATACGGGGAACACACACTCCATTTTGACGCGGGTAATTTGTATAGCGGTTTAGCCCCGTGCATACGGGGAACACAAACATTGGCCTGACCAAATGCTCCATTCATAGCGGTTTAGCCCCGTGCATACGGGGAACACATGCGTGATGTCCTAGCGCGTGAAGGGGTAAACGGTTTAGCCCCGTGCATACGGGGAACACGTTTCGTTAGCAGAGCGCAATGATTGCAAAGACGGTTTAGCCCCGTGCATACGGGGAACACTTACTTTAAACCAAGTCCTGAGAAAGCCAAAGCGGTTTAGCCCCGTGCATACGGGGAACACGGAAGCCAGCGTTATGCCTCGTATGTTACAACGCCGGTTTAGCCCCGTGCATACGGGGAACACAAAGTTCACTCTATTTTTTTAAATCTGCCGTTCGGTTTAGCCCCGTGCATACGGGGAACACTTGATTGCCGGTGTTGCCATGCTGGCGTTGTTCGGTTTAGCCCCGTGCATACGGGGAACACCAGAGTGGCTAGAGCCTTGCGTAAACCCGCAACGGTTTAGCCCCGTGCATACGGGGAACACCAAATCTAATACGCCCCAGGTGCCGAACATCGCGGTTTAGCCCCGTGCATACGGGGAACACCAGGACATTGAAAAGCACGATTTGGTAACTTCCGGTTTAGCCCCGTGCATACGGGGAACACGCAGCTATTGTGGGTTTACCAGTTGAAGAGTTCGGTTTAGCCCCGTGCATACGGGGAACACCGGCTGGGTTCATATTCCATTGGTTAGCAAGTCGGTTTAGCCCCGTGCATACGGGGAACACTTCAGGAAAATCACGATAGAATTTCCGTTCGCCGGTTTAGCCCCGTGCATACGGGGAACACTAAAGACAAGGGTAAGGATAAGCGTAAACAGTCGGTTTAGCCCCGTGCATACGGGGAACACTGGATTTATTGCATAAGGGTGGCATTCGTTCTCGGTTTAGCCCCGTGCATACGGGGAACACGCTGGATTGATTCCAGTACCAGTTCACCGGCCCTGGTTTAGCCCCGTGCATACGGGGAACACTGACATCCCTGAGCGAGTTGCAAGAACGCGCACGGTTTAGCCCCGTGCATACGGGGAACACAGTTTTGGTTTGGTGAGTTCATAGGAGAAGTGCGGTTTAGCCCCGTGCATACGGGGAACACGCAGGCGTTCGGCACCCGCGAACGATATTAAATCGGTTTAGCCCCGTGCATACGGGGAACACTCTAAAATTATATACTTGTTTTTAATAAAGAAAAAATACACTTCAAAATCTACCGAAAATTTTGGGTACAAACGTATCTATTTTTTGAGACTTTGAGTCTCAATATCCAACTTGTTAAAGAGCAAAAAGTCACAGATAAAATGACAGAAATAATTCGCTAATCAGCCCCCGGATTGTCATCTGCTCTGGGTGTATACTTCACCAGTCTCAGGCCCTGAAAATCCACCGGCATTCTGGCATTTTCACCATAGGTGATAAAATCAAAACCCGACTCGGTGTTGGTTGCCCAGGCCATAACCGCATTGCCGTCTTCCGCCAGCTCACTGACCTGAAACCAAATCATTTCGCGAATGCGTTTGCTTACATCACCCACATACACACCGGCACGGATCTCCAGCAGCCACACTGCCAGGCGACCTCTTAATCTTGGTGGCACTGCCTCAGTGACAACCATACACATACTCATAGTGGGCCTCCGCTGCGATGGCCTTCGTCACCAATTGATTCAGGCTCCGGGATGGCAGGTGGTTGTGCGTCGGCATAGGGCTCGGGTGGTGTTACCTCTCCTGCAGCCAGTACCTCTTCAACCAGCGGGATAAGGCGAGGCAATATCTTGTCTTTACGGAACGCTTCGCGACAGGCAATACGCACTTCCCGATCGGGTGATTGTGGTCGCCGTTTGGCGACTTTAAACGCCACAGGCACAACGGTATCGAACTTAATAATATCTGCAATATCATACACAAACGACAACGGCTTGCCGGTATGCAAAAAGCCAATGGCCGGGGCATATCCGGCAGCCAACACTGCGGCTTCGGTGACGCCATACAGGCAAGATGTTGCGGCGCTGATACACTGATTGATTACATCGCCCTTCGCCCAATCTTTGGGGTCATAACGTCGGCCCTGCCAGCTCACCTGATACTGTTTAGCAAGTAGCTCATAGGTTTTGCGGACACGCGTGCCTTCAATGCCGCGCAGCTGATCAACCGAACGCCGCTCCGGAGCTGGTTCGCCAAAGCGTAGCTCAAACATTTTACGTACCACTTTGAGCCGCAGGTTTTCATCCAGCGCGAGCTTGGCCTGATAGAGTAACTTATCGGAGCGCGCACCACCGGGCTGACCCGCCGAATAAAGCCTGACGCCCGCTTCGCCCACCCAGATAAGCAAAGTACCTGTGGTTGCAGCCAGCTTGACCGCAGCATGGCTCACCCGTGTGCCCGGCTCCAGCATAATACACACCACAGAACCCACCGGAATGAGCATCCGCTCACCGTTTACTTCATCAATCACAGCAAATGCGCCGTCACGCACATCAATACGTCCCATACCAATAAATATCATTGAGTTACGATCTTTGATTGGAATAGGCTTTAAAGGAAGAAATGCCATTCCCTGCACTCCTAAAATAAGTAGAAAATTAGCTAAGAAAAAAGGCGAGTCGCCCCGCCTTACTGATTGGTTTAAAGCGGTTTAATCAACATCAGTCCGCAGCCAAAAGCTTTGGAGCGGCCAATGCCATTAAATAATGCCTGTTCCAGTTTTTGCACATCGGTGATTTTTGCCACACCAAAATAGTCCAGTGTGCTCAACTGAATTGGCCTTGCCCCATCTTTTTTAACCACTTTATGCTGCTTGTAATTGCTGAACTCAATACACTGGGTCAGCAACTCCAGGCCACCCTTTTGCAGTTTTTTGTCAAGCCAGGCTTTTGCTGCAATATCAACAGCTTCATTTACATTGCTATTTGCTTTTTGAGCCTGTTTTTTGGCATGCATCAAAACATCGTGACGGCGAGTTTTCTCTCCTTTTGGCGTAATATCTACAGTGGGATTAGCTCGCAATGAGAACTGAACCAGCCCTGCTTCTTTGAGCTGATCCTGCTGTGTTTGAGTGACTATTTTCCAGCTTTTAATCGCATCTTTTAGCTGACGCTTTGAGCGAATAAACACTGTTGGCACTGGCAGCGCCATATCCACACGAAACATAAAATCAGCCTTAAGCAGATCACTGTCAACAAAACAACGCCACACCCACTGGTGCTGCTTATAAAGATCATCGGGGTGTAAAAACCCCAAATCTTCTCCCGCCTGGTCAGGATCAAAATACAATCGGCTTTCATACCAGAGAGTGTCAGACATATAGCACTTCCTCCGTATCCACCAACCCCCATCTGCTTTTAACGCTTCTGAATGTAAAGGCTCTGTGGTTTATCTCAAAGCTCAGCGGGACATCATGCCTTTGCTCTGTCCCCTCTTTCGCCTCGCTGTCTATGATGTATTTCACCGGTGTTCCGGCTACTTTTTCATGTTCGGCCTGCATTCTTGGTGCTTGTTGCAGCGCCAGCTCTAAAGGTAACTCCATACACGCCCTATGGGGATCAACTAAAGGAATGCCCGGCAGATAGGACTTACGCCCTAAAAACTGTGGCCAGACCGGGTTTAACAAAGCATGATGCAGTTTTTTAAGCAAAACCGCGTCGCCTTCAAAGCCCACCCAAAAGGCAGCATCTGCCAGATATGCTCGGTGCGACAACTGAGTGTCCGGCTTGCCGCCGTCAGCCTTGGCCACATTCAGTGCCGTTTGGTAATCAAATGCCAGGTCGCCTGGTTTATCTATACGCACGCCCATTCGCAATGCAGTAAGATCATTCAGAGGCTCATTTCGCTCACGTCCTAGCGATGCGCACAGCAAACCGATCACACCACTTTTTGTCGGATCAAGCTGAGTATTTCGCAGTTCAAAGGCACTTTTTAGCCCCCATGACTGCATTGGTCCGGCTAGTCGGATCAACAAAGTGCTCATTGACACTCCAAAGCACCTTGCAGTGCATCAAGCATCTGAACTTCCAGTTGTGCAATGGTGCCACTGTCTTTGTCCTGATACTCTTCCAGGTTGTCGATGTAAGTGCTGCGGCCCTCAAAAATAAAGCCAGACTCACCATACATAGCCGCCAGCTTCTTGGCGAACATTTCCAGTTTTTGTGCTGACTGGTGCTCAAGCTCGGCTTCATCAGGCTTGTCTATTGTGACCGCCTGAGTAAATGCGTTGCTCAGAGACCAGGGCGCACCATCTTTACGCACATTCACTTTGATATAGCTTGGCGGGTTCTGCGCCGCAAAACTGTTTTGTTTACCCGAAGGCACCGCCTGAACTAACGCCCTGAAAAAGCCTTTTACCGCGCCAGTCACCTGTTCCTTATCCTGCCCAAGGTTAGCAGCCAGTTTGTCAATGTTGATCTGAGCATAACGGTAATAACAGGCACTGTTAAAATACACGCCACCCATCATGCCAGAGCCTTGCTCACCCGCCTGCAATTCGTCGTCCACAGCAGTAAAAAAGTCCATGGCAGGTGTAACAATATTGGTTGAAATTGCATGGGCCACCTGGCACGCAGCATCAACATTGATATTGTTGTTGTCTGCGACCATACGGCCGAATAGTGCGATATCTGCGGCGAAAGACTTACCCTCTTTTACAAACACATCATTTACTGCTTTGGTGATGGCTTTGTCCAGCTTGTCCTCCTGAAACTCGCTGAAGTGCTCATCTGCAATCGCTTTCAATGCGCTCACTTCATTCAGTCCAAGAAACAGCAGATATTCTGTCTTAAATGGATGCTTTTTGTCTTTGCTCAGGCTCAGCTTTACCTGTTCTAACAGCTTTTGTGCAACGGTTTCGCTTTGCTTTTCGTCATTACCATTAGCAATCAGGTGATCACGGATGTCGATGGCTAGCTTACGAGTGCGTACCGCACGATCGCCCTGATGTTCTACCACTGCATCGTTAAATGCCCCATGCGTGCGGATCGCACGCTTCTGACACTGGCTTGAGATACGCGCCCGTTGCGAGCCGCCAAACACACAAGACTTAGGCGTATTGGTATCGTCGCGGTTCAGGTTGCTGGGGGCAAAGTTTTGTAATACATGAAATTCGATAAAAGACATAAGGTAACTCCTTTTTAATTTGTCGCGTCTGCTGAGTCTGTAGACTCATCGGATTGAATGGGTTTGGCCCAGTAATCTCTGGCCCATTTAAGTTGAATGCGTTTGTCGTCGCTACCCCAGTGGTAGAGATCTTCCATCAGGGTGCGGTAATCAATGGCAATGTCTTTGCTTTTTAGAATTTGTACCATCTGGCGCAGCGTTTGTTTTAACTGCTCACCTTTTGCCTCCAGCAGGCACTCAAAGCGAAAGCTCATACCGGGGCGTTCACTGCCATCGCAGATCTGCCATGCTTTCCCAAAGCTCTGATGCTTTTCGCTAAAGTACAGCGTGTTATGACTGGCAAACAGCCCTGCAACAAAGGCCTGAGTCTCAGCTCTTTTTAAATCGTCAGATAAAAGGGAAGCGAGGTACGGCATCGCAGCAAGGTGTGTACTCTTTTGTTGGTCAAGTGACTTTTTCAGCGCAGCGAGAATTTCCCGGTTGGGATAATCCGGATTTGCCCATTGCTCCAGCTTAGCCACTAACGCCTGCGTATCCTGGCTCCAGTATTCACTCGACAGCCATTCACGCCCGTAAAGCGCCCGCTCTAACTGCTGTGAAGCCAGGCTCAGTCCCTTTTTAACTTTTGAACCACCATAGCGCCAACTGACTGTCGCGCCTTCAAATGCCTTCATTGCCGTGTCGATACAGAGTAAACGCCACTTAGCATTAGCATCATCTGTGTTAGTGCTCAGTGCCCAAACAAACTGTTCAAATCCTTCGTTTAGCCGTGGCCAGTAGAATCTAGCAGGGTTGATCGCAGTCACTCTGGCATTGATCTCCTGCTGGCGAGCACCGTCAGGCAACAAATGCCGGGCAAATACCCTGATTGCATTTTCAAGCTGATAGAACATTGCTTCAGCGGTTTTCAGGCCATTTACCAATAACTCACTATGGTTGATCCCCAGCGCAGCATCTTTTTGCACCAGATTTACCGGCAAGGGCAAGCGCTCATTGAACCACGAAAGCGGATTGGCCTTGTTATTATCCAGCCCAACTAACTGACAGTTCAGCGTAAGCCCGTCAAGCACTCTGTTGTCCAGTGTTGCCAGTAGCTGAATGCCCGCTGGCCGCAAGTCTTTAGTTGCAATTTTACCTTTTGTAAACTCCGCCAGTCGCAACAAATTCGCCGTATCTCGCCAGCAGCTGCGTGCAAAACTCAACCGAACAGGCAGCATTTTTTCGTCTTTATTGAGTCGATAGGCAAAGTAAGGTTCCTGAGGCATTTCTTCCGGCGTTGGCAGGCCCTGAGAAAAGTGCATTGCAGACACCGATCCGTCTTCTTCCGGAATAAGCCGAACGTGTCTTGAACGCCATGTCAGATAATCGGTTAAACCACGCATAGCCCTGGCTTTAGGCGCCTCCTGCTTGCTGTCTGTTTGCTCCCAGACAGGCACATCTGAGTCATCCAGCAAGGCTTTATCTTTGGGCATTTTTAGGTTCAGCATCAGAGTTTGAAATAAGTTTCCCCCTTCAACCATCACCACGGCACCGCCCACTAAAGGCGCATTGGTAAAGTTGGGGTGTTTCTTGAACAGATTTGAACTGCCACTTACCCCACCGCCGAGGCTAAAATACTGACAAATCAGCAGCTGGATCGCCGCTTCACCCGCCGGAATTGAGAACTTTTCATTGTCGGCCAGATGACTCCAGAGTAGCTTATTTGAACCTGTACTATAGTCGGGCACTAGCTTTTTAACCGATGTGGTCACACCATTGTCTTTTTGAAATTCGGCAGTCTGGAAAAAAGGATACTGCGCAGAAAACAGATCAAACTTACCCTGACACCCATCAGACTTTATATAATCAAAAACACACGCGTCGAACTCCCCTTTTTCAAACGCTTTGTGCCAGTTTTTGCCGCTTAAATATCGGTAGCTGCGGTACAATATGGCTAACAACAGCCTTGAAATGGCACTGACGGCCAGTGGCCTGTCATGCACAACTTGACGCAGTTGGGGGGCGGCCTGCAGCACCCCGAGAATTGAGTAGTGCCGGATCTCTCCCTCTAAATCTTGTGCCGGGATCCAGCACTCCTGTTCCAAAAGATCGTAGCTCATAATCCTTTAAGTCCTCCTGTAGGTTTGTATGCAGATCCGGCCACCACACAATGCCAAATCAGTACTTGCATCTGTCTAGCAAGTTGCTAGACTCTATTTTTCTTTCTTGTTGCTGTTTTTTTTGTAAAATGCCCAAATTAAAAAAAACAACAGCGCATAAGTAGGCGCATTGGCATTCTGTAGCGCGATAATTACTTCTGCCAGCCCATTGAACATGAATTTATCCTTGCTTAAGATTGAACGCTTTTAAACCATACACAATGTTTTCCACTTCTGCAAAGTTTTAAATTTGGCAATCAAGTAGCAAGCTCTACTCTTTAATTTTTCAAAGCGTTTAACGTTTCTCCTAACAATGATAAAATCATCTGGTCCTAACTTTAGATGGGCTGAACCGAGTAGCGCTTGAATCTTAATTGATGCTACACATTTGTTCCCCGTACGCACGGGGCGTCTGCCGGTAGCTTATGCTATCGGCTTCTTACCTCTTAGAATGGTTGTGGCCACTCCTGTGCTTCTCTACTTGCAATCCCAACACGGGATCCAGCTTAAGTGTGCCAATCGAGGGCACTGAGTAGGTAAAGTGCTGATCCAAGATAACCGGTACACAGTTGTGCAGCTGCGAAGTTCTTTGCCACACATCCTGAGCGACAAAATTAAACAGCCAGTTGCTTTCAACTTCACGAAAGTGTTCAACCCAGTCTGCATGGCTGAGTTTCACCAAGGATTGCTTCAGCCTGCCAATATCATTTTTATTAAAGCGTTTATCTGCACGCCAGTTTATCGCTTCATAGGGAGCATTTTCTCTCATGGGCGTCTGGCATTGTTGCAGGTAAGGCTGATATTCGGTAACAGGCACCAACAAGCCGTCTTCATTCTGGATCAGCAGAATTATCTGCACACTGAGGCTGGCAAGCCGGGTCGATAAAACCAAGTCCTCATCATCAAATTGGTCATTTAGATAATCCAGCAATTCCGATATATCTTCCTGATCTGCATCGAACATCATGTTGTTAGCAAGCCGGTACACGAGCTTCTTTTCAAGTTCAAACTCATATGCTTTATCGTGCTCATGATCCAGCCAGGTTAGCTGTTGCCCAATATCGGCGTATACCTTGTTTACCCAATCATCAATCTCTGTATCAAGATCCAACTCGAAACCGTTATTCTTCCCTGTACTTGCAGCTTCCTCCCACAGCAAACGGGTCGTTACCGCGAGTATATGCGACGGGTAAATTTTGACATCGGCGTATCCAAGCCATTTAGCGTAGTCTTCAGGGATCTCATCTAACCCCGGCAAATAGACATTAAGTCTCGGGCTTTGAACAAGCTTAGACCTGAAAGGGTTATTTACCTGATGCCGCCATATCCGCCCCAGCCGTTGCATGATCAGATCAATGGGTGAGACCTGAGTAAACATCTCACAGGCGTCATAATCCAAACTCTGCTCCAAAACTTGGGACCCAATTAGAATTAAACACTGATCTTTGACGGGTCGATTTGGATTAACCGCTTTTCGGTTTCCCGGATTCTTGCCTACCAGATATTCAACCATGTCTTCGATGGCTAAGCGGTGACCGATGGGGTATCTGGCATGAAACACCAGACACTGCATGTTTTGACTTTCCTTCTGATTGCAGTATTCAAGGATAATTTCACTGAGTGCCTGCGCCGCATTCACCGTATTCAGGATACACACGAATACACCGCATCCCGCTTCCTTTACGCGTGCCAAAACATCGCTTGCCATTTGTTCAACGCATTGTTGTGGCGTGGTTTTATGCAACTGAATCCCAAACCGTTTAGGTGGTGAAGCCAGCTCATCAGTATTTTCACCTTCTGCAACGTGAACAGATGTCGCCAACTGCCCTCCGCTATAAGTTGTAAGCCTCGGATAGGCAGCCTCTTTTAGCTCAATATTCTTACCGAACTCCTGGCCATAAGCCTGCACTAACTCTCGGAGCATTAGTTTAGGTAAAGTAGCAGATAATATGATTACCCTGACTTTCAGTTTTGCCATCCACCGTAACGTGTTTTTGAGCAAAGAAAGCTGGAAGTAATCCAGTGCATGTACCTCATCTAATATGACGGTTTTGTTCGCAATAGCGAATAACCGCACAAAATTATGCTTGTAACGCATAGCAGCCATAAGCAGTTGATCAATGGTGCCAACACAAGCTCCGGCCAGTAACCCTCTTTTTTTAGCTGTAAACCATAAGTTTGCCTTTACGGCATTTTGCTCATTCAGATCCTCAATACTGGACAGCATTAAGCCCTCATAAGCTGGGTTAAACTCCGCGTTACTGTGCTTTAAATGGGTTTCGATGTCCTCATAACCCAAAGACTCATGTTTCAGGAACTTCAATGTCCGTTTATAGAGTTGATTCGCCGTAGCCTGAGATGGCATAGCCACATACAGCCCAGAGTGATCCAGGTTACGAATAACATGATCCGCCAGTATGAGTGCAGCTTCTGTTTTTCCGCTTCCCATACCGCTTTCAATCACTGTCAGCCAGGGCAATTCTTGTGAGTTAAATAAGGCTAATATGCTTTGCTGCAGTGCGTTGGGTTTAAAGCCAAAGACTTTATTGAATTCAATGATACTCTGTGCAGCTTTTACATGCTTAATGTTCAGCTTATCTGCCAGCCGGTGTGCCGTCTCAACACGCAGCGCAACATTGGCAAAATACTCATCAGAACTGATGTAGGTAAAATAGTGATGATCGGAGCCAATCCAGTCAGCAACCGAGCATAGTCCGGCCATATAGACGTACCAGGTGGGTGTGAGCAGTTCATCGTCAATTTCACAAAGCAGTGAAGCGTCAACCAGAAAGTAGTCGAATAGCCATTCAATCGAAGCTAGCTGAACTTTTTCCCAGATATAACCTTTGCCCCAAACTCGACCATTTTTTGAATCGGTTACAAATTCTCCATGATGACTTACGACAGATGAGAACAAAGGTTTTTCGGTGTAGCAACTTAGGCCGATACTTTCTGCCCAGTTTGATAATATCTCGTAACCAGACGTACCATGTTGAGTTTCGCTTGCATTCTTAAGATCGTATCTCTGAGTATCAAACAGCCTTTTGATACGTTCAAATGGCAACTTATACTGAAACCCCGGTGTGATCTTGCCAATATCATGCAGGGCAATAAGCAGTACCACCATAGCAATCGCGGTATCCTCATCAACGCCTTCAATAGCTAAAAACGGCTTAAGTAATATGGCCCGCTCCTGAGCTGCCAACTTGAGAATAATCGCCCGGGCGACAAAGGCCACATCCAACATGTGGCACACTGCGGGTAACGTGTTTTGTTCGTCGGCCTTGCCCCAGAACTGGAAAATCTCGCTGTTAAAATCACTCACAATCTTACTTCCTTGTTTTCGATAGACTCAGGTTACGACGCGAATAAGATACCGACAATCCTGCGATTGCAACCAGTAAAAAATTTGCCAGGTCGAGTTAAAAGTTGCCGACTACTAAACTGGCAACTGTATTTTCTACAAAAATATTTGGCTAACTGTATTCAAGAAGTAGGCAGTGGCTATTAAACCAAATATAAATTTTGTTTTTGAATCAGCGTTACTTAGTGCAGTTACAAGTTTTGCAAGATAGCGAAAATTCAATGACATCTCCTTTAGTTCATATGAGCAACCTCAGGTGTATAATTTACAGACAAAAAAAGAAAAATCAAGTAGAATTTAAGTCACAAATATCTAACACATAGAATTTCAATCGAACTCATGTATAATAACTACTTCCCTTGATTTGAGGGATGAACCTTAGAAGTTAAGACACTTCGATTGTTCCCCGTTTTACGGGGCAGCTGGCCGAGCAGCTCGGCCAGCACCTTCAACCATTCCACAACAGCCCTCTGGCCCTCAGCTTCCGATAACACTCGGGCACAATCACAATTTGTTGCGCTTCCGGGTTTGGGTGCTGGCAGTCGAGTCGCAGCAGGGAGAGCAGGTAGTTAATGAGTGCGGCGTTTGTGGTGATGGTTGCGCGCCGGGATTGCATATTGAAATCGCGGGCGATCACTTCCTGCGCATAGTGCGACAGGCGCGGATCTGGCATAATGGTCAGCTCTACCGGGGTTTGCCAGCTGTCGTCGTCCTGGCTGGTTTTTTTGGCTTTGCAGTTATGATCTTGCTCGGCGGATAAGATACGCGACAACGAAAAGTCCCGAAACGCCCCGGATGCCTCACAATAAGCGCGTAAATGAAAGCGCAGTCCTGTGCTTACCAGGCTATGTGGGCGAATAATTCGCTCTGTTTCACCGTTTTCCTTAATTGACTGATAGCGAATATCAAGTGCAGATTGCTTTCTGCACGCGGTCAGAATTGGCCGCAGCAAATGCGGTTCCAGCTTGCGATGGGGAACTGGTAAATGAGTAATGCTGCTGTGTTCAAGCTGGTGCAAATGCGGTTGTACTACCAATTGCGAATATTGGGCAAAGTCTTCAGAGATCAGCTCGGGCGTAAAGTGGGTTGCCAGACAGTGTGCTTTTTCGGACTCATCGTAATACACGTTACGCTTTTGCTCTTCAAAATAGCGATTTAAGTATTTACTGGCACTGGGCCGGGATAAATTGAATTTACTCTGAAATAGCCCGGTCTGGATACGCCCTTCCCAGTACAGCAGAGCTTCTAAATACCGGAAATACTCGTCTTCCTTGGTGGTCATAGCTACGCGAAATTTAACAAGAAAAAAACCATGCTAACATAAAGGTCACAAAAAGAAATTGCGTCAGGTCAATCTTTCTTTTTAGCAAACGTTGAAAGTATTTGCGCAAGCTCTTGATTATCATCACTATCTTGACCAGGTGATGCTTGCACAAAAAGATCGTTGTTACGGAGCTGTGTAATAGCAACAATCAACGTTGATTTGCCCACTAATGAGTATAATTCCAGCGCGATTAAAACAGGCTTGATTTTTTCAGTATGTGGGGACACCTCACCAAACACAGCTTTCACTTCGGATAGCAAGCTGGCATCATTGGCTTGGTAGATTTTGGCTATCCGCTCCCCCACGGCAAAGGCCTTTGCATCTGAGTTTTGCAAAAGCTGCTCTAAATATGGCAGCACGATATGGGTCAAATCAAATGCAGAAACGGTCCCAATGATTTTGTGAATGTCTTCTGAGCGTTTGCGTGCCCGATGTCTGTCAACATGTGAATCAATCAGGTCGAGCAGACCTGTGATGAACCCGGCAAGTCCACCCGACTTACTATTATTGTTACTGTCATCTTTGAGCACGAACAATGAACTTCGGAATATAAGCTGAGTCGAAAATACCGCCGTGATCACGTCAAGCATATATTGCGCATGTTTAGGTACGGCAGGGTCTGTAATGGTTGGCCCCAAATCGAAAGTTTTGAGACAAACAAATGCAAAGTAGCACAACAGTGCGTTGAGTGTCAGGTAGAGCTGAGTGGCGCCAATAAACAACAAAGATTCGGGAGAGTCTGGATAGCGGGATGACAGTTCAATATATGCCGCTAACGCACCCAAAAAGAAAACCACATAGGAAGAAGCTGGAAAATCAATACCTGTTTGCTTTAATGCACAATGGGTAACCCAGACAATGATCAATCCGAATACAAAAATGAAAAAAGGTGTTGTATCTCTTAACCATTTCATTTGTCTTCCTTGTATTTGATGGTGTTATAGTATGTCTTGCACCCTTTGCCCGATGGGTGTCAAAGAAACCTGAAAGGAATCAACTTTGGCAGCTTCTCCAACCTGACGAACTTCAACAAACTCACGCTTTGAAAGCTCTTTAAGAGGTGCCATGATAAATTTGACCTGCACACCTAATGCTTTAGCCAGATCAGAAACAAGCATTGCATGGCGCTCATCGTACGCACTATTTTTTGACAAAATACGCAAGATATCCTGACTTTTACCTTGTTCGTATGAACGAAAGCCCGACATTAAGCTGTTTTCGTTCTTTATCATAGTAACTCCTGGCTGACCTGAAAAGGCAGCAACAATGGTCTGCCGAACTGAAGCAATTTTTTGTAAGTATAATCCCGATTGCTCCCCGTGTACACGGGGCGAAGCAAGACCGAAACACCGTTTCGCAGCTTGCTGAGGTGAGCGCGTGGATGCGCGAAGGATGCTGCTTCATGGATGAATTACGACGTTTTTTTAACCTTTTCGATTAGGTTTAGCCCCGCACCTGCGCGGAACACGGCATCTCACGGGTTTATGCTGGAGTCGCCCCTCGGTTTAGCCCCGCGCCTGCGGGGAACACCCCTGCGCTAAACCCTTCAAACTCGCCCGCATCGGTTTAGCCCCGCGCCTGAGGGGAACACACTTTGATAATGAACGACCATATATTTCGAGTCGGTTTAGCCCCGCGCCTGCGGGGAACATCGCAACGGACCGATTGATGACGATGGTTATGACGGTTTAGCCCCGCGCCTGCGGGGAACACAGCAAGGGAAAACACATGTGCTTGTGATGGACCGGTTTAGCCCCGCGCCTGCGGGGAACACTTATCAAATTATCCGGCACCAAGACGTAGCACCGGTTTAGCCCCGCGCCTGCGGGGAACACTACCTCTCTAATAATGATTTTAGATACCATGACGGTTTAGCCCCGCGCCTGCGGGGAACACAGCTGCCAGCCGGTGCGGTGGTATTGCACTGTACGGTTTAGCCCCGCGCCTGCGGGGAACACTCCAGTTCTAGGAGAGGTCGGAGTGCCCCGGCCGGTTTAGCCCCGCGCCTGCGGGGAACACAAACGCCGCTGATTGCAGACGCTGATCACGTTCGGTTTAGCCCCGCGCCTGCGGGGAACACTTTATAACGGTGGGGAGTCGGTTTCAAACTGGCGGTTTAGCCCCGCGCCTGCGGGGAACACAACTGAAAACGTGCCGGGTCTTGCATCCCCCTCGGTTTAGCCCCGCGCCTGCGGGGAACACGCACAAAAATAATCAGGAAAGCACTTGAAGAACGGTTTAGCCCCGCGCCTGCGGGGAACACTTGCGACAATAGTGGCGCTCATGATGCAGCGCCGGTTTAGCCCCGCGCCTGCGGGGAACACTGAACTTCCGCAGACCACCACTAATCCAGAGGCGGTTTAGCCCCGCGCCTGCGGGGAACACGGGCCGTATTAATACTGATTGTATTCGATTGTCCGGTTTAGCCCCGCGCCTGCGGGGAACACCGGTCAATCGGTATGTGGTGAACAGAGTATGGCGGTTTAGCCCCGCGCCTGCGGGGAACACACCCGCACCTGTTTGGTCTCGTGGTTAACCTCCGGTTTAGCCCCGCGCCTGCGGGGAACACTACCTAAGCCAGCGACAAAAACGCTGCATGATCGGTTTAGCCCCGCGCCTGCGGGGAACACCATACCAGGGTAACGCCACCGGTCAGTCTGAACGGTTTAGCCCCGCGCCTGCGGGGAACACTGCGCGTTCATCGCGCTAGTGGATCTTGACTCTCGGTTTAGCCCCGCGCCTGCGGGGAACACCATCCGAGGCAGGTGCCCAGCGGCTAATGATACGGTTTAGCCCCGCGCCTGCGGGGAACACTAGAGGTAGCAAATCCTCATTTGATACAACGGCGGTTTAGCCCCGCGCCTGCGGGGAACACTAACGAAAGACATGAACGGAGAGACAAATGAACGGTTTAGCCCCGCGCCTGCGGGGAACACTTTTGCGCATTTCCCACGCCGGATAGAAACGCCGGTTTAGCCCCGCGCCTGCGGGGAACACAATTCGTTAATGTTTAGACCCCAAAGCTGTTGCGGTTTAGCCCCGCGCCTGCGGGGAGCACCTAAGCTCTGGATTTAGTGACTCAAGCAACGGCGGTTTAGCCCCGCGCCTGCGGGGAACACAGTGAGGGGGATTTTTTCCTGACTGACGCCCACGGTTTAGCCCCGCGCCTGCGGGGAACACCTATTTACGTTGGGAGAAGGGAAATCCTATTCCGGTTTAGCCCCGCGCCTGCGGGGAACACGGCTGTCGCAATGGCCTTTTGCGTTGCGGTGTCGGTTTAGCCCCGCGCCTGCGGGGAACACCCTGAGCAAGCGCCCGCTCTTGCCCTTGCAAACGGTTTAGCCCCGCGCCTGCGGGGAACACGCAGAAACAAAGTGGGCAGACGATGTAATTAACGGTTTAGCCCCGCGCCTGCGGGGAACACGATCTTTTTCTTAGACCAAACCTTGCCTTTAACGGTTTAGCCCCGCGCCTGCGGGGAACACCATGGAATCAATAGTTCTGTTGCCTAGGCTTCCGGTTTAGCCCCGCGCCTGCGGGGAACACAAAAGCTGTAGAGGGGGTCATTAATGAAAAAGCGGTTTAGCCCCGCGCCTGCGGGGAACACACAAACGTGAGCTCGTTGAAGGTTTGCAAGCACGGTTTAGCCCCGCGCCTGCGGGGAACACGCACGTGCAATGTCATGGTTTGTATTGATTCTCGGTTTAGCCCCGCGCCTGCGGGGAACACGTGGATTATAACCAGGTAACGCTCACTGCCTCCGGTTTAGCCCCGCGCCTGCGGGGAACACATGTCTTCAGTTGGTATATCCCAATTTTTCTCCGGTTTAGCCCCGCGCCTGCGGGGAACACGTAAAGCTTTAGGTAAAAGCAAGGTGTCCAACCGGTTTAGCCCCGCGCCTGCGGGGAACACGGCAATGGCTGCCCTCTCAGAAACAGTGAGCCCCGGTTTAGCCCCGCGCCTGCGGGGAACACTGAGGTCACAGGGCAGAATACACGGATAGTGCCGGTTTAGCCCCGCGCCTGCGGGGAACACCATTTAGGGTTGCGTTATAAAGTTTTATAGCGCGGTTTAGCCCCGCGCCTGCGGGGAACACATCTGTCATGGTCCATCTGCGGATCATTTCGTCGGTTTAGCCCCGCGCCTGCGGGGAACACTTAAGTGCCTCCATACTAAAACGCCTCCCGGCCGGTTTAGCCCCGCGCCTGCGGGGAACACGGTCGGTTCACCAGGTGTATTGCACACCTGAACCGGTTTAGCCCCGCGCCTGCGGGGAACACATGCGCGTTTTTCAAGTGCGTGCAAAGCGTCGCGGTTTAGCCCCGCGCCTGCGGGGAACACTCATTGGCCGTCCCGCTCGGTGCCTGACCTCGCGGTTTAGCCCCGCGCCTGCGGGGAACACATGGTGTGCTGCCATGCACTACCCAGCAGCGCCGGTTTAGCCCCGCGCCTGCGGGGAACACTCACGTTATTAATGAACATGGTATCCGCCGTTCGGTTTAGCCCCGCGCCTGCGGGGAACACATTTCCGCAGCCTTGACGATAGTCTTATAATTCGGTTTAGCCCCGCGCCTGCGGGGAACACATTCAATTTCAACAGCGTGTCTTCACAAATGCCGGTTTAGCCCCGCGCCTGCGGGGAACACTGATCGTATGCCAGACAATCCAGGTAATACTGCGGTTTAGCCCCGCGCCTGCGGGGAACACTGACGCGGCGGGTCATGCTCGGAATGTCAGAACGGTTTAGCCCCGCGCCTGCGGGGAACACTATCTAAAATCATTTAACCACCCTTAAAACACCGGTTTAGCCCCGCGCCTGCGGGGAACACGCGTACAAGCGTGCATAGAGCACAACGTATCACGGTTTAGCCCCGCGCCTGCGGGGAACACCACAGTTGGTGTGTCGAAGATGGAATAGCTCTCGGTTTAGCCCCGCGCCTGCGGGGAACACAGCAATGACAAAGCACGTAGAAATAAAAATTACGGTTTAGCCCCGCGCCTGCGGGGAACACTCAGTCAAACCTAACCTGTTCCAACTTGTTTCCTGGTTTAGCCCCGCGCCTGCGGGGAACACGTCTTGTCTGTCAGTGGCCATTTCGAGTTCTTCGGTTTAGCCCCGCGCCTGCGGGGAACACTCTAAAGTTATATACTTGTTTTCACTAAAGAAAAGTCGAGCAGAAAAAGTTACCAAAAATATTGGGTACACATTCAGCTCTGATTTAACCGATTTTTCATTCGCTATTTAGTCATTTTGTTAAAGAGCATGTGTTTAATGTAACAACACAACAAGCAGGAAAAAATACCTGCTGCCAGAATCATAAACAGAGAGAACAAGATCAGGCCTAGCGGTATCGCTGCTAAAAATGCAATCACAGGAGCGGTGAGCAAAAGTACCCATTCGGCCTCAATAACGGCAAAGCACACCGTGGTAAAAAAGCCAAACAGGTAGAGGAAGTAACCATCAAGCCAAAGCTCGCCCTTGTCGTACAAAGTCTGTAACCACTGACAAACTCTGCACTCTTCCATTCTGACTATGCCCCATTATTCCTGCTGGTGCCAAATACGTACCCCAGCAATGCCGTCAGGGTCGGGAACAGCACATTGAGTATGATCAGCTGGAGGGTGTCGAACCAGAAGGCGCGGAAGGTGGCACGCTGATTGGCAAGCAGTTCAAGTTTGGCCTGCATTTGTTCGGCGTTGAGTGTGTTATTGGGGTTGGCGGTGATGGCGTTAAAGAAACGGATCTCGCCCCAGACAAAAATGCTGAGGATGATCAGCAAAAAGCCGATTAATACGGCAATGATCCCCCAGGTGAGGTTTACGCCGGCTTTTTCTTTACCTGTGAGTGGCTCCGGGTCGGAGACCGGGGCTTCCATGGGCGATGAGTCCTGGGCGGTGCTTAAATCCAGGTTTTGCCATGCTGATTGTGTGTGATTTTGGTCGCTGTCCTGTGCGTTACCCGTCATCCTGTTTACCTAGTGTTGTGCGTTTGGCTTTGCTTTATTGATATTATTGAGTTCAGGCATGACCAGCCGATGGACGTCTTTACCTTGTTTATTTGCCGATAAAATGGCTCTGTCGTGCACCACTTCGTCTGAGGCCCAGTCCAGTAAGGTCAGTGCCACTTTGGTCAGATCGCTGGATTTCTTCAGGCCTAAGCGTTGCTGTAGCTGGGCCAGATAGTCTGCGTCGACGGAAAAGCGCACTTCAGTTTTTTTACTGTCTGCCATAATTACTCCAAAAAGTTTCCGGATTTCTTCCAATATTAGTGGAATATGGCAGGTGGCGCAATAACAGACACCAATCATTTTTCCTGAATAAAGCCCGCCATATCACGGGCCTGCTACTTTGAGACGTGGGTTCTCTGCCTCACGGTTTTAGCCGCAGAAATCCGGGCAGGTAATCTACGCCACCCGGCCTCAATGAATTACTCACACTGTGCCGCAGGAAAGGTATCAACCTGATCGGTAATGTGCGCAGTGTAGCTATTGTTGGTAATAGCCGAGGTGCCATAATGACCGGCATCCGGCCCAATGGTGAAGCTATTTTGTGCGCCCAGCCCGGCGCGGATAAAGGCTTCGGCGTCTGTTTTCGCATTTCCATACGCGCGCACGATATTCAGACCTTGTGATTGCAGTTGCTGGATCTGTTCAATTTTATATTCGGCCGTTCTGAACAAGCTGGTTTCATTGCTCAAAGAGGTGCGCAGGAAACCACGTGGCAAGCCCATCCAGTTTAACCAGTCACGGGTGCCTTTGGCATACCAGTAAACGCGCGCGGTCAAATAGACCGGTTGATATCCCAGATCCAGATAACGACGTACCAGGCTGTACGCACCCTCTTTTTCATCGGCACGATCAATGCCCGTGTAATCGCCTATTTGCTCGGCATCCGACTCTGTCAAAGTACCGTCAATATCAAACAGTACGGCAGGTGTATTGGGCTGAACCACAGTAACAAACCCTTCAGCCCCGGTGCCATCGGCAGGCACTGCGGCATAAATACGGTACTGGCCCGCGTTCATTGCCGGTAAGGTCACACTAGCTTTACCGTCGCTGTTGGTCACGGCATCACCCAGGTAGCGCCAGTCGCTGTCTTGCTGCCCGCGCAGATAAAAGCGGACCGTTTCAAATTCCAGGTCTTTGTGTGTAATCGCGCCGTAATCAAACTTTGCTGTTACTTTTACACTATTGCCTTCAGCCACTACTTCATCATGTACCATGTGAAAACTTGGCAACCAGGTAATAAAGCGATTAAGCCCATTGCGATACCCGGCACTGGGCACGTCAGGTTTGACATAGTGTTGCTCAATCCAGCTTGGATCTGGACATTGTGGCAATGCATTCGCACCAAAAGACCATGCAATGGCTGCAATTGCAACCGATTTAGCTGTGAACTGAGTCAACCTTGATAACTTCATACATACTCCCGTCATTAAATTTGAGGCAAGAATATATACTCTAGATTACATTTTTATTAACGCAAATTTTTCACAATGAAAAATAAATTAACAACAATGTGTGGCGTTATCATAGTCTGGTGGCAACAGGAGTGTTTGGTTTGGGTACATCCGATGTGTTCTCTGTGTCACTGAGGCTGTGTACTGACAAGCTTTTGGCCGACGTCGAGTGGATATTTCGTTTTGCTGCTACCCAGGCATATTGCCCGTAAGACTCAAAGACATAATTACCGCTGGGAAGCTGGATCTGTCCGTATATAACGTCATCAGTCAGGGTCAGGTGCACCTGATAATGCTCATTCGCTTCTTTATTTACTTGCCCAATCAGCCGCTTTTCCTGCTCTGTCTCAGTGATATCTATGATTTCAGAACAAATTTTTTCCTGAGTCTGAGGGATTAAAAACTCAAAGCTATCGCCTATCGCTAACGTGCGAATGCTCTTTACATCCAGCTCCATATAGGCTTCGTTATACAACTCATAAGGTACAGTGGTGCCGGATTTGAAGAATGCTCTGGCATGCTGCGATTCTTTGTTGATGGTGTAGTACGTACTTTGTAATTCATGTTGTGGCAGTCTGACACCGCTGTTTTTATAGGCAGACGTCACCGCTTCTGGCTCATGCGTGATGGCCAGCTGTAATTCAGCAACATTCAGTGGTGCATTTACCTGCTCACCCGACGCTTCCAGAGAGCCGGAATAAGCAAGCCCATTGCCATAAAACAGCAATGAAAAAAAAGACACCAACGCAATGACGCCCATTAATATGTAAGTAGACACTTTCAACATATCAATAAATTAACAAATAAAGTACTAATGGGAACATTAATTGCTCCGCCGGTTTTTATCAAGTGAGATTAATGCAGTTATCAGCGCTCAGCGCCACGTTCATCTATAACCAATCTAATATCAACATGTTAAAAGAGAAACACTATTTACCTTTGTTTACATTACTCAGTGCGCCAGGCGACTGAATTCTCTACTCAATAGGTTAATTTCAAGCAACAGCTGCGCATCTGGGCCCCACAGTGCTATGCTTGAAGATTGGTAAAGTCCAACCAAAAGCCTGCTAAAAGGCACCAAGGCGCAGGTAACAACTAGAATACAAATAGGTCGATTTAATGCAGGTTCATGATCTTACACTGATGCTGTCGCTGTGGATTGCGTCTCTTACTGGTGCCACTTTGCTGTTTGTGATCTCAAAAATGACTCAGACAATCACCGGCACCCGGGTTTGGTCACTGGCTATGTTGCTGCTTTCTTGCGCCTATTTATCGCAATTAACCATGCAAAACCTGGAGGTCCAGTGGCGTGTTTTAACTTTTAATACATTCCTTATTCTGGGGCACTCGGCCTGGTTAATTGGCACCTGGCAGTTTGTTAAGCGCACACCAACAAGACAAAAAATTGTCTGGCTTATTTTGCCTGTATTGCTTATTTCCTGGCTCACGGCGACCCTCATACCGGAGCGGGAACTGCGCATCACATTGATTGGCATTTGGCTGATAGCAGTCCGGTGTCATTATGCCTGGGTGCTGTACAAACACACGCGTCAGGACAGAAACGAGTTTCTCGCCGCCCGAATAGCCATCGGGTTGGTTTTCCTGGAGGTATTTTTCTCAGTTTTATATACCCTGCAAGGTGCACTGGGCAATTTACCCCAAATAGGCGGAGCCTTTAACTGGGTTGCGGGCTATACCTGGTTGGCTGCATTATTGGGGATCCTGGCAGGCGCCCCGATTTTGTTGCTACTCAGTGCCGGGCGCTTTGTTAAAGAGCTGGAGTTTGCCGCTAACCACGACCTGCTAACCGGGCTACTTAACCGTCGCGGGCTGGCCAGGCATTTGAACGAACTGCTGCCACTGAGCAAACGCAAGTGCGACTCACTCACCGTCATGATGATTGATCTTGACCACTTTAAGCGCGTGAACGACTTGTACGGCCACCACAGTGGCGACCGCGCTATCGTCTGCATTGCGCAAGTACTCCAAAACCAGTTTCGCAGCGCCGATCTACTGGCCCGCTGGGGCGGTGAAGAATTTTGTCTGGTACTGTTTGATATGCAACCCGACATGGCGGTGGCGTGTGCCAATAAATTACAAAGCACATTTGCACAACACAGTCTGCAACTGGGATTGGGTAAAACCCCGCTGACCATCAGCATTGGTATTGCCTGTAGCCGTGAGATCAGTCAGCAGGGCTTCGAAACCACCCAAAATCAGGCCGACAGCGCCCTGTACGATGCCAAACATGCCGGACGAAACTGCGTCAAAGTGGCCAGTATGACACTCAGCCTGCTCGAAGACACCCTTTGATTGTCGTTAAACACTCAGCGGATGTGCCAGACTCTCATACATAGTTGTGGTTGGCCGACCTATCAGACGGCTCAGTGTTCCACTGTGCTCATACAGCCAGCCGGCAATCGCCTAAACGTCGGTATCTGCCGCGCGACATTTACACTTCAGCCGCTCGAAGGGGCGCGAGCAGGTGTCTCAGTCAGAGTTACAATTGAAAGTGCGCTTATTGCAACGCAGTACGCGCCAGCTGAAGCTGACGCAGGAAGGCGAAAAGGTGTTGCAGCACGCCCGACAGCCCAGAGACATAATACAGGATGTCGAAGCAGAACTGACCAATACCGAACCCGGCGGTCGGGTTACGCTGACCATGGATCACGCCATCGTCCACAAGTTTGTAGTGCCCAGGCTCAACAATCTGGTACAGCGCTGCCCGCTGTTCAGCCCGGGCCTGATTGTCGATGATGGTCCGCTCAACTTAATCGTACAGCAGATCGACCAGGCTTAATTCGTGATGAGCCTTTGGTTACACGTATGCTGCATCAGGAACTATATTCTTTTTAATAGAACAAATGGTGCGATTTTTAGAAATTTTAAAATATAAAAACGAATTTATACTGTTTCATATCGGCTGAGGGGAAAACAACTAAGGGCGTTTCCCGCAAGCCCTGGCTTTGATATTACAAACCTGAGGAAACGGTAATGACTAAACTAATTCAACTATTCGACCAAAACACATCTTTGTCTCATCTTGCGGCGCTGCTGGCTCGCGTTGGCCTGTCAGCCATTTTTATTCTGGCTGCAATGAACAAAATTCAGTACTTTGAGGGCAACGCCCAGTATATGGCGTCTAGCGGTTTGCCGGGAGAACTGCTGCCACTGGTGATTGCATTTGAACTGATCGGCGGTCTGATGATCCTGGGTGGCCTGCTTACTCGCCTGACGGCCATTGCATTTGCCGGATTCAGCCTGATCAGCGCGCTGTTGTTCCACTTCGATCTGGCAGATCAGATGCAGTTTATTATGTTCTTCAAAAATGTCGCAATGGCGGGTGGTTTTCTTGCACTGGCAGCCTATGGCGCGGGTAAATTCAGTATCGACCACAAAATACTGGCATCTCAGCCAGTGATAAAAGGCAAACTTGCTTAATTAAGTCCGCCTGTAATTAATAAAATGCGCGGTGCCTGAGCACACCGCGCATTTTGCACATTTATTCTGCGGCCATCACGCGCTTACCATTGCCATCAACTATCAAAAGATAAGACTGACCAAAATCACCATTACACAGATCAATGGCATTACCGGCCACCTGTAGTCCGTCGGTACAACTACTCACTGCGTAGTAGGACGTCACCTGGCCTTTTTCGGTGGTAGTGACTTTGTTGCCGTCAATCATCACATCGTAACTGCCATTGGCAAACAGGCGCACATTAAACACATCGGCCTGGTTTTGCTGCTTTTTGCCAACCACAGACAAAGTGCGTTCGCCGTCTGACTCCCAGGCAATCACCCACAGATTGGCACCGTCTTTGAGCGTGGTGTTCATTCGCTCTTGTTTTTCACCGCTGTTGCTGTCTTTAACGCCCAGGTTGATCATATTGTTGATGGCTTTGTAGCTGTAACTGTATGTCTTGCCGACTTCTTTTGCAGGTACATCCGCTGAAACTACACTGCCACTGTCGAACAAACCACTGTAACCTGAGCTGATAGATCTTTTTTTGACGTGAAAATCGGCCATATAGTCCAGTGAGTTAACAAAAGACATTTCCGCATCATGGTTTAGCTGCTCGTTCAGTTCATCGCTGCCACCACACCCTGTCAGGGCCGCTGATAACCCCAGCAAAACTGTAAGCCCTAATCCTTTGTTGACGTTGTTCATAATCATCTCCGTAAATCCATATAATCCTGCCAGGCAATGATCTAGCCTGAGTTAAGACATAAGCACCGTCTTACCTGTTAACCTGCTGCTGTACCTGGCGATATAATTAGCGGGTGTCCGCCCGTTATTCCGACAAGAAGGATGTTAACATATCAATTACCTCCTCCAAGGTTGGCAAGTGTGCACAATTGTTTAATTTTGTAAGCTCAATGACAGTTCTGTCACACAGCCAAACTGACTTCATATAAAACGGTAAAAACACTTATAAATCAGACATTAAAATAACACCTGAGGTAACTGAAAGATAAAGCCAAAACATGACAAATAAATGACACTGGCATCCGGTAAACACGGTATATCCGGATATCGCATGTAGGTAATACGCAGCTTAAAACATGAAAAATTCACAATAATGTAAAAATTATCCCAACTTGCTTAATGAGGTGTTTTATTTTGAGGCAAAACAATAGGTCTCACACCCTCCCGCGTTCTGCTATCGCTGAGTCACCTGGTTGCTTATATGCGCTCAGCTCTCCCGTACTTCTTCGTTTTCATCAATGGCCGAAAGCAATGCTGCTGAAGAGAGCCGATTGTCTCACACGTGATACGTTTCACACGTAATACAAGGACGTACGTATGCAACACGCTGATTGCTGAGAGCCTTGTTTCTAGCCATTACCAGAGCCGACTCAACCTCAGCAAAAGACTCAGGCACAGCGCTGATTTCGCCAGACTCGATCCGACATCCACGAATATTTATTTGCTCACTGCAGCACTATCCAGCCTGACGCACCGCAACCCGACAGGAGGAGTTATTGTCTATGAATAAAATAATAAGAGTGGCAGTTTCACCGGCAAACTAGCTTAACCGCTCAGCGGGGGTATCCGAAGCCAGTGGCAGATCAGTGCGCCGATTTTGAACTGTGTCGCGACAGTACACAATCTTAATGACCGCCGGGTTTATGCGTCAATGACCGCAGAGTCGAAGCCGGGCAAACGTAAATGCCACAGCCCCCGTCTTTGTAGCCAAAGTCATAGGCCAATTTGAAAATATGATGGAGTAGCTGCTCGTCGACCGCATCTGAATTTATGTTGTGATTGTTCAGATTGATGCCCAGCTCTGTTAGCACGTTATTTTTCATCTTATCAACCCAAATTAAAACATTGCAAAGTTCTAAATTGTCACGAGAACGCATTATTTTGCAGCCTGTATACTTTCTCTGCATTTTTATTTGTAAAAATGATAAATTTCATAGCTCAAATTGATAACTCATTATTTTTATTGGTTTAAGTGAAGTTACATATACTTTTTAATTTTGTAATTAGATATCATCAGATCCACGCGAAATAACAACCACAAAATTAACAACAGTTACAAAACTGATGTCAATGTACCGGATGCGTGTTTATCCAAACTCCCAACCCAGTCCAGTACCTGTCAAACCTGTCAAACCTGTCAAACCTGTCAAACCTGTCAAACCTGTCAAACCTGTCAAACCTGTCAAACCTGTCAAACCTGTCAAACCTGTCAGCCGACACTAATCCGGGTAAGCAGTATGCGCTGAGAGAATGTCATTTTGGTGACTGGCGACTAGCCAATATTGGGCGGGACAAACAATGAGGGCCCTCAAAATGGGGGCCCATTAGTAAGCTGATGATGCGACTCTATTTACGCACTAACCAAAAAAGGTAGACACCTTACCGTTACCTGATATTTACTCTTTTTCAAGATGCGCTAGTACATGCTCCAGCGCCGCAGAAACTGCTTTTTTATCCTGCCAGTCGAGTGTCGACCAATCTACACCACAAGCCAGTTGCGTAACATCCTGCGTCAGCAATTTTTGCAGTGCGCCGGGCGAGTCAAATGAAGTGGTGATAAACGGTGTTTTACTCTTTGCTGGCTGCTTTTTGATGCCTTTTAATTGTTGTTCAATGAGATCTGAGATAGCACGCTTATCCAAAGCATTTAAAGTCGATTTGTCGTGCTCTGCTTTATATTGCGATTCCACAGACAAGATCAGCCGTTTCATTTTAACGAAAGAGTAATTGCATCCGGACTCGTAGGCCGATATAACCACCGGATAGCGCGACAATACATTGTAGTTGTCATATGCCCCCATCGAAATACCAAGCTTAGGTACAATCGTCCTGACAGTGAGCCGTGACAAACCGGACTGCAGACGCGCCTTATTTAATTGCTCGATTTCTGTCATCGCATTGGTAAACGCCTGCAGTTTACCATATTGAGGTAAATCCTCACGGCTGGCATTTTCCTGAAATTGCTTAACCTTTGTCAGCAAAGGCTTACGATCATAGACCTTAAACTGTGCAGCAGCACCATAGCCTTTGGCATACACCAGTGCAAAGAAGCGACGGTGGCCGGTCAGAATTTGAAAACGACCATCTTCAAGTGGATATAAAGTGGGCGCCTGGATCATTTCAGAAACTGAAATATTGTTGCCCAGTTCAATAATAGAGTCTATGGTCTGAGCTGCACGCTTCCAGTCTTCTGTGTCGCGCTTCAGGCAATTAATAATGACCGATTTACCGATCAGAACATGATTTTCGCCCTGATAAAGCTTAGTAAGCTGGGCTTTGCTCAGTTTACGTGCAACAAACAGACGAGCGTCTTCATCATCGATGAGTATCGACGGTAAGAATCGACCATTGGTAGGGTCCGGAACAACTGAGCTTAAAAAAGTGCTTTTGTACTCAAAAGACTCTTCGTTGAGTTCAGTATTATTGTTCAGGTTGCTCAGTAGCATTTGCTCTAACATAGTTTGTACTCTTAATCGTGCTGACAGAGGCGCTCAGCTAGACGCTGTGGGGCTGTACCACAAAAAAAAAATTAAAGATGATTACACTTTGGAAAAGAGCAATTGCTCTGCCTTTAAGTTTAACAAAAATTTCATCGGGTGCATACCGCCTTGACTAACCCTTTACTGTCCGCTCCAAACCCGCAGGCACACAAAGCTAACGTCACGTTCTGGTTAGGTCAAGAGTGCACAGCATACATGGAGCATGAACGTGCAGAGGCACTTGCCAACGTCACGCCTTTCCAGAGAACCATTCTACTTTACAGAATGAAACCTTCAATATTTACAAATTTCATTCTCTCAGTTCCGTTGCTAGAGTGATCACATCAGGCAAATACAGCGCATTAGACTAACTTTAACTGATGGCGCAGGCAACGAGGTTTTTATGCAGATTATTCGTATCAATAAAGCGCAGGCCACACAGGATGGCGCAGGCGTGAACATCAGCCGTATTGCTGGCTTTGATGGCAAGAGTTTGGATCCCTTTTTGATGATCGATGAACTAAAATCCGACAACAGCAGCGACTATATGGCGGGCTTTCCGCCCCACCCGCATCGCGGAATTGAGACCTTTACCTACATTCGTAAGGGCGGCTTTGAACATCAGGATCAGATGGGCAATAAAAAGGCCATTCGTGCGGGTGATGTGCAGTGGATGAGTACCGGGCGCGGGGTGATCCATTCTGAAATGCCACTCAGTGACGCCGAGCAAGGCATGCATGGTTTTCAGATCTGGCTCAATATGCCAGCCAAAGACAAAATGCGTGCGCCCCGTTATCAGGATACAACCGAGCACAAGGCCCCCGTGATTATCACCGACTCCGGCGCTGAACTCAAAGCACTGGCAGGTAGCTGGCAACTGGACGGGCAAACTATCCAGTCGCCATTGAATGACTTAGCCGGTCATGGCGCCATTGCCGATGTTACTTTGCCCCCGGAGCAGCAGATCACGCTGGATATGTCGGGCTACGGCAAAGTGCTTATTTACATTCACAGCGGCACACTGGCAGACACACGTCTGAGCGCCACCTATCAGTTGGAGCTAGACCCTGCCCACCCGGTCACACTGCAAAGTGGTGTCCAGGGCGCTGGCGTGCTGGTACTGGCCGGTCAGCCAATCGGAGAAAAAATAGCCCATATGGGTCCGTTTGTGATGAACACCCAGGAAGAACTGCAACAGGCCGTGCGTGACTATCATGCCGGTAAGTTCGGTAGCATCTAAAACACAGCGCAGTAAAGATTTAAACAAATTAAGAGGACAAGACAATGGGACGATTAATTGAAGGTAAATGGCACGACGTCTGGTACGACACCAAAAGCAACCAGGGCAAGTTTAAACGCGAAGACGCGCAACTGCGCAACTGGGTAACGGCCGATGGCAACGCCGGGCCAACCGGCGATAGTGGCTTTATGGCCGAGTCTGGCCGCTACCATTTGTACGTATCGCTGGCCTGTCCCTGGGCGCACCGTACTCTGATCTTCAGAAAGTTAAAGCAACTTGAGGCACACATTGATGTATCCGTGGTCAGCCCGGATATGCTCGAACACGGCTGGACCTTTGATAAAGCAACCGGCAGCAGCGGCGATGCCCTGTTTGAGCAAAGCTATATGCATCAGTTGTACACGCGCAACAAGGCTGATTATTCGGGTCGTGTCACTGTGCCTGTCTTGTGGGATAAACACACTCAGCGCATTGTCAGTAATGAGTCGAGCGAGATTATTCGCATGTTTAATTCGGCATTTAACGAGCTGACTGGAAACACCGATGACTACTATCCAGGGGCACTGCACCAGGACATAGATGAGATCAACGAGTTTGTTTATCACAAAATCAATAACGGAGTTTACAAAGCTGGGTTTGCCACCGAGCAGGAGGCCTATGAAGAGGCAGTACAGGCCCTGTTTGAGGCGCTCGAACAGCTGGAGCAGCGACTGAGCACGCAACGCTATCTGGTGGGTGATACGCCCACGGAGGCCGACTGGCGTTTATTTACCACGCTGATCCGCTTCGACAGCGTCTATCATGGTCACTTTAAATGTAACCTGAAACAGATTGAAGACTATCCCAACCTGGCCGGTTATATCCGTGAGCTTTATCAGTGGCCGAATGTCGCCGAGACGGTGGATTTTTACCATATCAAGCGTCATTACTACTTTAGCCATACCATGATCAATCCAACTCAGGTGGTGCCGGTCGGCCCGGATATCGACTACACCCAGCCGCACAATCGCGGATAAGCCCCGTAAACTGCCACTGTAAACCCCGTTTACAGTGGCTTTGTATTGCTCTTCTTAACTCATTTTTGCTTTTGTAGCGCTCACTGCTGTCTTTGTCATAAAAGATTGTTTGAATAAATGGCACACCGCATCATTTGGTGATAAATTGTTCTCACGTGACTTTAAGGAGTGAAATCATGAAAACAGATAAAGAAGCCCGTAAAAAAGCAGCCAGCAAAATGGGCGTCAGTATTGCCACCGGAGTGGCCGTGGGCACCGCCATTGGTGTTTCGTTCGGTGATATTGGCAATGGGGTTACGCTGGGTATCGCAATCGGTGTCGCCGTGGGTATGTTGTTGGATATTAATGGTTAGAGGGTGATCTAACGGCTATTTCGTGATTCACTGTGAGGCAAATGCCCCACAGAGTCACTCATCACTCAGTACATCTGCGGCTATCGCGAACACTTTTTCGAGGTTACTGCGCTCGCCCGGTTGAGATAATTTATAGCGCCTCGGGCTGTCGATATGAAAGGGGTGATGCTCTTCAAGCATTTTGATCCGCAACATCTCACGTTCTTTCGCGCTAAGGTGGTTCTCGTGCAGCTTGTCCAGCTCACCAGTATCAAGCCAGATCCCGCCACAACCCGGACACTCGTCAATTTCCACTACCCGTAACGGGCTGAAATAACGCCGCATCATAACAATTTGTGGACATTTCGGACAATTTACTCGTGCGCTTTCATCACCAAGCGGTGCAGTAAACTGTCGCAGGTGTTTTGCCAGCACTTCTGCACGCAGATCAGCCGGGTTAGTAAAATTTGTGAGCACCTGGTTGTCGAAAAAGACCCCACCGCTTTGCTCGGATATATACACTATAATGCCACCCACTTTGACTGGCTTCAGCGGGTGTGAGGTTCTGGGACACTGCATGTTACAACTCCAATCATCTGCGCCTGCTAAAGAGTAGCAGTATACTTTTTACACTCATAATTGGAAAGTATCTGACTGAGGCGGTATCCATCTGGTCACAGCCCGGCTTCCCTTGGTTTATCAAACAAATACCCCTGCGCATAATCCACACCCAGCGCTTTGGCAATATTCAGCTGCTGTGGTGTTTCTATGCCTTCTGCCAGCACCTTGCCACCATACAGGTGTACCGTATCAACCACTTGCCTGATCTCGTCGATGATCTCAGCACCATAGTCCAGCCGACTGATAATGGTAATGCACAGCTTCACTACATCGGGCTTGACGGTATTGATCACAGTCAGTTCAAAGAAACCACAGCCAACGTCATCGAGCCAGAAGGTATAGCCCAGCTGGCGCAGCTCTGCCATTTTTGCTTTGACGGGTGCCCAGTTATCCACTGGCAGGTGCTCAGTCAGTTCAATACACAGCAGATGGGCATAAGGATAATGCTGCAATGTGTCTGACACATCGACATCAAACAGCAAACCCGGAGAGAGATTGACGGTTAATCTCTGTTGTGAACCATGATGCTCGCAATGGTGCTGATGAGTTGCCAAATGGGTACTCAGCGCCAGCTTTTCCATATCAAACTGCCGTCCCTGCGCCATGGCAGCGCCAAAGAGTTTATCCGCACGGTGTAAAGGCGACGCTTTCGGGCCCCGGATCAAGGCTTCGTAACCAAATACGCCCTCACTTTGCACCAGTTGAATGGACTGCCAGTAAGGCAGCAGGCTCTTGTTTGCAAAAACCCGCAGCAGCTCCTCTTTGCTATCCGGATAAAGCGCGTTTAGTGCACAGGCTGCATCTGAGCGAATACTCTGCTCTTGCGAGACTTGCTCAGTCATAGGCGCTGAGCTTACCTGAATTTCCGCTTCCAGCACCAGCTGGCAGTCTAACTCGCTCAGCAGGTGCTGCGCGACATTCTGGCTCAATGCGCGCTGTGCCTGCGCCGGGGAGCCAAATTGTTCGGTATCGAACCACAATTCACCCAGTTCAAAAATGTCTTGCCGCAACCCAGCCTGCGCATTTTGGGACGATAAAGCCACTAACGCTCGCCACACTTTTTGCGCAGTAGGCTGACCAACGCGCTTAATGATGCCGGGCCACCCCGACAAAGACACTAACGTTAACGTACGCAAACGACCTCCTGATATTTGATGCTGCTGTCCGGTTGCAGTATAGCAGGGCAAATGAAAAGCAGCCCCAGGCGCCGGGTTTTGCATATTTTGTACACGCCTCGTTAAACCCAATAGAATTCAGTGTATTAAAAATAGTGTTCTCAAAAGCAGAATGCTTTATCCGGATCTTTATAGCATTCATTCGCCCCTCGAACTGCTACCATCCATAGCAGTAACAACTCTTTATTCGGAGCAAACCTGTGAGCATCAAAAATACCGCTCGTGACTATAGCACTATTGCAAAGTGGCTTCACTGGGGCACTGCCCTGCTGTTTCTGGCGGCCTATGTCAGCGTATACTATCGACAATGGTTTACAGAAGCGAAAACCCCACAAAACTGGACTGCATTACAGTTGCACTTGTCAATTGGCATGTCGATTGCCGTAATCGTCGCACTTAGAATCATCTGGCGCTGGTTACATGCCACCCCCGCAGCAGAACCTGGCACGCACATTGAGCATCTGGCGGCCCATCTTGGCCACTACGCCTTATATGCGGTGATGATCATTGCCCCGTTGACGGGCTATATGGGTACCGGTGTGGACACCGAATTTTTCTTCCTGTTCGATATCCCTAAATTTGAAAGTACTGCTCTTTTCACAGCACTTGTCGAGCAAGGCATGGGACTGTCGTTTAACGAGTTTGAAATGCCCATCGACTTTATTCACAAAGAGGTATTAGGCGCCTGGCTTATCTGGATACTGATCCTCGGCCATGCCTTGGCCGCACTGTACCATCACTTTATCAAACGCGATCGGACTTTGCTGAAAATGACACTCGGTGGTGAGCGATAACCACAAGTTAAACCAGCCCATATTTAGAAAAGCAGCCGAAGCTGCTTTTCTAATTTTACCGTTTAGCGCGTGCAACCACTGTCAACGCCAATCTGCTTCCATACGCCCCAGGTGCCAGACTCACTTGGCACATCGCCACGCGTCCACCAGCGAGCCTCATACTTAAAACCCTGATAGGTCACCTGATCTGGCTTATCATAAACCTTGTTGGCATCCCAGTTTCCGGGGCAACCCGTATCACCGCCTGATGTAACTGTCGCCGTGGCTTTGGCGCTGTAGTTCACCTGGCTTTCTTCCAGCGTAAAGTTCACAGCAACACCAGCCGAACCACTGCGGCTGGCAGCAAATTCCACACCAACCTGACAGCTCTGATTAGCAGCCAGCGTGCTCGCGCTACAGGTATCAACGGGTTTAACCAGGCCTGTTGTTACTCCGCTGGAGGTCAGGTTTAGCGACTTAAAACTGAAAGCCGTGTTGCCTGAATTGGTGATGATAAAGGTATGAGCTTTGGTTTCACCCACTTTGAAACCTGCAAGGGTATCGTTTGCTTCAAACGACACTGACACCGGCTCAGTACCACCTTTCACACTGTCGATCCAGCTACGCAGCGCCGCCACATCTGAGTACACGCCATATTTTTCAGGGCGGGCACAGCCAACCCCCCAGCTGACAATGCCCAGCTGCACAACCTGACCACCCGAGTTGGCGACGATCGGACCACCGCTGTCGCCACTGCAAGAGTCTTTCTGACCCTCAGGATAGCCTGCACAGAACGCCACGCTACCCACATTCTGATACGACCCGCCGGACTGACGACAAACAGCATCAGACACTAAGGGGACATCTACCTCGTAGAGATTGGTCGGGCGACTACCGCCTTCGCTGAGACGCCCAAGACCTGCCACAGTCATTATATCGCCAACGCGTACATATTGCTCAACCGTTCCCTGCGCCAGTGCCACGCTTGCCCCCTGAGTCGGGGTACGAACCAGCTTCAGCAGTGCAACATCATGGTTCAGCGTGCTGCGATTGTATTGTGGATGAACATATTTCTCAGCCACCGCGATACGGTCGCCATCATTGCCACCGAGCCTAAAACCTGCCACTTTAACATTGAGCCCGCTCGCCGAACTACCACTGACACAGTGCGCCGCAGTCAGTACGTAACCATCGCCCACATAGCTGCCGCCACAAAATGCAGTGGTGCCAGTCGAACTTAAGATTTGCGTATAGAACGGCCAGTCGGCCGTATTTGCCGGGTTACCACCGACAATTTCAGGCTCATAATAATCGGCACCAGTAACGGCTGGCTGAGCCACAACCATTGTACTCGCGCCCAGAGCCAGCGAAACGGACAACGCTGTCATAGAAAGTGTTTTTTTAACCTTTAACATGTGTATACCTTTATTTTCCTTTATTGGGAACTTAAAAATATAAACACTAATTTTACACCTGTAAATAAAAACAAACAAAAACAACTCATTTATTTATCATTACTTAGTGTCTGTGGTGCAGATAGGTGGGTAGATTTCATAGCAAACGTACAATGACGAAGCGCAGCCAATGAGTTCAGTCATACAAAGTGATACCCAAATAAAACGCCTACTCCACCGTCGTACCAGCCTTGTGCCGGTACCTTTCGGACAGGCAAAAAGGTATTCGATTGAGCCTGATTGCCCAAGCAAAATCAATTTCCATGTGGTTTTCCACATCAAGTGCACAACAACGGTATTGCGCTCAGTGTTTTTGCCCAACACCTAAAACCGAGTCTGCTTGTTGTGATGTGTCGAACAGTCAATAGTGACACAAATGACATTTAACAGATGGGGGACTTGCGATACACCAGAGGAGCGCCGCTATCGTGATTATTAATGACCAGAGTGTATGCAGTGCCAGATTTCTGGCCTGCTTCAATGCTCATAATACGGAAAAAACAACCGTACCCGCGCGCCCTTACCGCCCGGGTTATTGTCGAGCTTAATGCTACCGCCGTGTGCGAACATGATCTGCCGGCACAGGGCCAGGCCGATGCCGCTGCCCTGTGCTTTGGTGGTGTAAAACGGCACAAAGACATTGTCTGGGTTTGCGATCCCGGTGCCGTTATCCGCCATGGTCAGCACCAGTTGACCGAGCGAAGTCGCAGACGACAAGGTGATTTCAACACGCTGGTCGCCCGGCACGGCTTCCTGTGCATTCTTGGTGAGGTTAAGCAATAGCTGCTCCAGCTGCTGTTGATCAACCAACACAGCGGCAGACTCATCCAGTGCAAACTGCCAGTGTATCTCTGGGTACAGCGTTTTCAGAGTACGGGCGACAAAACCCAGGCTGACCGGGGTTTTGTTGGGCTGGGGTAAGTGGGTCAGGCGGGTATAGCCTTCTAAAAAGCGGCTCAGCGAACCGGCCCGTTCACTGATAATGCCCACGCCCTGACGCAGGCTGTCGGTTGAGGGCAGATTGTCCGGCTGTGCCAGGCGCTTGTTGAGCTGCTGCGCTATAGTACTGATGGGTGTCAGCGAGTTATTCACTTCGTGACTCAATACCCGCAGCAGGCCTTGCCAGGCCGTGCGCTCTTTTTCCATCAGCAAACGCTCGGCATTACTGATAATTAAAAACTGTTGTGTTTTGCCTTCGCTGATAAAGCGCTCCCGCAATACCAGGTACTCGCCGCTGATCTGGCCATCGTTCAGCATCACAATTTTGCTGTCAGATTCCATCAGTTGCCGGCCCATCTCGCAGCTTTCGAGCGCTAATGGCTGCTCCGCGCTGGGTGTGCTTTTGAGGAGCACAGTTTGGGCGGGCTGATTGGCCATGATCACCCGTGCTTGTTCATCCAGCACCAGCACCATGGCATCCATCTGGTCAATGAACTTATTGAGCATCAGGCGCGATTCCACCGCCTGCGTTTTATGATGGCTGAGGCTCTCTGCCAGCAGGTTAACCTGGCTGAGCAAGTCGGACATGGCCTGATCGCCGCTCACTCGTCCCCGCAATGAATAGTCTCCCACAGTCATGGCTTCAATCAGGTTTGTTAAAGTACGCAGCTGATGAGCCACCAGAGTCTTACTTGCGACCACCAAACAGATCAACAGCAGGGCAAACACGGTTGCAATAAAGACCACCAGATAGCCATTCCAGTTAGCCAAGTACAAACCGGCGATCATCAGCAGATAACAGGGCAGGCAAATCGCCACAATCAGCCATTGCAGTTGTGTCAGGGCAAATCCGGAACTCTTGCGCATTGCTAGTCAGCCATGCCAAATTTAGCCAGCCTGCGATAATAACCACTGCGGCTCAGTCCCAGTGAACGGGCGGTTTCGCTGGCATTACCCTGATGATGGCGCAGTCTCTGGCGCAGTACCGTCTGTTCGATTTCATCCAGCGTCAGGCTTGGATCATCCACATTGGCTGCCACCCCTTCCCCGGTTGTGATTGCCAGATCATCCGGTGTGATACGGTCTGAATGACATACAAACAGTGCCCGCTCCAGCACATGACGCAACTCGCGAATATTGCCGGGCCAGTTGTAATGGCGCAGCGCAACCTGAGCCGCCTCACTCAGTTGTGGCACAGGTTTGTTGTACTTTGCCGCGAACTGCGCCAAAAAGTGCTCAGTCAGCGGGGTTATGTCTTCTACTCTTTCTCTGAGTGAGGGCACTCTGAGCTCCACGGTGTTCAGTCGATAGTAGAGGTCCCGGCGAAACGTTCCTGCCTGGATCTGCGCCGGTAGGTCACCATTGGTGGCAGAGATCACTCGCACATCAGCAACCTGAGACTGACTGCTGCCAACGGCCTCAAACTTACGCTCTTCCAGCACGCTTAACAGCTTGGCCTGCTGCGACAGCGGAATATTGGCTATCTCATCCAGAAATAAGGTGCCGTGACGGGCCATTTCAAAACGCCCGGCCCTGGCGGCCTTGGCATCGGTAAACGCCCCTCTGACATGGCCGAACATTTCACTCTCGAACAGGTTTTCGACAATCGCGCCCATATTGGCCGTCACGAAAGGCTGCTCAGCACGCGCCGAGCAATGGTGAACATAAGCCGCCAGCATGCTCTTACCCGTGCCGTTATCGCCGGTGAGTAAAATACTCATATCACTTTGCGCCAGCTGCTCAAGTTGGGTCAGCAGCTGTTGCATTGGCTGTGAACAGGCCACAATGTCACTGCGCATTTGCGGGTGCGCCGCTTGTTGTAACAACTGGTTTTGCTGTTTCAGCCGCTCATTCAGCCCCTGTGACTGCGCCAGCGTGATGTGAGTCTGCAATGTGTGCAGCAAACGCTCGTTGTCCCAGGGTTTTTGCACAAAATCCTGAGCACCACTGCGCATGGCATCCACCGCCAGCTCAATGGTTGCCCAGCCAGTCATCATTACGATTGGCAAGTGGTTGTCGAGCTGCCTAAGCTCGGTGATAAGCGCAAGTCCTTCTTGCCCTGAGGTGGTATCTTTACCAAAGTTCATGTCCAGCAAAGCGCAGTCAAACGACTGCACTTTGACTTTTTCCAGCGCGGCCTGAGCCGTGGTGACACAACTCACCTCATAGCCTTCGTCCTGCAACAAAAATGATAAACCTGCAATGACGTTCATATCGTCATCGGCTATCAGAATATGTCGTTTTGTGCTCATGCCGACTCTTATATTTCCTTCATTGTTAAAGGGTTATTCATAACGCAGCGCTGCGACGGGTTCAAGTTTAATCGCCCGTTTGATGGGGATGTACACCGCCAGTAACACCACACCTGCCAGCGCCGCACTCACCGCAACCGCCATCACATAATAGGCGCCGACCGGGAATAAGCCTTCAGTAAACTGCTGAAACCCCATTGCCAGCAGCGCAAACAGGAGCAGTGCGAACCCAAGGCCGATCGCCAGCTGAAAGGCCCCCTGGCGCATAAACAACCTGACAATGGTGCTGTCACGCGCCCCCACGGCACGGCGAATGCCAATTTCGTGGGTACGTTGTGCCACAGCATTGGCCGTCAGGCCATATATGCCAATCACCGCAAGGACCAGGGCAAAGGCACCGGTTGCAAAGGTCAAATTTGAAATAAACTTCATTGACTCGCGCATTTTATCGCGGTTTTTAATGGCTGGCATAACCGTTTGTGTAACTTCCAGGTTAGGTGCAATCTTGTACATCGCCTGATAGAAGATTTCATCCGCATTGCGCGTGCCGGGCAAAATGCGATAAGACAGCTTTTGCAGTGTTTGCACAAACTGACTACCACTGATGTAAATTTCATCGGCCGAGTCAAGCTTGCCAAACAGGGATTTTGGGTTCATCAGGTTAGAGACCACCCCCACCACAAACACTTGCTGCTGTTTGCCCTCCAGCTCCATGGTAAAGTGTTGCTCCAGCGCAGACTCCCCCGGCCAGTAGCGCTTTGCCATGGAATCACTGATGATCACCACCTTACGCTTGTCCATCGTGTCGCCTAGGTTAAACAAACGCCCTTCGAGCAATTGTACTCCGGTGGCCTGATAATCTCCCAGCATAGAAATGGTATCTATGTCGATGCCCTTTTGCTCGTCACTATAGACTTTATCAGCAAAATACACGGCGCGCGGGCCTAACCACTGTGCCACCGATACGTGTGTAACCGCATTATGATTTTGCACCGCATTCATCAGCGCATAGGTCAGGTTCAGGCGCTGTTGTGCGCTGGGGTAGTCGTGTTCCGGGGTACTGTAGCGGGTGCTCATCACATTCTGATAATTATCTCCCAAATCGAGATTGACAAACTTATTAGCGATCAGCGCTGATATGGAGCCGATCAGCATTAATATAGCGACTAAAAAAACCTGAGTGGTTACCAGGATACGAGACAGACGACCGGCTTTGCGACTTTGCGCGCCTCGGGTGCCGTCTCTGAGTGTGGCATTAATATCCTGACGGGTACTGCGCCAGGCGGGTAAAAAGACCGCCAGAAACACCGTGCTCAGCATATACGCCAGCGCCATCAACAGCGTTGCGCCATCCAGGCCATATTGCCACCAGAACAGTCCGGCACCGGGCAACCAGGAGCGCAGCGCAACGTTCACATAATCCAGCACAGCACCGACCAGGCAGACACTCAAAAAAGTGCCCAGCAGGGTGATCAACACGCCTTCCCACATCAGCTGGCCGATAAGGCGTCGTGAGCTTGCGCCCAGCGCGTTGCGGATCGCGGTTTCTTTTTGCTTTTCAAGAATTCTGGCCAGCAACAGATTGCCCACGTTGATACAGGCCAGCAGCAGCACTACCCAGGAAACCGCGCTTAGAAAGAAAAACACCGTAGCGCCTTCTCCGCCGGTTTGGGCCATCTGAAAGGTAAGAATGCGCGCCTGCTTTTGTACCGGCTCCATGCCATAACTCTGCTGATTATGCAGTTGTAAGGTGTGCAGGATTTGCGTTATTTCACGCTCTGCCGCAGCAATGTCAATACCCTCTTTGAGGCGAATATAGGCATTAAACTGCTCACTCATCGGTGCCTGTACATCGAACACTTTGTCGGGCAGAGGCAACCAGATCCGCGCAATATGCGGAAAACGATAGCCGCTTGGCATTATCCCAACCACCTCGGTTTGCACGCCATTAAGCTCAATGGCCTGACCCAGCAATTGCGGGTCGCGGTCAAACTCATCTTCCCAGATCTCTTCGCTGAGTACCGCTACGGCAGGCGCTCCGGGCTGGCTGTCTTGTGCGCTCAGGGTTCGCCCTGCCAGCGCTTCAGTGCGGCTGAATTCAAAAAACTCGCCCTGCACCGAGGCACCAAAAAAGTTGCGGCCCGCATCACCTTTACTCAGCCGCACGTCCTGATCACGAAAAATGCCGATCTCCGCGAAGCTGTTGGCACTTTGCGTTATGGCCTGAAACTCCCTGGCCGTGGGCATATCAAATTCACCGTCGTTATACACCACCAGGCGCTTTGCTGTTGCGCCTTCCGGTAAAGGCAGCGGTTTATAGATAGTGGTATACAAAAATGAAAACGTGAACAGGGCTATCGACAGACCACCTAACAGCACGCCCAGCGTCATCGCGCTAAACCGGGGCGACTGATAGAGCTGTCGCAGCGCGTATTTCAGATCCAGCAACATGGCCATCATAGTGCCTCCAGATCCAGCGCGTTGTGTGCCACAGGCTGTCGCGTTTTTGTATTGCGCGTATCGCCCACCAGACGACCATCAAACATTTCCAGGCTGCGCTGTGCCCGCTGTGCCGACGCCGGGTCGTGGGTGACCATGCAAATGGTGGCACCTTCTTGATGCAGCTTGTCGAACAGTTCCAGTACCGCAGCGGCGTTCCTGGAGTCCAGGTTACCGGTGGGTTCATCTGCCAGTATAATGGCAGGGTCGTTCACTAATGCCCTGGCAACCGCAACACGTTGCTGCTGACCACCGGACAGCTGGGATGGAAAGTGCGCAGTACGATGGCTCATTTCTACTTTTTCAAGCACTTCCTGTGCCTTGGCTAGCATGGTTTTGCGGCTGACTCCAAACTGGTAGCTCAAAGGCAGCATGACGTTTTCTGCTACGGTGAGGTCAGAGATGAGGTTGAACGACTGAAATACAAAACCAATTTGCTTACTGCGGATCGCAGCACGCTGGTCGCGCGACAGGCCGGATACATCCTGATTGCTCAATATATAGTGCCCCTGTGTGGGTGAATCCAGCAATCCCAGCAAAGACAGCAGGGTTGACTTACCGCACCCGGATTGCCCGGTCAGGGACACATATTCGCCTTCGGTGATGCTCAGGTTAACCCCATGCAACGCCTGGGTTTCAATTTCATCGGTGTAAAAACTTTTACTGATATTTTCTAATCTTATGAGTGCGCTCATGCATGACTCCATTTCAGAGCCAACAGGGTGCAGCAAACAACCTCTGTTGGCAAGGTTAAGGCGTTACGGCCAGCTTGTTTCTTTACTAGAAACGCATTAATTCAGTTTGATTTCGGCATGATCCTGCCAGTCGCTGCTGTCGGATATAATCACTTCATCTCCGGCGCTCAGCCCCGAGACTATCTGCACCCGATTCACAGACACCTGGCCCAGCGCCACCGCCGTTTTATGGGCAAAACGCCCGGCCTCATCGAGTTTATAAAGCTGGATCTGACTGGATTTGGGGGCATAGGTTGGACGCCGGACATACAAAGTATTGCTCAGATGGCTGACCTGAATCTGTGCGTCTACCGTCAACTCAGGGCGGGCATCTGCGGGCAGGCTTGCGGGTAACGCAACATCAACCAGCACCATACCGTTCTCTACCGCCGGATCAATGCGCGCAACCGTGCCGGTTATCTTGTTGTTTCGGGTATCCAGCGTTACGCTCTGGCCAATCTGAATATCCTGGACTCTGACTTCCGGTACTTGCAACTCGGCATACAAGTTTTGCTGGGATGCCAGCAGCGCGATGCTGCCACCCAGGCTGACCTGCTCACCCAGCTGCAGCGAAATTTGCTGTACTACACCGGCTTTGTCGGCGCGAACCTGCAAGGCATCAACCTGCTCCTGCATCCGCCTGAGGTTATTGTCTAACAGACCAAAGCGGGCGGTTTGCGCCGCTTTGGTTGCCGCAATCTCGGCGCGCATTTTTAATGCCTTTTGCCTGGCCGCTTGCCACTTTTGCTGCTCCCGCTTTACCGCCAGCTGGCTCTTTTGATAATCAAGCTGCGATACCGTGGCATTGCCCTGCTCGATTAGCAGGGTTTCGGCGTCGAGTTTCAGCTTTTCGGCCTGATGACCCAGCTCTGCCGAGACCACCTGGTTGTCGAGTTCTACCAGTTGAGATTCCAGCGCAACAATGGTGGCGTTATTCTCGGCCTTGGCCGCTTCTTGCTCCCAGCGCGCCTGCTCAAGCTCCCGTTGTAGCTGCGGATTGGATAACTTGAGTAGCAACTGCCCCACCACGACCTCGGCACCCGCTTTAACCAGCACCTGCTCTACCCGACCCGATACCTGCGCAGCGACCCAGCGGATCTCAGCGGGCTTTAGCACCCCGGTGGCCCGAACATTGACCTGAAAATCGCCCTGCTCCACCCTGGCCGTCACAACCGTTTCCCTGTCTACAAAGTAAGACGCATCACCACTAAACTGTCGTATTCCGTAATACCCCAACGCCAACGCCAAAACCGGCAGCAAATAACCCAGCTTTTTCCAGCGTGCAGGCTGTTTAAGATCTCTTTGTATATCCATCTGCTTTTCTCTTCTGTTATGGATCTAGTTTGCAGAAGTCGTTACAAGGGATGTGCCAGAGTTGAACAGAGATTAAGGCTTTGTTTTTACTAAACTTTGTTTACCAACTTGAGAGGTGACAGAAGGAGGTGTGCCGCTTTTGACACAGGTGAAACAAACAGATGTGTCGAAATTGAGACAGGGGTTGAATTGAGACAGATAAGAAGGTAGAACGAGGCACTACGTTATTCCTGCTGTGCTAAAATGGGCAAAACTAGTTATACAATATTCTCACGGAAAAAGTAGTCACGCCCGCTCAATAGTGACACTATTACACTAAAAAGAATAATCTTCTTGTTTATTAGCACCACAGGCTCCTTTACACATCAAATTATTAACCGAAAAAATTTAGAATAAAACTACTTTACAAAAGCACTTTTTGATAATCTATTTTTATCATAATAAAAAGGAATGTTCATTACGATGAATAAAAAGAAATTAATCACCAGAAGCAGTATGCTTATGCTTTTTTCTGCATTGTCAGTCAATGCAAGCGAAGCCCCTCCCGAGCATATATTTCTCAAACCCAGTGACATTCAGTTTGGCCCTGACAGACCTATAGAACGTACAGATACCTCAGAATTCAGTCTCCGCACCAAAGCAGCAACCGGTAAGGAAGGTAGCAGTCAGCGCGAGCGTGCATTACTCTACTTCAATGGCATGCTGACAGGAAACAAAGCACTCGATATAAACACGCCCGCAATTAAAAGTGCCATGAGTTATCAATTCGATGTGTTTGAACATGTCTCCAATGAAAATGAATTTTTTGTTGATCAATTCGCGGAAGTGATTTCTCAGAAACAACAAGATGAACCTCATATCTCCGAGTCAGACTTTTGGGAAAGGGCAGCTTACTACAGTTTAGGCGGCGCACTCCTCGACCTTTCAGCATTTACTGCAAGCTTGATAGACGAATATAGTCAGCCGACCGATAAAGACCTTGAATCAATGATTAAAACAACAATCAATTATATAAATTCAGGTTTCAATGTTGTAATTTTGGCTCACTCTCAGGGGAATTTCTACGCGAACTTCACCTATAATGAAATAGCCAGAAGATATGGAGACACTTTTCTCAGACACCTTGAGCTCGTTTCTGTCGCTACGCCAGCGGTATCAACAAGTGGAGGTGGACCACACACCACCAATACAAATGATCGCGTCATGAATGCGATACGTGTAGCAAAACCTGCAAGCCAGGAACCCAGAGCCGCAAATATCACAATTCCATTTTTTGAGGATAAAACCGGGCATGGATTAGGTGAAACCTACATAAGGCAGGATCCTGTATCCATCGGCCACCTCGAATCTAAAGAGAAAATTCGACAAGATGTGATTGACGCTTTTGAAAAAATGGAAGCACAGAAAGAAAATGAAGACGATGGCGGGACTATCCCCCCTTCATCATGCTTACACAATGGAGAAAATTACTCCGTCACATTTAGTGGATTTGAAGAGCATTTACCTTCCCACACTACAAATGATACGTTCAGTGGCTACAAACGAACATTTTGGCCCCCGGTAGGGACTAAATTCAATTTGGTATTAGAAGTTTGGGGTGCAAGTCCATCCAAGCTTTATAACAATGTACAGTTCAATTGGAAGTTTGGAAAGTATTCCCATGTTTATAAAAAAGGCATTTTAAATAACACATTTTCCGAATCAAACGAGTTTTATTATAACCCCAAAAATGATGGGAACTTTACCCTTGGGGTTAGACACTTAGCAACTGACGATGCTGCATATTCAGTAAATTGGAGAGCAACACTTTCGTGTGTCTATTAAGGATCAAATATGAAAAATCTATTTTTACTTTTTTTGCTCGGCCTGTTACCCCATTTATGTTTTGCAGTAAATATTTCGGACATAGAGAAAGGTAATGTAGGCGGGATAGTCCCCATTACTACTGGTGGAATTTTTGCACCTATTCCAGTTGTATTTGCAAAAAACCTGCCTCCAGCACCGCAGGACGATGGTAGCTTAGGCAGTATAGACTCTGATGATGATGGTGTTCGTGATGATATTGAAAGATATATCGCCCAACAATATCCTCTAAATCGAACTGCACGAGGCTATTTATATCATGCGGCGGCATATGCTCGAAAAATAGTCTCGGCTCCCAGTTCTCCAGCGCTGGCTCATCTGGAAGAAGGGCAAATGGTGCCGCACCAGGTATTATATTCGTACCTGGAAGTACAAAAAGCGACTCATTGTATGAATACCAAAGGTAGAGACAAAATTCGATATGTTACTGCAATGAATATGGACTCTAAAGAGCGTTTCATTGCTTTTATGAAAAATACAGCCAAGGTCAAAAAACTAATTAAAATTAGCGATCAAGGGACAGATTGCCGTATTTCAAATACTGAGCCTTTACGCGCTGATCATTCAGGCTTTCATAGTAGAACTCCTGATGACCTGCATGGTTATATTACTGATGGACTTGGTGTGACCGCAGTAAACAAGCATCGAAAAGTGGGGATGGGGATCAATGCACCTAAACGCTTTACCATATATAACAAAGCAGGCAGTGATGGAACTTTACGCATTAAAGTGTGGCAATCAGATACCCTTATAAAGAATGCCCTCGTCACAAAAGGATCATTTCATACCTTTACTTTCATACACACTATGTTAGACAACCAATGGCTAGAGTATGAAGTGTTTAAAGAAAGCGGTGACACCGTCCTGTTCAATATTAAAATTGATCCAAACATCTAGCCGAACCACAGTTAAGAGAACAAAATCATTTTATCTACAATGATAGTATACTCTCGATGAACCGGTGTCATTCTCAGAGGTCGCTTCTATTATCAGCGACCTCTGAATTGACTCTGCCATACACAAGTACCACCCAGGCTTAAATACACATATCCGTTTATTTCACAACCCCACTTCTCCAAGGTGCCGATAACCAGATAAAAAGAAAGCAAAGATTAGCACTATGATGGTGGTAGACTATCCTACATAGTGTTTAATGTATGAACAGGACAGGCTATGCAGCACGCACTTAAGCTATTACTTTCAATTGTTATTGTAGTCGTGACCTTTATCGCTTCAGCAACGCTGGCTGGTATACTGGCCGAATACACCGGCTGGTGGAAAAAGCCGGTAATAGGCGGTGTGGCAGCGGCTTGTGTGGTGCTTTCAGGTTATATGAGTGCGCCCGGGCATAAATTGTACTGTGCCGCAGCCTGGTTGGTGATTGGTGCAGTAGTGGCCGGGGTGATGTCAGAGGTATTTATGTATGCCGAAGATGCGAATACGTCACTGCCTTTGTATATCACCTATGCCTGTGGTTTAGTGACCTTGCTGTTATGCTGGGTTTGGGAGCGCAACCGGTTTAGGCCACAACAATAAAACGGACTAATAATCTGGGCGCTGGCTTTTACTGGCCTTAATCGAGTACAGCATAGGTACCCACTGCCCTTGGTGCAGTTTGTGATACCCAAGCTCCGGTACATACTCCAGTCCTTCATAGCAATCGTATGGGCTATAGGGGTGCTCCTCAAAGAGCTCAATGTTCAGGCCTGATGTGATCAACGCGTTGATCACATCACTGACCGAGTGGGTCCAGGTCACTGTGGTACTTTTGGTGCCATCGCAGTTTTCAGTATAAGTCCCCTCCTGCTCAACATCCGGCGTACCATGAGGGAAGTAGGCATAGCCTGCCAGCAAGTCGTTAATAGGATGGAACTCAACCAGATGGAACACACCACCTGCTTTAAGTGCGCTGGCCACGGTATTTGCCCATGCGGTTAGATCAGGCAACCAACACAATACCCCATAAGAGGTAAACACAATATCAAACTGGCGTGTATTATTGCGACCGAACTGGACCACATCACTTTCGATAAACCGGGCTTTGAGACCAAGTGCATCTTTAAGGCTATTCGCCTGTGCTATAGCATTTTCAGATAGATCCACCCCGGTCACGTCGGCGCCCAATCGCGCCCAGGACAAGGTATCCTGGCCAAAATGACACTGCAGGTGCAGCAAAGACTTGCCTTTCACAACACCCACCTGTGCCCGTTCAACCGGATTCAATGAGCATTGCCCGGCCTTAAATCCGGCAACATCGTAAAACTCTGATGCCACGTGTACTTTGGTTCGGTTATCCCAGGCTGATTTATTAATGCTTAAATAATCCATGATATCAATTAATTGTAAGTTCCTTAATGACTGTTCAGTAACATAGCGCAGACGTATGAACGGTGCAAACCTTTGTGAAAAGTCACGACTGGAGATAAGAAACCAATTTAATCGTTCAATAAACGCCGCACAAGATACCTAACTTGCGCATTTATTGATCCTGACAGCTTTGGTCGTTGAATTGAGTCGAGTATAGTCTAACAGAGACTAATTCAGACGCTGTTCCATTTGAGACGGCAGAGTTAGTCCGTCACAGGAACGAGCGCAAAAAACGCATCATTACTAGCATCAACTATTATGGTGTAAAACAGGTTAACAGTTTCACTTCGCTAATACCAGGGACAGTGAATTATTCAGCCATACAGGAATAAGAGGCAAATATTGCTATGGTCACTTCAAACATTAAAACTCCTGGCGTTTACATTGATGAAGTAAATGCTTTTCCTAACTCTGTTGTTCCGGTAGCAACAGCAGTGCCGGCATTTGTTGGTTACACACCAGATGCCGAGTACGAAGGCAAGTCGTATTTAAACAAGGCGCAAAAAATTACGTCTTTTGCTGAGTTTCAGGCAATTTATATGAAGGAAAACCCGCCGCCGCCAGCAGCTCCTAGCGTGCAATATCACCCTGAATACTATTTGATAGAGTCTGAGCAAAAGCCCGACACCAGCGATTACCTGACCATTGCAGGGCGCTACTACTCAGTTGTGCCGGACCCCACTAGCATTTATTATTTATACAATAGTGTACGCTGGTTCTACGAAAATGGCGGTGGGGACGCCTATATTGTGTCTGTCGGCATCCATGGTAACAGTGCAGGCAAGCCGGATGATATCGACGCTCAGATAGTTAATCCGAATGTAAAACTGGATGATTTGCAGGCTGGTTTATCGCTACTAGAGAACGAACAAGAACCCACCATATATATTTGCCCGGAGGCAACCTTACTGTCCGTGCCCGAAAACGGTCAGCTGATGCAAAGCATGTTGCAGCTAGCGGCTGAAATGCAATCCGCCATCTGTCTGTTCGACATTATAGGCGGCAAAGCACCAGACCCCATCACCTATACGCAAGATATCGAAACCTTCAGAAACAATACGGGCCCAAACGGCCTTAATTACGGCGCGGCATACTACCCCTTTGTTGGCACCACCCTGATGCAAACTGATGAAATTAACTATACCAGCCTGTGTGGTGGCGACCTTTTACAATTACAGGCATTACTCAGCCCGGCATCAGCACCAAACGCAGCGGCAGAAGAGATCATCGCCAAAGTGATTCAAAATGATGGGTCCATGACCACATCGCAGTACCATGCAGCGCTGCTAAGTGCCTCTCAGACCTATTCACAAATTATCTCGCATGTTCTGCAAGACGCCAATGTACTGCCACCCAGTGGCGGTATGGCCGGTGTTTATACGGTGAATGATAACCAAATGGGTGTCTGGCATGCGCCGGCGAATACGTCTATTGTGGGTGCAGTATCTTTACCCATTAGGCTGACAGATTCTCAGCAGGAGAATCTAAACGTTGACGCCCTCACGGGCAAATCTATTAATGCCATTCGCTTTTTCAACGGCCAGGGCATTCTTGTTTGGGGAGCGCGCACCTTAGATGGCAACTCACAAGACTGGCGCTATATTCCAGTACGCCGTACTGTGACCTTTATTGAACAGTCCTGCAATCAGGCTATTCGTGCCTATGCATTTGAGCCAAACGATTCTAACACCTGGGCTGCAATAAAAAGCGAAATCAGCAGCTTTCTGACTGGCGTCTGGAAAGAAGGGGGATTGCAAGGCTCACAACCAGCAGACGCATTTCAGGTCGAATGTGGTTTAGGCTCAACCATGACCAGCGACCATATACTCAACGGTATTTTAAGAGTGAGGGTTAAATTAGCCGTTCTGCGCCCGGCAGAGTTTATTGTGATCGAGTTTGAGCAGGAAATGGGTAAACCGGGTTAATGACCGTTACTTTGGATATTGAGCCAAACACCCAAGTTTGAGGGAAGTTAGTCAAGCCAATCTCAGATTAGCTTGCATTAGAGTGACTGTGCGCTTCTGCAGCGGGGCTGCCAACTGGCAACCCCCTTTACAAAGTCCATGTTCTAGGCTTTATTGTGATAGAAACGGCCAGTTTCATAGGGTGTTATCATAGACAATCTCTTCTGTTGATCCTTTTTAACGGCCAGATATGGCAGCGAGTCTCCATTTAGGTCCACGGCTTCACCTAATTGGCCTCCTTTCAGCCCAAGCTGCTTGCTCAGCTGCTCCATCTCTTTTTGCATCTGTGGCAACACTTCTGTTTTTAGCTTTTTTGCCGCCTGCGCATAACGTTCTCTCTCCTCGGCAGAAGAGGCATTTTGGGCAATTTGCTCAAACTCAACAATAATCTCCTTGGTCCCATTTACATCACCAACCCGGAAGTTGTAACCAAAATAAATATCCATCACATTACGTGGTAGTTGCATAGCGTCAGCTCCTTGCTATTAGTAAACCCTATGAAAAACAGAGCAAATATCACACCAACCAAATAAAACATTTAGGGTTTATATGTGACATCTAAGCGTTTAAGTGCCAGTTGCAATCTAAAAAGGGTTCACATGGCTAGCTGTGTATTACTACTCAAAACCTAATTTCAAATCTGAGAAACAAATCAAAACAGACCTTATGGCGTTAACTTATAGAGAACGTTTATTGTTTTTGATATTTCAATATGTTTAGGCACAAAAAAAGAGCTATCAATGGGTGGCATACCAAACGCTATGGCTCTGTCATTGTCCAAACCAAAGGTCGCAAAAAATGACTTGTATGATCCGGTGTCATTAATGGCGAAAACAGAGCCTAATTTAACATCTAAGCCAAGTGCCATTTTTTTTGCCTTCAATTTTGCGTTTTTGCCAGCAAGGCCAATTAGCTCAATTTCAATCTCTTCTCGATTTGATACATCAAATTCGCTTTTCAGACCCCTTACATTATCCATTTTGCTGATCTCATCAGCAATTTCTGAATAATGTCCTAATTTATCTAACCGGATCTCAAAAACCTGAGTAAACTCGTATCCCAAAATATCCAATTTGCTGTAGCCATTATTTTCACGGGCTCGCTTCGTATCTTTTACAAGCTGATGCGATGTAATATTGTCAGTACTCACCTTATATTTTTCCAATATTGATAGAAGCGTGGCAGCCGTATTATTCAGTTTTTCAAAAGCTGTATCAGCGCTTTCTGAATAAGTAACAACCTCTATACCTACTACCGCGGTGTCCGGCGTAACTTTTCGGGAGCTGTCTCCAGTCACAGTTACAAATGGAAAATCCGGAATGGGAGAAGAAATAGCATTCCAACTCATCAGCAAGTATCCAATTAGCATTAAAGCTCTCACGTTAATCTCCTTAAAATTTAATGTTTCAAAAACCGTGTACTTGTTATTTTCAAATCGACACTGACACACAATAAGCCGTTCGACTTTTTAAAGATTGTCCACCAATCACGAACAGAAAACATACCATAACCGGACCAAATTTAGGACACATTCCTCTGCCCCTTTGCACAATTTAGCCACATTGTGCACATTTCTAAAAATGAGCATAAATCATTAAATTTAAAGGACTTCATAATAACAACGAACAATTATCAGACAACCGTTCGGCCTGTAGCCGGGTGAAATGTGCAAATAATGTGAAAGTTGGGGTTGCGGCTTTGTGATTATTGCAATTTTAAGCTAACTTCCACAGACAGGCTTAAAATAGCAAACCTTTTGAAAGAAAGGGACGCAAAGCTTCCGGTCTAAGGTGATTGCTAAGATAGCGGGGTTGCTGAATGCCAAAGAGTATAAATGAAACGTAAAACCAATTCGTTTAAATAAATGTTCGCTTTGAGGCGACAAAATACTATCAATAACACGGCGAAATTTTGATATTTAGCTAAGCTAAATGAAAAATTTTTAACACCGTTGGTGTGATATTTACACCTTCAAATTGAACAAGTATTAAGTGAAATTGGTACTGTGTGCATACTGTTGTTTTGTATGCGCATTGCGTAGCATATTGGCATTCACGCCTATGACATCTGTTGTCATACCGTCTACTTTCAGTCTTCCTTCACCCCAGAGCTTGCCCTTGCTATTTAAACCTGTTCATTCTGGTCGACCGCCTATTCAGCGAAGAACAGCAGGGAAACAACATGTCAGATGACAATGCTCTGGGGAATACTCATGAGACAACATAGATACAACAAGCAGCGCCGGCTTTTTAAAGTCGGGCTCTGTTTAATGGCTTTAGGACACGCTATGCCAGGCCTGGCAGCGCAGTGCGAGTTCAAGGTAAAAAATGAGTGGCAAAGCGGTTATACCGCAGAAGTCACAGTACATAACGATTCCGACGTCGCCTTAGATGGCTGGACGGTCGGGCTTGAGTTTAATCAGGGTGAGTCAATCAATAATGCCTGGCGCGCCCAACTCGGCGGCAGCAACCCCTATCAGTTTGAAAACCTCAGCTGGAACCGAAAGATTAACCCAAATTCGTCAACGTCTTTTGGTTTTAACGTGCAAAAAGCGGCCGGGCAAACCGCCGTTACGCCCAAGTTTTCTGGCATATGTGACAGCACAGCACAGGACAACAGCAACGAGTTCAGTGTTGCCATTACCGCGTCCGACATCCAGGCCACGGCACCTGCAACAATCCAGTTCAGCAGCGAGCTTGCCAATTCGGCTTCAGACACTGTGAGCTACCTGTGGGATTTTGGTAACGGCCAAAACTCAGATGAAATGAACCCACAGCATACCTTTGAGCAGCCGGGTGATTACCAGGTGTCATTAACCATCAACGACGGCACCAATGACTATCAGGCAGCGCCGATCACGCTCTCTGTTGAAGAAGCACAGCCAGGATCTGCGCAGTGTGTGTTTGAAGTTGAACAGGAATGGATCTCGGGCTTTCGCGGCAAGGTCACCATCACCAACACCGAAAGCGTTGCCATTTCAGGCTGGAAAGTCCTGATGGAATTTGCTGATAACACTAAACTGACCGGCGTCTGGCATGGCAATCACAGTGGCAATAACCCCTATGAGATTGTCAACGAGAACTACAACGGCACCATTAATCCGGGCCAGAGCTTAAACTTTGGCTTTAATGCCCAAAAGGCGCAGGAAAACGATGCCCCTACTACGCCTTCGCTAGGCGGCTTATGCTCGACAGACGGCAATATTAATCGTGCGCCAACGGCCATTGCGTCTGCCTCAGTGACCTCGGGCCAGCGCCCTCTAACAGTGAACTTTGATGGCAGTGACTCTTCTGATCCAGACGGCGATACCCTGACCTACAGCTGGGATTTTGGCAATGGCAATACATCCAGCGAGCCAAACCCTGCTTATGTTTTTGATCAAACCGGTACATTTACGGTCAAACTATCGGTCAATGACGGGGTTAATACCACAGTCAGTCAGCCCATCAGCATTCAGGTCACAGAGCCGGATGTAGCGCCCATCACCGGGCCGTTTGAGTTAAACCCACAAAACTCTAGCCTGTATTTTGTCTCAACTAAAAAACAGCACGTGGTTGAAGCACACACCTTCGAAAACCTCAGCGGTAGTATTTCTGATCAAGGCGCGGCAAGGCTCACTCTGGATCTGGCCAGTGTTAATACAGGTAACGACACCCGGGATGGCAGAATGAAGGAGCACCTGTTTGATACCAGCTTGTTCCCCCACGCCGAAGTACTGCTCGCTGTTGATTATGCAGCTCTGACAGCCTTACCCATTGGCAGCACTGAAAAGCAGACAGTGACCGCCACGCTCAACCTCAAAGGCGTGATAGCCGAAGTGACTGCAGACGTGGCAGTTCGCCGCCTGACGCACACTAATGTGATGGTGCAAAGCCTTGCCCCTGTTGTGCTGGACGCGACAGATTTTGGTTTAGAGCCAGGTATAGAAACACTGAGAACATTGGCGAATTTATCTGTGATCAGTTACGCGGTTCCCGTGAGCTTTAACTTAGTTTTTGAAGCTCAACAATAGGAGGGAAAGAAAATGATATTCAATAATTTACCACGATTCTCTACCTTGACTCGTAGCAAATCTGCGGCACCTGCCATGGCAAAATTTGCCGCCTGCATCAGTTTAATTGCAAGCGCGCCGTTTGCTCAGGCAGCGCAGTGTTCATTTACCATTCCGGATAACTGGAACAACGGTTTTAAAACCGAGATAGTCATAGAGAATGACTCAGATCAGAGCATTAACGACTGGTCGCTCGGACTCACCTGGAACCCGGGCATCTCCCTGCAAAATAGCTGGAACGGCAATTTCGACTGTAACGATACGGGCTGTACCATCACCTCACAAGGCAATACCGTACACGCAAACCAATCTTACGGCCTAGGCTTTGTTGCCAATAAAAATGGCCTGAGTGAAGACGTTATCATTACTCTCAGTGGTGATGTGTGTAGCAACTCTGGCCCGACTACGCCCCCGGATACGGTCACAGAAACGGGCTTGTGGGCGCTGGACAGCGCGGAGTCTTCGCTCAGCTATGTGTCGGTCAAAAAAGACCATGTGGCAGAGCTGAACCAGTTTGCGTCTCAGAATAACGCTGCTCCTGCGTTATCGGGCAGTATTGATGCCGGCGGGCGCGTAATCCTGGCAGTTGATTTAAATAGTGTGTCTACCGGTGTAGATATCAGAAACAGCCGGGTTATGGATTTGCTGTTTGAAACTGAGCTACTGCCAACGGCATACTTCAGTACTCAGATTGACCCAGCACTATTGAGTACGCTGGAAGTGGGTAATCCGACGGTTCAAACCGTTACCGGCGAGATGAGCCTGCATGGCATTAATCATGAGCTCAGCCTGGATGTGTTGTTAGTGAAGCTGGCAACGGGCCATGTTAATGTCAGTACGCTTACGCCGATGATCATCGACAGTAAGACCTTTGATATGGACTATGGTATTGAGGCACTGCGAGTAGTTGCTAACCTGAGTGGCATTGGCGAGACCGTACCGGTTTACTTTAACCTGACCTTTTTATCAGCCGAGCAAAACGGTTTTGAGCCGGTGGATATGGCGGCTAAACCCGCTGCGCCTTCTGAGCTCAGCGCCAGTGTGCTTTCTACCGAAGCGCAGGCGCAATTAAGCTGGTACGACAACAGCAATAACGAAACCAACTACCTGGTTCGTTTAAAATCGCTTGATGGCCGCTGGCACACCGCCGCTACGCTTGCCTCTAACAGCAGTTACTATGAGTCGGGTTTGCCGGAGTCAGGCGAGTTTGATTACAAGGTGATTGCGCTGAACAACTCAGTGCCCTCCCAGCCCAGTAATATTGCCCGTGTCACAGTCACGCAAACCGACCCCATTGCCCGTGGCATGGAGTTGTACAAAACTAACTGTGCCGGGTGTCACGGCTCGGAAGGTGGTGGTCTGGGTTCATTCCCTGCACTCAATACTGAACGCGATGTACAGGCCATGATTGATGTGATCACCGCGACTATGCCTTATGGCGCGCCGGGCGCCTGTGATGAGCAATGTGCCACGGATATCGCGGATTACCTGCAAACTCTGTGGCCTGCACCATTAACCTGCGATGTGGGTGTCGCGCCTGTGGCATACGGTGCAAGACAGCTGAAAATACTGACCCAAACCGAATATCAAAACACCGTAGAAGACTTACTGGGTGTTGATTTTGAAGTGTCAGACGGCCTGTCGCCGGATTCTCAGGTGGGCTTTTTCATCAATAATACCCATGCCGCTGTGCAGCCTTCTAACTACAGCAACTACCTGCTGGTTGCCGAAGAAATCGCACAATGGGTGGCCGATAATGGCTATTCGCCTGCTTTAAGTTGTGCAGCCATTAACGAAGACTGTGCCAACCGTTTGATTGATGAGTTAGCGCCGCAGATATTCCGCCGTCCGCTGACGCAGGATGAGGCAGACAGTTACCGACTGATCGCAACGGGCTTTTTCAACAATAACGACGTTGCAGCGGGCATGCAGTTAGCGCTGGAAGGCTTGCTGTCTTCGCCGCAGTTTATCTACCGCCATGAATTGGGCGAAGCGAACCCGGATAACTCAGAGCTGGATTACGACGCCTTTGAGCTGACCTCGTGGGAAATGGCCACCTTCCTGTCTTATACCTTTACCGGATCAACGCCAGATCAGCTTCTTTGGCAAGCCGCTGAGCGAGATGAGTTGCGTGATGAAGCCCATATCATCGCCCATGCAAACCGCCTGGCAGAGCAAGCCAAGCCGGTATTGGGTGACTTTGTGGGCAGCTGGTTAGGCACAGGCAGTTTAGAGGTCGCCAGTAAAGATCAGGACCACTATCCGGGCTTTGCCAATCTGGTACCCGCCATGAAAGCGGAGATCAACGAAACCTTCTCTTACATCATGACTCAGCCGGACGAAAAATTTGGCTCGCTGTATACCGCCAACTTCACGTTCGTCAACCAGTTGCTGGCCAACCATTACAACATTCCCGGCGTATCGGGCGATGACCTGCAAAAGGTAGAGACCACACAACGCGGTGGTATCTTAGCCAATGGCGCATTTATGTCGCGTTGGGCAGAAGTCGACGAGTCGCATCCTATCTTACGCTCGGTCAGAGTACGCCGCCGTATGCTGTGCCAGGATCAGCCCGATCCGCCAGCCGGTACCTTTGAAGCCAGAGAGCAAAGGCTTGCCGAACTGTCTGACTTGTTGCAAGACCCGACGACCACTAACCGACTTAAGTACCACAGCTTGACCGAAGGCCAGCCCTGTTCAAGTTGCCACGAAAAGTACATCAACCCGATGGGCTTTGGTATGGAGGACTTTGATGCGGTGGGCAACATCCGCAATCAAGACAACAACGGTAATGTGATCAATGCATCGGGCACCCTCTACGCCCCTGAGAAGTACGCTCAGGTCAGTGACTTTGTGCCATTCAACGGCACTAAACAGTTAGGTGCGGTGATAGCCGACCTGTCTTCAGCTCAAAGCTGCTTACCACAGCAAATGTTCCGCTATGTAATGGGTGTGGGTCATGACTCAATCGACCCGACGAGTGAAGAAGACAAGCGTCTGTCTCAGACAGAGCAGGTCGGTTATATGTGTGAAATCGACACACTGACCAACACCATGATGCAGGAAAGCCCGAGAGCCATGCTGGAGAAATTTGGTTCGCTCAAGTCGGTGCGTTATCGCAAAGCCTGGTCCAGAAGCGAGTAATGCGGGTCACAACATTAAGAGGTTAGTAACATGAAAAAAGAGCATTTAAATAACATGGCGATATCGCGCCGCAGCTTATTAAAAATGTTTATGGCGTCGGGTATTTCGACCGCCCTGATCCGCACATCGCCGCTGGTATCAGGATTGCTTTACGCACGACATGCCGATGCCATGGACGCCGGACTGCCCAACAAAACCGTGTCCATTTATATTCCGGGCGGCTCTATTGCGTCGCTTTGGAACCCCACAGGCAGCGGTGAAACCATGCAGCTGGGCGTGATGTCGGCAGGCTATGAGCCGGTTAAAACCGAGTGTAACTTTATGGTCAATATGGCCCACTCCAATGCAGGTCATGGCCGAATGCCAGTGCTGCTCGCCCAGAACTGGGGCGGTGACAGTTACGACGTCACTATGGGTAACGCACTGGGCCCGAACCTGCCATTTCGCTATCTGAACTTAGGCGTTCACAGTAATGGTCAGGGCCACTTAACCAAAGACAACCGCAATCATTTGCCGTTTCAGGAAAACCCCTTCACCGTGTATAAAATGGTGTTTGGCGGCGCCCAGGGCAGCAACAGCAAAACGCCTATCATGAATGCGCATATGTCGGCAGCCAACGCGATAAAAAACAGACTCGCGGGCTACGAAATACAGCGCATGAATGATCATCTCGATGCCATTGCAGACACCCAGCGGCGTTTAGATGAGCTCTCTGGCGGCACCTCCTGTGGCATTGCCCCCGATGACACTGAGTTCCCGTTGACCTTTGATACCTTCAGTCAGCAGGCAAGGCTGCAGGCAGACATTGCCGTGGCAGCTTTGCAATGTAACCTGACCAGCTCGGTATCGCTGGCCTTTGGTAACCATCAGTCAGAGTTCCGTATTCCTGAACTAAACTTCCAGGGGCACTATCACAACGCCATTCACGGTGGCAGTAACGGCCAGCCAAACTATCCGTACTACAGTGAAATGCGCAGCCACCTGGGCAGCCTGAGCGCCTATTTGATCCAAAAACTCAAAGCAGCCGGCATCTTAGACAGCACAGTGGTACTAGAAACCACCGACATGGGCCATGCAGACAAACACTCTGCCAACCCCTGCGCCTATCTAATCGCCGGCGGCGGCGCCCGCATCAACCGAGGCGTAGTCAGCGACATCGGCTCTGGCTACAACCAGCACGATGTACTGCACACCGCAGCCAAAGCCTGTGGCGTAGACCTTGGGTTTGGTAAGGAAATTCCGGGGGTGATTGTTTAGGTGGTTGTTTTGAAAAAGGTTATTTAGTGAGTCGTTTTAGTTTGTAGGTCATCAGGACAGCAAAGCCCCTTTTTAGGGGCTTTTTTTGTGGCTAAAAAATGCATTGATGGGAAGTAACAGTGATATTTGTTCAACTCATCATTAAACGTCATCTTCCGTCAAAATTTGCCGACAATTACGAACGGTTAATATTCGAATTTCCTGACTCAGGCTATAAATAATACGATAGTGGCCAAAAATGATTTCACGGTAATTTGTATTAGGCAGCTCAGGCACACAACGCCCCATTTCAGGCATGCTTGCGAGTAACTCAGTCTTGTCTAATACATCATTTACCCACTTTTCAGCAGCGGAAGGGTTGTCCTGAGAAATAAACTCAGCTGCATCACCAAGCTTCTGAATCGCTAAAGGAGACCAGACAACATTCACTTTCTGATGCGACTTAGCACTTGGGTTCGCGCATCCTCATTTGAAACGCCGAGGCCTGAAGCTAACTGAGCCTCAGCTGCACGCATTTCTTCCAGCAATTCAATTTTTTCTTGCATCGCTTCGTACTCGGCCACATCAAGCACAACAGCAACACCTTTACCGCGCTGTGTGATTACCAATGGACGGCGCGTCTCATTGATTTGCTTGATATAGGATGCAACACCAGCACGAAACTCAGAAAGCGGCTGAATATCTTTGTCCAAATGAATACGACTCATAACGAACCCTAAAAAGTACAAAATAACGTACAAATAATAGTTCAACTAATGATGATGAGCAAGAAGTTGGGTTGTGTTGTAACTTTTGGGTGGATGTCTGCATAACTTATGTACCCAGCTCAAGAGATGCGCGCTCAGAATCATCAGCTGCACTGTATGGGACTTTGGTTAATGACAAGCTGGTTGTCGACATACCTCACGCAGTGTTTGCTGTAGCCGGATTGCTGTAGCCGGATTCCAGTCACTCGCATCAATAGCGCTAGTCTTTCTGATTGGTCTGGCATTGCGTAATAGAATCAGGATAAAGGGAGCGTGCCGTTGACTTGGCTTGTTATGTGCGCACTGTTTGTAGCAATTGCTCTGATAGTTCAGAAAATTGTTCAATGAACCAAGTTGAACCATCATTCATATTGCACTCAAGCTCATTTATAAGTGCTAACTCTCGGGAATTCAGATCTTGCTTAGCTACGTTTTCAATTGGGTAATGCTCTATATCCCAACCCCGTTTTTGAGCATTAGCTAACACAAGGTGAACGTAACGGTATTTCAAGTTACCTTGTGATTGAAGAGAGCCATCTCTTTTTAACACAGGTCGTCGAGACTTTCCTTCGAGAATCTTTGCCACGTTAGACTTGTACTCATTCAGCCTCGCTTTCTTCGAGGCTTTGCCAATATAGCGAAACTCCTTTTGTTCAGCAGAGATCTTAATGAAATACAGGTATGGTTGAGTGAGATCGATTTGCTTAGGGTTTGTCCAATCAAACATTAAACCAGTCCTTGATAGTTGGTTATCACTGACACCAAGATTAACAGACATGCTCATCTAAAGTTTAAGACTTTTTCCAAAGCACATTACGCTGCCGCCATGCGCTGCTTGCAGCTGGCGGAATTTTTGTTGTTTTACAAAAATTATAACAGCTCATGCTGTCGCCTGGGCGGACTGGTTATGTTTTGTCACTCGACAACACAACTTTAATCGCAGCTTTTAGTCTTTCTTCGTCATCTGCTAAATGAATATAATCGGCTGCAGGCAGTTGCCCATCATTAAACTGCTTCTCGAAGAAATATTTCAACCTCCAGGCATCAGGCGCATCATGCCCAAAGTCGAAATCTATACCGCCGACTTCTGGAGACTTAAAAATATCGACACCGACACCATGGGTCTTTATAAACCAGTTAGTACCGGGGACTTGCCGCCTTCCTCTATTTTCCTGCTTTAAGATTTCCGAAGCAGTCTCTAACCCGAATGACCTAGCAATTAATTCCTTTGCCCAAGAGAGGTTGGCGTACCAAAGTGGAATTAACTGCATGATCAATTTTTCATCAGTCACGATTCGCCCTCAGAAACATAACGCCTTAAAATAGCAGGCTAAACTAAGCGAAGAATGAGCGCAAGCCTGCTGTTTTGCGTCCACAGTTTAATTAACTTGTTAGGCATCTCTGCGCCTATTTCTTGGCTTTGTGTTTTACAAAATTATAAGTAATCATACTGACTAAAACCAATAACACAAATCCAAACATGAAAAGCCAATTCAAGTAACTCTCTGGGTATTGTGGCTCTAATATTGTTGTATCAGGTTCATAACCAATTCCATGATTCTGTTTAAGTAAATCTACTACCGAAGCTTTTGAAGAATCGTTTGAAAGTGAGCGGCAATATGACTGTTTTGATTCTAGAGGACCACTTCCATTTACCCTAGAAGTAAATAAAACTCCAGAATGAGTCCCACCAATCACATACACAAATTCACCAACAGCGCCTTTCCATACGCGCAATACTTTGTGTTTAGTCGTCGATGAAGATGTAGGGATTGGTTGACCAAGCTGAACGACTATTTGAGAGTTATTAAAAGATTCGTTTAACCACTCTACACGTTGCTCTTCTGATGCAGCTTTCAAGCAAGTAATACTTAAAGCATAAGTTGGCAGAGATACGAAGAGTAATATGATGAATGTGACTAATCTTTCCATGATGCCTAACAATTTATTCTACCTCATCATGTCGGAACATAAACTGACATAACGGGCTGTATTACATAACCTCATGGTCCCACGGAATAAACTCTGAGTAAACAGTATGTTGTGACTATCAAAGTCGCAGCCATGTGAAATTTGGACAAATTGGGGCGTAATAATGTTACCGGACAACAATATTTTGCTTGGACACCCACCCTAAATTAGTGTGCCTCAGGAAACTGCTGTGCTGTAAGTCAATAGATCCCGGCTCGCAAGCCGTCCGGGATGACGGTAGGGTTTGTGAGTTTGATAGAAAAGAATCACCTCTGTGCCGCACGTTAGTAGATCCCGGCTCGCAGGCGTCCGGGATGACGGTGGGGTTTGTTAGTTCGGCTGCAAGGGATACCGCAGTGCCGCACATTAGTAGATCCCGACTCGTAGGCGTTCGGGATTACAGTGTGGTTTGTAAGTTCGGCTGTAACGGAGTGCCACTATGCGAACATTAGTAAATCCCGGCTCACAAGCGTCCGGGATTACAGTGTGGTTTGTAAGTTCGGCTGTAACGGAGTGCCACTATACGCACGTTGGCAGACCCCGGCTCGCAAGCGTCCGGGATGACCGTGGGGTTTGTGAGTTCAGCTGTGACGGAGTGCCACTGTATCGCATGTTGGTAGATCCTGGCTAGCAAGCCGTCCGGGATGACAGTGGGGTTTGCAAGTTCGACAGCAAAGGGATACCGCTGTGCCGCACTTTGGTAGAACCCGACTCGCAGGCGTTCTGGATAAAGGAGCGGGGTGCCAGTTTTTAAGGTAAGTTTTGCCGTTATCAGTGTCGATAAAGCGCGAAAAAGCGACCACCCACAAGCTACAGCCTTGTCGGGCAGTCTTTGGCCGTTTCAAATAGACAGATCATCAGCGTTTAGGTTAATGTGCAGATCGCTCCCCACATCAGAGCTTAAGACTACTGTGAATCCTGTCATAAAACGGCTTTTTCATTGCCTGATATTTCTCTTTATGATTTGGATACTTTGAGTGAAGCTCAGTTTTCAAACGATTCAGCGCCTCAACAAGCTCGGGGTTTTTCAACATAACATCCTTGAAACCTAAGTGTTTAGCCGCTTCGGTGCTACCGAACTCAAAGATGTGCAAATGGCATTTTCGTGAGCTTTTCGAAAAATATTCACGCCCCTCGATACCGTAACTACCTCTCGCCTCGAAACCAATGTCCTCAAGCTTTTTGCGAGCCTTTCGGACTGGTTCTAAATTTTCAACCTGGCCAAGAATATCAATACAGTCTTTGGCTAGTAAACCTGGTACTGAGGTCGAACCTATATGAATCAGCTCAATGTCCAGACCTAAGGCCAGCTTTATAGATTCTGCCTCATTCTCAAAGTCATCCTTCCACAGTTCACTGTGCGGAAATATATACATTAGTAGTCCCCACTTTTGTCCAATGCCCCGCTTAGCGAGCGAAAAATAGCTGGTAAAGATAAGTGACGGAGGAGGAGAAAACAAGCGACACGCCCCTCAACATTGACTGCCTCAGGATACTACGGTTTTGTAGTTTAATGGATCTCGGCTCGCAAGCGTCCGGGATGACGGTGGGGTTTGTGAGTGCGGCTGTAACGGAGTGCCACTTTACCGCACGTTGGTAGCTCCCGACTCGCAAGCGTCTAAGGTGACGGTGGGGTTTGTGAGTACGGCTGTAACCAGTTACCAATGTGTCGAATATTGGCAGATCTCGGCTCACGGGTACCAGGGATGACGGTGGGGTTTGTGAGTTCAGCAGCAAGGGGGCTACGACCAAGGGTCAGCTGATCTTTTCTCACCGGTTAGCAATGAGTGGTGCGCTTATTATCTGAATTCAAGCTTGAATTAGATTTTTTGTTTGTCTAGTATGGAAACTCCACAGTTAGTGTGGGTTTAAAATTTAAATAAAGGATTAACCATGAAATTAAAATTAAGTAAAAAAAGCATTAAACAATTATCAGCAGACAAAGCAATTTCTCAGCGATTAACGCCAGTTGTTGGTGCCGCTGGGCCTGACGTCCCTGCCAGTCCAGCCCTAAACCCAACCGATGCATATACGTGTTACTGGGGCCGTACGTGTAAAATAGAAGCTTAATTTTGAGCTAAATTACGGAAAAGAGCGCTGATGAGCGCTCATTTTTGCCAGGGTCGTGACAGGCTCTGCTCTAAAGGTGGCAACGATTACTTGCTTTAGTGATACTTGCCGCGACATACAGTTCTCACCATAAATTCACAAATCAATTGTTAGAAAACGGGTGGTATCTCGCCTCAAATTTGTATGCTTCAGGATACTACTGCGCTGAACGTTAATAGCTCCCTGCTCGCAGGCGTCCGGGATGACGGTGGGGAATACCTGTTTTGAAAATGCCGTTTTAAAAAAGACGTTCGGCCGTGTCAGCTTTGGCTACCAGGCCGGTACTCATTCAAGCACTGTTTCGCTTTGATTTTGGTGCTATCTGATAAAGATGTGCTACATCTTTGCTCCGCCATCATGCCCCAAAACCTAATTGCTGTACTTTATTCAAAACCTGCTGATAGCGAATATCTGCACAGCTGCCAAATCCGCCGCGTTGTCTGAATTTGGAAGACGTTGCCAGTGGCGAGGTCATGCCGGTCAGGAATCGGGTCAGTATTGCCAGGCTTGGCGTAACGCCAATTTGCATCAGATGCTGTTTTAGCGCATTTAAGTCGTTTCTTAATGTATCGTCCGACGGAAATTCTGTCTGCTTAGACTGGGCTAATTGTGCAATTTGACCTCGGCACGCTGAGCAGTGTCCGCATTGCTGAGGGGCATTTTCATCGTCAAAATAGCGCGCCAGATTGTAACTTAAACACGTATTTAACTCAAAAAAGCGCAGCATGGCGGCGATGCGCTTAACCTCGGCTTGCTCCTTCTCTAAAAAGTAATCGGCAAGTTCTTTGGCCAGATTTGGTTCTGCCAGCTTAGTTTCATCTACCTGATAAACCTGCATCATGCGCTTTGACTCAAGCTCAATGTGGCCCTGTTCGTGCAAGTAGTCCAGTGCCGCTACAATCCGATTTCTGTCGTGCCCCAGTTGCACTAAGGCCTGAATATCAACCGTGCCCCACACTTTCTTAAATTGCGTATTGGCAATTATCTGCTGAATAAATTGCTGGCGGTTCGCATCAAACAACCTGATGACGTCCTGCTCTGAGCGTAACCACTTGAATCTAAAATCGGCGTAAAACGCGTATTTGGCCTCAATTACACCTTTAAGTTCTAGCTGCACCAGCAAGGTTTTTAATGCCAGCAATCGGATATTGCTGACTTTAGACGCACTGAGCTCCTGCATTTCCCATAAGCCCTGCTGTTGCTGCGACTGAATTTCATCAATCAGTGCCTGAATGCTGGCTTGCTCTGGGGTGTCGGCGTAAACAAAGTTCTCAAGCGTCGCAACGCCATCTAAATTAGCCAGGGTAATACATTCAGAAAATTGCCCGTCGCGCCCTGCGCGGCCTATCTCCTGGCTGTAATTCTCTATCGACTTTGGCAGGTCGTAATGCACCACAAAACGAATATCGGATTTGTCTATGCCCATACCAAAGGCGATCGTGGCAACAATCACTTGCTTGTGATTGTTCATGAAGTCGTTTTGGATACTCTGACGAAGGCTGTCATCCAGCCCGGCATGATAGGCAGCAGCATTTACGCCCGCCGCCTGCAATTGCTTAGCCACCTGCTCGGCCTGTTGTTGCAGCGTGACATACACAATACCTGCGCCAGCTTGTTGCTTTAAATAGCCAATCAGTGCCTGCACTTTTTGCGCTTCCGGACAGGCATACACGCTTAAATCCAGGTTGGCACGGTAAAAGCCCGTCTGAACAATATGCTCGGGTTTTATATCAAACCGGTTCGCCATATCGCGCTTTACTTTTTTGGTCGCTGTGGCGGTAAGCAGCAGCACTAATGGGATTTTTAACTCATTACGATAGTCGGGTAACTTAAGATAATCGGGCCTGAAATTGTGGCCCCATTCAGAGATACAGTGCGCTTCATCAACCACCAGCATAGAAACAGGCACTTGCTTGATGAATTCTCTGAAGCGTTCATTCTTAAAGCGCTCAACCGAGATCATCAGCACTTTAATGCTGCCATTTCTGACATTTTGCATCACAGACTGACTTTGCTCCCGGGTTAACGTTGAGTCTAAACTGGCCGCATTGATGTTTTTGCTGTGTAAAAACTCAAGCTGATCTTTCATGAGCGCAAGCAGTGGCGAGATAACTAACGTTAAATTGGGTAGCTGTAAGGCCGTCAGCTGATAACACAAGGATTTACCAGAGCCGGTTGGGAATATTGCGAGGCTAGAATGACCGTTGACCAGCTGGGTGACTGTTTGTTCCTGGCCAGGCCTGAATGCTGAAAAGCCAAAACGCTGCGATAAGGTTTGGTGGATCACCGATTCGTTCATGATGCAAAATTCCGTGTTAACAACTGCCTGGTAAGATAACACAATACTAATCTCCAGTAATACTTAACCAGGTTGACGGACTAAATCTGACGCTATCGGCGCTAAAGCTCCCTCATTCAGAATCACTAAACGGTGATGCTTTTACCTCGCCAAAACGGATGCAGGTACCTCAGCGATAACAGAATATATAAGCGGTGTTATCTATAAGTTTTATTTGTCTCAAAATCGACGAGTGAATTGTCAGGATTGCTAAAGCGGTTATTTTATGTCCGGAGACGGAACAACGTGGGAGGCGCCAAATACCGAAATTGAGCTATTGACGCCATAGTCTCTTGTAATATAGCAGGCAATTAATTATTGGATTGCAAATGAAGTTATTCCACCATTTGCTACCGCGTCTGGGCGGCTAACGGCTTCTTTTACTACAGAGTACATTGATATAGGAAAGTTTACATTCATTACTTTCTGTCCACCGTTTTCATATTCACTATTACTTGGCACTGGAACACCCTCTTCTAAAAAGTTAAGCGATACTTGACCCCATGGGGCACCGGAATCCGGAGCGAAAGACAACTTAATCACTGCAACTGAATTTCCTCCAAGACTATTTGGGCCCTGATAAACCTGAGGGCCATAAACTCTAAATTTCCAATTACTCATAATTAATCTTCTACTCTAATTGATAATAATATTGGTATTAAACTGCGACTAGCAACGCAACAAGATCGGCTCAATGCTGCGTGGAATGCTTTATCAGGTCGCAATATTGAACCTGCGAGACAGCAGTAAACAGAGCAGAGAGGGTTAAAACTTCCCTCTCATTTCATCGGGTAAGGTTATTATTACCTTGGGTCATTTAGCATCGCAATTGCAGAGCGTACTCGTAAACAACCTTTTTCTACTGGGCAGGTTTGTGCACTTTTACAGGCCGGAAATTGTGCGTCATCAGCTGCGGGTTCCGCGATAAAAGACTCCACCATGCCTTTTTGGAAGACCAAAGCCAGGGTTGAACCGCCGTAACTGAAGTAACCCAGTTCATCGCCTTTGCCGACCATCTGGCCTTCTTCTACTGTAATTTCGACTGATGAAATTTCTGTAATACCAATGGGGATGACAGCAACTAATCCTCTGCCCTGTTCATCTTCGATAAACACAATGCCACGGGTATTAACCATGGCCTGATAGCCCTGAGATTCTGTGCCGGCAGAGACATCGAACCCTTCGCTACGCAGTTCACTAAAAGTGAAACCTTCAATGGTTTGTATGCGGACGACCTTGCCTGAAATTGGGGCATGCCAGCGGTGATAATCGGCACCCGACAGGAATGATTGCATCACATCGCCGCCCACAAATGGTTCAATTAGGTTTGCAGGTGTGGGTTCATCGTGCTCTCTGCTTTTAGCGTTCCCACCCAACATATCAAATAGCGAGTAAGACTGGCCTTTCAACCAGAATTCGCTGCAGTACTGAGCATCACGTGTAATGCGATAGACAGTGCCATCATTGGCCGAGACCACAACTTTGTCCGAATCATGGACAGGGAGCGGACGGTATTTCTTCAGATTCAATTGCCGATGGAAAAAGTCGTTGTAAGAAGTAAAGCCCCAGTAAGGATCTTCCCGGTTGTCATAGTTGCTAGCCTGAGACAGACACAGCTGCTCCTGTGCATAAGGCGATAGCCAGCCGGTTGTGGCTGGCGCAACCCCCAGAGGATTGAGGACCGATTTGGACTCGTCCGAATCCAGGAACGTCTGCCAAGCCTTTAACACCTGAGTCAGCTTTTCGTTGAACTCGCTCATGACAAACAGTTTGTTGCCCGATGGAACAAACATGTAAAACACGAACAGTTTAGACATCGGAAATGTCTCCTGAAAAAACTCTGGAGCACGTTGAATAGTATAGTTAATTGCAACTAGCCACTCTTCAAGAGTGCTAAATACTTTATATTCTTCAGGCACTTCAGTCAGCATCTGAGTGGCATAACGCCTGGCAGTGCTGTCGCTACTCGGTGTACATGACAAATAGTCAGAAAGTGCCTGAACTGCTGGTTCTAAGTGGCCACAAAAAGCTTGTTCGGCGTTGACTAACGTGTCTTTTTGCCATTGAACAATTTGCTCTACTTTTTTTTTGTCCGCCGAACTGATCTCTGCCTGACGGCATTCGCTCACTACGCGCAATATGTTCAGTATTTCTATCATTTGACTGCTCTCCTTAAGGTAAATGGGGCTGGATAAAAAACACCCAAAAAGGCTAGTTCACTTTGTCGTTGATAGTTATTACAACTTATTACAGTGGCATCGCTGAGGCATCAGCCAAGATACTCAGGACAGTTTTGAGAGAGTGCATAGCTTTTGCTCGGACACCCACCAATAAATCCAATGGAGGGCCTGAAGAAATTTCAAAGTGGATGCTGGATTTTTGTGAATCACAATAAATGGCGCACTTTAAGGCTTCGTTAATGTACAATGTTCACGCTTATAGAGTCTTTCCATGTACTTATTAATGTTAGGAAAATCATCTTACAGCTGTTGTTCTTACCCCCGGCAAAGTGTGTATGCAAGTACAATATCTGTAACCGAGAATTGATCGTCAATTAGATATTCATGCAGGGAAAAGTGCTTTTCTAAAGCTGCGGCTGATTTTCTATACAGCATGTTATTTTGCGGGACAATTTCCCGAACATGTTGCTCTGCCGGTAAAATAAAGTCCACCGAGTTGATCTCTGAAGACTGTACAAAGGGCTCCAGCTCACTCAGTGTAAAACAAACCCACTGGTTATGAAGGTTTCTCGACCAGCTTAAAGGCTCTGCTATCAATTTCTTATCTGGCACTAAATCGGTTAGCACGCGCCTGGGATGATAGCGAGGTTTGCAGGGGTCAGCGACCACAGATCATGTTGCCAGATACCCACCATAATACTTGTCGAGCGCCCGTAAATTCACAGCGCCAGTTCCCACTAAGGAGCCTAATTCAGACATGTCAAAAGACTAGACTATGTGGATTTTGTACTTTTTAATAAATACCTGTCTGTCTGATTCAGTCGGTGGGTTGTCAGCTGTGAATTTGGATATATCCCGAATAAATCCCTCAGAGGGGCCTGAAGGCGCATTGATGACGAGCACATGACTATCGGAGACCGCCTTAAAACGTCTTTTTACGTTGGGACCAGCAATGACAAGGTCGCCTGCATTTGCAACAAATTCGTCGTTTTCTACACCAAATTCAATTTCCCCTGAGATAATGTAAAAGATCTCATCATCAATCTCATGGAAATGCCACGGCGCCTCATTGCCTTTAGGCAGTTTGCTGTCAAAAATGGAAACCCGGTTATCAGTATCAGATCCGGATGCAAGAATGGACGTGATTTCACCTTGTTCCAGGTTGAATCTCTCAGCATTACCGCTTTTAACGTGCTTATATCTCATTGCATATCCTCTGTTTATCAAATAGGCAAGTGTAGTTTTACCCAATAAAGATTACCCATATCTACTTGATACTGGAGTAAAGCTGTCTGGTTTTGAAGTTTTCTTCCTGTGTTTTTTCGAGTGAGGATGAAGAGATAACTTAGCTGAAGGGAATAAACTGCAACTAGATAAGCCTGCTTACGCAGGCCCGGCACAGAAATTAAAAATCATGCGAAAGTACCAGTACAAGCAACAAATAGATTTGTCGGTAATGGCATTTCATCTCCACCACCAGCGACTTTAGGTGTCATCTCAGCATTCACTGTTCTATGGCCTGAAGACAGGTTTTTAATCTTTTTCTTATTTAAGTTCAATGTCAGTTTCATACAATTATCCTTACATATGATGATGTCAATTTTTGCTGCATTAAAATACAACAGCTAAAAATCACACCAATAAAACAAAAATAAAGCAAAGTGCTAACTTATTTAACAAGCACAAATTAAAGATACCCGCAGACTTTAAAAAGTAAGCGTCTTCTAACCCCACCTGGCCAAATAATATGTCCAACAGCACAGCATTCGAAGATCCAAGCTGGCACGCGTCCTGAACAATGGTGGGGTTGATTGGGCTCAGCCCCAAATAAATACCCTCAAGTTAATCCTGCACAGCCCCGATAAACGCGAGTACAAAGGGTTCAACTTGCAATGTATGCTGGCGCATCACCGTAACACTGTTTTTAACCTGGCCTTCTATTTGCTGTTTAGTTGATATACATTGCTGTTTATTGTTAGTGCAGTCACCGAGCCCTTCTCTGAACCTTGTCAGTAAATAAATATTGTCTAGCACCCCACCTGCAATTTTGCTTCTGCCACCACTTTTAAGCTCTTTCGTGTCTTCTAATATCTGCTCTGTTTTCTTCTGAGCTTCTTCTAAGCCTATAAATTTCTGTTCCGCACTGTCATTAAAACTCTTTAAGCCAGCTAAAAACTCCTTTTGCTTCTCCAGTTCATTCCTCAGTGGCAGGGTATGCTGATTCAAAAAGGATATGTATACTTTTTCGCTTGTAGATTGTGCTGCGTCCTCACTCACTCCGCTTGGTACGTAATTCGCCAACTTAGAGATATTTGATTTTTTAATATTAAACAGGGCAATGCTTTTAATTGACTCAATCATTTCTTTCTTTTGTTCGGAATACTGCTTAATGTACCAGTTTCCTATGTCATCTTTAGCTACTACATAATTGACATCCCCACCGCCTTTAACAGCCACACGGTTTATATTGTGCCAGTTCTGGTTGTCTAGTTTTTGCAAAATGGCATTTGTTGACTGAACAAGGCTTCTGTTTAAAAACCTCTTTTTTTGTATAAGCTCAGAGTTATTCAATAAGGTTGTTGGTCTCATTGTCATCCTGATCGCATCTGAGGTCGCCCGCAGGAATGAGTTCTCTGAGCGAAAATACCGGGCTGTTTCCAGTGCTTTATTGAGCTTTTTAACTTTCTCTTTGTCGCCGCGCTTATCCGCCAGCACTCTCTCCACGGCCAGGTGATACATTAAGCTATCCCAGACTTGTTCAGTATTAAGCTCATCGCTATTTTCGTCAAAACTAGGTAGATTAAGTTTTGAGGTTGCTTCTCGCAGCTGTGTTTTATATTTCTCCAAGATCCCCTCGCGCAACTCAGAAGCTTCACCTGTCGAAACAGTGTGGTTGTTCTTAATACACTCAACAGCATTATTAACTCTCTGATCAACTGATAGCTCAGCATCACCAGACTCTTTATCTGGACACTTGTCTTTTAATGTTGTCTTCAGTCCTTTCAATACATCACAGCGACTTTTATCACTATCAGGACAGCTTGCTTGTTCACTGTCTAGCCAAACCGCCAAATCGTCGGTGACATTGGCTACTGAAAGCTCCGATTTAATGGTGTTGGCGATTGCATTTTTCAGTAACTTTGCATTGACACCATTGTTGCGCTCTGTAAATTGGCTTTGCCTCTCAATATCATTCGCCAAAACTTTGGTGGAATTACCTATCGCCTGAAGCACGGCAATAAACTTCTTAATGCGCTGCTCCCCCGTCGTATTTTCACCTGCCTCGCTTTCATCAATGTCGCTTTCATTATCCATATTTGCATTGCCGTGAAGTAAAACAAGGTTATTTGCTAAAAAGAGTATTTTCTCTGAAAAGCTTTTTAAGTCGGACTGAAATTCACGTTTTACATCTTTACGGGATTTACAACTTAGCTTCTCAGCGTCACCGCTTTCATAACACCCCAGGTAATACAGCTCTTTATATCTATAAATAACCTCTTCCAGACCTTTGCCGGTATCTCCCCCCAACCCAGTAAGTTTATAGCTTTTTACATGGTCCAGTTTTCTCCCCTTCAAACCTCTGTCTACTGCTGTTACGTCCGGCGCCTTCGCAAACCGCTTACCCAGGTCGGCTTTTTTGCCTCCCTCTTGGTTTAATTTTTTATGTGTTGAAAGGATACAGTGAACCAAATGCCCCATATCGCGCTCTTTATCGCTCTCTATTTTCAATCCAGCTTGGCACTCCGGCGGCCCTAACTTCTGCAACTTTTTCAGATCCGTGTTATTTTCTATTACTGACAACAAGACCTCTTGTAACCCATCTAAATCCCGCTGTGTCAATTGAAGTGTATCAAACACATCAGTTGACTTTGTTAACTGCTCTAACGAGTCCGCTGTTTTCGCAGCGGCAATCACACTTTCATTGGCAGCTAACCATGCACTATCGAAATACCCGCTGAGCTCCTTAACCCTGCCTGTAATATGGTCTATTTTTTTGTCTAAATCCTTAACTTGAGGATCCTTCGCTTTTTCTTTTAAGATCTTCTCAAGATTTTTCGACTCGTCTTGCAAAGCGACCAATAATTTAGACTCTTCATTTTCATCGCACGACACCGACAAACCAGTATCAGAATCAGATTTACAAAAAACCGATACCAACCCTGTCTCCGTCTGAATTGAGGGAGCTATAAATGATTTAATTGCATTGACTTCAGTTGACTTACCGTCAAACGAGCCAAAATTATCTTCTATAAACTTCTTATCCTGCGCTTCATTTGATATAAACTTGGTATAAATGTCCTCTTGATATTCGAGCTTTCTGAGCAACTGCCGATAGTTGCTTATAAAGTGCTGAGCTGCACTTTGCTCGTTGGTATACATACGCAGTATTTCGTTCGCAAGATAGTAAGTTATATTTCCCTCATTCTTGAGGTAGTAAGCACTTCCCGGGTATGTTCGGTAACGATCAACTTCTATCGGGTTTATCTGCCTACACGCCTCTGACTTATCATTGTCTGTTTCAGCATCACAGTTATAGGTATCCCTGATATACCCGAGCATAGGCCTTGCGGCGGTCACCATTGCAGCAACCTGGTCCAGGCGCTCTGGCGCCTGGCTATTTAACGGGCCATTATAAACATCCACTTCGATTAATAAGGTTGAACACCCAGAAGCTAGGGCTGTAATCGATAGAAGTAGCGGTAATTTATTCATCTTCATCATCTTTCTCCCTCAGCATAAATCTTTGCCGTTACGGCAAAAGCTTTCCAGCACTTGCCTTTCCTGTGCTATGGATAATAGCTCTTCCATCAGCCGACGATTAATCGGATCATTGGCTTTGGTTTGTTCAAAACTGAGTAGTTCTCCCATTGCACTATCAATGGCAGAAAAGAAATTATGAGGTGTAGACCCCATCACAATGACAAGACGATGATTTTCGGGTCCCTCTCTGACCCCTTCCGGGCCCATTAATACAAACTTGCGTCTGGGGCTGGTAACTTGCACACCCCCATTCGCGTCTGTACTCAACCCCTGGTTCGTCATTTCAACTTTACTGGTCAATGTATCAATGGCTTCTGCCGGGACCCAACCCGAAGCAAACTTCATGTCACTGAGCAGGTTAGACTGGCCCCTAACTGTTATTCTGTAGAATGTTGGCGATATTTGATTGATGGGGTCAAAAACCCCCAGGTAATAGACTTGGTAAACTTCACCCGTCACAGTGTGGGTAGATAAGTAAGTGCCACCGGCCCCAGCGATTGCCCCCACAACCCCTGCTTCCCGGGGGGTTAGCCCGCAGCCAATGAGATTAATACATAAAAACAAGGCGGATAATTTTGTACAGACGTGTCTCATTCGAACTTCCCTATCTACATTAATGCAAGGTTTCCTGCAGCGCGATATTTAAGTAAAGGTAATAGTTGGGAACTTTTCAACCCAAGATGTCGCGACTGCTGGCTTTTTGATGGCTTTGCTAAGGCATCAAATGACACAAGTATTCAGTGGAATTGGTATAAGCTCCGCAACAGCGTGTGATCCTGTGTGACCCCAGCGGGCATGATTTGACAGCTGACCGCTTAAAATTATACAACAGCGCCGCACAGTTCTATTACAACTTTGCAAAGATCCCCATCTGTAAACCTGACAGAAACCTGCCAACTATGTTAAATGCCTGCGCACAAGCGCAGCGCCGTAGGTTGCCAGTTCCCAGTTCGCAAGCACTTTTTAGTATCAACCAGAGACTGGTTAAACTGAAATTCACCCCGCTAGAGTTAAAACTCTTAACCTCACAATTTTTGCACTTTTCACGTCTATATTTTCCGCGGTTGCTCGTACAGGGGTATAAACCATCCCTGTTTAAGGACCAGCTTCACACTAAAAGGAGAGGATTTTTACCATGAAACCAAACAACACACTGGCGTTGCTGCTGGCAGGCACTGTCGCGGTATCCGGTGTACCCTTTGTGGTACATGCCGCAATAGATACCGACGATGAGAAGGTCACCCGTCTGGACTTGCAGGGACAGATAGATAACTTGGCGCCTTTTTCTAAAACCCTGTGGGCCGGGGCGCACAATGCCTATGCCTCACATGCCTGGAGTAAAGGTACGTATACCGATGTAAATCAATACTACTCCCCCAAAAGCCTGCTTAAACGTGGCATACGGGTGATGGAGTTTGATATTTACCCGGAAGGCACCTTTGATTCTACCCCTATGCTGTGCCACAACTCGCTGGAAAATAAAGCCATTTGTTCAAGCTTTCACGCAAAACTGTCGGAAGGGTTAGACGACATTAAAGACTTTCTGAAAGACAACCCGGACGAGGTGGTGTTACTGAAAATCGAATCGTACAAGCATAACGACCATAGAAACTGGCACAACAAGATTGGTGAGCGCCTGGAAAAAGACATCGGCGATTATTTGCTGATGCCCTCAGACTGGGGCTATGCCGATAAGAGTTGTGCGTCTTTGCCGGTGTCGCACCTCATCAAGCGCGACATTCTGGCGGCGGGTAAGCAGCTGGTTGCCGTAGTGCAAACGCCCAGAGATCACAGTAACCTGTGTTCCTATCACAGCAGTGGCAGCTACTCTAAATTCTGGAATACCGTGTTTATCGGCGTCGATGCCTTCGATGCCAGTGGCAACCTGCAAAGCAATCAACCATTTTGCCAGAACGGCAGCAATGAGTGTGTGAACGGCGATCAGACCGCACACTATCTGGCCAACAATATGACGGTGATCATTGATGGCGCAACGCAGCTCAACCCGGATGGTCCCAGTTCCAGTAAAACCGGCAGCAATGTGATCAGCAAATGGGCCAACAAAGGCGCGCAAATTCTTGAACTGGCGCTGGTCGAAGCCAACAACACCAGTGCTGCCAGCGGCTATGGTGCCAATGAGGTCCAGATTGAAGACTTTATCTGGTCGTGGAAATCGAACCGGCCCAATGGTTCAGGCGACTGTGCCAGCCTCGAAAACGATGCCGCTATTGTCGACAAAGCCTGCTCTACCTATCAGTATCATGCCTGTGTAGATGATAACCGAAACTGGAAGCTGACCACCAGCAAGGGCAGCTGGGAGATGGGGTTTGCGAACTGTCAGAGCCTCGGCGGCAGCTATGCCTTTGCGATGCCATTCAATGCCTATGAGCATGTGCAACTGCAAAACACCATTGGCACCAGCTCAGAGCACCACTGGGTGAATTATTACAGGGCGTTCGATGATTTCTGGCTGTCTAACGCGGCTGAGCATATCGACTGGCAGTATGTGAAAAACACTGCGGTGGGCTCGACCAATAAAGGCGACACTTTCAATGATATTGCTTTATTAAAGCGCAAAGCGCTGGTGGGCGGCACCTTTAACCTCAGCTCAGTGCGGGTTCGCTCAAACAATCGGGTGGATGGCTTTCAGGCCTGTTACGAGACCAAACAGAGCCTGTCTCATGCCAGTGTAGGCACATCAGAAATATGCGTTACCTACGGCGGCAGCGGCGGTAGCTGGGGTGATAAACTGACCTTTGATAGCAGCAAGGGCGAGCACCTAAAAAGCCTGCAGATCTGTAAAGACGATGGCAAATATGGCTATGATACGGTGTACTACCTGAAGCTGACTTCCAGCAATGGCAGTTCAATCAAAGGTGGTACTTCGTCTGGCAGCTGTACAACCTACTCGGCCAGCGCCAGCCAGCAACTGTTTGCCTTTCATGGCACCGATAATAAAGAACTTAACGCACTGGGTGTTTATCGCATCGCCAGTTCACAGGTTAACGGCGGACTCTATGCCACCGGCTGGCTTGACCGCGATGATCCGGCCAGCGGTGATAACGAGTTATTCAGCGCCCATCAGTCTGTGGGTAATATCGGTGTCAGTTGCAGCACCAGCGATGTTGCAGGGGTGGTTGCACGAGTCAAAGGCAGCAAGCTGGACTCAAGCCTGACCGGGCAAAATCTGGTTAACAACAGCTCAGGCTTTGCCTGCTGGAACTCCAGCAATGGCGGAAACAGCAGTTACACCACCTGTGAAGATTACGAAGTGAGGTACTTTTTCACCAAGGCCAGTTGTTTACCTTAATTGGTTTAGCTTAATTGGTTTAACATGCCTATTTAAAAAAAAGCGCCCTCAGGCGCTTTTTCGCTATTCACTTTCATGCAGTGACAACGTCATGGTCGACGACAAGGTTTCCTGCGGCCCCACCTTAGCCGCACCGCCGATAATATGGAGCTGTTCGTTAAACGACACTGAACCATGACCATGGCGCGGTTGAGGCAAGTTGGGTAGCGCCTGCCACAGATCCGTTTGCGGATCATATGCCCATACGTGATCAAGGGCTTTACCTGCCTGCCAGTCCCCGTTAGGGCCGAATACCTCACCACCCGACACAATGATTTTGCCATCCAGCACACTGGCCGACAGCCCGGCCGACGCAACGGGTAAAGGCGCAATCGGTGACCAGCTATCCGTTTTGGTGTTATAGACCTCCGCATGACTGAGGTTAACCCCTTCTTTGCCGCTGGTACGCCCGCCAATCACAAAAATTTTATGGCCAATCACCGCGCTGGCGGCCGAATTGCGCGCTACACTCGCAGACTTAACCTTACGCCAGTAGGCATTGTTAACCAGCACATAGTGTGCGTCGGTATCAATATTTTTACCGCTGCCCCGACTGGTCGTTTTTCCACCAATCACATGAATGTTTTTGCCCACGCTGGCATACACAGACTCGGCAAGCGGTATGGGCAAAGACGGCGCGTTGCGCCAGGCCTGCATATTGCCATCGAGCCTGAATACCGAGCTTTGAATTTGCCAGGCATTGTCTCTGGCTCCTGTAAAGCCGCCAATGGCATAAAGGAAGTGTTGGTTGCTTACCATACCCAGATGATGGCGGGCAGCGGGTAAAGTGGGTGCTTTGGTCCAGCGCGCGTGCGCCGGATGAAGTAAAAACACGTCAGTGGTGGGACCTAAGTCAGAAAACGACGGGAGATCAGAAGGCGTAAAACCGCCTCCCACAAAAATGCGCTTGTTAAAGACCGCTGGATAAATCTCCTGCAGTGCAATAGGCAAGTCGGGCCCGGTCGACCAGCTAAATGGTGCCTGAGGCTCAATGTTTTGCTCTGCCCCAAGCGACCCCGATAGCAACACACATGTCATTATCATAAAGACCCGACTTGCAGAGAATAGGCGCATTCTGACTCCTTAAAATTCAATTACACAATGATACGACACTGCTTTAGCGCAAGATCAGTGCGCTCATCGTCTTATACTGTTACCGTAAATCATAATCGACATCAAATAAAAACGACTGTATTGACTAACCAGAAAGGCCAAATCTCTGTTAAGTGTTTTAGATAGTAACCAGAGAAGCCAACTTTGCGCTCAGTGTTTCGACTGTAACACGGCTATGACCCTTATATTTTTATCTCCCCAGGGCTCTTGCGCCTGAGACACAAAGGTGTTTTCTTAAAGTATCAAGCTATGCCTTATTGTAGTCAGTACTGTGTACCAGCATTGACTGCTACTTTACAGGCAGATAGTCAAGTTACTTTCAGGAGCGCATGATGGAACATTGTAGGGAACAATTACAACAGCACTTTGCTGACTTTTCTGCTGCGGAAATTGAGGCATGCACACGGTTTTCTGAGGCACTTCAAAACAAAGCTGCAACATTTTTTCTCGGGGCCGGCGTTTCCATCCCCAGCGGCATGCGCTCTGGTGCTGAAATGGTCGAAGAATTTCAAAAGAGAACGGGCAGTGATGCAACCTGTCTCAGAGCGCTGTGTAGTGTTTATGAAGCACAGCACAGCCAATATGAGCTCAGAAGACTACTGATGGAGTTACTGGATGACTGGAATAAACCCCTGTCACCCATTCACAGGTTAATCCCCCGGCTCAACTTAAAATACCTGATCACGGTGAATGTCGATCGTCTGGTCGAAGAAAGTTGCCGACAACAACGCCTGCAACATTTATGTTTTTCACTACCGGAAGACCTCGGGTATGCACGCTCAGACGTTTTAACTTTACTCAAGATCCACGGCACGCTCGAACACCCCCATACACTGGTATTTAGTGACAACGACTACGACCGAATATTGCATCAGGATAAAGAGTTTGAACACAAGCTTAAGCGCTTATTTCAGGATAACAGCGTTATGACCATTGGGTTTACCGCGGATGAACCCGACTTCAATTTACTGACCAATTGGCTCGATGAGCGCAATGACGGTAAAAAAGTCATCGCACTGCACCTAGATGAGCACCAGGCACAGCTCTGCCAAAGAGAGGGCGTACAACCTATTTTGATCAAGGACGGCTGTGGCTTTGCAGCACACCAAAGGATCCCTATCTTGCTGGGGATTTTAGGAGGGATCCCAGTGGAGCAAATCTCTTTGCAAAACTTAGAGATCAATCGCAGAGCTAACCCATTCAAAAGGCTGGAGCCCTACCGAGAAGAAGACTGCAATAAATTCATTGGCAGAGACGTATTTCTGGCAGAATGCCTGCGCAAGCTGGAAGCATATCACTCAGTATTACTGTTTGGTGACTCAGGCTGCGGCAAATCTAGTTTCGTCAATGCCGCGTTACTGCCAGGTTGGAAAAAAGACGACAGGCAAGTATTTATAGAAACCGTTGCTGATGATTTGCCCGAACAATGGCAACGGATCACCAGCAAACTGGACCGCCACAAACCCGCTCTTATTGTTCTGGACCAGTTTGAGCGCTTTTTTGACCACAGCTCTGCGCAAGCAAAACAAAAGCACTTTTTGACGCAAACGCTGAAACTAGAACAGCAACGTAACCCAAATCTCTATTGTTTATTTGTTATGCGCCGGGACAGAATTGCCGATCTATATCCGTACAAGCATCTTCACCCTGGGCTGTTTACAGAAAGCCTTGAATTGACGCCTTTAACGCAGCAAGATGCCACAAAAATACTGGTCCATCATTTTGCGCTACAAGGTTATGATCTGGACAAAAATCTGGCTCTCGAACTGGTTAACTATGCCAGCAAAGCAGACACACCTTACTTACCAGCGCTACAGTTATATGGTTTTGCTCAATTTGAAAGTGCTGAAAAAGCCCGAATTGAAGGCCACCTGGAAGGCAATCAGGTGAGGACTCAAAGCCTGAGCCAGGAGAATGTGATTTCTAACTTCGTGGCCGACGCACTCAGCGTACTGCCCGCCCACCTGCAACACAGTTTAGTCATATCTGTTCTCAAGCAGCTCACTTTGCATAGACACCGGCAGCAAATCACTGAGTCTCAATTAGAAACTCTGTTTCCCGAGCCCGAAAAAGCGCAAGCCGTACTGAATACTTTAGTCGATAAGCGACTCGTGGTGTACATTGTCGAAAAAAGAGCCTGGGAGCTGGTGCATGACTCTCTTGTAACAGCCATTGAAGATGGTCCGCTCGCCATAGAGCCCGATTTCGAATCGTCAGAAATCAGCAACTATTTGTTAGATAAACAATCACAAGCAGGCTTCTCGGTAAAGCAGATAGAAAATTTACTCAAGTATTCATTAGCGAATCAATTACCTAGCGTAGAATGGGCAAATCACTATCACCATACAGGGCACAGCCTTGAAGCTAAGTTGCTCGAGTTTTGCCGAGCTCCAAACAGCCGTCTGGTCACAGGAACACTCACTTTTATTCGCCATTACCCAGACTATATAGGTCTATCTGCCAAAACGTTTCTGAGTGGGTATTTGTTAACGCTGGTAGAAGATACCATGTGGCATGAACAAGGTGACATGGAGACGGGCAAGGCAGCCATGAAGCTGATGCTAACGCTGGGATTAGACGACACTGCGTTGCAGTTTCTTTTAAGATACATCGACCCATTTATTGATCAACATGACGACGCGCGCCTGGACAGCCACCGCTCACTAAACCGGTTCGACTATCACATGATGGACCTGTATTTGCCTCACGTTCTGGAAGTTTGCTCATCCCGGGACTTACTTAAACTGGGTAGTAAAATTTTTGTCTCCATCCAGGAGATCGAACTGGGACCTGAGCGATATGCCCACATTCTATATGCCCTGGCGGTGCGCGGTGAGATGACTGAGTTTATCACAAGGGGCGAATACATCGCCGGTTTAGCCGAGCCCAGCCCCTTATTTGAGCCAGAAGTCGTACTAGGCGTACTGGCACAATTACCATCAAACCTGCCAGATACCGAAAAACTGGACGATCTGCGCCAGGCTTTGCTCAGCGCCACGATTTACCACGGTGCACCAGAAACACATATCAATGAGCAGTTGCTCAATATCATGCTCCATCTTGGCGCTCGGCGCGCTGAACATGTGATGTTTCTGTGGATACAGTTTTATAGCCGATTTGGCAAAGCGGGGAATTTATGGTCACACTCCAGACGGGTTGCCGCCACACTGCTGCAGGATAAACAAGCCCTGAAAATGTTTCTTCAGCGGCTGGCCAGCTCTCGTTCCAGTAGCGACCTGGCTGCCTTTACTGAGATTGCTTTACTCGCACAACCTTGCGCGGGCCTGAATCACTGGTACCGAGAACAAACATTCAGTGAGTTTGGCGTGGTGTCTCAACTGGGTTATAGTTTGGCTCAGTGCCTGACTGAAGATTTTGTCGATAACCAAGGTGTGTTGGTCGCCCAGCAGGATGAATATGGCAATACTATGCCCCAGTCACAAACCCCCTACACGTACTGGCGTGCAGGTCAGATCATTCAAGCTTCATCGACATATACCCTCAACCAAAAGTTCCATTTGCTCAACAAGCTGGCAAGCACATTGTTGTCTGAGGCAACTCAGCTAGCCGAGCAAACCACTATACCCGGTGACTGCGACGAGTTTGAAACTTACCGAATTCTGGATGATTTTTTTGAGCAATCCCAGGTTAATGATATTGAACTGGCTCGAGCAGAGACAATCGAGCTGTTGAACCGCTTGCCCTCAGAGCTCTCCATGGCGCCCAATTCTCCCACAGGCTTTGATGAGAAGTTACTTGATTTGAAAAACGCGTTAGTGGCACTGTTTGTCAACCATCCGCATTTAAATACGCCCATTGAGCGCTGGCCTCCGTTTGCTTGGGATCCAGTGTATTTTACAGAAATGAAAGATGCGCTCAAGGCATTGCAATCTGTCGAAGAGCTCTTTGAGCGTCACACCCTACCTGCACCTGTTGATGCCGCCCTTAAAGCGATAAGGCAGCTTGAAGCAGCCTCGTTGTCAGATCTGTCTTATTATTTGCGATGCTATCAGTGGCTCAAACAAACGGCTTCAGAATGTGCTGCACTGACTGGTGACCCTGTGCATTTAGTACATTTCGAATCTTTAAAAGAATTTATTGAAGACCGCACGGTAGACAGTGTTCACTTTTCCAGTTCACTCCTCATTTGGGCTTTATTAGTTCCCTGGGACACTCCACCATGGTTCATTTTATATAACAACCCTATGGAGATAGGCATCTGTGAAGATGAGGAGGCAACCCGGTTTATTGAAGCATTACTCAGGGTTCATCCGGATCAGGTCAACAAAGTTACCACTGACTGGGCAATGACATACCTGACCATTGGGTTGGAGTCTGAAAGTGCCAACCTTACCGAGGCAGGTCAGATTGCCGCGTTATTTGAATCCTTCTGTAATTCGGACTGGGCCCCAATCTACGCAAAGTGGCTCTCTGATGCCGCATTAGGTTATTTACTGGACAGTCCGTTCATGCAGTTTCAAAGAGCAGCACTAAAGCTTTGGCCACTTTCTGATCTGGATTCATCAAAAGGTGCTCTGGTTGCACTTGCTGTTGACGGAAACGCCGAGTTAAAACCTGATGCTGTGACTGCGCTCAACTTGAAGGCGCACCAAGATAGGTAATCACGCTCGCTGACAAACTGATGTGTTGGGGGACAGTCAGCATCTCCCCCAACACAAAGACTGACACCTGCCAAATTTATTCGGCCAGCTCCTTGCGCACTATCTCAGCCCCGGCACTGAGCGCATTCAGTTTGCCCCGGGCTACCTCACGGGCAAGCGGTGCCATACCACAGTTAGTGCAGGGGTAAAGTTTATCGGCATCCACATATCTGAGGGCTTCTCTGAGCGTTGCAGCGACTTCTTCCGGCGTTTCTATGGTATCCGTCGCCACATCAATGGCCCCGACCATGACTTTTTTACCTCGTACCAGCGACAATAACTCAACCGGCACCCGCGAGTTGTGGCACTCCAGCGAGATAATATCTATGTTCGACTTTTGCAGCTTAGGGAACACTTCCTCGTACTGACGCCACTCTGATCCCAGCGTTTTTTTCCAGTCGGTATTGGCTTTAATGCCGTAGCCATAGCAAATGTGTACGGCCGTTTCGCACTTCAAACCTTCAATGGCACGCTCCAGGCAGGCAATGCCCCAGTCATTCACCTCATCAAAGAACACATTAAACGCCGGTTCATCAAACTGAATAATATCAACCCCGGCCGCTTCCAGCTCTTTGGCTTCCTGATTCAATACCTTAGCGAACTCCCAGGCCAGCTTTTCACGACTCTTGTAATGGTCGTCGTACAAGGTATCCACCATCGTCATTGGACCAGGCAGGGCCCATTTTATCGGTTGTGTGGTTTGCTGACGCAAAAACCTGGCATCCTCAACAAATACCGGTTTCTGACGGCTGATTGGCCCCACCACGGTTGGTACGCTGGCATCGTAACGGTCGCGAATTTTAACCGTTTTACGGTTTTCAAAATCCACACCATCCAGGTGCTCAATAAAGGTTGTTACAAAATGCTGACGGGTTTGCTCGCCATCGCTGACAATGTCTATGCCAGCCTGCTGTTGTTCCTGCAATGACACACGCAATGCATCTTGTATCCCATCAACGAGGGCCTGCTCTGTTAGCTTCCAGGGTGACCAGAGTACCTCTGGTTGTGCCAGCCATGAGGGTTTAGGTAAACTGCCCGCTGTGGACGTAGGTAATAGTGTTTTCATAATTTTGCCGTTTTTCTCGTTAACTCTCAGGCGTAATTCGCCGACCACTGCTCAAGCACACTTTGGTAAGGTTTAATAAAGTGTTCGTGGGCAAATTTACCCTGCTCCACAGCCAGCCTGCTGCGCTCCTCACGGTCGTACACAATTTGCGTCAGTGAGTGGTCCTGGTTTTTTAGGTCTGGCTGGTAGCGTCTGCCTGCCACGGCATTGGCGTTATAAATCTCCGGGCGATAGATTTTCTGGAACGTTTCCATGGTGCTGATGGTGCTGATCAGTTCCAGGTTGGTGTAGTCATTCAGCAGGTCACCAAAGAAGTAGAATGCCAGCGGGGCAACACTATTGGGTGGCATAAAGTAGCGTACCTGCAGGCCCATTTTTTTAAAGTACTGCTCGGTCAGCGACGACTCATTTGGCTCATACTCAAAACCCAGTACCGGATGATGATTTTCGGTTCTGTGATAAGTTTTGCTGTCTGAAACACTCAGGCAGATCACCGGCCGTTTTTTAAAGTTTTGTTTGTAGGCGTTTGAATTCACAAAGTGTTTAAACAGTTTGCCATGTAGTTCCCCAAAGTTTTCAGGAATACTGAACTGCGGCTTGCCCTTATTGTGATCGAGCAGCACCACACTGAAATCGTAGTCTCGCACATAAGAGGAGAAGTTGTTGCCGACGATGCCTTCGGTGCGCTCACCGGTTTTGTGGTCAATGATGTTGGTTTTCAGTACTTCAATTGATGGAAAAGCCTCTCCACCACCCACGATATCAATATCAACTGAAACAATCTCCAGCTCAATAGCATAGCGGTCACCATTCGGGTTGTCCCAGTTTGCCAACGCATTAAAACGATTGTCGATCATCTTCAACGCGTTTCGCAGGTTCGCCTGACGGCTTTCCCCTCTGGCCAGGTTAGCAAAGTTAGTCGTGATCCGTGTATTGTCTGACGGGTGGTAGTTTTCATCAAAAATGATGCTTTTAACTGTAAAAGTAAACTCGTTGTTCATGGCGTTCTGGTTTCCAATTTTCTGTGATTAACCCAAATGTACAATGTGCTCTTCCCGGTGCAGCGCATGCACTTAGCCATCGTTAAGCTAGCCTGTTGTTGAGAGCACACACATTGTTACCCGGACATGCACATGAAGAAAAACGGTTTAATTTCACCTAAAGCTTGAGCTGTGTTCATGGTTATAGCCCGGCACTGACTTTTTATCGGGCAACCGTAGAAAAAACGACATAAAAACACCTAGAAACTTAAACACCTAGACATCTAGAAGTTTAAATTAAATTTCCTTCAACTAAAACGTGAGGAATATTCAAAACTTATCTGAAAAGCCCGTGACCTTATCTTGATATACTCGTGCTGAACGTGGCGAACCGATTGCCAGCAAGGCAACCCACTCGTCACCCGTCTAACCCCGAATAATAAAATGAGACAAACACAATGAGTGACTTGTTGTTATTGATAATATGCTGCGCCGTGCTGGGCAGCGGTGTAGGTTTTTTGGCCGGACTTCTTGGCATTGGTGGTGGTCTGGTAATTGTCCCGGTGCTGAGCAGTATCTTGCTGTACTTTGCAGTGTTGCCTCCTGAACAGGTGATTGTCGCCGCCATTGCCACCTCTTTGGCCTCTATTTTGTTTACTTCTACTTCCTCAGCCATCGCTCATCATAAAAATGGCAATGTACCCTGGGAGCTGGCCCCCTGGATCATGACGGGTGTGGCACTGGGCGCGCTGATCAGCGGCTTTTTAGCCGCCATGCTACCGGAACAAATCGTGCGCTGGGTATTTGCCATCAGCGTGGTCCTGATTGCACTGAAGATGTTTTTTGGCAACAACAAGCCTACTTCTGACGAACGCACTATGCCTAATAAAGGGGTGTTAACGGGGTTTACAACCTTAACGGGCGGGCTCTCAGCCATGATTGGCATCGGAGGCGGTGCACTGCTGGTACCGCTGCTGACGTTTTTCTCCATTGATATGAAAAAGGCCATTGGTTGCGCCTCTGCCTGTGGCATCGTAATCGCCCTGTTTGGCTCTGTCGGTTACATCACCTCGGGCAGCGCTCAATTTGCCTTAGCAGATGGTTTTGCCGGGTTTGTCTATCTACCTGCACTGCTGGGGATTGTCTGTACGTCCTGGTTTACCGCACCGCTGGGTGCTAAAGCGACTCATCATTTGCCCGTACCAACCATCAAGAAAATTTTTGCGGGGTTACTGGTGGTGGTTGCGGCGAATATGATGATTGCCTAGACACAGCCACAGGAGCCGGGGTGAGCGGCTCCGTTTTCACCAAACTCGGTTCAGAACAACAAAGTTGCGGCACTCTGCGCCGCAACTCAGGCAGGTTTAACACAAGGTTGTGGTATGGTAACTAAACTCTCCGGGGTTAGTAGGCCAAATTTGCCGCTTCCCCCATTCAGAGCGTGCTATTGAGTGGTATCCGTTGCGTCGCCTTTATATACCCAGCTTCACTCAGTTGTTGTCTGAATGTCAACAGGGCATTTTTACCGTCCGGATAATGCTCCACAAAGAAACGATGGCTGTACGAGCAACCAGGCATGCGCCAGCAGATAATGCTCCTCAGTCATCTTGCTGTTATTCAGAATACCTTTGCAACCTGCTGCTTTGCAGTTAGGGTAAAACGTTGTGTTAAGCCCAGTCGCTTGTATTTGGCCCGCATAGCCAGCTGCTTGTCATTACCCTTGCCATAAAATCCATTGTGAAATCGCAGCCCTTGTTTGTGATCAACCCCGACAAACTTGCCCATAACCACAATCTGATCTATTTCGGTCTGGTCGCCGTGGTGTGCCGTTTGTGGTGAGAGGATCAAGCCTTCAATATACTGTATGGTCTCGCCCTGGGTCATAAATATCTGCTGCTGAATTGCATCAAAGATATCCCTGTGTGCACCTTTAAATTCCTGGACTGACAAATGGCCATTTTTATCGGCATCCGCATCTGGAAAACCCGACGGGTCGATGGCCACCACCAGATAGGCACCCGACTCGTCAAAGTTCAGCGTGCCCTGCTCGGCTACCATTAAGTGAGCGCAGGCCGCTGTCGACGTGACCAAACAGGCGATCATAGCGACACGTTTGATTAAATAAAACATGATTAAACCTCCTATGACTAAAGTTGGCCCTTCACACAACGCTGAAAATACGGATAGGTGTCGGTGGCATAGTAATGGTAAATGCCTTGAGGAAACTCAGGGGTGACGCCATAACGACCATTACACTCATCCAGATCGCCACTGCCCGCGACATATTCCCAATCTTGCGCAAAGGTCCCGAGTGCATATACAGAAGTTGCAGGTCGGTTGCTGCTGACGCTCTCCACCAGCTGGTAACTTCCCGTCATCACCTTTAATGATGATGTTGAGTCTTGTGCATCGCTGTAACCATATCGGGCGTATATCGGGAAACCGTCTGCGGCCCAGCCAATCAAGGTCATATTGGGATTATCGCCACCACGCAGAGCAATAAAACCTTCCGGCATACCGTGGTAATGATAAGAACCATTGGGCTGCACATGGGCATTGTTGTCATCGGTGCCAAAATCAAAGCTGGTCTGGCCAAGCGCTTCGATATGCCAGTTTCCGGTATTACCAACCAAACTACAGCTATTGCCCGAATCGTCGCACGAGCCTGCGGTATTGGCGTCTATTTTAACGCCATTCAGAACATAGCCCGTTGCGCCTCTCGGCCCGCCAAGCGTTGACACCGTGTCCGTTTGTTCAGGCGTTAGGGTATAGCTGACAGAAATCGCGGTTTCGCTGATGGTATTGGGGTTGCCCGGATTGGGAAAAGTCCCCGTCTCATGGTCTGGAATGCCGTTGGCTGTAAGTTGCCGGGTGCTTCCCGTACAGCTCCAGTCAGCATTGCTGGTCATTTGTACCGAGGTGGAATCATTGAACTCATTATAAAAGTAGTCGCACAGCACGCCGTCGGTCGAGCCAGATGTCAGCGCCGTACCTGTTTCTGTATTGGCACCAGACTCTGTCTCTCCAGACGCTGAATCATCCGACGGGGCATTATTATCACTTGATGTATCCCCTGTACTGCCGCTTTGCGTTGCGGCGCTTGTGCTACTCACTTCACCGCTAAGCGAATTCGACTGAGTCTGTGTACTGTTGTCATCACTCGATCCTGAACCACATGCAGATAACAAAAACACCGACACCCAAGCCGCCAGCCTAGATCTTCTATACATTGTATTCATACCAATCACTCCCACAAAATGGAACATCAGGTAGCCCGAACGCTACCTCTGGTTTCACTATATGAGTGGATTGTGCAAACAGCGCGCAAAGAAAGTGCAAATACGGTGCAAAAATGCAGCTGGCAGACATCGACCTATTAGGACCAGGCGCCTGGCTGCATACACTCGCTTTAGAGGATTTTTTCCATATAGAGTAAAGCGCGCCCCTGACGCTCGCCACTATCAAAGGGGGTGTATCCAAACTTTTGATAGATATGGATCCCACGGGTATTTTCGGCAAATACATCCAGCCAGATGCGTTTACATTTCAGCTCATCGGCGCAGTACTTTTCCATTTGGCTGAGAGCTTGCTGGCCAATACCGCGACCTTTAACACTGACTACAATTCTGCGAAACTCCACACTGGTTTTATCATCGCGTGCCAGAATGATAAAACCGACCAACGACTGACGCTCATATATAGATAAATATATTATCTGTGGCTGCACCATCGCGACGCGATGTTGCTCTGCACTGTTTGGCAGAATAAAACCGCATGTGTCTGTGGCCCTTTCCATTTCTACAAACTGCGTTATATCTGATGGTTTTGATTTTTTTAGTTCTACCATAGTACTCCCCTGTTTTTGGAGCCGTGGCAACCTGACGTAAATAGCACCGGGCAAAAACCCTACCAAATGCCCGAGATTCATCAGTCATTAACTTTACAGGATCAACAGTAAGCTGGCGATGGGGTGATAAGCCCTAAACTTGCAACCTGCAATTGCAAAGCGCTGAGAGGGCAAAAAACACGACCATAAATTTGACAAAAAATATACACAAAACTAACCTCTATCTCACTAATCAAAAGGAGAGGATCTGAAATGAAAAAGTTACCACTGACCGCATGTATACTTGCTGCATTACTGAGCCATAGCACGCTCGCGCACGCCAACAGCCAGATTAGTGATCAGGCAATGGCTGAGTTCAAGGAAATGCAGGTAGCATTTGATGAAGGCGCCAATGCACTGGGGATAAGTGCTGAGCGCTATGCCGATGTCGCCCAGAAGTACGAGCGTTTTATGACCAAGCTGGCAGCACCCGCGGGTTATCACGACAGTGAAGTGCCTGATGATATCCTGCCTTTTAACCAGATCCCTGCGGTACAGGAAGCAAAGTACCATGCTGACGGCTATTCCCCGGAATTTGAACAACGCCTGAGAGCCGAGATCAACCAAAATGATGCCCGACTGGCTACATACCTGGGTCTGACAACCGAGCAGCTTCATCCATTTGTGAAACAGTACGCTCAGTTTGTGATGGATGGCAGGGTAATGAGCGACAACATGCAAGGGAAAGGTAATTTCTCTATCAAGGCCATGGAACGGTTCGAGTATGTGTGTCGCTCAGAGTGCGGCAGCTTCGGTATGACTAGCCTGGATTATCTCCATTTACGAGAAGGACTGCGAGCACTGCATTCAGGTGGCTTTTATACCGACGTTAAAGTTGTTACTCGCAATCGTGATGGCTCTTACCATGACACAGCTATCTGGCGCGTGCGTATGGATGGGTGCATATGGCGGGAGCGCGCTGCAAATTGCGACAGCGAGATTGGTTGCCACCAGGAACCATAGCCGCTCCTGGATCTTTTTGTATTCAGCACTACAAACACTTGCTCAGACCGGGTGGCGACCACGAAATACAGGATATTTGCGGCACCCAGATATACCCTTGCTGGTCACACCCATAGGTCATTCCCGGTGCTTGTATCTGATAAAGCCCGGCGATATATAGACAGAAAATGGCATCCAGTGCGTCTTCATTGCTTTTAAGGGCTTGCCCGCTCAATGATACAATATAGTCCTCAGACAAAATGGGCGAGAACGACACAGGTATCTCAAGCGCTAAAACCCGCGAAGACGCAAGTTGCGCAATTAAACTGGCCAACGCGACCTGACCTGCCTTGCGCGTGGCCACATCGCCCTTTTTATAAAGTAGTCTCTCCGGTAATTCAAAACATTCGATCATCGCGGGATGCGGATAACATTCAATTTGCCATTTTGCCAATGCCAGATGCCCAAACCCCTTCTCCTGTAAGGCCAGCGAGAGTGCGACACTGGCAGCGGCGGGATACAAGGTGGTGTTTGAGGTATGGCAAGAGGCTTTCCGCGACCCATAGTCTCTGCTGAGCTGTTTTTCACATTCCCGCTGACCCGTGTGATTTTCGATGATCAACGGCGCATCAATGGCAATACCTGTGAGCGAGGGTTGCCCTGCGATGAAGGTCACAATATCTGGCAGACCAAACAGAGCAGGCTCTATCCCTTCCAGAGATAACACGCCTTCATTCAGGCTACCTACAGCCGCCGCAGAAGGGTTCTTTTCACTGTGCCAGGCCAGGTCGAGTCCCATCAGTTTCATATTATTCTCCCTAACGCTTTGCTTACACTTATGTTGTCGTTTATTTCAACGTACCTCAGTGGCCAGTTTGAGTAAATGGGCACTGAAGTTCAGGCCACGGCGCTTTGCGTCTGTCAGATTGACACGAAAACTGAGATTGTTGGCATCGGCAATCAGACCTATCATGGCCCCCTGGCGAAACCCTTCGCTGGTATCCGCGACCACCAGCACCGGGGACTGTGCCAGATCTTCAAGCCAGTACTGGGTTTGCTGCCTGTTTTGCTGGCTCAAAAATAGGATATCGCATTGTGATACTTGTTCGTTGTCGGGCAGTTCAATGACTTCGGTATCATCATCGACCTGCTGCTCGTGCAGCAAAGAGCCTATGGCCTGGTAAAGATCCGGGTTACCGACCACGCAAAAGCTCAGTTTATCCGGTGGTGGAGGTGGCCATTTACTGAACTGACTAAAACGATATAAAAACGCCGCCTTGAGCTCATTCTCACTGAGGTTTTGCGCCTTTCCCTCAGACAGAAACAATGAAAAACACACAGCTATGAGCAGCTTAGTCATGGTCCCAGCTCCAGTTAACCGACAAGTGCAGCTGACGACGACGCTGCAGATTAGGCACAAACCCGTCATCGGTGATATCGAGGATTTCTTTGTCGGTAATATTTCTGACTCCCAGTGCAATAAATACGTCCTCCTCGTTTTGCCAGTTTACACTGACATCATGGCTGGCAAAGCCCGGCAAATGACTGTCAAAAGTTCTTCTTTTACTGACGCCATAAGAGTTCAGACTCAGCGTAAATCCAGAGCGGCCAAGCGGTAAGCTAAAACGCACCTTGCCGATAAACTCCGGCGAGTTGGCAATACCAAACCCACCTCGCAGGCGTGAACGCTGAATCGCCGAGCTGGCTATCAGGGACATTCCGTTCGACCAGCGCTTATCTACACCAAACTCAACGCCATGACTGCGAATGGGCGGAGGATTAAAGTAAATTGGCCGGAAAAAATCCTGATGGATCAGGTTATCTATGTTGGCGTAATAAAGCGTTGTAAACGACGATAGCGAATTGCTCCAGCGCTGTACCAAGCTTATCTCATTATAATCAATGGTTTCATTCTTGGGGTTAGGTTCGTTAAATACGCTGTTCGCGTTGCGCTCCAGAAAGTTCGCCACTCTGAACGCCCGACTGTGGCGCAGCAACAAGCGATGGCCCGGTGTAAAACTGTATTTGGCGGTTAAGCTGGGAGACCATCGCTCAGAACTGAAGTCTGAATTATCATATCTCAGCGCCCACTGGAACTTAAATTTAGGTGTAATTCGCCACAGGTCCTGAACATACAGACCATAGCGATTTTCGTTGCTTTTTTGCTCAAAGTTAAACTGCGTGGGAATGCTGGAGCGGGAGCTAAATGCCTGCCTGTGGTCTCTCTGAAAGTCTATGCCCAGCATCAATTCGTGATTCTCAACTCCCAGAAAAACCAGCTGTCCGTCTACATTACTCCAGCGTCCGGAATTCATAGGGCGCACAAACTCTAGCCCACCGTTTGGTAAGGTCAGTGGCACATTGCGGATAAGGTCGTTGCCATGGGTGGAGATATGAAAATATGCCTCGATATTTTCCGAAGTGGTGTCATCAAACGTCAAAGCCACAAAAAAGGCCTCATTGTCCAGTGTTTCAAGCTCGGGGGTCACCATAGCGGGCACGTCAGAGCGCAGCACACTAAAGCCATCCGGGAAACTGCGCTGACGCCGTGAAGCCGCTGCCTGAAACTGAAAGCTGCCACTTTGGTGGCTGAACATCGCTCTGCTGCTGCTTTCCTTATTCAGGTGCTGCCAAGCTAACAGCTCAGCAGGCGCTCCCGGCACCGGAAAGTCGATATCTCGCAACTTGGCACCACTCAGAGAAAGCCAGCTATCAGCCCCACCTTCAGAACGCAGCCCAAAGGTTATCCGGCCATGCTGTGTGTTGTTGTTAGTGACAGACACAGCAGTATTCAGGCCACGCAATTTGCTGCTGGTTTTAGTGACTATATTAATCACTCCTAGGAGCGCATTATTACCATACAAAGCAGCTGAGGCGCCGGGACTGTACTCCACTCGTTCAATCAGCCCCACATCGACAAAATTCTCGTAGCCAAGCAACCCGGCATCCAGCAGATTTTCGTTCATTCTGGTCCCGTCCAGTAAGAACAAAAAACGCGAGTTAAAATCGCCGGGCCGACCTATACCTCTTGAGCCAAGATAGATAAACGAGCTGTTATCCCGGGTGGTAATACCAACAAACATCGCCAGAATGTCTGCCAGTGACTGCAGATTAAACTGTCTGATGTCCTTGTCGGTGATCACGTGCGTTACCGCCATGCTGTCACTACTTGAGCGCTCTATCCTGGAGCCTGCGGAGATTTGGGTATTGCTTGGTAACTGGTTAAGCTGCTGATTCAACAAGTCTTCCAGCTCGGGGAGCGGATCATTTTTTGCCAGCACGCAGCTCGATAATCCAACCATGAATCCCGCAATAAGATATTGCTGTTTCATACCGATGCCTGTTTGCTAAAGACCTGAAAGTTGTTTTTCCCCGCACGCTTGGCTGCATACATCGCATCGTCGGCACAATTGAGCAGTTCCATAGGCGCGTCGGCATCGAGGGGGGTGTAAGCCAGGCCAATACTGATCCCAATCGGCATCACCGTCTCTTTAACTATGATGGGCCGATTAATAATGGTGACTATCCTTGCGGCCAGCTTCTCTGCATTTTCCGTTGATTCTATGCTGGGCAGCAGCAACGCAAATTCATCACCGCCCAGGCGGCAAAGCAGGTCATCACTGCGGATCATCGCACTGATCCGCTTTCCCACCTCAATCAGAGTTTCATCTCCGGCTTCGTGGCCATAATTGTCGTTCACAAATTTAAAATTATCGAGATCAATAAACATCAAGCAGCTTAAAGGCTTAGGATTGCAAGCTTCGCAGGTTATCTCTTTGAGTAATTGATTCAGTGCCACCCGATTTGGCAGCTTAGTAAGCGGATCGGTGCGTACCATTTGCTTAAGTTGCTGTCCCTGAGCCTGTTCTTGTTCGAGCTGCTGTCGTAGCTCAGCCTGAGATATGTCAACGCGCTTCAGTAATTCATTAAAGCTACGGGTTAGAATGCCAATCTCATCATCGCGGATCACTGTGGCGCGTAACTGAAAATTATGCTCGTGAGATACCCGCTGCGCCAGTTCCGACAATGAAATAAGGGGCATCAGGGCCTGACGCTGCACACGCGACAGCAAAACAGCCGAGACCGTAAACAGCGCGGCACTCAGTAACGCCAACATGAGTACCAACTGTAAATACCAGTACATCATGCCGGTTAAGTCGAGCACCATGATCAGGTCGCCCTCAAGCTTACCTTTAATTGACACCGGGTAATACAAACGCATTCGCACGCCTTCGTATTCCCGCTGAGGTTCAGTGCTAATCTGCCGATACAAAGCCGAAGACGGCACAAAACTGGGGTTGGCATATTCACTGAACACCTCCCCTTTGGTGTTACGCAACGACACAAACAGCACATCTTTATTGACACCGACGAGTTCCAGTTCTTTGCTTGCCGTATCCACGTCATTGAAAACCAGCATGGGCACCACGTTATGTGCCAACTGTGCCAGGTTGATCTCTGCCGTTTCGGCCTGCCGATCACGGACCACAAACCACAGAAATATCGACGTCAGCGAAAACACTAACAACATACTGCTTGCCATAACCGACAAGTTCAGTTGCGTTAGTCTCTTAACAAGAGACATGGAAGGTAACGGCTCGCTCAAGTGTCCCCCATAAACCAGACGACTGTATTGTCTTAATAAATATAGAAGAGAGCTGTTCAAAAAACAGTAAGTGGCAGGTAATTAGAGAAATTATTGAGCTTATCGCAACAAGTTAACCTTGTCACATCAGCACTGCTGTGCAAGTAAATACGCAACCAGAGTGCCAGCAAAACAACCTCAGAGACACCGCGTGACTCGGTGCTTTTTTAGTAAAGTGGACAAAGTTTGCTGTGATCGGTAGCCCTGAGTGTAAAACACAAGTTCACCTTGGCGATTAAAGATCAAAGTCATCGGGACCGGCGGGGTTACCCCTAATGCCTGAGTAAACTCTCGGCTGCTCAAAAAAGCGGGAAATGTATTGTGTTTTCGCTTGAGTGCGCGCCGCAAATCACGGCGATTTCCATTCACCCCCATCATAACAGGCTGAACCCCGGCACAAGATTCAATCAGCTTGGTCAGAGCTACATGCTGCTTTTCACACCAGCGGCAGTTTGGCATAAAAAAAGACATCAGTACTGGCGTGCCGGTAAATGGGGTCAGTGTTTGCTGCTCGCCATATGCAGCGTCATCAAGGCGCTGCATGGGTTGGCTATAAAAGTCAGTCGCATGACTCTCATACACCAGGCAAATGGCCAGCAACATGGCAGCCCATTTAAAATTCATAGCTGAGTCCAAGATAAGCCTGCCTACCTCGCAGTGGACCATGGATATACACCACATCGTAGCCACCTTGTGCATCGTACATCAGCGGACTGCCCATATCTTCAGCCTGATTATAATCAAACAAATTGCTGGCACCGGCATACAGACTGAGTGCTTTGGAAAGCGGCCTAACCACTTTTAAGTCAACCGTGATATAACTCTCAGCCGTGCTGGGTTTGGCAAACACACCGTGGGCATCGTTAAAGCCTTCATAACCGTATTCTGTCAGGTCTCGACTCGCCACCCAGATTGCACTGGTGATGATTTCCCACTCGTTAATATGCAAGTCGGTGCTGAGTGTTACACGCTTTTCAATGGGTGCGATGCCAAAGGACGCTTTGAATGTGTCATCGTAATAATATTGCTCTGCAATTGCAGACACAGTCAGCATCTCTGTAACCTGCCAGTTTGCCGAAATATCCGCCGCTGTCACCGTAGCGGTTTCTGTCAGCTGAGTAAGCACAGGCGTGCCTGCGTCGGTATGAGACAAAGTGGCCAGATGATCCACTTTGGTGTGTGCGGCAGAGGCTGTGACGGTCAGCATTTCTGCCTCGTAGCTGAGCGAGTAAGTTGCCGATTTTGAGCGCTCAGGTTCACTGACATTGACCTGAAAACCTTTACCTGAGTCCAGTATGCCATGATCACTTTCAAAGAAGGACAATGGTGCGCGATAACCCTGACCCAATGACAGGCGCGAGGTAAAAGTATCATTGTGGAAATAACGCATGTCGACTCTGGGCGACAGGATGGTTTTGTCTATCTCAATGCCGGGCTTTTGCGGGTCAACAAAGTCGGCCTGGATCCGATCCAGGCGCACAGCAGCAGAGACTTCCGCCGACTCGCTCGGCAACCAGGTATCCTGAATATAAAGACCGGTTGTGTCGTAATCAAAACTGTCGGTTACATAGTTCGCCGTGCTTTCCAGTGCGGCGGATGATGAACGCATGGTTTCATCTCGCTTGTCCACACCAAAGGTAAGCAGGTGCTCAGCATTCAGATCATAGTTAAAGCGCACCGAATAATAGTACATGGTATCTTCAGCATAATAATCTGTGCGCTCGTAGAACGAATCCTGAATATGATCCACATAGGCCAAACTGGAGGTCACATTCAGGCGCGACGAAATCTCATGTAACCAGCTCAGGCTGGCTTCTTCGCGCTCTGTCTTAACCCACTCAGCGGTTTCCCAGGCATGGCCGATGTAACGATTTCTTACATCATCATTCACAAACAAAGAGTCAGCTTCCCCCTGACTGGTGCTGGCCAAAGTGGCAGAAATACTGGTTGCGGTATCACCCAGAACAGGACCACCAAAGACCTCTGACTGAGTTTGATTCAGACGCACCCGGATATTATCTGAATAACCCATATCGTGAGAGACAATTAGCGTGAGTGACTGATTGGTCAGAGCTGGGTTTTCACTCACGCCATTACCATCACCATCAAACTGATCTTTGTTATCATACTGCCCAATCAGGGTTGCCCGGGTGTTGCCGTCTGCACTTATACCACTTGCCAGCGCCGAGAACAGCTTGTATCCATCGGTGCCTGTCGCCATATCAAGCTTAATGTTATCTTCGCTGGGCTCTGCCGTTACCAGATTAACCGTTCCGCCAATGGCTTCCGGTGCAGTAAGTGATGCACCGGCACCACGGGCAATTTCTATGCGCCCGATGCCGGAAGCTGCAACGGAATCCATACCGTAAAAGCCCGAAATCATGGTGTGCATGGGGATCCCATCAATCAGTACATTGGTGTGCTCCCCTTTCAAACCATTGATCATGATCCGTTTTGCACCACACATAGCGCATTCATTGGATACACGAATACCTATGGCATTTTGGATTGCATCTGCCAAACTGGAGGATTGGGTATTTTTTATATATTCGTTTGAAAGCAACTCCGTTTTGGCGATATCGTCCTTTAATGCACCCGACTTGATCAGACGTGCGCGCACACCTTGTACCTCTATTTTTTCGACCGACTTTTCCATCCCAGTTGCGGGCGCAGCTGCAGCTGACGCAATGACCGTCAGCGTTGATAAAAGCAATGACATGTTTGTGAGACCCTAGTGTTTATCTTAGTTACAACCCAAAATGTTATATTGTAACATTTTAACTTTCATTAAATTGGGGTTAAATACTAAAAACGTAAGATGAAGTGAATAATTTAGTCTGACAAGAAGCCTGCAGTTCCGCCCTCGGGATCCCTCACATTTGGATAAAATGTGCCACAGATCGACTTGCCAATAATGGTTTCAGTCGATTTAATAGGCAAATATGGTTTAAATAAGGAGAAGTTGCATGACTTTTGAACATTATATGGCGTTGTTTATCGCGATGTTTGTTGTCGCCATCATACCCGGACCAGCTGTATTTGCTATTACATCGGCCTCCGTTGCCAGTGGGTATAAACGGGGTATGTTTATGACTGCCGGCTTACTGCTGGCCGATTATGTGTTCATTTTACTTGCAATCTCAGGCCTGGCGGTCGTTGCTGAAGTATTAGGTAGCGCCTTTGTTATCATCAAATACCTCTGTGCCGCTTATCTGATCTGGATGGGCATTTCCCTGTTACTGGCAAAACCCAATGCCACGATCACAGACACAACAACACATAGCACCCAGTCGGCCGTACTGAGTGGTTTTTTGCTGACGCTGAGTAACCCAAAGGCCATTGTTTTTTACGTTGCTTTGTTCCCCACCTTTGTAGCCATAGAAAGCATGACCTATACGGACATTGTGGGGATCATGGCATGTGCAACGCTGGCATTTGGCTCGGTGAATCTGGGCTATGTTTACCTGGGCAGTCAGGCCAGAAAGCTTATATCTACACCACGACGACTCACCATGCTCAACCGCTGTGCCGGTTCAGTATTAGCAGCATCAGGCGTGACGGTGGCCGTACGCTGAGCTAATCAGCAAAGACCACCCTGTTATGCATCTGGCCAGAACCAGGCTTAACTGAGTATCAGAGACTCTGTAAAGTACGCTATCACAGCTCAGTGGCCAGAATACAACTATTTTGTGATCCGGCGCTGCGCTTTTGCGGGTCATGAAAAGTATCTATAATGTGGAATCCGGCTTTACGCATCATGCCTGCTGAAGCCTTATTCTCTTCATGCCGCTCAATTAATACCAGTTCACCACCAGCTTGCTTTGCCTGAGCAATACACGCCTTCAACAGGGCAGTAGCGATGCCTTTACCACCATGCTGGCGCGCAACCAATACATCACCGATAAAATACATCGCCTTGTGATTAGTATACTTGCTCAGGTAATCCGGACCATATGCACCGTCAATCAGCACCGAGAAGCCTATGATTTCGCCTTCCTGCTCTGCTACCAGGATGCTAGCAACACCAAGGCTGAATAGCTCAAACTCAGCATGCACACCTTCTTCGGTTAAGTAGTTCCATTCATTCTGGCCATGTTGCCATAACAATGCTTTTAGAGCCTCGGCTTCGGCAGCCAAAGCAAGTCGATAGGTGATCATTTGGATATTCCTTACATTATTATTTTCAGTACTGATTTGAGCCACGCAGATGCTGGTGTCAATGCCCTTTACAGCACCCTGTCAGAGCGCCATTACCTGTCCCTGTAGTTGTAATAGGATCTCTTTTAGCACAGGTAGTACAGAGATGACCAATAAGCTTGCCATTACCAAATTAAAACGATTACGACTGGCTGCACTACCCAACCAATTTTTTAACAGCGAGCCAAATAACAGCCAGACGCCAACACAAGGATATGATACCAATAAGAAAGTGATGGCAATCAGCATTGTCTGGCTATCGACTCCACCACCAACCGTAGTAAAGGCAGCAACCGCGCCAGTTGCAACCACCCAGGCTTTACCATTGATCCACTGGAACAAAGCGCCTTTTAAAAACGACAGGGGCTCACCCTGGCTGGCTGTACTCTGGATATCGGCCGAGCGCGCTATCAACCAGGCCAGATACAGCAAGTACAACACACCCGCACATTTTATGATCATATGTAATGCGGGAAACCATTCAAATAAGCGGGAGAAACCGAGCCCGACTAACAGGAGCATAAAGGCAAAACCAATACATATACCACTCAACAAAGGCAGGCTCTTTTTTACACCAAAGTTCACACCAGAAGTCATTATCATAATATTGTTGGGACCTGGGGTAACAGAAGACGAGATAGCAAAGAGGATGATTGCGTAGAGATATTCCATGTTGAGCGCTTCCTTTTGTATGGTCTAACCCTTTTTACAGATCATTTTGCACTCACACAAGGCGTAGATGTATAAATCACATCATTGACACGCCTTGATATGTTGCTTTTGTTGAGCTAAGCCTATAGTCATAGCACAATCAACTTTTCCTGATGGTTTTATGCACAGACTAGAAAAGGAGCTTTACGAGCGGATCAAGTGTGATCCTGCACTGTTTGAGTTTGTTCAGGAATCCTCGCTGGACGGGATCTGGTTCTGGGATTTGGAAAACCCCGAAGAAGAGTGGATGAGTGATAAGCTCTGGCGTACTTTAGGCTATGATCCCGACACCAAAACACACAAAGCATCCGAGTGGCAATCGATTATTAATCAGGACGATCTGGCAAAAGCCATAGACAACTTTAACCAGCACGCCGAAGAGCCAACCCACCCGTACGATCAAATCGTTCGTTATCAGCATGCCGATGGGTCAACTGTCTGGATCCGCTGCAGAGGCATGATCCTCAGAAATGCACAGGGTCAACCTATACGTATGCTCGGCGCGCACACCGACGTCACTAAACTGAAGGAAAGCGAGCAACAAGCCATTGATGCTTTGCGTGCCAGGGATCGCTTTTTTGCCCGTATGTCTCATGAAATTCGCACCCCCTTGTTTGGTATGCTAGGCGTTGCCGAGTCATTAAAAAATAGCCTGCAAGACCCTGATATTCTGCGTGATGTAGACACTATTTTAGAGTGTGGTGAGCAACTACAATCGCTGCTCAATGACATTTTAACACTAACTAAACTGGAAGCCGGAAAACTGACTACCAGTCTTGAAATCGTTTCATTACAGCAAGTCTTTTTGCACCTTCAACGGCTCTATGATGGTAAGGCAAAAGAAAAGGGGCTGACCTTAGAAGTCGCACAGGCTGATTGTCAGACATTATTTTGTAAAACTGATAAGGTGCGCCTGACTCAGATCCTCAGTAACCTGCTGAGCAATGCAATAAAATACACTAAGCAAGGCAAGGTCTCACTGGATGCCAGTTACCATGATGGTCAATGCAAACTCATCGTTCAGGACACCGGAGTCGGGATAAAAGATATAGCCGCTGTGTGTGAACCCTACTCTCAGGAGAGACACACAGATCTCACAGGAATAGGCAGCACCGGTCTGGGACTGGATGTCGTGATACAGTTGTGTGATATGCTTGGGTACGAGTTTTCGCTGCAATCAGAAGTAAACACAGGCACTACGGCCAGCATAGGTTTGGCAGCACAGCAGGATTTATCACAACAACGCAGTACAACGGAACAGCAACCGCACGATCCCGAGTCGACAGTGCAACTGGGTAATGTACTCGTGGTCGACGATAATGCCATCAATCTGATTGTGGCAAACCGAATGTTGGAAGGCCACTGTGTATTGTTAGACAATGCCCAAAACGGGATCGAAGCCCTCAACAAACTCAAGAGCGGCACACACTATGACATTGTGTTGCTCGACATCAATATGCCCGGTATGAGTGGTTATGATGTGCTTAAACAACTCACTGAGCTCAGATTACCAGCCACACCAAAAATCGTGATGCTATCGGCAGACGCTTATGAAGCTACCCGGGTAACCTGCATTGAAATGGGTGCGCATGATTACCTGGTAAAGCCTTACTCAAAAAGTCAGCTATTTTGTGTTCTCAACAGATCGACGGCCTTTGCCAGTTGCTGACGAAATTGCTTATACCAATTTGCTTAATTAAGTACTCTATTTTGAGGCGAGAAAATATGGTCGCTAACTAGCAGAAAATTTTGCTATTTAGTTGTTCTGAATGAGAAGTTTTTGACATAGTGATCGGCAGATTTCATCCCTCCAATTGGTTATGTATTAATGTGGATTGGTATATCGAGTTAGTGTCGATACTATGCCTGGATTTCAGGCACAAAAAAGCGCTGATTACAGCGCCTTCATTTTATCGATTATGCCTGAGAAGCTATGGGTTCAGAGCCTATTGATTGCACTTTCACTTCCTGCGCATAAACGCGTTTGGCTGCGGCCATGCAAATCGCCGCCAGCAACAGCAACATAGTATCAACCAGCAAAACATCACGCAGCGCAGCCCCATCGAGCAAACTGGACGTGCTGTAGTACAAGGTCCAGTCACTGACTGCTGTGAGTGCAAACAAGGCCGCACTGGCACTCAGGAGTGCTTTACAGAACAACTTTTGGTTACTCATCAGTTGCGAGACCACAATACTGACAATCCAGATTAAGTAAAAACTGCGTTCAATAAACTCAGTCCGCCCCAGGTATTCAACCGGAAGCGCGCGCGCCAGTGCAAACCCAGCCGCAGTAGCCGCCACAACACCAATAAAACTGCCAGAAGTCAGACGCCTGACAAAGTGCAGACTGCGCTGGTTTTGATTGCGTTGTTTAGCGCGTTTAGCTATCCACATCAGATTACCTGTGATGATCACGTAAGCAGTTGCCAGGCCAAACAAGAAAAATGCCAGGCGCATACCGTATCCGGCAAAATCACCGAAATGCAAACTGGCAATGGTCGACAAGCCACCACGTACGGCATTGTCATAATTGTCCATGGTCAGATAGATCTGCTCCTGCGTGCTCATCAGATAACGCACTTCACGCCACAAAGAAAAATCCTCGTTGCTGGTTGCCGCGAACACCAAAATCGCATTCTCATCACCAAAGTGCTCAATACCGATCCGCTGTATGGTGACATCGCCCATAGTGGCCATAGCACGACGATACATATCATCGACACCTGTCATAGCCATACGCTTGTCGGCTTCTTCCAGGTGGGGCTGGTCAAACCCGGCTGCATCCAGCAAGGCTTCCTGGTTGCCCTGATACAAAATCACCGCATACGAGATCTGGTAAATAATCACCAAATTGAATACCAGACCAGTGAATGCATACATCAGATGCATAGGCAGCCCCATCGTACCTATCAGGTTATGTGCATCGAGCCATTTATCTTTATTGCCGTCTTTTCGATACTGAAAGAACTTGCTGAACAGCTTGCGCCAGTGGATCACGATACCACTCAGAATTGCCACAAAAAAGAATAAGGTAACCAGACCGACGAAGTACAGGCCCGCACGACCCAGCCCGAGGTCATAATGCATCTTGTACAGGAAGTGTGCATAGTTATGAGTGTCACTGCTGGCCACGATTTCACCCGTAATGGCATCCAGTAACAGAGCCTGATGAAGGTGATCTTCTCCGGTGATAGGATCTGGCTGCGCCAGCTCGCTTTCAAACCAGGCTTCAATAAACGGGTTATGTTGATCCGGGGCAAACATAAACATGCCGCCATGCATATCCACCTGGTAATTTTTTTCTATGGTTGCCAGCGCCTTATCAAAAGCGGGATGCTCAGTATTGTGCGCAGCATCGACCAATAGTGGGGTCCGCTCCCAGCTGGTAATATTATCTTTGAATAAGGTGATAGCACCGGCAAAAAACACCACAAACAGGACGGTAGAAATGATCAGACCTATCCAGGCATGGGCGTTGGTCAGTGATTTAAGGGTTTGATTGTTCATTGTCTGAATTACCTCAGCACCATCAGGGCAGTATTAAGTAAAACGGATGGCGCCAGTGCCAACATCAGCGCCCTGAAGGACTTCCAGGCCGATGGAAACGAGTACGCCCACACCAGGGCCGCAGCCCAAATAGGAAACGCCAGAATAAGCCCAATCAACAGCCGGGTTCCCTCTGAGAAAGGCAACAACAGATTGAGGTTAAGCACCACAGAGACAGATAACAACAGGCCAATGATTAAGCCCGATAATGTTTTAGGCCACATAGCTTGCTCCCCCAAAGATCAGACTAAACAGGCACACTCCGCCAGTTATGGACAAAGTACGCCCTCTGGAGTAACCCGAGCTAATCGTCACCGTAAATAAACTCAACATAAATATCACCAGTGCCGCCAACATGGATGACACCCAGGGGTAATCAAAACTAAAAGTGACAATACCAAGTAAAAATAAAGACATAGCACTGAACCCAGCTATAGGTCTGGGTACTGCGCGATTGATGATGATTTGTCGGTGACTGCCGAGGTACAAACTCAGTGCAGCCAGCCAAAGCGGGATAATTGCAATAAAACTCATATTTATACTAATCGTTATCATTTGCAATTATGGTACGGTTTTACACCCAGACATTCAACTGCAAAGCACAAAATATAGTCGCTTAAGAGAAGAATAGTGTCACCGATGACACGTGATCTGTGCACTTACATCTTCAATACGCAAATTCATTAAAGTTTTGTTTCTGTGAATAATTTACGCTTGCAACCCCAGTGACTTTGGGATTAGATGAAGCAAAGCTTGGTCAGTCTGCGCATGCTATTAAGCTGCACACCCGCAAGGAGACTGACGACACAGAGATGGAAAACAGGAAAAAACGATGGATATTGAACTAAAACAAGCCAGCGATATCGACAAACCCTATTTGCTAAACCTGCGTCTGCACACTATGGTGGAACACCTGGAGCGGGAAGGGATTTTTCTCAGTGACGAGGCTCACTTATGTCGGTTAGAGGAAGACTATGCCTGCTCACATTTGCTGATCATCAACAATGTTACTGTTGGAACACTTAAGTTTCGGAAGTTGAACAAACAGCTGGAGATTATGCAATTACAAATTGCACCTGAGTACCAAAATCAGGGATTTGGGCGTGCAGCTCTCAGGTACCTGTTTGCACAATACCCGGATTGCCCGTTCACGTTAACAGTGTTAAAACATAACCCAGCGCGTCATTTGTATTTTTCACTGGGCTTTAGCACCTATGATGAAGACGAGTTCGAGTATCATATGCGCCGACCAGCACACAAGCACCTCACTGTTTAGCTTGCGAAGAAACAAGCAATAAGCGCTGAAAATGCAGATCAATCAGCGCATCAATGGCAGGCTGATTACGTATTATGGCCAGATTAAACTGCTGCAAACGCTTTTCACTGAACAGGCCAGGTCGGATCATATAATGAGCGGGATTTTTATGCACGGTTAAGCGACTTACCCTAACCCGGGATTTATATGGGTCACGATTGATCAAATAAATACCGGTAAATAAATCCTCTACAGCATAATCAACGCGTTTTTTTACCAACAAATCAAAGCGCTCTGTGGCCAGGTTAATGTCAACCACACAGTCCGGACACTGCTGACTAATGCGGGAGAACGCCTCACCATACACGCTACCACGATTCACAGCCACGATAGATTTGCTCAGAAAGCTCAGGGTAGGCGTAAGTGCATTCTGCGGGCTCAACGGGTTGTCTGCGTGACTAAACAGCTGCATCACTTCATCCCGATAGGGTACACTGAACTCAGAAAACCGTCGTCGTTCCTGAGTAAAACTGGCGGCAAAAATCACATCAACTTTGCCTTTTTTAAATTCTTCAAACGTCCGACTTGATGAAGGAAATGACACGTAACGCCAACATAAATCGGCGTTTTTCAGTACCAGTTCAAGGATCTCAATATCCAGCCCGTGATATTGATCGCCAACCCGGTAGGAATAGGGTGGCCAGTTATCGCTGGCACTGACCGTGACCGTTTGCACACAGGTTTGTGCCGCTGTACTAGCTGAACTAGATTTACTTACACATAGCAGGCTGACAAATATGAACGCTAAGTAGTCTCGACCTAATTGCACTTTTACCCTACCTCATGAAACAGGTGTCTATGCTTATAACATATCAGGTGCTTTTTCCGCCAGTTGCCAGAGAAAAATAGTCTGTCACTCGCCGCTGATATATCCAAAGCTTGTCGCTATCAACCCGGATAAACTATCTAACCAGAGTTCACTGACAAGATCGGCATCACTATTGAGCTCAACCACCAGACCTGTATCTTGCGTGTGAACAAAGCGGATCTGCAACCAGTGATAGCGTTGTTCAAAATCAAATACCTGCTCGTCTGTCAGCCAGTCCTGTCCACTCAGGCCAAACCTTGGTTGAGTAAACAGCTGCTGCTCAGGCAACGCACTCTGATCCGCATAGGCTACGGAGATTCTGGGTGGCTGCGTTTGGGTGAGCGTTTTAAACGCCTGATCCTTGCTAAACATGCTTAGCCAGCCATAGCTGTGCCCACCCACAGGGTACCTGGTTAAATCGGCTTGTGTCAGTTCAAACTGTTCGTCTGTTTGTTCACAAGCATGCAAAAGTAGCGGCGCGCTGTGGGCAAACCAACCTACCGCCTGACCGACCTCGACCGTGACCCCGCACTCACTGTGTGTGAAAGGCTGTCTGCCATTATTTTCCAGCGCAACCGTCACAGCGTTGTCGCCGCTGCACTGATGGTAACTGTGCGCAAGAGCAGCCAACAACACGGCCTGTAATGATATGCCCTGACGGGCTAAACGCGGTAATAGCGTGGCGAGTTGTTGTGCGCTGGCTAACTGCACCTGACTATAGATCGGCTTATTGTTGTTTAACGCAACAAGCTTACGCTCCACTTCCTGAGAAAATACGCCTTGTGTGTTTAGCGCTTCCCGCCAGTAGCTCAGGTCGGTGTCAAAGTGACCTGCCATGACCTCATTATGACATTGCTGTTGCCAGTGCAGCAGCGCCCAGTCTCTTTGCCTGTCGAAACGCTCGGGTGCATTAAGCAAGCTCTCCAGGTCACTACTAAGCACCTGCAAACTGATATCATCAACTAGCAAGTGGCTTATCCCTATCGCGACTATATGGCCATAGCGACTGCGATAACTGGCGATGGTTACCAATTGCTCTTGCAATGAAGCCCCATCCAGACAAGATTGAAACGCGTCCCGGACTTGATGTTGGAAATCTGCAAAGCTGGCAACGCTCAGCACTGCGCTGAGGTGTAAAGCCCCTTTACTGATCTGCTGCGTCATCTGCCTGGGATTAAAACGCAGCCGCAAAGCGGGATATTTCAGCAGTAAAATACGCGCAGCCTGATGGACTTTCTCGCCGTTCAGCTGTTGTTGGGTGAACAGCGTAGTACAGACTTGCCAGCGCGCTATCCCCTGGATATGGATCATCGCCAGCTTGTTTGGTAAAGCATAATTCAGCAATTCTTGCTCAAAGCCTAATGTCGTATTAGCGCAAGGCGGTACTAACTGAGAAAGCGGCACATCACTGAGTAACTGGCTTAACGATACCGTCCAGCCATGTTGTCTGGCACGGGTTTGCAGCATCAATGCCTTCAATGAATCACCACCTTGTGACTTATACCCTTTATCACAGTTGAGTTCAGCCGGTGGCACATTCAAACTTTGTGCAATTAGCTCGGGCAATGTAGCCACCGGCTGGCATTGCGCCAGCCTCAGTTTGGCTACTCGCTCTAACGCTGGTTTATCAATTTTACCAATGGCAGTGGTCGGCAGCTGAGTGTAATAAAAAAACTGTGCAGGCAACATATAGGCAGGCAGCATTTCGCTGAGCATGTTGCGTAGCACGCTCGTATCCGCATCAGTGAGATCACTGGCTATAAAGGCTATCAGCTGAGTGTCAACACATAGTACGGCCGAGCTGTGAATGCCAGGATACTGATTTAATACGGCTTCAATCCCTTCCAATTCAATTCGGTGACCCAGCAAGTTTACCTGGTTGTCCAGCCGACCGAGATAAGTGATCAGCCCCTGCTCATCGCGTTGTACCAAATCGCCACTGCGATAAAAGCGTTGCATCCCGCCAAGACGTGCCATGGAAATAAACTGTTGCGCCGTTTTTTGTGGCTCGGCTAAATATGCTAATGCCAGGCCCTCCCCTCCGATCAGTAATTCACCTTGTTTAGCCGGTCTGCCGTGCTCATCTACAATCAGTAAAATGCTGCCCGCCGAGGGCCTGCCAATGGGTACCCGGCTGCGTTTTAAATCGGCCCGGGTCACCCGGTGCAAGCACGACGTCACAGTGGCCTCGGATGGTCCATATTCGTTGTATAACGCAATGCGTTCAAACAAGTTCAGCCTGTCCCAGTGACGCACTATATTATGGCTGAACTCCTCTCCCCCGAGAATAACGGTACTCAAATGCATATTCGCCAGCCAGTCTGCAGCATGTGAGTCTGCCAGAAAATTGGCCAGCAAACTGGGCGGTACATCAATATGAGTGATGGTTTTAGAAATACAAACCTTGGCAAACTCGGCCGGATCCAGCATAGTGCGCCGCGTGAAACACACGCATGCCCCGGCAGACAGAAACATCAATAACTGTTGCAAAAAGGCATCTGTTGAGCTGGATAAAATGCATAAGGCACGATTGCCCGGTAGCAGCTGATACTGTTGTCGTGCAGCCTGGACTTGCACAGCCAGGCTATGCCGAGCAATCGCAATGCCCTTTGGCTGACCTGTGCTGCCAGAGGTATACACATGATAAGCGACTTTCCATTGCTCATCATCACAGCTGCCTGTTAAAACCTCGTACGATGGCAAAACCGCCTCATACGAACGCATCACGTCGACTTTGCAACCTGTTTCAGCCAGTTGCGGATCTTCCTGACTATAAAGCAACACACGCGCTTGACTGCGTGCCAACATATGTTGCTTACGCGCAAGCGGGAAATGCACATCGAGGCAGACAAAGGGACAGCCAAGCAATAGCGCGCTGAGTATCCCCACTGTACTTAGACGTGGATCATCACCATAAACCGCAACACTGTCGCCCGGCAGAACCGCCAAGTTGCGCAGCTGCTGAGCACATCCCATTACTTGCCGACTCAGCTCACCATAGGTGCACGTCCAGTCATCGCCTTCGAGTGCCACAGTCTGAGCGGGCTGGCTCAGAATATTGGCGATCATATTAGCCACAGTGGCTCGATTCATGCTGACTCCCCCTGTGGAGTCACTCCGGTATAACCATTCACGCCCACCAGCATATTGCGCCAGTGTGCGAGTTCCTGGCCTTCCATCCAGGGCTCACTATTATCAAAAGTATACTTACGGGTAAACGCCAGTCCAGGCCGGCTGTGCTCAACCAACTCGTCATGAAAGGTCGCCACCAGCAGGCCAACCCTGGCGTTGGGGCACAGCTGCTCAAGCGTGGTTTTTAATGTCAGCGTGTTTGCCAGGATCTCTTTGGGTGTTTCAAACTGCCAGTCAGCATTTTCTTCCAGGGCCACACTCAAAAAGAACAACACACTGTCGAGTTCTGCCAGCTCAGAAAAGAAGCGAGTGCAAATGCCGTCAAACTTTTCCCGAAATGCCGGGTACTCCCGCACCAGATCATGGTTTTCAACCGCAAAGTCATGGGCAGTGAGGAAACCGGCTGAACGGTCGGCATACTTGCGGTATTCCCTGCAATCAGGCTCATACGGTTCCAGGTTCTTAAGTAACAGCACCTCTTTACACCGCGTTTGCAGCGCTCGGTTAAGGTCAGCCACCGAACGGCCGCCGATCCAGTCAAAAGGCCCACGCCGACAGCCTAATTCCAGCTGCCGGGTTAAATGACGAGGCCGGCAATCCATCCCCAGGCTGTGCACCCGGCGATAGTTTCCCGCAATAAACGGGTTACCGGTTTGAGCTGTAAAGTACTTGTTCATGCGCACGCTCCTTTCCCTTGTAATTTGTTCAGACAGACTCGTCCAATCACCCGCCACCAGGTTGGTACTTCCAGCAGCACACGGGCAAACGGAATAAGACACAGCTTAAGTTTGTGATTTGGAATGGTACGAAACTCATCGCGGGCTTTACTGTACAGCCAAAAGGTTTCAACAAAACCCAGCGCCGTCCACGCCAGCACCAGCGCCACGCCGACAGTACTGCTAATCAAAAACGCCATCAGCAACAGCAGCGGCATTAATAAAAAGATGCTCACAGAGATCATGTCGATGCGGTGGCGCAATCCTAATACGGTTTTCTCAGCCATCTGATTGCGATAAAACGCCGCTTTATGCAGCGCCACTTCGACAAACCCCTGCGACCAGCGACGGCGCTGCTGCAACAGAGCACGGAAGGTTTGTGGCGGCTGGGTCAGCGCTTGTATTTGCGGCGCGTAAAACACGGTGTAACCCAGCTCCAGACCCAGCAAACAGGTTTCTCTGTCTTCACCACTGCGCAGCCCGCTGTGGCGAGACAGCAGCGCCTCTATGATTGGCCGTTTATACAAGCAGCCCGCACCGGGCATAATGGGCACACTGCCCTCATTCTTGCTGAACTGATAACTGGCTCGCTCCAGCGCATATTCCAGCATCTGAAACTGCACTGCGGGTGTATTTCCTTCTGTGGGGCGCATGCTGAAATAACACCCCATAGAGGCCGAGTCTGCTGCCAATTTACCATGTATCTCAGGCAGGTTATCCAGACCCTGAAGTTCAGTATCAAAGTCGGTGAAAATAATATACTGATGCGGCAAAGCTTTGATTTGGGTATAAAGCGCCCCTATCTTTTGGCCATTGGGCGTTACCCTGCTGAGGCTAAGATGGGTCAGCTTTTCAGTATCCGCCGCAAAAGGCTGATCGGTAGAGCCATCATCAATCAGGATAATATCCAGCTCAGGATGGCGCGCTGCCAGCCCATCAAAGTAAGCCAGGCGCTCGGCAAAGTGTGTTTTATCGCCCGCCTCGTTATAAAAGGGCACTAAGACTGCCGTCGTTTGAGTGGTTACCCGCTGTGCCAGCCAGGTTAACTGATAATCTTTCATCGCACGCTCCTTAGTGGGATTTGACCAGCGACAGCGGCTGTGCCGGATAAGGGTGAAGCTGACCATCACGCATCAGGTAATGGCTGTCACAACAATCAAAGTAAGCCTCATCATGGGTGATCACGAACAGGGTTTTACCCATTTCTTTGAGTGTGGGTAACCACTGGCGGTAAAACACCTGACGGCTTTGCGGGTCGATGTTGGCGGCAAACTCATCCAGTACCAGGATGGGTCGCTCTTCCATCAGCGCCTGCACCATGGCCAGGCGTTTTAGCTGGCCCGTCGACAATCGGGTATTAGTAAAGCGACCGTCGCGCAACTGCACTTTGTCGCTCAGCGCAAGTTTGTCCAGCCATTGATTGACTTGCGCCTCGCCCATCGGCTGACCATAGCGATTTGCAAAGACCACACTGTCGGCCGAAATACCGGCAAAAAGCTGGCGATAAGCGATTAGCTGATCCGCCTCAAGCGGACGATTATCAAGCCAGACCTGACCGCTTTGCGGTGCGTATAGTCCACTCAGCAACCGCATAAAGGTGGTTTTACCAGAGCCATTGCCGCCGGAGATAAACACGATATCGCCCTGGTTCACTTCAAGATTAATGGGCCCGACCGTAAACCCTTGGTCATATTCAAACATCAGCTTTTGCAGCGTCAGCTGCTGTGTAAACGACACCGCTGATGACGCAACGCCCTGCTCCCCGGCCTCGCTGGCCAGTTGTTTGATTTCGGCCAGCTTGTGTTGCGACACCTGTAGCTGGCTGAGCACCCGAAATAACTCCATGCTGCTGTGAAACGGGCTCACCATAAACAAAGTGATGATCACAAAGCTGATACTCTGCTGAGGCGATAAGGCAAACCACAACGGCGCGACAAATACCGCCACTGCCGCCAATAGATAAAGTGCGGCCATCAGCATCAGCTGATTATGGGCAAAGCGACATTCGGCCATAATTTTGTTGTGCTGAACGGCGGTGGCATCGCGGCTCAGGTGCTGTTCATACAGACTGTTATTGCGCAGCGCGTTTTGTTTCACTTCGCGGATCCCCATCAGCAGGTCGTGCAGATGAGTAAAAAAGCTGTTTTCGGCTTCTCTTGCGCGCTCATACCCCTGATGAATGCGCCCGAAGCGCAAACAATAGGCCGTCACCGCCAGTGCTATCAGCCCCAACGCCAGTAATGCGCCCAAAGGAGCAATCACAAACATGTATATCAATGCCGCAATCACGGTGAACAAGTGGCCCACACTCAGCGCGACGAACTGATTCAGCTGGCTAAGTGTGTTGGCATCATACGCAATCGCCGAGAGGATCCGCTCCTGGCCAAACTGCTCTATCATCTGTAACCGGGCTTGGCGTACCGCATCCAAAATATCCAGCCGCACGGTCTTAATGGTGGTTTCGGTCAGCCGGATCACGCTGCGCTGAAAAACCAGCTGCACCACCACAAAGCCAACAAATGCCACAGAGAACCACACAGCCCCCTGAACCAGATTGGCCGGATTGCTGCTATCCAGTTGCAGTGCCATAGTGAAAGTGTGCAGGATCAAAATGGTGGTGCAGGCGCTTAAGCTGCTCAATAAAACCAGTTTGAGCGACAGCACCCGCCACAGGGCTCGGCATTTTTCTATCATGCTTGTCCTCCCAGACTGCGGGCATACAAACGAGGTGAAAGCTGCCATAACACGCCACCGAGCAACAAAGAGCCGTAGTACCGCAAATAACCATGGGTGCGGAATTTGCGCTCATTGTGGACAAAATGACAGTGCCCAAGCCATTGATAATGACCGCCCTGACGCTGACAGCGCACGCCCAGGTCGGTATCTTCACCACGCAATAAGTCCGTGTTGAAGCCTCCCACCACTTTAAACAAATCGGCCGATATAAAACAATTACCGCCCATGCTCAAATGGCGCCGATTAAAGCGGTTGATATCGGCCGCAACAAACCGACCGAGCCAGTGGCCGCTGTCACTTTTTAGCGGCGCGGTGCCATACACAGCGCTGTGACTGTGTTTTGCAAACTGAGCAACCTGCGCTGGTAGCTGTGCGCTACACACGGTATCAGCATCGAGAAACAACAGCATGCTGCCACTAGCCTGTGCAGCGCCATAATTACGCGCTGCAGCGGCACTGCCTGCTGAGATAGTGAATACTTGCTCAGTGTAGGCCCTCGCGACCTGTACAGTTGCATCCGAGCAGGAATCACAGACCACGATCAGCTCAGCATCCAAAGGCAACTGCTCAACCAATCGCGGCAAGGTAATTGCTAATGTTTTTGCTTCATTGTGAGCCGGCAAAATCACGGACAACATACACACCTCTACAGCAAAAAGTTATGTGCATCAGGGCAGGCGTTGAGCACTTTAAGGCTTTTCTGACGCATGGTCTCGGCGGCACGCTGATAGGGCTCAGACGCAATGAGTTCCTCAATAGGCGTATCCAGCACATTACCAAAGACCAGATCAGGGAACTGCTTGGTCATCACCAGTTTGCCGCCGATATCAACATCCAGTTTCACGCCCATTTTGAGATAATGTGGCCGTGCCGGCATTTTGCCGCGATAGTACTGACGAATTTCGTCTGCGTCATAATCCGGCCCGAACAATACGGGGATCTGGGCCGGATAGGCACGCAGTTTTTCTATGGTGTCTATCACCTGCTCGATATAATCCGGGCGAAAATCGCCCATATCGAAGCCAGTATAAGAATTAGGCACCGTGTCATAGTCTTCACAAAAGCGGTGGTATTCGCTGCGCGCCATCATATCCACGACCCACAGATGGTTGTAGATCATCCAGTCTACGCCCGCCTGCTCACACTCATTCAGCAGCTCAGTGGCCCGGTCGAGATTTTTGGCCATCATGGTGTTTTCTACCCCGATCAGCCACTGCTTGCCCTCTTTTTTGCCATCTGCCAGCAGCTTAATACCGGCCATGGTTTTGTTGTAGGTACCTTTGCCCCGGATCGAGTCATGGATGTCTTTTGGTCCGTCGATGGAAATCAAAAAGGCCAGCTGATCGTGATACTTACTCAGCACCTCAAAGTGACGCTTGATCATCAGGCCATTGGTGCAGATATAAATAAAGCACCCGGCTTCTGCCAGACGGCTGAGGAACTTGGGAAAATCAGGGTGTAAAGTGGGTTCTCCCCCGGTCAATATGATGTCGCAGCGCTGACGCTCAACAAAATCAAATAGATGACCGCTCTGTTCATACGGAATGGCCGTGGGATCCAGGCCATGGTGAAAACCGGTTTCACGCCACTGGAAACACTGCTCGCAACGCAAGTTGCAGCTGCTGGTCATTTTAATTACCAGTTTGCAGATGTTCTCGGCTTCAATTTTTCCGCTCGCGGCATAGCGTCTGAGGGCGTTCGCCACGCGCTCGGTGCTGGCCTGATGGTGGGCAGTAAACCCTGGGTTTCTGGCCATAAAGTTCTGATGCGCCTGCGGTAATTCGCTGACTGCCAGTTGCGTGGCTTTCTTAGTCCACATATTCGACTCCTACAATATTATTTGCTACTTGCGAGTAAATGATGACAAATCTGTTGTGATGCATTGGCATTAACCAATGTGGCCGCTCTCATGCTGGTTTGGCTGCGCAATGTGCTTGATCCCTGAATGCGGCTGATCAAGTCTCTGAGCTGCTCGTCACTGTGGGCATTGAGCGCGGCGCCCTGCGCCACAAACACCGCGCGATTGTGCTGCTCTTGCCCGGGTAAAGCGCCATGAATGATCAGGCAGGTATTGGCCAGCGCCGCCTCGGTTAAAGTCAGGCCGCCCGCTTTCGTGATGATGATGTCGGCCTGGGCATAATAGGGCTGCATATCCGACACAAACCCGGCCAGCCGCAGTTGTTGCTGAGCAATCTGTTGTTCAAAACGTGCCTGCAACTGCTGCTGTAACGCCTCGTTCTGACCGCAAATAACCGTCACCGTGCCTGATGGGTTTTGCGCCAGTAATAAAGCCACCGTTGCAGGGGAGATCCCCAGTCCCCAGCCGCCGCCACAAAGCAGCATGTTCAGGTTCGCGTTGTTTTGCTCATTTGTTGCTGTTAAGTCGGGCGTTACCTCTGTGGGGATCCCCAGCGGTAATATCTCGGTCCCTCTGGCGCGATGCCAGTCCAGCACGGGATGACTGTACTGATGAGAAACAAACAACTGAGTGAGCACAGTTCGCCAGCCGTTGGATATTTGATAGTCTCCCAGCACCCCGCTGACTTCGATCTTGTGCCCGGCCTGTTTTGCAAAATAACGGGCAAAAAAAGCGCCATAATAGCTACACGCCACAACCTGATTGTGACGGCGGATCACCGCTTTGGCCTCATCCAGCTTGTCATTGCCTTTAAGTGCCAGCCACAGTGGTAACAATCGGTAAAGAAACGGATAAAACCAGCGGCTGGCATACAATTTACTGTGATGTTGCTTACCCGACATGCACCACTGGTAATACTGGCCAAACAGTAAGTCAGACAGCCACTGTGGCAATAACTCGGACACTGACATCAGCTCAACCGCTTTGCCTTGTTTGCGAAAACGGCTTGCCAAAGCCTCAGCCAGTGCCCGTGAGCCAGCGCCGGATTCCACATATAGCAGTAACATATTACTGAACCCGCTCAAGTGGTCGCGTGGTGTTCAGCCATAATGCTCTCACCTCAGCCAGCTCCAGCTTCATCACCACCATGTCCTGTTGGGGGCCATAAAAATTTTCAAAACGGCCCAGCGCGGTAAACTGTAAAGAGTGATAAATATTAAGAATATTCGACTGCTCGGTGTCGGCAAATACCTCAATGTACAGCTCTTCATAACTGGTTTCTTCCAGCAAGACCTTCAGGGTATCGAGCAGCATGGCCATTTTTATCAGAGGCGAGACAGCCTGATCAGCAACAAACCAGCCACCCCAGACGATGCTTTTTGGGTCCCACAGGCGATAGTGATAACCAGACATGCCAATCAGCTGCTCGCCCTGTTTAAAGCACCAATAATGACGGCCATTGTCTATTCCCGCCGCCAGACAACGGCGATGAAATTCAATGGTGCGAATGGTGTCTTCGTTCAGTCCGTCCACCATTGCATGCTCGATAAATTCCAGTTGCTCATCGCCAAATGACACCGCTGTCTTTTCAAGCCGCTGATGATGCATAAAGCGCTCGGTACGGCGCATTTTTTGTACCAAAAGTTCTGCTCTGCGATCTTTAAATTGCTGTTCCATATCCGGCCACCCATTGTGTTGCTTTGCTTTGATGGCCTGCAAGTTATTATAAGTATTGGATAAAATCGCTTATGGAAAAGTGATGAATGGTTACGAGAGCCCTATGAAGGCTGAGCAATGGTTATTCTAACTGATGATAAAACAGTCCGTTTCAAGGCCATTAACATGGTGTTTTTTGCTTAACATTGGGCTGTAAACTCCGCCTTATTTCCGAGCGGGAAAAGCACGATTTTCTGTGTTATTTTGAGCGGCACTTATGCAAACAAAGAGACCAATAGTGCCGATAAACAAACTGCTATATTCCCTGCTGATACCACTCATTTTGTCTTTAATGGCATGTACTTCACACCCTTCAGCGATCGTTGAATGGCCAGGTGGCATAAAGTCGTTATCAGAAGGGTCGGCTTCATTCAGCGGCGAAGTGGGACAACGAACATTTCAGGCGACTATCTCTGCACTGTGGCACGAAGGCGCACATTGGTATGTCATTTATGCCTGCAGCGCTTATCAGCAAAACACGGACACTGAGCGTTTATCTGTCGGCGAGATAACATCTGAGTCAGCGCCTATCGGCACACCTATCACGCTTGATTGTGGCTTAGGGGTTACTTTGACTGTGCGACCGTGACTTTTTGTAGCAACTATCGTGCAATAGATGGAGGGAGGTAGGGCGAAGGTGATACCACGCAATACGTCATCAACGAAGTCGCCTGAAACAAGAGCCCGTGTCGAGCACGGGATGACCGGTGAAAAGAGTCAGGTTTGCGGTGTATTGTGAGACATTCTAAACGTCTGGGCTTCACAACTAAAAACCAGCCAAGGCTGAGAGTAAACACATTGCGTTCATGCCAGCTCTCAGCGTCATACCGGCCTTGCGCCGGTATCTGTTCGCAGGCGACTGTTATGCGGGACAAATACGTTATCAATGGCGCTGTCTGAAACAGATCCCGTGTCGAGCACGGGATGACGGGTGAGAAGGGTGTGGTTTGCGGTGCGTTGTGAGTCATTCTAAGCGTCTGCGCTTCGCAACTAAACACCTGCCAGGGCTGAGATAAAACACATTGCATTCAAACCATCTCATCTGTGTCATACCGGCCTTGCGCCGGTATCTGCTTGCAGTCTACTGTTATGCTTGAACAAATACGTTATCAATCAAACCGTCTGAAGCCAGATCCCGTGTCGAGCACGGGATGACGGATGAACAGGGTCAGGCTTGCGGTGCGTTGTGAGTCATTCCAAGCGTCTGCGCTTCGCAACTAAACACCTGCCAGGGCTGAGATAAAACACATTGCATTCAAACCATCTCATCTGTGTCATACCGGCCTTACGCCGGTATCTGTTTGTAGACGACGGCAAGGCTGGAAAAATACGTTATCAATGGCGCAGTCTGAGGCAAGATCCCGTGTCGAGCACAGGATGACAGGTGAACAGGGTCAGGTTTGCGGTGAGTAGTGAGTCATTCCAAGCGTCAGCGCTTCGCAACTAAAAACCAGCCAAGGCTGAGAGTAAACACATTGCGTTCATGCCAGCTCTCAGCGTCATACCGGCCTTGCGCCGGTATCTGTTCGCAGGCGACTGTTATGCGGGACAAATACGTTATCAATGG
>NZ_JAKRFZ010000011.1 GCF_022347765.1 Pseudoalteromonas sp. OOF1S-7 | reverse complement strand
CAGCAGGAGCAGTTTATCTTCAACCCATTCACGGCGATGCTCGTAAGACTGGCCTGTTAACGGGTCCTCACCACATAAAAAGGCACGCCTGACACAGCGAGAGATGCAGTGGTAGTATTTTGTGTCATTTAAACTGACCTGGCTTTTCCGTGCCGCTGGCATTTGCTTCGCCCTCATCCTTGGAGCAGATTAAAAGCATAGATGGTGGAAGTGTGGCAGACAAGTTTTGGAATGGGTGTCTCCAAACTCCTGTCACAGGTTCAATAGCTTCGTCTTAAAATGCTTTTAGCGGCTGCTGACTCCGTATATTTCAACTCCGTTTGTTAAGAAACATAGATTACTATCGTGTAAAGCTTCAGTTGCCCGCATCAATGAATTAAGGCGCTTAACATGAATGTGAGAGCAGTTTTTTCTGTTCATATCGTGTACGATGGTAGTATCACGCATGGTGTTGTTATCCGGTTGGTTTTTGGCGAAACGAAATAGATTGAGCAATACCGTTCCAATCCACTTTATTGATTTTAAATAATATCTGGTGACTTCTCAGTCTGTTGCATTATATGAGAAAACCGACAACTGTAGCTTTATGAAATATTTTAGAAAAATGATAGAGCAGCATATTCCTGTTAATGATGACGAATGGGATGCTGCTTGCAGTATGTTTGAGACAAAACATGTTAAAAAAGGAACAACGGTACATCGTGCAGGTGACGTTTTTAGTGAGATATGGTTTGTTCGAAGCGGTTTAGCCAGATCATATCTTATTGATATGAATGGCAAAGAGCATACCTGGCAACTCTATTTTCGCGGAAAAAGTAAGCATGGTTTAAACCACTTTATGGACGATAGTGTCAGTTTTTATGAACAAACAGGGTCAATGCTAAACTTTGAAATTCTTGAGGATTCGGTTTTTTACGTGGCACCTCTGGAGGAGCTTGATAAGTTTATTTCACAACAAAAAAAGTGGGCGATTTTGGCTAGAATATGGATACACAACACCTATTATTCGGCCACATACAAACGTGTCCTTTCGCTCATGTCAGAGACTGCCGCCCGAAGGTATGAGCGCCTACTAGACGAATACCCTTTGATATTTAAGCAAGTTAAGTCATATCATATCGCCTCTTACCTTGGTATCGCTCCCCAGACTTTGAGTAAATTGAAAAATGAATCTAGGTGAATGAACTCTCGTATTACGTTGTTTACCATGTAGTTTTCACTGGAGATGAACAATGGATACCTTTCAAGAGTTTAAACAACAAGATGAACCAGGCACTCTGCTTTGCATTGATATTGTGTGGAATGTATATGGCACCACAGAGCCTGACGTTAGGCATGCGCAAGGAGTATGGTGATGGAACTTACACAAATAGGTGCACAACTCATATTTATTGGCATCGTCTTATTCCTTATTGGGTTAATACAAGGTGCATTGATACCTTATGTCAAAAACTCCCGGATGGCGCTTTCTGGTCACCTGACGGCTGTTCAATGTGGCATGGCTGTGGCACTCTTCGGCGTTATCTGGTCGTTAGTGGAGCTGCCTTTATTTTTGGAATTGCTGGCTGCTTATGGTTCCGTATTTGGATTCATACTTATTTGGTTGGGGATAACAATTGCTTCACTGACAGGCGCAAGTAAAGCACTTCCAATCGCTGGCGCTGGATTTTCAGCAAATAACACAATCGAATTCACGGTTAAGGTTGTGGTACGTACTGGCTCACTACTATCACTAATCGCCTGTGCCGTGCTGGTTTTTGGGTTTTTGCCGATATTGGGGTAGATACTTCTTTGGGCTGAGCCAACTTCTAGTTTTGAAGACACCCTGCTTAATTCTGTTGAAACTGGTCCTTATTTGGGTTGTAGCTGGCTCAGGTCTTGAATTATGCTCAGCTCGAAAAGGCATGCTAGAGAAGACCTGATTCAGCTAGGTTGGTTGAAGTCGCCATTAGAAAGATCGCATAGCACTTGTTACTGGTACGATGAGTTGTTACCCTCAAAGTAAATACGCAGAATCAAAGGCAAGATCATGCAGGAATTTTTCGATAAGTTTGCAATTAATACCAAAATTAATGTGGTGTGGGGCGAAATGGACGCATTAGGGCATGTGAATAACGTGTCGTACTTTCGCTATTTCGAGACCGCGCGCATAGACTTTTTAAAACAGACAGGATTACTTTCTATCTTGTCAGAGCCCACACATAGCCCTGTGCTCCGTGATACTTATGCACAATACAAACGACCGGTTACCTTTCCAGATACTTTGTATATTGGTTCATATATTACTGACATCAAAGCAGATCGCTTCACCATGCGCTATGAAGCGTTTAGTGAGTCCCAGCAGTCCATATGCACAACAGGGTATGCGAATGTGGTGATGTTCAATATGATAACAGGACAAAAGTCGCCAATCTCAGAGAATATGTTGGCCATATTAAAGCAGTACGAGATGGAAAATAGCTAATAGGAGCTGCTTTTTTGGACAACGACACCTGTGCTATTTGTGAGATACCCGCCTATCAGTTACACAGCTACTCAGCGGGCAGGCAATTTTGAAATGGGTGTCTGCCAAACACTGAGCACATCCATGGCGCCTCAATATTCATCGTGTTACTGTGACGAGCTCTTATACTTCAGAACGTATTTATAATCTTAATGCACTGTAATAGGCTGATCATTCACCACCAGTGATTGGCCATTTTTCTGAGCGCGAAGAAAACTTGATATCAAAACATCATTGGATAAAGTACTGATATCGTTGACCTTCTCAACTATGCAAAACGTAATGGATTCCCAACCTAAGTCATTAATAAAAGTCTTAAGCTGATTGATGTTATCTTGATAGTGTTCATCGGTTGTAAGCAGGCCGATGGAATGTTTGTTGCCGAGTTTGTACTTTTCGTGGTGAGTGGTTGAACATTTAGCGTACCCGCTTAACACATAAACTGTATTTGTATTTTTATTCATCTTGGCGACATTCTTACATTGGATGTTGTTTCCACATGCATTTTTCAAACCAAGCTTGTAAGTATTTCAATGTTTTTTGTCTATACCTTTAAAACAATTAAAAATTGTCTGGTTACAACCAGGTCAATGTCAGATCAAGGTGTCAATTTTTTGTACGGTGCGGCTGGGGAACCGGCTTATTGCAGCAGCTCTATAAAAGACATTTCAAACACAACACACCCAACCCCCAACCCCCAACATTCTCCGTTGCTGGTCTAGTGGCAGGGTGTGTGAAGGAGATATCAAAGGGGGCAGACTTTGCATTGCACACAGACCCGCTCGATGTATTTTCAAAGGCGAATGCAGGACAAGCCATTCAGGCTCATTCAAAACGGTTATGCTGAAGCAGGTTCAGCATAACCTTCAATTTATCCGGGTAATAAGCCAGGCGCTTATACTTAGTTATCACCTAATTCATCGTCAGAGGCATCATTCACTTTTCTGAAGCCCGGTTTTGCCAGGATCTCAACATAAAAGGAGGTGAGGCTTTCTGCCTGTGTTTTATCGATCAACTTGTTCAGTTGTGATACGTGTACAGGCTCAGCTTCTGCTTCTGTGTTACCAAATTTGCAATCAAAGTCCCAATAGTCGGCGCCTGCGGGCAAAGATTTTTTGCGCTCGCGCTTAAGGTATTTTTTAAGCTCATGTTTTACGGCGTCAACGCGTCTTGCAAGTTTGATTTTAGGGTGAGTTAGTTCAAATGTTTTTTTCATAGTTGCCTTCAAGCAAGAAATACTCAAGCAGCACAAAAGCCAGGCTGAGCAGATAAAGTGTATTCAGTCGGCGTAAACTACGCGCGGACAAATACAAACATGTAATATGCCATTTTACGCTATATTCAGCGAACTGGCGAGGGCTGGGAGTGCGCTTGTACAAAGCAATTACAACGACACCTTCTTCGGTGAACTGCGTTTACTGACCACCTGTTCCAGTGCCACATTGCTTCGTTTTTACAAGTACTTTCCACCAGTAAACTTACCCAATCACCAGGCGATTATTGGTATCCCGGCTGGTCAGTATCTGGTTCGCATCAAACCCGTTTGAACGTTTCGCCATACGATCATACAGTAGCACATTGACGGTGGCAGCCAGGTTCATACAGCCGGTGGTGGGTACATACACAACGGCGTCGGCGGCATCTACAATTTCCTGTGGCAGACTGCCATCCTCGGGGCCAAATACGTATATTGCATTGTCGGGGTGAGTATATTGCGGTAATGGTGTCGCGCCTTCCACCAGCTCAATACAGACGAGCGATCGGCCCGGTACTTTTAAGCTGGTGAGATCATCCACCTGTCGAATGGGGATGTTGTCGGCGATATTTTTGGTGTCAGTATGATACTTGGCAGCCTTTGCATAGCGATTTCCATTAAAATATACAGCCTGTGCCTGATAGCAACCCGCAGCTCTTAATACGCCACCCACATTAGTTGGTGACTTAGGGTTGACCAATCCAATCGCGGCAAACGACTCACTCATACTCATTACTCTCAACATACCGGCAGCTTGACTACCAAAACTCTTAGCACAGGCAGCATGGCTGCCCACAGATCTGACGGGCGATTGTACCATGGCGGTATTTTTGTGCCAGCCAGAGAGTAAGGCAGAGTTTAATTGTGCCGTTGCGCCGTATATTGAAACTGCAATAATTTGTATGTATTCTGGGTTTTTATTTAACAAAAGGAAATTAAAAAATGAAGATGAAGTTATCTTTGAGTAAGAAGAGCATTAAAATGCTAAGTGCTGACAGTCAAAAATTACCAACTCAGGCAACGCCTGGTGTGGCTGGTGGTGGATTCAAGACTGCACGTTGTACCTTTGACTGCCTGACTGAAAAACCGTTTTGCAGAACATATAATCCAACCAATCAAACTGGTTGCTGTAACTCAACTATCTGCTAGGTTTTAAGTTAAGCATGACTGAAAGGCAAGCTTAGCTTGCCTGTTCTGATAGTGCACAGCCGCTCATTGTGAAGCAACGAAAGCATCGACTTAACCAAACTTGTCTGTGATAGCGAAATGTGTCGAGGTATTGACGCGTTTTTTGGTCGATAAACCTCTGCCTACCAGCCGGTAAATCAATAAAAAAAGAAAATCAACTTTTATATCTCAATCTTCAGGGCCTGCTAGTGTAAAGGTTAAGTGTTTGCGCATGTCTTTCAGAATCACGCCTTTTTTCAGCATGGCGGCACTGAGGCGTTTTTGCCATTTGAGTAGGTCGGGTTTTGTGGTATCCAGCGCGGCTTGATCTTCGAACTGAAAACACAATAGTAAAGAGCCTGGGAAAAGGTGGTACTCCACATCAAACCAGCATTGCACCATACCGGGGATTTCAGCACGTGCCTGTTCTTCTAGTGCATCGGCAACGCTGAGTACCAACGCTTGTTGTTTTTGCTGAACTTTAGAGAGTTTTTTCATGGAGTTTCCAGGTTAAGGAATAAATAAAATTGCTCACAATTATAACCCGATGGGGGGGACGATGGAATCAAGCATATATTGAAGGGAGGCAGTTTTCTAGTGAATAAAATGGAGGGCGCAGAAAGTAACTTGCCGCTGCTGGCTGATGCCCAGGAAACGGCAACGATTATTAAGTCGAACCAGTTCCAACCCGACTTAAAGAATTTAAGGCGATATACCATCAGCTTAAGTACCAGTTCAATGGTAAAAATCATCAAAATAACCAAATCAATTTTATGCAGGACTGCGGCATTAGCTTTACTAAACTGAGTGATTTCCTGGCCTCACGTAAAGGCATTGAAAAAAATAATCGCGATCAAAAAGTTCTGAAACCACCGGGCTTCGACAATCGCCGTCAGTTTCGACATACCCAACTTGGTTGGATTTTGAAATGGGTGTCCTTGTTTTCTTTCCTGTTTTCCTCTTGTGGGATGATCCCGGGCGCTTGCACGCCGGGATAGTGTGTAATTTGGCTGAGCAACTAGCCGTCAGCTAGAAGCCATTAGTCAACTCTGTATATTTCCAAATCATCAAAATGCACTTCTCCATCCACTGCCCAGTCAGTCGATTGCAGGTGGATCTGAAGGATATTGTCTGCGGAAGCTGGCGCTTCAAACTCTAGTGTTGTCAGAGACCAATCTGAACTGTTAAAGGCTTTCTGTGCGACTATGGTATTGTTGGTTGCGTTAAAAATCAGGATCTGTCCTCCGACAGGGCCTGTAGCTGTGCGTCCCATTGTTTCTATGCGGTATGTTGCATCAGGTGCATAGCTAAAGTCCTTTAAAACCACTTGCCAGCCCAGAGTTGGCTCGTTCTTTATCGTCAGCCCTTGGGTACCAGAGTGGGCGCTTTGTGCGCTCAAAAAAGCGGTAGAGGGGTTAGACTGCCAATGATGCCAGTCATTTGGCAGAGAGTTTTCACCACCAAGATCAAATGACTGTCGATATTGCAAATATCCTTTTACACGCTGTGCAATCGCTCCCATATATTGGTGCTGGCTCACGCCAGTAATACTGGCAAATTCTTTGTTTAACATGCTAACAGAATCGAAATAAATACTGGGTTTAAACTCAGCAAGCTGCATCCACCAGCGTAGTTCTGACGTTGACTCTGAGTCTTTACACTCGTTTACCTTAGTACTTAAACTGCTACATTGTGTAATAATGAAATCGGCAGTATTAGCAAAGTAGCGCATTTCTTCTTCCTGAAAACCTATATTGGCTTTGTAACTACTTACTACCGCAGCAACATCTAAGTTTCCGTGGCTGATGTCTTCCGTCGCTGCCCAGTCGAAGCCATCCGCAATGGTGTCTGAACTTGTCAGTACATCCCAGTAGTTCCACTCATATTTATGTGCGCTAGTTCCCGCTTTAGTCTGGTACTGTCCTAGCTTAAGTGTGCTTTTGAATGATTGAATTAACGCTTGGGCCATCTCTTTGTGCTGAGGGTCGGCATTATTGATCTGCGCTAGCTCAGCATAAGTACGCTGAAGTGCTAGGTATTGGTTGTGTGGCAACGATTGGCCTGGTTTTAATGATGCAGAGTCTTTCGGGAACAAATATACCAAACTTTCGTTTGCTGTCATTGCTAAGTCTTTTTGCCACTTAGGTAGTATATGGGAAACAATGAAGTCATAGTATTGTTCAGCCGAACTGGTATAGCTGTTCGGCAGCTTATCGTTTCTGGAAAGTTTAACGAATTTTGCCAAAGGCGCGGAGATCATGCCGTCGTGTACCAAGTGCTCACGCCACGACTTAACCGTTATATCATCGAAATGTACGGTACAGTTTTTTTGATAATCGGAGGCATAAAAGGTGACATAAACGTCGTTATTTGGATTAGACGGTGCGGTAAATTCAGCTTCGTACAGCTGATAATCTGAAGTGCTGATAGGCTTTGTAACGAGAACTTTTCTTTGGGAGTAGTCGTAAACCTGAAACAGGCCCGTGACACCGCTGTCGCAATTTTCTATTTTTGCTTTAAATTCGACGGCATACTTCCCATTTGGATCGTAAGATTCGCCTTGCATATAGGGGCTGCTCAATGGTGCATGGAGGACATGCCAGTGGTTCGTTTGCGGTGCCGTTTTAACTGTGAATGATGCATTGCTATCTTTATGATTATGCTCAGTGGCCGTGTTTCTGAACGCCGTCTCGGCAGTAGACTGCCACCTTTCCCAGTGTGCGGGCAGTGTGGCATCCTGAGCATCAGCTGTTTCAGCTTTTGCATTCTGAATTGCATTGACAGAATAAGTCCATTCTCCCCAACCCAGGTATCCATCTGCACCCATGCCTGTATTGTCTTCTGCAAGGGCTAACACTTGGTTTGTGCGTGTGACAAAAACATCAAGGTATTTTGCATCTTGGGTGGCGGTATACATTTCAATCAGTGCATCAAGATAATAGGCTTCAGCCCATGCTAAGGCATTCGCGCGCTTGAAATTGCCTTTATACTGTAACTGGTATTGATCGCTGATAGTGTCAAATTTCTTTACCCACTCTGCTTTTGTTGGCTCTGCATGTGCGTTGGATATACTAAAAGTAAGCGCAGTAACTAGAATTAATTTGTGAGCATTGTTCATTAATTATCCTTGTTAAAATATTGTCGTAGTGGTTGCTGGGGTTAATCTGGGGAAGCGAGAGCGTAGCATGTTTATACCTTTGGTCAAATTAATCCCAGCGCTGATGGAGCAGGTATTTAAGGGCGTTTAAGAGAGTGGAACGGCAATCTTTAAGGGGCTAGTACTCGCCGCATTCGGGAGGTTCTCTCTCATGCGGTATACAGTACAGCCCCATTTTTCTCGGGCGGGCTCAGCGGGAGGTTATTCTTGGTCCTTTTGCTGTTTTAACAGTGCATCTAATTTGGCTTCAACTCGTTCAATGTCTTCGCGGGTTGCCAGTACTTGATCAGGCTTACCTTCTTCTTCATGCATAACCTGCATGGCGTCGACTATGATACCAATGAAGAGGTTCAGTACCGCGAAGCTGGTTATAATGATAAACGGCACAAAGAACAGCCAGGATTGCGGGAACAGCTCCATAGTTGGACGTACAATGCCCATAGACCAGCTCTCTAAGGTCATAACCTGGAACAGGGTGTAAGCAGATGCGCCAATACTGCCAAACCACTCTTGCATGTTTGGATCCGGGTGCTGGCCAAACAGTTTGGTGGTCAGTACCGCAGAGACGTAAAAGACAATACCCAGAACGCCTATGACCGACGCCATCCCCGGCAGTGAGTGGCCAAGCGCTCCAATTACCCGACGCATTTGTGGCACGATGGAGAATAGTCGTAACACCCGCAGGATCCGGAAGGCACGCAGTACCGACAGCGGGCCACTGGACGGCACCCAGGACACGGCGACAATAATTAAATCAAACCAGTTCCAGCCCGACTTGAAAAATGTAAGCCGATAAACCACCAGCTTAAGGACCAGCTCAATGGTAAAAATGATTAGAATAACAAAGTCAATTTTATGCAAGATAGCGGCATTGTCTTTACCAAACTGAGTGGTTTCCAGGCCTAAGGTGAAGGCGTTGAATAAAATGACCGCAATCAATAAGTTTTGAAACCACTGGGCTTCGACAATGGCCGTGAGTTTCGACATAAAAGGTTTAGAAGATGACATGGTTCTTTTATAGGTAATTTCCAGAGCCAATCATGATGTCGGGAAAATGCGGTTTTTTCAAGGTTTGCAACAGTTGCCAACATACAAAAAGTTGCAGGGGCCAGATTTTGTGACTATCTGTTCCCAATTTGGCTAGTATCTGAAGCAACTGTTCTCTTCTTCTGCATCAGTTAACGTGGTATGTATACAAAAAAGCCTCCCAACTGGCTAATCAACATTTCGCATTTAGTGTCATTGTGTCTGAGCGTCACTTTGCAGAAGTAACGTACACCCGGTTGCGATATCATAAATGCTGGCTGGAAAAAATAACAACAGGATAGTTTGTTTGATGTATTCACTATTTAAACTTTTTACACGCATTCTTCTTTGCACTCTGGCAGTCAACCTGAGTGCCTGTGGTGGTAGCAGTTCAGACTCAGGCACAACGCAGCAGAGCCCGCCTAATCAGGCTGCTCAGTCTTTTATGCCTGGTGAGCGATTACAGCTGGAGGCGTTTTCTTCGAGCTACACTGGCGTGTCGTATCCGTTGAGAATTTATCTGCCGCAAAACCGTATCGCCAATAAACGCTATCCCGTGATTTATGTGCTTGATGCGGAATGGCGATTCGACACCATTGCCGATAGTCTGGACGATAATAAAATGGCGGTGATCCTGGTTGGGGTGGAAAACTATGTCGATGAGGGCTACAAGCACCGGGAGGCTTATTCGCAGTGGCCACTGGCCAAAGATTACTTTGATTTTATCCGCAAAGAGCTGGCACCAGACATCGAAGCTCATTTTCCGGTGGAACAATCCGACAGAACGATTATTGGCCATTCCAATACCGGCTTGTTTGTCGGCCTGGCGCTACTCATGGATGATCCACAGCAGCCTTTTTTCCACCGCCATGTGTCGTTTGATGGAAGCTTCTGGGCACATACCCAAGCCACTTCACAGCTGGTCAATGACAGACGAGCGCAAAGTCAGGTCTTAAATAGCCGTACCATTTTGGTGGGAGCTAATGGCAAGGTTGGTAACGTGCTTTATGTACGGGAGTTTGATTCGCAGCTTACGCGCGCCAATTTTACTCAGCTGGATTTGACCTACCTGGAATACAAGCAAGATCATATTCCCGTAGTGGCTCACTCGGTTGATGACGTGTTGAGTGCTTTATATCGCTAGCCGTCAGTGGAGTTTTAGCTAAGTGATCAAACCCCTGTGCCGAATTGCCATAAAGTTAGGTTACGATAAACTACCCATATTTGATTTTTAAGAAGAAGTAGCGCAATGAGTTTAAAATTAGATAAAGCCTTTTTTGAACAACTGATCCTCAAGGCAGATGAAAGCCCCAGAAAACGCAGCCATTACAATTTGCATCAGGATTTGAATGAACCCGTTCAGCGACTGGCAATCGCACTGAAAAAGGGGACTTATGTGCGTCCACATCATCACCCTAAAAGCAATAAATGGGAACTAATGCTGGCACTCAGCGGCAGCGTGATGTACGTCGTTTTTAATGATGCAGGCACGATACTGGAAAAACTGACATTGAGTCCGGGAGAGACCCTAAGTGGTATTGAGACTCGACCCAATACCTGGCATACCGTTTACCCTTTAACAGATCATGCCATTATTCTTGAAGTGAAAGAAGGCCCCTATACGCCGTCTGCAAAAAGTGACTTCGCGCACTGGGCGCCAGAGGAAGGCAGTGAGCACAGTGCTGAGTTTCAGACCTGGCTCTCCTCAGCATTACCTGGTGAACAATACGCTCAAACTGTCACTCTTTGAAAAATAGGACGAGCTTAGCCTTTAGATAGCGTGTAAACACCACCTGGGTTGCTTATAAACTGGTTAATTAATCCAGCCTGCGGGCAAGGGCATTAAAAAAGGGCCTGTAACCAGGCCCACGATTGGCAATGAGTGAGCTTACTTATTTAATATAATACGCCACGATACCTGCGGTATAACCGCCGCTGAATTCCCATTTGCTGAACGCACCTGTGAAGTTGTAAGCGTGTGACCAGCCCTCATTGATGATGATTTCACTGTAATCACCGCCTGAGCCGCCACACCCTGAGTTTTCTGTGTGCCAGATACGGCCATAGGGCGCTGTGTTGTAGGCAATTGAATCTGTTTGACTGAGAGGAATACAACGGCCGTTTAGCAAGGCTTCTTTTTCAATAATACCCACTTTTCCGGCACTGTCGACGACCATCATGCCATACTGCATGGTGTCTCTGAGCGCTTGCCAGTTGGCATCGGTCATCACCGAGTAGGTATCCGGGCTCACTACATCGGCCACCTCGATTGGGTTAACAGCCGTGTTGTGCGACGCGAACAGCGTCCAGCCACCCGTTTCTTTGTCCATATCACAGTATGCCTGAATAGACGTGCCGAGCGCAGGTGTAATGGTATAGTAACCCGTTTTGGCAAGTGGATACTGTGTTTTGATCTCTGCGCAAGACTGGCCGCTTGGCTCCTGAGCAAAATCACGGCTCATTCTGAGGGCAGTGGTATCACGGCCAAATGCCGTTACATCCTGCGCGAAAACACGCTGACCAAAATTCAGCACGTTTACATGCTCAGTAATGTGCTTTATCTCAGAATCTTTTGACTGCTCTTCTTGCAGGTACAAACCATAGTCAGCGGCGCTGCCACCGGTGTGGTCCAGCGTGATTTGGTCTAGCTGAAAGCTACGCCCAGCCAATGTCCCCGCATTGTTTGGTGCGTAAATGGCTAAATATGCCACCGATTCTTTGTTTGCGGCATTGACTGCTTTTTCCTGCCCTTGTTTGAGCGCGGTGAAGCCATGCTGAGTTACCCCATGTACACGGGTCGCATATGCGGTGTTATTATTGAGCGACTGTCCGCTCAGGAACAGGTGAGGTGTATGTTCAAACTTATCAGCAAAGTTGATATGTGTTTCACCATTGCCCAGCTCAAAAGTACCGACTTCTATAATGGTGCCATCTCCCAGTATCTGGCGGCCAGCTGGCAAAGATAAAACAGCCATATTTTCATCGCCATGTGCACCATCCAGATAAGGCCATTCCTTAAAAGAAATTTCGATGGCACCGTTGTTGTTTTGCAATGCAACCACACCTGCATCTGCTTCATTGTCTGTTGGCACACTTGCAAAGGTCAAATTTCCCTGAGTGTGAGCCAGAGTATTCCATGCATCATTCACTGTAGTTTCGGCATATTCATTTGCAGCAAATGCACTTGTGCAAGCTAGTAGAGAGAGGTATAACGGGGTTTTAAGCATAATTATTTCCTTTAATGCATTGTTTTAGTGTTGCCGGAGCACGGTACATGAATTTCTTTCAGGAACAAATACTAATTTTGCTTCCGTGGTGTTTTTTTCATAATTCATTGATCTCAGTCGACAAAAGGGCAGCTTTAAAAGAAAATCTATGCTGTGTTTGTTCAATCAAGGAGAAAATATGACGTTTTGGCAGTTACTATTGTTTATTCCTGCATGTTTCGCACTCAATATGACGCCCGGCCCAAACAACTTATTAAGCTTGAATAATGCACGTTGTTATGGGTTTCGGTCAGCATTGTTTGCAGGTCTTGGGCGGGTAGCGGCCTTTTCAGTGATGATTGTGCTGGTGGCTTCTGGTCTGGCGGTTATTTTGTTTGCGTCCGAAACTGTGTTTTTTGCTATTAAACTGGCAGGGGCAGCTTATCTGCTTTGGCTTGCTGTTGCGCTTTGGCGTTCAGAATCCAGTCCGGTGGCGGAGGTAAGTTCCGGCAAGAGCCTGCTTTGGCTCGCCAGGCAGGAGTTTATGCTGGCGGCAGGTAACCCAAAAGCAATCCTGATTTTTACCGCATTTCTTCCTCAGTTTGTGGACAATTCTGGCCCAATCCGTACCCAACTTTTTGCGTTGGGAGCGACGTTTCTGATGCTGGAGCTATGCGCTATTGCCATTTATGCTCTGTTTGGCATATATCTCAGACAATGGTTTTGTAAACCGAGCAGGGTAAAACGTTTTAACCAGGCATGTGCGACATTTTTGGCTGTATCCGGACTTAACCTGTTGTTTAGTAAGCAACCTTAGCGCTTCCTGTTGATTCACCCCACCCGGCCAGTCTGCTGGCGTTGTGACTTGAGTAATGGCCTGGTCATCGTCATCGCCAGCTCTGTGACGCCGACTGCCAGTAAAGTGGCGCTGAATTTGAAAATCACAAAGGGGATGAAAGCCAGGATCAGTGCCATATTGATCAGACAGAGTATGGCCACCAGCCACACGATAGCGGTATGTTGACGGTGGTTATTATTGAGTGTGTGCATCGGCCTCTCCCGGGTAATGTTTGACAATGGTTCATCAGCTTTAGTCGGTCTGGCTAAGCAGAGATTACAAAAAACTTATTTTTTAAGTTTCCGAAATTTAATCGTTTACTCTTCTCTGGAGCGGACATGCCAATCCCAGCGTGGATTAAGATAAACAAAGATCAAAAAATTTGTAATATGCAGTAAAGCTAACCGACTAATGCAAGTAAAGTCATCTCAACGGAGCAACCAGGATTGAATGAACAGGGCAGGGAACTGGACAGATCGGCCATCGTCGAGACTTACTGGCCACAGATCAGTCGTGCAGCAAAGGGGTACGAAAACCGGCCACCTCAGCGTGAAGAGCTGACACAGGATATGGCATTTGCGTTATGGCGGGCATTGGGCAACTTTGCCGGGCAATGTAAGTTGAACACTTACGTGTATCGGGTGATCCACAACGTAGCGGTTGATCATATTCGTAAGTCCAGCAAACACAATGAAGATGAGCTGGCTGATGAACATGCACACAGCACGGATTCACCAGAGGCAAATATGCAGCAACAACAAAAACAATATCGCCTGGAGAAAGCCATTCATCAGTTGCCGTTAAGCCTCAGACAGGTGATGTTGCTCAAACTTGAAGGTGTGGATACAGCCGAGGCCAGCGATGTATTGGGAATTAGCGAAGCAAACGTCGGGGTCCGGCTGCACCGTGCCAAGACGCTACTCACCGAGCAATTAAAGGAGAATGCCTAATGGATAATCAGGATTTGTCAGATTTGGCGCAGCTGTGGCAGTCGGCACCAACACCACCACCGGCACTGGAAAAGTGCATCCAGCGCCATAAAAAGCAACGGCTTCGGCTATTTTTGAGTATTGCCTTCGAAACATTGATCATGCTGTTGGTGAGCGTTTGGTTTGTACAGGCATTACTGGAGAGCACACCTTTCGTTACACAACTTTGGCTTGGTTTTGGCTGTGTGTGGGGCGCAAGCCTCTATGTACTGGTGAATCAAAGCCGCATGGCCAGTTTAAGTATCTTAAAAAGTCAGCAGCTCTCACAGGCACTGGAAATGCATCAGCAGCTGCTCAGGCAGGAGATCTGGCGCTGGGATCTAAGCATAAAAGCCACCTTGCTGTTTGCGCTGGCGCTCGTGCTTTTTATCCTGATTCAGTACATAATGAGTTCAACACTGGCGGCTAAGAGTCTGTTAGGCTTGCTGGCAGTGGCTGCCCTGTTACCTGTGTTTAAGATGAAAAAACGCCGGGTACAGAAGGTTATGAGAACACTGAGTGAGTAATCACTCAGTGTTCCTCAATTAAAAAGGCAAATAAGCGCCCTTGTAGCGTGCCCCAAAGATATATGGCTGCGCTTTTTGGAACAGCGATATTGTAGTCAGCTGTTGTTTGATTAACTGTGGCCGGGTGGATATGTATCTGGCCAATCGAATTTTTACAGCGAAATTTATCTCATTTCAGGCTTCATAAACAAACAGGTCGACGGGCACGTCGGGAATAAACGCCACATTGACGGATTTTTCCTTTTTAAACCCAAATTTTGACAGCACTTTTTTGGAGGCTTCGTTTTCAGGGTGAATGCACCCCACTAAACGAGCACATTGTTTCTCTTCCAGTGCCCAGGTTAAGACGGCTTTTACAGCTTCGGTTGCCAGTCCTTTGCCCCAAAACGCGGGTAAAAATCGGTATCCAATTTCAATTTCATCGATCTCTTCCATATATTTTAAACCGCAAAAACCAATGAGCTGTTTAGATTTTTTGTCAATACACGCCAGTCTGCCAAATCCGGTTTCCTGGTAGTCATTAAGAGGGTGGGTTTCTAAATAGTTTTCAGCGTCAGCAAGGTGTTTAAAAGGTGTGTTACCGACATATTGAATGATTTGGGGCATTGAGCCGAGCAAGTACATATCGGGGGCATCTGTTAATTCAAAAGGCCTTAAAATCAACCTGTCGGTTTCTACCGTTTTTATCATAGCGGATTCCTTACATTGTGCGGTTCATTATTATTTTTATCACTTCCAAGGTGAGAGTGATGTTCAGGTTGAGTGCCAAGTAAGTCAACCGTCGGGAAATTTTCGAAATACAAATTTTTGAAAGACACCCAAAAATTTTCGAAAGACACCCAATACAAAATTCGAAAGAGACAAAATTCGAAAGACACCCAATACAAAAACTGTGTTGGTCAGGAATGTGTTTGCTTTTCTACTACCTGATAAATGTGGCTCAGTGCATTGATTAATTGGCTAATTTTTTCACCATGCGCAGAGTTTAATAGCACATTATCTAATTCAGATAGCAATGCCCTTGCTTCTGACATCAGTTGTTCACCACGCTCAGTAAATAGGATTTCTTTTTGTCGTCCTGTTCCCTGTACTTGTTCCAGGTACCCTAACCGACACAGCTCTTTGACTGTCTTAGCCACCATTTGTCTTGTAACCCCCAGTTTTCTGGCAATGTCTGAACCGAAGTTCACGCCACATTCAAGCGTGCTCAAAAAAGACAGCAAAGACGGAGTGAGTGAAGTGTGTCCTTTTGCAATGAGCCGCTGAGAAATGTGGTGTGTCATCACATCATTGAGTTGTGATGCACGCTGCATGAGCTGTAAAGACTGAGACTCCACCATGGGAATCCCTTTTTTTGTAAACCGAGTTGACATATAAACATTCTACGCATAACCTATGTCAACCAAGTATACATATGAGTCATTGCTATGTTAACCCTCAATAAAGTAATGCGAGCTAATGCTATCAGCTGTTTGATGTTCGGCCTTGTATTTGTTGTTGGCCCGGAGCTGACAGCCACTTTTCTGGGCGGAGACACGCCACCGCCATCGCTGGCCGTACTTGGTTTAGGCATATTGCTTATTTTGAACGGTCTACACCTGTTATGGGCATCCGCTCTCAAGCCGTCGTCAAACTACCTGGTTTACTATTTTTCCGCCGGCGATTTTTTATGGGTTTTTGCATCCATGTCACTTGTGTTTACACAGGTCTGGATCACAACAACAGAAGGGATTGTCGCCACAGTTTTGGTTGCTGGGCTTGTTGCCGCATTCGCGGTGCTGCAACTTTTTCATAAGCCGTCAAGGCGCATCACAAACGAGAGCTGATTTCGCAGGACACCCACCTTCGTTATTGCCAGAAACCGTAAGTCACTCCTTACTCGGCGCCACGCACCGCAAAGATAAACTCGCTGCCTTCACCAAGGCGACTGTTGACCTTAATGTCAGATTTCAGGAGTTGTAAAAGTCTTGCGGTGATCGCCAACCCGAGTCCGGCATGGGTTTTCTTGCAGCCCTGACTGTTACTTGCCTGATAACGTGCCTCAAAGATATACGGCAGTTCTTTTTGGCTGATCCCGACTCCGGTATCCCGCACCGCAATGTCGAAGCCGCCTTCTTTGGGTGAGACGACAATGGTAATGGTGCCATCGGTCGGGGTGTGGCGCAGTGCGTTTTCCAGCAAGTTACTCAGCACTCTCTCCGATTTCGCAGGACACCCACCTTCGTTATTGCCAGAAACCGTAAGTCACTCCTTACTCGGCGCCACGCACCGCAAAGATAAACTCGCTGCCTTCACCAAGGCGACTGTTGACCTTAATGTCAGATTTCAGGAGTTGTAAAAGTCTTGCGGTGATCGCCAACCCGAGTCCGGCATGGGTTTTCTTGCAGCCCTGACTGTTACTTGCCTGATAACGTGCCTCAAAGATATACGGCAGTTCTTTTTGGCTGATCCCGACTCCGGTATCCCGCACCGCAATGTCGAAGCCGCCTTCTTTGGGTGAGACGACAATGGTAATGGTGCCATCGGTCGGGGTGTGGCGCAGTGCGTTTTCCAGCAGGTTACTCAGCACTCTCTCCAGCTTGGCGATATCTGAATAGACCACAAAGTCGCATTCGGTAGGTGTCACGCATAATGTGATCCCAGCCTGTTTTGCCCGGAGTGCAAATTTGGCGAGTACATCGTAAATGAGCTCACCTATATTGAAGATCTCAAAGTGCACCTGAGTATGCCCGGACTCAAGGTGGGCCAACTCAAAGATCTGGTCAATCAGGTTCTTCAATTGTGTACAGTTCTTCAATGCAATGTCCATATAGCGCTGCATATCGCCCGATGTGTCGCAATGGCGCTCAACCAGCTCCAGATAACCCTGTAAAGAGGCTAAAGGGGTGCGCAAGTCATGTGACAGGTGCGCTAATAACTGACGGCGTTGTTCATCGACCGCCGTCAGTTGTGACATTTGTTGATTAATGGTTTGCAGCATAGCGTTGATGGCGTTGCCCAGTTGATGGATCTCATTGTCCTGTTGCTGCCAGCTCAGCAGTGGTACCTGTTTAATATCAAATTTGTGGTTTTCAACGTTGCGAATATACTGGTTCAAACGTTTTAGCGGCTGAGTCATAAAGCGGAATAGCAGCAGTAAGGTAATAAACAGCAGAAGCAGGAATACGCCCAGCCACAGGGCCTGTTTAACCAGCTGATCAGAGCTGCTCAGTTGTGCCACAATTGAGTCATAAATCGACGAACCAATAATGATATAGAGATATCCCTGTAACTTTTGTTCATTGTACACCGGTGCAACAGAGAATATTTTTTTGCCGTCAGGCGAGCGAGGATCGTCTCCATAAATCGGCAGCCTGGCGGGCGATTTAATCAGCTGTACCAGTGGGCCCAGGTCAATTGATTCACGCTTTACTTCGCCGGGTTTGGCTGAGTAGGTCAGCAACTTGCCGCCGGGGTCAACAAAATAGAACTCAAACGCCGGGCCCAGAACCATCAAGGTATGAAACAGGTTTTCCAGTGCCTTATAATCATAAACGCCTTGTTGTAACAGTGGGTTATCCTGAGCAAGGTGTTCCGCCAGGCCAATATGTAGTTGCTGCTCTGCCTGGGCACGAGACACCGAAGAGAGATTTTGCGTCCACCAGACAAATACCGAAACGATAAGCATAAACATGGCCGTGATCGTTAGCGCCAGGCGATGATAAAGAGACAGGGTCATTGCATTTCCTGCTGTAGTGGTTTTGCATTCAGTTTGTAACCCACGCCCCACACGGTTTCTATGATGGTATGCTCGGTGATCTGCTCAAATTTGTTACGAATGCGATTGATATGAGAGTTAACAGTGTGCTCATAGCCAAGATGATCATAACCCCAGACTGACTCCAATAACTGCGCTCTGGAAAATACCTGGTTGGGATGACGGGCAAAAAACAGCACTAGATCAAATTCTGTGGCAGTGAGGTCCACTGGCGTTTGTTTGAGTGTCAGTTCATGAAAGTGTGGATCAATTTGCAGCTGCCCAATTACTACCGGGCTGGATGTTGTTGCTGTTTGTGGTTGTGGTTCGTGCAGCAGTTTGATGTGTCTTAGCTGAGCTTTGACTCTGGCCTGAAACTCTCTGTAACTAAACGGTTTACAGATGTAGTCGTCGGCGCCCATTTCGAGGCCTATTATGCGGTCCATTTCACTGCTTTTTGATGTCATCATGATCACACTGATTTTGGGGTAACGGGTTTTGATCTCCCGGCACAGTGTCAGGCCGTCGACTTCAGGCAGCATGATATCGAGTATCACAATGGTATAATGCTGGTGGGTCAGTTGTGGCATAACCTTGTCTCCACTGGCAAGGTGATCAACGTCGAGATCTAACTCGTTCAGATGAACGCGTAGCAGATCGGCAATATCGGCATCGTCTTCAACGATAAGCACTTTTTGCTGCATGGCAGGTCTCCACACCGGTAAGGGTTACCGGCTGTCTGCGCTCCGTAACCACAACGGTCACGGAGCGGCTCGGAGACTACTTGGTTCTGGTTATGGTAACTGTCATCAGCGGGTTGTCGAATTTATGACTACTCATCAGAACCGACGTTGTCAGTCCGTCATCCATTCCTACCACCCCCGGGTGCATGGCTACCTTGTTTAACGCTTCTCTTTCGGCACTAAATCCTGTACCACCATCGGCCGGGCCTGGTATGGTACCCTGGGCTTCAGTATTGGCCTCTGTGCCCGCGTCATAGGCATGTGTCGTATACGTCAGCGTCTGGCCTACAGCCATTGCAGACACATCCAAAGCATTAAGACCGGTAAAGCCATCATTTGTATTCACCATCATGGAAATCAAAGACAACTTTTGTCCATCCAGTGAGTCATGGGTCAGAGTCAGCTCGGTTTTTTGCCCCGGTGCCAAAGGAGCCGCAGCAGAGGCCTGGCTTTGCACCACATCCAGTGCGAGCAAACCACTGTTGTCGCCGCCTTCAGCCAATACTTCTAATGCATCGCTTGCAGAGGTGCCCAGTTGCCAGAACTGACCCTCCTGATGCAGGGCAACACCAATGGGAGACAGCGGCTGAGCATAAGTCAGGTTAGTTGCCGTGATCATTAACTCCACTGTGGTTGGCGTGGGGTCTGTTGGATCAGTTGGGTCCGGGTCCGCAGGATCTGGATCAGCAGGAGCCGGGTCATCGACCATGCTCATATCATCATCGGGCATGGTGATTGGCATATTGTCGTCGTTGTCGCTGCCACAGGCAGCCAGTATCAGGCAGGCTGCGGGCAGGGTGAGTCTGAATAGTTTCATGGCAACCCCCTTACTTAACGGTGACTGTGACTTTGGCAACCGGGTTTAACCAGCGATGTACGGTATTATGCAGATCGCTCTTGCCGCCGGTTGCTTCATCATCGCCCAGATTGCCGCGATGAATATGCACGTTTGTATTTTCTTCCATCTCTGTCACGCCCATCCCCTGAGTACCTGGTGCTACGCCAGGAGACGCAGGTATACCGGGTGTACCCGGTGCGCCCGAGCCCTCTACAATCAGTTCATTATTTGCTTCGGTGCCAGCATCATAGGCGTTCAGGTAGATATGATACGTGCCCGGTGTGGTTGGGATTGGCCAGCTGTTCAGACCGACAAAGCCATCGTTGGTGGGTAGCATCATGGCTACAATAGACAAGCGGTCATTGCCCGCATCGGTTTCCAGGCTGGTCATGGTCGAGGTAACCGGTGCAAGTAAACCACCAGCTGGGTTTTCCATGGTGTTTGCATTGATGCCTGTGAGTATTTCACTCAAGCCAGCCAGCGATCCGCCTTCTGCCATGGCTGTCAGGGCATCAGACGCTTGCTCGCCAGCCTGAAACAACATGGCATCGCTGGTATGAGCGGTCACCAGCAAAGGGGTAAAATAGATCCCCTGAGTCAGATTGGTTACTTTCACGTCGAGAGATGCTGCGCTGGCTGCACCGGATGCGAATAAAATGCCTGTGATGAGGGGGAGAATGCGTGTTTTCATAATTTACTCTTGTTGTTTGGATTTGACCCTGACAAGCATGCAGGTAAATTATTGAGGAACACTCGCACAGTTATCACAAAACCATCACAATAGCATGACGTTTTTATTCCCGAGTATGTTATGTACCGATGAATCGGGCCTGCACGAGACTCTTTTCTTCGAGTTCTGAGCGGACTTTTTTGTTCAGTCAAGTGGTTAGGGGAGCAGGCTACGCCTCAGACTTTTACCCTATAGCTCCTGTTTAAGTTGAATTCAGGGATACAATAGTGTGTTTGCACTGGCATTAATCGGGGCGTAAGCGCAGGTGGTCGGTGATATTGCGTTTATCGGGTATCCGCAAGCGTTGTAATGTCTTGTCGTAGAGCTGGAAAAGCTAAGTGTATGTGGCGGGCAATCACAATATACGGGGAGTGGCTATAAGCCCGCTTAGCGAAAGCCAATTCAGCGGGCGAGGGCATTACTGTACGCTTAGCACAGCCAGGATGTTTGTGTGCCCGGGCAGCGATGATCTGACCAGCAGTAGTAAGTCTGCTCTACACCACCAGCCACTTTGGGTGTCATGTTTGCAGGAACACCTGCTTTGTCGTTAGATAAGGCTTTCATTGGTTTCTTTTTTAGTTTTAGTAACATAGTTATCTCCTTTGATTGTTACATTAACTAACCTAGCACAGGCTGAAAGTGAAAATAAAGTAAAATATTCACATATTTTTATCTTTAATGAGTCGTTTATTTTCTGTTCTGCCAACAGTGTGATTCAGTCGCTGTGGAGCACTTGCTGGTGCGACAGACGATAATACCTTGAGCGCAAATTCATATTACTGTCGCTGGGAATGCGTAATGTCACCGCTGGTCTCGAGTCTGATAGGGGTTGCTGGACTAATAATGGCAGTAAGATAAGTGGGCTGATACAACGTTGTCGCACATACTGAGTCGGGGATGATTCACTGTCTCAGTGCACAGAGAAGGGTGATCTGCCACCCTTTTGCAAGTTTACCTGGTAAGAGAGACTTAGTCGTGCAGTAATAGTTGCTCCAGGTCGCGGTGAAGTACGTCATCGTCTCCCAGGTTTAGTTCAATCAGGCGTTTGAGGTGAGTCACGCTATCAAGGTCTATCTGACTGCAGTGTACACCCAGATGCCCTTCTTCTATATGACGAACTTGTACTTCCATGGCGATTTGAATGTCGCTTTGCGGTAAGGCAAAGCGCAAACTTGCAGGCTCGTCTTTAAGGGGGACGTACCCAACAGGTAACGTCAGCAGGGCGCCATTCAGTGAGAGGTCGATTACTTCGCATTTGTAGTCGCCACTGGCCGTCATGAGCAGGGCCGGATTTGAAAACAGTACGCGTGAAAATCGTCTACGTTCTTTCATTTGTATTCTCTTAGCTTGTTTATCTATAGCTTAGCCAGTTTTTTGCCGACTCTCCACTTTGCGGTGCAAATTTCAGTTCAGAGCAGATATAAAAAAGCCCCGAAAATCAGGGCTTTTATCTGGCGTTATGAGTGATTAACCAATTTTTTTGTATTTAATGCGCTTAGGCTCTGCGGCCTCGGCACCATAGGTTTTTTTCAGCCACTCTTCATATTCGGTGTAGTTACCGTCGAAGAAGTTCACCTGACCTTCGTCACGATAATCCAGGATGTGTGTCGCAATTCGGTCCAGGAACCAACGGTCGTGCGAGATACACATAACGCAGCCCGGGAATTCCAGGATGGCGTTTTCCAGTGCACGCAGAGTTTCTACATCCAGGTCATTGGTTGGCTCATCCAGCAGGATCACGTTACCGCCGGCTTTAAGCAGTTTAGCCAGGTGCAGTCGGTTACGCTCACCACCTGACAGTTCCTTCACAAATTTCTGCTGGTCGTTGCCTTTAAAATTAAAGCGGCCAACATAGGCACGGCTGGGTACTTCAAAGTTGCCAATTTTCAGAATGTCCTGGCCATCAGAGACTTCCTGGAATACGGTGTTATTGCCGTCCATATCATCACGGAATTGTTCAACGGTGGCCAGCTGCACGGTGTCACCCAGCACAATCTCACCGTTGTCCGGCTGATGTTCACCACTAAGCATTCTGAACAGGGTAGATTTACCTGCACCATTGGCACCAATAATGCCGACAATGGCCCCTTTAGGCACTGAAAAGCTTAAATTGTCGATCAGGACACGATCGCCAAAGCTTTTAGTCAGGTTGTTGACTTCAATGACCTGATCGCCCAGACGCGGACCCGGTGGAATAAATAGCTCGTTGGTTTCGTTACGCTTCTGATAATCCGTTTGCTGCAATTCGCTGAACTGCGCCATACGGGCCTTTGATTTAGCCTGACGGCCTTTCGGATTTGAGCGCACCCACTCCAGCTCTTTCTCGATGGACTTCTGACGGGCCTTTTCAGACTTCTCTTCTTGTTTCAGACGGGCATCTTTTTGCTCCAGCCATGAAGAGTAGTTGCCTTCCCACGGGATACCATGGCCACGGTCCAGCTCCAGGATCCAGCCAGCAACATTGTCAAGGAAGTAACGGTCGTGGGTAATGGCAACCACAGTGCCTTCGTAGTCGTGCAAGAAGCGCTCTAACCAGGCAACCGACTCGGCGTCAAGGTGGTTGGTCGGTTCATCCAGCAGCAGCATGTCTGGCTTTTCAAGTAACAGTCGGCAAATTGCAACCCGGCGGCGTTCACCCCCTGACAAATGTTCAATTTTGGCATCCCACTCCGGTAAGCGCAGTGCATCGGCGGCACGCTCCAGCGCGTTGTCCAGGTTGTGACCATCGTGGGCCTGAATAATCGCTTCCAGCTCGCCCTGTTCTTTGGCCAGCGCATCAAAGTCGGCGTCTTCCATTGCATATTCAGCGTAAACTTCGTCCAGGCGGCTCAGTGCGCGTTTTACTTCACCCACTGCTTCTTCAATGGTTTCGCGCACGGTTTTGCTTTCATCTAATACTGGCTCTTGTGGCAGGTAGCCAATTTTGGTGCCAGGTTGCGGACGTGCTTCTCCTTCAAACTCGGTATCGACCCCGGCCATAATGCGTAGCAGGGTCGATTTACCCGCGCCATTTAGACCGAGCACACCGATTTTGGCACCCGGAAAAAAGCACAGAGAAATATCTTTTAAGATTGTGCGTTTGGGTGGCACGACTTTGCTCACCCGCGACATTGTATAGATATATTGAGCCATGAATTTTGCTTCTCTTTGTTTAGATGTGGTTATTTTAGTGAATGCCGTGCACGGGGGCAATGTTTGTCTGTGGCACAGGGCTTATTGTGAATAATATTCTTTATAATTTTACACATGTTAAACATTGTTCTTGCATTTATTGCTCATAAAACATTTCCCAGAAGAAGTGAGGGGAAATTTTAACTTTATAATTGTTAGGGCATTTTTGACCTGTTTTGCAGCGATGAAAAAGGTATTATAGCCCTAAGCTTGACAAAGCTATAACAAGGATTTGTAAACACGTGATGCGGTTTTTGCATCAGCGCATTATTACTTCAATGACTGCGCCGGCACGCCCATAACAGCGGATGTTACATGGTTTATGTGAACAGCCTACCAGGTTCACTCACGCATCCGCTTAATTCAATGACCAGAAAAACTAACAGTGACCACTGTTGTCTGTGACTGCCTGCCACAATCGCGAGCCGCATACAGGGCGCTGTTTTGTCTGTCAAATGACTTCACCAGTATAAGGAAAACGATGAAGCAATTTATGCATGCAAAGCCGCGGTTAACGCAGCACAGAAAAACACCGTTAGGTGCCGATATCCTGAGATATGCCCGACGTCTTCGAGGTTACACTCAGGCCGAATCAGCTGCGCACTATGGTGTTGAAGAGCGCACATTGAGACGCTGGGAAAACAAAGAGTACAGCCCAAGGTGGAACGACGTAGTCGGTCTGGTGGAGGATGTTTACTCGCTCGATATTTTAGAAGTAATAGGAAAGATCAATGATGATGACACAACCAACCATTAAGCAGCTACGCACCGCTTTAAAGCGCTGGGGTCGATTCTGGCGCACTAAAGAACTGGGTAAAGGGTTTAGCCGTCAGGCTGTGACTGAGCGGATAGGCGACTCCAGTGCATGTTACTCCAGCAGCGACATGATGACGGTGCCAGAAGAGATTGAAACGCTGACGCAGTGTATTGCACAACTGCGACCTGAGTGTATTCGGGCGCTACGAGGTAAATATCTGGTTGAAGGGGATATTGCTCTGGTCGCAAAAACATTGGGATTTGACTCTAAGCGGTCACTGGAATTTTGGCTGGTAAAAGCAGAAAGAAGCCTGCTCCAGAGTTTATGTCATCCATAAGGAGCAATTATGACCATTATGAACACGGTTGAACAAGTAAAAAAGCACGAAGGGTTTCGCCGCTTCCCTTATTACTGTACGGCGGGCAAGCTGACCATAGGTTATGGCAGAAATTTGGAACAGAACGGCATTGCAGAGGAAGAGGCCGAGCAGTTGCTGGCACAGGATGTTGCCAATGCACAGGCCGGCGTGCGCCGCCGCATTGATATTGTGCATTGCAACGAGGCCAGGCAGGCTGTACTGACGAATATGGCGTTTAATTTAGGTATCCAGGGATTGATGGGCTTCAATAAGATGCTTGAGGCTGTGCAGTGTGGCGACTTTGAACGCGCGGCACTGGAAATGCTCGATAGTCGCTGGGCACGCCAAGTCCCGGAGCGGGCACAGGAGCTGGCTCAGCAAATGCTCAGTGGTCAGTGGCAGTCGTAACTTACTGGGGGTAACTATGAATGAGGAGGTGGCCACACTATGCAGGCCGAACAATGGCAAATGAAAAAGGAGCTGAATCTGGCTCATATCCTGACCACCATTGCATTATTGGTATCAGGGATTTTATATCTGAATGATCTGGACAAGCGGATCACCACAAACTCTCAGGAGCTGGCGCACCTAAAGCAGATCCGCAAAGAGGATCAGAAGCGCATTGAAAAGCGCCTGGATTCTATCGATAAAAAACTCGACGCCCTGTTGAGTGCAAAACGCAATAACGGCTAGCTGACAGAACGGCTGATGCAAACCACGCGCATCAGACAACCCCGTCAATGTCAAAGCACTCCGCCACGCCCACTGTTACTGAACTAACCTGACAACACGATTTGGGCGGGATTACTTTGCCCGAGGAACTGACTTATGAATACCGCGATTGACCTTTCACGGCTGGCGCCACCGGCGGTGATAGAAACACTAAATTACGACGAGATCCGCCAGGCGCTCATGGCAGCGATAACGGAACGCTTGCCCGAACACACGCTATTGGAATCGGATCCGGCAGTTAAAGTTTTGGAAGTGGCCGCCTATCGGGAACTGCTGCTAAGGCAAAGAGTGAACGATGCTGCACAGGCAGTGATGCTGGCTTTTGCAACCGGAAGCAACCTGGATAACCTCGGGGCGCTGTTTGGTGTTGCCCGCTCAGAAGGAGAAAGCGATGAACGTTACCGTGCACGTATTCCACTTTCACTGGAAAGCCACAGTATGGCTGGCACCTGTGGTGCGTATCAGTTCCAGGCAATGTCGGCTGACACGCGAGTGCGGGATGTGCATGTGGCCTCAAGCACGCCGGGTGTGGTGGAGGTCACGGTGCTCACGGAGTTGGGGGCTGATCCGGCGGCAGTGCAGGCGGCGGTGTCAGCACACCTGAACCATGAGGATATTCGGCCATTGACGGATCTGGTGCGGGTAACGGTCACACGGCCCACCAATGTGGTGGTTGAAGCGCATATCTACCTGAACCCGGGTGTCAATGAGGCGCGAGTCAGGCTGGCAATTGATACGGCCATGGATGATTTCAATCACGCACATACCCGCCTTGGCAAAGAGATCCCGCATTCAGCCATTATCGATATGTTGCACCAGGGCGGGGTGCGCAAAATCAAGCTTTTGTCGCCTTCGGATGATATCACGCCTGAGGCAACACAGGCCGTCAGTTTGTCGCTGCAACTGTCTTTTTTATAGGAGGATGCAATGGCAGTTTCAGCTGAATTGTTGCCACCTGGTGCGAGCGCACTGGAACGCAGCTTAAGTGAAGTAACACAGTGTACTAAGCGTGGGGTTGTACCTGAGCAGGTTGCTAAGTTATGGGACCCACAAAGGTGCCCGGAATCTTTGTTACCCTGGCTGGCATGGGCTTTGTCAGTGGACGAATGGGACGAAAATTGGCCGAGTGAGAGCAAACGGGCATTGATCGCTCGCTCAGTCCCCATCCACAAACATAAAGGGACGGTGGGATCGGTCAAGCGGGCGCTGTCTTCTCTGGGCCTGGAGCTGGAGTTTTTCGAGTGGTTTGAGGATACCGATGATGTTTATCTGGCCCCGTACCTAAGCAAGGAGCCGCATACCTTTGTGTTTATCGCCTGGGCCAATGCACTGCCATACACCAGCAGAGCTATCAAGCTCGATCAGGCCCTGTACGACGCCATTTACCGGGTGACTAATCAGACTAAGCCACACAAGGCCCACTTTGACTTTCTGGTTGGGGTGAAAATGGCCAGTGGCGCAGCGGCGGGTGCCACCGTCCACCCGATCACACACAAGCGGATGTATGCGGCCGTGGGGCCCTGCACTGGCGATAAAGCCAAACAACGTGACAGCCAGGTTGGGTTGACTTTGGCTGGCAACTTATCTCGTTCGCGCTATCAGGTGCTCAGGCACCGCGCTGGGGTGGATAAACTGCGCCACCGAACCTGGCAATGTGGTTTACGGCAGGGACTGTGCATGACGCGCAAGCCCGTGCAGGTCGTTCGCTTGAGAGGGCTGACGAGTCAGCGAATTCCCGATGAGTTTATTAACAATCGCAGTTGCGCCGCTGCGGTGATGCACATCAGTCGCCGTCGGGTGAGTGCGGTGCGTTGCTACGGCACGCTTGGCGTATCTGCGTAAAGGAGCTTTTTATCAATGAGTATTTTACTACAGCCCGTGATCACCTCGACGGGCTTATCGGCGCTTTTCAGGGCGCAACAAGGTGGCTTTAAAGCCAAAATCAGCAAAGTGGGTCTGGGCAGTGGCAGCTATCAGCCGCATGAGGGGATCACACGACTGCAGGATGAAAAGTATAGGCTCGATCTGGCCAGTGCCAAAACCCTTGCCGATGGTAAACAGTTACATCTGACGGTGCGTGACGCCGAGCCTATCGCAGGAGAGGGGTTTTTCGTTAACGAAATCGGCTTTTACACCGAAGAGGAAGTCAATGGCGAAATTCAGCATGTCTTATTCGCCGTATATTCCTCACCAACTGAGTCTATCGCTTATAAATCCAATGATGTTGAATTGCTGCTGGCGTTTGACCTGGCCCTTACGGGTGTGCCATCTGATTCAATCACGGTGATTGATCAGGGCGTTGAGCTCAACATTCTGGTCGCGCCTGAGCTGGCCAAAATGGGCTCGGCACAAATTGGCAACATGCATCGTCACCTGAAACTGAAATTTGCATTGATGGATCAGGGCGTGCTTTAGGCACCTGGCCAGAACAAACAAGGAGGCACCTCTATGACTCAATACAGCACGGCTCCTGAGCGAGCACAACAGCTGGCCGAAGAAGCCATTAAATTACTCAAACAAGCCAAAGCACTGCAACATCAGGCACACGTTGATGCCGCCCGTATGCAGGCTTATCAACAACACAGTGACGGCCTGGCATTTCAGTTTCTGGCGGCGTGCGCTGAGTATGGTGAACATAGCCCGCAGGCTGGCAAGGCCCGTGAGCGCTGGCTGGGCGCACGTAACGCCATTAAAGCACAGTTTCCAAGAACCTAATTTTATTTAACTTTTTAATTCCAATTTTAAACGGAGAAAAATATGGCATTAGAACACGACATTGCCAGCCTGGTTGAAGCCTCAGAATCGCTGACCAGTACGGTAGACAACAAAATTCAGAGTATTGATAGCACCGTCAGCAGCAAAATGACGGAAGTGAATAGCTTTGTTGCACAGCAAAAGGCCAGGGTTGACAGCTCTTTAGATGATTTAACTGTCATTGGTGATGGAGGCAAGGGCACTTTGTCTTTTGGTATTGCGCAATTTTTTACGAGTGGTTCTGGCCCAACGACTGTCCATTTACGCCTGCCTCTGAATGTAAAAACGATGGATGAAATGTTTCATCTTAAAGTGCGGGGTTACGCCTACCATGAAGCGAAAGTTGTTGATGCAACGTTTGTTGGTTATGCCTACGCAACATACGGTGACTTAATCAATGAGCAAGCCATTGGTTCTCATCTACCAACCCTCTATGTAGGCAGTGATGATCATGTTTATTGCCGATTGTCTTTTGCTCAAAAGCATTTTTTAACTTTCAGTGTAGATGCGATGAGAGTAGGAAACGGTCGCTTATTCAGAAGTGGTGACATTGAAGTGATTGAATCCGATGTGGAACAGCTATAAGGAGTAAATTATGACGGATAATTTTCTGACCATTAACCCGGACCAAATGTCTGATACTCGGGTAGCTTCGGCGAAAAATGCATTGCGTAACAAAGTTAATTTTCATGTTGCTGACACTGCATCATTAACTGGCACTGCAACCGACATTGCGCACCTGCTTCTCAATGAATTGAGCGGCTTTGTCAACAAACTGTCAGAAGCCGACAACCTGGACGATGTGAAAGCGTCTGTGACTTCACTACAAGCCACCATTGGTGATATTGAAGGCCAGGTGGCAACGGGTGAGCTGACTTTCCCGTATCAAAGCAAAGGGCTGGACACCGTAAAACAGGAGATCATTGACCGCGCCAATGGCGTTAACAATCTGCTGTAATTCTCGCCCGCCCGCCGCATTCTTGCGCTGCCCTCTACTTTAATTTCCAAACTTGTAATATCAGGAGCTGCTATGTCTCTGACCAATTTTAGTGCCATAGATATGGCACGTTTACCTGCACCAAAACTGATAGAGCCGCTGAGCTTTGATGAGATAAAAACGGCCATCGTGGCGGACTTTTCACAGCGCTATGACGGGGGAGGGCTGGATTATGCCAGTGACCCTGCCATTAAGCTCATTGAAGCCTTTGCCTACCGGGAAATGCTAATAAGGCAGCGCATTAATGAGGCGGCTGAAGCCGTGTTACTGGCCAAAGCCAGCGGCGCTGAGCTGGATTACCTGGGTGCGCGCTTTGGTGTCAGCCGTGCGCTGCTCTCGTCAGGTGATGCCTCTGCAACACCGCCAGTACCATCCGAGTACGAAAGTGATGAGCGCTATCGCGAACGAGTTCGCCTGGCGCTGGAAGGATTCAGCACTGCGGGACCGGCCGGCGCTTACGTGTTTCATGCTATGAAAGCATCGCCAAACGTACGGGATGTGTATGTCTGCGCGCCTGAATTTGAGCACTCAGCGGTGGCGGACGATGCTGCAACAAGCGCGTTTGTATTGAACTGTACATCAAGTGCGGGACTGAGTGACCCCATGCCGGGTGATGTGGCGGTAACCATTCTCAGTGATGAAGGAACCGGGCAGGCATCGCCTGCTTTACTGAATACAGTCCAGACCTATCTCAACCAGGATGAGATCCGTCCGCTGACCGATAGGGTGAGGGTGAAACCGGCATTGATCCGTCATTTTACCATTCACGCCCGTTTATATTTGTATCCAGGTATGGATGGCGACGCCATTAAGCAGGAAGCATTGAAGACCACCTCTGATTGGTTGCTTGATCATCGCAAACTCGGCCATGACATTTCTTTGTCAGCCCTGTACGCAGTATTGCATCGAGAAGGGGTTCAGCGAGTTGAGTTACTGGAACCACAGTGGGACATCACGGTGGGGCAGGATGAGGCTGCTTATTGCTCCGGGATTGAAGTCGATATCGGAGGCGAGCATGTCTGAATCACTGTTGCCCTGTCAGACGAGCGAGTTTGAGCAAGCACTGGATGAGGCCGGACGTCGTATTTCTAAGGTGCCAGTAACCATTTCGCAAATTTGGGATCCGTGGCGCTGCCCGGCGCATTTTTTGCCCTGGCTGGCCGATGGGCTCAGCGTGGATAGCTGGGACAGCCTCTGGCCCGAGCATATTCAGCGTCAGGTGATTGCCGACAGTGTGCCGAATCACAGGATCAAAGGCACCGTTGGGGCTATTAAGCGGTCTCTGAGCAGCCTGAATGCCAGTGTTGAGTTGCAAGAGTGGTGGCAAACCGGCGGTGTGCCGCACAGTGCTGAGCTACTGGCACTGGCCCATGAAAACCTGGATCCACAGGGAAACACCCTACTGACGCCAAAGCTTCAGGCCCAGCTGTGGCAAACCGTGGCGGCCACTAAGCCATGTCGCAGCCAGATCCAATTTAGTGTTGGGGTTATGCAGCAAAGTAGTTTGGCCCTGGGCGCAGGTGCGGATGCCGTCAGTGCCCAGACTGGTCAATGGCATCAGCACTACGATTTTACTTTTTCACCTTCATCAACACATCTGGCCTGCGTTGCTCAGTCGCTGTCAGTGGCTACGCCTGTTATGCATCAGGCAATAGACATGCAGCTGGCAGAGGCTATCTGGGTTGCCAGTGCAATAGCGACAACCCAATTTCAGCAGGTCGTGATGACAACTGTTTAGGCAATCTATGAGTATCTATACACCCATTATTACCCAGGCGGGGATCAACGCCGCCGTGAATGCGCAGATCCATGGCATTCAATTAGAGATCGGGCGCATCGGCGTCGGTGACAAAGGCTATGTGCCCAATCGCACCCAGACGCGCCTGCAAAATGAACGTAACAATGTGCTGGTCAGTGATGGCCGGGTGATCGGCGACGGCCAGTTTCATCTGTCCGGTGTGTTCTCTGACGATAATGAATATGCCGTCCGTGAAGTGGGCTTTTATCTGAACGATCATTCCGATGATGCCCAGAAAACGCTGTTTGCCATCTGGTCGCATCCGGAGCACGTATTATTTTATCAGACCCCGGTTGCCCGTGTTGTGCAGGGCTTTGACCTGACATTAACGGCAGTACCCTATGAGCATCTGACCGTCAATACGAGTGGGGATCTGAACCTGTTTCACACCCCCGAATTTGTGGCCATGACAGAGGCGCAAACCAGTATGGCCATTGCCCAGCTGCAGTCAAACCACAGACAAATTCAATTTAACGACCGTTTACTCGAACTAGGAGTGTAACTATGAGTAATTCACAAACTATGTCGCTGGATCAGCGTATCGCAGCGTTGCAGCAAACCAATGGAGAGCTGGTGGCGTCAAACAACACGCTGACCCAAACCGTCACCGGAAAAATGTCTGCGATTAACGCCACAGTTGCCAGTGCTGAGGCACGTATGGACCAGGCCATCGCTAACCTGGCTGCCAGTCATTCGGATATGCGTATCAATTATTTTGATGGCGTTGCACACTCCAAAACATCTTTGGAGATTGAAGCTGATCCACAGCAGCCACATATGTCTAAATGGAAACTTGTCCCTGTGACTGGCATAGGCTATCACCAGTACCCGGTAGCGGGTGCTTTAACGCGAGTCCATCTAAAAAATGGCTACAGCTATGAGCCGGGTTACTCAGAGTCTCCCACCCAGTATGCCGCGGACTGGAGTCGTTCCAATATGCAGTTCGTGCTGGCAAATGAACATGCGAACAGCGAGCAGCTTAATGCTGCCATAGAAGCCCAGGGCGCAACTGTTTATACAATCGGTGGATGGAATAGCTGCGCTAAAATGCTGACGATCCCCTGTGTGAGCATTGCTGGGCTGCACCCCTATACACGGCTTTTTGTTCGTTTTGTCAACGCTGTCAGTACTCAGGTTCCGTCTGACAAGCAACCACAGAATATTGTCGATTTTGGTGGCAATGCCACATTTGCCGTTGACCGCGTTGTTAACTATCCGCATATCAAAGCATAGGAGTATCGAAATGGATCAATTTCCAACCCCAGAAGCACATCAGGCCATGCTGGCAAGCCTGGAAAAACAGGTCAAGCGTGGTCAAATCACGCAACGAGTCGGCGACAGTGAGTCACTGTTAGGCACGACTTCAGATACGGCTCACTTGTTACTGGTGGAGCTCTCCAAACTGGTTTCTGCGATTGCCAGCGCAAGCACTCTGGAGGATATTAAACCGACGGCGCAAGGCTGTGTCGATCTCATTGGTACAATCGGTGAGCAGGTTGATTCTGGCACCTTGTATTTTCCCTATCAGCAAAAAGGGACCGAGGTGGTTTTATCCGAAATTCAAAGCCGCGCTAAAGGGGTTTCCGAGATTTTGGCGCCCTAATCACTCCACTTCTGAACCACTTCAAAGGCAGCTTCTGACGCTGCCGGTACTCTCCCTTTGAGGCTCTTCATGACCGACCTTTTCGATTTTGCGGCGCTGCCAGCGCCCGATATTTTAGAATCTATTGAATTTGAAGAAATTTATCAGGCGCGGGTAGCGCGGTTTAAAGCCCTTGCGCCACAGTATGCAGAGGCATTGGCCCTGCAAAGTGAGCCATTATCGGTCTGCTTGCAGGTCGAAAGCTATCGCGAATTGCTGCTGCGTCAGCGCATTAACGAAGCTGTGCAGTCGAACTTACTGGCAACAGCACAGGACGCCGATCTGGACCAGCTGGGGTTGTTTTATGGTGTAGTGCGGGCGGCCAATGAAGCAGACGTCGGATTTCGCCAGCGGATCCGGCAAAAGACCCTGGCATCCAGCACGGCCGGCAGTAAAGACCACTATCGCAATGCGGCACTGAGTGCTGCCCCCAGTGCGATTCGCGACGTGGAAGTAGACAGCCCTCAACCAGGTAAGGTACGGGTGGCAGTGTTATTTCATCCGGACCTGGATCCCGTAACAGCTTTACAGCAGGTACGCAGCTATGTGCTCAGTGATGAGGTTAAAGTGCTGACCGATGCGGTGGATGTGGAGCTGGCCCAGGCCATTGAGGTGGATGTCCGCGCTGATATTTACCTTAACCCGAATACGCCTTTACGGGTGTTTGAACAGCTGGAGGCTAAGCTTTTTGCAGCCTGGCAGACAGAGCTGGCGCTGGGCACTGTGATGACCCCCAGCTGGCTTAGTGCGCAGTTACACGTGGCCGGTGTGAAGCATGTTGAGATCCTTACGCCTGCTACTTTGGTTGAGGTTGCGGCAAATCAATATGTTCAGCTTAAGCAGGTAAACCTATGTCTGAAAACCTGACCCCGAACACGCCATTAGTCCCGCCAAATCATACCGCGCTGCAGTGGGCTTTAGATCAGCATGGACAACTTACCCAGACGCTGGAAGCCGGCATTGCGTTGTTACGCGGCTTTAAGTCTCATCCAAATCCGGATTTGCTGCCCTGGCTGGTATGGGAATATGGCTTAGATCCTTTGGAGCCCTATCTGGACAATTTGGATCAGGTGTTGTTGCAGGGACTGAGCTGGCAACGGATCCGGGGTACCCGGGCGAGTCTGGCCATGGCGGTCGGCTGGCTCGGTGTACCTTTATTACAGATTGAGGAGTCGCAATCACGTCGGCATTTTTACCGCTACCAGCTGCATCTTGACAGCGTGCCCGGAGAGTGGCAACTCAACCGGCTGGCGCAACTGAGTGAGTTAAGTGCACCGGCTCGAAGCCAGTTGGTTCGCATTACCTATCAGCTTGATCTGCGCGAACTGGCTCTGTCTTCGAGTCAGTTTGGCGATTTACTCAGTGATCAGTCTGGCTTTCACTACACCCTGCAAGATGGCAAAAAAGTGAGATTGTCTCGCCAGCGTTCCCACTGTGAACGCACTGATGTATCTGCGCACAGTGAGGGCGGCGCATTACGCAAGCGAGGACAACTATGGGGCCATCTCCATGCTCACCGCCTGGGTGCATTGGTACTGAGTGTCCCGCTAACTTGCCAACTTCAGGCAGGTATTTCGCATCAACGCGCGATTGCCAGCCACATTCACACTCAACCCGGGCTCTGGCAGGGAAGTTGGTCAACGGTGAGCTGGTCAGACAGCCAGACACCTCAGCTTGTCCAGTGTCATTACTCACTTACCTAACTTTCAAAACAAGGAGTTACATTGTCTATTTTCACCTTTAACGGGCGCACTCTGCTTGCACGTAGTGTGGCCCAAACCCCACTTTATCTGGCATGGGGCCGCGGTGATGGCAACTGGCAGACGCCACCATCCGAGCCCATAAGTGCTGCACAACTAGCTGATCCCCTGGGATATCGCAAAGTGAAAATACAAGGTTTTTGCGAACCGGATGAACAAGGCGACATTGAGGTACAAGGCGCGCGTTACCGCCACTGTGCTGAGCCAACGCGTCATGTTTATTGCCAGTTTATTTTTGACTTCGAAGATGCGCAGGGCGAAACCATACGCGAGCTGGGGATCTTTTCGGGCACCACGTTCACGACAGATGTACCTGGCGGGCAGGTGTATGTTTCGCCGGATCAAGTTGTATCACCAGGCACACTGCTGTTACTGGACCACCGGGCACCGTTGGTCAGGGAACCAGGAGTGCGGGAAAGTTTTGAATTTGTGATGAGTTTTTAGGAGAGCCCATGCTACAGGATTATTATCACAATTATGACAAAGCCAGCGGCTATGAACGGCTGCTGTTTCGCTCCGGGCGTGGTTTACAAAGCCGGGAACTGAACGACTTACAGTCGCAGGTTCAGCATCAGGTTAAAGGCATTGCCGATGTCTTACTCAAAGATGGTGATTTGGTCTTTGGCGGTGATGTGGTTATCGATACACAATCGGGTGAGACGCAACTGAGCGCCGCTCAGGTTTATCTGGATGGTCATATCAGAAGCCTGCCTGCTGCCACACTCACCATTGCGCTGCAAGGCCCGGTGGATATTGGTGTCTGGCTGACCCACAGTGTCGTAACGGAAGTGGAAGACCCGGGGCTCAGAGATCCAGCCGTGAATGCCCTTAATTACGATGAGCCTGGTGCTGCCAGATTACAGCAGCATTGCCTGTGGGGGTTGCGAGATGATGCCCTGGCTGAAGAAGATGCTTTTTACCCGGTACACCGCATCGAAGAGGGAGTGCTGATCATTAAACAGCCACCGCCTCAGCTGGATGCCGTGACTCAGGCGCTGGCCCGCTATGACCGTGAAGCCAATGGCGGCAGCTATGTCGTTGAAGGCATGGCGTTGAGCTATCGTGACCGCGAAGCCGACCAGCAGGTCTTTAGCTTGCAAGAAGGTAAGGCACATATTCAGGGCTATGAAGTGGCCTTTGATACTGCGCGCAGCACCGCCTTTAACTGGGATCCTGATATAGGCACGGTCAGGGAGGAGCCTAAAGCCTTTATCAGTGTTCCGGCGTCGGACGATGGCACACGCAGTATGCGGGTTGATCTGGATTTCTTCCCGGTGAAAGCGGTGGAAGAAGTGAATGTCAGTATCGAAAAAAGCGCCACAATAACCCGTGCTCAGCTGGCAGGCGGTGAAGATTTGCTACCGGATGAATCGGTGCTGGAGATCCTCAGTGTGACGCAGGGTGAGACCACGTTTGTTGCCGGAGTCGACTTTTTGTTTTTGCGTAACCACATCAGCTGGCAACTTAGTGGCGCGGAGCCTGCACCCGGCAGCCAGTTTGAGGTGCGTTATCGCTTTCGTACTCAGGTGGCAATAGACCATGATGAGTTCGGTTTTACTCTGCAAAAACAGCAGCCACAGGGTGAACTGGTCGAGAATGCGCTGATCACAGTCGATTATCAGTGGTATCGGCCACGCATTGACCTGGTGGTACTGGACCGCTTTGGCCAGCTTAAACGTATTAAAGGCCAACCTGCCCACCAGTTGCCCGTAGCACCTAAAGTGCCTGCCAACCATTTGCCACTGGCGCAGGTAAGTCAGAGTTGGTACGCCGAACAGGCGCCGGAGATTGAAAACCTGGCGGTCAGAGCGGTGTCTATGTCTGAGCTGGAACAAATGCAGTCTCAGATCAGTGATTTGTATCAGTTGCTGGCGATTGAGCGACTGCGTAATGACGCCAACAGTGAAGAATCCGCCAGCAAGTTTGGTGTGTTTGTCGATCCCTTCATTGACGACGATATGCGCGACGCAGGCGTTGAACAATCGGCTGCCATTGTTGATGGTGAGCTGATCTTACCCCTGAGTGCCGACATTGTTGAACTGTCTTTGCCGACCGGCAGTGTGCTGACCTTGCCCTATGAACTTGAAGACGTGCTGGCGCAAACCAAGCAAACCGGCAGTATGAAGGTGAATCCGTACCAGGCGGTTGAACCTATCCCTGCCACTGTACGTTTGTCACCCAGTGTTGACCACTGGACCCAGACAAGTCGCAGCTGGACCAGCCCAATCACCCGGCGCTTTGATATTGGCCGGGGCTTACGCAGGTTAACCCGCACTCGCACCAGTACTCAGGTATTGAACCGGACCACGCGTCAGGCTCAGTTTATGCGTTCACGTTGGGTGAACTTTACCATTTCCGGATTTGGCCCGCTGGAAACCCTGGACCGGGTGACCTTTGATGGGATCAGTGTCCAGGCTCAGGAGGTTTAATGATCAAGGCAGACAATAATGGTCAGGTACGTGGCCGATTTTTGATCCCCGGTAATGTGCCGGTGGGCAGTAAAGATGTGCGCTTCAGTGGCGCAAAGGGCTCGGTGGGGCAGGCGCGTTATACCGGCAATGCCACCATTCGCAGCGAAACGGTCAGGCGCATCAATTCCATTGTGACGGTGCGCTACGATCCGCTGGCGCAAACCTTCACCCTGCCAGAGCGCCGTTTCATAGCCGCAGTTGAGCTGTGGTTTAAAAAGACCGGTGAGGAAGCGGTCCGCGTGCAGATCCGTGAGACCGAGCTGGGGATCCCCAATCAGACGGTGCTGGCTGAGGCGACTTTAGAGCAAGGCGACATCAAGCTCGCTGGTGAACCAACTTTATTTGAATTTACCCCGGTGTCGCTCAATGCTGGTGAAGAGTATGCGCTGGTGGTCCTCACGGATGGCGCTGAACATGAAGTGGCGATTGCTGAGCTGGGTAAGTTTGACAGCCAAAGCGGCTGGGTAACCAGTCAGCCCTATCAGGTGGGTGTCCTGTTATCTTCAAGTAATGCGTCCACCTGGACACCGCACCAGAATCGCGATCTGGCATTTCGTCTCAAAGCAGCGCGCTTCACTCAAACCGAGCGCCAGGTTGCACTGGGCGAAGTGGCACTGGATAGCCACACAGACTTGCTGGCGCTGGCCGTTGCGGAGCGCCCGGGCAGTGACACTCAGCTACAACTTGAGTTCTCAGGAGAAAGTACAGGTACGTTCAGCTTGCAGGAGCTGCAGTCAGTACGACTTGCCAATAAAGCCACAGAAACACTCAGCGTCAGTGCCAAACTGACCGGTACGGCGACTCAGTCTCCGGTGTTGTTTGAAAGCGTACAGACGGCGCTGGGCAAGGTGGCAGAGCAGGCCGATTACGTGACCCGGGCGATTCCCTGTGAACTGGATGGCAGCCTGAAAGTGAGTTTTGAAGCCCAGCTGCCCGGTGTGGCGAAAGTCACAGTTTTGATTGAGCAGAGCGACACCTGGGCAGAGGTACCACTGAAATCGGCGCAGGCCGCGGATGAGGGCTGGCAGTTGTGTCACTATCAGTTGGATAACCTGACACAGCGCAGTGCCCGGGTGAAGTTGCTGTTGTCGGGCAGTCACACCGAACGGCCCAGGGTACGTGCTTTGCGGGCATTTTCTATCTAAGGAGGCGGTATGAATAATCCAGTAACCACGCATTTTTCATTGCCGCTGCCGCACCCGGACAACCTGTTGCAACAGGATGTCTTGCGGCTGGCCAGTGCCCTGACGGCAGTAGATATGCAGTTATATCAGCAACAACACATTCAACAGCAACAGTATCAGGCGGTGCAGGAGAAGTTGCGCCGTAGCCGTCTGAACCAACTGCTGGGTGAGCCCCTGCTTGCGCTCTAGTGCAGGCCCCTTCATTTACTTTCTACATCATTCAACGAGGAATTTATGGCAAGTATACAAACTGCTGTGCAGGTCATGGTCGACAAATTAGTCGCCGACATGCAAGGCGAACAACCGCTTAGCGCTGAAGAGCAGGCGCTGGTTAGCAATGCAATCACGAAACTGGCCGACAACGAAAAACTGGAACAGGCTGTTGTGGCAGTGGCCGAATCACATATAGATGATGCCACGACGGCGCTGCAACAGGCCGCTCAGGTCGGCCAGACCAGCCTGCAGCAGGCGGCGCAGACCCTTAACGACAATGGCGCTGCGCTTGAAGGGAAAGCGGCCAAGCTGGATCAGCTGGATGCAATGGCACCGAGTCTCGCCCGGGTTGAAGCTTTGCAGGGGAGGGCTTTCTCTAATCAGATCAAGCCTTTGTTTGGGATGGTACCTTTGGAGACTGCTCATTCAAATGCCCAGTACAGACGTTCTACAGCGGTTTTGGCTGTCTATGACCATAGTGGTAAAACATATTTGGTTCGCCCTGGGTTTACCCACGGAGCTGACCAGGAACAATGTAGACTTGAGCATTTGATGCTTGAAGACAATGGCAGCGCTAAAGTAACCACCAGTACGAGTTATTTATACTCGAATGTCTTTGCGCAAAATCCAACCAGTAAAGTGTATATGTATGGTGCAAGCGCTTTTTTACCATTGGGAACAAAAGACAACCCTGCTGATATCGACTATGACGTGGTATACAGCACTCAAGATTCGCAGGCAACAGCCACTGTAAATTATGGCGGCGTGTTTGTACGTTCACAGGGATTCACTTCATTGACTAAGCCTAAGCAAAACCTGAATGCAATAGACCAGTATGGCGTATCAACTAATACCAGCCATAACTATGCCAGTGTTGCTGTGTTATACGATAATGTGAAACATTGTTTAGTTATGGTAGATGAAAATACTTCGTTGCTTATTGAGAAGTACCGGGATGGCAATGTCGTTACCAATATAGCGATTGCTAACCAGGCTGAACTGCAGGCTTATGTGGATGCAAGAGATTTTACAACGGTTAATTTCATTCATCACTTGGTGGATCATCCTTATGGAATGAACAGGTATTCAGGCAGTGAATCAAAGCTAAGCAGCTATGCCGCCAGCTACTACGGGTTCTTTGGGGTATTTAATAACGTGGTAAAAATGGGGGGGTCTAAATACAGCGCCCATTATCGTTTCACAGCTGAAAAGCGACTTGAGCCGCTTAACTTTTTCTTTATGAGTAGTTCTGAACCTTATCGGACTCCCAGTTCAACCGGCATGACTAATAGTGAGGGAGAAGTCACAGTGGCGTTGGAGAGCCAGGATGGTGAACTCCTTGGAATGTATTCTTATCGTTCCAAGGCTGACAATATTGGTTATGATGCAGGTATTGTGGCTGGGTCCATAAATTGTATAAATCCCTACAATCATATTGGCCTGCTCAATGAGCATTATTTGTACAACCAATACGGCCTTGGCCGTACCTGTCGCGCATTTTAAGGAGAGATCATGAGTTGCGAATATTTTGCCGATAAAGGCATGAAGATTGAGGGAAACTATTGGCTGGTGCATCCGCACACGGGAGAAACCTGGGATGAAGCGTCTGTCGAGGCCTTTATCGCTGCTTACCAGCCACCTAACCAAAGCGAAGACGCCATTGCTTTACGCAAGGCTGCGCTGATTCGTGAGATTAAACGCGCCGTTTATGATTGTCTGGAAGCGCAGCAGTGGCGTGTGACCAAAGTTCAGGAACATTTACTCATGGCACAGCTTAGCCGCGATGATGTACAGCAACAGGAAGCAACGGTATCACTGCGGGCTGAACTGGTAAAACGCGAAGCGCTGCGCAAGAAAAGTGATGAAGCGGAACAACAGGTTACAGAGCTGACTTCCATTGAAGCGCTGGATGCATTCAGTTTTACAGCAGCGCTGTAACTTTGCTGCTGTCGGGCATGAAAAACGTGAAAATACTCAATCCGGTCAGAATTGACCGGTTTTCTGCCCTGAGAATCAGTAAGATATACCTAAGCTTGAGAAAGTTAAGTCAAGCAACCAGGTAACTGTTATTTTTGTAGTTAAATAATCCGCAAGTTAAAAACCACTGGCTCGTATTACGACTGGTGGTTTTTTTATGCCTGATTAACAGTGGCTCACTCTGTGACATTTAAACCGGTCAAAGTTGACCGTTTTTAATTCCAGAAAATCAGTAAGATACACCTAAGCTTGAGAAAGCTAACAGAGATTAAAAACAGACTTCCCGTGATAAACCCGATGCGGTGCTGCACTGATGCAGGACCAAATCGAGTTTTTTTATACCCTTATTGTAAAGACCGAGGATGAGATGAGCCAATTTGCAACACCAGACCTGTCTCGGGTGCCTTTGCCGGACCTGCTACAGGATGTGGATTTCGAGCAGCAGTTTAGTGAAATCAAACAGCGTTTTTTGGCGTTACATCCTCAGTATGCTGAAGCCCTTAAACTGGAAAGCGACCCGCTGACCCCCTTGTTGCAAACGCTGGCTTACCAGCAGGTACTGAATACTCAGCAGGTAAATGATGCGGTCAAAGGAATGATGCTGGCAACAGCCAGTGGCGCAGATTTGGATGCCATCGCATCGCGCTATAACCTGCTGCGCGGCGACGGTGAAAGCGACATCCGGTTTCGCCAGCGTATTCAGCTGGCCTTTGATGGGTTAAATACCGCGGGCAGCGCATCGGCCTATACCTTTCATACTTTGTCGCTCGACCCGGCCATTCGGGATGTGACGGTGCGCAGTCCGGCGCCGTGCGAGATCACCCTGACCATTTTGAGTAACGAAGGGGACGGTACGCCCACGCAGGCTTTGCTCGACAAGGTGGGTAAACATTTTGCGGCCCAGGGATGGGAGCACCAGGGGGCCTCGCAAGTCAGACCTCTGGGAGACAGAGTAACTGTGCATGGCGCACAAATTGTGCCCTTTACGGTTAACGCCCAGCTGATTGTGTTACCTGGGCCGTCTGCCGAAGCTATCCGGCTGGCGGCCGAAGACGCATTGCAAGCCTACCTGACAAGTCGCAGAGCGTTGGGCAAAAAAGTAACCCGCGCTGGTTTGTTTGCGGCGCTGCATCGAGAAGGGGTAGACGAAGTGAACTTGCTGTCTCCCGCCAGCAATGTGTCTGTCACACAGACTCAGTCGGCCTGGTGCGAGCATACGCAAGTGACTGTGGTGGTCAAAGATGAATGAATTATTGCCAACCAATGCATCGGCGCTGAGCCGGGCGGTTGCGGATGAGATAGTCAGACCAGATCAGGTACGGGCTTTGCTGCTTGATACGCTGAATATCAGCAACAGGAGCCAGGCAGAACGTCAGCGCCTTGCCACACAGTGGCGGTTAAATAGCACGACCGACCGAGCTTTTGTTAGTGCGGATATCAGTCTGCTACTGACCTTACTATGGGACCAGGCGATTTGCCCGGCAGCTAAGCTAGCTGAGCTTGCCCGGGCACTCAAGATCCCTAACTGGCACCACTACCTGGATGAACAAGCACAGCGCCGGGCGCTGCAGGATGCCTGTATTTTACAGGATATCCGCTTGCTGCTTCGTGCGCTTTGGGATCCCATGCTGTGTCCAGCGGCCCTGTTACCCTGGCTGGCCTGGGCGATGTCGGTGGATGAATGGGATGAAGCCTGGTCAGAAACACTCAAACGCCAGGTTATCCGTGATGCCTTTGCGGTGCACCAGTACAAGGGCACCCCTTACGCGCTGCAAAAAGCGCTCGACAGTTTAAATATTGCTACTGAGATCAAGGAATGGTGGCAGTCCGAAGGAGCGGACACTCCCTCAGATGAGGTCATGCCGCCCGGGACGATTAAAGTCTGGGCACTGGTGAATCAGAATTTGGACGACCAACAGCAAGGACTGCTGACTCCCCGGATGCTGAAAAAAATCCGCCGGGTGATCAATGCCGTCAAGCGCGGCGCGATTCATGTTGATTTACAGCTGGGTATAGCATTAAGCGAATCTCTGGCACCTTTCGGGGCGGCACAATCGCCGCTGACCCTCATTGACTATGAAGCGATGGGAGTAGGCATCACGCCTGATCCGACTCCGGGCTCGGTGGCAATAATCGCGGCGGGACATTTACTTCATTGTCAGCGCTGGCGCGCAGAGGGCGAGGGGATTAAACCGGACTCTGGTTGCGGCACCCTGTCCGCCCATGGGCTGCTGCAGTCGTTAAATAATGCCCGCATTGCGGTCGACGGTGTTGGTGTAACCCCCGATACATCGGCCGGGCACTTGGCGCTATTTTCTGGTGTTCATGCCCTGAATATTCAATCTTTTCATTTCCAAGGAGTGACTTAATGTCAGCATTAACCTTGCAATTTACTCAGGTGGGGCTGGATGCGCTGTTGTCGGCGCGCGCCAGAGGCTTTAAAGGGCAAATAAGCCATATGGCCTTTGGCGATGCAAGCTACACCCCGTCGAAAAATCAAACCACGCTGCGCGCTCAAAAAGAGCTGGTGGAAATTGCCGACTCGGATTATACCGACGGTGAAAGCAGCAGCCTGAAAGTGGCCGCCAAATTCGAGGCACCGCTGGAATACGCCATTGGCGAAATTGGCGTATTTCTGGATTCCGGCGAAAAGCTGGCAAACGGGGAGCCCAAGCTTATTTTACTGGGCGTCTACTCAAAACCCAATACTACGCTTGGGTACCGGACGCCGGATGTCAAGGTGCTGCAGTGGCTCACCCTGAGCCTGACACAGCTGCCCTCTGACAGTGTTGAGGTCAAACTTGGCGTTGATAACCTCAACCTGATCCTCGACAACGAACTGGCCGAGCTGGCCCTGGTCCAGTTAGATACAATGCATCGCCAGATTGCACAAGAATGGCGACTGACGGCCCTGGAACATGCCTGATAAAAGAGACTTACAAAGTTTAAAGGAGACTATATGACAACTGAAACTAAACCAATCTCGCAGCAACTAACAGAGGTCGCAGGGCGTGCCAACGCATTGTGCCAGACTGTGGCCGATAAAGCCGGTGAAATAACAACCACACTGAATGCCAAGCTAGCGCAGGTTGATGCCCGTGTAACAAACGCTGAAGCGTCGCTCAATACTGAGATGGCTCAGGCCCAGTCTGAGTTTAATAGCTGGAAAAGTGGCCATACTGAACTGGTTAACGGCTTGGATGTTCATAAACAAGGCAAAATAAAGCGTTACTTTTTTGCGACTACGCTTGGTAATGGTGGGTATACAGCAGCTGATGGACCGGATGCTGCTTTTCCGCGTTGCGCCGCGCCACAGGAGCCCTACTACATCAATTTACTTGAATTTGACGCACGAAATGGCGGTGGTTTCGGCGCACCCGGTGACTACTTTAAATGCGAAGTTATTATGACCCATCGAGGGATGTTTGCATCCGCATACACCGAGCGCCTGGTGTTTACTGGCACTTCATTTGCGGACTGTGTTTCTGCCGTGATGGAAGCAAAAAATATTGTCCACAATAACCATCTGAGCCTGTTTATTTCAGAGCCGGATAACCCTGACAAAGAAATTCCTCTGGGTCCGGATCTGGCAGGGTCGTCGGTCCCTGTGAATTTCAGGGCAATTAATCAGGGCTATGACTCGGGAATCGCGAGGTTAACCCTTAAAGTTGACCCAAGATTCCACTGCGGCGCATCCCGAGCTATTAGCGTAAGCACTGAGTATACGTCGGAACGTGGTCGCCCTAGTGCAGAGCGCATCAGTCAAAACCAACCTACATGGGAGCAGTAAACATGGACACAGAAGAAAACGAAGTGCAAATGCCCGTTCAGCAACTAGCAGATGAGAGTCAGTGGCACTCAATCAGAGTAATGCGCGATGCGTATTTGCGCTCAACGGATTGGTTAGTACTGAAGTATCAGGAAACACAAGGCGCGATCCCTGAAGAGCTGAAGCAATACCGTCAGGCATTGAGAGATTTACCGCAGGCATTTAGTTCGCCAAACGAAGTCGCCTGGCCGGTCAAACCCGAGCTGTAATATCGTCCCCTTCGGGCACGTCGCCCGCCCTGACTCACTGATTGTCTTCGAGTCTTTTTAATCTAAGAGCAAGTCTATGCAACGAACGACCTTAATCACCCAGGTGCTTGAGCGCCTGACGACGTCCCTGGCACAGGTGGCTCAGGTGGATTACCTAATCCCGAGCCAGGTTGCCCCGGACCTGACCCAGCAAGCGCAACTAACTGTCACGCCTAAACAGGAACGACAGGCCAGCGAGCTGCAAAGTAAAGGCACCGATAAAGGTGTCAGCTATGGACCGGCGTACAACAAAAATCTCAGCCCAAACCCGCTGGACAGGCGGGTGCTGAGCGTGCAGCTTGATATTGCGTTGATGGATGGCGATAAAGCCAGGCTACTGGAGCGGCTGGATGAGGTACTCAGCACAGGCGAAGCCGCGATGCAGGCGGACGACGTGCCCACCCACTGGCAACACTTTATTGCCGAGCAAACGACCTTTGCGTTTAGCCAGCACAGTGAAGGGATTAAAGCACAGTTACAGCTGAGCTGGTCATTTTACTATCAGGTTGAACAAAGCGAATCACCTGGCACGCCCATCACGGACGTTTATCTGGGGCAGCAGGGTTATGAGCACAAGTTAATCTACAGCACCCAAACGCCTGCCGGGGAGGTGCTATGAATCTGGATCCTGCTCAATCTGAGTTAGCATTATCTGACTTACAGCATCGTTTAAGCAAGCTGATCACGCTTGGTACGGTGCACGAGGTTGATTACGAGACGGCCCGGGTAAAGGTAAAAATCGGCGACTGGATCACGGCCAAACTTCCCTGGCTGACCGACATGGCTGCACATAACATGACCTGGCGCGCCCCGGAAATTGGTGAGCAGGTTATTGTCCTTGCGCCCTGTGGTGACACCGCTCAGGGGGTGATCCTGGGCAGTGTGTATAGTGCGGCAGCTGATCACCATAAACCCGACCATGTGCTAGGTGCAGGGGAAAGTTACGCTGCCGCAAGCAGCCGTGAACATGTACATCGCACCCGCTATCAGGATGGCGCGTTGGTGGAGTATGACAACCAAAACCATGCTTATCACCTCTATGTGCCGGATACCGGTGGTGAGGAAACTGCGAAAATCACAATACACAGTGACAGAGACATTCACATCGAGTGTGGTTTTAACGCCACGATAGAAGTGGGCAATAACGCCTCAATCAATGTCGTCAATGATGCCAGCCTTACAGTGGGTAATGACGCTACTGTCAGCGCTGAAAAGAACATGCGCATTGCGGCAGGAGAAACTCTGACGCTAGAGGGCAAGCAGGTCAATGTCAGTTCAACGGAACAGAATATTGCTGTCACGGCGACGGGCAACTTATTGCTCAATGCGCAGATGATCAAAGCCCAGGAGTAACTATGCCAGCCATTTCGTTGAATAAAGCCCAAACCAATTTGCACGATGATTACAACCCAGCCACGGTGGCCGCAGCGCAAAGCACCTTTAAGGTCGGTGAAGATGCCGTGTTGTGTGTTGGTGACGTATTGTCCGTGCACTTACACAGCAAAGACAGCAAGCTGCCGCCTCACGCAGGGCACACGGTAACAAAAGGTGCACCGGGCTTTACCATTGGGGGGAAGGCGGTCGTCCGAGTGGGCGATACCAGTAGTTGTAACGCAAAGCTCGAAGATGGGTATGCTCAGTTCATAGTGGGTAATAAAGGAGGTGAAACATGATTGGCATGCATGCCAAGACAGGTAAGCCATTGGGGGGTGTTGAACATCTGAAACAAAGTATTCGCGATATTGTGACGACCCCCAAGGGAAGTCGGGTGATGCGTCGCGAGTATGGCTGCGGTTTATTTGAACTCATTGACCGGCCATTTTCACATTCTCTGGTTGGTGATATTACCATTGCCATTTCCAATGCTCTTGAGCAATGGGAGCCGAGGTTCGCACTTGAAGGGGTGGCGGTGCACCCGGCCGGAGACGGCAAATTATCAATCGCCATTGAAGGCTTATACCTGATCAATGGTGAACCGGTAACCATCGAAGGGATCCAAATCTAAGTTCTGATTTTTTAATTTTCTCAACATATTTTTCAACTTAAGCCACAGCAATTGTGCTGCGTTTTGTCGCTGCACATCTGTGGCTTTTTTATTAGCTAATTGACATACCTTTAAAGGAGATATCTATGTCTGAATTTCTACACGGTGTAGAAGTCATCGAGGCGCAATCTGGTACGCGTCCTATTAAAACTGTAAAAAGCTCGGTTATTGGTGTTATCGGTACTGCTCCTGGCGCAGATACAGACGCTTTCCCGGCCAATACACCAGTATTAATCGCAGGTAAACGCAGTGAGGCAGAAAAGCTGGGTACTGAAGGTACACTGCCTGCTGCACTGAGTGGCATTTTTGACCAGGCGGGCGCCGCTGTGGTTGTGGTACGTGTTGAAGGTGCAGATGAAGCGGCTGTGATGACAGCCATGACAGACGATTCAACGGATGATGGCAAGTACAAAGGGGTGTTTGCATTCTTGGGCGCCGAGTCTGTACTGGGTGTTGCACCACGTATTCTGGTTGCTCCGGGTTACACGCATCAACGTGATGGCGGTGCGAACCCTGTCGTCAGCAAATTAGTGGGTGTGGCTGAGCGACTACGTGCGGTGATCATCGCAGATGGTCCGAATACCACAGATGCGAAAGCCATTGAGTATCGGGGTGATCAGAGTTCACGTCGTGTATTCCTGGTGGACCCACATGTTCGCGTGTTCAAAGACGGAGCCGAACAGGTTGAGCCAGCCAGTGCACGTGTTGCGGGTATGATTGCCAAATCGGATAACGATCGCGGTTTCTGGTGGAGTCCAAGTAACACGGCCATGAATGGCATCGTCGGTACAGCTCGCCCAGTGGACTTCCAGCTGGGTGACAAACAAGCGCGTGCGAATCACCTGAACGAAAATGATGTCGCGACGATCATCCGCCAGAATGGCTTCAAGCTATGGGGTAACCGCACCTGTTCCGGTGACCCGAAATGGGCCTTCCTGTCAGTGGTTCGTACCGCGGATATGATCAATGACTCACTACTGCGTGCGCATATGTGGGCAGTTGACCGCAACATCACCAAAACCTATATCGAAGATGTGAAGCAAAGCGTGCAGTCTTACCTGGACAGCCTGAAAGCGCAAGGTGCAATCCTGGGTGGCGAGATCTGGGCAGATGAAGAGCTGAATACACCGGAAAACCTCCAGGCTGGCAAGGTTTACTTCAGCTTTGACTTTACGCCGCCAACCCCGGCTGAGCACATCACCTTCAAGAGCATTCTGACAAATAACTACCTAGAGGAAATCGTATAATGGCAATGTCTCCTAAAATCCTTAAAAAATTCAAACTGTTCGTAGACGGCAAAGGCTACCTGGGCATTGCGGATGAAATTCAGCTGCCAAAAGTCACAGTCAAAACCCGCGAAGTGACATCGGGCTTTCAGGCACCGATTGAGCTGGACGTGGGCCAGCTTGAGAAACTGGAAGGTAACATCACGTTACTTGAATACAATGCTGACATGATGAAGCTGCTGGGTGACTGGAGCGGTGCAACAACGCCATTGACAGCGCGTGGTGCGATTCAGGCACAAGGTCAGCCGCCACAGCCAGTGGTTGTGACGCTTGAAGGGTTCTTCAAAGAAGTCGACATGGGCAACTGGAAAGACGGCGAAGAAGCTAAGTTGACGCTGCAATATACCGTGCAGAAGTACAAGCTGGAGATCAACAACGAAGTGATCTACGAAATTGATTTGTACAACGACGTACGCAAAATCAATGGTACAGATCAAATGGCACTGTTACGCGCTGCGATTGGCGCTTAATTCGCGTTCTTGCCTTGATGTGGTGGGTGCTTCTTGCTGGTTTAATCCCCAGGGGGTGCCCACCTGCGTACTGAGAAAACAATAATAGGAGCAAAAGCATGAAAGAAATCATTACCCTGGCATTTCCAATTACGGTTGACGGGCATGAGTATGCCGAACTGACAATGAGACGACCAAAAGTACGTGACCGGTTAATGGTGGATAAGGCAGATATCAGCGAGTCGGAAAGTGAAATTCGTTACTTCTCCAATTTGTGTGAAGTCTCACCGGATATCGTCGAAGAGCTTGACTGGAGCGACTTTGTGAAGCTCAGAGAGACCTTACAGGCTTTTCTCGTATCCCGCCCAGGCGCTTAAGAGCCATGGTTATCGCCTTAGCCAAATACACCGGCTGGGGCCTGACCGAACTCAATGCGTTGACCGAAGATGAACTAATCGACTGGTTTAACGCAGCGGTTGACTACAAAGAGGCAACCTCAGTGTCCTGAACCATCGCGGGTCATTCCACTGCAGGCATGCGCTTTGGCGCATGTTTGTGGTTCCAATCTCAGGCATTGCTCAGTGGCTTTTCTCAGGCTGCTTAGCAATGCCAATACAGATCATATCCCACTGCATTTTCTGGTAACACCACTTAACTCTTTCAGGTAAATCTATGAAACAAGGAACTGTCGAACATCTTCGTGCTCCTGGCGGGGCCAAAAACAAAGTTAAATATCGCCTGGCGCAGAGCAATGGCGTGGACCAGCGACTAGCAAAACTGGGTCAGGCTCTGCGTATTTTGCAGCAGCAAAGTGAGGCAAGTGCCATGTCCATCGGACAATTACTTGCACAACTTCAGGCGCTGACGTTTTTAGTCCCTCAAAGTGGCGAATTGCAAAAACGCCTGCAATCCGTGCTGGCGCAACAGGGGCCGTCGGCGCAGCCTGCTTCAGGCGCAGGCGCAGGCGCTGTCAGTCTGAGTGTCGATAATCCGGCTTCTGCTGAGGTGTCAGACGCTTTGCTGGCGTCTTTGGATAACCTTGGCACTGTGATTGCGCGCCTCGCAGCTCAAAATGCACCAGCATCTCAGCCTGGCGGAGTCAGCCAGATTGCAACCACAACGGCACCAGATTTTGCGCCGGTAAACGCACCCGGGCTTCGTCAGGAGACGCTTGAACTCAATACGTCCGCAGGCACAGGCAGTGATGCGTTGGCGACAGCGGCTGCTGAGGGCGCAGTGGATGGTTCGGCCGTGACTGCGCTGTCTCAGTCAGTGAATGCTGAACTGGACAGCCTGACCACTTTGGTGCCCGAAATGGCGCGCTCACTGGATCTTGGCCAGGCAGTGGCGGCGTTTCAATCCGCAGTGCCGGTATTGCAAAATCTGGATCTCAAGTCGTTGCTCGAAGGGGACCTGAGTGGGCTAAAAACGGCTTTACCCGCGTTGATTGACGCGGTCGACTTGCCTCAGCTGCACCAGGTATTGGCCTCAGAACTACCGGCACTGGCACAGTTAGACTTATCAGGTGCATTGCGTGGTGATGCACAGGTATTGGCATCAGAGCTGCCGCACATGCTCAGTGCGCTGCAACTGGACGGCGTATCGGCCAGCGTTGCACAAGCCTTGCCCGCACTTGCGCAACTGGATATGCCGGCAATTGCTTCAGGGGAGCTGGATTCCCTGGTTCAGGCTGCTCCGCAGCTATTTCAGGCCTTGAATATGCCGGGTGCACTACAGGCGATGGAAAAAGCCTTGCCAGTGCTCAGTAAACTCAACGCGCCTGCAATCATCAAAGGTGACCTAAGCAGTTTACTGGACGCTGCGCCTGAGGTACTGCGTGCATTTGAACTGGAAGAGGCTGCCAACAAATTGCAGGGCGCAATACCCAGCCTGACCCAGCTCGACCTCAAAGGCATAGCACAGGGCGATGTGTCCACTCTGATGACTGTGGCACCTCAGTTGCTGAGTGCATTGGAGCTGGGGGATGCGGGCACGGCGATGGCTGCCGCGCTACCGGCATTACAAAAATTTGATGTCGATGGAATGCTCAGTGGTGATCTGACTTCTCTGGCTGAAGCCGGCCCGGATCTGCTCAATGCACTGGGGATGGAAGATGCGGCAGCCCTGCTGCAGCAACACGCTGGCATTGTGCAAAAGCTGGACATCCAGGGCATGATGCGCGGCGAGCTGGCTTCACTGGGTGAGGTTGCTCCGGCCATATTTGATGCGCTGGACATGCCCGGAGCGTCGGCAGCAATGCAAAAGGCCACGCCGGTGCTAAGTAAGCTCAATGCCCCGGCGATTATGGAAGGGGATCTCAGCAGTCTGCTGGATGCCGCGCCCGAAGTATTACGCGCATTTGAGCTGGACGACGCCGCAGACAGGTTACAAACCGCCATTCCCGGGCTGGCCAAGCTTGATTTGAAGCACATAGTGCAGGGGGATGTCTCCAGCCTGATGGACGCCGCCCCGGACTTGCTTAAAGCACTGGACCTGGGTGACGCAAGCATCCTGCTTGAGTCGGCTTTACCAGCGCTACAGAAATTCGATGTGGACGCTCTGCTGAGCGGTGACTTGTCTTCTTTGACTGAAGCGGGCCCTCAGCTGCTGAGCGCCTTTGGTATGGATGATGCCGCCGCGTTGTTGCAACAACATGCCGGGGTGTTCCAAAAGCTTGACGTGAAAGGCGTGCTGGATGGCGACTTGTCGTCACTGGTGTCTGCTGCACCGGATCTGCTGAATGCGTTTGGCATGGACGGCGCGGCCTCATTGTTGACGCAACATGAAGGGGCGCTCAGCAAGCTGGATTTTAAAGGGCTGATGAACGGCGACTTGTCGTCTCTGGGCGACGCTGCATCTGAGTTTTTGACAGGTTCAGGGCGATTTGGCGATTCCGAAGGGGACGTCGAAGCCTCCAGTGTCTTTGATGACCTTGACGGGCACCTGGAAGACGAGCCTGAAGAAAAGAAAAAGCAGTCAGGAAAGCGCAAAAGCAAAGGCAAATCAAAGGTTAGATCAGGCTCTAAACGAGGGCGTCATAAAGGAAAAGGCAAGGGCCAGACTGATCCAGAACGTGAAGAGAGCACCAGCAGGAAAAATAAGCGTAAGCCAGCGCCACAGGGCAATACGATCCGCACACTCGACCGTGGCAGGCAGCTTCCGGGGGCAACATCGAAATCGATCTCGCTACAGGCTGCGGCAAACGATGCCAGGGCGGGCAAACTGGGGCAGTTTGCCGGGAAAAAAGGTGGATTATTTGGTCGCCTGCCAGGGGTCAAAATGTTCGGTAAACTGGCTGCTCCTCTGAGTGCCGTGATGGGCGCCGTTGACGTCGCGACCACGCTGTCAGATGACAGCCTCAGTGCTGAGCAGAAAACTCAGCAGGTTGGCAGTGCCGTCGGCGGTGCCGGCGGTGCCTGGGCAGGCGCCGCAGCTGGTGCAGCCATTGGTTCAGTGATCCCGGGTATTGGCACTGCCATAGGCGGTCTGGTTGGTGGCGCGCTGGGCGCGATGGGCGGTGAGTCTGTTGGCGGCTGGCTGGGTGAGAAGCTTGGTGGCTGGTTTACGGATGATGAACCCGCTAAATCTCAGGTGACATCAGATATCAGCGGTAATGTTGGGACACCCCGGATTGCAACGAATGATGCCGGCGTGTCCGGCACGGCACCACAAGGTGGCGATGGTAATAATGTGCTGGGTCTGGCCGAAGGCTTTATCAAAAACCAGTTTATCAATCCATTTAATTTGGCCGCAGGTACTGCGTCTGCGCTGGCTGAACTCAGTGGAAATGATAAGAGTCGCGCCCATAAAGTGGCCAGAGTCGGCAACTTTGTGGGTGATGCGCTGAACTACCACACCGTATGGCAGGCCGCTAATGATGAGTCATTGAGTGGCTCGCAAAAAGCCGGTGTGATTGGCGGCACGCTCGGCGGCATGTTCTCAGCCAAAGCAATAAGTGGGTTGATGGAGAGCAGTCGTCACCCCTGGTTGAAGATGGCAGCCCCGCTGGCTGGATTTATCACTAACACAGCCGTTGGCTCGCAGATGAGCAACTGGTTGAGTGGGAGCAAAGCGGACACAGAAGCTGGTGTTGAGGCTCAGGAGGGCAAGATGGTGACTGCGCCTGAGGTGTTATCCGTTGCGTCTGAGCCGAACGTCAGTCAGGTTGCCTCTGCTGCGGCGCACAACAGCGCCGCATATCAGGCTGCACAGGTCACGGTGAACGCCAGTATCACAGTGAATGCGCGCCATGGCGAACAGGCTCAGGACATTGCCATTCAGGTTAAGCAGCTTCTCGAACAGCAGCAGCAACAAGCCATTCGGGACTTAAATGCGCGTTATTTTAATCAGGTGGCTTGAGCCCACATTTCATAATTCAGGTGAACAATGAGCAATTCCAATCATGCCAGACACATGATGCAGCTGGGCGACTATAAATTCTCGGTCAGTACAGCGGCATTCAATAAATTGAAATATGACACACAATATCGCTGGAAGTCGCTTGATGCTCCAACCAATAAAAACAGCCCGCTGATGCAGTTTATCGGGGTGGGTGAACAAACGCTGGATCTGGAAGGCACCATATTTCCACAGATCGTCGAAAACGGCTTAAAACAGCTCGATTATATGCGCGATGAGGCGGCCAAGGGACAGCCGCTGACCCTGGGCTATGTGGAGGAAAGTGGCAAGACCAATCCCAGTGTGGGTCGGGTACTGGGTAAATGGGTGATCAGCAGTATCAGTGAAACCCGCACCTTGTTTTTCAACGATGGTATTCCCAGGGAGATCCAGTTTGCAATGCGATTAAGTCGTTATCAGGCGGCACTGAAGGAACCCGAATAAGGAGGTGTTATGAAAGGTGTAACGTATGTAACTCGTGATGGCGATTGTCTGGATCTGATCTGCTATCGTCATTATGGACAGAGTTCCGGTACCGTGGAAAAAGTGTTGGGTGCTAATACGGGACTGGCGGGGCTGGGTGCCATCTACCCGGCTGGCATTGAAATTTTCTTGCCAGAGTTGCCTAAGCCTAAGACTAAGCATGTGATCAATATCTGGGATTAGTTATGAATCAACAACCCTATTTTTCTATCAGAGCGAATGGCAATGAAGTCACCAAAAGTCTTAAAGATCGGATCGTTGAGGTCAGTGTAACGCAGCGAACGGGTTTACTCAGTGATGTATGTATGGTGCGGTTTGATAACCTGGAGGAGCTGCCGATCCAACTTCCCAAGCCGGGTAATGTGCTGGAAATCGCATTGGGGTATAAAGATGGCACGCCGGACACCCATGCCGCACTTACGCCGGTGGGGAAATTTGATGTGGGTGCGTATGAACTCACAGGACCTGCCAGAGCACTGGCTTTGTATGGCAACAGCATTATGTGGGATGCCGACTTTAAATCACCGAGGTTTCGTTCCTGGCCGCAGCAAGGGAGTGAAACGCCCGTCACACTAGGTGACCTGGTGGCGCAAATTGCCGCAGAATATGGCCTGCAAAGCGGGGTCAGTGAGGCGTTACAAAGTATCACCCTGCCTCATCTGGAACAAAGTGAAAGTGACATGCAGTTGCTGACGCGGCTTGCTCAGCGCTACGATGCCGTGATGAAAGTGGCGGCGGGTAAACTGCTGTTTGTAACTCAGGGAACTGGGCAGTCATTGTCCGGGCAAACCGTGACCTCGGCCACACTAGGCAAACATCAAATTATACACTGGTCCAGGGAGAGTATTCATTATCACTTAGTGGGAGCAGTACAGAGCTATTACCACGACCCAGAACTGGCGCAGCGGGTAGTGGTTCAGGCGGGTAGGGGGGCGCCTGTGATCACTTTACCTTACCTTTATCCCGATGAAGCCAGTGCGCAGGCTGCTGCCACCAGTCAATTGACGCGTTTGAAACGCACACACGGGGCGGTTCGACTTACGGTGCCTGGCAATCCAGACATTGTTGCCGGCGCATTAATCACGGTCGATAAATCAGTGGACCACCTCGAAGGCACCTGGTTTATCACAGAGGTTACCCATCAGCTGTCATCAACAGGCTATATTAGCCAAATTAAAGCCGTACAACCTAATTAGTCCCACCATCGCATCGGCCTGATGCGAAAAAGTCCTTTCTCTGTTCCTTTCAATACACCATTTGGCGTCGTTACATGGCAAATGGTGTCCTGCCACTTTATTTAGCCCGACAAAGACGGTGTCTGTATCGGGCTATCTGAGCGAATTGCCTATTACTTAGTACATGCGAACGATGCGTGAATAAGCCGCGCTGTTTGAGTCCCAGGGTTCACATGCCGCTGCAGAGTCGTAAGTCAGGCTCACCGCTTTGCCGCTCGCTTTTTTAGCCAGCAGCATGGAGTACATGCGGTTACGTCTTTCTTCGGGTAGATTAGAGCTGATAGCCAGTACGGGAGTTTTAGTTGTGCAATTGTTAGTTAAGTTGCTTGTACCAGCTTGTAGCGTGACCAAAATGGTATTGGTATTTGCATACACAGTAATTGCATCTATGCTGCCACCGGCAGTTAACCAGGCCGCCTGTGCTTGCCCAGCCATTAACATTGCGCAGCCTAAAATGAGCTTTTTCATTTTAATTTCCTTTTTTTATTATGTAGATCTCACGTATTGTACATATATAAGGTAAGGAAAATAAAGAGGTATTTTGTTGCAGCGCAGCTGAAGCAGTCATCGCACTGCAGTCAAGTTTGAACTAGGGGCTGAACGATGCAGTGACCTGCACCTGTCAATTACTCAAAGTGACATTTTAGAGGATTGCCATATTATTTTATATAGACGGCTAAACATCTAGAAGTTGAAATTTATTCCCATTGCTTCATAATATTGCTGATAAGCGGATCTGCCTACCAAGGTCCGGCCACCTAGGGGAATACTATGCCAATCACAGTAACCGACGATTTACCTGCCATCAGCCATTTGCGCCATGAGAATGTCTTTGTGATGCCACAAAGCCGTGCCAGCACGCAGGAGATCCGGCCAATGCGGCTGGCCATACTTAATTTGATGCCCAATAAGGTTGAGACCGAAGTACAGTTTATCCGGCTGCTGGCCAATACACCCTTGCAGGTGAACGTCGATCTGTTGCGCCTGGACACCCACCGCAGTTCAGAAAATTCAGAACAACATTTGAACATGTTTTACCGCTATTTTTCGGATGTCAGAGAAGAAAACTACGATGCATTGATTGTCACCGGAGCACCACTTGCTCACCTTGAGTATGAAGAGGTGACTTACTGGGAAGAGTTACAGGCGTTTTTCGACTGGGCAGAACACCATGTGACCTCGACTTTGTTCTCCTGCTGGGCGGCACATGCCGGTCTGTTCCATCATCATGGCCTGAAGCGGGCGCTTAAAAAAGACAAGTTGTGCGGGGTTTTTCGCCATCAGTGTTATTTTGAGCATGGTGCGCTGACCCGCGGCTTTGATGATGAGTTTTTGGTACCGCATTCCCGTTATGGTCATATTGAGGCCAGTAAAATAGATGCCTGTGAGGATTTGGTGACACTGGCGGGCTCAGAGCGGGTCGGAGCCTACCTGATTAAGAATGTTTCGGGCAGCCAGGTCTACATAACCGGGCACCCTGAATACGATGCCGATACCCTCAGTAAAGAGTATTTTCGCGATTGCGAAAAAGGCCCGGATGCGCCCAAGCCGGAAAATTATTTTCCCGCAGATGATGTGAACGCAAAGCCATCCAAGACATGGCAAAGCCATGCCTTTTTGTTATTCTCCAACTGGTTAAACTACTATGTTTACCAGACCACACCGTACGATATTAATCTGGTTAGCCAGGATGTAAGGACTAACAATTATGCCGAATAAACAAATCACCACCGCGATCAATGGTTCTGCCATTGCTGACGCGTTGAAAACGGCCATGCAGCAGCGCATTTTGATCCTCGACGGCGCCATGGGCACTATGATCCAGCAACATAAGTTTGAAGAGGAAGATTACCGGGGCGAGCGTTTTAAAGACTGGCATGTCCTTATCAAAGGTAATAACGACCTGCTCAGTTTGACTCAGCCCGAAGTGATCCGCCAGATCCATCGTGAATACCTCGATGCCGGTGCGGACATCATAGAAACCAACACCTTTAATGCCACTACCATTTCAATGGAAGATTATGACATGGCCAGCCTGAGCCGCGAGATCAACGTCGAGTCGGCCCGTCTGGCTCGGGCTGTGTGTGATGAGGTTACTGCCAAAGATCCCAGTAAACCGAGGTATGTGGCCGGTGTTCTGGGGCCAACCTCAAAAACCTGTTCTATTTCACCGGATGTCAACGACCCGGGATATCGCAATGTGTCGTTTGATCAGCTGGTGGCTGCGTATATTGAGTCGACCGAAGCCCTGATTGAAGGCGGCGCACATTTGATCCTGATTGAAACCATCTTCGATACGCTGAATGCCAAGGCGGCGGCCTATGGGGTAGAAGAAGCTTTTGAACGTACCGGCATAACCCTGCCGGTGATGATCTCCGGCACCATTACGGATGCCTCAGGCCGTACCTTGTCGGGCCAGACAACGGAAGCCTTTTACAACTCTATCCGCCATATTAAGCCTATCTCGATTGGGCTCAATTGTGCACTGGGGCCGGATCTGTTGCGTGCTTACGTTGAAGAGCTATCGCGGGTCTGTGAAACCTATACGTCGGTGCACCCTAATGCGGGTCTGCCGAATGAGTTTGGCGAGTACGACTTGGAAGCTCCGGAGATGGCGAAGGAAATCATTGACTGGGGTAAGGAAGGCTTTATAAATATTGTGGGTGGTTGTTGTGGTACAACGCCGGAACATATTCGCGCTTTTGTTAAAGGGCTGGAGCAGGTGGCACCGCGCACTTTACCTGAGCTTGAAGTTAGAATGCGCCTTGCGGGCCTTGAAGCCTGTAATCTTAATTAGGAAGTACTGACATGACGCAATCTACAGCCATTTTTACCAACGTCGGTGAAAGAACCAATGTAACCGGCTCGGCGCGTTTTAAGCGATTGATCCTGGAAGAAGATTACGAAGCCGCGCTGGATGTAGCACGCAGCCAGGTGGAAAACGGCGCGCAGGTGATCGACATCAATATGGATGAAGCCATGCTGGACTCCAAGGCCGCCATGGTTAAGTTCCTGAACCTGATTGCCTCTGAGCCGGATATTTCCCGTGTGCCCATTATGGTCGACTCTTCTAAATGGGAAGTGATTGAAGCGGGCCTGAAGTGTATTCAGGGCAAGGCCATCGTCAATTCCATCTCGCTTAAAGAAGGTCGCGAGCCATTTGAGCGGCAGGCGAAAATCATTAAGCGCTTTGGTGCGGCTGTGGTGGTGATGGCATTCGACGAAACGGGCCAGGCCGAAACCGCCGACCGGAAGTTTGAGATCTGTGAGCGTTCTTATCGCATTCTGGTGGATGAACTGGGTTTCCCGCCTGAGGACATCATTTTTGACCCTAATATCTTTGCTGTGGCAACGGGGATCGAAGAGCACGATAACTATGCCGTTGAGTTTATCGAAGGTACCCGACGCATCAAACAAAACCTGCCGCACTGTAAAGTGTCGGGCGGGGTATCGAATGTATCTTTCTCGTTCCGGGGCAATAATCCGGTGCGTGAGGCCATTCACTCGGTGTTCTTATATCACGCCATTCAGGCCGGTATGGACATGGGCATTGTGAATGCCGGGCAGCTGACGGTATATGATGATATTCCCGATGAACTGCGTAAGGCGGTAGAGGATGTGATCCTCAATACTGATCCGGGAGCGGGTGAGCGTCTGGTGGACATCGCGCCTAACTACTCCGGCATGGCGCAGGCTGAGAAAGCCGAAGATCAGGAATGGCGCAGCTGGCCTGTGGCCAAACGTCTTGAGCATGCGCTGGTTAAAGGCATTACTGAATTTATTGAAGAGGACACAGAAGCCTGTCGTCAGCAGTTCGACAAGCCCATAGAGGTGATCGAAGGCCCGCTGATGGATGGCATGAACGTGGTCGGCGACTTATTTGGTGCCGGTAAAATGTTCCTGCCTCAGGTGGTTAAATCTGCACGCGTGATGAAACGGGCGGTGGCCTATCTGGATCCTTACATTGAAGCGGAGAAGCAGGCCGGCCAGAGCAATGGTAAAATCATCATGGCGACGGTAAAAGGAGATGTGCACGACATCGGTAAAAACATTGTGGGTGTGGTGCTTCAGTGTAATAACTATGAAGTTGTGGATTTAGGCGTAATGGTGCCGGCAGAGAAAATCCTGCAGACTGCGATAGATGAAAATGCTGATGCCATAGGTTTGTCGGGCCTGATCACCCCGTCGCTGGATGAAATGGTACACGTGGCGAAAGAGATGACCCGGCGGGGGTTTGAGATCCCGCTGCTGATTGGCGGGGCAACCACGTCAAAGGCGCATACGGCGGTCAAGATTGAACCGCAATACGACAAGGGGGTGGTGTATGTTAACAACGCCAGTCGCGCGGTTGGGGTGGTCTCCAGTTTGCTCAGTGCCACACAAAAGCCGGGCTTTCTGGAAAAAACGGCCGGTGAATACGTTAAGGTACGTGAGCAGCAGGCGCGTAAAAAGCCCCGCTCTAAGCCCGTTACTTTGGCCCGCGCGCGGGACAATGCGGTTAAGCTCGACTGGGACAATTACACGCCACCGGTGCCCAAAAAGCTGGGCATTACCGAGTTTAAAGACGTCAGTATTGCCACCTTGCGCGAGTACATAGACTGGACACCCTTTTTCATGACCTGGACACTGGCGGGCAAATACCCACGTATTCTGGAAGATGAAGTGGTGGGTGAAGAAGCGCAAAAGCTTTTTGCCGATGCCAATGCCATGCTCGACGAGCTGAGCGCCAAAGGCAGTTTACAACCGCTGGGCGTAATTGGTTTGTTCCCGGCCAACCGGGTGGGCGATGACATTGAAATCTATCGCGATGAGCGTCGCAGTGAAGTGCTGCTGAAGTCTTGTCAGCTGCGTCAGCAAACCGAAAAAACCGATTTTCCGAACTATTGCCTGGCCGATTATATCGCACCCAAAGGCACGCCGGATTACTTCGGTGCTTTTGCCGTCACCGGTGGACTGGAAGAGGATGATTTGGCTGAGGTATTCGAGCAGCAGCAGGACGATTACAACAAAATTATGGTGAAAGCCGTGGCAGATCGTCTGGCCGAGGCCTTTGCAGAATACCTGCATGAACAGGTGCGTAAGCAATACTGGGGCTTTGCTGAGGATGAAAAGCTTAGCAATGAAGAACTGATCCGCGAGAACTATCAGGGGATCCGCCCGGCGCCGGGTTATCCGGCGTGTCCTGAGCACACCGAAAAAGACAAAATCTGGCAGTTGCTGGATGTAGAAAGTCGCATCGGTATGAAGCTCACCAGCTCTTATGCCATGTGGCCGGGCGCGGCGGTATCTGGCTGGTACTTCTCGCATCCGGATTCCAAATATTTTGCCGTGGCAGCCATCCAGCAGGATCAGGTTGAAGATTATGCCAAACGCAGCAATATGACGTTGGCAGATGCCGAGCGCTGGCTGTCACCCAATTTAGGGTACGAGCCACAATCATAACCAACTTACATGAGAGCCATAAGCTCATCTGTCAGGCGCGTGAATCGCGCCTTTTCTTTTACTTTCAAAATATTGTGTTGACCCTCTGCATATCAGCAGACTTCCGAATCTTTTGATTTGTTACTTTTGGTTACAATCGGGCTTGACCTGTTGCGTTTGTTGCAATAGATTGTGCGGCTTTTATTCATGGGGGAAATTGGGATATGAAGGTGATTGGTGCAAGCAAAGTGGCGTTAGTCCTAATGGGCCTATTCGCATTGTCGGGGTGTGAAGGCGTTGGTGAAGAGGAAGCGAGTGGTGATATTTCATCGGGCTCAGGCCTGAGCAGCAGCGGCAATAGCTGTAATTTACAGGAACTGATTACTGATGCTGACAGAGAAGCGGCCAATGCGTGTGGTGTGCAGGCGTCATCTCAGTTAGCAAATGCTGATATTTATTACACCGCCGCTGTCAAAGCGTGCCGTAGTGGCGAGACGGGCACAGATCCTAAAACCGGCCGCACAACCACATATAAAGACACCTACAATGTTTATAAGCAAGCGTCTGAATATGCACTTAATGTGGTTGACCAAATGAACTGCGGGGCGAATTCCAGCGGTCAAAATGGCGGCGGAATCATAGTGCCGGATACGAATGTCGTGCAGCACAATTTGTGTGTTGGCTATATTGATAATGGTAAAAAAGCGCTGGGCGTTTGCTATGGACCTGTTAAGCAGCACAACACGGAATGTGGTGATAACCGTGTTCACTACTTAAAAAGCTTTGAAACATCATCTGCCTGTATCGCCGAGCGCGATAGCTGGGTGAAAAACGCCTTCAATAATTAAGAGGAGAGTGCCTGTGATCCGTTATATGTTACTGATCTTTTTGGTAGGTATGATCTCAGGCTGGTTTCTGCGTGGCACCTTTGTGGTGCCACTCGTTACAGAGCAGGTGGACTTAGCTACTGAAGTGAGCCACAGCCCGAAGTGCGAACCAGGTAGGCCATTAGGCTTAGCAGAAACAGGCACACAGACCCAGACCGCGCCCGCTGATAATCAATTCCTCAACAACTCTATGGTCGAAACGGCGATCCGCTTTGCAGATGAAGACACTCTGGTTCAGTTTGCGGCGTCTCATGGTATTCTGGATGATGACAGTTTACTGCAGATCACGGATGTTCGTGCTGCCGCCCAAAGGCTCGCAGACATCGCGCTCAGCAGTGATTTACAAGCGCAAACGGAGCAGCTGAATTATGGCAGCTCTAGGATACTTTTCTCGTCTCAGGCAGAATTTGACTCAGGGTACGCTGTGCAGAATATTTTCCCTGCTAACGCCGGCAATATCACTGCTATTTTCGAGACTGGTGCCGATTATGGTCATAAAGTGCTGGTGAAGTGGATAAGAGAAGAAGACAATCAAATCGTCGTGTTTCGCAATGTAGCGATTAAATCTGCAGATAGCCAGCATTTTGTGCGTTATCACAAGCGCCTTTGGCCTGTCGGCCGCTATCGGGTAGAGATATACGCAATTTCTGATCAGTTCCCTTTATTATCGAGAGGGCATTATCAGGTGATGAAACCGTAATTTTTTCTTGTGTTTGGATAACTTTTTAGTTATTATTTCTCTCTTGCTTTAAATAACCTCTGATTTAAAGCGTCATAGAAGTAATGCCCTCTTGCCTTGATCCAGTAAGCCCGCATTAAAAAATTAAGAAAGTAGAGCTTATTATAGTCAGGCGATATACTGCTGCAGTGCCCCGATCGGGGACGTTGTGAATGCAAAAATGCGCGATCGCCAATACCAGTAGCCTGGATATGAGCATCAGTTGGACAACACAAAGGTGTTGAAACATTGACCTCAGATCTTTTTTGGCTTTGGTATCAAACTGTCATAAAGCTCGTTTATTGTTTAAAGCGATAGCCGCCAGGCTGCGCATTATAAAAGTGAGTTTTATTATGTCTTATACATACAACGGAACAGAGATCCGTGTTGAACAACCCGTACGTTCAATCTCGGTCAATAAATCAAAAGTCGTTTTTGCTGATGGCTCAGGCCGCAAACAAACGCAATTTTCAAGTGGCAGCGAAGCCCGTCACTTCCTGAATTGGTTGACGCGTGCTTGCTAAGTAAAGCAAGCCCATCAACTCAGACACAGCGCCGAGGTAACCGACAGGTTACGTCGGCGTTTTGCTTTTATGCATTGCGCTCAAGGCTTTTCTAATGTAATTTTCCGTAGTTTTCATGGGGACAGTTCACCATGAAGATGCCAGTAGTGTGAAAACGAAAAATAACGAAAAATAACGAAAAATAACGAAAAAGGAAGCCAACAATGGACTCGACTTCTACGCCTGCAGCTGCGCAGTCAGGCAGTCAACCCCCACCATCTCAACTGCGATTCACCGGGAGTGGGAAAGAATACTTCGGTATCTGGATTATCAACATGTTGCTCACGCTGTTGACGCTGGGTATTTACTCTGCATGGGCCACGGTGCGCAATAAACAATACTTCTACGGCCATACTGTGCTTGACGGACACCGTTTTGACTATCTTGCAACACCAATGCAGATCCTCAAAGGCCGTTTACTCGCTGTGGGCTTATTTGTGATCTATAGCGTGGTGTCGAGCTACTTTCCGCTGGTGGGCGCTTTGATGGCATTTGCTTTGGCATTATTGGTGCCCTGGATGATCAATCAGGGCCTGAAGTTCAGTATGCGTATGACCCGCTATCGCAATATTCGCTTTGCCTTTAAAGGTCGCTATGGTGAAGCAATGGTGAACTTTGTCGTGCTCCCATTTTTCAGTATTTTCACCTTGTATCTGTTGATGCCCTGGGTGCTGAAGCGTATTGACGCGTATATCCACAGTAATATTCGCTACGGTGATAAGCCAGTACAAGTGCAGCTGGAGGGCAAAGAATACTATGCAGCCGCATTACTGGTAATGTTACTGGGCATACTTGTGATGATGTTGCTGGTTCTCGTATTTAGTCTGGCAGGTGATATCAACATTAACCCAGGTGAGCTGGCATCGGGCAACATGGGCATGTTGTTGATTTTCCCTTTGTATTTGTTCGTGATTTCTGCACTACAAGGTATCTACCAGGCGCTGATCCGCAATCACATCCTCAACAATGCACAGATTGAAGATGTGGCGGAGTTCAAATCGAACCTGGAGCCGCAGCGCTATGCACTGATTTTGGCCACCAATGCCGCTGCGATTGTGCTGACAGCCGGCCTGGCTTTCCCCTGGGCAAAAGTGCGCAAAGTCCAGGCGCTGGCTGAAGCAACGCAGGTGGTAGTGTTACCAGGGGCAGATCAGGTGCTCGACACTGCGCAGCAAGCTGACTCGTCCTTTGCTGAAGAAGCTGCCAATGTGTTTGACGTTGATATCTCGTTGACCTGATGATCCGCGGATACTTTTATCAGCCAAATAGCAGCCGGGTGCAGGAAAGTACTGCCCGGCTGAGCGACAGTCGCGTTGCCATCTATGCAGGCGACGAATGTGTGTACGAAACAACACCGGAAGCGCTCAGTGTATCGGCCCATTTACCCGGGCAGGCCAGTGAACTGATCTTCGCAGACGGCGCTCGCTTCGTGCCGCTCGACACGCGCTATCGCTGGCCATTTCAGCGACGAAACAGTGCGCTGCTGGCACGCCTTGAGAGCAACCTGGCGCTGATTGTATGCGCGCTGGTCGCCACGCCTGTCTTGCTCTATGTGCTGCTTTTTAAACTGGTGCCGACAATCGCGGTGACGGCCGTACAAGCGATGCCCGAAGCGGTGGTGGAGCAAATGGGACAGCAGTCTATGGTGCTCATCGAGCAGACTGTGCTGTCGCCCAGTGAGTTGTCGGGTGATCAGCAGCAGGCTGTCCGGGATTTGTGGCACGAAACGTTGTCGCAGCTTGGTCTGTCCACCGATAAGTACCGTATTGATCTGTATCGCTCAGACCATTTTGGCGCCAACGCATTCGCGCTGCCCCACGGTCAGGTGGTGGTCACCGACGAGTTAGCATTGCGCCTGACGGAACACCCGGGTGCGCTCAGAGCGATTTTATTGCACGAAATCGGTCATGTAGAGCGTATGCATAGCGTCCGACTGGCATCCCAGGCCGCGGTTGCCAGTATTGCCATTGCAATGCTGGTGGGTGATATGGATATCGTTGCTGAGGTGGTACTGGGCTCGGGTAGTGCACTGATGGACTTGCAGTTCTCACAAAATATGGAATGGGAAGCCGACAATTATGCCCTGCAGCAACTAGAACGCCTGGGGTATAGTGGTGAAGATTTTGCGCAGGCACTGGAGTCATTGGCGTTGCTTGATGAAGAGCAGGCGCAAAGCTGGTTGAAGTACCTTTCTACTCACCCCAGTGTGCAGCAGCGCATTGAGCACGCCAAAAACTACGCATCATCCCCCTGACAGCCGGATTTGAAACTGAATGCGAGCCAGCAGTCTCAAGTTTTACTGACTCGCTTCAAATCCTGCTCTTTTATAAAATTTACTTCCTTCAGTGTAATACCTGCTCTTTTTGCGCACCGCGACATCCGACCTAAACGCTTGCATTACTTATTTCATCTCATGTAACTCTTTATTATTGTTTTGAAAATCGAGATCTGCGTCATATTTTTACGGCGTTGTACTTATTTTTTGTTATTGTCAGGTTAACATATGCTCACTCCTTCCTGTATACTAGAGAATGCTTTGGTTGATCTGTGTGCTGGGGAGGCAAATGAAGTTTTTGGTGATGTTATTGCTTGTTGTGTCGCAATGTGCCAAAGCCCACAACCCTTTGATTGTTGATATCATCAGCAGCGAGAACTTTTCTCAGCGCTATCAGGCATTTTTACAAGGCCGCTCGGTGCTTGATGTGACCGACTTTCGGCCAACCACGCAGGGTTCCCATATTGAAATCATTGAAATGGTGTTGTTACAGCAGGCACTGTTTCTTGGCGGAGAAACCCGGGAGGTTGTGTTCAATCCGAAGCCCTCAGTCAACATTCTCGAATTCACCGATATGATAGCCGGCGAAAGCCTGATTTTAGCACGCACCGTTTGGCACGAAGATGTTATCAATTATCGTGGTTCCGTGTATGTCAGTGATCCGGTTGTGAAGTTCGGTGAGTATGAAGCCGGCATTTACGTCGCCAAGCGAAATCAGGCACTGCAGCAAACCACGCAAGACGGACTGGAACAACTGACGCTGGTGGCCAACCCACGCTGGCGGGTAGACTGGCACGCCCTGACGAATAGCAAAATGAACCTGGTGAGCTTTATTGGCCCATGGGAAAGCATGCTGAATATGGTAGAAACCGACATTGTTGATGGCATGCTGGTGAATTTCAGTGTCAGTGAGTCTTTGCAGCTGGTGTTTGAGGGGCGCGATTATGTGCCTATCGAAGGGGTAAAAATGGTATTACCCGATTCACGCCACTTTATAGTCAGTAAGCGCCACCCGGAAGGGGCACAGATATTTGCTGCACTGAACCGTGGTCTGAAAGAGCTCAGACGTCGGGGCATGATCCGTAAAGCGCTGACGGAGTCCGGGTTTATTAATCGTAAGGTGCGGGACTGGACTGTCATTAATCGTGCGATGTTGCCGCAGGAGTCCAGACCATGACTCGACCAGGTACATTGATAGGCTGGCTGTTGTGCATTGTATTCAGTGTATCTACCTTCGCAACAGAACTGGTTTCACCCAGTGCACTTGAAAAGTCGCTGAGCGAATTAAATGAAACGCTTAAAAGTGATTTTGACCTCTCACTGTTACCCGAATTAAGAGCGTTGCGACGCGACGCTCAGGCAGTTGATGCGCTGGAAATTGTTGCTCAATCTTTATTGCTGGAAGGGCAGATCCGCCAACAATATGGGGACTATCAACAAAGTCTGGTGTTACATAACGATGCCCTGCAGTTGGCCATTAAGCGAAAAGACCTGGCCCTGATGGCACAAAGTCGACTGGCCATCGCCAGACTGGAAATGGATCTTGAGCGCTATAACTACGCACAGCGCTCACTCGATGACGTACATCAGCTGATCACCCAGTTACGCAATAACGCCCAGAAATCGCCTTATGTGACTCAGCGATTGCTGCTTGAGCACAGATTGTGGCAAGGTTACTTGTATGTATTACTAGGTAGTTATCACCAGGCAGTGGCGGCGTTAAAAACGGATGACCTGGTCGTGACCGGAGCGCCTGAATTGCTCGATACACTTTTGCTGGTGCGGGCCTGGGCGCTGCTCAAGCTTGGCCGCTATCAGCAGGCGCAACCAATCCTGAATCAGGTTGCGCAAAGTCGCACTCTGATCCGTAATCAAAGAATGAGGCTTCGCTTTAAGCTGCTGCAATCTATGGCCTGGTTACAGTCGGGCGATTTTCAGCAAACCCTGGATACGGCCATGCCGGCGCTCATGGAAACCTTCGCAACCCGGTTTTTAGAAGAGCAGGCAGACCTGCAATTTGTAATGTCTAATGCCTATGTACAACAGGGGGACTACCAACAGGCGCATGTGTACTTGAAACGATATGCCCTGACTAAAGATGCCCTTAATTTTCAAAAGCGTAATAACAAGTTGCTGCAACTGGAATCGCAGTACGCGCTGGCAACACAAAAACAGCAGCTAAGCTTGCTGGAAAAAGACAACGCCTTACAGGCACAGGAGATCTTTCGCCACCAACAAATTCTGGAAAACACCCGCCTGGCGCAGCAGCGCGGCGCATTATTGCTAATTTTGGCTTTGGCGTTATTGGGTTTTTTGTACTGGCGATGGCAAAACAAGCGTTATCTCTCTTTACTCGAAGAAGAGGTAAAACAAAGAACGGCAGAGCTGGACGAGCGCAACCGCCAATTACAGGCGCTCAGCTACTCCGACAGTCTGACCGGTTTGCATAATCGACATTACTTTTTCAGCGAGGCCGATAAACTGTTGGCACAGGCCCATAATGCGTCGCAGAGCACGATTTTTTGTCTGATTGACATAGATTACTTTAAACAGATCAATGATGGTCATGGCCATGCGGTGGGCGATCAGGTACTGAAACAGTTTGCTCAGTTAGTGAAGCTTGAGCTTCGTGAGCAGGATGTTCTGATCCGCTGGGGAGGAGAAGAGTTTCTGTTGATTATGCCAAATACTGAAACGCCACAAGCGCAGCAATTGATTGAGCGGATCCGCCATGTTGTCGCACAAGCCTTATTTGGGTCAGCACCACAGCCACTCATGTGTACCTGTTCAATTGGGTTTGCGCCATACCCACTGCGCCTGGGGAATGGTCAGTCACTGGATTGGGAGCAGGTGTTGGAGCTTGCGGATAACTGCCTGTATCAGGCTAAGCATGGGGGGCGTGATGCCTGGGTAGGCCTGAACCCGCCCGCCCAACCACTGGCCATGACGCTGGCGCAGTTGCAACAAAATATGGAAGCATTCACTGTGAGCAGTACTCAGCTGGCGGGGTAATTATTATTTTACATTAAGGGATTTGGCATAAAAAATCAGAGTATTTCATGCGTTGAGTTTTAAACTGTGTGGCTTGGTCTATGCTCTGTAGATAAAGGAAAGACAGATGACTTGCCTGTGAAACTGAATTTACCCGATAACCCCAGAATACTGATAGTGGATGATGACCCCAGTAGCATTTTAATTATCAAAAAAGCTGTCATTGACCTCGGGGAAGTGTTCTCAACCTCTGAAGCCAGCTATGCGCTGACATTAGTTAAGGAGGTTAAACCGCATGTGATCCTGCTGGATATCGATATGGGGGAGTATAATGGCGTAGATATTTGCCGTATGCTCAAAAGTGATCCGGAAACAGCCCACTATATCATTATTTTTATTACCGCCAGCCGTGACCCCGACATTGAATATAAGTCGCTGACCGAAGGGGGGGCCGATTATATCCCGAAACCCTTGGACCTGAGAACCTGCCGGATGCGGGTCTATAATCAGCTGGCCATGCTGGCGTATCAGCAAAACCTGGAGCGCACTACGCAAGCACTGTATCAGGAAAAGCAACGTCTTAAAGTGACCCTCAACTCCATTGGCGATGCGGTGATAGCCACAGACACACAAGGCCTGATCACTTATATGAACCCCATAGCTGAGCGCCTCAGTGGATTCGCCACAGGCTATGCGATGGGCAAGCATATTGAAGACATTCTTGATTTGCGTGACGCATCGTCACAAAGCCGCTCCTTTAACCCGGCCACCATGGCACTCAAAGAACAGCGCAATGTGGCAATGGCACTGAACTGCCAGTTGCACAGTCGGGAGGGGCAGGTTTATCGGGTTGAGGATTCCGCCGCGCCCATTCGCGATGAAGACAATACCATCATCGGAGCTATTATGGTGTTTCATGATGTCAGCGAGTCGGTTGCAATGGCGGTTAAAATGAATTTTCTGGCTAATAATGACCAACTGACGGGCTTACCCAATCGTATCTTGCTGCATGACCGGTTACAGCATGCCATTGCCTGTTCAAAGGCGTCGGATACCTACACTGCGTTGCTGCTGATTGATCTTGACCATTTTAAATACATTAACGACGCGTTGGGGCACTTTCTGGGTGATGAACTTATCAAGAAAGTAGCGAAGCGGCTGGAATCAGTGATTGACCCTAGCGCGACACTTGCGCGCGTTGGCGGCGATGAGTTTGTGCTGGTGTTAGAAGAAGTGCGCTCTGTCAATTATGTGGCTGTGGTCGCCAACAATGTGATTGCCAGCTTTAAAGACCCTTTTACACTGGAACAAAAGGAATACCAGATTTCGGTCAGTATTGGCGTAAGTATGACGGAGCTGGATGCGGATCAGGAAGAAGTGATGATGCGCCACGCCGATGTGGCCATGTATCGGGCAAAGAATCAGGGGCGTAATACCGTGTGCTTTTTTTCGCAGGAGCTGGAAGCCGAGCTGATGAAACGTCATGAGCTGGAACAGTTGCTTCGTGAAGCCCTGGAAAAAGACGGATTAATCGTGCTGTTTCAGCCCCAGATAGAGATTGCATCGGGACAAGTGTGTGGCTTTGAGGCGCTGGCCAGGCTGAAGGATAACCACGGAGGTTGGGTTTCGCCGCTGGACTTTATCCCGCTTGCTGAGGAAATCGGCCTGATTGACACACTGGGCCACCAGGTATTGCAAAAGAGCTGTGAGTTTGCCAGCCAGCTGATGGCACTGAGCAACGACCTCAAAGTGAGTGTTAATGTTTCTGCGCAGCAGATCCGTCACCGGCAATTTATTGACCATGTTGTACAGAGCCTGGAGTCGAGCCAGATCCGCAGCAGAATGCTGGAACTCGAAGTCACAGAAAGCGCGCTGATCGATGACTATGAGCAAACCCGGCGGACGCTCCTGGAGCTGTCCGAGATGGGAGTCAGCATTGCCATTGACGATTTTGGTACGGGTTATTCCAGCCTGTCTTATCTGAAGTCGTTTCCACTTGATGTGCTCAAGATCGATCAGTCTTTTATTAAAGATATGGACAGTGACGAGCAGAGTCATGGCATTGTACAAACCATCGTTTTGCTGGCGCAGGCGCTGGATCTCAGGCTGATTGCAGAGGGCGTGGAGATGGCGTCTCAGTTATCTGAGTTAAGTGCGATGAAATGTGATGTGGCACAGGGATACTTATACGCCCGGCCACTCGATAGTCAGGCTGCCTATCAGTTTGCCGAGTGCAATTTGCAGGCCCCGGATAAACGGGGGCGGTAGCCGTTAAACTGACCAGGCTTTATGGTGCTGGTCAAAGCTGAAATGTCTGTACGGGTGCCGTGAAAACTGTGTGGCATAGACTATAGTGTTAGAGTAACAGCTATTTTAACCGTTTTTATCAGTCAATGGCCTGCTTGTTAGGGCGTTTGACCAAGCTGACATCAGTAACACACCATTAAAAAACACCCTGTGTACAGGGGTAAAGGGTATACTATGATAAGGATCCTGTCGGCAAAACAAGATAAGTCAACGCGCTGGTTTGCGGGCGTGTTCAGCGTATTTTTACTCCTGCTGATTGCGCTGGCTTTGTTTTTCTTTGAGCATAAACTACAAAATGAAGTGAAGTTTGAAGTCACAAGCCAGCTGAAGAAAAACACAGCGAGTATTGCCGAACAATTCGAGCGGCGCTACCGGGCAGATTTAAGCTATCTGCACTTTCTTAAAGATACGCCGCCTTTTCCCGGGATTGCCCGCGCACTGAAAAACAATGGCGTTGACCCCAAGGACAACCAACCTATTGCGCTGTGGAAAACACGTATCGCCACCATTTTTAAATCCCTCATTCATAATAACTCGCAGTTACTGCAGCTGCGGATCATCATGCCAGATGGCCGGGAGTTTGTCCGGGTAGACCGGCGGCGGGGCAAGGTGGAGCGGATCTCCGAGGCCAAGCTGCAAGACAAATCACACAAAGACTATGTGCAGGAAACCCTGGACCTGGCGGAGGAAATGCTCTTTGCGTCGCGGGTTTCTCTGAATTTTGAAAATAATAAAGTGCAACGTCCGTTTACCCCTGTGTTGCGCATTGCCATGCCATTATTCGATACAGACAATGACCTGTTTGGCTTGCTGGTACTTAACTCCAGTGCCCGACAGTTGATTGATTTGCTGGAGAGTGACAGCGCAGAGTATTACCTGACCGATCATCAGGGGCATTATATTTATGGCCCGGAGTCGCTGTTTCATTTTACCCGGGACCTGGCAAAACCCCGGTTGTTTGATGATGACTTTCAATTACACAGCACAGCAGAGGGCCGCGTTGACGGGGCGATTAAGCATGGCTCTCAGTTGATGCAGGTCGCGATACAGCAGGAGCTTAACAGTGGCTATCAGGGACCCGGGCATGAAATGTTTATTACTGCCATTGCGCTGCCCCAAAAGGCTGCAGCACTGCTTAATGAGCGGCGCGTATCGAGTTATATGTTACTGGCGGTGGTGACTTTGGTGCTACTGCTGTTTATGGGGGGCATTGTGCTGTTTTACCGTAACCGTGAACGGTATCAGGAAGATAAAGCTGTGTACGAGTCGATCATTGATGGGGCGGATGAGCCGATTGTCAGCTTTGATACTCAGCTCAACGTACAAACTTACAACAGTGCGTCTTTATTGATATTTCCCAGCCTGGCGGCCAGTGAGCGTCAGCATAAAATTACTGATCTGGTCGCGTTGCCCATGGATCGCCTGCAAGAGGCGGTGGCGTATTTTAAACACGAAGATGGCCCAAAAGACACCGACTGGTACGAAAGTTACACGCTGCAGGACCAGACCCGACATGTTAATTTTACCGTTTCACCTGTGCGTGGCCCGGATAACCAGTTGGTTGGGATCACCTTATTTGGCCGTGACACAACCAAAGAAAAGCTCAGTGAACAGCAGGTTAAGAGTGCCAATGAAGGGCTGGAGCGTTTGGTGCAGGAGCGCACCGGGGAGCTGGAGGCAGAAAAGGCCAAGGCGGTGAAAGCCTCTGCGGTTAAAAGTGCGTTTATTTCTACCATTAGCCATGAAATGCGCACGCCGCTGAACGGGATACTGGGCACACTGAATCTGATCCGCCGTGAGCCTCTGACCAAGAAACAGCTCTCTTACCTGGAAATGACCGAAACCAGCTCGTCAACCCTTGCCTCTTTAATTAACGATATCCTTGATTTATCTAAAATTGAGGCAGGCAAGCTGGAGCTGGAGCAGGAGCCGCTGAACCCCATCTCAGTGGTGGAGCATGTCGTAACGTCTATTTCTTTAAAAGCGTATGAGAAACAACTGAGTCTGGTGGTGGATGTAACAGACATCGAGTTCATTGAGCTGGTGGGGGATGCCGGGCGGATCAAGCAGGTGGTTTTTAATCTGGTGAGCAATGCCATTAAGTTTACCAGTAAGGGGGGGATCTGCGTGCGTGGCCAGACTACACAGGAGGCGGGCAAAATTTTTCTCAGTATAACGGTGGAAGATACCGGAGTCGGGATTGATAAAAACAACCACCATAAGATTTTCTCTGCCTTTACTCAGGAAGACAGCGGCATCAGTGCTGAATTTGGTGGCACCGGGCTGGGTCTGTCAATCTGCAAGAATCTCTGCGAATTGATGGGCGGGGAGATTGGCTTTGAGTCGCAAAAAAACATTGGCAGCAAATTTTACTTTACTTTGCCGTTTGCACTGGATACGGCTAAGGCCAAGCCTCATGAACAAACCCTGGAAGGCCAGAGCTTTGAACTACATGTGGGTGACACCCGTGAGCGTAGCTATTTATCACATGTTATCAGTAAGTACGGTGGCACCGTGGTGGAGCGCGACGGCGAGTTCCTGGTGGTGGATCATGACAACCCCCACATTGAGACACTGACTGAGTCGCCAATGTATGAACGCACCATAGTGCTGTACAGCGAATTTACCCACCAAAGTGTTGCGCAGGGCTTCTTGGCTAAGCTGGTTAAGCCTATCCGCCTGGGGGCGTTTTTATCGGTCTTTGATCAGGATGCAATTGCTAAAATGCTGAAAAATCAGCATCAAGTGCTGGTGCCCAGCATACAATGCACGGAACACAATGACTTGGGTGGCGCAACCGTGATGATTGTTGACGATAATCAGATTAACCGGGAAGTGGCCCGCGGCATTCTTCAGGGGATCCATGCCAATGTTGTGAGCTATCAGTCGGGTCATGAGGCACTGAGTGCCTTACTGAACTTTGAAAAAAACAGCCAGCCGGTGTTTGCCGTTTTAATGGATTGCAATATGCCAACGATGGACGGTTACCAGGCCACGCGCTTGATCCGCGAAGGTAAAGGAGGCGAGTCTTTCCGCCACCTTCCGGTTATTGCGATGACGGCCAATGCGATGTCGGGGGAGCGGGAACGGTGTCTGGCGGCGGGAATGGACGACTATGTGACTAAACCGATACAACCCAAGCTGCTGTTTGATGTGCTATCCAAATTTAAATCCTATCAGCAGCCGGATAAGCCCCATCTCACCCCTCACGCTGGCAATCCCTCTTCGCAAGTCGCGACAGAGCACAGAACGCTTGCAGAAGTTGAACAGGTGTCAGGGCTTTCCGGCGAAGTGCTTGATATTGATGGCACCATTGCACGGTTGCAGGGAGACTCAGAGTTGTATCTGCAAATTTGTATGCTGTTTTATAACAAAGCACCGCAGAAGCTGTTATCTCTGAAAGAGCAGTGCAACAAGCAAGCCCACGCTCAGGTTAAGCAGATCAGTCACGCATTACGGGGGCAAAGTGGTGATATTGGCGCGCAGCGGCTGACTCAGTTGCTGGCAAAACTGGAAGAGGGCGCTGGTCGTGAAGACGGTGCTGACTATAGCGTGCTGATCGAAAGTATTGAAGCGCAGTATCTGGTACTTGAGCAGGTATTGCAGGATGAGGTGTTTAACACTTCATCTGCATCCAAACAAAGCAATGAGAGTTAATGGATTATGAAGCGCGCGCAGCGTAACGGTCACCATCTGCTATCGACCACACATGAGGCCGGAATAAGGTGAATGACGTGATGACCCAGCAGGAAACACCACTAAGGAAAAACAGACCATTGTGGCAACTTATCTGGCCTTTATTGCTGGTGATGGGGCTGGGTGCCTTAGGTGGCTGGTATAGTCATCAGTCGCATTTAGAGCGCATTGATATGCGAATAAAAAGTGCCATGACGTCAGATCTGTCCCGGCTCACGCAGGCCGTGGAAGAACGGATGGCTTTGTACCGCTACGGGCTGGCGGGCCTGCGAGGTGCTATTCAGACCGTGGGCGTTGAGCACTTTAATTACCAGCGCATGCAGCGTTACACTGGCACCCGTTACCATGAGCAGGAGTTTCCCGGTGCCCGGGGGTTTGGCTTTATTCGCTTTGTGCCCTTTGATGATAAAGCGGCGTTTGTTCAGGATGCGCGCCAGCAACGACCCGACAAGCAATTTAATATTAAGCAACTGATGCCACATGCGCAAAGCCTGTATGTGATCCAGTTTATTGAGCCAGAGTCGCGCAATAAGCAGGCGGTAGGGTTGGATATTGGCTCCGAAGCCATGCGCCGGGTTGCGGCAACCAATGCTGCCCGAAATGCCGAAGTGATGCTGACAGCGCCGCTCACCTTAGTGCAGGCCAATCAAAAAGTGCAGCATGGTTTTTTAATTCTAATGCCTGTTTATGCACAAGGTACAACGCCAGACACCCCCACAGAGCGCATGGCGCAACTTGCCGGCTGGAGTTACAGCCCGATCCTCATTGATGAGGTACTGGGTTCTATCAAAGGCATCAAACGTAATCTGGTTTTGAATGTCAGAGACATTGACCGCCACGCCAGCACTTTGTTCTTCCGCCGTGGTGAGACTCAGGCACAGCTGAGTCGGTATCGGGTGCACAGTATAAGCCAGCTGTATGGCCGAACCTGGCGAATAGAGCTTAGTCCCACCATCAGTTACATCGAGGCATTGGGTTTACCCAGTCCCTACCGGGCATTGCGCGAGGCGGTGATGATCACACTGGCATTAATGCTGGTGGTATTTTGCGTGCAGTTGTTGATATTGCGTGCTCATCAGTCTAAAGCACACCAGCTGGACTTGTCCGAGACCCGGGAAAAAGCCTTGTCGGAAGCCAATGCGGTATTGGAGCATAAGGTTCTGACCCGCACTGCTGAAATAGAGCGGGTCGGTGTCCTGCAGCGCAGCATTTTGGAAAGTGCCACCTATTCGGTGATAGCCACCGATGTGCAGGGAGTGATCACGGTATTTAACCCTGCGGCAGAAAGACTGCTGGGCTATACAGCGGAAGAAATGGTCGGCAAACTCACCCCTGCGGTGTTCCATCTGGAGTTAGAGGTGGCGCAGCGTGCAGAAGAGCTTACCCGGGAGCTGGGTTATCCTGTTGAGCCAGGGTTTGAAGCCTTTGTGGCAAAGGCGCGTCATGGCAAAAATGATATCAATAATTGGACCTATGTTAAAAAGTGCGCGCAATTGACGCCGGTACGTCTGAGTGTGTCACGCTTACAGGACAACTACGGCCAGCTGGTGGGCTTTTTGGGCGTGGCTTACGATTTGACCGAACAGCTGGAGCACGAGCAGGCACTGGCAGAAGCCAAGCGGGTGGCTGAGCAGGCAACCAAGGCCAAATCAGAGTTTCTGGCTAATATGAGCCACGAAATCCGAACGCCCATGAATGGCCTGTATGGTACCTTGCAGCTACTGAATGAGGAACCTTTGTCGGACAATGCCCGAGAGTATCTGGATAAAGCCACTTACTCGGCAAAAGCCCTAATTACCATTATCAACGATATCCTGGATTTTTCTAAGATAGAGGCGGGCAAGCTGTCTTTGGAGGTTAGGCCGTTTAATCTGACCGAGCTTGTCAGCCATATCCAGGCGGACTTGCAACCGGTCGCGGCTCAAAAAGGGATCTATTTGTCGATTACCGGCCACTTTGATCATGCCAGCTGGCAAGGGGATGCTGTCAGGATCCGGCAGATACTTTTAAATTTGCTCTCTAATGCCATTAAGTTTACGCAAAGAGGTGGAGTAGACCTGGAAATAGAAGAAGTGCAGGGTGAACCGGGGGTGGTTTTTACCGTGCGTGATACCGGCGTAGGTATTGGCAAAGAGGCACTAGAGCGGCTGTTTCAGCGCTTTGAGCAGGCCGATAAATCCACTACCCGCAGGTTTGGCGGGACCGGGCTTGGGCTGTCCATCACCCACTCTTTAGTTGAATTGATGGCAGGTACCATTGATGTACAAAGTATGGAAAACGTAGGCAGTGTATTTACTGTGTACCTGCCGCTGGAGAAAAGTGAGCTGGCTCAGGCTGAAATGCACGAAGAATGGGAAGAAAGCCCGGATTTACGCGGTGTACGCGTGTTAGTTGCGGAGGATAATGAGATTAATCAGCTGGTGATCCGCGCGTTGCTGGATAAATGCAATGTGCAAGTCGCAATGGTGAGCAATGGCAAAGAAGCGGTGAATCAGGTAACACGTCAATGTCCTGACTTTGTGTTGATGGACATTCAGATGCCGGTAATGGATGGCGTTGAGGCCTGTAAGCTGATAAAACAGCAGCATCCGACATTGCCAGTAATAGCCCTGACTGCTAATGTGTTAACCGAAGACAGGCAAAAATATCAGCATGCAGGCTTTGATGGCTATATTGCCAAGCCAATTGAGCAAAAAGTGCTTTGGCAGGTGATTACTGAGCATGCGCCCAGGCGACCCAACATGCTGGGTCGATTGAAATCGATATAATTGGCTATGATAGAAATACCCTCGTTAATTAACTCAGGCTGTTAAACCTGTCTTAGTACGGGTGTAGAGTGGTAGAACCCAGGGTAAACGGGATGGAATTCGATGTTTGAAATTGTACACAGTATCGAGAGCTGTACGGTATTGGTTGTTGACGATGCAAAGGTGATCCGCAAGCTGATCAGTGCGATCTTAAAGCCTGTTTGCCGCACGGTGAGTTTTGAAAGCGCGGAAACTGCGCTAAAGGTGTGCCATAAAATTAAGCCCGACTTAATCATTATGGACATCAACCTGGAGGGAATGTCCGGGCTTCAGGCGTGCGAAAAAATTAAATCACAACCTGAGCTCGCTGATATTCCGCTGATTTTTATTACTTCAAGCCAGGAGCCTAAGGTTCAGGAAAAGTGCTGGGATGCTGGGGCAGTGGACTTCATTGAGAAGCCTTTGGTTGCCAGTACGCTGGTTAAACGGATCACCACCCACCTCAAATACAAAGTACAGGCCGATATCCTCACTAACCAGTCCTTTGTTGATGGCCTGACGGAGATATATAACCGGCGCTTTTTCGATATCGAAATTGACCGGCTATTAAAGGACAGTATGCGACGCCGCATACCGTTGGCACTGCTGCTTATTGATATCGATTTCTTTAAAAAATTCAATGACAGTCTTGGTCATCTGGAAGGCGATCAGGCTCTGAAAAGTGTCACCCGGCAAGTGTCTTTATGCGCCAGGCGTCCGGTCGATCTGGTCTGCCGTTATGGTGGCGAGGAAATCGCCGTGTTGTTACCCGATACATCCATTCACAGCGCTCAGCAGTTTGCAAGTGACATAGTGAAAAGTGTCGCTGACTTAGCCATTACCCACCCTGTGTCGCCCCACAAACATGTCACGGTCAGCATAGGCTTGTCCTGTACTGGCAGTAGCAAAGCCACAACACCGGCGAAGCTTATAGCACAAGCCGATGATGCTTTGTATCATGCCAAAGAATCTGGACGTAACCAGTACCAGGCCTGTATTGCGGTAGCATCGTAAGTAGCTTCCTGAAGAACAGAGCAGTGTCGTGCCAGTAGTCACTTAATTGCCCGGATTAGTATAAACTAGCCCTATATTGGATTTAACACAGCAGTAAAAATGACCACAGCGCTACCCATTCAGGCCGTCTATAATGAACTTGTCTCGCAATTAACCACGCAACCTCGTGTTTTGTTACAGGCGCCGCCGGGCGCCGGTAAGTCTACCTGGCTGCCGCTACAGCTGATGCTGGATGGGCACTTTAAACGCATTATCATGCTTGAGCCAAGACGCCTTGCGGCGCGCAATATTGCCAGCTTTTTAGCGGCGCAACTGGGAGAGGCCGTTGGTGAGCGGGTGGGGCTGCGGATCCGCCAGGAAGTCAAAGTGTCCGCTCGCACTCAGCTTGAGATTGTTACTGAAGGCACATTAACGCGTTTACTTCAGGCAGATCCTGAACTGGAAGGGGTTGATTTACTGATTTTTGATGAGTTTCACGAGCGTTCTTTGGCGGCAGATACGGCGTTGGCTTTTGCACTGGAATCGCAACAGGCATTACGTGATGATTTACATATACTGGTGATGTCGGCGACGTTGGACAGTGCGCGGTATCAGCAATTTTTGGCATGCCCTTTAGTGCGCTCAGATGGACGCAGCTTTGCGATTGATGAAATATATGTTCCGCTAAAGGAGGAAAGCCGCTGGCTGGAGCAAATCCCGGCAATGATCCGTCAGGCATTACACGAGCAAACTGGCAGCATACTGGTATTTTTACCCGGCCAGAAAGAAATTCGTTATGTATCAGATGCCCTGCGAGACACCCTTTCATCTAACCCGGATCTGATTTTGGCTACGCTATCTGGCGATCAGGACAAACAAGCCCAGCAGGCGGCGATTGAGCCCCCACCTGCTGGTATGCGCAAAGTAGTGCTGACCACTAACGTTGCTGAAACCTCCCTGACCATAGAAGGGATCCGTATTGTTGTAGACAGCGGGAAGCGACGCGTTGCACAGTATAATTTGCGCACCGGTGTAAGCGAGCTGGTGACGCAGTCTATTTCGCGTAGTTCTGCGGTACAGCGCGCCGGGCGGGCGGGCCGCATCGAGGCTGGGGTGGTATATCGGCTGGGCAGCAAGGCCGTGTTCGAACGCCGTGATGGCCATGATCGCCCGGATATATTGTGCAGCGATCTGAGTGGTTTGATGCTGGAAGCGAAAGTCTGGGGCAGCGAGGTACATGAACTGGCGCTGCTGGATACACCGACTGAAGCTCAGTTGTCTAAGGCTCGGGCATTACTGCACAGTTTAGAGCTGATTGATGACCGTGATCGGGTAACAGGGTTGGGTAAGCAGGTTCAATCACTGGGAGCAGACCCCAGATACGGACATATGCTATTAAAGTCTAAAGCACTTGAAACAGACTATCCGGGGATAACGCGGCTAGGCTGCTATGTGATTGCACTGTTAGAGAGCCGACTATCAGTACCTGCTGAGCTGAGTATTGCCCTGCACCAGCAGGCAGCAAAACCTCACGGTGCGTTTCGTCAACAGTTAGCATACTGGCTGCGTCGTGCTCAGCTTCAGCAAACGAGAGAAGAGCTTGCAATTGAGCACCTGCCAATCGTCATTGCGCTGGCGTTCCCGGATCGTCTTGCCAGGCGGCGTGGGCAGGGCTGGGTGTTGGCCAACGGTGCCGGCGTGAATGCGCACAAAGCATACTGGCTGGATGCCAGCTACCTGGCGATTGCCGAGCTGGGTGGTCACAAAGGTCAGCAGATCTTCAGTGCCACGGCTTTTGAGCCCAGGCAATTGCAAGCGGCTTTGCCATACCTGTTCAGGGAGCGAAATGTGTGTGAATTCGAGCAAAAATCGGGGCAGTTTATTCATGAACAACGGACTTATCTTGGACACTGGGTCTACATGGCAAAGCCTGCGCCGGGTACGCTAGACACTGCATTGCGTACTCAGGCCTGGTTAACCCTGATACATCAGCAAGGTTTGGCGATCTTCAATAGTTACGCAGATTGTCAGGATTTGCTGACCCGCATGGCATTGGCGCAGCAGTTTTACCCGCAGGAATTTAGTGACACGTATGAAACCAGTTTACTGGCGCGTCTGGAAACCTGGCTGGGACCTTATCTGAATGATATCAAGCAATTGCCGCAACTGAAAAAGCTCGATCTCCATACGGCTTTGCTCAGTTCGTTGGAGTGGGCGCAACAGCAACGCCTGAAAGTATTACTGCCACAGCGTATTACAGTACCCAGTGGGTCAAGTATACGTGTTCAGTATCAGCTGGATGGGCCGGCGCGTTTGTCAGTGCGCATGCAAGAAGTATATGGTATGAGCCAAAGCCCGGTGTTGTGTGAGGGGCGTTTACCTGTGCTCATGGAGTTACTCTCTCCGGCACAGCGACCTTTGCAACTGACCCAGGATCTGGCGCACTTCTGGCAGTCCAGCTATCGTGAAGTACAAAAAGAGATGAAAGGGCGCTATCCTAAGCATTTCTGGCCAGACGATCCGGCCATGGCTCAGGCCACTAATCGGGTAAAGAGTAGAATGTAAGTTTAATTTTGATATCAGCAGTGTACCCTGCCATGCAGGGGGCCAGAGCCAGGCACAGGTGTTATGTACTTGTGCTGAAGCCGGATATTGTCCACCACAATGACATGGTATATCCATGCCGATACTTCTTTCGTTTACGTTATTGCATTGTTGCTTTGCTCGCAATGTGTGAGGCCTGTGCTATTCTGAATAGATAAATTAAGCTGTGTGACGCGCGCATGTGAAGTTAAAACACTTGCTTATCGCAACCTTTATTTTGGTGACGGCACTGCCTTTGTTTATCGGGCTGTATTCTCTTAATAGCTACACAGGGGTTCAGTATCGGGAGCAGGTAAAGTCTAACCTGAGCGCGATTTCTCAAATCGCCAAACTGCGGATCCTCGCCGGAGTTGAGCGGGCAAATGATAATGTGGCACAAATCGCCAGCAGAACTCAATTGCGCCGCTCGCTGGCGCTGTGGAACAGCACGCACGAAGCACGGCACCGGGAGCAGATCATCCGGATCATCAATGATGCTGCTATCGACAGATCTTATCTTAAAAGCATTGGGGTGTTTGACCACCAGGGCCAGTTTGTAGCGGCAACGCACGGGTTTGAAAAGCTCGACAGTCTGGCGTCTGCGCAATTTGAAGATCGCCCCATCCGTCTGGAGCAACATGATGAGACGGTGCAACTGAGCCGGGTGGCCCCCTTATTGCTGGACGGGCGGTTGACGGGTTATGTTAAAGTTGACTTTTCGACCCAGTTTCTCAACCAGCTGGTGAGAGATCGCACAGGTCTGGGTCAGAGTGGGGAGTGGCTGGTTGCAATACAGAACAACGATGGTAATGCCTTGTTCGCAACACCTTTGAAGTACGACCCTAAAGCCGCATTTACACGCACTGTGGCTTTTACCGAAGATACAGTGCCCATCATACAGGCCTTGTCTGGCAATGAGTTGGTGCTTGAGCAGTCTCCTGATTACCGGGGTGTACCTGTGCTGGCGTCAACACGTTATATTGACCAGCTAGACTGGGGGCTGGTGGCTAAAATAGATGAAAGTGAAGTGAATGCGATGGTGCACGCCAATCGTTCAGTCATCTATGCCGCTGAACTGGGAATTGTATTGATGGCCGTGATTGTCGGAGTTGGACTATCAATATACATTTCACAGCCCATAGAGAATCTCAAGACTTATATAGAAAAAGTGACCCATGAGGGTGATTTAAGCGATCCTCCCAGAGTGACGCGTGGCTGGCAGGAAGTTCGCGAGTTGACAGCACATTTTAGCTACATGATGCATACACTCAGGACATTGAATGAAAACTTGCAGGAAAAAATTGAAGAGCGTACCGCTGAGCTAACAAAAGCGAATGCGTTGCTGGAAAAAACGGCCAACCAGGATCCACTGACGAATCTGTTTAACCGACGTTTTTTCACTCTACGTTTTGAACAGGAGCTGGATCGCTCATCTCGTTACGGATGTCTGTTTGCGCTGGTTCTGATTGATATTGATTATTTTAAGCAGATCAATGATAAGTGGGGCCATGATATGGGCGACGAAGTACTCAAAGAGGTCGCACGGTTTTTACTGGCGTCCAGCCGTAGCTCAGATTTGGTTGCGCGTATTGGTGGCGAAGAGTTTTGTATTTTGATCCCAGAGTGCGAGCAAGATAAAGTCATTGTTTATCTTGAACGTTTGCGCTGCGACCTGACGGAATTAAACTTTACTGCCAAAGAGACCCTGTTTACAGTCTCAGCCAGTTTTGGCGTGGCATTTTATCAGCCTGGCATGCTAAGTGGTAAAGTGCTTTTAAAACAAGCGGATGAAGCGTTGTACGATGCAAAGAACGCAGGTCGGAACCGAGTATGTATTTATCAGGGGCAATTCCACACTTAACTGGCACTTAGTGCACAGTGGCTGAAAAATCACGGTTGGCACGCCTTAAAATTGCACCACAAATGCTTGTTATTTAAACATTTGATTGTAATTTGCCGCAATATATTTTATAACCATGCCTTTCATATTAATATTTTCATGGTAACTTAGGGATGGGTGTATCTGTAAAACAAGTCTGGTCATAGTTAGTTTGGTTGCACTTTTGTTAAATTGAGGTTGAGTGTTTGGCTCTGCTTGTTTAACATGGTTATAGCAAGTGGCTGGGCTGTTCTATCCAATGAAAAATAAGGAAAAAAACCATGAAAGCTACTACAAAACAAATTGGTCGCCGCTTAAGTGTGAAATCGAAGAAACTCAAACAACTAAACGGTTTTAGCCTACCGCATGAGAAACTTGCTGAGGTTTTTGGCGGTGGCAGTACCGGTGATGGAGATCAACCAAAGCAGATGCGTATCTTGAGCGCTGATTACTGCTAGTACGGGGACTTTAATAGGACTAAACATGAGTGAGTTTTATCTAGTAACCGGGTGGGCTCTGCGGTTATTACAACTGATGGTTGTGGTGTACTTGCTATATTATTTTAAACAGCACAGGTTCAGCTTGTTCTTTGGTGGCAGTGCCTCGTTGAAAACGCCTGAAGACCATAAACTACATTCATGTTTTTTAACGGCAGTCGCTTGCCTGACCTTTTACATAATAAGTAGTCAGTTAGCTGGCTTTATCTTGTTGTCTGAAATGGAAAGGCTCGCAAAAATTAAAATATATTATTTTACCTTAGTGTGTACCGGTACGTCATTCGCGGTCACCTTATATTTGCTACATGTAATCAGGGGATGCCTGTTTTTCTCGGCTGCACGATACTCTATCTACTTGGTTCTTTTCCTCGTACTACTTAACGCAGCTCAGTTGATGTTGCGTGGTTACTTTAATAATGACTTACTGTTCAAAGTGTATGGCCCAGCCACCATTGTGACGAACCTGCTAGAGTGGCTGATAGTTGCTAAGTATCCATTTTATAAATTTATGGAATCCCGTATCCGTCAGGAGGCGTAATTATGTTGTTAGTCCTTGCTTGTTTGGCGATATTTCTAGTTGTGGGGATCGCGATTGGAGTGTGTATTAAGGGTACTAAATTGCACACACCTGAGCAAAAAGTGCAGGATTTTTTTATGCGCTTTCGTGCTGAAGAAGACACTAAGCAAGAACTGTACGATACTGCCTATCGGATAGTGATGGACTTGGGTGAAGCGCTGGATGAAGAGGATATTATTGCCCAGTGTGATGCGGTGCGCAGCGCCCATGACAGGGCGCGTGCCTTCAGAGCCAGGGCAACGGACCAGCCTATACCTGAACCCACCAGAGCCCCCGGGCAGGGCCTCAAGGTCGTCAAATAGTCGGCTCAGTAAGCTGACCTGCAAAGGCAGATCAGCATTATATTATCACCTTGATTAGAAAGTAATAACGGTCGATACGGCTTCTTCCTCTGCCGTTTCTATCGACATCTTAATTGTCCGTTTTTGCCAGTCTATATCCAGCATGCCATAGTTACTGCCAGACTGATTGATCAAGTGGCGATTGCTGGTGGTCAGGCTCGCGATGTCTTTACTGACGACACCAACCTGGCCTGTCGGGATGGTTGCGCCGCTGGCAGCACAGTTACCCCATTCACCTTTTATCCCATTACCATGTTCATCAACTTCGGTGTAACACCAGGGCTTGTCATGATCCTTAGTAATACACCCCTGATAAGTCACCGCGGCATATTTAGCGGGGAATTGACATTGTTTGGTGTAGTTACCATCGCCCTGGGTATCGGCATAGACAGGTAAGCGCAGCGGATTGTCGATATGATAGGGCCAGTTCTGACCAAATCCTGAGGCGGTTACTTCGTAAACTCTGGCCATTTTGCCATGCTCGTTACTCGCGGGAATATCCTTTTGTAGCAGCTCACCCCAATGCTGATCGCCAGATAAGAAAATCACGGCTCTGGTGTTACCTGCATTGATTGACTTTTGTACTAGTCTTAACAGGCGTTCACGCTCCAGGGGGACTTCCGCCCAGGACTCGTAGCTGGTACCGGACATACCGGATTCTTGCAGGTTACTCAGCGCCTGCTCGAACTTTTTGCCATCGCCATAAGCACAGTAACTGCTTCGGCTACGGCCCTGATATAAGGGAGGTAAAACCTGGATCCCACTGGCAATCAATTTAATCTCTGATGGCTTATTAAGCTCTTTTTCCAGCCATTGCCACTGCTCTTCACCCAAAATCGTAGTGGCGTTTCCTTCGCAGGTGCCATAATTGCTAAAGGTCGGAGAGCGAAAGTAGCGGGCATCCAGTGTGATCACATGCGTTTGCTCGCCTTTTTGTCCCAACATTTTCGCCTCGTAAATTCCGGCACGACCATTGAGTCTGGGGTCGTCTGCCGGGGCATCAAAGTGGCGTAAGTACTCCTGCTGACTCTCAGCGCGTTTCGGGTAGTGTTTGCCGTCATTGTTACGGCCAAAGTCGTGGTCATCCCAGGTTGCCATGACCGGGACTTTGGCAGCCAGAAACTTTTGATAGTCTGAGTTGCGCTTTTTATCATCGTATTTTTGGCGCATAGTGCTCATGTCTGTGGTGTCTGCGTAAATATTGTCACCCAGCCAGAAAAACAAATCCGGTTTATGGCCTATCAGACGTGTAAGCGCAGCGGGCATGTCTCCTTTGGTTTTAAAGCAGGAGCCCAGCGCTATGCGGTCCAGGCGTTTACCTGGCTGTGGGTGGGTGTGACTCAGCAAAGGTTCAGGCGTTTGTGTCGCACACTCTTCCCAGCTCCCTTGCTCGTCGACATAACACCATGGAGCACTGTGGTTACGTGTAGAGCAGCCGTAAAACTGCTCGCCCTGATAGCTGGAAGGAGTCTGACAACTTTTCCCGGTCACTGTGGTAAATGCAGGAATGGTCTCAATCCGGACATTACCCCAGCTGGAACCACCAGTGGTTTGTTTGAGGTAACACCATTGGCTACCCGAGTTATTCTTATCTGTTGTGCCCTGATAACTGGCACCCAGATAGCTGAAAGTGCCCTGGCACTGGTCATAGTGTACCTCCGGAGCACTGAATGCGTGAAAACTGCAAAGTGCGGTGCTGATACTGAGCAATAAGCGTGTTTTGTTCATTATTTTACCTGGCATTAACGCAAGCTGAGCGATACATCGCGCGCATGCGGATCTGATTTGTATTTCCTTTGTTAATTCGACCCAGATTGTCTTTGCAAATTGCAGAGTTTTGATGCTCGGGAAGCCTCTTCCTGCTGAGGAAGGCGTCATTTTAGAGACAAGATGTGAAAGAATGCTTGCAGCTTTATTGCAAAATAAAGTTATCTTGATTGCTGAGTGCGGCTGTTGCGTTTTTTGGTTTATTTGGTGTTTAAAGTGAATTGGTGCTTAATTATAAAGACTGAAACAGTCTGCTAGGCCTTATTATTTGTATGTATTGTGTTGCCATTATTTTTTATTTGTTTGATTTTATTTTGTATGAATATTTTCATTGCTAAAAATGGCTTTATTGAGGTTCTCACTGGGTTAAGCGAGCCGCAAGAGAAGTGATATGAACAGCGGTTCTCGTTTTTACAAATTTCATATTGCAAAGGTGGTTTTTTTGTGATTAAACTGGACCTGATTTTAATAGAAGGAAAACTAGATATGAAACTTGCAGTTAAAAAACAAAAGCTTAAGAACCTAAACGACAGCATGAATATCAATGCTAAGGAAACCATGAAAATCGCCGGTGGTGGTACTGCCACTTCTGCATTGAGCGGTTGTAAAGAAGTACCTTGCCAGCCTCATTAATAGCCCTGCCGATCTGTTTTATTAACTTCCTTTGAATTAAGGGAAAGTAAAACATATCAGAGATACCTATTACTTTTATCGGGTCATTGATATGACCCGATATATTCTTATGCTTCCAGTTCCGTCGGTCCAGCTCGCTTTATTGGTCAAACCAGATTGACATCAAAAACCAATCTTTTATTACTAGTATCAAAGTATTAAAAGGTGTAGGTTAGTCTATGCATTTAAATTATATTAAAACTTTTAATAATAACTAATTCATGTCTCTGGAGCGGCTGTCGTGGAAACCAATCTGCATAGCTTCCCCGGTTATATTGCGACATGGTGTATTAGCCGCTTCTGACCTACCGAATCCTTGTATCCATGTAGAACAACGGGCTTTGGGTCAGAGTTGCTGTGGTATGCATTTGCCGCTCCCCCAGCATGGAGCGGGTTTGCTTTGTACTGTAGGAGTTCACGTGCAATTAAAAAACCGTCTGAGTATTGTAGCTGTTCTACTTGCTGTTATTCCTTTGCTCATTAGTTGCTTTGTTATCGGTTTACTGGCGTATCAGGAAGGAAAAGCGGCCGTAACAAAGGAAATTGAAAACAACCTGGTTTCGCGCCGTAATGCGATGCAAACTCAGGTTGAACGTTATTTTAAAACTATCTCGGATCAAGTGGTGACACTGGCTGGCTCAACGATGATGATCGACGCCAGCCAGGCATTCTCAGATGCATTTGAGCGTTACCCACATGCCGGGGTGGAGAAGCGCGCTTTGAGCCGCTTTTATGAAACTCAGTTTCTTGACCAGTATAAGCAAAAAAATCGTGGCGACAGCCTCAGCGTGAGTACGTTGCTCAGCCGTCTCAGCCCAACGGCACATGCACTGCAAACCCAGTATATTGCCGCCAACCCGAATCCGCTCGGCAGTAAAGATCAGCTACTGGATGCTGGCGATAGCAGTACCTACAGTGCGATACACCGCCGTTATCACAAAGCATTACGTGAGTTTCAGGCGCGCTTTGGCTTTTACGATGTCTTTATTACCAACCCTCAGGGTGACGTAGTGTATTCCGTATTCAAAGAGCTGGACTTTGCCACGTCTCTGATCAGTGGCCCGTTTCGGGGATCGGGTTTGGCACGAGCCTACAAGGCAGCCCGCACTCAACAGGTGCGTGAAGGGCACTTTATCGACTTTAGCCCTTATACACCATCTTACAATGCGGCGGCGGGGTTTATTAGCTCTGCCATCTTGGCCGATGACGGCAGTTTACTTGGCACTTTGATATTTCAACTGCCGGTGGATGAGATTAATCGTATGCTGACGCTGGATGGGCAATGGCATGAACAGGGGCTCGGCGATACTGGCGAACTTTATCTGGTGAATCAGAACAAACTGCTGTTGAACAACAGCCGGTTTTTTGTGGAAGATCCGGGTGCTTTTATTGCCCAGCTCAGATCATTTGATGTCGATAAAAGGATGGTTGATAACATTGAACAGCAGCAATCCACCATCGGCACTTTGCAAATTGACTCGCCGGGTACCCGTGCGGCGCTGGCTGGTCAAAGCGGATTTGCTATTTTTCCTGATTATCGGACGGTTTCGGTAGCGTCGGCCTTTGCGCCGCTAGACATAGAGGGTTTGCACTGGGCCATTATCAGCGAAATTGATGAAAGCGAAGCCTTTGCGATGATTTCACAACTACAGTACTCAGTGCTTCGCTCCTCCGTGTTATTTGTGTCTGTGGCGGCTATCATTGCCAGCCTGGTGGGTTTCTTTGTGGCCAACCGGGTAACGCGGCCTGTGATTGCAGCAAGCAAGGCAATACGGGGTATTGCAGATAACAATGACTTCAGAATGCGTGCGCCCGATGAAGGTGACGATGAGATCCGCGATTTAAGCCGCTCAGTCAACAGTCTGGTTGAGCGGTTACAACAAAACTTTGGCGACTTATTGCACAGTGCCCATACACTCAAAGAAATGTCGTCGGCACTGTCTGAGCGCGTAGCGGGTCTGATTGATGGTGTGAATAAGCAGTCGCTCGACTGTGAGCAATCGGCCACTGCCGGACAGCAAATGCAACAGACAGTGCAAGAAGTTGCAAGCAGTGCACTGAATACCTCAGAGCAGACCCAGCAGGTAAGCTCGTTGACCTGTCAGACCAATCAGCTGGTAGAGCACTGTGCCGAGATCTCGGAGCTGCTGGCAGAAGAAATGGATAAAGTCGGGGGCGTTATGAACGGGCTATCGTCTCAGAGTGAGCAGATAGGCAGTGTACTGGATGTGATCCAGTCCATTGCAGAACAAACCAATTTGCTGGCACTGAATGCGGCCATTGAAGCGGCGCGGGCAGGAGAATCGGGACGCGGTTTTGCGGTCGTGGCAGATGAAGTACGGGGCCTGGCACAGCGCACTCAGCAAGCGACGGAAGAAATTGAACAGATGATCAACGCCCTGCAAAGCGGTGTTGGTGAGGCGCGCCAGTCGGTGCAGCAAAGCCGCGAACGCTCTGTCGACAATGCGCAAACGTCCGAGCGGGCCAAGGATTCATTGATGGAGGTGTCCGGTGCGATTGAACAGATTGTGGCAATGAATACTCAGGTTGCAACCGCAGCGGAAGAGCAGTCGGCGGTGGTTGCACAGATCAGCCAGGCCATCAGTGCCATCAGCGAAGAGGCCAATGGTAACCTGGGACGCAGCCAGGATATTGATGACCGCTCACAGCATCTGGCTAAGCTGGCGGTACAACTGGACGATATTCTGGCCCGTTATCAGGTTTAGTTTTGTCCTGCTTATATCTTGTTACGAGGGGGATCTTTGGTGATGTAAGTGACCTCACTCACAGGATGATACTGGCTGGGTTTGTCTATCTGAACAGCAGCCAGACGCTGGTAGAGGTGCGGGATCAGCAAATGCGTAAAGCGTCCCCCATCGTGCTGTGTGCTGTCCAGCCAGGCGTTGAGTTCAGCAGGATCGGGTGGCAGGATCAGCGGGCTCGCCTTATCGTGATAATGGCGTAGCTTAGGGTGTGGCGGCAGTGTGATCACTGAGCAGGAGTAGTGCTTTTGTCCGCTGTCCGGATGGTGCCATACCTTGTATAACCCGCCCAAACACAAAGCCCCGTCTGCGGCGATAAAGTCGTAATATTGGTACGGCTTGCCCTGTACAAACTGAGTTTCACCAAACCCTTTTACCACGATAATGCAGCGACTGTAATGAAAAGGCCGATAGGCAGCACTGCCTTTGACATGCAGTTTATCGTAGCGGCTGTTAAATGAGGTGTATTTAGACGGCTTAAAGCCCTGCCCGGGTTGCGGGTCCAGCAACAGCCACCAGGTTGCGTTGCTGAGTTGCCGCTGGCCGTTTTCTTCATGGACAATACTAATGCTGTCAGTTGCTTTTTTAAAACGACCAAAGTGCATGCTTGCTCTGGGGTTTGTGATGCCCAGCCCTGTTAAGACCTCAATCACAAAAGGATCATCGGTGATATTTAATCGTCCACACATATTATGCTCCTGTTGTCTTTATCACTTTAGCTGACTTTGCGTGTAACTGCTTGATCTGGATTAACTGTTTGATGCTTCCTTGACGCCTGCAAGAGGCTGCCAGGTGCGTGCCATGCACAGCATGCTTGCACTTTGCTCAACAGTAATTATACTGTATAAATATACAGTTTGAGGTGTGTCATGAGTAATTTAATTGAACTACTACAGCGTCAGGATCTGGTATGGCAGGGCACCGGGCTTGCAGAGCGCCAGCAGCAAGGCGCATTGACAGCAACGGGGTTTGCTGAATTAAACAAACACCTGCAAGGCGGTTTTCCTGCCGTGGGGGTGGTCGACTTACATACTGAACTGGGGATCGGTGAGCTAAGGCTGTTATTGCCCTGCCTGATGCAGCAAAGTGGCCTGACTGCGGTCATTGCGCCGCCGGCACGGCTGAACGCCGATGCATTACAGCGTACAGGCATGGATACCAGTAAATTGCTGGAGATCACACCCGGATGCCCACAGGAAGCACTGTGGGCCGCTGAGCAGTGTCTGAAAAGCGGTGCCTGTAACAGTGTGTTGCTCTGGCATGGTGAGTTACAGGTCCATCAGGTTAAGCGTTTGCAACTGGCGGCTCAGACAGGCGAAGCGTGTTTGTACTTGTTGCGCCATGCACACCATGCTCATGGCACCTTGCCGGTTTCTTTAGGTCTGGGGCTTAGCCCACACGCGCGTGGCCTGAATATCACCGTTAAAAAGCGCAAGGGCGGCTGGGCTCAGTCTCAGTTTGCACTGGACCTGTCATCGCGCTGGCCTGAACTGACCGAATACTTTTACACCCAGCGCAAGGAGATGCCTGAAGCCGCGCGCCAGTATCGTACAGGCAGGTAGTTGCAGTGACTTTGTGGTTGTATTTACACTTTCCAGCCATTCAGCTCGATAAACTGAAAATGGCAGCACAGGCACAAACCCCCGATGGAGCGCAATCTGACGATGCTCTCGCCGCGTTGTCCCGGCCCTGTGTTATTGTCGGAGGCCATGACAACAGAGTGATGCAGCTGGATCAGGCTGCCGCGCAGTTGGGCATTGCGGCGGGAATGGGGCTGGCAGGGGCCGCTGCACGTAGCCGCGAGTTGCTTGTACACCCCTATGATGAAGCCGGTGAAAAGCGGACGATACGTGAAATTGCACAGTGGCTGTATTTGATCACCGCAGACATTGCTTTGTTTGCCCCTCAGGGACTGTTGCTGAAAGTCAGCGGTATGCTGGCCATGTACCGGGATTTGTCTCATTACCTGAGCACACTGCGTTCACATCTGGATACCCAGTCATTCAGCTATCGCTTTGCCTGTGGTTATTCCCCGGAGGCGGCGCGGCTGCTGGCAGAACACCATGGTGAATTAGTGAGCCAGGATCCCGAAGTGCTGGAAAGCGCCTTATACGGCCTGCCTTTAACGGCGCTGTCGCTGCCAGCCAAACAGCTTGAGCGGTTACGTCGGGTTGGGCTTAAAACGGTGGCAGATCTGTTTACTTTGCCTTTAGTGGAGCTGGGTAAGCGCTTTGACTGCGAGCTGGTGCAGTATGTGTCCAGGTTGCGCGGCAAGGTACCTCACCCGGTGACTTTCTATCAGAGCGAGCCGGAGTTTGAGCGCCACCTGCCTTTGTTATACGACATAGAAAACCTGGACTGGCTGAACAAGCCTTTGCTCAAACTCCTGGTGCAGCAGGAGCAATTTCTGCGCTTGCGCAATCGTCATGCGACACAATTGACGCTGACCTTGCATCAGCGGGATGCCGAGCCGCTGGTGTTAAACATTGGCCGTGGAGAAGGCACAGACAGGGCCGACCTCTGGCTGACCTTGTGCTACCTCAAACTGAGCAAAGTGACACTCAGTGGCCCAGTGCAGGCGATAGGGCTGAAAGTGGCCCAAATGTGTCAACCCGATGAACTGATGACAGACTTATTCGCCGAGCGACGAGGTACTATGACGCCTGCCGGTCTGGTTGCGGTACTGCAGGCCAGGTTAGGAGAGCAGGCTGTACAGGGCGTGAAAGCCTGTGATGATCTGCGTCCTGAGCGGGCCAGTGCATATTGCACACCACTGAGTGGGTCGGGGACACCCTTGTCGGGGACACCTTTGTCGGGGACACCTTTGTCGGGGACACCTTTGTCGGATGATAGGATGGCATCGTCTGCCATACGCTATCTTCGGCCTGCCTTTTTGCTGCCAACTATTCAGCCCTTACAACACAAAGTGACAGTGCACCTGGGGCCTGAGCGGATCTGCACTGGCTGGTGGGATGCCCATGAGGTTGAGCGCGACTATTTTGTTGCACAGGATCTACAGGGGCGCTGGTTATGGGTATTCAGAGACCGCCAGCAGCGCTGGTTTTGTCATGGGATTTTTAGCTGATGGCAGTGCATAAGTCGCCCATGTTTACACTGCCGGCTGCGTACTCAGAGGCAGAACAATCAATGAGTCAGGGCAAAGGTGAGCCGCCGGGTGACACTCAAATACCGGGTTATGCGGAGCTGTTTTGTCAGACCAACTTCTCGTTTTTGCAAGGGGCATCCCGGCCGGAAGAGCTGGTGCGACAGGCCGACTTCCTCGCTTACACTGCGCTGGCGATCACCGATGAGTGTTCGCTGGCGGGTGTGGTCCGGGCGCATACGCTGATCAAAAATCAGCAGCTGGATTTACAATTGATAGTAGGCAGCCTGATGCGCTTTGAGACCCTCGAAGTGGTGTTACTCTGCCCGGATAAAGCCGCCTACAGTGAATTATGCCGGGTGATCACCAATGCCCGGCGGCGGGCTGAAAAAGGCCATTATCAATTAGCTGAGTGGGACTTGCTGTCATTGCGCCATTGCCTGCTCATCTGGTTACCTCAAGGCTGCGAGCAGGATGCGCAGTGGGGCGCCTGGTTGGTACGTCATCATAAGGGCCGCAGCTGGGTGGGTATACAGCGTCATCTGGTGAATCAGGAACAGCGTTTTATCGCGCGCTGCGAAGCGCTGGCTGCCCGTTATCAGTTGCCTGTTACCGCCTGTGGCGGGGTGCTAATGCATCACTGTGAACGGCTCAGGTTGCAGCATACGCTGACGGCGATTCGGCTTAATCAGCCGATTGAGCAGGTTAAAGGGGAATTGCTTGCAAACGCTGAGCGAGCCCTGCGCAGCCGCGACAAGCTCAGCAAGTTGTTTAAGGCCCCCTGGCTGGCAGAATCTTTACGCATTGCCAGGCGCTGTACGTTTGATCTTGACTCACTGCGTTATCAGTATCCGGCAGAGCTGGTTCCTGAAGGGAAAACCGCGATGCAGCATTTGCGCGCCCTGGTGCAGGCGGGGCAGCGGCGGCGTTTCCCCCAGGGGGTGCCCGTTGAGATTGCACAGGTTATAGACAAAGAGCTGGCACTGATAGAAGAGTTAGACTATCCCTATTTTTTCCTCACCATTCATGATTTAGTGTGTTTTGCACGCAGTAAAGGGATTTTGTATCAGGGACGGGGCTCAGCGGCCAATTCAGTGGTGTGTTACTGTCTGGAGATCACTGCGGTGGACCCTCGTCAGGTGTCTGTGCTGTTCGAGCGCTTTATCAGTAAAGAGCGCAATGAGCCGCCGGATATAGATGTCGATTTTGAACATGAGCGCCGTGAAGAGGTGATCCAGTACATCTATCACAAGTATGGCCGTAAACGTGCCGCACTGGCTGCAACGGTCATCAGCTATCGCTTTAAAAGTGCAATCAGGGATGTGGGTAAAGCTCTGGGAATTGAGGTCACTCAGCTGGATTACTTTATTCGCAATGTGAATCGCCGTGATCGGGGGCAAAACTGGCAAACTCAGCTGGCAGAGCTTGGCCTGCAGAGCGAGTCGCACAAAGGTCAGCAGTTTATTTCCCTGGTTGAAGACATCATGGGCTTTCCCCGCCACCTCTCTCAGCATGTGGGGGGCTTTGTGATCTCCGCAGGCCCGTTGCATGATCTGGTTCCTGTCGAAAATGCAGCCATGTCGGAACGTACGGTGATCCAGTGGGATAAGGATGACCTGGAAAGTCTCAGGTTACTCAAAGTGGATGTGCTGGCACTGGGCATGCTGAGTGCCATTCGTAAAGCGTTTGCACTGATAGCGCAGCACACATCAAGACAGCTGGATCTGGCCGAGTTAACCCGCATGGGGGACGATCCTCAGGTATATAACATGCTTCAGCGCGCAGATACGGTGGGGGTATTTCAGATAGAATCCCGGGCACAAATGAGTATGTTACCGCGGTTAAAACCGGCGTGTTATTACGACTTAGTGATCCAAATTGCCATTGTCAGGCCGGGGCCCATTCAGGGGGATATGGTACATCCCTTTCTAAAACGTCGTAATGGTGAGGAAGCCATTACTTACCCTTCCGAGGAGGTGAAGTCGGTTTTATCACGTACTATGGGGGTGCCTATCTTCCAGGAGCAGGTGATTAAACTGGCGATGGTCGCGGCTGGCTTTTCCGGCGGGGAGGCGGATCAGCTGCGCCGGGCCATGGCGTCATGGAAAAAAAGCGGCGAGCTGATGCAGTTTAAAGAAAAGTTGATCAACGGCATGCAACAACGGGGCTATGAGGTGTGCTTTGCCGAGCGTATTTTTGAGCAGATCTGTGGCTTTGGTGAATATGGATTCCCGGAGAGTCACTCAGCGTCCTTCGCTGTGCTGGCTTATGCATCAGCCTGGCTAAAATACTACTATCCGGCTATGTTTTATACCGCTTTACTTAACAGCCTGCCAATGGGGTTTTACAGCGCCTCTCAACTGCTCCAGGATGCCAGGCGCCATCAGATAGAGGTGCTGCCGGTGTGTGTCAATGCCTCTGAGTACGATCATCATATTTGTCAGCAGCACGACAAGTTTGCGATCCGCCTGGGTCTGCGCCTAGTCAAAGGGTTACATCGTAACAGCGCAGAGCAGCTACTGGCTGCCCGGCCAGACACCGGTTTTTCCGATATGTCAGCGTTACAGCGTCTCGGACTACCCGCTAATACATTGGAAAGCCTGGCATCGGCCAGTGCACTTAAAACGTTGCAGGGTGATCGCTATGCCGCGCGCTGGGCGCTGATGGATAAGGAACACACCTTACCTTTGTTTGCCGGGCATTCAGTAGCGGAGTCTACCTCTTGTGTTTTCCAGCCGGATGACATGGACGACCTGGTGGAAGACTATGCTGCGCTGGGTCTTACTCTGGGTCAACATCCGGTCACCCTGCTCGACAAGGCAGGTAAACTGGGGCGTTTTACGCGCATGGCGCAGCTCAGTGCCTGTCGGCATAAATCTCTGGTGACGGTGGTGGGCATTGTGACTGGCAAACAGGCTCCGGGGACTGCCGGGGGGGTGACCTTTTTTACGCTGGAAGATGATACGGGCAATATCAATGTGGTGGTATGGGCGGGTACCGCACGGGCTCAAAAGCAGGCTTATCTCAGTGCCAGGCTATTGGAAGTAAAAGGGATTGTCGAAAAAGAAGGGGAGGTTATTCACATCATCGCAGGCAGGCTGATTGATCGCAGTGAGATATTGGGGACGTTCTGCAGTAAATCCCGGGATTTCCATTGAACGGGAAATGAATGTAATACCAATTTGCTTAATTAAGCGTTCTATTTTGAGGCGAGAAAATAGGGTCGATAGCACTGCTCACGCGTCCTGCTATCGCTGAGGCGCCTACGTCCATGTGGGCGAGGCAAAAATTTGTGAACCTATGTCTAAGGTATAAAGTTCTAAATGAGAAATGCTTAACGCTGTTAGCGTCATATTTGCTCCGTCAAATTGAACAGGTATTTAGTGAAATTGGTATAAAGCGCATGCAGAAGAGAAGATCAGTAAAAGACTGCTCAAAGTTATTATATGATGCATGTATTATCCTTATTATTTATCAACTTGCATGAGTAAGGCTGGCGTGTATTTCTCGACAGGTGTGCCGGGAAAAAGGAGAGGCAGTGTATCACTATGGAGACTAAAATTAAGATTCATTTCACTAACAGGCGCTGTCCAGAGCGCCTGTTAATGATACATTCCGGACCAATCTATGGGTGCGGGTATTTAAGATCTGAGTCTGAACTTACGTACTAACTGGGCCAGCTGCTCAGCCTGTTTATTGAGCTCTTGTGCTGACAAAGCGGCAACCTGAGTATCCTGTAAGGAGCTCTGGCTGGATTGCTCTATTTTAGAAATGTCCTGAGCCATTTCACCGGCAACCACAGATTGTTCCTCCGTTGCTGTGGCGATTGACTGGATCATGGCGGCAATTTCAGATGCACCGCGTACAATGTCATCCAGCTGGGCGCCCGCAGCCTCTGCCATAGACACACTTTGATCAACCTGAGATACGCTGTTTTGCATCGAGCTGACGGCATGTTCGGTCTGAGACTGGATTGACTGTACCGTTGAGACCACTTCCTCGGTGGCTTTTGAGGTGCGTTCCGCCAGTGTTCTGACCTCATCGGCAACCACTGCAAAACCACGTCCCTGCTCACCGGCTCGGGCAGCTTCAATGGCGGCATTTAATGCAAGCAGGTTAGTCTGCTCGGCAATACTGCCAATGACGCCAATCACGTTACCAATCTGGCTACTCAGCTCACCCAAATGGGTCACGTTTTCAGCGGTTTTCTGTACATTCTGCGAGGCTGTTTTAATCTTGCTGACGGTCTGTCCAACGGTGTCTCCCCCCCCAGACGCCAGTGTACGGGCCTGATCGGCATGGCTCGCAGCAACCTGGCTTTGCGACGCTACCTCAGAGACCGTGGCGCTCATTTCCTCAATGGCCGTGGCAACCTGGGTTGACTGATCGGCCGACGAACGGCTACGCGAGGCAATCTGATCATTGGCCTCAGCGATATCGTGGCTTGAAGTGCGAACATCGTCCACCACTTTGGCAATGGCGTGTAGCAGCTCGTTCAACGAGCGGGCCATTTTATTGGTGGCTTCGGCTAGTCCGTCAATTTCATCCTGTCCTTTATGGTCAATATCTCTGTCAGAGATATCACCCGCGCTGATCCGTTCCGCAACACCGAGTACCTGATTCAGTCGAGATACGATCGAATTGCTGATCAGATAGGCAATCACCATGCCCAGGATAGCTGCAATCAGGGTTATCACAATAATCACAATCGAGGTCGAGTTAAGCCCTTCGACTAACAGCTCAAGCGCACCGGTGGCATCATCGATTTCTTCTCTGGCAGACACATCCAGGATTTTTGCCACATCCTGGATATGTCTCCTGTCCAGTTCACTGAGAGTTGCAGTTGCCTGTTTAAATGCAGTTGGATCGTAGCTGGTAAATACCGCGCTCGCTTCATCACGAATGATTTTGTATAAGCGTTTGATAGTGGCGATGTCTTGTAGTTCGTTAGGCTTTTGTTCCAGTGGAATGAGAAGGTTTAAGTACTCTTCAAAACTGTTTGCATCATCGTTAAAGTCTGCCTGAGCGTTGGCATTGCCCGTTGTGTGCGAGATCACCGCAGCAATCATGTCTCCGGCTTCATCGACTAATTCCAAGTAATAACGAACGCCCGGTAGATCATCATTGAGCGATTCCTGTAAGTCGGTTGATTGCATGGCGTCGTTAAACTCTTGTTCCTTTAATTTATCGAGTAGCGTTTCCAGTTGCTCTCCGGTCGTCGCCTCCAGACGGTCAACCCGGGATTTGACACGCTGATATGCGCTGGGATCATAGCGACCAAAGACATCCTGATTCACTCGCTGGTGGTAAGTGGAAATGCTTTTCAGAATATGGGCCATTTTTTCGCGGTCGGCCTGTTTAGCCGATTCATAACGATATAATTCTGTGTGCACTTCCTTATATCTACGAAACACCTCATTGAACACGGCCTTTTTACTGGCGTCGCCATTCATATATTCGAGCGCGGCACTTTTGAGCTGATGCTCAGTGTCTAGCAACCGGCTGTAGAGGATCATGCCGGGCAAGTCATCACCAGTGACCTCCTGTGCACGGGCGGTTTCCGTCGAGACTTTGAACCAAACTAAAGTACTGGACATCACCATGAGTAAAATCAGCACACCAAAGGCTGAGTATAGCTTATTACTGAGTTTCATAGGGTCACCAAGTTCGCAATAGGCGTCATCCATGGCATACTTTTCATTGTGTTATCGTTCATAATTAAAGTCGTTAATTACGAAAACAGGCAAGTTTTATCTGGAAGCTGAGCACACTGAACAAGCACTGCATCCATATTACCGGACTGATCCTATCAATCATTTCGGCCCGGTAATGAGTGAACTGCACGAGGTCATGCAGGTCGTTTATGTCCTTAATCTGAACTTGCTGACCAGGCAGGCAAGTTCCTCAGCTTGTTGGTTCAGCCCCTGAGCGGATAGCGCCGCGACCTGAGTATCCTGTAAAGAATGCTGACTGGACTGCTCAATCTTTGAAATGTCTCTGGCCATCTCACCGGCAACCACGGATTGCTCTTCTGTGGCAGTGGCGATTGACTGGATCATAGTGGCGATGTCCGTGGCGCCGCGCACAATATCATCCAATTGCATGCCAGCAGCTTCGGCCATCGAGACGCTTTGGTCAACCAGGGCTACACTATGTTGCATGGAACTAACCGCATGATCTGTCTGTGACTGAATGGATTGCACGGTGGAAACGACTTCCTCGGTTGCCTGAGATGTTCGTTCGGCCAGGGTTCTGACTTCATCCGCAACGACTGCGAAGCCACGGCCTTGTTCACCGGCCCGGGCTGCTTCAATCGCAGCATTGAGCGCCAACAGGTTGGTTTGCTCTGCAATGCTGCTAATCACTCCGATCACGTTACCAATCTGGCTACTGAGTTCGCCCAGATGTGTGACATTTTCTGAGGTTTTCTGCACATTTTGCGACGCAGTTTTGATTTTACTAACGGTTTGTCCGACGGTATCTCCTCCGCCAGAGGCCAGTGTGCGTGCTTGTTCGGCATGACTTGCTGCGACCTGACTTTGAGCTGCGACTTCAGTGACTGTTGCACTCATTTCTTCAATGGCCGTGGCGACCTGAGTCGACTGCTCGGCGGATGAACGATTGCGTGAGGCAATCTGCTCGTTCGCTTCAGCGATATCCTGACTGGATGTTGCTACATCACCGACTACCTGAGTGATAGAATGCAGCAATTCGTTCAATGAGTGGGCCATTTTATTGGTTGCTTCCGCCAGTCCGTCAATTTCATCCTGTCCCTGGTGCACAATATCTTGCTCAGAGATATCACCGGCGCCGATCCGTTCTGCAACACTGAGCACCTGGTTGAGGCGAAACACGATTGAGCGGCTAATCAAAAACGCGATGATGAGGCTCAGTATCGCGGCAACCAAAGTGATTGCTATGATGGTCATGGAAGTCGCGCTCAGGCCTTCAACCAATTGCGCCACTGTACTGGTTGCATCATCAATTTCTTCTTGTGCAGAAACTTCAAGAATTTTAGCAATATCTTGTATGTGTTTTTTATCTAAAGCCCGGAGCGTTTTACTGGCTTGCTGAAAAGCATCTGAGCTGCTTAAAGCCACGGATGTTTCACCCTGAAGCGTCTGAACGGCAACCGGACGGTAGCGCGCAAAGACGTCCTGATTGACTCGTTGGTGGTAGGAAGAAATATTCCGCAGGATATGTGCCATTTTCTCACGATCGGATTGTTTGGCTGATTCATAATGGTAAAGCTCGGTGTGGACGGCTTTAAACTTTTCAAATGTGGTGTTAAATGTCGCTTTTTTACTTGCATCACCATTCATATATTCGAGCGCAGCGCTTTTGAGCTGGTGCTGAGTATCCAGTAAGCGGTTGTAGAGTATCATCCCGGGCAGATCGTCACCGGTTACTTCTTGTGCACGGGCGGTTTCTGTGGATATTTTAAACCATACTAGTGTGCTGGATATGATCATTAGCATGATTAATACGCCAAAGGATAAATAGAGTTTTTTACTGAGTCTCATAGAAATTCCTGAGTAAAGCGTGAGTAGGTAAGTTATTGATTTATTTAAATAGGAATAATAATTATTGAGATTGTATCGTTCCAAAAAATAATCAGAAAAAAGCCGGTGTGAAGCATTAAGTTCGCTGTGGCATATCGGTATACCACAGCGAACTTATGGATTTTCAAAAAATCATCTCATTAGCTGTTTAATTAATTCTAATGTTTTTTATTTTAATAGTGAAGTGCTGGAATTTTTACTATTTAAATATAAATTTGTTATGATTTATTTAATATGATTAAAATCATATTTTAAGTGAGTGAGTTACCTAATTTTATATCCTTCCTATTCTTTATAGCTTGGATAAGCAGCCCGGAGAACGGTAATTGAATATGTAGCAACAGTGCCAAGTCAGTTGTGATCCTTGACTATAAAACTCTGTAGGTATGATTGGCTCAACTGGTCAGATGTGTTAGTGTGGGGTGTTTTCTACAATCAACAGGTTAAGCGTTATGGCAACACCCTTATTAAAAACCTATAAGAAGTTTAAATGGTTGCCCTTTGGCAACTGGCTATTCAGCAAGGCGGTCTGTAAAAGGGCACCTTATTTTGGCACGATCAAGCCTAAGATCACCCATCTAAGTGAAGGCCGTATTACGGCTCAGATGCCTAATCGAAAGGCAGTCCACAATCACATTGGGACAGTGCATGCAATTGCTCAGTGTAACCTTGCAGAATTATGCGCAGGGGTGGTGACCGATGCCAGTATTCCATCGAAAACACATCGCTGGATCCCGAAAGGGATGACAGTGCAATACCTGAAAAAAGCCGATACCGACTTACGTGCAGAGGCGACGATTCCACTCCCGCGCCAGTGGCAGGATAAAGAAGAACTGATAGTGCCGGTTGAGGTGTTCAACAGTGATGGGGTGAAGGTATTTCATGCCGATGTCACTATGTATATTTCAGCGAAGAAGTGACATATAAAAAGGCCCAGCTAATGTGGGCCTGTCTTACAGCGAAGTAGCATTAAAAGCTGTAGCGGTATTTAACTTCCGTTTGCGTGTATTCCACACCATTGGTGTATTCCAGCACGACAGCGGAGCGCTGCGTAAAGCCAAAGCGCAGACCGATATTAATAAAAATACCATTTTCATCATCTCTGGAGTTGTCCAGTAACTCATAACCTGCCTGAGCATAGGTGCTAATGCGCTTGGAAAAGGCGTATTCGTACTCACCGTACAGGCGACGCGTATCTATTGTTGAGTTAGCATTCTTCGTTGAAACTTCAAACTCACCAATCTGAGCGCCCACCGCCAGACGACCATTGTCTGTCGCGCGCAGAATGTAGCCCAGATTAAAGGTGGTTTCATCAACGTCGTAATCATCATCGAACAGGTCGTCGAGCACATTCAGGCTGTCTGAGTGTTGATCGATTTTGAGGCCCATGAAGATGCCATTAGCAAATTCATAGCTGCCTGCAATAATGAACCCCTGGGGATCTACAGAGTTTGGTGTACCTTCCAGACTGGTTTCTCCATACCCTATTTCAAGGTAGCTTTTGCTCAGCTCAGCCGCCTGAGCGCCCAGAGATGCGGTAGCCAGCATTAGTCCTATTACTACTTTATTCACTTTATATCCTTTTAATCGTTTTAGTGTCGTATTGATACCAGTTTCACTTAATACCTGTTCAATTTGAAGGAGCAAATATGACGCTAACGGTGTTAAAAATTTCTCACTTAGAGCGACTAAACATCAAAATTTTTGCCTGGTTATCGACCAGATTTTCTCGCCTCAAAATAGAACACTTAATTAAGCAAATTGGTATGAAACGAGCCGTATTAGCTCGTTCTAATGAAATAATATGCGTGAAATGTATCACTATTAGATACATAAGTGAAAGGCTAACTCTATGTTTTTATGTTAATAAGTGTTACCCAAGAGGGATTGTTTCGGATAGTTCAGCCTTCGCTGGCTTTATCCAGTGGTGTGACATTAGAAGGTTCCGCGCGGTGGTTCAGCTGGCCCTGAATGTGTGCACCGGCCTGAATACTCAGCGTATCGTGTTCGATATCACCAGTCACTCTGGCGCTGGGCTCCAGCGTAACGCTGTCGGCGCTGATCGCACCCTGGACTTGTCCTCGTACCTGGACCTGCGTGGCGGTAATATTGCCTTCCACCAGCCCAGATTCACCAATGATAAGCTGAGCAACATTGAGGTCTCCGATCACTTTACCGTCGATCTGAATTTCACCATCGCACTGGATATTGCCTGTGATTTCGGTGTCGGGAGAAATAAGTGAGAAAGGAACTGCGTTTTTCTTTTTATTGAACACGTTTGAGCACTCTTGCCAGTTTTACAGGATTTATATGCTTTTTATCCTGTAACACCTCATAATGCAAGTGTGTACTGGTACTACGACCTGTGCTGCCCATCAGTGCAATCACGTCAGATTGCTTTACTGTCTGGCCTTTTTTCACTTTGATGGTGTGCAAATGACCATAACGCGTGACGATACCGTTCGCATGTTTAATTTCAACAAACTTACCGTATCCGCCATTTTTACCGGCTCTACTGACCACGCCATCTGCCGGTGCAATGATCTGGGTCTTATGCCAGCCCGCCATATCGACCCCTTTGTGGTAGGCACGGCGACCTGTGATTGGGTCTTTGCGAAAGCCAAACGCGCTGGAAATATAATATTTGTCGTGCGCGACGGGCATCATTTTGGGCGTGGAGTGTAATAAGTTCTCTAATTGATTGAGTTGTACAGAGTCATCGATAAGCTGGGTGTAGTGTGCATTCAACAGCGTTGCATCAACCTGATGATAAGGACCACCCTGTGCGGAATTATTGTCGGTACTCAAAGAGAGACCTGCTTCATTAAACCCGGCCATTAATTGGTTGTGGCGCGCCGAAATAATCGTTTGCAATGTCTCAAGCAACGCGGCCTGCGCATCGTCCAGCTCAGTGCTGTGCGCCTCAAACTCATGGCTGTCATTGATGTCACCAGCGGCAGGTTGCACATCACTGGGCTGTTGGCTTTCAGGCAAAGACACCGCTGCGTCTGCCTGCTCTGTAATGGATGTCGGCAGGGCGCTGACAATTTCACTGAGTACTGTGTGTTGTTCGTTCAAAGTGGCAAGCTGAGTCTGCTGCTGTGACAGACGCTCTGCCAGCTGTTGTTTTTCTTGTGCCCAGGCTTGTTGTTGTGTCTGAAGCTGAGATTGCAGCGCGCTGACGGTGTCTTGTTGCTTAAAAAACGCTGATGTACTGATAACTAACCAGGTAAGAGCACTACAAACCAGCACTAGCGCAATAAATTGCAACCAGCCAGGCACAACCATCAGACTAACCTGGCCATTCTGGCGCAGCATTAGCTGTTTAGGTTGAAATAATGATGTGATCAGGCGTTTGATATAGCGAAACATAACACGTAAAAATTAAAAATAACGACTCACTTTAACAATTTTTATGCAAAAAGCCAGTATTTACTTACAAAAAAAAGGTGTACTTAAGCACACCTTTGTTTTGTATAGAAAAGCTTTTGCGAGGTAACGCAACGCGTATTCTCGCAAGAACGAGTTTTTCGCTTGCGATTACTTAGCCGGCAGGATAGTGCCTTCGACTGAACCGAAACCGATACGAGCAAAGCCATTGGCTTCACACCAGCCGCGCATAATGACCTTGTCGCCATCTTCCAGGAACTTACGCTCTTCGCCATTGTTCAGAGTGATGGTCTCTTTGCCACCACGCGATAGCTCTAACAGTGAGCCCGCTTCTTCGTGCTCTGGACCAGACTGTGTACCTGAACCCAGCATATCGCCCGGCAGGAAGTTACAGCCGTTTACGGTGTGGTGAGTCACCATTTGTGCTACTGTCCAGTAGCTGTGCTTAAAGCTTGATTCTGACAGCTTGCTAGGCGCAGCATTGGCTTCGCGCATTTTCTCTGTTTCAAGTAGTACGTCCATCTGGATATCAAACGCACCCGATTCACGGTTTTGTGCAGACTCCAGGTAGTCAAGAGGCTGAGGATCTTGCTCATCACGGTGCCAGTTGGTGCGATACGGCGCCAGGGCTTCAGTGGTGACAATCCAGGGTGATACCGTTGAGGCAAAGTTTTTCGCCAGGAACGGGCCTAACGGCTGATATTCCCAGGCTTGCAGATCACGGGCAGACCAGTCGTTGAACAGACAGAAACCAAAGACATGGCTTTCGGCATCTTCAATCGAGATTGAATCACCCAGTTCATTGCCTTTACCCAGGTAGATGCCCAGCTCCAGCTCGTAGTCCAGGCGCTTACAAGGACCGAAAGACGGTGCATCTGCATCAGGTGCTTTCGTCTGACCTTTCGGGCGAGGGAAGCTCTGACCAGACACATCAATTGAAGAAGCACGGCCGTGGTAACCGATTGGTACCCACTTGTAGTTAGGCAGCAAAGGGTTGTCCGGGCGGAACAAACTACCTACCGCAGTAGCGTGGTAGATTGACGTGTAGAAATCGGTGTAATCGCCAATGTGACAAGGCAGCGCATATTCAGCGTCATCTTGTGCAACCAATGCCGCCTCTAGGGCGCTCTGCTGCTCTGAGCCTTCACGAAGAGCACGAGACAGTGCCAGACGCAGGGCAGACCAGTAGTTCTGACCCATACCCATAAACTCATTCAGTTTAGGTGCGTTGGCCGCTTCTACTGCGTCCTGTGCTTCGCCACTGAAAATGCCTGCCGCGGCAACCACTGCCAGGTCCAGTACTTGATCGCCAATGGCAACGCCGCCACGGAACTCTTCTGCGCTGTCTTTACGACGGAATGAGGCAAAAGGCAGGTTTTGGATAGGGAAATCGGTGCCAGCCTGGTTGGCGCTGGCAACCCAGCTCTTCAGATTAATGTCGTGCGTTTCGTTGATAAAAGACATGGTCTTTCCTTTTTGCAAGTTTGAGGCTGTTCTCAGATGTGGTGATAGCGTTCTGTTTTTTCAATGCAACATCTGAGTCTCAGACAAATTAAACGGCAAAAGCAGCCACAAGGCATCGCCCCAAGCTGCTTTTAATTTTCTACTCTCAAAGGAGGATTAGATCACGCCGCGGCGTTCCTGATCACGTTCGATAGACTCGAACAGTGCCTGGAAGTTACCTTCACCGAAACCACCGTCGTCAACACGCTGGATCATCTCAATAAAGATAGGGCCAAACAGGTTCTTAGTGAAGATCTGAAGCAGGTAGCAGTCTTCGCTCTGGCTGTCTACCAGGATCTGGTGCTCTTTGATCTTTTCACGGTCTTCTTTAACCCAAGGTACACGGTCAAAGATGGTGTCGTAGTAGTGATCAACAATGTCTAAGGTTGCAATGTTAGTCTGGTCAAGCTTGTCCAGTGATGCAACCAGGTCGTTGGTCAAAAACGCCAGATGCTGTACGCCCGGGCCATTGTATTCGTCCAGATACTCGTCGATCTGATTGTTGTTGTCGTCTTTACCTTCGTTAATTGGAATAGAGAAGGTGCCACACGGAGATTTCAGTGCATATGACAACAGCGCCGTCTTCTGACCTTTGATGTCGAAGTAGCGTACTTCAGTAAAGCCGAATACGTCTTTGTAGAAGTTTGCCCATGTTTCCATGGTGCCTTTGTATACGTTGTTAGTCAGGTGGTCGATACGCAGGAAGCCTTTGTCTTCAACAATCACCTGCTCTTCCAAGTCAACAAAGTCTTGCTCGAAGATTGAACCTTTGTCACCGAATACGTCGATGAAATAGATCAGGCTGTCACCGATGCCGTAGATGGCAGGGTAAGGCAAGTCTTTGTGGGTAGAATCAGTGGCTGGTTTTGCACCGCGCTCAACAGCGATTTCAAACGCTTTTTGCGCGTCTTCTACACGCCAGCCCATTGAGCAGATAGCCGGACCGTGGCTCTTAGCGAACTCAGCAGAGAAACCGCCGCGCTCTTTGTTCAGCAGGAAATGAATGTCATGCTGGTTGTAGTACAGAATGTCTTTGTCTTTGAACTTTTTCAGTTTAGAAAAACCAAAATCGGCAAAAATCTTTTCCATGTAGTCCGCATCTGGTGTTGCGTACTCGGTAAACTCAATGCCAACTAGGCCTAGAGGATTTGTTACTTCACTCATTGTCATACTCCCGCTTAAAAGCACTGGATCGCTATTTGTTTTGTGCTGTGGATGATTAATCAAAATGTGCAAAAGGGGAAGCTATAGGCATCAATTAGCAAGAGTGCAAAATGTAAATTCTGTCGTACAAATTGCCCGGGTTATACGGATTGTGTGAACAGGATAAATTTATCGATTAAAAAATGATTTTTGCTCTATAAAACAGATTGTTTGATAGCGAGACTTTATTGGTGAGTAAGTTTATCTATATGAAAAAAAAGAACTTTAAAGTTCATTGTTGACAGCGATATCACACTGGTGCCAATTTAAAGGCTGGCGCAAATTTTGCTGAATTTCACTTGGGTGTATTAATAAGTTTACAAATGGGTGTCAGAAATGGAAAAGCCACACTAAACTAGTGTGGCTTTTACACGAATCACAAGGCAGAAATTACTGTCTTTCGCCAGAGATCTCTAACTCTTTCTCAAGATAATGTTCCTGAGTGTGTGGCTCATCGCTCGTCCCTTCAGCGCCATGCATCCAGTCAACCAGCTTGTTACTAAGCAGGTACATTGCCAGTGCAGACAGCAACGCGGTTGCTCCCAGACCAATGAAGATGCTCATGGCGTTGTTCATTGCTTCCTGGCCTTCGCCGATGAAAGAGCCAACAAAGCCCGCGATTTTGTTCGCAACTGCTGTACACAGGAACCACAAACCCATTAATAATGAAGCCAGGCGCAGCGGAGCCAGCTTGCTCACCATAGACAGACCAATTGGCGACAGACACAGCTCACCCAGGGTATGGAACAGATAAAACAGCACCAGCCACATCATGCTGATCTGCAGGTTACCGGCATCACTGCCTTCGGTGATCAGCGCCATCATCATCGTCAGGAAACCGAGCGCCAGGAATACTAGCGCGATGGCAAACTTGACTGGAGAATTGGGTTCACGTTTGTCCAGCTTAAGCCAGATCATGGCCACCAGAGGCGCGAAGATAATAATAAAGATAGAGTTCAGAGACTGGAACCAAGAAGCCGGAATTTCAAAACCCATTAGCATGCGATCGGTATAGTCAGCGGCGAACAGGTTCATCAGGCCACCGGCCTGCTCAAAGCCCATCCAGAAGATGATGCTAAATACACTCATGGTGAAAATAACACGGATGCGGTCTTTTTCCTGACTGGTTAGCGGTTCTTTCTTGTTGCTGGCAGATTGCTGCTGAGACAGCTTGGCAGCCGGTACTACACCAATGTCACCCAGATACTTCTGGCTTAACAGTAGTTGCATCACAACAGAGATCACCATACCGATACCCGCCGCGATGAAGCCGGCTTGCCAGTTGATTTGCGCTGCAACGTAACCTGCGATAAGTGGCCCGAGTGCGCCACCTAAGTTGATGCCCATGTAGAAAATCGTGAAGGCACCGTCACGGCGCTTATCACCTTCCTGGTACAAATCACCCACCATAGTTGAAATGTTTGGTTTGAACAGACCGTTACCAGCACATAGTAATGCCAGACCCACATAGAAGACTTGTTCTTCCATACCGGCAACCAGACCATGTGGAATACCCATAGTAAAGTGACCCGCGGCCATCAGGATACCACCAATGATGATGGCTTTTCGTTGACCCAGTACGTTGTCGGCCAACCAACCCCCGATCAAAGGAGTCAGGTATACCGCCATGGTAAAGGTACCGTACAGGCTTAGTGCATCTGCGTTAGTCCAGCCGAAGCCACCATTTTGTACCTGGGCAACCAGATAAAGAACCAAAATTGCACGCATTCCGTAGTAGCCAAAGCGCTCCCACATTTCCGTGCCGAAGAGTAAGAACAGGCCTTTTGGGTGGCCCAGAAACTCACCGCGATTAGGTAATGAATTCATATTATTCCCATTTCAATCAAATGTGTTGTTTTGGCCTTAATATTATCGATACCGGAGGTACTGTTGATGACAGTAATCACCGACATACTTTGAACGGGTGGCCAGTCCCCAAATGATTTCCAAGTTCAGTCAGTGTTGACTAACTATTCATTAAAAGCGCGTCAGTATACCTAGTGGGGTGGCGATGGGGAAGCCTTACCAGCTGGGTTTGACACTTTTTGTATACAAAAAAACCAGCCTGAATGGCTGGTTTTAAGGTATATAAAGCAGATAATCCGATTATCGGCGCCGATTAGCGGCAAAAGTTATCGACAAAGGTCAGATCATTAATGTGTTCGGGGCCTGTCATCACTAAAGTCGCAACCGCTGTGTCTGGATTCATTTGCCAGATCTGTGCGTTGCTGCTGTCTTCACGACCAGAGACGTACAGCGTACCGTCTTCTGTAATGGCCAGACCGGATGCCCAGTTCACACCATGCTCCCCAATCTTGGTCAGCTCCATATTGCCTTCATCCAGGGTATACAGCGCCTTACCGGTTAAGACATACAGGACGTTGCCGTCTGCTGAGTAAGCAATGTCGCCATGGCTGAAGTCATCACCTGGGTATGACAGTTTACCCAGTACGGTTTTTTCACCGCTGGTCATGTCGAAATCGTACATGTAGGTTTTACTGGTGCTGCGTAAAGACACGCCATCTGGTGTGACCGCAGAGCGATACAGAGGCCATGACGTCGCGTTGGTTATGCTGTACTGCTGATTGCCATTCAGGTCTAGTGCCCACAAGGTAGATGCTTTGGTCTTGCTGTCCGTCTGTTCCATAAAGTAAAGCACACCGTCTTTGCTCGCGATGTTCGATGCAGTGTGCGTCACGCCTGATACTTTACTGTACTGACCCGCTTCAATATCAAAGTGATATACATAGCCGCCTTCAGCCGAGCCGTAATTATTGATTCCAAATAAGCCAGTGACACAGTCGGCAGTAACCGACACGTTATCCAGCAATGCACCGTATGAGTCTGAGGTGCCCGCACCTTCAAATTTCAGCGTACTTACGTCACTGTTTGCCGTTACCGTGATAGTGTAATGTTGCCAGCCTCGTTGCGTACCGTTTAGCTCTGCGATGACCTGATCGTCCCAGTATACGGTTGCTTTATTGGTATCTGCGTTATTGGTGACACGCGGTGAATAGTAGAAGCTCACGACATACTGCTTGCCAGCTTCTGTTGCAACACTTTGGTACGCGCTGTAGTTACGGGTTGAATCCAGCTCCAGATATTGTTCGCCATCCTGCGCCTGAATAAGGCCAAGGCGGTTAGTCTGAATTTCAAACTTAGCAGAGTTACGGCTCCAGCCGGGCAAAGTTTTAAACAGGCTCCAGGAACCGCTAACGGTATCTGACTGTTCAAAAGAACCATTGGTGATCAGGTTGTCACCGGCATTTGCAGCAAAGCTGCTGATTAGGGCGGCACTGAGGCCAAGCGCAAGAACTGATAATTTCATATATATACTCCAGGGTGCGATTCTATTTGTGTAAATAAAATGTTATCCCTAATCAATTTTAACTAATCCCATTTTCTTACTTTTACACAGTTTGGTCAATTAGAAATCAAAAAATGACTGTTAGTTCCGATTTATGCCTCAAGAACACATGATAAAATTAGTACCAAAGGATTGGGTTTCACACGCTGCGTACCTAATACTTTCACATGTCATTGATTCTCTGTCGTTTCGCAATTTGCATATTTTTGGCATTTTGCCAGACCTGAAACGGTCATTTGGCTTAGCAAAATGCGAAACGACACTAGATTTGAGGCGCTCAGGGATGATCAGAGCAAGGAGTATGCCCGCATTAAAGTAATGCGGGCGTTGGGTATGAATTTTAATCCTGATTGCGGTTTAGCCAGCGCTCGGTCAGCCAACCCGGCTTCTGTCCCCGATTCAGCGCAGCCAGAACTGAAATGGCCCGCTCCGGGGTGATCCTTTGTGTGGCGATATCCCGATACACTTGTTGTGCGGTTTTCTTTCTTTTTACCGCCGCGCCGGCATCCAGAAAAGACTCGACGACCTGCAGCACAAAGCGGGTCAAACCTGACAGGCTTTGTGGGCCCGCAGCCTGATCGTCGCTGGCGTTTTGCTGGGTGAGTCGCTCAGCCAGGTGGCTGAGTTCAGCCTGAGCAAACTCGCTTTGCGCCTGAGGGAGCTTGCTGAGGGTTTGCAACATATGCGAAAAATAGTCACGCTCGATGCGATTGACCTTATCAAGTTGCGTCAGCTTATTGAGGTCACGACGAAACTGAGCGTGGCTGATCTGAGGCTCAAGCAAGCGCTCACAACTGGCGTGCAGAGTATGCCAGTGTTGCCAGGCATAGACATAATTGAGACCCGGGCCTTTGATATTTTGCATGCCCACAATCAGCTGGTGTTGGCCGGTCAGACCAAGGCGAGCGATGCGGCTGGTTAGCTCATCTGCGGTGATATGCGGATTATCAAGCAACAACAATTTACTGTGCAGGATACTACTCAGAACACGTTCCAGTTGCTTATGGTGAGTGGTTAAGTCATCCAGGCATAATAGTGACTGCGCCAGTTGCCAGTTTTGAACTCGCAGCTGGATGAGACGCTGCTGTGCTTTATCGTCAATATGTTCGGTGAGTGCGATACCCAGCAGATCCTCATCATACAGGTGGGCCGTTTCGAGCCAGGGAGAGTCAAGTAGCGCATTAAGCTGATCGATAAACTGTGCCGGAGTTGCATCACATTTCCATTGCGCCAGCAGGCGTATCAAATCTTGTTTGTCATTATTGTCAGTCAAACGGCCAATGCGGGTATCCAGCGCCTGGTCCAGATACGCTTCAAAGCCATCGACATTGCTACCAACCACGACAATATGATCAAAACTGAGATCTTCAATCAACACCTGAGCAAACACTTTAGAGCGCGCAACACGGTCATTGCGGTTGTTGAGCAGGGCAATGGTTTGCGTCTTGGGTTGATCATTGAGTTCAAACAGCCCCAGACGACGCCAGTTTTCCAGCGTGGCCAAACGTTCATTGGCCGACATACTGTTGACGAAAGACTGAGTCAGATGATCTACCGGGGCAGCCGTAAAGTGCTGTAATACGCCCACATCAGGCACAATGCGCTCAGCGGTTTCTTTGTACACATAGTCTTTGTCGATACCAATGTACTGCGCCATTTTGCATACCAGCGCGATATTATCCGGGTGCTCTTCATAGGGATATAAAGCGCGGATATCCGGGGTGATCTGAAAGCCGTCTCCCCAGTGCAGTTGGATCAGGGTCGATTGCTTGTGTTCCGCTGCGCGATTCAAAATAGGAGCCATAGTTTGCTCTGCTGTGAAGATTTGAGTGTGGCTGCCAATAAACGCCGCCATTTCCTGCGCGACGTCGACCCCACTCGGACCGAGAATATCCTCATGATCCGGATAAGTATTGGTAATGGTGGTGAAGTTATCGCGCATCCAGCGGCGCAGGATCCGCACGTATCTGGGCGTCAGGCCCATACACTCCCATAAAAAGACATCTGCGCGTACCGAGCGGGCGAAATCAAGGACATCGCTTTGTTCCCAGATACTTGCTTTGTCAAAAGGCCGAAACAGAGGCAGCTCATATTGTTCCCCCGAACTGCGCGCGAAAATCATCATGGCTTCACAGCCGGTCGTTTTGGTGACCACGCGCAATGCCAGACTACTGAATAAGGCGGCTTTGAGTCGCTCCGTGCCGGATTTTCCCCGTGTGCCCCAGCCACCTATGGTGACGGGGATCTTGGCGCGGTTGGAGCGGATTTTGCGATTCAACCGAACATGGCGTAACCAGAAATAGACGATAAAGGTCGATACAAAAAACACCAGCTGGCCGATGCTGTTTTGATAAATAGAATACAGATACTCTTTAAAACTGTAGCCCAGATTGACCAGCACGCCTGGCACACCGGCTCGGGCAAATAACTTGGTAATCCCTGACTCAACCGGAAATTCACAGTTCAGCTCAGTGCCATAAGGCTGAAACTCCAGACTAAATCCGAGTTTGCGCAATCGCGCCAGGTAGTTTTGCTGCTCAAGTTCATTGCCTTTGCGCAGTCCATCTATTTCGGCATAGTTTACCGACAGTTGCCAGTAGGCGCGAACGCGTTGCCACACATGCTTTGGTGCAGAGACCACTAAAATACCATCGGGCGTATAATTTTTATTACTGGCTTTAAGGTGATCCTGGCTCAGTACGGACAACAGATAGTCGGGTAGCGGCAAATGGGGACGCGCACTGGCTTCTTTCAGGTGATAGAGCGCCTCGCCGGGGACATTGGTGGCACTGATCTCCGCCGTTGTACACGTTGGCACATGCAACTGTGCCGAGGGTATTTTGGCACTGGTATGGCTAAAACTTTGACGTTTATCGGTACTGGGGCTGAAAAACTCATGCCAAATGCGCCAGAAACGACGACGGCGCTTATATCCAATCACGATCCGCCAGCCTTGTTTGTCGCGATATGCATTAAAACTTTGTTCATGCTGAGCCAGCATACTAAGCGCACGGCCCAGGGTGTCCTGGTCGATATCACCCGGCAGATAAACGGTTTCTTTTTCCGCCAGCTGCTGAGCAAGCTGGGCATGTAAACTTTGTTGTGTGAAGCTGATCAGCTGCTCACGGGTTCGGGTAACGTAACGTCTGACGGCTACGCTGGGTTCACTGTCCAGTGCCTGATTCAGCACCTTGATATAGCTTTGTGTTAATGCCGCGTCCTGACTGGCAGATGCTTCATCGAGCGGTGTCTCGACCGCTTGGTTGAGCATCAGCCTGGGACTTTGTTCTAACAACATGCGTTTGACTTCAAGGCACTCCTGGCCAAGCAGAAGCGAGCGCCACAGCTTAAATGCGTAACCATCGGCGGCAAAGCGGGCGGCGGTCAGCTGTTTGACTAACGTGAAGCGCACGGCATCGACCGTTTCATCGGCAAAGCGTTGTTCAAGCAATGTTTTGGCAAGCCCATCCGGTAGATTGGGGAGTTGCTCTATGCACACTTGCCTAACCCGGGCAAACGGGTGCCGGGCTAACTCTCGCAGCAAAGGAATATCTCGCTCTGCCAGTGGGTATTTGTTGGCCAGAATACGCGGCATCGCGGCCACAATAAACAGCTGGTCATTGCGCTTTTGCACAGGTGTGCTGTCGCTCTCGCTTGCTTCGACATAGGCCCACATATAACTGCGCACAAAGGTCGGACGCTGATGGATCAGGATCTCCAGGATATCCACCACGGCCTGATAGGGGGTGTTTTCGGCATCAAGCAACTCGATTAATTCAGCAACCAGCTCACTGTCAAGTTCCGGATCGGCTTTGAATTCGTTGATCACAGACACCTGGTTGACTAACGCACGGATCATACCGTGGCGAACATGAGCATTGTTGCTGGTGGCCATCAGGCGCAGGAAAAACGGTTGCAGATCCAATTTCTTCCAGGCTTTATCCAGATTGTCTTCCGACAGTCTGAGGTAGCGGTTGGTCAGTGCGCCCAGCTTGGCGATAAAAAAGCGCAGATCCTGCTCTAAGTCGGCAACCAGGGTTTGATAGCGGCCTATCACAGCGCCTTCATCAAACCACCGGGAAAAGGCCTGTTTATCTTGTTGCAGCTGAGTGCCCGAGGCGCCCAGAGTTTCTGCGTATTTAAGGATATGCAGTTGTTTCTCGGTGGCCAGCTCTGCTTTACCGAGCCGTTCAACAAACGACTGATAATCGGCATCATGTCCTTCGAGCTGCTCGTGCAATCGTTCGATTTTATGGCGTAAAAAAGCAATGGTTTGCAGCAGTTGCCAGTAATTCAGTTGCTCGTCCTTTGGCGGGCTTTGTAACAACTCCCAGCTGGCCAGTTCTTCGAGCAGCTGATGGTATTTGTGTCGATGCAAATTTAGCCAGAACTTTTCTGTATCGGCGAATAATATCGCCTGAAGCTGGGATTTTAATTGATTATCTGCCATACAGGTCCTGCTCTAAGAAATGCGTAAGCTGCAGTGATTCAAAAATGATCTCGTCGTGTGCAAACGGGCCAAAGCCACTGCGTTGCAAGTTGCCCAGCGTGACCTCTAAGCGAATACTGTGATTATTTCTGAACCAGTCCTGTGTCCAGTTAAGGCTTACCCAGCCACCGGTGTGCTCAGTGAAGTCAAACAGCGTTTGCCAGCTTACTGTGCTCAGGTATTGCCAGGTTGCGTTTGGCCTGTGGTCATCGGCAAATACATAGCCACTGCTCAGCCCGACGGAGAAAATGTGGCCCTGATAATATTGCTGCCAGACACCACTTAATGAGGCAACGTCCAGTGAGGTCCAGTCTGAATTCGATGTCGTTGTGAGCTGAGCGCTGAGCTGGCTGTCTACCCGGCTCTGATGACGAATGCGATAGCCGCCGCGCCAGCCGTCACTGTGGTTGTGGCGATAAAAGTTAAACATGGCATTGCTGATGGTTTCATCCGCCAGGTACTCGGCCTTGTCTATGCTGGTGTAGTAATAAAAAGGCTGCCACCACCACTGATGACGCCAGTGTTGATCTTCTCGCCAGATCTCGCCTATTGCCACTGTCCACTGACTGGTCAGGTGGGTTTCCCGGCTCAGGGGAGACTCTTGCCAGCGGTTATACCACTGCGCTTTGGCAAACCAGTCGTCCTCATCATCGAGCCAGTCGTACAAGCCGTTAATGCTGAACGAGGGTTCGCTGGTGTTGTTCAGACGGAAAAAACTCTCCAGCCGATACCAGTGCTGTTTATAGCGGTTACGCAGTCGAATGCCAAGGTCCAGCGTATGCTCTGAGCCCAGTGGTTCACTGCTTTGATAGATCCCATCACGATTATACTGCATCACGCCTTCCACGTGGGTCAGGTTGCCATTGGCCTGCATAACGGGCGCGTGATAGGTTTGCTCCTTCTGGGTATACACCAGCTCAGGATCTGCCACTCGGTAAGGAACGACGGGCGGTGCCACAGCCAGCTTATGGCGGTTGGGGTCCAGCTGCCAGCGATAGAGTCTGGCCAGGCTCGCCGTTTGTGGTGCCAGAGTTATCAGGCCGGCCGGGTAGAATCCAGACTGCTCGTGTCGTGCATTGTGTTCGACATATTCCAGCTTGAGCACCGCGTCTTTACTGAGTTTTGCGGTGATCGGGTTAGCCTCGTCGCCGTAATAGAAAAGCTGCTCGGCCGCTAACTCTATGGCCTGCCAGCGACCCTGCTGATAGGCCTCGACTTCGACACTCAGCAGTTGCGCGGCAAATGGATTAAGCCAGCGCAATATCAGGCTGCCAGCGTCGAGATCCGCGCGAGTCATACCCAGCTCACTGCGGGCGTCGTCGAGCGACCAGTTAATCGTGCCTTCTGCGCGCTCAATACTCACCAGCGGACGCTGCTGCAGTTGCAGTAATTCGGCGTTCGAGAAGTGAAACACCAGCCTGACCTGCAAAGACGCAAGCTCGCGCAAGTCCAGCGCCAGGCTATGATTGGGGCGCAAGATCAGCCCGGGTAAGGCGTCATTGCGGCTGGTATGGCGGCTAAATTGTTCAGCGCTACTGCGCTTTAACAACGCAGACAAATCGACCAGCTGGGTGCCAGCATAATTCTGATAGGTATCAAATGCTTGCCAGTGTCCAAAGCTCAGAATACGGCTATACAAAATATCCAGTGGCGCCACCTCACTGCGTTGCATCAATTTTGCTGACAGGGCGGTGAATTCATGCTCACTGAGCGACTGGGAATCAAGCCTTAGCAGGGCATTGAGCAGTAAAGTGCGCTGTGCGGCGACTGCTTGCTCACCACTCACTGGCGTTTGATAGAGCAGCGACATAAAGTCTTCCTGCCACAGTGTGCCTGCCAGGTCCTGGCCGTGGGTGGGGTTGTGAGTGGGGGGCAGGGCATCAAACTGCAATAGTAGCAGTTGGGTGCTGCTGAGGGTTAACTGTTCTCCAGCACGAAGCGCAAAATAGCCGCTACTGGCGATAGACAGCCGAGGCTGATCGTCGTCATCGATATGCAGTACGCTGGATGCGGGGACGTCTTCAAACACGGGTATGATTTTACGCAGCTCACCCTGATGTATGTGCAACCAAGAGATCTGAGCCTGTTCTGTGTCGGCTGCTTTTGCCCGGGCACTGACCTTCAGCAACATAGGTTGATGTGCCGTGACTGTGAGTGGTTTGTCAGTCAGCGGATAGGCGCTTGTATTACTGGTCTCACTGAGCACGGTACTGACGCCAAAGTGATGGAGTGAATAATCAAGCTCGGGAGGGTTACTGACGGGCTGTGTATAACCGAGCTGCTCACTGAGCACTTGCAGGAGGTCATCCTCTTTGCGTGTGTCATGTCCCAGCCACAATGCAAAGAGGTTTTGCTGTAGCTCGGTAAAACTGGCGATCAGGGCTGTCTGACACTCAGGCAAGGTGCTATGCCACAGGCTGCATAACCCCTGAATACTGTGGATTGCCTGGGTGTTTTGATAGTGTGCCAACAGTTGCTGCGCCGCATAACGTTGTAGCGCCTGATAGGGATGGCTCAGCAATGCCCCCAGATAACGCTCCGCAGTGTTGTGCTCGCCCAGCGCCCGAAAGGCTGCAATGCGTAGCTGCCAGGCTCGGATCACCACTTCCTTATTCGGGCTGTCAATCAATGCCTTGAGCATCGGCAGTGCTTGCTGTGGATCTTGCTGAACCTGCATTTCGGCTTCGCCAAGGCGGTAGTGCCAATGGCTGGCGCTGAGACTATCCGGGCTGTACGGATGGTCTGTGTGGGTCAGAGAAAAACGAGACAGGCCCTGTTGATAGCTGTGAGCAAGACGTTGCAGTTGTTGCTCCAGGCGATAGGCAATGGCCGGGCTTTTTTCCCGAAGCAGTCCCGGGCGCTGATATAACAGCGCATTATTTGGTAAAGACTGCAATTCCCTGACACGCAAGGCCAGGTCAACCTGTCCATCATCACTGACGGATACACTGAGCTGCTCGGCATCCAGGGGCAGCGGCAGTGACAGCATGGCAAAATGCTCGGAGGGCAGCAGGTTGATGGTGTGCCGGTAACTGTCAATGACCAGCGTCAGCTCCGTGGCTGAAGCTGTGCGTGCATACAGCCGCAGCATTGGAGACAGGCGCTGTTGAGCGGGCAATTCAAACTGCACCGCGCCGGATACACTATGATAATGCAAAGTCTGATCTTGTACAGTAGGATACAGGCGGTCTATTGCCGGCCGGTAGGCATGAACAACCGGCTGCTCACTGACATGGCTGGTGTATGGTTGCTCGGACTTTTTGGGCAGCAAGAAGCGCACTGTCGCTAAAGTATCTTGCAGTTCTGACAGGCGTTGTCGCCCCAGTGCGCTGGCCCTCGCAATATCCGTCGACTGCAGCGCTGAAATATCATGATGCTGATAGACCTGCTCCAGTTGCCACTGCAAGTTATCGGTCCAGTAGGGGTTAAACAACGACTCCGGCCAGGTTTGTGCGGCATCTGTGTCGTATAAGCCCCGCTCCATTTGGATCAGATTAAGCAACGTATCGCCTTGCGCCGTAATGCGCAGGTAGCCCCCCGCAGGCACCGCGATATAGTCACTGCTGCTCAAACCAATGACTTGATCATCTCCGAAGGTAATATCATGACCAAGCCGGTGTTTGCGCAGTTGAGGCGTAAACTCATCGGCAGGCGTGTCGCTCAGTGAGAGCTGACTGATCAGCGCATCATCCAGCCTGGCTGTCACTATGCCACGCTGAGCTTGCGGCTGAGCCTGGCTCTGCAGAATACGTCGGGCATTTAACCTGAGCTTGATGGCCTTCGCAAAAAACAGTTGCACACTCTGGCCGTCGTTCAGGCGATACAAGGTGGTATGCGTTTGTGCTTCATAGACTTGCATAGCCGGCAGGGCCAGCTTGACGGGAATGCGAAACGGGTCTCTGTGACTGTGAAACTGACCCTGCCAGGCCGACACCGGCTGGATCTCATCAGTGGGATTATAAAAGCGCAGCAGCCGGGTTGTCGCGGTTGCAGGCAACTGGCACTGGTGTTGCTCACAGTGTAACTCTGCGCGGGTAACGCGCTGCATGGCAGAAGGAGACTGTCCCTGAAACACTTGCACGGTGTGCGGCGAGTTCTCCAGGCTTAGCCAGTTTCCGGCGGGTAGCAAAATAAAGCGCGACCGTCTGGGCGCCAGATTGATATCCGCGGCACTGTGGCGCAACTGCAGTGTGTCAGGTGCATACCAGTCGGGGGCGCTGTGCAGTGCGGCAGGTTTTGCCTGCACAGGCAACAGAACGCTTATCAGAAACAACACAATCAAATAAGGCATAGAGCAAACTGTTCCAGAGTATCGGGCTGCGCGACCAGCCGTTCGCGCATCGGGCGACTGATCTCAATATGAATAAAATAGCCTGCCGGTAATCCCAGGCGATGCATAACATTGCGCGTACCACCCAGTTCAGACACCTGTTGAGGGTACTGATAGGTGTGTACGCTGAGTTTTGACAGGCACAGGCGCAATTGTGACAAAGCGGCGGTGCTTTGTCTGCCCTGACTGATAATGAAATCGGCCTGACGGGCTTGCGGTGTGCGGCGTTTATCCTGAGCAAAGCCATGCAACTGGTACAGATGACCGGCTGGGTAACGTCTGGCAAACGCCTGCGCGGCCGCCGCATGCAACCCGTTTGGGCGGTGTGAGTAGTCCATACTGTACAAGTCGGGGCTGGGCGCGTTGCGATGTTCGGTATTGATCACCATCACCTGACATTGAGTCGCAAAGACCGCTTTACCTATTTCACCGGTCAGCTGATCGTGAAACTGATGAGGCACAGACAGCATGCAAGCCGAGCGTTCAGGGCGGTAATACAAATCGCCGCCACCAAAGAGTGCTGAACTTGCCTGTAGTTTGACCAGGTCCGGCTGGCTGTGTAATTGCCAGGGTGCCAGGGTAGCAGGCTGGGCAAACCAGTTGTACAGCATTTGCCAGCTGGGGCTTTGCTGTTCAGGTACATCGTTGGCCAGTCCCTTATCAGCTAACAGTAATAATGATAAAAACAGCAATTGCTTAATATTCATGTTGCCACCATTGTGGTTGGGGAGGTGGTGTTGCATATTCTTCCAGCAGGGCAAACCACAGGGTCTGCTCAGTGGACACACTCAGCTGGTCTAACGCTTCAATATCCGACCCGATTGTCAGCGTAACAGATGGGTAGGCTGTCAGCGCCGGGTTTTTCGGGTGCAGTAAAAATGCAGGTAGCCCATGCTCGGGGGCCAGCGCATAGCGCTTGCGGGCAATACTGTACTCATCGGTGACACTTTGGCTGAAACGACCATCCAGCTGGGTCTGGATGAGAAGCGGATCTGCCGACTGTGTACCTCGGGTAAACGGTTTGATCACAATCGCCATCGGTTTGCCTTTACCCCGGTAGTCTTGCTTCAGGATTTGGCCCGGTTTTAGCTGAAACAAACGCACTTTCCAGTAGTCACGCGGCTCGCCCAGATTGATAAAGTGCCGCGAAGACGGGTCCGATAAATCGGGCAGAGTATTAAGCTGCTTGATGTCCTGCTCGGTGTAGCGGATCCCGTTATCACTGAGGGTTATGACCCTGGGAATGGGCGCTGTCAAAGCCCCGGAGTGCTGTATGCTGCGCTGAGCACGGTGCAATGTCGCTAATCTGGTCAGCGGCGCATACTGAAACGGCGCTGGGGGCTGCGGTGGGGCAAAGTACTTGGGCGGACTGTAAACCAGCGCGGTATTGGATACCGGCAGGCGTACAAACAGCGCTTGAGACAAGTAGCCCGTTTGTTTCTCCTCAAGCGGTGGTGGCGCACTGAACAGGCGCACTTTAAGGATCTTTTGCTGTTCAATAAAATCAAATTCATTGTCGGCGCTTTGACTGAACCAGGCGCCTACCTCAGTAAATCCGGTTTGTGGTGCATCGCACAAGGTGGCGCACACATAATTCTGATGATGCATTGTACCGTGCCGGCTTTGCAGTTTTACGGCTATCGGGCTGGAGCTGCTAAGCGTGACTCGGTGTGCCTGCGGGCTCAGGCGCACAAAGCGCTTTTCGCTATCGGTAATGACTTCTCGTCGGGTTTCGGGGGTAATTAAACGATCAAATCCACTGCTCATACCCGACAGGATCAGGGTCTCTGTGCGCAATAATTGCTGCTGGCTATCATAAATACTGAGCTGCATGGTGCTGTCGGCCGGGCCTCGCATATCCAGCTGGATATCACTGCCGCCTTGTACTGTGTATTCGACCTGACTGGTCTCATCAAGCTGATAGTAATAGCTGTGTAAAGGGGCAATGACCTGATCCTGCTCGTCGCGCCAGGTGGTGATCATCTCAGAGCGGGAGCGGACCACCAATAGCCCGGGTTGCAGGTCAGGTAGCAGAAAACGCGTTGGGTCATCAGTCTCGATCAGGCTCAGTGTCAGCGGCGCCTGGTGCTGTGTGAGGTCGTGCCAGATCAGTTGCAAATCTTTGACGTTCCCCTGCGTTTGTACACTTAAACTGCCCGTGCTGGTCAGGCGAACTGAAGCAGACAGGTCCGGCCGGGTATAGTATCCATCCAAATCAAACTGCTCTGCAGAAAAATCATAGGTGATCACGTTATAGGGCAGAGACTCGTAGAGAATATCGGCGTCAAAGTCGATACCCGGGATCCCCTGTGGTGCGAGTTTACGCCAATCGTAAGAGACAGCATTGGCAATTTGCTGAGGCTGCAAACCGCTATCTCCCAGCGTATGGTAGCCAGTCATCCGCTCCCGCCACTGCTCGGGCAGCTTCAGCCAGGTGCGGGTGACATCGTCCGCATTGGTGGGGGTTTTACCATGAATACGCACAACGACGCCACGCAGACTCGGCTCTTCCGGGATTAGCCGCAACGAGATTTTACTGGCACGGGTTAACTGTTGCCAGTCGACATAAAACGACTGTCCGGATGTGACGGCCAGCGCCTGCCTGTCTTCAATCAGTTGTTTAACCTGCTGCTGACCTTCTTCCAGCGCAAGCTTGGAGGCATGGTGGTAGATATGCTTTTCCAGTTCGTTATCCTGACTATCCAGTAAGCGATACTCAATGGCATAATTGATCGGCCGGTCAAACACGGTGTGGCTGGCAAAAATAGCATTCGACAACACCCGGATAGCAACGGTCCTTGAAGTGGGGAATGTAAAAATGAGGGGACGATCCGGGCTTAGCCAGTGCACCACAGAACGGGTTTCTTCTTCACTGCGTGCTGCAATGCGCTCCGCTGAATTTAGCCAGACATAAAAATGTAGTGCAACACGGTATCCTGCTAGCAGTAAGAGGACCAGCAGCAGGGCTTGCAGGACACGTTTAATCCAGTACATTCGGCCCCCCTTGTATCATGATTTCAATTGTCTCGCGCGTGATCAGCCGATTGCGCTGAGCTAGGTATACGGCTGCGGTTTTGCCTACCAGTTGCACTTGCAAGCCGAGCAATTGGTTGTCAGACAGGCGGATAGCCTGCAACCGGCAGCGCGGCAGCTCATCACAAAGTGCGCTTAACCAGGGCAGATGTTGGGTTTGTGCGTAGCGATCTATGGCCTTTTCGAGCCTTTGCATTTGCTCGTCTGATAGCCCCTCCCAGTCATCCGGTCCGGTTGCCGCAAGGCGTAGTGGCATAAACCGGGGCAAAGCGGATACAGCGAGTAACCTTTCCTGCAGCGCTTGTTCGGAGACTGCATAGTGCTGTTTAAAATCTGATGCCAGCCACAGAGTGGCCAGTTCACTATCGGGACTGAACAGACGATAGCCTGACTGCGGAGATGAGCCAATCTCGAGCCCCCGCGTGGTGATCTGGCCAGATACTTTCTCGACTGAGATGCCCAGTCGCGTCATGGCTTTGAGTAGTGCATTAATAGTGGAAGTATGACGAAAGTCAGGCTGAGTAAATTGATAGGCAAGGGCGCTTGGGCGGATCTGTGACGGTGCGCTGTGGCTGCGTACCTGCAAGCTTAACACGGGCATGCCCGGATTATGACGTACCGCACTTTGGTGTACCACATTATAGAGTGTCCGAGTGTTGGTGGGTGCCATCACATTTGCTTCTTCACTGGCATAAGGGTGAGCACCGGCAATCAGCAATGCTCGTGCCCCGCTAGCCTGGAACAGGTCTGTTGCAAACTGCAGTGTATTACTCTCGAACAGGGGTCGGGGTACCTGAATGGTCAACGGCTGGGTTGAATTGAGGTTGATAACATAAAAGCCCTGACCCTGTTGATAATAGTTTACTTCAGGTAAAGGACTAATGATCACCAGACGATGGGCGTTATTAATGACCAGTTGCAGGCGATAGCCAACCATATTAGCAAGTCGATTAAGTTGTTCCAGGCGATTGAAGTCGTTTTCACTGAGTGTTCGCGAGCGTAGCTCGTGGGAGAGTTTAAATAGTGGTTCAAGCACTTCGTATTCCCACAGTGCCGCCTCATTTTTTTCGAGCATACGAAAATGGCCGCTGCCCTTAGCACTGATATGTTGAGAAAACTGGGTGACCAGCTCGTCGAGTGGTAAGCTCAGCTGCTCGACGGGATATTGTGGCGCGTTGGCGTTACTTCGTGCAGTGTGTGACAGCAGCGTGGAGTAACTCAGATTGTCAAAAAAAGTTTCCAGCATGGTGCCCTGATAACCTGGATAGGGCAGGTTGTCCTCACTGAGCAGGCCAAACTGGCTGCGTTCAAACCCAAGCAATCGTGTGAGCTGGCGTTGTGACAGCGATTCAGGCAGTTGATTGTAAATCCAAAACTGGCTTTGATCTGAAAAGCGCATAAGTTTGAGCTGAGGTCGGGTATATTGGTTTATGGCTCGTAGCTGAAGTACTTCATCGGTGTTCAGCGCCGCAATAAAAGCTTGGTAATACGCGCTTTGGGGGCGCGTTTGTTGGCTGGCTACCGATGGCGTGACCCGGGTCCCGAGTGCCAGTGCCCTGCTGCCTAAGATGGCGAAAAGTTGCCCTGCGGCATCGCCGGCCAGACGTTCACTCGTGGGATAAGGTACGGTTACTATGTGCGCTCGTACAGGAGACTTGGCCAGGGCAAAAAATCCTCTAGGATGGGTTGTCTGAGTGTCTTTGATGACCAAAGTGGCCGGGTTATCAATAAGCACAAAGCCTAATTCGGCCAGCACCTGGGCGGCACGATGCTGTGTGTCTGAGTCCTGGCGGTTTTCACTCAGCAATCGAATCGCTCCTTTGAAGCGCTGCAATTGTTGTGCTTGCTGGTAGTGGCTGAGATTCAGTAAATCGTATCGCGCTGTATACAGATAGCTTTTGTATTCACTTACATGATGGCTCAGAGGTGCACTCTGGGCTTCATCTACGGTGGCTGGTTGTGTCGGAGCTTGGATCAGAGATGGCACAAACATGATGGCGAAGCCGATGCCAAACGCCAGCAGACCGCCAACCATGGAAGTCTGGAAAGTCGCCCGCAGTACCAGGCCCAGGGCATTTTTCTGATAAATCTTGAGTGCCAGCAAAGTGGATAGCATATAGCCAAAGGCAAATGTGTCTGTGGCTTTGAGAGTCGGGAAATAATCAACCACAAAGTAATTTAGGGTGAGTTTGTAGATAAAACCGATATTGAAAAACAACAATAATAGCCGCGCGCCTTCAAAGTTAGCGTGTTTTAGGCGGGTCAAATTGAGCAATATGGCACCGAGCGACAAGATCACGGTGGTTTCGATAATCGTGGTGAGCAACTTGCTGGGCTGCATCAGCTGTAGGGCCAGCAATGCCGGAAGCATGATGCCATTGAACTCCCAGCCGTAGCGGATATTAGCCCGGGAGGCCAAAAAGGCCGTGATCACCAGAATGATATAAGCCTTGGGGGCTGCCAGTATGGAGGCCGCAACGGCTTCATACATGATGGCGAGGTTAGCAATACTGAAATTGGTAAACGGCATCAGGACAAAGCGTACCAATATAAAGGTAATCGCAAGCTGGACCAGCGTTACTCGCATACCATAGCGGAAACCACCATTCCACATCACGTTGGCAGTCAGGGCAATGATCACCAGGCCGAGACTATACAGTTGTCCTGCGTAATCAAAGGTGATGTCCCACAGCGCCAATAACTGACCAATCTGTGGCCAGAACAGGATGTCCATCACCACCCTGACCAGAATACTGATCAGAATAATGGCAAAGAAACGATCCCGGCCAAACATTTCCGCGTAGCCCAGTCGTTCCATCACCATTTTGGCGCTGAAACGCATGAGTACATAGACGACAATGGCTTCTATCAAAATGACCATGGCAGAAACCGGGCTGACAATCAACAAGGGTACCAGGTAGCCCGGTACTACCAGACCTGTGAGCGGAAAGCCAAAGCGCAAATTCAGCAAGCATACCACGGCTATCCCAACCCAAACTGTGGTGATAACCGACTGGCCAAGCCCGCTTCCATCCGGAAAAAGTGGTAACACCCAATCCATTACAGCGTGTGCTCCTCATTGCTATCTTCATCGTTGTCGGGGGAGGCCGACGTTAGCTGGTTCAACAATGCTTGCGGATCTTCCAGTTGTTGTAGCAAGGTAGTGATGTCGATAAATTCAAATAGGATCCCGGCCACCGAAAAGGGCTCGCCTATGGTGCTGCTGACCTGGTTGGCAGAGATGGAGCGAATGTTCAGAATATAGGTATCTTTGCCGAGCGTGGCTGGCAGAAACAGCTCACCCTGTTGCAGGGTCAGATAGCGCAGCTTGCCTTTAAGCTTTTCTTTTGACATGACGGTGATTTTGTCAAGCAGGTCCAGGGCTGTCATTTCGAACAACGCCAGGTGATGCTTTTTAGCCAGCTGTTCCAGCGGCTGGTTGGTCTGCACTACCTGACCAAACAGGTTAAATAGCACCGCTGCAGTGCGGATCTGATTAAAGACCTGCTCCAGCGTAGACAGCTTTTGCTCCATTTCGCCGATGGCAGCTTTTACTTTCTGGCTCAGGGGTTTTTCAAGTGTGAGCGTCAATGCCCGGGTTAATGGACTAAGAGATGCACGTTGTTGGGTTTGCAGCATTCTGTAGTGGAATAACAGCTCACCAATCTGGCTCGCAAAGCGATTGACATTTTTGATGAAGGCTTTTTCATCGAATTGCTCATTGGGGATCACCGTCATGGCCCAGAATCCCCGAATGTCGCCAGCATACATCAAAGGTACGACAAATTGACGCTCCAGCTCCTGAAGACCGGTGAAGAAGGGTCGGGCGGTGTGCACTGCGCCAAATGCTTTAATGGCATCGGAATAGGGTGGACGCTGGTAGTCTCTGCGCTGTTCCAGGATGTCTTCGATATTGCAGTTTATAGCTCGGATCTCTTCAAGCCGGTGATCCCCTTCCAGGCGTGCGAGAAAAATAGAGCGGTTTAGTGCAAGTTGCTGATTTACCAGGGTAATAATGGCATCCCACGGGGTGCTCTCGGTGCTGATTGAGCGCGGCAGGTAGCGTCCCATCATGCGCTGGTGGACATTGGCAATCAGCTCTAGTAGTTCGTTCTCTTCAAGCCATTTTCGCGAGAAAAACACCCACAACATGGTCATCACATTGATCACCAGCAACTGGCCAATTGGCAGCAGATAATGAGCCATCAGCATGACTATATAACTGCTCAACAAGCCGATGACAGATAGGCCGACAGCAATAATGACGCTCAGGGTTAGCGTATTTTTCTGGTAAATGATCAGCAACAGTGCCAGCAAGCTCAGCTGTAACGCGACAGACTGCCACTGCACCAGACGCGTCACCAGTTGTGATTTGGCCAGGCTATCTGCAACATAGGCATGCAGGTAGACGGGGTTATTGGCACCTTGCAATTTCGGGGCACGCAGCGGAACGCTAAAGCCCAATTGTTGCTGGGCGATTAAGACAACTTTGCCTGCAAGCTGACTGAGCAGCACGTCCTCTTCAAGTAATCGGGTACTCGAAAATTTAGGCAGGGCACTGGGCGCCAGTGCGAAGTTGATCAGCTTGCCGGTGTTGAGGTGTTGTGGCCCATAGATACTTTCCCAAACATTCTGGCATTGAGATGCCGGTTTGCCAAGTACCATATTATAGCCCAGCCAGGATTGAACAGCTGGCAGGCAATAGCGCGGATCGGCAAAAGGAAAGTATACATTGGCAAAGGACATGCTTTGCTTTGACACAACATCGGATAGCACGACGATGGCTTCAACATCATGTTGAAGCAACTGGCTGATCAGGTCTGACTGCTGATGTTGCAGATTTTCAGACTCAATTACCACGATATCACTGCTTTGCTGCTCAAACAGGTGGTTAAACTGGCTATATACGTAGGCATTCAGACGCGTAAAAGAACCGTGTACGGCAATCACCAGCACCACCAAAAATAGCAGTAAAATCGACCAGAACGGTTTTTGCCGCTTGATCATAAATACTTGTTGCTTGAGCGACACATGCCCCCCGAATTAGTATGGTTACATTAGTTGTAAGCAGAAAAATGCAATGTCAGTGTGACTGAGTTACCCGTCTGCAAGGCGAGAAAGTCCATACCATGCATGCGCTCTGCCTGCCATAACCCATTGTTGAGACTAAGAGGTTTTTGCCACGAGATCAATGCAAGTTGGTCCAGCATGAGTGTCGCTTCACCTTTCTCTGGCGGTGCCTGCTTGAATGCCAATTTTACCGCGCGCGCTGGCAGTTGTTCTGGCCCCAGAGTCTGGCTATCATCTGGCAGGGTAATATCATGACGGAAAGTTTGCCAGTCGTAGCTTCCTGACTCAATCAGGCTGACTTCTGTAGCGGAAAACTCCAGGTTGTCTTCGGCGGTTACTATGGTCAGCTCTGCACTCAAGTTTCCTGCGTTGTCACCCTTAGCGTAACCATACAGGCTCATGTCATGATAGGCCTTGAGTGTGGATTCGGCAGGTGTGACAGGCATAGTCCGCAATGTTTGTTTAAAGGGCATGCGAAGTGGGCGATTATTAAATTGGGTGCGTGACAGGCACATGCCCTGCAATCCACGCATCGCGCCTGTCAGGCAGGGGGTGATGTCGTCACTTTCATGCTCCCACCGGGTCACTTCATTTGTTTCGTCATCATTATCCCAGTCTTCAAAATCACCAAACCACATCAAGTCCCGGCCAAGGGTCATCTGAGGGCTACCTGCGCTGCTGATTTTACTCACAAAGGCATGGCTGGGGGCATATTCACGCAGATCAATAATGTGCTCACCCGCAGGTAAAGTCAGGGTGACAGATTCAATCTCCTGTGCGACCGGTGCCTGCTGAAAATAAACATCGCCATAGCCTGGTCCCGGAACAATCACAACCTCAGAGCCAGAGAATTCGGCCAGCCGGCGGATCAGGTAGTCACTTAAAAACCCACCAACCAGTTTGGGCTGATAGTCTTCCAGGTATACCGGGTAGGCTCTGGCTGATTGTGTTTTAGGTGCTTTTGTCGGGTCGATACGTACAGAGACAGCAACACCCAGCAAGGTTTCATGACGATTTTGCTCAAAGACAAAGTTGCCTAATCCGAGCAAGGCGGGAACGCCATTATAAAGTGCAAAGCCCTGAGCTACGTGGGGGTGGTGGGCGATCATCAGATCCGGCTCTCGGCGACTGACAAATTCGAATCGATTGTCAATATAGCGAGTTGGGGCGTAGGAGTATTCATCACCGCCATGTAGTTGCACAACAGCATAATCACTGGTGTCTCTGGCCTGCTCTACGGCGGATCTGAGCGCCGTGCTGTCGGTCAGGTCGGCAGCGCCTCCCTTGTCAGTGGTAGCGATATACGTGACAAGATGGTCTTCTCCGGTAATGGAAGTCGCCGAAACCAGTCCTAATGTGGTATTGCCCACTTCAACCAAACGGGGAGCATAAGCTTCAGCTGTGTTGTTTCCGGCACCACTGTGACTGAAGCCCGCCTGCTCGACAAATTGTAGTGTGTCTTCCAGTCCCTGCTGCTGATAGTCAAACACGTGATTGTTGCCAAGCGCGACATAGTCGATGCCAATCTCCGTCAAGCCCTGTAAGGTGTCTGGCAATGAGAAAAAAGCGAATTCTTTGCTCGGATGCACTGTGGTCGGTGTCGCCAGGACCGGAGATTCGAGGTTTACCGATGCAAAGTCTGCGCTGGCCATAATAGGTTTGACGAATTGTGTCAGAGCTATGGCACTGCTGGCTGCGTTTCCAGGCCTGATCAGGGCTTCTTCGACATCTGGCAACAGATTACTCATAGTTGTTAAGGAAGGGTCCATATAGCGACGACCAAACATGGTGTCCCCGCCAAACATCAGCTCACTGCTGCTGGCACTGATCCGCTTTAGCTGGATGGCCAGCGGATTCTCCTGATAGTCACGACTATTGATGGTGACCACTGCGCGTTCATAGCCGGGTTTGGTCAGGGTGAGGGTCACCATGCCCGTGTTTAGGTCCGCCACAGTAAGCTGGCCCTGCTGATCCGTGCGATACTGGTTGCCCGACAATTGTACGCTGACATCAGCCAGGACGGCATTGTCTGACCCCTGAAGTTGCAGGTTTAAACCGCGTTTTTGGTCTTGCTGTTCCTGTTCTTGTTGCTTTTGCTGTTCTTGTTGCTGTGCTTGTGTCGGGCCAGTTTCGTAGGGGTCTTCCACAGAACAAGCGCTCAAAACATACATCACAGGAACAAATGGAAGTAATTTGTAAATATTCAAGGTGGCCCCTTAACCTGTACGGCTCAATAACTAGGTCTTTAGTATTATAAAGTGATTGTTAACCTTACTGCAATCGTTAACTGTTAATAATGTACCCTTTAAAGCTCGCATAGCTACCTATTACTTTAATAGGAGTTAGAAGTTATTTTTATTATAGTTGCTTTGGTCAAAATCTCTGTCCAAAAATGTTTACGTTTTGCTAGTCTGGGGTCTATTCTTAGAGTATGATCCCGGCAAAAGGTAGAAAACCGTTTTGAGGAACAAATGCGTTTAGAAATTCACTGTGCCGATCGGATCGGTATTGCGCAGGAAATTTTGAATATCCTGGTTAAATACCGGGTTGACCTAAAAGGAATAGAAGTTGATTCAGTCAATTGCAGAATGTATGTGAGTTTCCCCCCCATTGAGTTTGAACAGTTTCAGAAAATCATGCCTGAGATCAGGTTAATTGATGGGGTAGAGGATGTCAGAACGACGGCTTTTCTGCCTTCTGAGCGTGAACACAATGAGCTTAACACGTTGTTAAGTGCACTCCCCGATGGCGTTATTTCTATTGATGCTAAAGGCTGGGTGCGCCACTGTAATGATGCTGCCTGTCGTGATCTGAATCAGCCAGAGCCGGAGGTCATCGGCGCAAATATTAATAACCTATTGAAAGGGTTTAATTTTACTCGCTGGCTGGAAGGTAAAGATGTACTGGGTCAGACAACCCGGGTTGAAGTGGGTGGTGAAGATTTTATTGCTGACATCTTACCTATTTCCGTACCACAAGGTCCCGAGGGAGATGTACTGGCCGGTGCTGTGATCAACATAAAATCACAAAGTCGACTTGGCCAGCAGGTCAGTGCGTTTCGTCGTTACGGACAGGAGAGCTTTGCGGCAATTCACAGTCAGAGTACCGCCATGCGCCGTGTGGTGCGCGAGGCCCGTAAAATGGCACAACTCGAAGCGCCCATATTAATAACAGGTGAAACCGGCACAGGTAAAGAGTTACTTGCCCGGGCCTGCCATTATGCTTCTAATCGTTCGCTGAAACCTTTTATTGCTTTATCGTGTGCCTCGTTGCCTGATGATGTGGCGGAATCGGAGCTATTTGGTTACGCCGGTTATGAAGAAAATAGTGCTCCCAAACGCGGTGTTCTTGAGCAGGCCGACGGTGGTACGGTGTTCCTCGATGAAGTCGGTGAAATGTCAACGCAACTGCAAACTAAGTTACTGCGCTTTTTGCAAGATGGTACCTTCCGTAAAGTCGGTGATGAGAATGAAGTTAAGGTCAATGTACGCATCATAGCTGCCACCCAAAAAGACTTACCGGCTATGGTTCAGGAAGGTAGTTTCCGTGAAGATTTGTACTATCGCATCAATGTACTGACACTGGAGATAGCCCCGTTACGAGACCGCAAAGCAGACATCAAATCTCTGGCAGAGCATTTCATTCAGAAGTACGCGCAGCAAAGCGGCCATGCGACACCGGCTCTGGATGAGGAATGTCTGCAATTTCTGGAGCAGTATCCCTGGCCAGGTAACGTCAGACAACTGGAAAATGCCATTTATCGTGCCGTCTCTATGTTAGACGACAACGAACTGCGTATTGAGCACTTGCAGCTGCCCACGTTTACCCATGACCTGGGTTATCTGGAGTCGGATTTTGAAGGGACACTGGAGCAGGCGGTGAAACGTTTTGAGGCGACCCTATTGAGAAAGCTTTATCCGGCATATCCCAGCTCGCGCCAGCTTGCGAAGCGCTTAGGGTTAAGTCATACGGCAGTGGCGAATAAACTCAGAGAATATGGGATTAATCGTAAAACCGTTAAAGTATGAATAGGGGGGGACGTTTGGCCCCCTTTATCACTTCTGCTGTTATTGCTTGGTGCCCATATTTTTGGTTACACCGTCCAGCTTAATGCTATCAACGCCTTGCTCGGTAAACTTAATGGTGACGCTAAGATTATTGCGGACCAGGAAGTAATCAATATTATCCAGACGCAGGACATAGTCCCCTTTAACGGGACTCATAAATTGCTTTTTGAATAGCGTCAGTTTGTGGTCACCAATCTGCCAGCTAAACCCTTCAATAAAACCGGGGTTAAACTCCTGGATCCAGACTTTAGAATCATCTTTACTCAGCGTAATGGCAATAGAGTATGATTCGGGGATCTGAGCCATGTCATAACTGCGGTCGCCGATGCGAAATTTTTGTGCATCACTTTGCCAGCCGAAGCCAAAGCTGAATTCTTTTTCTATCCCGGTGGGATAAACCAGCTGACCCTTGCCGGGCAAATCAAAATCTGCCCAAGCGTAGCTGGCACTGAAAAAGGTCAATAAATATACTAGCTTGGTTATATATTTCATTAGGTTACACTCTTTTAATTCTTGTATAAAAGTTAATGCACAAACGCATTTTTCGCAAGTTACGCGTGTTTAGGTTGGTTTAATTCCTGCTTGTTGTGGGACCCGACTATGCTAAACTCGGGTTTTATGCCAACTGGTTGGACCAATAACATGAATTTGTATTTTCGTTTACTATGGTTGTTCTGGCGGATCCGCCAAAATAAAGCTAAGCAACCTTTACTTGACGTGATTGATATTAATTTCAGAGCGTTGCCGAGTGATTGTGATATTAATTTGCACCTGACTAACTCACGTTACCTGGCCATGATGGATCTGGCGCGCACCTGGATGACCGAGCGTGTAGGGTTATTTGCGGCTGTTATGAAACGTCGCTGGTTTCCGATTGTGAATGCAACAGCCATTACGTATATCCGCGATATTAAGCCACTACAAGAATTTACAGTATCAACCCGGTTGGTTGGCTGGGATCACAAGTACTTTTACATCGAGCAGAGATTTCATTCTGCGCGGGGTTTGCATGCAATCGCCTATGTCCGGGGTGTATTCAGAAGCCGTCAGGGTGTGGTAAGTGTAGAAGAGATGCTTGAAGTTGCCGGATTTAAAGGTGAGGCCCCGATTCTGCCAGAAGAAATTGTTCACTGGAAAGCCATGCTTGAGCAGAAGAAAGCACGCAATACTCAGGTAGCATAAAGGGCCAGTGTGATGGCCCCTGGGGATTGAGAAAGTAACGCTGTAGTGTGCCCACACTGTGGGCACTTTAAACTGTTAGAACTTGTACTTTACACCGAACATAGCAACAATTGGGTCTAGTTCAACATCTGATGTAAGCGCTTGCTTACCGTTTGCATACACTGTTGCATCGGTATTGATATCCATCTTGGAAACCATAGCGTGCAGACCCCACTTGTCGTTCAGGTCGTAATTGAAACCAACCTGAAGGGCAACGCCGAATGAGCTGTCCAGATCCACTTTAACGTCGTCAGTGCCCAGCACACCTTTAAGTGCCGCACTGGCTTCTTCATCGAAGAACACCGTGTAGTTCAGACCTGCACCAATGAAAGGACGGAACTTGTTATTGGCGCTGAAAAAGTGGTACTGCGCCATCAATGTAGGTGGTAAGTGCTTCACAGAAGCAATTTCTACGCCGCCCAGTTGTGTGCTTGGGTTGCCCGGAATATAGCCTTCCCCTTCAACCGTATGAGAAAACGGGGTCGCAGCAATTAATTCAAATACAATGTTGTCGTTGTACTGGTAGTCAAAAGTAAGGCCCAGTTGTGTGTCTGAGTCAGCCACCAGACCTGCTGTTTTGATTTCATTCAACGCTGAACCTGTGTCACTTGGGTTAACGTTAATTGCACCGACATTCACACTGAACTGAGCCTGAGCCAGTGGCGCTGTTAACATAAGCGTAGATAGGATAGCTGCAGTAAGTTTTTTCATTTTCATCTCCTGAACCTGTGCAAGGCAAATCTTTTTGTTGCAGCTATCTTAGGTCGATGCGTTTTTTCAAAAGCTGTTCTAGATCAATATTTAAATTGCGAAATTTCAGAAAAAATTGAAAATTTGATTTAGATTAAGTTTTTGCCCTGGTTCTACCCGGAAACTGCCGCTAATTATCCTGGATCAACTCAGTTTCGCATCCACCTAGCTGCTTTAACAGTTCATCAAGATGACGTTTGGTGGTGTCATTGAGCATGTCACGATTAAAGCGCAGTGCCAGCTGGCAAATTTTAGTGTCAACAAAGCCCTCGACAGCCACAATGCGTACAGGTACAGCGTACAATGGGGTGATCAATAAATTACCGCCGTTCAGGTCGAACACATCCAGTTCCAGCTCATAGGTATTAAACAGGTGCATTTCGCGGCTGTAGGGGGATTGTAGTAACATCCCGGACTGACTAATGTTTTTCACATGACCTGATAAGGTTCGACTACCGGTGCGGATCCGGACACTGTGCTCGGGTAGTCCGGATAACCGAACCGCGCCGCGACGACTAATCGTGTTCCAGGACTTATGAACCGTTTCTTCTAGCTTGTCAGCGGTAAAGGGCTTCATCATATATTGAGACACCCCATTTTGAATGGCACACACGACATGTTCTCTGTCGCCCAGTGAGCTCATCATAATAAAAGGGGTTTTACTGTGTTTTTTAGATTTTCTGACCCGTTTAAGTAGTTCTTCACCATCGAGGTTTGGCATTTGCCAGTCGGCGATGATGATGTCGATATGTCGGGCATCCAGTAATTCCAGCGCCTCTTTGCCATCTTCTGCGGTATAGACGTTTTCGGCACCGAGCCGGTTAACTAAGGTAGTGCGTACCAGATTTCTAACCAGCTGACAGTCGTCGACGACCAAAAAACTGACATCCTGCATTACTAGTTCCTTATCTTGCAGCAATTAAAACGGAGTAAAGATTGATGAAACCCACGATCAGGTCAACAATACTAACCTTCACATACTTAGTTCTAGCATACGCAGGGCAATTGACAACTTGTTATCGACATTGACCAAAATATTACGGGTCGCTTGGCTTTATTGAGTCTTGCGCAACATGCTTTGTCATAAAATTGCAGTGCAGCCGACATCAACAGGTCATGCTCAGGCGGTGTAATCAAAGGTAAATGAGCGATTTCACGGCATGGAGCGCTCAGGTTGCGCCTCTACGCAGCGGTGCATGTCGTTGCTTAGTCTCAGAACACAGGAACTGTATGTTATGCCTTCCCATGCAATAAAACCTTCAGTCAAATACAATACCAACAGTAACACAGTGAAAACGCTGCGACGCTTGATCAATGCCCCCTCTGTCACGCCGGATGATGCCGGCACGATTGACTACCTGGCTGAACGCCTGGCGGTACAGGGCTTTGAATACACGCATCTAGATTGTAACGGTGTGCGTAATCTGGTTGCCTGGCGCGAGTTTGGTCCGGGGCCAGTAATGGCCTTTGCGGGCCATGTTGACGTGGTGCCAGCGAATCCTCAGGGCTGGGTGGCGCATCCCTTTGCCGGGGCTGTGATAGATGGGGTGATATATGGGCGGGGGGCTGCTGATATGAAAGGGGGGGTTGCCGCTATGTTAAGTGCAACTGAGCACTTGTGTGAGCAGGCGCAGCATTGCCGGGGCTCCTTATTCTGGCTCATTACCTCAGATGAAGAGGGAGAAGCAGAGTATGGCTCAAAAATCATGGCTGAGTATTTGGCGCAACAGGCGATTGTGCTTGATGCCTGCCTGGTGGGTGAACCGACTTCACATCAACAGGTAGGTGACACCATTAAGAATGGTCGACGTGGCGCGATTTCCGGGCGCATCCAGATCCGGGGTAAGGCGGGACATGTTGCCTATCCGGAACAAACCATCAATGCGGCGCATATTGCAGGTGAGCTGGTGAATGAACTGGCAAATATTAGCTGGTGGAAAGACGTACTGGGATCGCAGACCAGTTTGCAGGTGACCGGTCTGACTATTCCGGATATTGTTGATAACCTGGTGCCCGCGAGCTGCGAAATTACTTTCAATGTACGCTACAGCCATGCCTACAAAAGTCAGGAAATCTACCAGATAGTGGCACAGGCCCTGGCACCGTGGCACGACAATGTCAGTGTGCAGTGGGAACGTCCCTGTGAGTCCTACTACACGGGAGGGCGCGAGACAGGATGTTTTCTCAACCTGGTTGAGCAGGCCATTTTGCGTGTGCGAGGACAGTTTCCGGCACTGAGCACGGCCGGTGGTACATCGGATGGTCGCTTTTTCGCCTCAAATGAGACACAGGTGATTGAGTGTGGCGTAAAGAACGACTCTATTCATCAGGTCAATGAACATGTGTCGGTGGTAGATCTCCACGCCATTGAGGAGATCTACCGCGCAATTTTATGCGACTATTTTGTTGTTTAAATGAACTTCATTGCAGCGGTTATTGCGCCAGCTCGCGGCGCAATTGTGCCTGCATGGATCTGAGCCCCTGTATCTTGTTCCTAGCTTCCTGCAGTTGTTGTGGTGGCAACTGGTGTTTAATTCCCTTCTCAAGCAGCGCTTCCAGCCGGGCAACCTTCTTGTCTACGGCAGCAATATAGTTCTGTTTCATCTGAGCAGAGCGGGCAGATTGATGTGCCAGGTAGGCTTGATGATCTGACAAGTCGCCCTGGTAAGCAGGCGCAGATGTAGCGGGTGCAATGGGCGGAACATAGGGCGCGTCATCGCCGACCTCTTGTGACTGCACGACAGGTTGTAAATTAGGCGTGTCGGCAACGGCTTTCGGTCGCGTGGCACTGTCGACGGACAATGCCAGGCTTGCAGTCCCAGCAGGCTCGACGGGCTTTGTTTGTTGTGGGTCGTGCTGCACCTGTTCAGGGCTCACTTGCAATGGGGAAAGTGAGTACAAGGTCCACAATGCATAGCCCAGTCCTCCCAGCATCAGGGCAAGCAAGATTGCCTGTATGCGGCCCATCAAAGCTTTATTCCGTGCTGTTGTTGCCAGAGTTTAAAGCGCTTTTGATAAGCCGCCACAGCGTGCTGCGTTGTAAGCGATTCCAGTGCCCGATATCGCACGGTTTCGCTGTCCTGCGGGTAGTAGGCATATTGGGGTTGCTCTGCATAAACAACAGCCCAGCGTCCCTGAGGCGTGCGTACCGGCGAAGTTGCTTTACCTGGCTGACTGCTAAACGCCAGCTGGGCAAGCCAGCGGTGAGTATGCTCGCGAGTAATGGTGCTCAACGTTGCTTTATCATCAGTGGCAAATTCATTACGACGCTTGGCCGCTTTTAGGGCAGGTAATGGGCCTGTTTTTCGAAGCTGTTTATGGAAGTGTTTTGCATCCTCCATGGTATCGAAGGTCACGGCCAGGGCTGACAGCTGAGACTGATACCTGAAATCGTCGCGGTGGCGTTTGTAATAATGCAGGATTTCATTGCCTGAAATGTTCGCTCTGAGTGCTTCCAGATAGGGGCTGCGTTCGCCATGAAGCTGCGCCTTGATCCCCAAATAAGCCAGCATGGGCGGGCGTAACAACTCTCCTGTAGCAAGTGCGTTCAAACGTGCCAGTGTCAGGCCCCGTTGGGCCAGTAGTGGTGCTGCCGCCGCTGTCAGATCGGCATAGTAGCGCCATTCTATTAACTGGTGCGTGAGTAACCCGATATCGCCCTGATGAAGGCGAAAACGATTTTGCATCGACTGGCTGGTCAGTAACTGTGCCAGGGTTACTTTGGGTGTATCCAGTAAATTGATCTGCTCCCAGTGTGTGAGCTGCTCTGGCAGATAATCGCCATTAGCTGGATAAGAACCCAGCAGGCCAGATAACGTTGCCGCGTCAATTGGTGCCTTTATCTGCACTTTAGGAACGGATTTAAGTGCCGGAAATTGGTGAGTGAGCAAAGTCACCATCAGGCGGCGAATATGGTAGCCGTTGTCGAATCCGACACTGGACTGGCGAACCAGTAGTTCAGGGTTAAGTTGACGGGCTGTTGCCAGCAGAAACTGATTCTCAAGTAAGTGTACATTGAGTTCATGACTGGACAATGCGCGGTCCTGCTGTTGATACAGTGACTGCATCAAGGCCAGTTCAGGTTTTGTTAGTTGAGTCAGAGATGCCCAACATGGCAGGCTTAAACAGCCTGCCAGGAGTAATGCTAAGTAATACATTTAACGCGCTACCATCGCATGGTTTAGCATGTGTACAACCATGGCTATCGCATGTGGAATAACCTGACGAGCTGTCGTCACGCGGTCATAGTGATCCTCTGAATTCAGTACGATACCGCCCTGAGAATAGGAGTAAGCCCCGCCCTGGGTAAGTAGTGGACGAATGTCTTTGTTTGTCGCATCGGGGGCCGTGAAGCTGGCCATGGCTTGTTTCACTAAGTTCAGGTTGTTGAGATTTTCCTGATCATAATAGTCTTTTACCCAGGATTCCCAGCCAGCATGGTTGAGATCAGAGGTCGTCCAGGTATGATGAGGTTGCAGCAGATCTGTGGTGTGAAAGACAAACCCCAGGATCTGTGGATTACCGTTTTGCAGGTAGCTCTGGTACCAGTACTGGCCTAGGTTGTCGATGGGCTGGAATGGCATCTCTTCGAAGTCATCATACATGTTATAGGTTGAATGACTGTCTATACGGTAATTCTTTTCAGTGATGCCATAGCTGTCATATTCGCTGTCGTCGGCACTGAACCAACCTGTTTCACCACCTTTACCGTCATCCAGGTAGTCACCTTTTAACCAGGTGGCCGCCATGTTATCGACGGTGCCCCGGACAGTGAGCTTGTCATAATTATATCCACCAAAATCATTACCATGGGTATCAGCACCCTGAGTGTGGTTTTGGAAGTGCCAGTAACTGGTGTATTTGACAATGCTTTCGGCAGCCCCCCACAAAGGTGCCTGAACACAGTCACCAGTGATGGCACCACAGAAGAAAGTATCTTCAAAGTCATCAACGTCGTAGGCAGCCTGGCCCATAACCTGGGCGAGCTGAGTTACGCTCATGCCATGTGTCTGAGCGTAAGCCTGAAGCTTGGCATATTGTGTTGTTGATGGGTTTTGTGCCATGTAATTGACCGCATCGATCACAATGCGCTTATGTGTTTCCTGACTAAAGGCCTGTGCGCCGGATGTGACTAGCGTCAGAGCAGAGAGTAATAATCGTTTTTTCATTGTAGTGTTATTCCGTAGTTAGAATTTACGCTCTATTAAGAGCAGCGGGCATTAAAATGCGCCAGTGTTACATTAGTATTAAATATAAGTTAAATTAAATCTTGATGTCTATACCTTGTTGTCCCGATAGAGCTCAGGTATGATTGGGACTTGATTTGGGCACATGAAAAGCCACAATAACGATGAAAATGATAAAGCTACTTTCTGCTGTGCTGCTTTTCCTGACGCAACAGGCTTTCGCTGATGAAAGCGTTGTTGATCAGGAGGACTGGCTCGAGGACAATGGATTGAAGTGGCAACTGAGTGTGGGCGCATTTTATGCGGATATGGCACTACCTAAGTTGATCGGCGCTGATAATTCTCCGGCACATCTGACTTTACTGGCCGACATCAAGCTGCAGTACAAAAACTTCTATCTCATCTCTTACTCCGGCGATTTTTTCGGTGGTTCTGATGTGGGCTATCAGTTTATTCAGGAGGAAGAATGGGGCCTGGATATCATCTATGGCAGCTATCAGCTGGCTTTTACTGAAACGGGTTATTTTGATACCAATGATCCGGTTATTAAAGAATTAGAGGGCATCAGGGACAGAGACCCGGATCAATCGCTGGGGATCGCATATTATCGGTCGGTGGGCGAGTACCTGGCCGTGGCTGAGTTGGTCTACGATGTTTTCGGCGATACCAATGGCTGGGTGTTTCACCTGGAAGCGACGCGTAATTTTGAACTGCGTAACTGGGATCTTTGGCTTAATTTTGGTGCCAACTACTATTCAAGCAACTTCAATAACTATTTCTATGGTGTAACAGAACAAGAGCGCAATGATTATTTGACGCCCTATAAGCCCGGCAGTGGTGCTTCTGCGTTTGTTCAGGCACAGTTAAACTACCCCATAGCAGAAGATTGGGAGTTCAGTGCGGGTATGTCATTTTTGGTCGGATCCAGTGAGGCTAAAGATAGTCCGTTGCTGGAGTCTAACTATGCCAGGGTGTTATTTACTGGAGTGAAATATGTATTTTAAACTCACTTCAGCTATGACTATCGGGATGCTTTGTATGGCCTCAACCGCACATGCAACTCCACAGGATGATAGGAAAGGGATATTACAAGCCGCACCAAACAAGTGTGTTGCGCTACATAAAGGAAGAACTTGCTACACTGATGTGACGTTTTCAATCTCTGCACCACACGTGGGTGACTATTGCATTCGAGACAGCAACTCGAAGAAGATTTTGCAATGCTGGGCAAATGTAAGCCACTTTGATTATCTGTTGGCTTTTGGCTCGGCGGAAAGTGTCAGTTATGAGTTAATATCCAAAACAAAGCGTGATGTTTTGGCGGTGACGACCATCAATGTCAACTGGGTTCACAAAGTACGCAATAAAAAACGTCGTTGGCAAAGGTTGTTTTAACGTCCCTTACTAAACAGGCCAGCTTAAGCTAGCCTGTTTAGGGTTTTCTATTGGCACTGCTCTACCAAATTTCTGAGATGTGTGCCTATATCTTCGCTTTTGCTTTGCCCCTGCTCAAGTAGTGTTTGTACTTGTTGTTGTAACTCTGCGAGTTCATAGTTTGCCAGAAGGGTTTTAAGGTAAGACATGGTATCCGCACCAGCTTGTAATAAGTCCGGCAAACTTTCCATAGAAAGCTCCTTGTCGGCCAGTCCGGTTATGGTGTCCATTAAATCTGCCAGATTCGCACTGTCCTGGAGTGCCCCTTCCACTTCAATCATTGCACCCATTGGATCGCCATTCAGTTGTTTAACAACGCAGCTTGCCAACGTCCCAGCTTCTGCTGACTGACTCATCGCCGTCAGGCCTTGGGCTCTGATGTCTTCAATGACCTGCTCCAGCTCCTGATTATTGGCCAGATATTGTTTTTCGATCTGAGCTTTAGAGTCGCCAAGAAAATCGCACCCGGCAAGTGCCACTAAACCGATACCACAAAATAAAAAATGCTTCATACAAGTATCCAAAATCAATCCAATTGATCTCAGTTTACTGTCTTGCCGAACGGTTGTCATTATCGCAGTACTGCTGATATCAAGTACGTAAGCGAGCTTTTGTCTGATCCCGATAACGCGCCAGCTCAACAACATTTGAAATACCAAACAGCTCTGATTTTATGATATTGGCAAACACATGCAGTGCGCGTTTCCAGGCATTACGCACAGCGAGAGTGAATTGTGTACCCAGGTGGAGCTTGAGGACTTCAAGCAAGCAATTGCACATAGTATTGATATCACTCGCAGAAGGCGCAAGGGTCGCAATCAAAATACTTTGATGGCGAAAGAAGCATGTAAGTTCTTGTTGTCTGGGTAAATGTGTCAGGCACTGCTGCATAAAATCATGCAAGCGATACTCAAGTGACAGCATATGCTGCTCGGACTCAGGTAGCGCCATGGTGACCCGATGTTGCTTTAATTTATTGTAAAGACTAACGCAGAAGCAGTGAAAGTTTGGCTTCAGGGTCGTAAAAGACTGGTTTAATAACTGATACTGATAAGGTGAAATACTCATAATCGCTCCGCATACGATTAGAGCGAATCCATTTGCTCAAGCAATTGTGCAGACTTAATGGCATAAGCTGCTTGGCTGACCAAAAAGCTCTACAGTAACTTGGGTAAAAGTTGCGCTGAAGCACACTGAAACAGCATGACAGTAAGCACCAGCCCTTTCAGTATAGGTAGACTTTAATCTGTTTCGCAAACTTTATTGTATGTCTGGCAACCGCAAAAGAAAGCTACCAGCCGAACCGATTGGCAAAGCTGGTAGTCTGTCAGCACTTACTTGATAGGGGCGAGTAGCTTGGGATCGGTGACGAGTTGTCTGACGCCATGAGCGTGATCTTCTTCAAAGACATTGTCTTCACACCACCGGGCCAGACTGTTGATATCAACTTTGGCGCAGGCAGGCCTGACACTCCAGGTGACCTGAAGTGGCGAACACTGCTTGTTGTTATAGCTGGGTCCGGTGGTTGAACCCAGGAATTCGACTGGCTTACCAGTTGTTTGCGGGATATATTTCGCCTGATGATAGTCATTTACAATGTTACCATCATAGCTTAAGTCATTAAAATCCAGCGCATCTTCGTCATTCACGACCAGAAAAACCTGGGTCTCTACGCGTAAGTCCGGATTGGCACATTCATTACTTAAACAAGAACCCAGGCCTTTGCCGGGCGCAACGTCACATGAGCTGTGCACCCAGTGCACTTCTATCGTGTCACCTGGCTTCACGTTTTTACAGACCTTGCCTTTGGGTGCCCGCAACTCGGCCTCGGTCAGGCTGCTGGTGGCGTTACACTGGTAGCCACCGTACTTGCCGTTACCGGCAAACACCGAAAAGTCTTTTGCCTTGTGCTCTGCATTTTTATGGAAGTGGATGTTACACAGGTTCATTTCACTGGCCGGGGGAGCAAGCGAAAATACCCGCTTATTTTCACCATGCAGCTGGTCGATATCACGCGGGGTTTGCGGTCCAAAGCCGTCACAGCTATTCGCGAGAGTATGAAAAGACAATAATGTCAGCGCTGTCATTGAGGCGCCTACTAGTACTTTCTTCATGACTGATTCTCCATCACTTGTATTAACTCGATGGGCCGCCAGTATAGATGTTTAACTTTTAAGAACAAGCTAAATGGTAAAATATTGTGAATGAGTGGTTTTTTATAAGTTAATTCCGATGTTTGTAATCGTTATTCTCGATGCTTTTGTTTTTTTAAGTAAATTATTTTCGATCTTTTTGACCTGGCTGTGCGTGCCAAATAGACGTTATTTTGCGTAAGATATTGACCGTATAAGACAGTCATTTCGGCTAAAGGCCCTAACTAAGGTTGCGTATTAATACAACTCTCTCTATAATACACGCCAGTTGATGCAGCATTGACTGCACGTTGACGCGGGATGGAGCAGCCTGGTAGCTCGTCGGGCTCATAACCCGAAGGTCGTCGGTTCAAATCCGGCTCCCGCAACCAAGCTTAAGAAGTGGATTCATTTCTTACAGTTCGCGCATTCATCGTAATGCGCGTTTTGCGTTTAAGCATATGCTTAATTTAGGCTGATACAGCCCGCAACCAAGCTCGGCCACTGGCCACACAGTTTGTTTTTGGTGTGACGCCCCGCTTGGTTCGGGGCGTTGTTGTATCTGGAGCTAAGCAACTCAGCCCAGCCCAGAAGCAAACAGCTGAATCATTAGGGCTTTTAGGCCCTTTTTTTGTTTGTATGGAGGTAATTTGTGACAAAACTCGAGCAAGAATTAACAACTATGTTAGAGCCGGCTGTTGAAGCCTGTGGCTTCGAGTTGCTCGGTCTGGAAGTGATGCAAGCCGGTCGCCACTCGACATTGCGCATCTACATTGACCATGAAAATGGCATTAATGTAGATAACTGTGCCGATGTGAGTCGTCAGGTGAGTGCCATTTTGGATGTCGAGGACCCCATTACAAACGAGTATAACCTGGAAGTGTCTTCACCTGGTGTAGACAGACCATTATTCAAACAAGCTCATTATGAGCAGGCAGTGGGCGAAGAAGTGCGTTTGCGTACTAAGCTTCCTCAGGAAGGTCGCCGCAACTTTAAAGGCGACTTAGTTGCAGTTAATGGCGATATGATCACGCTAACCGTCGATGGCCAGGAGCATCACCTTATGCTCAGCAACATCGAGCGCGCGAACATCATCGCAAAATTTTAAAAATTAGGTGCGAAGGAAAAAAGGGCAAGCGAGGCAATACTTATGGCAAAAGAAATATTATTGGTTGCAGAAGCTGTTTCCAATGAAAAAGCAGTCCCAAGAGAAAAGATTTTTGAAGCATTAGAGTTCGCACTAGCGACGGCCACCAAAAAGAAACACGAAGGTGAGATCGAAGTACGCGTATCTATTGACCGTAAAACGGGCGAGTATGACACGTTCCGCCGTTGGATGGTGGTGAACCCACAAGAAGATGGCTCACTGGAAAACCCGTATGCAGAGATCACATTTGAAGCCGCTCAGGTAGAAGAGCCTGAGATCCAGCTGGGTGACTATGTTGAAGAGCAGATTGAATCAATTCAGTTTGACCGCATCACAACGCAGATGGCTAAACAGGTTATCGTACAGAAAGTACGTGAAGCTGAGCGTGCGTTGATTGTTGACGCCTACAAAGATCAGGAAGGCGAGCTGGTTACCGGTGTGGTTAAAAAAGCATCACGTGACACTGTGGTACTGGACTTGGGCAATAACGCAGAAGCCGTTATTTACCGTGAAGACATGCTGCCACGTGAAAGCTTCCGTCCGGGTGACCGTGTACGTGGTCTGCTTTACGCGGTTAAACCAGAAGCACGTGGCGCACAACTGTTTGTAACACGCTCTAAGCCTGAAATGCTGATGGAACTTTTCCGTATTGAAGTACCAGAAATCGGCGAAGAGATGATCGAGCTCAAAGGTGCAGCGCGTGATCCGGGATCGCGTGCTAAAATTGCGGTAAAATCGAATGACAAACGCATCGACCCTGTGGGCGCGTGTGTTGGTATGCGCGGTGCGCGTGTACAGGCTGTGTCTACCGAATTAGGTGGTGAGCGCGTTGATATCGTCCTGTACGATGACAACCCGGCTCAGTTTGTGATCAACGCTATGGCGCCGGCAGAAGTGGCATCGATCGTAATGGATGAAGACACGCGTACGATGGAAATCGCGGTAGAAGCCGACAACCTGGCGCAGGCGATTGGTCGTAACGGTCAGAACGTACGTCTTGCCAGCCAATTGACGGGTTGGGAATTGAACGTGATGACAGTAGAAGACATGGAGCGCAAGAGCGCAGAAGAGTCTGACAAACTGATCAACCTGTTCACCGAAGCGCTGGATATCGATGATGACTTCGCAACGTTACTGATCAACGAAGGCTTCTCAACACTTGAGGAAGTGGCCTACGTACCAGTTGCAGAGTTCCTGGAAATCGATGGTCTGGACGAAGACACAGTGGAAGAGCTGCGTAAGCGTGCAAAAGATGCATTGACGACCAAAGCGTTACGTGACGAAGAAAGCCTTGAAGGGGCTGAGCCTGCGGAAGATCTGCTGAACCTGGAAGGGTTGGATCGTCATCTGGCATTCGTGATGGCCAGCAAAGGCGTCATCACGCTGGAAGACCTGGCAGAGCAAGGCATTGACGAATTAGTCGAAATCACTGAATTATCTGAACAACAAGCGGGTGACTTGATCATGGCCGCACGTAATATTTGTTGGTTTGGTGAGCAATAGTAGTTTATTAACGGGAGGTAACGCATAATATGGCAGAAGTGAGCATAGAGAAACTAGCCGAAAACATTGGTACAACTGTTGATAAATTACTCCAGCAGTTGGCAGATGCAGGGATCACCAAAGCCAATGGCGACCATGTTACTGAAAACGAGAAAGCACAATTGCTGGACCATTTGAGTAAACAACATGGCGGTACCGGTTCGGAAGGACCGGAGCGTATGACTTTGCAACGCAAGAGCAAAAGCACATTAAGTGTGACCGGCTCGCACGGCAAAGCAAAATCCGTTCAGGTTGAGGTACGTAAAAAGCGCACTTACGTTAAAAAGAGCGCAATCGAGCAGCAAAAAGAGCAGGAAAGACTCGCTGCAGAGGAAGCTGCGCGCAAAGAAGCAGAGTTGAAAGCTCAGCAAGAAGCTGAGCAAAAGGCCAAAGAAGAAGCCGAGCGTAAGGCACAAGAGGAAGCCGAGCGTAAGGCAAAAGAGGAAGCTGAGCGCAAGGCTAAAGATGAGGCAAAACGTACAGCGCAAGCTGAACGTCAAGCGAAAGAACAGCAGAGTGAAGAAGTGGATAGCGCCCAACAAGAGAAAGAGAAACTAGAAGCAGAGCGTCTGCGCAAAGAAGCAGAAGCGACTGCCCTAAAGAAAGCAGAAGAAGAAGCCAAGCGTAAAGCTGAAGAAGCAAAGCGTTTAGCAGAAGAGAATGAAGCCCGCTGGAAAGCTGAAGAAGAAGAGCGTGCACGTCGCGAAGCTTCTGCAGATCACCACCTTACGACGTCGACTTACGCGCGTGAAGCCGAAGACGAGTCAGATGCACAGGAAGAAAAGAGTGCACGTCGTAAGAAAAAGAAAAAGCCAGCTGAAAAAGTGGCTCAGCCAGTGCGTGGTAAAGGCAAAAAAGGCAAGCTTAAAGCACCTACCTCACTACAGCATGGCTTTAAGAAGCCAGTGAGTGAAGTGAAGCAGGAAGTACGCATCAGTGAGACCATCACAGTTGCTGAGCTGGCATCACGCATGGCAGTGAAAGGCGTTGAAGTGGTTAAAACCATGATGAAGATGGGTGAAATGGTTACCATTAACCAGGTCATCGATCAGGAAACTGCGCAAGTTGTGGCTGAAGAAATGGGTCACAAAGTTGTTCTGGTGAAAGAGAACGAACTGGAAGAAAAAGTACTGAGCGAGCGTAACGAAAGTGAAGCGCTTGAGCAACGTGCACCAGTTGTTACCGTTATGGGTCACGTTGACCACGGTAAAACATCAACACTGGATTACATCCGTAAAGCGAAGGTTGCAGCAGGCGAAGCCGGTGGTATTACTCAGCACATTGGTGCATACCACGTTGAAACCGAAGGCGGCATGATCACCTTCCTGGATACGCCGGGACACGCAGCGTTTACCTCAATGCGTGCTCGTGGTGCCAAAGCCACTGATATCGTAGTACTGGTTGTTGCGGCTGATGATGGTGTAATGCCACAGACTAAAGAAGCGGTACAACACGCCAAAGCGGCAGAAGTACCTCTGATCATCGCCGTTAACAAAATGGATAAAGAAGGCATTGACCCGGATCGTGTTAAAAACGAACTGGCTCAGCTGGACGTTATCCCTGAAGAATGGGGCGGTGATACGCAGTTCGTTCATATCTCAGCGAAAACTGGTCTGGGCATTGACGACCTGTTGGAAGCGATCCTGATGCAATCTGAGCTACTTGAGCTGAAAGCGGCACACAAAGGCATGGCGTCAGGTGTGGTGATCGAATCTCGTCTTGATAAAGGTCGCGGTCCGGTTGCAACTGTACTGGTTCAGTCTGGTGAGCTTAACCAGGGCGATATCGTACTGTGTGGTCTGGAATATGGCCGTGTTCGTGCAATGAAAGACGAAAACGGTAAAGACATCACGACAGCAGGTCCTTCAATTCCGGTTGAGATCCTGGGTATGTCGGGTGTACCAGCTGCGGGTGACGAAGCAACTGTTGTTAAAGACGAGCGTAAAGCCCGTGAAGTTGCACTATATCGTCAGGGTAAATTCCGTGATGTGAAACTGGCGCGTCAGCAAAAAGCGAAGCTTGAAAACATGTTTACCAACATGACTGAGGGCGATGTGTCAGAAGTGAACGTGGTACTGAAAGCAGACGTACAGGGTTCAATCGAAGCTATCTCTGATTCTTTGGTTAAGCTTTCTACAGACGAAGTTAAAGTGAAGATCGTTGGTAGCGGCGTAGGTGGTATCACTGAAACTGACGCAACGCTGGCTGCTGCGTCTAACGCTATCATCGTTGGCTTTAACGTGCGTGCTGATGCATCTGCACGTAAAGTGATTGAAGCTGAAAACCTGGACTTGCGTTACTACAGCGTAATCTACGACCTGATCGAAGAAGTGAAGCAGGCAATGTCGGGCATGCTGGCACCTGAATTCAAACAAGAGATCATTGGTCTGGCTGAAGTACGTGACGTGTTCAAGTCACCTAAGATCGGCTCTGTTGCAGGTTGTATGGTAACTGAAGGTGTGGTTAAACGTAGCGCACCTATCCGCGTACTGCGTGACAATGTTGTTATTTACGAAGGTGAGCTTGAATCACTACGCCGCTTTAAAGATGACGTGGCAGAAGTTCGTAACGGCATGGAGTGTGGTATCGGCGTTAAGAACTATAATGACGTTAAGGTCGGTGACCAAATCGAGGTATTCGAAACCGTTGAAGTACAACGTACGTTGTAATCCAATCGGGGTTAAACCTTGAAATGGGGGCGTCAGCCCCCATTTGTGTTTGTGTTTCCTCTAGTGGGCGAGTGTATGCATTGCCCGTTTTAATGATTAAATTGAAGTGGTGAAAATGAGAGAATTTTCTCGTACTGATCGTGTTGCACAACAGATCCAAAAAGAAATTGCCGTGATTTTACAGCGTGAGATTAAAGATCCACGTTTAGGCATGGTCACCGTATCAGCTGTAGAAGTATCGCGCGATCTGTCTTACGCCAAGGTCTTTATTACCGTACTTGGCGGTGACGATGACAAAACCAAAGAAAATCTGTCTATTTTAAATGAAGCGACAGGCTATATCCGTTCACTGCTGGGCAAACGGATCCGTGCGCGGATCATGCCGGAGCTGCGTTTTGTGCTGGATAACTCCCTGATGGAAGGCATGCGCATCTCTAACCTGGTTGATGAAGTGATCCGCAAAGACAATGAGAAGCGCGGTGACGAAGAACAGCCAGATACGAAAAGCGACGACGGAGAAGCCTGATGGCACGTCGTAGTAAAGGCCGTCCGATAGACGGGATCGTGCTGCTTAACAAGCCGCAGGGGATCTCCTCCAATAAAGCCCTGCAACAAGCCAAAGGCATCTACTTTGCACAAAAAGCGGGCCACACGGGGGCGCTCGATCCACTGGCAACGGGCATGCTGCCAATCTGCTTTGGTGAAGCGACTAAATTTACGCAGTTCCTGCTGGATACTGATAAAACTTATGTCGTCCGTGCCAAATTAGGCGAACGTACCACGACCTCGGATTCTGATGGCGAAGTGGTTGAAACACGGCCGGTGCAGATCACCCGCGCGCAACTGGAGCAGGACGTCGCCAGTTTCCTGGGAGAGTCAGATCAGTATCCGTCGATGTACTCGGCGCTAAAGTATCAGGGGCAACCTTTATACAAGTATGCCCGTGAAGGTATCGAGGTGCCGCGCAAGTGTCGTAAGATCACCGTCTATTCGATCAGCTTGGATGAATACGACGAGCAGGCGCAAGAGATCCAGATGACGGTGCATGTCTCCAAAGGGACTTACATTCGCACCATAGTGGATGACCTGGGCGAGAAGCTTGGTTGTGGTGCGCATGTCATTATGCTGCATCGCTCTGAAGTGGGCCATTACCCCAGTGATAAAATGATCACGCTGGAAGAGCTGGAAGAAAAACTTCAGCAGGCCAAAGCAGAAGATTTGCCGCCGTCGACTTACATTGATGCTTTGTTACTCCCGATGGACACAGCACTGGTTGATTTACCGGCGGTAGAGATCAGTGCCGAGCAGGGCGTGGCATTCAGCCATGGTCAGACCGTGGTGGTTGGTGAGCTGCCAGAGGGGGTACTGAAAGTCGTGGCTGATGGTCGTTTTGTCGGTATTGGTGAGCGCAACCAGCATGGCCATTTAAAGGCCAAGCGCGCCTTATCCAGCGCACAATAAAATTTTTTGTCAGCGGGGGGAATTGCTGATACAATGCCGCCCGCTTTGTCGCTTTGGCTGAATTAGTGATCGGCTGAAGCATTACTTAAACAATTGGAGTTTATTATGTCACTAAGCAATCAAGAAAAAGCAGAAATCGTAGCAAAATTCGCACGCGCAGAAGGCGACACTGGTTCTCCTGAAGTTCAGGTTGCACTGTTAACTGCTGATATCAACAAGCTACAAGGTCACTTCGCGAACCACAAGCATGACTTCCACTCACGTCGTGGTCTGCTACGTAAAGTAAGCCAGCGTCGTAACCTGCTTGACTACCTTAAAGGTAAGAGCGTAGAGCGTTACTCTGCACTAATCAAAGAGCTTGGCCTACGTCGCTAAGAATTTGATTATTTGTCGGATTTTTATCCGATAAGAAAAAAGGGGCTAAATCGCCCCTTTTTTTGTGGGTATATACTCAGTATACTTATGCCCGAACCACCATTCTGGCGGTTCAGCGCCAAGTCTGCAGCCAATTGTAGTGCTTAAGCGGATCATCTAGCTCTGTTTGGTTTAATCAGTTTTATCAAATAGTTATTAGCCTCATTAGTCCGCTTAAGACTGTAATTGGTCGTTGTTGGCGCTTATATGTTATTTTTGTAAGGAATATATTTGTGCAAGCAATTATTAAAGAATTCCAACTTGGTCAACACACAGTAACCCTGGAAACCGGCGCGATTGCGCGTCAGGCTGACGGTGCTGTACTGGCCAGTATTGGCGACACTTCTGTACTAGTCACTGTTGTAGGTAAGCGTGAAGCTGCACCTGGTCAGGACTTTTTCCCTCTGACAGTAAACTATCAGGAAAAAATGTATGCGGCAGGCCGTATCCCTGGTGGCTTCCTGAAGCGTGAAGGCCGTCCTTCAGACAATGAAACGCTGATTGCGCGTCTGATCGACCGTCCAATCCGTCCTCTGTTCCCGGACGGTTTTGTAAACGAAGTACAAGTTATCGCGACAGTGGTTTCTTCAAACCCTGAAATTCAGCCAGACATGGTTGCAATGATTGGTACTTCTGCGGCGCTGGCCATTTCTGGCGTGCCATTCAATGGTCCAATCGGCGCCGTGCGCGTTGGTTTCACTGATGGTCAGTACGTACTGAACCCGTCAGTGACAGAGCTTGAGCAAAGCAAGCTTGACCTGGTTGTTGCGGGTACCGAAGGTGCCGTACTGATGGTTGAGTCAGAAGCTGAAATTCTGACTGAAGAAGAAATGCTGGGCGCGGTTGTATATGGTCATGAGCAATCACAGGCTATCATCAAAGCTGTGAACGAGTTTGCTGCAGAAGCAGGCAAGCCGGCTTGGGACTGGACTGCACCAGAGAAAAACGTTGAGCTGTCTGACAAAATCGCAGCTATCGCTGAACAAAAAGTAGGTGACGCTTACCGCATCACTGATAAAGTTGCTCGTAAAGATGCACTAAGCGAAGCAAAAGCCGAAGTGGTTGAGAAGTTGACTGCTGAGCTGGCTGAAGGCGAAGCGCTGGACGAGCAGGAAGTGTCTAAGCTGTTCAGCTCACTTGAGAAGAAAATCGTACGTGGCCGTATCATCGCGGGTGAGAAGCGTATCGATGGCCGTGAACCAGATATGGTTCGTGCACTTGACGTGATGACGGGCGTATTGCCACGTACACACGGTTCAGCCATCTTCACGCGTGGTGAAACTCAGGCTTTGGTTACTGCTACCTTAGGTACAGAACGCGATTCACAAATGATGGACAACCTGATTGGCACGCAGAAGCATCACTTTATGCTGCACTACAACTTCCCTCCATTCTGTGTGGGTGAGACAGGTTTCATCGGTTCTCCTAAGCGTCGTGAAATTGGTCACGGTAACCTGGCTAAGCGCGGTGTACAAGCGGTTATGCCAACGCTTGAAGAATTCCCGTACTCTGTACGTGTGGTTTCTGAGATCACTGAATCAAACGGTTCGTCTTCAATGGCGTCTGTATGTGGTACGTCTCTGGCCCTGATGGACGCTGGTGTACCAATCAAGTCATCTGTTGCGGGTATCGCGATGGGTCTGGTTAAAGAAGGCGATGACTTTGTCGTACTTTCTGACATTCTGGGTGACGAAGACCACCTGGGTGACATGGACTTTAAAGTAGCGGGTAACAGCGCGGGTGTAACTGCACTTCAGATGGATATCAAGATCGAAGGTATCACGAAAGAAATCATGCAGATCGCACTGCGTCAGGCAAAAGCAGCACGTCTGCATATCCTGAGCGTGATGGACCAGGCAATCGCCAGCCCATCTCAGGATCTGTCTGAGTTCGCACCACGTATCTACACCATGAACATTCCACCTAAGAAAATTGCTGATGTCATCGGTAAAGGTGGCGCGGTGATCCGTCAGCTGACGGAAGAAACAGATACAACTATCGAAATCGAAGACGACGGTACCATTAAGATTGCTGCAACCAACGGCAACAGCGCGAAAGAAGCGATTGCTCGCATCGAAGCGCTGACTGCTGAGCTGGAAGTAGGCACTATCTACACAGGTAAAGTAAACCGCATCGTAGACTTTGGTGCATTTGTAAACGTACTGCCAGGTAAAGATGGTCTGGTACACATTTCACAGATCAGCAAAGAGCGTGTAAACAACGTGGCTGATCATCTGAGCGTTGGCCAGGAAGTGAAAGTAAAAGTACTGGAAGTAGACCGTCAGGGTCGTGTGCGTCTGAGCATTAAAGAAGCATTAGAGTCAGAAGCGGCACCTGCTGCTGAGTAAGATCTGACAAAGAAACAATGAGTTTCGATGAAAGGGGCTGAATGGCCCCTTTTTTTATGCTTTAATGATTGCTCGAACCGAGTAGCGACGAGCGGATCAAAAATTCGCACCATGCCCAAAAGGGGAAATAGATTGAGACTGTTATTATTACCTTTGCTATGTATGAGTTTGCTGGGATGTCAGTCAACTCAGCGAGCAGCGGATATCCCAAATGTAACCGTGCCTTTTGCCGTGCCTCTGGCGGCCAACTTTCGCAATGAAATCGCCATTGCCAGATACAGTGAGCTGTTACAAAACAAAACGTTAGACAATGAACAGCAGGCTCAGTTATTTTATAACCGCGGCATGCTATATGACAGTCTGGGGTTAACCACATTGGCACGGATAGACTTTAATCGTGCAGTTAAACTCAAACCAGACCTGGCGGAGGTTTACAATTTTCTGGGTATACATCATACATTGCGGCAGGAGTATGGCACGGCCTATGAGATGTTTGATGCAGTACTGGAACTGAATACAGACCATGAGTATGCGTACTTAAACCGAGGGATTGCGCTGTATTATGGCGAACGTCCTGCCCTGGCCGTCAGTGATTTTGAAACCTTTCTTGAGCGTTCTCCTCAGGACCCATATCGACTAATGTGGCTTTATCTGGCCGCATCAGAAATCGATCCGGTTGCGGCGAAAGCGGCCCTTAAGCAGCATAGCCAGGCGTTAAATAATGACGAGTGGGCGACGCAACTGGTACAGCTTTATCTGGGTGAACTGTCTCAACAAGCCTTTCTGGCTCAGGTTGGAGAGGGCGTTAAGTCACAGCAGGAATTTGCAGAGCGTCTGTGTGAGGCCTACTTTTATCTGGCTAAACGGTATCAAGCCCAGGGCAAGACAGCCAAAGCCATTGAGTATTTCAAACTGGCACTTGCAACCAATGTTTACGAATTCGTAGAGCATAAATATGCCCGGCTGGAGTTACAAATTATTGCCGATGAAATGAATCAGGCGGATGTAAGCTGAACTTATGTCTTTGCTGATGCTTCGCTATATGGTGTTGCTCGTTTGCTGCACCCTCGTAGCGAGCAGTACGTTCAACCCCTGGCAAACTCACTCTCCCAACGCACGCCTGGCACAGCTCTCTGTACTCAAACGCAGTCCGCACAGTTTTTACCTTGATGTCCAGCGCGCGAAATTACGTTTGCCAGAGTTACCCGACGACACCGTTTTAGCACTGCGCCAGCTGGGGCATCCTGAGGCGGCGTTTGAATGGGCGCTTCGACAAGCCAGGCATGGCGAACTTCACGCGGCACTGCTGTTGGCCAGTGCGCACTGGGAAACTGTCAGTCTGCAATCCCAGCGGCGTTTATTAGAATCACTTATCTTTGCAGAGGCACTGCCCGAAGTACAGCAGCTGGCTTCTCAATTTACATTGCCCCAACCTTATCGGACGCTGTCACGGATAATGCAGGGGGTGTCAGCCAGTGCACTGAGCAGCGCCGACCTACAGGCGCTGAACATAAAAACCGTTGATGAGATCAGCTGGGGGAGCGCGCAATGTGCCCGGCGGGTGGCCATGCTGAGTGATTCCTGGGCGGGTCTTAAAAAGCTGCAACAGTTGAAAACGCAGTACCTTGCTGCCCCTTTACCCTATTCGGGGAGTTATTGTTTTGCCGATCCTGTGTATTTGGGGACAGATTTACAATGCCGGTTAAAAGCACAGAAATTTGCCTATTGCGATCTGTCGATATTGCCCGGCAGAGCGAAGTGGTCTTCTGCTGATCATCTGGTGCTGATGACCGAGCACGGTGATGCCAATGTGAGTCGCGGCGTAATGACTTTGAGTTTGAGCAGTGACTATAAGGTGTTTATTCATGAGCTGATGCACTTCAGCGGTTTTGAAGATGAGTATGCCATTGGTAAAGCAAAGGCACACAGGTTATGTGCAACACCAGGGCATAAAGCACCCAATTTATACGTTGGCCATCAGCCGCCCGATGGCTGGTATCCCAGCCGCAGTTGCGAGGCTGGGCTGTTACCCGCCTTTAAGCCACAGCAAGCGATGTCTAACATGCAATACCAGAGCCTGGCATTGACCACACGTTACAAAGCGCTCTGGCTGTTGGCATTTCAACAACAGCGCAATAAACCCACAGACTTTCAGCAATTTATTCAGGTTAGATTAGCCGCAAATGGTTAAAAGCCGAGTTTATTTATGAATTTAATCTGAATTGTTTGTAAATGTTGGCTAAAATGGCAGCGTATAGAGCGCGAAAGTCTAGACAACTCAAATACTAATCAAGTATAACTGGTAAGCGTTATGTGTGATAAAAACGTGCGCAAAATAAATCAGATAGTCTACGCATAACACTAGCTACATACTGCGCACTGTTCCGTTTATTTACGGTTATTGAAGATAAAAGGTTTTCTTTATGACATTGCTTTGGATACCCTTGCTATCCTTATTAGGCAGTTTACTCTCATCATTAACAGGTAAACTATCCCGCAATCAATCGACTGCGGTGACTTTGCTTGCGCCCTCACTGGCACTTGCGTTGGCCTGCTATTTGGCACCCGATGTATTCGCCAATGAACAGCTGCGCACCACCATAGAGTGGATCCCGCTGTTGGGCTTGGAACTCTCATTCCGCTTAGATGGGTTATCACTTCTTTTCGTTTTCCTGATCCTGGGAATTGGCGTACTGGTGATCTTCTACGCGCGTTACTACCTCAGTAGTAACGACTCGATGCCTAAACTCTACGCATACTTAATGTTGTTTATGACCGCCATGCTGGGCATTGTGATGTCGAACAACGTATTGCAATTATGGCTGTTCTGGGAGTTAACCAGTATCAGCTCATTCTTGCTGATCAGCTACTGGTGGCATAAATCCGAAGCCCGTAAAGGGGCAAAAATGGCGCTGGCAATCACCGGTGGTGGTGGTCTGGCACTATTGGCCGGCTTGCTGCTGATAGGTGACATAGTTGGCAGTTATGACCTTGATATTATCCTGGCCAGTCGTGAGCTTATTCAGGCCCATGACTTGTATGAACTGGCGTTGATCCTGGTATTGCTGGGGGCGTTTACCAAATCTGCGCAATTCCCGTTCCACTTCTGGCTACCTCATGCCATGGCAGCACCTACACCTGTGAGTGCTTACTTACACTCAGCAACTATGGTTAAAGCAGGTATTTTCCTGCTAGCGCGTTTTTATCCTGCCCTGGCCGGGACGGAGATTTGGTTTATTCTGGTTGGCCTGACTGGCCTTGTGACTTTACTGGTCGGTGCTTACATCGCTTTGTTTAAGCATGATCTAAAAGGGCTGCTGGCATTCTCGACCATCAGTCACTTAGGCCTGATCACCTTGTTACTGGGGCTGGATACCGAGCTGGCTACGGTCGCAGCCATATTTCATATCATTAACCATGCGACTTTCAAGGCGTCGTTGTTTATGGCAACGGGTATCATAGATCATGAGACCGGTACGCGAGATATGCGTAAGCTCAATGGCATGTGGCGATTTATGCCATACACTGCAACACTGGCAATGGTGGCAGCAGCATCGATGGCTGGTGTGCCTCTGTTGAACGGCTTTTTGTCGAAAGAAATGTTCTTTGCTGAAACCTTGCACCAGCAGTTGCTTGGCTCAATGTCCTGGCTGATCCCGATTTTGGCAACCATTGCAGCTGCTTTTTCTGTGGCATACTCGGCACGTTTCATCCACGACGTGTTCTTTAACGGGGAACCGGTGGGTCTGCCTAAGGAACCGCACGAGGCGCCACGTTACATGCGTGTGCCTATCGAAATTCTGGTCGCACTGTGTCTGATTGTGGGCATGTTTCCGGGCTTTATCGTTAGCGACATCCTGAATGTGGCATCTGCTGCTGTTTTAGGTGGCGAACCGCCGCAGTTTAAAATTGCAATCTGGCATGGTTTCAATCTGCCCCTGCTAATGAGTGGTATAGCGGTGTGTGGTGGTTTACTAATTTACACACAGCGCCGTTACTTATTTGCATTCCAGGCTTCGTTGCCGCCTATCAATGCGAAGAAAGGCTTCGAACATACCATGTATAAAGTGGTGAGCTGGAGCCGGGCCCGTATTGATGCGATTGAGAATGGCTCACTGCAGCGCTATCTGATGCTGATGCTGATGGTGGTGCTGCTGAGTGCAGGCTGGCCGCTGTTCGAAATGAGTCAGCTGGTTGGTGAAAATAAACCCACGCCAATTGATGTGCATAACGCAATTGGTGCTGGTCTATTGATGATTGGTGCAATTGGTACTGTGATCTGGCACCGCACTCGTATGGTTGCTTTGTTGATGATTTCGGTTGTGGGCCTGATGGTCGCTGTGGCGTTCACCCGCTTCTCAGCGCCGGATCTGGCACTCACTCAGCTAACCGTAGAAGTAGTGACTATTATTCTGTTGATGCTGGCGCTGTTTTTCTTACCACAGCGAACACCTAAAGAGAGCAGTTCGATACGCGTGTTGCGCGATATAGGTATTGCGTCTGCGATTGGTGTAATAGTAGGTAGTATTTGCTATGCCTTAATCACACGTCCTTTAAGTTCAATCTCTGACTTCTTCCTTGCTAATGCAAAGACGGGCGGCGGCGGTACCAACGTGGTGAACGTCATCCTGGTTGACTTCCGTGGCTTTGACACTTTAGGTGAGATCACCGTATTAGGTATTGCTGCGCTGGGTATTTATAAACTGCTTATTAATTTGCCTCTGTTTATGCCGGGAAGTGACTCAGAAGGTCGTCCCTGGGCGAAAGAACGTTACCCTATTCTATTGGCGTCTATCTCACAGAGCTTGTTACCGCTTGCATTACTGGTGTCGGTCTACATCTTCCTGCGTGGTCATAACCTGCCCGGTGGTGGTTTTATTGCGGGTCTGGTTACCGCGATAGCCTTTATCTTGCAGTATATTGCGCACGGATCGAACTGGATCTCAGAGCGCTTTACGCTTAACTATCGAAAGATCATTGCCTCGGGCATTGCCATCGCCATGATTTCAGGCTTAGGCAGTTGGGCATTTGACCGGCCGTTCCTGACCAGCTGGTTTGATTACTTTGATTTACCTGTGATTGGTGAGATTGAACTTGCCAGCGCACTGGTATTTGACTTGGGTGTGTATATTACCGTTGTTGGCGCGACTTTAATGATCCTGGCAAGCCTGGGTAAGTTGACTGCCAATGCACCTAAAGAAGAGGTAAATATTTAATGGAGCTATTGTATTCATCCTGCGTGGGCCTGTTAGTGGCCTGTGGTGTGTTCCTGATTCTACGGGCCCGCACTTTTCCGGTAGTACTGGGGCTTACGATGCTGTCTTATGCAGTAAACTTGTTTTTGTTTGCGTCTGGCAGATTAACCATGAACAAAGCGGCGGTTTTGGGGTACAGCGACGGGTACGCCGATCCTTTACCTCAGGCGTTGGTGTTGACTGCGATAGTCATCGGCTTTGCAATGACGGCGTTTGTGGTCATTCTGGCTATTCGCGGTCGTGCAGACCTGGGCAATGATCATGTTAATGGCAGTGAAGTATCTACAGCTTCACGTACTGTTGGCTCTCAGCGTAAGGAGCAAGGTAAAGCATGACGCAGCATTTAACTTCCTTGCCAGTATTGTTGCCAATGCTGGCCGCTATTTTTATGTTAATGCCGCCTTGTGGCAAGAACCTCAGAGCGCGTCGTATTGTCTCGGTAGGGATGGGCGTGATCACGACAATGGCATCGGCAATTTTGCTGTTGATGACGCAAGAACATGGTACTTCGGTTTACGCCATCGGTAACTGGTCAGCGCCATTTGGCATCGTGTTAATAGCCGATCCTCTCTCGGCGCTGCTGGTCACTTTAACATCGTTTCTGGGCCTGGTATGCGGTCTTTATAGCTGTGCCGGCGATGATGAGCGCGGCAGCTTTTTTCATCCGCTGTTACACTTCCTGATCCTTGGGGTTAACGGTGCGTTCCTGACGGGAGATGCATTTAACCTGTTTGTATTCTTCGAAGTCTTGTTAATTGCGTCATATTCTTTGTTGATGCACGGTGGTGATAAGCGTAATACCCGGGCAGCCTTACAGTATGTGATTCTGAACCTGGTTGGCTCATCGGTTTTCCTGATTGCTTTGGGAATACTGTACGGCACCTTAGGTACACTGAATATGGCCGATATGGCACAAAAAGTAACGTTACTGCAAGGTGACGACGTATACCTGGCTAAAATAGGTGGGTTGCTGCTGTTGGTTGTATTTGCCCTCAAGGGGGCGTTGTTGCCCCTTCATTTGTGGTTGCCCAACACCTATTCGACGGCGATGCCGGTGGTGGCTGCGTTGTTTGCCATTATGACTAAAGTGGGCGTGTATTCCATGATGCGCGTGTATACGCTGATCTTCGGAGAAGAAGCGGGTGAGTTGAGCCACATGGCACAAAACTGGCTCTGGTGGCTGGCTATAGCAACCATTGTGATGGGGGCTATAGGTGTTCTTGCGAGTCAGGACTTAAGAAAAATGGTTGCAAATCTCGTGGTGGTATCCGTTGGTACGCTCGTTGCTCTGGTTGCTGTTCAGACTGTACAAAGTAGCGCGGCGGCAGTTTATTATCTGGTGCATTCTACACTCGTTAGTGCCGCTTTGTTTCTGTTAGCAGATCTGATCGCCCGACAGAGGGGGAAGGTCGCCGACAGGATCACCGCAGGTCGCCCGGTTGCACAACCTTTACTTCTTGGTGGCGCATTTTTGATTGCAGCGGTCGCGGTGATTGGTATGCCGCCCTTATCCGGATTCGTGGGCAAGGTTTGGATCCTAAGATCGACCCTGGACACACCCTACGGGAACTGGTTTTGGCTGGTTTATTTGGTAGCGAGTCTGGCAATTTTGGTATCGGTTTCTAAAGCGGGTAGTACCGTGTTCTGGCATCACACCGGTAAAAGTGAGAGTGAACAGGAGCGCGCCCATCCCGCTCAGATCTGTGCCGTGCTATTGTTGGTAATGTGCGCGCCATTGATGGTGATTTTTGCAGGTCCTCTGAGTGAATATGCACTGCTTGCAGCGCAGGAGTTACACGATTTCACTGGATTACTGCAGGACGTGTTGGGAGGAGTAAACTAAATGCGTTTGGAAGCAAAATATAGATGGTTGCCGACACCGTTTCGCAGCCTGATGTTGTTCATCGTTTGGTTGCTGCTGAATAACAGCGTGGCACCGGGACATTTGATTCTGGCAGCAATTTTGGCTGTGGCCATTCCCCTTGCGACCTTCCCGTTTCGCACTAAACAGCCCTTGGTATTGAGACCAGGCAAGGCATTGCAGTACTTGTTGCTTGTTCTGTACGATATTTTGATGGCAAACATTGAAGTCGCAATTAAAATTCTGGGACCTACACGAAAACTGAAGCCCGCGTTTGTTAAAGTTCCGATAGATTTAGCACAGTCTATGCCGATCACTATTTTGGCCAGTACAGTGTCGCTGACGCCGGGTACAGTGAGTGCTGAGGTTTATCCCTGGCCGGAAGATATGACGGATGGCACTGAACCGCAACAACGCTACTTATTGATCCATGTACTCGATCTGGACGACGAAGCGGCCTTGATCGACACGATCAAAACACGCTATGAAAAACCCATAAAGGAGATCTTTGCATGTTAGAGACGGTGATTTTGATTGTCTTTGCGATGATCGGTGTATCTTTGCTGCTTAACTTGTGGCGACTGGTCGTTGGGCCATCTATTCCGGATCGTATTCTGGCACTAGATACCATGTATATTAATACCATTGCCCTGATAGTGCTGTATGGCATGAATATGGGCACTTCATTGTATTTTGAGGCTGCACTTTTGATTGCCTTACTTGGCTTTGTCAGCACAGTTGCAGTATGTAAATATCTGTTGCGCGGCGATATCATTGAATAAGGGGATCGAATGATGGAGTGGGTTATTTCATTTTTATTATTGTTAGGCGGCAGCCTGGTTTTGGTCGGCTCTATTGGCTTGGTCAAAATGCCTGATTTTTTTATGCGCCTGCATGGGCCTACCAAAGCAACAACACTCGGTATGGCCTGTTTGCTGTTTGCTGCAATGGCATATTATGGCATTTTTGGTGAAGGTGTGAGTGTGAAAGAAATCCTTATTTCTATGTTTTTGCTCATTACCGCGCCAATCAGTGGCTATATGTTGATCAAGTCTGCGATTCATCACAGGCTAGACAGCATTGAGTCTACTCGTGGCAAAGATAAGATTGAGGAAGACTAAACCTCACTTTGACAGTGAGTCGCTGTGATGCTTATGCAGCGACTCTTTTCACACCAATCACACACTCTTAAAGCCTTAAGTTTACCGTCTCTAGTTTACCGTCTCTTTTAAGGTCGCTCGCAATCAGTTCAATTAATGTACTGTCATTATTCAATGTAAAAAAAATCTCGGAATAGTGTAGTCATAATTACTTAAAGCTGTCATTTTAGAATACGCAAGAAAGCGAAACTTTTGCTAAAGTTATCTCAATAAACAACCATTTGTGAGTGTTTTATATGCAGCATATGTCCATCAAGAAAAAGCTTATCCTGTTTGTGATCACGCTGGTTACTGCCCTTGTTGCTTTACTAGTAACAACCATGTGGATGAACCTGCAAAAAGAGAACAAGGCGCAGAGTTCACAACTCAGAGAACTGGTTTATCAGGAGATCAGAACAGGGTTAACAGCCCAGGGACAATACTATGCACAACAGGTCGCCGAGTTTATCAACTCGGCTTACCGCGTACCTTACACATTAGCAGGGGCTCTTAAAGAAACCTCTGTAAGTGAACCACTAGCACGCACTCAGGTGCAAGACCTCGTTGCCGGCGCATTGAAACAAAATCGCTTTGTATCTTCAATGTATGCTCAGTTTGAACCTGATGGCTATGACCGACAAGATCGGACTTATTCGGCCGGGGCTAGTCACTCAGCACCAGGCGATGGCACGCTGGAGCTATACTTCACACGAGACGCAAGCGGGATCACTCAGCATCAAATCGAGTCGGCAGCTGATAAATATTTAGATAAACTCAATGAGTTTGGGCTTCGCGAAGCCGAATGGTACCTATGCGCGCACGACAACGTTGCGCCCTGCATTATGGAACCTTATCTGTACGAAATTTCTCCTGGTAATAAAATGTTGATGACGTCGTTGACGGTACCGGTTGACGTTAACGGCCGGTTCCAGGGGCTGGTAGGGGTCGATGTGAATTTACCCGTGTTCCAAAAGTTGGTTGATGAATTATCAGAATCACTGTATCAGGGACAGGCGAAAGTGACTTTGCTCAGCAAATTGGGGCTGGTTGTTGGTGCCAGTCATTACGATAACCTTGCCAGGCCTCTGAAAGAATCTGTTAGTCCAGATTTAGCTGATAAGTTAATGAATTTGCATCAAAGAGGCGGGTTTAGTGAGATGGGGGATATGCTTGCTATTGCCGTACCCATTGAAATCAAACTTGCCAACACAACCTGGTCTTTGGTTATTGAGCTTCCTAAGGAGGTGGCGCTGGCCTCCGTTACTCAGATAGAGCAACAAATAGAAGAATCAACCAACTCACTTGGACGCTGGATGCTGTTTTTAGGGACTGTCGTCGCAGCTGTGGCACTGGGCCTTGCACTTGTGCTTATAAATACCATTATTGGGCCATTAACATATATTGAGGAGCGCGTAGACAGTTTGGCTAGCAGTGAAGGAGACCTGACTCATAAGCTTGAGGTGAGTCATCATGCTGAGCTGATCTCCCTGGCCGATGGCTTCAACCGCTTCACTGATAAATTAAGAAGTATGATCATCGACCTCAAAGAGTTGGCCGAGGAGTCATATACCCAATCTCACAAGACCACAGAAGCTGCCATCAATATAAAGAACAAGGTATCTAACCAGCATCTTGAAATCGATAGCGTTGTGACTGCGATTAATGAGTTAAGCGCAACCGCAACGGAAGTAGCCAGGGCGTCGGAGAAAGCCGCTTCAAGTACAAATCATGCTGTCGAAACAGTGCAGAGTAGTGAAAGCAGTATCGTCAGAACGACTGAGACCGTTCAGGAAATCGCCGAGCAGGTGCTGGAAGCGAAAAATGCGTTTAGTAAAGTCTCTGAACGAAGCGGGGACATTTCTAAAATTCTGGATGTCATCCGCGCAATAGCTGAACAAACCAATTTACTGGCGCTTAATGCAGCAATAGAGGCCGCCCGGGCTGGCGAGCAAGGGAGGGGATTTGCGGTGGTCGCCGACGAAGTAAGGGCATTGGCGTCAAAAACACAAGCTTCAACGGATGACATTAGCAAGCTGATAGACAACCTTCAGAGTGAAGTAAGCGGTTCGGAGCAGATTATAGAAAGGACGGTTAGTCGGGGTGAACAAGCGGTTTCATACTGCCAGGAGTCTGCACAGCTGATGGGGAGCTTAGTAGGTGAGTTGAGTAGTATCTCAAACGAAGTCACGCAGATCGCGACGGCAGCAGAAGAGCAGAGTATGGTGACTGAAGAAATTAGCACCAACACGACGGGTATTTCTGATGCGGCAGCTGAGCTGTCTGGTTTTGCCGATGAGGTAGAGCAAGCGGCGAGTGCACTGACCTATATAGTGGAACAAAAACATAAGCAGTTAAACTTACTTAAAACCTAAGCCTCGTCCTATGGCTCAGTGTCCGATATGGTAACGCCGTCGGATATGATTATTGGGTCAACTCTGGCAATTGCTGTCAGAGTTGACTATCATAACTGTAAATACATACAGTCTTTTTTGAATAATGAAACTTTATATTGCCGAAAAACCCTCTCTGGGTAGAGCCATTGCAGATGTATTGCCTAAACCACATAAAAAGCATGATGGCTATATTGAAGTAGCCAATGGAGATTGTGTTACCTGGTGTATTGGCCACTTGCTGGAGCAGGCTGCCCCTGAAGACTACGATCCTAAATACAAAAAATGGCAAATGGTGCATTTACCCATTATCCCGGAGCATTGGCAGTTCAAAGCGAAACCGAAAACCAAGAAGCAACTCAGTATTGTAAAAAGGCTGGTCAAGCAAGCTGAATGCCTTGTTCACGCGGGTGATCCAGACAGAGAAGGCCAGTTACTGGTTGATGAGGTATTGCAGGAAGCAAAGCCTTCGACATCTAAAAAGCAAGCCACTCAGCGGCTACTGATCAGTGATTTAAATCCATCAGCAGTAAAAAAAGCATTAAATCAAATGCGTACGAATCAGGAGTTTGTGCCGTTAAGTGTGTCAGCTTTGGCAAGAGCAAGGGCAGACTGGCTGTATGGTATGAACCTGACCAGGGCGTATACCTTGGTTGGACAAAAAGCTGGGTTTCAAGGTGTGCTGTCTGTTGGCAGAGTACAAACGCCAGTCCTTGGACTGGTTGTCAGACGGGACTTGGAAATAGCAAATTTTGTTTCTAAACCTTTTTTTGAGGTACAAGCCCAGGTAAGAAAAAGCGACGGGGCAGAGTTTAGTGCTAAGTGGCAACCTAGCGAGGCGTGTCTGCCATATATGGATGAGGAAGGCAGGGTGCTAGTTAAAAAATTGGCCGAAAATGTCGCATCAAGGATCCAGGGGCAGGACGCTCAGGTCAAAAAAATTGAAGCCAAACCCAAGAAGCACAACCCGCCTTTACCTTATAACTTATCGGCACTGCAAATCGATGCCAACAAACGGTTTGGTATGTCAGCAAAACATGTATTGGATGTTTGTCAGGCACTTTATGAAAGACATAAACTGATCACTTATCCCCGATCGGATAATCGCTACCTGCCGAAGGGGCACTTTGCTGAGTCTAAGCAGGTGTTAGATGCAGCATTAAATAATCTGGGGCTGGAAGAAGACAAAGTTGCTGGTGCAGATCTGAGCTTGAAAAGTAAATGCTGGAATGATGCAAAAGTTGAGGCACACCATGCGATTATCCCGACAGCAAAGAAGCTAAAAACGGCCCAGTTAGGGCAGCACGAGCAGCAAGTCTACCAGCTCATTTGCACTCAGTATCTGGCGCAGTTTTATCCTGCCTACAGGTATACTGAAACCAAAGTGGAATTAGAAATTGCAGGTGGGGTGTTTGTCGCCAAGGCTGAGCAGATCATCGACCTCGGTTTTAAATGCTTATATAAAGTTGAAGAAAAGAAGCAAGATATTTTGCCTCAGCTGGACATTGACGAGTTACTTCACTGCTTTAAAGGAGAAGTCATCGAGAAACATACGCAACCTCCCAACCATTTCACAGAAGCAACGTTATTAAGTGCCATGACAGGCATAGCCAGATTTGTGTCGAACGCAGACATTAAGAAAGTGTTGAAAGAGACCGATGGACTGGGCACTGAGGCAACCAGAGCCGGAATTATCGATTTATTGTTTAAAAGGGGCTTCTTGCAACGCAATGGCAAAAGCATCAAATCAACAGAATTAGGTATAGCGCTTGTTAAGACGCTTCCAGAGGATCTGTCTTTGCCAGACAGAACGGCATTGTGGGAGTCTCAACTGGCCAGGATTGCAATGAAAGAGCAACTCTATCAGACATTTATGCATCCTCTTGAAAAGGAAATAGCAGATATTATTGAACGAGCAAACATGAGCGACAGTTCCATGTTTAGTGGCCTGAAAAGTGGTAAATCCGGTTCGAGAGCTTCATTTTCTAAGAAAAGAACTAGAAAACGTACGACGACTAAAACGGGTCGTCGAAAGTCAGCTGCCTAATCGGATTTTATATTTGCCTTGTAATTGGTATGGATGTCACCATATAGATAGTCAAATATCACAGCTGGTTTGAACATGGAAAATAAAATCTCACTTACGCCGGAAAACATTCAACAAGTGTTGGCATCTTCGGATCCTGAAAAGCTCATATTAATGACGTTTTTTAGTGCTCAGGAGCCAAACTGTATTGCACAAGCTGATATTCTTGATGCGCTTGCTCAGCAATATCCAAATAATATAGTGGTCGCTACGGTCGATTGTGATCAACAGCAAATGCTTGCTTCTCAGTTGGCACAACAAGTGGGCCTTCAGGCACTGCCAACTTTAGTTGTTCTGAAAGGGGGTACACCTGTAGATGTCCTTCCTGGTGCGAAAACGCAAGAAGAGATTTCCAAAGCATTATCGGAGCACCTGCCTTCGCCTGAACTGATTTTACTTGATCAGGCAAAGCAAGCGCTTGCAAACGGCGACCTGAATGATGCCTTTGCACTGGCAAAGCAGGCTTATGGTGTCGCAAAAGATAACCCGAGGGTTGTGCTTGTGTTTGCAGATATTTGTATTCAGATACAAAAAGTAGAAGAAGCGGAGGCGCTTTTAGCGTCTGTGGCGGTAGAAGCACAGGATGCCTACTTCACCAATTTAAGGTCAAAGCTGGAACAGGCAAAAGAAGCTCAGGAGTCTCCTGAGCTCAAGCGTCTTGTGGCTGAAGCAGAATCTTCACCGGATGATTTATCCATATTATGTCAACTGGCTCAGGCTCAGGTCGATGCTGGAAAGAAAGCTGATGCATTGGAAAGCCTGATATCTGTGCTAAGAAAAGACATGAATTTTGGAGAAGCCAAAAAAGGCTACCTTGATATCATTACCTCTTTACCCGAGGGCGATGAAATTGCAGCTCGCTACCGACGAAAACTCTACAGTCTATTGTACTAATTATTCTCTCTATTAAAAATGGCGCAAAAAAGCGCCATTTTTTCTTGCGTCTCTTCTGAAATGTACAATACTTAGATCCCTATCAGTTAAATTGTGTCAAATCGGTGAATTTTTGATGACAAAATAGGGCTTTTTGCCGTGTTCTGTATGTTAATTGGTCTAAAGGGTGGTTTTTCTCACTTTTCTTCAAAAAAGGGGTTGCGCTGGGTTTCGATTTCCCTATAATGCGCATCCACCGACACGGGGCACAACGCTGGAAAGCAAGGCACCAAGTGACGGGAAAGCCAAACGGAAAGCTTAATTAAGAAAAATTAAATTTTCTAGTTGACTTTAAAAGTGAAGCGGTTAACATGGCGCTCCACTTCGCAGCAAGACTGCGGTAACTAACCAGGGTTAGTTACTTTGTTCTTTAAAAATATGAAGCAATCATCTGTGTGGGCACTCGTACAGATTGAGTTCTAACAGCGGATTTCAGTTTTACTGAATGATGCACAAAAATTTAGAGTCTCAATGTTTTTTCCTTAAATGGAAAGTGAGTGACCAACAGAATAAACATAGTTTATTCAGCACAGTCAATTCGATACCGAAAGGTATCAAAATCAGAATTCATTGAGCATGGTTTGAAGTTTACTTCAAACAAAAAACTTTTAATTGAAGAGTTTGATCATGGCTCAGATTGAACGCTGGCGGCAGGCCTAACACATGCAAGTCGAGCGGTAACATTTCTAGCTTGCTAGAAGATGACGAGCGGCGGACGGGTGAGT
>NZ_JAKRFZ010000010.1 GCF_022347765.1 Pseudoalteromonas sp. OOF1S-7 | reverse complement strand
GGACGCATCCTATCCAGAACTGGAATCTCACGCTATCACAGATGGCCATCCACTTTCCAGGGCGCTTGGATGACTACATCGAGCTTTGAGCTCAGTAGGCTGACACAGAATTATGAACACCCTCCTTTTGCAAAGCTCTACACCACTAAAACACCGATCACAGCAGCAGATCTACTGAATGATAGAGTTTTACCCTACTTTGAGCAGCACGAGCTGCCTATGCTAAGGATCCTCACAGACCGGGGAACTGAGTACTGCGGTAAGGTTGAGCACCATGACTATCAGCTTTACCTAGCGATCAACGACATAGACCATACTAAAACCAAAGCGATGTCGCCGCAGACAAACGGTATCTGCGAACGCTTCCACAAAACGATACTTCAAGAGTTTTACCAAGTGACATTTCGCAAAAAATTGTACAGCTCTCTGGAAGAGCTCCAAAAGGACCTGGACGAGTGGATAAATTACTACAATAATGACCGAACTCATCAAGGTAAAAAATGCTGCGGAAGAACGCCGCTTGAAACATTATTAGATGGAAAATCGATCTGGGTTGAAAAGAATTTAGCCCAAATCTAAGCTGACAGTCACCGATTGAAAAACGGGTAACTGTCAGGTCAAGTCTGAGCTAGTACAACTACTGTCACAGAGCGGGTGTGTGATGTCTCGCTCTATCGTCAGATTGTGGACTGTGCTTCATGGCGGTGAACAGTCCACAATGTTTTATGGATGAGATCCCGCGCGTGGTTGAGCTTTGTCGGGCTTGCTGTCAATTAAATCCCTTACTTTGGCTGTGTTGCACGACTACGCGCACTCATACCCCTTCCTCATTCGTTCTTACGGACACGCTTTAAAGTGAGTCACAGTCGTGCCTTTTTATCGTTGCTGTGACTTTTCTACTAAATCTGCCTGACTTATAGGTTTGGCATAAAAGTAGCCCTGGCCAAAGTCACAACCTGCCTGTTTGAGTAGTTCATGTTGCGTGGCGGTTTCTATTCCCTCAGCAATCACTTTGAGCCCCAGCTGGTGTGCCATCATGATCATGGTTTCACACAGCACCAGGTCATCTTCGTTGTGTTCTATGCCGTCAACAAAGTAGTTACATGGACAGCCACCTAAAATTGGCGTGCAGACTGTACGCCGTCTACCTTTAGGTAATACTCAATGGATTGAGGGTGACAAATTATGCCAATGGCAAGGAAGAGACAGGTCAGCTTATCAGACACTAAGTACTACCACTGCATATCCCGGTGTGTTCGTCGGGCATTTCTGTGCGGCAACGACCGCGTCACGGGCAAGTCTTATGAACATCGGCGAGACTGGGTTGAGGAAAAATTACTGACCCTTGCGAAGGTGTTTTGCATTGATGTGTGTGGCTATGCGGTTATGAGCAATCATACGCATATTGTGTTGTATGTGGATGATAAGAAAGCACAAAGGTTATCAGATAAAGCGATAGTGCTTCGCTGGCATAAGTTGTTTAAGGGCAACTGGCTGACGCACAAGTTCATTTGTGGTGATGAGCTGAGTGCATCCGAGTACAGCATGCTGGCAGCTGATATCGCTGAATTCAGACTCCGGCTAGCGAGCATCTGCTGGTTTATGCGGGTGCTTAATGAAGACATTGCCCGCAAAGCTAATGAACAAAGGAGTTACATGGACAGCCACCTAAAATTGGCGTGTGGACTGTATGCTATGTCCTGCATATATTGGAGTGGGTGTCACTTAAAAACTAAGTAAAAGATCATCAGATCTTATTGGGCCACAGCCAAGCAGTGGCCTTTTTTGTTTGTCTAGTTTGTGGATGTCATGAGCTGCTTTAAGGCAGCAATGAAGTTTTAATTTTTCCTGCATTACTCTAATTTATTAATATCAGGTACAATCTGCATTGAGATTATTTCGTCACTTCTAACTATTGGATCAAATATGAAAAAAATATTGTTACTGCTAACAGCACTGTCTGCTTTCAACGCTAGTGCTGGTGAAGTTTGGCACTGGCATACCAAAGTCAAAGCGTTAAGAACCTATGGTGGCGGGTTTTCCCAGTACGCCTGCTTCACCGTAGAGGCAGACTCCCCCTCACTCTGCTTCGATTTAACGCAACCAGGCGGACAGGAAAAGTATTCCGCTTTGCTAACTGCCAAGGTAGCCGGTCTTCCTGTCGATGTTTCATATTATGATGATAAACAAGTGCCTGTTAATTTTTGGTTCTCACACCAGCTTGCTATTAATGTCTGGCTCAGATAAGCCGTTTCAGTATATGTAACCCTCTAAAAGCGGTGTTTTGCGTTTATGGCATACGGGCAAACAGAGTTCAATATCCACGTCTTAAATCGGGCTCTGCTTGCAGAAAATGTCGTACTTCGGCGTATATCCGCTTCATTTTTGTTTATAAAATTATCGTAAAACTCTTTCATAATAGCAGAGTACACTTAATCAGGTTGACGATATCAAGGGTGTTTGTAGCCGATAAGACTTTGATATTATGCCCTGACAGACGTTCAATTTATAAACCTTTCAATAGTGTTTCTAACTCAGCCAAGGGCGCAGGCTTGGCATAAAAATATCCCTGACCATAATCACACCCAGCTTGTTTGAGCAGCTCATGTTGCGTGGCGGTTTCTATTCCCTCTGCAATCACTTTGAGTCCCAACTGGTGTGCCATCATGATCATGGTTTCGCACAGGACCAGATCGTCTTCGTTATGCTCAATGCCATCGACAAAGCGTTTATCTATCTTGATAAAGTCGGTGTCCATTTGCTTAAGATAGGCAAGGGAGGAGTAACCGGTACCAAAATCATCCAGCGCAATCGAAAACCCCTGCTGGATCAGCTGGCCAAGACGCGCCTGGCTGCGCCCTTCCCCTTGCATCATTAAGCCTTCAGTGATTTCAATGACCACGTCTTCGGGTTGCAAATTGGCGTCGTTGAGCTGTGCCTGCCACGTCAGCAAGCTGGTATGCTTGGCGTTAAACTGTACCGGTGACACGTTCAGGCTGATCTGAAATGCGCCATGTTGCTGTTGCAGGCGGCTGAGTGTTTGCAGGGTTTGCTGGAAGGCAAACTCTCCCAGTTGATGGATCAGCTGGGTTTCCTCAGCAAGGGGTATAAAGTGGCCCGGGCTGATCATCCCCTTGTCCGGGTGCTGCCAGCGGATCAGGGCTTCGGCTTTGTGGATCTGCCGGGTTTGCATGGTCACTATCGGCTGATAGTACATCACAAATTGTGCGTCGGTTAATGCCTGGCGCATGTCTCTGAGCATGAGCAGGCGCTGTTCGCTCTGTTGGCGCAGGGTTGAGTCGAAACAGGCATAGCCGTTGCGGCCGAGGCTTTTAGCCCGGTACATGGCCTGATCGGCGGCCTTCAGTAACAACTCACTGCTATCGCCATCTCTGGGGCTGAGTGCTATGCCAATACTGGCGCCTATCTGACAGTGTTCACCTTCCAGAATAAAATCTTGCTTAAATACGCTCAGGACACGCTCTGCCAGTGTGATAGCATGGGCTTCAGTGCGGCAGTGTTCGCAGATAATGACAAACTCATCGCCACCGATCCGCGATAAAGTCAGGCCGGGCTGCTCCAGAGATTGCAGTGCTTTGGCAACCTGGGCCAGTAGTTGATCGCCATAATAATGACCTAAGGTGTCGTTAATGTCCTTAAAGTGATCGAGATCCAGCAGCAGGATGGCCAGTGGTGTATCAGGCGCCTCAAGCAATGTATTAAGGTGCTTTTTCAGACTAGTACGATTGGGCAGATCGGTCAGTGAATCATAGTGGCTTTGTCGCCAAAGTTGCTCATCTTTCAGTTTATTATCGGTAATATCGGTGAAAATAGCGACTCTGCGATAAGGGGCGGCTTGTTCGTCATAGACCGTGTCTATGGTCAACCATTCGGTATACAGTTCGCCATTTTTGCGTTGGTTGACTATCTCGCCCTGCCAGCGTCCGGTGTCATTGAGTGCATGCCACATCTGGCGGTAAAAGGCGCGGTCGTGTTTTCCTGAGTTCAGGATGGCGGTGGTTTTTCCAACAGCCTCCTGCGCACTGAATCCGGTCACTTCAACAAACGCACGATTAACATCCAGGATATAGCCGTGGGCATCGGTAATGACCATGCCTTCACTGGAATTGTTGTACACCAGAGCAGCCAGGTTGAGTGCTTCTTCCTGACGCTTACGGTGGCTGATATCGCGGATCACTATCACGGCTTCTTCGCCATGGCGCATACCCTGAACGCGCACTTCATAGCCTTGCTGTTGCTCGCCCTGGGTATATTCCAGCAGCAGCTGGGGCTGTTCCTTAAGCAGTGTCAGCGCAACCCGGAGCCGTTTATGAATATGATGTGGAAACAGTTCGCTCAGCGTATTGCCCTGTTGCACCAGGTTGCCGTGTTTGGCAAGCACCTGCCCTTGTGCATCGACGCGCAGATAGCTGTCGGGTAATGCCGACAGCAGAGTTTGCAGTTCAGTGTGCTTATGGGTTAACTGTTGCTCAGTTTGCAGGCGCACGCTGGCCATGTTTTCAAAGTGCTCACCCAGCACAGCCAATTCCTGTGGCATGGTGTGGCGGGTGAGATCCAGCGTACGTCCCTGTGCCAGTGCCGCAATGGCTTGTCTGAACTGGGTCAGCGGTTGCAGCAGGGTTTTGTGCAGACGATAACGCGCCAGCCAGATAAGCAGGCATAATAAGATAAAAAAGCTGCTTAAAACCAAGGCAAAGTGACGCTGAGTTTGCTGCCAGGCGGCTTCAAAAGGGAAAGCAAAATAGATGCTCAGTTCACCGCGTGCGGCCAGCAAGGGCAGACGAATATACACATAGTGATGACCGTTGACATCGTTAAGCAGCGCAGCCTGTTCGTTCAGGTCATCTGGCCAGTCTTCGTTGACAGCTCTGCCCAGTGGCTCAGTGCTGTATGGGTATTCGGCGACTATGGCACGGGTATGATCGGCAATCATCACACGGGTGCCCTGGGGCAGCGTGAGCCTGGACAGTGAGCGACTCCAGTGTGATAAGCGTTTAACGGCTATGATCACCATAGTGAGCTGGCCATTCTGATAAACCGGGTGAGCAAAGTTCAGTGTGGCGCTATTGATGCTTCTGTCGTGTTGATATTCACCAATACTAAAGGTGCCTTCATCAATGGCCTGTTGAAAATAGGGGCGATCGGCAATGGAGATCGGCCCCGATATCTTAGACAAAGAGCAAGTGACGTTACCATCTGGTGTGGCCAGGCCAAAGTTGGCAAAGCTGGGCGACAGATGCTGTGCATTAGACAGCAGTTGCGGGCAGCGACCATTGTGGTGTTGCAGATTGTCGGGCTGGTAGGCCAGTTGTTGCAGTAGTCGGCGTGTGGCAGCCACTTCAGCATGTTGCAGCGTTGCAACCTGATTGGCATACATCAGGGCTTGTTGTTCCTGCAGTTGCAGCATATTACTACGCTGCGCGAACAACAGGGCCAGGATCAGCAAAAAGCCAGGCAGACTGAGTACCAGCATCAATCGGTAGAATCGCTGTTTTATTGATATCTCTTTAATAATAAAAACTCGCCTGGGTTTAAGGTGGCGGCATAATACAAGCGCAGGGCGCTTTAACCAACCCGTTTAAGCTAAATACTAGTCGAGAGTTATTAATTTTTCGGCTTTTTGGTAACACCCCGGCGCGTAAAAATTTCATGAATGAAATATTCCACAGTTATCAAAAAAGGGACTAATTTACGTGAAAAGATCCCACATTATTTGTCTGCCCACATTTTCCCACCGATTTCATGGAGTTCCGCAAAACCCGCGATTTTTCTGGCCTGCAGGCGAATCAAGCCGTGTGATCCAACTTGACAAAAAGGCTTGTCAAGCCCTAGACTGTCATCCTGTGGGAAAATGTGGGTTAGAGTGGATCAAATTGGATCAAAGATTAGCTTGTCGCAACAGGCCGAGCGAGTAGTTATGTTCCGCGGCGCAAATTCTCTGAGTCTTGATGACAAAGGGCGTTTTTCGATACCAACCCGGTATCGCCAGCCGCTGCTGTCTGAAGAACAGGGCGCCGTAATCTGCACTATTGCGATCAATGAACCATGCCTGTGGCTTTACCCGTTGTCTGAGTGGCGCGAAATTGAATCCAGATTACAACGACTATCCAACACCAACCCCAGAGTCAGACGCTGGCAGCGCATGCTATTAGGACATGCGGAAGAATACCAGCTCGACAAAAATGGTCGAATTTTACTGGCGCCCACATTGCGTGCCCATGCTGGCCTGGGCAAAAAGCTGATGCTGGTCGGATTGCTCAATAAGTTTGAGATCTGGGACGAAGCGCGCTGGTATGAGCAAATGCAGGCCGATACCGAGATTGAGCGCAGTGGTGACGTAGAAGCGTGCCCTGAGCTGGATGACTTTTCTTTATAACTGGGGTGAAAACCAAATTTTATGGCGACAGAATGGCAACATATTTCAGTGTTGATGGCTGAAACGCTGGATGCATTGAATATCCAACCCGATGGCACTTATATCGACGGTACATTCGGCCGCGGTGGTCACTCGGGTGAAATACTCAAGCGGCTGAATGAGCAGGGCAAATTACAGGCCATTGATCAGGATCCGCAAGCGATTGCGGCGGCACAGAAGTTCGCCGATGATCCGCGTTTTAGTATTGCCCACAATCGCTTTTCGCACATTGAGAGCGTGGCCCGTGATGCCGGTTTGTTGGGCAAGGTAGATGGTATTTTGCTGGATATTGGCGTGTCTTCACCCCAGCTTGATGACGCCGAGCGCGGTTTTAGCTTTATGAAAGATGGCCCGCTGGATATGCGCATGAACCCGACGGCCGGTCGCAGTGCTGCACAGTGGCTGGCAGAAGCCGAGCTCGAAGATATGGTGTTTGTGATCAAAAAATACGGTGAAGAAAAATTTGCCCGCCGTATTGCGACCAAGATCATTGAAACCCGCGAGCACACAGAGATCACCTCGACTAAGCAACTGGCAGATCTAATTGATGAAGCGGTGCCAGTCAAAGACAAGCATAAGCACCCGGCCACGCGCACTTTTCAGGCCATTCGCATTTACATCAATAGTGAGCTTGAAGAGATCCAAACAGCATTGCAGGCCGCACTTGCGGTATTAAAGCCGGGTGGTCGTCTGGTGGTGATTTCCTTCCATTCACTGGAAGATCGCATTGTTAAACAGTTTATTAAAAAACAAAGTAAAGGGGAGGCTGTGCCACGTGGTTTGCCGCTGACGGATGCGCAGCTTAAGCAAAACCTGACACTGAAGGCGGTGGGTAAAGCCATCAAACCCAGCCAGGCTGAAATTGATGCCAATCCGCGCGCGCGCAGCTCAGTACTGAGAATTGCCGAGAAACTGTAATGAAAAAGCATCAGCGTCAGCCCAGGTTATTTCTAGAAATGTGCCAGTTGTTACTGGCAAACAAGCTGACGTTTATGCTGCTGGCCGTGACTTTAGGCTCTGCGCTTGCGGTGGTGCAGGTGACACACCTGACACGCCAGCAGTTGATAGAGCAGGATAAACTCTTACAGAAACGGGATGAGCTGGATCTGGAATGGCGCTATTTGCTGGTGGAGGAAGAGTTTTACTCTCAGCATGCGCGTATTGAAGAAGTGGCCAGAACCCAGTTGCAGATGAAACGGCCAACCAGTAAAGAAGAGCAGGTGATTGTACTACCATGAGTCCGGCGAAAAAGACCTCAGTCAATTTAATCAGCTGGCGCTTTGCGCTGGTCAGCGTGATGCTGGTGCTGGTTTTTGCCGCGCTGATCGCCCGTGCTGCTTATTTGCAGGTGATTGAGCCCGACAAAGCGCGTTCGGAAAATGCCAAGCGCACAGTGCGGGTTGAAACTGTACGCGTGCAGCGCGGGATGATCTTCGATCGTAATGGTAAAGAGCTGGCGGTCAGTGTCCCTGTGGTTAGTGTCTATGCCGACCCCAAAGCACTGGATAAGGCATTGACAAAAAAAGTGCTGAAAAAGGCACGTCGTAATGGAGAGGATGCTCAGGCATTGGCCGATAATGCCGCCGAGCTCAGTGCCCGTAAACAGGCTTTTTATCAGGATGAACTGCGCTGGCGTGAACTGGCAGATGTGCTGCAAATCAAACAACAAAAAATAGACAAGCGCCTGCGCGACAATCCCGCACGCCGTTTTGTGTATTTAAAACGCCAGGTAACGCCTGCGGTGGCCAACTATATACGCCAGATGCGCCTGCCTGGGATCCATTTGCTTGACGAGTCTAAACGTTATTACCCCAATGGCGAGGTGACGGCCCATGTACTGGGTGTCACCAACATTGATGGCATCGGCATCGAAGGCATTGAAAAACTCTATGATAAGGCGCTGACAGGTACCGAAGGGCGTCGGACTATTCGTAAAGATGCCCAGGGGCGTGAGGTTCAGGTGTTAGCAGAGGAAGAGCGGGTTGAGCCGGAAGACGTTCACCTGAGTATTGACTTGCGGATCCAGGCGATTGCCTATCAGGCGTTAAAATCGGCGGTCCTGACTTATCAGGCAACTTCTGGTTCGGCCATGGTGGTGGATGTGCACACTGGTGAGATCCTCGCTATGGTCAACAGTCCAAGCTTTAATCCCAATGATATGAGCGATGCGGCACCTTATAAGCGTCGTAACCGGGCCATTACCGATCTGTTCGAGCCGGGATCAACTCTGAAGCCGCTGGCGGTGTTGGCCGGACTGGATCATGGTGTTATTCAGGCGGATGACACCATAAATACCTACCCAGGCTGGATGCGTCTCAATGGCGGGCTGGTTAAAGACGAGCGTAACCATGGTGAAATGACCTTGCGCGAAATTCTAAAGATATCCAGTAACATGGGCGTGGCTAAAATTAGCCAGATGCTGCCCAAAGAGTATTTTGTTGGCCTGTATCAGCAGGTTGGTTTTGGCGAAGACACCGGCACTATGATGATCGGCGAAAGCTCTGGCTTGTTTTATCCCAACCGTCGCTGGTCGGACTTTGAAATTGCCACTTTGTCTTACGGTTACGCTGTGTCTGTCAGTACCGCTCAGGTGGCCAGGTTGTATGCGACCTTTGGTGCTGGTGGTATTTCTCGTCCGCTGACCATTATGAAGCAGGAGGGGCCGGTACCGGGCGAGCGCCTGTTCCGTGAAGAAGATGCGCTGGCCGTGGTAGAAATGATGGAATCGGTCTTTGAAAAAGGCGGCACCGCATCGAATGTGATTGTGGATGGATATCGGGCTGCGGCCAAAACCGGTACTTCTGAAAAGGCCATTGCAGGCGGATATGGTGACGAATACGTGGGGTATTTTGCCGGTGTTGCACCGGTCAGCGATCCTCGCCTTGCCGTGGTCGTCATGATTAATGAACCGGGAGGGGATGTGTATTATGGCGGACATACGGCGGGACCTGTGTTTGCCGAAATTGTTTCTAATGCACTGAGAATTTTAAATGTGGCACCGGACAAAGATCGGGTTGCTTATTTGACAAGGCCGGACAATGACTCGTGATTTGAGCCAGGCACTGGCTGACATTGGGGTTTCACACCCAAGTATAGAGATTAACGCGTTGCGCCTGGACAGCCGGGAAGTGGGTCCGGGCGATTGCTTTATTGCGCTACGGGGTCACCAGCAGGATGGTGGTCAGTATGTGGGCTCTGCGCTTGAGCGTGGTGCGGCACTGGTACTGGCCGATGAAAACTGCGTTGTTGATTTTCAAGACTCTCGGATTATCTCGCGGGTTATTAAGATCCACGCACTGGCCGACAAAGTGGCCATGCTGGCTGCGACGTTTTATGGCGAGCCGAGCCGCGCGATGACGCTGGTAGGTGTAACGGGCACCAACGGTAAGTCGACCACCACGGCCATGATAGCGCATCTGGCCAGTGCCTGTGGATTGCCAGGTGCCGTAATAGGCACGCTCGGTTACGGGGCACCAGACTCGCTAACGCCTTTGAATAACACCACCCCGTCTCACGTCGATCTGCAGCGCATTTTAAGTGAGCTGCGTGACCGCTATTCGCTGGCTGCGATGGAAGTGTCATCCCATGGGCTGGTACAGGGGCGGGTGGCGCAGTGTCAGTTTGAGGTGGCGGTATTTACTAACCTGAGCCGTGACCATCTGGATTATCATGGCACGATGGAAAACTATGCCGAGGCCAAGCTGCAATTATTCAGCGCCTGTCAGCCAAACTATGGGGTGGTCAACATTGATGACCCCTGGGCACAGCGCTGGCTAAAAGAAGGCAAGATAACGCGCCCGGTCGGCTTTGGTCGTAAGCCTGTGGATGACACGCTGAGCGAGACTGTGCAGCAGTTTGTTTATTTTAGTGATGCACGGTTTGACAGCCAGGGTATACATGTCAGATTACACACCAGCTGGGGTAATGCCGAGGTTAGCACACCTTTGTTCGGCGAGTTTAACCTGTATAACCTGAGTGCGGCATTTGCTGTGTTGCTGACTCAGGGGATCGCTTTGTCACAACTGGTTGAAGGTGCTGCGCAACTAAAGCCCGTCACCGGTCGGATGCAGGCAATCGAAGTAGCCGGGCAGCCCACCTGTGTGGTTGACTATGCCCACACACCGGATGCGCTGGCACTGGCACTGCAGGCGTTACAGCAGCATGTACCAGGCAAAGTGACCTGTGTATTTGGCTGTGGTGGCGAGCGCGATAAAGGTAAGCGTGCGCTGATGGCACAAGCTGCGGAGCGTTATGCGGATACCGTAGTGATCACCAGCGACAATCCGCGTGGGGAAGATCCACTCGACATTATTAATGACATTAAGGCTGGGCTCAGTAAGCCTGAGTATGCTCTTTGTCAGCCTGATAGGGCGAGTGCCATACGTGAGGCAATCCGGGGCGCTGATCAACACAGCGTGATCCTGATCGCCGGTAAAGGGCATGAAGACTATCAGATCATAGGTAACCAACGCCTGGCTTTTAGCGATATCAGCTGGGCTCAGAAAATATTATCAGGGGAAAGTGCATGATCAAGATGGATCTCTCTTGGCTTGCGGATGTACTGAAGGCCCCTTTTGACGGGCAAAACCGCAGTGTTTCAAATATAAATACAGATACACGTACAATTAGCGAAAACGAAGTGTTTCTGGCGTTAAAAGGACCTAATTTTGACGGTCATAAATTCGTTGCCCAGGCACAGCAAAAAGGCGCAATTGCGGCCATTGTCGATTATCCGGTCGACGTGGATATTCCTCAGTTGATTGTCAAAGATACGCGACTGGCGCTGGGGCAACTCGGTCAGGCTGTGATCCGGCAGGTATCACCTAAAACGCTGGCAATCACCGGCAGTGTTGGCAAGACCACTGTGAAAGAAATGTCGGCGGCTATTTTATCCCGACTGGGCAAAGTGCTGGCCACAGCAGGCAATTTCAATAATGACATAGGCGTTCCGCTGACCTTGTTACGCCTGAGTGAAGACGATGAATTTGCGGTCATTGAATTGGGTGCAAACCACATAGGTGAAATTGCCTATACCAGCGCGCTGGTTAAACCGGATGTCGCCGTCGTGTGTAATGTGGCACCAGCGCACATCGAAGGTTTTGGCTCGATAGAAGGCGTTGGCCAGGCGAAAGGCGAAATTTTCTCCGGCCTCAAAGCTAATGGTGTCGCGGTATTGAACTGTGACTGTCGCTTTGCACCGATGTGGGAGCAAAGCTTAACGACTCAGCGCACCAGTCGCTTCTCTATGGCACAGCAGCTTGATCTGTGGGTAGAGGACATCCACCTGGATACACTGGGCCGTGCCACTTTTGCATTGTGCCAGGGCGCGCAGCGCGTCACCATCACACTCCCTTTGCCGGGCGAGCATAACGTCATGAATGCCTTGATCGCAGCGTCTTGCACGGTACAACTGGGGGCAACCCTGGAAGATGTCAAAGCTGCGCTTGAAAGCATGGCTGAGGTGAAAGGGCGCGTTAACCTGATTGAAGTATCGGATATGCTGCGGGTAATAGATGACAGCTACAACGCCAATGTGCGCTCTGTCAAAGCCGCCATAGACTTACTGGCCAGTATGCCGGGCTATCGGGTGTTAGCGCTGGGAGATATGGGCGAACTGGGTGAGGAAGCACGGCAGTATCATGAGGAAGTCGGTGACTATGCCAAAGAAAAAGGCATTGACGCGTTGTTTTCTCTGGGGGTGTTGAGCCGCTATGCCAGCGATGTGTTTGAAACTGTGAATCGTCACTTTTCGCAGCGAGAGCATATGTTGCAGGCGATTGTACAACTACTGGCGCAACGTGATGAAGTGTGCACAGTGGTGGTGAAGGGCTCTCGCAGTGCGCGTATGGAGCTGCTGGTCGCCGATCTGGTCAATGCCTCAAAAGCACAAAAAAGCGACACAGATAGTGAAGAGGAAAGCTCATGTTAGCCTGGTTAGCGGAATATCTGACGCAATATTACAGTGGCTTTAATGTTTTCTCCTACCTGACGCTGCGTGCGATCCTGGGGATCCTGACTGCATTAATGATCTCTTTGTATTTCGGACCTAAGCTGATCCGAAGCTTACAGAGAATGCAAATTGGTCAGACGGTCAGAGATGACGGTCCGGAATCACATTTATCAAAATCAGGCACGCCCACTATGGGCGGATTGCTGATCTTAGGCGCTATTTTTGCCAGCACCTTGCTGTGGGGCGACCTGGGCAATAAATACGTCTGGATCACTTTGTTTGTGATTGGCTCACTGGGTATCGTCGGATTCGTGGACGACTACCGTAAAGTTATTCGTAAAGACAGCAAAGGCTTGATAGCCCGGTGGAAATATTTCTGGCAGTCAGTGATTGCCATTTCTGTTGCTGCCTTTATTTATTTCACGTCGACCGATCCCTCTGAAACCGTGCTGGTGGTGCCCTTTTTCAAAGACGTGCTGCCTCAGCTTGGGCTGTTTTATCTGGTGATGAGTTATTTTGTGCTGGTAGGGACGTCTAATGCCGTGAATCTGACTGACGGGCTTGATGGGTTGGCTATTGTGCCGACCATTTTGGTGGCATCAGCACTGGCGATTATCGCTTATGTGACCGGCAATGCCGTGTTTGCCAACTATCTGCATATCCCGCATATCGCCGCTGCCAGCGAACTGGTGGTGGTTTGTACCGCAATTGTCGGCGCCGGGCTGGGGTTCTTGTGGTTCAATACTTATCCGGCACAAGTATTTATGGGTGACGTCGGCTCACTGGCACTCGGTGGTGCTCTGGGGATCATCGCTATTTTGGTGCGTCAGGAGCTGGTGCTGCTTATTATGGGCGGCGTCTTTGTGATGGAAGCTTTATCGGTGATTTTACAGGTTGGTTCTTATAAGCTGCGTGGTCAGCGGATCTTCCGTATGGCGCCGATACACCATCACTATGAACTAAAAGGCTGGCCGGAGCCCAGAGTGATTGTGCGATTTTGGATCATTTCGATCATTTTGGTGCTAGCGGGACTGGCAACCTTAAAGATCCGCTAAAGCAGTACACTAAGGTTATGATATGGGTTATTTAGACACCTTAAAAAATAAACACATTACCGTGCTCGGACTGGGTGTCACCGGTCTGGGCATAGTGCGTTTTTTGGTACGTCATGGCATTACGCCCAAGGTGGTCGACTCTCGCCCTGTGCCTCCTGGTGCCGACTGGATGAACCACAACTTGCCTGAATGTGAGGCGGTGTTTGGCCCGCTTGCAGAGGCGGCACTAAGTGCAACCGACTTGGTGGTGATCAGTCCCGGTGTGCCTTTGTATGAAACCTATGTGGCCCAGGCAGTCGCAGCCGGGGTCGAAGTCATAGGTGACGTCGAATTGTTTGCTCGTCTGAATGACAAACCTGTGATCGCTGTAACCGGTTCAAATGGCAAATCAACTGTGGTAAGCCTAGCGGCGGAGGTGTGTCAGCAGGCGGGTTTAAAGGTCGGGCTGGGCGGTAACATTGGCACGTCTGTGTTGGATCTGCTCGAGCGAGATTTTGATGTGTATGTGCTGGAGCTGTCGAGTTTTCAGCTCGAAACCACGCACAGTTTGCACTGTTTGAGTGCCATGATCCTCAATATTACCGAAGATCACATGGACAGGTATCCGGATTTTGCCGCCTACTGCGAAGCAAAGTTACGTATCTATCAGCAGGTCGATTGCCTGGTGTATAACGCCGACGATCCGCGTACCTTCCTGCCTCATGATAACGCACTGAGTGTGGCGCTTGAAGGCGCGACTTGCAGCTTAACGCAAGACCATGGGCAGACCTATTTTTCGCTGCATGGCAACAAGTTGTGTCCGGTCGATGTGCTGGCCATGCCGGGTAAACACAACCAGTTTAACGCTCTGGCGGTAATGGCATTGTTGTCGCCGCTGGCACTGCCAGACAGCGCATTCATTGCGGCGTTTGGGGCGTTCAAAGGGTTACCGCATCGTTGTCAGTTGGTCGCCGATGTGCAGGGAGTGCGTTATTTCAATGACTCCAAAGCAACTAATGTCGGTGCGACGGTGGCGGCGCTGGAAAGTCTGGCTGGTGAGCAAGCCCAGATCTTGTTGATCGCGGGCGGCGATGCCAAAGGGGCCGACTTGTCCCCACTCAAAGTACCTTTGCAGCGCCACTGTAAAACCGTGTTTTGCTTTGGTAAGGATGGCGCTGACTTTATGCCATTGCACCCGCACAGTCAGATGGTCAACAATCTGAGTGAGGCCGTCGCGCTGGCGGCTCAGCAGGCAAAACCAGGCGATCTGGTATTACTGGCACCAGCCTGTGCCAGTATTGATATGTATGCCAACTATATGGCCCGTGGCGAAGAATTCTGCCGGCTTGTTGAGGGACAAGTATGCTGAGCATGACCGCACTGCGGCGCACCTTCACCCCAACCCCTTCGGACTCGTTATTCGACGTGCCACTGCTGTACGCCATGTTGTGCCTGGTGGGAATTGGTTTCGTGATGGTCACCAGTGCTTCTATGCCTGTGGCTGAACGCCTGTACGATAATCCCTACCATATCGTGACACGTCACAGCATGTTTCTGGTCATGGCAATGGTGCTGTTTTGGCTTAGCACCTCAGTCCCAATGACCTGGTGGAAACGGTTTAACCCGTATCTTTTGTTGCTGGGACTCGTGCTGTTGGCCGTCGTGCTGGTTGTTGGCCGTGAAGTGAATGGTTCCAAGCGTTGGCTGCCAGTTGGCCCGATTGGCTTTCAGGTAGCAGAAGCCGCGAAACTGTTTTTCTTTAGCTACATTGCCGGTTATCTGGTGCGCAAGCGCGATGAAGTGCAGGAAAACCTCAAGGGGTTTGCAAAACCCATTATTGTCTTTGCGGTTTACGCCTTTTTAATTCTGATGCAACCGGACCTTGGCACTGTGGTGGTGATGTTTGTTACTACCGTTGGTTTGTTATTTTTGGCGGGCGCAAAGCTCTGGCAGTTTTTTGCCTTGATGCTGACTGGCGTGTTGCTCGTGGTGATGTTGATTATTTTTGAACCATACCGGATGGCCCGGGTGGTTGGTTTCCTGGAGCCCTGGGAAGATCCCTTTGGTAAGGGCTATCAGCTGGTCCAGTCTCTTATGGCATACGGTCAGGGCGGCTGGTTCGGTCAGGGTCTGGGCAACAGTGTTCAGAAGTTGCAGTATTTACCGGAAGCACATAATGACTTTATTTTTGCCGTGGTAGCCGAAGAGCTGGGCTTTGTTGGCGTGATTTGTGTGCTGTTGACACTGGCTACTTTAGTATTCCGGGCTTTGCTCATAGGTCAAAAAGCGCTTAAGTCGGGCAAGGAATACGAGGGGTATCTGGCGCTTGGGATCGGCATCTGGTTCGCTTTTCAGACTGTAGTAAATGTCGGTGCGAGTGCGGGCATGTTGCCAACCAAAGGTCTGACACTGCCGTTTATCTCCTACGGGGGATCGAGTTTATTGATCATGACCATTGCCGCAGGGTTATTACAGCGCATTGATTTCGAAACTAAGCTGTCGACCCGTCAGGCCACCTCCCGGGGAGGAAAAAAATGACCAAACGATTACTGGTTGTGGCCGGTGGCACCGGTGGACATATTTTCCCGGGTATCGCCGTGGCCAAAGCACTTGAGGCGCAGGGCTGGCAAATATCCTGGGTCGGCACCGCAGACAGAATGGAAGCGCATGTCGTACCGGCACATGGTATAGACATCGACTTTATAGCAGTTAAAGGGGTGCGCGGTAACGGGGTAAAACGCTTGCTGACTGCACCCTGGATGGTGATAAAGGCCATTTTTGCTGCCAGAGCCATCATTCGAAATCGCCGTCCGGACGTGATCCTGGCGATGGGAGGTTATGTCACAGGCCCCGTTGGACTGGCAGCTAAGCTGACTGGGGTGCCTTTGGTGATCCATGAACAAAATGCGGTTGCCGGCTTAAGTAATAAATTGTTGGCACGCATTGCCAGCAGAGTATTGGCTGCATTTCCGCAGGCTTTTGCCGAGCGTGCGCATGATGTTGTGGGTAATCCTGTGCGTGCAAGTGTGGCACAGCTTAAGCCAAAACAACCGGGGAGCGTCATTAATGTGCTGGTTGTGGGCGGCTCTTTGGGCGCGAAAGTGCTCAACGATACGGTCCCTGAGGCTATGGCATTACTGACTGAGGCAACATCCTGTGACATACAGGTTTGGCACCAAAGCGGTAAAGGCAATCACGTTGCAGTAGAAAGTGACTACCAGCGTTTTGGATTACAGGCCAAAGTGGCCGAGTTTATTGATGATATGGATCAGGCTTATGACTGGGCCGATATGGTGATTTGCCGTGCGGGTGCACTGACGGTGAGCGAGATTGCCGCCGCAGGCAAGATGGCCATCTTTGTGCCTTTGCCGCACGCGGTAGATGATCACCAGACTGCCAATGCGCGATTTTTGGTGGACGAGTCGGCGGCGTTGCTGATCCCGCAGGCAGAATTATCTGCACAGCATGTGTGCGAGACTTTGGTGTCTTATTGTCGAGATCGGGCACTGATCTGGGAAAAGGCGAATAAAGCAAAAGCCTGTGCTCAGCTGTCTGCAACCCAGTCAGTGGCAGCCATTTGCGAAGAAGTAACGAATTGAAAGAGAAAACAGTGAAAGAAATTAACAGACGCAGAGCCATGAGGCGCATTAATACCATCCATTTCATTGGTATCGGTGGTGCAGGCATGGGCGGGATTGCTGAGGTGCTGGCCTTTGAAGGGTATCGAATTACCGGCTCTGACATTGCCCAGAATGCGATGACAGAGCGGCTTATCCGTGCTGGGGCTGAAGTCTTTATTGGCCATGACGAAAATAACATTAAAGATGCTGATGTAGTCGTGGTGTCCAGTGCCATTGATACCAGCAACCCGGAGATTGTGGCGGCAAAACGCGCCCGGGTGCCGGTAGTCAGGCGCGCCGAGATGCTGGCTGAATTAATGCGCTTTCGCCATGGTATTGCGGTTGCCGGCACTCATGGTAAAACCACAACGACCAGCCTGATCGCCAGTATTTTCGCTGAAGCGAGATTAGACCCGACCTTTATTATCGGCGGTTTGTTAAATAGTGCGGGCAGTAATGCCAAGGTGGGCAGCAGCGACTATCTGATTGCAGAGGCCGACGAAAGTGACGCGTCATTTTTGCATTTACAGCCCATGGTATCGGTGATCACAAACATTGAAGCCGACCATATGGATACTTATGATGGTGACTTTGAAAAGATGAAAGACACCTATGTTGAATTCATTCACAATCTGCCATTTTATGGTCTGGCTGTGGTATGCACTGACTCGGACGTGGCCAGAGAATTACTGCCACGTTTTGCCAGACCTGCCATCACGTATGGGGAAAATTCTGAGGCTGACTATCGCATGGTGGACTTTGAACAAACCCAAAGCCGCAGCCGCTTTAAGGTCGTGCATAAGTCAGGCGAACAGCTCGACGTGACGCTCAGCATGCCAGGCAAACACAACGCGCTGAATGCAACGGCGGCGATTGCAGTGGCAAAAGATCATGATATCGGTAACGAAGCGATTTTAGCAGCGTTGGAAAAGTTTGCGGGCATAGGTCGGCGTTTTCAGCACTATGGCTCGTTCCAGAATGAGCGTGGTGAAGTGATGCTGGTTGATGATTATGGTCACCATCCCTCGGAAGTGGCGGTGACTATCCGTGCAGCGCGTGCAGGCTGGCCTGACAAACGTCTGGTGATGTTGTATCAGCCGCATCGCTACACACGTACCCGGGATCTTTATGAAGACTTTGTGAAAGTGCTCAGCGAAGTCGATCAATTGTTGTTGTTAGATGTGTATAGTGCCGGGGAAAACCCGATTGTTGGTGCCGACAGTAAGAGTTTATGTCGCAGTCTGAGACAGCGTGGTGTAGAACCAATCCATGTTGCAGACGGTCAGGATTTACAAGCAGTATTGGCGGACGTATTGCGCAACAACGATCTGGTGATCACCCAGGGAGCCGGTAATATCGGGCAAATCGTAAAACAACTGGCGGCCACTGAGCTGTCGGTCGAAAAGTTGAAGCAAGGTGTGCTATGAATGAGTTTGGCAAAGTTGCGGTATTGCTCGGTGGCTTGTCTGCCGAGCGAGAGGTGTCGTTGAAGTCGGGCCAGGCAATTATCAATGCGCTTGAGGATGCAGGGGTTGAGGTTGTGGCATTCGATCCTGCAGAGCGCAACTTGTGGGAACTCAAAGCGCTACAAGTTGATCGGGTGTTTATCGCCTTACACGGCCGTGGCGGTGAAGATGGCACCATTCAGGGGGCGCTGGAGTTTATGGGGCTGCCGTATACTGGCAGTGGTGTTTTGGGTAGTGCACTGGCGATGGATAAGGTTCGTTGCAAGCAACTGTTTGAGTCTGCCAAGCTAAGTACGGCGCGTTACTGTGTGGTCAAGGTATCCCAGGACATAGATACAGCGGCACTTATGGCCGATTTTGGTAAAGTAATGGTCAAGCCAAGCCACGAAGGCTCCAGCATCGGTATGACCCAGGCGACGTCGGCGCAGGAACTACAAGCCGCGCTGAATGAAGCGTTTAAGTATGACGATGAAATCCTGGTTGAGCAGTGGATTGAAGGTCGCGAGTTTACCGTGGCTATGCTGGCAGAAGAGGCGCTACCTGTAATAGAGATGCGCACGCCTCGGGGGTTTTATGATTATCAGGCAAAGTATCAGGCTAACACCACGGAGTACTACTGCCCGGCAGATATCAGTAAAGCGCACACTGAGCAGTTACAGGTGATGGCAAAGCATGCTTTCGAGTTGGTTGGTGCAACGGGTTGGGGCAGAGTAGATGCGATGCAAGATAGTAATGGTCAGTTTTACTTGCTGGAAGTAAATACGGTCCCTGGCATGACGGAGAAGTCACTGGTGCCGATGGCGGCAAAGCAAAATGGGTTGTCATTTAAGCAATTAGTTATTCGCATTTTGGAGCAAACCCTTTAATATGCGTGCTCTTTTGGGAAAAATCACCACTCTAAGAGACAGTGTCAACTGGTCTCTGTTGTTTGGAGTCGGCTTTTTTCTGGTTGTGCTAATTGGTTTGATGCAAAGTGGAATGTGGGCGCGTGACTGGTTAACCCAGCACAGAGATACTCAGATCAAGACATTGACGGTGCTGGGTCAGCCCTACTATACCGCCGAGCACGACATAGTGAGAGCGATCCGCAAAACGGATCTGTCGAGTTTTTTTGAGCTGGACGTTAAGGCGGTGCACGATGCGGTGCAGGCGTTGCCTTGGGTGGCGACAGTTTCGGTCAGGAAGCAATGGCCGGACGCCCTGCAGGTGTATGTTGTTGAACATAAACCGGTGGCCTATTGGAATAGTGACCTGCTGTTAAATAATGCGGGTGGTGTGTTTCAGGCTAACAGTAATCGGCTGCCAAAGAGTTTGCCAGCGCTATATGGTCCGGAAGGCAGTGAAGTAGAAGCCTGGCAGACGTTTTTACAATTGAAAGCAATGCTGGCTGTAAACCAGTTTGACCTGGTCAGCCTGGCACTCTCAGAGCGCTTTGCCTGGCAGCTGTGGCTGGACAATGGCATTCGGCTCAATTTGGGTCGGGAAGATAAAGCACAGCGTGTGCAACGATTTATAGATGTTTATCCGAGGCTGGAAAGGCCTGAAGGCGCTCGGATAGATGTGATTGACCTGAGATATGATACGGGACTGGCGGTTAGCTGGAAATTCAGCCAGAACGAAGACAATAAAGATAAGAGTAAAGCATGACCAAGTCGGCAGAGAGAAACTTAGTGATTGGGCTGGATGTGGGCACCTCTAAGGTGGTTGCAACGGTTGGAGAGATCACCGCAGACAACCAGCTGAGTATAGTGGGGGTCGGGAATCAGGTTGCCCATGGTATGGATAAGGGGGGCGTCAACGACCTTAATCTGGTATCTGACTCGATCAAACGTGCTGTTGACGAAGCGGAGCTGATGGCTGACTGCCGGATAAGCTCTGTTTATCTCGGTATTTCGGGTAAACATATTCAGTGCCAGAACGAAAGTGGTGTCGTGGCCATTAACAACAATGCAGAGATCACAGACGACGATATCGCCAATGTGATCCACATTGCGCGCTCAGTGCCTATGTCTGCCGAACGAAAGATGCTGCATTCGCTGCCGCAGGAATACAGTGTGGACATGCAAGAAGGCATTAAAAACCCACTGGGCATGAGTGGCGTGAGGATGGAAGCCAAGGCGCACATTATTACTTGTTCAAACGACATGGCGAAAAACATCGAAAAGTGTGTAGAACGATGTGGTTTACAGGTCGATCAGCTGACTTTTACGGCACTGGCATCCTGTTACTCGGTGCTGACGGAAGATGAGAAAGAGCTGGGGGTTGCGGTTGTCGATATTGGTGGTGGCACCATGGACATTGCCATTTATGTTAATGGTGCATTGCGTCATACCGCCGTAATTCCGGTTGCGGGTAACCAGGTCACAGGGGATATTGCAAAAATTTTCCGCACCCCTATTTCTCACGCGGAATCACTGAAGGTACAATACGCCTATGCGAGCAGCCAGATGGCCAGCAATGAAGAAACGATTGAAGTACCCAGCGTAGGGGGACGACCTGCGCGAATTATGTCTCGGCATACTTTATCTGAGGTGGTCGAGCCCAGGTTTCGTGAGCTGTTTGAGCTGGTGCTTGAAGAGATCCGACGCTCTGGATTTGAAGATCAAATTGCCGCAGGGATCGTACTGACCGGCGGCAGTGCAAAAATGAAAGGTGCACTGGAAGTGGCAGAAGACATTTTCCAGATGCCCGTTCGTGTTGGTAAGCCTGTAGGGATAACAGGGTTAACCGATTATGTTGATGATCCGGCATACGCAACAGCGGTAGGTTTGTTACAATACGGCCGAACGCTGCAAGTCAAGAATGCACACAGGACAAAAGCGGATGCCGAAGATGGTTGGTGGAACCGGGTCACGAAGTGGTTCCAAGGTGAGTTTTAAGCTCAAGTCGGAGAGTGAAGATGTTTGATATTATGGAACAACACGGCGAAGAAGCCGTTATTAAAGTCATCGGCGTCGGTGGCGGCGGTGGTAATGCCGTAGAACACATGGTAAAGCAGGAAATCGAAGGCGTTCGCTTCATTGTGGCGAACACCGATGCGCAGGCTCTGCGCAAGTCCTCAGCCGATGTGACTGTGCAGCTGGGTACTCAGATAACACAAGGTCTGGGTGCTGGCGCGAATCCCGAAGTAGGCCGCAGTGCAGCGGAAGAGGATGTAGATGCTATCAAGGCCAGTCTGGAAGGGGCTGACATGGTATTTATTGCTGCCGGTATGGGTGGCGGAACGGGTACCGGTGCAGCACCGGTTGTGGCCCGTGTTGCCAAGGAGTTAGGGATCCTGACTGTGGCGGTGGTGACGCGCCCATTTGATCTGGAAGGCAAAAAGCGCATGGCGGCTGCCGATCAGGGGATTGGCGAATTGTCAGAAATTGTAGATTCACTTATCACAATTCCTAACAACAAGTTACTTAAAGTTTTGGGCAAAGGCACTACATTATTAGATGCCTTTGCTAAAGCAAACGACGTATTATACGGTGCGGTGCAGGGCATTGCTGAGCTGATCACACGCTCAGGTTTAATCAATGTGGACTTCGCGGACGTACGTACTGTTATGTCAGCGATGGGCACAGCGATGATGGGCACGGCTGCGGCCAGTGGTCCAGACCGGGCACAGGAAGCGGCAGAAGCTGCGATTTCCAGCCCACTACTTGAAGATGTTGATTTGACCGGTGCCAAAGGTATTCTGGTGAACATCACGGCTGGTATGGATATCACAATTGAAGAATTTGAGATTGTGGGGAACCATGTGAAAGCATTGGCGTCTGAAAATGCAACAGTGGTGGTTGGTGCGGTAATCGACCCGGAAATGAGCGAAGAGCTGCGTGTGACTGTGGTTGCTACGGGTTTGGGTGGTGAGCGTAAACCGCAATTTGGTATTGTTGACAATGGCCTGAAAAAGGCGGTTGGTTCTGACAGTGAAGGCGGTAAAGGACAGAATATGTTTGTCCCAAGCTTTACACAAACATCAGGCGAAGGGCATGAACCAGAGCAAGGTAGTGTCGCGCCTTCTGAGCCTAAACCGGCTGGTACATCTGCACCGTCTAGCAGCGCTGGTGGTAAAGAAAAAGGGGATTATTTCGATATCCCTGCGTTTTTACGCAAACAATCTGATTAACGTCAGGTTAAAAAATAAACGATTGGCAGCTGGTTCTATCTGTGATAGAATTCGCGGTCTATTTTAGTCATTAACCAGTCAGAAGCGGACGAACCTATGATAAAACAACGAACGATTGCTGAAGTCGTTAAAGCCACAGGTGTAGGATTACACAAAGGTGAAAAGGTCACGATCACTCTCCGACCTGCGAGCGTAAATACGGGGATCGTATTTCGTCGCGTAGATCTCGACCCGGTTGTCGATTTTGAAACAACCCCCGAAGCTGTGGGCGACACGCAATTGTGTACTTGTTTAACAAACAAAGATGGTGTTCGTCTGTCAACAACGGAGCATTTGATTGCGGCCGTTGCGGCACTGGGTATTGATAATCTGGTAGTCGAGTTGGATAGTGCAGAAGTACCGATTATGGACGGTAGTGCATTACCTTTCATTTACTTGCTGCAAAAAGGTGGCATCGCTGAACAGAACCAGGCGAAGCGCTTTATTCGCATCAAAGAAAAAGTGCGTGTGGAAGACGGCGACAAATGGGCTGAAATTGATCCCTACGACGGCTTCCATATTGACTTTGAAATTGCGTTTAACCATCCGGCAATTAACGCCAGTCGGCAGCGTATTGGCCTGGACATTACGGCACAGAGCTTTACTGAAGAGATCAGTCGTGCGCGTACATTTGGCTTTATGAAAGACATTGAGTACATGCATGCCAATAATCTGGCTCTGGGTGGCAGTATGGATAACGCGGTGGTGCTGGATGAGTTTAAAGTGCTGAATCCAAATGGGCTACGCTATAAAGATGAGTTCGTTAAACATAAAATTCTCGACTGTGTTGGTGACATGTTTATGGCTGGCCACAACATTTTAGGTAAGATCACTTGCTTCAAATCGGGTCATGGCCTGAACAATAAGCTATTGCGTCAGATCATGGCGACTGAGTCTGCCTGGGAATGGGCGACATTCGACGAGCCTGTCACTATGCCAGCACCTGGCATGGAAGTCGATACAGCATTAGCAACGGCCTGAGTTGCACGAAAAGATGAAAAAAATGACGCCGAAGAGCGTCATTTTTTTTGTCCAGCATGTTTGGCAAGACGTATGAGTTTTTCTTTTAATCCGGCCGGAGCGTGTTCGGCAAGTGCCATCAGATCACCCGCTGTTTGTGCGCTCATGTGGCGCCCGCTATAAGCAGTCTCGGGTGTTTTGATCTGGTTTTGCTGCGGCGTAAGACGCTGTTGTGCTTCCGGATTGGTGCCTATTTTAACCTGACAGCAATCATGCAAGCCCGCAGCGCGAAAGCTGCTGAGGATCTCCATCTTTAGGTAGTTTAACCGCGTTGCCAGGGTTGCTGATGCGGCTTCAACGTACAGGGTGCCGTCCTGGTAGTTGGCTACACGGCATTTTTTACTGAGGACCGGGCCCAATGCATTGTGCAGGGGTTGTTGCAGTTCAGCGATGCCCTGGGCTTTTTGCATATAACCATGTAGTTTATCCGACCAGCTGCCAGCCAGTTCGTCGAGGGGTTTAGGATCAAATCGGTTTTTACTCATAGCAATAACTCACTCGCGCCAGCCTTAACACGTATTTCGCCATTTCACCGACCAGTATAACGCGTACGCGCCATTACAGATAGCACATTACACGTGTGGTCACAGGTCGGGCTTGAAATACCCCGATGCAGACCACATGTATACAAACAATACGTCGAAAACCGTGTCTACTTTCTTTAGCTGGAAGCCGATTGTACGGCGCTGCCGGTGTGTCATTGGATGGGTATGGGTGTGTTTCCCCAGACTTGTATGGTTAAATAGGAACAGATTACTTTTTGATGGTTTGCAGACGCGCATAGTCTGGTATGATAGGGCACAAATTTAACTCGGCACACAGCAAGGTCCGACTTTGTCGCCAACAGGACGAGCGAGCGTGATAACCGCGTTACCCCAGTAGGAGCTCGCAAATAGATGAGTGAAATGGTTTAAACATGATAACGAAAATTTTTACCAAGATTTTTGGTAGCCGCAACGACCGAATGATTAAAAATCTGAGAAAAACGGTCGCCCTGATCAACGCCCTAGAAGAACAATACAAGGCGCTGTCAGACGAACAACTGCAAGCTAAAACCGCGGAATTCAGACAAAGATTTGAGCAAGGTACCAGCCTGGATGACATGCTGCCGGAAGCTTTTGCGACGGTACGTGAAGCCTCCAAGCGGGTTTTTGGCATGCGTCACTTCGACGTACAAATGATTGGCGGTATTGTGCTGCATCAGGGCCGTATTTCAGAAATGCGTACCGGTGAAGGTAAAACACTCACCGCGACATTGCCGGCATACCTAAATGGTCTGACAGGTAAAGGTGTACATGTCATTACCGTGAATGACTACCTGGCGAAGCGAGATGCAGAAAATAACCGCCCACTGTTTGAGTTCTTAGGCCTGACTGTCGGCTGCAACGTGCCGGGTATGATGCCAGCCCAGAAAAAAGAAGCCTATGCGACCGACATTACATATGGCACCAACAACGAATTCGGGTTTGACTATCTGCGCGACAACATGGCGTTCAGTATTGAAGAACGTGTTCAGCGTCCACTGCATTATGCCGTGGTGGATGAGGTAGACTCCATCCTGATCGACGAAGCCCGTACGCCGCTGATTATTTCAGGTCCTGCCGAAGACAGCTCCGAGCTATACACCAAGATCAACACTATCGTACCTGAGCTGGTTTTACAGGAGAAGGAAGACGAGGAAGGGGTTGAAGGCGATGGCGACTTTACGCTCGACGAAAAGAGTAAGCAGGTACATCTGACCGAGCGAGGCCAGGTTAAAGTGGAAGAATTGCTGGTTAACAATGGCCTGATTGAAGAGGGCGATTCGCTCTACTCAGCAGGTAACATTACCCTGCTGAGCCATGTTTATGCCGCCCTGCGTGCACACAAGTTATATCAGAAAGATGTCGACTATGTTGTCAAAGACAATGAAGTCATCATTGTTGATGAGCACACGGGTCGTACGATGGAAGGACGTCGCTGGTCGGAAGGTCTGCACCAGGCGGTGGAAGCCAAAGAAAATGTCCGCATTCAGAATGAAAACCAGACGCTGGCCTCCATCACCTTCCAGAACTATTTCCGTTTGTACGACAAACTGGCGGGGATGACAGGTACTGCTGATACCGAGGCGTTTGAATTCCAGTCAATTTATGGCCTGGATACCGTGGTTATTCCGACCAACAAGCCAATGATCCGTGATGATCGTGCTGATCTGGTTTACCTGACGCAGGACGAAAAGTTTGAAGCCATTCTGGCCGATATCCGCGACTGTCAGAAACGCGGTCAGCCAGTACTGGTCGGTACCATTTCAATTGAAAGCTCAGAGTATCTGTCGCACTTCCTGCGTAAAGAAAAAATTGAGCACAACGTACTGAATGCGAAATTCCACGCTCAGGAAGCGGATATCATTGCGGATGCGGGTTTACCGGGTAAAGTGACAATTGCCACTAACATGGCGGGTCGTGGTACGGACATTATGCTGGGCGGTAACTGGCAGAATGATGTGTCTAAACTCGACAATCCAAGCGATGCGCAGATTGATGAAATTAAAGCGCAGTGGCAGAAACGCCACGATGATGTACTGGAAGCAGGGGGTCTGCATATTATCGGTACTGAGCGTCATGAATCTCGTCGTATCGATAACCAGCTACGTGGTCGTTCTGGTCGTCAGGGCGATGCCGGTTCGAGCCGTTTCTACCTGTCAATGGACGATGCGCTGATGCGTATCTTCGCTGGCGAACGCATGACTAACATGATGCGTAAGCTTGGAATGCAACGCGGCGAAGCCATTGAGCACCCTTGGGTTAACCGAGCCATTGAAAATGCGCAGCGTAAAGTAGAGGCACGTAACTTTGATATTCGTAAGCAACTACTTGAATACGATGATGTAGCCAACGATCAGCGTCGCGTGGTCTATGAACAGCGCAACGAACTGCTGGAAGAGGGCGATATTTCAGAAACTATTTCTGCTATCCGTGGTGATGTGATCAACAGTGCCATTGATCAGTATATTCCGCCGCAGAGCCTGGCCGAAATGTGGGATATCCCAGGTCTGGAAGAGCGTCTGAAGAATGACTTTATGGTTGAGTTGCCAATTGCCAAATGGCTTGAGGAAGACAACAAACTATACGAAGAGCGTTTGCGTGAGCGTATCGGCGAAGAGATTGAAGCCGCATACAAGCAAAAAGAAGAGATGGTGGGTGCTCAGGTACTGCGTCAATTCGAAAAGGCAGTCATGCTGCAAAGCCTGGATCAGCACTGGAAAGACCACCTTGCTGCGATGGATCACTTACGTCAGGGTATTCACCTGCGTGGTTATGCACAGAAAAACCCGAAACAGGAATACAAGCGCGAGTCGTTTGAGTTGTTCTCGGAAATGCTTGAAAACCTTAAAGTGGATGTCGTTGGTGTGTTGAGCAAAGTGCAGGTACGTGCTGAAGAAGATGTTGAAAAAGTAGAAGAGCAACATCGTCGCAGCGAGCAGGCACCGCGTCAGTATCAGCATGAAGAGTCAGCGCCAGTCGGTGGAGAAGCGCCCCAGGGTGCTGCGGTCGCGGCACGCACTGAACCTAAAGTCGGCCGCAATGAGCCGTGCCCGTGTAAATCGGGCAAAAAGTATAAGCAATGTTGCGGTAAACTCTCTTAAATTTGCAGCGACATTATGAAAAAGCGACCTTGTGTCGCTTTTTTTATCTCAGAAAAATAGATTATTTGAGTTAGATATGACAAAAAAAGTAGTGAATGTGGCAGTGGGTGTCATCGTGCGGGATGCGCAGTTTTTTGTATGTAAACGGGCGAAAGAGCAACATCAGGGGGGCCTGTGGGAGTTTCCTGGTGGCAAGATTGAAGCTCAGGAAAGCGTGACTCAGGCATTAGCCAGAGAACTGAAAGAAGAGATCGGTATTGACGTCCACGGTTCTGAACATTTACTGACAATTGAACATGACTATGGCGATAAACAGGTTAAACTGGAAGTGCATAAGGTCGAAGATTTTTCGGGACAAGCAACTGGGCTGGAAGGGCAGCCCAGCCAGTGGGTCAGCTGGTGTGAGTTAAAGCAATTGGCTTTTCCCGCAGCTAATGTGGCTATTCTGGACGCACTGGCACAATACTATGACGTGCTTCAGTAGCATTGGCCGTTGAGCAAACTTGATGTTAAGGATTATAAAGATGAAAAAATTAGCCGTCTCTGCCGCAGCGGTTGCACTGGCACTGGGTCTGACCGGGTGTAACGAGCAGGTGAAAACAGACTCGCAAGCTGAAGTGATGCAAGCAGAGAGTACTCTAAACTCAGGGATCGCACTGGACAATATCGATAGTGCGGTAAGGGCACAGGATGATTTCTATTACCATGTAAACGGTAAATGGTTAGCGCGCACCGAAATACCGGCAGATAAGTCTAATTATGGTTCATTCACTGAGCTGTACGATGCATCACAAAAAGCATTGCGTAAAACGCTGGAGCAGGCAGCCAGTAACGATCAGGCAAAACCTGGCTCAGACGAGGCTAAACTGGGCGATTTTTATCGCAGCTACACTGATGAATTAGCACGTGAAGAGCTAGGCACTGCACCTCTGCAGTCGTATCTGGCCCCTTTCCAGGCATTACAGAGTAAATCTGAACTACCCGCCTTATTTGCCCGTGCCTTGTCTCAGGGTGGCACTACGCCTTTGAGTTGGTATGCAAATAATGACGCCAAAAATTCTACCATGAATACGCTTTATTTGTGGCAGTCGGGTTTGGGTTTGCCGGACCGGGATTTCTACCTTCAGGACACTGAAAAGTTCACCCGCATTCGCGCTGAGTATCGTCAATATATTGAGCGCCTGATGCAGTTGATGGGCTATGATCAACCCAGTGCTGAACAGGCGGCCAAGCATATTATGGCACTTGAAACCGCGTTAGCTGAAATTCAGTGGTCACGGGTTGAAAGTCGCGATGCGGATAAAACCTATAACAAGTTTCAGGTTGATACGCTCAATGCAAAGCTGCCACATTTTGATATGGCGGCGTATCTGAAAGCGTTCGGCTTAAATACCAAAGAGCTGGTTGTGACTCAGCCCAGCTATCTTGAAGGGTTGTCGGAGCTGATTGGCAAAACGGAAGTCGCCGCCTGGCGTGACTATCTGACCTTTCACTTTGCCAGCGATTATGCGCAGCTGCTGCACAAGACGGCGGTTGATTTGAAGTTCAACTTCTATGGCAAGACGCTGCGTGGCCTCGAAGAGCAAGCGCCGGTTTGGAAGCAAGCGGTGAATGCCAGTAACGATGTGCTGGGCGAGCTGCTGGGTAAAATTTATGTCAAAGAGTATTTTCCGCCAGAAGCGAAAGCACGCATGGGGGAGCTGGTCGACAACTTGATCAAAGGGTTTGAGCAATCCATTGAAGAGCTGGAGTGGATGAGCGCAGAAACTAAGCAGGCTGCGAAGGTAAAACTCAGCAAGTTTACACCTAAGATTGGTTACCCGGACAAGTGGCGGGACTACTCAGGACTACAGATCAATGCTGATGACCTCGTTGGTAACTATGTGCGCTACAATGAGTGGGCCTATCAGGATATGGTGGGTAAAGTCGATAAGCCAGTCGATCGCAGTGAATGGTTTATGACGCCGCAAACCGTTAACGCTTACTACAACCCGGTTAATAACGAAATTGTCTTCCCTGCTGCGATATTACAGCCACCATTTTTCAACCTGGAAGCCGATGATGCCGTTAACTATGGTGCCATTGGTGCCGTCATAGGTCATGAACTGGGCCATGGGTTTGACGATCAGGGTGCCAAGTATGACGGTGATGGCAACTTGCGTAACTGGTGGAGTGAGCAAGATCTGGCTCAGTTTCAGGCGCGCAGCCAAAAATTGGTTGAGCAATATAACCAGTATCAACCGTTTGAAGATGCCAGTGTAAACGGTGAGCTAACATTAGGCGAAAACATTGGTGACCTTGGCGGTTTGAGTGTGGCGCTTAAAGCGTATCAGCTGTCTCTGCAAGGCAAACCAGCTCCAGTCATTGATGGTTACACTGGTGAGCAACGCTTCTTTATGGGATGGGCGCAGATCTGGCGTCGCAACTACCGTGATGAAGAACTGCGTAATCGTTTGATGACGGATTCGCATTCACCGAGTCACTATCGTGTTATTGGTGTACTGCCCAACATGCCGGCGTTTTACGATGCGTTTGATGTCAAAGAAGGCGATAAAATGTATCTTAAACCGCAAGAGCGGGTCAAAATCTGGTAAGTGTTTACTGCTATCATGGCCGCCAGTTTCTGGCGGCTTTTTTGTATTAACTCTATGATAAAAAAGGCGATAGAGATCTTGTAAGGAAAAATTGATAGCGCTGTCATTTTTTCTTCTATATGATGGTATTTACAACAATTTGAAGTTTGCGCTCAGCGCAGGTTAAGGAGCCGGAATGAAAATACAGAAAAAACTGCTCACCCGGGCCATCGCGGCCACGCTTTTAGTCCCGATGATGGCACAAGCCGCCTGGGATAGCTCGCAACTGCAAGCCTTTACTGACAACACCACCTTCACATTTGCAGTAGAAAGCAATCATCACAATGGCAGCAGCAGCTTTCTGGCTTCTATCACCTTACAAAATGACTCAAAGTTAGCGCTCCCAGCTGGCGAAAGCGACTGGCAGATTTACTTTCATTCAATCCGAAAAGTGGCCACTGAGCAGGTAAGTGGATTGAAGTTTGAGCATGTGAATGGCGACTTACACCGTTTAGTGCCGACTAAGGAGTTTGCCGGATTAAAACCGGGCGAAACTCTGACCATTCCCTATGAAGCCGCCGCCTGGATAGCCGCTTATACCGACTTTATGCCGCGTGCATTTATGGTCAGTGGCAATTCAAAACCGGCCGTGTTCGCCAATACAGACAGCGAAAACATGCTGGACTTTGTCGCACCGATTGTACGTGATAACCAACTGGATCGTCACGGAGAGCCAAAAGACTTATCTCCGCGTGCAACCGCGGCATGGCGTTATGAACAAAACCAGCAGACCGGCAAGTTGTCTCGTGAAGACGCGCTGAAACGCATCATCCCTAAGCCGATGGATGTTGATTTCAACCGAGGCTATGCAGACTTGTCCAGTCAGTGGCAGATCCGTTATGCGGGCAGATTAAAAAGTGAAATTGCCGTATTTCAGGAAGATTTGGCCGATTATGCTCTGACATTGGAAGCACAGCCGGATCATATTAGCGCCGGCAAAGCCAAAACAATCTATTTGCAAGTCGCGGACCTGAGCGATTTGGGCAGCGAAGGCTATCAGCTGGAAGTAGACGACAACAAAATTGTGATCACAGGCCATGACAATGCAGGCGTATTTTACGGTATCCAGAGTTTGCTTGCGTTATTCCCGGCAGATCAACAAGGCCAGATACAGGTGCCTAATGTAGAGATTAAAGATGCCCCGCGTTTTGGCTGGCGTGGTATGCACTACGACAACGGCCGTAACTATCATGGCAAAGAGGCGCTGTTCAAATTGGTTGAACAGATGGGCCGTTACAAGCTGAACAAGTTTCACTGGCACTTTTCTGAAGATGAAGGCTGGCGGCTTGAGATCCCTGGTTTGCCAGAGCTGACGGATATTGGCGGCTATCGTTGCTTTGACTTACAGGAGCGTGAGTGTTTACTGACTCAGCTTGGTACTGGTCCGCATAAATCGGGATCGGGCAATGGTTATCTGACCCGGGATGAGTTTGTTGAACTGCTCAAGTTTGCCAAGGCGCGTCATGTTCAGATCATTCCAGAGATAGAAGGTCCGGGCCATGCTCGTGCCTCGATTAAGGCCATGGAAGCGCGCTATCATACACTGATGGAAGCGGGCAAACCGGAGCAGGCAAAAGCCTATTTGCTCAGCGATCCGCAGGACACCTCTAAGTACATCACAGTACAGAATTATACCGATAACTCCATGAATGTGTGTCAGGATTCGACTTATGCCTTCATTGAAAAGGTCACCTATGAGTTACAAGGCATGTATCGTGAAGCCGGTACGCGCCTGACCAACTTGCACTTTGGCGGTGACGAAGTGGGCGCCGGCTCCTGGGTGGATTCGCCTGTGTGCCAGGCATTGTTTGCTGATCCTAACAATGGCATTGCTGGCCCGACCGACCTCAAGCCTTATTTTACGCAGCGAGTCGCCACTTTGCTGGCAAAACGAGGAATTGCGCCGGGCGCATGGGAAGATGGTCTGATGTACGACAAGGTCAATCCGTTTAACCGCGATGCATTTCCCAATGCGGTCTTTACCGCCAATGTCTGGGACAATATCTGGGAGTGGGGTGTTGCTGACAGAGCGCATCGTCTGGCCAATGATGGCTACCAGGTGGTGCTGTCCCATGGTACGCACTTGTACTTTGACCACCCTTATGAGCCACACCCGGCTGAGCGCGGCTATTATTGGGCTGCCCGCTATACGGACAGTAAGAAAACCTTTAGTTATATGCCGGATGATGTCTATGCCAATGCCGACTTTACCCGCAGTGGCGAGGTTATTGAAAATTTAGAAGCCCTGGTTGGTCGCCCGCTGCCCGAGCTTGAAAAGCCGGAAAATATTTTTGGTATTCAGGGGCAGGTCTGGAGTGAAACCATTCGCACTGAAGCGCAGATGCAGGCGATGGTTTTTCCTCGTTTACTGGCAATGGCTGAACGTGCCTGGCATAAAGCCGGCTGGGAAGGGGCGCGCCTTGATAAGAAGCGCTTTGCTCAGGACTGGTATGGGTTCTCAGCTGCACTGGCGTTAAAGGAATTGACTAAGCTGGACAAGGCCGGTGTCAATGTGAATTTGCCGGTGCCAGGGGCAAAAGTGATCGAAGGTCAATTGTACGCCAACAGTGCATTTGAGTATTTAACGATTGAAGTCAGTCTCGATAGTGGCAGTAGCTGGCAAACTTACACAGCTCCGATGAGTGTGAGCAAGTCAGATAGCGTATTATTACGTACCCGTTTAGGCGATAAAAAGTTCAGTCGTACCACTGGGTTAGACTAATTGTCAATTTATCTCATTCTGGGGTAGGCGATTCTCTCTCCCCAGAGTGAGGACATTTGATTACAAAACTAACTAGAAAAAGGCTAAATTTTAACGTAAAGTTAAATGTCAGCGCTGTCATTTTTGGGTCTGAGTTGTAAAGCAGCTGTCCTGATGATGCGACTGTCTGGGCCGATAGCACAGAAAATTATAATCCGGATTACTTTTAATTCGTTTTAATCCGACCTGTATTAATCTTAATTAGCAACAAGAAGAGTTTTATGGAAGCGACAGTGGAAAAAGATGACCTCGAAAAGCAAAGTGTCTGGTTACCTATGACACTTGCTGGCTCAATGTTTTTTATATTGGGCTGTATCACCTGGTTAAATGGTGCTATCACGCCATTCCTGCAGCAAATGCTGGAACTGAGTCCGCTACAGGCCTCTTTCATTATTTCCTCATTTTATATCGCCGTGACGGTTGCGGGGATCCCCTCTGCGATGCTGATAAAGCGGGTTGGATATAAAAACGGCATGGCGATTGGCTGTGCTGTAATGGCGTTGTCTGCGCTTATGTATATTCCGGCAGCCAAGATGCAAATGATCGAAATCTTCTTGTTTGCACAACTTATGATAGGGGTTGGGCAGACGGTACTTCAAACCGCGGTCAATCCGTATGTAGTGAAAATGGGATCTGAGCGTTCGGCAGCAGTACGTGTCTGTATCATGGGATTGCTAAATAAATCGGCCGGCGTAATTGTACCCATTGTATTTGCTGCAGTCGTTGTCAGCGGTGTTGTAAATGAAGGGGAGTCACTTAGCCAGGCTCAGAAAGATATGATGGCAAATAGTCTGATTGCGCCTTACCTGGCGATTGCTGGATTGATTTTCCTGTTTGCAGCATTTGCTAAGTTTTCTCCATTACCTGATCTTGTGTTTGAAGAAGAAGGGCAGACGGGTAAAGGGGAGGTTAAAGAAGCCTTAAGTCACCCTCATCTGGCGTTAGGTGTGATTGGTATCGCATTATACGTTGCCGTTGAAGTCATTGCCGCTGACACGATTGGCTCTTACGCTCTGCAATTAGGGATTGCTGATTACTCTGTTATGACTTCTTATACGATGGGTTGTATGCTCATTGGTTATGCAATTGGTATCGCTTTGATCCCACGCTTCATGTCGCAACAAAATGCGCTGGTCATGTCTGCAATTGCTGGTATTGTTACCGTTTTTGCTGTAGTTTTAGGGGACAATGAATCGACAGCCTTGGCAAATATATTGCTCGTACCTTTTGGTGGTCCTCAATTGCCGGATCCCCTGCTGTGTATTGCTTTGCTGGGATTTGCTAACGCTATGGTTTGGCCTGCTATTTGGCCATTGGCTCTGGATGGATTGGGGCGCCTCACTGGTACCGCTTCAGGCTTGTTAATCATGGGTATTGCAGGTGGTGCGTTAGGGCCTCTATTGATTGGTGTTGGTAACGTGGCTGGGCTAGGTGCTCAGGGCGCGTACAGTTTAATGCTACCCAGCTATCTGTTTATTCTATTCTATGCCCTGAAAGGGCATAAGATGAGAAGCTGGAAATAGCGAAAAGAATTTCTATCTGTAAAGTAGAAATAATCCCGTGTGTAATGCCACCGTAAGGTGGCATTTTTTATGCCATTTTTTACCGATTATATGCTTATTCATTCCTTCACTTGAATTATCGACGTATTCAGGTGCGAACTCGCTTTACTGAAAAGCATGTAGAAAATTTCTCAATATTCTTGATGTAATAAAAAAGTTAACTTTGTGGGTGTTAAAACAAACGCATTTTTATACCAATTTGCTTAGTTAAGTGTTCTATTTTGAGGCAAGAAAATAGGGTTGATAACACCGCTCCCGCGTCCTGCTATCGCTGAGGCACCTACATCCATTTAGGCGAGGCAAAAATTTGCGAACCTATGTCTAAGGTATAAGGTTCTAAATAAGAAATTTCTAACACCGTTAGCGCCATATTTGCTCCGTCAAATTGAACAGGTATTAAGTGAAATTGGTATTACTTTTAAGAATTGATAAATATGAAACTTCAGGTAAAAAAGAGAACACTCAAAAAGATGTCTCTGATCAATTCAGAGTTGGATGTATACGAGCCACCTTATCAATTCAGAGTTGAATGTACGAGCCACCTTATCAATTCAGAGTTGAATGTACGAGCCACCTTAAAGGTAGCCGGTGCTGCAGCGAGTGCCACACATACCGTGTACAGTGTTGGTACAAATTGTGTAACCAGTTAACCTTATAATATCAGGCTCCCTGCGGTAGTCGTTGAGGTCGTTTAAATGCCGCAGTTTAGTGTGCAGATTCGATTCATTTCAGAGAGAAAAAACAGAACTAAGATGAGTTTACTAGCTGATGAGGTGCACTAAATATAACAAGGAGAGGAAATGGGGCGACTGACGAGGCTTGAACTCGCGACAACCGGAATCACAATCCGGGGCTCTACCAACTGAGCTACAGCCGCCATAATAGATAACACCACCTTTGTTGGTGTGGCGCGCATAATACATAAAAACATGGGCTTTGCAAAGGGTTAAACTGAAAAAAATCTCAAAGAAGTTCGTTGAGTATCTCCGGCTTGTACAGCTAATATTCATACAGGCAGGGTAAAATCGCCCCGCTATCTCACTCAAGTGCTTACAGGAGTCACTATGGAAACGATTGTTCATTGGGTCGATGATAACTCATCCTTGATCATACACCACCTATTTCAGGGGCTGCTAGCCCTGGTTATCTTCTTTATTGGTATGAAGCTGGCAAAATTTGCAGCAAACCTGACGGAGAAAGCGTTTAGTAAACGCAAAGTGGATAAAGCGGTTGGCGCGTTTGTTGGTAATATTGCCTACAGTATTGTGTTTGCAGCGACGTTGTTGATGGCGTTGTCTCAGGTAGGTATAGAAACAACCTCGTTTGTGGCTATATTGGGTGCGGCTGGTCTGGCAATCGGTTTGGCCTTGCAAGGCTCGCTGTCGAACTTCGCCTCTGGTGTTCTGATCATTATTCTTCGCCCTTTTAAGTCGGGTGATTATATTGAAGCCGGAGGAAAAGCAGGTAGTGTTCAGCGTATTGAGATTTTCTCAACTGAGCTGAGAACACCGGATAACAAAGTCATTATTATGCCTAATTCGGCGATTATGTCAGGTGCAATTGTCAATTACTCTCGTGAAAAAACACGTCGCATCGATTTAGTTATCGGGGTGAGTTATGGCGCGGACCTCAGAGAAGCGAAAAATGTGTTAAAATCCGTGCTGGACAAAGATCAGCGGATCCTGAAAGAGCCGGCTTATACAGTCGCCGTATTAGAAATGGCAGATTCAAGTGTCAATTTTGTTGTGCGCCCCTGGGTTGCAACATCAGACTACTGGCCGACTTACTTTGATCTTGTTGAGAATATAAAATTAGCGCTGGACGATGCTAATATCGAAATTCCATTCCCGCAAATGGATGTTCACCTTCACAAAGACTAATTAATGACAGGTTTATAGGCAATGAAATTACAACTTTTATCTCTGTGCATATTGGCAGCCGTTAGTGTGAATGCTGCTGCAGAAGAAGCTTCGGCAAAGAAGCCAAAACAGAAAAAAACCTGGGATATCACCAGTGAAGTGGGTGCCATTATCACCAGTGGTAACACTGAAACCACGACCCTCAAGGGCGCACTTAAGGCTAAGCACAACCTTAAGAACTGGCGCAATGAGTATAAGCTGGACGGGATCTACAAAGAAGATGAAATTGAAAACGACGATGGTGAACGAGTAAGCGAGCGAACCAACGAGAAGTATTCAGTTTCAATGCAAGGTAACTACAAGCTTAACGAAGATCACAGTCACCTGTTTATTTATGGCTCTTACGACTCTGACTATTTTGGTGCCTACCGCAGTGAAACCGTTGTCTCTGTGGGTTATGGCTTACGCTTACTGAACCTGGATACTATGTATTTAGATGCTGAAATCGGTCCCGGTGTGAAGCGCTTTGAATATCAGGATGACAGTACAGAACTTGATGAAAACGGCAACCCACTTGCAGGTACGACGGATAATGAGGTTATCGGTGTTGCCAAAGTAGATTTCGAATGGCAGGTATCGGATAACGCGCGTTTTACTCAACTGGTCGGGGTTGAGTACGGTGATACCAACACTAAGACGACATCAGAGTCGGCACTGTTGACGAAGATCAATGGTTCTTTACAAATGAAGGTGGCGTACAATATTACCCATAACTCAACAGTCGATGAAGGCAAGGAAAGTACAGATACGGAAACATCATTGACTTTGGTTTACAGCTTTTAACATAATTAACTAAAGATATATCAAAAAAAGGGCACCAAGCCCTTTTTTTATGGCGTCATTTTTATGTAAAATACGCAATCTTTTTGGCTTATCGTAAAACAGGAAACAAAACCGGATGTCGTTTAAACGTATTTTTGCAGCAACCATGCTGGTGTTTAGTGCGGTTTCAATTGCTTTTACACCGACAGCGCAACAAATAGCACAGTTTAAAAAATTGCCAAAAAGTCAGCAGCAGGCGCTGGCAAAACAATATGGCATCAATATATCTGATTTACCTCAGTCAATCAGTGGCGGAACGACCCCAACACAAAGCCAACCTAGTGTGTACCCACGGCAGGAGAAGGAGCCTGATGAAGCTACAGATCCGCTGGAGCCGCGTGAAGAAAAGCTGGAACCCTTTGGTTACAGTATTTTCTCTGGAGAGCCCAGCAGTTTTGCCCCGTCGGAGTCATTGTCTGTACCAAATGACTATGTGATTGCAGGGGGGGACAGTTTTTCGGTTAGCTTTTATGGTAAAGAAACGGCAACGCATAATGTGGTTGTTGACCGTGAGGGAAGATTGAATATCCCTGGGTTTTCTCCCATAGATGCAGTAGGGTTGACCTACGCAGAGCTAAAGTCGTTAGTCACGAAAAAAATTAAAAATGAGGCAATTGGTTTACAGGCATATATCTCCATTGCCGAGCTGCGTTCTGTGCAGGTGCTGGTTGTTGGAGAAATTTATCGTCCGGGTAGCTACACTTTGTCGCCCCTGTCTAGTGCCACACATGCTCTATTTGCTAGCGGCGGATTGACCGAGATTTCGTCATTGAGAAATATCGAGGTTAAGCGACAAGGTAAGACCATCTCAACGCTTGATTTGTATGACCTGCTATTGAAGGGGGATACGAGTTCTGACGTTGTACTGCAGACTGGTGATGTTGTCTTTGTTCCCTCTGTTGGTCCTCAAGTATCTGTGGGGGGATTGGTCAAACGCCCAGCCATTTTTGAACTCAAAGAAGGTGATACGGTTGAGCAACTCGTTCAGATGTTTGGTGGGTTCAAGGAAAACGCATTTCTGCAACAGGTTCAGGTTAAGCGAGTCGTCAACAATGCTGAGAAGTCTGTTGTCTCGGTTGACTTTCGTGAAGGCCAGAATAACTATCAACCGCAAGGTGGAGATAAGATAAAAGTACAGCCTGTAAATGAGCAGCTTGTTGGTGCTGTATCATTGATTGGTGCAGTCGCACGCCCTGGTTATTTTGAATGGCACAGTGGTATGACCGTGAAATCTCTGATTGGCAATCTGAAAACTGATTTGCTCCCTCAAGCAGACTTGAATTATTCAATCATTGTGCGTGAAAGTGATGAACTAGGCGAAATTGAAGTTATTCAGTTTTCGCTAGCTGATTCATTAAAGAACTCAGAAGTCGTTCTACAAAAAAATGACGCTGTTTACGTCTTTAGCCGTTTCGTGAGCCAGGAAGAAGAAGATAATGCACTCAGAGATCTGGCTATGACGGCACAAGAACAAGAGCTGCAACTAAGTGTCAAACTCTGGCACATGTATGAACAGCGACAGTTTGAGAAAAAAGTGTCATTTGATGTGGCGATGGACAAATTACAGAATAAGAAACGCAGCGAACAAGATAAAGACAAAGAAGAGCTAGATTACACCCCGAGCGTATTTGGCCGCGAAGCATTACTAGCACCCATTTTAGCTCAGTTAGAGTATCAATCTTCATCTATGGTCAGAACTCAGGTAGTTGAGGTGAGTGGTCAGGTTCGCTTCCCGGGAATCTATCCGCTAATTGAAAACATGCCTACCTCTAAGGCTATTCAGGCTGCTGGTGGCTTGCTTGAGTCTGCGTATACCGAGTTTGCAGAAGTTACACGTGTGAATACAAATGGTGATGTTCTGCATATGAAGTCTTCTCTTACTGCTGGAAGTGACGGGTTCACTGAACAGAAACTTAAAAGTCGAGATATCGTCAATGTTCTTTTGCAGCCCAATTGGCAAGAAAGCTTTAGAGTTGAGCTCAAAGGAGAAGTGCTATTTCCAGGGACATATATCGTAAAGCGTGATGAGACGCTGCAGAATGTGATTCAACGTGCTGGTGGGCTAACACATTACGCCGATCCTCGTGCCGCAATATTTACCAGAGAAGCGATCAAGGTTCAGGAAAGAAAACAATTGGCCAAATTGTCAGATGAACTGAGAAAGGATATCGCAGCGAAGAGCTTCCAAAAATCTATCGGCACTAACACATCTTTAAGCTATAACGAAACGAATAAGTTGCTGAAAGACTTGGCAAGTGTAGAAGCTGTTGGTCGATTGGTTATAGATTTACCTAGTGTGCTTAGTAATTCGGAATCTTTAGGATTGCAAGATGGTGATACTCTTTATGTCCCAGGCAAGCAAGACTCTATTTCTATCATCGGTGAAGTGAATTATAGCTCTTCGCACTTGTTCAAAAAAGGGACATCTATTGAGGATTATATCAACCTTAGCGGAGGGCTAAGAGAGCGTGCAGATGGTGAAAGAATATACGTGATCAAAGCGAATGGTGCGGTGTTTATTCCGAATAGAGGAAGCTGGTTTGCCGTTAATGATCAAGTAGACCTGGAAGCCGGTGACACCATTGTGGTTCCAATGGATGCTTCTTACATGGACAACCTGACACTTTGGAGTACTGCAACGCAGATCTTCTATCAATTGGGTGTTGGTGTCGCGGCTATTGCCAGAATTTAACTGGCAATAGCGTGTTAGGAGCCTGAAATGAGTATTAAAGAGCCAATGCAAAATGTAACAAATGGGTATAACAATCAATATATCGATCTGAGAAGCATAATCTCAGCTTGCTTTAGAGCCAAATGGTTTATTATTGCAGTGACTTCACTCTTTGCAGTATCTGCAGTGGTGATTTCAATCAATTTACCCAATGTATATCAGTCGAAAGTACTTATGGCTCCCTCGTCGAACTCTGACAGTGCAGGCATGGCCGGTTCTCTTGGGGGGGTGGCTAGCTTGGCTGGTATTAATCTAGCCTCAAATGAAATTGAGCAGGCTGCATTGGCCGTAGAAATCATGCGATCGTTTACTTTTTCGAAAAATTTTTTGCAACAAGATGGTGTGATTGAAAACCTGATGGCTGCAAAAGACTGGAATAAAGAAACCAACCAAGTGATCTATGACCCTGCCCTGTTTAATAGTGAGCAAAAAGTATGGCTGGAAGAAGATGAGGTTTCACTTAAACCGTCATTGCAAAAATCTCACAGTGAGTTGCTTAAAAAGCTCTATATTGAGCAAGAAAAAAGCGGTTTATACACACTGACCATAGAGCATTATTCGCCGCATCTTGCATTTGAATGGGCGAATTACTTTGTGGCGCAAATTAATTTGGAAATGCGAAAAAGAGACATAGCTCAGGCTGAGAAAAGCATCAATTATCTGTCAGAGCAGTTGGAGACGACTAAGCTTGAAGAACTGAGGACCAGTTTGCATGGGTTGTTTGAAAAGCAAGTACGTAAAAAAATGCTTGCTGAAGTCAATCATGAATATGTCTTTAGAGTGATAGAGCCTCCTATTGTCGCCGAACGCAAGTCAAAACCTAGCAGGGCACTGATTTGTATATTGGCAACCTTTATCGGATTTCTTTTATCTATTTTTATTGTCGTAACCAGAAGCTTTAAGTGATTATTGTATTAGACTGGTTAAGATGTAATCACATCTGGGTGTTTTAAATGAGAATCTTAGTTACAGGCGGAGCGGGTTTCATTGGCTCCGCACTAGTTCGTTTCCTTCATGAGTCAACAGAACACGAAATTATCAATGTTGATAAATTAACGTATGCCGGCAATTTGTCTTCGATTGACTGTGTCTCTGGATCACAGAGATACACTTTCGAGCAGGTCGATATATGCGACCGAGCCGCGCTTCATGAACTCTTTAAAAAGCATCAGCCGGAAATCGTGATGCATCTGGCAGCCGAAAGCCATGTTGATAGATCCATCGACGGGCCTGGTCAGTTTATTCAAACGAATATTGTTGGTACATACAATTTGCTGGAAGAGAGTCGTACGCTCTATGGCACGCTCTCTGATGTGCAAAAGAGCAAGTTTAGATTCCATCATATTTCCACCGATGAAGTGTTTGGTGACTTGAAGGGTACAACGGATCTATTTACTGAGACAACGCCTTACTCGCCAAGCTCGCCTTATTCGGCATCTAAAGCGTCGAGTGATCACTTGGTCAGGGCATGGCGAAGAACCTTTGGTTTACCGGTTGTGATTACAAACTGTTCAAACAACTATGGACCTTTTCATTTCCCAGAGAAGCTGATCCCGCTCATGATACTAAATGCGTTGGATGGTAAACCCTTACCTGTGTATGGAGATGGTCAGCAAATTAGAGACTGGCTGTTTGTTGAAGATCATGCCAGAGCGCTCTATCTGGTTGCAACTCAAGGTGAAATTGGCGAGACCTATAACATTGGCGGCCATAATGAAAAGACCAACCTTGAAGTGGTAGAGACGATTTGTGCACTATTAGATGAACTTCAGCCAAGTCAGCATGCCAATGTTAAGCACTATAAAGAGCTAATCCAATTTGTCCAGGATAGACCCGGACATGACCTGCGCTATGCCATCGACGCCTCAAAAATTGAGCGTGAACTAGGTTGGAAACCGCGTGAAACCTTTGAAACGGGATTAAGAAAAACAGTGCAATGGTATCTGTGTAATGAACAATGGTGGCGTGCAATTCTTGATGGCAGTTATCGGTTGGAAAGACTGGGAGGCACAGAATGAAAGGTATTATATTAGCCGGTGGTTCTGGCACTCGTTTATACCCTGTGACGAAAGGTGTGTCTAAGCAGTTGTTGCCTGTCTATGATAAGCCAATGGTGTATTATCCAATTTCAGTCCTGATGTTGGCTGGTATCAGGGATATTCTTTTGATCACCACACCTGAAGAGCAATCATTGTTTCAGAACTTATTGGGCGATGGGCAGGCCTTTGGAATTAACTTGTCTTATGCAGTACAGCCCTCACCCGATGGCTTAGCGCAAGCCTTTATTATTGGTGAAGAGTTTATTGGTGATGATTCTGTTGCCCTTGTATTGGGAGATAATCTTTTTTACGGTCAAAACTTTTCCCCAAAACTAAAAAAAGCAGCAGAGCGTGCTGAGGGCGCAACGGTATTTGGTTATCAGGTCAAAGACCCTGAACGTTTTGGTGTTGTTGGTTTTGATGAAAATCAAAGAGCGACTTCAATTGAAGAAAAACCTGAACATCCCAAGTCTTCTTATGCCGTGACTGGTTTGTACTTTTACGACAACGATGTTGTTGAAATTGCCAAGTCGGTGCAACCATCACCGCGTGGTGAGCTTGAGATCACATGCGTTAACCAGCGATATCTGGAAGCAGGCAAACTGAATGTTGAATTGCTTGGGCGAGGATTTGCTTGGCTCGACACCGGTACTCATGAGAGCCTGCTTGAAGCCAGTCACTTTGTACATACCGTAGAGCAACGACAAGGCTTTAAAATTGCGTGCTTGGAAGAGATTGGCTTTATCAATGGCTGGTTGAGTGAAGAAGAGTTACGCAGCGCGGGTGAAGCATTGAAGAAAAACGATTATGGTAAGTATCTGTTGAGTCTGTTGAAATGAATATCAACCTGAATAATCCGATAAAACCGGATCTGAAGAAACTTACGAAGTACTTGCAGCAGGTCGAAGACAACGCCTGGTATACGAACTTTGGCCAGTTGCATCAACAGCTAACAGAGCGTCTAGAGGCCTATTTGGGTGTACAGAATTTACTGCTTGTAAATAATGGCACCAGTGCGCTCCAGGTAGCTGCTAAAGCGCTTTCGGCAAACGGGGTGGTTACCACACCATTCAGTTTCGTTGCGACAGCCAGTGCATTGAAGTGGCAAGGTCACAAGGTTCTGTTTTCGGACGTCGATGGCAAAAGTTGGAATCTGGCCGCGCCTGAAGCAATTGAACTCGTTAATCAGCAGGATGGCTTTGACACGATTGTCGCAACACACGTATATGGCAACCCATGTGATGTTGAGCTGATAGAAGTGCAGCAACCTTCAGGTGTGAATGTCATTTATGATGCGGCACATGCTTTTGGAGTGCGTGTAGCTGAACGTTCGGTTTTGACATTTGGAGATGCCTCTACTTTAAGTTTTCACGCGACCAAGTTGTTTCATACCGTGGAAGGCGGTGCAATATGCTTTAAGAAGAAAGAGCATTTTGACATAGCAAAACGGTTAATTAATTTTTCTCAACATCATGGTGAGATTGGTATCAATGCTAAAATGAATGAATACCAGGCTGCTGTTGGACTGGTTAATCTGGATATCATTGATGATGTATTGAGTCATCGAACTCACCTGTTTGAGACCTACACTAAACTCCTGAAAAATGACTTTATTCTTCCCGAATGGCACGACAAAGCATCAAAAAATGGTGCTTACTTCGTAATCGGCTGTGCCTCTTCTGAGGAAAGAAGCAAGATAGAAAGCGCACTCCAAGAAAACAGTATTCAAAGTCGGCGATACTTTGAACCCGCTATTAATACGCAGTTTGAAGATGCTGAAAGTATGCCTATTGCGGAAGATCGCGTGTCTAAGGTGTTATGCCTTCCTCTACACTACTATATGACAGTGCAAGATGTAGAGCGTGTATGTAAGGTTTTAAAAGAAAGTAAATTATGAAAAATGTATTAGTTGTGCCCTGTGGTACGGAAATTGGCTTAGAGATAAACAGAGCATTGAAAGGTGTTAAAGGGCTTAAAGTTATAGGTCTAAATTCTGTTGAGGACTCATCAGCCTATGAATTCGAGCACTTTTATAGTGGTGCGCCGTACATCAGAGATGAATCCTTCTTGGAGCATGTAAATCGTTTTGTTAAAGAACATAACATTACCCATGTTTTTCCGGCACATGATGACGCAGCGCTTTTACTTTCAGAGAACAGAGAAAATATCGATGCAAAAGTTATCACGTCTAGTGTAGAAGCTAATCGAATTTGCCGTTCAAAAAAAGCAACCTACAGTAAGTTAAAGGGGGCGGTTGCCTTACCTCGCCTGTTTAATAAGCTAGATGAGGTTTTGCCATCTGCTCTCCCCGTTTTTGTTAAGCCTGATGTTGGGCAGGGTAGTAAGGGCGCTTTCAGGGCCGATAGCCTGGAAGCTTTAGAGCAGGTTGATTTTGAAACGCATGTCGTGTGTGAGTATTTACCTGGCAAAGAGTATACCATTGACTGTTATACATCCGCTGAAGGTACTCTGGAGTACGCAGGCCCGCGCGTGCGTACGAGGATCATGAATGGAATTGCAGTTGGTACCCAGACAATTTCAGATCCAACGAAGAAATTTTTTAGTTTCGCTGAAAAGCTAAATAACAGTATTGGAATGCTGGGGGCTTGGTTTTTCCAGGTAAAAGAAAGTGATTCTGGTGAGCTAGTCCTGATGGAAGTTGCAACACGCATTGCCGGTTCAATGTCAACAAACCGGGTAAAAGGTGTGAACTTTGCTGAGTTGTCACTGTATGCACATGATGGAATATCTGTCCAAGTAAACCCAAATTCCTTTGAGGTTAAACAAGAAAGGAACCTTTCAAATAGATACAATTTGCAGCTAAATTATAAGCATATATATGTTGATTTTGATGACTGTATTATTATCAATAACAGAGTCAATGAACAGCTTATTGCTTTGCTGTACAAATCGATTTCTGATGGTTGTCAGGTACATTTAGTAACACGTCACGAATATGATCTGACAGAATCTTTGAATAAATACCGACTGACAAACTTGTTTGACACTATCTATCATATTACAGATGGCTCACCTAAGTCTTCAGTTATAAAACATAAGAACGCGATATTTATCGATGACTCTTTCAGAGAGCGTGTCGATGTGCAGCAGCTAGGTGTTGCGACGTTCTCTATAGATAGTGTAGAAGCTTTACTATAGGTCAATGATGAAAATAGCTTTAACTGGCCCTCTGGCCGATAGAAACCTTGGTGATTACGCTATGTTTGTAAATAATATTTACGATATGGGCGAGAATAACCAATATGTTATCTTCAACTACTCAAAAGGGTTTGTTGCTGAACTTGATAACGACTACTTTGACGATTATAACTGTGAGTATGTTGAGGTTAAGTTATCTAAGTCTTTTTACAGAAAGCCTAAGTTTATAGAGCGACTTGTTAAGTTCGCGCTGAAATCTATTAATTTCAAAATTAATCCTGTAGACATTGTACCTACACCAATTGAAATTGCTGACTCCATTGAAAATATTGATGAGATCAAGAAGCAGCTTGCAGATGTTGATGTGCTGCTGGTATCCGGGGGGGGGTACTTTAATCAGCTTTGGTATGACTGGGGTAGGAAGGACGACTTATTTAAAATTGTAGCCCCCATTATCGTCGCTAAAATGTTAGGAAAACAGGTTGTTTTCACTGCTAATGGATTTGGTCCGTTTGATGAAAGTGAAAAGTTTTATAGCGAAATATTCGGTTTTCTCGATGACACTCCAATAGCAGTTCGAGACACTGTAATGTCATCAACTTATTTAAAGAAGTTGGGGGTAGATAATGCACAGCTGCATAAGTTGCCTGATGACTTGTACCTGCTAAATGATGAGTTAAGCCGCAAAGCTGATAATGTAAGGCACTTTGACAAAAAATATATTGTTATTGAGTTTTATTATCCTCTTTCTTGGCTTAAGGAACATTTTGAAGCCGTGAAGGGGTTCATCGAACGCATTAACAAGGAGCATGGTTTTCATGTGGTATACATGCCCTTCGATAACAATGATGTCTCTGATTACCTAAAAGAGAATATTAAGTTTGACTTTTTCCATGTTTTTCAAAGCACTGGTTCTTATTTGAAATTAGAAGATGCCGTATCGATCATCAGAAACGCAGAGTTCGTTGTCTGTAATCGCTATCATGCACTTGTTATCTCTATCTCACACAAGGTTCCGGTTGTGAATGTCATGAAGCCAGTTTATGACTTAAGGTACTACTTTAATAAGAATTATGGTTTGTTAAAGAATGCACTGTCGGGGACTTCGTATGATGCATCTACGATTCTGAGGACCGATTATTTAGAAGTGCTTGAAGACATCGGCAGTAACCTTTCGCAATTGAAAGAGACATACTGTGAGTTTTATCAATCGCAAGAGTTTGATCTTAATAAGCGTACATTGGGCGAAAAAAGAAAAGACTACTTTAAAAAGTATCTGACAAAATAGGTTCAAAGCTTGCTGAAACGTAATGCATTGCTGACTTACCTAAATCAGGGTTATTCAATGTTAATAGGCATACTTGTTATGCCTTTTTTATATAACATTATGGGCCCTGTGGCATTTGGTATTATCGGCTTTTACACAGTTATACAGATATTTATAAATGTGTTGGACTCAGGTTTGAGTCCTACACTTTGTCGTGTCATAGCGGCCAGTTCGGGCAACACAAAAACTACGACTAGGACGCTGAAGAGTTTTGAAACTATTTCTTTACTTGTTTTTGCCGTTATCTTTTTTTCAAGCTATCTCCTATCCGACCAGATACTGAAGTACTGGTTCAAAGGGAATGAGATAATTACTGAAACTATAATTGCTTTGTTGTTCTTTATTGTTTCCTCACGCCTGATAGCTTCGATCTACAGGGCTGCATTACAAGGCAAAGAAGACTTTCTATGGCTAAATGCTGGAACAATACTATTTAATACTATTAAATACCCAGTATGTACATATATTATGTACAGAGAACCCAGCTTAGAATTGTACTTTCAGATCCATGTCGCTGCGACTGTCTTAGAGTTATTAATTTTCAGACTACGGGTTGCCAATCGATTGTCGCTTTCGTTTTGGCTACCGGGACGGTTCTACATAGCTGAACTGAGCGAAAATAGAAAGTACATCCTGAGTGTAGCATTTACAGCGTTAGTAAGCGCTGCTACATTGCACTTAGATAAGTTGCTGTTTTCAAACATACTTCTTCCTGAAGAATATGGTTATTACACTATGTGTATCACTATCTCTTCTGCCATGATTACGCTTGGTTTTCCTATTGGAGCTGTTCTGATCCCGCGCTTGACCAAATTATACGCAAGTAATCAACAAAAGCAGTTTCTCAGTCTGTATCATAAGAGTGCGATGTTTGTCGCGGCTGTGTTGTTGCCTGTAGGTGTGTTAGTCGCGCTGTTCTCAAGGCAGGTTTTGCTGTTATTCACTTCAGATCCGGTAGCCGCAGAATGGGGAGAAACTATCCTCACTTTATATATTTTAGGAAACAGTGTCGCAATTGTTACGGCGTTTCAATATTATCTCCAGGTCGCTATTGGAGATCTAAAAGAGCATGTTAGATACAACAAGCTTTTGTTAGTAACGTATATACCTCTTATATTCTTTTTTGCCTATTTCTATGATGTGTTATATGTAGCTTTTCTATCATTTTCTTTTAAGCTAGCGTCATTTTTGCTGTGGCAATGGTATGTTCATCACAAAACCCGTGTTGTTACGCATAAAGCTTGGTTTAGCTGTAGTATTTTACCTTCGCTGCTTATGTGCTGCTTGGTGAGTGGGCTCACTGTGTTTTTTGGTATAAATAAAATCCAGCTTACAACTCTTGTTCTACTTATCACAATGGCTTTACTATACGCCGCTATCGTTTTAGGGGCATTGGTTTTAGCTAAACTTTTAAATAAAGAGACTTTGGTAAATGTTGAATCCAGGTAACAGTATAGACTTGAGTGTGGTCTGCATCGCGTTTAATCAGGAAGGTTATATTGAAGATGCCCTAAAAAGCTTTTTGAATCAAAAAACCACTCTGAATACTGAAATAGTCGTATACGATGACTGTTCGACTGATAAGACTCGTGAGATAATTTCACGATACGCGCAGATGCACCCTGAGAAAATTCGTTTACTCTTTCCCGACGAAAACCAATACTCAAAAATGCGGACCTTGCCGACTATTACTGCGCTTGGTGCAGCCAAAGGTGACTACATAGCGATGTGTGAAGGCGATGATTATTGGGATTCTGAAGACAAGTTGGAAGCTCAGTATCAAGCTATGCAGGCACATCCTGATGTTGCTTTGAGTTTTCACCCTGCGATCAATTTGTACCCTGACGGTAAAAAAACGAATAATGTTAATCTTGGCGATGAAATTAAGCTGTTGTCTTTTGAAGAGGTTATAAAAGGTGGTGGCGGTCTGATGGCAACTGCGACTCTGATGTTCAAGCGGTGTGCGATGACTGATTTACCCGTTTACCTTGAAGGTGCCCCAGTCGGTGATATGTTTATCCAGATGGTGGCCGCTGCTGAGGGAGGTGCTATCTATGTGCCTGGTGTTTATTCGATGTATCGTCGGGAAGCTGAAAACTCCTGGTCTAGTGAACGCTCAGGGCTTGCTAAAGCGCATCTTCTAAAAGAGCGTGATGCATTTGTCATGTCTTTAAAGCGTGTAGAGAAACTTGGCGTAACATCTGAACTTATTGATTATTGTATTGCAAGGGAATTGGCCTACTTAGCCATTTCTGCACTTAAGTCACGTCATTATGACCTCACAAAGCAGTTTTTAACTGAGTCGGAAGCACTTTATAAAGGGGTCAACTCAAGCCAGAAGATATTGAGCATGTTTAAACATGCATTGCCATTGCTACGTAGGCTGCATAGTCTCAAGAAGAAATTCTTGTAAATTCTCTCTTAGGTAAGCAAAGTTGATGTCTAAGTACGGTTTACTTCTCACTATTTTACTTGTTGCGAGTACGATCCAGTATGGATCATATACGGGCACTCGCTTTCTCGTCCCATTATTTGGTGTGCTCGTAGTCGTATGGAGCTTATTCGCCTCCAGGATTGACACAAACAGTAAGCTACGCCTGCGAACAGACTTCAGCCTGCATGCATTTTTGTTCTTTTCTCTGGTAGTCTGCTCGTTTATAGGTAACTCTTCTGCATCTGAAGCTCTGTTCGATACGGTGAAGATCATCTTGCCTGTTTTGATGTCTCTATTGGCAATTTATTTGATCTGCCATACCCGCAAAAGTGAAATTCACAGTGCAATGCTCTTAATGAGTGTATTTGCTTTGATTTTCTTGAGCCTGGAATTTGTTTTACGCTCTCTGTCTATTATTTCAGATCCAAGCCAGGTTTTGCAAAACTTCTATGCCCTTAAAATGGATAGTCCCTTTATGGTTGACTCGAACGCAGTGGGGCTATATGCATTGTTTTATTTTGCAATTCACAAAGTTTATTTTGCCTATTTCTCTGATAATCAGCGTTTCAGAAAAGTGATCAGTGCCACTTTCCTGGTCTTGATCTTTCTCACTTTGAGCCGGGCTGCGATTGCGTCAAGCCTTGTATTATATTTATATTTGTTCTTTTTCCGGCGTGACATGGTTAATCAAGTACAGTTGATCGTCTTGGGGTTGATTGCAGTATGCTTCCTGTCACCAACCATTTTTCAGGTGCTGACAAGTGACGGAAGTGGTTCAACCAAATTGGGGGTTCTACAGAGCCTGCCAACATTGAGCGCACAGTACTCGATAAAGGAGTTGTTGTTTGGATTTGGTATCAATGAGGGTAATTTCGCCTACTCTTATGAAGAGGGTAAATACAGTCATCTATTAATAACCATGCTGATTGGTCATTTTGGCCTCATTGGGTTTGCATGCTACTTCCTATTCTTCTTGCTCTATGGGATGGGGCTGAAAAGTAAAGGAATGTGTATTTTCTTCATTGCGAATGTCGTTGGACTGTCTTATCTCCACCCTTTTCTGGAAACCATTTTCTTATGTAATGGCATTGCGATAGGCCTAAGCTACAGGTATTCCAGTGCAATCCAAAGCGAGAAATAGGATATAATACTTGCTTATACGGCACCATACTGAAGGTTTGGTAGCCCTGAATTTTTATAAGGTACACAATGAAAATCATAGCTTTTTTGGGAGAACCTTACACTAAGTTTGGTGATCATTATTATACTAGACAAACATCCGCGGCTTTCTTGCAAAATATGGTAGGGAAAGAGAATGTTTATGTTATGTCTCAAGCATGTAATGGTAGTGTTATGCCTGAAGGGGCGAGTACAGAAGTCAGTGAAGCCCATTTTTATGAGTCTCCCTGGTATGACTCAACGATGCAATTTGCGAAATTTGCTTTGATTAAGCCCGGTTACCTTCGCAATTTCAAGGCGGAGTGTGACAAAGTCATCTTGGCGCATGACGACGCCATTTTTTGGGCAAGAACTCCTTCGATGGGGGCTATTGTCTTCGCTCTGAGAGTGATGAGACATAAAAAGCCATTGTTTAACCATATCTGTGCAGATGGATTCAATACCTGGCGTGACAAGAAATATAAAGGGGTAAACAAGTTCCTGGCCTATGTCTTTTCGCGAGTGATAAAGCGCTATATGGCAAAAATTTGTGCCGGAGATACTGTTGAAAATGTCTGTACTGGGCAGGCAATGTACGATTTTAGCGCTCATTATAACCCCAATAACACGCACCAGTTCGTAGATACTATGGTGCAGAGCTTCTCTAAATCAGATGTTACTAAAGAAGAGCAAAAGCTTAATTGCCTATTCGTAGGTAGGCTGACTGAAGATAAAGGCATTCTGGAGATCATGGAAGCAGCCAAGAGGCTTAAAGGAGCTGTTCACTTCCATATCGCTGGCGGTGGAGAAATTAAAGCTTCATTGGAGCAATTTATTAAGGAACATGGTCTGTCTGACAGTGTGACGCTTTATGGTCAGGTCCGTAATCAGGATGTGGCAAAGCTCTATGCACAGAGTGATGTTGTGCTTGTACCTTCTAAAAATAATTATGAAGGTTTTCCAAGGGTTATAATGGAAGCGTGGAGCTTAGGCAAACCTGTCATTGTCTCTGATGTAGGGGGGATCCATGCATTTGTCAAAGATGGAGAAAACGGTCTTATCATTCGGCCAGGGGATGATAAAGGCCTGCAAGAGGCGATCCAATCTATGCTGGATGTTGAGGCGAGGGAAGAGTTTTTTCAACACGTTGCAAAAGTACAGCCAATGACTTTACAAAAGTATTGGCATGAAGTCATTACTGAGATCGCAGGAAAGAGGTTCAACGTTTCGAAATGATAGATACAGTATTAAAGATTTTACCTTTAAAAATCAGGGTATTTTTATACTTCTTTATTAAGCATGGCTATTTTATGAGCTGGAGTAACCCTAAGTCTTTTAGCGAATATATCCAATTAAGAAAGCTTCGTTTGGGTAAGAAAGAGAGCATATATGCTGATAAATACGCGGTGCGAAAGTACGTTGAAGAAAGAATAGGCAGTGAATACTTGATCCCTTTAATCGGTGTATATGAAGAGCTTAGGCCTGATGACATAGATACGTCGAGAGATGACATAGTAGTAAAAACAAACCATGGAAGCGGTAGCGGGCATCTTGAAATATTCCCCACGGAGAAGGCGGCAGAGGAAATTAGCAATAAATTTAATAACGCACTGAAGCAAGATTATCGAGGTGTCTTGTTAGGTGAGGTTCAGTACAAAGAAATTGAACGTAGAGTGATTGTTGAAAAAAAAATTGGCGTTAGCGGGTCTGTTCCGGAAGACTTCAAATTCCACGTTTTCAGGAATGGTGGTGATCCAGTTTGGTTTTTACAAGTTGATTTTGATAGGTTTACAGATCATAAAAGAAACTACTACGACAGTGAGTTGAACCTGCTTGATTTGGAAGTGCTTTACGCAAAAGGTGACTACCCACTTCCAACCAGCAAAGAAGTAAATAAAATGGCGGAATTAGCCATTGCATTGCTTGGAGATAGCGAATACATGAGAGTCGATTTGTACCTTGTAGAAGGGCAGATCTATTTTGGTGAGCTTACCTTGACTCCTGGAAGTGGCTTCGAAGCATTCTCCTGCCGTAAAGCAGAAGTGCTGTGGGGTGATCTTTACGCAAAATCTTTGTCGTGAGAGATAGTCTGACGTTAGTCACAAAAAGTACTCTCTTGCCTTAAGTGCAATCTATCAAGAGGGGAGCAGCATATGCTCCCTTTATCTGTGACCGCGACTGATCTTGCTTACACTTAAAGACAATACTAACCACTATATTTACAAGAATTAACAGAGTTGGTACTGTTCGTAGATCGGCTAGTGTGTTATCATCTCCCTCCTAATTGCTTTTGTGCAATACGCGGGCACTATACCGTCGCGAGGTATGCTAAATCTTCCCTTTTCTATGAGAAAAATACGTTATTAGTTTTTTCAATAACCGTCAGGAACTGTTCGACTTAATCATGGTAAATAAATTTAAAAAAAGTAAGTCTTTTAAAGCACCAAAATATGCTTATAAAGCAAAAGAAATTTATGTATATTGTCCGAATGATCAGGTTGATGTTATCAGAGAAGTTCTTGCTGGTAGTGACGTCAAAGTTATTTTTAATGATTATCAGTTGACTAACCTGGATCAAAAAGTAATTACGCACTTCGAAAATACAAGGCTAAGTGATGACGAAAGAGAATTCTTAGTGTCTGCAACCGAATATGGTGCTTGGGTTGAGCCGCTGGTTAGCTATTTAGATGAGAGATGTGGCTACACTGAAGTTTCTTTATTGAAAAGTAGTTACTTTTTACATCAGAAAGCGTTTTCAATTCTATCTACGAAGCGTACTCAACGAGCAAAAAGGGTCATCGATATTTTCTCTGCTCTGATACTATTAGTTCTCACTGCGCCTATCTCCATTATTGCAGCATTGATGATCAAACTCGAATCAGCTGGTCCAATCTTTTATAAACAAAGAAGAACCGGACAATATAATATTGAGTTTGACGTTATTAAATTTCGCTCTATGCGCACAGATGCCGAGAAAGGAGGCGCGCAATGGGCAACGAAGAATGATAGCCGAGTAACTAAGGTCGGCAAGTTTATTCGTAAAACACGTATAGATGAACTTCCTCAGCTACTGAATGTTTTGAAAGGTGAGATGTCCATGGTTGGCCCTCGTCCCGAGCGTGAAATCTTCATTGAAACCCTTGAAAACGAAATTAAGTATTATAGATTCCGTCATGCAGTAAAACCTGGTGTTACTGGTTTAGCTCAGGTCAGCTACCCATATGGGGCATCTGTGCAAGATGCGATTTGGAAGCACAAATACGATATTCACTATATCAAACATCATAGCACTTATATTGATATTAAAATCATGCTTAAAACCGTAAAGGTCGTCATTATGGGTATGGGGCGTTAGTGTAATGGAACCTTTAGTTTCAGTTATCATGCCAACTTATAATGCTGAAAAGTATGTAGTAGAGAGTATTCGCTCGGTTATTGAACAGACCTACCAAAACTGGGAACTGTTGATTACAGACGATTTATCTACGGATGGTACCGTCGAGTTAATTAAAGAAGAAGCAAAGAAAGATCCTCGCATCAAACTGTGTGTTCAGAGTCAAAACGGCGGAGCAGGGTTGGCACGAAATAATGCAATAAGCCGTGCTGAGGGGCGTTTTATTGCTTTTCTTGACTCCGATGACTTATGGCTTCCCGAAAAGCTTGAGAAGCAGGTGGCGTTTGCGCTTGAGAACGATCATGCGCTTACCTTCACAGCTTACCAGAAATTTACGACTGACGCGAAGCTTGGGCTGGTCATCCCGCCTAAATCAGTCACGTTTAAACAATTGTTGGGAAGTAATGTCATTGGCTGCCTGACCGCTATGTATGACGCTGAAAAGCTGGGCAAAGTTTATATGCCCTCGATCCGGAAAAGGCAAGATCATGCTCTTTGGCTGACAATTCTGAAACAGATCCCCATGGCGGCATCGTTGCAAGAGCCTCTCGCGCTTTACAGAACTGATTCAGGCATGTCGAAAAACAAATTCAAGATCATTGTCTGGCAGTGGCGGTTGTATAGAGAAGTGATGGGGTTAAACGTCTTGCTGTCATCTCGTTATTTTTTGGAATATTTGCTCAAAGGCTATCTCAAATACAAAAAGTAATGCTGGTTTAAGTTACTCAAAGCTTATCGGTAACCCTTAGTCAAGTTCGACGGCTTGTCCAGCCGCTACAAAATAGCCAGTTTAGTATGCTTCATATTTAATGTGAAAAACCTAACTAATTAAGAATATGAACATTATCAGGTTATCTAACTGACCCACTCAAAAGCTGTGTTCGTGGCACATTAACATTTTTGCTAATATAAAGTAGCTCCATATTTTTATCTGCGTACTATATGGAGTAAAAAATCGACACTAGGTTTCGTTTTTGTCCTGTCCTCTGAACTGAGTGTAAGCGCCTTTTGCTCTGCGGTTACAATCAGAGAGGGCATCGCTTTGTAGGGTATATTCCTTATCTTTGTCTTGGTTTCCAAAGCTTACAGAGTAGAGGCTGCTATGATAGAATGGCGCAATATATGTAAGCCCTACAATCGTTATTTTTCGTTTAGTTTCAGCAAGGGCCGGGAGTAAATACAGATATGAAAATCACTATCGTGGGCATTGGCTATGTAGGACTTTCCAATGCTATTTTGCTTGCACAGAACAATGATGTTATTGCATTAGATATCGATGAAAACAAGGTATCCCTGTTAAAAAACAAACAGTCGCCAATAGTCGATCCTGAGATATCTCACTATCTTACTTCCCAGCCGCTTAAGCTACACGCTACGACTGATAAGGCTACTGCATACGCGGATGCTGATTACGTTGTTATTGCGACACCCACCGATTACGACCCTGAAACCAATAACTTCAATACGAAGTCAGTCGAAGCGGTGATCAGCGATGTACTTGAGTACAACGTAAATGCCGTAATGGTAATCAAATCGACGGTTCCAGTTGGCTATACTGAACGCGTAAAAAAGCAATTTGGTATAGATAACATATTCTTCTCCCCGGAGTTTTTACGAGAAGGGAAGGCTCTTTACGATAATTTGTATCCTTCGCGGATCATCGTCGGTGAACGCTCAGAACGCGCGGAAAGTTTTGCCCATTTACTTCAAGAGGGGGCTATTAAGGCAGACGTGGATGTGCTGTTCACGGACTCTACCGAAGCAGAAGCCATCAAGTTGTTTTCAAATACCTATCTGGCAATGCGAGTGGCTTATTTCAATGAGCTTGATACTTATGCTGAAACGCATGGGCTAGACTCTAAGCAAATCATTGAAGGAGTGGGATTGGACCCTCGCATTGGTAGACATTACAACAACCCCTCGTTTGGCTACGGTGGTTACTGCCTGCCAAAAGACACTAAACAATTGTTAGCCAACTATCAGGATGTACCGAATAACCTTATCCGTGCCATTGTTGACGCCAATGACACACGTAAAGATTATGTCGCTGAGTCAATTTTGAAGCGCAAGCCTGAAGTTGTGGGTATTTATCGTCTGATCATGAAAAGTGGCTCCGATAACTTTAGAGCTTCGGCTATTCAGGGCGTCATGAAGCGAATCAAAGCTGAGGGTATAGAGGTTGTCATTTATGAGCCGGTCCTGAATGAGAGTGAATTTTTCCATTCTCGGGTTATCAATGATCTGAATGAGTTCAAAAAAATCTCGGATGTGATCGTATCAAACAGAATGGTTGAAGACATTCGAGATGTTGCAGAGAAGGTTTACACCCGAGATTTATTTGGTAGTGACTAACTTGTTCTGTCCCGGTGGCACTTTTCACATCAAGCGCCACTGGGGAGATTCACGCAGAACTCACCTGTTAGGAACTGGACTCACTTGATAAAACCGGTATAATACTTTTTTCATATCGTCATCGTTAGTATTGGGAAGCTATTGCATGGAATGCTGGTATCTACTCTACTGTAAACCTAAACAGGAACAGAGAGCTCAAGATAATCTTAGAAGTCAAGGTATTGAATCTTATCTACCAAGACTCTCAAAACGTAAGACGGCATGCAGCCGTGTTACGCTGCAACCACTATTCCCTCGGTATCTTTTTGTACGTCTCGATCCCTTTTCTATACAAATTTCCGCAGTGCGAAATACTCGGGGCATTTCTGACTTTGTGCGCTGTGGTATACGCTTGCAAATGGTTCCGGAAGCACTGATTGTTGAATTAAAGGACAGAGCGAAAAGGGAGCAACGATGTGAGTTAAACAGAGGGGATACCGTGCTGCTAACTGAAGGCTGTTTCAAAGATCTTCATGCGATTTATCAGCAATCGGATGGTGATAGTCGATCTATATTGTTAGTGAAACTACTTAATCAGCAGGCAAAAATTGTTGTTGATAATGGGATTGTTGCCAGATCCTGAACAGGAAAGCAATCCTTTATGCTTATTTATTTTTTAAATAATTTGTGTATTCTATTTCTTTATGTTGTCAGCAACAACGGATGTACATAGCTGCATCTGTCCTTAAAGTGGCTTCATTAGTGCACGAGCCGGTACTTTTTGTCCTTTAACATAAACGAATACAATACCTCATCACAATGGATATTTAGACAGTCTTTAAGAGGTAACAGACTAGGCGTAGTCTAAGTAAAAACGGTAATTGGGGGGCTGTAACCCAAGGGCGGAAGCGTGTCTAACCGGCCCAATTTCAGTCAGCACGATTGGTTTTTAGCTGAGAGTTGTATTTTTAACACATCTCCTTTTAACGGGCAGTAACTTCACAAGGGTTGATACTTGCGATTAACAATCGCGCATGCTTTAATTGGCCCTGCTAAGTTTTTACTAAGTAATCAAAAGAAAAATTCAAATTGTTGGGAAGAAATAATGGCGTCAAGCTGTAAAACCATCATTGCGGCTACGGTATTGCTTGCAATGAGTGGCTGTTCGATCATTCCAGGTGGCCATTTTGAGGGAATAAGCTCAAATGAACAGTCAGCTAACTTAGAAAAAGACCTGGAGAAAATCAATATCCACCTTATTGATGCTCAACTCGTTAAAGAGCATAAGGCTGGCAATTCAGACTCACCTTTACATTCTAATTTAACCGGCCTTGATCTATCTGAATATGAATATCGTCTGGGTGTCGGAGATGTGATCACTATCGGCGTTTGGGATCACCCAGAATTGACGATTCCAGCGGCCGTTCAAAGGACCGCTGAGTTTGATGGTTTCAGAGTTCAATCAGACGGTACAATTACTTTCGCATACGCGCCAAAAGTGCCCGCAGCAGGCAAAACCGTGACCGAGTTGCGGGATGAGCTTGTAAAGCGTTTAAGCCGTGTTATTGAAGAACCACAAATCGATGTTAAGGTTGTCGGATTTAAAAGCCAAAAGACTTATGTCACAGGCGAAGTTACTAAGCCCGGTGTTTATCCTATCACTGAAACTCCAGTAACCTTGGTTGATGCCATCAATCAGGCCGGTGGCTTAACCGAAAGTGCGGACTGGCAAACGGTCACTTTTTCCCGAGGCGCAAAAACAGAAGTTATTCGCTTAGATGATTTTTATGCCAAGGGCGATATTTCACAAAATAGATTGCTGCAGCACGGTGACCTCATCCATATTGGGCGTAACGACAAACGCAATGTATATGTATTGGGTGAAGTCTCCAAGGCGGGCAAGGTACCAGTAAATCGCTATGGTTTAAGCCTGGCAGAAGCACTTTCTGAAGTAGGAGGCTTTAACGAGCGAACGGCTGATGCGAATGGTGTGTTTGTCTTGAGAAAACGGGATATGGATCAAGATGGAGTGCTAGCGGATGTTTATCAGCTTCACGCCAAAAATGTAGCGGCATTGGTACTTGCTGAACAGTTCGAGCTTCAGCCACAAGATATTGTTTACGTGACGAGTGCACCTCTTGCTCGTTGGAACAAGGTTATTAGCCTATTATTGCCATCGCTGTCAACAGTCGATGCCATCCAAGATATAGACAATCAATAATTGTGAGTATTCATGTTCGATAGTGTATTAATGGTTTGTGCGGGGAATATATGCCGCAGTCCGACAGCGGAATATCTGTTAAAGAGTAAACTCGAAGGAAAGAACATTGAGGTGTCATCGGCAGGTTTAACTGCACTGGCGGGTAAGTCTGCAGATAACATGGCGCAGAAACTGGCTAATGAGCATGGCATAGATATGAGCGCTCATCAAGGGCGCCAACTGACGGCCTCTGTTGTGTCAGAGAACAGCCTTATTTTGGTGATGGAACACAGACATATGACCGATCTTTGTGGGCGATTTCCACAAGCGCGGGGCAAAACTTTTTTGCTTGGTAAATGGATCGGCGATAAAGAAATTCCGGATCCATACAGACAGTCGCGAGAAGCGTTTGAGCACGTGTATGGTCTTATTGAAAGCGCTTGTAGCGCTTGGCAACAGTATTTATAAGGAATCGTGAGTATATGAATGCTCAGCCAAATCTAATCACCCAACAGAAGTCGGAAAGCGATAATATTCAAGAGTTCGACCTTATGGCATTGTTCGGTGCTTTACTCGATGCCAAGTGGTTTATCGTTGGAATCACGACACTCTTTATGCTCCTGGGGGTTGGCTATGCGGTCTTTAGTACGCCAATCTATCAAGCAACTGCAATGGTTCAGGTCGAAGAAAAAGGCAGTTCCGTGCCTGGTTTTGATGATGTGTCAGGTATGTTTGAAAGTACATCAGCAGCGGTGACGGAGATCGAGCTACTTAAGTCCCGGAGTGTGATTGGAGAAGCCGTTGATCAGTTAAAGCTCGATATGGTTGTCCAGCCGAAACTATTCCCGGTGATTGGTGGAAGAAGCTTTCGCAAGTTCGTGGCCACAGAAGAGAATGAAATTGCAGAGCCATCGTTTGGTGCTGAATCTTTTGCATGGGGTGGTGAAAGAATCGATGTACACAGATTCAACGTACCAAACCGGGCCCTGGGAATGGAGTATGTGATACGTGTAACAGCGGGCAATGGCTTCACTTTGCTCGATGCCGATGGGCAAGAAGTGCTATCCGGCAAAGTGGGCGAGGAAGTAAAACAAGGGACATTTGAAATTGCAATCAGAACCCTAGTTGCCAGAGAAGGGACTGAATTTTCAATCGTTAAGCGCAACCGTTTGCAGACTATTTTAGATCTACAAAGCTGGATTTCCGCTTCGGAGAAAGGCAAAGACTCAGGTATTATCAATCTCTCTTTCCAGCATGAAGACCCGATGTATGCTGAGATGGTACTGGATAAAGTCGCAGCTATCTACGTTCGTCGAAACGTTGAGCGCAACAGTGCTGAGGCTCAGAAGTCGCTGGAATTCCTGGAAATTCAACTACCAGAGGTTAAGCGAAGTCTTGAGAGAGCTGAAAAAGCATTTAACAATTATCAGATCCGCCAAGAATCGATCGATATCAGTTTAGAAACTCAAGGTGTACTTGAGCAAATTGTGGCACTAGAAACAAAGTTACAGGAACTAGAGCTTCGTCGCTTAGAACTGGGTCGTAAGTTTAAGCGTGAGCACCCGTCATATCGCGGTGTTGTAGAGCAAATAGATACTGTTAAACGTCAGCGCAATGAATTGACAGGAGAAGTTCAGGACTTACCTGAAACGCAAAGAGAGTTACTGAGACTGAAGCGAGACGTTGAAGTTAATAATGAAATCTATACGTTGCTGCTAGCAAAAACTCAGGAATTGGATATTGTGCGCGCCGGCACCGTTGGGAACGTCCGTATCGTTGATTACGCTCAGGCCAACACTACGCGTCCAGTTAAGCCGAAAAAAGCCCTCATCGTAGTAATGGCCACTTTGCTGGGCGGACTGTGTGCTGTCGCAATTGTTTTGATTCGCAAAGCATTACATAAGGGTATCGAGGATCCCGCAGAAATTGAGGCACTCGGTTTACCTGTCTATGCAAGTATTCCGTTTTCTGAGTACCAGGTGAAGCTAACTGGCTTTGCAAAGGCGCGTAAAGGTAAAGTTGCAAAAGCAAAATCGATACTTGCAATAGACAATCCTGCTGACTTGTCGGTGGAAGCATTACGAAGTCTGCGTACCAGTCTTCACTTTGCAATGTTAGAAGCAAAAAACAACGTCATTGCAATATCAGGCCCGAGTCCGGGCGTAGGTAAGTCATTCGTCACTGTTAACCTTGCAACGATCTTGGCGCAAAGTGGTAAAAGTGTGTTGGTGATTGACGGTGATATGCGTAAAGGGTATCTGCAAACTCAGTTTGGTATGAAGTGGGACAATGGTTTAAGTGACTATTTATCAGGCCGCTTAACGCTGGAGCAGGTTGTTAAGAAAACACAGGTTGAGGGACTTGAGGTGATTACTCGTGGGCAGATCCCACCAAATCCGTCAGAACTGTTGATGCATGAAAACTTCACCAAACTCATTGGAGAAGTCAGTGCTGCCTATGATCTGGTAATCGTAGATACCCCACCCATACTCGCTGTAACAGATCCTGCTATTGTTAGTGCACACGCGGGTACTACGTTGCTTGTTTCTCGTTTTGGTCAGAACCATGCAAAAGAGTTAGAAATCACCCGTAACCGATTTGAACAAAACGGCATTGATGTTAAGGGCGTGGTGTTTAATGGTGTGGTACGTAAGTCTGCAAATGCCTACGGTTATTACGGTTACTACAACTACGAGTATAAATCTGAAAAGTAGCTCCTTGCTTGAAGATACAATGATATAGAGTTCACATGAGTATTGCGCTGATAACGGCAAGAGGTGGGTCCAAAGGCCTGCCTCGAAAAAACGTCTACCCCTTAAATGGAATACCGCTGATCGGTTGGACTATTAAAGCTGCGTTAGACTCTCATCAATTCAGTGGTGTTTATGTATCAACTGATGACAATGAAATCGCTGAGGTGAGCAGAGAGTATGGTGCACAAGTAATCGTAAGGCCTGGTGACCTTGCGTCAGATACCGCAGGGAGTGAGCCGGTAATTGCTCATGCCATATCGGTGCTGGAAGAGACAGGTCTCGATTTTGATACTATGGTGTTACTGCAGCCAACTTCACCACTCAGGACGTCTTCACATATCAAAAGTGCTATTGAGACGTATAAAAAGGAAAATGCCAGCTTAGTGCTCAGTGTATTCGAGCCCCACCATACGCCGGTTAAAGCCTATGTAGAAACAGAAGGCGGTCATATTGTGGGGTTATATAGCGCTGAGGCGCCTTATAGTCGACGGCAAGATCTTCCCAGAGCATTTCAGCCCAATGGTGCGATATACGTTTTCAACGTTGATGAATTTAAGAAAAGGAGCCAATTTCCAAGAACGGATGTGTTCCCTTTCATTATGTCACATAGTGAATCAGCAGATATTGATACGTTAGAAGATTTATTAAATGTTGAAAAATTAATTAAGAGTAATGAATATGACTAATCCAGTGTTTGAAATTTCAGGGCGTAAAGTCGGCCTAGATTATGATCCATTAGTGATTGCTGAAATTGGTATTAATCATGAAGGCTCGCTAGAAACGGCTTTTGAGATTGTCGACGCGGCTATCAGTGCTGGCGCAGAGATTATTAAGCACCAGACACACGTCGTAGAAGATGAAATGAGCCAGGAAGCAAAAAATGTCATTCCTGGTAATGCCGATGTATCCATATATGAAATTATGGAAAGGTGCGCATTAAATGAAGAAGAAGAGGCAAAACTCAAGCACTATATTGAGTCAAAAGGTGCAATTTTCATTAGCACACCTTTTTCCAGAGCCGCGGCACTAAGACTTGAGCGCATGGGTGTTGAGGCTTATAAAATTGGGTCTGGTGAATGCAATAACTACCCGCTAATTGATCTGATCGCCAGCTTTAAAAAGCCAGTGATCTTAAGCACTGGTATGAATGACATTGAGTCAATCAGAAAGGCGGTAGAAATTTTCAGAAAGCACGAAACGCCATTTAGTCTGCTGCACACAACAAATTTGTATCCGACTGAAGATCATTTAATTCGTATTGGCGCGATGGAAGAGCTACAGGAAGCTTTTCCTGATGCGGTTGTCGGCCTTTCCGACCACAGTATTGATAACCTAGCCTGTTTGGGTGCCGTTGCTGCTGGCGCGTCTATCCTGGAGAGACACTTCATTGACTGTAAAGAGACGCGTACCGGGCCAGATATTTGTTGCTCTATGGACCCTGCTGAATGTGCGGAGCTGATTGCTCAATCAAAGCGTATGAAGAAAATGCGTGGAGGGCGCAAATGCGCCGTGGCAGAGGAGCAGGTAACGATTGATTTCGCATACGCGAGTGTTGTCACCATTGCAGAAATTAAAGCCGGCGATGTGTTTACAAAAGATAACCTGTGGGTAAAACGACCCGGTACAGGTGAGTTTTTAGCAGAAGAATATGAATCACTGCTGGGTAAACAAGCAAGCCAAGATATTCCTAACAATCAACAACTGAAAAGAAACGATGTCAGATAATTCAGTAAAGAAAATAGTATTCTTAACAGGGACGAGAGCTGATTTTGGTAAGTTGAAATCTCTGATTAATATAACGCAGAACAGCAGTAATTATGAGGTTCATGTGTTCGCCACCGGTATGCACATGAACAGTAAATACGGTCGCACTGTGGATGAAATTTACAAAGCCGGTTTCTCGAATATCTATTGCTATATTAACCATGATACGATCGAAAATATGGATCGTACATTGGCAAAGACCATAGATGGCTTTTCGCATTATATTGCAGAGATACAACCTGATCTGATAATTGTTCATGGTGATCGTGTAGAAGCGCTTGCCGGAGCGATTGTAGGCAGCATCAATAATACTTTGGTTGCTCACATCGAAGGGGGTGAGATATCGGGCACTATTGATGAGCTGATAAGACACGCTGTGAGTAAAATGTCACATGTTCACTTTGTGGCCAATGACATTGCTAAAAAGCGTTTGGTGCAGTTAGGTGAGCTTGAATCGTCCATATTTGTGATAGGTTCGCCGGATTTAGACCTGATGGATCCTAAGAAGCTTCCAAGTTTAGCGTTGGTCAAAGACTACTATGGGATTGATTTCGAAAACTATGCGATAGCGATGTTCCACCCGGTGACGACTGAATACAGCAGTATCATTGAGTATGCAAAGCATTTCCGTCAGGCGCTTGTTGAAAGTGGTAAAAACTATCTGGTTATTTATCCCAATAATGATCTTGGTAGTATCGAGATTATTCATGAATATAGCGCTCTAGAAAATAACGCTTGTTTTAAAGTATACCCTTCACTCCGATTTGAGTACTTTCTGACTTTGCTAAAGAATGCCGATTTTATTATTGGAAATTCGAGCGCAGGAGTTCGAGAAGCGCCTTTCTACAACGTGCCGGTGGTTGATGTGGGCACTCGACAGAGCAATCGGTCAAGTTCAGAGTTAATCGTTAATACAGGCTATTCAGTACAAGAGATTTTGTCAGGCATTGATAAGGTTTTAGGTATGCCCACTGAAACAATGGGTGAGGAAGAGCACGAGTTTGGTTCTGGCAATAGTGATGTGAAGTTCAAGCAGATCCTAGACTCTAAGCTGGTTTGGCAAATTAACTGTCAAAAACAATTTCAAGAGCTGACAAATGAAAAAGATTAGAATTATTTCAAGAATTGACGTTAAAAACGACTTCGTTATTAAAGGGATTCACCTTGAAGGGTTGCGTAAAGTCGGTAAGCCAAACGATATGGCTGTTAAGTACTATGAAAGTGGCATCGACGAAATCATTTTTATGGATGCCGTTGCGGCCTACTATGACAGAAACAGCTTAAGTCACATCATTGAAGATGCGTGTAAAGATGTGTTTGTACCTATCACAGTAGGTGGCGGGATCAGAACCATTGAAGACATCCAGAATGCGTTGAATGCCGGCGCAGATAAAGTTGCTATTAACACACAGGCGATCAGAGATCCTGAGTTTATCACTACGGCATCTAAGGTATTCGGTTCACAGTGTATTGTTATTTCAATTGATGCAAAGAAAACTGCAACAGGTGGCTGGGAAGTATATTACGACAATGGTAGAGAGCCGACTGGAATGGACGTAATTGAATGGGCCAAGAAAGCGGAAAGCCTGGGAGCTGGTGAGGTTTTACTGACCTCCATTGATGCCGAAGGAACCAAAAAAGGGTTCGATCTTGCACTTAACGACGCCGTAACCAAAGTGCTGTCTATTCCTGTTATTTCGAGTGGCGGCGCGGGAAATGCGGAACATATATCTGAACTACTGCAAAAGTCAGATGCGGATGCAGTGGCGCTGGCTTCTGTCTTGCACTACGACCTGCTAAATGTTGGTGAAGTGAAAGCTGACCTGGAAAGTAAGAATATTAAGGTAAGAGTATGAGCCAAGTAACAATTGTAGACTACGGCGTAGGTAATGTCAGAAGCATTATTAATGCGTTAGAGAAAGTAGGAGCGACGTCGGTCGTGGTCAGCAACGACAAAGAGACCATTCTTAATTCTGATGGCGTTGTGCTGCCGGGTGTCGGCGCATTTTCTCATGGTATGGCTAAGCTCAAAGAAAATGGCCTGGATGCCGTGATCAAAGACTATGCGGGCATGAATAAACCATTACTGGGTATCTGTCTTGGAATGCAAATGCTGTTTTCCGAGAGTGAAGAGTTTGGCCTTACGCTTGGACTTGATTTAATCGAGGGTAAAATTCAAAAGCTGAAAACCCTGAATCCGGGTTATGAAAAGCTGCCGCACGTTAGCTGGAATGAAATTGCACAACCCGATGCACAAGCATGGGATAATACAATACTCGATGGTTTGAATGATAAAGCGAATATGTATTTCGTTCATACCTTTGCAGCGTCTCCGCTGCATGAAGAGCATATTCTGTCTACAACGGAATATTCTGATTATGTATTCTGCTCTACCGTAAAGAAAGGGAACATCTATGGCTGCCAATTCCACCCTGAGAAAAGTGCAGTCGAGGGGCTATCTATAATGAAGAATTTTGTCAAAATCTGTGAGGAAAGTAAAAATGGCAAGTAAGCATGAAGCGTATTATGGGCTTCCGAATGAAGTTAAGTTTTGCAAGAAATGTGTGATTTCTAATCAAAGACCTAGCTCTACAATTGAATTTAAGAGCGATAAAGGCGAAGCGAAAAAAGTTATTAACTTCAATGAAGATGGTGTTTGCTCAGCATGTGTTTACCATGAAGAAAAGGAAGAGGGCATTGATTGGATAGCCCGTGACAAAAAGTTGGTTGAATTGCTTGCTAAATTTAGAAGTAATGATGGCTCATATGACGTAATTGTACCTGGTAGTGGTGGTAAAGATAGTGCATTCACGGCTCACCTGCTGAAGTACAAGTATGGTATGAATCCACTAACCGTGACCTGGGCTCCTCACCTGTATACTGACATTGGTATGAAAAACTTCCAGGAGTGGATGCATACTGGTGGACTGGATAATATCTTGTACACTCCAAATGGTAAGCTACACAGAGAAATGACAAAAAATGCATTTCACAACTTGTTGCACCCTTTCCAGCCATTTATTGTAGGTCAGCGCATTATTGGTCCGGCAATGGCGAAAAAGTTTGGCGTAAAACTTGTAATGTATGGTGAAAACCAGGCTGAATACGGTAATGCTATCGAAGAAAACTCTAACCCAATTATGAACATGGACTTCTTCTCTGCTGATGACGCGCTTGAGATGAAGTTTGGTGGGGTAACCATGCAAGAGTATATCGACAGCGGTCGCTATACAAAAGATGACTTTGCACCTTATATTGCTCCAGAGAAGCAGGATCTTATTGATGCTGGTGTCGAAGTGCACTATCTGGGTTATTATGTGAAGTGGGATCCTCAAGAGTGTTATTACTATGCCGTAGAAAACACTGGCTTCGAGGCGAACCCTGAAAGAACTGAAGGTACTTACTCCAAGTACAGCAGTATCGATGACAAAATTGATCCGTTCCACTATTTCACCACACTGACAAAATTCGGTATTGGTCGATGCACTTATGATGCTGCTCAGGAAGTACGTAATGGCAAAATCACTCGTGAAGAAGCCGCGTACCTGGTTGAAAAGTACGACACAGAGTTCCCTGCAAAATACTTCCCTGAATTTTTAAAGTACATCGATACGACAGAGGAAGAGTTCTGGCAGACAATTGATAAGCATCGTTCACCGCATGTCTGGGGGAAAGATGCAGAAGGGAACTGGAAGTTGCGTCACACCATTAATGGTAAAGGTTTAGACGACTAAGCTCCCCCCTAAAGATCCGTTGAAGATTAGGTCTGACTACGCTTCAACGGATAATACGCGCTCGATAAAAGTTTATCAGGCTAGCGGGAATCAGGCTGCCCAGAGTGGCAGCTATCAGCTAAATGAGGTTGATGCCGGAAGGCGCACTCCCGCTCTATTATTGAACTGCATGGAAGGGCTTATCTAGAGCGCCTCCAGTTGACCAATCACAGCGCGAACTGCTGAAAAGTATCTATAAACAAAGTACTGGATTCAGGATGAATATTGGTAATGTAGTTTGTCATATAATGGAAATGTCGCTCCATATGCATAGAGATGTAGTAGTTCGTCTTTAAAATCGCACCGTCTTTGATGCACCTGAGGTTTGTATAGCCAGAGGTTGCTTACCTGTCATCATGACAACAGAGAATACAGGTGATCCTGTTGGGGTTTGATAAGGTGTCAGTATTAAATATAGAGAGAATCTAAAGTTGAAGAAATTAAATGTATTACACGTCGCAAGTTTCACCGGAAATATTGGAGACAATGCTAATCACTTGGGTTTTCGCCGTTGGTTTGAGTCGGTAGCTCAAGTAGAGGTTCAGTGGACAGAGCAAGAGATTAGGGAGTTCTATTGGAAAAATCGCGAGTGGGACTCTGAGTTTGTAGAGTTCGCGAATTCATTTGATTTACTTATTATTGGTGGTGGTAATTACTTTGAGCTGTGGGTCGATAAATCACCGACAGGCACTTCCATTGAGATCCCTCTTGAGCTCTATAAGAAAATTAATACGCCAGTCTACTTTAATGCTCTGGGTGTCGATCCGGGACAAGGGGCGACAGAATCCTCTGTGGGTAAATTCAGAGCATTTATTGAGGCGATTGTCGCATCAAAAGGCCTGATCACAGTAAGAAATGACGGCGCACTCGCGAATGTGAGAAATCATGTCGGAGAAGATGTTTTAGCGCATTTTCATGAAGCTCCGGATGGTGGTTTTTTCATCAACGATTGTATTGCGTCTGAGCGTGATGAAAACAACAAGCGAAAAGTGATTGGCATCAATGTGGCGTCTGACATGCCAGAGGTGAGGTTTAAAGGCTTTGAGAACGGGTTGGAAGACTTCTGTGTAGAGTTTGCCAAGTCTATGGTCACTATTTCAGAATCACTCGGTGGCTGTGACTTCGTCTTCTTCCCACATATCTTTAGAGATCTTGACGTCATCAACAAAATTATCAATCACCTGCCAGATGAACTAAGACGGAAAGATCTGACCGTGTTTGAGTATTCAACGGGTGATCGTGCGGCTTACAACACGTTTGGTGCTTATACAAAATGTGATCTTATCCTGGGTTCTCGATTTCATTCTAATGTGTGTGCACTGTCTCTGGGCGTGGAAAGCATTGGGTTGCTAAATTACATGCAGATTGAAAACTTGTATAAAGGTTTAAGCCTCGAAGATAGGTTGGTTGACGTACGTATCCCTGGGTTTTCAGCACAGCTGGAAGCAAAAGCTCTGGCTGTATTAGCTGGAGAGGCGCAGCCTGCTGACAATCGCTCTAAAGAGATCGTGAGCGATATGCGTGCTCGGACAGAGGTCGTGTTGCGTAGCTGGTTAGCAGAGAACATCTAGTAGGTTAGTCGTGTTGAACAATAAGTTAATTGAGATAACTCGGTATATTTATTCCGTCACTGGGAATAGAATTCTGATCTCTTACGTTTGTATATTTTTGGCCTCGATCCTGGAAGTGATAGGTTTGGCTAGTATGTTGCCACTGATCAAGTTGTTACTTTCAGATGGTAATGCCATGTTTAACATCGGTTATTTTGAGCAGGCCTTCACCTATTTAAGTTATGTCGGGGATAAACTTGGACTGGATGAAAAAGGTGTCTTGATATTATTCATTATCACAGCCTTTATGCTTAAAGCGGTGTTCTCCTACTTTGCATTTGGCTATGCAGCGAATCTGAGAGCTGGATTTATTCTGAATATCAGGCAAAAAATAATTCATAACCTGAGAGGGATGAGCTATGAAGACTATGTTAAGAAGGACAATGGTGAATTCATTAATATAGTCAATGAGCAAAGCACCCGGGCTGGATACTGCTTCTATCTGATCAGTCAATTTTATTCAAATATGCTAATCAGCATTACTTTCCTGATTGCAACCTTCTACATTTCCTACATATTTGGTTCTTTGATGCTGCTGACCGGTGTATTGGTGATGTACTTGTTTAGAAGGATCAATCAACGAGTATTAAGCTATTCAAGAACTATGGTAGACAACTCATCGAATACGGCGAGTCTAATCACGCAGTTTTTTACGTCTTTTAAATACTTAAAAGTAACCAACAACCTGAACAAAATCGAAAGCCTTATTCATAGACGGTTGGAAGAATACTCGGTATTTCAGCATAAAACGGGTAAAGCTGAAGCATTTACGCTTTCGATTCGAGAGCCGTTCTTGATTGTTTCACTGTTCCTGATTTCGTATTTATACCTCGCTTACTTTGAGGGAAGCGCAGAATCATTGCTGATATCAACGATCCTGATCTATAAGTCAGTCAATTCTTTTTTCATTGTTCAGCGCCATCGTCAGTCTGTACTCGAGTTTTCTGGTGGTGTGCTTAAAGTAAAAGGGGTTTTGGCAGAAAGCGGCAATATGACGAGTGATACTGAGTTATCGGATCAAGCACCAATTCGCCATGAAGATGCCATTGTATTCGATAACGTAAAGTTCAAGTACAAGTCAAATGAGAACCATATTCTCAAGGGCGTGTCGTTTTCGATTAAGAGGAATACATCGGTCGCATTTATAGGGGCATCCGGTTCGGGTAAAACGACGATTATCGACTTGATCAGTAATTTGCTTGAGCCGTGCGAGGGGCAGATTTTATATGATGGACAGCCTGTCAAAGGCACCTGTAATCGCTGGCAAGACCGCATTGGATATGTTACTCAAAGTCCTTATTTGTATGACGACTCAATCGCGCGCAACATTACGATGACGTTTGATGCGCAGGCGAATGAGGCCGAGCATGGAAAAATTATTGAATGTGCCAAAAATGTACACTCGCATGATTTCATAATGAAACAAAATGAAGGCTATGAAACGCGAGTGGGTGAGAACGGTATAACTCTTTCCGGTGGTCAAAAGCAGAGAATTGCACTGGCACGCGAGTTCTATGCAGATCCATCCTTATTGATCTTTGATGAGGCAACGAGCGCTCTGGACTCTGAAACTGAGAGTATTGTAAATGAGTATATTAACTCATTAAAATCGAAGAAAACTATCATTGTTATTGCGCATCGTATTAGTACAATTAAAAACGTTGATAAAATATTCGTACTTAAAGATGGTGAAATAGTTGAAGAAGGTACTTACATGGACTTAACAGAAAATGAAGGATCTTACTTAAATAAACTCATTTCAAAGCAGTTACTGTAAGGACTTATTTTGAAAAGCACTTTCCAAATTGTTGACTCCCCAAAGCGGGATTTAGAATGGCGTCTGTTGTTGGCCTATAAGCTGTCAAAAATGGGTATCTCAAGTTATATTGGCGGCGCGCAAAATATTCGTTCGAAGTTTCTGCTGCATGGTGGAGTGCTGGTCGGACGCTTGGGAGGCACGTCAGGACGTTCTCGGTTCGACAAACTATTTCTCAAAGAAATCGAAGAGCTTGGTGGTAAAATCTTCTACTTCCATGATGAAGGCGGTGCATTTCGTGTCAATGGTTATGAGCGGGAGTCTCGCCTAGCCTATCCGTCGGACCTGTGTGATAAGCCTGTGTTTGAAAAAGTCTACTTCTGGGGACAGGCGCAACGAGATATTTTCGATAAAGAGAGCTGGATTACGAAGACACAGCCTATCGGTTCGCCGCGGTTTGACTTGTATAAAAATGCGGCTAAAAAACGCGAACAGGTCAAAGATGCTGATAAAATCATTTTGTTTAATACGAGATTTTCAAACGTCCAAACGGTTAAAGATGACCCTACAGCATTGAGTAAACGTATGCTTGAGATCCGGATCGAAGGTGGTGAACTTGATAAAAAGTCTAAGCCGGAGATTATCTCAAATATGTATTATCGATGGAAAACGTCTGCACGTGATTTCATCGAGTTCACGGATATGGTTGCCCAGGTATGCCTCAGTCATCCAGAACAACAGTTTGTGTTACGCCCTCATCCTGCTGAAGATGTGGAATGGTACAGAAAGAACTTTGAATTGCTGGAAAACTTAACGATTGATAATACGGGTGATGTAAAGCACATTTTCGAGCGAACTAAGTTGCTGATCCATTCCGAATGTACAACTGGACTTGAAGCTGATTTACAGAAGATCCCGACTGTTAACTTTATTCCTTTCCCAGACGATGGTGGAGAAGGGGTCGTTGGTTTGCGCTCTATCGGTACTGTTTGTCACGAGACGCAAGGCGTTTTGTCAGCGATTGATGACTTTTTGAAGACTGAAAAACAGGGTCAGCCTGCGCTTGAAAATAATGAGCGTGAAATTGACTACTATATATCGAATCTAAATGAGCTGGGGAAAGCAACTGACATTTTGGCTCAGGATTTAGATGCATATTTCAATAGTAGTACGAGTGCTTACAACAAAAACTATACGCATGCTTTTAAAGTGAATGTCTTTAATAAGCTAAGAAACTTAAAGAATAAGTACAAGTATAGAAATGTGAGTAAGAAAAATATGTGGCCATCTAAAAAGGAAATCGTACAAAAATGGATTGAGCTCGGTGGTGATAAAAACGCAATCAAAGTAGGCAGCGGTTTCATTCAAATAGGAAAGTGATGAAGTTAGTATTAGCTATATATTTCTTTGCACTTTATTTTTCGCAAAGGAAAGTCTCAAGGGTAAGAGCTTTTTTGTTTTTCATGCTTTCGGCATCTTGTTTTTTGAACTTGCTTATAGCTGATGACGTAACATTTGAAAGCCTTTCTTCATTATTTGCTTTATTTTGTGTCGGCATTTTTTTTACGGTGCTGATATTTTGCCTTTTTCCTAATTTGCGAGTCAGGGATGATTTCGCAAATATAACACTTGGAAAGTTGAGTGTTTCTAAGTTAGTACTTTTGGGGTGTATACCGGTTGTAATTATTAACCTTTACATAATATACAACTCGTATTTGTTTATCATGGCTGGTGACATGTCTATGACCTCATTTAAAAATGAGGGTCATGCAACGACATTGGTATCCTCCATGTTCCCATCTTTTGTAACACCATTCATACGTCTCTTCTCTTTACTGGGTTGGTTTTGTATGGTGCTTTTGGTGATCAATATCATTAAAAGGAAGTACTACCTGAGCCTGTTATCATTTATAGGTACTTTGAACATCCCGTTACTTGGGCTAATCGGCTTTTCCAGATCTGGGATAATATATTATGTATTTTCTATCTTTATACTCTGGCTGACTTTCGAGAAGGATATGGAACCTGTTTTTGCCAGAATGATGAAAAGAATTTTCATGGTTCTATTTGGTTTTATATTAGCCATGTTCTACTATATAACTTACCAGCGATTTTCAAACTATGACTATTGGTGGATATATGAACAGTCAGGTAGTAATGTAGATATCGTCTTGTTCTCAGTAATTTATTACTTTACTTCCTGGATAGATAATACAATTTACCTATTGAATGAAGTGGCTCCGCCGCTTTTGGGTCAGTTCACTGGCTATTTCTCTCTTCCTTATCATATTGTAAATATAGTGGGGGTCGAGACTGCATCGAAAGGAGATGTGTGGGCATCATACTTTAACGAATACTCAACTCTATTTGTAGGATTGTTTTTGGACACACTCTTTGACATGGGCGTGTTCGGCATGTTGTTCTTTTTAGTAGGGTTGGTGATATTTCGGGTCGTTCAAAAGAGTACTAGAATTGACTTTTCTACACAGGTATTGCAAACCATATTTGTGTCTCAGTACTTTGCATTGTTTTTTGCTGGGAATATATTCTCTTACTTCTTTTTTTCTGCTGCTTTAGTTATTTGCTTTGTTTTGCTAAAGCTTTGTAAAACAAAATATTTTAAGATATAGGTTATTATGAATACAGAAAAAGTTCTAGACTGTACGTTGCGAGACGGTGGTTATTACAATAAATGGGATTTTGAATCTCATGTTGTAGACAGTTACCTCAACGCTATGGCTCAAGCTAACATTGATTATGTTGAACTCGGTCTAAGAAACTTTCCTAAGGAAGGATTCTTGGGTGCATATGCATATACCACAGAAGAACATTTACGCTCTTTGTCTTTGCCTGAAGGCCCCTCTTATGGCGTGATGGTTGATGCGAAAACGATCTTGGAAAGTGGTTATGATTCTGTAGATGGTGTTAATAGGCTATTTGCGCCCGCACAAGACAGTGTGTTGACCTTTGTTCGGGTTGCGGCACATTTTAGGGAAGTAGAACATTGTGGCCCTATCGTTCAAAGGCTAAAAGAGCTGGGCTATGTAGTTGGCTTTAACTTAATGCAAGCTGGCGGTAAACCTGGCGAGGTGATCTCTGAAAAAGCGCAAATGGTTGTTTCCTGGGGGGTCGTGGATGTACTTTACTTTGCCGACTCACTCGGAAACATGGACGATCAGGAAGTACATCGAATCTATGAGTCTTTGCGTAGTGCGTGGAAAGGTGAAATTGGTATTCATACTCACGACAATATGTGCAAAGGACTAAGCAATACACTTAAAGCATTAGAGTTTGGCGTTACCTGGGTGGACTGTACGGTATCAGGTATGGGGCGTGGCGCAGGAAATACGCAGACTGAAAACTTGCTTGCTGTATTTGATGGTTTGAACAAAAAGTACAAACCAAGCGCCGTATATGAGTTAGTGATCCGTTACTTTGAGCCTATGCAAAAAGCATATGGTTGGGGTAGCAATTTACTGTACTTCCTCGGCGCGCAGAATAATGTTCATCCGACTTATATTCAGAACCTGTTGTCAAACACGCATTATGGAACCGATGAAATTGTGGGTGCCATTGACTACTTAAGTCGTCTGGAAGACTCAACGAGTTACAACGGTGGCGTACTTGATACCGCTGTATCATTCAACAGCAAAGCCACCGTCGTATCAGGTGACGAGAAAACCACGACACTTGCTCGAGGCAAAGACGTACTTTTGATTGCCAATGGCCCTGCAACAAAAAAATATGCGACCGCGATTGATTCTTACATTCGCACACGCAAACCACTGGTTATATCGCTGAATATCGTTGAAGATATAGCTCAAGAAAACATCGATTATTATGTCATTTCTCATAACTCGAAGTTTCTGTCAGATATGACTCGCTATGTCGATTTGAAGAAACCTGTGATATTACCCAGGCACCGTTTCTCACCTTCAGAGCTTGAGTCTTTGAGTGGACTAGAGATTTGTGATTTAGGTGTTGAGGTTAAAAAAGGCGAGCTTTCAGCAGGCAAGCGTTCAGTGGTTATACCGTCTGATATTACCGCGGCATACATTTTGGCAATGCTGTTGCAGTCAAAACCAAACTCCATCTCATTGATAGGGTTTGACGGTTATCCGTCGACGGATCCAAGACAGCTGGAAATGGCAGCGATTTTTGATCTTTACAGTCGAAACGAAGGCGCACTTCCGCTTAAGTCACTTACGCCAACAACCTATCAGATCAGCGAAGGGTCAGTCTATGCTGAAGTTGGATAGTTATGATGTGGTGATATTTGACTGTGATGGGGTCATTCTTGACTCCAATGAGCTCAAAATCACCGCGATGAAGTTAGCATTGGAAGCTTATTCGGATAACCAACAAGCAATTGCTCGCTCGGTAGAGTACTTTAGAGCCAATTTTGGTAAGTCCAGATACCACCATATTGCCGCCTTTGCCGAACAGTTTTTTGAATTAACAGGGGCGGAATCGGCACAATTCGAAGCGCGTATTTTAAATGACTATGCCCAAAGTTGTGAGCAGCTGTATTTACAGGCGTCTTTGACGCCTGCAATCGACGAGTTGCTTGAGAAGCTGAACGGTAAAAAGCTATATGTTGCGAGCGGCTCTGATCAGGATGAGCTACGGCGTGTTTTTGCACGCCGGAAGCTCCATCAGCACTTTGTCGAAATCTTAGGATCACCAACACAAAAGAAAGATAACGTGCGACAGATAATAGAGGAAAATGGCAACAGTCAGACGCTGATGATTGGAGATGCTGTATCCGACTTTTCGGCTGCCGCCGAAAATGGCATCGACTTTCTGTTCTATAGCCCATTTTCCAATGTGAAAGATAAGATGCTTGAAATGAGTAAAGAGCATGATTTTCCTGTTATCAACCATTTTTCAGAGTTACTATAAGTTATGAATGAATACGCTGTCTTAATTCCGGCAAGATATGAGTCCAGCCGCTTTCCAGGAAAGCCTTTGGTGGACTTAGCTGGTAAATCTATGATCCAGAGGGTGTGGGAGCGTTGCTGCAAAGCGGTTGACGCAAGTAAAGTTTATATCGCAACGGACGATGACAGGATCCGTAGCCACGTCGAGAGGTTCGGTGGTCAGGTTGTTATGACCAGCTCTGATTGCCTGACCGGTACAGATCGAGTGGCAGAGGCCAATCAAGCATTAAACTGTGATTTTGTCGTCAATGTGCAAGGAGATGAGCCTTTAATAGAGCCGGCTCACATCAACTTAGTTATAGAAAAGTTCAAGCAAACAGGGAATGTGACAAACGCTATGTGTCCCATTTCAAGTGAGCGGGAGTTTCGCTCTCTGACTGTGCCTAAAGTGGTGTTTTCCAATTCGAACCGGTTACTTTATATGAGTCGAGCGGGCATCCCACTTAGTAAATCTGATGAATTTAAGTTTGGATACAAGCAAGTCTGTATCTACGCGTTTTCACGCGAACATCTTGAGTTCTTTGCTGGCAGAGGAGAGAAATCTCGTCATGAAGCAGTAGAGGATATTGAAATCCTGAGGTTTATAGAGAATGGTTATGAGGTCGATCTGGTTGAGGTAAACGCGGGCTCTTTGGCAATTGATGTGCCTGAAGACGTTGAACGTGTGCTGGAAAAGCTGCAAGGTTCAGATGAGCTGTAATTTATTTCATCATAATGAACAGGTCTCTCCCTGTCATTATTTTTTGACCAACAAAAGCAAATAGCCCGGTATTGTATGCGTGAATCTAGCTCTTTTTCTGCAGATGTTAATTCCTTATGTAACACGTTTAATTTTAAAAGTGATTACGGGAATGAGCTTTTTCTTTACTATTGCGTGCCTTTCTTAGAAAAGATGCACCTGAGTGACAATACTGGGTCGCCCGATAAGAGCACGTTTAAAAACATAACTAACCTGATCGCTGGCATGGCTTACAGCTTGCTGTTTTTGACAGTGTTTCTGCCTTGTCTGTTTATTGCTGTTGTACTGTTTTGTGTGTTCGCCTGTGTGAAGGGTAAGGGGCAACTGAGCTATGATAAAAAAGCGATTTGCTTTTTAAGAACCTTCGCATCTCAGGACAAAATTCAAAATCAGGCGATCAGTAAAGAAACGGTATTTACCTATGACCACTTGTTTCTGAAAAATGCAAACGGCCCCAGTGTTTATTCACTGCCGATGTTATCCAAGGTAAGGTGTTTACTCGGAACACTGGCAACGACGTTGCTGGATGCTGGGTATTTTCTCCACGACGTATTGGTAATAAGAAATTACGTAGATTACCTTAAATTAACGCGTTTTTTCTTACCTAGAATGTCTCATAAAATAGTCTATCAACTGTTCCTGGATAGACATTTGTCTTTATTTAAAGGCGAGATATTGCTTTCCGGCAATAAAGAAGATCGGTTTGCGATGCTTGAATACCGGCTGTCTAAAAAGCATATGTTGCAGTCAGTGTGTATCCCACACGGTCTTGAATATGGTTTTAGAATGCCAAGAGGTGTGTTTGGTGAAACATTTTATTGCTTGTCAGCTAAAGCAAGCAAACTTTACTCGGACCTCTACCCTGATCAGAATTTTGTTTTTGACGAGGAAGTCGTTGAAAGTATGTTTGGTGTCAGCAGAGAAGACAGTAAAGGTTTTAACGCTAAAGTGGTATTCTTTCCTGAGTCCAGAGATATAGACATCAATCGAGAAGTTATCAAGAACCTCTCTCGTCTTGACCTTGATTTTTATCTCAAGTTGCATCCCGCTGATAGTGAAAGCAACTATGCCGATATTTTGGGCCGGGGGTCTTACATTAAAGACTTAAAACAAGCGCTGAAGAAGAATATTTGTTTAGCCAGGCGCTCAACAATACTCCTTGAATGTGTTTATCATGGCAGTGTGGCGTGCTCCACTCTGTTTAATAAGAAAGATGTGCTCTATGTTGAAGAGCTTTTTCCTTCCTTATCTGATGACAAAATTAACCGAATTTATAACTTGAACGAGTTGGATACTTTTTTAAAGGGTTTAAACAGTGTACAAAGATAAAGTATTTTTAGTAACGGGCGGAACCGGTTCGTTCGGAAAAACAGTAACAAGCTACCTTCTGAGTCAGGAATGTAGCGAAGTTAGGGTATTTAGCCGGGACGAAGCAAAGCAAGACCTGATGCGCACAAAGTACATGGATGATAACAGAGTCAAGTTTTATATCGGTGATATTCGTGATTATGACTCTATTTACAACGCGCTAAAGGGCGTCGATTATGTCTTTCACGCGGCTGCACTGAAGCAGGTCCCTTCCTGTGAATTCTTTCCCATGCAAGCTGTTATGACAAACATTACGGGCAGTGACAATGTGATCAAAGCGGCAATTGCTAATAATGTGTCTAAAGTTGTATGTCTGTCTACTGATAAGGCTGTATATCCAGTCAATGCCATGGGTATCAGTAAAGCGATGATGGAAAAGGTTGCTCAATCATACGCAAGACAAAAATCTAATACAGTTGTAACTTGTGTTCGCTATGGTAACGTCATGTACTCTCGCGGTTCAGTAATCCCTAGATTTATCGAACAGATAAAAAGTGGCAATGCAATCACGGTCACCGATGGTGCAATGACTCGCTTTTTAATGGCGCTGTCGGAAGCTGTTGGGCTGGTAGAATATGCGTTTAATCACGGAAGGCAGGGCGATATCTTTATCAAGAAAGCACCAGCTTGTACTGTCGATGATCTCGCAACAGCACTCATGGAACTCTTTGATGTTGAAGTGGGTGTTAAAGTAATTGGGACTCGTCATGGTGAGAAGCTGTATGAAACGCTGGCGTCGGTTGAAGAGTTAGGACGTGCAGAAGACCTTGAAGGCTATTATCGTGTTGCAATGGATGATCGCGATCTGAACTACGAAAAATACTTTACCGTAGGTCAGAAACAAGATGTGGCGCCAGAAGGGTATCACTCTCACAATACTGAGAGACTGTCAGTTGAGCAGGTTAAAGAGGTCTTACTGTCGTTACAGGAAGTTCAAGACGAATTATCAGCATGGAAAAAATAGAGACCACTGAGGAGAGCTCATGAGCGTATTGATCACCGGAGCGAATGGCTTTATCGGTAAAAACCTTCAAATCCGCCTGCGTGAAGAATTGATCGAGTATGAAACATTTACTCGATCCGATTCACTTAGCTCGCTGAAAGAGAAAGTTACCCGCGCAAAATTCATCGTGCATCTTGCTGGCGTTAACAGGCCCGAAGATGATGCTGAGTTTTTAGAAGGTAACACTAACCTAAGCCGTCGCTTAGCAGAGCTCGCTAAAGAGTGCGGGAACCAGTGCCCGATTATTTTCTCATCTTCGATCCAGGCGGGAAGAAATAACCCTTATGGTGATAGTAAAAGAATGGCTGAAGATGCCTTTGATGCGCTAGCCGAGTCAAATGGCAACACCATCCTAAACTACAGGTTACCCAATGTATTTGGTAAGTGGTGTAAGCCAAACTATAACTCAGCGATCGCGACCTTTTGTTTTAATATCGCACATGATTTGCCAATCAATATACATGACCCGGATCATGTCGTTAACCTGGTTTATGTTGACGATGTGGTCAATGAATTTATTAAAGTTATAAAGAGTTACAACGTCGATCAAGGTGAGGTACGCCTCGGTGTTCGCGTTGAGCCAGTCTATCAGGCCAAAGTTGGCGAGCTTGCGGAGTTGTTATATAGCTTTAAACAGAGTCGCGAAACACACATAACTGAGCGTGTCGGTACCGGACTGGTTAGAGCGCTATATTCTACTTATATCAGTTACTACGAGCCAGAGCAGTTTAGCTACTCACTTAAAAAGCACGAAGATCCGCGAGGGGTGTTCGTTGAGATGCTGAAAACAAAAGACTCAGGACAAATCTCGTTCTTCACTGCTCACCCGGGCGTGACTCGCGGTGGTCACTACCATCACAGTAAAAATGAAAAGTTCTTAGTGATCCAAGGTACGGCTAAGTTCAAATTTAGAAATATTCATACAGATGAAACTTATGAACTGATCACCCAGGGAGACGAGCCTCGAGTCGTCGAAACGGTACCTGGATGGTCACATGATATTACGAACATTGGCAAAGAAGACATGCGCGTATTGCTATGGGCAAATGAGATCTTCGACCCTGAAATGCCAGACACAATTGCTCACAAGGTTTAGAAAATGAAAAAGCTTAAAGTTATGACTATTTTGGGTACGCGGCCTGAAATAATTCGTTTAGCTTCGGTGATGGAAAAGTTGGAAGAGTTTTCAGATCATATTTTGGTTCACACAGGCCAGAATTATGATTACGAACTTAATCAGGTCTTTTTTGATGAGTTAGGTGTTCGTGAACCGGACTATTTTCTTGAAGTGGATACCTCGTCACTGGGCAAAGTATTAGGTGAAATTCTAATTAAAACTGAACAGGTCATTCTGGAAGAAAAGCCTGACGCGGTATTAGTACTGGGTGATACCAACAGTGCAGTCTCGGTGATGATGGCGAAAAGGATGAAGGTGCCTACTTATCATATGGAAGCGGGCAATCGCAGCTTTGATGCCAATGTGCCGGAGGAAATCAACCGTAAGTTAGTGGACCATCTGGCCGATTTTAATCTGGTTTATACCGAAAATGCCAGAAGGCATTTGATCAGCGAGGGTCTGCCACACCGCCATATCTACGTGACCGGGTCACCAATGCTGGAGGTGTTGGATTCCAAGCTGGAACAAATTAAGAATAGCCAGATCCTGGATGAGTTAAATCTGGAAGCGAATAAGTACTTTGTTGTGAGTGTGCATCGGGAAGAAAACGTAGATAACCCGGACAACTTACGTAAAGTCGTCGCTTGTCTCAATGCATTGTATGACCAATACAAGATGCCGGTAGTCGTATCTACGCACCCGAGAACGCGCAACCGCCTGGACAAACTAAACCTGGATTTTGCAGGGCGCGATATCCGTTTTCTTAAACCGTTTGGGTTTTTTGCATACAACAAACTGCAAATGAATTCATACTGCGTCGTGTCAGACAGTGGCACCATCAGTGAAGAGTCAGCCATGCTGCACTTCCCGGCTGTCACAATTCGTCAATCAATTGAGAGACCTGAAGCCTTAGATTCAGGTTCAATTATGTTGACAGGTCTGGATGTTGATGTGTTTTTGAATGCAGTGAACCTTGTTACTAAAGAGAGTGAGCTCTACGCAAATCGCGAGGTGCCAAGTGAATATCAGGTTGAGAATACGTCACTAAGAGTGTTAAAGCTGATACTGGGTACAGCGAGTCTCACGAATCGTTGGAGAAACCTGGATTCGTTTTCAAGATATGACTGGTAGCGAATGAGTGCATGAACATTTTAGTTGTTAGTCAGTATTTTTGGCCTGAGCCCTTTAGGATCAATGACCTCTGTGAGCAGCTAGTGTCAGAAGGACACAAGGTAACAGTGCTAACAGGCGTGCCAAACTACCCGGAAGGCGAAGTCTACACTGATTTTGCCAATGAGCCTGGTGCCTTCGGTGAGTATAAAGGGTGTGAGATTATTCGTTGTAATCTTGTGCCCAGAGGGCAAGGAAGCAAACTCAAGCTTATTGCTAATTATTTGAGTTATGTGTTTTCAGCGAGCAAAGAGGTGCTATTTAACCTTAGAAAGAGAGAGTTTGATGTTGTGTTTGTTTGTCAACTTTCTCCGGCAACGGTGGCACTACCCGCGATCCTATATAAGTGGTTCCGCAAAACGCCGATTGTAATGTGGGTTCTGGATCTATGGCCTGAATCTTTGTCAGAAGCCGGTGGTATTAACAACAAATTTGTGTTGTCGGGTGCTGGTATGATGATGAAGTTCATCTATCGAAATACGGATCTGGTGCTGGCGCAATCGCAGTCGTTTGCTAAAGAATTAGCGCGTCGTACAGTGTCCGATAAAGTCGCTTTCTTTCCTAACTGGGCTGAAGATATTTTTTCAACGGTGAGCCATCAAGCCGGCGCATTGTTAGATAGAGATGAAGGCAAAATCAATATTCTGTTTGCTGGTAATGTCGGCTGGTCTCAGGGCTTCGAGCATGTTGTTGATGCTATGAAGATCGTGAAAGAAAACAACATTTCTGCACGGTTGCACATCGTTGGTGACGGACGTGCGCTGCAAGACACTAAGCAGCGTGTCGCAGAGTATGGGCTGGAAGAACAAGTTGTTTTCTATGGTCGACACCCTCTTGAGTCAATGCCACAGTTTTACAGTGAAGCGGATGTGTGTTTCGTTACCTTGGCGAATTCCCCGGCATTTTCTATGACAATACCAGGCAAGGTGCAGTCTTATCTTGCCGCTGGCAAACCCACGCTGGCTGTATTAAATGGCGACGGCGCAGAAGTGATAGAAAACGCTGAGTGTGGATTAGTGTCTGCATCTGGTGATGCGCATGCTCTGGCGCAAAATATTGAGCAAATGTCGGCACTAAATAAAGGACAGCTGCAGGAAATGGGTGAAAAAGCCCGGCAATATTCCCAGCAGCACTTTGACAGAGATCGTCTGATAAAGACCCTCATTGGAAAGTTTGAAATTGTAACAGGCAAATAGGTTGAATTGTGAAAAACGTTAATTTGGTCGTTGTCGCACACCCAGACGACGAAGTGCTTGGCTTTGGTGCCACGGGGGCTAAACTCGTACAAGAAGGTGAGGTAGTACAGGCCGTTATTCTGTGTGGTAATGTGCAGGTGCGTTATAAGCGCCCATCCTGTGATGAATTGTATCAAGACATGTTAAATGCAAATAAGTTGCTTGGTTTTGAAACCCCTGAACTTGGTAGCTTCCCGAATATTCAGATGAATACGGTGCCTCATCTTGAAATTGTTCAGTTCATAGAAAAGCAGATAGAAAAATACAAACCAACGCGTATTTTCACGCATCACCCGGCAGATCTGAACGACGATCATAAGCAAGTTTCTGCTGCGTGCCTTGCAGCCGCCAGGTATTTCCAGAGAAGAGAAGATATTCCTCCTCTAAAATCTCTAAGTTACTTAGAAATTCAATCTGCAACGGATTGGGGGTTTGAGTCATCAGGAGACTCTTTTAAACCGAACCATTATGTTGAAGTCGAAGACACCCTGGAAATGAAATTACAGGCTCTTGGTATGTACCGAAACGTCATGAGACCGTACCCTCATCCTCGCAGTGTTGAAGCAATCACAGGTCTAGCGGCATATCGAGGTGCGCAAGCAGGACAGAAATACTCAGAGTCTTTCCAGACGATTTTCCAGCAAGGGTTTTAAACGTGTACAGCAGTTTTATTAAACGGTTTTCGGATATTTTCCTTTCCATTTGTGCGTTTATCATTTTGTCACCATTACTGGCTGTTGTGGCTGTCTTGATCTGCCTTTTTGATCCCGGCCCCTTGATATTTACTCAACAACGTATTGGTAGAAATGGGGTACAATTCAAGTTTTACAAATTTCGTAGTATGCCTGTCAATACCGGGGATATCCCATCCGATAAGGTGGGTCAGGTTAAGTTGACTTGGGTTGGGAAATTGATCCGAAGAACTAACATTGATGAATTACCGCAACTCTTTAACATCTTCAAGGGAGATATGAGCATTGTAGGTCCACGACCTCCTATTGCATCGCAGGTCGAGTTAATCGAAGCGAGAAAAGCAAATGGAGCCATCGCTGTGAGACCTGGCCTAACAGGGTTAGCTCAGATCAAAGCCTTCGATGGCATGAGTGTTGCGCAAAAAGCAGAATTTGATAGTCAGTATGCCGCGAGAATCACTTTCTTCGGTGATGTCAAAATTATCTTAAACACAGTGGCTTATTTGTTCAGGCCACCACCAGTATATTAAGGGTTACTAAGATGAAGTTTGGGTTTGTCACCTGTGTTCAGCTAGGGCTTTCATGTATGGAAGCAATATACAAAGTTGGTGGAAGCCTTGAGCTGGCCATTACGCTGCCGGATGAGCGCGCAAAAAGTAAATCTGGTCGAGTTTATCTGGATGAGTTTTGTGAAAGAAATGCCATCCACTTACATAAGTCGACACATATTAATAATCAGGACTGTATTGATCTCATTAAGAAGATGGAGATTGACTGGCTATTTATCATCGGCTGGTCTCAGATCGCTAATGAAGCGTTGCTTGATGCGCCGAAAAAAGGGGTGTTAGGCATACACCCTACCTTATTGCCTGTTGGCAGAGGGAGAGCTCCGATCCCCTGGTCAATCATTAAAGGACTGGATAAAACGGGTGTGACCCTGTTTAAACTCGATACAGGCGTCGATACGGGCGATATTTTGGCTCAACTTGAAATCGCTTTGACTGATGAAACAACGGCAACCTGGTTATACGAGCAAGTTGACCAGGCGCATGTCACTTTGATAGAGCGTTCATTCTCATCTATTGCTTCTGGCAACATTGAACTGCGTGTGCAGGATGAGTCTCAGGCGACCGTGTGGGAAGGGAGAAAGCCTGAGGATGGTGAAATTGATTTAAATGGTCGTCGTGAAGATGCTTACCGGCTGGTTCGTGGTGTCACACGCCCTTACCCGGGTGCTTACTTTTATGAAGATGGTCAGAAAGTGATTGTTTGGCAGGCTCGCCCTGTAAGTGAGCGTCATGATGCGACAAGGAAATATCTGACTTTTGACGATGGCCTGCTGGAAGTTATTGAGAGTGAGGTAGTCAGTTAAGCCATTCAGGCGCATGGTGCGCTAAAGCGGCGAGAGGTGTAATCAGCCAGGGCGCTTCTAAGTACGCGGATTGGCTTAGTCTGGCTGAGTACCCGCTTTGAATCGCTGTTGAAAAAATTGGTGTAATTGGTTGGGGGTTTTCGGCGTATTTTTCTTATTTTAACAGGTATGCTGGATTGGCACGTGTTTAACTGGCACGTTGAGGTTGCCTGAGATCGCTTTTAATTTATGGCTTTGAGTACGAAATGTGCTTACTATTGTTAAAATGTTGATAATGTATCCTGGCAATGAGAAATATGCTATAAGGTCTCCCGGCTATTAAGGTTAAGTATTTTAATTGCTTTTGTTTATACTGCTGTATGTACTACACTTTGGGTCATCTGCAGTTTTTAGTTTGGAATGTAATAACAAGGGAACACAATGGATAGTTGGTTTCATACTCTGCTCAGTGCATCACGCTCGCGCAAACGACTTATAACGTTAATCGTAGATTCTGCGTTTATCGTTATTGCGTTTTGGCTAGCGCTCATTGTGCGTCTTGATAGCTTTTCTCCACTCCTAATTGTAAAAAACTGGATTTTACTTTCTATCTTGTTACCTGTCAGTTTGGTTGTTTTTATCAGGCTCGGACTGTATAGAGCTATTTTGAGGTATGTTGGCACTAACGCGATTGGCGCTATCGTCCTGGGCACAGTGATAAGTACTGCGGTGCTCGTGTTGGCTGCATTTTTTACCCAGACTCCTATTCCCAGAACGATGCCGCTTATTTATGCGTGGCTGCTGATCCTCACTGTTGGGGGAGCCCGAATTATTGTCAGAACGTTTATCTGGCGTCTCACCTCTGAAGCCAAAACACCTGTTGTGATTTATGGGGCTGGTGATGCTGGCCGTCAACTTGCGACTGCAATAGCGACAGGTCCTAATTACTGTGTCGTTGCTTATATAGATGATGACAGTACTAAGCACAACACCATTATTCAGGGGATCCCTGTTGTTGAATTCAATGATATTTATGCATTAATAGACAAGAAAAGTATTCAGAAAGTTTTTCTGGCCATGCCGTGTATACCCCGATCTCGCCGTAAAGAGATACTGACTAAGCTTGAGAAGTTACCCCTAGAAGTGATGACTGTTCCCGGGATGGCAGATGTGATTGATGGCAAGGCACAACTTAACGAAATCAAAGAAGTTGAAATTGAAGACCTGCTTGGTCGCGATCCTGTCGAACCCAAACCTGATCTGATGGCTGCCAATATCACAGGTAAGGTCATCATGGTAACCGGCGCAGCTGGCTCGATTGGCTCGGAATTATGCCGGCAGATTGTTCAGCTATCACCAAGTAAACTGGTGCTGTTTGAACTGTCGGAGTTTGGTTTGTACAGCATTGAAAAGGAACTTGTACAGTTAGCTGAAAGCCGTAATATTGCTGTTGAAATAATTCCCATGATTGGCTCAGTACAGCACATAAATCGCATTGAAACGTGTATGAAAACATTTGGTGTTCAAACAGTTTATCATGCTGCGGCTTATAAACACGTGCCTTTAGTTGAACAGAATGTTGTTGAGGGTGTTCGCAATAATGTGTTCGGTACCTACTATACGGCCAAGGCTGCGATTAACGCCGGTGTTGAGACATTTGTGCTCATTTCAACGGACAAGGCTGTGCGTCCGACCAATGTGATGGGGGCTACCAAACGTGTTGCTGAGCTGGTACTGCAAGGGCTGTCAGAAAGCAAAGTAACCGCCAAGAAAACGCGGTTTTGTATGGTCCGTTTTGGTAATGTCTTGGGTTCAAGTGGGTCTGTGGTTCCGTTATTTAGAAAGCAAATAAAGGAAGGCGGTCCAATTACCCTTACTCATCAGGATATTACACGATTCTTCATGACAATCCCTGAAGCGGCACAGCTGGTGATCCAGGCAGGTGCAATGGCCAAAGGTGGCGATGTGTTTGTGTTGGATATGGGAGAGTCAGTAAGGATTAAAGATCTGGCGACAAAAATGGTCCATTTGTCAGGGTTAGAGGTTAAATCTGAAGCCAATCCTCACGGAGACATCGAGATTAAATGTACGGGATTAAGGCCTGGTGAAAAACTTTATGAAGAGTTGTTGATTGGCGAAAATGTACAATTTACCTCACATACTCGTATTATGACTGCGAATGAAGTCATGCTGCCCATGAATGAGCTAAACCCAATGCTGGAAACACTCGACCGGGCTTGTCACAAGTTTGATCACGAGTTAATCCGCAAGCTCCTGCTTGAAGCGCCAACAGGGTTCAATCCAACAGATGGTATCTGTGACCTTGTGTGGAATGCGAGAAAGCTACAAGAGACCCACGTACTTGATAGTAACGTTGTGAATATCAAGTAAGAGTTATGAACTATCACCGTCTGAAGCTTTGAAACCATTGAGCAGGGCGGTGAGAGATAATTTGCAGTGGTTTTGGTTGTACTACCACACTTGAAACAAGTTGCCTGTAAACTTGCATGCTGGAAACCTAAATAGGGAAGCGCTCTCGCAAACAGTGCATTTTAAACAGGCTCTTAGCCTCTCTGTATAGCGCTTATCTGTGCTGAATTATGCTGCTTCCAATCACAGTCAAAGGTATACTTGACACAAATCTTATAATAAATTTAACAGTTTAATCGGATATTAACTATGCCCAAACTCCCCACAATAATCGCTGGAAGTCTGATAACGTTCTCGCTGCCGATTGCAGCGACAGAGGCACCACAAAATCACAGAAACTTTGCTGGGTTTACAGGTATTATTAACACTCCAACGGCTGGTGTGCTAGACAGAGGTGTTATTGACTTTGGTTACAATAATCAGCTGGACTTTGACGGCGAGCGTATGACGGATGGATACAACTACGTCTTTTCAGCAGGGTTATGGTCAGGACTGGAAGTAAGTGGCTTAATTGCTGCAAATACGATGCATGACAACTTTTTCCATCCGGATGTTAAGGCGCAAGAGCGTATCCGCGATTTATCTTTCAACGCCAAATATTCACTGACGATGATCCCTGAGGACTGGTTTGACTTAGCGATCGGTGCGAAAGATATTGGTGGTTCAGTAAACAAGTACGAAACCTACTTTGCGGTTGCATCAAAAAGCTGGCGGGATTTTCGGTTTTCGGCAGGTGTGGCATCGAGTAAGCATGAAACCGGTATGATGGATGGCGTTTTTGCTGGTGTGGAGTGGCAACCTCTTGAATGGTTCGCACTACAACTTGAGCACGATGCTGAGGCAGTCAATGCCGCTGCGAGACTGATAGTGCCGAGTAACTGGCTGTACGATCTGGGAACGCTAACGCTGACAAGTCGCTTCTACAGCAATACAGATAACAGCGATGAAGATACTTATGTGGGTATCAACTTCTCTATGCCGCTATCTGAGCAGGCTAAAAGTAATTATCAGGAGATTAAGGCTGCACCAGACAATGCTGCTGTTATGGCGCAGGTATCTCAGCGTCAGATCATGCAAACACCTTCGCAGCAATCTAAACCAATAAGTGATTCAGAGCCTAAACCGGCTCCGCCACGAGGAGAGGTGAGCAAAGATTTAAACGCTGAAGTGCGGGCTTTAAAACAGGCTTTAGTCAGAGACGGGTTTGAGAATGTGCAGGTTGGTCTGAATCGTGAGCCAAGTATTATCGTGCAGTTTGAAAACCCGGTGTTTAACCGTAATGACCTTGATGCAATTGGTGTTGTGCTGGGACGGGTCGCACAATACATTAGCGATGAGTCAGCGCAGTTTGTGGTGCAATTAGGTAAGCATGACATCCCATTGCTGGCATTGTCTGGCAAAGTTGCTAACTATAGGCAGTTTATTACTCAGGGAAGTGCACCAGGTTTAACCATTCGCCAAGGTGCGATGGATATCCCGGGCGGCGTTGCTTGGATAGGTGATGGAAAAGCCAATAGTCCGTATTTCAAACCACGCCTGACAATTGGGCCTGCTTTGAGCTCCACATACGCGACTGAACTGGGGGTTTATGATTTCTCGTTAGCATTGAGAGCGGACCTGGAGATCCCTGTTTGGCGTGGTGCGGGTATTAACATTACCGCGCAAACAGTGGTTGCAGATACGGAAGATTTTGAACCAGGCGATACGTTTGAATCACGCCGCGAGCGAAATGGTTTGGAACGTGCTGTTTTCTACCAAACATTTGACCTGCCTTTCGGTTTTTACAACCAAACTCAGGTTGGATTATTCCGAGAATACTATGACTATACCGGGCTGATAAATGAGACGGCCTGGGTGAGCCCTTCTGGTCGCCATAAGCTTTACAACAACTACGGTTTCTTTGACTACGAAGACTTTGATGGTGATCGTGATTACCATGTGATGGGGTATCAGTATCACTGGGTTGAGCAGGACATTACATTCCATGTCTCAGGGGGAGAGTTCTGGCGAAATGATAAAGGCATGAAAGTGGAGACCAAATTCTGGTTTGGTGATAGCTATGTGTCGCTGTATGCCTATGATACAGATGTACAGGTTGCTGGCGTATCATTTAGTATTCCATTGACTCCCAGAAAGGACATGAATGTATCTAAGTATGGTCAGCTGAAAGGTAACCAGGCATGGCGTCATGGTGTTAGTACGCGTATCAGCGATGATACCAACGCACTGGTATACAAAAAAGCATATGTCCCGGAAACATCAATCAGCCTGGATCGTACATATCTTAATCAGGGGCGGTTGTCTGGCAGCTATGTGTTTGCAAATCTCGCCAGATTACGTGAAGCATATCTGACATACAAATAATACCAGGGAGCGCCAGGTTGCTAACGTATACAATCTGGCGCATGTTCAGACCCGCCGCCCCTTTGTACACTTTATCTGCAACACATCGCTGGTTGTGATCTATCACAAATAAATTCAGTTTGATGACAAAAATCTGAAATTTATGCTTGAGAATTGTGTCTTTCGCTCCAATACTTAGTTATAGGTAAACAACAAAAGGGAGCGCTTATGAAAATTAACCTTTCAGGCCACCATGTAGATATGACAGAAGCCGTAAAGCAACACGTTGATGAAAAGTTTGCCAAAGTCGCTAATCACTTCCCGTCGCTGTTGTCGATAGATGTCATAGTCAGTAAGGAACACAAGAAATTTTATACTGAGATCAACACAAATTATTCAGGAGCCCGGATATCCGTAAGAGGAGAAGATGACGTCATGTATCCGGCTATCGCAAGTGCCGCTAAAAAGTTAGATGCAGCACTGAAACACAGAAAAGGCCAGCTAAAGGCTAACAAACACGAAAAACCTGTGAGCACGACCCCACCGATCGCCCATGAGATCATTCAGGAAATGAACCTGAATTAGCAGTACAGACAACGAAGCCACCTAAGCGGTGGCTTCATTCGTAAAATGATTCACACAGCCCCTTCAAAGCCCATCTGACGCCAGGATTCATAGACGAAAACCGACACCGCATTAGACAAGTTCATGCTTCTGCTGTCCGGTCGCATTGGGATCCGCAGGCGTTGCTCAGGTGGTAAAGAGAAAATGAGCTCTTCGGGCAAGCCACGTGTTTCGGGGCCAAACAACAGGCAATCTCCGCTCTGGTAGTCTGGCTCATGGTGATAGCGCGTTCCTTTTGTGGTACAGGCAAATACCCGCTTTGGTTTACGTGTTTCCAAATAGGCATCCAGAGAGGGGTAGCGTTTTACCTCACTAAATTCATGATAATCCAGACCGGCACGCCTGACGCGTTTATCATCCCAGTCAAAGCCCAGAGGCTCAATAAGGTGCAATGAAAATCCGGTGTTTGCGCACAGGCGAATAATGTTGCCCGTGTTGGGGGGAATTTCAGGTTGATACAATACAATGTCTAACATGGCAAACCTCAAAATAATATTGCCCGCAGTATAGCGCATCCAGCATATAGGCCAAAAGCGATGGTGATATTTGGCCAGTTGAAGCAGAACTGTCTGTCTAACTATTCAAACCAATGTCACTAATTTTTCATTTTCATGACTTACAATATAAGATAAGCCTAACCCGGAGTTTAACGAGGTTGTAGAGGTAATAGGTGACCCATAATTATGACTTTTTAGTTCGATTTTCCAGTATCTTCACGCTGGTTATGGCGGCGCTGATGATAGTGGCGAAGGCCTGGGCATGGCTGGCATCCGGCAGCGCGGCGATGCTGGGCTCTCTCACAGATTCCCTGCTCGATGTCAGTGCATCCATGATGAGTTTTTTGGTGTTGAGCTATGCGCTTCGCCCTGCTGATGACGACCATCGCTTCGGCCATGGTAAGGCAGAGGCATTGGCTGGGCTCGGGCAGGCCGCGTTTATTGCAGGCTCGGCTTGTTTATTGACATTTCATGGTATCGAGCGCTTATTTAATCCGGTGACCATTCAGCACAGCCTGCTGGGTGTCTGGGTTAGTTTGTTTGCAGTCGCCTGTACATTTGCGGTGGTGGCTGTACAGCATCAGGTTGTGAAACGTACCCAGTCGATCGCTATCAAAGCCGACTCCTTACACTACAAGGGGGATATTCTCCTTAATCTGGCTGTGCTGACGGCCTTGTTGCTGAGCCACTGGCAGGTGCAGCACGCGGATGCTTTATTTGCCATAGGGGTTGCAGCTTACTTACTCTATAACTGCTGGGAAATAGCCCGGGAGAGCGCGGATCACCTGATGGACAAAGAGTTACCCGATGAAGAAAAAACCGAGATTATCTTGCTGGCGTCCAGCCATGAAGAGGTTTATGGGGTACACGACCTGAGGACCAGGCAAAGTGGCAAAGTGAAGTTTGTACAACTGCACCTGGAACTGGATGACCATATTCCGCTGGCCCGTGCACATCAGATCAGTGATGAAGTAGTGGCCCATATTAAAGCGGCGTTTGAGTCGGAAATGGATATTCTGATCCATCAGGATCCGGTGTCGCTGGCAGTATCACCGGCCACATAGTCCGATGAAGAGGGGGTTGTTGCAGCGTCCTGGCTGATGAGCTGGTGGGCAAACGCATAAAACTGCTTCAGCACAGCCCGTCTGATTGAGTCCACCTCACACAGTAGCTCATGCTTGCCCGGGTAATGGTGTAGCTGGCAAGCGGCGTTATTGGCCGCAAAATGTGCATGTGCGGCGGAGCAAACAATGCTGTCGTGTTGTGCGCTGGCAATGCTCAGTGGCAGATCAATACGTTGCTGTGTCATGCTGTGTGTAGATCCCAGTGCCTGCTGTAGCCAGCGAAAACTCACTCCTCCCAGCTGTAATCCGGGATGCTGTTGATACAATTGCCTGAACAGCGAATAGCGCTGCTCACAGTGTGTCAGCTCATTGTCAGCAAAAGCTTTTGGCAGGTAATCCGCCTGACCGATGGCATAACGTTGTCCCAGCCCCAGTGTACAGGCTGTTGTGGCAATCCCCTGAGCAAGCCAGGCCGGGTAGGGCGCTGTGTTAATCGCAAACATGGGGGCGCTGAGAAAGGCCCCAACGACAGGACTGCTGTAACGTGTGAGGTAATCACAGGTGACAGCACCGCCCATAGAGTGCGCCAGAATAACGCTTTGCCCGCGCCACTGAGGTAAGACGACCTGATTGACGAAAGCATCAAGACAATCACCATACTGTGCGAAACGTTCAATATAGCCGATGTGTAAGTTAGCAAGTAGGCGGCCAGACAGGCCCTGACCAGGATGATCATAGGTAAAAACGGCAATCTGATTGCGGCTTAACTCCCAGATCAACTCCTGATACTTGTGTGCCGATTCTATCCGGCCATTGATCAACAGGACGGCAAACCGCGCTCGCTCGGGGATATGGCAGGCATAAAAAAGCGGTCCGACTGGGCTGTCAAAGGTGCCTTTTTTGCACTCTTGCCAGTGCGTTTCTATCTGCGCTAGATTATTGTGTAAGTGCTTACTTTCGCTATAAAACATGCTTGTCTATTGGCAGCTCTACGGTGACACGCAGACCACGGTGATTACTAAACTGAATACGGCCATGATGCACTTTTATGGCATGTTGCGCAATTGCCAGTCCCAGGCCAAATCCGCCTGAGCCTGCGAGCCCCTCTGGCGTGCGTGCCTCTGAAGCTCTGAAAAAAGGAATGCAGAGTTTTTCCAGCATGGCGTCGCTGACTCCCGGCCCATCATCACAAATCGTCACGGCCAGCCGGTTATTGTCGCACTGCGCATTCAGGGTAACTTGTTTGTTTGCGTACTTTATGGCGTTACGCAATATGTTCTCAAACGCGCGACCAAGTAGCATGTCATCCACCATCAGGGTAAGGTCGGGTAACGTTTCCCAGTTAACCTCTTTGCCCAGTTGCTGGCTCTCAAAGCTGGCATCGTCAAGGATGGGGCCAAGTAAATCAGCCAGTGATATTGCATGCAGACTCACTTGCTGTTGCTGAGATTCCAGCCGGGACAGTTGCAAAATATCACTCAGCATCTGTTCAAGCAGATGTGCTTCTTTCTCGACTCTTTGCAGGTAAGGCATAAGCGGCTCAGGTGCTTTATCACTGGCAATCCCATTTGCCATCTGCAGGCGAGTAAGTGGGGATCTGAGCTCATGCGATATATCCGCCAGCAAACGCTTTTGTTGTGTGACATGTGCCTGCAGGTGACCGGCCATCAGGTCAAAGTCTTTACCCAATTGCCCTAACTCGTCCTGGCGTGCGGCATCGATGTTTGCTCGGGTATCCAGTTTACCTTGTGCCAGTGCAGAGGCGGCCAGTTGCAGCTGCTTTACGGGCTTTAGTAAGCCGCGCGTAAACCACAGACTAAAGCCAAAACTGGCTAGTATCAGGATGAGTATCTTCGCCCAGACTGGCAGCAACCTGATCTTTGTCAGAACTTGAGGGTCGCGGTGGTCCATCAACTGAAAAAGCTGGTACGGCTCGCCCCGTAGCCGAATATCTATTGGCCCATAAGCGCGATATTGCTCGGTGTCGACAACCTGTGCTGGAGCGTTGGTGGTAAAATTCAGTAAAGACAAGTCCCATGCCTGCAAGGCAGGGTGGCTCAGTATATTTTGCTGATCGTCGCTGTGACGTAAGTAAATTTTTGGCCCATGACTGCGATGACGACCTGGTAATAAGGTCGCCAGCGGCTGGCCTGGGCGGTTTTCGACCCGGCGCTCCAGTGTACGTTGCAGGTGATGCAGATTCTTCAGCATTGGCGGGCTGATCTGGCGAGTTTCCAGTATGCCGGGTTGTAACAGACTGACACTCATTAGCAGCATTAAAGTGGCGGCAATGGTTCCCCAAAACCACATAAAAACTTTTATTAGTAAGTACTTCCTCATTCTATGCCTTAAGGAAAATATAGCCTGAGCCGCGTAAAGTTTTGATATAAGTGTGCGAACTATATTGCGCAATTTTCTTTCGCACATTGCTGACATGCATATCAACCGATCTATCATAGGGAGCCAGAGGGCGCCCCAGTACAGTTTGCGATAGAGTTTGCTTGGTAACAGTCTGGCCTGCTGACTTTACCAACTGGTACAGCATTTCGTATTCCGTTCCGGTTAATGGCAACGGTGTGCCTTTGATGTTGGCGGTTCGAGAAGGCAGATCTAAGACCAGATCGTGATATTTGAAACTCGGCGCTACTGTACTGTGAAGCAGGTGTGCGACACGGCGAGTGATGGCTTTGATCCTCGCCAGTAGCTCTCTGTGGTTAAAGGGTTTAGGAATATAGTCATCTGCGCCCAGTTCAAGGCCAAAAATGCGATCAAAGTCATCGCCCTTGGCCGTTAGCATAATCACCGGTGTCATTTTTTTCGTACGTAATGCTTTGAGTACTTCAAAGCCGTCTAGTTGGGGTAGCATCACATCCAACAGGATCACATCAAACTCTCTGGTTAACGCCATATCCAGCCCTTCCGGGCCGGTATAAGCCGTATAGACTTTACATCCTTCGCCCTGCAAATAGTCTTGCAAAAGTTCACATAGGCCCCGATCATCGTCGATTATCAGTACATTCGCACTCATACGGTTACTCAGTCTCTGTTCCTGCTTCTATCTTACCTTACTATAGAAGTAAGGTGACTGACTTTACACTTCTTTACGCTCAGGATGTTATGCGGGATCTCAGAATGTGTGGGGGCTGACACAGCGCTTGACAAAACTTTACACAGTCTTGACGTTGCTTTGCTCAGGCGTTGCTAAAGTTGAACTCAACTTAACAGGAGACGCTATTATGAATACCCACACTAAGACAAACGTTCGCCACACATTAAAAGCACTATTCCTGGCTGCAGTGATGGCTGGCAGCCCCGTCGTATTGGCAGAGACTGATGCGCAACAAACACCTGCACAGAATGCGGGTATGAAGCCGATGAAAAGCATGGGCCATATGCTGCTATCAAAGCGTGCAGTAAAGCATCTGGGTCTGACCCAAAGCCAGCAGGATGAGTTAAAAAGTCTTTTTGACGCGCAGCGTGAGCAGGTGAAAAGCTTGCGCGGTGACAAAGGCAAAGGTGAGCACCATGAGGCGTTTAAATCATTGATTGAGGCAGAACAATTCGACAAAGCACAGGCACAATTGTTGCTGGAGCAATTTCAGCCACAGAAGCGTGAAATGATGCTTATCCGACTGGAAACACAGCACAAGGTATATCATATTTTAACTGAAGAGCAGCGCGCCAAACTCAAGCAGCTGCGTCACAAGCGCATGGCCAAAAAGCACCATCAACACCAGTCATCCTGAAAGACGCTCCAGCAAGGGTAAAGCACGGCAAATCGCCGGGCTTCCCTGTGGCACGGCGACTTATTCTTTAAAAAAACTATCGTCGTTTTTAGCCAGCATTGCTTCCAGATCCTCCACCATATCCCGGGCTGCTTCCGGAGACAGATCCGCACTGTTGAGTGGTGTTGAGATTTTATTGTTCTCTTCTGACCACTCACCTAAGTCTATAAGCTGACAGCGTTTAGAACAAAATGGACGATGTGGGCTTTGTGCCGACCAGACAACTGCGGCCTGGCAGGTAGGGCATTTTACAGAAACAGGCATAAGCACCTCTGTATGACTAATTTCCCTCATTGTACTGTGTGGTGGCCAGGCAGTCACTGGCCCCAGAGCAATTAGTAGCTAGTTACCCGGTTGACCTCTGCCAGAGATGTGATCCCATCTGCAGCTTTTTTCAATCCAGACTGACGCAGATTAGCAAAGCCCTGGCTTGCGGCGAGCTCGGCAATTTCCAGTGAATTACCGCCTTCCATAATCGCATGCGATATTTCGGGTGTGATCTTCATCACTTCATATATACCGACCCGACCTTTATAGCCGTCCGTACAGTGGTCACACCCCTTTGGGGCATAGAGGGTCATATTCTGAACTTGCTCTGCACTAAAGCCCTGGCGTTGTAGCTCTTCTGCTGGTAGTTGCTCTGGCTCTTTGCATTTAGGGCATAATCGACGGGCAAGGCGCTGAGCGATGATCAGGCTGACTGAGCTGGCCACGTTATAGGCTGGCACCCCCATATTGAGTAATCGGGTCAATGTTTCCGAGGCTGAGTTGGTATGCAAAGTACTCATCACCAGGTGGCCGGTTTGTGCCGCTTTGATGGCGATTTCAGCCGTTTCCAGATCGCGGATCTCACCCACCATCACGACATCGGGGTCCTGACGCAGGAATGCCCGCAATGCATTGGCAAAGGTCATGTCTGCTTTGGTGTTGATCTGAACCTGATTAATGCCTTCCAGGTTGATCTCCACCGGATCTTCTGCGGTGCTGATGTTACGCTCTGGTTTATTGAGTATGTTCAGACCGGTATAAAGCGATACCGTTTTACCTGAACCGGTTGGTCCGGTGACCAGGATCATCCCTTGTGGCTGGTCGAGTGCATTAAGGTACATACTTTTTTGCTCTGCTTCATAACCCAGAGCTTCAATCCCCAGCTTGGCGGCTGATGAATCTAGGATCCGCATTACGATTTTTTCACCCCACATGGTTGGCAGGGTACTGACACGAAAATCGATGCTTTTGCGCTCCGAAATTTTTAGCTTGATCCGGCCATCCTGTGGCTTGCGCTTTTCTGCGATATCAAGGTGAGACATGACCTTGATACGGGCCGACAAGCGGCTGGATAAAGCATGAGGTGGGCTGGCCATTTCGTGCAACAAGCCATCGATGCGAAAGCGCACCCGATATTTCTTTTCATAAGGTTCAAAATGGAGGTCAGAAGCGCCTTTTTTGATCGCATCCATAAGGATCTTATTGATATACACGATGATAGGGGCATCGTCTTTTTCTTCATCGTTGTTTTGTGCTTTGGGTTCGTCTTCGACATCCAGGCTGGCAAACTCTTTAAATTCGTCCTCGCTCAGGCTGAGGCTGCTATTATCGTCAAAGAGTTGATCAATCTTCTGATCGAGTAGTTTATAGTCTACAACGACTACTTCACATTGCAGGCCTGTGCTGAACTCAAAGTTCTCGAAGGCTCCATAGTCGGTCGGATCTGAGGTCGCAATAAAGAGTTTGCGATCTTTTTTTACCAACGGCAATAAATGGTGCTGACGGATCAGTTTTTCTTTAACAAGCTCTTTGGGAACCTGGGTGATGTCAAAGCCGCTCAGATCAAAATAGGGTACCCTGAACAAGTCAAGGCACTGTTCGGCCATCTCCTGGCTGCTCATGCCACTACACAGACAAATGAGTTCAGCCGTTGAGTGGGCATCGGCTTGTTTGGCTTTGACCTGCTCGGCAGTGAGTTTGCCAAGGGTAATAAACTTTCTCAGTAATGGCGAGTGATGTTCCATAATGCTCTTAAGACTTCAACGAGTTACACTAAATGTAGCAAAGAATGCTTCGATCCGGGTAGCGAATTGGCAGCAAACCAGGCTTTGTTCGAACGAGTGCGGCACGTATTAAGCATGATGTGCCTCAGCAAGCTGTAAAAAGGTCTGATGTAAGGTAGCAAGCTGTGCTTGCATTGCGTCAAGGGGTTGGTTGTTGTTAAGAATAAAGTCGGCTTTTGCGCGTTTATCGGCTCTGCTCATTTGTGCTGCAATGATCTGCTCAACCTGCTGCTGGTGGGCATTGTCTCGCGCGCAGGTGCGCGCTACTTGCACTTCAACAGGCACATCGACGAGTAGAGTTTTATCACAGTATTTATCCAGCCCGTTTTCAAATAACAAAGGTGCCGACAAGATCACATAATGGCTGTCAGCGTGCGCCAGTTGTGCCAGTAGTCGGGTACGGATCAGCGGGTGCAGTAAGTTGTTCAGCCAGTGTTTCTTATCTTTGTCAGCAAAGATGATACCGCGCAGCGCCTGGCGATCTAAGGTGCCGTCATCAGTTAAAATTTGCTTTCCAAAGTAAGCCACAATGGCATTTAGTCCATTGCTGCCAGGCTCGACTACCTCTCTTGCGACAACATCGGCATCCACAACACAGATCCCTAATTTGTTTAGATGGTCGGACACTGTGGTTTTGCCGGCACCAATACCGCCGGTTAAGCCTAAGATCCAGTTGGCCATGGGACTATGCTCCTAACAACGAAAGATACCAGCGACTCAATTGTTCACCATATAACAGCGTCAGCCATCCGGCAATGGCAAGGTAAGGACCAAAGGGGATTGGGGTCGCCTTGTCTTTGCCCTGCACGGCCAGTTGCGTTGCACCAATGACGGCGCCAACCACACTGGATAGCAAGACAATAATGAGCAGTGACTGCCAGCCCATCAGCGCACCAAAGACTGCCAGCAGTTTAAAGTCGCCAAAGCCCATGCCCTCTTTTCCGGTAAGTAGCTTAAACGCCCAGTAAATACTCCACAGACTCAGATAACCAACGGCTGCACCTAAGATGGCCTCAGAAGGGGGAATAGTGATACCCGCGACGGCGGCCAGCAGTGCAAACCAGAGTAATGGTAAGGTGAGCTGATCGGGCAGCAGCATATGGTCAATATCGATAAAGATCAGAGCTATCAGTACCCAGGTCACCAGCAAATACACCAGTGCCTGTGGGGTGGCGGAGAAATGCCAGGCCAGCCAGAGTGACGCTGCGCCTGTCAACAGCTCAACGAGCGGATAACGTTTTGCAATGGGGGTTTGGCAGTAAGCGCATTTGCCCCCCAGAAATACCCAGCTGAGTAGCGGAATATTGTGCTGGAATTTAATTTTGCTGTTGCACTTGGGGCAGGTTGAGCCCGGTGTCATCAGGTTGAGCGTGGCAGGATCAGGTTGCTGGGGAGGCTGCTCCAGAATGACCCGGCATTCTGTCTGCCAGTTGCGCTGCATCATGACAGGCAAGCGGTAGATCACAACGTTCAAAAAGCTGCCAATACACAGGCTGGTTAGTGCGACAGTCAGCAGCCAAAACCAGGTTTGCTGCTCCATAAGGTGCCAAACTTCTTGCATAATAATGTCTTTGTTATTGTTAAATGACGGTGCCGAGCTGGAATATAGGTAAATACATAGCAACAATCAAGCCACCAACCAGCACGCCCAGAATTACCATGATCATAGGTTCAAGTAATGAAGACAGCCCATCGACTGCATCATCTACTTCCTGCTCATAAATACTGGCCACTTTTGCCAGCATGCTGTCGAGTGCACCAGATTCTTCGCCAATGGACACCATTTGTACCACCATATCTGGAAAGATCTTAGCGTTGCGCATGGCCCAGTTCATTTGGTTACCTGAGCTGACCTCACCTTTAATGTCCAAAATGGCATTTTTATAAATGATATTGCCTGAGGCACCGGCCGCTGATTCCAGTGCATTCACCAAAGGGACGCCTGCCGCAAAAGTGGTTGATAAAGTTCTGGCGTAGCGCGCAACGGCCGCTTTTTTCAGGATCTCGCCAATAGCTGGGATCTGCAGCACCATGCGGTCATTAAAGTGACGCACTGCGGCGCTGCGTTGCAGGGCTTCTTTATAAGCATACCCGGCACCGCCAAGTCCAATCAGGAATAGCCACCAGTACTCCTGCATAAATTCAGAAATACCCAGTACCATCAGGGTAAAGCCTGGCAACTCAGCACCGAACCCGGTGAAAATTTCTTCAAATTGGGGAACAACAAAGATCAATAAGATGGAGGTTACGATCAGGGCGACGGAAAGTACCGCAATAGGATAAAACATCGCTTTCTTAATCTTGGATTTAAGTGCTTCGGCTTTTTCTTTATACAGAGCAACCCGGTCAAAGATACGGTCCAATGCACCTGACTGTTCACCCGATTCAACCAGATCGCAATATAACTCGTCGAAATATCTGGGGTGGCTACGCAGTGATTTGGCCAGTGGCTGACCGGCTTTCACTTCATCGGCGATGTGCGTAATAAGCTTGCTGAGGCTTTTGTTCTTGGCCCCTGACGCTATCATATCCAATGCCTGAACCAAGGCCACGCCAGCTGTCAGCATAGTGGCAATTTGCCGGGTGACGACCGCAATGTCTTTGGGCGTGATTTTTTGTGTACTACTTAACCCGAACAAGGGTTTAGGTTTGCGCTTTACTTTAGAGGGCGTGATCCCCTGCTTGCGCAATTGTGCTTTGACCAGGGCCACACTGGTACCAGTGAGCTCGCCCTGAAGACGTTTACCACGAGCACTTACGCCGACCCAGATAAAGGTATCGACTTTGGCAGAGTTTTTGTCGGGTTGATTCATAAGATTTGAAAGCAAAGAGGGAGCCAGGCTCCCTCATATGATTGTGCTCTGTTATTAAGGTGTTGTCACAGTGCACGTTGCTGGTAGCCACGCCGCTTTAACTGCGTCATCTACCGTTGCTGTACATTGCCACTCAGAGATTGTGAAGCCAGCTGCAAAGTTAGCATCTGTCGCTGCTGCGTTACCGTTAAACGGCGTTACGACGACGTCAACGCCAGCCATGTCATTTTGTCCATCAATTTGGATTGCGCCGTCAGCTGTTACGACTACGCTGGCAACCATTTCTGTGGCATCAACGCCAGTCGCACAGTTGTCTGGATCGCCACCAACCTGAGATACTTCAGTTACACACGCTTTTGGCATGGTTGAAGCGGCCATCAGCTCAGAGCCTTTAGCACGGTTGATGTAATCCTGGTATGCCGGCAGGGCAACGGCAGCAAGAATACCTATGATTGCGATTACAATCATTAATTCGATAAGGGTAAAACCACCCTGTTGTCTTTGCGTCATGATGTGTCTCCTAAGGGATGTTAGACCCGATGCCAGCAACCACTCACACCAGGGGTTTATTAAATCTTGTGCTATTCGTATTCAGACCCAGTATAGGCCTTTATTCCTATAATAAATTTGTTGTAAATCAAAGCGGATAATCATTCTTTTTGAGTAGTCCAGTATACTGGAATTGCTCCACCAGTTTACGACAATAAGATTGCAATTCTGGTATTTTCCCGCCTTATTCTAGTCATAATATATGACTGAATTTGTTACATGTACTGTTAACACAACAAGTTAGTATAGGATTGAGAAAACGTATTATTTAGCTGCTAATTCTTTGTTCGTATTAAAAAGTGTTTTCTCATTCTTGTCAACGAAGCGGCTTTGTATTTTCTTACAAAGCCGTTACACCTGTTACTCGAAGCGCATAGACAAGTCTATACTCTGCAGGTGTTTCGTCAACGCACCACTTGAAATGTAGTCAACGCCAGCTTGCGCATAGGTTGCCAGTTTATCTAAGGTCATGTTACCCGAGACCTCCAGCTTAGCTCTACCGGCAGTTTGTTTAACGGCAATTTGAATGTCTTCAACGGTAAAGTTGTCGAGCATAATGATATCTGTGCCAGCATCGAGCGCCTGTTGCAGTTCATCCAGGCTTTCTACTTCCACTTCTACGGGCTTATCGGGGTGGTTCTGCCTGGCTTGTGCAACCGCGTTAGCAATGCCACCACAGGCCGCAATGTGGTTCTCTTTAATCAGAAAAGCATCAAACAATCCAATACGGTGGTTTTTGCCTCCCCCACAGGTCACTGCATATTTCTGTAATGCGCGCAGACCTGGAATGGTTTTACGGGTGTCCAGTAATTGCGTACTGGTATTGGCAAGTGCTGCCACATAATGGGCAGTGGAGGTGGCAGTCCCTGACAGGGTTTGTACAAAGTTCAGAGCAGTGCGTTCTGCGGTGAGGATCGCCCGGGCGCTTCCCGTCGCTTCAAAAATGCGCTGGTTTGGCTGTAGTGTATCGCCGTCTTCAACCAGGACATTCACCTTAACACTGGGATCAACCTGTCTGAATACCTCAAGGATCAAGTCTTTACCACAAAACACGCAGGCTTCTCGAGTGATCACATAGGCGTTTGCCTGTTGCGAGGCAGGGATCAGGGCAGCGGTAATATCACCATCGGTTGCGCTTTGATTATTCAGGTCTTCATCAAGTGCCAGCTTAACCAGCTGGGGGATCTGTTCATTTAACATGGGCTATCTTGGCTTTGCTATTCAATAACCTAATTCTACTGTGTTACGCCAGTTAATGACAATCTCGTTATCACAGGTAAAAACGGCATATTTTGCGAAGGTCCATAGAGGTGTCAAAATAACATAGTGAAAGTATGCCAAACTTGCTAAGGTAATAGCACAGCTAGACAGGCCTAAGTATTTCTATTTATGCAGTTAAATTGGTATCCCGGTGTACAGAAACGGCGCTCCCCCCACTACAATGAGCGTCCCTCAGGGTGTACCCCCTCATTACTGGTGGTGCACTGTATCTCGTTGCCGGCTGGCGAGTACAGCGGCAATTACATTGATGATTTATTTATGGGAACTTTAGACTGTCAGGCTCACTCCAGTTTTGATTCCCTGCGTGGTGTGAGGGTATCGGCACATTGTCTGATCCGTCGTGACGGCACCATTGTTCAATATGTGCCGTTCGATAAGCGGGCGTGGCACGCCGGGGTATCGGAGTTTGCGGGGCAAGACAACTGCAATGATTTTAGTATCGGTGTGGAGCTGGAAGGGACAGACACGACATCGTACACTGAAATACAGTATCAGGCTCTGGCTCAGCTCACACTCTGGTTGCAGCAACAGCTCCCGTCATTGACCGAGGAGCGTATTGTTGGTCACAGTGATATTGCCCCAGGTCGCAAGTATGACCCGGGGGTAGGGTTCGATTGGGACAAATATTTTGCATTGATAAGATAAGAGTAACGGACATGATGTTAATTTCTATCATAATTGCTTTAGTGATCGAGCGCCTGGGTGCCCGTTCAGAACATTGGCAGATTGACTTCTATTTAGGTAAATACCTGGCCTGGAGCAAAAAACAGCTCAGTGATAAGGGCCTGTTTTGTTCTGATCTTGGGGTAATGATTTGGTTAGTGCTGCCTACTGTACTGGTGGCGGTAGTGTACCATCTTTCAGACTTTGTGTTATTTCAGCTGATACTCAATGTATTGATCTTGTTGGTTTGCTTTGGCTGTGGTCGGTATCGCCGCCTGTATAAAGGTTATCTTAATGCATTAACGCGAGGTGACTCGGAAGCGGTCACCCTGTATGCGTTGCAAATGGGACAGGAGCGGACTGAAACAGAGCAAAATGGCGAAACGTTTGGGCAAACTTTGGTCTGGATTAATTTCCAGCATTACTGTGCGGTGATGTTTTGGTTTGTGGTGTTGGGCGCGCCTGGCGCCGTACTCTATGCAAGCGCACGCTACCTGGTTTCGACGCTTACTGAGCGCCAGGAAGATGAACTGCCGGCCCAGGTGAGTCTGATGCGCAGTCTGCTTGGCGCGCACACGCAACGATTCTCCAGGTTACTATTCTGGCTTGACTGGTTGCCTGCCAGGGTAGCCAGTTTTGGTTATCTGATCATAGGTAATTTTACTCAGGGCACCGGATGTTGGTTAAAATACTTGCTGGACTTTGATACCCCAAACAGGCAGGTGGTAAGTGATATTGCACTGGCCGCGGAGCAGATAGAGCAGCAATTTTTTGGCTGTACCTATGAAGCGACCTGCATGATGCGCCTGGTCAAGCGTAACATCCTGTTCTTTTTGGTACTGACAGCGCTGCTGACTTTGTTTGGTGGTCTGAGTTAACTGAAAAACACCTGACAGGTTGAGGGAACTTGCCTGTCAGGAGATTATGAACCCGGCTGAGTGGTCAGCCAGGCGCGTCTGCGCTCAAGCATGGCATCCAGCTGACTATGATCAACATCCAACGTGGGCAGAAGCTGCTCTGTCACTTCAATCAGATCGCATACACCTGCGACATTCCACAGTGCCTCTTCAAGCCCCTTTGCCTTGTGTATTGCATAGTGGCTGACGTATCTCAGCTCGTTGGCCAGGTGATCCATATCAGGACGGCCAGTTTTGGAGATATAAAGATGAAATACAAACAGTAATTCTTTTTTAAGTGCCCGCTTAATAAACAAAAACAATGGATCCAGTGACTCCCCGGCGGCAACACACTGACTTTTCAGTGCCTCTTTGAGCGTTTGGGCTTGAGGGTCAAAACGTAGGAAAACCGTATATTGCAAAGGCTTGTCCTGACGTGACTGTTTACGCAGCCGTTCACTCAGATACTCGCCAATGAAATCGCTGGGCAGTAATCCATGGGGCTGAACATATTCCTGATTGTTATGGTGGATCAGTTCAGTGAGTAAAATCTTGTGTAGTGTGGTGGGATAGAGTCCCTGGCCAATCGCACCAATTTTAAAGTGGGCTGCAGCTTTGTGCAGATAAAGAGGAAACTGGCAAATACTTTTTGTCACCATATTGCGCAGTGCATGTGACAGACCTGGGATCCTGGGGGCTTCTTCGCAGGGTTGCAGTTTATTCTTATTGTTTTCAATCAGGACCTTAAAGAAGGTAATGGCAGTATGTTGCATGTTGCTGAGAATATTGACCTTCAGGTTGATGATGGTCTTTGCTTTGTTGAGTGCCATAACTTCATATCTGAGCTTGGTCAGGTTATGTTGCTTGGTAATTTTTTGCAGCTCGGGCAGGTCGAGGTGCACGATATCACCTTTTTCCAGTGTGGCCGGCTCGTCCAGTGCCACCTGCAAGCCCATGACGGAAAAGTCCCGGGTATGGCCATGCAGTGCCTGACCATTCTCCATAACAACAGTCACAGCGGTCTTATACAGGTAGCGTTTGTGCGAGCGCAGATTGACATATTCAAGTGCAACGACTTCCAGTGGCGGTGGCACTTTGGCTTTGCCATGGCCAAACTGCTTAATCAGGTTAACCTGTTCTTTTGGGTATTGTTGTGTCTGGTAATAAGCCGTTTGCTGCTCCGTGGTGATATCGCTGAGTGTCATCAGATATTTGACGTTCTCAATCAAGCCCTGCACTCTGGGGGTTGGACGCTTATTCAGTTTCTCGATATTTTTTCCTGCGCTGGAAGGCAAAGACAGGGGAATAAAGGCATCTTCATGGTGGCTGGGCATTAGCTGAACTTTAAAGATCCGCCAGCTGTCTTTCTGACTGCCAAACCCCATAAATAATTGCTGCAACTCGATTGATTTTTTGAGTTCCCAGTCAAACGCCGAGTAAAAATAAATCTTCCCATTTTTGCCATGGGTGAAGGTGTAACAATAGGCTTCTTTCACAGCCTCCGGACGCTGAAGCAGCGTATCCAGGCGTTGCTGGTTGAAGACACTGTACAAAGAAGAGGTTTTGCGTTCATCCTCAAAATAATAGTTGATATACGCGTTATTTTCATTAGTCAGTACCATACTTGGGTAGAGCATGGTTTTAGCCTGACTAAAAAACACGAACAACGAATTTACCCGGGGCAGGTAATATTGCTCGTAACCCTTACATACGACCGCATCCATGGTGTTGTCCAGGTTAATCTTATAACGTCGTTTATTGCCGTGGATAAAGCTTTGCAGAAAATCATCAAAGCCGCTGTTGTTTTCCACAAAAGTACGCTTCAGGCGAATATGGTTGTATTCATTAGAGACGGGGTCGACGGCGACCACTTCGTACTGGATCCCGCTTTTCAGGCCAAGTTCAAAATCCTGTTCCAGACCAACTAAGCGCAGTGACACCAGATCGCCTTTGTGTAAATGGTAGTTGGGTGCCAGTTTTATTTTAGCGCCACTGAGGGAGATGTCAGACGTGCTGGCGTTGGCAAGCCGCTGGTTACCAAATTCGACCGTGATCTTGATGGAGTAATTCATTCGCTCTTCTATACGACTTTCGTAAGAAGCAAAGCGAATGTATTGGGTTGCCTGAGAGACATCTAGCCTGGGTGTATCGTCACTTTGCTGCTGAGCAGCTTGTTTCTGCATTACCTTAAAGTTATTGTCGGTGTTCATTACCGCTTCGTAAACGGCTAAGGTATAGCCGCCATAACGCGCTACCTCTTGCTCAAATACCCGGATCGCAACATCATCCATAAAGTGCTGCTTGCCCTCATGTTCATAAGGTTTAACCTGACCTGAAACCTGACCACGCAGATCGATAAAGCGCGCAACAGGTTGCGACAGGCGGGTCATTTCCATTTTCAGCAGAAACTGGTCTGGCTTACTAAGCTGTGCCGTTTTTTGCTTGAAGATAAAGTCAAAATTAGGATCGCCGAGATCAATCTTTAATTCATCTATTAAGTCTTGGTATTGTTGTAATTTATCTTCAGCCATAGGTACACATTTTAAATCAGCAGATCTTACCCGGTTATTGTTTCAGCCTTTGCCAAATTTATGTCAGTATTAACGCTTACTGTTGAACTAAGCTTAATTGAGTTTTAAATTAAGCAATAACTATGCCTTGATTTTTATGGGAAAAAAGAAAACCGCATTTGTCTGTAGTGATTGTGGAGCGGAATTTGCTCGATGGCAAGGGCAATGTTCTGAATGTAAAGCCTGGAATACGATTACTGAGTTCAGAGTCCCCTCTGTGAAAGCTGCACCACGTGCCGGAACGATGGCCGGGTATGCCGGTGTTGTGGAGGCCAAGGTCCAGACCCTGGACGAAGTTAACCTCGAATCTTTGCCTAGATTTTCCACTGGATTCAAAGAGTTCGACCGCGTGCTCGGCGGTGGCGTGGTGCCGGGAAGTGCTATTTTGATTGGCGGTGAGCCGGGAGCCGGTAAAAGTACCTTGTTGTTGCAGACCATGTGTTTACTGGCCGAATCTATGCCCACCTTGTATGTGACGGGTGAGGAGTCTTTGCAGCAAGTTGCTATGCGGGCAAAACGACTGAGCCTGCCAACGAACAAACTACGCACGTTGGCCGAAACCAATGTTGAAAGCATCTGCCAGCTGGCTTTACGTGAAAAGCCGGCCATTATGGTCATTGATTCAATTCAGGTGATGCACATGAGTGATGTGCAGTCCGCGCCTGGTAGTGTATCACAGGTCCGTGAAAGTGCCGCTTACCTGACCCGTTTTGCCAAGCAAAACCAGGTCGCGATTATCATGGTGGGGCACGTGACCAAAGACGGATCACTGGCGGGTCCCAAGGTACTGGAGCATTGTATCGACTGCTCTATTTTGCTTGAAGGGAGCAGCGACAGCCGGTTCAGAACCCTGCGTGGTAATAAAAACCGCTTTGGTGCGGTTAATGAACTTGGGGTCTTTGCCATGACAGGCCAGGGCCTGAAAGAGGTCAGTAATCCATCGGCTATTTTCCTTAATCGAGGTGAAGAGCAGACGCCCGGCTCTCTGGTGATGGTGATCTGGGAAGGCACTCGGCCTTTGCTGGTCGAAGTTCAGGCGCTGGTGGATTACTCTCAACTGGCGAATCCGCGTCGCGTCACGGTCGGTCTGGAACAAAATCGTCTGGCGATGCTACTTGCGGTACTACATCGTCATGGTGGACTACAAGTGGCGGATCAGGACGTGTTTGTGAACGTGGTTGGTGGTGTGAAAGTGTCTGAAACCAGTGCCGACTTAGCGTTGATCGCAGCTTTGGTGTCTAGTTTTAAAAACCACGCGCTGGAACGTCAAATGGTGGTATTTGGAGAAGTTGGTCTTGGTGGAGAGATCCGTCCGGTACCCAGTGGCCAGGAAAGACTACGGGAAGCCGCGAAACATGGCTTCAAACGTGCTATCGTACCAATCGCGAATAAACCAAAGGACGCCATTGAGGGAATGGAGGTGGTCGCCGTTGCCAGCCTCAGTGATGCGCTCGAAGCCTTGTTTTAAGGAAATCCACACAAATGAAAAAATCTACCATCATGCTGGCGTTAGGGGGTGCGATGTCAGCCGTTGTTGTTGGCGCACATCTCTACGCAAATCAGCAGGCAGAATTGGCGGTGCAGCAGCAGATCGCGCAATTTGCGGAGCAATCTGAACTGCTTATTGAGCATCAGGGATCATCCTATAATCTGTTTACTAACACTATCAAAGTGCAGTCTCTGGTGATCAAAGAAGCCACTGAACAGCAGACGCTGTTAAACATTGGTGAATTCAGCTTGCAGGGCTATGAAGCAGACAAAATCAGTGAGTTTACAGAGGTTAAACTAACCAATGTGACGCTGAGCCCGGTACTGGCAGCGGAGCTTGAGCAGCAAGCCGCCACTTTGGCTGATACCAGCTACGCGCTTACGTCATCCTTACGTTACAACCCGGACAGCGGCAACAGCGAGTTTAAATCGTCTGTTGAGGCGGCGGGTGTAGTAGGGCTCACATTTGATTTTGATCTGGGCAACAGTGCTGGGTTGATGACAACCTCGCTGGAGATGCAACAGCAGGGCACAGATATGACGCTGGAACAGGAGTTGCAAATGCAGAGCAAGCTTATTTCAGCGATTCAGTCGTTGCAGCCACAGCAGCTGACGTTTGCGGTTGCCGGGCAACCCGGGCTGGGCGCACTGGTTAATGAGTTGCTTGCCAACAAAGGATTGACTAAAGAGCAGTTCCAGCAAATGTTGTCAATGCAACTTATGCAGGTGCCTGTCTCTGATGAGGTCAAGCAGGGGCTTCGCGACTTTGCATCAGGTCTGAATGCATTAGAAGTCAATGTGTCTGTAGATGATGCAATGGACTTCAATGCATTTTCTCAGCAAGTGCAATCTCTGGCGGCCGATCCTGAGGGGCTGGAGAAATTCCTCAACTTGAAAGTAACAGGCTCTTAATCAGAGTCTGTGAACGTAAAAAGCCACCCGAAGGTGGCTTTTTTGTGGCACAGCGAACCGGCTAGTTATTCAGTGCCAGCATTAGCTCACGATTACGCTCCAGCTTTGCCAGCATCTGTTGTGCCAGCGGCTTAAAGGTTGCCAGCTCCGCTGCAGGTAAAGGTTGTGACTTTGGCAGCTTGACGGTACGCGGGTTACGATGCACCCCGTTGACCAGAAACTCATAGTGCAGGTGCGCACCAGTAACACGGCCGGTCGCGCCGACAGTACCAATCTTCTGGCCCTGTTTGACTTTCTGGCCTTGTTTAACATGCCGTTTGTGCAGATGCAGATACTTAGTCACATACTGACTACCATGCTGAATAAACACGTAATTACCATTGAGACGGTTATAGCCAGAGTTAATCACTTTACCATTACCCGCTGATACCACAGGTGTGCCGGTTCTGGCGGCATAGTCTATCCCTCTGTGTGCAGATACACGACCGGTGACTGGGTGCAGGCGGCGTGGATTAAAGTTGGAGCTGATATACTTGAAGTCGACGGGGGCACGCAAGAAAGCTTTCTTCATACTGCGGCCTTCCGGCGTGTAGAAGTCTCCGTCAGAGTGGCGCACAGCCGTGTAACGCTCGCCCTGATTAATAAACTCAGCGGCAATGATCTTACCTGTGCCAATCTCTTCGCCATCGACAAAGTGTGACTCGTAGATCAGGGTAAAGCGATCGCCCTTACGAATATCGTTGGCAAAGTCGACATCCCAGCCAAATATATGGGCAAAGTTCATGATCTGACGCTCAGACAGGCCCGCGGTAATACCCGCAGTCCAGAAGCTGGATTTGATCTCACCGCCCGCTGATTTTTCAACGGTGTCAATTTCTTTGCTCTCGATACGTGTGGCGTAATTGCCTTCATCTGTTCGGCTTACCAGCAGAGTATCGGTTTTAGACAACACATATTTCAGCTGCAGTAACTCGCCTTGCTCATCACTGGCAAAACTAAGCACTTCACCGGGATGGATCTTAGTAAGCTTACGTGTTTCGGCGTTGGTATTGACAAGCTTGTGAAGCGTTTGCGCTGAAAAACCGGCGCGTTTAAATATCACCGCCAGGCTGTCGCCATTGCGAATCTGGTGGTCGACGAAGTCATACTGGATCGACTCTGTGGAGAGAGGTTCTTCGATGACGGCTGGCGCTTCACTGAGTTCTGTCAGTTCGGGTTGCTGCTCACTGACATTCAGAGGTAACTCATAACGCTTGCCCACTTCGAGTGCGTCTTTGTCGTGATCTCGGGAGGCTGTTGCCTTCTCAGACGGAATGAGTGCAATAGCGACCATTGCTGACAGCAAGCCCAGGATCAGCAACTTGTGTTTTTTTGGGAGTTTGTGCACTGCATGTACCATAACGTGCCTTTTCCGCTGTCAAGAATTATTGCAAATAATAGTGCAGCATATACGTAATAATGCGCAAATACCAGTCTTTTATACATTTAAACTACCCCGAATATAAGCTAAAATCGGGCGATTAACTGATTAAATTGTTGGAGTGAGGTTGGCGTGACAACTGTGGATATAGAAACGGCATTGGCAGAGATAAAGCGCGGTGCTGAAGAAATTCTGATTGAAGAAGATTTAAAAGAAAGACTCAAGTCAGGTAAAAAATTGCGGATCAAAGCGGGTTTCGATCCAACAGCCCCGGATCTGCACTTGGGTCATACCGTCCTTATTAACAAGCTAAAGACTTTCCAAGACTTAGGTCATGAGGTGATTTTCCTGATCGGTGATTTCACTGGCATGATAGGCGACCCGACGGGTAAAAATGTCACCCGTAAACCGCTTACCCGTGAAGACGTACTGGCCAACGCTGAAACTTATAAAGAGCAGGTATTTAAGATCCTGGATCCGGCTAAAACCACAGTGGCGTTCAACTCCGAGTGGATGGAGAAATTAGGCAGCGCAGGCATGATCAAGCTTGCAGCGCGCCAAACGGTTGCGCGTATGCTCGAACGTGATGATTTCAAAAAGCGTTATGCTGGTGGCCAGTCAATTGCCATTCATGAGTTCCTTTATCCGTTGGTTCAGGGTTGGGATTCTGTGGCGTTGCAAGCGGATGTCGAACTTGGCGGGACCGATCAACGCTTTAACCTGTTGATGGGAAGAGAGTTACAAAAAGAAGAAGGTCAGAAGCCTCAAACTGTGCTGATGATGCCCTTGCTTGAAGGCACCGACGGCGTGCAGAAGATGTCTAAATCACTGGGTAACTACATTGGAATCACAGATGCGCCAAATGACATGTTTGGTAAAGTCATGTCGATTTCTGATGAGCTGATGTGGCGTTATTATGAGTTGTTGAGCGCTAAGTCACTGGAAGACATTGCCGGCCTTAAAGAAGAGGTGGCTGGCGGTCGCAACCCCAGAGACATCAAGATTGAATTTGCCAAAGAGATGATTGCCCGTTTCCATAGCGAAGCAGACGCAGAAGCAGCACACCAGGATTTTATCAAGCGTTTTCAGAAAAATGCCTTACCTGATGACATTCCTGAAGTAACCATCACTATTGCAGAGTCTGAGACTTTTATTACCAATGTACTCAAAGAAGCAGGCCTGGTAGCCAGTACCTCAGAAGCGATGCGGATGATTAAGCAAGGTGCGGTGAAACTCAATGGCGAAGAAAAAGTGACAGATTCTAAGCTCAGCGTTGAGAAGGGCTCTACAGCGATTTATCAGGTGGGTAAACGTAAGTTCGCTAAAATCAGTGTGGAATAATCGCCAGAGTTAATTTAGCGAGTATACATAGTCAGGGCGGCCGTCGGGTCGCCCTTTTTAATGGGTGAGAACGTTCACCGTTAGCCAGCACAAGCACAGTGCGCACAGGAAAAACCAACGCATGGTTGCCAGTAGCCTGAGCATCAGGCTGATGGTTTCGGATTCAGGCGGCGTGTCGCTGCCTATGCGCATATTGTCAAAGCGTTGTTGTTGATAAAATCGTGGCCCAGCAAGTTGTGTATTGAGGCTGGCTGCGAACAAAGTCAGGATCCAGCCTGAACTGGCTGGTTGGTAAAATTGGCCATAATGTTTAAGGTAGTGAAGGGTTTTCCCCAGGTTTTGTGTCAGCGCCATCACAATGACTAGCCCCCTGACGGGCAACCATTCCAAAATTGCCAGAGTTAATTGCAGGGGTCTGATAAATGACGCGTCCGGTCGCATTTTGCTGCGCCAGGCGTGATCACAGAGCAACATCAGTTTATAACCCAGTGCCAGCAAAGGGCCGCCTATGAGGTAAAACACAATCACCAGATAAAAATGCCGTATTCCCCGCAAGGCCAGGCTATCCAGGCACGCCTTACAAATGCCCATGGCAGACAGTTTTTCGACATCCCGGTTTACCATAACGCTAACTAGTTGACGCGCGGCGGCTTTCTGTTGTTGTTTTAGTAAAATAGCAATACGTTTGGCTCGACGTTCATGCTGAATGTCGAGGCACAGAAATAAAACCAGGCCACCGAGCCACTGAGGATAGAAAGACAAATAACCCAGTGTGGCCAGGATCAGCAGGGTGAGCAATATTGGCAGGACAAATGCCAGGCTGCCGGACAACCACAGGTAACTGGTTGGGGCTTTTGGGCGGTAAACTTTCTGAGCAAGATTAGTAAACAGCAGTGTCATAATCACATGTGGGTGGTACATGCTGGACGTTCTGAACCCAACTGCGCAGAGTGTTGCCAGCAAAAAAATCAGCAAGCCCGTATGGGCTTGCAAATGCTCAGCTAACACTTTACAGCGAAACCTGATCCAGTTTTGCCAACAGGGCAGTCACCAGTTTAGAAGAGTTCACAGAGGCGACTTCCAGGTAGGCTTCGAATGATTGCGGTGATTCTTTGCCGGCGATGTCTGACAGTGAGCGGATCACAACAAACGGGGTATTTAGCACATGGCATGCCTGAGCGATGGCTGCGCCCTCCATTTCAACGGCCAGCATTTGTGGAAATTCCTGACGCGTTTTGTCAATACGCACCGGGTCACACATGAAAGAGTCTCCGGTACAAATCAACCCAACTTTTGTCTGAATATCCGCCAGTTCACCGACACTCTGCTGCGCAGCCTCTACCAAAGCGGAGTGTGCGCTAAAGCCGGCTGGCATCTGCGGTACCTGACCCAGCTCGTAGCCAAAAGCAGTCACGTCAACATCGTGGTGTTTTACTTGTGACGAGATCACCACATCACCAACATTCAGCTCAGGATCAAAGCCGCCGGCGGAACCGGTGTTGATCACACAGTCCGGTGTATAGTTGTCGATAAGTAGTGTGGTTGCAACCGTTGCTGCCACTTTACCAATTCCTGACTGAACCAGCGTGACCTCGTGACCCCCCAGATCGCCATGATAAAAAGTGAAGCCGCCTTTGGTTGCGGTTTGTATGTTGTTCATTGCGCCACGCAGAATGGTCACTTCCTGCTCCATTGCGCCTATAATGCCTACTTTCATAATATTCTCTTATTTTTTAACAGTGTTGCTCATTATATATCAAAACTGGCTTTAGAAAATATGACGTTAGGCTGGTATGTGGGTATTGCTGTCAGTCCCGTGAGGACCGACAGCGAGTGGAGTAAGCTAGATCTCTGCCAATTGTGTAGCGGCTGCTTTGGCCTGAGAAGGTGAAAGTACCGCAGGTTTGTAACTGCGATTACGTGGCTTGCCTTGTGGCTCCGGTTTTTTGCCCAGCTTGAACAGGATAGCGGCCCGTACTTCAGCACTTTTGTAGCCACTTTTAACCTTCATACGAATATGCGGGATCCCGGCTGATTCAAGTGCGCCACTGACAAACCAGTCTTTTTGTGCCTTATGACCGTTTTTATTGGCGTTATTAACCAGATCAACGGCAGCAACAATATTGAGCGTTTCTTTATCAACCAGCACATAATCGAGCTGCTTGTTTTGCGCTTTGGTGATGGCTGCCCGGCGTGCTTTTTTCGACAACCCAGGCTTACATTCAATGATCTCGATCAGCTTAACCCGGCTGACAACTTTAAACTTATCACCCACCGAGCGCTCCAACAGTTGCAGGAAAGAGGCCTCAACTGTGGTAAACACGGAATCCTTGCGGTTAAATGGATAGGGGTTACCGCCGCTATCCGTATATTTTGAAATAACAATGGAAGCAATAACGACCAGCGCCAGAATAGATAGTAATGTTAGTTCCATAAATCACTCCACGACAACAATTTGACTTTGTGAATATTAAGCAAAGAGCGTGCCTAAAGTGATATTTTTTGGGGAGTGAGCAATTTTGCTCGGCGGCGTTGAGAACGCCGAGCGTGCCGGAGAAAAGAGCGGGACTATAATGGATTAAACGCGATAGCCGTCTTTCAGGCCTTTTACAGCATATGCAACCGCATCATGTGCATGTAAAGACTCATAATGGTTTATCTTTATATAGTAGTCCTGATAATTTTCTTCTTCAAACAAGGCTTTAAGCTTTCTCGCGGCATCTTCACAGAACATTAGATTTTGTCCATTCAGGCGGGCAAACTCCTGCTCGTCTTCGCGTTTAACCGCAGCCTGTACCGGGGTTTTTAGCTCATCTTCAATCAGGTTGACCAGGCCCAGGATGTCAAATGCCTGACAGTTTTCATCCAGTTTGACTTTGATGTTAGTGACAGAGCGCTGTGAGTGTGGCGTGGCTAAAATCCCTTCTGTGGTGCCCAGCCAGGCATGCACACTGGCATGGTCAAGCGACTGACCGGCAAACTTTTGCTCAAAGGCGTTTTGGATCAGCTGACGCGCCAGGGCAGCTGAGCAGGGACAGGTCGATGAGTAGGTGACATCAACGGCAAGCTCCAGGTTAAATTGGCCATCGACCATGTTGGCAGTAATATTAATTGGGTAATTTTTCCAGCCCTGCTTGCCACTCAGCAGTGATGCGCGGCGCAACGGCAGCTCGAAATGAAACGTTACTTTGGCGTTATGGCTGAGCCCCTCATGACTGGTGATAAAACTGTCCAGCACAGAGCGAATAGTGCCCGGTGTGAGTGTTTGTTCACAGGATAAGGTATCGAGTGCCAAAAATAGTCGTGACATATGGATGCCTTTGGCATCTTCCCTGTCGAGGCTGACAAACGCATCCGCTTTGGCGGTTACCGGGGTGTCATTTAACCCTTTGCTGGATAACAACAAAGGTAGCTCGATATTTCCCATTCCGACCCAGTCCAGCTTACCTTCTCGTAAGGCGTCTGCAGAATGTGCAATGTCAGGCATTGAAGTTGGCATTTGAACTCTCTTAATCACGACTATCAGGGTGGGGCATGTTACACCAAAATGTCACAGCTTGCCGAGCCCGCACGAAGAATTCTGGTAAAAAAATCGCCCAAGTGTGCAAATATTCATACGCTGGTGTCGACTTTCTAAACACCTTTAAAAGGCAGAGAAATTGCGGGCTTTGGTGGTCATTTTGGTTTATGCAAGATAGCTTGCGACTTTTGGTGACTCGCTTCTGTGTTTGGGTCAGGTATAATGTAGGCGTTAACTGGGTGATTTTATTATGCTTGACTCTTCATTTGGGACCTGGGCCCGAATTCTATCTAATTTGATTAAAAATTACGGAGACCGCTGGGCGGGGGCTGTCGCCTACGCGTTTGTGCTGGTGGTGTCTCTGGTGTTAGCGTGCATGTTTTATTATGTTGCGCTCGGCGAAGTCACACTGGTCAATGTGTTGTCAGTAGTGGTGTTTGCCGCACTGACCTCTCCGTTGCTACTCTCTGTTGCTATCTATGCAATGCGCCAACTGGACGCGTCGAAAGAGTATCTGGAGTCCGCTACACAGCAAGAAAAATTGCTTAACCAGACTCTCAAGGACAATATTAACCGACTCAACAATGAGATAGATGAGCGGAAAATGGCCTTGCATGCTAAGCACAGAGCGATTGCAGAATTGCGCAAAGAGATCTCGGAGCGGCGCAAAGCCCAGCAAGAGCTGGCGCAGCAGAGCATGTTATTGCGCAGTATCGTGGACTCTTCTCCGGATCTATTTTATTACCGGGATGAGCGTGGTGTATTTGCCGGCTGTAATAAGAAGTTCGAGCAAGTTATTGGTAAAACCAGTGCACAGCTGATTGGCCATACAGTACAGCAAGTGTTTGGTGAACAAGACATTCCCAGGGTGTTACAGACCGACGAGCAAGTAATAGAAACTCAGCAATCAATTAATGTTGACGTAGAATACCCGGTTGCAAACGAAAACTGCTGGTTTGAGATGCGCAAGTTGCCCTTTATTAACGATGACGGCGAGTACATCGGTTTGCTGGCGTTTGGTCGTGATATAACCAGCCGTAAAGAAGCGGAGCAGGCGCTGGAAACGGCCTATAAAGACAAAGGGAAATTTATTGCCACTTTGAGTCACGAGCTACGCACGCCACTCAATGGGATTGTTGGGTTAACACGCATGTTGCTGGACACTGAGCTGACCAAGCAACAAAAGAGCTGGTGTAACACCGTGTTCTCCAGTGCCGAAACGCTGGGGAATATCTTCAATGACATTATCGATCTGGACAAGATAGACAGAGAGCAGCTGGACATAGCTACAGACAGCATCAATGTGTCGGACTTCATTAATGATGTGGTCAACTTTGCAGGGCTGATTGCTGAGCAAAAAGGCCTTGAATTTAACATCAAGCGTACAGGCATGCTGGATATCTACGCACTCTTAGACCCGACCCGACTGCGGCAAGTACTTTGGAACTTGATCAATAATGCGGTGAAGTTTACCCACAGAGGGGGAGTCACTCTGGAATGTCGCCGTGAAAATCGTGCGGACGGTCCCTGGCTGTCGATCAGTGTCATCGACACAGGCGTTGGCATTCCATCCGACCAGCAAGATCGTATTTTTGATATGTACTACAAAGCGCCAGATGCAAGTGGTAATAATGCCATAGGCTCGGGCATTGGCCTGGCGGTGACAAAAGCCCTGGTCCACGCCATGAAAGGCACCATTCATGTCAGCAGTATGCAAGGCGAGGGCAGTCGCTTCGATGTTGAGTTGCCGCTGGAGCTATGCACAGCCCCCAACGAGCAAAGCTACGCGGGCCGCAGCCTGTATATACTTTTGGTTGAAGACGTGCCGCTGAACGCTGAAATTGCCACTAATTTACTGGAGCAGCGTGGCCATGAAGTCGTCTGGGCGGAAACCGGTGAAGATGCCTTGTCTATGGTTGAAACGGAAGATGAATTAGATCTGATCCTGCTTGATATGCAGTTACCAGATATTAATGGCGATGAAGTGGCAAGGCAGATCCGTGCCGACAGCCATTTTGATGAGTTACCTATCGTTGCGCTGACCGCCAATGTACGCAGTGCCGAGCAAGAGTTACAGGGGATAGATATTCAGGGGGCGCTGGCTAAACCTATCAACACCACCAAACTGGATAAGATGCTCGCAGAGCTGTTTGGGATCGAAGCAAGCAAAGATAAGCAAGCTTTACCGCAGGCAGAACCGCTGCAACTGAGTGAGCAGGAGCAAGCCTTGCTGGATGTAGAAACCATCACCGACTTTGTTTCATCCATGGGCATAGAGGCATTTAAACGCAGCTGTGATTTGTTTACCCGCCTCAATCCGACTTACTGCAATGAGCTGAATGAAGCGAATCAGAGTGGTGATACTGAGGTCTATGTGTCTGTGGCACACAAGCTTAAAGGAGCCGCAGGCTCGGTGGGTCTGCAAAACGTACAGTTACATGCCAAAACAATGGAGCTTGAAGGGGCTAAGGCTGATACCGGGCGGCGCGCAGATTGGTTGGATGAACTGGAAGTTAAAATAAGAGAAGGGCAATCTGCCCTTCACTCATTAATTGCAAAACTCGCTGAAAACTCGTAACGCAAACTTACTGGCTATCAATCTTCCCGATGAAGCGGTAGCCTTCACCATGAATGGTGCTGATCAGTTCAGGAGTATTGTTGTCGGTTTCAAAGTGCTTACGAATACGACGAATGGTTACGTCTACCGTTCTGTCGTTAGCACGTAGTTCGCGACCTGTCATGTGCTTGATCAGCTGCTCACGGCTGAAGATACGGCCTGGTGAATCAAGCATCAGACGTAATGCTCGGTATTCGCCCTTCGGTAAGCGTTTAGCTTCACCTGTAGGTGAAGTCAGGCAGCGGCTGTTCTCATCCAACTCCCAACCGTTAAACGTAATGACACCATTGCTGTCAATACTAGACTCTTCCGGGGTTGAACCGGTACGAGAAATCAGGTTGCGCACGCGGATAGTAAGCTCACGTGGGTTGAAAGGCTTAGTAACATAGTCGTCGGCACCGATCTCAAGACCCAGAATACGGTCGACATCGTTGTCACGACCTGTAAGGAAAATCAGGCCGATGTTTTTCTTCTGGCGCAACTCACGAGCCAGGATAAGGCCATTTTTACCAGGCAGGTTAATATCCATGATCACACAGTTGACATCATCATTTGATGTCAATTTTTCATGCATATCATCGCCATCAATGGCTTCAATTACCTTATAACCTTCGGCTTCAAATAAACTAACGAGGTTCAGTCGAGTTACGTCTTCATCCTCAACAATTAGAATGACTGGCGTTTGCATTATTAATTAACCTTTTCGGAATATTGTATTTACAAAATCTTCGGCGTTATATAATAAAACCGAATGTTAACGATTATAGGAGTATATTCAATTGTTAACAAGTAAAATCAGTTAGGATAAAACTTGGAGACGGCAAGCAACCGTGAAAGCACTTTAAAGTTGTGCTGAGTGACTTCTTGCTTGTTTATATAAAGCCTTATCTTACTCCCTTCCTGGACCAAGGACGCAATCCCACCCCCTTCCAAAAATTCGATACTTTCGCCCACAGTTACCATACTTAGTGCCATTGTATCGGTCCAAGCGGACAGTATATCATCTTCCAATGTTTCATCAATGTATGTGATATCACATCGCAGGGAAAGTTCCCTAAGTGAGTCAGACTTTTTTACTTCTATTATTTCTATCGGCTTTAAACGTATTTTTAAGGTACGGTTACTATATAAAACAGCGCCTGGTCCGTTTTTGATGTCATAAAAACAAAAACGAGTGGTCTTCTTATTTTTTTGCTCAGGAAAATCAATGAACTTTGCCATTTGATATAAAAAGGCTGAGCGGATTTCCTCGGGCGATTTTGCATAGCTAAACGTAGAAAAAAACGTAAAATAACAAAAAATCAGTAGGTACATATATCTCACTGTGTACCTCCTTTCAGAGGCAAGCTGATCACAAACTGAGTACCGGATTGATAGTCTTCCTGTAGTGTGATGCTTCCCCCCAGTGCCTGAGTGACCAGGTTGTATACCAAATGCATACCCAGGCCACTGCCGCCTTCTCCCCGGCGAGTGGTAACAAATGGATCAAATATACGTTTTTTGATGCCATTGGGCACGCCAACACCATTGTCACTGTACACAATCGTTAATTGCGACTCTTCGCGGTTCACTTTTATAGCAATTTCGTTATTTTCGTTACCTACAAAACCGTGTAACAGTGAATTTGAAAAGAGTTGTTCAAACACCTGTTGCAGTAAACCCGACTTGCTTCTGATGGTAAGCTCTTCGGGACAGTCAACATGGATCTGAGGTGATTTCAGTTCCAGCTCTGTACGCATTGACCCCATCACTGCATTGAGCAGTTTGGTGATGTTGACATCTGAATTGATCTCTATGTCCTGACTGACCGCAACCTTTTTAAAGCTTGAGATCAGATCAGCTGCCCGGTTGAGGTTACGATAAATGAGATCCAGATTTTCGATCCCTTCTTTTATAAACCGTTCCAGCTGTTTTGAAGTCAGTGTTTTTTGCTGGAAGGCGACTTCGATATCACTCAGTTTATCGCGCAATAATGTCGAGCCTGTTACGCCCAGACCTATGGGGGTGTTGACCTCGTGCGCGACACCTGCAACCATCTGGCCCAGCGATGCCATCTTTTCGTTCTCAACAATCTGGTTCTGATACTGATGCATACGCTCGAGTGTATTGAGCAGCTCCTGGTTCGCTTCTCTGAGCGCTATAGTACGTTGATTGACTTTTTCTTCCAGGCTTTGGTTGAGCTGTTTGATTTCTTGTTTATCTGCCTGATGTCGCTCAAGCTGGTTTTGCGTCCGGGTAAGCATGATATTGAGGTTGTTGGCGAGGATATTAATCTCTTCTATGTCACTTTTTTCCGCCCGGGTCGCGTAGTTGTGATTCTTCGAAACGTCCTGTAACAGAATAGAAAGGCCCTCTATCGGACTGGCAATACGCTTTTGGATCCCACGGGCGACAAACATCACCAGCACCAGTACAAACAGAGTCAGCGCAATATCAACCAATATTTTTCTGTTGATGTACTCGGCCAGATGCTCAAGACCACCACGCAGGTAAACGTAACCTTCTATATTGCCCTCGTACTCGACGGGCAGGATTAACTCTATATAGTCTTCAGATATTTTGGGCGTTCTGAGTTCCTCAATCTGGTTGACTTTCAGTGGTACCGGAGGCGTTTTGCTGGCGTTGTAGCTGGTGAAAAAGACCGGCCGATTCGTGACATCGTCAATTGCATAGATGTGGATGTTTTTCACTAAATCCACTTTATCGAATGATTTAAGGCGTTTCTCTTCGGTTTTTCTGTCGTCGAAAATCAGCGTTACCTGGGCGTTAAACGCAATGATCTCCGCGATCATTTCCAGCTTATTGATGATCAGCTGCTTTTGCTTTTTAACGTCGAGGTAGGTTGAAATTGAGATAGACAGGGACAAAGACAGCGCCGTAACTAGCATGACTGCACTGATCAGTACTTTTCTTATACTTGTTTTTGTTGCGTATTTACCCATTGGGAGACCACAAATCCCGCTTGCCTGCTATTCACTCACCTTAGTTTAGCAGTATAGAACACAAAAAAGCTCACATTTTACGAAACGATTCAGCACTTTGCTGGCCGATAATTTGTTTAATAATGCGTCAGGAGATACAGGTTGTGTGAATATAGCCAGCCCAATAGCGAGATTGAACTGGCCATAACTCAATTTTGACAGGCTCGGTAGACGGCAAATTTAGTATTTTTTACCAGCGTATGGCAGTGCCCAAAGCGTGCTTCAATAATCGGGGGATATTTCAGGAAGCTATTTGCAACTATGCGTAGCTGCGCCCCTTTAGTCATGTGAGCAGCAGCCCCCTGGATAAACCCTTCGGCAATGTCATAGTCTGTTTTAATGCCGGTATGAAAAGGCGGGTTACTGATAATGGCATCAAAGCGACCTTGCAACTGTTTAAGGCCGTCGCTGAGCACCAGTTCAGCCTCATGACCATTCAGGCTTAAGGTTTGCTCGCAGGCGTGTAACGCCAGTGCATTGACATCCAGACAGCTAAATCGAACTTTGGGAGACTGGTTGAGTATAAAGGTAGCGATGATTCCGGCGCCACAGCCAAAGTCGAGCATGTTACCGTGACTGGGCAGCTCAAGGTGCTCCAGCAGCAGTTTAGTACCTAGATCCAGCTTACCATGGTTAAATACGCCCGGGACGCTGACGGCTTCAAACTGCTGCCCGGCAACCGCTATGGTGAAGGTTTGCTGGTAGCTGGCAATGTCAAAGTGGGACACAGGTTGCAGTTGGGCAAACTCGTACAAAATACAATGCTTGGCACTATCCAGCTTATAGTGTGCTGCGCATTTATCTTGTAGCTGCTTTTCAGCAGACTTAACGCCACCTTTGTTTTCTCCGACGACCAGTAAGCGGGTTTTGTCAGTGCACAGTGCACGAATATTATCGAACATCATCTGTGCTTCGGGCTTGGACTTTGGGTAGTAATAAATGATCAAATCGAGATCATTAAGCGCAGGCAGGCTGTGCGAGACATAGCTATTGATGTCAGCGACCTGAGTGGCAGCCTGATGATCGGCAAAGTCATAGCTGAAGGCACTGATGGTTGCCTGCGCAGCCAACTGCTTTAGTTCAGATAAAAAGCCGTCACGCTGGTGGTTGATCACCAAAATATGCTGGCCTGTCAGCTCTTCTTCGTTGCGCAACAATAATAAGCTGGGGTTGGTTAATTTTTGCATCAGAGGTCCACAATAGACGGGGCAGGGTGCCCCGGTAGCAATGACAGGTTAGGCTGTACGTTCAAACATCAGATCCCATACACCATGACCCAGGCGGTGACCGCGTTGCTCAAATTTAGTCAGGGGGCGGAAATTCGGGCGTGGTACATAATCGTTGCTGTCAGATTGGTTAGCAAAACCAGGCGCTGACTGCATAACTTCCAGCATATGCTCTGCATAGTTTTCCCAGTCTGTTGCCATATGGAAAACACCACCGATACGCAGCTTAGTACGAAGTTTCTCAACAAACTCGGCCTGAACGATGCGACGCTTATGGTGGCGCTTCTTGTGCCAGGGATCAGGGAAAAACAGCTGAAGTTTTGCCAGACTGCCGTCCGGTATGCAATCTGCCAGTACTTCAACTGCATCATGCTCAAAGACGCGCAGGTTAGTGACGCCCTGTTCGTCGGCTTCCATTAAACAGGCTCCGACACCCGGACGGTGTACTTCAATACCAATAAAATTCTGATCTGGCGCGTTTTTCGCCATTTCAACCAGAGATTTACCCATGCCAAAGCCAATTTCAACCACAACATCATTGTCGTTGCCGAACACCTCGGTAAAGTCCAGGCGACCCTGAGCGTGCTCCAGGCCCATCGTTGCCCAGCATTTTTCAATGGCGGCAGCTTGCCCTTTGGTCAGGCGGCCTTCGCGTTTTACAAAGCTGCGTACTTTGCGAATGTACTTGCCTTCCTGCTCGGCTTGTTCCAGAGCGGTTTTACTCGATTCGTTCATGGTCTTCATCTTCGGTGTAAAAAATGGGCGCACATTATCGCTATTCGCAGCGTCAAGTACAAGAGCTTGACCTTTGAAAAAAGCTTCATACACTGGCGCGTGTATTAGCAAGTAAAAGCAGAGTCTCGCAATGACAGTAAATAATGAGCAGGCCCAGTGGTTTGCCAAGCAAGTTGTCGACTGGTACCAGTTACATGGGCGTAAAACACTGCCCTGGCAACTTGAGAAGACCCCGTATAAAGTTTGGGTGTCCGAGGTAATGTTACAGCAAACTCAGGTTGTGACTGTGATCCCGTATTTTGAACGCTTTATGGCGCGTTTCCCGACCATAATCGACCTGGCCGATGCACCCGAAGACGAAGTATTGCATCACTGGACCGGCCTTGGGTATTACGCTCGTGCGCGTAACTTACATAAAACCGCCAAAATTGTGCGCGATGAATATCAGGGCAAATTTCCGCAAACGTTAGAAGCCGTGATGGCGCTACCGGGGATTGGCCGCTCTACGGCAGGGGCCGTACTTTCTTTGTCTTTGGATCAGCCCCACCCGATCCTGGATGGTAATGTAAAGCGTGTACTGGCACGTTTTTTTATGGTGGAAGGCTGGTACGGCGTCAAGAAGGTCGAAAATGAATTGTGGGCTCTGACGGATGCGCTGACCCCAACTGATCGTGTTTCGGAATATAACCAGGCGATGATGGACTTAGGGGCGAGCCTGTGCAGTCGCAGTAACTTTGACTGTGAGGCTTGCCCTTTGGTCAGCCGCTGTCAGGCCTGTCAAAAAGGCAGAGTGAAAGAATTTCCAAACTCTAAGCCGAAAAAAGTTAAACCCAAAAAAGCCACTTATCATTTAATAGTACGAGCGGATGATAAGGTGCTGATGGAAAAACGGCCAAGTAGTGGCATCTGGGGCGGGTTGTTTGGTTTTTTTGAGTTTAGTGAATTGACTGAACTGGAAACCTTCCTGGCACAGCAAGGTATTACGGGTAGTCGGCAAACATTGTCGTCATTTGTGCATATTTTTACGCACTTTGAGCTGACTATCACACCTGTGATTGTTGAACTGAATATGACACCGGATTGTGTTCATGACAATCCATTGCTCTGGTACTCGTTACCACAGCCTGCTGAGGTGGGTTTAGCTGCACCGACTAAAAAGTTGGTTAAAGTCTTAAAGGCAATGGGGTAAACTTAGTTACAACAAATGCATAAAGGGTAAAGAGATGGCACGTACCGTATTTTGTCAAAAGTTACAAAAAGAAGCTCCCGGGTTAGATTTTCAACTTTATCCGGGTGAGATTGGCGAACGTATCTTTAATAACATCAGTAAAGAAGCGTGGCAGCAGTGGCAGTATAAGCAAACAATGTTGATCAACGAAAAGCACTTAAACATGATGGACCCTGAACACCGTCAGCAGCTTGAAGAGCAAATGGTGGGTTTTTTGTTTGAAGGCAAAGACGTTGAGATTGAAGGCTACCGTCCAAAAGAAGGGTAATACCAATTTTACTTATTATCTGTTCAATTTGAAGGAGCAAATATGGCGCTAACTGTGTTAAAAATCTCTCATTTAGAGCCTATACCTTAGACATAGGCTCACACATTTTTGCCTCGCCTACCTGTACGTAGGTGTCTCAGCGAGAGTTGGGCGAGTGAGCGATGTTATCGACCATATTTCTGCCTCAAAGTAGAGCACTTAACTAAACATATTGGTACAGACATTAAAAAAGGCTGCAGTTGCAGCCTTTTTAATGTCTGTTTACAGTCTTAGTAGCTGCGATCAACCGCCAGCTTAGCCAGTGAAATCAGGGCCGTTTTGTGCTCTGACTCGGGTAAAGTACTGAGTTGATCTATGGCTTTTTGTGATTCGTGACGGGCACGCTCCATGGTATGTTCAAGCGCTTGCGTCTGCTCAAGAGTTGCCAGAATCTCGGTGAGATTATCAAGTCCATTACCGTTGGCGATAGCATCGCGGATCTGCGTAACCTGGGCTTCATTACCGTGGCGCATTGCGTAAATTAAAGGCAGGGTTGGTTTACCTTCAGCTAAATCATCACCGATATTTTTACCAAGCTGTTCGGCATTGGCGCTGTAGTCGAGGACATCATCGACGAGTTGGAAAGCGGTACCTAAGTGCATACCATACAGCTTTAGGGCTTCTTTGGTTTCTGCTGGTTTATCTAACACGACAGCCGGTAGCATAGTTGCAGCCTCAAATAGCTTGGCAGTTTTACTATATATTACCTGCATATAGCTTTGCTCAGTAGTGTCCGGGTCATTACAGTTCATCAGCTGTAACACCTCACCTTCCGCAATCACATTGGTTGCATCAGCCAGTATCTGCATCACTTCCATATTTTCCAGTCCGACCATCAACTGAAAAGAGCGTGTGTATATAAAGTCACCAACCAGTACGCTGGCGGCATTACCAAATTCGGCATTGGCCGTGGGCTCGCCACGCCGTAACGCCGATTCATCAACCACATCGTCATGCAATAAAGTGGCGGTGTGGATAAATTCGATAATGGTTGCCAGTGTAACGTGTTTATCGCCCTGATACCCCAGTGCCTTGGCAACCAAAAGTGCCAGCATAGGGCGGATCCGTTTGCCACCACTATTGACTATATATAAGCCAAGTTGATTAACCAGTGCGACGTCAGATTGCATTTGGTCGCTGATAAGTTGATTAACGGCAAGCATGTCTTGCTCAATCAATCTCTGGATCGCTTTGATATCCATAACGCTCCGAGCTAAAGCCTCATTCAGGGATGTTCGAATCGCAAGTGTACATTAAAAATCACCGTGACTCGATAACTTGGCGTAATAGAGGTTAAAAAATCAGAGCTTTTGTTTGTTTTTTGTTCTGTTTGTCTGTTTCGGATTAAAACCCCAGTGTGTAAAAAGCAAAAAAGAGCTTGGCTTATCACACCTTTTCGTTAGAATAAATGAAAATATTATTACGCCCTCAAGTTAGCTATTTTTTATTCGTTTATTTGCGATCTAGGGCTTGCGTGAAGTAGCACATTAGCGTAAACTTCGCGCCCTATTGAAGAATATTAAGTTGCGTCGATTTGAGGGCGCACAGACGGAGTTAATTATGTACGCGGTTTTCCAAAGTGGTGGTAAACAGCACCGTGTGACTGAAGGTCAAACAATTCGTCTAGAGAAACTAGACGTTGAGACTGGTGCATCAATTGAATTTGATTCAGTACTTCTTGTAGCTGATGGTGAAAAAATCGAGATCGGTGCGCCGTTCGTAAACGGTGGTAAGATTACAGCTGAGGTTGTATCTCACGGTCGTGGCGAGAAAATTAAGATCGTTAAATTTAGACGTCGTAAGCATTCTCGCAAGCAGATGGGCCACCGTCAGTGGTTCACTGAAGTTAAAATCACTGGCATTAGCGCTTAATTTTTAGAGGTACAGAAAGATGGCACATAAGAAGGCAGCTGGTAGTACTCGTAACGGTCGCGATTCAGAAAGTAAACGCTTAGGTGTTAAGCGTTTCGGTGGCGAATCAGTACTTGCGGGTAACATCATTGTTCGTCAACGTGGTACTAAGTTCCACGCTGGTACTAACGCAGGTATCGGTAAAGACCACACAATCTTCGCAAAAGCAGACGGTAAAGTCGTTTTTGAGCAGAAAGGTCCTTTAAACCGTAAATACGTTAGCATCATTGCTGAGTAATCGGTAAAAAGAATACTGAAAAACCCCGCTTAGGCGGGGTTTTTTGTTTTTATAGAGCAGAGCCTGAATTTTGCTCTAACCTTATTCCTGTCAAATACGCGCCACAGACCGGTAGTTAGGCATTTGACCATGCTGATCAAGCCGCTATGAACTTGCTATAATAGCAGGTGCTGAACAACCAGTAAGAGAGTAACCATGAAGTTTGTCGATGAAGTAGAGATCCGCGCGGAAGCCGGAGACGGTGGAAGCGGTGTCGTTTCATTTCGCCGCGAAAAGTTTGTACCCGACGGTGGCCCGGATGGAGGGGACGGCGGGGACGGAGGTAGCGTCTATCTTGAAGCAGACGAAAACCTCAATACCCTGATTGACTATCAATTTGAGCGCTTCCATCGTGCCGAGCGTGGTACTAATGGTCATGGCCGTAACATGACAGGTAAAAAAGGCGTGGACTTGATCCTGAAAGTGCCGGAAGGGACGCGCGTGACCGATGTTGATACGCAGGAATGCCTGGGCGATCTGACTAAGCATGGACAAAAACTGCTGGTCGCTAAAGGCGGCTATCATGGTTTAGGTAATACGCGATTTAAGTCAAGCACAAACCGGGCACCGAGACAGAAAACACTGGGGACGCCTGGTGAAGTACGCAATTTGAAGCTGGAACTGATGTTGCTGGCTGATGTTGGTTTGCTAGGGCTGCCAAACGCAGGCAAATCTACCTTTATTCGTAGTGTCTCTGCCGCTAAACCTAAAGTGGCGGATTACCCGTTTACAACGCTGGTGCCTAACCTGGGTGTAGTTCGCCCTGAAGCGAACAAGTCGTTTGTCATTGCCGATATTCCCGGTTTGATCGAAGGCGCGTCAGACGGTGCGGGTCTTGGGATCCGCTTCCTGAAGCATCTGGAGCGGTGCCGTGTGTTGCTTCATATTGTCGATGTAATGCCGGTGGATGGTACGGATCCGGTTGATAATGCGTTTGCAATCATCAACGAGTTGCACCAGTACAGTCCAAAACTTGCTAACAAACCGCGTTGGTTGGTGCTGAATAAAATTGATCTGCTCGCAGAAGACGAGCTGGAAGAAGTTTGCCAGCGCATTGCAGAAGAGTTAGATGCAGAGCATGTATACCGCATTTCAGCTGCAAACAAGTTTAATACTCAGCAGTTGTGCTACGACATTCAGGGCCTGCTGGACAGTATGCCTCGCGATAAGTTCGAGGAGCAGGAACAGGAAGAAGTCGAATTCAAGTGGGATACATACCACCGCCAGGCAACCCAGGATAACGATGATGACTGGGATGACTGGGATGAAGATGACTACGATGTCGAAGTCGTCTACGAAAGATAAGCGCAATCCGTATTAGAGCCTGACTAATCGGATTGGCACAAAAAGGGCCTTTGGCCCTTTTTTAGTATAAAAGTATGAGAGGAGTGTGTTGTGATAATATCAATGATTGCAGCGATGGCAAACGGACGTATCATTGGCGATGATAACGCCATGCCCTGGCATTTACCTGCTGACTTGAAACATTTTAAAGCTGTTACCCTAAATAAACCTGTCGTGATGGGGCGCAAAACATTTGAATCTATCGGCCGCCCTCTTCCTGGCAGAAGAAATATCGTGATCAGCCGTAATCTAAATTACGGTGCTGAGGGAATTGAAGTGGTCTCATCTCCACAAGACGCTTTATCCCTGGTTGACGGGTGTGAAGAAGTTATGATCATTGGAGGTGGAAATATTTATGAACAGTTTCTACCCTTAAGTAATCGGCTTTATTTAACATACATAGACTTGGATGTTTCAGGTGATACGCGCTTCCCTGACCATACACAGGCCGGTGAATGGCATGAAGTGGCGCGCGAAGCTTTTGAAGCAGATGAGAAAAATTTGTATAGTTATAAGTTCGTAACTCTAAATAAAGGAATATAACTTTGTTGCTAACAATTGTATTGGTTGATACAATATTGAGCGTTTGTTCTTACGAAAAAAGTACTAGGTGATTGGTGATGAAAGTAATTCCTTTAGTTATTGGTGTGAGTCTTGGCGTTTCTGCATTAACAGTAAGTTTTGCGAGCAAAGCAAACGATCAGTTAGCCGTGTCTTTGTGTGAATACATCGCGGCTGACGATAAAAGACGTATCCGTAGTACACTAAAGAGTTCACGGGTTAAAATCCGTAACGTATACGATTCAGTTCAGTGTAATGGTAACAACATGCTGCGTCATGCCATCGCTAACAATGCAGTAGATGCGGGCGAGTTTATCGTTAAGAGTCTGCCTAAAAGTGCTTTAGAGGATGGTGCAGATATCGCTTGGGCTGAAAGCAATGGCCATGGTGGCTCTGCGCTGATTGCAGCCATCAAAAAGCGCGCTGGTCTTTAAGAGCGTATACAGACCTTAGTATCTGACAGCAATAAAATATTTCCAGAAATGCCCGACACCTTATGTGTTCGGGCATTTTTTATTAATGTCCTAATATTCAAGGCATATAACTAAACTTGCACTGTCAGCTTATTCTATTAAAATAGTCTGTCACGTGAATATTTATATGGTGGGGGAAAATTCCACCATCTCAATGCAATGGATGAACTATGAAAGCAGTAATACCTGTCGCTGGGCTTGGTACACGTATGTTACCTATGACAAAGGCTATCCCCAAGGAGATGCTGCCTTTGGTCGATAAACCGCTTATTCAGTACATAGTGAAAGAGTGCGCAGCGGCGGGCATTTCCGAAATCGTCTTAGTCACTCATTCATCAAAAAACGCGATTGAAAACCACTTTGACACCAGCTTTGAGCTGGAAGCAACGTTGGAAATGCGTGTTAAGCGCACCCTGCTGGAAGAGGTTCGCTCAATCTGTCCAGATGGTGTAACCATCATGCATGTAAGGCAAGGCGAAGCGAAAGGGCTAGGTCATGCGGTGTTATGTGCAAAGCCTATTGTTGGTGATGATGATTTTGTGGTTGTTTTACCTGATGTGATCCTGGATGAGTATACCGCAGATCAGAGCAAGGAAAACCTGGCAGCCATGGTTCATAGATTTTCTGAGACCAAGCTTAGTCAGATCATGCTTGAACCGGTTCCTCAGGAAGATGTGAATAAGTACGGTATTGCAGATATCCAGGGAGTTGCACTTAAACCGGGCGAAAGTGCCCCAATCAAGCATATGATTGAGAAGCCTCCCGCAGATAAAGCGCCTTCTAACCTGGCAGTTGTTGGTCGCTATGTCCTGTCACGTAACATCTGGCCATTACTGCAGCGCACGCCACTGGGAGCCGGTGGTGAGATCCAGCTGACCGATGCGATTGATATGCTTATGGAAAATGAAACCGTTGAAGCATTTCACATGAGCGGTCGCTCTCATGATTGCGGTGACAAACTGGGTTATCTGAAGGCCATCGTTGAGTATGCGATGCGTGATGATAAGCTTGGCGAAGACTTTAGTGAGTTTGTAAAGGCACTGTAACCTTATTTCTCATGATACCAAAGCCCGACATAACGTCGGGTTTTTTGTGTTTATATTACGCTATCAGCACTGTGTTTGGTATTCGGCTCAGGCTGAGCGCACAGTGCTTGTCAACTTATTGCCCATGACGCTCCGTAAACCGTTGCCAGTGGATATTGGGGTTTATCACTCTCACCTGGGTGATCACTTGTTTCATTTGTTGGGCTCCGGGCTGTGGAATGACAGTGCCATCATTTTTCAGACCCAGCAAATACAGCATGGCGGCCTTGTTGCCCTGCTGAATCGCAGAGATATGGATCTGTTGCTCAAAGTTTAACCTCAGGCTGCTGATAGCGGTTTTCATGCCTTGCTGGTCGACATTGGGCAGACCACACTTTTGCAAATACCCAAGTCGTTCTCCCTCTCCGGAAAACCAGATCCTGACTTTTTCACTGAAGCGACCTGATTTAGCTGGTAAATCAAACATCAGCCGGGTGTGACCCTGGCGTTCCACAAAGTGCAGATAATCCTGTAGTCCGGCGTGCCACAGCGCAGGATGGATAGGCACAAACCTGGCCTGTAACTTACCATGGGTATCAAAGGTAAAACCGCGAACCTGCTCTTGTTTGCCGATATCTGAGAGCGTTAAGTTACCAATCTCGTCACTGTAGGCACCGGTGTAATATGCCAGCACCGGTAACCAGAAGTGCCAGTGCTTCGGCTGTTCACGCTTTTGCTTTTCATCACCATAAATGTAGCCGTTAAACAGGGTGTACAGCTCCATATTGGAAAATGCGCGTCGGCCTAAATGAGATTTCATAAGATAGCGCTATACCTTGTGCCTAAATAGTTCACACAATTCAAAGGATTACTTAGAATGAGTTGAGATAAGTTTATCGGCTTTTAGCAATAAGCAAAAGCCTAATATCAATGTAGTAGCCAGATACTACCTCTCTAGTGACGACCAGGAGTATGATCGGTCAGGTAGGTTAAGCAGGTGATCCGCAACAAAGAGGCAAGGTTTTTGACTTCACCCTGACGATCCAGCACCTCCTGATAGAGGGTGGAGACAAATTCGGCCACGCTGATCTGTTCACCTGCCGATATTTCTTGTAGCAGATCCCAGATCTGACGTTCCAGCGCCAGACTGGTCACGACTCCCTGAATACGCACTGAGCGGCGTATGACCTCATAGCGGGCGGGATCGGCCGAAGCATATAATTCACACATAAGAGGACTCCTTGATGGCAAAACTCATTCACAGCATGGTTAGGGTAATGGACTTGCAAAAGTCCCTGGCATTTTACCACGACGTATTGGCACTGGGCGAGCGCAGGCGGATTGAATTTGATGACTTTAGCCTGGTCTACCTGGGCAATGAAGAAGCTGAATTTGAACTGGAACTGACCTGGAATCATAATACCGGGCAGCCCTATGAGCTGGGTAACGGCTATGGTCATATTGCTGTAGTGGTGGATGATTTAGCGCCTGTGCATACAAAGGCACAGGCACTGGGTTATCAGCCTAAAGAGATTAAGTCGTTTTACAACGGCGATACGCTGGTAGCACGTTTTTTCTTTATTACCGATCCTGACGGCTACCAGATTGAAGTGATCGAACGTTCAGAAACGTTTAAGTAAGCCATGGCTAATCCGTGGCTAAGCCATGGCAAATTCACTGCGGTTGGGCAGCCAGCGCTGTATCAATGGCTCAACGGCTTGTGGATGCTGTTGCAGCAGGGTGAAGGCCAGGCTGCGCACCTGAGGCAGTAGCACTTTGTCCCGGCTGAGATCGGCAATCTTTAGCTCGGCCAGACCGGTCTGGCGAGTACCGAGTACTTCACCCGGGCCGCGGATCTCCAGATCCCGTTCGGCAATGACAAAGCCGTCATTACTGTCGCGCAGCACGCCCAGGCGCTTTTGTGCCGTTGCCGATAAAGGCGCATGATAAAGCAGCAGGCAATGCGATGCGATATCACCACGACCAACCCGGCCACGCAACTGGTGTAGCTGTGCCAGCCCCAAACGCTCGGGATTCTCTATGATGATCAGGCTGGCATTGGGCACATCGACACCTACCTCAATGACAGTCGTTGCAACCAGCACATGGCTTTGTGCCTGCTTAAAGTCCTGCATGATCTGCTGCTTTTCCTGCGCTTTCATACGGCCATGAACCAGGGCTATATTCAGCTCCGGCAGGGCTTTGGTGAGCTGCTCTGCGGTGTCTTCGGCCGCCTGACATTGCAAGGCTTCGGATTCATCAATCAAAGTACAGACCCAGTACACCTGTCGCTGTTGCTCGATACACGCACGTCTTACTCGCTCGATCACTTGTTCGCGGCGGGTATCCGGAACGGCAACGGTTGTGATGGGGGTACGTCCGGGAGGAAGCTCATCGATCACTGAGGTTTCCAGATCGGCATAGGCAGTCATTGCCAGAGTACGTGGGATCGGCGTGGCCGTCATAACCAACTGATGCGGATAGCAGTCGTTGAACTTGCCCTTTTCGCGCAATGAGAGGCGCTGATGAACGCCAAAGCGATGTTGTTCATCAATGATGATCAGTGCCAGATTGCTAAACTGCACCTGCTCCTGAAACAGTGCGTGTGTCCCCACCACCATTTGTGCCTGACCAGAGCTGATGCGCTCAAGCACCCGTTCACGCTCCTTTCCTTTGGTTTTACCCGCCAGCCAGACGACTTCAATACCCAGCGCCGCAAACCAGTTCTGGAAATTAATATTGTGCTGCTCGGATAAAATCTCAGTTGGTGCCATTAATGCTACCTGATAGCCCTTGGCAATGGCCGTAAGCGCACTCAGGGCCGCGACCAGAGTTTTACCTGAGCCAACATCACCCTGCACCAGACGCATCATAGGGTAGGGTTGTTGCAAGTCGCCTTTGATCTCTGCCACCACCCGGCTCTGGGCCGCAGTGGGCTTAAAGGGCAGCTGAGCAAGAAATTCGGTTTCCAACAGGTTATTGGGCGGCAGAGAGACGGCCTTGACGGCCTGGCCTTGCTGCCTGAGTTGCAGCAGGCTGAGGTTTTGTGCCAGTAATTCTTCAAACGCAAGGCGTTGCTGTGCCGGGTGCTGTCCCAGTTCCAGCTGGTCCAGTGCTACGTTCTGAGGTGGCTGATGGAGCGTCAGCAGGGCTTCTTTTAAGCTCAGCTGGTTAGGGCGGAACTGCGGCGGCAAATGATCGTCAATATCGTATTTGTGCAGCAAAGCAACGGCCTGTTCGGCAATGGCTCGAATACTGAGTTGCTTAAGCCCTTCTGTGGTCGGGTAAACCGGGGTGAGGGTATCGGCGCCTTGCGGTGTGTCACTCAGTTCATCGCGAATACTGTATTCAGGGTGCGCCATTTCCAGGCCAACCCGGCCACGGCGTACTTCACCAAAACAGCGCATGATTTTACCGCTTTGCATGGCGTTTTTTTGCGCTGCACTGAAGTTGAAAAAGCGCAGGGTAATACGACCGGTGCCATCGTTTATCTGACACACCAGCATACGGCGTTTGCCGAAGGTGATATTAGCCTGCTCAATTTCGCCCTCCACACTTACATGAAGGTGTGGCATCAGCTCGGCGATACGATAAGTTCTGGCTCTGTCTTCATAGCGCAATGGCAGGTGAAACAACATGTCCTGCACACTGCGGATCCCCAATTTGGCCAGCCGCTCTGCGGCCTTAGGGCCGACTCCCTTGAGATCGGTAATGGCGTACTGGGCTAAATTGGGGTGCGACATAATTATCCTTTTTGGCTGAATTTCAGTGTGTTCCAGAAAGCCTCGTCAGCAACGATCTCTCCAAACTCATCCAGCGCCGGGTAGGGCAGGCTTTTCTCTACGCAGCGATTGGCAATGATAGGGTGACAGCCTTCAAACAATAGCTTGTGTTTAATCGCCGGGTCGAGCATATCGTTGCGCTGATACAGCCCTGCTTCTTCACGCTGACGCTGTGCTTCATATAAGATCAAGGCTGCAGCCACTGAGACATTCAATGACTGTACCATACCTGCCATTGGGATCACGATATGCTGATCGGCGTGTTCCAGTGCCCGGTCTGAGATCCCCAAACGTTCCTGCCCAACAATAACGGCAGTTGGTTTAGTATAATCAATCTCGCGAAAATCCACGGCGGTATCACTGAGGTTGGTTGCCAGTAGCTGAATACCCGGGTTTTGTGCACGGATAGCGGCAACGGCCTGATCTATGTCGTCGTGCATATGGGTTTCTACCCAGTTTTTACTGCCACCTGAGGTGTTATTGGTCAGGCGTCTTTGTTCCTGCGGCCATACCGCATGAACATGATGGCAGCCGACCGCATCGGCTGTACGCACTATGGCCGACAGATTGTGGTGTTTATGGACTTCGTCCAGGCACACAGTTAAATCAGTCTGGCGTTGATCCAAAATGCGCTTCACGCGCTGAAAACGGTTTTCTTCCATCAATTACAGCTCTTAACTACAAAATTGTCGCGATTATAACAAAAAGCGCCTCCCTAAGGCATTACTTCACGCATGATTGGTGCCTGCAAGGAGATCAGGGTCTCGGTTGACTGAATTGCTTCTATGGTTTGGATCTTGTTGATCAGCACATCCTGAAGGTGATCGATAGAGCGCGCCATCACTTTGATAAAAATGCTGTAATTACCTGTGGTGTAATAGGCTTCAACGACTTCTTCAAATCCTTCCAGTTGTTCAATAGTAGCGGGGTAATCCCGCGCATGTTTGAGGTTTACGCCAATAAAACAGCAGACGTCATAGCCCAGCTGTTTGGCATCTATACTGACCCGGGTGCCGACGATAATACCGGCTTGCTTCATCTTTTCGACCCGCACATGAATGGTCCCTGCACTGACGGCAAAGCGTTTGGCCAGTTCAGCATAGGGGGTTCTGGCATTGTCCATTAAGGCATGAAGGATAGAACGGTCGAGATTATCGATTTGATAATTTTCCATGGATATTTTGCACGCTAATTATTGATTCGATAATTATTAAAGCGGATTTTTAACGAAAAAAATAGTGTAAAGGTGTTTTTGTTGTGGAGTATTGAATCTTTTCCGATTTTTGTTGAGGATAGATTTAACGCAGCAAGCCTGCACCGTGATTCAACACCATTGGGAATGAGGAAACCGATATGTTGCAACAGTATCTGCAAACACAACAGCAAATAGCCCGTGCAAAAGCACTTTTTTCACAACAACTGACTGACAAGTTAGGTCTGATTGAAGTCCAGGCACCTATCCTGGCAAAAGTAGGAGACGGGATCCAGGATAACCTCAGCGGCACCGAAAAAGCCGTTAAGGTGAAGGTGAAAACGTTGAGTGACAGCGACTTTGAGGTCGTGCATTCACTGGCAAAGTGGAAGCGTAAAACACTTGGCGATTATGGCTTTGGCGCAGGGCAGGGGCTCTATACGCATATGAAAGCGTTACGCCCGGACGAAGACAAGCTGTCACCCATCCACTCTGTGTACGTTGATCAGTGGGACTGGGAGCAGGTGATCTGCGCGCAGTCGGAGCGCTCTTTGGATAAGCTCAAAGAAACGGTTGAGACCCTGTACGGCGCCATTCGTGAAACCGAGCAGCAACTGGCTTCTGATTACGGGCTGACGCCGTTTTTGCCATCGCACATCACCTTTGTGCACAGCGAGGAGCTGCGTCGTATGTATCCGGATTTTACGCCCAAGCAAAGGGAAAAAGCGGTTGCTCAGGAATATGGTGCGGTGTTCCTGATTGGGATTGGCGGTGAGCTGGGCGATGGCAAAATCCATGACGTCAGAGCACCGGACTATGACGACTGGTCGACACCCACGTGCGATCAGTACCAGGGCCTCAACGGCGATATTCTGGTCTGGAACCCGGTACTGGAAGATGCCTTTGAAATTTCGTCCATGGGGATCCGGGTATGCCCGGACAGCCTGCAGCGCCAGCTGAGCCTGACTCAGGATGAACAAAGACTGGAGCAGGACTGGCATCAGAGCTTACTGGCGGGATCGCTGCCACAAACCATTGGTGGCGGCATTGGCCAGTCTCGTCTGGTGATGCTGTTACTGCAAAAGCAACATATTGGTCAGGTCCAGGTTGGTGTGTGGCCTGAGCACATTAAAGCTGAAGTTTCTGGGTTACTTTAGACGCGATGGCGACACACGGTAAGGGGGCCCGGTTGGGCTCCCTTACATCTTAAATTCAATTTCGATTTTGCCTTCAATCAGTCTGGCACTGCACGGGGGGTAGCTGCGGGTGGTTTTATACACTTTGTCGAAAATATGGATTTCGACACCCGAGTGCAAAGAGGTATTAACGACCAGCTGGGTGTTATCGAGTAAATCGTGCAGGGTATGATCTAATTCCGATAACTGATGTTCCAGTGCCTCAGCCTGTTTGCAGTAATGTTGCTGTGTAGCGCCTATCTTGGCCAGCAAGGTTTTTTTCTTTTCGGCATCTTTTACGTTATCAGCTTTTTCAACCGCCTTTTGCAGGTTATTGATCTGTTCATCGGTCTGACTTAATTCTTTCAGACACAGATCGGTTCGTTCGGTGATCTCCATGCCACTGCGTGCCAGGTTGATTGCCATAGTTGCGCCTGAGCTGCTGCCGACCTCACCAGCCACCAGTTTCTTAGCATCAAAAATAGTACCGCCAATGAGCTTGCCTTTAGGCGAGTCATCCAGGCCAACCTGCAACAGGTTACGCGCTTTGATATCGCAGTGATTGCTCTGTTTCTGGACAAAGACATTCTGGCCTTCGAGGTAAGTATATTGCCCATGGGTGATCTGAACATCGCCTTTGGCTATCAGGCGACAGGTCAGCCCCTGATCGTCGTTACTGTGATCCAGGTGGCCAATAACGCCTCCCCGCACTTCGATATTGCCATCTGAAATGAGCTCACCCGATTCTACGGTGCCCATTACTGTGATATCGCCATGGGCTTTTATTTTCATACCCGGATCGACATTGCGGGTAACCAGCACACTGCCGCTAAACTCAATGTGGCCACTGCGCACATTGACATCGGCAATGGTAAAGATATCGTCTACCCGCATACCATTGGGAATGTCGGACGGGCAGCCCGCAATGGTCGAGACCAGTTGCAGCGGGTTCGTAGGTGATATCTCTGTGCCTTCACCGGCCACCAGCTGAAAGCTGTCTCCGGGTTTAGGTGCAATGCTGTCGCCGGTAACGGTAAAGCCTTCTTTACCTGGGGTTGCCGGGCGCTGAGTGACCAGTAAGGTGCCGGGGGCAACACTGGCCAGGGCACCAAAATCTCTCATATCTACGGTGCCATCTTCACGTAATTTAGGCTGTTTCAGGCGTTCTTTGAGCGTTTGAACATGTGGCATCAGCTTGGCCGGGATGCCATTTTCGGGTGGCCGCCCCTGGGCGACAATACCGGTGACTTCACTACCCGGCGGGGATTCCAGCTGCTGCTTGAGTAAGTTTTCGAGGTAGACCTGTTTATAGCCTCGTGTCACGCCCACTTTAACAATGGCGCGTTTGGCATCTTCGAGGCTGATCATCTTGCCACCCCGAGCTGTGGTGAGTCTGGCGATGGCTTGCATTTTGTCTTCGCTGAGCGCCACTTCTATGTGTGCATCTTTTTGCTGAGCCACAATCAAATGCGCCGTGGGCGTATCTTGTTTAAAGTAAGCGGCAATGGACTCGTGATCAATTGCGCAGTCCGCGTAAGGTGAGCGCTCGAGTGCTTCAACCACAAACGCTGCACTGGGGGGCGAGGCGGCTGCGACGTCCATCAATATATTGCCATTTTTTGCGAGTTTAAACACAGGCTTATCCTTATTGCTTATCACCTACCAGGATACTAAATACCTCAAATTGCCAAAATATGCGGCCATAACAGAGTCGCACAAAGCGCTCTGCATATCACCAGATTGCTAAATTAATAGTATGCGGTCAAGTGTTTAAGATCAAAGTTAAGACTATGAAAATTCGTCTTACAGATAAGCAAAAGCCCGCAAAAAGCGGGCTTAGTTATTGTCCAGCCTGAGTAAGGGCATTAGTTGGTTGAAGGCAGCTCCATGATGCCATCAATCTCAATTTGTACGCCTTTGGGTAGCTCTTTCACACCAATGGCAGCACGCGCCGGGTAAGGTGTTTTAAAGTGCTGGCTCATGATCTCATTCACCGTGGCAAAGTTGCTCAGATCGGTCAGGAAGATATTTACCTTAACCATGTCCTGCAGCTGACCGCCTGCTTCTTCACATACGGCCGTCAGGTTTTTAAACACCTGCTGAGTTTGCTCAGCGAAGTCTTCAGAGATTACTTCCATTGTTTCAGGCACCAAAGGGATCTGCCCCGAAAGGTAAACCGCCGTACCGACTTTAACTGCCTGACTGTAGGTGCCAATTGCCGCTGGCGCCTGATCGGTTGAAATAATGGCTTTATTCATAGTCTTTCCTTCATCGCTTCCTGGTTACACGTTGTACATCTGGCATCACCCGGATCCGGCGCATAATGTTCGCCACATGGATCCTGTCTTTAACGGTGACACCCAGGTCTATCACGTACAGGTTGCTCTCTTTTTCTTCGGTTGCTATCTCCACAATATTGGCTTGTGTACTTGCAACCACATTGGTTAATTTGGCCAACGCACCCTGGTGGTTGATTATCTCAACCCGCAGTGCTGCGATGTATTCTTTTTCGGGGTTATCTTCCCACTTTACCACAAAGTACTTAGCGCGTTCATTACGCCAGCCTTTGATGTTTTTACATTCCTGACGGTGGACCATTAAGCCCTTACCCTGGCTGACATAGGCGGTAATGTCATCACCCGGCACCGGGCGGCAACACTTGGCATAAGTCACCAGCATGCCTTCAGTACCAATGATGGGCGCTTTGGCTTTTTGTGCCAGGCTCTCAATGGCATCATCGGCTTGCAGCAGGCGTTTTGCAACCAGCATACTCATGATATTGCCGTTGCCAATTTCTACCAACAGCTCCAGTACGGTATTGAGCTCGTGCTCTTCCAGTACTCTGTCTATCTGCTCGGTGGGAATATCGTCCAGCTTATGCTCACCCAGTGCAGAGTCAAGTAAGCGTCGGCCCAGCAGGATTGATTCTTCCTGATGCTGACTCTTGAGGTAGTTGCGTACGCCCAGGCGCGCCTTACCCGTGACAATAAAGTTGAGCCAGGTGGCATTCGGGTGTGCACCCGAACTGGTAATAATCTCAACGGTCTGGCCGGTATCCAGTGCCTTGCTCAGTGGATAAGGCTTGCGGTTAACGCGTGCGCCAACACAGGTGTTTCCTACGTCGGTATGAACAGCATAGGCAAAGTCGACCGCTGTGGCGCCCATAGGCAGTTCAATGATCCGTCCATCCGGTGTAAAGACATAGATCTCTTCCGGGAACAGCTCAGTTTTAACGTTTTCAACAAATTCAAACGACGAGCCGGCGCTTTGCTGTAGCTCAAGCAGGCTTTGCATCCACTGTCTGGCGCGTTGTTGCGCGGTGTGTCCCGAGCTGTCACCGGCTTTTTTATACATCCAGTGCGCAGCAACCCCTTTGTCGGCCATATGGTCCATATCGTGGGTACGGATCTGGATCTCCACCGGAATACCGTGTGGCCCAACCAAAGAGGTATGCAAAGACTGGTAACCATTGGTTTTGGGTACCGCGATATAATCTTTAAAGCGGGTTTCAATAGGTTTATAAAGGTTGTGCGCCACACCCAGCACCCGATAGCAGGTATCTATGCTGTTGACGTTGATGCGAAAAGCATAAATGTCCATCACTTCGTTGAACAACAGCTCTTTGTTGAGCATTTTTTTGTAGATGCTGTAGAGGTGCTTCTCGCGGCCACTGACCGAGGCATCAATACCAGCTTCTTCCAGGCGTGATTCAATCTCAGACTGAATATTGCTGATCACTTCCTTACGGTTACCGCGTGCTTTGGCGACTTCTGACTTAAGTGCTCTGTGACGCATTGGATATAAAGCCGCAAAGCCTAAATCTTCCAGCTCGTTCTTAATATCGTGGATACCAAGGCGGTTGGCGATGGGAGCAAAGATCTCCAGGGTTTCGCGTGCTATCCGGCGGCGTTTTTCCGGGCGTAAAAAACCCAGGGTCCGCATATTGTGTGTGCGGTCAGCCAGCTTGATCAGGATAACCCGAATATCCTGGGTCATGGCCATGATCATTTTGCGATAGTTTTCGGCCTGAAACTCTTTTTTGTCTTTAAAGTCGAGTTTATCCAGCTTACTGACACCGGCCACCAGCTCGGCAACGGTATCGCCGAAGATCTCGGCCAGGTCTTTTTGGCTGAAATCGGTGTCTTCAATCACATCATGCATCAGGGCCGCCATCAGCGTTTCATGGTCCAGCTTCATACTGGCCAGGATCTGCGTGACTTCAACCGGGTGGGTAATATAAGGCTCGCCGCTGGAGCGGGTCTGCCCTTCATGCGCTTCGCGGGCAACCACGTAGGCTTTTTGCACCAGTTCCACATCTTCGGGTGGCAGATACTCTGATATTTTTTTCTTTAAGCCTTCAAACAGATACATTCACACTCCAATGTTCCAGCGAAGTTACACCAATGACGCAATAGCATAACCTGCGCTCAGGCTATGTTGCTTGACTGGTATTAGTAATAAGTTAAGTACTGAATATACGATGAATTGACTTCGAAGCCAATCGACTAACCAATTTATTAGCCTGAAAATGAGGTGGTCAGCGGCCTGTGGCGCAGAAACAATAACGCCAGCTAAAAAAGCTGGCGTTATTGTTATACAGGTCGCAGTGGATTAGCGATTGCCACCCACAATTGCAGCAACAGCAGCAAGCTCAGCAGCTTCCTGAGTTTGTTGCTCTTCGCGATCGATCATGTCCAGTGAATCGCTGGTGACCATGCCTTTTTCGATCTCGCGCAATGCGATTACGGTTGGCTTGTCATTTTCAGCTTCAACCATAGGGTCTTTACCACCGACTGCAATCTGACGAGCGCGACGCGCTGCAACAAGAATAAGGTCGAAACGGTTACCAATTTTATCTACTGCGTCTTCTACTGTTACGCGAGCCATCGAAGCACTCCAAAAAATTCAATACATTTAGCAAAGGGCTAGTCTACTAAAAAGCACCGGATTCGCCAAGTATATGGTTAAAAAATATCGGGTCATCAGGGGCTGGGGTCGCCGTGCGGGCAGGCCTCAGACCTAAACTCGTTACAGGGCACGATAAAAGCGGGTTATTTCAATAACTCAGCAATCAACGTGTGCTGGCTCAGCTGCTGCTTTTTCAGCTCCAGTCGTGCTGCCACCACAATATGCTCTAGTTCATTCAGCGCGGTAGCAAAATCATCGTTAACCAGCAGGTAGTCAAATTCATTGTAGTGAGAGCACTCAGATTTAGCCTGCTCCATGCGCGAGGCTATGACTTCCTGAGAGTCCTGACCGCGACTATTAAGACGCTCTTCCAGCGCCTGTTTAGAAGGTGGCAGGATAAAAATGGTTTTTACTTCAGGCATCAGCTCGCGCACCTGACGGGCACCTTGCCAGTCAATGTCGAGAAACACGTCGATACCGGCAGCTAACTGGGCTTCAATCGCCTGTTTAGAGGTACCATAGTAGTTGTCGAATACCTGTGCCCATTCAAAAAAGTCATTCTGGTTGATTAAGGTTTTAAACTCATCGACCGAGACAAAGTGATAGTGCTCGCCGTTATTCTCTCCCGGACGAGGCGCACGGGTTGTATGTGACACCGAGACCCGGACCTTATCTTGTCTTTCCAGCAGGGCTTTAATCAAACTTGACTTTCCAGCACCAGAAGGCGCTGAAAGAATAAACAAATTACCGCGATTTTGATGTGGCATACGTCAGACCTATCAGGTTGCAATGCAGCGATGTGCGCTTGAGCACACCGCTGGTTGTCCAAAAGCGTTATTTTAATGCCATATCGTTTAACTTACCAGCACCTAGGTACTCAATCCGTGCGTTGCAACACAAACATCTGATAGCCGAACTCGCCAAGGTACTGCTCATAGATGGCAATTTCCCTGGCCATATTCTGCAGTGCCAAAGAGTTGGGCTGGTGGCTGAGGCGGCGCGTGACTTCGGTTTTGAGCGGCTCATAGTAATCCGCCCAGGCCTGCTGACTCAGCGCAAAGTGCGCCAGAACCTCGAAGCCTGCCTGTTCAATTTGTGCCAGCCGTATCGCAATGGCTTGCATATCCGGGTACTCCTGTTGCCAGAATGAGCGTGCTTGTTCTGAGGGCGTATCGTTTAGCCACACCAGATCGCTAACCATTAAGCAACCGGCTGCACTCAGAAGCGGGCGCCAGGCACTCAGCGCCGCCGCAAAGCCCATGATATAAGCGGAGCTTTCGGCCCAGAGTAGATCAAAGCTGCCGGGTGCAAAGGGCAGTGCGGTCATACTGGCGCACAGCGGCGTGACGCGTTTATCCAGCCCTTTATGTTTTAGTCGCTGCGCCAGGCTCTGGATTGCCTCAGCTTCATTATCCACCGCTGTGATCTGCGCCTGCGTTTCACGGGCGAGCAACTCGCTGGCAAAGCCTTTACCGCAGCCGATATCCAGCACATTTTGTGGGGCAAAGGGAATATGCGCTAACGCCTTGCGCGTATCGGCATCATTGCCCGGTCCCCAGCGTTCCAACTGATGAAAGACCGCCATAAAGTCGGCCATATAGGTATCGTGTTCATTCATGTCTTTTGATAACCATTTTAAGTAGAGGCTTTGCTGTTCATCAAAGCCTTGTTGTTCAAGCCAGTTTCGATGTGCATCGGGTGCCAGTTTGTCGGCCTGTGTATGCCAGTCGCGCAGCGAGCCACGGCCAAGCAGCGCTGACAACAAGCTATGCGCCTGTTGCTTGTGTGCTATCTCGGCTTCCAACTCGGCGAGCCTGCGGCTCAGTACCGTGCGGTCTAGTTTGGCCTCCAGCGCTTGTTTGCACTCGCTCAGCGTCAGCCCGCCAGCCTGCAACTGTTGTAGCAATCGTACCTTTTGTAGGTCCTGCTCGCCATATAGTCGATAACCATTACTGGCGCGACGGCCACAGAGTAGTCCGCGCTTTTCGTAATACAATAAAGTCGATCGCGACAAACCCAGCTGCGCTGCCAGTTCAGAAATTCGATACATCAAATCCGGCCTCTCCTGTCTGCCTGATTCTGTAAAACCCAGTCAGGTGTCAATGAATGAAAACGATAAACTATGAAGTTATAGACAGGTCAATGGTCGGGGGCAAAATTTATCCGCAGATAAAGTGTGTGGTGTGAGTTTAAGCACAGCAAGCTGAGGCAATATCACAAGCAGCACTATCGAATGGGCTTATAAAAGTATTCATAAAGGGTTTGTATCGGTGTTAACTTTGTTTCTAAAATGTTGCTATTTGTAATTCTGCTTGCTAGGTTAGCAGCAGGATTAAATAGGGAGATGCATGCGCGTGAAAAACAGTCCTGACAAGCGCAATCACAAAGTGGAGAATTTCAGGCGCTATGTGCAGCGCTCAATTCGTCAGTTAAGGCACCACAGAGGCTGGTCCCAGCAAGAGCTGGCCAGGCGGCTGGGTGTTGACCAGGCAACCATCAGTAACTACGAATCTGGCAAAACCGATATGAGTTATGCTCAGATGTTCGAACTGTTTCTGGTTTTTGGTAAAGATTTAACTGGTGTACTTAAACTCACCGATCTTGAAGAGCAAAGTCCTTCACCCGATGAAAAGCCAGAAAAGGAGTAGGTTATGAAGGAAGTATACGCCATCATGGAATATGCACCTCTTTTCGTTATTTGTTTGGGGTTGGCGATTAGTTGGAATATTGCCACTGCCCGCTGGTTTTTACTGGCTTATGGTGTGTTCGAAATTATCGACTTAGTGACGCTTCCCATCACATTACAGTGGAGTACGCATTACTATCTTGCAGACATTGGCATGAGTTTGATTTTCATCATACCTATTGTGTATCGCAGAAATTTGGCATTGCGGCTTTATGTATTGTCGGGTAGTCAGTATTTTAAGAGAGTGTACAGGCTGCAAACATTGTCAGCGCAGGAATGTACAATATTACTGCTTATTGCCTTGATGTGTCTTGCTAATTTAATCACCTGGTTAGAAGTTTTAGCCTACAAATATTACGTTATTGATTCTGCACCTTTCAAACTTTATATCAGAGATAACTTTATGTTGGTGGCCCATATCGTGTTGTGTCTGAGCATGTTTGCGTTTGCTATGAATGCACAGGTAAGAGAAAAATACGCTGAGCGAGAGAGTGTTCTTTAAGAGTGTTTCTTGTCCCACATTGACTGATGTGGTCGGCTTATTCATGTTTGGTACAGGCCTTGTGTCTGCTTTGCATGATCATCTAAAACATCGACTGACTGAGTCGAGTATTTACGGAGGCGTTATTAAATATGGAGCAATTACACTTAGACAAATTGAAAAGTGTGAAAGGTGGGGCGGGGATTGGTAGCCCTGATTTACCTAGTCGAGTCCAAATAGCTCACCCGGTTCCTAAAAAGAGCTGTGGTGGCTAAAGCCAGCTTAATTGCTAAAACAAAAAGCGCGTTCAGCGCTTTTTTTATGAAGATATACATAATTGCACCTGGACCTATGATAAGCGCTGGACAATCAGCTAATAACCTGTTTTATAGACCGCTTATGAACGATTAGAAATACTTTCAGTAGTAGGCTACAAAGCAGCCTCCGCAGGCTTTGAACAAATACGCTGGGATGAGTGAAGTATGCTAACCATCACTGATTTATCTAAGTACTATGGCACCCATTGTGCGCTCAGGCAGGTTACGTTTTCAGTAGAGCCGGGCTCGGTATTAACCATTTTAGGCCCCAATGGCGCTGGCAAAACCACGTTGTTTAAAATACTGGCCGGCTTATCTCACGACTATCATGGCAGCATCTGTTTTGGCCCGGACAAAAAGTTGCAGGCGCATGATATCGGGTCTGTATTTGGCTCCTCCAGGGCGTTTTACCCCAAATTGACGGCATTTGAAAACCTTCGCTACTTTGGCGTTTTAAAAGGGTTATCACGGCGGGTTGCAAAAGACACAGCGCAGCAACTTCTTTTGAAGTTTAACTTATCAGACAAAGCTCAGCAGCAGGTGCAACTGCTATCCAGAGGTATGCAGCAGCGCCTCGCATTGTGTCTTTCACTGATCTCCAGCCCTAAAGTTTTGTTGCTTGATGAGCCTACCTTAGGGCTGGATATTGAGAGTCAGAAAGAGTTTGAACTATGTATTGAACAGGTTAAAGAGGCTGGCACCATTGTTCTGATAGCGACGCACCAGATGGATACGGCGCAGCGACTTGGTAATTATTCATTGCTGCTTAATAACGGGGAAGTGGTGCGCTTTGGCAATACACAAACCTTGCTGGCCAGCACTATCGGTGAGCAGTACACCATTACAACACAACACCCGCTTCCTGAGGTGCTCCCTATGCAGTGTGAGCGATTGTCTGAACAGTCACTCAGGTTTGACACCGCTGTGAGCAGTCTTAATGAGATGCTGACATTGCTCACGCGATTTAATATTGTCACCGTTGAAAAACATCAGGCCAGTCTGGAAGGGTTGATCCGCAGGGAGTTAGACTTATCATAAATTTTATGACCTTGCTCGGACTGGAGCTGCACCGAAAGTGGGTGACTTCAAAGCGATACCCGCTGAACTTTTATGCCAGTATTGTTTTTGCTGCCGTCATTCTCATCCTGATTATTTCGGGCGCCTCTTATCTGTCTGGCGGGGCATTATCATTGCAGCGTATGGAGTCTTTGGTACTGGGGTATTACCTGTGGACAATGACGGTTGGTATTTCATCTACCGCCGCTGAAGAGATTGTTGAAGACGCCAAGCTAGGCACGCTGCCACATATTTTAACGTCAGCGACAAGCTTATTTAGTGTATTGCTGGCACGCAAAGTGGTGTTGGTGCTGTATCAGTTGTTGGTTGTGAGTGTTGGGTTTGTATTTATCCATTGGTATTTTGACCTGCAAGTGCGCTTTCATCCTATGATGCTGTGGGTCTTTTTGCAGATAGTTGTAGCAGGGTTTGCGGTGTCTTACCTGTTAGGCGCCATTGCCCTGGTAAATAAACAGATGAGTACCTTTGTTGCTTTTGTTCAGCTGCTCCTGATCATGGTGTTTTTGGTACCAATAGAAAGCGAGCTAAGCCTTTATATCCCTGTCAGTGGCTCTATGTATTTGCTCAGATCTTTAGCCAGTGGCATACCTGTCGAAGCAAGCCTGATGGTGCTCGCAAGCCTGCCCAGTGTCATTTTATTTATGCTGAGTTCGCTGTTTTTCCACTTTATGTATAAACAGGCCAAGCGCCGGGATGTGGTCACTCAGCTGTAACGGGTAAAACCAGCGCAAAATAGCCCAAGTTTACTGGGCTTTTTGCTCTGCCAGATAGGCCTGCATATCTTCGTTTTGTACGCGTAAATAGATATCCTCAACCGCAATGGTGAAGTCAATGGAGTCAAAGTGGACCTCTGCGCTTAAAATAATATGGCATCGACTAATGTAGATGCCACAGCTATTAATTCCAGTTGAGCAGAGCGATATTGGCGTTACCTTCGTAACGGAAGGTTAGATTTACTTTGGCACCTGTGGATCGCATAGAATATAAATGGTCACAGTCTACGTATTCGGTGCAGCTGAAGGGTTTACCCAAGAAACGATAGCCTTGCTCTTTGTCATCATACACCAGTGTATCTGGCTGTAAATTTACATCTGACAGAATATATTCAGTCCCAATACTATCTTCTTTTACCGAGCTAATGGCTTTGAGTTGCACCTTTTTGGTTGAAGCGTCGGCAGGCGCATTATTGACCTCAGACTCTGTCACCTCTAGCTGGTAATGGTGGCCCCATTGATATTCAAACCCTTCAATCAAGCCATAATGCAATGAATAGCTTTCCTCATCAGAGGGTTTGACCCTGAGACATAGTTGCTGTGCTACTCCGGTACAATGTTGAGCGTAAGCATCAATGTTCCAAACCTGTGTTTTTGTTTCTGCACGCTCATTTTTATTCTGTAACGATGGTGCTGCGTTGGAGTCTGATGAGCCGCACCCTGCGAGATAAAGCACCGCCACGCTGGAGATGAGAGCTTGCCTGCTGAGTAATGTCATTTTTGTCATGTCCATATTCCCTTTTTGTTTGACTACACGATGATGTTAGCTGTACCCCGGTTGTGTTTCAATTGGTGTGGCTATCTGAATCGAATAAAAAAGCTGCATGTAAAGCTGTCACTTCCTGCCAGGCCAGGATGACCCTTAGTCATTCTGCAGACACACATTATTTTGAACTCCACCAGGTGGAGCAGATGATATCTGAACTTTTACCTTAGTATGGCAAAGTTAGTCGAGAGAGGGAGTTATGGGGTTGTGTGCTTTTACTTCTGAGCCGATAGGCAACTTCAGGCATAAAGTTTGCTAACTTGCTCAATAGAGTGGGTGATAACTAAAAAGGATTTAGCGAATGAAGGTTCAAAGTCAGGTAAGTGTACAAAGCCTGTATCAGGCACAACCGATTCAAAGTGATGAAAAAGCAGGCAAGATTTTGCCGCTATCTGAGGTGACAGCAGGCAGTAAGGATGGTGATAAATTTGATTTTACCAGCATGACGTTGAAAGAGCTGTCTGATGCATCAAAAACTTTGTATGACGAGGGCGTACTTACTTTGGGGCAACATGCCTCTTTGTCATTACACTATACCGCGACAAAAACAGGGTTAAATCAGGGAGACGGACAAGTTTCCCTGAGTGCATTATCCAAAGCAGAAAACGACAAAGTCGATGTGATTGCCATGCAAAAAGCGCGTGTTGCTACGGCAAAAGCCAGTGGTGCCGCTTCGACTGAAATTCAATTCTCGCAAAACCTGCTAGATACACTGGAAGCCTATCAGTTTGGCGGTGCAGGGCGGTTTTACTCCCAAGCCTGATGACGATATGCTTGATATATGGCAGCAATAAAATAATGAGTAACGGATGATGAAAACTGGTCGTAACGACCCTTGCCCCTGCGGCAGTGGAAAAAAGTACAAACGGTGTTGTATGAATAACACTGCTATGCTGCACGGTGAAGTGTCTGAGGATGTTGAAGCCTTAATAGCCATGAATCCTGATTTGACGATGGAAGAGCTCAATGTCGCGTTACAGCACAAAACCAATGAGCGAAATAATCAGCCTCTTTCGGATTTTTGTGGTTTATCGCCCACACAAATGCAGAACTGGCTCTATGCGCCGTTCGATGAATTGCAAAGGGTGAAGATCAACACATCAGAAGACGTTTCTGCCAGTCCTGTAATGCGCTATTTAACCTTGATCCTCGATGAAGCGATGCAAAATGATGGCGCGTTTAAAGCAACTAGCAAAGGCAACTTACCGATGAAGCTGGTCAAGCAGGCCAATGACTTAAGAGATGAATTTACTGTAGGAAAAGCGCCCTATGTAAAAAATATCAGCATCTGCGAGTTTGCAGGTAGCAATGAGGATAAATTCAATGCACTGCATTACACCCGCATTCTGGCTGAAATTGCAGGTATCATTTATCGCCGCAGTGGCAAATACCATGTGAAAAAGACGACGCAAAAGGACTATCAAAAACACGGTATTCAGGCATTTTTTAAACCTATGCTGGAAGCTGCTGTCAGTCGCTACAATTGGGCTTATCTCGATGCCTTTGATACAGATTTTGATTTACGCACCTTCTGGCTGTTTATGCTTTGGCGTCTGCAAAGCCATGCTAATGTCGGGCAGCTGATTGACGAGTTGAATACAGCGTTCCCCGACTTGCTCCTGTCACTGCCTATTGATCGCTACTTATCACCACCGGAGTACTTACGCATCGTGACTGAATCGCGCTTCATCGAGCGGTTTTTACAGTTCTGGGGCTTCGCAGTTTTAGAACCAAAATGGAGCTTTTCTGAAAAGAGTGAGCCCAGAAAAGTCACCCTATTGCCGCTGTTGGCAGATACTTTCCAGTTTTCAATAGCGTAATCATAAAAAAGCCCCAATAGCTGGGGGTCAACGAGTTTTGAGGGTTATTTATAACAGTTAGGGACAATTTGCGTGCTATCAAAAGTTCGCACTCGTATTGAGTGTGTCTGATACTCTTTTTCTGTTACTTTCAATTGTCATACTTCGATATTTGGTATGTCTGGTGCCTGTGATTTCAGATGCTGCGTTCTTTTCAAAATATGCGCTCTCACCTTTGTGATGTAACTTTTATCGTCTTCGGTAAAATGAGGCGCTTGAGTAATTGCCTCGACAAATTGCTGTTGTGTTAGAGTTTCGATGACTTTATCTGCCAAGTTGATTAACTGGCGAGACAAGAGCTTTTTGTTTACCCCGCAAGTCTCAGCGAAATCAGCCATCTGGTAGGCGTTGATACTTTCAGGTTCAAACTCATCACCCATGCCCATCGCCAGCATATGTTTAAACTGTGGAAACATAGCCACATTCACTAAGTCATAGGCAGGAGTGAATCGATTATTACGCTTATCAAAAAACAGCGAGACATTTTTTCCATGAGAGTCATAGTTGCTTATCATCAGGTTGAACAGCTGCCAGTTAATGAGCCACTGAAGGCTCTCAACAGGTGACGTCATGGTTCGTGCAAGTTCAAAGAGTCGAGGCAGACTTGCACCATCTCGAATATGTTGTACATCTCTGCCATCACCTAAGTTTCGCTCGTATTTGTGATCACGTGGCAGATTTAGTGCTTGGCAGCCGTCTATTACGTGCCTTCGAAAAACTCTTCGCTGTTCATGTTTATATTTGCGATCAAATCTTTCAACAATAAGAGCCGGGTAGTGCGCGAACCGAGCGAACTGCACTTCTGCGGTAGGCAGCCCTACTGCTTTTGAAAGCTTCATACAGAAATATTCGTTTATTACTAGGTTGGGGCAATTGCGTTTTTCAAACTTAAGGATATGCGTTGAACATAAAGTTCCATCGCCAAATCCTATTTGCCCTGTCTCATTTATGAATATATTGAGCTTATCCTGGACCCCTGCCACACTTAGTCGTGGTTGGTCGTCCCATGTTAATAGGCCAATGTCTTCCTTGAAATCCAGTCGTTTAGTCAACTCTTCAGGTTCGATCACTCTAAATTGCGGTTCACATGCTGCTTCTGCTGAGGTATTTGGTCCATGTTCCATTGTCGCAAATGAAATAGCCCCAGCCAGATCATTGCCGATTGCTCGGACCTGTGAGTAAACATTTTTTTCTGAGACTCCGAGATGTTCTGACAAAAGCTTTCGTGCCTCGCCCTCTGGTAGCGCGTTATCGAGATAGTTGTAGGCGACTTCTGGTGAGTGCGTATTGTCCAGCGTTAAAGCTGGAGAAAGTGGGAAGCCTGTCTGTTTCCAATCTGGTTCGTATTCTAGTTTGAGCAGGTTTGTATTTTTATCTAGGGTTAAGGTGCCGATACGACGTTCTGCCAAATAGACAAACAAGGTATATTCTGCTGCCATAGTCATCATATCCATTCATCATTACTGACCGGGAGACTATCATCTTGCGCTGTAGATAGAGGGGAAAGCGACGGTGACGTGAGTTTGATGCCTAGTCCGTGGAGAACTGCAAACACAGCAGCAAGGGTGCAATTGTCATTGCCATTCTCAATGCGCGACAAGGTGTTGACCCCCACATTGCAAAGCGCAGCACAGTCAACGAGTTTCATGTTCATTGCCGTACGCTTTGCTTTAATCAGTTGCCCTAATATATTCGCGTTCTCAATAAATTCTGTCTCAGGCATTTCTGAGATAGTCACCTTCTTTGCCATCGCTTTGCACCAATATTCATCAATATCAGTGATTATAGGGGAGTGTGAATAAATAACAAGTTTGTTCACCGTTAATGGTGATTTTACGTGTTGGTGTTAGCTGTAACTCTATAATTCACCGCTATCGGTGAATTATAGAATACAATATCATGATTTGTGACAGCTCGCCGGCAAAGCTACGGCTGGGTTGAACTTACATTGCTTGGAAGCCATTGAAATAATCGCATATTCAATACGCGCCTCTCTGAGGTGCGGAAAATGGCTCTGAAACTTCTTACTTTTCTTATTCTTAAAGTTGGCAGGTGAGATCTCAGCAACAAACGATTTCCCGTCAATCGTAAATGGCCTTTCTACAGACTCTGCCACACCGTCGTTGATCCATGTGATAAGCGGGTCATTCGGCGACACATCTTTTGGAATCGCTTCGTAGGTTTCACAAAGGTTGAGCCTCTTAGTTGACTGGAAAAACTCAAGCTGAATCGCGATGTTTTCTTGTCAAAACTGCACACTTCTGGGTTTTGGTCACATAGCGGTAAGTTAAAAAGTATTGGCTGTGATTATTTTACTCAAAGGTACAGAAATGCAAGTAGATATCTTTCGCACTTTTATTTGTATGGTATTGAAATTATTATACAAATTCATCGTTGACAGAATTTTACAACTCACGCATGATGGATTTTTAGACTAAATTATTTTAGCTCTAAATAGCAGTATCAAAATGTTGGTACTTGCCTTATCCCGCCTAGGCAAGCGTAGTTACCTTACAATCAGGGATTATTAAGGAGACTATTTATGTCTACAACTGGTGAAAAGCCCGGAACAGGTACTTACACCTGCAAAAACTGTGGTGAGCAAGTTACGTTGGATGATCACGACGATAGATTACCACCTTGCCCACGGTGTCATCATACTGAGTATACCCCATAGTAACTAAAATTATGGTCAGTCTTCCAGTAAAACAAAGTAGTTACTGGAAGGCGAGCTTACTATTCTAATCAGTTAGTTACATAGTTTTAATCTACTCTGTTCCAGAGCCTATTTTGGACTTATTTTAGAAAGACAAAGCGTTCCTTGAATGTCTTTCTATTGAAAATCCGTTAAAAGGATACTTTATGAAATTATCAGCGCTATTAATCTCAAACTTCAAAGGTATTAAAGATGAGATCAAAATTCTTATCGATAACATAGTTGTTTTAGTCGGCCCGAATAACAGTTGCAAATCCACTATTTTGGATGCTTATGAGTCTTATGTTTCAATGGGAGGAGCGTTGAGTTTGGATTATTTTCATGGCCGTGATCCAAGCACTCCAATTATCATTACAGGGATATTCACCGATGTTACGCAGGAAGATATAGATACTTTAGGGCAAGAGTGGTTTTTACAAAATGATCCTGAGTTTGGAGACTGTGCGAAATTTCAGATACGTTGGGAAACACCTGAAGAAAATGGCGCTAAATATAGCTTTAGTAACAAGACTATGGATTGGAAAAAAGGTGGTGCAGGAGGATGGGATACTTTACTTCAAAGTAGGCTACCGACACCAATCAGGTTAAATCCAAATGATGGCTATGATGCACTCGAAAAAGTAGTGAAAGATCTAGCGTCAAAAAATGCAGCTCAGCAATTAAAAGACGATAAAAGTAAGGTTGCTGGCATTGTTTCTGAAATTGAAAAGTTAGCCAAAGAGGTGGATAAAGAGCTGGCTGGTAGCATAGGCCAACTAAGTGGAAAAATTGAATTAGAGTTGAATAAGCTATTTGAGGGCACAACCGTTAGTTTTGAAACAGGAGTAGGTAAGTTTAAAGCCGAAGATGCGATCAAAGATGGTAGTAAGTTCTTCGTTAAAACAAGCAACCATCCATCCTCTTTGGAACATCAAGGAACAGGGCTGAAGAGAGCATTTTTATGGTCAGCGATAAATGCATTATGTAGTGAAGGCTTGTTTAAAAAAGGAAAAAAATTAATACGAGGTGAAACCCCAAAAGTACTGTTGATTGATGAACCAGAAATTAATTTGCACCCGTCTATAATTCGTTCGGCAAGAAAAGCAATATACGCTTTAGCAGATTTGGCTGGATGGCAGGTTATATGCACTACACATTCTCCTATATTTATAGACCTTACCCAAGATCATACAACCCTGATCAAGGTTTCAAACACCCAGCAGGGGGTTTACTACTTTCAAACAGACAAAGCCAAGTTTGACGATAATGAAAAAGACAATCTAAAAATGTTAAACCGATGCTGTCCCACAGTTAATGAGTTCTTTTTCTATCCTCATGCAATATTAGTTGAGGGAGATACTGAGTATTTAGCGTATCAATATATAATCGAAAAGAATGGTTTGGAAGGAAGTTACTGTGTTATCAATTGTAGAGGAAAAGCAAATATCCCCACCTTTATCAAGATATTCAACCAATTCAATGCAAACGCAATTGCTGTTCATGATCTTGATACTAAGCTAAGAAAAGACGGTGCCGCAAATGGGATGTGGACAATCAACTTAAATATTCGTGAATTGGCTGATACAACAAATGGTCGCGTTAAAACTGTTGTACATAATCCAGATTTTGAAGGATTCTATCTCAATGAGTCACCTACCAAAGATAAGCCTTACAATCTTTTTACTCACTTAACCGCAACTGATTTTGAGACTAGTGATAAATATAAAGAACTAAGAGAGTCATTAAATTCAATAATTAATGAAACTCATACAGGACTATATGACACTGTGGCTCAACTTGATGCGATGGTGGATAAGCCCAATTGAAGTAAGTTTACTACGACATGACATGACATGACATGACATGACAGTCACGGTCAGGGAACTGACCGTCAAGTTTCATTTTATACTGCTAGAGGCTCTATATTTTTTGCAATCATTTCTAATGCCCCCCTTCGCTCATCCAAATAATCTTACCTATCATGGATACCTTCAACCCCTTTTAGCTTATGGTTTAAGCATCGTTCGGCGATATGGCCAGCTACACCATTGCTTGCAAGTAGGCTTCGACAGGTACGGCGTAGGTCGTGAACGGTAAAGTGGGGCACGGGCATTTTGTCTTCACGGAATAGCTTTTGAATGGCGGCGTTGAGTGTGTCGGGGCTGATATGTCCAAAGCGCTTGCTGGCTCTGCGGTTTGGAAAAACATAGTCAGAGCCAAAGGCGCGTATTTGCGACTCTTTGAGCCATTCAATAACGATGGGGCTTAGTTACGATACTCATTCGCCCTTCGCTGATCCGGATATAGAGGCAATTCACTATTGAGCAATTGCCTACTTTAATCGTTTTTATTAAAGACTATTTTAACGCAGAGAAACAGCCTGAAACATTACTCAATATTCTGGATCTGCTCGCGCATTTGCTCAATCAATACCTTCAACTCAACGGCGGCGTTGGTGATCTCGGTATTGATGGACTTCGACGCCAGGGTGTTAGACTCGCGGTTGAACTCTTGCATCATAAAGTCCAGGCGTCGGCCACAGGCGCCGCCTTTTTTCAGGATCTTATGGGTTTCTTTAACGTGTGACTTGAGGCGGTCGAGCTCTTCTGCCACGTCCTGTTTTTGCGCCAGGTAGATAAGTTCCTGCTCCAGGCGGCTCTCGTCGATTTCGGCTTTCAGGTCTTCCAGCTTAGCGGTGAGTTTTTCACGCTGCCATTTGGTGACTTCTGGCATGTGACCTTCAACAACGGCAACCTGCTCCAGAATACTGTCCAGGCGGGTGGTGATCATGGTTTCCAGGTTGTTACCTTCACTGGCGCGTGCTGCTTTAAAGTCTTCAACCAGGGCATCAAAGCCTTTTAACAACTCGCTATTCACCGTGTCCAGATCCACTTCTTCGGCTTCCATGACGCCCGGCCAGCGCAGGATGTCGGTTGGATTGATCTCGCCACCGCTGTGCGACTGCACCCACTTGGCATTTTCAATTAGCTGCTTGCTCAGGGTTTCGTTGATCGACAGCTGACCTACGTGCGCCGGGTTGGCGGTGAACTTTAAAAATACTTCCACTTTACCGCGCTGTAAGTGTTTGCGCAGGCGCTCGCGAATAACCGGCTCCAGGCCACGGAACTGCTCCGGTGCGCGGATAAAGGTTTCAAGATAGCGTTGGTTGACGGAGCGGATCTCCCACACACCGGTGCCCCAGTCGCCCTTGATCTCTTTACGGGCATAAGCGGTCATACTATGGATCATATAAGTTCCTAATCTAATTTAAGGTTGTGGCGCGTCTGCATGTGGTGACTTTAAGGGTCTGCGCTGTCGTTGCTGAACACACACATCGCCATGAACGAAACTCCGCCATTATAGCTGAAACATCGGCCAGCTCTAGTGGCTGGGTGTGAATTATTCGCGATCCGCATGGCATAGCGCCTGGGAACCCTTTATAATATCGCGAAACTTTGATCATAGGGGAAGGTGGATGCGTCCAAGCGAAAGAACTGCAAATCAAATCAGACCGGTAACTTTTACACGTAACTATACTATGCATGCCGAGGGCTCGGTGCTGGTAGAGTTTGGCAACACTAAGGTGTTGTGTACTGCTACGGTTGAAGCGGGTGTACCGCGTTTTATGAAAGGCCAGGGCAAAGGCTGGATCACTGCAGAATACGGGATGCTTCCGCGTTCTACTCACACGCGTAATGGCCGTGAAGCGGCAAAAGGCAAGCAGGGCGGCCGTACCATGGAGATCCAACGTCTGATCGCCCGTGCATTGCGTGCTGCGGTTGATTTGAGCGCGCTGGGTGAAAACACCATTACTATCGACTGTGATGTACTGCAGGCTGACGGTGGTACACGTACTGCGTCTATCAGCGGTGCTTGTGTGGCTTTGGTTGATGCGCTGACACACATGCGTGCCAAGGGCATGATCAACGCGAACCCGCTTAAGTTTATGATTGCGGCTATTTCTGTGGGCGTTTACAACGGCGAAGCCATTACCGATCTGGAATATCTGGAAGATTCAGAAGCCGAAACCGACATGAACGTGATTATGACCGAAACCGGCAAACTGATTGAAGTACAGGGTACAGCCGAGGGCGAACCTTTCTCATTTGAAGAGCTGGACGAGCTGCTGGCACTGGCTAAGCATTCAATCCGTGAGATCATTGACCTGCAAAAACAGGCGCTGGCATAAGCATTCGTAAATAAAAAGGTATCGTATGAAACAGTATCAAAAAGACTTTATTGAATTTGCCCTGCAAAAGCAGGTGCTTAAGTTTGGTGAATTTACGCTTAAATCTGGCCGTACCAGCCCTTATTTCTTCAATGCGGGCCTGTTCAATACGGGTCGCGACCTGGCGCGTTTAGGGCGTTTTTATGCCGCTGCACTGGAAGATGCCGGCATTGCGTACAATGTGCTGTTTGGCCCGGCGTATAAAGGCATTCCCATTGCGACCACCACTGCTGTGGCACTGGCGGATCACTACGACAAAGACGTACCTTACTGCTTTAATCGTAAAGAGAAAAAGCAGCACGGTGAAGGCGGCAACCTGGTTGGCTCTGAGCTAGCTGGTCGTATCATGCTGGTGGATGATGTGATCACGGCGGGTACGGCTATCCGTGAGTCGATGGAGATCATCGCAGCCAATGAGGCCGATCTGGCCGGTGTATTAATTGCCCTTGATCGTCAGGAAAAAGGCAAAGGTGAGCTGTCCGCCATTCAGGAAGTGGAGCGCGACTTTAACACCGCGGTGGTGTCTATCGTAAAACTGGCTGATCTGATCACGTACCTTGAGCAACAAGGCGATATGGCCGAGCATCTGGAAGCGGTTAAAGCGTATCGCGACCAGTATGGTGTTGCTTAATCAGATAGCCCGTTAAAATCGTATCTAAAAATCCGGTTTAGGTGATGCACTTAAGCCGGTTTTTTTATGCCTGCTGTGGTGACTTTGTACCAGCTGCAAAAGTGTTTTGTAGAGATCCGCTCACAAAACCAGCCAAGGTTCAGACGAGTATGATAACCTAAGCGGGTTAGTCAGCTAATTAGTTAATTAAATCATGCATATTCACATTCTTGGGATCTGCGGCACCTTTATGGGTGGCATTGCGGCCATTGCGAAGTCGCTGGGCCACAAGGTGACGGGATCCGATCAAAACGTTTATCCACCTATGAGCACTCAGCTGGAGTCGCTTGGTATTGAATTAACCCAGGGCTATGATCCGGCCCAGCTGGACCCGGCACCCGATATGGTGGTGATTGGCAATGCCATGAGCCGGGGGAATGCCTGTGTGGAATATGTGCTTGAGCGTGGCTTACCTTATACCTCAGGCCCTGAGTGGCTGAAACATCACGTGCTGCAAAACAGCTGGGTACTGGCGGTGGCTGGTACGCATGGTAAAACCACCACCGCCAGTATGCTGGCCTGGTTGCTGGAATATGCAGGGCTGCGGCCGGGCTTTCTGATCGGCGGCATAGTGCAAAACTTTGGCGTGTCGGCACGCACCAGTGATACCCCGTTTTTTGTCATTGAGGCCGATGAGTACGACACGGCATTTTTTGATAAGCGCAGTAAGTTTGTTCATTACCTGCCGCGCACCCTGATCATGAATAACCTGGAATTTGATCACGCCGATATTTTTGCCGATCTGGCCGCAATTCAGACCCAGTTCCATCATTTACTTCGTACCTTACCTGCGCAGGGTAAAGCGATTTACCCGGCAGCGGATAAACCCCTGTGCGAAGTGATAGACAAAGGCTTCTGGAGCCAGCAGGAAACGCTGGGTGGCGACTGGGATTACCGCCTGTGTAAAGCCGATGGCAGCCAGTTTGAGGTGTTACTGAATAACGAAAGCCAGGGCACAGTGAACTGGCAGGCCATTGGCGAGCATAACGTCAAAAATGCCCTGATGGCCATTGCGGCTGCCCGTCATGTCGGTATTCCTGTGTCCGTCAGCATTGAGGCGCTCGGTAAATTTATCTCACCCAAGCGACGTATGGAATTGCTCGGAGAGGTAAACGGTGTGTGTGTGTATGATGATTTTGCTCATCATCCCACGGCCATTGAAACCACTTTGGCGGGATTACGCGCCAAAGTGGGCGATGCCCGCATTACTGCGATTCTGGAGCCGCGCTCTAACACCATGAAAATGGGGGTCCATCAGCGAACCCTGATGGATTCACTGGCGGCAGCCGATGAGGTGATGCTGTTTGAGCCGCCGAATCTGAGCTGGTCACTGCAAGAGGCTGCAAAGCAGGCAGGCTACGACTGCTATCACAGTACCGATGACATCGTCGCGGCGGTGGCGGCTAAGGCAAAATCGGGTGAGCATATCCTGATCATGAGCAACGGTGGATTTAATGGGATCCATACCGCAGTGTTAAGTGCACTGCGCGAAAAGAGGTCATAAAGTTATGTCACAATTTAAGCCGGCCATTACGCTGGCATTTAGCGGCGCATCGGGCGCGCCATATGGTTTGCGTTTACTCGAAGTGCTGGTGGCGCTGGATTATCAGGTTTATGTGCTGATCTCCAGTGCCGCAAGAGTGGTGCTGGACACCGAATCTAACATCAAACTGTCTGGTAATGAGGACAAAGCTACAGCACAGCTCAGTGAGCTCTATCAGGCCAGGGCTGGGCAGATCCAGGTATTTGGTAAAGACAACTGGTTCAGCCCGGTGGCGTCGGGTTCTGCGGCGCCCAAGAAAATGGTGGTCTGCCCGTGCAGTGCGGGGAGTGTGTCGGCGATTGCCATGGGGGCATCCGACAACCTGTTAGAGCGCGCGGCTGATGTGGTGATCAAAGAGCGCGGCGAGCTTATTCTGGTTCCCAGAGAAACGCCATTCAGTGCTATTCACCTGGAAAATATGCTCAAACTAAGCCGCCTTGGGGTCACCATTATGCCCGCGGCGCCCGGGTTTTATCACCAGCCACAAAGCATCGAGGATCTCGTCGATTTTATGGTGGCGCGCATTTTAGACCATTTAGGTATAGCGCATCAGCTGGCGAAACGCTGGGGCTATGGCGATTGATGCAGCTCGGTTAAACAGCGTATCGGTACAAACAAGTGAAAACAACAACATGGGGATGTGAGGAAAAACAATAAGATGACAAAGGCATTAAATATATCTGGCCTGCGTAAGGTCTACAGTAACGGCGTTGAAGCCGTTAAAGGGATTGATTTACAGGTCGAGCAGGGCGACTTCTTTGCGCTGCTGGGGCCAAATGGCGCGGGTAAGTCGACTACCATTGGGGTTATTTCATCTTTGGTGAACAAAACCGCGGGCCAGGTTGAAGTATTTGGCCACAGCATAGATACCGACCTGGAAGCGGCTAAATCTCACCTTGGTCTGGTGCCGCAGGAGTTCAACTTTAACCAGTTTGAAACCCTCAATCAGATTTTGGTCAATCAGGCCGGCTATTATGGTGTGCCGCGTGCGCTGGCCCATGAGCGCGCCGAAAAATACCTGAAGCAACTGGGCTTGCTGGACAAAAAAGACAAACAGGCACGTACTTTATCGGGCGGTATGAAACGTCGTCTGATGATTGCCCGGGCGCTGATGCATGAACCAAAATTACTGATCCTGGATGAACCCACTGCCGGGGTAGATATTGAACTGCGCCGCTCTATGTGGGACTTCCTGCGTGAGATCAACGCGCAGGGGATCACCATTATCCTGACCACCCATTATCTGGAAGAAGCTGAGCTGCTGTGTCGAAATATCGCCATTATCGATCAGGGCAAAATCGTTGAACACACCACCATTAAAGCCTTGCTGGCAAAGCTGGACAAAGAAACCTTTGTGCTGGACCTCAAAGCGCCCATCAACCCGGTTAAACTTGAAGGTTATGAATTTATGCTCACTGATGACCACACGCTGGAAGTCGAAGTAGCGAAATCTCAGGGTCTGAATGGGGTATTCACCCAGCTTAATGAGCAGGGCAATACGGTGCTGAGTATGCGAAATAAGGCAAACCGGCTGGAAGAATTGTTTGTCGGGTTACTGGAACAGGGGCGCAGCGAATGAAAATCTTAAACTACGGCGTAGCACTGAAAAGTATCTGGATCAAAGAGTGTATCCGCTTCTTACGCATTTGGGTGCAAACCCTGGTGCCACCGGCCATCACCATGACCTTATACTTTGTGATTTTTGGCTCACTGATCGGCTCACGCATTGGCGAGATGGGTGGCTTCAGTTACATGGAGTTCATCGTGCCGGGGCTTATCATGATGTCGGTGATCACCAACTCTTATTCCAATGTGGCATCGAGCTTTTATTCCACTAAGTTTCAAAAAAGCATTGAAGAGTTACTAGTGGCGCCAGTGCCAAACTATATCATAGTGCTGGGTTATATTGGTGGCGGCATGGCCCGTGGTATGCTGGTAGGTTTGATAGTGACGCTGGTGAGCCTGCTGTTTGTGGATATTCAAATTCATAACCTGGCAGTGATCATGCTGACCGTGTTGCTGACCTCGGCGGTCTTTGCGCTGGGTGGTCTTATCAATGCGGTCTTTGCTAATAGTTTTGACGATATCAGTATCATCCCGACTTTTGTGCTGACACCACTGACTTACCTGGGCGGGGTGTTTTATTCCATCACCTTATTGCCAGAGTTTTGGCAGGGCGTGTCTCAGATAAACCCAATCATCTACATGGTGAATGCCTTCCGCTATGGTTTCCTGGGCGTCTCTGATGTCGATATCACGCTGGCCTTTGGTGTGTTAATTGGTTTTATCACTGTGCTGTTTGCGGTGGCATTGAATCTGATCAAGCGTGGTGTTGGTTTACGCCATTGATCTGAAAAGTGGCAGGGGGACTCTGCCACACAACCGCTTACTTAATCCGGCGGACTGAGATAAAATACCCCCATTATATTTCAGACTATGAGCCACAATTCGCTGTTATGTCAGACGCAAACTCCAGAAGCATCACCAGTAACCAGGACGGACTCCACGAAAAGTTAGACGAGGTGGTCCAGAAACACCTTAATACGCCGTTCAAAAAGCCCATTGCAGCCCATACGCAACAAGCCTTTGAGCAGGTTAACGAAAAAGTACAGGCATTTGATGGGCCCATCATTCTGGATTCCTGTTGTGGTGTAGGCGAGAGCACGGCGAATCTGGCAAAGCGGCATCCGGATGCCTTAGTCATAGGTATCGATAAGTCAGAACATCGTCTTGAAAAACACGACATCGAATACAAGCAGACGGAGTCTGGCCAGTATATTCTGGTTCAGGCAGATCTGAATGACTTTTGGCGTCTGGCCTGTGAGGCCAGCTGGCAGCCAAGTCATCACTATTTGCTCTATCCCAACCCCTGGCCGAAAGCCAAACACCTGCAAAGGCGCTGGCATGGCGCGGCGGTCTTCCCCTATATCGTTGAGCTGGGTGGGCGACTTGAGTTGCGCAGCAACTGGTCAATTTATGTTGAGGAATTTGCCCGCAGCCTGACGCTGGCTGGTAAAAAGGCCGAGGTCAGTGCCTATGAAAGCGATACGGCGATGACCCCGTTTGAGCGTAAATACTGGGCCAGCGGGCAACAAAGTACCCGCCTGATCGCTCAGTTATAGGCGCAGTATCACTGGTGCGCTCACAGACGATACAGCGCGGTGTTCAGGCGCTGGCCTGAAAATCTTTTCCTATGTTGCCCGGGTTGATGTTGATATGTGGTCCGGGCGTGCCAATCAGGCTCCCTTCAACCAACTTAACATTACAGCTTAACAATTGCTCCAGTTGATATTTACTGTGTACACCGTCTACCAGCAAAGTGATTTGGCGCTCATGGCAGAGCCTGGCAATGTGTTCAATGTACTCATGCAGTTCAGTCTCTTCACTTAGCTGCTCAATGACGCTGGAGGTAAGCTTGACGCTGTCTATGGTAAGCTTAAGAACCCGGCTGATGGTCAGCAAACCACTGTTGCTCGACGCCACCATGATATTCACGCCTTTGCTTTTAAGCACATTGATATAGACCCGCATGTCGGCAAAATGCTCAATCACTTCTTGCTCTTCCAGTTCAAAGGTAATTTTGGCAGGTTGTGGGTAACGTCTGAGCTGCGCAAAAATAAACTCCATTATTTGCGGATCGGCCAGATCCTGCCAGCTCAATTGCATGCTCCAGGCATGATGTGATTTTCGAAAATGTGCGGTGCACAGCTCAAGCATGACTTTGGTCAGTTGAGAGCTCAGCCTGGAGTGGCGGATCACCTCTGAGAAAGATTCAGGACGTAAGATCAGGCCCTGCTCCGTGAGTACTCTCGGGGTGCAATGATATTGTTCGATGGCTTGGCTCTCAGTACCCATTCGCGGCGTAAAATAAGGCAGAATTCGGTGCTGTTCAAAAGCGCTTTGCACTGTTTTAGCGATGGCAATGTGGGATTCCTGAATGGTTTTGATCTGTGTTGGATCTTGTCCGTACAGACACACCCGCTGTTGTTTTTGCTGCGCCTGGCGGCAGGCAATAAACGCATTTTCCAGTAGCAGGCGCTTATTGCCGTTGGCGATGCCCGCAGTGATCTGAATGTATAAATGCGGATGCTGTAAGATAGGGGTCGTGGTAGGGAACTCATTGATCAGGCTGCTCAGGTAATGCTCTCCCTTATTGGCGTCGCTCAGTAGCACCAGCTTGGCAGTGGCGAGGCGATACACCTTAAATGGCACAGTAAACTCACTGAAGTGGTTCATGACGCGGCGGATTATCTCATCGCCGACGTCAGTGCCATAAAAGCTGACAATCTCTTCCAGCTCATTAATAGCAACAATTGCCAGACTAAGATGCTGGTTGGGGTTTTTCGCCAGATCCTGTTCCAATGCCAGGCGATTAGGAAAACCGGTACGCGCATCCGTTGTCAGGGTTTTCCTCAATATCAGTAAGTACATCCCTGCCACCAATAAGGCAATGGCAAAGAAGAAGCAAGCGGTGAACAGCGCCTCTTTAACGCTCTTGGCCAGCTCGGTTTGAATGTGTGATGTTTTGATGTCTGCGCCAGTCAGATAGACCCGTCCGTCACGTGTTACATGGGGGATAAAAATGGTTTTAAAGTGGCCCCACTTGTCTTCAGAGACTTCAAACAAGGGTTGTGTTGAGCGAAATGCACTTTTGTTGACCGCAGTGGCTTCAGAATACAGGTCCAGTAAACGGGTTACTTTATCCTGTAACACATCGCTTTGAGTATAGCTGGAGGCGCTAAAGCGTACATAGGGGGCATCGTAAACCATGGCATAAACGTATTCAACGCCCAGATGTCGCGCCAGCTCGGACAGTTGCATGCTTTTATGGCGATACTCTTCGTTATCTATTTCGTTGAGTCTGTCATGATAATCATCACCTAAAATCAGCTGAGTACTGCGTGCGGCCATGAGTAGCTTTTGATCTATGCTCTTGACTATAGTGGTGCGGGTCTGATGGTAAGTATAGAGTACATAAGCTGATAAAGACGCAATAAACACCACAAAGCCGATGACTATCCAGGTCAGTGATAACGCTCTGAGCGCAAAATTCCGTTTATTCATGTCAGTTTCCGTTTGAGTCTTTAAGTCTGGTGGGGAGGATTGTCCCTAATACTATCCATTTCTGACAAGGCTGACAAAATATTTAACGAATTTGCCTTGTTTTCGAACCCCAATCCTTACATTCACCATACTAAATGCTGGGTTTGGCTGACCACGTTATGTCATCAGAGGTTCATTAAATTATCAAGCAGAGTTCATTTTTTTTGACTGCATTGCAGACTTTCCCATCGCTTTACAGTAAAGTTAGTCATTTCGTATCAACTTGGCAAGGTAACTCCCCACATCAGTTACCCACGCATGATTAGGTATTAAAATGGGTCCAAAGCGTTGTGCAGTCGCTTCTGAAGAAAGCTTAATGCGTATCTTTACCGTTCCAGAAGCACCCAGCTCCACGTTAAGTGTAATAGAGCAGGAAATTTCCAGTAATCTGGCGGGCTTTCTGAATGAAAATATCGCAGCAATTGAAAAACCATTGCATGAGATAGAGAAAGACTTTCAATCGGCAATGATCCCGGAAGAACCGATGTTTGTCTCTGACTATGCTCAGGATATTATGGAGCAGCTGGTGGCACATTCTGTGCACACTGCTTCGCCAAGCTTTATCGGGCATATGACCTCAGCACTGCCACATTTTGTTCTGCCATTGTCAAAGCTGATGGTCGGACTGAACCAGAACCTGGTAAAAATTGAGACTTCAAAGGCTTTTACGCCATTGGAGCGACAGGTGCTGGGCATGATGCATCATCTTGCCTATGGCGAAAACGATGAGTTTTATGAAAAGTGGATGCACAGCGCAAAGACCGCACTCGGCGCATTTTGCTCAGGCGGTACCATTGCCAACATTTCGGCTTTGTGGATTGCGCGTAACCGCTTACTCGGTCCGGATGGCGATTTTAAAGGGCTTGCCAGTGAAGGGATCATGGCTGCGATGCTGCATTATGGCTTCAAAGGTTTGGCCGTGCTGGTGTCCGAGCGTGGTCATTACTCGTTGGGCAAAGCTGCCGATGTACTGGGGATTGGCCGCAACAACTTCATTGCCGTAAAAACTGACGATGACAACAAAGTGAATGTGGCGGCGATGCGTGCCAAAGCACAGGAACTGAGTGAGCTTGGCATTAAGGTTATGGCGATCGTAGGTGTTGCGGGTACCACAGAAACGGGCAATATTGATCCCTTGCCAGAAATGGCGGCGCTTGCTCAGGAATTGGGTTGTCATTTCCATGTTGATGCAGCCTGGGGTGGTGCAACTTTGCTGTCTGCCAATTACCGTCACTTACTTAAAGGCATTGAACTGGCGGATTCAATCACCATAGATGCACATAAGCAGATGTACGTGCCAATGGGGGCGGGTATTGTGCTGTTTAAAGATCCCACCGCAACGGATGCCATTGAACATCACGCAGAGTATATTCTGCGTAAAGGCTCTAAAGACCTGGGTAGCCATACACTTGAGGGGAGTCGTCCGGGTATGGCTATGTTAGTGCATGCGTGTTTGCGGGTGATTGGCCGTAAAGGGTACGAAATGCTGATCGACAAAGGTATAGAAAAAGCCCAGTATTTTGCCGAGCTTATTCAAGCAGAAGAGGATTTTGAACTGGTTTCGGAGCCGGAACTGTGCTTGTTAACCTATCGCTATATACCAAAGCAGATCCGTCAGGCAATTGAGCGCGCAGATGCGCAGGAACGCATTGACATCTATGCCGCACTCAACCGCTTTACTGCCAGTATGCAAAAACGTCAGCGCGAATCGGGACGCTCTTTTGTGTCACGGACACGCTTAACCCCCGCTCAGTATCAACACCAGCCAACGGTGGTATTCAGAGTTGTATTGGCCAATCCGCTAACGTCAAAGCAGATGTTAAAAGAGATCCTGACTGAGCAAAAAGGCTTAGCACAAAGCGATCCGGTGTTTAAAAAGTATCTGGCAAAATACATGGCCTAATGTGACTATTACTGCATTGGACATGACCGCTTCCCGGTGCAAAGAAAACAGTGCATTTTGTCGCAGGCGAGATATTATTAGATTAATACAACGGCATGGCATCGGCTAAGTCGATGCCCTAATTCATCAGCTTTGCGACTTGGTAGTACCTTTGAATCGATTAACTCAGAGCACGCAAAAATTACGGCGGATCAGTTCGCAAGAAGTCGATGTTTCCGGCGAACATCAGCACTTTTTGCACGATATTATTTTTGAGGCAAAGTCTTTGCTTCAGGTTGATCGTGTATCGGTGTGGCTGTTTGACGACATGCACCAGCCTGGCAAACTGCTCAACTATGCCAATACCGACTGGCAGGATGTACCAAAACAGCTGCCAGTGCTGAGTATTGATGACTTTCCCGTGTATTTTTCTACGATTATCAGTGGCCAGTCTATTGCGGCAGACAATGCCTGTTCAGATCCTCGTACCAGCGAATTTACCGATATCTACCTCAAGCCTAATAACATCGCAGCTATGCTGGATACCGCTATTTTTAAAAATGGTATCGCATTGGGGGTGGTGTGCTGTGAAGGGCGTGCTGCTGTGCGCCAGTGGCAGGAATGGGAAGTGTCCATAACAGAAATGGTGGCCGATTGCTGCAGTCGACGCTTGTTGGTGCATGAGTTGTACCAGATGCAGCAAAAGCTTACCAAAATGGCATTTCAGGATATGCTGACAGGCTTGAATAACCGCCGCTTTCTGATGGAGCACGCGAAGCGTGAAATGAGCCGTCATCAGCGTACGGAACGGCCTATGAGCCTCATCATGGTGGATCTGGATCGCTTTAAGCGGATCAATGACGATTTTGGTCATGATGCCGGCGATAAAGTACTACAGAAGTTTGCTCAATGTTGTCTGGATGTGGTGCGTGTTGAAGACTGTTTTTGTCGCCTGGGCGGAGAAGAGTTTGTGGTCTTACTGCCGGAAACCTCGGTCAGCGATGCACATATGGTGGCAAACCGGTTATGTTCTGCCACGCGGGAGATGGAAGTTCGACAGGAGAGTGGCTTGATCTCTGTGACCGCCAGTTTCGGGGTAACCGAAGTTAACACCAGCATGCCGTTCAGTCATGCCCTGAAGATGGCCGATCAGGCGGTTTATCGCGCGAAGGCCAATGGTCGCGATCAGATCCAGCTTGCCTATTAGTGAATCCCGCAGATGCAGCGGGCAGTGCTGTCATACTGTGAAGCGTTCAGGTGCTGTGGTTAAGCAGCGCTTTAAGCTTGGCGGGCTTTAACGGTTTACTCAGATAGTGGATCTGGGCCTGTTTTGCCTGCAATTTTAAAGGCTCGTCGCGTACCGCTGTGATCAGCACCGCCGGGATCTGGGCGTTCCAGTATTGCCTTAACTCTGTGATCAGGTTTACCCCGTTTTCATCATTATCGAGTTGATAGTCCATCAGAATAAAATCAGGGGCCGGATTGTCAATGGCATGTTGTCGGGCTTTGTCTGCCCTTTCAAACATCCGATAGCTAAATTGCCACTTATCGAGCAGGCTTGCCATGGCAGCCAGATTCTTAGGATCGTCGTCAACCACAACCAGATTCAGATTGGCTTTAGCGCTGGGCTTTTGCTCTGAGTGTGTGGTTTTTTGCTGAATCTGCTGCAGATCGCCAAGTGGGACCTCGACACAAAAGCGACTGCCCTTACCTGGGATTGAGTGCATTTCCAGTGGCATACTGAGCAGCTCACAGAGTCGCTTTACAACGCCGAGACCGAGTCCAACGCCTTTATTATCACCGCTCTGGATGCGATAAAAGTCGTTAAATATCTTTTGCTGTTCATGCTCCGAAATGCCAGGGCCGGTGTCCCAGACCTCAATACGCACGCTATGGCTGCGGCGGCGACAGGCCAACAGCACCCGACCTTGCTCGGTGTATTTTACCGCATTGGAAACCAGATTCTGCACGATACGGCGCAGATAGGTAATGTCACTGTGGATCACCTGATGGCGGGTACGTACATGCAGTGCCAGGCCCTTTTCCTGACACAAAATGGCATATTCACTGGCCAGCGGCGACATGATGTCGTCAATATCAAAGTGGCGTGGCGACGGTTTCATCGCGCCCTGTTCCAGCTTGGCGATGTCCAGCAGTGCCGACATCAGATGAACGGTCGAGTCCAGACTGGCACCAAGTTTCTCCAGGTTACTGCGGTCGCTGTCTTGCAACTTGTCTTCATTGATCGCGGCCAGGTACAGGCGTGCGGCATTGAGCGGCTGCAAAATATCGTGGCTGGCCAGCGCCAGAAAGCGGGTTTTACTGTCGTTGGCACGTTCCGCCTCTTTTTTTGCGGCAACCAGGGCTTGCTCGGTTTCTTCCCGGCTGGCTATTTGTGCTTTCAGATCCTGGTTGATCAGGCGGATCTCCTGAGTACGTGCCTCGATGCGGTTTTCGAGATCCATATTGACCTCCTCCAGCGCATTTTGTGTGTCTATGTGGCTGGTAATGTCTGAAAAACTGGTCACAAAGCCGCCTTCTGGCAGTGGGTTCCCCGTCATTTCGAACACCTGGCCATTGCTGCGGTGACGAATAAAGTGGTGTGGTGTGCCATTTTTCAAATGCTGTACACGTTTGTCTATTAACTTTTCCAGTTCTCCGGGGCCACATTCTCCGCGCTCTACGTTAAAACGGATCACTTCCTCAATGCTCTGACCCACCTGTAAAAAACCATCCGGGTACTCAAACATTTCGTGGTAACGGCGATTCCAGGCAACCAGCTTAAGATCTTTATCTACCACAGAAATACCATGACTGAGGTTTTCCAGGGAGGTGAACAGCAGGTTCTGGTTAAATTGCAGAGCCTGGGTGGTTTCATCAAAAAAGTTCACGACTTCTTCAAAGGCGAGTTGTTTGCCCGAGGAAACGGCGTGGATCAGTGCCCGGGCGGAGGAAGCGCCGAGCACGCCGGTGAGGGCTCGCTCACAAAAGGCAATAAAGTCGGCACTTGGATAGGCGTTGCTGTCTTCAATGTCATGATTGATGGCATAGTGGCTGAGTAACTGCTGGCTGCGCTGGATCCCCAGAAATGTTTGCAGGAGCACTGTAAAATCATAAACCGTTGCTTTGACGTTCTTGTTGAGGCGTTTAGCGGCACTGGCTTGCTCCCAGGGGCTAACGAATGCGGCCGCCTGGATCTTATCAATAAGGCGCTCATATGCGCCCAGTGAGAAGCTGATATAGCAGCAGATATTGGCCAGCAGCGCCAGCAAGGTACCGCGAGTGATGATGGTCTGGCGGGTTTCAAAGTCCAGGCTGCTGCCCGCTTCTATCACCGGGAACATCAGGAATAACATCCAGCATAAAAAACCGGCGAGTAGTCCGGCATACACGCCGTAAGCATGCCCTTTGCGCCAGTATAGTCCGCCGACAATGGCAGGTAACAACTGAGTAACCAGCGAAAAGGCCACCAGGCCCATGTTAGCAAGCGCTTCGCCATGACCAAACCACTGCTGATAGAGAAAGGCCAGGACCAGAATCGCAGCAATGATAAAGCGACGGATCAGCAGGATTCGGGTTTTATAGTTGCTGGTGAGGCGGTTTTTCTTAAACTTGCGCTTGAGCAGCAGAGGCAACACAACATCGTTAGAGAGCATAGTACTGAGTGTCAGGGTTGCGACAACTATCATGGCAGTCGCAGCCGATAAACCACCGATAAATACAAAGGTGGTGATCAACGGGTGGCCCTGCATCATAGGCAGAGCCAAGACAAAGCTGTCTGCCGTCACGTTCTGACCGATATCAGCGTGAATGGCGGCACTGGCAATGGGCAGGATCATAGCGGCTATCAGGATAAGATACAGCGGGAACGCCCAGCGAGCAGTGCGCAAATGGCGACTGTCCTGGTTGTCGACCACAGTGACATGAAATTGCCGGGGCAGGCAGATAATCGCTGCCGCAGCCATCAATGTCTGACCAATAAAATTGAAATTGGTAAAGTCAAACCCCTGCCAGTGAGTAAATGTCAAAGATGTGGGGCCGTCTTGCGATAACAGTGCTTGGATGGCGATGACGGCGACGGCCATCAGTGCCAGTAATTTGATCAATGATTCGAACGCGACGGCGAGCATGAGGCCGGAGCGATACTCAGTGACGTCAACCTTACGGGTGCCAAAAAAGATGGCAAACAGAGCCATCAGTAAGGTGCCTGTCATGGCCAGTATACCGCCAGAGATCGGTGTGCCCTGCTGTAACAGTAAAAAGCTGCTACTCAGCGCCTTCAGTTGTAGCGCAATATAGGGAATGGTGGCCAGCAAGGCTATCATAGTGACCATGACAGCGGTGGTCTGACGTTTACCATAACGCGCTGAGATAAAGTCGGCGATGGTGGTAATGTTTTGTTTTTTACTCACCAGAATTAGCTTGCGCAAAAATCCCTGACCAAACACAAAGAGTAACGCCGGTCCAAGCAAAATGGGCAGGTAATGCCAGCTACTGGTGGCAGCTGTACCTACCGAGCCATAGTAGGTCCAGGAGGTACAATAAATACCGAGTGCCAGGGCGTAGACAAAAGGGTGATGGCTGATCCGGGTAGCAACGGGTGTGGTTTTGTCCCCCCAGTTAGCGAGCCAGAATAGTAAGCCGATATAGGCGATGGCAACGAGGAACAGTGCAGCCGTCATGATGAGCCCTTGTGTTAATTCTAGTTATTGTCTCTATGCCTTTAAAGTAGCATCACTTACAGATAATCCAAAGTGACATAATCATCTGATTTTAAAAAATTATTCGATGTTTATTGAATTAATTAGACTAATGTCTTATCCCTGAAAGAAGTGTTCCTGAATTTGCTAATTTCTGAATGAGTTTTATCTAAGTTTATGAATTTAAATAGTTTAATGATACCTGTATTTATTGTGTGTTACAGTTTACGTAAACGTAACCTCACTGTTACGACTAAGGTCTCAATTTCTTATTGACGGGCCATTGCTACAGTCAAAAGGTCATTAACACCAGCACATCGGCGACAGGTGTGTGAAAGGGGACTTATCATGGCTTTTAGAAGTGAAGAACAAGCAAAAGCATATTGGTCAGAGAATCTAGCCTTAATGTTTAAGCTATTAGTAGTGTGGTTTGTGGTGTCTTTTGGATGCGGCATTCTGCTGGTTGATGTACTCAACGAGGTCCGCTTCTTTGGATTTAAGTTGGGTTTTTGGTTTTCGCAGCAGGGCGCAATTTATACCTTCGTTGCTTTGATTTTTGTCTATGTATTCAAAATGGATGCGCTGGACAAAAAGTACGGCGTGGATGAATAAGGAGCGCTATGATGGATGTTCAAACTCTCACCTTTTTAATTGTGGGGCTGAGCTTTGCCCTGTACATCGGTATTGCCATCTGGGCGCGTGCCGGTTCAACCAACGAATTCTATGTTGCTGGTGGTGGTGTGCCACCTCTGGCAAACGGCATGGCAACAGCTGCTGACTGGATGAGCGCAGCGTCGTTTATTTCCATGGCGGGGATCATCTCATTTGCCGGTTACGACGGTGGCGTGTATCTGATGGGCTGGACCGGTGGGTACGTGCTGCTGGCACTGTGCCTGGCACCTTATCTGCGTAAATTTGGTAAATTCACGGTGCCGGATTTTATCGGCGATCGATATTACTCGCAGGTGGCACGGGTTGTGGCCATACTGTGTGCAATCTTTATCTGCTTTACTTACATCGCCGGACAAATGCGTGGTGTGGGTGTGGTATTCTCCCGCTTCCTCGAAGTTGACATCGAAACCGGTGTGTATATCGGGATGGTGATCGTATTCTTCTATGCTGTACTGGGTGGCATGAAAGGCATTACTTATACTCAGGTTGCGCAATACTGCGTACTGGTGTTTGCTTATTTGGTACCTGCTATCTTTATCTCTTTGATGATGACGGGTCACCTGCTACCACAAACCGGTTTTGGTGGTACGCTGGCGGACGGCTCCGGGACCTATTTGCTGGATAAACTCGACGGGCTCAGTACCGAACTCGGCTTTGCGCAATACACCGAAGGGTCCAAGAGCATGATTGACGTCTTTGCGATTACAGCAGCCCTGATGGTCGGTACAGCCGGTCTGCCACACGTCATTGTGCGCTTCTTTACCGTACCAAAAGTAAAAGACACCCGTATTTCTGCGGCCTGGACTCTCGTGTTTATCGCCATTGTTTACACCACTGCACCAGCTGTTGCGTCATTTGCGCGGGTTAACATGATTGATACGATTAACGGTAAAGACGGTAGCGGTACGGCCTATGCCGAAGCACCTGAGTGGGTGAAAAACTGGGAAAGAACGGGCCTGATCACATTCAATGATAAGAACGGCGATGGCAAAATGTTCTACTCAGCGGGTAAGATTGACGACCCGACGAGCCGCAATGAAGTGAAAATCGACCGTGACATCATGGTACTGGCGAATCCGGAAATTGCAGATTTACCAGCCTGGGTGATTGCGCTGGTTGCAGCAGGTGGTATTGCAGCGGCGCTGTCGACAACTGCGGGTCTGCTATTGGTTATCTCTACCTCGGTCTCTCATGATTTACTCAAACGAACCCTCAAACCGGATATCAGTGATAAGCAAGAGCTGCTGGCGGCACGTTTGTCGGCGATGGTGGCCATTGCAATCTCCGCCTACTTTGGTATTAACCCGCCTGGATTCGTGGCGTCGGTGGTGGCCTTTGCCTTTGGTCTGGCGGCGGCAAGCTTTTTCCCGGCGATCATCATGGGGATTTTCTCTAAACGCATGAATAAAGAAGGGGCCATCAGCGGTATGGTGTGTGGTATTGGTTTCACGGCGGCTTATATTATCTACTTTAAGTTTGTCAGTCCGGAACTGAATACGCCGGCTAACTGGTTGTTTGGCATCTCACCAGAGGGGATTGGTATTGTCGGTATGTTGGTGAACTTTGGTATTGCGGCCATTGTGATGAAGCTGACAGCACAAACACCACTTGAAGTGAAACAAATGGTGGATGGGATCCGTAACCCGAAGGGGTCCTCTGCGGCACACGCACACTAATATGAAGTGGCCGATTGTGAATCGGTCCGATCACACAGAAACCAACTACTTCACAGCGTAAGCTGTGGAGTAGTTGTCATTTTGAGAGGTGCTATGACGGCTCAAGTACAGGATGTGCTGACCTTTATGCAGCAACAGGCGCCGTTTGGCCAGTTGGCCTACAGCGCGACGGATTACTTTGTTGAACACTTAGAAATCATCTATGTGAGTGCACAGAATCAGACTCAGTGGTTCAAAAGCGAACAGCCTCATTTGTATCTGGTGCGTTCCGGTCATTTCGATTTGCGCTCAGAGCGTGGGGAACTGATAACCCGGCTGGCAGAAGGCGATTACTTTGGTTATCCCTCATTGTTAACCGGTGAGCCGATCAGCAATCAGCTGGAAGTGGTGCAGGCTGGGCTGGTTTATGTGTTGCCGCAAAGTGCGTTTGATTTTCTTCGTCATGAATACAAACCTTTTGAACAGTACTTTGTGCGCGCCCATGCGAAGCGCCTGTTGTCCAGTCATTATAAAGAATCGGCAAGTGGCTGGTCTGAACATCGGGTCAGCGAATTGATGAGTCGGGCTGCGGTGACCCTAACGCCCCTGGCTAGCATTCAGGAAGCGGCCAAAGTGATGAAGAAACATCGGGTTTCCTCAATTATGGTGACTGAAAATGACCAGCTTGCGGGGGTTGTGACTGACCGCGATCTGCGCAATCGGGTGCTGGCCGAAGGTTTAGATCCCGCGCGGGCGATCCGGGAGATCATGACGGTCAGGCCGAAGTACATATATGAGAACAACCGGATCTTTTCTGCATTGCATCTGATGTTGAAGCACAACATTCACCACCTGCCGGTGCTCAATGAAGATCGCACCCCGATGGGAATGATCACCAGCACCGATCTGCTGCGTCAGCAAAAAAGCGATCCGGTGCAGTTGATTGGCAGGATCTACAAAGCGCGCAGCTATGGTGAAGTACAGCAGCTGGCCAAAGAAATCCCGGATCTGTTGAGTGATTTCGCGAATAAAATCGAAGACATTTCCTTAATAGGTCAGCTGCTCAGCGGTCTGAGCGACGCGCTGACCGGACGCTTGATCGACTTATATCAGCAGCAGCATGGTACAGCGCCAACCCCGTTTGCGTGGATCTGTTTTGGCTCGCAAGCTCGGGAGGAACAAACCCTGCATTCCGATCAGGACAACGGCCTGCTGTTGCCTGAAGGCGTAACGGATGAGCAAAGAGGTTACTTTGCACAGCTCGGTGGGTTTGTTTGCCAACAGCTGGATGAATGTGGGATCCGAACTTGTCCGGGGAACATCATGGCGAGCAACCCGCAATGCCGGGGTACTCTGAGCGAGTGGTGCGATCGGTTTACCACTTGGACCCATGCGCCTACGCCCCATGCCATGCTCAACTGTAAAATCTATTTTGATCTGCGCTTTATAGCGGGATCGGACGTTCTGTTCGGGCAATTTTTACATCATTTGAGTGAGATCCCGAAAAATGAACTGTTCTACGCCGCAATGGCAGCCGATATCAACGTCAATACTGTGCCGATCGGATTGTTCCAGCAGTTTAAGTTGCAGCAGGACAAGCACAAGCACAAATATTTGGATCTAAAAAAACGCGGGGTGGTGATCATCAACGATATTGTTCGCCTCTATGCACTGCAAGCGGGGATCAGCAAACCCAATACACTGCAGCGCTTACGGGCGCTCAAAAACCATCAGGTACTCAGCAGTGAGGACATTGCCAATTTGCAAGATTGCTGGCGATTTTTAACTCAATTGCGCTTACGAACGCAAATTGACCGCGAAGGTTTGCCTGAAAACTGTATTAACCCTGAGCAACTGAGTTCTCTGGAGCGTCATCAGCTCAAAGAAGCTTTTCAACTGGTCAAGCAAGCACAGCAAGCCTGTGCCTTCAAATTTGCCCGAGGTAGCCTGTGAACTGGTTAACGCGTCTACGCAACTGGCATGCCTATCGGCACCAGCGGTTGGCTGATGTTGATCTGGTAGTGCTGGATCTGGAGTTGACCGGCCTGGATCCTAAACGAGACGAAATAGTCTCGGCAGCTTGGGTGGAGATCCGGCAAGGCCGAATTATCCTCGGTACCGCCCGGCATGTAGTGAATAAGGAAGTGCGCCAGCTGGGACAAAGCCCGGTGATCCATGGGGTGGATGAAAGGGCGTTGGCACTGGGCTGTAGCTTACGTACTTTGTTACAGCAACTGGCTGAGGTGTTGGAGCAAAGTATGCTGGTCTGTCATAACGCTATCCTCGACTGGGGGTTTCTCAAACGGGCGTTTGTTCAGCATGAGATAGTGATGCGTCCGGAGCGGATCCTCGATACTATGCAGATTGAGAGACAGCGATTGCTCAGGCAGGGACAAACGCTTGCGGCAGATTGCCTGACATTGTCTGCCTGCCGACAGCGTTATGATTTACCGTCGGCTTGCGAGCATCATGCGCTCAGTGATGCACTGAGTACCGCTGAACTATTGTTGGCGCAGAACAGTCAGCTTGGTGGGACTCAGGGGGCGTTACTCAGGCAACTGACGTAATTATTTTTGCATATCTCTTACACATTTGTGCCTGGTCGATTACAATAGCGCCATCTTAATACGGAAAGCTTGGGAAATTTATTCGCATGCGGCCTATGCACTGTGTGTGAGGCAGGATTGAGCCCAATTTTTCAAAACGTGGTGGATCTTCACTTTAATGACTATCAAACTGGCAATAAATGGTTTTGGTCGTATTGGTCGCAATATAGTGCGGGCTTTGTATGAATCTGGTCGCCAGCGAGACATTCAAATCGTCGCAATAAATGAACTTGCCGATCCGCAGGGCATTGCTCACCTGCTGAAATACGATACCTCGCATGGGCGTTTTTCTTATCCTGTTCACCTGGAAGCGCCTTACCTGACAGTGGGAGACGATAGAATCCAGCTGTTTAGCGAAGCCGATCCCAGCCATTTACCCTGGCATGCCCTGGACGTCGATGTTGTTTTAGAATGTACCGGTGTATTTCATTCCCGTTTTCATGCTCAGGCTCATTTGCGCGCAGGTGCTAAGAAAGTCCTGTTTTCGCATCCCGCAGATGCAGATGTAGACGCAACCATAGTGTATGGTATCAATCACCAAGAGCTGTGTGCTAAGCACACCATCGTTTCCAATGGTTCTTGTACCACGAACTGTATTGTCCCTGTCATAAATGTATTGGATGATGCTTTTGGGATTGGCTCCGGCACCATTACCACGATCCACGCATCTATGCATGATCAGCAGGTGATTGATGCCTACCATCCGGATCTGCGACGTACCCGGGCAGCCAGTCAGTCCATTATACCTGTGGACACTAAGCTGGCCCGTGGGATCGAGCGGATCTTGCCAAAGTTTCATGGCTGTTTCGAAGCCATTGCGGTGCGGGTTCCAACCATTAATGTGACGGCAATGGATTTGAGTGTGACCCTGAACAGTGATGTCACTATTGAGCAGGTGAACAATGCATTACAACAGGCTGCTTGCGGTCCGTTACGTGGGATACTGGACTACACAGAAGAGCCGTTGGTCTCGGTGGATTTTAATCATGACCCACATTCCAGTATCATAGATGGTACCCAAACGCGCGTCAGCCAGAGACGGTTGGCGAAATTGCTGGTGTGGTGCGACAACGAGTGGGGCTTTGCGAATCGCATGCTCGATACCGCAGCAGCAATGACACAAGTTAATTAACAACCAAGTATCGTTCTTGAAGGAGATGTCAATGTCAGTCATTAAGATGGCGGATTTAGATTTAAACGGCAAACGCGTTCTGATCCGTGAAGATCTTAACGTACCGGTGAAAGAAGGTAAGGTCACATCAGATGCCCGTATCAGAGCGTCTTTACCGACCATCAAGCTTGCCCTTGAAAAAGGTGCCAAGGTCATGGTGATGTCTCACCTGGGTCGTCCAACGGAAGGGGAATACGATGTGCAGTATTCACTACAACCGGTTGTAGATTACCTGAACGACGCGCTGGAGCAAAATGTGCGTCTGGTTGATAACTATCTGGATGGCGTTGATATCGCAGATAACGAGGTCGTGGTATTTGAAAACGTGCGCTTCAATGTCGGTGAGAAAAAGAACGATGAAGCCCTGTCGAAGAAGCTGGCCGCATTATGCGACGTATATGTCATGGATGCATTTGGTACCGCACACCGTGCTCAGGCATCGACACATGGTGTTGGTTTATTTGCCGAAGTGGCTTGTGCAGGCCCGCTATTGGCCGCTGAACTGGATGCACTGGGCAAAGCCCTTGATAATCCGGCACGCCCTTTGGTTGCTATCGTTGGTGGTTCTAAAGTGTCGACTAAACTGACGGTACTGGATTCATTGTCAAAAGTGGTTGATCAGTTGGTCACCGGTGGTGGTATTGCCAATACCTTTATTGCCGCGGCAGGCAACCCGGTTGGTAAGTCCTTGTATGAGCCTGACTTAATTGATGAAGCGAATAAACTCAGCGAAGCGGCACGTGCCAATGATGGCGATATTCCTGTACCAACGGATGTGGTTGTTGGTGACGAATTCTCTGAATCAGCCGTTGCTGAGATCAAAGATGTGACGGAAGTACGTGACACTGACATGATCTTTGATATTGGTCCTGACACGGCGAACACGCTAGCAAAAATCATCGCCAATGCGGGTACTGTGGTCTGGAATGGCCCGGTTGGTGTGTTTGAGTTTGACCAATTTGGTAACGGTACTGAAGCGATTGCTAATGCCATTGCAAAGTCTAACGCATTCTCTATCGCTGGGGGAGGTGACACTCTGGCGGCCATCGACAAATATGGCGTAGCCGATGAGATTTCGTACATTTCGACCGGTGGTGGTGCGTTTTTAGAGTTCCTTGAGGGGAAAAAACTGCCAGCAGTCGCTATGCTTGAACAAAGAGCACAAGCGTAATCTGACACTATGCTGCGGCGCAGGTCGCAGCAGCATGTTTTCGGGCCGACAGTTCGGTCCGGTTTTGGGACTCTCTCACATTTTACTCCCGAAACAAACTGAGTGTGTAGCACTTAAAATCTATCCCGTTCAAATCGATGAGCACGAGCGCTGATGCAAAAATCAGCTTCACTCATCAACAATTGGAGAAAGCACAATGGCTTTAATCAGTATGCGTCAACTGCTGGATCATGCCGCGGAGCATGGTTACGGCGTTCCTGCCTTTAACGTAAACAACCAAGAGCAAATGCGCGCTATCATGGAAGCGGCAGATAAAACCAACAGTCCGGTAATTGTTCAGGGTTCGGCAGGCGCACGTAAGTATGCAGGGGCACCGTTTATTCGCCATATGATTTTGGCCGCAGTCGAAGAATGGCCACATATTCCGGTTGTTATGCACCAGGATCACGGTACGTCGCCGGGCGTGTGTCAGCGTTCAATTCAGCTTGGCTTTTCATCTGTCATGATGGATGGCTCTTTAATGGAAGATGGCAAAACACCATCAAGCTATGAGTACAATGTGGATGTAACACGTCGTACGGTTGATATGGCACACGCATGTGGTGTATCAGTGGAAGGTGAACTGGGTGTGCTGGGTTCACTGGAAACGGGCGAAGCAGGCGAAGAAGATGGCATTGGTGCTGTTGGCAAGCTAACGCACGACCAGCTGCTGACCGACCCGGAAGAAGCCGCAGACTTCGTCAAGAAAACGGGTGTTGATGCCCTGGCAATCGCGTGTGGTACATCACATGGTGCTTATAAGTTTACGCGTCCACCAACAGGCGACATTCTGGCAATTAACCGCATCAAAGAGATCCACGCCCGTATTCCGAATACGCACCTGGTAATGCACGGATCATCTTCCGTACCTCAGGAGTGGCTGGCGGTGATCAATGAATTTGGTGGCGAGATCCCAGAGACTTATGGTGTGCCTGTTGAGCAGATCGTTGAGGGCATCAAGCATGGTGTGCGCAAAGTTAACATCGACACAGACCTACGTCTGGCAGCGACGGGCGCGATCCGCCGCCATCTTGCACATAATCCGGCGAACTTCGACCCGCGTAAATTTCTTGCTGAGGCAACAAAAGCGATGACAGAGATCTGTGTTGCGCGTTATGAAGCGTTTGGCACAGCTGGTCAGGCAAGCCGTATTCAGCCTATCTCTTTGGATGATATGCACCTGAAATATCTGACTGGTGAGTTGGATCCTCAGATCAAATAAATACTAACCTTGTAAAATCAGGTGAATGTTTAATGCCGCAGTGCTGATTCTGCGGCATTTTTGTATCTGCATTTGATCCTGTTGGGATCAGAATTTTACCTACCTGCGAGCGCCGGGATCAGATCTTGACTAACTGACAGCTGGGGCGGGTATTCTGGGATCGGGATCTTACTAAGTCATGGTCTGGATCTGGGTCTGTCTCTTTATAGAATGGATCTAAAATCAAGGAGTTAGTTCTAAATAGCTGCTGAGTGCGTGACAGCAGACCACAAATGTTAGTAAAAATATGATCCGGCAAGGATCCCCTTGGTATAAATTTGATCTCAGGCAACTCAGCTTAGAAAAACTTTGATCCAGCGGTTTGTCACTTGATCTCTGAAACAGAGCGTCTAGCTTTAAAGAGTACTCTATTCTGCTCACATTGGTTTTTATTAAGGTCAAAGTATGAAGAAATGCTTTTTGGCTGCCCTTTTTGGGGGCTCTGTGCTGGCTGGTATGCAAGTGCAGGCTGAAGAACTCAAGGTTTACGGACGCGCGCATCTGGGTGTCGCAAACAGTGATACGGGAAGTGGTTCAGACACCTCAGTAGAAAGCTACGCCTCACGAATGGGGATCAAAGGCGCATCAGATATCGACACCGGGATCTCAGCCTTTTACAAGCTGGAATTTCAGGTCGAGATGTCTGAAAACGACAATGACGGTAAATCGGAAGAAAACATCACCGCACGTTCTCAATATGTCGGGATAAAAGGTCGGTTTGGCCAGCTTCTGGTGGGGCGGGATGATACGCCGATGAAAAAATCCCAGGGCAAAGTCGACCTGATGAATGATTTCAATGCCGATATTAAAAGTTTCTTTGTGGGCGAAAATCGCCTCGGGGACACCTTGCAATACACTACACCCTCACTCAACCATCTGAAATTTACAGTCAGTTATATTAGCGAAGATAACAGCAAGCAAAATGGTGAAAGTGGCTTGTCGATGGCCGCTGCTTATGGTGACAGTAAACTGAAAAAAACTGCCATTTACGCCAGTGTGGCGCGTGATGAAGAGGTTGCAGGTCAGGACATAACCCGGGTTACTGTACAGGGTAAAGTGGCCAAGGTTACTTTAGGTGCCAGTTACCAGCAAAGTGAAGCGATTGGCAGCAATGATACTGTTGACAGTTATGTGGTCAGTGCCGCGCTCAAGTTAGACAATGGTTACAAACTGCTGGCGCAATATCAAAACTCTGATGGTGCCTCTGGCAAGCTCAAAGATTCAGGGGATGCAACGTCTATAGGGGTGGAAAAAAGCTTATCCAAGCAAGCGAGAATGTACCTGTGGTACACCAAGATCGATCTCGACAACGATCCGGATCAGGACCATATGGCGCTGACTTTACGCTATGACTTTTAGCGTAAATGCTTTATTAACTGGGTTTTGTGATGTTAACGAGTTTGCTTTTACTGAGTGAGCGTAACTGTACGGTGCAGACGGTGAGTTTGCACCACTCTGATGAAGTGAATGCTTGTACAGTTTATTACCGAGTAAACGTCAGGGTTTGTAAATGAACTTTATTACCCTGTATGTCAGACATTACGCCTTTTTACAGCGGCTGTACCGGGCTATTTACTAACGCTATCGCAAAACAAACCTGACTAAACAAGGATTTACCCTGATTTTGTGACAATTTATATTTACTTTTCAGCGAAACCTCCGTTTTTTCAGTATCATAGCCTTGCGCTAGATTGGCCCTATTTTTTTCCCAATTGTCATCTTTTATCACTTGGTATTTCATAAAACTGTCATACTTAGTCATAATAATGAAACCCACTTCGGTAACGTAAGAGATAAATGGGAATGTCACGTAAAGTACTGGTAGTTGATGACGAAGCGCCGATCAGAGAAATGTTGGTGTTTGTGTTGGAACAAAATGGTTTTCAGGCCATTGAAGCTGAAGACTATGATTCTGCAATTGCAGCTATGGTTGAGCCTTATCCTGATATGGTGTTATTGGACTGGATGTTGCCAGGTGGCAGTGGTATTCAGATTGCCAAAAAGTTTAAACAAAGCGAATACACCAGACAAATCCCCATTATTATGCTGACAGCACGTGGTGAGGAAGAAGATAAGGTCAAGGGATTGGAAGTGGGTGCAGACGACTACGTTACTAAACCTTTCTCTCCAAAAGAATTAATGGCTCGTATTAAAGCGGTGATGCGCCGGGTTTCTCCAACGTCACTGGAAGAGGCCATAGAAGTACATGGCTTACGCCTTGATCCAATTTCACACCGAGTGACCTCAGCCGGTAATGAGCTGGAAATGGGTCCAACGGAATTCAGATTACTTCACTTCTTTATGACTCACCCGGAGCGTGTATACAGCCGTGAGCAATTACTGGATCATGTTTGGGGCACTAATGTATATGTTGAAGATCGTACTGTCGACGTTCATATTCGTCGTCTGCGTAAAGCGATTGCGCCGCTGGGGCATGATCGCCTGGTACAAACAGTACGCGGTGCTGGTTATCGCTTCTCAAGCAAGCTGTAAAGCATCTGGCGCTATGGTAGGCTAACCACGGCGCATTCTCTTTAGGATCATTTTGTATGTATAGGGTGATTGATAAACAGGCGTTATTAAAACGCCTGTTTTTGTATTTTCTGCCGTTAACTCTGATTGGGATCTTGTTAGGCGCACCGTTTGTCTTGCTCTTTATCGGTGCCATGGTATTGCTGATCTGGCATTATCAACAGTTGTACCGACTGAGTGATTGGTTGATCAATCAGCGCAGTTTTAACCCGCCGGAAGGATCGGGTGCCTGGGAGCAGATCTTTGAAGGGATCTACCAGCTACAACATCGCAACCGCAAAAAGCGTAATGAGCTGGCAGAGTTGATCCGACGTTTCCGCGAAGGGGCCGAAGCGGTGCCCGATGCTGTCATTGTCATGCAGCAGGATCTCAGCATAGTCTGGTGTAACCAGCTTGCATTAAAGGTATTGGGTTTGCAATGGCCAACCGATCATGGCCAGCGACTTGATAACCTGATCCGTGATCCTAAGTTCGTTAAATATATGCAGGCCCACGATTTTCATGATCCCCTGGAGATGGAGTCTGGGCATGGTGGAGAGCGAGTGCTGGAGTTCCGGGTCATGCCTTATGCCGAGCAGTTAATGATGGTGGTGCGTGATATCTCAAGACTGAAGCAACTCGAACAGATGCGCAAAGATTTTGTTGCCAATGTGTCTCATGAACTGCGCACCCCGCTTACCGTCGTCACCGGGTACCTGGAAATGATGGAAGGCGATCAGATGCCACCTCCGGCGATGTGGAACAAAGCCCATCACACCATGATAGAGCAATGCAAGCGAATGGACAGTCTGGTTAATCAGCTCCTTTCTTTGTCGCGTATTGAAGGCCAGCGCAATCAGGACAATGACAAAGCGGTGAATGTGCCTGCGATGCTGAAGCTAATCCAGACCGAAGCCAATTCATTGAATCAGGAGAAGCATCATACAATAGCTTTTAACATCGATCAGGCCCTGGACATTAAAGGGTGTGTGGATGAATTGCGTAGTGCCTTTTCTAACCTGGTGTTCAATGCCATTCATTACACCAAACCTGGCGGAAAAATTACCGTGAACTGGTTTTTAGAGGGTGAACGACCACGCTTTACTGTGATTGATAACGGTGACGGGATTGCCCCGGAGCACATCAACCGGCTCACCGAGCGATTCTACCGCGTAGACAAAGCGCGTAGCCGTAAAACCGGTGGCTCCGGTTTGGGTTTGGCCATCACTAAACATGTTCTGTCACGCCATGATTCTCATCTGGAAATTGACAGTACACTGGGCAAGGGATCATGTTTTTCATTTGCCTTCGAAAAAGAAAAACGCATTTTTATGACAAGCAATGAAAGTCATAAAAGTGTCATTTGAGAGTAATTTTATTGTCATTTGTTTTCTGCACAATGTGCTCAGAAATTAAATGGGAAGAACAATTGGAGTGACCCCAATGAAATTTAAAAGCTTAGTTGCCGCAATGGGTGTGGCTGTAACAACACTGGTATCTGCTCAAGCTTCTGCACTTGATAAGAATCTACCTGAGTACAACAAAACCAGCGGTATCTCTGGTAACTTTTCATCTGTGGGCTCTGACACACTGGCTAACATGATGACGTTCTGGGCAGAAGAATACAAACGTATTTACCCTAACGTAAACATTCAAATCCAGGCAGCGGGTTCTTCAACAGCGCCACCGGCTCTGACAGAAGCGACAGCGAACTTCGGCCCGATGAGCCGTAAGATGAAGTCGAAGGAAATCGAAGCGTTTGAAAAGCGTTATGGTTACAAGCCGACTGAAGTACGTGTTGCTATCGATGCCCTGGCAGTCTTTGTACACAAAGATAACCCAATCCAGGGTCTGCGTATTGACCAGGTGGATGCAATTTTCTCATCAACACGTAAATGTGGCGCGTCTGAGCAAGTCGAGCGCTGGAGCGACTTAGGTCTGTCTGGTGACTGGGGCAGCAAGGACATCCAGTTGTATGGACGTAACTCAGTATCAGGTACTTACGGTTACTTTAAGAAAAAAGCCCTGTGTAAAGGCGACTTCCGTAACAATGTAAATGAGCAGCCTGGCTCTGCGTCTGTGGTTCAGTCAATCTCTTCTTCAGTGAATGCGATTGGTTATTCAGGTATTGGTTATAAGACATCAGGTGTGCGTACTGTACCACTGTCGAAGAAAGGCGATAACTTTGTTGATGCAACACTGGATAATGTTGCAAAGGGCAAATACCCGCTGTCTCGTTTCCTCTACCTTTACGTGAACAAGCACCCGAACAAGCCGTTGTCTCCTATCGAAGCGGAATTCCTGAAAATGGTGCTGTCAAAAGAAGGTCAAAAGATTGTAGAGAAAGATGGTTATGTACCACTTTCAAGCCAGCTTGCAAGCAAAGAGCTTAAAAAGTTAGGCCTGCTATAAGCATTGCATGGAAAGAAAAAACCGCTCAAAGAGCGGTTTTTTTATGTCTGTTTTTTAATACACGTATTTTAAAACAAGTACGTTATACCAATTTGCTTAATTAAGTGTTCTATTTTGAGGCGAGAAAATATGGTCGATAACCAGGCAAAAATTTTGCTATTTATTGTTATAAATGAAAAATTTTTAACACAGTTAGCGTCATATTTGCTCCTTCAAATTGACCAAGTATTAAGTAAAATTGGTATCAATACAAGGAACTGTTGCGAGACTGCTGCGTGAGCTGTTCAGCCTGCGCTTTGCACTGGTTAAAGGATTCGATGCACTGATCACTGCACACTTGCATGGCCAGTGATTGCGGGTTAGCCCGTTGCTCACAGCTTTGCTCACACTGATAGTTTTGCTGTGCGCACTGATTCAGCTCCGGAGAGTTGGTATTGCTGCAGCCTGCTGCCAGTAGCAAGGCGATAATCGATATCTGTGGTTTCATAAGACAGTCCCTGCAAGAGAGTAAGTAAAGTGAGGATCCCATCACGTATTTTTGCCAAGCGCCGGGATCCTTTACATTGTTATGCGTCAGCGATGATCTGGATATTGTCGATTAGTCTCACGTTTTCCAGGTAAGCGGCAGCCAGGATCACAAATTCGCTGTCTTCCAGTGTAGCAGGTTTTAGGCTCTGTCTTTGTGCAATAGAGAAGTAATCAGGCTTGAGGCCAGCAGCTTCTAATAGCGATTTTGCTGTTTGCTCCAGTGCTGAAAAATCGCGTGCGCCTTCCCGGAGCTGCCGGGCCGTGTCACTCAATACCTGGTAGAGTACTTTCGCCGTGTCTTTTTGTTGCTCTGACAGGTAGCCGTTACGCGAGCTCATTGCCAGCCCTGAAATTTCTCGCTGCGTAGGGACACCAATGATTTCAATCGGCATGGACAAATCCCGCACCATGGTCTTGATAACCTGAAGCTGCTGATAATCTTTCTCACCAAAGCAGGCAAAGTCAGGCTGTACCAGGTTAAATAGCTTAGTGACGACCGTGGCAACACCTCTGAAATGACCGCTGCGGCTGCCACCACAATAGCCTTCGGAGACACCCGGCACATCGACATAGCTCTGTGTAGCCAGGCCATTTGGATAGATAACCTCGATGCTGGGAGTGAAGACGATGTCAGTTTCCAGTTCGGCCAGTCCCTGCTTATCTTGCGTCAGCGTACGCGGGTAGTTGTCCAGATCTTCGTTGGCGCCGAATTGCATCGGGTTGACGAAAATACTGACTACGACTTTGTCTGCCAGGGTTTTGGCCTTTTCAACCAGTGAAAAATGCCCCTGGTGCAAATTGCCCATGGTTGGCACAAAGGCAATGCTCTGCCCCTGTTGTCGCCAGGCTTTAATTTGACTGCGCAGAGATTTTATTTCTGTAATTGATTGCATTAGTTAAACTCATGTTCCTGAGAGGGAAAGGCACCGCTTTTCACATCGGTGCAGAATTTTTCGACCGCTGCTGGCATGTTGCCCGTCTCCGCGAGGAAGTTTTTCGAAAACTTAGGAATATAGCCCGCTGAAATACCGACCAGATCGTGCATAACCAGGATCTGTCCATCGGTGTCTTTGCCTGCGCCGATACCAATGACAGGAATACTCAGCGCATCGCTGATCCGTTTTGCCAGAGCAGAGGGTATACACTCTACAACTAATAACTGAGCACCCGCTTGTTCCAGAGCTATGGCATCTGCAACCATTTTTTCTGCCTGGGCGTCTTCACGGCCCTGAATTTTAAATCCGCCAAAGACATTGACTGACTGGGGAGTCAGGCCTAAATGGCCGCACACCGGAATACCTTGTTGCGTTAGCAGACGAATAGAATCAAGTAGCCACTCACCACCTTCCAGCTTGACCATATTTGCGCCAGCGCGCATCAAAGTGGCTGCATTTTCACACGCTTGTGCCGGGTTGGCGTAACTCATGAAGGGCATATCGGCTACCACAAACAGCTCTTTGCTGCCGGCACGAACACAGCGTGTGTGATAAGCAATATCTGTGGTGGTAACAGCCAGTGTATCTTCACCGCCCTGCAGCACCATCCCCAGAGAGTCACCCACCAGAACGATGTCAACACCATTGTCGTAAAACAGTTTGGCAAAGCTGGCATCGTATGCGGTTAGTGCGGTGATTTTTGTTCCTTCACGTTTTTTCTTGGCCAATGTTGAAACAGTTACTTTAGCCATATTTCCCCCTTTATGATCAATTCGATGCTGAGCGCTCCGTGTCGCTCAGGGCTTGCTATACAAGCGATGCCGCATCATGGTAATGGCTAATGGCAGTCAGCCCGTTGCGCGGCAGTGATGCAGCGATGTCTGCCAATACCTGGCCGGTCGGTAAAGTAAGCTCGGGTGCAATCTCTAAAAGTGGAAAGACCACAAATTCACGTTCACACAAACCATAATGTGGCACGGTTAATCGTTGCGTTGCTATCTGTGTATCGTTGTACAGCAGAATATCTAAGTCTAAGGTGCGTGGACCCCAACGTTCGGCTTTGCGAACCCGGCCATGCTGGTGTTCAATCTGCTGGAGCAAATCGAGTACCTCAATGGCAGGTAGTGCCGTGATGAGTTTGGCAACGGCATTCACGTAGTCGGGTTGGTCCTGCGGACCCATAGGTTTTGAGGCGTAAAAGCTGGACACCTGTGCCAGCGAGCACACAGGTGATGTGCTCAGGGCATCAAGCGCATTACGTAGCTGTGCCTCAGGGGCGTTGAGATTCGCCCCCAGTCCAATATAAACGGTGTTCATGATTCAGGATTAGGTTTTCTGCGCGGTTTGTTTCTGGGACGGCGTCGACGTCTTTCCGAGTTTCCTGAGCGCTGACCCAGGGCTTTCACCATCTCTTTTTGCCCAGACACATCTTGTTGTAAATAGTCGGTCCACCAGTTTGCCAATTCTTGCTGTTCGGTTTCGCCGCTTTCCACCCGTAGCAGCAGGAAGTCGTAGCCCGCTTTGAATCTGGGTTGCAGGCTGAGGCGGTAAGCACGTTGGCCGCCGCGTTTGTCGAGTCGCTGCTGAATATGCCAGATATCGCGCGCGCCCAGTGTAAAGCGTTTTGGCACGGCGATATGACGGGCATTGTCCGCCAGCACCTGACTGATTGCCTGCATAAAGGCATCATATTCATTCATGCCTTCAGCTGCGAGCGTATTGCAACGGTCGCGCAACGGGAACCATAATAAGGCGGCATAAATAAAGGCCGGTGTGACCTTTTTATCGGCATTGATACGCTCATCCGTATTGGCAAACATTTTGCGGATAAAGGTCGTTTCAAACTCACTCTGCGGGTTATCCAAAATGGCGTCTAAGGCCGGAAACAGCTGTTTAAACAAGCCATATTTTCTCAGCATCAGGAAGTTGGCTTCGGCCTTACCACCCAAAAAGAGTTTCAGGGTTTCTTCAAACAGGCGCGCCGCAGGAATGTTGCCCAGTAAAGGCGCCAGCTCAGCGATCGGTGCTTCGGTCGGACCGGCAATGCTCATATCCAGCTTAGTGGCAAAGCGTACAGCGCGCAGCATACGGACTGGGTCTTCGCGGTATCGGGTTTCAGGGTCGCCGATCAGTTCGATTTTACGATGCTCAATGGCTGCAATACCACCGGCAAAGTCCCGGATGCTGAAGTCGTTAATTGAGTAGTAAAGTGCATTAATTGAAAAGTCGCGACGTTGTGCATCTTCTTCAATGGTGCCATAGACGTTATCGCGCAGCAGCTGACCCTGATCGCTTGACTGACTGGTCGGATCCGGGTTGTCCTGAGCCTGGTGGTGCCCGCGCATGGTCGCTACTTCGATGATCTCACGGCCGAAAACAATGTGCGCAAGGCGAAAGCGGCGGCCGATTAATCGGCAGTTACGAAACAGCTTTTTAACTTGTTCAGGCGTTGCGTTGGTCACCACATCGAAATCTTTGGGCTCAATCCCTAACAAAATATCACGAATACAACCACCGACCAGGTAGGCATCATAGCCTCCGTCTTTCAGTCGGTATAATACTTTGATTGCATTGGGGCTAAATTGTTTGCGCGAGATAGCATGCTCACTGCGTGGAATTAACACAGGTGTAGTGCTGCATGTCACGGTTCCTACCGGATCTTTGCCTTTAACTATCTGACGGCAAAGCTTAATAATTTTGGAAATAATAACCACTCTCCTAACGACCCTGAACAATCAATAATGCGTGTAAAAATGCCTGCAATCATGCATGCACACTCGCCATACGGCCATAGAACTTATTTTAGTTTGTATAGTGTAGGCGAATTAACGAGGCCCGCTATCATATACTCAAATGGGGTCAAATTGAAGGAGCGGGGGCGGATTCATGCTTAAAAATCCAACATGGCAGTGTGCCTTCGGGTTTAGCTGAAATCAGGCTGGTGGCCTCAGACCGTTAACCCGGTAAAATCATAGTGGCCGTCTTGGTGCAGTGAGACCTGGATCTCGCGGTGACGCGGTAAAGCCTGTAATGAAAAATGCTGCTCGGCCCAGCGCAGAATGTGCGCGACAGAGTCGCGCTGCACGTCGGCTGGAACAGCGAGACCCAGAAACCCCAATGCGGCACACAACGCAGGCTGTGGCCGTTCGTTGTCGATTGCAGGCGCATGATTTTGCTTTGACAATTTAAAGCCAGGCTTGGCTACAGCAAGCGAAACATGGGCATAGTCTGGTGCTGCGCCGCTGAGCTGCCTGAACAGGCCTATCTGGCGCGCGGTGGGTTCTAAAAGATCGGCACCGCGTACAATGCGGGTGATCTGCTGGTCAATGTCATCGAGGACCACCACTAACTGATAGGCAAACAGGCCATCGCGGCGCTTTACTATATAATCTTCCTCGGCCAGCGCGCGGCTCAGGTGGACTTCACCTTGGAGTATATCGGTAAACGCATAAACCGGCTGAGTCTGAATAAGTCTCAGCGCATTGCCTTCGGGTGTCAACTGGCGTTCCCGGCAATGATTATCATAGGTTCCGCCACGTTGCTTAAGCGCTTTGCGGGTACAGCTGCATGGGTAGGTGAGATCTGCTGCACTGAGTTGTGTCAGCACATCCTGATATAAGTCGTGACGCTGACTTTGATAAACCACTTCGCCATCCCAGTGCAGGCCATAGGCTTCCAGGGTTCGGAGAATGTCGTCGGCAGCACCGGCAACCACGCGAGGCGTGTCGATGTCTTCCATTCGGACCAACCATTGGCCCTGATTGATTTTGGCATCCAGGAAACTTGCAAGGGCGGCTATCAAAGAGCCGAAGTGCAATGCACCAGAGGGAGAGGGAGCAAATCGACCTCGATAGCTCCCGGACAGATAATCGCTATTAAACTGGGGTAGCATAGCTAAGACAAACGTGCGTTAGCCTCGGCCCTGTTGTTTTTCTTTTATTTCTGCAATTGATTTACAGTCTACGCACAGGTCCGCTGTCGGGCGGGCTTCAAGGCGACGAATGCCAATTTCAATGCCACATGAATCACAGTAACCGAAGTCGTCGTCTTCGATCAACTGCAGTGTTTTTTCAATTTTCTTGATTAGCTTACGTTCACGGTCACGTGTACGCAACTCCAGCGAGAACTCTTCTTCCTGTGCCGCACGATCGACTGGATCAGGGAAGTTTGCCGCTTCATCTTGCATGTGCGTTTTGGTGCGGTCAACTTCGTTACGAAGATCGCTACGCCACGCTTCCAGTAATTTTTTGAAATGCGCACGTTGTGCGTCATTCATATATTCTTCACCCGGCTTTTCCTGATAAGGTTCTAAACCGGCTTGAGCCAACAACCCTAGTTTTTTCTGGTCTGGCATAGCATTCTCCTAAATCCTTAATAAACAACCCCAGCTAACGCCGGCGGCTATAGATAGCAAAATCTTTACCCCTTGGCAAACACTTTTTGCTTATTAGACCACTCCCGGTTTGAAGGCATGATCGGAATCACAAAAGCGCGACTGACGGGGGTCACACTGACATTTGCAGCTATATGGAGGCAAATTTTTCACTTTCAAGCTTAATACTCATTATACTGCACAATTTATGCCGCCAGATCACTATTGGGCACGGTACCTGCCTAACGTATTGCGAAGGGCAGTGCTTCGGTCAGTGTGATGTCTTGCGTTGATACCTGAGCCCGGCAGGCATAAATCTCGACGCCCTGCGTCTGTGCTTCCTCAATCAGCGTGGCATATTGGCTATCAATGTGCGCTGCCGGCTTGACACTGGTGATGCCATTGTGCATGACGACAAACAGCAGCACGGCGCGCATACCCTGTTGTCGGATCTGCATCAGCTCGCGCAGGTGTTTTTGACCTCGCAGCGTCTGGGCATCCGGAAAATAGCCCTGTCCTTGGTCAAGCAACGTAACGGATTTCACTTCTATGTAGCAATCAGGTTTGCCTTCATCCTGAAGCAGGATATCGATGCGACTATTCTCCGTGCCATATTTTACCTCGCTGCGTTGGGTTCGGTAGCCGCCAAGCTGAGGGATCCTATCGTGCGCAATCGCTTCAATGGCGACCTTATTGGCCAGTGCGGTATTGACACAGATCAGCGCACCATCTTGGTTTTCTGTCAGCTCCAGCGAGTGTGGGTATTTACGTTTCGGGTTGTCGCTGGTTGAGTAATACGCGTTGAAACCAGGATCAGCGCAACCGGTCATTTTACCGGTATTTGCGCAATGGACTGTGAATTCCTGCTGCGTGTCGTTGCGTAAATCAACCAAAAAGCGTTTGTAACGTTTAATTAAAGTGGCTTTAGCCAGTGGGGCGGAAAACTTCATAGATTAATCGCATTCGTTTGGGGCATTTTGCTCGCTAGTGTACACTGCTGGTTACTAATAAGCGCAAGAGTGAAATCAAATATGGCTGACAAATTTATTGTTCGACTGACGGATCAGGCCCCGGCGGCACACTGGGGTGGCAATGCGACTTTATCCTACGATCAGGATGGTGCACTGGTGCATCTGAGCGAGCAGGAAACTCTGAAGACGATCCAAAAAGCGGGCCGCAGCGTGGCACAGCAAGGGATCCAGGCGGTTGAATTACAGGGTGATGCCTGGTGCACTGAATCTCAGTGGGCATTTTATCAGGGTTTTGTAAGCCCGAAGCAACTAGATGGGATCACCTTCTGTGACAATGCCCAATCTGACCTGGCTGAGTTGCAGGCATTGAAAGCTGCAGCTGTCTGGACGCGTGAGATGATCAATGGCACGGCAGAAGACATTTACCCTGAAAGCCTGGCCGGTAAAGCGGCAGAGTTCATTCAGTCTCTGGCACCAGAGCATGTAAGCTACCAAATCATCAAGGGTAAAGCGCTGCTTGAGCATCAGTGGATCGGGATCCATGAAGTTGGCCGTGGCAGCGAGCGCCCACCGGTATTACTGGAGCTGGACTTTAATCCAACGGGCGATGAGGACGCACCGGTTGCGGCGGCGCTGGTTGGCAAGGGGATCACTTTTGATTCTGGTGGTTACTCAATTAAGCCAAGCGAAGGCATGCTGACCATGAAATGCGACATGGGCGGTGCAGCGACGGTTACAGCGGGTCTGGCCATTGCCATTCAGCGTGGTATCAACAAGCGCATCAAGCTGTTCCTGTGTTGTGCTGAAAACCTGATCTCTGGGCATGCATACAAGCTGGGAGATATCCTGACTTACAAAAACGGCACGACGGTTGAAATCGTCAATACCGATGCTGAAGGACGTCTGGTTCTGGCCGATGGTCTGATGGCTGCTGGCGAAACGGGTGCGCCTTTGATCATTGATGCGGCTACCCTGACAGGTGCTGCGCTGGTGGCGGTTGGCCAGGAATACAATGCCTTATTTGGCCTGGACAAAGAGCTGGTCGCCGATGTACAGCAATTTGCTCAGGAAGAGTTTGAGGCGGCCTGGCCGTTGCCTCTGGAAAAATGGCACCAGAACAACTGCCCTTCTGCCTATGCAGATACCGCGAACAGCCGGGCGCAAAAAGGCGGCGGCTTCGGTGGTGCCTCTAATGCGGCAGGCTTCCTGTCTCGCTTTGTGCCAAACGAAGGGCAAGGCTGGGTGCACATCGATCTGGCGGCCTCGTTCCAGAACAATGCCGGCTCTCAGTGGGCATCAGGTGCAACAACCTTAGGGATGCGTACCGTCGCACGCACGCTGCAAGCAAAAGCCTGATAGCCAGTTAAAGCGATGAAAAAGCCCCGTGATGGGGCTTTTTTTATGACAGTAAGGCCGCGGCCAGACGGACAAAGTCTGAGGAGGTCAGAATCCCCAGCAACTTGCCATTGTCGTCTGTGACCGGCATGCAGCCATGGCGATTATCAACAAAAAAGCGCACCACTTCCCGGAGGCTTTGCTGTGGTCGTATACTGGCAAAGTCGGTGGCCATGACTTCGGCAACCTGCTGTTGCTTTTCTTTACGTTCCAGTGCATTGGTACCATAGGTGGCAATGATCCCCATGACTTTCGCAATCATGATCTTCTGTGTCAGCATACCCACCAGCATGCCGTCGTCGTCAATCACGGGGATATGGCGAATGTTCTTTTCGCGCATCAGGTTATGCGCATCGTTGAGGGTGTTGGTTTTACTGACTGCCAGCGGATCCGGGGTCATTAAATCGGCAACTGTGGTTAACATAAGCACTTCCTTAAGCGAACATAATATCTTTGTTAAGTCTAGCCGACGCAGGTGGCGCGTGAGTGGTGTCAGATCAAATTTGTCGTTTTTATTCTGAGCTTTGTGGCGGAGGCTTGATGGCTGCCAGTTGAATGTACTTTTGCTCAACCAGTTGCGACAAGGGAACCAGTTCAATGCCCTCGGTTGCCAACTCATCGAGTGCTGTGGTGAGAAACGCCCGGGTTTGCGGGTAGGGGTGGGCTATTCCAATGGCGTAGCCTTGCTGGTGGGCTATTGTCTTGAGCTGATCAAACTGCTTACGCAGTGCATCCGGGTGCGTCTGGTTGTCTAAAAAAACATGACGGGCGACGTTGGCAACCCCATACAAGTTAGCTACGTGCTGGGCCTGACTGAGCTCAGTAGTGCGACTATCAAGAAAGTACAGCCCGCGTTTTTTCAGCAGCTCCATGGTCCATTTCATCGGCTCAACGTATTGGGTCAATGCCGAGCCCATATGATTGTTGACGCCTTTGACCTGAGGCAGGGTGGCGAGCGCGTGTCCCAGGGTGGTTTGCAGCTGCCATTTACGCATATCCAGTGTCAGGGCGCCTGGCCCCAGTGCTTTGTCTTCAAGGGCCTGCATGGGAATGTGTAGCAGCAATTCTCGGCGTTTGTGACTGGCCTGATAAGCAAAGCGCTGGGAAAACGGGGTGTGTGGCAAAACGGCATAACTAAGCTGGCCGGGCAAATCCAGCAGTTCTAAGTCACGTTCGTGATATCCAATGTCATCGATGACGATGGCAACCTGATTGCCATAGCTTGGTGCTGCGCAGAGAAAAAGCACCAAAAAGCTTGTTATAAGTAAGCGCACTATCCTGAATTATTATTGTAAATTATGATTTTGTAATAGTTGTACCGCTTCTTGCCAATGTTTATCTAGGTTGGCAACAAAGGTCTGCCTGACCTTTTTTTCACCAGCCATTATAGCGTCTTTGTCCAGTTCTAAAAGTACTTGTTTACTAAAAATGACATCCGGCTGGATCCCGGTTCCTTCAATGGACTGGCCCGATGGCGTAAAGTAGCGCGCTGTGGTTAACTTAAGTGCGGTGGTGCCATTGCCGATGGGAATTAACGATTGCACTGAACCCTTACCATACGAGCGGTTACCCAGGATCAGCGCGCGGCTGTTGTCTTGTAGTGCGCCAGCCAGTATCTCGGCCGCTGACGCGGATTGTTCATTGATCAGTACCAGCATCGGCGCGCCATTGAGTATGTCGCCCTGAGCGGCAAAGAAGCGTTGATTGGCATCGTAAAAACGACCCCGGGTACTGACGATGGTGCCGCTTTGCAAAAACAAATCTGAGATGGCCACTGCGCTGTTGAGGGTACCGCCAGGGTTGTCCCTTAAGTCGATAACCAGCCCCTTAAGTGGTTCACCCAGATGGCTATTGAGCATACTAATATGACGAGCAATGTCGTGATAGCTGTGGTTATTAAAGCTACTCAGTAGCACATACCCGATGCCGCCAGATAACAATTGGCTGGAGACGCTCTGCAAGGTGATCTCCTGACGTCTTAAGGCCAGGGTAACTTCCGCATTGGCGCGTTTTACGGTGAGCTGAATCGTTGAAAACTGGGCTTCGCGCAGCAGTTTAGAGACTTCTGCAATGGATTTCTTTTTTACATCATGAGTATTGATGGCCAGCAGCTTGTCACCGCCTTCAATACCGGCGGCTTCCGCAGGTGAACCGGGCAGAGTATCCACAATCACAACGCCGTCGTCGACTTCTTCTACTTCAATACCAAGCCCTGTATAACGACCATTGGCGGCGCTGAACAGGGCTTCAAGCTCGTGTTCATCCAAATACTTTGAATAATCATCAAGCTGAGTGAGTAACTCGCCAAAGTTGTCTTTTTTGACGTGGCTGAGCGGCAGATCTTCTACATAATAGGTGTGTATGTGATATAGGATCTCATCAATTTGCTCACTGGAAAGTTGCCTGGCGCTGAGCGGCAGGCACAGCAAGCTGAGCATCAGGCCGAATGCAAACAGCCAGTGCCACAGAGGGGATCTTGTCGGTTGAACACATGGAGTCATCATATGCTGCTCCTCACTGGGGGGCAGCATCGGTTAGTCAGTTAACTGGATCTGCACCATTTTACTGGATCAACAGCGCTTCCCTTATGCCGTATTTCGAAGTATAGACCAGGATCGGTTTGTCCGCCGCTTTGCCCCACCAGGGCAATGGGCTCGCCCGGCATCACCTGATCACCTACGTCTTTGAGCAGGGTCTGGGCATGACCGTAGAGGCTCATAAAGCCTTCTCCATGATCTAATACGATGACCCAGCCAAAACCGTTCAACCAGTCGGCGTAGACCACCTGGCCTGGTGCCACACTGTTAACCGGTGTGCCATTGCTGCCACGGATCACAACGCCTTTCCAGTTCATACCGACGTGTTTACGTTGACCAAAGCGATGCTTCAAACGACCATCAAGGGGCCAGGCCAGTTTGCCCTTGAGTCTTTGTAGTCCCTGTAGTTGTGCGACATAGTGCTCGGGACTGGCGGCTTGCTCAGTGGCTAAGGTTTCCAGGGTGGAAATTAAGGTCTGCTCGTTTTCTTCCAGATAGGCGATAGCGGCTTTTGCCTGACTGAGTTTATCGTTAAGCTTTGCCAGGTGAGTCTTGTGCGCGTTTTGCGCCAGCAGTAATTCGTCCTGACGGGCTTTCTGTTGCCCCTGCAAGGCGTGTAGTTGCTTCTTTTTACGCTCGAGTTGAGCCCGGTTTTCAGCGAGCTTGGCAAATACCGACTTGAGCGCCTCGAGCTGAGTGATACGGGCCTGGTTAAAGTAATCGTAGTAGCTGATGGTGCGTTCCAAAGCTGCTGCATGCTGCTGATTTAAGAGCATTTTTGAATAATCATGACTACCCGTCACATAGGCACTCTTGAGTTGGGCGGCCAGTAAGCGCTGGAGGCGCTTTTTTTGCAGGTTTAGCTGCTCAGCTTCACGTTGTAGCGTGTATTGCTGTTGTTTGTTTTCGCTGATCCCTTGCGCGGTCAGTGCCAGTGCTTTGGCACTTTTGGCTATTTCCAGCTCAAACGATTGCAGGGTGCTTTGCAAGGCGCTGAAGCTGGCCTGTTGTTGCTGATAAGCGGCCTGACTCTTTTTGAGCTCGGCCTGCACCGCGGCCAGGTCGGCTTTGGTGCGGATTTCGTTTGCCTGCCCACAATAGGGCAGCAGCAAACAGACCGAGAGTACAGCAAGCGTTCGGCGCATCAATTACTTCAGCCGCATGACAGGTGAGCCAGTCATTTCCTCGGGTTGTGGCATACCCAGCAGGTGCAGCATAGTGGGGGCCACATCGCTTAGGGTTTTACCCGTTTGTGGTTCTGCATCGCGGCCAATGTAAATGAATGGTACAGGCTCGCTGGTGTGCGCTGTATGGGCCTGACCTGTTTTGCTGTTTACCATCTGTTCTGCGTTACCGTGATCTGCGGTGATCAGGGCTTCACCGCCGGCCTCTTCCAGTGCAGTCACAACACGACCAATACAGGCATCTACCGCTTCACAGGCTTTCACGGCGGCTTCAAATACCCCTGAGTGGCCAACCATGTCGCCATTCGGATAGTTGCAGATGATCACATCATGCTCACCACTGTGGATGGCTTCAACTAGTTTATCGGTCAGTAAAGCTGAGTTCATCTCAGGTTGGAGATCGTAGGTAGCGACCTGAGGCGAGGGGATCAGCTCGCGTTTCTCGCCGTCGAACAGATCTTCACGTCCACCGCTGAAGAAGAATGTCACATGGGCGTATTTTTCGGTTTCGGAAATACGTAGCTGAGTTTTTTTGTGTTTCGCCAGCCATTCGCCCAGCACATTAGTGAGCTTTTGAGGTGCAAAGGCGATGGGGGCATTAATGTCGGCCGCGTATTCCGTCATCATCACAAAACCTCCTAGTGCCGGAGCTTTTTGCTTGCTGAAACCGTCAAAGTCGGCATCAACAAAGGCGCGGGTCATCTGGCGCGCGCGGTCAGCACGGAAGTTGAGGAAGATCAGCGTATCACCATCATTGATAGTGGCAGCCTCCTGGCCTTCTGGCGCAATGACTGTGGCATTGACGAATTCATCGTTTTCGTTGCGTTCATAAGCGGCGTTCAGGCCACTGACCCCATCGGCAAAACGATACTGAGCCTGACCACATACCATCAGGTTGTAGGCCGCTTCAACGCGTTCCCAGCGGTTATCACGGTCCATGGCGTAGTAACGACCTACGATCGAAGCCAGACGGCCACATCCCAGTTCTGCGAACAGTGCTTCAATACGTTCAATCGAAGCCTGGGCACTGCGTGGCGGCGTGTCACGGCCATCCAGAAAAGCATGGAAGTAAACGGCTTTGGCACCACGATTGGCTGCTAACTTGATGGCTGCAACAATATGATCTTCATGACTGTGCACACCGCCTGGGCTTAACAGTCCCATCAGGTGAACGGCTTTACCGGCGGCGACCGCTGTGTCGATGTTGTCGACCAATGTTGGATTGTGCTCAAACTCGCCATCATCAATGGCTTTGGTAATACGCGTAAAGTCTTGATAAACAATACGACCAGCACCGAGGTTGACATGGCCGACTTCGGAGTTACCCATCTGACCGTCCGGTAGTCCCACATCCATGCCTGAACCAGAGATCAGCGTACGCGGGCGTGTTTGCCAAAGCTCATCCAGTACCGGGGTGTTGGCCGCCAGAATAGCATTGCTCTGAGCGTCTTCACGGTATCCCCAGCCATCTAGGATTATTAATACCAGAGGTTTTTTCTTCGCAGTCATTTGGGCTCCTGAAACATGCACGAAATCTGGCCATAGGATACCTTGTTTTATACGATTATTCAGCCCTATAAGCGTGATTTATCCTCAACACTTTAAAATTAATAGAAGCCAGGGAGGGGGGCTGAGTTGTACCGCCCTGCTCGTTATCAGTGAAGCCGCACTGTGCCATTGAGCTCAGGGACTATGCCGTGCATTATGCTACGCATTATGCACAGATGTTTGTACCAGCGCCCGTAAGAAAGTATACTCGCGAGCAATTTCATTTTCCTGGTTGGTAAAGACAATATGGAACAATACATCGAATTTTTAGGTAGAAACCCCATTCTCAGCATCATCTGGCTGGTTTTGGCGGCTATGTTGGTTTCAAGCTGGTTAAAAGGCATGTTTTCCAAAATCCGTCAGATCAATCCTCAGCAGCTTACCATTCTGGTGAACCGTCAGGATGGTCAGGTGTTTGATATGCGTGCGCAAAAAGAGTTTAACAATTCACGCATTGCGGGCAGCGAGCACATGAATGTGGAAAAAGCCAAACAAAATGATTTCGCAGGACTTGAAAAGTTCAAAACCAAGCCCATTATACTGGTGTGTAACACCGGCATGACCGCATCTGGTATTGCCAGCAATATGTACAAAGCCGGTTTTGAGCAAGTGTATGTATTGTCGGGTGGCTTTGGCGCCTGGCAAACAGCCGGTCTGCCAACCGCGTCGGGTAAATAGGAGTAAATATGAGCCAAGTTGTTATTTATACAAAGGATTACTGTCCTTACTGTCATCGCGCTAAGGCGTTGTTGGATAGTAAAGGTGTCACATATACCGAGTATGATATAGGCGTTCAACCCGAGCTGCGTGAAGAGATGATCAATAAAGCAAATGGTGGCTACACAGTGCCACAGATCTTCATCAAAGAGCAGCACATTGGTGGTTGCGACGACATGATGGCGCTTGAATCACAAGGTAAGCTAGACGCATTACTGAAATAATTTTTGGCACTTCGGGTACGGGCCCGCAGTGCTGCCCCACTTTAAATAAAGACGAATAATTAGGAAGAACAATGACAGAGCAAAACAACGCAGCTGCTGCAGAAGAACAAGGTCCACAATTTAACATTCAGCGTATCTACACTAAAGACGTGTCGTTCGAAACGCCGAACTCTCCGGCAATCTTCCAAAAAGAGTGGACGCCTGAAGTGAAGCTGGACATGGACACGCGTTCTGCCAAGCTGGACGAAGGTGTATACGAAGTTGTTCTGGCACTGACTGTGACTGCGTCTTTGGGCGAAGAAACGGCATTCCTGTGTGAAATCCAGCAGGCTGGTATTTTCTCAATTGGGGAACTGGAAGAGCTGCAAATGGCACATATGCTGGGTGCATTCTGCCCGAACATTCTGTTCCCGTATGCGCGTGAAGCGGTTGCTAGCCTGGTTAATCGTGGCACCTTCCCGCAACTGAACCTGGCACCCGTTAACTTTGACGCGCTATTTGCTCAGTACATGCAGCAACGTGCCGCGCAAGAGCAACCTGCTGACGCATAAGTGATGAATACAGCACAGTCAGCTGTGACCGTATTAGGGGCGGGGTCGTATGGCACCGCCCTTGCTATTTGTTTCGCCCGCAACGGTCATCAGGTTACTCTCTGGGGGCGTGACAGCGCTGCAATTGCGCAGCTGGACAACTCGCGTCAAAACGCCCGTTATTTACCGGATATTGATTTCCCTGCCTCGTTGCAGCTGGAAGCTTCACTGACCAAGGCTGTTCAGGCCAGTCGGTTGGTGCTGGTGGTGGTACCCAGCCATGCATTTGCGCAGACGCTGGAGTCGATTAAGCCTCATTTATTACCTGGTGCAAAAGTTGCCTGGGCCACCAAAGGGCTGGAGCCTGATACGGGGCGTTTACTGCAGGATGTGGCGCTGGACGTACTCGGTGAGCAGGTACCGCTGGCGGTTTTGTCCGGCCCGACCTTTGCTAAAGAAATGGCAGCCGGGTTACCAACGGCGATTTCGGTGTCGTCCCGTTGTGAAGCATTTCGAGCTGAGCTGGCCAAGCTATTGCATTGTGGCCGTTCGTTCCGGGTCTACAGCAACGATGACTTTATTGGTATTCAGCTCGGTGGTGCGGTGAAAAATGTGATTGCCATTGGCGCGGGTATGTCCGATGGTTTCGGTTTTGGTGCGAATGCGAGAACTGCATTGATCACCCGAGGGCTTGCCGAGTTGTGTCGCTTGGGATTATCACTGGGTGCACGCTCTGAAACCTTTATGGGCATGGCGGGTCTGGGCGATCTTATCCTGACCTGTACCGACAACCAGTCACGCAACCGCCGCTTTGGCCTGGCACTGGGCCAGGGCAAAAATGTCGAAGCGGCCATGCAGAGTATTGGTCAGGTGGTTGAAGGATATCGCAATACCAAAGAAGTGTACTTACTGGCCAAGCGTAGTGGCATTGAAATGCCGATCACGGAGCAGATCTATCAGGTGCTGTATCAGCAAAAAGACGTCAAAGAAGCGGCTATGGCTCTGCTTGGCAGAGAGCAAAAGTCGGAATAAATCGATGTCACATAAAAAAACCGAGCATGAGCTCGGTTTTTTTATGTCTTTGTGAATCGCTCAAGCGATCTGCTTTTCTGCCAGCGTCAGCTCCATGGTGGCCTTTAGTAATCGATACAGATTAATGGACGCATCTATCTCTTCTTTTCGGTTGGTCAGGCTTTCTATGTTCAGACCCAGCGGCACATCCAGGTGGGCACAGCTGAGCAAAATTGAATCCAGGTTCTCACGACAAATACGGATCGACTCACTCAGTGTGTTATCTGCATCCAGCATACGCCATTTGGTTGCCTCAGGCACAGAGATCCCCAGCCACTCCATAAACTGTAGCGTTTTTTCACCACCGCAGGGGGTAAAGGTCAGGATCAGGCGTTTTGGTGCAATCCCTTGTTGTTTGCAGGTACGGGCATAACTGGTGATTAAATCTATCGTGGCCTGGGCATTGTAAACCGCCTGAGAAATAAAGAATTCACAACCCTGGGTGGTTTTTTCAATCAGGCGCTCATGTTCATTACGCTTTGAGGCATGGCGCTCCGCAATCGTTACTCCCCCGAGGAAAAAGCGTTCATCATGTTTGGCTAGCGCCTGATAGGCATCGGGCAGCGACAAGCTGATTTTCCCCTGCGAGGAAGGAGAACCAACCAACACCAGGTTGTTCAGGCCAAATTCCTGCTTCGTGGTGTTAAGCCACTGGGAAAACTCTGTGCTGTCACGCTGTGCGACACTTTTATAGGTGATCACATCCAGCTGCGACAACGATTTAACCAGACGGCTGTATTCACAGGGATCGACGGTTTCTTTAAACGGAAAAGGGCGTGGCACATTAGTGCGGCTGCTTTCATCCTGAATGTCATAAACGACCACGCCATCGTATTCAATTTCGTGTAAACGATCGAGTAGCTTAGTGGCAATACGCTTCACTTTGTCCTGCTCCGTACCAGATTTGGGCGGAGTCGTACCAATCAAATATACCCCTTGGTTCGGGTCTAAGATTTTCTCTTGTAGTGATAACGCCATGGTCTTGATTCCGGCAAAAATTCAGTGTCTGAGATCTAATATAGCAGCCATTTAGACGTCTAGATAGATTTTTTTATTGAAAGAAATTCAATGCCAGTGAATTTCTTTCATGGTGCTTTCACGATATTGAATCAAGCCTTTGTTTTGTTGATGAGTTTATTGGGCATGATGCAGTTCATATTTTTTTACATAAAATAAGCGCGCAAAGATGAATTAAGGCGGGATTGCGGCATAATTGGGAACCATGTGCCTCACACAAGCGAGGCCAACAATAATAATCACTACAGATTTAGGGAAGCATATGAAATTTAAATTACTGGCGACCAGCCTGGCGGTGTCACTGGCACTGGCTGGCTGCGCAGCCACGTCGCAATCGACTCAGCAGACGCCAACCCAGGTTCAGGCGCAGGCAAACAACAAAGTATTTGCTCAGGACTATGTGCTGGAAGAGCTGGACAATGGTTTACGCGTGATGGTGGTGAAAACCGATTATCCGGATGTGGTCTCGCTGCAGATCCCGGTGTCTGTTGGATCCCGTAACGAAGTTGAGCCGGGGCGCACCGGTTTCGCGCACTTTTTCGAGCATATGATGTTTAAGGGATCGGAGAAGTTCCCACAGGACATATATGCCGACATTATGAAAAATTCTGGAGTGGATAACCGCGCCTATACCACGAATGATTACACCAACTACCATCTGAATTTCTCTAAAGAGCATCTGGATAAAGTACTGGAGATCAAAGCGGATGTCTTTCAGAACCTCAGCTACAGCGAATCTCAGTTCCGCACCGAAGCACTGACCGTTAAAGGGGAGTACCTAAAGAACAACGCCAGTCCGATCCGCAAGTTACTGAGCGCAGTGCGCAAAGAAGCCTTTGACCAGCACACCTACCAACACACCACCATGGGCTTCTTCGAAGACATTGAAGCCATGCCCGATCAAATGGAATATGGTCAGATCTTTTTTGAGCGCTTCTATAAGCCTGAGTACGTCTCTATCGTGATTGTGGGTGATGTGGATCCGCAAAAAACCATGGAGATGGTGAAAAAACACTGGGGCGGCTGGCAACGTGGCAACTATGAGGCCGATATTCCGGTCGAGCCTAAGCAGCAACAGGCCAGGTATGTGCATGAACATTATGAAGGTCTGCCGGGCCACTGGTTGCTGGTCTCGTACAAAGGGGCAGCGTGGCAGCCGGAGAAAAAAGATCGGGCAGCACTGGATCTGATCTCACAACTTTACTTCTCTGAAAACTCCGAGCTATATCAGGAGTTAGTGGTCGACAAGCAAATTGCCAGTCAGATGTTTACTTACAACGCCGAGACCAAAGATCCGGGTTTGTTGCATGTCTTTGTGAAGGTCAACGAAGAAAGCGATCTGGCTGTGGTCCGCGACGCCATCAATCGTACGTATGCAACGGCACGCACTGAATTGGTCGACAGTGATAAACTGGCGGCACTGAAGTCAAACCTGAAATACAGTTTTGCCAACGATTTAGACTCTTCGCAGGCAATCGCCAGTATGCTGGCTCAGTACATGCACTTTGAACGTGACCCGGAAGTCATCAATACCCTTTATGCGACCAGTGATTCAATCACGGCTGAAGACATTCGTGATGTGGCAAATCGTTATTTTGTCGACAGCGGTCGAACCACTGTAACTATGTCGGATCTGACCAAAGTGAAGGGTTTCGACAAAGAAGTTGAACTGGATACCCTGGTTGCACAGCAAAGTGAGCCAAAACAGCGCCATTTTGCCGTACTGGATAACACCAATGCATCGCCTTTGGTGGATGTGAACTTGTTATTTTACACCGGTGCTGCGGCTGATCCGAAAGGCAAAAAAGGGGTAGCAGCCCTGACTGCAGCAATGATTGCTAATGGGGGGTCACAAAGCAAGTCTTATAAAGAGATCCAAAAAGCGCTATACCCCATTGCAGGTAGCTTTGATTATCAGATTGATAAAGAAATGCTGTCACTGCGTGGTCGGGTGCACAAAGACAATGCAGCTCAGTGGTATGCCTTAGTCAGTGAGCAGTTACTAAACCCGGGCTTTCGTGAAGATGACTTCAAGCGCCTGAAAAAAGAGCTGATCGATAATATCAAGGCAGGCCTTAAGGCGTCTAACGATGAAGAGCTGGGGAAAGAGGTACTTTACCATAAGCTCTATCAGGGTCATCCGTACGAGAGCTATAACCTGGGCGATTTGTCCGATCTCGAAGCGTTGACGCTCGATGATGTCAAAGCTTTCTATCGCAGCCAGTTTACTCAGGCAAAACTGAATGTGGGGATCACCGGGGCGCTGAATGAGCAACTGAAAGCACGTATGCTGAGCGATCTGGCCCAGTTACCTAAAGGCGAAGAAGCGCGTCTGAGTATCCCGGATGCGCCAGCACTGGCGGGTCGTCATGCCACCATCATTGAGAAAAGTGCGAAATCGACGGCGGTGTCATTTGGCTTCCCAATCGATACCATCCGCAGCAGTAAAGACTGGACCGCCTTGTGGCTGGTGCGCTCTTACTTTGGTGAGCACCGTAACTCAAATGCATACCTGTTCCAGCGTATTCGTCAGGTGCGGGGTATGAACTATGGAGATTATGCTTACATTGAGTATTTCCCGCGCGGTATGTTCCAGACTAAGCCGGATGCCAACTTGGGCCGCTCAGAGCAAATCTTCCAGGTATGGTTACGTCCGCTGCGTTCTAATAACGACGCCCACTTTGCAACGCGGGTTGCACAGTTTGAGCTGGATAAGCTGATCAACGAAGGGATGACGGAAGAGGACTTCCAGGCGACCCGTAACTTCCTGAGTAACTTCGTGCCTCAGATGGTAGCCAGCCAGGATCGTCAGTTAGGCTATGCACTGGATAGTCAGTTCTATAACACTGATGAGTTTGTCAGCTATGTGCGTGATCAACTGGCTTCGCTGAGTGTGGAAGACGTTAACCGGGTGATCCGTGAAAACTTGCAAAGTGACAATATTCACTATGTGTTTGTAACGGGTGATGCGGATGACATGAAAGCACGTTTAGTGAATCAGACAGAGTCACCAATGCATTATAATGCTGAAAAGCCTCAAGTGCTGATTGATGAAGATAAGCAAATTGCCAACTACAAGCTGGCAATTCCTGGTGCGAACATCGATGTGATGAATGCAACAGAGGTATTTAAGTAGCCCTCAGACTGAGTCCCATTGCTGGACTCAGTGATCGGCCCGGCGGATCTGTTGATCCGTCAGGCTCTGCACCCCAGTTCACCATTTCGGGTTATAATTAATAACAAATTGATGCAAGAAGCCGTTGACTATCACTGCTAATTTTTTGAGTTGCAGGGTAAGATAGGCAAAGGCCTTGGAATAATTGAAATAGTGCAGTATATGAGACACGAGATCTGGCAAAAGCTTCGTCGGGAAGCGACCGAACTAGTAGACCGCGAGCCGCTGCTCGCCACCCATGTTTATTCAAGTATTTTAAATCACGAATGTCTGGGTGCGGCATTAAGCTTTATCGTCGCGAACAAGCTGGCAGACGCCGTGGTGTCTGCGTTCACCATTCGTGAGCTGTTCGATCAGGCCTTTGTGGATTGTGACCGGATGCTCACGCATGTCGCGCATGATATTAAAGCGGTTAAAGATCGTGACCCGGCTGCCGATAGCTATCTTAACGTTATCTCAAACCTTAAGGGCTTTCATGCAATACAAGCACACCGACTCGCCCATTGCTTATGGCGACAAGACAGAAAAGAGCTCGCACGTTTTATCCAGAGTCGTACATCCGAAGTATTTGGTGTTGATATCCATCCTGCTTGTCAAGTCGGCCATGGCATTATGTTTGACCATGCGACTGGTATAGTCATTGGTGAGACTGCGGTAATCGAAAATAATGTTTCTATTTTACAGTCGGTGACCTTAGGCGGTACCGGTAACGAACAAGGGGATCGTCACCCGAAAATACGCGCCGGCGTTCTGATTGGAGCGGGGGCGAAAGTTCTGGGCAATATTGAAGTAGGCGAGGGGGCACGTATCGGTGCCGGTTCAGTGGTCCTTAAAGCCGTTGAGCCACACACTACTGTGGTAGGGGTACCTGCCAAAGTGGTGGGCAAACCGCCGTGTGCTTGCCCGGCCGAATCGATGGATCAGAACTTTTTGGATGAAGATCTGGTTGCCCGCAATGAATCCCATACCAGCGCCATGCTGTAGTATCTGAGTGACCAGCGGGGTGGTACAGATGGATAACCTGAACCAAAAACTGTGCTGGATGTTATTGGGGGCGGTGATGGCTGCCCCATTAACATGGTGGATAGCTTCAGAGATGGCAGACACCCCCTCACAACCTACCCAAGTCGACCATCAACACTCAGCCTTCGAGGCTACATTTGAAGTACCAGAGCACGCAACTGCCGCTCTGCACAACAGTACAGAGTTGAGCGCATTGGAGCAGCAGGTATTACTGTTGCAAGACGAGTTGGCAACAGCTCGTGAGCAAGTCAGGGCAGCGTCCGAGCCAACCTCTGCAGTGCTTAAGCCCAATTCATCCGGTAATATTAATCACCAGCTTGCTGATATTTTTCGCACGGAAACACGTGACCCTGTCTGGGCTGACGAACTTGAACTACAGCTTGGCGACTTTCTTTATACCAGCGACTTAAGCACTTATTTCAGCTACGCCAGTTATGGTTGCAAGCGACATATCTGCCAGCTCAGTTTTACACCTCGCGGCGAGGATGTTGATACCATGCAATGGCAACGTCTGAACGACAGCCTCTTTAACAGCGCCTGGATAAAGTACTTTAAGGTCAGCGCCGCGCAGCAAACAGCACGCGGCATGCAGGTGCATTTTAGCACCAAAAGTATGCGTGAGCTGGCCACAGAGTATTAACTGTCTTCACCATTTGGGTTGTCTGGATTGATATCTATAACCTGGGTTTGCAAACGACCATCGTGTAATTCTGTAGTGAGTATATCGCCCGCAGTTACATCCTGAGTGGATTTTACCACTTTCTCGCCAGACTTAGTGATGCTGTAGCCACGTGCTAAAACGGCCAGCGGACTGACGCTGTCGAGCCTGGCCGCCAGTAACGCCAGGCGTTGCTGGTGCTGCTGTTGTGAGGTCTGCATCGCGCGAATGAGTTTATCTCTCAGGCCGTCGAGATGCGCTCTGGCATAACGCAGTTTCTGCTCTGGATGAAATTGCGCTAAGCGTTGCCGCGTCAGTGCAACATGGCTTTGTGCCCGATGTTGCTGGTGACTCATTGCCCGGTGTAAACGGCTGCTGAGCTCATCCACTTTTTGTGCCTGCTGCATCAGCTGAGTTTGCGGGTGTTGCAGTAACAGGCGCTGGTGTACATTGTGTAGTTGCTGCCCTTGCTGGGATACATAACGCTGCATGGCTCCCGTCAGACGCTGTTTTTGCTGGCGCAACTGAGCCAGAATTTCCGCGCCATCGGGGCTGACCAGCTCCGCCGCGGCAGAAGGCGTTGGTGCACGCAAATCGGCAACATAGTCACTGATGGTGGTATCTATCTCGTGGCCGACGGCGCTGATCACCGGCAGCTGACTGGCAAACAGGGCTCTGGCCACGGCTTCTTCGTTAAAACACCACAGATCTTCCAGTGAACCACCGCCGCGGCCAACGATCAGCACATCCACATCATTGCGGCTGTTTGCCAACGCAATTTGTGCCCCAATCTGGTGATGGGCTTCCTGACCTTGCACCTGGGTTGGGTAGATCACCACCTCAAGCTGCGGTGCCCGGCGTTTCAGGACCGACAGAATGTCTCTGATCGCCGCGCCGGTCGGGGAGGTGACAACGCCCACCCGGTTGATGCGCGCAGGCAGGGGTTGTTTATGCTGGCTGCTGAACAAGCCTTCGCCCGCCAGGCGCAGCTTGAGTGCTTCGAACTGTTGTTTTAACAGCCCTTCGCCTGCCGGAGCCATCTGTTCGACGATCAGCTGGTAGTCACCGCGTGGTTCATACACCGACACCCGGGCCTGAACCAGTACCTGCTCACCATTTTGTGGCCGGTAGCGGCAGTAGCGGTTGTTGCCACGCCACATGGCTGCCTTTACCTGGGCTTTGTCATCTTTAAGAGAAAAATACCAGTGCCCGGACGCCGGGGCGACAAAGTTGGAGATCTCGCCGGTCAGCTGTAAAGAAGCGAACCCCTGTTCCAGCAAACTGCGGATCTCACGATTGAGGCGCGAGACCGAATAAACTTTTTCTTGTTGTGGCAACGACATACTCAGCTCCATAAAAAATTCACGAATACTCTAGCATATTTTTGCTAAATTTTATTTACTCGCATAAGGAACGCTGATAAAATGCGCTCGCAATTCCTTATACTCAGTTTCACTTGAGAGATGCCGCACACATGTTAAGAATTGCAAAAGAAGCCCTTACCTTTGACGACGTACTTTTAGTACCCGCTCATTCGACTGTTCTACCACACACTGCGAACTTAAAAACCCGCCTGACTCGTGGTATTGAACTTAATTTGCCATTAGTTTCTGCCTCTATGGATACAGTCACTGAAGCGCGCCTTGCAATTGCACTTGCACAGGAAGGCGGCCTTGGATTCATCCATAAAAACATGACCATTGAAGAGCAAGCGCGCAATGTACGCAAAGTAAAAGCGTACGAAGCGGGGATTGTGTCTTTCCCGGTTACTGTGACCGCGGACAAAACCATTGCCGATACCCTGGCGCTGGCTGAAGAAAACGGCTTCTCAGGCTTCCCGGTCGTGGGTGAGAACAACCTGCTGGAAGGTATTATCACCAGCCGTGATATGCGTTTTGAAACCAAACTGGATAAGCCTGTGTCCTCTGTGATGACGCAAAAGTCGGATCTGGTGACGGTAAAAGAAGGCGCATCACGCGAAGAGATCCTGGGTCTGATGCACGAACACCGCATTGAAAAAATCCTTGTGGTCGACGACGCTTTCAAACTCAAAGGCATGATCACCGTTAAGGATTACCAAAAAGCACAGGAAAAACCAAACGCGTGTAAAGATGAGCAAGGCCGTCTTCGCGTAGGTGCTGCGGTTGGTGTGGGTGCCGGTACCGACGAGCGTATTGCTGCGCTGGTTGCTGCGGGCGTTGACGTACTACTTATTGATACTTCGCATGGTCACTCTCAGGGCGTTATTGACAGAGTCAAAGCAACCCGCGAAGCGTACCCGAACTTGCAAATTGTTGCGGGTAACGTGGCCACAGCTGAAGGTGCAGTAGCCCTGGCTGACGCCGGTGTTGATGCGGTTAAAGTGGGTATTGGTCCTGGCTCTATCTGTACCACACGTATCGTAACCGGTTGTGGTGTGCCTCAGATCACGGCAATTTCGGATGCGGTTGATGGCCTGAAAGGCCGTGACATTCCGGTCATTGCTGACGGCGGTATTCGTTTCTCTGGCGACATCGTTAAAGCCCTGGTTGCAGGTGCATCTTGTGTGATGGTTGGCTCTATGCTGGCAGGGACTGAAGAAGCACCGGGTGAAGTTGAGCTGTATCAGGGTCGTTACTACAAGTCATACCGCGGTATGGGCTCACTGGGCGCGATGAACCAAAAAGAAGGTTCATCAGATCGTTACTTCCAGAAAAGCAATTCTGCTGAAAAACTGGTTCCGGAAGGCATTGAAGGCCGCGTGGCTTACAAAGGCCCAATCGCCACCATTATTCACCAGCAAGTGGGCGGGATCCGCAGTGCCATGGGCCTGACAGGATGCGGCACCATTTTGGAGCTGAACACTAAACCCCAGTTTGTCCGCGTAACCTCTGCTGGTATGGGTGAGTCGCACGTCCATGACGTACAGATCACTAAAGAGGCTCCAAACTACCGCATGGGCTAATCCCGGCGGGTAAAAATGGGCTGGCGGTTGCCGGCCCTTCTTAATTTTAGTGTCTGCCTTCAGGCAAGGCACAGACAAACATTATGCGTTGGGCAGGCAAACTTGCCCGGTCATTTAGGTAATGCACTGTTGTTGTGCTTTACTAATTTTATCGCTTCCTAACAAACGAGATTATCAATGAGCAAAGACATCCATGATTCCCGTATTTTGATCTTAGATTTTGGTTCTCAATACACTCAATTGATCGCCCGCCGGATCCGTGAGATCGGCGTTTACTGTGAGCTATGGGCCTGGGATGTAACCGAGGAGCAGATCCGTGAATTTAATCCGCAGGGTATCATTCTGTCAGGTGGCCCGGAGTCTACGACTTTAGAAGGCAGTCCGCGCGCGCCTGAATATGTGTTCAATGCCGGAGTGCCTGTGCTTGGTATTTGTTACGGCATGCAAACCATGGCGTCGCAGCTGGGTGGTAAAGTACACAGCTCGGATAAGAAAGAGTTTGGTTACGCGAAAGTTGAAAAAGTGGGTAACTGTGCCCTGTTTGAAGCGATTGAAGATCACATCGAAGACGGCATCGGCAAACTGGATGTGTGGATGAGCCACGGCGACAAGGTCATCGAGATCCCTGAGCAGTTCATCACTTCTGCAAAAACAGAAACCTGTCCGCATGCAGCCATGTCTTGGGAAGAGAAACGTTTCTACGGCGTGCAGTTCCACCCGGAAGTAACGCACACGCAACAAGGTCTACGTCTGCTGGAGCGCTTTGCGACGGATATCTGTGGCTGTGAAAAACTGTGGACACCAAGCCAGATTATTGAAGATGCGGTTGCACGTATTAAAGAGCAGGTAGGTGACGATGAAGTGATCCTGGGCCTGTCTGGCGGTGTTGATTCATCTGTCGTGGCTATGCTGATCAACCGTGCCATCGGCGACAAACTGACATGTGTATTCGTGGATAATGGTCTGCTACGTCTTAACGAAGGCCAGCAGGTAATGGATATGTTCGGCGATAAGTTTGGCCTGAACATCATTAAAGTTGATGCGGAAGACCGCTTCCTGAATGCCCTCAAAGGGATTGACGACCCGGAAGACAAGCGTAAAGCGATTGGCCATACCTTCATTGAAGTATTCGACGAAGAAGCGGGCAAGCGTGTTAACGCGAAATGGCTGGCACAAGGCACCATCTACCCGGACGTGATCGAATCTGCGGCGTCAGCCACAGGTAAAGCGCACGTGATCAAGTCTCACCACAACGTAGGTGGCTTGCCGGAAGATATGGAGCTTGGTCTGGTAGAGCCGCTGCGCGAGCTGTTTAAAGACGAAGTACGTAAAATTGGTCTGGAACTGGGCCTGCCGTACGACATGCTATACCGCCACCCATTCCCGGGTCCTGGTCTGGGTGTACGTGTTCTGGGCGAAATCAAGAAAGAGTACTGTGACCTGCTGCGTCGTGCCGACGCTATCTTCATTGAAGAGCTGCACAAGGCTGATTTGTACCACAAAGTGTCTCAGGCCTTCACTGTATTCCTGCCAGTACGCTCAGTCGGTGTGATGGGTGATGCACGTAAGTACGACTGGGTTGTGTCGCTGCGCTGTGTAGAAACCATCGATTTTATGACGGCACGCTGGTCACACCTGCCGTATGAGTTCCTGGGTCAGGTGTCAAACCGCATCATCAACGAAATCGACGGCATTTCTCGCGTGGTGTACGACATTTCAGGTAAACCGCCTGCGACGATTGAGTGGGAATAAACACGTATCAGGTAACCTGATATAGGTTAAGAAAAGGGCGAATAGAGTAACTATTCGCCCTTTTTGCTGATAAAAACAGCAAACGGTCAGAAAGTTGATATTTTCTCTTTACCTTTTCGAATTGCTCATTATAATGCGTCGACATTGCAGGGGCGTAGTTCCAATTGGTAGAACAGCGGTCTCCAAAACCGATGGTTGCGGGTTCGAGTCCTGCCGCCCCTGCCACTTCCTTTCTTATTTTCTGATTATTCCCATATTTAATACAATTCAGATTGCAGTCATTGCACGCATATTCTAGAATCCACAGCATTTAATTTTTCCGGTGTTTTTGCATGCACGCAGCTCAGGCTCAGTTACTTGGTATAATGCCACTTAAACTCAAATCGGCTTTTGATCCTAATCCGCAGCCCACGGCGTCTGCACCTCAGGCAGTTGAACCCACAGCGGCGGTACTAACGTTGAGCGCGCAGTTACAACAGGATCTTTGCCTGGCTGCCAATGTCAGCGAACTCAGCGTTGCTGCTGGTGAGCCTCTGAGCTGGACCCAACGCGCGCAGCAGGCACATCTGGTTATACCGGAAGCATCACTGAGCGCGACGCAAAAGCGTGCCTTGTGGCAACAGATCTGGCGTGGACAATCATGACTGTCTCTATTCATGCGGACCATCTGGCAACGCTGCCACTGCAACAGATTATGGATATTGAGCAGGCCTGTCACACACACCCCTGGACCAGTAAGACCATGCAATCCTGCTTAAGCGGGCGCTACTTTAATGCCGCCCTGTATCGGGGTGAGCAACTGGTTGGCTTTTATGTCGGTGAGCGGGCTGGTCCGGACTTTACCCTGATGGATATTTGCATTGCACCTGCTTGTCAGGGACAGGGTCTGGCCTGGCAGCTGCTGGGGCACTTTATGGCAAGGTGTGAGCAAGACAAGGCTGAAAATATCTTTTTAGAAGTGCGAATAAGCAATGAGGCTGCCATTGGTTTATACCATAAAGCGGGCTTTACTGAGATGGGGGTGCGTAAAAATTACTACCCCACGGCGCAGGGTAAAGAAGATGCATTGTTAATGGGAAAAGTACTGCTTGACCCTGAACTTGTGAGTGACTGAAAGCGATGAGCGCATGCTTGCAACCTAATAAAGTCAGGCTTGCTCCTGTTCCAGGGTGTATCTGATGGCTTGTGTGAGCGTCAGCATTGCATATTCCCACTTGGTGGGGTTGTCTTCTCGCAGGCATGTCTCCAGATCGCCGGCTGCACTGTGGATGTTGCTAAAGCCAAAGCATCCGGCACTGCCCTTAAGGCTGTGTGCCAGTGCTCTGAGCGATTCCCATTCCTGATCCCCAAACAGCTGCTCCAGCTGAGTCAGTTGGTCGGGTAGCTTTTCCACATAGTTTCTGCTGATCTGTAAGTATTTTTCACTTTGTAATAGTGAGTTCCATTGGGAGTTTTTGTCTTCTTCCAGCTGCAAATATTTAAGCAGCACCGCACCGAGTTTTTCTCGGTCAATGGGTTTGGCCAGTGTTGCATCGCAACCTGCCGCCAGATAGGTGTCTATGTCATGTTTCATCACATTGGCGGTCAGTGCAATGATAGGGCCATCGTAAGCTGCATGGCGCAGCATTTCTGTGGCTTCCAGGCCGCCCATAACCGGCATTTGCATATCCATCAGGATCAGGTCGTAATCGTTGACCAGTGCCATCTCCACGGCTTGGGCGCCATTTTTGGCAATATCTGGCCTGAGCCCCCAGGCTCCGAGCAGTAAGGTCAGCAGTTCCTGGTTATCCGGATTGTCCTCGGCGAGCAGTATGTCGGCTTCTAACTGAGTTTGGTCCAGTTGCTGTGCGGACACTACGTGATCATGTGTCAGCTGGGCCTGATCCTCAATCCAGGCAAATTCTGTTGCCGGGTGGTTGGCTGCGACGGTAATTATAAAGCGACTGCCTACTCCCTGGGCACTCTCTACACTGACATCACCACCCAGCAACTGTGCCAGGTTTTTGGAAATACACAAACCCAGCCCGGTGCCGCCGAAGCGTCGGGTGGTGGTTGAATCGGCTTGTTCAAAAGGCTTAAATACCCGCGACATTTCGCCCTGCGACATACCAATGCCACTGTCTTTGACTTCAAATTCGAATCGGGCGGTGTCTGAACGGTAACGGGCGTTGATCTCAATACTGCCAGTCTCAGTAAATTTAACCGCGTTTGTTGCGATATTAAGCAGGATCTGCTTGAGCCGGGTTTCATCACTGTACAGTTGCTGAGGCAGTGGCAAGGCATAGTGAAGCGTGAAAGCGAGCTGTTTTTGCTCCGCCATAGGCGCAATGATCGACTCCACGTCTTTGAGTAAATGGAGCAGCTCAATGGGATCTTGCTCAACGGCCAGCTTTTCGGCCTCGATTTTAGACAGATCCAGAATATTATTAATTAACTCTAGTAAGTGCTTGGAGTTACGTAAGATGGTATCTAAATGCAGGGCTGAGTTGGTGGCACTGGGGTAGTGCAACATCTGCTCGGTGAACCCCATAATGGCGGTCAACGGAGTGCGTATTTCGTGGCTCATATTGGCCAGGAAACGGCTCTTTAACTGACTGGCCTGCTCGGCTTCTGCAATCGCCACCTCCAGTTGCTGGTTCATTTCTTCCAATGCCCGGGTGCGGTTTTCTACTTTTTCTTCCAGGTGTAATTTGTAGTCTTCCAGCTCTCCCTGGAAATCCCGGATCTGTTTGATCATATGATTAAAATCATCAAACAAGATACCCACCTCGTCATCGTCGTGCGCCGGTAATGCAACAGATAAGTCGCCATCGCCGACCCGGTGACTGGCTTCACCAAGTAGCTCGATTGGGGTCAGAAGTAGGTTCCTGACTACAATAAAGATAAGGATAGGGAGCGTAATTACTGACAGAATCACTATCAGGGCCGTGGTTAAACTGATGGCTTTACCAGACTGATAAAGAATGGTTTTGGGAATGGTCGAGATATAATAATAACCGCCACTGAGCTGCGCGCTGTAGGTCATCCGTCTGAGGTTATCAATGGATGGTAACACCAGAGAGTCCAGTTTACCTTTATCAGCCAGAGTATTGATTTGAGCCATCTCCTCGACACTCAAAAAGCTTTGATTGAAATGGCTGTCAGAGCTGAATAACACCTCACCTGATGCCGACACCAGCAGGTTTAAAGTATTGTCATAGGGGGCTTCAAGAATACTGCTGCTGATGAGCGACGGAGCAACCTGAACAATAATATAGCCTTCGCGTTGCGGGCGGTTAAGGCTGAAATCCACCCCATAGATTTGCTGAACAAAGTATAGCTGTGTCCCACCATTACTCGATGCCTGCATAAACTGTTGCTGGCGCAAATTGCTTTGCCTGACCTGGGCAAAGAAAGGATAAGACTGAGGTGCACGGTTGAGGTTACTGGCATAGAAAGCGTGGCTCTGACCATGTTCATTCACCAGATTAATGCTTAGGATATCCGGATAAGCTTCGCTGTAACTGGCAAACACATCCATGAGTGCGCCTAAGCGCTGGGTTTTTTCCAGGCTTTCTTTTTCTGGCAGAGTTAAAAAGTCACTAAGTACCGGAGAGGTAGACAGCAGTTTGGTTGTGGACTGATAGATTTCCATGTAGTTGAACATTTTCTGTTGTTGCTGTTCAACGAAGCGACTGACGATGAGTTTCGCCTGCTTCTGGGTCGAGCTGGTGACATTGGTTAGCGTAAAGCCGCCGAGCAATAGCAATGGCAGTATCACCAAAGGAGTGATATACCATAACAGCCTGATACTCAGCTTACTTGTTTTCATCCGTGTTCAATTCCATCTATCAACTTGGTGGTGAAACACCCCAGTATGACCACAAACGTGTCCGATTAATGTCTTGTTGTGGGTTATGTTACCGATTTTTGCACAAAACGGCTATGCTATCTCATAAATTGGTTGAACTCTGTTTACCCAAATTTGGTGCCCAACAGCAAATGCTGCGGGCACCACAGACTTAACTGTCTGCGCGGCTCATAAACTTAGATTCCGCAGTGTTGATTTTAATTTTATCACCGCTGGAAATATGCTCCGGTACTTGTACCACTAGGCCAGTTGTTAAGGTTGCCGGCTTAGTGCGGGCACTGGCTGAAGCGCCTTTGATTGACGGCGCCGTTTCTTCAATTACCAGCTCAACGCTTGAAGGTAGATCAAGTGAGACCGGTGTGCCTTCTACGACCACAATCAGCAGGCCTTTAGTTTCTTCGTTGATGAACAGCACCTGTTCAGCGATCGAGTCTTTGTGAATATGATAAGGAGTATAGTCTTCCTCATCCATGAACACATATTCTTCGCCATCGATGTAAGACAGCATCGCAGGACGACGCGTCAGATCTGCCAGTTGCAGCATTTCTTCGGCTTTAAACGTTTCATCGACTTTACCGCCATTGACCACATCGTACATCCGCATACGGTACAAACTGCCGCCAGCACGGCCTTGTGGTACTGAGCGTTCAATGTCTCGGACGATCATGACGCGACCATTGTAATCAATCGCGGCGTGTTTTTTAATTTCACTGGCTTTAGGCATAAAATGCTTCCTGTTAGTCTAAACTGAGCGAGAAGTTAGCATGAAGTCGGTATCTCGCCAAGTACTGTGTTCCCAATCTGCTGGTTCCGCATGCTAGGCCTGCAGGAAAGACACTGAACACAGGGAAGTTGGTTAGATATATTAAAGTATGAGCGGAGTGAGTCATGGTTGAAGGAATTAAGTTGGGTTGCCGATGTGGTCAGGTAAGCGGACGCATCGCGGCGCATCCTCATTGGCAAGGAAATCGCCTGATCTGTTATTGTAAGGATTGTCGGGCTTATTTACAGCACCTGGAGCGGACGGACTGTCTAAACGAGTTCGGGGGCACTGATATCTATCAGGTACCTCCGGCCCATGTCACTATTTTACAGGGGCATGCCCAGCTGGCATGTCTGCAAATGACCAGGCAGGGTGTCTATCGCTGGTACACCCAGTGCTGCAATACCCCTGTTGGCAATTGTTTTAGTGCCTTTTGGCCTATGGTCGGAGTAGTGCATAGCTTTGTGCTTGGGTCACTGGATGAGCAGGTGGGCCCGAGCTCTGGCAGTGTCTATTGTCGCGATGCACAAGGTCGAGTGCCAGATGAACTCAAAGGCGCACGCTCGCACAAGGCGATGGTTTTGCGCCTGATTGCAAAGTTGCTGGCCTGGAAGTTATGCGGCAAAAACACGCCTTCTGCATTCTTTGTCAACGGTGAGCCGCGGGTGATGCCACAACAGCTTGCGTCCGGCACTGCTGTGGATAACGATTAGAGCGAATAAAGGCTCGACATCGCCTGATAATTCAACCCAAAGTGCTGATTAAACCAGTTATTGACGTATTCGTGATGTGGTGCGAGTTTGGCACAGCGCAATACATGCTCACCATTGGCTGCCCCGAGCCTGTCTTCACAGTAGGATTGTTGCCAGACGCTGTCAAGATCGGCTTTAAACTGGTTACGCAGCTCGGACAACTGTTTGTCTAAGCGTGTGCTGACGTCCAGAAACTGCGCTTTTTGCGGAGCCAGATCCAGATCAGGAAAGTCTGCATAATGGCTATGCGTATAATGCACCTGGCTATCATCGACCTTGTGCTCTATTTGCTGGCCACCAAGACGACCCTGGTACATCATGTCCAGACTGAAGTATTCCGTAAACTCAGTAACCGGGTACTGATAGGTTTTGGTCACCTCAGTCTTCATAAAAGAACCTGGCTCGGCCGGGTTGGGCCGCGCTTGCTCTAATGTATAGTGTTTCTGTCTGTTCACCAACTTCGCATCCCGAGAGTGCTTGAAGGTAGCACGGACGCTGAGTGTGAATTGCTCGCCCCCTTGTGGGTGATACCACAGGCTGTCCCGAAAGACTTCATTTAGCTGAGACAAGACGGTCTCCAGGCGGTGTTTTTGCGTACTGGTTTCGTGCAGACGTACGGTAAGTTCTGGCGTAATACGGATCCCGGAGTACAGGGCTTTGTCGTTCACCTGTGTGTCTGCGGAACTGGTAATGTTCCAGGCCTGACAGTACTTGCGATAAAAACGTTGCAAAAAGAGGCGATCCTGACCCTGTGACGCTTTAAGTTTGTGACATTGTCGCTCAGCGTTTTCCTGTAACTGGGCCTGATATTGGGCGAAGGTGTTGCCCAGTCTGGCGTTGGCAATCAAAAAGGCATAGCGCATTTCAAAGTAACGAAATGGATCAGGAAACGCGGAGCGCGACAGCGACAATGCTTCTTGCTGCAGCCAGCTATTTGCATAACGCAATTCTTCATTTTGAGTTTCGGCCATGGGGCCGACAGGTTCAATGTGCCAGCTCACCTGATTACGTAATAAGCGCTCCAACTTGAGGGCCGCACCGGTTTGGTTGCCTGACAGGCGCAGCATACGCACATCAATCAGCCCTCGATCGATGATTTTGTTACGCGCTAAAGTTAGCCCCTGGCGTGCTTCGATATCCTGAGGATCCTCGGCCAGTGCTTGTTGGTAAAACTCAGCAGATTGATCATACATACCCGCTTCGTATAACTTGTTGCCCTTCTGAACTAAGCTTTTACAACCTGACAGTATCAATATGCCCGCGATTAAGAGAGCACACAATTTGGGGGTATTCATCATTCCTTCCTTGTTCAATTTGAAAATTAACCCAATTCGCATAATAAAATAGCGAACCTTGAAGCGAGGGCGCCACAGCGATAACCAGACCACTGAGTGAGAAACGTCTGGCTCAGAACGGGGTAGATTTAACCCCTCACATTGATTGTGTATTTAAGTGAATTGGTATTGTATATCATGCGCCATGTCACCCTTATATGACAACCGGCGCAGATGGTTATTTTTTAGGACCAAGCACCCGCCGCTCAGTAATTTGTTTTGGCTTGACCGGGGCTTCGGTGAGTACCCACACCGGACGGGTGACAAACAGGTTGTTCGGGTAGACCACTTTATGCCCGTCGACGTGACGAAGTACCACGTTCATTAGTCCCATTTCTACAATACAGCCTTCAATGAAGTTAGCGCCGTCAATGATCCTGACCCAATTACCAAGGCGATAGTCATTCTGCACAAACATGATCAGGAAGGCGGTCAGGTTACTGAGTAAAGACCAGGCGGCAAACATAGCGACACCCAGCATGGCAAATAAGGAAGACCCCAGCACCAGCAGTCCACGCAATTCAATGCCCCAGAAAACCAGCAACAGACACAGTAATACTGCACCAACCAGGCCTTTTAACAGCAGTTCTGCGCGTTGCTGACGGTGCAGGTCGATTTTCCCTCGGGTGATCTTATGTAGCACTTTGATCGCCAGTTTAAGGAGCAGAGGAAAGAGGAAAATAAAAAGCAGGGTGACGATCAGTTTGTACTCAGCGAGTAAAAATGTCGTAAGGGTGTCTGACATATGGCATATCCGTCTGTATGCAAATAAAATGGGATGATATCAGGGAAATTTAACCAGTTAAAAGCGGTTTTTAACCGTAAATAACCATTGCACTGAGTCAATGTTGTCAGGGCCATCGAGCGGTGTGGCAACATCCAGATGCAGGACCAGACCGGAATTTGCCCGACTTGGTGCCAGTCGCAACCCCAGGCCGATGTTTTTTAAAAACTGACCCTGGATTTGGTGTGCTAATGCATGTCGCTGTTGGGGAGTCAGTGTGTGTGGCTCGTCGAGGCTACCTGGTAAAGGAGGCGCTAAGGGGCGGCCATCAACCCGGCCAATATCAAAGTAGGCTGCGCCGCCTACTTTAAACAATTGCAGTAAATCGTACTCCCAGTAATAGCGCTTTTCCAGATTGAGTAAAATCCGACGGTTGCCCTGCAGGTAATTACTCGGATACCCTCTGAGACCGGTTTCACCGCCCAGGGTGATCTGCTGGTCGGCACTGAGGTGTTTGCCATATTGTACTTCAAGCTGGGCGTACCAGGACTGGCGCAAGCTGGTATTGAGGTAGTATTGTACCCGCGAGCTTAGCAGCAGGTTTTCTGCTTCGCCCTGGCGCTTGTTCCAGTATCCGTGCAGGTTAAAGGCAAAGCGCAGCAAACTGTTTTGTGAGGTGAAGTGTGCTTTGTGTGCATTGAATGACATAATCCAGCGGCTGTCGTCATCACTGAGTGCTGCGTCGGAGTAGCCAAGCAGGGCGTTAATATTCCAACCCAAATTTAAATCTTCGGTGCGGTAGATAGAATCAAAGTTACGCACTTTAATATAAGCATCTTCAAACCATTGTGCCTGAATATAGGGATAACGGAGCGTGCGATTTTCAGCGATGGGCAGGGTGGTATTTCGAAGGCGGGCGAACTCTTGCTTTTCATCCTGATAGCCCAGCAGCAGCCGACGCGTCCAGTCGTTGTTGAGTGCAAAAGAGCGGCCAATGTAGAGGTTAGAGACTTCACTCAGCTGCTCGTATTCTGAGATCTCTTCCCCCAGGTTGTAAAATGATTCAACCCGGCGATTGCTTAAGTTACTGACGCCATAACTGTAGGGAGTGGAAATAGAAAAAAATGGGTATTCAATGCCAATGTAGTGGACTTTGCCGTCATCGTTGTCTGCGTATTCGAGGCGTCCCTGATAGCGGCTTGATAATATTTGAGGGTCATCATAGACAAACAGATAACCACTGCGATCGGGGTCGGAAATATGGGTGAGTGACAGACGTTTGCCATAGCCCAGCAGGTTGGACTCGCGAAAGCCGAGGCGGCTGGAATTGTCACCGCCGCTACGGCTAAAACTAATATCGGGCAGCAATGTCCAGAGGTCGCGCGTCACGACGGTGACAGCCACCTCTCCGTCGCAGGTTTGCTCGGCAAATATTCTGGCATCATAAATATAGGGTTGCTGGCGTAGTAGTCGCTCTGACTCTCGCAGCAGTTTGGGATCATAGTCACCACCTTGAGTGAACAACAACAAATTGCGGATCACCTCAGGTTTGGTGGTGATGTGAGCCCGGTTAGCAAAACGAAACACGGCATTGTCTTCCTCAGGTAAAGAGGTATCAAAGACATTTAATTGCTTGAGCTCAATACTGACCACGGATGCATTTTGTAATTCCGGTAAGGGATCTTCGCTGTCGAGTTGGCGGTGGAGGTTATTGTCCTCAGGTGCATTGGTGCGGTTGTTGCCGCAGTGCTCAGATGCACTCACGGGCATGCTCGCCGCAATCGGCGCAGAGGTGGCAGCCACCGATGTGAGAATTGTGAGTATCGAAGCGCGAACAACCCAACCCATAGAACAGCCTGTCGTTAATTAACGTACTTTTTATTATGGCCTATGTTAGCCACAGCTGCTCAACTAAGTCTATATTATTGTTGTAAATTTAACCGTAATAATGTAACCAGCTTAGGCAAATGTTCAGTTGCACCAAGGCCTTCCGGCGCGATCCAGATACTCTCGCTGTAGTGTTCAAAGTTGAGATTATAGGGGTGACCTGCACAGGTAAATCGCCACTGGTGGCGGTCGGCGCCCTGGTGAAATTCCAGCAAAGAGAGGCCATCCAGGTGCAAGAAAACTTGCCCCCACAGTTCAAATTCATCCGCGTCAGGCAGTGCTGAGGGGGTGATCAGGATCGTATCCTGATCTGCCAGGTGATCAATGTGCGTTGTCACTGTGACTCCACTTGGTATATCGGGTTAATCGGTGTCGAGGTAATTGCGGATCAGCTGCATAAAGGGCGCACCATATTTGCTGAGCTTGGTAAAGCCAACCCCAGAGACTTTCAGGAACTCGCTGTCGTTGGTCGGGAGCAACTGGGCCATTTCCGCCAGGGTTTTATCACTGAATACCACATAGGGCGGTACATCGTCCTGATCAGCCAGTTCTTTACGCAGGCTACGCAGCTTGGCAAACAGCTTTTTATCGTAATTGAACTGTGCCAGTTTATCCTGATAAACGTGCTTGGCTTCAAGTCGCGGCTGCGCCAGTTGCAACGCATACTCACCGCGCAGTACCGAGCGGGCACCTTCGGTCAGGCGCAGTGCCGCGCCCTGGGTGATATCCTGTGCGACCAGTCCGTGATGGATCAGTTGTCGCAAGATACTCAGCCAGTATTCGTTACTGTGTTCTTTGCCTATGCCATAGGTGCTCAGTGTGTGATGCTGATTGTCCCGGATCCGGGCAGTGTTGGCACCGCGCAGGACATCGACAATGTAGCCCAATCCAAAACGCTGCTCAGCCCGGTATATACAGGACAATGCTTGCTGAGCGACCAAAGTGCCGTCAAAGCGCTTTGGTGGGTTCAGGCAAATGTCGCAGTTACCGCAGGGTTCACGCTGATATTCGCTGAAATAGTTGAGCAGGATCTGGCGGCGACAGGTTTGTGCCGAGGCAAAGCTGGCCATTGAGTTAAAACGCTGCTCTTCAACTCTGCGACGGTGTTCGTCCTCAATGTCTTCAAAAAAGCGTTTTACCCGGCCAATGTCGGCGGGGTCGAAATACATGATGGCTTCCGCTGCCAGGCCATCCCGTCCGGCGCGTCCGGTTTCCTGGTAATATGCCTCGATACTCTTGGGGATATCGTAATGCAGCACGTAACGCACGTTCGATTTATTAATCCCCATACCAAATGCTACGGTCGCCACAACAATTTGAATGTCATCGCGGGCAAAGGCATTTTGCACGAACTGGCGTTGCTCGTTGGTCATGCCGGCATGATATGCTGCGGCGTTAAAGCCGGCCTCAACCAGCTTTTCTGAGATATCATCAACGCGCTTACGGCTGGAGCAATAAACAATACCACTTTGCCCCTTTTGCGTACGCAGGTAGCGCATCAATTGTGACAGGGGTTTGAACTTTTCTTCGATGGTGTAGCGGATATTCGGTCGGTCAAAACTGCCTGTGTGGATAAACGGAGTATGCAGGCCGAGCTGGGTGACAATGTCACTGCGGGTGGCCAGATCGGCCGTTGCCGTCAACGCCATCATAGGCACTGTGGCAAAGCGTTGTTTTAATTCATGCAGACGGCAGTAATGCGGTCTGAAGTCGTGCCCCCAGTGCGATACGCAGTGGGCTTCATCAATCGCAAACAAACCTAGCTTCAGGTGGCTCAGACGCTCTATGAACTCACTTTGTAGTACTTTCTCTGGTGCGACGTACAATAGCTTGATCTCGCCCTGATGCAAACGCTGATAAATGGCTTGTTGCTGTGCCCGGTCAATGCTGTTATTGATGAACTCGGCTGAGATACCTAGCGCCTTGAGCTGGGCAACCTGATCCTGCATCAAAGAGATAAGGGGAGAGACCACAATACAGGTGCCGGGTAAGAGTAAAGCGGGTACCTGGTAACACAAAGATTTGCCACCGCCTGTCGGCAGCAATACTAAGCTGTCGCGCCCGTCCAGGCACGCCTGAATGACGTCGAGTTGCCCGTCACGGAAGTCACTGTAGCCAAAAACTTCTTTCAGTACGCCGTGCGGTGTGTCGATTGAGTGAGTTGCAAGATTTTCCATCGAGCGCATTTTAGTGGGTTTTACGTCAGATGTCTTTTGTTTTTGATCACAGGAAAATCATACTGGCGGGTACAGTTTGCGGTATACTGCGCGCTTGGCATCTGTGGGAACAATCAGAAGGCCAATTTATGTTGTGCTTGGGAGAAATGAATGGGAACGAGTAGTGAAACGAAGCAGGGGTATACCTTTGCCGTTTTAGCGTTTTTGATGTGGGGACTGGCCCCCATCTATTTTAAATCACTGGATCAGGTTGATGCGCTTGAAATTCTTATCCATCGGGTTGTCTGGTCAGTGCTCTTTATCGCCTTGATCATCGCGGTTAAGCTGAACTGGCATAAAGTCATTGCGGTACTGCGCCAGCCTAAATTGATGCTGATGCTGACGGTTACGGCTTTATTGTTGGGATTTAACTGGGGCTTGTTTATCTGGTCTGTGAATAATGGCCATATGCTGGATGCCAGCCTGGGCTACTATATCAATCCCCTACTCAATGTACTGTTAGGCATGCTGTTTTTACACGAGCGCCTGCGTCCTCGCCAGCAGTTTGCGGTTGCGCTGGCCCTTGTCGGGGTGGTGCTGCAATTGGTGAGCTTTGGTTCGTTTCCAGTGATCGCCTTTTCTTTAGCCGGGTCATTTGCAATTTATGGATTGCTGCGCAAGACCATGGCGGTGGAGTCCTTACCCGGTTTGCTGATTGAAGCCGTGATTCTGCTGCCCATTGCATTAGGTTACTGGTGGTGGCTAACACCCAGCGACACCAGCAATATGATGCTGAATGACTGGCTCACCAACCTGCTGTTGATCAGCGCCGGTGTGGTGACGACTTTGCCGTTATTATGCTTTACCGCGGCTGCAAAACGCATCCCTTATTCTACTTTGGGATTCTTTCAGTACATTGGACCCAGTCTGATGTTTATGCTGGCTGTGGTGTTTTATGGCGAAGAGTTTAGTGCAGAGCGGGTGTTAACGTTCGCGTTTATCTGGTCAGCGTTAGCGCTATTTAGCTTTGACTCTTATCGGGCGAGTATGGCGCAGCGTCGTCTTGCTGCGGCATGATAAAGGTGGGAGCACAGGCACTGCCTGTGCTCCTTGTGATGTTTTACAGGTCGTCGTCTGCCTCTGTGGCTACCGCTTCGACTTCTTCTTTATTTGCATTGACCTTAGAGCGGCCAAACAAAGTATGAAACTTGGTTTTGCAGGTTGTCAGTTTAAGGTATTTGGCCCAGGTCTTTTCCATGGCATTTTCCGGGCTTCCTAATCCCCCCATCACCTCCACAAAGTGTTGCTGAAATTCATTTTGCGGATCACAGGCTTTAGTGTATAAGCTCTTAAGTAACGCACCATGGTTTTCCAGAATATCAGACTCTTGCAGGGTAAAGTGTCCGCTTCGTGAAAACCCCCGGGGAAAGTTAATATCATCATAGAAGTGTTTTGTTGTAGCAAAAGCTTCTTTCAGGGTCGCTAAATTTTGACTCATGGTGAAATCCTCAGCATTGTTTGGCAGGAGTATGGACCATAGTGTGGAAATAATTAAACGAGTTTTTTTTATCGTAAGGGGGCTATGTGGACCTAGATCTATTAAAAACATTTGTCGAAGTAGTAAAGACCCGTCACTTTGGTCGTGCAGCCGAGAATTTATACATTACTCAATCCGCTGTGAGCTTCCGGATCCGCCAGTTAGAACAAAGCCTTGGCGTGAATTTGTTTATCCGTCAGCGCAATAATATTCAGCTGACTGCGCCGGGCGAACGTTTGTTACCCCATGCCAATATGATCTTAACCGGGATGCAGCGGGCCAAAGTCGACGTGGCACTGGCTAATAACATGCATAAACAGCTGTCCCTGGCGGGTACCCCGAACATTTGGGACGCGTTTTTACAGTTTGGGATTAACCATATCGTGGCCGCCATGCCCGGGGTATCGCTGGTGGCTGAAGTCAAAGCCCAGCAGGAGAGTACGCGTCTGTTACTGGAGCGCACGCTCGATATTGCCGTGTTATTTGATCCACCCAAAGTGGATGAGCTGGTGGTCAAACAAATTAAGCACCTGGCCATCATCCCGGTCAGTACAATGGCGCAAACGACAAGCGAAGACTTTTTTGATAAGCAATATGTTTACGTAGACTGGGGAACGGCCTTTTCATTGTGGCATGCAAAACAGTTCACTGGCAGCACGCCGCCTTATTTCAGAACCAGTACCGGCCGCATTGCGCTGGACCTTATCATGCAGTGTGGGGGCTGCGCATTTATCCCCCGTGCGCTGGCGGTTGAATCAATAGAGAAGAAACAGCTGTTCCATATCGAATCGGTGGAGCAGAATGCGCGGGAGATTTATGTTGCTTATCACAAGGACAATGATCAACTGGAGCAGATAGAAACGATTGCCAGCCTGTTGGCGTCTTTACCTGATTAGGTTACAGATTATTGAATTATTTATGATGGTCAGCTGACAATTTAATGTCAGTTTTATTTTGTGTGTAATATTTCTGTCACTTATCGCTGGCAGACTGCGCCTGTCTAAAAAATTACGTGTTGTGATACTTGAGGAAATACACATGAAATTATCTAAATCAGCATTATTTGTTTCTCTTTTCGGTGCTTTGTCTGCAAGCGCTTACGCTGATGTTGATGTATATGGTAAAGCGAATTTGTCTGTACAAAGTTCAGACGAAGGTGAAGGTTCATTCACTGAGGTGAAAAGCAACGCATCACGCTTTGGTTTCAAAGGGGCAGAAAAACTAGATTCTGGCCTTGAAGTTATCTATAAACTAGAGTTCCAGGTTGACGTATCTGATGCCGATTCAAAAGGTGAAGACGACAACATTACGGCACGTAACCAGTATGTGGGTTTAAAAGGCGGGTTTGGTGAAATCGTTATCGGTCGTAATGATACGGCTTTCAAACAGTCACAAGGTAAGCTGGACTTGTTTAATGACCTGGAAGCGGATATCAAGAACCTGTTTAAAGGTGAAAACCGTCTTGGCGATTCTATCTCTTACAAGTCAGCCAGCTTCAATGGATTCAAAGTACTCGGTACTTTCATCGCAGAAGACAGCACAGATGGTGAAAATGGTTATTCAGCAGCGCTCACTTATGGTGACGCTAAACTGAAAAAAACCAACTTCTATGCCGCGGTTGCAACTGACAGCGAAGTAAAAGGCTATGATGCAGTACGTTTTTCTGTTCAGGGTAAAGTGGCAGATTTTAAACTGGGCGCAATGTACCAGATGCAAGAGAAAGTTGATGGCTCTGATGAGGCCGACGGTTATATGGTAAACGCAGCATACGGTTTCGGCGCAAATACCCTGAAGCTGCAATATCAGGTTATCGACTTTGATAAGGGCGATAAGGTTGATGGTATTTCTGTGGGTATCGACCACAAGCTGAGCAAAGCTGCAAAGCTTTACGCCTTCTACTCAAGTGTTGATGAAGACAATGGTGTAGAAGAAGACTACCTGGGTGCAGGTATCGAATACAAGTTCTAAGTCTATAAACGACCTAAAACCAGATTGATAAAGGCCAGTCGGAACGCTCTGACTGGCCTTTTTGCGTTTTATGGACCTGAAATCAGGCTGGTTTAGCGGTGTTTTATGTCAAAAAACACCTATTTCGTACAATTAACGTCCAAATGCGCCGTTTTTCTCACTTTTCTTCAAAAAAGGGGTTGCGCTGGGTTTCGATTTCCCTATAATGCGCATCCACCGACACGGGGCACAACGCTGAAAAGCAAGGCGCCAAGTGACGGGAAAGCCAAACGGAAAGCTTAATTAAGAAAAATTAAATTTTCTAGTTGACTTTAAAAGTGAAGCGGTTAATATGGCGCTCCACTTCGCAGCAAGGCTGCGGTAACTAACCAGG